>NZ_CP184829.1:0-1545000 GCF_049275945.1 Endozoicomonas sp. ALD040
TCTGGAAGAAGTCCAGACTCTGGCAAACAGGGCCAGAAAAGAAATGAAAACCGGGTCTCAACAATACAACAACGAAATTAACGACATGGCCAAAACAGCCATTCACTTAGTCAAAGATGCACCAGGGAAACCGAAAGATTTCTCGGAATACTTCGCTACCCATTCTGCCAGCGGTAACAAGATCATAACTCTGCTGCGTGAAGGCGTGATCAGCAAGATTGAACTTGAGAACTACATAAAGGCCGTCAAAGGCGCCGACGGTTATCAGACAGTGGACGAATTTGAACATTTCCTTGGTTACCAACACGGCGTCAAGGTGCCTAAGTTCAGGAAGGTCGTCCGGATGCTGTCCGACAGGGGGATTGATGAATTCCTGGAAAGTGCCTTTAACCCTGTGACGGTGGCTGGCGCGGCGGGTATAAAAGCTTCTGTTACCGACATGAAAGAGTACGCAGTTGCTGTCATCGCCAACTATGTTCTTGACGATATTGCCTTTGACAATGGCCGCAGGACGGCAGCGTTTCTGGCCAATGTTCAGGATACCCTGACACCTTACGCCAATGCTGCCGGACTCTCTGAATCAGAACTGATCAAAGCTGTCCATGACACATTGATGCAGGCTCATGCCACAGCGGTCGTACAGCAGCTCAATGATTACTGGGTCAAACCTTCGGCCTTTCTGGTACAGGCTGTCACCTGGTACTTCTCCAGCTACAAACCACTACTGGCGACTCGTACCGCCGGGCAGGCTTCCGCGCTGTCCCTGTCAAACATGGCGTTCCTCTATCTTCTGGATCTGACCAACAGGGGAGATTACGCGCACAGAATGCTCATACCTTTTCAGCACTGGCTGGAAGACTACGGTGTTGATCTCGACCGAACCGGGCAATATGCCTATCACAGCGAAATTGAAACAATCTCTGAAGTGGGTGGGCTGGCCATGCCATTGGGTAAAGCCACTTCCTCCGTCATTTTGCTGAAAACCGGCTCCATGTTGTTTGCCCGACAGTACAACGCCAACCCGCAGATGTATCGCAGCATTTCCCGTCTGGTGCCCGAACTAGTCAATTCCATGGGTTCCGGGAAAGGGGTTCAGGTACCTGTGCTGCATAAGGTGACACCACAAAAAGTAAAAACTCTGGCTTCTGCCACGGTCGGTCTTGTGCTGGGACCGGTAGCCACCTTCGGAACATACGCCCATGGTTTTTTATCCGGTTTTACCTATGCTCAAACCTTCGGATTCGCCCTGGCGTCGAGTCTCACTTTCGACTTCTTTATGAACGACAACAAGATGCTCACTCAATGGCTGGGTGGTCCTATGGGCCGCACTCTTGACAGGATTAATCGCTGGCGAGGCATCGGTGAAACGCAGGATGAATATGTGAAACGTACGGTTATTGCCACGCCTCAACGCTTCAATGAAACCGATGAGGCCTATGCCAACCGTGTTAAAGCAGGCAACATGATGTATGGCTGGACTCTACATGAAAATTACCTGCAGTTTCGTGAACGCCGTGATCGCACCATGAAGATGTCTGAGAATGGCTGGGAGAAATACTTTAAGGAAAATGTACCTAAATGGTCGTTTTCCCACGCAGAAAGCATTCCATACTCTTACACTCCTGGAGCCTTTTACCAATGATAAAAGGGCGATAATGAGAAAGCGCCTGTTCATGAAAAAACAAATGCCCCGCAATCAAGCCTCTCCTTCTGAGCCCACAGACCTCTGAGGTATTGGAATGACGAATGCTCGCCCCAGGGCATTAAGCCTTGCAGTAGCTATTGTAATCAGCTCTTCGATCATTGCCACACAGACACTGGCCGATCGGAAGCTGCGGACAAAATCTATCAATATTCTGGTCAATGGACATATGGAGTTTACCCATAGTGAAGCCATGGTTCGGCCAACTTTAGACCCTGACCAGCAGCCAATACCCAAATCCTGTACAACCACCTACATTGCCCTGGCTGCAGACAAGGAGAACCAGGTCCTTCCTGCTGTAAGCTTTACACAAGTTCTTTCTTTTGTTGATGGCGTCATGTCCATTGTTGATCTGTTTGAAACAGACGAGAATGACGTGGCTCAGAAATACACCAAAGTACTGAAGGTAGGTGATGAGGGAGTCTTCAGGTTCACCCATAACCTTGAAGGAAAGGAACTGGTCATTGAAGTCAGGGCCGGAATGACCGATCAGGATTCCGTTGAGGCGGTTCGTGCTGGATTTCCCTGGCCACTTCACGGAGCCCAATCTTTAGAGCCCTTAACGAAAATCGCCAACCCCTTTCGACTCAATGATTTGCTGAATACTGTCTATGACAGAACAGGAAATCTCGGCACCAGCGATCACTATGTTGCCCTTGCCACCATTGAAGTAGAAAAAGTTGCAGTGAACGGGCGCACCTTCATGCGTCATATCGCTTCGAAAGATCAGCCCCCTGAACTGCGGCGCCTGGGTCAATCACTCTTTGTCAATGACGATGTTCTCCTGGCAGCTGCCACCTCTGCCTATATCCAGGTTCATGTCCTGGGAGAGGAGTTACAACAGCAGGCTCTTAATAAACTGTTAGCACACAGCAAACCCGTCGGCTACGTTGTACATGTCGTGGATGACAAGCAGGTTTATCCTGTGCCTGCGGGTTATCCAAAGCTGGAAGTCGCAGAAGTTCCGGGGAAGATGATTGTTTTCCATGGACAGAAGCTGAACCCCCATGAAATCGTTTATGTAGAAAACCTCTATGAGCTATGGAATGAAGTTGAGGGTCATACCCACGCCGCCGCATTGGTAACACAGGTTAAAAAATATAAGGCCAAAAGCTACCGGTACGCCATTCGAAGCATGCAGATGGCAATACTGGAGGAGTTTGTTGCGCGACACGGTGCAGAGCTGCCGACGACGCTCACAAACGAAGACAAACCGGCAATGCATGCGCTTGTTTACTACGAATATCTCCAGCAGGCATTAGCCAGTGCGACTCCCGATCATACGATTTTTGCCAGTGAATTTGAATTCACACTGGAACACATAAGAGTCGCTTCGTCGGTCATCACCTCACCCTGGGTGCATACTCAACTGGTAAAACACTTCGGTTTCAAACCTGTACTCAGAAACCTTCTGATTAACCCACATTTTGCTAGGAATATTCAGAATTCTGTACCCGTTATCAACGATATCAACCAGGTGCAGACCGGTTCTCGTGGAAACGACAAAAAGTTTGCTGCCAAAGTCACAAGAGACATGACCAGACAGCTGCTTGAAAAACTGGAGGAGCTACAGGCAGAAGAAGAGGAACTCGTCCAACTTCATAACAACTTACGGCGCACAACCCAGAGAGCGAATGTCAGTCAGAAGGAAAAACTGAGAGCACAGCGGCGCTATCGGGAAGTTGAGGAGGAGCTTGCAAGGGTTCAAATCGAGCTGGAAGATCTGGAAAATCAGGAACTGAAAATTCTGCAGCAAGTTCAACGAATCCCGGAGCTGGAAAAACAAGTTCGTAATATCAGGTCAGAAGCCACAAACGCAGTTAACACTCAAATGGCCGCAGAGCTTGGTATTGATAACTGGGATGATGCCCAGCCACCAGAAGAACAAGCCAGGCTCATCAGAAAGAAAATTCATGAAATCAAACAATGGATGGCAGCAGGAAGGTCCAGTCAGGAAACTCTGACTGCAGAACTGGCCGTCATTGAAGGCCAGTTCGGTATTACCCCGGTGGATGAAAACGATCCGGATACCCGCTATCAGACCATTCAACAGCATATGCAACAAATGCCAGACCCTTCTGATGACGCAGTCTGCCTGAAACTGGCGCGCATTGAAAGTCAGCTCAATCTGGCACCAGATAACGAAGCTGATCTGGTAGCACGTCGCCAGGCCATTCTTGATCGGTTACAACGGCATCTTCTGGCCACCAGCACAGTGGCTGCAATAAAAAGCCAATATAAAACCTTTGCCGTACATTTAAATGTTGAGGATTTTGATGTCGATGCAGATATTGACTTTCAGCAAAAATGCTTGCTCCAAAGAATTAAGACAATGGCTGTCCAAGAACAATTTCTGCTTCAAAAACTTAAGACAATGGAGAGTTACGAAGACATCATGTACGAGAATCATGAGTCTTTGGCTGAGAAAACTCAGAAATTGAGCAATCAACAATATTTGGAGAATTCTTACACCAGGGCCAGAAAAGATGCTCTGGCAGCGGTACTTGGTAAAGAGCTGAGTCCAGACAACACACCAGAAAGCCGTGACCTTCTGGAATCAACAGTCAATGCCAAGCTCTTCGAGCTTGTAGAGCTGAAAAAAGAACTGGATGACATCAGAAACCCCGCCCCCCCCAAAGCCATGCCTGAAGTACTTGAGAAACTCAAAACCGTGGAAAGAGCCCTGAAGATGGATCTCTTCTCTGTAGAGGACGATGCCTATCTCCGACGCCGGGCGATTTCTGATGTTATGCAGACCCACATCAAAGAAGCCAGACAAAGGTCGGAGGAAGAAGCCCTGAAGATACTGGAAACCTTCGAAGAATTATTCAACATCAAAATCAATGAAGGTGATGACAAAACTGCAAGATTAGACCTGGTTCGTATAAAACTTGCTGGCGATGCGATTTCGGAATACATGCTGGATCAGATGGATAAAGTCCTTTGGGAAGATGGCAGCACAGCTTCGGAGAAGATGGTGGCCAGGGTCAGACTCGACAATATTCGTGAGCGTCTTACCTTTAAAGTCGAAGAGTCGGATAAGCGAGCCGAAGTAAAACAGGCATTTTATCTAATGACTATAGAAGAAGAGCTAAAAATCGACCCTTATAAAAGCTTTACTGCTATGGAAAAAGGCATGGCTTTAACGGCTAAGCTGGCCGATGATCTGGGGGTAGAATTTGAAAAGGATCTCAGCCTGTTTCAGCGCAGGCGTGATCTATGTATCAAAACTTTTGTACTGATGGATAAGGTAAACGAAAACTATGAAGATGAAAGTGTCAAAAGACTCAGAAACAATGAACTGGCTCATCAACTCAACATCGAAGACTTTAAAGTTCATGCCTCTGTTGAGGAACAGAACAGTCTGATTACAGAAAAACTCTTACAGCTTAATGAAGCTGCTTTCAGAGGGGGTCGGCCTGATGTTAATGAGCGTATCTCATTCATTGAGAATGAGCTTGACAGGCAAATAGCGCGCCTGGGACCTAAACCCCGATACGTTCTCGAGCGTGAGCTGGCCATCGCGAAACGAGTATTAGAAGAAGCTGAACGTAAGCTGACGGTACGGGAACAGGCCTGTCTGGAAGGTGAGATTAGAACCAGGGAATCAGACATTGAGAAAATGAAGGAAGTCCTGAGTAATGCCGGGAAAGCCGTCGAAAATAATCCTGGTCCCTTCCAGTGCACGCCGAAACAGGCAGAAGTTCGGGACGCTATCCAGACATTCGCGCAGCAGCACGCTCTCAATAAACAAGCTCTGGAAGCCGCATTTGCTCTGGCAGAATCAGCAGTAAAAAGCGGTAACACAATACCCAGTCTTACAAGTTTCGATTTTGACAACGAATTTGCACCGATTCGCATGCAGGCACTGGTGGGTGACGAACTGACGTTTGCCCAGGCCAGTCGACTTGTTGAACTCTTCAAGCGCCTGAAAACGAGTTCTCTGACGGCCCTGGAAGAAGTTCAGATTCTGGTGCACAGAGCCAGAAACGAGATAAAAACCGGAGCACAAGAATACGACGACGAAATTTACAGCATGGGTAAAACAGCCCTTCACTTCGTCGAGCATGAACCAAAGGACCAGAAAGGCTTCTCGGAATATTTCGCTGCCCATTCTGCCAGTGGCAACAAGATCATAGCTCTGCTGCGTGAAGGTCTGATCAGTAAGGTTGAACTTGAGAACTACATGAAAGCCGTCAGAGGGGTCGACGGTTATCAGACAGTGGATGAATTTGAGCACTTCCTTGATTATAAACACGGCATCAGGGTGCCTGAGTTCAGGAAGGTTGTACAGATGCTATCCGACAAGGGTGCTGAGGAATTCATGCAGGCTGTCTTGACTCCTGAGACCCTGACTGCCAATGGCCCGGCAGGTATGAAAGAGTCGGTTGCCGGCATGAAAGAGTACGCAGCTGCTGTTATCGCCAACTATGTGCTTGACGATATTGCCTTTGACAATGGCCGTAGAACAGCAGCATTGCTGGCCAACGTTCAGGAGACCCTGACACCTTATGCCAATGCTGTTGGAATATCTGAATCAGAACTGATCAAGGCTATCCATGACACATTGATGCAGGCCCATGCCGCAGCGGTTGAGCAGCAGCTAAAGGAGTACTGGGTTAAACCTTCAGCCTTTCTGGTACAGGCTGTCACCTGGTACTACTCCAGCTACAAACCTCTTCTGGTAGATCGTAGCGCCTGGCAGGCTGCCGGGCTGTCCCTGTCAAACATGTCGTTTCTTTATCTTCTGGACCTGACCAACAGGGGCGATTATTTGCACAGAATGCTCACACCTTTCCAGCACTGGTTGCAAGGCTACGGTGCTGATCTTGACCGAACCAGCCAATATGCCTACCACAGCAGAATTGAACAAATCTCTGAATTGGGCGGACTGGCCATGCCACTGGGCAAGGCCGCTTCTGCAGTCATTCTGCTGAGAACCGGCTCTATGTTGTTTGCCAGACAGCACAACGCCAACCCTCAAATGTATCGCAGCATTTTCCGTCTGGTGCCGGAAATAGTGAAATCCATGGGTTCCCGACAAGGGATTCAGGTACCTCTGCTGCACAGGGTGACACCACAAACAGTGAAAACGCTGGCCTCCGCCGCAGCCGGTCTGGTGCTGGGTCCGGTAGCCACCACCGGCACATACGTCCATAGCCTTTTATCAGGGTTTACCTATACCCAAACATTCGCATTCGCGCTGGCGTCGAGTCTCACTTTCGACTTCTTTATGAACGACAACAAGATGCTCACTCAATGGCTAGGTGGACCTTTGGGTCGCAGTCTGGACAAAATCAATCGCTGGATAGGCATGGGGGAAACAGGCGATGAATATGGGAAACGTACCGCTGTTGAATCGCCTCAACGCTTCACTGAAACCGATGAAGACTATGCAAACCGTGTTAAAGCAAGCAACAGTTCGCATGGCTGGACCCAACACGAAAATTACCTGCAGTTCCGTGAACGCCGGGATCGCACCATGAAGCTATTCGAGAATAGCTGGGAGAAATACTTCAGGGAAAATGTGCCTGAATGGTCATTTTCCCATGCAGAAAGCATTCCTTACTCCTACACTCTGGGAGCCTTCTACAAGTGGCGACAGGGCTATGATCAGAAAGTTCCTGTTCATGATAACAGAGGTATCTCTCAACCAAGCTTTCTGACTACCGCCTCAGGCGCTCAGTCTGAAACTGATCAGAAGTGAGATTACTCAGCTGAAGTGCCTTCCTGATGGAGGGTGTTGCGAAACTCTGGTTCCCATGCTTTCAGGCCCTGTGGGTCCCTTTACTCTCCAAGGGAAAAAACCAGTAAAGTCAGTCTGGTTGCACATCGTCGCGAAGTTACAGTGAACTCTTTACACAACTATATTCCAGAATTTATTGATGAGTTCTATCAAAAAGCGGTGGGTAAGGAAAAAACAGACAGAAACTTTATTATCAAAGTCTATGTTTCTGGTGAGTATCTTGACCAACACGTTTCCCTGGAGCGTGGTGGTTTTGATTTTCAGAAGGAAAAGAAAGGCAGTGACTTAGACTTTGGGATTGCCCAGTCAGAGATTGAAGTGTCTGCCGCTGAACTGGCGATTAGCGCAGTGAGCAATGATGTCCAGGCTCGGAGAGAGAAAAAAACCCAGCGGATCAAAAACTATGTAGAAGAACAAGCACCCTGGCATCGAAGCTTGATGGGCAAGATTGATGTTACGGACCTGGCATACAATGCCACCGATGAGCAAATCGAGGGAAAACTTCAAAGCGAAAAATATCGATTAGAAGTTAAGACGCGTGGAGCCGTAAAACACCTCCTGGAAAGTGAAAAAACTGAAGATCTGAAGCACAAGACCTCAGAAATTGTACAAATGGTCTCTGATACCAGCAAAAATGACCTGGCTCATTATATTTCCATGCGTCGCAGTGTTATTGACATTTTTGAAAAAAGCCTGCAAACCGGTGATGATGGTAAGTACTCTTCTGAGGGTGTAGTGCATGACATTATTTTCCCCAGAAAAGGCGACAGTGACCAAACACCTTTTGAAGATCATAACCTTTGGTTAATTGATGAACGCCTCAATTTTACCGAATACCTCTCCTCTGATATCCCTTTGGAAGGAAAGTCAGGCAGGCCAGATATTCTGGCATTTGATCACCGAATGGTTTTTCGAGGTGAGAATGAAGCCAGCAATCCTGTAACTGTATTCGAGTTCAAGAGACCACAGCGAGATGATTTTGCCAACCCATCTTCTAAGGAAGATCCTCTGCAGCAAATTATTCGCTATGTTCGCAAGCTACGTGATGGCGAGTTCACCACACCTCAGGGCAGGGAGATACAGATTAACACCAATACCCCGTTCTATGGCTATGTTATCTGTGACTTAAACAAAAAGGTGAAGACCTGGCTGGAAGAAGAAAAAGATTTCAAGCCCCTTCCAGATCGACAGGGGTACTTCCGTTGGCATGATAGTCTTAATCTCTACACTGAAGTAGTCAGTTGGGATAAGGTGTTAAAAGATGCAATGATGCGGAACCGGGTATTCTTTCATCATCTTAGGATTTGATGTAGGACAATTGCAGTCTTTCATTGCCGTAGTCTTCATTTTCTTCACAACCTGCAATGACCGCACAGATGGTTAAGAGCAGAATATCAGCAAGTTTATGATCTACTTTCTATTGCTGACGTGCGTCGTAAATGACAGATAGCCTATTCATTAAATCAAATGCATTCATTTCAAGAACATCCAAATCTTTTTTGTATAAGTCAATGGATGTATACTTTACTCTATAGGTGGATGTCCTTATAGCCATTTCCAGCAGGAAGCCAAGCCGATATTCACACTCAAAGGACTCCACCCTGATCCCGAGGCAGCAAAAGAGGCCGCCAGGGCCAAACTGAAGTCACTAAAAAGAGGCCAGGGTACCGGCAGCCTTTCATTGGCAGGGCGAACCGACATAACCGCCGAGACCCGATTAACGTTAAGCGGCATCAAGGTCAATACTAATGGAGACTGGATCGTCACCCGAGCCGAACATCAACTCACCCGGTCTGGATTAGCTACCCGATTAAGTATCGAAACTTCAATAAATAATCACCGTTTAATAGCTCTTTAAAGGGTTTAAGGTGAAGGCAATATCTAAAGACGAATGAATGTGCAAGCGGGGTGATTTGAGACTTATTAAAAGTAAAAGAAATCAAGGGAACGGTGGTTGTTAAGGTGTTCAGATTAAAGCGTAGCTAATCTCAAACCTCGCGGCGCGCTACACTGGATTTGAATTTTGGCTTTTGCGACACCCTCGATTGGGCGAGGGTTTACGACGATTCTGCTAAACAGAGGTGTTCTAGTTGACCTCCGGTCATCATAAGAAAGTTCGTAGAAGAACGGGGCAAGTCACCCCGAAAAAATGGAAAGAAATATTATTGGCAGAGGGCTTTTCTTTGAGCGATATCCCGATTTAAAACTTGAATATTGGCTTCCTTAATATTCCAGACTTTTAAAAACCAGGGTGAAAACTTCTTTCTAAGCTTATCAGTAAGGCCGGGTAAAAACATCGGTGGCACGCCCGGAATAACCAGTACAAGCTGAATGGTCAAACCCGACCAATCAGAGCTTTTAAATTCTGCAGGCAGTTCCTTATTGATCGGCTGATAACGTCCGGCCAGCCCCAAAACAGAGAGTTGCAAAGAGTTATAGAGTTTTTCATAAATTGCTTGCAACTGAGCATCAAACGCCTCTTTGCTTTTACGTTCATTGGCGATAGTTGTCTTTGCTTCCAACACCCATAAGTTATTACCAGCGTCGATGTAAAGAAACTCGGCCTTTTTTATCCCTTCACCAACGCCAATGGCTCCCTGAGCGTTCTCAATACGGTAACAACGGTCATCCTCAAAATGGAACGACAAACCGGATTCTGTAAACTCCAAGATCAGGCTACCCCTATTTCCTGCTCAAACAGTCGGATGGATTCGTTGATGATTTCGTTATCCGGCATACCCTCATTCAGAGAGGTTTGCTGCCACTGCCCATCGTTGCAAATCATGACCGGGATGTCCATCTCTTCCCGCTGCGCCATGATGTAAAGCTTTTTCACCACAAAATAGGAGTGGCTGGCGATGAAAAACTGTACGCCCAGTCTGGCAAGGGCATCAATAATATTAAACAGCTTGGTAATGGCTGTCGGGTGCAATGCTGACTCAGGTTCGTCGATAAAGATTATGGAATTTTCTGTGAGGAATCCGTTGCGGATTAAAGTATCCAGAATACCAATCTTCTTCACGCCTTCAGCCGTGGCATTGATGGAGTAGCGAGCTTTTTTATGCTTGTAAAACCATTCACTGCGCTGGCGATCATACTCGATACGATCGCCATCAAACATTGACTCAAGCTGCTGGCTGGTTTGAGAGAGGGCTGAATTGGATTTGTCGGCGGGCATCTGTTTCTGCAAGGCGACAACCAGATCAGAGTAGGTGCTATCAAAGCCGAACACCCGATCCTGATAGGCCAACTGGAAAATAATTTTATCCAGCGACAGCACTTCCTTGGGAGGCAAAAAAATTGAATTGGCACTGCGACGCTCTGAAATTTCTACATCGACTTGCTTGGTTGTGTCCGGGCCAAAACCGAAAGTAATCGGCGGCAGGTCTTTCAGGGTTACGGAGGCTGAAAGTTTTTTGCTTTTCCCTTTGGTGACAATATCCCCAAGTTTATCCGGTTGAAACGTCCAGTAGAGCTTTTCACTCAATACCTCGGATGCTGAGCGGCGATCATCGCCCCGTCCGGTTTCTTCCAGAGTGCGCACGGCGGCGTAGAGCGCCTTCATCAGCCAGGTTTTGCCAGAGCTGTTAGGCCCGATAATCAGGTTGATCTGACCAAGGTTTTCTGCGGTGCCCTTTTCCAGCGGCCCGAGGTTATTAAACTCAAACGCCTGTATCATTTTGTTATCCACTTTTTGCGGCGGCAGAGGCAATGGCTCCTGAGACTGAGGTAGACTACCACCTCTACAGGAACGCTTCCTGCATTGAGCATATCACTTTCTGGTGGGTTTGCCTTGGTTGGGGTGGTGTCGGGTGGTGTCAGTTTTTCAGGGGAGGTATGGGTTAATGGTGATGACTCTGTGCCTGATGCTCTATGCTGCTATCCAGCACAGAATCAGGCAGGAACTGAAAAAGCAAAGTCGTGTATTTCCAGACCAGAAAAAAAAAGCCCTGCCAGAACCCAACAGCAAGATGGGTATTTTTCTGTTTCCAGGGGCTTAGTGTATTAACGGTCAATAATCAGGAGGAACATGTGATTGGCTTGAAGGAAAGGCAGTGGACGATCGTTCAAATTTTGGGCATTTTTTACGAGTCCATTTATTCCTGATAGGGGTGGTGAAAGGCGGCTATATGGATGTCCTGTTTCACTTCTGATGTTGAAGTACAGAACCAGCAATGTTCAAAAGGCCGGTATGACTGTCAGAATTAAGAATTGAGTATTTTAATGAGCAGTAATATCAAAGGCTCATGTCAAACTTGTTACGGGGCTCGTCGCCCTCAAGAAGAAGCTTAGCCATGGACTTGATCTCGTTCTGGATGTAATCCCAATACTCCGGATTGTCGAGTGTTCTCTGCTTTATGCTTTCAGGAACAAAGCGACTTATCTCAGTATTGAAATTAATGCGTACCTCATCGTCTTTTAATATTTTGGTTACTTGGTTGCTGAGCATTTCCATGAAGTCTTTCCTGTTTTTTTCTCTTGCTTCCAGTTTTTTATTGACTAGCTCTGCAGAGACATCAATTCCTTTTTGTTTTATCCAAACGATATCCCAGACATCACGAGGTTTTATGTGTCTGGCCCGATAGGCCAGAGCAATAAACTTGTCCGCCAACGTCTCTTCGAGAGACTGGACCGGTACCAGCAGGCCTTCGGTGGGCGTCACAATATTGTAGTGATTGATCAGGGGTCTTTTTTTCGCGTCAAACGAGGGAATGGCGCAGATGTCTATGTGCATTTTCTGCCTTGGCAGATCAGGCCGGTTGGCCTCCTTCTCTATGCTGATTTTCCACGACGACGTGTCGCCCTGCTCATCTTGGTCAGGCTTGTTGACCCAAACGTTGGTCTCGTACTTGTTCTGGATGAATTGTTGGATTTCGGTTTCCAGCCCGTCAAAGTCGGAGGGCTTGAAGTCAAGCCCTCCATTAAAGTCCAGATCTTCCGACAAACGGGAGCTGTTATGGCACATCCTGAGTGATGTGCCCCCTATGAAGGTGAGTGACTGCATAACCCCTTGCTTAACCAGCACGTGCACAATGTCGTGATGAAGAATTTCCTTCTCGATCACTGGCGTGATGGCTGCATATTCCGGATTTGCTTCCACGATTCTTTTTAGTTGTTCCTTTAGCACATTAGCTCTCCAGCATATGGGTATTTCTTTTGCAGTTCTTTAGGTCTTTGATGGCTTGCGAGGATTGTGCTCTGTACATGCCAACAGATTCATCAAAATACAGGTTTGGTGCAATATTTCTGATAGTTTTTTTTGAGTGAGTGAATTCAATGACGCCATAGGGTGTTGAGAAGGTGCCGCTGCGGCCTTTCGTCACAATCGTCAGCCTTCCCATGGGTATTTGAGAGATGTCCCCAGTATGACTAAGTTGACTCTCAAGGCTTATGTAGCTTATGACATTGGCGCGAAGTTTTTTCGCTATCTTATAGATCGCAGTCGTTGGGTCTGGAGGCGTCAACGTGCTCTCAAACACGCCTTTGGCGACCCTGCGTATCAAGCCTTTTTTTGCACAAACAGTGAGAAACTTGGTGAACGCGGGAGTGAGTCTCTCGCCAACCATATAGGCTAACTCTGCCGCTGTGTTGATACCACCTCCCGCTTTGGTTGACTCTGATAGTGCGGCAACCAGTCTATCTTTCTTGGTCATAAAGGTCTACATATTGTTACCTATAGTGTAATTTATTGTAGACCTACATTTGATTTTGTCAAAGTAAAAATAAGGACATCCATCAAAGGAAAAAATAAGGACATCCAAAAGAGGAAAAAAGGAAAAAAGGAAAAAAGGAAAAAATAAGGACATCCATAAAATTCGACTAATCGACGAGTTCAACTACGATCTTTCTTCCTGTCCCTGAGTTTTTCAAACAGAAAAAAATAAGGACATCCATAAAATTCGACTAATCGACGAGTTCAACTACGATCTTTCTTCCTGTCCCTGAGTTTTTCAAACACGAGTAGTTATGACCCAGGCTCGAAGCTGCCTGATAGGTCATGGCTCCACGCTTTACTGACACTGTATGGCAAGGTGTGTTCGCAGCAAAACTCCAACAACTCGTTCCTACGCTCTGCAAGGGTGTTGCAAAAGTAACGACAAAACTGAGACAGGGCAAAAAGTGGCAAAAAACGCAGTTTACGGGGAGTAAATGAGCATTTTGAGTCACCTTTTTACGCAGTATCAGCGAAGCGCAGCACTTTTGCGACGGCCTCAGAGCGTGGGAACGAGTTGAGAGGCGGTTAAACAACAATTTACATTGTATTGATGCGTTCAAGATACGTGTGAACGCCGGTGACAAACTGCTGAAAACTGACCGACCGATTATTAGCAAGGTTAAGGTGGGGCGCAATGGCTCGGGCACCAGAGACTTTCTGATAACCGGTAATCAGTTTTTTCAACTCTTCCTGAGCATTGGCCAAAACATCAGGGTTGCGGAATTTACGACTATTCTGCTTTTCGGCCAGTCGGGGCTTATTAAACGCTGTTCCAACAGCAGCAAGATCCCCAAGAAACCAGCTTTCCAATTCATGAATCGCAATGCGAACCAGTGTCTCCGGTCGATGGTTTTCTTCGCATAACTTTTGCAACCGTGCTTTCAGACGTTCACAGTCGTCCTGATCTTTATCCCGTACCACCACAAACCAGCTATTGGGGATGTTCCAATGGCGCAGCTTGATGGGTATGGACTTTTCCAGATCCTGCTTGCCCTCATGGGGAATACATCGAAAAGACACTTCCGGTGGTAACAGTCGGGGTAACAATGTATTCAGCAACACTTGAGCAGAGGGCTCTTCCAGCAAAAAGACCAACTGCGTCATCAGGGGTTTACTCCGTCAAACAGCCCTTGTTTCCAGAGCGCACCGGGTAAATCCCCGCCTTCGACCAGACTTTTGATCAGCGTATTATCCGCAGCACGCTCAATGGTGGTGACACCTTTGCTCTTCTTCAACCAGAAAATCTCGTCCAGCTGGATGCTGTTCAACATGTTCGGCGAATGGGTAGACACCATTACCTGGCCACCCTGTTCGGCATAACTGCAAAACTCTTCCGCCAGCTCCACCAACAGGCTAGGGTAGAGCTGGTTTTCCGGCTCCTCGACACAGAGCAATGGATGGGGCGACGGGTCGTTCAGCAACAGCAAATAAGCGAACATCTTGATGGTGCCATCGGAGACATAACGAGCCACAAACGGGTCTTTAAAGCTGCCATCCTGAAATTTCAGGACGATGCGCCCATCGTCAGTTTCTACTGCCTGAACATCTTCAACTCCCGGCACCCGCTGTTTCATTTTATCCAGTACATGCTGGAAAATATCCGGGTGTTGCTCATAGAGGTACTGGGCCACCAGCGCGGCATTTTCCCCTCGGGGCGATAAATGCTCTGCATAGCCAGCGTCCCGTGCCTGGCGGGCATCGCTGATATGAAAATCGGAGACATGCCAGTTTTCAATAAGCTGGCGAAAGGCATTGGCCGCCCGGAATCGCTGAAATTGCCCGAGTCCTTTTACGGCCAGAATATCCGGACTATCCAGCGTCTGCTCTTCCCGTTCCAGCTCTGAATCGGCTTTATTAAAGTCTTCTTCATTGAGAATGGCGTAACCGCGACCTCCCCGGAAATCCAGGAAATGAAACGGTGAACCCTGACTGCCCCGCTTATAACGGAGTATCTCCCGGGCAACAATAGGCCGACCTCTGTCCTGTCGAATTTCCAACAGATAAGTCACCAGTCGATCAACGCCGCCAATGGGCAAGCGGAACTGCAGGGTAAACTCGATAGGCTGATCAATACCACCACGGGTGGCGACTTCCCGAAACCCGCCCCTTTTCTGTAGGGCGGTGCGGACATTACCGTGCAGGGCATCCCTGAGAAAGCCAAACACATCAAACAGGGTGGTTTTACCGCTGCCATTGGCGCCGACAAACACGCACATGCCGGGCAGGTTTTTCAGCTCCACATGCTGAAAAACCTTGTAGTTTTTGATTGTCAGGGACTCAAGCTTCATCCGGCGGCTTCCGTCAGTGGCTGTTGTTGTGATCGTTGTCCTTCCAGAGTATCACTTTCTGGCGGGTTTGCCTTGGTTGGGGTGGTGTCGGGTAGAGTCAGTTTTTCAGGGGAGGTATGCATTCCCACGCAGAGCGCAGGAACGAGTTAAGTTCACAAATAGGCATGAACGGTCATTTTCCCATGCAGAAAGAATTCTTTACTCCTACACTCTTGGAGCCTTCTACAAGTGGCAACATGGCGATAATAAGAAAGCTTCTGTTCATGATAACAGAGGTATCTCTCAATCAGGCTTTCTAACGACCGCCTCAGGCGCTCAGCCTGAAACTGATCAGAAGTGAGGCAAGTGCGAAATCCCCGGTGAATTAATTACACGACAAGTAATGACCAGCAATAATGAACCAGTGCCCCATGAAACACCGGTGATGGTTCCAGGCTTAACGTTTCCTTCTGAGACCACAGAGGTTTCTCTGGTAAAAGAGCCTGAAGCTGCTCAAACAAGCGATTAACAGCCATGATTAATTAGAAGTCGCTTCCTCGCCCGGTTTGGCAATCACTATATACGGTAGTGGAAGTACTCTGCCCTGAGGTAATAGAATGACAAATACTCGCCCCAATGTATTAAGCCTTGCCGTAACCGTTGCAATCAGTTCTTCTATTATTGCTTCACAAGCATTGGCCGAGCGAAGGCTGCAGACAAAATCTGTCGATATTACCGGCACTGGACATGCGGAGTTTACCCATAGTGAGGTCATGGTTCAGCCAACCTTGGGTGATGACCTGCAGCCAATACCCAAGTCCTGCACAACCACCTACCCCGATCAGACCCAGGCCAGAGCTGGCTATGACGTTCCCTCCGAAGGATTCACAGACGTTCTTTCGGGCATCGACGGAGGTGTTTCCACTGTTGATCTGTTTGAAACAGACAAGAATGACGTTGCCCGGAAATACACCAAAGTCCTCAAGGTCGGTAATGAAGGGATCTTCAAGTTCACTCACAACCTTGCAGAGCAGCGACTGGTCATTGAGGTCAGAGACAAAATGACCCATCAGGATACCATTGCAGCTGTGCGCGCTCGGTTAGACGACGACCGGATATTAGAACCGTTAACGAAAGTTGCCAGCCCCGAACATCTGGCGTCAGTTCTGAAAGGGGCGAATGAAAGAGCAGGAAACCTGGGCGAAGCTGATGACTATGCTGTCCTTGCCACCCTTGAAGCAGGAGAAGTTGAGGTGAACGGCCGCACCTTCATGCGTCTTATTGCTGCAGGCGATCAGCCTCCTGAACTGCAACGTCTGGGTCAATCGCTCTTTGTCAATGATGAAGTGCTTTTAGCAGCAGCTATCTCTGCCTATGTCCAGGTTCATGTTCTGGGTGAAGATCTGCAACAGGAAGCACTGAATAA
The DNA here is from genome assembly GCF_049275945.1 of Endozoicomonas sp. ALD040. Classification (NCBI taxonomy): domain Bacteria; kingdom Pseudomonadati; phylum Pseudomonadota; class Gammaproteobacteria; order Oceanospirillales; family Endozoicomonadaceae; genus Endozoicomonas; species Endozoicomonas sp. ALD040. The sequence goes on from NZ_CP184829.1 coordinate 16,858, forward strand.
GCTGTTTTCATATCATAAACCCGTCGGCTATATAGTACACACTGGGGATGACACGCAGACTTATCCTGTACCTGCAGGTTATCCAAAACTGCAAGTGACTGAGGCTTCGGGAGAGATTATTGTTTTCCATGGCCAGAAGCAGAATCCAACCGATATCGCTTTTGTGGAAGGACTCTTTGACATCGTGGATAAAGCTGATGCTAATACCCCCGTTCCTGAATTATCAACACAGATTAAAAAAGACAAGTTCAAAAACTACCAGTACGTTATTCGAAGCAGGCAGATGGAACTGCTGGAAAAGTTAGTTGCGCGGCACCATATTACAGTAAACAAAGCTCAACCGATGAGGTTTGCATTGGAAGATCAGGTGGCGACGCTTGTGCTTGCATTCTATGAAACTCTCCAGCAGGCATTGGCCAGTGCTACTGCAGATCAGGCAGATGAATTTAATTTTTCAATAGAACACTTCAGAGTCGCTGCGTCTCTCATTACGCCAGCCTGGATGCATAATCAACTCGCAAAACACTTCAGCTTCAAACCCGCACTTAGAGATCTTCTGACTAACCAGCATTTTGTTCAAAATTTTCTGAACCTTTTACCCGCTGCCTATGTATTAGAGACCAATGTTTCTCACGACGGAGAACTTTTTGCTTCCAGAGTCTTGAGCGACATAGCCAGACAACTGATTGAGAGGGAAAACAAGCTGCAAGAGCTGCTGCAAAATGAAAGCGAACTCACCCGGGTTAGAAATCAGTTAAAGCTCACATCGGAGAAAGCCATTACCAGTGAAAGGCAAAAGCGCATAGCACTTCAATTCAAGCAGCTGGCTGATAAGGAGCTTGATCAGCTTGTTAATGCAATGGAAGAACAACAAAAACAAATACGGAAACTTCGGGAGGAAGTTGCACGAATCCCGGAGCTGGAACAAGAAGTTGCTAATGTCAGAGCAGAAGTCATAAAGGCCCGCAACGCCGAACCGGCAACAGAGCCTGATATTGAAAACCGGGACGAAACCCAGCCACCAGCAGGACAGACTGAGGAAGATTCTGTAGCGGTTCCGAAAGTACTTGAGACACTGAGAGCTGTGGAAAAAGCCCTTGAGATGATGGGCCTTACTCAAGGTGACGATGTGTATCTTCGTCGCCAGTACATTTCAAACAACCTACAGATGTACATCAGAGACTACAGACAACTGGCAGAAGAAAAGGCCCTGGACATACTGCAAGTCGCAGAAGAAAAGCTCAACCTCCAGGTCAATGACAAGAATGATAAAACAACAGGAATCAGAGAAGACACGCCGCTGACAGAGCAAGAGAGCCTGGACATACTGACAGCCTTGGAAGAAACCCCCAATATGAAAGTCAGTAAAGAAGATGGCATAGAAAAAAGGCTCGCCAGAATTTTTATAATACTTGACAAGGTTGATCTCTCAAATGAGGTACTGAATGAGATACTGGATGGGATAGATATGATCCTCTGGATGCATGAAAGAAAAATTCATCCAGACGCTAAAGATATCAAACGTAACAGGCTTCTTGCTCACCTGCACTATAAACTGGAAGACCCTGACCCGGATATGCCAGCCGGAGAACAAGGGACCGATCTGCTGCCAGCCGTAGAAAAAATACTCAACATCAAACTCAATGAAGAGAATGACAAAGCAGCAAGAATTGCCCGGGTTTGCAGCCTGCTTTACGACGACGATGTCTCAGAAGCTATGCTGGATCAGATAAGTCAGACCCTCTGGAAAGATGACAGCACAGCTCTGAACGAGAGGGATCTCAATCTCAGCAAGCTTCGGGCAATTCTTGAATATAGAGTCGAAGATTCGTCCCTGGATAAGCAAACCATAGAAAAACAGACAAGTTTGCTTGCCGCCATAGAGGACAAGCTGAACATCGACATGAGCAAAAGCTCTGCTGTTAAAGAAAGAGGCAAGACTTTCACTGTCAAACTGGCAAAAGTTCTGGATGTAGCATTTGACATGGATGACGACCTGTCTGATCAGAAAGATATCCTGAGAACCAAAATTCAGGAATTAATCGAAAAATCAGACGTTCTCTACGACGATGAAGCTGCCAGAAGAGCCTGGAACAATGAAATAGCTCATCAACTTAACATTGAGGATTATCAAGAAGATGCCTCTATCGAAAACCAGAACAGTGTGATTGAAACAAAACTCCGACAGCTGGACAAAGAACTTCTCAATGCGGGCCAACCTGACGTTAATGAGCGTATCACAGTTATTGAAAATGAGCTTGACAAGCAAATGGCCCGCCTGGGACCTAAACCCCGATTCGTCCTTGATCGTGAGCTAGCCGTCGCCAGACGGGTACTACACAAAGCTGAAAGTGAGCTTACAGAGGTTCATCGCAAACTGAAAGGTCTGGCTCGCAAACCAGTTATATTTGATTTACGGGATGAGGCTGATAGCGCTATTACCATTAGAGCCTATGCACAGACTTCTGGCGGGGACGAAACTGATCAATTCGATGAAACCTTGGGGGAACTGCCTCTCATCAGGAAAAAGTACGCTCAAATTACGGAATTCCTGCATGAGCACCACAAAAAAAGTATGGAAGTGACCTATGCACGGCATGAAGAGAGGAATGCACAAGAACACCTGGATCTTAAAAAACAGGAGATGATCCATTCTGAAAATATTGATGAGAAGGCTAAAACCTTACAAGAGAACGAAATAGCTCGCCTGGATTTAGCCCTGAAGCAAAAAAGTGATGCCGTTTCAAAAGCACAAGAGGTTCTGACGGATTATCATAAGGCAGCTCTTGACGCTATTGAAGAAGCCATGGGTCTTAAACCTGACTTTACTGACAGCTGTGAACAACGGGTTAATGCCCTGAGAAACCAGCAGGTAGAACTGGGCGGGCATGATGGTACCGGCGGCAAAATCCAACAACTGACTCAGGAACAGGCCCGCCTGGAAGGTGACATTAAAACCAGGGAAGCAGACATTGCAAGAATGAAGGAAGAACTGAAGGTTGCAGAGCAAGCCGTGGAAAATGATGGTGGTTCCTTTCAGTTTACGCCCAGACAGGTAAACGTTCTGACCCGTATACAAGACTTCATGCAGCAGCACACTCTCAAGAGACAAGCGCTCGAAGCCGCCATAGGTCTGACAGAATTAGCAGTGAAAAGCGATAAGCCAAAACTCCAATTCACGACGTTCAATTTTGACGATGAACTTGCGCCTTTTCACCTGCAGGGACTGGTCGGAGACGGTCTGGCAGTTGGTCAGGCCAGTCGGATTGTGAAAGTCTTCAGGAGCCTGAAAAAGACCTTTCCGGCCCTCCATAACTTTCCGGCTCACCCTGAGCCTTTAGAATTTCAGCCTCCGATAGTCCTGACAAAAATTCAGTGGCTGGTGAACGATGCCCGGGATGAGCTGCAAAACGGGGCTCAAGAATACGACCAAGTCATTAGCGGCATGGGCAAAACAGCCATTCACTTCGTTGAGCATGAAGCAAAGGACCAGGAAGGCTTCCCGGAATACTTCGCTAACCGCCATGCCAGTAGTAACAGGATCACAGCTCTGGTACGTGAAGGTCTGATCAGCAAGATTGAACTTGAGAACCACATGAAGGCCGTCAGAGGTGTCGATGGTTATCAGACAGTGGAAGAATTTGAGCACTTCCTTGGCTATAAACACGGCGTCAATCTGCCTCATTTGAATGCCGTTATCCTGATGCTGTCCGACAAGGGTGCTGAGGAATTCATGCAGATTGCCTTTACTCCTGTCACCGTCACTGCAACGGGCCCGGCAGGTATGAAAGAGTCGGTTGCCGGTATGAAAGAGTACGCAGCTGCTGTTATCGCCAACTACGTTCTTGACGATATTGCCTTTGACAATGGCCACAGGACGGCAGCCTTTCTGACCAATATTCAGAATACCCTGACACCTTATGCCAATGCCGCAGGCCTGTCTGAATCAGACCTGATCATGGCTCTCAATGATACATTGATGCAGGCACATGCTGCAGCCCTTGAGCACCAGCTGACTGATTACTGGGTCAAACCTTCAGCCTCTCTGGTACAGGCTGTCACCTGGTACTTCTCCAGCTACAAACCTCTATTGGTGACCCGAACCGCTCTGGAGGCTGCCAGGCTGTCCCTGACAAACATGTGGTACCTCTATCTTCTGGATCTGACCCACCGGGGTGATTACCTGCACCGGATGCTCACACCTTTCCAGCACTGGCTCGAACATTACGGCGTTGACCTTGACCGAAGACTGCAATATGCCTCCCACACCAGCATTGAAGAAATCTCTGAAGTGGGCGGACTGGCCATGCCCCTGGGCAAGGCCGCTTCTTCAGTCATTCTGCTGCAAACCGGCTCTATGCTGTTTGCCAGACAATACAATGCCAACCCACACAGCTATCGCAGCCTTTCCCGTCTGGTGCCCGAAATAGTGAAATCCATGGGTTCCGGACAAGGGGTTCAGGTACCGCTGCTAAACAGGGTAACACCCGAAAAAGTAAAAACGCTGGCCTCTGCCGCAGCCGCTCTGGTGCTGGGCCCGGTAGCTACTGTGGGAGCTTACGCCCACGGCCTTATATCCGGATTCACCTATGCTCAAACCTTCGGATTGGCCCTGGCGTCGAGTCTCACTTTCGACTTCTTTATGAACGACAACAAGATGCTCACTCAGTGGCTGGGTGGACCTGTGGGTCGTAGTCTTGACAACGTGAAGCGCTGGAGATGCGCGATAAAAACGCAAAATAAGTGCGCAAAACCCAAGGCTATTGCTTTGCCTCAAGGCTTCAATGAAACCGATGAAGAGTATGCAAAACGTGTTAAAGCAAACAACACGGTGCCCGGCTGGACGCGGCACGAAAATTACCTGCAGTTCCGTGAACGCCGTGATCGCACCATGAAACTGTCTGAGAAAAGCTGGGAGAAATACTTCAGGGAAAATGTGCCTAAATGGTCTTTCTCCCATGCAGAAAGTATTCCTTATTCCTACACTCTGGGTGCCTTCTTTGAGTCGGGGACTGCAGAGCCTGAGCAACCTTCCGCAACCGTGAAAGCAGCACCGGTTGGGGGAGGTATGCATTCCCACGCAGAGCGTGGGTGTCGCAAAACTCTCTCCGGCGTGGGAACGCGTTGACTCCCGTCATTGCCGGCTTCATTCTCGTCATTCCCGGCTTCACTCTCGTCATTCCCGGCTTCACTCTCGTCATTCCCGGCTTCACTCTCGTCATTCCCGCGAAGGCGGGAATCCACACTGACTCTCCACCAGAACCATACTGCCCGGTGTCCCCCTGGCCTTGTCATCCCCGAGAAGGCAGATATCCACCGTTGGCGCTGGATTCCCGCCTTCGCGGGAATGACGACTTCAGAGCGTGAGAACGAGCTGTTGAAGTTTTGCGACACCCTCAGAGCGTAGGAACGAGTTGTAATTTCACTGGCATTGAACTTTGCCACGTGAATTAAATTCGCTTAACAGCTAGCGGATTTGCCACTGTGAACTAAATTCTCTCAACAGCTTACCGGAACAGCCATGAGCGATTAACAGCCATGAGCGATTAACAGCCGTCCCCCCGCTTGCAGTGTAAATCACTTGCCACAGTAATAAAAATACTCAGCTATAAGGTAGTAGAATGACAAATACCCGCCCCAATGCATTAAGTCTTGCAGTGGCCGTTGCAATCAGTTCTTCCATCATTAGTTCACAGGCACTGGCCGATCGCAAGTTGCAGATAAAAGCTGCCAATATACCGGGCAATGGACATGTGGAGATGACCCTGAGTGAGGTCAGGGTTCAGCCAACTTTAGGGGATGACCAGCAACCAATACCCAAATCCATCACCACCACCTACCCTGCTCAGCCACGTGACAGGTTTGGCCATCACTTTAATTCTGTGGGCTTTACGGAAGCTCTTGCTGACGCTCTTGAGGACGTTTCTGTTGTTGATGTGTTTGCAACAGACGAGAATGACGTTGCTCAGAAATACACCAAAGTCCTGAAAATGGGTGACGATGGCATCTTCAGGTTTACCCACAACCTTGCAGAAAACGAACTGGTCATTGAAGTCAAAGACAGAATGACCGATCAGGATATACTTGTGGGTGTTCATAGCCTGTCATCTGGCGGCCTGTCATTAGAGCCGCTGACGAAAATCGCCAGCTCCACAGAAATGGGTCGGTTGCTGAGCATTGTTTATTCCCTGCGAGGACAGTTCGGCGCAAGTGATCACTATGTTCCCCTTGCCACCATTAAAGTAGAAAAAGTTGCAGTGGATGGGCGTACCTTTATGCGTCTTATCGCTGCGGGCGACCAGCCCCCTGACCTGCAACGTCTGGGTCAGTCAGTCTTTGTCAATGATGATGTTCTCCTGGCAGCAGCGGCCTCTGCCTATATCCAGGTTTATATCCTGAAAGAGGATTTACAACAGCAGGCTCTTAATGAACTCCTGGCACATAGCAAACCCGTCGGATATATTGTCCACGTCGAGGATGACTCACAGATTTATCCTGTGCCTGCAGGTTATCCGAAGCTGGAAGTCGCTGAAACTCCGGGAGAGGTCATTGTTTTCCATGGTCAGATGCAGAGTCCCGATGATATTGCTTTTGTAGAAAGCCTCTATAACCTCTGGAAAGAAGCTGAGCTTAATACCCCCACCCCGGAAGCGGCAGCAGTAATAAAGGTTTTCAGACAAAAAGTCAGAAGCTACCTGTACGTCATACGAAGCAAGCAGATGGCTCTGCTGGAGGAGGTTATTGCACGGCACGGCACGGGTGGATTTAACAAAGACCAACCGCCGACGATGACAAACGAAGACAGGGAGGCGATGCATGCATTTGGATACTATGAATTTCTTCAGCAGGCATTGGTCAGTGCCACTCCAGCTGCAGCGGCTCGAACGAATCAATTTGAACTCACACTGGAACACATCAGGCTCACTTCGTTAGTCATCACGCCAACCTGGCAGCAGATTCAACTGGCAAAATACTTCAGCTTCAAACCCGTACTCAGAGATAGTCTGACTGAACAGCATTATGTTAAGAGTATTCTGAATCATGTACCCGCTGTCGACAGCAATGCCCTTCGCAATGACGACCCGTTTCTTTCCAAAGTCCTGAGCGATATGGCCCAACAGCTGATTGAATGGGAAAGCTCACTGGCAGAAAATCTGGCAACAAAAGGCGAACTCATCCGGGTCAGAAAGCAATTAGAGCTCATAACGGAGGAAGCCTCTATCAATGAAGAGGAAAAACTGAGAACAGAACGACTCTATCGGCTGGCTGAATCAGAGCTTACACCTGTTCGTGCCGGGCAGGAAGACATCAGAACACCCGTTCACCCGGAGGCCTTGCCTGAAGTCATTGGAAAACTGACTGCCGTAGAAAAAGCCCTGGCGATGGATATCCTCGGTAGAGAGGACGATTTGTATTACCGTCGGGAAGCCATTTCCGGGGAAATTCAGAGATACATCACAAAAGTCAGTCAACAGGCAGGGGAAGAGGCACTGAAAGACTTGGATGAGCGAGCCATAAGACAACAAAAAGCGATACTAAAAACTTTAGAGGACAGGCTGAACATCGACATTAGCGAAAACTCTGCTGCTAAAAAAGGAGGCAAGAGCTTCACTGTCAAACTGGCAAAAGATCTGCGTGTAGCATTTGACATGGATGACGACCTGTATGATCAGAAAAACACCCTGAGAACCAAAATTCAGGAATTAATCGAAAAATCAGACGCACTCTACGACGATGAAGCTGCCAGAAGAGCCTGGAACAATGAAATAGCTCATCAACTCAACATTGAGGATTATAAAGCAGATGCCCCTATCGAAAACCAGAACAGTGTGATTGCAACAAAACTCCGACAGCTGGACAAAGAAATGATCAATGAGGATCAACCTGAGGTTAATGATCGTATCGCCGGCATTGAGAATGAACTTGACAGGCAAATGGCCCGGCTGGGACCCAAACCCCGATATGTTCTTGAACGTGAGCTAGCCAGAGCCAGACAAGCAATACAAAAAAGTGAAAGTTGGCTGGAAAGAATGGATGAAATCCTGAGGACAGCAGAGGAAGCCATCGAAAATAACGTCGGTCCATTCCAGTTCTCGCCGAGACAGGCCAGGGTTCTGGCTGATATGGGCACCTTCTCACAGCAGCACTCTCTCAAACAACAGGCTCTGGATGCCGCACTGGGTCTGGCAGAATCAGCATTAAACAGCGGTAAGGTAATACCAGACCTTACGACTTTCGATTTTGACGATGAATTTGCACCGATTCGCTTGCAGGCACTGGTCGGAGATGAAGTGACGTTCAATCAGGCCAGTCGGATTGTAGAAGTCTTCAAGAGCCTGAAGAGGATTTTTCCGCTCACCCCTGTCGTGCCGCTGGAAGATCGACCTCCTGCCGTGGCTAAAAAGCAACAGGCTCTGGATGCTGCACTGGGTCAGGTAGAGTCAACAATCAACACCGGTAAGACAATACCTAGCCTTGTGACTTTCGATTTTGACGATGAATTTGCACCGCTTGGCTTGCAGGCGCTGGTGAGGGACGATCTGACATTTGATCGGGCCGGTCAGATTGTGGAAGTCTTCAAAAATCTGAAAACGAGCTTCCCTGCCGAGCCTCTGGAAGATCAGCCTCAGAATGTCATTGAACAAGTCCAGGCTCTGGCAGACAGAGCCAGGAATGAGATGAAAACCGGGGCTAAACAATACGACGACGAAATTCACAGCATGGGCAGAAGAGCCATTCACTTCGTTGAGCATAAACCAAAGGACCTGAAAGACTTCTCGGAATACTTCGAGGCCCATTCTGCCAACGGTAACAGGATAATGGCTCTGCTGCGCGAAGGTCTGATCAGCAAAATTGAACTTGAGAACTACATGGAAGCTGTCAGAGGTGTTGATGGTCATCAGACAGTGGATGAATTTGAACACTTCCTTGGCTACAAACACGGCATCCATATGACTGAGTTCAGGAAAGTTGTCCAGATGCTGTCGGATCAGGGTGCTGAGGAATTCATGCAGAGTGCCTTCACTCCTGTAGCCGCTACTGCAACTGGCCCGGCAGGTATGAAAGAGTCGGTTGTCGGCATGACAGAGTACGCAGCTGCAGTCATCGCCAACTACGTTCTTGATGATATTGCCTTTGAAAATGGCCGCAGGACGGCAGCGTTTCTGGCCAATGCTCAGGAGACACTGACACCTTATGCCAATGCTGTCGGGATGTCTGAATCAGACCTGATCAAGATTGTCCATGACACATTGATGCAGGCTCATGCCGCAGCGGTTGAGCGGCAGCTGTCGGATTACTGGATCAAACCTTCAGCCTTCCTGGTACAGGCTATCACCTGGTATTACTCCAGCTACAAACCACTGCTGGTGAGCACTAACGCTCGGCGGGCTGCCGAGCTATCCCTCTCAAACATGTCGTTCCTCTATCTGCTGGACCTGACCAACAGGGGTGATTATCTGCACAGAATGCTCACACCTTTCCAGCACTGGCTGGAACGCTACGGCGTTGACCTTGACCGAACCGGCCAATATGCCTATCACAGCGGCATTGAACAAATCTCTGAAGTGGGCGGACTGGCCATGCCACTGGGCAAAGCCGCTTCATCAGTCATTCTGTTAAAAACCGGCTCTGCGCTGTTTGCCAGACAGTACAATGCCAACCCACACAGGTATCGCAGCATTTCCCGTCTGGTGCCGGAAATAGTGAAATCCATGGGTTCCGCGCAAGGGGTTCAGGTACCGCTGCCGAACAGGGTGACACCACAAAAAGTAAAAACGCTGGCCTCTGCCACAGCCGGTCTGGTGCTGGGTCCGGTAGCCACTGTCGGAGCATACGCCCAGGGTCTTATATCTGGGTTCACCTATGCTCAAACCTTTGGATTCACTCTGGCGTCCGGTCTCACTTTCGACTTCTTTATGAACGACAACAAGATGCTCACTCAATGGCTGGGTGGACCTCTGGGTCGTAGCCTTGACAGGATTAATCGCTGGCGCGGCGTCGGTGAAACCCAGGATGAATATGTGAAACGTACGGCCATTGCTACACCTCAACGCTATAGTGAAACCGATGAAGAGTACGCGAGCCGCGTTAAGACAGACGACACTGTGTATGGCTGGACTCGACACGAAAACTACCTGCAGTTCCGTGAACGCCGTGATCGAACCATGAAACTGTTCGAGAATAGCTGGGAGAAATACTTCAGGGAAAATGTGCCTAAATGGTCGTTCTCCCATGCAGAAAGCATTCCTTACTCTTACACCCTGGGTGCCTTCTTTGGGTCAGGGACTGCAGAGCCTGAGCAAACCGCCGCAGCCGTGAAAGCAGCACCGGTTGCGGGAGGTATGCATTCCCACGCAGAGCGAGGCTGTCGCAAAACTCTCTCCGGCATGGGAACGCGTTGACTCCCGTCATTGCCGGCTTCATTCTCGTCATTCCCGCGAAGGCGGGAATCCACACTGACTCTCCACCAGAACCATACTGCCCGGTGTCCCCCTGGCCTTGTCATCCCCGAGAAGGCAGAGATCCACCGTTGGCGCTGGATTCCCGCCTTCGCGGGAATGACGACTTCAGAGCGTGAGAACGAGCTGTTGAAGTTTTGCGATACCCTCAGAGCGTAGGAAAGAGTTGTAATTTCACTGGCATTGAACTTTGCCACGTGAATTAAATTCGCTTAACAGCTAGCAGATTTTCCACTGTGAACTAAATTCTCTCAACAGCTTACCGTAACAGCCATGAACGATTGACAGCCATGAGCGATTGACAGCCATGAGCCTTTGTAAGCTGTTTCCTCGCCAGGTGTGGCAAACACTTTTCACTGTAATCAAAGTACCAACTCTGAGGTAGTAGAATGACAAATGCCCGCCCCAATGCATTAAGCCTTGCAGTAGCCATTGCCCTCAGCTCTTCCATCATCAGTACACAGGCAATAACCGAGCGCAAGCTGCAGACAAAATCTCTTGATATCTCTAACGACGAACATCTGTCGTTTACACAGAGTCTGGTCAGTGTTCAGCCAACTTTAGCGGGTGACCAGCAACCAATACCCAAATCCTTTACCACTACTTACCCTGATCAGACCCAAGCCAGAGAAGGCTGTGCGGTTCCCTCTGAGGGTTTTACAGACATTCTTTCTGCCGTTAGTGCTGACGTCACCAGTGTTGATCTGTTTGAAACGGGCGAGAATGACGTTGCTCAGAAATACACCAAAGTCCTGAAGGTGGGTGATGAGGAAGTCTTCAGGTTCACCCATGGCCTTGGAGAAAGGGAGCTGATAATTGAAGTCAGAGGCGGAATGACCGACCAGGAGACCATTGACGCTGTTCGTGATCAATTAACGGTCATACCGTCATTAGAACCCTCAACGAAAATAGCCAGACCCGAACAACTGCATGCGGTCCTGGAAGGTGCTGATGACAGAGCAGGAGACCTCGGCACAAGCGACTACTATGTTGCCCTCGCCACCATTAAAGTAGAACCCATTGAAGTGAATGGGCGAACGTTTATGCGTCTCATCGCTTCGGGCGATCAACCCCCTGAACTGACCCGCCTTACTCAATCGCTCTTTGTCAATGATGAAGCGCTTCTGGCCGCAGCCACCTCGGCCTACATCCAGGTTCATGTCCTGAAAGAGGAGTTGCAACAGGAGGCTCTTGATAGACTGCTGGCACTGAGCAAACCCGTCGGATATGTTATGCAAAGAGAAGATTCCACAAGGGTTTACCCTGCGCCTTCGGGTTATCCAAAGCTGGTACCCAGTCATACTCAGGAAGATACTATTGTTTTCTATAGTCAGAAACTGAATCCAGCCGATATCGCTTTTGTAGAAAACCTATATGACCTTCTGGCAGAAGCTGAGCCTGATGGCCTCACTCACGCAACAACAAAGGTTAAAACATATAAGGTCAAAAGCTACCAGCATGTTATTCGAAGCAGGCAGTGGGCACTGCTGGAGGAGTTGGCTGCCCAGGGCAATGCTGAATTCAGCAAGGATAAACTGACTTCGCTTGCATACTATGAATCTCTCCAGCAGGCATTATACAGCGCCAGGCCTTATAGAACGGATGAATTTGAACTCACATTAGAACATCTCAAAGTCACTTCATCAGTCCTCACGCCAACCTGGATACATTATCAACTGGTAAGACACTTCGGTTTCCGTAGCGCAATGAAAACTCTTCTGACTGACCAGCGCTTTATTCAGAATATGGAAGAATTGATACCCTTTATCAGAGTTGTCCAAAAAGTGCAGGCCGATGGAGATGAAGAGTTTGCTGCCAGAGTCGTGAAAGGCATGTCAGCGCAGATGATTAATACCTATAACAAAATAGAGGCGCTGCGGACAAAAGAAGGCGAGTACAACAGGCTTCTAAAACACCTGGAGGACAATGCAAAGGAAAAACTCAGAGCCCTTGAACTCAAACATGAGCTTGCGCAGAAGGCTGAAGAAGAGCTTGCGCAGACTCGTAAAGCGCTGGAAGAACTGCGAAACCGGTCACAGAAACCGCAGCAGGAAGTCGAACGAATTCCGGCATTGGAAAAACAAGTTCTTGATGCCAGGGCAGACGCCTCAAAAGTATACAACAGTCAACTGGCAAAGGAGCTTGGTATTGATAACTGGGATAATACCCAGCCAACCGAAGAACAAGCCAGAATAATCATACAGAAAATTAATGAAATCAACCAAATGGTGGCGGCAACAGGAAAAGCTCATTTTTATAAACAGGCTATACGTATGGAAATGGCAGCCATTGAAACCATTTTCCATATTACTCCGGTCGATAAAGACGATCTTAATGCCCGCTTTAGAGGCATTTACGAGCAGTTGCTACAAAAGTCAGAACTAACCTTTGAGGGGGCCCAACAGACACTGGCTATGGCAGAAGATGAGCTCGGTCTGACACGGGATAACGAAGAAGACCTGATAGCCCGCTTCCGTAGCATTCTCGAAACCCTCAGGCAGATGGCGCTTGAGTCCGCTCGACAATTTTTTCAGGATCAACAGCAGGGGCAGGAAGAACAGAAAAACCAGTTACAGAAACTTCAGCAGGAAGCCAAACGAATTCCAGAGCTGGAACAAAAGGTTCATGATGCCAGAACAGATGCCACAAAAGACCGCAACGCTCAAACGGCAGCAGAGCTTGGTATTGATGACTGGGACGATACCCTGCCACTGGAAGAACAAGCCAGACTCATCAGAAAAAAAATTCAGGCAATCAAACCATCGGTTGCCGCAACAGAAGAGCCTGATGAAGAAACTGTAAAAGCAAAACCGGCGGGCACTGGCAAAAAAGGTCGCATTATTCTGGTCGATGAAGACCAGCTGGCAACCCTTCTGATCACCCGCGAGCAGCTGCAACAAAATCCGGAACAACCCGACGAGGAAATTCGGGAAAAACTGTCTGACCTGGAAGACCAGCTCGGACTGGTCCCGAACAAAGAAGATGACCTGCAAGCCCGTCACCAGAACATTCTGAAGCACCTTGAACAAGAGGCATTTGATGTCAGTCAAAGAGAGCTGAGAGAACGGAAAAACCGGTTGGAGAAGCTTCTGCAGATAGGAGAGGAAAACCAGTTAGAGAAACTTGTGCAGAAAGCCGGTAGGGTTCCAGAGCTGGAAAAGGAACTTCTTACTGTCAAGAGATATGCCAGAAAAATTCGCTGCGCCCAGAGAGCAGCAAAGCTTGGTATTGATGACTGGGATGAAGCCCGGCCACTCGAAGAACAACGCAGACTCATAGAAGAAAAAATTAATGACATATACAGATCAATGGCCGCAACAGGCCATCCTGATGAAGAAACTGTAACAGCAGAACCGGCGGCCATTGGTGGCAGGCGTGTTATTGCTTCGGTCAATAAAAACAATCCGGGGATCCTTCTGTTCATTCAAAAGGAGCTGCAACAAAACACCAAACTATCCGATGAGGAAGTGCAGGAAAAACTGACTATCTTTGAAAGTCATCTCGGCCTGGTTCCGGAAAACAATGATGACCTTGAAGCCCGTCATCGGGCCATTCAGCAACACCTCAAGCAGCAGGCACCCGAGATTGTTCAACAACCCCTTCTGATCACCCACGAGCAGCGGCAACAAAATCCGGAACAACCCGACGAGGACTTTCAGGAAAAACTGTCTGACCTGGAAGACCAGCTCGGACTGGTCCCGAACAAAGAAGATGACCTGCAAGCCCGTCACCAGAACATTCTGAAACACCTTGAACAAGAGGCATTTGATGTCAGTCAAAGAGAGCTGAGAAAACGGAAAAACCGGTTGGAGAAGCTTCTGAAGACTGGAGTAGAGAAACTTGTGCATAAAGCCGATACGGTCCCAGAGCTGCAAAAGCAACTTCTTACTGTCAGGAGAATTGCCAGGAACACTAACTACGCTCATACAGCAGCAAGGCTTGGTATTCATGACTGGGACGATACCCTGCCACTCGAAGAACAACAAAGACTCATAGAAGAAGAAATTAATGATATATACAGATCAATGGCCGCAACAGGTCAGCCTGATGAAGAAGCCTTAACGGGAGAACCAGCGGCCATTAGTGGCAGGCGTGGGATTGCTTCGGTCAATAAAAACAATCCGGCCACCCTTCTGCTCATTCAAAAGCGGCTGCAAGGAAACACCAAACTGACCGATGAGGAAGTTCGGGAAAAACTGACTATCTTCGAAGATCATCTCGGCCTGGTTCCTGAAAACAATGATGACCTCAAAGCCCGTCACCGGACCATTCAACAGCACCTCAAGCAGCAGATAACCGAGATCGTTCAACAACCTTTTCAGAATCAACAGCAACAGGAAGACAAACGAATTTCAGAGCTGAAACGACAAGTACTCACTGCCAGAGCAGCTGCCACAAAAGTTCGCAACGCTCAACTGGCCGCAGAGCTTGGTATGGATGACTGGGATGATACCCAGTCACCCGAAGAACAAGCCAGGCTCATTAGAGAAAAAATTAATGAAATAAAACCATCGGTTGTCACAACAGCTCAGTCTGATGAAGAAACTTTAGAGGCGGAACCGTCGGCCATGCAGATAGAAGAGGAAAACCAGTTAGAGAAGCTTGTGCAGAAAGCCGATATGGTTCCAGAGCTGCAAAAGCAAATTCTTACTGTCAGGAGAATTGCCAGGCAGGCTAACTACGCTCATACAGCAGCAAGGCTTGGTATTGATGACTGGAATGAACTCCTGCCACTCGAAGAACAACACAGACTCATAGAAGAAAAAATTAATGACATATACAGATCAATGGCCGCAACAGGTCAGCCTGATGAAGAAGCTGTAACGGCAGAATCTGCGGCCATTAGTGGCAGGCGTGGGATTGCTTCGGTCAACAAAAACAATCCGGCCACCCTTCTGCTCATTCAAAAGCGGCTGCAAGGAAACACCGAACTGGCCGATGAGGAAGTTCGGGAAAAACTGACTGCCTTTGAAAGTCATCTCGGTCTGGTTCCGGAAAACAATGATGACCTTAAAGCTCGTCACCAGGCCATTCAGCAACACCTGAAGCAGCAGGTAACAGAGACTGCTCAACAACCTTTTCAGAATCAACACCAACAGGAAGACAAACGAATCTCAGAGCTGGAACAACAAATACTCACTGCCAGAGCCGATGCCACAAAAGTTCGCAACGCGCAACTGGCAGCAGAGCTTGGTATGGATGACTGGGATGATAGCCAGTCATCCGAAGAACAAGCCAGGCTCATTAGAGAAAAAATTAATAAAATAAAACCATCGGTTGCCACAACAGGACAGTCTGATGAAGAAGCTGTAAAAGCAAAACCGCCGACCATTAGCCAAAAGCGCGGCATTACTTCGGTCGATGAAGAAGATCCGGCTGCCCTTCATTTCACTCCACGGCGACAGCGCCTGGAACAAAACGAAGAACTACCCTATCCGGAAATTCTGGAAAGACTGACTTTCTTTGAAAATAAACTCGGCCTGGTTCCGGAAAACGAAGATGACCCTGAAGTCCGCCTCCTGAGCCTGCATCAGGGCATTCAGAAGGAGTCACGCAGGGCTTATCTGCAACATGTTGAGAACCAGGAAGAACTGGCAAAACGGAGAAACTGGCTAAAGTTTCTTCAGGATGAAGTTAATCGAATTTCAATACCGAAAAAAGAAGCCCCTGAGTCAATGGAGGAAAACAGAAAAAATTACAACATTCAGTTGGCAGCAGCGCTCGAAATTGATGACTGGGATGATACCCAGCCACTGGAACAACAAGACAGCCTCATTAGACAGAAAATTCGTGATCTCAAGCAACCGGCGACCGTAGCTCAGATTACTGCATCATCAATGACCCCGACAACGATTGCGCCAACAAAGATCGCCCCGACACCGGTCATCGCAACATCATTGGTGACTGCAACATTATCGGTGACCACAACGAATGCCGCAACCGCACAAACTCCGCAAGAAGCTTTCAAAGAAACTCTGGCGGCCATTGAAAGCAGGCACAATATTACTCCAGACGACGAAAATGATCTGCTTGCCCGCTGTCAGTTTGTGCAACAGTACCTGCAGCAAAAACATGCAGAATTAGCCGATTTTAGCGAAGTCGAGAATAAGCTGGCCTGGATTGAAGGTCAGCTCGGCCTGACCCCTGGTATCGAAAGAGACCCGGAAGTTCGCTGTCAGACCATTAGGCAACACCTTGGGGAGCAGAATGCCCAAATCGCTCAACAACAGCAGCTTCTTCAGCAACAGAGTACAGGCACAGAGACTGAAATAGAAGCTGAAATCAAAGCCCGCTATGCAACCATTGCCGCACATTTAAACATTGAGAATTTTGATAGCAATGCAGATATTGGCGATCAACAAAAACATCTGCTTCAAGAACTCAAGAAACTAAATCTTCAACAAGATCTGCTTCTTTCAAAGATGAAACAACAATTCCCTTATACCAGAGAAGAGGACTATGGAGATGATGCCGGTATAGACGAACAAAATAGTCTAATTGAAGCAAAACTTAAACAGCTGGATGCAGAAATTTTCAAAGCGCGTCAGCTTGAGGTTAATGTTCGTATCGCAGCCATTGATGATGAGCTTGACGGGCAAATGGCTCGCCTGGGACCTGAACCCAGAGACGTTCTTGATCGTGATCTGGCCATGGCCAGGCGAACAATACTGGTAGCTGAAAATAAGCTGGCAGGGCTTCATCGTAAGCTGAATGATCTTCCACGCAAAAAATTGGCCGTTACGATTGGCAATGACGTTCACCCTGCTCCGGATGGAGACGACGAAGCGGCCACAAAAAATCTGAACACCCGGATAAAAGGCCAGAAAATTCATGAAACCAGGCAATCGGTTACCGTAAAATCCATTGCCTCAAGACCGGTTAGCGCAACGCCGGTTGCGACGGCTTCGATTGCCCCAACACCCGTTAGCGCAATGCCAGTTGCAACGGCTTCTATTGTCTCAACACCCGTTAGCGCAATGCCGCTTGCAACAGCTTCCATTGCCTCAACACCCGTCAGCGCAACGCCGTTTGCAACAGCTTCCATTGCCTCAACAGCACACTATCAGGAAGAAAAATTAAAGAAAAAACTGCCTGCCATTGCAAGCTGGTACGATTTTACTTCAGACAATGAACCGGAAGTCCTTCATAAATCCGTTAAACGAGACATTAAGCAGCGGTTAGCCCGGATCACTCAACAAAAGCAACATCTTCAGCAAGATCTTCAGCAACTTCTTCAGCAACAGAGCACCGGGACAAGGGCTGAAAAAGAAGCTGAAATAAAAGCCCGCTTTGCGACCATTGCTGAACATTCAAACATCCAGGGTTTTGATAGCAATGCAAATATTGACGTTCAACAAGAACTCCTGATTCAAAAATTTGAGGAAATAAATGCCCGCGAGCAAGATCTGCGTCAACAACTTTATACAATGGCCAATCAACAGGATATAGAGCATTCTTACACCCTGGCCAGAAAAGATGCCCTGGCGGCGGTTATTGGTTTAGATCGGGTTCCTGAAGATCGTGCTGCCCTGGAGTTAATAGTTCGTGACAAGCTCTCCCAGCTTGCAGAGCTGGAACAAGAACTGGAAGACATCAGAACACCAGGCCATCCAAAAGCCATGTCTGAAGTACTGCAAACACTTCGTGCCGCAGAAAAAGTACTGAAGGATGAACGCCTCACTAAGGAGCAAGATGTGTATTTGCGTCGCATGGACATTTCTGTAGACATGAGGGCATTCATCAGAGAAGCCAGAAAGCACTCAGAGAATAAGGCCCTGATGACACTGAGTTATCTGGAAAACTTACTCAACATCAAAGCCGATGAAGATGATCACAAGGCAGCAAGACTGAAGAGCATTCTTACAAGGCTTGATGATGGTGATATCTCCAATTATCAGCTGGATCAGATGGACATGAACCTCTGGCCGGAAATTGACAGGTCGCAGGAAGATCTGGAGCAGGTGAGAATGGATCTCAGACTCTTATGTATTCGTGATCGTCTTATCTTTATAGTCAAAGAATCGGATAAGCGAGCCATAGAAAAACAGGCAGAGTACCTTGTTGCTCTGGAGAAAGAGCTCAATATCGATCCTGATAAAAACCCTGCTGCAAAAGCAAGAGGCAAAACTTTCCTGGCCAAACTGGCCAGTGATCTGCAGATAGAGTTTTATGACGACGATTCAAAACTGTCTAAACAGTACGCACTGAGAAGCAGAATTCAGAAATTAAGGAAAGAAGTAAACGAAATCTATGACGATGAAGGTGTCAGAAGGATCAAAAACAATAAAATTGCTGAGCAACTTGATATTAAGGACTATGGAGATGATGCCGGTATAGACGAACAAAATAGTCTGATCGAGGCAAAACTTGAGCAGCTGGAGGCAGAATTTTTCAAAGCGGTCCAGCTTGACGTTAATGAGCGTATCGCAGCTATCGATGATGCGCTTGACAGGCAAATGGCTCGCCTGGGACCTAAACCCCGCTACGTTCTTGATCGTGATGTTGCCATGGCCAGGCGAGCAATACTGGCAGCTGAAACCAAGCTGGAATGGCTTCATCGTAAGCTGAATGATCTTCCACGCAAAAAATTGGCCGTTATGATGGGCAACGACGTTCACCCTGTTCCGGATGAAGACGACGAAGCTGCCGCAAAAAATCTGAACACCCGGATAAAAGATGACCTCGGATCACTGGCAGAGATTCAGGAACAGGCTCGCCTGGAAGGTGAAATTGAAACCCAAAAAGCAGACATTGTGAAACTGAAGGAAGCCCTGAATACTGCAGAAAAAGCCGTCATAGGTGATGGCGGTCCCTTCCAGTACTCCCCGGATCAGGAAAAAGTTCTGAACGCCATCCACAAATTCACGAAGCAGCACCCTCTCAAAAAACGAGCTCTGGAAGCCGCAATTGGCCTGACAGAAGCAGCGATAGAGCATGGCAAGGCAATACCATTCTTTACGAGTTTCGATTTTAACGATGAATTTGCAGCCATTCACCTGCAGGCAATGATCGGAGACAAACTGACGTTTGAACAGGCCGGTCGGATTGTGGAAATTTTCAATGACCTGAAGGCCACCTTCCCGGAATCCCCATCCGGGTCTGTAGAAGATCAACCCCGGAATGTGCTGAAAGAAATCGAGATTCTGACGGACAGGGCCAGGATGCACTTAGAAGCCGGGGCCCGACAATACGACGTCGAAATTCGCGGCATGGGCTTAGCAGGCATTCACTACGTCGAGCAAGAATCAAAGGACCTGAAAAGCTTCTCGGAATACTTCGCTACCCGTTCTGCCAGCGGTAACAAGATCATAGCTCTGCTGCGTGAAGGTCTGATCAGCAAGATTGAGCTTGAGAATTACATGAAAGCTGTCAAAGGTGTTGATGGCTATCAGACAGTGGATGAATTTGAACACTTCCTTGGCCACAAACACGGCATCAGGGTGTCTGACTTCAAAGCCGCTGTCCAGATGCTGTCCGACCAGGGTGTTGAAGAACTCATACAGAGTGCCTTTACTCCTGTGACCCTGACTGCAACTGGCCCGGCAGGCATGAAAGAGTCTGTTGCCGGCATGACAGAGTACGCAGCGGCTGTCATCGCCAACTACGTTCTTGATGATATTGCCTTTGACAATGGCCGCAGGACGGCAGCCTTCCTGACCAATATTCAGGATACCCTGACCCCCTATGCCAATGCTGTCGGGATGTCTGAATCAGAACTGATCAAGATTGTCCATAACACATTGATGCAGGCTCACGCCGCAGCGGTTGAGCAGAAGCTCAATGATTACTGGGTCAAACCTTCAGCCTTCCTGGTACAGGCTGTCACCTGGTACTACTCCAGCTACAAACCTATTCTGGCAACTCATAGCGACTGGCAGGCTGCCAAACTGTCCCTTGCAAACATGTCATTCCTCTATCTTCTGGATCTGACCAACAGAGGTGATTACCTGCACAGAATGCTCACACCTTTCCAGCACTGGCTGGAACGCTACGGTGTTGATCTTGACCGAACCGGCCAATATGCCTATCACAGCGGCATTGAACAAATCTCTGAAGTGGGCGGACTGGCCATGCCACTGGGCAAAGCCGCTTCCTCAGTCATTCTGTTGAAAACCGGCTCTGCGCTGTTCACCAGACAGTACAATGCCAACCCCCACAGCTATCGCAGCCTTTCCCGTCTGGTGCCGGAAATAGTGAAATCCATGGGTTCCGGACAAGGGGTTCAGGTACCGCTGCTGAACAGGGTGACACCACAAAAAGTAAAAACACTGGCCTCTGCCACAGCCGGTCTGGTGCTGGGTCCGGTGGCCACTGTCGGAGCATACGCCCACGGACTTCTATCCGGTTTCACCTATGCTCAAACCTTCGGCTTCGCTCTGGCGTCCGGTGTCACTTTCGACTTCTTTATGAACGACAACAAGATGCTCACTCAATGGCTGGGTGGACCTCTGGGTCGAAGCCTTGACAGGATTAATCGCTGGCGCGGCGGCGGTGAAACCCAGGATGAATATGTGAAACGTACCGCCATTGCCACACCTCAACGCTATAGTGAAACCGATGAAGAGTACGCAAACCGCGTTAAAGCAAATAACACTATGTATGGCTGGACTCGACACGAGAACTATCTGCAGTTCCGTGAACGCCGGGATCGCACCATGAAGATGCTCGATAATAGCTGGGAGAAATACTTCAGGGAAAATGTGCCCAAATGGTCATTCTCCCACGCAGAAAGTATTCCTTACTCCTACACTCTGGGTGCCTTATTTGAGTCAGGGACTGCGGCGCCTGAGGCCGCCTCCACAGCTATGAAAGCAGCACTGGCTGATCACGAGTTTGATAAAGATAAAAATACCCGCGACGAACTTTGATATCAGAAACCAGTACAAAACTCTAGCAGCCTGTCGGACTTAAGCGTCCGTAGCGAGGATTGCGAGAAATTGAGGATAAAAATTTCTGATTCCGAGGAGAATAGCGAGCTATTTGACGAGGGAGCAGGAATTTTTAGACCAATTTATCGCAACCGCAGTAGGACAGTCTTAAGTCCGACAGGCTGCTAGCAACGCGTTCCCACGCTTTTAGGCCCTGTGGGTCTTGCGTGGGAAGGCATAACTCCCCAGAAAAGCGGACTCTGCAGCAGATTCTCTCAACGGCTTATCGAAACAGCCATCAGCGACTGACAGCTCTGAGGTAGTAGTATGATCAATACTTGCCCCAATGCATTACGACTTGCAGCGGCCGTTGCCATCAGCTCTTCCATCATTGTTACAGACGCACAGGCCGGGCGCAGTCTGCAGACAAAATCTGTCGATATTTCGAACAATGGATATAGGGTGTTTACCCAGAGCCTGGTCAAGGTTCAGCCAACTTTAGGGAATGACCAGCAGCCAATACCCAAATCTTTTACCACCATCTACCCTGACCAGACTCCAGTCAGAGAGGGTTTCAGGGTTCCTTCAGATGACTTTACAGACGTTTTTTCCGGCGTCAGCACTCTTGTCTCCATTGTTGATCTGTTTGAAACAGGCGAGAATAACGTTGCTCAAAAATACACCAAAGTACTGAAAGTGGGTGATGAAGCAGTCTTCAAGTTCACCCATAGCCTTGAAGAAAAGGAACTGGTCATTGAAGTCAGGGGCGGAATGACCGATCAGGATATCGTTGACACTGTAAGTGATCAATTGGCTTGCATCTCATCATTAGAACCGTCAACGAAATTAGCCAGACCCGAACATCTTTATATAGTGCTGGAAGCTGCCAATGACAGAGCAGAAAACCTGGGCACAAGCGATCACTATGTTGCCCTTGCCACCATCAAAGTAGAACAAGTTGAAGTGAATGGGCGTACATTCATGATTCTTATCTCAGGGGGTGATCAGCCACCTGAACTGAAGCGTCTGGGTCAATCACTCTTTGTCAATGATGAAGCTCTCCTTGTTGCAGCCACTTCTGCCTATATCCAGGTTCATGTTCTGAAAGAGGAATTACAACAGGAGTCTCTTAATAATCTGATGGCACACAGCAAACCCGTCGGATATGTTGTACACGTCGAGGACAACCCAGAGCTTTATCCTCTGCCTGCGGGTTATCCAAAGCTGGAAGCAGTGCAAGCGCGGGAAGACATTATTGTTTTTCATGGTCTGACGCAGAATCCAGCCGATGTCGCTTTTGTAGAAAACCTCTACAAACTCCTGAAAGAAGCTGGGACTAAAGACCCTGCTGAGACAGTATCAACGAAGGTTAAAAAATATAATGTCAAAAGCTACCGGCATATTATTCGAAGCAGGCAGATGACACTGCTGGAGGAGTTAGCTGCACAGCACGATGCTGAATTCAGCAAAGATAAACTGATTTCGCTTGCATACTATGAATCTCTCCAGCAAGCGTTAAGCAGTGCTACACCAAAAAGCGCCTATGAATTTGAATTCACATCAGGACACTTCAAAGTGACTTCGTCGGTCGTCACGTCAACCTGGATGCATTATCAATTGGTAAAATACTTCGGCTTCAAACGCACATTTAAAAATCTTCTGACTGACCAGCGATTTATTAAGAATATGGAGAAAGTGATACCCATTTTCAGCGATATCGACAAAGCACAGGCCGATACTGGTGACGACGAGAAGTTTGCTTCCAAAGTCATGGAAGACATGTCCAGGCTTCTGAGTGTGACCTATAAAAACATAGATGAGCTGCGGGAAAAAGAGGGCGAATTCACTCATATTCTAAACCATTTAAAGTGCATAGCTGAGATAGACACTGGCTTTGAAAGGGAAAAACTCAGAGCACTTAAACTCAAGCAACAAGCTGAAGATGAGCATGCACAGACTCATAAAGTGCTGGAAGAACTGCAAAACCAGTCACTAAAAATGCAGCAGGAGGTCGAACGAATTCCAGCGCTGCAACAACAAGTTCGTGATGCCAGAGAAAAAGTCGCAAAAATTTACAACACTGAGTTGGCTGAAGAGCTTGGTATTGATAACTGGGATGATACCCAGCCAGCAAAAGAGCAAGCCTCACGCATCAGAGAGAGAATTAATAAAATCTTCACAGCAGCTGCCGCAACAGGACAGCCTGAAAAAGACACCGTAAGAACAAATCTGGCCGCTATTGAAGGCCAACTCGGTATTGTTCCAGATAATGAAAACGATCTGGATGCCCGCTTTCAATCCATTCAACAGCACCTGCAACAACACCTGCAACAACAAGAAAAATTAACTCATAAAGAAGTCTGGAACAGACTGACTAACTTTGAAGGTCAGCAACATCTTCAGCATATACAAAAGCTGGAAAAACAAAAAAACCGGTTGCAGGAATTTAAGCAGAAAGTTGATCATATGCCAACGCTGAGAGAAAAAGTCCGTGACCCCCTATTAATAACCATGGAAGATTACAACTTTCAACTGGCAGATGAGCTTGGTATTGAATTGGATGTGTTCGAGTTACCTGAAGAGCAGGCCAGACTCGTCAGCAGAAAAATTCGTAAAATCAGCAAATCGGAACAGCCTCAGAAAGAGGCTGTAAAAAAAATACTGGCGTCCATTGAAAGCGAGCATGGTATTACTCCAAAAAATGAAAATGATCTGGCTGGCCGCTTTGAGACTATTCAGCAGGAACTGCGATATCAACTGCAAGCAGAGACAGATCTGATCGACAATAGAATCCACTACGACCTGGCTGACATTGAAGGTCAATTCGGCCTGTTTCCGGATAACGTAAATGACCTGGAATACCGTCAATACACTCTTCAACAGCACCTGAAGCAGCAGATAGCCGAGGTCGGGCAAGAATATCATCGGCAACTGGACATCAGAACAGAAGCTGAAAAAATAGCTGCAACCAAAGCACGCTTTGCAACCATTGCCACACATTTAAACATTCAGGATTTTGATAGCGATGAAGATATTGACGTTCAGCAGGAACGCCTGCTTGAAAAAATCCAGACCATGGAGGCTCAACAAAAAATCCTGTTTCAGAGAGTTGAGGCATTAAATGATCAACAGGATATAGAGAATTCTTACATCCGGGGCCAGCAAAAAGCCAAACCTGAAGTACCTGAGACACTCAGTGCCGTAGAAGAAGCGAGGGCTGCAAAGAAAGCCGTCAAGAATGATAGCGGTCCCTTCCAGCTCTCGCCAAGACAGAAGCACATTCAGTACATTATGAGCCACATCGTACAGCAGCACCCTCTGAAGAAACAAGCCCTTGAGGCCGCAATGGGTCTGGCAGAGCTGGCAGAGCTGGCAGTAAAGAGCGGTAAGGAAATACCCGACCTTACGACGTTGGATTTTGACGATAAATTTGCACCGATCCGCCTGCAGGCAATGATCGGAGAAGGTCTGATCAGCAAGATTGAACTTGAGAACTACATAAAAGCCGCCCGGGGTGTCGATGGTTATCAGACAGTGGCTGAATTTGAACACTTCCTTGGCTACAGACACGGCGTCAAGCTGCCTCACTTCAAGAGCGTTGTCCAGATGCTGTCTGACGAGGGTGTTGAGGAGTTCATAAAGAGTGCCTTTACTCCTGTGACCGTGACGGTGAATGGCCCAGCGGGTATAAAAGAGTCTCTTGACGGCATGAAAGAGTATGCAACGGCTGTCATCGCCAACTACGTTCTTGATGACATCGCCTTTGACAATGGCCAAAGGACGGCAGCCTTCCTGACCAATATTCAGGATACCCTGAAACCCTATGCCAATGCTGTCGGGATGTCTGAAACAGACCTGATCAATATTATTCATGACACATTGATGCAAGTTCATGCCGCAGCGATTGTACGACAGTTGTTGCATTACTGGGTCAAACCTTCAGCCTTCCTGGTACAGACTGTCACCTGGTACTACTCCAGCTACAAACCGCTTCTGGTTGCTTATACCCACTGGCAGGCTGCCAAACTGTCCCTGGTAAACATGTCATTTCTCTATCTGCTGGATCTGACCAACAGAGGTGTTTACCTGCACAGAATGCTCACACCTTTCCAGCACTGGCTGGAAAGCTACGGCGTTGATCTTGACCGAACCGGCCAATATGCCTACCACAGCGGCATTGAACAAATCTCTGAAGTGGGCGGACTTGCCATGCCACTGGGCAAAGCCGCTTCTTCAGTCATTCTGTTAAGAACCGGCTCTGCGCTGTTTGCCCGACAATACAATGCTAACCCTCAAAGCTATCGCAGCCTTTCTCGTCTGGTGCCGGAAATAGTGAAATCCATGGGTTCCGGACAAGGGGTTCAGATGCCGTTGCTGAACAGTATGACACCAGAAAAAGTAAAAACGCTGGCCTCGGCCACAGCCGGTCTGGTGCTGGGTCCGATAGCCACCATCGGAACATACGTCCAAAGCCTTATATCCGGGTTCACCTATACTCAAACCTTCGGCTTCGCTTTGGCGTCGGGTCTCACTTTCGACTTCTTTATGAACGACAACAAGATGCTCACTCAATGGCTGGGTGGACCTCTGGGTCGTAGCCTTGACAGGATTAATCGCTGGCGGGGCGTCGGTGAAAGCCAGGATGAATATGTGAAACGTACCACCATTGCTACACCTCAACGCTATGGTGAAACCGATGAAGAGTACGCAAACCGTGTTAAGACAGGCGACACTGCGTACGGCTGGACTCGGCACGAAAACTACCTGCAATTCCGTGAACGACGGGATCGCACCATGAAACTGTCAGAGAATAGCTGGGAGAAATACTTCAGGGAAAATGTGCCCAAATGGTCATTCTCCAATGCAGAAAGTATTCCTTATTCCTACACCCTGGGCGCCTTCTTTGAGTCAGGGGCTGCAGCGCCCGAGCAACCCTCCGCAACCTTGAAAGGAGCACCGGTTGGGGGAGGTATGCATTCCCACGCAGAGCGAGGGAACGAGTTGTAAACATTCAATTTTATTGGCAGTGAACTTTGTCACGAGAATTAAATTCGGCCAATAGCTAGCGGATTTGCCACTGTGAACTAAATTCTCTCAACAGCTTACCGGAACAGCCGTGAGCCTTTGTAAGTTGTTTCCTCGCCGGGTGTGGCAATCGCTTTTCACGATAACCAAAGCACCAACTCTGAGGTAGTAGAATGACAAATGCCGGCCCCAATGCATTAAGCCTTGCAGTAACCATTGCCATCAGCTCTACCATCATCAGTACACAGGCGCAAGCCGAGCGCAAGCTGCAGACAAAATCTCTTGATATTTCGAACAGTGAATTCGTGTCGTTTACCCAGAGTCTGGTCAGGGTTCAGCCAACTTTATCGGGTGACCAGCAACCAATACCCAAATCCTTTACCACTACTTACCCTGATCAGACTCAAGCCAGAGACGGCTATACGGTTCCCTCTGATGGTTTTACAGACATTCTTTCTGCCGTTAGTGCTGGCGTCTCCAGTGTTGATCTGTTTGAAACAGGCGAGAATGACATTGCTCAGAAATACACCAAAGTCCTGAAGGTGGGTGATGAGGAAGTCTTCAGGTTCACCCACAGCCTTGAAGAAACGAAACTGACCATTGAAGTCAGAGGCGGAATGACCGACCAGGACACCATTGACGCTGTTCGTGATCAATTAACTGTCATACAGTCATTAGAACCCTTAACGAAAATAGCCAGACCCGAACAATTGTATGCAGTGCTGGAAGGTGCCGATGACAGAGCAGGAAACCTCGGCACAAGCGACCATTATGTTGCCCTTGCCACCATAAAAGTAGAACCCGTTGAAGTGAATGGACGAACATTTATGCGTCTTATCGCTTCGGGCGATCAGCCCCCTGAACTGAAGCGACTGGGTCAATCGCTCTTTGTCAATGATGAAACGCTTCTGGCCGCAGCTACCTCGGCCTATATCCAGGTTCATGTTCTGAAAGAAGAGTTACAACAAGAGGCTCTTGATAGACTGTTGGCACTGAGCAAACCCGTCGGATATGTTGTGCACGAAGAAGATTGCACAAAGGTTTATCCTGCCCCTTCGGGTTATCCAAAGCTGGTACCTGGTCATACTCAGGAAGATACTATTGTTTTCTATAGTCAGAAACTGAATCCAGCCGATATCGCGTTTGTAGAAAACCTCTATAGCCTCCTGACAGAAACTGAGCCTGATGGCCCCACTCACGCAACAACAGAGGTTCAAAAATATAAGGTCAAAAGCTACCTGCATGTTATTCGAAGCAAGCAGTGGGCACTGCTGGAGGAATTAGCTGCCCGGAGCAATGCCGGATTTAGCAAGGATAAACTGACTTCGCTTGCATACTATGAAGCTCTCCAGCAAGCTCTGGTCAGCGCTACGCCTCATATAGCAGATAAATTTGAACTCACATTAGAACATCTCAAAGTCACTTCGTCAGTCCTCACGCCAATCTGGATGCATTATCAACTGGTAAAATACTTCGGTTTCTGTGGCGCAACGAAAAGTCTTCTGACTGACCAGCGCTTTATTCAGAATATGGAGGAATTGATACCCGTTATCAGAGATATCCACAAAGTTCAGGCCGACGCTCCCGGAGATGATGAGTTTGCTTCCAGAGTACTGAAAGCCATGTCCCGGCAGATGATGATTGACACCTACGACAAAATAGATGCTCTGCAGAAAAAAGATGGCGATTACATCAGGCCTATAAAACACATAGAGTTCACAGCAGAGAAAGACAGGGACAGTGAAAGGGAAAAGCTCAGAGCACCTGAACTCAAGCAACAGACTGAGCATGGGCTTGCTAAAACTCGTAAAGCGCTGGAAGAACAGCAAAACCCGATACAGAAACAGCAGCAGGAAGCCAAACGATTTCCGTCGCTGGTACAACTAGTTACTGATGCCATAGAAAAAGCCACAAAAATTCGCAACGCTGAACTGGCCGAAGAGCTTGGTATTGGCAAATGGGATGATACCCAGACATCAGAGGAGCAAGCCTCACGCATCAGAGAGAGAATTCATAAAATCTTCAGTGCAGTTGCCGCAACGGGACAGCTTGAAGAAGACACTGTAAGAACAAATCTGGCCGCTATTGAAGGCCAGCTCGGTATTGTTCCAGATAATAAAAACGATCTCGATTCCCGCTTTCAATCCATTCAACAGCACCTGCAACAACAGGAAAAACTCACCGATAAGGCTGCCTGGAACAGGCTGGCAAACATTGAAGGTCAGCACCGTAAGCAGCATCTTCGGCATCTGCAAAAGCTGGAAAAACAAAAAAACTGGCTACAGGAACTCAAGCAGAAAGTCGATCGAATTCCAGTGCTGAGAGAGGAACTTCGTGATCCCGTAATAGAAACCATAGAAAATTACAACGAGCAACTGGCAGATAAGCTCGGTATTGACAACTGGGTTGAGACCGAGCCAACAATGGCAGAACAAGCCACAATCATCAGAAAAGAAATTCATAAATTCAGCAAATCGGGACAGCTTCCGCAAGAGGGTTTAAAAGAAATACTGGCATCCATTGAAAGCAAGTACGATATTACTCCCAACAATGAAAACGATCTGGCTGCCCGCATTGAGTCCATTCAGCAGCAGCTGCAACAGGAACTGCAACAAAAGACAGAACTCATCGACGACTTAATCTGCACGAGACTGGCTAACTTTGAAGATCAGCTCGGCCTTCCGGATAACGATTATCACCTGGACTACCGGCGATATGCCCTTCAACAACACCTCAAGCAACGGATAGAACAGGTTGGGCAAGAACATCTTTTGCAACTGAGCATCAAAAGAAAAGCTGAAAAAATAGCTGCAACCAAAGCACGCTTTGCAACCATTGCCGCACATTTAAACATTGAGGATTTTGATCGCAATGCAGATATTGACGTTCAGCAAGAACGCCTGCTTGAAAAAATCAAGACAATGGATGCTCAAAAAGAAATGCTGTTTCAGAGAGTTGAAACATTGAGTGATCAACAGGATATAGAGAATTCTTACACCTGGGCCAGAAAATGTGCTCTGGCAGCCGCTCTTGATATTGATCTGAGTGAAGACAATACACCAGAAGATCGCAGAACCCTGGAATCAACGGTCAATCTCAAGCTCTTCAGGCTTGCAGAGCTGAAAGAAGAAGTGAAAGAGTCCAGAACCTGGGGCCGCCACAAAGCCAAACCTGAAGTACTCGAGACACTCAGAGCCGTAGAAGAAGCCCTTGAGATGAGCGACGTTGATGAAAACGATAGTGTGTATCTTCGTCGCGAGGACATTTCTGAAAACATGCAGGAATTCATCACAGAAGCCAGAGAGCGGGCGGAGGAAGAGGCCTTGGAAATACTGGAAGCCCTGGAACAAGTATTCGAGATCAAAAGCAATGAAGGTGATGACAATGCAGCAAGGCTTGCCAGAGTTCGAACAAGGCTTGATGGCGATCTTTCAGAGTTCATGCAGAATAAGATACATAGTATTGTCTGGCAAGAAGACAGCAGTCTTGTAAATATGAAGGATCTCAAACCCGAGAGCCTTGATACAGATATTACCCTTTCTTATCCAAAAAAAGGGGGGCCAGAATGGCTCGATATACTTCGCAGGCGTCTTACCTATAAAGTCGAAGAGGTGGATGAGCAAGCCAGTGAAATACAGACAAATTATCTTGCAGCTATAGAGAACAGGCTAAAGATCTACCCTCATGAAAACAATGCAGCTGAAGCAAGAAGCATGGTTTTCACTGCCAGACTGGCCAGAGACCTGCAGGTAGAGTTTGCAAACGATGCCAACCTGCCTGATCGGAGGGATGCCCTGAGAGCCAGAATCAGTACATTATTGGATGAAGTGTACCAAGACTATGAAGACGAAGCGGCCAGAAGAGCCTGGAACAATGAAATCGCTCATCAACTCAACATTAAAGCCTATAAAGATGATGCCACTATCGACGATCAGGTCCGTCAGATTGATGCAAAACTCCGACAGCTGGATGATGAAGCTTTCAGTGCCGGTGAGCCTAACGTTCAAGAGCGTATTGCCGCCATTGAGGATAAGCTTGACAGGCAAATGGCCCGCCTGGGACCTGAACCCCGATATGTTCTTGATCTCAAGGTGACCAGAGCCAGACAAACAATGCAAGAAGCTGAAAGTGAGTTGGAAGCGGCTAATCAGGAACTGAATGCTATTCGTATCAAACACCTTGCATCTGCCGGAACCTTTGCTTTCCTGAAACATATCCCGGATGAAGCAGTTCCTGATATCATTGAAAAAACCGTGGCTGTTAAGCCGGAGTCCGCTGATACCAGTGAACGATGGGTTAAGGCCTTGAGAAACAAGCAGTTACAACTGGGCGGTGATGATGGCGCTGGCGGCGAGATCCGGCAACTGATTCAGAAACACGCCTTTCTGGAAGCAGAAATTGAAACCAGAAAAGCAGACTTTGAGGGAATGAAGGATGCCCTGAAGGCTGCCGAAAAAGCCGTCGAAAATGATGACGGCCCCTTCCAGTACACGCCGAGACAGGCCGATGTTCTGGAAGCTATCCACAAATGCATGCAACAACACCCTCTTAAACGACAGGCTCTGCAAGCCGCAATGGGTCTGGCAGAATCAGCAGCACAAAGCGGTAAGATAATGCCCTGTCTTACGACTTTCAATTTTGACGATGAATATGCGCCCATTCACTTGCAGGCACTGGTCGGAGATAAACTGACGTTTAAACAGACCAGTCGAATGGTGGAAGTCTTCAAGCACCTGAAGACGACCTTCCCGGAATCTTCTCACCAGCCTCTGGAAGAAGTCCAGACTCTGGTACACAGGGCCAGGAATGAGATGAATAAAGGGGCACAACAATACAACGACGAAATTGACGGCATAGGCTCGGCAGGCATTCACTATGTCGAGCATGAAACGGGGGATCTGGAAGGCTTCTCGGAATACTTCGCCAGCCATTCTGCCAGTGGTAACAAGATAATAGCCCTGCTGCGTGAAGGTCTGATCAACAAGGTTGAACTTGAAAACTACCTAAAGGCCATCAGAGGTGTTGATGGTTATCAGACAGTGGATGAGTTTGAACATTTCCTTGGTTATAAACAGGGTGTCAAGGTGCCCGAGTTCAGGAAGGTTATCCAGATGCTGTCCGATGAGGGTGCTGAGCAATTCATGGGGATTGCCATTACTCCTGTGACCATGACCGCAACTGGCCCGACAGCCATGAAAGAGTCTGTTAACAGCATGAAAGAGTACGCCGCTGCTGTCATCGCCAACTACGTTCTGGATGATATTGCCTTTGAAAATGGCCGCAAAATGGCAGCATTTCTGGCCAATGTTCAGGAGACCCTGACACCTTATGCCAACGCTGTCAGCCTGTCTGAGTCAGAACTGATCCAGGCTATTCATGACACATTGATGCAAGCTCATGCCGCAGCGGTTGAGCAGCAGCTCAATGATTACTGGGTCAAACCTTCTGCCTTTCTGGTACAGGCTGTCACCTGGTACTACTCCAGCTACAAACCACTGCTGGTGAACACTAACGCCCGGCGGGCTGCCGAGCTATCCCTCTCAAACGTGGCGTTCCTCTATCTGCTGGATCTGACCAACCGGGGTGATTACCTGCACAGAATGCTCACACCCTTCCAGCACTGGTTGGAACGTTATGGTGTTGATCCTGACCGAACCGGCCAATATGCCTACCACAGCGGCATTGAACAAGTCTCTGAAGTGGGCGGTCTGGCTATGCCATTGGGCAAGGCCGCTTCTTCAGTCATTCTGCTGAGAACCGGCTCCATGTTGTTTGCCAGACAATACAATGCCAATCTGCAGAGGTATCGCAGCATTTCCCGTCTGGTGCCTGAAATAGTGAAATCCATGGGTTCCGGGCAAGGAGTTCAGGTACCACTTCTGAACAGGGTGACACCACAAAAAGTAAAAACACTGGCCTCGACCACAGCCGCTCTGGTACTGGGTCCGGTAGCCACTGTTGGAGCATACGCTCATGGCCTTATATCCGGATTCACTTATGCGCAAACTTTTGGATTCGCTTTGGCGTCGAGTCTCACTTTCGACTTCTTTATGAACGACAACAAGATGCTCACTCAATGGCTGGGTGGTCCCCTGGGCCGAAGTCTTGACAAATTTAACCGCTGGCGAGGCGCGGGTGAGTCTGACGATGAATATGTGAAACGCACGGCTATTGCCACGCCTCAATACTTCAGTGAAACCGATGAAGAGTTCGCCTACCGCGTTAAAGTCAACAACATGATGTACGGCTGGACGCGACATGAAAATTATCTGCAATTCCGTGAACGCCGGGATCGTACCCTCAAGCTGTTTGAGAATAGCTGGGAGAAATACTTCAGGGAAAATGTGCCTAAATGGTCGTTCTCCCATGCAGATAGTATTCCTTACTCCTACACTCTGGGTGCCTTATTTGAGTCCACAACCGTAAAAGCAGCACCGGTTGGTCTTGAGGTCAAGACATTCGATCTTGATAAAAATAAAAATACCCGCGACGAACTTTGATATTAGAAACCACTAGAAAACTCTGGTTCCCGTGCTTTCAGGCCCTGTGGGTCCTTGCGTGGGAGCGGGTTGTTCACTTTTCACAGGAATCAAAGTAATCAGCTTCGAGGTAGTAGGATGAAAAATACCTGCCCCAATACATTAAGCTTTGCAGTGGCCCTGGCAACCAGCTTTTCAATCATGAGTACAGAGGCACTGGCCGTTCGCAAACTTCAGACATACGCCTATATTCTGAACACTGGAGATTTTCAGTTTCCTCGAAGTGAGGTCATGGTTCAGCCAACTTTAGGTGATGACCGGCAGCCAATACCCAAATCTGTTACCACCAGCTACCCTTATGAGCCTCCACCTTCAAAATGTCACCCTCGTATCTCTCCCACTATAAGCTTTTCAGCAATTCTTTATGGTATTGGTGACGGCGTTTCCAGTGTTGATCAGTTTGAAACAGACGAGGGCGGCATTGCTCAGAAATATACCAAAGTTCTTAAGGTAGGTGATGAAGGAATCTTCAGGTTCATCCACAACCTTGAAGAAAAGGAACTGGTCATTGAAGTCAGAGGCGGAATGACCGATCAGGATTCAGTTGCGGTTGCTCGTGGTAAATTATTTTCTACATCATTAGAACCGTTAACGAAAATCGCCAGCCCCGCGCAACTGTCTGATGTTTTGAAAGCTGCCGTTGCAAGAGCAGGAAACCTCGGCTCAAGTGATCACTTCGTTGCCCTTGCCACCATTGAAGTTGAAAAAGTTGCAGTGAATGAGCGTACCTTCATGCGTCTTATCGCTTCGGGCGATCAGCCCCCAGAACTGCGACGCCTGGGTCAATCACTCTTTGTCAATGATGAAGCCCTCCTGGCGGCGGCTGCCTCTGCCTACATACAGGTTCATCTCATGAAAGAGGACTTACAACAGCAGGCGCTTAACGAACTTTTGCTACACAACAAACCCGTCGGCTATGTTGTACACGTCGAGGATGACACACAGGTTTATCCTGTGCCTAAGGGTTATCCAAAGTTGGAAATAACAGAAGCTCCGAGGGAGGATATTATTTTCCATGGTCAGATGCAGCGTCCGGATGACGTCGCTTTTGTAGAAAAACTCATCAAACTCTGGGTAGAAGCTGAGGTTAATAATCGCATAGTCATAACAGAGCTTCTCAGAATTAAGATCAAAAGCTACGAGTTCGTCATCCGAAGCAGGCAGATGGCACTGCTGGAGGAGATTGTTGCCCGACACGATATCGGCGTTAACAAAGATCAACCGATGATACTTTCTAACGAAGATAAACTGGCGGTGCGTTCCCTTGCAAATTACGAATCCCTCCAGCAGGTATTGGCGCTGGCTGCTCCAGATAAACCATATCGAACACGTCGTCGTCCATTTGAGTTAACACTGGAAGACATCACAGCCGTTTCATCAGTCATCACGCTAAACCGGATGTATGAGCAACTCGAAAAACACTTTGGCTTCAAACCCGTAGTTAAAAATCTCCTGATGAACCGGCACTTTCTTCAGCATATTCGGAAAGTGATACCCGCTACCGGCGATATCAAACAAGCGCAGATCGATCCCGAAAAAGACGAAGAGTTTACTTCCAGGGTGATGACCGACATGGCCAGACAGCTGCTTGAATTATCCAGGAACCTGGAGAACTTGCGGGCAAGACATGCCACACCGGGCATGAGAACAGAAGCTGAAAAAACAGCTGCAACCAAAGCTCGTTTTGCAACCATTGCCGCACATTTGAACATTGAGGACTTTGATAGTGATACAGATATTGACGCTCAGCAAGATCGCCTGATTCAAAAACTGGAGACAATGAAAGCTGAAGCACAAGATCTGCGTCAACAAATCAATCCTATGACCTTCCGACTCATTGTGGAGGATTTACACACCGTTACCAGGAAACATGCTCTGGCTCAGGTACTTAGTATTAATCCAAACGACAACACCGCACTATCAGACCGTGAAGCCGTAGAGTCAGCAGTATATACCAAGCTTAACAAGCTTAAATTTCTGGACACATATCTGGATTACGTCAGAACAGATCACTCCGAAGTTATACCGGGAGTCCTTAAGACACTGAGTGACGTGGAAAAAGCCCTTCAGATGACTGTTCCCGATGAAAACGATGATGTCTACCTTCGTCGCCAGAGCATTTCTGAAGAGCTGCAGGATTTCATCGAAAAAGCCAGACAACGGGCAGAGGAAAAGGCTCTGGCGATACTGAAAGCCATAGAAGAAATACTCGATATCAAAGTCAATGAAGGGGATGACAAAACAACAAGACTTATCAGGGTTCGAAGAATGTTTGACAACGATGATCTCACAGATCATAGGCTGGATAAGATAGATAACACCCTCTGGGCAGATGAAAACGCAGTTCTGAACGGGAAGGATCTCAAAGTCGCGAAGTTTCTTGCCTATCTTCACTATAAAATCGGAGGCCCTGACCCGGATAAGCGAGCCAGAGAACAACAGACAGATCCGCTGGCAGAAGTAGAAGAAGCACTCAACCTGGACTCCATTGAACGAAAGGACAGAGCAACAAGGCTTGCCATGGTGCTTAAAATGATTAACCACCCTGACGCCGGAGAATACCTGCTGGGTGAGGTAGACCAGGCACTCTGGAAAGAAGACAGCAAAGCGCTTGACGAGAGAGGTCTCAGACTCAGGAAGCTTGATGCGAGCCTCACTTATAAAGTCGAAGATCCGTACCATGATAAGCAGGTCAGAGAACAACAGGCAGGTTGCATTGCAGCCGTAGAGAACAAGCTGCATATCCACCCTCTTGATTACGTGGCTGTCATAAAAAAAGTCAAGGCTTTCACAGCGAAACTGGCCAGTGATCTAAGGATGAACTTTGACGAGGATGCCAGCCTGTCTGACCAGAAGGATGCTTTAATAGCCAGAATTCAGACATTTCGGGATGAAATCAACGAAGGCTATGAAGATGAAACAGCCAGAAGAGTACGGAACAATGAAGTGGCCCGTCAACTGAACATTAAAGACTATAACGATGATGACAGTATAGACAACCAAAATAGTCAAATTAAAGCAAAACTCCAACAACTGGACGACAAAGTTATCAAAGGGGTTCAGCCAGATGTTAATGTGCGTATCCTGATCATTGAGAAAGAGCTTGACAGGCATATGGCTTGCCTGGGACCCAAACCCCAATACGTTCGTGAGGTAGCCACAACCGGACAAATATTGGAAGAAGCTGAAAGTGAGCCGGAGACCATTCATCAAAAACCAGAGGGTGATGATGGTATTGTTGGTGTGCTGCGAGAAGGTCTGATCAGCAAGGTTGAACTGGAAAAGTACCTAAAGGCCATCATAGGTGTTGATGGTTATCAGACAGTGGCTGAGTTTGAACATTTCCCTGGTTATAAACAGGGTGTCAAGGTGCCCGAGTTCAGGAAGGTTATTCAAATGCTGTCCGATGAGGGGGCTGAACAATTCATTGAGATTGCCATTACTCCTGTGATCGTGACCGCAACTGACCCGACGGGCATGAAAGAGTCTGTTGACGGCGTGAAAGAGTATGCCGCTGCTGTCATCGCCAACTACGTTCTGGATGATATTGCCTTTGAAAATGGCCGCAGAACGGCAGTATTTCTGGCCAATGCTCAGGAGACCCTGTCACCTTATGCCAATGCTGTCGGCCTGCCCGAATCAGAACTGATCCAGGCTATTCATGACACATTGATGCAGGCTCATGCCGCAGCGGTTGAGCAGCAGCTCAATGATTACTGGGTCAAACCTTCCGCCTTTCTGGTACAGGCTGTCACCTGGTACTACTCCAGCTACAAACCACTGCTGGTGAACACTAACGCCCGGCGGGCTGCCGAGCTATCCCTGTCAAACATGGCGTTCCTCTATCTTCTGGATCTGACCAACAGGGGTGATTACCTCCACAGGATGCTTACACCTTTCCAGCACTGGTTGGAACGTTATGATGTTGATCCTGACCGAACCGACCAATATGCCTTCCACAGCAGCATTGAACAAATCTCTGAGGTGGGTGGGCTGGCCATGCCATTGGGTAAGGCAGCGTCCTCAGTCATTCTGCTGAGAACCGGCGCTTTGTTGTTTGCCAGACAATACAATGCCAATCCGCAGAGGTATCGCAGCATTTCCCGTCTGGTGCCTGAAATAGTGAAATCCATGGGTTCCGGGCAAGGGGTTCAGGTGCCACTTCTGCACAGGGTGACACCGCAAACAATAAAAACGCTGGCCTCCGCCACTGCTGGTCTGGTGCTGGGTCCGGTAGCCACTGTTGGAGCATACGCCCATGGCCTTATATCCGGATTCGCTTATGCGCAAACCTTTGGATTCGCTCTGGCGTCGAGTCTCACTTTCGACTTCTTTATGAACGACAACAAGATGCTCACTCAATGGCTGGGTGGCCATCTGGGCCGAAGTCTTGACAGGATTAACCGCTGGCGAGGCGTGGCTGAGTCTGACGAAGAATATGTGAAACGCACGGCTATTGCCACACCTCAATACTTCAGTGAAACCGATAAAGAGTATGCCCACCGTGTTAAAGCCAACAACACGATGTATGGCTGGACACGACATGAAAATTATCTGCAGTTCCGTGAACGCCGGGATCGCACCCTCAAACTGTCTGAGAATAGCTGGGAGAAATACTTCAGGGAAAATGTGCCTAAATGGTCGTTCTCCCATGCAGAGAGTATTCCTTACTCTTGCACTCTGGGTGCTTTCTTCGGGTCCGGGACTGCAGCGCCTGGGCAACCCTCCGCAACCGTAAAAGCAGCACCAGTTGGTCTTGAGGTTAAGAAGTGAGTCACAGCGTGGGAACGAGTTCCGGACATTGAACTTTGCCACTGAGAATTAAATTCGCTCAACAGCTTAGCGGATCTGCCAGTGTGAACTAAATTCTCTCAACGGCTTACAGAAACGGCCATGAGCGAACAGCCATGAGCGATTGACAGCCATTAGTTATCAGGAGTCGCTTACTCGCGAGGTGCGGTAATCACTTTTCACGATAGTCAAAGTACTCAGCACTGAGGTAGTAGAATGACAAATATTCGCCCCAATGCCTTAACACTTTCAGTGGCCATTGCAATCAGCTCTTCCATGATTGGCACACAGGCACTGGCGGATCGCAGGCTGCAGACAAAATCTGTCGATATTCATGGCAATGGACATGTAGAGTTCATCCAGAGTGAGGTCATAGTTCAGCCAACTTTAGACGACGACCAGCAACCAATACCCAAATCCTTTACTACCACTTACCCTGATCAGACTGAAGTCAGAGCGGGTTATGACATCCCTTCTGAAGGTTTCACGGATGTCCTTTCCGGCTTCGAGGGTGGCGTTTCCATTGTTGATCAGTTTGAAACAGACGAGAATAACGTTGCTCAGAAGTACACCAAAGTTCTGAAGGTCGGTAATGAGGGGGTTTTCAGGTTCACCCATAACCTTGCAGAAAGGAAACTGCTTATCGAAGTCAGAGACAGAATGACCCATCAGGATTCAATTAAGGCTGTTCGCGTTCAATCAGGCAACACGCAAACATTAGAACCGTTTACGAAAGTTGCCAGCCCCGAACATCTGGTCGGAGTGCTCAAAGGTGTACATGAAAGAGCAGGAAACCTTGGCGAAGTTGATAACTATGTTGCCCTTGCCACCCTTGAAGTAGACAAGGTTGAGGTGGAAGGGCGCACCTTCATGCGCCTTATCGCCGCAGGCGAGCACCCCCCTGAACTGCGGCGCCTGGGGCAATCACTCTTTGTCAATGACGAGGTTCTTTTAGCAGCGGCCACTTCTGCCTATGCCCAGGTTCATGTTCTTGGGGAAAATATACAACAGCAAGCTCTCAACAAACTGTTGTCGTACCATAAACCTGTCGGCTATGTTGTTCACGTCGAAGATGACACACAGCCTTATCCTGTGCCTGAGGGTTATCAAAAACTGGAAGTGACTGAGGCTCCCGGGGAGATTATAGTTTTCCGCAGTCAAAAACAGAATCCAACCGATCTCGCTTTTGTGCAAGGTCTCAATAACATGTGGGCGAAAGAATCTGGCTACTGCATCCCCTCTCCAGCAAAAACACAGATCAAAAAAGATAAGGTCAAAAGCTATCAATACATCATTAGAAGCAGGCAGATGGCATTGCTGGAGGGGTTAGCAGCAGTGCACAATGCCGGACTTGAAGAAGATGGAGAAATGACGCTTGCATACGACCATGATCTGATGACGCCGCTGTCACAATATGAATATCTCCATCAGGCATTAGCCAGTGCAAATTCAGATGGAGCCGATGAATTTGAACTCACAATAGGACAGATCGAAATCGCTTCGTCGGTCGTCACATCGACCTGGATGCAGAATCAACTCAAAAAATACTTCAGCTTCAAGCCGGCATTTAGAAATCTCCTGACTAATCAGTTCTTTATTCAGAATATTCACGAAGTGATAGCAGATGATAGTGATATCATCCGGGTGCAGGCCGATGATCCCGGGGACGGGGAAGAGTTCGCTTCCAATATCTTGAGCGACAAGCCCAGTAAGCTGATTGAGATAAAAGTCAGGCAAGAAGAGCTGCTGGCAAAAGAAAGAGAGCTCACCCTGCTTAGAAACCAGTTAAAGCTGACAACCGAGAAAACCAGTACCAGTGCAAAGGAACAACTAAGAGCACTTCAACTCAGGCAACAAATTGAAGATAAACTTATACAGTTTCATCAGGAGCTGGGACAACAGAAAAACCAGATACAAACACTTCAGAGGCAAGTCAATCGAATTCCAACACTGGAAAAAAAACTTAGTAACATCAGAGCGTATGCGTTACTGGCTCATTTCTCTGTAACAGCATCAAGGCTTGGTATTGATGACTGGATTGATACCCTTCCACTGGAAGTGCAATCCAGGCGCATCAGTGAAAGAGTTAGTGAAATCTTCAGAGTATACGCCGCAACAGAACAGCCTGATGAAGAAGCGTTAAAAGCCAAACCGGCGGCCATTGGCGGCAAGCAAGGTATCGCTCCGGTCAGTAAAAAAAATCTGGCTATCCTTCTGTCCATTGAGCAGCAGCTGCAACAAGCCTTTAGACGACCCGACTTACTCGATTCGGAAAAACTGACTACCTTTGAAGGTCAACTCGGGATTACGAATAGCCAACATGACCCTTTAGAGCGTCGCCGTACCATTCTGCAACACCTCAAGCATCAGGCCATTAAGATTTTTCAAACACATATTCAGAATCAACAAGAGCACCAGGAACCGAAAAAATGGTTACAGAAACTTCTGCAGGAAATCGAACAAATTACAGAGTTGAAACAAGAGGCCCATGATGCCAGCGCAGGTGACCTGAAAGTTCGCAACGCTCAAATAGCAATAGAGCTTGGTATTGATTACTGGGATGTTACCCAACCACTGGCAGAACAAGCCAGGATCATTAGAAAAAAAATTCTTGAAATCAAGCAATTGGCTGCCGCAACAGCACAGCCTGATAAAGGAGCTGTAAAAGCAAAAGCGTCGACCAATGAAGACGATCTTGCCAGCCTTCAGTTCATTCGCCCGCCAAAGCAACAGCGACTGCAACAAAACGAAGAACCAACTGATGGGGAAATCCGGGAAAGACTGGCTTTCTATGAGGGTAAGCTTGATCTGGTTCCGGAAAACGAAGACGACCTTGAAGCTCGTAACCTGGGACTTCAGCAGCGCATCATGCAACTGTCAATTGAGATCCATCAACAAAATATTGAGAATCAGCAAAAGCTGGCAAAACGGAGCACCTGGTTACACTTTCTTCAGGAGGAAGTCGACCGAATTCCAATACTGAGAAAAAAAACTCGTGAAGTAACAGCTGCAGCCATACAGGATTACAACACTCAAATTGCAGCAAAGCTTGGTATTGATAACTGGGATGGTACCCAAACCCTCGAAGCACAAACCAGACTCATCAACCAGAAAATTAATGAAATCAAGCAAGCCGCTGCAGCCACATCAGCTACTGCAACTTTGATTATCCCAACATCGGTTACTGCAACACCGATTGCCTCAACATCGATTGTCCCAAAACCAGTTATCTCAACACCCGTTGCCACAACATTGGTTGCCGCAACATCGGTTGCCGCAACATCGGTTGCCGCAACAGAACAGACTCAGGAAGAAGCTGTAAAAGCAGAGCTGGCGAGCATTGAACGTCAGCCCGGTCTGGTCCCGGAGAACGAAAAGGACCCGCAAGCCTGTTGCCGGGCCATTCAGCAACACCATAAGGAGCAGCAAACTCAGACCGATCAACAATATCTGCAGCAACAGAGCATCACGACAGATGCTGAAAAAGAAGCTGAAATTAAAGCCTTCTATGCAACTATTGCCGTACATTGTGACATTAAGGATTTTGATAGCAATGCAGATATTGACGTTCAACAAGAATGCCTGGTTCAAAAACTGGAGACAATGAATGCTGAAGCGCAGCGTCTGCGTCAACAACTCAATACCATGAGCACCCAACTCGAGATGGAGGATTTTTACACCATTACCAGAAAAGTTGCTCTAGCTGGGGTTCTTGGTATTGATCCAAACGACAACACCATACTATCAAACCGCGACGCCGTAGAATCAGCAGTATATACCAAACTTAACAAGCTTAAATTTCTGGACACCTATGTGGATTACATCAGAACAGGCAACTCTGAAGTTATGCCTGAAGTCCGTGAGACATTAAGTGACGTGGAAAAAACCCTTCAGATGAGAGCCCCTGATGAAAAGGATGACGTGTATCTTCGTCGCCAGGTCATTTCTGAAGAAATACAGGGATTCATCAGCAAAGCCAAACAACGGTCAGAGGAAAAGGCTCTGGCAATACTGAAAGCGATCGAAGAAATACTCAACATCAAAGTCAATAAAGGGGACGACAAAACAACAAGACTTATCAGGGTTCGAAGAATGTTTGACGGCGATTATCTCACAGATCAGAGGCTGGATAAGATACATAACACCCTTTGGGCAGATGAAGACGCAGCTCCGGACGGAAGGGATCTTAAAGTCACGAAAATTCTTGCGTATCTTCACTATAAAGTAGGAGGCCCTAACCCGGATCAGTGCGCCAGAGAACAACAGACCGATCCCCTGGCACAGGTAGAAGAAGAATTCGGAATCAACTTCAATAAACAGAATGACAAAGCAACAAGACTTGACAGGGTTCTTAAAATACTTGACTGCGTCGGAGAATACAACCTGGGTCGGATAGACCAGAGCCTCTGGAAAGAAGATAGCGAAGTTCTCGACGAGAGGGGTCTCAGACTCAGGAAGCTTGATGCAAGTCTAACTTATAAAGTCGAAGATCCGTACCATGATAAGCAGGTCATAGTACGGCTGCTACGCTTGATTGCAGCAATAGAGGACCAGCTGCATATCCACCCTCTTGAATACGTTGTTGGTATAAAAAAAGTCAATGCTTTCACGGCGAAACTGGCCAGTGATCTAATGATAAACATTGATAACGACGCCAGCCTTTCTGTACAGAGGGATGCTCTGATAGCCAGAATTCAGGCATTTCGGGATGAAGTCAACCAAGTCTATGACGATGGAACAGCCAGAAGAGCACGGAACAATGAAATGGCGCGCCAACTCAACATTAAAGACTATGACGATGACGCCAGTATAGACGACCAAAATAGACAAATTAAAGCAAAACTCCAACTGCTGGACGAAGAAGTTATTGACAGGGTTCAGCCAGACGTTAGTGCGCGTATCCTGATCATTGAGAACGAGCTTGACAGGCATATGGCTCGCCTGGGACCTAAACCCCGGTACGTCCTGGATCGTAAAGCAGCCACAGCCAGAACCGTTTTGAAAAAAGCTGAAAGTGAGCTGAAGGCTGCTCATCTAAAACTGGATGCTATGGC
Organism: Endozoicomonas sp. ALD040; assembly: GCF_049275945.1. Lineage (NCBI taxonomy): Bacteria > Pseudomonadati > Pseudomonadota > Gammaproteobacteria > Oceanospirillales > Endozoicomonadaceae > Endozoicomonas > Endozoicomonas sp. ALD040. Next base: position 59,595 of record NZ_CP184829.1, read on the forward strand.
ACAACCGGACGGGGATGATGCCAGTGACAGCAAGATCCGGCAACTGACTCAGGAACAAGCCCGTCTGCAAGCTGATATTGAAGTCAGGACAGCAGACATTGAGAGAATGAAGGCTGCTCTGAAGCTTGCCGAGAAAGCCGTCGAAAATGATGGCGGTCCCTTCCAGTACACGCCGGGACAGGTAGAAGTTCTGACCGATATGTACGACTTCATCCACCAGCACGCGCTCAAGAAACAGGCTCTGGAAGCCGCAATGGGTCTGGCAGCATCTGCAGCCAAAAGCGGTAAGGTGATACCTGAGCTTTCTACTTTCGATTTTGACGATGAATTTGCCCCCATTCGCTTGCAGGCAAAGGTCGGAAAAGATCTGACGTTTCATCAGGCCAGCCGGATTGCAACCGTCTTCAGGAACCTGAAAAGGAGCTTCCCACTCTCCTCTGTCGAGCCGGTAGATAATCAGCCTCAGAACGTCCTGGAAGAAGTCGGGATTCTGGTGCAGAGGATCAGAAATGAGTTGGGCAAAGGGCCTCAACAATACGACGAAATCATTAATGGTATGGGCAAAATGGCCATTCACTTCGTCAAGTACGAAGAAGAGGACCTGAAAAGCTTCCTGGAATACTTCGCTACCCGTTCTGCAACTGGTAACAGGATAATAGCACTGCTGCGAAAAGGTCTGATCAGCAAGATTGAACTTGAAAATTACATTAAGGCCGTCAGAGGTGTTAATGGTTATCAGACAGTGGCTGAGTTTGAACACTTCCTTGGTGATAAACAGGGTGTCAAGGTGCTGGAGTTCAGGAAGGTTATCCAGATGCTGTCCGATGAGGGTGCCGAGCAATTCATGAAGATTGCCATTACTCCTGTGACCTTGACTGCAACTGGCCCGGCGGGCATGAAAGAGTCCGTTGACGGCATGAAAGAGTACGCCGCTGCGGTCATCGCCAACTACGTTCTGGATGATATTGCCTTTGAAAATGGTCGCAGAACAGCAGCGTTTCTAGCCAATGTTCAAGAGACCCTGACACCTTATGCCAATGCTGCCGGGCTGTCTGAATCAGAATTGATCCAGGCTATCCATGATACCTTGATGCAGGCTCATGCCGCAGCGGTTGAGCAGGAGCTAACTAACTACTGGATCAAGCCTTCAGCCTTTCTGGTGCAGGCTGTCACCTGGTACTACGCCAGCTACAAACCGCTACTGATAACCCATACCGCCCGGCAGGCTGCCGAGCAGTCTGTCATAAACATGTCATTCCTCTATCTGCTGGATCTGACCAACCGGGGTGATTACCTGCACAGAATGCTCACACCTTTCCAGCACTGGTTGGAACGTTATGGTGTTGATCCTGACCGAACCGGCCAATACGCCTACCACAATGTAATTGAACAGGTCTCTGAAGTGGGCGGTCTGGCCATGCCATTAGGCAAGGCCGCTGCTTCAGTCATTCTGTTAAAAACCGGTTCCATATTGTTTGCCAGACAGTACAACGCCAATCCGCAGATGTATCGCAGCATTTCCCGTCTGGTACCTGAAATAGTGAAATCCATGGGTTCCCGACAAGGGGTACAGGTGCCGCTTCTGCACAGGGTGACACCACAAAAAGTGAAAACTCTGGCCTCGACCACGGCCGCTCTGGTGCTGGGTCCGGTAGCCACTGTCGGAGCATACGCCCATGGACTTATATCCGGATTCACCTATGCCCAAACCTTCGGATTCGCTCTGGCGTCGAGTCTCACTTTCGACTTCTTTATGAACGACAACAAGATGCTCACTCAGTGGCTCGGTGGCCCCCTGGGACGAAGTCTTGACAAATTTAACCGCTGGCGAGGCATGGGTGAATCGGACGATGACTATGTAAAACGCACAGCTATTGCCGCGCCTCAATATTTCAGTGAAACCGATGACGAGTATGCCTACCGTGTTAAAGCCAACAACACAATGTATGGCTGGACACGACATGAAAATTATCTGCAGTTCCGTGAACGCCGGGATCGCACCATCAAACTGTTTGAGAATGGCTGGGAGAAATACTTCAGGGAAAATGTGCCTAAATGGTCGTTCTCCCACGCAAAAAGTATTCCTTATTCCTACACTCTGGGTACCTTCTACGAATGGGGTGACAAAAAGATGAGAAATTTTTCACGGTAATCAAATTACTCTGCTCTGAGGTAACAGAATGACGAATACTCGCCCCCATGCATTAAGCTTTGCTGTGGCCGTTGCAGTTAGCTCTTCCATCATAAGTACACAGGCACTGGCTGATTCAAGGTTGCAGATAAAATCTGTCGATATTTCGGACAATGGACAGGTGGAGTTTACCCAGAGTGTGGTCATAGTTCAGCCAACTTTAGGTGATGATCAGCAGCCAATACCCAAATCCTATACAACCACCTACCCTGATCAGGCTCAAGCCAGAGCGGGCTACGAGGTTCCTTCCGAAGGCTTCACAGACGTTCTTTCTGGCATCGAAGGGGGGGTTTCCAGTGTTGATCAGTTTGAAACAGACGACAATGACGTTGCTCAGAAATACACCAAAGTCCTCAAGGTGGGTGATGAGGGAGTCTTCAGGTTCACCCACAACCTTGCAGAAGAGAAACTGGTCATTGAAGTCAGAAAAGGTATGACCGACCAGCATTCAATTGCGGCCATTCGTGCTCAATCAGGTGACATCGAATCATTAGAACCATCAACGGAAATCGCCAATCCCACACAGCTGGCGGGAGTGCTGAAAGGTGCCCATGGAAGAGCGGGAAACCTTGGCACAAGCGATCACTATGTCGCCCTGACCACCATTCCAGTTAGAAAAGTTGAAGTGAACGGGCGCACCTTTATGCGTCATATTGTTGCGGGCGATCAGCCCCCTGAACTGGAGCACCTGGGGCAGTCGCTCTTTGTTAATGATGAGGCTCTTTTAGCAGCAGCCACTTCTGCCTACATCCAGGTCCATGTTCTGGGAAAAGATATACAACAGAAAGCGCTCAAAAAACTGCTGTCGTACCATAAACCTGTCGGCTATGTTGTACTCGCTGAGGATGACACACAGCCATATCCTCTGCCTGAGGATTATCCAATGCTGAAAGTGACTGAGGCTCCCGGAGAGGTTATTGTTTTTCGCGGTCAAAAACAGAATTCGGCCGATGTCGCTTTTGTGGAAGGTCTCTATGACATGTGGGTGCAGGAACCTGGCTACAACACCCTCTCTAAAACATCAGCAAAGATTAAAAAAGATAAGGTCAAAAGCTACCAGTACACCATTCGAAGCAGGCAGATGGCACTGCTGGAGGATTTAGCGGCAGAGCGCAATGTCGAACCTGACGAAGATGGAAAAATGATACTTGCTTGCGAAGGCGAACTGAGGGCGCTGTCACATTATGAATATCTCCATCAGGCATTAACCATTGCAACTAAAGATGGAGCAGATGAATTTGAACTCACAACAGGACAGATCGAAGTGGCTTCCTCGGTTGTTACATCAACCTGGATGCATGATCAACTGGAAAAACACTTTAGCTTCAAACCTGCAATCAGAAACCTTCTGACGGATCAATTCTTTATCGAGAGTATGCGGGAAGTGATACCGGATGGCAGTGATATCATCCTGGCGCAGGCCGATACTAACGAGGACAGGGAAGAGTTTGCTGCCAAAGTCACGAGCGACACGCCCGAACAGCTGATTGAGATGAACACCAGGCAAAAAGAGCAGCTGACAAAAGAAAGCGAACTCATCCAGCCCGGAAACCAGTTAAAGCTTACAACGGAGAAAAACAGTAACAGTGAAAAGGAAACAGTAAGAGTGCTTAAACTCAGGCAGCAAACTGTAGGTAAACTTACACAGTTTCAGCAAGAGCTGGAACGACAGAACGCACTGATACAAAAACTTCAGCTGCAAGTCAGTCGAATTCCAGCGCTGGAAAAAAAAACCAGTAGTGCCAAAACCCATGCCTTGATAGCTCAGTACGCCACAATGGCAGCACGGCTTGGTATTAATGGCTGGGATGATAGCCTTTCAATAGAAGAACAATCCAGACGCATTATTGAGAGAACTGATGAAATCTTAAGAGTATACGCCTCAGCAGGGCAGTCTCATGAAGGAGCGTTAAAAGCAAATCCGGCGACCATTGGCGGCAAGTGCATTATTGCTTCGGTCAATAAAAAAAATCTGGCTACCCTTCATTCCATTCAAAGACAGCTACGACAAAATGCTAAACTGCCCAACGCTCAAGCTTTGGAAAAACTGACTGCCTTTGAAGGTCAGCTCGGCCTGGTGACGAATAACCGATGTAGCCCTACAGACCGTCGCCGGGCCATTCAACTGCACCTTATGCATCAGGCCATTGAGATTTTTCAAACACATATTCAGAATCCACAAAAGCATGAAGAACCGAAAAAATGGTTACAGAAACTTCTGCAGGAAATCGAACAAATTCCAAAGCTGAAACAACAAGCTCGTGATGCCAGAGCAGATGCCTTAAAAGTTCGCAACGCTCAAATGGCAATAGATCTCGGTATTGATCACTGGGATGATAAACTGCCACCTGAAGAACAAGCCAGCATCATTAGACAAAAAACTCTTGAAATCAGGCAATTGGCTGCCGTAACAGAACAGCCTGATAGAGAAGCTGTGCAAGCAAAAACGTCAGCCATTGGAAGCAAGAGGCGTTTTGTCTGGGACAATAAAGAGGATCTGACTGCCCTTCGGTTCATTCGCCCGTCAAAGCAACAGCGGCTGCAAGATAACGAAGAACTAACTGATGGGGAAATCCGGGAAAGACTGGCCTTCTATGAAGGTAAGCTCGATCTGGTTCCAGAAAACGAAGATGACCTTGAGGCCCGCAACCTGGGGCTTCAGCAGCGCATCAAGCAGCTGTCACTGGAGATCCATCAACAAAATGTTGAGAATCAGCAAAAGATCGTAAAACGGAGCACCTGGTTACGCTTTCTCGAGGAAGAAGTCGACCGAATTCCAGTGCTGAGAAAAAAAGCTCGTGAAGCAACAGCTGCAGCTATACAGGATTACAACAGTCAAATTGCAGCAAAGCTTGGTATTGATAGCTGGGATGGTACCCAAACCCCCGAAGAACAAGCCAAAATCATCAGCCAGAAAATTAATGAAATCAAGCAACCTGCTGCAGCCACATCAGCTACCGCAACATTGATTGCCCCAACATCGGTTACCGCAACACCGATTGCCCCAACATCGGTTGCCCCAACATCGGTTGCCCCAACACCGATTGCCGCAACATCGGTTGTCGCAACCTTAATTGCCCCAACACCGGTTACCGCAACACCGGTTGCTGCAACACCAGCTACCGCAACAGAACAGCCTTGGGAAGAAGCTGAAAATGAACTGGAGACTGCTCATCAAAAACTGAATGCTCTGGTACTAGAGGGCGGTGATGATGCCAGTGGCGACAAGATCCAGCAACCAATTCAGGAACAGGTCCGTCGGGAAGCTGAGATTGAAGTCAGGAAGGCAGACCTTGAGAGAATGCAGGATACCCTGAAGGCCGCCGGAAAAGCCCTCGAAAATAATGGCGGTCCCTTCCAGGACACACCGGGGCATTTAGAAGTACTGACCGATATGCACGACTTCGTCCACCTGCACGCTCTCAAGAAACAGGCTCTGGAAGCCGCAATGATTCTGTCAGCGTCTGCAGCGATAAAGATAACAGCTCTGCTGCGTGAAGGTCTGATCAGCAAGGTTGAACTTGAAAACTACATAAAGGCCGTCAGAGGTGTTGATGGTTATCAGACAGTGGCTGAGTTTGAACACTTCCTTGGTTATAAACAGGGTATCAAGGTGCCCGGGTTCAGCAAGGTTATCCAGATGCTGTCCGATGAGGATGCTGAGCAATTCATGGGGATTGCCATTACTCCTGTGACCGTGACCGCAACTGGCCCGGCGGGCATGAAAGAGTCTGTTGTCGGCATGAAAGAGTATGCCGCAGCTGTCATCGCCAACTACGTTCTGGATGATATTGCCTTTGAAAATGGCCGCAGAACGGCAGCATTTCTGGCCAATGCTCAGGAGACCCTGACACCTTATGCCAATGCTGTTGGCCTGTCTGAGCCAGAACTGATCCAGACTATCCATGACACATTGAAGCAGGCTCACGCTGCAGCGGTTGAGCAGGAGCTAAATAACTACTGGGTCAAACCTTCAGCCTTTCTGGTTCAGGCTGTTACCTGGTACTACTCCAGCTACAAACCACTGCTGATGAACACTAACGCCTGGAATGCTGCCAGACTGTCCCTGTCAAACATGGCGTTCCTCTATCTTCTGGATCTGACCAACAGGGGTGATTACCTCCACAGAATGCTTACACCTTTCCAACACTGGTTGGAACATTATGGTGTTGATCTTGAGCGAACCGGCCAATACGCCTACCACAACGGAATTGAACAAGTCTCTGAAGTGGGCGGTCTGGCCATGCCATTGGGCAAGGCCGCTGCTTCAGTCATTCTGCTAAAAACCGGCTCCGTGTTGTTTGCCAGACAGTACAACGCTAATCCCCACAGGTATCGCAGCATTTCCCGTCTGGTGCCTGAAATAGTGAAATCCATGGGTTCCGGACAAGGGGTTCAAGTGCCACTTCTGCACAGGGTGACACCACAAAAAGTGAAAGCGCTGGCCTCGACCACAGCCGCTCTGGTGCTGGGTCCGGTAGCCACTGTCGGAGCATACGCCCATGGACTTATATCCGGATTCACTTATGCGCAAGCCTTCGGATTCGCTCTGGCGTCGAGTCTCACTTACGACTTCTTTATGAACGACAACAAGATGCTCACTCAGTGGCTGGGTGGCCCCCTGGGCCGAAGTCTTGATAAATTTAACCGCTGGCGAGGCATGGGTGAATCGGACGATGAATATGTGAAACACACAGCTATTGCCGCGCCTCAATATTTCAGTGAAACCGATGAAGAGTACGCCTACCGTGTTAAAGCCAACAGCACAATGTATGGCTGGACACGACATGAAAATTATCTGCAATTCCGTGAACGCCGGGATCGCACCATGAGACTGTTTGAGAATGGCTGGGAGCAATACTTCAGGGAAAATGTACCTAAATGGTCGTTCTCCCACGCAAAAAGTATTCCTTATTCCTACACTCTGAGTACCTTCTACGAATGGGGTGACAAAAAGGCTACCCGCGACGAACTCTGAATATCAGACCCTTTTGACGACCCATTCAGGCGTCAAAAAGAATCCAGCATAAATCAGCCATGAGCGACAGAAACAATTTTTTGCGCCCTCAGGGATGAGAAATTTTTTACGGTAATCAAATTACTCTGCTCTGAGGTAACAGAATGACGAATGCTCGCCCCCATGCATTAAGCTTTGCCGTGGCCGTTGCAATCAGTTCTTCCATTGTCAGTACACAGGCGCTGGCTGTTTCAAGGTTGCAGATAAAATCTGTCGATATTACGGGCAATGGACAGGTGGAATTTACCCAGAGTGAGGTCATAGTTCAGCCAACTTTAGGTGCTGATCAGCAGCCAATACCCAAATCCTATACAACCACCTACCCTGATCAGGCTCAGGCCAGAGCGAGCTACGACGTTCCTTCCGAAGGCTTCACAGACGTTCTTTCTGGCATTGAAGGCGGCGTTTCCAGTGTTGATCAGTTTGAAACCGACGAGAATGACGTTGCTCAGAAATACACCAAAGTCCTCAAGGTGGGTGATGAGGGAGTCTTCAAGTTCACCCATAACCTTGCAGAAAAGAAACTGGTCATTGAAGTCAGAAAAGGAATGACCGACCGGAATTCAATTGAGGCTGCCCGTGCTCAATCAGATGACATCGAATTATTAGAACCATTAACGAAACTCGCCAGTCCCACTCAGCTGGCGGGAGTGCTGAAAGGTGCGCATGGAAGAGCGGGAAACCTTGGCGCAAGAGATCAATACGTTGCCCTTGCCATCATTCCAGTAAAAAAAGTTGAAGTGAACGGGCGCACCTTTATGCGTCATGTTGTTGCGGGTGATCAGCCCCCTGAACTGCAGCGTCTTGGACAGTCGCTCTTTGTTAATGATGAGGCTCTTTTAGCAGTAGCCACCTCTGCCTACATCCAAGTCCATGTTCGGGGGGCAAAGCTGCAACATAAAGCGCTCAAAAGACTGTTGTCGAACCAAAAACCCGTCGGCTATGTTGTACTCGTCGAGGACGGCAAACAAGCATATCCTGCACCTGCTCGTTATCCGTTACTGGAAGTGGATCAGGCTTCGGGGGAGATTATTGTTTTCCGTGGCCAGAAGCCGAATCCAGCCGATATTGCTTTTCTGGATAGTCAAATTTTCCGCTGGGAACACTATCGATTTAGACAATACAAGGCAACGGTTAAAGTTAAAAAAGATAAAATCAGAAGCTACCAGCACATCATCAGGAGCAGGCAAATAGCGCTGCTGGAAGAGCTTGCTGCTGAACTGGCGGTACAGCAAGATGCCAAATTTAATGAAGATACATTGTCAACGCTTAGCTACTACGAATCTTTACAGCAGGCATTAACCAGTGCCACTTCGGATAGAGCCGATGAATTTGAGTTAACATCAAGACGGATAAGAATCGCGACATCGATCATCAAACCAATCTGGATGCAGTTTCAACTCATAAAAAACTTCAGCTTCAAACCTGCACTTCAAAATCTTCTGATTAATCATAACTTTGTTCAGAGTATTCAGAACTTTATATCCCTTGCCAACACAGTGACGAAGAACTTTGCTGATCTTCATGACAGAGACTATCCCCCTACAGTCCCGGAAGACATTAACGGACAGATGCTTGAGATGGTAAGCACGATAAAAAAACTGCAGTCAAGAGAGGCCGAACTCGCCGGGGCAGTCAAGACATTAGATCGCAGCATAACGGCAATGGCCATTGCCAGTGATGAGGCAAAACTGACCATAGAACGACTCAAACAGAAACTTCAGGGTGAGCTTCAAGAGCTTCGTCAAGTGCTCATGGTGATGAAAAACATGGCTGATGAACCTCAGCAGGATAACAAACGAATCCCGGAGCTGGAAAAACAGGTCAGTGATGACAGGGCAGACGCCAGAAAAACTCACAGCGCTCAACTGGCAGCAGGGCTCAGTATTGATGACCGGGATGCTACTCCGCCGCCAGAAAAACGCGCCAGGCTTACCAGTCAGAAAATTGATGAAACCAGGCAATCGGTTACTGCGTCATCAATTACCCCAACACAGGCCAGCGCAACGCCGGTTGCCACAACATCGGTTGCCGCAACATCGGTTGCCGCAACATCGGCCGCAACCAATTCCCAGCCTACTCTAAGTCTGTGCATCTCAATACAAACCGGTGAGGATCTCTCGCAGAAACTGGCTTCCGTTGAAAGCCAGCTTGGTTTGGTCCCGGTCGACTTAGCAGACCTGGAAGCCCGTCAACAGGCCATTGAACAACACATTGAGCAGCTGAATGCTCAGGCCCGCACAGAGGCTGACAAAGCGGCTGCAATGAAGGCCAGCTATAAAACCATTGCCGTGCATTGTGACATTGATGATTTTGATAGCAAGGATGCCGACGAGTCTCAGCCTGTTTTGAATCTGGACAGGACAATGCTACCCAATGGCGAACTCTCACAGGAACTGGCTGACATTGAAAGTCGCTATGGTTTGGTCCCGGTCGACGAAGCAGACCTGGAAGCCCGTCAACAGACCATTGAGCGACTCTTTGAGCAGCTGAATGCTCAGGCCCGCACAGAGGCTGACAAAGCTGCTGCAATGAAGGCCGGCTATACTACCATTGCCGCACATTTTGACATTGATGATTTTGATAGCAATGCAGATATTGACGTTCAACAAGTACATCTGGTTGAAAAACTGAAGGCAATGAAGGCTGAAGCACAATCCCTGCGTCAACAACTCTATACTACGAGCAAGCAACTCACTGAGGAGCTTCTTTACACCGCTGGCAGAACAGCTGCTCTGGCTGAGGTTCTCGGTGCTGATCAGAATGACAACACCTTACTATTAGACCGCGCCGCTGCGGAGACAGCAGTCCTTAACAAACTTTTCAAGCTTAAATTTTTGGACACACAGCTGGATTACATCAGGACAGGCCACTCCAAAGTGATGCCTGAAGTCCTTGAGACATTGAGTAACCTGGAAAAAGCCCTTCAGATAAGAGCCCCTGATGACAACAATGACGTGTATCTTCGTCGCCAGGCCATTTCTGAAAACATGCAGAGGCTTGTCAGAAAAGCCATACAACAGTCAGAGGAAAAGGCGCTGGAGATCCTGAAAACCTCAGAAGAAATACTCAACATCAAAGTCAATGAAAAGGATGACGAAACAACAAGATTTAACAGGATTCGGAGAATGCTTTACGGCGATGATCTTACAGATCAGACGCTGGATAAGATAGATAACACCCTCTGGGCAGATGAAAACACAGCTCTGGACGGGAGGGCTCTTAAACTCGAGAAGCTTCTCGCGCATCTTCACTATAAAGTCGGAGTCCATGACCCTGATCAGCGAACCAGAGAACAACGGACTGATCCACTGAGACAAGTAGAAGAATTACTTAAGGTCAACCTCATTGAACGGGATGACAGAGCACTAAGACTTGCCAGGGTTATTAATATATTTGACAGCGATTTTGTCAGAGAACAGCTACTGGATCGGATAGACCAGACTTTCTGGAAAGAAGACTGCAAAGCTATCGACGAGAGAGGCCTCAGACTCAAAAAGCTTGATGCGAGTTTTACTTATAAAGTCGCAGATCCGTACCATATTAAGCTGTTCAGAGAACTGCAGAAACGTTGGCTTGCAGCCATAGAGCGGCAGCTGAACATCCCCCCTCTTGATTTCGTTACCGCTGTAAGAAAAGTCAAGGTTTTCACAGCCAAACTGGCCCGTGACCTGGTGATGAACCTTGACAGGGATGCCAGTCTGTCTGACCAGAAGGAGGCCCTGATAGCCAGAATTCAGGCATTTCGGGATGAAGTCAACCAAGTCTATGAAAATGAAGCAGTCAGGAGAGCCCGGAACAATGAAATGGCCCGCCAACTCAATATTGAAGACTATAACGATGACGCCAGCATAAACGACCAAAATAGTCTAATTAAAGCAAAACTCCTACAGCTGGACGAAGAAGTTATCAACAGGGTTCAGCCAGACGTTAATATGCGCCTCCAGATCATTGAGAACGAGCTTGACAGGCATTTGGCTCTCCTGGGACCTAAGCCCCGATACGTTCTTGATCGTGAGGCAGCCACAGCCAGACGAGTATTGGAAGAAGCTGAAAGTGAGCTGGAGACTGCTCATGTAACCGTGACCGCAACTGGCCCGGCGGGCATGAAAGAGTCCGTTGACGGCATGAAAGAGTACGCCGCTGCGGTCATCGCCAACTACGTTCTGGACGATATTGCCTTTGAAAATGGTCGCAGAACAGCAGCGTTTCTGGCCAATGTTCAGGAGACCCTGACACCTTATGCCAATGCTGCCGGGCTGTCTGAATCAGAACTGATCCAGGCTATCCATGATACCTTGATGCAGGCTCATGCCACAGCGGTTGAGCAGGAGCTAACTAACTACTGGATCAAGCCTTCAGCCTTTCTGGTGCAGGCTGTCACCTGGTACTACGCCAGCTACAAACCGCTACTGATAACCCATACCGCCCGGCAGGCTGCCGAGCAGTCTGCCATAAACATGTCATTCCTCTATCTGCTGGATCTGACCAACCGGGGTGATTACCTGCACAGAATGCTCACACCTTTCCAGCACTGGTTGGAACGTTATGGTGTTGATCCTGACCGAACCGGCCAATACGCCTTCCACAATGGAATTGAACAGGTCTCTGAAGTGGGCGGTCTGGCCATGCCATTGGGCAAGGCCGCTGCTTCAGTCATTCTGTTAAAAACCGGTTCCATATTGTTTGCCAGACAGTACAACGCCAATCCGCAGATGTATCGCAGCATTTCCCGTCTGGTACCTGAAATAGTGAAATCCATGGGTTCCCGACAAGGGGTACAGGTGCCGCTTCTGCACAGGGTGACACCACAAAAAGTGAAAACTCTGGCCTCGACCACGGCCGCTCTGGTGCTGGGTCCGGTAGCCACTGTCGGAGCATACGCCCATGGACTTATATCCGGATTCACCTATGCCCAAACCTTCGGGTTCGCTCTGGCATCAAGTCTCACTTTCGACTTCTTTATGAACGACAACAAGCTGCTCACTCAATGGCTGGGTGGCCCCCTGGGCCGAAGTCTTGACAAAATGAATCGCTGGATAGGCTTGGGTGAAACGCAAGATGAATATGTGCAACGTACCGCTATTGCCTCGCCTCAACGCTTCAATGAAACTGACGAAGCCTATACAAACCGTGTTAAAGCCAGCAACAGGATGCACGGCTGGACTCGACACGAAAATTATCTGCAGTTTCGCGAACGACGTGATCGCACCGTGAAACTGTTTGAGAATGGCTGGGAGACATACTTCAGAGAGAATATACCCAAATGGTCATTCTCCCACGCACAAAGTATTCCATACTTCTACACCCTTGGAGTCTTCTACAAATAGCAAAAGGTCGATGATCAGAAAGTTGGCGGTCATGGTAAGAGAAATGCCCCTTAATCAAGCTTTCTAATCAGTTCTGAGGTAGTAAAATGACGAGCGCCCGCCTCAACGCGTTAAGACTTGCAGTGGCCATTGCAATCAGCTCTTCCGTCATCAATACACAGGCAATGGCTGGTCGCAGGCTGCAAATAAAGTCTGTCTATTTTCAGGAACATCTGGAGTTTACCCGGATTGAGGTCATGGTCAGGCCAACTTTAGGGGAAGACCGGCAGCCAATGCCCAAATCCTTTACGACCACCTACAATTACCCTCATCAGACCGGTGAGAGGGTCTTTCTCTCTAGTTCTATAAGCTTTACAGACAGTCTTTCCTTTGACAGTGGCATTTCCATTGTTGATGTGTTTGAAACAGGCGAAAACGGCGTTGCCCGCAAATACACCAAAACCCTGAAAGTGGGTGATGAGGGAGTCTTCAGGTTCACACATGACCTTGCAGAAAAGGAACTGGTCATTGAAGTCAGAGGCGGAATCACTGATAGGGGTTCAGTTGAGGTGATTCGCAGTCAATCAGATGGCGCACTGGAACCGCTAACGAAAATCGCCAGCCCTTCGAGAATGGCCACCTTGCTGAACCTTGTCGAGCTTATGGCAGGAAACCTCGGTAGAAGTGATCATTATGTTCCCCTTGCCACCATTGAAGTAGAAAAAGTTGCAGTGAATGGGCGCACCTTTATGCAACTTCTTGCTGCGGGCGATCAGCCCCCTGAACTGCAACGTCTGGGACAATCACTCTTTGTCAATGATGATGTTCTACTGGCAGCAGCGGCCTCTGCCTATATCCAGGTTTATATCCTGGGAGAGGATTTACAACAGCAAGCTCTTAATGAACTTCTGGCACATAGTAAACCCGTCGGATATGTTGTACACGTCGAAGATCACACACAAGCTTATCCTGTGCCTGCAGGTTATCCGAAGCTGGAGGTCTCAGAAACTCCGGGAGAGGTAATTGTTTTCCATGGTCAGATGCATGGTCCCGATGATATTGCTTTTGTAGAAAGCCTGTATAACCTCTGGGAAAAAGCTGAGGGTAATAACCCCGCCCAGGCAGTTGCAACATGGGTTAAACAATATGATGTCAGTGCCTACCAGTCCGTCATTCGAAGCAGGCAGATGACATTGCTGGAGGGGCTTGCTGCGCGGCACCATGCGGGTGTTAACGAAGATCAACCAGCAACGCTTATAAACGAAGATATGCAGGCAGTGCGTGCGCTTGCAAATTATGAATATCTCCACCAGGCACTGACCAGTGCTATTCCAGATGGAACATATGGAGCAGCTGAATTTGAACTCACACCGGAACACATCAGAGTCGCTTCGTCAGCCATCACGCCAACCTGGATACAGATTCAACTGGCAAAAGAGTTCAGTTTCAAACCGGTATTCAGAGACCTTCTGACTAACCAGTACTTTCTTCAGAATATTCTGAACATTAAACCCGTTGCCGTCGATTCAGAAACCGATATTTTGCACGACAACAAACAGTTTGCTACCAAAGTCACGGCCGACATGATCAGGCAGCTGATTGAGAGGGAAAGCAAGCTGGAAAAGCAGCTGTCAACAACAAAAAGTAAACTCACCCGGGTTACATACCAGTTAGGGCTCATATTCAAGAAAGCCACTCCCGGTGAAAAGAAAAAACTCAGAGCACTTCAACTCAGGCAACAGGCTGAGGATGACTATCTACAGCTTCAGAGACTGAGTATCACCGAAGATCGACCCGGACTGGCTCCCGATGAAACAGGTGAATCGGAAGCTCAAGGGACCATTCAGCAACAGAGCACCAGCACAAAAGCAGAAAAAGTTCTGGCCGATATGGACTCCTTCACACAGCAGCACCCTCTCAGGCAACAGGCTCTCAATGCTGCGCTGGGTTTGGCAGAATCAGCAATCAACAGTGCTAAAACAATACCCTGCCTCACGACTTTCGATTTTAACGATGAATTTGCACCGATTCACTTGCAGGCGCTGGTCGGGGATGATCTGACGTTTAATGAGGCCAGTCGTATTGTGGAAGTTCATGGCATGGCTAAAAGAGCCATTCACTTCGTCGAGCATGAACCAGAGGACCTGAAAGACTTCTCGAAATACTTCGCTACCCACTCTGTCAGTGGTAGCAAGATCATTGCTTTGCTGCGTGAAGGTCTGATCAGCAAGATAGAACTTGAGAACTACATGAAGGCTGTCAGAGGTGTTGATGGTTATCAGACAGTGGATGAATTTGAACACTTCCTTGGCAACAAACACGGCATTAACCTGCCTCGTTTCAAAGCCGTTGTACAGATACTGTCCGATGAGGGGGTCGATGAATTCATGCAGAGTGCCTTTACTCCTGTGATCTCAACTGTCAGTGACCCGGCAGGTATGAAAGAATCTGTTGACGGCATGAAAGAGTTCGCAGCCGCAGTCATCGCCAACTATATTCTTGACGATATTGCCTTTGAAAATGGCCGCAGGACGGCAGCCTTTCTGACCAATGTTCAGGATACCCTGACGCCTTACGCCAATGCTGCCGACCTGTCTGAATCAGACCTGATCAAGGCTATTCATGACACCTTGATGCAGGCTCATGCCACTGCGGTTGAGCAGGGGCTAAATAACTACTGGATCAAACCTTCAGCCTCTCTGGTACAGGCTGTCACCTGGTACTTCTCCAGCTACAAACCCCTGCTGGCGACCCGCGCCACCTGGCAGGCTGCCGGGCTATCCCTCTCGAACATGTCATTCCTCTATCTTCTGGACCTGACCAACAGGGGTGATTACCTGCACCGGGTGCTCATACCTTTCCAGCACTGGTTGAAAGGCTTCGGTGTTGATCCTGACCGAACCGGCCAATATGTCTATCACAGTGGAATTGAACAAATCTCTGAAGCAGGCGGGCTGGCCATGCCATTGGGCAAGGCCGCTTCCTCAGTCATTCTGCTGAGAACCGGCTCCATGTTATTTGCCAGACAGCACAACGCCAACCCCCAAATGTATCGCAACATTTTCCGTCTGCTGCCTGAAATGGTGAAATCCATGAGCTCCGGACAAGGGGTTCAGGTACCACTGCTGCAGAGGGTGACGCCACAAAAAGTGAAAAGCCTGGCCTCTGCAACCACCGGTCTGGTGCTGGGTCCGGTAGCCACTGTCGGAGCATGCGTCTATAGTCTTGTATCAGGGCTCACCTATGCTCAAACCTTCGGATTCGCTCTGGCGTCGAGTCTCGCGTTCGACTTCTTTATGAACGACAACAAGCTGCTCACTCAATGGCTGGGTGGTCCTCTGGGCCGCACTCTTGACAAGATGAATCGCTGGATAGGCTTGGGGGAAACACAAGATGAATATGAGCAACGTAACGCTATTGCCTCGCCTCAACGCCTCAATGAAACCGATGAAGCCTATACAAACCGGGCTAAAGCCAGCAACAGCATGTATGGCTGGACTCGACACGAAAATTATCTACAGTTCCGCGAACGCCGTGATCGCACCATGAAACTGTTTGAGAATGGCTGGGAGAAATACTTCAGGGAAAATATACCTGAATGGTCATTCTCCCATGCAGAAAGCTTTCCTTACTCCTACACTTTGGGAGCTTTCTTCGAATGGCGACATGGCAATAACAAGAAAGCTTCTGTTCATGATAAGAGACAGAACCCCGCTGAATGCGTCATGCAACCAGCAACCAGTTACACCACTGAACGATGAAATACAGGTGATGGCTGCAGGTGTGAGCGTTTCCTCCTCCAGTCCACAGAGGTTTCTCTGCTGAAAGAGCCTGAAGCTACTCACACAAGCAAACACACAAGCAAATGACAGCCATGAGCGAATGTCAGCCATGAGCGATCACAAGTTGCTTCCTCGCCTGGTGTGGTCATCACTTTTCGCGGTAATAAAAAGTACTCAGCTCTGAGGTAGTAGAATGACAAATGCTCGCCCCAAAGTATTGAGCCTTGCTGTGGCCTTTGCAATCAGCTCTTCCATCATTGCCACAGAGGCACTGGCCGGTCGCAGGCTGCAGATAAAACCTGTCGACATTCAAGACAATGAACATGCGGAGTTTATCCAGAGTGAGGTGGAGGTTCGGCCAACTTTAGGTCTTGACCAGCAGCCAATACCCAAATCCTTTACAACCACCTACACTCCTCAGGTTGAGTTCAGGGAGGGCCATATTTGTCCTTCAAAAAGCTCATTTGTCGGCCTTTGTTTTTATTTCGATAGAGGCGTTTCCATTGTCGATCAGTTTGAGACAGGCGAGAATGACGTTGCTCAGAAATACACCAAAGTCCTGAAGGTGGGCGATGAGGGAGTCTTCAGGTTTACCCATAGCCTTGACGCAGAGGAACTGTTGATTGAAGTCAGGGCAGGAATGACCGATGAGGATTCAGTTAACTCTGTTCGTGCTGGATTATCTGGCGGCCAACCATTAGAACCGTCAACGAAACTAGCCAGCACCGAAGAACTGTATTCAATGCTGTTGTGTGCCGATGACAGGACAGGAAGCCTGGGTTCAGGCGATCACTATGTCGCCCTTGCCACCATTAAAGTAAAACAGGTTGCAGTGAATGGGCGTACATTCATGCGCCTTATCTCAGGGGGTGCTCAGCCTCCCGGGCTAAAGCGCCTGGGCCAATCGCTCTTTGTTAATGATGGGGCTCTGCTGACGGCTGCCACTTCTGCCTATATTCAGGTTCACGTCCTGGGAGGAGATATACAACAGAGGGCTCTCAATGAACTGTTGGAACACAACAAACCCGTTGGCTATGTTGTACACGCCGATGATGACACGCTGGTTTATCCTGTGCCTTCGGGTTATCCAAAACTTGAAGTGACTCAGACTGCTGAGGATATCATTATTTTCCGTGGCCATAATCCGAATCCAGCCGATGTCGCTTTTGTAGAAAACCTTCTTAACCTCAAAGAAGCTGAGGCTCACAACTCCGCTAATCCAGTATCAGTTCTTGTTTTAAAATCTAATGTCAAAAGGTACCTGCGGTTCATTCGAAGCAGGCAGCTGGCGCTGCTGGAGGAGTTTGTTGCGCGGCACAATGCTGGAGTGAACGAAGATCAAACGACGCTTGCACACGAAGATAAAGAGACGGCGCTTGCACTGGCAAAATATGAATCTCTGCAGCAGGCGCTGAGCATTGCTGACCAAGATGAAACATTTCGGTTTACGTTCACAGCAGACCACATCAGAGCTGCTTCGTCACTCATCACGCCAATCTGGATGCAGGCCCAACTCTTAAAACGCTTCAGCTTCAACCCTGTACTCAGAGACCTTCTGACTAGCCAGCATGCTGTTGAGAATATTCTTAATCATATATCCACTGTCGTTAAATTAGAGACCGACGACTTACACGACGACAAACAGTTTTATGTCAAATTCAAGAAAAACCTGGCCAGACAGCTGGCTGAACGGGACAGCGACCTGCAAGAGCTTCTTCAGAAAGAGGCAGTCGAACTCTTGCAGCTTGAATACAGGTTGCAGCGGGCACCGGAAATAGCCGATACCGGCGATGAGATAAAACTGGAAGTGCAACAACTCCTTCAGATCATTAAGGGTAAAGTTGCAAAGCTTCTTGTGCAGCTGGAAGATCAGCAAAGCCTGCAAAATACAATTATTCAGAAAATCGGGCGAATTCCTGAGCTGGAACAGGAAGTTCTTTTTGCCAGAAGTCTTTACAACGCTGAACTGGCAGTAGCACTTGGCAAGGATGACTGGAGTGATACCCGGTCACTGGATGAGCATGCCAGACGCCTCCTGGAGAAAATTAATGGTATGCACAGAGCGGCTGCCTCAGCAGGACAGCCTCAGGAAGAACCTGAAAAGACGACACTGAATACTCAAGCCACTAAAGAAGCAACTTTCGTCAAACTCAGACAAGATGCTCTGGCTGAGGTTCCTGATCCTGAACTGAATGAAGACAGTAAATTACAAGACCGTCAGGCACTGAATGTACTGGAATCCGTAGAAAAACTACTCAAGATCAAAGTCAATGAAGGAGATGACATGACAGCAAGGCTTGAGAGGGTTCGAACCAGGCTTGTCAGGCAAATGGCTCGTCCGGGATCTCAACCAGGATACGTTCCTGATTCAGAGGTAGTCAAAGGCGACATAGAAGAAGCTGAAAGTGCGCTGGAGGAACTTCATCGCAAACTGGATGCTGTTCATGGTAAACAAGTGCTATTTGCACATTCTACTGACGTCCGCCCTGACACGGTCAGAGATACCACTGCTCTCAATCAGGCAATGAAACAAATTCAGACCGGGTTGGGTCTGACTCAGGATGATAATCAAACCCCTGAAGACCTGATAGACGGCATTAAACGTTTTCTGAAAAGAAACAGGGACGAGACAGATAGACGAGTTGAAACCTTTAAGAAACTGGGTGCTGCCATCAAAGATCTCAGACCCCCTTTTGAGAGTGACCCTGATAACATGTCAGAAGAGGATTACATGAATGCTGTCAGAAACTATGTAGCCGCTTATGGTCGGGATGAAGTCGATTTCGCAATAGGCGAACTGCCTGAAACCAGAAGAAAGTACACTCAGGTTACGAAATACCTGCATGAGCACGAATTTAGAGAAATGGAATTGGCTCATGCACAATTTCGAGAAAAACAAGCACAAGAGGCTCTGAATAGAAAAAATCAGGACATTAACCATTCCAAAGACATTGATCCGCAAACTAAAACCTCACTTGAGGACGAGAGAGCTGAGCTGGATTTAGTCCTGGAACAGAAAAAAACGCTGAAGTCAGAAGCACAAAAAGCTCTGGAGGATCATAAAGCGAGTCTTAAAGCCATTGAAGAAACTGTGGGCGTTAAACCAGATTCTACTGCTAACTATGATGACCGGGTTAATGCCCTGAGAAACAAAAAACTGGAACTGGGTGGGAATGATGGCAATGGCGGCAGGATTCAGCAACTGATTCAGGAACAGGACCGTCTGGAAAGTGAGATTGAAGCCAGAGAAGCAGATATTGAGAGAATGAAGGAAGTGCTGAGAGCGGCAGGCAAAGCCGTCAAAAATGACGGCGGTCCCTTCCGGTATACCCCGGGACAGGTAAAAGTTCTGGCCGAGATGCACGACTTCATAAAGCAGCACTCTCTCAGGAAACAAGCTCTGGAAGCCGCAACAGGTCTGGCAGCCTCTGCGGTAAACAGTGGTAAGGTCATACCCTGTCTTACCACTTTCGATTTTGACGATGAGTTTGCCCCCATTCGCTTGCAGGCGCTGGTCGGAAAAGACCTGACGTTTAATCAGGCCAGTCGGATTGTGGGAGTTTTCAAAAGCCTGAAAAGAAGCTTCCCGCTCTCCCCCTCTGAGCCAGATATCATGGAACAAGTCGAGAGTCTGGCGCACAGGGTCAGGAGTGAGATAGGAAGTGGGGCTCAACAATACGACGAGGTCATTAACGGCATGGGCGAAACAGCCATTCACTTCGTCGAACATGAATCAGGAGACCTGACAGACTTCTCGGAATACTTCGCTACTCATTCTGCCAGTGGTAACAAAATTATAGCTCTGCTGCGTGAAGGACTGATCAGCAAGATTGAGCTTGAAAACTACATGAAAGCTGCCAAAGATGTCGGTGGTTATCTGACAGCGGCTGAATTTGAACACTTCCTGGGCAACAAACATGGCATCAATGTGCTCCGCTTCAAAGCCGTTGTCCAGATGCTGTCCGATGCAGGAGTTGATGAGTTCATACAGAGTGCCTTTACTCCTGTGGCCGTTACTGCTACTGAACCGGCAGGAATGAAAGAGTCGGTTGCCGGTATGAAAGAGTACTCTGCCGCGATCATCGCCAACTATATTCTTGACGATATTGCCTTTGAAAATGGCCGCAGGACGGCAGCCTTTCTGACCAATGTTCAGGATACCCTGACGCCTTATGCCAATGCTGCCAGCCTGTCTGAGTCAGACCTGATCAAGGCTATCAATAGCACCTTGATGCAGGCTCATGCCGCAGCGGTTGAGCACCAGCTGAATGAGTACTGGCTCAAACCATCAGCCTTTCTGGTACAGGCTGTCACCTGGTACTTCTCCAGTTACGCCCCCTTGCTGGCGACCCACACCACCTGGCAGGCTACCGAGCTATCCTTCTTGAACATGTCATTCCTCTATCTTCTGGATCTGACCAACAGGGGTGATTACCTGCACCGGATGCTCACACCTTTCCAGCACTGGTTGGAACGCTTCGGTGTTGATCTTGACCGAACTGACGAATATGCCGACCGCAGTGGAATTGAACAAGTCACTGAAGTGAGCGGACTGGCCATGCCAATGGGTAGAGCCGCTTCCTCAGTCATTTTACTGAGAACCGGCTCCATGTTGTTTGCCAGGCAGTACAACGCCAACCCGCATATGTACCACAGTATTTTTCGTCTGGCACCCGAAATAGTGAAGTCCATGGGTTCCGGACAAGGGCTTCAGGTACCACTGCTGCACCGGACGACACCACAAAAAGTAAAAACCCTGGCCTCGGCCACAGCCGGTCTGGTGCTGGGTCCGGTAGCCACTGTCGGAGCATACGCTCATGGCCTTATATCTGGATTCACTTATGCTCAAACCTTTGGATTTGCTCTGGCGTCGAGTCTCACCTTCGACTTTTTTATGAACGACAACAAGATGCTCACGCAATGGCTGGGTGGACCTCTGGGTCGAAGCCTTGACAGGATTAATCGCTGGCTCGGCCTGGGGGAAAACCGGGATAAATATGTGAAACGTACGGCTATTGCTTCGCCTCAACGCTTTAATGAAACCGATGAAGCCTATGCAAAGCGTGTTAAAGCAGGCAAAAAAATGTATGGCTGGACGCGACACGAAAATTATCTGCAATTCCGTGACCGCCGTGATCGTACCATGAAGTTGTTTGAGAATGGCTGGGAGAAATACTTCAGGGACAATGTGCCTAAATGGTCATTCTCCCACGCAGAAAGTATTCCTTACTCCTACACTCTGGGAAACTTCAATGATTGGCAAAAGAGTGATGATCAGATAAATAACCCTCAAACCAAATCAACTACCATCCCCACAGCCGAGAAAGCAGCGCTGGCTGGTCTTGAGGTTAAGAAGTCCGATCTGGAAGACAAGAATACCTATGACGAACTTTGATATCAGAAACCAGTGAATGACCCCTTTAGAAAAGAAGAAAAAAAAAAAAAAAGACACCCATAAATTTGCTTTACCACCCATCTGGTCTACTTTTTCACCCATCACTGATTTTTTACCCAAACAGGTGAGTCCATGGCTCAGGCCCGCAATACACTGATTGACCCCAGCTCAACGCCCTATTACCACTGCATGGCAAGATGTGTTCGTCAGGCTTACCTCTGTGGAGAGAACCACCTGACTGGCAAGAACTACGAGCATCGCCGCCAGTGGGTGGTGGATAAACTCCGGGAACTGGTTTCAGTCTTTGCTATCGAAGTCTGCGCTTACGCAGTCATGTCAAACCATTATCATGTGGTTTTGCACATCAATCAGTCATCTGCCAGAGGCTGGTCACGGAATGAAGTGCTTCATCGTTGGACAACCTTGTTCAGAGGTCCGCTTCTGGTGCAAAGGTATCTGGCCGCTGACAAACTGGGCAGCGCTGAGTTGGCCCGTATTGATGAATATGCTGAGGAATACCGGCGTCGTTTAATGGATATCAGCTGGTTTATGCGCTGCCTGAATGAATACCTTGCTCGTGAGGCCAATAAAGAAGACCAGTGTAAAGGACGCTTCTGGGAAGGTCGCTTTAAAAGCCAGGCATTGCTGGACGAGGCAGCTTTACTGACCTGCATGACCTACGTTGACTTGAATCCGATTCGGGCTGGTAAGGTAGAAACACCGGAAGCATCAGACTACACGTCGATTCAGGAACGAGTGGATCAATTTACACATTCTGAGACTAAAAATCAGCCGCTGACCCTGAAACCTTTTTGTTTGCAGGGCCAGAATAAGGACGTTGCCCTTCCCTACCTTCTTCACGACTATCTGGAACTGGTTGACTGGAGTGGCCGCGTTGTCAGGACAGACAAGAAAGGTTCCATTCCGTCGTGTACCCCTCCTATTCTTGAAAGATTGGAAATTGATCCGGATGAGTGGCTGAAAACCATGCAATGGAATAATCGTTTTTATCGGGCAGTTGGCCGTCTGAAGGCGATGAAGGCTTATGCACTTGAAGCCGGACAGAAGTGGCTTCGAGGTTTAAACGCCTGCAGTCGTTTGTACCTGACAGGTTAGCGTAGAAGTCAGTTAAGACGTCAAAGACCCTCTCTTTATCTCTCTTCGACTTATGTCGGAATGGATTTGTACTGCCTGAGTTATGGCTTGAAAGACTCTGTGCGTTTAATGGCTCTCTGTGTGGCTCGTTGATACGCTACTTGAGGATAGATTTTCTGATACTTTTTGGGAATACGGTTTTTGAGTGTCTTATTTTTTTATTAATTTTTATGGGTGTCTTATTTTTTTGTTATTTTTTATTTTATGGGTGTCTTATTTTTTTTCTTATTTTTCCATGGGTGTCTTATTTTTTTCTGCAGAAAACATTCCTTACTTCTACACTCTTGAAGCCTTCAATAAATTGCAAAAGGATGATGAACTGTAAGTACACGGTGATGATAAGAGAAACACCTCTCAATCAAGCTTTCCACCAGCAACCTCAGCAATTCACCATGAAACAGGTGAACACTTCAGCTTACCGTATCAACCATGAGCAATTAACAACCATGGGTGATTTTGAAAGTTGCTTCCTCGTCTGGTGCAACAATCACTTTTCACGATAACAAAAGCAGTGAGATCGCAGAATGACAACTATTCACCCCACTGCATTAAGCCTTGCAGTGGCCATTGCAATCAGCTCTTCCATCATCAGTACACAGGCACTGGCCGATCGCAGACTGCAGACGAAATCTTTTGACATTCTGGACAATGAATCTGTGGAGTTTATCCAGAGTGAGGTCATAGTTCAGCCAACTTTAGGTCATGACCAGCAACCCATACCCAAATCTTTTACAACCACCTACCCAGATCAGACTGAAGCCGTAGCAGGCTACGAGGCTCCTTCTGAAGGCTTCACAGACGTTCTTTCCGGCATCGAAGGTGGCGTTTCCAGTGTTGATCTGTTTGTAACGGACGATAATGACGTTGCTCAGAAATACACCAAAGTCCTCAAGGTCGGTGATGAGGGGATCTTCAAATTCACCCATAATCTTGCGGAAAAGAAACTGGTCATTGAAGTTAGAAAAGGAATGACCGATCAGAATTCAATTTCGGCTGTTCGTGCTCAATCAAGTGATATCCAACCACTGGAACCGTTTACGAAAGTCGCCGACCCTGAACATCTGGTCGGCGTGCTGAAAGGTGCGAATGAAAGAGCAGGAAGTCTTGGCGAAATTGATAACTATGTTGCCCTTGCCACTATTGAAGTAGACCAGGTTGAAGTGAAAGGGCGCACCTTTATGCGACTGATCGCTGCAGGCGATGAGCCACCAGAACTGCAACGTCTGGGTCAATCGCTCTTTGTCAATGATGAGGTGCTTTTAGCAGCAGCCACCTCTGCCTATGCCCAGGTTCATGTTCTGAGAGAAGATTTACAACAGGAAACTCTGAATAAACTCTTGTCCTGCCAGAAACCCGTTGGCTATGTTATCTACGCTGAGGATAACACGCAGGCTCTCCCTGTGCCTGCAGGCTTTCCAAAACTGGAAGTGACTGAGACTCCGGGGGAGATTATTGTTTTCCGTGGTCAGAAGCAGAATCCGACGGATATCGCTTTTATGGAAGCTATCTATGACGTCTGGATGGAAGAGTTCCGCAACAGTCCTCGCCCTCGAGAAACGATACAGATTAAAAAAGACCGGCTCAAAAGCTACCAGTACAACATTAGAAGCAGGCAGATGGCAGTGCTCGAGGAGTTAGCTGCAGAGCACGAGAAGGGCATTGTCAGTACAACAGGTACGTCTTTTTTATACTTTGGCAACGTGGTGACACTTGCATACTATGAATATCTCCAGCAGGCATTGACCTGTGCCAGTTCAGATCGAGCCGATGAATTTAAATTAACAATACCACAGGTCAGATTTGTTTCGTCGTTCATCACGCCGACCTGGATGCATGTCGAACTTGTCAAACGCTTCAGCTTCAAACCCGTACTTGGAAACCTTCTGAATAACCGGTATTTCATTCAGAATATTCATCAAATAATTAAATCCGATACCACCGTATTTTCTGACGATTATTTTGACGATCCTTCCAGCGAACAGGAAGGCTTTGCTTCCAAAGTCAAGCGCAAATTTGCCATGCAGCTGATTGAAATGGAAAACGAGCTGGAAAAGCTGAGGGTAAAAGAGGCCGAACTCAGCGATCAAGACGAATTAACAGAACTAATACATTACTATGAGGATAAGCTTGAACAGCTTCGTGCCAGAGTAGAAGAGCAGGAAAACCAGATAAAGACACTTCGATGGGAAGACGATCAAATTCAACTGCTAAAAAAACATGTGCGCAATGATGCCGCAAAAGCTCACAACGCGCAACTGGCAGAAGAGCTTGGCATTGATGACTGGGATGTCACTCAACCCCCCGAAGAACAGTCCAGAATTATCAGCAGAAAAATTCA
Source organism: Endozoicomonas sp. ALD040 (assembly GCF_049275945.1). Lineage (NCBI taxonomy): Bacteria > Pseudomonadati > Pseudomonadota > Gammaproteobacteria > Oceanospirillales > Endozoicomonadaceae > Endozoicomonas > Endozoicomonas sp. ALD040. The sequence goes on from NZ_CP184829.1 coordinate 84,782, forward strand.
TGAAATCCACCAATCAGTTGCCACAAGGCTTGCTGCAACAGAAGCTGGAACGCCAAGCCACCGCCCTGAAGTACTTCGGAAACTGACTGCTGTAGAAAAAGCACTGAACATGGTCGACCTCAATAGCGAGGGGGATGTCTATGATCGCCGGAACGCCATTTCTGAGAAAATTCAGACATACCTCAAGGAGGCCAAACGGCGGACAGAAGAAGAGGCGCTGGATGTGCTGAAAACTGCAGAAGAAATACTCGAGATCCAAGTCAGTGAAGGTGATAACAACCTGGAACGACTTGAAAGGGTTCGTGATAAGCTTCTGGAGGATGATGTCATCGAAAAAATGACGGAGTATCAATTTCAAGCCCTCTGGAGAGAAGATCCCAAACCTGATTACGAAAGAAGGAAAGGTAAACTTGAGAAGCTCCAGCTTTGCGTGCGTATTACCTCTTATGTTGAAACGGATGAGCTAGCCACAAGACGACAGATAAGGATGCTTGAAGCTGTAGAGAACAGGCTGGGCATCGACAAGAACGAAAACGCTCCTGCTAAAGAAAGAGGCATGGCTTTCATTGCTAAAATGGCCGACGGCCTGGAAGTAGAATTAAAGAAAGATGCCAGTATGCGTGAACATATGATTGCTATGTTAAAAAGCCTTTCAGAATTAAAGTTTGACGCAATCAGGCGCTGTAAAGATGAACCTGTCTCAGGAGATAAAAACAATGCCTGTCAGAATGACCGGATCAGTCTCGTTGATAAAACATTCTCAAAAATGATTAGAGACGTTTTCAACGTCGTTGAGCCTACCATTAATGAACATATCGCAGTCATTGAGAATGAGCTTGACAGGCAAATGGCTCTGCTGGGACCAAAACCCCGATACGTTCTTGATCACGAAGTAGCCAGAGCCAGGCGAGCAGTAAAAGAAGCTGAAAATGAGCTGGAAAAAGCAAACTACAATATGGATGTTTTGCTCCAACGTACCCCGGAAGACATTGCTATCAATCAGGCAATGAAACAGTATCAGACCCAGCTGGGTCTGCCTGCAGGTGACGAGCAAACCAACGAAGAGCGGGCAGAGGACATCATATATTACCTGCTGGGATACAGAGTAGACATACGAGATAAAATCATTGAGGAGCTGAAAGCCAAAACCAATCTGCGCGTCTGGATAAAAGGCGACCCCGCTTCGCTGGAAGAAGCTGATGATTACGTTCTTACTTTTAATGGTTATTCATATACTCCGGGTCGGGAAACAACCGGTGAAATGGAAAGATTGTGGAATGAACTGCCTTTAACCAGAAAAAAGTACACTCAAGTCACGGAATTCCTGCGTGAGCACGACAGGAAAAGTATCGATTTAGCCAACGCAATGGCTGAAGAAGTTGCTGCACGAGAAAATCTGGTTCGCAAAGAACAGCAGATGTTCGACTATGAAAACATCAATAGGAACCCATCAAGCTCCGATAAAATCGATCGGGATCGGCTGAATTCAGCCATGAATCGTAAATATCAAGCTGCATTAATTGCAAAACAGGACCTGGCGGATCATGACGCGCTTCTTGAAGCCACTGAAGCAGCTGTGGGTCTTAAACCAGACGCTTCTGACACTAATGAACAACGGATTAATGCCCTGAGAAACAAACAGGTAGAACTGGGTGGTGACGATGGTACTGGCGGCAAGATCCAGCAACTGATTGAGGAACCGTCCCTTTATATGCGTCTGGAAGCTGAACTTGAAGCCAGTAAAGCAGACGTTGTGAGAATGAAAAATGTCCTGAAGGTTGCCGAAGAAGCCGTCAAGAATGACCGCAGTCCCATCCAGTACACAGAGAGACATGCAAAACTGCTGACCGATATGAACGACTTCATGCAGCAGCACCCTCTCAAAAAACAAGCTCTGCAAGCCGCAATTGGCCTGCACCTGGCAACAATGGAGAGCGATAAAGCAATGCCATTTCTTCCGGTTTTCAATTTTGACGATGAATTCGCATCCATTCGCGTAAAGGCATTGGCTGGAGACACACTGACATTTAAACAGGCCAGTCGGATTGTGGAAGTTTTTAAGAGCCTGAAGACCAGCTTTCCGAAATACCCTGTCCAGCCCCTGTACGGCCAGCCCAGGGATGCGCTGGATGAAGTTGATATTCTGGTGCTCAAGGCCATGTCTCAGATGGAAATAGGGTCTCAACAATTCAAGGACGAAATTCGCGCCATGGGCAAAACAGACATTCACTTCGTCGAGCATGAACCTGAAGATCTGGAAAGCTTCCCGGAATACTTTGCTGCCCATTCTGCCAGTGCTAACAAGATCGTTACTCTGCTGCGGGAAGGCTTGATCAGCAAGCTTGAACTTGAGAACTATATAAAGGCCGTCAGAGGTGTTGATGGTTATCAGACAGTGGCCGAATTTGAACACTTGCTTGGCTACAAACAGGGCGTCGATGTGCCTCGCTTCAAAGTCGTTGTCAGGACACTGTCTGATGAGGGAGCTGATGAATTCATGCAGACTGCCTTTAATCCTGTGACCGTGACGGCCACTCACCCGGCGGGTATGAAAGAGTCTGTTGTCGGCATGAAAGAGTATGCAGCTGCGGTCATCGCCAACTATGTTCTTGACGATATTGCCTTTGACAATGGCCGCAGGACAGCAGCCTTCCTGAGCAATGTTCAGGATACCCTGACAGCTTATACCAATGTTGCTGGCCTGTCTGAATCAGACCTGATCAAGGCAATCCATAACACATTGATGCTGGCTCATGCCGCAGCGGTTGAGTGGCAGCTCAAGGATTACTGGGTCAAACCATCAGCTTTTCTGGTACAGGCTGTCACCTGGTACTACACCAGTTACAAACCCCTGCTGGCGACCCATACCGTCTGGCAGGCTGCCGATCTGTCCCTGTCGAACATGGCATTCCTCTATCTTCTGGATCTGACCAACAGGGGTGATTACCTGCACCGGATGCTCGTACCTTTTCAGCACTGGCTGGAACGCTATGGTGTTGATCTTGACCGAACCGCACAATATGCCCACCACAAAGGAATTGAAAAAGTTTCTGAACTGGGCGGACTGGCCATGCCATTGGGCAAGGCCGCTTCTGCAGTGATTCTGTTGAGAACCGGCTCCATGTTGTTTGCCAGACATTACAACGCCAACCCGCAAATGTATCGCAGCATTTTCCGTCTGCTGCCCGAAATAGTGCAATCCATGGGTTCCAGGCAAGGGATTCAGGTACCCCTGCTGCACAGGGTAACACCACAAACAGCGAAAACGCTGGCCTCCGCCACAGCTGGTCTGGTGCTGGGCCCAGTTTCCACCGTCGGAGCATACGCCCACGGTCTCATAGCCGGATTTACCTGTGCTCAAACGTTCGGATTTGCTCTGGCATCGGGTCTCACTTTCGACTTCTTTATGAACGACAACAAGATGCTCACTCAATGGCTGGGTGGACCTCTGGGCCGCACTCTTGACAGGATTAATCGCTGGCGAGGCGCAGGTGAAACGGACGATGAATATGTGATGCGCACCGATACTGCTTCGCCTCAACGCTTCGGTGAAACCGATGCAGCCTATACAGACCGTGTTGAAGCAAATGACATGATACATGGCTGGACTCGACACGAAAATTACCTGCAATTCCGTGAACGCCGCGATCACACCATGAAACTATTTGAGAATGGCTGGGAGAAATACTTCAGGGAAAATGTGCCCAAATGGTCGTTTTCCCACGCAGAAAGTATTCCTTACTCCCACACTCTGGGTGCCTTCTTCGAGGCAGTAAAATGACATATCTCCGCCCTGGTGTATTAAGCCTTGCAGTGGCCGTTGCCGTCAGTGCTTCCATGATAGCTACACCGGCACTGGCCGGTCGCAGGCTGCAGACGAAATCTGTCCATTTTCTGAGCTATAGACATGCGGAGTTTACCCAGAGTGAAGTCACTGTTATGCCAGCTGTAGGGGATGACCAGCAGTCAATACCCAAATCCATTAACACCCTCTACATTGATCAGAATCATGACAGAACGAGCTACAGTATTCACTCTGTAAGCTTTACAGACATTCTTTATAATATCTATGGTGGCGTTTCCACTGTTGATCAGTTTGAAACAGGCGAGAACGACGTTGCTCAGAAATACACCAAAATTCTGAAGGTGGATAATAAAGGAATCTTCAGGTTCACTCATAACCTTGGAGAAGAGAAACTGGTCATTGAAGTCAGAGGCAGAATGACCGACGAGGATTCAGTCTGGGCTGTCCGTCGTCGATTAGTTGGCATTAAATTATTAGAACCATTAACGAAAATCGCCCACCCCCAACTGCTGCATGCTGTGCTGGGAGCAGCTGATGACAAAGCAGGAGACCTTGGCGCAAGTGATCACTATGTCGAACTTGCCACCATTGAAGTAGAAAAAGTTGCAGTGAATGGGCGTACCTTCATGCGTCTTATCGCTGCGGGCGATCCGCCTCCTGAGCTGCAACGTCTGGGTCAATCACTCTTTGTCAATGATGATGTTCTTCTGGCAGCCGCCGCCTCTGCCTACATCCAGGTTCACGTTCTGAAAATAGGTTTACAACAGAAAGCTCTTAATGAACTGTTAGCGCACAACAAACCCGTCGGATATGTTGTCCACGTCGAGGGTGACAAACAGCTTTGTCCTGTGCCCTCGGGTTACCCAAAACTGGAAGTAGCAGGAGCTCCGGGGGAGGTTATCGTCTTCCATGGTCAGAAGCCGAATCCGCATGATCTCACTTTTGTAGAAAACATCTATAACCTCTGGAAAGAAGCGGAGGCTGACTACACCATCCCGTCAGCGGCAACAAAAGTTAAAAAAGGTAAGGTCGAAACCTACCTGTACGTGATTCGAAGCAGGCAGATGGCAGTGCTGGAGGAGATTGTTGCGCGGCACGGCGCTGAAGAGCCAACGACGCTTACAAACGAAGATAAACGGGCATTGAATACACTTGCATGCTACGAATTTCTCCAGCAGGCATTGGTCAGTGCTACTCCAACTCTGGCATCTCCAGCTGCTGAATTTGAGCTCACAACAGAACACATCAGAGTCGCTTCGTTAGCCATCACGCCAACCTGGCTGCAGATGCAATTCGCAAAATACTTCAGCTTCAAATCCGTGCTTGGAGATCTTCTGACGAACCAGGATTTTGTTCAGAGTATTCTGAGCCCCGTTGCCGCCGAATTACGGGCCGATGTGGCTTACCAGGACGATCCGTTTGCGGCCAAAGTCAGTGCCGACATGGCCAGACAGCTGATTCAGAGGGAAAAAATCCTGGCACTTAAACTCAGGCAAAAAATTGAAGTTAAAGCTGAGCATGACCTTGCGCGGTCTCTTTCATTGCAGGAAGGACTGCAAAACCAGTTACAGAAACTTCAGCAGGAAGTCGCGGAAATTCCGGCACTAAAACAGGAAGTTCGTAATGCCAGAGAAAAAGCCATAAAAATTCGCAACATTGAGCTGGCAGAAGCCCTTGGTATTGATCACTGGGATGATACCCAGTCACCCGAAGAGCAAGCCATACGCATCAGAGAGAGACTTAATGACAAAGACACTGTAAAAACAAATCTGGCCGCTATTGAAGGCCAACTCGGTATTACTCCCGATAATGAAAACGACCTGGGTGCCCGCTTTCAGTCCATTCAACAGCACCTGTCGGCACTGATACAGCCAATACACAACAGAGTTCATATTCTTACAGATTCGAAAGAAGAACTGGAAGACATCAGAACACCAGACCATACCAAAGCCATGCCTGAAGTAGTAGAGAAACTGACGGCTGTGGAAAAAGCCCTGAAGATGGATGACCTCGATAGAAAAGACGATGTCTATGACCGTCGTCACGCCATTTCTGAGGAAATTCAGACATACATCACTGATGTCAGACAGAATGCAGAGGAAGAGGCGCAGCGTATACTGAAAATCATAGAAGAAATCGTCGGGATCAAAGTCAATGAAGATGATGGCAATGCAGAAAGACTTAACAGGGTTCGTAGCAAACTTGAGAGCGATGATGTCACCGAAAAAATGCTGGCTGATATAGATTACAGGGTCCGGAAAAAAAACATCGCACCGACGTACGAAACAGGGAAATTAAAACTTGCGAGGCTGCAAGGGCGTCTTAACTTTCTTGTCGAAGACGCTGATGAGTTAATCACAAAACAACAGATAGTGCTGCTTAAAGTTGTAGAGGAAAAGCTGAACATCGACATTAGCGAAAACTCTGCGGCTGAAGAAAGAGGCCAGCATTTCATTGCTACACTGGCCGATGTCCTGAAAGTAAAATTTAGAAAAGATGCCAGCCTGGATGAAAAAAAGGATGCTCTAAGTACCAAAATTTGGTTATTAACGGATGAAGTAGACGAACTCTATAACCATGAAAGTGTCAAAAGAGACAGAAACAATGAAATAGCTCTTCAACTCAACATTGAAAATTATAAAGAAGATGCTCCTCTCAAAGACCAGAACCGTCTGATTACAGCGACACTCGCGCGGCTGGATGAAGAAGTTTTCAATGCGGGTCAGCCCGATGTTAATGAGCACGTTGCAGCCATTGAGAATGAGCTTGACAGGCAAATGGCTCGCCTGGGACCTAAGCCCCGATACGTTCTTGATCGAGAGCTGGCCAGAGCGAAAGTAAGCATAGAAGAAGCTGAAACTGAGCTGGAGGAACTTCATCGCAAACTGGATGCTGTTGATCGTAAACAGGTGGTATTCACAGATTCTACTGACGTCCCCACCGACAGAGATAAATACATTACGGCTCTCAATAAATCACTGAAACGCATTCATGCCAGGTTTGGCCTGACTCAGAATGATAATCAAACCCCTGAAGACCTATTAAACGACATCGAACGCTTTCTTCAGGAAAGCGAATACTATGCAGAAAAACGGGTTGGCCTCATTCATCAGCTGAACACTAACATTAGAGCCCTGAAAATCCCTTTTGAGTTTGACCATGATAATTATTTAGAAGGATCTAATTACATTAATGCCATTAGAGACTGTCAAGCGTCTCATGGTAAGGATAAAGTCAATCACGCAGAGGGCGAACTGCCAGAAACCAGGAGAAAGTACACTCAGGTTACACAGTTCCTGCATGAGCACGATTTTAGAGAAATGGAGTTGGCCAGTGCCAAGGATGAAGAAAAGCAATCACAAGCGCCTCTGGATACTGAAAATCAGGCGATTGACAACTCCAAAGACATAGATCCGAAAACTAAAACCAAACTTGAGCACAATAAAGAAATAATGGACAAAATAGTAAAAATATCAAAAGCACTGGAAACTCTGGAGGATCATGAAGCAAGTCTTAAAGTCATTGAAAATAATCTGGGTCTTAAGCCAGACTCCACTGCTACCCATGACGCCCGTATTGATGCCCTGAGAAACAAACAGCTGGAACTGGGTGGGGATGATGGTTTTGGCGGCAAGATTCTGCAACTGACACGGAAACAGCAGAATCTGAAAAGAGCAGCAGAGGGCAAAAAAGCGGAATTAGAGATATTAAGGGAAGCCCTGAGAGCTGCAGAGGAAGCCGACGAAAATGACGGTGGTCCCTTCCAGTACTCACCAGAGGAGCTGAAAAGCTTCTCGGAATACTTCGCTACCCATTCTGCCTGTGCTAACAAGATCACTACTCTGCTGCAGGAAGGCTCAATCAGCAAGGTTGAACTTGACAACTATATAAAGGCCGTCAGAGGTGTCGATGGTTATCAGACAGTGGCCGAATTTGAACACTTCCTTGGCTACAAACACGGTGTCGACGTGCCTCGCTTCAAGGTTGTTGTCGGGATACTGTCTGATAAGGGAGCTGACGAATTCATGCAGACTGCCTTTAATCCTGTGACCGTGGCGGCCTCTCACCCGGCGGGTATGAAAGAGTCTGTTATCGGCATGAAAGAGTACGCAGCTGCGATTATCGCCAACTACGTGCTTGACGATATTGCCTTTGAAAATGGCCGCAGGACGGCAGCCTTCCTGTGCAATCTTCAGGATACCCTGACACCTTATGCCAATGTTGCTGGCCTGTCTGAATCAGACCTGATCAAGGCAATCCATAACACATTGATGCAGGCTCATGTCGCAGCAGTTGAGTGGCAGCTCAATGATTACTGGGTCAAACCTTCAGCTTTTCTGGTACAGGCTGTCACCTGGTACTACACCAGTTACAAACCCCTGCTGGCGACCCATACCGTCTGGCAGGCTAACGATCTGTCGCTGTCAAACATGGCATTCCTCTACCTTCTGGATCTGACCAACAGGGGTGATTACCTGCACCGGATGCTCATACCCTTCCAGCACTGGCTGGAACGCTATGGTGTTGATCCTGACCGAACCGGGCAATATGCCTACCACAGTGGAATTGAACAAGTCTCTGAGGTAGGCGGGATGGTCATGCCGTTGGGCAAGGCCGCGTCATCAGTCATTCTGCTGCAAACCGGCGCTATGCTATTTGCCAGACAGCACAACGCCAACCCGCACAGGTATCGCAGCATTTCACGTCTGATGCCCGAAATAGTGAAATCCATGGGTTCCGGGCAAGGGGTTCAGGTACCCTTGCTGCACAGAGCGACACCGCAAAAAGTAAAAACTCTGGCCTCGGTCACAGCCGGTCTGGTGCTGGGTCCGGTAGCCACTGTCGGAGCATACGCCCATGGCCTTATATCTGGATTCACTTATGCTCAAACCTTCGGATTCGCTCTGGCATCGAGTCTCACTTTCGACTTCTTTATGAACGACAACAAGATGCTCACTCAGTGGCTGGGTGGACCCCTGGGCCGCAGTCTTGACAAGATAAATCGCTGGAAAGGCATGGGGGAAACGCAAGATGAATTTGTGAAACGTACCGCTATTGCCTCGCCTCAACGCTTCAATGAAACTGATGAAGCCTATACAAACCGTGTTAAAGCAGGCAACAGGATGCATGGCTGGACTCGACATGAAAATTATCTGCAGTTCCGTGACCGCCGTGATCGCACCATGAAGATGTTCGAGAATAGCTGGGAAAAATACTTCAGGGAGAATGTGCCCAAATGGTCGTTTTCCCACGCAGAAAGTATTCCTTACTCCTGCACTCTGGGTGCTTTATTCGAGTCAGGGACTGAAGCGCCTGAGGAAGCCTCTACAGCCATGAATGCATTCCTTCCCTGAAAAACCACTCAATTATACGGGCATTGGGCTTTACCACTGCGAACTGAATTCGCTTCTGGCGGATTCCTCACTTTGAACTAAATTCACTCAACAGCTTGCCGGAACAACCATGAGCGATTGACGGCTATGAACCGTTGTAATGTGCTTCCTCTCCAGGTATGGCAATCACTTTTCAAGATAACAAAAGTACTCAGCTCTGAGGTAGCAGAATGACAAATATCCGCCACAATGCATTAAGCCTTGCAGTGGCCGTTGCGATCAGCTCTTCCATCATTAATACAGAGGCACTGGCTGCTCGCAAACTGCAGACGAAAGCCTATATTTTGGGCAGCGGAAATGTTGTGAAACTTCGTAGTGAGGTCATGGTTCAGCCAACTTTAGGTGATGACCAGCAGCCAATACCCAAATCTTTTACCACCACGTACCCTTATGAGCCTTCAGAAGGTCAGGGCTTTATCTCTACTACTATGAGTTTTACAGAAATTCTTTATGGTATTGGTGATGGTGTTTCCAGTGTTGATCAGTTTGAAACAGGCGAAAATGACGTTGCTCAGAAATATATCAAAGTTCTCAAAGTAGGCGATGAGGGAGTCTTCAGGTTCACCCACAACCTTGAAGAAAAGGAACTGGTCATTGAAGTCAGGGGCGGAATGACCGATCAGGATTCCGTGGAGGTTGCTCGTGATCAATTAGTTTGGAGTTCATCATTACAACCGTTAACGAAAATCGCCAACCACCTGCAACTGGCTAAAGTTTTGAGAGCCGCTGCAGAAAGAGCAGGAAACCTCGGCTCAAATGATCACTATGTTGGCCTTGCCACCATTGAAGTTGAAAAAGTTGAAGTGAATGGGCGTACCTTCATGCGCCTTATCGCTGCGGGCGATCAACCCCCTGAACTGCACCGTCTGGGTCAATCACTCTTTGTCAATGATGAGGCTCTCCTGGCAGCTGCCGCCTCTGCCTATATTCAGGTTCATGTCCTGGAAGAGGATTTACAACAGGAGGCTCTGAACGAACTACTGGCACACAACAAACCTGTCGGCTACATAGTAGACGCTGAGGATGCCAAACGGGTTTATCATGTGCCTGCGGGTTATCCAAAGTTGGAAATAGCAGAAGCTCCGGGGGAGAATATTGTTTTTCATGGTCTGATGCAGAATCCGGATGATGTCGCTTTCGTAGAAAACCTCTATAAATTCTGGATAGAAGCTGAGGGTAATAATCCCGTCCCTGCAGTAAAAGCAGAGCTTAACAAACGCAAGCTCAAAAACTACCGGTTCGTCATTCGAAGCAGGCAGATGGCAGTGCTGGAGGAGTTAGTTGCACGGCACGATGCAGTCATTGACAAAGATCAACTAACGACACTTTCAAACGAAGATAAACTGGCGGCGCGTTCGCTGGTATATTACGAATCCCTCCTGCAGACATTGGCGCTGGCTTCTCCAGATGAGGCAAATGGATCAGGTGAATTTGAGTTCACACCAGAACACATCAGAATCGCTTCATTAGTCATCACACCAACCCGGATTTACAGGCAACTCATAGAACACTTCGGCTTCAAACCCGTACTTAAAAATCTTCTGATGAACCCGCACTTTTTTCAGCATATTCGCAAAGTGTTACCCGTTGTCGGCGATATCAAAGAAGCACAGATCGATCCTGAAAAAGACGAAGAGTTTACTTTCAGAGTCATGACCGACATGGCGAGACAGCTGTTTGAGTTACACAACAACCTGGAGGAGCTGCGGATAGAACATGCCAAACTGGGCAAGCTAAACGAAAAAATATTTCGTGAAACGGCAGCAGAACTTGGTATTTATAATTGGGATAATACCCAGACACCAGAAGAACAAGCCAGACTTCTCAGAAATAAAATTCATGAAACCACCCAGGAGTTGGTCACAACCTTTGCTGCAGTAGAACAGCCTGACTATGAAATTATAATTACAATACTGACAGCCGTTGAAGATCAGTTCGGTATGACCCCGAACAATAAAAACGATCTTGTTGCCCGCTTTCAGTCTGTTCGGCAGCATATACAACATAAGACAGACCTGACCGACGATGAGGCTCCGCAGAGACTGACAAACCTTGAAAGTAATCTCGGCCTGATCTCTAACGACAAAGATACCCCGGAAACCCGTCAGCAGGCCATTCTGCAGCTCCTTGAACAGCAGGAAGCTTTGGTCCAGCGATATCTTCTTCCGAGAACCATTATAGAAGCTGGAAAAGCAGCCGCAATCAAAGCCCGCTACGCAACCATTGCCGCACATTTAAACATTCAGGATTTTGATAGCAATGCAGATGTTGACGCTCAGCAAGAACACCTGCTTCAAAAAATCGAGGAAATGAATGCTCACAAACAACTCATGCTTCAGAAAATCAAGACAATGGATATTCAACAAGATGTCCTGCTTCATAGAATTGAGACACTGCATGGCCAAGATAATTCTTACACCGAGGCCAAACAAAATGCTCTGGCAGAAATTCTTGGTATTAAACTGAGTAAAAACAGCGTAGAAAAGAATCAGGACGTCCTGGAAAAAGCGGTATTCAGGGTGGTCCACAATCTTGCACGCCTGGAAAAAAAACTGAAAGAGATCAGAACGCCAGACCGCCTCAAACCCAGCCCTGAACTACTTCAGAAACTCACTGCTGTGGAAAAAACCCTGAAGATGGTCGACATCGATAGCGAGGGCGATGTGTATGATCGTCGGAACGCCATTTCTGAGAAAATTCAGACATACTTTAACGAGGCTATGCAGCGGGCAGAGGAAGGGGCGCTGGATACACTGAAAACCGCAGAAGAAATACTCGGGATCCAGATCAGTGAAGGTGATAACAAACTGGAACGACTTGACAGGGTTCGTAAAAAACTTGATGACAATAATGTCCTCAAAAAAATAACGGAGCAACAGTATTATGCCCTCTGGGGAGAAGATACCAAACCTGCTGATTACAAAAAAAGGAAATGTAAACATGAGAAGCTCCTGCTTTATGCCCATCTTACCTTTTATGTCGAAGATGCAGATCAGCTAGCCAAAGGACGGCAGAGTGAGATGCTCATGGCTTTAGAGCGCATTCTGGGCATCTCCGCGTATGAAAGCGCTGCTCTCAGGAAAAGGGACAAGGCTTTAATTGCTAAACTGGCCGATGATCTGAAAGTAGAATTAAAAAAAGATGTCAGCCGAAAAAAACAGGTGCAAGCCCTAAGGTCCAGAGTTTCGGAATTAAGGTTAAAAGTATCCCACCGCTATGAAGATGAAGATTTATCAAGAAATATTAACAATGAAATTGCTCATCAACTCAACATTGAAGACTATAACAATAATGCCTGTGTGAATGATCAGACCAATCTCATTGAAGAAACACTCTCAAAACTGAGCAAAGAAATTTTCAAAGTGGGTCGGCCTACCGTTACTGAGAGCGTCGCAGTCATTGAGAATGAGCTTGACAGACAAATGGCCCGACTGGGGCCAAAACCCCGATACTTACTTGATCGTGAGGTAGCCAGAGCCAGGCGAGCAGTAAGAGAAGCTGAAAATGAGCTGGAAATGGCTGACCGCAACATGGATATTTTTCTCCAACATAACCGGGGTAATATCGCTCTCAATCAGGGAATGAAACAACTTCAGACCGAGCTGGGCCTGTCTGCAGGTGACGAACAAACCAATAAAGAGCGAGCAGAGGAGATCATAAATTTCCTGCTGGGGTACAGTGTAGACGTACGAGATAAAATCGTTGAGAAACTGAAAGCCAAAACAAATCAGTACGTCCGGATACATTTCGACCCCACTTCGCTGCAAGAAGCTGACTACGTTTTTCATGTTAATGGCTATACATACACTCCGCTTCATGCCGCAGCCGATGAAATCGATGGAGTACGGGGTGAACTGCCTTTAACCAGAAAAATGTACGCTCAGGTCACGGAGTTTCTGCATGAGCACGACAGGAAAAGTATGGATTTAGCCAATGCAATGGCTGAAGAAGTTGCTGCACGAGAAAATCTGGTTCGCAAAGAACAGCAAATGTTCGACTATGAAAACATCAATGGACACCCATCAAGCTCAGATAAAATCGATCTGGATCGGCTGGATTCAGCCCTGCATCATAAATATCAAGCTGCATTAAGTGCAAAACAGGACCTGGCGGATCATGACGCGTTTCTTGAAGCCACCGAAGCAGCCGTGGGTCTTGAACCTGACACTTCTGACACCAATGAACAACGGATTAATGCCCTGAGAAACAAACAGTTAGAACTGGGCGGTGATGATGGTACTGGCGGCAAGATCCGGCAACTGATTGAGGAACCGTCCCGTCAGATGCGTCTGGAAGCTGAACTTGAAGCCAGGAAAGCAGACGTTGTGAGAATGGAAAAAGTCCTGAAGGTTGCCGAAGAAGCCGCCAGGAATGACCGCAGTCTCATCCAGTACTCAGAGAAACAGGCAAAACTGCTGACCGATATGAACGACTTCATGCAGCGGCACCCTCTCAAAAAACAAGCTCTGCAAGCCGCAATTGGCCTGAACGAAGCAGCAATGCAGAGCGATAAGACAATACCATTTCTTTCGGTTTTCAATTTTGACGATGAATTTGCACCCATTCGCGTGCAGGCAATGGCCGGAGACAAACTGACGTTTAAACAGGCCAGTCGGATTGTGGAAGTTTTTAAAAGCCTGAAGACCAGCTTTACGAAATCCCCCGTCGCCTCCCCGGAAAATCGGCCCGAAGACGTGCTGGAAGAAATCGAGATTATGGTGCTCAACGCCATGTATGAGATGGAAATAGGGTCTCAGCAATTCCAAGACGAAATTCGCGACATTGGCAAAACAGCCATAGACTCCGTTGGGCATGAACCGGAAGACTTGAAAAGCTTCTCGGAATACTTCGCTGCCCATTCTGCCAGTGCTGACAAGATCATCACTCTGCTGCGGGAAGGCTTGATCAGTAAAGTTGAACTTGAGAACTATATAAAGGCCGTCAGAGGTGTTGATGGTTATCAGACAGTGGCCGAATTTGAGCACTTGCTTGGCTACAAACACGGTGTCGACGTGCCTCGCTTCAAAGTCGTTGTCGGGATACTGTCTGATGAGGGGGCTGACGAATTCATGCAGACTGCCTTTAATCCTGTGACCCTGACGGCCTCTCACCCGGCGGGTATGAAAGAGTCTGTTATCGGCATGAAAGAGTACGCAGCTGCGATTATCGCCAACTACGTGCTTGACGATATTGCCTTTGAAAATGGCCGCAGGACGGCAGCCTTCCTGTGCAATCTTCAGGATACCCTGACACCTTATGCCAATGTTGCTGGCCTGTCTGAATCAGACCTGATCAAGGCAATCCATAACACATTGATGCAGGCTCATGTCGCAGCAGTTGAGTGGCAGCTCAATGATTACTGGGTCAAACCTTCAGCTTTTCTGGTACAGGCTGTCACCTGGTACTACACCAGTTACAAACCCCTGCTGGCGACCCATACCGTCTGGCAGGCTAACGATCTGTCGCTGTCAAACATGGCATTCCTCTACCTTCTGGATCTGACCAACAGGGGTGATTACCTGCACCGGATGCTCATACCCTTCCAGCACTGGCTGGAACGCTATGGTGTTGATCTTGACCGAACCGGGCAATATGCCTACCACAGTGGAATTGAACAAGTCTCTGAGGTAGGCGGGATGGTCATGCCGTTGGGCAAGGCCGCGTCATCAGTCATTCTGCTGCAAACCGGCGCTATGCTATTTGCCAGACAGCACAACGCCAACCCGCACAGCTATCGCAGCATTTCACGTCTGACGCCCGAAATAGTGAAATCCATGGGTTCCGGGCAAGGGGTTCAGGTACCCTTGCTGCACAGAGCGACACCGCAAAAAGTAAAAACTCTGGCCTCGGTCACAGCCGGTCTGGTGCTGGGTCCGGTAGCCACTGTCGGAGCATACGCCCATGGCCTTATATCTGGATTCACTTATGCTCAAACCTTCGGATTCGCTCTGGCATCGAGTCTCACTTTCGACTTCTTTATGAACGACAACAAGATGCTCACTCAGTGGCTGGGTGGACCCCTGGGCCGCAGTCTTGACAAGATAAATCGCTGGAAAGGCATGGGGGAAACGCAAGATGAATTTGTGAAACGTACCGCTATTGCCTCGCCTCAACGCTTCAATGAAACTGATGAAGCCTATACAAACCGTGTTAAAGCAGGCAACAGGATGCATGGCTGGACTCGACATGAAAATTATCTGCAGTTCCGTGACCGCCGTGATCGCACCATGAAGATGTTCGAGAATAGCTGGGAAAAATACTTCAGGGAGAATGTGCCCAAATGGTCGTTTTCCCACGCAGAAAGTATTCCTTACTCCTGCACTCTGGGTGCTTTATTCGAGTCAGGGACTGAAGCGCCTGAGGAAGCCTCTACAGCCATGAATGCATTCCTTCCCTGAAAAACCACTCAATTATACGGGCATTGGGCTTTACCACTGCGAACTGAATTCGCTTCTGGCGGATTCCTCACTTTGAACTAAATTCACTCAACAGCTTGCCGGAACAACCATGAGCGATTGACGGCTATGAACCGTTGTAATGTGCTTCCTCTCCAGGTATGGCAATCACTTTTCAAGATAACAAAAGTACTCAGCTCTGAGGTAGCAGAATGACAAATATCCGCCACAATGCATTAAGCCTTGCAGTGGCCGTTGCGATCAGCTCTTCCATCATTAATACAGAGGCACTGGCTGCTCGCAAACTGCAGACGAAAGCCTATATTTTGGGCAGCGGAAATGTTGTGAAACTTCGTAGTGAGGTCATGGTTCAGCCAACTTTAGGTGATGACCAGCAGCCAATACCCAAATCTTTTACCACCACGTACCCTTATGAGCCTTCAGAAGGTCAGGGCTTTATCTCTACTACTATGAGTTTTACAGAAATTCTTTATGGTATTGGTGATGGTGTTTCCAGTGTTGATCAGTTTGAAACAGGCGAAAATGACGTTGCTCAGAAATATATCAAAGTTCTCAAAGTAGGCGATGAGGGAGTCTTCAGGTTCACCCACAACCTTGAAGAAAAGGAACTGGTCATTGAAGTCAGGGGCGGAATGACCGATCAGGATTCCGTGGAGGTTGCTCGTGATCAATTAGTTTGGAGTTCATCATTACAACCGTTAACGAAAATCGCCAACCACCTGCAACTGGCTAAAGTTTTGAGAGCCGCTGCAGAAAGAGCAGGAAACCTCGGCTCAAATGATCACTATGTTGGCCTTGCCACCATTGAAGTTGAAAAAGTTGAAGTGAATGGGCGTACCTTCATGCGCCTTATCGCTGCGGGCGATCAACCCCCTGAACTGCACCGTCTGGGTCAATCACTCTTTGTCAATGATGAGGCTCTCCTGGCAGCTGCCGCCTCTGCCTATATTCAGGTTCATGTCCTGGAAGAGGATTTACAACAGGAGGCTCTGAACGAACTACTGGCACACAACAAACCTGTCGGCTACATAGTAGACGCTGAGGATGCCAAACGGGTTTATCATGTGCCTGCGGGTTATCCAAAGTTGGAAATAGCAGAAGCTCCGGGGGAGAATATTGTTTTTCATGGTCTGATGCAGAATCCGGATGATGTCGCTTTCGTAGAAAACCTCTATAAATTCTGGATAGAAGCTGAGGGTAATAATCCCGTCCCTGCAGTAAAAGCAGAGCTTAACAAACGCAAGCTCAAAAACTACCGGTTCGTCATTCGAAGCAGGCAGATGGCAGTGCTGGAGGAGTTAGTTGCACGGCACGATGCAGTCATTGACAAAGATCAACTAACGACACTTTCAAACGAAGATAAACTGGCGGCGCGTTCGCTGGTATATTACGAATCCCTCCTGCAGACATTGGCGCTGGCTTCTCCAGATGAGGCAAATGGATCAGGTGAATTTGAGTTCACACCAGAACACATCAGAATCGCTTCATTAGTCATCACACCAACCCGGATTTACAGGCAACTCATAGAACACTTCGGCTTCAAACCCGTACTTAAAAATCTTCTGATGAACCCGCACTTTTTTCAGCATATTCGCAAAGTGTTACCCGTTGTCGGCGATATCAAAGAAGCACAGATCGATCCTGAAAAAGACGAAGAGTTTACTTTCAGAGTCATGACCGACATGGCGAGACAGCTGTTTGAGTTACACAACAACCTGGAGGAGCTGCGGATAGAACATGCCAAACTGGGCAAGCTAAACGAAAAAATATTTCGTGAAACGGCAGCAGAACTTGGTATTTATAATTGGGATAATACCCAGACACCAGAAGAACAAGCCAGACTTCTCAGAAATAAAATTCATGAAACCACCCAGGAGTTGGTCACAACCTTTGCTGCAGTAGAACAGCCTGACTATGAAATTATAATTACAATACTGACAGCCGTTGAAGATCAGTTCGGTATGACCCCGAACAATAAAAACGATCTTGTTGCCCGCTTTCAGTCTGTTCGGCAGCATATACAACATAAGACAGACCTGACCGACGATGAGGCTCCGCAGAGACTGACAAACCTTGAAAGTAATCTCGGCCTGATCTCTAACGACAAAGATACCCCGGAAACCCGTCAGCAGGCCATTCTGCAGCTCCTTGAACAGCAGGAAGCTTTGGTCCAGCGATATCTTCTTCCGAGAACCATTATAGAAGCTGGAAAAGCAGCCGCAATCAAAGCCCGCTACGCAACCATTGCCGCACATTTAAACATTCAGGATTTTGATAGCAATGCAGATGTTGACGCTCAGCAAGAACACCTGCTTCAAAAAATCGAGGAAATGAATGCTCACAAACAACTCATGCTTCAGAAAATCAAGACAATGGATATTCAACAAGATGTCCTGCTTCATAGAATTGAGACACTGCATGGCCAAGATAATTCTTACACCGAGGCCAAACAAAATGCTCTGGCAGAAATTCTTGGTATTAAACTGAGTAAAAACAGCGTAGAAAAGAATCAGGACGTCCTGGAAAAAGCGGTATTCAGGGTGGTCCACAATCTTGCACGCCTGGAAAAAAAACTGAAAGAGATCAGAACGCCAGACCGCCTCAAACCCAGCCCTGAACTACTTCAGAAACTCACTGCTGTGGAAAAAACCCTGAAGATGGTCGACATCGATAGCGAGGGCGATGTGTATGATCGTCGGAACGCCATTTCTGAGAAAATTCAGACATACTTTAACGAGGCTATGCAGCGGGCAGAGGAAGGGGCGCTGGATACACTGAAAACCGCAGAAGAAATACTCGGGATCCAGATCAGTGAAGGTGATAACAAACTGGAACGACTTGACAGGGTTCGTAAAAAACTTGATGACAATAATGTCCTCAAAAAAATAACGGAGCAACAGTATTATGCCCTCTGGGGAGAAGATACCAAACCTGCTGATTACAAAAAAAGGAAATGTAAACATGAGAAGCTCCTGCTTTATGCCCATCTTACCTTTTATGTCGAAGATGCAGATCAGCTAGCCAAAGGACGGCAGAGTGAGATGCTCATGGCTTTAGAGCGCATTCTGGGCATCTCCGCGTATGAAAGCGCTGCTCTCAGGAAAAGGGACAAGGCTTTAATTGCTAAACTGGCCGATGATCTGAAAGTAGAATTAAAAAAAGATGTCAGCCGAAAAAAACAGGTGCAAGCCCTAAGGTCCAGAGTTTCGGAATTAAGGTTAAAAGTATCCCACCGCTATGAAGATGAAGATTTATCAAGAAATATTAACAATGAAATTGCTCATCAACTCAACATTGAAGACTATAACAATAATGCCTGTGTGAATGATCAGACCAATCTCATTGAAGAAACACTCTCAAAACTGAGCAAAGAAATTTTCAAAGTGGGTCGGCCTACCGTTACTGAGAGCGTCGCAGTCATTGAGAATGAGCTTGACAGACAAATGGCCCGACTGGGGCCAAAACCCCGATACTTACTTGATCGTGAGGTAGCCAGAGCCAGGCGAGCAGTAAGAGAAGCTGAAAATGAGCTGGAAATGGCTGACCGCAACATGGATATTTTTCTCCAACATAACCGGGGTAATATCGCTCTCAATCAGGGAATGAAACAACTTCAGACCGAGCTGGGCCTGTCTGCAGGTGACGAACAAACCAATAAAGAGCGAGCAGAGGAGATCATAAATTTCCTGCTGGGGTACAGTGTAGACGTACGAGATAAAATCGTTGAGAAACTGAAAGCCAAAACAAATCAGTACGTCCGGATACATTTCGACCCCACTTCGCTGCAAGAAGCTGACTACGTTTTTCATGTTAATGGCTATACATACACTCCGCTTCATGCCGCAGCCGATGAAATCGATGGAGTACGGGGTGAACTGCCTTTAACCAGAAAAATGTACGCTCAGGTCACGGAGTTTCTGCATGAGCACGACAGGAAAAGTATGGATTTAGCCAATGCAATGGCTGAAGAAGTTGCTGCACGAGAAAATCTGGTTCGCAAAGAACAGCAAATGTTCGACTATGAAAACATCAATGGACACCCATCAAGCTCAGATAAAATCGATCTGGATCGGCTGGATTCAGCCCTGCATCATAAATATCAAGCTGCATTAAGTGCAAAACAGGACCTGGCGGATCATGACGCGTTTCTTGAAGCCACCGAAGCAGCCGTGGGTCTTGAACCTGACACTTCTGACACCAATGAACAACGGATTAATGCCCTGAGAAACAAACAGTTAGAACTGGGCGGTGATGATGGTACTGGCGGCAAGATTCGGCAACTGATTGAGGAACCGTCCCGTCAGATGCGTCTGGAAGCTGAACTTGAAGCCAGGAAAGCAGACGTTGTGAGAATGGAAAAAATCCTGAAGGTTGCCGAAGAAGCCGTCAAGAATGACCGCAGTCTCATCCAGTACTCAGAGAAACAGGCAAAATTGCTGACCGATATGAACGACTTCATGCAGCGGCACCCTCTCAAAAAACAAGCTCTGCAAGCCGCAATTGGCCTGAACGAAGCAGCAATGCAGAGCGATAAGACAATACCATTTCTTTCGGTTTTCAATTTTGACGATGAATTTGCACCCATTCGCGTGCAGGCAATGGCCGGAGACAAACTGACGTTTAAACAGGCCAGTCGGATTGTGGAAGTTTTTAAAAGCCTGAAGACCAGCTTTCCGAAATCCCCCGTCGCCTCCCCGGAAAATCGGCCCGAAGACGTGCTGGAAGAAATCGAGATTATGGTGCTCAACGCCATGTATGAGATGGAAATAGGGTCTCAGCAATTCCAAGACGAAATTCGCGACATTGGCAAAACAGCCGTAGACTCCGTTGGGCATGAACCGGAAGACTTGAAAAGCTTCTCGGAATACTTCGCTGCCCATTCTGCCAGTGCTGACAAGATCATCACTCTGCTGCGGGAAGGCTTGATCAGCAAGGTTGAACTTGAGAACTACATAAAGGCCGTCAGAGGTGTTGATGGTTATCAGACAGTGGCCGAATTTGAGCACTTGCTTGGCTACAAACACGGTGTCGACGTGCCTCGCTTCAAAGTCGTTGTCGGGATACTGTCTGATGAGGGGGCTGACGAATTCATGCAGACTGCCTTTAATCCTGTGGCCGTGACGGCCACTCACCCGGCGGGTATGAAAGAGTCTGTTACCGACATGAAAGAGTATGCAGCTGCGATCATCGCCAACTACATTCTTGACGATATTGCCTTTGACAATGGCCGCAGGACGGCAGCCTTCCTGAGCAATATTCAGGATACCCTGACACCTTATGCCAATGTTGCTGGCCTGTCTGAATCAGACCTGATCAAGGCCATCCATAACACATTGATGCTGGCTCATGTCGCAGCAGTTGAGTGGCAGCTCAATGATTACTGGGGCAAACCTTCAGCCTTCCTGGTACAGGCTGTCACCTGGTACTACACCAGTTACAAACCCCTGCTGGCGACCCATACCGTCTGGCAGGCTACCGATCTGTCCCTGACAAACATGGCGTTCCTCTACCTTCTGGATCTGACCAACAGGGGTGATTACCTGCACCGGATGCTCATACCTTTCCAGCACTGGCTCGAACACTATGGTGTTGATCCAGACCGAACCGCGCAATATGCCCACCACAACGGAATCGAGAAAGTTTCTGAACTGGGCGGACTGGCCATGCCATTGGGCAAGGCCGCTTCTTCAGTGATTCTGTTGAGAACCGGCTCCATGTTGTTTGCCAGACAGTACAACGCCAACCCTCAAATGTATCGCAGCATTTTCCGTCTGGTGCCCGAAATAGTGCAATCCATGGGTTCCAGGCAAGGGATTCAGGTACCCCTGCTGCACAGGGTAACACCACAAACAGCGAAAACGCTGGCCTCCGCCACAGCCGGTCTCATGCTGGGCCCAATTTCCACCGTCGGAGCATACGCCCACGGTCTTATAGCAGGATTTACCAGTGCTCAAACCTTCGGATTTGCTCTGGCATCGGGTCTCACTTTCGACTTTTTTATGAACGACAACAAGATGCTCACTCAATGGCTGGGTGGACCCCTGGGCCGCACTCTTGACAGGATTAATCGCTGGCGAGGCGCAGGTGAAACGGACGATGAATATGAGATGCGTACCGATACTGCTTCGCCTCAACGTTTCGGTGAAGCCGATGGAGACTATACAGACCGTGTTGAAGCAAATGACATGATACATGGCTGGACTCGACACGAAAATTATCTGCAGTTCCGTGAACGCCGCGATCAAACCATGAAACTATTTGAGAACGGATGGGAGAAATACTTCAGGGAAAATCTGCCTAAATGGTCGTTTTCCCACGCAAAAAGTATTCCTTACTCCTACACTCTGGGCACCTTCTACAACTGGCAGCAGGGCGATGATAATGAACAAACAACTCGATGAGGGAGAACAGGGAAGTTAGGTTCCCAAACAAGCAGATTAAATTCGGGCTGTTGTTGCGCTGTCAGGAAAATACAGGTAAAACGAATCACAGAGTAATAATTAAAATAAAACGTTTCTCATGCCAATCCGTTTCAGGGATCGACTGTCGTTTAAACAGGCGCGTAACACCGTTGTCTTTGCCTTTATCCTGGGGCTGTTCCTGAGTCTTTATCTCGTGATCATCGACTACCGGTCTCAGGACCGGCAAATTGATGCCACCATAGAAACCTTCATTGATATCACCCGGACTCCAGCTGCCCGCATCGCTTACAACATTGATAAGGAGCTGGCCAACGAGCTGGTGTTGGGACTCATTAAATCGCCCACCATCGTCAGGGCAGAAATTGTTGAACCATCGGGTGCAATCCTTGCCGCTGTGAGTAAAGAGCCGCAACAGGATAAAGCCCGCCCCTTCACTGATATGCTGTTTGGTGCCAGCCGAACCTATATCCGGGAGCTTAAGGTTCCCTTTGATGAAGATGAACCGCTCGGCTGGCTTAAAATCGTTGCCGACACTCGCCCTATCAGCACTCAGTTTTTTGATCGGGCCATCTTTACCCTGGTGACTGTCCTGATCAAAACTTTCCTGCTTTCGCTGGTTCTGTCCATCATGTTTTATCACATGTTGACCAAGCCTTTGCTGAACATGACAGAAAAAATGGTTAAGCACCCGGAAAACACTAGCAAGGTTCAGCTTCCGCAGCCCAGGGGGCATGAGAATGACGAGATCGGCCTGCTGACCCGCACTATCAACCATTATTTGAACAACATTCATCACCATCTGCACCACCGGCGACTGGCTGAAGAACAGTTACGTGAACATCTGGCTGAACTGGAAACCATTATTGCCCGGCGGACCAGGGATATTCGCAAAAACAACCAGGCCCTTGAGAAGACCAACCGTCAGCTTGAGAAAGCACGCAGTCAGGCACTGGAAACTGCCAGTCAGCGAGCCAGGCAGCTGTCCAGCCTGAGTCACGAAATCAGAACACCACTCAATGCAGTTCTGGGCATGCTGAGTATTGCCCTCAACGACGAACTGACCGAACTACAACATCAGCGTTTAACCACTGCCAGAGATTCTGGTACTCATCTGATCCGTCTGCTCAATGATATCCTGGACCTTTCCCGACTTGAGTCGGGCAAGATGATTCTTGAAGAAATCTCTTTTGACCTCAGAAACTCAATGGAAGATGTTGTGGTGCTTGCAGGACAATCCACATTTACCAAAGGGGTTCCGATCTATTGTGATATCGATCCCACCCTGCCGGAAGAAGTCCTGGGTGACCCAACCCGTTTTCATCAGGTCATTTCCAACCTGATAGGCAATGCTGCAAAATTTACCGATGAGGGTGACATTCGTATCTGGCTCGATTGCCAGAAAACCTCCGAGAATCATCTTGATATTATGGTGAACATCAGTGACAGCGGTATCGGCATCCCTGAATCAGCCCTGGACGAAATTTTCAAACCCTTTGCTCAGGCCAGCAGTGATACCAGTCGCCGTTTCGGGGGCTCCGGTATGGGCCTGCCTTTGGTCCAGTCCATAGTCACTAACATGGGCGGACAACTGTCTGTTATATCAGAGCCCGGAGAAGGCAGCACATTTTCTGTCCGTTTACCATTCCGATATAAATCAAGGGAAGAAAAAGTATCGGTTTCTGCTGATATTAAGAGTAACCAGATTGTGCTCAATGGCTCAGAAGCTCTGCAAAGCTGTTGTTCTCATCTTCTGGCGCATTGGGATATCAGCCACCGACAGACCTCGAACAACAACATCGGTGACCTGTCCGACTGGGCGGATATTCTGATTACAGAGAATGAAGGTCTGGCCAGAAATGCCGGTCAGGATAATCCGTCACTAAAAGTGATTTATGCCGCTCATAAGCCTCTGGATAGCGGCCCGGACACCCTGGTCTGGCTGCCACTCCCTCTGACCCGGAAACTCTTTATCCAGGCACTGGAGAAAACCCGGACTATCCGTCATCAGGTCTCCCAACCGTTACCTGACACAGTGAAAATCCAACACCCAAAAAACAGGGATTATTCGGTTCTGGTGGTCGAAGATAATCCCATCAACAGAATGGTGGCGGAGGGAATGCTTGAGCAGCTGGGCTATAGGGTAGAGCTGGCTCATAATGGCGAGAGTTGTCTGGCAGCCTGTCAGCAAAAAAACTATGACCTGATTCTGATGGACTGCAATATGCCAATTATGGATGGGTTTACCACCACTCAGAGACTGCGAGTTCAGATAGCAACCAGAGAGACACCCATCATAGCCTTAACCGCCAACGCTATGAATCAGCACAGAAAGCAATGCCTGGATGCCGGAATGAACGACCATTTGGCTAAACCTTTCAACAAGGAGCAGCTTGAAAGCACTCTGACCCGCTGGTTAATAGCCTGATGGACAGTGTGTACACTGTTTTTTTGCGCTATTCAGTTGTCTGCTTTGAACTGAAGAGCGACTGAATTCATGCAGTACCTCAACCCTGTAGGCTCAGGCCCATCAGGAAATACATGCCCCAGATGCGCATTGCAAGCTGAACACACTACCTCTGTCCGCTCCATACCCAGGCTTTTGTCTTCAAGGTAATTTACCGCCTCCTTATCCACGACTTCCCAGAAGCTGGGCCAACCACAGCCGGCATCAAATTTGGTCGTGGATTCGAACAGGATTTGATCACAGCAGACACAGCTATAACGACCCAGGCCATCAAAATGAACGTACTCACCAGAAAAAGGCCGTTCGGTACCCTTTTGCCGACAGACATAATACTGCTCTTCAGTCAGCTCTGACTGCCATTGGGCATCGGTTTTTTCAACTTTCATACCACCTCCAGCTTCTTTAACGGAAATATCCGGATTGGGTCGTGCACTGTAGCCTTAAAGCGATCATAATGGCCACCTGATTCCCTGCCAGAGAGAACATTTTTTACCCACTCTTGTCTATTTATAGTCAGGTTTATAATCAGATTGATGATGTTCCAGAGAATCCCATGACCTGATCCACAACGATCGGAACTGACGCCACTTATTAACGGAGCAATACTCAGGCAGCCCTGAGTAACAGATAACATACAAAAAGACAATGAGCCTTATATCGGCCACAGGAAAAGAACCCATGAAGGATATTGAGAAGTCCCTGAAACTGGCAAACGTCTGCTACGAAATACGTGGTCCGGTATTGCGCGAAGCCAGAAGACTGGAGGAGGAAGGCCAGCGTGTTCTGAAACTGAACACAGGCAACCCTGCGCCTTTTGGCTTTGATGCACCTGAAGAGATTATTCAAGACGTCATTATCAACCTCCCCAACTCCCAGGGCTACACCGACTCCAAGGGTTTGTTTTCGGCACGCAAGGCCGTAATGCACTACTGTCAGCAGAAAGATTTTCCCGGTGTCGAGCTGGAAGACATTTTTATCGGTAATGGCGTCAGCGAACTGGTCGTCATGGCCATGCAGGGATTACTGAACAACGGTGATGAATTGCTGATCCCGGCGCCGGACTACCCTCTCTGGACTGCGGCGGCTAACCTTTCAGGAGGCCGAGCGGTTCACTACCTCTGTGACGAGCAATCTGACTGGTACCCTGACCTGGATGATATTCGCAGCAAAATCACCGCCAAGACCCGGGGCATTGTTGTCATCAACCCTAACAATCCAACGGGTGCCGTTTACCCACCTGAGCTGCTGCAGGAAATCATTGAGATTGCCCGCCAGCACAGCCTGATTATTTTTGCTGACGAGATCTACGACAAGATCCTCTTCGATGGAACAGAGCACACTGCCATGGCATCGCTGGCGGATGATGTGTTCATGATCTCATTCAACGGGCTCTCCAAATCTTATCGTGCAGCCGGTTTTCGTTCTGGCTGGATGGTTGCCAGTGGTCCCAAACATAAAGCCAGGGACTACCTGGAAGGTCTGGAAATGCTGGCCTCCATGCGTCTGTGTTCCAACGTTCCTGCCCAGCATGCTATTCAAACGGCACTGGGGGGTTACCAGAGCATCAATGACCTCATTCTTCCCGGCGGCAGACTCCTGGCACAGAGAGATGTGATCTACGAGCGCCTGAATCAGATACCCGGTGTCAGCTGTGTCAAACCCAGGGGAGCCCTTTACGTGTTCCCGAAACTGGACCCGAAAAAGTATCCGATTCACGACGATGAACAGCTGGTACTCGACCTGCTGATTCAGGAAAAAATTCTGCTCGTACAGGGTCGTGCCTTCAACTGGCCGGACCCGGACCATCTCAGGATAATTACCCTGCCCCGGGTTGAAGATCTGGAGATGGTGGGCGATAAACTTGAACGATTCCTGAGCCGATACAAACAATCATAATCCTGGCCGTGACTCAACGGCCCATTTGCTACCGATTACTGAATTCCGGACACTCACATTCTGAACATGGCTGACATCCACATCGACGACTTTTTTCATGATTGTGCCAAGACACTGGTACATCTCTACAATGTCTTCCCGCGGCTGACCTCTCTGTACGTCGACGACATCATTACGCCCGTGCCCGTGGATGAATTCGGATTACCCGGCAAGCGACACCAGGCCTGCTTTGACAGTTTTCTCTGGCTGGCCAGAGAAGGCTACATACACTACTCCGAAAGAGTTCGGCTGGAAGGGCTGGACCAGGTGGTTCTGACTGAAAAAAGTTTCCTCAGACTCGGTATGCCAAGCCTGAAAACCGAATTGGAAGACCTGCCAGAACCGATGCTTCAGAAACAGAGGACTCTGGGCTGGCAGTTTCGTGAAACATTAAAATCCGGGACCACCCACCAGCTGAACCTGCTCTGCCAGCACTTTTTCGCCTGCAAAGCCTGAAGGAGTGTAAACATTGTTAAATGTGACGGGCTGAGGATTGAAATCCGGACTCAACGCCTCCATAGTCCAACTATCCAACTAACAAAGGCAACCATTCGGTAATGAAAAGAATTCTGCTATTTCTTGCAACTAACCTTGCTGTCATCGCAGTCGCCAGCATCACGCTTAACATCCTTGGCGTGGGTAGCTATGTCACAGCCCAGGGACTCGATATGAAGTCACTGCTGGCTTTCTGTGCCGTTTTCGGTTTTGCCGGTTCATTGGTTTCTCTGCTCCTTTCCAAAACCATGGCCAAGATGGGCACAGGCACCCAGGTTATCGATCAGCCCCGAACAGCCCAGGAGCGCTGGTTGATGGATACGGTCAAAGAGCTGTCTGAAAAAGCGGGCATTGGCATGCCGGAAGTGGGTATTTTCCCATCCCCGGAAACCAATGCTTTTGCCACCGGCTGGAACAAAAACGCCTCACTGGTTGCCGTGAGTCAGGGATTATTGGATCGTTTCAGCCCGAGGGAAGCAAGAGCCGTTATTGGTCACGAAATAGGTCACGTTGCTAACGGTGACATGGTGACGCTGGCGCTGATTCAGGGTGTTGTGAACACCTTCGTGATGTTCTTTGCACGTATCATCGGCTATGCCGTAGACAGCTTCCTCCGTCGTGATGAAGAAAACAGTGGCCCGGGTATTGGCTTTTATGTTGTCAGCTTTATTGCCGAGATTGTTCTGGGTATTGCCGCCAGCGCCATCGTGATGTGGTTCTCCCGCAAGCGAGAATTCCGTGCCGATGAAGCCGGTGCCGAGCTCGCAGGTCGTGGTGATATGATTGCCGCTCTGGAAAGACTGAGAGCTGAATACGACGCACCCAGTGCGATGCCTGCCACCATGACGGCCTTCGGTATTCGCAAGAACGGTCAGGGTGGCCTGGCCGCACTGTTCTCCAGCCACCCTCCTCTTGAAGATCGAATTCAGTCGCTGCAATCCCATCGCTGACAGGGTTTCTTTTATCGCACCCACTCCACAAGGCTCGCTGATGCGGGCCTTTTTATTACGAAAGCACTTCTGCTTCAGGATTACGAATACACACTTAGTCAAGCCAATGATGCATGTCTGCTCTGGCCTTCTTGATCCGGTAAATGTTCATAATTATTGTTTAATTCGATTGAGGATATACGTTTCAGCTTCTTCATGGGGGATGAGAGTATCTGAGCCATCTTGTCCACGAATTTACTGACTTTCTCATCAAGCCCTGGAGAATATTGTTTTGGCTTCAGAGACAAGCTCCTTATAATAGGCTTTTATTTCTAATCCAGCTGCTTATATGCCTATTGAACATCCTGACCCCATCTGGGTCCTCGACAGCGAAAGCCTTAACCATTACTGCCAGCAGTGGCTTGAGCTGGATGCCATTGCACTGGACACAGAGTTTATTCGCACTGATACCTTTTACCCTATTCCCGGACTGATTCAGGTGGGTACCGGTGACAGAGTTTTCCTGATTGACCCACTCAGTGTTCAGGACTGGGCTTCCTTTGGCCGGGTTCTGCAATCCAAATCTGTCATCAAAGTCCTTCACGCCTGCGGAGAAGATCTCGAAGTTTTCAATATTCTCACCGGCTGCCGCCCAGTTGCATTGCTGGATACACAGCTTGCTGCGGCCTATGCAGGACTGGGACATTCATTAAGCTACCAAAACTTGCTAAAGGCGCTTCTGGAAGTGGACCTGCCCAAGGATGCCACTCGCTCAGACTGGCTTCAGCGACCACTGACTGAAGCCCAGATCAGCTATGCCACGCTCGATGTCGTTCACCTGCTGGAAGCTTATGAGCTATTACTCGAAAAAATGAAAGGCAAGCCTCAGTTGCAATGGCTTAACGAGGATTGTGACACCTTGCTCAGCTCGCCATTGTTTCCGGTCCCCGGCGAAATCTGGAAAGATGTTAAGCGTGCCTGGCAATTGCAGCCTCAACAACTGGCGGTTTTACAGAAGATCTGTGAATACCGTGAACTGGAAGCCCGAAAAACCAATACCCCGCGCAACCGGGTCATCCCCAAGGGAAGCCTGTGGCCAATTGCCCGTTATATGCCGGAGAATATACGTTCACTCTCTTCTATTCAGGATATGAAACCCAAAACGCTTCGAAAATACGGCGGGATTATTCTGAACCTGGTCAAACAGGCCAAAGACAGTCCGGAAGCTGACTATCCGGAACAGCTCCCTGCCCCCCTGCCGAAAGCCGCCCGCGACTATGGCAAACTGATCAAGGCCTGGGTGACTCACAAATCAGATGAGCTGAATGTACCTGCAGAGCTGTTATTCCCGGGAAAAATGTCTAACGCACTCTTACGTCAGTGGCAAAACAGTGGCCGTTTTTCGATGCCAGAGAGCATTAAAGGCTGGCGACAACGGGAAATTGCCGAACCCCTGATTCTGGCTATGAAAGAGTACAAAGAGAACCAGAGATAATTACTTCCCAGACTCCAGGCAAATTCAAGATAGTATTAATATTATGTCTAAAATTCTTGCTTCCATTTTCAAAAGCAGCAAACGCAACGAGATGTACCTTTACGTTGACAAGCGTGATCAACTGAAGAAAGTCCCTGAAGCCCTTCATCAGGCTTTCGGCAAAGCTACCCATGTGATGGATATTCTGCTGACACCTGAGCGCAAACTGGCCAGGGCAGACATTGAAAAAGTGATGACCGGGATTCAGGAAAAGGGGTTTTACCTGCAGATGCCCCCAGCCGAAGAAGACTAAGTACCTGGCCAGTTGGTTTCGCATATTCTGGCGAGTGGATTTTTTCATCCTTCAAGGCGCAACGACGGGCGCGTAGCCGTAGCTACGCAACCAGAGTTGGAACGCAGAAGGGTGGAAAAAGCCGCCGTCCAGAATATGCGAAACCAACTGGTTAGGTACTTACATTCAACACCTTCCTGAAGAACTGCTGAGCTTTAACGACCCGCTGTGAAAACAAGGGTATAGAGCCCGGTTTGTCCTGAGCCTTGACATTCAGGGAAGCCAGTGGGTACCACCACAAACTGCAAAAACAAGGTTGCAGACAGGGAGTTGACTCAGAAATATTCGTCAACTCCGTTAATGGCGTGGTAGCCATTGCAGTGCTATACAGTCTCGTGCAAACGGCAACCAGTTCGCCTGAGTCTATGAGACGCTCACAAAAAAACAAAATTGTCTGCTCGGTAACCCAATCACTGCTTCTGCTAGTGACGATGGTGTTTTGGGAATCGCTGCCTGCATTGGGACTCACCGGCTCAAACTCGCTGCCAGCACATTCCTTATATGCCAATAAGCTGGCTAAACCTGAACAGCCCGACCCTTTTCCGTTTGGGTTTATGCTGCTCTCTTTCAGTTTGCTTCAGCTACTGCCGAATATCAGTCCTCATGAGTCGCTTCAACTGCCTCTCCTACCCGATTGGCCAATAAAACAAACACGCCGCATTGATCGGGTGACCTGGTCCCCTGAAGCGCCTGAGAAGACGACCAACACGCCCATCGCCATGGGTGCTGCCGGGGGAGATGATGGTGATAAGCCACCTGATGGAAACAACTGGAATTCTGACCCGGAACCCCAGCCTGACCTTATCCTTGTTCCTGATCCTGTTCAAAAATGCCAGCAACAAAAAAGACAACTGCTTAGAGTATTACGAATAAAACGACTATGGGCTACTATGACGGGCCAAACAACGCTGGCCCGGATTATGTCAGACCGGATCATGGTAATTAAAGCCGACCTTCTTGATCTGGAAAGGTCAGGCCCTGCCGGGTTTCAAACGGGGCTGGTTCAGTCATGGCTGGCAGAGAATGGTCAGGAACTCAGTGTTTACTGTGAAATCATTTCTGGCAAATATTCTGGCCGACAGGCGGCTTCCGGCGACAAGAATCAAACCTCCCGAACGACCAAAGAACCAACAACTGCGGCCACAGCTCAGAACAGCCAGAGGAGCCGGGGCGCAGCCCCTAACCAGAGAATCGCTTCAATAGACGGCAGCGATCGTGGAGGCGATGAGCCACCGGGCCCCTCAGCTCAGCAGGATACCGGAAAAGCCGCTGTCAATTGTTCGAAGTGTGACAAGGCGCTGACTCAACAGGAATTAAGACGTGTAGCTAATGAGACAGCAGCTTCAGCATTTTTATGCAACCAGTGCCTGTCGGACACTCACAGTAAAAAAAGGGCAAGACCAGCCCACCATGAAACAGAGCCGGATTCATCAGAACCCGCTCAGAAAAAAAAGAAGGACGTGGGTAGAAAGAGAAATATTTCAATAGCAGCCGCAGCACCACCGGCCAAAAAAAGTAAACCGGCAGACACTCAGCCCCCCGATGACCCATTGGAAAAAGTAAAAGAAAACATCAAATACAAATTAAGCAAGGAAGATCTGGAGAAAGTGCAAACTTTGCTTGAGGTATTCAAGAAAAAAAACATCACCGTCAAGCACACTTTTTATAAACTGCTTGGTTTCGTAGAGAGAGAGTCTTTTAATGGTTTCTTCGATAATGCCACTGCGTTTTTTGGGCAACTTCCTGAAAACGTCAAAAATACCGGCATGCTGACCAGCATGCTACATAATGTCAGAAAATATATTCGTAGCTTTGCACAAACTAGCCAGGATGAACTCGAATATTTGGCGGGTTTGGATTTATTGACTTCCCTCTCTTCCATGAACAATAGCAAAGGCATACCCAGACAAGAGGAAGTGGAAGAAGTGCTGGGCTGGCCGGAATGGAAAGACCAAAATGGCGAGTTCGACAGGGAGCGGTTCCAGTCTTTCTCGTCCATGTACAACACAAAAGGTTTGCCCGAGCATAAGGATGTGGAAGAGGTGCTTGGCTGGTCGGAGTGGAAAGACAAGGATGGCCAGTTCAATATAAAGTTATTCCGCTGCTTCTCATCCATGAATCATGCCAAGGGAAAGCTCAAATATGGGAAAGTGAAAGAAATATTGGGCTGGCCGGAATGGAAAGACAAGTATGGAAAGTTCAACATGGAGCTGTTCCGCGCCTTCTCGTCCCTGAATAGTTCCAAAGGCATGCTTAAACATGAGGCAGTGGAAGAGATCCTTGACTGGCCGGAATGGAAAGACAAGTATGGAAAGTTCAATATGGAGCTGTTCCGCGCCTTCTCGTCCCTGAATAGTTCCAAAGGCATGCTTAAACATGAGGCAGTGGAAGAGATCCTTGACTGGCCGGTATGGAAAGACAAGGATGGCGAGTTCAATATGGAGCTGTTCCGCGCTTTCTCTTCCATGAATAGTTGCAAAGGCATGCTCAAAAAAAAGGAAGTGGAAGAGGTGCTGGCCTGGCCGGAATGGAAAGACAGGGATGACGAGTTCAATATGGAGCTGTTCCGCGCTTTCTCTTCCATGAATAACGGCAAAGGCGTGCCCAAAAATGAGGAACATAAGAAATTAAAAGCGATGCTGGGCTGGCCGGAATGGAGAGACAAGAATGGTCAGTTCAATATGGAGTTATTCCGCTCTTTCTCGTCTATGTTCGCCAAAAGAGGCATACCCAAACACAAGGAAGTGAAAGTGGTGCTGGGCTGGCAGCTATGGAAGGACAAGGATGGCCAGTTCAATATGGAGCTGTTCCGCGCTTTCTCGTCCCTGAATGGTTCCAAAGGCATGCCTTTACATGAGGAAGTGAAAGAGATCCTGAGCTGGCCGGTATGGAAAGACAAGGATGGCGAGTTCAATATCGAGCTGTTGCGCGCTTTCTCATCCATGAATTGTGGCAGAGGCATGCTCAAAAAAAAGGAAGTGGAAGAGGTGCTGGCCTGGCCGGAATGGAAAGACAGGGATGGCAAGTTCAATATGGAGCTGTTCCGCGCATTCTCGTCCATACATAACAACAAAGGCGTGCCCAAACATGAGGAGCATAAAAAATTAAAAGCGATGTTGAACTGGCCGGAATGGAGAGATGAGGATAGCCAATTCAATATGGATTTATTCCGCTCTTTCTCGTCTATGTTCGCCAAAAGAGGTATGCCCAAACACAAGGAAGTGAAAGCGGTGCTGGGTTGGCAGGTATGGAAAGACAAGGATGGCGAGTTCAGTATGGAGCTGTTCCGCACCTTCGCGTCCTTGAATCATGCCAGAGGCTTGCCTGAACATGAAGAGGAAGTGAAAGAGCTTCTGGGCTGGCAGGTATGGAAAGATGAGTATGGCGAGTTCAGTATGGAGCGATTCCGTACTTTCACAGCCATGAATTCTGGCAAAGGCCCACCCAGATATGAGGACGTAAAAGAGATGCTGAACTGGCCGGAATGGAAAGAAAAGGATGGCAAGTTCGTTATGGAGCGGCTCCGCGCATTTTCTTCCATGAATTTTAGCCGGGGCATGCCCAGATATGAGCAAGTGAAAAGAGTGCTTGGCTGGCCGGAGTGGAAAGACCAGGATGGCGAGTTCAGTAAGGAGCGGTTCCGTGCCTTCTCGTCCATAAATTATGGCCAGGGCGTGCCCAAACATGGGCCAGTGAAAAAAGTAATGAACTGGATAAGCTGCGGGGGGGCACCCAACCATCTGTTATTGCAAATTATGGCCAGACTCTGGGCATCAGAAGGGCTACCTGCTACCGAAGAGCTGAAACACCAGGAAGCACAACTGAAGCAGTGGCTGTTGACAGAATCTACTGAAGAAAATAGCGGCTTGGATGACAACCTGGATAATGAAGAGAATGACAAATTCAATCGCCAGCTAAAAACAGTTTCCCTTTATCTTTCCACCCCTAAACCAGACTGGTTAATCAACTGGGCGGTTTTAAAACAATTTCACCACCGTGAAAAGACTAAACCCGCTCTGATGCTGAAATCATTAATAAGGCTTCTGTCTTCTTATGGAGGGAAAGGCGTCAGGAACTATCTTAAAGCTAATCAACGGAACCGGAATTTTTTGTGGCGTCATTCGGGTAAAACCACGCCTTTGCACGTGTTAAAGAAGACAATGGCTTTGTTTTCTTCAGATGAATACAGAGAGCGTTATGTCTACTTTGTCAAGCGGCTGATGTCATTGCCGGGTAAAAACCAATGGCAACAGCTCTCAACCCGGTTGCAACAACTATCGGGCGTGCTGAAACACGACTCTATGAAAAGACTCTACTGGGAAATCCTGCAACCCTTAACAAAGGATGATCAACTGCGTTTTCTGGATGCCAGCCATGCCCGGGCTGTATTCGATCTGTTTCCTTCTTTGAGCGCCCTGCAAAAACTCAGCAAAGAGCATTCCTCTCAATATTTAAAACGGCTGCTTGAAGCCTGCCTGCAACTAAAAACCCATGAAATCACCAAAAAAGGCATCCAGATACTGTTTGAAGCATTACTCAAAACCCACAGTCTTCTGCCCTGGGATCAGGATATCCCCGATCACTTTCTGTCCGGGATGCGTTCAACCGACAACAACAATGTTGAGATAACTGTCTCTGGACATATCCAGTCAGGAAAACAGTTGGCCCTGAGCTATATCGCTGTGCTGCTGCAAAACCTCAACGAGATGTCTTTTACCGTCAAAGGGCAGCGGCTTGAGGTTGAGGTTGACGGTGTTCAGACCTACCGTTTCCCCATGCCACTGCTGAAAATACGGGATGAAAAAATAGAAATCAGCAACTGGACAGAGGAGCAACTCAGGATTTTTTTGAAAATCACTGAGATGTCTGAACGTTATTATCTGACAGCAGATGAGTGGCAAAAGCGTTTAAAACCCGATTGCCCGGTATACATCCAAAGACGTAAAGCCAAACTGGCCGCAAACAGAGAGCTGAGGGCAGAAGGTGCGTTGACAGCAGCCCCCTTCAATCCGATACCTGTTCATGTTCTGATTCTTCTGGTCAGGAGAGGAATGACCATCAAACCCATCACCTGGAGATCCCTTGACCATCATAAAGAGAGACTGCCTGCCCCCCTGTTTTGCCAACTGAGAGAAAAAGTCGAAGCATCAGGTAGCGAGTGCCCCGATGAGATTAAAGAATCGCTGTCCCAATACCTGGACAACATTCAACCCGGAGACGCTGAAGCCTGTGACACGGTGAGTGAAACAGAAGCACAAAGCATTAACCTGCCAGACAGCAAAAGAGAAAAACAGGCGTTTGACAGCTTGTGGTCAAAGCTAAACCAGACAGAAATTTTTGGCACCGAAATTCTGAACTTACTCGACGAGTATGGGGATGAAATGGAGCTTACGCATACGGTGACCGTCCTTAAAAAAGCCAAAATCGATATCGCTGACCACATACTGGAAGGATGGAGGCAACGGGCATGCAGTAAAATAGAGCAGTTAAAAAAACGGGACACTTTATTATCAGATGTTGCTCCTGATGTTTATCAGAACTGTCAGGAACTGGAGTTGCTTGATGAGCATTAGTCCGTTAGTTTCCCAGTCACACGACACTGTAAATAGTCGGCATTGCGATATGACAACACCTTTCTGGCAGACCCAATCTCTCGAACAGATGACCCCTGAAGAATGGGAGAGTCTTTGCGATGGCTGTGGTCGCTGCTGCCTGCAAAAACTCGAAGATGAGGAGACAGGAGAGGTTCACAACACCTCTCTGGCCTGCCAGCTGCTGGATATTCACAGCTGCCGGTGTTCAGACTATGAACACCGAAAGGAAAAGGTTCCTCAATGCCTGAAACTTACAGCCGGTGATATACCTCATTTTCACTGGTTGCCAGACACCTGTGCCTACCGACTCCTGGCCGAAGGTAAACCGCTCTTCGACTGGCACCCTCTGATATCGGGAAACCCGAACAGCGTTCACCTGGCTGGCATTTCCGTCAGGGCCTTTGCGCAATCAGAAACCTCGGTGCCTGAAGAGGATTGGGAAGATTACATTATCCCCATGCGGCCTGTTTAGAGTTGAGTCACAAGCAAACGAAGTGGCCTCTCCTGCCAGGTTTTTGCTGGCTCCCTGTGTCGGGGAGCCGTTATTTGCCCTTGGCGGAGTTACAGGTCAACTGTGTCAGATCGACTGAGCTATGGGGAGAAGTAATCCAGTACCTCTGTATAGTGTACGCAGCCTCGAATCACAATACCGATATGGCTGGGGAAGA
This sequence comes from Endozoicomonas sp. ALD040, assembly GCF_049275945.1. Taxonomy (NCBI): domain Bacteria; kingdom Pseudomonadati; phylum Pseudomonadota; class Gammaproteobacteria; order Oceanospirillales; family Endozoicomonadaceae; genus Endozoicomonas; species Endozoicomonas sp. ALD040. The sequence goes on from NZ_CP184829.1 coordinate 120,729, forward strand.
AGTTTGTTGGAGCTGGGTAGCCCTGCACCAGATAAGGAAGAAACTGTTGTCTGCTGGACAACCAGAGAATACCCCAGCCGTTTGATAAAAGTATTAAACTAGCCACTGAATGATAGTCATAAGGACTGCGGATAACATAGCCTGCGGCAAAACTTTTACAGGAAAGACAAAGAGCAGTAAGAGCTATATATTTTTTCATATCGGTAGAGAACCTCCATATACCAAAGAATATATATGGACCAACTTACTGATCTTGCAACTCAAAACCTGACTTTATTGCCTGATCAGACGCCTATCATCCTGCCCGGCCTGATCAGTGCTGCGCCATGGGTTAATATCCAGCCCCCCCCGGCGTACATAGCGGGCATAGACGGTCAGGGACTCCATTTTGAAACGGGCCTGTATTTCTGTGAATACTCTTTCCACACATTGCTCATGAAATTCCTGATGCCCACGGAATGAACAGATAAACTTCAGAAACGACTCATGACTAATGGCTTCTCCCTTATATTGAACAACCACAGTTCCCCAGTCTGGCTGCCCGGTCACAGGACAGTTGGACTTCAGCAGATGAGAATGGATAGTTTCTTCCCGAATGCCTTCAGCCTTTTGCAAAAGATCAGGTGTATAGTCATAGCAATCAATAACCACATCCAGCTCATCCACTCCGGTGCCGGGAGCCGATTTGAATCCGAAAGCTTCCATTTCAGCAATCGTCATCAGCTTTACTCTGACCGGCGCACCTGCAGCCTGGCTGAGATCCTTTTCCATAACCGCCTGAACCTGTGCCACAGAATCAAACTGAGTCTGGTTGAATGAGTTCAGATAAAGCTTGAAGGACTTGGATTCAATCAGGCAGGGAGACTGGCAGGGCAGCTCAAAGCGACCGATCATTGCCAACGGCTTACCCTTGGCGTCAAGCCAGGACAGCTCATAACCAAACCAGACATCACTGCCTGCAAAAGGGAGGTTATCGGGGTCCAGCCCCAACTCCAACTGCTTCTCCCTGCGGGGAATAGGGAACAAAACTTCCGGATTATACTCCGCCTGATACTCACTGTTTTTCCCCAGCGGGGAAGCATTCACTAATTCACTCATAACTTCACTTGACCCAATCCTGTTTGCCCGGCAACCCCGCCAGATCAGTATCCTCTGGAAAAAACGAGGCCTGGAAAGCCTCGCTTCAAATTCAGTTTCGAAGGCCTTTGCCCACTCGCAGAAGGTGGAGAGCCCAGGCGGCCAGTATTACGATAGCCAGAACCATCACAACAAAAGCCCAACCTAAACTGATACCACTGTCCTGTCCCAGGATTCCATATCGAAAGGCATTCACCTGATACAGGATAGGATTCAGCAGCGAGATGGATCGAAATGGCTCTGGAAGCACGTCTATCGAGTAGAAAACACCTCCCAGGTAAGTAAGAGGCGTCAGTACGAAGGTCGGGATGATGGCCACATCGTCAAACTTTCTGGCAAACACTGCATTGATGAAACCACCCAGTGCAAACAGAGTTGCAGTCAGGAAAACAGCCAGCAGGGTAATAAGAATATGATGTACCTGTAGTTCTACGAAGAAAGCGCCCAGTAGCATAACCAGAACACCTACGTAGACCCCCCTGACAACACCACCCATGGTGTAACCGGCCAGAATCACCCAGTTCGGTACGGGTGACACCAGCAACTCTTCAACACACTTCTGAAACTTGTTACTGAAAAAGCTGGAAGCCACATTAGTGAAGCTGTTGGTAATCACCGCCATCATGACCAGACCCGGTACGACAAAGGTCATATAATCAAAGCCACCCATCTCGCCCACTCTGGAGCCAATAACAGCACCAAAAATAACGAAATACAAAGACATGGTCATCGCCGGTGGCAATAGCGTCTGTGGCCAGATCCGCATGAAACGACGAATTTCTTTAGTGAAGATCGTATTAAATGCAACCAGGTTATATTTCCACTCACTCACTGTGCACTTCCTCCCTTCACGGCCGCGCTGTCCTTTGTTTGTCCTGAAGCCGCTAAAGCATCCGAAGTCAGACTGACAAACAACTCCTCAAGACGGTTGGACTTGTTTCTCATACTGGCCACTTCAATTTGATATTCACTCAGCTGCCGGAACAGGTCATTAACCCCCTGGTGCTTGCCGACCTCAACTTCAATACTGTGGTTATCCAACTTCTTGACAATATAATCCGCAAGGGTCGGCAGATCTCCAATCGGCTGTTTCAGATCCAGCACAAAACTTTCTTGTTGCAGTTTGCCCAGCAGAGCCTTGGTGCTGGTGTTCTCGACGATCCTGCCACTGTCAATGATGCCGATATTGCGGCAGAGCTGCTCGGCTTCCTCAAGGTAATGAGTAGTCAGGATAATCGTGGTGCCCTGCTCGTTGATCTCCCTGAGAAAATCCCAGAGAGAGCGACGAAGTTCAATATCAACTCCGGCGGTCGGTTCATCAAGAATCAGTAGTTTTGGCTGATGAATCAGGGCTCTGACAATCATCAAACGTCGCTTCATACCACCGGACAACATTCTTGAGACATTGTGTCGTTTATCCCACAGGCCCAGCTGCTTGAGATACTTCTCGGCACGTTTGCGGGCTTCTTTTGCCGATATGCCGTAATAGCCGGCCTGCGTCACAATGATATCTTCAACTTTTTCAAACTGGTTGAAGTTGAACTCCTGGGGAACGACGCCCAGCATCCGCTTGGCCTTGACAAGGTCAGTATCAATATCGTGCCCGAATATTGAAACCTCGCCTGAAGTCTTGCGAACCAATGATGAAATAATACCAATAGTGGTTGATTTGCCAGCACCATTGGGTCCCAGCAGGGCGTAAAAATCGCCTTCTTCAACTGAGAGATCAATCCCTTTCAGGGCTTGAAATCCATTGTCGTATTGTTTTCTAAGATTCTGTATTTTCAGTGCCTGGGGCATGCTTCTATAGTCCGTATTATGCAGGATTTCTTCTCCATCAGAGCCTCTGCACAGTTTCACTCTTGCTTTACCCTGCTTCCTTTTCATCCATTGCGTGAAGTCAAACAGAGGCGATTAGTCTTGGCAGTTACTTTGAACGTTTTTCCATCATCAGGAAATAGAAAAATATCCTGTTGCTTATGGCTGTCAGTACTTAAAAGAGGGTCATTTTATTATAAAACGACGAAGTAAACGGCACTTTTAGAGCATTTTTTCACGCTATGCTCTGATCAACTGCGTCAGTGCCGGTTTCAATTGTGGATAGGTGAACTGATAGCCTTCAGCCATTAGACGCTCTGGATAAACATTCTGGCCTTTCAATACCATTTCAGAAGATTCCCCCAACATCCACTTCAGAACCCTTGCTGGCATTTTCAACAAGGCGGGACGATTGAGAGTACCAGCCAGAGCCATCGCAAAGTCTTTATTGCTGACCGCTTCAGGGGCGGTGGCATTAAAAGCACCCTCAGCTGATTCATTCTCCAACAAAAACAGCAGCGCATTCACCATATCTTCCATGTGAATCCACGACATCATCTGTTGGCCAGAACCCAGCGGACCTCCAATCCCTAAACGAAAAGGAGTCATCATTTCATGCAACGCACCTCCTTCGGGGTGTAACACAACGCCAGTTCTGACCAGACAAACCCGTACCCCCAGACCTTTGGCACGCTCGGCAGCCTGTTCCCAGCGCACACAGAGCCCTGAAGCAAAGTCGTCTCCTGCGCCGGAAGACTCGTCCAGACGGGCCGCATCATCCCTGCCACCATAAAACCCGATGGCAGAGCCACTGATCAGGCAGCCTGGTCGGTTTTCCATTCGTTCAATCAGGTCAACCAGTTCTGAAGTCAGGGCGACCCGGCTATCGAGCAACTGTGTTTTTCTCGAGGGTGTCCAACGTTTATCCATTACCCCCTCACCGGCCAGATTGATAACGGCATCGAAAGCCACAGAAGGATTCACTGCCGTCAAAGACTTCACAGAACTCACTTCAGGGGTCAGCAGACGTTGGACACCCACGGCATCCTGCCTGCTTAAAATGGTCAGCCGATGCCCTCTTGACAAAAGCCTGGCCACCAGTCGTCGGCCAATAAATCCTGTTCCCCCGGTAATCAGTATCTGCATAACATTAAGTCCTGAAAAAAAACCTTGAGATGGTATTAAAACGTCTTCGGTCCCACGGGACAAAAACCCATGGTTCCATAGTAAACAGCCATGGGGGTCAGAAACAATTTTTCACTGACGATTTTATTACAGAAAGAATGAACTCCGGGCAGTTTTTTTACCCATAAAAAAATACCCGTGGTCCCCTCAAACCCGGGTATTTGATCGGCTGGCTTGTCACTGGCTCCCGCTTCTTTTTTTTATGTCCTTAATTCTCTGGCGCTTTTTATTATTTTTCTTGATTGCCTGAGTGATTCCATAATACGTACTAGCCACTATCAAAACCTTGACCTACATCAATAAAACTTCGGTTTACACTTACCCATCCATCCAAGCCTGACATGCGACACACTCTGAAAGAGCGGAGAAACAAATTAAGGTCTGAGGTTATCTTTCTGGTCCATATCAACGGGCTTGCGTTTTCGATGTATTCTTTTGTGGATCGACAAGGCTTGAGCATTATTGCAGACAGCCCCGCATGACCGCTGCTGACCATCCTCCCCGAACTCTCTCAGGTTACAGATTTTTTGTCCGCTATGGCTTCTGTTTTTGTGAGACAACAGGATTCCGGCATTTTCGCAGACTCTCCCACATGTCTGTGGATGCCCATCTTCTCCGACCACGATTTCGTCACAGGTTTTTTGCCCACTGTGTACTTTGACTTTGTGACTCCACATGGCTTTAGCATTCTTGCAAACCATTCCGCATGGCCGTGGCTGGCCGTCCTCCCAGACTATTGTTACATCACAGGTTTTTTGCCCGCTATGGTATGTGACTTTGTGATTCGCCAGGGCTTGACTATTCTTGCAGACTACTCCGCATGGCTGCGGCTGGCCATCCTTCCCGACTACTGTGGCGTCACAGGTCTTTTGCCCGGTATGGTATTGGCTTTTGTGTGACGACAGGCCTTTAGCATTCTTGTAGGTCCTCCCGCATGGTCGATGCAGGCCATCCTCCCCAACCACAATCGCATTGCAGGTTTGTTGCCCGGAGTGAATTAATCTTTTGTGATACGCCAGGGCTGTAGCACTCTTGCAGACCATCCCGCATGACTGCCGCTGTCCATCCTCCCCGGCTACTGATACATCACAGGTTTGTGGCCCGGAGTGGATTCCTCTTTTGTGATCGAATAGAGCTTTTGCATTCTTGCAGACCGTTCCACATGGCTGTGGCTGGCCATCCTTCCCAACCCTGATTGCATTACAAGTTTTTTCCCCGCTGTGAATGCTGCGTTTGTGACTTAAAAGCGCTTTGTTATTCTTGAGGACCTTCCCGCATTGCCGCAGTTGACCATCCTCTCCAACCAGGATCACGTTGCAGGTTACTTGCCAGTCAGGGTCAATTGTATTAGCTGTTCCTGCTGCCATTGAATCTGAGGCGACCCCGTCTAAGGCGACCCCGTCTAAGGCGACCCCGTCTAAGGCGACCCCGTCTATCAAGTTGCAACGATAACAGTGTGCATTGGTCAAATGGTTGCATAAGCTGTGTTCGGGTGTTGCTACAGTGCTGTCTGTCGAACTTTCTTCACAATTCTGCACTCCGCTAACCAATGAATCGGAAAATTGTCGAAATCGACAGACGCCATGACAGGGCTGGACAAAACAATTTAAACCCAACGAATGCTGGTGTCGTTCAGAGCCTCCGTTCCCGTCACTGTAGTCAGTATCCCGGGGGCGGATGAAAGAAACTGTTCGGTGGCGGTTGACTGGTGGTCCTTGCTGGCTGGATGGTTCTGATGGCTGGTGTTGTTGCTGATCCTGTTCTGAGCCAAACATAAATGCCGCCTCTTGTTGTTCAATCGGGTTAAACAGCGGTGAATCTATGTTCCAATAGCCTTTCAAAAGCCAACTGACAGTGACAATCATTTCTACAGATAACCATGAATAAGGGGTTGAGCTTAGAGTAATGATTGTTTTTGCCCTGTAGTTGCCAGGTTTTTGTCGTTTGTTATCAGCAGGAAAATCGGGTTCTTCATAAACGTCTGTGTCGGTAATCTCTAGCGGGTTGTCAGACAATGTTCGCAGTTCACGCTTTATAGAAAAGCTCTGTTTTGAAAAATCTACAATCTGTTTAGACTCGAAAATAAAATGCTCTGTCAAAGATTTAGCCTGACAAATGGCAGACAACAGCGACAGCAGCACAATAAAGAGTGAGTGTTTAATAATCCTATCCCTGTCTTCTGACCTACAGAGAGAAAGGATAGATCAAGAAAATAAGTGTGTTTTTGTGTTTTCCTAATACCAGACATCTGTTTGTTGTTGACCTGATTCTCATCGACGAAGTCCATAATTTGGTTTTTTGACTTAGATCAACCATTATGAGGCCGGTCGATAAAACCGGTTACATCTAAAAACACACAGCGCAGACCGGTGTCCTGACTATCTTTACCTTGAAACATTTTCTGAGGACCATTTAATGACATCCATGCTGGCCCGGGAAATGGTTCAGGAGTTGATAACACTTCACAAAAAAGTCGATCAGAAGCAATAATGGCAACCATTAAAGATGTCGCTGAGCGAGCCAAAGTATCCCGCGCTACGGTATCCAGGGTACTGAACAACACCGGACAGGTAAAGGAGACAACTCGTCTGAGAGTAGAGTCCGCCATCGACGAACTGAATTATCATCCAAATCCTGTTGCCCAGTCACTGGCGAGCAATACCACCAATACCATCGGCTTGATGGTCTCGTCCTTCCGGGGTGTTTTTTTTGGTGACCTTATGGCAGAGGTTCAGCAGGTCGCAGACTCTGCAGGTAAAGTGATGATCGTCACCCAGGGCAAGCACAGTGTTGAAAGCGAGCGTGCCGCTATCGACCACCTGATCAACATGCGGGTTGACGGATTACTGCTGCACGTCCGTTACCTGGGTGATGATGAGCTGATTAACATTGCAGAAACCGCTCCGCCCTTTGTACTTCTGGATCGTTACGTCGATGTCCTGGCCGACCGCTGCGTCACCTTTGATCACATCAAAGCCAGCGACAACACCGTAGAACTGCTTCTGAAAAATGGCCACACCTGTATTGCCTGTCTGGCCGGAAAACTCGCCAAGTCAAAAGCAAAAGAACGTTTCCAGGGTTATGCCAATGCCCTTACCCGGCATGATATTGCCCTGGATATGGACCTGATCACTGAAGGCAACTATACGAGACAAGCCGGATACGAAGGCACCAGGCAACTACTCACAACCGGCAAACCTTTTACTGCTGTATTTGCTTGCAGCGAAGAGATGGCGGCAGGTTGTATGGACGCCTTTCGTGAAAACAACATCCGTGTGCCCGAAGACGTTTCTCTCATCAGTTATGACAGTGTGGACCTTTGTACTTTCCTGACTCCACATGTCACTGCATTGCATTTTCCAATGACAGAGATGGCCAGAGTTGCCGGAGAACTCTTGATGAACCGACTACGGGAGGAGGGTTTTAGCAGGCCGGAAAGCACCCATTTTGAGGGCGAGCTACGCCTGAGAGATTCAATAGGAAGGCTCTGTTAGTTTTACTTCAGTTTGTCAAAGGACTTTCATCCTAGACTGTCGCCGCCCTCAGCGGCGCACGTGCCCGGACTTGCAATACACCCAGGAAAGAAGATGTTTTTTTCTACGCTCATGGCTGTTTGGTCTATTCTTCCATAAATCCACGAGTCTTCGGTTTGCTCTCAGATCAGAATCGTCTCCCCGGAGTTTCTCCAATGGTCAAATCTGCATTCGGCACACTTCAGCAGATAGGTCGGGCGCTGATGCTGCCTGTAGCCGTTCTGCCTGTTGCAGGGATACTGCTGGGCGTCGGCAGTGCGGGCTTCAACTTTATTCCAGATCTCGTCTCCAGCGTCATGGCCCAGGCCGGCGGCATGGTTTTCGGAAACCTGCCCATTATCTTTGCCATTGGTACTGCTATTGGCCTAACTGATAATGACGGTGTTTCCTCAGTAGCGGCAACTGTCGGCTACGTGGTCATGCTGGGAACCATGGGCGTTATGGCCTCAGAGCTGGGAGTTGAGCCCAGTTCTGTTATGGGAATAGATACCATTGATACCGGTGTTTTCGGTGGGATCGTTGTTGGTATGTTGGCCTCATGGATGTTCAGACGCTATTACAAAATCAAACTTCCGGATTACCTGGGCTTCTTTGCAGGAAAGCGCTTTGTTCCGATCGTCACTGCCATAGGAGCCGTCTTCCTTGGCATTCTCCTCAGCTTTATCTGGCCCCCTATACAACAGGCTATCGACGCCTTCTCTCAATGGTCAGTGACTGAGAACCCGGTTCTGGCTGGCTTTATCTACGGTGTGGTTGAACGTGCCCTGATTCCATTTGGCCTACATCATATCTGGAATGTGCCCTTCCAGATAGAGATGGGTGAGTTCATTGATCCATCAACAGGTAACGTCTTCAGAGGTGACATCGCGCGATTCTTTGCCGGTGATCCTACTGCCGGATTTCTGGCAGGCGGCTATCTTTTCAAAATGTTTGGCCTACCTGCTGCGGCCATTGCCATCTGGCATTGCGCCAAATCTGAGAATAAACAAAAAGTCGGTGGCCTTATGATGTCAGCGGCGCTTACCTCATTGCTCACTGGTATCACCGAGCCCATAGAGTTCTCATTCCTTTTTGTCGCTCCGATACTTTATGTGATTCATGCGCTGCTGGCCGGACTGGCTTACGCCATTACCAATTACCTCGACATCAAGATGGCCATGTCATTTTCCAACGGCATGATCGATTATCTCCTCTATTACAGCATAGCCACCAGACCCGCCTGGATTATCGGCCTGGGACTGATCTACGCAGTCCTCTATTATGTGATCTTCAGAGTTATGATCACGCTGCTGGACCTCAAGACACCCGGGCGAGAAAGTGAATCAGAATTATCAGCGAAAGTGGTTCCATCCAGTGAACTGGCCAGGGACCTTATTCTGGCCTTTGGTGGCAAGGGAAATATCAAGAATCTGGATGCCTGCATCACTCGTTTGAGAGTCACGGTTAACAACCCTGACAAGGTTGATCAGGAGGCCATTAAACAGCTGGGAGCCACGGCTGTAGTGGTGATAGGTCAGAATATGCAGGCTATCTTTGGTACTCAGTCCGACAATATCCGAACCGAGATGGAAGAAGCCATTAAGGCCATGTAGACCGGCTAAAAGGATTCTACTGCTGCACACAGGGAACGGACTCTCTCCACCGATAACTCCCCTTCATCAAGAACACTGCTGTACGCGTGAATGCTGGCTGAATGATTCGCTACTGGCAGCTGTTGTAGTATCTTTCCGATATTTTCCGGATCAACCCCGCCACCGACGACCACCTCCAGCCTGTTTTCAGCTTTCAACATAAGTTGCTCGAGCATCCTCACACCTTCAAAGGCACCGTCAGCAGAACCCCAGGTTGTACCACTACTCAGAATACGATCCACACCATATTGAATCAGTACATCCAGGCTCTCAAACATATTGGGCGTAGCATCCAGTGCACGATGAAAAGTCACAATCAGATTTCGGGTCTTGGCGGTATCGACCAGTCGGCCCAACACATCACGATTAATGGTATTACCGGGAGGCGCAAGAGCGCCAATGACGACACCATCAGCACCTGCCTTTGCAGCATCACAGATCTGCTGTTCCATAAGCAGAACCTCTTCAGTGCCGAATGAAAAGTCGCCACCCCGGGGACGAATCATGCACAGTAAACCACAGCGATCCTGAAAGGCTTTCCGGGCGGCTTCCAAAGCTTCTATTGTGGGAGTAGTGCCTCCCACGGACATATCGTCACACAACTCTATACGTGCTGCGCCCCCCTCGTAAGCGGCTGCAGCAGAGCGGTAAACATAGTCTGGATTCAGACTGTTGATGCAGATCTCAACAGGTATTGACAATGTATGACTCCTGGCTGGATATCAGTTATAGAAGTCTGGCCTACTATTTAAAGTGACTAAATTAAAGTGACTGAATTAAAGTGACTAAAAACATAGACAGGACAACTCTGACAATAATAACCAGATTGTCACAGACTGCTCAGGAAATCATAGTCTTTACAAAAAAAATCTCACAAAATTGAGAGTGGTGGTCTTCATGAGCTAACAGGAGAGTTTAAGAGAAAGCTGGCAACCCTTAACCAGAGCCACGGCTAACCATACGACGTAAACCTTTTATTTAGTCATCCATCAAGGCAACTCACCCGTCATTCTGAGCACATCATCAATCAGCATCTTGTCCAGCTTCTGTTTCTGCTTAAGCATTTCCATCTTACCCGGGCTGACCCAAACCTTGTAACTTTCAGGCTCACCCTCGGTAATCGCTGCAGGCATTGTAACGGTATATTCCTCATAGGATGGGTCCATAACAAAATAGGGCACAGGATGAAGAAAATCGCCAAAACATCCCCCTGACTGATACCTCAGAAGGTCATCATAATAAGACGACATATAAGAGGAATAGGCTGATCTTGCTCCCATACACCCGTTGCCTGAGCTTTTTTTGACTATGTCATCGAGGCCCCATATCTCTGCTGTCTTGGCAGTTTCTTCCTGCGGAGGAAGAACGATTCCGGCAAGTTGGGTAGCCTGACTGACCTGCAGGGTTTCAAGACGCTTGAGCTCTGCAACCAATTCCTGATGGGACATCTTGTTCAAGCGAGCCTCACGAGCCTTGTCGTAAGACAGATAGCTGTCCCCATTCAAGAGCGGGTCTCCGTCCAGGTATTTGGACACTGTCTCGCTTCTGATAAAGTCCAACTCATCAATAACAACCTGCAAACTTTCTGCCTCCCCAGGCTCTTCCGTGGGTACAGACACTTTTTGGAATGAAAAAATCAACAGCAGGAAACCGGTAAACACCATCACTAAAAGTGACACAATTCCTTTCATATACACCTCCTTCAGCCTAATCGCATAGGGTTTTTATTATGGGGATAAGTCACGACAGGCGGTTACTACGCATTGCTTTTCAGGACGTAAACCGCATTTCTAAATTCATACCTGTCTATATAGTGAGACAACGAGTTACCCAAAGGGTTCAATCGCAAACAGGATAGAGGAAGGAAGATAAGTCTTCACTAACGGGGTGGTCAGGGATACTAACTGGCAGGGAAAGCTTTAAGGCTTTAAGGCTTTAAGGCCAGACATTTTAAAAGCCGACAGAGAACCGGCTTCAGGGTATGGCTGATTTTTTTGTTCAAAAAATAATAGTCTTTGTAAAGTTTTACTTCATTTTGACCACCAGCAGCTTGTCGTTGCCCTGAACAACAGAGCCCGAAGATTTTTCCAGAGAGGCTACATCGTCCATGTTGGAGATCACAACGGGCGTAATAATACTTTTGGCATTCTCTTTCAGAAAGTCCAGATCCACTTCGATGATGGGATCTCCAGCCATGACTTGCTGGCCTTCACTGGCAATACGCTTGAAACCCTCGCCCTTCAGCTCAACGGTGTCGATACCAAAGTGAACAAACAGCTCAACCCCGGTTGGCGTCTCCATGCTGAAGGCATGATTGGTTTCAAAGATTTTGCCAATCTCACCATCGCAAGGGGCTACCATGACTTTGCCGGTGGGATTAATGGCGATACCATCACCTACCACCTTGTCAGCAAAAACAGGATCAGGTACTTCTTCAATTGGTACAATGTCGCCGGTCAACGGTGCTCTGATCACCGTTCCCTGACTGGCACCCAGCCCCATACTTTTCTTGAGAGAGTCAAAAAGGCCCATCACTTTCACCTTCTACTTCAAACGCATTGATTTTAGGAGCCTTTGAGTAATCAGGCCAGTTAACCTGACTGAAACTCCCGATTCCTTTCCAGATTAACAGCTGAAACGGCAGACCACAGCTGCTATACCAATCGAACTTTCTAACTCCCTATTGCGCTGAAGATTTGAGCCTTAATCCTGCGTTGGCGATCATCGCAGCTAAGACTATGACTCCTCACCCCGCCTTTTCTTAAGGCTCAAATCTCCATGCTCATCACGGAAGTTAGAAAGCACGATTAGTATTATATGTCTTTATACTGTAACTATGTCCGCTACTTTCAACAGTTGGCTGTCAATCTCATTGTGTTTGCTAATGGCTTCCTTTAAGGGTGTATGGACAATCTTCTGATCACGTACACCCACCATCACTCCACTGACACCGTCAAGCAGAGCTTCCACAGAAGCCACTCCAAGACGACTGGCCAGGACACGGTCATAACAGCTGGGCTTGCCACCGCGCTGAATATGGCCCAGCACCGTCACTTTGACTTCATAGGCCGGGAAGTTTTCTTCCACAGCCCGGGACAGTTCAAAAACACCACCGGATTTATCACCTTCTGAAACCACTACGATACTGGATGTTTTCCCGGCTCTGCCACTGCTTTCAATAGAGCCCATCAACTGATCTATGGGCTTCTGATCTTCCGGAATCAAAATATCTTCTGCACCCGCAGCAATACCGGCGTTCAATGCGATAAAGCCTGCATCACGACCCATAACTTCAATCAGAAACAGACGATTATGAGAGGTGGCGGTATCACGAATCTTGTCAATCGCCTCGACCACGGTATTCAGGGCGGTGTCATAACCGATGGTGAAATCGGTTCCGAAGATATCGTTATCAATAGTGCCGGGAACACCAATGCAGCGAAGACCATGCTCTTGTTCCAGCAGCATGGCACCCGTGAAGGAACCGTCACCGCCAATAACAACCAGTCCATCCAGTCCGGCGGCAGAGGCATTTTTATAAGCAGCAGCCCGTCCCTCCGGAGCACGGAATTCCTGACAACGGGCAGACTTCAGGAATGTCCCACCCTGGTTGATAATATTGGCCACTGAACGCGCATTCACTACCTTCAGATCGTTTTCAATCAGGCCTTTGTAACCTTCATAAATGGCTACCGGCTCAACCCCGTAAAAGATGCAGCTACGTACTACGGAACGAATGGCAGCATTCATGCCAGGCGCATCGCCACCTGAAGTAAGCACACCAATTTTTTTTAGTTCTGCCATGATCTGCTCGTCTCCTGAATCCCATAAGGGAAAGCGTGAGGCATGCTGCCCAGTCAACATGCCTGAATTGACTGAAATTATTTCACAGTAACGATCTGCATGGTGTTGGTACCGCCCTCAATTTCACAGGACTCACCCTTGGTCAGAATAATACGGTCGCCGGATTCCAGCAGGCCACGACCTTTTAGTTCGGCAATAGCACGCTGATTCACTTCAGGACCGTACTGGCTGCCACTGTCAAAAGCGACCGACTCCACCCCACGGTAAAGTGCAACGCGGCGCTCGGTGGTTTTGTAGCGAGTCAGGGCAAAAATGGGCAGGCTGGTATTAACACGGGACATCCAAAGAGGAGTCGCACCGGTTTTGGTCAGGCAAACGATCGCTTTTACACCTTCCAGACGGTTAGCCGCATGCATGGCAGCCAGCGCAATGGCGGCATCGGTTTCACCGGCATAGGCCTTATCCAGGTTGCTTCCGGAGATCATTTCAGGATGTTTTTCAGCGCCCTGACAAATACGGGCCATGGCCTTGACGACTTCATGTGGACGCTTGCCTGTAGCTGTTTCACCGGAGAGCATGACTGCGTCGGTGCCATCGAGAACGGCATTGGCCACGTCAAACACTTCAGCACGGGTTGGCTGTGTGTTGTGAATCATGGATTCCATCATTTGTGTGGCGGTAATGACAGGACGGTTCAGTCGACGGGCAACGTTGATCATCTGTTTCTGAACACCAATCAGTTCAGCGTCACCAATTTCCACCCCCAGGTCACCACGAGCTACCATGACCGCGTCTGAGGCCCGGATCACTTCTTCCAGCAATTGAAAGCTTTGAACCACTTCAGCACGCTCAATCTTGGACAAAATGGCAGCAGTACCACCGGCTTCAGCCAGCAGCTTGCGAGCCTGTTCAACATCACTGGCACTGCGAACGAAAGACACAGCCAGGAAATCCACCTCCAGAGAGGCAGCCAGCTTGATGTCTTCCTTGTCTTTTTCGGTCAGGGCATCGGCAGAAAGACCCCCACCGGCCAGGTTGATACCTTTGTTATTAGACAGCTCACCACCATCCAGAGTAGTGGTTACAATGCGCGAACCTTCAATCGACTTAACCTGCAGGCTCAGACGACCGTCGTCCAGCAACAGCACATCGCCCACCTTGCAATCGTTTGGCAGATTCTTGTAAGCCAGACCGACCTGGGTTTCATCACCGGCATCAATAGGCAGCTCTGCATCCAGAACGAACTCAGCGCCATCGGGCAGAAAGATCTTGCCATTCTGGAAACGACCAATTCGAATTTTGGGCCCCTGCAGGTCACCCAGAATCGCAACACTGCGACCCAGACGGGCAGCGATATTGCGAATGCGCTCTGCACGGACACGGTGATCATCAGCATCACCGTGGGAGAAGTTCAGTCGAACAACGTTGACACCGGCTTCAATCAGCTTGGTGAGCTGTTCTTCGGACTCTGTAGCTGGTCCGAGTGTGGCAACGATTTTTGTGCGTCTGAGCATGATATCCTCTCGCGAATTCGCCACGAATCGACCCAGCACGATGAAACTACTTAAAGGAAGAGTCGACCGGGGCATAAATGCCATACGGCAGTTTGACAACAATTTTTAAGTGAGGAACGTTCGAAGTGTAACGTTCCTGCATCTGCTTATCTTGATAAAGCAGCAAAAAGGAGAGTGTGTACCTGAAAGCCAGTATGCCAATCTGAGCCCATTATAGATGGCAGGCTAATCTACCATCGTCCAGAAGGCAGGTTGAGAGGTTAATTCCCGGCCAGCTTCATAAACACCTTCTTCTTTTTGCCACTCAGTCTCAGGAATCCAATGCCCTGTTATCAGAGCATCGGCATCAACCTGAAAAGCCTCAGATCAGCGAGGCTTTTCAATGATCTGGATTCAGGCGCCCAGCAGCGCTTTAGCAGTATCCAGCATTCGGTTGGAAAAGCCCCACTCGTTGTCGTACCAGGACATAACCTTCACCAGGTTACCCTGAACGCGAGTCTGTGTGGCATCAAAGCTGGAAGAGAATGGGCTGTGGTTAAAGTCCATGGAAACCAGAGGCTCATGGTTTACGTGCAAAACCTTGCCCATCGCTTCGGAAGACTTGGCAGCAGAAGCAATGATTTCGTTAACTTCTTCAGCAGAAGTTTCACGACTGGCCACAAAACTCAGGTCTACCAGAGATACGTTGATGGTAGGTACACGAACGGCCATACCGTCAAACTTGCCTTTCAGCTCCGGAACCACCAGGCCAACCGCTGCAGCGGCACCGGTAGCAGTCGGGATCATGTTCTGTGCAGCAGCACGGGCACGATACAGGTCACTGTGGTATACATCGCTGAGACGCTGATCATTGGTGTAGGCGTGAATAGTGGTCATCAAGCCTTTTTCAATCCCCAGAGCATCGTTCAGAGGCTTGGCAATGGGAGCCAGGCAGTTGGTGGTGCATGAAGCGTTAGAGATAACGGTCATGTCAGGAGTCAGAGTGTCGTGGTTAACACCATAAACGATGGTGGCGTCTACTTCCTTGCCCGGAGCAGAGATGATGACTTTCTTGGCACCAGCACTCAAGTGAGGTTTGCAGGCTTCCTTGGAACGGAACACACCGGTGCATTCAAATACAACGTCTACACCCAGAGCGGCCCAGGGCAGACTGGAAGGATCACGCTCAGAGAATGTCTTGATTTCGTCACCATTTACAAACAGTGCACCTTCACCCTCCTCAACCTGAGCGTCGAAACGACCATGTACAGTGTCGTACTTGGTCAGGTGAGCATTGATTTTCGCATCACCCAGGTCATTGATAGCAACAATCTGGAATTCTTCACGGCGACCTGCTTCGTAGAGTGCACGCAGAACGTTGCGACCGATACGACCATAGCCATTGATTGCGATTTTGATCATGACGTCTCCAATACCCTTAGTCACAGCGGGATAACCCGCCAGTTCATTAGTAAATAGGATTTCCGGTGTAAATTCAGCCTCGTGAAAATACCTAACCCCCTTGCCACACAAGGGCTAACAGGCTTTTTCAACAATCAACAGAGTTGATGACTCTGCCCAACATACAGTCACACCAAAGGACACTTTTATTCACGGAACACAACAAAAGTTATCCGTATTAAACCACCAGGACTTGACACAGGATTGGAACGACGTTACAAATACGCTCAACAAGACACACATAATCGCACACTTGAAAACATCGTTCCCCGGCAAATCTTTACTGGAGGATCGTAATGTACCTGTTAAAGAGTACACGAAGAGCCGGAATTCTCTGTACAGAAGGCAATCTGAAGAGAATCCGGAACATTTTAACAAGTAACAACACCTGACAATTTAACTCACCAGAGCGCATTACCCGCCAGCTATCCAACAGACATACTTGAGAACACGTCTCAGTATTGCCTCGTGAATGACATGGCCCGATGTATTCGTTCAGATACACCCGGTACGTGATACTCTCTAGAGAATACCCGCAACCGCCTTAGTATTACAGGCATTTTTGCAGCAGCAAACTAATCCGTCAGAGGACGACTCAATCATTTCCTGATTCACGACTGCTTTATTCCGAGAGACAACCCGGCCGGAGAGGCCAGGTCAACAAAGAGCTTACTTCAAAGTAATGATAAACTCTGCCAGATGCTCTACAGCCTTTTCAGCGCCATCACCTTCGCCGATGATGGTCACTGTTGAGCCTTGAGTCAGCCCCAGGGTCTGCAGTTTAAACAAACTCTTGGCACTGGCCTGCTTGCCACCTGCTTCCAGTTTGATGTCACAGTCAAAACTCTTGGCTTCTTTAACAAACTGAGCAGCTGGACGAGTATGAAGGCCATTCTCAGCCGTGATCACTACATCTTTCTTAAACATATTCGGTCTCTCTCTAACTTGAGCACCTGTCAGGAAGCAAGAGGCTGGACAGGCCTGACTCTAAACGGATGCATCAGAATAAAGATACACTATCTGTCTGCTTTAATTCAGACGCTGAGCCTGAATTTCAGAACGTAAGCCGACAGGAAATATTGATTCACCCAGTCATTCGGCAAGTCGAACATACTCCAGGTATACTCCGCACCATAACCTAAGAATCAGACAGCCCTGACTAAAAAGGTATCCGGATTTTCCCCTAAACTGCTTTGCGGGGAAAGACCGGTACAAGTTTCTTTGAGTCAGGGCAAAATAGCTATTGTCAAGCCATCAGGGCATTTATTTCACCCGCAATGATCTCAGCCTGAGGCCCAAGAATCACCTGCAGGTTATTTTCACCCAGCTTCACCACACCTTTGGCACCCACGGCTTTCAGGCCAGCTTCATCGATCAGGTCACGATTGGCCAGAGTCAGACGCAGACGGGTGATACAGGCTTCAACAGAGGTCAGGTTGCCCTCACCGCCCAACAGTTCGATGAAACGCAGAGCACGC
Source organism: Endozoicomonas sp. ALD040 (assembly GCF_049275945.1). Classification (NCBI taxonomy): domain Bacteria; kingdom Pseudomonadati; phylum Pseudomonadota; class Gammaproteobacteria; order Oceanospirillales; family Endozoicomonadaceae; genus Endozoicomonas; species Endozoicomonas sp. ALD040. The sequence continues at coordinate 138,269 of NZ_CP184829.1, forward strand.
TCCGAACCACTGACTGCTTCAGAAGATCCTGCTGTTTCCGGCTCCTCGTCTTCGCGCCCCGGTGTCTTCAGGTTGAAAGCCCTGATAGCGAAATAGAAAACACAGAAGTAAATAACAGAGAAAGCCAGACCAATGAACACCAGGGTCACAGGCTTGGTAGCCAGCCCCCAGTTCAGAGCCATATCCAGGGCACCCGCAGAGAAACCAAAGCCATGCAGAACACCAAACATATTGGTGATTACCAGAGATAAACCTGTCAGCACGGCATGAACAGCGTAGAGACCTGGCGCCAGGAATACGAACATGAACTCCAGAGGCTCAGTGACACCGGTCAGGAAGGCAGTAGCACCGACAGACAGCAGAACACCACCTACACGGGCACGATTTTCTTTAGGCGCCGCCAGATACATAGCCAGCGCAGCAGCTGGCAGACCGAACATCATGACCGGATAGAAGCCCGCCATAAAAGTACCGGCAGTGGGGTCACCGGCAAAGAAACGAGGCAGATCGCCCGTAACTACCTCACCGGCAGCATTGGTGAATTCACCGAAGCCAAACCAGAAAACAGAGTTCACAACATGGTGCAGACCTACCGGAATCAGGCCACGGTTCAGCACTCCATAGGCAAACTGTCCAATGGGGCCAGACTCAGAGATACCATTAGCAAATGCATCAATGGCAGACTGGATGACTGGCCATACATAACCTGCTGCTACAGAGACCGCCAGAGCAATCAGACCGGTCATGATCGGAACCAGACGTTTGCCACCGAAGAACGCCAGATAGGGTGGCAGTGCCACCGCATGGAAACGGTTGTAACTATGACCGGCAATAATACCGGCAATAATGCCGCCAAAGAATGACATATCAATGTCGGCATTGATGGTCTTGGCCCCGGCAGTCAGGACAAAATAGCCAACTGCACCCGCCAGCACCGCTGCACCGGCATCGTCCTTTGACAGTCCGGCAGCAATACCCATCGCGAACAGCAAAGGCAGGTTACTGAAAATAGCGTTACCCGCTTCTGCGACAAAGGCAATATCCAGCAGGTCAGGCTGCCCAAGACGCAACAGGATTGCTGCAATAGGCAGAGTGGCGATGGGCAGCATCAATGCCTTACCCAATCTCTGCATATAGCCAAGAATGTTCAAAATAGTTACCCCTTAGATATTAACGTCACTGCACAAACCTCAATCAAAACCCCGTGGAACTCAAACAGGCAGACAGTTGATGGGCAGCGCATGGTTTGGGACGAAATGTAACCGGTCACAATGCACCAGTTCAACTGTGTTGTGAAGGTTTCGTAAAGAGATTAACCGGTTATTGACCCAGAGCAAAAAAGCAAACAGAACATGTGGCATCAGTAGTCATATATGACACACCACAATAGAGAGCACCTCAATGAGGTGCTTAAGCGATGGGAGCCAGATGTCTGTTCATTAGCTGGAATGAAACAGACGTAAAGCTCAGTACTCGGACTTTGTCACTATTGGGCTCTTGTTGTAGAACCTCAGGTAGGCCACGATGTTACTGAGCAGGAACAGCACTTCCATGACGACGGCCATCGGGGACAGGACAAGAACGTTGTGGCTCAACCAAACTACCGCACCCACCATCATGATCAGTCTCATCTCACGATCGTCTTTACTGAATGCGCCTATCGTTTGCAGGCAGGAGCCGACGAACGCCACGAGACTGATGAAAGACTCGTAGGTAACAAAGAGTGTCACACCATTGATAATCAAAAACAGGTTTCTTACCCCGGGCCGAGACGTAAAGTAACTGGTCAGATAGCGTATTGACGCAATCGTCATAACCACGGCCGCTGTGAAAGCATTGAGCAAGTAAAAGTGCGTCGCAATCAACGCTCCCGCAATAAACAGGCACAACACCACGTGTTTGCGTGTTTTGAACTGGAAAGACAACAGGTCAAACACAATAGCGATGGATACCAGGATCTGTGAAAGCGTGTAATTATCCATGTTTACAACCCTTGTTCACTCTGGCTCACCCAAGCGCAACAGTTTGATCGATTTCTAGCTCAACGAACACGCTCTTGATTGCCTCAGCGAGGTGACGAATATGCGTCTCGGTGTGATTGGGCGTTGCATTGATCCGCAAGCGCTCGGTGCCTACCTCGACGGTTGGTGAGTTGATCGACTGAATGTAAATCCCATGCTTGCTCAGCAGCAGATCGGCCGCTTGTTTGCATTTCCGGGCGTCGCCGATCTTGACTGGCAAAATGTGCGTTTCTGAGCATCCCATGATGGGAATGCCCAACTCCGCAAAAATCGCGCGCAAGAGCGCTGTATTGAACTTGAGCTTCTGGCGCTCAGAGTCCGAGGCTTTCAAGTGGTTGATGCTGGTTAAACAGGCTCTGGCGATGCTTGGAGGCAATGAAGTGGTAAAGATAAAGCCGGACGAAAACGAGCGAATAAAGTCGATAATGGTTCGGTTGCCAGCAACGTAACCACCAATCACGCCGATGGCTTTCGCCATGGTACCTTGTATGATGTCGATATCCGATTCGTGGCCCAAGGCCTCCGCAATACCCGCCCCGCGTGCGCCGTACATACCTATGGCATGTACTTCATCCAAATAAGTCAAGCATCTGTATTTCTTCGCTAGTGTAACAATCCCAAAGATGTCGGCAATGTCACCATCCATAGAGTAAACGGATTCAAAGATGATCAGTTTCGGGCAATCGATGTCGACGGTTTTCAGAAGTGACTCGAGGTGGTCTGCGTCATTGTGTCTGAAGATGTGCTTTTGGTTTTTAGATGAGCGAATGCCATTAATGATGGAGGCATGATTCTTTTCATCAGAAAAGATTATTAGCTCTGGGAACATCCTCAGTAAACATTGCAAGGTGGCATCGTTTGAAGAGTAACCGGTCGGGTAAACCAGTGCAGCTTCTTTTTGATGCCAGTCTGCAATCGAGACTTCCAATTCAGTGAGGTATTGGTGCGTGCCACCAATATTACGAGAGCCGCCGGAGCCAACGCCATGCTGTTGGATGGCATCCACGGCGGAGGCCATGACCAGATCATTCTGAGACATACCCAGATAGTCGTTACTGCACCAGACCGTGACGGGCTTGCCGTTGGATAACGCACGAGGGTAATTGCCTCCAATGCGATTGATGTCCGTAAATATTCTGTATTCGCCGGATTGTTTTATGCGAGCCAATTGGCTTTCCATTATTTCATACATCAGCAATTTGCTCTTTTTTTGTTATGCCTCATGCTTATTTTATTGCGAGATGTAACAAACTGAAATAATTCAAAACATCAAATTATCCAATATAATCATTCACTTATTGCATTCGAGATAGGACATAGCCTCGCGACCATACTCCTGCCAGTGGGCTCACCCAAAAGAACCACCTCATCAGGTGCTCACAGAAGTATACTTGAATCACTCAGCACTTAATGACCTCCTCATCCAACCGCTAATACCAAGCCAATACGCCAGCACGCCATAAACATCGGAGCCTCTCTGGCTAATGCTTGCCGGATAACGTTAGGCTCTTCGCTTTCGCCCCTTTGATTTCTTGCATTTGCCAACAGTCCATTGAACCAGTGTGACTCCAGATAGTTCAGAGCCGCCTTCAATGCTGATGTGTGGAACGCCCCACAGTAAAAACAAGATCACTCACCGTAATAAGCTTTCCTCAGCAAAGTTTCCAGCTCAGAGATCAGTGGCATTCTTGGGTTTGCCGTAGTGCACTGATCTTCAAAAGCATGATCAGCCAGCATTTTGACTTTTTCCATAAACCCTTTCTCAGAAACCCCCAGCTCTTTCAGAGATAAAGGCATCCCCAGCCGCTTCATCAATTTACGAACAGCATTGGCCAGGGATTTGACTCCTTCTTCAGGGGTTTTACAGGGCAGGCCCAGCGCCCTGGCCACTTCGGTATATTTCTCATGGGCGATGTAATGATCGTATTTCGGGAAAGAAGCCACCTTGGAAGGATTCGGACACCCGTTGTACTCAATCACATGAGGCAACAACAGTGCATTGGCCAAACCATGGGGAATATGGAACTCATGCCCCAAATTATGAGCCATAGAGTGATTGATACCCAGGAAAGCGTTGGCAAAGGCCATACCGGCAATGCAGGAAGCATTATGCATCTTTTCCCTGGCTACCTTGTCAGCTTCTTCGCAGGATTTCGGCAGATACTCAAAAACCAACTGAATCGCCTTCATAGCCAGGGCATCCGTATAATCTGACGCCATCACAGAGACGTAAGCTTCCAGTGCGTGAGTCAGGACATCCAGACCTGTGTCTGCGGTCACCTTTTTGGGCACCGTCAGCACCAGATTCGGGTCCAGAATGGCTACATCAGGCGTTAACTCATAGTCGGCCAGAGGATACTTGATGCCTTTCTCTTTATCGGTAATAACGGCAAAGGAAGTCACCTCAGAGCCGGTTCCGGACGTTGTGGGAATAGCCACCAGTCTGGCTTTCTTGCCCAGTTTCGGGAACTTGTAAACCCGCTTGCGGATATCAAAAAACTTCTGGGCCATACCCGCAAAATCAGCTTCTGGCTGCTCGTAGAACAACCACATGCCCTTGGCCGCATCAATAGGAGAGCCACCACCCAGAGCAATCACGACGTCCGGATTGAACAGCGCCATATCCTCGGCACCCTCGCGAATAGTCGCCAGACTCGGATCGGCCTCAACCTGATTAAATACCCTCACCTGCACTGGCACCGGACGTTTTCTCAGGTGGTACCGAACCTTTTCAACATATCCCAGACTCTGAATCACCTCGTCTGTCACGATGAACACACGAGAAATGTCGGGCATTTTTTCAAGGTATTGCAGGGAGTTGGCTTCGAAATAGATTTTTCTGGGCACTTTGAACCATTGCATATTAACCCTGCGCTTGGCCACGCGCTTGACGTTGATGAGGTTAACAGCAGAAACGTTGGACGTCGTACTGTTCCCACCATAGGTGCCACAACCCAGAGTCAGGGAGGGCATGTTGGTGTTATAAATATCACCAATAGCACCATGGGTGCTTGGTGAGTTAATGATAATACGACCGGCCTTCATCGCCAGCGAGAATTCATCAATCACATCATCGTTCTGGGAGTGCAGAACAGCGGAATGCCCGAGACCACCGAAGTTCAGCATCTGGTCGGCCAGTTCAATACCATGTTGGGTATCCCTGGCCTTGAGAAAGCCCAACACCGGCGAGAGCTTCTCGCGGGACAGGGGAAACTCGGGCCCAACCCCTTCAATCTCAGACGCGATAACCCTTGTCTCTTGCGGTATTTTAATATCTGCCAGCGCAGCAATATCGGATGGCTTCATCCCCACAATCTTACTGTTGACATGGCCATCAATAATGACCACTTCAGCCAGGCGATCGGTCTCTTTGGGAGAGGTGAAATAGACATTCAGCCTCTTCATCTCTTCCTTAAAAGAAGCATAAACTTCGTCGTGTACTATGGCAGCCTGCTCGGAGGCACAGATCATTCCGTTATCAAAACTCTTGGACAGAACCAGATCATTGGCGGCCTGCTTGATATTGGCAGTGCGATCAATAACACAGGGCACATTACCCGGACCCACCCCCAGAGCCGGCTTGCCAGAAGAATAGGCGGCCCGAACCATACCTGAACCACCGGTGGCGAGAATGACTGAGATCTCGGGATGGGTCATCAACTTCTGAGTGGCCTCCAGCGATGGATGCTCTACCCAGAGTATGCAATCTTCTGGCGCTCCTGCCTCTATGGCCGCATCGCGAACAATTCTTGCCGCTTCTGTTGAACATTGTTGTGCCGAAGGGTGAAAAGCAAAAACAATAGGATTACGCGTCTTGGCAGCAATAATAGACTTGAACATGGTGGTGGAGGTGGGGTTTGTCACTGGCGTGATACCACAGACAACGCCTACTGGTTCAGCTACCAACATGAAATCCTCCTCCTCATTATCTTCAATCACACCGACAGTTTTATCGTATTTGATAGAATGGTAGATGGACTCAGTCGCAAAGATGTTTTTGGTGACCTTATCTTCGAGGATTCCCCTTCCGGTTTCCTCAACGGCCATTCTCGCCAGCTCCATGTGAGCAGACTGCCCTGCCAGAGCCATAGCCCGTGTCACCCGGTCCACGTCTTCCTGGTTGAGCTTCAGGTACTTTTCTCTCGCTATCCCGGCTCGCTTAAGCAGACCATCCAGCTGCTCATTCACACTGGACGCACTGTCGTGTTTTTTCTCCCTGGCCTTGGCTGCTGATTTATTACTCACCATGAGAAGCACCTCACACTGTCGTTTATTAAGGCAAAATCACTCGCTAAGACATAGTTGGTTCGAAATATTCTTACTCTTGGGCACTGTGTACGGGCTATCGGACTCTAATCCGGAACTGCTTGTCTACTGACTTTCTCTGGCAATTCTGAAAAAAGGGAGCCCATGCCCCCCCCCCCTGTCGGTCATTGAATAAATGCATCAAGGGCTGCTTGTACATCCTTGATGGTAGGTTGATTTACCACATCATTGGCCAGCTTTTGCAATGCTTCGAAACGCTGCTCTCTGAGCACTTTTTTAACCCTGGGAATCGACGTAGCACTCATACTGAACTCATCCAGCCCTAAACCCGCAAGTATCAAAGCGGCACGTTCATCGCCCGCCATTTCTCCACACATACCGGTCCACTTGCCTGCTTTATGAGAGCAATCAATCACCCGTTTGATGGCACGCAGTACAGCGGGTGACATAGGTTCATAGAGATCAGCAATCATTTCATTGCCACGATCCACAGCCAGAACGTACTGGGTCAGGTCATTGGTACCGATACTGAAGAAGTCCACTTCTTCAATCAGCAGGTCGGCAATCATAACCGCAGCAGGGGTTTCCACCATGATTCCTGCCTCAACATGGTCATCAAAGCACACGCCTTCATTGCTGAGCTCTGACTTGACCGCTGCCATCATGGCATTCAGCCGACGGGCTTCTTCCACGGAAATGACCATGGGGAACATAATCTTCAGTTTGCCAAAAGCACTGGCTCTGAAAATGGCACGTAACTGGGTGTTAAGAATTTCAGGCTTGTCAAAGCACATTCGAATGGCTCGCCAGCCGAGAAACGGATTCAGTTCCTCAGGCAGATCAAGATAGGGCAGCTCCTTGTCACCACCGATATCCAGAGTGCGGATAATTACCGACCGCCCCCCCATGGCTTCAGCAACGGCCTTATAAGCCTCGAACTGCTCTTCTTCCGAAGGCATTTGAGTGCGGTCCATAAACAGGAACTCGGTTCTGTAGAGACCCACACCTTCAGCACCATGACGATCAGCTCCTCCGATATCCTTGACCGTACCAATATTGGCACAGACTTCGAAGGCTTTACCGTCCAGGGTCTCGCAGGGGAGATCCTTAAGCTTGGTCAGCTCAATACGTTCTTCATCCAGCTGTTTCTGAAGCGTCCGGTAGTAATCCAGCGCGGAGGCATCAGGATTCACCAGCACTTTATTGTTGATGGCATCAAGCACCACCTGATCACCACTCTGAATTCTGTCAGTCGCCACCCTGGCTCCAACAATGGCGGGCAACTCAAGAGAACGAGCCATAATAGCAGAGTGAGAAGTACGACCACCGACGTTGGTCACAAAACCCCAGACCTTTTTGAGATCAATCTGGGAAGTATCAGAGGGAGTCAGGTCATTGGCAATAATAATAGAACCCTCTTCCACCTCCTCCAGAGAGGTCACAGGAATACCCAGCAAATTCTTCAGCATCCTGCGCCCTACATCCCTGATATCCGCTACACGCTCACGCAGATACGGGTCGTCCAGCTCTTCCAGCATACTGACATTAGCCATAATGGCGTCATTCAGTGCCGCATCTGCCGGTTTCAGCGAACGGATTGCTGAAATAACTTCTTCTTCCAGCTCTTCGTCTGTTGCCACCAGAATGTGACCTTCAAAGACTTCAGCTTCCTCTTCCCCCAGTTTGCCTGCAGTTTTATCACGAATGGCTTCAAGCTGCTCAACTGCGCGATCTCTGGCCTGCCTGAAGCGAGTGATATCCGCCTCGACCTCAGAGTTGTCCAGAACGCCATCGCTGATCTGTATTTCGACCTCTTTCAGCACAAAGGCGTTACCAATGGCCACGCCGGAAGACGCAATGATGCCTGAAAACATGATCTTACCCACTCAAAAAGTTACCTGCCGGGAAAAACAGCCCGCCCGCCCTCTTCTCATGATGAAAAGTGACGCAAACTACTCTTCTCGGCTCATAGCTGCTCAGCTACCGGAGTATCCGGCTTGTAAGCGACAGGATACAACCGGCAATCAATCACACAAACCCTGACATAGCTCGACAAATTATTTCAAAACGTGCACCTGAATACGGAGTTTCTTACAAACTTCATTGCTTATAGAGAGACCCACTCCAAGATAGTGCATCATCTAATTAATCGCCTGCCGTATGATGAACAGCCACACTAAAATAAACACCATCAACAAGCGGTTTAGAATGCCTTCAAACCATAAAAAGCCCACTGCTATGTAATGTTTTTTCATTAATAAACCGGATCAATCCACTAACATTCAGGGTTGCTTCAGGGAGGCGACGTTATTTAGCACTTCAATCCCAAAAAAAGACGTGTCACTCCTTCAGGAAATACTAAAAAAGCCCCCACCTTCTCACAAAAAATTGCTCCACACCTTAATAGGATTGACCTCCAGCCAATATACGCATTACTACCTAACACCCTGTCAACAGACCGCTGCAAGCATTTTTTTTACGACATACTTCAATAAAATACTCAGAATTTTCATACACCTTACCCAATGACTCTTTTCATTAAACGACAACATTATTTTAATAAAGAGGAAATATAATTCTTGTCAACATAAGCCCCCTGAAAGGATCAAGGCATTAATAAGCTGAAAAAATTCTTAAACTCTCTTTCTATATAACTGGAGAAAGATAAAGTTTTTTTGTTAGACTTCAGGCAAGCCAAGTTTCCGGCCTCAGGATTAATTTGCATCACAGCATAAACATTTCAGTTTGCACGGCTCAGTATGAAAGTGTTATCAAACTTCATCGTTGACTGATACTCAAACTGATTCAGACTCAGCTCTCCCGACCACTGACCGAGGAAACCTTTATGGCACTGGTATCCATGACCGAAATGCTGAAAAAAGCTCTGGAAGGCAAGTACGCAATTGGCCAGTTCAATATCAATAATCTGGAGTGGACTCAGGCTATACTGACTGCCGCCCAGAAAACCCGGTCTCCCGTTATTCTTGGTGTATCTGAAGGCGCGGCTCGTTATATGGGTGGCTTCAAGGTGATTACCGCGATGGTAAATGCCCTGATCGAGAGCATGAAAATTACTGTACCGGTTGCTGTTCATCTGGATCACGGTTCCAGCATTGAAAAATGCAAAGAAGCCATCGAAGCCGGTTTCTCTTCCGTGATGATCGACGGCTCTCACGGCCCATTCGAAGAGAATGTTGCCATGACCAAAACCGTGGTTGAGTATGCTCACGCTCTTGGCGTATCCGTTGAAGCGGAACTGGGTGTTGTTGGTGGTCAGGAAGACGACGTTGTTGCAGATAGCTGCATCTACGCTGATCCACAGGAATGTAAAGAGCTGGTTGAACGCACTGGCGTAGATTGTCTGGCCCCTGCTCTGGGCTCTGTTCACGGCCCATACAAAGGCCTGCCAAATCTGGGCTTTGAAGAAATGTTGCAGGTTAAAGAGCTGACGGGGGTGCCACTGGTTCTGCATGGCGGCACAGGCATACCGACTGCCGATATCCAGAATGCCATCAGCCGTGGCACCGCCAAGATCAACGTAAACACAGAAAACCAGATCGCCTGGACTAACATGGTTCGCAAGGTCCTGGCCAACGACGCTGAAGTTTACGACCCACGTAAGGTCATTGGCCCGGGTAAAGAAGCCATCATTGAAACCGTCATGGGTAAAATCCGTGAGTTCGGCTCCGAAGGCAAAGCCTGATTTAAGTACTCAACCATACGAAATCATATTTTCTGACTTCTTGTTCAGGCACTCGCGGCAACTGCTCCTGCGTTGCTCTAGCTCCTGCATCCATGCAGTCGTGATGCGTTGCAACTCTGGTCACATAGCTTGCTATGTTCCCGTCGTTGCGCCTTGCAGAGCACCTGCCCAATAAGCCAGAAATATTCGATTCCGTATGGCTGAGTACTTATCAGCCCGGTAGTTCAGACTAACGGGCTTATTATTTGCCCACCTCTTTCTTATCTGAACTAGTATTCAGATACCTGAAGCCGTTCATGTTTTGCACCACTCCCAAGAAACAGGGATAATAGCCACCGAATTCAATCACCCCTTGATTAGCAGGAGCAGGCAATGGCCCTGATCAGCTTGCGTGAGATGCTCGACCACGCCGCAGAAAACAACTACGGTGTCCCCGCATTTAATGTCAACAACCTGGAACAGATGCGCGCCATTATGGAGGCTGCCGACGAGACTGACTCCCCGGTCATCGTTCAGGCTTCTGCAGGCGCCCGTAAATACGCAGGTGCCCCTTTCCTGAGACACCTGATTCTGGCCGCCACTGAAGAGTTCCCCCATATTCCAGTCGTTATGCATCAGGATCACGGTACCAGCCCCGCTGTATGCCAACGTTCCATCCAGCTTGGCTTCACCTCCGTGATGATGGATGGCTCACTGAAAGATGATGGCAAAACACCGTCTTCCTACGATTACAACGTTGATGTAACCCGTCGCACAGTAGAAATGGCACACGCCTGTGGTGTTTCTGTAGAAGGCGAACTGGGTTGCCTGGGCTCTCTGGAAACCGGACAGGCCGGTGAAGAAGACGGCGTCGGCGCAGAAGGCACCCTGTCACACGATCAGCTGCTGACAGACCCGGATGAAGCAGCAGAATTTGTAAAAGCCACTCATGTGGATGCCCTGGCCATTGCCTGCGGTACCAGCCACGGCGCCTACAAATTCACTCGTCCACCGACAGGCGATATTCTGGCGATCGACCGTATTCGTGAAATCCACCAGCGCATCCCGAACACCCACCTGGTGATGCACGGCTCCTCTTCTGTTCCCCAGGAATGGCTGAAAGTCATCAACGAAAACGGTGGGCAAATCCCTGAAACTTACGGTGTACCGGTGGAACAGATTCAGGAAGGTATTCGTCACGGCGTTCGCAAGGTCAACATTGATACCGACCTGCGTCTGGCGTCTACGGGCGCTATTCGCCGCTTCATGGCAGAAAACCCTTCCGAATTTGACCCGCGCAAATATTTCGCAGTGGCCACCAAAGCCATGAAAGACATCTGCATCCAGCGTTATGAAGCGTTCGGCGCTGCAGGTCAGGGTTCAAAGATTGGCAACACCAGTCTGGAAAGCATGTTTATTCGTTACGGTAAGGGTGAGCTGGACCCAAAAATCCAGTAATACAACCGTCGCTTGATCACAAAAGCCAACCTCCTCCGGGGTTGGCTTTTTTATGCTTAAACTACTTTAAAACAGATTCAGGAGTGAGCCATGCTGTATGGAGTGGATATCGGTGGCACTAAAATGGAGCTGGCCGTTTTTGATCATGAGCATAACAAACTCGTGAGCAAACGCTTACCCACACCGACCGACTCCTACGATGCCTTTAAAAAAGCCATACGTGAACTGGTATTAGAAACCGATCGTGAATTAAACACACGAGGTAGTGTAGGTATTGGTATTCCCGGATTTGTTAATCCTGATACCGGCAAGGCTCAGTGTGCTAATGTGCCCTGTACCAACAACCAGAATCTGCAAGTTGATCTTGAATTACTTCTGGATCGCCCCATCAAAATTGAAAATGATGCCAACTGCTTTGCCCTGTCGGAAGCCATTGGCGGAGCAGGTGATAAAATTCCTACGGTTTTTGGGGTGATTCTCGGAACCGGTTGTGGTGGCGGTCTCTATATCAACGGCAAGATTCATGATGGTAGAAACAACCTGGCAGGCGAATGGGGACACACACCACTGCCCTACCATGTTTTCAAACTGGCTGGCGAAGACTTTCCCATTGTCAAGTGTGGCTGTGGCATGCACGGCTGTCTGGATAACTACTTGTCAGGCAGAGGTCTGGAGCTGGCATATAAGCATGTCGCCTCCGAGTCCCGGTCAGGCAAAGACATAGTACAACTATACCGCCATCATGATGCCCGGGCAGAACGAGCTGTTGAGATTTATTGTGAACTGCTCGCTTCGGGACTGGGTGCCATGATCAATATTCTGGACCCCGGTGTCATTGTTCTGGGTGGCGGCCTGTCAAACTTTGATGAACTCTACGAACTGGTTCCTCCTCTGCTGCCAAAATACACTCTGAACATCGGACAACTGCCGGAGATACGCAAGGCAGAATTCGGTGATGCCGGGGGTGTGCGTGGTGCTGCTATGCTGAATGCCTGATTTCTGCAAAGGGTCTACGCTTTCCTGCATGTCTTATTCGTCTGATTTATTCTTCTGATAGTAAGAGGCACCAATGACTCCTTACCAAAGGCTTGCAGGATGCCCGGGCTGCAATAAACAGTTCTTAAAAGTCAGCGCACTGATAATCAAACTCCTCGGCACTATCCAGCTCATGGCTCTGTTCAGTTTTTGTTTTCACATGTCAGTGCAAGCGGATGACGGGGTACAGATGAGTAAAATCCATGAAAGCTGTCATAAAGCCATGCGGGACCGTCACCATTTCGATCCCTTTCATTTCCCCAAACACCTGAGATGCAAAAGCATCCTTCACACTGAAAAGGATCTCTTTATCGAGAAGACCGCATTCGTGCCTCCCAACAGACTGGAATACACTTGTCGCTCATTCGCCAGAAATACCTCTGAGAAAGCCCAGTTGTCTGAATGCCAGGCAATGTCAAATAAAACCGTCCCCCCCAGCCGAGCCGTCGAAATACCCCGCTCCCCCTACCCGATCGTACTCATCAAAGACGATATCTATCTGCACCCCGAGCAGACCTTGTCAGAACTCATTACCTCTGTCTTATACAATGGTGGCAATCTGGCTGCTGCCCTCTTTCATGGCATGATCTACCGGGAAATATGGCAAAACTATCAACTCTCCAACAATGCCTTCGCTTTTCGACTGACGGTGCTCGGCGTAGTCTGGAACTCCCTTGCAATCTATAAACACAGCCTGCATGCGATTAACACTCATAGTGAGCATCAATTCACCATCGGGGAAACCGCTTTTGAACTTATCAGCATGCCCATTAAAATAGATCTTGAAGCACCGGGAGTCATTAAGGCATTTAAATTATTGCCAATTATCCGGGGCGATTACTATTTAATGAAAGATTTCCGGGACGAAATCAATTTTATGAAGGAGAGTATATTTGTTGGACTCATCGGGTTGAACTGCATCGTCATTGCAACTTCATGGATTTCATACTCCATTGACAACCATTACCATGAGGACTGCCCGACCCTGGCTTCTGCCCCCGAAAACGCTCCCTGCATCAAACAGATAGAAGAAATGCACGTTCTTCTGGATCAATAGATTTCCACGTAACAAAAAACTTTACCCGGAATGTCTGACCGAAACAGGATGACCTGCTGCGGGTCTGAACTTTTCCAGAAGGTCTCTGGCAACAGAAACAGAAATGGCTTTTTTCATTGAGACGAACTTAGCGGGTGTCGCAAAGCTCCATTGTGCAAAAACCATTCTTTTTTACAATTTATCAAAAAGGTCTATTCTTCGCTGGAGGTCTGATCCTTTAGAAAGGAAAAGTCACCGATGAATTCTTCCCATAATCCTGCAAGATGCCCGGGCTGCAATAAATTGCCTTCAAAAGTCAGCTCACTGAAAATTAAAATGCTTAGCACTGTTAAGCTCATTGCGTTACTCGGCTTTTATTTTCATATGGCGACACATGCGGACGACGGTGTTCAGATGAGTAAAACCCATGAAAGCTGTCATAAAGCCATGAGGGATCGCCATCAGCTTGACCCCTTTTATTTTCCCAGGCACCTGGTATGCCATACCATCCTTTCAAATGAGGAGCGTTGGATCTTCGAGAAAACTGTTTTCGTGCCTCCCAACACACTGGAATACGCATGTTACTCATTTCCCTCATTGACCTTTAACAGCTCTGGGAAAAACCTGCTCCCTGACTGTCAGACACTGTTGAAAATAGCTACCTACAACAACCATGTCTATGAAATACCCGACTACCCTATCGTGCCCATAAAAGATGATATCTATCTACATCCAGAGTCTTTATCAGAACTCGCTACTTATGCCCTGTACAATGGGGGTGGCAACCTGGTTGAAATTTTCTTCCATGGCATGATCTACCAGAAAATATGGAACACTTATCAACTATCAAACAGTGTCTATGCCTTTCCGATGATGATGCTCGGCATGGTTTGGAACTCCCTTGAAGCCTATAAACACAGCCTGTACATCAACATCCATCGTAGCGAATTCAGCTTTTGGGAATTTGTGCTTGAAGTGTTCAGTAATTGCATTGAGATAAGCCTTGGCACGCCAGATATCTTTGATGCTTTAAGCTTCTGGCCTAAGACTTTCCGGGGCAAGATTGAGGCAATGAAAGAAATAGCATTCTTTGGGTTGATCTGGATGAACTGTATGATTGCTTCACCCTCCCGAACGCCTAATCCCGGTTATGATGAGAATTGCCCTGAACTGGCTTCTACCCCCTCAAACATCCGCTGCAGCAAACAGATAGAAGAAATGCACGTTCTTCTGGACCAGTGACTTTGATAAAATCGTCGCAATCATTTAGTTACGAAAAATCATCAATCCCCTGCAGGGCTGCCTGTAAGTCGACTAACTGCCCCTTTACTTTTTGATAAGTTTCATAGATTTTGATGGTTTCTTGCAGTTTGACATCATCCTCAAGTGACCTTCTGTCTGGATCATAAATAGCTGCAGCATCTTTTGCCAATTCCAGTGTCTTCATTAATTCCGCGCAAATACCAGCGTTACTGAGTAATTTGGGTGTAGGGTCAGCCTCAGGGCGATTGACAGCCTGTTTGGCATGATCCCCTGCAGACTGGACATTAACAGTATCCACCTGCTTGTTCAGTTGCGCCCTGTGGTATGCGACTGTTGACTTTTTTACGGTACCGCGACGCATAGCCATGGCGTAGTTAATTACGTCCCGGGCAGCTTCCGAATCGATATCCACACGGGGGACATAAGTTTCCCATTTGCGGCTGATTTTAAGACACTCAAGTCGTAATTCGATAATGGCGTCGGTCAGCTGTTTTTTTTCTTCCTGACGTGCAGCAAGCTCATCCGACAGATTGCATTCTGTTGAACTTTCAGGGACCTTTGCCTCTGGAGCCCTCGCTGCTGCCTTTGCATCTTTCTCCCGAACACCAACCAGAAAAGGCGAATCCTCAGGCACCTCAGGAAAGGTAATGGTGCACTCGTCCAGTTTTTTGGGTGCAGCATTTTGCTGTCTGTCGGAAGGAATGTAGGGAACAACATGTTTCGGCACGACAGGTAGCGTGTCAGTTATAGAATCATCGTCGTCTGGATCACGATTCAGGACTTCATGGGCAGCCGCCATGAGATCTTGCATGAAAGCCTCGTGACCAGGAATGGCCAAAACGGGAAAATTGGGTACCATATAATCACCACATAACCACCATGAAAAACATTTACTCCCAGAAAAAATGCCGAGAATAACTGACAGAACCACCAGAAATTTCCTGAAATTCACACCATACCCTTCAAAGGATATGCAGACCTTCAGAGCAGACCAACCTGTAAAAAAATCCTGTAACGCCAGTGTTGGCCGTTGATTTAGACTGAGAAAAAAAATCAATTACCCATCCTTATTTCAGTGATTTTCACCGTCTGATCACGACTGGCGGTTAACACATAGCGAACATCGCTACTGAAGGTGGCTGAGTCGACTGCACCCTGATGCGAAATGGTGCCTTTCACTACCCATGATCCATCAATCTCCTGGCCAATGATTTTAGCCGTTTTATCTTTACTCGCAGTCACCACATGGCGACCATCAGAGCTGAAGATCGCTGAATTGACCTCGTCGTCATGAGCAATGGAAGCTTTTTCTTTCCAGACTCCATCGGCCCTCAGAACATAGATTTTCACTGTTTTATCATAGCTGGCAGTCACCACATGGCGACCATCGACGCTGAAAGTGGCTGATACCACCGACTTCTGATGGACAATGTTGGCTTTTCGTTGCCATGATCCATCGGCCTTCTGACCATAGATTTGCGCCATACCATCTCTACTGGCAGTTACCACGTGAATGCCATCGGGGCTGAAGCTAGCTGAGTTGACCTCACGAAAATGCCTGATGTCAGCCTTTTCTTTCCAGAATCCATCGGAATCCTGGCCGAAGATTATCACCATGTAATCGCAGATGGAGTCGGGGGTGAATAGATCCATATTGTTCGCAAACATTTGACCAATGGTCATCACGTGGGCGCCATCGGGGCTGAAGATGGCTGAGTCTAGATTACTGTCATGGGTAATAGTGTCTTTAAACAGCCATGATCCATCTTCCTCTCGGTAATGGATCCTCAGCTTCATATCATTACCAGTGGTTATCACATAGCGTCCATCAGCGCTGAAGTTGGCTGAGGTTATCGAACCTTCATGAAAAATGCTGGCTCTTGGTACCCAGGATCCGTCGGCCTCCAGACCATAGATTTGCGCATTGCAATCATCACTGGCGGTGACCACAAGAGTACCATCGGGACTGAAGATGGCTGAGTTGACCTCACGAACATGATTAATGGTCACTTTTGCTTCCCAGGATCCATCAGCCTCCTGACCATAGATTTTCGCCGTGCCATCACTACTGGCGGTGACCAGATGATTGCCATCGGTGCTGAAGTTGGCTGAATTGGTACAATCGATATGAGGAATGTTAGCTTTTACATCCCATGATCCACTGATGCTCTGACCAAAGATTTTCACTGTGTTAGGACCGGCAGACACCCTCCTGGTCAACACATGGAGGCCATCGTCGCTGAAGGTGGCTAATGCAACCCGGCCAGCATGAGAAATCTCACCATTATCAACCAATTTAAACGTTTCACATTTAGACATCAGTTCAGTCATGGTGAAATAGAAAATAGCAGGAAAATCACAACTCTCCCGGCATTGTATAAGTGATTTGATTAGTGCCTTATCATTCGTAAACTGTCCCAACCAATCGTGAAGCTGGTTGTCATCTTTTGTACTGACGATTGTTTCCAGTCGAGCCTGATGTGCCGAAGGAAACCGGTTATACCAGGCTTTTGCCAGAACATCGCCGTCTTTGATAGCATTTTTGAGGTTGGAGCATGTCCGTTTTAAAAGGTTTGCAGTTGGAAGATGCAAGTAGTCAATGATTTTATATTTCAATTCTAAGGGCATTTGCTCCAATAAAGATTCACACTGGCCAGATGCATTAATGTCTCTGCCCATACCGATACCGGTTGGCGGCTCTGATTGAGATCGCCCTGAGGGCGTCTGTATTGAATCGACAATTTTGGAATTGTCATTTAATTGCCTGATTTCTGGTGTCATTTCCAGCTCCTCTAAAATTTTATTTGTCCTTATTTTGAAACGACATTAAAAGTGGATACGGCAGTTGGACACGGATTTGGAATAAAAGTTCATACTATGTTGGTAATGGCAACCAACAGTGCTTCTGTCTTTCATCACACACTGGGCAGCGCCGCTTAGCACCAGCTCACTCCGCTACAGATTCCGAACTTCGTTGATCAATAACAGTCTGCACAGGTCCAAATCAGCGAATTCGATAATCCGCTGGATAGGATAAATTAACTCCAGAATCACCATTCGTTATAAATGCTTGCAGCTTCACAGATGCCAGAGTTACAAAACGATAGGGCAATAATCAAGGTGGGAGACAGTCGAGTCCGGTGGCAAATGAACTACCACCAGGTAACCAACAGAGCCTTTTGAAGTGAAAGCCGCCTGAAAAGTCTGGCAGGTTCTTATGTAGCACAGTGCCAGGCTATTATGATCGGCCACAGCACTTCTTGTATTTCTTACCGCTACCACAAACACAAGGATCGTTGCGACCCGGCGTTTTTTCTACCACCCTGGTGGTTGGCAGGTTCTTCAGTAACTCCAGATCAGAGACATCTTCCTGCTTCTCTTCATCAATCTCAATGGTGTAAAACCAACCATTCTCTTCAAAAATGGCCGACAGCTCCTGCTCACGCTCTTCATTCTGAACAACCACACTGGCAGGATTTTTCTCAGTACCCAGCCGGGCTGTTTTCTTACGCTCGAAACCCCGGTTGTGTTTATCCGCAAGGTTCATCAGACGGTTGCCTTCGGCATAAAGCATAGGTAGCCCACCACATTTGATCGTAAATTTTTTATCCGTACCCGATAACCTCTGAGCAGGGATAGCCAGTAAAACCGACGTAATCTACTGGATTTGAAAGGATTTAGCCAGAAGTCTGATGAATTTTTAGTCAAATTGCTCATTACTCAGCCTCCAAGGCCGCGACTCCACGCCAGCGAGCCCTGATGACCAGTTCAAGAATGCCACCAGTGAAAACCGGGTCTATCCTTTCATCCATAACCGCTATCTCCATAGAAATCTGCTACCAAGAGCTTTTTAGCCATGCAAACCCAACTTAAGTCCTGCAGGTAGAATGACTGAAATCAACGCGTAATACTTGACACTCTTTTTTTTATATTTGATTATCCGCATATTCAAATATTCAAACTTATTCTTCAATTCATAAAACAACCTGAAGTAGTGAGGTCATCATGGCAGTAAAAGTAGGTATTAATGGTTTTGGCCGAATAGGCCGTCTGGTGTTGCGTGCAGCTTTTGACTGGCCAGAGCTGGAGTTTGTCAGAATCAACGATGTAGCAGGCAGTGCCCCAACCCTGGCGCACCTGCTGGAGTTTGATTCTGTTCAGGGTCGCTGGTCACGCAATATTTCAGCCGCTGACAACCGCATTAACGTTGATGGCAGAACGATTGCCTGCAGTCAGATGAAAGAAATAGACGACATTGACTGGTCAGACTGCGATGTGGTTATTGACAGCACCGGCGTTCACAAGAAAACGTCAATCCTGCAAAAATACCTCAATCAGGGTGTCAAGCGTGTGGTTGTAAGCGCTCCTGTCAAAGAAGAAGGGGTCCTGAACGCCGTTATGGGTGTTAACGATCACCTCTTCAATCCGGAAACACACCGGATTGTAACGGCTGCATCCTGCACCACCAATTGCCTGGCACCTGTCGTAAAAGTTATTCACGAGAACCTGGGCATTGTTCGTGGCAGCATGACGACTATCCACGACATCACCAACACCCAGACCATTCTTGATGCTCCCCACAAGGATCTTCGTCGTGCCAGAGCCTGCGGTATGTCACTGATTCCAACCACCACCGGCTCTGCAACAGCCATCACCCACATCTTTCCGGAATTGAAGGGCAAGCTGAATGGCCATGCTGTTCGTGTGCCTCTGGCCAACGCTTCTCTGACCGATATGGTGTTTGAAGTGGCAAAAGACACCCGTATTGAAGAAGTGAACAGTCTGCTGAAGTCAGCCGCCGAAAATGAACTGGAAAGCATTCTCGGTTACGAGGAAAGGCCCCTGGTTTCTATCGATTATCTGGGCGATACCCGCTCCAGTATTGTCGATGCGCTCTCAACCATGGTGGTCAATGATCGAATGGTGAAGATCTATGCCTGGTACGACAATGAGATGGGTTATTCAGCCAGAACGGCTGAACTGGCCAGAAAAGTCGGGCTAGGAGCCTGAGTTAATTTCAAACCCGGCCCTGAGCCGACCAAACCGAGTGTTATACGACGGACATTTATTACCGATGACGACACTGCTTTCTATCTTGTTTCTCTGTACCGGAAACTCGGCCCGCTCTCAGCTGGCAGAAGCCATCTTTCGCAATATGGCCGATGATGACTTCAGAGTTTTCAGTGCCGGAACCCAGCCCCAGGGTATTGATGACAGAGTCTTTCAGACGCTGAAAAAACGGGGCATCGCCGCTGATGGCCTGACAAGCAAGAGTCTGGAGGATCTTGAAGAACAGCATTTTGATTATGTTATCACCCTGTGTGATAACGCCAAAAACGAATGTGCTCACTACCCTCAATCGGACGCACTGTTACACTGGGATCTTGCAGACCCCAGACGACAGGAAGGTCTGAGCCCGTTTGAAACTACTGCAGACATTCTGGAAGGACACATCAAACTGTTTCTCCAGCTGAATACCCCCAACGTTATCAAAAATGATTCCAATCCGGGCGACTTTTTCAAGCTGCTTTCTGACAATACACGACTGCGTATTCTTATGCTGATTGAGGATGAACATGAACTCTGCGTCAATGATCTGGTAGAAGCCCTTCAGGAAAGTCAGTCCAAGATTTCCCGTCATCTGGCACAGATGCGTACTTTAAAAGTGCTGAGCTCTCATCGCCGTGCCCAGAACATTTTCTATCGCCTCAATCCCAATCTTCCACCCTGGATGAAGCTGATTCTGGCGGTAACAAGAACCGGCCAGCCGGATTTTATTAACCAGGAAAAGATCCGCCTGAAAGAACAGGCTTCAAACAGCAGCAGACAAAAGTCGGGAAAGTATGGTGTTAAAGAATCTGTCGTATGACCTCAGACAGTATTTGCTGGTGACGTTCAATTACTGGAATTTCACTCTGACCGATGGCGCCCTCCGGATGCTGGTGGTACTGCATTTTTACAGTCTTGGCTATCAGTCTCTGGAAATAGCCATGCTCTTTCTGTTCTATGAGTTCTTCGGTGTCGTAACCAACCTGGTCGGTGGCTGGCTGGCGTCCAGACTGGGACTGAACCGCACGATGAACTTCGGCCTTGGCCTGCAGATTTTTGCTTTGTTGTTGCTTACCGTACCTTCCCAGTGGTTATCGGTGCCACTGGTCATGTTTGCCCAGGCCCTTTCAGGTATTGCCAAAGACCTGAATAAAATGAGTGCCAAAACAGCCATCAAAAAACTGGTCAGTAGCAAACAACAGGGTAAGCTGTACCAATGGGTCGCTATCCTGACAGGATCAAAAAATGCTCTGAAAGGGGCTGGCTTCTTTCTGGGTGGTGCACTTTTATCACTGATTGGCTTCAGAAATACACTGTTTGCCATGGCGACAGTTCTGGCTCTGGTTCTGATTATGAGTCTGATCTGGCTGAACCGGGACTTCGGCAAGTCCAGAGCAAAAGCGAAATTTAGTCATATATTTTCTGACAACCGCGCCATCAACATCCTCTCAGCAGCCAGAATGTTTCTGTTTGGCTCCCGGGATGTCTGGTTTGTCATTGCCCTGCCGGTCTATCTCTCTGGTGTCTTTGAATGGAGTCACTCTGAAACCGGTGGCTTTATGGCCCTTTGGGTGATGGGTTATGGGTTTGTGCAAGGGCTGGCGCCACGAATTACCGACAATGAAAGTGACTCACCTCCCGGACGCAGAGCTGCCACTGTCTGGGCAGCAGCACTGTTATTATCCGCAATAGCTGTTGCCTCGGGCATCCAGCTGGAATGGCACCCTGAGCTGACTATTATTGCCGGACTGCTGGTGTTTGGTGCCATCTTCGCTATTAACTCCTCACTGCATTCATACCTGATTGTCAGCTATGCCCGGGAGGATGGGGCGTCCATGGATGTGGGATTCTATTATATGGCCAATGCCATGGGTCGACTGACGGGTACCCTATTATCAGGATGGCTGTTCCAGTTGGGTGGACTGACTGTCT
Source organism: Endozoicomonas sp. ALD040 (assembly GCF_049275945.1). Taxonomy (NCBI): domain Bacteria; kingdom Pseudomonadati; phylum Pseudomonadota; class Gammaproteobacteria; order Oceanospirillales; family Endozoicomonadaceae; genus Endozoicomonas; species Endozoicomonas sp. ALD040. The sequence goes on from NZ_CP184829.1 coordinate 160,011, forward strand.
GCCTCTGGGTATCCTGCCTGTTTGTTGCCTTGACTACATTGATCTCCCTTGGCCTGCCGAGGCTGCATCCTCATGCTCCCTCTCCCGTTAACAAGCTTTAAGACACAGGCTGAATCCATAAAAATATGCACAAATGTACCAATAAAGCCGCTAATTTAGTCAACATCCAGTTTGAAAAGGTCAAGAGAGTGTCAGAACCCACAAAAAAAGCTCTGAAAAGTTCAATTACTATAATCCCTGTGCCATTATTCAATATTTAATCATCAGGGCAGGGTTCTCCCTGTCTTTACCGGGTCTAAGCCCTTGACTGGCAGGACTTTGACCAACCCATTGGAGAAAAATAGTGAAAAAGGTTCTCAAAGTAACCGCGTTGGCCGCAGTAGTTGCTCTTGCCGCAGGTTGTAGGGAAAACACCCAACCCGTTACTGAAGAAGTCAAGCTGGAATCCCCTGAGCAGAAAGCCGCCTACGCTATGGGGGCTTCGCTGGGCAACTACGCAGATCAAACCCTCAAGCAGCAGGAAGAAATGGGTATCACCATTGACCGTGAACTGCTCAAGAAAGGATTTATGGAAGCCTTGAATGGCGAGAGTAAGCTGAACGATGAAGAGATTCGCACCGCCCTGCAGGGTCACGAAGAGCGTATCCGACCCATCATTGAGAAAAAGGTTCAGGAGCGTCTGGACGAAGACCGCAAGAAGGGAGAAGACTTCCTGAAGGAAAACGCCAAGAGAGAAGGCGTGAAAACCACTGATTCAGGTTTGCAGTACGAAGTCATTGAAGCCGGTAAAGAAGATGCAGCAAGGCCGGGCCCTGAAGACCAGGTCACCGTTCACTATACGGGCACCCTGATCGATGGCACCGTTTTCGACAGCAGTGTTGAGCGCGGCCAGCCAGCTACCTTCCCTCTTAACGGCGTGATCAAAGGCTGGCAGGAAGGTCTGCAATTGATGCCGGAAGGCTCCAAGTACAAGCTGTATATTCCAGCTGAACTGGGGTACGGTGATCAGGCTGCAGGGTCCATCCCACCAGCTTCTACACTGATCTTCGAAGTTGAACTGCTGGATATCGCTGACGACAGCGATAAAACCAAAAATGACAAAAACAGCACTGACAAGAAGTAATTCCTGACTATCGTTTTCAGTCAGTCAAAAAGGCCGGAGATCTTCCGGCCTTTTTTTATGTTAAAAAATGAGTACAGGTCGATACCAAAGAGAATCTGAAACCTTGTCGGCTCCCATTAATCTATACTGGACTCCTGCTTAGAAAATTGTCAAAGAGACTCTATTGAGGAACTACAATGCAGCGTTCAGGTGTGGCTCTTGTATTCACTCTTCTTCTAGTGGCGGCCGTTAGTTATGGCTATGTCTTATCCGACCCTGTTCTTGTTGATATTGATCGTCGTACCAGGCAAAAACCTTATATCACCAGGGACTATTATCCTGACTGGCTGAGTTCTTCAGAAAGCCTTTCCGGATTTTCGCTGTACTATACCCGAAATTGGGTAGTGGGTCTTGGGAGTATCAATGAACAGATTGAGTACATCAAAAGGCAGTTGGTCATGAGCTGCATAAACCCTGAAGATCCTGTGCTTTTCTCCGACGCAGAATTATCAGCACTCAACGCAGGTATTCCGGGCAGGCCTGAACGGCGACCTTTTGAAGAAGGTCCTTTTGAAGAGGCTCCTTCTGAAGAGGCTCCTTCTGAAGAGGCTCCTTCTTTAGACAATGTCTCTCGCGGCAGTCCAACTGCCAGGATATCCGAACTTTTTGATCGTGCCGGTGGCATTGATGACATTCAACAATTGTTTGCAGAACAAAAACTAACCCCTCTCAGGTTGGTTGAAGATATTTATCTCTGGTACGAAAAGAAGCTGCCAGAAAGTATGAAGGATGTGCTGATTGAACAAGACAAAAATCTGGCAATGAAAATGGCTGAAGCTTCGGATCTGCGATGGCGGAATTGTACTTCAGCATACCTGGGTGTTATTGAAGAGTGTAAAAAAAAACGGATTATTAGAGAGCTGGAAGGTATTCCTATTGCCGTAAGCTCAGAAATCAATGTTGCAGGGTATTACCCGACCGCTGGCCTTCGTCGCAAAATGGCCTATCATCCGACCTTTTACATGGCGTTTGAAAATACTGAATCTGAAGTGGTCCAACGGTTAAAGAGTGAGGGAGTTATTATTCTGGGGTCAACCCATCAACATATTCTCGGGCTTGGAGCAACGGGAGAAAATCCACAATTTCCCAGGATCTCTAATCGATTCAGTCCTTTCCATGTCGCGGGTGGATCATCCAGTGGCAGTGCCCTGATGGCTGCTCTTGGCTTGTCGCCATTAACAGTAGGTACCGATAATGGAGGGTCTGTATCCATTTCTGCCTCATTAAATGGTTTACCCGGTCTTAAACCCACCACAGACAAACTGTCCACCAAAAATTATGACTACGCAGTGCCGGCTCTGACGGCTATTGGACTTATTGGTAACCGTTTTAAAGATATTGCCCTCGGTTATCAGGTTTCAAGCGGAATTCATCCCACCCCTCAAGTAGCTGAGGCTTTGAAGACTCTAAAAATAGGCCTTGATCCTGATTGGCTTGAACATGCAGATAAAGAAGTTTCAGAGAAAACATTTGAATGTCTTGACCGATTGGGAACCCAACTTAAAAAACTGCAAAGTCACAAAGACAGCCTCTTTGTCAGAATGCAATTTATGCCTGAGAACTTCAGAAAACGGCTCTGGGCGACCCATATGATCCTGTTTGGGCATGGTGCAGCGGAGGGGAAATTCAAATTTGTAGGCAAAACTGATGGTATGGATTTACCCCATGAAACTGAAATGGCTCTGTTGATGGGCAAGGCCCTGTCTTATGAACAAGTCCAGCGAGCCAAACAAAACCAGAGAGACCTGGTCGGTCATTTTGAAAACAATATATTTTCAAAGGTTGATGTTATTGCCATGCCTACGACCTTAACGCCTGCTACAGCCAAATTGAAACACTGGCTAACAAATACAGCTGGCGAGTTGAATTTTGCCACCACGTATCTTCTGGCATTCAATACTTCGCTGGCCAACCTGACAGGCAGCCCAAGGATAACCATCCCCTGCGGCTTTAATCATGAAGACCTGCCTTTTGGTCTTCAGCTAATGGGTGCTTTTCATAGTGAATACCTGTTGCTTGCACTTGGCAATTTGCTTGAGCAGGAAATGGACGGAGAACTCAGAAAAAAGGCGGATAGCAACACGTTTTTGAAACGTTTTAAACCCTATCAAAAACCATCCCCTGATGATGGTGGCAGTGTTCCTTATAAAGTCAGGAAAGGAGATTTGTAGCTATTGCGCACCATGATGGTCAAAATTCCTTTCGCAGCACTGCTGCTTCCGCTGCCGTCTAGCAGCCTGTCGGACTTAAGACTGTCCTACCGGCAACTGCTCCTGCGTTGCTCTAGCTCCTGCATCCATGCAGTCGTGCGGTTGCAATAAATTGGTCTAAAAATCTCTGTTTCTTCGTCAAATAGCTCGCTATTCTCCTCAGAAACAGAGATTTTTATCCTCAATTTCTTGCAATCCTCGCTACGGACGCTTAAGTCCGACAGGCTGCTAGGAGTTTAGTGGCACCCTCGTTTGGGCGAGGGTTTGAACGTTTTTGCTAAAATGGCTCAGACTCCGAGTGTTCTATACTGGGCTCCTGTTGAAAAAATTGTTAATGATAATCTATTGAGGAACTCTAATGCGGCGTTCAGGTGTAGCTCTTGTATTCACTCTTCTTGTGATGGCAACCGGCAGTAATGGCTATGACTTATCTGACCCTACTCTTGTTGATATTTATAACCCTTACCGGCAAAAGCCTTATATTTCCTGGGACTATTACCCAGACTGGCTAAGCTCTTCACAAAACCTTTCCGGATTCTGGCTGTCCTTTGTTCGAAGTTGGGTAGTGGGTCATGGGACTGTTGATCGACAGATTGAGTTCGTCAAAAGTCAGTTGGTCATGAGTGGCATAAACCCTGAAGACCCTGTGCTTTTCTCTGAGGCAGAATTGACGGCTCTCAATCCAGGTATTCCGGACAAGCCAGAACGGGCTCCTTTTGAAGAGACAGCTTCTGAAGAGACACCTTCTGAAGAGAGAGGCTCTCGTGGCAGCACAACTGGCAAGATATCCGAACTTTTTGATCGTGCCGGTGGCATTGATGATATTCAGCAATTGTTTGCAGAACAAAAACTAACCCCTTCCAGGCTGGTTGAAAATATTTATGACTGGTACGAAAAAAAACTGCCAGAAAGCATGAAGGATGTACTGATTGAGCAAAACAAAGATCTCGCCATGCTTATGGCCAGGGCCTCCGATCAGCGGTGGCTAAAGTGTATTTCAGCGTATAATGGAGTTATTGAAGAGTGTAAAAAGCAACGGATTATCAGCGAGTTGGAAGGTATTCCTATTGCTGTAAAATCAGAAGTCAATGTTGCAGGCTATTACGCGACCGCTGGCGTTAATCGAAAAAAAATAGCCGATCAATCGCTTTTTCCCATTGTCACTGAAGAGACTGAATCTGAAGTGGTACGATTGTTAAAGCATGAGGGTGTTATTATCCTGGGCCTAACCAATCAACATCTTTTCGGGCTTGGGGCAACGGGAGAAAACCCCCACTTTCCCGGGATCTCTAATCGATTCAGTTCTTTCCATGTCGCGGGTGGATCATCCAGTGGCAGTGCCCTGATGGTTGCCCTTGGCCTGTCGCCATTAACAGTAGGGACTGATGGTGGTGGCTCTGTATCCATTCCTGCCTCATTAAATGGTTTACCCGGTCTCAAACCCACATCTGACAAGTTGTCCACCAAAAATTACATCAACGCTGAGTTAGACATGGTGGCTATTGGGCTCATCGGTAAGCGTTTTAAAGATATTGCTCTGGGCTATCAGGTTGCAAGCGGACGTCATCCCACCCTTCAAGTAGCTGAAGCTTTGAAGACTCTAAAAATAGGCCTTGATCCTGACTGGCTTGAACATGCAGACAAAGAAGTTTCAGAGAAAACATTTGAATGTCTCGACCGATTAGGAACCCGACTTAAAAAACTGCAAAATCGCAAAGACAACCTGTTCGTCAAAATGCAGTTTACCTCTGAGAATTTCAGAAAACGGCTCTGGGCAACCCATATAACCCTGTTTGGGAGCTGGGCAGCGAAAGGGAATCTCAATTTTTTGGGCAAAGGTATACCTTATGAAACTGAAATGGCCCTGTTAATGGGCAAAGCCCTGTCTAATGAACAGGCCGAACGAGCCAGACAGAACCAGAAAGTGCTGGCAGATCACTTTGAAAAAAATATCTTCTCAAAGGTTGATGTTATTGCAATGCCAACAACGTTAACGCCTGCTCCGGCCAGAGTGAACCACTGGCTAACAAATACCGCTGGCGAGTTGAATTTAGCCAAAGCTTACCTTCTGGCATTTAATACTTCACTGGCCAACCTCACAGGAGGCCCCAGGGTGACCATTCCCTGCGGCTTTAATCATGAAGACCTGCCTTTTGGCCTTCAGTTAATGGGAGCAATTGACAGCGAATATCTGTTGCTTGCCATTGGCAGTTTGCTTGAACAGGAGATGGCTGAAGAACTCGTGAAAAAGGCGGAGAGCAATACGTTTTTGAAAGGTTTTAAACCCCATGAAAAACCATCCCCTGACGCTCATCTGCCTCATAAAGATTTATAGCTATTGTAAACAGGCTGATAGCGGCTGCTGCACTAACAAATGAACTTTTAGAATCTTCAACTGTCAAAAGTTATATACACAATGCAGTAGAGGAGTGCAGGGATGCTGAAGTGCTTTTTCTTGTCAAAACACTGGGCTATATGGGCCTGGGGAGGACTTGCCGCCCTGCTGACCTCCATATTTATTGAAGTCAGCATGATGGTCAGAATGAATGAATGGTATGGCGAGATGTGGAATATGATGCAGCTGGCCAAACCGGAAACCATTGGCCGTTTCTGGGAACTGATTCTTCTATTCTGCGCCATAGTTTTTCCCTATATTTTATTGAGAACCCTTTCCAGCTTCCTTTCACAGCACTTTTGCTTCCGCTGGCGGCAAGCCATGACCCTGGCTTACCTGCCCTTCTGGCAAAAAGTAGATAGCGATATTGAGGGTGCCTCCCAACGCTTACAGGAAGATCCCCAGCGTTTTGCCAGAGTTACCGAACTGCTGGCCCTGGGACTGTTTCGCTCCATTCTGACATTGATCGCTTTTATCCCCATTCTCTGGACGCTCAGCGAAGAGATTTGTAGCAAGCTGGCGGATTGGCTCAACAGCCCGGCTTTTACGGAGAGCTATGATAAAATTCCACTATCCCTGAAAGGCATGGAAATCATGGGTCAGATACCTGGTTCCCTGCTCTGGTTTTCCTGCCTCCTGTCTTTCAGCGCCGTCATCATCTCCTACGTTGTGGGCATCCGCCTGCCCGGCCTTGAATACAACAACCAGAAAGTTGAAGCCCGCTTCAGAAAACAGCTGGTTTATGCTGAAGACGATAAAAACTACGCCGAAACTCCAACGCTGCTGGAGCTGTTTACAGGACTGCGTTTGAACTATTTTCGACTGTTTCTCAACCACTCCTACTTTTCCCTCTGGCAGAACTTCTTTTTCCAGTTTGTGTCCATTGCCGACCTGATGGTCATTGGTCCGGGCGTTATTTACGGCATCATCCTGATGGGGACTTTAAACAGAGTGTCCCATGCATTTAGCAGTGTTTCGGACAGCCTTTCCTACTTTACTGAAAACTGGGCAAACGTCACTGAGTTGTTATCCATTATTAAACGCCTGAGAGAGTTTGAAGTGAATATCGGTTATCGTTCTGAACCGGGGTCATCCGGACTGTTTAAAATTCAATAATAATCTTAACTCTGCGCTGGCGTTGCTCTAGCTCCTGGATCCATGCGCAGCAAATTGGTCGGCCTTCTGGATCTTTCCGGGTCGTTTAATATCCTTCATAACTAAAGCATCGGCCACACTTCAGAAAGCAAATCTATCACGGGCTTAATAATATGAAAATTAATACAATCAGACATTTTTTAATTTTTATAATTATTTTTTTTATTTCAAATGCGGTATCTGCCCAATCAATCTGCCCTATTTGTCTTGAAATATTGCACTATGAGGATAAAGGTATTTCTTTATGCTGTCAGCATACATTTCATGAGCGTTGTATTTCACGCTGGAATAAAAGAGAAAAAAAAGACACATGCCCAATATGCAGAAAGGAACTAATCTACCATCACGATTTGCATATTTTAAAAGCTCATGACTTATGCGGAAAAGTTCCTTACATTAAAATTGAAATCACACCCCACCTTTGCTCTTTTTCTGAACTTTTCTCTGTCAGATCAAGAGTAGATGAGGTTTTATCTGTAATCTTAAAAAAAGAAATTGATATGAGATTGGAAGAAGAAATAGAACGCTTAAGATTGAAGATCATTAATCTACATCTTGTTGACGATGATGACGATGACGATGACTTGTGAAAGCATTACAGTCGTTCTGTGCTATCAAGCTGATTGAAACCGGAATGCTGACCTGCCGTGTTGACGTGTCTGATCCAGTAAAATTGCGGCCCCGGTGCGACCCAATAGCCGGTTCAGTAGCGATCTACGCTGGTTGGTATTGATGGGAATGACATTACAATACTTGTCCTATACTCTGCTGAAATTAACGGGGGAATTACATCATGGATAATGATCAGAAAACACTTTACGAGTCCGACTTCTATAGCTGGACTAAACAGCAGGCTCAACTCATTAAAGAACGCCGGTTCGACGAACTTGATCTCGATAACCTTGCTGAAGAAGTGGAAGATATGGGGAAGTATGAGCCGCGTTCATTAACCAGTCACCTGATGCAACTGCTCATGCACTTATTAAAATGGCAATACCAGCCAGAGCGACGTTCAAGAAGCTGGCGAGACTCCATCATTTTACAAAGAGCCAAGGCTAAAGATTTACTTGATGAAAACCCCGGTCTGAAGCTCAGGAAGGCAGAACTGTATAAAAAAGCCTACCAAAAAGCCGTCGTCCTTGCGGCCAAGCAAACCGAGTTACTCCTTAAAACCTTCCCTTCAGAATGTCCGTGGACGTATGAAGAAGTCATGCACGATGACTTTCTTCCAAAGGACCCGCCGCACTAGTAGGCTGACCGAGAATAGCGCCCGTCTGGGCGACCCCGTCCAGGCGACCCAACAACTCTTCAATGCTGAGCAACAATGCCCTTCTCTATTCGCTGACTCAGATCAGCCAGCAAATAACTGAAGCTTTCAACCCATTGCTCAGAAGTGCTTCCTTTTGGGAGATTTCTGGTTAACCTGACGGTGCGAAATTCAACGCTTGCCTGTTTTTTAAGGAGGGTAAAACTGGCATCCAGCTCCATGTTATTGCCAGACCAGGCCAGATTATTAATGTCAACTGCCACAGCAATATCAGGTGCCTGACTCCTCAACCAGGGTCCGGCCTGAATATCAGAGTGAGGAAATAATGCCATCAGATTCTGAGTCAGGGTACGTGTGATTGCATCCTGTAGTGGTTCACCCCAACGCTGATTATCGAAGCGGATAAGTTTGTACCCCCCGTCGTTTATAATCAGACCAGATCGATCCATCCAGCCCGGGATTCTGGCCGGAGCCACTCCGATTGACGATACTCTAGTCTGACCGGACTCCCCCTCAACTACCGGCTTCAGAGTGTAGTACTGAAAAGGTCTGACTTGACTCACGCAGGCCGACATAAGAAACACGGCAATCAGAGGCAGAAACCATTTAACATGACTTTTCATGACATTACTCCCCTGTATCTCTGCCCAACAACACTGAACCCGGCTGTTCTTCCAACAACTCTGCCAGCTCCCTGACAGCATCTGCCGAGCGACTGATATCCTTACTGCTGCGATCCAATTGATACATCAGAGGCGAGTCAGGTGCCAGGGTATCACTCAGTTCCATTGTCGTTTGCTCCAGTGCTTTCAGGGCAGCTTCTACAGAGGATAATACCTCGCTTACCCGACCAAGCGTTTTTGGCAGTTCTCTCTCAATAGCCTGAGACATCTGGTTCATGCTATCAGCCATAGGGACAAATTCATCCCTGATGTCTGACATGCTTTTAGCCATATCCTCTGACATAGCCCCAAACTGTGAAAAAGCCTTATTGAGTTTTGTCGGCATCTGCTGAAATGCCTGACTGCTACTGATGGTATTCAGGTTGTGGGCAATACTTTTCAAGTCTGCTATAAGCGCAGGCAGGTTCATTTCGTCCAGATCTTGAGTAATGGTTTCAAAATCAGTGGGCACCGTCGGGAGCTGAGGGTATTGTGTAGAGACAGGAATCGTTCGCGCACTGGTTTTGTAGAAGTCCACTTCGACGTACAACAATCCTGTGAGAAGACTCTGGGTTTTGAGCTTGGCTGCCAGTCCCCGGAACACCAGTTGCTTCATGATATCTTCAGGAACTTTTCCTCCCTTACCAATAACCATGTCCGGATAGATATCGATAATCACCGTATTTAATAACTCTTCCTTGTCCACATACAGCTGGGTGCGGATATCCGTGACTTCACCAATTTTGACCCCTCGCAGCGTAACAGGAGCTCCAATATTCAGACCCATAACACTACTGTCGTAGATCAGCTCATAACGCTCTTTGCTGTGACTGGAGTAACTGCCCTGGCCTACAAACATGGCAAGACCCACTGCCAGTCCGATCATGGTAATCACGAACAGACCGGCAAAAATGGAGTACCTTTTTTTATTCATCGTCCTCTTTCCCCGGAAGACCGCTGAAAGCTCTTCTCAGAAGCCCGCTGATGGCTCTGCCCTCGGGACAGAAAGTCTCTGACCAGGGGCTGAGAGCTGTGATTCAGCATATAGGACGGAGCCCCCGTATCCAGCTGTGTTTTAGTCTGCGCATCGAGAAATACGCCATTGGAGCCTATGGCAAAAATACTTTCCAGTTCATGGGTTACGATCACAATCGTTACTCCCAGTGACTGACTGAGCTGAAGAATCAGATCGTCCAGCCGCCTGGCACTGAGAGGATCAAGACCGGCTGACGGCTCGTCGAAAAACAGCACGTCAGGGTCCAGAGCCATAGCCCTGGCCAGACCGGCACGCTTGGCCATACCACCACTGATTTGTGACGGATAATAGTTTTCATAGCCTGCCAACCCGACCAGAGCCAGCTTGTAACGCACCAGATCGAATACCTCTGCCGGTTTCATCCGGGTATATTGGGTGAGAGGAAAACCGACATTTTCTGCCAAAGTCATGGCACTGAACAGGGCTCCACTCTGATAAGTGACTCCCCACCGCTTCCGCATTTCCAGCTGCTGGTTGTCTGTGGCAGAAAAATAGTCCCGCCCCTCATAGGCAATGGTTCCGGCGGCTGGCTGATAGAGTCCGATCATATGCTTGAGCAAAGTGCTTTTACCACAACCACTACCTCCCATGATCACAAACACATCGCCTTTGTGAACCTTAAAGGTCAGGTCCTGCTGTATAAGGTTGCTGCCGTATTTCATAGTCAGCTGGCTGACTTCTATTGCTGCGCTTTTTCTATCCGTAGCTTGGGGACCTGGCTGCTCCATTATCAAATACCCATCTGGAAATAGAGAATATTCAGACCTGCATCCGCGACCACCAGATAGACAATAGCAGTAACCACCGCCGTAGTGGTTGCCTTACCCACTGCCGCAGAAGAGCGGCCACAGGCCAGTCCGGCCTGACACCCGGCAAAACTGATCAAAATAGCGAACACCAGACTTTTAAATAAGCCTGTCATCACATCGGCCATGGCGAAGGAACCGGAAAGCTGATGAAAATACTGGGTGAAGGTGATGTCCATACTGAGAGCCACAGCCGAGCCTCCCAGCATTCCCAATACATCGCTATAAAGCGTCAACAATGGCATGGCCACAATAAGGGCCAGCATTCTCGGAAGCACCAGATAATCAACGGTCTTGATGCCCAGCGTGGTAAGAGCATCAACCTCTTCATTGACCTGCATGGTACCCAGCTGTGCGGCGTAGGCAGCGCCTGTTCTACCGGCCATGATGATAGCGGTCATCAAAGCCCCCATTTCCCGCACCATACCAATACCCACCAGATCAGCCACGTAAACTTCAGCACCAAACTGTCGTAACTGGACTGTCCCCAGGTAGGCCAGAATCATGCCTACCAGAAAGCTCAGTAAGGTCACGATGGGTAATGCCGCTGGCCCGGTCTGATGCAAAAACTGAAAAAAGTCACCAGGTCTGACATCGCTGCGCAACCTGAACATTCTGATTATTCCGAGCGTGATATCGCCCAAAAAAAGAACAACATTTTCCAGCCACTGAAACACTCCTTTCGTCAGGAATTGCAGTGACTGCAGTGAAAAAAAAGTCTTTTTAGTCGAAACGTTTTCCACAGGAACTGCGATGGCCAACTGATGAAGGTTCTGGACATCTTCCGGCAACCCGGAGAGTAACAACTTTATATTATTACTATCACAGTGTCGTTGAAGCTTGAGCAACCAGGCACAAAACAGCGAATCCCATTGAAAGGAAGCGTCGGTCAGGAGATCAAGCGTCTGGAGGTCCCCTGAAATCAGTTCAGAAAATAACTGCACAGCATCAGGTAACGCCTGATACCGGTCCCAACTACCGGACAGGATCGCACTCATGTGTTCTGGATTAACGTTATGCGCTATCTTGAAACCGGGTGATGCCATCGACTCTGGAAGCACTGAAAAAATGAGCCACAAGCATATAGACAAAAATGAACCGGGTAAATATGCCTGTGGCAGGCTTTACCCAGCCCATCAGCTCATTCAGCAACAGTTCGGGTCCGCTCAAAATTATTAATTCATTGACGTACAAAACAGCATCTCGCACTCACGTTCTGCGAGGATGTCAATCAGTCCAATGATAATCAGGGTGTTACATAAACAGCTTGACGATACCGTCCTGAAGCCTGTCAATTTCAGCAGAGGAAACGGGAGCTACAAAAATAGTGTCGTCGCCCGCTACACACCCCAGGATACCATCGGAGCGGCCGACGGAATCCAACAGCCGTGCGATCATCTGGGCAGCCCCCGGACTGGTTTTGATCACGATCAACATGCCGTTGTTAGCTACGTCTTCCACCAGATCTCTGACGGCAATATTGGAATCCATTTTCCCCAGTTCCGGGGGCAGACAATACACTTGTTCATTGCGGGCATTGCGAACACGAACAGCACCGTGGCGACAAAGTAACCGGGAAACTTTTGACTGACTGATATTATCAAAGCCCTGACTCTGAAGTTGCTCAACGATCTGGCTTTGGGACCCGCAGCGCTCTTCTTTAAGCAGCTGTCTGAAAGCCTTAATGAGTTCTTCCTGTTTTTGACTGGCCATAACCTTTGTTCATTGCTCCTGAATTCCCAGGCAGTAGTGACCAGAATCCCTGGCCTCTTCTGGATAAAAAAGCACCAATTATGAATAAGTATTCTAAAAATACTTGATTTTATCCATATTCATATAAGAGAATCTATTTTTGTGTGAACCAGTCGTCTGTTCGGCCTATGCTTTTCTGGTAAGAAAGGGTCAAGCTCAACGGACTCCGTCAGCCCTGAAGCCTGCCCATACGATAAAATCGGGACAGGCTTTTTTGTGCAAGCACCACAAACACCTTGTAATGGGCAGTACTCTCACACAGTCATGAGCACAAAAAAACCCGCTGCATCTCGTACCCGGCAAAGCGGGAATTCTCACAAAATGGCAGATGAAAGGCAATGGGCATAGTCGTAGAGGGCCTCAGCAAAGCATTTGGCTCCACACAGGTTCTTAAAGATATCAGTTTTAATATTCCCCGGGGTGAAACCACCGTTCTTCTGGGGGCCAGCGGTGCAGGTAAAAGCACCCTGCTGCGCATGCTCAACCTGCTGGAAACACCCGACCAGGGCACCATGAAAATCGCTGATATGGCGTTTAATTTCAACAATGGCCATAACAGCAGGCACCTGAACAAACAGGCTTGCGCCCTGAGACGCAGGGTAGGCATGGTATTTCAACAATACAATCTCTGGCCACATATGACCGTGCTTGGCAATCTGATTGAGGCTCCGGTCGTACAGGGTATGCCCAAAGAACAAGCCACCACCAAAGCCAGAGAACTGCTCGAGCGTGTTGGCCTGTCTGAAAAAGCCCACGCCTGGCCTTCTTCGCTGTCGGGTGGCCAGCAGCAACGGGTAGCTATTGCCCGCTCCCTGATGCTGTCGCCAGACGTTCTTTTATTCGATGAGCCCACTGCTGCTCTTGATCCGGCTATCACCAATCAGGTGGTAGAAGTGATCAGGGAGCTGAGCCAATCCGGTATCACCCAGGTAGTTGTCACTCACGAAGTCGAATTTGCGCGAAAAATTGCCAGCAAGGTGATTTATCTTGAAGATGGTCATATTGTTGAAGATGGATCATCCGATCACTTTGCTCACCCCCGGACAGAGGCTTTTCGCAGCTATCTGGAACATTGACCCACCGGAGACAGTGTCTCCGACCATTGCAGCCAGGTGCTGATGCAGATAAACACTCCTTTCGTCCTGAGCTTTTTGAAGGATGGTGTCACCGCGCTTCAACAAGTCTGCTGTTTATGGAATGGAGCCTTACGCCTGACTGCACTGGCTTGTTTATAGACTTTCATGATTTCTGGAGTATCAAAAAATGAAAAAGATGTTCGCTTCCCTGCTGGCGACCAGTGCTTTGACTGTTGCCACGCTCATTGGCGCTCAATTCACTCAGGCTCAGGCTGTCGAGACTATTCGCTTTGCCACAGAAGCCACTTATCCTCCTTTTGAGTTTGTGGGTAAAGACAATCAACTGGAAGGGTTTGATATTGATCTGGCCAAAGCCATCTGTAACGAACTGAAAGCAGAGTGTACGTTCAGCAATCAGTCCTTTGACAGCCTTATTCCCAGTCTGAAGTTCCGCCGTTTTGACGCAGTGATTTCAGGGATGGACATTACTCCAGACCGTCTCAAGCAAGTCGACTTCAGTGGCCCTTATTATGAGAACTCGGCCATCTTTGTCACCGACAAAAACAAGGGATTAACGTCTATTGAAGCGCTCAAGGGTCACTCTGTGGGTGTTCAGAACGGCTCAACCCATCAACAGTATCTGATCGAAAAGCTGGAGAGTCAGGGTGTTAAGGTCCGTCCTTATGACACATTCCAGAATGCTTTCCTGGATATGACCAGTGGCCGGGTTGATGCGGTCTTCGCCGATACTGCGGTTGCCAGAGAATGGATGAAAGAAAGAGGCGAAGGTCTCTATGCCCAGGCAGGCCCGGAGGTGAAAGATGCAGATTATTTTGGCATCGGCTACGGGATTGCAGTCAGAAAACAGGACAAACTGAAGGAAGAAATTGATTCTGCCCTGAAAAAACTTAAAGAAAACGGCACTTACCAAAAAATCTACGACAAATACTTTAACAAAGCCTGAACTGCATCCTGCCCAGTTGCAGTCTCTTTATTAACTGACAGACCCATGTACCCATGCTTGATCTCTTCTTCAATGCAACTCTGATGACTCTGGGACTGGCGCTTTCTTCCCTGCTTCTGGGCCTGATACTCGCGGCCCTGCTGGCTTTGGGTGAACTGAGCCGTTTCCGGTTGCTTAGATACCTGACCGTTTCATGGGTCACTCTTATCAGAGGAATGCCCGAGATTCTGGTGGTCTTCTTTATCTATTTCGGTGCGGCTCACCTGCTCTTTCTGCTTACCGATGAATTTATCGAGATCAGTCCTTTCACAGCCGGTACCGTTGCCCTGTCGCTGATCTTTTCAGCCTATGCCAGCCAGACTCTGCGGGGTGCTTTCATGGCCGTTCCCAGGGGGCAGTCGGAAGCGGCCAAAGCTCTGGGTATCAGCTCTGTCCGCTGTTTTTATCGAGTGATACTGCCCCAGGCCTGGCGCCACGCACTACCCGGGCTGGGCAATCAGTGGCTGGTGCTTCTGAAAGATACGGCACTGGTCGCCCTGATAGGCGTGACGGACCTGCTACGTCAGGCACAACTGGTTTCATCCCAGACTTATGAACCTTTTACCTGGTACGCAACAGCTGGTGCCATCTATCTGCTGATCACCCTGATCAGTCAACATTGCCTGAACAAGATGAAACAGAAAACCAGTCAACATATCAGGACGGTGAACGTATAATGCCGGAATCCTTGTATGAATACCTGCCCCTCCTATCAAGAGGTCTTCAGACCACCCTGGAGTTGACCTTAGTCAGCTTGCTGGCTGGTCTGGTCATGGCCTTGCTTTTTACCCTGATCCTTTCCTTGCGTTTTAAACCTCTGGTCTGGCTGGTTCGCCTGCAAATCCTGATGTTTACAGGCACCCCCCTGCTGGTGCAGATTTTTCTGATTTATTATGGTCCGGCTCAGTTTCCGATCCTACAGGAAACAGTATTCTGGTCATTGCTCAGCGAACCCTGGTTCTGTGCCATGCTGGCTCTGGCCCTGAATAGCGCGGCTTATTCCACTCAACTATTCAAGGGTTCTATTGATGCGGTCTCTGCCGGTGAGTGGGAAGCGGCTATGGCGCTGGGTATGACGCGCCAGCAGGCTTTGACCCGGATCGTTCTGCCCCACGCGATTCGCAGGGCATTGCCAGCCTATGGCAATGAAATGATTCTGGTTATGAAAGGAACCTCACTGGCCAGTACCATTACCTTAATGGACCTCATGGGTTATGCCGCTCGCCTGAATGCCCAAACATACGACACCCTTACAGTTTTCTCACTGGCGGGTCTTATCTACCTGACTCTGACTGGAATCCTGACACTGATAATAAGGTGGATAGAGCGCAGGGCCCTGGCATTTTCCCGCTAAATCGTAAAGGTTTTGCCGCCTGTCAGGGGCGGCAGACAACCTCATCAGGAATATACATTGCAATGTCTACTCCGGCCTCCCAAAATCCTGTCAGCCACTCTGTCATTAATACTATTATTTTCAGGCATTCAGGCATTCAGGCTGAAGGTACTGCCCAACCCTGCCGACAGTTCTCCCTGAATGGATATGGACGCGATCAGAGCAAAACCATGCAGAACTGCCTGAACGACATAAAAGCAAAAGCCAGCGTTTTTTATCAGCAGCAGGACCCTTACCACAACCTGAGGCATGGAGAACGAGTGGTAAAATACGCCCTGAAGATCAATCAGTATGAATCGGGTAATTCCTTTCTTGTTGAAGCGGGTGCCTGGCTCCATCAATATCATGACCATCTGGAGCAACTCGATAAACTTTTGAAAGAAACCGGATTGAATCCCGTCGTTCAATCTCAGCTGTACGAGATTGTCAGGCTGTGCCGTCCTCATCTGATTTCCGGGCGTTCCCCCTTAGAGGCGAAAATTGTCTTTGATGCCGATGCCATGGACCTAATGGGAGCCCGGGGCATAGCCCGCGAACTGGCCTGTAACCTTGAAGTCAGAAAATTCCCCTGCGATCAGGCGTTGATGCAAACCCGAAGAGTACAGAACCTTTTTGAAGAAAAACTGATGACCGAAACAGGTCGATCCATGGCTCAAAATGATATCAGAATGGCTCGCCTTTTCTGGCGTAGCTTTGATGAGTCCGAGCGGCCCTTATGAATCAGAGCAGCTAAAAACAGCTATGTTGACTTCATATTCTGTACCAGTAACCTTGCCGCTACATCGCACATGCTATTGATGGAGGCCTTATCCAGATAAACCCCATCAATTAATAAACGACTTAAACCGTGCAAACTGCCCCAGGATACCTGGGCTACCCGCAGGGCATCCTGATCCTGACTGAAGCTGTCACCCGGTAAGTATTTTTTGACAAAGTCAGCATAACGCTGAAAAGCTTCAAATGAGATTTTACTGAGTTCATCAGTGGCTTGCCCATTCTTCCAGATAGGTCGGCCAAACATCAGGTCATACTGTTCGGCATGATTCTGGGCAAAATCGATGTAAGCATAGGAAAACTCACGAAACCAGGTTTCAAGATCGTCGGGGACTTCTGTCAGCCTGCTTCCCAGTTCCTGGTACCAGTGATTGAACCCTTGCTCTGCGATGGCACATAAAAGTTCATTCTTATCTTTGAAATGATGATAGGCTGCGGTTCTCGAGACACCAACAGCATCAGCCAACCCACGCATAGAGAGCTTCTCAACGCCGGACCCGGCGATCATCCGGGTTGCCTCATTAATCAGGCTTTGTCGTAAGTCTCCATGATGGTAATTCTTCTTGGCTGACATATTTTTACTCAAAGACAGTGCTCTGTTTCAGAAAATGAATACTCAATCTTGACAGTGTCAACATACAGTCTTATCTTGACGCTGTCCAGATAAGATAATTACAAATGTCCCTTAAAAAACCTGATGAGGATCTGTCGATGACCATCTCCCCACACAGCTCTGAGCCCCATAAGCTCTACCCTCACCTGCTGGAACCACTGGATCTGGGCTTCACACAGTTGAAAAACCGGGTGCTGATGGGCTCCATGCACACTAACCTGGAAGAGCATCCCGGTGGCTACGAGCGGCTGGCCGCTTACTTTGGTGAGCGCGCAAAAGGTGGCGTCGGTCTGATGGTGACCGGCGGCATTGCGCCCAACTGGGAATCCGGCGGCTTGCCCAACGCAGCCCAGATTACAACAGAAGAAGAGATTGCCGGTCACAGCCTGGTCACCCGGGCCGTACACAACGAAGGCGGCAAGATCTGTATGCAGATTTTGCACACCGGTCGCTATGCCTACCACCCTAAAGCCATTGCTCCCAGTGCCCTGCAAGCACCGATTGCGCCTTTTCCTCCCAAAGAGCTGACGCCCGAAGAGATTGACAGCCAGATTGAAGACTTTGTGCAATGTAGCCTGAATGCCCGGAAAGCGGGCTATGATGGTGTTGAAATCATGGGTTCGGAAGGTTATTTCATCAACCAGTTTATCGTCGCTAAAACCAACCACCGTGATGATGACTGGGGTGGACGTTACGAAAACCGCATTCGACTGCCCATTGAAGTCATTCGTCGTGTAAGAGAAAAGACCGGCAAAGACTTTATTATTATTTATCGTCTCTCCATGCTCGACCTGGTTGAAGGCGGCAGCAGCTGGGATGAGATTGTAGAGCTTGGCAAAGAGATCGAAAAAGCGGGTGCGACCATTATCAACACCGGTATTGGCTGGCACGAGGCTCGCATTCCCACCATTGCAACCATGGTCCCCCGTGCTGCTTTCACTTGGGTCACTGCAAAAATCAGAAAAGAGTTAAGCGTTCCTGTTATTACCTCCAACCGTATTAACATGCCAGAAGTGGCTGAAACGGTTCTGGCCAGAGGCGATGCCGACATGGTTTCCATGGCTCGCCCTTTGCTGGCTGACCCAGAGTGGGTTAAAAAAGCTGAAGAGGGCCGTGCTGATGAAATCAACACCTGTATCGCCTGCAATCAGGCCTGTCTGGACCATGCTTTTGAATTGAAACTGGTCAGCTGCCTTGTTAACCCCAGAGCCTGTCATGAGACCGAATTAAACTATCTGCCTACTGACAAGCCGAAAAAGCTTGCGGTGGTGGGTGCTGGTCCCGCCGGCCTCTCTTTTGCGACAACTGCCGCATACAGAGGCCATGATGTCACCCTGTTTGAGGCTGCTGACAAAATCGGTGGCCAGTTCAATATTGCCAAACAGGTACCGGGCAAGGAAGAGTTCCATGAAACACTTCGATACTTCCAGCGTCAGTTAGAGCTCACCGGTGTAAATCTGAAACTGAACACCCGGGTTTCTGCCAGTGAACTGGAAAACAGCGATTTTGATGAAATCATCGTAGCGACTGGCGTTACACCACGTACACCCGATATTGAAGGATTGGATCACCCCAAAGTTCTGACCTACCTGGATGTCTTCAGGGGTGCAAAAGTCGGTAAAACCGTAGCAGTGATCGGTGCTGGCGGAATTGGTTTCGATTTGAGTGAATTTATTACCCAGAAAGGGCCTTCACACAGCCTGGATGTCGAAGCCTTCATGAAAGACTGGGGGGTTGATATGAGTCTCAGCAACAGGGGTGGTCTGGCTGCTTCCGGCTCCCGGGAAGAAGAAAGTTCACGGGAGGTTTACCTGCTTCAGCGCAAAAAGACGAAGCCGGGAGCCACCCTGGGTAAAACCACCGGATGGATTCACCGAACCGAAATGGTCAAGCGTGGCGTGAAAATGGTGCCTTCCTGTGAATACCACAAGGTAGACGATAGTGGTCTTCATGTCTCCATTGATGGTGAGCCAAAGGTTCTGGATGTGGATAACGTAGTCATCTGTGCAGGTCAATTACCTCTCAGAGAGCTGGCTGATACTATCATCAGCAAGCCTGTTCACCTTATCGGTGGTGCCGACGTTGCCGCCGAACTGGATGCCAAGAGAGCCATTAACCAGGGGGCTCGCCTTGCCGCAGAAATCTGATCCGGTTATGTGCGGATAGACTCACACTCTGTTGACCTGAGGTTGCCCTGAGCATGTCGAAAGCTGCGACTAGCCCGGGGCGATCGTAATAAATAAAAGAAAAAAAATAATAAAGAAAAATAATAAAAGGAAAATAATAAAGGGACACCCAAAAAAATAAAAGGACACCCAAATAAACAAAAAATAAAAGGACACCCAATAGAAAAATAAAAGGACACCCAAAAAAATAAAAGAAAAATAAAAGGACACCCAAAAATAAGAAAAATAAAAAAATAAAAAAATAAAAGGAAAGAAAAATAAAAGGACACCCATAAAAAAGAATAAAAAGACCCCCTTATATTTGACAAACAAACCAGCTTGTCTACTTTTTTCTTGTTGCTGATTTTTAAAATAAAAGGACACCCAAAAAATAATAAAGGGACACCCAACAAAAAATAAAGAAAGAAAAATAAAAGGACACCCAAAGAAAAATAATAAAGGAACACCCAAAAATAAGAAAAATATAAAGAAATAAAAGGACACCCATAAAAAAATAAAAGGACACCCATAAAAAAGAATAAAAAGACCCCCTTATATTTGACAAACAAACCAGCTTGTCTACTTTTTTGTTGTTGCTGATTTTTAGTTCCGGCAGGAGAGATTATGACCCGTGCGCGAAGTTCTCTGATCGACCCAGGTTCCACACCTTATTATCACTGTATAGCTCGGTGCGTACGCAGAGCATATTTGTGTGGAGAAGATCATTTAACGGGCAAAAACTACGAGCACCGTCGGCAGTGGGTTGTAGACAAGCTCAGAGAACTGGTTTCAATCTTTTCTATAGAGGTCTGCGCCTATGCTGTCATGTCGAATCACTATCATGTGGTTTTGCATATTAATCAGATACCTGCCGGAGAGTGGACACGAGATGAAATTTTGAGTCGATGGACAAGGCTTTTCACAGGTCCGCATCTGGTTCAGAGGTATCTTGCTGCTGACCAGCTGAGTCATTCGGAACTGGCTCGCGTGGACGAATTTGTTGAAGAGTATCGAAATCGATTAACGAACATCAGCTGGTTCATGCGTTGCCTGAACGAACATCTTGCCCGTGAGGCTAACCAGGAAGATGGCTGCAGAGGTCGATTCTGGGAGGGGCGTTTTAAAAGTCAGGCGTTGTTGGATGAAGCAGCGTTGTTGACCTGCATGGCCTATGTTGACTTGAATCCGATCCGTGCCGAAATATCGGAAACACCAGAAGAATCAGACTACACGTCGATCCAGGAACGAATTGAAAAGTTGGCAGGCTCTGATACCCGAAAGCAGCCAATCACCCTTCTGCCTTTTCGATCACAAGGGCAAAACCCGGCTAAGGCATTGCCTTATATTCTTCACGATTATCTTGAGCTGGTTGACTGGAGTGGGCGTGCAGTTCGATCTGATAAGAAAGGTTCAATCCCTTCAGATATTCCACCCATTCTGACCCGACTGGAAATTGATTCAAATGAATGGCTCAAAACCATGAGATGGAATAGCCGCTTCTATCGGGCAGTGGGCAAGCTGGAAGCCATGAAAACTTTTGCTCAGGAAATGGGGCAGCATTGGGTACAGGGGATGTTCGCCTGTAGTCGTTTATTTTATGGCGTAAGTTAATTGACCAACTTTTCCGTTGTTATTAGTTTCCCCTGTCATATGGGGAGCTTTGCTATTTCTGACTTTTCTCCCTTTTGAGTGATTCGCTTTTTGTTTGTTCTGATAAACGATTAATATTTACCTTTTAGTGGCTGTCAGGGTTTGATTGTATTTTATATGGATGTCCTTTAAACATTTATTTTCGAGCTCTGAACTTTCTGGCAGGCTGTATCTGCCTCGGTGGGCTGAGATTGCGAGGGAATTATGGATAAATACATGGAAGTACTCCTTTACAATTCCAATTCATACCTTTTATTAGTCCATATTTTTCCGAAAAAGTTCAAAATTTTGATACTTAGCCCAGAGCTTGTCGAAGCCTTAGACAAGCTCTGGCACCTGGCTGCAATGGTTAAGGTAATTCTATTAGCTCCTGAAGAATCTCCTGAACGGCTTCGGTTGAATGGTCTACATAAAATTTACTTGCTTTTTGTTAATGGCAAGAATGCCAGCCTCTCCCTTTTATTAACCGCCGGGTCTCTCGTACCCGGAGCATTTGAACTTTCTAATACACATACCTACACCATCTCCAAGAGTGAACCAATGAAACCATCCGGTGCATCTGCCAACCTGTGCTATAACAAAATAGGATGTAACCAAAGCAACCACAGCAGCCGCCCCGACCCCGACCCACAGTCCGGCTTCAGAGACGGTATTTTTCCAGTTCTGGCAACTGCCTGTCAGTTCATCAAGATAAGATTCGGTTTTGTCACAAGCAGGCTGTGTAAGCGCCGAAATATGATACTGGGGGTAGATATATTGCCATTCCGAGCCAGTGACTGTACAGGGTAATGTCTCTGAACCGGTATCCTGCATGTTTTCCTGCCCCTTGAGCAAAGCAGTGCGGATGGCTTCGCGGCCAAGACACTTTTTCATTGCCTGAATATCAAGCCGTGAAGCCTTGTCGGCTTTGGTTGTAAAAATAGTGCGTTCCCACTGAAACACAGTTTCCCCTGTTGATGCATTGAGCGCACAGCCGCCCAGGCAGTCAATCGGATGATTTTTACAAACCTTTTCTCCGTTCGGGCAGGAAGCATCAAATATAATGCCATTACTGTTTCCTTCCACAATAGGGTTTGCTGCTACCAAAGCAGAAGAAAGGCTCGCAAAAAGTAGCAAAATGTTTTTGTTCAGGGGATTGAGCATGATTATTTTTTACTCCAATTTAAAAAACATAGAAATTCGCCTGCATCGCTCATACAGGCTGCTTAAAAATGGCATAAAATCAGCCATATTCAATTTGAAAAACAAATCAGTATTGGCCAGTCAGCAACAGGAGACACTGAAGCCTCCTGCTTTGTGCAGCGGCTTGTTACTTGATTCAAGGCTTACGGTACGATGGTGTATAGTTAATCTGCACGACCTGAAGTGACTCAATTTGCTTTTTAAGACTCTCCTGAACATCTTCCGGCCATTGACTTATATAGGCCCTGGTAAAGCCATCCTTTGATATCTGACTTCCGTTCATCTCTAAGAACAGTTGATTCAGATCGTAAAACACTCCCGATGGTTCCAGAACAGAAACAGAAAGCCCTATGGTATCAATCAGCGAGAAACCCGACTTTTCATCATAAAAAACATTATTGAAGTTCGGGTCTCGATGAACCGCCCTGGAAAGGGTATAAATCCCATCGAATTTCGAAACCCTGTGACGCAGGTGAAATTTCGCCAGAATTTGCCCAAGCTCGGAAAACAATGCTTCAATATCAAAACTGCTTGAGGGCCTGCGGGACTCAGCAACCCAATCCCGAAGAGAGCGCCCTTTTACGGCTTTGAACAGTGAGTGCATCCTCCCCCCGATCAATCCACTCCACTCATCAAAACCAAAAGCCACCGGCTCTTCTTCAGGCACAAAGTAGCATTCAGCCACTTTCAACATAGGGGTAATCATAAAGCCAGTTTCAGCATAACCTTTCAAAATAAACTGCTGACCGTTGATCCGTATCGTGTTCAACGAAAACACCGAAGGAGAACGAGCCAGAAAAGCTATGAACTCAGCTTCATCCGTGTTGTCAGTCGCCCACTGTAAGCCCTTGTAACGCACAGGAATTTGTTGCCATTGGCTGGCGTTGTTCCCCGGCCAACGCCAGTTGAAATAATCTTCCAGGTCAGCTTGCCAATCATCGCAGGACATTGTTGCAGCATGAATGGCTTGGGTTTTTCTTAATAGTTTCAAAGCTTCTGCGCAGTTTTTACTGGCAGTCAGAGACTGACAAAATTCACTGTCCAGTTTCGGCTTCCAGAGTTCAAAGGGTTGGATACTACAGGATTCATCATCCCCGGTTATTGGCGAGTGCGGTGTCTCGGGCCATGCAAAATAAGCAGCTGCAGACGCAAACAGCACGGCCAAAGGGAACCGATAACCTCCACGACTCCATGGCTCTGTCGGACAACTTTCCAAAGAAAAAGAATATGTGGACTGCATTAACAGCAGGAGGGTCAGCATAATAAAAAATAACGGCCCAAAGGCTAAGCGGTTTCGCGGCATAACATGTTCCTGAATCAGATATTGGTTATTCTATGACCGTAATTACTCCAGAGAGTTCAACACCCATCGAACATCGTTCGATGATTCAGATTCATGCTGCCAGCCTGATTACGGTTCTATATTTAGTCCAGACCGGTAAAAAAGACGCCCTTTAACCCACTTTTTGGCCTGGGTAGCAAGCTCAGGGCAAACGTCTCGTTGCAAGATTTAAAGTGACTCTATTTCCTGCTTGAGATTCTCCTGAGCTTCTTCTGGCCACTGACCTACATAGGCACTGATAAAGCTACCCTTTGATATTCTGTGTTTGTCCATATTCTTGAACAGCATAATAAGGTCATTATGCACTTTAGACGGTTCCAAAACTGAAACAGAAAGCCCGATGGTATCAATCAGAGAGAAGCCCGACTCTTCATCATAAAAAACATTCTGGAAATTCAGGTCATGATGAACGGCTCTGGAAAGGGTATAAATTCCATCCAAATCCGAATCTCTGTGACGCAGGTGAAATTTCGCCAGAATTTGCCCAAACTCCGAGAACAAGGCACCAAGGTCAACCTTACTTGAAGGTTTACGGGACTCATCCAGCCAATCATGGAGTGAGCGCCCTTTCACGGCTTTGAACAGGGAGTGCATACGCCCCGCGACCCATCCGCTCCACTCATCAAAACCAAAAGCCACGGGCTCTTCTTCTGGCACAAAGTAGCATTCTGCCACTTTCAACATGGGGGTAATCATAAAGCCAGTGTCCGCATAGCCCTTCAAAATAAACGGCTGACCGTTGATCTCGATCCTGTCCAACGAAAACACCGAAGGAGAACGAGCCAGAAGAGCTATGAACTCAGCTTCATCCATGGTGTCAGTCACCCACTGTAACCCTCTGTGATGCACAGGATTTTGTTGCCATTGGCTGGCGTTGTTCCCCGGCCAGCGCCAGTTGAAATAGTCTTCCAGATCAGCTTGCCAATCATCGCAGGACATTGTTGCAGGTTGCATGGCTTGCGTTTTTCTTAATAGTTTCAAAGCTTCTGTGCAGTTTTTACTGGCAATCAGAGACTGACAAAATTCACGGTCCAGTTTTGGCTTCCAGAGTTCAAAGGGCTGGATAGTACAGGATTCATCTTCCCCGGATTCTGGCGAGTGTGGTGTCTCGGGCGATGCAAAATAGTTAGCTGCAGACGCAAACAGGACGGCCAAAGAGAACCGATGCCCTCCAGAGCGACGGCATGGCTCTGTATGATAACTTTCTGAAGAAAATGAAGGTGCCGTCTGCATTAAGAACAGTGAGGTCAGCAGAATAGAAAGTAACTGCCCACAGGCAAAGCGGTTTGACGGCATAAAGTACTCCTGAATCAGATCCTGATCATTCTATGACCGTGATAACTCCAGAGAGTTCAACGGCCATCGAACATCATTCAACGATTCAGATTCATGCTGCCAGCCTGAGTAAGATTATTTGGTGAATCCTGATCGGCAAAGAAGAGGCTCACTAATCCACGTTGACGCTTTGGTTTCTTAATAACACTGCTGTTATCAGGTCTAACTAGTAAGTACCTAACCAGTTGGTTTCGCATATTCTGGACGGCGGCTTTTTCCATCCTTCTGCGTTCCAACTCTGGTTGCGTAGCTATGGCTACGCGTCCGTCGTTGCGCCTTGAAGGATGAAAAAATCCACTTGCCAGAATATGCGAAACCAACTGGCCAGGTACTTAAGGAACTATTTTTTTTAATACGCGTCAAAAGTAGTAATTATTTATAAAAAATCATGTGGGGTATACGAATGATAGGTGCTTGCAAAGAAAAAACTTTGAGCTTTTCTAACTCTACTGATCACATGTCAGAAAATACTGGTGCAAAAAAAACTGTTTATTTATGTAAAGAGTTCAATGAAGAAGGAAAACTTTTAGCCAGAAATAATAAAATACCACTTCTGAAAAGAAAATGTTCGCTGGTAAAAAAAATAGCTGGCAATTGCATATCTATTTTTGATAGATCCGTTTCCAGAGTCTGCGGGTCTATTGAACTGGCATTCAGTGAATGTAAAGATATGATTCATTTTAAATATATTATTAGACCTGTATATAAATGCTTGCCTTCAAGAGTAGGACGCCCGATTGCCACAATCGCAACATTTTTTTTAGCTGATTGCCTATTTCATAAGCCCCCCGCATATTTAATGCAATATATGAACAAAGGACAAATAAAACCTGATTATACTGACCTTTATTCAAACATGTGCTGGACAGCTCTTGGTTGCATGGTGGCATACTCTAAATATAAAAATCACCGACCCAATTCAGATACAAATTAGTAATTTTTACTTTTGAAAGCTTTTGAGAGTGTGAAAGATCGAAGTGTCGATTTCATGATCTACCAAGTAATTCAGCGTGTATTCAAAAGACCCCGACTGCCGCTCTGGCTTCGATAACAAGCTCAGGGCCAACGTTACGGGCTATATCTCAACTTCAGCGCCAATTGAAGTACTGCCAAGTCCTCCTTGATAACTGCCTGAGTCTCTTCTGGCCACTGACTTGCGTAAGCCCTGATAAAGCCTCTCTTTGATATCCTGCTTCTGTTCATATCTTCAAAGAGCTGACTCAGATCATGGATCATTTCGGAGGGTTCCAGCACTGAAATAGAAAGCCCAATGGTATCAATCAGCGAGAAACCCGTCTTTTCATCATAAAAAACATTCTTGAAATCCAGGTCATGGTGAACCGCTCTGGATAGAGTATAAATCCCATTGAAATTTGAAGTTCTGTGACGCAGGTGAAACTTCGCCAGAACTTGCCCAAACTCCGAGAACAAGGCATCAAGATCAACCTGGCTTGAGGGTTTGCGAGACTCAGCAACCCAGACCCCAAGAGAACGCCCCTTCACGGCTTTGAACAGGGAATGAATACGCCCCCCGATTAGCCCACTCCACTCATCGAAACCAAAAGCCACCGGCTCTTCTTCGGGTACAAAATAACATTCAGCCACTTTCAACATAGGGACAATAATAAAGCCACTGTTGATATAGCCTTTCAGGATAAACTGCTGACTGTTGATCTGTATCGTATTCAACGAATAGATCGAGGCAGAGCGAGCCAGAATACCTATAAAGTCAGCTTCTTCGATGATGTCAAGCACTTGCTTAAAAGCCCCTACAGGTATTTGCTGCCATTGGCTGGCGTTGTTTCCTGGCCAACGCCAGTTGAAATAGTCTGCCAGCTCAGCTTGCCAGTTATGGCAAGCCACTGTCGCAGGCTGCATAGCTCCCGTTTGCCTTAATAGTTCCAACGCTTCTGTGCGGTCTTTCAGGGAAACCAGGGACTGACAGAATTCTCTGTCCAGCCTGGGCTTCCAGAGTTCGAAGGGGTGAATACTGCAGGATTCATGCTCACCGGATAAAGGAACGTCCGGCGTCTCAGACCATGCATAATAGGTCACTGCAGAGACAAACAGGGCTGCTAAAGGAAACCTATAGCCTCGAAAGCCACTGCATTCGCTTGTCTGACAACTTTCTGAAGAAAACGACAGAGACGACTGCACAGACAGAAGAAGGATTAGCAGAGCAGAAAGAACCTGCCCATGGGTAAAGCGGGTTGGCAGCATGAGGTGTTCCTGAATCAGTTACTGGTAATTCTTAGACCCTGATTACCCCAGAAAGTTTAACTACCGCGATCGAACATGATTCAGATTCATGCTGCCAGCCTGAATGTGGTTAGCTTTAAGCCCGGATCAGCAGGTATTCAGCCGGACTCTGGCGCTCTCGTTTCGGCATCTTCTGGCAGACTGCCACCGGTTTTTGGCTGGTCGAGGGTGCAATTCCAACCCCAACCTTCCTGTTTTTTCACAAATTCTGAGGCTTGACCTTCGCAATAGCCTTCAGTGTAAGTGGCGTTCCAGAGTGTCTTTTCATCACTGCCTTTGGTGTAGCGGACCTCACAGGGCAGGCTGGATTCACGCTGAAGATAGATGACGCTTATCTTTCGTTCCTGATTGCTGCGGTCACAGGTGTATGAGTAATTATCCGATGCGGATGCCAGTCCGGTCATACCCAACCCAACCAGAATGGCCAGAAAAGCTCTGTACATGGGGGATCATCCTGTTCGAATTCATAGTCAACCATCCCAGAAACGTTGGCTGAGTCAGCCCAACGAATCTGCCCGTGTAGGATCAAAAGAACCACTGGGGCACTCTAACACAGCCTTTGCCAGAAACTGAAAATTCTTGGACAAACATCTTACCAGGCAGAAACGGAACGCTGAATTCGTTCACATTCAGGGATCTTTGTCAGGAAGCTCGACGAGAGTTTTTTCTGCGCCGGGTTTTCTTCTTGAAGCGGTTTGGCGATACCGGAGGCAACCCCTGTACATTAATGGCTCCGGACTGCCCAGCCTCCCGCAACAACTGAACCAGATGCTGTTCCAGCTCACTCATAAAAGTCTGATAAGAGCCTTTTTTCTCTACAATCTGATTCAGTGAGGCTTCCCAGCGGGCGGTCATGTCAGGACGACTGACAGGCTCGGGCAGAGCTTTTATCAATGCTTTCCCGGTCTCTGTAGCATGAATGTTTTTACCCTGACGGGTAAGATATTTCCTATTGAACAATAATTCTATAATGCCTGCCCGGGTGGCTTCGGTACCCAGACCGTCGGTCTCCTTGAGCACCTTCCTGATCCCGGTATCTTTAACATAGCGGGCAATACCGGTCATGGCCGACAGCAGAGTGGCGTCGGTGAAAGGTCTGGGTGGCTGAGTTTGCTTTTCTGCCAAATCCGCATCCTTGCAGAGCAGTGCCTGCCCCCTGTGCAATTCCGGCAACCTCTGACCGTCCTCTTTATCCTCAGAGACGGACGGCTTGCGGGGAAAAATGGCTTTCCAGCCTTCTTCCTGCACCTCCCTGCTGCTGGCCGTGAATTGCCCGCCTTCCAGGGTGACACTGACTTTACGAGCTAAAAACCGGTGATCCGGATAAAACTGTGCCACATACTGTCTGGCGATGAGGCCATATAAGTTGCGCTCCCGGTCACCCATTTTGTAGAGATCAGTTCTTCGGGTGGTCGGGATAATACCGTGGTGTGCGCTTACTTTGCTGTCATTCCAGGCTTTGCTTTTGCGGTCGGGTAATGCACCGTCCACAGCACTGGCCAGTTTTTCATCATTGCTTCGTATCGCGCCAAGCACTTCCGGTGCCTCCCTGAAATGCTCCACAGGCAGATAACGACAATCCGATCGGGGATAAGTCACCAGTTTCTGCTCATAAAGCTTTTGACAGACATCCAACACTTCCTTGGCACTCATCCTTAACTGTTTGGCAGCATCAATCTGAAGAGCGGAAAGTGAATAGGGTAACGGTGGCGATTCCTTGCCAGGTTTCTTCTCCAGCTTAGTGACTGTCCCCTCCTTGCCCTGAATCCTGCTGACAACATTTTCCGCCAGTCGACGATCAAGTACACGGCCCTCGTCATCCATCCAGGGCTGGCAGGCTTCACTGGGTTGCCATTTTGCCTTGAAACACTCACCCTGGTCAGTCACCAGCAGGGCAAAGACTTCGAAATAAGGTTTGGGTTGGAAATCGGCAATATCTTCGTCTCTTCGAACCACCAGGCCCAAAACCGGAGTCTGTACCCGACCGACAGAAAGCAAACCGCCATAACCTGCCTTTTTGCCAAGAACGGTATAGGCACGGGTTAAATTGATACCATAGAGCCAGTCGGCACGGGAGCGTGTCAGAGCGGAAACAGAAAGAGGTACAAAATCAGAATTGCTCTGCATTCGATCGAAGGCTTTCTTAACTGCCGGACCGTTCAAGTCATTCACTAAAAGACGACGGACACTTTTTCTGCGGGTTGGTGAAAGTTTGAGATAATCCAACACTTCATCGACCAGCAACTGCCCTTCCCTGTCCGGGTCTCCGGCATGAACAATGACATCAGCCGTTTTCAACAGCTTACGAATCACCGATAACTGGGAGCGAGTGTTTTTTCGTGGTTGCAGTTGCCACTGCTGGGGAACAATAGGCAAATGTTCAAAACGCCATTGCTTGAAGGCAGGGTCATACTGCTCAGGCTCAACCTGCTCCAGCAGGTGGCCTATACACCAGGTGACGACATCACCGGATGCGGTCTCTATGTAGCCATCCTGTCGTTTATGGGGGCGGGGCAAAACATCGGCTATGGCTCTGCCCAGACTGGGTTTTTCAGCAATGATTAAACGCATCAGGTCAACAAAAGTTACATCAGATCAATGGTACAGCTGCCTATAATAAGTTTCTTTCTGGCCGTATCATAGCCCTGAATAAGCAGACAGCCCAAGGCTTCAGCCTTTTTCAAGTATCTGGCCAGTTGGTTCAATATACGTTCAGCAATGATAGCAGGTACTCCCTGAGCCTTGAGTCATTAATTAACTTGAAGAATTCGTCAAGCTGTTCTTTATCATAACCGGTATTCTGATCGAATATGTGCTGAATCAGTACCTTGGTTGCCAAAATATCACGAATATCCTTGCTTTCTGTGTTTTTGATTTCATCAAATAATTCCTTGTTCTCACCCTGTACCAACTTTCTCTTAACTTGTGTATCGAGACGCCAAACTTCAGCATTGGGGCAGTGGACCAGCCATACAACATCCAGCAGATCAGGCATGGCGTTTTTTGCCTTAATGATTTGCTTGTTTGTCTGACGACGAAGCGGTGAGTCCTGGTTAAATTGATTCAGTGCTGCTGCCTTTATTTCTGGCTGATAGTCATTCACGAAAAATGACTCAAGGCCTGTGCCTTGCCAGAGTGATTGAAGATGTTCGTTCACCTGAGTTTGAAAATGACGCCATTGGTAAAAAGGAATCTTATTCATTGTGATGGCTTTGGCCAGGTTGATATCTCCTGTAACCAGGGTTAATGGTTGAGAGAAGTAAGCCAGAGCATTGTAAGCATTGTCGTTATCAATAAAACCAGAATCGATAAACGTTATTTTTCTATATTCAGAGACATTAGGGTCACAATCGCTATACGTTATTTTTTTATATTCAGAGGTTGTGCGCTGACAATAGCTATTTGATGCACTGTTTGATTTGTAATGAACATTGCCAAAACCCAGTTCACTGAGCATTTCTTTAAAGGATTCTGTTGATAACATTGACCATTTAAGGTCGGTAACAATTTTTATGTCACCCGGATCTATTCTTCTGATAATCTCCAAATACTCTTTCAAGAAGGCTTCATCGTCGTAATAAGCGGTATAATACGACACGTTCTGAATAGCTTCTGCCTGAGCATCCAAATCACTACGACCCGTAAGAGCAAGTCCCAGCCATGGCCTATCTTGCAGTAATTGCTTTAAATCTTCATACAGTGGAGTTGACGTTTTGTCATCTGAAATTTCGTAATTATCAACTTTCTCGATCAGTTCTGAGTTAAAGGGTAACCCAAGGTGCAGTTCACCCAGACCAAACCTTGGCGTAGCAATAGAGAACTTATGTTGTTCTGTTTTAATTGAGCACTCTGTAAGATTTTGACACAAATCATAACCTTCAAACCGAAAGTCCGAGATGTAGTTCATGGTTTGACGATTCAAAGGCATAGATTCAAGGCTACTG
This sequence comes from Endozoicomonas sp. ALD040, assembly GCF_049275945.1. Classification (NCBI taxonomy): domain Bacteria; kingdom Pseudomonadati; phylum Pseudomonadota; class Gammaproteobacteria; order Oceanospirillales; family Endozoicomonadaceae; genus Endozoicomonas; species Endozoicomonas sp. ALD040. Next base: position 191,192 of record NZ_CP184829.1, read on the forward strand.
ACTCCAGATCTTTGGTGAAAATTTTCTACCAGCCATAAACTGACAATAAAGCTCTCAGCCAAACTCTTGCCTCCGGCACCAATATTAGAATACTGACCAATTCCCAACCAGTTGGATGTACTGGGGATTCTCATTCCTGCCCAGGTTGACAGGGAGAGGGTAAAACTTCCGAACTCCATCTGCATCGAACTGGTGTCGTATTCCTGCCTTTCATCCTTAAAAATCCAATTAATTTTCAGATCAGAAGCTTCAGAAAAAGCACGGTAGAGCTTTTTTTTCTGAGATTGAGTGCTCTGTACAGTCAATTCAACAGGAATATTGTTAAAAGCTTTATCACGACGAAGCTCTTTGTTGACTTCCAGTAAACAGGCAAAGTCATCCAGACCATCTTCGGCTATTGTTGCCAAAATCAGTTTTGGCTCATTGGGATAATAAACATAGGGCCTTGCATTCAGTGCCAGCAACCATTTGACTAAGGACGATTTGAGGTTGATCTCCCTGTCATCCATATCGACTTGTGTAGCGCAGACCGATGATGGCAAAAAATTAAGGAAAAGAGCCAGTAACAAAATCATCATTAATGTAAAAGTTTTGTAGACGTTTTTTAGCTGCATAATGTATCAGACCTCCTATGAAACAAGCGTACCTGATACCGACAATTTTTGCGGGTTACGATTATTTGCATCAGATAATTGAGAAATCAACGCCTGTATTGAGGCAGGCTGTTATAAGTACCTAACCATAGAACCTCTCTGCTGAAAGCTAAAACCTGACATCTTTCCTGATCGATTCGATGTAGCAATCACAATCAGAGTGTATGATAGTTCCGTTAACAGGATAGAAATAGTAGTTCATTTTTTATGAAGTACATCAATATCACAGGAAGATTTTTTAAATGACATCAATCCGATTGAAAGCCATGTGATGTATTTCCTGAATTTCCTCAGATATAAAAGATGAACAAATGACAAAAAACTTTAGTTCCAATCATAGGTAAGCAAATGTTTTTGAAACAAGCTACTCTTCACTCGCTAAAGATTTTAGTAAAGAGTACCCAGCCAGTGACGTTCAATAGACAAAATTTCAAGAAATTAAAAGTACTCAGCCATACGGAATCGAATATTTCTGGCTTATTGGGCAGGTGCTCTGCAAGGCGCAACGACGGGAACATAGCAAGCTATGTGACCAGAGTTGCAACGCATCACGACTGCATGGATGCAGGAGCTAGAGCAACGCAGGAGCAGTTGCCGCGAGTGTCTGAACAATGAGTCAGAAGATATGATTTCGTATGGTTGAGTACTAAAGGATTACTTAGAAAGCTTTTGACAGACATCCAACACTTCCTTGGCACTCATCCTTAACTGTTTGGCAGCATCAATCTGAAGAGCGGAAAAACACTCACCCTGATCAGTCACCAGCAGGGCAAAGACTTCGAAATAAGGTTTGGGTTGGAAATCGGCAATAGCTTCGTCTCTTCGAACCACCAGGCCCAAAACCGGAGTCTGTACCCGACCGACAGAAAGCAAACCACCATAACCTGCCTTTTTGCCAAGAACGGTATCGGCACGGGTTAAATTGATACCATAGAGCCTTTCTGCAGAGGGACCTACTCCAGCAGGTGGCCTATACACCAGGTGACGACATCACCGGATGCGGTCTCTATGTAGCCATCCTGTCGTTTATGGGGGCGGGGCAAAACATCGGCTATGGCTCTGCCCAGACTGGGTTTTTCAGCAATGATTAAACGCATCAGGTCAACAAAAGTTACATCAGATCAATGGTACAGCTGCCTATAATAAGTTTCTTTCTGGCCGTGTCATAGCCCTGAATAACCAGACAGGCCAAGGCTTTGACCTTTTCCTAAGTATCTGGCCAGTTGGGTAAGTTTCTTTCTGGTCCTGTGTTAGCCCCGAATAACCAGACAGGCAGGGTCTCCGGGGTTTCTAGGAGCCTGACCGAGAATAGCGCCCGTAGCGAGGACGTCAGAAAATTGAGGATGAAAATTCGGTTTTGTGAGGAGAATAGCGAGCTATTTGACGAACAAAAGCGGATTTTCAGACCAATTTGCTGCCGCCGCAGTAGGGCAGACTATTCTCGGTCAGCCTCCTAGTGCTAATGTTTGTTTAGCAATGGTATCAGGTATTCTCTGAGCCTTGGATCCTGAATTAACATGAATAATTCGTCAAGCTGGTATTGATTAAAGCCCGTACTCTGATCACGACTGTGCTGAATCAGCACTTTGGTAGCCAAAATATCCCGTATATCCATACTCTCCGTCTGTTTGATCTCATGGAACAATTCATCGTTCTGCCCATTCTCCAATCTCTCTCTGACCTGTGTATCAAGATTCCAGAGTGCATGACTGGGACGATGGACCAACCATATAACATCAAGTAGACCGGGCATGGCGTTGTGCGCACTAATAATTCGCCTGTTTATCTCACGACGAAGCGGTGAATCAAGGTTAAATTGGTTAAGTGCTGCAGCTTTTATTTCCGGCTGATAGTCACTCACAAAAAATGACTCAAGGCCTGTGCCTTTCCAGAGTGATTGGAGATGCTTATTTACATCAGTTTGAAAGTAATGCCATTCGTAAAAAGGAATCTTATTCATTGTGATGGCCTTGATCAGGCTCATATCTCCTGTAACCAGAGTGAGTGGCTGAGAGAAGTAGGCGAGAGCATTATAAGCACGCTCGTTATCGATAAAACCAGGATTGATAAAAGTTATTTTTCTATATTCAGAGCCAATGCGTTGAAAATAGATGCCAGACCCACCTCTTGATTTGTAATGTATAGTGCTAAAGCCCATTTCATACAACATTTCCCTAAAAGCTGGCGTGCTTAATATTGTCGATTTAGTGGGGGTAACAATTTTTATTTCACCCGGCTCTATTCTTCTGATAATGTCCAGATACTCTTTCAAGAAGGCTTCATCTTGATAATAAGCAGTATAATACGACACGTTCTGGATAGTTTCTGCCTGAGTATTCAAATCACGATGCCCCGTAAGAGCATATCCCAGCCATGGCTTATCTTGCAGTAATTGCTTTAAATCTTGATGCAGCGAAGTTGATGCTTTGTCGACTGACATTTCGTAATCATCAATTTTTTCGATCAACTCAGAGTTAAAAGGCAACCCAAGGTGCAGTTCACCCAAGCCAAATTTTGGCGATGCAATACAGGATTTATCCTGAGCTGAATCAAGGGAATATTTCAAGTAGGGATGATTAACATTATGATTATAATGTTCTGGGTCTGAGAGGAACCTTCTATTTCGACGACTCAATGTCAGATTAGCAAAATTATTAACACCAGAACTCTGATAATAATTTTCTGTTAACAATAAATCGTCAGTAATACTAATGTCCAAGCCTTTATCCATAGCCTCAATATTAGAAAAGTGACCAATTCCCAACCAATTGGATGTTTTGGGGACTCTCATTCCTGACCAGGTAGACAGAAACAGGGAAAAGCTTGCATACTCCATCTGCATTAATCCAGTCAAGTATTCCTGCCGTTCATCTTTATAAATCCAATTAATTTTCAAATCATAAGCTTCAGAAAAAGCACGATAGATCTCCTTTTTTTGAGATTCAGTGCTTTGCACTATCAGTTCAACAGGAATGTTGCTAAAAGCTTTATCATTACCAAGCTCTCTGGTTACTTCCAGTACATAGGCAAAGTCATCTGTACCTTCTTCGGCTATTGTTGCCAAAATCAACCTTGGGTCATAGGGAATAAAGCTGTATGGCCTTTTGTTCAACGCAAGAAACCATTTGATTAAAGAAGATCCGGGGTTGATCTCCCTGTCACCCATTTCGACTTCTGTAGCGCAGATAAATGATGCCATAAAACTAAGCATTACTGCTATTAAACACATTGTTGCTGTAGAATTTTTGTGGAAGCTTTTTAGCTTCATAATGTATTAGACCTCCTGTGATACAAGCGATAAGCGCAACTCATATCAACAATTTTTTAATGGGATATAACTGTTAGCTTGAAATAAAACAGATATAGTAGTTCATTTTCACTGAGACACATCAGTATGACAGGACATGTTTTTGTTGAATAACAATAGCCTGATCTGAAACCATGTCATATATTTCCCGAAAAAACCCTGAAACTGTATGGACTGAATGAAGAACACTCAACGTTATACGGAAAAATTATGATTCATCATAGAACCCAATTCGAAAAAATCAGCCTGGACGGAGTAGTTTCCTCCGATATAAAAGAGGATCAAATAAGAATAAACTTTAGTTCCAATCATAGTAAGGCAGATACTTTTAAAACAAGCTACCCTTCACTCGCTAAAGATTTTAGTGAAGAGTACCCAGCCAGTGACGTTCAACAGACAAAATTTCGAGAAATTACAAAGATTACTTAGTATGGTTTTTACCGCATTAACCAGATTTAATAAGAAAACTATTAAGACTATCCTGTTGTCAATAAACCTGATAACAGGGAGTGCTCTGGCAATAACCGAAGATCAAAAAAGCATACTAAAACAACTGACCCTTCAAGAGTATGTAGAGCTTGATCGAGAAATTAAAGAAAAAAAATTGTATGTGCAGGCTAAATTTTACATTAATAAAATGATGGCAGGTGTTAATAGAAGAAAAAGAAATGTTTTTTTCAGAAGAAAAAACAGGGAAATAGCTAAGAAAATGGGGGTTAAGGCTAGTTATAATACTACCAAGTTTGGTATGCCTTATACCCTACTAAGGACGTTTAATCTTGTTCAGGCAATGATTCACTATGGTAAAGTAGAACCTATTAAGCAAATACCAATAGCCGATACAGATCAAGTAATGCTTCATAAAAGTAATAGAGCAGCCAGTGTCGTTGAAGACTATGTAGACAAATTATTGGAAAGAGCTGAGCAAACGCCCACAACCGATATGGGATTGGTAAATCTGTTCTATGAGGACCGAAGTCATCAAAAAGAAGGAACAAGTATTATTAAGACAGAAAAAAATAAAGACTTTAATTTTCAATCAGTATACCCAAACAACAATCTATATCATCTAATTCGCTTAGCAGATAATCCAGACTACCATCCGGATCATCAACTGCACCTGCTACGTAATGGTGAATTTGTTTTGACCCATGTCAATATAATTCGGCAGGGAAATTTAGAAGATGGCGATAAAATAATCTACCTGGATAAATCGAGATTATTTAAACCTAAATCAACATCACCCACGAGAAACTCCGCATCCAGAGCCAGAGAGATTTATATTGCTGTAGATAGACTTCAAACCTTCCTTGATAAGAGGTATCCAAACAAATTTAGACTCAGTATCAATGAACAAAATTTTTTTCAGGTTTTATTGGATTTTGTAGCACCCTATGGTTGGTGGAAAGATGCATTTTTTAGAATAGAGTTTAATTTTGACAATATTGGCAACGAAGGACCAGAAGTTTATGTTAAATATGCACCAAGGGTAGCCAATCTTTATGGTGAAAGTCTTTGCCTGATGCAGATTTATAAAAATTCTGAAAGATTCAATCCCGGCTATAGCAAATGGTGGTGGTTAAATTGTTTCAGACGTGTGCGCTATGGATCGGACATTTTTACTGTAGAAGAGCTTATTTTAAACGTTATAAATTATATGATCGCTGACTTCAATATTAGATCAGAAGGTATTCTTTCTAGCAATAACTATAGAGAGCCCACCAAGGATTTAATTACAGAAGAAATAATCAAAGTCAATAATCAGGCAAAAATGGCCAGCAAGTCTGTTTATGTAGAAACAGATCATAATAAGATAAAAGAAAGTGTAAATACAAGATTAAAAGATGGAGAAGACCCGGCTTTTTATCACTTGTTTTTTGATGACGAGTTTGATGCAGAATTCGATAACACAAAGAATACAGAATCAATAAGGACAGATATTTTTATTCCAGTTGAAATGCATGCTGAAGCTGAAATTGTAGAATTTGATTACACCTCAATTAGAGATTTTGATGATCTGATATATGAAGCCAGAAGGAAGTCGGAATTTAAAATACCAAAAAATATTAAACCCGTTATTTATTATAACAATGAAAAGCTGGATGAGAATAATTACAAAAGGGTTTGGGATGGCATAAGGAATCAGAATAAAAAATATATAAAAAAAGAAAAAATGATAAAAAAACGCAAAAAAAAGCATAACGCCGTGACGATGATTGTTAAAGTCCCTGATTATGAAAGTCGAGCTTTTGAAAATGCTAAAGCTAGTTCACTGACGCATTATATTCCAGAAAACCCGTGTCAGCAGCCGCTCGATTGTCACAAGCCAGCTTACATATTTGAGGTAGGCAAACCCATAAAATGGGAAATACACCTAGTTGAAAATAAGAAATTGGCAAAAGCTAATAATATGCTTTATCAATACAAACTTATTTTACCTTTAGAAACACAAAAGACAACAGAACGCTACAGAGGAGGAGCTCAGTATGGAAGTTTCGCCAATGTCTGGATACCCACTATTAGAAATGATATGTCAGACGTTGAAAAGAAATTCGCTTTGATGTCAATGTATGATTTATCAAGAAATAAATTTAAAATTCCAAATAATCTCAAAAAAAACTCCGTTTCAAACTTTGGCAACAATATTATTACCAAATCATTATTGACGCCACAGAACGATGTCTGGTTGCCAACTCAGGCCAATTTGGAATTTTTGTTGCAAAGAGTTCAAATGTCTCTCCTTCTCAGTAATGAGGACTACTCAATTGCAGAGGAAAATAATGTTTTTTTTGAAAGTCTCATCAGTGGAAATATTGATGAGAGTGTTATCAAAGATTTGGGATTTTTTATCGGGTACCTGGCTCCAAGCCTGAGACATGTATCAAGAATGAATAATCCTGATAAAGTAGAAGTTATTTATCGTATTGTTTTAAACTATCTCGTTGAATTTTGTGTCAGGACTCTGACCTCTAACGAATTTGACGCAAGCTCTGAAATAGTCAAAAAACTTATAGAAAAACCGGAGCAATTTAGCCTGGAGGACATCCACAATTCCAGCAAAAAAGATATTTCTGTAGCTTTTAAGGTATTACAAATAGCTGATTTCCTTTTCGGAAAGACCCTCTTTAATCCTTTTTATAAAGAGGCTTCCGATTTTTATTTTTATGAGAATGAGCTAGAAAGTCTTCAGCTTAACATCAAGAGTATGCATAAAATTATTGATGGTGGGAAAAATCTTATTCCACTATTTTTCAGTCACTTGTTGCCAGCCGCTAGGTATTGCTCAGGCGGTCTTGATTTCGAAAGCAACGATTTTTTAAATAAGTTCACCTTAAGTATTTTGGAAAAATTTTTAAGTCGAACAACAAATAACGATATAAAAGCTTCACTGCAACTTTTCCTGAAAAAAACAGGACAAAAGTCGGATATTTTCAGTAAAGAAAAAACGGAGGAATTAATCACTTTATTCAGGAAAAATTCTCCGAATTTTTTTATTAATGCACAGAATGAACAAGGTAGTTTCGTACAAACCTGTTACCATTGTGGTGAACTGTATCAAACTGAAGAACCTATAAGAGGGAAAGGGAGTCGTAAAAACAAAAACACGGGTAAATCAAAAGAAACTCTCGTCAGACCTTTTCACAGAGCCTGCATGGAAGAAGACAGACGCATCAGGCAGCAAGCAGGGCAATTATTTAAAGAGATGGAAAAGAGCTATCCCAAAAAACAGCTATATGGTCCTGATTATCACTATAACCCTGTTCCCGACGGTTTTGAGCTGATAAGAATCAATGGCGATGGTAACTCTATGTACTCGTCCATTGCAGAGATATTCAACAGGCATGCATGGTCAGAACAAGCGGTCCAATGGAACCAACAAACAGTAAGAGAGATCATGGATTATAATCTTCGTGAGATTTTTTTCACGATACAGGCTCATCCCGACAAACACAAACTGATGCAGGAGCTTGAGCTACTCTTGGGGATCGATGCTGGCATTATTCCAGCGATCCTCGATAACAATGTTATTACTGATTCAGCCTCTTTCGCCCACCCCGAATCAGACAGATTGCAACAATTTGGCGCTGCCCGGCTGATTACCCTGCTAGTACCGACACAGGGTGTCTGGTTCCCGGTGATTACACAAGGTCAGGCTGGGCCTTATCATGAGATTTATGACCTGAGGCGCTGGGTCAATTTTGCTCCTGACCTTTTGGCTATGCTATTACAAAACGAAAATTATACCTTTCCTGATTTCTCTGAAAGTCAAAGGGCAACACTTTTACAGTTGTTGTTAAACCAGAATTTCGATCAAGCCAAGCTCTTCGTCTCCCACATTCTGAAAGCTTCCTATCAGTCTTCAGCTTATCTTATCCACTACCCTGGTTCAGTAGCTCTCATAGAACACTTTGATGCAGCAGTAAGCATTGAAAATTCCCGGAATATCGAGGTTGGAGAGACTTTTGAAGCTCTTTCCATCGATGAAAATAATAGAAGAATGAGGTCTGATACTGTTTCTTCGGTTTCAGCCAATAAGACTGACAGTGAGACATCAGAAAATCCCGACCCCTTATTGTTAATGATTCAAACCAGTTTTGAACTGATAAGAGTTAATGGTGATGGTAACTGTATGTACTCGTCTATCGCAGAGATATTCAACCGGAATGGGCGGTCAGGACAAGCAGGCATATGGGACCAGCAAACAATAAGGCAGATTGTGGATTATAACCTTCGTCAGATTTTTTCCACGATTCAGGACCATCCTGACAGGGAAAAACTGATGCAAGAGCTTGAGCTTCTGTTGGGGATCGACGCTGATGTTATTCCAGCCATTCTCGATAATAAGATCATTACTGAATCAGCTTCTTACGCTCAATCGGACTTAGCCAGATTACAACAATTTGGCGATGCCCAGCTGATTGCATTGCTAGTGCCAACTCATGGTGTCTGGTTCCCCGTGATTACACTAGGTCACCAAAGCTCTCATCACGAGATTTATGACCTGAAGCGCTGGGTAAGCTTTACTCCTAATCTTTTGGCTATTCTGTTACAAGACAAAAATTATGATTTTCCTGATCTCTCTGACAGTGAAAAGACGATACTTTTACGGTTGTTGTTAAGCCAAAATTTTGATCAAGCCATACTCTTCGTCTCCCAAATTCTCACAGACTCCCATCAGTCTTCAGCTTATCTTATCCACACTCCCAGTTCAGAAGCTCTCCTGGAACACTTTGATGCGGCAGTAAGCATTGAAACGCCCCCAAATGTGGAGTTTAATTCGTCACCAACTGTAGAGGACCATAACCTCCTATCGTTAATGATTCAAGCCAGGCTTGCAGTCCACACCACACCAACCAATACTCTATAGGTTAACAACCTCCCTGCCCGCTCAAGAGGTTGTCACCAAAAGCCGGTAATCGGGATTACGAATAACTTAACGGCTTTCCTATGTGGCTGCATACCGCTTCAGCACCCCTTCCAGACGAGCCTAAACTACACGACAAATTCGACTGTTTCTTTCATAGAATTGACAAAGATAGCTGCAATGAGGCGGCTGGTAAGCGTCGTGTAATCCATAGGCTCTTATTCACTTAAACATGAGTTCCAGTAATGGCAAAGCAGATGTTTTTAAAACAAGCTACTATTTACTCGCTAAAGGTTTCAGTAAAGAATACTCAGCCTGTGACGTTCAATAGATAAAATTTCAAGATATTGTAAGGCTTACTAAGTATGGTTTTTACAGTGTTGACCAAATTGAATAAAAAAAGTGTTCCTCTTATCGTTTTATCGATAAACCTGATTTCAGCGAGTGCGCTTGCAATAAACGAAGATCAAAAAAGCATACTAAAACAACTTACCCTTCAAGAGTATGAAGAACTTGATCGAGAACTTAGAGAAAAAAAATTGTATGTGCAATCTGAATATTACATAAATCAAGTGATGACTTCTATTGACAGAAGTAAAATAAATCTTTTTTTTAAAAGAAAAAACAGGAAAATCGCTAAGGCAGTGGGGGTGAAGGCTAGTGATAATACCGCCAAGTTTGGTATACCTTACACCCTGCTAAGAACGTTTAATCTTGTTCAGGCAATGATTCATTATGGTAAAGTAGACTCTATCAACCAAACACCAATAACAAATATAGATAAAGCAAAACTTGATAAAAGTAATAAGGCAGTTAATGCTGTTGAAAAATATGTAGACAGATTAATATCAAAAAGAACTGAGCAAACGCCCATAACAGATATGAATTCGGTAAATCTGTTTTTTGAAGACCGAAATCTTAATCATAAAATAACGCGTAATATTAAGGGGTCAAAAAACAAAGACTTTGATTATGATTCAATATGTCCAAAAGACCATCCAGATTATAAAAAACACCTGCTACACTTGCGAGACGAATTTACAGACAAGAGACTACACCTAGTTCGCAAAGGAGAATTTATTTTGACCCATGTCAATATAATTCGGCAGGGAAATTTACAAGATGGAGATAAGATAATCTACCCATACCGCTTTAAAAGATTCAAACCTAGCGCAATATCACCCAAAAGAAATTCGGCATCCAGAGCCAGAGAAATTTATATCGCTATTGATAGGCTTCAAAACTTTCTTGAAAAGAGGTATCCAAAGAAGTTTAGATTCAGTATCAGTGAAGAAAATATGTTTAAGGTATCTCTGGATTTTGTAGCACCCTATGGTTGGTGGAAAGATGCATTTTTTAGAATAGAGTTTTATTTTGACAATATTGGCAACGAAGGACCAGACATTTATGTTCAATATGCACCAAGAGTATCCAATCTTTATGGACATGTTCTCTGTCTGATGCAAACTTATAAAAATTCTCAAAGAACCAGTGACGGCCCTCCCAAAATGTATGGTGGCATGGACCAGTGGTGGTGGCATCATTGTTCCGGACATGTGCGCTATGGATCGGAAAATTTTTCTGTACAAGAGCAGATTTTAAATGTTATCAACTTTCTGACAGCTGACTTCGATATAAGATCAGAAGGTATTCTTTCACATAATACTGATGGAGAGAAAACTCAGGATGTGATTACAAAAGAAATAATCAAAGTTAATACTCGGGCAAAAGATATTGAAACCTCTGTTTATGTTGAAACAGATCGTAATAAGATAAAAAAAAATGTACGTAAAAGAATAAAGCCAGACAAAGATCCAAGCTTTGATTATTTAATTATGGATGATGAGTTCGATAATGCAGAGAAAACAGAATCAATAAGGACTGATATATTTATTCCTGTCGAAATGCATGGTGAAGCTCAGCTTGTAGAACTTCACTCTACCTCGATTAAAAATTTTAATGATCTGATATATAAGACCAGAAAGTGTTCGGGATTTAAAATACCAAAAAATGTTGAACCCACTGTTTATTATAAGAATAAAGAATTGAACGAGCATAATTTTCAAAACGTTTTATATGACATTAGGAGCAAGAATACAAAAAAGAAGAAAAAAGAAGGAAAGATAAGAAATAATATCCTGACACTGATTGTTAAAGTCCCTGGTTATGAAAGGCTAGCGTTTGAAAATGCTATAGCCAGTTCGGTTAACTATTATGTTCCAGATAATCTTCGTCGACTGACGTACAACGACAGACATAACGAAAGCGAGGAAGTCGAAGACATAGCCAAGAAAGGAAAACCCATAAAATGGGAAATACATTTAGCTGAAAAAAAGAAATTGGCAAAAGCTAATACTATGCTTAACCACTACAAACTTATTTTACCTTTAGAAAAGCAAAAGACAACAGAACGCTACAGGGGGGGAGCTCAGTATGGAAGTTTAGCCAATGTCTGGATACCTACTATTAGTGATGACATGTCAGATGTTGAAAGAAAATTTGCTTTGATGTCAATGTACGACTTATCGAGAAATAAATTTAAAATTCCAAATAATCTTAAAAAAGACTACGTTTCAAATCTAGGGAATAACATTATTACCAAAGCACTACTAACACCACATAACGATGTGTGGTTGCCAAATCAGCCCCGTCTAGAATTATTACTGCAAAGAGTTCAGATGGCTCTCCTTATAAGTCACGAAAATTATTCAATGACTAAGGAAAAAAATATTTTTTTTGAAAGTCTCATCAGTGGAAATATTGATGAGAAGGTTATCAAGGATTTAGACTTTTTTATTGGAGAACTGGTGCCAAGCTTGAGATACCTATCCAGAATCAATTATCCAGATAAGAGAGAAGTCGTTTATCGTATTGTTTTAAACTATCTCATTGAACTATGTGTCAGGACTCTGACCGCTAACGAATTTGACGCAAGTTCTGAAATAGTTAGAAAACTTATAGAAAATCCGGATCAATTTAGCATCGAAGACATCCACGCTTCCAACAAAAAAGGTTTTTCTGTAGCTTTTAATGCATTACAAATTGTTGATTTCCTTTTTGCAAAAACTATCTTTGATCCTTTTTATAAAGAAGCTTCTGACATTACTTTTTATGAGAATGAATTAGAGAGCCTACAGTTTAGTATCAGGGGTATGCGTAAAATTATTGATGCTGAGAAAAATCGCATTCAACTATTTTTCAGTCATATATTGCCAGCAGCAAAGTATTCCTCCGGTGATCTTGATTTTGAAAGCAATGATTTTTTAAATAAATTTACCTTAAGTATTTTGGAAAAGTTCTTAAGTCGAACAACAAATGAAGATATAAAAGCTTCACTGCAAGCTTTTCTAAACAAAAAAGAACAAAAGCCAGAGATTTTCAGTAAAGAAAAAACCGAGGAACTAATCTCTTTATTCAGGAGAAATACTCCAGAGCTTCTGATTAATGTTCCGAATGGACAAGGCGGTTTCAGGCAAACCTGTTACCATTGCGGTGAAGTTTATGAAACTGAAAACGCCATTAGAGGTAAAGGTCACAGTACAAACCGAAAGGCCAAAAAAGCAAAAGAGACGCTGGTAAGACCTTTTCATAAAGCCTGCATGATTGAAGACAAACGCATCAGGGAACAAGCAGGGCAATTATATAAAAAGATGGAAAAAGGATACCCCAAAACACAGATTTATGAACCCTACTATTCTCATCATAATCCCGTCCCCGAAGGTTTTAAGCTGATAAGGATTAATGATGATGGTAACTGTATGTACTCGTCCATTGCAGAGATATTCGACAGGAATGGACCGTCAGAACAAGCAGGCAAATGGAATCAGCATAGGGTAAGGCAGATTATGGATTATAACCTTCGTCAGATTTTTGAAATTATTCAAGGTCATCCCGACAAAAACAAACTGCTGCAGGAGCTTGAGCTACTATTGGGGATCGATGCAGATGTTATTCTAACGCTACTCGATAACAATGTTATTACTGATTCAGCTTCATTTGCTCATTCGGATTCAGGCAGATTGCAACCATTTGACAATGTCCAGCTTATTCCCTTGCTAGTGCCGACACAGAGTATCTGGTTTCCGGTGATTACACAAGGTCACGATGGGCCTTATCACGAGATTTATGATTTGAAGCGCTGGGTCAATTTTGCTCCTAACCTTTTGGCTATGCTGTTACAAAACAAAAATTATACCTTTCCTGATCTCTCTGAAAGTCAAAGGGCAACACTTTTACAGTTCTTGTTAAAGCAGAATTTCGATCAAGCCATGTTCTTCGTCTCCCAAATTCTGATAGCCTTCCATAAGGCTTCAGCTTATCTTATTCATTACCCAGGTTCAGTGGGTCTCATGGAACACTTTGATGCAGCATTAAGCATTGATACTCTCCAGAATATAGAGGTTGATGAGGCTTTTGCAGCTCTTTCCATCGATGAAAATAATAAAAGAATGAGGTCAGATTCTGTTTCTTCGGGATCATCCACTGAGACTGACAGTGAGACTTTAGAAAATTACGACCCCCTATTATTAATGATTCAAACCAGTTTTGAGCTGATAAAAATTAATGGTGATGGTAACTGTATGTACTCGTCCATTGCAGAGATATTCAACCGGAATGACCGGCCAGGGTATGCAAGTGCATGGGACCAGCAAACAATAAGGCAGATTATGGATTACAGCCTGCGTCAGATTTTTTCCACGATTCAGGACCATCCTGACAAGGAAAAACTGATGCAAGAGCTTGAGCTACTATTGGGGATCGACGCCGACGTTATTCCAGCCGTTCTCGATAACAATGTCATTACTGAATCAGCCTCTTTCGCGCAATCGGCCTTAGCCAGATTGCAACAATTTGGCGATACCCAGTTAATTGCATTGCTGGTGCCTACGCAGGGTGTCTGGTTCCCGGTGATTACACAAGGTCAGCATGGGTCTCATCACGATATTTATGACCTGAGGCGCTGGGTAAGTTTTGCCCCTAATCTTGTGGCTATTCTGTTACAAGACGAATATTATGAATTTCCTGATCTCTCTGAAAGTCAAAGGGCAATGCTTTTACAATTGTTATTAAGCCAAAATTTTGATGAAGCCAGGCTCTTTGTCTCCCAAATTCTGACAGACTCCCATCAGTCTTCAGCTTATCTTATCCACTCCCCCAGTTCAGAAGCTCTTCAGGAACACTTTGATGCGGCAGTAAAGATTGAAACGCCTCTGAACATGGAGGTTAATTCTTCAAAAAACAATCTGAACGCTGAGTCTTTTGAAGATCTTTCCCAAGATGGAATTAACAAAAGAATGAGACCTGATCCCGCTTCTTCAGTTTCAACCAATGAAACAGACAGTGAGACACTACAAGACCACAGCCCTTTATCGTTAATGATTCAAACCAGAGCTGAAGCACTTCTTACCTTGCCAGGCACACCGGCCAATTTCATGTAAGTTATCAACCTCCCCGTACACTGAACAGTGTGTCAATAAAAGCTGGTTATCGGGACTATGAGGTAACTTTACCGGCTTCCCAGTGTCTCGCTACATGGTGTATCAGACACACTAACCAACTGGTTAGGTACTTATGATATGAGCCTGACCTGAACGAAAAATCCCACTGTTTGCTTCAGAGAATGGACAAAGATACCGCATTGAAGCGGCTGGTTATCGTCTTGTAATCCATTTGGCCCTATTCACCTAAACATCAGTTCCATTAATAGGAAAGCAGATGATTTTAAAACAAGCTACTATTCACTCGATACAGTTTTTAATGAGGAGTACTCAGCCAGTGTCGCTCAATAGACCAAATTTCAGAGAATTATAAGGATCGCCAGGTATGGTTTTTACTGCGTTAGCCAAATTGAGTAAAAAGAGTATTCATCTTATCTTTTTATCAATAAACCTTATATCAGGGAGTGCTCTTGCAATAAACGAAGATCAAAAAAGTATACTAAAACAACTTACTTTTCACGAGTACGAAGAAATTGATCGAGTACTTAAAGAAAAAAATTTGTATGTGCAAGCTAAATTTTACATTGATAAAGTGATGTCAGGCGTTAATCGAAGAAAAAGAAATAATTTTTTTAAAAGCAAAAATAGAGAATTGGCTAAGAAAATGGGGGTTAAGGCTAATCATAATACGACCAAGTTTGGCATACCTTACACCCTGTTAAGGACGTTTAATCTTGTTCAGGCAATGATCCATTATGGTAAAGTAGAATCTATCAAACAAACAACAATAATAAATTCAGACCGATTAACACTTGATAAAATTAATAGGGCAGTCCGTGTTGTTGAAGACTATATAGACAGATTATTATCAGAAAGAGCTGAGCAAACGCCCACAGCGGACATGGAATTGATAACTCTGTTCTTTGAAGACCGAAATTGTGCAAAAAAAATAACGCGCATTATCAAAGCCAAAAAAAATAAAGACTTTAATCTTCAATCGCTATATTCAGTCAACCATCCTGAATATGAAATAGACATGCAACGCAGTCCAAACTGCCGGTCATTGCATCTGCTACGCAATGGAGAATTCATCTTGACCCATGTCAATATTATTCGGAAAGGAAACTTACAGAATGGAGATAAAATAATTCACGCAGTTCCCTTAAAAAAATTCAAACCTAACCCAATATCACCCAAAAGAAATTCCGCATCCAGAGCCAGAGAGATTTATATCGCTATTGATAGACTTCAAAATTTTCTTAATAAGAGGTACCCAAAGAAATTTAAATTCAGTATCAATGAAGAAAATATGTTTATGGTAACACTGGATTTTGTAGCACCTTATGGTTGGTGGAAAGATGCATTTTTCAGGATAGAGTATTATTTCGACAATATTGGCAACGAAGGACCAGTCATTTATGTTAAATATGCACCAAAGGTATCCTATCTTTATAGCCATAATCTTTGCCTGATGCAGACTTATAAAAATTCTCAAAGAGTCAGTGAAGGGCCTCCCAAAATCTATGAAGGCTTTGATCAATGGTGGTGGTTTCATTCTTCCGGACGTGTTCGCTATGGATCTGAAAACTTTTCTGTAGAGGAGCAGATTTTAAATACCATCAATTTTCTGACAGCCGATTTCGATATACGATCAGAAGGTATTCTTTCAAAGACCAGGTATCTAACACCTCCTCAATTTGAAGGTATTCTTTCAGAGATCAGGTCTCTAACAAGCACCCAATTTCTTATCACATATGAAATATTCGAAGTTAATACTCTGGCAAAAAAAAACAACAATTCTGTTTATGTAGAAACGGATTACAACAAGATAAAAAGAAGTGTGAATGAAAGAATAAAAGATGGAGAAGACCCAGATTTTGATTATTTAGTTATTGATGATGAGCTAGATAACTCAGAGAAACCATTATCACTAGGGACAGATATTTTTATTCCTGTTGAAATGCACAATGAGGCTGAGATTGTAGAATCCACTTATACTTCGATAAGAAATTTTGACAATCTAATAAATGAGGCCAGGAAGAAGTCGGGATTTAAAATACCAGAAAATGTTAAACCTATTGTTTATTATAAGAATGAAAAACTGGATGAGTATAATTTTCCAAAGGTTTTACATAATTTAAGGAAGAGAAATATAAAAAAGAATAAAAAAGAACAAAAGGAAGGAAAAATAAAAAATAACATCATCACGATGATTGTTAGAGTTCCTGGTTATGAAAGGCCAGCATTTGAAAATGCCATAGCCAGTTCTGTTACCTATTATGTTCCGGAAAATCCTCGTCAACTGACGTATAATGAGAAACATAACCAAAGCTACCAATTCAAAACCACAGCTAATAAAGGCAAACACATAAATAACGATATAGGTAAACCCATAAAAAGCAAGGTAGTTAAACCCATAAAATGGGAAATACACTTAGCTGTAAAAAAGAAATTGGCAAAAGCTAATACTATGTTTTATCAATACAAGCTTATTTTTCCTTTAGAAACACAAAAGACAACAGAACGTTATAGAGGAGGAACTCAGTATGGAAGTTTTTCCAATATCTGGATACCCACTATTAAAGATGATATGTCAGATGTTGAAAAAAAATTTGTTTTGTTGTCAATGTATGACTTATCAAGAAATAAATTTAAAATACCAAACAATCTCAAAAAAGCCTCCGTTTCAAATCTGGGTAATAACATTATTACCAAAGCATTATTAACGCCACAGAACGATGATTGGTTGCCCTCTCAGGCCCATTTGGAATTATTGCTGCAAAGAGTTCAGATGTCTCTCCTTATAAGTCATGAAGATTATTCAATTGCCAAGGAAAATTACATTTTTTTTGAGTGTGTTATCAGTGGCAATATTGATGAGAAAGTCATCAAAGATTTGGGATTTTTTGTTGGGCACCTGGTTCCGAGTCTGAGATACGTCTCAAAAATCAATGGTCCAGATAAAGTAGAGGTTATGTATCGTATTGTTATAAACTATCTTATTGAAGTCTGTGTAAGGTCAATTACCTGTAACGAATTTGACAGAAGTTCTGGTATAGTCAAAAAAATTACAAAAAAACCAGAGCAATTTGGCCTGGAGGACATTTACACCTCCAACAAACAAGGTATTGCTTTAGCTTTTAATGTGTTACAAATTGTTGATTTCCTTTTTACAAAAACCCTCTTTACTACTTTTTATAAAGAGGCTTTCGATTTCGTTTTTCATCAGAACGAGTTAGAAAATCTTCAGATTATTATCAAGGGCATGCGTACAATTATTGATGGTAAAAAAAACCCTATCCCACTTTTTTTCAGTCACTTGCTCCCTTCCGCAAGACATTACCCGGATAGTTTTAATTTCGAAAACAACGTTTTTTTAAATAAGTTCACCTTAAGTGTTTTGAAAAAAACCGTAAGTCGAACAACAAATAAAGATATAAAAGCTTCATTGCAAGCTTTTCTAAAAAAAACAGAACAAAAATCGGATATTTTCAGTAAAGAAAAAACTAATGAATTAATCTCTTTATTCAGAAAAAATACTCCCAGGATTCTGATTAATGTTCCAAATGGACAAGGTGGTTTCAGACAAACCTGCTGCCATTGCGGTGAAGTTTATGAAACTGAAAATCCCATACGAGGGAAAGGACGTCATACAAACCGAAGCACTAAAAAAACAAAAGAACCGCTGATAAGGCCTTTTCATAAAGTCTGTATGATTGAAGACAAACGCATCAGAGAACAAGCAGGGCAATTATATAGAAAGATGGAAAAGGGATACCCCAAAACACAGGTTTATGAACCCTACTATTCTCATCATAACCCCGTCCCCGAGGGCTTTGAACTGATAAGAATTAATGGCGATGATAACTGTATGTATTCGTCAATTGCAGCGATTTTCAACAAATATGAACCGTCAGGACAATGGAACCAGAAAACAATAAGACAGATTATAGACTTTAACCTTCATCAGATTTTTTCCATGATTCAAAATCACCCCGACAAGGATATACTGATAGAGGAGCTTGAGCTGTTATTGGGGATCGATGCCGACATTATTCCAGCGGTTCTCGATGATAATGTCATTACTGAATCAGCCTCTTTCGCACAGTCTGGGTCAAGCACATTGCAACCATTTGCCAGTGCCCAGTTGATTGCCTTGCTAGTACCTACACAGGGTGTCTGGTTCCCGATAATTACACAAGGTCACGATGGACCTTATCAAGAGTTTTATGACCTGACATACTGGATTGATTCTGCTCCCAACCTTTTGACTATGCTGTTACAAAACGAAAATTATACCTTTCCAGATCTCTCTGAAAGTCAAAGGACAACACTTTTACAGTTATTGTTAAACCAAAAATTCGATCGAGCCAAGCGCTTCATCTCTCAAACTCTGGCAGCCTCCCATCAGGCTTCAGCGTATCTTATCCACTACCCCGGTTCAGTGACTACCATGGAACACTTTGATGCAGCAGTAAACATTGTCACGCCTCAGAATATGGAGATTGATGAGGCTTTTGAAGCTCTTTCCAACGATGAAAATAATAGACAAATGAGGTCCGGTTCTGTCTCTTCGGTTTCAGCCAATGAGACTGACAGTGAGACTTTAGAAAATAACGACCCTTTATTGTTAATGATTCAAACCAGTTTTGAACTGATAAAAATTAATGGCGATGGTAACTGTATGTACTCGTCCATTGCAGAAATATTCAACCGGAGTGGGCGATCAGGACAAGCAGGCGACTGGAACCAGCAAATAATAAGGCAAACTATCGATTATAACCTTCGACAGATTTTTTCCACGATTCAGGCTCATCCTGAGAAGGAAAAACTAATGCAAGAGCTTGAGTTATTATTGGGGATTGATACTGACGTTATTCCAGCCGTTCTCGATAACAATGTCATTACTGATTCGGCCTCTTTCGCTCAATCGGATTTAGCCAGATTGCAACAATTTGGCGATTCACAGCTTATTGCACTGCTCGTGCCGACACATGGCGTCTGGTTCCCGGTGATTACACAAGGTCACCATGGGTCTCATCACGAGATTTATGACCTGAATCGCTGGGTAGTTTTTGCTCCTAACCTTTTGGTTATGCTTTTGCAAAACAGCAATTACACATTTCCCGATCTCTCTGAAAGTCAAAGAGCAATGCTTTTACACTTGTTGTTAAAGCAAAATTTCGATCAAGCTAATCTCTTCGTCTCCCAAACTCTGACAGACTCCCATCAGTCTTCAGCTTATCTTATCCACACCCCCAATTCAGAGGCTCTCCTGGAACACTTTGATGCGGCAGTCAGGATTGCTCCCGACCGGAATATAGAACTTGATTCGCCACAAATCGCTCAGCTCGATGAGACTTTTGAAGAAATTTCTATCGATGGAAATGATAAAAGAATAAAGTTTGATTCTGCTTCTTCTGTTTCAACCAACGAGACTGACCCTAAGACTTCACAGGATTACAACCCCTTATCGTTGATGATTCAAAGGATCACAGGGGCATTCTCTACCACTTCAGTCACACCCACCAATACTCAGTAAGTTAACAACCTCCTACATCCTACAGCGAGTATCGAAAAACTTACCAAAAAGCTGGTAACCGGGATTTTAAAGTAGCTTTATCGGCTTTTGCATGGCAACAGGGCCAAAATAAAGATTAATACAACCGCACGGGGAGAGTAATCCACTATAATCCTCAGCTTTTTAGTAACTGCTCTATTAGGGTTTCAATATGATTCGTAGTTGGCTGGGTCTGGTATTACTGCTGTTGTCGTTACCCGGTTTGGCGTATGAAAAACTTTTTTATCCCAAATTCACCGAACGTTTTTGCTCGCAGGAGGCACAACCTGTCAGCAATGTCTTTGTGGTGGGTGACAGTAGCGTTGATTCGGGTAATTTCTATAACTACAGTCGATTCCTTACAGGTAGCGGTACACTGAATGAACGTCAAATGTCACTTTATCCCTGGAGCGGTCGTATGTTACCGGGCTTTATTTTTGGCAGTTTCTGTGGTGCCATACCGGGTGCCAATTATCATGGAGGGCGTTTTTGTGATGATCTGATGGCACCAGAGCTTATTGCCAGAGCCCTTTATCTGAATACCTCCAATAAAACCGAGTTTGTCGATCAGTCACATGGTGGCAGTACGGTGGTCGGTTTTTCAGAGGTGTTAACGGATTTTTTCTGGTCGTTTCTGTTTGGTGAAAGTCAATTGGCCAATATCAGTTTTCTCACCAATAGCATCAGAGGTGGAAAGCCTATTCTGAGTTCGGTCGAGGAACAGATAAATCACCTTGTGCAACATCATGCACCCTTTTCTGAGGATCAGATTTTTATGTTAGCCGGTGGCGCTAATGATTATCTCAACCGTTACTGGAATTATCGTCTGGTGGTTGCCAAGCTGTCAGCGGCTATTGAAAACCTCTATGCCCATGGAGCCAGAACCATTTTCTGGGGAACGGTTCCCGATGTCACTAAAACCCCCTGTTTGCGCAATTCAGAAGATCGTCAGGAAGTACGTGAGGTGATCGTCAATCATAACCGATTGGCTACGAAAGCGTTTTTTCGGCTGAAAAGACAGTATCCTGACCTGTTACTCCTGTTTTTCGATTACAACAGAATGTTTGACATTTTGTTAGAACATGCCCGCCAGCAAGATGTTGACACTGAAACCCCCTGTCTCGATGTCACCTTCAGAGGCTGTTCTGATAATGCCCAGGTAGATATCTGCGAGAGTCACAAGGCGAGCCCCTGCAAAAACCGCAGTGATCATTTTTATGTTGATTCCGTTCATCCATCAAGTACGGTACAGAACTGGATATTCAACTTTAACTGCAAAATGCTGTCTATGCTCAACTATGAAGTGAAGTGCCCGGAGATAGATCGCAGGCTTGCTGACGATCTGCTGCTGCATTATTTTACCGGCAAGCCAGGCTATCTGGAGCGGGAATATGTTCAGTTGATATTTGAAGGGCGATGTCCGGCAGAATTCTAGCAGCCTGTCGGACTTAAGCGTCCGTAGCGAGGATTGCAAGAAATTGAGGATAAAAATCTCTGTTTCTGAGGAGAATAGAGAGCTATTTGACGAAGAAACAGGGATTTTTAGACCAATTTGCTGCCGCCGCACGACTGCATGGATGCAGGAGCTAGAGCAACGCAGGAGCAGTTGCCGCGTAGGACAGTCTTAAGTCCGACAGGCTGCTAGTCCAATCTTGAACGGCTGTTGCTTGAAAAGCATCTATAATATTCCCTTTCATTCCTTTGGCTAAAACCCTATGTCCTTAACCTGCTGGCTTTTAGCCTATAGAGAGCCAGGTCAAACCTCACCTTCAAACAGATCCTGCCGACTATGATCAGCATGAACTATCTGACTAAACTCACCTGCACTCGCCCAAGACTCAGTTCTGTCGAACCGGATCGGGACCTGTTAACTGAAACAGAAAGCAACCGGGGGCGAATCATTCAGTCAGCGGCCATACGTCGGCTGCAACAAAAGACTCAGGTTTACCCTCTGGAAACCAATGCCGCTGTTCGCAGTCGTCTGACGCACTCTCTGGAAGTGCAACAAACCGGTCGTTTTCTGGCACAGACGATTCTGCAGCGCCTGTCAGAAAGCGGCCAATTAACATCGCTGGGATTAGACAATCAGGACACGGCTTTTATAAATCTGGTAGAAATGGCCTGCCTGATGCACGACATTGGCAACCCTCCATTCGGTCATTTTGGCGAGGCGGCTATCAGCCGCTGGATGCAGGATAAAGCCGGGCTATGTTATGAAAAAGCGTGCAAAGGTCAGAAAGCCCGGTCAGCCTTACTGGAGTCAACCCTGCTGCCAGACTTGTCTATTTACGAAGGCAATGCCCAGGCGTTAAGAATTATTCATCACCTTCAGGATCTAAACCTGACCTATTCCCAGATGGGCGCGCTTATGAAATACACCCGTACGCCCTATGAGCCCAGACCCGAAAAAGGCTCACCCGATGCCTATCGCAAGAAAAAGCCGGGTTACTTCTTTTCCGAAGCCATTCTGGTCCGTGACATCTGGCAGCATCTGGCTATCAATGAAGGTTGTCGCTTCCCTCTGGTTTATATCATGGAAGCCGCCGACGATATTTCCTACTGCATTGCCGATCTGGAAGATGCAGTCGATAAGGGGATTCTCTCTTTCCGCGATCTTCGCTTCAGTCTCTATGAAGTCTGGGAGGAATTTACTGAATATAACGAGTATTTGCCCAATATCATGGAGTCTGCGGTCAAGAGAGCCGGCAACAACAAGCAGGAATTTATTATCCGGCTGCGCACCCGGTTGGTAAGAGATCTGGTGGATTATGCTGCAAATCGTTATCTGCAAAAGCATCAGGCGATCTTTGACGGGACGCTCGATGAGCCTCTGATTGACGGCCAGTCCGACCAGCATCTGGCACTGCAGACCCTGAAAACCGTCGCTATTCGCTATGTCTTTACCAGCATGGAGAAGGAAACTCCGGAACTCAGGGGCTACTCTGCCCTGATGGGACTGATGGATATTTTCCAGCCTTTGCTGGAACTGAGCCGTGAAGAATTCGCCAGTCTTACTGAAAAAGATTCCAGCCGACATTTTATCGAGCAACGTCTTTACCACCGCCTCTCTGGCAAACATAAAATGGCGTATCACCGGGCAGTGAAATCATTGCCTGGCAGCAGTTACTCCGCTAAAGAACAGGATGAGCTGGAATGGTATTACCGGGCAAGATTATTGATTGATTACGTCAGCGGGATGACCGATCACTTTGTGTTGACCGAGTTTCAAACTCTTTCTGCTATCTGAGTCAAAAAGCATAAGTCGTCATTGTTCAAGCCTCTCACTGGAACTCTTTATTAGAACGAATGTCTAACAATTAAGCGTTCATTAAAAATTCAAATCAAATCCTGACTTTCTGGTGAACTGATCTTTGACTATTTAAAGAAGGAGTAAATTCTATGAAAAAATTCATTCTGGCAGCCCTGTTGGCTGCAGCGTCTACCATGGTTGGTGCAGAAGTAGAACGAACAAACTGGCAAACGTTTAGGGATCCGTGGTTCGACAGGGCCATTGAAAACTACTTTGACAAAGTTTCTCAACAATATTGTCTGGTGGTTTTAGATAAGGTTTCTAGTGGATATAATTCGCTTATGCACTGCAAAAGTGTCCATGAACTCTCAGAGCAAGCACAGAGAAACATTCTCGGCGACGCCTATGTACCAAAATCTGGCGCTGGCGCGTGTGATGCCTCTTCGGATAGTTGTCCCAAAAACTGATTTTTAGTGATTAAGCCGGATACTCATTGAGTACCCAGCTTAATCAATTGCTTTACTACTCGCCCAACATTCAATCAACCCAGACCCGGGCATTCCTGAACATTCTCATCCAAGGTGAATCTTCACCCCAGGTATCCGGATACCAGCTGTTCTGAACCGCCCTGAATACCCTTTCCGGATGAGGCATCATAATCGTCACCCTGCCATCAGCCGAAGTCAGGCCCGTGATCCCCTGAGCAGAACCGTTAGGGTTGTAGGGGTAACGCTCAGTAGCCCGCCCCTGATTATCCACGTATCTGAGGGCCAACTGACCACTGGCAGACAGTTTCCGGATTTGGTCAGCCTTTTTGAACTCGGCGTAGCCTTCACCGTGGGCCACCGCAATAGGCATTCTGGAACCTTCCATACCTCTGAGGAGAATAGACTTGTTCTGCTGGACTTCGACCATCACGGTTCTGGCTTCAAACTGCTCAGACTGATTACGAACAAAGTGTGGCCAGTACTCTGCACCCGGAATCAATTCATGGAGATTGGACAGCATCTGACAACCGTTGCAGACACCCAGGGCAAAACTGTCCGGACGATCAAAGAAAGCCGCAAACTGGTCACGGGCCATGCTGTTAAACAGCACTGATTTCGCCCAGCCTTCTCCCGCACCCAGAACGTCACCGTAGGAGAAACCGCCACAGGCTACCAATCCTTTGAATTCTGTCAGGTTACGGCGACCGGAAAGAATGTCACTCATGTGAACATCCACTGCCTGGAAGCCGGCCTTATCAAAAGCCGCTGCCATTTCCACATGACCGTTAACACCCTGCTCTCTCAGGATGGCTACCTGAGGTTTGCTCGCTCCAGTCGCAATAAATGGAGCAGCAACATCCCTATTGATGTCGAACGGCAAAGAGGCATGTAAACCTGTGTCGCCGTCATCCAGCAGGTTATCAAACTCCTGGCGGGCACATTCAGGATTATCTCTCAGCGCCTGCATACGATAGCTGGTTTCAGCCCACCAGCGCTGGTATTTAACCCGGCTTTCGCTACTGATCAGCTCGTCATTGAAGACCAAGTTGATGCGCTGATCCGGTCTCAGAGAAGCAATGGTATGTACGCAGGAGGCCAGACCCAGGCTTGCCAGGATATCTTTAACTTTACCTTTGTCGGCACGACGAACCTGCAGAACGGCACCCAACTCTTCGTTAAACAGGGCCGGGATAATGGCTGCTTCAGAGCCTGCCAGTTTATTCAGATTCACCTCAATTCCGGTGTGACCGGCAAAGGCCATCTCAACCAATGTGGTAAAGAGACCCCCGTCTGAACGGTCGTGGTAAGCCAACAGCAGGTCTTCTTCCAGACATTGCTGGATGGCAGTAAAGAACCCTTTGAGGTCTTGTGCAGAAGAAACATCAGGCGCCACATCACCAATCTGACCATAAACCTGTGCCAGAGCAGAACCACCCAGACGGTTTTGGTCACGACCCAGATCCACCAGCAAAAGATCAGTCTCACCTTTATCGGTACGCAGCTCTGGCGTAAAGGTCTTGCGGATGTCTGTTACGGGAGCAAAAGCCGAAATCACCAGCGACAGAGGCGAGGTAACACTCTTTTCTAAATCGCCATCTTTCCAGCTGGTGCGCATGGACATAGAGTCCTTGCCTACAGGAATAGCAATACCCAGTTCCGGGCAGAGTTCCATACCAACCGTTTTACAGGTTTCATAGAGTCTGGCGTCTTCACCCGGATGACCGGCAGCGGCCATCCAGTTTGCCGACAGCTTGATATCACCCAGCTTGCCAATACGGGTGCTGGCGATGTTGGTAATCGCTTCACCGATCGCCATACGACCTGAGGCAGGCGCATTGACCAGAGCCAGAGGGGTTCTCTCCCCCATGGACATAGCTTCACCCGTGAAGGTATCAAAAGCAGTAGCGGTGACCGCACAGTCAGAAACAGGAACCTGCCATGGGCCAACCATCTGCTCACGGGCTACCAGACCGGTAATAGAGCGGTCGCCAATAGTAATCAGGAAGTTTTTGCTGGCGACGGTTGGCAGCTTGAGAACTCGCTCAGACGCTTCTTCCAGAGTCACACCGGAAAGGTCCAGTGCATCCTGTTGAATGGTTTCTGCCTGCACATCACGATGCATGCGGGGAGGTTTGCCCAACAGAACGTCCAGAGGCATATCCACTGGCTTGTTATCAAAGTGGCTGTCTTCCACCAACAGGTTTGGCTCTTCAGTGGCCTCACCCACAACGGCATAGAGACAACGCTCTCGTTGACAGATGGCTTCAAACAGCTCCATATTTTCTGGAGCTACCGCCATCACATAACGTTCCTGGGATTCATTACACCAGAGCGCCAGGGGGGATATGCCTGGCTCATCATTCAGAATATCCCTGAGCTGGAAGCGACCACCTCGGCCACCATCGCTGACCAGTTCTGGCAGCGCATTGGACAGGCCACCCGCACCCACGTCGTGGATAAAGACGATGGGGTTTTCATCACCCAGCTGCCAGCATTGGTCAATCACTTCCTGGCAACGACGCTCCATCTCGGGGTTATCACGCTGAACGCTGGCAAAATCCAGATCTTCCTGACCTTCACCGGAAGTCATGGAAGAGGCTGCACCACCCCCCAGACCGATCTGCATGGCCGGACCACCCAGAACAATCAGCTTGGCGCCAACGGGAATATCAGCTTTCTCAACATGAGCGGCGCGGATATTACCCAGACCACCTGCCAGCATGATGGGCTTGTGGTACCCCCTCACTTCTTCGCCAGCAGAGCCTTTGGCTGTGGCTTCAAAGGTACGGAAGTAACCGCAAAGGTTTGGACGACCAAACTCGTTGTTAAAGCCTGCACCACCCAGAGGACCTTCCAGCATAATATCCAGGGCAGTCACGATCCGATCCGGCTTGCCGTAGTCTTTTTCCCAGGGCTGTTTGTAGCCGGGAATATTCAGATTGGATACCGAGAAACCGGTCAGCCCCGCCTTTGGCTTGGAGCCTCGACCGGTAGCCCCTTCATCACGGATCTCACCACCAGCACCGGTAGCAGCACCGGGCCAGGGCGAGATGGCGGTTGGATGGTTATGTGTTTCCACTTTCATCAGGATATGAATGTCTTCCTGATGATACTGGTAATCTTTCTTTTCAGGAGACGGGAAAAAACGCCCGGCTCTGGAGCCTTCAATAACAGAGGCATTGTCTTTATAGGCCGAGAGCACACCTTCACTGCTCATAGTGTGGGTGTTACGGATCATCTGGAACAAAGAATGATCTTGCCGCTCACCGTCAATGGTCCAGGTCGCGTTAAAAATCTTATGGCGGCAGTGCTCGGAGTTAGCCTGGGCAAACATCATCAGCTCAACATCAGTGGGGTTCCTGTCCAACCCCTCATGGCTGGTGACCAGATAATCGATTTCATCTTCTGCCAGAGCCAGTCCAAGGGACTGGTTGGCGGCAACCAGAGCCTCACGTCCGCCTTCAAGAATATCCACACGGGTCAGGGGCGCTGGCTCGGTTTCTGCAAAAAGAAGCTCTGTTTCTCTGGCATCAGCCAACACAGCCTCGGTCATGCGGTCATGAATCAGGCTGGATACCACTTCTTTCTGGTGTTCACTGAGGCCTTCTTCGGCATACACATAGTAAGCCAAACCGCGCTCAATACGGTGAACCTTGCTGAGACCACAATTTTCAGCAATGTTGGTGGCTTTGCTGGACCATGGGGAAATAGTGCCTGGACGGGGTACGACAAGAAACAAAGTGCCTGAGCACTCACCTTCCTGCATCCGGGGACCGTAGGTCAGCAGCTGTTTCAGAACTTTCAATTCCTGGTCGGACAATGCCTCGTCGACCCGGGCAAAGTGCTGGTATTCAGCAAAAACACCGGTAATTTCGGGGATCCTGTGTTGCAGGGTTTCAAGCAGCTTTTGGCTACGAAACGGCGAGAGAGCCGGAGCACCACGCAAAATGAGCATGTTAAAAACTGTCCTCGACTGGACTCAGGGAGATAATCAGGGGCGCTATGATAATCGAAACCCAGGTATGGAAACCAGTGATTGATCTATGGATCTTGGCAGGTTTTCCCTTCAATGGTTCCCATCTATCTGTGACACTCCCCGCCTTGTCAGGCGAGGCTTCTGACTTCACAGGCTACAACCAGCCTATAGCGACTGGACTTACACAGAAGCCTCCATCAGCAGTAACCGGGTGCCCCTCGGTTATTTATTGGTCTTTTGTTTGATTTGCCGCAGCCTTAACGGGTCACTCAGGTATGGGCTCGTCTGGTTCTTCAAGGGCGGTTGGGCAGTTGTCTCTGCCTTAATTTTTTGTTAACAGTGCTTGATTTTCGTCACCGTGAGTCTCTGCATAGAGACAGACCGATGGAAAATATAACCAACTACATACAAATGCTCAACCGGAACGCTCTGCGTTCCCGTCTTATATCCCCGCCCGATTGAGGGTGTCGCAAAAGGTCAATTAAAACGCTTCAAGCTTCAAACCGTCATCTCCGCGAAGGCGGAGATCCACTGCTCGTGGTGGGTTCCCGCCTGCGCGGGAACGACGATCTTGATATATCCTGCTGACCATACCCTTTTGCGACACCCTCGATTGGGCGAGGGTTTACGACGATTTTGCTAAAAATGCAGCTTGAGTGTACTTTCAGAGATAAATGTAAACTGAGTATTTCTTCCGTCCGGGTTAACACACTGAAATTCAGTTTTTGGGACAATAGCCTTTAGAAACTCCGCTTTCGCCAACGCAGGATTTTGGTACGTACATGTTGCCAAGAATGTTTCTTTGAGCCCGCTCTGAAAACTTATGGATAGGTTTGCAATCCAAAATCGAATGTTTAGGGTCAACAACCAGCAGACAGTACTGTTCAGACACTGTGTCAAAATAACTTGTCATGGTTCTTGAGTCCCAATCACTCAATAGCTTTCGTTCAATTTCTCGTATTTCTGCAGCAGCCATGATAGGTGCTACAACCAGTGGGATCGCCAGAATAAGTTTTTTCATCAAAATGTACTCCTATTCACAAAGATAAGTTCACCCAAAAGTCAGGATTTGGGCTGCTCTTTCAATGAAAGGCTAATTCTAGGACAGTCCCTCTTAATAAAAAGTTTCATCTCAGCACAACCTCAAGCGCCTCTTCTCTGCTTTCTTGGCCTCACGTCGGGCTCTGAAAAAAGAGGAAATGATTTCGCTGCACTCCTCTTCAAGGACTCCGGGAGTCATTTCCACCCGATAGTTCACATAGGGCAGCTCTAAAGTCCGGTTCTGACTGACCAGAGCCCCGGCCTTGGGCTCCAGAGCACCAAAGATCACTCGTTTTACCCGACTATGGATAATTGCTCCGGCACACATGGTGCAAGGCTCAAGAGTCACGTAGAGTTCACAATCCACCAACCGGTAGTTGTTGAGAGTGGCAGCCGCTTCCTGCAAGGCGAGCACCTCGGCATGGGCCACCGGATTGCAGCCACTGATGGGCTGGTTATACCCTCGACCTATGATTTCGCCTCCCCTGACCACAACGGCCCCGACCGGAACTTCGTCTTTTTCCCGGGCTTTTTCTGCTTCCTTCAGGGCCTCGCGCATCCAGAGGCTATCGGTACTGTTTTGATCTGCCAAAAAAGAATCTCACTACTCAGGGAATAAAACTGCCATGAGCTGAATATTTAAAAAAAGTTGAAACAAGTATACAGACGTTCGTCACTTTGACCGATAAAAACTCTAATCGGGTCTTGGAGTTCCCCAGAGCAGGTAATCAGGAATTCTCCAACGCAAGACAAAAGAGCGATATATACTGAAAGTTACTTATCGTTATTTCAGTTTCTGACTAAGAACCATTGGAGGGTCTGTTCGAATGAGTTACAAGCAAAATGTAGAAGAGAATATACAGCATTTTGCAGAGAGCATCGGTCTGGGTGAGCTCAGCTTGAATGAACACGATGCCTGTGGTCTCTGTTTTGATGACACCCTGATCGTAAACATGGAATACCTGGAAGAAGACGAAGCTCTGGTATTCGTTTCTTCAGTAAAACCCATGGACGCTCACGACGACGCCAAAACCAGCCTGTATGAAAAGCTCCTGTCACTCAACCTTCAGCATCACAGTATGCAGGGTGCCTTCCACGCCCTGAACCATGACAAGTCTGAAATTCTGCTGATTCGCTCTATGCAGGCTTCATCGGACTACGGTAACTTTGAATCCACTCTGGAGAAGTTCGTCAACACGCTCGAGTGGGTGATCTCCGAAGTGAATAATACGGAAAGCGATGGGACTGCCCCACCTAAAGATAGTGGCCCAAAGCCCCCTCCCACCGCTCCTGGCGGACCCGGAGACATGGGCATGATGGTCTGACTCTTGATCAACACATCAAAAAAGAGGGCTTATTCAGCCCTCTTTTGCTTTCTAGCTGATCAAACCCTATAGGGCGACAAAAGCAACGACTGGCAGAGGAGACAGGGATCGTGGCCGAAGCACTTAACTACCTCACTTCAGCGCTTCAAAATGCGGTTGAAAGCAGTCGGCTATTAGATATTCGTGGCCGTGTTACCGAAGTACAGGGCATGATCATCAAGGCGGCGGTTCCCGGTGTCAAGATTGGCGAGTTGTGTGAGCTGGTGACTCCAAACGATGACAAAACCAGCTATGCCGAGGTGGTAGGCTTTCAGGGTCACGAAACAGTACTCTCCCCCATGGGTGAAATCATGGGTATCTCCTCCACGACAGAAGTAATTCCTACAGGTAAGGTTCACCATGTGGGCGTTGGCTCTCATCTTCTGGGACACGTGCTTGATGGTATGGGAAACCCTTTGAATCCGTCAGCCTTCGAAGGAGTGGAGCCTGAAACCTGGTATCCGGTTTATGCCGACAGCCCTGACCCGATGACCCGCCAGATCATTGATAAACCCTTACCTCTGGGCTTGAGAGTTCTGGATGGCGTCCTGACCTGCGGAGAAGGACAGCGTATGGGTATCTTCGCAGCCGCTGGTGGCGGTAAGAGTACGCTGCTCTCAATGCTGGTGAAAGGCGCTGAGGTTGATGTCACCGTACTTGCGCTGATCGGTGAAAGGGGACGGGAACTCAGGGAGTTTATCGAGCATGATCTCGGCCCGGAGGGCGTCAAGAAGTCCGTTATCATCGTTGCAACTTCGGATAAATCTTCCATGGAAAGAGCCAAGGCTGCCTATACCGCCACGGCTGTCGCAGAGTATTTCAGAGACAAAGGCAAAAAAGTTCTGCTGCTGATGGATTCCGTCACCCGTTTTGCCCGTGCCCAGCGTGAAATAGGACTGGCAGCCGGTGAGCCACCTACCCGTCGGGGTTTTCCACCTTCGGTCTTTGCCACGCTTCCCAAGTTAATGGAACGTGCCGGTATGTCAGATACAGGCTCAATCACGGCGCTCTATACAGTACTGGTAGAAGGCGATGACATGACTGAACCGGTAGCGGATGAAACCCGATCCATTTTGGACGGTCATATTATCCTTTCCAGAAAACTGGCTGCCGCTAACCATTACCCTGCTATTGATGTTCTATCCAGCGCCAGCCGTGTCATGAATGCCATCACTCCGGAAGAGCACAAAGCCGCTGCGGGCAAACTCAGGGAACTTCTGGCCAAGTTTGATGAGATTGAACTGCTGGTTAAGGTCGGTGAGTACAAACCGGGTTCAGATCCGGTGGCTGATGAAGCCTTGCGAAAAATAGACGCCATACGAACCTTTCTGAAGCAGCGCACCGACGAATTCAATGACTATGACACGACCATCCAGCAGCTGCGTCACGTCGTTGGAGTCTGATCTGAATGCTGCACGAACTTCTCAAGGTTAAGCAGATTCGTGAAAAGTCTGCTCAGGACCAGGTGCGTAAGTGTGAATACCGTTTGGAACAGGCTCAGCTGGAAGTCAAAAACAAAGAGCAGGAACTGGAAGAGTACATTGACTGGCGCTGTAAAGAAGAACAAAGGCTCTACGATAACATTATCAATACCGAGGTAAAGCAGAACGAACTGGATCAGCTGAAAGCCAATGTAGCCAGGATGCGTGAAAAGGATGTACTGCTGGAACAGGCCATCAACGAAGCCAGACAGGATGTCGAGAAGGCCAAAGAGCAGCTTGAACAGGCCCGTGAAGATCATATGAAAGCCATGCAGGCTGTGGAAAAGTTTGAAGAGTTTACCAAAGTTCAGGACGAGGAAGCCGCAAAAGAAGCCGCTCGCCTCGAAGACCTGGAAATGGAAGAATTTACTGTTCGCCCGAAATCCTAGGGTCTACAGATCGCAAGGAGGCCAATTATGCAGCCCACCAACGCTAATCAGAATGTTCAGCAGAATAACAACAACCAGCCTACCCAGAATCAGAGCCAGAAGGTGTCTGAGGATCAGGCTTCTGACTTTTCCAAAAAGATGAAAAAGAAGGAAGACCCGAAAAGCGCCAAAGGGGAATCCAAAGACGGTCAAAGTCTTGAAAGCCTGATGGCAGAACGCAGAAAAAGTGCCAAGGAAGCCCTGGAAGGCAAGTTTAAAGATCAGGGTAGTGGTCGTGAAGGTCAGAAAGGTCAGGAAGAAGGTGCCATGAAGTCTATGCTTGACGGCAGTGACCATGTGATCGGTCAGGTCAGGGAAACTCAGCAGGCCTCAGAAACTCAATTGAAAAGCATCCAGGCGGTCACTGGCCCCAAAGAGATCAATGAAGTCATCAACAAGCTGGTTGATAAAATCATGGTGTCTTCAAAAGACGCTATCCAGGGTGCCGAAGTTCGAATTACTCTGAAAGACAATATTCTGCCGGGCACGGAAATCCGCATTCAGAGAGTATCTGGTGAACTGCAGGTCACCATGAATACCTCCTCAGCAGATTCCCACAACTTTCTGGTAGCCAACGAAGCCAGCTTGATGAAGAATCTGGAAAAGCTGGGCGAAAAAGTTCAGGTCAACATCAACCTGTCTGGCGATGGCAACGAACAGAATGACGGTCGTTCCCAACAGGAGTACGTGGGTGAAGAAGATCAGGAAGACAATGATTCCTAGTCGGACTTAAGACTGTCCTACTGCGGTTAATTCCGACAGGGACTCCCAAAAGAGCGGATAAACACGAATGGAAGCGATACCACTGAAGTTTGAAACAATATCAGCCACCGAGCTTCAGTTGGGGCAACTCCTGTGTCATCGCAAAGCCCGCTACCAGATTCAACTGAACGCTATCGAATTCACTGTCTCCCTTGCCGGTCTTGGTCACCAGACATCCAGTTGGCAGGCTGATCTGGAACTGGCGGGTTACCCCGGCAAACTCTATCTGGGCCGACAGGTTCTGGATTTTCTTCTACCCAAAAAACTCGACCATCAAATCATTAAAAAACTGCCCGAAAGCCTTCGTGACGCTGCTATTGCCAGTAGCCTGACCCCCCTGTTTAATTTTCTGGGTCAGATGTTAGGTCAGTCTGTCACGCTCAGTCATCTCAAACCTGCAGAGCCGACAGACGCTCCTCTCATTACAGTGGATCTTGAAGCCGAAAACATCCGCTCAACTATACAGATTGAGTATTCCGAGGTAATAGAGAACCTCTTGAAGTCAATTCCGCCTCATCAATCCACCTCGCTGCCCGATATACCTTTATGGGTATCCCTGCAAAAAGGCAGCACCATACTCAATCGCAGTGAACTCAATGACCTGGAAGAAGGTGACATTGTTTTTCTGGAAAAACACGTCAGTGACTCAGAGGTGATTGTAGGAATCAAACAGAATGTTGCTTTTTTGGGCACTCTCGAGGATACCCGGGTCACTATTTCACAGAGGCTTCAGGCTATGGAAGAACATTATGACCAGGGCTACACGGATTATGAAGAGCCTATGCCGGAAGGTGAAGCTCCTCAGGCACCTGCAGGCCCTGTTGATCTTCACGACCTGCCGGTGACACTCATGTTTGAAGTGGGTGAGCAGCAACTGACATTCGCAGAACTGCAAAGCCTGACGCCAGGCTATGTTTTCCAGCTCAGTAACCCCATAGAAGCACCGGTCAGGATCAGAGCCAATGGCCAACTCATTGGTAGATGTCAGCTGGTAGAAATTGAAGGCCGACTCGGAGCCCGGATCACAGAGCTGACGGGTAAGACTGAATCCTAAGCAGTACATCGATTAAAGCAGGTTCCCGCCATGGAAAGCGGCATTCTGAATTTAACCAGCCCATTTTATTTGATGGTGCCACTGGCACTGATGGCGCTGATTCCATTCATGGCAGTCATGGGCACTTCTTTTTTGAAGCTGGTGGTGGTTTTTTCCATTCTCAGAAACGCCACCGGTCTCCAGCAGATTCCACCTAACATTGCCATGAACGCCCTGGCCATTATCCTGACACTCTATATCATGGCACCTATAGGCTATGAGTCTTATGAGTTGCTGGAACCTGAAAAAATTAATTTTGAGGATCTTTCCTGGATCGAGTCTGTCAGGCTCGCCAGCGCCCCTTACAAGCAATTTCTCAAAGACAACACCAACGAAAATGAGCGTAACTTCTTTCTGAAATCGGCACGCCTTTTGTGGCCAAAAAAATACCAGCAGGAACTCTCGGGCGATGACTTGATTGTGCTGCTGCCCTCTTTCTGTATCACGGAATTGACCAAGGCATTCCAGATTGGCTTTTTGCTCTATTTGCCCTTCATCGTCATTGATCTGATCGTCTCAAACATCCTGCTGGCCATGGGTATGATGATGGTTTCGCCCATGACCATCAGCTTGCCTTTCAAATTGCTCCTGTTTGTCTTGCTGGACGGCTGGACCCGTTTAATTCAGGGGCTGGTATTAAGTTATGGCTAGGAAAAGAACATGGTAGATTCGGACATCATCCAGCTCACAGCCCAGGCGCTGATGCTGACTCTGATTTTATCCATGCCGCCTATCATTGCCGCGGCTGGCGTAGGTCTGCTGATCAGTTTGATTCAGGCCCTGACTCAGATCCAGGAACAAACCCTGCCCTTCGCCTTCAAGCTGATTGCCGTCATCATCAGTATCTTTGCTACTGCCCGATGGCTGGGCATTGAGATTTATCATTACTCTCTGGCCATCATGAACAAAATCCCGGACCTCTAACCGGATAATCCGCCATGGTCATCCCAATAGATGAGCTAAAAGAGTGGTTTTATGTATTTACCATGGGCACGCCCAGAATTGTTGCCCTGTTCACTCTGATTCCTTTCCTGCACAAGCGCATGCTGGGGGGTGCCATGATGAGAAATGGCATATGCGCCTGCATGATCCTGTTTCTCCATCCTATGCTGGCAGAACACAAACCCGATGACACTATCACCATTTATGCCACTGCCGGAATTGTCCTGAAAGAAGCGTTTATCGGAGCCATTATCGGATTTTGTATCACCATCCCGTTCTGGGCACTGGAATCAGCAGGTTTCTTCATTGATAACCAGCGGGGTGCTTCCATGGCCAGCGCCCTGAACCCTCTGTCCGGTGCCGAAACTTCACCCATGGGTGTTTTGTTCTCCCAGGCCTTTACCGCCATTTTCATGACCAGCGGCTTATTCCTGCTGTTGTTGCAAAGTCTTTTCATCAGCTATGAGGTATGGCCTGTATTCAGTTTCTATCCCAGGTTGAACCCTGAAGCCTCCACTTTTTTCCTGAATCAGTTCAACCTGATTATTGGCTTGGCCATGTGGCTTTCTGCTCCTGTCGTTATCGCGATGTTTATCACAGAATTTGGTATCGCCCTGATCAGCCGCTCAGCCCCTCAGCTTAACGTATTTATTCTCGCCATGCCGATCAAATCCGGTGTCGCGGCAGCCATCCTGGTGATTTACGTCAGCACGATTCTGAAACTGGCCAAAAAACATGACGAAGGCATTCCCATGGTCTTTAAAACCCTGGGAGAGCTCTGGAAATGAGTGCTGAAAAGACAGAGAAACCCACTCCGAAAAAGCTGCGTGACGCCCGCAAAAAAGGTCAGGTAGCCAAGAGCAAGGAAGTCTCCAGCACCTTTGGCATTATCGCTGTGTTCTGCACCCTCTGGTTTATGAGCGATACTTACCTCACGACCATTCAGGAAATGGTGATCCTCCCGGCAACGGTTTATAACGAAAACTTTCAGGACGCTTTCAAGATTGTCACACAGGGCATTCTTGAAAAATCCATTGAGCTTCTGCTACCTCTGGTCATGGTATCCATGCTGTCTGCCATCATAGGCAACATCATGCAGTTTGGCTTTCTGCTGGCCGGTGAATCGGTAAAACCCGACCTCAAAAAGATCAGCCCCATTGCCGGATTCAAGCGCATTTTTGCCATCAAAAACCTGGTGGAATTCTTCAAGTCTGTTATCAAGATTGTGTTTCTTTCCATCGTTGTTTATTTCGTTATCAGAAACAGCCTCGCTGATATGTTCAACCTCCCCTACTGTGGTAGTGACTGTATTCTTCCTGTTGTCGGGGTCCTGATGAAAAAACTGATGATCTATGCCATTGCGGCTTTCATAGTGATTTCTGTGCTGGACTATCTTTTCGAGAAGCAGCAGTTCACTAAAGAAAATAAAATGTCCAAGGATGAAGTCAAGCGCGAACATAAAGAGATGGAAGGTAGCCCTGAAATCAAAGGTAAACGAAAAGAAATCCACCAGGAGATTCTCAACGAAGCAGAAAACACCAAGAAGTCAGACGTGGTGATCAAAAACCCGACTCACCTTGCGATCGGCCTGCACTACAAACAGGATGTGACGCCACTGCCCGTGGTAACGGTTAAAGGTCGCGGTGGGCGTGCACGCTTTATTGTGAAAATTGCCGATAAGGAAGGCATCCCCGTTATGGAGAATGTCCCCCTGGCTCACGCCCTGTTTGATACAGACATTGCCAGTTACATCCCCAGCGATTTGATTGAACCGGTGGCAGAAGTCTTCCGATGGGTAGAAGATCTCAAGGAAAAACAGGGCATCTCAGACGAGTCTTGAGATTGAGCCTGTCAAACGTCCAGTCAACTCTCCAAAGTATTTCTGGGCCCCGCTGGTCGCCAGGCCGGTGAGATAACATTGGGCATTTCCGAGCGATTCAGCAAGAGGGCCTTGCACAGAGCGAACTCTCCATAACGATGGTTGACCTCATCAATGGTCGCCAGCAGTTTTTCTTTTTTGGCATCTTCTTCCGTAAACAGCTCTCTCTGCCTATGTTTGGGTTGAGGGTCCAGGGCTCCAACGTGTACCTGATGCACGCCCTGACTTCTCTCGCCTTGATCCCAATAGACATCCAGAAAAAAGTCCGCCAGTGCCATGATCTGATCGCCATCGGATGTCGGGGTTGTCGTCCTCAGCTTTTTGCTGACCCAGCCTCCGGGCGTATTCATGCCAATGGCAAACAACCGGGCTTCAAAGTCATAACGTCTGAGGCGGGCAGCCACCTTTTCACACATATGCAACAGATAGGTTCTCAGGATGGTTTTATCCCGGGTATTGGGCGGAATCACCTTGCCATGCCCGATGCTCTGGGGCACGCCCACTTCTTTATGCAGTGGCTCCGGGTCCATGCCCTGGGCCATCAGCCAGATACGTTTACCCAGATTGCCAAAACGATTGCCCAGCACGCTGATGGGCACTTTCTGCATATCACCACAGCGATGCACCCCGTATTGAGCCAGGTAACGTCCAATGCCTGACCCTACGCCACACAGGTCAGTAACCAGCACATTCGACAGGGTTTCACGAGCCTGATAGGGGTGGACAATGGTCAGTCCGTCCGGTTTCTGCTGCTTGGCTGCCCACTTGGCGGTGCTCTTGTCACCACTGATCCCTACTGAACAGAGCAGGCCGGAAGCCTCAAAAACGCACGCCTTGATCCTTCGACCTATCTCGGCCACCGGGCAATCATAAAGCGACTGACAGCCGGTCAGATCGAGAAAAGCCTCGTCCACCGAGAAGACTTCTATTTCCGGCGTGATGCTTTCCAGAGCTGCCATAATGCTGGAAGAAATCTGGGCATAACGATAAGGCCGGGAAGGTGCCTGGATCAGGTCAGGTGCCAACCCTCTGGCCTCGCGCAACCTCATCCCGGTTTTGATGCCCCGGGCACGGGCCTCATAGGAGGCGGTAATGATGCAAGTCCCTGTTCGGCCATTGGTGACACACACCGGCTTTTGCTGCCATTGAGGCCGATCCAGCTGCTCAATGGAGGCAAAAAAGGCATTCATATCCACCAGCGCAATCATTCTGGGCCAGGGCTTGTCTTTTACAGAAATACTGTTCATGCATACAGTATTATTCACCTGAAGCTTCCAGACAAGCCCCTCGTTGATTGATTTTTTTTATTGCCCCGGAAACAGGGGAGTAAACGTGTGAATTGAGGCGTATGAGTGCAGTTTTACAAGGTCTTCCGGTTTCGTCAGCACTGCTGACAGAGATGTTATGCAAGCCTTTGTCTGAATCTCGTACGATCAGCTCTACATTGGTTCACACGGGGAAGTAGCCATGTTCAAACACGCAAGGATCGTCTTTCAAATCGTACTGACACTGTTCAGCTTTTTCGGCTTCAACGAAGCCGTTCTGGCGGCCAGATACCGCACCACGGTCTACGTAAGCAATTTCGACGCCCGGATGGCCGTTGCTCACACCGGCATCGAAACGCCTGCCTTTGCAGGTTATGCATCTTCAGGCAAAGATGCTCATCTGGCCGAAGACCCCGGCAATATCGCATTCAACGAATCGCCACTAAAACTGTTGGAAAGCGCATTAAAAGACATGTTGGAACACTCGAAGCTGGCGCCCAACAGCAGCACGGATCTCGTTATTGGTATCGCTGGCTACGATTTCTATCGCCAAAAGCCAGCACCTGAACCAGGCCAGCTCTCAAAATATCGATCTCTGATGACTAAAAACTGCCCGGTTAGTCAAAATCGGGAGGCTTACTTCACCTGTATGGCAAAGGCTCTGTTCAGGGAACACGGGATGATGGTGGAAAACGTAAAGTTGGTGGGCGACCATACCCTGATGGCCGCCAGTGCCAAAAGCTGGTTGCACAGAAACCATAAAGCCAGCAGACATTTCGACCTGATTCAGGCCACCACAATAGCGGTGCCTTACCAGGTCAAAAACGGCCAGATCACCCCCTGGTCTGCCAGATTGCCGAAATGGCTGAGTATGGCGGGGGGTTACTGGAATATTGGCCAGGCCAGCCAGAACGCCTGGTTCAGCCCTGCACCCTGCAAAAACAAAAGTTATCTTCCCTATATGGCGTCACAGCCAATCCATCAGGCCCTGTTCGCCAGCGACTATGTGCAGGAATATGGTAAATACAAAGGTGATCCCTATGCCATGATGAAGCGCTGGGGTCGCACAGGTATCAATACTCTGGGTTACCAGGTCAGCCAGATCTACAACGACGGCAACCGTCAGGATTATCTCAGCGGTCAGCATGCAGTGAGCCGCAGCAACTATGACAAGGCCCGAACTCAACTGAAAGACCTTTTCCATGAGGTTATTGAGCAACTGGCCACTATTATCAACATCAAACAGAGCGAATATTATCCGGGGCAGAGTCCGGAACACCCTATTGTCATCCTGGGAGAGTTCTCTGCCGACGTTCTGGAAAAGGCAGAAAACAGAGACCTGCTACTGAAGAGCCTGCCGGAAGAAGCCCGCTGTCGGGTGGATATTGTCCCCGGAGACACCTTCTTCCATAACCTTTCAGGCGGTGGGCTGCAAATACTGGAGAAAGATCGTTAGGTCTGCTAACCAGACGGTCATTAAGCAGCTTTTGAAAAAAGGAATACATCTTCCTCCAGCTTTCTATCAATACTTCGGATAATGTCCGAGACCGGTATGGTCATGAGAGAAAACAGCGAAAATAGAGAGACAAGACTTCTCCGGAGTCGGAGAGAAGTTGTCCAAAAACATCATTGCAATATCATCCCCTGAAGAACCGTTGTTAATAATGTGACTAGCGAAAGGGCTGTGAATGTCGAAGAGCTATGTACTTCTGTGCCGTTTTCTATGCTGACTTTTATCCGGGTTTTCGTAACAGCTTCTGTTGTCGGTGCTCTTAAACCATCGACCCGATAAATCATGATCTTTCCATCATCCCCCCCGGTGACCAGCCATTTGCCATCGCGGCTGTAAACAACCGTCGGTGACCTGCCGGAGGGCAGGGTGTGCAGATGGGAGAACGGAATGATTCCCTCAAAAACACTGACCTTGCCATTGCCCTGCCCAACTACCAGCCGGGTACCACTTGGGTTATAGGCAAGGCTCGATACCTGGCCTGATACGGATAGAGTGTGCAGGGTGTTGTTCGGGTTCATCCCGTTATAAAACCTGACCTGTCCTACCATATCCCCGGATGTCAGCAGGGTGCCGTTGGGATTGTAGGCAACAGCCAACATCTGGCAGCACGAATCAAACAGGGTTTTCAGAAGATTGTACGGACTGGTCCCGCGATAAGTTCTTACAATTCGGTGACGTTGAGCTGCTGCCAGCTGGCTGTTGATGGGGTTGAAGTCAAGATCTACTACACTACTAAGCCGTGATGCTTGGGACAGGGTTTTCACGTAGGTGAACTGATTGGTTTCGTTCTTAAGATAAAGCATGATCTTTGTGTTATATCCCCCGGCTGCCAGCAGGGTGCCGTTCGGGTTAATGGCAACGGTTCGTAAATCTCTTAGCGCTTCGGACAGGGTGTCCTGGTAGCTGAACGGGCTTATCCCTCCATAAATCTTGACCTTGCCATCCTTCCCCCCGGCTATCAGCTGAGTGCCGTCGGGGCTGAAAGTAACGCTTTCTATCCAGTTTGTTGCGTGATGGGTACGCACGAGTCTCGGGTATCCTGAGGCACTCACATTAAAGATTTGCAGGGCTCCTGAAAGCCGACACTTTCTCGTATCGTCATCGTTATCCCCAGAACCTATTCCCACAGCTATGAGCGTACTGTTTTTATTCCATGAAATACTCAATGCCCTGTGAGGGGGACAATGTGTTGGCGCAGGAGCAGTGGGTATTTCCGGTAGCTGGTTCGGATCTACTTCAAATTCATAGAATAATTGAGGTGGTATTTCTGTTGGCTGAATTGAGCCTGACGTTTGAGCCTGTGCCTGTAGACAGCTTACTGCCGGTAAGATAATCAGGCTTGCAACAGCCAGGTTCTTCACAATGTTCATCCACCTTCCACCTTGTATCTGAGCATTAACATCCTAGCTTGTTGTTCACCCGGTGTTGGAAAAAGAGTATCCGAACTTGAGCTTCTTGATCATAAAAAGATTGAGCGTTGAATTAATGCAGACATTCGTACTCAATCAGAAGCCCATACCTGCTTTGGCTGCACATACTGGAGAAAGATCGTTAGTTCTGCTGACCAGAAGGTCATTAAGCAGCTTTTGAAAAAAGGGTAAGCTGAATATCAATAACAGCATTCAAGGATAGAAAGGAGTTGCCTATGTACTCATGTATGATCACCAAATCACCGGACACTGAAACAGGCAGTACACTGCAATTTGCTCTCAATGCATTTTCAGAGGGCAAAAAGCAAGTCAAAAACTGGCTGTGTGATGGTGCTTCGAGGGCAGTATCCATATTTTATTCCGGAGCCAGTGCAGTCGGGTCCATGGCGAAAGACTCCATAACCAATATGCTTGACCTCTATGAGAACGGCATGTTCTTTGAGTGGGATTTGGATGAAACGGATATTGGCGACAGGCAGGTATCCGTTGCTGACACCACTTCCTATATCAAAGAGCCGTCCAGCAAAGAACAGCCCTTAAAAGAGCGATCCACGAAAGCGCCATCTCGAATTCCTCGTCCAGTGGGCCAGTTAAAGAAAAATCCAGACCATGCCTTCATGACGGCTCTTGCCAAGCCTCACACCATCCCTCTCGATACTCCGGGGGCAGAGGTCGCTGACCGTTATCAAAAGAACATCCGCACGGTGGTTTTCGGTGACAAAAATGAACGCAAGCCCAAGGCACAACAGAAAGCCCTCTCTGCAGATTTTCTGGCCAGACAAAACGCACTGGTCGAAGCCAGAAAAAAATATGAGGATAACCTGAAAGCCCCTGTAGCCCGGGATAAAAGCGGCAAGGTTAACCCTGAAACAATCAAACGGCTGGCACAACCCAAACACACCCGGACAAAGGGTGAGAAAAAAGCCATTCGTGACTTTACTCAACAAGAGTTTGCCAACCACGCTTTTCCAAAACTGTATCTGAGACAGGACTTTGAAAAGAACCGCCCGCTGGAAGGCCAGAACAGGCAGAAAACCAGGGTTAGAACCACCACCGCGAAATAATTGAGAACACTCCTTTTTGCCAGGACTTGCTCCTGGCTTTTTTTTGCAAATAAACGATACTGGAAGCCTGAATTCGACTGCTATTGGACATTTGACCACTATTTGACGGATACCGAGAATCAACTATTTTTCCTAGGAGCCTGACCGAGAATAGCGCCTGTAGCGAGGACGGCAGAAAATTGAGGATGAAAATTCGGTTTTGTGAGGAGAATAGCGAGCTATTTGACGAACAAAAGCGGATTTACAGACCAATTTGCTGCCGCCGCAGTAGGGCAGTCTATTCTCGGTCAGGCTCCTAGAGCGCTAACTTCTACCTGGAGTACTCCAATGAAGACGCCAAACACCTGCGTTGCTACCTACAAAACCCATAATGCGGCCGATGATGCGGTTAAAAGCTTGCAAAAAGCTGGCTTTGAGATGAAGAAAATTTCAGTAGTTGGTAATGACTACCATACCGAAGAGCACGTAGTAGGTTACTACAACACCGGGGACCGGATGAAAGCCTGGGGCAAGATCGGTGCCTTCTGGGGTGGTCTGTGGGGTATTTTGTTTGGTGCTGCGTTTTTTGTGATTCCTGGCATTGGTCCCATGGTGATCGCAGGACCGCTGGTATCAGCTATTGCCGGCGGGCTTGAAGGTGCGGTTATTGTCGGCGGGCTGTCAGCTCTCGGGGCTGGTCTGGCCAGTATGGGGATTCCTAAAAACAGCATTGTCCGCTACGAGAAATCTCTGTCTGCCGGCAACTTTCTGCTGCTGTATAACGGCACAGAGGAAGAGGTTGCAACAGCTGCCGCGTTACTGTTGGAAAAGACTGACCATGACGGTGTCGAAACCCATAATGAAGCCGACGTCGGATAATACCAGTTTCTCCCTCTGAAATAGCTTGCTTGACATCATAAGAAGAACTGACCAGCAGCTATGCAAAACCGGCACGCATTTTTTCGGTTTGTTGTTGATCTGCTCCAAATCGGTGCTATACCTAAAGCGCCAAATATTTTTCATGATCCAACTACAGACTGTCAGCGACGACAGGCCAGTGGAAAACCATGCGCCTGAAACACTGCCACAACACCAGAGACTTCCGGGAACTCGCCCGAAGACGGTTGCCCTCCCCCATTTTTCATTACATTGACGGCGCTGCGGATGATGAGACCACACGGCGAAGAAATACCGAGGCCTATTCCAACTGTGACCTGGTACCCAATGTTTTGAGAGGTGCAGAGCATGTTGATCTCTCTACCCGGGTTATGGGGCTGGATCTGGACATCCCTCTCTTCTTATCGCCCACCGCACTGCAGTGCCTCTTTCATCATGAAGGTGAGATGGCTGTAGGAAAAGCAGCAGAACAGTTTGGCACGCTTTTTGGCCTTTCTTCTCTGGGTACCACCAGCATCGAAGAGATTGCCTCAACCATTAAAACCCCGAAGCTGTTCCAGCTTTACGTACATAAGGATAAGGGGCTGACCCGCAACATGATAGACCGATGCAAGGCAGCCAACTTCGATGCCATGGCATTAACGGTGGATACAGCTGTGGGAGGCAACAGGGAAAGGGATCTTGTCACCGGTTTTACCATCCCCCCCAAACTGACATTGAAGAGTCTGCTGAGTTTTACCTGTCATCCGGCCTGGGGTCTGAATTACTTGTCCCATGGTGGCTTTGAGCTGCCTCAGCTTCAGGACTATGTTGGCGAAGGCACCAGCATTACCCTTTCGATCGGTAGCTACATCAATACCATGCTGGATCAAAGTATGGACTGGCAGGCAGCTGAAGAGATTGTCCGCTACTGGGAAAAGCCATTGGTATTGAAAGGCATCATGTCGGTCGAAGATGCACGCAGAGCCGTAGATATTGGCGCTGCAGCCATCATGATTTCCAACCATGGTGGCCGACAGCTGGATGGCTCACGCTCTCCCTTTGACCAGCTGGCAGAAATCGTAGATGCCGTTGGAGATCGGATTGATGTCATATGCGACGGCGGAATACAGAGGGGTACACACGTTCTTAAAGCTCTGTCAATGGGCGCCAGAGCCTGCTCAGGTGGCCGCCTGTATCTTTATGCTTTGGCAGCAGCGGGAAGAGCTGGCGTTGAAAAGGCTCTGGGTAATCTGTGCAGCGAAATGGAGCGGGATATGAAACTGATGGGTTGTAAAAGCATTTCAGAGTTGAACCGGAGTAATCTCCGGTTCCGACCAGAATTCGCCTATCATTCCCGGTGACTTGAGTGAGTGTCTTAACGATTTAACGATCATTTATAGAGTTAGAATATCAATGTTGCTTTTCTTTATTAAGCATTTTGGCCAACCCTGTGCGCATTGATATTTTTTTTCCCGGAATGGTTCTAAGCATAATGGATAACTGTTCGGCATCAAATTTGTGAGTGTAGCTTCTTCCCGTAGACACAGTATAAACATTCTCTTTACTG
Organism: Endozoicomonas sp. ALD040; assembly: GCF_049275945.1. Classification (NCBI taxonomy): domain Bacteria; kingdom Pseudomonadati; phylum Pseudomonadota; class Gammaproteobacteria; order Oceanospirillales; family Endozoicomonadaceae; genus Endozoicomonas; species Endozoicomonas sp. ALD040. The sequence goes on from NZ_CP184829.1 coordinate 235,916, forward strand.
GTACCCGTCATTATAAATACAGCCCTGAAGCCCATAGTGGGAAATGCTTCATTTTTTTTAATGACTCTGGACAGACTTACAAAATCAGAAGCTGTTTCCTCTAACATTTTTCTTTCGGCAAAGTCTACCCCATGAAGGGTTAACGCGTAATTTGAATCCTGATAGCCTGCCAAGCCCACTTTGGAATGTTTAAGAATCCATTCGAATGAAAGCATTTTTTTGTAATCATCAAACATTGAGCCTTCATCATTGCTTTGAGTTGTACTTTCGGCATTAAGTATTAAGTGTTGAGCATTAGGAGGTTGGCAAATATCGTTCGACGTAAGGCATTCCAGAGTTGCAGCTTTGTGGCTGAAAGAATAAACATAGACAGACTCAATATCAGCAGCTTTTATTAGTTCCTGACGAACAGTATACTCATCGCTGAACAATTCAATCATATGGTCTTTTATTGCGCCAAAGATTTGATTGAACTTCTCCAGTTCATCATCAGAAAGAGCATCCATGTTTATACTCCCCCTGCTTAATGAGAATAATCTGGATTCATAGTCTTCGGGCAGAGTTTTCCCATCTAACTCCATCAGCTCGTTGATTATCGTCTTTTCCAAGCCGGAAGTTCGAAGCTGCGTTTCTATGCCTGTTCCTCTATTGACTGGTTGAGGCAATTCCAAACCTGTTTCAAAAGATTGAGGCGCTTCCAATCCTCTTTCAACAGATTGTTGCACTTCCAACCCTGTTTCAGTCGTTTCAGTCCGGGTATCTGGAACATCTTCTGAAAAAAAACCAAAAAGATATGCCAGTCCTGCTAATGCAACCGTTTTTAATAACATCTGCTTAACCTTCTTTTTTGAACGCCTACTTAAAGCGAGTATTTCATTAATTGATAGCTCTGGGAGCCTGACCGATTAGAATCGGGTTACTAACTCCCACTGGGAAAGACCTTCTTCCCACTGGTTTGAGATAAAAACTTTCACCGAAATTTTTGATCCCAAAACTGAAATTAAGCTCACTGAACTCTCTGGTTATTATTGCTTTTTGGGTAAATGGCTTTGATTCCGCACAGGAATATAAGTACTCAACCATACAAAATCATATTTTCTGACTTATTGTTCAGGGACTCGCGGCAACTGCTCCTGCGTTGCTCTAGCTCCTGCATCCATGCAGTCGTGATGCGTTGCAACTCTGGTCACATAGCTTGCTATGTTCCCGTCGTTGCGCCTTGCAGAGCACCTGCCCAATAAGCCAGAAATATTCGATTCCGTATGGCTGAGTAATTATGAAGTGTGGTGATACTGACAAAAGATAAACCCCGATAATATTGAAGCGTCACACGCTATTGGCAATTGACGCTTTGGAGTGTAGCCGACTCTTTGTAAAAGGCAATATTATGGCCAATCGGTCAGCATCACACCCATGCTGTTTCGGTTCAGACTGAAATTGTAATCAATCAGGCTTTCATCATAGCCATTAGAGTATTGGACATAGACGCGAAAACGGTCATTAAGAGGGAAGGACCAGCCCAGTGGTAACTGGGCCTTTGTTATCAGAAAAATGAAGGTTACTTCTAAGCATCGTGAAAAATTTTGTGTTCATAGAGTTTATAGCCAGAATGAAGCTCACCATGTCCTATAAACTTTTCAATATCAAGGTTGATTTTTTTTATTAAGCCTTTTTCCGATTCCTGTAAACTTTGATATTTGTTTTCCCGGAATGGTTTTGAGTAACTCTGATAACTGTTCGGCATTGTGAGCGCCAGTGTACCTTCTGTCAGTACTTAGAATATAAAGGTTCTTTTTATCAGGATCAGTCATTACAAATAAAGCCCTATATCCCAAAGCGGGCAATCCTTTATCTTCATCGGTGATACTGGCGAGCGATATAAGATCAGAAATTCTTTCTTGTATTAACTGTTTTTTGGTAATGTTTACCTCATCAATGAGGTTCATGTAAGACGTACTATAGTAGTTGTATAAAAAACCTTCGTCTATGGTTTTTTTCATAATAAAATCGAATGCAAACATGTTTATATAATCATCCAGAACTGAGTTTTTATTACCCAATTGAGTTATATCTTTTAATCTATGCTCTGTGTATTTGGCACTATCAGGCTGGCAAATATCGTTCCATGTGAGACATTCCAGAGTGGTAGCACTGTGGCTAATAGAATAAATATAGACAGCCTCAATATCAGCAGATTTTATTAGTTCCAGATCAATTTCATCGCTGCGTCGGTACAGCCCAATGACATGGTTCTTGATTGTGCTAAAAACTTCATTTAATTCACCTAACTCAGCATCAGAGAGACTGGCAGTATCCAGATCGCCCTTACTTAAAGTGAACAATCTGGTCTCATAGTCTTCAGGCAAAGTTCTCCCGCCTAAATTTTTCAGTCCTTTGATGATTGTTTTTTCCAAGTTGGAATTTCGATAGAGTGACTGTATGCCTGTACCATTATTTACAGGTTGATAAACTTGCTCTTCTGTTTCAGTCTGAATATCTGGAATATCCTCTGAAAAATAATGTAGAGCAAAGTAAACTGCTAATCCTGCGAGAATTGGTTTCATGTCTCCACCTCCATTTTATACATCTATTCTGAGCGTTCGCATTTCAGAAAGTCATGGCATCAGATATTTAACTATCCAGGGATAAATTCTGAAAGAGTCTCAATTCTGCAGTCAGCTCCGTTTAAAAACGACCTTCTTCCTCCGGTTTGAGATAATCTGAAGCCTCCCATAGTACTTTAGACATCAGAACCTCAATTAAATTCCCCTGAGCACCCTAATTATTATTTCTTTGCAGTTATTTGATTTGCTTTAGCGCAGTGTGTGTCTGGAATGGCAATAGCCTGAATGGAGCTCACCATGTCCCATAAAGCTTTCAATATCAGGGTTGTTTTTTTGTATGAAGCTTTTTGGCCAGCCCTGTGAGCATGGATATTTGTTTTCCTGGAATGGTTTTAAGCATATTTGATAACCTTTCAGCACCAAATTTGTGAGTGTAGCTTCTTCCAGCAGTTTGAATATAAAGATCTTTTTTAGCTGGATCAGTCATTATAAACACGGCCCTGAAACCCGCAGTGGGGAATGCCTTATTTTTTTCAACGACTCTGGACGCCTCTATAAAACCAAGACATGCTTCATGCAATGATTTTTTTTGGGTAAAATCCGCCCCAGAAAGATAATAGCCGGGATCTGTTTCCCGATAGCCTTTCAGACTCGCTTTAGATTGTTCAAGAATCCATTCGGATAAAAACATGTTCTTATAATTATCAAAAATCGAATCTTCGTTATTGCTTTGAGCTGTGGGCTTACCTTTAAACGTTATGTGTTGGGTATTTGCAGGTTGACAAAGATCGTTTGATGTAAGGCATTCCAGAGTAGCGGCTTTGTGACTAAAAGAGTAAATATAGACAGCCTCAATGCCATCACCTCGAGCTTCTTCCAGATTAAAAGTATCCTTGCCTTTAAAGAACTCAATCATGTGACTTTTTATTGCGTTAAAAATTTGATTCACCTTATCCTGCTCATCTTCAGAAAGGGCATTAGTGTCTATACTCCCTCTACTTAAAGTGAATAATCTGGACTCATAGTCCTCAGGAAAAGTCATTCCATCCAAATCCATCAGCTCTTTGATGATCTTTTTTTCTATTCCGGAGGCTCGATAGAGTGTTTCTACGCCTGTCCTTCTATCTACAGGCCGATGCACTTCCAAGCCTGTTTCAGTCTTTTTGGTGCGTTTGTCGGGTGCATTTCCTGAATTACAATAAAGATATGCTATTGCTGCTGCTATAAGAATATTTACCGCCATGTTTTCCAGTCTCCTCTATTGTCTGCCTGCTTGAAGGTTGGGTTTCATTAAGTCATAACTTCAGGGGCCTTAACGAGCATAGTGTTCCTTCTGACGCTAATCAGGAATGCCCTACTTCCAATGGTTTGAGATAAACCGTTTTCAGTGATGCTTTTTTCAGTGATACTTTTGCCCCCGAGACCAGAACCAGGTTCACTGAACTCTCTGGTTATTATTTCTTTATAAATCGATGGTTCTGCTCCCGCACGGGGACATAGAAAGAATGGCAATACTATCAAGAGGTGACCCCCACTTACTGAAGCGTCCCATGCTATTGGTGATTGACGCTCCAGTATAGTCGAGTCCTCGTGAAACGCACTTTATAGTCTGTCGGTCAACATCACCCCCATACTGATCCGGTTTACACTGGCGTTGTAATCAATCAGGTTCTCTTCATGGTCATAAAGGTAATGGCAAAAATCCCTGAAATAGTCATTAGGAGGGAAGGAGCAGACCCGTTGCACCGCTCCTTAGTTATCAGAGAAACAAAGGTTGTTTCTGAGCATCATGGAATTCTGGTATTCATCCAGCTTATAGCCAAAATAAAGTTCACCCTGTCCCATGAACTTTTCAATATCAGGGTTATTTTTCAATAAAGCTTTTTGGCCAACCCTGTGAGCATTGATATTTGTCTTCCTGGAATGGTTTTAAGCATATTTGATAGCTGTTCGGCATCAATTTTGTGAGTGTAGCTTCTTCCAGTCGTTTGAATAAAAAATTCTTTTTTAGCAGGATCAGACATTACAAATAGAGCTCTGAAACCCATAGTGGGGAATGTTTCATTTTTTTCAATGATTCTGGATGCCGTTAGAAAATCAGAATTATTTTCATATAATATTTTTTTTTGGGCAAAGTCGACATCAAGAAGGAAGTCTCCGGGACTTAATTCCCGATATTTTGCTCCCCCTTTTGAATTTTCAAGAATCCATTCTGTTGAAAACATGTTCTTATAATCACCCAATATTAAGTCTTGATTATTGCTTTGAGTTATGAGCTGGGTTTTAGCGGGTTGACAAATATCGTTCAATGTAAGACATTCCGGAGTAGCAGCTTTGTGACTAAAAGAATAAATATAAACAGCCTCAATATCAGCAGCTTGTACCCGTTCCAGATCAAAAGTACCACGACCTTTGAGTAACTCAATCATATGGTCCTTTATGGTATCAAAGATCTTATTTACCTTATCCAGTTCACTATCATTAAGTGCATTCGTTTCTACATTCCCCCTACTTAAATTGAACAATCTTGATTCATAGTCTTCAGGCAAAGTTTCACCCTCTAAATCCATCAGCTCTTTTATGATCGTTTTTTCCAAGTCAGAATTTCGGTACAGTGTTTCTACACCTGCCCCATTATTTACAGGCTGATGCACTTCCAAAACTGTTTCATTCGTTTTCGTCTGATTGTCTGAAACATATCCTGAAAAGCAATGATAAAGATATGTCACTGCTACAGCTATGATAATATTTGCCATCTTGCCCAGTCTCCTTTTTTTGTCTGCCTGCTCAGAGCTGACGTTTCATCAGGTCATAGCTCAAAAGCCCGACCGATAACAGCGCCGTTAGTCACTCTAATCAGGAACAATCATATTTCATTGTTTTGTGATACAGCGTTTTCAGTGATGCTTTGACCCAAAAACCGAAATTAAGTTCACTGAACTTTCTTATTATTATTTCTTTGCCGACGGATGGTTTTGCGCCCACACAGAGATACACGAGGAATGGCGATACTATCAAGAGATGAACCCCACTGATACTGAAAGCGTCCCATGCTATTGATGATTGACGCTTCAGTATAGTCGAGTTGTTGTAAGAAGCACTGTCACAACCAGTCGGTCAACATCACACCCATACTGATCCGGTTTACACTGGCATTGTAATCAATCAGGCTCTCACCATAGCCATTAAAGTATTGGAAATAACCCCGGAAACGGTCATTAAGAGGGAAGGACCAACCCAGTTGCACCGCGCCTTTGTTATCAGAAAAACGAAGGTTGTTTCTGAGCATCATGGAAATCTGATGTTCGTCCAGTTTATAGCCAAAATGAAGCTCACCATGCCCCATGAACTTTTCAATATCCGGGTTATCATCCCCCTCGGTATCATTCGGGTTATTGGGATCTTTTTCAGGTTCCGGAATTCGATACCAGGGCTTGAAGCTCATGTAAAAATCACCCTTTTCCAGCAGGAAATTCAGGTAGGCCCGATTCCAGCTTCGGGATAGATTGCCCGACCGGCCATTAGACTGGTGAGACAGACCGACCACTACAGCCCTCAAGTCCATACCCAATACCGAATAATCGACCGGGAATATTGCAAAGACCTCCGGTTCATGATTCGTTTCCCGAAATGGTGCCGAGTTGCTGTTGTAGGCCTGCCACCAGGAAGTGTTGGTATAGGCGACATAAACATTACCGTAACCATTCCACAGACCTTCCCAGACAGGCGCTTTCAGACTCAGCTGAAACTTGATTTCAGTTGACGACAATTCCTCACCTACTTCATTGTAAGGTGCCTTGTTAACATTGCTGTTCCAGGAAACCGGAAGCACATAATTGGGCCGATGGGGAGTAATCACGAAACGATTATCAAATGCCTGACGTTCCCCTCTGACTCGCTCATCAAAAGCGCTTTTCTCTCCCTCCCGGGCCATATCGGAATCACCTGCAACGACTGACAGAGCATCTTCTTCGGAGGGTTTGCTGCAAACGGCCCTGATCTCCGCCATTGTGATCTGGTCATCGGCTTCCATAGCCTGTTTCAGGAGGCATTGTTCATAGAAGCTTGATGAAAAAGCCAAAGCGGGCAACAGACTCAGGACTGTAACTGCAACCCACAAAGGTCCTTGTTTGAATGAGACAGGCGTCGCATTGTTATCCATGGTTGAAACTCTTTTTCTTCCTAATGAGTACAATGAGCCGAGATGTCGGTGCGCGACTGGGCTCATCACAGGGCAATCTGAAACTTTACTGCATGAGCGAACATAAATCCCTGACTCTGCAATCTCAACCCTTTTCCGCTAGTGTTGTGTCAAGACATTCATTTTTTTTCATATCGTAGTCAGGCCAGGGAGCCAGAACCGCCATCAGACTGATAATGCCGATGACCACAAGATAGTATGCAGGTCCCAGGTGCCCGAAAAACAGCCCTTCCAACGGTCTGGTTAAATACCTTGCAGCAAGGGCAGCAAAACTTCCCAGCAGGGACGTCAGCTGATCCGAGGCAGGAAAAAAATGCCCGGAGATATAACTGGCCATCAGGGCATAGATCAGGAAACCATAAAGCTCCAGCATAGCAACCATGGAGACAGCCAGAGCCAATTTGTACTGTTCACTGGGTGCAGTAATGCAACGCCGCATAAGTCACTCTAATGTTGGTCAGGGAAAAGCCCACTGTCCCAGACAGGAAGGTTAAAAAGAGCAGTGACTCCAGGTTAGACCATTGTCCCCCCCGGGGCTGGTACAAGAAAAACCACCTGCTATTGGAGAACCATCAGCTGGCGGGAAAATCGGCTGAGGCCTGGCCAATGGGAGAAGAGTGGATATGTGCTATTTTCCATGCTCCCTGGTACTGTCTCAAAACGTGTGTCGCCCGCAGAAACTGTAGTTCTACCACCGCCCACTCAACATCCCTGAGCCGGGTTTCCAACTGCCAGGTACTGCTGCAGGAAATCTGGTCTGGTCCCTCCCAGGCAGACTCAATTCGGTATTTAACAGACAGGATTTCGAACTGGTTGAAGAGGGTTTCATACCAAAACTTCAAGGCATCATGACCGTTAATCTGGGCTCCCTCTGAGCTCCAGAACAGCAGCTCTTCTTCTGGTGCATAATGATCCAGCATGCCAACACTGTCCTGCTGAATATAGTTTTCAGCCTGCAGATCAAACAATGATCGGATGGTCTCTCTGGAGTCCGCCATGCTGTCCCCTCCTGAATAGTGCCCTGTTCCTGAAATATTCATATAAAACTGCAGGTAGAGTCAACGCAGGTTTCTTGACGGAATTTTCATAAGCGGATTCAAAAACCCTGAAGCAAACTCCAAGCCTGTTGCTATGCTTAGGCATCTCACCCACTACCCTTTCAGTTATGAAAACATTATTAAAGCCTCTTTTTATTTTAATGCTGATTCTGCCTGGCTGGCAGGCTCAGGCCAGTGAAGCCGTCAACCTGATCAGAGAATACATCAGCGTCACCTATGGTAAGGATCTGAATATTACCAGCAGCCAGATAGAGCAGCTAAGCTGGGTCATGGACAATCCCAATGTCACCCCTGAAATGTCGGCGGACCAGCTACCCTCCAATATACATTCGGAAGTCCCTCGTGCCCTGTCGCGCCTTTATTCACTGCAGTTGCTGAGATCCGGTACACAAAAGGACTACGATGCATTTATCCTGCCTCAGAAAGATCTGGATAAGCCGGTCTTGAGTCTTGAACACTTCAACCAGCTATCAGCGCTCATTCGTGGACTGGACGAGGAGTCCTACGAAACACTGGCTGCGGCAGCGATCATCAGCGCCGTTACCCTGTCACCGACCGCGAGGGAGCGGGCCTCTGCAGTCCTTGGTACCAAACTCCCCGAAGACAGTACCCGTTTCCTTTCGGTCACGGCGAAAAAAGCCACCAGTATCTACCCGCTGGCTAAAGAAGTTGCCAGTAAATACCACTCCGATGGCCGTAAATTCACCATTGTGTTCCTGCCGGAAAGTCATCTGCGCCATATGATGTACGACGAAGGTTCATTGAATATGTACAGCACTCTGAAAGAGGGCTTTCGCAGTGGCACACTGAAGCCCGGGGACCTGAACCTCTGGTATGCCTACTGGGTAGATAATATTGCCGGCTTCAGAGGTCACATCAGTGCCAAAGGCTCTCTTTACCTGACAGAGAACACTTACCGGGCAATGAACCAGATCAAAGAAGAACTGGACAAGCTGCAGAAAGATCCCGGTTTTAATCCCATTCCTTCCTACCTGACAGCGCGAGCCTGGTGGTTGAACCTGTCAAACAATAGCGGGCTATCGACTCAGGAAATCGAGGCTCTTGGTGCTCTGGCTGCAATGATGAGACTCTTTACTCCGGAAGAAGGTAAGCAGTTGCTGAAAGCTTTCAACAAGTTGCCCGAAGAAAAAAAGAAACTCTGGGTCGATCATATCCAGTCTCAGCTTAAGACCACCGATTACGCTACACCGACTTATGTACCTGCGCTAATGGCTAACGCTATGATTCTCAGCAATCTGGCCGAAACAGTAGAGAAGGTGTTGCCTTTTTACCTTAATGCCCTGGATACCGCTGCCGAGGCAAGAAAAAACGGCGAACTGCCCAAGAGTACACCACTGTCATTCAGGGTTTTGGCCAATGACAAACAGGTGAAGGTTATACTCAGGTCAGCACCCATCGGGATACAGATTGATCCAAAATCGGGTCTGGCAACACTCAAAGGAACTTAACACGACCCGTGTCTACTTCTAACTCCAGAAGCAATGGACTGCAAAGGAGCTATCATGTTTCTTCAAACCTTTGGACCCAACTTATCAGGAAGAGATTTCGCAATCGGCGACCTACACGGCATGTACGACTTGCTCTTCGAAACTCTGGAGCGTGTGGATTTTGATTTTAAGGTAGATCGTTGTTTCAGTGTTGGAGACCTGATTGACCGGGGTCCTGATTCGCCCGGTTGCCTCTCCCTGATCCATGAACCCTGGTTTCACCCTGTCTGCGGCAATCACGAAGATACCCTGAGGACCATTGCCCGAAACCCTGAGTCATCAGCTATTCTGGCAGACTGGGTTCTCAATGGCGGTCGCTGGCATCTTAAAGTTTCTGCAAAAAAAATGCGAGAGTATGCCAACTGGGTTGATACTTTGCCCTACCTGATACTCGTTGAACATTCTAATGGCAACAAACTGGCGATCTGTCACGCAGAATACCCATTGAAGCAATGGAATCCCCGTAACATAGAGACCGATCCGGAACTGACCCGGCAATTGATGTGGTCGAGAACAAAAGTACAAACCGGAAACACAGACTGGGTTGAAGGTGTTGATCATATCATCTGTGGCCACACCATTGTCGAAGATCCTACAACCCTCGGTAATACCCACTTTATTGACACCGGGGCTTTCAGGTCCAACACTCTGACACTGCTGCCACTGTCACAACTTAAATAGAGAGAAAAAATTAACCCGCCATCTTTTTCAGCACTGCTTTATACTTGGGAATTTGAAGTATCGACAAAGCAAAAGCCTGACATGCAGCCCATAATCGCCAGAACACTGTCCGACATCGACTGGGAAAGCTGGAAAGCGCAGGATCCTGCTACCCTGACGTTTATCGTTAAAAGTGACCATATTCTTTTAATTCGTAAAAAGCGCGGACTGGGAGCCGGTAAAATCAATGGGCCCGGCGGCAGGCTTGAAGAGGGTGAAACCACACTGGAGTGCGCAGTGCGTGAAGTTCAGGAAGAACTGAAAATCACCCCGCTGAATATGACCTTCCATGGCGAATGCCTGTTCCAGTTTGTCGATGGCTACTCCATTCATGTCTACGCCTTTTCCGCTTCTGACTACGATGGTATTCCCGAAGAAACCGACGAGGCGATTCCCCTGTGGTTTCATATCAAAGATATTCCTTATGATGAAATGTGGGAGGATGACCGCTACTGGTTACCGCTGTTGCTTAAGAAAAAGAGTTTTATCGGTCGCTACCTGTTCAACAAGGATAAAATGCTGGATTACGAAATCGAACTTCTCACCTGACTTTTCCCATGTTTTCAGCACCGCTGTCGTCCATACCAGAGCTGCCCTTCTTTATAACGGCTATCCCGGCGGTCGTTATTACGGGGCTGGGCAAGGGAGGCATGGGCAATGCTCTGGGCATGATTGCCGTGCCACTTATGTCGTTATCCATGCCTCCCGTTCAGGCTGCCGCAATCCTCCTGCCCCTGCTGTTAGCTATGGACGGATTCGCCGTCTGGGGATGGCGGAAGCACGTGGACTGGACTGTGTTCAGGATCATTATTTTTCCTGGCCTGTTCGGCCTGTTGCTGGGCCTGATGGTGTTTGCATCCCTCAGTGAACAGGCTGTCAAAGGCATGATCGGTATCATTGCCATTTTGTTTTGCCTGAAGCAATGGTTCGGTCACTACTTTCACTCACCCCGCAAGCCGGGAACACTGTCCGGTATCTTCTGGTCAACCGTCAGTGGTTTCACCAGTTTCGGCATTCACTCCGGGGGACCTCCCCTGAGTGTTTACATGCTGCCGTTGAAGCTTAAAAAGGAATTTCTGGCAGGCACCATGGCGATCTTTTTTGGTTCTCTCAACCTGGTCAAATGTCCTGCCTATGCTGCCCTTGGCGAGTTCACCCCAGATAACCTGCTACTGTCTTCTTTGTTGCTACCTGTTTGCCCTCTGGGTGTCTGGCTTGGAATGAAGATGGTTAAAACCATCTCTACTGATTTTTTTTACAAGGTTTTATACATCTGCCTTTTTCTAACAGGGCTGAAGCTTCTAACCGGCTTGTTCTAATAAAAAATTGCAGAAACCAAAAGTTTGTCGACTAGAATAAACGAGCCCATTGCTTGGTCAGTTTATTGGTTTACTGCCGAGGTAATTTAAATCAGATATTGGAATATTAATGCCGGTATCCAGCTGACCAAAGTTCAGGAATAACACCAGGACAGCATTGAAGCTTTTCAGTTGAATAACATTCAAGGTTTATCAAGTGTCCAAAAAAGAATTGTTGCTCTCAGAACCTTCTAACCATTCAAGCAGTTACTCGTTTCTCCTCGTTCCCACGCTTTGCGTTGGAATGCATACGGGGAGCTGGTCACACTCCGATGCAGCAGCGTGGGAGCGAGTTGAAATGGTACGGAGATTAACGCTTGGCTGCACTAATCGTTAACGAAAGTCTCACTCACTTAATCCACCTGAGTTTTCAGCCGATACAGCATTATAAGGTGAATACAAAGATGATAAACCAATGGATCAAAAGCCAATGGGTCGTATGGAGGGGTGCAAGCATACTTACAGAATGACTCTGGATCAAGGCGAGAGTCGTATTGCTGCGGTTAGCAGGGCTGCTAAAGCACTAATATTTGGATATCGGGTCAGTTCGGTGGACAATTCCCGGCGATATACTCCATCGCCTGAAGCCCCTGGTTCTACCTTGGAGGGGAAAAGTATTTTGGCAAGGGATGTGGTAGCCACGCCCCCTTCACCTGTTTTAAGTAAGCGTGCCCCGGTTCACTTTTCCCGGGCTATTTTGTCTGCTTTTTCTTCTGAGACGGATAAGCATCAAGCAGCGTATCTCACAGAATGTGTTAGTTATAATTCCAAATCGGGTGAGATTGTTCCGAAAACGTCATGGATTGGCCGACTGTTCAGGCCAAAGCATAAAGAGCCAACGCGTGTTGAGATCAATGATAGTTTCAAAGCTGCACTTCAGAATGCTTTTCCTGACGCTGACGTCAATAAGGTATTTGATGCTTTTTTTTCTCAGGGGTATGACCCCGCAACGCACAAAATAACCGAAAAAGAGGCTCTGTTGCTATTAAATGCGTTGAAGCTGCCTCCACAGAAAGATTCTGCACAAGAGCCTGATAATGATGCTGTTGATTATACGAGTGATGCATTGGTGTTTCAATTCGATAAAGCATCGAATTCGATTATGTTGGTAAATGATCTGCGTTCCTATCTAATAGGAAGAAACAGGTTGAACGTTTCTAACACTGCTTATCAGACTGACTTTGATGTTCAGTTCGGTCAGGATCATACTGCTTTGCGCCAGAAGATATCCCATAGCTTCTTTAAAAAAGCCGTAAAAGACTGGATTGAAAGTATGGGAGGTGATTCTGACAATGCCGGTCTTATTTTCAGAGCAGCCCGGGAGCTTGCGTTGGGGATTAAAGGAAAACCCGAGTCATTCAAGGGTGAAGACGGGATCAAAATGGTAAAGCTAATGGGGAGTTCACCTGTACTCAACCTGTCTCAGGCAGGAATGCAGCAATTTTTTCCAGGTGGTAAAAACTTTTCTGAATTACTCGAGCTGGTGGCAGAAAAGATTCAGTACAGCAATGTATCTTTACCTGCTCTTACTCCCGAGCAAGAACGCAAGTTTGTAGCAAACTGTCGGGGTGCCGTGAGGGAGAAAGTCAATAAATCCATCTGGGACTCAAGAGAAAAACTGGAGAAGTTCAAAAAAGAAGGAAGACAGATTACAACTTCTTTGATCTCGGATGCCGCTATTGGTTCTTTGTTGTTCACGAATGAACTCAGAAAAATTGCCGTCAATGAATATATCAAGCTGGTGTCAAATGCCTATTCTGAAACTCTGTATAATAAACTGAAAAACCGCCACAGTGATGACTAAACACGATCTTCTCGTTCCCATGCTCTGCGAGGGAATGCATACGGGGAGCTGGTCACACTCCAATGCAGCAGCATGGGAGCAAGTTGAAATGGTACGGATATTAACGCTTAGCTGCACTAATCGTTAACGAAAGTCTTATTATCAATCGCAGCCAGCAAAGCTCTTGCTCTTTTCCCATCCTCCCTGGCATTCATGCGATCAGACAGAGCCAGTGATTTCAGGACTTCCGCTCTCGCCGTGTCCCAATTTTCCAGACGATGATGAACTTTTGCCGCCATGTAGTGAGTTAGCATCCGGGTACGTGGACTCTCAGCCCCAGCAAGGGCTTCAAGTTTTTTTACAGATTCAATAACAATCAGAGCACTGTCGTAGTGACCTTCAAGGTAATCAATTCTTGCCAACCTCAAGTGTGTACGGACGATTTCGTAATGATTTTTCAGATGATGATAGAGGGCAAGAGATCTCACCAATGCTATTCTGGCACGACCCAGATCAGGTTTATTCGAATCACTGAGAAACGCACCCAGATTATAAAGCGTCTTAGCCTTAAGGTACGGGTCAACGGGCGGGTGTTTCTCTATCACTCCCATGCCTTTTTTGGTATAGCCAAGCGCCGCCTCGTCTCGACCCTGGGCCCTGGCCACCCCGGACAAATGAGCCAGGCTGGCAATGTATCCATCCCACTCTTCGTGCTCCTGAGCATAGTTGCTGGCTTCCTCAGCCACTTTGCGAGACTGGTCATAATCGCCCTGATAGAAGTAAATGGAAGCCACCGCCAGAGCAATTCGAACCCGGTCCTGAAAACGCGAGTGCATGGCCGCTTCCTGCATCCCCTGGGGGCCCAATTGGATATAGGTCTGCCAGCAGCCTTGCTCCTTCATTTCGTAGCCATTGCGCAACAGCCAGTCGACCAATTGTCCTGACTTGCTCTCAGGTGGTTGAAATTTTTGACAAACAGCAGGGTCTTCATCAGACGCCTGCCCGCTGACTGAGGGTGTCGCAAAGAGAATAGCGCACAAAAGTACAAAGCATTTTGCTTTATATTTGTGAAAATAAGGTTTTGAAACAGTCAGGAAAAACGGCTTTGGCATAAATTCAGACTCCATCTTACCCGTAATTAATAGCCGACAGAAAAAGGAGTCTAGTATAGGATAACCATTCTGCACTGGATGAAGCTTCGCTCTGTCAACGGCCAAAAGCCGGGATGACTACTCGACAGAATTCAACCGTTACAATAACCAAAACAATGGAACCAGAACTATGAACCAGGCTTACAACCATTTGGTAGAACGTTTCAACAAGCTTTACCGTTTTCAACATCTGTCTGCCATGGCCAGCTGGGATCAGGCAGCCATGATGCCTTCCGGGGGCAATCAGGCCCGCGCTGGAGCCCTTGCAGAACTCTCCAGCCTGATGCACGAACTGCTGACTGAAGAACAGGTTGGCCATTGGCTTCAGGAAGCCAGAGAGAAAGCTGACGATGCGTTAATACAAAGTTCTATCCGGGAAATGGAACGCAGCTGGAGAAAGGCTTCGGTCATACCAGCAGATCTGGTTAAAGCTCAGTCTCTGGCCAGCTCGAAGTGCGAACATGCCTGGCGAACCCAGCGCCCGGAAAACGACTGGAAAGGCTTCTCCGAAAACCTGAAAGAAGTCGTCAAACTGGCCCGTGAAGAGGCCAGTATCCGCTCCGCTGCTTCCGGTGCCAAAAGCTACGATGCCATGCTCGAGCTTTATGAACCCGGTATGACCTCCAGAGAGCTGGATGCCCTTTTTAGCAACCTCAAGAGCTGGCTGCCAGAAACCCTGCAAACCGTTGTCGAAAAACAGAAAAATGACTCTCTGATCGCCAGTCAGGGCCACTACCCTGCTGAAAGCCAGAAAGCCCTCGGGCTGGATGTAATGAAACTGCTGGGTTTTGACTTCGACCATGGCCGACTGGACGTCAGTGTTCACCCATTCTGTGGAGGGGTTCCGGAAGATGTTCGCCTCACAACCCGTTATAACGAACGAGACTTCGTTGAATCCCTGATGGGAACCATCCACGAGACAGGTCATGCCCGCTATAACCAGAATCTTCCGGCAGATCTGAGGGCGCTGCCGCTGGGCTCTTATCGTTCCATGGGGGTCCACGAAGGCCAGAGTCTGTTTTTTGAAATGCAACTGGGCCGCAGCCCCCAGTTCCTGCATCTGATAAGGCCTCTGATCGTGAAACATCTGGCAAGAGGTCAGGAAGATGAACGTTTCAGCCAGACCAATCTTGAGATGATCTACAACCGGGTAAAGCCCGGCTTTATTCGTGTTGATGCCGATGAAATCAGCTATCCAATGCATGTGATCCTGCGTTATGAAATCGAGAAGGCATTGATCGAAGGAGACCTGCAGGTGGATGACCTGCCCCAGATCTGGAATGAGAAAATGCAGGCTTACCTGGGCCTATCCACCGGCAAAAATCACAGCACCGGCTGCATGCAAGACATTCACTGGCCGATGGGCGCTTTCGGTTACTTCCCGAGTTATACTCTGGGTGCCATGTATGCAGCCCAGCAGTTTGCTGCTGTTAAACGACAATTACCCGATGTAGAAAGTCGCATCGCTAATGGTGATCTGGAGCCGGTATTTAACTGGCTGACAGAAAACATCTGGCAGCAGGGCAGCAAGCTGGAAACCCATGAACTTTATACTAAGGCTACTGGCGAGCCACTGAATGCAGATCACTTCAAACAGCACGTTTTGAGTCGTTACCTGAACACCTGATGACTCGCTCCCCTTAAATTTCCGGACCCACTCATTCGGAGACCGGGTTCAGGTTTACCCTGAGCAGCAGCGGGATCGGGTCTTGAATCTCCAGCATATCTAAAAGGAGCAGGATCAAGACCTGAGGCCCACCCAAGTAGAGAGGGTGTCGCAAAACTTCAACAGCTCGTTCTCACGCTCTGAAGTCGTCATTCCCGCGAAGGCGGGAATCCAGCGCCAACGGTGGATCTCTGCCTTCTCGGGGATGACAAGGCCAGGGGGACACCGGGCAGTATGGTTCTGGTGGAGAGTCAGTGTGGATTCCCGCCTTCGCGGGAATGACGAGAATGAAGCCGACAATGACGGGAGTCAACGCGTTCCCACGCCGGAGAGAGCTTTGCAACACCCTCGTAGAGGGTGGGAGTGAATATCAGTCACAATGTTGATGGGTCAGGAAAAATGGATAAGGATTTGATCTTACCATTTTCATCAAGCACAAAAACATCAACATATGAGCTATTAATGCCCTCAATATTCAGAGTTAAATTTAACACGCAGTCAGTCAAAAGCTGTTGATTGACAACATCATATTTCACATCTTTATCCTTATGGCAAAATAAGTGTTTAGCTGTAATTTCTCCATATTTAGGTGAATACACCAAGTCATCCTTGTTGCTGAATAATGGCAGTATGCCATTGCATTCGTTACCATTCTTAAGGCTTTCTACATATGTTTTTGTCACTATTGTGCAATTACCGGATAAGGCAATGCTAGATGCAAATGCCATTATTGATATTAAAAATAAACATGAGATATTTTTAATCATCTTTAGCCTCAAATATCTGGCTTTAGGATTTTAGTGCATGATCGACTTTTCAATTTGCACGACAAATACCAAGGCAAGCCCAATTGCCCATGGCATGCTGTGCAATGAGATCAGGCACAACTTAATTTTTGATGGTTTCCTCAAAATCCTGTATACAGTCATTGCGACGCTCCCTTTGTCGGGATTAAGCTTGATGCGGCTTCATCTGCGATACATCCAGGCGAGCCTGTTCTGAAAGCATTTTAGTATAAAGATGGCGGCTTACTCACTAAGTTAGCCAAGGTGGATCGGCGTAGCATTCGCCTTCGACTCTCCATGGCTGGCAACGATGATGACAATCAATTTTTGCAAGCAGAGGAGTCAGATCTTGAATCCTGAACATAGGCAAAAGGAGCAAGAATCAAGTATGCAATCAGCCGAAATACAGAACATTAGCCGCTATTTAGTGACAGCTGCTTCACTGGTGATTATTCTAGCCGGTATCCGTCTGGGCAGTGAAATACTCTCTCTCCTGCTGTTTTCCTACTTCCTGGCGATCCTTCTTAACCCTGCCATTAATGCCTTGAGCCGACTGCACATTCCCAGGGTGCTGGGTATTTTGTTAGTGGTCTCGGTGCTTATCATTACTATGATGATGATTGTGGCTTCCATTGGCAGCGCCTTGCAGGAGTTCGCCAAAGCACTGCCAGGGTATAAGCAGCAAACGATCGAGATGATCCACCAGGTCAGTGAAAAACTGGCACAGCGCAACATTAATCTGGATCTGAAATCCATCACTGAACCACTGGATACCTCGTCCCTGTTTGGCTTTTTAACGTCCATGCTAAGTCATATGGGCAGTGCCACCAGTTATGCTTTTCTGATCTTTCTGACGGTTATATTCATGCTGGCCGAGGCTCCGCTGCTAAAAAATAAGCTGGTCCGCGCCATGCCCAATCCGGACCAGCAACTGAAAGATCTCGAAAGATTTGTTGCCTCGGTCAATCATTATGTTGCCCTGAAGACGGCAATCAGTCTGCTCACCGGATTGCTGGTCGCTCTGATGCTATGGTCACAAGGGGTTAACTTTTACCTGCTCGGTGGCATTCTGGCTTTTGCCCTGAACTTTATTCCAAACATTGGTTCCATACTGGCGGCGATACCCGGTATTCTGATCACTTTGCTGCAACTGGGTTTTTCTGAAGCGATATTTGTTTCAACAGGCTATTTCGCGATCAACATGCTGATTGGTAACATGCTTGAGCCCAGAGTTTTGGGTAAAGGGCTTGGCCTTTCATCCATGGTCGTTTTTTTATCGTTACTGATCTGGGGCTGGTTACTGGGTCCCATTGGCATGCTGCTCTCAGTTCCATTGACCATCAGCATAAAAGTACTGCTGGAGTCCTCACCCGGTAGCCGAAGGTTTGCTGCGCTTCTCGGATCTGGTCGGACAAAAGAGGAAGTAGAAGCTGAACTGTCAAAGTAATACTCAGCTCCAGCCGACTGTACTAGAGTGAATAGATTCATCAATGGACAGGCAAATATCATGCAGAAAAATCCATGGATAGACTGGGCTGAAAAGATTCGCGCTATAGCCCAAAACGGAATAACTTATGCTGATGGCGACTTTGACCTGGAGCGCTACCATCAGCTCCAGGGCATTGCCCACGAAATGACGGCACTTCTCGCCGGTGCTCCCATTGAAAAAGTTGATCATTTTTTTCTTCCTGAGAATGGCTACACCACACCCAAGCTCGATATCCGGGCCGGGGTGTTTCAGGAAGGTCGTATCCTGCTGGTGAGAGAGCGCTCTGATGGTCGCTGGGCCCTGCCGGGTGGCTGGGCCGACGTCTGTGAGTCTCCGGCCCTGGGAGCAGAACGGGAAACTCTGGAAGAATCAGGGTATGTTGTCAAAGCCGGGAAGCTGGTGGCTGTTCGCGATGTTCATAAACATCCCTACTACCCCACAAACCCCCATCACCTGATCAAAATGCTGTTTCTCTGCGAACTCAAGGGCGGTAGTCCCACTGCCAATATCGAGATATCAGAGGTCGGCTTTTTCGAACCGGATCAACTCCCACCTCTTTCACAGGGGAGAACCATTGCTTCTGACATCGCTTTGCTGAAGCAACATCATGAAAATCGTGAACTGCCCACAGAGTTCGATAGCTAGCAGCCTGACCGAGAATAGCGCCCGTAGCGAGGACGGCAGAAAATTGAGGATGAAAATTCGGTTTTGTGAGGAGAATAGCGAGCTATTTGACGAACAAAAGCGGATTTTCAGACCAATTTGCTGCCGCCGCAGTAGGGCAGTCTATTCTCGGTCAGGCTCCTAGGCAGTTTCACCGGCCACTTCCCATAATGATCAGGCCGTTCCGCCTACCGTGATTTCATCAATCTTCAGCGTAGGCTGGCCCACGCCAACAGGCACAGATTGGCCGTCTTTACCGCAGACGCCAACGCCCGGATCCAGCTCAAGATCATTACCAACCATGGAGACCTGATTCATCACATCAGGACCATTACCAATGAGGGTAGCGCCTTTAACCGGGGTAGTGATCTTGCCATTCTCAATCAGGTAAGCCTCACTGGTAGAGAATACAAATTTGCCGGAAGTAATATCAACCTGACCACCGCCCATATTGGCAACATAGATACCTTTGTCAACACTGGTAATAATCTCACCCGGATCGCTCTTGCCGGCCAGCATGTAAGTATTGGTCATTCGCGGCATGGGCAGATGAGAATAAGACTCCCGACGTCCATTACCCGTTGGAGCGACACCCATCAGACGAGCATTCAGCTTGTCCTGCATGTAACCTTTCAGGATACCGTTCTCAACCAGAACCGTTGATTCGGTCGGTACGCCTTCGTCGTCAAGATTCAGGGAACCTCTGCGGCCTGTCAGAGTGCCATCATCAACAATGGTGCACAGTGGGGAAGCAACTCTTTCACCGATGCGACCCGAATAGGAAGAACTTCCCTTACGGTTAAAATCGCCTTCCAGACCATGACCTACGGCTTCATGCAAGAGAACACCCGACCAGCCCGGAGCCAATACCACTGGCATGGTCCCAGCCGGAGCAGCAACGGCCTCAAGATTCACCAGAGCCTGTCGCACCGCTTCACGGGCGTAGCCCAAACCTTTGTCATTCCGGATAAACTGCAGATAGTCACCACGGCCACCACCACCGGCAGAACCTCGCTCAATACGGCCATCTTTCTCGGCAATAACACTGACACTCATACGAACCAGCGGGCGAATGTCTGCTGCCAGTGTACCATCAGAAGCAGCCACCAGAATCACTTCATGGGCCCCCGCCAGGCTGACATTCACCTGCTTAACCGCTGGATCCGCTTTTCTGGCTTCCTGATCAACAGCCTTGAGCAGTGCCACTTTCTCTTCACGGCTCATAGAATCCAAAGGATTATCCATGCCATATAAAGCCAGTGGCTGGCTGCGGTTCCAGGCCTGAATCTGATGTTCCTGCCCCTGACGGGCAATACTGCGAGCCGCACCCGCAGCCTGCTCCAGGGCCGGTAATATAATTTCGTTGGAATAGGCAAAACCGGTTTTCTCGCCGCTGATAGCACGTACACCCACACCCCGGTCTACATTGAAGCTGCCTTCCTTGATAATACTGTCTTCCAACGACCAGGCTTCATGGCGTGTGGACTGAAAGTAGAGGTCCGCAGCATCTACCGAATGGCCGAGAATACTGTCAAGTACTCTGCCCAATTCGTTGTCACCGATATTTGCCGGCGCCAGCAAATGATTTCGCGCCTGTGTAAGAATGTCGGTCATAGTTTATTCAGGCCTTTGCTATTATCCATAGCCTGCCCCTATGAATTCGGAGCGGGCAGACGTCGTTATAGTGAGATTGTCACACCTATAGATAGAAAAAGCATTCTCATTTTGCTTAATCCTGTTTTTGAGTCAGGGTTTTTTCCGCTTGGGAATCTCTGTCTGGTTTGGTTTTCGGGCTTTGCCGGAGAATAACTGATCCAGAGTCACTTCAGGATTATCAAAAGAACCTTTGATCCGGTAGCGAATACTGGCCAGCTGATCCACTTGTTTGCCCACCAGCACATCCGCCAGATAAATCAGACCAGCCACCTGAGGCGCAGACCCCAGCAAAACACTGAGTATTGGCAGATTAGACGATAGAGGAAGTGTAATAACCAGACTCATATCCATCCTCTCGGAAAGAGTGTCTATGTGACCATCCATCTTGAAGTTCGATGAAGGCCCCTGAATTTCAAGCGGCTTATCGAAAGTGATAAGCCCTTCGTTGAACCGCACGACCCCGTCCATACGGTCAAAACTGATGCCTTTCTTGTAGAGGTCAGAAAAATCCAGTCGCAGACGTCGGGTCAGTGCCTCCATATTCAGGATGCCGAACATTTTCAAAGCTCCGGCTCCCCCTTCCAACTTCTGCAGGGTGCCAGTTTCCAGCTTCAGTCGAACGGCACCTGTCAGTGACGCCATATTGATACCCATCGGAGGTCCATCCCAGGCCAGTTTTCCCTCAATGGTCGTCTTCTTTGCTGAAACAAAAGGTGAGATACCCAGAGCTTCCTGAAGAGCCTGAATTCCCGACCCCGTCAGATGCTCATTAAAAAAAGTTCTTTGCTGACCATTGATAGAGGTCCAGTCCAGATCTCCGGATAACTCCATCTTCTGCAGATTGATTTTCAGATTCTCAATACGCTTGCCATCAGGAAAGGGTCTCAAACCAAAAGCAACTGAACCCAGATTCCTGCTGCCTAACTTAAGAGAGCTAATGGAGACATTAGCATTGGGCAGATCTAAAGGCCGGATATCAGCCAATACACCTTTATGCCCGGCAGTAGCTTCATTCTTTGCAGGATCTTGGGAAAAATGCAGCTTTTTCAAATTCAGTTGGTAGGGTTGCTTCTGATCCTCAGGTATTATCAAACTACCATCTATCGTGTCACTGCTTAAATCAAGACGTGTGCCACGGGCTTCATGAGACAGGTTAAACACCAGATTATTCAGAGTTTCTTTATTGCAGATGAGTCGGTCAATCTTCAATTGACGGACTTCTATCTGACTCACCAGAGTCTTTTCTGTTGTGTCACCCGGCTGCCCTTCAAACTGACGTTTCCATGGCATCAGATCAAGTTTGGATAGTTGCCCGGACAGTACAATTTTATCGGGCTTCATAGTCGGCAATTTACCTTTATTGCCAAGCAGAACGACAGCAGACTTATACTTGAAGCCATTCTCAAACTGAATTCTGGCCTGTGCTGTCCTGCCAAGAACTATATCCAAAACAGCAGTATCCAGTTCACCTCGATGAGTGAATTGATTAAGACGCAGTTCAAAAGGCACTGTCTGGCCAGCCGCTACTTTTAGAGGCGCCGGAAGCTCGATTTCCATGCCTTTCATGTCACTGGTCACTTTCAACTGAAGGTCAGCAGGCTTGCCGCCCAGTATTAACTCGCCTTTGTAGTGACTAGCACCTTCGAGAAAACTGAGAGCATCCAGCTGAAGCCATTGCTGAAGTCCTTCAGCAGAAACAGAACCGTTCCAGTGGACATGGACTTCAGGCTCAGTTTTATTCTTCATATCGGTGTAAACTCGAGCCTCAACAGCATCACCCAGAAAGCGACCCCTCACTTTTTCAGCAGACAATCCGGTTTCAGTACTGAAATTCAAGACACCTTCAATGTCTTCAATCTGGATGTCCGCCGCATCTATGCCAAAATACGCTCCCGATGTTTCCATACTTACGTCAACTGACGTATCCATGGTACGCTCAAGTGGAATCCCTAACTGAATGCTGCCATTCAGGTCTCCACGAATCGTCCACTTCTTTGCTTCTCCCTTCAGCCGCTGAGCTATGGGGGTCTCTGTCAAGAGCTTTTCGAGATCCGTGCCTGTAGCGGCCACCTGACCAGAGATATTCAAATCCAGATTTTTATCCAGCGCCAGATCAGCCTGGACATGACTGAGCTTTGCAGCCAATAACTTTGCTGAGGCCAATTCAATCTTGATGTTGTCGTTATCCACCCACACTTGTCCCCGGGCGTCATAGACTTCTGGCCAGTCAGGATCATAATCCAGACGCGCTTTATTGACATCGAAATAGAGTCCCCACTTCACAGCATCAGAGTCGTCAGTGTCTTCCAGCGGACCATCGTAGGTAAAGCGCCCTTGGTAAATTTCGGCCCCTTTGATACTGGAATCAAGCCACTCGACCAGCTCTTTTGAAAGCGTTGGCAGATGGCTGGGCAGGTATTTTGGCGTATAGCTGGCATCACCGTTTTTCATGCCCACATTCAGGTCCATGACAATGGGCTCCTTGCCATCCAGGGGAATATCGAGCCTCAGCCGACCACTGAGATTACCCTCGGGTGCTTTTATGGTGATATCATCGCTACTCAGCTGAAAGAAATTCTTCTTATCCAGTACATCCCAACTCAGCCTTGCCTGGGCAGTATCAAAGTGCCAGACATCGCGAAACAGTTTGGTCAGCCCCAATGTAAAATTTTCTGTATCCAGGTCAAAATAGCCGCTGATCATGCCCATTTTTAGATGGCCATTGACGTTTGAAGCAGACGGTGCTCCCTCCCAGGCAGCCACTGAAACGCCTTTCAGTTTCGCAGAAAGATCCAGCTGCTCCCTAAGTGGCTTATCAGGGTGGTATTGGGCAAATATGTTATCGAGCTCACCTGCCGGGTTGAGAATAGTGAACAGCTCATCAGCCAGCTCTGGCATTAGCTGAGTATTGACCAGAAAAGATTTGAGCGCTGCCAGATCAACAGAGTTAACCGAAGTCGTGTAAGTCGGCTCTCTTTCCCTCTTGCCATGAATCTTGATGTTAAGACCAAGATGATGCTCGCCGGACGTCAGACTCATATTTTGCAGCCCAAGCTGCCAGTCTGTACTTCCAATCAGATAATTACTCGCCAGTGAAAGCTCAGTCGACAAAGCAGCATTCGGCAGCAGTTGCTGATCTTTCTGGTAGACAATCGATGGCAGATTCAAATCTCCCTGCAACTGCCACTGACCATCGAGATATTGCCACTCAGCATCGAGATTCAATTGTGCGGTTTTCAACTCCGTACTTTTCAAATGAGCGGCTTTCAACTGAAGAATGTCTTGTGAAAAGAGCGCAGACCAGGGAGCCAGGTCCAGTGCACTGGCCTTGATAAGCCCGGTCCAGGTCATGTCATTTCTTTCAATCCCCTTGCCCAATGCTTTGAACTCCAGACTCCCTTGTTGTGTCACAATTCTGGTCTGAAGATGCTTTAGATCTGACGCTTCTTCAACCAAGAAAAAATAGCGGGTATCAATAATCAGCGGCTCACTGCCATAAGGCTGCATTGTCAGGGAAAAATTGGTGACATCAATGTGTTCCTGAAGCTGTAATAACTCCAGAGTTTTGTGCAGGTTAAAGCCCTTGCCGTCGTCACGGATGTATTGAACTCCTCTGAGTGACCACACGCCATCACTGTCGCTCTCAATGGCCAGAGTGACACCTTCTGCTTCCAGATAGGAAAAGACCGGAGCCCGGTTCATCAGACTGGCTTTAAAATCCAGCTCGAGATCAAGGCGCTCGATAGCAAAACCGGGAGCTTCAGAAGCATTGCCCTGAAGCGTCAACCCTTTGATGTTGAGAGTAGGAGTACCCCCAGCCCAGTTGGCGTCCAGCTGATCGACAGCGAAAGAAGTGTCGAGCGTGTTGTTAAGATATTCAACCAGATAGTCTTGCAACAAGGGCAGGGATCCGATAAAAATCCGGACCCCGGCCACCAGCAATACAATTAAAAGAAGGGCCGCCATGACCAGGCGGAAGCTCCATAGAGCGGCAGACTTGAGGTAAGTTACCAGTCTTGAATCTGACCTCATAAAATACCAGGCCATCTGTTTTTCATTGACGAGTTCCTATTCCCGGTTATACCAGCACCACATCAAACTGTTCCTGGCTGTATATGGGTTCAACCTGGAAACGAATCGGTTTTTGAATAAATTCTTCGAGATCTGCCACATTACTTGACTCTTCATCCAGCAGGCGGTCCACCACCTGTTCAGATGCCAGAACGGTGTAACTCTGGCTATCATAAGCGCGAACAGCTCGAAGAATTTCTCTGAAAATTTCATAGCACACTGTTTCAGCTGTTTTCAATGTGCCACGACCATCACAGGTTGGACAGGGTTCACAGAGCACATTCTCCAGCGACTCCCGTGTTCTCTTACGGGTCATTTCCACCAGCCCCAGTTCACTCACGCCAGTGATGTTGGTTTTGGCGTGATCTTTCTCCAGAGATCTCTCATAGGTTCTCAGCACCTGCCTCTGATGCTCCGGGTCTTCCATATCGATAAAATCAATAATAATAATGCCGCCCAGGTTTCGCAGTCGTAACTGCCGGGCAATGGCTACAGATGCTTCCAGATTGGTCTTAAGGATAGTTTCTTCGAGGTTACGATGACCTACGAAAGCCCCTGTGTTGACATCAATCGTGGTCATGGCCTCAGTCTGGTCGATAATCAGATAGCCGCCTGACTTCAACTGCACCTTGCGACTGAGCGCCTTGTTGATTTCGTCTTCGACCCCAAACAGATCAAAAATTGGACGCTCGCCCGGATAATATTCCACCCTGCCATCCACCAGGGGCACCAGTTTTTTGACAAACTTGGAGACCTTATTGAAGGTCTCCCTGGAATCAATTCGGATTTTCTCGATATCTGGTTCCACCAGGTCACGCATAGTTCTCAAGTGCAGAGGCAAGTCTTCATAAATCGTGGCCGGAGCCGTGTTTTCCTTAACCGTTTCTTCAATGGTCTGCCATAGCCTTCTCAGGAAAAGAATATCGGCCTTCACTTCTGCCTCGGTAATACCTTCTGCTGCTGTTCTGAGAATAAAGCCGCCTTTCTGATCTTCCCCGTCGTCACTCATGCCTTCTTCAACCAGCTTTCTGAGACGCTCGCGCTCTTCTCCATCTTCAATGCGCAGGGAAATGCCTACATGATTATTATGAGGCATCAGTACCAGATAGCGGGCAGGGATAGAGATATGTGTGGTCAGGCGGGCACCTTTTGTTCCCAGGGGATCTTTGGTAACCTGGACAACCAGCGACTGACCTTCATGAACGAGCGCGACAATCGGTCGCTCCGATTGATCATCATTGTCTCTCTCATTGCGGGGAGCAATTTCACTGGCATGAATAAAAGCGGCCCTTTCGAGACCGATATCCACGAAAGCAGCCTGCATTCCGGGGAGAACCCGGACTACTTTGCCCTTGTAGATATTACCGACAATGCCTCGACTACAGGCTCTCTCAATGTAAATTTCCTGAAGTACCCCATTTTCAACCAGCGCCACACGCGATTCCATTGGCGTGATATTCATCAGAATCTCTTCACTCATTCCCTTCCCCTTGAGCTGGTCAGCCTCCCAGAGCCCTTCGGACTTAAGGCCATCTTGGCTGTAAGTCCGAAGGGTTCAAAATTCAATGACAATCCTGACCTGCCAGAAAAACTAAAAAAACAAAACAAATACCTGAAAACGATTTGCCAGACCGAAGGAGCCTTGTCTGGCAGGAAAGCTGTTGAACAGTCTCCCGAGGTTCTTTCTGATCAGTTTTTTACTGACTGAGAGTGCCATGGGCTAATGCCCAGATTCTGAAGCAGATCTGCGGTTTCCTTAACGGGCAAACCCACCACGCCGGTGTAGCTTCCCGTTATGCTGTCTACCAGAACGGCTCCTTTTCCCTGGATACCGTAAGCACCGGCCTTATCCATTGGTTCACCGGTGGCGACGTAAGCTTCTGCCACTTTCCGATCAAAAGCAGCCATTCTGACCACTGTTCTGGATACTCTCACAGATAGATTATTACCATCAGTGACCGCAACTGCTGTGAATACCTCATGGCTATTCCCACTTAATGACAACAGCATATCACAGGCTTGTGGCTCATTTTCGGGTTTACCGAGTATTTTCATTCCCAGAATCACTGATGTATCAGCTGCCAGCACAGGTCTGGCTGGCAAATGGTCAAGAGTAAGCTGCTGCCATCCGGCCAGCGCTTTTTCTTCAGCCATTCGGGTAACATAGGCTTCAGGAGCCTCGCTCAAAAGCGGAGTTTCATCAATCCCGCAATGAATCTGCTGAAAGGCAATACCGATCTGTTGGAGAAGTTCCTTTCTGCGCGGCGACTGGGAAGCAAGATAAATCATGATAATCAGGTCACTCTGAAGTTTCGCCTCAGTGCCCCTAAAATAGCAGACACCCATGGCCAAAATGCGGCGCTGGTGAGGGCCGGCGCCAGATACCAGAGGGTCGGCGGCGTTCTACCCAGGGCACTGCGAATCCACAAATTCAGCAACTGATAAAAACCGACAATCACAAACACCATAAAGGCCTGCTGCCACCAGGGGAACATTCTCAAACGGCGGTGCAGACCCAGCACAATCACAGCCACCAGCAACAATCCCATAGAATTCTGACCAAAGGTTGTTCCCAGCACAACATCCATCAACAAGCCGGTGAAGAAAGCAAAAAATAATCCGAAACGCTCTGGAAGAGCCAGGACCCAATAAAGCACCACCATAGCCACCCAGGATGGCCTGGCAATGGAGATCCAGGCTGGCAGAGGTAAAATACTCAACAGGAAAGCAACCAGCACGGAAAACCAGACAATCCAGTGAGCATTGGCTTTCTGCATACTCATGGGCTCTCCTTCTGGTTAGCCTCAGGTGCCAATTTCGGTTCCATGTCTTCGTTTGAACGGAAGACCAGCAGAACAAAACGTGTCCTGTTGACTTCAGCCATCAGCTGAACCTCGATCCTGGCGAACGCCTCCCCTGGTGTACGCACTATTTTCCTGACTTTCCCCAAGGGGTAGCCCACCGGGTAAATCTGTCCCAGACCCGAACTGGTCAAAAGGTCACCTTCCTTAATATCCACTGTGTCGGAAATATGAAGCAGCTCGACAGAATCCATACTGCCGGTGCCTACGGCAATGGCACGATAGTCACTGCGATTAACCTGGACAGGAACCCTGCTGGCGGTATCTGTGACCAGCATGACCCGGCTACTGACCGGATTAACGGCAATCACCTGCCCCATAACCCCGTGGGCATCAACAATGGCCTGACCTCTGAACACCCCGTCGGTAGAACCTTTATTGATCGTCACGATATGTTCATAGGGGTCCGGATCAATACCAATGATTTCAGCCACCAGAACCTGCTCATCCACAAGTTCGGATGAATTCAGCAATTCCTTCAGGCGTAGGTTCTGGGCAGTCAGAGATGCCAGCTTCTGAACTTTTTGTTCAAGAATCAGGTTACGGGCTTTCAGCCGGGTATTTTCTTCAAGCAGCTCACTTCGGGAAGTCACCAGTTCATCAGCTGTGCTAATAGCCCGGGAGGGCAAATCAGAGATCCACTGCAGGGGGGTAACAGCCATTGTTAACCAGGAGCGTGCAGTAGAGAGGTACTCATAACGGTGATCAACAAACAGCAGGGCAATACAAATACTCAGCAAAAAGACAAAACGTGTCGCCAAAGACTGTTGCTGGCTAAATATCGATTTAATGGCTGGCTCCTGTGATTTGCACGGAGAACTCAATCTTTTAATTTCACAAAAATACAGGCTTCACTCATAACAACAGGCCAGGCGGAAACCGCTTGGCCTGTTGTTTGGCTGGAAAGCAACCCAAATGACGTTCAGTCGGTGGACAGTAAATCCATACAATGTTTGTCCATCATTTCCAGAGCCCGACCACCGCCACGGGCAACGCAGGTCAGCGGGTCTTCAGCCACCAGCACGGGCAGGCCGGTCTCTTCACTGATCAGTTTGTCCAGGTCACGCAACAAGGCACCGCCACCAGTCAACACCAGACCTCGCTCGGCAATGTCGGAAGCCAGTTCCGGTGGAGACTGTTCCAGTGCACTTTTAACCGCCTGAACAATCGCACTCAGGGACTCCTGCAGGGCATCAAGAATTTCACTGCTGTTCAGGGTAAAGCTGCGGGGAATACCTTCAGCAAGATTACGACCACGGACGTCGATTTCCATTAACTCATCACTGGCATAAGCAATAGCAATCTCTTGCTTGATGCGCTCAGCGGTTGAGTCGCCAATAAGGCTACCATAGTTGCGGCGAACGTAGGTTACGATCGCATCATCAAAACGGTCTCCACCCACTCTTACAGACTCGGAATAGACAACACCGCTCAGAGAGATAATGGCAATTTCAGTGGTACCACCACCAATATCGACTACCATGGAGCCACTGGCTTCTTCTACCGGCAAACCAGCACCAATAGCGGCTGCCATGGGCTCTTCAATCAGATAAACTTCACGGGCACCAGCACCCAGAACGGATTCACGAATGGCTCTGCGTTCCACTTTGGTGGACTTGCAGGGAACACAGACAAGTACTCGAGGACTGGGCTGTATAAAACTGTTCTCATGCACTTTGTTAATAAAATGCTGAAGCATGCGCTCGCAGACATCAAAGTCTGCAATCACACCATCTTTCATGGGCCGGATGGCAGTAATATTGCCTGGTGTTCTTCCCAGCATACGCTTGGCATCAGCGCCTACCGCGACTACGCTTTTCTGTGGCCCCAAGTTTCGAATGGCCACAACCGATGGCTCATTCAGGACTATTCCCTTTTCACGGACATAGACCAATGTGTTAGCCGTTCCCAAGTCGATTGACAAATCGCTGGAAAACAGACCCCGTAACCTTTTCAGCATTTTCTGTATTACCTTGATTCAAGGCTTTCTTTAAATGCCGCAAACTCTATCAATGCACAGTACTCAGAGCAAGCAACAATTCCGCAATCTGTATGGTCCAATAAGAGTTACTCAGGGTCAAAATGGAGGATTGCCACTTAAGCTATTCAACACAGACCATAGATTAACCTAATGCAGATAGCTTGCGTTCTCAATGGCCGCCATTCATAATTTTGAAATAAAATAAAAAATCATGAACCTGCTCCTCACCTTTTTCGAACTATTTGAGCTATACTCGTTTCCAATTAAAAATCACATGCCTTGCGCACCTCATACAAAGAAGCCCGAACTTCTGACATTAGTGATGGCTTACACTAAAACTTTTGATAATCCTTACCCGATGCTAACAAACCTTTACCCCGCCTATTCATGCTAAGCAGACGAACACACGTATAGTAACCCCGTTATGAGCACAATCTGAACGGGAGGCCGTTATGGATTTTAAAGGTTTATTTAATCAAGTTGTTAGCTCAGGTTCTTCCCTGATCAGTGAAGGTAAACACAAACTTGAGGGAGAACTGAAAACCTCTTCATCAGGCAGAGAAGGCGGCTCTATTTTTTCTGGCTTCGGAAAAGGTGCACTGACTGGCGGTGCTTTGTCTCTGCTACTTGACGCCAAAAAAGGCTGCACGATGGCAGGTAAAGCAGCCGAAGCGGGTGGTGCAGCAGCCCTGGGAGCATTAGCACTGAAAACCTACAAGGGCTGGGCCAATCAGCCTGAAGATAACCAACAAGACTCCAGCGATCTGGAATTGCAGCAGGAAAATGAAGAAAGGCAGAATCAGGTGATTCTGATGGCGATGATTGCCGCCGCCAAAGCCGACGGCCACGTGGATGAAGCCGAAAGAGAAAGAATCTATAAAGCCTTCGAGTCAATGGGAACCAGTCAAGAACTGAATCAATTTGTACAGCAGGAATTGAAGAAACCTCTTGATCCGGCAGAAGTAGCTAATGAAGTGTTCGGTCCTGAAGAAGCCTCTGAGGTCTATCTTGCCTCCCTTCTCGTTGTGGATGAACAAAATGCTATGGAAAAAAACTATCTTGAGGAACTGGGTAGACAGCTGAAACTCGAGCCTGAGTTGGTTGAAAAACTCGAAGCCCAAGCCCATGTGCAAGCGGCGTAATACCCTGAAGGGACCACAAAGGTCCGTTCGTCTTTGTGGTTCCGACTCAAACCTGCTTCTGACGATTTGGTCCTGACTTCTCAACACCTCTTCCCAGACCGACTCGACACCCATGACTTCTGTCTACAAGAATTAATCTCGACTGCATCTTGAGATTCACCTTCATAGCCCATACATTTAGCCTTTATTCTTCACGTCCAGCTCTCTCTTAGCCTCAAAAAGCAGGTGAAAGCTGGGTATGACCGCTTTTTAAAGCCCGAATTCGGAGATAGCCATGGCCATTGATGCCTCTGAAATTCAGAAGCTTGCCCATTTGGCGCGCTTGTCCATAGACGACAATCAGGTAGAGACCACTGCCAATACCATCAGCCGCATTCTCGAACTGGTTGACCAGATGCAGAAAGTTAATACCAATCATGTTGAACCCATGGCTCACCCATTGGATGCCATCCAGCGCCTGCGCGAAGACGTTGTGTCTGAAGAGAATAATCGCGAGCAGCTGCAGAGCTGTGCACCGGCCATTGAAGACGGACTCTTCCTGGTTCCCAAGGTGATTGAGTGAGCTGGCTCGATACCAGAAACCTCAACCCTTTACCCTGTTTTAAAGCGATTACCCAGAATCATGTACGATAAATCACTCTCAGAACAAAGCCGCGCCCTGGCCGACGGGGAACTGTCCAGTGTTGAGCTGACCCAGCTCTATCTTGAGCGAATCAAACAGCTTGATGGCAATTACAACAGCTACATAACAGTGACCGAAGAACTGGCACTGAAACAAGCCAGGGCTGCCGACGAACGTCGTGCAACAGGCGATGCCTTGGCATTGACGGGTATTCCTCTGGCCCATAAGGACCTGTTTTGCACAGAAGGTGTAAAAACCACCTGCGGCTCCAAAATCCTGGACAACTTTGTAGCGCCTTATGAATCAACGGTTACCCGAAAATTCAAGGAAGTCGGCTCTGTCACGCTGGGTAAAACCAACATGGACGAGTTCGCCATGGGTTCCTCCAACGAAAACAGTCACTTCGGCGCTGTGAAAAACCCCTGGGATACCCGGGCCATTCCCGGCGGTTCCTCCGGTGGTTCTGCAGCCTGCGTTGCAGCACGACTGGCACCCGGTGCCACCGGCACTGATACTGGCGGCTCCATTCGTCAGCCAGCTTCTCATTGCGGTATCACGGGCCTTAAACCTACCTACGGTCGTGTATCCCGTTACGGTATGATTGCTTATGCATCCAGTCTGGATCAGGCAGGCCCTATGACACAAACCGCCGAAGATGCGGCCCTGATGCTGAACGTAATGGCTGGCTACGATCACCGTGACTCTACCTGCCTGGATCGTGAAGTGCCCGATTATACAGCCAAACTCAATGATTCTCTGGAAGGTCTGACAATTGGCTTGCCAAAAGAATATTTTTCAACGGGCCTCGACTCTGAAGTTGAACAATGTGTGCGTGACGCCGTTGCCGAATACGAAAAGCTGGGGGCCAGGGTCAAAGAAGTCAGCCTGCCTAACCTGGAGCTGTCCATTCCTTCTTACTACGTAATTGCACCGGCTGAAGCCTCTTCCAACCTGTCACGCTTTGACGGTGCCCGCTTTGGTCACCGCTGTGATAATCCTGTTGACCTGATGGATATGTACAAGCGCAGCCGTAGCGAAGGTTTTGGTGAAGAAGTCAAACGTCGTATTTTGGTGGGTACATACGCACTGTCTTCAGGATACTATGATGCCTACTACAAAAAAGCCCAGAAGATTCGTCGCCTGATCCGTGATGACTTTATAAATGCTTTTGAACAGTGTGACATTATCATGGGACCTAACGCTCCGACCTCGGCCTTCAACATTGGCGAGAAGAGCAACGACCCTGTTGCCATGTATCTGTCCGATATTTACACCCTGTCTGTTAATCTGGCGGGTCTGCCCGGCATGTCGATACCAGCCGGAATGGCCAGTGGCCGACCAGCAGGTTTGCAGATGATTGGCCGTCACTTTGATGAGTCCCGACTGCTGAACGTTGCTCACCGCTTCCAGCAGGCCACCGACTTTCATAAACAGTTCCCGGTTAATGGTTAACAGTGGGCGGTAGATTGTGCTTCAGACTTACCTCCTGAAAGACAATTTACAACGGATTACATTTCGAGGATTTGAAAAGTGTCTCAAACAACTCCGAGTCAACAGACCACTGATCACTGGCCACTGTCAACAGATCAATGGGAAACCGTTATCGGCCTGGAAATTCACGTTCAGCTGGCCACCAAAACCAAGATTTTCTCCGGAGCTTCTACTGCTTTTGGCGCCGAGCCCAACACTCAGGCCTGTGCGGTCGATCTGGGCCTGCCGGGCGTCCTGCCGGTGGTGAACGAAGAAGCCATTAACATGGCCATCAGGTTTGGTCTGGGTATTGATGCCGAGATCAACCAGGTTAACGTTTTCGAACGTAAGAACTACTTCTATCCTGATCTGCCAAAAGGCTATCAGACCACTCAGCTGGAGAAGCCCATTGTCGGTGCAGGTCACATAGAGATTACTCTGAAAGACGGCTCGACCAAA
The DNA here is from genome assembly GCF_049275945.1 of Endozoicomonas sp. ALD040. Lineage (NCBI taxonomy): Bacteria > Pseudomonadati > Pseudomonadota > Gammaproteobacteria > Oceanospirillales > Endozoicomonadaceae > Endozoicomonas > Endozoicomonas sp. ALD040. Next base: position 269,124 of record NZ_CP184829.1, read on the forward strand.
ACCGTTCGTATTCATCACGCTCATCTGGAAGAAGATGCGGGCAAGAGTCTGCACGAAGATTACCACGGCATGACCGGTATCGACCTCAACCGTGCTGGCACACCTCTGATTGAGATTGTGACAGAGCCCGACATGCGTAATGCCGAAGAAGCAGTCGCCTTCGCCAGGAAACTGCACTCTATCGTCACCACACTCGGCATCTGCGATGGTGACATGTCCCAAGGCTCCATGCGCTTTGACGTAAACGTCTCTGTACGCCCAAAGGGTCAGAAAGAGCTTGGTACCCGCACCGAAACCAAGAACCTGAACTCCTTCAAGTTCATGGAAGCAGCAATCCTGAAAGAAGTGCAACGTCAGATCGATCTGATAGAAGACGGTGGCGAAGTCATTCAGGAAACCCGTCTTTATAACGGCGACACCGGCGAAGCCCGCTCCATGCGCAGCAAGGAAGAGGCCAACGATTACCGTTATTTCCCCTGCCCGGACCTGCTGCCGATTGTGATAGAAGACAGTCGTCTTAAAAAACTCCGTGCTGAAATGCCGGAAATGCCAGATACCAAAAAAGCCCGCTTTGTCAGAGAGCTGGGGTTGAGCGAAGTGGATGCTGAAATTCTGTCAGGCGATCAGGCGACGGCCACTTTCTTTGAAACCGCTGCGAAAATCAGTGGTGACGCCAAACTCGCTGCCAACTGGGTTCTGGGTGAAGTATCCAAGTCCCTGAATGCCAAAAGCATTGCAATTTCAGACAGCCCTGTTTCTGCTGAAGCACTGGCAGGCCTGATTGCCCGCATCAAGGACAACACCATTTCTGGCAAGATCGCCAAACAGGTTTTTGAAGCCTTGTGGAATAGCGAAGGCAAAGATGCGGATGAAATCATCGAGAAGAAAGGTCTCAAGCAAGTGACCGATACAGGCGCCATTGAATCCATGATTGATGAAGTACTTGCTGCCAACGCCCAACAAGTCGAAAACTATCGCGCTGCACCTCCCGAAAAGCGTGGCAAGATGATCGGCTTCTTCGTGGGTCAGGCCATGAAAGCCTCAAAAGGCAAAGCCAATCCAGGTATGGTTAACCAGATTCTCAAGAAAAAGCTGGACGCCTGAGAGTTATTTTCCGATTCGGAGACAATCAACCAACTCACCCCAAGGAGGCAGTCGCAAAACTCCAACAGCTCTTTCCCACGCTTTGCCCTACAGGACCTGAAAGCGTGGAAACCAGAGTTTTTCGACAGCCTCCGGGGAAGAGGAATATGAACCTTAAAGATTTATTCCTCAGTGAAATACAGGATACCCTCAACGGGATAATGATCCGAAAGCACACCTAATCGGGTATTTGTTTGATTGGCCTGTAAAATTCTCAGGTAACCACTCACTGGACAGACATTTCTCCTGTCACAAAGAATATTATCCAGAGTACCCTGATGAGGACCTTTTCCTTTGGCCATTCCATTGCTATGGATGTCAAAGGAATAGGGCAAAGAGGTATTGGTAAAATCAGCTGCCTGGCGGCTGAACAGGGTTTCCAGCATGATTTGAAAATATTCACCCCCTTCAGATTCTCCGTCTTTTCTACCCGCATCAGAATTAAAGTCCCCCATGTAAATGACTGCTTCATGGCTGGGTATATTCAATTTACTCTTGATCTCCCCAAGATAATCGTAGTGCCTGATCAGACCTTTGTATTCATCTTCGCTATCAGTTTGCACCGTTTGCAAATGGAGACCAAACACATGCAAATTTCCACTTTGGGTTGGCACCTTGATATACCAGGCACCGACAGCACACCACCCCTGGTTGCCTGCCGGCATTGGAAAGACAAATTCACGCATCTCAAGAATCGGCGCCTTGCTATAAATCACTACCCCGCCATTGAATAGCCTGCCATACAACAGCCATTCCCACCCTTCACCCAAAACAGGCGTCATGTAATAACCTGCCTGCCTCATTCCCTCATTGACGACGTCTCTGAGATACTGATCACCCAATTCCTGAAGCGAGACAATGTGATAATCCCTCTTGCTCATATAATGGGCAATTTCCTGCGCCCTCATTTCCGGATCGTTCATGTCCTGGCTACCAAACCACCACATCAGGAACTCAAAAAAGTCATAGGAAGTCATCAGATTCACATTCCAGGTCAATAGTTTAAGAGGCAAACACTGATCAGAGACACTCAAGGGACAGGTCGTGGGAGGGCTGGTGTAGACGGGAATGGATTCCATACTTTTTCGTTTTCCAGAAGCATCCGGCAAAGGCGAACCTGCAACTGCAAGGATACTCACCCCAAAAAGTAAAGCCAGAAGGGCACTGAACTCTTTCATCAAGCTTGCTCACTGACTGGAAAATCAAATTTACAGGATAGAAGCTCTCGAAAAAAAGCATAGAAGAAAATCAGGGGCTACTGACCGGGGCGTACGCCTTCAGCTACTAGTAAAAAAATGGAACCACAAGAAGGAGATTAATGGCTGTTTTTGGCACTCTTCATATTATTAGCCTTCCTGAAGAATTCGGTGAAGCCATCCTGAATATTTTGCAGCTCTTTATAAATAAACGATTGATGTCTTCCATCATAACCTTCAGTTTTGATCAACTTTTCCAGATCATCGAAACGTGTCTGAAGATCAACACTGTTGCTGATGAGCTTTTTAGCTTCAGCATCAATTGCTTCATAGCTTTCCCAAAACGCCTCACAGGATAAATTGGCTGATTGAAGCCTGCCATGGAGCTGCTTCAATTCACTCACATCCACCTTTGTCGCTGCAACTGCCTGCTGCTCAGGCCAGACCCAGCCACACATCCAGCTACCAACACTTCTTACCGCTTCCGTCAATTTAGGGACGTATTTACCCACTATTGCCACCAACATCAAGGTTCCACCTATCGATTTGGCCGTTTTGACTAGAGGATGGTAGCTGCCTGCGTAGAGTCCCGCTACACCCAGATGCTGGTCCAGAAGGGAAGACGTAAAGTATTGAATAAAATGCCCGGGATAGCCGGTTTTTGAAAAAGCTTCCTGAGCAAAATCAACACAATTAAACCCAAGCCCTTGATAGATACAACTTTCCTCTCCTTTATCACAGGCATCGGCGTACTCTGAGATATACTTCTCAACTCTTATGGCTTCCTGTTGAGAGATAAAGAAAGTGACTTTAGGGATATCATTAATTTCGTTATGGTAATAAGTTTTAAATTCGATAGCTTCATCCAACACAACCCCCTGCTGTGTTTTGGAAAGAATTTCATATGAATATCTGTCAACTCCAACAGAACACGACACCTTTCCCTGAGATCTTCTGCCCGCCAACTTGGCCCCTCCAGACACTACAGAGGCCAGTAAGAGTCTGCGAACCCGCCCAAGATCCCCAACAACTTCCCGCACAGGACACTGATTATGATCAACGAAAGGCTCGAGCACTTCGTCAACAGGGTCTGGTTTCTCATCTCTCGGTACTCGAGGATCAGCGGGGGGAGCCTCAGAATGAGACAGGGAGTCCAGTTCATGATCATCATCAAGACTACCTTCTGCATTCTGTGGTATCACTTCCCACCGAGTATTCGAAACAGGATAGAGACCGCGAGCAATGTCTACGCCTCTGGCTTTGTTTTCAAGTCTGACAAAGCTGTGGCCATTGTCGAGGTAAACAGTCAGTTTACAGGAAGGGTTATCTGCTCTTGTCACATTGCGAGTATTGAAAGTCGCCGAATCACGAAACAGGACGCCGGATTGAGAAAGATCACCGGTATCCATCGGCCCGGGAGGCAGAGCCCCTGTCTGAAGTTTACTATGCCCAGCGCCCATGCCAACTCTCCCTGCTGTTATGAGCGTTCTTCATGTCAGCAGCCTCCCTGAAGAATTCGGTGAAGCCGTCCTGAATATTTTTCAGCTCTTTATAAATAAACGATTGATGTCTTCCATTATAGTCTTCTGTTTTGATCAGCTCTTCCAGATCATCGAAACGCGCCTGAAGATCAACACTATCGCTGATCAGCTTTCTGGCTTCAGCATCTCTTTCACTATAATTTTCCCAGAATACCTCGCAGTATAAATTGGCTAATTGAAGGCTGCCATGAAGCCGCTTCAACTCACTCACATCGACCTGTGTCGCTGCGATTGCCTGCTGTGCAGGCCACACCCAACCACAGATCCAACTGCCAACACTCCTGACAGCTTCCTTCAGCCTGGGAACTGCGTATTTGCCAACCACGACCGCCAACATCAGTGTTCCAGCTATCGAAGCGGGATTTTTGACCACAAGATGACAGCCAACTGCGTAGAGTCTTGCCATGCCCACGCTCTGCGACAAAATTGAAGGGGTGAAATATTCAATAAAATGACCGGAATAGTCCGTTTTTGAGAAAGCTTCCTGGGCAAAATCAACACAGTTGAACCCAATCCCTTGAAAGATACAACTTTCCTCTCCTTTATCACAGGCATTGTCATACTCTGAGATATACTTCTCCACCGCCAATGCTTCTTGCTGAGAAATGAAGAAAGTAACTTTAGGGATACTGTCAAACCCCTCATAGGCATAGCCGAAGGTTTCATCTGAAAGGCGCCCCTGCATTTTCGAAAAAAGCACTCTATGAACACCCATTAACGCCAATGCTCGCCCTACGTGTGTTTTGCCCGCCAATTTTGCCCCCAAAGACGCTGCATAGGTCAGATAAAGTTTGGATTTCAATTTATCATTATTACTATCAACCACCGGACACTGATTACGAGCAACGCGAGGCTTTTGCACTTCCTCCACAGGAGCTGGTTTGGATAGTTTTAATAACAAGGGACTAACGGGAAAAGTCTCAGAATTGAACAGAGCTTCCAGCCTCAGCTTATTACGAAGATTAGCTTTCGATGCAACAAACCGTGCTGGGTAGAGACCTCGGGTAATGTCTACTCCTCTGTCCTTGTTTTCAAGCCTGACAAAGCTGTGGCCATTGTCGAGGTAAACAGTCAGTTTACAAGAAGGGTTATCCGCCCTTGTCACATTGCGAGTATTGAATGTGGCAGAACGACCTGATACCCCCCTTGAATGAAGCTCATTACCCGTGCCCGATGGCCTCAGAGGTTGACTGACTGTGAAAGATTGACTGGATCCAGCCTCCATACTCAGACTCCTTATCTACAAAAACCACATCCTAAGTACTATTGAAGGTGAGCAGGTTCTGATCATTCATCGTAAAAATGCCTTAGCTCACGATCAGTCGTGCCACGGAAGAATTAATTGTCAAATCCCTCCCTAAACAAGCCCTGTTACCTGCTTACCATGGACTCAGGGTTTTCAACTTAATTGACAAACGTCTTTTAAAATGAAATTCAAATCAAATAAAAACTATATACTTATAACTAAATTTGTAAAAAAATCCTGTTTCAGAGTATTATGCCGACCAGATTTTCTGGGAATATAGTCCAGCTTATCTTTTTGTCAGGATCATTTGCCTGACTCATCCGTCGCATTCATTTGCTAAACGACCACAATCACAAGCATTTAACGAATGAGTGTTACTCATGGCCAGGCTATCAAAACTACAAGCAAAGATGCTGGCTAAAAAACTACTAAAACTGTTTGGAGCGGAAGTATGTCGTACCAGTCCGAAACTCTCCCAACAGGTGATGCAAATAATAGCAAAAATAATAGCACCGCCTTTGATCGTTTCCTCGCTACTGTAGAGTGGCTTGGCAACCTGTTACCCCATCCAATTACCCTGTTTGCCCTGTTTGCTGTGGGTATTGTTATTATCAGTGGTATCGCCTCATGGGCAGGACTGAGTGTCGTTGACCCCCGTCCGGAGGGAGCCGCAGGCCGTGCAACAGATGGCATGATCCATGTTGTCAACCTGCTGACAGGTGATGGCCTGCGGATGATTGTGACCAGGCTGGTTACCAATTTCACCGGCTTTGCTCCTCTGGGCACCGTACTGGTTGCTCTCATGGGTGTTGCTATTGCAGAACACTCCGGGTTGCTAAGTGCACTGGTTCGCTCCCTGGTGATGAAGGCATCCCGCAACACCGTAACCATGATTGTTGTGTTTGCCGGTATTCTGTCCAATACCGCTGCTGAACTGGGCTACGTGGTTGTTATTCCTCTGGCTGCCATGATCTTCCACTCACTGGGAAGACACCCTCTGGCCGGTCTGGCTGCCGCTTTTGCCGGTGTTTCCGGGGGGTATAGCGCTAACCTGCTTCTGGGCACTGTTGATCCACTGCTTTCCGGCATCACAGAAACGGCCGCCAGAATGATTGACCCGGCTTATGTCGTGGGTCCTGAAGCCAACTGGTACTTCATGTCGGTCAGTGTATTCCTGATCACCTTCGTAGGTACCTGGGTAACCAACAAGATCATTGAGCCTCGTCTGGGCAAGTACAACGAATCAGAAGCTTCCGTTGATCTTTCTGAAGACAAAATGGAAGACGTCACCGACCTTGAGAAACGCGGCCTGAAACGGGCTGGAATGGCATTACTGGTCTTGGTGGGTGTTATGGCTCTCACCATTGTTCCCGAGTGGGGCGTTCTCAGACACCCTGAAACGGGTGCTGTTGCGGGTTCTCCATTCCTTAAGGGCATTGTTGCCATGATCCTGATCTTCTTTGCGATTCCCGGCTTTGTCTACGGTAAAACGGTAGGCACGGTCAAGAATGACAGAGACGTAATCGATTGCATGTCCAAGAGCATGAGCACCATGGGCATGTACATTGTCCTGGTGTTCTTTGCTGCCCAGTTTGTTGCTTTCTTTGGCATGACCAATCTCGGCACCATCTTTGCGGTACTGGGTGCGGAATTCCTTCAGAACATCGGCCTGACCGGCCCACTACTGTTCGTTGTTTTCATCCTGATGTGTGGTTTTGTAAACCTGATGATTGGCTCCGCTTCCGCGCAGTGGGCCGTTACTGCACCAATCTTTGTGCCAATGCTGATGCTGGTAGGCTACGCGCCTGAAGTCATTCAGGCCGCCTACCGTATCGGTGACTCAGTCACCAATATCATCACGCCAATGATGAGCTACTTTGGCCTGATCGTTGCCTTTGCTTCACGTTATAAGAAAGACCTCGGTATTGGCACTCTGATCTCCATGATGTTGCCTTACTCAATGTTCTTTGTGATTGGCTGGAGTGTGTTGTTCTTCATCTGGATCTTCGTAATGGGTCTGCCGGTTGGACCGGGGTCAGCGACTTTCTACAGTGCTGGCTAACTGACTGACAGGACATTTAAGACAGGGGTGATGGTTCACCCCTTTTTTATTGCTCGGAAATAAGTCAGAGACACCAGCGAATCTCAAACCTACCGCTCCATCGGAACAGCTTAACCCACGAAAAGACCTGCCGGAAAAAAAGCTGTTCAGCTGAAATTGTCAGCAATGCTGTCAACCTTGTTATACCAATTGCTTCCAACAGATCCTAGGATATCTCGCAACAAAGCAGCCATTTTAAAGGAGTAAGACTATGGCCTTATCCATCAATCTGGAAGATCATTACAACTACACCCTGCTGGAAGTTCGGGGTAAAGTGGACGCTGCCACCTCACAAATGCTGGACCGAGCCATCGAAGCCGCCACCTTTGAGGGCAATCACCACCTGATTCTGGACTGTTCACAGCTATTCAGCATCAGCAGCGAAGGCCTGAGAGTCTTACTCAACACGCGAAATTCATTGACCCGGATTCACAGCATCACACTTTGCAATGTCTCAAGATCCATCCATTCACTGCTGGAACTGACGGGCATCTCCAGATTCATCAACATTGCCAAAGATCTGGATGAAGCTGAATCTATGCTGTTAGAATCTAATACCGAGCTGGACAGGATCAGTTTCAATTAGTTTTGTAACAGGATCACTTGCAATCAGGCATCTGTAGACTGAAACTTATCTTCCCTGTCGGCATGAGGCAAGATCGCATTCAGCAAAACGGCAGTAATGGCACAAAGGCTAACGCCTTTCAGAGTGAACCCACCCATCGACAAAGCCAGATCACCAATACCAAACACCAGAACAACTGACACAATCACCAGATTGCGTGGCTTGCTCAGATCCACCTGAGCCTTGATCATGGTACTGAGACCGACAACAGCAATAGAGCCGAATAACAGCATCATGATTCCACCCATCACCGGTGTTGGAATCGTAGCCAGAAAGCCACCGACTTTGCTGATAAACGCCACTGCAACAGCCATGATTGCAGCCCAGGTCATGATTTTGGGATTGAAAGCTTTTGTCAGCATCACCGCACCGGTGACTTCTGAGTAGGTAGTATTGGGAGGGCCACCCAACATGGCCGCAGCAGAAGTGGCAAAACCATCACCCATCAGGGTATTTTTCAGACCGGGCTTTTCGAGGTACTTCTTACCGGTAACCGAACTGATCGCCAGCATATCGCCAATATGCTCAATAGCTGGCGCAATCGCGACTGGTACCATGAACAGAATGGCATTCCAGTTAAACTCCGGGGCCGTAAACGCAGGAACAGCAAACCATGGACGATCAATAACCGGCTGAAAATCCACAACCCCCATAAATAACGCAGCAATATAACCAACAGCGATTCCACAGATAACCGGAATCAGTTTGAAGATACCGCCGGCCATGGTGGAAACGGCCAGTGTTGTCACCAGAGCGACGCCCGCCAGCAACAAGGAAGTATTGGGATCAATCGATGAGTTGGCATCACCACTGGCCATGTCAACGGCAACAGACGCCAGCCCGAGACCAATGACCATAATCACCGGACCCACTACTACCGGAGGAAATAATCGATAAAGGATGCCGCTTCCCCGCAGGCGAATGATAAAGCTGAGCACTACATAAAACAGCCCTGCTGCCATCATACCGCCCAATGTTGCAGGCAGGCCCCAACTTTGAACACTAAACGTAATAGGCGCAATAAAGGCAAAAGAAGAGGCCAGAAAGATAGGCACCTGCCGTCTGGTACATAACTGGAATATCAGCGTACCAATACCAGCGGTAAAGAAAGCAACATTTGGATCCAACCCGGTCAACAAGGGCACCAGTACCAGAGCACCGAAGGCGACAAACAGCATCTGCCCCCCCATCAACATCTGTCGCCATACTGGCATTCCATCATCGGCCAGGTTTATATCAGTCATAATCAGCCTTTCCCTTCACTATTTAGTTCCGAAGATTTTATCTCCTGCATCGCCCAGACCCGGTATGATATAACCGTGGTCATTCAAACAATCATCTACTGATGCAGTAAAGATTTTGACATCCGGATGAGCTTCAAGCACTTTCTCTATACCCTCCGGAGCCGCCACCAGCACAAGGCAGCGGATTTCCTTGCAGCCGGCTTTCTTGAGCATATCAATAGTGGCCGTCATGGAACCACCGGTAGCCAGCATAGGGTCTAATACCAGAGCAATTCGCTCATCGATATCCTTAACCAGCTTTTCGAAGTAAGGAACCGGCTCAAGGGTTTCTTCATCCCGATACAGACCTACGACACTGACCCGGGCACCCGGCACCAGATCAAGCACTCCATCCATCATACCCAGACCTGCTCTGAGAATGGGAACAATAGTAATTTTCTTACCTTTGATCTGCTTGACGGTGACGTCTCCGGCCCAGCCATGAATAACATGATCTTCCAGCTCAAAATCTTTGGTCGCTTCGTAAGTTAGCAGCGAACCCACTTCATTAGCCAGTGTCCGAAACCCTTTCGTACTGATACCCCTGGTGCGTAAAATGCCCAGCTTGTGTTGTACCAGAGGGTGCTTGATTTCTTGTACGCTCATGTCAGCTCCCGATGCCTTCCACTTAATACTGACTCTACCCATTTGACGGGCTTGAATCTTTTTATTTTTACACAGCCCTTATGACCCACCTATAAGTTTTTCTCACAGCAAACCGAAGTAAGCTATAACTTGCTGTTCACATCTAATGTAGGTATCGTTGCCCTCTTTTTTCCACGGTTCAACTTTTGTCTGCGCTGCCTGGAACCCGATTCATTGCTTGCCCATCAGGCAGTTTCCGGAGAAAGCCAGTTGTTAGCCAATGACGAGTTATTACAACGAGGTTCCCAACCCATGTCTGTTGATCTCGACCATATCCAGCAAGTCCTCAACGAGGCTGACTGCCTGTACAATGAACAACAGATAGAAGACGCCATTAAAAATATGGGCAGCGCTATTACTGAACAACTGTCTGGTAGTAATCCACTGGTTTACTGTGTAATGAATGGTGGCATGGTCATTACCGGCAAGCTGCTCACTCACCTGCAGTTCCCCCTGGAAGCCTCATACGTGCACGCCACACGCTACCGTGATCAATTAACCGGTGGCCGTCTGGACTGGAAAGTACGCCCTTCACAGGACATGAAGGGCAGGACAATTCTGATCGTTGATGACATTCTTGACGAGGGCCACACTCTGGACGCCATTGTCGACTTCTGCAAGGAACAAGGTGCCGAGAAGGTTCTGACCGCCGTTCTGGTTGACAAGCTGCACGACCGCAAGGCTCGCCCCGGCCTCAAGGCAGATTTCTCAGGTCTTGAAATTGAAGATCGTTATATCTTTGGGTATGGGCTGGATTACCAGGGCTACTGGCGAAATGCCAACGGCATTTTTGCTTTGAAGGGTCACTGAAAATTGAGTTAGCTGAACCAGTTTACCCGGTGGTAGACTGGTTCAACGCCTTTTAGCTTATTCTTCCCTGCAAACCTTTTCTGATTGCAGCTCGATCAAGTTCAATTTTCCCGGGAAATGCCTTGCGCATTTCATAAATTTTTCTTATTTCTTTACTCTCCCCATTGAGAATTTCATTTATGCTTTCTCTGAAACCTCTGCCCTCAGCGGCGTGGTCCCTGGCCTCAATGGCTCGATCATATTCTTCCTGAAGCACTTGCTTTATGCTTTGATAAGAATTTACCTTACTTTTAAGGCTCTTTAACTCTTCCTGAAGCTCCACCTTCCTCTGACTGAATGACGCCTCTATTCGTGCTTTGCTCTGCTGTTTCTGCTGTGGATTCAATTGAGTATTACTCTCAACATTATTCAGCCACCGTTGTCTGGAGCTTTCGATTCCCTCGAGCTTGCGTGTCACTCCCGAGATTTTGAACTTCCTTAACTCATTCTCCATTCTGTGGGAGTCCAGTTCTTTTCTTTTACTATCTACTGCTTCTTTCAGTGTTTTTATATTTGTTCGATACTCTTCGGACTTTTGCTGAATTGCCTTTTTCGTTTTCATTTGAATAGTTTCTACCTGAGCATCGAGATTTCCAAGGCGAAGCTCGGTTTCCTGACCAGCCTCTGCGTCAACCCTTGGTTTCAGGGATTGACTCAGCTCCCTGATCTCCTTTTTCAGCTCAGCTTTCTTGCCTGGCTCATCTCCATTGCCTTTTATACTTCTTAACTCTTCAAGATCAGAGTTGTAACTCTGAAAACCAGGATCTTTATCAAAGGCAGCTTTGAACTCATTCAACATCTTCACTCTGTCACCAAAAAATTGCCCCTTGGAAAAGTCGTAGGTTTTTCCATCCGGAGCCGGAAACTTACCTTTTTTGGGAGGATTTTCCGGTGCCGCATAAAGCGCAAGTGACTTGGCGTACTTTTTATCAAAACTTACCAGCTTGTTCTCCAGAGCATTGGCTCTTTCTTTCAGCTGGCCCAGTTCCACTATCTTTTCATTTCTGGTGGAAAGCTCTTCTCTCAAACCATTGTTGCGAACCCTATTGATCAGATCCTGAGGAACAGGCTTCCAGTTTTCATTCTTTAAGGAACGCTTCAACTCGCCAAAGATGTGAACCACCTTTTGCTTTAAGGTCGGTTTGGTGATTTCTTTAGCTGGGCTGACAGAGCCTGATGGCTCTTTTTCTAAATGATTTGATTCAATGTGCTTTCGACCCTCTACTACTTCGCTCTTTCGTTCGTACAGCGAAATGTCAGATGGGAGTGATTGAAGTGAACTACCGTGTGTCGGGGGAGATGAAGGGAGAAGATTGGGATGATTACGCACTTCGATACTGCGATTCATACTCTGGGCTTTCGTTCTGGCTCCTCCTTCAATACCCTGAGAAACCTGCTGCCCAGTTTTTACCGGACTTTGCCCCCCAACTGAACCTACTGCTGCTGCTGACATCCTTGTTACCTCTGATTCATTCAGTCTATTCCTTTGTAAAGTTAAGTATCATCTAAAGTTGAGGCGCTTATTTAAAAAATCTATACCATTTCGGAATAATTCAGATTACTTGAATAGGGCTTGGGCAACTATAAATGCCATAATCGCCACTTTTCCGACAATCCCGGTGAAAGTATCAAGATTAAGATTCCTGAAAGTTTAAAATCCATCGTGTACAATGCCGGCAAACAGCCAAAAGCTATCAGGAATAACGATGAAGAAAGACAAACAGAAAGTCATTGGTGAAGTGCTGAATGATGAGCGAATCAAAGAACTGCTTACCCTTCAGGCACCAGCCGGAGAAGATCGCGCCCTACACATTCTGACCCGTGCTTATCGTGCACTGCGAGTAGAGGACTTTGAACGATTCCTGCACTTTTACTCGGAAACAAGTCTGGAGATCAATCCAGTGACACCAGAGGGCGGCACCTTTCTATCGCTACTGGAAACACACCATCATGCCGCACCCTATGCCCAAGCTTTAAAGAACTTCGGAGCCAACTAGCGACAGGCCATCTATACTCTGAGCTTTAGCAGTAAACCGGAGACCCCCCATGTTCACTTCATGGTTAAGAGACCCACGTATGCTGGCTTGCGCCGCGATCCTGCTGAGCACCAGTGTGACAGCTTCAGAAAACGCAACCACGGAAGACAGGCTCGCCGCCTACAACAGGCACTACCCCGCCATCTCTTACCCTGACTTGCGCAAGGCAGTCGATGCTGGCGAAGTGTTTCTTCTTGATACTAACAGGGGGGAGACCTATACCATGGGCCACCTGCCAGATGCCTATTCTCTGACAGACAGAGCCACTCTGGAGAGCCAACTACCCATCCTGAAAAACTACCCCATAGTTGTTTATTGTGGTGGTCCACAATGTACATCCTGGTTTGCCGGAGCAGATTTTGCTGCGGCTCGGGGTTATACCAACATCATGCACTTCAGAGGAGGTCTGAAAGACTGGAAAGATCAGGGCGGTAGTCTGGCAACCAGAAAAACAGAATAACTTTATGTCGGTAAATGTCTGAAAGTGTTCGGATATTTTATGACATGCCCTTCAGTGACAGTGCCTTTAAATCAAAAAGTTTTACACAACTAGCCTTCTTATTTCTTGCAAGAATCATTATGATGCCCGAGCGAAATGTTTATACGGAAAGTTAATATGAAATCGCTTGCCAAAGCCCTCTTTATACCACTGGCACTGTCCGCTTCATTGATGGCTTCCATGCCTGCTTCAGCTCATGGCCATGGCCACGAAGGTCATTCTGATGAACTGAACACTGAAATGAAAAAAATGGGCTTCAATTTCAAACGCTCCGGCTCTGCTAAAACCATTGAAGACATGCAGAGCTACCTAACTGAATTCCGTACGCACGCCGAAAACGCCAGGGAGACCGGCTACACTGATGCGCCTGAGGAATTCCGAAAAGGCATTGATCAACTGCTGACCGGACTGGCCGGGGTTCAGGCTGCTCTCGACAATAAAGATCTGGATCTGGCCAAACAAAGAATGAAAAAGCTCAATGACATCAGAAAGAAATACCACAGAAAGTTCGATGTCTAAAAAGTTTCAATGGCCACGAACCGTTCAGTTGATTCACTGGACGGTTGCATTACTCTTTTTCAGTAATCATTTTCTGATTGACGGGTACAGCGAGTACCATGCGTATTCTGGCTGGGTCATCCTTGCCCTGGTAGGACTCAGACTGCTTTACGGCGTGACTTTTGCCCCGGCACCTGCTCGCCTTCGGGACATCAAACCCTCATTCTCGGGCATCAAACTGCACCTTCACGAGCTGAAAACCCGGCAGCAGGGTGAAAATGGCCACAACCCGATGGGAGCGATTGCTGTTTGGCTGATGTGGATTGCCCTGGCTCTGGCTGCGTTTACCGGGTGGCTGCAGGATACCGACTTTGGCTTTGAACACAATGTTTATGAATGGCATTCGATGCTGGTGAATGGCCTCTACTACTTTGTCGGCCTGCATTTACTGGCAGTATTCATTACCTCCTGGCTGACCCGTCGAAACCTGGTCAAGACAATGCTCTGACGACAGACATTAGCTTAGCCAGGAAAGTTCATTTTAAAGTACACGGCAAGCAATTCGATTAAACGCAAATGACTGTGTCTTATAGTATTGCTTTTTGTTAGGGCTTTAGAGAATAATTCGGACCATTACTACCAATGTGTCGATAACATGACTGAATGCTAACCATAAGCCTGATAAACACTGCCCACAGACACAGACCAAATCCTCTTCGATTTTGTCTGATTCTTGTCGTTTATTTGCTGGTTATCCATTACTCCGTCAGTCACACGCATAATCCCCCTAAGGACTTTAGTTCTAGCTATCACAATCTGCTCCAACAACTATCGCTGAATGATCATGCCGATCACTGGCATGGGGATCAGCATCATTCAGCGGGCTGCCAACTGACTTCCCAGGCACCTCCGTCCCCCGCACTGTTTACTGCAGAACGTTCGTTCTTCGCTCCCTTCAACAGTGCAGAAAAAACCCGCTCCTTTTCTCTGGAAACCCCCACCAAAAAGCTGACCCGGGCTCCGCCGGCCTTTATCTGATGTCATCAATAAACCAGAAAACCTATTTATCAGATAAGTGCCTCTACGAGTGACATTATGCAAACTTTTACTAAACTGGCTGCCGGTATTGCCTGCGGAGTCCTGTCCCTGACTGTTTATTCCGCAAATGGAGAGCAGCGTCACGTTGACGCCCATGTTCACGGACAGGGTGAACTGAACTTTGCAGTCGAAGGTTCTGAAATTCACCTGGAACTGAAAATGCCTGCCAATGATGTGCTGGGCTTCGAGACCATTACTACCGATAAACAACGCCACCAGCTCCATGAAGCTCTGGAAAAGCTGGAAGCCGCCAGCCTCTGGAGCATGACCCCTGCCGCTTCCTGCAAACTGGTTAGCGCCAAAGCTACCTCAAGCTCTGTTGATCACGATCATGGTCGTGAAAAAGCTCATAACGACGATCACGGACATCATGAAAAAGATCATAACAGGCATGATCACCACGATGAGCACGCATCTCATGGCCATGATGATGAGCACGATCATCACGGTGAGCATGCCTCTCATGACCATCATGATGACCATCACGGTGAACACAACCATGAAGAGCATGAGAGCGAAAGTGGGCATATGGATATCTCAGCTACGTACGTCTTTGAATGTGGCAATGCCAATCAGCTGAACACCATCAGCACTTCAATCTTTGAAACATTCGAGCGCAGCGAATCCTTAAACGTTCAGGGCTTCACCCAAAAAGGTCAGATGGCTGCCGAAATGACCAAGAGCAAGCCAGAGGTTCGCTTCTAAGATGACTGACTCCCGCTCTCACGTTATTGAACTCACAGCTGTTGAGTTCAGCTGGAAAGCAGGAATACCTGTTCTGGATATTCCTGAACTGACTGTATCCAGAGGCGAAAAGGTCTTTGTCCGCGGCCCGTCGGGTTCCGGCAAAACCACACTACTGGGACTGCTCGGCGGCGTCATTACACCGGAGCGGGGACAGGTCAACGTGCTGGGGAACGACATTAGTCGTTTTTCCCCGGCGCAGCGCGATCGCTTCCGTGCTGATCATATTGGCTTTATCTTCCAGATGTTCAATCTGATTCCCTATCTCTCTGTAATAGAGAACGTCACTCTGTCTCTGGGCTTTGCCAAAAAGCGCAAAAGCAATCTCGACAGTATTGCTGGCAGTGAGCAGGACGAAGCAAGACGTCTTCTTAAACATCTGGAACTGGACGAATCCATACTGCATCGTCCCGCTACAGAACTGAGTATCGGACAGCAACAGCGAGTTGCCGCCGCCAGAGCTTTGATTGGCAAGCCTGATCTGATCATCGCCGACGAGCCTACTTCAGCACTTGACACAGATACCCGGGAAGCCTTCATCAATCTGCTGTTCGCAGAATGTGAAACAGTAGGCAACACCCTGCTATTCGTCAGCCACGACCGTAGCCTTGAATCGTTATTTGATCGCAGCATTGTGCTCAATGAAATTAACCGGGCCAGCAAAGTCAAAGAGGTGGACTGATGTCGATTTTAAGCCTGGCTTTAAAGAGCCTTAAAAACCGAAAAACAACCGCCTTGCTGACTATATTTTCTATTGCTGTCAGCGTAGCCCTGCTATTGGGGGTTGAACGTATCAGGGTCGAAGCCAAAAACAGCTTTACCAACACCGTATCAGGTACGGATTTGATTGTGGGAGCCAGAAGCAGCTCTATCAATCTTCTGTTGTATTCTGTTTTCCACATTGGCAATGCCACCAACAATATCTCCTGGGAGACTTATCAGGATCTGACGTCTGCCCCGGATGTTGCCTGGTCTGTTCCCATTTCCCTGGGTGACTCCCACCATGGCTATCGGGTCGTGGGCACCTCCCACGACATGTTCAGTCATTTTCGATACGGCGATGATGAATCACTGCAACTGTCCGAGGGCCAACCTTTCAATGCCTTATACGACGCTGTACTTGGATCTGAAGTCGCTGCCAGCCTTGGCTATGAAGTCGGTGACAGCATTGTTCTGAGCCATGGCATAGAAAGTAAGAGTCTGCTGCCTCACGATGATAAGCCTTTTAAGGTTTCCGGCATTCTCAAGCCAACGGGCACGCCCACGGACAGAGTAATTCTAATCTCTCTTGAGGGGATCGAAGCCCTGCATATCGACTGGGTAAGTGGTGCACCACCCATTGCCGCATTCTCGGTGTCCGCTGCAGAGGCACAGGCCATGAATCTGCAGCCCGCCAGTGTTACCGCCTATTTCGTTGGCCTGAAATCCCGTATTGCCGCTTTCCGATACCAGAGGAAAGTCAATGAATACCGGCAGGAAGCCATGACCGCCATTCTGCCCGGTGTTGCTCTTCAGGAGCTCTGGCAACTGGTTGGCACCGCAGAAAAGGCACTGCTGGCGGTTTCCATCATAGTGGTCCTGGCAGGTCTGATGGGCATGCTGACTTCGATTCTCACTTCTCTTAATGAAAGGCGCCGGGAGATGGCCATTCTCCGCTCAGTTGGCGCAAGGCCGATCCATATCTTCACGCTGATGATCACTGAATCTGTCGTTTATGGGGTTTCAGGAACCCTTCTGGGCTTCCTTATACTCTATGGACTGCTTTTCGCTATTCAGCCCGTTGTGCAACAGATACTGGGGCTGCACCTGGCCATCAGTGCTCCGGGCACCTTTGAATGGTCATTGGCCGGAATGATCATTGTCTGCGCCATTGTTTTGGGCATAATCCCGGCCTGGCGCGCCTACAAAAACTCTCTTGCCGATGGCCTGACCATAAGAGTCTAAATTGGATATCATCATGAAAACAGGAAAATCCCTGATACTGACGACGCTACTGACTCTGCTGCCAGTAGTCGCCGCTCAGGCCAAGCCGGTGGAAAAGCCTGCAACCCAAGCAGAAGTCATAGAGATCACCTGGGACGAGCTGATGCCTGCACCGGATCAAAAAGTCGTTGACAGTTATCAGGCCGGAGAGATGAGCAAAGATGATGTCATCGCCTATCTGGATAATCTGGGCAAGACGCCCGTTGCAAGACTGGACAAACGCACGGTAAAAATACCCGGATACCTCGTGCCACTTAACCTCGACAAAAACCAGAGAGCGACGGAGCTGTTGCTGGTACCAACCAGGGGTGCCTGCATCCACGTACCAGCACCACCGCCTAACCAGACCATTTATGTAAAATTCAAGAATAAAGAAAAAGGCATCAAAGTTGAGGAAGCGGGCTTAATCCCGTATTGGCTGGTTGGAACCCTGCACGTTGAGACCACTCACTCAGAGTACACTGAAACCCTTTACTCCATAACTGTTGACTCGCTGGAAGTCTATAAATAAGGCGAACTGTTTCAGTTAAAAATCTTTATTGATCAAAACATGGATGTTCTTAAACGACGCAGTAACTACCAGGCCTGCTGGTTAGGTACTTACTTCACAACAAAGGACTTAACAGCTGAAAAAGACTCTCCAGAAACCGTCTGGTGACAGACCTTCGGCTCCATAGAGACAAACGAACACGCTCGGAGTTCTGCATGTACTGATCCAGAAGCGTCGCCATGGTTTGGCTGAAGGCTCTGTCATAGATGATCATGGTCACTTCATAATTCAGCCAGACGCTGCGCATATCCAGATTTACAGTACCAAAAAGAATGGTCGATCGGTCCACCAGAACACACTTGGTATGCAGCAATCCTCCCTTGAACTGCAATATTTTCACCCCTGCGTTTAACAGGTCTTCGTAATAGGAGCGACTGGCATAGTGAACCATTCTGGAGTCATTTCTGCGAGGAACCAGTAACTGAACGTCCACCCCTCTCATGGCCGCTGACTTCAGGGCTGTCAGCAATGATTCGTCCGGAACAAAATAAGGTGTAGATATCAGCAGCTCTTCCTTACTTTCGTAAATTGCGGTAAGCAAAACCTGATGGAGCCTTTCCCGGTTGATACCCGGTCCTGATGGCAGTACGTGAACATCAGCACCGGTGTAACTGTCAAGACAGGAAGGTGGAAACTCGTAGGTAGCATTAAACGACGAATGTTTTTCACCCGTTTCAAGCGCTTTATCCCAATGAGCAATCACTGCCATAACGTGTGCGGGTATACCTTCTACCCTGACCATGGCGTCGATCCATTGTCCGACATTAGCCTTCTGACGAAAATGAACAGGATCGACCAGGTTAAAGCTGCCACTCCAGGCAATTTCATCATCAATCACGAGAATTTTGCGATGGTTGCGAATATCAAGGCGCTCAAACAGCATCCTTAAAAGACCAACCGGCATGGACCCGGTAACACTGATGCCCTCCAGACGGAAACGTCTTGCCCACTCACTTCGAA
Source organism: Endozoicomonas sp. ALD040 (assembly GCF_049275945.1). Classification (NCBI taxonomy): domain Bacteria; kingdom Pseudomonadati; phylum Pseudomonadota; class Gammaproteobacteria; order Oceanospirillales; family Endozoicomonadaceae; genus Endozoicomonas; species Endozoicomonas sp. ALD040. The sequence continues at coordinate 288,121 of NZ_CP184829.1, forward strand.
GAAACTGACGACTGCCCACTGCATCAAGTATTACCATACAGTCAACACCCCTTCGTGAAGCTCTGATCAGAGCCTCTGCCAGAACCTTGATTCGCCCCTTGGGCTCACAGATGTAAAACTCCAGTACAATGCTGCATCTGGCTTTCTCTATGTCCTGTAACAGGCCATGAAGAATGGTATCGGTTTCATGAAACAGCTGAAGCTTGCTACAAGGCAGCACTGGAATACCCAGGGTCTGCTCCGCCAGCTTGTAGATCCCTGTATGAGGAGTATTGGAGGGATACTCAAGCTGCCGCTGGGTAATCACTCTCGAAAGGTGGCTAGACCACTGTTCGTAGTCAGGATACAGACTCTCCAGACGTCGGAGCCTTCTTCTCCCAAGGCGCCTTGAGCCAAACAGCAGGTAAAAGAAAAAACCGGCTACCGGCAGAATGAACAGCAACAGTACCCAGGCCAGAGTCACGCCTACCGGCCTGCGCTGCATAATAATGTGAATTCCGAAGGCGATGATCAGGGCAAGATAGATTCCCCCAAACAATGCATTGAGCCAGCTGTTGTCCATTCAAATATCTGAGTGACGTTATTCTTCACAAACAGTTATAAGACTCCAGGGCGAGGAGCCTGCAGGACTATCTATAATAACGCTAAACCGTCACTTTCGCAGAAAAAACGTCAAAACAGCAAATGTCCGTATTCGTCCCACATGAGTTTGCCGGTCATAACCAGTGAAATAACGACGATCATGGGACGAATAATCTGCTGACCACGCTTCACAACCATTCTCGATCCCAGTCTGGCGCCGATGAACTGACCTATCAGCATGATTCCCCCTACGGCCCAGACAACCTGACCACCCAATATAAAGAACAGCAGGGAAGCCACATTACTGGTACAGTTCAGAACCTTGGTATGAGCCGTCGCCATTGTCAGGGAATAACCAAGGAGGCTGATAAAGGCTATGGCGAAGAAAGAGCCCGTGCCCGGGCCGAAGAAGCCATCATAAAAGCCGACTCCCAACCCTGCTGAACAGGCAAAAGCGGTCAGGCTCATTCTGGCAGAAGAAGCTTTAGTATTTCGGACACTGGGGGAGAGAATAAAGTAAGCAGCTATACCCAATAACAGGAAGGGAATAATCTGCTTCAAAACCGAAGCATCAATCAACTGAACCAGAATCGTGCCTGCGGCACTGCCAACAAAGGTCATGAAAATGGCAAAACGCATTTCCCTGAGATTCACCAACCCTCTTCGAATAAAATAAACACTGGCAGAGAAAGAGCCGCCTGTTGACTGTAATTTATTGGTCGCCAGAGCCTGTGCCGGAGAAAGCCCCACCGCCAGAAGCGCGGGGACTGTAATCAATCCGCCGCCGCCTGCAATGGAGTCAACAAAACCAGCCAGAATCGCAACAAAAAACAGCAATAACCCCCAATCAAGAGTAAATACAAAATCCAAAACAGGCCTCAACTTTATGATGCGTCAGGTATTTGTCGTCCAGCAAATAACCCAAACGTTTTTTCTTTAATGACGAAATGTCTTTTTTTATTGGATCGAATCCAAACACGAATGAGATTATCTTGATGTTTTGAGTGCCTGGCTATCCGCAATGACAACAGATAAACATTCACACAAATAACTTCATGCTCAGAACAGCATCTGCGCCCCCCCCGAAGATCACCTTCCTGATCAAAACAAGTTGGGCGTTACTTATACATTGAGGTTTTAAAAGTCACTGAAACGAAGAAGCCCGACCTGTTTCAGTCGGGCTTCAGAAAGATGGCTGGGGTGGAGGGATTCGAACCCCCGCATGGCAGGATCAAAACCTGCTGCCTTACCGCTTGGCGACACCCCAATAAAATGGTAGCTAGGGGCAGATTCGAACTGCCGACCCCAGCATTATGAGTGCTGTGCTCTAACCAACTGAGCTACCTAGCCATTTTTATGGCTGGGGTGGAGGGATTCGAACCCCCGCATGGCAGGATCAAAACCTGCTGCCTTACCGCTTGGCTACACCCCAGCAAATACGAAATGTTTTATAGGGTATGGACATTCCGTGTACACTTTCGACCCTACGTTAGCAGTCGCCTGCCTGCAAGCTCCTGAATATGGTAGCTAGGGGCAGACTCGAACTGCCGACCCCAGCATTATGAGTGCTGTGCTCTAACCAACTGAGCTACCTAGCCGCCGAAAGATGGTGCGCATTTTCAGGATTTAACGCTGTCCTGTCAACTGTTTAAGCGGCTTTTTTAGGAACTTTCAGAAAACCCCTACCCCTGTTTCGTATTTCTGCGGGTACTGGCATGCGCCTTATTCAAAGCCTTATTATTTTTTCAGAACGGACTGTTAATGCTTCTATTAATACCTTTCTGGATAAGAGCAATGTCAATGGCAACATTCAATGACTCTCCAGAAGTTAATGACCCGGAATTAAAAAGGACAGGGCTGGTCAGACAGCCCCAATTGCATCAGACATTGAAACGGAAATGCATAACATCGCCATCTTTGACGATGTAATCCTTGCCTTCCACTCTCAGACGACCTGCTTCCTTGGCACCCTGTTCACCGTTGTACTGAACAAACTCATCGTAAGCCGTCACTTCCGCACGAATGAACCCACGCTCAAAGTCAGTGTGAATCACACCTGCAGCCTGAGGCGCCGTCGCACCGATCTTCACAGTCCAGGCACGCACTTCTTTAACTCCGGCAGTGAAATACGTCTGTAGTCCAAGAAGTTCATACCCCCCCCTGATCACACGATCCAGACCTGGCTCTTCCATACCCAGATCGGCCAGAAATTCATCCCGCTCTTCATCTTCGAGCTCAGCAATCTCAGCTTCCAGCTTGTTGCAGACTGTCACCACGACAGAACCCTCGCTCCTGGCGATGTCACGAACAACGTCCAGATAAGGGTTATCTTCAAAACCATCTTCATCGACGTTGGCAATGTACATGGTGGGCTTTGTCGTCAGAAGATGGAATGTTTTGGTCAGCTTCTGCTCTTCATCGGTCATTGCCATGGATCGAACAGGGTGGCCTTCTTCCAGATGGGGAACAATTCTTTCCAGCAGGACTTTCTGGGCCTTGGCATCCTTGTCGCCGCTTTTGGCGACACGAGTGACTCGCTGCAGCTGTTTTTCACAGCTTTCCAGATCCGCCATGGCCAGCTCGATATTGATAATGCCGATATCCGCCGCCGGATCAATCTTATTGGCCACATGAATAACATTATCATTCTCAAAACAACGTACTACGTGGGCGATAGCATCAGTCTCACGAATATTGGCCAGGAATTTGTTGCCCAGACCTTCACCCTTGGAGGCACCTTCTACCAGGCCGGCAATATCGACAAATTCCATGGTCGTGGGCAACACACGCTGAGGCTTAACAATCTCAGCCAGCTTGTTCAGACGCGGATCGGGCATGGCCACGACACCCGAATTTGGCTCGATAGTACAGAAAGGGAAGTTCTCTGCATCAATCCCTGCCTTGGTCAAAGCATTGAACAGTGTTGATTTGCCGACGTTGGGCAGACCAACGATGCCACATTTAAAGCCCATAAAAAGTTACCAGGGGAAATTCAATAAAAATTTGGGACAGGATTATAAAGCCCGACCTGAATTGACACCAGTATTATGCCCGACTGCTCTTTCCGGATTTATACTGACTCACAGCAGAATGCTTTCCCTACCGGCAGAACAACACCCGGCAGGTTAGCCAGACAACCCTGAAGAGAGCTTTAAAAAAAACCGCAGCCTTGAATCCAAACAACTGTTTCCGCAGTATAGTTACGCAATAGCAGGCCGGAGTCTGGCTCCTGCGACCACATAAGCGAAATTAAAATCAAAGAATAATGACAAGCTACGAACCAAGTCTGATAAAAAAGGCAACATTGATACTTGTGTGCAAAAAGCCCGCCTTACACCAGGGAAAACAACGCCTTGCTGCTGACATGGGAACAGAACAGGCTCTGACGGTTGCTCAGCACCTGCTAGCCTGTGCACTGGAAGATTTATCAGAGTGGCCAGGCCAGAAAGTTATTGCTCCCTCTCATGAAAGCGACTATGACTGGGCCAGTCAGCTTCTGAAGGGCGACGACAACCTGGTAGTACCCCAGGGCTCTGGCAACCTCGGTGAGAGACTGAACCACATCGACAATGAGCTGAGACTTCAGGGAAAAGAAAACCTCATCTATATTGGCAGTGACTGTCCGACACTCAGCCTCAAAGACCTTTCGGACACAGCACAAAAGCTCAAGACCTACGACACCGTATTCAGCAAGGCCAGTGATGGCGGCGTCACCATCATGGCGAACCGAACTCATTGGCCTGACCTTTCAAAGCTGCCCTGGAGCACAGGCTCTCTGGGAGTGTCACTGACGAGTCTTTGTCGTCAATCCCGCTTATCCGTCGGCTACGCTCCTTCTGGCCAGGATGTTGATCATTTAAAAGATTTGCTCGGAGTACTCCCCGAACTGAATCGTGATAATCGACCTGCCCGAAGGGCTCTGTCAAAACATATTCAATCTATTTTCAAGCAAGGAAAAATCTCTCATGCATGAAACAGTACAGAATTACTATGGCAAGACTCTGCAAGGCAGCGATGACCTGCAGACCAATGCCTGCTGCACCGATGCAACCATGCCACGCCACCTGAAAAGTGCCCTTGCCAATATTCATGACGAGGTTCTGAGCCATTACTATGGCTGCGGACTGGTCTGCCCTGAGCAGTTGCAAGGCGCCAGAATACTCGACCTTGGTTCCGGATCAGGTCGTGACTGTTATGCCCTGGCTCAAATGGTCGGAGAAGAGGGTTATGTCGTCGGTGTCGACATGACAGACGAACAGCTTGCGATTGCCAACCGACATGTCGAATACCACCGGGAAAAATTCGGCTATGCAAAAGCCAACACCGAATTCCACAAAGGCTATATTGAAAAACTGGATCAACTGAACCTGGAAGAAAACAGCTTCGACATGATCATTTCAAACTGCGTGATCAACCTTTCTCCGGACAAGGAAGCAGTGTTGAGAGAAGCCTGGCGTCTGCTGAAACCAGGCGGTGAACTTTACTTCTCTGACGTCTATTCTGATCGCCGCATTCCTGCTGAACTGGTCGATGATCCGGTGCTTTACGGAGAGTGTCTCAGCGGTGCCCTCTACTGGAATGACTTTTTGAATCTGGCCAGAAAGGCCGGTTTCACTGACCCCAGACTGGTGGAAGATAAACCTGTCACTATCAATAACCGTAAGATTGAAGCTCAGGTCGGTGATATCCGGTTTTTCTCGGCGACTTATCGATTGTTCAAACTGCCAGAGCTGGAAAGTCATTGCGAGGACTATGGACAGGCTGTGATCTATAAAGGCACGATTGATCACCATCCCAACACTTTCAATCTGGATGGGCACCACCCTATTACCAAAGGCAAGGTTTTCCCGGTTTGCGGTAACACCTGGAGAATGCTGCACGATACAAGATTCCGTGAACACTTCGAGTTCATTGGTAACTTCAGCACCCATTATGGCATTTTTGATGGCTGCGGAACCTCGCTGCCCTTCTCATCTTCCACCCATGAAAACAAGGGAAGTGATGGCTCATGTTGCTGACAGGAACACCTCCAGACACTAAAAGCCAGGATTGGCACTTTACGCCTGATGGCAGCCCCAGAGGTTATATCAAACCTCATCAACTGAAAGAACTCTGGTTTCATACCGGAACCCGTTGCAACCTTTCCTGCGGCTTCTGTCTGGAGGGTTCAAGTCCGGCCAGCAAGAGGCTGGACGCCCCGACTCTGACAGAAGTAAAACCCTACATTGATGAATCACTTGAACTGGGGGTTGAACAATTCTCTTTTACGGGAGGAGAGCCTTTTGTCATTAAAGACATTATCCGAATCCTGGACTATGCCTCCCAGCATCGCCCCTGCCTGGTTCTGACTAATGGCACGACCCCCATGATCAAAAGGCTTGATGAGCTGACTCGTTTGAGCAGTAACCCTTACCCCATATCCCTGAGAGTCAGCCTGGATCATCCAAACGCTGAACAACATGACGCAGGACGAGGTGAAGACAGCTTTGCCATCGCTCTTTCAGGACTGAAACTACTGCATGAAAATGGCTTTAACATCTCCGTCGCCAGACATATGGAAAAAGACGAAAACACGGCAGTGGTTGAACAGGCCTTCAGAGATCTTTTTGAACTGAACGGTTTGCCCATCAACCTGAAACAGGTGGCCTTTCCGGATTTCCTGCCTCCCGGTTCTTTACCGGATGTTCCCCACGTCAGCACAGACTGTATGACCCGCTATCAGACAGAAGAAAGTCGTCGTCAGTTTATGTGCGCGTTTTCCAAAATGATGGTCAAACAAAACGGGCAGATGCAGGTTTACGCCTGCACACTGGTGGATGACGATACTGAGTACAACCTTGGCAAGAGTTTACGGACGAGCCTGAGTGAAACCATCAGTATGAAACACCACCGTTGCTACAGCTGTTTTGCTTTTGGCTCTTCCTGCAGCGAACTCTGATTGTCTGCTCAATAACAGGAGATTTTGATGGCTAAAACCCGGATACTGTTCCTCTGCACTGGCAACTCCTGTCGCAGCCAGATGGCGGAAAGTCCAACACCCAGACAGGGGCAGATCATTCTCAAGTGTTTTGATGACCCTCCCCGGCTGGCTGAATCGGTGAAAACAGAAGAAGAATCATTAACAATCTATCGTCGTGTAAGAGACGAGATCAGAGCATGGGTCAATCAGCTTCCCAGCCTGATCCAACAGATGTCTGATGAAAAACACAATGAAAAGGAAACCCAATGCTGGCAGTGATTGGTGGAACAGGCATCTACAGCCTGGATGGACTTGAAGTATTAAATGAGCAGACGATTGAAACACCTTATGGCCCTCACTCAGGTCCAATAACAACAGGTCTTTTTAATCAACAAAAGCTGTTGTTCTTGCCCAGACATGGAAGCGGCCACCAACTTCTGCCTCATGAAATCAATTATCGGGCCAACATCTGGGCATTAAAAAGTCTGGGTGCGACCCGGGTGATAGGCCTTTCTGCGGTTGGCAGTCTGCAGGAGGAGATTGCGCCGGGCGAATTATCGCTGGTCAGTCAGTACTTCGACTTCGTAAAAGGACACCGGGAAAAAAGCTTTTTTGGTAACGGTCTTGTCGCTCATGTCTCCACCGCAATACCAAGCTGTCATCAGCAATCAGAACAACTGCTCAATGCTGCTAACCTGGCAGAAATAGGACTGCATACAGATAAAACCTATGCCTGCGTTGACGGTCCCAGGCTGGGTAGCCGTGCAGAGAGTCTGTTCCTGAAAAACGCCGCTCAGTGCGATGTTGTCGGCATGACTAATGTGCCTGAAGCGTTTCTGGCACGGGAAGCTCAGCTTTGTTACACAACAATCGCTATTGCCACTGATTACGATTGCTGGAAAGATGACCCTTCAGCCCACGCCAGCGTTGAGCAGATCATTGCCAGATACGGCAAAAGCCTGACACTGGCTAAAGCGTTGTTAGGGCAATATCTGAAACAGCAGGAAGAAACACCTCATGACAGCACTTATTGCCAGTGCAGGAGCGCACTGAAATCAGCAGTACTCTCTCCTGAGAACAAGCTTGGCCAGAAGCAGAAAGCATTGCTGGAAGTGCTGCAAAGATAATTATGCCCAGCCTATCTGTAATCGTGCCACTGGGCCCTGGTGAGACGCAGTGGCCGACGCTTCTTGAACAATTAAGTCTTCTTCCCGCAGGCAACGAGGTGATCCTGGTTGGCTATGACGACGATCAGCGGCCTGCCAAACTGGATCAGCTTCCGGGCCCTTTGCTTCACCTCAGGTGGATTTGGTGTACTGCAGAACAGGGACGTGCCTGCCAGCTCAATGCAGGCGCAGAGAAAGCCACAGGGAATTACCTCTGGTTTCTGCATGCAGACACAGTATTGGACAAAGAGAATGTCCAAAGCTTACTGAATGCCATTGATCAATATCCCAGACACTTGTTCTACTTTGATCTCTGGTTTTACGACAAAGACACTTGCTGGTTATCCATCAACGAATGGGGAGCCAGATTCCGCTCCGATATTCTGGGATGCCCCTATGGTGATCAAGGGTTTTGCATCAGCCGGACACAATTTTTCGACCTCAAGGGTTATCCCACCGACACTTTCTACGGTGAAGATCATGCATTTGTCTGGAAAGCCCGGCAAAACAGGATCCTCCTCCACTCCTGTGGCACCAGACTGGGTACCAGTGCGAGAAAGTATCACGATAAAGGCTGGCTAAAGCTGACCCTGAAATACCAGCATCTCTGGCTAAAACAGGCGACACCGGAATTTTTTAAATGGCTCAGGGTAAAACTGGACAGAGGAAGGGTCTGAATAGATTCATTAACCTGACTGGTCAGATTTGGCTTATGTACTAGGCTTGACTGATCATAGCCCTAACAAAAGCCATCAGACGAATGCCCAACAAAAGCAAAACTGTAGCCGTCATCTGCGGCGGCCTGTCTCCCGAAGCCGATGTATCCAGACTCTCCGCAAGCCGAATCACCCCCTGTCTGGAAGAACATTATGGCAGAGCCATCCACCTGGAGCTCGACGAAACCCTTCCGGAACAACTCGTAGCCCAACAGGTTGATGTTGCTTTCCCGGTCGCCCACGGTCCTTATGGTGAAGATGGCCGCCTGCAGGGTCTTCTGGATATTATGGGCGTTCCTTACGTAGGTTCCGGAGCCCTGGCAAGTGCCTGCTCTCTGGATAAGGTGGTTACCAAACGTCTGCTTCAGCCTGTCGGCATCACAATGGCCAGAGACAGAGTCGTCTATCGCAGCGAAAACTATGAAGATGCTACTCTCGACTGTATCGAATCCCTTGGGCATAAAGTCATCATCAAGCCGCCTGGTCAGGGTTCCGGTATTGGCATCCAGTTTGCCATGGGTTATGAAGACCTTTTCAGCAAGCTGAAAGCGGGCCTGCAAATGGATGAAAAACTATTGGTTGAAGAGTTTGTTGCCGGACGCGAAATCACTGCCGGTATCCTCCACCTGGATGACTACCAGATCCTGCCCGTTACCGAAATCACCACACCAGACGGTGCCTGGTATGACTATATTCACCGCTATACACCCGGTCTTAGTGATCATGTGATTCCCGCCAGAATCTCGGATGAGCAGTATCGAAAAGTTCAGCAGATTGCACTGAAGGCACACCAGATTCTGGGCTGTCAGGACCTGAGTCGCTCTGACTTTATCGTTCCTGAATCAGGAGAGCCAGTCTTTGCAGAACTCAACAACCTGCCGGGAATGACCCCAACCAGCCTGTTTCCGGACGGTGCCAGACATGCAGGAATACCCTTTGATACCCTGATCTGCAAACTGGTGGATCAGGCTTTGAAACGGGGAGAAAGCATTCGCAAAAGAAGAGAGTACTGGCCAATCCCGAAACTGAATATCAGGCCATCGTGAAGTCAGGCTTTAAAGGTATGTAACTCTTGAACGGCCTTGGCACGAGCACCATTAAAGGCCTCGGGGGAGATGCGGATGGCTTCGTCAATCACTGAATCAATCTTCTGTCGATCCGACACGGAGGGCTTGTTCAGCACATAATTAATCACTTCCTTGCTCTGACCCGGATGACCAATCCCCAGACGCAAACGCAGAAAGTCCCTGTTATTTCCCAGCGCTGAAATAATGTCCCGAAGGCCGTTGTGTCCGCCGTGGCCACCGCCCTGTTTCAGGCGACCAATACCCGCTGGCAAGTCCAACTCATCGTGAACAACAAGAATAGATTGAGGGGGAATCTTGAAGAAGGTGCTGATAGCACCCACCGCCTGACCACTGCGATTCATGAAGGTGGTCGGGTTTAGCAGACGGACATCCTCTCCAGCGATGGTAATGCGGGCAGTCAGACCAAAGAATTTTTTCTCGGGTTGCAGGCTGACGCCGTAGGCTCGAGCTAACTGCTCCACATACCAGAATCCGGCATTATGGCGAGTATCATCGTATTGAGCACCGGGGTTGCCGAGTCCGACAACCAGCCTGATCGAGTGATCCTTCGCCATAATATCCTCCATAGCCCTGACCTGCGTTAACAGCGCGGGGCCATAAAAAAAGCTGATTACTCTTCGCCGCCTTCTTCTTCAGAGGCTGCTTCTTCAGCTTCTTCTTCTTTGCCACCACGGGTAGTCTGAACAGATGCAACATCCAGATCATGACCTTCGCCCTGCAGCAAAGCAACCAGTTCAACACCCTCAGGCACGGTCAGGTCGGTCAGGTGAATATGACCACCCAGCTCGACATTAGCCATATCGACTTCGATGAACTCAGGCAGATCAGCAGGCAGACATTTAACTTCTACTTCAACACGAGCGTGAGTGATAGCGCCACCGGCTTTGACACCGACACAGCTATCTTCGTTCAGAAAGTGCAGCGGGATGTGCGTGGTGACCGCGTGAGCAGCGTCAACGCGCAGGAAGTCCAGGTGCATAGCATAGTCTTTTGCAGGGTGACGCTGAAGATCCTTCAGAATAACCTGCTGGGAAGCGCCTTCTACATCCAGGGTAACGATCTGGGAGTAGAAAGATTCAGATTCCAGTGCCTTACGAATAGCACGGGCTTCCAAAGTAATTTGAGCAGGTTCCTGCTCACCGCCGTAAATAACGGCAGGTACCAGTTCTGCACGACGCAGGCGGCGGCTCGCACCTTTCCCTACGTCCTTGCGTGCAACAGCGCTCAGAGCGATAGCTTCAGACATTTTCTTTCTCCAAAGGAATACCTCAATATCTTGCGACCAGATATCGGGGGCTTTAACAAAGGCGCCATATCATACCGGCAATCGGGGCAATTGCAAAAAAAAGTTTGGGTTTTACAGCAAGTCACCAACATCCTCATCAAAAATGCGAATAGCCTCTGTAAAACAACCCTGCGACGAGTGGTGTCGCTTGCAAACCTGAAAACAAGGATTGATATTTCCGTGACACTCCCCGCCTTGTCAGGCGAGGCTTCTGACTTCACGGGCTACTACAGCCAGCCTGTAGCGACTGGACTTACACAGAAGCCTCCATCAGCAGTAACCGGGTGCCCCTCGGTTATTTTGTTGGTCTTTTGTTTGATTTGTTGAGTATCTATACGGTTCCAGTCGATGCGTTGCAATAACGACTTTCGAAAGTCTTCTAGCCCAACAAGCAGCTAACTCTGCTATGGATTTTTTTTAACAGTGCTTGGTTTTCGTCACCGTGAGTCCCTGCATAGGGACAGACCGACAGAGAATATAGCCAGCTACGTACAAACACGCAAGCGGAACGCTCTGCGTTCCCGTCTTATATCTCCGCCCGATTGGGCGAAGGTTTACGACGATTTTGCTAAATGTCAGCCGGAGTGGTAAATGACAGCTACTATGTTAACCGCGAAAGAAAACCATAAGCGGACATGGGGAAGCCAATGCAGCTCAGCGTTAACATCCGTAACCTTTCAACTCGCTCCCATACTAATGCATCGGAGTGCGGTCGGCCCACGATAACCGCAGGCTTGCCTCGGGGTAGTTCATTCGCCAGATTTTTCGGTGTAGCCTGTGTTCTTTTAACGTTTATCTGTATTCAGGCTTATGCGGAGGATTTGTCGCTGACACTCCCGGACAGTGCCTACAAAGGAGATAATATCTCATACAGCCTTTACTGCGGTTTGGATGAGTCGATCCAGCTCGATCTGAAAATCGGTGATCACTGCGTATTTTCTTTTGACTGCTCTAACAGTCGGGATGGCCGATGCAATGTGAGCCTGATGCAAAGAGAAGGTTATAATTGCGCAGCATTATCAATCGATCATCGCTATTACCCTGTTTATAAAACGAAAAAGATTAATTCTGACTATTCACAAGTCAGCTGTGTCTCTGGAGATGGTTGTTCAAATAATAAGTGTCTGAGATGCACGTATGCGCAGGCTTATTGTTCTATCCCTAATGAAGTGGGCTGCCCCAAAAAGAAATGCCCTAAAGGACACTGTGTCATCAAAACGGTTGATTATATTGCTCATAGTCACATCAGCTTTGATTTTACGATGCCAGAAGGCTCTGTGACGCTGAGCAACTTCCATTGCAAAAAAAATACAGGTTCGAGCAGGACAAAAATCGAAAACTTTGTCATAGAGGACAGTTCTTCCAGCACAATAACCGGGATCAATATCAGTTGTGGCGAAAAAGGCAACCCTGTATTGAAATGGCAAAAGATTGATCCTGCTAATATTGGATTTATTTCAGTGGATCTTCCAGGGCAAGTCGATTCATTGATAAGGCCTGCCAGTGAAACCGAGTTGCAAATTCTTGATTTCATAGAAAGCCGATCTCTGTCAAGTGGTTTGATCAAGCTAAAAACCATCTTCTTTACACGAGAAGGCAAAAGATATGGTAAAGAAGCAAGCGTATTCTTTAATGCAGGCTCCTGTCATTAAACTGGATCACTTCGAGTGGCTACGTTAAAGGCGAATGCACAATGAACAGTTTATTATATCCAACGGTCAAGAAAAAATTACATAACAAATCAATTGTTTGCTCATTGTTATTTAATACGGGTTGGATTTATGCCTGTATGCTGTTGATAATAATGCCTGCCCGTTCTCAAACCCTTACGACATTGAGTTCCAACCGGCTTTGTCCCGGAGTTGACCATATACTTCTGAAATTACAGTGTGGCACAGACCAACATCCAGAATTCTCTGTTACCACCCGAACAGCCGGGGGTGTTTGTACGACACATTTTGACTGCTCTGGCACCCTTCATGGACATAAGGATGGAACTCACAGATGCCTGGAGAAAACAGATAATGGCAGTGTTTCATGCCCGATATTAAATTACAGTTACACGGATGAGCGACAAAACATACCTGATTTCCAGCAGCTGGCAGCAGAAACCTATGAATTTCCTGATTATAACTGCGGTCATTCGATCAATAGTCGATGTCGTTGCTACGATCGCAACGATCGCTACGATCGCGATAAAGCAAATGCATTTTGCGTTAAAAAATATTCTTGCTCTCGTTGCTCCCCCTCTCAAAAAGGTTCTGTTAATGCCGGTTACAGTGATTTAATCATTAATACACTGATGCCTGAGGGTTTGATCGAATTTCATAACATTAAATGCTGTAGAGACAGGCACGATTCAGGTTCTTTTCAAAGTTCCACCGAGTCTGAGTGCAATGCATTTAAAAATATTAAATTCAATCATTCAGTGCCTGGGCATGTCTATCACCCGGAAATAAAATACTTCGAAAAAAAGCCTGTTTTATCATGGACGGCAACCTCTGATGCCGAGCTATTCATGATTAATTTTGATGGTGACAGCTACTATACAGAAAAAACAAACATCGTTATTCCAAATGCATTACGAAATTATAAAGGAAATATTACGATAACCTCAGTGACAATTAATGAAAAAACACAAACGCCATGCCCCGGAAAGGGTACTGAACTATTTTTTAATTCAACAGCACTTGTTACTCGGTTAATGGGGGTTGTTAACTCCGATTCCGGAGAAACAGAAATAACAGTAAGCAGGACATCTCCGGAAAAAACAAGCCACTCGTTATCCAGCTCGATACTGCCATCAGAAAATGAATCAGCCAGATCATCATCAACAGGGTATTCTCCGATAATGTTCAAATTAATGACAGCGCTTATCATAAGGGTGTTATGTATTTAACAGGGAAAATAAAATCGAATATGGAATTGTCTATGAAGACAAAAAAATTAAGGAGCCCCATCGTTACTATCTGCCAGAATCTTATCGGCAAGGGCTTGGTTTCACTATGTCAAGGAGGCCGACTAAAAGTTCAGGCGATGTTGAAGGACTCCCTGGGTAAAATACCGGTTGATCCATAGTGGCTTCAATAAACTTTTATTTCACTGTTGAATTAACAGGTTTGCACTAATAGGTTCCTTCTGATCGTGAAAATGAATGGCAGGCTCTGCTTAGCTATAAATGAAAGCAGTGATCTTTTAAACTTATTTAGTGAATTAGACCTGCTGGAAGACCTTCAAGAAATAATAAATGAAATTTTAAAGTTAAGAGAAGGTGAAAAAAAATCACACATATAAGCCATATATCCTTTCAAGGGGCACAATTCTGACCTTGGAAGAAAGTCAGAACTAGTGATAGCTTTTGGTTCTGCTTGTTATAGTTCACTGCAAATTATTTGCTCACAGTAAACGCATATCGCAGTCTTCTGTGTACGACGGATTATATGTTAGTTTAGAAACTTTGTAGATATTCTGACTTTTTACTGACAATTTTCGCTCATTTTTTGTTTTTGCAAATATACAGTGCTATTTTACTTGAACTAAGAAAACCATGAGATTAGTTCACTATGAGACTCATAAATACGATTTTACTGTTAATAATATGTTCAATTTCATGTAATTTGAATGCGACGGTACTTTCAGCAGCTTCTCGCTTCATCAAACTCTACGACAATGGATTTGCAAATTCATTTCATAAAGGCGCAGACAGTCATCAAGCATTTTTGAAAGCTTTTGACAGCCCTGGGTTTTCAGGAATGGAGCCAGCAATTCGAATGATGATAGCAGTACTTTCAAGTGAAACCGAACATGACTCAAAAGATCCAAAAGATCTATATCTTGAGCAATTAAAGGCATCACCAAAGGTTTCTTTACATCCTCATCCTAATTGTTTTAGTTTTACGATGTCTCTTGATCCTATATCTGGACCAGGTGGTGTGCTTGATGTTACCTTTCAGAACATGCAAAAAAACAAATATTTAGAGGAGCGGTTGAAGCTTATCTTGATAAGAAAATTGAAAATAATTGATGAAAGTAGTGAATTTATGAAGTTATTTAGTGATTTAGACATAATGGAAGATTATCAAGAACTAAAGAGCGAAATTGAGGGGTTAAGTCAATCCGAATAAAAACATGACCTATATGGACCATCGTTCTTTCTACCCTTCCCCCGTCAATCCTGGCGGATGCCACTCTATATCTACCGCTTCGGAGCTGTGCATTACTACTCCGCCCATTAATATCAAACAGCAGGCTATACCTTTCTTAAACATGGGGCCATGATTTGATGCTCCGGAATATCAGGGTGCTACTATCAGTCATTGCAGTCGGCATATAGCTGAGGCGAGATAATATTATCGACTACTACTTCTGATAAAGCGGAAAGAACAGCCACTGCGACCCAGACTAATTGTTGAGAATACAACCGACCATTTAGTAGGCTGGCATTTTTCCTTATACGTTGTCGTTACCTGCTCTGTTCTTTTTCCATTTTTAGTGATCACTTTTATTTTGTATTCAGGTGCCCACATCAGCTCAACATCAACGGCGGCACTGGAAATAAACGACTCCAAACCTGAGTCCATTGATACACCCTGAACAATGCTTCCCCAGCTTATTGTTGCTTCTCCTTTTATGAAGTCACCCAGTGCCACTTTTTTTACTCCCTGCTTCCCAGCTAAATCAAATGACAACTGAAAGCCGCTGTCCTTGGAAAACTTGTCTTTACGCTTTATTTTTGTCTCGCCTTTGGCAGCATCGTAGACACCTGAAACTAACTCAATTTTACCCAATTAGGGCTTTTTATAAAGAGGGATGGCTTTAAAAGCTCGCTGCAATAGCAGCCACAGATACAACCAAAAGGCTAAAGACTCCCGCTGTTAAGGAAGCAGCGCCAGCAGTAGCTGTGCATTTCTTTCCGCTGCAAGTTCCACCTGAATTACAGACACATGTACTTGTCTGCAATTTTCCAGCTTTGCCGTCTTTAATGCTACATTCACCAAAGCAACCACAGGCTGTGCAATCGCTACAAGTCCAAGTGCCAACTTCTACGCCACCCAAGCTGACACCGTTGAACGTACAACCAGTTGCTTTCCCGCTAGACTCCCTTTTGCTTCTAGCAGACCGCTTACTAATATGTGTTGCTTGTTTATGAGTATTTCCGACACAAGCACCAGCCCCATCAGCCAGACAAACCACCTTCTCACCTGATATAACAGGGCTTCCAGGAGGGAGGTTAGTATCAGAGTGAAGCGGTTGGAACTGCACCCCATGTTTCACCTCTATATCACCTAAGCGAACGGTTGCGTGCCCGACAGTAAGGCTCTCCCCCTGTTGCAGGAAATAAGCCCGTGGTTCATTACCAGAAGCAGCAAGCCCTGTAACAGAGAACAAGCTATTTGGGCTTACTGCTCGGTGTAGCGAAGCGGAAAGAATCCCTTTCGCTGTTTCATCGGTATTAATAGCGGATAGATGCCCAATGCTTTGTCGGCTGTTATCCAACAGGTTTACTGTACCACCCATACTAACCTGTTCAGCTATGGTTTTAGCGCAGGCTGGCGCAGTAGCAACATGGCCAGAGGAAAGTAAAAGACCTTGGCAGGGCAGGCTCTCAGAAGACGGTCGGACTTCCGAGATGGAGGACGACGAAAAGGAGACTAAATAATCAGGTCTAGTGTTGAGAACAGAGCTGGCATGTACTGACAAATAGCTCAGTAGATTTATAGCTAATATAAGAAAGCGAGAAACAGAGGAAATCACAAGCTACACTCCCGAAATGGTACGGAAACACAACAAACATCGCACTTCCAAAAACAGAGTAAAGAGAAAGAGCTAACACTATTCGTTCGCAGCGGAAATTATAGTCACTTATCAGGGCAGTGCTTTTCAATTATCCTCAAACCCATAAAATTCCAAAGACAAAAAACGACACAAAGGAAATTTAGCAAAATCGTCGTCAACCCTCGCCCAATCGGCTATCACTTAGTCACAAATTCTATACTGGGCTTAACCTCTCTGAGACGAGTCAAGACCATGCTTCCACTGTCTCCTCAACAATGAGGGTGTCGCAAAACTCCAACAGCTCGTTCCTATGCTCTGAGTTCGTCATTCCCGGCTTCATCTCGTCATTCCCGCGAAGGCGGGAATCCACACTGACTCTCCACCAGAACCATACTGCCCGGTGTCCCCCTGGCCTTGTCATCCCCGAGAAGGCAGAGATCCACCGTTGGCGCTGGATTCCCGCCTTCGCGGGAATGACGACTTCAGAGCGTGAGAACGAGCTGTTGAAGTTTTGCGACACCCTCCAATGGGCTGAACATACTTTCGAGTTGCGCAGAAATTAGGTGATAAACGTCGTGCAAAGAGACTAACCCGTGTAGCTGCTGAACTAGCTGCCCACACGGGCTCATCTTTAGCCTCCTCATCGTCGTAAAAACCAATGTTCACTTTCCGACGGATATTAACCGAGGAATCAGCTCAGGCTATAGATTCAACGATATGGCCAGCGAGGCTATGACGCCCAAAACATTGGTCGCTGGGATTGTATCCGCTGATGAAGTAGAAACCGCGTTGATACTGAAAGTCGCATTGGTAGTCGCATTGGTAATAGAAACAGAGGACTGAGGGCCAGTCATGCAAACAGCTGAGTCAAAGTAGAACTGACCCGTCCACCAGCCTTGAGGTGTTTGGCAAGTACAGTGAACTACCCGCCCCTGAAGGATGGAGTACATTGTGGTGCATGAGGTGGTGCACTTGCTGGACCCCTTCTACAATGAACGCTTTAAGCAATTGATGACGCATTATATGCTGAACTGGCGGTCTTATCGGGATGAGCTGAATAGCTTGCCAGTGCAGTATGAGGATTGGGGGTATTGACAGCCATAGTTTGTGCTAACAAAGCCGGGCTGGATTTTGTTTATTATGTCCAAGATTGAAATTACTCAAAGAGAAATGGATCGTGCATTCAGAAGCCACCATGAGGCGACACGTCACCTACCATCATCGTGTAACCCTTCCAAACTGGTTTGCCTTTTTTACGCTGTTGAGTGTGGCTTGAAATCACTTATTATTAAGCGTGAAAGGCATCAAACTTCTGAGGGTATCGATCATTACGGGTTTGAACACAACATTAACAAGATGTTGAGTCATCTTCGCTGTGGAAAAAAGCTGAGGCTACCTGTGAATATATCTCTTGATACGAGCAAACCGAATACTCACCGTGATACCGACCAGAGTAAGTTGAACCAGGTTTGGCGGTATGGCGTTAAAATTAAAAATCAGGCAGATCATACACATATCACTCAAACCCTTGAGAATATCTGTCATTGGGTTAAGTAGCAGTATTAATGAACCTCTATAGCTGGCTGGATGCCGAACGACTGCTGGCATCCAAAACTCAGAACTTCACACACTTTCCTGAGGGTATAGCCGACATCCGTGCTTATAGTGAAGCGATCGAAATAGACCTTGAAGGTGACGATCAAACCCTTGCCTTCGATTTTGTAAAAACAGTATTTGGAAATAACTGGCATCATGATGAACGAAAAATTGAGCTGGCTTATGGCTCACAAAGCTCGATAGATGTTGAAATCATCACGGACTGTGAAGAACAGAACCCACGCCATCCAAGACCGCTTTGGCAAGACCTTGGTTATGATGGAGCAACGTCAATACTGCCAAAAAGCCCTGAACCTTTCGAAGGGAAGTGCAGGCTTGCAGCCTTTCACTCCTTTAAAGGAGGTGTTGGCCGCACCACTTCATTATTGACATGGTTTAAGGCGCTTCAGGTGAATTTCCACCATCGTGAAAGCAATCGTGGGAAATTAAAAGTGTTGCTTGTCGATGCTGATATTAAAGCGCCGGGGCTGACCTATTTGTTCAAAGACAGCGACAAACCGGATGTATCATGGATTCAGTTTCTGGAAGCCAGTCACTACCCTGCGGTTGATGAGTCAACCACGATTGCTACTTTTGCCAAAGAGCTTGATCGTTATACAAAAAGTGAAGCCGGTTTTGAATACTGCCTGCTCCCTGCCTTTTCCGATAGCGAAGCAGATATTGAAAAACACAGTGAAAGCAAATCGGGAATGGCTCAATTAATCAACATTTCTGTCCGACCAGAACACCTTGCCCGAACCTACGAGCAACCCTGGCGTTGTACCGATATGCTACAAAAGCTGGGAAATCAACTTCAGGCGGATTTGGTTCTGATTGACTTGAGAGCCGGACTCAGTGAACTCTCGAGCCCGCTGTTATTTGATCCGAGGGTGGAGCGATTTGTTGTGACCACTTTGGCCGAGCAGGCTATTAAGGGTACAGAATTCATTCTGAATCGCCTGACCTCTCTGGCCAATAATCGGGATTGGCGCAATAAATTTGGTGAAAAGACATTAGACCCTCGAGTCATCACCACATTTGTCAATGAAGAGTTCAAAAAAACCGATCAGTACAAAGCGGGCCTCGAACGACTGACTGCTGCGTATACGCCTGATATATACACTGATGATGCTAACGCCACTAACGGCCTTGAGATTATTGAGGCTGAATTCAGTTCTCAACTGTTGAACCTCGGGGCACTGGACAGCACACTTTCAGTTATAGAGCATGCAAGCCCACTGCTCAATGAAGGGTTAAACTGGGCCAAAGGCTTCTTTGATGCTGATTAACTAGCACATAGTTTCAATGAGTTTGATGTGAACAATCTACGCTCAGGGTGAACGGAGCTTGAGTGTCATTAATAGAGGGAACCCATCAATTACATTGAAACCGTGTACTAGTGCAGCCAAGCCTTGATATCCATACAGGCCACTCGTTCCGATACTCTGAGGTCGTCATTCCCGCGAAGGCGGGAATCCAGCGCCAACAGCGGGTCTCTGCCTTCTCGCGGATGAAAAGGCCAGGGGGGCACCGGGCAGTATGGTTCTGGTGGTGAGTCAGTGTGGATCGGGAATGACGGGAGTGAAGCCGGGAATGACGGGAGTGAAGCCGGGAATGACGAGAATGAAGCCGGGAATGACGGGAGTGAGGCCGGAAATGGCGGGAGGGGAACGGGTTTTGCGACACCCTCTGTTGCGTGGGAACGAGGGGTGTATGGATATCAGAGCTTAGCTGTACTAGCCATCAACTAAAAAGCCTTGATTCCGACCAGCACAGGGAAGCTCCGCAATGGCTGAGCAATAATAAAGTCAGCAGCCCTCTGGGTATTTGTATAGAATACTTCAGTTCGCTGAATTTTGGTAGAAAGCACTTCCTGCCTGGGGAGCCGATCTATGAGCCTGCATACCAATCTGGCAGGAAGGTTAAGGAATACCAATCTGCTCAAGAGTCATGGACTTTTCCCGGTTTTTGAAGCCGTCGTTAACTCTCTGCAAGCTCTTGAAGAAAACAATAATCTGCTCACAGGCGGCACTGTGACACTAAAAATACTACGTAGTCAGCAGGCTTCCTCTGGGCTTGACGACTCTGAGCGCTGCTCAGAAATAGTCGGCTTTGAAATTCACGACAATGGCATAGGCTTCAACGAAGAAAACATGGCATCGTTTGAAACCCTTGACTCTGATCATAAGATAGGAAAAGGGTGCCGGGGAGTTGGGCGTCTATTATGGCTCAAAGCATTCGACAGAGCGGATGTTACCAGTGCTTTCAAATCAAACTCATCAGGTATCGTTAAGCGGCAATTCTCGTTCACTGCTGCTCAGGGGATACAGACTCAGGATCCTGAGCCTGACCCGAATGGCGAAGGGCCTTTCTCTATCCTCACCTTATCTGGCTTCGATAAAAAGTATCGTGATGCCTGCCCAAAAACGGCGACCAGCATCGCTAATGCTTTATTAGAACACTGTCTTTGGTATTTTGTCAGAGAAGATTCTGTACCTCGTATAACGATAAAGGATGGGACAGAAACTATTGCCTTGGAAAACTTGTTTGATCAGTACATGCATAGCAAAGCCAGTAAAGAATGTATTGATATAAAAGGCTATGCGTTCAGGCTGACCCATATAAAATTTCATGCTTCGACCAAAAAGAAGCACTCTCTCGCCCTTTGCGCGGCTAACAGGCTGGTGCAGGAAATTCCCATTAGTCATCAAATCCCGGGGCTGTTTGGCAAAATATCGGATGAGGCTGGTGAGTTCATCTACACCTGCTACGTTTCATCCGACTATCTGGACGACCATGTTCGTCCAGAGCGCACTGCATTTGATATAGCGGATGATATAGAGGGTATTCTTGAGGATGTCGAAGTCAGTTTCAAAGATATGCAAAGTCATGTTCTGGCCAGAAGCAAGCAGTACCTGAGCAATTATCTGAGTGAAAACCTGAAAGCAGGTCGTGAGAGAATCAACGAGTTCGTCTCAGAAAAAGCCCCCAGATACCGACCGGTAATGCACCTGATCAATCAGCAGGAGTTTTCTGTTGACCCCAGAATAAGCGATAAAGAGCTTGATACATTGTTGCATAAACAGTATTCCGATATTGAGTGCCAGTTGCTGGCAGAAGGTCACGAGATAATGAATCCGGCCATTGAAAGTGACATGGATTTATATCAGAAAAAACTGAAAGCATACCTCAAAAAAGCAGAGGATTTTAAGAAGTCAGACCTGGCCAGCTATGTCTCTCATCGACGTGTGATTCTTGATTTGCTAGAGAAATATATTGGACAAATGGACAACGGGAAATATGTGCATGAAGAGCTGATTCATCAGCTTATTATGCCTATGCGGAAAACCTCTGAAGAAGTCTCCACAGATGCCTGCAACCTCTGGCTTATTGATGAAAGACTGGCTTTCCATGATTTTCTGGCCTCCGATAAATCACTTCGATCCATGCCCATTACCGATGATAGCTCTACGAAAGAGCCTGACTTGTGTGCACTGAACATTAACGACAATCCCATTTTGGTTTCTGAAAAAAAATCAATGCCCTTAGCCTCTCTGACAGTGGTTGAGATCAAGCGACCTATGAGGAATGATGCCTCAGAGGGAGAAGATAAAAACCCTATTGAGCAGGCTCTTGGCTACCTGAAGCGCATCCGTGAAGGTAAGGTAAAAACCACATCAGGCAGACCTATCAGGAACAGTCAGGAAATACCCGGCTATGTCTACGTCATTAGCGACCTGACCCCAACCATGGTAGAACGATGCGAGCTGGCGAGCCTGACCGAAACCTATGATGGAATGGGTTTCTTTGGTTATAACAAGCCTCGAAATGCTTACATTGAAGTCGTTTCTTATGATCGCCTGCTGCAATCAGCAAAAGAGAGGAACCGGGCTTTCTTTGACCAGCTCGGCTTACCTGCGTAGTCATGGAAATCAACTAAAAAGCCTTAATGTTGCATTAGCGGTTTTCGCGTACAAGGTTTAGAAGTCGGTCTCTGATATTGGGATTACTCATACGGTCATAGACATCTTTAACCGGGTTTTCACGCGACAAATGTCTCAGTCCCTGTCTGATGGGGTTTCCGGTCATTTTGTAAGCAGTAGTCACTTCAATCGCATCGAGCATTCTGGAGTAATCAGTACTGGGGCTTTGAGGTGCAAGATGTCGGGCTATATGGTCTCGAAGCTGGCGAAAATCACCTGTGTTCTCGAGGAGATTATCAACAGTTTCAGCCCCACGAAGCCAACTGGGATGACCATAAGTTGCAAACATCATCGAAGCAATGAAACCAGTGCTATATAAATTCCTGGCAAACAGCTCCTCTGCTGTGAGCTCACCCCGGGAACCCAATACATCCCTGAGTAAAAGTTTTAGCCTCTCTTTAAATAGACCTCCAAGAACACTGCTGCAGTCTCTTGCGGTTCTCGCGATATTTCGCCTGACAGTTTGCTCGATTTCTGAGAATATTCCTGACTCTTCTCTTTGCCTGACTTCCCATTCCAACCTTCTTTGGGCCACATTCTCTTGATAGCTCTGAGCATGTTCCTTTACGCGCCAACGATTTGTGTCTTCATATTCCTGTATTTTTTGTTGCACAATTTTCCAGGTTGAAAGTGTGAATTCACTATAATCGGATATTAACTCATTTTCGGCTCTCTCAGCCTTCTGTTCTGCATTTTCCTTCTCTTCTTTTTTTGTAGACTCCGTTTTTTTCGTTTCTTCAAGTTCGGCCTTACCCAAATACATCCCTATGGGCGCATATAGTAAGGCTCCTATACATCCTCCTACTTTTGCTCCTGGTATAACCCCGGCTGGTCCGGCCATAAATCCTGCAACACCTCCAAACAAAGCCCCAACAACTCCTCCCGAACATCCTACTCCTACTCCTACTCCTGCCAACAATGTTTCACGAATAAATGGAAGCCATTCGCTCTGTTGTTTTTGTAATTCTTCCAGTGCTTCGTTATGTGCTTGAAGCATTGTTTCCTCTATGCTTTTCAACTCAGTATACCGTTCAACAAGAGGGTTTCGTTTGCTGTCTAATTTTTCGAATTCCTCACTAACACCCGATTTACTTAGAAGCTCTGGTATTCTTTTACTTTCTACTCCCAGTTTTTCAAGATAATCTCCAATAATTTTTTGGGGGTGACTATCTTCAAATTTGTCAGAGTAAGTTAAACGTTCATAGATTAAACTATTGAAATCAGGCTCTATCTTATTTAACCCATACCTTGTTTTCTTGTAATGTTCCCATTGAGACTTTTCATGTTCTGAAACTTGCTCTTGTATTTCATCCAATAACCGCTGTATGGGCAAAGCGTTGCTAGCCTGTACACATTCAGTCAATACAAGTGGAAAGCTTTCAATATCGTTATCTTCGCCGAATTTCTGATTATAAGATTCAACATATTTTTCTTTTAATAAGGCCTCTGCACCCTTTATATCCTTTGCGCCTCCATCTGCGATGACTGCATCAATGCTTTTATTGCACTGATTAAAAACATGTATTAGGCGTTTACCAGATAAACGCCTGAGAAGTTCCATCTCTTGCTCTGAACCCTTGAAAACTTGGTTTGTGACATAAACAAAAATATTGTCTCGGTCACCAATAAAATGATCTGCCTCAGCCTTCACAAATTCATCTTTTCTATACCTTCGATGATCAAAGCCGGGTAACGACCTTATTTCAAGGTGGGGTGTAATATAAGGAGGCTCACCGTTTTCATTACCGGGTAATCCATAGGTTTCACTATGCCCCACCTTGAAAAAAGAATAACCAATAATACGATTGGCTATTGAGGATTTTCCAACATCGCCTGCACCCAGAAGCACTATTTTAACTGGCTTGACTGCGTTTTCACTCTGGGAAGCTGCGGCTGCCCCAGAGGCACCGGCTTCATCACTCCCACTATTCTCCCTGCTCTCCTGACTGCCTCTGTCGGATGGGTGGTTTTGATCGACAGGGCTAGCTTTCCCGCCAGAACCTGAACCTGAATTTTTTGCTACCTGCTTGCCAGAGCTAGCTGGTTTGCCAGGTGCCGTTTCTAGAACACCCTTAACAACTGTTTTCTCCAGACGATACAGATGTAGCTCCAGATTGAGAGCATGGTCACCGGTTTCCAGTAACTCTGCCAATTGCTCTTGCATTAACGCACGGGCGTTTTCATCCAATTGACTGACATCTGTTTGCGATAGCATGGCCAACAACAGCTGAACCAATTCTTCACGACCATTGAGTTTTGGGGCCAGCCAGTTCATTAATGCACGTGCGTTGGTCAGGTGCTCTTTCATTTCCTTCTGCTCATAAGCACTAATGTTCAAAATAATGACTGAAGATTTCTGATCGGGTTGCAGGTCATTACGCAATAGTACCGTCAGACCTCCATTCGCATTCAGATTCAGATAGTCAAGCAGGGTGTACCAGGTGCGCAGGTCGGGTAGATAATCGCCCAGCCCGGGAGGCAGTTGCAGGTTGGGCAGCAGGGTCAGGCTGTAGCCATTGCTGGTTTGGAATGGCATCCAGGGCGGGCGCCTGGTCTGGTCATCATCATCCAGCCCGTAGCCACTTCCACCAAAAAGCATTGGTTCATTCTGTTGAGCCGCGATTGGATCAAAGCCACCCAATACCCCTTGACCCGATAACCGCCTTGATGCTTTTTCCTGCTTGCTTACTGGCCGGAATTCCGCCATGAACGGCTGATCAGAGTAAAGTATATTTCGGATTTGATAACTGTAACCGGTTAGTGAAACGGTATTATAGGGTGCCGCTATCTGCAGGCGTGACTTTTGAGCAGTGGCTATCAATTGTCTACAACCTGCCTGTCTGAGTGCTACGTCATTTGGCTCTGTTTTTACTGCAACAATGGATTTGACAGCTTCAACATGCCCGGCACAAGCGACGAAGGTCTGCCCCGTGTTGGCCGTAATATCAACATCGGCCAAACCCTGTATGCTGCTGTCAGTATCAACAGGTGTTGAGCTAAGTCGCATGTTTACCCGATACCTTTCCCCCGTCAATCCTGGCGGATGCCACTCAATGTCTACCGCTTCGGAGCTGTGCATTACTACCCCACCCATTAATATCAAACAGCAGGCTATAGGTTGTCTTAAACAAGGGGCCATGATTTGATGCTCCGAAATAACAGGGTGCTACTGTCAGTCATTGCTGTCGGCAACTTCACCCGGCAAAGGAAGTCGAAACCAGCGGCACACTCCGGGTGGCAGTCGGTGAGATTGATGGAGAAACCGACGTTTGAAACTTATTTTCAAACTGGTTAATACTCTGAATAAGAATATTCAGGTCATCCTGTTGAATGCTGCCATCTCTATAACGAATACCGGTCAGGCGCGGCTGGTCAAAACTGTCTTTTCCTGATTTGGATTTCCCGGTGATATAAAACAGGTCTTCTACTTCCTTACCCTCATGTTTGAATTTGACTCCAACTTGAACAACGCCAAGACTTTCCGTTAAAGTGATGTCATTGATAGCTACATCGCCAAAATCCAACTCCAGATTGCCCTCTCCCAATACCTGTATAAGGTCTATGCCGCCCCATTGTTCGTATTGATAAACCATTGTCCCCCGGGACCGATGCCTTATATGGTCATCCCCAGCCCCCGATTCAACCCGCCCATTTAAGGCGGATGAGCCCAGCTCAAAGGTGTTATCAAGGTCATCTCCCTTTAATAAAACATCAGTCTTACTGTTCCATTTAAAATCCCTGATCTCTTTAAGAAGCACGTTCAAAGTCTGACCAGAGGTAACCTGTTGCGGATCAAGATCAAGATCGACCTTAACTGTCTGATTGTACTCGGTTGCCATTGCGGCCGCCGGGCCCTGGCATGGCGTGTAACAGTTAATGGCTTCTCCATAAGAAAAGGGTGTTAACTCGGTTATATTGTAATTTTTGCCCCCTTCGGTATCCCATACTAAACCTGTTACATTACAAGGCAAAAAGCATTCAGTCTGGTTGAGCAAAGAAGAAGAAACAGTCGGGATAGGAGAGGCACCAGTAGGCACCAGAGGCAAGCAAAGCGCAGAGCAGTTTCCCAATACCGACCATTGATCACCCAGAGGAACCTGCAGTTGCGGTGCCTGGTGATAATCAAGCAACTCGACAGAACTTTCATTGCACTGAAGTCCATTGTACGAAAACTGACGTTTATTACTGGTACTCGAATCCCTCCCACTGCCTGCAGGTGAGCCACTGGAAAAACATGGGAGGGATTCAAGCTCTTTGAACTCAGGCTCAGTGGAGTTGTTTGCCCTGGCAAGCAGATCTTCCCCCCCCGGTATCTTGGTTAATTCAGGCGCCTCCTCCTTAAGAACAGTCAATGAAGTATTAGGAAACACAAGGGGCTGAACACTTGGCTTTAATTGGGTAGGAGTCGGTGTTACCTGAGTAAACTGAGTATTTTTTGTGGGGGTAAGTCGATTTTCGACAGTAGCCGCAGGCTTTGCAGTTGCAGGTACCGGAGCGATGGTGGTCACTGAACCCGTAGCATTGGGGCTAACCTTTGGCTCCGTTAATTCAGCATCCTTCCGGAAGTTTTCCAAAGATTCCATACTTTGGTTCTCAACAAAGTCGGTATGATCCAGAGTTAAGCGCTGCTGACCCACGGTGACAGTCTTTGGCCCGCCCCCCTTGACCACCACACCCAGCTCAGGGGAATCGATTCGTTTTAACCGAGTCAACTTTCCGCTGGGTGTTTCTGCCAGCAAAGCTGCGGTTCTGGCGTTAACTCTGCCAGCCACCAAAACCACCGCGTCCAGCCAACCTCTGGCACTGTCCCCAATCTGCGTTCTGCTGCGTAAAGCCCTGGGCAAAGGAGCAAGCACTTCAGACTGGATAAGCTGGCCATTTTGATAAATCATCAAATCGTTCTGATTCTGGGACACCAGCAGGTGCGTTTTTTTGCCCGGTGGGAAAAAGTCATTGGCGTCAATCCTTCGTTCTTTCCCTTCAGACGACAATACCCTTATAACCAGATCCTTCCCCTGACTGACCAGCAGGGTCATTGCCCCCTTGTCGCTGTCCGTCAAGTCAGAAAAATCAAACAACTCAACCTCGGCAGATCCAGACACATCTCCAGACACATCTCCAGACACATCTCCAGACACACCAGGACTGACAAAACAGGACAGTGTCATCTGTCCCCCCGTCAGAATATTCTCAAACGTTGTTGCTGGCTCAAACTTTTGCACCATCAGGTCGGACAACTTGATGCCCGGATAGTTAAAATGGACGTTCTCAAGCCCGGTTCCATCTTCCTTGCAGGAGATAGTCACCGAGTTCCAACCGGTATCCAGCAGTCGCACAGTTCCGGTGTCACCAACGACAATGGTTTCAAGCCTGGCCCCGGTTTTAACCTGCACATCTCCCAAGGTAACCGTTAACTGTTTCACCTCCGGTGGTGGGATAAATTGGCCAGAACCGGATACCTGCCAGTGGATAGACTCGAATCCGGACACTGAGCCTTTTACCTGCCCATCCACAACAATGTGCTGTTGGTTAACAATAAACGACGTACCGACGGAGACTTTGGGGGCAAGCACCAGCGAATCATAGCCCTCACCGCCGCCGAGATAACCCCAGCGTAAATCCGTTACCGTGAACTGATCATCACCGCCCAGCCCAAAAAAGGCACCTGTCTCCCCTGATGAGTGCCACTTGTCAGCACCCGGAGTACCCAGACGTACTATACAATCTGACGAGGACGCAGCAATGTCAGTCAATGGGCAGAACCCAGCCGTTTTCTCAAACACATTACGGGCACTAAGCTGCAGCAAGTGCTCATCACTGATGTCCTTGTTTGACCCGGAAAGCAACACCTGTCCGTAGGCCCGGGCCAACCCGCGCCAATCCATGGCCGACAGGGAACATATTGCCTTTGTCCCTCTGGTGGGCTGAACGGTTGGGCAGCTTAATGTGACCAGCGGATCATTCTCATAATTATCCCAGACAACCGGCCACAACTGGCCCAGCGTCATTCCCAGGGGAAAATGGTTCCCGCCAAAGAACAGCAGCAACTGTCCCTGGCGTTCCAGCACCCTGACCTCCTCAAGTCTTGCCTTGTTGAGGATTTGTGAGGGTTGTGGAAAATCGCGGGTGAGCGACCAAATGTCTTCCAACCGCAAAACTCTATGATCCAGCTCAATGCGCTCAACCCGATCCGAATGGTTGCTATTAAAATAATTCTGATATCGTCTCCGATCCGAAACGCTGGTCAAAGAAGTCGTTTTCAGGCTTTCGCCATCCTTGAAAAGATAAATCATCAGGTCATCATTCTCTTTACGAAAGACAACCTGACTATCTTGATTAACGTTCACCACCAACAAATCGGCGCGCCCCGGCGCCTCGACAATCTCACTGTAACCATCGCCCTGCTGAAACAACCCTTTTTTGCTGTTTTTATCCGCAACAAAGACCTGTCGTCCATCCGGTTCAGGAATCATACCCGGCAAACGTTCAATAGACTGGAGCCAGTCACGAACCGTATCCTGACCATCAAGGTAGTACCTGGCACCCAACTCCAGATAGTCAGGATAATGAGTCAGAGCCACTTCAACTGAATCACACTCAGACGACAGCTTCACCAGGTTTCCGCTGGGGGATTTGGCCAGCTGACTAATGGCCTCATCAGCCATCGGATGATCGACCACCATCAGCCCGGCAACGGTCAAGGTTGCGTTACTGGGATTCTGAGTGCTCACCGCCAGCGCTTCCCGACCCAGAAAATTCACGGGCCTGATCATCCGTTTTGGCACATCAACCCTGACGCCTTCCAAAACGTTTTTCCCATCTTTATAAATGCCCACCAGGCCCTCACGATTCACCCGCAGCGCCAAATGCAGCCACTGGCCATCCTGAAAAAAATCAGATACCCGCCCATGAAAGCTGGTTTCAGCAGCAGCGTCGGAAAGGGTCAGTTCCAGATCATCACGGCCCGTTTTATCTACCCTGATGCCATGACGACCAACGTCATCAGCAAAATAAATAATGGGAAGCAAGGCCTGATCCAGACCAGAAACCCGCAACTGCAAGGACAGTGTCATGGCTCCACCCGTCAATAAGCCCGGTATTTCCAGCCATTGACTTCTTTCAGTTAACTTCCGTGCATTTTTGAAGCCTGCACTATTTTCACCAGAGAGGGGCCCGCCATGGCTGACCAGTTGCCCTGGCTCAACGGACTGCCAGGAAACGGACCTGAGCTGTTCTGGCGGAGATGGCAAAGAGAGCCCGAAGGTTTGTGATTGATCCGGATCAAAACTGACAAAAACCCTGGCCCCTTCACCCACAGCAAGCTGGTTATGGCCTGGCCCCGGGTAGACATCCGCTGTCGCATTGCGAACCAGGAAAGTATCGTGCCCCTCTTCACCGAAGAGCTTGTAGTGGCAGCCAGAAACTCCTTCCGTCTGGTTGGGTTTCCGGCAGCCCAGTGCCATCAGGTCATCATTGCCGATGCCTGCATGAAGCACCGGATCGTCAGCCTCTGCAATCAGGATGTTGTCCAGACGGGGATCCTTTATCAACCGGTCCTGATAAAAAAGCTTTAAATCTTGCTTGGTCAGGGGAGCCGCAGACGTTTTGTTGCCTTTTTCAGTATCCTCAATGCGCAGATAAGGAAAATGCTGATGGAGTGCTTCGACAAAATGCCCGGTGTCCAGGCTGCCATCAGGACGAACCCTTCTTGGCACAGCGTCCATGGTGATGTTTACCCAGTACTGTCCCTGGTCTTGAAAGGCCAGCTGACTGAAATTCCCATTAAGTACCAGCCCAATATTCTTAGAGGTGGCCCCTTTGCCTCTGAGCATCAGCATATTGCCATTATCCGGGTCAGCAATCTCTGACCCCCTGGCTTGCCAGTCGATGAGATAAAAATCCTTGCCTTTATCGCCCATCAACCGGTCAGGACCCTGATCCGCAATCATTTTATCATCGCCAGGGCCGCCATAATGAACATCGGAACCTGGCCCACCCACGGTGGTAGTGCCCAGGCTATCGTTACGAAGGCTGGCATGGAGTATGTCATCGCCTTTGCCACCGTTCAGGGTTGCTCCCTCTGATAGATCCACCAGGCGGTCATTGCCATCAGCCCCATTGGCTAAATGTTCGGCCAACGTCAGGAAAAGGACATCGTCACCCTGGCTGCCAAACAGGTTTTCAATGTCGTATAACTGATCTTTGATGCCTCGCGATCTGGGTAAAGTCGAACTCTCCTCATAACGAAAGACGACAAAGCCTGAACGACAGGTGACCGAAACATTGGCTGACCTGCCAAGGGTGTCGTCATTTGGACAAGGCAAGCCGGCCTGTTCGACATAGTCTGACCAATCCGGGTCAAACCAGTGGGTGCCATTAAACCCGCCCTGACCGTCTGACAGTGCCTGATAATCCTGTAAAATCATAATACCCGTGGTACCGGGGGGTAATTCCAGGGCCTGATAATCGACGGTATCCGTGCCATTGCCGCCAGAAACCAGGTGGGTTCCCTCAAACAGTAGAAAGCGATCGTTGCCTTCCCTGCCATGGACTTCCTGGTTGTCGCCTGCCCGGGGAGTGAAAACATTATCAAGTTCATCGCCGTAAAGAGTATCGCTACTCACACTGCCGGTGATCCGCTCAAATCCCGCGACATGAAATAGCTCCCCGGTTCCAACCCTGGCCTTGCCCGCTTCCAGATCTAACCAGACGCCCTGACGAGTTTCAAACACCAGGGTATCGATGCCGTTACCACCATTGAGGCTGGGTTTTACCGGCTCCTGCCCGGAATCCAGAACAATAACCAGATCATCGCCTCCGCCCATATCCACAGTATCGTCACCACCGCCCGTGGTATATTGCTCGTTATCGTCCGATCCGGAATAATGATCGCTATTGCCAGTACCAACAATATGGTCAATTCCGGTAAACTGATCTGAAAATGATTTGTCTGGAGATTGTCTGTTATTGGCTTTCCATGTATGAAGAACTCTTCCGCTGGCCATATCCACCGAAATAGCATCCAGCGTGTAGGGAATGAAGGGCCGACTTTTCAGCCAGGTCCGGGTCGTCACCTGATACAAAAGCGTGTCGTATCCGAGGCCGGCGGTGATGGTGTTATCTCCCATTCCTGTAGAGAACTGGTTATCTCCGCCCATATCAATTAAACGATTATTACCGCTGCCCCCGATAATTCTATTATTTTCATCGGGGTTTCCGGTAATCCTGTCATCACCGTCCTGAGCGACCAGGGTCGTTACATCTTGCACCTGCAAGCGCCCATCTTTTTTGTAGGTTAAATCGATGGTCACTGATGGCGAATCAATCGTTGAGAATTCGACCGACCATTGAGTAGGCTGGCATTTTTCCTTATACGTTGTCGTTACCTGCTCTGTTATTTTTCCATCTTTAGTGATCACTTTTGTTTTGTATTCAGGTGCCCACTTCAGATCAACATCAACGACGGCACTAGAAATAAACGACTCCAAACTTGAGTCCATTGATACACCCTGAACAATGCTTCCCCAGCTTATCGTTGCCTCTCCTTTTATGAAGTCACCCAGTGCTACTTTTTTTACTATCTGCTTCCCAGCTGAATCAAATGACAACTGAAAGCCGCTGTCCTTGGAAAACTTGTCTTCACGCTTTATTCTTGTCTCGCCTTTGACGGCATCGTAGACACCTGAAACTTTTAGCTTTAATACATTATTCGCAAGATCCACCACCAGGCGGACAGGTGCAAAATCCAAGCACTGGAATTTCGTCAGGGGCAACGATGTCGGTTTAACAAAATGTTCAAGTAAAATAGATTCTAAGAATGACAACACTGGAGACTTCGTTGTTGGCTGTGTGCTCGGAACAACGACAGAAGTCGGCAGCCGTTTGAATTTCAACGTAACAATGGGCCGCAGAGTACTGATTAGCTGATCCCTGCCTCCTCCGCCCTGAATCAGATGCTGGGTGTGAGTGGTATCCGAAAAATAAATTTCATCATTGCCTTTGCCACCCTCGACAGTATGATGCCCAGCCTTCAGGAAAACCTTATTACTCCCTTCATGCAACCGCATTGTCGTGGTTCCACCATCAGCCAGTACGGTGTCATCACCCCCGTAGGTATACACTATGTTATCGCCAGCCCGGGGAATAAAGGTAGTGCTTTCATCATTCCCCTTCATGATATCGTCGTGATTTGATCCCTCAAAGATTTCGACATTGACATACACATCACCATACGACAATTGACTTTTATCTCTGGTGAGGTCGATGGTCACGCGCTGTTTACTTTGTGCATATGAGACCCTGTCAACACCTGGGCCGCCGTCGACGTATTTCCGGCTTTTCTCTGAGGCCTTAATAGATATGGTATCCCGCCCGGCTCCGCCATAGACTTCATCAAACTCACTCCCGGTGACAATCTGGTCATCGCCAGATGATCCCTTGAAGAAATTACGGCCACTCTTACCTACCATCAGATTGTTCTGGTCATCTCCGATTATTTTGGTGCTGTAAGCACTGCCAACTACGTTTTCAATATTTTTGACCTCCCCCTGGGTTCCGATAAAATCCATAAGACCCGCGTAAAATCGAACCACCGGGTTATTAAGGTGAGTGTAACGCCTGCTATTACTCTTATCGTAAAAGGATTTAAGGTTGGCATATTCAAGCAACTGTGTATGATTAAACTCAATCAGGCGATCCTCTTTATCACTCAAAAAGTACATAGTGATTGAACGATCCTTCTTCTCCTCCTTGAGCCCCTTGGTATGTATATACAGAGCTCCCTCGTACACTTGGTTTTCTTTAATATAATCAATGCCCGCCACTCCATAAAAAACACAGCAATTTTCAAGAGTTTTATATGCTGAACTGTCTGCACAACGGGTCTTTTGATGAAGCAACTGACAACCGCCACCGGGCATTTTTTTTTCATTTACAACCCCATAAATTCGTCCTTTTGCATCAGCCTTCAGGCTGTTGTAAGAATGATGACGATGCTTATCCACATTCAGGGCAAAGATGTCTTTTTTAGACTGGGACTTATAAAGCTTTTTGTGCTCTTTAGCTTCCCAGTGCTTAACTTCCTCTCTGCGAAGAAGGGCGATAACAACATCACCCACTTTATAAACTTCTTTTGCAGGGAGTTCTTTGAAAGGTTGAATATCAGTACCAATTTCACTGAACGGCACCACATCCTCATCATCAGGGCAACCTGAACGACTTCGGGATATGTCAGTTTTACCTTTGCAGTTTTTCAGACTGGAATAACTATGAACCAGGAAGGTCGTGGGGTCACCCGCATAATTGATAAAGTTAATACCTGAATCGTGAACCCGCAGGCTATCTTTACCTTTCTTCTGCAAACCATACAGGTCCTTCAAGATACCGAAGTCATTGCCCTCCTGCTTTTTCCGCTCTAACAGTTCAACCAACCGGTTGGTGAACGTTTGTTTTGAGAGATCTACCTCAAACAGATAGGGGAAACCATCCTGCCCCGTTTTCAGCGCTTCCTGATTAAACTTGGCAACCACACCAGAAGAACTAAAGGTCGCTTTTTCATAGCAGAAGACGCAGTGATATTGGAGCTTTGAGAAATCATCAATCTTCCGTACCCCCAAATCAGTTTTCAGGCACTGTACCTGGTACATGCCCTTAAAATGGGTCTCAAACACAGGGCTGGGCAAGACCAGAGTGTCCTTACCGGCCTCACCGTCAATAACAGCAAACCCGGTACCGGGGCTTATTTCATCGTTACCTTTCCCTCCCTCCTGAACTACTTTACCGAGAGTATGCACGAGCCTGTCATCACCGGCACCCCCACTCTGAAACACTCCCCCCACCAGCAGGTCATTACCAGCGCCACCGAAGGCTTTCCCCTGGTGCATCTCGAGGAAAATCTTATCTTCGCCCCCCAGTCCATGAACTTCTTTATTGCCTTTTGCCACCACATAGTCGTCTTTATCCGTGGTGCGCGCCAACAGCTTTTTGGACAGTGCATCCATATCCCAGATTTTGATGCCTTTTTCACCGCTGCTCTCTAGATCCCTGACGACCTGGTGTCGTAAAGTTCGCAAATCCACTTCATAGGTTTTAAAGCGATCTTTAAGATGCTGATCTGCCGTTTCCCTCCAGGCAAATCGGCTATAGCCTTCCTCTGCTGCGTCCCCGGCCAACTTATCGATAAAGTCTGTAAACGCCTTACTCGTCATCAGGGCATCAAAGTCCTGACGGGCATTGGTGGGCGGGATAAAAAGACCGATGATGGTCTGAACCAGTCCAAGCAGGGTGGAAATGATATCCAGTAAAAAACCAACCGGTGCCAGAATCACCGAGGCTTCCATAACAGTACTGACCGCATCCAAAGCAAGACCAATGCAGTCCAGTGCAGCATTCACTGCATAAAATGCCACCTGGGCACTATTGCCTGCCTCACTGGCATCCTTCGCAGCCATGACACTGGAAGCCAGGGCGGCCGCACCTGCCGCCACGGCAACAAAGCCTCCCACCATGGGAACAAATCTGGCCAACCGGGATGTGGTTTTCGCCGATAATTTGATGGCGCTTTTCCCTACCAGCCTTGGCGCATTTTCAATGGCCGCACCGGCAAGACCCAGCCCTTCATCGGCAAAGCCGGCAGCTTTGGACAGTGCCGAGTGCGCTGTTCTGGACAAAGCGTAAATGCTGCCAGTGTATCCCAGTGCCACCCCGGCAATCCCCGTGGCATAGGTTTCTGGTGACAGATAGTCCCGATATTTATTCAAGTTGTACAGCGACACCGAGCTTTGGGCCAGGCCGGTTATCCCCATACCCACACCGAACGCCATCTGACCCTTGCCAAACCAGGGCTTGGCGGACAGTTTTGCCTGAACGTTCTGAAATTTTTTCAGGGTCAGGGATTGGTCAACCTTGTGTTTCCTGAGCCAGCGGTCAATCATGTTTTCCCGCAAAGCTCCAGCCTGTTTCAGGGCATCACTGCTTTCATGGCTGCCTTTTTGATCCACCATGGACTCAACAATGGCCTTGAATTCGTCGCTTCCCCTGATAGCCTCCCTCAAGTCGCTGATGTCTTCCGCAAAAACTTCCTTGCTGGCAAAACCTTCCTTGCTGTATATCTCCAGAACACTGTCTATAGCCGCGTCCACAGAACTGGCTTTACCCGTCGACAACAACTCCACCAGCTTCGTCATCACCTTCTGCTGGAGTTTGCTATCATCCGCAGGGCTGACTCCCGAAACGGCAGCAAATCTCTGGTTGGCAAAGAGATTAATGGTTTTCAGCAGCTCTGCCGCCTTACCCTCAGTACCCGATGCCATCAGTTGCTGTTTTAGCGCCTCCAACTCCCTGCTGGTCAGGGCTTTATCCAGCTCATCATCCACCTGATCGAGGGTTTGGATGGCAGAGCGACCACAGCTCTCACCCGTAGCCCTGCGACAAATAACCTTGGGTATATCCGGCTCCGGCTTGGGCAGGTTCAGTGTTCTGCTAAAAGCATTAAGCCGTTTGCGAAAAGGCTCCTGGCCGATATTCCAGTGGCTCTCATCGCCGGACATGGTTTGCAGTAATTTAACGCTGTTTGAAATTCTCTGTTTCAGTAATTCAACGCTGTTCGAAATTTTCTGTTTCAGTAACCGCGCACTGTCTGCACTGTCACCACTGCCAAATGCGTCCAATTCTCTTACTAACCCGGCGGCTGTTTCCAGACGATCCAGTTTGGCCGCCACGTCCAGGCGGGCTGGCATTACCCTGACCCTGCCCGGATCGTTGATCGCGAGACCTTCAGGATTATTTCGAACCCCGAGAGCTACCAGGTCGCTGCCGGTGTGTTCTCCGCCAATCGCCCTGTCCAGCACCTTAAACAGCGTTAAGGCTCCTACTGCCACCAGCCCCTGCGTCTTTGTGGTGCCAATAACCATCCGGTTTTGCCGGGTATCCACCCAGGAGGCATCCAGAGTCAGCGTCGGATTTAACTCCACTGCAACCCGGGTGCCCCGCAAATCCAGTGACAAAGTCACTACATCAGTCAACCTGCTTAAAGCGTCCACCCGCCGACACTGAACGTCTTCAAGGCGTTCATCTGCTGCCAACTGTCCGGCAATATCACTGAGCTCAAGTTTCAGCAGCTCACCAGCAAGTTCGGAACGAGCCTGCCATTGGCTGCGATCAGCAACAATGTCTGTTTTTTGCTCATCACTGACCCGATCAATCAATGCCTGCCCAAGTCGGTTCCGATCAATGGGACCAAGCTCACCGACTCTTCTGGCAATGTCTTCAGACAGGGACTGCGGGGGTTCGGTAACATCGCTGAAAACCGTTTCCAGATTCTTAATAAAGGCCAGAGTTTCTGAAACTGAGCCACCAATGCCCGACTGCCGGGTTAATTGCAATATCCCATCCACTTCCCCTGACTCAAGGTTTTGCCAGGCGGCCACTCGCTCAATATCGACACTCACCATGCCAAACACCTGGTCACCACTTTTTACCAGTGGCTGGCGTTGCTCCTCGTTAATGGCTACCGGGTCAATGACAGGGTCGCTGGTTCGCGGGCTCAGCGACATGGGCTCAACAGGTAACTGGAACGCCTCTCCTTTTGACACCCTGAGGGACAGAGTTTCCGCAAAAACGCTGTACACGGTTTTATCAAACAGAT
Organism: Endozoicomonas sp. ALD040; assembly: GCF_049275945.1. NCBI lineage: Bacteria > Pseudomonadati > Pseudomonadota > Gammaproteobacteria > Oceanospirillales > Endozoicomonadaceae > Endozoicomonas > Endozoicomonas sp. ALD040. Next base: position 324,915 of record NZ_CP184829.1, read on the forward strand.
GACCCTTTAGAACATTTTTATCAATATTGGCAAAATCAGTAATGCGACGCGCAGCCGCCTTAATAGTGGCGGTGAAAGAGTCAAGCCGGTTTTTATTCACTGCCTCGTTCAGTTCTTTTGCCGCATTTTGCGGTAACTCACCGGCTACTGCGTCACTGACACCCGTCAGGGGCAAGAACCCTGCAGAAACATCAGGCGTCATCTGTCTGGCAATTTTCGTAATGCTTTGAAAAAGGAAGTTGGTAAACAGGGACTTAATATGAGACCGGTATTGGCTATCAACAGTCGTGTATTTCAGCACCAGCTTCTCTGCTTCTGAACGACACTTGGCAAGAAACCGTTGCTCACTTTCACTGGACATCAGGCGATCCAGGCCGGACAGCGGGCTTCCCCAGGTCTGTAAGTTGACGAACTCCCGCTGCTTGCCCGGTGAGCCATCAGGGGACGTTGGTTCAACATTGACAAAATCAGATACGGAAGTCTTAATTTTTTCAATCAGCTCATTGTTCACCACTTTGAAAGGCGGCAGTTCGCCTGAAGCCCGTTCCGCCAGTACTTGATTAACACGCTCAAGGTTTTGAACCAGGTAGCGACCGTTCGCCTGGTCATCACGCAGCGCTTCGGTTAACACCCGGCTGATTGTTTCCTCATCCAGACCAGAAACGGCCTTAAACGACTCAGGATCACTGATTTCCAACCGCAGGGAGTCCACAGCATCCATCACCAGCCGCACATAAGGCTTGCCACTCTTTCCCGGAGGCATTTCAGCAACAACAACCTGTCGTTTGAATTGGTCATAAGCCCCCTGTTCATTAATGGTCAGGCGCAGTCCCTGGGCTACCTCAATGGATCGAACGACGAGTTGCTCATCTCCCTTAGCGATGGCGTCCGAGATTTTTTGCTCAACGACGGGCAATCCCAGACTCTCCCTGATGCGGTTTTCATACTCAAGCTCCCCACCGGCAGGCAACACCTCCGGAAAAATACTGGCCAGTCTGGGAAACAGCTGGGTGCTATCACTGATTTCAGCTCCGGGCCTGATGGTTGACGGGTCTATTTTTATTGTCACAAACCCGTTTTGTCCCTGGTAACGCTCAAGGCGTAGATTCTGGTCGCTGGTGCTGTCCAGCGTCATCAGAACCCTGGCCTGATCGGGAATAACGCGGGAAACTTTACCTCCGGCTGCCTGGGAAATCTGCGGGAGGTCACTCAAAGAAACAGGCCGGGCCAGATCAGTGACCAGTGGGGTTAAGCGTTTTTTTAATGCCTTTCCTTCATCGGTACTTTTGAAAAAAAGCGCCAGCGAATGACGCATTTTTTTTAATACCCGAAGGCCATCAGCTTCCTGGTCAGCCGATCCTGGGGGAAGGTGAAAGAGAATGAACCTCAGTTCCGGATCAGAAGCAGTGAATAACCGGCCTGCCTCCGGCTCCCCTGTTGAGGGATTCAGTTTGCTGTCTATTGCTACAGCGTCCTGAATGTGACTGACGGTGGTTGTCTCACCGAAAGGCACGATCCGCACATTCTTTGGCACACTACTTACATCCGGTTGCTCGCCATCACTTTTAGCATTTTGTAGAAGAACCCCGTACTGACCACTGTCTTTCATCCTGACCAGCCAGAAACGCTGGTTCTCTCCCGAATTGACGACTTCCGTTGTCTTTATATTTTGGAGGTTTTGCAATAAGGGGCTGAGCTGAGACCGTACCAAGGCGGCTTTATCAAGGTTCAAAACCAGGCGGTCAGTGCCTGAATCAGCATCCGTCCTGACCAGCCTGAACTCAGCATTGGCATTGTCAATCAGCAGCTTAAACCCTAGCCGCTCGTAAGCGGCGGGTTCACTCCTGAAAACAGGCTGTATCTGTTTACCGTCATAATGACTGATGGCGAATTCAAGAGGTTGCCTGCCGCTGTATTCAAACTCGGAAGGATCGAGAACCAGCACTGACTGGCCGGACGATGGAAATTCAACCCGCGCCAGGCCATCATTTCCTCTGACCTGCCTTAGCACTGAGTTCAATGCGCCTGTCATGGCTATAAGCGTTTTTTCCTGGCCTGAAACCCCGTAGTCTTTCATTCGGGTCAGATGCTCAGGACCTATGGCTTTTAACAAGGCGTCTACTTTTTCCCGGTCGCCATTAACCGGGTGATTCAGGGCTTCATAAGTACTGGTAACCGCAAAAATAAAGCGGGCACGCTCCTGTTCCGGCATCTCACCAAAGTATTGAAAGGCCTGGGCAAACACCTGCCTGAGCTCTGCTGACGGTAAACGGTTAAAGACATCCCTGAAATCAGCAACCGTGCCGGGGCGAATTTGCCAGTCGTGTTCCTGACCGACCAGCATCTTGTGATAAAGGCTGTCTGCCGTTGACCTCAATACCGGCAACGGGTCATAAAGAGCGGTTAAGCCAACGGTATCGCCGAGCTTATCCAGAAATCGGTTATTTTGATTCCAGATAGTATTAACCAGAACTCTTCTGGGGTCAGTGGTGGCTTGTTCTGACGGTTGCCCGTCAGTGTAACTGGCGGCCAGGGCTAGCGGGTAAAGGGTTTTAACGAGGCCAGGAAGGTTCTCTCCCTGGGCTCGGAGGGTTCCCAACTGCACTCGCACTGGCCGGGCCGGGTCATCCCGGTCATACATAAGTACCCTGCTCTCAACCGGCGACCACTCTGGCATCAATTCAATGCGGATACCCCTGCCAACATTCAAACCAAGGTTTTCCCCGGCTTTTATGCCCAATGCCTCCAGTTTTTCCGCTATCCCCCTTTCTGAAAACTGGCGGACAATCTCGTCAATATCCAACTGCAACTGATGCTTGATCAGGCTTCCAGATAACAGTGCCTGCCTGTAACGGTTTTTATCAATCACCAGAATCGTTTTGGGCAGGAGAGCTTCCCTTGTTATTTTGATCTCATTAAGGTCAGGGCCATCATAGGTTACCCGGTAGTTGCTCTTGTCCCTGTCATAGGCAAGGTCGTCCCTTACACCCACCGTCAGGGTTTTCAGACCGTTCTGATCTTTCCGCTCAAAATCCCTCATGGACCTCTGGGCATCAAATTCCAGCCCGATGATCTTCCCGTCAGCAGTATCAAACCCGGCAGGAGGCGTTTTAGAAAGCGCGTGGAGTTGCGCCAGCCTGATAACCTGTTCACCGGTATCTTGCTGACCATAAAGCAGATCGGAGTGTAACTCACGGGCCCGGCGCTTGATCAGCTCAGCCAGCAAATCTTGCCTGCTGGCATCACCGATAAAGCCAGGGTCTTGTTTCCGGCTCAGGTCAATGAAAATGTCTTCCACTTGCTGGATGCGCTCATCCGTCAGGCCGACAACTTTGTCCCGCAGAATTTCATGAAAAAAATCGGCCTGATTAATCCCGTTGTAATTCACCGCTGTGTCCGCCAGGCCTAAAATAAAGTCCCGGGTTGCCTCGGGCTTAGTACCCAGGGCATCGGGATTCATCATCAGTGCCAGCCAGCCGGCCATGCCGGAACTTTCCGGTGATTGCCGGATCAGTGAGAGTATCTGCGATTGAGTATGCCTGATTTCTATTTTAACGTGATGTTGACCATCAGCCGTCTTCACAATCGGTAGTCTGGAGCCTGGGTTAAGCGTTCCGATATTGATCAGCTCACTTGTGCCTTTCCCGATAGGAAAAACACGGCGGCTACTTAAAATATCCGAAGAGGGAATCGGAACCCGAAAAGCGCCATATTTCTTTCTTATCACAATGGCTTCCAAAACGCTTTCGAGCCGCTCCTGTAGCATGGTTTTTTTCAGATCTGGAAAGGTTATTTCCTCGGAAAATCCCGACACAATATCCTGATGTATCTTATCCGTCAGGTTTTCAATAGTCTCCCGGGAAAAATAACGATCCAGTGTGTCGACTTCCTTTTTACTTAGAATGGAGGTAATTGCCTCGACTTCCCCAAACCTGAACAGCAAATTCACTCTCGTTTTTTTTGTTTCCTTAGGATCAGGCGCTCCATGGACGATACGTCCTTCGAAGAACAAATGGACAAGGAAAGACCTTATATTCTCGGTGACCTGACCCGTATCAATGCGTTTTGCGTATTCATGAGCCAGGACCTGGGCATTCAGGAAATCGGGGAGCACTGATTTTAGGCCGTCTGGATAAATAAGATCGGCCATCATGGTAAACGGGTCACCAATGGCTCGATAATTGGCATTTAATGTTCCCTGGTCTCTGACAGTCCACTGTTCCCGTTGTTCGTTACGAGTGAACCTTATGTTTTCAAGTGGGGTATCGCCAGAAAAATAAGGATTAGGACGAAGCTTGTAATCTGCGGCCTCATCACCTAATGACTCCAGGCTTTTATTAAACCGGTCAACAAATCCCTGCACCGACTCCGCTCCGTCCTGGGGAATCGCCTTGAAGCTTTTTTTCAGCTTTGCCATAACCCGGTAGTAGGTTTTCTCATTATACTGATCAAGGGTCAGAGGCGCGGTGACGACCTCAATGATCGCTCCACCAAGATGGGTATCCGTTGAAATATTGAGAAGAGGGTAGCCCCAAGAACCTAATTTCGAATAGGCGAGGCTCCTTCGTTTGTCTGCGTCCAGGAGGGAACCATCTTGTTCATTAAGGACGTGTATATTGAGATACTCTCGCTCAAAGCCAATCCGGTTGGGTTGGTTATCCCTGGCAACAGGAGCAATAACGGCCTTGGCTTTTAGTTCTCCATACACCTGCGCGAAAGATTTAGGAATATCGTCAAAATAAAGGTAATAATTCCGGAGTATTTCGTTTCTGATATCAATGGGGCTCAGGTTTTCACGGCTATTGAGTACCTCTTTGGCAACTTCTTCCAGGCCTCTGCTGCCTATACCTTTACCGGCGACAGGGGCAGTCGCGGCCATTATTTCCATAGCGACTTTGGGGAAGTTGTAGCTATAGTTCAATTGACCAAATGCTTTACCCAGCGTTGGGTCGACCAGCAAGCGGGTAATTGAACCAGATACGCCCGGCTTGTTGCCTTGTCCAGCCTTAGGGTCGAAGGGTAATACTCGTCTTTTCCTTTCCCCGGACTGCAACTTGGCAAGGCTTTCCGGAGTCTCAAGAACCAGTATTAACTTGAGTTCTTCTGGAAAACGTATCTCAGGCAGACCGGGATCCAGGTCACTTAACTTTTCAGGATGAGCCAGCCTCCCTGTCAAGTTTTGAAGGTATTGATTGAAACGTTTGCCGATCTCATTATTGCTTAAATAATAAATCAGCTTGTCTGTGAACCGGTCAACAAAATCATCATACTTATCACTGTCTGTAAATTCAGGTGAATTGGCCAGTATGCCAATCGTGCCGCCACTTTCCTCAATGACAGCCAGGTAAGATATTTTTTCTGAATCACTTCTTGAATCAAAATCACTGGCGGCTTCAGCTGCTTTTAAAAGAGCATCGGGGGTTTGCCCGGAATCGAACAGGACAACATCGCTGGCGTCTCCAGTATTAATCCTGACACCAAATGAATGGAGCCCGTCGGGCTGTTTTAAGTAAACCCATCGGTCATCCTGTTTTAGCGCAACGGATGTCCTGTCATTGCCATCAATAGTAAAAATCTTATTACCGGTTAGCTCGATTTGATCAGGAAGCCGATCAAATCGTTCATAATTTGCCAGGATAAAATTCTGGATCGCTGATATTTTTTTCGGATCATTCGGATCATCCACCTTAATTATTTTTCTCGCTCCCCCATCATCTGCCCAGGAGCTGACCCTGAACCCGTCAGCCTCTTTTACGACAATGATATTCAGCTCTGAGCGCAGCAGATAGAAGGGTATTTTTTTCCGCAATACCCGTTCAACCAGATCGGTCTTAACCGGCACATCGACAAATTCATTGTCTTTATAAACCCGTCCAGAGGGCAGTCTGCTTTTTAACTCAGCATTCAGGCTGCCATAACGAGCCTTCATGGTGATACCGTCGATCAAACCCTGTCCCAGCGGCTGGCCGGTTGATGGCGGCGTTAGGTCAGTCATTACCCGAATATCGGTAACCCTTTCCTCCTTTTGCAAGTCCCTCAAAACCGGCAGCACACCATTCCAGAAATAATTGTCGTACCTCAGCCCACCCTCTGCAAAAACATAAACTCTACCTTGAACACCCGCAGCATAAAAAGAGCTCGTAATGGCAGTATTTCTGTTAAATAACTTATAAAGCATATCTTTAGTTTTTTCTGGGTACGCCCCCCTGCTTAATTTCCAAAATTCGGAACCCATTGAATGTAGCCAGGCCAAACCATTCAAATCCAAATCAATAACGACTTTCTGATTTGTGTGCCTTTCGACCATTTTTTTATAATCAGGCAAATGATCGCGGCGTTTTCCATACCAAAATGCTGCGTTGCTTTGGTCGCCTGCATCGAAACGTAATCCCAAACGTTCCATATCGGAAATCAATACCCCTCTTTTTGGCAAACTGCCTTCCAGCAAGGAGTCCACAAACAGTGATGCCAACCTGTTAGCCTCAGCCTCGTTTGCTAAAGCGGGAGGGAGCATAAAATTATCCAGAATTTTTGCAGAAATCGAGCCGATCAGCGTTTCCCTTATATTGGCCGTAATCGCTTTTTTAATCGCCTGTTGATCGTACCCCGGCAAAACGGCTGGAAGAGACTCGCCATTATCTGCCTGCACACGTCGCTGAACGTCTTCAATGAATTTCAGTTTTTCCATGACCCAAGGAGAAATATCTGCGGATTCCGGGGTATCAGGAAGGAGGCGGTCAGGCCTTTCACTTCGAACCAGGTCAACACTCTGGCCGGAAACGGTCTCCAGTTTCAGTATCGGGTCAGCATCCGCCAGCTGGATGGCTTTTGCGTATTCCTTTTCCCATTGAAATATCAGGCCTGTTTCTTTCTCTACCAGAATATCCTTAATCTCAACAGAGCCGACCGGTATCGAGATGGGACGCCCTAAGCCGCCATCGCGCTTTTTCTGTTCTATCTGGCGATGAGTAGCAACCACCGAGTCCGCACCGACTACCCGGCGTCCCTTGATGAGTGAGTCACTCTCATTGATGATCTGGTAAATTTCACCGTTGAAAGCCCCATAGCGGTAAAGCTGGAACCGGGCAGATTCATCCTTTCCAACCATGTCCGGCGATACATCAATAACCCGCCGTTCTATCGGTTGGTCAGAGAGCAGAACCCGCATTGAACAGGAAGCTCCCACCACTCTTTTGCAGGTTTTGGAAAGGATGATGCCAACAGAATCTTTACCATCGTCTGCACGGATGATTTTCGTGCCGGAACGCTGGTAGTCCTCACCGTTGACTAGAAAAAAATCCTTCCTCGAATCACTGCGAACAATCGCCCGGGATCGTGTTCTGACCACAGGCTCAAAGTCTGTTTCCGAGGGGTCAAGGATGGTATGGGGATTTCCTGACTTGTCAGCGACAAGGTCTCCCAGACCGTCCGCTTTTACCAGGTCCCCTTTGCGCTCGCCCTTCGCTGCCAACTCAGCCATTTTAGCCATACGTTGCCGGGCAGGCTGATCCAGCTGAGTCTTGGACAGTTCCTGCCAGAGTTCCTTACCGAGAGCGACACTGAAATTCTGCTTATCCCAGGCGGCCGTCCCATCGTAGTGAACCAGCAAAAACCTGGCCCACTCAGTGATGGCGCTGTCCCCGGGATGTTGTCTGATGTATTCAAGAATCTGACCGACTGCTTTACTGGCACTGGTAGAGGGATATTCTCGCAAAAGCCAGTTCAGGGCAGCCTTAAAGCCGGTATTGTCACCATTGAGCATTTTCAGGTCATGGGGTGCTTCAGCCACCAGGGTTTGGTATAAGCGGTTATCCTGTTCATCGGGCAAGGCCGTTGGCTTCAAATCACTGAATAAGCCAATCCGTGACCCCAGCTCATCAAAATCGCGCGGTTCCTCACCCCAAACCTCCTGAATCAGGCTCTGAGGTCCCTCATAGGAAGGCTTCCGCTCAGGCGGGGTTCTATTCTCAGGTCTGGGGTTTTCAGTAGAGGAGCGAACGAATAAACCAATTTGGTCCTTGTAACGAGCCATCAATCGGTTGATGTCTTCATGCTCCACATTGGCAGCCTCACCAACCACTCGAAAACCATCCTGTTGCAATTGTTTTCTGAGTTTTTCAGCGTGTGTACCCAGATTTTCGTTATCTGAAAACAACATCAATGGCAGCTTGGTGGACACCTTGCGCAGGTTTTCTCTGATATTAAACCGTTTTGCCAGCCTGTTGATCATACGGCCAGAACCGGGAACAACACCCAGGCCATGAGCCACGACAGCCGCCCCAAGACTGGCCATGGGACGATCAAGAATAAACCCCGCTGGCAACTGTTGCCGGACCGCAGCCGTCCTGGCCAGATGCGCTCCGACAGCCGCTCCCATGGAATAGCCGTGAATCACAATACGACTGGGGTCTATATTTCGATCCTTAATCAGGTACGACAGCATGGTCCAGGCATCGTCCGTCAGCCCTTTCATACTGGGGGAGCCATCACTCTTGCCAAACCCCCGTCCGTTGACCGCCAGAAGATCCATACCCTGATTACGGTAATGCATCCAGGTGGTTTTGACCTGGGTTTCACAGGATAAATGAGTTCCATGGAGAAACAGCACGACCTTTTTATCCGCTGCCGGGCCACCATTGCCATGATGAAAATACCCCTTAAGCCTGCCACCGGTCCCGTCCAGTGTGATCTTTTCCGAGTTGCCTTTTCTAACGGCTTCTTCAAGAAGTAATTTCGTGGACAGATCAATGTCACGACGGTCATCCGTTGAACCATAAATCTGATCGTTCAGGACTCTGCCAATCGGGCTGGCCGGTGGTTGATCTACCGGAGGAATTTGATCATTGGTCAACACCACCGACTGATAATCAGACGACAGTTTAGATTTTTCCCCCACAGAATGAATGGCCTTCATGGGGTCGCCCTGACTCTGGAAAGGTAGCGTCGCGAGTTTTGAACTATGAGTGGCGGCCAACCCGAACAAGCGGCTGACGGTGCTGCCAAATACCTTTTTTTCAGTTAACTGCTTTCTGTCTGCCATCCCCAGTCGCACGATCACCGGAGGCTCCCCTGGGCGGTCAGCAGCCGGGGCAATAATCTGGCTTTGCTCCAGCTTCAGATCCGGGCGCAGAACGATCTCAATGTTCCGACCAGTGGTTAAGTCAATCCTGTGCTCATGGGCCAGATACTGGGCCAGGCGACGTTTTCCACCCAGCTCCCCGGGACCATTCAATTTAATCAGGGCGCTGATATCGTCCTGTAACGAACCGGACCACCCCGGGGAAATAGCCTTTTCTTTATAAATACCCGAATCCCAGGTAATCCGCGTTTTCGGGAATACCATGGCATCGTCAGCACTGCCCGTAACAAGGACGCTGGAGGGGGTGCCCTGTGATGGCTCAATGAGGTAGCCACCTCCGGGCTTGATGCCAAACCGGTCAAGGGCCCCGATTCCCAGCGTGTCAGGCTGGCCTGGTGCCCCCCGCGCAAAGTCAATGGTACCCAGTGGCAGGTCTGTGCGCAGAACAACCCTGTTGACGGTTAAGTTATCCTGTGACTTAACCGTCAGGCTCCGCGAACCAGACAGCTCCATCAGGCGGGCTAAGGGTTCCAGCGATTCCCTGGTCACCCTGTTGCCAGCCCGTTGCCCGACAACAAACTTGGCAAGGGGTTTTACCATTCTGTGAGCCAGCTTTTTCATCCCCGGACGATTATTCACCCCGTCCTGGTCAGCGCTGACCACTCTCAGCAGTTCTCTGCCCAGGCTTTCCAGGCTCTCCTGGTCAAGCCCTGAAATCACATTGCTCAGCTCAACACTAAAACTTTCTTTTGATTCCGCAAGCTGCTTATAGGTTCGGTCAACCTGCTCAAGAAACAGCCGGTTCTGATCCGGCCCACTTCCCGGTTTGATACCCTCCTTCAGGGCAGAAAGTTGTGGCAGTAAGTCGTCAGGCAAAATCCCGGTGCCAGAGCGTTGATTTAACGGACTGCCCTCACCCCAAAACTGCATCAATATATTGGCGGACGAAGCGGTAGCCCCAATGACTGGCTGCCGCGATGTCTGGGGCATCATTCTGTGAAGCACCAGTTCCGCGCTTCCCGGCGTCACCGGCTGCCAGGGGCTACCGGTATGGGTAACGGCCAGCTGAAAGGCAGGGAGCACCTTTCCATCCCGGTACCTGAGACTGAGGGCATGGTCAAACACCTCAGCAACCGCCGTATCAAAATTCCGCCTTACTGAATGCCCGGCAGGCAGTTGATCAAAGCGACCCAGAGAGAGTTCATCCAACGCCTTTGACAGTTGCCCGGTAAGATCCGTCAGCTTTCCCTTGTCCAAATAGCTTTTAATCGTCTCGATATCGCTCTCTGGCAAAACTGACACCAAGGCATCGGTAGGCGACACCATAAGCCCAAGGCCATCCGTTCTGGGGCTTACTTTTTCCAGAGTGAAATAGTACTCAGTCAGTAAAAAGTGCATTAAAAAGGCAGTGAGGGAACGGCCCGGCGTCTTGCCACTGATGTCACGAGCCAATCCTGTCGCAATGGTTTTTGCTCTTAACAACAGATCCTGTTGTATTAATGACGTGTTCAATCGGCCAAGAACCGAAAATGAATCGGCCAGGTTTTCATAACGGGTTTCTACATAGCTGGTCGGAACATAACTGAGCGGATGCCATTCATAAGGTTGTATAGCGATGTCGGTGCCAATGATATTTCCCAGCCGGTAGGGAGACTGATCATTCCCTGTTGCCTCTTTCAGCTTCTGGTTGTAATCGGAAATCACCCTGCTTAGGGATTTATACGGCTTCAGTCTTATAGTGCGAAAACTGCTGAGTAGCAGCTGTCTGGCCTGCTGGTAGCCCTTATCAGCCACTTGGCTGGCCGGAACGACCAGAATAATTTTCCCTCCGTTATCACCCGGTTCAGCTTTTAATCCGAAGCGGATGTTCGTGGTTTCGCCAGTATCGACCGCAGCCGTGAGCAGCCGCTGGTAACCCTCCCCCGGTTCGCTGGTCAGGGAAATTCCCTGAATAACATCCTCAAACCACTGGACACCCCGGGCACTTGTTTTGGGCACAGGCAACAGGTCTGATGACAAAGGTTTGCGGTTCAATGCCTGGAAACCCAGCGTTTTTCTGATCAGCGCCTGCTGTTCTGCTCGCCGTTGCTCTGGAAAAGCCGATGACTTGCCTGCGACCTGGAAAGCTGAAGCCGTCCATTCAGAGAACAGCCGGGTATGTTGTGACAACCAGTTGTCGGTCATGCCCCTCTCACTGGCATAACCGGGGTCAACGTGAATAATACTGAGTGACCCCTGACGATCATCGGCAGCTTGCCGGTCAAAGGGCACCGCCTGATTGAGTGGTTTTCCACTACTCTGGCTTTCACTACTCTGGCTTGAGTGCTGCAGGACAATCAGCTGCCTTGCTTCCTGAGGGATTGCTATCTTCGCTTCACGGTGCGAGTCGCCTGCCATCAATCCCGACTGGACCAGCTCAGCCAGAGTGACTGGTTTGCTAGGATCAGTAGCAGCAGACAGCAGCCGGGAGTATTGCCGAAAAGGCTCCGGACAATCCGCAAAACGGCTGGCCAGGGTATTCAGCTTTTTCAGTTCGTCCCTGACATTGCCGCCGGAATCAACGACAGCTTTCTGGTATTCCGGTGAAACCCAGACGACAACCAGATTACCCAGACCATCCACATCCTGGCTCAACCTTCTGAAAGGATAAAGGCCGGTATAGTCGTTCTCATCCGGCTGGCCGGGTATTCGAGCAGTTCCGGGAAGCTCATGGAGATTCCTGTAATCCCGAACCAGCAACCCACTCTGGTCAGAACGATGATCCAGAGACTGAAAAATATCCTTCAGGTCCGCACTGATTCGCTCAGTCTGGACATCAGTGATCCCCATGGCTAAGGGGCGTGAAGCGGTGATATCCCGTACCGCTTGCGGGCGAACAGCTTTCAAAAAACCTTCCGGCAACTGTCGTATTAAAAAAGAGTGCCCGGACTCAGGGTTTCTGATAGAGAATGCCAGCGGTTGACTGCCTTTGCCGGTCAAGTCAACCGACTCGTCACCAGACGGTTGCTGAGGACTCTTATCCGTCGAAGCCACCGCATAAAGTTGATTTCCAGCCTTGAATACTCTTACCCCGCCCTGAATATTTAATTTTTCCGGGATCTGGTCACGCCATTGAGTTGACAGGGTGTGTTGTGCATGTTGCGACAGACCGTCAGCAATGGCATTCAAAAATGCCTTGTTAGCCTCCAGCTGTTCTTTTTGATTACTGGCCTTGTTGCGGCTAAACCAGGTTATCTTTCCGTCATGGTAAACGGGTTTTGCTTTGCCCTCATTACCTGAAAGATCTATTTCAAGGGTTAATGATGGCATGGTAAAGCCGAGCGTTTCTTTGAAGATATTTCCGTATTTAAGCACCAGGGTGTCGAAGAGTTTTTTGAGACCAACGGTATTTTTCTGAAGCCCTATTTTCATCAGGCTGGGTACAATATTATCGTCCTTTAATATGTATTCAGATAACAGCCGGGTCATTCTTTCCCGAGCTATATGAATGGCATCCTCTTTCTCAAGCGTTTGATAGATCTTTTGCAGGGCCTGCTCTACCCTGTTGGATTTTTTGTGGAGGACTTTGCCTAAATCAACCTCTTTCTTTGCCTGCCGCAAAATGACGTCCTGGTACTTTTCCATTGACGACACCGGAAGACCAGCAAGAAGGGCCGGGTCAATGACCAGAGAGTGACGCACATCATGCTGCAACTTCCCGGCCACGTCTTCCAGTTTACTGACCGCCCGATTTTTGATGAGGGCAATATCCTGCTTAGCATCAACGTCAAGGCGTTTGAATTTAGCTCTGGTTTTATCCAGGGATTCCAGCCATCTGACACGATAGACACCCAGAGCCAGCCTGAATGCCTTTTGGGCATCCGGTGATTTGATGGTGTCATAGTAATCAGAAATCGCTCCGGCAAAATCAGACAACTCAAGCGGTGAATACCGAGCCTGATTTTTATGAATGTGTTCAATCCTTGCATGCAGCCTTCCAGACTGATAAACGGCTCTTACCGCCCGAAACATATCGGAATGAGGTTCGGACCGGATTCTGATATAGTCTGGTCCCTTGGCGACTAAATCACTATAAAGCGATGCGTCGGGAAGATTATACAGAGGGGCCAGCCTGAAGCTCTCATCCAACCCATAGTAGAGACCCAGGCTCATTAACTGGCTATTGCTGTATTTCCAGATATTCCCTGCCGGCCCCAGATCATCTTTGCCTGCTAACTGGATAGACCTTAACAGCGCCGAACCAAACAAACCGGAAACGGCTTCCCGAAGCGTTGAATCGGGTATGCTCTCAATACCCTTTGTACCTATTTCAATAACCGGTTTGCCGCCTTCGGGGATAACGACATGACTCTCAAACAGAGGTTTATCCGGATGAACCAGGACACGAACCTGTTCCTCACTGGTATAACGGATACTTTTTGCGGTTTTGCCCAATTCCCTGAGCTGGTCATTTAACCGCCCTTTCAAAAACAAGTCGGTTACTTTGCTGATATCATCCTGAAGCCGTGAAGCGGGAAAATCGTTATTTCGAACCCCCCTGTCATACTCGGCAATATCAAACTCCACGGCGATATATCGGGCAGGAAGGTCAAATCTCTCTTCCAGATACAAAAGGATACCCAGTCCTCCCGGAATTTTTTCTGTCAGATAACCTGCACCAAACTTCTGATAGGAAAGTTCTTCCTCTCCTATGATTAACACCGGAGCCTTGTCTGGAATAGCTGGGCGCTCAGGTTCATTGAGCTGTCCCGACTCAAGGATTTGCAACAGCGGGGCCAGACTAAACCGTTCACGAAAACTAATCCGGCTGCCGGCTCCCAGCCTGTTACTGATCTCCGTTGGTGTTTCATCAATACGCTTGTATGAACGATTTCGATAGGTCAGGAAGCCATCCACAACATCGTAGTACTTCTCGATACTTGACACCTGTTCAAAGGTATCCGTTTGATAAACCCGACCTTCAGGATCAATAAATAAAATTTTGTCATCCCGCTCGGGGTATTTGATGTTGTCCTGTTCTGTGCCATGGTGACAGACTTTAGGCAACCCCTTTTTCGCCGCCGCTTCATTGATCTGGTCAATGATGTTTTCCTGAAAATGAGTCAAGGTTCCCTTATCGGGATCAAACCTGCGTCGCTCACGCGTACCCAATGCTTCGGTAACACGACGATAGGCAGACAGCCAGCGAGCCCTGGCCAGTTCGCTGGAAAACTGACCCGCGCCCTTGTTCGCTGATGATAACCGCCCAATTCGATCCGCCTCTTCCCTCACGCCAGTCATAAGGTCGCTTGAAGATGTGTCCAACCGCTTGAACAGGGCAAACAGGTCAATGTCTGCCGTAAACAATCGACGGGAGCCATCGTCATTGACTTCAGCCATGACCATCAGGGGACGGAAAGCATTATATTCCGGATGCCCAATGCCATAGTCTTCACTTTTATACTCGACTTTCCAGAGGTCATTGGACTGCTCGGTCAAACGATACTGAAACACCACCGGGCGCTCACCGGCTCTGCCATCACTGGATTCAATGGAACGAGTTACCGTTGCCAGATAACTGCCATCCTCCAGTGGCGTCAGCGAACCCAGCTTGCCCTGTTCCAGACGACGCTCAATGGCGCTCCAGTCCAGTTGCAGCTGAACGGCGGCCATGCCCGGCAAGTGGGTTGAATGGACATTCTGGTAGTCCCCCTTTTCGATCTGCGACCGATGTTCCAGACCGCCTTTGCCAAAGACCTTGGACAAAGCGGAATCGAAGGGAATCAATCCCGCCTGTATTCCCCAGTCCGCACTTTTGCCCTTGACACTTAAACCTTTTGTGGCAATTTTGATACCGTCACCCAGACCATGATTGAGCAGGTCGGAGGCATCTGGATTAATGGGCCTGATGGCAATCAGTGCCTGGTTTTTCCGGGCTATTTCCCTGAATCCTTCCCAAAGGGCTTGCGGTACACCAGAAGCTGCAAAAGCCTGGTCACCCTGGATCAGCTTTCCCGCCCACTGCTCCAGGGAGACCGGACGTACTTCCGACGGTTCCGGCTCCTGGGGCGCGCGACGCTGTCTGTCACTTTGCCGGAGACTCTCGGCTATCGGGTCATGGCGTGAGAATTCAAGGATGGCACCCGTCGGGTAATCCTGGAGCAGGGTGAAATATCGGGTGCGGGTCAACTGAAACCATTGGCCTGAAGCATTCACCAGAACTTCGCGCTCGCCGCTGTGACCCCAACCTTCAGCCTTCGCCTGACTGATTTGTAAATCGGCGATTTCCTGTTGCTGTTTGATGGCCGTGGCAATCACTTGAAAGCGATGGCTCCAACCCTGGTACAGAGAAAGACGACGATCGCCTGCTAAGTCATTACCGGGGAGTTGTCGGTAAAGCAGCGTATTCAGAGCTGAGAATGAAGCCCGAGATAAAATCTGGTTTTGTATAAGAGCCGCCAGTGACTCCGCAACAAAATGGAGTCTGGATTGGCGTGCCAGCGGCGACACAGCCTGAGTGTCATCATCCTTAATAACAAAATGGAGTCTGGATTGGCGTGCCAGAGGCGACACAGCCTGAGTGTCATCCTTGGTAGTGTCGGGAGCAGGCGTCAACTTCCCAAGCGGCTGACAACCTGTTGCATCGCGGTGAAAGATGCTGAAATCCTTCCAGAACGCCCCCGGTTGCAGTCGCTCATAAATGACCATGGACAAATAATGAAGGAGAATCAAGCTACCCCGGTCGCTGGCTGGAGCCAGTTCTGCCAGAGCGGTGGACTGAAACGGGGAAAGATCAGAGTCCAGGAAGCTGCCACCCAGAACCAGCTTGACCCCCTCGTTGGTAAAATAGAGTCCATTTTTTACCCAGGGACTCAGAGACACCAGCACCGTGAAACGGTCAGTCATGTCATCCGGTAAGCCGGAATAACCAAGCAATTGGGTAAATGCCAGATTGACGTCCCTTTCGATCTGGCGAATGTCCCTGGATGATAAAAAGTACTCAGACTGGCTGCTGCGATCTGCCGTCACGGTATCCAGCAGCAACTGAATAGACAGTTTGCCTTTGTTTATCAACTTACTGAATACATAACCGCTTTCATTATCATATCCAAGCTCACGCAACACCTTACGATAATGCTCTCTGGTGAGGTCAATGGCTCGGGAAATATCATTGCGTGGAAGAACTTCCGTTTCTCCCGGGGCAAAATCTGAGGACTGGATTTTCCAGTGCCCCCCGGGGGTTCTGTAACAGGCCCAGTGCTGTCCATTCCCCTGCTGCCATAGCAACTTTCCACGATCATCAACAGCAGCGACCCAGGGCTGGCCAAGATCATCAATCTGGGTCAGCTCCCGGGCCACTTCCAGAGTATTCAATCTCGCCTGCCCTTCTGGCAGGGCGGCCAGCACCTCCCGGAAAAATCCGACAATGCGCTCATTACCCAATGCGGGATCGGCAAGACAGTAGATCTTTATTCGGTGGCTTGACTGACGCAGCCATTGGCTGGCAAGACCGGCCGCCAGGGCTGACCCGGAAAAGCCTGATAAACGACCATCTGCTGTCAATCGGCCAACCAAAACCAACAGCCCAGATGATGGCGGCTCAGTAAAAAAATCCAGGGCATGATCAGCATCCGGGGAAAGCGCTGACAGCCGCTGTGTCGCCTGAGGGTAACTGCGATGGAGGAATCCGGCGATGGCCTGAATGTCGTCATCCTGACCCAGGGGAAGAACATATTGCTTCAGCTTGCTGTTGTTCTTTTCAAGATGAAATGACAGGCTGTTTTGCTGTGGATCTACCGCCAGAGCCAGGTGTTCTTCGGTGGACAAAGTCCCCCAGCTGGCCAGCTGTTTCCCTATCGGGTGCTGCTCCGGGGGCACGGGCTGTTCGCCCAGCGATTGAATATAGTCGGTCATCGCCTCCCTGAGCAACTCATCGCCATTGAGAAACAGGTTAAGGCTTTCATCCCCGCGCAGCAGTCCCAACCGGTAAGTACCAATGCGGGCCAGATGCAGGGGAAAACCCTGATCCTTCGCCGCATCCAGCTGGCTGAAATAAAACCGTCGGGTCTCCTGCCAGTTGTAGGGTTCAGCTCCCCCCAGGGCATTGTCTAAAAACCGGTACCTTTTTACCATCAAAGCCAACACCCGTTGTGCGACAGGCGACTCCTTACCGGCGGCCATCATGCTGGCGGACAGACGCCCA
Source organism: Endozoicomonas sp. ALD040 (assembly GCF_049275945.1). Taxonomy (NCBI): domain Bacteria; kingdom Pseudomonadati; phylum Pseudomonadota; class Gammaproteobacteria; order Oceanospirillales; family Endozoicomonadaceae; genus Endozoicomonas; species Endozoicomonas sp. ALD040. The sequence goes on from NZ_CP184829.1 coordinate 342,176, forward strand.
CGGGATTGTCCGGCCTGAACAGTACCGGGAATCAAACCCGTCTGGTTAATTGACCGAAAGGGTTGCCGGGTCTCTCTGGCTGCCGCCAGCAGTTGCTGACGAACCCCCGGCCTGAGATCATCCAGCAGCTTGAGGCTGTCAATGTAGCCACTGCGAAGCGGTTGCCGGAGTTTGTCCAGGCGGTGAGGGAAGTCGTCCGGATGGCTCTCCAAAATCGCCTGGACAATACCGGCTTCCAGCATTTCCTCTGGCAGGCCATCCAGTTCAATCCCCGTTAACCAATCCCGATTGATGCCGGGCAGGCTATCTGGCCTGACAATAAAGCCACCCGCACTGAACAGGATCTGAAAACGGGCCAGATTTTCCGCTCCGTTAATATTTCCTCGCAGCAGCTCATTGAAGTAATCACTGGTCAGAATGTTCCCTTCTGGCCACAGTGACGCAATATCCCGAACGTTAACCCGGTGCGCCTGATTCCCATGGTCACTTAACCGGCTCAACTCTTCCCTGGCATAGAGAATCTGCTGATTAAAACGCGCCTTCTCAGCGGCCAGTTCTTTGGCAGAAGCATTGGTATAGGAAACCAGAAAATTCTGCACTGCCCGGTCAATGGAAGCCCCCTTATTGAAACTATTGAGAACATGACTGACGGCACGGCGCTGGGTATCGATTATTCGACGGATCAGTTGTCCGGCAAATGGCTCAAGGTCCCGGGCATTGGCAACATCGGCGTGCGCCCACTCTATGATGTATTTTCGCATCAGAGAAGCCAGAGAAACCCTGTAGTCCTGCCAGAGATGGATTTGATAATCGGGGTTAGCCCTGATCCAGGCTTTCAAATAATCCAGGCCAACCCTGTCCAGTGGCTGGAGCAATAACAGGTGAATGGTTTTGGGGGGTTCTTCAAGGGTGCGGTTGAGAAAAGCCTGAACGGGAGATAACACTGAGGCTACCCAGTCTTTCTTAAAGGGTTCCTGCTGCAGGTACTCCTTCGCCCAGGTTTCTATCTGGCTGGCAGCCAGCCAGCCTTTAGCGGAATTTTTCTCCTGGATGGCATCGAAAACACTATAACTCTCCATTAACTTGCGGTAATGAAACGTTTTGCGGTCTTCCAGGGAAAGCCCGTTGTCGGCCATTTCCAGAAACTGGCTGAAATCAGGCTCTGATACTTGAGGACGTTTAGCATTCTTACCAGACATTTTTGAAAACCCTTTGCGATAGCCCTTTTACGTTTTCGTGATAGGGATTGCCATGCTGAATAAGACAAAATATATACGGCAATAGGCTTATTTTTATGAGTTACTCAGGTTGATATGAATCTCTGCTATCATTCCCGAGGGCCAGGAACCTTTGCCTGATGCTATGTAATCCGGATATTACGGCAACCTTATTGGTGATTGATTACAGTACAACAGGGTTTAATTTGCCAGCCGATGTGTTTTATTTTCTGGCTGATGACATGATTAAGGGGGGCATTGCCTATGAACTACCGAACTCGTCGTATCTATCGAAAAGACCGCGATACGAATCAAGTCTGCGCTGACCCTCTAGTGTTTTTAATTATGAGATCTGAAAATATAAGAACAAAGGCGTCTTTCCCCATCTTTGCTCTTATGTTCATTGCTATTGCATGGATTGCCAGCTCCGCTGCAGCGGAAGAAACCCGGCAACATCGCCTGCTATTAATGAATTCCAGCGGGCTGGCTGCCAGGGAGGAAACCTTGAATATCTATGAGGGTTCTGTTTCGTTCTATAACACTTCCCATATTCTGCTGACTGTTAATAATGCTACTGATTCCAGATCTCGCTTTTTAGTTGATTTCAATAACCTTAACGTTGTTCAAAAATGGTCAGATGTTCTTGCCACTTCACCTCCCGAGCAAGACTCTCTCTTCAGCGAGCCGTTAGCCGAATACCTGGCTCAAAAAGCAGGCTCTGTGGTTCCTGTGCCACAGTCAAACCTGACATACATTGCAGCTCTGAATGACATACAGGAAGGCAACAATGGTATAGCCATGATGAGCTCGCTGATTAAAGTGGACAAAGACTGGCAGGAGAATCAATGGCGGAATCGCACTCTCGCTTCATCTTCAGACATTCCGGCTCTGAAAGACATTGTTAGTATGACACTGTCACCGGATGGACAGTTCCTTGCAGTAGTCGCTGCCGAAACCCAAACCCTGCTGATTTTTCGATACGACCAGGGACAATTGCATCTGATGCAATCAGTCTCCAACCCGGAAGATCTTGAGAAAGTTGACAGCTGGTTTGGAGTGCACGATGTAACCATTGCCAGACTACCCCGTGACTCCATCACCGCCTTTATTGCCTCTACCGACCGGTTCGTCCATCTGGTGGTTTTAAACAAGGAAGATCAGTGGGAAACTCAGGAGGCTCAACTTATTGGCCTTCGAAACATGCCTCAGGCACTCACCAGCATAGCCTCCAGCCCGGATGGCAGAAAAATAGCCGTGATTGGCAGACGAGGTAGCCTCCATACCCTGAAACTCATCTCTCCCCCTTTATTCGCAGAATGGCAGGACCCTCCTGAATATGACTACGATGAATCCAATATGGAAAATAACCAGTTCGTAGTAGGGCTTATGAATGTGACGGACCCCAATCAGTCAGACAACGAGAATTATTCTCAATTGATCGTCAGGGTTGACTGTGAAGGCCATGAAGGCAATTGCCCATTCATTTGGCAAAACAAAAGTTTAGTGGTCAACCCAGAGAGTGATACCCCTTTGAGTAAAAAGAGCGGAGGTTGGGCACTCTCAGAAAGATGGCCCCTGACGGTAACAGCAACTAACCCACACAAGCAGTTCAGTCAAATACGAACAGTGGTCAGCGTAAAACCAGCTGATTACACCTCCCGATTACTGAAACGGGTGTTCGCTGGTGTGTTGCCAGCGTTGGGCGTAGCAGGCCTGGGTGGTTACGGCCTGATTAAATGTTACAGATCAAGGATGAGAAACTATGAACTCAATCAAGAAGATCCATCCGACGATAACACAGAAAATATCTCTGATCGCCCTGAAAGCAATGATCAACCAGCTCCGCCAGCCGGTTTAATGGTTCACTTTGATCCTGAATCAAATGGATTAACCCAAACGCTGGTGCACCCGGCACCAGGTGATACAGGCTCCAGTTTAAGCTTATCCCTGTCTTGGCCTGCCCCTGAAGTTATAGATATGACCACTGCAGATGCTCCTGAAGTTATAGATACGACTACTGCAGATGCCCCTGATGTTATGAATACGACTTCTGCAGATCCTCTTGAAGTTATGAATACAACCACTGCAGATGCCTCTGAAGCTACAAATACGACCACTGCAGATGACCCTGAAGCTACAAATACGACCACTGCAGATGCCTCTGTAGATCGCGCATATGGATATGGGGAGCCAACTATTCCACATCATGCTCTCAGAATACCGAAGGGTCCTGGAAACACATATCCTAACCAACGAGGACTGCAAATTTATTTTAAATACTTTGGTGTTGATATCAAAAATAACAAAACAAAAGAGCACTGATCTCATGTGGTGCCTGATTTTAAGGCAATAAAAAACCCCTTAGCGATTTCCCTGCAAGCAGTTCTATCGAAAGGGGCCGTGATACTGATGATCCTGGCTCACCTATGGACTAAGTCAATAAGCAATGTGGGAATCCCAGGTTCGGCATACGAGGTATTCCCCGCCCTACAAAAACGGATAACGAGCCATCATCGTTTTGCAACAGAAAGTGAGTCACCAACATCGCAAAATAGCAACAGCGTTAAACAACGTGGTAAGAAGCGGCACCATCGAAGCGACAAGTAATGGTGAAGACGATTCAAGGGGCAGACCCGCTTGATGAATTCTCAGGAGATGGACGGAACGATCAAAGCGATTGCCGAACACCAGCAGGCCACTGCTGAAGTCAAAGGTAATTCGGTTTCCTGGCCAACCGTCACTTCCTTGGCGACTGGTCAGAGTTGTTTGATAACAGAGGCTACCATTGTCAAACCGAACAACGTGCAAGCCCCGCTCGCCAGCAATCAAAAAAGTATTATTGTCGTATTGCCGGATTTCATCCAGTTTTCCCAAGTCTGGCCAGCTTGACTCGATGGTATTCTCGACGCCTTCCCCGTCCGATGAAAAAATGGCATTCTCACACGCACTTAACGAGCAAACCTGTTGGGTCGTTGCCTGCTTGCCGGTAGCGGTTTGGCATTGATGGGAATACAGTCGACAACCAAGGGCCTGATAGGAATAGTGAGCAGGACCAGTGTCAGTGAATTGATTAACAACCTCAGGAGGGCATAAAACTATCTCTCCACCCCTATGGATAAGCAACAAGTATGCATCTGCGAAGATAGCCCCTACAGGTTGGTCAATAACAACCTCACCAATAGCCGGTGTCAGTATGGTGACAGGCCGCCAGTCTTCAGCCAATTGCTCAAAGCAGGCTATCTGGTTGTCAAACGCCCAACTGACACACAATTGCGTGCTGTCCTTATTGAAACTGGCAGAGGAGCAGCCCCGGCGAAAAAGATAGTGACTTTGTCCACCAAAGCGTTGGAATGATCCCGTTTGACAGTTTTTTTCCTGCTGATAAACCCGCAACTCACCCATGAGCAGAGAGCAAGCGGCGAGCCATTTTCCATCCGGGCTCACCCCTAGAGATGAAACACCAGCAAACGCCACTAAAGGGCCCGTGGTCAGCTGCCCCTGTTCCCAACTGAAGCTGCCAATACTTCCTCCCTCTTGACCCGAATCGCTGGATACATAGAAACAGTTTTTATTTTTAACCAGACTTCGATGTTGTCTTGAGTTGGGTGATATCTGGGTCGTCGTTTGCACAACACACTGGTCAGAATCCTCTGAACATTGGAACGCAAGACAAAGCCCCCTGTCATTAATAACAACCACTATCACATTGTTTTTTTTGGCAAATAATGCAATGCCCGCAGGCGCACCAAACCATTGGGTCTCATTTGCAAACTGGTAGGTTTCACGCAACAACACATTGTCAATCAATGTCAGCCCAAGCCCGAGTGAAGGCATCCCAAGAACAAGAAAAATAACAGTACAGCAGGTGCGGCCCACGAGAGCCGCAAAGCAGGCAGAAACTTTACGTACAATATCAGTATTCAAGTTGACACCCTTTCAAACGACGGAATTTACGCTCATTCGATAAAGTAGCACGCTTAAATGAGAATCTGCCTGCAAAAGAACGCCAGTCTGTGCTCTGAAGACAGTTTTTTGTGATTTGCAAAAAATTTGTAACGGAACCAACGGAGAAGTCTACACTGTGAGACTCAACTGAGCAGCTGTCGTGTTAGAGGATTGCATCTTCAGGTTGAACTGTCGTTTAGCAACACAATCAGGATCAAGGATATTGCCAATGGACTCTATAGATGCCGATACCGAGCCATCTGCCGGGAGTGGCTTGTTTTGCTTTTTGTTGATGATGCAATACCTGAAGAAAACCATTGACATTAATGTCATTAAACATGAGTTCTGCCCCGAGGGAGATGACCTGACCCCACTGACGATGCTCAGGGCCTTCAAACAACTGAAACTAAGAGCCAGACAAGTCAGAATCAGGCGGCAGCGATTAACTAAAATACACTGCCCGTTTATTGCCATAGACAAAAACGAGCAGTTTTTCATTATTGCCGCCATCAGCGATGGCAAAGCATTGATTCAACGGGAGGGAATGAGACCTGAGTCAGTTTCTTTGGATAAACTCTGGAGTCATTGGCATGGCCAGGCCATTTTAATTACTGATCGAAGTATTCTGCCAGGCAAAAATCAACACTTCGATATCAGCTGGTTTATACCGGCTATCGTCAAGTTTCGAAAACTGTTCAGGGACATATTGGTTGCTTCTTTTTTCATGCAGCTATTCGCCCTGCTGACACCGCTTATTTTTCAGGTGGTGATGGACAAAGTGCTGGTTCACCGGGCAGAAATGACTCTGAATGTACTGGTTGTAGCGCTGCTGGCTATTTCCCTGTTTGAGGTTATGCTGGATGGCTTGAGAACCTATGTTTTTTCACATACCACCAACCGGGTTGATGTTGAACTGGGTACCCGGTTATTCCGGCACCTGCTGAAACTTCCTGTTGCTTTCTTTCAGAGTCGACCAGTGGGTCAGGTTGTGGCTCGTGTGCGTGAGCTGGAAAACGTGCGTAATTTCCTCACCAGCAGCGCTCTCACCCTGGTCATAGACCTGTTTTTCAGCCTGTTGTTTATTGTTGTCATGTTCTTCTATTCCAGTCGGCTGGCCTGGATCGTGATTGGCTCAATTCCGATCTATATTATCATTTCTATTTTGATTACTCCCCGCCTGCGCCAGAGAACCGAGGAATTGTTTCACCGCAGTGCCATCAACCAGGCATTTTTGACCGAAACCCTGACCGGGGTAGAGACCCTTAAATCCATGGCCATCGAACCCCAGATGCGCCAGCGCTGGGAACATCAGCTGGCCGGTTTTGCTCAGGCTTCTTTTCGCTCGGTGGTGACCGGCATGTACGGCAGTCAGTCGGTGCAGCTGGTGAGCAAGCTGGTCACCGCTCTGTTGATGTGGCAAGGATCTCTGGAGGTCATTCACGGGCATATGACGGTAGGCGAACTGATCGCCTTCAATATGATTTCAGGACAGATTTCTGCCCCCATCCTGAGGCTAGCCCAGCTCTGGCAGGACTTTCAGCAATTTCGCATTGCCATCGACCGCCTCGGTGACATCATCAATGCTCCTACCGAACCCCAGAGTCATTTAAGTCAATCCTCACCTCCGGTAATGAAAGGAGCCATCAGGCTTGAGAATGTTGTTTTTCGCTACAGCCCTGCAAACCCCGCAGTACTGAACCGCATTGACCTGGACATTCCTGCAGGACAGGTGATCGGCATTGCTGGCCGTTCAGGCTCTGGTAAGTCAACGCTGACCAAGCTGATCCAGCGGCTCTTCATACCAGAAAGTGGCAAAGTTTATATTGATGGTGCCAACCTTTCACTATTAAACCCAGCCTGGATCCGACGCCAGATTGGTGTCGTCCTTCAGGACAGCGTGCTCTTTAATGGCACCATTCGAGACAATATTGCTCTTGGGAATCCAACCCTGGATATGGAGTCGGTCATCGCTTCAGCCCAACTGGCCGGAGCTCATGATTTCATTATCGAAATGCCCCATGGCTACAATTCTGAGCTGGGTGAGCGCGGCGCAGGGCTGTCCGGCGGTCAGCTTCAACGCCTGGCCATAGCAAGAGCACTGGCCACCCAGCCCAATATCCTGATTTTTGATGAAGCGACATCGGCTCTGGATTATGAGTCAGAAAAAATTATTCAGGACAACATGCGGGCTATCAGCAAAGGCCGCACCGTCATCATCATCGCCCATCGACTCTCAACTATCCGTCGTTGTGATCGGATTATAGTGATCGAAAAAGGGGTTATTGAAGAAGATGGCAGCCATGATGAGCTGGTTCAACAGCAGGGACGCTATGCCCAGCTGTGGTCTTCACAAATTGATGTAACACAAAGAGTTTAAACAATTGGGACGCATTCTCACGCTGATCAGAGACAGCCTGCACCATGAGAAAAAACATCCTCGGGTCAGGCGCAAAAAAGATGAGCTGGAGTTTCTGCCGGCCGCTGTTGAAATTCTCGAATCACCACCGTCACCGTTCGCTCATGTCCTGATGTTGCTGATTTGTGCCCTGCTGACCTTTGTTTTGCTCTGGAGCTGGTTCAGCTTTATTGACACCGAAGTCACCGCCAACGGCAGAATAATACCAGTGGGCAAGGTCAAGGAAGTACAATCACTGATTGCTGGCCGAGTGGATACCATCTATGTCACAGAAGGTGAGCATGTTTATAAAAACCAATTACTGATCAAGCTGAACCCCACCGAGCCAGAAGCTGATATTCGCCAGATTGAAGCCATGTTGCTGCAAAACCAACTCAATGTCAGGCGATTGCAATTGTTGCTTGAATCGGCAACGGAAACGCCTCTGGCGCCACCTCCCAACCTGCAGCAATGGATTAGCCAGGCTAAGCTGCCGCTCTCGGGAAAGCCAAGCCCTGACCAGTGGTTTCGCCAGCAACAGTTACTGGATTATGACTACCAGCATTATCAGAGCAGCAATCAATCCGTAGTGCAGCAAATCGATCAGCGTCGGGCAAAGGTTATGGCGATTCAGGCCGAAATTGACCGACTGCAGATACTTAACCCCCTGCATCTGGAAAATGAAAAAGCGACCCGGCAATTATTAGACAAAGGTCTTGCGTCACGACTGGAGTGGCTGGCCACCAGGGAAAAACAGCTGGATACCAGCCAGCAGCTGCAGGTCCAACAGAGTCGCCAGAATGAAGCAAAGGCAGAGCTGGCAGCGCTTGTCAGTGAAAAAGAAAGTAGACAAAAAGCATTTCGTCATGAACGCATGGAAAAACTTAATGAGTTCAGTGATAAGATCACTGAACTACAAAACAGCATTATCAAAGCCAGGGAACACAACCAGAATTGTTATATCCGGGCACCGGAAGACGGTACGATACAACAGTTTTCGGCGCTGGGTCACGGCTCGGTGATCCAGCCGGCTGTGACTTTGATGTCGTTGGTTCCGGACAAAGCGGAGCTGCAGGCCGAAGTTATGGTGGAAAACAAGGACATCGGTTTTGTGAAGGCGCAGATGGCGGCCGATATCAAAATAGAAACGTTTCCCTATACATTTTTTGGCTATTTACACGGCGTAGTTGAGCTGGTTTCCAAAGATGCCCGGAACCAGGGCGAGCAGGGATTGATGTATCCGGTATACATCCGATTGAACCAGCAATTTGTCAATGTTAACGGTCAGAATGAACCTTTGCATGTAGATATGATGGTCTCTGCCGAGGTGAAAACCGGTAGACGCCGACTGCTGGCATTTTTTCTGGAACCATTCTTGCGCTACCGTGACGAAGCACTGAATGTCCGTTGAACTGGCTGCTAGAGCCTTGCGATACCCTCACCTGGGCGAGGGCTTACTGCGCTTTTGCCAATTCCCTGAAATTACTGGAACATCGCACTGATGGATTCAGCGTTACTGATTCTGCGAACAGACTCAGCCAGCAGAGGCGACATATCCAGCTGGCGAATCCGACCCAAAGCCTGGGCAGCGGGGCTCAGAGGAATCGTGTTGGTCACTACCAGTTCGTCCAGCTCGGAGTTAGCCACATTTTCCAGAGCACGGCCAGACAGAACAGGATGAGTACAGTAGGCAATCACCTTGGTAGCGCCTTTGGACTTCAGCGCAGCTGCAGCAGCGCACAGGGTACCGGCCGTGTCGACCATATCATCGACCAGCACAGAGGTACGGCCGCTAACATCACCGATAATGTTCATTACTTCAGATTTATTGGCTTCAGGGCGACGCTTGTCGATGATCGCCAGATCGGTATTCAGGCGCTTGGCCACAGCACGGGCACGAACTACACCACCGTGATCGGGTGATACCACCATCAGGTTCTCGTAACCCTGACGCTCCATATCATCCAGCAGAATAGGAGAACCGTAAACGTTGTCCACAGGAATGTCGAAGAAGCCCTGAATCTGGTCAGCGTGCAGGTCGACTGTCAGGACACGATCCACACCCACTCCGGCAATCATGTCAGCGACGACTTTGGCACTGATTGGTACACGGGAAGAGCGCGGACGACGATCCTGACGAGCGTAACCAAAGTAAGGCAGCACCGCTGTGATGCGAACCGCAGAGGAGCGACGCATGGCGTCTGCCATAACCAACAACTCCATCAGGTTGTCGTTGGTAGGGGCGCAGGTGGACTGGATGATAAAAACATCACGACCACGGACGTTTTCCTGAATTTCTACTGCAATTTCGCCGTCACTGAAACGGCCAACATAGGCCTTGCCCAGGGGAATATGCAGGTGATTGACAACCTTGTGCACCAGCTCCGGATTTGAGTTGCCGGCAAACACCATCATTTTGGACACGGATAAATACCTTGCTCTGGTCGTAGTCGTGGGTGGATGTAGCTCTTCACCAAAGGAGCTGACCGCCCATCGCCGACAGCAATGAGCGTCACATCCTGTTTTTGTCTGCCTGGATTGGAACCATTACCATCGAATGTTTCGAAGGTGAATGTTTTGTCCTGAGCGTTACGTCTCATAAAACAGTGGAGAGAGCTATCTGTAAGATAGGATTCTAAACAGTGGCTGGGGTGGAGGGATTCGAACCCCCGCATGGCAGGATCAAAACCTGCTGCCTTACCGCTTGGCGACACCCCAGTAACATAATTTACAGTCACTGTAAGCGGGATAATGGAGTTTAATTCACACATGATCGCAGTTGACTGATCGAGTTGTGAAGCGGAGATGTATTGACACCACTGGCAACGAAACCATCAACGTCAGAGTCGATTCCTGCCAGAGTCGCTTCCGCCTCTTTACGACTGGCAAACGGCATAAACACACAGGCACCCGAACCGCTCATCATGGCCTGCCCCACGCTCGAATTTCCGGAATTATCCAACAGCACTAAACATTTATCAACTTCCGGATAAAGCCTTCGAACCAATGGCTGAAAGTCATTGGTCAGCTCATTTCCATGCAGCCGGTTCAATGCGGCGGAAACTTTAATGGGACGAGTATCTCTTGTCAATTCCTGATGACGGAACATTTCGGTAGTGTTGACATGGCAGTCAGGTTTGAGAACCAGGTACCAATTCTCCTCAGGACTGACAGGAGTAAGCTTCTCGCCAACCCCCTCAGCAAAAGCAGCATGACCCCGAACAAATACCGGAACATCTGCTCCCAATTTCAGTCCCAGCTCTGCCAGTGTGTCTTCGTCCAGTCCCAGCCCCCACAATATATTCAGGCCATGGAGTGTTGTGGCGGCATCGGAGCTGCCGCCCCCTATTCCCCCCCCCATGGGCAGACGTTTAAGGAGCCTGATTCTGACGCCTTTTTCACAGCCTGTATGAACTTGTAAAAGACGGGCAGCCTTGAGAATAAGATTGTCATCACCGACCAGCTCTGGAAGGTTACAATCCAGTAATAACTCGTCGTGATGCTCAAAGGTCAGCTCATCAGCAAAATCCAAAAACTGGAAAATGGTCTGGAGCTGATGATAACCATCTTCTCGACGTCCAATTATGTGCAAGAAAAGATTTAGCTTCGCCGGAGCAGGCAGAACCAGAGTTGAAGACGACATCAACGAACCATCCTGAAATTGCGATCATGAACTATCAAGCAACTTCTGCCCGATAGCAAAAGAGAAATTAAAGATGAAAGCCTATTTTAGCTGCCATCTTCTGGCAAACAGAGTTGCCTGCACCTCACCCTGTCGGACTTTTATCCTGACAGGCAAGGTTATTCCGGAGAAGTCCTCGTACTGCAAATATTCAACCTGCCACCCCTGCTGTGTAATCAGCACAGGATAACCCTGATTATTTAACCGGATAGTGGCTCTGGTATCAGGACTGGGCAGCCCCATGACCCAATATCGCAGCAGACTGACAGGTAAATCCCAACCGGTCAGCTCAAACAGCAACTTCTCAGGACTCTGGCCTGGATAACGCTTACCTGAGGCTTCCAGTTCTACTGAGCCCGGTTGACCATTAATTTTTGCCACTGTCTGTCCCAGGGGACCATCCAGATAGATAAGATAGTTCTCTTTACTCTGTTGCCATTCCAGAGATAAGGTTCCGGAGTCTCCAGGGACTCTCAACCCCAGTCGCCCTGTCAAGTGCCAATAATCCAGTTCTGAGAGCTGCTGTTGATGAGCTTTCCACAATGACTGACGCTGAGCTTCTGAAAGCCCTTTTTCCGGTTTGGGAGCCGTGGCGCAACCAGAGAGAAGCAGGGCAAAAATCACAAGAATAGACAGTTTTGTTGTTAATGAAGAGTCAGTCAGGTATGAAGTTGAAAACGGTATCTGCATACAACTTGCCAGTTTTTGCGTTGAGTGAACGGGCCGCCAGGCCCGTTATGATAGATAATCCAGCAGGCTTACTTGACGATGGAAACCTTGGGGTCCGCTAAAGCATCGGCCTCTTTATGCTGCTTTTCCAATCGCTCTCGGGTCTCTTTCAGAACGTCACTGTCTGGAGTCATCTGCAAAGCCTCGTCCCACAAAGCTCGTGCATCTTCTTTCCGCCCAAGGGCCCAAAGCACCTCGCCCAGATGAGCCGCTACCTCATGATCGGGATACTTATCATAGGCGTTTTTGAGATAAACAAGAGCAGCCTGATAGTTACCCAGACGATATTGTACCCAACCCATGCTGTCCATAATGGCAGGATCATCTTCATCCAGGACATAGGCCTTCTCGATCAACTCTCTTGCCTCTTCAAAGCGATCAGTACGATCCGCCAGGGTGTAGCCAAGCGCATTCAGAGCGGCCGCATTTTCGGGCTGAAACTTGATAATGGCACGCAGATCTGACTCAAGATCCTTGATTCTTCCCATTTTCTCAAACACCATGGCCCGACCATAGAGCAGGTTAACATTCTCGGGGTAGCGCAATACGGCGCCTGAAAACAGCTTCAGAGCATCGTCAAGTTCTCCGGCATTCACCAGAATTTCTGTCTCGAGCAAATAAAGCTGAACAGCATGTACCGGGAATCGGTTGCGGTCTTCTTCCAATTGCTGTCGGGCCTCTGCCATTTTACCCTGCTTGAGCAGCATCTGGATAAGCGCGACCCGTGACATCATGAACTCCTTACCTGGCATCACGTTCAGAAAAGACTTCCGGGCCTGTTCATAATGCCCTTTCTGTTCTGATATCCATCCCAGATAATAATGAGCGGTACTTTTTCTCTGTCCCAGAGCCAATAGCTGTTTAAAATAGCTTTCAGACTCTGCCACCATCCCGCTCTCAAGTGAAATCAGAGCCAGAGACAACAACATCTCAACATCGAAGGGTGACTGATTCAGGAGCACCTGAAACTGTTCGCGAGCCTCGCCAAGCTTATCCAGATGCACCAGTACACTGGCATAAATCAGACGCAGACGAGGAATATCCGGATACTTTTTGACGGCATCAGCCAGCATTTTCTCAGCCTCATCACCTTTGTCCATCTTATTGAGGATGCGACCCTTGAGTATGATAGCCTTGACGTAGTCCGGCTCCTTAGCAAGAAGCTGATCACAGATCTTGATCGCTGCTTGCAACTGATTATCCTGAAGCAACAAAATGGCCTTACCCAGCTTCAGCGACCGATGACCGGGATAATCCTTAAGAATGCTGTCAAAGGTGCTCAGCAATTGCACCCTTTCATCTTCAGGAAGCTCCAGGGCACTGGCTGCGAGGAAATCAAAATTAGCCTCACCTTCCAAAGCCAGAACGTCTCTCATCTGCTCAACGGCTCGATCCAGTTGACCCGCCCTGATCAGTTCAATAGCACCAGCTTGCAATGCGGCAGCATTTTTATCATCCAGCTTGGCCCAGAGTAACGCCGCATCCAGAGATGCCTGGCGAGCCCCAACCACCTGACTGATTTGATAGGCCCGTTTGGCAACCCCCTTGTCCTGCGTCTTATGAGCCTGTTTGAGATAATATCCCAGCGCCAGATCATAACGCTTACGCTGCCCGCCCAATTCGGCCACGAGCAGATCGTAAAGGGTATCAGGTTCAAAAGAAGCTACCGGCTCTTGCGGCTCGTGACTGACCTGGGCAGGAACCGATTCAGCCGCCCCGGGCTGCCATGAATATTGAACTGAAGAACAACCTGATACCAGCATGGCTGTCAGCACTATAGAGAAACTATTAAGTTTCTTCATGAATGGTATGCCTTTACCCGTTGGAAATAATTTCTGCACTGAACTCTGCAGTCCCGGATGGATCAGCTTTGAACTGTGGCCTTCTTTATCATGACATACGCAAATTATTGTGAAAAACATTTTACTACAGAGCCTGCAAAGAAAGGCCGGACAAAATATTTCTCTTTTTCTATGGGTATGACTGGATACATCCGGGTTTGCAGTTGTTGCCGTTCCATAGGAGAATTGATCGGCCAGAATGTCCATAACGAAAGAAGGTGCTGTTAAAACAGAGTGAAGATCAAGATTCTTCGCTGACCTGAGCGTGTCACTGTTTGCTGACTGTAGTACTTAAACAGCACCGGGGCCTCGCACTGAACGAAGATCTGACAACAAACTGCGAATTATCAGGTGTTAAAAATCTGCCTGGCATGACAGGGATTCCCTCAGCTTCCATTGAAACAACTTGTATTGAGACAACCATGGACAGACAAAAAGTCAAACCAGTTACCCGAATGTCTGGAACAGAAGTTTCGATCTGCTTCGGGCAACATAATTAAGGGCACAGGCATCAGTCTGCTGTCCAGTGTTGTAGAATACTGTACGGTCAATAATAGCAGTGGCTCTCAAATAGACAGCCCAATCTTTCGTCAAAAGGCACGGAGACTGGATTAGATAAATGAACCTCCAGAGTAAAAAGACAGCCCTGAGTACCTCGCCAGTGGGTTACTTGTGGCTGGCTAGAGCGTAAGAAAAGGCAACAGGACTTTATGGGGTATCTTACCGCCGGTATCAATCACAGAACTGCACCCATCGCACTCAGGGAGCAGGTTGCTTTTTCACCTGAGCAACTGCCCGAGGCGCTACAGGATGCCCGTCATTTCATGCACACCAATGAAGTGGCCATTCTGTCCACCTGTAACCGGACAGAACTTTACTGTGCCAGCAACGCCGATTATCACAGAGCGCTTGAATGGTTGACAGGGTATCACAACCTGGATCAGAAGCTGCTTAGCGAGCACAGTTATATTCATCACGATAAAGCCGCTGTTCGCCATATAATGAGAGTGGCATGCGGCCTTGACTCCATGGTTCTCGGTGAACCCCAGATTCTCGGTCAGCTGAAGTCAGCCTACGCCCAGGCCCAGGAAGCCGGTACTATTGGCTCGCTGCTTTCCAGACTGTTCCAGTACTGCTTTACTACCGCCAAACAAGTTCGAACCAATACCGCTATTGGTAGACAGCCTGTTTCCATCGCTTATGCAGCCACGACACTGGCCAGGCAGATCTTTGCCGACCTTTCTGAAAACACCGCTTTACTGATTGGTGCCGGTGAAACCATTGAACTGGTGGCCAGACACCTTCATCAACAAGGCCTCAAAGACATCTTTGTCGCTAACCGGACCATGAGCCGGGCGAAACTGCTGGCCGACAAATTTGACGGCAAGCCGGCCCTGCTTTCAGATATTCCTCACTTGTTGCCAGCCGCTGATATTGTCGTCTCCTCAACGGCCAGCCCGGTTCCCGTTCTGGGTAAAGGCAGTGTTGAAAGAGCGATTAAAAAACGCAAACACCGCCCCATATTTATGGTGGATATCGCTGTTCCCCGGGATATCGAACCCGAGGTCACTGAGCTACCAGACATCTTCCTGTATACCGTCGACGACCTGCATGACGTTATTCAGGACAATATGCAACAGCGACAGGATGCTGCAAAAGAAGCTGAGCTGCTGATCGAAACCGGTGCTTTTGAGTTCATGAGCCAACTGCGCTCACTGGATGCAGTGAATGTGCTGAGGAGCTATCGAAAAAATACCGAGGAACTCAGAGATTTTGAGCTTGAAAAAGCCATGCTTTCTCTGGCCAATGGTGTTCCGGCGGAACAGGTTCTGACTCAATTTGCACGTTCACTGACCAACAAGCTCATGCATACCCCCAGCGTGCAATTGAAAAAAGCCGCTGCAGAAGGTCAGAACAACCGACTGGAATGGGCTGAAGAACTGCTGGGCATTCATCGCCGTTATGAAGACCGCGCTAAAGAGCCGAGCCACTCCTAGCTGTGCCAGCCATTACCGGCTGAAATTCAGCCAGAAGCCACCGGATACCTGTATAACCCATCAGGTTCACACCTGAAACAAGCATTGATTAAATCCAAATGAAAGATCCCAATCTGGACAGTCTGAGCGCCAAGCTTGAAAACCTGCTGGAACGCTTTGAGGAACTCGGTGCTTTACTGAGTGACCCACAAGTCATCGGTAACCAGGACCAGTTCCGCAGACTCTCCAAGGAATACGCTGAACTTGAACCCGTCGTCAATGCCTACCGGGATTACGACCAGATTCAGAGAGATCTGGAAGACGCCCGGGCCATGAAAGACGACCCGGAAATGGCTGATCTGGCTGAGGAAGAGATTCAGAGCTGCGAAGAAAAGCTGCCAGCCCTGGCTCAGGAGCTGCAACTACTGCTCTTACCCAAAGACCCCAGGGACAACAACAATACTTTCCTGGAAATTCGTGCCGGTACTGGTGGTGACGAGGCTGCTATTTTCGCGGGAGACCTGTTCCGGATGTATTCCCGCTTCGCTGAAAAACGTGGCTGGAAAATCGAAGTCATCAGTGCCAATGACGGTGAACACGGTGGCTATAAGGAGATTATTTCCCGCGTGGTCGGCAATAATGTTTTTGGTCATCTGAAGTTTGAATCCGGTGCCCATCGGGTCCAGCGTGTGCCTGAAACAGAATCCCAGGGGCGTATACACACATCAGCCTGTACTGTCGCCATCATGGCAGAACCTGATGAGCAGGAAGCCATCGAGATCAAAAAGGAAGATCTTAGAGTCGACACCTACCGTTCATCGGGTGCCGGTGGTCAGCATGTAAACACCACCGACTCGGCCATTCGACTGACCCACCTGCCTACCGGTATTGTGGTTGAATGTCAGGACGAACGTTCACAACACAAGAACCGGGCCAAGGCCATGGCTCTGCTTTCTGCAAAACTACAGGATGCTCAGGAGATGGCTGCCGCCAAAGAGATCAGCGAAACCCGTAAAAGTCTGGTGGGCAGTGGCGATCGCTCCGAACGTATCAGAACCTATAACTACCCTCAGGGGCGGGTCACTGATCATCGCATCAACCTGACACTTTATAAATTGCCAGAAATTATCGAGGGCGACCTCGACCCTGTGATTAACCCCCTCCTTCAGCAACATCAGGCGGACCTGTTGACAGGATTGTCCGATGAGTAGACTAATGAGCAGGATTGATCAGACCCTCAGTGAGGCCACTCAACGCCTCACTGATAGTCATACAGCCAGAAAAGAACAAAGCGACACGGCCCGTCTTGATGCCGAAGTTCTGCTCTGCCATGTATTGGGCAAACCATACAGCTACCTTTTCACCTGGCCCGAAAGAGAGCTGACGCCCGAACAGGCTGAACAGTTTGAGTCCATGCTGGCACAACGGATACTGGGAACCCCTGTCGCTTATATAACGGGTGAGAAAGAGTTCTGGAGTCTGAAGCTTAACGTTTCACCCTCCGTACTGATTCCCAGACCCGACACTGAAAGGCTGGTTGAGCTCGCCTTGTCTATGCCCGTTTCGGACCAGGCAACCGTTGCCGACCTTGGCACAGGCAGCGGTGCCATTGCTCTGGCAATGGCTATCGAGAGGCCACACTGGCAAGTGATTGGCGTTGACAGACTGTCCGGGCCAGTCGCCATCGCCAAAGAAAATGCCGCCCTGAACCAGATAGGCAATGTAACCTTTGTAGAAGGTGACTGGTGCTCACCCTTATCCGACCCATTGGACATGATTGTCAGCAACCCGCCGTACATTCGTGAAGACGATGAGCACCTTGCTCAGGGGGATGTACAGTTTGAACCCCGATCAGCATTGACTGCAGGCAAAGACGGTCTTGATGATATACGCACCATCAGCCGACAAGCCTTCGGGAAGCTGAAACCGGGTGGCTGGTTGTTGTTTGAGCACGGTTATGATCAGGGCAGTGATATCCGGATCATTCTGGAGTCCAATGGCTTTACCGCCATTAGCACACAACAAGACCTGTCTGGTCAGGACCGTGTCACCCTGGCGCAAAAAACCGCCTGAACTGGAGCCTGATAGCTGCATTTCCCCTATGCTTACGTTTGGTTATACTCCTCTGCTCTTAGCTGAAGCAGTAAACCCTTAAACAGTCGTGTGCGATAGAGGATATTTTTCGCATCTGACAATCAAAGATTTCACAAGGTAGGCAGGAAGTAGGGATGGAAAATACCGGAGCATTGCTGGTTAATCTGGGTTCGCCCGATAGTCCGCATGAACAAGATGTACGACACTATCTGAATGAATTTCTGATGGATGCTAATGTCATCGATATGCCCTGGCTCGTAAGACGCATGATTGTCAGTCTGTTTGTCCTGCCCAAAAGACCGGCTCAATCCGCCAGAGCCTACGCCTCTGTCTGGACTGAGAAGGGCTCACCTCTAATCAGCAACAGTAAAGACCTTCATGAAGAAGTCCAGAAGCTCACTTCCATGCCAGTAGAGTTAGCCATGCGTTATGGCAGGCCAGACATGGAGAGCGCTCTGGTCAGACTGGCAAGCAAGCCGGAGATCAAGGAAGTTCTGCTGTTCCCTCTCTACCCTCACTACGCCATGTCAACCGTCAAGACAGTGGTAGAGAAAGCTGAAGAAATCATCAAAGACTACAAACTGCCGGTGACATTGAAAGTTCACCCCGTGTTTTATAATCACGATGCCTACATTGAGGCACTGGTAGAAAGTGCAAAAGAGTATCTGGAAAAAGATTATGATCACATTGTGTTCAGTTATCACGGTGTTCCGGAAAGACACATCCGTAAGGATGACTGCACAGGTTCCCACTGCCTGAAATCCGAGGACTGTTGTCAGAAAGCATCACCTGCTCACCTTACCTGCTATCGACATCAGGTTTACAGAACCACCGCCTGCTTTGTCGAGAAAGCCGACATCCCGGTGGACAAATACTCCGTCGCCTTCCAATCAAAACTGGGGCGGGACAAATGGTTGGAACCGGCCACCAGCAGTACCATTAAATCACTGGCAGAACAGGGCATCAAAAAGGTTCTGGTCATCTGCCCGGCATTCGTGGCTGACTGTCTGGAAACCCTTGAAGAGATTGGCATGGAAGCGAAAGAGGACTTTATTGCAGCTGGCGGTGTATCCCTGGAACTCATTCCCTGCCTGAACAGCCACCCTGCCTGGACGAAGCTGGTCAGTCAATGGCTAGAGAAACCGCTCCATAATTGATCACGGGATGAGCCCGACACGCTTTCTCAGGTGCCTGCGCCTACTGCGCGGCATCTGGCTTTTGCCATATGTTATACAATAGAACTGGCCAACTGAGAATGCGATCAATGATTACCGGCGTTAGAAGAATTATTGTTTTTAGAACATAGTTATTATGCTTGATTCCTGCATATGAGCTTCCAACAATAACAGGCATAGCTAATATCACCATTTTTGAGATATCGCTTATGTCTAATTGTTTACTCTGATTCCCATAATATCTAACAGTAACGGATAGGAAAGATGCCAGAGCATTACTGTCTGAAAAAATATAAAACAGTCTGTTTTTTGTTCCCTGATAAAGTAACATTGCAGCCAGAGAGATGATAATAAACTCATTTTCATTTGATTTTAGATGATCAGCTCCAAACTCGTTATAGACCGACACACGTTCACTTAATGATGCAGCCAGCGAAATACAACTAAGGAGACCACCTCGAAAAAGATAAAGGCCTTCACTCATATCGAATTCGTCAATTATGCTCTTTAATTCAACAGGCTCTGGCCGTAAACAACCCATAAATTTTTCAGGTGCATTGGCCGCATATACAATCGCACCATGTCTATCTCGGGTAATATATCTCCTGATGGATTCTAAATCATTAATTCCAATATCTTGTTCATAAACAACACCCTTAGATGCGGTAAGCTTTATTTTGTGCACGTATTCTGACGGACTGGTATAAAAAGCTAAAGACAGTGGAGCTTCAGCCAATGCACTTATCAATTGAACAGCAAAAACACTGTAGCAACCCTCTGCTTTGTTTATTTCTTTCGTTTTTACTTCAGTTGATAAAAAAAACATCGCTATGACAAAAAATAAATTGTGCACTAAGTCAGCCCCACAACAAGTGATCATTTCATTTGGACTGATCAGAGTAGCCTGTGTACCCAAAAAATCCAGAAAACAGCCTTGGGTAGCCAATGACTTTGGCGTTTGCCGACAGATGCATGAGAGTTTTTCTGCTTTGGTGACACTCCCCGCCTTGTCAGGCGAGGCTTCTGACTTCACGGGCTACAGCCAGCCTATAGCGACTGGACTTACACAGAAGCCTCCATCAGCAGTAACCGGGTGCCCCTCGGTTATTTTGTTGGTCTTTTGTTTGATTTGTTGAGTATCTATACGGTTCCAGTCGATGCGTTGCAATAACGACTTTCGAAAGTCTTCTAGCCCAACAAGCAGTTAACTCTGCTACGGATTTTTTTTTAACAGTGCTTGGTTTTCGTCACCGTGAGTCCCTGCATAGGGACAGACCGATAGAGAATATAGCCAGCTACGTACAAACACGCAAGCGGAACGCTCTGCGTTCCCGTCTTATATCCCCGCCCGATTGAGAGTGTCGCAAAAGGGTATGGTCAGCAGGATATATCAAGATCGTCGTTCCCGCGCAGGCGGGAACCCACCACGAACAGTGGATCTCCGCCTTCGCGGAGATGACGGTTTGAAGCTTGAAGCGTTTTAATTGACCTTTTGCGACACCCTCGATTGGGCGAGGGTTTACGACGATTTTGCTAACTGGCGCTGCCCGGGATTGCTATTTTGTGCAATTTATCAATGAATGCTCTCGGAAACAGGCCACTACTGATGCAGTCCTTAATGATAGGTGTCAGTGGTAAGCATTTATCACGGATCACATTTTTCATTTGCAAAAAACTATTCATAACTGAAAGATTCCAGGCGCCAACACTCTTTTTGACTGAAGGTAGAAGTTTAAAGTGATTTAACAGCTCCGGTTTACGTAAATAAACATCGAGTTTGATTTCAACATCCCCCAGAATTTCTTCCTTTTCAACTAAATATATTTCCTCGTCATTGCGATTGTAGTAAGGGAGGCTATACAGCTCTGCTTGCCAGGCATCCCAGTCCCATAGATCCGGTTCGGTAGGGTTTTGAAGGGTGCTATCAGCGCTACTGGTAACACTGGCAGCTGGTGAAAGTCGCGTATCTGTCAAACCAAAACGCTCTATCAAAAAGTTAGCCAGTTGTCTGGCAAATAGCTCTGGCCGACACTGGTGCTCCTCCGACTGAGTTGTGATCAGCCTGACAGTCTGCTCTTGAAGGGCTACCATGCGAGAATGAAACTGTGCCTGTTCTGCATTAATGGCTTGCACCGTGCTCTCATAGCTGGGCGGCTGGTCAGTGGCAGCAGTTTCTTGACGGAGCGGGGGCGCTGTTTGGCCAGCGCCGTTATCAGAACCAAATGTATACATAATCTGTTCTCCATTTAAACAGATTATCGTAAAGCCCATGGACTCTACGAAGATCATTGTTATTCGCAAAAATGTTGCCATTCAGGCTGCAATAGCGCCCGATTGAAAAACCTCTTCATGGTTGGACAATGATTACAGGGAAAAATTCCCTAAGGGACTGCTCCTCAAGGCGTTTTTTCTGCCTGTGAGAACATCAGATTTCAGGCTACCTGGTGTTCGATCGACAGGATTAAATGATAAAGACTCAGGCCTGTTTCAGAAAACCTCTCAACCTTGGGTCTGCCAAGGCTCTGCTCAGCACATCACTGAGCACTTTATCGATCAGCTCTTCGTTCTTTTCATCAGAGGGTGCCTTGGGTACACGCTCACTGATTTCGCTGGAGTAGACCCCCTCGAAACGCTGATCGCCTTTTACAACCCTGACCCGGACTTTTGCCTTCAGGTCCACCTGGGTGATGTAACTGCCCTCTGGTACCTTGTACTCCAGATCATCAAGATAAACCTGGAACTGGGATACATCTTCAGATTCAGTAACTGTCAGCCCCATCTCTCTCAGACCCAGCTCCACTGCCGAGCGAATAGCCAGAGTCAGGCGGTCATTGGTCGTAATGGCGTTGGTATTTGAATAAACCCCTCCACGATGACCAAGAGAGCGGGACAAGCGCTCATCATAGACGGTCACACTGACCGTTCCCTGCAATGGTTTAATTGGCTTTTCCACAGCAATTCTGGGGGTTACATCCACTTCCTGAGGGCTCAGGGCACAGCCGGCCAGGGCGAGAGCGGCCAATAAAATAAGTGACATTTTTTTCATGAGTCCGGCTATCCTGTGATGGGCGGGGCGCCCTTGGCGAAAGAAAATAGGGTCGACACAAATCCTATCCAGTCTCGAAAACCGGATCAACCGGCTTGGCAAAGCGACTTATAGAGGATATAGTGCATTCCACATAATCCATTAAACAATCTTACGCTGATTTCAGAACGCTGAGCGTGATTACAATGCCTATAGCGAACGATAAGCAACAGCCCGAAATCTTCCGGGACTCTGATAACGACACCAATGCGCAGGTAACAGCTGCCCGTGAGCCTGTGGTGCTCACTCCCAAGTCCATCTTTCGTCCTTCCCGCCTGCTACTCCTACTGCCTTGAGCAGACTATTTAATTTCACCTTCGACCCCGGCCGTCTGGCCCTCTGACCCCAAAGTCAGAAAAATGATTACATTTGTACGAATTCCGACTGACAAGTGCAGAAAATGCCGCCTGTTGCAAGCAGCATCTTCTATGTCGGCACTTTCAAAAATCCTTTTGCACAAATAGAACCTTTTGCACAAAAAGCGCGTCAAAAAACATTGAACTGATAAAAGAACAGCGGGAGCAGCAACCATGAGCAACGATCAGGTTATTATTTTCGACACCACCCTGAGAGACGGTGAACAGAGTCCCGGCGCTGCTATGACCGGGGATGAGAAGGTCCGGATTGCCAAATCTCTGGAAATACTCAAGGTGGACGTCATTGAGGCAGGCTTCGCCATTGCCAGCCCAGGCGATTTTGAAGCGGTCAAAAGCATCGCTGAAACCATTAAAGACAGCACTGTCTGCAGTCTTTCCAGGGCATTGCCCAAAGATATTGAAGCAGCAGCACAAGCTGTGCAACCAGCTGCTCAAGGTCGTATTCATACCTTTATTGCAACCTCTGCGCTGCACATGAAACACAAACTTTGTATGACGCCTGAGCAGGTGCTGGAACAGGCAGTGGCTTCGGTTAAGCTGGCCCGCAACCTCATTGACGATGTTGAGTTCTCTCTGGAAGACGCTGGACGATCTGACATCGACTTTATGTGCCGTATCATTGAAGCCGTTATCGATGCCGGTGCCCACACCATTAACATTCCGGACACGGTTGGCTACGCCCTGCCTCACCAATTCGGCAACGTGATTGCCCAGCTGATTGAGCGTGTTCCCAATTCAGACAAAGCCATCTTCTCGGTTCATTGCCACAACGACCTTGGGCTCGCAGTAGCCAACTCCCTGTCAGCCGTGGTTAACGGTGCTCGTCAGATTGAATGCACCATCAACGGCCTTGGAGAGAGGGCGGGTAATGCCTCTCTTGAAGAAATCGTTATGGCTATACGTACCCGCCAGGACGAACTCAAGGTCGAAACGGGCATCAACACTCAGCATATCGTTCCTACGTCCCGTCTGGTCTCCGGTATCACCGGCTTCCCGGTTCAGCCCAACAAGGCCATTGTCGGTGCTAATGCTTTTGCTCACGAATCCGGTATTCACCAGGATGGCATTCTGAAAAACCGCGAAACCTACGAAATCATGAAGGCTGAAGACGTTGGCTGGAACACTAACCGTCTGACCCTCGGTAAATTATCCGGCCGCAGCGCCTTTCAGTCCCGGATGGAAGAGCTGGGTATTACTTTTGCTGATCGTAACGAACTGACCGAAGCCTTTAACCGCTTCAAGGTGCTGGCTGACAAGAAATCTGAAATTTTCGATGACGACTTGCAGGCACTGGTCAGTGATGTTCGCTCCGCTAATGAAGAAGAGAAATACCGTCTGCTTGAGCTGGAAGCGGGCTCCAGTACCGGTAAAACACCAGAAGCACGTCTGGTTATTGCAGTAGACTCTGATGAGATTGAAGTACGCAGTGCAGGAGACGGTCCTGTTGATGCGGTCTTCAAGGCCATAGAAAGTATTGCTAATTCCGGTGCCCGTCTGGCATTGTATAATGTTAGCGCGATTACCAGCGGTACTGATTCACAGGGCGACGTCAGCGTACGTCTGGAGAAGCAGGGTCGCATTGTCAATGGCTCCGGAGCAGACACCGATATTGTGGTCGCTTCTGCCAAAGCCTACATCAATGCTTTGAACCTGCTGAATGCTGACCATCCAAAAACCAACCCACAGACAGGGAACCTCTAACAGTCATGCAAGGCAGGATCAGCGAGCAAACTCGGCAGCACTACCTCGATGCCATGGGTATCCAGACCTGGTTTCCCAGCCAAATCCTGCCTAATGCATTGCCCCCCAGGGCGTTTGACTTTCCAGAGGAAGAGCCGGTAGAAGCGTATAAGCCCGGACAATTAACTGTTTCTTCCCACCCATCTTCAGCTCCACTTTCTGAAGTTGCCACAGGTGCTTCTTCGGCAAAAGATTTGCTGGGCATATCCAGTCGTGTTGAAACGAAACAGGATCCGGAGCCAGCAACCTCTGTAGAACAGAACATTATTTCTGAACCCCGGCCAATAGAAATCAGCAAGTTCAGGCTGGTCACTCTGGCCGCCAACGAACACTGTCTGGTAGTCGCCGAAATGCCTCACTCCGGACTGAATCAATTTTCACGCTTTCACCTTCGATTACTCAGCGATATTCTTCGCGCTATTCAACTGCCTGCAGGGTCTGAAACTCTGCCTTTCAGTGAGTTCGTCTGGCCACTGGGCAATGCTGGCCTGATGGAGCACCTGAGCCAGGACGACTCCGCTGCTGCCGACGCAGTTTGCGCCTACCTCAGTAACCAGTTTGGCCTGGCCAGACGAAAAGTAGTTCTGCTCTTCGGTCAGGCAGCAGCCCGTTTTGTGATAGATCCAAGCCGACAGTTCAACGACCTGAGAGGTTTGCAGACGGGCCTTCACTCCAATCAATACTTCATTGTCACTCACGGTCTTAATGAGTTGATGAAACTTCCAGCCCTGAAGTCAGAAGTCTGGCAGGATATTTCACCGATAATCAGGGAGCTGACCCCTTCATAACCGCCTCATGAGCAGAAAATCGATTACGCTTAGCAGCCTGTGCTGATGCCAGACGCCCGATATTCCTCAGTTATCACGATAAAGAAAACTTATATGCTGTCATTCAGAACAATGACTCACCAGGATCTTCCGGAACTGGCGGCTATCGAGCAGGAAGCCGGACCTCATCCATGGAATCAAAAGCACTACATGAACAGTATCGACTCGGGTTATCTCTGCATGGTAGCCGAACACCAGGGTAGAATTGTTGCCCAGGGAGTCGTCATGCTGGCTGCAAGAGAAGCCAGCCTGCTGATTCTGACCGTCTCTCGCAGTGAGCAGGGCAGAGGCTATGGCACTGCCATGCTGAATCAACTCATCGATGCTTCAGCCAAATTGGCAGAAACCCTGTTTCTTGAAGTGCGCGAATCCAACAAAAAAGCCTTCAACCTCTATCTTAAATCTGGTTTCAGTGAAATTGGCCGCCGTAAAAACTACTACCCGGCAAACAAAGACCATAAGGCCGAGGATGCTATTGTTATGGCTCTGGATCTCAGCGTCAGGGAGTGACCGGACAGTCATCCAGCCAAACGCCAGTGACAGGATGTCTGCCACATCTGCCAAGTAGCCACTCGAAGTAGACTTTTAGCTCTTTTGGTTTCTTTTTCTTCTGTTCGTTCACTGTGATGGGCAACGTCAATGCCTCAGTGTATGAATAAGGATCAAGGCCCCCGTTCAACATAGTTCTCAGACGCCCTCTTTCCGGGGATGCAGGAGTCTTGCCACGGGCAAAATACCACTTTTGAGACGGACTTCCTCCGGGAAAGCAGGGTAATAGTGAAAAGCTTCCCGGCAGCCAGGTCAGGCAATATCGGTAACCTGCAGCACGATTAAAGATTCGCTTGGTTAACAAGTCATGGCGCCAAACCTGGCTGTTCTGGCTATCGCAAGTACCCAGTTCAATGGATGTCGATGAATAGCAGCTACTCATGTCAGGAGATTCGGACAAACAGCTTTCTGCGGCGCTAACACCAAGGCAAAGCCTCAGGTTCTGATTCACCAGCAGGATATCTTCTGTCAAACGCTCAGAGACCCAGAAAGCTCTCTCAGGCCGCTCTTCCCAGCTCAAAACAGGTGGGACTTTTTCTTCCTCAGGTTGCGCTTCTTCCGGCGGCATTATCTCTTCAGGTGGAAGGGGCTTTTCAGGTTTCGTTTCTTGCCCAGACACCTCTTTCTCTTCACCGGATTCGGGCCCCTGGTCATTTAGAGGTTCCCGCTCAAACTCACAGACGGTCTGTCCGGTATGCAGATTCTGATAGCAGCGCCGCTCTCCCATGTCCGTCTCAAGATACCGATAAAGCAAAGGTGCAGGATCCTCACTCTTATCAAGCAGCGCGATATATCCGTTCTCCTGTTGTCGATCAGTTGCGTTCGACAATCTGCCTTGCTCATCAAATAGCCAGATCTGGGCGCTGGTCGATTCTATACAGGGCAACATTGCCAGAGTGTCTATCATTCTGGATAGACAGATACTGGCAGCAAAGCCCTGATAATGGATCGTTTTTCTCTGGAAATCATAATACCATTTCTGGAATGGGCTATTGTCGTCGCAGGGTTTGATCACTGCCCGGTTTCCGGGATAACAGAGCCTTTTCTGCTCAGGGTTCTGATGCACACAGGTAGTAGACTCATCCCCTTCAACATCCAGCCCCAGGCAATAGGAAGCGCCCTCTTTCTGGAGGAAGAATTGATTGGCAAAATGTGCAACCGGCCGATGATCGTCTGAGACATCTGCCCCGGACAGGAGCGGAAAAAAAACGAAGAAAACAGATAAAAGAGTAAAAGCTCCGAAGAACAAAAATCCCCATAATGAAACAGGAACAACTACCAGTCCATTTTTGTAGTTCCACTTACCTGCCATCTCTGTCGCCACTCTATTTATTAATTATTTTGACATTAGCTGATTACCCTTCTTTGTCAAAATGCTAACTGCCGGTCAGAGCCACAAAACAGCCGCTTTTGCAGCCCGATAAAAAAGTGTAGTAACCCTCTGAGCTTCGGGATTTTCCTACTTTTCTTACCATTACAATGCCACCTCAGCCCGGTATCCCTTAAAACAGTTTTTGAATAGCGCACAATCCCCACTACACAGAAGGAAATCGGCAGGTATAATTGCGCGCCTGTCACCGTCAGTAGAAAGGTCATCCAGCGTTGATTATCTTCACCGTCACTAATAAAGTAACAAAACAAATTTTTGTAGGCTCCACTCGCAATGACCTTGAAAGCCAGTGGGAAAAAATGGTGGCAGCTGCACACCAGGATATGGACTACCCGCTTTACAGAGAAATCCGCATCCACGGCGAAGACGCATTTACCGTGGAGGAGTGGGATAGGGCCGAGTCCCGTGAGGAACTGGCTGAGCTCGAGCAGGACGCGATCGATTTCTTTGGTGCCCATAGCCTCAGAGGCTATAAGACCAGCACGGTAAAAATCCTGCCCAAAAAGAAGCGGCGCCAGCGCAAGTCCAACATTGAAAAAGAGCTGGCCTCCATTTTTGCAGAAATCAATGAAGGTGATTCCAATACACCTCCAAGCCTTGCCATGAAATCCGGCAATGCTGGCAATAAAGCGAATGATGACTCTGCTCAACAGTCAGAAGCCGGTTCGACTGCGCCTGCTCAGGCCGCTGAACACTCAGCTGCTGAGCCTGTGTCTGCGCCAGCTTTACCCAGCCCGACTCCAGACTCAACCGGGATCAAGGTTGTCCAGTCCGAAAAAGAAAAGCCAAAGCCTGAACCAACCCAGTCTGCGGGCTCCAGGGCCAATGCGATGGTTCAGTTGAGCAGCATTGAAATGAGCGATGACATCACAGCCCAGCTGGCTGCGATTACTGCCGCTGCCGACGCCTGCCTGGCCGGTGACAGCGACGCCCTGAGTCAACTGGATGTTCAGTCTGAACCTGCAGTTGAAGAAAGCTCTCAACCGCCAGAAACCACTGAGCCAGAGCCAGCAGCCATTGTTGAAACAGAGGTCGTTGCTGCTGACCCCATCTGCCCGAAAGAGCTTCGCATACGTGAGGCTATTGAACGCCACAGAAAACAACGCGCACAACGCAGTGCTGAAAGTCAGGAGAACGAAAGAAGAAAAATGGCCGAAACCCTGGCAAAACTCAATGCCAGAATTCAGGAAATGCAAACAGGGAAGCTGGCAGCAGTAGCCTGATCGCTACCAGAGTCGACTCTATTGGGGTCGACTCGGTTGTCATTTTTGAAACGGCAGCAGAGAATTCAATACGGTTTCTGCAAACTCGCCCGTAAAAATACCTGAAACACTTCAAAATATAGTGACAAGACTGGTCAAATTTGCGCCATATCGAATATCCGATATTCAGGGCAGGCACTATCAATTTAACCACAACTTCTGTGGATAACCCTGTTAATTGCTCACATCATCCTGAACTAACCCCGTCAGTCACGGGCCTTCCAGCAAAGTGGGCATTATTTGCTCACAAAAAATCCAGACTACCAGATATGGGGGTATAAAAGAAAACGAGCACAAGACAGCACTTTACCCACAAAGATCAACCTAAGAAATCTCCACCATAAACCGTGATTTATCGAAAAAATAACGATACCACTCCCATATTCTAACCGACCGTAAAAATCGTTATCATCGGGGGTTTTTACTCCCGAGTGAAACCTCAGCATGTTAGAACGGCTATTCAAACTGAAAGAACATCACACCGATGTTAAGACAGAAGTGCTGGCAGGCATTACTACATTCCTGACCATGGCTTACATTATTTTTGTAAACCCAAGCATGCTGGCCACCACCGGTATGGATCAGGGGGCCGTTTTTGTTGCTACCTGTCTGGCTGCTGCTATCGGCTGTATGATCATGGGCTTTTATGCTAATTACCCTATTGCTCTTGCTCCTGGTATGGGTCTCAATGCCTTCTTCGCCTTCACCGTTGTAGGTCAAATGGGTTATAGCTGGCAGGTAGCACTGGGGGCGGTTTTTCTTTCAGGTGTCTGCTTTTTCGCATTGAGTGTCTTCAAGATTCGTGAGTGGATTATCAACAGCATTCCTCTCTCTTTGCGAGGTGGTATTGCTGCGGGTATTGGGCTCTTCCTGGGCTTTATTGCTCTGCAGAATGCCGGCATTATCGTTGGCGACCCGGCCACACTGGTAACACTGGGAGATATGAATTCCTGGAGCGCCATTATGGCATCCATTGGCTTCGCCCTGATTGTGGCTCTTTACTACCGCAATGTCACCGGCTCAGTCATGATTGGCATTCTGGCCATCACCGTCATCAGCCTTGTAGTCGGCAAAGTAGAGATGAATGGTGTGTTTTCCATGCCTCCCAGCGTCGCCCCGACATTTCTGCAACTGGATATTGCCGGAGCATTGGAAGTCGGCATGATCAGCATTATTTTCTCTTTCCTGTTTGTTGACCTCTTTGATACCTCAGGCACATTGGTTGCCGTAGCGCAAAAAGGCGACCTGCTGGACAAAGATGGTAAATTCCCTCGCCTGGGCAGAGCTCTGATGGCAGATTCCATGGCCAGTATGGCAGGGGCTGGACTGGGTACTTCAACCACTACCAGTTATGTTGAAAGTACCGCCGGGATTTCAGTGGGTGGTCGCACAGGCCTGACCGCTGTGGTTGTTGGCATACTGTTCCTGGGATGCCTGTTCCTGTCGCCACTGGCAGCCGTAGTGCCTGCCTATGCAACCGCCCCTGCTCTGATCTTCATAGCCGTTTTGATGACTCACAGTATGTTCCAGATTGACTGGGACGATCTGACAGAAGCTGCTCCAGTGGTTATTGCAGCTGTTTCCATGCCTCTGAGTTACTCGATCACAACCGGTATTGCCTTTGGTTTTATCTCCTATACCGCCATCAAACTCCTGAGTGGTCGTGCAAAAGACCTTAATAGTGCACTGATTGTTCTATCTCTGCTGTTCACCGTTAAGCTGGTGATATTCAATTAATGAACTGAAAACCAGTTTTCATCTCTTCGAAAGCGGCCCATAATATGGGCCGTTTTTATTTATCGAAGAGCATCATGTCATTAGCCGTAGTAGAGCCTGAAAAGTACGAAGCCCAGCTGAGCGAGAAGGTAAGCCTTACCCGAGAAGAATTTAAGACTTTTGATGTTCCTGAACTGGAAGTTTTCAGATCCCGGCCTCAGCATTACAGAATGCGGGCAGAGTTTCGCATCTGGCATGAGCAAGAACGCAGCTACTACCGAATGTTTGACCCTGAGACCAGACAGCCTTTCAACGTCGACCAGTTTCCTGCAGGCACAAAGCGTATCAATGAATTAATGATGCCGCTGATGAGAGACATCGAGCAGCAGGAGGTCCTGCGAAAAAGGCTTTTCCAGCTGGAATTTCTGACAACCCAGACCGGTGAGGCTCTGATCAGTATGCTTTACCACAAACCGCTGAATGATGAGTGGAGGGCTTCGGCGGAGAAATTACAGTTTTCTCACAATATTCGCATCATCGGTCGTGCCAGAAAGCAGAAAATAGTCCTGGATCGGGATTACGTTGTCGAAACCCTTAATGTGTTGGGTAAAAACTACCAATACACTCAGGTCGAGAATAGTTTCACTCAACCCAACGCCGGAGTTAATGAGCATATGCTTGGCTGGGCCAGTGATGTCTGTAGTGGTCTGAAAGGGGATCTGCTCGAGCTTTATTGCGGAAACGGCAATTTCACTTGTGTCCTGGCCAATCACTTTGACAAAGTTTTGGCAACAGAGATATCCAAAACATCAGTGAACTCTGCTCATGACAACTTTGAGCTTAATGCCATCGAGAATGTTCAGATAGCCCGTTTATCCAGCGAAGAGTTCACTCAGGCAATGAATCGTGAGAGATTGTTCAGACGCTTGCAAGACATTGATCTGGACAGCTATGACGTATCCACCATCCTGGTAGATCCTCCCAGGGCTGGCCTTGATGAAGGCACTGAAGCCCTGGTTCAAAAGTTCGACAATATTGTCTACATTTCTTGTAACCCTGACACACTGAAGAAGAATCTGGAAAAGATCACCCTAACTCATAGTGTGCAACGTATAGCCCTTTTTGATCAGTTCCCTTATACCCATCATCGCGAAATGGGTGTATTCCTGATGCGAAAATAATTCCCTGAAAGGCCAAAAAGCAACCAGCTGCTGACCTTTCCTTAAACGGAATTCTGTACCAGACTGTTAGCCTCCCTGTTTCAAAAGCAGATAAAACCAGTAACGGGGATTCTAACGGAGACAGAATGAAAAACTATGCAGACTCTCTTTGTGCGCTGTTTGTTTGTTTCTTTATAAACATTTTCAGCTCCAATGCACTGGCAACAGAAAACATTGATCTTCTTTTGGTCGCTTATGATCAAGGGGAAAGTAATGCTTTTAAACAGCTTGAAAAAGCCCTGAAGAAGCGAGGTATTAACTACCGCATTTTATCGATTGGCAGGGCCGCAGAAATCTTCCGGAATCACCCGCTCAACCTTACCATTTCTGTACCTGATCCAGAGCAGCTCAGGAACAATCGGGAAACAGTCTGGCCCAAAAGCGCTCTCATTGAGTTATCGAAACGTATTAGGCCTAAGATCGTTTATTCCGGAATGGCCAGTGCTGTACAGGCCCAGATTCTCAATCATATGAAGCAAGGTGGCAGCTTCACTCTGGCTTTCTATGATAATTTTGATCCCATTACCAACAAGGAATATGTGCAGGCATTTCTGGAAACAATTCGAACGCTTGATGAATTCCATATTCCCACTTCTGCAACCGC
Organism: Endozoicomonas sp. ALD040; assembly: GCF_049275945.1. Classification (NCBI taxonomy): domain Bacteria; kingdom Pseudomonadati; phylum Pseudomonadota; class Gammaproteobacteria; order Oceanospirillales; family Endozoicomonadaceae; genus Endozoicomonas; species Endozoicomonas sp. ALD040. The sequence goes on from NZ_CP184829.1 coordinate 374,000, forward strand.
AGTAAGCTTCAAAGATCTTGTATTTTGCCCCAATCCCCTCTACGTAGTAATTGGGCAACCGGCGCTTGAGGCTTGGGATGATATTTACCGACAAACGGATAACCGATCTGTCCGCCTTGAACTAAACATTGGTCCCAATGAGCCTGTTGCGGTATTCGCCGGGGGTTATGACGACACCTATGAAGAGTATTTCAGAATCTTTATTGAAGCCACCCGAAAGCTGCCGTCCGTGACCTTTCTGGTCACCCATCACCCTAAGACCAGTGGTGAGGTCGAGCGATGCTGGATTAAGGAAAGAGGTACCGGGAATGTTCGATTAGTGGAAAATAATCGCCATTCTACCGCTGCTCTCACAAAAATGTCTGTTGCTGTTATGGTCCATAAATCCTCTATTGGAACGATGGCACGCTATAAGGGAAAACCTGTTATTTACATTGCTGAACCAGGAACAGACAACTTTCTGATCCGCGAAAAGGCAGCCTTTCTGGCTTCTACTCCGGAAGAAGTGGTCAAAAAGTTTCAGTCTGCCATTGCCAGCGATAACCAGGTTCCCTCACTGGAGTCGCTGGGTATACCCGATCAGCCTTCATTGTCTATTGCCATCGAAATCGAGACTATTTTGGAGGATATGAGACGATCAGAGTCCGATACACTTTAACCAGCAGGATGATTATGGTTAACTGTCTCTGAATTCCTTATTTTACGGAGACTTCCGAATGCAGGGCAGGCCGACCCGCCTAAAGGTTGTTACTGGCTTGTTTGCTGGAGCTGTGATAGGACTCATTTCCCTGATCGCTATCGCCAACTGGCTGGTCAATACCAAAACCAGCTCGCGGCTTTATAACAATGTAGAAAGCATTCCATACAATAAAGTCGGTGTTCTGCTCGGCACCAGTAAGTACTCTCGTGAAGGCGGGTTTAACAACCATTATGCTCTCAGGCTCAAGACTGCCTATCTTCTCTACACCCGGGACAAGATCGATTATATTTTGATCAGCGGCGACAATGGAACACCTTATTATGATGAGCCGAGCACCATCCGAAAGGACCTTTTGAAAATGGGCATTCCTGCCGAAAGGATCTACAGGGATTATGCAGGTTTTCGAACCCTGGACTCCATTATCAGGGCAAAGTTTGTCTTCGGGCTTGATACGTTCACCATAATTTCCCAGACCTATCACAATAAACGGGCACTCTATATCGCCCAGAATAAAGAAATTAATGCTATTGCTTTTAACGCTGGTGACGGGGCCGATAGTGACCTGAGCAATAAGGCCAGAGAGATCCTTGCAAGAGTTCTGGCCGTCCTGGAAGTTCACTGGTTAAACACTGGCCCCAAGTACCTGGGCCCAACGATCGATATTGGTAATACACCTCCGACATAGAACCAGACCTGAAATGCGACTGATTATCAACAAAAAAAAGACAGGCATACATTTTTTGGCTTTCTGCCTGCTTCTACCCAGCACTCTCGCTCTGGCCGATCAAAACAGGATCACTATTTCAACAGGGATGTATCCGACAGATTACCCTCCTCTTTCATGGAAAGATGGAAGAAAAGGCATTGTGCAGAAAACCCTTGAAGCCATCAGCGAGCGGAGCGACTTTGACTTCACGGAAGAGTACTACCCTTTCAACCGTATCATTTACAAGGTAGGCAATGGCAGCCTGGATCTGCAAGCCTGGAGCTCCCCCCAGTGGCGAGAAGGCGTTTCCGGGAAAGTTTACTTTACCGAACCTTTTGCAGAGCACTGTGAAATCATTGTGCAGTTACAAGGCAGTAAACTGGAAGTAAACCAACCTGGCGACCTTCAGGGAAAGCGACTTGGGGTGGTGCAGAACTATACCTTTAAGACTTTTGAACCTTACTTCCAATCCGGAGAAGTGATTCGCCACAACTCCAGGGATGAAGTGCACGCTCTGAAGCTTCTGGAGAAAGGCCGAAATGATGCAGCACTGATGGACGAAATGGTAGCACGCCACCTCATTAAAACCCGGTTCGCGGGTTTGTTTGTGACAGGGAAAACATTCGACTGTGTTCCTGTGACATTCATGTTCAGTAAGTCTGCTGAAAAGCACGGAATAAAGATCAACAGGATTCTTCAAAAGTTAAAGTCAGAAGGTGTCATAGATCAGATAATAAAAATGTATCGATAAAGGATAACGACGTCCTAAAATTCCTTAGAGATTGGACAAGTAATCGTCTAAATCACTAAATTGCCTGATCGTTTTATTAATTTGTAACATGCTCAGAAGCTCGTCCGTCTTAGCATTTACACCTACCAAGGTAAGCTTTCTTTTTTCAATTTTTAAACGCTTATAAAGAAAGACCAATACACCAATACCAGAAGAATCAAACTTTTCAACAGAACTCATGTCTATAATCAAATCACCTGAGCAATCTTTGATCAGGTGATCGAGTTGAGATCTTAAACCATTAACGGTTTCAGCATTAAATTGACCTTTCAGTGAGATGACATCATATGACTGAGCGTGCGAGATTGAGTAATCCATTACTTCCTACTCCTTAACTTTACTCCTGACTTTCAACAGCGAAGAACCAGACATTTTTTACAAGTTCTATTCTCATAATAGACAAGCCGTAGCCTAAAAGATGAACACATCTATATCCTTTGGCAATAACAAAACAAGCTCAAAATAACACTTCCCAATCAAAATACTCTTTTGCCAACTTGCCATCGTTTTTTTAAAGAAAAAACAAATAAAAAACCTTCCGACAATTATTTTACCTGATAAAAAGCTAATTAAAATTGTGTTTAAGGATTACAATTTTGTATTAGTAAACTGCTCTCAACTTCCTATAGTTAATTTCACAAGGAAATAAAAAACTCTTAAGCCAACATTTGTTTGCTCACTAGTTGCTTTCCTCTTTTTTTAATACATAGCCAACCTCGTTGAAGTCTGTCGTTGAAAACGTTCTATGGATGGCGTCAAAAAAGTCAAAGAATATGGAAACCAGCACAAGCATTGATGCTAAGCAACGCTTATCTGCCAAATTGCTAAAAGCTGTTCTAATGGCAGCCTGTGTGCTGGGTATTTCGATCAGCTGTGTTCAGATTTTCTTTGATGCCCGCCAGTCCAGCAAAAGCATTGACTCGGAAGCCTGGCAAATGCTGTCTATGATCAGGGAACCCTCCATTCAGGCCGCCCACAGAATGGAACCCACAATGGGCGAAGAGATTCTTTTCGGGTTAATGGAGCATCAGGCAGTTCACATCGCGGCGATCAAAATACCCAATGAACCTGAACTTGCTGTTATAAAGCGTGACCTTTCCAAATCAGGGTATCGCTATTTTTCAGACTATCTATTTGAACCTGTTCGAATTTATCGTATTCCTCTGTACAAAAAAGAACCCGTTCATGAACATTACGGCGAGCTCTTTTTGGCCATTGATACGGCTCACCATGGCCAGGAGTTCATTCAGCGCTCAGTGATAGTAATGGTCAGCGGTATTTTCAGAGCTATTGCAATGGCATTCTTGCTCTACCTGATCTATTCATTGATTCTTACTAAACCTCTGAACCGTTTGATCAGAAACCTGTCTCAGATTAACCCGGACGCTCCCGGCTCTCATAAACTGCGCATCCCAAATGGCCATCAGAACAATGAGCTCGGTCTTTGGGTTAGAACAGGCAATCAGCTACTGGAATCAATAGAACGAAACCTGAACCTGAGACAGAAAGCTGAGGCTCAGATCATGAGACTGTCTCAGTATGACTATTTAACCCGCCTGCCAAACAGAAGAACCTTGCAGAAGCACTTGCAGAGCATGATCAATAAACCCGGGAGCTCTGATAACAATATTGCCATTCTCTGTCTCGGCCTTGATGATTTCAAATCACTAAATGCCCATTTCAATTTCAATGCGGCAGAGCATACACTGGTCAAAATTGCAGATCGTCTGAGAAACCATATTGGTAATAGAGGCTTCATCGGTAAGCTTGGAGAGGATCAGTTTGCAATCATTCTTTCTAAAATCGCCCAACCGTATACAGCAGCTGAAACGGCTCAGGCACTTCTGAAACAGCTGGCAACCCCCATTACAGTGAATGATGAAAAGATAACCATTAACGGAACTGTTGGTATCACGTTATTTCCTGACGATGGTCAGCAAGTGGATAATCTCTTGCAGCAGGCTGAATTCGCCATGATTATGGCCAAGTCCAGAAATCAGAACCGCTACCAATTTTATATTGCCTCCGTTGATACCGAGATCCGGCAGCGCAAGAAACTTGAAAGGGATCTTCATGAAGCTCTGAAGCATCATGAACTCAGTCTGGTGTATCAACCACAGATTGATTTCAAAACTTCCCGGATGGTGGGTGCAGAGGCTTTACTTCGTTGGAAACATCCTGAGAAGGGACTTATTTCACCGGAAATGTTTATCCCTATGGCAGAAGATAATCTGGAAATTATTCCTATAGGTGACTGGGTGCTTGAATCGGCATGCCAACAGCTCCATGAATGGCATAAAACAGAGTTCCATGATCTGAGAATCGCCGTGAACCTTTCTGCCATTCAGCTAAGAGACAAAAATATCGTTGATCGCATCAAATACCTGTTAAAAAAATATCAGATTCCCCCCCAGTTGCTGGAAATTGAAGTGACTGAGACCTCCATAATGGAAGATATTGAGCTTTCCTCTGAACAGCTCAATAACATCAAGGCAACGGGCATTACCCTTGCAATGGATGATTTCGGCACAGGCTACTCCTCATTAAGTTACCTGAAACAGTTTCCATTCGATAAATTGAAAATAGATAAATCCTTTGTCGAAGGGCTACCAGGAAATAAGGAAAACACCGTTATCGTTGAAGCCATTATTCAACTGGGTCGCAGCTTTGGCATTAAAGTCATCGCCGAAGGTGTTGAAAACAAAGAGCAGGAAACACACCTTATCAAGTCAGGTTGCACAGAAGGCCAGGGGTACTTTTACAGCAAACCCCTTGCGGATCAGGAATTTGCTGAATTTTTAAGAAACTGGAAAAACAAATCTGCTAGCTCCAGGAAAAGGACATTCCCCAATGAACCCGACGTCGACAAGCACTGAAGAAACCACTCGTGCCATTGAGCGCTACCTGACCGACAACCCTGGCGATGAGTCACTGAATGCACTTGGCATGACGGCAGATGGGCGGATTGTCCGGTTGGCCGAGCATGATGAATGCCAACGGCTGGAACTGCATCAGATGCTTGAACAACAGCTCGGAACGCTAATGCCCCCGGAGTTAGATCAGTCGATAAGGGAGCGGATGATTGAGAACGCACTAAAAACTGGCGTTCAGACCCTGGGTGAATATAAGAAGAAGATTCGTCGGGACCGGCAAATCCGAAATAGGTTAGAGACTTTGAAGGCTGATTATGCCGCTCAATTTGCCATCATGCACGAACGGACCGAAACGAAAGTGGGCCGAAAGGGAGAGACCGAAACCGGTGGTTGCGGGTCAATCTATGGTATAGCAGATTGGGATTATCACTTCAGTAATGAGTTTACCCGGACGCATTGGAAATTCATGAGCAATTTCAAACGTGGAACTAATGTCGCCAGAGATTTTTTCATGAGTAACGTGATTACGTACCAGCTTGAATGGACTTTTCTGGACAAACGCTGGCTTCTGGAACTGCCAACAGCCATTGAACGCTGCAAAATTGTCAATAATGTGACTCTCGATGTTTTGCGCCATCATCATCAGGATTACAGCACCGAAAGCTTTCGCAAAGACTTTCTGGAAACCACCCATAATGGCAAGAGCACTGTAAGAGTCGCACAGGACCTGGGACTTAAAATTGCCGACCTGACCGTGACTTACTGTGACAAGCCCGTCAAAGCAGTCAATCTCGATGCACTATTTAATGCCCGAAGAGAAAAGACCTTTTCTGTGATTGTGCACGTTTATCCGGACTCCTCGATTTACGATGTATGAAATGAAAGCCGAAGCTAAAAGGGAGTCGAACCATGAAAGGAGTCACCTATATTCACCCGCTTACCACTCTCGGTAAAAGAGCAATGGATTTGGTCTTAGCAGTGATCGGCATTATTTTTACACTGCCTCTTTACCCCTTCATTGCTTTAATGATCAAACTGGACAGTCCTGGTCCGGTTTTTTATCGTCAGATGCGTATTGGCTATCAGAGCAAAAACTATGTCTGCCTCTTTCTGATGAACCGGTTCAGAACCATGAGCGTCGATAAAGAAGCCCAAGGTGACCCTGTCCGGACGACGAAGAATGAACTCCGAGTCACAAAAGCAGGTCTTTTTCTTCGCAGGACCCGTCTGGATAAATTACCTCAACTCTGGAATGTTCTCATGGGCGATATGTCCATCGTCGGTCCCAAACCTGAGCGCCTTGGAATCTGCCATAAGCTGGAAGACAACATCCCCTTTTATACCGAAAGAACCTATGATGTTATCCCCGGAATGACCGGACTGGCTCAGGTAAACCTGAGTTGCGACGAAACCCTCTATGATCTGAGAAACAGAGTCGCTTATGACCATGCCTATGCGCTGTCTTTGAGCAACCCTGCTGACTGGCTAAAGATGGACGTTAGCATCCTGCTCAAAACTCTTTGGGTTATGGCAACGGGCAAGCGGTAACCACCATCAAACTAATGACCTCAATAATTCAGATGGTTCGCTACCAGTATGTCCAGTGCTCTGCGCATTCCTTCCCGGCCATGCACCTCAGTTTGGAAAGGGTCGGCCAGAGGCTTCTGAAGCAGTGAACACCCTATCCCTTCCAGTGCTTCACGCTCCTTTGGCCACAAGAGCACATGAGGATAGACCCCTTTTGTGTAAGAAAGGTGGCTGATGTCTCCACCTTTACACGACTTTATACCACTTTCTTCAGTAATGAGCCGTTATCGATAAATCGATCCGGAATCAGTTCAGGTAACCTTTTTGTAAGATAGGCTTCCAGTTTGGTCTTGCCGGTTTTATCCAGCTCAATGCCCAGCTTGCTTCGACGCCAGATGATATCTTCAACCTGGTAAGCCCACTCATGCTCAATCAGATAATCAACCTCAGCGGCATAGAGACCGGCACCGAAATACTCTCCCAAATCGTCCAATGAACGACTCTCTCCCATCAAACGACGACTCAGGCTTCCATAAGTTCTACTGAAGCGGGAAGCGATCTCTGGAGGCAGCCAGGGGTAAGCATTGCAAAGCTCTTCGGTACAGTCCTGAACACTCTTGAACCCTTCACTGCCCGGCAGCTGACAGGCTTTGGTCCAGCTTTCACCCATAACAGGGAAATAAGGCTTAAGTTTGCCAATAGCCGCTTCAGCCAGCTTACGATAGGTCGTGAGTTTACCGCCAAAGATAGAAAGCAACGGCGCCTTGCCGTCCTGATCTTCCAGCTCCATGGTGTAGTCACGGGTAATCGCCTGGGGAGAGTCTGATTCATCTTCACAGAGTGGCCGCACTCCAGAGTAATCCCAAACAACGTCATTCAGTGAGATCTGTTGTTTAAAGTGTTTGTTCACGATATCACAAAGATAACGTTTTTCATCTTCAGAGCAGCATACATCAGCAGGATCACCCTTATACTCAACGTCGGTGGTACCCACCAATGAATATTGGTCCAGATAAGGAATGACGAAAACAATCCGGTTATCTTCGTTCTGCAAAATATAAGCACGTGGCTCTTCGTGAATACGAGGAACAATGATATGACTGCCTTTGATCAAACGAATTTTACGCGGGGATCTTTGCTTCAGCCCCTCATCAAAGAAAGATTGAACCCAGGGGCCGGCCGCATTCAGCAGGGCACGACTTCGAACAATAGACTCTTCTCCAGTGATCTCGTCACGAAGAGTAATATGCCAGACGCCATCTTTTCGTTCCGCATGCAATGCCTGAGTGCGAGTTCGAACTTCCCCACCTTTTCTCTGAAGCTCCATAGCATTCAGAACGACCAGACGGGCATCATCTACCCAGGCATCAGAATATTCGAAGCCTTTTCTGAAGTCTTCCCTGAGTGCAGAATCCTTGCCAAACCTGAGAGACTTTGATCCCTTCAGAGAAAACCTGGCACTGAGGTTGTCATAGAGAAAGAGCCCGGCACGAATCATCCAGGCGGGTCTCAGATGCGGTCTGTGAGGCAGACAAAAGCGCATGGGAGAAGCAATGTGAGGAGCCATTTTAAGCAGAACTTCTCTCTCTGCCAGCGCTTCCCTGACCAGTCGGAACTCATAATGCTCCAGATATCTGAGACCACCATGAATCAGCTTGCTGCTGGCTGATGAGGTGGCACCGGCCAGATCGGACTTCTCGCACAGACCTACTTTCAGGCCCCTGCCTGCTGCATCTACGGCAATGCCTACACCATTGATACCACCACCAATCACGTAGATGTCAAAGAGATCCCCTGTCTGCACCTGTTTCATTTTACTCACACCCAAAACGAATATTTACGAATACTTATAAACTATAGTGAACTTAATAGTACAAAAAAAACCAATACATTTACCAATTCGGACAAATACGAATATACAGGTGACTCATAACGGGGCAACAACACAAATAGGAAGGGTGCAGGAAGACCTTAGATCAGGCTCCTGCACCAAGAATGCGAGGGGTTATCAGGAACAGGCGCATTTGGCTGATGTTTTGCTTCTTATCGGCACGGAACAAGCGACCAAGAACAGGTATATCGCCAAGTACCGGAACTTTAGTCGTCTTCTGATCCTGACTTTCTTTATAGAAGCCACCAATCAGCAAACTTTCATTTTCGTTTACGATTGCTTGTGTACTAATCGAGCTGTTACTGACCCTGGGCAGGGAAAGGTTCTGGTCGTTGGAATCTCCTCCATCCTGAATATTCACACTCATATGGATCCGACGACCCATCTCCTCTTTGACAATTCTGGGGGTAACCTGAACAACGGTTCCCGAAGTAACGGGGAACAGTTCTGCATCTTCCTGGCTGGCCACCTGAACATAAAAGGTACTGCTGTTATCGAAGACTGCCTCCAGATTGTCCAGTGTAAGAATGGAAGGTTTGGAAACAACTTTGGCTCGACCTTCATCCTCCAATAGACTGAGTCGAGCATTAAAACTGCCAATGTTCATACCCAGAACAGTCGTAAATGAAGAGAAGTCATCAGCATAGGCAGAAGAACCCGGATCAAAAGTAATTTCAGAATTCGTTCCACGGGTATTGTTCCAGTCAACACCCAGCGCTTCTATGTCGGCTGTATTAACATCAATAATGGAGACGCTGACCTCGACCTGGGAAGAAGGTTTGTCCAGAGATTCAATAAGGCCTTCATACATGACCATCTTGGACTCCAGATCATGGACAATAATGGCATTCAGCCTCGGATCTGCACTAATGTAAGCCCCTTCTATATAGGCACCGGCATTCAATGCTTCTTCGGGCTGCCGGGACTGCTGTTTATTCTGAGCACCATTGCGAACAACACCCTTTGCGGGCTGCATTGCAAGTGGTTCAACAGGCTTACGTTCAACGCTGGCAACCCCTCCTCCACTGACGATGTTTCTTAACAGGCTAGCTACTCCGGGAACAACAATCTGCTGACCTCTGAAATTGAAACTTTTATCGGTAGCCCAAGCGTACTTGAGTCTGAACATACGCACTGTCAGTTTACTCTTCTGCCGTTCCCCCTCTTTATCATCGAGTAACTCAGCCGTTTGCCCCACTATTTCAATGTATCTTGGTGGTCCGGATACATAGATCAGGCCATCTTTTGGCTGTTCTTTCCAGAAAAAGCGACCGTCCCAGACACCCACTTTTTTAAGTGTTTTCTTGAAGTCCCGGGTACTCATGTATTCTAGGCTGATGATCTTTTGCTCAGCTGAACTGCCACTGTAAATGTAGAGTGAGTGGCCATCAAAATACCAGATAAACCCGTAAATATTAGCCATGTGATCCAAAAAATCGACGGGCGTCAGTGGACCAATCTTGCCGTTCACTTCTCCTATAACATCTTCAGAGATAACGATTGGAACATAGTAACTGGCAGCAAAGTTCTGTAATGCCTCAAGCAGATCTTCACCACTGCCATAGAAGGAATAAGGACGGTCTCCAAAGACAGCCAGGGCTGGAGAGTCTGAATCTTTTACGTCCTCCTCCAATTCTTCCAATAATGCCTTGCTGGCCGCCTCAATACTTTTCATCTGTTTGACCGCAGACTCAGAACTATCTTGTTCCCTGGATGATGCTTCAACTTCCAGAGGAATATCAAAGCCAACCCTGACTTCGGGCTGTGGAGCCTTTCGCACATAGTTGTAGTCGATATTTTCGATACCTGTCGTTTGTTTCTGACCACCCATCCACTGCTGCAACCTGAAATATTCCTCTTCATCAGGTCTGGATCTTGACGGAGGAAACGCAGTTGCATCCAGAGCCTGAACCGGAGGCTCTGCTGGCCGGGTTGTCAGAAACCCGGGCTCAACATATTCGGTAGAATTATCTGGAAGGTATATGGTTTGTCCCACCATCAGATTTGAAGGGTTGCTAATATTGTTCAACTCAGCCAGCTCATGGAGCTCAAAACCATAATTCTGAGCAATGATGAAGAGCGATTCACCAGGGCGCACAATATGCCTTCGAGTAGTGTCAGATTGGGAAACGGAAGACCAGACCGCCGCCTGAGAATTGGACGACAACAAGCCAGCAAAAAGTATTTGGCTTAACAAAGCCAGAGCAGGCAACAAAATCAGCCAGAGCTTTAGATTTTTTGAGCCCATTTGAAGAGTGCCTCCATGCCCATCCTCTAAACAACCCAGTAATAAAGGTATTAACGGCTAAATAAACTTTTTACAATTAATATTTTATTTTTTTATAACTATTTTGAATACACAACAGAATAAGACCAGTGTATCCAAGATTACCCATCAATTCTAATCATTTACACAGTTTTAGAGCCAGTGCTACGGTTTACTGTCATCCAGCCGATGCTAAAACGAAGATAATCAATTCATCTAAATAGAGGCTGTGCATTATGGACGTGTCTTTTAAAAACGGTCTTTCGGGGATTTCATTCATCAATAATGATTTCATTGATAAAGATTTTCCGAAAAACAAGTCTTCTTTTAAACCCTCCGGCAAGGGTATTTCAGCCGAGCTCTGGAAAGCCCTTGAACTGGGTCGTAACTACCAGAATCGTGAAAAAAAATACGCGCTCGGCCTGACTGAAAAGACTCCTTCACTCTCCCCTGATGAACATCACATGATGACGGATATGGCCATGAGCCTTCTAAGTAAACACGCTGAAGAATGGCCCGAAGCAAAAGCAGCTCTGGCCGTATTAAAAGAGTCAAAAGAATTGCAGGAATACCTGACCATGACACGAAACGTTCTGGTCGCAGGCTAATAGCAACAATAGGGAGGAGAAACCATGAATAGGCCATTAAGACAGTGGTTACTGGCTCAGGCCTCTTATTATATGGAGTATCTACAGCCACGAAAGTCGATCGCTTTGTTGGAAGCCGTTAGACGATTTGAGCCCAAAAATCCCGATGTTTATCGAATGCTCAGCTACGCCTACCTGCAAACGGATCGACCTGAAGATTCCATCAAGGCCGCCGATACTTTTCTGCAGTACGCGAAGCCTGGAATGGATACCCGGGCTATTAAATGGATCAAGGGGCGAGCACTGCTCAAAAAGAGAAAGAAAGCTGCTGTAAAATAATCTCTTGCTTGACCAGACTGCTCTCTCCTGCAAACAGACTGGTCATAAAGCATGAATCCTGTCGTCGCAGGGCTTAATAAACTGGGCCAAAGAAATGACCTGATGCTGGCAGTCATGCTGGTAGCCATCGTCAGTCTCATCATTTTGCCCATGCCCACCGTTCTGGTGGACTTTCTTATTGCCCTTAACATGGGGCTCTCTTTCATCCTGATGATGACGTCTATCTATCTGTTATCTCCGCTGGAATTCTCTTCGTTTCCAGCAGTGCTTCTGGTAACGACCCTGTTCAGGCTGGCACTGTCCATCACCACTACCCGACTGATACTTCTCCAGGCTGATGCTGGTGAAATCGTCTATACCTTCGGTAATTTTGTGGTCGGCGGCAACTTGATTGTCGGTATCGTAATCTTCCTGATCATCACGATTGTGCAGTTCCTTGTCATCACCAAGGGCTCAGAGAGGGTTGCAGAAGTCAGTGCCCGCTTCTCACTGGACGGTATGCCCGGTAAACAGATGAGTATCGACGCCGACCTTCGTGCCGGCTCCATCGAGATGGAAGAAGCACAAAAACGTCGGGAACTGGTGCAGAAAGAAAGTCAGATGTACGGCTCCATGGATGGCGCCATGAAGTTCGTTAAAGGTGATGCCATCGCGGGTCTGATCATTATCTTTGTGAACATCACAGCTGGTGTTGCCATTGGTACCATGATGAACGATATGACGGCAGGTGAGGCATTGCAGCTTTATGCCATACTGACTGTGGGCGATGGTCTGATTTCACAGATACCAGCTCTGCTGATCTCCATCACCTCCGGTATTATCGTCACCAGGGTCTCCAACGAAGACTCCAAAGATCTGGGTAATGAAATTGGTGGACAGCTGCTCGATAAACCCAAAGCGCTTCTGGTTGGGGGCGTTCTGCTTCTTGGCTTTGCCCTGATTCCCGGTTTTCCCACATTCATATTTCTAATGCTGGCTCTGATAATTGGTGGTGGTGGCTATTACCTGTTGAGGAAGGCCTCCCGCGAGATGGCTCAGGAAGCCGAAGGCGGAATTCCAGCCATGGCCGCTGCGACTGAAACAGCCGGAGATGCCAAGTCCAGACTGGATCAACAGGAAGAGTTTACACAAACCCTGCCACTGATTATTGATGTACCGACTTCCATTCAGGAAACATTGAACACCCAGATGCTTAACGATGAGCTTCTGAAAGTTCGAAAAGCTCTATACATGGATCTCGGGGTTCCCTTCCCTGGTATCCATCTTCGCTTTAATGACTCGATGATGGACAACACCTATTCCATCATGCTTCAGGAAGTTCCTGTGGCGAACGGCCATTTCAGACCGGGTTATGTCTTCGTGCGCGAAACCATCGACCATCTGGAAATGCTGAAAATACCTTATGAGCAGGAAGAAGATTTCCTACCCAGCCTTGATACGCTGTGGGCAGAAGAAAGCCAGAAAGAGAAGTTGGAAAAAAATAATGTTAATTACATGGATGCCCCTAAAATCCTGACATTTCATCTGGCACATGTATTGAAAAAATACGCAGAAGAGTTCATTGGCATTCAGGAAACCCGATATTTGCTGGAAAAAATGGAATCTTCATTTGGCGAGCTGATAAAGGAAGTCCAGCGTCTTCTACCAGTCAATAAAATCACTGAAATATTCCAGCGACTGGTCTCAGAAGACATCTCGATCAGAAACCTGAGGTCCATACTCCAGGCACTGGTCGTCTGGGGCCATAAAGAAAAAGAAGTGGTTCAGCTAACTGAATACGTCCGCTCATCATTGAAACGATACATCAGTTACAAGTATTCGAATGGTAAAAACATGCTGCCCGTATATCTTCTTGATCAAGATGTAGAAGATACCATTCGTGGTGGCATCCGACAGACGTCGGCAGGCAGTTACCTGGCCCTTGATCCGTCCCAGTCTGCTCGCTTTGTCGAGAATGTAAAAAACACAGTGGGTAAAATTGGACACCTTGAACATAAGCCTGTCCTGATCACATCCATGGATATTCGCAGATACGTCAGGAAACTTCTGGAACTGGAAGTTTATGATCTGGCCGTATTGTCCCACCAGGAGCTTACTGAAGAGATCACAGTACAACCTTTGGGTCGTATATCACTTTGATCAATGCTGATAACTCAGACAGCCTATTCTCTTTAGTAGAAAGGCTGTCTGCTTAGAAAAGAAAGTCAGGGAATGAAGACAGATCTTCTTTTAAAGGACGTTAGCTGGAGGATTATTGAAGATCAGAGCGAACCAGACCGTAAACGTATTGATCAAAGTAATCTTCACCTTTGAAAATATGTTTTCGGAGGACACCTTCGAGTTGGAAGCCGCACTTTTCGAGTACTTTCCCAGACCCCTTATTGTAATCAACAACATCGGCATAAATGCGAACCAGACCCATTTCGTCCATAGCATACTGGGTAACCCGGCTGAGAGCTTGAGTCATTACCCCTTTACCCCAGTGAGACTCAGATAACCAGTAGCCGATTTCAGCCGTAAAGCGATGAACATCCAGTTGGGTTACAAAGCCGATCTCACCGATGGCCTCCCCCTGATGATCAATCACAAAACGGGAATCAGCTTCATTTTCCTTCACATGCTGAATCCATGCCCTGGCGTGCTCTATCGTATAGGGGTGAGGAAAACTGTCCCTGAGATTCTTGGCCACATTCCAGTTGTTGCCATGACGTGAAAGTGATGGTGCATCACCATAAAGAAAGCTTCTAACACAATATCCGTTACCCAGATCAAAGCGCATATCCATAGCCTGACATGATCAATTTATCAGGTATTCAATCGGCAAAATACTGTGTGACTGAAGAGAGGCATAAGGTCTGTTACTGCCTTTTTTTCATTTTATCCAACATAGCATCAACAACAGCTCTTGCTTCATCCTGCGCATCGGGCATAGTGTCAGGGTTAAGGTCGGGAGCTACACGCCATTCAATGACGCGTTTGGCAAGTTTTCGAGCCAGAACGCCAACGATATCATCAAGGTACTTTTCATCCAGCATGGGCAAGTCCATAAACCGAAGGTGTACTAAAAGCTGCTCCGATTTGCCTTCTTCTTTCATGTGGATAGCAAAATCGCCTGCGTCTGATGTGCTCTGACTGATGGTCAATGTGAAATGTTGGCCACTCATAACATTCTCCAAACATAACTAATCCAGTTGTCGGCGAAGCTATGGCGGGCTTTAAGGTATGCCCCCCCTGTTCTTACACAGATTGGAAATAAAAATCCTTGATCCATAGAACAACCTCCATTTCGCTCTCAGGTAAACTTTCAGCCCACTTAGCTACAATGAAGAATGTTTGTGGGCGATATAAGCAAGGATAGACATAACCGCTCATCAGAATATTCAACCCAGGGAGAGAACCATGATCACAAACCATGACGCTGAACCCATCCAGCCTTCCAACCGTGGTCAAGTTGAACCGACCAAGCCGGTACAGCCAATTGATGCGGCTGAGGCTGAGCGCTTTGCTAATCTCAAGAAGCAGGCAGAGATGAAAGAAGGTGAGGCTAGTGAAGTCGAAGACGGCATGATCAGCCCGGAAGAGCTTCAAAGGCAGATCAGGGAGAACCTTTTCAAAAATGGCTTTAACAAGGCTATGGAGAAAGCTCGGGAAATATCTAAAGAGTTAAAAGAGGGCTAACCCTCTAGCTCTTTTACTTTTTTTTGATAGATTTCAATAGGACAAATAACTACATGCATTGGCTTGAGGCATAACCTGAGTCTGTTTCAGGCCAGTTAGACAGGCCACTCAATAAAAGGACCAGAGCCAAACTCAGATCTGATTGTCATACAAGGAGTAGTAAGATTTATGACAGGAACGTTGAGCAATGTTGTAACGCTACCGAGTTCGGCAAAACTCTCTCAGGTCGGTGAAATAAACACCGTTCTCATTAATGCTTTCCAAAAGAGGATATTCCCCCCTGTCGATCCTATTCTTACTGACCTGATTCAACATCTGGTAGAGCTTTCTGAGGCTGGCGAAAACAATGTTCAAATTATGCAGTTCATGGAAGCCAGGCAGAACCTGATAAGATCAGAAAGTGAAATCATAGAATACTTCCGGATGGAAGTATTAAAACATTTTCATGATTTTGAAGAAGAGGACAATACAAACACCTCCATATCCCAGGGTGAGTTGTCATTAATTGACAATGGCGATCTTGAGAAAAAACTGGCGTGGCAGTCTGCCGCCAGACAGCTCAGCATGAATGACCATCTTCAATACTTCAACAATATTCAAAACAGGCTGTCCGGATTAATCCATTATGAGCCGGAGAATAATCCACTCGGTGCTCAGAAGATCTGTGAGAGTTTTGCGCAGGCACTATTTCCCGCTCAGCTGGAACCGGAACTGACCCAGGAGCTGCTTTTACAATTTGCTGTCAAGATAAAGCCTGCAGTGATGGAGCTCTGGCATGAAGTAGACGATTACCTTGACTCTATCGGCCTTGAAATCAGTAAACCGGCTACAAAAATTGCAGAAATACCTGAAGATGAACCCTTTTCAAAATCGAAACACATTCAAGTATTATCAGCGGGGAACAGCAGAGATACTGTTCCCCGAAATAAGCAAGAAGCGCCTGCACCTGATACGAGTCAAAAAACGGAAGACTCATCCCACATCTGGAATGAAGCATTCATAAATGAGCTGGCAAACAGGCTGCTTTCCAGAGTAGAAGGACTCCTGAATGCTCCGTCAAAGGCTCCTGATGCTACGGTGAGTTGCGATGCCAGTCTGTTTGCCAGCGTCGAGCTAGCCAGCACCCTGACATCTATACAAGAAGAGCTCTCAAGTCAAAATGCCTCTATCTTCAGCCTGGCAGAGTCTATAAAAAGCGCTTTGAAAGACAAAGGCGTAAAACAAAAACTATCACCAAGGCACCGTGACCTTATCAACGTGGTCGGCATGCTGTTCGAGTTTATTCTGGACGATCATGAGTTACCGGATGAAGTTAAAAAACTGATTGGCTTACTTCAGATTCCCGTTTTAAAACTGACTTTGCTGGAAGAAAATTTTTTAACCGATCGCCACCATGCGGCAAGAGAATTGCTCAATGACATGACTTCGGCTGGCATGCGTACGACACTGGAGCCAGAAACCGAGAAGCCAGTCATCGAGTTGATTGAAGGCACCATCAAGTACATTATCAAAAACTTCACAGAAAACCCTGATATATTTTCCAGTTGTCATAAAACCTTTAACGAAAAATTACTTAAAATCAGGGGGTCTATAGAACAGAATCAAACCACGACAGAGCCCAATCAGACTAAATCTGTCGTACATGAAGAGGTTGTCGTTACCGAGGCTATTGCTCCTGAAGCTGAAACAGGCGAGGTAACCAGCGAGTTCCAGCTCATCATCTCCAATCTTATTTCTACACACCAATATACAGTACCAGAGTCCATGGAAAAGCTGGTTAATGACGTTTGGTCTGATATTCTGGAGAGTGTCCTTAGTCACTCAGAATCAACAGACGTTTCATGGTTCGATGCCATCAATACACTGGATATTTTGTTATGGAATCTACAAACTGATCACCGTGACTCAGTCTCAACTCAGGACTGGCTTCTGTTGAAAACTATGTTACTCGACTACCTCAACAAAACCAGTCATGACCCCTTTATCGTAGTTGAATGGATGAATGATTTGGACGCACTAATATCAATACCCAGTGAATTCCCCAGAGAAGAAGTCATTACTGTATCCCCCGAAGATTCAACAGCAGAAGAAGTGCATCCAGAACCGGATACCGAAGAGATCGTACTCCAGAGTAAGAGGTTAGATGATTCTGACCTTGAATTAGGTGCTCTTACCCCTGAAGTCGATGATAATGTTTCAGAAGATGACGAAGTCAGCGAAAAGAATACTCTTGATGAACATACCGGAGTGCAACTAATTGTAGGCCAATGGGTTGAATTCATAGGCAAGAAGGATCAGCATTTCCGTTGCAAGCTCTCCTCTATCAATGCAGTCACCCATCGCTATACCTTTGTTAACAGCTCTGGGATGAAAGTTGCCGAAATGTCCGGCTATGCACTCAAGTCCGGCATAGAAAATGAGCGCATCCGTATTATTGAAGACACTCAGTTCTTCGATAAGGCTCTGCATGCCGTGATGAACAAATTCCTGAAGTTTTAGCATCTATCGACGACACATATTCTGAATGCTCTCCAGAACTGATCAAGATAAAAAGGAGGTATCCATTGATCGACCTTGGGAATCTGCGACAGCTCACCGAGGAAGATGCTCCTCTCATGCAGACGCTTCTGGATGAATTCCTGAACACCACAGAAGAAGATCTCAGGTCTCTGGATCAAGCGGTTGAAAAAAAGATGCATCAAGAGATCGCCAGTCTGGCACACCGAATCAAAGGCTCTTCTATGATTGTGGGAGCCAGCCAGCTGATACAGCTGACCAATGAGCTCGAAGAAGTCGGCAAACGCGCTGAAAATGAGAAGTTCGAATCATTACTTTCTGCTATCAAAGAGTGTTACAGCGGTGTTTCTGAAGCTATCAGAAAGCTGTAAAGACCACGACTACAGTTGTCTGACGGGAGCTGTACTCAAACCGGAAAGATCCTGCCGGATAATCTCAGCAGCCAATGTTACCGGAAGCATTCCGATGACCCGGATCAAGGCTACAGAACCACTGTTGCATGCACTCTTTGTCTGTTTTAAGACAGTCAGACAGGATACGAGTCTTTTATGGAGGTTTGATGGGAGCGATTTATCCGGTAGAGTAACGCCTCTTAACCCATAAACAGAACGTGCGGAATGAGTCTGACCTCCACCCCACTATCAACACCCTCTCCACAGAGCCTTGCTAAAGACTTGGCCAGGTGTGCCCGGGGGGAACAAAAAGCCTTAAAAAATCTTTACCAGCAGACTTCGGCGAAACTCTTTGCCGTGATCCTGCGTATATTGAAAGACAGGGAGCTTGCTGAAGACTGCCTTCAGCAGGTTTATATCAAAATCTGGCAGGCATCATCCAGCTATAACAGCAGCAAGGCTGCTCCTATGACCTGGATGAACACCATTGCCAGAAATCAGGCACTGGACCATTTGCGAAAGCTGAAACGAGAGCCCCAGATGGAAACGGAAACCCTTGACTTGCAGGTCGACCAGAGTTCCAGCCAGGAACAAATGGTGACGGACAGGCAGAACAGTCAAGAGGTTCACCGCTGTCTGAAAACTCTGAATGATAACCAGAGACGCTGTCTGGAACTCAGTTATTTTGATGGAATGACTCATCAGAATCTTTCTAACCAGCTGGAGGTTCCTATTGGCACCGTGAAAACATGGATTCGACGTGGACTGATGAGGTTGAAGGAATGCATGACCGCTTAGACCTGAGCAATCCTGATGAAAGAAATCAGGCTGCAGCAGACTATGTGCTCGGTTTGCTGACGCCCGATGAAAAAGCTCAATTTGAAGTATTGATGGCCGTGAGCCACGATGCTCAGCGTGAAGTTGATGAATGGCGAGAGCATCTGGATGTTCTGAACGAGGCTTTACTTCCTGTGAAGCCGCCAAAATATATCTGGAAAAATATTCAGAAAGCCACCAGCAACAAAGAATCATTCTGGAGCAGCCTGAAGTTCTGGCAAGGTACCGCTTTTGCCTCTGTTGCCCTGGCTCTTTTGATGGCTCTGGCGAACTTCCAATCGGTCAACCCGACAGGTATGGAGTACGTTTATGTCGTCAATAATCAGGAAAAAAGCCCCGGGTGGATTCTCAACGCATCTCTGGGCAGTAAAAAGCTGGTCATGGAGACCGTTCAGCCTGATTCCGTCCCTGAAGGGAAAGCCTGTGAACTATGGTTGATGATGGATGGTGTTGAGCCCATTTCTCTGGGAATGCTGCCTGAATCAGGCACTAAAGAGATGACGATACCCAGGGGGTGGGCAGAAAAGCTTTCCAAAGCGAAGATTGTAGTCACACTGGAGGACCAGAAGGGCGCACCCAACGGCTGGGATATGGGGCCTGTTCTGAACAAAGGAAACTGGAGTACACGGACTTATTAAACTCATAGACACTGCCTGTAAAAGCAGTGTCTAACCTTATGATTACCAGGGGATCAGGGCACCATCATAGTTAAAAAACTGACCACTGTTCTCCAGCCCAAGCCGCTCAATCACTGCAATCAGTCCTTTTATGGAGATTCGGGTATCAATCAGAGCATTGGGTCCACCCATATCAGTCAAAACCCAACCCGGGTGACAGATAGCAACACTGATTCCCTTATCCGACAGATCGTGCGCCATACTCTTGCCAACAGCATTTAATGCCGCTTTTGTGGAGCGGTAAATGTAGCTTCCACCGCTTGTGTTATCAGCGATACTGCCCATTTTGCTGGTCATCAATACAATCTTTGAACCCTGAGGCATGAATTCAACCAGCTCCTGCACCAGCAAAAGAGGTGCAATAGTGTTGACTTTCATGACCTTGAGCCATTCTTCAGACTCAACTTCGCCGAATTTTAGTCGCTGACCGTAGATGCCCGCATTATTGACCAGTATATCGATCTGCTCTCCCTGCAACGTGTTCTTCAGATTCGTTCTCTGTGCAGGATGGGTGACATCCAGAGGCACCGTCTCCAGCTTTTCACGGTGTTGCTGCTTCAACCTCAGCAGATCTTCCGCTGACTCCGGTGCCCGACAACAGGCATAGACCTTGTCGCCTTTTTCCAAAAACTGCCTGCAATACTCAAGACCCAGACCCCGGTTTGCTCCGGTCACCACCACCGTTTTAGTCATCACTTAACTCCTCATAAAGACTGTCCAGACGAGCCAGATACTCAGACCTTTCTGAACGCTCAAGAAAACTGGCATTGAAGCTGTTTCGAATCAATTGATAAACAGACTGATCGTCCAACCCTAACGCTTGCTGCATAGCACGGAAATTGTCGTTGATATAACCACCAAAATAGGAGGGATCATCAGAATTGATAGTGACACAGAGTCCTTTGTCCAGCATCTGCTTAAGATTATGGTCTGACAGTCTGTCAAATACACACAACTTGACGTTCGAAAGGGGACACACTGTCAAAGGAATTTTGTTCTCAACCAGATATTGAACCAGACTTTCGTCATCCAGGCATCGAACACCATGATCAACCCGCAATACTTTCAGTGCCTTCAAAGCCCCCCAAATGTACTCTGCCGGACCTTCTTCTCCTGCATGAGCAACGGCCTTCAACCCAGCCTGTCTGGCTTTGTCAAAGACCTCGGCAAACATCTCCGGAGGGTTCCCCAACTCAGTAGAGTCGAGACCGACAGCAATCATTCTCTGATGCCAGGGTTTCGACATTTCAAACGTGTTCAGCGCTGCCCCGGCACCCAAGTGTCGGAGAAAACACATAATGATGTGACTGCTGATACCCAGCTGTTTCCTGCCATCCTGAAGTGCGGCATCAATGCCTTCAAACACAGTGCCAAATGCAATACCTCTATCGGTGTGGGTCTGTGGGTCAAAGAAAATCTCGGTATGGATCACATTGTCCTTTTGACAGCGCTCAAGATACGCCCAGGTCAAATCATAGAAATCCTGCCCGGTCTGAAGAACCCGGGCGCCGGCATAGTAAATATCCAGAAAGGATTGCAGATTGGAAAACTGGTAGGCATCCCGGACGTCGTCGATACTTTGGTAGGGAAGGCTGATTTTATTTCTTTCAGCCAGAGAAAACATCAGTTCGGGTTCCAGAGTACCTTCAATATGCAGATGAAGCTCTGCTTTGGGTAACGTGTCAATCATGGAAGAGTCTGCCTTTTCATCTGCCATTGAGGAAAGTCGGGAGTTCATTCTTGAATGAATACTGCATTTCCACGCTAAAAAGAGCTATTCTTTCAGAAGATACTCACAATACTGCTCTGCCTGCAAATCAGGCAGCGATATCAGCAAGAATGCTTTCGCTTTCAGGCGTCCTTTCTTGCTAAAAACCACGGAATGGTACTATGTCGAAAATTGATGGCTCAGGACAACCGCTCCCCCAGACACAATTTGACCCCAAAAAACCCCTTGTCGATGAAGGCAATGCGTCTGCTGATCCCGCCCAAGCGAAGAAATATCTCTCATCAGAGAAGCCAGAGTCAGGACCAGGAAACAAGTCGATTCTCTCCAGAGGTATCAAAACAACGCCCTCGGAAGGCAAATTGGCGCCTGCAGAACTGGGCATGATGTTGGAGTTTTTTAAAGAGGGTGATTTAGTCGGTGCTCAGATGTCCATGGATCGCTTCATCAAGGACCTGAATCAACTGAATAAACTGATCTCAACCTTACCAAAAAATCAGTCAGATGGAGCCATGAAACTGTTAGCCGGCTTCGCTGGCCAGCTCACTGCTGAAGATATCGTCAGTAAACTGGTGGTTTCAGACGTTTCATTGACAGAGCAATTTGAACAAATCAGTGAGTATATGACTCAGCTGGGCACTTCAGAGAACCCGGTCAGAATCATTGCCAAAGTCAGGGCCCATGACTACCTCGATAACAGCAGGCTTGGGCAGGATCTTCTCCCGGAAATGGTTGAGCGTACGGAAAAAGAATGCCTCTCTTCTTTAAGTCAGATGATCAACAAACTGGGGGTGAAGTTACAGGAAGGGGAGCTGACGCCTGATCAGCAGAAGGCCCTGGAGCAGCAACTTCGTCAGATTCGCATCGAAATGTCCGCTTTATAACCGGGCTTAGAAAGAAGAAAAGCCGTCAAACACTGTCTGACGGCTTTTCTTGATCTGAAATCTCTTTAATTCAGACCAGTACCAGCATCACAGTCACCACACTCAAAACCAGAGTGGCTCCATAAAGCAGTGCTTTCAGCCCTGCCCCCGGATGAAAACCCAAATCATGCAGTCCGTGGTAAATCCGGTGGATACAGGCCCAGTAGGAAGGCACCAGGGCGACCAGAAGAACCAACTGTCCAATCAGGTTATTCAGGAAGAAACCTGACATTCTTTCATAAGAAAGCGCTTCTGCAGGAATCACGCCCAGAGATACCGCCAGGATCACCAGGATCACAGCCGGGAAGAAGAAGGCGATTGTCGTGCCACCAGCGCCAAACAGGCTCCAGAGCAACGGCTCAATATGTCTTTTCTGACTCATGACTCTCTCCCTCAAAACCGCACTAGAGCTGCAAAAATAATGACAGAAACTGCTGCCAGACCTGCATACATCAGTTTATTGACCAGATTATCAGCCACCATCTTGCGAATCTGCTGAGGTAATACCCGTGGTGTCATATCAAAATAGGTGACTGCATGAAACAGAGTCATCCCCAGTGTCACAACAGTGAACAAAATCATCAGAGGATTAGCCTGAAAAGACAGCCAGGCCTCCCAGGCATCTTTTCCCCGGGTTAGCTGAAGAATACCGAAGAACAGGTTGATACTGTATAGCGCATCAAACAGAGAGGTTGCTTCCCTGACCATATAGGTGCGGTAAAAAGGATGATCCTTATACCAGGTGCGCTTCATGGGGCGCACATAAGGACGACGACTCATCACTTGCCTCCTTTACGCGGCATCAGGAAAGACAAAGCCCAGTCCTGGGCACCCTGCAACTTGTTCTGGTTGATAGCAGCAGCCGGATCGACATTCTTCGGGCAGACCTCTGAGCAATAGCCCACGAAGGTACAGGACCAAACACCATTCTTGCCCTGAATGACTTCGGTACGCTCATCATAACCATCATCCCGCGTATCCAGATTATAACGGTGTCCCAGTGCAATAACGGCTGGGCCCGTAAACAGCGGATTAATTCCCATTTGCGGGCAGGCTGAATAGCAAAGCATGCAGTTAATGCAGCTGGAGAACTGCTTGTAAAGGCTCAACTCTTTGGGTGTCTGTCTGTTCACACCTTCTACAACCGGTTTTTCCATTGCGTTGATGATGTAGGGCTTAACGGACTCCAGTTTTTTGATAAAGTCTTCTGCATCCACCACCAGATCCCGCTCAATCGGGAAGTTAGCCAGAGGTTCTACCCTGATAGTTCCCTTGTAATCCCTCAGGAAGGTCTCACAACCCAGTTTTGGTGTTCCATTAATGACCATGCCGCAGCTACCGCAGACAGCCATACGGCAAGACCAGCGATAGGCCAGGGAAGAGTCCAGTTCGTCCTTGATGTATTCAAGGGCATCCAACATGGACCACTCTTCGAGGAAAGGCACCTCAAACTTGCCATAACCGGGCTTCTCATCGCTTTCCGGGTTGTACCTCAGAATCTTGATGTTGATTGTCTTGTGACTCATTTTCAGCTCTCCCGTCACTTTGTATCAGACGCCGCAGCACTCTTTTCAGCCACAGCGCCCTTCTCAGCCGCTGCACCGTAAACACGCTCTTCTGGCTGATAACGAGTAATATTGACGTTCTGGTAGTCCAAACGGGGAGCTGAGTCACCGTTATAGTAGGCCAGAGTGTGTTTCAGGAACTTCTCGTCGTCACGGTGTTCGAAGCCATCAATCCGCTGGTGAGCACCACGAGACTCCTTGCGATTCAGGGCGCCTACAGCCATGGTTTCAGCGACAGCGAGAGAGCTTTGCAACTCAAAAGCCTGCAAGAGCTCAGTGTTGAAAGCCTTGCTGCGGTCTTCAACCCGAACGTTACGAAAGCGCTCACGAAGCTCTGCAATCTTGTCGACCCCTTCCTGCATCTCTTCGCCGATTCGATAGATACCAAAACAACGCTCCATAGTTTTCGCCATCTCATGACGAATGTGAGAAGCTTTTTCAGTACCCTTTGCGTTGCGCAGGTTTTCGATGCTGACCAGGTGCATTTTCGCCTGATCCATTAGTTTTTTCTCATCGGACATTACAGCCTGTTGAGCAAACCCGGCTGCTTTATCACCCGCCAGGGCACCGAATACCACCGTTTCTGCCAGCGAATTTGAGCCCAGACGGTTGGCACCATGCATACCCACGCTGGCGCATTCACCCGCAGCGAAGAGGCCGGGAATATCGGCGGCACAGCTGATATCAGTTCGGATCCCCCCCATGGTGTAATGAACCGCAGGACGAACCGGGACAGGCTGATGAACAGGATCAACACCTACATAGTTTTTAGCCAGTGAGCAGATCAGCGGCAGGCGCTCCATCAGTGTTTTTTCACCCAGGTGACGAAGATCCAGCAGTACGGCATCACCCAGAGGGGTTTCAATGGTATTGCCCTTGCGCTGCTCATTCCAGAAAGCCTGAGAGAGCTTGTCACGTGGGCCCAGTTCCATGTACTTGTTCTTTGGCTGACCCACCGGTGTCTCCGGACCCAGGCCGTAATCCTGCAAATAGCGATAGCCATGCTTATTGAGGAGAATACCGCCTTCACCACGACATCCTTCCGTCATCAGAATTCCTGAACCGGGCAGACCGGTTGGGTGATATTGAACAAACTCCATATCTCTCAGGGGCGCACCCGCTCTCATAGCCATGCCATGACCATCACCGGTCACAATGGCACCATTAGTGTTGAAGCGGAATACACGACCAGAACCACCGGTTGCCATAATCACGGCTTTAGCCAGAAAAACCTTCGGCTCACCGGTTTTAACTTCAATAGCCACCACACCCTGAATACGGCCCTCTTCAACAATCAGGTCAGTAGCAAAGTACTCGTCAAAACGTTCAATAGCAGGATATTTGACAGATGTCTGGTAAAGCGTGTGCAACATGTGGAAGCCGGATTTGTCAGCAGCAAACCAGGTTCTCTCAATCTTCATACCGCCAAATGGACGTACATTAACATTACCATCCGGTTTCCGGCTCCATGGACATCCCCAGTGTTCCAGCCGAATCATTTCTTCAGTAGCATTCTGAACAAAGTAATCGACAGCATCCTGATCACAGAGCCAGTCACCACCCGAAACGGTATCCTTGAAGTGATTCTCGAAAGAGTCATGATCCTGAATAACGCCAGCCGACCCCCCTTCTGCTGCCACAGTGTGACTGCGCATCGGGTAGACTTTTGAAAGCAGTGCGATATTCAGGTTTGGGTCTTTTTCTGCAACCGCTATAGCTGCACGAAGGCCAGTAGCGCCAGCACCTACAATTGCAACATCGGTCTTAATGACCTGCATTTTATGCCAACCTCTTCTGAAGGTCCGGCCTTTCAGTCAGGCAGCAGCCTTCATCAAAACCGGACAGGGGTGAGTGAAATCGTCAGAAAGGAAACCTTTTGGGTAATCTCTGGCTACTGCCTGATGGATGGTTGGATTTTCAATGCTCACATTGAAAGCCAGTATAGCTCTATTCAATGCTCTTTATGGCTGATGCAATGACAGTGGCCAACCAAACCCATTAACAAGTTAATAAGTTGAATATACTCACTAAGAACATCTTAAACAATCAGTTCAAATCTCATAGTTATGAGTATTTAACACATACTGACTCTCACAGGGGGAGTACAATGTCCGAACCATTATTATTCACACCAAAAATACGGGTAAGCCAGTATCTGAATATGACTCAGGGACTGAGAAAAAACGATCAGGGAAGGTTATCGCGTTATATATGAATCACAATCATTTTGGCTCATCGAACATGGAGTGATCGTTGGTAATACTGGTTACAGCTTCAGAGTTAATTCTTTCAAAGCGTTTTTGTAGCGCCTTGATTTGCAGATCCACACTGGCATCAACAACCCCGATGTCACTCTCCATGATACAGTCACCGGTAGACAGACGCTCATCCGAAACAAGATCTATAAAGCCTACACCTTTGTATTCCCCCAGTATTTCATTGAGTCTTGCTTTAACCATCTTGAATTGACTGGGAGGGATACGTATGGTGACTTGCTTCTCATTTCTGACATGCTGTAGGGCATTTTTTACCAGACTTACGGCAAGTTCTTCCTGATCATATTCACCAATTATTTTTTTAATCCCCGACATCAGAATATCAGCCAGGGCTTTCTCCACCTCTGAGAGATAGTTTATGGTTCGACTGACAACCTTAAGCATCTGCTCAGCCTGATCCACCTTACCTTCTGCTAAACCTTCTTCAAAACCTCTCTGCTTTTCTTTCTCATAGGCCTGACGAGACTGCTCCAGTATTTCTCTGGCATGCTCCCGAGCTTTGCTGACGATTTCTTCAGACTCAAGATAGTCTGCATAATCTTGTGATTTCAGGACTTTGGCTGACGGGTCAATCGTCAACTGTCCGGAAGTCAGACGAACAGGTGACGCCATTCTCTATTCACCTCTTTATGAACTTTAACGACCAGTGTCTTGCACTGATTGATATCCAGGTCCGATTTCTCTGAACTCCGGTCTGAACTCCAGATAGTATCGCGAAATGAAACAGGCAGTTTTAATTCCAGCCTTTTGATAAAGGCAGGAGAACTCTCTGAGAAAGCCCTTCCAAGCACCTGAAAACCGGATTGCGTAAGATATCGTTTAAAACTATCGAGATGATCCCAGTCAATCAAAAAACTTGGCCCCAGATCAGTTCCGATGCGACTGAAAAACTGCGCCTTTTTAACCGCGAAACGAAACCCATCCTCACCCAACGTTTTCTTTAGCAACAGCCTTTCCCGCTTACGAAGGGTATTTCGAATAACACTTTCGTTGAGAATAATACCCAAATAAAAAGCCAGTTTTGTAATGGCTTCTTCGTCAGCCAGCGCTACTCTTTTGTGCTTTTCATCAAAGTCGTAATCAAAGTCGTTGCTAAGATCAAACTCTTTTAATAAAAAATGAGACAGATGAAAATCTGCATTACCGGCCTTTCTGAGCTGTTTGACCAATGGTGATAACTTGATGGTTTGCAACCAGCTGTGATGGATAAAGCGCACCAGGTACAGGTTAAATTCAGCAATGGACTGAAACAGTTCTAATTCAGGGTCCATCTGAAGGTTTGGTTGCTCTGTGTTCATTCAGTCTTCCTGACTTTCTTCTTGCCTTTCTTCATAAACATCATCCAATACAGTGCTCCACAACCAGCAAGGGTCATGATCAAAAGAAACAGGAGCCCATAGATAACCCCTCTCAAAGCCCCTGCAGAAGAAGGATTGACCTTAACGAAAAATACCGATTCCATTTTGGGTGCAGCACTGCTCCCCTGATTAATACGGGTAGCAGGAAACAGAGAAACCGTGATTTTATCCAGGGACAGTCCTTCAATACTGTTAGACACCAGTGTTTTGACCTTTGGAATGAAACCCGCCAGCTCCAGCTCTGGTGTGTACTTGATAAACACAGAGGCCGATGAAGGGTAATTGACGTCACTCAGAGAATCCTGCTCCTGAGGCAACACCACATGAACACGAGCGGTGATGACACCATCAATCATGGATAATGTTGATGAAAGCTCCTGTGACATGGAATAGGTATAACGAGCTCTCTCTTCAGTGGGTGAGGAGATCAGACCATCTTTCGGAAAAATATCACCAATGGAAGAGTACTTCTCCTTGGGATATCCATAACCACGCAACAACTTGATCGAACGTGAAACTTCGTCAGATGGCACCATCAGGGTCACCATCTTTTCTTTATTAATGAGCTTCTCTGCAGGTATGCCCCCATCCAGCAGGATAGCCAGCATATCATTGCCTTCCTTTTCAGAAAGACCAGAGTAGAGCTCAACCTTACACCCGGCCAGCAGAAAGCTGAGACAGATGACTCCCAGGTATTTCAGAGTACGGTGCACAGTTCCCTTGATCATGAACGGGTGACTCCGGCTGTATTTCTGGATCCAAAATAACCAGACAGCTGTGCACCTGCTTCAGGACTCCGTCAGGAATTACTGATTGCGCAGCAGAGTATCAAACGTCTGGGTACTCTTACTGACAATCTTCCCTATGTAGTCCTCGGTGACCATCAGGTTGGTCATGGCCATCTGGGTTTTAAACATGTCCTGCATGGTCATGGTTTCACCAGGCTGCAGGTTGGAGACGACATTCTCTTTACCTGCTTCAACATGCTCTCTTAACCCCTGCATACCTCTGAGAATCTTATCTCCCAGAGTCAGGGCTCCCCCTTCTGGCTGACCAACAGCTGATGCAGCTTGTATTGCCTGCTGTCCATCGGCATCACCTGACAGCAAGTTGCCAAATTTATCTGCCGCACCTGCATCCACTTTCTCCGGAACGGCAAAGGTTTCGGCAGATTCAAGTGCTTTCTCTGTCAGGCCTTTTGAGTTGATAATATTTTCGGCCATATAACAGACCTCTTGAGTTGGTCACAGTTTTCAGCAGGTCAAGCCTGCCACCCTACGGAGCATTAAGCAGCAAGCTGCTCAGATTGTCTTATTATTGTTTCGATAGCACTTTCGACGGTTGGACGGGAGAACTGTTCATTATTGAGATAAATCAACCAGACCAGTTCCTCTTCTCCTTTCAGTCCTGCCTGCAATGGCAGCACAAGTGACTGGGTGTAATGACACTTTTTTAGCGCGTAAACCAGACTTTTGGAGGCATCGAATCGGGACAATCCCTGAACCATGTAGACCAGAACACCCTCTTCCTGTGTCTCCAGATACAGGGTCCTTTCTGATTCAAATTCCATGCTGATCACTCCGGATACGCCGAAACTGAGTCCCTCAACACCCATTCCCCGGCCGATATCCGAAACCACCTCATCGCGCCAATCCATAGCTTGCTTCCCTCGTGCTAAACAGCTTTCACAGGCACGCCCTGCCCTTTTTCAGCTGTAGAGTCTTCAATGGTGGCTACTGAGATTTTTGTTCCTTCCCAGCAGCAAAAAAAGGCGTTTCAACTTTCTTACTTGATGGCAAATCCAGAGAGGCGGTTACTTCACCCAGAAAACTATCATCCAGCTTGGCATCCAGATCAGCCTCTTCAATGGCCTCTGACTCTTCCTCTTCAATTTTGCTATCCAGACTGTCTGTTGCCGCAGACAGCATATTCAGTTTGGTCTCATCATTGGTAAACACTTCTTCGGGAATGGATCTCACGATATCGACGATGGAAGTCAACGCAAAAATATGAGCTTCCAGTTTTTCCAGATTCATTTTTAACGGCAATTTTTCAAAATCAGACTCTGTCACCCACTGTTGATCGACAAGATCGAGCATCTCTTCCATCAGCACCAATCGAACGACTTTTTCTTCAGGGAATGTTCTTTCCAGCCTCTCTTCAGCTTCGCAACAGGCATCATGAACACCCGACTGAATCTTCAGCCCTTTCATATCATCAATAATGACTTTCAATCTGACCGGTGAAGTGGAGTGAGTGGTGCAGTTCAAATCCGTCGCAAGGAGATCAAGTTGTCCCTGAATAGCTCCTTCCAGATTCTCTGCTCCGTAGGTTTCTACCAGATAGCGATAAGTTGTCTTGAGTGAACCGTCATCACGCACATGATCCATCTTCGCTGAATCAATGAGGTTGGCATAGCTTTCACGGACCGTACGAACATCAACATCAAAGCCCATCTCTTCGATCATCTCGGCTGCTGACTCAGAGATATTGAGGCCAGCCTGGATCAGTGTCGGGTTCTTTTCCCTGATGCTTTGCTGAGCCGTACGAATTTGATTGGCTTTTTCCTGGTCTCCCTGCTCTTCAAAATATTCTGCGGCAAAATCCAGTGCCGCAAATTGCTCAAGCACGTCGTCCGAAAATTCCTGGGCCTGCTTCAGAACCTGATTGGGGTTGAGATTGGTTTGATTACTGAAATTGTTAACCAGATCCTTGAATGCCTGGGTTTCCTGAATAGCCTGTATTTTCTTGATGCGCTCAAGCAGCTTGTCGGAGAGTTCTGAACCACTGGAAAGTTTTCTGTCTTTGAGTTTGGTTTGCTTGAAGCGGTCAGCGACCATGGAAAGCTCTTCTGCACTGTCAAGCAGCGCAGAAGTGGCATCAGACCGAACCTGAACCGTTTGTCCGGCAACCTTGCCTTTGGCTCCCTGGTTGCCTGCAACGTTCTGGTTACTCTCCAGAAACGATGGCGCTGATGCACCACCGGCCCTGTCGAGTGGAATAGTCATGTCATGCCTCCTGCATGCAGTAGACGGCAATCCTCAGAGATTGAACGTCTCTGTTTAGCCTCGTGTAGTGGTTTTCAGTGTTTCGAACCAGGTTCGTATAATTTCGTCCATCTTACTTTGAACAGTCTTCACCATGTCCTGTTGCAACTGCATCCACTCAGATGCACTCTGAGCCGAGTTTTCGTGGGTTTTCTGGTAGGCTTCATGCTCTTTCTGTAATGCCTGGTGTTTTGAAGCGTGATAGTTAACGCCCGCAGAAACAATGTCACCCCCACCCGTCGCTATCTGAGCCTGCTGGGTAGCCAACTGCATCCTGATCTGCTTCTCAGCGGCGGAACCACCACCCCGTGCACCATTAATTGCAATCATACCTGCACCTATTTTCATGGTACCGCTGATCGTGCCTGCTATCAGAGTGTAGAGGGCCGCTGATCTCATTTCTTCGGCCTGGTGCAAAACTTCCTGCTTGGCTGCATCATACTCAGCGGCCCTGGTTTCTCTGGCGGTTCTTCGACCCTGAACCCCCATCTCGTGAAGGAGTTCAAACACAGTAAAAATGTCCACCAGCTGTTGCAGCACTCTGTCACCGATCGGGCTGCCTGTTGATAGTACGTTGGCGACCTTTGCCATCTCTTGCAAATGAGCAAGCTGATTAGAATCTATTGATCGGGCAAGCTTACCTTGAGTTTTCAACGATTGAGGATCGGCCGTGGCCAGCAACACATCGGCTTCTGCATCACTAAACCCCATCTGTTTCAGTAGTTCTTTCTGTTGTTCAGTACCAAATGTCTGGCCGTTCAACAGAGCCGTCAAACGTTCTGCCTGAGCATTGCTGAATCCCTGAGAGGCAAGGGCCGATTTATTTTTCCCGGACCCGGCCTGATGAGTTGACATCAGTGAATTGCCTTCATCATCCGGATCAGCCAGTGACAGCAAGGCATCCACCTGACTTTCACTGAAACCCATGGCCTTCAGAGCATCTTTTTTACCCTGTAAGGCTGATTCACCGCCATGCAGGGACGCCAGAGAGTTGCCTGCATCATCCGGATCAGCCAGTGACATCAGGGCATCGAGCTGGCTCTGACTGAAGCCCATTCCGGCAAGAACACTTCTCTTACCCTCAGCAGTTCCGAGATTATGGCCATGAAGGTTACTTATAAGACCGGCGCTGCCTTTCAAAAGATCAGCGTTTTTTTTCAGTTGCTGTTGCTGTTCCGGGCTGAGGTTACCAGTGCGCAACCCTTCCGCCAGCTTCTGAGTATTTTCAAGAGATGACTGAGTTTGCTTGCTGATATCGTTGACGTCAGAACTGGCTGTTTCAAGATGGGTGGGCTTGACATCACCGGGTTTATCAAGCTCTGGTGCTCTCTTCTGTTGACCTTTCAAAACTTCGGTACTTTTGCTTTCACGGGAATATCGAAGGTTTTCGCCGTCAAGATCTCCCCGTCCGACTTCATCCAGCGGCGCTGTGCCACCTGACCCTGATGTCTGGGAACTATAGTCCACTGGCGTATTCTGTGACGCGCCTGTCTGTCCTACCTGTGACATAATCTACCTCCTTGAGACTCAGGCACGCAGGTTGCGCGCAAGTGTTGTCTTGGTTTCATGATTCGCTTTAATGATGCTGGCGGCTGTGGAGTAGCCATTCTGGAGTTCCTGGATAGCCTTCTCCAAACCTTCCATAGCATCATCTATGGCCTTCTGGATCCTGACCATTTCGGCTTTTTCTTCAAGCGCTTCTGCCCTGAATATGTCTGCCTGATATTTGTAAACAGTGGTTCCGATATCAGCACCACCCGAAGCAATCTGACCGGCGCCCCCTATCAACTGGGCTGTCTGTCCTAACTTGGTCACGATCGCGATTTTTTTTGCAACAGCAGCGGATGTGGTTGCAGCCGTGTTAGCGCCTGTCGCCGTCACCGTTGCAGCGGTTGAAGACCCTGCTGCGGTACTTGATGAAGCTGTACTGGCAGCGGCTCCACCGGCACCGGCAAAGCCACCTGCGACAGCTGCGCCTGCGGAAAGTGCGATCATAATGACAGCCCAAAAGACCGTCGCACCAATTTTGGTATCTTGCTCAGCGTCTTCGTCACTGGCAAGGCCGTCAAAAATTTTCATCATAAAGTTGTTGGTTTCTGATGAAACCGTCATGGTGATCATAAGACCTGTCGCTGCAACCATCAGACTCGCGGCAACAATACTCAAAGCACCACCGGTAAGAACTCCCGCAACAGCCAAAGCGACGGTGGCAATCGCCATGAATGCCAGCGCGATATAATTGAAAATCTTCCCTACCCTTTGGGATTTTTTCGATTCTTCGACTTTTGCAATGGATTCACGAATTTTGCTGATGATATTGCTACTGCGTTGCTCTGCAGCGACCTGACCTATCTTGATACTTTCCTGGTCAAAGCGGAGTCGCTCGTTCTGCAACTTTGACTGGATCTGAACCAGCATCGTGGTAGCGGAGTCTATATCAAGGGGCCTTTCAGCGTTGAGAGCTGCTTTGGTAAATGTATCGAGATCCTTCTTCAGCTCAGCTTTCAAATCATCCGGAATTTCTTTGATGGCAGAGAAACGAACCATGACATCTTCGAAAGTATTAAACAGTGTATTCAGCTTGGGATCGCCACCCCGGGCCTCCATATCTTTCAATCTGGCAGTGGCAGAGTGCATGGGAGCAAGAGCGTTTTCAGAATCTTTGGGATCAGCCACAGCCAGCATCCCATTGATTTGGGATTTGCTGAACCCCATACTTTCAAGTTCATTGCTCTTACTCTGAAGATGGTTTGTCTGCTTTCTGATGGGAAGGTTACTGTGTTCCTGAACCACCTCACCTGGCGACCTCGGGCCTTTTGCCGACTTGTCTGTTGCCTGCCCTTCCTGATGCTTCAACACTTCTGCGGTAGCCTTTTCAGACTCAGCATTTGCTGAAGGCGCATCCAGGACTGGAGCATTGATCTGTGCTTTAGGGGCTTCTCCACCTTCCGTTCTTGAGTAACTGTTCTGGTTACTAAAACCTCGCTGAACCGGATTTTCCTCATTATCAACAGCATTATAAGAAGCCTGATGAATATTTCCGGTTTGCTCTGTAGGGGCAGGCCCCTGACCGATTGAAGACATCCTTTCACCTCTTCCCTTAACTGCTCAGGTTTTCCAGCATGCTTTCGGCTCTCTGTTTTTCTTCCTCAAAAGCAGCCGCATTTCCAGCCCATTCAATGGCTGTTTCGTATGACATTTTTGCTTTTTCGTTGTCACCCATTGCCAGATGACAGTCTCCGATGTAGAGCATGGGCTTGGGGTCGTCGGCATCCAGTACAGTGGCAAAAGTGAAGATTTCAATAGCATTTTCATACTGCTTCATCATTTGCTGGCAGGCACCGAGACCCATAAAGTATTTTCGATTGAAGTGATCATAGAAACAGAGAAACTGAAAGACCTTTTGCGCCTCGTCGTACTTGCCCCCCTGATAAAGGTTATAAGCGACGCTGTATATGGCTTCCATGGCATCATCGCTCATATTTTTGAGGTCTTTGAAGGTTCCGCCCTTACCAAAGAACTCGAGAAGCATATCATCAAGTTCTTCACCTTCATTCATCTTGGCTTCTTCATTCACAGCGGGATCCTCCATGATTCACCGTAGGTTCTGAATAATCGTACTGAGTGACTGATAGTATTTGTTGACAAAGTTAGAAAGCATTTCAAAGCTTTGGTTATATTTATTTATAGTCTGCTGTAGCTTGGTTGTTTCCAGCTGGGATTGACTGGTCAAAGCTTCAATTTTGGTCTTCAAACCTTCGATATTAACTTCCCAGTCAGCTGAATTGTGATTAGTACCACTCTGGTACTTCGCGCCAAGGCTGTCCCAAAAGTCCTTGTACTCCTGACTAAAGGTTGTTGTGCCCGATGTACCGGCGTCAGCTTTTTTAGCTTTGGCTTTGGCTAACCAGTCGTTTGCTACTTCCAACTGGGCGTTCTTGTCCTGAATCGATTGAATCTGATCTCTGAGTTGAACCTCTATGATTTCCGCCCTGGCCGTTAGCACTGACATCACCAAGGCATCCAGACTGGGCTTGGAAAAATCGACAGGCTCTCCATTCAAATAGGCATTTACAGAAGCTGCACCCGGGCCAATATAATTATCTCCCTGCCAATTGCTCGGATTACTGACCTGATTCAGAAGCGAGACGGGTGTCTGGACATAGACCAGCTGCCTCGCAGCATCCGTGAGTTTGCCTGAGTACTGAAGAGAGTTGAGTGTCGACTTATCAACGGTATAAAAGTGAGTGGGTGTCAGGGAATTCCCCTGATCATCAGGGTCGGCCAGTGATAATAAAGCATCAATCTGTGCATCACTGAAACCCGCAGCTCTGAGTGAGTCTCTTTTGGCATCAGTAAGATGAACAGACCCCCGCGTGCCAGTGAGTGTTACTCCCCCCTTATTATCCACTGCCGGTGTGGAATCAGTCATAAATTGGCTCCCTGCCGCCCTGAGCAAATCACATTAGTATTAATTTAGTACATGACTTCAATGTGAAAATTTCATCAACAACATAAATTAAGAACTATTTGAAATGATTTTTATCTCTCATTTTGTCGATCACATTACTAAACCTGTCTCCGGTATGTCTTTC
Organism: Endozoicomonas sp. ALD040; assembly: GCF_049275945.1. Taxonomy (NCBI): domain Bacteria; kingdom Pseudomonadati; phylum Pseudomonadota; class Gammaproteobacteria; order Oceanospirillales; family Endozoicomonadaceae; genus Endozoicomonas; species Endozoicomonas sp. ALD040. The sequence goes on from NZ_CP184829.1 coordinate 409,270, forward strand.
AAGCTCATCCAGGAACTCTGCTCCCGTGATCCTTTTTCCTCTGGGTTTTTCGAGCACCTCCTTCGCGGCGTTCAGAAAGTCATTTCTGTCACTGACACCAAGACGATCGGCCCTGTTCAAAGTGTCCAGTTCAAAAGAAAGCACTCGAAGGTGGACTTGATTTTGTGAAATAGTCGGATCAAAGGCCTCTGAAGCGCCTGTTCCAGAGGCAGAGGACTGTAGAGGTGTTGTCGGTTTTCCAGACTTAAGAGCTACAGGAGGAGGAGGTGGAGGAGGTAGAGGAGGTTCTGGCACCGCATCAGAGACCCCTGCAGAAGCCCCAAATGCAGCCAGGCTCTGCTGTTTTAACAAACGCTCGGCTTTTTCTGCTTCGAGCAACTTCAGGACATGAGTCAATATTTCTCTGGCTTGTTCTGTGCCGGGACTGGCCAGCGCTCCCTGGGTCATGGCCATCAGCTGACCCAGGGAAGCATCGCTCATTCTGGGCAGCATCTCTTTCATTTTCGACAGAAAATCAGCCAGAGCCTGCTCTCTCTCAGTGGCTGATGTGGCATTCATCATAGCTTCTGCCGCACTCAAAATAGCGTTTGTGACCGATTTGAATTCATTATCGCGGGGATCAAAATTCTTATCTCTACTCAATACATCGGCAATAGCCTCTGAAATCACTTCTGAGAGAGGCAAGCCTGCTTGCATCCCTGAAGAAACTTGCTCTAAAAGCGCCTCGGGGTCTCCATTAATCCCGCTCTGCTGAGCAAACTTCCTTAGCCTTTTTTTGGCTTCGTCTTCATCCAGAGAACCATCTTCCCTGACAGGAATCGGGCCATCGCCCTGAGTGAGGGCTTCCAGAATGGGTTTGCGAACAGCCACGAACTTGCCATCATCGACATTGTTTTCAACCGGCTTGGATTTAGACTCATCAGGTTTTGGCTCAGGCTTATCAGGCTTCGGTTCAGGCGGGTTAACCGGAACATCACCCGGAGCAGCCATGATCTCGGTGAGGCCCATACTCAACATCATTATTCCACAAGCGTATATACAAAGTCCTGCTGGGGGAAAAGCAATGCTTGCGAGTGCACCTATGCCCACCAGAACACCACCCACTGCAGTGACCGTTGACTCTTTTTTGTGTTTATCGAAAAAACCAAGCTTGGGCTGAAGCTGATTCTTGAATGCTTCTTTTCTGCTTTGCACATCAGGATCATCGGATGAGCTGACAGACACGTGGGGTTGCGCAGAAGGTGAAGTCGCTGTTGGTGAAATGGATTCATCATTCGCGTCAGGGGCTGGACTGTCCCCATGCTCACCCGGAGATGTTTGCCCGGGTTCTTCGTGAAGCTGAGCACTTTCATCACTGTGCGGATCAGATGCTGTAGATGATTCATAAAGTCCGGAAAGTTCGGGAGGGCTGGTTCTGGAAGACTTTCTGGAGGCTTGCAGCGAATTCAATATTTGAGAAGCTTCATCATCTTCCATGGAATCTTTCAGCTTTGAATCCGTCAGCGCTGGCAAATCTTTACGGACACTGGCAGTACGTGAGTGTATACTCTCTGGCGCTGGGCTCGAAACTTCAGAACCACGCCCCCCAATGAGACTCCTTCCCGGCGTTCCGGTTACATTTCTGGGACCCAACCGGCCCGATTCATCAGTCTTATGCTCTGGTGGCACCAAATCAACAGGTGATGTAGTTTGAGTTTCGACTCCCGTCGTTCTCCCTTCCATAAACCTTCTTCCAAAAGTTCGTCATGTACTTCAATAAAGCTTAGATGAACTATCGCTTTGGCAGGAAAATTTAATACTCAAAGAGAATAAATAAGGCTTCAGGTGAGAGAGCAGGACGACTTACACAGCTTTTTGTTTAGCTGGTGTTTCATAAAATTCCAACACCGCTGACATGACATCCTTAGGACTGAGCATTCCGACCAGAGCACCGTCGTCAACAACGGGGACCCTGAAAGCGTGGGCTTTCATAAAGTGTTCGTACGCAGTAATGATATTGTCGAAGGGTGATACGGTGAGGACTTCCCGGGTCATACTTTCTCCCACAAGACTCCCTTCCTGGGAAAAATACCCTCCCATCAATGTTCCCTGGAGACAGTCGGTTTCTGAGAGGATACCGACCACGCCCCCACTCTCATCGACAACCGGTACGGCCGTAATATCGTTGTGGAGCAGTATTCGTATGGCCTCAACCACTTCCATAGTTGGTGGAATAGTGATCACCTGAGGTGTCATGCAGTCTTTAACTTTGATTGATCTCATAAAACCTCTCCGGTTATTCTGAGCAGTCAGGAGCAATATGACCCTTACAGTATTCTACTCTTTTTCGAACAATGTCCAGTTGCCAAAGGAACATACTTCATAAAGTCTTGTCCAGAACGGAGACAACTCCCTTCGGGAACTCTATAATGACCAGCTTTCCATCCATTTACCTCTGTAATCGAAATAAGGCAAAGGTATACACATGAGCTATGCAAATATCCCGGCAGGTAAGAGTCTGCCTGAAGATATCTATGTTGCCATCGAAATTCCGGCCAATGCGTCACCCATCAAGTATGAAATTGATAAGGATGTCGATGCTCTGATGGTAGACCGTTTCATGGCTACCCCCATGTTCTACCCTGCCAACTATGGTTACATTCCCCAGACTCTGGCGGACGATGGTGATCCTCTGGACGTTCTGGTAGTGACGCCTTACCCTGTTGTTCCGGGTTCAGTCATCCGCTGCCGTGCGGTTGGCATGCTGAACATGTCAGACGAAAGTGGTCAGGACGAAAAACTGATTGCAGTCCCCCATGAGAAGCTGTCTGCATTATACAACGATGTACAGGAATACTCTGATCTGCCAGAACTACTGCTGAAGCAAATCGAGCATTTCTTCGAGAACTACAAAGATCTGGAACCCGGAAAGTGGGTCAAGATCGAAGGCTGGGAAGGCAAAGAAGCTGCCTTTGAGGTCATCAAAAAGTCTGCAGCAAACTACAAAGGCTGAAGGAATTAACGCAGTAAACTATTTTCATAAGTGGTTTATTAATCCTTTGATGGTGCTGGAGATGTTATCTCCAGCACCATTAGCGGACTCGGGAGCTTGCATCCCGGCCATTTCACTTCACAATTAAAGAACCAGAAACAGGAACAGTTGGTTTTACATGGTTCAGCTATTCATAAGCAATCAAAAATCTTACCTCAGCACCTTTTTCATTATTCTTTTTACCTGGGCTTTTTCCAGTGGTGCTTCTGCTAATTTAAGCGCACTACTGGGCTCCGGGACGCAGCAATTTTTGCCAGTTGAAGAGGCGTTTCAGCTGGAAGCAGAGATCGAAAACAACACACTGCTCCTGCACTTTCTGATAACACCAGAACATTATCTTTACAAGGATCGATTCAGCTTTTCCAGTGATGAAAGCACTACCCTGCTTGGTGAGCCAATATTTCCAAAAGGCAAACAAAAGTACGACATTAACTTTGAACAGGACATGGAGGTCTTTCCAAAAAATGTCACTGTTAAAATTCCTGTCAAGAGTTCTGAAGCCGAGCCCCAATTCCAGATAAGGTTTCAGGGCTGTGCTGATGCGGGCCTTTGCTATCCGCCACAGACTCTTACTATTACTCTGCCAAACCCCCATGTCTCCAGTACTGATCGGGTCAGGTCTTCTGAAAAGGCGCCGGATGACGGCAAGGATCAGAGTATCCCGGAATCCTTTGTCGACAAGAACCTTCCTGTTACACTTCTGCTGTTTTTACTGGCGGGGCTGGGGCTGGCCTTCACCCCCTGTGTACTCCCGATGATTCCTATTCTCTCCAGTCTGCTGGTAGGCGCTGCAGCAAAGGGAGCCAGTAGAAAAAGAACGCTCACTCTTTCCATCATTTATGTGCTCAGTATGTCGATCACCTTCGCTCTGGCTGGCACTTTGATGGGGCTTTTCGGGGCGAGCCTGAACCTGCAGGCAAAACTTCAATCACCCTGGCTATTGATCCCCTTTGCCATTCTCTTCGTTATTCTGGCCCTGAGCATGTTTGGTTTTTATGAACTCCAGCTTCCGGAAAAGCTCAGGGATCGTCTGAACAAACAGCCTCAGAAGTCAGGAAGTCTTTCAGGTGCAGCCGTCATGGGGGTTTTATCAGCCCTGGTGGTATCGCCGTGTGTCTCAGCACCCTTGGCAGGCGCACTGATTTACATCAGCTCAACAGGTGACGCACTCATTGGCGGACTCTCCCTGCTGGCTCTTGGCCTGGGAATGGGGCTGCCACTCCTATTGATTGGTCTGGGTGGCAAGAGCCTGCTACCAAAAGCAGGCGGTTGGATGGAAAATGTCAAACGCTGCTTTGGCTTCCTGCTGCTTGGCGTTGCCATCTGGATGCTGGAGAGGGTTATTCCAGCACCACTCACGCTCTTTCTCTGGGGAACACTGGCACTTGGTGGTGCTGTCTGTCTTGGCGCTATGGACTTCAGCAAGAAAGCCGGAGCCGCTTTATTTTTTCAGGCGCTCGGCCTCGTTCTCCTGATCTATGGCACTCTGCTGATCATCGGAGCAGCTCAAGGTCAGAACGACCCATTACAACCTCTTTGCAGAAACAGCCAGCCCGCTGAAAACCTTTCAGCAGGGTATTCCTTTCAAACAGTGACAACGGTTAAAGCGCTTTTGGCCCAGCTGGAAATGGCCAGGAAGAGTGGCAAAGCCGCGATGATTGATGTTTATGCAGACTGGTGCATTTCCTGCAAGGTTATGGAAAGAAACGTTTTTCCTGAAGCTATTGCCAAAGTCAGCCCAGGCAACTGGCATTTCATCAAATTTGATATAACCGCCAACACCCCCGAACAACTCATCTGGCTAAACAATTATCAATTGTTTGGCCCACCCTCTCTGCTATTTTTCAACACCTATGGTCGAGAGCGGAGTGAACTTCGCTCTCTGGGAGAGATTACCTCCTCTGAACTCCAGAAAAAACTGAATCAGACGCTTTCTCCATAAATCTGGATCTAACATCATCGTTCTGGGCTTATATGGCTTTGAAATGCTTGGTAACTGTCTTTAACGTTCAGTAACACGCACGAACTAGACCCTTTGAATGCATTGCGGCACAATAAAAGCCAACATAAGAGGATACAGATGGCAACAATACTTGTTCTTAATGGCCCCAATCTGAACCTGCTGGGAACCAGAGAGCCCGGCGTGTATGGTGCCACCACACTGGAACAAATCGATTATATTCTGACCCAACAGGCTCAAATGGCTGGTCACCAGCTCAGTTGCTTCCAAAGCAACGCTGAGCATGAACTCATAGAACGGATTCATAAAGCTTCTGAAGAACGGGTTAATTTCATCATTATTAATCCTGGGGCTTACACTCATACCAGTGTTGCTATCAGAGATGCCCTGCTGGGTGTTGCCATTCCCTTTGTTGAAGTTCACTTGTCCAATATCCATCGACGGGAGGCTTTCCGACATCATTCCTATTTCAGTGATGTCGCAGAAGGCGTAATCGCTGGACTCGGACCCAAAGGCTATGAGTTTGGTCTGGCCTATGCCATTGACCTGCTCAGTCAGAAGTCATAGAGGCTACTCGTGACTGACTGCATATTCAGAATGTTCTTCTGAAAAGCCAACTTCTCATAAAGCTAAGAAGCCGAGTGCAGAAAATCACTTCTTCTCTTTTCGGGAATAAAATGATTTTCACATTAAAACAATCAGGGCTGCATGATTGAGTGCACCCATGAACATCCTATTAACCACGGGGCAGTTTCTCCCTGTCCAACAGCATTTGAGATTAACGATGGACATCCGAAAAGTAAAAAAGCTCATTGAGCTGCTGGAAGAGTCTGGAATTGACGAGTTGGAAATTCACGAGGGTGAAGAATCTGTTCGTATCAGCCGTTATTCCCAGAATGCTCCGGTAGCCTCACTCGCTGCTCCTCAGGTTATTCCTGCTGCAGTTCCAGCTTCAGCGCCTGTGGCAGCTGTACCTGAAGCTCCGGCAGCAGCCCCGGCGGCTGAAACCAGACCTCAGCTGTCAGGTCACCATGTAAAATCGCCAATGGTCGGTACTTTCTACACAGCATCTTCACCCAGCTCACCGGTTTTTGTTGAGCTAGGGCAGCAAGTTAAAGAAGGTGATGTTCTCTGCATTGTCGAAGCCATGAAAATGATGAACCAGATCAAGGCCGACAAGTCAGGCACCATCGAAGCCATTCTGGTTGAAAACGGGCAGCCCGTTGAATACGACCAGCCCTTGTTCACCATTGCCTGAGACAGATCCCATGCTGGATAAAATCGTAATCGCCAACCGGGGCGAAATAGCCCTGCGGGTCTTGCGGGCCTGTAAAGAACTCGGCATCAAGACCGTAGCCGTGCACTCCAAGGCTGACGAAAGCCTGATGCACGTGCGTCTGGCTGACGAGTCTGTCTGCATTGGTCCCAACAGCCCTGCTGAAAGCTACCTGAATATCCCGGCTATTATCAGCGCTGCAGAAGTGACTGATGCCAATGGTATTCACCCTGGCTACGGCTTTCTCTCAGAAAATGCCGATTTTGCCGAACAGGTAGAACGCAGCGGGTTCACCTTTATTGGTCCCAAACCAGACGTTATTCGCCTGATGGGTGATAAGGTATCTGCCATTGCCGCCATGAAAAAAGCCGGTGTTCCAACCGTTCCAGGCTCTGACGGCCCCATCACAGAAGATGATGAACGCACACTGGACATTGCCCGCCGCATTGGTTACCCGGTCATTATCAAAGCATCAGGTGGTGGCGGTGGTCGAGGGATGCGAGTCGTTCACAGCGAATCCGATCTTCTCAATGCCATCAACTTAACCCAGTCTGAAGCCAAAGCAGCCTTCAATAACGACGTGGTCTATCTGGAGAAATTCCTGGGAAATCCTCGTCACGTTGAATTCCAGGTACTGTCAGACAGCCACGGCAATGCTATTCATCTGGGGGATCGTGACTGCTCTTTGCAGCGACGCCACCAGAAAGTCATTGAAGAAGCGCCTGCACCTGACATTGATCAGGATGCCAGAGCCACGGTAGCAGCAGCCTGTACCAAGGCCTGTATAGAAATTGGTTATACCGGTGCAGGTACTTTCGAATTTCTGTATGAAGATGGCCAGTTCTACTTCATCGAGATGAACACTCGTGTGCAGGTTGAACACCCTGTAACAGAAATGATTTCCGGCGTGGATATTGTCAGAGAACAGATTCGCATTGCCAGTGGTCTGCCTTTGAGCATCTCCCAGGAAGAAGTTGAACTTCAGGGCCATGCTTTTGAATGTCGTATCAATGCCGAAGACCCAAAAACCTTTATGCCTTCTCCGGGTCTGGTCAACCAGTTCCACTCTCCTGGCGGTAATGGTGTTCGGGTAGATTCTCATCTTTACAGTGGCTACAGCATTCCTCCCTACTATGATTCACTGATAGCCAAGATCATCACCTATGGTCCAGATCGTGAAACCGCTCTGTTAAGAATGAGAAATGCATTGGATGAAGCGGTTGTAGATGGCATTCGTACAAATATCCCACTGCACCAGGAGCTGGTGAAGGACAAAAACTTCCAGAAAGGAGGCGTTAGCATCCATTATCTGGAGAAGAAGCTTGAAGATGCCTGATCCTGCTTCCAAAGCTCTCTGAAAACTGCTTTCAGAGAGCCTCCTCCCTCTTCTACTTTATTAACTCTTGTCCCACTTCCTCAATCAGCTAGAATGAGACGGACCCGACAGGAAACTTATTCTGCCATTCACCCCAATCTGTAAGCCCATACCCATGCCCTGGATACAAATCAAACTAGACACCTCTTCCGATCATGCTGAAGAACTGGAAGACCTGCTTCTGGAAGCCGGAGCCAGTGCCGTAACCCTTCAGGACGGTAAAGATCAGCCCCTGTTCGAGCCCGAGCCAGGCAGCACCCCGCTGTGGCAACATACCGTGGTCATTGGACTCTTCGATGCCCATAAAGATATGGACGCCGTAGTAGAGCACATACAGACTCAATACCAGCAAAGCCCATTTCCTGACCACAAGGTTGAAATTGTCGAAGACAAGGATTGGGAAAGAGAATGGATGACCCACTTTGTGCCCATGCAATTTGGTACAAAACTCTGGGTCTGCCCCAGCTGGAAAGAGATTCCGGAACCTGATGCCATTAACCTGATGCTTGACCCGGGTCTTGCTTTTGGAACAGGCACTCATCCAACCACAGCTCTGTGTCTGGAGTGGCTGGAAAAACAGGAAAGCTTAGAAAATCAGTCGGTTATCGATTACGGGTGTGGATCTGGAATACTGGCGATTGCAGCATTATTACTGGGTGCTAAAACCGTAACCGGGGTCGATCTTGACCCTCAGGCACTGGAAGCAACTATAGATAACGCCGAAAGGAACAAGATCGCCCCGGAAAAACTGAAAGTTTATTTGCCGGATCAGGCTCCAAAGGATACAGCAGACGTTGTGATCGCCAACATACTCGCTGGCCCACTGGTAGAATTGGCACCGACACTGGCGAGCTATCTCGACAACGGCGGGAAGATCGCTCTGTCGGGTATCCTTTCTGAACAGCAAGACATTATCGTCAGCACCTACTCTCAATGGTTCGAACTGGAGCCTGCTATGCACCATGAAGACTGGATTCTGGTGACCGGAACCCGAAAGTGACAACTAAAAAAACGCGGCATTTTTCGATACTAGGAGCCTGTCGGACTTAAGACTGTCCTACTGCGGTTGCAATAAATTGGTCTAAAAATCCCTGTTTCTTCGTCAAATAGCTCGCTATTCTCCTCAGAAACAGAGATTTTTATCCTCAATTTCTTGCAATCCTCGCTACGGACGCTTAAGTCCGACAGGCTGCCAGGCTCATTTCAGGCTGCTGTCCGAGAGATTTTATCTTTTGGACAGTAGACATCCTTTGCAGCTCTTTGATCTAATAATCCCCACTCAATCAAGACAATATCCCATGCAGGCTTCATGACCAGCTCTCGAATCACCCGCTGCCCAAAATGCCAGACCTCCTTTAAAGTGACCCAGGCACAATTACGAGCTGCCGGTGGCTCCGTTCGTTGCGGTTCCTGTCTCGAGGTGTTTGATGCCCAATCAAACATGTCCGCAGACGCTGCTCCAGAAAAGCCACTCCAGATGAAGCCGCAGATCAAACCTTATAAAAAACAATCGAGCCAGCCCGACAAAACAGCAGAACAAAACGCTGCTCAAAACAGCAAGCCTGAAGCCAGTTCAATAAAAGCTATCGAACCACCTTCTGAAGAAGAGGCCCCCTTCCACTCTTTTCTCGACACTCTGGACAATGAGCACGTTGAAGTTGATGAAGAACCGGGACGAAGTTCCCTGAAAATTGCTGGCTGGCTCACTCTAATCCTGATTTTCTCTATCACTCTTGCAGGGCAATACGCCTGGTTCAACAGAGATCAGCTTTCACTCGACCCGCGATTGAGACCAGCATATACTTTTAGTTGCCGATACCTGAAGTGCTCTCTTCCTGCATTGGTAAACATCAACGCCATTAAGAGCCTGCAACTGCATATCCGCAGCCACCCTCTGCAAAGCGAAGGACTGGTTGTAGACTCAGTGATTATCAATGAAGCCACATTCCCACAACCCTGGCCTCGGCTTGAATTAACATTTAGTGACATTAACGGACAGCCCGTAGCCAGCAGACGTTTTCGCCCCAAAGAATATCTGGGCGGAGCCCTGGCCGGTTCCAGAGAGATACCCAGCGGACAACCCGTAAGGCTCAGCATGGAAATCGTTGACCCCGGCAATGGAGCCACCAACTATCAATTGCGCTTTTTACCTGTCAAACAGCGCTGATTAAAGTTAAAAAAACCTGTAAACCTTGCTTATCTGGTGTTTTACCGACGAAGGCATCTCGAAAACCAACTCAAGAAATTGCAATAAGTGCTTGACCCAGATCAAAAAAGCAATCAGATCACTTAAGTTATTACTTGCGGTTTTTCCCGAAAAAGTCACTATACAACGCCCTTGGCAAGGATATATTTCGCAACAGGACACTGCTACGTGGTAATAACTGCTCCTGAAGATAAGTGCTATTCCAGTGAGAGCCAACAACAGAACCCTCTTTCGTCTAAAAATTGTACAGAGTATTATACCCGGCTACGCCTGCCTGATCTCCTGAACAGAGACGCTGAAAGTCGTACAAATAAATAGTTGAAAACTCCGCAAGATCAGCCTCTTGCTTTTTTCATAATTCCGAGCAGCGATTTAAATCACTTGAGACGGTTTTATCGCACTCTGGGCACTACTAACGCTGGATTGAGGCAAATCACCTTGTTGAAGATTGGTCCATACGCTATTCAAAGCCCGGTCATCCTGGCCCCTATGGCCGGAGTAACAGACCGCCCATTCAGGCAGCTGTGCTTGAGAATGGGGGCGGGTATGGCCGTCTCAGAAATGGTGACCAGCAACCCAAAACTCTGGAACACCCGGAAGTCCCGACTGAGAATGGACCATCACGCTGAAGAATTCGAACCTCGTTCTGTTCAGATTGCAGGCAGTGACCCGGAGCAAATGGCCATCGCGGCTCGCCTGAACCAGGAACGAGGCGCCCAGATCATTGATATCAACATGGGCTGCCCTGCCAAAAAAGTCTGTAACAAAGCGGCTGGCTCTGCTCTGATGAGAGAACCTGAACTGGTAGAGCAAATACTGAAGTCGGTGGTTCAGGCGGTTGATATCCCGGTCACCCTCAAGACACGTACCGGCTGGTGCCCCGAAAACAGAAACGGCCTCGACATTGCCTTAATGGCACAGGACTGCGGTATAACCGCTCTGGCCATTCATGGCAGAACCCGTCAGTGTATGTACAAAGGTGAGGCCGAATACGAGACCATTGCCCGGATTTGTGAATCCCTGGAAATTCCAGTGATTGCCAATGGCGATATTACCTCTCCCGAGAAAGCAAAAACGGTACTGGATGTCACAGGCGCAGACGCGATTATGGTGGGCCGTGCAGCCCAGGGGAAACCCTGGATATTCAGAGAGATTAACCACTTTCTTGAACAGGGTGAACACCTGCCAGCGCCCGAAAACAAAGAGATTCAGTCCATTTTAACAGGTCACCTTGCTGCGCTTCACGAGTTTTACGGTGAAGTCCAGGGTGTGCGCATCGCCAGAAAACACGTTGGCTGGTATTTGCAGGCCAGTCCATCAGGCGCCAGTCTTCGCAAACGATTCAACAGACTGGAGTCTGCAGAAGAACAAGAAAACTGCATACTGGAGTATTTTCAAACCTTAAGTCATCACAAGGATATTGCAGCATGACGGCATCCCATATTATTACTGACGAACCCTCTGTTAATGGACAGGCATTGACCAGCCCTATCGAGAGTGAAACACAGACACTCCGCGACAGCGTTGAAAAAGCAATGAACAACTACTTTAGCCATCTGGATGGTCAGGAAGTGACTGATGTTTACCAGATGGTCCTTTCTGAAGTAGAAGCCCCCCTTCTGGAAACGGTTATGGCTTACGTCAAGGGTAACCAGACCAGGGCCTCTGTCCTGCTTGGGCTGAACCGTGGCACACTGAGAAAGAAACTCAAGCAATACGACCTGCTCTAATCCCCGCCTTAAAGTCGTATTATGCCATCTGACGTGAATACGACTTTATGCGCCCCCCTTGCCTTTACAACCTGCGCAAAGACAAATCCCGTATCTTTTCGAAGAATAACAGGTCAGTAATAACCCTCATATCAGCCTGGGGTGGTAGCATTATTTCTGTATTTCCCTCTATTCCCGAGAATCGGATGCTGCGAAGCAGGACAAATCCAGCTAGAATCAGTCAGCTTTTCAGGCAACGATTTTTCAGTGAGTAAAGGAACGATGGCAAACGATTTCGAACAGCCACCTCTTCGAAGAGCCCTGATCAGTGTCTCAAACAAAACCGGCATAGTTGAATTTGCCCGGGCACTGCACCAGCGCTCAGTAGAAATCCTATCCACGGGCGGCACCTACAAACTGCTGGTTGAGCACGATATTCCCGCTGTGGAAATCTCCAGTTACACAGGCTTTCCGGAAATGATGGACGGCAGAGTCAAAACCCTGCACCCCAAAGTTCACGGAGGCATTCTCGGTCGCTCCGGTCAGGATGAAGCCGTCATGAGCGAACACGGTATCGACCCAATCGATCTGGTTGTTGTCAACCTCTACCCTTTCGAACAGACAGTGAGCCGCGAAGATTGCACCCTGGAGATGGCTATTGAGAACATTGATATTGGTGGTCCTACCATGGTTCGTGCTGCTGCCAAGAACCACAGGGACACCACTATTGTTGTCAACGCAGAAGACTACACCCAGGTACTCTCTGAGCTGGATGAAAACAATGGTTCTGTCTCTGCAGCGACTCGCTTTGACCTTGCTGTAAAGGCCTTTGAACATACTGCTCATTACGATGGCGCAATTGCCAACTACCTCGGAACATTAACAGGCAACAAGGACGAACCAGAAGCCTTTCCTCGCACCTTTAACCGTCAGTACAAGAAAGTCCAGGACATGCGTTATGGCGAGAACCCTCATCAGAAAGCCGCCTTCTATGTAGAAGAACCTGCTCCTGCAGGTACCGTTTCCAGTGCTCGAAAGATTCAGGGCAAGGCACTCTCTTTCAATAACATTGCTGACACCGATGCGGCTCTGGAGTGTGTCAAGGCCTTTGAAGCTCCAGCCTGCGTCATCGTCAAACACGCCAATCCATGTGGCGTAGCCATCGGCACCGACATCCTGGAGGCCTATAACAGAGCCTACACAACCGACCCTACATCCGCCTTTGGTGGCATCATAGCCTTTAACAGAAAACTCGATGCAGTCACTGCCAAAGCCATCATTGATCGTCAGTTTGTAGAAGTCATCATAGCGCCGGAAATCGACGGCGAAGCAGAAACCATTCTTCAGAACAAAAAGAATATCCGCCTGCTGTGCTGCGGCACCCTGCCAGAAACTGCCGGGCATTTTCTGGATTTCAAACGAGTCAATGGCGGACTGCTGATTCAAGACGGTGACATCAGGGTAACCAGCGTTCAGGAACTGAAATCAGTGACAGAGAGAGCTCCCACTGAAGCAGAACTGAGCGACCTGCAGTTCGCCTGGAAAGTGGGTAAATTTGTTAAGTCAAACGCGATTGTTTACGCCAGAGATCATCAAACCATTGGTATTGGTGCAGGTCAGATGAGCCGGGTATACAGTGCCCGCATTGCTGGCATCAAAGCCGCTGATGAAAACCTGGAAGTCCGTGGGTCTGTGATGGCATCAGACGCCTTCTTCCCATTCAGAGATGGCATTGATGCGGCCGCCAGTGCCGGAGTTACCGCTGTCATCCAGCCAGGCGGCTCCATGAGAGATCAGGAAGTGATTGATGCTGCCAACGAGGCTGGCATTGCCATGGTATTCACTGGCGTCAGGCATTTCCGCCACTGATCGCTGGTAAGAGGCATTTAATGTGTCTCTTTTTTCACTCGCTTTACGACCAATGACAAACACTGGTTATTCACCACCAGACTTCCCGGGGACAGGCAACCTATGAAAGTACTCATCATCGGCAGTGGCGGACGCGAACATGCGCTCGCCTGGAAAGTAGCTCAGGACAACAACGTAGAGCAGGTTTTTGTAGCGCCTGGAAACGCAGGGACGGCTCTTGAGCCAGGAATCACCAACATCAGCATTGATGTACTTGAACTCGATAAACTGGTTGAATTCACCGTTAAAGAAAACATCGACCTGACCATTGTTGGCCCCGAAGCCCCTTTAGTGGCCGGTGTCGTTGACCGCTTTGAAGAAGCCAATCTCATCATCTTCGGCCCCTCACAAGGCGCCGCTCAGCTCGAAGGTTCAAAGGCTTTCAGCAAAGACTTCCTGGCTCGTCACAACATTCCTACTGCTGACTATCAAAACTTCACTGACATTGATCAGGCCAAAGCCTACGTCCGCGAGAAAGGTGCCCCCATTGTCGTAAAGGCGGACGGACTGGCCGCTGGCAAAGGCGTCATTCTTGCTGACACAGAAGAGCAGGCATTTGCTGCCATTGATGACATGCTGGCTGGCAACGCCTTTGGTGAAGCGGGGCACCGGGTGGTTATTGAAGAATTCCTTCAAGGCGAAGAAGCCAGCTTTATTGTTATGGTTGATGGTAAAAACATTTTGCCACTGGTTACCAGCCAGGACCATAAGGCCAGAGATAACGGTGACAAAGGCCCTAACACGGGTGGTATGGGTGCTTACTCTCCTGCACCGGTAGTGACTCAACGTATTCACGAGCGCGCCATGCAGGAAGTGATCATTCCCACCGTGGAAGGCATGGCCGCCGAAGGCAACACCTACAAGGGTTTTTTGTACGCAGGCCTGATGATTGACGACAAAGGCACGCCCAAAGTACTGGAATTCAACTGTCGTTTTGGTGACCCTGAAACACAACCCATTATGATGCGCCTTCAATCCAGCCTCACTGAACTTTGTCTCGCCGGTGCAACAGCTAAGCTGGATCAGGTGGAAGCCCGCTGGGATGAACGAACAGCACTGGGGGTTGTTATGGCCGCAGGTGGCTACCCTGAGAAATACCACAAAGGCGACATCATCACTGGCATTGACGAAGCCAACTCAACAGACTGCAAAGTGTTTCATGCCGGCACACAGCTCAGTGGAGAACAAATAGTGACCCATGGCGGTCGCGTACTGTGTGTCACCGCCCTGGGCAGCAGCGTTAAAGAGGCACAGAACAAAGCCTACCAGGCTTGCTCAAAGATTCAGTGGAATAATGCTTATTTCAGGACTGACATTGGCTATCGCGCCATAGCCAGAGAGCATTGAGCACTTGATACTTTTCAGATGGAGCGGACAGGATGACCGCTCCCTCAGCTGATCTCAGCTTAACCCACTCAAATAAACGTCCACCGACTAATAGAATAAAAATTCATAAAGCAGTTATCCCGAAAGCAAAATAACTTTCAAAGTAAAGTTATATAAAATTGCAACAATTTCACTTTTTCGCAGGGCAGCTTAGGGTATACTCAGCAACAATGGAAAAATGGAATTTTCAATAAATATTATGAGAGTTGTATTCAACCGCCTGTTATCCATTGCCCCCCATCCACCCTCAGGTGAAGAGTCAGTGTCACGACTCTCCATCAGGGTTGGATTCTGGATTAATGTAGTCTTACTGCTGTTTCTGGCTGCCTTTGGTGCACAAGCATTCAGTGCTGAAAAGGTCACTGATCAGCAGCCTGGTAAGGTTTCTATCAATCTCGAGCCATTCTCAAGCATTTTCATTGATCCGGAAAGCTCCCTTGAGCTGAATCAAATCAATGATCTGAATTACCTGTTTCGTTTTGCTCCCTGGCAGAAAGAAAGTCTCTACTTCACCAGCCAAAAAGGCACGGCCTGGATCAAGATATCACTGCCTGAGGACGTCAACGTTAAGCCTGTGCCCATCCTCTGGCTTCAACCACCACCCGGCGTATCACTTAATGTCTATATTTCAGGCCCAAAGTATTACAAGCAACTTCCAAATAAACGACAGCCAAACAGTAATATTTATCTCTATAATCTGACGCCCTATGCAGATAAGAAACTGGATGTGTTTATTGAGATACCCGCAGCCGCCGCAGGCAGCTTACTTGCCTATCTAAAGTCTCCCAGAGCATTTCTCAGTGATCAGGCATTTGTACACTGGCAAACTGGCTGGCTGCTAGCCCTATTTATCGCAACAATGATTATGAATGCCATTAACTGGTTTAATTATCACAAGAAAGCCTATATCTTCTTGGCTGGCTTCGGCTTAATGGGCTCAATGTTTTTGATAAGCTGGCAGGGATTGTTCAATATCAGCGAGCTCGGAGCAGGTTGGCTGCAGAACCTGATGATGAACGCCTCACTGATCGTTGGAACCATTCTGATCAGTCAGATAGCTCGCATCAGCTTGACGGGAAACAATGTCAACCTTATCTACTGCTTTAACATACTTTCTATCATCTCGGCATCATTACTGATTCTTGCTTTAACGGGTACCTTTGCATCTCTGGAACACAGCCTGATGATCAACCTGCTGACGACTCAGGTCTTCTGGTATTGCAGTCTGTTCATCAGAGTACCCGGTGCACTGAAGATTCCTGCCTGGCTTTCCACCCCTTATGCGATTATCCACCTGGTGACCTCTCTAGCTATCCTGGGCGTTACCAATCACAACCCCATAGCTGCCACCTGGATACTGCTTCAAGCGACCTCGATAAACATTCTTGCCTTCAGCTTTTATTTTGCCAGCCAGAGGCATTTGCGAACTGAATCAGGACTTTCAAAGAATCCATCTCTCAGCCCGGCACCCAAATCCCAGATGGCAAAAGATAATGATCTTTTCAACGCAATGGGTCATGAACTGAGAACACCTCTGAATGGCGTACTGGGAATGTCTGAACTACTCCAGAGTACACAGCTGACCCCCAAACAGGAAAACTATGTTGAAACCCTGAGATATGCAGGCAATGAGCTCAGCAACCTGATTAACCTGCTTTCTGAAGCATGGAAACTTGAGCAAAACGAAGCCAGCCCTGATATTAAACCCTACGATATCAATGAATTTCTGAACGACTGCCTCTTTAAATTCCGTTTACGGGCAGAACAACTAAATACTGAGCTGATCAGCTTTGTACACCCTGATGTCCCGGATATCAGTGAAACAGATACACGTCAGTTATCACTCATTTTGGAAAGTACCCTGATTCATATCTTCCGCCATATTAAAAACAGTGAAGTCATGATTTCTGTCAATCAGACCTCTCAGCTACCTGGCTCAGAGCCGAAAAGCCAACAACAGAGTAAAGACGGCTACATTCTTTATCAGATCAGGTACAGTCAGGGACAACAAGTCCTGAACCTGCCAGAGAACACCAATGAACTGAGCTACTCTGAAGCGAAACGACAGGCCGACATTAGCATGCAACTTTACATTACCATCCAATTAATTGAGGCCTTGTCGGGACACTTCGGCATCATGAACCAAGGCAGCACGCACATCTGGTTTGCTATTCCACATAAGGAACAAACAACAGATGTCATTCATCGGGATGAACAACCACTTTTCTATGACAAAAATGTCAAAGCACTCATTGTTGATGACAATAAAACCTGTAGACAGGTTCTGGCCCAACAATGTGCCCTGATGGGTATCAATACTCTGGATGCTGAAGACGGTCGGGAAGCACTGGCAATGATACGCAACGAAGCCTATTTGGGAAGAGACTTCGACGTGATCATCCTTGATCACCATATGCCTGGTATGAATGGCATCCAGATGTTAGAGAGGCTTCAGGAAGAAAGTCAGATAGAAATCCCGGGAATCATCATGCTCACGGGCGCCACAAACCCACCCGGAAAACAGCGTGCAGAGCGACTGGGAATCAGTAGATTCCTGACCAAACCGGCTGAATACAAAACACTCCAGAAGACACTATCACAAGTATTGGGAGAAAGAACTCCGTCAAGATGAGAATAAAACAGCCTGATGTCAGATAACATCAGACCTAGCAGCCAGTTATTGTAGGTGGTATCGAGCTGATAATTCGTGAACCGCATCGACAAAGACTTTGGCTCTATCAGGCTCGACAAACTGATGAATGCCGTGACCCAGATTGAATACATGACCTTCACCCGGACCGAAATCTCCAAGAATTTTAGCCACCTCTTCTCTTATACGCTCTGGTGATGCATAGAGAACCGATGGATCCATATTGCCCTGTAGCGCGACTTTATCCCCTACACGACGACGTGCACCAGAAATATCTGTCGTCCAATCCAGACCCAGAGCATCAGTGCCCGTTGCAGCCATAGATTCAAGCCACTGACCACCATTTTTGGTAAACAGAATGACGGGCACCTTCCTACCCTCATGTTCTCTGATCAAACCTGAAACAATCTTTTCCATGTACTTTAGAGAAAATACCTTGTAGCACTCTGGTGAGAGTGCTCCTCCCCAGGTATCAAAGATTTGAACAGCCTGAGCTCCCGCCTTAATCTGAGCGTTCAGATAGCTTGTCACAGAATCAGCCAGGACACCTAACAATTGAGACAATAGCTGAGGCTGATCAAACATCATCGCTTTGATACGACGAAAGTCTTTACTGGTTCCCCCTTCAACCATGTAGGTAGCCAGTGTCCATGGGCTGCCGGAAAAACCAATCAGAGGTACACGTCCATTCAGCTCCGAGCGGATGGTTCGTACTGCATCCATGACATAACCCAGATCCTTTTCAGGATCAGTAACAGACAGAGCTTCAACATCAGCCGCTTTACGGACGGTTTTTTTAAATCTTGGGCCTTCGCCCTTCTCAAAATACAATCCCAGACCCATTGCATCCGGGATGGTGAGGATATCCGAAAACAGAATAGCTGCATCCAGGTCAAAACGCTCCAATGGCTGAAGGGTCACCTCGCAAGCCATTTCAGGATTCATACAAAGCGACATAAAATCACCCGCCCTGCTTCTAAGCTCCCGATATTCGGGCAAATAACGTCCAGCCTGACGCATCATCCATACAGGGGTGACATCAACAGGCTCTCTCAGCAGAGCCCTTAGAAAGCGGTCATTTTTCAGCTCGGTCATGGGGTTTCCAGAATTCAGGGACAGTGCAGTAAATTTTAAAGAAGGCCGGGACAGACATTTAAAAACCTCGCCCGGCCAAAAGAAACTGCGATGTTACAAAATAAAAGGGGGAGAATACTCATTCCCCCCCTTATTGACAATCTTCCGCCGCTCAGGAGCATCTATCCCGATAAGCTTTCTTCAAGCTCAGACATCGAGATAGTCCATGATCCCTTCAGCCGCCTGACGGCCTTCCCAGATCGCGGTAACCACCAGGTCAGAGCCGCGGACCATATCTCCACCTGCAAAAATTTTAGGATTGGAAGTCTGGAACTTGTAGCTGGACTGCTCTGGCGCTACAACACCTCCCCACTCGTTCAACTTGATAGAGTGGGACTCAAACCAGTCAGCAGGACTTGGACGGAATCCAAAAGCAATCAGTACCGCATCGGCTGCCAGTATTTCCTCACTGCCCGGAACCGGCTCAGGCCGACGACGTCCCTGCTCGTCAGGCTCACCCAGTTTGGTGGTGATGACCTTGACACCTTCTACCTTTCCATTGCCGACAATTTCAACGGGCTGACGATTAAACAGGAACTTGACACCTTCCTGCCTGGCATTGGCCACTTCACGACGGGAGCCGGGCATATTCTCCTCGTCACGACGGTAAGCACATGTGACTGACTCAGCGCCCTGACGGATGGAACTACGGTTACAGTCCATCGCAGTGTCACCACCACCGAGAACCACAACACGTTTTCCTTTCATGCCTATGAAATCAGATGCCTTCTTTTCAAAGCCCAGATTACGATTCACGCTGGAAATGAGGAAAGGCAGAGCATCATGAACACCGGGAAGATCTTCGCCCGGAAACCCACCCTTCATGTAAGTGTAGGTACCCATACCCATAAATACGGCATCGTACTCTGCCATCAGATCGTCCATCAGGACATCTTTACCGATTTCAGTATTCAGTCTGAATTCGACGCCCATTTCGGTAAACACTTCACGACGACGTGACATCACTGATTTCTCAAGCTTGAATTCAGGAATACCAAACGTCAGCAAGCCGCCAATTTCCGGGTTCTTATCAAATACAACAGGTTTTACACCATTTCTGACCAGCACGTCTGCACAACCCAGACCCGCAGGACCGGCACCGATCACGGCCACTTTTTTATCGGTCCACACCACCTTGGACATATCCGGGCGCCAGCCCAGAGCCAGCGCTGTATCGGTAATATATTTTTCAGTTGCGCCAATAGTTACAGCACCGAATCCGTCATTCAGGGTACAGGCGCCCTCACAGAGTCGATCCTGGGGACATACACGACCACAGACTTCCGGCAAACTGTTGGTCTGATGGGAAAGCTCAGCGGCTTCAAACAAGTTACCTTCTGAAACCAGCTTCAGCCAATCCGGAATATAGTTGTGAACAGGGCACTTCCATTCACAATAAGGGTTACCGCAGGAAAGGCAGCGGTGAGATTGCTGCTTGGCCTGTTTTTCACTGTAGGACTCATAGATCTCTACAAAGTCATTCTTGCGAACCTGAAGAGCCTTTTTTTCCGGATCTTCTCTGCCTACTTCGACAAATTGAAAATGATTGTTAAGTCGATTGTTAAATTGTGACATGGATTTGACCTCATTCGCTGATTGTTTTTATAACGCTCGTGGCGCTGCCACTGCTGCAGCCTATTATTAGCTCAGGGCTGCAACGCACACGGCTGTTCTAAAGACTTTCCTTGCAAGCGGTTGCAGGTGCCCTACTCAGGACGCCCGCGTGTACTCGCCAGCAATGAGTCCAAACTGGCCGCCTTTGGCTTCACCAGCCAGAAACGACCCCGATAGTCGTAAAACTCCTCCTGAAGTTCACGCCCCCATTCACTGCCTGTCTCTTTTACATATTCATCCAGAAGACCCATCAGATGAGACTGATAATCTTCCATGGATTCGGTATCAATTCGGTGAATATCCACCAGTTCGTGATTGTAGCGATCAACAAAGTTGCGCTTCAGATCCAATACGTAGGCAAAGCCACCAGTCATACCGGCGCCAAAGTTATGACCTGTTTCGCCCAATACAACGACCAGACCACCTGTCATGTACTCACAACAGTGATCCCCGGCACCTTCGACAATAGCGGTAGCACCAGAGTTCCGCACAGCAAGACGTTCACCGGCACGGCCGGCGGCCAGCAGGCGACCACCGGTGGCACCATAAAGAGAAGTGTTACCAATGATAGAGGTTTCATTAGAATTGAAAGCACTTCCCCGGGGCGGACGGATAATCAGGTTACCGCCTGTCATCCCTTTACCCACATAGTCGTTGGCATCTCCTTCCAGACGCATATCCAGGCCACCGGCATTCCAGACTCCAAAGCTCTGTCCAGCGGTACCTTTCAGATTCAGCTTGACCGGACTGTCTGCCATACCCTGATTACCATGACGTTTGGCAATCTCACCCGACAATCTTGCACCGATTGAGCGGTCACAGTTGCTCACCGTGAACTCAAACTCACCTCCTTCACCACTTTCGATGGCTGGCAGACAGGCTTCAACCATAACCTCTGCCAGCTCACCCTTGTCGAAAGAAGGGTTACGTTCAACCTGACAGATATGGGGCTTATCTTCAGGAATCAGATCGTTGCGGACAATCGGCGTCAGATCGAGGCCTTTTTGCTTGTCAGTGTCACCGGGAAGCAGCTCCAGCAACTCTGTACGACCAATAACATCTTCAAGGCTTTTAGCACCCAGCACTGACAGCCATTCACGCACTTCTTCAGCCACAAAAGTGAAGAAGTTCATGATCATCTCAACTGTACCGATGAAATGATTTTCCCTGAGATGCTGGTCCTGGGTTGCAACACCGGTTGCACAGTTATTCAGATGGCAGATTCTCAGGTACTTACAACCCATTGCAACCATGGGCGTTGTACCAAAACCATAACTTTCAGCACCCAGAATGGCCGCTTTAACCACATCCAGACCTGTTTTGATACCACCATCTGTCTGAAGACGGACCTTTCCACGCAAATCGTTTGCTCTAAGTGCCTGATGAGCCTCTGTCAGACCCAGTTCCCAGGGAGAACCGGCATACCTGATAGACGTCAGCGGACTAGCAGCAGTACCACCGTCGTAGCCCGAGATGGTAATCAGGTCAGCATAAGCCTTGGCAACACCGGCAGCGATGGTACCAACACCTGGCTCTGATACAAGTTTTACGGAGACCAGCGCATCCGGGTTCACCTGCTTCAAGTCAAAGATCAGCTGAGCCAGATCTTCAATCGAATAAATATCATGGTGCGGTGGAGGTGAAATCAGTGTCACACCGGGTACTGAATAACGCAGTCTGGCAATCAGTTTGTTCACCTTGCCACCCGGCAGCTGCCCCCCTTCACCCGGCTTGGCTCCCTGCGCCACTTTAATCTGCAAGACATCCGCATTAACTAGATAATGGGGCGTTACACCAAAACGACCAGAAGCAATCTGCTTTATTTTGGAAACCCGGTTAGTGCCAAAGCGCGCTTCATCCTCACCCCCTTCTCCCGAGTTAGAACGACCACCCAGACGGTTCATCGCTTCAGCCAGGGCTTCATGGGCTTCCGGAGACAGAGCACCAAGACTCATAGCAGCGGAGTCGAATCGCTTGAGAATGTCTGCAGCTGGTTCAACTTCATCGATAGCCAGAGCCTGATCGGCAGTTTTGAGGCCCATCAGATCACGCAGGGTGGCAACCGGTCTTTCGTTGACCAGTTTGGAGTAACGACGAAACTCTTCATAATCACCCGTAGAGACGGCTTTTTGAAGTTGCTGAACGACATCAGGATTGAATGCGTGATACTCACTGTCATGCACGTATTTAAGCAGACCACCTTGCTGAATGGGCTTTCTCTTCTTCCAGGCAGTCCCTGAGAGCAACTGTTGATCTTGCTGAATAGCTTCAAAGCCGGCGCCTTCAATACGGCTCTGAACCCCTTTGAAACAGAGGTCAACCACTTCAGAAGACAGACCAATGGCTTCGAACAGCTGCGCAGCACGATAGGAAGCAATGGTGGAGATTCCCATCTTGGAAAGAATCTTCAAAAGACCTTTATCGATACCCTTGCGGTAAGCTTTGTAGGCATCCAGTGGGTCTGCGAGAATCTCCCCGGTGCGAATCTGGTCATGAATAATTTCATAGGACAAATAGGGATAAATCGCCGTAGCACCAAAGCCCAGCAGTACCGCAAACTGATGAGAATCTCTGGCTGTTGCCGTTTCTACCAGAATATTGGCATCGGAACGCAGGCCCGTATCAATCAGTCTGTGATGAACAGCACCGGTAGCCATGGCTGCATGCACCGGCAGCTTGTTATCACTGATATTACGATCACTCAGATGAATCAGAGCCTTGCCGTCTCTCACAGCCTGCTCTGCCTCATCACAAATACGCTCAATGGCGGACCTTAAGCCTTCTTCAGGCTTGTAATTGATGTCGATGTAAAGCACATCAAGATCATCATGCTGATGATGAGCATTGATCAGATTCAGGAATTTGGTTGTCGACAGCACTGGCGATTTGAGTACCACACGGCTCGCATGCTCTGGCGTCTCTTCGAATATATTTTTCTCACGTCCCAGGCAGGTTTCCAGGGACATCACTATTGCTTCACGCAAAGGATCGATAGGTGGGTTGGTAACCTGGGCAAACTGCTGCCTGAAAAAGTCATACACAGAACGCACACGACCTGACAAAACCGCCATTGGTGTATCGTCACCCATTGAGCCTACAGCTTCCTGCCCACTCTCAGCCAGGGGACGAATCACCTGATCACGCTCTTCAAAGCTGACCGAGAACATCTTCTGATGAACCTTCAGCAGCTCTGAATCCAGGTGCTCGATCTTGTGATCTTCATCCCTGAAACGGGAACGGATACGATAAGAGTTTTGCTTCAACCACTTTTTGTAGGGCTGTCGAGTCTTCAGCTGCTCATCGATATCGTGGGCCTGATGCAATTCACCTGACTCAACATCAATGGCCAAAACTTCACCCGGACCAACACGACCTTTTGCCACAACATCTTCAGGCTGGTAATCGTAAACCCCCACTTCAGAAGCAACGGTCAGAAACCCGTTTTTCGTAATGACCCAGCGAGAAGGACGCAAACCATTACGATCCAGTGCACAAACCGCACGACGACCGTCGGTAATAACCAGACCTGCAGGACCATCCCAGGGTTCCATGTGCATGGAGTTGTATTCATAAAAAGCCCTGAGGCCAGGATCCATGGTATCAACATTCTGCCAGGCAGGTGGAACCAGCATTCGGATAGCCCGATAAAGGTCAACGCCGCCGGTTACCAGAATTTCAAGCATGTTGTCGAGGCTTGACGAATCGGATCCGGTTCGGTTGACCAGGGGATAGATCTGATCCAGATCAGGCAGCAACTCTGATTTGAATTTGTTTCGACGAGCCTGTGACCAGTTTCTGTTACCGGTGATGGTGTTAATTTCACCATTATGAGCCAGTAGACGGAAAGGCTGGGCCAGCTTCCAGCGAGGCATGGTATTCGTAGAGAAGCGCTGATGGAATACGCAGATCGCAGTTTCGAACCTGGTATCACCCAGATCCTGATAAAAGTTAGCCAGATCTACGGGCATCATCAGACCTTTGTAGGTCACTACCTGAGTCGACAGGGAGCAGATATAAAAGTCTTGATCCTGCTCAAGTGCCATGTTGGTGAAGCGCCGTGCCATATAAAGGCGGGCTGAAAACTCTTCTTCTTCCAACTCACCCTGATACCCTACAAACACCTGTTCAATAACGGGTAGCTGATCTAAGGCAATAGGGCCGAGACAGTCACTATTGACGGGTACTTTTCGCCATCCAATCACTACCAGTTTTTTCTTTTCCAGCTCGGCTTCAAGTGTTTTTCTGGCATGATCAGCTACCGCTTCATCCTGGCTCAGGAATAGCATCCCCACAGCGTAGCTGGCTGGAAGATCTTTACCCAGTTGCTCTTTAACAACAGTGCGGAAAAAGGTGTCAGGCGTCTGAATTAATAAACCACAACCATCGCCTGTTTTTCCATCTGCGGCAATACCACCCCGGTGCGTCATGCAGGTAAGCGCTTCTATCGCGGTTGTCAGGAGATTATGACTTTTCTCTCCTTCCATGTGTGCTATAAGCCCGAAACCACAGTTATCCCTGAACTCCCCGGGATTATACAGACCTGCTTTCATAAGCACTCTCTCATCGTAAGTTATTATATACCTTGAAACTTCTGTCACTCTGGAAGCCGGAATGTTCTGTTACCGACCAGGCTTCCAGACGATCATTGTTCTCGTTTTGCCAAGGCGCTTATTCTATAAAAATGCAGCTCTCCCACCCCCTGCGGTCTTCATACTGTGATGCTGGCTGCATTCCTGGCTCGAGCCAGAACGGCTTTGCTGCGGGGAGGTAACCACACCCAAAGAATATTAATTCATTTTTATGGATTTTAATTCAAAAAAGAGTACAAAAAAAAGAGTATACCCTTAACTACTACTTCATGAAAAATAGGTCGAAGTTGCAGACGTTTAACCTCGCCACAAAAGACAAGGGGCCAACCATTTTACACAGCCAACCCCTCAATCACAAATACATAAAAAGAACAATAAGCAATAAGCTCTATATCCTGCACACCTCACTCAGCATCTTATCAAGCACACCCCGGTCAAACTGTTCTGTCACAATGGCTTTACCAATCTGCTCTAAAAGCACCAGCCTCAATTTTCCATTCAGCACTTTCTTATCGACGGACATCAGTTCAACAAAGCGATCGGGTGACATACCCTCAGGAGGCTCTACAGGCAGATTTGCTGCCTTGAGAATAGCCACAACCTCCTGTACTTCTGCTCTGGCAATCCAACCCAGTCGGCAAGAGAGCTCAGCAGCCATCACCATACCGACAGCAACGGCCTCCCCATGCAACCATTCGCCATAGCCAGTATGTGTTTCAATGGCATGACCAAAGGTATGACCCAGATTTAAAATAGCTCTGAGCCCGGACTCTTTTTCATCCTTTGCCACTACCTGTGCTTTGTCAGAACACGAACGGTGGATCGCGTAAGTCAGCGCCTCCCGATCCCTTGCCATGATTCGTTCAATATTTGCCTGCAGCCACTGATAGAAGGAGTCATCACAGATCAGACCGTACTTGATCACTTCGGCAACGCCAGCAGAAAACTCACGCTCTGGAAGTGTATTCAAAGAGTCAGTATCAATCAGGACAACATTGGGTTGATGGAAAGCGCCAATCATATTTTTGCCCAAAGAATGATTGACACCGGTTTTCCCGCCAACAGAAGAATCTACCTGGGACAGCAGAGTGGTTGGAATCTGAATAAAATCAACACCGCGCTGGTAGGCGGCGGCAGCAAAACCTGTGATATCACCCACCACACCACCACCCAGAGCGATCAATGTGGTTTTGCGGGTATGACGAGCTTCAAGCAAGCCATCAAACACTCTCTCAAGGGTAGCAAGGTTCTTGAACGCTTCTCCATCAGGAAGAATGACTTCTGTCAGGTCAAAGCCATCAAGCAGATTGCGCACCCTATCCAGATAGAGGGGAGCAATGGTTTCGTTAGTGACAACAGCTACTTGCTGTCCTTTGATATAGGGCTGGAGCAACTGAGGTCTGGCAGCACCCGCATAAAGGCCTGAACCGATAAAAATGGGATAACTTCTCTCACCCAGATCCACATTCAGTTCAAGGATGTTCGACTCTTCCATCAAACGTCTCTCTCTTTTTCTAAAAAACCTTCCATCAATTAAATGATCCGAAGGCTTCTTCCTGGCTTATGGCAACTTGCCAACGGTTCGGATGATTTCACTGATCAGTGCTTTGGGTGATAGCAACTCTGTATCCAGCTCGATATCGGCAATACTGGAATAGAGCGGCGCTCTGTCACTCAACAGTTGAGTCAGCACTTGCTCTCGATCAGGCCTTTGCAACAGAGGCCTTTTCTTGTCTTTCTCGGTTCTGATCAATTGCGCTGCTACTGATGCCTTGAGAAAGACAACCACTCCGCTGGTACCCAGCTGCTGGCGATTTTCCAGTCTGGTCACAGCCCCACCACCTGTGGCAAGAACAATACCCTGTCTGGAACAGAGATCCCGTATTACCTGTATTTCACGCTGCCGAAAGCCCTCTTCGCCCTCAACATCAAAAATCCAGGGAATCTCAGCACCACTGCGTGCCTCAACCTCATGATCTGAATCGAAAAATGGCAGCCCCAGTTCCTTGGCCAACATCCGCCCGATCGTACTTTTACCGGCCCCCATAGGGCCTACCAGATAAATATTTCTCAATGGCATTGTCTTTGTTAGCCTGACTTCCTGCCTGCATGTGAGGCTGAGCCTAGCGCATCCTGAGTCATGCTGACAACAAAAAACGGGAGCTTTCACTCCCGTTTTTTGTTAGATAAATACAGAGATCAACTCAAGGCAGCCAATCTTCTGTCATGATCTCTTCAAACGACCAGGGGCAACACTCCGGATAACTATCCTCAGTCAGCCACTTTTGTTTCGGAAGATAGTCATTCATCTCTCGTATTGCCCGCTTCTTGCCTTCTTTGTATGCCGAGAGAAACAATCCATCCAGCCTTGGCCTCAGCGACGGGTTGGCAAGCAATACTTTGCCAGCATCATCCCTGGCATTGCGGATACTCCCAAACCATGATCTAAACACTTTAGGTTCGGGCATCTGAGGATTCAGGATATAAGTCTGATACTGGTACTTCAGTAGGTGCTGCAGCAAAACCACCAGATGAGACTCCAGCGACCTTGGCTCACTCTTACCCATACCCTCAACTTCCTCAATGAGATTATCCAGGTCAAGCCGATCAAACTGACGGTTTTCCAGCAGTTTTTTCTGCTGCTGCACCCACTGGTAATAGTCAAATTCGTAAAGGTGATTGGAGCGGCCATCCATAACAAGATTCCTCTATCAGTGCGGATTCCATTATAGGGCATTTTTTTGGAAGAGATCCCGGAAGGTCTGAACCTACCGGGATGCGGGAATTAACGCAGGGTAATATTATCGCTGACCACTCGAGGTGTAATGAAGATCATCAATTCGGCCTTGTCATCTGAATAGGTATCTTTTCTAAACAATCTTCCAACATAAGGAATATCGCCCAACATTGGCACCTTAACTGTCCCTTTCTTTTTCTCCCTGGTAAATACTCCACCCAGAACAATTGTTTCACCATCTCTGACCAGCACCTGGGTATTCACTTCATTCTTATTAATGGTAGGAACACCATTAGGCGCATCAGCACCCTGAGAGTCATTGGTAACCGTCACATCCATAATAATACTGCCCTCAGGCGTGATCTGCGGAGTCACTTCGAGAGACAGCACGGCATCCTTGAAAGCTACAGAGGTCGCACCACTGGATGTTTTCTCTTCGTAAGGAATTTCCTTACCTGACTTGATCACTGCTTTGGTCTTGTCAGCGGTTATCACTTTTGGCTGAGAAACCGTTTCACCACCACCATCTGACAGAATGGCTGAAAGCTCAAGGTTCAGCAGAGTACTGTTGGTTGCAAAACCAATCGCCAACGTTGCGGCGTTTGCTCCAGTCACGCCAAAATCAACAAAGGGAGCGTTGTCTGGCAACTGGACAGTTGGCACACCATCGACGATAGTCGCCTGAGTCCCCTGACCACCGATAGCTACATCCCGATTGGCTGAACGATCAAAGTCTGTCGCGCCTCCCCACTTTACCCCCAGATCACGCACATAGTCGGAGTCCATATTGACAATCCTCGCCTCAATCATCACCTGTCTGACAGGGATATCCAGACGTTGAATCAGAGCTCGCAGCTCATCCAGCTTCTCCTGAGTATCCTTAACCAGAAGACTGTTAGTACGAGCCACAACCTGAACCGAACCACGCTCAGTCAGCAGAGTGGTCTCTTCCCCTTCACCGGCAAGAACCGTCGCAATCTCTTGTGCATCAGCGTAATTGATCTGAATCAGATCGGTGTAAACAGGCGCCAACTCACGAATCTGCTTGTCATTCTCCAGTTGCTGACGTTCCCTGGCTGCAATCTCTTCGGCTGGAGCCACAGTCAGGACATTACCTTCAAGTCGCTTGTCCAGACCTTTTGATTTGAGAACGATATCCAGAGCCTGATCCCAGGGCACATTCTGCAGACGCAGTGTCACATTACCGCTGACCGTATCTGAGGCCACCAGATTCAGATCAGTAAAGTCAGCAATCAACTGAAGAACAGCACGCACTTCGATATCCTGAAAATTGAGGGACAGTTTGTCTCCCTTATAGGCCAGACCTTTCCGGTCACGACCATAATCTTTATCGGATACCGGCTTAACACTGACTGTCAGTGTGTTATCTGCCTGATAAGCAAGGTAGCTATAATCACCCTTGGGCTCGATAACAACCACTGCATTCCCGTCTTCGACCTTGGCATCAATGAATTTTACGGGAGTAGCGAAATCAATGACGTCCAGACGGTTGCGTAACCTGCCTGGCAGAACATTCCCCTGAAACTCCAGACGAATGCGACCACCCAACTCATTCATATCCATTGGAATGTTAGGATCTGCGAGCGAAATAACAACATTACCCTCTCCTTCCTCCCCCCTCTGGAAATCAATATGGGTAATACCCTGGCTGGCAGGATCAGCCAGAGGCGCACCAGAACTGGCTACTGTTGGAAGAACTGAACGGGTATCAGAACCTTCTGCGCCCACATAAACGTAGAGAACATTACCGTCCGCTTTAGTGGTAAAACCGGCAGCTGTTTTCAAATTAACAACGAGCCGGGTTCTGCCTCCAGCCTCAAGCACGGTGACACTCTCTGTGTTCTGAAAGCCAACTTCATTATATTTGGGCAGATCACTGCGGGTGAACGGTAGATCCAAAGAAATCCTGGGAGGCTGCTCTATCGTGTAACCCTTTGCCTCAGGTGCAGGGCCGTCGAACATCAGCCGCAGCTCTACGATATCACCCGGCAAGGTGCCAGCATCCATTTTCTTGAGTGTTACACCCCAGACAGAAAGCGGCAACCACGCCAACACTATATACAGCAGCATTCGTACTGCGCTGGCTTTCAACACGGGCTTATTATTCATCTAGTGAACCCACTTAGCATTTTAGAATTGTTGTTCTAATCGGCATGACATCAGAAAAATCCAGTTTCCTGCAGCGATGTCGCCTACCTTGTCATATCAGCCATGGGAACTCTCATTACAGCAAGTATTTCAACAGGCACTGTAACGAGAGCCACACCTTGTGTCTCCACGTCAAAAAAAGACGTGATCTGTGAGGTATGCACGGCAAAGCGGGAAATCCATTTCGAAACTGATCGGACTGTCCTTGCAAACATATGTTTAACGATCAGGGTTGGCCAAGATCCAGCCTCATACTTCTGGGTCTTTCAATCCAGACGTCAGAGCCCGCAGGCACTATTTCGATAATTCGCAGTTCACTGTCGTCGATGTAAGTGATTCGACCGTGGTTTTTACCCAGATAATCACCCACCCTGACACGGTGGATGCCGTCGTCACCACGGATCAAACCCCAAAGCCCATCGTCGTTGCTGATAGACCCCACCAGAGCAAAGGTTTCGATATCGAACTGCTCCAGGTACTGTCTGGCACGACCATTGTCAGGTTTGACATTACTGCTGAGTGCCCGGTCAGAGGCTTGCAACTTGACCGGCGGCTCAAAGGGACTTCTTAAACCAGAAGCACTGTAAGTAAATGCCTCGTAGGGAGTAAAGGTCGGCAGCGGTTCAATTCTTCCGGAAGGCCTGGATTTCATCTCAGCCATATACTGGTCAAGATCACTGAAACCACTGTTTCCGGAACAACCCAACAACGCACCTCCGGCACAGACAATCAGAAGTCTTTGTAAATACTTCATTACTGAGACTCCCTGTCGTTGTAGCGATAAGTTCTGGCCAGAATCTCCATTTTCAGCATCTGCCCATTTTTTTCCGGCGTGATAGAAAAGTCATGAAGCGTCACAATTCGTGACAGACTGGCCACTCCACTGACAAAATTGCCAATATCATGGTAGTTACCACCGACTGAGATACTGATTGGAAGCTCAATATAAAACTCTGTGGCTTTTTCAGGCTGCAACTTGATGGTCTCAAACGTCAGACCAGCACCACGACCGGTGAAAGTAATATCTTCCAATAATCCGGGCACTTCAGTGTCGCTCGGTAACTGTTTAACCAGAGCACCAAAGGAAGCCTCCATCTGTTCCATCTGAAGCCGGTAAGCATCGAGATTCGCAGACTGGAAAGCCTTGATTCTGAATTGATCTTTTAACTCTTTCTCTTTTGAAATGACAGTGTCGTAAGTTTTCTGAAGATTACTTAAGTGCAATTGATAACCCAAAAAAAGCACCAGCCCGAGGGTCAGTACGCAGGCAACAACCCTGACCGGCAATGGCCAGCCACCGACATTTTCCAGATCCAGTTCTGCCAGATCCAGCTCATTCAGTTTTTTTAAAGAATCTGCGAAACTCATGATTCGTCTCCGGCTTCTTTCTCAGGCGATGTTCGAATCACAGTCAGATCAAATTCATTCATCCGTTCTCCGCCAAGGGTCACCTTACGTACAGCGGTCAGATTGGGATCGGAAAACCACTCAGAGGAATCAAAATTACGCATCAAGCTGGAAATACGATTATTCGACTCAGCGACACCCACCAGCTTGAGAGTGTCTCCCTGAAACTGGAGGCTCTTGAAGTGCACCCCGTCAGGAATCAGTCGAGCCAGCTGATCAAACACCCGAACAATGATAGGGCGGTTACCCTGTAAATTCTGTATGACCTCCATGCGCTCCAGAAGCTGGGTTCGCTTCTCCCTGAGGCCTTTGATTTCAGCAATACTCTTGTCGAGTTCAACAATTTTATTCTGAAGGTACTGATTCCTGTTTTGCTGGTGACTGATGGCATTTCCGGTGTAAATATCTGCCATGAAAATCATCGCGCCACCGGCCAATATGGTCATCAGCCAAGCGGCGATAAAGCGTTTTTTGCGCTCTTCCCGAAGTTGTTCACGCCAGGGGAGAAGGTTAATCCTTGCCATTAGTCAAAACTCCTCATGGCTAATCCACAGGCGATTATCAAAGCCGGAGCGCTGCCGGTTAATTTACTGGCATCCACTTTTGGAGAGAGCGCCATTCTGGCAAACGGATTGGCCAGCAATGCCTGTGTTCCAAGTTTGTCCTGAACCAGAGCAGCCAGTCCTGGAATAGAAGATGTCCCTCCGGCCATAAGAATGGCATCCACATCATTGTATTGACTGGAGGAATAGAAAAACTGCAAGGATCGTGAAACCTGCTGCACAACCGCCTCTTTGAAAGGCTCCAGAACTTCAGGTTCAAAATCGTCTGAAAGCCCCCCTTCACGTTTGGACTTTTCTGCTTCTTCAGGGCTTAGGCCATAGCGTCGCTGAATCTCATCAGTAAGCTGTCGACCACCAAACAATTGTTCGCGGGTGTAAATAGTCTGACCATTACTCAACACACTGATCGAAGTACTGCTGGCACCAATGTCAACAATAGCAACCACCGGATCTTCCTCTGGAAGCTCCAGCATATCACTGACCAGTTCGTAGACTCTTTCCATGGCAAATGCCTCGACATCCACCACTTTGGCTTTGAGACCACCAAGTCCAAGAGCCTCTTCACGCATTTCAACATTATCACGACGACAGGCAGCGAGAAGCACCTCAGCCCGCTCAGGGTTATTTTCCTTCAACCCAAGGACTTCAAAATCAATAGCTACTTCGTCTAATGCGTACGGAATATACTGATCGGCTTCTACGGTGATTTGTGTTTCCATCTCTTCATCACTGAGAGAGGAATCCATTTCGATGGTCTTGGTGATAACAGCTGAACCGGAAACAGCCACTGCAGCATTTTTCACACTACTGCGACTGCGGGAAACAGCTCTCCTGATAGCATCACCGACGGCCTCAGGCTCCTGAATGACATTTTCAACCACAGTTCCGGGTGGCAAAGGTTCTTCACCGTAGGCTTCTATTCGGTAGCCCTTACTGCCACGACTCAGTTCCAGCACCTTCACTGAGGTCGAACTGATATCCACTCCAAGGACAGCACTTGTTTTATTATTAAACAGCCCAAACACAGACACGATTCCTGCTTTTTTCACCACGAAACGTCAGTTTGATCGACATCAACACCCTGACGTTTGTCTCTCATGGCGGCTTTAGTTATAAAAATTCCCTATATTTTTATTTAATAACAGTCCGTTCAAATGCGCAACGAAAGGAACCTTTCGAATCCACTTTATTTCAAACAGATCACGCTATGCACCTTCCCGTGGCTGCTTTTTAATCAATATACCCAAGACAAAGCCTGTTGATTTACCCACTTTGCCCAAACCGTATCGATAACTATCCGATATCGATGACAGAACACATCGTCCAACCGGCACAGCCCTGAGCTGAAACAGTCATGAGCTAAAAACGCCCTTCAACCCTCTCTGGATAGAGAATCATTCTCGCGATAAACGAATATAAAACCGAACATTACATTAACTAACGATCCGGATTCTAGGGAAATTGAACATTTCCCTTTATAATGACCCTCCTGTAACTGCCAGGAGACTGTCTATTCCCGGTCAGCCTCCCCAAGCCA
Source organism: Endozoicomonas sp. ALD040 (assembly GCF_049275945.1). Taxonomy (NCBI): domain Bacteria; kingdom Pseudomonadati; phylum Pseudomonadota; class Gammaproteobacteria; order Oceanospirillales; family Endozoicomonadaceae; genus Endozoicomonas; species Endozoicomonas sp. ALD040. The sequence goes on from NZ_CP184829.1 coordinate 442,521, forward strand.
GAACTGGACATCAGCCAAGCATGAATCGATCGGTAAAAATTTTAAAATTTCTGCTCTGGAGCGGCCTGGCAGCCGTCAGCGGCATCACCCTGATAGCAGCCAGCGCCTATCTCTATCTGAGCCCTTCGCTGCCCTCAGTTGACACCCTGCGTGATACTCATCTGCAGACGCCTCTGCGTGTCTTTTCAAAGGACGAAAAACTGATCGCAGAGTTTGGCGAAATGCGTCGCACACCCATTCACTTCGCTGACGCCCCTGACCCCCTGATTAAAGCTTTCATGGCAGCTGAAGATGACCGTTTCTACCACCACCCCGGCGTCGATATCATGGGTCTGATGCGAGCTGCTGTGCAGCTGGCTTCAACCGGTCGAATCCAGTCAGGAGGCAGCACGATCACCATGCAGGTGGCCAAAAACTTTTTCCTGAGTCATGAACGGGTCTTCTCCAGAAAGTTCAACGAGATTCTGCTGGCTATCCAGATTGAACAGCAACTGACCAAAGATGAAATTTTTGAACTCTATCTTAATAAAATTTATCTGGGTAACCGCGCCTACGGAGTAGAGGCTGCGGCACAAGTTTATTACGGTAAATCGATCGATGAACTCGATCTGGCTCAGTGGGCCATGATCGCGGGCCTGCCCAAGGCTCCTTCCCGTTATAACCCGATCAATGATCCCGAACGTTCACGGATTCGCAGAAACTGGATTCTAGGCAGGATGTATGATCTGGGTTATATCAACCAGGCTGATTATGAAGAGGCTTTTAAGGCTCCAGTGACGGCTAGTTACCACGGTCCCAAGATCGAACTGCAAGCTCCCTACATCGCCGAGATGGTTCGTCAGGAAATGATTGAGAGGTTTGGCCCGGAAACCTACACGGAAGGTTTCAAGGTTTACACCACTGTTGACAGTATCTTACAAAGGTCAGCTAACGAAGCCGTTGCCAATGGTCTTTTTGCGTATACAGAGAGACATGGATACCGGGGACCTGTTAGCAACCTGAATGAGGTCGACAATGGTAAGCCCATTGTTCAACAGGAAAAAGATACAACGGCTCTCTGGAAAAAGACCCTGAAAGAAACCCATTCTACCGGTGTCCTTATACCAGCTGTGGTCACCACCGTAGCAGATCAATCGGTAACAATCCTGATGAAAGAGGATAAGACCGATCTCATTGACTGGGACAATCTCAAATGGGCAAAGCCTTTTATCAATGTTAATGCCTATGGCTACAATCCCAAACAGGCGTCTGACATTCTGAAGCCAGGTGATCTGATTTGGGTAAGAAAAATGCCAGACGGCCGCTTCCGTCTGAGCCAGGAACCCACGGCGCAATCTTCTCTGATTTCCATGAATCCGGAAAATGGGGCTATTCTCGCTCTGGTGGGCGGCTTTAATTTCTTCGACAGTATGTATAACCGTGCCACTCAGGCCGTCCGTCAAGCGGGGTCGGCTTTCAAACCTTTTATCTACATGGCCGCTCTTAATAAGGGACTGACCGCCGCTACCATCATCAATGATGCTCCCGTTGTTTTTGCTGATCAGGGACTTGAAGGCGTCTGGCGCCCGAATAATGACAATATGAAGTTCAACGGCCCAACGCGGCTCAGAGAAGGCCTCTATCGCTCACGGAACCTGGTCTCGATTCGGATCCTCAGGCAAATTGGTGTTAAGCGAACTGTGAACTTCCTGATGAAGCTGGGATTGCCTGAAGAGACCCTGACCCGAAACCTCTCTCTGGCATTGGGTAACGTTTCCATGACACCGCTGGAATTGACCACAGGCTACGCTACGATTGCCAATGGCGGTTACAAAGTCACGCCCTACCTGATTCAGAAAGTCGATGTTCTGGATGACACAGTATTCGAGGCCAACCCGGTTATTGTCTGTCGGGACTGTCGTAAGGTAGGGACGCCTGAGGAGGGATTTGTTTCAGAGCAAGTAACTGAAACCTCAACACCCTTGACGGGAGACGAACCTACGGCCTCCCTGAACATTGTCAATGAAGCTGAGTCTGTTATGGACAGCCGAGTCAACTATATCCTCAATGACATCATGCGCGATGTCATCTGGAAAGGCACCGGTAAAAGAGCAAGAGTCCTTGAACGTCACGATATTGGCGGTAAAACAGGCACCACAAATGAAAGCAAGGATGCCTGGTTTGTCGGATTTAACCCCGATGTGCTTACCAGTGTCTGGGTCGGCAAGGATAACTTCTCCACTCTGGGCCGGTGGGAGTTTGGAGCTAATGCCGCTCTACCCATCTGGATCAGTTACATGAAAACTGCTCTGGCAGACCAACCGGTAAGACGCCTGCCCCAGCCAGGAGGCATAGAAACGGTTCGAATTAATTCGAAAACAGGGCAACTGGCAAAACAAGGCGATCCTGAAGCTATTTTCGAACTGTTCAGGAAAGAAAATACTCCCAAGAGTTTTAGTGAGGGAAGCCTTCCCTTACTGGAAGAAAGCGGCTCACTCAAACCAGAGGATTTGTTCTAGCACTCAGTCAGGTGCAGAAGCTTACTTAGCAAAAAAAGCCCTCGCCTGAAATCAGGGAGGGCTTTTTTTATGACGACTGAATCTCTGGTCTAAATATCCTCCAGAGACCTCAAAGGATAATGAGCAGGATAAGGCTGACGAGCTACACCAGAATCCACTGCAGCTTTTGCCACTGCGGCAGATACAGAGCCCAGCAAACGAGGATCAGTCGGTTTGGGAATAATATATTCCGGACCAAAGATTAGCTCAGCCCCCTCGTAGGCATCGACAACCTCCTGGACAACTGCCTCCTTGGCCAATTCACGAATTGCCTGAACAGCGGCTACTTTCATCTCTTCATTGATGCGACTGGCTCGAACATCCAGAGCACCACGAAAGATGAATGGGAAGCCGAGAACGTTATTAACCTGGTTCGGATAGTCAGACCTGCCTGTTGCCATAATGACATCAGAGCGCACTTCTTTGGCCAGCTCTGGACGAATTTCAGGATCAGGATTGGCACAGGCAAACACAATAGGATTCTCAGCCATTTTTGCCAGCTGTTCCTTAGACAAAAGGTTTGGCCCAGACAGACCCAGAAAAGCATCAGCCCCACTAATTGCATCGTCCAGATTACGGCAATCGGTCTCAACCGCGAACAAAGCCTTATACTGGTTAAGGTCATCACGCCCTGTGTGGATAACGCCTTTACTGTCCAGCATAAAAATATTGGCTGGATTCATGCCACAGCTGATCAACAACTTGACGCAAGAGATGGCTGCAGAACCAGCTCCGAGACACACCAGACGGGCTTCTTCGATCTTCTTGCCGGCAATCTCAAGAGCATTCAACATACCTGCCGCAGTAACGATTGCAGTACCATGCTGATCATCATGGAAGATAGGAATATCGCACTCTTCAATCAGACGACGCTCGATTTCAAAACACTCTGGTGCCTTGATATCCTCAAGGTTAATACCACCAAAACTGCAGGCAACCCGCCTGACTGTATCAATGAAATCCTGAGGACTTTGGCAGTCCACTTCCAGATCAATGGAATCTATTCCGGCGAAACGTTTGAACAGCAGAGCCTTGCCTTCCATCACAGGCTTACTGGCCAGCGCGCCAAGATTACCCAGACCAAGAATCGCAGTACCGTTACTGATCACTGCGACCAGATTACCTTTCATGGTGTATTTGTAGGCATTTTCAGAGTCAGCAGCGATTTCACGCACTGGCTCTGCGACGCCCGGGCTATAGGCCAGAGACAGATCCTTGGCAGTCTCCGCCGGCTTGGTCAGTTCAATCGAGATCTTTCCGGGTTTAGGCTGAGCATGGTAATCCAGGGCGGCTTGCTTCATATCCTTGTACTTTAATCCTAATGAAAATATGAGGTCTTAAGTGTGGAGAATATAGGATCACTCTTTGTCGAACAAGGATTCGGTAGACCAGAAAAGTATATCTACAGACCGGATACCCAAATTAATGCTCAGTAACGAAATGTCTGTAGCGCAGGCAAAACATTTTGTGCCACCCTTAACTATGAGCAGAATACCTTTCACAGAAAGAGCACAGACTATCAAGTGATGCTCATCAGAACACTATTCCAGTTTTTGGACGCCATCTCGACTGTAAATACCTACCATCCAACGCTTGTAACGACGTCCTCCTTTATTTTTTTCCTCGCGATCCACCAGCCAGCCTCTGAATTCAATACGCTGACCTGCCAGACCTTTTAGCCACCCTGCATCTACAGAAAACTTGGGCACACGAATAACCACTGGGCCATCCATTTCCACCCATAAGAAATCACTCTTTTTGGAACTCGCAACCTCAACGACTTTGCCCCTGAGTACTCTGAAACCCGGTTTCAACCCGTTGTCCTTGATATCCAGAACAGGATTTTTTGACCAAACACCTGCTTTCTCTTTTCTTGCTTCGGCTTCCTGCCGCTTCAGACATTGCCGATAAGTATCAAGCTCCTCAGAAAAGAGTTGGTAACCCAGGCCTTTTTCAATGAGCAGTGACTCAATGGATCGACCATCCATTAAAAAGGGATGGGCAAGTACTCGACCATAATGGTCTTTTCCAACGACCTGAATCCTGATTTTTTGCGTTCCTGACAGCAACTTTTTGAGGGCCAGAGAGGCTTCATCTCCGAAGGGTTCTGACGGCTTTTTTTCATAGGCTATTTCAGGTGTATTGATGGAGGGGAAACGAATTTTACGACCATCCTTCAACCACAATGAATCGCCGTCAACAATATAATCCCACTTTACAGTTTCTGAAGGGCCACTCTGAGTGCAGGTCTCAATGGCAAATGCGGGGGAGATCAGGCAAAACTGCCAAACACAAAAAAAGGCGCCCGCAAAAATGCGAATCGCCTTTTTTGCACAGCCAGCAAAGTCAGAAAAGCTCATCATACTACCTTTAGAATCATTCTCCGAACAAGCATAGCGGTATTTTCAACTCACACTATTCCAAGTTCATGACTGTTCTGTAGCTTACGACTGTTTCTGATTCGTGGCTGTCCGGCTAAAAGCAAGCATGCAAATGCTTACTTGCGAGCACCTACCTTGCCAAAACGCTTGGTGAAGCGCTCGATACGACCGCCAGTGTCCATCACTTTCTGAGTGCCGGTGTAGAATGGGTGGCACTTTGAACAAACTTCAATGTGCAGATCTTTGCACAGAGTAGAGCGAGTCTTGATCTTGTTACCGCAGGAACAGGTAACTTCGATTTCTTCGTAATTCGGATGGATTTCCGGCTTCATGGGATCTACCTCAAAACAATGCGTGCCGCCACCCGGTCTCTGGCTAATAGCAACTCGGCCTGGGCACCGCACGCGAAACGGTCACAAACTGTCATTACCGGGGCAGTCAATAGAATGCACTGCCCAGAGACTGCCATTCAGTGACCCTGGAAAATTGTGGCAGAATCATACCAAAGTATCCCCGTCAGGCAAATACTGGTATTTCACTGACCGTACATTTCAACCGAACCGCAACTCAGGTTAAACTGAGCGGGAGCCTGTCCGAAGGCTCCTGACGCCATTAGCCATTAAAAGTAGCCTCATGACCTCATGTGACGATAATTATCTCAGCATCGCCATACCCACCCCATTGAGGCAGATGTTCGACTATCTTCCTCCGGATAGTGAGGCAAACCTGCAACCGGGTATGAGAGTTCAGGTTCCATTTGGACCCAGAAAGCTGGTTGGCATAATCGAAGCCATTAAGCCTGAATCCGATTATCCCAGAGAAAAGCTCAAAAAAGTCTCTGCTGTTCCAGACCAGAGCCCTCTAATCCCCAGAGACATAATGCAACTTTGCCGATGGGCATCCAGTTATTATCATTACAGTCTGGGAGAAACCCTGCTTCAGGCATTGCCCAAGGCTCTCCGACAGGGAAAACCTGCAACCCGGGAAAAAATAGCACTCTGGAGCCTCACCGCTCCACTTGATGAAGCCATCACCCAGTCTCTGAAAAGAGCTCACAAACAACTCAAGGCATTGCAATGGCTGGAAAAATACCCTGAAGGTCTGTCAGAGCCAGAACTTCGGGAAGTCGGTATCAGTAAAACCATTCTCACCCAGTTGCAAAAGAAACAACGAGTTGTCGTACACGAAGTTGAGCGGATTGACCAACATTTCACTGAGTATGCAAACCCGCTAAGACAGGAACCGCTGAACCTGAATACTGAACAGGCTTTCGCCTTGAAAGGCATTCTGGCATGCCTCACTTTTCACCCTGTTTTACTGGATGGTGTCACCGGGAGTGGTAAAACGGAAGTCTACCTCCAGGCCATAGAAGCTACTCTTAAAGCCGGTAAACAGGTGCTTGTTCTGATTCCTGAAATCGGTCTGACGCCTCAAACCGTCAGACGATTTCGCAGCCGGTTCTCTGTCCCCGTGGCCTGCCTTCATTCCGGATTGAGTGATGGCGAACGTTTGCAGGGCTGGCTAGCTGCCAGCCGAACCATAGCCGGGGTATTGATTGCTACCCGCTCAGGAATTTTTACGCCTCTACCCAAACTGGGATTAATTATTGTTGATGAAGAGCACGACAACTCATACAAACAGCAGGACACCCTCAGATACAACGCGCGGGATCTGGCCATATACCGGGCAAAAATAGCAGACTGCCCGGTTGTCCTGGGATCCGCCACCCCTTCTCTGGAAACCCTCGTGAACGCCAGGAAAGGTCGTTACAGCCATCTTGAGATCAGCAGCCGGGCAGGACATTCCCGCCCACCGACTCTGGAACTACTCGATATCCGTCAGCAAATACTCCATGAAGGTTTTGCCCAGGGCCTGATAACAAGGATGCAGTCAACTCTGGATAAGGGCGAACAGGTCATGGTCTTTCTGAATCGCCGAGGCTACGCCCCCTCCCTGATCTGCCATGATTGTGGTGAAGTCATGGATTGCCCGCACTGCGATGCCCATCTGACACTGCATCGCACGCCACCTCATATGCATTGTCATCACTGTGATTACCAAACTGCTATTCCCTGGTCATGCCCAAAATGCCACAGTAAAAACCTTCAGCCTGCAGGTCAGGGTACCGAACGGTGCGAACAAATTCTGGAGCAAATATTCCCGACTATTCCTTTGATTCGGGTGGACAGAGATTCGACTCGTCGAAAAAATGCGCTTTCAGAGATTCTGGATAGGGTCCAAACTGGCGAACCCTGCATACTTCTGGGAACTCAAATGCTGGCCAAAGGCCATCATTTTCCCGATGTTACTCTGGTCGCAATCATCAATGCCGATTCCGGGCTGTTCAGTTCCGATTTCCGAGGGCTGGAAAAAACCGGACAGTTGATCCTTCAGGTCGCTGGCAGAGCAGGCCGGGAAAAGAAACCGGGGCATGTCATTATCCAAACTCATAACCCTCAGCATCCCGCTTTGCAGATGCTGGTCAGCCAGCCGTACAGTCGCTTTGCAGACAGCTTGATGATCGAACGAAAACAACTCAAGCTGCCACCTGAAGGTTATCTGGCCCTGTTCAGAACAGAGTCATCTATGGCGGCAGCGGGGGAAAATTTATTAAAAAGTCTCAGGCATATTTTATTAAACCACCACCAGCAAGGCTCTGTCAGAGTATTGGGCCCAATCCCGGCGCCTATGGAAAAAAGACAGGGGCGTTATCGTTATCAGCTGTTATTGCAGAGTTACCAGCGTGTTTCTCTGCATCGCTTATTGGATATTGCCGTCAAACACCTGGATTCCATGAAATTACCGAAAGACCTTCGCTGGACATTGGACGTGGACCCTCAGGAGATGACTTAAAGAATTCGGGCTATAGCCAGGATCTGACCACGCTGAAAATTCTGCATGGCAGAGCTTCGGGCAAAATTCAGATAGTCGCGAATCTCACTATCTGGCAAGCTTCGATAGGTATAGAGATAGACGTACCTCATATGATCGTTCATCCCCTTACGAATGATCGGCTTTTCCCTTGCCTTGAGCACCTCAGGCGGTCTTAAAGGAAGTCCGTCATTGATCGGCATGACTTCATGGAGTATGCGCTTGGCTCCCACCGACGCACTGGCAGCCAGCTCAGTACCCAGTTCAACCGCATCCAGAGTTTCCATCAATTCTTCAATCAGACGAACACGACTGGTTCTAGGTAACTCAGTGGATAATTTTTCTTGAATGTAAGCCTGCATACGCTCTGCATTGCGAGGATCATTGGCTTCCATTTCCAAGCGCAGAATTTTTTGACCCAGTGCCGAGTTATACCAGTCCAAAAGTTTCAGTAATTCACCGATACTTAACGCTTCATCGAGAGTCGCTTCCATGGAAGATTTGAAAAGATCGGGACTGTAGCGGACCTTGACGACCTGATTAACCGTACTCACCACTTCCGGAGGCAGTGAATATTCCTTCTGGTTAATGGTCATGCTGGACAGCACCCAACCAAGCTGCTGTTCCAGCTGAGCGTCATCATAGAGCTCATCCAGTAAAGCACCTTTATCAGCGGCTGTCAGTTTTCCGCTGAGGAAAAACAAAAGCAAGAAAGCCAGAGATTTTGAACAATGGCTCAATACTGGAAATGAAAAGTCGCTTTGTGTATCCATACACTCACTCTGCGAACGGGAAGGCTTTTCTTACAACATACCTAAACCGCAGGTCAGTGTAAAATACCATTCAGTCGTACAATTTACTGGTAATCGCTGTGACAGCGGTTTCAACCCGGAGAATTCTTGAGCCCAGATGAATCCGGTCAAACCCTGCCTCTTCCAGCTTTTCCACTTCGTAAGGAATAAATCCACCTTCAGGCCCAATCGCCAGAACCACTTGATCATCGACCTGATGAGGGCATGGGACTCCGCCTGAAGGATGGGCGACAAGACAACGCTTGCCGTCCATAATGGCGGGTAATCGATCCTCAACAAAAGGCTTAAAGCGCTTCTCAAGAATAACTTCCGGGAGCTGCGTATCCCTTGCCTGCTCCAGCCCCAGAATAAGCTGTTCGCGGACTTTTTCTCCTGTCAGCCAGGGCGACTGCCAAAAGCTTTTCTCGACCCGGTAACTGTTCATAAGAATGATTTTCTTAACCCCAAGAGACGACAAGTGTTGCAGACTTCTTTTCAGCATTTTCGGACGCGGGAGAGCCAGCAGAATCGTCAGAGGCAGAGGTTCAGGAGGCTTTTGATCCAGACAGACATCCAACTCCATTGCCTGATCCGTCAGAGAAACAATAACGCCTTGACCCATTTCTCCATCCAGCATCCCTACTCTGATGCTGTCACCCGCTTGAGAGCGATGAACGTTCAGGACATGCTGAAGAGATCTTCCCGTCAGCCTGACGCGGCTTTCAGAAATAAAATCGGTGGGAGTCAATAACAGCAGGTTCATATCGGGAAGCATCAATAGTCAGAAAAGAAACCTGCATTTTCCAGATAAAGCGCCCTTAACGAAAGGCTAATTTTATCGAAGATCCGTTGCAGGGAGTCAACTTGACTCCCTGGGAGGTCTAGGGGTTCTCTCCCCCTTGGAAGCCAGATCGATCAACTCAATTAATTTTTGCTTGAATCTTGGGTTTTTATGGACTGTCTCAAATTTCATGCAATCCTGCTTTCTAAGACACCGAACAAAAGCATCTACCAAGTGAGAAGCATAAGCTTTGCATAAATCCATATGTGTGTAATTTGTTTCGATTATACCTCTTGGAAAATCGGACAAAAACAACTTAACATCACCAGACTCGAGTATCTGATAGTTAATTGAGCCAGAGTCCAGACATATTTTATTCTTCACCAATATGCCTGCGTCTTCAATAGCATGTTGAAGTACACCACAAAACGCCACTTCGTCAGGAATTTCTTCAGCCTTGAACTTTTCTCCAGTACTTTGATCTATAAAAGCAATGTCGTCTATAAACGAATCGAGAACATAGGCGTTTTTATGATCTGCAATCTGGCCATCAAGATCGTCAAATAAAGGCATAACTGTGGCGGGAACAGTCACACCGTCTATCTCGACAAGAACGGTTTTATGAAAAGAGAGCGTGTTAAAACCTAGCTGCCTGAGTCGTTCTGTTGACTGTGTTTCCTTTAACACAGTAGGCCAATGCCCCGCTTCATAACTTTTCGTCGGCACGGAAATAGCAAACTCTTTACCTTTTATCTTTATTTTAAAAACTTTTTTTATGTCTCGTTGAAATAAAAAATCACACAAAATATCTTGCTTATCATCTAACACCTCTTCCCCTTGAGAATTATTGGGCGCCTTTAACATTGTTATTTTTAACTGATCCCCAATAGATACGTTTTTCAAATTATATTTTTTTTCGGAATCACGAGCCTTATTGAGTATTTGCGCATCATCTAAAGACACCTCAAAGTCTTTTAATTCGTCAACCTCAACCGGGGGAGATATTTCATGTATGCTATCAGACACAAAATCGGGAGCTTGTGAAACTTCCTCTGAATCAGAGAGTTCCTCATTAGACTCTTTCAGTTTTCCATAGATTTCTTTCAGTGCATGCAACAAAGGTCTGGTGTATTTTTCAGGCGCGTGGTTGATCAACTCTTTAATCATGTCTTCATAAGAATCACAGAGCTCTACCTTTGCCTTGAGTGCTCTCAGGGCTTTAACATCGGGCAGATCCTCGGGGTTAACCTCGGCATATGAAACGAAGACGTATTTTTTTTCTGACGAGGCAGACTCGCCCTCTTCAACTACCTTATCCTGAACAGCCTTCGCATAACATTCGTCTGATATTCCCTTGATGATAGTGTCAATATCACCGATCAGGCCTGCCTTCAGCTTGGCTACCATCTCAAAGTCTTGAGACACATGACTCCAGTTTAAATCTAAAGAGGTGTCTTCAGCGCAGTTCTCACGATCCTCCAGAAACTGTCTTGTGGATGGATCCAGCTGTAAGTTATCGCCGGTTTCCTCACAGATTTCCTTGAAGGCAGTCAGCAAGTCTTTCGCGTATTTTGAAGGTGCCTCCTGTTTGATCAACTCAAATACGTCATTGATATTGCTGGCCTTCATGACATTCAGGGCCAGGGCACTGATTTGATTTTTTATCAGGCCGGATCGACTGTCTATTTGTTCACTTTCATTCTTATGAATCAATTCCAGATGAGGGAAAAACGTCTCTTTAAATACACCCAGTTCATAACCAGCAGCCAGTAGCGGGGCCCGCACCTTAAACGCTCCCCGCTTAAATCCAGCCTGCTCCACCAGTGCTTTCAGTTTCAGAAGGTAACCATATTGTTCACAATGCTCAAAGTGGTTATCGAGACGTGAAACCATTTCTGGCACATCTTCGACCGTCTGAATCGAATGCAAAAGACTGCGCTCTTTCGCTGTATATTGTTTAAAACCTTCCGCCAGCCATTCAGTGGATTGACCCAGCTCGGATTTCAATAGCTGAAACAGATTTTCCTTTAGCCCTTCAAACGATTCATTTTGAATCATGGATTCCAGCCATAAATGGCCCCGTTCTGACAGTCCCAAATCGGCCCCGGTTTCCCGCCCAATCTGTAGGAAGCTCATACACAGCCTCTTCAGATAGGGCTTCGGTACTACATCATTCAATAACACCAGCATCTCATCCAGAGATTTACAATCATCAATTCTCTGAAGAAGGCTGCTCTTTACTTCCTCGTATAATTCCAGTTCTTTATCGCCTTCAATAGCAACGATATCATCCATAACATCTCTAACCCGGAGTTTGAAATCGTCCTTGAATGCATCCACCTCCGGAAATGAATAGCTTTTTAGTAATGCTGACAGCCTCTGGGGTTCCATAGCTGTTATGGAGCGCTGTTTCATAGGTGACGCAGATGGTTTAAAAGGATCCAGGTTTTTTTTCAGACGGGAAGGAATCAGCACTGCAACGACACTCCGACAGAAAGCCCGGGCTTTGCCAAGTGCCAGAAAAGTTGCTTTGCTAATACTGATCGCAGCCATCCTGAGATGGTGCAGAATACTGTCGTCCTGCGGTGTCTTCTGAAGATTATCCATATGCGTCCTGAAAGTTATGTCATCCCTCCATTCAACTTAGTCAAAGCAGGGCGAGTCATTTCAGTGGCAGGAATCACACAATAGCCCAACAGCGAGAGAAATCCCAACTTTAATCTGACGTTCTCCGGATGAGAAGTCTGGAGAAAAACAGACCGGTTTCAAACAACAACCACATCGGAATGGCCAGAAGGGATTGGGAAACAACATCAGGGGGAGTCAGCAACATACCTATAACAAAGCAGCCTACGATGACGTAGGGGCGTTTTTTCGAAAGGCTTTCTACCGTTGAAATACCACTCCACACGAGCATTAATGTCGCTACAGGAATTTCAAAAGCCATGCCGAAGGCAAAAAACAATTTCAGTATAAATTCGAGGTATCGATTGATATCAGTCATCACCGTTACCGATTCGGGTCCGACGGTAGTAAAGAAAGAGAAGATAATCGGGAAGACCACATAATAGGCAAAGGCCATCCCCAGATAAAAAAGCAGAACACTGGCTACCAGTACGGGAATAGCCAACCGTTTCTCATTCTTATAAAGACCCGGCGCAATAAACCCCCATAACTGATGCAAAATATACGGAACCGCCAGAAAAAAAGCCACAAACAGGGTTAGCTTGAAGGGGGCCAGAAAGGGCGAAGCTACCTCGGTGGCAATCATGGTGCTACCCTCGGGTAAATGCACCGTCAGGGGCTCTGAAACGAATCGATAAATATCGTTGGAAAAATAGAAGAGCCCCAAAAATACCACCAGCACAGCTGCAAAACTGCGCAGCAAACGACTCCTTAGCTCAACAAGATGCTGAACCAGAGGCTGTTCTTTGTTGGCTCCATCTTCGCTCATGCGCTCTTGTCTTTTTTCTCTTCAGTTTCGTTTTGAGCTCTGTTTTTAATGCCACCAGAGTCCTTTTCATCGCGATCTGTACCAGGCTCAATGGACTTGTTTAATGTCTCCAATGGCTCCTTGATCGACTCAGCCACCTGAGAGCGGGTCTTTTCCAACTCTTTCATAACCTGTTCGTTATGAATCTGTCTTTTGATGCCATCGACATCCAGTTCTTTTTCCAGCTCTTCCCTGGCAGACTGAAAACTGCGTTTAATTTTGCCGATCCAGTAGGCCGTGGTTCGAATCGCACCCGGCAGCCTCTCAGGCCCCAGAACGACCAGAGCGATCACAGCAATAAGAAGCAGCTCTGTGAAACCGATATCGAACACTTTATCTCCAAAGGTATCTCAAAAACGTGTTGAACGTAAAAGCAGTTTATCCTGTCCTGATACAGGGAAGAGGCAAACTGGCCTGCAACCTGACTCAGGATTTACGTTGAGTATCTTCAGTCTCTTTTTTCTGATGACTGTTCTCAGACTGCCCGGGCTTCTGTTCTTCGTCAGAAGAGATCGCTTTTTTGAATCCCTTTACGGCCCCCCCCAGGTCACTTCCCAGGCCTTTCAATTTCTTGGTACCAAACAACATCACCACAATCAGCAGGATAATGAGCAACTGCCAGATACTGATTCCACCAAACCCCATAATGCACCCTCCTTTCAGACTGGCCGGGAAATGCCAGCCACTATGCCAACATCCCCTGGAAACATTAACAACTGCCCTCTTGCAAGTGCAGCCGTATGATCAATACTATTCTACCGGATATCCGGTTTTTCCTCACTCAGGAGGGTTGCCTAGAGGCCTTTTCTTCTATGCCAGACAGACCAAAGCGTCGCTCCAGCTCTTTAAGAACTTCTCTGTAGCTCAGCCCCAGGTGGGACAGCATGATCAGAGAGTGAAACCAGAGGTCCGCCGTTTCGTAAACCACATCATCAAGACTGCCGCCAAATTCTGCCGCTTTGGCTGCGATCAGCGTTTCTGCCGACTCTTCACCGACTTTTTTCAGGATCTTGTCCATACCTGCGTCATGCAGACTGGCAACATAGGAGCTGCCCGGACTGGCCTGACGGCGTTCTTCCAGCACAGCTTCCAACTTATCCAGGATGTTATTCATTATCGCTGCTTCCGCTCTTGTCTTCACCGTAGATGGCATCGGGACTTTTCAGAACTTCATCCGTAGTTAACCATTGACCGTCCTCGGTCAACTTACGATAGAAGCAGGATTCCCGCCCTGTGTGACAGGCTATTCCACCAAGTTGTTCTACCACCAGCAGAACAGAATCGCCATCACAGTCCAGCCGCAGCTCATGCAGTCTCTGCACATGACCGGATGACTCACCTTTACGCCAGAGCTTGCCCCGGGAACGTGACCAGTATATTGCTTGCTGTTCTTCAGCGGTCAGGGCCAAGGCTTCCCGGTTCATCCAGGCCTGCATCAGCACCCTGCCGGTTTGATGATCCTGGGCTGTCGCGGCCACCAAACCATCACTGTTCCAGCGAACGTCATCCAACCAACTCATGCTACTTATCTCCAATCCTATCGAATCAGGAGCCAGACCCCGGCTCCTCCCGTTAACACTCCCTGCCAGGGAAGCTGTGCAGACCATTCAGGGAACACCAGAACAGTAGCGGCCAGTACAACCAATACCCCACCCAACCACTTGCTTTTGTCGGTTCGCCGGTCTGCCCGATTATGTATGGCCATCAGCTTTCGCTGATGCTCCGAAAACTGTTTAACGCTGTGCAGAGCATTTCTGGCCATATTAGGCGCACTCAGCAGCCAGTCGGGAATATTATCATGTACTGAGCGGCCGATTCCGCAGGGGCTGACCTGATCCTTCATCCATTTCTCAAGATAAGGCTGTGCTGTATTCCACAAATCCAGTTCCGGGTAAAGCTGTCGGCCCAGACCTTCGACATTCAGTAACGTTTTCTCCAAAAGAACCAGCTGGGGCTGAACTTCCATTTCAAACCTTCGTGCAACCTGAAACAATCTGACCAACAGATGCCCGAACGATATATCTTTCAATGGCCGTTCAAATATAGGCTCACAGACTGTCCGAATAGCGGCTTCAAGCTCACCTACTACGGTATGGGAAGGAACCCAGCCTGAATCCACATGCAGTTGGGCGACCTTGCGATAATCCCGTTTGAAAAAGGCCAGCAGATTACAGGCCAGATAATACTGATCTTCAGGTTCCAGAGTACCGACGATACCACAGTCAATACCTATATATTTTGGCTCAGAAGGGTTAGAGATATCGACAAAAATATTCCCCGGATGCATATCGGCATGGAAAAACCGGTCGCGGAAAACCTGGGTGAAAAAGATCTCAACACCTCTTTCCGCTAGTTTTTTCATATCGGTACCCTTCGCCTTCAGGGTATCTGTATCAGCAACAGGCACACCATAAATTCGCTCCATCACCATCACTGAAGGTTTGCAGTAATCCCAATAGACTCGGGGAACAAACAGCAACTGTGAGTCGATAAAGTTCCTGCGTAACATAGAGGCGTTGGCAGCTTCCCGCAACAGATCCAGCTCATCAAGAATCGTTTTCTCGTAATCCCTGACCACTTCTATTGGCCTGAGCCTTCTGGCTTCTCTTACAAGCGCGACCAGCAAACGACTGAAGCCGTACATCAGCCGAATATCCTTGCGGATCACCTTCTCTATGCCAGGCCGTATCACCTTAACCACCACTTCTTCTCCACTATGCAGTCGAGCAGTGTGCACCTGGGCTATGGACGCAGAAGCCATAGGTTCGTGATCAAAGCGGTCAAACCGTTCTGAAACCGGGGCTTGCAGGCTTCGTTCAATGATGGCTACGGCCTCTGTCGCAGGGAAAGGCGCCACCTGATCTTGCAGTCGGGCCAATTCATCACTGATATCTTCAGGCAACAGGTCGCGACGGGTAGACAGAATCTGGCCGAACTTGATAAAGATAGGTCCCAGGGATTCCAGCCCTTTTCTGAGTCGGACGGCTCTAGGGTCGCTGTTCTTGATAAAGTATCGCCAGGGAAGGAGTCGCATCAGAACTCTGGCAGGAAAAGGCAGGCAGTCGATCTCGACCAGATCGTCCAGCCTGTAGCGGGCAATAGCCCCAACAATTTTTATTAAACGGGTTAACTGCAGCACCCTTTTCTCCCGCGATACTCTTGTTTGCTCAACTCGCTTGCTTAACTCACAAAGGGGCTGTTCTGCGCTCGAGGCTGCCTTGTCAGCTTTCCCATCAAGTTTTGTTCAAACGTCTGCTCAAGCTTTCCACAGCTTCACTCAGAGCGGTAACCTCACGACTGAAAGCACCGATTTCAGACTCTGAGGGCACCAGCTCCAATTCGTACTGAAGATAAGCGGCCCCTTGGCCAGGAAGCGTTTCTCCAAAGCCTGTCAGCGTTGAGGTTATGAAGCGCAGCCCTTCAGCCAGTGAATGCCCTGCTACTGGACCCACTTGCTCACAGATCAGGGTTTCCCAGTCGAGCTGCATCCCTCGATGGGTAGATTGCAGCGCTTCCAGAACTTTCTGATCACCCGAGACATTTAGCCCTCTGATGGCATCCCAGGAAGCGTCTCGATCAGCGGCAAGCGTTATAAAACTACTTAATGGCCCCTGCAGAGTGACATCAACAGAGCCCTCATGCCAGCCAGCACAGCGGACTCCTGAGGCGTCCAGAAAAACATAGCAGTTAAAATCAGGCTGAAGACCAATGAGATGAACAACGCTGCCGTCCAGAGACTTTAAAGCCCCGGCTGTAACGGGATCGAGCTTAAACAGCTGATTGATCCGGTTCTCCACAAACGCCAGAAATGCCGTCTTCATGATAATCAGGGTTTGATGCCTTTATGCAGGGCAACAATGCCGCCGGTCATGTTGTGGTAGGTGGTATTCACAAAACCGGCTTCTTTCATCATGGCTTTCAGGGTTTCCTGATCCGGGTGCTTGCGAATACTCTCGGCCAGGTAGCGATAACTCTCTGAGTCACCTGCCACCAGCTTACCCATCGCCGGCAACAGGGAGAAGGAATAAGCGTCATAGACTTTGGTTAACAAAGGATTGTTAGTCTTTGAGAACTCCAGAACCAGCAGACGGCCACCAGGCTTCAGGACCCGGCACATAGAGCGCAGTGCTTCGTCCTTATCGGTCACATTTCTCAGGCCAAACGCAATAGTTATGCAGTCGAACGTATTTTCCGGGAATGGCAGGCACTCGGCGTTGGCCTGGACATACTCAACATTCCCGACAATGCCCTGATCAATCAAACGATCACGCCCAACCCTGAGCATCGACTCATTGATGTCAGCCAGCACGACCCGACCCGTATCGCCCACCAGACGGGAAAACTGTTTTGTGAGGTCGCCGGTACCACCGGCAATATCCAGAACCTGATGACCTTTGCGAACCGCAGAAAGCTCTACGGTAAAACGCTTCCAGAGCCGGTGTACACCCATTGACATGAGGTCGTTCATCACGTCATAGCTATCAGCCACTGAGTGAAAAACACCCGCCACCAGCTTCTCTTTATCATCAGGATTGACATCTTTGTAACCAAAGTGGGTCTTGTCCTGATCTCTTACCTTCTCAGTCATTCAGATCTCCGCCCCAGCAACAGAAAACAATCCGAACCCCGTCTTTCGATTTCCGGTTACTGGCAAGCATTCGGGAAAAATTGCAGGCTATTGTAATGGGTAATGACAAATAGGTAAATTTGCCCACTCATCGCACTATTTC
Organism: Endozoicomonas sp. ALD040; assembly: GCF_049275945.1. Taxonomy (NCBI): domain Bacteria; kingdom Pseudomonadati; phylum Pseudomonadota; class Gammaproteobacteria; order Oceanospirillales; family Endozoicomonadaceae; genus Endozoicomonas; species Endozoicomonas sp. ALD040. The sequence goes on from NZ_CP184829.1 coordinate 460,105, forward strand.
GCAGTGGGGTCGACCAGCCGCCTATTCAACGAAAGGCTCTCAGCGTTTTCTGACGACAATACTGCCAATAGAGTAACCCGCTCCGAAAGAACAGATAACACCACAACTACCCGCTTCCAGATCTGCTGAATACTTATGGAAAGCAATGATTGATCCTGCAGAACTGGTGTTAGCGTACTCATCCAAAATAACCGGCGCTTCTGCCGGAGTCGCTTCACGGCCTAATACCCTGCGTGAAATTAGCTGATTCATGCTCAGGTTCGCCTGGTGTAGCCAAAGACGAGAGAGTTTCTCAGACGTCAGTCTCAACTCATCCAGGTGACTTGAAATGATCTCTGCCACTTTAGGACAGACCTCCTTGAAAACCTTGCGACCGTTTTGCACAAACAGCTTATCGGGTTGTCCAATACCGGACTCATCAGCACGATTCAGGAACCCAAAATTATTACGGATATTATTGGAAAACTGAGTCCAGGCTCTGGTACCCAGAATTTCAAAGCCTTTCTCATTACTGGCAACACTTTCCGCTTCAACTACAACAGCTGTCGAAGCATCTCCGAAAATAAAGTGGCTGTCCCGATCACGGAAATTCAAATGAGCAGAAGTGATCTCGGGACTGATCACCAGAACCCTCTGCGCATTACCGGACAGAATGGCATCCGTTGCCGCTTTGATACCAAAAGTCGCAGAAGAACAGGCCACATTCATATCGTAGGCGTAGCCAGATGCTCCCAAGTAGTACTGCACCTCAACGGCAATGGCAGGATAAGCCCTTTGCAGGTTGGAGCAAGCCACAATGACCAGATCTATCTCTTCCGGCCTCACTCGTGCCTGGGAAAGCGCATCTCTGGCAGCATGTAATGCCATTTCACACTGAACGGAGATTTCTTCGTTATCCCGCTCGGGAAGTCGGGGTACCATACGACCAGGATCAAGAACACCTTCACGATCCATGACATAACGACTTTTAATGCCCGAAGCTTTTTCTATAAAGGCACTGTTACTCAATGGCAGGGGGTCTTTTTCACCGGCAGCGATTGCCTGCTGGTGTTTGTCATTCTCTTTCTGAGCCCAGGTATTGTAGCTCGTGACCAGCTCATCATTGCTGATAGAACTGGTCGGGGTGTATAGCCCCGTTCCTGTGATAATTGCAGCGACAGCCATGCTTGTTCCGATCACCTTATCTTGACGTGCTCCGTGATCCTATATCATGCACCATGGTAATAAAACCTTAAAATTTCACCCCGGATATCATTGTACGTCAGCCACATTGAAGACTGACCGGGTGGAGACTCTCCTGCGACTCCTGCCTTTGCTGGAGCATTGGAACGAGTTACAGGAGACAAACACATTGACTCTGACAATAAGCCAGTTAGCCGGTATTACGCATACCTGCAGCAATACCAACAACAGTAATCATCAAGGCCTGTTCCAGATTTTCACAAACCTTCCCTTCTTCTGAATGTCGAACGCGGTAGAGTAACTCTGCCTGAAGCACATTCAGAGGGTCAGTATATGGATTACGCAAAGCGATAGCCTGCTTATTCTGAGGATGGTTAGACATCAACTCTTCCCCGCTTTTAAGCTCCAGCAGTGCCTGAACTGCAGTTTTCAGCTGCTCTCGCAGACTTTCTCCCAGATGCTGTAGCTCGGTCGGTACCAACCGCTCTTCATAGTATTCAGCCAGATTCGAATCGGTCTTCATAAAGACCATCTCCAGCATTTCCAGCCGCGCCTTAAAGAAGGGCCATTGACTGATCATCTCTTCCAGAGTTTCTTTCTGGCCGTTTTCCAAAGCATTTCTTAAGGCGGCACCACACCCAAGCCAGGTGGGCAGCATGAGACGAATCTGGGTCCAGGCGAATATCCATGGAATCGCCCGCAGACTTTCCACGCCACCATTGGGCTTGCGCTTTGCAGGTCTTGAACCCAGGGGTAACTTGGCCAATTCCTGTTCTGGCGTCACCGCACGAAAATAGGGAACAAAATCAGGCTCATCCCGGACCATACCCCGGTATATTTGCAGGGAATCTCTGGCCAGCTGATCCATCATATCCCGCCAGCTTTGCTCTGGCACAGGCGGGGGCAGCAGGGTTGCTTCCAGCGTGGCGCTTGCATAGAGCATCAGGCTGTTAATGGCCACATCAGGGAAACCAAACTTGAAACGGATCATTTCTCCCTGTTCAGTGACTCGCAGATTATTGTTCACCGAGCCCGGTGGCTGGGAGAGAATCGCCGCATGGGCAGGGCCACCACCACGACCGATGGTACCACCACGACCGTGGAACAGTGTCAGCCCGACATTATTTTTACGACAGACCTCCGTCACCTCTTCCATGGCCCGATACTGAGCCCAGGCTGCTGCCATCCAGCCAGCATCCTTGGCAGAGTCGGAATAACCGATCATCACCATCTGACCGCCATGGCAATAACCACGATACCAGGGCAATGACAATAGAGAGCTGATACACTCACTGGCACCATCCAGCGCGTCAAGTGTTTCAAACAGAGGAGCAATAGGCATTGCAAAGCCAACGCCACACTCTTTCAGCAACAGCGCTACAGACAAGACATCGGATGGTTTGTAGGCCATGGAAATGACATATGCGCCTAATGCCTGCTGACCTTCTCTGGCAATAGCACGACAGGTGGCAAGGACTTCAGCGACATCTTCGGAAGGCTGCCATTCTACCGGAATCATGGGCCTGGGATTCTGCAGCTCTTTCAGTAAAAAGGTCTGCTTTTCCTGTTCATCCCAGCTCTGGTAATCACCAATCCCCAGAGCTCTGGTTAACTCACTGATCGCCTGAGTATGTCGGCTCGCTTCCTGACGAATATCCAAACGTATCAGGGTGAGACCAAAGCTGTGAGCACGACGGATCATGTCCAATAGCGGACCATCGGCAATGACGCCCAGACCCACTTCATGCAAGGAGTGGTAGCAAAGCTCCAGAGGCTCAACAAGATCTTTATGCTCCAGAAGCACTTCAGAAGAACGGGATTTGTCGACCAGTGCATATTCGCACCAGGTTCGGGCCTCTCTGAGACGCTCTCTGAGCTGTCTGAGAACGACCCGATAGGGCTCTCGACAATCCCCCAGTTTCTGCTTCATTTCTTCACTGCATTCCGTCATGGAGAGCTCTCCAATCAGGGGGTTCAGATCCCTGAGGTACAAATCCGCAGCCATCCAGCGACTCAATAAAAGCACTTCCCGGGTCACCTCAGCGGTGACGAATGGATTTCCATCCCGGTCTCCTCCCATCCAGGAAGAAAAGCGCACCGGTACAGCATCCAGTGGCAGACCAATATCGGTATGTTCCCTGAGCCGCTCATCTATAGCACGAACAAAATCAGGCACCGCATTCCATAGAGAGTGCTCGATGGTGGCAAATCCACCCTTGGCTTCATCAACAGGTGATGGTCGCTTCATCCTGAATTCATAAGTGTGCCAGGCCTGAGCTATCAATTGACGAAGCCGGTCTTCAAGACGGGCTCGCTCCCTGAAGCTCAGACGGCTGCTTTCCAGCTTGCTGAGACACTCAAAAATCGATTCATGTTTCTGGATCAGGGTTCTGCGGGAAACTTCGGTGGGGTGAGCGGTCAGTACCAGCTCCATATCAAGGCTGGCAACACTGTCTGCGATTTGCTCCTGGCTGAACCCCTGATTTCTGAGCCTCGCCATCAGCTCATCAAAGTGATCCGGAACACAGAACGTTTCGCCATGGCTAACAGCAATACTGTCATATTGTTCGGCCAGGTTAGCCAGATTAAGAAAATGACTGAACGCCCGTGTAACGGGCACCAGGTCGTCATCAGAAAGGTTTTTCAGTTGATCCAGTAAAACTTCCCGATCATCCTCACTGCCTGCTCTTGCAGCCTTGGAAAGCTGACGAATGCTTTCAATACGATTGAAAAAAACCTCGCCATGATGTTCCTTTATAGTCTGACCCAACAGTGTTCCCAGCAGGTTCACGTTGCGACGCAAATTCGCCTTACTGTCTGTCATAGATTTAACTTCCCGGGTTTCTACCGTGAAATTGCTTTCACTCTGGCACTTTGTTCATGGCTAAAAGCACGACCACCTTGTTCTGATGCAGGAATACCGGAAACTTTTGAACCAAAGTACCGTTTTCATCCCTCATTTTGATGACGTACAACTTCGAGAATTACTGAGCCTATACCATAAAATCCGAATAAAAAAGCCTTCACAAACACGCACCAAGACGCACAAACAAGTACAGGACACACAAAACATGGACATGCTCGATTTCAGAAGGATTTCGAAGAAAAAAAACTGCCCGGCCACGGAAAAGCTATCGCAGAAACAGCTATTATTTCTGGCGTATCCCCATAGATCTTGTAATATGTTTATCTCATGATGAATGAGGTAGATTTACTTGCTTTCAAGAGGTATCAGCATGAAAGAAAAAGACCCCTTTGAGTGCAACACCTGCAATACGGTAGAGGTCGGTACCCTGATCCGCGACGATGATACCTGGGTTACTGTGGAAATTCGTGGTGACAAGGCAGTTTCTGCCCAGGAAAAGTTCAACAAGATAGAGCAGCGAGCTCTTTCAGTCGGATCAGGCAACTGCAAGATTCAGTCAGAAACCATTCAGGAAAACGGTATCACGGTGATCAAGGCGATGCTCGACTTTGACTGTACTGCAGAAAAGCTGATCTTTGAAATGTCTCTGCGATAACAGCTCCCAGTCTACGGATTTGCGTTCAATCAACATTCATGCTCCCGACGCCGAGCTGTCTTTCTGGCCAGATCTGATCACACAACAAGATTGTGAATCCTATTACCAGCAACTTCTGTCTGGCACCCGGTGGCGTCAGGATACAATCACAATTTTCGGAAAAACATTGGATTTACCTCGATTACAAGCCTGGTATGCTGATGAGGGAATGACTTACAGCTACTCTGGCCTGACACTCACTCCAGAGCCATGGACACCGGTGTTGCTGGCGATAAAAAAAGTGGTCGAACACACCTGTCACTCTTCATTCAACTCGGTTCTGCTCAACCTGTATCGTGATGGCAATGACAGTAACGGCTGGCATTCTGACGATGAGGCAGAACTTGGAGAACAGCCTGTTATTGCCTCACTGAGTCTGGGCCAGGAAAGACGTTTTCGACTGAAACACAAAGAGGCCAGTTCAAGGGGTATCCAACCCTTGTCACTGGATTTACCTTCTGGCTCACTGCTGGTGATGTCAGGCTCAACCCAGCGCTGCTGGCAGCATTGTCTTCCCAAAACATCCAGAACCGTTTTACCCCGTATCAATCTCACTTTCAGGAATGTCATTTATGGCCCGAGCCAAATGCCCGCGCTGTGAGCGTCCTCTTCGATTCTGCATTTGCCAGCATTTACAACCCGAGCAGGCCTGCTGTGAACTACTGATCCTGCAGCACCCCGATGAGGTCAAACATCCGCTGAATACCGCCCGGATCGCCAGACTGGGCATTGAGAACTGCAAGGTTCTCGCAGGAGAGGACTTCTCCGAAAACCCACACCTCAAGATCCTTCTGGAGAACAAAAAAAGCTGCTTACTTTTTCCGGGCGAAGAGGCTTTCCAACCTTCTGAATATCAGAAAATCCATGGCCTGCCTGATGTTTGTATTCTGCTGGACGGTACCTGGAGAAAAGCCAGAAAGATACTTCATCTCAACCCTCAACTTCGGTCTCTGCCACGGATATCCCTGCCAGAAAATCTGGAGTCCCGCTACCGAATTCGCAAATCCCCTCATCAATCAGCCCTTTCTACTATTGAGGCTACGGTATGTCTTATGCGAGAGTTTTCAGGAGACCCAATGGTTCACCAAAACTGCCTGGACAGCTTCCAGACCATGATCGACCGACAGATCCTGGCCATGGGGCGAGATGTCTACGAAAAAAATTATAGAAACCGATCGAAATGAACTACTTTGATTAGGCGCTACGCTGATTTGGGTCCCGATTAACGTCCCAGTGATATTAATTAGGGACTGGGCTTTTTTTCAGTATGCGAATAACATGGGTCCGAGGCTTTTTTGCTTTATGTTTGCTATCAATGAATCGGCCGAAGCAATACGAAGTAATGGAATAGCAACATTCATAACCTTGTGCATTTCCACAGCAACCAGAGACAGAGTGCAAAATAATAATGACTGACGCCTCCCTGAAAACCTCTTCCCGCTGGCTCTGGGTGTACCTTCTGATTCTGTTCGCCATTCTGATCCGGCTCCTCTCCCTTGGCCTATATCCTCTGATGGATACTTCAGAAGCCCGATACGGTGAGATCGTCAGACTGATGGTCGAGACCAATGACTGGATCATTCCATATTTTGATTATGGTGTCCCGTTCCTCGGTAAACCACCCATGTTTATCTGGCTTTCAGCCATAAGCTTCAAGTTATTCGGAATCAATGAATTTGCCGCCCGCTTACCTTCTCTGGTTTGTAGTCTGGGCACACTGGCATTGGTCTGGAAGCTGGCCCATTTTCAAATGGGGGTACAAAAGGCAAAAATTTCGGTACTGTTCCTGGTCACCTCCGCCATGTTTCTCGTTCTTTCCGGTGCCCTGCTGGCCGACCCGGTCATGACCCTGACGACCACTCTGATACTCGGCAGTTTCTGGATGGGCTGGCAGAGTCACGACAAATCTGAAGCACTTCGGTGGCAATATTTGTTTTTTGCCGGTTGCGGCCTGGCACTGCTGGCAAAAGGGCTCGCTGCAGTGGTTCTGGCGGGTGGTCCGATTTTCTTATGGTGCCTTCCTAAAGGCAGATTGATAACGCTGTGGCATAAATTTCCCTGGATCAAAGGCACTATTCTGTCAGCAGCCATTGCCCTTCCCTGGTATATCAGCGCCGAGATACGCAACCCCGGTCTTCTGGAATACATGTTTATTGGCGAACATTTTTCCCGCTATCTGGATTCCGGCTGGCAGGGTGATGAATACGGCAATGCCCATGTCCACGCTCTGGGAGCCATCTGGGGCTACCTGCTGGCAGGAGGCTTTCCCTGGACATTCGTGTTACTCGGAGTTGCCATCAGACAACTCTGGAAATTCTGGCAAAAGAAGCCCACTCTCAAGTTAACTGAATGGGATTATTTCCTGCTCTGCTGGCTGTTGTTTCTGCCCCTGTTTTTCACTTTCACTACCAATCTGATCTGGACTTACACGCTCCCTGTGATGCCTGCCCTGGCAATGATTATTGCACGACTGTTCGGGGAGAGCTGGTCCAACCACTCTGGTAAGCTTATCACTCTGGCAACCCTGACACCTCTGTTGATGATTGCTACTATCATGGTCATGATGAACGACGGTGGTAAAAAATCGCAAAAGTACCTGATCGCCAACATGATGACACACCCTAATGAACAGCCTGGTCGCCTCATTTACTTTATGAAGCGTCCGTTCTCGGCTCGCTTTTATTCCCAGGGTCAGGCCCAGCTGGCCTCCAGTGAAGAGGAGATCTTCGATCAATTACACAGGGATCGCAGGGACTTTCTGGCCACTCGCGACGGCAACATCAATAAGCTGTCTGCCCCGCTGAAAGATCGCTTCGAAAAAGTATCCAAATACAGAAACTGGACCCTCTGGGTTGAGAAAAAATAATACCTTGTGAAGAGTGCTGAATTATACCAATCGTGCTTTCTAACTCCCATGGGGAGTTAGAAAGCACGATTGGTATTACTTCCATTTAATATTACAGCCGATACTGGGACTTTGATTCTCTGCTACTCGCTCTCCCGCCAGCACTGAGTCCATGGCAGACTTTAAATCAGCCCCGGTCACAGGCTTGTCATTACCAGGACGAGAGTGATCAAACTGACCACGATAGACACACCTCAGTTCGGCATCAAAGAGAAAAAAATCAGGTGTACAGGCCGCATCGTAGGCTTTCGCCACCGACTGACTTTCATCATACAGATAGGGAAACGGATAAGATTTTAATGCCATCTTGTCAGGAGCATCCTCGGGATAGGTCCTGGCATCATTAGCACTGATAGCCACTATGCCAAGATCTCGATCAGCATAATCCTTACCCAACTCTACCAGCGCATCTTCAATGTGAATCACATAAGGGCAGTGATTACAGATAAACATCACCAGAACGCCCTTCTCCTTTCTTACTTCCTGCAGGGAGACGGACTGTCCTGATGAAGGATCAGGCAATTTAAAATCAGGGGCAGACGAGCCCAGTTCAACCATATTCGACGGGGTCAGTGCCATTCCGGTATTCTCCAGCTTATATCCCACTACAGGTGCTAATCCATTGTGGGAGTTGTCGGGAACAGAAAACTGCTGCTACATTGGAAGTTCGAAAATCAAATTATGTCACTTATGGGCAGGCATACCTCTTTTAATAAAGACAAGGCGCTGGATAACGCACTTGCTCTCTTCTGGTCTCGGGGATTCTCGGCTTCTTCGCTCAGACAGCTGGAAGAAGCTACCGATCTGCACCCTGGGAGCCTGTATCATCATTTTAAAAACAAAGAAGGCTTATACCTGCACGTCTTAAAGTACTACATTGAACACTACCTGCAGTTAAGAATCCAAAAGTATCTCGGTTCAGGGCCTCCCCTTGAAGGTTTACGCCGATTTTTGACAGCAGGCTATCGTCATCCCCGCAACGTGCAATACCAGAACTGCTGCTTTCTGGCCTGTACCAGTACAGAGCTGCACCTATTGCCAGATCAGGCTGCTGAGCTGGTCAGACAGGCTGTGAACACGATCCAACAGGCATTAATGGCCCAGATACTCAGGGGGACTGAAAAAAACCTGATTGCCCCCTGCCTGAGCAGCGCGGAAGCAGCCAGAGAGCTCACCAGCTTCTTTCTGGGCCTTCAGTTAATGGCCAGAATCAGCCCCAATCAGCATCAGTTAGATTTGCTGGTAAAGCACAGTCTTGAGCATATTCTGAATCCCAAAACATGATTGGGAAGAAGGTACCATTATGGCAATGAACAACCAAAGTGGCGCAACGAGAACAGCAAAAAGTTCAACCAGAAAAAACCTGAAGCACCCGGCTTCAGGTTTTTTTACTATGAACGCTTACTTGTACAAGTCATCGTCATCATAGTCTTCATATAAGTTTGCTGCTCCTTGTGGCACTCCTGCTGCTCCAGATGACACTGATGCAGAGGGGGGTGTATCCCGAAAACGGAATTCAGTTCCGGCCTGACTTGACCGCTTGTGAAAATCTTCATAACGGCGAATTTCTCCATCCCCGACACTGCGCCTCGCTGTGCGCATGGCTTTCTCAAAATGACTGCGCGTTAACATGCAACTCTCAAGGGACTCGTCAACGTCCATTGCATCACTTTGAGCTCTCAGCGAGCTACGACTGCTAATGTATTCCCTGACAGCATGTTGTATTGCAGACTGGCAGATTTCGTTAATATCGGCTCCGGAGAAACCCTTGGTTACGTCAGCCAGCTGCTTTAACTGAACATCACCCTCTATCGGGGTGTTACGCAGGACAGCTTCGAAAATATGCAATCGGCTTTCATGATCTGGCAGTGGAATGTAGATATGCTTGTCGAAACGGCCTGGTCGCATAAGAGCTTTGTCAAGAATATCGGGTCTGTTGGTGGCGGCGATGATATAAATGTTATTCCGTTCAGCTATACCATCAATCTCGATTAACAGTTGGTTCAGGACGCGATCGCTTGCGCCATTGGCGTCACCTAATGAAGATCCCCTGGAGGACGCCAGAGAATCGATTTCATCAAAAAACAGGATGCAGGGTGCTGCCTGCCTGGCTTTGTCAAAAAGGTCACGTACATTATGCTCTGATTCGCCAAACCACATAGTCAACAACTCTGGCCCTCTTATGGCAATGAAGTTAGCCTGGCAATCGTTAGCCAAGGCTTTGGCTAACTGTGTTTTGCCACAACCAGGGGGACCATAGAGAAGTACACCCCGTGCCAGTTTCTGACCAAAATGCTTCAGCAGCTCGGGCCATTGAAGGGGGTAGCGTACCATTTCCAGCAATTCATTTTTGACATCCTTCATGCCGCCTATGTCTTCCCAGGTCACATTGGGTATCTCGACAAAGGTTTCTCTGAGAGCTGACGGGTTGGAGGATTTGAGAGCCTTTTCAAAATGAGCCTGGGTGATTTCCAGACTATCTAACAACTCGGCATCAACGTTCTGTTCATCATCGAGGGTGCTAATGTCTATTTTTTCCCTTATACAAAGCATTGCGGCATTGGTGATAAGCTGCGTGATGTCAGCGCCGGTGAACCCATGGCAGACTTTTGCAATCTTTTCCAAATCCACGTCGTCGGACAGTTTTTTGTCTCTGGTATGAACCTGAAGGATTTCCAGGCGACCGGTTTCGTCAGGAACGCCGATATGAATCTCTTTATCAAAGCGGCCAAAACGACGCAGTGCCTGATCAATCGAATTGACTCTGTTAGTGGCGGCCAGAATCATAACCTGCCGCCTGGACTGCAAACCGTCCATAAGGGTAAGCAACTGACCGACAACGCGCCGCTCTACTTCACCCGGGGTTTTGTCACGCTTTGGGGCTATCGAATCAATTTCATCGATAAAAATAATGGCAGGGCTGTTTTTTTCAGCTTCTTCAAAAGCCCTTCTCAGATTGGATTCTGACTCACCTGCCACTTTGCCCATTATCTCCGGGCCGTTAATCAGAAAGAGGAAGGCGCCACTCTCGTTGGCAACAGCCCGGGCAATCAGTGTTTTTCCATTCCCCGGTGGTCCACTTAGTAGTATTCCTTTTGGAGGACTGACATTCAGGGTATTGAAAAGTTGTGGGTATCGCATTGGCAGCTCAATAATTTCCCGTATCGTTTGAATCTGTGGTCTGAGCCCACCAATATCATCATAACCAACATCCGCAATTGAAGACGGATCCTGCCGCTCGACGGGTTCGCCTTCACAGTGAACAGTTGTGTCCTGGGCAACTATACACCCACCTTCCGGGTCTGTTTCCATCACCCGGAAATGAACGGTTCGCAAGCCAGCACTTATAGGGATAACGTCGTTTTTACTGACAGGTCGGTACGCCTCTAGAAAAAATGGCTTCAAAAACACATCAAACAAGTTGCCGGTTATACCTTCAAGGCTATCTTTTATTGGCAATATGCCCACTCGTTTACCATAGGGCAGCATAGGGAGTTGGGAGACTTTGACGATATCGCCTAACCTCACCTTAAGGTTGTTACGGACTGCCCTGTGCATCCTGATACAGCCAGATGGCTGATTTGCATCCGATATAGCAACAGCTATAGTGGTTTTTCTTACTTTGCCGGTTAGCAGGACAGAGTCTCCACGATAAATTTGTAACCCAGCCATTTCATCTTCTGACATTGTAACTACGGAGTACTCATCACTGGGACTCTCATCAACCAAAAGCCGTCTGGAAATTGCCTTACGTGCTGGAGCCGAGGCAGGAGCGGGCGGGGCAGGAAACTGCTGTTCCGACATGCTTCCCTCGCCAGGGTCTCCGCCGCCATGAGGGGACTGGCTGACGGGCCCTGGAGATCTTTCTGCTGGCTCCTCAGGTAAATTTTCGAGAGGTTCGCAGGGAGGAGATGCTCCTGGACCCCGTGGCACTTTACGAATTCGCCAGTGCCACTGATGCCAGCCACCTCCGGCAGCCAGTCTGGGGCCAAAATACTCTGGATAAAGGTATTCAAGCCAGCTCTGGAAGTGCATTGATAGTAGCCGCTGGTATTCTTCCTTACTGATGTAATGAACCTGTTTGTTCTCATCCAGCCTGTAAAAGACGTTACCATTATGATCAACCGCTCTGGTGGCCGCTACCTGTCCACTGGCCGGAATCAGTGCTGGATTCTGGTCACTCCAGGGGGGTGTATCTTCGAATAATGGGGCAATAGTTTCTGACAGGTCCAGAATCCATCCACTTCCATCATCCAGGCCCCAGCTCAGACAGGGTTCATCATCGCAATTCCCGGGAATAAGATTGATTGTCGTTTTAGTATCCCGTGTTATGCCACCTATTGAGCCAGGAGGCCCGGGCAGGAAATCGCCATTTTGACCGGGAACAGGTTGTCCCGGCTTCCATTGTAAACTCGTGTCAGGGACTGATATGTGGACTGGCACACCTTCATCACCGACCTTCACCTGTGTCTGTTCAGGGTAGGGTTCTGGCCTGCTTTTGCCGGGTAAAAGCCAGGTCCATTGATCCGGGTCTCTCCGGTCGGGGGCCAATGTCATATCCAGCTCCCCTGGCAACGGCAGGCAGCCCGACTTGTAAGCAAGGAGGGGGTCTTCAGGCTCGATGCAAAAGGATGGTTCAGTCCCGGCTTTCTGATGGGTGCCAGAATGAGAAAAACGATTGAAGTAGGTATGGTATGCAAGAGGGAGTAAGAGGATAGGCAGTGAAATACCGGATGGATTATAAATGCCCGGAGCGGTACTGGCATACCCCGTCGACACGAGTGTCCCGCTCTGCCCGGAAAAGGTTTTGACAGGTGTCACCAGAAACGAAATGCCAAGAAATATTAGCGGCAATTTGATATCGATGCCGCTCAGATGAAGGTTGTCTGATCGCCGGGAGATAGTGAACACGGACAGAATAAAATAGAACATAACCTATTACTTATATCATCCTGTGTAGGGCTCAGGCCCACTGACTGGCCTTTGCCGTTTGTACAAGGCTCTATATATAGCACCGCACTGGCTGGCGTGCCATGAACAGAGATGGCGGTAATCAATATTTGTTTGAAATAGTTAATACAAGACTGATGTCGCTTGCTATGAATTACCCCGACGAGCCAAGGAATTAGCTCACTTCGGATAGCTATTTTACGAAACTGCAGCACGCCAAAATCGAGGGACAACTCATCTCCTTAAAATCAGCTCTGACAGTTTTACCATTAACAGGGTGAAAACGAAGGGTTTCTTGTGTATGTTTTGCCATAGCAGGCTCCGGTTTGCTTCTTCCGAAGCTTACTTTTGTTCGAACCTGCTCTAAGAAATTTTTGGGTTAGACGATCCTCACTGCGTTCAAGACTATTAACTTATGGCCATACAACAAATCATTGTCCACCAGCTGAAACAGGTCCCCGACAGTGACTCCCTGACTGCTGTTCCGGCAAATCACAGCCTGCCCCCCACTCCGGCCCTGGAAGCCATGCTGGACGACCTGATGCAAACTTACAACAAGAAACAGGACAAACAGTATGGCCAGTTCAACCCCGATGCCGAAAGCCCTTTCCCAACTGAACTGGGTGATTACCTGGCAGAAAAGATGGACTTTACAGCCCTGACCCGCAATACCCTGAACCAGCTTCTGGAAAAGCTCGATCAGGCCGGAGCACTGGGTGGGGGCTACCTGCTGTTTGCTGATTATCAGCAGGGCCTGACCCGATACTTCATGCTCTGCATGCTAACCAGTAATGTCAGCATAACCGTGACAGATGATCTTGCTATTCAGGATGTAGCCTATCTGGATACAGCCAGAATGCCACTGGCCTGCCGCATTAATATCACCGAATGGCAGGGTAACGAGAACAGTGGTCGTTATCTCTCATTCCTGCGTCCCCGCGGTGGCCGCCGTCTGAGCGATGTATTTCAGGAAGCTCTGGGCTGCAATGAAACCAGTAACAGCAAGGAAGAAGCTGACACACTGGTCAGTGCTGTAAAGGAGTACGCCAGGGAAGCGCCTTCTCTGGAAAATCACAAGGAAGTCAGCCGACAGGTCTACGACTTCTGCCAAACCAAAATGGATGATGGCGATGCCCTGACCCTGGATGAACTTACCGGCTATCTGAGTGAAGCGGGCTCCGATGATTTTGCCCGCTTCGTCAACACCCGCGACTACGACATGAGTCAACCTATGGCTCCGGAAAAACGCACTCTAACCAAACTGGTTAAGTATACCGGTCGCAGCAAAGGTCTTAACATTGCCTTTGATGCCGAGCTGCTCGGTACCCAGGTGGTGTACAACAAAGATCTGAATCAGCTCGTGATCAAGGAAGTTCCTGCCAAGCTCAAGGAACAGCTGGAAGGCAATAACTGACATCACAGTCGTATTTGCATGCTCTCATAAGCATTGACAGGTCTTCCAGTATGGCTGTTCACTGTCTTTGAGGGCTGCAAATGTCGATAAGCTGCTTCTGGATTGTCAGGTTAAGTGACAGCCGGGATATCCGATACATAAGGGATGATTTAACTGTTTCCGGACCCCGCAATGTCTAAAGCTCAATTACTGACCACACTGCTTTTCCTTCTGACTTTTATGAACCAGGCTATGTCCTCAGAGTCGGCTGCCAAAAACAACAACCTGACCCCAGAGCACCTTTTGAAGCAGGAGTTATTGCTGAATCAGCTGATCGAAAATATTCACTTGCTCCAGATCGATTTTCTCAACAAGGACGCCAGAATGAAAATGCAGGACAATCTGGCTCTGCTGAACCAGAGCATCCCGGCCTTGCCGGAAAAGTCCAACGATCAGGAAACTTCGAAGTTGCTATCATCGACCCTGAGTCTATGGCCTATCATTAGCCGACACGCCGCCTGGATGGCTGATTTGCCCGCTCACTCCCGTCCCCCTGAGGCCACTACACTGCTTCTGGCCTTGGCCAGACTGGATAGAAAGTTATTGCTTCTCAGACAAGAAATCCTGACCAGCAAACCACACAAAAATGAAAAGCTCGATTTTCTTGAGCAGGCATTACTCATGCAACGCCTGTCCCGTCACTATCTCAGCCTGACTCTTTCCGAGTTAAATGAAGACAAGAGCGCTTCCGGTCGGCTTCAGCTGCAAACACTGGCTCGACATTTCGAACAGAAGTTGTCCAGGCTGGGTCAAGAATACGGCGACCACGCCCATGCGGCCAAACCGATCAAACAAGCTCAGGTGACATGGAATTTCATCAAGGTGGGATTAGAGCAATTTCCGGATAAACCGATTCCTGAAATGATCGCTCGCTATGGCAGCAGCGTCGTCAAACGCATGACTTCTGCACACAAGATGTTCTGACCTGCAAAAATATATCCGCTTCCCCCCACGGGAAGCGAGCAGAAAAGCGTTCACTCTGTTCAAAAATACCCGGTATGGGGCAATAATCCTGGAGCGGATAGCTGACAGAAATCACTTTACTCCCGGGTTTAAGGGCCAGCATTCTCAGCGTCAGGCATCGAATAGTGAGATCATCCAGATTGGATGCATAAAGATAAACGACCGTCGCCCCCGAAAGATCCGCCTCCAGATAATCCCCCTCAATAACGGTTAGTTTATCCAGCTTCATTCTACCACTGAGACGCCGGAGTCTCAGACAAAACGTGGGAATCTGCTCAATCGATGTCACTCGAACACCTGCAAAAGCAGCCATCCAGAGAGAGGTAAAACCGCTGCCTGCACCCAATTCAAAAACGTGGTCCCGGGACGTTAATCCAGACTTTTCACAGATATCATCAAGCACTGTTAAAGGTGTTTCACCGTAAAGATATAAATCATCTGACTTTTTCTTAATCAGGAAACGCTTACTGACCTGAAAAGGGCTGTCCAGCAGGTATCGAAGCTTCAACCCAAGATAGGCTTTGAGGAATGTGCGATGGGATGAGAAACGACGAAATACCCTGTATAGTTCGACCCACTCGAAATATTGAACTTTTAACGCCAATAAAAACAGTTTCACCCGCTGCGCCCAGTTTTCATACCGTTTAAACTAGATTGATCGAGAGCTTGAGCCCAGTCAACCGTGATTGATTGGTTAATTAGTACACAAGTTCAAATTATTTTAGGCTTTTCTCAGTCAAATTCAGGTTATCTATTGGCAGATTGACTGCTTAAATAGCATACTCTAATGTGCTGACCGAGGATACGGAGTGGCAAATGGAAAAAATCCAGACCCGTCTATACCCTGAAGATCAGGCCAAAGTTGACCGTTTTATCAGCACTGGGACCAATGCGACAGAGCGCAGCCGCTTCAGACCCTTAAAGCTGATGTTCTGGCTGAGCTTTTTGATTGTCATACTTGGTGTTCTCAGCCGTCTGATAGGCGTTTTTATCCTGGGCTGAGTCAGCCTGAATAGCTGTAGGGTGTGTTCTCAATCAGTTTTCCGCTCTTTCTAACCATAAAGCCAAGAAGAGAGCTGGGGATTTCAGACTGATTCAAAACACTCCTTTATAAAAATAGAGAGAATGAAGTGACTGACCAGCTGCATAAAATAGTAATTGTTGGAGGAGGTGCCGGAGGGCTCGGATTAGCCACCAAACTGGGAAAAAAACTGGGCAAGAAGAAGAAAGCCCGAATTACCCTGGTGGATGTTCGAAAAACGCATTTCTGGAAACCCCTTTTGCATGAAGTGGCCGCAGGCTCCCTGAATGCTTTTGAAGATGAGCTGAGCTATTTGGCTCAGGCCAAATGGAATCATTTCCACTTTCTACCCGGAAGAATGTGCGGTCTGGACCGGGATAATAAAACCATTACCCTCGCTCCTATTAACGACGAAGCCGGACAAGAGGTCGTTCCCGAGCGCAGCTTGGAGTACGATGACCTGGTCATCTGTTTGGGCAGCACCGCCAACGACTTTAATACACCAGGTGCAGTGGATCACTGCCTGTTTCTGGACAACCGGGAACAAGCAGAAAGAGTACATACAACGCTTCTGAATCATTACCTTCATGCCCAGGCTTCCCATGAGAAATCACCTGAGTTAAACATCGCCATCATTGGTGCCGGAGCGACAGGTGTGGAACTGGCAGCAGAACTTCACTACGCAGCCATAGAACTCGCCCGATATGGCCTGGACGCGATTCAGCCAAACAAAGTAAACATCACTGTCATAGAAGGCAGCGAACGAATACTGCCTGCCCTGCCCGTTCGTATCAGCAGCAGTGTTCACAAACAGCTGCAGAAAATGGGGATTGTTATACAAACCCATCAGCTGGTCAGTGAAATTACTGACAAAGGCCTGAATACAAAAAGCGGTGACTTTATCAACTCCGATCTCAGTATCTGGGCCGCAGGCATCAAAGCGCCAGCATTCCTGAAAGACATCGCCGGCCTTGAAACCAATCGAATTAACCAGCTAGTGGTCAGACCCACCCTGCAATCTACATTGGATGATCACATTTACGCACTGGGTGACTGCGCCAGCTGCACACTGACAAACAGTAACGGCGAACCGTTCACTATACCTCCAAGAGCCCAGGCTGCTCACCAGCAGGCTGAGTTGCTGACCAAGAGCCTGACAGGAAAAGTTCTGGAGGGTGAGGCACCTTTAACCTTTACCTACAAAGACTACGGTTCTCTGATCTCTCTGAGTCGTTTCAGTGCCGTAGGTAATTTGATGGGAACCATCACAGGCGGCGATATGATGGTGGAAGGCAGGATGGCCAAGATGTTTTATATCAGCCTCTACCGAATGCATCAGGTAGCGCTGTTTGGACGATTGAGGACTGGAGCCCTGATTATCAAAGACTTTATCGGGAAAACGACACGCCCCCATCTAAAGCTGCATTGATTTATTTTTAGCATGCAAAAAACAAAAAGCCGGTTCTTTGAACCGGCTTTTTGTTGATTTGGTGGGTCGTGTAGGATTCGAACCTACGACCAATTGGTTAAAAGCCAACTGCTCTACCAACTGAGCTAACGACCCTTGATGCTTAATGAACACGCAGTTCAGGAAACAAACTCTTGCTTGAGAGTGAGAATATGGCTCCCCGTTCACAACTCACTGCGAACCAGAGCGGCGCTAATAGTACCCATACCCCCTACCCTTGTAAAGTCTTCTAAAAAGGCTTTTTTATCAGTAAATACCGCATAAGCGTGACAGCTCTCTCCCTTTTTATGTCGTGCTCATAGTGAAACCATGTCCCAATGAAACCAGTGCCTGTTGAGCCAGCGGGATCGGTTACTTTTCGCTGTGCTGATTGTGAACATACCTTCGACGACCAACCGACACGCACGGAATCTGCTCCGGAGCGTGCGCATCCTTACCGCTATTTTTCAGACTGTCCGCTTTGTGAAAACGAATGTTCCCAGGTTCCATGGCAGGTGGGTTTGTTTTGTGCTCATTTGAAAGCTACTGGTCCTAAAACACCAGAGGGAAAAGCGGCCTCAGCTTCTAATCTGGCTGGGCATCCGACGCCGGAAGAAGCCAGGATTACTCGTTTTAATGCTATGAAACATGGGGCGTCAGCGAAGACCGCCATGTATTTTCCTGCCCGGCCTGACAAATATCCGCACTGTAAAACCTGTGATGTGGATCGGGATTATTGCGCCCAGCAGGTCGCCTGTCTGAAACGTTCTGATTTGATGCTCCGCTGTCTGGTGGCTATTGAATCTGGAGACCCAACGGCCCTTCAGGATTTGCATGCTATTAACCAGGCTAACTTCATGGCGATTATGCAAGACATGATGCAGGCCCTTATTGCCGATGGCGTTACATTAAGGAATCCGGTCCATGACTTTGATAAGGAAGGGGGGTTTCATATTGGTCGTTATGTGGACCCTGACACTGGGGAATGGAACATAGTCGAAGACATCAAAGCCCATCCATTGCTCAAACCGATGATGGACATGATCAGCCGCAACAATCTTTCTCTGGCTGATTTGAACATGACACCGAAAATTCAGGTGGATCAGGGTATTCAGCAAGGTCAGCTGCAACAGGAAGAAGACGAAAAAGAATCCGCACTGGAATACCGCAATAAGATGGAAAAGCAGGTATCCGATCTTAAAACCATGATCGGGCGCTCTCAGTTAAGAGCCAGCCAGGACCCGGTACTGATCGAACATCGGCAGGAAGACGGAGAGGAAAAACCCAAGGATATAGAAGCCGAGGTGCTGGATGACACAACGCCTTAGCGCAGCCCAGCGGCTTGAACTCTGTCAGGTTTCTGAACGTGAAATCCATCGTTACGCTGGCGATCATGCCATGTGGCACAAACATGTGCATAACGTTGAGCTGGACGCCATGCAGATCCTGAAAATGATCGAAATGGATGAGAACGACAACTCGGTTGATTTCTCCTGCCGCCGAACCGGTAAAACCGCTGTCAAAGAGATGTGGATTCAGGAGTACATGGCCACGAACTCTGATCAGGAATTGGGCGTTGTCGCCCCCAGGGAAGCTCAGGCTATTACCAACCTGACCTATCACACCGACGCCATCCGCCGCTCTCCTATTCTCGAAAATTTCCTGCTCTATAAAAGTGGCAGAAAGCAAATGGCCGACGCCTCTTATCAGTTCAGCAACCGGAGCAAGGCAGGCGCTTTCGGGATCATGGCTCAGGTAGACGGTTCTGATTTAACCATTGCTTCTCTGGAAGAAGTCGACGATATGCCCCCAGAACGCCTTTACTCCCGTTTTCTGCTGACCATGGGTGCTACCCGTCGTCTGGGTGCCAGCAAAAAAGCGGTGAACAAACCCATTATCCGCATCACCGGAGTATTCAAAGGCGCTGACACCCTGTCCGAAATGGTCGACTCAGGAAAATACTGCATTCTCCCTGTGGTGGATTGTTACCTCGGCATCGAGCTGGGCATTCTGAACGAACAATTCATTATGGATATGCGTGACCAGCTGGCCCCTGAAGAATTTATCCGCCAGCTGCTCTGCAAAAACGTCGCCGCCCGAAACTTGATCTGGGACAAGTGGCTTCAGAAAGCCAAGGTCCGGGGCGTAGCGGCTCAACTCAAGATCGAGGAAGCCATCCCCGGCATTCAATACAAAAAACGGGGGCTGGTCAGTTTTGGTTACGATGCCTCGGGTCATGGTGAAGATCCGGCAGCGTCCAAACATGCCCTGGTAGTGGGTGAAGAAATATCCGGCTTTGTGGTGCCTATCTTCTGTCGCACATGGCCACCGGGTACCGACGAAGCCACCGTTATGCAGGATATTGTCACCCTCTGGAAATACTTCATGCCCGATTATGCACTGGGTGATGCTTACGGGGTGGGTATGCTGACCGCACTCTGTGACCGTCTTTTCTTCGAGGGCCTGACACCTGTCGACCGCCGAGCCATCGGCGAAGGTGAATCCACCGCCAGCACCTGGCCCGAATGGCCTTGCTCGCCTATCCGTTTTGAAGGCATGACCAAGCACCAGATGGCCTCTGCCGTTCGCAGTCTGTTCAATAATAACCGGGTGGCGATTCCTGCGGTGGATGATGACCCGAGCACTGACCCGGTCATGGCCGATATGCAACTGCTTTGCCGACAGCTGACCAATATTAAATCTGTCCCCACCAAAGGGGCTTATGCCAGTTACAAAATGGTGAAACGTTCCATAGGGGATGACCTGTTTGATGCCTTCATGGCCATGGTTTGGGGTTTTGTGACCCGGGGCGAGTGCCATGTGCAAACGGTGATTTCAAACCGCACACAAACACGGGAGCAACTGCTGGGGCAGTCGCCTCTTGGACTGATCGGAGGCTTTCAATGAAACTGCCCAAACTGTTTAGCCGTTATCAAAACACCAATGCTTTGCACCAGGAAGCCCTGGCGATGAATGCGGAAATGGACCGGCAGAAAAACACCCTGGGTCGGATCGCCACGCCTGAAAACAGCATCAAGCATGTTTACAACCAGATGCACGTCGATCCTGATTTGCGTCAGGCCATTCTGCACCTGCGTTATATGGATAAAGTGGATGGTCGTATCAAACAGATCCACAAACGTATGGCCCGTGATGTCACCAAAGGCGGCCTGATGTTGAAGTGGAAAGGTTCGCAGAATAAAAAAGTTACACGTCTCTGGGCTCAGTTCTGCCAACGCCTGCAACTGAATAACCGTAACAAACTGTTTTCCGATGCCCGTGGTGCCGCTATGGAAGGCAATTTGCCGCTGCAGTGGGTCTTGAGTGATGAGCGCCATGTTTGCGGTGGTATCCGTATGCCGACAGAGACCATTGTGTCCAGAGTAGACGCCAACGGTCGTTTCAAAGATATGGCCGAAGCCTACAAACAAGTAGACCCACTCACCTGGCGAGAGCTGGCCCGGTTTTCTCGCTGGCAGTTAACCCTGGTCCGACTGGAGCCGGACAATTTTGACGATATGGGCTGCCTGGGTCGTCCCTATCTCGATGCCACCCGAACGATTTGGCAAAAGCTCACCATGACCGAAGAGGATCTGGTGATCCGTCGTCGGCATCGGGCCCCGCAAAAACTGGCTCATATTCTTGAGGGTTACACCAAAGAAGAGATGCAGGAGTACGAGGCCAATGTGAACAACAATGCAGGCCAGATCCAGACCGATTTCTTTATGAACAAAAAGGGCGCCATTAATGCGATTCAGGGTGATGCGGCTCTGGATCAGATTGCCGATGTCTCCTATCTGCTGGATACCTTTTTCTCAGGGTCGCCTGCACCTAAAGGGCTTTTTGGTTATGTAGAAGACCTGAGTCGTGATGTGCTTGAAGATCTGAAAGGCGATTACTTTCAAGAGATCGACAGTCTTCAGGATATGATCAGCCAGGCCTATCTGGAAGGCTTCCGGCTGGAACTGTTACTGCAAGGCATGAACCCCGACGCCTACGACTTCACCATAGAGTTTGCCGAGCGCAATACGGAAACCAAAAACCAGCGGGCTGACCGGGCGCTCAAATTGCAGGCACTGGGTATTCCTGACGAGCTGATCTGGGAAGAAGCCGGGCAGGATGTTTCCAGAGTCAAAGCCAAGCGGGAAGAACAAGCCAACAATAACGATCCTTACCCAGAAGAAAGCAGCCATAAAGCGCCAAAAGTCAGCGTCACCCCCAACAATGCACCGAAAGGTGAAAGCGCCACCACAATCTCCACCCGAGGTGGTCAATGACACCAGAAGAAAGAAAGCAGGCCATTAAACGTGCCAGTGAAAAGGCACGAAAAGAAGCCAACAAGCTCGATGCCAAGGCGCTGAAAGAACTGCAACAAGTCTACCAACAGACAGCTGAAGAAGTGCGCCTACGCATATTGATGATGGCTGGATCGGACGGCACTGTCAGGCTGGAAAACCTGCGTCTGCTGCGCACTCAAATTGATGAAGTGCTGGAACAACTGGCATACATGGAAGACCAGCTATTAGCCAGCTATCAGGGACAAACCGCAGTCGTGGCCACAGGCGCTTTTTCCACCACAGTGGCCGTTGAACAACTGAACGACCTGGCAGGCGAAGCCGTAAGAACCGCCAGAGCCTTTCAAGCAGCGGATGGACTGCAACTGTCCGACAGACTCTGGCGAATAAACAACCATGCCCGTGAAGTGGTGGGCCGGGCCATTGAGTCAGCCATCATTCAAGGCCACAGCGCCAGTGAAGCAGCTGAAGACTTTATCCGTCGGGGTGCTCCGGTTCCGGCAGAGCTGCAAAAGAAAATCAACAGGGCCAATGCCTCTGGTATCGGCAGGGCCACCACCAGTGAACTGATGACCGGAAAGGGCAGCCCTTATGACAATGCCCGCCGACTGTTCCGAACCGAAATCAACCGGGCCCATGGTTTGGCGTATCAGACCACAGCCTTCGAAGACGATGAGGTGATAGGTACCCGTTTTCTGTTATCACCCGGCCACCCTGAACCGGACATCTGTGATCTGCACGCCAAGGTCAATAAGTACGGTCTGGGCAAAGGCGTTTACCCAAAAGATAGAAGCCCCTGGCCCGCTCATCCTAATACTCTCTCCTATGAAGAGGTGGTCTTTGCTGATGAGGTCAGCGAAGTAGAAAAAGCAGGTAAAGAAAGCAGAATAGACTGGCTGAATAACCAGCCCGGTGCGGTACAATATCAAGTATTGGGCAGTCAGAAGAAAGTGCAGGCACTCAACGCAGGTCTGCTGCAAGAAAAAGACATTGAGCGTCCATGGAAGGACATCCGGCATAAATATGAGGATGGAATTCAGTGAACAGTGAACGGTTGCCAGTGGACGGTAAGGAAGATGTTGAAACAGTGACTTGCACCTGTGGGCATAAGATTTTTGATGGTGAAGTGATTCGCTCTCGTTGTGTGAAAGTGTTTGAGAGTAAGGCGCTTTGTCGTTGTAAGAAGTGGGTGTCTGTGCCAGTGCTTTATCTTCCTTATTGAGGGCTGAAGGATGAAACAGTTTTTGAGAGGAAGTTTGCGGCTGGGGGTTAAAATAGGGTTGAGTGTTAAAGGGTCTTTGCCCAAACAAAGAAACGCTTGGTCACCTAATTACAATGGCGTGAACTCTTATATCGATATTCCTCAGTGGAGTGCTATTAACTACGCTGTGGAGTTCACATTATATAGGCCAACTCCGGATACTGTCGGTTATATATTGTGTGAAGATGATTCTTCGGATCGTCGGATTAGTTTATGGGATAACGGAGGGACCGTAAAACTATTAATAGGTAAGTCAACTTATATAGATGTTGATAGCAGTAAGCTGTGCACCAAATTCCGAATCCAGTCTGACGGTAAGGTGTACCAAGATGATGTGCTAAAAGCCAGCACTGTTGTCCCATCGAGCTTTATTACAGACAGGATTGGGGCGAAAGGTGACAGAGTTTCTTCATCAATACCCCCAATAAAAGGGCAAATCTATAACCTCAAACTGATCGACAATATTGATCCTGATAACTCACGTTCCTATCCCGGTGTGATCCATAGTTATGTTGACCCAAGTGCTACAGATGTACCCATGCCTGATAGTACTGTTCTGATCGATGAGTTAGGTGACGGTGATACTAACGGCACTATGTACAATTTTGGAGCAGCACAACCGTATGTTCCGTTGTTGGGTGATCGGCAAGCGTATTTAGGCAACCGCTCAGCTAGTGGCTATGTGAGAGGGGTATCGAAAACTAGCTTTTCATCGTATCGTGATCCAAATACAACTAAGCCTGTCGAGGGGAGCTGGACAAATGCACTACCCCCTATCAATAGTCTGTTGATATCGGATAGCGGGATAAAAGTTAAAGTCACCGGGCATCTCAATAACAGCAGTTATACAGTACATTACAGCGTGGTTACTGGCACAACTGAACAAGTAAAGGTGGCTTTCCAATACCCCAATGCATTCAAGATAATCAAACCCACCGACCCTGACTACGGGGATTACCAGTAATGGAAGAAGTCGAACCAAAACTTTACACCCTATTCAGCTATTACCACTCCAATTTCGTCCACGGCGCAGAAGAACGAGACGGCACTATAACCATACTCCCATGGATGAATACCCCTAATACCCCGAGGCTGTCTCTGGATGGCAACCAAGGCATAGTCACCGGCATCTTCGAATTCTCCGGCGCAACCCACCTGACCCAACAAGAAGCCGAAACCCTAATGCAAACCCCCGAATGGAATCCCCCACAACAAGAAGGAGCCCCCCATGCTGCTCATTGACAAAACCACCACTAACACCGAAAGCGCCACCCAGACGGCCACAGGAACCATTCAGGTTCAGGTCTCGGGCCTGAAAGAGGCAAAAGTAAAACTGGACGTCAGTCAGGACAGCCTGCCAATGACATACGCAGACACTGTCTCAAAAGACGGAATAGCCAATTACCAGTTAGCGTCGGGCTGTGCCTACCGCTTTCGGGTCGTCGGCATTGGCCCGGATGAAGCGGTGTCGGTTTCTGTGCTGGAGTCTTGAGAGTCTGGCGCTTAGCGACGGAGGCATGTGGGTCAGCGTGTTGGTTTGTTATGGCTCGCTGCCATGCTCCAGCGTGGGAACGTGACGCACTACCCGTATGCATTCCCACGCTGGAGCATGGGAACGAGCTGGATTTGTGCATTTTATGATATGCTGGGAATACATCATATTAATGGAATAATTATGAAGCTCAGTGATCTCAGTGATGATATAAAAGCATCCCTATACACCAGACTATCTAGCCCACTGGCTGGTGCCTTAATGCTCTCATGGGTCATCTGGAACATTGACGCAGTGCTGGTAATTGCTTTTGAAAATAAATCAATGTCAGAGCGAATTGCATTCGTGAATGATCAGTATCTAACCAGTTTTTTGTTTGACTGGTTTGCACCCGTTGCGTTAGGTATTGCATGGATTTTGATCTATCCAGTGCTTTCCAGAATCATCTTTAAATATTGGGAAACGCAGAGAGTAGAGAAAGAAAAAACTCGTATAAAACTATTAGGTGAGCTGCCTATCACCCCAGATGAACATATGAGACTTCTAAAAGAGGTCAGTGATAGCAAGCAGAAGTATGTTGAGGTACATGAAGTTAACAAGAAGCAGAGTGCTGAAATTGAAAATTTAATAGCAAAAAATAACGGTCTGGAATCTGCCTCTTTAGCACTTAAAAATATTGAAAGTAGTCTAAATGATCGTATTTCCAGCGTTACTGAGCAAATGGAAAATGCTAAATCAGAGCTAGATAGAGTCAGGAGAACCCTAACTTCCAAAAATAATGATTTAAAAACCAGGTGTGAGGATTTAGAGAGCGATAAAAAAATATTGCTGAATGAATTAAGCAAAATTAAAGATGATCAAAAAAAGAATCAAGGGCTTGGTGTCTTGGGTACAAGCTTATTTAATAATAGAAATTCCAACCTACCTAACCTATTAAAAAATAATGAAAATCTGGAAAAATTATCTAATCCAACAAAGTTACCTGAGATTCTCAGGAGTAACAAAGGGTTAGAGAGTGCATATAAAATTACAAACGCAATGCCTGATTATTCACGCATTGGTAATTTTGGAAAAGTTGACTTTGGCCAGAGTAAAACAAAAAGAGGAATGACCGCTTTACTCGGTACAACGTCCTCTGAATTAAAACAGAGATTAGGAATTAAAAATACAAACGAAAAGGAGTAACGACACCCCACTCCCTTCCAATGTCGCCCACAACCTGAGACGCTGACACCTACCCAAGAAGGCATCTGAAGCCCGGTCAACCGCCATTCCCTTTATAAGAATGCAGGTTCACCGGGCTTTTTTATTTTCGGCAGAAAGGGCTTGAACGTGTGAATCGACCCAGACACCTCCAGCTCAAAGAACAGGACGATCTCAGCCAGCGTATCCGTATTCTTACCGATGCGCTTTCCTTGTCTGCAGAAGACAGCCCTCAATCCTGGGTCACACTGACCCGCACCGGCAGCTTTTACCATCCCCAATACGGACGTTTTGAACACACACGGCAGCTGCTGGAAGACCTGATCAAGAATTTTAACGGCAACGTTTACGGGCAAGACATCGCCATCGATGTGGCGCACAAACCCGAAGACGGTGCCGCCGGTTATGTTCGCAAACTGTCGCTGGATGGCGGCAAGCTGCGGGCCCTGGTGGAATGGACCCCCTTCGGCGTGGACGCGGTGAAGAACAAGGGTTATCGCTACCTCTCGGTGGACTACACCGACAACTACATCGACAACGAACAAAGGAACGAACATGGCCCCCTGCTGTTTGGTGCTGGCCTGGTGGTTCGTCCCCATGTGAAAAATCTGGATCGGGTGGTGCTGGCGGAAGATGCCGACAGCGAGATACCCACCATTATTCCGGAACGAATCGCCAAAAAGCTCCAGGAGGAGAACACCATGTGGAAACAATTACTGGCGGCCATGAAAAAGGCCCTGGAAGGTCGCAAGCTCAGTGAGGCAGTTATCGCTCAGTTTATGCTGCTGGCCGAAAATATGCTGGAAGGCATTAAGGATGAAGCCAAAGCCAAGACCCTTATTGCATCGGTTCAAAGCGGTGCGATCAAACTGGCTGAAGAGTTTGAAAAAAACGGCAAGGGTGGCGAGTTCACCATCAAACTGGATGAAGCTTTTCTTAAAGCTGCTGGTACTGGCGGTGCTGATGATCCTGGTGATAAAGACAAGCCGAAAACGCTCTCGGAAGCGGACGTTAAACGTATCCTGAAAGATGCCGCCGACGCTGAAGCGGAAAAGGCCCGCAAGCTCAGCGAGAACAACGCCAACAAACAGAAAGTCCTGACCGAAGCCATTGACGGCGCAGAAGGTCTGGAAGACGACGTTAAAACCAGCCTGAAAAAAGAGCTGGCTGAACTGATCACCCCGGCTATGTCCGACGATCAGATCAAAGCCCTGGCCGAGCGTGAAATCAAACACGCTAATGACCAGGCCACCGCCCGCAAGCTCAGTGAAATGGGTTTCCCGGTCAACACTCCGGCGGGTCGTGTGCAGGTCAACAATCCCCACGCCACTGAAGCGGCTCGTCTTCAGGCGATCCAGCACGAACAACTGCGTTCCACCAGTGCCTTCCTGAACGGCGATATTCGTCTTTCTGAAGACAAGGACCTGCCCAACTTCACCAAAGAAGTGCTGAAAGTCTTTGACTCACAGTTCGGCGTCCAGATCGGCAATGCCGTTCGCACCCTGTCTGAAGGCGGTCCCACCAATATGAATCATGTGGATCTGCCGGTCGGCTTCCAACGTGAAGTGATTCGGGAAGCTCTGTCAGACCTGAACGTTCTGAACCTGGTCAGCACCTATGTCGATCCAGCGGCCACCGTCGCTACCCAGATTCCCTACGAACAGCGCAAGACTGGCGGCCTGACTCACGACGGTATTGTCTACGAGCGTGGAGCCATTCCAAAAGCCGGTGTCAGTCAGAAGATGCACACCGCCTACGTCAATGCCATGAAACTGGCCATTGATGTTTCCAACGAAGTGATGCACTTCAGCAAGAGTTCCGGCATCAACTGGGATGCCTGGGCCCGTAACCTGGCCAGCGCTGCCCGTCTGATGCGTGAAATTCTCTGCCGTCGCATTGCTAACGAGATGCAGCGTGCCGCCGATGCCTTTGGTGCAAATGACATCAGCGAAGAAACCATCACTCTCGATGGCGGTGTTTATAAAACCGCACAGTTCCCGGTGGTTCGTGAAAAGCGTGTTTATGACCTTCAGGGTAATCCTGTCGGCAGCCCACAAAACCCCATTGTCGTGAAAGACGGCAGCACTGAGTTGGCCGCGTTTAACGGTTCTGGCAAACAGGCAGCGGGTACCTACTACGCTGTCGTTAATTACAACCTGGGCTATGTGGTTCTGGTTGACCAGACCGGTGCAGCAGCAGCGGCAACAGGCACGGTAAAAATCAGCTACAGCTATGCCACCAACGTCAAGAAAGTGGATTCCGATGTACCCAACGGCATGAGCCCGGAAGTGCACCTGAACAAGCTGATTCAGGCCATCGGCAGCCGCAAGGCGATTATGTCCGGCGAGCGTTTTATTCAGCCCAACTTCCTGCTGATGAGCCCCAGCCTGAACGACACCTGCACCAATGCCGAGCAGTTCACTTATCAGGCCAAGCGCAACGGTTCCGATACTAACAGCGAAGGCGACCTGATCACCGTGAAGGGTGTGTCGGCCTTCGGTACCAATGCCCCCGGCATTGATCTGGGTGACGAGCGTATTCTCATGGGTCAGCGTGGCACAACCAGCTACACCGTCGCCAAGCCCTGGATGATGTCCGAGCCCATCGAAGCCCGCGATGAACACGGTCAACTGACCGGCGCGAAAGAGAGCTATGGCGAAGAGTACAACGCCATTGATACGCCACCTGCGCTCTATGACCGTTATACATCGGTGCTCTTCTACAGCTTCAGCAACCGTTAAACCCTGGCGTCCATGGACGGACAAACACTCAACCCTGTTTTCCCTGGCAGGGTTGAGTTTCTCTGATCTGAATCGTTAAGGACCCGGAGCCATGTATAAAATCCCTTACCACAACAAAGAAGACAAAGCGGTTCACATTGGCCCTGTAACCGTACCGGCTGGCGAAACCCGAATGGTAGAAGCGGCTTATGTGCTGGCCCGTGCCGATCAGCAAGGCCGACAGCCTCAGTCAACAGAAGCCACTGAATGGCGCCTGGAAGATTTCGTTAAGCAAAAGCAGGATGACGAAATCGAGCAACTGCCCGGCCTGACAGATGACCAGTTTGCGGCTGTTGTTGCCTACTACGAAAACAACCAGCCACCTAAAAAACTGGAAAAAGCGCTGCCTGTTGAAGCCGATGCCCGTACCGCCCAGAAAGAGGCTGACGCTTATGTTGAAGCCCTCAAAGCCATGAGCGACGAAGAGCTACAGGGTGAACTGCTGAGTCAGACAGCCGACGAAGGACGTCTGGCTCTGGTACAGGTTGAACTGAGTTCCAGAAAAGAAGGCGAGGAATAACCCGGATGAGTCTCTCACCCTGGCCCAACTTCAGCTATCAGGAACTGGCCTGCAAATGCGGCCAGTGCTCTGCTGACAGTGGCAGGCAGATCAGTCCCGAGTTGATGAGTCAGGTGCAGATTCTCAGAGATAGTTGTGGTTTCCCTTTTGAAATCAGCTCCGCCTATCGCTGCCAAAATCATCCGGCAGAAGCTCGTAAGTCAACGCCTGGCTCCCACAACAAAGGACTGGCGGTCGATATTCTGGTGAACGGCTACCAGGCTCATCACCTGCTGACGGAAGCTTTAAAACTGGGCACCTTTACCGGCATCGGTATCAGCCAGAAAGGCGATTATCATCGTCGGTTCATTCATCTGGATATTTCCCGTGCTGGCAACAGACCCTGGGTATGGAGCTATTAAAGGAGCGAGTCATGGACTGGAAAGCCATTTCTCAACTAGTAGGCAAGGCCGCACCGGTTCTCGGTACCGCTCTGGGAGGTCCCGCAGGCACAGTACTGGGCAGCATGGTCGCTAATGTTCTGGGGGTCGAAGACACGCCGACTGCCGTAGCAAATGCTATCAAAAATAACCCTGAAGCCCTGATTTCCCTCAAACAATTTGAGCGCAAGAACGAGCAGCAAATTCGGGAAATGGCGTTCAGGACCCTGCAGGTGGAACTGAACGATAAAGCCAACGCCCGGGCCAGCCACAAAGACAGCAACATGCCTGCGATTATTGTCTGGCTATTAACGGCGATTGTCGCCGGTCTGCTCTTTGCCCTGTTCAAGTTTGAAATCCCTGACAGTAATCAGGATGTGGCCTTCTACCTGTTTGGTCAGGCCGTGACACTCTGGGCAGCTTCCATTACCTACTGGGTTGGTACAACACGCTCCAGTGCTGACAAAAACCGGTTAATGACGGGGCGGCGCTGATGGAATTTTGGGACGCTATGAAGGCACTGATGCCGCTGATTGTGTTTCTTATGACCTGGCTCATGGTCTGGAATATTTTCCTGTTCACCCAACTTAATAATCTGAAGATGAAAGTGGCTGAAGAGTACATCCCGGAAAAGAAAATCCGGGTAATGCTCGGCGATATGGAAAGCCGGATCGAAGCCAAGCTGGATCTGGTACTCAAATCACTGGGAGCCCGGCATGAGTGATATGAGTCTGGCTGAGCTGAAAAAAGATCTGACTCTGTCGTTAACCGATAGTGCCGAATATCTGGACGATCAGCTGGACCCGCTATTGACCGTGGCCGCTAATGAGTTGGCACGTATTAAGCGTCGTCCCAAAAATGTCGCTCTTACTCTCGAGGACGGTAAAAGCCTTTATGATGCGCCTGCGGATTTGATTGAATTCAGTGCCCATGCCTGGGGGCAAAAACAGCGGACACTGTTTCAACCCTGGGAGCCGAATTATCCTCGCACACTGCCAACGGTGTCTGTGATGGAAGGCAACCCGAAACAGCTGCTGCTTTCTTTTGCCCCCACGGCTCAGCTAATTGCCCAGCTGGGCAGTGAGTTTCGTTTTACCTATTACGCCCGTCATATTCTGAGCGAAACCGCAGAAGACACCACCGTCAACCCCGCCGACAGAGACCTGCTTTTGCTCCGGGCCCAGGCCGAAGCCATGAAAGTGCTGTCGATCCGTTACGCCGACAAAACCATCAGCAGCAAACAGATGATCTCAGGGGCTGCCCGGATCGGTACCCCGGCGGCACTCTATAAAGAGTTCCTGGCTGAATTCGAGCGGAGGGCGTCATGCTGAAAAAGCTCGATATTCAACTCACGGGTGACAAAGCCTTTTTAAGGGCACTGGAAAAAGCGCCCGGTGCTCTGATCAAACATCTGAAAAAGTCCGTCTCCCGTGGCAGCAGCGAAGCCGCCAGAGCCGCCAAACGCCGGGCACCCAAAGCCCACAGCACACTGGTCAACAGTATCCGCAGTGTGCGTGATGGTGATCTTTCAGCGCTGGCAGCGCCTCATACCGACTATGCAGGCTTTGTGAACGATGGCACTGAGCCGGGGGGCTTTCCTTCTCTCCAGGCCATCAAAGACTGGATCAGGGTTAAGAATATTTCACCCCGCAATCCTGAGCACGATCTGGACGATCTGGCGTATATGGTCAGTCGCTCCATTGCCCGCAAAGGCACACAACCGCAGCCGTTTATTGATGATACTGCCGAGAAGATCAGGCCACGGGTTGAACAGTTAATGAGTCAGGCTGTGCGCAACAGCCTGGCGGAGGTGGGGCTGTCATGAGTATCACCGATCAGATTATGGATGAGCTGCGCCAGAGCTTTGCTGAATACGTCGCCATCAGCCACCCCAACCGTAAAATAACCCGGCAATGGCAAGAGCGGGACGACTATTCAAAACAGGATCGTGACAACGGCATTCACGCCCTGCTCTACCGGGGAGAAATGCCCACCGATAACCCGAACCTGGGCATTATTCGAGTGCTGGTAATGGGGTTGATCCGGGTGCATTCCCGCGACGGTAATGGTCTGGAACTGGAACAGAAAGAACTGGAAATGCTGGAGCAACTCAAAGGCTTCAGCCAAACCACTGAAGGCGCTTTATTGCATGTGAATAACATCGTCACCAGCCTGCAGGTGGAATGCCCGGAAGGCTGGTACATGGCTGAGTGTGAGTATGGCCCGGTGGATCTCACTATCACGCCGAACCGCTGGGACGATGGGCGACAGTTTACCGGTGATATTTATATGGGCCGTGCGCCTGACATCGGTGCTGACCATAAAAACGATTACACCAACATCAGTCTGGAGGATGACGATGCCTGACCTTGCCGGACTGAACCAGTTGCTGCAGAAACTGCTCCAGACGGGAACGGTGGACGAGGTTCAATTAAACCCTCTGCGCTACCGGGTGAAGTTCTCGGAAGACCGGACCAGTTACTGGCTGCGTCATGGTTATGCACGAATGGCAGACTCTGCCAGCTGGGACCCTTATCAGAAAGGCGAACAGGTGCTCTGTGCTCTGCCAGGCGGTGGCCGTCAGGGTGTGGTGATTTGTGCCATTGATTCCGATCAGCACCAGCAGCGCAGCAGCAGCGATGATGTTTATCGTCGTGATATGCCCGACGGCGCTGTGTTTGAGTACAACAGCAAAACCAGTCAGCTGACAGTAACCTTACCTTCCGGGGCGAAAACCACGGTCGTCAGTAATGGCGGGATAAATCTGACCGGCGATGTCAGTGTCACCGGTAATATTTCGGCCACTGAAAGCATCAGCGCCACCAAGAACCTGAGTGCTGGCCAGAATGTCTCGGACCAAACCGGCACCATGGACAGCATGCGTGGCACTTATAACAGCCATGCCCAAAGCCATCATTCACCGCCAGCGCCGGAGATGAACTGATGAGCATAGGCACCCACGAAATCACCGGTAAAAGACTGGAAGGTTTGCCCGAGCTGCAACAACGCATTCAGCGTCTGTTCCGCACTCGCAAAGTCACCCTGGTGGTACGCCGTGCCTATGGCTCCAACCTGCCAGAGCTGGTTGATAAAAAAACCGTGCCTGGCTTTCGGCTGGATGTTTATGCCGAAGTCGCCGAAGCCCTGGCCAATCCGGCCAATGAGATTAATGACGAGTTCAAACTGCACCAGACCCAGATGACCGTAGACAACGAAAATGGCGAGGTTCAACTCAGCCTGTTGGGTGAATACCTGGTGGATGGCCAGGTCGTCAAAATTGAGGGGATCACACTATGACCACCTATTCCGTGAATACCCTCTCACAGCTGCCACCCCCAGAGTTTGTCGAAGCGTTTTCGGTAGAGGATATTTTTCAGCAGCGTCTGGCCGAACTGCGTCAGCTGGACCCGGAACTGGCGGACAATTTGCGGGTGGGCGATCCCACCTATAACAACCTGCTGCAAGGCGCGATCCGGGAAGCGAAGTTGCGCCAGCGAATCAATGAGGCAGGCAAGGCGATCTTGCCCGCTTACGCCAAAAATTCAGACCTGGATCAACTGGGCGCCCTGTATTACGTCTTCCGTCAGGTTGTTGATCCGGGCGATCCGGGTGCAACGCCGCCTGTTGATCCGATTATGGAAGAAGACGAACGCTTTCTTGAGCGGATTATGCTCTCCATGGAGGGGCAGACTAACGCCGGAACTGCAGGGTTTTATCGTTTCCATGCTTTGTCTTCTGATGCGGAAGTATTGAACTCAGCAGAGAAAAGTCCAACGCCGGGTCAGGTATTGATCAGCATTCTATCCCGTCTTGGCGATGGCACCGCCAGCACGGCACTATTGGACAGAGTTCGGACTTATATGCTGAATCCGGAAGTCCGGCAAATGACCGATGAACTGATTATCCAGAGTGTGACGGTTTCGACTTACCGTATTGAAGCGGTACTGACCCTTGAGCCGGGTCCCACTGCCGGGCTGGCGCTGGAAGAAGCCAGAGCGAAGGCTCAGGAATACGTGAGCCTGATGCATCGTAAAATGGCGGTGGTTTCAGTATCGGGTATTTATGCCGCCTTGCAGCAACCGGGCGTTGTCAGCGTTAACCTGACTTCACCTTTAGCGAACATTAACCCCGGTGACACGGGTACGGCTTATTGCTCTGCTATTGAACTGAGTTCGGTGGTGGCTAATGGCTGATCTGTTGCCGTCATCGGCCACCCGGCAGGAAAGGGATATTGCCAGTCTGGACACTCGACTGGATAACTTGCCCGTACCCTTTCGGCAGCTCTGGAACCCCGACACCTGCCCGGTCAATCTGCTGCCTTATTTAGCCTGGTCGTTCAGTGTTGATGAGTGGGATGACGACTGGCCCGAGCATATCAAGCGGCAGACGGTGAAAGATTCTTTGTATCAGCATCGGATAAAGGGCAGCCGGTTGGCGGTTGAGAATGCTATTGCCTCTTTCGGAACGACGGCGAATATTCTGGAATGGTGGGAGAAAAGCCCCAAGGGAACGCCACATACGTTCAGTGTGGCTATCTCGGCTCAGGATAATGAACGGCAGTTGCCTGTTATAGAAATCGGCACGGGTGATGATGAATGGGTATTTTGCAGTCAACCGATACCTGTGCAAACCAGCCGGGTTTATAAGATTCGATTTAAAGTGCGCCAGACACAGGATGATGTCGGTAAAAGCAGAGTTTACGTTGGCGTCGCCACACTGGATGCACAATTTAACAACCTCACATCTGGCCCCGGCAGACATCGTTATTGTGCTGTCTCTAACAGGAGTATCACAGTATCAGAGGGTTGGCAGGTGTTTGAGGGCGAGATAACTGGCGAGGGTGATGAGAATCATAACCAGTTCAGACCGGGCACCGCTTACATTCGCCCGATGTTTATCGTCAATTACAACGCTGGCACCGGAACGGCTCAGGTGGCAGAACTGGAATGCTGGGATCTGTTCGACAACAAGCAGTTAATCCCTAATCCACACTTTAAAGACGGTTTAAACGGGTGGTCCAATAACTATGCTGGCGAAACCGTCCCCGACAACGCACCCGGCACCATCACAACCGCCGCATTCCGCCCCGATGCCGACCTGCAAAACGACATCATCAAAGCCATCGAACGAGCCAAGCCATTGCGCTCACATTTTGATTTCACTGTGGGCACGGTTCACGCCGCACCCATAGAACTGCAATCACAACTCACTGTTACCGTTATGCACAGAGGGACTTGGGAATGAGTTTAACGATTCATCAAACCGGAATTGATGCCGCGATCAACGCACAGGCCGACGGATTCTCAGGTGCGACACTGAGCGATGTGGATCTGTATAACGGTTCAACAAAAATAAAACGCCTACCACTGGAAGGGGTTGCCGTTATTGAACCAGGTCGTATTTATGTGGTGGCTAAAGACCAAACGCCCGATCTGAGTTATGACGTTACAAAAATGGAGTTTATCACCGACACCGGTGCGCTATTCGCTACGGCTCAATATAACGATGGCTCTGTCATTCAAAGCAAAGGGCCGGACTCGATCTTGCTGTTGTCTGAGCAGCTGAATATCTCGGCGGCGCCGGGTTCGATTGCGCCGTCGGGTGATGTTTCTATTTATATGCCGCCAGCGACTGAATCGTTATTGGGTGGCGCTGAGATTGCCACCCAGGCTGAAGTGAATACAGGATCTGATCACACCCGGATCGTCACACCCAAGACCCTGAAAAGCTGGTTAGCGTCTTTTACACGCAATGCTACTGAGACCATAAAGGGGTTTCTGGAAATTGCGACTCAGAATGAAGTGAATACGGGGACTGACCACACTCGGGCCGTGACACCGAAAACGCTCTGGGGTTTGTTGAATGCAAAATTTGCCCGGACGGATGTTCGGCCTACTTTCAGCCAAGGCATTGATACCGGTGGTGATCCCATCGTCTACAGCGGGTCAGGCTCAAACGTTGATCACATCTGGTACGACGACGGAACTAATACCTGGCATGCGGTAGCGGATGCGTCAGAGAAAGCGCCCGGTAATGCTAATTTCAAGTTGCGTGGTATTCAGCTGAACTCTGGCAACCTTGTTACCGGTGTCAGTGACTCTGTTAGCAGTAGTTCCACTTCTGTTCTTGCCAGTTCAAAAGCCGCTAAAACTGCTTATGATGCCGGGACTCGCTCAGCGAGTGAAACCCAGAAAGGGCAGGTTGAGCGGGCTACGCAGGCTGAGGTGGATGCAGGGACGGATGATAGTCGGTATGTGTCGCCGAAGAAGTTGTTGACCTGGATGAACAGCAAGTTTAAATCAGCTGCATTCCTGGATGCCGGGCAGAGCGACGGACAGGTGGCAAAAATTGGAGATACGGCAGTTGCTGGGAATACGGCGGTTGTTGTTGCATCTGGAAACAATGCAAATGGTGAGTATCGTATTTTTTCCGACGGATTCATTGAACAATGGGGTTTAAAAGATATAAGAAACAACAAAATCGTCACTTATCCCATTTCATTTAACACTGGGGGACAGGTATTAATATCAAAAGACTTTGCCGGAGTTGCCTGTGATATCCAGATTAGATTTAACACAGCAACAAAGTTTGAAGTAAGTACTTCAGTCCCCCCTTCCTCACCCGGCATTATTTTCTGGCGGGCATACGGAAAGTAGAGGCAAATATGGAAAGATATTATAACTTTAAAACAGAAACAGAATGTCTTGATGGCATTCACGATATAGAAAGCACTACTAAAAAATCAGACATGCCACCCGAATCTAAGGAGTGGTTTGACCGCCTTGCTCGGCCTGGCTACGAGTGGGTCTGCAATAATGGACTGTGGCCGGAAGAAGTGCCAATAGACCCCGCACCAGCGGCTGAGCGCCGACAAGCCGCCACAGCCGCGATCGACACCGCAGCAGGCCAAGCCCGAGCCCGGTTCGCAACCGACACCCCCTTCATTGAACCCGAATACGAACTGTCATACAGTGACGCCGTCGCCTTTATAGCCACAGGCTACACCGGCCAATGCCCAGACACTGTTAAATCCCACGCCGAGGCCTTCAGCGTCACCAACCAACAGGCAGCCGATGAAATAAAACGCATGGGCGACCAATGGAACAACGTACTCCGGGCTGTCCGCAAAATCCGATTAACAGGCAAGCAGGCCGTTGAAACCGCTGCCGACGATGCGGATTTTAATGCCGTGGCTCAGCCGTTTATTGACCAGCTTGAGGCCCTGAAGCCGTAGCAGTAACCACCATGACCCCATTCATGGTAAATTAACCCAAACTCGCAGAAGCCGCCGAAGGTATTGCGATTGTCATTCCAACAGGAAGGAGAATCCCAATGCCACAATTTCGACACGGCATTTATGGCGCGACCAGCGAAGCCGGACCCCGCCCCGTCCCCATTGCCCCCACAGGTACTATTTGCATTGTCGGCACCGCCAAGGACGCCGATGCAGATGTTTTTCCACTTAACACCCCGGTCTTGATTGCAGGCTCACCGCTCCAGGCGGCAAAGCTGGATACCACTGGTGACCGTGCCGGTACTCTGCTGCCAGCGGTTGAAATGATGCTGGCCATTACCGGTGCCATTATCGTGGTGATCCGGGTGGCAGATGGCGCTGATGATGCCGCCACCATCAGCAATGTGATCGGCAGCACCTCTGCAGAAGGGGCACGCTCCGGACTGGATGCGGTCTTCAATGTTCAGGCCATGCTCGGGCATAAACCCCGCATCCTGATTGCCCCCGGCTTTTCTGATCAGCTGACTGTGGCAACCAAGCTGCAAACCATTGCTGAACGTCTCAGAGCGTTTACTTATGTGGATGCGCCCGGCACCACAGAAACCGCCGCCAACACCTATCGGCAGAACTTTGGTTCTCGTCGTGTAGAAATCTGCTGGCCCAAAGTCATCAATACCAAGGCTGAAAAGGTGGCCATGTCCGCCGTCGCTGCTGGACTTCGGGCGAAAATCGACAACACACCCTGGCAAGAATATTCCGCCAGTATCTCTAACCAGGAAGTGCTGCCCATCATCGGCACCGAATTCCCCGTGGACTTCCAGGACGGCGATAACAGCTGTCAGGCCTACCTCCTCAACAGCAACCAGATCAGCACCATTATCAACGACGGTGGTCTGCGTTATTGGGGTAACCTGAACTGTTCTTCCGATGCCAAGTGGCAGTTCTCAACCCACGTCCGAATCAACGACATCATTCTGGACAGCACCACCGAAGCACTGAAGTGGGCCCGTGATCGCAAGATCAACAAAACCTTTGTGGAAGACGTGCTGGAAACCCAGAACAACTTTCTGGCCCGTGAAACCCGTGCTCAAAACCTGCTGGGTGGTCAAGCCTGGGCCGATCCGGAGCTGAACAGTCCTGACGTGATTCTGGCCGGTGAGTTCTATATGGATTACGACTTCACCCCGCCCGGCATTGCCCAGGCCATCACGGTGACCAGTCATTTTGTCAATGATTACGCCAAAGCCATTTTTAACTAAGCGCCATTAGCACAAAGCACAGAAAGGAGAACGCAAGATGGCAACCCCAAAAGTGTTAGTGGATTACGACTGGTTTGCGGATGGTGTCGGCAAGCTCGGTCTGGTCCCAAAAATAAAACTGCCTGACTTTGAAAAGGTGATGGAAGAGTACAACGCCGGTGGTATGGCTGCGGCTATTGAGATCTTCATGGGCATGATCGAACTGCAAACCATGACGGTGACACTGGCCGAACCCGACGCCCAGGTATTGAAGCTGTTCAAGTTCACCAATGGCGAAGAAAAACAGTTCACCTTCCGTTCGGCCCTGTCCGGTCGTGGTCGTGGCAGTGAAGAAGGTTTTGTTATCCGCTGTCAGGCTCAGCTCAAGAAGTTCAGTATGGAAGAGATTGAGCGCAAGAAGCTGCCCAGTTGCGACTTTGAGCTGTCCCTGGTCACGTTCAAAATGGAACGCAATGGCAGCGTGATTTTCGATGTGGATGCCGAAGGTGGCAGGCTGATTGTGGATGGTGTGGATCTGCGGGCAGGTATTAATGATTTGATTGGGAATTGACGGGGGCTTGCTCCCGCTTTTGCTCCATAACCTTTCACAATAGCAAGACAACCCCGGTATAAAGTATGAGCGAAGCTGAAACCTACCCGACCTATCAGGCAATTTCTATTCAGTTGGAAGCCCCCAGGGAACTGGATAATAAACCCTTGTCTGAATTAACCATGCGACCACCGACTACCAGTGATGTGGTGATTGCCCAGAGTCAGGCCCAGAACCCGATTCACAAAGACGTGCTGCTGTACGCCAACCTCACCAATACCACCGAAGACTTTATCCAGTCTCTGGCCTTTTATGACTTCAAACAGCTGGAGCGGGCTTTCGACACTTTTATGTGCCGGGTGTCCGAACATGTCGACAGGCGTGCCTTGTTCTTGCCAAAGCCCTCGGCGGCCACAGCCTCCGGGAATTGATGGCGACACCCATACACGAAGTCTTTGAGCACCTGCAGGAACTGAAGGAGATGGCCCGGGATGCAGGACAAAAATAACGACATTGGTATCCGAATCACGGCAGCCGTGGATAAGCGTTCTATTCGCGCTTTTCGCACCACGGCCCGTGAATCTGAAATGGCCCGCCAGAGAATGATTGGCTCTGCGGACAAAGACAGCCGAGCCATCGGCAATGTCAGCCGGGCCCAGAACAAACTCAATCGCAGTACCTCTGACACCAGTCGCAGCATCGGCAGGGAAGACCAGGCGTTCAAGCGAGCTTCACGTTCTATTGGTGAATACGACCGCAAGCTGAAGTCGGCCACCAAAAGCCAGGGACTATTGAAAAAAGCCGCCATGGAGACCGGCAGTGCCATTAATACCAAGGTGGCCACCATCGCCGGTGGTGCTGCCGTCGGGCTATCAGCCATGGCATTGGTGGACGACGAAGCCTTCTGGACCCGATTAAAAACCGACGCCAGCGCCTCGGAAGCCGCCATAGAAGACCTGAAAAACCGCACCTTTGATATGGCCGTCAATATGCGCATTGACCCCGCCCAGCTCAAAGCGGCCATTGCCGAAATTCAACAGCAAACCGGTGATCTGGATCTGGCCAGGGAGAACCTGGGTAATATGGCGATTGCCATCCAGGGCTCAGGTTCAACCGGTGTCGATATTGGCGGCCTGATCGCCAACCTGAACAAAAAGCAGGGCCTGAGAAGCGCCGACGAAATGCTGAAAAATCTGGATATTGCCAAACAACTCGGTGACAAAGGCGCGTTTACCCTTAAGGATTATGCCAGTCAGGGTGGACGGGTGTTATCGGACCTGGGATCGCGTGGCATTACGGGCTCTCAGGGCAATATTGAAGCCATGGCATTGTTGCAGTTTGGTATGCAGGGCACCAACTCTAAAGAGATGGCGGTCTCCGCATCGGAAACCGTTACCCGTGACATGATCGGTAATCGTGAAAAACTGGAAGAGCTGGGTATTGAGGTCTTTGACCCTGATCAGGAAGGCGAGCAAATGCGCTTGCCTTCGGAGCTGCTCAAGGAGATCTTTCAGGCAACCGAAGGACGGACGACCGAGTTAACGGAGATTTTTGGTGATGAATCCTTTCGTCTGATCAAAGCTATGCAGCAGGATTACCAGAACGGCTGGAAAGATTACAACAGCTACCTGGGTACCGAAGGTGATGGCAAAAAACTAACTGCAGCCGCCAATGAAAACCGAAGTACTGCTGCATCGAGCCTGACCTATTTATCGGCGCTCTGGAACAGTTTTCTGGACGACGCTGGCAGCTCACTGATCAGCTCAACTGCGAACCTGTTGGATGATGCGGATAATGATTCAGCCAAGAAAGTGGTGGGAACGGTTGGTCTGGGAAGTATGGGGGCAGCAGGGTTTGCCTCATTGGGTGCGTCGCTTGGTTCAGTGGTCCCCGGTCTAGGTACTGTAGTGGGCGCGGGTGTCGGTGCCATTATCGGTGGCCTCGGCGGTGCCCTTTCTGGCTACTTTCTTTCTGAAGATCAGATCGATACACAGGAGCAGAAAGACCCGGCAAAACAGAGGGCTACGGCCACTTATCTGTTGCCTGAAAAGCAGAAGGAAACTCACCAAACAGCCGAGCAGCACGCTCAAAGTGTTATCCAACATTATCAGAAACAGGAAACCCTGATCCAAGAAAAAGCCGCCGCCAGTGCCGCTCCCATCAAGGTTGAAATGGGCGACATTGTCCTACAACAACAGCAGGGCGAAAGGGACGAGGATTTCCTGACCAGAACCCGCTCGATCATCCGGCAAGAAATGGAACGAGCCGCAGAGCAACTGCGTCGACAACAGGAACGTTCACTGACCGACAACACCGGAGGCACATATGGTTGAGCCACAGCTGGCACTGGGAGAGTACCGGTTCAGTGTCGGAACCGCAGCCCTGCAGGAGTTAGAAAGAACGTCGGAATGGCGCTGGGCCGACAAGGATGTGATTCAGGGAAAACCCCAGTCTGACTATATTGGCCCTGGACTGGACAGCCTGGAACTGAATGGCGTGATCTTCCCTCATTTCAAAGGCGGGCTGGGTCAGGTGGATGCCATGAGAGCTGAAGCCGATAAGGGCACGCCCCTGCGTTTGGTGCTGGGGACCGGACAAGATATGGGCTTGTGGACCATTCGCCGAATTCAGGAAACCCAACGCCGACTCTACGACCGGGGTATTCCATTAAACGTGGAATTCAGGCTCTCGATCAAACAATACCGAGGCTGAGCATGGCGAAATACACGACCAAAGACGGTGATATGCTGGACGCCATTTGTTACCGCCACTATGGCAACCTCAACGGCACTGTTGAGCGGGTATTGAACGCCAACCCCGGACTCTGTGAACAACCGCTGGTCATGCCCGCCGGTATTGTTATTGAGCTGCCGGTGCTGGATTCTGCCGAAGCCAGTGACACGATAGACCTGTTCGAGTAACCCCCATGACCCCTGATTTCAAAATCACCATTGGTGGTAAAGACCAAACCGCAGCGATCCGGCAACGACTGATCAGCCTGACCATTACCGATGAAGCCGGGCACCGGTCCGACAGCCTGACGCTGGAGCTGAACGACGACGGTAAGCTGTCGTTTCCTTCCAAAGAGCAGGACATCAAAGTCTGGACCGGTTATCAGGATACTGCAGGAAAAAGTCAGCTGGTCTACCGGGGTAATTACCGGCTCGATGGTGTCGAGTTTCCCTTTCCTGACACCCGAATGGTTATCTCAGCTTCAGGTGCCAAATTAAGAGGCTCGTTCACAACGCCCAGAGACGACGTATGGATCGACACCACGCTGGGCGATCTGGCTCTGACCATCGCCCACCGTCACGGGTTTGACCTGGCCATGTCAGACCAGCTCAAAGCCATAGAGATTTTTTATGAAGACCAGCAGGCCCAGAGCGATGCTGATTTATTAACCCGGCTGGCCGGGCGTTACGACGCCACCGTGAAACCCGTCGGGCATCAGCTGGTGTTCTTTGAAAAAGGCGATGGTCAATCGGTCTCGGGTCAGGCGACAACACCGGAACCCGTTCCGATCACTGAAGAAACCAGGGGCACCGTCAAACTCAGTGGCCGTATTCGACAGAAATCAGTGCGGGCTAATTACCGGGATCTGAGCGCAGGCTCAACTCAATATGTCGAAACCTCAAATGAACAACCGCAAAAGGTGCTGGGCTTACTGTACGACTTTGAACCCGATGCCCGCCAGGCGGCCTTTGCCGAACTGCACGAGATTCAGCGCCAGCAGTTTGAATTTGTGATGAGTCGAATGCCGGCTAATTCGGTGTTGAGGGCCGAAGGGCTGGTGAATATTACTGGTCATCCACGTCCCCAGGCTAATGGTGAATGGGTCATCAAGAGCCTGACGGAAATGCTGGATGAACAGGGGCTCTGGCAGAGTTTTACGGCGAGTTATCCGAAGCAGAGGGTGAAAAGTTTGCCAGATCCGGCTGATAAATAATTGTGCTTTTGCTTTATTTGCCACCCTATCTATGCTTGTAATATACTCAGCGCCCGCGCCGATAAGGACGGTATTACAGGTTTTCAGCATGCCCATTAAGGAGGAGTTCTTGAGCAAGATAACCGCTAAAAACGTTGCTGATTTCTTCTTGCACAAGGTTCATGCCCATGGCGACGTAATCACCAATAAAAAAATCCAGAAAATGGTTTATTACGCCCAGGCTTGGTATCTGGCTTTATATGATAAGCCTCTCATCGGCGAAGACTGTGAGGCTTGGGTGCATGGGCCTGTGTACCCAAAGTTGTACCATTGCTTCAAGTCGTATACCTGGAATCCTATTTCTTTTGATCCGGGCAAGCCTGAACTTCCGGTAAAAGTCGAACAACATCTCAACGAGATCTATGACACTTTTGCCAGCTTCACCAGCTACCAACTGGAAATGATGACTCACCAGGAGCGCCCCTGGCAGGAGGCTCGCAAGGGTCTGGCACCTGATGACTTCTCTACCGCCATCATTAGCAAGGCATCCATGAAGCACTTCTATCGGAAGATGGCAGAAGAGAATGGCGAAGAAGCGTAAAGTACAGCCCTCTAAACTCCAGAAAAAGTATCTTCCGACCACGCCCGTTCACGAAAAGCATGTCAGCTTTTCGTTCAAGCATTTAGACCTGAACAATAATAAGTTCTC
This sequence comes from Endozoicomonas sp. ALD040, assembly GCF_049275945.1. Classification (NCBI taxonomy): domain Bacteria; kingdom Pseudomonadati; phylum Pseudomonadota; class Gammaproteobacteria; order Oceanospirillales; family Endozoicomonadaceae; genus Endozoicomonas; species Endozoicomonas sp. ALD040. The sequence goes on from NZ_CP184829.1 coordinate 503,212, forward strand.
CATCACGGGTAAAAACGCACGGTATTTTCACAAAGTGCTGGAGCGTTTGAAAAACTTGTCTGAACTGCTGCCCGGGGAGATACTGCAAAACCGTACCAGTGCGCTCAGAGCCCATCCTATAGAATGGAAACAAACCAGCGAGCGCGAAGGTTTTGCCACTCTTAATGAACAGCTACAGGGGCAGAGACCTTATCAATTTCAAATCAGTGCCAATGAGCATGGCCGCATTCATGGTTTTTTTATTGACTCGGTTTTCCATGTGGTGTGGTTCGATCCTGACCATAAACTTTACCCTTAATCCATCAGGCATTAAGTGTCTGAATAAAATCTGCCAGGGCATCAAGCTGGGGCGGGTTAAGCCGGGCCACGGCTTCAATCACGGTAATTAATTTATCCGACAGTGGTGCATCATGGCGGAACATGGGCTCAACCCCTTCCAGATACCAATCGGTAGTTATTCCATAAAGGCGACACATAACGATCAGGTCATCTTGAGTTTTGGGACCCGCTCCACCGTCGGTTTCCCAATTCCTTATGGTACTTAACCCTTTACCGAGGGCATTAGCCACTTCTCTCTGGGATAAACCGGCAATGGTTCGGGCCATTTTGCAACGGCGGTTTCGGTCTGCTGGGTGAGTTGGCAATTTGGTAGACATTGGTCAGGTCAGCCAGAATTGTTTTGACGAGCGTCAAGACTAGTTTCGCCTTAGGTTGTCTATCTACGTGAGTTTGCGTAAAAAATTACGTGGCTTTCTGGCGGTTGTCAGACTATGGCTATAACAATATACTGTATTTATATACAGTATTATTTCAGGGAAGTTAGAGGGTGGTATGGCAGAAGAAATCAAAGAAGCAGCCAGTGAATTAAACAGTCGGCTTGTGTTGATCAATGAACAGGAACTCAACAAACTCAGGCAGGCACGCCAGTTATTATTGCGAAGGGTAGAGGCCGAACAGGAGTCTGAACCAGAGGTCAGGTTAAAAAAACTGGCCATTAACCGGTTGGATACTTTAGCGTGGTGTAAGCAAGAATTGGTTTAACTGTGGCAGTAACCCGGTTACTGCCAAGATAATTTACATGGGGTAGTCTCTTCTATTCACCCATGGCAACCCAATATCTTGAACGGATATATCCAACTTTTTAGAGAGGTAGGCTTTTAATGCAGGCTCGTCCGTTAATCCATTCACCTGGAATTTACCCCGATGCTCTCTCCATTCTTCAACAACCATCAATTCTATTTCGGGTATCAGTTTTTCGGCAGCACTGACCTCCCATGTCCACCCCTGTGAGCCGTCATTTCCACCACCATCAGGTGAGTAGTTTGCAATAGCATAAGCCAGTCCATAACCAGCAACAGCTTCCGAAGGTTCCAAGTAGACCCATACAACGTCAGCATTCTTTGAACGTTGCACATTCAGTGCGGCTCTGATGGCTGTCTGTGCGAACTCTTCATGAGTTGTTACTTCGCTTGAGCTAATAGATACACTGTATCTGACTCTCCCTGGATAACTGGAATCCTCAATTTTGTTTAGCTGATAAGGTTTGGCCTGAGAAGTATCTGGGTCACTGGAACAACCAGACAGCATAAAGATTAGAAATAGGGAAATCCATTTCATTGCATTAACTCCGATTATTTAATGACTTCGATAAGAGAAAGGATATAGGATGAATCCAGTTCTCGGGCCGTCAGCCCTTTGCGCTCCGCGTGGCGGTAAGCGGTTGTGTAGATCCGGGCTCTTTGGTCGACAGACAATGTAGTAGCTTCGAGCATTTCTGTTTCTTCGACAAGGGTAATGACGGCTCGCATCAGCTGGGTGTCGATTTCACCCAGGGATCTTACGAATTGGGTGCAATTATCCAGCAGTTTTTCCAGAACCCCCGAGGTTTCTATCCATACGGGTGCCAAGTAACCCGGTATTTTATCATCGCCGTATAACTGGAAAGGCCCCATCACCCCCTTCTGGAGTTTCTGAACTGAATTGGGTTCCAACAAAGCATCAAACCATTGATTAGGATCTAGCTTGTACTGCTCTAGCAGTATCTTGCGGGTCTTTTCACCCAGAGAGCCAGTCAGATACTCATATTCCACATAATCCACGCATTTTCCTTTGTATTCCAGCTGAGCCTTTTCGCTGAGTTCAATCACCAGATCAGACCCGTCATGGATCAGGTGAACCTTATAGGCACAGTCTTCAAAGTGGTGGGCCAGCTGCTCTGCCAGTACCTCATCACTATCACAGCGGTCAATAAGGTAGGGGTTGCCTCGACCATCCAGAAGCCAGTTCAGACTGACGTTCTCGGTACGGCAGATGGCGGTGAGTATTTCAGAGCCTGGTATTACATTTTGTCCTATCCGCCGAGCAATACCGCTCGAAATATTGAGAGCTTGTGCCCAAGGGTATAGCTTCCTGCCGTGCAGGATCGCACTGATGCGCTCTGAAAATTCCATAAAATTTTGAGTTCAACTATTGACGAAATCAATTTATTGATTTAATTTCTTTAAAAGCTCGATAAATTGAGTTTCAATTGTTAAAAGACATTAATAAGAATTGTCCTTGTATGGAGGAATAGATGCAACCTCAACCCTTCATAGGTACAAGAGTACCTGTTGAACTTACGGCCAGACTGGATCGTTTGGCAACGTTAGAACAGCGTAGCCGCTCACAGAAGATCCGGATGCTTCTGGAGAGAGCGTTAGCTGAAGAGGAAAAGGTATTGGGTTTGCCCCCCATTGAAGAGGCTGGAACAGGAAGTAACGAGACTGGCCATGTGGCCTGAAAAAGAAAACCCCGCTATTCGTGGTAGCAGGGCTTCGGTGTCAAATCAAAAGGTAACGGGATGAATAATAACATAGCATTAGTGAAAAAGCCTCAACTGGCCGTTATAGATGGCTCAGTAAAGACCACCACTTGTGATGTAGCTGAAAAATTCTCTAAACAACACAAGGATGTGTTGCGGGCCGTCAGGGAGGTAGATTGCTCTGAGGAATTTGCCCAGCGCAATTTTGCGCTCGGCTCCTACAAAGATGGGAACAAACAAGATCGCCCTATGTACGAAATCACCCGTGACGGGTTTTGCTATCTGATCATGGGCTTCACAGGCAAAGAAGCAGCCAAATGGAAAGAAGCCTATATCAATGCTTTCAACACCATGGAAACCGAGCTGAATAAACTACCTGAGCCAAAGCTGGATATAGAGCTGCGTCGCCGTCTGCGTGACCAGAAGATGAAATTGGTCAAGCTGGTATCTCTAGCAAAAACCCAATTTGAACAGGCTCAATACCTGGCGGATCTGAAAGAAGTCTGCATCGCATTAGAGCAGCCTTTGCCAGATGAAAACTTGATTGGGATGAGTTTGCCGGAGGTTGAAAATAAAGCTTAAGGATTAAGCTCGAACACGCCTGTGGCAGCAGGCATTAAAAAGCCCCCTGGCAGGGGGGCTCCGGTTGGGGCAGAGCTGGCAGGCTCTTACCCCGTTGTGGCGCTGGTCACCCAGATAGCTCGAACACTTTCACCACACAGCGATGTTAACACAACGCTATGGGTATGAAGATAGACCAGCGCCTCCTTTTTATCTACGTGATAAGCATGGAGGTATTACGTGAATCCCATCAACCCAAAAACCGGCCAGCCTGACACGACACTGGTCGAACAGGCCATGAAGGCCACAGTCCGCAACTACAAAGGCGGCGCCCAGGCTCTGGGTAACCCCCTCAACAAATCACCCGGTGTGCTCTCCAACGAGATCAACCCCTCCCAGCCCCACCATAAACTGGGGCTGCTGGATGCGATCCTGATTATGCACATTACCCGTGATTTTCAGATCCTCAAGGCCATGGCGGCCTGCGTGAATCACTCCATTATCAACCTGGGCGATTTCTCCGCCACCTGCGATACCGAGCTGCTGAATATGTATGCCCGCTGGCACGCCGAGATCGGTGATGTTTCAAGGGAAGTGTCGGCCGCTCTCAGTGATGGCCGCATCACCCGGGATGAGTTCCATCGGATCCGAAAGGAAGGCATGGAGCAGATCCATTTTTTCTTTGAGTTCCTGGCCCGGGTCGAGGCGCTGATTGATGACTGATATTCCGCCAGAGCTTCGCAAACGGGGGATTACCCGAGTCAGCGATAACCTGGAGCCGGAAGAGGTCATTGACCCGAAAAAGGCCTCGGCCTACGTCCGGATCTATTTTCGACAGGAATTTATGGAGTTCCTACAGCAGTACAGGGAACGGCAGGAGAAGGACTCATGCCCGTACGACCCGAACACCGCTGGCAGCGACAACGACGACAGTATCGTTTCGTGATGCCCGTAGAACCCACTGAAGTGATGTTGCAGAACGCCTGGGAACGGTCAGGGATGAAGACCCCGTTTCAGGAAGCGATGGACAACCCGACCCTGGCCCGGCTGATTCGGATGATGGCGGTGCAGGGACACAAGAAAAACGAAGCCGTTGGAGGCGAAGCCCTATGAAGTTTTTTACGACCTATTTCACCGTAGCTGAAGAGAAAAAGCTGCTGGCCACCGTCAAACAACACTCGGCAGATATTTATGCCGAGCGTGATTACTGGTGGATGGTGCTGGCCCGTCACACGGCAGTGCGTGTCTGCGTGCTCGCTGGCCTGACCATCGGTGATGCACAGGCAGCCATAGCCAGAGAACGTCTGGTGATTCGGCCACAGATCAACAAACGCCGGAAAGCGCAAGAGCTGTTTGGCAAAAAGATCATTATCGAAGCCCTGCGTAACCTGGTCCGCATCCATAAAAAGATGGCACGGCCTCAGGACTTTCGCGGCCTTGAGTATGAAAACCGGCCTCTGATTATTTCCCGCAACCATAAGCACATGAGTGTGCGCAGCTTTCAGGACCGCATGAGCCTGTGGTGTGAAAAAGCCGGACTGGAAGCCGGATCGCCCCACTGGTGGCGTCACACCTGGGCCAAACGCCAGGTCAAAGCGTCTGATGATGTGGCCCGCACCCTGTTAAAAGTGCAGGTGTGGCTCGGGCACGAGGACCCGAAAACCACCGCTATTTACACCCAGCCAGACAAGGAAGAAATGACCGAGTTTGGCCGGTATGCGGTTTAAGAAGGAGAGAACCATGCTGATACTCGCTCGCAAAAACGGAGAAAGCATCCGGATTAATAACACCGTCCGGCTGACTCTGCAGTCTCACAACGAACAACAGGTCAAGGTGCTGCTGGAGTCGCCAAAGGGCAAGGCCATTCTGGTGCGTCCGGTGGGTAAAAAGCTGTTCAGTGAAGGTGGCGTTCACATCAGTACTACTCGTTCGCATCAGGGGATGTTGCGCTTTGCTTTCCGGGCACCCAGTCATATCACCATATGGCGTGAGGAGATCTGGTTGAAGATGCATCAGGAAGAGCACAAGGCCCGCAAAAACAAGGAGGTGGCCTAATGGACGACGCTACCAGAGCACAGGCCCAAAAGGTCGTCAGGCCATTGGTTGACGTAGCTTTCAGTGATACGGGTGCGGCAGAAGCCGCTGCCCAGGCGCTGTTGAGTTGTTACGACGGCTCTCGTTTTCATCTTTGCGTCAGGGATCTCTGCCTGCTGGATGACAGCCATTACCGGGCGGCTCTGCTGGTGATTCGCCTCAGGATCGAGAAAGGCATCGAGCCCCATGAGCTGTTTGATGATCAGGAGCTGTTTCCAAAACTCTGCAAACGATGGGGCACACAACTGCATGTGATATCCAGGGGAGAACAGTATGGCTGCTGAAACGGTTGAACCGGTCTACGACTTTGAACTGGAACCTCTGGAGATCACCACCGCTGAGGCCAATGTGCTGGGCAAGCTGGTCAGCCATGTGCGCAGGCACCACCTGACCCTCGACGGTTCCCTGGAAGATCACGAAGCTCGCATGGTGCTGAGACTGTTGAATGAGATCAACAACAGCATTTACCACGTGGGCAGCCAGGAAAACCAAGAGGCCGCCCATGGATAAGGATTTGCTGGGCTTTCGTTGTGAGTTTGTACCGGGCTGCTGTTTTCCGAAGTATCGGCAAGCCGCTCGCTGCAGACCGGTTAATAGCAAAGACCTTTACCGCTGCCCTGGTTCTGACCAGTGCAGCAAACCTGAAGCCTGCCGTGTACGGCAGACAAATGACGTTAAGAAGAACCACTGAAACGAACTGTTGGCAGGCAGTTTTAAAGTCAGGAAAGACAAAATGGCTCGAACTCGAAAAAAAATAAACCTCTCCCGCCTGAGCCGGGAAGAAAAAAAGAAAACCTGGCAGCGAATCAAACAGGTCAACCCCAATATGGCCGCCCTGCTCCAGGATGCTCAATTTCAATCGTTGCGTGATCACTTCCAGGGGGAAATATTGATCGATGTCTCTTCGGTCAATGACTCGCTCAATGACTCGCTCAATGAAGAGCCGGAGGCCCCGATCCATGGCTAGCATTGAGCAACTGAAAGAACGCATCGACCTGAATGACCTGTGTGAACTCCTGGGCATGAAGCGCGACGGCAAGCTCAAGCAGAGCGGCGAGGCGATGTATCACTCACCCCTGCGGGATGACAAGCACGCCAGCTTTTCGGTCTATCGCCGCAATGGCGAACTGCGCTGGAAAGACCATGCCACCGACGAAGGCGGCAGCATTATTGATCTGGTGATCTACACCGGTCAGGCCACGGATACCGGCGAGGCTATTAAATGGCTGCATCAGGCATTCAATATCCCTTTTGACAAACCCAATGGCCCGCCAGAAAAACGCAGCCGTGAAGAGTGGCTGGCGGATCAGGTGATGCAGCAGCCCGAAGATGTGATGGCTTATCTGTGCGATGAGCGTCGTTTGTCGAAAGAAGTGATTGAGCAGGCCATTTCGGCCAAAACTCTCGGGTACTCCGATTACACCCGCACCGACCAAAAGCCCGGTGAAAAGTTTTATGGCGGCCCTGCCGCTGCGTTTATCTGCCGGGACTTTGCCAGCCGCAGGGTAACGACGGTGGAATACCGTTACTTTGATAAAGCCCTCAATGGCGGTGTCAAAAGCCACTGCCACGGCGAGAAAGGCCCCGCTTTCTGGTGCCTGAGCCACAGCCACATTAAACAAGCCCACACGGTTGTTCTGGTGGAGTCGCCTATTAATGCGCTGTCCATGCATTGCACCAGTCTGGCGAAAAAAGGCTGGGCAGCGCTGGCGGTGATGGGGGCCAGTAATCTCCATGAAAAAGACTGGAGCCTGCTGACAGGCAAGCGGGTGATCTGTGCCTTTGATAACGATGAGCCGGACGAGAAAACCGGCTACCGCCCCGGTGCCCATGCCGCCTGGTCGGTGCATGAGAAGCTGACTTCGATCAATATGCCCTGTCTGTTTGTCGATCAGCTCTCTGGTAATCGTTGGGAAGGGGTTAATGATCTGAATGACTTCCTGGTGAAGTATGGGCTTGAGGCGGGTAAAGGTACGTTAGCCTCTGCCCTTCAGGAGTGGGAACCCTGGCTGGTGCCCGGTCTGCCCGGAAAAGTCGATAAAGATACCGTGTTCAACCCCGGCAAGCCGCGACTCTTTTTACCTGCCCATGATTACAGCGTCTATTGGAAATTCAGGGTTAAAGAAGACTTTACCCAGTTGCTGAAGGTGGGCACCGATGAGGATGGTAACGAGAAAATAGATTATCAGGACTTGTGTGGTTTCCGCATTGCTGGCCTGAGTCGTGTATCTATCCAGAGTGCCACCGCCACCATGAGCGGTGAGAAAGACGTTCAGCCTAATACCATCTTTGCGGCCACAGTGCAGACGGCTCGCCACGCTCATCATCTGCAGCGTCGGGTCTTTCAGGATGAACAGCTGCACAACCCGGAGCAGTGGAAAAAGTTTGGCCCGATTTTCTCACCCGCTAAGTTTTCCCGGATGCTCAATATTATGGAGCGTGCCACCGACATTGGTGCCCGGGATGCCATCAATTTTGTTGGACTGGCCTGGCGTAATGGTCGCCCTGTCCTGAACGAAGGCCCAGACTGTTATTTCACTGAACCAGAAAAGCAGTGCCCTTATCACAACCTGAAGTTTCCCAGTGGTCCGGTGCACCATGGTCGGCGTGTGGTGGAAGCGTATCAGGCCACCTTTACCCACAATGCCGCATTGATTAAGCTGGTTTGGGCGCTGGGCGCACATCTGAAAGCCTTTCTGGGTTTTTGGCCCCACTTCATTCTCCAGGCCGGTAAAGCTGCCGGTAAGTCGACCTTGGTCAAGCGAATGGAAAGAACCATTGGTATGACCATGTTTGGTGGACAGAGTCTGCAGACCGAGTTTCGACTGCTAACGTCCATATCCCATACCAATCACCCAGTAGGCTGGGAAGAACTGTCGGCTCGCAGGCAGGACATTATTGATAAGGCCGTGGCCATGCTGCAGGAGTGTTACCAGTTCACCGTGACACGACGCGGTACGGATATGACAGAGTACGTACAGTCAGCTCCTGTGTTGCTTGCGGGTGAGGACGTGCCCGTCAATACGCTGCTGGGTAAGGTGGTGCGCTCTGACCTGACCAAGAAACAGAATGGAGAGATGCCAGAAGACCTGCCCCGTTTCCCAGTACGTGAGTGGGTCAAGTGGCTCTCTACCCTGGATCGTAAACGAGTGCGGGAACTGCACGGTAAGTGCCGCCAGTTTTTAATGAGCAGAAGTGCGACCAGTGGTGAAGACGACGGTGCCAACCGGATGGTGGGCAACTATGCCGCCATCTATTGCGCCTGGAAGCTGCTGTGTGAATTCCTGGAACTGCCCAGCAATCTGGGAAACTTCCCCATGGATCTGCTCAGCACCATGAACCGCCACGTTACCGAAAGCAGCTCAGATCGTGAGCCCTGGGTCTGGATTATGGAAATCCTGCTGGGCGAGATCGATGCCGGCAACTTCAAGTTTCCGTACCTGTTTGAGAAGAACCCCAACGATCCCGACGAGTCGCTGCTGTTCGTGCGCTTCACCCACATTATGCAGCACCTGTCTACTAACAACAGTTTAAGAGCCAAATTCGACGCCATGCCGGTGAAAAGTGCGACGGTCTTTTCCCGGCAGGTCAAAGACGCCGGAATCTGCCCTGAGCCGTTCCGGAATAAAGAGCGCTCCATCGGCACCAGGCGGGTCGCCCACCTTTATGGCCTGTCGCTGACAGAGCTGGAGCGGTATGGGTTGAGTGTGAGTGTGCCGGAGGTGCAGGGGAGTGAATAACAGTCAAACACTGTTGGCGTTGAAGCTGGAGCTTGAAGTGCTTCAGCTAACTCCAGCGAGAACACCTGAACAAACGAGGGATAAAAGAGAACGGGTGTTGTTTATTGGGGCTTTGATTGGGTTGATTGAAAAAGCTGAGCTGGAAGATTCAAGAGAGGGTTCATTATGAGCATTTACGGAAAATGCATTGTTTGCAGAAAGGAAGGTTTTAACGAGAGAACCGAAGGCGGTGATGTCTGTGAAGACTGTCGTGATTATTGGTTGTTTGGTGAAGAAAATTGCGATGAGTGCGACGGGCATGGGGTGGTAATGCCTGGTGATGAATGCCCTGTCTGTGACGGCTCAGGAGTAGAAGATGTTCTGCCGGGCTACATAGCCATCAAAGTTGATTTTGGCCGTAAGCTGACGCCCGAAGAAAAGGCACTTGTCAGTGAGTTTGAATACGTCGCAGATGATCCCGCCGTGTGGGGTCTCGGAGAATAACTCGTTTCCACGCAAAGCGTGAGAACAGATAGCTAATGGATTAACCAGGAGATTAAACATGCAAATATTCGCAAACGTCAGACCCGAATCAAAGTACTTTGCTGGCCAGGCTCAACCGGAACCTTTTCCCGTCATTCTGGCTCCAGACGTCCTCGGCTATCACTGGAAGGGTGGTGTGGGTGGTCAGTATAAAACCATGGACTTGTTTTTCTTTGTTAAAGAAGAAGATGGATTCCGTGAATTCAACCTGCTGAACCTGTCCGAAATTAAACACTTGGAGATCAACAAGAAGGCCATTCTGGAAGGTGCAGGTAATAAGTGGGGCTCAAGGTATTGGGAAAAAATAGCTGAACTGGCTAATGAGCTGCTTTCAGCAGCTAAGGAGGAGCAGCAGGCTGAATTAAATCGGGAGGCTGAGGAGCGGGAAAGGGATCGGTCGGATTGGTGGTAAGGTTGTTAGGCGTAGACAATTAATTTAGAGGAAATAAAAATGCCGTTTGCTAAAGCAATTTTCAACAAGAATAAGCGGTTTCACTGGTACCGCGATGAAAGTGATCTCGTCACTTCACTAAGTAAAAATGATTTAAAACAGACGTGGTTTATTGCTGACCTGTTTTATCCTGAATTTCCAGATTACAACAGCAATATTCATAGGCAAGAGATCTCATTATTTCTTTCAAAACCTGATGAGCTGGTTATGTTTGAGATTTCTGAAGGGGTTAAGCGAAAGGTTTTGGAGTTGGAAGAATTGATAGGAGAAACAAAGTGACAGTTGACTCGCTCCCATGCTCCAGCGTGGGAGCGTAATGGGTAAGATATGACATGCAACTTAGCTTTGCTAGAGATAACAGAATGAAGCTGAGTGCATTTCTTTTTGCTCATTCACCAATAGAAACATAACCCTGGCAGCAACGGCGGCAGTCCGTTGGCTGCTGTTGTTATGCGGCGATATGCAGGGAATTAAAGTATGGAATACCAGCCGAAGGGCAGCATGTGTATGAGCTGCACTGACAGAGACAAGGATTGTTCAAAACTGGACTTTAGATCAATGCGAACAATGACCAGTGATGGACAGCGAACTATCGTTAAATGCAGCGACTATAAAAAACATATTCACCACTGGCAACCCTCGCTAGACGGGCATACCTATGTTTGCGATTGTGGAGCATGGAAATGAGCAAGGCAGAAGAATTGATTAAACAAATAGAGGAAGCTGACGAGATTGAAATTCTGGAGTTCGATTTTGACCCTTGTTTCGCATACATGCGAGAAATGGAATCAGCTCTAAAAGAGATTACTGCCAGATTCCAAGAAAAACTTGATCTACATAAGCAGGATTGCTTTGCCTATCAAGTCGCAAAGAAGGCGCTAGATGAAGCCGTATAACACTGGAATAGGCCGCAGACGCGGCATAATATCATTAACAAACGTACCAGGTAGGACTGGTTAATCTAAAACACTATGACTCGTTCCCCGGAAGATCCTGGGAACGATTTTTATCTGGAAATCAGTTCGTTGAATTAGTGATTTATTTCCATGTAATTTCTGAAGTGCTCATCAACAACAGAAAACTGAGCCACTAACCATTTTTTTGCACTAGATTCTTTATTAACAAGCTCTGTCCTTCTATCACCAACAGGAACCCCTTCAAGCTGTGCTCTGTATGCTTGTATATCAATAGCTTTTTCATAGATTGAATTTAAATAGCTTGCTACTTCTTCAGAAAAAAGCCACTTAGCATTTCTGGTAGCTTGCATGTACGCTCTAACTTCATCGTCTGTAACCTTACCTGTTTGAAAAACATGAGCAATAAAAGAGGTTACACCCTCATACACAGCTAAACGCTTATCAAACAGGTCAAGCTTTAACTTATTCTGTGCTGTTTTCCACTGCCAATAAGCAATTAATGCGGCAATGCAGGCAATTAAAGGTACCAAAAGCGCCGATGAAAAGGTTTCTATCCAACTAACTATGCAACTCATAAATGCACCTTTAAAACGCTCGACGCTCAGCCAAATATCGCCATGCAGGCACCTTGCATGTGTCATAAAGCTTTATCATGGATTCCAGTGATAAATCGGCACCCGTCCACTCTGACTGTATTTGAACAAGGTCAAATTCACACTGATCCTCATGGAGCCAACCCAGCAACTCATCATCATCCATATCAGCATACTCCGGCCATTGATCAATCATGCCTCTGGCACGCTGTATGACTTCTTTTTCCGTCTTGCCTACATAAGCTTCAGTGATCTCACAATGCCCGTAGGTGATCATATAAAACGGCATGCTTTTACTCCTGGCCTGCCACTCAACAACCTAATAAAAACGGCCTTTCCAAATACGACACCGGCTCCCCCGTACCCCCTGCAAATAACCTGCGGCGCTGCCTTTGTGGGCGCAATGCGCCAGACCAGGAATGAGGCAAGGCGTCGGACTCTTCTGTCGTTTGGGGGTGTCGGAGGCTCTGCCGTTTTCCCGTGGTTCCGTGGTCGCCCGTCGTTAACCTGTTGAATATTCTGGCATTGTCGTTTCTGACTGTCCACGCTAGACGCTATTTTTCCCACACTAACACCCTATTCTTCCACGCTCGCCAATTTTCGCCGCTTTCTCACTCCATTTATCTATTTATTTCTTTAAAGCTTTGAAAAGGAAAAGGAAAGAGAGAAGAGAAAGCCTGAAAATCCAGAAAAAACGGCCAGCTGAACACCCACGGATTAGACGAACTGCGTTTTTTATCTTCCACGGTTTTTTAAACCATCCACAGTGGTATTTGTGGATAACAAAATTCAGAAAAAAGCTGTTATATCAATAAGATATGGTAAAATTAGAGAGGTACCACGCTTCCACGCTCTGCACTGCGCCTGGCAGACTTATGAACAATAAAAACGCTCCCGACAATGCCACTGCAGATGATGAATTACTGCTGATTGAAGACTGGCTGGCTTTTCTGATGGCCAGTAAAGGACGTGCCCGCTCAACGATTAATAAATACCGTGGCTATCTGCTAAAACTTCAGACTCATCTGATACAAGAGCATAGAACTCTGTTGCTGCTGGCCAGATATGAACAGCTGGAGCATTACACCGGGATCTGGCTGCATAAAAAAGGGGTTGCTCCCAAAAGTCGTCACGCCATTGTGGCGGCTTGCAGAGGTTTTTATGAGTGGCTGCAGAGTAAAGATCATATCCACTCCGATCCTTCTGAACAACTTCAATATCCTAATACTGGCCGTAAGCTGCCAAAGCAACTGGGTCTTTCCAATGCTGAAAAGCTACTCATGCAGCCAGACATTAATTCATTCACTGGTTTGCGTGATGCCGCTATGCTGGCCCTGTTGATGAGTACTGGTATGCGGGTGTCTGGTCTGGTCAACCTGAACCAGGAACAGCTGTTCTGGTACCAATATCAAGACAAACAGCGTCTGGCCCTGCTGGTAACCGAAAAAGGCGGTCACGAAAGAGAGTTGCCGGTTCCCCATGAAGCCATGCTGCTACTCCAGGCCTATCTGGGCCATGATGAACTGCAAGAAATTGACAGGACGTTGCCCAGTGGCGAACAAGTTCTTTTCGTCAGTGTTCGTAATCGTAAAGTGCCAGTGCATGAATACAGAGGCGAAGCCAGGCGACTGACTCAGAAGTCAGTCTGGAGTTTTATGCAGAAGTATGGAGAGTCAGCTGGCTTGCCAGAGGAACTTTGCCATCCTCACGCTTTACGTCACATGCTGGGCGCTGAAATGATGGAAGAGGATATTACTACCCTTCAGATCCAGGCCATCCTCGGACATGCCGACCCCAAAACATCAGAGATCTATGCAAGGATTGCCAGAGGCAAATTGACCGAAGTGGTTGATAAAGCCAATCCATTGCGAAAGATCAAGACAGCAGTCACTCCCCTGGTTCAGGAAATGAAAAAGCGAGGAGCGCTATGACTCAACCCAAACCACTCAATAACCTGGTGCTGGTTGACCGGGCCTGTAACCCAACAACTTCAGAAGGAGGCATTGTTCTACCCGGTTCCGATGAACCTCAGCAGTGCCATGGCATTGTTTTGGGAACGGGAGCTAAAGTCACTGAGCCAATTAGCGAGGGTGATACCGTGTTGTTCAGTCGTTACTCAGGAACAGAGCTGACCTTCCGGGGTAAAACCTATGTACTCATTCGAGAAGAGGAGCTGCTGGCCACGGTTTAGTTATCCGATCCAGCCACAGGCTTTCATTCTGGAACCGGCAGAGTAATAGAACTGGTATAGCCTAGACCTGAGTATATCTTTAAACCCAGTAATACCGGAGGTTTCCGAACGTTGTTGGAGGTACTGGAAACTACCCTTTAGAACAGCCTAAAACGTCTCTGGCAGGGGATGGCCTCAACTGCGCACTATCCCATTATGCGCAGTTCAACAGCTCGAACACGACGGGAGATCAATAACTTATGGACGCTCATCAGGAAGAAAAGCGCAGTACAAATCAAAAATACCCGAATAACCACCCACCAATAGACCTACTCAACAAAGGGGTGGGGGCCCGGCAAGAAAACACCCCCTTCCCCCAGAGGGGGGGTGGGTACCTGAATATCTGCACAGATACTGAAGTTTGCCATTTGCAAAATTCGGCCATGCCTCTTTCAGAGCTTTCAGCAATGGGGGTCTCATTCACCTGGCAAAAAGTAGCCGCTGCAATCGGCATCGAGGCTTTTTTGAAGTTGTGGCAGATACTGGATCAGTCTCACGATCAGGGTGCAGAGTTGAATAGCTCAATCCGGGTAACTGTGCCAAGATATGAGCGTTTTCTGCGTTATCAACGTAACCAGGTTATTAAGTTTTTAGTGAACCAAGGGCGCAGCCCTGTTGTCATACAACATTATCTCAAGGCTGAAATGGGTATTCACATCAGCCTACGTACAGTACAAAGAGTTGCAAGAAGGTGTTATGAGCCAGCAGCAGAGCAAGAAAGCAGTCATTTATCTCAGGGTCAGCACAGGCAAGCAGGCCGAGAAAGAGCTACCACTGGAGTCTCAGCTTGAACAGTGCGAAAAAAAAGCAGCTGAGCTTGGAGCGAATGTCGAACAAGTGTTCAGAGATGAAGGCCTGACAGCCCGAAACGACAACCGCCCTGCATTTCAATCAGCACTATCGTACTGTGAAACGTTCGATGTGGATTATTTTATCTGTTGGTCCACTTCGAGATTTGCCCGAAACAGGCTAGAGGCTCAGCTTAACAAGCGGCGCCTGGCAGATTGCGAAACCGAAATAGCCTACGTCTCCGTAACGATTGAAAAATCAGGATCAGGCATCCTCCAGGAAGGCATTCTGGAACTTTTTGACGAATACCTGAGCTATCAGGTCGGAACGGACACCCGACGGTCTATGATCCGCAATGCTCAAAAAGGATTCTGGAATGGAGGTAGGGAGCCATTTGGCTTTAAAGCAGCCCCATCCCCAGAGGATTCAAAACGAAAGTGCCTAGTTCAAGTCCCCTTAGAAGCTTTAACAGTAGAAAATATTTTCAGACTCAGGGAAGAAGGGCTGGGAGCAAAAGCGATTGCTCTTCGACTGAACGAAGACGGCTCAACAAACAGAGGTAAACGCTGGACAAAAGTAATGGTCTATGCGGTTCTGAAGAGCGAAAAAGTTGCAGGCCTAACTACTTTTAACAAGAAAGCTCACACCGGAGCCAAAAACCCACCTGAACAATGGATCACTGTTGAGAGCCATGAGGGCATTATCTCAAGGGACCGTTTTGAGCGTATCCAGAAAATCATTGATAACGCATCACCGGCTGGAAAAGGAGGATCATCAAAGAGCACGCGCCTATTCACTGGTATGGTCAGCTGTGGACGATGTAAAGAGAACATGGTCATAACCAGTGCAACCGGAAGAAGTGCGACCTATTACTATTACGAATGCCAAAGCCGTTGCAACGGATCTGGATGTGACACCAAGCACAAAAGAATGCCCGCAGGCATACTGGATGACTTTCTCATAGAGACTGTCTCCAGCAGAATTTTTAACAGGAATAGTCTGACTGACTTAATTCTTGAAATAAACGATCTGGCAGGAAACTGGGTTAAAGAGAACAGAAAGAAAAAACGAGTCATCCTCAGCGAAGTTGATAAGCTACGCCAGAAGAACAGAAGACTGTACGAATTTCTTGAAGATCCGGAAGGGCCCGCAAACCTGGGAGATCTGATACCACGTCTGAGAGAAAATAATCAGAAGATCAAAACACTGGAGGAAGAGCTGGAAAAGCTTGCCCAAGAAAAAGCTCCAGAATTTGAAATCAGTGATGCAATGGTCGATGAAGTCGCAGACTTTTTTGCAGACCTGATGAGGGAGCAAAAAAACCCGAGGAAGATTCGTCAGTTCCTCAGTTCATTCATTGATGATATTTCGATAGGGGATGAAGAGATCAAGATTTCCTATGATCCCGCTGTCATTATCGACTCAACAGCGGTTCATAGTAGAAAAATATGGCTCCCCGAGCTGGACTCGAACCAGCGACCCAATGATTAACAGTCATTTGCTCTACCAACTGAGCTATCGGGGAATAAAAGTGGTGGGTCGTGTAGGATTCGAACCTACGACCAATTGGTTAAAAGCCAACTGCTCTACCAACTGAGCTAACGACCCACTGAACTTTCTGAATACACAATCCAGAAAGCTAACCCTTGCTAAGGAGTTTAAAATGGCTCCCCGAGCTGGACTCGAACCAGCGACCCAATGATTAACAGTCATTTGCTCTACCAGCTGAGCTATCGGGGAAGAAATTGGTGGGTCGTGTAGGATTCGAACCTACGACCAATTGGTTAAAAGCCAACTGCTCTACCAACTGAGCTAACGACCCAAGCCGTCTATTAAACACGCAGTTCAATAAACATTCAACTCTTCAATCAAAAGTGATTAGAAAGAGCTGGCTCCCCGAGCTGGACTCGAACCAGCGACCCAATGATTAACAGTCATTTGCTCTACCAACTGAGCTATCGGGGAATCGTTGTCGACGATGCTTTGCGTCATCACCTAACGGCAGCGAATATTAATGAGATTTCCGGCTGAGTCAAGTCCTTCTCCTCAGCTTTGTTCAAAAAGTTTCTGAAAAAAAGCACTGGAAATAACTTACTGATCTATAAAACAGGAGCCGAACGCCCGTAAGTTCTGGGCCTGTTCTCTAATACGCACCAACAGAAAAAAAAGCCGCCCGCAGGCGACTTTCTTTTCAATCATCAAATGACGAAGTCTGTAATTACAGGCCTTCAGCACTCTCAGACAGGTACTTGGCAACACCCGCAGGGGACGCGTCCATACCCTTATCACCTTTGCTCCAGCCAGCCGGGCAAACTTCACCGTGCTCTTCGTGGAATTGCAGAGCGTCAACCAGACGGACCAGCTCATCCATGTTACGACCCAGAGGCAGATCGTTAACGATCTGTGAGCGCACAACACCGTCCTTATCAATGAGGAAAGCACCACGGAAAGCGACACCGCCCTCAGACTCAACGTCGTAGGCTTTACAAATGTCGTGAGCCATGTCAGCGGCCAGAGTGTACTTAACAGGACCGATGCCACCTTCACTGACAGGCGTATTACGCCACGCGTTGTGAGTGAAGTGAGAGTCAATGGAAACACCGATAACTTCAACGTTGCGCTCTTTGAACGCATCGATGCGGTGATCCAGAGCGATCAGCTCGGATGGACAAACGAAAGTGAAGTCCAGTGGGTAGAAGAACAGAATACCGAACTTGCCACGAATCGCCTCGGACAGGGTAAACTCTTCAACAATCTCGCCATTGCCCAGGACGGCAGGAACAGTAAAGTCAGGAGCTTTCTTGCCAACCAGTACGCCCATGAATTTAATCTCCAAGGTTAAGTATGTATCACTGCGATCATGCAATCGTTGCAGTCATCGCAATCATTGAAGCGACATCATGATACACCTGATAACGGCCTTAGCCTATAAACCCCTGCACAAATATCTATAAATTTTCTCTTTCAAATGATAGATAAAATCTATCAAAGTCGACTAATCCATTTATTTCGGTGATCCGCTCATCCCATGCGATGGAAAATATACCCCTCTGAGACTTGATAGCGACCACAACCGATAACGCTAATAAGAAATATTCTCATTGTTTTTCAGACAGTTATCTTTGACAGAAGCCGATGAGGCTCCATACTTCCTGTGCCTGTAGTTTTTTGGAGAGAAGTATTCTACAGCTCCTGGAAATAGTTCCTGGAAAAAGTCCCTGGAAATAGTTCCTGGAAAAAGTCCCTGGAAATAGTTAATGGAATGAAAGCCCCCTTTAATTCATGACTGTATGGAGCCCCTGTTATGCAAGGCGAAAAAGGTGTTCTGGATCATCTGAATCAAGTACTTATGAATGAACTGACTGCCATTAATCAGTACTTTCTACACGCACGAATGCTAAAGAACTGGGGAGTCAACAAACTCGGCCAGTATATATATAAGGAATCCATTGACGAGATGTGGCATGCCGACTGGTTGATTGAGCGAATTCTTTTTCTGGAAGGCATGCCTGACTTCAAATACATGCAAAAGCCGATCATTGCCGCAGACGTTAAAGGCATTCTGGAAGCTGACCTGCAACAGGAGTTGAAAGCGATTCCACCTCTGAAGGATGCCATCGATGTCTGTGAAAAGGTGGGTGATTACGGCTCACGCCAGTTACTGGAAAAAATTCTGGCTGCGGAAGAAGAGCATATGGATAGTCTGGAAGTCCATCTGTACCGTATCAAAACCATGGGAATGGAAAATTATCTGCTCTCTCAGAGTGAGGAAGACTAGGCGGGAGGATTCTGTCCTCCCCACCTTGAAGAAGGCTGAAATTATTCAGCACCTTCCTCTTTGCCGACAGCAGCCTTGATCATCTTCTGAAGGTCGCCGCTGTTGTACATCTCGATCAAAATGTCGCTGCCACCCACCAGCTCCCCCTTAATCCAGAGCTGCGGGAAGGTTGGCCAGTTGGCGTATTTTGGCAGGTTGGCACGAATTTCCGGGTTAGCCAGAATGTCTACGAATGCGAACTGCTCGCCACAAGCCATCAGGACCTGCACAGCTTTGGAGGAAAATCCGCACTGAGGCAGCTTGGGAGAACCTTTCATATAGAGCAGAATGTCATGTGTTTCAATCTGCTCTTTAATTTGATCCATGATATCCATGAAATCACCTCATCACCGAAATGGAATCAACGGCTTTTCAAATAAGCTGTTGGAACTGGGGCTCTGCATTCTAAAGAAAATACCTGACTTACACCATTGGTTATACCGAAATCCGGTCAGATAATGACTGCCCAACCACTGCATGACCTACGGATTCAACCTTTCAGTATTCGCCTGAGCTCCTCAATTTCAGCCTCGTCAGCAAAATCTGTGGCGCATTTCTGTGTCGAAAGTGCTGGCAACCTCTTTCCAAGAAAGCTTTCTGGCCCAGTTTGCCAGAACGACACAAATCTTTTTTAGAAAATACTCCCACACCCATCAAGCAACTCCAGTTCCTGACAACTCTGATAAACATCAGGATCAACATCGGATAATAAAGGGTCTTGCTTTTTTAAACGCTCTATTTTGCTGCATGCCCGTTGCCTCCATACTTCCAGTATGTGGGTAGCGCTATCGATTTTGGCTTTTTTAAGGAGGGTCACTGTATGCATAAGCTCTATTTCATTCTCGTACTCCTCCAGTAAATTCAGTATTTCGGTGCCAAAAATTTCTGTCTGGTTCAGCTTTAACCATAAACTGGCAAAGGCCTGCTTTTCTCGTTTGTCGTCCAGAATAGCCAGAATATGAACAGGTAGCGGATTAAAGGAGGCTGCTTCAACAGCACCGTTTGCTCCCGGCTCTCCGTTTGCGGTCAGTCTGGCTTTGCGTCTTTGGATGTATACCGGGTCATCGGAATTTAAACGCCTTTGCCATTGGTCTGCTGTCACATAATAGTGTTCAGACGTCTCGGTGATTTTCAAAACAGTCCTGAACTGTTCCTCTGACCAGTTGCTGATTACCATTTTTTCATCCTGTATTTCCAGCTGTGGCATTGGAAAGCGGTAGTTTTGAACTCCGTCTCCTGGCAGTTCAACCTCAAGCCATTGCCCTTTGACGGTGAAAGACATCTCATTGAGGTTCTGCATCAACACAGCAATATAGCTCAGGGCTAACTGTTCTCCTGATGGGATAAGTCCAGTGACAGGTATCTCAACATGGTTATTGTCGGTTGTTCGCATCCCGGACAGAAAGTGATCGGGAATATCGTTATCCCAGGGTAGCAGACTATGGGTTTTGAGCAGCGCTTCGAACAGTATCTGGATGCCTTCTTTGGTAATGTCATGGGTTGTTAGTTGCAGGCAGGCTTCAAGCAGCTTGCTTAACCAATGGGTAGAATGCTCTTTGCTGAGTTTTTGCAAAGCGCTCAACGAGGGAAACAGATTGAATACAGCCCGGGCATGGCTGGTATCCAGAAAACGCAGCTGATCATCTTTTGTTAAGGGTTGCAGAATTTCCAGATAGAGCCCTTGCATATATTCGAGCTTCAGCACCGCCGACAATGGTTGCAACCGGGCTGAGTACTGCTCCCATAGTCCTTTATCCGGCAATGACTTCAGCCGCTTGGCAAAAAAGACAAAACGCTCCCTGTCTTCATCGGAAGAAAACAGAAACATTGCTCTATTTAACACGCGCAAAGGCACGGCTTTCATTGAATGGCGCCACAAAAAATGCTTATCCAGTTGATTAGCCTGAAGGTAACGTTTGACGCTTTTCCCTCCAGAAGAAGATAAAAGCCCTATCAATGATTCCAGCATCAGAACCGTTTTAGTCTGTACATGAAATTGGCAGAACTGTTTTAAAACCGTCCATTTTAGCGACCAGTCTGGCTTAGGGGTGGAAAGATAAAGAGCGACTGTTTTTATCTGGCAATTGTATTTGTCACCTTCTTCATCCTCTGAATCGCTATTGTATTCGTCATTTCCCTCATTATCCGGACTGTTATGTTCTCCAGTAAATTCTGTAGACAGCCACTGTTTCATTTGTGTTTCCTGATGTTGAAGCACTTCAGTAGCAGGTAGCCCCTCTGATTTCCAGAGTCTGGTCATAATTTGCAATAGCAGATAATTGGGTGCCCCCTGGTAACGTATCCAGCCCAGCACTTTTTTCACAGGCTCATATTTGGGCAAGCCTCGGCCATTATTCATGGACGAGAAAGCGCGGAACAACTTCATATTGAACACGCCATCTTTGTGTTTCCATTCCGGCCAGTTCAGCACCTCTTTCACTTTTTCATGTTTGAGCATGCCTCTGGTATTTTTCATGGACGAGAAAGCGCGGAACAGCTCCATATTGAACTCGCCAGCCTTGTCTTTCCATTCCGGCCAGCCCAGCACCTCTTTCACTTGCTGATGCCCGGGCACACCCCGACCATTATTCATCGACGAGAAAGCGCGTAATAACTTCATATCAAACACACCATCTCTGTCTTTCCATTCCGGCCAACCCAGAACCTCTTTCACTTCCTCATGTTTGGGCAAACCTCTTGCGCTGAACATTGATGAGAAGGCGCGAAACAGCTCCATACTGAACTCACCATCCATGTCTTTCCATTCTGGCCAGCCCAGCACCTCTTTCACTTGTTGATGCCCGGGCACGCACCGACCATTATTCATGGACGAGAAAGCGCGGAATAACTTCATATTGAACACACCATCCCTGTCTTTCCATTGCGGCCAGCCCAGAACCTCTTTCACTTCCTTATGTTTGAGCATGCCTCTAGAGGTGTACATCGATGAAAAAGAGCGGAACAGTTCCATATTGAACTCGCCATCTTTGTCTTTCCATTCCGGCCAGCCCAGTACATCTTTCACTTCCTCATGTTTGAGGATGCCTCTGCTATGATTCATGGACGAGAAGGCACGGAATAGATTCATATTGAACTCGCCATCCTTGTCTTTCCATTCCGGCCAGCCCAGCACCTCTCTCACTTCATCATGTTTGAGCATGCCTCCAGCGGCGTACATCGATGAGAAAGAGCGGAACAGTTCCATACTGAACTCGTCATCCTTGTCTTTCCATTCCGGCCAAGACAGCACCTCTTTCACTTCCTCATGTTTGAGCATGCCTCTGCCATGATTTATGGATGAGAAGGCACAGAACAGCTCCGTATTCAACTCGCCATCCTTGTCTTTCCATTCCGGCCAGCCCAGCACCTCTTTCACTTCCTCATGTTTGAGCACGCCTCTGGTGTGATTCATGGATGAGAAGCTGCGGAACAATTTCATATTGAACTCTCCATCCCCGTCTTTCCATTCCGGCCAACCCAGCACTTTTTTTACTTCCTCATGTTTGAGCATGCCTTTATTACTGTTCATGGATGAGAAGGCGCGGAGCCGCTCCATACTGAATGAGCCATACTTGTCGTTCCATTCAGGCCAGGCCAGCACCTCTTTCACTTCCTCATGGTTGAGCATGCCTCTGCTATGGTTCATGGACGAGAAGGCGCGGTACAGCTCCATATTGAACACGCCATCCTTGCCTTTCCACTCCGGCCAACCCAGCACCTCTTTCACTTCCTTATGTTTGAGCATGCCTCTGGTATGATTCATGGACGAGAAGGATCGGAACAGCTCAATGTTAAACTCGCCATCCTTGTCTTTCCATTCCGGCCAAGACAGCAACTTTTTCACTTCCTCATGTTTGGGTAAGCCTCTAGTGTTGTACATGGATGAGAAAGTGCGGAATAGCTCCGTATTGAACTCGCGATTCTTGTTTTTCCATTCCGGCCAGCCCAGCACCTCTTTCACCTGCTTATATTTGAGCATGCCTTTGCTACTGTTCATGGACGAGAAGGCGCGAAACAGCTCCATACTGAATTTGCCATCCTTGTCTTTCCACTCCGGCCAGCCCAGCACCTCTTTCACTTCCTCATGTTCAAGCATGCCTCTGCCATGGTTCATAGACGAGAAGGCGCGGAACAGCAACGTATTGAACTCGCCATCCTTGTCTTTCCACAACGGCCAGCCCAGTACCTCTTTCACTTCCTCATGTTTGGGCACACCATGGCCATTATTCATGGACGAGAAAGAGCGGAACAGTTCGATATTGAACTCGCCATTCTTGTTTTTCCATTCAGGCCAGCCCAGTATTAATTTCACTTTCTTATGTGTGGGCAAACCTTTGCTATTATCCATGGACGAGAAGGCTCGGAACAGTTCCATATTGAACTCGCCAGCTTTGTCTTTCCATTCCGGCCAGCCCAGCACCTCTTTGACTTCCTCATGTTTGGGCAAGCCTCTGCCATGATTCATGGACGAGAAAGAGCGGAACAGTTCGATATTGAACTCACCATTCTTGTTTTTCCATTCTGGCCAGCCCAGGATTGCTTTCACTTCCTTATGTGTGGGCACGCCTTTGGTATTATTCATGGACGAGAAGGAAGTCAAAACATCCAAACTTGCTAAATATTCGAGTTCACTCTGGCTACTTTCTGCAAAACTACGGATATGTTTTTTACTATTATGTAGCATGCCGGTCAGCATGCCTGTATTTTTGAAGTTTTCAGAAAGGTGCCCAAAAAATGCGGTGGCATTATCGAAGAGGCCATTAAAAGAATTTCTCTCTACGAAACCAAGCAGCTTATAAAAAGAGTCCTTTACAGTGATGTTTTTTTTCTTGAATACCTCTATCAGGGTTTGCGCTTTTTCCAGCTCTTCCTGACTTAATTTGTACTTGATATTTGCTTTTATTTTTTCCAATGGGTCATCGGGGATCTGAGTGTCTGGCGGTTTCTTTTTTTTGGCCGCTGGTTCAGCAACAGCTGTTGAATTTTTTCTCTTTCTACCCGGGCCCTTCTTTTTTTTCGGAGCGGGCTCTGGTGAATCCGGTTCTGCTTCTTCCCGGATTCGCCCTACCCTTTTGTTACCCTGAATGCCCGACAGGCACTTGTTGCACAACAACGCTGAAGCTGCCGTCTGATTTGCTACACGTCCTAATTCCTGTGGATTCAATGCCTTGTCACACCTCGAACAAGCGACAAGCGAATGTCTGGTATTCTGCTCAGCTGAGGGTTTCAGTGGGTCATCGCCTCCACGACCATTGGCGCCTGTCGAACCGGTTCCCAAGTTACGGGCAGAAGGTCCGCTTGTCTGGCCGGTCTGACCAGTTGTCGCGGTCGTTGATGCTTTGGTCGTTCGGGAGGATTTGTTCTTTTTCCCGTTGCCCGTCTGTCGGCCAGAATATTTGCCAGAAACCATCTCACGGTAAACTCTGAGTTCCTGACCATTCTCTGCCAGCCATGTTTGAACCAGCCCCGGTTGCATCGTGCCGGGGGCTGAGCTTTCCAGATCAAGAAGATCGGCTTCAATTACCATGATCCGGTCTGACAAAATTCGGGCAAGTGTGGTTTGGCCTGTCATAATTGCCCAATGTCGTTTGATTCGTAATATTGGAAGCAGTTGCTTTTTTTGCTGCAGACAAGTTTGGACAGGGTCAGGAATAAGGGTAAGGTCAGGTTGGGGCTCTGAGTCAAGACTCCCGCTGTTTCTGTCAGGTGGCTTATCGTCATCATCTCCTCCGGCGGTGCCCCTGACGATCAGTCCATTAGAAGTGTTCTCCAGAACTTCAGGGGGCACGTAAAACTCTAACAACTCGTTCCCAGGCTCCGGAGGCTGTCGCAAAAGCCCAATAACTCGTTCCCACGCTCCGAGGTCGTCATTTCCGCGAAAGCGGGAATCCAGCGCCAACGGTGGATCCCTGCCTTCTCGGGGATGACAAGGCCAATGGGGAACCATAGTTTTGTGACACCCTCGAAGAGGATCGGGCTGTCCAGGTTCAGCCAACTTATTGGAATACAGGAAATGAGCTGGTAGCGGGCTTGAGCCGACTAATTCCAATGCATGCATCGAACTCCCAAACAACATCGTCACTGGCAGAAGCAGTGATCGGACCATCAAGCAGGCAGTTTTTTTTTGTTGTGAGCGTCTCATAGATCCCGGCTAACAAAATCAGCTTCTGTGAATCCATTCGCTAGTGGAAAAAATCCGTACGTCATCCGACTTAGGCCTGATGATTCACGTTTGCGCTAGATTTTATAGCACCGCACTGGCAAGGTTGCCATGAACGGAGTTGACAGACAGTTTGTTTTCAGAAGCCTTATCAGACGACACAAGTCTTTTTAGAAAATACTCCCACACCCATCAAGCAGCTCCAGTTCCTGACAACCCTGATAAACATCAGGATCAACATCGGATAATAAAGGGTCTTGCTTTTTTAACTGTTCTATTTTGTTGCACGCCCGTTGCCTCCATGCTTCCAGTATGTGGGTAGCGCTATCGATTTTGGCTTTTTTAAGGAGGGTCACTGTATGCATAAGCTCCATTTCGCTCTCATACTCATCCAGTAAATTCAGTATTTCGCTGCCAAAAATTTCTGTCTGGTTCAGTTTTAACCATAAACTGCCAAACGCCTGTTTTTGTGGTTCCAATTCATTCGCCGACTGACATGCTTCAGCTTGCCTGGATTGAACGTTATCCAGTTTCTGCCATTGATCTGCAGTCAAATAATAGTGTTCAGATATCCCGGTGATTTTCAAAACAGTCCTGAACTGTTCCTCTGACCAGTTGCTGATTACCATTTTTTCATCCTGTATTTCCAGCTGTGGCATTGGAAAGCGGTAGTTTTGAACTCCGTCTCCTGGCAGTTCAACCTCAAGCCATTGCCCTTTGACGGTGAAAGACATCTCATTGAGGTTCTGCATCAACACAGCAATATAGCTCAGGGCTAACTGTTCTCCTGATGGGATAAGTCCAGTGACAGGTATCTCAACATGGTTATTGTCGGTTGTTCGCATCCCGGACAGAAAGTGATCGGGAATATCGTTATCCCAGGGTAGCAGACTATGGGTTTTGAGCAGCGCTTCGAACAGTATCTGGATGCCTTCTTTGGTAATGTCATGGGTTGTTATTTGCAGGCAGGCTTCAAGCAGCTTGCTTAACCAATGGGTAGAATGCTCTTTTCTGAGTTTTTGCAAAGCGCTCAACGAGGGAAACAGATTGAATACAGCCCGGGCATGGCTGGTATCCAGAAAACGCAGCTGATCATCTTTTGTTAAGGGTTGCAGAATTTCCAGATAGAGCCCTTGCATATATTCGAGCTTCAGCACCGCCGACAATGGTTGCAACCGGGCTGAGTACTGCTCCCATAGTCCTTTATCCGGCAATGACTTCAGCCGCTTGGCAAAAAAGACAAAACGCTCCCTGTCTTCATCGGAAGAAAACAGAAACATTGCTCTATTTAACACGCGCAAAGGCACGGCTTTCATTGAATGGCGCCACAAAAAATGCTTATCCAGTTGATTAGCCTGAAGGTAACGTTTGACGCTTTTCCCTCCAGAAGAAGATAAAAGCCCTATCAATGATTCCAGCATCAGAACCGTTTTTGTCTCTTTATGGTATTGGCAGAACTGTTTTAAAACTGTCCATGTTAGCGACCAGTCTGGCTTAGGGGTGGAAAGATAAAGAGCGACTGTTTTTATCTGGCGACTGCATTTGTCCTCTTCATCATCTGAGTCGCTATTGTATTCGTCATCTCCTTCATTATCCGGGTTGCTGTGTTCTCCGGTAAGTTCTGTAAGCAGTAACTGTTTCAGTTGTGTTTCCCAGTGTTGCAGCATCTTGATAGCAGGCAGCCCTTCTGATACTAGGAGCCTGAGCATTATTTGCAGTAGCCTGTGATTGAGCGCCCCTCGGCAACCTATCCAGTCCAGCACTTTTTTCACAGACTCATGTTTGGGCAAGCCTTGGCCGTGATTCATAGAGGAGAAAACGCGGAGCAGCTTCATATTGAGTTCGCCACCCTTGTGTTTCCATTCAGGCCAGCCGAGCACCTCCTTCACGCTTTCATGTTTGAGCATACCTCTTCTATTGTTCATGGATGAAAAGGCGCGGAACAGTTCCATATTGAACTCGCCATCCTTGTGTTTCCATTCAGGCCAACCCAACATCTCTTTCACTTGCTCATGTTTGAGCATGCCTTTACCACTGTTCATGGATGAGAAGGAACGGAACAGATCCATAATGAACTCGCCACCCTTGTCTTTCCATTCAGACCAGGCCAACACCGCTTTCACTTCCTTTTGTTTGAGCATGCCTTTGCCACTGTTCATGGATGAGAAGGCGCGGAACAGCTCCATACTGAACTCGCCAAACTTGTCTTTCCATTCCAGCCAGCCCAGCACCTCTTTCACTTCCTCGTGTTTAATCAATCCCTTGCTGCTATTCATGGACGAGAGGGCGCGGAACAGCTCAATGTTGAACTCGCCATACTTGTCTTTCCATTCCGGCCAGCCCAGCACCTCTTTCACTTCCTGTTGTTTTAGGGTGCCTTTGCCATGATTCATAGATGAGAAGGCGCGGAACAGCTCCATACTGAACTCGCCATCCTTGTCCTTCCATTCCGGCCAGCCCATCACCTCTTTCACTTCTTTTTTTTTGAGCACGCCTTTACCATTGTTCATGGATGAGAAGGCGCGGAACAGCTCCATACTGAACTCGCCATCCTTGTCCTTCCATTCAGGCCAGCCCAGCACCTCTTTCACTTGCTCATGTTTGAGCATGCCTTTGCGATTGTTCATTGACGAGAAGGATCGGAACAACTTCGTATTAAACTCGCCATCCCTGTCTTTCCATTCCGGCCAGCCCAGCACCTCTTTCACTTCCTCTTGTTTGAGCATGCCTTTGCCACTGTTCATGGATGAGAAGGAGCGGAACAGCTCCATACTGAACTCGCCATCCTCATCTTTCCATTCCGGCCAACCCAGCACCTCTTTCACTTGCTCATGTTTGAGCATGCCTTTGCCATGATTCATAGACGAGAAGGAGCGGAACAGCTCAATGCTTAACTCGCCATCCTTGTCTTTCCATTCCGGCCAGCCCAGCACCTCTTTGACTTCCTCATGTTTAATCATGCCCTTGCTGCTATTCATAGACGAGAAGGCGCGGAACAGCTCCATACTGAACTCGCCATCCTTGTCCTTCCATTCTGGCCAGTCCAGCACCTCCTAGACTTCCTCATGTTTAATCATGCCCTTGCTGCTATTCATAGATGAGAAGGAGCGGAACAGCTCTATACTGAACTCGCCATCCTTGTCCTTCCATGCCGACCAGCCCAACACCGCTTTCACTTCCTTTTGTTTGAGCATGCCTTTGCCACTATTCATGGATGAAAAGGCGCGGAACAGCTCCATACTGAACTCGCCAAACTTGTCCTTCCATTCCGGCCAGCCCAGCACCTTTTTCACTTCCTTTTTTTTGAGCACGCCTTTACCATTGTTCATGGATGAGAAGGCGCGGAACAGCTCCATACTGAACTCGCCATCGTTGTCTTTCCATTCCGGCCAGCCCAACATCGCTTTCACTTCCTCTTGTTTGAGCATGCCTTTACCACTGTTCATGGATGAGAAGGAGCGGAATAGCTCAATACTGAACTCGCCAACCTTGTCTTTCCATTCCGACCAGGCCAGCACTTCTTTCACTTCTTCATGTTTAATCATGCCTTTACCACTGTTCATGGATGAGAAGGCGCGGAACAGTTCCATACTGAACTCGCCATCCTTGTCTTTCCACTCCGGCCAGCCCAACACCTCTTTCACTTGCTCATGTTTGAGGATGCCTTTGGCATGATTCATAGACGAGAAGGATCGGAACAACTTCGTATTAAACTCACCATCCCTGTCTTTCCATTCTGGCCAGCCCAGTATTGCTTTCACTTGTTCATGTGTGGGCACGCCTTTGCCATTATTCATGGACGAGAAAGAAGTCACTACATCTGAACTCGCTAAATATTCGAGTTCATCCTGGCTACGCTCTGCAAAACTACGGATATGTTTTTTGCTATTATCCAGCATGCCGGTCAACATGCCTGTATTTTTGAAGTTTTCAGAAAGGTACCCAAAAAAGGCGGCGGCATTATCGAAGAAACCATTAAAAGAATCTCTATCTACGAAACCAAGCAGCTTATAAAAGGTCTTTTTTACAGTGATGTTTTTTTTCTTGAATATCACCATCAGGGTTTGCACTTTTTTCAGCTCTTCCTGACTTAATTCGTACTTGATATTTGCTTTTATTTTTTCTAACGGATCATCGGGAATTTGAGTGTCTGGCAGTTTCTTTTTTTTGGCCGCTGGTTCAGCAACAGCTGTTGAATTATTTCTTTTTCTACCCGGGCCTTTCTTTTTTTTCGGAGCGGGCTCTGGTGAATTCGATTCTGCTTCTTCCCGGATTCGTCTTACCCTTTTGTTACCTTGAATGCCCGACAGGCACTTGTCGCACAACAACGCTGAAGCTGCTGTCTGATTTGCTACACGTCCTAACTCCTGCGGATTCAATGCCTTGTCACACTTCAAACAAGCTACATGCGAATGTCCGGCATCCTGCCCAGCTGAGGGTTTCAGTGGGTCATCGCCTCCACGACCATTGGCACCTGTCGAACCGGTTCCCCTGATACGGGCGGCAGATCCGCTTGCCTGGCCGGTCTGAACTATTGTCGCGGTCGGTGATGCTTTGGTCGTTCGGGAGGATGAATTCTTTTTCCCGTTACCCGTCTGTCGGCCAGAATATTTGCCAGAAACCATCTCACGGTAAACTCTGAGTTCCTGATCATTCTCTGCCAGCCATGTCTGAACCAGCCCCGGTTGAATCGTGCCAGGGTCTGACCTTCCCAGATCAAGAAGATCGGCTTCAATCACCATGATCCGGTCTGACAAAATTCGGGACAGGGTGGTCTGGCCTGTTATAATGGCCCATAGTCGTTTGATTTGTAATATTATAAGCAGTTGCTTTTTTTGCTGCAGACAAGCTTGGACAGGATCAGGAATAAGGGTAAGGACAGGTTGAGGTTTTGGGTCAGGACTCCGGCTGTTTCCGTCAGGTGGCTTATCGCCATCATCTCCTCCGGCGGCGCCCCTGGCGATCAGTCCATTAGAAGTGTTCTCCAGAACTTTAGGGGGCGCGTAAAACTCTAACAACTCGTTTCCAGGCTCCGGAGGCTGTCGCAAAAGCCCAACAACTCGTTCCCACGCTCTGAGGTCGTCATTCCCGCGAAGGCGGGAATCCAGCGCCAACGGTGGATCCCTGCCTTCTCGGGGATGACAAGGCCAGGGGGGCACCGGGCAGTATGGTTCTGGTGGTGAGTCAGTGTGGATTCCCGCCTTCGCGGGAATGACGAGAATGAAGCCGGGAATGACGGGAATGACGGGAGTCAACTCGTGACACCCTCGAAGAGGATCGGGCTGTCCAGGTTCAGTCAACTTATTGGAATACAGGTAGTGAGCTGGTAGCGGGCTTGAGCCGACTAATTCCAATGCATGCAGCGAATCCCCAAACGACATCGTCACTAGCACAAGCAGTGATCGAACCATCGAGCAGGCAGCTTTTTTTTGTTGTGAGCGTCTCATAGATCCCGGCTAATAAAATCAGCTTCTGTGAATCCCTGCTAGTAGAAAAAATTCGTACGTCATCCGGCTTAGGAGCCTGACCGAGAATAGCGCCCGTAGCGAGGACGGCAGAAAATTGAGGATGAAAATTCGGTTTTGTGAGGAGAATAGCGAGCTATTTGACGAACAAAAGCGGATTTACAGACCAATTTGCTGCCGCCGCAGTAGGGCAGTCTATTCTCGGTCAGGCTCCTTAGGCCTGATGATTCACGTTTGCGCTAGATTTTATAGCACCGCACTGGCAAGCTTGCTATGAACAGAGTTGGCAGACAGTTTGTATTTAGAAGCCTTATCAAACGACGAAAGTCTTTTTAAAAAATACTCCCGCATTCATCAAGCAGCTCCAGTTCCTGACAACTCTGATAAACATCAGGATCAACATCGGATAATAAAGGGTCTTGCTTTTTTAACTGTTCTATTTTGTTGTACGCCCGTTGCCTCCATGCTTCCAGTATGTGGGTAGCGCTATCGATTCTGGCTTTTTTAAGGAGGGTCGCTGTATGCATAAGCTCCATTTCGCTCTCATACTCCTCCAGTAAATTCAGTATTTCGGTGCCAAAAATTTCTGTCTGGTTGAGCTTTAACCATAAACTGCCAAACGCCTGTTTTTGTGGTTCCAATTCATTCTCTGGCTGACATGCTTCAGCTTGCCTGGATTGAACGTTATCCAGTTTCTGCCATTGATCTGCAGTCAAATAATAGTGTTCAGATATCCCGGTGATTTTCAAAAAAGTCCTGAACTGCTCCTCTGACCAGTTGCTGATGGCCATTTTTTCACTCTGTATTTTCAGCTGTGGCATTGGGTAGCGATAGGTCTGAACATCATCACCCGATACTTCAACCTCAAGCCACTGACCTTTGACGGTAAAAGACAT
The DNA here is from genome assembly GCF_049275945.1 of Endozoicomonas sp. ALD040. NCBI lineage: Bacteria > Pseudomonadati > Pseudomonadota > Gammaproteobacteria > Oceanospirillales > Endozoicomonadaceae > Endozoicomonas > Endozoicomonas sp. ALD040. The sequence goes on from NZ_CP184829.1 coordinate 534,247, forward strand.
CTTATTGAGGTTCTGCATCAACACAGAGATATAGCTCAGGGCCAACTGTTCTCCTGATTGGATAAGTCCGGAGACAGGTATCTCAACATGGTTATTGTCGGTTGTTCGCATCCCGGACAGAAAGTGATCGGGAATATCGTTATCCCAGGGTAGAAGACTATGGGTTTTGAGCAGTGCTTCGAACAGTATCTGGATGCCTCCTTTGGTGATGTCATGGGTTTTTAGTTGCAGGCAGGCTTCAAGCAGCTTCTTCAACCAATGGGAAGAATGCTCTTTGCTGAGTTTTTGCAGGGCACTCAACGAGGGAAACAGATCAAATACAGCCTGGGCATGGCTGGCATCCAGAAAACGCAGCTGATCATCTTTTGTTAAGGGCTGCAGGATTTCCAGGTAGAACCTTTGCATAGAGTCGAGTTTCAGCACCGCCGACAAGGGTTGCAATAGGGCAGAGTACTGCTCCCATAGTCTTTTATCCGGCAATGACTTCAGCCGCTTGACAAAATAGACAAAACGCTCCCTGCCTTCATCGGAAGAACACAGGAACATTGCTCTATTTAACATGTGCAAAGGCACGGCTTTTATTGAATGACGCCACAAAAAATGCTGATCCTGTTGATTAGCCTGAAGGTAGCGTTTGACGCTTTTCCCTCCAGAAGAAGATAAAAATCCTATCAATGATTCCAGCATCAGAAGCGTTTTAGTCTCTTTATGCAATTGGCAGAACTCTTTTAAAACCCTCCATTTTAGCGACCAGTCTGGCTTAGGGGTGGAAAGATAAAGAGCAACTGTTTTTATCTGGCGATTGTATTTATCCTCTCCTTCATTATCCGGGCTGCTGTGTTCTCCGGTAAGTTCTGTAAGCAGTAACTGTTTCAGTTGTGTTTCCCAGTGTTGCAGCATCTTGATAGCAGGTAGCCCTGTTGATACCCAGAGCCTGGACATGATTTGCAGTAGCCTGTGATTGGGCGCTCCGCAGCAACCTATCCAGTCCAGCACTTTTTTCACAGGATCATGCTTGGGCAAGCCTTGGCCGTGATTCATAGACGAGAAAACGCGGAACAGCTTCATATTGAGTTCGCCACCCTTGTGTTTCCATTCAGGCCAGCCGAGCACCTCTTTCACTTTTTCATGTTTGAGCATACCTCTGTTATTATTCATGGATGAAAAGGCGCGGAACAACTCCATATTGAACTCGCCATTCTTGCCTTTCCATTCCGGCCAGCCCAACATCTCTTTCACTTCCTTTTGTTTGAGCATGTCTTTGCCACTATTCATGGACGAGAAGGCGCAGAACAGCTCCATATTGAACTCGCCATCCTTGTCCCTCCATTCCGGCCAGCTCAGCACCTCTTTCACTTGCTCATGCTTGAGGATGCCTTTACCATTGTTCATGGATGAGAAGGAGCGGAACAGCTCCATACTGAACTCGCCATCCCTGTCTTTCCATTCCGACCAGGCCAGCGCCTCTTTCACTTCCTCATGTTTAAGGATGCCTTTACCGTTGTTCATGGATGAGAAGGAGCGCAACAGCTCCATACTGAACTCGCCATTCTTGTCTTTCCATTCCGGCCAGCCCAGCACCTCTTTCACTTGCTCATGTTTGAGGTTGCCTCTGCCATGATTCATGGATGAGAAGGAGCGGAACAGCTCCATACTGAACTCGCCATACTTGTCCTTCCATTCAGGCCAACCAAAAATCTCTTTCACTTCCTTTTTTTTGGGCACGCCTTTACTATTGTTAATGCATGAGAAGGAGCGAAACAGCTCAATGTTGAACTCGCCTTCTTTGTCCTTCCATTCCGGCCAGCCCAGTAACTCTTTCACTTCCTCATGTTTGAGCATACCTTTGCCACTATTCATTGACGAAAAGGATCGGAGCAACTTCGTATTAAACTCGCCATCCCTGTTTTTCCATTCCGGCCAGTTCAGCACCTCTTTCACTTCCTTTCGTTTGAGCATGCCTTTACCATTGTTCATGGATGAGAAGGAGCGGAACAGCTCCATATTGAACTCGCCATCCTTGTCTTTCCATTCCGGCCAGCCCAGCACCTCTTTCACTTGCTCATGTTTGAGGATGCCTTTACCTCTGTGCATGGATGAGAAGGAGCGGAACAGCTCGATATTGAACTCGCCATCCTTGTCTTTCCATTCCGGCCAGCCCAGCACCTCTTTCACTTGCTCATGTGTGGGCACGCCTTTACCACTGCTCATGGATGAGAAGGAGCGGAACAGCTCTATATTGAACTCGCCATCCTTGTCTTTCCATTCCGGCCAGCCCAGCATCTTTGTCACTTGCTCATGTTTGAGCATGCCTTTACCATTGTTCATGGTTGAGAAGGAGCGGAAATACTCAATGTTGAACTCGCCATTCTTGTCCTTCCATTCCGGCCAGCCCAGCAGCTCTTTCAATTGCTCATGTTTGAGGATGCCTCTACGATTGCTCATAGACGAGAAGGAACGGAACAGTTCCATATTGAACTCGCCATCCTTGTCTTTCCATTCCGGCCAGCCCAGCACCTCTTTCACATGCTCATGTGTGGGCACGCCTTTACTATTGTTCATGGATGAGATGGAGCGGAACAGCTCCATATTGAACTTGCCATCCTTGTCTTTCCATTCCAGCCAGCCCAGCACCTCTTTAACTTGCTCATGTTTAATCATGCCTTTGCCATGATTCATAGATGAGAAGGAGCGGAATAGCTCAATACTGAACTCGCCATCCCTGCCTTTCCATTCCGACCAGGCCAGCACCTCTTTCACTTGCTTATGTTTGATGATGCCTTTGTTATGATTCATGGATGAGAAGGAGCGGAACAGCTCCATATTGAACTTGCCATCCTTGTCTTTCCATTCCAGCCAGCCCAGTACCTCTTTCACTTCCTCATGTTTAATCATGCCCTTGCTGCTATTCATAGACGAGAAGACGCGGAACAGCTCCATACTGAACTCGCCATCCTTGTCTTTCCACTCCGGCCAGCCCAGCATCTCTTTCACTTCCTCATGTTTGGGTAAGCCTTGGCCATTATTCATGGACGAGAAAGAGCGGAACAGTTCGATATTGAACTCGCCATCTTTGTCTTTCCATTCAGACCAGCCCAGTATTGCTTTCACTTGTTCATGTGTGGGCACGCCTTTGCTATTATTCATGGACGAGAAAGAAGTCACTACCTCTAAACTCGCTAAATATTCGAGTTCATCCTGGTTACGCTCTGCAAAACTACGGATATGTTTTTTGCTATTATTCAGCATGCTGGTCAGCATGCCTGTATTTTTGACGTTTTCAGAAAGGTGCCCAAAAAAAGCAGCGGCATTATCGAAGAAGCCATTAAAAGAATCTCTATCTACGAAACCAGACAGCTTATAAAAAGTGTTTTTTACAGTGATGTTTTTTTTCTTGAATACCGCCACCAGGGTTTGCACTTTTTCCAGCTCTTCCTGACTTAATTCGTACTTGATATTTGCTTTTATTTTTTCTAACGGATCATCTGGAATTTGAGTGTCAGCCGGTTTCTTTTTTTTGGCCGCTGGTTCAGCAACAGCGGTTGAATTATTTCTCTTTCTACCCGGCCCCTTCTTTTTTTTCGGAGCGGGCTCTGATGAATACGGTTCTGTTTCTTCCCGGATTCGTCTTACCCTTTTGTTACCTTGAATTCCCGACAGGCACTTGTCGCACAACAACGCTGAAGCTGCTGTCTGATTTGCTACACGTCCTAATTCCTGTGGATTCAGTGCTTTGTCACACTTCGAACAAACGACAACTGAATTTCCGGTATTCTGCTCAGCTGAGGGTTTTAGTGGGTCATCGCCTCCACGACCATTGGCGCCTGTCGAACCGGTTCCCCTGTCACAGGCAGAAGGTCCGCTTGTCTGGCCGGTCTGACCTGTTGTTGCGGTCGTTGATGCTTTGGTCTTTCGGGAGGTTGTATTCCTTTTCCCGTTACCCGCCTGTCGGCCAGAATATTTGCCAGAAACCATCTCACGGTAAACTCTGAGTTCCTGACCATTCTCTGCCAACCATGTCTGAACCAGCCCCGGTTGAATCGTGCCAGGGTCTGACCTTTCCAGATCAAGAAGATCAGCTTCAATCACCATGATCCGGTCTGACAAAATCCGCGCCAGCGTGGTCTGGCCTGATATAATCGCCCATAGTCGTTTGATTTGTAATATTATAAGCAGTTGCTTTTTTTGCTGCAGACAAGTTTGGACAGGATCTGGAATAAGGGTAAGGACAGGTTGACGCTCTGGGTCACGACTCCCACTGTTTCCGTCAGGTGGCTTATCGTCATCACCTCCTCCGTCGGTGCCCCTGACGATCAGTCCATTAGAAGTGTTCTCCAGAACTTCAGGGGGCTCGTAAAACTCCAACAACTCGTTCCCACACTCCGGAGGCTGTCGCAAAAGCCCAACAACTCGTTCCCACGCTCCGAGGTCGCCATTCCTGCGTAGGCGGGAATCCAGCTCCAACGTTGGATCCCTGCCTTCTCGGGGATGACAAGGCCAGGGGGGCACCGGGCAGTATGGTTCTGGTGGTGAGTCAGTGTGGATTCCCGCCTTCGCGGGAATGACGAGAATGAAGCCGGGAATGAAGCCGGAAATGACGGGAGTCAACTCGTGACACCCTCGAAGAGGATCAGGCTGTCCAGGTTCAGTCAACTTATTGGAATACAGGTAGTGAGCTGGTAGCGGGCTTGAGCCGACTAATTCCAATGCCTGCAGCGAATTTCCAAACAACATCGTCACTAGCACAAGCAGTGATCGGAGCATCGAGCAGGCAGCTTTTTTTTGTTGTGAGCGTCTCATAGATCCCGGCTAATAAAATCAGCTTCTGTGAATCCATTCGCTAGTGGAAAAAATTCGTACGTCATCCGGCTTAGGCCTGATGATTCACGTTTGCGCTAGATTTTATAGCACCGCACTGGCAAGCTTGCCATGAACGGAGTTGGCAGACAGTTTGTTTTTAGAAGCCTTATCAAACGACGAAAGTCTTTTTAAAAAAAACTCCCGCATTCATCAAGCAACTCCAGTTCCTGACAACTCTGATAAACATCAGGATCAACATCGGATAATAAAGGATCTTGCTTTTTTAACTGTTCTATTTTGTTGCACGTCCGTTGCCTCCATACTTCCAGTATGTGGATAGCGGTATCGATTTTGGCTTTTTTTAGGAGGGTCACTGTATGCATAAGCTCCATTTCGCTCTCATACTCCTCCAGTAAATTCAGTATTTCGCTGCCAAATATTTCTGTCTGGTTGAGCTTTAACCATAAACTGCCGAACGCCTGTTTTTGTGGTTCCAATTCATTCTCTGCCTGACATGCTTCAGCTTGCCTGGATTGAACGTTATCCAGTTTCTGCCATTGATCTGCAGTCAAATAATAGTGTTCAGATATCCCGGTGATTTTCAAAAAAGTCCTGAATTGTTCCTCTGACCAGTTGCTGATGGCCATTTTTTCACTCTGTATTTTCAGCTGTGGCATTGGGTAGCGATAGGTCTGAACATCATCACCCGATACTTCAACCTCAAGCCACTGACCTTTGACGGTAAAAGACATCTCATTAAGGTTCTGCATCAACACAGCGATATAGCTCAGGGCCAACTGTTCTCCTGATTGGATAAGTCCGGAGACAGGTATCTCAACATGGTTATTGTCGGTTGTTCGCATCCCGGACAGAAAGTGATCGGGAATATCGTTATCCCAGGGTAGAAGACTATGGGTTTTGAGCAGTGCTTCGAACAGTATCTGGATGCCTTCTTTGGTGATGTCATGGTTTTTTAGTTGCAGGCAGGCTTCAAGCAGCTTCTTTAACCAATGAGAAGAATGCTCTTTGCTGAGTTTTTGCAGGGCGCTCAACGATGGAAACAGGTCGAACACAACCCGGGCATGGCTGGCATCCAGAAAACGCAACTGTTGATCCTTTGTTAAGGATTGCAGGATTTCCAGATAGAGCCTTTGCATAGAGTCGAGTTTCAGCACCGCCGACAAGGGTTGCAACCGGGCTGAGTACTGCTCCCATAGTCTTTTATCCGGCAATGACTTCAGCCGCTTGGCAAAAAAGACAAAACGCTCCCTGTCTTCATCGGAAGAACAAAGGAACATTGCTCTATTTAATACGCGCAAGGGCACGGTTTTCATTGAATGACGCCACAAAAAATGCCGATCCTGTTGATTAGCCTGGAGGTAGCGTTTGATGCTTTTCCCTCCAGAAGAAGATAAAAGCCCTATCAATGGTTCCAACATCAGAACCGTTTTAGTCTGTTCATGAAATTGGCAGAACTCTTTTAAAACCGTCCATGTTAGTGACCAGTCTGGCTTAGGGGTGGAAAGATAAAGAGCGACTGTTTTTATCTGGCGATTGAATTTTTCGTCATCTTCTTCATCCTCTGAATCGCTATTGTATTCGTCATTTTCCTCATTATCCGGGCTGTTATGTTCTTCAGTAAATTCTGTAGACAGCCACTGTTTCATTTGTGTTTCCCGATGTTGAAGCACTTGAATAGCAGGTAGCCCCTCTGATTTCCAGAGTCTGGACATAATTTGCAATAGCAGATGACTGGGTGCCCCCTGGTAACGTATCCAGCCCAGCACTTTTTTCACAGGCTCATATTTGAGCAAGCTCCGGCCATTATTCATGGACGAGAAAGCGCGGAACAACTTCATATTGAACCCGCCCTTGTCTTTCCATTCCGGCCAGCTCAGCACCTCTTTCACTTTTTCATGTTTGAGCATGCCTTTGGTATTTTTCATGGACGAGAAGGCGCGGAACAGCTCCATATTGAACTCGCCCTTGTCTTTCCATTCCGGCCAGCCCAGCACCTCTTTCACTTGCTGATGCCCGGGCACACCCTGACCATGACTCATCGACGAGAAAGCGCGTAATAACTTCGTATTGAACACACCATCTCTGTCTTTCCATTCCGGCCAGCCCAGCACCTCTTTCACTTGCTTATGTTTGAGCATGCCTTTGCTATGATTCATAGACGAGAAGGCGCGGAACAGCGCCATATTGAGCTCGCCATCCTTGTCTCTCCATTCCGGCCAGCCCAGCACCTCTTTCACTTGCTTATGTTTGAGCATGCCTTTGCTATGATTCATAGACGAGAAGGCGCGGAACAGCGCCATATTGAGCTCGCCATCCTTGTCTCTCCATTCTGGCCAGCCCAGCACCTCTTTCACTTGTTCATGTTTGAGCATACCTTTGCCATAATTCATAGATGAGAAGGCGCGGAACAGCTCCATACTGAACTCGCCATCCTTGTCTTTCCATTCCAGCCAACCCAACACCTCTTTCACTTCCTTTTGTTTGAGCATGCCTTTGCCTCTATTCATAAACGAGAAGCCGCGGAACAGCTCCATACTGAACTCGCCATCCTTGTCTTTCCATTCCAGCCAAGCGAGCACATCTTTCACTTGCTCATGTTTGAGCATGCCTTTGCCATGATTCATAGACGGGAAGGTCTGGAACAGCTCCATACTGAACTCGCCATCCTTGTCTTTCCATTCCGGCCAGCCCAGCACCTCTTTCACTTGCTCATGTTTGAGCATGCCTTTGCCATGATTCATAGATGAGAAGGAGCGGAACAGCTCCATATTGAATTCGCCATCCTTGTCCTTCCATTCCGGCCAGCCCAGCACCTCTTTCACTTCCTTTTGTTTGAGCATGCCTTTGCCGTTATTCATAGACGAGAAGGCGCGGAGCAGCTCCATACTGAACTCACCATCCTTGTCTTTCCATTCCGGCCAGCTCAGCACCTCTTTCACTTGCTCATGTTTGAGCATGCCTTTGCAATTGTTCATAGATGAGAAGGCGCGGAACAGCTCCATACTGAACTCGCCATCCTTGTCTTTCCATTCCGGCCAGCCCAGCACCTCTTTCACTTGCTCATGTTTGAGCATGCCTTTGCCATGATTCATAGATGAGAAGGTGCGGAACAGCTCCATACTGAACTCGCCATCCTTGCCTTTCCATTCCGGCCAGCCCAGCACCTCTTTCACTTGCTCATGTTTGAGCATGCCTTTACCATTGTTCATGGATGAGAAGGCGCGGAACAACTCCATACTGAACTCGCCATCCTTGTCCTTCCATTCGGGCCAGCCCAGCACCTCTTTCACTTCCTTTTTTTTGAGCACGCCTTTACCATTGTTCATGGATGAGAAGGAGCGGAAAAGCTCCATACTGAACTCGCCATCCTTGTCTTTCCATTCCGGCCAGCCCAGCACCTCTTTCACTTGCTCATGTTTGAGCATGCCTTTGCCATTATTCATAGACGAGAAGGGGCGGAGCAGCTCCATACTGAACTCACCATCCTTGTCTTTCCATTCCGGCCAGCTCAGCACCTCTTTCACTGGCTCATGTTTGAGCATGCCTTTGCTATTATTCATGGATGAGAAGGCGCGGAACAGCTCCATACTGAACTCACCATCCTTGTCTTTCCATTCCGGCCAGCCCAGCACCTCTCTCACTGCCTCATGCTCGGGTACGCCGTGGCCATTATTCATGGACGAGAAAGAGCGGAACAGTTCGATATTGAACTCGCCATCTTTGTCTTTCCATTCAGACCAGCCCAGTATTGCTTTCACTTGCTCATGTGTGGGCACGCCTTTGCCATTATTCATGGACGAGAAAGAAGTCACTATATCTAAACTCGCTAAATATTCGAGTTCATCCTGGCTACGCTCTGCAAAACTACGAATATGTTTTTTGCTATTACCCAGCATGCCGGTCAGCATGCCTGTATTTTTGACGTTTTCAGAAAGATACCCAAAAAAAACGATGGCATTATCGAAGAAACCATTAAAAGACTTTCTATCTACAAGACCAGACAGCTTATAAAAAGTATTTTTTACCGTGATGTTTTTTTTCTTGAATACAGCTACCAGGGTTTGCACTTTTTCCAGCTCTTCCTGACTTAATTCGTACTTGATATTTGCTTTTATATTTTCTAACGGATCATCGGGAATTTGAGTGTCTGGCGGTTTCTTTTTTTTGGCCGCTGGTTCAGCAACAGCGGTTGAATTATTTCTCTTTCTACCCGGCCCCTTCTTTTTTTTCGGAGCGGGTTCTGATGAATCCGGTTCTGTTTCTTCCCGGATTCGTCTTACCCTTTTGTTACCTTGAATGCCCGACAGGCACTTGTCGCACAACAACGCTGAAGCTGCTGTCTGATTTGCTACACGTCCTAATTCCTGTGGATTCAGTGCTTTGTCACACTTCGAACAAACAACAACTGAATTTCCGGTATTCTGCTCAGCTGAGGGTTTTAGTGGCTCATCGCCTCCACGACCATTGGCGCCTGTCGAACCGGTTCCCCTGTTACAAGCAGAAGGTCCGCTTGTCTGGCCGGTCTGACCTGTTGTTGCGGTCGTTGATGCTTTGGTCTTTCGGGAGGTTGTATTCTTTTTCCCGTTACCCGCCTGTCGGCCAGAATATTTGCCAGAAACCATCTCACGGTAAACTCTGAGTTCCTGACCATTCTCTGCCACCCATGTCTGAATCAGCCCCGGTTGAATCGTGCCTGGGTCTGACCTTTCCAGATCAAGAAGATCGGCTTCAATCACCATGATCCGGTCTGTCAAAATCCGCGCCAGCGTGGTCTGGCCTGATATAATCGCCCATAGTCGTTTGATTTGTAATATTATAAGCAGTTGCTTTTTTTGCTGCAGACAAGTTTGGACAGGATCAGGTATAGCTCCGAGGTCGTCATTCCCGCGTAGGCGGGAATCCAGCTCCAACGGTAGATCCCTGCCTTCTCGGGGATGACAAGGCCAGGGGGGCACCGGGCAGTATGGTTCTGGTGGTGAGTCAGTGTGGATTCCCGCCTTCGCGGGAATGAAGCCGGGAATGACGGGAGTCAACTCGTGACACCCTCGAAGAGGATCGGGCTGTTCAGGTTCAGCCAACTTATTGGAATACAGGAAATAAGCTGGTAGAGGGCTTGAGCCGACTAATTCCAATGCCTGCAGCGAATCTCCAAACAACATTGCCACTAGCACAAGCAGTGATCGGACCATCGAGCAGGCAGCTTTTTTTTGTTGTGAGCGTCTCATAGATCCCGGCTAATAAAATCAGCTTGTGTGAATCCATTCGCTAGTGGAAAAAATTCGTACGTCATCCGGCTTAGGCCTGATGATTCACGTTTGCGCTAGATTTTATAGCACCGCACTGGCAAGCTTGCCATGAACGGAGTTGGCAGACAGTTTGTTTTTAGAAGCCTTATCAAACGACGAAAGTCTTTTTAAAAAAAACTCCCGCATTCATCAAGCAACTCCAGTTCCTGACAACTCTGATAAACATCAGGATCAACATCGGATAATAAAGGGTCTTGCTTTTTTAACTGTTCTATTTTGTTGCACGTCCGTTGCCTCCATACTTCCAGTATGTGGATAGCGGTATCGATTTTGGCTTTTTTAAGGAGGGTCACTGTATGCATAAGCTCCATTTCGCTCTCGTACTCCTCCAGTAAATTCAGTATTTCGCTGCCAAAAACTTCTGTCTGGTTGAGCTTTAACCATAAACTGCCAAACGCCTGTTTTTGTGGTTCCAATTCATTCTCTACCTGACATGCTTCAGCTTGCCTGAATTGAACGTTATCCTGTTTCTGCCATTGATCTGCAGTCAAATAATAGTGTTCAGATATCCCGGTGATTTTCAAAACAGTCCTGAACTGCTCTTCTGACCAGTTGCTGATGGCCATTTTTTCATTCTGTATTTCCAGAAGTGGCATTGGAAAGCGGTAGTTTTGAACTCTGCCACTTGATACTTCAACCTCAAGCCATTGCCCTTTGACGGAAAAAGACATCTCATTGAGGTTCTGCATCAATACAACAATATAGCTCAGGGCCAACTGTTCTCCTGTTTGGATAAGACCGGAGACAGATATCTCAACATGGTTATTGTCGTTTGTTCGCATCCCGGACAGAAAGTGATCGGGAATATCGTTATCCCAGGGTAGAAGACTATGGGTTTTGAGCAGCGCTTCAAACAGTATCTGGATGCCTTCTTTGGTGATGTCATGGGTTTTTAGTTGCAGGCAGGCTTCAAGCAGCTTGCTTAACCAATGGGAAGAATGCTCTCTGCTGAGTTTTTGCAGGGCGCTTAACGAGGGAAACAGGTCGAACACAGCCTGGGCATGGCTGGCATCCAGAAAACGCAACTGATCTTCTTTTGTTAAGGGTTGCAGAATTTCCAGATAGAGCCTTTGCATAAAGTCGAGTTTCAGCACCGCCGACAATGGTTGCAACAGGGCTGAGTACTGCTCCCATAGTCTTTTATCCGGCAATGACTTCAGCCGCTTGACAAAATAGACAAAACGCTCCCTGTCTTCATCGGAAGAACACAGGAACATTGCTCTATTTAACACGCGCAAAGGCACGGTTTTCATTGAATGACGCCACAAAAAATGCCGATCCCGTTGATTAGCCTGAAGGTAGCGTTTGACGCTTTTCCCTCCAGAAAAAGATAAAAGCCCTATCAATGGTTCCAGCATCAGAACCGTTTTAGTCTGTTCATGAAATTGGCAGAACTCCTTTAACACCGTCCATGTTAGCGACCAGTCTGGCTTAGGGGTGGAAAGATAAAGAGCGACTGTTTTTATCTGGCGATTGCATTTGTCATCCTCTTCATTCTCTGAATCGCTATCGTATTGGTCATCTCCTTTATTATTCGAGTTGTTATGTTCTCCGGTAAATTCTGTAAACAGCCACTGTTTCAGTTGTGTTTCCCGGTGTTGCAGTACCTCAGTAACAGGTAGTCCTGCTGATGCCCACAGCCTGGTCATAATTTGCAGCAGACTATGATTGGGTGCCCGCCGGTAACCTATCCAGCCCAGCACTTTTTTCACAGGCTCATGTTTGGGCAAGCCCTGGCCATTATTCATGGACGAAAAAGCCCGGAACAACTTCAGATTGAACTGGTCACCCCTGTGTTTCCATTCCGGCCAGCCTAGCACCTCTTTCACTTTCTTTTGTTTGAGCATGCCTTTACCATGGTTTATGGATGAGAAGGCGCGGAACAGCTCCATATTGAACTCGCCATACTTGTCCTTCCATTCCGGCCAGCCCAGCACCTCTCTCACTTCCTCATGTTTGAGCATGCCTTTGCTCCTATTCATAGATGAGAAAGAGCGGAACAGCTCCATACTGAACTCGCCATCCTTGTCTTTCCATTCCGGCCAGCCCAACACCTCTTTCACTTCCTCATGTTTAATCATGCCCTTGCTGCTATTCATGGACGAGAAGGCGCGGAACAGCTCAATGTTGAACTTGCCATCCTTGTCTTTCCATTCCAGCCAGCCCAGCACCTCTTTCACTTCCTCATGCTTAATCATACCCTTGCTGCTATTCATGGATGAGAAGGCGCGGTGCAGCTCCATACTGAATTCGCCATCCTTGTCTTTCCATTCCGGCCAGCCCAGCACCTCTTTCACTTGCTCATGTTTGAGGATGCCTTTACCATTGTTCATAGACGAGAAGGAGCGGAACAGCTCCATACTGAACTCGCCATCCTTGTCTTTCCATTCCTGCCAATCCAGCACCTCTTTCACTTGCTCATGTTTGAGCATGCCTTTGCCATTATTCATAGACGAGAAGGAGCGGAACAGCTCCATACTGAACTCGCCATCCTTGTCTTTCCATTCCTGCCAGCCCAGCATCTCTTTCACTTCCTCTTGTTTGAGTATGCCTTTACCACTGTGCATGGATGAGAAGGCGCGGAACAGCTCAATGTTGAACTCGCCATGCTTGTCCTTCCATTCCAACCAGGCCAGCACCTCTCTCACTTCCTCATGTTTGAGCATGCCTTTTCCACTATTTATGGATGAGAAGGCGCGGAACAGCTCCATACTGAACTCACCATTCTTGTCTTTCCATTCAGGCCAACCCAACATATCTTTCACTTCCTTTTGTTTGAGCATGCCTTTGCCATGATTCATGGATGAGAAGGCGCGGAACAGCTCCAAACTGAATTCGCCATTCTTGTCTTTCCATTCCGGCCAACCCAGCACCTCTTTCACTTGCTCATGTTTGAGGATGCCTTTGCAATGATTCATAGATGAGAAGGTACGGAACAGTTCCATACTGAACTCGCCATACTTGTCTTTCCATTCCAGCCAGCCCAGCACCTCTTTCACTTCCTCTTGTTTGAGCATGCCTTTACCACTGTTCATGGATGAGAAGGCGCGGAACTGCTCTATATTGAACTCGCCATCCTTGTCTTTCCATTCCGGCCAGCTCAGCACCTCTTTCACTTCCTCATGTCTAATCGTGCCCTTGCTGCTATTCATGGATGAGAACGAGCGGAACAGCTCCATATTGCGCTCACCATCCCTGTTTTTCCATTCCGGCCAGCTCAGCACCTCTTTGACTTTCTCATGTCTGGGCAGGCCCTGACCATGATTCATGGACGAGAAGGCGCGGAACAGCTCCGTATTGAATTCGGCATTCTCATCTTTCCATTCTGGCCAGCCCAGTATTGCTTTCACTTCCTTATTCGTGGGCACACCTTTGCCATTATTCATGGACGAGAAAGAAGTCACTACATCTAAATTCGCTAAATATTCGAGTTCATCCTGGCTACGCTCTGCAAAACTACGGATATGTTTTTTGCAATTATTCAGCATGCTGGTCAGCATGCCTGTATTTTTGACGTTTTTAGAAAGGTGCCCAAAAAAGGCGGCGGCATTATCGAAGAAGCCATTAAAAGAATCTCTATCTACGAAACCAAGCAGCTTATAAAAAGTGTTTTTTACAGTGATGTTTTTTTTCTTGAATACCTCTATCAGGGTTTGCGCTTTTTCCAGCCCTTCCTGACTTAATTCGTACTTGATATTTGTTTTTATTTTTTCCAATGGGTCATCGGGGATCTGATTGTCTGTCGGTTTCTTTTTTTTGGCCGCTGGTTCAGCAACAGCTGTTGAATTATTTCTCTTTCTACCCGGGCCCTTCTTTTTTTTCGGAGCGGGTTCAGGTGAATCCGGTTCTGCTTCTTCCCGGATTCGTCTTACCCTTTTGTTACCTTGAATTCCCGACAGGCACTTGTCGCACAGCAACGCTGAAGCTGCTGTCTGATTTGCGACACGTCCTAATTCCTGTGGATTCAATGCCTTGTCACACTTCGAACAAGCGACAACCGAATGTCCGGTATTCTGCTCAGCTGAGGGTTTCTGTGGGTCATCGCCTCCACGACCATTGGCGCTTGTCGAACCGGTTCCCCTGTTACGGGCAGCAGATCCGCTTGTCTGGCCGGTCTGACCTGTTGTCGCGGTCGTTGATGCTTTGGTCGTTCGGGAGGATGAATTCTTTTTCCCGTTACCCGTCTGTCGGCCAGAATATTTGCCAGAAACCATCTCACGGTAAACTCTGAGTTCCTGATCATTCTCTGCCACCCATGTCTGAATCAGCCCCGGTTCAATCATGCCAGGGTCTGACCTTTCCAGATCAAGAAGATCGGCTTCAATCACCATGATCCGGTCTGACAAAATCCGGGCCTGCGTGGTCTGGCCTGTCATAATCGCCCATAGTCGTTTGATTTGTAATATTATAAGCAGTTGCTTTTTTTGCTGCAGACAAGTTTGGACAGGATCAGGAATAAGGGTAAGGTCAGGTTGGCGCTCTGGTTCAGGACTCCCGCTGTTTCCGTCAGGTCGCTTATTGCCATCATCTCCACCGGCGGTGCCCCCGGCGATCAACGCATTGGAAGTGTTCTCCAGAACTTCAGGGGGCACGTAAAACTCCAACAACTCGTTCCCACGCTCCGGAGGGTGTCGCAAAACTCCAACAGCTCGTTCGGATGCTCTGAGGTCGTCATTCCCGCGAAGGCGGGAATCCAGCGCCAACGGTGAATATCTGCCTTCTCGGGGATGACAAGGCCATTGGGGCACCGGGCAGTAAGGTTCTGGTGGTGAGTCAGTGTGGATTCCCGCCTTCGCGGGAATGACGAGAATGAAGCCGGGAATGACGAGAATGAAGCCGGGAATGATGGAAGTCAACTCGTTCCCACGCTCCGGCGTGGGAATGCATATCTCCCCTGAAAGCCAGATACTACCACTTGAGATAACATATGGGCTCCCACGCCCGGGACTTACAGGGCCTGAAAGCATGGAAACCAGAGTTTTGTGACACCCTCGAAGAAAATCGGGCTGTTCAGGTTCAGCCAACTTATTGGAATACAGGAAATAAGCTGGTAGAGGGCTTGAGCCGACTAATTCCAATGCCTGCAGCGAATCTCCAAACAACATTGCCACTAGCACAAGCAGTGATCGGACCATCGAGCAGGCAGCTTTTTTTTGTTGTGAGCGTCTCATAGATCCCGGCTAATAAAATCAGCTTCTGTGAATCCATTCGCTAGTGGAAAAAATTCGTACGTCATCCAACTAGGCATGATGATTGACGTTTGCGCTAGATTTTATAGCACCGCACTGGCGAGCTTGCCATAAACGGATTTGGCAGACAGTTTGTTTTCAGAAGCTTTATCAGACGACACAAGTCTTTTTAAAAAATACTCCCACACCCATCAAGCAACTCCAGTTCCAGACAACCCTGATAAACATCAGGAGCAACATCGGATAATAAAGGGTCTTGCTTTTTTAACTGTTCTATTTTGTTGCACGCCCGTTGCCGCCATGCTTCCAGTATGTGGGTAGCGGTATCGATTTTGGCTTTTTTAAGGAGGGTCACTGTATGCATAAGCTCCATTTCGCTCTCATACTCCTCCAGTAAATTCAGTATTTCGGTGCCAAAAATTTCTGTCTGGTTGAGCTTTAACCATAAACTGCCAAACGCCTGTTTTTGTGGTTCCAATTCATTTTCTGGCTGACATGCTTCAGCTTGCCTGGATTGAACGTTATCCAGTTTCTGCCATTGATCTGCAGTCAAATAATAGTGTTCAGATATCCCGGTGATTTTCAAAACAGTCTTGAACTGTTCCTCTGACCAGTTGCTGATGGCCATTTTTTCATCCTGTATTTCCAGCTGCGGCATTGGAAAGCGGTAGTTTTGAACTCCATCACCCGGCACCTCAACCTCAAACCACTGCCCTTTGACGGTGAAAGACATTTCATTGAGTTTCTTCATGAGCACAGCGATATAGCTCAGGGCCAACTGTTCTCCTGATGGGAGTCCGGAGACAGGTATCTCAACATAGTTGTTGTCGGTCGTCTGCATCCCGGACAAAAAGTGATCGGGGATATCGTGATCCCAGGGTAGAAGACTATGGGTTTTGAGCAGCGCTTCGAACAGTATCTGGATGCCTTCTTTGGTGATGTCATGGGTTTTTAGTTGCAGGCAGGTTTCAAGCAGCTTTTTTAACCAATGGGAAGAATGTTCTTTGCTGAGTTTTTGCAGGGCGCTCAACGAGGGAAACAGATCAAATACAGCCTGGGCATGGCTGGCATCCAGAAAACGCAGCTGATCATCTTTTGTTAAGGGTTGCAGAATTTCCAGATAGAGCCCTTGCATATATTCGAGTTTCAGCACCGCCGACAATGGTTGCAACAGGGCTGAGTACTGCTCCCATAGTCTTTTATCCGGCAATGACTTCAGCCGCTTGACAAAAAAGACAAAACGCTCCCTGTCTTCATCGCAAGAACACAGAAAGATTGCTCTGTTTAACACGCGCAAAGGCACGGCTTTCATTGAATGACGCCACAAAAAATGCCGATCCAGTTGATTAGCCTGAAGGTAACGTTTGACACTTTTTCCTCCAGAAGAAGATAAAAGCCCTATCAATGATTCGAGCATCAGAAGCGTTTTAGCCTCTTTATGCAATTGGCAGAACTGTTTTAAAACCGTCCATTTTAGCGACCAGTCTGGCTTAGGGGTGGAAAGATAAAGAGCGACTGTTTTTATCTGGCGATTGTATTTATCATCTCCTTCATTATCCGGGTTGCTGTGTTCTCCGGTAAGTTCTGTAAGCAGTAACTGTTTCAGTTGTGTTTCCCGGTGTTGCAGCATCTTGATGGCAGGTAGCCCTGCTGATGCCCAGAGCCTGGTCATAATGTGCAGTAGCCAATGACTGGGTGCCTCATGGTAACGTATCCAGCCCAGTACTTTTTTCACATCCTCATGTTTGGGTAAGCCCAGGCAATGATTCAAGGAGGAGAAAGTGCGGAACAACTTCATATTGAACTCACCATTCTTGTCTTTCCATTCCGGCCAGCCGAGTACCTCTTTCACTTCCTTTTGTTTGGGCATGCCTCTTGTGGCGTGCATAGACGAAAAAGAACGAAACAACTCCATGCTGAACTCGCCATCCTTGTCTTTCCATTCCGGCCAGCCCAGCACCGCTTTCACTTGCTTGTGTTTGAGTATTCCCTGGCTACCATTTATGGACGAGAAGGATCGGAACAACTTGATATTAAACTCGCCATCCTTGTCTTTCCATTCCGGCCAGCCCAACACCTCTTTCACTTCCTCTTGTTTGAGCATGCCTTTACCACCGTGCATGGATGAGAAGGAGCGGAACAGCTCCATACTGAACTCGCCATCCTTGTCCTTCCATTCCGGCCAGCTGAGCACCTCTTTCACTTGCTCACGTTTGAGCATACCTTTGCCATGATTCATAGACGAGAAGGCGCGGAACAGTCCCATACTGAACTCGCCATCCTCGTCTTTCCATTCCAACCAGTCGAGCACCTGTATCAGTTGCTCATGTTTGAGCATGCCTTTGCAATGATTCATAGACGAGAAGGAACGGAGCAGCTCCAAACTGAACTCACCATCCTTGTCCTTCCATTCCGGCCAGCCCAGCACCTCTTTCACTTGCTCATGTTTGAGCATGCCTTTGCCATTGTTCATGGATGAAAAGGAGCGGAACAGCTCGATACTGAACTCGCCATCCTTGTCTTTCCATTCCGGCCAGCCCAGCACCTCTTTCACTTGCCCATGTTTGAGCATGCCTTTACCATTGCTCATGGATGAGAAGGCGCGGAACAGCTCCATACTAAACTCGCCATCCTTGTCCTTCCATTCCGGACAGCCCAGCACCTCTTTCACTTCCTCTTGTTTGAGGATGCCTTTGCCATGATTCATAGATGAGAAGGCGCGGAACAGCTCCATACTGAACTCGCCATCCTTGTCCTTCCATTCCGGCCAGCCCAGCACCTCTTTCACTTGCTCATGTTTGAGCATGCCTTTGCCATTGTTCATGGATGAAAAGGAGCGGAACAGCTCCATACTGAACTCGCCATCCTTGTCTTTCCATTCCGGCCAGCCCAGCACCTCTTTCACTTGCCCATGTTTGAGCATGCCTTTACCATTGTTCACGGATGAGAAGGCGCGGAACAGCTCCATGCTGAACTCGCCATCCTTGTCTTTCCATTCCGGCCAGCCCAGCACCTCTTTCACTTCCTCTTGTTTGAGGATGCCTTTGCCATGATTCATAGATGAGAAGGCGCGGAACAGCTCCATACTGAACTCGCCAGCCCCGTCTTTCCATTCCGGCCAGCCCAGCACCTCTTTCACTTCTTCACGTTTAAACATGCCCTTGCTGCTATTCACAGACGAGAAGGCGCGGAACAGCTCCATATTGAACTCGCCCTTCTTGTCTTTCCATTCCAGCCAGCCCAGCACCTCTTTCACTTCCTTTTGTTTGAGAATGCCTTTGCCATGATTCATAGACGAGAAGGTGCGGAACAGCTCCATATTGAACTCGCCATTCTTGTCTTTCCATTCCAGCCAGCCCAGCACCTCTTTCACTTCCTCTTGTTTGAGCATGCCCTTGCTGCTATTCATGGATGAGAAGGACCGGAACAGCTCCATACTGAACTCGCCATCCTTGTCTTTCCACTCCGGCCAGCCCAGCACCTCTTTCACTTGTTCATGTTTGAGCATGCCTTTGCCACTATTCATTGACGAGAAGGATCGGAACAACTTCGTATTAAACTCGCCATCCCGGTCTTTCCATTCTGGCCAGCCCAGTATTGCTTTCACTTGTTCATGTGTGGGCACGCCTTTGCTATTATTCATGGACGAGAAAGAAGTCACTACATCTAAACTCGCTAAATATTCGAGTTCATCCTGACTACGCTCTACAAAACTACGGATATGTTTTTTGCTATTATTCAGCATGCTGGTCAGCATGCCTGTATTTTTGACGTTTTCAGAAAGGTGCCCAAAAAAGGCGGCGGCATTATCGAAGAAACCATTAAAAGACTTTCTATCTACAAGACCAGGCAGCTTATAAAAAGTGTTTTTTACAGTGATGTTTTTTTTCTTGAATACCGCCAACAGGGTTTGCACTTTTTTCAGCTCTTCCTGACTTAATTCGTACTTGATATTTGCTTTTATTTTTTCTAACGGATCATCGGGAATTTGAGTATCTGGCGGTTTCTTTTTTTTCGGAGCGGGTTCTGGTGAATCCGGTTCTGCTTCTTCCCTGATTCGTCTTACCCTTTTGTTACCTTGAATGCCCGACAGGCACTTGTCGCACAACAACGCTGAAGCTGCTGTCTGATTTGCTACACGTCCTAATTCCTGTGGATTCAATGCCCTGTCACACTTCGAACAAGCGACAACCGAATGTCCGGTATTCTGCTCAGCTGAGGGTTTCTGTGGGTCATCGCCTCCACGACCATTGGCGCTTGTCGAACCGGTTCTTCTGTTACGGGCAGCAGATCCGCTTGTCTGGCCGGTCTGACCTGTTGTTTCGGTCGTTGATGCTTTGGTCGTTCGGGAGGATGAATTCTTTTTCCTGTTACCCGTCTGTCGGCCAGAATATTTGTAAGAAACCATCTCACGGTAAACTCTGAGTTCCTGACCATTCTCTGCCAGCCATGTTTGAACCAGCCCCGGTTGCATCGTGCCAGGGTCTGACCTTTCCAGATCAAGAAGATCGGCTTCAATCACCATGATCCGGTCTGACAAAATCCGGGACAGGGTGGTCTGGCCTGCCATAATCGCCCATAGTCGTTTGATTTGTAATATTACAAGTAGTTGCTTTTTTTGCTGCAGACAAGTTTGGACAGGATCAGGAACAAGGGTAAGGTCAAGTTGACGCTCTGCTTCAGGACTCCCGCTGTTTCCGTCAGGTCGCTTATTGCCATCATCTCCACCGGCGGTGCCCCCGGCGATCAACGCATTGGAAGTGTTCTCCAGAACTTCAGGGGGCACGTAAAACTCCAACAACTCGTTCCCACGCTCCGGAGGGTGTCGCAAAACTCCAACAGCTCGTTCGGATGCTCTGAGGTCGTCATTCCCGCGAAGGCGGGAATCCAGCGCCAACGGTGAATATCTGCCTTCTCGGGGATGACAAGGCCATTGGGGCACCGGGCAGTAAGGTTCTGGTGGTGAGTCAGTGTGGATTCCCGCCTTCGCGGGAATGACGAGAATGAAGCCGGGAATGACGAGAATGAAGCCGGGAATGACGAGAATGAAGCCGGGAATGACGAGAATGAAGCCGGGAATGAAGCCGGGAATGATGGAAGTCAACTCGTTCCCACGCTCCGGCGTGGGAATGCATATCTCCCCTGAAAGCCAGATACTACCACTTGAGATAACATATGGGCACCCACGCCCGCGACTTACAGGGCCTAAAAACATGGGAGCCAGAGTTTTGTGATGCCATCGGAGAAAATCGGGCTGTTCAGGTTCAGCTAACTTATAGGAATACAGGAAATAGGCTGGTAGCGGACTTGAGCCGACTAATTCCACTGCATGCAGCGACCCACCAAATAATATTGTCACCAGCAGAAGCAGTGATCGAACCCTCGATAGGGCCGTTTTGTTTTTTTGTGAGCGTTTCATAGATCCAGGCTTAAAAAATCAGCATCTGTGAACCCATTCGCTAGTGGAAAAAATTCGCACGTCATCCGGCCTAGGCCTGATGATTCACGTTTGCGCTAGATTTTATAGCACCGCACTGGTGAGCTTTCCATAAACGGATTTGGCAGACAGTTTGTTTTTAGAAGCTTTATCAGACGACAAAAGTCTTTTTAGAAAATACTCCCGCATCCATCAAGCAACTCCAGTTCCTGACAACTCTGATAAACATCAGGATCAACATCTGATAATAAAGGGTCTTGCTTTTTTAACTGTTCTATTTTGTTGCACGCCCGTTGCCGCCATTCTTCCAGTATGCAGTTATCGGTATCGATTCTGGCTTTTTTAAGGAGGGTCACTGTATGCATAAGCTCCATTTCATTCTCGTACTCCTCCAGTAAATTCAGTATTTCGGTGCCAAAAATTCCTGTCTGGTTGAGCTTTAACCATAAACTGCCAAACGCCTGTTTTTGTGGTTCCAATTCATTCGCCGACTGACATGCTTCAGCTTGCCTGAATTGTACGTTATCCAGTTTCTGCCATTGATCTGCGGTCAAATAATAGTGTTCAGATATCCCGGTGATTTTCAAAACAGTCTTGAACTGTTCCTCTGACCAGTTGCTGATGGCCATTTTTTCATCCTGTATTTCCAGCTGTGGCATTGGAAAGCAGTAGTTTTCAACTCCGTCACCTGGCACTTCAACCTCAAGCCACTGAGCTTTGACGGTGAAAGACATCTTATTGAGCTTCTGCATCAACACTGCAATATAGCTCAGAGCCAACTGTTCTCCTGATTGGATAAGACCGGAGACAGGTATCTCAACATGGTTGTTGTCGATCGTTTGCATACCGGACAAAAAGTGATCGGGAATATCGTTATCCCAGGGTAGAAAACTATGGGTTTTGAGCAGCGCTTCAAACAGTATCTGGATGCCTTCTTTGGTGATGTCATGGGTTTTTAGTTGCAGGCAGGCTTCAAGCAGCTTCTTTAACCAATGGCAAGAATGCTCTTTGCTGAGTTTTTGCAGGGCGCTCAACGAGGGAAACAGATCAAATACAGCCCGGGCATGGCTGGCATCCAGAAAACGCAGCTGATCATCTTTTGTTAAGGGTTGCAGAATTTCCAGATAGAGCCCTAGCATATATTCGAGTTTCAGCACTCCTGACAATGATTGCAACCGGGCTGAGTAATGCTCCCATAGTCTTTTATCCGGCAATGACTTCAGCCGCTTGACAAAATAGACAAAACGCTCCCTGTCTTCATCGCAAGAACACAAAAACATTGCTCTATTTAACACGCGCAAAGGCACGGCTTTCATTGAATGACGCCACAAAAAATGCTGATCCTGTTGATTAGCCTGAAGGTAGCGTTTGACACTTTTCCCTCCAGAAGATAAAAGCTCTATCAATGATTCCAGCATCAGAACCGTTTTTGTCTCTTTATGGTATTGGCAGAACTGTTTTAAAACTGTCCATGTTAGCGACCAGTCCGGCTTAGGGGTGGAAAGATAAAGAGCGACTGTTTTTATCTGGCTATTGCATTTGTCCTCTTCATCATCTGAGTCGCTATTGTATTCGTCATCTCCTTCATTATCCGGTTTGCTGTGTTCTCCGGTAAGTTCTGTGAGCAGTAACTGTTTCAGTTGTGTTTCCCGGTGTTGCAGCAGCTTGATAGCAGGTAGCCCTTCTGATACCCAGAGCCTGGTCATGATTTGCATTAGCCTGTGATTGAGCGCCCCCCGGCAACCTACCCAGTCCAGAACTTTTTTCACAGGCTCATGTTTGGGCAAGCCTTGGCTGTGATTCATGGACGAGAAAACGCGGAACAGCTTTATATTGAGTTCGCCATTCTTGTGTTTCAATTCAGGCCAGCCGAGCACCTCTTTCACTTTCTCATGTTTGAGCATACCTCTGCTATTATTCATGGACGAAAAAGTGCGGAACAGTTCCATACTGAACTCGCCATCCTTGTCTTTCCATTCCGGCCAACCCAGCAACTCTTTCACTTCCTCTTGTTTGAGCATGCCTTTACCATTGTTCATGGATGAGAAGGAGCGGAACACCTCCATATTGAACTCGCCACCCCTGTCTTTCCATTCCGGCCAGTCCAGCACCTCTTTCACTTTCTCATGCTTGAGCATGCCTCTGCTATTATTCATGGACGAAAAAGCGCGGAACAGCTCCATACTGAACTCGCCATCCTTGTCTTTCCATTCCGGCCAACCCAGCAACTCTTTCACTTCCTCTTGTTTGAGCATGCCTTTACCATGGTTCATGGATGAGAAGGAGCGGAACACCTCCATATTGAACTCGCCATCCCTGTCTTTCCATTCCGGCCAGTCCAGCACCTCTTTCACTTCCTCATGTTTGAGCATACCTTTGCTACTATTCATAGATGAGAAAGAGCGGAACAGCTCCATACTGAACTCGCCATCCCTGTCTTTCCATTCCGGCCAGCCCAGCACCTCTTTCACTTCCTCTTGTTTGAGGATGCCTTTGCCATGATTCATAGACGAGAAGGCGCGGAACAGCTCCATACTGAACTCGCCATCCTTGTCTTTCCATTCCGGCCAGCCCAGCACCTCTTTGACTTCCTCTTGTTTGAGGATGCCTTTGCCATGATTCATAGACGAGAAGGCGCGGAACAGCTCCATACTGAACTCGCCATCCTTGTCTTTCCATTCCGGCCAGCCCAGCACCTCTTTCACTTCCTTTTTTTTGAGCACGCTCTTGCCATGACTCATAGACGAGAAGGCGCGGAACAGCTCCATACTGAACTCGCCATCCTTGTCTTTCCATTCCGGCCAGCCCAGAACCCCTTTCACTTCCTTTTGCTTGAGCATGCCTTTGCCAATACTCATTGACGAGAAGGATCGGAATAACTTCGTATTAAACTCGCCATCCCTGTCTTTCCATTCCGGCCAGCCCAGCACCTCTTTCACTTGCTGATGTTTGAGGATGCCTTTACCGTTGTTCATGGATGAGAAGGAACGGAACAGCTCGATACTGAACTCGCCATTCTTGTCCTTCCATTCCGGCCAGTCCAGCACCTCTTTCACTTCCTCATGTTTAATCATGCCCTTGCTGCTATTCATAGACGAGAAGGCGCGGAACAGCTCCATATTGAACTCGCCATCCTTGTCCTTCCATTCCGGCCAGCCCAGCACCTCTTTCACTTGTTCATGTTTGGGCATGCCTTTGCCATTATTCATAGACGAGAAGGATCGGAACAACTTCGTATTAAACTCGCCATCCCTGTCTTTCCATTCTGGCCAGCCCAGTATTGCTTTCACTTGCTCATGTCTGGGCACGCCTTCGCCATTATTCATGGACGAGAAGGAATTCAATACATCCAAACTTGCTAAATATTCGAGTTCATTCAGGCTACGTTCTGCGAAACTACGGATATGTTTTTTTTTATTACCCAGCATGCCGGTCAGCATGCCTGTATTTTTGAAGTTTTCAGAAAGGTGCCCAAAAAAGGTGGCAGCATTATCGAAGAAACCATTAACAGACTTTCTATCTACAAGACCAGGCAGCTTATAAAAAGTGTTTTTTACAGTGATATTTTTTTCCTTGAATACCGCCACCAGGGTTTGCACTTTTTGCAGCTCTTCCTGACTTAATTCGTACTTGATATTTGCTTTTATTTTTTCCAGTGGGTCATCGGAGATCTGGGTGTCTGGCGGTTTCTTTTTTTTGGCCGGTGGTTCAGCAACAGCTGTTGAACTATTTCTCTTTCTACCCGGGCCCTTCTTTTTTTTCGGAGCGGGTTCTGATGAATCCGGTTCTGCTTCTTCCCGGATTCGTTTTACCCTTTTGTTACCTTGAATGCCCGACAGGCACTTGTTGCACAACAACGCTGAAGCTGCTGTCTGATTTGCTACACGTTCTAATTCCTGTGAATTCAGTGCCTTGTCACACTTCGAACATGCGACAAGCGAATTTCCGGTATTCTGCTCGGCTGAGGGGTTTAGTGGGTCATCGTCTCCACGACCATTGACGCCTGTCGAACCGGTTCCCCTTTTACGGGCAGCAGGTCCCCTTGTCTGGCCGGTCTGACCTGTTGTTGCGGTCGTTGCTGCTTTGGTCGTTCGGGAGGATGAATTCTTTTTCCCGTTACCTGTCTGTCGGCCAGAGTATTTGCCAGAAACCATCTCACGGTAAACTCTGAGTTCCTGACTATTCTCTGCCATCCATGTCTGAACCAGCCCCGGTTGGATCGTACCAGGGTCTGACCTTTCCAGATCAAGAAGATCGGCTTCAATCACCATGATCCGGTCTGACAAAATCCGGGACAGGGTGGTCTGGCCTGCCATAATCGCCCATAGTCGTTTGATTTGTAATATTACAAGTAGTTGCTTTTTTTGCTGCAGACAAGTTTGGACAGGATCAGGAATAAGGGTAAGGACAGGTTGGCGCTCTGGTTCAGGACTCCCGCTGTTTCCGTCAGGTCGCTTATTGCCATCATCTCCACCAGCGGTGCCCCCGGCGATCAACGCATTGGAAGTGTTCTCCAGAACTTCAGGGGGCACGTAAAACTCCAACAACTCGTTCCCGCGCTCCGGAGGGTGTCGCAAAACTCCAACAGCTCGTTCGGATGCTCTGAGGTCGTCATTCCCGCGAAGGCGGGAATCCAGCGCCAACGGTGAATATCTGCCTTCTCGGGGATGACAAGGCCATTGGGGCACCGGGCAGTAAGGTTCTGGTGGTGAGTCAGTGTGGATTCCCGCCTTCGCGGGAATGACGAGAATGAAGCCGGGAATGACGAGAATGAAGCCGGGAATGATGGAAGTCAACTCGTTCCCACGCTCCGGCGTGGGAATGCATATCTCCCCTGAAAGCCAGATACTACCACTTGAGATAACATATGGGCACCCACGCCCGCGACTTACAGGGCCTAAAAGCATGGGAGCCAGAGTTTTGTGATGCCATCGAAGAAAATCGGGCTGTTCAGGTTCAGCCAACTTATTGGAATACAGGAAATGAGCTGGTAGCGAGCTTGGGCCGACTAATTCCAATGCATGCAGCGAATCCCCAAACAACATCGTCACCAACAGAAGCAGTGATCGGACCATCGAGCAGGCAGCTTTTTTTTGTTGTGAGCGTCTCATAGATCCCGGCTAATAAAATCAGCTTCTGTGAATCCATTCGCTAGTGGAAAAAAATTCGTACGTCATCCGGCTTAGGCCTGATGATTCACGTTTGCGCTAGATTTTATAGCACCGCACTGGCAAGCTTGCCATAAACGGATTTGGCAGACAGTTTGTTTTTAGAAGCTTTATCGTACGACACAAGTCTTTTTAGAAAATACTCCCACACCCATCAAGCAGCTCCAGTTCCTGACAACTCTGATAAACATCAGGATCAACATCTGATAATAAAGGGTCTTGCTTTTTTAACTGTTCTATTTTATTGCACGCCCGTTGCCTCCACACTTCCAGTATGTGGGTAGCGCTATCGATTTTGGCTTTTTTAAGGAGGGTCACTGTATGCATAAGCTCCATTTCGCTCTCGTACTCCTCCAGTAAATTCAGTGTTTCGCTGCCAAAAATTTCTGTCTGGTTGAGCTTTAACCATAAACTGGCAAATGCCTGTTTTTGTGGTTCCAATTCATTCTCTGCCTGAAATGCTTCAGCTTGCCTGGATTGAACGTTATCCAGTTTCTGCCATTGATCTGCGGTCAAATAATAGTGTTCAGATATCCCGGTGATTTTCAAAACAGTCTTGAACTGTTCCTCTGACCAGTTGCTGATGGCCATTTTTTCATCCTGTATTTCCAGCTGTGGCATTGGAAAGCGGTAGTTTTGAACTCTGCCACTTGGTACTTCAACCTCAAGCCATTGCCCTTTGACGGAAAAAGACATCTCATTGAGGTTCTGCATCAATACAGCAATATAGCTCAGGGCCAACTGTTCTCCTGTTTGGATAAGACCGGAGACAGGTATCTCAACATGGTTATTGTCGTTTGTTCGCATCCCGGACAGAAAGTGATCGGGAATATCGTTATCCCAGGGTAGAAGACTATGGGTTTTGAGCAGCGCTTCAAACAGTATCTGGATGCCTGCTTTGGTGATGTCATGGGTTTTTAGTTGCAGGCAGGCTTCAAGCAACTTGTTTAACCAATGGGAAGAATGCTCTTTGCTGAATTTTTGCAGGGCACTCAACGAGGGAAACAGGTCGAATACAGCCTGGGCATGGCTGGCATCCAGAAAACGCAGCTGATCATCTTTTGTTAAGGGTTGCAGAATTTCCAGATAGAGCCCTTGCATATATTCGAGTTTCAGCACCCCTGACAATGCTCGCAATAGAGCAGAGTACTGCTCCCATAGTCTTTTATCCGGCAATGACTTCAGCCGCTTGGCAAAATAGACAAAACGCTCCCTGTCTTCATCGGAAGAACACAGGAACATTGCTCTATTTAACACGCGCAAAGGCACGGCTTTCATTGAATGACGCCACAAAAAATGCCGATCCAGTTGGTTAGCCTGAAGGTAACGCTCGACACTTTTCCCTCCAGAAGAAGATAAAAGCCCTATCAATGATTTCAGCATCAGAAGCGTTTTAGCCTCTTTATGCAATTGGCAGAACTGTTTTAAAACCGTCCATGTTAGTGACCAGTCTGGCTTAGGGGTGTAAAGATAAAGAGCGACTGTTTTTATCTGGCGATTGTATTTATCCTCTCCTTCATTATCCCGGTTGCTGTGTTCTCCGGTAAGTTCTTTAAGCAGTAACTGTTTCAGTTGTGTTTCCCGGTGTTGCAGCAGCTTGATAGCAGGTAGCCCTGCTGATACCCAGAGCCTGGACATGATTTGCAGTAGCCTGTGATTGGGCGCCCCACGGCAATCTATCCAGTCCAGCACTTTTTTCACAGGCTCATGTTTGGGCAAGCCTTGGCTGTGATTCATGGACGAGAAAAGGCGGAACAGCTTTATATTGAGCTCGACACCCTTGTGTTGCCATTCAGACCAGCCCAGCACCTCTTTCACTTCCTTTTGTTTGAGCATGCCTTTGCAATGATTCATAGACGAGAAGGCGCGGAACAACTTCGTATTGAACTCGCCATCCTTGTCTTTCCATTCCGGCCAGCCCAGCACCTCTTTCACTTCCTTTTGTTTGAGCATGCCTTTGCCACTATTCATGGATGAGAAGGAGCGGAACAGCTCCATACTGAACTCGCCATCCTTGTCTTTCCATTCCGGCCAGCCCAGCACCTCTTTCACTTGCTCATGTTGAAGCATGCCTTTGCCTTTATTCATGGATGAGAAGGGGCGGAACAGCTCCATATTGAACTCGCCATCCTTGTCTTTCCATTCCGGCCAGCCCAGTACCTCTTTCACTTCTTTTTGTTTGAGCATGCCTTTGCTTCTATTCATGGATGAGAAGGAGCGGAACAGCTCTATACTGAACTCGCCATCCTTGTCTTTCCATTCCGGCCAGCACAGCATCTCTTTCGCTTCTTCTTGTTTGAACACGCCTTTACCATTGTTCATGGATGAGAAGGAGCGGAACAGCTCCATACTGAACTCGCCATCCTTATCTTTCCATTCCGGCCAGTCTAGCACTGCTTTCACTTCCTCATGGTTGGGCAGGCTTTTTTTATTATTCATGGACGAGAAGGAGCGGAACAGCTCCATACTGAACTCGCCATCCTTGTCTTTCCATTCCGGCCAACCCAACATCTCTTTCACTTGCTCGTGTTTGGGTACGCCGTGGCCATTATTCATGGACGAGAAGGAGCGGAACAGCTCAATGTTGAACTCGTCATCCTTGTCTTTCCATTCCGGCCAGCCCAACACCTCTTTCACTTGCTCATGTTTGAGGATGCCTTTACCATTATTCATGGACGAGAAGGAGCGGAACAGCTCAATGTTGAACTCGCCATCCTTGTCTTTCCATTCCGGCCAGCCCAGCACCTCTTTCACTTCCCCTTGTTTGAGGATGCCTTTGCCATGATTCATAGATGAGAAGGTTCGGAACAGCTCCATACTGAACTCGCCATCCTTGTCCTTCCATTCCGGCCAGCCCAGCGCCTCTTTCACTTCTTTTTTTTTGAACACGCCTTTACCATTGTTTATGGATGAGAAGGAGCGGAACAGCTCCATATTGAACTCGCCATCCTTGTCCTTCCATGCCGGCCAGCCCAGCACCTCTTTTACATGCTCATGTTTGAGCATGCCTTTACCGTTGTTCATTGACGAGAAGGATCGGAACAACTTCGTATTAAACTCGCCATCCTTGTCTTTCCATTCCGGCCAGCCCAGCACCTCTCTTGCATCCTCTTGTTTGAGCATGCCTTTACCACTGTGCATGGATGATAAGGAGCGGAACAGCTCAATGTTGAACTCCCCATCCTTGTCTTTCCATTCCGGCCAGCCCAGCACCTCTTTCACTTGCTCATGTTTAATCATGCCCTTGCTGCTATTCATGGATGAGAAAGCACGCAACAGCTCAATGTTGAGCTTGCCATCCTTGTCTTTCCATTCCGGCCAGCCAAGCACCTCTTTAACTTGCTCATGTTTGAGCATGCCTTTGCCATTATTCATGGATGAGAAGGAGCGGAACAGCTCCATACTGAACTCACCATCCTTGCCTTTCCATTCCGGCCAGCCGAGCACCTCTTTCACTTGCTCATGTTTGAGCATGCCTTTGCCATTATTCATGGAAGAGAAAGAGCGGAACAGTTCGATATTGAACTCGCCATCTTTGTCTTTCCATTCAGACCAGCCCAGTATTGCTTTCACTTCCTTATTTGTGGGCACACCTTTGCCATTATTCATGGACGAGAAAGAAGTCACTATATCTAAACTCGCTAAATATTCGAGTTCATCCTGGCTACGCTCTGCAAAACTACGGATATGTTTTCTGCTATTACCCAGCATGCCGGTCAGCATGCCTGTATTTTTGACGTTTTCAGAAAGGTGCCCAAAAAAGGCGGCGGCATTATCGAAGAAGCCATTAAAAGAGTTTCTATCTACGAAACCAAGCAGCTTATAAAAAGTGTTTTTTACAGTGATGTTTTTTTTCTTGAGTACCGCCACCAGGGTTTGCACTTTTTTCAGCTCTTCCTGACTTAATTCGTACTTGATATTTGCTTTTATTTTTTCTAACGGATCATCGGGAATTTGAGTGTCTGGCGGTTTCTTTTTTTTGGCCGCTGGTTCAGCAACAGCTGTTGAATTTTTTCTCTTTCTACCCGGGCCCTTCTTTTTTTTCGGAGCGGGTTCTGGTGAATCCGGTTCTGTTTCTTCCCGGATTCGTCTTACCCTTTTGTTACCTTGAATGCCCGACAGGCACTTGTCGCACAACAACGCTGAAGCTGCTGTCTGATTTGCTATACGTCCTAATTCCTGTGGATTCAGTGCTTTATCACACTTCGAACAAGTGACAAGCGAATTTCCGGTATTCTGCTCAGCTGAGGGGTTTAGTGGGTCATCGTCTCCACGACCATTGGCGCCTGTCGAACCGGTTCCCCTTTTACGGGCAGCAGGTCCCCTTGTCTGACCTGTCTGACCTGTTGTTTCGGTCGTTGATGCTTTGGTCGTTCGGGAGGATGAATTCTTTTTCCTGTTACCCGTCTGTCGGCCAGAATATTTGTAAGAAACCATCTCACGGTAAACTCTGAGTTCCTGACCATTCTCTGCCAGCCATGTTTGAACCAGCCCCGGTTGAATCGTGCCAGGGTCTGACCTTTCCAGATCAAGAAGATCGGCCTCAATCACCATGATCCGGTCTGACAAAATCCGGGCCAGCGTAGTTTGGCCTGTTATAATCGCCCATAGTCGTTTGATTTGTAATATTATAAGCAGTTGCTTTTTTTGCTGCCGACAAGTTTGGACAGGATCAGGAATAAGGGTAAGGTCAGGTTGGGGCGCTGGGTCAGGACTCCCGCTGTTTCCGTCAGGTGGCTTATTGCCATCATCTCCACCGGCGGTGCCCCCGGCGATCAACGCATTGGAAGTGTTCTCCAGAACTTCAGGGGGCACGTAAAACTCCAACAACTCGTTCCCACGCTCCGGAGGGTGTCGCAAAACTCCAACAGCTCGTTCGGATGCTCTGAGGTCGTCATTCCCGCGAAGGCGGGAATCCAGCGCCAACGGTGAATATCTGCCTTCTCGGGGATGACAAGGCCATTGGGGCACCGGGCAGTAAGGTTCTGGTGGTGAGTCAGTGTGGATTCCCGCCTTCGCGGGAATGACGAGAATGAAGCCGGGAATGACGAGAATGAAGCCGGGAATGATGGAAGTCAACTCGTTCCCACGCTCCGGCGTGGGAATGCATATCAACTCGTTCGCACGCTCCGGCGTGGGAATGCATATCTCCCCTGAAAGCCAGATACTACCACTTGAGATAACATATGGGCACCCACGCTCGCGACTTACAGGGCCTAAAAGCATGGGAGCCAGAGTTTTGTGACACCCTCGAAGAAAATCGGGCTGTTCAGGTTCAGCCAACTTATTGGAATACAGGAAATGAGCGGGTAGCGGGCTTGGGCCGACTAATTCCAATGCATGCAGCGAATCCCCAAACAACATCGTCACCAACAGAAGCAGTGATCGGACCATCGAGCAGGCAGCTTTGTTTTGTTGTGAGCGTCTCATAGATCCAGGCTAATAAAATCAGCTTCTGTGAATCCATTCGCTAGTGGAAAAAATTCGTACGTCATCCGGCTTAGGCCTGATGATTCACGTTTGAGCTAGGTTTTATAGCACCGCACTGGCAGGGTTGCCATGAACGGAGTTGGCAGACAGTACGTTTTAGAAGCCTTATCAGACGACACAGGTCTTTTTAAAAAATACTCCCACACCCATCAAGCAACTCCAGTTCCTGACAACTCTGATAAACATCAGGATCAACATCTGATAATAAAGGGTCTTGCTTTTTTAACTGTTCTATTTTGTTGCACGCCCGTTGCCGCCATTCTTCCAGTATGCAGTTATCGGTATCGATTCTGGCTTTTTTAAGGAGGGTCACTGTATGCATAAGCTCCATTTCATTCTCGTACTCCTCCAGTAAATTCAGTATTTCGGTGCCAAAAATTTCTGTCTGGTTGAGCTTTAACCATAAACTGCCGAACGCCTGTTTTTGTGGTTCCAATTCATTCTCTACCTGACATGCTTCAGCTTGCCTGGATTGTACGTTATTCAGTTTCTGCCATTGATCTGCGGTCAAATAATAGTGTTCAGATATCCCGGTGATTTTCAAAACAGTCTTGAACTGTTCCTCTGACCAGTTGCTGATGGCCATTTTTTCATCCTGTATTTCCAGCTGTGGCATTGGAAAGCAGTAGTTTTCAACTCCGTCACCTGGCACTTCAACCTCAAGCCACTGACCTTTGACGGTGAAAGACATCTTATTGAGCTTCTGCATCAACACTGCAATATAGCTCAGAGCCAACTGTTCTCCTGATTGGATAAGACCGGAGACAGGTATCTCAACATGGTTGTTGTCGATCGTTTGCATACCGGACAAAAAGTGATCGGGAATATCGTGATCCCAGGGTAGAAGACTATAGGTTTTGAGCAGCGCTTCGAACAGTATCTGGATGCCTTCTTTGGTGATGTCTTGGGTTCTTAGTTGCAGGCAGGCTTCAAGCAGCTTCTTTAACCAATGGGAAGAATGCTCTTTGCTGAGTTTTTGCAGGGCGCTCAACGAGGGAAACAAATCGAATACAGCCCGGGCATGGCTGGCATCCAGAAAACGCAGCTGATCATCTTTTGTTAAGGGTTGTAGGATTTCCAGATAGAGCCTTTGCATATATTCGAGTTTCAGCACTCCTGACAATGGTTGCAATAGGGCAGAGTACTGCTCCCATAGTCTTTTATCCGGCAATGACTTCAGCCGCTTGACAAAAAAGACAAAGCGCTCCCTGTCTTCATCGCAAGAACACAGAAATATTGCTCTATTTAACACACGCAAAGGCACGGCTTTCATTGAATGACGCCACAAAAAATGCCGATCCTGTTGATTAGCCTGAAGGTAGCGTTTGACACTTTTTCCTCCAGAAGAAGATAAAAGCCCTATCAATGATTCGAGCATCAGAAGCGTTTTAGCTTCTTTATGCAATTGGCAGAACTGTTTTAAAACCATCCATTTTAGCGACCAGTCTGGCTTAGGGGTGGAAAGATAAAGAGCGACTGTTTTTATCTGGCGATTGTATTTATCATCTCCTTCATTATCCGTGTTGCTGTGTTCTCCGGTAAGTTCTGTAAGCAGTAACTGTTTCAGTTGTGTTTCCCAATGTTGCAGCATCTTGGTAGCAGGTAGCCCTTCTGATACCCAGAGCCTGGGCATGATTTGCAGTAGCCTGTGATTGGGCGCCCCCCGGCAACTTGTCCAGTCCAGCACTTTTTTCACAGGCTCATGTTTGGGCAAGCCTTGGCCGTGATTCATAGACGAGAAAACGCGGAACAGCTTTATATTGAGCTCGCCCCCCTTGTGTTTCCATTCAGGCCAGCCGAGCACCTCTTTCACTTTCTCAAGTTTGAGCATGCCTTTGCCACCATTCATGGACGAGAAGGCGCAGAACAGCTCCATATTGAACTTGCCATCCTTGTCTTTCCATTCCAGCCAGCCCAACACCTCTTCCACTTCCTTATGTTTGAGGATGCCTTTGCCATGATTCATAGATGAGAAGGAGCGGAACAGCTCCATACTGAACTCGCCATCCTTGTCTTTCCATTCCGGCCAACCCAGAATCTCTCTAACTTCCTCATGTCTGAGGATGCCTTTGCCATGACTCATAGACGAGAAGGAACGGAGCAGCTCCATAGTGAACTCACCATCTTTGTCTTTCCATTCCGGCCAGCTCAACACCTCTTTCACTTGCTCATGTTTGAACATGCCTTTGCCATTGTTCATGGATGAGAAGGAGCGGAATAGCTCCATACTGAACTCGCCATCCTTGTCTTTCCATTCCGACCAACCCAGCACCTCTTTCACTTGCTCATGTTTGAGGATGCCTTTGCCATGGTTCAAAGACGTAAAGGAACGGAACAACTCCATACTGAACTTGCCATCCTTGTCTTTCCATTCCGGCCAGCCCAGCACCTCTTTCACTTGCTCATGTTTGAGCATGCCTTTACCATTGTTCATGGATGAGAAGGAGCGGAACAGCTCCATGTTGAAATCGCCATCCTTGTCTTTCCATTCCGGCCAGCCCAGCACCTCTTTCACTTGCTCATGTTTGAGGATGCCTTTGTTATGATTCGTAGACGAGAAGGAGCGGAACAGCTCCATACTGAACTCACCATCCTTGTCTTTCCACTCTGGCCAGCTCAGCACCTCTTTCACTTGCTCATGTTTGAGCATGCCTTTGCCATTGTTTATGGATGAGAAGGAGCGGAACAGCTCCATACTGAACTCACCATCCTTGTCTTTCCATTCCGGCCAGCCCAGCACCTCTTTCACTTGCTCATGTTTGAGCATGCCTTTGCCATTATTCATGGATGACAAGGAGCGGAACAGCTCCATACTGAACTCACCATACTTGTCCTTCCATTCCGGCCAGCCCAGCACCTCTTTGACTTCCTCATGTTTAATCATGCCCTTGCTGCTATTCATAGACGAGAAGGAGCGGAACAGCTCCATACTGAACCCGCCATCCTCGTCTTTCCACTCCGGCCAGCCCAGCACCTCTTTCACTTGTTCATGTTTGAGCAAGCCTTTGCCACTATTCATTGACGAGAAGGCTCGGAACAACTTCGTATTAAACTCGCCATCCCTGTCTTTCCATTCTGGCCAGCCCAGTATTGCTTTCACTTGCTCATGTCTGGGCACGCCTTCGCCATTATTCATGGACGAGAAGGAATTCAATACATCCAAACTTGCTAAATATTCGAGTTCACTCAGGCTACGTTCTGCGAAACTACGGATATGTTTTTTTTTATTACCCAGCATGCCGGTCAGCATGCCTGTATTTTTGACGTTTTCAGAAAGATGCCCAAAAAAAGCGATGGCATTATCGAAGAAGCCATTAAAAGAATCTCTCTCTACGAAACCAGACAGCTTATAAAAAGTGTTTTTTACAGTGATGTTTTTTTTCTTGAATACCGCCAACAGGGTTTGCACTTTTTTCAGCTCTTCCTGACTTAATTCGTACTTGATATTTGCTTTTATTTTTTCCAATGGGTCATCGGGGATCTGATTGTCTGTCGGTTTCTTTTTTTTGGCCGCTGGTTCAGCAACAGCTGTTGAATTATTTCTCTTTCTACCCGGGCCCTTCTTTTTTTTCGGAGCGGGTTCAGGTGAATCCGGTTCTGCTTCTTCCCGGATTCGTCTTACCCTTTTGTTACCTTGAATGCCCGACAGGCACTTGTTGCACAACAACGCTGAAGCTGCTGTCTGATTTGCTACACGTTCTAATTCCTGTGGATTCAATACCTTTTCACACTTCGAACAAGCGACATCCGAATGTCCGGTATCCTGCTTAGCAGAGGGTTTCAGTGGGTCATCGCCTCCACGACCATTGACGCCTGCCGAACCGGTTCCCCTTTTACGGGCAGCAGGTCCCCTTGTCTGGCCAGTCTGACCTGTTGCTGCGGTCGTTGATGCTTTGGTCGTTCGGGAGGATGAATTCTTTTTCCCGTTACTCACCTGCCGGCCAGAATATTTGCCAGAAACCATCTCACGGTAAACTCTGAGTTCCTGACCATTCTCTGCCAGCCATGTTTGAACCAGCCCCGGTTGCATCGTGCCAGGGTCTGACCTTTCCAGATCAAGAAGATCGGCTTCAATCACCATGATCCGGTCTGACAAAATCCGGGACAGGGTGGTCTGGCCTGCCATAATCGCCCATAGTCGTTTGATTTGTAATATTACAAGTAGTTGCTTTTTTTGCTGCAGACAAGTTTGGACAGGATCAGGAATAAGGGTAAGGTCAGGTTGGGGCGCTGGTTCAGGACTCCCGCTGTTTCCGTCAGGTGGCTTATTGCCATCATCTCCACCGGCGTTGCCCCCGGCGATCAACGCATTGGAAGTGTTCTCCAGAACTTCAGGGGGCACGTAAAACTCCAACAACTCGTTCCCACGCTCCGGAGGGTGTCGCAAAACTCCAACAGCTCGTTCGGATGCTCTGAGGTCGTCATTCCCGCGAAGGCGGGAATCCAGCGCCAACGGTGAATATCTGCCTTCTCGGGGATGACAAGGCCATTGGGGCACCGGGCAGTAAGGTTCTGGTGGTGAGTCAGTGTGGATTCCCGCCTTCGCGGGAATGACGAGAATGAAGCCGGGAATGATGGAAGTCAACTCGTGACACCCTCGAAGAGGATCGGGCTGTTCAGGTTCAGCCAACTTATTGGAATACAGGAAATGAGCTGGTAGCGAGCTTGGGCCGACTAATTCCAATGCCTGCAGCGAATCTCCAAACAACATTGCCACTAGCACAAGCAGTGATCGGACCATCGAGCAGGCAGCTTTGTTTTGTTGTGAGCGTCTCATAGATCCAGGCAAATAAAATCAGCTTCTGTGAATCCATTCGCTAGTGGAAAAAATTCGCACGTCATCCGGCCTAGGCCTGATGATTCACGTTTGCGCTAGATTTTATAGCACCGCACTGGTGAGATTCCATAAACGGATTTGGCAGACAGTTTGTTTTTAGAAGCTTTATCAGACGACAAAAGTCTTTTTAAAAAACACTCCCACACCCATCAAGCAACTCCAGTTCCTGACAACTCTGATAAACATCAGGATCAACATCGGATAATAAAGGGTCTTGCTTTTTTAACTGTTCTATCTTACTGCACGCCCGTTGCCGCCATTCTTCCAGTATGCAGTTATCGGTATCGATTCTGGCTTTTTTAAGGAGGGTCACTGTATGCATAAGCTCCATTTCGCTCTCGTACTCCTCCAGTAAATTCAGTATTTCGGTGCCAAAAATTTCTGTCTGGTTGAGCTTTAACCATAAACTGCCAAACGTCTGTTTTTGTGGTTCCAATTCATTCTCTGGCTGACATGCTTCAGCTTGCCTGAATTGAACGTTATCCAGTTTCTGCCATTGATCTGCAGTCAAATAATAGTGTTCAGATATCCCGGTGATTTTCAAAAAAGTCCTGAACTGCTCTTCTGACCAGTTGCTGATGGCCATTTTTTCATCCTGTATTTCCAGCTGTGGCATTGGAAAGCGGTAGTTTTGAACTCCGTCACCTGGCACCTCAACCTCAAGCCACTGCCCTTTGACGGTAAAAGACATCTTATTGAGGTTCTGCATCAACACAGCGATATAGCTCAGGGCCAACTGTTCTCCTGATTGGATAAGTCCGGAGACAGGTATCTCAACATGGTTATTGTCGGTCGTTTGCATCCCGGACAAAAAGTGATCGGGGATATCGTTATCCCAGGGTAGAAGACTATGGGTTTTGAGCAGCGCTTCAAACAGTATCTGGATGCCTTCTTTGGTGATGTCATGGGTTTTTAGTTGCAGGCAGGCTTCAAGCAGCTTGTTTAACCAATGGGAAGAATGCTCTTTGCTGAGTTTTTGCAGGGCGCTCAACGAGGGAAACAGATCGAATACAGCCTGGGCATGGCTGGCATCCAGAAAACGCAGCTGATCATCCTTTGTTAAGGGTTGCAGAATTTCCAGATAGAACCTTTGCATAGAGTCGAGTTTCAGCACCGCCGATAATGGTTGCAACAGGGCTGAGTATTGCTCCCATAGTCTTTTATCCGGCAATGACTTCAGCCGCTTGGCAAAATAGACAAAACGCTCCCTGTCTTCATCGGAAGAACACAGGAACATTGCTTTATTTAACACGCGCAAAGGCACGGCTTTCATTGAATGACGCCACAAAAAATGCCGATCCAGTTGATTAGCCTGAAGGTAACGTTTGACACTTTTCCCTCCAGAAGAAGATAAAAGCCCTATCAATGATTCCAGCATCAGAAGCGTTTTAGTCTCTTTATGCAATTGGCAGAACTGTTTTAAAACTGTCCATTTTAGCGACCAGTCTGGCTTAGGGGTGGAAAGATAAAGAGCGACTGTTTTTATCTGGCGATTGTATTTATCATCTCCTTCATTATCCGGGTTGCTGTGTTCTCCGGTAAGTTCTGTAAGCAGTAACTGTTTCAGTTGTGTTTCCCAGTGTTGCAGCATCTTGATAGCAGGTAGCCCTGCTGATGCCCAGAGCCTGGACATGATTTGCAGTAGCCTGTGATTGGGCGCCCCCCGGCAACCTATCCAGTCCAGCACTTTTTTCACAGGCTCATGTTTGGGCAAGCCTTGGCTGTGATTCATGGACGAGAAAACGCGGAACAGCTTTATATTGAGCTCGCCACCCTTGTGTTTCCATTCAGGCCAGCCGAGCACCTCTTTCACTTTCTCATGTTTGAGCATGCCTTTGCCACTATTCATGGACGAGAAGGCGCGGAACAGCTCCATATTGAATTCGCCATCCTTGTCTTTCCATTCAGGCCAACCCAACACCTCTTTCACTTCCTTATGTTTGAGCATGCCTTTGCCATTATTCATAGATGAGAAGGCGCGGAACAGCTCCATACTGAACTCGCCATCCTTGTCTTTCCATTCCGGCCAGCCCAGCACCTCTTTCACTTCCTCATGTTTGAGGATGCCTTTGCCATGATTCATAGATGAGAAGGCTCGGAACAGCTCCATATTGAACTCGCCATCCTTGTCTTTCCATTCCGGCCAGCCCAGCACCTCTTTCACTTCCTTTTTTTTGAGCACGCCTTTACCATTGTTCATAGATGATAAAGAGCGGAACAGCTCCATACTGAACTCGCTATCCTCGCCTTTCCATTCCGGCCAACCCAGCACCTCTTTCACTTGCTTATGTTTGAGCATGCCTTTCTGACTATGCATGGATGAGAAGGAGCGGAACAGCTCCATACTGAACTCGCCATCCTTGTCTTTCCATTCCGGCCAGGCGAGCACCTCTTTCACTTCCTCTCGTTTGAGGATGCCTTTGCCATGATTCATAGATGAGAAGGCCCGGAACAGCTCCATACTGAACTCGCCATCCTTGTCTTTCCATTCCGGCCAGCCCAGCACCTCTTTCACTTCCTTTTTTTTGAGCATGCCTTTGCCATGTTTCATAGACGAGAAGGCGCGGAACAGCTCCATACTGAACTCGCCATCCTTGTCTTTCCATTCCGGCCAGCCCAGCACCTCTTTCACTTCCTCATGTTTGAGCATGCCTTTGCCACTATTCATTGACGAGAAGGATCGGAACAACTTCTTATTAAACTCGCCATCCCTGTCTTTCCATTCTGGCCAGCTCAGCACCTCTTTCACTTCCTTTTTTTTGAGCACGCCTTTACCATTGTTCATGGATGAGAAGGGGCGGAACAGCTCCATACTGAACTCGTCATCCTCGTCTTTCCATTCCGACCAGCCCAGCACCTCTTTGACTTCCTCATGTTTAATCATGCCCTTGCTGCAATTCATAGACGAGAAGGAGCGGAACAGCTCCATACTGAACTCGCCATCCTTGTCTTTCCATTCTGGCCAGCCCAGCACCTCTTTCACTTGCTCATGTTTGAGCATGCCTTTGCCATTGTTCATGGATGAGAAGGAGCGGAACAGCTCCATACTGAACTCGCCATCCTTGTCTTTCCATTCCGGCCAGCCCAGCACCTCTTTCACTTGCTCATGTTTGAGCATGCCTTTGCCATTATTCATGGATGAGAAGGAGCGGAACAGCTCCATACTGAACTCACCATACTTGTCCTTCCATTCCGGCCAGCCCAGCACCTCTTTGACTTCCTCATGTTTAATCATGCCCTTGCTGCTATTCATGGATGAGAAGGAGCGGAACAGCTCCATACTGAACTCGCCATCCTTGTCCTTCCATTCCGGCCAGCCCAGCACCTCTTTCACTTGCTCATGTTTGAGCATGCCTTTGCCATTATTCATTGACGAGAAGGAGCGGAACAACTTCGTATTAAACTCGCCATTCCTGTCTTTCCATTCCGGCCAGCCCAGTATTGCTTTTACTTCCTCATCTGTGGGCACGCCTTTGCCAGCGTTCATGGACGATAAGGATGTCAATACATCCAGACTTGCTAAATATTCGAGTTCATTCTGGCTACGCTCTGCAAAACTACGGATATGTTTTTTGCTATTATTCAGCATGCCGGTCAGCATGCCTGTGTTTTTGACGTTTTTAGAAAGGTGCCCAAAAAAGGCGGCAGCATTATCGAAGAAGCCATTAAAATAATCTCTATCTACGAAACCAAGCAGCTTATAAAAAGTGTTTTTTACAGTGATGTTTTTTTCCTTGAATACCGCCATTAAGGTTTGCACTTTTTCCAGCTCTTCCTGACTTAATTCGTACTTGATATTTGCTTTTATTTTTCCTAATGGTTCATCGGGAATTTGAGTGTCTGCCGGTTTCTTTTTTTTGGCCGCTGGTTCAGCAACAGCGGTTGAATTATTTCTCTTTCTACCCGGGCCCTTCTTTTTTTTCGGAGCGGGCTCTGATGCATCTGGTTCTGCTTCTTCCCGGATTCGTCTTACCCTTTTGTTACCTTGAATGCCCGACAGGCACTTGTTGCACAACAATGCTGAAGCTGCTGTCTGATTTGCTACACGTCCTAATTCCTGTGGATTCAATGCCTTGTCACACTTCGAACAAGCGACAAGCGAATTTCCGGTATTCTGCTCGGCTGAGGGGTTTAGTGGGTCATCGTCTCCACGACCATTGGCGCCTGTCGAACCGGTTCCCCTTTTACGGGCAGCAGATCCGCTTGTCTGGCCGGTCTGACCTGTTGCCGCAGTCGTTGATGCTTTGGCCGTTCGGGAGGATGAATTCTTTTTCCCGTTACCAGCCTGACGGCCAGAATATTTGCCAGAAATAATCTCACGGTAAACTCTGAGTTCCTGACCATTCTCTGCCAGCCATGTCTGAACCAGACCCGGTTGAATCGTGCCAGGGTCTGACCTTTCCAGATCAAGAAGATCGGCTTCAATCACCATGATCCGGTCTGACAAAATCCGGGCCAGCGTTGTTTGGCCTGTGATAATCAACCATAGCCGTTTGATTTGTAATATTTGAAGCAGTTGCTTTTTTTGCTGCAGACAAGCTTGGACAGGATCAGGAATAAGGGTAAGGACAGGTTGGGGTTCTGGGTCAGGACTCCCGCTGTTTCCGTCAGGTGGCTTATCGCCATCATCTCCTCCGGCGGCGCCCCTGGCGATCAGTCCATTAGAAGTGTTCTCCAGAACTTTAGGGGGCGCGTAAAACTCCAACAACTCGTTTCCACGCTCCGGAGGCTGTCGCAAAACTCCAACAGCTCGTTCCCATGCTCTGAGGTCGTCATTCCAGCGAAGGCGGGAATCCAGCGCCAACGGTGGATCCCTGCCTTCTCGGGGATGACAAGGCCAGGGGGGCACCGGGCAGTATGGTTCTGGTGGTGAGTCAGTGTGGATTCCCGCCTTCGCGGGAATGAAGCCGGGAATGACGGGAGTCAACTCGTGACACCCTCGAAGAGGATCGGGCTGTTCAGGTTCAGCCAACTTATTGGAATACAGGAAATAAGCTGGTAGCGGGCTTGAGCCGACTAATTCCAATGCCTGCAGCGAATCCCTAAACAACATCGTCACTAGCAGAATCAGTGATCGGACCATCGAGCAGGCAGCTTTGTTTTGTTGTGAGCGTCTCATAGATCCCGGCTAATAAAATCAGCTTCTGTGAATCCATTCGCTAGTGGAAAAAATTCGTACGTCATCCGGCTTAGGCCTGATGATTCACGTTTGCGCTAGATTTTATAGCACCGCACTGGCAAGGTTGCCATGAACGGAGTTGACAGACAGTTGATTTTTAGAAGCTTTATAAGACGACACAAGTCTTTTTAGAAAATACTCCCACACCCATCAAGCAACTCCAGTTCCTGACAACCCTGATAAACATCAGGAGCAACATCGGATAATAAAGGGTCTTGCTTTTTTAACTGTTCTATTTTTCTGCACGCCCGTTGCCGCCATGCTTCCAGTATGCGGTTATCGGTATCGATTCTGGCTTTTT
Source organism: Endozoicomonas sp. ALD040 (assembly GCF_049275945.1). Lineage (NCBI taxonomy): Bacteria > Pseudomonadati > Pseudomonadota > Gammaproteobacteria > Oceanospirillales > Endozoicomonadaceae > Endozoicomonas > Endozoicomonas sp. ALD040. The sequence goes on from NZ_CP184829.1 coordinate 575,975, forward strand.
TAAGGAGGGTCACTGTATGCATAAGCTCCATTTCACTCTCGTACTCCTCCAGCAAATTCAGTATTTCGGTGCCAAAAATTTCTGCCTGGTTGAGCTTTAACCATAAACTGCCAAACGCCTGTTTTTGTGGTTCCAATTCATTCTCTGGCTGACATGCTTCAGCTTGCCTGAATTGAACCTTATCCAGTTTCTGCCATTGATCTGCAGTCAAATAATAGTGTTCAGACATCTCAGTGATTTTCAAAAAAGCCCTGAACTGTTCCTCTGACCAGTTGCTGATTTCCATTTTTTCACTCTGTATTTTCAGCTGTGGCATTGGGTAGCGATAGGTCTGAACATTATCACCCGACACTTCAACCTCAAGCCACTGCCCTTTGACGGTAAAGGACATCTCTTTGAGGTTCTGCATGAGCACAGCGATATAGCTCAGGGCCAACTGTTCTCCTGATTGAATAAGTCCGGAGACAGGTATCTCAACATGGTTGTTGTCGGTCGTTTGCATCCCGGACAAAAAGTGATCGGGAATATCGTTATCCCAGGGTAGAAGACTATGGGTTTTTAGCAGCGCTTCAAACAGTATCTGGATGCCTTCTCTAGTGATGTCATGGGTTTTTAGTTGCAGGCAGGCTTCAAGCAGCTTGCTTAACCAATGGGAAGAATGCTCTTTGCTGAGTTTTTGCAGAGCGCTCAACGAGGGAAACAGATCGAATACAGCCTGGGCATGGCTGGCATCCAGAAAACGCAACTGATGATCCTTTGTTAAGGGTTGCAGGATTTCCAGATAGAGCCCTTGCATATATTCGAATTTCAGCACTCCTGACAATGGTTGCAACAGGGCTGAGTATTGCTCCCATAATCTTTTATCTGGCAATGACTTCAGCCGCTTGGCAAAATAGACAAAACGCTCCCTGTCTTCATCGGAAGAACACAGGAACATTGCTCTATTTAACACGCGCAAAGGCACGGTTTTCATTGAATGACGCCACAAAAAATGCCGCTCCAGTTGATTAGCCTGAAGGTAGCGTTTGACGCTTTTCCCTCCGGAAGAAGATAAAAGTCCTATCAATGATCCCAGCATCAGAACCGTTTTAGTCTGTTCATGAAATTGGCAGAACTGTTTTAAAACCGTCCATTTTAGCGACCAGTCTGCCTTGGGGGTGGAAAGATAAAGGGCGACTGTTTTTATCTGGTGATTGTATTTATCCTCTCCTTCATTATCCGAGTTGCTGTGTTCTCCGGTAAGTTCTGCAGGCAGTAACTGTTTCAGTTGTGTTTCCCAGTGTTGCAACAGCTTGATAGCAGGAAGCCCTGCCGATGCCCAAAGCCTGGGCATGATTTGCAGTAGCCTGTGATTGGGCGCCCCCCGGCAATCTATCCAGTCCAGCACCTCTTTTACTTTCTCTTGTTTGAGCATTCCTTTACCATTGTTCATGGATGAGAAGGAGCGGAATAGCTCAATGTTGAACTCGCCATCCCTGTCTTTCCATTCCGACCAGGCCAGCACCTCTTTCACTTCCTCATGTTTAAGCACGCCCTTGCCATGACTCATAGATGAGAAGGCGCGGAACAGCTCCATATTGAACTCACCATGCCTGTCTTTCCATTCCGGCCAGCCCAGCACCTCTCTCACTTCCTCATGTTTGAGCATGCCTTTGCCACCATTCATGGATGAGAAGGCGCGGAACAGCTCAATGTTGAACTCGCCATGCTTGTCTTTCCATTCCGACCAGGCCAGCAGCTCTTTCACATACTCATGTTTGAGGATGCCTTTGCAATGATTCATAGATGAGAAGGCGCGGAACAGCACCATATTGAACTCGCCATCCTTGTCTTTCCATTCCAGCCAGCCCAGCACCTCTTTCACTTCCTCATGTTTGAGCATGCCTTTTCCACTGTTCATGGATGAGAAGGCGCGGAACAGCTCCATATTGAACTCGTCATCCTTGTCTTTCCATTCCGGCCAGCCCAGCACCTCTTTCACTTCCTCATGTTTAAGGATGCCCTTACCATGATTCATAGATGAGAAGGCGCGGAACAGCTCTATACTGAACTCACCATCCTTGTTTCTCCATTCCAGCCAGCCCAGCACTTCTTTCACTTGCTCATGTTTGAGCATGCCTTTGTCATGATTCCTGGACGAGAAGGCGCGGAACAGCTCAATGTTGAACTCGCCATCCTTGTCTTTCCATTCCGGCCAGCCCAGCACCTCTTTCACTTGCTCATGTTTGAGGATGCCTTTGCCATGATTCATAGATGAGAAGGCGCGGAACAGCTCCATACTGAACTCGCCATCCTTGTCCTTCCATTCCGGCCAGCACAGCACCTCTTTCACTTGCTCATGTTTGAGTACACCCTTGCAATGACTCATAGATGAGAAGGAGCGGAACAGCTCCATATTGAACTCGCCATCCTTGTCCTTCCATTCCGGCCAGCCCAGCGCCTCTCTCACTTCCTCATGTTTGAGGATGCCTTTGCCATGATTCATAGATGAGAAGGAGCGGAACAGTTCCATACTGAACTTGCCATCCTTGTCTTTCCATTCCGGCCAGCTCAGTACCTCTTTCACTTGCTCATGTTTGAGCATGCCTTTTCCATTGTTCATGGATGAGAAGGAGCGGAACAGCTCCATACTGAACTCGCCATCCTTGTCTTTCCATTCCAGCCAGCCCAGCACCTCTTTCACTTGTTCATGTTTGAGCAAGCCTTTGCAACTATTCATTGACGAGAAGGAACGGAACAACTTCGTATTAAACTCGCCATCCCTGTCTTTCCATTCTGGCCAGCCCAGTGTTGCTTTCACTTGCTCATGTGTGGGCACGCCTTTCCTACTATTCATGGACGAGAAGGAATTCAATACATCCAGACTTGCTAAATATTCGAGTTCACTCAGGCTACGTTCTGCGAAACTACGGATATGTTTTTTTTTATTACCCAGCATGCCGGTCAGCATGCCTGTATTTTTGACGTTTTCAGAAAGATGCCCAAAAAAAGCGGTGGCATTATCGAAGAAGCCATTAAAAGAATCTCTATCCACGAAACCAAGCAGCTTATAAAAAGTGTTTTTTACAGTGACGTTTTTTTTCTTGAATACCGCCATCAGGGTTTGCACTTTTTTCAGCTCTTCCTGACTTAATTCGTACTTGATATTTGCTTTTATTTTTTCTAACGGATCATCGGGAATTTGAGTGTCTGGCAGTTTCTTTTTTTTGGCCGGTGATTCAGCAACAGCTGTTGAACTACTTCTTTTTCTACCCGGGCCTTTCTTTTTTTTCGGAGCGGGTTCTGGTGGATCCGATTCTGCTTCTTCCCGGATTCGTCTTACCCTTTCGTAACCTTGAATGCCCGACAGGCACTTGTTGCACAACAACGCTGAAGCTGTTGTCTGATTTGCTACACGTCCTAATTCCTGTGGATTCAATACCTTGTCACACTTCGAACAAGCTACATGCGAATGTCCGGCATCCTGCCCAGCTGAGGGTTTCAGTGGGTCATCGCCTCCACGACCATTGGCGCCTGTCGAACCGGTTCCCCTTTTACGGGCAGCAGGTCTCCTTGTCTGGCCAGTCTGACCTGTTGCTGCGGTCGTTGATGTTTTGGTCGTTCGGGAGGATGAATTCTTTTTCCCGTTACTCACCTGCCGACCAGAATATTTGCCAGAAACTATCTCACGGTAAACTCTGAGTTCCTGACCATTCTCTGCCAGCCATGTTTGAACCAGCCCCGGTTGAATCGTGCCTGGGTCTAACCTTTCCAGATCAAGAAGATCGGCTTCAATCACCATGATCCGGTCTGACAAAATCCGGGCCAGCGTGGTCTGGCCAGCCATAATAGCCCATAGTCGTTTGATTTGTAATATTATAAGCAGTTGCTTTTTTTGCTGCAGACAAGTTTGGACAGGATCAGGAATAGCTCTGAGGTCGTCATTCCCGCGAAGGCGGGAATCCAGCGCCAACGGTGGCTCCCTGCCTTCTCGGGGATGACAAGGCCAGGGGGGCACCGGGCAGTATGGTTCTGGTGGTGAGTCAGTGTGGATTCCCGCCTTCGCGGGAATGACGAGAATGAAGCCGGGAATGAAGCCGGGAATGAAGCCGGGAATGACGGGAGTCAACTCGTGACACCCTCGAAGAGGATCGGGCCGTTCAGGTTCAGCCAACTTATTGGAAGACAGGAAATCAGCTGGTAGCGGGCTTGAGCCAACTAATTCCAATGCCTGCAGCGAATCTCCAAACAACATCGTCACTAGCACAAGCAGTGATCGGACCATCGAGCAGGCAGCTTTTTTTTGTTGTGAGCGTCTCATAGATCCAGGCTAATAAAATCAGCTTCTGTGAATCCATTCGCTAGTGGAAAAAATTCGTACGTCATCCGGCTTGGGCATGCGGATTCAGGTTTGCGCTAGATTTTATAGCACCGCACTGGCAAGCTTGCCATGAACGGAGTTGGCAGACAGTTTGTTTTTAGAAGCTTCATCAGACGACACAAGTCTTTTTAGAAAATACTCCCGCATCCATCAAGCAGCTCCAGTTCCTGACAACCCTGATAAACAACAGGATCAACATCGGATAATAAAGGGTCTTGCTTTTTTAACTGTTCTATTTTGTTGCACGCCCGTTGCCGCCATGCTTCCAGTATGTGGGTAGCGCTATCGATTCTGGCTTTTTTAAGGAGGGTCACTGTATGCATAAGCTCCATTTCACTCTCATACTCCTCCAGTAAATTCAGTATTTCGCTGCCAAAAATTTCTGTCTGGTTGAGCTTTAACCATAAACTGCCAAACGCCTGTTTTTGCGGTTCCAATTCATTCTCTGGTTGACATGCTACAGCTTGCCTGGATTGAACGTTATCCACTTTCTGCCATTGATCTGCAGTCAAATAATAGTGTTCAGATATCCCGGTGATTTTCAAAAAAGTCCGGAACTGCTCCTCTGACCAGTTGCTGATGGCCATTTTTTCATCCTGTATTTCCAGAAGTGGCATTGGAAAGCGGTAGTTTTGAACTCTGCCACTTGGTACTTCAACCTCAAGCCATTGCCCTTTGACGGAAAAAGACATCTCATTGAGGTTCTGCATCAATACAGCAATATAGCTCAGGGCCAACTGTTCTCCTGTTTGGATAAGACCGGAGACAGATATCTCAACATGGTTATTGTCGTTTGTTCGCATCCCGGACAAAAAGTGATCGGGAATATCGTTATCCCAGGGTAGAAGACTATGGGTTTTGAGCAGCGCTTCAAACAGTATCTGGATGCCTTCTTTGGTGATGTCATGGGTTTTTAGTTGCAGGCAGGCTTCAAGCAGCTTGCTTAACCAATGGGAAGAATGCTCTTTGCTGAGTTTTTGCAGGGCGCTTAACGAGGGAAACAGGTCGAACACAACGCGGGCGTGGCTGGCATCCAGAAAACGCAGCTGATCATCCTTTGTTAAGGGTTGCAGGATTTCCAGATAGAGCCCTTGCATATATTCGAATTTCAGCACTCCTGACAATGGTTGCAACAGAGCTGAATACTGCTCCCATAATCTTTTATCTGGCAATGACTTCAGCCGCTTGGCAAAATAGACAAAACGCTCCCTGTCTTCATCGGAAGAACACAGGAACATTGCTTTATTTAACACACGCAAAGGCACGGCTTCCATTAAATGACGCCACAAAAAATGCCGATCCAGTTGATTAGCCTGAAGGTAACGTTTGACGCTTTTTCCTCCAGAAGAAGATAAAAGCCCTATCAATGATCCCAGCATCAGAACCGTTTTAGTCTGTTCATGAAATTGGCAGAACTGTTTTAAAACCGTCCATTTTAGCGACCAGTCTGCCTTGGGGGTGGAAAGATAAAGAGCGACTGCTTTTATCTGGCGATTGTATTTATCCTCTCCTTCATTATCCGAGTTGCTGTGTTCTCCGGTAAGTTCTGCAGGCAGTAACTGTTTCAGTTGTGTTTCCCAGTGCTGCAGCAGCTTAATAGCAGGAAGCCCTGCCGATGCCCAAAGCCTGGGCATGATTTGCAGTAACCTGTGATTGGGTGCCCCCCGGCAATCTATCCAGTCCAGCACCTCTTTTACTTTCTCTTGTTTGAGCATGCCTTTACCATTGTTCATGGATGAGAAGAAGCGGAATAGCTCAATGTTGAACTCGCCATCCCTGTCTTTCCATTCCGACCAGGCCAGCACCTCTTTCACTTCCTCATGTTTATGCACGCCCTTGCCATGACTCATGGATGAGAAGGCGCGGAACAGCTCCATACTGAACTCACCATGCCTGTCTTTCCATTCCGGCCAGCCCAGGACCTCTTTCACTTGCTCATGTTTGAGCACTCCTTTGCCATTATTCATGGATGAGAAGGAGCGGAACAGCTCAATGTTGAACTCGCCATGCTTGTCTTTCCATTCCGACCAGGCCAGCAGCTCTTTCACATGCTCATGTTTGAGGATGCCTTTGCAATGATTCATAGATGAGAAGGCGCGGAACAGCACCATATTGAACTCGCCATCCTTGTCTTTCCATTCCAGCCAGCCCAGCACCTCTTTCACTTCCTCATGTTTGAGCATGCCTTTTCCACTGTTCATGGATGAGAAGGCGCGGAACAGCTCCATATTGAACTCGTCATCCTTGTCTTTCCATTCCGGCCAGCCCAGCACCTCTTTCACTTCCTCATGTTTGAGGATGCCCTTGCCATGATTCATAGATGAGAAGGCGCGGAACAGCTCTATACTGAACTCGCCATCCTTGTTTCTCCATTCCAGCCAGCCCAGCACTTCTTTCACTTGCTCATGTTTGAGCATGCCTTTGTCATGATTCCTGGACGAGAAGGCGCGGAACAGCTCAATGTTGAACTCGCCATCCTTGTCTTTCCATTCCGGCCAGCCCAGCAGCTCTTTCACTTGCTCATGTTTGAGAATGCCTTTGCCATGATTCATAGATGAGAAGGCGCGGAACAGCTCCATACTGAACTCGCCATCTTTGTCTTTCCATTCCGGCCAGCCCAGCACCTCTCTCACTTCCTCATGCCTGGGTACGCCGTGGCCATTATTCATGGACGAGAAAGAGCGGAACAGTTCGATATTGAACTCGCCATCTTTGTGTTTCCATTCAGACCAGCCCAGTATTGCTTTCACTTGCTCATGTGTGGGCACGCCTTTGCGATTATTCATGGACGAGAAAGAAGTCACTGCATCTAACCTCGCTAAATATTCGAGTTCATCCTGGCTACGCTCTGCAAAACTACGGATATGTTTTTTTCTACTATGCAGCATGCCGGTCAGCATACCTGTATTTTTGACGTTTTCAGAAAGGTGCCCAAAAAAGGCGGTGGCATTATCGAAGAAGCCATTAAAAGAATCTCTATCTACGAAACCAAGCAACTTATAAAAAGTGTTTTTTACAGTGATGTTTTTTTTCTTGAATACCGCCAACAGGGTTTGCACTTTTTCCAGCTCTTCCTGACTTAATTCGTACTGGATATTGGCTTTTACTTTTTGTAACGGATCATCGGGAATTTGAGTGTCTGGCGGTTTCTTTTTTTTAGCCGGTGGTTCAGCAACAGCGGTTGAATTATTTCTTTTTCTACCCGGGCCCTTCTTTTTTTTCGGAGCGGGTTCTGATGAATCCGATTCTGCTTCTTCCCTGATTCGTCTTACCCTTTCGTAACCTTGAATGCCCGACAGGCACTTGTTGCACAACAACGCTGAAGCTGTTGTCTGATTTGCTACACGTCCTAATTCCTGTGGATTCAATACCTTGTCACACTTCGAACAAGCTACATGCGAATGTCCGGCATCCTGCCCAGCTGACGGTTTCAGTGGGTCATCGCCTCCACGACCATTGCCGCCTGTCGAACCGGCTCCCAAGTTTCGGGCAGAAGGTCCGCTTGTCTGGCCGGTCTGACCTGTTGTTGTGGTCGTAGATGCTTTGGTCGTTCGGGAGGATGAATTCTTTTTCCCGTTAGCTGTCTGTCGGCCAGAATATTTGCCAGAAACCATCTCACGGTAAACTCTGAGTTCCTGACTATTCTCTGCCATCCATGTCTGAACCAGCCCCAGTTGAATCGTGCCAGGGTCTGACCTTTCCAGATCAAGAAGATCGGCTTCAATCACCATGATCCGATCTGACAAAATCCGGGCCAGCGTGGTCTGGCCTGTCATAATTGCCCAATGTCGTTTGATTCGTAATATTAGAAGCAGTTGCTTTTTTTGCCGCAGACAAGTTTGGACAGGATCAGGAATAAGGGTAAGGTCAGGTTGGGGTTCTGGGTCAGGACTCCCGCTGTTTCCGTCAGGTGGCTTATCGCCGCCACCTCCCCCGCCAGCGCCCGTGGCGATCAGCATATTGGAATTATTCACCAGGACTTCAAGGGGCTCAGCAACAAGATCAATGCGGTGTGTTGGCTTCATTGATAACACCGGGGAGAGAGGCCGCTTGAGAGACTGAAGAGGTCTGTTATTCGGCAGCAACTGCAGCAAACTGAGAGTGAACTGCATAAAATCAAACGGAAGAGGAATGGGCTGTTCAGGATCAAACAACTTATCAGTATACAAGAAATGTGCTGGCATCGGGCCTGAGCCGACTAGTTCCACGGCAGGCAGCGACTCCCCAAACATTATTGTCATTAGCAGAAGCAGTGATCGTACCCTCGAGAAGGCAGTTTTGCTTTTTTGTGAACGTTTCATAGATTCAAGCTTAAAATTTCAGAGATTAGTTTCTCTGAAGCGTCTATCTTTAGGCATGAATATATGTCACGAACAATGTCTCAGAGACAAAAACACTAAAGCTAAGGACTTTTATTTGATGTCGAACAAAAATGCTCAACACTTGGATAGCCTGTATAAGAAGTTCCTGATCATCCCCCTTATACTGCTGTTATCAGGGTGTTCAATGCCGGGCCGTAACAAAGAAGCTACCCAAACCCAATACCGGTTGGATACAAACCTGATCGTTGACGAGCGCCCCCTGGAGCCCCGGAGCCTTATCATTTCGGCGGACCAGGGAGCCACTCTCTATTTCGAGGATGCGGAAAAGAGCCGAGTCTATAAAGTTTTCTACCTTGTCAAGCCTGGAGAGCAAGAGGGAGAGGTAGAAATTCTCACCGGTGTCCATGCCGAAGTGATGGCTCCCTCATTCCTGACTTATGAAGGGCAAGAGGCTTCCTACACCGCTTCCCCTCCAGAACTTCCCATTATTGAAGTCCAGGTCAAGGCATCACCGGTTAAGCCAGCTCATCCCTGAGTTCGTTAGCCACCTGCACCATATTGCTCAGAGCCGCTTCTACTTCGGGCCAATCACGGGTTTTAAGACCACAGTCCGGATTGACCCATAAACGTTGCGGCGGGATTTTTTCGGCGGCTTTCTTCATCAACTGTTTCATCCACTGTGACTCCGGAACATTAGGCGAGTGGATATCATAAACCCCCGGGCCGATCTCATTGGGGTATTCAAACTGTTCAAAAGCATCCAGTAACTCCATGTCAGATCTGGAGGTCTCAATGGTAATAACATCAGCATCCATTGCCGCGATGTATTCAATGATGTCATTGAACTCGCTATAACACATGTGGGTATGAATCTGGGTTTCATCCTGAACGCCACTGGCAGCAATCCTGAAGCTTTTTACTGCCCAGTTCAGATAGTCAGGCCAGTCTTCTTTGCGCAAGGGTAAACCTTCGCGAATCGCCGGCTCATCAATCTGGATGATGCCAATGCCCGCCTTTTCCAGATCCACGACTTCATCTCTGAGCGCCAGAGCAAGTTGCAGGCAGGAAACACTTCGATCGACATCTTCCCGCAGGAAAGACCAGCAGAGTATTGTTACCGGACCTGTGAGCATACCCTTCATCCACTTACTGGTCTGGTCTTGGGCAAAGCGACTCCAGTTCACGGTCATGGGCTCTGGTCTGGAAACATCACCAATGATGATGGGAGGTTTTACACAGCGACTGCCATAGCTTTGAACCCAGCCATTGCTGGTAAAGGCAAAACCATTGAGCTGCTCTCCAAAATACTCGACCATGTCATTACGTTCGGCTTCGCCATGAACCAGAACATCGAGTCCCAGCGCCTCCTGTCTGGCAACAGTGTCCAGAATCTCCTTCTGCATGGCTGCTACGTAGTCACGCTTACTCAACTCACCTTTTCTGAATAAACGACGCTGCTTTCTGATAGCAACCGTCTGAGGAAAAGAGCCGATTGTGGTAGTTGGAAACAACGGTAATTTAAGTCTGGATGCCTGAACGACAGCTCTTTTTTCATAAGGCAGGTTTCGCTGGTCATCGCCACTGCTGATTCCGGCAACCCGCTTCTGAACAGCCTTATTGTGTATCCTTGATGACTGACTCCGGGTTTCAATCGCTCGATCCGAAGTAGCCAGAGCAGCCTGAACCTCGGGGCTCTGATTGCCTGAAAGCAAGCTGGCTATGGTTGCTACTTCCTGACACTTCTGAACGGCAAAGGCAAACCAGGATTTCAACTCATCATCCAGATCTGTTTCACATTCAAGATCAACCGGCGTATGCAGAAGTGAACAACTGGGGGCAACCCAGAGACGGTTACCCAGACGCTCACTGGCTTCCTGAAGTTTACTGACTATAGAACGGATATCCGCTTTCCAGATATTTCTGCCGTTCACGACACCAGCTGAAAGCACTTTGTAGGAAGGCAGCCTGTCAAGGATTGCTGTCAGTTGCTCAGCATCACGAACCAGATCAATATGCAGCCCCTCAACGGGTAGATTGACTACAGTCGTCGTTGTGCCATTAAGACCTCCAAAATAGGTCGCCAGCAGGATCTTCAGATCTTTGCCTTGCAGCCTGTTGTAGGTGGACTCAAAAGCCTGATGCCACTCGGTAGGAAGATCCAGTACCAGGATAGGCTCATCAATTTGAACCCACTCAACACCCAGTTTGGCCAGCTCATTGAGTACCTGTCCATAGACCTCTATAACATCATCCAGCAGTTCCAGACGATTAAACGCTTCTCCTTTTACCTTCCCAAGCCACAGCCAGGTAAGTGGACCTATCAGTGTTGGCTTGACCTTAAATCCTGCGTCCAATGCTTCGCGGGTCTCGCGAATAATTTCTGTAGACGACAGCTTTAAGGTCTGGCCTTTGTGCAACTCCGGAACAATATAGTGATAGTTGGTATCAAACCACTTGGTCATCTCACACGCTGCTGCCGGAGTCCCGCCAGGTGCCCTGCCCCGGGCCATGCGAAACAGGGTGTCAACATCTTCACAGTCAGAATCTGCACCAAACCGTGCCGGAACAGCGCCCAGCATGAGTGAGTGATTTAACATCTGGTCGTACCAGGCAAAATCCCCAACCGGGATCAGATCCAGTCCGGCTTCCTTTTGCACAGCCCAGTGTTGCAACCTGAGGCGTTTACCTTCCTCTAAAAGCCTTTCTTTACTCAGTTCACCCTTCCAGTAGGCTTCCTGCGCTTTTTTCAACTCGCGATTGGCACCGATGCGTGGAAAGCCACCGCTGTGTGAAATTGCCATAACCGGATTCTCCAGAGCATCCACTCTTGTTGATTTAGAGAGATTTGTTCATCCCATGGCGACGACAAACTACCCTGCCGCTCATGGCTTCCTGTTGTTTATGCGAAAACTGCCGTAGTTGCGAAGTCATTGTCAACACACCCGGCTGCTCATGGAGTATGAGTCTGGCTCACAAAAGAAGTTGAATCAAACTCATTTTACTAATGATAAAAGTGAAAAAAATTGATAATCTTTTGGAAAATCAACCTCCGTACGAAACATTGCTTATCATGACAACCAACATAGGATTGGAACTGAGGCACCTGAAAACACTGCTTGCTCTAAAGCAGACCGGGAGCCTGGTTGAAGCAGCCAGAAGCCTGCATCTGACTCAGTCAGCCCTGTCTCACCAGATCAAGGAACTTGAAGCCCGGATTGGCATGGAGTTATTCATCCGTAAAACCCGTCCTCCCAGATTTACATCAGCCGGTCTGCGTATCCTGCAGTTGGCAGATGAACTTCTTCCCCAGCTAAGGCACGCTGAGCAAGACCTGTTCAGGTTGGCAGGAGGTGAGTCCGGACGCCTCAACATTGCCATTGAGTGTCACAGCTGTTACCAATGGCTGATGCCAACCATTGACGCCTATCGCCAGCAATGGCCGGAAGTCGAAATGGACTTTGCCACCGGCTTCAACTTTGCCCCCTTACCCGCTTTATCCAGAGGAGAGCTCGATCTGGTGGTTACCTCTGACCCGATAGGCGTTCCTGGTCTGACGTATATCTCGTTATTTCGCTATGAGATGTTACTGGCTCTCTCCAGACAACATTACTTGCTGGAAAAGGAGTGGATTGAGCCTGCTGATCTCGAAGCAGAAACACTGATTATCTACCCCATTGATCACAACCGGCTTGATATCTTCAATCGCTTTCTGGATCCGGATGACATAGAACCCAGCCAGGTCAGAACCGTTGAGTTGACCCTGATGATGTTGCAGCTGGTTGCCAGTCAGCGCGGCGTTTGTGCACTGCCTAACTGGGCTTTGGCGGAATATCTTGAAAAAGATCATGTAGCAGCGAGAAAGCTGGGCAGTGGAGGGCTCTGGTCAACACTCTATGCGGGTATCCGGGTGGAACAGAAAGAACAACCCTACATCGCCGACTTTCTGGAAACAGCCAGGGAAACCTGCTTCAAAACGTTATCGGGAATTCTTCCAGCCATATCGGAAAAAACCTTAAAGCCGTGATGGAAGGAAACAAACAGTCGGTTAGCGTCTTTGTTTACGAGGCAAAACCAGACTGAACCGGGCACCACCCAGAGGGCTGTGACTGACCATTGCCCGACCGTTATGCCAGTACATAATTCGCCTCACAATAGAAAGTCCAAGGCCGTAGCCACCTGATTTTCTGGTACGACTGTCATCCAATCTTGAAAACGCTGAAAAGACTCGATCCCATTGATCCTCTGGAATACCGGGACCATCATCATCCACATCAACCCGACAGGTGTCCTGTGTTGCGGAAAACCTGACCTCCAGTTTACTGTCTGCGTAGCGACAGGCATTACCCACCAGATTCTGGATGGCCCGGTGCATGTAGCGACGATCAATGTCTGCAAAACGACGTGGATCCAGTATATTGCAGGGAACATGCTCAATCGCCACACGATCCTGAAGACGCTTGTGCTCACCAACGACCTGACCAATGACCTTATCGACATCATGCCGCTTGAAACGCACCTCGGGCGCACCCTGTTCAAGATTGGCATAGGTCAGAATCTCATCCACCAGGTTATCCAGTTCCTGAATATCCTTATCCATACCTTCTAACTGATGATCTCTTTCTTCAGGCGTTCTGGCATCGGCCACCAGGTCCAGACCAAACCTGAGTCGGGCGACAGGTGTCCTTAACTCGTGTGAGACGCCTCTGATCATTTCTTTTTGCAGGCTCAACAGTCTCTGGATATGACCTGCCATGGCATTAAATGCCTGAGCCAGACGACCAATGGAGTCAGCACCGTACAGAGAGACCCGGACATCAAAGTCGCCATGACTGAAACGTGTCGCTGCTCTCTCAAGCTTGCGCAGACGTTTCTCCATTCCCCGAACCAGGATGTAAATGGCCAAACTCAGGGAAGTCAACACGAACAAACCAATGGTCAGCATCAGCTTGAAAGGATAAGGGTTCAGCAACCCTAATGGTCCCATTCTGAGCAGTCGGGTTTCATCCGGCAGGCTTGTGTAGATAGAGACCGTCTGAGCCTCGTCATCCAGCAGCATCATCACGCTGCCTTCACGGAGCTGCTCCTGCTGCACAGGGAGCAATCGAGTCTGAGAAGGTTCCACCAGATGGACAGGATAACTGAAGCTATTGACAGACAACTCTTTCAGTTTGTCTGCTCTACTTGCGACAGGAAAACGCATCAATTTAGCTTTCAGAAGACTGAGAGTACCACTGGCTGTTTGTTCTGATATAGACGACACCACACCTTCCAGAAGGATATCTCCCTCCAGAGGTGTCAGAACCAGAGCTCTGTTCTGATCCAACATGCGAACCCAGATGCCATCAGGCTTCAAAGATTTGAACTGTTCCTGATCCAGCCCTGAATCTTTCACGCTCACCAGCTCGAAGGGAATAGCAAGACGCTCTCCCCAGTCTTCCAGCCAGGAGTTACGTTCAGCTTCAGGCAAGGTTTCAACCGTCTCTGCGATCAGACGAAAGGTGCCCCTGACCATATCTTCTCGATAGTCAGCCTGTCTCATCCCATTGATCAGCGTGACGGAAATACCTGACAGAACAGCGACGAGCACCAGCGTAAACAGGAGCCCTCCGTATATGCGTAAGAAAATACTACTCACAGGTTTCTCTACTTAAATAGCTCAGAGCACTTATTCACTTTTAACGAAGAGGTAACCTTTACTGCGAACGGTTTTGATCAAACGGGGATGCATGGGATCATCGCCAATCTTGGGTCGAATACGGGACACCCGAACATCAATGGAGCGATCCTGCCCGTCGTACTCTATACCACGCAGCTGAGAGAAAATTTCTTCCCGGCTCAAAACCCGACCCGCATTGGAGCAAAGCAACCACAGCAGATCAAACTCGGCACTGGTTAACTCTACACTCACATCCTTCAGCCAGGCTTCTCGCATAGAGTTATCCACAACCAATGGACCAAACGTCAGGCGGCTGCTGCCTTGCTCTTCCTGTTCTTCCATGGGGCCCTGATTTCGGCGCAGCAAAGCCCGGATTCTGGCCAACAGCACTCTTGGACGTACCGGTTTGGCAACATAATCGTCTGCCCCCATTTCCAGCCCCAGAACTTCATCCAGGTCATCGGTCCGTGCGGTCAGCATCAAAATTTGTCCAGCATAATGCCCACGAACACGGCGGCAGATGGAAACACCATCTTCTCCTGGCAGCATCAAATCCAACACCACCAGATCGGGACGCTCTTCAAGAATACGATCAACCGCTTTACCACCATCACCTTCTATTGAGACCGAGAGTCCATTGTTCTCGAGATAGTCCCTGGTGAGTGTGGCCAACCGCTCATCGTCCTCAACTATCAGGATTCGACCTGTTTCTGAATTCTCCACAGCCAAACTTCCAAAGATTATAAAAATGAAGACTACAAGCCCGACGTGAATGGTCGGGCTCAGGTAACGGATACTACTACAGCATTGCGTTAGAGTCCCTAGGTGACCTGAAAATTCCCCAAAAGGTCATTTTCCTGCCCTGAACGCTGATGACCGGCAGCGTCAGTCATGAGCCTTTAACATGCGTTTTTTTTCGGTTACTCACATCATGGAAATCCTGTCGTGGTTCTCATTCGGCTCGTTCAGAAAAGATCACGAGGAATTGTGTCAAAGCCTCCAGTCATTACCCTCGTAGATAGTCTATAGAGGAAGACTCAGGCCTAATGGTTGCAATGATTACCTGGAGCGAAATTATCGTGGCAGATAAGTGAAACACCTCTGCTGATTTGCAGCTATTCTTGCTGAGGCTTACAAACATCAGAAAATGGTAGAAAGCAGAATGAGCTTGGGAGAACTTAAAAATGAGCAACATAGCCAGATCGATGGCATTGATTTTATTTTTGATGGCACTGTCACTAGCTGCAAGTGGTAATAGGACACTCACTAATATCGATGAAAATCCGGTCTGCACTACTATTTCGAGCCAGAGAGTACTTTATTTATTGAAAGCAAAGACCCACACTCTTGCTCATTCAGCCAAAATGGTAAAAAGTCAGGAACTGGTATCACTTGGCATAGACCAACAACTTGCTGCCAGTATTGCTGAAGACGAAAAATCAACTCACTATCAAGGTACTACATGGGCCCGTGATGACAACATGATGGCTGTTGATCGGGTGCTCACACAGCCAGAGGTTCTGGAGGTCGTTGGTAAGATCCTGCTTGCATTTGCCAACCGCCAGGTAAACAAACTGGAACCCGACAGTAACGAGAGCTTTCCGGGTTTCCAGCACAATAATCTGGGAGCACTCCCAATCGTTCTGGTAAACAATCCCACTCACTTTATCATTGAACGGGTTATCAGGCGAAGATATCTCACACAAGTACAGGAATTCTTTGATCAACACCCCCACTTGTTATTCGGGATGCAATTACCCGAATTATTTACTCTGGATGTCGAAAGGGCAATTACTTATGTCAAGATAACAGCTCCCGAAAAACTGAAAGCGCAAGTCACTTCGGTATATCGGCATATTGAAAACTTGAAAACAACAACGCCGAACGCATCGCAATTCAAGTTTCCAAAACCCAGTTTCCTGTTGGATAACTATGTAAAAGAAAATTTGGACAGGTTGACACCAGGCACCACTGACCCGGAAATCAATATACTCGCGCTCTGTGGCAGATACCTCAAAACGCTGGCAACTTACGACCCGTCGGAGGCACAAGCCAGGGGTCATCAGTTAACACCCATGATTGCAAGAGCACTTATCTACGTTTACACCAATGTTATGGATGAGCAGGGACTGCCTGTCGGGGCTGACTACCTTGATATTTTTAATGACTTCCTCGCCGACAGCTGTCTGCTGACCAATGCGTCAATTCTTCTTGATGGCCTGAAAAGTCTCCAGAGTGCTTCGAGCTATCTTGATAATGCTGCGTTCAAGCAGGAATTGATCAGGGCTAGCCCATATCTGCCACCCTTGCTTAAGTCGCTGACAGATTCAGTGACCAGTGTTGAAACAATGCTTGTCAGTTTAAGTCAGCAGCTACAAAATAATCTGAGAACCCATTTACTCTTTGATGCCAACCAACAATTTAGCCCCCGCTGGTTTGTGCGCAGCAAGCATAAGGCTAGCAACCCTACACAACCAGGCTTGATCATTAAAGATATGATTGCTCAAAGAGAAGCGCTACCGGACGCACAAAAATTCAAAGATGGCAGTATCACAGACCCCTTCGGTCTGGCCTGGGCCATCATTTCCGGTGCGGTACCTCAGGAAAATTATCCGGATGTCGCCGATCTATTTGAGGAATTCTACAACAATGATGGTCAGTTATTTATTCCTATGGGCAACAGCGGTCCGAATGAGCACTTAATGAGAGCAAATAACGGCTACACATTATGGCCCGATAAAATACTGCGCTGCGGCATTGCCCTTATGGATATGTACAATACCACCGATGATGCGCGCTACCTCTCTCTGGCGCAGAAGATACACGACAAAGTGTCAAGGCTTGAGAATTTCAATGAGTATTACCTGAAGGATCCAGCAACAGGATTGTTCGTGCCTTCCGGCGCTGAAAACCAGGGATGGCATGTGTTCACTTACTATCAGCTATCAGATATGCTCGAAAACAGTTCTATTGAAAAATGAGCGGATAGGGAATAATCCCTAAACGCTCATGACTGGCAGAGCCTGGGGTGTGGCCGCAGATTTTCAGTGCTTGCCATTGAGCCTAAACTGACTTGGGAGTGATCATCCGTATCCTCGCTTATCCAGAGACGCCTGGTTACCGGTGGTCAGGCAAGAAGTCCCAGAGTTAATCAGCTAAACAAAGCAAATCGCGCCCTGCAACGGAGCAGGGATGGTATTCTTCGACTTGATTCCGGGGATTTTCACGGTAAACCTGGCATTTGTAAAACACTCAATGTTGTGGGTTACACCGTTTTGGTGCGTCTTTTCGAATACTACCTATTTCTTATTGATTTATACTTATTTATGACTTTTTATTATATATAGAGTCTGGCCTGTGTCGGCAGATCTGTAGAATACTGAAAGCCGTGTCAGCAAAAGCAGTCAGGCCGTTTGCAAGTACTAACACTGCAAAAAACTCACAAGTTATACACAATTTTTCCACTAAATTTCCAACTTGAACTTCTGCTAATAGCGCATTATCTTGTGTATATAAAAGGTCGCCACACAACATATTGTGTTGTTTAGTCGGGCAGTTAACCAGATAGTTAAATGAAATGGCTGGTGCGTGCTTATTACATATTAGATAGTGTGCCGAACTGAAAGACAGAATCTGTGAAGCCGCTAACGAAAGGGATTTGTGGCGCAGGCGCTGCGGTATCAGGGAAGAAAAGCTGACAGGTCACTCAGGACAGCATCTGACTCCTGAACACACCTCTTCGAGACGTTTTTACTGCGGGATCAGTGAACTGCAGATTTTTCTCGGCTCAACCCTCTGCGACACAACTCCTGCACCCAAGACAGGGGCTGGCATTCAGTAGTAGCCGAAACATAAAAATACAATATCTTGAGTTTTATTTTTTTACTGGTAAGGACTTTTAATGAACAAAGATATCCTGGTCACCAAGCGCGATGGAGACAAGGAGCAGCTGGATCTGGAGAAGATCCACAAGGTTATCACCTGGGCTGCTGAAGGACTGAACAACGTTTCCGTTTCCGAAGTTGAACTTAAATCACAAATCCAGTTCTACGATGGCATACAGACCACAGATATCCACGAAACACTGATCAAGTCAGCCGCTGACCTGATCTCCGAACAGGCTCCTGACTACCAGTATCTGGCAGCTCGTCTGGCCATCTTCCATCTGCGCAAAAAAGCCTACGGCCAGTTCGAGCCACCTGGACTCTACGACCACGTTGTCAAACTGGCAGAAATGAAGAAGTACGACGCTCATCTTCTCCATGATTACAGTGAAGCTGACTTCAATGCCATGAATGGCTTTATCGATCACAGGCGTGACATGGACTTCAGCTACGCTGCCGTTAAACAGCTGGAAGGCAAATATCTGGTTCAGAACCGGGTCACTGGTGAATACTATGAAAGCCCCCAGATGCTTTACATGCTGATCGGTGCCTGCCTGTTTGCCAGCTACCCTGAAGAGACCCGGCTGGATTACATTGAGCGTTTCTACAAGGCTGTCTCTACATTCAAGCTTTCTCTGCCAACACCAATTATGGCCGGTGTTCGCACACCTACCCGCCAGTTCAGTTCCTGTGTATTGATTGAGTGCGGTGACTCGCTGGATTCTATCAATGCGACATCCAGCGCCATCGTTAAGTATGTTTCCCAACGTGCAGGCATTGGCATCAATGCCGGCGGTATTCGTGCCATTGGCAGCCCGATCCGTAACGGTGAAGCTTTCCATACAGGCTGTATTCCTTTTTACAAGCACTTCCAGACAGCCGTTAAGTCCTGCTCACAGGGGGGGGTTCGTGGCGGCGCAGCGACTCTTTTCTACCCGATCTGGCACTATGAAGTTGAGAATCTGCTGGTTCTGAAGAATAACCGGGGTGTTGAAGAAAATCGTGTTCGTCATCTGGATTACGGCGTTCAGTTCAACCGCCTGATGTATCAGCGCCTGATCACAGGTGGCAACATCTCTCTGTTTTCTCCGATTGATGTTCCGGGATTGTACGATGCTTTTTTTGAGGATCAGGAAAAGTTCGAAGCCCTCTACGTCAGGTACGAACAGGATCCTGACATCCGCAAAAAGACTCTGAAAGCAGTAGAGCTTTTCTCCCTGTTTGCATCCGAGCGTGCCAGTACCGGTCGTATTTACCTGCAGAATGTTGACCACTGCAACACTCACAGCCCATTCGACCCGACAGTAGCTCCGGTTCGCCAGAGCAACCTCTGCCTGGAAATTGCACTGCCTACCAAACCTCTCGAGCACGTAATGGATGAGGAAGGTGAAATCGCACTGTGCACCCTGGCTGCTTTCAATCTGGGTAAGCTTGATAGCCTGGACGAACTGGAAGAGATGAGTAACCTTCTGGTTCGTGCGCTGGATAACCTGCTGGACTATCAGGATTATCCTCTGCCAGCGGCTTACAATGCCACCATGGCACGCCGCCCTCTGGGAATTGGCGTGATCAACTTTGCCAACTACCTGGCTAAAAACGGTGTTCGCTATTCTGATGGCTCAGCCAACGGTCTGACTCATAAAACCTTTGAAGCTATTCAGTACTATTTGCTGAAAGCTTCTAACCAGCTGGCAAAAGAGAAAGGCACCTGCACCAAGTTCCATGAGACCACTTATTCCCAGGGCATACTGCCTGTAGATACCTACAAGAAGGACCTGGACGAAGTCTGCAGCGAAGCACTTCACCTGGACTGGGAAGCTCTGCGTAGCGAGATCAGGAATCACGGTCTGCGTAACTCAACATTGACTGCCCTGATGCCTTCCGAGACTTCATCTCAGATCAGTAACGCCACCAACGGCATTGAACCGCCACGTGGCTATGTCAGCGTCAAGGCCAGTAAGGACGGTATCCTGAAGCAGGTGGTACCAGACTTCGAAGAGCTGCGTAACAGCTATGAACTGCTATGGGATATCAACAGTAACGACGGTTACCTGCAGCTGGTTGCGATCATGCAGAAGTTTGTTGACCAGACCATTTCGGCCAACACCAACTACGATCCTGCTCGTTTCGAAGGTGGCAAGGTACCTATGAAACTCCTTCTTAAAGACCTTCTGACAGCCTATAAGCTGGGTGTGAAGACCCTTTACTATCACAACACCCGTGATGGTGCGTCGGACGGCCAGGAAGAAACAGATGACGGCTGTGCAGGCGGCGCTTGTAAAATTTGACGAAAGTCGGAACCGGGACACTGAAACAGTGTCCCACTTATAACAGAGTTAACAGCAACTGGACGAGGCCGGCCCTTCCTGGCCCAGAAGCAGAGAGAACATGAGCTACTCGACTTTCAACCAAGAAAAGTTCAATGCCACTCAGGAACCTATGTTTTTTGGACGGGGTGTTAACGTCTCCCGTTATGATGTCCAGAAACACCCGATCTTTGAAAAGCTGATCGAAAAACAGCTTTCATTCTTCTGGCGCCCGGAAGAGGTGGACTTATCAACCGACCGCAGTGACTTCGCTCATCTGCCAGAACATGAAAAACACATCTTCCTGAGCAACCTTAAATATCAGACCCTGCTGGACTCTGTACAAGGTCGCTCACCCAATGTCGCCCTGCTGCCCATTGTTTCCCTGCCTGAGCTGGAAACCTGGATTGAGACCTGGGCCTTTAGTGAGACGATTCACTCTCGTTCTTACACCCATATTATTCGTAACATCATCACCGAACCTTCCGTGGTTTTTGATGATATTGTGAATAACGAGGCCATTGTCAAAAGGGCAGCAGACATCACCCGTTACTACGATGACCTGATCGAAGGAATCTGCCAGCTCAACATGCTGGGTGAAGGCACTCACCAGATCAAAGGTAAGGAAGTACTGGTTTCCGTCAGGGATCTGAAGCGAAAACTTTACCTGACCCTGGTATCAGTCAACGTTCTCGAAGCCATTCGTTTCTACGTCAGCTTTGCCTGCAGCTTTGCTTTTGCTGAGCGCTCCACTATGGAAGGCAATGCAAAAATCATCAAACTGATCGCCCGTGACGAAGCCCTGCACCTGACCGGCACCCAGCACATCCTGCAAATCATGGCCGAAGGTAAAGACGATCCGGAAATGGCTGAGATTGCTATTGAGCTTCAGGCAGAAGCCAGACAAATCTTTATTGCTGCTGCTGAACAGGAAAAAGAATGGGCTGAATACCTGTTCCAGAATGGCTCAATGATTGGTCTGAACAAAGACATTCTCAGTCAGTACGTGGAATACATCACCAATCAGAGAATGGTAGCCCTGGGCTTTGAACCCGCTTTCCCATCCCGTCAAAACCCCCTGCCCTGGATGAATAGCTGGCTCAATAGCGACGCTGTTCAGGTAGCACCTCAGGAAGTGGAAGTCAGCTCTTACCTGGTGGGCCAGATTGATAACGAAGTCCAGACCGATGACTTCAGCAACTTCTCACTGTAAGAGAGATAACAAGGTGGCCGGAAGACTGGCCACCTTTCACCGGGAGACCCTCATGGCCAACATCGTCAAGATACTGGATGGCTTCAGCTTTATTTCCAGAAGTGATCTCAACTTGCTGGAAGCGCTTGAATCACAGAAGGTGGATATTGAATACCAATGTCGTGAGGGATTCTGTGGTAGTTGTCAGGTTGAACTGGTGGCTGGTGAAGTGGAATACTTTGCTGAGCCCGTCGCTTTTGTCCCCGATGGAAAAATCCTGCCCTGTTGCTGCCATGCCAAAAGCGACCTCACTATTGAGATCCCCGGTGGCTGTCATATCAAAAAAGAGTAATGACCGGAAAAAAGCAGACCTCTTTTTAATAAAAAGAATTTAAACTTAATTTTATATAACTATTAAAAATAAAAAACGTTTTGCCTTACCCCCAATCAACCAGTCGCCTCCCTGAACTAAAGCACTCTTGCTCTGTCTAATACTTTATAAGCGGCAGAGTTTTCAGGGAGGAATCGTAACTATGACAGGAAAATTGGCATCACTGCACCCTCGTTTTATGCTGCTTATTCTTCTGGTCAGCGTATTGCCAACGCCTGGATTAAGCCATAACGCATTCGCTGTGGGCGACAGTCCTGAGGATTATCAGGCAGGAGTTCTCAAAACAGACGCCCCTTTGTCTGTTCTCAACCTGAAATATCCTCGCCCGGCAGACAGCATTCCTTACGTTGGGTCTTTTGATCCTGAAAAGCTCAATTTCAACAAGATCCCGGAATCCGACCCCATTCGACGTTACATCCATTCTCCTGCCGAAAGAGAAAACGTTGAGCGCTGGTATCGCGACAATGTTCAGTTTATGGATGAAGAAGTGGCCAGGATGGCTGAGTTCAGGCAGCGCCTGAAAGCACTCTATCCCTATGCATTTGCCAGTTACCTGTCTTATCGCTACAAAGTTAGCAGTGACAAAGCGGGTACCAAAGAGGCTCTTGAAGATCGCCTGACTTACATTCAGTATCGCAACGCAGTCAAGACAGATGTCCCTGAAAAATGGCTGACACAGGGAGTATTTGACACCCGACGCGAAACAAACCGAATCCATGACCACAAGGATTCCGGGCTGAAAGCCAGAGTTCTACTCCACACCTCACAAAAGAAGATTCTCATAGCTTTCACCGGGACAGAATTTGACAGCCTTAACTCTCTGGCTAACGCAGTCTGGACACAGGGTGGCTACGGATATGGCTATCTGGCTCAGATCACCTCCAGCTTATACCGCTTCATCACTGGCAGCGGTTATTTTCCATTGGAAGTCCCCATGCTGAGAAGAGCCCTGGAACTCACTGTCGATCTTTATGAGCACTACCCTGACCATGAGTTTGAGCTGACGGGTTCTTCTCTGGGTGGCGCAATCGCCCAATATGTTTCGTTTAAAACTCGATTCAAGGCAGTGGTATTTAACAGTCTTGCCCTGAACTCAGCCATCTACTGGCAAGTTCAAAACGAAGAACCTGACCTGAGACCCGAAGCTCTGATCACTCATGCTTATCTGGACGGGGAGCTCTTGAACGATACCCTTCAGGGACATTTTATCCAGGGTCCGGCTCACGCAATCTATGCCCAGGGCAGCCTTCCTGTTGAAGGGCTGGAGATCCCCGTACCCGCTTCTGAGAAGTCGCTGCATGGATTAGCTCAGTTCTGGTCTCGACACCTTGCCAGTGGACTGCTCACAGCGCTTGAAGCCAACATCCAGCTTAACCTTCCACCACTGCAGCCGGGTCAGTCATAGGCCTGAGCAAAGAGCAGAGCAGCTGAGCTATAGTTCCCCCAAACGTTCTTACCCCGTGAATCCACCTCGACACAAAAAAGGCTGAAGATATTGTGAGCAGAGTTGTTTCCAGCAACCATTTATACAAGATTTATGGCTCCAGAATCAGAATAATAAAAAGCCTTCTCTTCAGTCTCTGCCTGACAAGCTCTCTGTCGGCCCAATGTCAGGTACATATTCAAAAGTCCTTTACCCTGATCGGTACCCACAAATATCCGGACAGCTTTACTCATTTTGCTTACACAAACCCCAATGCACCTAAAGGTGGTGTCCTGAGACTGGCCAGGACAGGATCATTCGATACCCTGAACCCGTTTAACGGCAAAGGAACTGTTCCCGATTACGTTTACCACACCTACGGCTCATTAATGACCCGGTCAGCCGACGAACCCCACTCGCTTTATCCCTTTCTGGCCGAAGCCATCGAATACCCTGACGACTTCAGCTGGGTCGCCTTTCATATCAACCCGGCAGCAAAGTTCAGCGACAACCACCCTCTCACTTCAAAAGATGTTGTATTTACCTTTGAATTATTCAAAAAGGAAGGCTCACCCTTTTTGAAGAACCTTTATAAAGACGTAGTCAGAGTTGAAAAAACGTCACCCTACCGAGTCGTTTTTTATCTGGACAAACCCGGCAGAAAACAGCTTGCCCTGCTGGCTTATCTGCGCGTACTTCCGCATCATTACTGGCACACCAGAAACTTTCAGGACAAACACCTGGACAGCCCGGTGACCAGTGGCCCCCTGAAGATCAAGCAGGTCAGATTAGGTCAAAACATCACTTTTGAGCGAGTCCGGAATTACTGGGCAGTCAATCTTCCGAGCCAGAAGGGGAGATACAATTTTGATGAAATCAGGGTGGACTATTATCGTGACCATCAGGCTGTAACCGAAGGTTTCAGAGCGGGGCTTTACGATGTTCATCAGGAGACAGACACTCAAAAGTGGCATCGGTCATTCAGTTTCCCGGCGGTAAAGGAAGGTCGCGTGCTGAAACAAGACATTGCCATACTCTATCCACCTGGCATGAGTGCCCTGGCCTTTAACCTTCGCAGGGATAAGTTCAAAAGCCCGGCTCTTCGTCAGGCTTTAATCATGGCCTTCGATTTCGAATGGATTAACAGAACTCTGATGAATTGTGATTTTCAGCGTACCAGGAGTTTTTTCTCCAACTCGCCTCTTGCAGCCAATGGCTTGCCTACGGAAGAAGAACTCAAGCTGCTGGAACCGTTTCAGGAGCAGTTACCCGATGAACTTTTCAAGCAAGCTGTCAGTGTCCCTGTTTCAGACGGAAGCGGTACAAACAGGGAGAATGTCAGAAAAGCTCTGGCGCTCTTTAAAAAAGCAGGATACCGGCTGGAAAACGGTCGAATGATAGAAACAGAATCAGGCAGACCTCTCACTCTCAGCCTCCTGACCGAGGACCCTAGACAGGAGCGTCTATTACTTTCTTATCGCAAAAGTCTTGCTGACCTTGGCATAACATTGAATATAAATACGCTCGACAAAAGCCTGTTCCGAAAAAGAGTCAGGGCTTTCGATTTCGAACTGGTGGACTGGTATTTCTGGCAATCCACTTACCCGGGCAACGAGCTTTATCACATGTGGAGCAGCAGAGTCGTAATGGAAAAACACAGTGGTAACATTGTCGGCATCACCAACCCGGTCATTGACCACTTGCTGGCCGCAACTACAAAAGCGGACAGTTACGAAAAACTGACACCCATTATCAGGGCTATGGACCGGGTGCTGATGTGGGGTCATTATGTCATTCCCAAATGGCATACTCAAAAGACTCACCTGGCCTACTGGCATTATCTTGATCATCCACCACAAGACCAGCTTTACTGGCTCGACCTGAATAACTGGTGGTACAGACCAAACCAGAGTCTATAGCCAAACAGAAAAACACTGCCAACATGTTCTTGATTTGGGGGTTGGCATCGGTAGAATACGTGGCAACTTGCTTAAGAAGGCTTGCCTGAAAACAGGAGCTTCTTTAACTTAGGTTTAATGGTGCTTTAATGCACAGAGGCTGTTAAAGCTGAAACGTATACTGTTACGGACACACGCTAATGACATCCGAAACTGGCTGTTATGCTTCAGACTCACTTCTGAGCTGGATGCCAGGCGACATCAGCAGTGATCCGTTTTTCAGAAAAAAAAGCCCCTTTATCAGGGGCTTTTTTTTGGCTTGTGCTGTCCATATAGCTCCAAAGGCTATTTGGCACCAGCGCCCAACTCTACACCCTTACTCAGGAACAGGTAATTCTTGATGGAAAACCAGCTCTATCTGAGGGACATCATTTCCATAGCAGACCTGAATCGTTCAGACCTTGAACAAATTCTGAAGACTGCCGCCCAGCTTAAAACAAAGCCACGTCCTGATCTTTTGAAGGGCAAGGTGATCGCCAGTTGCTTCTTCGAGGCTTCTACCCGCACCCGTCTCTCATTCGAAACCGCTGTTCAGAGGCTGGGAGGAACCCTGATTGGTTTCTCTGACAGCAGTAACACTTCTGCCAGAAAAGGCGAAACACTGGCCGACTCAGTGAAAATCATCAGCTCCTATACCGATGCCTGCATCATGCGTCACCCTCAGGAAGGCGCAGCACGACTAGCCTCTGAATTCGCTAATGTCCCCATCATTAATGGCGGTGACGGTGCCAACCAGCACCCGACACAGACATTGCTGGACCTGTTCAGCATTAAAGAATGTCAGGGGACGCTGGACGAACTGACCATTACCTTTGTCGGTGACCTTAAATACGGCAGAACCGTTCATTCCCTGGTTCAGGCTATGTCACTGTTCGGTGCCAAATTTAACTTTATCGCACCCGAAGCCCTTTCAATGCCCGATTACCTGCTTGAAGAGCTGGACGAAAAAGGCATTCACTACCGCAAAACCGAGACTATTGAAGAAGTGGTACCAGAGTCTGACATTATCTATATGACTCGGGTTCAAAAAGAGCGCTTTGATGAAACTGAATACATGCACATGGCCTCTAAATATATTCTGGGTGTCGAAAGTCTGAAGGGAGCCAGAGACAACCTGAAAATTCTTCACCCCCTGCCACGGGTCGACGAGATAGAAATGGCTGTCGATAGCACACCTCATGCCTACTATTTTCAACAGGCCGAGAATGGGGTCTATGCCCGTCAGGCGCTCCTGGCTCTGGTTTTGAACGAAAGTATCTGAAGGGAGACACAGCAATGACCAACAAGCTTCAGGTTGAAGCCATTCGCAAAGGCACCGTCATTGACCATATACCCGCAGGTCAGGGTGTTAAAATTCTGGATCGCCTGCAATTGCTGGACTCCAATGTCAGCATTACCGTGGGCTTTAACCTGCCCAGCAAGGCTCAGGGTCGCAAAGATATTATTAAAGTGACTGGCCTGAAGTTCACTGAACAAGAAGCCAGTCAGCTGGCCCTGTTCGCACAGGGAGCCACCATTAATGTCATCGACGAATACCAGGTCGTTGATAAATTCAAAATGACGGTTCCCGAGACGCTCAGAGGCGCTTTTCCCTGCCCTAACTCAAATTGCATCACTCACAATGAGCCTGTGAGCAGCTATTTCTACCTGCGGGAAAAAGACGACGATATTCGACTGAAGTGTCATTATTGCGAGAAGTCATTCAGCAAGGATATTGTTTCCGAGCTCTGACTATTGACAAGGAATCCCCCTCTGGTTTCTTGTGAATTATTAAGGGATTCCCTGTCAATTCGATAAGTCTGCCCTGCCCCGACAGAACTTCCGATTATCATTTGTTCCGCTATTCCGGGCGGTTCCTGAGGAACCATTTCCCCAAGACCTATGTCTAATGGTTGTATGAGAGAAAATTGCGTATCTTTAGAATTGTTCTTCATGAAAAAGAGGTTACCCGGTCACCATTAGCGGATTTTCTTGGGTAACAGAGCATACAGTTCCTAACATTGAGGTGCCCTATGGAAATAGCGCCAGTGCAATACATTATGAACATACTTAATCAGGGTTATGAGAAGAGCCCGGAGACCGAGACCGAAACGCTGGCTGCCAAAATCCAGAAGTTCGCCGAAGAAGTGAGCTTTTTTTTCAAGGGACGTCCCCTGAAACCTATGCCTGATCAACCTCTGATGTTAATACTCTATAAATCGAAGCTCCGCAGAAAAAACAGAAAAATCAGCAAAAAAGGTAAGCTGGACAGACTCTTCATGCGTAAAAGAAAGCACGAAGAGCAGGACAGCCCGGATTATAGCGACGTGGATGAGCAATCATTTTAGCAATCACCCGCCAGATACCTTAGAATCCCTCTGGAATGCCGCAGCCTTGCAAATCCAGTTTCCTGCGGCGCGTTGCTGCTGAGTAGGTAACTGACTATTAACAGCTAGTTACCTGAAGGCCTCTTTCTCTTTCTGTTTGCCCGACTCTTTAACACCAGGGCGGAGATACCCGTCGTCAGCAGATTCAATCCCCGGTTCCGAGACACTCTCAGGACACGGCAGCCCAACGCTGCAGACCGGGATACCGATATCGTATTGGAACGAGATTAAAGCATTGAGCGGTTTACTAGGTCTTTTCAGAAAGAAAAAAGCACCTTCATCCGGTGGACAAAAGCCTTCACCGGCACCAAAAAACCCTTCTTCCAAGCCCCGGGGCGGGAAGAAAAACAGCAAAGCTGTCGGAGCCCAATCCAGAAACCCCAAGACTCAGAACACTGCTCGACGTAGCCACTCTCACAGCTCTCATCGCTCAGCCAACAAGAGTTCCGAGCCTTCCTGGCATATCAGCCAGTTCCAGGTAGAGCCAGAGCAGGGTAAAACCCGCTTTCATGACTTTGATCTGCCTGATCAACTGATGCGAGCCATTCAGGAACTGGGCTACAAGTACTGCACCCCCATTCAGGCAGAAGTACTGGGCAGCACGCTGGCAGGTAGAGACGCTATTGGTAAAGCTCAAACCGGCACGGGTAAAACGGCCGCCTTTCTTGTCAGCACCATCAAACAACTGATCGATATCCCACCACCGGATCAACGCTACCTCGGCGAACCCCGTGCCGTCATCATTGCCCCTACACGGGAACTGGCATTACAGATTGGTCAGGATGCTGAAGCCCTGACCAAATACCTGCCCCTGAATGTGCTGACGGTTGTTGGTGGAATGGATTATGAGAAGCAGCGCAGCCGCATGAGTAATGGCTTTATCGATATCCTGGTGGCTACCCCTGGCCGACTTCTGGATTACTGCGAACGCAAAGACCTGCATCTGGACCTCACCGAAACACTGGTCATTGACGAAGCCGACCGAATGCTGGATATGGGCTTCATTCCCCAGGTTCGACGCATTATCCGCATGACACCCCGTCCTGGCGATCGCCAGACCCTGCTGTTTTCAGCCACCTTCACGGATGAGGTACTAAGACTCGGTGCACAGTGGACCTGGAAGCCTGTGAAAGTTGAAATCGAACCAGAAAGCGTTGCCACAGAGACCGTCGATCAGAAGGTTTACATTGTCACCAATGAACAGAAAGTTCCTCTTTTGATCAACCTGATCAATCAAAACAACCTGGAGCGGGTGATTGTGTTCACCAACCGTCGGGATGAAACCCGTCGACTGACCGAGAAGCTACAAAAGAAAGGCCTCAAAGCTGATCAAATTTCCGGTGAAGTACCTCAGAAGAAGCGCCTGAAGACGATGGATAACTTCAAGAATGGCAGGCTGACGGTTCTGGTAGCTACCGATGTTGCGGGCCGTGGCATTCACATCGACGGAATAAGTCATGTGATCAACTACAACTTGCCTGAAGACCCGGAAGATTATGTCCACCGCATTGGCCGGACAGGCCGGGCTGGAGCCAGTGGTACCAGCATCAGCTTTGCCTGTGAAGAAGACTCTTTCCTGATCCCCGACCTGGAAGAAATGCTGGGTGCAAAGCTCAACCTGGAATACCCACCCGCAGATCTGTTGAAATAATCATTAACGTGCTACTCACCACCAGCGAGTGTTCGATAGAAGGTTCGCTGGCGAAAGCCTCTAAAAAGCGATGTAAACGGAAAAGTTCAGGACAGTTTCTGGACGAAGTATTTGGCAGAAATAAGAATGCAATCCTCTAATACTAGAATCAAACTTCACTTAATAAAACAATAAAATCAGTATTTAAATTTTTTTAATCCTATCTGAAATTTAAACTTGCCGACTTGCTTCTTTTCGATAAAAATCAACTATGAGAGCCCCAAAAAAAGGACGAGGAAGCCGCCTATGGGAAACGCCTTGGAAGCCAGGCCGATCATCTCAACCCAAACAACCACCTACATTCTCGACAGCAATGTTCTGATACACGACCCTAACTCAATCCTCAACTTTGAAGAGCATCAAGTGCTCATCCCCATGACCGTTCTGGAGGAACTGGACAAGCTTAAGAACGGAAAGCAAACCATCGCTGCTGACTGCCGACAGGCCATCAGACTGATTGACCAGATATTGGGTACCGCCTCACCCTCGGAGATCGAAGCAGGCGTTCCTATCAGACGTGGTAATAAATCAGAGCCTCAGGGTACTCTCTCAATCCTGAGCTCTCATTATGTAGAGAACATTACCACACTGCCCACCAGCAATAACGATAACCGCATCATCAACGATATCTGTCATTTTCAGGAAACCCACCCGGGTGCACCGGTTGTTCTGGTGACTAAAGATATCAATATGCGTCTGAAAGCCAGGGGATGCGGAATTCCAACGGAGGATTACCACAGCGATCAACTGGTTTCAGATATTGGTTTGCTCAGTAAAGGTTACCGACTGTTCGAAGGCAACTTCTGGGACCGCGTTTCCCAGGTTCAGACAGAGCAGCTGGAGGGTATTACCTACCATCGACTGTTGAAAGAAGAACTTGGTGACGATATCTATCTGAACCAGTTTTTCCTGGACGACACTGGATTTGTAGCCCGGGTGAACGCCATCACTCCGGACGAAGTCCAGTTGCAACACTTCTGTCGTGAAGCATTAATGAGTCAGGAAGCCTGGGGGCTTCAGCCTCTCGATATTCATCAGGCCATAGCCCTGAATCTTTTAATGGACCCCGATATTCACCTGGTCAACCTGACCGGTGCTGCGGGCTCAGGTAAAACCATTCTGGCTCTGGCCGCCGCAATAGAGATGACAGTCGCCACCAAACAGTTCCGTCGAATCATAGCGACCCGCTCAACCCGGGGGCTGGATGAAGACATTGGCTTCCTGCCGGGCACGGAAGCTGAGAAAATGGAGCCCTGGCTGGGTGCCATTACTGACAACCTAGAAGCCCTGCACTATGACGATGAATCCACCAACAGCAGTGTGGACTACATTCTTAAGCAGGTCCCACTCCATTTCAAATCCCTGAACTATATCAGGGGACGAAGCTTTCAACAGAGCCTGATCATCATTGATGAATGTCAGAACCTGACACCGCACCAGATAAAAACCATTATCACCCGTGCGGGTTCAGGCAGTAAGGTCATCTGCCTGGGCAACCTGGCCCAGATTGATACCCCTTACCTGGCACCGACCAGTTCAGGACTGACTTACATGACTGAACGATTTAAAAACTTTCCACACGGTGGCGCAGTCCAGTTACAGGGGGTCCCACGCTCGCCGCTGGCCGCATACGCTGAAGAAAACCTTTAATTTTCACTGACCTCAGAGAGATAGCCAGACTTGATCGTCTGGCTATCAAAAATTGACAACCATGGATCACCAACCTCTCCCTGAAGCCCTATCCTCCTGATTAACGACTTACCTCAACCGCACAACTAAACCCCCTGGCAGCCTGTCGGACTTAAGCGTCCGTAGCGAGGATTGCAAGAAATTGAGGATAAAAATCTCTGTTTCTGAGGAGAATAGCGAGCTATTTGACGAAGAAACAGGGATTTTTAGACCAATTTATTGCAACCGCACGACTGCATGGATGCAGGAGCTAGAGCAACGCAGGAGCAGTTGCCGTGTAGGACAGTCTTAAGTCCGACAGGCTGCTAGGAGCCTGACCGAGAATAGACTGCCCTACTGCGGCGGCAGCAAATTGGTCTGAAAATCCGCTTTTGTTCGTCAAATAGCTCGCTATTCTCCTCACAAAACCGAATTTTCATCCTCAATTTTCTGCCGTCCTCGCTACGGGCGCTATTCTCGGTCAGGCTCCTAGCCTGACCGGTCTATCAACATAATAGAGATAATTCACTACCAAACACCTCCTCCCTCTACTAGGATGTGTTCCATAGTGCTAAAGCTGAACACTTCAGCTTGTTAGGGGTAGAACCGGAATTCAGAAGGAAGAAAAAACCATGCTTTTTGTCGTGTCACCTGCCAAAACCCTGGACTATGACACCGCTGTGGTGACGAAAAAGTTCAGTCAGCCAGAATTTCTGGACCAATCCCAGAACCTGATTGATCAACTGCGTGAGCTGAGTCCGGCGGATATCAGCAGCCTGATGAGCATCAGCGATAAACTGTCACAGCTGAATGCTGCCCGTTACCAGGCCTGGCAACAGCCTTTTACCCAGGAAAATGCCAAACAGGCAGTCCTGGCCTTTAAAGGTGATGTTTACACGGGGCTTGATGCTGAGACCATGAATGCCAAACAGTTTGATTATGCCCAGAAACACCTGCGCATTCTCTCAGGACTCTACGGTCTGTTGAAACCTCTCGACCTGATGCAGGCATACCGTCTGGAGATGGGCACCAAATTTGCCAATAATGCCGGAAAAGACCTTTATGCATTCTGGGGCGAACAGATCACCGACAAACTGAACGAAGAAATGGCCGCTCAAAAAGATGATATTCTGGTTAACCTGGCCTCCAATGAATACTTCAAGGCCGTTAAGCCCAAACTTTTGAAAGGTCAGATCATCACCCCGGTCTTCAAGGATTGGAAAGGTGACAAATACAAAATCATCAGCTTCTACGCTAAAAAAGCCAGGGGCCTGATGTGTCGTTACGCCATTGATAACAACCTGAAAAAAGTCGATGACCTGAAAGGTTTTGATTACGAGGGCTACAGCTACAACGAAGCCATGTCGAATGACAAGGAATGGGTGTTTATTCGCAAAGAAGCCTGAGTTATTTTCTTCCAGCTCCGACATTGCCTGCGAGCTGGAAGACATCTCCCTTCTATTGCAGACACATTGGAGCTTTACTTGTTAACGCCCACTTCCAACTCCCGCCTTTTGGTATACAAAAAGCGAATGATGTCGTAGCTAAAGGGCGAACTGAAGTCATCATAGCTCATGGGAACGGTATAGCGATAGTTAATTCCATAGATGGCAAACAGGTCAGGCTCGGAAAACACCTGTGAAGGCACCCCGAGAAAATCAATATAATCTTCTGCGGCCAGATCAACGACCAGACCACTCACATCCCTCAAACTGAATGGACCAACGACCGGAACCACCAGATAGGGTCCGGGCGCCACCCCATATTTTGCCAGTGTATTGCCAAATACATTGCGCTGATGGGGCAAGCCCATACTTTCAGCAGGATCAAAAAAGCCTAAAATACCCAGAGTAGTGTTGATGAATAACCGACCGACCGACTTAACGGCTCGCTCACCTTCAAACTGAAGCAGGTTGTTCATAAGGGTGGAAACTTCTTTCAGATTCTGAAAAAAATGGGCTATTCCGATCCGAACAAAAAATGGAGTCACCGTTTCATAAAGCTGCATTACGGGCTCAAGAAAATAGCGATCCAACTGCCGGTTGAAAGCAAACACCTCGCGATTAAAGGGCTCCAGTGGGTCATAAACATCCATAAACGACATTGAATTCATATTGTGATGCCAGTCTTCCAATAACTCATCATCAGGGTCTCGGTACTTCAAAGTATCCATAGGATCTGAATAAGGGATACTATGATCAGCCGGGAGACTGCAGACTGTTAGAGAAAACAACAAGAGCAGGCATCCGGCTCTAAGCATCGGGAAAGCCCTTACCTTTGATAAAGCTGAGCATATCCTCCACGTTTTGTGGATACTTCAGATTGCCCATATGCCCACCCCGAGGGTAAATTTTTATTCGCCCATCGAAGGTATCATAAAGAAAGTCGAGCCCTTTCTTGTCAATAATAAAGTCATCCACATTGTGCATCACACCTATATGCCGGGCTTTCTTCAACCACAACTTAAGGCGAGGCAAACCGTTCTGCTCAAATATAAGAGCACGCTGCGCAGCGAGGGATTTTTTCTGATCAAAGTAGATTCCCTTCTGCTTCTCTTCATAAGGAATCAGTACCTTATCTATATAGCATTCAAAGCTGCAAAACATAGCCCGCTTAAAATAAGGAGTTCGGCTATCACTCAGGGTGAATTTAAAAAACCTGGGAATCAGGCTGATGTTCCAGGTCATGACAGCAGAAGTGAAATACAGGGACGCTACTACCAACCTGAAATTGACGCCTATCAGCAGTGCCAGCTCTTCCCTGCTCAGGGCATAAGCGCTTTTTGCCACCTGAACCAACATGGATTCATCGATATCAATACTTTTATGCGTCCGAAAATAAGCAGCCAGCTTGTCAAAGAAATGATTAAAAAGCGTTTTTGCATTATCAACGCCCCGCACGTCGACCAGCAGTAAGCGATCAAGACTATCGACGGTGCGCCGCAGGTCAACAGGAGGATTCACTAACAACACACGATTAAAGCCAAAGGCGTTCTTTTCGCTGTCTATTCTGGCGATATAAGCAGCGTTCAGCGCACCAAGGCTGTAACCTGTCAGATACCAGCCTTTAATCTGAATTTTTTTAAAGGAGCGAACCCGCCTGACAGACGCTTTCATCAGACGATAAAGATCTTCTGAATCCTGCTGCGTCAGACCGGGTCGATGGGATCGGGAGCCGGAAACAACAAAGTCGTAGCTGGTGGGAGATGAGATCTGAATGACATGAAAGCCTGCCTGATAGTAAACCTTTTTCAGGAACTCGACCTTGCTGGTATCGAAACGACCACCGGTGCCGGCAATAATAAAAATCAGTGGAGCAGGTTTCTCCTGCCAGGCCAACTTGAAACGGGGTTTGATCACATCCCAGAATATACCCGGTGCACCCTTAACGGTTTCGTCAGCCAATCCTAAAATCGCCTCGCGGACAATACCTTGCCGAAGCTTCACCTGTTGCCCGGGCGGGGTGCCAACGACGGTCGCAAGGAATGGGTCCTTAATAGGGAAGCCATAAGCCCACAGAGTGCCCTGATAGAGAAGAAGCACTAATAACGGAAGCTTTTTCAGGATGGAGATTAAACGACCACGGCCTTTCGAAAAACATTTTGCCCACGCCACAGTGTCCGTGAGTATTTCCGGACAAAATGCCTTTCTTTTACCCATAACATTGCTACTGAGTATTTTCCGGTGATGAAATCAACAGGTAAACTGTCCAGTCATGGGTAAACAGTCCGCCTGTACTCACATTTTCCAGAGAACCCCTGACCTGCCCATTGAAGGAATACTGAATTTTTTCACCTTTGTTGTCAGGCAATGCCACCTGCTTTTGCGCCCAACTCTTCGGCAGACATTGACCAATGACGCGGTTGGCTTCGTCAAAAGCCTGAGCCGCAGTCTGTTCATCAGGCAGAACACGACTGCATACATAGCTGTAACGATTCGACCACTGCCAGACCTCACAGCCACCGTTCAGTGGTTGATAGTCTGTCTGCCATATGGTGATCTTGTTGTAAAAAGAAGGTTGCTTACGTATGTCCGAAAAACCATTCTGACTTTTGGTGAAAATATGCCCGAGATCCTGACAGATCTTGTCCTGATCAACAGTAGGCTTTTCGGTAATCACTTCATCTTTGTTGCTGGCTGGCTGGTCTGCATACCCCGAAACCGGAGCACCTCCTGTCGCCATTAACGCGGACATCACAAGACTAATTTTAATCGTTTTTTTGTTAAAGACTGATTTCATCGACTTATTCCCTGGTTCTGAAAAACCTCTACCAAGACCTTGCCTGTAAAAACAGGCAAGGTCTCAGACTCAACAAGTCTAGAAAATATAATTCAATTGTGCAGCCACAATACTGGAGCAGTTGTCATATTCCCCTGTTATTACGCCGAAACTATCAATAGGAGTGCCTTGATTTGGCGGTTTGTTGTACTTGGCTTCATCTATTTTTCCTTCTTTCAAACTCACGTACGCATAGGAAATGTCGATGGAGAGATTGGTATCAGGCCTCCAGTTTGCTCCCACAGTAAACCAATTGCGATCGGAATCCGGTGTACGCACAGTACGATTGTCATCATCGACAGGAGACTCATCAAACATATAACCTGCCCTTAGCTTCCACTCTGGTAGCACTTGCCATGTCGCACCAAAACTCCAGGCCCAAGCATCTTTCCAGTTGATTGGGACATAACTGGACAGATCAGAATTATCCGCTCTGACATAAAACTCCTCGAAACGGCTCCAACGAGTCCAAGTGGCCTCAGCCATCAAAGTCCATTCATCGTTGAGCTGATGAGTCAGGCTCAGAGCTGCTCTCTCAGGCATAGTAATTTCGAGCTTTGCATCTGATTTCCTATTAACAGGACCTGATAGCTTTACATCTCCCTCGAGTTCAAAATCAATCTCAGAGAAGTAAGCAAGGCCGACATAGGTTCTATCATAAACATTCCACAGTGCTCCCAGAGTCCAAGCCAATGTTTTATCATCACCTTCAATCTTTGCTTCAGCAGCAGGAAGACCTTCCCTCAGGAAGTTAGTGACATCTGTATTCTGGGTTAATTCCCCTTCTACATAAGAACCTATCAACCCAAAACCAATAGAGAAGTCTTCCTGGAATTTATAGGAAACCGTCCCCTGCAAGTTAACGGTTTTAAAGCTGGTTTTAATGCCAAAGTAACGACCCGCCCAATCATCGTCATACTCCAGCTCAATACCATTAGGAGCATATCCACTTATACCAAAGCTGATTTGATCATTCAGCGGCATAACAAAATGCCCAAAAGGCACCCCGCTTGTTGACACGAAATCTTCCGTTTTACCTTGAGCAACCACCGTTCCAGTAGGAAGAGTATGCTGCCCCTCAAACTCACCTCCCTCAAGAATGATGGCGGAGCCCACTGAAACCTGAGTACCCTCAACATAAGCTATACCCGCCGGGTTATTGGCTGCAATGGAAGCATCCTGAGGGTTGGACGCTCTGCCCGCATAGGCTGTACCCATGTAGCTGGCTGAGTTTTCATTAATACCGTAACCTGCAGAGAAAGCATTACTGGAATGAAAGGAAACTGCCATGGCGGCAAGAAGAGGTGACAGAACAGCCAACCTCTGTCGTAAACACAAAGTCATCTTCAAACCTCATTGTGTGTGTTGTTCTGAAAGGTATAGACGCAGAAACGCTTCCATGCTTTTTTTTTAGAGGCATTAACGACGATTAGTAATCAAGAGATATTAAAAACACGAGAGCTCTGAGCAAATAGCTATATCTCAAAGCTCCTTTCAAGTCAGCGGGCGGTGGGAGGCAGGTCAAAACGGGGGAGAGATAATTTCTTGTAAAGAGCCAAAAGTCTGAGTAACAGAACCAAACCTGCAGACAGCAGTGTTGCCATATTGACTCCAATATAAGATTCCAATACAACAAAAAGAGCACCACCCGCCATAGCGGCAAAGGCGTAGACCTCTTTTTTTAGCACCAGCGGCACTTCACCGGAAAGCAGATCACGGATAGCCCCTCCACCACAACCGGTAAGCACCCCCATCATGACAGAGACAATAGCCGAAGCACCGAAATCCAGAGCTTTGGTGACACCAATCACGGTAAATACAGCCAGACCCAGCGCATCAGAAAGCAACATCATATGATGGGTTTTCTGATGCCAGCGCCTTACCAGAATCGCCAACAACGTTGAGGCAAGAGTGACCAGAACATAATCATGATTCTGTACCCAGAAAACCGGCGTTGCTCCCAGAAGAACATCGCGAATCGTGCCACCCCCCACGGCAGTGGCAAACGCCAGAACCATTGCCCCAAAGATATCCATATCCTTGCGACAGGCGAGCCAGGCACCGCTGATGGCAAACACTGCAGTACCAAATAAATCCAGAATATAGAGCAGCATGAAAGAGAGAATGAATCCGATGAATGAATACCCAAAGTATACGTTCCAAATCGCATAGGCCACATCAGGGCGCTTACTTAATTCAACAGGAACTTTCGTCAAACTCCGAAGCCTTATGCAGGTTCAGATGACACCATGAGTGCCTGTCTTTCAGTTTATATAAAAAACATCTTAAGTATTCAACATGGCCCGATTACTGACGCCTACACAGCAATCAGAGACTCGATTGTATATCCGCCTTTCACCACCCCTATCAGGAATACATGGACTCGTAAAAAATGCCCAAAATTTGAATGATCGTCCACTGCCTTTCCTTCAAGCCAATCACATGTTCCTCCTGATTATTGACCGTTAATACACTAAGCCCCTGGAAACAGAAAAATACCCATCTTGCTGTTGGGTTCTGGCAGGGCTTTTTTTTCTGGTCTGGAAATACACGACTTTGCTTTTTCAGTTCCTGCCTGATTCTGTGCTGGATAGCAGCATAGACCATCAGGCATAGAGTCATCACCATTAACAGGGCTTCAATACGTTCCGCTTTCTTCAGATAGAGCGAAGAGACCAGAAAGTCCGGGCTCTTCAGGAACCGAAAGCCGCCTTCAACTTTTTGTTGCGACTTATAAGTAGACAGCAGCTCAGAGGCATTCAAACTATTTTTATCCAGTTCATTGGTGCTTAGGATAAAACAACCCAGTGAGGCTTCTGCATGCTCCCTTTTCTCGCAGGAAACAAAGCATTCAGCCTGCACAAAGTACTCGAAGTGATCAGGCTTGCTATCCGGCGATGGTCTTCCTTTGCCCGAATAGCAGGGTTTACGGATAACCTCTGGCTCTGTTTCGCTTTGGCAAAGTTTCGATTGTTTCTGCCACAAGGCAAAAGCCTTCAATGCATCGTCCCGGCACAAAAAGGCCTTTTTGCTCAGCTTCTCCAGATCACGGGCCTCTTTCAGTGACTGCTTTTGCATCTTCCGGGTCAATGTTTTCCGTTCACTAAGCCCGCGCTTTTTGTTGAGAAACAGGAACCATCGTTGCTGAACCCCTCCGTAGCAGGAAGGCACTTCAGCTGAGTAGTAATCTTCATAGCCTTCAACAGGCACCAGCGACATGGTTGGCGCTTTGCAGACCAGCTCCTTTGCCTCCTTGATGTTCAGGGGCACCCGGGAGATAAACAGCTGCTTTTGCTCATCAAGCAACTGAAGGGTTTCTGCAACATACATGGCAGCATCAGCAACCAGATAGCGGCTATTCAAAGCGGCCTTAAAACATGACAGATGATTTTTGATAATTTCCTGAAAACAGGTTTTGTCGTTTACATTACCGCTGGCAGGGGCCATAAACACAGGGATGCCCGCCTGATTTTCAGTCATTAACTGCAAGACTACCTGATTCAGGTCAGGCCGGTGGTCACGGCTGTAACCTTGGCAGATATGAATACAATTTAAGTCGTCTGGATTGTCATGACTGTTATAGACTCCATCCACATGAAAGCTGGTGCCATCCAGATTTAATGCCTTGCAAGGAAGTTTCAGATGATTGACGACCTTGACGGCCAGATTGAGATACAAGTCGCTAACACCAGCGTCGTACAAACTGTCGAGAGCCCGACCAAGTACCTTGTCGTTCAAGTGTTCGGCCTGTATATCTTCCCCGATAAGGCGGTCAATCGGCTTATCCTCAAAAAACTCAGGGAGCATGTACAGAGTTTGCCCCGTAAAGCCCAAGCCATTGATGATCATTGCGACTACAGCTTGTCCAATAGTGACATTACGAACATCGGAGTCATTTGTGATACGGGCATCAATGTATTCGGCTATCTTTAACTCCCGACACATAGCGGCAACCAAGCCAAGGTGGTTGAGGTTCTTAGACTGGTATTGAGCTTGAGGCATGTTGGTGCACCTGAATGTCTGTTTATTTCTTTGACAACAGATTTTAGGCAAATATCAATCGGGGTGGTGAAAGGCAGGTATATTTTTTTAAAATTTTTTTTCTTCTTTTCTCGATACTGTTCCGGATCTCAACCTTCCAGAAAAACCATTAAATATCATTGAGTTAGTTATAAAAAGCGGCATCAAAATACCTTAAATTCATTAAAATAAAAATCGAATACTATTCGAATTACAATTAACACCCACCCCTGTCTTGACTCGACACCTCTAAACAGAGATATTTCGTACTGTCGTTTCAAACATCCATTGCAGAGCACGTTTAAAACGGCAACAAAAACTAATAATAAGCATAAATAGACCAGCGGTCTTTCGACCAGCGAACCGGAAAAGACTCAAAAAAGAGCAAACAAAGTTCGCAATCAGGCAGCCTCACATCACTTGTTAATAAAAAAAGAAGCCATTTCTTAGTGGCATTCTTTGCAACAAGCAGCCGCCTCAGGTCTTGCCACCGCCAGGAGTTATAATGAAAAGCCACACTCGTTCCTCGCATTTTTCTCTCTCTCCATTAGCTGTAGCCTCCTCCCTGGCTGTTGCACTTTCAGCAGGTCAGGCGGTAGCCGGTGGATTTGAAAAAGCGACTCTCTGGGATGCCGAATACAGTGCACTGGCAGGTGCTGCTGTGTCTTCTGTTAATGATTCCAGTGCCATCTTCTTTAACCCGGCCGGTCTGGCTTTTGCGGAGTCTAATGATATTGCTCTGCATGTGTCTCCTACCATTACCCATACGAAAGGTCCTGCGGGTGGTGAAGGTACCTTTATCGATGGTGAGAAAAACTTTTCTCCTGTTGGAGGTCTGACAGGTCTGTTCAGACTGGATGACAAGTTCACCATGGGTTACGGTATTTATGCTTCTGGTGGTGCTGCTGCCAGTTATGAAGATGTAACGGTTGGCAGTACATTTACTATTCCAGGTGCCGGTATACCAGTTACACCAGTCACAGGCGACTACTCTACTGACATCAAAATTATTGAAGCTGGTCTGGGCTTAGCTTACCGCATCAACAACAACTGGTCCGTTGGGGGTACTTATCGCCTGACCTACGCCACTGCTGATATCAACTTGCTTTCGAGTGTATCGGGGGTAGGTGCTTCGGTGGGCTACAACGACCTGAGCGGTTTCAACACCTTCGGTGTGCGTCTGGGTGCCATGTATCGCTCAGATGACGATCGTTGGGGCTGGGGTATCAACTACCGTTCTGAAGTAGATATAGAAGCAGATGGTGATTACAAATACCGAAACGGCACACCCGCAGCCACCGTTACTGGTGATGCAACCGCAGAAACCGCACTGCCCATGCAGATCTCTACCGGTATCGACTACAAGGTAGATCCACACTGGACTCTGTTTGGTGAAATCACATACACCGACTACAGCAACAATGAACAGATCGACTTTTCCGTCAAAGACACCAGCGATGGCTCCAGTGCGGCTGTACCTGCAATCTATTCCAACTGGGAAGATCAATACAACTACCGCATCGCTGCCGAGTACACTGGTATCGAAAACTGGGCTCTGAGAGCCGGTTACATTTATACAACAGCTGTTGTACCCGAAGAGTATGCTGCGCCTACCTTCTCTGCTCCAGCCGATGCCCACAGCTTTACTCTGGGTGCTGGCACCAGCATTCTTGATGGACAGGTGGATCTGGACTTCGCTGCTGTATACGACACAGTTAAGAATGACGACGTGAAAGGTGGTGGTCAGCTGACCGATACTACCCAATCCTACGCGGGTAAGTATGAAGGCACTTCATACTCCCTCCATGCTTCTGCAACCTACCGCTTCTAAGCCGGTTTGTTAGTCGCATAATAAACAAGGCCGCTGATCAAAAGATCTGCGGCCTTGTTTTTTTCTGAGATCA
Source organism: Endozoicomonas sp. ALD040 (assembly GCF_049275945.1). NCBI lineage: Bacteria > Pseudomonadati > Pseudomonadota > Gammaproteobacteria > Oceanospirillales > Endozoicomonadaceae > Endozoicomonas > Endozoicomonas sp. ALD040. The sequence goes on from NZ_CP184829.1 coordinate 617,393, forward strand.
TTATTTAACCCCCTTCCGTCCAATAGATGTTTAACCTCTCATAAATACAGTTAATGTATTAACCACCCGGTCCGACCTCATTATCGAATGAGCGTAAAACCCCGTACTTTGAGAGGATGTCGCAAAACTCCAATAGCTCGTTCCCATGCTCTGAGGTCGTCATTCCCGCGAAGGCGGGAATCCAGCGCCAACGGTGGATCTCTGCCTTCTCGGGGATGACAAGGCCAGGGGGCACCGGGCAGTATGGTTCTGGTGGTGAGTCAGTGTGGATTCCCGCCTTCGCGGGAATGACGAGAATGAAGTCGGGAATGACGAGAATGAAGTCGGGAATGACGAGAATGAAGTCGGGAATGACGAGAGTCAACTCGATCGCACGTTGGAGAGAGTTTTGCGACACCCTCTGGAGCATGGGAACCAGAGTTTTACGACACCCTCTTGAGGACGGGGATGAAAGCTCGGCTTGCAGAGCAAGCCTCTTGTGCTATTTTGCCATCCGTCAGGCGTTTCTAGCGATTACGCTACCTGACAGGAAAAGTAAAATACCTTCCGCTTTCTGCCCGTGTTTCTTGACGGGGTCGCCTAGACGGGGTCGCCCAGACGGGGTCGCCCCGGGTCTTCCGGAGAAGAATTCCAGTAACGCATCTTAATCAAGGTGCATGGAATTAATTGCAACAATAACTCGAATAATATTCAAATTATTATTAACAAAAAAATTCACCTTGAATTAGAAAGTTAGAAATAGAGTTACTGCTCACAATAATTTCAAAGCTTGTTTTGAAGCACTTTTAAAAGTTTTTTTAATAGCTAATTATTTACAAAAAAATAACATTAATTTCGATTAAGAATAAATAAAATAGCCCTCGTTCGACCAGCGAACCAGCAAAAATCCACAAGAGCTCACAAGGTTCGCAATCAGGCAGATTGATGTCACTTGTTACGACTTGTTAATAAAAAGAAATCCTTTTTTAAAACAGGGAGCTGCCTGAGGTCTTGCCACCATTAAGGAGTAATAATGAAAAGCCCTACACGTTCCTCGCCTTTTTTCCTCGTTTCAACTCTCGCTGTTGCTGTTTCTTCAGGTCACGCGGTAGCCGGTGGTTTTGAGAAAGCGACTCTCTGGGATGCCGAATACAGTGCACTGGCAGGTGCAGCCGTTTCTTCTGTCGACGATTCCAGTGCCATCTTCTTCAACCCGGCCGGTATGGCTTTTGCGGAGTCCAATGATATTGCTCTGCATGTGTCTCCTACCTTTACTCAGGTAAATGGTCCTGCGGATGGAAATACTTTTATTGAAGGTGAAACCAACTTTTCCCCTGCGGGCGGCCTGACAGGTCTGTACAAACTGAACGACAAGTTCACTATGGGTTATGGTGTTTATGCTTCTGGTGGTGCTGCTGCCAAGTATGAAGATGTAACGGTTGGCAACGATCACTCCATCACAGATGAATACTCTACTGACATAAAGATTATTGAAGCGGGTCTGGGGTTATCTTATCGCATCAATAACAACTGGTCCGTTGGGGGCACTTATCGCCTGACTTATGCCACGGCCGATATCAACATGGTGTCAGCAGCTCAAAAACCACCTTTTGGAGAGGTTGGAGCTGCCGTGGGTTACAACGACATGAGCGGCTTCAATACCTTCGGTGTCCGTCTGGGTGCAATGTACCGCTCAGACGACAACCGTTGGGGCTGGGGTATCAACTACCGTTCTGAAGTAGATATTGAAGCGGATGGTGATTACAACGAGCGAACCGGCCTCACTCCAAGTAGGTCAGCAGACGCGACTGCAAAAACAGCACTGCCTATGCAGATCTCTAGTGGTATCGATTACCAGGTAGCTCCAAACTGGACCCTGTTTGGTGAAGTCACATACACCGAGTACAGCAACAACGAGCAGATCGAGTTTACCTCCGACGACAGCCTGCTTGTACCAGCAATCAACACCAACTGGGAAGACCAATACAACTACCGCATTGCAGCCGAGTATACCGGCATTGAAAACTGGGCCCTGAGAGCCGGTTATATTTATACAACAGCTGTTGTACCCGAAGAATATGCTGCGCCTACCTTCTCTACTCCAGCCAATGCCCACAGCTTCACTCTGGGTGCCGGAACCAGCATTCTTGATGGACAGGTGGATCTGGACTTCGCGGCTGTCTACGACACCGTTGAGAATGACGATGTAAAAGGTGGTGGTCAACTAACTGAGGACACTACATCTTACAGTGGCAAGTATGAATCCAGCTCATACTCCCTCCATGCATCTGCAACTTACCGTTTCTAAGCCGGTTTTTCAGTAGAAACATAACAAGGCCGCTAATCTTTCGATCAGCGGCCTTGTTGTTTGGAATTCACACTGAATTCAAACAGGCAATTAGTGATTAAGAATCTGCCCCAAAAACTCCCTGCTACGCTCGGACTTCGGATTATTAAAGAAGACTTCCGGTGTCGCCTCTTCCACGATTTGCCCCTGATCCATAAAGATCATGCGATCCGCTACCGTTTTGGCAAAGCCCATTTCATGGGTCACGCAGAGCATGGTCATGCCTTCATTGGCCAGCTCGATCATGACGTCCAGTACTTCCTTGATCATTTCCGGGTCCAGCGCCGAAGTCGGCTCATCAAACAACATGATTTCCGGGTTCATGCACAGGCTTCGGGCAATTGCCACACGCTGCTGCTGACCTCCCGAGAGTTGTCCGGGATATTTATCCGCCTGATCGGGAATACGGACGCGCTCCAGGTATTCCATCGCTGTTTTTTCCGCTTCTTTTTTAGCGGTTTTTCTGACCCAGAGCGGCGCCAGCGTGCAGTTTTCAAGCACCGTCAGATGAGGGAACAGATTAAACTGCTGAAACACCATACCGACTTCACGACGGACCTTCTCTATATTTTTCAGGTCCCGGGTCAGCTCTGTGCCATCAACAATAATCTGGCCTTCCTGATGCTCTTCCAGCGCATTGATGCAGCGAATCAACGTCGACTTACCCGAGCCGGAAGGCCCGCAGATCACGATCTTTTCGCCACGCACCACATCCAGATTAATATCTCTGAGGACATGAAAGCTGTCGTACCATTTATTAACCCCATTCAACCTGATGACAGGACTTGCAGGGTCTTTAACTTCCCGGACCATCTTATCCATGAAGACCTCTCATTTTCATTATTCTTGAATTCAATTCTTTTCCAGGCGCTGGCTGTATTTGGACATACCAAAACAGAACAACCAGAACACAAATCCGGCAAACAGATAACCTTCTACGGCACTGCCCAGCCACTCGGGGTCATTCAGGGCCGCCTGAACAATCGAAAGCAGATCAAACAGACCAATTACCAATACCAGACTGGTGTCTTTGAACAGGGCAATAAAGGTATTCACAATGCCGGGAATCACCAGACGAACAGCCTGGGGCAGCACCACCAGCAACATACTCTGCCAGTAGCCCATTCCGAGACTCTGACAGGCTTCTACCTGGCCTCTTGGAATCGCCTGCAATCCACCCCGCACTACTTCTGCCATATAAGCTGACTGGAACATAACGATGCCAATCAGGGCCCGAACCAGTTTGTCGAAAACAATTTCTTCCGGAACAAACAGAGGCAGCATAACCGACGCCATAAACAGGACAGTAATCAGCGGAACGCCACGCCAAAGTTCAATATAGGCGGTACAGAAAGTTCTGATAACCGGCATGGAAGATCGTCTGCCAAGGGCCAGCAAAACGCCTACCGGTAGTGATGCCAACATGCCATAAAGCGCCAGCACCAGTGTCACCATCAAGCCACCCCACTTGTGGGTTTCAACCTCGGGCAGACCGAAGTAGCCTCCGGACAGCACCAGCCAGGAGGTCACAGGCAACACCAGCAGTCCCAACCCCAATGCCAGCTTCTTGCCGGGTATGGCCGGAATCATCAGCCAACCCAGAATCAGTGCCAACTGCGCAAAAAACAGATTCACCCGCCAGATTTCACTCTCGGGATAGAAGCCGTAAATAAACTGATCCAGTCGTGCAGTAACAAAAGCCCAGCAGGCACCGTCGACATTACAGGCCGAGCGACTTTCGCCCGTCCAGGTGGCGTCCATGACCGCCCACTGCCAAAAGGGAGGAAGGATCAGATAGAGCCCGTAAATAATGGTCAGTGTCATCAGTGACTGTAAGGGCGTCGCAAACAGCTTCTCCCGCATCCAGCCTAAAACACCCCTCGAGTTGACCGGGGGCTCTCTTGCAGGAATCATTTTTTCTTCCATCTTCGTGCTCTTCATAAAGAGAGTCCTTATCGCTCTATCAGCGATACCCAGCGGTTATACAAGTTCATCAAGACGGAGACGGTCAGACTGATCGTGAGATAAACGACCATGGTCATAGCAATCACCTCAACGGCCTGACCGGTCTGGTTCAGTGTGGTTCCCGCAAATACACTAACCAGATCCGGATAACCTATAGCCGTCGCCAGTGAAGAGTTCTTGATCAGGTTCAGATACTGATTGGTCAGGGGCGGAATAATCACCCGCATGGCCTGGGGAATCACCACCAGACTCAAAACTCTGCGGGGCTTGAGACCCAGAGCCGCAGCGGCTTCCTTCTGACCTTTGCTGACGGACTCAATACCAGAACGAACGACTTCAGCAATAAAAGCCGCAGTATAAATACTCAGAGCAAACCAGAGCGCAGCCAGTTCGGGGATTAAAACCAGACCACCAGAGAAATTAAAACCTTTTAATTCCGGTATCTCCCATTGCAACTGTGCATCTACCAGAAAGCTGGTCACCAGTGGAATCAGCACAACGAATGAAGCCATTGCCAGCTTGATAAAAAGAATCGTTCGCCCGTTGTTTTCGCCATGTTGACGGTTAGACAACCATGGGCGCATAAAGAATCTCAACGTCAGAACAACAGCCAGACAAGCGACGAACACCCAGACAACCGTCACCATGCCAGCATTGAATTCGGGCCAGGGAAGAGAGATACCACGGACATTAAGAAAGACGGCATCAAACAGGCTGATGCTTTGACGGGGGTTGGGCAGAATGCCCAGAACCGCAAAGTACCAGAAGAAAATCTGCAGCAGCAGGGGAATATTCCGGAAAACCTCAATATAAATACTGGCCATTTTTGACAGCAGCCAGTTAGAGGAGAGGCGGGCGACACCGATCAGGAATCCAAGAACGGTGGCAAAGATAACGCCCAGCAATGAGACCAGCAGAGTATTGAGCAAACCCACCAGAAAGGTTCTGCCAAAGGTGTGGCTTTCGTCGTACTCCACCAGCGTCTGGATAATGCCAAAACCTGCGGATTGGGATAAAAAATCAAAGCCGGTACTGATACCGCGATGCTCTAAATTCGACAGGGTATTGTTCACTACCCAGGCGACCATTGCCACGACGGCAAGGATCAACAGAACCTGAAAAAGAACAGCCCGCCAGACCGGGTCTCGCCAGAGTCTTACTAACATAGGGTGCCTTTTTTATTAGCCATGAAGAATCCTTTCATGGCTTTACTTTTATTTTGCTAAAGGTATTTTGCCAGAGGTATTTTACTATAGGCATCTGATAGCAGAAGGCTGACAACCCTCTTTATTGGGGCTGTCGGCCTTTCAGAACTCTTAGCGGAAAGGAGGTGCGTAGAGAATACCGCCCTGGTTCCACTGGGCATTGAGGCCACGCTCAATCTTCAGAGGAGAGGATGCACCGATATTACGCTCAAAGACTTCACCGTAGTTACCCACTTGCTTCACTACCTGGTAAGCCCAGTCGTCCTTGAGACCCATGCCTTTGCCTTTTGGACCTTCAATGCCCAACAAACGGCGAACGGAAGGATCGGTTGAGGACTTGCTCTTATCGATATTGGCTGAAGTCAGACCCAGTTCTTCGGCATTGATCATAGCGAACAGAGACCACTTCACAATGTTAAACCATTGATCATCACCCTGACGAACCAGTGGCCCCAGAGGCTCTTTCGAAATCACTTCGGGAAGAACGACAGCCTGATCCGGCTTGGACAGACGCAGTCTCAGGGCATAAAGCTGGGATTGGTCAGAAGTCAGGACATCACAACGACCTGAATCAAAACCTTTGGCCGTACCGTCGGAGGTATCAAAGACAACAGGCTGGTATTTCATGCCATTGGTGCGGAAATAATCGGCCAGGTTCAGCTCGGTAGTCGTACCGGACTGAATGCAGATCGCAGCACCATCCAGTTGTTTGGCACTGGTCACACCCAGCTCTTTTTTCACCAGAAAACCCTGACCATCGTAATAACTGACACCGGCAAAGTTGAGACCCAGCGACGCGTCACGGGTGAGTGTCCAGGTGGTATTACGGGAAAGCATGTCAATTTCACCAGACTGCAGAGCGGTAAAACGCTCTTTGGCGGTCAGGGGAATGAATTTAACCTTGGAGGCGTCACCCAGTACCGCAGCGGCTACGCCACGACAGACATCGACATCAATGCCGGACCACTTGCCTTTCTCATCAGGTGTCGCAAAACCCGGCAGACCGGTGTTTACACCACAACTCAGGTAACCTTTGCTTAACACGGTTTCCAGGGTACCGCTATCGGTCTCAGCCTGAGCACCGGTAGCTGCCAGCATAAGAACAGGTGCAACCCATTTTTTGAGTTTTCTTATCATAATCGATCCCGTTTGTTATTTTTTTACTACTTTACAGTAGGCATCTGATACTCGCTGTAACTTACCTAGATTGAGCAGAGCTGACAAGTCCGCCAACAAATAAATCTCTCAGAGACTCAAACCGTTCCACATGGCCCCCTTTATGTTAAACTCTGGCCAATTTTTTACATGAACTACCCATGAAGGACAGACAGTATCCGCCCCCTGCCCTCTTCATGCCACTACTTTTCATGTCACTATTGAGCGATCCATGACCGAACATCTGAGCGAACATTACAAAGCCATTCTCGAATCCCTGGGAGAAGATATTCACCGTGATGGCCTGAGAGAAACCCCGAAACGTGCCGCCAAGGCCATGCAGTTCCTGACACGCGGTTATGAGCAAAGCCTTGAGGATATTGTCAATAACGCGGTGTTCGAGTCCGATATCAGCGAAATGGTGGTCGTCAGGGATATTGAACTCTACTCCATGTGCGAACACCACATGCTGCCCTTTATTGGCAAGTGCCACATTGGTTACATCCCTGATGGCAAAGTGCTGGGCTTGTCCAAGTTCGCCCGCATCGTGGATATGTTTGCCCGTCGTCTACAGATTCAGGAAAACATGACCAGGCAGATTGCCGACGCAATTGTTGAAGCTACGGGTGCAAAAGGGGTGGGTGTTGTCATTGAAGCCAAACACATGTGTATGATGATGCGTGGTGTCGAAAAGCAGAACTCTTCCATGACCTCCTCTGTCATGCTGGGCCTGATGCGTGAAAACCAGCCTTCCCGTCAGGAATTCCTGCAGTTTATCCGTAACAAATAATCCGCTGTCGTATAAGGGAGCCTTAACGGCTCCCCTTTTCAGGGCCGTGGCACGAGGTATATATTCCTGTAAGATTGCGTTATTTTCCGACAAATGGGACACCCCCGCTGCTCCCGTATAAATCGCTCAGCACAATTCTTGCACAAACCAGCGTGTCCACAAGGCTCTAGTGCCGTCATTTCATGCGGTGGTTCGAAACAAACTGGACATTTAGCGGTTTCACCTGGAGTGCCCCCAACGGCTCCAGCTTCCTCAGTTAGAGTTTGGCTTGCTAATTCCTGTCTCAGCTGGGCTATCAGTTCATTTTGTTGTTGAATGACTACAGCCGGGTTTTGCTGCGCAGAATCTGGATCCTCACCAGAAGCCTCAAACTCAACTTCAAACTCCCTGCTGTCGTCTGAACCTCGAAAATAATTCGATAGATAGTCCAGATTTTCTGACGATTCTGCCTGCACTGGCACAGAGGGTGTGGTGCAAATACCCATAATAGCCTCTGTAAACTCTTGCATACCCTCCATGGTAAACATGACCTGAGGTACAGGGCGTAAATGCCCAGTGGGGCAAAAACCAGCCAAGTTCCAGTAGATAGTAGCCATAATCTCGTAGGGTAAGTACCCTCGCAGCAATGCTTCCAGTGTCCCCGGCCATTCCCGCCCTGAGTTGATGCTGTGGAAAGCTGCTGATGCCATTGCAGTCAGACCAATTAGAAGTGCTATTTCCGTGTCGAATCCGGCTGCCATAAATTGACCGGCAATGCTGCTCGGTGAACTGTATTCATTAATATTTTCAGAAAGCCAACCAAGGAAAAATGCCCGATTGTAGGTTATTCCGGTATATCTCTTACGCAGCACGGTAAAATAGTTAGTAAAGTCATTGCCAGAAAGAAAATGAGGACCAAGAAAAGCCAGAAGCATCAGGACTAAATTGTTATTAAGTCCAACATGATTGGACTGACTTGCTCCCCAATCTGAAGAGAAATAATGAAAATAAGGATTTCTCCAGCCACCTCTCATTACAGACGAAAAAAAATGTTCAAAGAGGCTTTGTGCTATTGCTTTAATTAGCGCTTTCTTGTCAGGACTTTGTACATTGGTCTGATTTATATTTATAGCGAACATATAATGTATTAGTCTCAGCACTCTTTGAATGCGAGTTTTTTGATCATATCCATCGTGAGTCCTGTTCACATAATGAAAATAAAATCTGATCAGACGTCCAAAATCTTGCTCATCAACCTCGTAATTTCCGCTGATTTCAAATCGCTCATCTCCAGACAGGTCGTCAGAGGTTAAATTAAGTCCGACAAAACCAATGCGGATGTTTTCAAATAGGCTTTGATCAGCGTGCCTTTGTTGTTCGTTTAAAGGTGGATTTGTGTTTGCCTTACGATACCTGCGAAATTCTTCAAGGCCGTAGGTGTCGTTTGCCAGCACCTGCTGATAAAAAAACAAAAATACTGAAAACAAAAGTGTCTTTAAGGCACATCCTATGGTCATACTCTCACCTGCATTCGTTAAAACAGCTGCACAACTATTAATGAGCTTTACGTGAGCCCCCCCTCAGTGCCTATTTATATAGGCCATGGAGACCCATAGAAAAAGCTGACCCGGATGTTGCCATTACAGCAATCGCCTCAAGCCTGCTCTCGGGTGTATCCCGATGGAGAGAAAGCAGTGACTTTTTAGCCGGACAGAAGATGGGGCAAACAGCATTAGTCTGCTCCAGACATTGATCGTCAGTTGTCTTCTTGCAGGCATTGATCCATACAACTACTTCGTAGATTTGCTCCAGCGCATCAGGCAATCTGGCACTGTGCACACATTCAAGGAAGAGACATGTCGATAACTCTAATGACTGATAAGCTAGCTTCCCGACAAAAGGGACAGTCCCTCTGCTCGTTTATAATTCGCTCAGCACAATTCTTGCAGAAACCAGCATGCCCGCAACTTTGTAACAGCATAATGTCTTCCAGTGGTGTGCGACATAGTGGGCATTTTTTGACTGCTCCTGAGGCTCCTCCAACTGCACCAGCTTCCCCCCTCTCGGACTGGATTGCTAATTCCCGTCGCAGTTCGGCTATCAGTTCATTTTGTTGTTGAATGACTTTTGACGCATCCTCATGCTCCGTATCTGTTTCCTCAATATGACCATCACTGTCCGAGCTCTCAGAAGAATCCACTGAGTGGCCCCGCCTTTCTGGCGGTGATACAGGTGTGGGGTCAATACCCAAAATACTGTGTGTAAACTCATGCATACCATTCACGGTAAACATAACGATAGGTACTGGATACGATCGTCCAGCGTGGCAATGAATGACTATATTTCTGTAGACAACATCCAGAAGATCGTATGGCAAGTAATTTATCAACAAGGTTTCCAGAGTCTCTTGCCATTCCCGTCCTGAATTAATGCGCTGGATAGCCGCTGATGCCATTGCAGTTAATCCGATTAAAAGTGCTGTTCCTGCGTCCAATTCAGCTGTATCTAATTGATTGGCAAGACTTTGCGGAGAATGATATTCATTAATATTTACAGAAAGTAATTCACGTTCAAATGCATGATAGTAGCTTGTTCTGGTGTAACTGTTATGCAGCACTTTAAAGTGGTCATATAATTCATTCTGTAAAAGAAAATGGGGACCAAGAAAAGTCATCAGAAATAAATCTTTATTAACATCGTCATAACTGTAATGACTCGCTGTAAATTCAAAATCATAATAATGGAAATAATGTTCACTCCCGCCATTTATACTTTCAGACAAAAAGTTTTTCTCAAAGAGGCTTTCTGCTATTGCATTTATTCTTCGTTTATCTTCGGGGTTTTTCCCATTAGTCCTATTTATATTTATAGTGAATATAAAATTCATTAGTCTCAGCATTCTTTGAATGCGAAGTTTTCGAGATTGTTCAGTCACGTTCACATAATCAAAATAAAAGTTATTCAAACGATTAAAGTCTTGCTCAGAAATCTCGTAATCATCACAGATTTCCAGTCGCTCATCTCCCGATACAGTGTCAGAAGCTAAATTAAGCCTGACAAAACCAATACGAATGTTTTCAAGAGGGGGTATGGCGGGCTGACCTGTGCAACTTTGTTGTTTTTCTGAAGGCGGTTTCCAGTTTTTCTTTTGATGCTGGCGGAATTCTTCAAGGTCATAGGTGTCGTTTGCCAGCCCCTGCTGATAAAAAAACAAAAATACTGAAAACACAAGCATCTTTAAGGCACATTCTATCGTCATACTTCCACCTGAATTCCTTGAAACAGCTGCCATCCGATCTCGACAAATAGCGGGGTCTGAACCCCGCTCGAACGCTTTCTCTTGATAATGGGTACAAACTGACTCTATCGTTCCCATGGAGTCAGAGTATCAGGCAATAAACTTGCACTGCATACACATTCAATGAGGGGGCATTAAGAATATCTTTCTAAATGATTCAGGTTCTTTCCGACAAACAGGACATCCCCTCTGCTCCCGAACAAATCGCTCAGCACAAACCCTGCATAAACCCGCGTGTCCACAAGTTTCTAATAACGTTATTTCTTGCAGTGGTTCGAAGCAAACCGGACATTCTATGACTTTTTCTGGGGCTCCTCCCACTGCACCGGCTTCCTCCGCTCTGTGTTGGCTTGCTATTTCCTGTCGTAATTGGGCTATCAGTTCATTTTGTTGCTGAATGACTATTGACTGATCCTGATGCCCGGAATCCAGCTCCTCACCAGGCTCCTCAACCTCATTGTCTGAACCCAGTGAATAATCCGATTGATAGTCCAGGCTTTCTGACGATGATGCCGATGATATTGCAGGTTCAGGGTTAATAGCCAAAATACTATGCGTAAAATCTTGCCTGCCACTCAAGGTGTACATAACCGTAGGGACAGGGAAGATGCGTCCGTTGTGGCAAAGGCTGGCTAAATTGTTGTAGATAATGGCCAGAAGTTCGTCTGGCAAGTGACTCATCAACAAGGTTTCCAGTGTCTCTGGCCATAACTGTTCTGAATTTAAGCACCGGGAAGCGGCTGGTGCCATTGCGGTTAAGCCAATTAGAAGTGCTGTTTCTGTGTCCAGTGCGGCTGCAGTCAATTGATTGGCAATGCTTTGCGGAGAATTATATTCATTGACATCTCCAGCAAGCAGCTCACAGGAGAATGCTCGACCGTAGCTTTTTTTGGTATAGCGTCTTTGAAGCACGCTAAACCATTCAGACAAGTCAAACCGGGAAAGATAATGGGGACCAAGAAAAGCAAGAAACATCAAGATTAAACCGTTATTAACACCTGCATTATAAGACCTATCGTCTGCTGAAACTGAATGAAAATAAAGGAAATAAGGATTGCTTCGCCCGTTTACATTGTCAGATAAAAACATTTGCACAAAGAGGCTTTTTGCCATTGTATTTATTAATTCTTTCTCTGCCGGGCTTTCTCCCATGAACGTATTCATATTGATATCGAACATACGGTGTATGAGTCTCAGTGCCGTTAGAATATGTGTTTTTCGATAGTTAGGATCACCTATGTTCATATAGTTAAAAAAAAAGTTTAGCAGTCGTTGAAAGTCCTGTTCAGAAACCTCGTAATTTTCACAGATTTCCAGTCGCACATCTCCAAACAAATCGTCAGATTCTAAATTAAGCCTGACAAAGCCAATGCGTATGTTTTCAAGTGGGCCCATGACAGGTCGGCCTGATTGCCTCTGTTTTTTCTTTGAAGGCGGTTTCCAGTTTGTTTTTTGATACTCGCGAAATCTTTCAAGATCATAACTATCGTTTGCCAGCCCCTGGTGAGAAAAAAACAACAACATTGAAAACAAAAGTGTCTTTAAGGAACATGGTCTTACCATACTTTCACCTGTATTCGTTATAACAGCTGCACTGCTATTAATGAGTTTTGTATGAGCGTCCCTGGCAACTACTTATGGTCATAATGACCAATAAAGAAAGCTTATTCTGATGCAGCCGGAGAGATGACAACCCATTTTCAATGAGAAGACATATCTAAAACCCTCTTGTATGATTCCGATTTTACCCGACAAAAGGGACAGCCGGTCTGCTCCCGTATAATTCGCTCAATACAAATCTGGCACAAACCAGCGTGTTCACAACTTTTAAAACCCATTACTTCTTGCAGTGGCTCGTGACAAACTCCACATTTTTTGGTGACTCCTGCTGCTCCTCCAATTGCACCCGCTTCCTCCGTTGCAGTTTGGCTTGACAACTCACTTCGTAACTGGGCTATCAGTTCATTTTGTTGTTGAATGACTATTGATTGATCCTGATGCTCAGGATCCGATACCTCAAGAAAAAACTCAGTCTCTGAACTCTCAGAATAATCCGATCGATTGTCCGGGCTTTCTGACGATAATGCGTGGGGGTCAATACCTATAATACTGTGTGTAAACTCTTGCATACCGCCCGCTGTAAACATAACCATAGGTATAGTGTACGATGACACAGGATGACAATGGTCGTCTATATTGCTGTAGATAACGGCCAAAAGTTCGTCTGGCAAGTGTCTTCGTAACAAAGCTTCCAGTGTCTCATGCCATTCCAGTCCTAAATGCATGTGCCGAAAAGCTGATGCTGCCATTACAGTCAAACCGATTAAAAGTGCTATACCTGCGTCCAATTCAGCTGCTTTTAATTGATTGGCAAGACTTTGCGGAGAGTCATATTCATTGATATTTTCAGAAAGCAATTCACGGTCGAATGCTTGCTCGCAGCTTTTTTCGCTATAGCTATTATGAAGTACGTCAAAGTAGGCATATAAGTCATTCTGAAAAAGAAAGTGGGGCCCAAGAAAAGCAAGATACATCAGGACTAAATCATTATTAACACCGAGAAAATTCGACTGATTTTCTATCGAATCCGGATAGAAATAATGGAAATAAGGATTGATTCTGTCGTTTACCCTGACAGACAAAAACTTTTTTTCAAAAAGTCTTGTTGCTTTTGCATTTGCCAACGGTTTCTTTTCCGGGCTTTGTTTATTGATCATATTTATGTTCATAGCGAATATACGATTCAACAGTCTAAGTACTCTTTGAATGCGATCTTTTCGATGCTGAAGCTCACCCATATTCACATAATCAAAATAAAAGTTGTTCAGCCGATTAAAGTCTTGCTCATCAACTTCGTAATCTTCACAGATTTCCAGCCGTCTATCTCCAGATACATCGTCAGATTCCAGATCGAGTCTTACATAACCAATACGGATGTTTTCAAGTGTGCTCACTGCGGGTTGACCTGTAAGCCTTTGTTGTTTTTTTGAAGGCGGCTGGCAGTTTGTCATATGATGCTGGCGAAATTCTTCAAGGTTATAGGTATCATTTGCCACCCCCTGCTGATAAAAAAACAAAAACACTAAAAACAAAAGCGTCTTTAAGGCGCATAGCATGGCCATACTTTCTCCTTCACTGATTGAAACAGATGTACCACTACCAATAATGAGCCTTGTGTGAGCGTCCTCGGCACATATTTATACTGGCTACGGAGAGCAATAGAAAAAGCTGATCCGGATGTGACCATTGACGCTAATCATATGTAGTCTAGCCTCTGATGTATCCCGATGGGGAGAAAGAACTGACTTTTTTGGCTGAACAAAAAGAACGTTCAGATAACCCTGCCCTGTTCCAGACATTATTTGTCAGCTGTCTTCTTTAAGGCATTAATCCTTACAAGTACTTCGTCGATGTGCTTCAAAGCGCCGGGCAATAGACCGGCACTGTTCACACATTCAGGGTAAAGACATGTCGAGAATCTTCATGCATGACAAGGGTACGTTCCGACAAAAAGGACATTCCCTCTCCTCACGTATGAGTCGCTCAGCACAATTCCTGCAAAAACCAGCGTGTCCACAACTATGTAACGCTACAAGGTCTGTCAGGCGGTCGGTACAAAGTGGGCATTTTTTGGTTTCTGCTGAGGCTCCCCCGACAGCACCCGCTTCCTCCGTTGCGGATTGGCTTGCCAATTCCTGTCGAAGTTGGCCTATCAGTTCATTTTGTTGCTGAACGACGATTGACTGATCCTCGAAATCCGATTCCTCAAGAGAAGAATCACTGTCTGAAAGCTCATGATAATCCACTAAAAATTCCAGACTTTCTAACGATGCTGCCTCCGATAAAGGCACGGGGTTAATACCCACAATGCTGTGTGTAAATATTTGCATACCATACACGGAGTACATAAGCGCAGGTTCAGGGCGTGAGTTTCCAGAGCGGCAATGCCTGGCTATATTGCTGTAGACAATCGACAGAAGCTCGAACGGCAAGCATCTTATCAATACGGTTTCCAGTGTTTGCAGCAATTCCAGTCCTGAATTCATGCGCTGGAAAGCGGCTGATGCCATTGTAGTTAAACCGATTAGAAGCGCTGTGCCTGCGTCCAATCCGGCTGCATTTAATTGACTGGCAAGGCTTTCTGGAGAATGATACTCATCGATATTTTCTGAAAGCAATGCACAATCAAATGCTTGATTGCAGCTTACTCCGGTATATATGTTTTGCATTATCCTAATGCCGGTATACAAGTCATTCTTGGAAAGAAATTGAGGACCAAGAAAAGCAAAAAACATCAGGGCCAGACCGTTGTCAACATCAGCATAACTGGATGAATGTTCGTCAAGAAATATATAGAAATAATTCAAATATGGATTGCTTCTGCCATTTATGTTGACAGACATAAACAGTTGGTCAAAAAGGCTTTTTGCCATTGCATTGATTGACATTTGCTCTGCTCGACTTTGAACAGTAAATCTATTTATATTAATAGCGAATATACGATGTATGAGTCTCAATACACTTTGAATGCGAACTTTTCGACGTTGAGGTTCACCCATATTCACATAATCAAAATAAAAGCTCTCCAGACGTTTAAAGTCTTGCTCAGCAACCTCGTAATTTTCAAAAATTTCCAGTCGCTCATCTCCAGATACATCGTCAGAAGCTAAATTAAGCCTTACAAAGCCAAGACGCATGTTTTCAAGTGGTTTCATGGCCGGTTGACCTGTACTGTTTTGTTGTTTTTCCGAAGGCTGTTTCCCGTTTGTCTTTTTATGATGGCGATATTCTTCAAGGTTGTAAGTATCGTTTGCCAGGCTCTGTTGAAAAAAAAACAAAAATACTAAAAACAAAAGTATCCTTAAGGCGCATAGCATGGTCATATTTTCACCTTCACTCGTTGAAGCTGTACTACTGTTAACGTTCTTTTTGTGAGTTCCCAGGCACATATTTACACAGGCTATGAAGAGCAATTGAAAAAGCGGATCCGTATGTTGCCATTGACAACAATCACATGCAGTCTAGTCCCCAATGTATCCCGATGGGGAGAAAAAACTGGCCTTTTTAGCTGAAGAAAAAGAACGTTCAGATAACCCTGCCCTGTTCCAGACGTTACTTGACAGTTGTCTTCTTTCAGGCATTGATTCTTATAAGTACTTCGTCGATGTGTTTCAAAACATCAGGCAATAGACTGGTGCTGTGCAGAGATTCAGCGTAAAGACATGTCGAGAATCTTCATGTATGACAAGGGCACGCTCCGACAAAAGGGACATTCCCTCTCCTCACGTATGAGTCGCTCAACACAATTCTTGCAAAAACCAGCGTGTCCACAGCTTTGTAACGCTATAACGTTTGTCAAGCGGTCGGTACAAAGTGGACATTTTTTGGTTTCTGCTGAGGCACCTCCAACAGCACACGCTTCCTCCTTTTCAGTTTGGTTTGCTAATTCTTGCCTCAGCTCGGCTATCAGTTCATTTTGTTGTTGAACGACTATTGACAGATCCTGATCCCCTGAATCCGAATCATCAACAGAACCCTCGCTGTCTGAACCTTCATTATCTGAAAGCACAATATAATCCACGAGAAAGTTCAGACTTTCTGCCGATGATGCCAATGATAATGTAGATGTAGGGTCAAAACCCAAAATACTGTTTGTAAACTCTTGCATGCTATATAAGGTATACATAACCCCAGGTACAGGGCACGAGCGTCCAGGGCGGCAATGGCAGGCTATATTGCTGTAGATAATGGGCAGAAGCTCGAATGGCGAGCATCTTATCAACAAGTTTTCCAGTGTCTCCTGCGATTCCAGTTCTGAATTCATGCGCTGAAAAGCAGCTGATGCCATTGCAGTTAAACCGATTAGAAGCGCTGTTCCTGCGTCCAGCCCAGCTGCATTTAATTGATTGGCAAGGCTTTGCGGAGAATTATATTCATTGATATTTTCACAGAGCAGCGCACTGTCGAATGCTTGATCGAAGCTTTGCCCGGTATATATGCCAGCCAACATAATAAAGCTGGTAAAAAGTTGTTCCTTGTAAAGAAAGTGAGGACCAAGAAAAGCAAGAACTATCAGAACCAGATCGTTATTAACATCAGCATAATCAGACAGAGGGGCCTCCGGAATTGAATAGAAATAATTGAAATAAGGATTGCTTTTGCCATTTATGTTGACAGTCGAAAAAAACTGTTCAAAAAGGCTTTGTGCCGTTGTAATGATTATCTTTTTCTCTTCCCGGCTTTGTTCATTGGTCATATTTATATTCATAGCGAATATACGATGTAATAGTCTCAGCATTCTTTGAATGCGAACTTTTCGATATTGAGGATCACCCATTTCCACATAATCGAAATAAAAGTTGTGCAGACGTTTAAAGTCTTGCTCAGCAACCTCGTAATTTTCACAAATTTGCACTCGCTCATCTCCAGACACATCGTCAGAGACTAAATTAAGCTTGACAAAGCCTATGCGGATATTTTCAATAGGGCTCATGCCGAGCTGACCCGTGCATTTTTGTTGCTCTTTTGAAAGCTCTTTCCAGTTTTTTATTTGATGATCGCGAAATTTTTCAAGGCGATAGGTGTCGTTTGCCAGCCCCTGCTGATAAAAAAAAACACTGAAAACAAAAGCGTTTTTAAGGCAAATGATATGGCCATACTTTCACCTGCATTCGTCAAAACAGCTGCACTACTATTAATGATCTTTCTGTGATCTTCCTTAGCACATACTTTTATAGGACATGGAAAGCAATAGAAAAAGCTGATCCGGATGTTGCCATTGATACCAGTCACCTGCAGCCTGGTCTCAGGTGTATATGCCGGGGAAAAGTGCTGACCGCACTGAACAGGAAGGAGAAGCATCAGACTGGCACTGCGCGTACATTCAAGGTAAAGACATCTCAGGAGCCTTCATGTATGACAAAGGTACGTTCCGACAAAAGAGACATTCGCTCTGCTCATATATAAGTCGATCAGCACAAGTATTGCAAAAGCCGGAGTCTTCACAACAATCCAACACGATAATATCTGTCAGTGGGTCTGCACAAAGTGGACATTTTTTGGTTCCTGCCGTGGTTCCTCCGACAGCACCCGTTTCCTCCGTAGCAGGTTGGTCTGCTGATTCCTCCCGTAGTTCGGTTATCAGTTCATTTTGTTGCTTTATGACTATTAGCTGATCCTGATGCTCAGAATGCGGCTCCCCGTCAGGGTCCTCAGCCTGATTGTCTGAACCCTGAGAATAATCCGATTGACAGTCCGGACTTTGAGAAGATTCTGCTTGCAATAATGCAGACTCAGCCGTGTCGTCAATACCCAAAATAACCTGTGTAAACTCTTGCATACCCTCTACGGTAAACATGACCTCAGGTACAGGCCATGAACGTCCTGCAGGAAAAAGGCCAACCAAACTCCAGTAGACAGTGCCCAGAATCTCGCAGGGTAAGTATCTTTGCAACAAAGTTTCCAGTGTCTCTGGCCATTCCTGCCCTGAGTTGAGGCTCTGGAAAGCTGCAGATGCCATTGCAGTTAAACCAATTAGAAGTGCTGTTTCTGTGTCCAATCCGGCTGCAGTGAAATAACTGGCAATGCTATGTGGAGAATTTTCATTGATATTTTCATAAAGCGATCCACGGGATAATGCCCGATCGTAGCTTTTTTCAGTATAACTGTTACGCAGCACGGTAAAGTAGTTATCAAAATCATTGCTGAAAAGAAAATGAGGACCAAGAAAAGTCAGAAGCATCAGGACTAAACCATTATTTAAACCGACATAATCGGACTGACTTGCTAGCGAATCTAAAGAGAAATAATGGAAATAAGGATTTTTCCCGCCATTTCTCATTTCAGAAGAAAAAAAACATTCGAAGAGGCTTTGTGCTGCAACTCTGATTAGCTCTTTTTTGTCAGGGCTTGCTCCATTGATCTGGTTTATATTTATAGCGAATATATGATGTATCAGTCTCAGTACTCTTTGAGTGCGCATTTTTCGATCATTTTGAGTATCAGTACTGTTCACATAGTTAAAATAAAAGTTGACCAGAAGCCTAAAGTCTTGCTCAGTAACCTCGTAATTTTCACAGATTTCCAGTCGGCCATCTCCAGATACATCGTCAGATTCCATATTAAGTCTGACAAAACCAATACAGATGTTTTCAAGTGGACTCATGGCGGGTTGACCTGTGCAACTTTGTTGTTCTTTTGAAAGCGGTTTCCAGTTTTTCATTTGATACTTGCGAAACTCTTCAAGATCATAGGTGTCATTTGCCAGCCCCTGCTGATAAAAAAACAAAATTACTGAAAACAAAAGCGTCTTTAAGGCATATTGTGGGATCATACTTTAACCTGCACTCGTTAAAAAAGCTTCCTGTTGTTAATGGGCTATGTATCAGCATCCTTGGCACACATTCAGGGCAAAGACATATCGATAAACTTCATGTATGACAAGGGTATTTCCCGACAATAGGGACATTCTCTCTGCTCATTTATAAACCGCTCAGCACAAGTCTTGCAAAAACCGGCATGTCCACAACGATTTAACACTGTAATGTCTGTTAATGGGTCGGTACAAATTGGACATTTTTTAGTTCCTGCTAAAGCGCCTCCGACAGCACCCACTTCTTCCGTTGCTGATTGGTTTGCCAATTCCTGTCGTAATTGACCTATCAGTTCATTTTGTTGCCGAACGACTACTGACTGATCCTGATCCTCAGAATCCGACTCCTCAAGAGCAAACTCATTGTTTGAACCTAAACTATCTGAGCCTTCACTATCTGAAAGCTCAATATAATCCATTAGAAATTTCAGACTTTCGAACGATGATGCCTCCGTTAAAGGTGTGAGGTTAATACCCATAATACTGGATATAAATTCTTGCATGCCATTCACGGTATGCATAAACGCAGGTACAGGGCATGAGCGTCCCGGGCGACAATGCCTGGCTGCATTACTGTAGATAATCGGCAGAAGCTCGTAGGGCAAGCATCTTATCAACAAGTTTTCCAGTGTCTCCTCTGACTCCAGTCCTGAATCAATGCGCTGGAAAGCCGCTGATGCCATTGCAGTTAAACCGATCAGAAGCGCTATTCCTGCGTCCAATTCGGCTGCTTTCAACTGACTTGAAAGGGACTGCGGACAATCATATGCATTGATATTTTCACAAAGCAATGCACGGTCGAATGCTTGATCGCAGCTTTCTCCGGTGTATATGTCAGCCAAGATACAAAAGTAGGTATAAAGTCGATCCCTGGAAAGAAAGTTGGGTGCAAGAAAAGCAAGAAACATCAGGACCAGACCGTTATTAACCCCAACATAATTGCACTGTTTTTCCCCCTGAACTAAATGAAAATAATTGAAATAGGGATTACTTCTGCCATTTATGTTGACAGACAAAAACAGTTGATCAAAAAGGCTTCTTGCCGTTGTATAGACCACCCCTTTCTCTAAGCGGCTTTGACTATTGAACCTGTTTATATTAATAGCGAATATACGATGTATGAGTCTCAATACTCTTTGAATGCGATTTTTTCGAAATTCAGGATTACCCGTGTTCACATAATTAAAATAAAAGTTGGTCATACGATTAAAGTCTTGCTCATCAACTTCGTAAGTTTCACAGGTTTCCAGTCGCTCATCTCCGGATAGGTCATCAGATTCTAAGTTAAGCCTGACAAAGCCAATACGAATATTTTCAAGTGGGCTTATGTCGGGTTGATCTCTGCAGTTTTGTTGCTCTTTTGAAAGGGGTTTCCAGTTTTTCATTTGATAGTTACGAAATTTTTCAAGACGATAGGTGTCGTTTGCAAGCCCCTGCTGATAAAAAAACAAAAACATTGAAAACAAAAGTGTCTTTAAGACACATGTTATAGCCATACTTTCACCTGTATTCGTTAAAAAAGCTACATTGCTATCAGTGAGCCTTATGTGAGCTTCCTTAGCACATATATTTATAGGCTATGAAGACCCATAGAAAAAGCAGGTCTGGATGTTGCCATTGAGGCCAGCCACAGAAAAAAATAAGACACCCATAAAAATAAAAACAAGACCTTCAAAAACTGTATTCCCAAAAAGGATCAGAAAATCTATCTTCAAGTAGCGTATCATTGAGCCACACATCGCCATCCAACGAACAGAGGCTGTTCAAGCCATAATTCAGACAATGCAAATTCATTCCGACATGAGTCGAAGAGAGATAAAGAGAGGGTCTTTGACGTCTTAACTGACTTCTACGCTAACCTATCATATACAAACGACTACAGACATTTAAACCTCGAAGCCACTTCTGTCCGGCTTCAAGTGCATAAGCCTTCATCGCCTCCAGACGGCCAACTGCCCGATAAAAACGATTATTCCATTGCATGGTTTTCAGCCACTCATCCGGATCAATTTCCAGTCTTTCAAGAATACGAGGGATATGCGACGGGATGGAACCTTTCTTATCTGTCCTGACAATGCGGCCACTCCAGTCAACCAGTTCCAGATAGTCGTGAAGAAGGTAGGGAAGGGCAACGTCCGTTTCCTGTCCCTGCAAACAGAAAGGTTTCAGGGTCAGCGGCTGTTTTTTAGTCTCAGAATGTGTAACCTGCTCCACCCGTTCCTGAATCGACGTGTAGTTCGACTCTTCCGGTATTTCTGCCTTTCCAGCCCGAATCGGATTCAAGTCAACGTAGGTCATGCAGGTCAGTAACGCTGCTTCGTCCAGCAATGCCTGGCTTTTAAAGCGACCTTCCCAGAAGCGTCCTTTACACTCGTCTTCTTTATTAGCCTCACGAGCAAGATGTTCATTCAGGCAGCGCATAAACCAGCTGATATCCGCTAAACGACGCCGGTATTCCTCAGCATATTCATCAATACGGGCCAATTCAGCGCTGCCCAGTTTGTCAGCGGCCAGATGCCTTTGCACCAGAAGTGGACCTCTGAACAAGGTCGTCCAACGATGCAGCACTTCATTCCGTGACCAGCTCCTGGCAGATGACTGATTGATGTGCAAAACCACATGATAATGATTCGACATGACAGCGTAAGCGCAAACTTCGATAGCAAAGACTGAAACCAGTTCCTGAAGTTTATCCACCACCCATTGGCGGCGATGCTCGTAATTCTTGCCAGTCAGGTGGTTCTCTCCACAGAGGTAAGCCTGACGAACACATCTTGCCATGCAGTGGTAATAAGGCGTTGAGCCGGGGTCAATCAGAGTATTGCGGGCCTGAGCCATGAACTCACCTGTCTGGGTAAAAAATCAGTGATGGGTGAAAAAGTAGACCAGGTGGATGGGGAAGCAAATTTATGGGTGTCTTTTTTTTCTGCCAAAAAGACAGGACAGACACCCTGGAGTCAAAAACTGTCATTTTCATAAAATCCAAACAAACCTGTAACATTACTGAAATATTCACCCCCTATCCTTGCACCCATCAAATTTTGAGGTAACAGAAAAATATTTTGCACAACCCACTGACAGATTAAGGCACGGCAAAAGATTTTTCTTTGTAAACGCAAGTACACTCCAAGCGAGTTTCTCGGGGAGAATAGAAGTGAAGTTTCTGAAGTCTATTGTAATGTCCTCCATGTTGGCTGCAGCGTCCTTCTCTGCATCTGCCAAGACAGAAGTTATCAACGGTGCGGGAGCCAGTTTCCCACATCCGATCTATGCCAAATGGGCTGAGGAATACCAGAAAGAAACCGGTATTCGCATCAACTACCAGGCCATCGGTTCCGGCGGTGGTATCCGTCAGATCACTGCCAAGACCGTCGACTTTGGCGCCAGCGACGCACCTCTGAATGAAGAGCGACTGGATAAAGAAGAGATGATCCAGTTCCCAATGGTGATGGGCGCTATTGTTCCAGTGATCAACGTACCTGGCATTGAGTCCGGTGCTCTGAAGCTGACCGGTGAAGTTCTGGCAGACATCTACCTGGGTAAAATCAAGAAGTGGAATGACGAGCGCATCACTGCTCTGAACCCAGATCTTGAGATTCCTGCCCAGGCTATCTATGTCGTCCATCGTTCCGATGGTTCCGGTACCACCTACAACTTCACCGATTACCTGAGCCAGATCAGCTCGGAGTGGAGTGAGAATATCGGCAGAAACACCGACATCACCTGGCCAAAAGCAGCTACCACTATCGGTGGTAACGGTAACGCTGGTGTCGCCAACTTCGTGGGCCGTACCCGTGGTGCTATCGGTTATGTAGAATATGCCTTTGCAAAACAAAACGACCTGACCTACACCCAGCTGGCCAGTGCTGATGGCAAGTTCCTGAAGCCAAGCATGGAAACCTTCCAGGCTGCCGCTGCCAATGCCGACTGGGAGAATGCTCCGGGCTTCGAATTGCTGCTGAACAACCAGCCTGGTGCTGACTCCTGGCCTATGACAGCAGCGACCTTCATCCTGATGCATAAAGATCAGGCTGACGCCGAGAAAGCTGAGCAAATCATCGACTTCTTCGAGTGGAGCTACGAGAAAGGCGGCGAACTTGCAGAAGGTCTGGACTACATCCCAATGCCGGAAAGCGTAGTTAACATGGTAGAGAATGTCTGGAAAGAAGACTTGACTAGCAACGGACAAACCATTATCAAGTAACCGGTTATTCTAGCCTTTCTTAAACAGGAAACGAACGACAGCTGATCAGCATAGCGCTGGTCAGCTGTCTTGTTGTAGCTTATGCTTTTAACTGCGATGCCCAGCGCTATAAAGGGTGACTCAATCTTCTACAGACTGAGCTTCACCAGCGCCATTCTGATTTTTCTGGTGTTGATCGGGATTATCCTTTCCCTGATCGACGGCGGTTGGCTGGCTCTCTCCGAGTTTGGCCCCGGCTTTGTATTTCGTAATGTCTGGGACCCGGTAAACAGTGAGTTTGGTGCCGCTTCTGCTATTTATGGCACCCTGGTTTCTTCGCTTATCGCCATTATTATTGCCATTCCTGTCGGTCTGGGCACGGCGATCTTCCTGGCCGAGCTGGCCCCCGACTGGATCAGTCGCCCCGTGAGCATGGCCATTGAGCTGCTGGCCGCTGTACCCAGTATTATTTACGGTATGTGGGGTCTTTTTGTCTTCGCACCCTGGTTCTCAGAAGGCTTCCAATTCTGGGCACTGGAAAACCTGGTTGGCCTGCCTCTGATTGGCCACTGGTTTGACGGTCCCCCCATCGGTATAGGTCTACTAACGGCGGGCATCATTCTGTCGTTCATGATTTTGCCCATTATTACGGCTTTAACTCGTGACGCCCTGAAAACCATTCCCAATGTGGTCAGAGAAGCAGCATACGGTGTTGGCGCTACGCCCTATGAAGTCATTACCCGAGTGCTGCTGCCAAGTATCAAGAATGCCGCAGTGGGTGCCGGAATCCTCGGCCTGGGTCGTGCCCTGGGAGAAACCATGGCAGTTGCCTTTGTAATAGGCGGCGCCAACCGTATAGAGACTTCACTGTTCATGCCTGCGAGCTCTATTTCTTCTACGATTGCGCAGCAGTTCAACGAAGCGACTAATGAGATGCACATCTCGGCTCTGATCAGTCTGGGCCTGGTACTGTTTGTACTCACCTTTATTGTGATGGGTACTGCCCGTCTGCTGTTGAGGAAGCGATAATGCCAGTCAGGAAACTCAAGAACTACGCTTTCATCGGCTTCTGTACCTTCTGTGCACTGTTTGGCCTGGTGGTTCTGGCCAGCGTACTATACAGCCTGGTCGGAAAAGGTATTTCCGGCATGGGTCTGCATGTCTTCACCGAACTCACTCCCGGACCCGGTAGCCACGGTGGCCTGAAAAACGCCATTGTTGGCAGTTTGATTCTGACCGCTCTTGGTATTCTGATCGCCGCACCTCTGGGTGTATTGGCTGGTACCTGGCTGTCTGAATCCGACAAGAGTTCAAAAATTGCTGAAGCACTGCGCTTTCTCAACGGTATGTTGATGAGCGCACCTTCTATTCTGGTCGGCCTGTTTGTCTACAAGGTTGTGGTGGTCACCACCGGCTCCTTTTCTGGTTGGGCAGGTGCCATTGCACTGGCTATTCTGGCACTGCCCATTATCGTCAGCACCACAGAAGAAATGCTGCGCCTGGTTCCCACCACCTTGAAAGAAGCAGGTAGCGGACTGGGCGCTCCGCGCTGGCGAGTCATTACCCAGCTGTGCTATCGGGCAGCCGGCCCCGGTATTATGACCGGTATTCTGTTGTCTGTAGCGCGGATTACCGGTGAAACAGCCCCCCTGTTGTTTACCGCCCTCAACAGTAACTTCATGAGCACCGATCTGGACAAGCCTATGGCTAACCTGCCGGTGACCATTTATCAGTATGCTATGAGCCCTTTTGAATCCTGGAATCAACTGGCCTGGGCCGGCGCACTGCTGATAACCGTATTTATTCTGATTATCAATATTCTGTCCACTGCTTTACCGCGTTGGATCAAAGCTCGAAAGGCAGCCAAATGAACATGAACATTGCTACTGCTCCTGCGGCTACAGAAAGCCTGAGTCAAATCAAGACAGAATCCGGTCTGGCCGATGATATTCTGCAACCCAGAATGGAAGTAAAAGACCTCAGTTTCTTTTACAGCAAAGGTTCTGAACCAGCCCTGAAGAACATCAACATGCCGATTTACAACAACAAGGTAACGGCTCTGATTGGTCCTTCCGGCTGTGGTAAATCCACCCTGCTGCGCACCATGAATCGCATCTTCGACCTGTATGGCAGTCAGTCGGCTGAAGGTGAGATTCTGCTGGATAACGAAAATATCCTGCAACGTGGTGTGGATCTGAATGAATTGCGCTCCAAAGTCGGTATGGTTTTCCAGAAGCCTACGCCTTTCCCTATGTCCATTTACGACAACATCACCTTCGGTCTGAAGATGAAAGGTGGACTGAGCAAGCCGGAAATGGCTATTCGTGCCAGAAAGGCCCTGAAGCGAGCCCATCTGTGGAAAGAAGTGAAGGACAAGCTGAATGCCGATGCCAGCAGCCTGTCCGGTGGTCAGCAGCAGCGTCTGTGCATCGCCCGCACCATTGCCCTGGAGCCGGAAGTCATCCTGATGGACGAACCCACGTCGGCTCTCGATCCACTGGCCACCAGCGCCATTGAAGAGCTGATTACTGAACTGCGTCAGAAGTACACCATTGTGATCGTGACTCACAACATGCAACAGGCCATGCGTATCTCTGATTACACCGGCTTTATGTATCTGGGTGAGCTGGTTGAGTTTGATAAAACCGGCAAGATCTTCAACAAAGCTGAAAATCAGAAGACCCGTGACTATATCGCGGGTGACTTTGGTTAAGCATTAACTTCTGATCGTGGAGCCTTTCGGCTCCACATTTTCTTTTACAGAACCAGAGGTTTTAAGACACCCACCGAAGCATGGGAACCAGAGCTAAGTCGTATTATGGCGTGGACAGGTCGATGTTAGAGATGGTCAACTCCAATCAAGAATCACTTTGCCAGACTGGCCGGACCCCATGATTTCAAAACCTTTCTGGAAATCATCCACCGGCATCCGGTGAGTAATCACCGGGGAAATATCCAGACCGGACTGGAGCATACTGGTCATTTTATACCAGGTTTCGTACATCTCACGGCCATAAATACCCTTGATGACCAGACCCTTGAAGATCACCTGATTCCAATCAATAGTGGTATCGCTGGAAGGAATACCCAGCAGGGATACCTTGCCACCGTAGTTCATGTTTTCCAGCATCTGTTGGAAAGCACGACCATTACCAGACATCTCCAGGCCTACGTCAAAGCCTTCTACCATCCCCAGTTTTGCCATGACCTCTTGCAGATCTTCAGTGGCAACGTTAACAGCACAGGTAGCTCCCATTTTACGGGCCAGATCCAGACGGTATTCGTTGACGTCAGTAATGACAACATTACGAGCACCGACATGCCTGCAGATTGCAACCGCCATAATGCCGATAGGACCGGCACCGGTGATCAATACATCTTCACCCACCAGATCAAACGACAGAGCAGTGTGTACAGCATTGCCAAAGGGATCGAAGATGGAGGCCAGATCATCACTGATGTCATCGGGAATCGGGAAAGCATTGGTCGCTGGTATGCAGAGGTACTCTGCGAAAGCTCCTTCCCGATTGACACCCACACCAACCGTGAAATTACAAAGGTGGCGACGGCCGGCACGGCAATTACGGCAGTGGCCACAGGTAATATGACCTTCACCGGACACACGCTGACCTATTTCAAAGCCGCGCACGCCTTCGCCCATTTCCACAATATCACCAATAAACTCGTGTCCTACATGCATTCCAACAGGAATGGTTTTTTGTGACCACTCATCCCAGTTATAGATGTGCATGTCGGTTCCACAGATCGCTGTTTTGCGAATCTTGATCAGAACATCGTTGTAGCCAGGTTCCGGCCTGGGCTTGTCGGCCAGCCAGATGCCTTTTTCCGCTTTCAGTTTTGCCAGGGTTTTCATGTCAGCTTCCTATTCACTCAGCTCCGCAGGTCCTTCAGGAGATAACGCCCAGCTCACGGCCTACTTTAGCAAAGGCTGCAATCACTCGATCCATGTGTTCCTGGTTATGAGCAGCTGACATCTGGGTACGAATTCGGGCTGCGCCCCTTGGAACAACAGGGAAAGAGAATCCTACTACATAGATTCCCTCGTTCAGCATTCGTTCCGCAAACTCGGCCGCCAAAGAAGCATCGCCGAGCATGACGGGAATGATTGCATGGCCATTACCCGCCAGGGTAAAGCCCAGCTTTTCCATCTCGGTGCGGAAGTAATTCGAGTTGTGGCGCAGCTTCTCACGCAGCTCACCGCCCGATTCCAGCATATCCAGCACCTTGATAGAAGCGCTGGCAATGGTTGGACTCAGGGTGTTGGAGAACAGGTAAGGACGGGAGCGGTTGCGCAGCCAGTCGATGACTTCCGGGCTGCGGGCAGAGGTATAACCACCGGAAGCACCACCTAAAGCTTTGCCAAGAGTACCGGTAATAATGTCAACACGATCCATTACACCGCAGTGTTCGTGGGTACCACGGCCATTCTCACCGACAAAACCTGCGGCATGACAGTCATCTACCATGACCATGGCATCGTACTTGTCCGCCAGATCGCAGACACCTTTGAGGTTGGCAATCACGCCATCCATGGAGAATACACCGTCCGTTGCGATCAGCTTGTAACGGGCGCCTGCTTCTGCAGCTTCTTTCAGTTTGGCTTCCAGGTCTGCCATGTCGTTGTTGGCATAGCGGAAGCGCTTCGCCTTGCACAAACGTATACCATCAATGATGCTGGCATGATTCAGAGAGTCACTGATGATAGCGTCTTCAGGGCCCAACAGGGTTTCAAACAAACCGGCATTAGCGTCAAAACAGGAGGAATACAGGATAGTGTCATTCATGCCCAGGAACTCGGAAATACGCTTTTCCAGCTCTTTGTGAACATCCTGGGTTCCACAGATAAAACGTACGGAAGCCATACCGTAGCCATATTTATCCAGCGCCTGCCTGCCTGCGTCTATCAGCTCAGGGGAATTGGCCAACCCGAGATAATTGTTAGCACAAAAATTAATCACTTCTTCGCCAGTATCAACAGTAATATCAGCCTGCTGCTGCGAGGTAATCACTCGCTCGCTTTTGTACAAACCTTCTTTTTTAAGGTCTTCCAGCTGCTCACGCAGTCCAGCATAAAAGTTGGCTTTCATTTCGGCTCCAGAAAACTAAGAATATGAGGGGCTGGCCGGAACAGGCAGTTGCTGCTCTCTTCACAGTCAGACTCTGAGGGAAGCAGTCCCGATTCAACCTCCAAACATACCTCAGGCTGAATAAGGTGCCAATTCCCCATTGTAGAAGAGTTGCAATATTGAATCAGGGTGTCGAGACTCTGTACCAGCATTTGTACGTATTTCAGCTCTCAACCTTACTTGGCGTGCCTATATAAAGAATGATAAATGATCAGACAGTGTCCCGGAGGGAAGGAAAAAGGGCTATCGCAACCGGACAACTGCGACAGCCCGTTTCAGCTACAAAGACAGAGAATTAACAAGAGCCGACAGACTATCTGACTCATTAATGCTGTGTAAAACTTCAACCTGCAGGTCTTTCAGTTCAGTCCTGGCCACCAGAACAACCAGTCCCGCCTGAAGCAGGGCTTCTGTTTTCTGAACCCAGTGTTGGTCCTGATGATCAACGACGACCGGTAAAAGCCCACCATCAAACAAATGACGCTCTACTTTCTGCAGATAACCTTCAGAGCCATCAACCATAACCAGAGCGGCGCCCTGACCCAGTCGATTCGCCCTGTCGCTGGCCAGAACCGTCTCTGCGGTAGCACCCTCGTTCGCAGCAGATTCAACCATGCCTGCGGCAATGGTCGCATTGCTCAAGCGATCAATAACAATAAAAGCACCGGTTTGACGGTTATCCTCATAACGATCAAAAACAACAGGTTGTGTCAGCACCAGCTGGCAGGAGCCTATCTCATTCAGAGCCAGTTGATCGGCCTCCTGTTGTTCCAGGGTATTGATATCCACCCTGTGATTAATGGCTGTGAAACTTCCCGCTACTTTGGTGGTGGCAAATTTGATCAGGTACTGGCGCCCGGGCTTCATGGCCTGCTCTGCCATCCAGACAACACTGGCATTCAGGTGCGAAGAGACCGAAATATCATCCCGGGCATGCACCAGCATATCACCGCGACTGATATCGATCTCGTCATCCAGCGTCAGGGTTATAGCCTGACCCGCAAAACCCTTTTCCAGATCGCCGTCGTAGGTCACCACTCGTGCGACAGAACTTTCCAGTCCGGAGGGTAATACCTTTACTCTGTCGCCGGGCTTAACCACACCGGAAGCGATAGTGCCTGCATACCCCCGGAAATCGAGGTCGGGTCGGCTCACATATTGAACCGGAAGACGGAAGTCATCGAGGTTACGGTCATTCGCCACCTCAACGCTTTCCATCACTTCCATCAGAGTCTGCCCGGTATACCAGTCAGCCTTGTCACTGCGATGAACAACGTTGTCTCCGTCCAGAGCCGATACAGGAACAAAACGAACGTCCCCCAGGTTCAGTGATTCAGAGAAGTCCAGGTACTGATTACGAATTTCCTCAAAACGTGCCTGACTGAAACCCACCAGATCCATCTTGTTGATCGCTACTACCAGGTGTTTGATACCCAGCAGGCTGGCAATGTAGGTATGACGACGGGTTTGTGTCAGCACCCCCTGGCGGGCATCTACCAGAATAATGGCCAGATCACAGGTGGAAGCTCCGGTAGCCATATTTCGGGTGTATTGTTCGTGACCCGGAGTATCAGCAATGATGTACTTCCGGTTTTCTGTAGAGAAGTAGCGATAGGCCACATCAATAGTAATGCCCTGCTCCCGCTCAGCCTGCAAACCGTCCACCAGCAAAGCCAGATCAACTTTTTCGCCCTGGGTTCCTACACGTTTGCTGTCGTTCTCAACAGAGGCCAGCTGATCTTCGTAGATCATGCTGGTGTCATGTAAAAGTCGGCCAATCAGGGTGCTTTTACCGTCGTCGACACTGCCACAGGTCAGGAAACGCAGAATCTCTTTCTGCTCGTGCCTGCGGAGATATTCCTGAATATCCGAAGCAATCAGATCAGACTGATGAGACATTAGAAATACCCCTCTTGTTTTTTCTTCTCCATTGATCCGGCACTGTCGTGATCAATGACCCGCCCCTGACGTTCAGATGTTTTGGTGAGCAGCATTTCCTGAATAACATCAGGCAGAGTGTCAGCTTCTGACTCAACGGCTCCCGTCAATGGGTAGCAGCCCAGAGTACGAAAGCGGACTTTCCTCATCACTGGTTTCTCGCCGGGTTCCAGAGGCATACGTTCATCGTCAACCATAATCAGGTTGCCATCACGTTCTACCACCGGGCGTTCTTTAGAAAGATAGAGAGGAACAATAGGAATATTTTCGCGATAGATATACTGCCAGATATCCAGCTCAGTCCAGTTGGACAGAGGGAAGACCCGAATGCTTTCGCCCTTTTCTACTTCACTGTTGTAGATATTCCAGAGTTCCGGCCGCTGGTTCTTGGGATCCCAGCGGTGGTGCCTGTCACGGAAAGAGTAAACCCGCTCTTTCGCCCGTGACTTTTCTTCATCACGACGAGCGCCACCGAATGCAGCATCAAAACCGTGTTTGTCCAGAGCCTGTTTCAAGGCCTGGGTTTTCATGATATCAGTATGTTTCGCGCTGCCGTGGGAAAAAGGGCCAACGCCCTGTTCTACGCCGTCCTGATTGATATGCACAATCAACTCAAGACCCAGGTCATCGACCAACTGGTCACGGAACTGAATCATTTCCTTGAATTTCCATGTGGTATCAACATGCATGAGCGGAAAAGGCGGTTTACCCGGATAAAAGGCTTTCATGGCAAGATGCAGCATTACCGCTGAATCCTTGCCAATGGAATAGAGCATAACCGGGTTATCAAACTCGGCAGCAACTTCCCTGATAATCTGAATGCTTTCTGCTTCGAGCTGCTTCAAATGGTTGAGGCGCTCTCCAGAAAGCTCGATAGCACGTTCTTTAGTGCTCTCCTGAGTGGCTGTGTCAGACATGAATGCTAAACCCGAAGCTGGCTAAGAGTTGTTCTTAGTTCGAATACTAGCAGCATCAATGGAATATAAAACAAAAAAATTATACCAATAATTCATAACATTATATTAACCCTGAAACGCCATAAACTATCGGTCTGCCTGTTTGATCAAAAGCTCAGACAGGAGAGTCAATATCGACAAAGGTATGTTCAACACCTTGCTGTTCTTCCAGCCATTCACCTAAAGCCCTGACACCGTAGCGCTCAGTAGCGTGGTGTCCGGCGCTGATGTAGTGAATGCCATTTTCGCGAGCAAAGTGGACTGTGGACTCGGAGATTTCACCACTCACAAAAGCATCTACCTTCAGATCCAGGGCCAGATCAATCATGCGCTGGGCCGCACCAGTACACCAGGCCAGAGTTTTAATCTCATGGTCACCGCCCGCAATCAGCAGGGGTTTACGACCCAGTTTTTCTTCAATCTGCCTGCCCAGAACGTCCAGAGAAACAGGTGTCTCAGGCCTTCCCCAGCTGCCTACCGAGCGAGCTTTTCCCGGCTCCATGCCACCTTCTGTCTTCCAGCCGAGGAGTCTGGCTAGCTGAGCATTGTTACCCAACTCCTGATGCCCATCCAACGGCAGGTGATAGCCGATCAAACTGATGTTGTGCTTGAGAAGTGTTTCAATCCGGCGCTTCTTCATGCCGACAATAGCAGAATCTTCACCCTTCCAGAAGTAGCCGTGGTGAACCAGAATAGCGTCGGCTCTGAGCTCAACGGCCTTATCAATCAGGGCCTGACAAGCCGTCACACCGGTCACAAGACGTTTAATCTGTTCACTTCCTTCGACCTGTAGACCGTTGGGGCAGTAATCTTTGAACAGCCCCGGTTGTAGTTCATCTTCGAGAATCTTCACCAGCTGCTTCAGCGTGATGCTCATTTTTCACTCCACTGTTTATTGGATTCGGGAAGCTGTCACATCATGGTCATGACCAGCTTCCCATAAGTTCGGGGGCTATCTATCAGCCACAAAATACAGGTATATTAGAGGATTATACTGCTGGCTTTCGGGTTTCAAGAATTTTTATTTCCAGCAGCAGAAATCTCGGCCCACAATCATTGACCCACAATCATTGACAAGCACAGCATGAAAAGACTCCTCAACCAGCTCATCTATCCCGCCCTGTCAGGCCTGATTGTTGCCTTGCTGGTGATGTTGCTTGCTCCGAAATGGCTGGGCCTGCCTCATTTGAGTCTCAGTAATGTACTCAGCAGGGGCGAACAACTATTGGGCATTGGCGAGGTTTCCTACAGCTCGGCAGTCAAGGAAGCAGCGCCTGCCGTGGTTAACATTGCTACCGCCACACTGATCAATGAATCCAGCCCCTCCAGAATGCCGAAAAGTCCCTTCACAGAAAACAACCTTGGCAGAGCCAAGGTAGAAACCAGCCTCGGCTCCGGAGTCATTATCAGCCCTGACGGCTACCTGCTGACTAATAATCACGTTATTGAAGGCGCTGACCGTATTGTGGCTGTGCTGAAAGATGGCAGAGAAGAATCCGCAACCATTGTCGGCAGGGACCCAGAGACGGATCTGGCGGTACTGAAAATTGATTTAAACAATTTACCCAGCCTGGATCTGGCCGATTCTGGCCAGGCCGAGGTGGGGGACGTGGTTCTGGCTATAGGTAACCCCTTCGGACTGGGTCAAACAGTCACCATGGGAATTATCAGCGCTACTGGCAGGAATGACCTCAGTCTCAATACTTATGAAGATTTTATTCAAACCGACGCCGCCATCAACGTGGGTAACTCAGGGGGCGCCCTGATCAACGCCCGTGGTGAATTAGTGGGCATTAACACGCTGCTGTTTTCCAGGGGAGGAGGTAATGAAGGCGTTGGCTTTGCGATTCCCTCCAGCATGGCACGATTTGTCACTCAGTCCATCATCAAATACGGTCGTGTTGTGCGAGGCTGGCTGGGCATAGAATCACAGCCACTCACCAGTCGACTGGCGCAAGCGTACGGTGTTGAAAGCAATGTTGGCATTTTGATTTCGGGTGTCTACGACAATGGTCCAGCAGATTTGGCCGGCCTGAAACGTGGAGACATTCTGATGGCCATCAACAACATAAGCACCAATGATGGCAGGAAGGTCATGAATATGGTTGCTCAGGAAGCACCCGGGAGTGAAGTCACCCTACAAATTCTGCGCAACAACCACCCTCTTGAAATGAAGGCGGTTGTCGCGACCCGACCCAATATGGTCAACTGATTCAGGTTTATGACATTAAAGCCAGAAATAAAAAGGAACCAAAAAAACCAGAAAATAAACTCACAGTATGACCCAGCCCCCACCAAAGCCATCCCCTGTAATTGGTGCTGTGACGTTTCAATAATTCCGGGGTTACAGGCTGGAGTCTCGACAGATCTTCTAATAACAGCTGGTTAAACAGTTTGCCTTCAGGACTCTCAAAGCGATCCTCCTTCGTCACTTCTATCTCGACGATCAAAGCCTGCTTTTTATACCCTCTGCCGAGCATGTAATGACTCCAAACCAGCCTGTCATCTGATTTTTTTCGGAGATTTATTCCGAAACCATCAAACTCGCTCAGATGTTCCAGCGGAAAAAACTGTTCCACAAAAGCATCATGATAATACTCGCACCTCAAATCGCATGATGTGGAAAACCAAAGCCACTTTTCATAAGAAGTGGTCTTTTCAACAGTCACACACACCTTTTTTCCAGAAACGTGACAAACGGCTTCTGTTTCAGAATAGCCCAGAGCCCAACTATTGAGACACATTAAAATCAGACATACACTTCCAAGCAGTGGCCGCAGAACAGTCCTACACATAATTGCCCCTCTTTATTCGACTGAGAGTGACAAACATAGCAGTTAGTGAGAAAGCTCATCTGATACTCTTCCTGTTATATCGTCTTTGCCTGTTTTACCGCACGACTCAACAGAAAGAACAACCCTGCAACAGACAGGACGACCAGCAGCATGACCAACCAGCTTGACTGAGACGCTATTGCTTCACTATTCATCAGGGAAACAATGTCGTAGGTTCCGAGACCCAGCCAGATGGAGAAAAGCGTTCTGGGCAACATGCCAAGGAACCCACCCAGCAGGAAAACCGAAAACGGGACTTTCAATGCGGGCATCAACAGGTTCATTAATGCAAAAGGCAAAACGGGCGAAAGCCTGACCAGAAACATAAGACTCCAGCCGCTGGCATTGAGGGTTTTCAGTGTTTTTTTGACACGCGGGCTGTTTCGAAAGGTATGCATCAGGTGTCCACCATCCAGAAGTGCTCCCGCACAATAGCCCATTACTGAAGCCATCAGATAAGCTGACAACACATAGGGAATAGCATCCCAGCCAAGAAAAAAACCGGCTACCAGTGCCACAAAAGTGCTGGGCGTCAGAGCCAGAGCCATGGTCACAGCACTCAATAGAAAGAAAGGTAACCACTGCCCAACACTGAGGGCTGAAAGGTCAGCCTGATACCGGATTAATAGTGAAGCCGCCCAGGAACTGAATAGTAGTGGTGTACAGCTGAGCATAAGCGCAGCTATAACAGGCTTTCTGTTTTTCCTGAAGAGTGATAACAACGACACACCAGAAGTCGATGCTTCATTTCTTGATGCGGTATTCTGCTGAACGGGCATGAGCTGTCAGGGATTCTCCTCTTGCCATTACAGAAGCCACTTTACCTATTTCTGAAGCCCCTTCGGGTGAAAAGTGAATCAGTGAAGAGCGCTTCTGAAAATCATACACCCCCAGCGGGGAGGAAAACCGGGCCGTGCCGGATGTGGGCAATACATGATTAGGACCGGCACAATAGTCACCCAAGGCTTCGGCCGTATAACGACCCATAAAAATAGCACCGGCATGACGAATATCAGACAACAAAGCCTGAGGATCTTCTACAGACAACTCCAGATGTTCGGGAGCAATTCGGTTGCTGACCTCACAGGCGGCTTTCATATCCGGAACATGGATCATAATGCCTCGGTTATTCACCGATTCTGCAATGATCTTCCTGCGCTCCATGTCAGGCAACAAGCGGCGCATACTTGCTACAACCTGATCAAGAAAAGCCTGATCCGGAGACACCAGAATTGACTGAGCGTCTTCATCGTGCTCAGCTTGTGAAAACAGATCCATGGCTATCCAGTCCGGATCCGTGTGACCATCGCATAGGATCAGGATTTCCGATGGACCTGCGATCATATCAATGCCCACCTGACCAAACACCTCACGCTTGGCGGTGGCGACATAGATATTGCCAGGGCCAACGATCTTGTCGACGCCGGGAACGGTTTCTGTACCGTAGGCTAGAGCAGCCACGGCCTGAGCTCCACCAATGGTGAACACTTTTTTGACGCCAGCAACAGCGGCAGCGGCAAGCACCATGTCATTGACTACACCATCCGGTGTGGGCACCACCATAATAATTTCTTTTACGCCAGCAACATGAGCCGGAATGGCATTCATTATTACGGATGAAGGGTAGGCAGCCTTCCCTCCGGGCACATAGAGACCAACGCGATCCATAGGCAACACTTGTTGTCCAAGCACGGTTCCGTCCTCTTCCTGGTAAGTCCAGGAAGATTGCACCTGTCGCTCGTGATAGCTTCTGATTCTGCTGGCCGCTGTTTGCAGAGCCTGCCTCTGCTCCTGCGGGATGGTTTCCAGCGCTTTCTGAAGTTGCTCTTCTCCCAGAGTAAGATCTCCCATACCGGAAACAGAAAGGCGATCAAAACGATGGGTGAACTCTACCAGAGCCTCGTCACCACGGGAGCGCACTTCGGCGATGATATACTTAACACGATGCTGAACCTCTTCGTCAGAGACACTATCCCAGGCCAGTAGACGACCCAGCTGCTCATTAAAATCCCGGTTTCCGTAGCTCAGTTGTACAGGATTCACCGTCATCGTATTACTCCGTCGCACTTTCTATCATAAAAACTTTTCATCCCGGATTGGAACAAGAATGCTCTTCCGTCATGGCAGTTAATGGGTTTGGGCGTCTACTGCAGCTCTAAACTGCTGAATCAGTGCATTAATGGCTTCAAACTTTACTTTCATGGAAGCCTTGTTCACCACTAGCCTGGAGGATACCTGAGTGATCAATTCTCTTGGCTCCAGCCCATTGGCCCTCAAGGTATTACCGGTATCCACGACATCAACAATGATATCTGCCAGGCCCACCAGTGGCGCCAGCTCCATAGAACCGTAGAGTTTGATAACATCGGCCTGACGCCCCTGGGATGCATAGTAGCGTCTGGCAACATTCACAAACTTGGTCGCTACTTTGACCCGACCGGTTGTTGGCTCTTCATGCCCGGTTTTACCAGCAGTCATGAGTTTGCATTGAGCAATTTGCAGGTCCAAAGGCTCATAAAGCTCGGTCGATCCATGCTCCAGCAACACATCTTTTCCAGCCACACCGACGTCCGCAGCGCCGTACTCAACATAGGTGGGTACGTCACTGGCTCTGACAATCAACAGATTGACGTCTGGATGAGTAGTAGAAATAATCAGCTTCCTGCTCTTGGCAGGGTCTTCAGCTAGTTCAATACCCGCCGCCTTGAGAAGAGGCAGTGTATCTTTGAGTATGCGCCCTTTGGAAAGCGCTATTGTGATCTGACTGGACATCCGGGACAGGCTTCCTTTGCTTTAAGTGGCGTAGTTTACACCAAACAGAAGATAACGTGGGTGTCATACACCCGTGCCGACTGAGGATTTTTATACTTTTATGAGAGAGAAAGATTCAGAACTGATCTAAGAGGCTCAGCAGGGACAAGCTTGAAGCTTGCCCCTGCTACATAGCTGCAATGAACAGAATGCTATCAGGCAGGTACACGCTGAATTTTCGCACCGAGCTGCTGAAGTTTCTCTTCAATACACTCATAACCACGATCAATGTGGTAAATACGTTCCACAACCGTGTCACCTTCAGCAATCAGGCCCGCAATCACCAGACTGGCTGATGCTCTCAGATCAGTCGCCATAACCGGAGCTGCCTTCAGTGAGTCAACCCCCTTAATCACAACGGTATTGCCTTCTACTTTGACGTCAGCTCCCATCCGCTTCATTTCCTGAATGTGCATAAAGCGGTTTTCGAAGACGGTTTCTGTGATGCTGCCTACGCCATCAGAAATCAGGTTCAACGCCGTAAACTGGGCCTGGATATCGGTTGGCATGGCAGGGTAGGGAGCTGTCCTAAGATCAATCGCTTCCGGACGCTTACCTTTCATGTCCAGCTCAATCCAATCCTCACCCCATTCTACGGTAGCACCAGCTTCGCGCAATTTAATCAGAATCGCATCCAGCAGATCAGGTTGAGTGTCCTTGAGACGAACGCGGCCTCCGGTTGCAGCCGCGGCGATCAGATAAGTACCGGTTTCAATTCGATCAGGTAGAACGGAATAGGTGCACCCTTTAAGACGCTCAACCCCCTGAACACGTATAACATCGGTACCAGCACCCTCAATTTTGGCCCCCATGGTTTTCAGACATTCTGCCAAATCAACCACTTCCGGCTCACGGGCAGCATTCTCGATAATGGTTTCACCATCGGCCAGACAGGCTGCCATAAGAATGTTTTCAGTTCCGGTTACGGTCACGGTATCCATGAAAATACGGGCACCTTTCAGACGATCCCTGATACTGGCCTTGATATAACCATCTTCAACCAAAATATCAGCACCCATAGCCTGCAGGCCACGAATATGCAGATCCACAGGTCGACTGCCGATGGCACAACCGCCGGGCAAAGAGACTTCAGCACGACCGAACCGGGCCAGCAAAGGCCCCAGAACCAGAATGGAAGCCCGCATGGTTTTTACCAGCTCATAGGGCGCTTTCAGCTGCTTGATGGTGCTGGCATGAACTTCAACGTTCATACGCTCATCGACCATCAGATCGATACCCATGCAGCCAAACAGCTCAAACATGGTAGTGATGTCGTGTAAATGGGGAAGGTTGCAGACAGTAACAGGATCATCCGCCAGCAGGGTTGCTGCCAGAATAGGCAGTGCAGAGTTCTTGGCACCGGAGATACGGATTTCGCCATCCAGACGCGTACCACCAGTGATAATCAGTTTATCCATCATAGTTTCACCTGTGATTCGCTGGTTAGGCCTGACGCTGCGCTTCTGAAGGTGTCTGGGTGATCATGGTCACCGCATGAATGGCACCACTGGCGATCAGTTCATTGAGGTGTTTGTACACCATCTGCTGACGTTTGATAGGCAGGGCCCCTTCAAACTGGTCACTGATAATGGTCAGCCGAAGGTCACACCCTTCTCCTTCTACCAGAACCTCTGAACCCGGGAAACTCTCTTCCAGCAGCGCCTTCACTTCGGTGGCTTGCATGCATTCACCTCTCAAAACAGTCATGAGCCGGAAAGACCGCCTCACGCCTTAAAAGCATAAACACAAAAACACCACCCAACAGCGGTATTTTCATGAAAAAATAACAACCACTCAACAAGCCCGTACTCTTTGTACGTACTCGCGGGCAAATCGATGGATCATATCGGACATTGACTGTACTGACCAGTCCCGAAAGGAGACTGGTAGCGAATAAACAGGCAAAAGGGCGTCACTCACTTGCATTTAATCAGGAAGCAGAAGGGCAAGTGCTTTCCTGCAGAATCGACGCTATTCCACAGACCTTGGCCAAGGCAGCAAGCTCCTCCGGTATGTCAGAAAGGCAGAGATGACCACCTCTACTCTGAGCCAGCCTGATCCAGGACAGGCAAACAGACAGGGTTGAGCTATCCCCTTTATGCAGTTGCCCAAGGCTGACTCTCAGGACGCCTCCGGGAGCTACGTCCTCTTCCAACAGCTTACGCCCCTCACTCTCCACCTCGACAGCATTATCAAAATTAACAATCCCGTTAAGAGAAAACTGTCCCGGTGCCAATCGTTCAAGCTGCATGATTTTGATTCCTGAATGCTCATAGCAAAAAATGGACAAAACTACTTCTTGCTGCTGCCGTCTGCTGAAGCCGACATGATAGCAGCCCAGTTATCTATCACGTAGGATACTTTCTTGTGCTTTTTCATAGCGTCTGCAAACTGGCTCTGGAATTGCTTGGCAATATTGATTCCTTCGATTGTCACGTTACGCAGCTTCCAGCGACCATCAACATGCACCATTGAGTAAAAGATCTCGACCGTGTTGGTGCTGGTACGAACCTTCATCCTGACGGGTATACGGCTGATTTGACCTTCCTGATATTTTTTCAGCAACTCAGGTGAGGTTTTATCCACACTCTCGATAACCAGACTAGTGTCGTCCAGAGACAACAGTGCCTTGCCATAGAAACGGATTAAACTATCCTTAAATACCGACTCAAACTTCTCAACCTGTTCAGGATTGCGATGAGCGTACTTGCCCATGACATAGCGGGCTACCTGGTCAAAAGCCACCACCGGAGATAAAAGACGATCGACTTCCTTGAAAAAACCTTCAGGATCTTTCTGGTACTGCTTCTTGTTCTTATTGAAAGTATCCAGCAACTCGGAGGTAATCTTCCTGACTTCCACTTCCGGGGGCTGCAAAGCGGGCGCAGCATAAGATACACCCATCACCATCAGACAGACCAGGGTCGTCATGAATTGTTGAACAGACTTTACCATTTTCATCATTGATTCCATCATCCTCTACAGGCTTTATATATTGGAGTTAATAGCCTTTAGTCCTTATCGACTGAACCCAGAAGGAATTTGCCAATCAACTCCTCCAGGATAACAGCTGACTGGGTATCCTCGAAGCGACCACCGGGCTTGATGTAGTCAGTATCTCCACCAATGCTGATACCAATGTATTTCTCTCCCAGCAGCCCTGCCGTCACGATAGAGGCAGTGCTGTCGACAGGAATGTTATTTATATGGGAATCGATTTCCATATCGACCTTTGCCATATAGGTCTGCTTGTCGAGCTCAACCTTGGTGACCCTGCCAATGATGACACCGGCCAGGGCTACTTTAGCTCTCGGCTTGAGGGCTCCAGTGTTATCAAACATGGCAGTCACGGTATAGGTTTGCTTGCCGCTTTCCAATGAAAGACCACTGACTTTTAGCGCCAGTACAACCAATGCCAGCATCCCGGCCAACATGAAACCGCCGACACTTATCTCTACCGTTCTCATCCGCATCTTAGAGTTCTCCAAACATGACAGCGGTCAAAATGAAATCCAGCCCCAGAATGGCCAGCGAAGAATAAACAACAGTCCTTGTTGTGGCCCTGCTGACCCCCTCTGAAGTGGGGATGGCATCATATCCTTGGAATACCGCTATCCAGGTCACGACAAAACCAAATACAAGACTTTTGATCAGCCCATTCCCTATATCCGCCGCCAGACTGACCGAAGCCTGCATAGTGGCCCAGAAAGAACCTTCATAAATACCCAGCCAATCCACGCCAACCATCACAGCTCCCAGTATACCGACCAGACTGAAAATGGCGGCCAGCAATGGCATGGAGATCACCCCTGCCCAGAAACGAGGCGCAATGACGCGCTTGAGTGGATCAACCCCGATCATTTCCATACTGGACAGTTGTTCTGTGGTTTTCATCAACCCTATTTCAGCCGTCAGAGCCGAACCTGCTCGTCCAGCAAACAACAAAGCTGTAACTACCGGCCCGAGTTCTCTCAAAAGGCTGAGAGCCACCATCTGCCCCACGGCATCTTCTGAGCCGTATCGTATCAGTATGTTGTAGCCCTGCAAGGCCAGCACCATACCAATAAACAGCCCTGACACGGTAACAATAATCAGCGACATGACACCGACACTGTATAACTGCTGAATCAACAAGGAGAATCGGTTACTGAAACCGGCTCGGGAGAAAATAGCCAGTACCAGAAAAATGCCTGCCCGGCCCATGGATTGAATCTGATCCAACCCAAAACGGCCGAGCTGCGATAATCTGTCAAGAATACCTGTGCTCATCCGGTCTCCCCACCCAGCAATACTTCTTTATAATCCGGTGCCGGATAATGGAATGGCACAGGACCATCAGATAGTCCGTTCATAAACTGTTTAACCCGGGAATCATTGGAATTCATAAGACGCTTCGGCTCACCCTGGCCAATAACTTCACCATCGGCTATCAGGTAGAGGTAGTCGGAGATTGACGCTGTTTCATGAAGATCGTGTGATACCACAATACTGGTAATATTCAGTGCTTCGTTCAACATTCTGATCAATTTTACCAGCACACCCATGGCTATAGGATCCTGCCCTACAAAAGGCTCGTCGTACATCACCATAGCCGGATCCAGTGCAATGGCTCTGGCCAGTGCCACACGACGGTTCATTCCACCTGACAGTTCTGCCGGCATCAACGACCAGGCCCCCCTTAGCCCTACCGCCTCCAGCTTCATAAAGACAATATCCCGAATCATCGGCTCAGCCAGTCTGGTATGAATGCGCAGAGGAAAGGCAACATTTTCAAACACCGACAAATCGGTAAAAAGCGCACCACTCTGAAAAAGCATGCCCATCTTACGACGGGTACGAAACAACTCTTCACGGGAGAGCAGATCGAGATTCTGGCCATCCACAAAGATCTGTCCGGAGTCAGGGCGAAGCTGACGTCCGATCAAACGTAATAACGTCGTTTTACCAGTACCCGATGGCCCCATAATACCCACCACCTTTCCTCTGGGAATGGCGATATCAACATTCTTGAAAATCGTTCGATCGCCTCGATGAAACGTCAAACCACGGATCTCAATAAAGTTATCACTTGCCTTTGTCATTGGAAGGCTATTCCTTGTCTATGTGTGGACTGCACTCAGTAGCAACCGCCGTCCCCTGGTAGCTTACCACCAACCCGCATCTAATTATGGCGACTTTCAGCTACCTTTTGAACTGTGGGAACGTATCCTTATCAGTATCACTGCATCCAAACAGCTTCTTTACCGGCTTTTTACTATCTTTTCACTATCAACAGACTTAGACTGGGCTTTTTTATCTAGAGTCCGTACTGGCAGAACAATGCTATATGAACCGATCCGTTCCGAGAATGACTGCTCCCTTTCTGATAATGGTTTTTTCACACAATAATGACTGAATAAAATCATCTTGCCGCTTCCAAGGTAAAAAAAAAAGTATCTCAGCCAATCATCCTGAATTAGAGAAGAGAATTTATCCTATGCTCATTGCCCTTGCTGCCATCCTGGTGGGTTTCATTATCCTGACCTGGAGTGCAGACCGTTTTGTTGCCGGTGCCGCTGCTACGGCCAGCAATCTGAACGTCTCAAGAATGTTAATCGGCCTGACAGTGGTCTCCATAGGCACCTCTGCACCTGAAATTCTGGTCTCTCTATCGGCTGCACTGCAAGGATTCCCGGGACTGGCCGTGGGCAATGCCATGGGTTCAAACATCGCCAACATCGGCCTGGTTCTGGGTGTTACTGCCCTGATAGCCCCCCTGCCTGTTAAAGCGGCTCTGACCAAGAGAGAAATTCCCCTTCTGTTGGTGATAACTATTATTTCCGGTCTCTGCATTGCCAATGGTTATCTGGGTCGAATAGATGGTTTGATTCTGCTGGCAGGCCTCGTCATTACCCTTTACCTGATGATCCACTGGCAGAAACAACACCCGGATGAGGCAGTGGTGGAAGATGAAGACATTCCAGAGCTGTCCTCAGCAAAAGCCTGGTTTATGCTGGGTTCTGGTCTTTTACTGTTGCTGGGCAGCTCACAGCTACTGGTATGGGGGGCCACCGAGATTGCTAAGGCCATGGGCATCAGCGACCTTGTGATCGGGTTGACGATTGTTGCCATTGGCACCAGTCTGCCAGAGCTGGCCGCATCCATCACCAGCGCTCTGAAAGGCCATCATGATATTGCCCTGGGTAATGTGATCGGCTCA
Organism: Endozoicomonas sp. ALD040; assembly: GCF_049275945.1. NCBI lineage: Bacteria > Pseudomonadati > Pseudomonadota > Gammaproteobacteria > Oceanospirillales > Endozoicomonadaceae > Endozoicomonas > Endozoicomonas sp. ALD040. The sequence goes on from NZ_CP184829.1 coordinate 660,550, forward strand.
AACACGTTTAACCTTCTGGCGGTTCTCTCCATGCCCGGACTCGTAGCTCCCGGAGCACTGGATCAGGCAGTTATCCTGCGGGATTATCCTGTTATGCTGGGCATGACAATATTGTTGACCCTGGTCTGCGTGATTGGCAGGAAACCTCGACATTTGGGCAGAATGACAGGCATTGCGCTGCTCTCAATATACTTTCTCTATGGTGCCTGGTTATTCATTCAGCACTGACTTTTTCAGGCAGGGCTGACCGGTCAGCTCTGCCTCCCGGGCTTCTCCATTTTAGCCCGTGTTAAGACTATCCTGCACGGCAACTGCTCCTGCATCCATGCGGTCGTGCGGTTGCGATAAGGTCTATAGTATCGGAATCAGGAGGAACTGATCATAGTGCACAGGTTTTAATGCAGAAATCCCGAACTGTTACTGTGGCGAAAGGCACTATAGAATAGCCGTGTCACAACTAATCTGTACGTAATATGACTACTGACGAGCCGTTCATCTCAATTGGTCGCCGCACCGTTACCATGGAACTGGAAGCTGTTCAGAGCCTGATAGACAGGATCGACAGCAGTTTTGCCAGTGCCTGCCGTGTTATGCTTGAATGCCGTGGCCGGATTATTGTCGTTGGCATGGGCAAGTCGGGACATATTGCCCGCAAGCTTGCTGCAACCCTCGCCAGCACCGGCACCCCTGCCTACTTTGTACACCCCGGGGAAGCCAGCCATGGTGATATGGGAATGGTCACCCATGAAGACGTGGTTCTGGCTCTTTCCAATTCTGGCGAAACCAGCGAAGTCATTACTCTATTGCCCCTGCTGAAAAGACTGGGCACCCCCCTGATCAGCATGACCGGCAACCCGAATTCAACACTGGCGAAAGATGCTGAAGCCCATCTCAACACCGGGGTGGAAAAAGAAGCATGTCCTCTGGATCTCGCGCCTACCTCGAGCACGACCACAGCCCTGGTAATGGGCGACGCACTGGCCATTGCCCTGCTGGAAGCCCGCGGGTTTACTGCAGAAGACTTTGCTTTCTCTCACCCTGGTGGCTCTTTAGGTAAACGACTGCTTCTGAAAGTAAAAGACATCATGCACATTGGCAGACGGGTACCAGAAGTTCCCCTGGGCACACCAATGAGCGAAGCCCTGCTGGAAGTTACTCGCAAAGGCCTGGGCATGACCGCCATTGTCGATAACAAACGCCATGTCATTGGCATTTTCACCGATGGTGACCTGCGTCGGGCTCTGGACAAGGGCGTCGACCCCAAATCCACACTGATTGATGAAGTGATGACCAGCCACTGCAAAACCATCCACCCCGAGATTCTTGCGGCTGAAGCCCTGAAGATTATGGATGACCGGAAAATCAATGCTCTGATCTGTGTTGATGATGACAATGAACTGATCGGTGCCATTAATATGCACGACCTACTGAAGGCGGGCGTTGTATGATCAGTTCTTCACTACAATCTGCCGCCGCCAGGGTTCGTTTGGCTGTTTTTGATGTCGATGGTGTTCTCACTGACGGCAAACTGTTGTTTGGTGAGCATGGCGAATCAATGAAAATATTCAATACTCTCGACGGTCATGGCCTGAAAATGCTCAAGCAGTCGGGTGTAAAAACGGCCATCATCACCGGCCGTCGATCCGTATTTGTTGAAAAACGAGCCTCCGACCTGGGCGTAGATTTTCTCTATCAGGGCCGCGAAGACAAGTTTGTCGCTCTGAAAGAATTGCTTCAGGAAGAAGGGCAAGGTCTTAGCCTGGATGAAGTGGCCTACATCGGAGACGATCTGCCAGATCTTCCAGCCATTCGACAGGTTGGTTTTGGCTGCAGCGTTCCTAACGGGCACTACTACGTTCGTGAACACTCACCTGCTATCACTACTAATCGTGGCGGCGAAGGTGCAGCCAGAGAATTTTGTGATTTCATTCTTAAAGCCAAAGGCAAGCTGGATGACATGCTGGCCAGTTACCTGAAATAGAGAGTTAAAATACCCAAAATATCGCTGTGATAGTTTTCCACCATTACAGCGATACCTTTCCATTCAAGCGTTTCTTTGACGACAAGAAAGCACTACCGTTCAACTCTTCTTACGTAAGGCCGACAGCGAGTGTCTAGTATTTGAAAACATTCGTCTGCAGCCCCTGATGATCAAATAAAATCATGGTAAACTGAATTCATTTGCTGCGAAAATGCTGCCGACTGCACAAACCGGGCATCATTTTCCTGAATGGCCTTCTTTTGTCGGTATCTGCCTTTGCAGACTCTGACCAGATTGTGACCCGGAGCCAATGATCTGATGCCCAATCGGAACCTGATAATGATTGCTTTTCTGATGCTGATAATGGTCGGCGTTGGCTATTGGGCTTATGACAGCAAACTCCATGTTGGGGTTCAGAAAAAACAGCCTCTGGTTCGTGAGAACGCTGACTACTATTTCATTGACACCAGGGTCACCCAGTACAACAAAGAGGGCGAACTGGATTACATACTGGTCTCAGACAGTATCACCCATTACCCGCACAATGACACAACGTTGCTGCAAACCCCTCATCTGGAGAATTTCAATACCCCCGGAAAACCCATGGTGGCCGACGCCCTCTATGGCAAACTGTTGCCCGGCAGCGAGGATATAGAGCTCTGGGATGATGTGGTGATGACCCAGACGAACCTCGGCAATGGTAGTAAGGTTCGAATAGACACTGATTTCATGACCATATACTCTGAAAAGGATCTGGCAGTCACTGATCGACCGGTACTGATCACCAACGACACTGGACGTACGCGCGCCATTGGTATGGAGGCTTTCTTCAAGGAGAGTCTGGTTAAACTCAAGTCTAGGGTAAGAGGATTTCATGAGCCAAAGCCATGAACAGGCCAAGCGCCTTGATCCAAATGAGCGGCCAGACAGAAAGAGTCGTCGCAGAGGGGTCGAATATTACCTGATGCTGGGGGCCACGGCTCTGCTTCCAGTCATGGCACAAGCATTGCCATCTGACCGGCAGAAGCCTATTGAGATCGAGTCCAACACCGCCGATATCGATAACAAGAAAGGTGTATCCATCTATAAAGGCAATGTTGTGATGATTCAGGGCACCACCCGAATTACCGGAGACAAGGTGACCATCTATTCCGTCCAGCAGGAAGTTAAAAAAATTGTGGCAGAAGGCGACAAGGAAAGAGCTTACTACGAAGAACAGCAACCTGATGATCAGGGCATTCTGAAAGCCTGGGGTCATACTATCGATTATCAGGTGGCTGGCGATAAGATCCAACTGATCAAGCAGGCGCAGTTGACCCAGAAGGGTGATACCTTCACAGGTGAACGCATTGATTATGACCTGACCAAGCAGACCGTGAATGCCAAGGGCAGTGAGAACAAAAGCAACCCGGATGGTCGGGTCAAAATGATTTACCAACCCAAACCTGAGAGCAAGCAGTAATACTCATATCCCATTACACTCACTGCTCAACGACTGAACAGGCTTGAAAGGGCTGCCAGAAAAACGACAGCTAACTTTTAAACAGGAAGACAAACTCCGGATGGCAACGCTTAAGGCAGAACATCTCAGTAAAAGCTACAAAGGCAGACAGGTCGTCAAAGATGTATCTCTGGCTGTCGACAGTGGTCAAATTGTCGGACTTCTTGGCCCCAACGGGGCAGGTAAAACTACCTGCTTCTACATGATTGTAGGTCTCGTAAAAGCAGACGGTGGACAGGTTGACCTTAGTGGCCAGAGTTTAACTCACGAACCTATGCATGGCCGGGCCAGAGCTGGCGTAGGTTATCTGCCACAGGAAGTTTCTATTTTCAGGAAATTGACGGTCACCGATAACCTGCTCTCGATATTGGAAACCCGTTCCGACCTTTCCCGGAAAGATCGCATCGCAAAAATGGAGTCATTGCTGGAAGAGTTTAATATCAATCATATCAGGGACAATCCGGGTATGAGCCTTTCCGGTGGTGAAAAGCGCAGGGTAGAAATTGCCCGAGCTCTTTGCACTGACCCAAAATTTATTCTGCTCGATGAACCCTTTGCCGGTGTTGACCCCATTTCTGTTGGTGACATCAAGGCCATTATCACGCACCTGAAAGCCCGGGACATCGGAGTCCTGATTACCGACCACAATGTCCGGGAGACACTGGATATCTGCGAGAAGGCCTACATTGTCAGCGAAGGCACTATTATTGCCGAGGGTGATAGTCAGACTGTCCTGGCTAATCAAAAGGTTCGTGACGTTTATCTCGGGCATCAGTTCAGTCTCTGATCATCTCTTGACTGGTCTCGCGAAAGAAGCGGGCAAAGATGTTGAGCTGATTTATTTTCATACTCTTGTTCTGAATGTTGCATGGCTGACTTGATGAATCACTTTCCCGAAGCTTCAGATGTGATTATAATCCCAGTGACATGGAGAGTAGCCCAATCAAAATAATGAGCAGACACTGAGATATAACTGTCAGGCGCTGATGGCATCAAATCTGGCACCCTCAGTGCAGACACCGAAGTAAAGGTATACAGTTGCCTATGAAGCCATCCTTACAGCTAAAAATGGGCCAGCAGCTGACCATGACACCTCAGCTGCAGCAGGCCATAAGGCTTCTGCAACTTTCCACTCTGGACCTTCAGCAGGAAATCCAGGAAGTTCTTGAATCCAATCCGATGCTGGAGTCTGAAGAGTCCGTTGAAGAACCACCTGCATCTGGTGATGAAGGGGAACAGCCTGTTGACTTCAATGAAAAAGCAGAACAGCCCCCGGAACCAGAAGAGCCCCAGTGGGCTGACAGCATACCCAATGACCTGCCCGTTGACTCCGGATGGGATGATGTCTATTCCAGCCTGCCCGCTGCAACCGATGAAGAACATGATCCTTTTGCCCGCTCCCGGGCCAATGAGTCCCTCCAGGACTATCTGGAATGGCAGTTAAACCTGACTCCCATGACTGACAGAGACAGGCTGATGGGCCTGGCTGTGATCGAAGCCATCAATAATGACGGGTACCTCACTCACTCCCTGGAAGAAATTTATCTCTCGCTACAGGAACAGGTAGAGGAACTGGCGTTTGAAGAACTTCAGGTCATGCAACGACGGATTCTTCACTTTGATCCGGTGGGTTGTGCCAGCGCCAACCTGAAAGAATGTCTCGAAGTTCAACTCAATCAACTGCCACAAGAAACCCACTTCCTGAAAGAAGCACGTCTGCTGATCCAGAATCATCTACAGGCTCTGGGTAGTCGTGACTATGCCCAAATCATGCGGCGTACCCGTCTCAAAGAACATCAACTGAGGGAAGCCCTTAGCCTTGTTCAAAGCCTCAACCCGAGGCCCGGATCAGAAATCGGCCAGGCGGACACGGAATACGTCACCCCCGATATTTCGGTCACCAAAGTCAGGGACCGCTGGGCGGTTGAACTGAACTCAGAATCCCTGCCCAGACTTCGCATCAACAACAATTACGCCTCAATGGTGCAACGTGCCAACAACAGTCGTGACAATGTCTTTATGAAGAATCAGCTGCAGGAAGCCCGCTGGTTTCTGAAAAACCTGCAAAGTCGTAACGAAACCTTACTGAAAGTAGCGGGCAAGATTGTTGAATTTCAGAAAGATTTTCTGGAGCAGGGTGAGCAGGCCATGAAGCCCCTGGTGTTGGCAGACATTGCTCAGGCAGTGGATATGCACGAGTCCACTATTTCCAGGGTCACTACACAGAAATACATGCACACTCCAAGAGGCGTGTTTGAGCTGAAATACTTTTTCTCCAGCCATGTCAGCACAGCCACTGGTGGAGAGTGCTCATCAACAGCCATCAGAGCCTTGATTAAAAAACTGGTATCCGATGAAAACCCTAAAAAACCACTGAGTGATAACAAAATCGCCGGCTTGCTGGGGGACCAGGGGATCAAAGTGGCCAGGAGAACCATCGCCAAATATCGTGAATCAATGAATATACCGCCATCGAATGAACGCAAGCAGCTTATCTGAGCCTTCAGCGATTGAGGTAACAAGCCCTTATACCACAAATCGCCCCATAGATTTTTTGTCTCAGAACAGCGCTAACTGTCATTGACAGTGATAGACTTTCAATCAGGGTTGCCCGTACAATCCCGGGGGCAGTCCAATGTCGAGAATCGGGATCAGCAGGAGAGCGTTACATGCAAGTCAACATCAGTGGACATCATGTAGAGGTGACTGAGGCTCTGAAAGATTATGTCACCAAGAAACTCGACCGCCTTGCCGCCCACTTTGATCAGATTACAAACGTTCAGGTCACTCTGAGTGTTGAGAAACTGAAGCACAAAGTGGAAGCGACTCTACATGTTCGTAGGGCGGATATTAATGCAACCGCTGAGGCTGAAGATATGTACGCTGCCATTGATGACATGTCGGACAAACTGGATCGACAACTGGTAAAACACAAAGAGAAAACGCTTGACCGGCTACAGGGTGCCAACGGCCGCCTGTAAGCATCGATCGTTGTATGATTATTGAAAACATTCTAACCCCCGGGCGCACCCTCTGCGATGTGCAGGGGGCCAGCAAAAAGAAAATCCTGGAAATTGTTGCGGAAATCATCAATGAGCATGTTCCCGCTATCAAAACCAAGGATCTGTTTAACAAGCTGATTAACAGAGAGCGACTCGGTACCACCGGTTTGGGCAAAGGCATAGCCCTGCCTCACTGTCGCTCCAGTGCTTGTCAGCATCCTACCGGACTTCTGATCAAACTGTCTGAACCCATAGATTTTGACTCTGTGGACAAGCAGCCGGTCGATCTGGTGTTCGCACTTATTGTTCCGGAAGAAAATACTCAGGAACATCTCAATATATTGCAGGCTGTCGCTGAGCGCTTTCAATCAGAAGTATTGTTAAGTCAGATGCGAGCGGCAGAAAATTCCGAGGCACTTTACAGCATCATCTGTTCCCCCATTTAACGACTGTAGATAAAAAATATTTTGCTTGCTGATCTGATAACAGAAGCAGGCAAAATGTTTCTTGCTCAGAAATCCTTTCTTCTTCACTTTTGTCACTACAAAGCCTATTTATCCTTCAAAACTGCATGGAATAGAAATATCCGGACTATGCTAGAAATAAAAGAAAGCGACTGGTTCTAATCTCATTAGGTTTTGATAGACTTGCCTCACTCGGAACCAGGTGAGAGACCTGTTTACACAGTCAAACAATCGGGAAGGACACACCATGAAGCTGGTCATCATCAGTGGACGTTCAGGCTCCGGCAAAAGCTCCGCCCTTCACGCCCTTGAAGATGAGGGTTTTTACTGTGTAGACAACCTTCCTGCCAGCATGCTGAATGATCTGCCAACCAATCTTAAAAGCAACCTGGTCGAACCGCACCGTATGGCTGTCAGCCTCGATGTTCGTAATGTGCCCGGCTCTCTGGAACGCTTCCCGACATTGTTGGAAAAGTTGAAAAAACAGGGGGTTGAGTGTCAAGTAATCTTTCTCGACGCAGACAGCAACACCCTGATGAAGCGCTATAGTTCGACACGCCGTCGCCATCCTCTGAGCAATGACAAGGTTTCCCTGACAGAAGCCATTAATCTGGAAAAGAAACTGCTGGCCCCACTGGCTGAAGAAGCTGATATTAGGCTGGACACTTCGCCACTGTCTGTCCATGAAATCAGAGAACAGATAAGACAACGACTCTGCGGCTCCACCAGCAAAAGTATGACCCTGATGATCCAGTCCTTTGGCTTCAAGCACGGTATGCCAGTTGATGCCGACTACGTCTTTGATGTTCGCTGTCTGCCTAATCCTTTCTGGGTTGAAGCCTTAAGATCCTTCACTGGTCAGGATCAGCCAGTTAAAGATTTTCTGGCATCAGAACCCATGGTGAATGAGATGTTTGAAGATCTCAGCACATTCGTGGAAAAATGGTTACCAAGGTTCGAATCCGGACAGCGCAGTTATATGACGATTGCGATCGGATGTACCGGGGGGCAGCACCGTTCCGTATTTATTAGTGAAAAACTGGGCGAGTGGCTCAAAGAACGTTTTGACTGTGTTCAGGTCAGACATCGGGAGCTTTCCAAATAATGATCCAGAAGCAGATCACCATTATTAATAAACTTGGTTTACATGCTCGGGCAGCATCCAAATTTGTTTCTACAACGACGGCTTTTGCCAGCCAGGTGAAGGTGAGCTTTAACGGCCGTGAAGTGGATGGGAAAAGTATCATGGCCGTCATGATGCTGGCTGCTGGAAAAGGCTCTGTCCTTGATTTGACATTTGAAGGCCATGATGAAGAAGAGGCCTGTTCGGCTCTGTGCAATCTGATCAATGATTTTTTTGAAGAGGGTGAGTAGTCACCCTTTTCATCATTAAATCCCTGTTTATACTGGTCTCTCGAAAAGCTTTGCCAGAGATTGAAAGCCCGGCAAAGCTAACAAAGAATGACATGTGAAATGACTGAGTCTGACTATCAGACTTGATGGTTAAAAGAACAGAAGTTCGATACTCAGACACTTCTACCAAAAAAACCGGATACGCATCTATGGTTCAACAGCTACAACTGAGTATCGGAGACAAGGCATTTCAGGAGCTCAACGAAGCCCTTGAGCACGGTGTTTCTCCTGAACTCAGGCGTATGCTGAATGGTCTTCCGGCTCCGGATGCGGCACACCTGCTTGAATCTTCCCCTCCCAAACTTCGCAGCCTTCTCTGGCGCCTGATCGATCGAGAGATGGAAGGCGACGTATTGCAGGAGCTGAGCGACGAAGTCCGGCAGTTTTTCCTGGACAGGATGAATGTGGCAGAACTCAAAGTCATTACCGAAGGTCAGGACGTTGATGACATAGCTGACTTGCTACAGCAGCTACCCGACGCCATCACCCGAAAAGTGCTGGATTCTATGGACAGCCAGGACCGGCAACGGGTAGAAGCCGTTCTCTCTTATCCGGAAGACACAGCCGGTGGACTGATGAATACTGATGTCATCACCATCCGACCCAGCAGTACGCTTGATGTTGTGCTTCGTTACCTCAGGCGTCACAAGGATATTCCGGAGATGACAGACAGTCTGTTTGTCGTCAACCGCAGAGACGAATACATTGGGGCATTGCCTTTATCCGTTCTCCTGACCACATCCCCTTCAGCCACAGTTTTTGAAGTAATGCAGACCGATCTGAAACCTATCGCTGCCGATATGGAAGACAGCCAGGTTGCGCAATTGTTTGAACGGCAGGATCTGGTATCAGCACCAGTAGTTTCGGAGCATGGTCAGCTTCTAGGCCGCATTACGATTGACGACGTGGTAGATGTTATCCGGGAAGAAGCCGAACACTCCATGATGAGCATGGCAGGCCTGGATGACGATGAAGACACCTTTGCTCCCGCACTGAAGACAGCCCGTCGGCGTGCAGTCTGGCTGGGTATCAACCTGATAACAGCCTTTATTGCCGCTTCTGTCATAGGTATGTTTCAGGCTACCATCGACAAGGTCGTTGCCCTGGCTGTCCTAATGCCCATTGTTGCAGGAATGGGCGGCAATGCTGGCGGACAGGCTCTGACCCTGGTGATTCGGGGCATGGCACTGGGCCAGATCAGTCGGACCAACCTTCGATGGCTGCTCAGTCGTGAATTAATGGCAGGGTTTCTCAATGGCATACTCTGGGCTGCTCTGGTTTCCCTGATTGCCTACTTATGGTTTCATGACCCGGTCATTTCTCTGGTGATCGCCTGTGCTATGATCATCAATCTCAGCACTGCCGTTATTGTCGGTGCCAGCCTGCCCGTTGTTCTCAAATCCATGAACATAGATCCCGCATTAGCTGGCACCATAATACTAACGACAGTGTCCGATGTTGTTGGATTCCTATCCTTTCTGGGACTGGCGGCCTTGTTTTATGGCTGACACTGCAGTCTGTCTGCTAACTCTTTATCATTGAAACAGCTTTAACTGATCCTCAGTAGTGACATACAGCGGTGTCATCCCCAAAACCCTGGCTGCTGGACATTTGCAGGTCGGTTTTTTGGCAGTATCACTTGACTCACTATCAAACCCGCTTCCAGTGCTTTATTTTCAGCTTTGCTGACTGTTCGGATCTGGCTACCCTCTCTGCCGGGCTCCAAAATGATCACACTATTTGGATCAATACCCTCATTATTCAGTATTGCTTCACTGTGGGTACTTATGATGACTTGCCTTCTCCTTGTTTTTGTCTTTCTTTGAATTCGATCAATCATCAGGGGAGTTTGCTGCACTATGGAGTGATAATTCTGGCTCTTCCAATAGCAGAACCCCCATACCTTCCATCAAACTCCAAAGAATACCCAACAATCTCAACGTTCCATCAGAAAAGTGCTCTTCTGATTGCCACCCTGCATTTGGACGATGATGTTCATATTGTGCTTCCAGATGAGGTTGACCTCTTTCGTTCCGGATATATCTCAAACCTTTAAAAATGTGATTATCATTCATTTAACCTGCTTTTATACTCAGCCAAATAGATAACAGGCTGAACCCTTATCACTCACCCGCCAGAGTCATCTCACTGATCAGAATCGAACCGGTCTGAATACTCCCTCTGCGATCATAATCACTCCCTGCAGCCACCATATTCATAAACATATCTTTCAGGTTTCCAGCGATAGTCACTTCAGAGACAGGATGCTGTATTTCGCCATTTTCAACCCAATAGCCGCCCGCACCTCTTGAGTAATCACCTGTGACAATATTCACACCCTGCCCCATCAACTCGGTCACCAGCAAGCCCGTTCCCATCTGTTTCAATAACTCTTCCCTGCCGCCTGCATTGCAGTCAAGGAACAGGTTATTGACACCCCCGGCATTAGCCGTACTCTTCATGCCCAGCTTACGGGCAGAATAAGTACTCAGGAGATAGCTGGCCAGAACGCCATCAGAGATAAAATCCTTGGCCCGGGTAGCCAAACCGTCATTATCAAAACTGGCCGAACCCAGTGCTTTTTTCAGGTATGGCTGCTCATGGATGCGCACCCAGTCAGGAAATATCTGCTTACCCAGATGATCCAGCAGAAATGAAGCCCGACGATAAAGGCTGCCACCACTGATACTCTCCAACAAGTGTGACACAAGGCCTGAAGCCACTTCTGCTGCAAACAGCACGGGCACCTGACCCGTAGGGACTTTACTGGCACCCAGCCGGGCCACCGTTCTTTCCGCTGCCTTGCGACCGACATCCGCAGCAGACTCAAGATCATTACCATCACGGGCGACGGTGTACCAATAATCTCTCTGCATTTCACCGGCTTTTTCACCAATCAATATACAACTCAGACTATGACGACTGGAAATATAGCTGCCTACAAAGCCGTGACTGTTCCCATATACACGACAGCCTTGATGAGTACCGACATTGGCACCGTCAGAATTCTTGATTTTACTACTAAACGATCTGCCAGCTTCCTCACACTTCAAAGCCAGCTCTATAGCCTCTTCTGCACCAACACCCCAAGGGTGATAAAGGTCCAGCTCTGGCAGTTCAGTCGCCATTAACTCTGCATCGGCAAGACCGGCACAGGGATCTTCCGAAGCATATCCAGCAATATCACAAGCTGCCTTCACCGTCTCCCTGATGGCTTCAGGTGTACTGTCTGAAGTACTGGCTGATCCTTTTTTCTTCCCCTGATAAACGGTGATACCGAAACCCTGATCACGGTTAAACTCCACTGTTTCAACATCACCCATTCTGACGCCCACCGAAAGACCTGCATCGAGACTGACACCGACTTCACAGGCATCTGTGCCCTGACGTCGGGCTTCAGCCAGAATATCCCTGACCAGGGTCTTCAGGCGATCCTCTTCAGAGCGGGGATCCAGTACAGCGTTGGTTTTATCACCCATGAAATTCCTGCCTTTCAGAATTATACGTGTAAGTCCTATTGTGCCGTGCCCAGCCACAAATGCCCATAGCGAAAGAAAAACAAACCATTCACCATAAACACTATCACCATTGGCCCAAAACAAGTCTGGCAGCCTTCCTTCTACACTCATAGCTGAATATCCGTAACTGGAGTAAAATGCCTGCATCTCTCTAAGTAGACCTGAACCATGTCAGATCAAGACCTCTCCCCATTTGAAGACGACGCTGAAGAAATCATTTACGTCAGCAAATCCGAGCTCAAACGCGATATGGACGAGCTCAAGGCCATGGGTGCCCGCCTGATGGATATGAAGCCAGCCATGTTGGACAAGCTGCCCCTGAATGAACGCCTCAGGGAAGCGCTGGATGAGAGCAAGCGAATTAAAAGCAATAATGCCCGCAAACGGCACTTGGGCTTCATAGGCAAATTAATGCGAGACCAGGAGCTGGAACCCATCCAGAAATATCTCGACAGCCTGGATTCCACCAGTGAGGAATACAGCCGTCGCTTTCATCAATTGGAGCGCTGGCGTGACCGGTTGATAAACGAGGGGCATGAGGTGCTCACCGAATACCTCGACAAATACCCTGAAGCCGATCATCAACACATACGACAACTGGTACGTAACGCTCAAAAGGAAGCCGTACAGGACAAACCTCCCGCAGCTTTCAGAAAACTATTCAAATACTTGAGAGAAGTAGACGAAGAGCACTAATCTTCATTCGCAACCGAGTGCCTGCCCGGCACTCTGTCAAGCGATTAAAGCAGGATTATCCGAAAAGACGCCATCAACACCCCAGGCTCTTAATCGATCAGCCATATCCTTGTCGTTAACGGTATAGCAATACAGCTCATAACCTGCCGCTTTGATGTCATGCGCGTTTTTCTCTTTGAGTTTTTTGCCATTCAGATGAATCGTTTTGGCACCAACCTGTCTGGCTTTGTATTTCCAGTTTCGAGGCAGCGACTCGAAAAGACAACCAATCCTGCTGCCAGCTTTTGCCCGATACAGAACCAGAAGTTTATGATTAAAGCTCGATACCAACAGTTGATCCTCGGGGAAATCAGCTGCTTCTATGGCTGCAACCACCTCCTCAACCAAAAGCTTTAAATCGCAGCGATTGGGCTTCAACTCAAGATTCAGGCTCAGCTTCAGTTTCTTGATCAAAGCCAGTGTTTCAAGAAGTGTTGGCACCTTTTCACCGGCGAACGCCTCCGAGAACCAGCGTCCGGCATCCAGAGTAGCGACCTGAGCCAGATTCTTTCCCCTCAAATGCCCATTTCCTGAAGAAGTCCTGCTCATTGTTGGGTCATGAAACATCACTGCTGAGCCATCTCCCAGCAGTGTCACATCGAGCTCTATCCATTTCAGCCTCAAATCGGCCGCCTTCCGAATACCAGCCAGAGTATTCTCCGGAGCCAGAGCAGCTGCACCTCGATGCCCGATCACTGAGTCCATAATCATCTGCTTATCTCTTCAAAGCCCGCTGAATTACTCGTCTACTATTATGCTTGTTTTTGCGGCAAAAAAACCCCAGACACTAAAGCTCTGGCAGACTTCTGACACAATAATGCAGCCCTCTGATGACATCTTATGCCTTCAGCCCTTGAAGGCTTTTAACACAACGTTGTTGTTCGATCAGTGTCGGGAGCATTGATTGACCACCTGCCAAGCAGTCATCTTTCCTATGCTGAAGGCTTGAATGAAGCGAAAAGAAACGCTATCTCCTGACACATCGCTTGCAGAAGACTATGACAGAAAATACAGGATTTATCTTGAGCTGAGTGAAGATCAGCAGAAGTATTAGAAAATAATGAGTGCTAAGTTCAAAAAAAAGGCCTGACTTGATAGTCAGGCCTTTTTTAAAAGTGGGGTGGACGATGGGGTTCGAACCCACGACCACCGGAATCACAATCCGGGGCTCTACCAACTGAGCTACGCCCACCACTTCGTTGCTTCGAGGAAGAAATGCCATCCCTGAAGACGCGGCTGATTATAAGGAAAGCCGAGTTCCTTGCAAGCAAAAAATAGCACTTCTGGTAAAAACCGAAATCTTTTTGTTCTGTCGGCTTGAAATATTCCGGATACATGTTGCCCTTGTAAGCACCGCTACGAGAGACCTTTCATTCAGGCGCTTTTTTCTACCGTCATAATCAAACCCCAGTTAAAAGCAAAACATTAACCGGAGTTTTTGACGATGTCGATTAGGGGGATTTAGCGCTTATTTATCGCCGATGCCAGTGCGACTTTTCTCTGTGATGGGTATAAGGTCGCAAATCACTGAATAAAAAAAGCCCAACGAATTCGATCTTGGGCTTTTTTTTATTCAATGCCTGACAGTGACTGACTCTCACATGAGGAAGCCCCACACTACCATCGGTGGGGCCGCCGAGGTGGGGCCGCCCAGGTGGGGCCGCCCAGGTGGGGCCGCCCAGGCATGTGTCGTTTCACTTCTGTTCTGCCACACTCCTTTGCCCACAAAACAAAAACCCCGGTCAATCTCTCAACCGGGGTTCTGCTTTATTCAATGCCTGGCGATGACCTACTCTCACATGGGGAAGCCCCACACTACCATTGGCGATGTGTCGTTTCACTTCCGAGTTCGGGATGGGATCGGGTGGTTCCAACACTCTATGGTCACCAGGCAAAACTGGTTTGAACCGGAGGCTCAAAAGCTTTAAGGCTTTAAAGTTGATTTTGAAACCGGTTCTGGAATCCTGTCTAAATAAGCTTTCTCTTGCTTCACACTCTTTATGTATGGCTTGTCTTAAAACCTTACAGCCTTACAGCTTTAAAGCCTTAAAACCCGCAGCTTCGCTGCGCAAATCGCTTTGGCGTTATATGGTCAAGCCTCTCGAGTCATTAGTACGGGTTAGCTCAACGCCTCACAACGCTTACACACCCCGCCTATCAACGTCGTAGTCTTCAACGTCTCTTATGGGCCTTGCGGCCAGGGAAGTCTCATCTTGAAGGGGGCTTCCCGCTTAGATGCTTTCAGCGGTTATCCCGTCCGAACTTAGCTACCGGGCAATGCGTCTGGCGACACAACCCGAACACCAGTGGTTCGTCCACTCCGGTCCTCTCGTACTAGGAGCAGCTCTCCTCAAACTTCCAACGTCCACGGCAGATAGGGACCGAACTGTCTCACGACGTTCTAAACCCAGCTCGCGTACCACTTTAAATGGCGAACAGCCATACCCTTGGGACCGGCTTCAGCCCCAGGATGTGATGAGCCGACATCGAGGTGCCAAACACCGCCGTCGATGTGAACTCTTGGGCGGTATCAGCCTGTTATCCCCGGAGTACCTTTTATCCGTTGAGCGATGGCCCTTCCATTCAGAACCACCGGATCACTATGACCTACTTTCGTACCTGCTCGAGATGTTCCTCTCGCAGTCAAGCTGGCTTGTACCATTACACTAACCGCACGATGTCCGACCGTGCTTAGCCAACCTTCGTGCTCCTCCGTTACTCTTTGGGAGGAGACCGCCCCAGTCAAACTACCCACCACACAATGTCCCCGATCCTGCTAAAGGACCTGGGTTAGAACCTCAATATTGCCAGGGTGGTATTTCAAGGTTGGCTCCATGCAGACTGGCGTCCACACTTCAAAGCCTCCCACCTATCCTACACAAGCAACATCAAGATCCACTGTGAAGCTGTAGTAAAGGTTCACGGGGTCTTTCCGTCTAGCCGCGGATACACTGCATCTTAACAGCGATTTCAATTTCACTGAGTCCTGGGTGGAGACAGCGTGGCCATCGTTACGCCATTCGTGCAGGTCGGAACTTACCCGACAAGGAATTTCGCTACCTTAGGACCGTTATAGTTACGGCCGCCGTTTACCGGGGCTTCGATCAACCGCTTCTCTTGCGATAACAGCATCAATTAACCTTCCGGCACCGGGCAGGCGTCACACCGTATACGTCCACTTACGTGTTAGCACAGTGCTGTGTTTTTAATAAACAGTCGCAGCCACCTGGTATCTTCGACCCCCTTCAGCTTACGGAGCAAGTCCGGTCACCAAAAGGGGCGCACCTTCTCCCGAAGTTACGGTGCCATTTTGCCTAGTTCCTTCACCCAGGTTCTCTCAAGCGCCTTGGTATTCTCTACCTGACCACCTGTGTCGGTTTCGGGTACGGTCCCTTTTGACCTGAAGCTTAGAAGTTTTTCCTGGAAGCCTGGCATCAACCACTTCCCCACCTTGGTGGGTTCGTCATCAGTTCTCGGCTTTGTGAACCCGGATTTGCCTGAGTCCACAGCCTACGACCTTAAACAGGGACAACCATCGCCCTGCTGGCCTAGCCTTCTCCGTCACTCCATCGCAGTCAAAAGGGGTACAGGAATATTAACCTGTTTCCCATCGATTACGTCTTTCGACCTCACCTTAGGGGCCGACTCACCCTGCGCCGATTAGCGTTGCGCAGGAACCCTTGGTCTTCCGGCGAGGGAGCCTCTCACTCCCTTTATCGTTACTCATGTCAGCATTCGCACTTCTGATACCTCCAGCCCACCTTCCGGTGAACCTTCAACGGCTTACAGAACGCTCCTCTACCGGTTCAGTTGTCAGTTTGCAGTTGTCGGTTGTCAGTTTGAACTGAGTTATTTAAAACTCTTGTGCAAACTAACCAACATCTTACTGACTTGGTTGTATTCGGTTTTGAGGTCTTGCCATTGCTGATCGTCAATGTAATTGACGATCAAGGCAGTACCTTAACCAAACTCTCATTTCGTCAGATGATCCGATAGCCATCAATATGAACCTTCGAAACTCTGCTTTTGAGATGATCAGTTTCCCATGTCCTTCAGCAATATTTGCACAGATTCCTTTACTGGCTCTGCGCATCTGATCAGCAAGTCCATGCATTTGTTCAATTCTCGGAAATTCCAGCGAGAGCTTGTGAACTTTCAAAGAAAGCTTATAGGCCCGTTGAAATACTTCTAAATCTTCAAATCGCTGCATACTTACTTCTCATACTGCCAACTGACAACTGTAAACTGACAACTGAACCCCGTAGCTTCGGTGAATAGTTTGAGCCCCGTTACATCTTCCGCGCGAGCCGACTCGACCAGTGAGCTATTACGCTTTCTTTAAAGGGTGGCTGCTTCTAAGCCAACCTCCTGGCTGTCTGGGCCTTCTCACATCGTTTCCCACTTAACTATTACTTTGGGACCTTAGCTGACGGTCTGGGTTGTTTCCCTTTCCACGACGGACGTTAGCACCCGCCGTGTGTCTCCCGTGATTGCACTCATCGGTATTCGGAGTTTGCATGGGGTTGGTAAGCCGGGATGGCCCCCTAGCCCAAACAGTGCTCTACCCCCGATGGTGAGACACGAGGCGCTACCTAAATAGCTTTCGAGGAGAACCAGCTATCTCCGGGCTTGATTAGCCTTTCACTCCTATCCACAAGTCATCCCCTGGCTTTTCAACGACAGTGGGTTCGGTCCTCCAATCAGTGTTACCTGATCTTCAACCTGCTCATGGATAGATCGCCCGGTTTCGGGTCTATTCACTGCGACTGGACGCCCTGTTAAGACTCGCTTTCGCTACGGCTTCCCTATACGGTTAACCTTGCCACAGAAAATAAGTCGCTGACCCATTATACAAAAGGTACGCAGTCATCAGTGGCCAGTTGTCAGTTGTCGGTGGTCAGTTTTGTTCAGCGTCAATTTCAACACCTCTGCAAATCTGCCCGTATTTTCCAACTTGACGACCTGGTAATCAGTCATCTGCTGTCGCTTGCCTACTGGCAACTGACAACTGACAACTGACCACTGACTCCCACTGCTTGTACGTACACGGTTTCAGGTTCTGTTTCACTCCCCTCAACGGGGTTCTTTTCGCCTTTCCCTCACGGTACTTGTTCACTATCGGTCAGTCAGGAGTATTTAGCCTTGGAGGATGGTCCCCCCTTGTCTCCGAAAAGACGGTTCAGACAACATTTCACGTGTGCCGTCCTACTCGATTTCACAATCAATGGCTTTTCGCGTACGGGGCTATCACCCACTATGGCCACACTTTCCAGAGTGTTCCGCTAAACCAAAAATTGCTTAAGGGCTACTCCCCGTTCGCTCGCCGCTACTGGGGGAATCTCGGTTGATTTCTTTTCCTCCGGGTACTTAGATGTTTCAGTTCCCCGGGTTCGCCTCCTAAACCCTATGTATTCAGGTAAAGGATACTCACTTGTGTGAGTGGGTTTCCCCATTCGGACATTCCTGGATCAACGCCTGTTTATCGGCTCCCCAAGACTTTTCGCAGATTACCACGTCCTTCATCGCCTCTGACTGCCAAGGCATCCACCGTGTACGCTTAGTCACTTGACCATATAACCCAAAACGATCTCTTCGAGATCTCAGTTGTCAGTTGTCGGTGACCAGTGGTCAGTCGATTCGTGGCAACTGATGGTTATAGGCAATAACTACCTTTAACGATCTTCAGTAACCGGCAACTGTCAACTGACAACCGGCCACTGATACGCCCTACACTTGAGAGTGTCTCAGCAAGAATTTCATTAAAAGACTAATGCCTTTTAAATCAACTCAGCTTAATTTAAGTTTGGATTCCACATTGTTAAAGAACAAAACTAACAACTGACAACTGGTCACTGACCACTGTCAACTGATAATCAAACAATTCGTGTGAACGCTTATGGAAGGTCGGCCTTCGTTTAAGGAGGTGATCCAGCCCCAGGTTCCCCTAGGGCTACCTTGTTACGACTTCACCCCAGTCATGAATCACTCCGTGGTAACCGCTCTCCCGAAGGTTAAGCTAGCTACTTCTGGAGCAACCCACTCCCATGGTGTGACGGGCGGTGTGTACAAGGCCCGGGAACGTATTCACCGTGACATTCTGATTCACGATTACTAGCGATTCCGACTTCATGGAGTCGAGTTGCAGACTCCAATCCGGACTACGATGCACTTTCTCAGATTAGCTCCACCTCGCGGCTTGGCAACCGTCTGTATGCACCATTGTAGCACGTGTGTAGCCCTGGCCGTAAGGGCCATGATGACTTGACGTCGTCCCCACCTTCCTCCGGTTTGTCACCGGCAGTCTCCCCAGAGTGCCCACCCGAAGTGCTGGTAACTGAGGATAAGGGTTGCGCTCGTTGCGGGACTTAACCCAACATCTCACGACACGAGCTGACGACAGCCATGCAGCACCTGTCACTGCGTTCCCGAAGGCACCAAACTATCTCTAGTAAGTTCACAGGATGTCAAGGCCAGGTAAGGTTCTTCGCGTTGCTTCGAATTAAACCACATGCTCCACCGCTTGTGCGGGCCCCCGTCAATTCATTTGAGTTTTAACCTTGCGGCCGTACTCCCCAGGCGGTCTACTTATCGCGTTAGCTGCGTCACCAGAAATGCAAGATCCCCGACGACTAGTAGACATCGTTTACGGCGTGGACTACCAGGGTATCTAATCCTGTTTGCTCCCCACGCTTTCGTACCTCAGCGTCAGTGTCAGACCAGAGTGTCGCCTTCGCCACTGGTGTTCCTTCCTATATCTACGCATTTCACCGCTACACAGGAAATTCCACACTCCTCTTCCGCACTCTAGCTTGCCAGTTTTGGGTGCCGTTCCCAGGTTGAGCCCGGGGCTTTCACATCCAACTTAACAAGCCGCCTACGCACGCTTTACGCCCAGTAATTCCGATTAACGCTCGCACCCTCCGTATTACCGCGGCTGCTGGCACGGAGTTAGCCGGTGCTTCTTCTGCGAGTAACGTCACAGCTCAAGGGTATTAACCTTGAACCTTTCCTCCTCGCTGAAAGTGCTTTACAACCCTAGGGCCTTCTTCACACACGCGGCATGGCTGCATCAGGCTTGCGCCCATTGTGCAATATTCCCCACTGCTGCCTCCCGTAGGAGTCTGGGCCGTGTCTCAGTCCCAGTGTGGCTGATCATCCTCTCAGACCAGCTACGGATCGTCGCCTTGGTAGGCCTTTACCCCACCAACCAGCTAATCCGACGCAGGCTCATCCGATAGCGCAAGGTTCCGAAGAGTCCCCTGCTTTCCCCCCTCTTCCGAAAAAGAGTAGGACGTATGCGGTATTAATCCGGATTTCTCCGGGCTATCCCCCACTACCGGGCAGATTCCTACGTGTTACGCACCCGTCCGCCGCTCGTCATCTTCCAGCAAGCTGGAAATGTTACCGCCCGACTTGCATGTGTTAGGCCTGCCGCCAGCGTTCAATCTGAGCCATGATCAAACTCTTCAGTTTAAATCGTTTTGCTTCCTGTCCGAAAACAGTCCGCTGCTCAATCATTTGCAATTAAACGTACATGAAACTCTTTATGAGAAGATAAATTCTCATAGAATTTAAGGGTATGTTCGCTTGCTTGATCAGCATTTAAATCATTTCAGAGCAAAGCTCTGTTGACCGATGCTATTCACACAAGCGCCCACACGAATTGTCTGATAATTTGTTAAAGAACTGGATTAAAACAAGAAGGTTTTAACCGGCTGAACCAGCGGTCAGCGCTGTTCAGCGAGGCGCTCATCTTACCTTGGCGCTGGTTGTTGTCAAGCACCTGTTTTTCAAGCCACTTTTCAACTTGCCGGGACCGCATTCGTTCACTCAGTGAGCGTTGCGTTTCTGTCTCAGCGGCGGTGCATTCTACGCTGTTCGATACAATTGTCAATCACCGTTTTAAACGTTGTTGCAATGGATCGTTGCGTGCCCGTTAAGAGCCATGCACCATTCAGTGGAGGCGCATTATAATTGCGGGATCAAAGATAGCAACAACGGCAAACACCTACCGCAGACAACAATGACTCACTCATGGATAATGGAAGCCACTTCGAAAGGGGGGGGGAAAGCATGATTCAGACCTTTCCTTCCTTGGACAAAGCTTTTAGAAATGAACGACGGAAAACTCTGATGTCTTTGCGAAAAGCTTTCATTTGTTCACGACTGGCTGGTAGAGGAGGCATCAGACCATTAAGGATCACAGCAAACACCAAGGGCTTTCCATCAGGCTGGAATACATAACCAGCCACACTGCTGACGCCACTCATATAACCGGTTTTGAACCACATTTCCTTACGATCACGAGCGCTCAGCCAAGGACTTTTTTCCCCCCATCGTGACCAACCAAACATCAGCACATCAACCAGGGTCGACGCACTGATAAAGTTGTATCGGGAAAGCCCGGAACCGTCTACCAACCTGCTGGTTCGAAAACCAACACCTTTGCCTCCCAGAACTTCCCGCGCTGTTTCAATACCTGAGGCATAAGATCCCGGCTTGCCAGAGGTTTCGTAACCTACTGTTTTCAGAATGCTGTCAGAGTACAGGTTGTCAGAATTCTTTAACACCGGTTTGAGTAGCTGCGGTAAAAACTCGGATCTATGTTCTGCCAGAACAAAAGGCAAATCCATCCCGGGACGACCCACAATGACTCTGCCTTTTAATTCGACACCCTTTTTTTGCAGCCGATCTTTCACATACCGCTTAACCGTTCTCTCTACATTGTTCACAGAAAAAGCGAGGCGAACAGGCGATGATTTGGGGCTGATACAGCCCTGTAGACGGTACTCCTTATCCCTTGAGGGGCGAACTTCAAGACGGCAATTTTCTTCAGAATGGGTGCGTACCTGATTATCAATGGCCAGAAACCAGTCTGGCTGATCGTATTGGATGGACGTTCTGGAACCTTCTTTTTTGCCTGGTTTCAGCCAGCCGTAGAAACAGTTCCGGTCCAGAATCATGGCGGCTGCCGGTGCTGCAAAACAGATGTTCAGATCATCCCAGCTGACGCCACCAGCGCGGTCATAGCCTGTAAAGACAGCTCCATCCAGCCAGAGGTCTCCATGAATAGATTTGACCCCCCGCTTTTTCAGCTGGCCAACAAGCTCATCCAGATGTTTCCGTCTCAAAGAGGGATCACCACTGAACACAAGAGCTACGGGCCCATTAACAATACCTTTTCGGATAGGTCGGTCGCGGGTTACGAGCTGGGTAGTGTATTGAAATTTATCGCCCAGAACCTCATAAGCCAGTGTGGCCGTCACTACTTTCAGAACGCTGGCAGGCACCAGATTGTGATGAGCCCCCTGTTCAAAAACAACCCGGCCACTGGCAGGGTCTTTGACCTGAATGGAGTGAACACTACCCGGTGGTAACCCCCCTACCAGTTTCTGCAACTCTTTAACCAGCTGCGGTGAAGCCTGAGCACTGTGAAATGAAAAAATAAAAAAAACTGTTAGCAGGCATGACAGAAATCTCAACATGATGACCTCAATTTCCTGGCAACCTCAGAGGACCTTCGCAAAGATGCATACACAAACGATATAAAACTTACGTACTACATTTTGTTCTGAAGCAATCCCACACTTTTACTCAATGTCACTTCAACGATCGACACTGAACATCTCATCATTTAAGTTAACGCTATTACTCAGAAAATTAGAAGCAAGTTCTTGTAACAAATAACCGCTAAAAAAGCCGCTTTTATCCTCCAACCTCAATTGGCAACAGAATTCATGACAGTTAGATAAAAAAAGCATTATGCTATCCGTACGGGTTATCCAAAGAGACTGATGACCTGGCAGCCTACCGGCTAATGGTTTTTCCGGCAGGTTAAGAATCCATCAAAGCAGAGCGGCTTATGATTGATCCTATGGTGCTCTGCGACGTAGAAATGACCCAGAGAACTCATTAGTTAACGGCAGGCCTTAGTGAAAAAGCTTAAACTTTCAACCAGTCAACTCATTGCGAAACAGCCGGTCAAAGAACTTGGGTTCAAGTCCACCGACGATCTTGAGAAATATGCGGGTATCCTCGGCCAGGAAAGAGCAACCAGTGCCATTCAATTCGGCGTAGCAATGCACCGAACGGGCTACAACATCTATGTGATGGGGGAGTCCGGTACAGGCAGGATGTCCTACCTGAGAAAATATCTGGAATCTGAAGCCAAGCTCCAGACGCCACCTGACGACTGGATTTATATCAATAACTTCGACACTCCTCGTGAACCAAAGATTTTGACGCTTCCCGCAGGAGCGGGCGAGCCTTTGCAGAAAGATTTTGATCAGTTTGTTGACAGTCTCATGCTGACCTTTCCGGCAGCGTTTGAAAACCCGACCTATCAGCAAAAGAAAAGCGTTATTGAGCGTGATTTCAACCGAAGCTATGACCACGCCATTGATCAGATTGAACAGGAAGCCCTGAAACGGAACATTGCCTTGTTTCGCGAAGCGGGTTCCCTCAGCTTTACCCCTATGCATGAGGGTAAGGCGATGGACGAAACCGAATTTGCCCAGCTCCCGGATAAAAAACGGTCCAAATTCAATAAAGACATCAGTGAACTGGAATCAATACTGAACGACTCACTGGTTGAACTTCCGCAATGGAAAAGGGAATCCAACGAGAAACTACAAAAGCTCAATCAGGAAACCATTGACCAGGCCCTGGAACCTCTGCTCAAACCCCTGAATAAAAAGTACAACAATCAGAAGTCGGTGCTGGGGTATCTTGAGGCCGTTAAAAATCACCTGCACCGCACCGTTATTGATATTCTTGCTGATGACCGCAACATGGAGTCCAAGGATGACTCAAGCAAACGACAGTCACTGGTTGAACTCTATGCACCCAACCTGCTGATTGGCCATTCTGCCAGCGGTGCTGCACCCGTCGTGTATGAGTCTCACCCTAACTACAAGAACCTGTTTGGTCGTATTGAATACGCCAGCGAGATGGGTGCCCTGGTGACCAATTACCGACAGATTTGCCCTGGTTCTCTGCATAAAGCCAATGGTGGCTACTTGTTGCTGGACGCTAACAAGTTGCTGGAAGAACCTTTTGTCTGGGAAGCACTAAAAAGAGCCCTGAAACAGAAAGAGCTGACTATTGAATCTCCGTACTCAGAGATGGGGCTGCTCAACACCATTACCCTGAACCCGGAGTCCATCCCTCTCAACATCAAGATCATCCTTGTCGGTTCCAGAGATATTTATTACCTCTTGCAACAGCTTGATCCGGATTTCCACGAAATATTCAGAGTTCTGGTCGATTTTGATGACCGGATTACACGAGACAGGGAATCGGTACATGCTTTTGCCCAACTGTTAAAAAACCGTGCAGATGATGAAAACTACCCGGCCCTGACGGCTGCGGCCGTTGCCCGCCTCGTCGAACACAGTTCGAGAATGGCTGAACACCAGGGTGAGATGTCTGCCAGGATAGGCGATCTGTTCGACCTGCTGGCAGAAGCAGACTTCATTCGTCGTATGAGCCGTGGCCGCAAGATCAACAACGAACATATTGACCGGGCCCTGGCCGCCAAGTCTGAGCGCACCGGACGTGTCAGCCAACAGATTCTCGACGAGATGATTGAAGGCAGCATCCTGATCGATACCAAAGGAGAAAAGATCGGCAAGATCAACGGGCTCACTGTCATGTCTATCGGGGATACCAGCTTTGGTTCTGCAGCCAGAATTACGGCAGCCGTCTACCCGGGATCCCAGGGGATTGTCGATATTGAACGGGAAGTCTCTCTGGGTCAGGCCATTCATTCAAAGGGGGTTATGATCCTGACTGGCTATCTGGGCAGCAAATACGCCCAGAAATTCCCTCTGGCTATCTCGGCCAGCCTGACCATGGAGCAATCCTACGGTTATATTGATGGTGACAGCGCCACTCTGGCTGAACTTTGCTGCCTGGTGTCCGCTCTGACCAATACGCCTATCAAACAGGGTTTTGCCGTCACCGGCTCCATGAACCAGCATGGGGAAGTTCAGGCAATTGGCGGTGTTAATGAAAAGATTGAGGGCTTCTTTGATCTTTGTAACGCCCGTGGCCTGACAGGTGAGCAGGGCGTCATTATCCCTGCCACCAACCTCCGAAACCTGATGCTCCACCAGAAAGTGGTCGATGCTGTAAAAGCAGGCAATTTCAGTGTTTATGCAGTCAATCATGCTGACGAAGCCATGGAGCTTCTGACCGGTTGCAAGCCTGGCACACTGAACAGTCGTGGTCAGTACACAAAAGACTCCATCAATTACAAAGTTCTGGAGCGCCTGAAAGAAATTTCTGAACTCTCCAAGGAAGGCAGCTGACGCCAATCGCGCTTGACCGACTTTAGCTGGTCAAGCGCGAGAATCATCGTGCCTTATCCTCGAAAACTTGCGCATAATTTGGATGGATAGATATAGCTACGGCGTCTAGGCTTCCCTTCTAAATTTCTTTGGAAGTTCAGAACATGATTAATCAGCAGTGTTTGTTGACCCGATTCATCGCCCCAGTATTCCTGTTACAAACTCTGATTCAACAGCTCGAAGCGTCGACTCAATCTCCAACGGTCTCCTCTTCTACACCCCTTACGATAGTCGACTGCGACTCTCTGCTTGACCCCAAGCCCCTCCTCTCAGAGCATTCGACGGTGCTTCAGCAACGGCTAAAAATGGATTCAGCACTTGTTAACAAACGACAGTGTACTATTCTCAGTGCCAAACCGACCGAGAATTTAAATGAGTTGATAGAACGGATACCTGAGAACACTGTTATACTGCTCTCCTCTGAAATGGTCATGCCAATGACACCCTCTCCATCGGATAGCTCTTTACATACGACAGCACCTGTTGTAACTCCGGTTGAATACTTTATTAGCAGTGCAATACGTTTGAAAAACGGTCAGGACATTATTGGAGCAGCCGAAAATGGTTTTGATATCATCATCAGGGATCGACCGGGATATAAAGACAAATATATGGTCAGGATCGGAACCACTGACAATTTCCAGCCTGGTGAAACAAAAAACAGCAATATAAAACACGTTAATTTTCAGCCAGACCGAGAGAATAACCACCCCTCAATTGACTCCATTGTTTTTGCAGAGTGCTACAACCGGAAACTGATTTTAGAAGGGAACATTTTTCATCTTCCCATCCGTGCCGCAGTTGTCCTTGACTGCAGAAAATCTCTGGATGCGTCTGCCAATGGTGAGATCCGGGGTCCGGGCTTGCAGTTCTCTGTCAACCTGATCACAGGTGAAAAATACAGCACGATTAACAACCACTATTTCCCACATTTAATTCCGGATCATGGGATATTTATTAATCTTCCCGAGATCAGCAACCAGTCAGAGCCATTAGTTGTCAAGTCGAACAGTTTCATCGGCAATATGGCAGAAGCGGGTGAGTTTAGAATAGCATCTGGAAGCAGCATGGATATTATCAGCAACGAAGTCGACATTTCCAATGTCGGCTTCAGTCGTCACGACCCTGCTCGCAAAGGTGGTTTTGTTCTTACCGGAGATATCGAAGGTTCCGAAATAATCAAAGCAGGACTTCCACGTTTTTACATGATTGCAAATCATATCGGTGTAACATGGACAGCTATAACCATTTGGGGAGGGCTTGAACTGAACCTGGTTTGTAACCATCTGCAAGCAGTCAATCCATGGTGGCAACCCCTGAAACCATTCAGCCTGAAAGCAGTTCACAAATCACTGGAAGATCTTGGCGAACAAAAACTGTCAGAACATAAAGTACGAGAACTGTGCGAAAGACCTGTGAGTTCCAGCATTGTCATGTCAACCCCCACACGCAACCCGATGGTGAATACATGGTCTGCTATCAACGGTTCCACTCTTTCTGCCTGCAGAGGACTGTTCAACCTTGAAGGCAAGCTATTCTTTGACACAGAAATCTGCCAGCCAGTCGCCCCACCCTATGATTCCGGAGCAAGCTCAAACCCCGGTACAAAAATAGCCCAGGATAAAAGCGCACTCAATAGTTCATCTGCGAGAGCCACTGCTGTTATCTTTGCTTTGAATGCTACTGCTACCTTTGTTTTGAATGCTGTTATTATCGTTACTTTGGATTTCGCGGTCTGTCTGACCGCAATCTTGGCTCTGTAACCTGAATTCAATCGTCTCTGCGATTTCAGAGCAGGGGCGATGGAGTCTGAACTGCGTCAGTATAGAAAACAGCAAGCTACTTATACCTATTCTTTAGTGCACCACGCCCAAACCCGACAAGTGGCATTTCTCTATCCATGTGCGCTTCCGTCATAAATCCGTAATATATGTGGCTTACTCTGCGTTGATTAACACTGTTTTGGAGAGGCGGTGATTCGATACATTACCTCTCTCAAAGAATTGTCGCACAACACCTTATATGCTTAAAAAGACATTGATTGCCCTGGCTGGTCTGACCGTTTCAGCGTCAGCAGCCTGGTCCTTTCTGCAGCCTGAGCCCACTGTTAGCCTGGCTGAAAATGATAAAAGACTGTTTGATCTACAGGTTCACTGGGTTCAAGGTAATGTCGTTGCACTGGTCAGACACGCTGAACGCTGTGATCGCTCCGACAACCTGTGTCTTGATGGGGAAACCGGTATCACCGTTCCCGGCAAGGCAGAGGCTATTGCCGTCGGCCAGAAATTTAATCACTTACCCGAGCAAACAACCATCGTCTACAACAGCCCTGTCAAACGAACCCACCAGACTGCTGACCTGATGTTTGGTGAGGAAGCGACCATTACTCAAAACTGGCTTCGTGAAGGCTGTAAAGAGAACCTTTATAGCGATATTTTCAAATACAAGGAAGAAGGCAAAAACCTGATTCTGGTGACCCATAGCACCTGTATCGACAAGTTAGGTGAAGCCCAGAACGATGATCTCGTGGTCATGGACATACACGACAAGTCTACATACAACGCAACCATCTTCCTTGCGGTCAATAAAGAAGAAAAAAATGCCCACACCCTGGGTTATCTTTTTGCCGATGAATGGGACGAGGCGTTTAACGAGAGTTAAGCCATGAATTTTGCCGGACTTCAACAAGTCCGGCTCCATTCTATCGATACCTGGCCGCAGTGATAAACTCGCCAAAGGTCTCACACCAAACGACAACAGTATTGTATGAATTGATATTGATATTGATATTCGAGGGGACAGTTACATTGACATCCTCCCCGCCGTGAAGAGGGTGTCGCAAAAGGGTATGGTCAGCAGGATATATCAAGATCGTCGTTCCCGCGCAGGCGGGAACCCACCACGAACAGTGGATCTCCGCCTTCGCGGAGATGACGGTTTGAAGCTTGAAGCGTTTTAATTGACCTTTTGCGACACCCTCTCAAAGTACGGGGTTTTACGCTCATTCGATAAATGTTTTCATAGCTTTTACCGTGTCAATCGCTCAATCAGAACAGCATGCTCAGGGAAGCTATTCAACAGCTGCTCAGCTGAAGGCATTTCAAAGTCCGCAAAGTCAAAGCCCGGAGCAACGGTACAACCAGAAAGAACGTACGAAGAAGGATCACTTACCTCTACCGCAAAAAAACAGCCTGCAGGTACTATAAACTGTGGAACTTCACCATCCAGAATGGTGCGTCCGAGCCTTGCAGTGGAATAGCTTCCTTCCGGATCAATAATATGGATAATCAATGATGCACCGTCATAGAAATGCCAGACTTCATCTTGCTGAATTCGATGAAACGCGGAAAAATCCTTACCCTCCAACAAATAATAAATAGCCGTCGAAAAGTTTCGTTCTCCTGAAAACCGATCCGGCAGACTACCATGGGCTAATACTTCATCAGAGCGATAAGTTTCCCGAAAAAAGCCGCCTTCCGGATGAGGCTCAAGCGACAGCGTTTCAATCCAGCCGTTCGCATCCTTCACTGTATGCACCTCCCTTTGATGGAAAGCTTTATAGTGAGTCAACCAGAACAATTCGTAAAGTCAAAACGCTTTCACTTTTCAGAGGCGGCGCCGCACGACTGCATGGATGCAGGAGCTAGAGCAACGCAGGAGCAGTTGCCGACGACTGCATGGATGCAGGAGCTAGAGCAACGCAGGAGCAGTTGCCGACGACTGCATGGATGCAGGAGCTAGAGCAACGCAGGAGCAGTTGCCGCGTAGGACAGTCTATTCCCGGTCAGCCTCCTGAAATACCAGGCAGAGGCTTAGTTAAAGACAGAATTTGAATTAATCAGGGAAAGTTTAACTGCGCTCACCACCCTTGCTGCAAGCGCTATGTTTTCCAACAGTCTGCAAAAATAATAAAAAAGTGCTACGTTTCGGGGGTAGTTTTCGAAGTCACTAAACCTGAATCACATGAAAAATCACAGAGCAACTTTAATATGTCGAATTATTTTTATTATTTCTGTTTTTTATTCATATAATGCCAATGCATCACTCAACAGTGCGGTCAATAGCTTAATCTCCCTTATTGACGAGATAAGATTAAAACAACATCAATTAAATCAATCAGACACACCTATTTCTTCTGATTTAGAGTTAAATAACAATATTGCATTAATGAGGATATATCACGCATCATTACTTGCCAGACAGAAACCAGGCACAGCGTCTTCAAAAGACATCTTTATAGAAGAAACAAAAAAACAAATTTTTCGTCCCCTCCCTGATGCTTATGCTCAATTTATCATGCAAGTTTTAACTGGGCTAATGTCGTCTGGTGAAGGGGGGAGTTACTTTACATTTCATGGGCATAAAGAAAAATATGGTATTCCACAATCTGAACTTTTTTTTGAAATAGACAGCTTCAATGACGAAGAAATCTCCGAAAAAACAAAAGAACACTTATCAAAAATTTACGAATCATTAAAAAATGATCAGTTTTTTTTAACAACATGCACTAATTTTGACTTAGAAAGTGAGTATAAAACAACTATTGAATTAATAAGCACAGCATTACATTAACATTTAAAATTCAACAAAATATAAGTATCACCTCTAGGAGCCTGACCGAGAATAGACTGCCCTACTGCGGCGGCAGCAAATTGGTCTGAAAATCCGCTTTTGTTCGTCAAATAGCTCGCTATTCTCCTCACAAAACCGAATTTTCATCCTCAATTTTCTGCCGTCCTCGCTACGGGCGCTATTCTCGGTCAGGCTCCTAGGGCGGATTCAAGAGAGAAGAAAAAACCATCATGTTACTGAATAGGTTAATCTGATAAATGAGAGCCACTGATTTTGACAGTTGTTAATGAAATACAACTCAGCCACCAGCTGGCTCTCATATCATTTTTACGATCGAGCCGTCGTTACTTACAGTGGCCGAAAATAGTGCACATTGAGTACTCAGTAGTCAAGTTGGATGGTTCAGGTGTTGTGGATTTATTGACCAGGTTAACTTCTTCTTGGTTAACTTCGTCAGAATTGTCTTCGACCGGATTAATTTCGTATAACCAGATTTTTCCCTCAACCCCGGCCACCGCCATCAACTCACCGTCAGGACTGAAGCTGACGCTATTAACTGTTGATTTTGGATCTTTGATAGAATGTTCTATGGACCACCCATATCCCTGTTTCGATAAAACACTAACATATCCGGAGCCATCATTAATGTCGCTTCCACCTACGACCAAAAGAGACCCATCATTATTGAATGCCATACTGGTTGTGAAACTAGTATCCAGGTAGACAATATCCTGATTGAACATACTGTTGCCGGAACAGGGTGAGTATTCTTCAGATATCATAGGAGTGAAAGACGTTTGATACGGATCTCCTGGTTGACAAGTTCTATTATCTATAAACCTGATTCCACCGAAAGCAGTTGGGGCTGCCAATAAATAACCATCTGGACTCGAAGCGAAACCTCGATAAAACCTTCGTTTTTTCATTTTGGAAGTTTTCACAACTTCACTGGTTGCAAATTCATCGTTTGAATGAAAAGTTTTTATCTGAGAGAAAGTCTTGACAGCCAGTATGTTTTTATCGGAAGTAAAAGTCATTTCAACTGGCTCAATATTATTAATCGTACCAGTGTGCAGAAAATCACCCTTCAAACTGTACACTTTTACATCATGACTGCGTGCAACCGCAAATAATGAACCATCGGAGTTGAAAGAAAAAGGTGGATTCGGGCGAAAATTATCATCAAGCTCATGCACATGCTTGAGTATAAAACCTTTATGGGCATCATAAAATCTGATGACCTTCTCGTTCGTAGATACCGCCAACAATGAACCATCGGGGCTAAATACGGCATTGACTTTATCAAAATTTTCACCAGATGGAATACGAATATATAAACGAATCAATGTATCCTTTTGTAATAGTTGTACATGAGCGGTATTCGAAATATGCTTATGTTTGCACGATACTCCAGCTGCCAGCCAGGAAGCGTCATGATTCCATGAAGTTGAGTGCACGTTACACATAGAGCTCTGACCATCATAGGGATTCACGAACTCAGCGGGAGGATTCGCGTTCATTTCAAGGGCCAATTCAATATCCACTTTTTTTGGTGGCTCCTGCGCAGACGTGTCAGCATTAAGTCCTGTAATAGCGACGCAGGACAGTCCAGCCAGCACTGAACAGTTAATCATTTTTCTCCAATAAGACTTCATAATAAGTTTCTCCATTTCGTTTTAATAAAAAATCCATTTAATCAGGACTCCTTAATTATTTGACCAAGAAACTACAGGTAAGTTCCTTCATTTTCCGAATGATTTTTATTAGAAATTCAAGAATATTGACCATGCAATACGTTTTAACAGGAATTAAAAATCCAGAAGGAGTACAACCGGTTGCTTAAGTACTTACAGGTCATTTTGGCTCATGGTTTCGTGACAGGACAGTGATTGACGC
Organism: Endozoicomonas sp. ALD040; assembly: GCF_049275945.1. NCBI lineage: Bacteria > Pseudomonadati > Pseudomonadota > Gammaproteobacteria > Oceanospirillales > Endozoicomonadaceae > Endozoicomonas > Endozoicomonas sp. ALD040. Next base: position 691,982 of record NZ_CP184829.1, read on the forward strand.
ATCCCTGCCAACAACGAATGAAGACGGAATCAGGAATCGGGATTCAGGACCTGAAATCGCGAATTTGGAAAATTCTGTCAATGCTGCCTAGAATTTCAGGATGTCTGAATACAGGACTCTCTGATGCGCAAAAATCTAACGTTATTGAGCTTAAGACAGGGTAAGTTTGCCATCGGAACCTGGCTACAAATGAACAGTTTTCATGCAGCCCGGTTGCTCGCTGGCCAAGGCTTCTTCCACTGGCTACTGCTTGACCTGGAACACACGCCTTACGACTATCCCACTGCCGCCATCATCATGTCGACCATATCTGATATCAGTGACGGGCGTATTACCCCTCTTGTCAGAGTACCGGTTGGCTCCATTGAACATATTAAAAGCGCTCTGGATTGTGGTGCACAGGGCATTATCGTGCCAATGATAAATACCGCTGATGACGTTAAACGAGCAGTCGCCTATGCCCGCTTTCCTCCTGATGGCAAAAGAGGTGGAGGTGGCTTGGCCCCACACCTGGGTTTTGGCGTCAATCGCCCACAATATCTGAGTGCAGCCAACCAGGAGATTCTTGTCGGAATCCAGATAGAAACGAAAGAATCCATTGATAACCTCGACGAAATATTAGATGTGCCTGGTGTAGATCTTTTTTTCATCGGTCCAAATGACTTACACATGTCCCTTGGATTACCCGCCAGGTTCTGGAGTGATGAGCCCACTTTTGTCAGTGCTACCGAGAAAGTCATCAAAGGTTGTAAGAAACGCAATATCCCGGTGGGAACGTTATGCCGTGAAGCATCCCAGGTCAAAGAAAGGATGCAGGATGGGTTGACATTTCTGGGCATGGGCAGTGATGCTCATTTCATGTTAACGTTTGCCGGTCAACAATACGGCCAGCTAAATAACCTTGAAGAACCAGCAGAGACCTGGTGTAACAGCGTTAACCTTTGAGCCTGACCCCATGCTTACCTGTCGCACGCTACATGCTCCTGACAAACAGGATGTTGTCATAGTCGGTGCTGGCCCCGTTGGACTATTGGCAGCAAAATTTTTGGCTGAGTTGGGATTTTTTGTACATGTACTGGAAAAGAATATCAACACCGAAACTACTAATAATTGCAGAACCATCAATTTGTCAATTTCACCAAGAGGTCTCAAAGCACTGAGAGCAGCAGGGCTGGAAACGGAATTCAAAGATATTGCGTTACCGATGGACAGTCGAGCCACTCATCGGAAAGGCAGACCCATAAGTTTGACAAAATACGGAAAAAATTCCTGGTTCAACTATTCAGTAGAAAGAAGTCAATTGCATAAATTATTATTAAAATCAGCGAAAGAGACTCGCAATGTATCAATATTTTTAAATAGTGAGTGCATCAATATTGATAATTCACAAAAAAAGAATAATGTGACTTATATTCAGGCTGGCAAGAAAAATACCCTTGAAGCTGATGCCGTCATCGGTGCAGATGGTGCAAAATCCATAACTCGTAGTTTGATGGCAAAAAGAAACTCTTTTAAACACCAATTTTCATTAATAGATTCTACTTATAAAGAAATTACCATCAAAGAAAAAAACAATTCCTGGGCCATTGATCCAGGTGCCATCCACATTTGGCCTCGCAAGGACTTTTTTATGATTGCGCTTCCCAATTTAAACCACTCCTTCAGAGCTAATTTATTTCTACCCTCAATGGGGAAAATCAGTTTTTCATCCCTCGATTCACCCAAAAAGATTGAAGATTTTTTAAAAGCACAGTTTCCTGACATTTACCCATTCATCAAAGAATCCGGGAGTGAGATATTGGAGAAACAGCAAGGATATGTGTTTAAAGCAGAGTGTGACCGTTATGTTTTTAGAAATAACATTTTATTGATCGGTGATGCTGCACATGCCATCGTTCCTTTTATGGGGCAAGGAGTCAATCTTGGCTTTGAAGATTGCCAATTCTTATTTGATACTCTGAAAAAATACAGCAATAACCTCGATCAAACATTTCAAAAGTTTAACGATGACCGACAGCCTGAAGGATTTGCTGCCAATGTACTCTCGGAACGTAACTACCAAGAGCTGACTGACGCAAAAACCTCCCTATTTAACCTGACCGTAAAAGCAGTCATACCAATTATTAGAAGGCTGTTTCCATCACTGTTACCCCCCCCAGCCATTACCATGGTCAATTTCTTAGATCTCTCATATAGCGAAGTGTTAAAAAAAATCAACCAACGTCATTTCTTTTAGCGGCTATTTCTGAGAAGCCCGCCCGCAAGGTATGACTGCTAAAGGAGGATCACAAACCACTGTCTTATAAAGAGTTCAGGACTTCATTCTCACAGGAATTCTTTTGCTCCCCCAGTCACCGGGCAGCTCTTCAAAAACACCGGCCACCTTTTCACCGCATTGATGGCAGCAACCCGACTTCAGGTTCCAGACACCCATCTGATACCAATCTCGCTCAATCAACAATTGCCCGCAGTTATGACACCAGGTACTCCCCCCCTGACTGTCGTGTACATTGCCGGTGTAGGCATAACGAATGCCTTTTTTGATCGCGATATTTCTTGCCCTGGTAAGGGTATCAGCGGGTGTGTGAGTGTGCTCCATCATTTTCCAGTCAGGATGAAATGCGGTGAAATGTACAGGCACATCAACACCCAGATGTTCAACGATCCATTCACACATACTGTTAAGCTCATGATCAGAATCATTCTCTCCGGGAATCAGCAGAGTGGTTATTTCAAACCATACCTTTGTCTCATGCTTTAGATACTTCAGAGTCTCCAGCACGGGCTGCAAAGACCCGCCACAAATCTTTTTATAGAAAGACTCAGTGAATGCTTTCAGGTCAATATTGGCTGCATCCATACATTCAAAGAAGGCTTCTCTGGGGGCTTCACAGATATAACCGGCACTGACGGCGACAGAGCGGATACCCTGCTCATGAGCGGCAAGCGCAACATCTCTGGCATACTCCAGAAAAATAACCGGGTCGTTGTAGGTAAAAGCCAGACTTCTGCAGCCCGTTGCCAACGCAGCCTGAGCCAGCTGTCCGGGCATGGCCTGATCGGCCAGAGTATCCATTTCCCTGGACTTGCTCATATCCCAGTTCTGGCAAAACTTGCAGGCAAGATTGCAACCTGCCGTGCCAAATGACAACACCGGAGTGCCGGGTAAAAAGTGGTTCAGTGGCTTCTTTTCTATGGGGTCAATGCAAAAACCGCTGGAGCGCCCGTAACTGGTCAACACAATCTGATCCTGATGCCGGGCTCTGACAAAGCAAAGCCCCTGCTGGCCTTCTCTTAACTTGCAGGCTCTGGGGCAGACATCACACTGAATTCGACCATCTTCGAGACTGTGCCAGTACCCAGTGGGAAAATAGTCAGGTGGAGATTGACGAATTCCATTCATCATCACAGTGCCTCGCTCGGTTCGCTGACTATAATTATAGGGCCGTTCATCCGGGGGGTAAGCTCAATGAATATTCGACAACCCGCTGTGTCTGGTGTTTTCTATCCCGACCAGCCAGAACTGCTGAAAACCGTTGTCAATAATCTGATGTCCGAAGCCACTGAGAGAGAACTGTCGCCTAAAGTCCTGATCGTACCTCATGCCGGATACGTCTACTCCGGAGCTGTTGCCGCATCCGGCTACAAACAGTTGAAGACCTACCGCAGCAAGATTAAAAGAGTGGTATTGCTGGGTCCTTCTCATCAGGTTGCGTTTGAAGGGATAGCCCTTCCGGACTGTGAAGCCTACTCAACCCCCATGGGAGATATTCCGCTGGATACCGATATAATCAAAAGTCTGAGTCGGTTCAATCAGGTACATACTCTGGATGCAGCTCATGCCAATGAGCACAGTCTGGAAGTCCAGTGCCCCTTTCTGCAGAGCACCCTGGACAATTTCACGCTGATTCCTCTGGTCGTGGGTGATGCCTCCCCCTTCGCCGTTGCCGAGGTTATAGACTTTCTCTGGGGCGGCGATGAAACCCTGATTGTCATCAGCTCAGACCTCAGTCACTATCTCAGCTACGAAGAAGCCAACCAGCGTGACAGTCTGACGACCAAAGCAATAGAACAAATGAGCGGGTGTCTGACCGGAGGACAGGCCTGCGGCAGCTATCCTCTCAACGGTATGCTGAAAATAGCCCAGCGCAGAGGCATGGAAGTCGTGACTCTGGATGTCCGAAACTCCGGCGATACGGCCGGTGATAAAAAACGGGTCGTCGGATATGGAGCCTATGTTATCCAGTAAAAATTGCTCGAGTCGATATTACCAGATGTGCACTTATTTACTGTTCAAGAGACTGGCCATAACATGAAAGGATCGAGTCAGATGGATCTGAATCTCACAGAACTGGATAAAAAAAACCTGTTACGTCTGGCCAGACACACTATTGCCAAAATCTGCATTGACGGTGAACCACCCAAACTTGATTTAACTCAGTTTCCAACAACATTGCAGGTCCATCTTGCTTCATTTGTGACGCTTCAAAAGTTTGGCGAACTCAGAGGCTGTATCGGCACACTGATTCCTCAAAAACCCCTGATAGAAGATATCGCATACAATGCTTTTGCCAGTGCGTTCAGAGACCAGCGTTTTTTTCCTGTCACCGAAAATGAGCTGGCCGATCTGCGTATTGAAATATCTATCCTGACGCCCATGACGGCTATGAAGATTGAAACTGAAGAAGATCTTCTGGCGCAGTTACGCCCGGGAATTGATGGCCTGTTGATCCAGGGAGATCATCACAAGGCCACGTTCCTTCCCCAGGTATGGGAACAACTGACCGAACCTGACCGGTTTCTCCTTCACCTCAAACACAAAGCCGGACTTCAGCCTCATGAGTGGCCCGCAGATATGGAGTGTTTTTCTTATCAATGTCTCAAATTCAAAGAAGATTAAAACAACAAAAAGAGGATCATAATCATGTGAGCAAAACGAGAATACAGGAGCCATCCCTGCCTCTATCAAAAGTCACCGTCGCTCTTCAATAACCACCAGTGAATTTGCTTCCATCTCAACCCAGCCCCGGGTAAGCAAGGCTTCCCTGGAAAAAGGTGATTCCGAACCAGTATCCAAAAGGCGGGTCCAGTACTTATGGGGTTCGACCTGAGGCAAAGTCACTTTTCTGGACTGCGCTTCATTATTGATCAAAATGTAGAGGTTTTTTTCATCCTCAGAGGTGACCACTGAACTCAGCTTGATACAGAGACAACCCCCACCCAGTTCTCCCAGTTGTGCTTCCGTCAGCTTACTGCCATCCGGCGAATACCAGGCCGTAGCTTTACGACCACCGGCACCACCCAGCAAGAAGTGAGTCTTACGAAAGGATATCAGCTGCCGGACAAATGACTGTAAAACAGCACCATCATCTTCACTGCCCTGCATCCAGCTCCAGTCCAGCCAGGATAAGGGTGAGTCCTGACAGTAGGCATTATTATTACCCTGCTGGCTGTTACCGAACTCATCTCCGGCCATCAACATTGGCGTTCCCCGGGAAAGCATCAGTGTTGCCAGCATGTTTTTTCGAGCCCTCAACCTTCTCGCTTTGATATAGTGATCTTCCGTTTCTCCCTCTACGCCATAATTCCGCGAAAAGTTGTGCTGGTCACCATCCCTGTTCTCCTCGCCATTGGCATGGTTATGACGCTCCTCGAAGGAACAGAGGTCGTTGAGGGTAAAGCCATCGTGGCTGCAAATGTAGTTGATACTGGCTAATGGACGACGTTTACCAAATACATCTTCAGAACCGGTTATCCGCCAGCCCATCTCTGCCAGCCTTCCCCCATCGCCACGCCAATAAGCTCGTGTACTGTCCCTGAAACGATCACTCCACTCCTGCCACGCCTGTGGGAATCCGGACAGTCGATAACCTTCGGGGCCAATATCCCAGGGTTCTGCAATTAATTTAGTGCGGGAAATAACCGGGTCTTGATGTACAGCGCGGAAAAAGGCGCTGTCAAAGCGGAACGCTCGATGCTGTCTGGCAAGTGCAGGAGCCAGGTCAAAGCGGAAACCATCAACCTGATATTCTTCTGCCCAAAGACGCAACGCATCCATGGTCAGCTTCAGGGTCTGGGGACTGTCAAAATTCAGAGTGTTGCCACAACCCGTATAGTTGACGGCAGACAGACGACCATTATGATTGTCCATCAGATAGTAATCACGTTCTGCCAGGCCACGCATACTCAAGCTGGGACCCCCATAACCTGATTCACAGGTGTGGTTGTAAACCACATCCATAATAACCTCGATACCCGCCCTGTGCAGCTCACGAATCATAGTCTTCATTTCAGTGACCGGGTCCTTGATCGCCAGTGAAGGTTCCGGAGCCATCATACAGAGAGGGTTATATCCCCAGTAATTCCTGAGTCCCATATTTTCAAGGCGTTCTTCATTGACCATAGAGGTCACCGGAAGCAACTCAATTGCGTTGACTCCCAACCTTTTGAGGTAGTCAATCACACTGGGATGGCATAGCCCCAGATAAGTGCCTCTCAATGCTTCCGGTACGTCCGGATGCTGCTGTGTAAACCCTTTTACATGCAGTTCATAAACGATACTGTCGGCTCTGGAAATAGCTGGCTTCTGAACGGACTGCCAGTCGAAAGTCTGTTCTCTCACAACACTTCGTGGCATCAAGGCGGCACTGTCCAGCTCACTCTTGAGCCACTGTTCAGCACTGTTTGCCGATGAAAAACGCTTTACCCTGTAAGTATTGTCTTCAGAGGGGGTATGCCACTGGTAGTCAAATAACGCTTCTGACCACTGGACCTTTCCCCGCACTTCGCGGCTATAAGGGTCCATCAATAGTTTGTGACTGTTAAACCGGGGAGAAATAGAAGGCGACCAGGCTCCTTCGGCACGAAAGCCATAACGCTGACCGACCTCAATACCTTTTACCAAAAGATGCCACACCCCCTGATCAGAAGGCATCATTGCCAGCCTTTCTTCCTCATCATTCTGGCTGAACAGGCAAAGGTAGAGTTGACTGGCATCAGGGGCATAGACGGCAAAGTTAACACCTGTTGCTTCATGGTCAGCTGTTGGCAGGAAATCATCATTTACCCTTGTTGCCCCTTGCAGCTCGGGACACCCCGCAGAAACAGAAATATCTGTCATCACAATCGTTTTTTTCACTCACGGCTGTTGTCGTTAAAAGTTATGGTCCTGTGAAATGGGAAGAGCGCGAGAATCCGGAGCAAGAAACAGGGTCGACAAAGGAGGTAGTGTGACCAAAAGAGAGTGATCATAACTGTGGGTGTGAAAATGCTCGGTATAAAGTACCTTGCTGTTAGCAACGCCACTGCCACCAAAGCTCTGTGCATCGGAATTCAATATTTCTTTCCAGACACCCTCGATGGGTACTCCAATCCTGTAATCTTTCCTTACTTCCGGTGTCATATTGGCCACGACTATAACCGGAGAACCTGAAAAGCTTTTTCGAATAAATACAAATACACTCTGCTGCTGATCGTCAGCCACCACCCAGGCAAACCCATTCTGGTCATAATCGGACTTATACAGCACAGGATAAGACTTATACAGGTGATTTAATGTTTTAACCAGAAGACTGAGCCCCTGACTGTAATGGTTTTTATTGAGCAATGCCCAATCCAGCTGGCCATCATGATCCCACTCCCGGGTACTGCCGATCTCAGAACCCATAAACAGCAACTTCTTACCGGGATGCCCGAACATAAAGCCCAGACAGGCACGCAAGTTAGCGTACTTTTGCCACTCATCTCCCGGCATTTTTCCCAGCAGACTGCCCTTACCATGCACCACTTCATCATGAGACAGCGCCAGAATAAAATGTTCGCTGTAGTGGTAGGTCATGCTCTGCATCATTTCCCAATGATGATGGTATCGATAAATGGGGTCACGGGCCATATAGCCGAGGGTGTCGTGCATCCACCCCATATTCCATTTGTAGCCAAAGCCCAGCCCCCCGTCGTAGGTAGGCATGGAAACCTTGGGCCAACTGGTAGATTCTTCGGCAATCGATATCTGATCCGGGTAGTGCAGATAGAGTGTTTCGTTCAATTCCTTCAGGAACTGCACCGCTTCAATATGCTCGTTTCCACCCATGCAATTAGGCTCCCACTCCCCTTCGCTTCTGGAATAGTCGAGGTAGAGCATAGAAGCCACCGCATCCACCCGCACACCATCCAGATGAAAACGATCCAGCCAGTACATGGCATTGCTGATCAAAAAATCCTTTACCTCCGGTTTTCCATAGTCGTAGATATGAGATTGCCAGTCAGGATGCCAACCTCTTTTGGGATCAGCATATTCATACACGGCTGTTCCATCAAAATGACCCAGACCATGGGGGTCGGAAGGAAAATGGGCAGGTACCCAGTCCAGAATGACACCAACACCGGACTGATGGCAGGCATCAATGAAGGCTTTGAAATCATCCGGATTGCCAAAGCGGCTGGTAGGAGCGAACAGTCCCACCGGTTGATAGCCCCAGGAGCCTGTAAATGGATGTTCCATAAGGGGCATCAGTTCAATATGAGTAAACCCCATCTCGACAACATAAGGGATTAACTGTTCGGCCAGCGCCTTGTAAGTGAGGCTTTTACCCTGTTCCTGGCGCCAGGACCCCAGGTGTACTTCATAGATACTGACCGGCCTGTCCAGACAGGAGTGATGCTTCCAGTGACAGTCTTCCCACTCATAGTTCAGGTGATCGTAAACAATGGAAGCATTACCGGGTGGCTGCTCGGCATAGTAGCCATAGGGATCGGCCTTGTGAGGCAGTAAATCCCCCTGCTGGCTGCGAATTTCATATTTGTAGAGATCACCCGCCTTCACATTCGGGAGAAAGAGACACCAGACCCCGTCGTCCGAGATGGCCATGGGGTGAACTCTGCCGTCCCAGCCATTAAAACTGCCCACCAGACTGACGCTTCTCGCATGGGGTGCGTAGACCCTGAAGATCACCCCTTCTATGGAAACTTTCTCCTCAGGGTGCAACGAAACCAGGTGCGCGCCCATATAACGATAGTTTCGATAAGGCTCACGGTGAACATGACTCAGGGTGTAAGACTGAAACTGGTAGGGGTCCATTAATGTATACGACTGATGATCTTTATTTGTGATCACCAGTTGATACAGAAAAACAGAACAGCATTCTGGCGGTACCAGCTCGAACAATCCCGGAGCGATCTGAACCATTTCACCTATGGCTTCACCGGAAGTAAAGGCGATGACACTGACAGCACTGGCATCTGGCCTCCAGACCCTAAGCAACAGGCCGCCGCCTTCAGGACGCTCATGAAACCCCAGAATATTAAACGGCTCGGCACAGTGACAATTCAGCAGTTGACCGACCAGCGCTTCGACAGAATCAGGCATACAGGGAACGGCTTCTGTTTATTCAGTCTGAGGTATTATAGGAGCCCACTCAAAAATCGACAGGCTCCTGAAAAAAATGCTCTAAAGCAGCGAATCACTATAAGAAGTGGCTCATTCAGGAGTGACTCGCTGCTTTCAGCTCAGGCCATATTCCAGATGATCTTGCTGTAATCCTGAATGGACCGGTCGGATGAGAACTTGCCCATTGAAGCCGTGTTGATGATCGCCATTCGCCACCAGAGTTCCGGCTTTTTCCAGGTTTCAACAATGCGATCATGGGCATCACTGTAGGCCTGATAATCCGCCAGTGTCAGGAAGTAGTCTCCCTTGTTCAGCAGGGCTTCAACCAGAGGCCGGAAGGCATCCGGCTCTTCGGGAGAAAGATCTCCGGAATCCAGCCAGTCAATGACACTGCGCAGCTCTTCACAACGGTTGTAGACATCCCGGGGGTTATAGCCACGGTGACGAAGCTCTGACACCTGTTCAACCGTCAGACCAAAAATAAAGATATTATCGTCGCCTACCTCTTCGGCAATCTCGACGTTGGCGCCATCAAGAGTACCCACGGTCAAGGCACCGTTGAGAGCAAACTTCATGTTGCCCGTACCGGACGCTTCAAATCCGGCCGTAGAGATCTGCTCGGAAACATCCGCAGCAGGGATAATTTTTTCCGCCAGACTGACTCGATAATTAGGCAGGAAAGCCACCTTCAGCTTATCTTTGATACGACGATCATTATTCACTCGTTCAGCCACCCGGTTGATGGCATGAACAATGGTTTTGGCCACTTTGTAGCCAGGCGCTGCCTTGGCACCAAAAATAAAGACCCGCCGGGGTACATCCAGATCCGGGTTATCCAGAAGTCGACGATACAGCGCCATGATGTGAAGCAGGTTCATTTGCTGACGCTTGTATTCGTGGAGACGTTTGATCTGGACGTCAAAAATGGCATCAGGGCTTACATCAACATCACAGAGTTCCCTGATAACTGCTGCCAGATGCTTTTTATTGTCATGTTTGATAGCCGCAAAGCGTTTCTGGAATGCCGGATCATCGGCATGAGCCTTCAAAGCATCAAGTTTGTAAAGGTCTTTTCGCCAGTCGCTTCCAACAGTCTCGTCGATCAGGACTGCCAATGCCGGATTGCAATAGTCCAGCCAGCGCCTTGGAGTAACACCATTGGTCACATTGACAATTTTATCAGGCCACATTTTATGAAATTCGGGGAACAGTTTTTCCTGAACCAGTCTTGAGTGCAGGGCAGCCACTCCGTTGACTTTGTGGCTACCAACAACCGACAGGAATGCCATACGAACCATCTGATCATCCCCCGGACGATCCGGCTCTTCGATAATGGACAGGCGACGTTTCATAGCGTCATCGCCCGGCCAGACTGCCTCTACTTCAGAATGCAGAAAGTGGTAGTTAATCATATGAATGATCTGCATATGGCGGGGCAGTACTCTGATAATCAAACTCTGAGGCCACTTTTCCAGCGCTTCTGGCAACAAAGTGTGGTTAGTGTAGGTAAACACCTCACGAGTGATTTCCAGCGCCCTGTTGAATGCAAAACCTTCCTCATCCATGAGGAAGCGCATGAATTCAGCCACAGCGATGGCAGGATGGGTATCGTTCAGCTGAATGGCGACCTTGTCGGCAATAGGTTCCAGGCTTTCACTGTTTTCACGCTTGTAACGTTGGATCAGATCAGCCAGTGAACAGGCGACGAAGAAGTACTGCTGAATGAAGCGCAGCTCTTTTCCCGCAGGATGATTATCGTTGGGATAGAGCACCTGACTGATGTTTTCGGCGCTGATTTCCTGTGAACGGGAATCCTCATAGCGGCCAGCATCAAAGCTGTTCAGATCAAAACCCTGAGCGGCACGACTTTCCCAAAGACGCAGAGTGTTAACAGTCTCTGTGCCATAACCGGTGACAGGCACATCCCAGGGCATACCTAAAATTTCCTGAGTATCTTCCCAGACCGCTTTACCAGCATGTTCTCTCACGGTGCCATAGAGTTTGACGCGCTGCTTGCGCTTGGCTCTCTCAATACCCCATGGGAAACTCTCCTCACGCCAGGCGTCAGGCGTTTCCACCTGTTTGCCTCCGGCAAAGCTCTGACGAAAGAGACCAAATCGATAGTTAATGCCGTAACCCATGGCAGGCATATCAAGGGTGGTCATGGAATCCAGAAAGCAGGCAGCCAGTCTTCCCAGACCGCCATTGCCCAGTGACGGATCAGACTCATACTCAAGAATATCAACCAGAGATATTCCCAGGCTGGCCATGGCTTGTTCTGTCTGCCTGAAGATTCCCAGATTGTGAAGATTGTTACCCAAAAGGCGGCCAATCAGGAATTCCAGCGACAGGTAATAAATGCGCCGGGCTTTGCCTTCACGCTCTCTCTTGCGTGTTGCGCGGATACGTTGCAGACCCATCTCACGAACCACCAGGCTCAGGGCTTCCCAATACTCTGCGGGCCCGGACTCTTCAGACTCAACACCCAGTGATTGTTGAAGATGTTCGACCACCCGCCGGGCAATCTCTTCACTGCCCAAAACGGGCATTGCATCATTTTGCCCAGCCTTGTTTGCACTCATGTTTTTCCACCTGCACTATCAACCATGAAAAACTTTTGGCCATGAGAGGCATTCAATCGTTGCCTACAATCAGGGCTGTTTACTTAACCAAACGTGATGGCATGACCTGTGGATAATTATAATTCTGATTTCAGGTCATTTCGGTTTAGTTGTCATTAATTCCTGCTCAGTCGGACGATGAAAAGACATTACGCCCTGTGTACGATTTCAACATTTATACGACAAAGATTTTTTAATAATGATACCTTCAGTTATTCGTTTAAACTCAGATGCCAAGCCAACCGATCCATAAACGAGGTAATTCTGTGCGATTTGGCATTGATGTGGGTGGCACCAAAACAGAGATTGTGGTGCTTTCCGATAGCGGGGAAATGATTCATCGGGAGCGACAAGCTACCCCAAATAATTACCCTGACTTTCTCGATAGCATTCAGGTATTAATCCGCGTCACTGAAAGACAGTATGGACCTGCCAGCCATATCGGTCTCTGCCTGCCGGGCGCTGTCAGTCCTGATACAGGTCGCATGAAAAATGCCAACACCCTCTACCTGATCGATCAGACTGTTGCGGAAGACCTTGAGCAGCGATTGGGTAGAGCCGTGAAGCTGGCCAACGATGCCGACTCCTTTGCCCTGTCAGAAGCAACCGATGGGGCGGCAGCGGGGGCCAGAAGCTGTTTTGGCGTCATTATCGGGACAGGCTGTGGTGGCGGACTGGTGTATAACGGCCAGCTTGTTCAGGGACCCAACGCCATTGCCGGAGAGTGGGGCCACAATCCTCTGCCCTATTACCATAACCACACCGACGGTCCGGACCAGAACTGCTACTGCGGCCGCAAGAACTGTATTGAAACCTTTGTATCCGGCACAGGAATGGCCAAACGTTTCCGTGAAGCCCATGGCTTCAGCGCCCGTGAAATTCCTGATGCAAAATCAGTGATGGCAAGAGTTCAAAATGCTGATCAACCGGCTATTGAGCATTTCAATCATTATGTGGATGCATTGGCCCGTGCGCTTGCCGGCGTCATCAACATTTTTGATCCGGAGGTCATTGTCCTCGGTGGCGGCATGTCGAATATCGAGGCGCTGTATACCGAACTTCCGGGAGCTGTCGCAAAGTATGTTTTCTCCGATCAGCTGAATACCCGGATCGCACCCGCCAAACACGGTGATTCATCGGGTGTCAGGGGCGCTGCCTGGCTTTAAATTAAATAATTGACATCCTCAGACAGTGGGAACGGAACTTTATTACCAGCTAGTGACTCTAAGACTCAGGACTCACCTACAGGGAAGTGGGTAAATAATAACTTTTAAAGGGCTATAACCATGAATGTAACTCAGGGAGTGAGAAGCTGTTCGCACCTAAGCTATCAACATCAACCCGATTTTGACACCCAGTCAGAATCAGATTTTGAATCAGATTTTGAATCAGATTTTGACACCCAGTCAGCAACAGCCTCTGGCCAGTGGAAAGTCTGCAAGTCAACCAGCAAGCTGCTGCCCAGTCCTGCCAGGGAGTCTGAGCGACAAGAGCTACTGCTGGCCGCTGAGAGCGGACGTCTGGGACTTCGGCGAATTGATATATTTAAAGAAGAAGAATACCTTTCTGGCAAGAGAGCACCAAGGCCCTGCACCCTCGCCCTGCCGGGGGCAATGATGCCCACCCAGCGCGTGTCAGAAAATCATGGCGAATGGATGGTTGGCATTGTTGATCCACAATGCCTGTATGTCTATAAACGTAACGCATGGACCAGCAGGCTGCTGGAGCCTGGCTTTACTCCGGAAGGACTGCAGGTAAAACTACTGCCTGATCTACAATCTGCCCTTGATAGACGTTTTGAGCGTGGCGAACAAGTCATCTGGAGAGTTTATCCCCGTTTCACCTCGGGACATCTGCAAGCAGATGGAACGTTCACTTTGCCAAAATTCAAACCGGGCCAATGTACCCGCTCAAAGGATTTCCCGGAACTGGTGCTCACCCACTACAGAAGAGAAGACATCAAATGCTTCTGTGTTTATAACGATGCACAGAAAAATATTTCCGATATCCTCCGGGACAAGCGCGAGTGTGAAGAGGAATTGGAGCTTGACCCCTTGCCTCTGGTTGTTTATTGCCACCGCACAGGTTCTGTTCAGGTCTATTTTGAAGATGAGCTGGACAATATGCTCCTGGCCGAGAATGAGCGCTCACTGAAAGATTTTGCGATCTTTCACAAGTTATTCCCAGACACTTTCAGAGCCCTGTTGAATCTGCTGCCAATGTCTTTGCGGGCAAAGACATTGGGTTCGAAATTAACCTTTTCACCTGGTCTTAAGGACAAATTGGAACAGGCCATCGAATTACTGACTGATCCCTGTTCATACAGTTATGAGAAGCTTCTGGAACTAAAACAAAGTGGCTTACCCATTCACAAGCATTTTATTTATGGAGGCGGGTATGTATCTTTGCTTGACCTGTTGCTGCTTACCGAAATGGGCAGAAACGGTGAGCCAGAGCATGAGCAAACCCGGGAACATGAAAAAGAAGCCTGTCGCTTACTGCAACTGCTTCTGCAAAGTGGAGCAAGGCTGGAGAGCGCCATCCCCTACATTAAAAGCATGAAAGATTGCACATCTCAGGTAATACCAGCGAGTGCAATGAATTATATCGTGGCTGCCTTTGACCCATTTGATTTTCTGACCCTGAAACATCTCGAGAGAATACCTTTAATCGGTTGCCCAGGGAACGTCGTTGAATTTAACCGAATTTGTCAGGGGCTCAGTCAAGAACAAATACAGCAACGTATGATAAAGGTATTGGATGTGAGTTTTGAACCTCCACCCCTCGACATGATCAAATCCCACTTGCTGGCCCTCTTTCATTACGGCGCTTGCCTGGACGAAGTGAATCTGGATTCTCTTGTAGTATTTCTGGACTATTATTGCCATCGCACTAAGAAGATTGCTGATAATTTTACTGTGGCTGATTTTATCCCGTGGGTTAAAAAACTCTGGGACGAAAGGAACACCTATCCTTTATTCCGGAATTGGCCAGAACATCTGGAGCAGGCTGAGAAGGAGATCAAGGATCTGAAAAAATCTCTCAACCTGAACGACTCTGGCCCATCCGGGCCATTGGCAGACGAACCACCATCGGCATTAAAGTTTATCGAGGATGCGTTCAGCACAGCGCCGGTCTTGCCTGATCTTGTCGGCGATAATGAAAAAACCATCCTGAAGGTATTGCAGCATTACTACCGCCGTCCGGGACCAGAACGGGTGATCAAGAGCCTGCGCAAACCAACCTTGCCAACCCTGTGGAAACCACTGCACAGTTGCAGTCATGTCCTGCGGGCCAGGAATAATGGGCACTGGTATATGGAATTGCTGGAGAAATTTCAGCAATGCTCCTTGCGCCAGGACGAAAAAGAACTCCTGTCGCTGGCGATTATCTACCATGATGCGGCTGCCGAAGATGTCGACAAATCAGCTGAAGAAACACGTTCAGCTGAATATTTCAAACGGGACCTGGCCGGATACTACCCTGAAGCGCTGCTGGCTGATATGGCCGAGGCAATGATCAGCAAGGAAAACGATGTTCAGGGTAAAGACGAGCAGAACCTGTCTGTGTCAGTGCGTTGGTATCTGCGCATATTACGCTTTGCAGATCGCACGGACGTTATCCGTGGTTGCGGGGTTGGGGCTGATTTTCCCGGATTAACGGTGACTCCAACCCGGGGTTTTAACGCTGGACTTCTTGACTTACCAACGCAGCTGACTGAAGAGTTTACCTCCGAGCCTGACAACAAGAGTGAATTCCAACGTCATCTGGAAGCCGCCATGCATGGTGCGGCTGATCTGGCGCGGGTCACCGGGCGACTTAACGATCAGCGCAACAAAGATTACACCAAAGTCTACGGTCTGATTGGCAATGGCTCAAAAATCTCTGAAAACTTCGAGTGGACCACTGAGCCAGTCAAAAGAATGAACCAGTTTATTGACGACAATGTCCGCCGCAAAATAGCTCGGGAGGCCGGAATCATTGTCTGTTCAGATGCTGAACACCGGGCCTGCAAGGCTGATCAGGACAAAGGGATTACTTATGGTATCCATAACAGCTGGTATGACCTGAGGCAGGTAGAGCTTCCGGCCGGCATGACGCTGCTGGAAAAAATGCAATACGAACATGACCCGTCGCTGCTGAGCCCGGCAACTCAGCAAGCATTGGAACAAGAGGTGCAGCGGCTCAGGAGGGAAGGGATACGGATGAATCCGGGCACCTTGACGAAGGAAACACTGCTTTCGCCGAAGGCCCAGTCAGTGCTGGAAGACCGGCGTATTACCGTGGTCAGCGATAAGCGTCCCTACTTCAACAACGAGGGCAAGCCGGAAGAATGGGAAATGCCGGTGCCAAAGAAGATGCCAAAGCCTGATGCCCGGAGCAAACCAGCAGGGGATGCCGATAGCACGAATGGTATAAGAGATGGAACTTTTCGCCAGCCAGTGACTCCAAATATCGTAAGCACCCCGTATGGGAGGCTACCGCAAAACTCCAACAGCTCGTTCCCATGCTCTGAGGTCGTCATTCCCGCGAAGGCGGGAATCCAGCGCCAACGGTGAATCTCTGCCTTCTCGGGGATGACAAGGCCAGGGGGGCAGCAGGCAGTATGGTTCCGGTGGTGATTCAGTTTGGATTCCCGCCTTCGCGGGAATGACGAGAATGAAGCCGGGAATGACGAGAATGAAGCCGGAAATGACAGGAGTCAACTCGTTCCCACGCTGGAAAGAGTTTTACGACACCCTCATGAAAATGGCTAAGTAATTTATTTTACAGGAGTATTACCATGGATGTTGCTCAGGGAACAGGGATCTTTGCAAGCCTGTATCCTCCCCCGCAATCAAAATCTAATCAAAATCTGACACCCAGTCGGTAACGGCCTCTGGCCAATGGCAAGTCTGCGAGTCAACCAGCAAGCTGCTGCCCCCTACTTCCAGGGAGTCTGTGCGACAAGAGCTACTGCTGGCCGCTGAGAGCGGACGTCTGGCGCTTCGACGAATTACGTCCAGAGAAGAAAAATACCTTTCTGGCAAGGGAGCACCAAGGCCCTGCACCCTCGCCCTGCCGGGGGCAATGATGCCCACCCAGCGCGTGTCAGAAAATCATGGCGAATGGATGGTTGGCATTGTTGATCCACAATGCCTGTATGTCTATAAACGTAACGCATGGACCAGCAAGCTGCTGGAGCCTGGCTTTACTCCGGAAGGACTGCAGGTAAAACTACTGCCTGATCTACAATCTGCCCTTGATAGACGTTTTGAGCGTGGCGAACAAGTCATCTGGAGAGTTTATCCCCGTTTCACCTCGGGACATCTGCAAGCAGATGGAACGTTCACTTTGCCAAAATTCAAACCGGGCAAATGTACCCGCTCAAAGGATTTCCCGGAACTGGTGCTCACCCACTACAGAAGAGAAGACATCAAATGCTTCTGTGTTTATAACGATGCACAGAAAAATATTTCCGATATCCTCCGGGACAAGCGCGAGTGTGAAGAGGAATTGGAGCTTGACCCCTTGCCTCTGGTTGTTTATTGCCACCGCACAGGTTCTGTTCAGGTCTATTTTGAAGATGAGCTGGACAATATGCTCCTGGCCGAGAATGAGCGCTCACTGAAAGATTTTGCGATCTTTCACAAGTTATTCCCAGACACTTTCAGAGCCCTGTTGAATCTGCTGCCAATGTCTTTGCGGGCAAAGACACTGGGTTCGAAATTAACCTTTTCACCTGGTCTTAAGGACAAATTGGAACAGGCCATCGAATTACTGACTGATCCCTGTTCATACAGTTATGAGAAGCTTCTGGAACTAAAACAAAGTGGCTTACCCATTCACAAGCATTTTATTTATGGAGGCGAGTATGTATCTTTGCTTGATCTGTTGCTGCTTACCGAAATGGGCAGAAACGGTGAGCCAGAGCATGAGCAAACCCGGGAACATGAAAAAGAAGCCTGTCGCTTACTGCAACTGCTTCTGCAAAGTGGAGCAAGGCTGGAGAGCGCCATCCCCTACATTAAAAGCATGAAAGATTGCACATCTCAGGTAATACCAGCGAGTGCAATGAATTATATCGTGGCTGCCTTTGACCCATTTGATTTTCTGACCCTGAAACATCTCGAGAGAATACCTTTAATCGGTTGCCCAGGGAACGTCGTTGAATTTAACCGAATTTGTCAGGGGCTCAGTCAAGAACAAATACAGCAACGTATGATAAAGGTATTGGATGTGAGTTTTGAACCTCCACCCCTCGACATGATCAAATCCCACTTGCTGGCCCTCTTTCATTACGGCGCTTGCCTGGACGAAGTGAATCTGGATTCTCTTGTAGTATTTCTGGACTATTATTGCCATCGCACTAAGAAGATTGCTGATAATTTTACCGTGGCTGATTTTATCCCGTGGGTTAAAAAACTCTGGGACGAAAGGAACACCTATCCTTTATTCCGGAATTGGCCAGAACATCTGGAGCAGGCTGAGAAGGAGATCAAGGATCTGAAAAAATCTCTCAACCTGAACGACTCTGGCCCATCCGGGCCATTGGCAGACGAACCACCATCGGCATTAAAGTTTATCGAGGATGCGTTCAGCACAGCGCCGGTCTTGCCTGATCTTGTCGGCGATAATGAAAAAACCATCCTGAAGGTATTGCAGCATTACTACCGCCGTCCGGGACCAGAACGGGTGATCAAGAGCCTGCGCAAACCAACCTTGCCAACCCTGTGGAAACCACTGCACAGTTGCAGTCATGTCCTGCGGGCCAGGAATAATGGGCACTGGTATATGGAATTGCTGGAGAAATTTCAGCAATGCTCCTTGCGCCAGGACGAAAAAGAACTCCTGTCGCTGGCGATTATCTACCATGATGCGGCTGCCGAAGATGTCGACAAATCAGCTGAAGAAACACGTTCAGCTGAATATTTCAAACGGGACCTGGCCGGATACTACCCTGAAGCGCTGCTGGCTGATATGGCCGAGGCAATGATCAGCAAGGAAAACGATGTTCAGGGTAAAGACGAGCAGAACCTGTCTGTGTCAGTGCGTTGGTATCTGCGCATATTACGCTTTGCAGATCGCACGGACGTTATCCGTGGTTGCGGGGTTGGGGCTGATTTTCCCGGATTAACGGTGACTCCAACCCGGGGTTTTAACGCTGGACTTCTTGACTTACCAACGCAGCTGACTGAAGAGTTTACCTCCGAGCCTGACAACAAGAGTGAATTCCAACGTCATCTGGAAGCCGCCATGCATGGTGCGGCTGATCTGGCGCGGGTCACCGGGCGACTTAACGATCAGCGCAACAAAGATTACACCAAAGTCTACGGTCTGATTGGCAATGGCTCAAAAATCTCTGAAAACTTCGAGTGGACCACTGAGCCAGTCAAAAGAATGAACCAGTTTATTGACGACAATGTCCGCCGCAAAATAGCTCGGGAGGCCGGAATCATTGTCTGTTCAGATGCTGAACACCGGGCCTGCAAGGCTGATCAGGACAAAGGGATTACTTATGGTATCCATAACAGCTGGTATGACCTGAGGCAGGTAGAGCTTCCGGCCGGCATGACGCTGCTGGAAAAAATGCAATACGAACATGACCCGTCGCTGCTGAGCCCGGCAACTCAGCAAGCATTGGAACAAGAGGTGCAGCGGCTCAGGAGGGAAGGGATACGGATGAATCCGGGCACCTTGACGAAGGAAACACTGCTTTCGCCGAAGGCCCAGTCAGTGCTGGAAGACCGGCGTATTACCGTGGTCAGCGATAAGCGTCCCTACTTCAACAACGAGGGCAAGCCGGAAGAATGGGAAATGCCGGTGCCAAAGAAGATGCCAAAGCCTGATGCCCGGAGCAAACCAGCAGGGGATGCCGATAGCACGAATGGTATAAGAACCTGATGGAACTTTTCGCCAGCCAGTGACTCTAAATAACAGTAGACCCCAAATGGAAATGGGTAAGTAATTTGTTTTACAGGAGTATTACCATGGATGTTGCCCAGGGAACGGGGACCTCTGCAAGCCTGCACCCTCCCCCTCAATCAAAGTCTGACACCCAGTCGGTAACGGTCTCTGGCCAATGGACAGTTTGCGAACCGACCAGCAAGATGCTATCACGTGATCGCAGGGAGTCTGCTCAACAAGAGCTACTTCACGCTGCCAAGAGTGGGCGCCTGGCGTTTCGGCGAATTAAATTGACCAATGAAGGAGATTACTTTTCGGGTAAGGGAGCACCAAGACCATTCACCCTCACCCTGCCGGGAGAGATGTTGCCTACTATGCCCACTCCAAAAACGCTCGGTCAATCAATGATAGGCATTGTTGACCCCCAATGCCTGTTCGCCTATAAACGCGATGCAGAGACCGGAACTGTGCTGGTAGCGCGTAACGTAACTCCGGAACAACTGAAAGTAAAACTACTGCCTGATCTGCAATCATTGCTCCGCCGTCGTTTTGAGCGTGGCGATCAAGTCATCTGGACAGTTTATCCTCTCCGTTTCACCTCAGGACATCTGCAAGCGGATGGGACGTTCAGTTTACCAAAATTGAAATCCGGCGATAAACCCGACATATTTGATTACCCGGAACTGGTGACCGCCAAATATTGCAAAAAAGACATCAAATGCTTTTGTGTATACAACGATGCACAGATAAATATTTCCGATATCCTCAGGGACAAGCACGAGTGTGAAAAGGTATTGGAGCTTGCCCCATTACCTCTGGTCGTTTATTGCCACCGCACAGGTTCTGTTCAGGTTTGTTTTGATGATGAGCTGGACAGTAAACACTTGGCCGGGAATGAGGATTCTCTGGATGATTTTGCGTTTTCACTAGGCATAGAACCAAAACATTTCAGAGCCATATTAAATCTGCTGCCAATGTCTTTGCGGGCAAAGACACTGAGTACGAAATTAACCTTCTCACCGGATGTTATGCGAAAATTGCAACAGGCCATCAAGCTGGTGAGTGATCCCCGTTATTACAGTTATGAAAGGCTTCTGGAATTACAACAAAGCGGCTTGCCAATTCACCGGTCATTCCTTCATGAAGGATGTGTTCGATCCTTGCTGGACATGTTGCTGCTTTCCGAAATGATCAGAAACGAAGAGCCAGAGGATGAGCAAACCCGGGAACAGGAGAAAAAAGCTTGTCGCTTACTTCGTCTGCTTCTTCAGAGCGGTTCAAGGCTGGAGGGGGGGGGGTGTATTTATCATATTGACAGGATGAAGGATGGCTTTGGATTGGTAATGCCAGCATTCATAATGAATTACATGGTGGCTGCCTTTGCTCCCTTCAATTTTCTGACCCTGAAACACCTCCGCAGAATACCTTTTACCGGTTGTCCCGGAAGCGTCGTTGAATTTGACCGAATCTGTAAGGGTCACAGTCAAGAGCAACTGCAGCAACAAATGAAAAAGGAACTAAAATCTCGATCCAGACACACTCCCCTGAACATGCACAAATCCCGCTTACTGGCCCTCTTTCATTACTGTTCTTACCTGGACCCGGAGATTCTACACAGGGTTAAAGAAACTCTGGAATGGCATCACCCTGACGGTAGGAAGGTTATTGATAATTTGTCTCCGGATGAATATATCCAATGGGTTAAAAAACTGTGGGAGCAACGGAAAACAAATCCTTTCTACCAGAATTGGCCAAAGCGTGTCCGGCAGGCTCAGCAGGACATCAGGGCTCTGAGACAATCTCTTGGTCTGGACGATTCTCACAACCTGGCAACACCATTGGCAAACGAAACACCAGCGGCATTAAAGTTTGTGGTGGACGCCTTCAGCACAGCGCCAGTCCTGCCCGATAATGTCGGCGATAATGAAAAAACCATCCTGAAGGTATTGCAACATTATTACCGCCGTCCGGGACCAGAACGGGTGATCCAGTGCCTTGGCATGCAAACCATACCAAGGGTGTGGAAACCTCTGCACAGCTGCAGTCATGTGCTGCGGGCCAGGAATAATGGGCTCTGGTATATGGAATTGCTGGAGAAATTTCAGCAGTGTTCCCTGAAAGAACAAGAAAAAGAACTCCTGTCGCTGGCGATTATCTACCATGATTCAGCTGCCGAAGATGTCGACAAATCAGCGGAAGAATCAAGTTCAGCTGATTATTTCAAACGAGACCTGACCGAGCACTACCCTGAAAAGCTGCTGGCTGATATGGCAATGGCGATAGTCAGCAAAGAAAACGATGTTAAGGGTAAAGAGGAGCAGAACCTGCCTGACCCTGTGCGCTGGTATCTGCGCATACTACGCTTTGCAGATCGCATGGACGTTATCCGTGGTTGCGGGATCGGGGCTGATTTTCCCGGATTAACGGTGACTCAAACTCTGGGTTTTGATGCTACACGTCTTGACTTACCATCGCATCTGACCAGTGAGTTTAGCTCCCGGTCTTGCAACAAGACTGAATTCCAACGTCATCTGGAAGCCGCCATGCACGGTGCGGCTGATCTGGCGCGGATAACCGGGCGACTTCTGGATCAGCGCAAAAAAAACTACACCCAAGTCTACGGTCTGGACGACAATGGTTCAAAGATCTCTGAAAACTTTGAATGGACACCTGAGCCAGTGCGGAGAATGAACCAGTTAATTGATGACAATGTTCGGCGTAAAATAGCCCGGAATGCCGGAATTATTGTCTGTTCAGACCCCAGCCACAAAGCCTGCAAGGCGGATCAGAACAAAGGGATCACTTACGGTATTCATAACAGCGGGTATGACCTGGGGCAGGTAGAGCTTCCAGCCGGAATGACGCTGCTGGAAAAGATGCAATACGAACATGACCCGTCACTGCTGAGCCCGGCAACTCAGCAAGCATTGGAACAAGAGGTGCAACGGCTCAGAAGGGAAGGGATACGGATGAATCTGGGCACCTTGACGCAGCAAACACTGCGTTCGCCGAAAGCCCAGTCAGTGCTGGAAGACCGGGGTATTACCGTGGTCAGCGATAAGCGTCCCTACTTCAACAACGAGGGCAAGCCGGAAGAATGGGAAATGCTGGTGCCGAAGAAGATGCCAAAGCCTGATGCCCGGAGCAAACCAGCAGGGGATGCCGATAGCACAAATGGTATAAGAACCTGATGGAACTTTTCGCCAGCCAGTGACTCCAAATAACGTAAGCACCCCGTATGGGAGGCTACCGCAAAACTCCAACAGCTCGTTCCCATGCTCTGAGGTCGTCATTCCCGCGAAGGCGGGAATCCAGCGCCAACGGTGAATCTCTGCCTTCTCGGGGATGACAAGGCCAGGGGGGCAGCAGGCAGTATGGTTCCGGTGGTGATTCAGTTTGGATTCCCGCCTTCGCGGGAATGACGAGAATGAAGCCGGGAATGACGAGAATGAAGCCGGAAATGACAGGAGTCAACTCGTTCCCACGCTGGAGAGAGTTTTACGACACCCTCATGAAAATGGCTAAGTAATTTATTTTACAGGAGTATTACCATGGATGTTGCTCAGGGAACAGGGATCTTTGCAAGCCTGTATCCTCCTCCGCAATCAAAATCTGACACCCAGTCGGTAACGGCCTCTGGCCAATGGACAGTCTGCGAATCCACCAGCAGGCTGCTGCCCGGTCCTTCCAGGGAGTCTGAGCGACAACAGCTACTGCTGGCCGCTGAGAGTGGACGCCTGGCGTTTCGGCGAATTAATTTGTTTGAAGAAGCACAATATTTTTCAGGCAAGAGAACACCAAGACCTTTCACCCTCGCCCTGCCAGGGAGAATGATGCCCACCCAGCCTGTGCCAGAAGGTTATGGCAAATGGATGGTAGGCATTGTTGATCCACAATGCCTGTATGTCTACAAACGTAATGCAGGGACCAGATCGCTGATGATGAAAGTGCCTGGCGTCACTCCGGAAAAAATGCTGGCAAAAATGCTGCCTGATCTGCAATCACTGCTCGATAAACGTTTCGAGCGTGGCAATCAAGTCTTCTGGAAAATTTATCCTCCTTATTTCACTTCGGGACATCTGCTGCCAGACGGGACGTTCAGTTTGCCAAAATTGAAATCTGGCCCTTATAACACCCATGATGATTTCCCGGAGCTGCTGCTCACTCACTACAGCAAAGAAGACATCAAATGCTTTTGTGTTTACAACGATGCCCAGAAAAATATTTACAATATCCTATGTGACAAGCGTCGGTGTGAAGAGGAATTGAAGCTTGGACCCTTGCCTCTGGTGGTTTATTGCCACCGCACAGGTTCTGTACAGGTCTATTTTGGTGATGAGCTGGAGAGTTCACGGCTGTATATGAATGAGCTTTCTCTTAATGATTTTGCCTACTCGCAGGGCATAACTCCGGAACATTTCAGGGCCATGTTGAATCTGCTGCCAATGTCTTTACGGGCAAAGGCACTGAGTTCGAAATTAACCATCACACCAGATGTCAGACAAAAATTGCAACAGGCCATCGAGTTGGTAACAGATCCTCGTCGCTACAGCTATGAGAAGCTTCTGGAATTAAAACAGGCTGGATTGCCCATTCACCAGTGTTTTATTTATAACGGATCTTCTGGTAATTCGTTGCTTGAAATGTTGCTGCATTCGGAAATGAAAAGGCAAGATGTGCCAGAACATGAGCAAACCCGGAAACAGGAAGAAGAAGCTTTACGGTTACTTCAGCTGCTTCTGCAGAGCGGAGCGAGGCTGAAGAAGTATACTTTTTATATTGACGTCATGGCAGCTTTCCTGGGACCAGCAATGCCAGCAAGAATATTCAATTGCCTGGTGGCTGCCTCTACTCCACTTGAGTTCCTGACCGTGCAACATCTCAAGCGTTTACCCTTGACCGATTGCCCGGGAAGCGTCGTTGAATTTGACCGTATCTGCCGAAGAAACAAACTGAACCTGCGGGAATCCCTGAAAGCAGTATTGCGTTATTTGATCACCTTACCGACTAAAAACCTCGAACATATTCAGTCCAACCTACTGGCCCTGTTTCATTACAAGGTTTCAGTGGATGAAAACATTCTGCGTAGTCTTAAATGCGACCTGAAGATCTTTTACGACGAAGGTCAGAAAGTTATTGATGATTTTTTTCTGGATGATTATATCGAATGGGTTGAAAAACTATGGGAACAACGGGAAACATATCCTTTCTACCAGAATTGGCCAAAGCATGTCCGACAGGCACAGCAGGACATCGATAATCTGAAACAATCTCTCGGTCTGGACGATTCTCACAACCTGGCAACACCATTGGCAGCCGAAACACCAACGGCATTAAAGTTTGTGGTGGAGGCGTTCAGCAGACCGCCTGTCCTGCCTGACAATGTCGGCGATAATGAAAAAACCATCCTGAAGGTATTGCAGCATTATTACCGCCGTCCAGGACCGGAACGGGTGATCCAGAGCCTTGGCATGCAAAACATGCCAACCGTATGGAAACCTCAGCACAGCTGCAGTCATGTCCTGCGGGCCAGAAATAATGGTCACTGGTATATGGAATTGCTGGAGAAATTTCAGCAGTGTTCCCTGAAAGAACAAGAAAAAGAACTCCTGTCGCTGGCGATTATCTACCACGATGCGGCTGCCGAAGATGTCGACAAATCAGTGGAAGAAACAAGTTCAGCTAACTATTTCAAACGGGATCTGGCCGAACGCTTCCCTGAGCAGCTTCTGGATGATATGGAAGAGGCAATGGTGAGCAAGGAAAATGATGTCAAGGGTAAAGACGAGCAAAACCTTTCTGTGTCAGTGCGTTGGTATCTGCGCATCTTACGCTTTGCGGATCGAATGGACGTTATCCGTGGTTGCGGGGTTGGGGCTGATTTTCCCGGATTAACGGTGACTCGAATCTGGGGTTTTGATGCCAGACGTCTTGACTTACCATTGCAGCTGACCAGGGAGTTTAGCTCCGAGCCTGACAACAAGAGTGAATTCCAACGCCATCTGGAAGCCGCCATGCACGGTGCGGCTGATCTGGCGCGGGTAACCGGGCAACTTCAGGATTGGCGCAAAAAAAACTACACCCAAGTCTACGGTCTGAGCAACAATGGCTCAAAGATCTCTGAAAACTTTGAATGGACCACTGAGCCAGTGCAGAGAATGAACCAGTTTATTGACGACAATGTCCGCCGCAAAATAGCCCGGGAGGCCGGAATCATTGTCTGTTCAGATCCTGACCACAAAGCCTGCAAGGCTGATCAGAACAAAGGGATTACTTATGGTATCCATAACAGCGGGTATGACCTGGGGCAGGTAAAGCTTCCAGCCGGAATGACGCTGCTGGAAAAGATGCAATACGAACATGACCCGTCACTGCTGAGCCTGACAACACGACAGGCATTGGAAAAAGAAGTAGAGCGTCTGAGGAGCGAAGGTATACGGATGAATCCGGGCACCTTAAAGCAGAAAACACTGGCTTCGGAGGAAGCCCGAAAAGTGCTGAAGGATCGGGGTATTGCCGTGATCAGCGAGAAGCGTCCCTACTTTTTTACCAACAAAGGCGATCTTAGAGAACCGGAAATGCTGGTGCCAAAGAAGATGCCAAAGCCTGATGCCCGGAGCAAACCAGCAGGGGTGGGCCGATAGCACGAATGGTATAAGAATCTGATGGAACTTTTCGCCAACCGGTGACTCTAACAAAAGGGAGACCCCCGTATGGGAGGCTACCGCAAAACTCCAACAACTCGTTCCCATGCTCTGAAGTCGTCATTCCCGCGAAGGCGGGAATCCAGCGCCAACGGTGAATCTCTGCCTTCTCGGGGATGACAAGGCCAGGGGGGCAGCAGGCAGTATGGTTCCGGTGGTGATTCAGTTTGGATTCCCGCCTTCGCGGGAATGACGAGAATGAAGCCGGGAATGACGAGAATGAAGCCGGGAATGACGAGAATGAAGCCGGGAATGACGAGAATGAAGCCGGGAATGACAGGAGTCAACTCGTTCCCACGCTGGAGAGAGTTTTACGACACCATCATGGAAATGGTTAAGTAATTTATTTTACAGGAGTATTACCATGGATGTTGCCCAGGGAACAGGGACCTTTGCAAGCCTGTATCCTCCCCCGCAATCAAAGTCTGACACCCAGTCGGTAACGGCCTCTGGCCAATGGACAGTCTGCGAATCCACCAGCAGGCTGCTGCCCGATCCTTCCGGGGAGTCTGAGCGACATAAGCTACTGCTGGCCGCTGAAAGTGGACGCCTGGCGTTTCGGCGAATTAAATTGACTGAAGAAGACAATTACTTTTCAGTTCAGGGGGCACCAAGACCCTTCACCCTCGCCCTGCCGGGGGAAATGATGCCCAATGAGGCCATGCCAGAAGGGTTCGGTCAATGTATGGTAGGCATTGTTGATCCAGAATGCCTGTATGTCTATAAACGTGATGCAGAGACCAGATACCTCCAGTACGGCAAATCTCCGGAACAACTGTTAATAAAACTACTACCTCACCTGCAATCATTGCTCGATGTACGTCTTGAGCGTTGCAATCAGGTCATTTGGAAAATTTACCCTCATCGTTTCACCTCAGGCCATCTGCAAGCGGATGGGACATTCAGTTTACCAAAATTGAAACTCGACGATGGCACCCGCTTATTTGACTTCCCGGAACTGTTGCTCAACAAATACAGTAAAAAAGACATCAAATGCTTTTGCGTATATAAGGATGCACAGATAAATATTTCCGACATCCTGAAGGACAAGCACCAGTGTGAAAAGGTATTGAAGATCGGACCTTTGCCTCTGGTTGTTTATTGCCACCGCACAGGTTCTGTACAGGTCTATTTTGCTGATGAGCTGGACAGTCCATATCTGACCAGGAATGAGCGATCTCTGGATGATTTAGCGTTTTCACAGGGCTTGGCTCCAGATCATTTCAGAGACATCTTGAATCTGCTGCCAATGTCTTTGCGGGCAAAGGCACTGAGTTCGGAATCAACCGTCTCAGTTGATCCGGATGTCATACACAAACAACAACAGGCCATCGAGCTGGTAAGTGATCCCTTTGTTTACAGTTATGAGAAGCTTCTGGAGTTAAAACAAAGTGGCTTGCCAATTCACCAGTGTTTTTTTCATAAAGGAAAAGTTCAATCTTTACTTGGCATGCTGCTGGATTCCGAAGTGTTCAGAAACGACCAGCCAGAACACGAGCAGACCCCGAAACAGGAGGACGAAGCCCGGCGCTTATGTCAGTTGCTTCTGCGCAGCGGTGCGAGGCTGGAGGAGTATTTTTATCGCATTAAGAACATGGATGGTCCCCGCGTACCTGTAATCCCGGCTGGAATATTCGATTGTTTTGTGGCTACCTCTGCTCCATTTGAGTTCCTGACTCTGGAACATCTCAAGTGGTACCCTTTGACCGGCTGTCCGGGAAGCGTCGTTGAATTTGACCGTATCTGTCGCGGTCTCAGTAAACGGCAGCAGCAGGATTGCCTGAGAAGGGTATTAAAATATGTGGTAACTCTCTGGAATATAACCCTCAAACATATTCAGCTCAGCTTATTGGCCCTGTTTCATTACCAGATTTCCGTAGACAAAAACGTTCTGGATAGTCTTGAATCCTATCTCGATAGGTATTGCGAAGAAGATGAAAATATCATTGATGATTTTTCCGTGGCTGATTATGTCAAATGGGTCAAAAAACTATGGGAGCAACGGGAAACATATCCTTTCTACCAGAATTGGCCAAAGCATGTCCGGCAGGCTCAGCAGGACATCAAAGATCTGAGACAATCTCTCGGTCTGGACGATTCTCACAATCTGGCAACACCATTGGCAACCGAAACACCAGCAGCATTAAAGTTTGTGGTGGACGCCTTCAGCAGAGCGCCAGTCCTGCCTGATCTTGTCGGCGATAATGAAAAAACCATCCTGAAGGTATTGCAACATTATTACCGCCGTCCGGGACCGGAACGGGTGATCCAGAGCCTTGGCATGCAAACCATGCCAACCGTGTGGAAACCACTGCACAGTTGCAGTCATGTCCTGCGGGCCAGAAATAATGGGCTCTGGTATATGGAATTGCTGGAGAAATTTCAGCAGTGCTCCTTGCGCCCGGACGAAAAAGAACTCCTGTCGCTGGCGATTATCTACCATGATGCGGCTGCCGAAGATGTCGACAAATCATTGGAAGAATCAAGCTCAGCTGATTATTTCAAACGGGACCTGGCCGGACACTACCCTGAAAAGCTGCTGGCTGATATGGCAAAGGCGATAGTCAGCAAAGAAAACGATGTTAAGGGTAAAGAGGAGCAGAACCTGCCTGACGCTGTGCGCTGGTATCTGCGAATATTGCGTTTTGCAGATCGAATGGATGTTATCCGTGGTTGCGGGGTTGGTGCTGATTTTCCCAGATTAACGGTGACTCGACCTCTGGGTTTTGACGCTACACGTCTTGACTTACCATCACATCTAACCAGTGAGTTTAGCTCCTGGTCTTGCAACAAGAGTAAATTCCAACGACATCTGGAAGCCGCCATGCATGGTGCGGCTGATCTGGCGCGGATAACCGGGCAACTTCTGGATCAGCGCAAAAAAAACTACACCCAAGTCTACGGTCTGGACGACAATGGCGCAAAGATCTCTGAAAACTTTGAATGGACAACTGAGCCAGTGCGGAGAATGGACCAGTTTATTGACGACAATGTCCGGCGCAAAATCGCTCAGGCGGCCGGGATTATTGTCTGTTCAGACCCCAACCACCAAGCCTGCAAGGCGGATCAGAACAAAGGGATCACTTATGGTATTCATAACAGCTGGTATGATCTGGGGCAGGTAAAGCTTCCGGCCGGAATGACGCTGCTGGAAAAGATGCAGTACGAACATGACCCTTCGCTGCTCAGCCAGACAACACAACAGGCCATGGCACAAGAGGTGCAGCGACTGAAGAGCGAAGGTATACGGATGAACCCGGGCACCTTGACCCAGGAAACGCTGTATTCGGAGGAAGCCCAAAAAGTGCTGAGGGAGCGGGGTATTGTTGTGGTCAGCGAGAAGCGTCCTTACTTTAACAACGATGGCTTCCCGAGAAAACGGAAAATGCTGGTGCCAAAAAAGATAGCCAAGCTTGATTGAGAACACGCCAGCAGGTTGGCATGAACAATCCTTTGATCTCGCTATGAAGTCCATGACCAGGCAATAGGACCTTGCCGGAACTTTTTCCCAGATAATCACTCTAACTATTGAGGCCATTCGCAATGAGCCTGTCCGGTTGATTTAATAAACAGGAGTTCAACTTGAATAGTGTTGGCAGCAAAGCCGGTATACGCCGCTCATTCCGGTTAAGTGAAGATGAATCTAACAATAGGGAGAAAAAAAAGGAAATACCAAAAAAGTATGGAAGACATCAAAAACAGACAAAAGTTTCTGAAAGAATAATCTCATCGAGTTCCGAAACTGATAGTCTTTCGTCAACAAAAACTCGTTACGGATCTGATAGCAGTCATTGGTCAGCGTCTCACTCTGAGACTGAAAGCTCTTCGTCATCAAAAACTCGTTATGGATCTGATCGCAGTTATTGCTCAGAGTCTGACTCTGAGGCTGATAGCCCTCCGTCAAAAAAAACTCGTTACGGATCTAAACACACTCACTGGTCAGAGTCGGATTCTGAGGCTGAAAGCCATTCGTCTGGAAAAACTCCTTACGGATCTGATCACAGTCATTGCTCAGAGTCGGACTCTGAGGCTGATAGCCATTCGTCAAGAAAAACTCTTTATGGATCCGATCACAGTCATTACTCAGAGTCTTACTCTTCTGAGGCTGATAGTCGTTCATCAAGAGAAACTCGTCCCGGATCCGATCACAGTCATTACTCAGAGTCTTACTCTTCTGAGGCTGATAGTCGTTCATCAAGAGAAACTCGTCCCGGATCCGATCACAGTCATTACTCAGAGTCTTACTCTTCTGAGGCTGATAGTCGTTCATCAAGAGAAACTCGTCCCGGATCCGATCACAGTCATTACTCAGAGTCCTACTCTTCTGAGACTGATAGTCCTTCATCAAGAGAAACTCGTCCCGGATCCGATCACAGTCATTGCTCAGAGTCTTACTCGGACACTGAATCTGATAGCCGTTCGTCAAGGTCAGATAACTCATACAAAACTTATGAATCTGTTGAAATGAGTGACAGAGCTCAGTTACTTGAGAGGTACAATCGTCTATTAATTGACCCCAACTTATCCGATTTTAAAATACAAGGAATACCAAGCAGAGATGAGTTCAGGAAAAAATATAAAAAGCTGTTATTAAGAATACACCCAGACAAAGCAGGGAAGGATAACGAGGAATTATTTAAAACAATTTTTCCTATTTGTGAAGAAATTATGAAAAAATTAAAATAACCTGATACCAAACAATTACTTCAGAAAAGCAAAAGAAGAAGAAACAAGGACAACCATAAATTTGATTGACCATCCACCCGGAAACCCAGTCAAGAGCAACAACAACAATTCATTAAAGAGGTACTATGTGAATTCATACTCTCCCCCCTCGATCATGGAACTTTTTTCCAGCCAGTCACTCTAAAAGCGCAGAAATCACCTTTACGAAAGTGGTAAATATTAATTTTGGAGATTTCCAATGAATGTTACTCACGAAACGAGAACCTCTGCAAACCTTTACCCTCCCACGCAATCAAAGTCTGACACCCAGTCGGTAACGACCTCTGGCCAATGGACAGTCTGCGAATCCACCAGCAGGCTGCTGCCCGCTCCTTCCAGGGAGTCTGAGCGACAAGACCTACTGCGAGCCGCAGAGACTGGACGCCTGGCGTTTCGGCGAATCAGATTGAATATAGAAAACGATTACTTCTCGGGTCAGAGGGCACCAAGGCCCTTCACAATCGCCCTGCCGGGGGGAATGATGCCCACTAGGCCCATGCCAAAAGCAGATTTTGGTAAATGGATGGTAGGCATTGTTGATCCACAATGCCTGTATGTCTATAAATATGATGCATCTACTGGACGTGTGCTGATAGAGCCCGGCGTCACTCCGGAAACACTGCGTGCAAAACTATTGCCTGATCTGCAATCATCGCTCAATAGACGTCTTGAGCATGGCAATCAGGTCATCTGGAGAGTTTATCCTCATCGTTTTACCTCAGGACATCTGCAAGAGGATGGAACGTTCAGTTTACCAAAATTGAAATCCGACAATGACACCCCTTTACTCGACTACCCGGAACTGGTGCTCACCCAATATGACAAAAAAGACATCAAATGCTTCTGTGCATACAAAGATGCACAGATAAATATTGCCGAGATCCTGGGGGACAAGCGTCAGTGTGAAAAGGTATTGAAGATTAAATCCCCCCTGCCTCTGGTTATATATTGCTATCGCACAGGTTCTGTTGAGGTTTATTTTGATGATGAGCTGAACAATAAACACCTGGCCAGGAATGAAGATTCTCTGGATTATTTTGCGATTTCACAGGGCATAGCCCCGGAAAATTTCAGAGCCATGTTGAATCTTCTGCCAATGTCTTTGCGGACAGAGGCACTGAGTTCGGAATTAACCGTCTCTGCAGATGCCAGGCAAAAGTTACAACAGGCCATCAAACTGGTCAGTAATCCTCGTTTTTACAGTTACGAGGAGCTTCTGAAATTAAAACAGAGTGGCTTGGCAATTCACCAGCCTTTTTTTCAGGAAGGAGATTTTGAATCTTTGCTTGAAATGCTCCTGACTCAGGAAATGATCAGAAACGAAAACACTGTTCTGGAAATGATCAGAAACGAAAACTCTGCTCAGGAGCAATCTCAGCAACAGGAAGAAACAGCCTACCGAATGTTTCGGCTGATTTTGCAAAGTGGGGCAAGTTTGCCGAAAAAGTGGTGCCTGTATTTCATTTACCGAATGGACAGCTTTCTCTCTTACATAATGCCACCGGGCATAATGAATTGTATGCTGGTTGCCTTTAGACCCATTCAATTCCTGACTCTGCTCCATCTCAGGAAGATCGCTTTGTCCACCTGTCCGGGAGCCCTTGTTGAATTTGACCGCATTTGCCAGGGGCTTAGTCAACAGCAACGGCAGGACGCTCTGGAACAGATATTGCGGCAACATTTGAACGATTGTTACCGTCCCACTCTCGACACCGTCGAGTCTCAGTTGCTAGCCCTGTTTTCCTTCGGAGCTTCCCTGAACAAAAACTTTCTGAAATCTTTTCAATCCTATTTGCGTAAGGAATATCCTGAAGGTAAGAAAGTTATTGCTGATTTTTCTGCGGATGATTACATCACATGGCTTAAAAAACTGTGGGATCAACGAGCAACACATTCTTTGTACCAGAATTGGCCGGAGCATGTCCGGCAGGCTGAACGGGACATCAGGGACCTGCAACAATCTCTCGATCAGGTCGATTCAGGCCCATCGGCAACAGCATTGTCAGCTCAGGCACCGGCGGCATTAAAGTTTGTGGTGGACGCCTTCAGCAAGCCGCCGGTCCTGCCAGATACTGTCGGCGATAATGAAAAAACCATTCTGAAGGTATTGCTGCATTATTACCGCCGTCCGGGACCGGAACGGGTGGTCCGGAGCCTTGGCAGACAGACCATGCCAGCAGTGTGGAAACCCCTGCACAGTTGCAGTCATGTCCTGCGAGCCAGGAATAATGGGCACTGGTATATGGAATTGCTGAAGAAATTTCAGCAGTGTTCTCTGGGCAAAGAAGAAAAAGAACTCCTGTCTCTGGCGATTATCTACCATGACGCTGCTGCCGAAGATGTTGACAAATCAGTGGAAGAAACAAAGTCAGCCGAGTACTTCAAACGGGACCTGACCGGGCACTACCCCAAACAGCTGCTGGAGAATATAGTGCTGGCAATGGTCAGCAAGGAAAACGATGTCGAGGGTAAGGATGAACAGAACCTGCCTGACTCTGTGCGCTGGTATCTGCGCATATTACGCTTTGCAGATCGAATGGACTTTATCCGTTGCCGTGGGATTGGGGCTGATTTTCCCGGATTAACGGTGACTCGAACCCTGGGTTTTGACGCTACACGTCTTGACCTGCCAGCGCAGCTGACTCGAGATTTTACCGCCGAGCCTGACAACAAGACTGAATTCCAGCGTCATCTCGAAGCCGCCATGCACGGTGCGGCTGATCTGGCGCGAGTAACCGGGCAGCTTCAAGATCGGCGCAAAAAAAGCTACACCCGGGTCTACGGTCTGAATAGCGATGGTTCAAAGATCTCTGAAAACTTTGAATGGACAACTGAACCAGTGCAGAGAATGAATCAGTTTATTGACGACAATGTCCGCCGCAAAATGGCTCAGCAGGCCGGCATTATTGTCTGCTCAGACCCCAGCCACAAAGCCTGCAAGGCGGATCAGAAAAAAGGGATCACTCGTGGTATTCATAACAGCTGGTATGATCTCAGGCAGGTGACGATTCCTGCCGGAATGACGCTGCTGGAAAAGATGCAGTACGAACATGACCCGTCACTGCTGAGCCCGGCAACACAAAAAGCATTAGCGAAAGAGGTGCAACGGCTGAGGAGCGAAGGTATTCGGATGAATCCTGGCACCTTGACGCAAACCACGCTGGCTTCGGAGGAAGCCCGAAAGGTGCTGGAACAGCGAGGTATTGCAGTGGTCAGCGAGAAGCGTCCCTACTTTACCAACCAAGGTTTCCCGAAAGAACGGGAAATGCTGGTGCCTGAGAAGATAGCAAAGCTTGATGCCCAGCAAAATGCGCCAGAAGGGTGGACGTGCTCAGTCCTTTGATCTCGCTATGAAGTCAAAGTGGAACTTTTTGCCAGCCAGTTGGAACTTTTTGCCAGCCAGTGACTCCAAAAAAAGGTAGCCCCACAGGAAAGCAGGTAAGTAATAAGTTTTACAGGAGTATTACCATGAATGTTGCCCAGGGAACGGGAACCACTGCAAACCTTTACCCTCCCACACAATCAAAGTCTGACACCCAGTCGGTAACGGCCTCTGGCCAATGGACAGTCTGCGAATCGACCAGAAGGCTGCTACCCGCTCCTTCCAGGGAGTCTGAGCGACAAGAGCTACTGCGGGCCGCAGAGACTGGACGCCTGGCGCTCCGGCGAATTGATTTGTATGAAGAAAAAGAATACTTTTCGGGTAAGGGGGCACCAAGGCCTTTCACTCTCGCCCTGCCGGGGGGAATGATGCCCACCAGGCCCATGCAAAAAACGGATTTTGGTGAATCGATGGTAGGCATTGTTGATCCAAAATGCCTGTATGCCTATAAATATGATGCAGCTACTTCACGTTTGCTGATAGATTCAAGCGCCACTCCGGAAACGCTGCGAGCAAAACTACTGCCTGATCTGCAATCATCACTTCTTAGACGTCTTGAGCATGGCCATCAAGTCCTCTGGAGAGCTTATCCTCATCGTTTCACCTCGGGACATCTGCAAGAGGATGGAACGTTCAGTTTACCAAAATTGAAAATCGGCAATGTCACCCCTTTACTCGACTACCCGGAACTGGTGCTCACCCAATATGGCAAAGAAGACATAAAATGCTTCTGTGCATACAACGAAGCACAGACAAGTATTGCCGAGATTCTGCGTGACAAGCGTCTGTGTGAAAAGGAATTGGAACTTGACCCCCTGCCTCTGGTTGTTTACTGCTGCCGCACAGGCTCTGTTCAGGTCTATTTTGATGATGAGCTGGATAATAAACACCTGGCCAGGAATGAGGATTTTCTGGATTATTTTGCGATTTCACAGGGCATAGCGCCGGAAAATTTCAGAGACATGTTGAATCTGCTGCCAATGTCTTTGCGGACAAAGGCACTGAGTCTGGAATTAACCGTCTCACCAGATGCCGAGCACAAATTGCAACAGGCGATCACGCTGGTGCAAAATCCTCGTTGTTATAGTTACGAGGGGCTTCTGAAATTAAAACAGGGTGGCTTACCCATTCACCAGCCTTTTTTTCATAAAGGACGTTTTCAATCTTTGCTTGAAATGCTCCTGACTCAGGAAATGTTCAGAAACGAAAAGACTGATCAGGAGCAAACTCAGAAACAGGAGGAAACAGCCTATCGAATGTTTCGGCTGATTTTGCAAAGTGGGGCAAGTCTGCCGAAAAAGTGGTGCTTGAGCTTCATTTACCGGATGGACGACTCTCTCTCTTTTACAATGCCACCGGGCATAATGAATTGTATGCTGGTTGCCTTTAGACCATTTCAATTCCTGACTCTGCTTCATCTCAGGAGGGTCTCCTTGACCGCCTGTCCGGGAGCCGTTATTGAATTTGACCGTATTTGCCGGGGGCTAAGCCAACCGCAACGCCAGGACACTCTGGAACAGTTATTACGGCAATATCTGAATGATCGTATTCTCCCTTCTCTCGACACCATCCAGTCTTTCTTGCTGGCCCTGTTTCACTTCGGAGCTTCTCTGGACAAAAACGTTCTGAAATCTTTTGAATCCTATGTGCAGAAGGAATATCCCAAAGGTAATAGAGTCATTGCGGGTATTTCTCAGGATGATTATATCAACTGGCTTGAAAAACTATGGGATCAGCGAGAAACACATGCTTTGTACCAGAATTGGCCAGAGCATGTTCAACAGGCTCATCGGGACATAGAGAATCTGAAACAATCGCTCGGTCTGGGCGATTCTGGTACATCGACAACACCCATGGCGGCCACGGCACCAGCGGCATTACAGTTTGTGGTAGAAGCCTTCAGCAAGCCGCCGGTCCTGCCAGATAATGTCGGCGACAATGAAAAAACCATCCTGAAGGTATTGCAGCATTATTACCGCCGTCCGGGACCGGAGCGGGTGATCCAGAGTCTGGGCAGACAGACCATGCCAGCAGTGTGGAAACCCCTGCACAGTTGCAGTCATGTCCTGCGAGCCAGAAATAATGGGCACTGGTATATGGAATTGCTGAAGAAATTTCAGCAGTGTTCCCTGAGCAAAGAAGAAAAAGAACTCCTGTCTCTAGCAATTATCTACCATGATGCAGCTGCCGAAGATGTTGACAAATCAGCGGAAGAAACAAGGTCAGCCGAGTACTTCAAACGGGATCTGACCGGGCATTACCCTGAACAGCTGCTGGCTGATATGGCAATGGCGATGATCAGCAAAGAAAACGATGTCAATGGTAAAGATGAACAGAACCTGCCTGACCCTGTGCGCTGGTATCTGCGCATATTGCGCTTTGCGGATCGAATGGACGTTATCCGTTGTTTTGGGGTTGCGCCCTATTTTCCCGGTTTAACAGTGACTCGACCTCCGGGTTTTGACGCTACACGTCTTGACTTACCAGCGCAGCTGACTAAAGAGTTCAGCTCCGAGCCTGGCAACAAGAGTGAATTCCAACGTCATCTGGAAGCTGCCATGCACGGTGCGGCTGATCTGGCGCGGGTAACCGGGCATCTTCAGGATTATCGCAGAAAAAACTACACCAAAGTCTATGGCCTGAACGACAGTGGCTCCAATATCTCTGAAAACTTTGAATGGACAACCGAGCCTTTGCAGAGAATGAACCAGTTTATTGACGACAATGTCCGACGCAAAATGGCACA
Source organism: Endozoicomonas sp. ALD040 (assembly GCF_049275945.1). Taxonomy (NCBI): domain Bacteria; kingdom Pseudomonadati; phylum Pseudomonadota; class Gammaproteobacteria; order Oceanospirillales; family Endozoicomonadaceae; genus Endozoicomonas; species Endozoicomonas sp. ALD040. The sequence continues at coordinate 729,432 of NZ_CP184829.1, forward strand.
GGAAGCTGGCATTATTGTCTGTTCAGATCCCGGCCACAAAGCCTGCAAAGCTAATCAGAAAAAAGGGATCATTCGTGGTATTCACAACAGCTGGCATGATCTGGGACAGGTTGAGATTCCAGCCGGAATGACGCTACTGGAAAAGATGCAGTACGAACATGACCCGTCGCTGCTGAGTCCGGCAACACAACAGGCGTTGAAGAAAGAGATACAGCGGCTCAAGAGCGAAGGGATACGAATGAATCTGGGCACCTTGACTCAAAAAACACTGGCTTCCGAGAAAGCCCGAAAAGTGCTGAAAAAGCGTGGTATTACCGTGGTCAGCGAGAAGCGTCCCTACTTCAGCAACGAGGGCTTCCCGAGAGAACCGGAAATACTGGTGCCAAAGCTTAATGCTCAGCAGAATGCGCCAGCGGGGCGTGCATGTGCAATCCTTTGATCCCTCTATTGAAATTCATCTTCGGGCGGTGGCCCCCTGGTGAAACTTTTTACCAGACAGTTACTCCAATGAGCAAGCTGTCTGCTGAAGCGGTTGGGAAGTATGGGAAACAGTTCTGATATGCACCTGTTATACTAACCAAAACACTGAATAAGTAGGTATTAGCATGAGCAAAAGTAAAACCACAGTGACCATTGATGACGAGGTGTTAGAGAAGGCTCGTGAGTTGAACATTAATATTTCTTCTGCCGCCGAACAAGGCGTTAAGGCTGAAGTCAGAAGTTTGGAGGAAGAGCGTTTGAAGAAACTTTACAAGGAAGCCATGGAAGAAATTGAACAAGTCATTAAAGAAGATGGTTTGTTCAGTGATGGCATGAGGACATTCTAAATGACACAGTTCGATGTGTGTTTGAACACCGCCGATAATGCAGACAAGTATCCTTATGTTGTAGTGCTTCAGTCGAGTTTAATTCAGTTCGACGACCAATCGATTGTTGCTCCTCTAAGCCGCAGTCACCGTTACAAAAAAGCATTGCAGGTATGCCCCCAAACTGTTGTGGACGATGAAGAATGGATGCTGGTTATTCCGCAGCTGGCATCTATTCCCAATCACTTCATCGGCAAAAAAGTGGCCAGTATGCAGGAGCAGCGTAGTGATATTATTTCTGCCATAGACCGCCTGTTCACAGGCATCGGCTAACACTGACAGCAAAAACTGGGGATAAAAATAATCTATCCCCATAAGCACCATGTATAAGGCTGACAGGATCAGCAGCAGCCCGCTGAGTGTTTTCATATCTGTCCAGCCCCCCCCCTCTCAATGTCTGCTATGCTGACTGCTCCTTCAACAAATGATAATGGTACGCAGTATGTCACTGGAATTTCGTGTAGAGAGACTTGAATCCCATTTTGAATCGCTGGATAACGCTGTACACCGGCTCATCGAGATTACTGGGGAAACACAGAAGATTGTGCTCGAAAACCAGCGAGAGACCCGGCTCATGTTTGAGCGGCAAGACCGCAAGATCGAGGCTTACCAGTCTGAGAACCGCAAACGTTTTGATCAGCACGACAAACGTTTTGACCAGCATGACAAACGTTTTGACCAGCATGACAAACGTTTTGACCAGCTCGACAAACGTCTTGACCAGCACGACGAACGTTTTGACCAGCTCGACAAACGTCTTGACCAGCACGACAAACGTTTTGACCAGCACGACGAACGTTTTGACAAAATAGAAAAAACTCTCGCCATCATCGTAAACCACGTTCAGAAATAACTACGCCACCCAACAACAAAATCCAGTGGATTGCCTTTTGACAACCACTGGTTTAAAGAGTGAATGGCAAGTTTGGAGTATTTCAATGAATGTTGCCCAGGGAACGGGTGTCTTTGCCAGCCAATGCACTCCTTCTCAAGCAAATTATGACACCCGGTCGGTAACTGCCTCCGGCCAGTGGACAGTCTGCGAATCAACCCGCAAGCGGCTACCCTGCCACCCCAGGGAATCAGAGCGACAAGAGCTACTGTGGGCCGCTGAGAGTGGGCTTCTGGCGTTCCGGCGAATTGAATTAACTAAAGAAGACAATTACTTTTCGGGTATAGGAGTACCAAGACCCTTTACCCTCGCCCTGCCTGAGGGGATCATGCCCACCGGGCCCGTACCACAAAGGTATGGTAAATGGATGGTAGGCATTGTTGATCCGCAATGCCTGTATCTCTATAAACGTAACGCATCCACGAGACGGCTGCTGGCGGAGTCTGACGTAACTCCGGATACTCTGAGAGTGAAATTACTGCCTGATCTGCAATCGTTGCTCGCTAGACTTGTTGAGCATGGTGATCAGGTCTTCTGGAGAACTTATCCTCACCGTTTCACCTCGGGGCATCTGCTAGCCGACGGGACGTTCAGTTTACCCAAATTGAAGCCTGACGATGTCGCCCACTCAATTGATTACCCGGAACTGGTGCTCAGCAGCTACGGCAAAGAAGACATCAAATGCTTCTGTGTTTACAAGGATGCAGGGATAAATATTGCTGATATCCTGCAGGACAAGCGTCAGTGTGAAAAGGAATTAAAGCTTAAATCCTTGCCTCTGACTGTTTATTGCCAGCGCACAGGTTCTGTCGAGGTCTGTTTTGAAGATGAGCTGGACAGTAAACAATTGGCCAGAAATGAGCAGTCTCTTAATGATTTTGCGTTTTCACAGGGCATAGCCCCGGAGCATTTCAGGGCCCTGTTAAATCTGCTGCCAATATCTTTGCGGGCAGAGGCACTGAGTTCGGAATTAAGCGTCCCACCTAACCTGGTGCACAAAATGCAACAAGCCATCAAGCTGGTGAGTCATCCTCGTTCTTACAATTATGAGGGGCTTTTGAAATTAAAAGAAAGTGGCTTGCCAATTCACCTGGATTTTTTTTACAAAGGAAAGGTTCGATCTTTACTCGACATCTTGCTGGTTTCCGAAAGGTCCAGAAACGAAGGGTCTGGGGAGGAGCAAACCCGGCAGGAGAGAGAAGCTTGTCGCTTACTTCAGCTGCTTCTGCAGAGCGGGGCAAGGCTGGGGACTGCTATTTCAAGCATTCACGCCATGGCGGATGACATGCAAACGGTCATACCAGCGAGCACAATGAATTATATGGTGGCTGCCTTTGCTCCATTTGATTGTCTGACCCTGAAACATCTGCGCAGAATATCTTTAATCCATTGCCCGGGCAGCGTCGTTGAATTTCACCGAATCTGTCGGGCTCAAACTCAAAAGCAACTTCAGAAATGCATGAAAGAGGTACTCTATGATGTCTGTTTACACTCTCGCCCCCTCAAAATTATCAGGACCCGCTTACTAGCCCTCTTTCATTATACTGACCTGGACTTGGAGACTCTGTATAGAGTTAAACGAACGCTGGACTGCTATTACCCCGACGGCAAGAAAGTTATTGATGATTTTTCCGTGGCGGATTATATCCAATGGGTTGAAAAACTATGGAAGCAAAGGGAAACGCATCCTTTCTACCAGAAAACGGCTGAAGAGCGAAGGTATACGGATGAATACGGGCACCTTGACGCAGGAAACGCTGTTTTCGGAGGAAGCCCAGACAGTACTGAAACAGCGAGGTATTGTCGTGGTCAGCGAGAAGCGTCCCTACTTTACCAACGATGGCTTCCCGAAAGAACGGGAAATGCTGGTGCCAAAGAAAATAACCAAGCTTGATGCTCAGGACAAACCAGCAGGAAAAGACTGACAAAATCCTTTGATCTTGCCTTAAAAATTAGCTGAGATGGAACTTTACAGCAGCCAGTTACTCTAAGGACTTCAGAATCTCTGCAAACGAGAGCAGGTAAACAATAAGTTATACAGGAGTATTAGCATGGATGTTGCCCAGACCGCTGCGAGCCCGTGCCCACCATCTCAACCCGAATCAAACTTTGACACCCGGTCGGTAACAGCCTCTGGCCAATGGACAGTCTGCGAACCGACTGGCAAACGGCTGCTGCATCATCCCAGAGAGTGTGAACGGCACAAGCTACTGCAGGCTGCCAAGAGTGGACGTCTGGCGCTCAGGCGCATTGATTTGTCCAGAGAGAGAAAATACTTTTCTGGCAAGGGAGCACCAAGACCCTTCACCCTCGCCCTTCCGGGGAGGATGATGCCTAACGCGCGCATTGGGAAAGGGTTTGGGAAATGGATGGTAGGCATTGTTGATCCACAATGCCTGTATGCTTATAAACGTAACGCGATTACCAGGAAGCTGATGATAAAGCCTGACTTAACTCCGGACAAACTGGGAGTAAAACTACTGCCTCACCTACAATCTTTGCTCGATAGACGTCTTGAGCGTGGCGATCAGGTCATCTGGAGAGTTTATCCTCGTTTCACCTCGGGGCATCTGCAAGCGAATGGGACGTTCAGTTTGCCAAAGTTGAAATCTGGTCCATGTGCCCGTACAGATGATTTCCCGGAACTGTTACTCGCCCACTACAGGAAGGAAGACATCCAATGCATTTGCGTTTACAAGGATGCAAAGATGAATATATCCGATATCCTGCTGGACAAGCGTGAGTGCGAGAAGGAGTTGCAGCTTGGATCCTTGCCACTGGTCGTTTATTGCCACCGCACAGGCTCTGTTCAGGTCTATTTTGACGATGAGCTGCACAGTGAACACTTGGCCAGCAATGAGCATTCTCTGAATGATTTTGCGTTTTCACAAGGCATAGCCTTTAAACATTTCAGAGCCCTGTTAAATCTGCTGCCAATGCCTTTGCGAGCGAAAGCACTGAGTTCATCAGAATTAACCATTCCTCCGAATCTTGTGCATAAACTGGAAGAAGCCATCAAGCTGTTGATTAATCCCTCTTGTTACAGTTACCAGCAGCTTCTGGCATTGAAACTCAGTGGTCTGCCTCTTAAGTCCCCCTTTTTTTTCCGTACGGCGGGAATCAGATCTTTGCTTGATCTTCTCCTGCATAGTGAAATATTCAGACACAATGAGCTTCAGGAACAGCAAATCAGGGAGCAGCAGGAGAAAGAAGCTTGCCGGTTATTTCAGCTGCTTTTGCAGAGCGGGACAAGGCTGACTGAATTTGGTGTGAAGCTCATCAGCCGCATGGAATATGAGGATGAATCTGCAATGCCAGCGGGCCTATTCAATTGTCTGGTGGCTGCTTATGCTCCATTTGACTTCCTGAACCTGGAACATCTCAGTCAGTTACCTTTAATCGGTTGCCCGGGGAGCATCGTTGAATTTGACCGAATCTGTCGGGGCAACAGTCAACTGCAAAATCAGGCTTGTTTGAAAGAGGTATCACTCTATACAAAAACCAGGCTGGGTCTGACCCTCGAACATATTCAGTCCCACTTATTGGCTTTGTTTCGTTATGAGGCTATCCCGGACGAAGACTTTCTGAATGATCTTGCAGAGGATCTGGAGTATTACTGCTACGAAGGCAATGAGACTATTGCTGATTTGTCTGTGGCTGATTACATCAAATGGCTTGAAAATCTGTGGAAGCATCGGGAAACCTATCCTTTGTATCAGAATTGGCCAAAGCATGTCCTGCAGGCTCAGGAGGACATCAGCAATCTGAAACAATCACTGGGTCTGGACGCTTCTCACAACCAGGCAACACCATTGACAACCGAAACACCAAAGGCATTACAGTTTGTGGTGGACGCCTTCAGCAAACCACCAGTCCTGCCTGACAATGTCGGCGATAATGAAACAACCATCCTGAAAGTATTGCAACATTATTACCGCCGTCCCGGACCACAACGAGTCATCAAGAGCCTTGGCAGTCAGACCATGCCAACCATGTGGAAACCAGAGCACAGTTGCAGTCATGTCCTGCGGGCCAGAAATAATGGGCACTGGTATATGGAACTGCTGGAGAAATTTCAGCAATGTTCCCTGAAACCGGATGAAAAAGAACTCCTGTCTCTGGCCATTATCTACCATGACGCGGCTGCCGAAGATGTTGACAAATCAGTGGAAGAATCAACGTCAGCTGAGTATTTCAAACGGGACCTGACAGGGAACTACCCTGAACAACTAGTGAAGGATATGGCACTGGCGATGACCAGCAAGGAAAACGATGTCATGGGCGGCGATCAGCAGAATCTGTCTGAGTCCGTGCGCTGGTACCTGCGCATACTACGTTTTGCGGATCGAATGGACGTTATCCGTGGTTGCGGGGTTGGGGCTGATTTTCCCGGATTAACAGTGGCTCGACCTTCGGGATTTGACGCCAGACTCCTTGACATACCATCGCAGCTGAGCGAACAGTTTGCCTCCGATACTGACAACAAAACTGAATTCCAACGGCATCTGGAAGCCGCCATGCACGGTGCAGCCGATCTGGCCCGGGTAACCGGACTACTCCGGGATTGGCGCAAAAAAAACTACACCGAAGTTTACGGTCTGATTGGCAATGGTTCAAAGATCTCTGAAAACTTTGAATGGACCACTGAGCCAGTGCAGAGAATGAACCAGTATATTGACGACAATGTCCGGCGCAAAATCGCTCAGGAGGCCGGAATCATTTTCTGTTCAGACCCAAGCCACCAGGCCTGCAAGGCTGATCAAAGTAAAGGGATCACTTATGGCATTCATAACAGCTGGTATGACCTGAGGCAGGTGGCGATTCCGGCCGGAATGACGCTGCTGGAAAAGATGCAGTACGAACATGACCCGTCGCTGCTGAGCCCGGCAACACAACAGGCAATAGAGCAAGAGGTACAACGGCTGAGTAGCGAAGGTATACGAATGAACCTGGGCACCTTGACGCAGGCAACACTGCTTTCGGAGGAAGCCCGGGGAGTACTGAAACAGCGAGGTATTGCCGTGGTCAGCGAGAAACGTCCCTACTTTACCAATGACGAACTCCCGAAAGAATGGGAAATGCGGGTGCCAGAGAAGATGGCAAAGCTTCATTGAGAGCACGACTACATGTATGCGCAGTTGCCGTGCAGGACAGTCTTAAGTGCCAGCAGCATGCCGGGGAGTCTGCTGCTGGCAGCCGGTCTGGAAGAAGGTTAAGGGCCGGTCACGCCCAGTTACCATATTAACAGCCGAACCGAAAGTAGAAATCGTCCAGGTATTCTATCCTTTCTCTCAGGTATTTTCTCTTCTTCTCTTCGTTGCTGAGCTCTTTTCTTTTCTGCGCCTTGGCTGCCTTGTCATGTTGGGCTTCATCAGCCTGTTCTCTGGTATGAGTGTCAATAGCTGGCTTAAGCATTTCCAACAGAGCCCTCGATTGTTTCCGCAGGTCAGAAAATCCATGGACAAGGTTTGAAAATATGACTTGGCGATCAACTTCATGCATAAACATTTTTTCTAAATGTTGCGATAGGTATTTTTCTATGGCGAGAAGCAATTCTTGAAATAATTGAGGGTTTTCATTTCCCGGGTTTTCTTTTGCATCAGTGATTACCTTTTTGAATACATCAAATAATTTCTGTTCTTTCCCTTCAGAGTCAGTAATGGTCTGATCCCAATTTGATTGGCTGAAATAGCTCGACATGTTGTCTATAAGTTCGTCAGCGTCTTGTATCTTGAATGGGTCAAGAATAAGGCTTATGGCATTCATCAAAGTGGTAAACTGATTATTCGAGGCAATGATTACAGGTCTGTTTTCAGCCTGTTCTTTTATCACTTCTAACGTTCGTTCAGTTGAACTTATAGTACGCTCGTAAAACGGTATTTCGTACATATCAAGGCAACGGTTGAGCATAGAGGATGCGTATTCTAGCGTTGGATCTGGGGGTTCCTCGAATTTCTCGAATTTTAGAATTCCTGAGGGGTTCAATATTCGCCGGAAAAGACTGAGTGTTCTTTCTGAGGGGGTTGCGATTCGTTGCAAATGCTCAAGGAGCTCTTCAGTTTCCATGGGGATCTCCAGACGTTGCAAATATCTAAAGAGATTTATGGATTCTGAGGGGGCCCACAGTCGTCGCAAAAGCCTGAGGCGCATTTTTTGCAACAACTTCAGTCCAGAGAAGACGGATGCAGATTCTTTAACATTTCCCATTATTAAGTGACTTTCTATGGGTTCTTTTGTACCTAACAGCTCTCCTTTTCTGGCCTCGAGCCTCTCGATACCCGACAAGCCAGTGGCATACAGCAGGAATGAGTCAAAAAAATCATAAGCCTCCTGGGATGCTCCTCTTGAATGGATGGCCGCATAGTAACTCACCAGTAACCTTGCCAGGCTCTCTCGATCTTCAGGTTTGGTCAAATCGACTGGCGATTCAGTACCCTGGATAGAAGACAGAACTTCCATCATCTCTTCCTGCTCTGAGTCAGGCTCAATGTTGAGTGTTTGTTTCACCTGCTCAATCATGTCTGCAATGGTCAGGTTCCCACTGTGGGAGGCTTCCGGGAGCCAGGCCAACAGAGTGTCGAGGGTGGCTTGACCAAGGCCGGTATCCAGCCCCTGGATAATGGCAGTAATTTGTGCATGGGACATTGGTGGGAGCGGAATGGTCATTAAAGGCTGCTGCTGTTGTGCCCCGGCTCCCTCCGGTTCTTCTGAATGCTCACCCATTTTTTCGCCCTGCTCATTGTCATGGTTCATGGCGAAAACAAGATGGGTTGCATTTGGGTCGAGAGCAAAAGGAGCGGTTAACCCCATGTAAGCATTATGGTTAATCAAGTCGTCCAGGAAGTTAGTCTCTTTTGTTGTTTTATCTCCGGCAAGTACCTCTACAACTGGCGTTGGTAAAGGATTTTTTGCCAGCACTTTAGAACAGAGGCAAGCCATAGCGGTGAGGTTAAGGGCTGTAACAATCCAGTATTTAACCTTGCCACGATAAAAAAATGTCATTCGCTTTGCTGTCTCAGGCAATCGGGAAATGGAGTGATTCATCAATGGCTACCTTCTCCGGTTTATCAGTGCCCAGACAAGATAGTCCATGGTTTGCAGCAGTGCTCAACTATCAGTGCCCGGGCACAGAGCAGACACCTGAAAGTGGATTTCCTTTGCTCTCGCTATGAAAAAGTAGGATCACCAACGCAGGATTAAGGCCCAAATCTTCAGCGCAATAGGGAGTTAGAAAGCACGATTGGTATGAAATGGAACTTTTCACCGGCCAGTTACTCTAAGGATGAAAGGAATCCCCAAACGAAAGCAGGTAAATAATAAATATTAAAGGAGTACTACCATGGATGTTGCCCATACCGCTGCGAGTCAGTGTCCACTTTCTCAACCCGAATCAAACTTTGACACCCGGTCGGTAACGTCCTCTGGCCAATGGACAGTCTGCGAAGCGACTGGCAAACGGCTACTGCATCATCCCAGGGAGTGTGAACGACAAAAGCTACTGCAGGCTGCTGAGAGTGGGCGCCTGGCATTTCGGAGCATTACATTGACGAATGAAATAGATTACTTTTCAGGCAAGGGAGCACCAAGACCCTTCACCCTCGCCCTGCCGGGGCGGATGATGCCTACCAAACGTATGTCGAAAGGCCATAGTAACTGGATGGTGGGCATTGTTGATCCAAAATGCCTGTACGTCTATAAACGTGATGCACGGACTAAAAGGCTGACGAGGGAGCAAGGTTTTAGTCCGGATACACTGCAAGTAAAACTACTGCCTGATCTGCAATCTCTGCTCAATAGACGTCTTGAGCGTGGCGATCAAATCATCTGGAGAGTTTATCCTCGTTTCACCTCGGGGCATCTGCAAGCGGATGGGACGTTCAGTTTGCCAAAATTGAAACCCCGCGAGAAGTTTTTCTCAATTGATTACCCAGAACTGGTGCTCGCCAAATACGCTAAAGAAGACATCAAATGCTTGTGTGTTTACAAGGATGCAGAGATGAATATATCCGATATCCTTCTGGAAAAGCGTGAGTGTGAAAAGGAATTGCAGCTTAAACCCTTGCCACTGGTCGTTTATTGCCACGAAACAGGTTCTGTTGAGGTCTATTTTGACGATGAGCTGGACAGTAAACACCTGGCCAGAAATGAGCATTCTCTGAATGATTTTGCGTTTTTAAGGGGCGTAGCCTCAGAAAATTTCAGAGCCGTGTTAAATCTGCTGCCAATGTCTTTGCGGGCGCAGGCACTGAGTTCAGAATTAAACATCCCGCCGGATCTTGTCCACAATCTGCAAGAAGCCATAGAGCTGTTGAGTAGTCCCTGTTGTTACAATTACGAGCGACTTCTGGAATTAAAACGTAATGGCTTGCCGGTTGAGCAGCCTTTTTTTTACATCGCGGGTATTAGATCTTTGCTTGATTTTCTCATGCACAGCGAAATATTCAGACACAATGGTGTTCAGGAACAGCAAATCAGGAAGCAGCAGGAGGAAGAAGCTTACCGATGTTTTCAGCTGCTCTTGCAGAGCGGGACAAGGCTGACTGAATTTGGTCTGGAACTCATCAGCAACATGGAATCCAAGAATGATTCTGCAATGCCAGCGGGCATATTCAATTGTCTGGTGGCTGCTTATGCTCCATTTGATTTCCTGAGCCTGCAACATCTCTGTCGTTTACCTTTAATCGGTTGCTCGGGGAGCATCGTTGAATTTGACCGAATCTGTCGGGGCAACAGTCAACTGGAAAATCAGGCCTGTTTGAACAGGGCATCATTTTATGTGACAACCAGGCTGGCTCCAACCCTCGAAGATATTCAGTCCCACTTATTGGCCTTGTTTCGTTATGAGGCTATCCCGGACGAAGACTTTCTGAATGATCTTAAAAACGATCTGGAGTGGCTTTACCCTGAAGGCAAGAAGGTTATTGGTGATTTTTCCCTGGCTGATTACATCGAATGGATTGAAAATCTGTGGCAGCAACGGGAAACCTATCCTCTCTACCGGAATTGGCCAAAGCGTGTCCGGCAGGCTCAGAAGGACATCAGGAATCTGAAACAATCACTCGGTCCGGACGCTTCTCACAACCAGGCAACAGCATTGGCAACCGAGAGGACCAAGGCATTACAGTTTGTGGTGGACGCCTTCAGCAAAGCGCCGGTCCTGCCTGAAAATGTCGGCGATAATGAGGCAACCATCGTGAAAGTATTGCAGCATTATTACCGCCGTCCGGGACCGGAAAGAGTCATCAAGAGCCTTACACAGATCATGCCAACAGTATGGAAACCAATGCACAGTTGCAGCCATGTCCTGAGAGCCAGGAATAATGGGCACTGGTATATGGAATTGCTGGAGAAATTTCAGCAGTGTTCCCTGAAACCGGATGAAAAAGAACTCCTGTCTCTGGCCATTATCTACCATGACGCGGCTGCCGAAGATGTTGACAAATCAGTGGAAGAATCCAAGTCAGCTGATTACTTCAAACGGGACCTGACAGGGCATTACCCTGAACAGCTACTGAAGGATATGGCACTGGCGATGACCAGCAAGGAAAACGATGTCATGGGCGGCGATCAGCAAAACCTGTCTGAGTCCGTGCGCTGGTATCTGCGCATATTACGCTTTGCGGATCGAATGGACGTTATCCGTGGTTGCGGGGTTGGCACTGATTTTCCCGGATTAACGGTGGCTCGACCTTCGGGATTTGACGCCAGACGTCTTGACATACCATCGCAGCTGACCGAACAGTTTACCTCCGACACTGACAACAAAACTGAATTCCAACGGCATCTGGAAGCCGCCATGCACGGTGCGGCTGATCTGGCGCAGGTCACCGGACCAATGCGAGATCAGCGCAAAAAAAACTACTCCCACGTCTACGGTCTGATTGGCAATGGTTCAGAGATCTCTGAAAACTTTGAATGGACCACTGAGCCAGTGCAGAGAATGAACCGGTATATTGATGACAATGTTCGCCGCAAAATCGCTCAGGAGGCCGGCATTATTGTCTGTTCAGACTCCAGACACCGAACCTGCAAGGCGGATCAAAACAAAGGGATCACTTATGGCATTCATAACAGCTGGTATGATCTCCAGCAGGTAGCGATTCCGGCCGGAATGACGCTGTTGGAAAAGATGCAGTATGAACATGACCCGTCGCTGCTGAGTCCGGCAACACAACAGGCAATAGAGCAAGAGGTGCAGCGGCTGAGGAGCGAAGGTATACGGATGAATACGGGCACCTTGACGCAGAAAACACTGCTTTCGAAGAAAGCCCGAAGAGTACTGAAACAGCGAGGTATTGCCGTGGTCAGCAAGAAGCGTCCCTACCTTAACAACGATGGCTTCCGGAAAGAATGGAAAATGCTGGTGCCAAAGAAGAAAGCGAAGCTTGATGCTCAGCAGGAAAAGACCGATAAAATCCTTTGATCTTTCTATGATAATGCCACTATGAACATGGAACTTTTCGCCAGCCAGTGACTCTAAATTACTGTAAACCCCCATATGGAAGTGGGTAGGTAATTTGTTTTTGCAGGAGTATTACCATGAATGTTGCCCACGGAACGGGGACCTCTGCGAGCCCATACCCTCCCTCTCAATCAAAGTTTGACACCCCGTCGGTAAAAGCCTCAGGCCGATGGGCATTGCGCAAATCGACCAGCAAGCTGCTACCCAATGATCGCCGGGAGTCTGCTCGACAAGAGCTACTTCACGCTGCTGAGAGTGGACGCCTGGCGTTTCGCCGAATTGAATTGACTGAAGAAAAAAATAACTTTTCAGGTAAGGGGGCACCAAGGCCCTTCACCCTCGCCCTGCCGGGGAAGATGGCGCCCACTGGGACCGTATCAGAAAGATGCGGTAGATGGATGGTAGGCATTGTTAATCCTCAATGCCTGCATATCTACAAACGTGATGCTAACACCCAGCAACTGGCGTGGGGCACTGGCCCAAATCAACTGGGTGTAAAGCAACTGCCTGATCTGCAATCATTGCACGATAGACTTCTTGAGCGTGCTGATAAGATTGTCTGGGGAGTTTATCCTCGTTTCACCTCGGGACATCTGCAAGCGGACGGAACGTTCAGTTTACCAAAATTGAAACTCGGCGATGGCACCTTCTCAGCTGATTACCCGGAACTGGTGCTCACCAAATATGGCAAAGAAGACATCAAATGCTTTTGTGTATACAACGATGCTCAGATAAATATTGCCGATATCCTGCTGGACAAGCATCAATGTGAAAAGGAATTTCAGCTTGACCCCCTGCCCCTGGTTGTTTATTGCCACCGCACTGGTTCTGTACAGGTCTATTTTGATGATGAGCTGGACAGTAAACGCCTGGCCAGAAATGAGCACTCTCTGAATGATTTTGCGTTTTCACTGTGCCTGGCCCCAGAACATTTCAGAGCCCTGTTAAACCTGCTACCAATGTCTTCGCGTGCAGTGGCGCTGAGTTCAAAATTAACCGACTCAACGAAGGTTATGGGTAAATTGCAACAGGCCATCAAGCTGGTGAGGAATCCCCGTTTTTACAGTTACGAGAAACTTCTGAAATTAAAACAAAGTGGCTTGCCAATTCACCAGAGTTTTATTCATCACGGAAGTGTTCGATCTTTGCTGGACATGTTGCTGCTTTCCGAAGCGTGCAGAAACTCTGAGCCAGAGCACGAGCAAACCGGGGAGCAGGAAAAAGAAGCGTGTCGCTTACTCAAGCTGCTTCTGCAAAGTGGTGCAGGGCTGGAAAGAACTGTTATTCAACACATTGCCTCTATGGAAAGTGCCTTACAACCGGTAATGCCGACGGGTGTCATAAATTATTTGGTGGCTGCCTTTGCTCCATTTGATTTTCTGACCCTGAAGCATCTCAGCAGAATACCTTTAACCGGTTGCCCGGGGAGTGTTATTGAATTTGACCGAATCTGTAAGGGTCTCGGTCAAGAGCAACTAAAGCAATATATGAAAGAGGTTATATCTGATGTGGGTTCATACCCACACCTCGACATGCTCAGGCAACGCTTACTGGCCCTCTTTCGTTACGGTGATTGCCCCGACAAAAAAATTCTGCTCAGGCTCAAAGGAAGTCTGGAATGGTCTCACCCAGAGGGTAAGAAAGTTATTGATGATTTTTCTGTGGCAGATTATATCCAATGGGTTGATGAACTATGGAAGCATCGGGAAACACATCCTTTCTACCAGAATTGGTCAAAGCATGTCCGGCAGGCTAAGCAGGACATCCGGGAACTGAAACGATCTCTGGATCCGGGCAATTCTCACAATCTGGCTACCCCATCAGCAGCCATAACATCAAAAGCATTGCGGTTTATGGTGGACGCCTTCAACAGGCCGCCGGTCATGCCAGATCATACCGGCGATAATGAAAAAACCATCCTGAAGGTATTGCAGCATTATTACCGCCGTCCGGGACCGGAGCGGGTAATCCAGAGCCTTCACAGAAAAACCATGCCAACAGTGTGGAAGCCGCAGCACAGCTGCAGTCATGTCCTGCGGGCCAGAAATAATGGGCACTGGTATATGGAATTGCTGAACAAATTTCAGCAGCGTTACTTTAGCGAAGAAGAAAAAGAACTCCTGTCGCTGGCGATTATCTACCACAATGCGGCTGCCGAAGATGTCGACAAAACAGAAGAGGAAACAAGTTCAGCTGAATATTTCAAACGGGACCTGACCGGACACTACCCTGCCCCCCTGCTGGCTGATATGGCAGAGGCAATGATCAACAAGGAAAACGATGTTAAGGGTAAAGACCAGCAGAACCTGTCTGTGTCAGTGCGTTGGTATCTGCGCATATTACGCTTTGCGGATCGCACGGACGTTATCCGTGGTTGCGGGGTTGGGGCTGATTTTCCCGGATTAACGGCGACTCGAACCCGGGGTTTTAACGCTGGACTTCTTGACTTACCAACGCAGCTGACTGAAGACTTTACCTCCGGGCCTGACAACAAGAGTGAATTCCAACGTCATCTGGAAGCCGCCATGCATGGTGCGGCTGATCTGGCGCGGGTAACCGGGCGACTTCACGATCAGCGCAACAAAGATTACACCAAAGTCTACGGTCTGATTGGCAATGGCTCCAAGATCTCTGAAAACTTTGAGTGGACAACCGAGCCAGTGCAGAGAATGGACCAGTTTATTGACGACAACGTTCGCCGCAAAATAGCTAAGGAGGCGGGAATTGTCGTCTGTTCAGATCCCAGCCACCAAGCCTGCAAGGCTGATCAGAATAAAGGGATCACCTATGGCATTCATAACAGCGGGTATGATCTGGCGCAGGTGAAGATTCCGGCCGAAATGACGCTGTTGGAAAAGATGCAGTACGAACATGACCCGTCGCTGCTGAGCCCGGCAACACAACAGGCAATAGAGCGAGAGGTGCAGCGGCTGAAGAGCGAAGGTATACGGATGAATCCGGGCACCTTGACCCAGGAAACGCTGACTTCGGAGGAAGCCCGAAAAGTGCTGAAGGAGCGAGGTATTGCGGTGGTCAGCGAGCAGCGTCCCTACTTTACCAGGGATGGCCTGCCGGGAAAACGGGAAATGCTGGTGCCAAAGAAGATGGCGGTACCTGATGCTCAGAGTATGCCAGCAGAGGAAGTAGATCCATATGGAAGTGAGCAGGTAGTAAGTTTTACAGGAGTATTACCATGAACGTTGCCCAGGGAACGGGGACCTCTGCGAGCTTCTACCCTCCCCCTCAACCAAAGCTTGACACCCGGTCGGTAACAGTCTCTGGTCAATGGACTGTCTGCGAATCGACCAGCAGGCTGCTTCACCCCGGAGAGTCTGAGCGACAGAAGCTACTGCAGGCCGCTGAGACTGGGCGTCTGGCGTTCCGGCGAATTGAGTTGACCAAAGAAAACGATTACTTTTCGGGTAAGGGGGCACCAAGACCCTTCACCCTCGCCCTGCCGGGAGAGATGATGCCCACCGGGCGCGTGCCAGAAGATTATGGTGAATGGATGGTGGGCATTGTTGATCCACAATGCCTGTACGTTTATAAACGTGACGCAGGGACCAGAAAACTGCTGCTAGAGCCTGACTTAACTCCAGAAACACTGTCAGTGAAATTGCTGCCTCATCTGCAATCATTGCTTAACAGGTGTCTTGAACGTGGCAATCAAATCTTCTGGAGAGTTTATCCTCTTCGTTTCACCTCGGGGTGTCTGCGAGCGGACGGGACGTTCAGTTTACCTAAATTGAAGCCCGACGATACTACCCGCTCAGATGATTTCCCGGAACTGGTGCTTGGCAAATATGGTAAAGAAGACATCAAATGCTTCTTTGCTTACAACGATGCACAGATAAATATTTCCGACATCCTGAGGGACAGGTCTCAGTGTGAAAAGGTATTGAAGATTAAAAACTTGCCTCTGGTCGTTTATTGCCACCGCACAGGCTCTGTACAGGTCTATTTTGATGACGAGCTGAACAGTGTAAACCTGAACACGAATGAGCGTGCTCTGAATGATTTTGCGTTTTCACAGGGCTTAGACCCAGACCATTTCAGAGACATGTTGAATCTGCTGCCAATGTCGCTGCGAGCAAAAGCACTGAGTTCGGAGTTAACCGTCTCATCGGATGTAAGGCATAAACTGCAACAGGCCATCAAATTAGTCAGTGATCCCTGTCATTACAGTTATGAAAAGCTTCTGGAATTAAAACAAAGTGGCTTGCCGATTCACCAGCGTTTTTTCCATGAAGGATTTGTTGATTCTTTGCTTGACCTGTTGCTGTTTTCCGAAATAGACAGAAACCGTGAGCCAGAGCATGAGCAAACCCGGAAACAGGAGGAAGAAGCTTGTCGCTTACTTCACCTGCTTCTGCAGAGCGGGGCAAAGCTGGGAACTGCTGCTTCCGAAATTGACAACATGAACAATAGCTCAGAACCGGTAATGCCAGTGGGCGTAATGAATTATCTGGTGGCTGCTTTTGCTCCATTTGATTTTCTGACCCTGGAACATCTCAGCAGAATACCTTTAACCGGTTGCCCGGGAATCGTCGTTGAATTTGACCGAATCTGTCAGGGTTACAGTCCAGGGCAACTAAAGCAGTGTATGAAAGAGGTATTATCTGATGTGTTTGTCGACTCTATATCGCTCGACATGATCAAGTCACGCTTGCTGGCCCTTTTTCATTATGACGTTTGCCCGGACGAAGAGATTCTGCTTGATCTTAAAGACATTCTGAAATGGTATTACCCGGACGACAGGAAAGTTATTGGTAACTTTTCCATGACTGATTATATCCAATGGATCAAAAACCTGTGGCTGCAACGGGAAACACATACTTTCTACCAGAATTGGCCAGAGCATGTCCGGCAGGCTCAGCGGGAGATCAGGGACCTCAGACAATCGCTCGGTCTGGACGATTCTGGCGCATCGGCAACAGCATTGGCAGCTCAGACACCAGCGGCATTAAAGTTTGTGGTGGACGCCTTCAGCACACCACCGGTCCTGCCAGATAATGTCGGCGATAATGAAAAAACCATCCTGAAGATATTGCAGCACTATTACCGCCGTCCTGGACCGGAACGGGTGATCCAGTGCCTGGTCAGACCAACAATGCCAGCAGTATGGAAGCCGCAGCACAGCTGCAGCCATGTCCTGCGGGCCAGGAATAATGGGCACTGGTATATGGAATTGCTGGAGAAATTTCAGCTGTGCTCCCTGAGCCCGGATGAAAAAGAACTCTTGTCTCTGGCGATTATCTACCATGATGCGGCTGCCGAAGATGTCGACAAATCAGCTGAGGAATCAAAGTCAGCTGAGTATTTCAGGCGGGACCTGACCGGACGCTATTCTGTGCAGTTGCTGGATGATATGGAACAGGTGATGACCAGCAAGGAAAACGATGTTGAGGGTAAAGACCAGCAGAACCTGCCTGACCCTTTACGCTGGTACCTGCGCATATTACGCTTTGCGGATCGAATGGACGTTATTCGTGGTTGCGGGGTTGGGGCTGATTTTCCCGGATTAACGGTGACTCAACCTCCGGGATTTGACGCCAGACGTCTTGACATACCATTGCAGCTGACCAGTCAGTTTACCTCCGAGTCTGGTAACAAAACTGAATTCCAACGTCACCTGGAAGCCGCCATGCACGGTGCGGCTGATCTGGCGCGAATAACAGGACAACTTCTGGATGAGCGCAAAAAAAACTACACCCAAGTCTACGGTCTGAACGACAATGGCTCAAAGATCTCTGAAAACTTTGAATGGACAACTGAGCCAGTGCAGAGAATGAACCAGTTTATTGACGACAATGTCCGGCGCAAAATAGCTCAGCTGGCCGGTATTATTGTCTGTTCAGACCCCAGCCACCAGGCCTGCAAGGCGGATCAGAACAAAGGGATCACTTATGGTATTCATAACAGCTGGTATGATCTTGGGCAGGTGACGATTCCGGCCGGAATGACACTGCTGGAAAAAATGCAGTACGAACATGACCCGTCACTGCTGAGCCCGGCAACACAACAGGCAATAGCGCAAGAGGTGCAGCGGCTGAAGAGCGAAGGTATACGGATGAATACAGGCACCTTGACCCAGCAAACGCTGGATTCGGAGGAAGCCCGGGAAGTGCTGAGCAAGCGTGGTATTGCCGTGTTCAGCGAGCAGCGCCCCTACTTTACCAACGATGGCTTCCCGAAAGAACGGAAAATGCTGGTGCCAGAGAAGAAATAAGACCGGAACTTTTTCCCGGTTAATCACTCTAATGATGAACGTATCCACTCTCAGGGAATTGGAGAATAACAACTATTATTGGAGTGACATCATGAATACTTTAAGTGGTATAAATTGTTTTTCCTGCCTGCGCCCGCAGCCAAACCCTCACACACAGTCAGTAGCGGCGTCTGGCCAATGGACAACCACCGAACCGACCAAACGCCTACCCCCGCCTTCCAGAGAAGATCAGCGACAAGCACTGCTGGAGGCTGCAAAGAGTGGTCGCCTGGCGGTTCGGCAAATTGAATTAGCTGAAGAAGCCAGTTACCTGGATAGCAATAGCACACCAAGAACCTTTACCCTTGCCCAACAGGGGATGCCCTGCTCGAGCCGGAAAGCTGAGCAGAAATGGACGGTAGGCATCGTCGATCCAAACTGCCTGTACGTCTACAAAAAAAATGCCGCCAGCAAGTGGCTGGAATATGGCCCAGCTGCGGATAAACCGGACGAAAAACTACTGCCTGATCTGCAATCATTGGCTGAAAAATCTGATGAGACAAGGGAACGAACCTGGTGGGATATTTATCCTCCTTTTACCTCAGGACATCTGGAGCCGGACGGGATGTTCAGTTTACCAAAACTGAATGAGTACAAATATGATGCCTCTATGCCTACTTCACTTTATTTTTATCACCCCGCGCGTTCAGAAATCGTAGTCACCCACTATGGAAAAGCAGACATCAAATGTTTTTTTGTTGTCAGTGATACCTTTAAAAATATTTCGGATATCCTGCAGGATAAAAAGCAGTGTGAACAGGCACTGAAAATTGAACCACTGCCAATGGTTGTTTTTGACCACCACACCGGGTCTGCAGAGGTCTGTTTTGATGATGAACTTGACTTTGAACATCTGGCCCTGGTTGAGCATTCTCTGGATATTTTCAAGTCTTTCTGGAATATACGCTTTAACACTCTCAAGAGCATGATGAATTTGTTGCCAATGCGTACGCAAACAGAAGCACTGAGGTCAGGATTTACCATCCCGCCGGATGATCAACATAAATGGCAACAGGCCATCGAGCTGGTGAGTGATCCCTGTTCTTTCAGTTGCCAGAGACTTTCGGCATTAAAAGAGAGCGGCTTACCCATTCACCGCTGTTTCTGTCATGAAGGAACGGTTACTTCTTTGCTTGATATGCTTCTGATTTCAGAGCTGAAAAGATTCAATAACGAGCCCCGGGAACAGAGCGTTCCGGATCAGGAGGACGAAGCTCTGCAAGTACTTAAGCTGCTTTTGAAGAGCGGGGCAATACCGACTGCACGAGGCTTGTCCATTATCAAAACGATGGGATCAAATGGTCAACTTTTCATGCCACCGGCCCTATTCGATTGTATGGCGGCTGCCTTTGCTCCATTCAGGTTCCTTACCTTGCAAAACCTTTGGAATATACCATTGACCAGTTGTTGGGGAGGCATCGTTGAATTTAACCGAATCTGCAAGGAATACGATCATCAGCAATTGCAAAGTTGCCTGAGAGAGGGGTTATCTCGTGAGCGACTTTTTCAGAAACCAACCCTTGATACCCTGGAGTCCCACTTACTGGCCCTGTTTCATTTCGGGGCTGTCCTGGACGATAAGGTTCTGGATAGGGTTAAACGCGATCTGGCGCATTGCGATGACAACATGAGGGTTATTGATAATTTATCCGTGGCTGGTTTCATCGAATGGGTTCAAGGTCTTTGGTGGGAACGCAACACCCACAGTCTATACCGGAATTGGGAAACACATGTCACCGAGGCCCGTGAGCAACTTGCGAAACTGAAACAATCCCTGGATCTGCCGAACTATCGCCACGCATCGTTAAAACCGATGTTACAGTTTTTGGTAGATGCCTTTAGCAAACCCCCGGTCTTGCCGGATAATGTCGGCGATAATGAAGACACCATCCTGAAGGTGTTACAGCATTATTACCGTCGCCCGGGACCGGAGCGGGTGATTGCCAGCCTGGGCTACTTCTTCCCGGATACGTGGAAACATGACTCCTGCAGTCATGCGCTTCGGGCCAGGAATAATGGGCTCTGGTATATGGAATTGCTGGAGAAATATCAGGCATATTCTTTTACTCCACAAGAAAAAAGTCTTCTGCCGCTGGCCATTATTTATCAAGGGGCCGCTTGTGAAGATGTCGAAAGATCGGCGGAAAAAACAAAGTCAGCTGATTACTTCAAACGGGACCTGACCGGGCACTACCCTGAATCGCTGTTGAATGACATGGCACTGGCGATAGTCAACATGAAAAACAAGGCCGGTGATAAAGCTGAGCAGAACCTGTCTGAATCCGTAAGCTGTTATCTACACGTATTACGCTTTGCTGTTCTTATGGACAAAATTCGCTCTAAAGGGGTTAGCCCTAATTTTCCGGGATTGACGATGGCTCAACGTCGGATTCCTGATGCTTCAGACCTTGACCTGCCACCGCATTTGGCTACCGATTCTGCCAGCGAGCAAGACTTCAAAACTGAATTCCAACAGCATCTTGAAGCCGCTATGCACGGTGCGGCTGACCTGGTGCAGGTGCAAACCAAGCACCCATGGAAGCCGACTTTAGACAAGCGTGAAAATCCTTACATCCAAGTCTACGGCCTGGTTCCTGATGGCAAAAAAATCACTATGCAATTTGATCTGACAGCGGAGCCCGTGCAGAGAATGAACCGGTTTATTGATGATAATGTTCGCCGCAAAATTGCCAAACAGGCCGGAATTATTACCTGTTCAGACCCCAGTCACAAAACCTGCAAGGCGGATCAGAACAAAGGGATCACTTATGGTATTCATAACAGCTGGTACGATCTCAGTCAGGTGAGGGTTCCGGCCGCAATGACGCTGCTGGAAAAGATGCAGTTCGAACATGACCCGTCGCTGCTGAGCCCGGCAACACTTCAGGCAATAGAGGAAGAGGTGCAGCGGCTGAAGAGCGAAGGTATTCGGATGAATCACGGCAGCTTGACCCGGGAAACACTGAATTCGGAGGAGGCCCAAAAAGTGCTGAAGGATCGGGGTATTGCCGTGATCAGCGAGAAGCGTCCCCACTTTAGTAGCGACGTTGGCTTTACGCAAGAACCGGAAATACTGGTGCCAAAGAAGATAGCAAAGCCTGATTGAGAGCATGTCGGCAGGTTGGCATGGACAATCCGTTGACCACACTATGAGTGAATACCGCTTCGGGCAATAAGATCCTGACGGAACTTTTTTACCAATCAGTCACTCTAATAATAAGAGTATGGGCTCTCAGAGGCTGTCGCAAAACTCTAAGAACTCGTTCCAACGCTCTGAGGGTGTCGCAAAACTTCAACAGCTCGTTCTCGCGCTCTGAAGTCGTCATTCCCGCGCTCTGAAGTCGTCATTCCCGCGAAGGCGGGAATCCAGCGCCAACGGTGGATCTCTGCCTTCTCGGGGATGACAAGGCCAGGGGGACACCGGGCAGTAGGGTTCTGGTGGAGAGTCAGTGTGGATTCCCGCCTTCGCGGGAATGACGAGAATGAAGCCGGGAATGACGAGAATGAAGCCGGGAATGACGAGAATGAAGCCGGGAATGACGAGAATGAAATCGGGAATGACGGGGGTGAAGGCGGGAACCAGAGTTTTACGACAGCCTCCTCAGGGAAGAGGGAAATAATAACGATTATTGGAGCATCATCATGAATATTTTCAGAGGCATAAAACTCCCATCCTGGCTCTGTCATCAGCCAAACCTTAACACCCAGTCGGTAACAGCCTCTGGCCAATGGACAGCGACCGAACCGGCCAAACGACTACCGGGGCCTTCCAGAGAACCTGAGCGTCAGGCACTGCGCCTGGCGGCGGAGAGTGGGCGTCTGGCGATCAGGCAAATTGAACCCGCCGAAGTAGCCAGTTACTTTAATGACAATGGCACACCAAGATCCTATACCCTTGCCTTGCAGGGGATGCCCCACGGGGACCTGAGAGGTCGATGGATGGTAGGCATCGTCGACCCGGATTGCCTGTATGTCTACAAACAAAATCCAGATACCTGGCCGCTGAAACAAGGCGCAGAGGCGGATAAACTGAACGTAAAACTTCTGTCTGATCTGCAATCATTGGCTGAAAAAGATAAAGAGATACAAGAACAAGCCGGTTGGGAGGTATATAAACGTTTTACCTCAGGACATCTGGGGGCGGACGGAAGGTTCAGTTTGCCAAAACTGAAGCCCGGCAAATACGATAGCCACAAACCTAGTACATTATGTCGCGGTGGCTCCGTACCCCCTCCGCAACTGCTGGTCACCAACGATGGAAAAGCAGACATCAAATGCTTTTTTGTTGTGAGTGATGTCCCTGGAAATATTTCGGATATTCTGCAGAAAAAGCGTGAGTGTGAACGGGCATTGAGCCTGCCGCCCCTGCCACTGGTTGTTTTTTGCTGCGAAACCGGGTCTGCAGAGGTCTGTTATGACGATGAACTTGACTCTGAACATCTGGCCCTGATTGAGCATTCTCTGGATTGTTTTGATCCTTCCGGGAATATATCTATAGAAAAAATCATGGACAGAATGAAATTATTGCCAATGCATTTGCAAGCAGAGGCACTGAGGTCAGGATTTTCCATCCCGCCGGAAGATCAACATAAATGGCAACAGGCCATCGAGCTGGTGAGTAATCCCTGTCCTTACAGTGCCCAGAAACTTCTGGCATTAAAGGAGAGAGGCTTGCCCATTCACCGCTGTTTTTTTCATGAAGGAAAAATGACTTCTTTGCTTGATCTGTTCCTGTTTTCTGAAATAGAAAGATACAATGCCCATGACCATGCAACGGAATTCCGGGTTGATGAAGTTGACCCATTACTGCGGCTGCTTTTGAAGAGCGGGGCCAGACTGACTGCATGGGGCCAGGACCATATCAGACAGATGGGAGGTTGTACTTCACCATCTTTGCCACCTTACCTGTTCAATTATATGGTGGCTGCCTTTGGTCCATTTAAGTTCCTTACCTTACAAAACCTCTGGAATATACCATTGACCCGTTGTTCGGGAGGCGTCGTTGAATTTGACCGAATTTGCAAGAACTACAATGATCAGCAACGGCAGATCTGCCTGATAGAGATATTATCTCGTAAGCGGTTTTATCCGAATCTAGCCCTCGATACCCTGGAGTCCCAGCTACTGGCCTTGTTTCGTTACGAGGCTATCCCGGACAAAGATGTTATGGATTCGTTTAAACGCGATCTGAAGACCTATCACCATGACAATGCAAAGCTTATTGATAATTTATCCGTGGCTGGTTACATCGAATGGGTTGAAGAACTCTGGAAGAAACGGGAAACCTGCACTCTTTACCAGAATTGGCCAGCACATGTCGAGGAGGCCAATCAGCAAATCGCGAAACTGAAACAATCCCTTGATCTGCCGGTCGATCGCTTCGCATCGGTGAAACCGGCGTTACAGTTTATGGTGGATGCATTCAGCAAACCGCCGGTCTTGCCAGATAATGTCGGCGATAATGAAGACACCATCCTGAAGGTGTTACAGCATTATTACCGTCGCCCTGGACCGGAGCGGGTGTTGGCCAATCTGGACAAACTCTTTCAAAAAACGTGGAAAGAGGAACACCCTTGCAGTCATGCTCTGCGGGTCAGGAATAATGGGCTCTGGTACATGGAATTGCTGGAAAGATGTCAGGTTCACTCTTTTAATCCAGTCGAAAAAAGTCTCCTGCCACTGGCCATTATTTATCAGGGTGCCGCAGCTGAAGATGTCGACAAATCGGCAGAAAAAACCAGGTCAGCTGTTTACTTCAAACAGGACCTGGCGGGGCATTTCCCTGAAAAGCTACTGGATGAGGTCGCTCTGGCGATAGTCAATATGGAAAACGATATCGGTGGTACAGCGGATCAGAAGCTGTCTGAAACCGTGCGCTGGTATCTGCGCATATTACGCTTTGCCGTTCATATGGACTTTATTCGCCATATCGTTGAGCCTGAATTTCCCGGGTTGGCGACTCAGCCTCAGTTTTTCAACACTTCCGACCTTGACCTGCCGCACCTGTGGGCCAGGGATTTTACCAGCGAGCCAGACCACAAGACTGAATTCCAACGGCATCTGGAAGCCGCCATGCACGGTGCGGCTGACCTGGTGCAGTTAACAACCACACACCCCATGGACAGGCGCAAAAATCCCTACACCGAAGTCTACGGACTGGTGCCTGATGGCAAAAAAATCACCCTGCAATTTGACCGGACAGCGGAGCCCGTGCAAGGAATGGAGCGGTTTATTGATGATAATGTTCGCCGCAAAATTGCCAAACAGGCCGGAATTATTACCTGTTCAGACCCCAGTCACCAAACCTGCAAGGCGGATCAGAACAAAGGAATCACTTATGGTATTCATAACAGCTGGTACGATCTGAGGCAGGTGAGGGTTCCGGCCGCAATGACGCTGCTGGAAAAGATGCAGTTCGAACATGACCCGTCGTTGCTGAGCCCGGCAACACTTCAGGCAATAGAGGAAGAGGTGCAGCGGCTGAAGAGCGAAGGTATTCGGATGAATACGGGCACCTTGACCCGGGAAACGCTGGATTCGGAGAAGGCCCAGGAAGTACTGGAGGATCGGGGTATTGCCGTGGTCAGCGAGCAGCGTCACTACTTTGGTGCAGATGGCTTCCCGAAGGAACGAAAAATGCTGGTGCCAAAGAAGATAGTAAAGCCTGATTGAGAGCATGCCGACAGGTTGGCATGGACAATCCTTTGACCCCGCTATGAGTGAATACCGCTTCGGGCAATAAGATCCTGACGGAACTTTTTTACCAATCAGTCACTCTAATAATAAGAGTATGGGCTCTTAGAGGCTGTCGCAAAACTCTAAGAACTCGTTCCAACGCTCTGAGGGTGTCGCAAAACTTCAACAGCTCGTTCTCACGCTCTGAAGTCGTCATTCCCGCGAAGGCGGGAATCCAGCGCCAACGGTGGATCTCTGCCTTCTCGGGGATGACAAGGCCAGGGGGACACCGGGCAGTAGGGTTCTGGTGGAGAGTCAGTGTGGATTCCCGCCTTCGCGGGAATGACGAGAATGAAATCGGGAATGACGGGGGTGAAGGCGGGAACCAGAGTTTTGCGACAGCCTCCTCAGGGAAGAGGGAATTAATAACGATTATTGGAGCATCATCATGAATATTTTCAGAGGCATACAACTCCCCTCCTGGTTCTGTCATCAACCAAACCCTAACACCCAGTCGGTAACAGCCTCTGGCCAATGGACAGCGACCGAGCCGACCAAACAGTTACCGGGGCCTTCCAGAGAAATTGAGCGTCAGGCACTACGCCAGGCGGCGGAGAGCGGGCGTCTGGCGATTCGGAAAATTAAACCAGCCGAAGTAACCAGTTACCTTAACGGCAATGGCACACCAAAATCCTTTAACCTTGTCTTGCGGGGGTTGCAACACGGGAACCTGACAGGTCGATGGACGGTAGGCATCGTCGACCCGGATTGCCTGTATGTCTACAAACAAAATCCGGGTACCTGGCCGCTGAAACAAGGCGCAGAGGCGGATAAACTGAAGGTAAAACTTCTGTCTGATCTGCAATCTTTGGCTGAAAAAGATAGAGAGATACAAGAACAAGCCGGTTGGGAGGTTTATAAACGTTTAACCTCAGGACATCTGGGGGCGGACGGAAAGTTCAGTTTACCAAAACTGAAGCCCTTCAAATACGATAGCCACAAATCTGCTTCAGCATATTTCGGAGGCTCCGTACCCCCTCCGCAACTCGTGGTCACCAACGGTGGAAAAGCAGACATCAAATGCTTTTTTGTTGTGAGTGATGTCCCTGGAAATATTTCAGATATTCTGCAGAAAAAGCGTGAGTGTGAACAGGCATTGAGCCTGCCGCCCCTGCCACTGGTTGTTTTTTGCTGCGAAACCGGGTCTGCAGAGGTCTGTTATGACGATGAACTTGACTCTGAACATCTGGCCCTGATTGAGCGTTCTCTGGATTGTTTTGATCCTTCCGGCGAATCTTTATCCAAAATCATGAAGGTAATGAATTTATTGCCAATGCATTTGCAAGCAGAGGCACTGAAGTCAGGATTTTCCATCCCGCCTGATGATCAACATAAATGGCAACAGGCCATCGAGCTGGTGAGTAATCCCTGTCCTCACAGTGCCCAGAAACTTCTGGCATTAAAAGAGAGAGGCTTGCCCATTCACCGCTGTTTTTTTCATGATGGAAAAATGACTTCTCTGCTTGATATTTTCCTGACCTCTGTAGTAGTCAAATACAATGTGCATGACCGGGCATCGGAATTCCGGGTTGATGAAGTTGCCCCATTACTTCGGCTGCTTTTGAAGAGCGGGGCCATAATGACTGCATGGGGCTGGCACCTTTTCAAACAGATGGGAGATTGTGATCAACTTTATATGCCACCGGACATGTTCAATTATATGGTGGCTGCCTTTGGTCCATTCAAGTTCCTAACCATGCAAAACCTTTGGAATATACCATTGACCGGTTGTCCCGGAGGCATTGTTGAATTTGACCGAATCTGCCAGAAGTTCAATGATCAGCAACGGCAGAACTGCCTGAAAGAGGGATTATCTTTTCTCCGGCTTTATCAGAAGAAAACAACCCTGGATACCCTGGAGCCCTTCCTGATAGTCTTGTTTCATTTCGGCGCTGTCCTGGACGAAGACGTTTTGGATTCTATTGGAAGCGATCTGAAGCTGTATGGCGGTGAAACGCTTATTTGTAATTTATCCGTGGCTGGTTACATCGAATGGATTAAAACACTCTGGCATGAACGGAATACTCACCCCCTCTTCTGGAATTGGCCAGCACATGTCGAAAAGGCCAATCAGCAACTCAAGGAACTGAAACAATCCCTCGATCTGCCGGTCGATCGCTTCGCATCGGTGAAACCGGCGTTACAGTTTATGGTGGATGCATTCAGCAAACCGCCGGTCTTGCCAGATAATGTTGGCGATAATGAAGACACAATCCTCAAGGTTTTACAGCATTATTACCGTCGCCCGGGACCGGAGCGGGTGATGGCCAGCCTGGACAAATTCCTTACAAAGACGTGGAAAAAGACTCACTCTTGCAATCATGCCCTGCGAGCCAGGAATAATGGGCTCTGGTATATGGAATTGCTGGAGCGATGTCAG
Source organism: Endozoicomonas sp. ALD040 (assembly GCF_049275945.1). Classification (NCBI taxonomy): domain Bacteria; kingdom Pseudomonadati; phylum Pseudomonadota; class Gammaproteobacteria; order Oceanospirillales; family Endozoicomonadaceae; genus Endozoicomonas; species Endozoicomonas sp. ALD040. The sequence goes on from NZ_CP184829.1 coordinate 757,035, forward strand.
GTTCACTCTTTTAATCCAGTCGAAAAAAGTCTCTTGCCACTGGCCATTATTTATCAGAATGCCGCAGCTGAAGATGTCGACAAATCGGCGGTAAAAACCAGGTCAGCAGTTTACTTCAAACAGGACCTGGCCGGGCATTTCCCTGAAAAGCTACTGGATGAGGTCGCCCTGGCGATGGTCAATATGAAAAACGATATTGATGGTGCAGCGGATCAGAAGCTGTCTGAAACCGTGCGCTGGTATCTGCGTATATTACGCTTTGCCGTTTGTATGGAATTTACTCGCAATATCGTTGAGCCTGAATTTCCCGGGTTGGCGACTCAGCCTCTGTTTTTCAACGCTTCCTATCTTGACCTGCCGGACCCGTGGGCCAGGGATTTTACCATCGAGCCTGACCACAAAACTGAATTCCAACGGCATCTGGAAGCCGCCATGCACGGTGCGGCTGACCTGGTGCAGGTAACAACCACGGACCCTGAGGACCAGCGCAAAAATCCCTACACCGAAGTCTACGGACTGGTGCCTGATGGCAAAAAAATCACCCTGCAATTTGACCGGACAGCGGAGCCCGTGCAAGGAATGGAGCGGTTTATTGATGATAATGTTCGCCGCAAAATTGCCAAACAGGCCGGAATTATTACCTGTTCAGACCCCAGCCACCAAACCTGCAAGGCGGATCAGAACAAAGGAATCACTTATGGTATTCATAACAGCTGGTACGATCTGAGGCAGGTGAGGGTTCCGGCCGCAATGACGCTGCTGGAAAAGATGCAGTTCGAACATGACCCGTCGTTGCTGAGCCCGGCAACACTTCAGGCAATAGAGGAAGAGGTGCAGCGGCTGAAGAGCGAAGGTATTCGGATGAATACGGGCACCTTGACCCGGGAAACGCTGGATTCGGAGAAGGCCCAGGAAGTGCTGGAGGATCGGGGTATTGCCGTGGTCAGCGAGCAGCGTCGCTACTTTGGTGCAGATGGCTTCCCGAAGGAACGAAAAATGCTGGTGCCAAAGAAGATGGAGAAGCCTGATGCTCAGACTTCGCCAGCAGAGGATGGCCGATAAAATCCTTTGATCTCGCTATAAAAATGCAGCTGCGAACTTCAATGGGACCCTAATGGAACTTTTTGCCAGATAGTTACTCCAAAGACTCTTAGGTTTACCTTCAGGAAATGGTTAAGTAATAGGTCTTACAGGAGTATTGCCATGAATATTACCCATGGAACGGGAACCTCTCAGAGCCTGTGCCCTACAACAAATTTTGACACCCAATCGTTAACGGCTTCTGGCCAATGGACAGTCTGTGAATCGACCAGCAAGCTGCTACCCCCTCATCCCAGGGAGTCCGAACGACAACAGCTACTTCGGGCAGCTGAGAGTGGACGCCTGGCGTTTCGGCGCATCAGATTGACTGAAGAAAACGATTACTTCTCGGGTAAGAGAGCACCAAGAGCCTTCACACTCGCCCTGCCGGGAGAGATGATGCCCTCTATGCCCCTGCCAGATGATTGCGGTGAATGGATGGTGGGCATTACTAACCCCCAATGCCTGTTCGTTTACAAGCGTGATGCCACCACCCGGTATCTGGAGTTGGGCGCAGATGCGGATAAACTGGATGTAAAACTACTCTCTGATCGGCAATCATTGTTCGACGGACTCATTGAGCATGCCAATAAGGTTACCTGGGGAGTTTATCCGCGTTTCACCTCGGGACATCTGCAAGCGGACGGAACCTTCAGTTTACCAAAATTGAAAACTGGCAATTATTCCCACCTGGAATGTTACCCTGAACTGGTGCTGACTAATTACCGCAAGAAAGACATCCAATGCTTTTGCGTTTACAACGATTCAAAAACAAATATTTCCGACATCCTGCGGGATAAGTATCTCTGTGAATTTTTATTGCAGATTGACCCCTTGCCTCTGGTTGTTTATTGCCATCGCACAGGTTCTGTACAGGTCTATTTTGCTGATGAGCTGGACAGTCTGTATCTGACCAGGAATGAGCGTTCTCTGGATGATTTTGCGTTTTCACAGGGCCTGGCTCCAGATCATTTCAGAGACATCCTGAATCTGCTGCCCATGTCTTTGCGGGCAAAGGCACTGAGTTCGGAATCAACCGTCTCAGTTGATCCGGATGTCATACACAAACAGCAACAGGCCATCGAGCTGGTCAGTGATCCCTTTCTTTACAGTTATGAAGAGCTTCTGGAGTTAAAACAAAGTGGCCTGCCAATTCACCAGCGTTTTTTTCATAAAGGAAGAGTTCGATCTTTACTTGGCATGCTGCTGGACTCCGAAATACGCAGAAACGAGCGGCCAGAACACGATCAGACCCGGAAACAGGAGGACGAAGCCCGGCGCTTATGTCAGTTGCTTCTGCGCAGCGGTGCGAGGCTGGATGGGTATGTATATCTCATTGAGCGCATGGCGGGTATCTTTGGACCGGCAATCCCGGCTGGGATATTCAATTGTTTGGTAGCTGCCTCTGCTCCATTTGAGTTCCTGACTCTGGAACATCTCAAATGGTACCCTTTGACCGGCTGCCCGGGTAGCGTCGTTGAATTTGACCGTATCTGCCGTGGTCAGAATAAACTGCAACGGCAGGAATGCCTGACAAGGGTATTAAATTATGTGGTAACTCTGAAGAATAGAACCCTCAAACATATTCAGCTCAGCTTATTGGCCCTGTTTCATTACCAGGTTGCCGTGGACAAAAACGTTCTGGATAGTCTTGAATCCCATCTGGATATGTATCGCCAAGAAGATGAAAATATCATTGATGATTTTTCCGTGGCTGATTATGTCAAATGGGTCAAAAAACTATGGGAGCAACGGGAAACATATCCTTTCTACCAGAATTGGCCAAAGCATGTCCGGCAGGCTCAGCAGGACATCAAAGATCTGAGACAATCTCTTGGTCTGGACGATTCTCACAATCTGGCAACACCATTGGCAACCGAAACACCAGCGGCATTAAAGTTTGTGGTGGACGCCTTCAGCACAGCGCCAGTCCTGCCCGATAATGTCGGCGATAATGAAAAAACCATTCTGAAGGTATTGCAACATTATTACCGCCGTCCGGGACCGGAACGGGTGATCCAGAGACTTGGCATGCAAACCATACCAACCGTGTGGAAACCCCTGCACAGCTGCAGTCATGTCCTGCGGGCCAGGAATAATGGGCACTGGTATATGGAATTGCTGGAGAAATTTCAGCAGTGTTCTCTGAAAGAACAAGAAAAAGAACTTCTGTCGCTGGCAATTATCTACCTTGATGCGGCTGCCGAAGATGTCGACAAATCAGTTGAAGAAACAAGTTCAGCTGAATATTTCAAACGGGACCTGGCCGGACACTACCCTGAAAAGCTGCTGGCTGATATGGCAATAGCGATAGTCAGCAAAGAAAACGATGTTAAGGGTAAAGAGGAGCAGAACCTGCCTGACTCTGTGCGCTGGTATCTGCGCATATTACGCTTTGCAGATCGCATGGATGTTATCCGTGGTTGCGGGGTCGGGGCTGATTTTCCGGGATTAACAGTGACTCGAACTCTGGGTTTTGACGCTACACGTCTTGACTTACCATCGCAGCTGACCGGTGAGTTTAGCTCCTGGTCTTGCAACAAGAGTAAATTCCAACGACATCTGGAAGCCGCCATGCATGGTGCGGCTGATCTGGCACGGGTAACCGGGTCACTTCTGGATCAGCGCAAAAAAAACTACACCCAAGCCTACGGTCTCAAAGACAATGGCGCAAAGATCTCTGAAAACTTTGAATGGACAATTGAGCCAGTGCGAAGAATGGACCAGTTAATTGACGACAATGTCCGGCGCAAAATAGCTCAGGAGGCCGGAATTATTGTCTGTTCAGACCGGAGCCACAAAGCCTGCAGGGCCGATCAGAACAAAGGGATCACTTATGGTATTCATAACAGCGGGTATGATCTGGGGCAGGTGACGATTCCGGCCGGAATGACGCTGCTGGAAAAGATGCAGTACGAACATGATCCGTCGCTGCTGAGCCCGGCAACACTTCAGGCAATAGAGGACGAGGTGCTGCGGCTTAAGAGCGAAGGTATTCGGATGAATCTCGGCACCTTGACGCAAAAAACGCTGACTTCGGAGCAAGCCCAAAAGGTGCTGGAACAACGGGGTATCGCCGTGGTCGGCGAGAAGCGTCACTACTTTACTAACGAAGGCATCCCGAGAGAACGGGAAATGCTGGTGCCAAGGAAGATAGCGAAGCCTGATGCCCAGAGCGCGTCGGCAGAGTGGGCCTGTAAAATCCTTTGATCTGGCTATGAAAATGCAGCTGCGGACTTTTTTGGAACCCTGATTGAACTTTTTGCCAGATAGTTACTCCAAAGCCCCTAAGGTTTACCCATAGGAAAATGGGTAAGCAATGAGTCCACGAGAGTATTGCCATGAATGTTGACCTCGGAACGGAAACGCCTCAGAGCCTGTGCCCTCAAACACAATTTGACACCCAGCCGGTAACGACTTTTGGCCATCGGACAGTCTGCGAATCGACCAGCAAGCCGCTGCCTCCTCACCCCAGGGAGTCTGAGCGACAAGAGCTACTTCGGATCGCTGAGAGTGGGCGTCTGGCGTTTCGGCGAATTGAAGTGCATGTAGAAGAAGATTACTTCACTAACAAACGTTCACCAAGACCTTTCACTCTGGCTCTGCCGGGGGAGATGATACCCGTCGAGCCAGTGCCAGAAGCGTTAGGCAGGTACATAGTAGGTATCATCGATCCGCAATGCCTGTTCGTCTACAAACGTGATCCACGGACTGAGCGTTTGCTGGAGGAGCCAGACATGACTCCCGATACACTGCCAAAAAAACTACTATCAGATCTGCAGTCATTGCACGACAAACGTCGCGAGAATGCCAATCGAGTCAACTGGAGACTCTATCCTGCTTGTTTCACCTCTGGACACCTTCGAGAAGATGGGACGTTCAGTTTACCTAAATTGAAAGACGGCGAATATAATCCCATATATGATTTCCCGGAACTGGTGCTCATTAACTACAGCAAGAAAGACATCCTGTGTTTCTGTGTATACAAGGATAAAGAGACCAATATTTCCGATATCCTGCAATATAAGCACCGTTGTGAAGAGGTATTGAATCGTGAATCCTTACCTTTGGTTGTTTATTGCCATCGCACAGGCTCTGTGCAGGTCTGTTTTGATGATGAGCTGGACAGCATGCACCTGGCCGATAATGAGCGTTCTCTGGATGAGTTTGCGTTCTCACAGAGCATAGACCTGGACAATTTCAGAGCCCTGTTAAATATGTTGCCAATGCCTCAGCGGGCCCGGGCGCTGAGTTCAAAATTAACCGTCCCACCCGAGGTTATGCACAAATTGCAACAGGCTATAGAGCTGGTGAGTGATCCCTGTTGTTACAGCTATGAAAGGCTTCTGGAATTGAAACAGGGTGGATTGCCCATTGACCAGCGTTTTTTTCATGACGTGGCTGTTAAATCTTTGCTTGATATTCTCCTGGATACCGAAATATTCAGACACAATGGGGCCCTGGATTTCGGAAGAACGAGAGAGGATTTGCTTAAGGGACAGCCAATTCGGGTTCAGCAGGGGGAAGAAGCTTACCGATTATTTCAGCTGCTTTTGCAAAGCGGGGCAAGGCTGACTCAATGGGGCCTGAGCCGCATCGACGGTATGGAACGGTATTTGGAATATGTATTGCCAGTGGGTCTGTTCAATTGTTTAGTGGCTGCCTTTGCTCCATTTGAGTTCCTGAACCTGCAACATCTCAGACAACTACCTTTGACCGGCTGCCCGGGAAGCGTCATTGAATTTGACCGTATCTGCCGGAGCAACAGTCCAGCGCAACACCAGGAAGGTCTGAAAGGGATATTACATTATGTGATCAGTCTGCCGAATCCAACCCTCGAACATATTCAGTCCAACTTATTGGCTCTTTTTCATTACCAGGTTTCCCTGGAAAAAGACGTTCTGGATAGTCTTGAATTCAGCCTGAAGAGGTTTTATTGCCCGAATGGCAAAAAGGTCATTGATGATCTCTCCGTAGATGATTATATCCACTGGCTTGAAGAACTTTACAAGCAACGAAAAACGCATCCTTTCTACCAGAATTGGCCAGAACATGTCCGTCAGGCTCAGCAGGAAATAACAGATCTGAAACAATCTCTCGGTCTGGACGATTCTGCCACATTGGCGACACCCCTGGCAGCTGCAACACCAACGGCGTTGCAGTTTCTGGTGGACGCCTTCAGCAAACCCCCGGTCCTGCCTGATAATGCCGGCGATAATGAAAAAACCATCCTGAAGGTATTGCAGCATTATTACCGCCGTCCGGGGCCGGAACGGGTGATCAGGAGCCTTGGCAGACAGACCATGCCAACACAATGGAAACTCCAGCACAGCTGCAGTCATGTCCTGCGGGCCAGGAATAACGGGCACTGGTATATGGAATTGCTGGAGAAATTTCAGCAGTGTTCCCTGAGCAAAAAAGAAAAAGAACTCCTGTCTCTGGCGATTATCTACCATGACGCTGCAGCCGAAGATGTCGACAAATCGGAGGAAGAAACAAGATCGGCTGATTATTTCAAAAGGGACCTGGCCGGGCACTACCCCGAACAGCTGCTGGAAGATATGGCACTGGCAATGATCAACAAGGAAAAAGATGTCGATGGTAGCGATGAGCCGAACCTGTCTGAGTCTGTGCGCTGGTATCTGCGCATATTACGCTTTGCGGATCGAATGGATATTATCCGTTGTTGCGGGGTTGGGGCTGATTTTCCCAGGATAATGGAGACTCAACCCTGGGGTTTTGATGCTACACGTCTTGACCTGCCGACGCAGTTACCCAGGGATTTTCACTCAGGCTCTGGCAACCAGACTGAATTCCAACGTCATCTGGAAGCCGCCATGCACGGTGCAGCTGATCTGGCGCGGATAACCGGGCAACTTCAGGATCAGCGCAAAAAAAACTACGCCCTGATCTACGGTCTCCGCGACAATGGCGCAAAGATCTCTGAAAACTTTGAATGGACAACTGAGCCGGTGCGGAGAATGAACCAGTTTATTGACGACAATGTGCGCCGCAAAATGGCTCAGGAGGCCGGAATTATTGTCTGTTCAGACCCCAGTCACAAAACCTGCAAGGCCAATCAGAACAAAGGGATCACTTATGGTATTCATAACAGCTGGTACGATCTGGCGCAGGTGGCGATTCCGACCGGAATGACACTGCTGGAAAAGATGCAGTACGAATACGACCCATCGCTGCTGAGCCCGGCAACACAACAGGCACTGAAGCAAGAGGTGCAGCGTCTGAAGAGCAAAGGTATACGGATGAATACGGGCACCTTGAAGCAGGAAACACTGGCTTCGGAGGAAGCCCGAAAAGTGCTGAAACAGCAGGGTATTGCCGTGGTCAGGGAGAGGCGTCGCTACTTCACCAACGATGACCTCCCGAGAGAACGGAAAATGCTGGTGCCAAAGAAGATAGCGAAGCCTGATGCTCAGAGCGCGTCAGCAGAGTGGGCCTGCAAAATCCTTTGATCTGGCTATGAAATGCAACTTCAGACAGCAGTAACCTGGCGGAACTTTTCGCCAGCCAGTTACTCTAAGGACTCTAAAGTTTACCTTCAGGAAAATAGTTAAGTAATAAGTCTTAAAGGAGTATTGCCATGAATATTGCCCATGGAACGGGAACCTCTCAAAGCCTGTGCCCTCCAACAAAGTTTGACACCGAGTCGCTAACGGCCTCTGGCCAATGGACAGTCTGCGAATCAACCAGCAGGCTGCGATCCCATGATTCCAGAGAGCCTGAGCGACAGAAGCTGAAGGAAGCTGCTGCCAGTGGACGCCTGGCGTTTCGGCGAATTCAATACACCAAAGAAAAAGATTACTTTTCGGGTAAGGGAGCACCAAGACCCTTCACTCTCGCTCTGCCGGGGAAGATGATGCCCACCGGGCCCGTAACAGATGGTTTAGGTAAATGGATGGTAGGCATTGTTAACCCCCAATGCCTGCATGTCTACAAACGTGATGCCGACACCAATCATCTGGCGCAGGGCGCTGATGAGAATAAACGGATTGAAAAACACCTGCCTGATCTGCAATCACTGCACGACGCACTTCTTGAGCGCAGCAATAAAGTTTTCTGGGGAGTTTATCCTCGTTTCACCTCGGGACATCTGCAAAAAGACGGAACATTCAGTTTACCAAAGTTGAAATCCGGCAATAAATCCCACCTTTTTCATTACCCTGAACTGATACTCACCAACTACCGCATGGGAGACGTCAAATGCTTTTGCGTATACAAGGACGCACAAATAAATATTTCCGATATCCTTAGACGTAAGAATCAGTGTGAAATTTTACTGGAGCTTGGCCCCTTGCCTCTGGTGGTTTACTGCCACCGCACAGGTTCTGTAGAGGTCTATTTTGATGATGAGCTGGAAAGTCCGCACCTGGCCAGCAATGAGAATTCTCTGAATGATTTTGCCTTCTCACAGGGCTTAGCCCCAGAGCATTTGAGAGCCATGCTGAATTTGCTGCCAATGCCTTTGCGGGCAAAAGCACTGAGTTCGGAATCAACTCTCTCAGCTGATCCAGATACCATGCAGCTACTGCAAGAAGCCATCGAGCTGGTAAGTGATCCCCGTCATTACAGTTGTGAGAGGCTTCTGGAATTGGAACAAAGTGGCTTGCCAATTCACCAGTTTTTTCCTCATGAAGGACGTGTTGAATCTTTACTTGGAATGTTACTGGTTTCCGAATTGATCAGAAACGACCGGCCAAAGCACGAGCAAATCCAGAAACAGGCGGACGAAGCCTGCCGCTTATGTCAGCTGCTTCTGCAAAGCGGTGCAAGACTGGAGAAGAATTTTCCACCCATTTTCAATATGGATGAAAGCTTAAACTCATTAATACCACTGAGCATTATGAACTATGTTTTGCCTGCCTTTGCTCCATTTGATTTTCTGACCCTGAATCATCTCCGGAGACTACCTTTAACCGGTTGCCCGGGAAACGTCATTGAATTTGACCGAATCTGCCGGGAAACCACCCAACAGCAGCGGCAAAGCTTTTTGGAACAATTAATAATACACCATGTGGTTGACTTTAATCCTCCAACTCTCAACGCCCTCGAGTCCCTCTTACTGGCCCTGTTCCATTACGGAGCTTCTCTGGACAATGACGTTCTGAATCGCGTTAAAGTCTATCATGCGAGCAGATATGGTAATGGTAAGAAGATTATTGAAGATTTATCTCTGAATGGTTATATCAAATGGCTTGAAAACCTTCGGGATCAACGGGAAAAATATCCTTTCTACCAGAATTGGCCAGAGCATGTCCGGCAGGCTCAGCGGGAAGTTAAGGACCTGAAACAATCTCTCGGCCTGAACGATACCGGCGCATCGGCAACACCATTGACAACCGAAGTACCGGCGGCATTGCAGTTTGTGGTGGAAGCGTTCAGTAAACCGCCGGTCCTGCCTGACAATGTCGGCGATAATGAAAAAACCATCCTGAAAGTATTGCAGCATTATTACCGCCGTCCGGGACCAGAGCGGGTGATAGAGAGCCTTGTCAGACAGACCATGCCAGCCGTGTGGAAACCACTGCACAGTTGCAGTCATGTTCTGCGGGCCAGGAATAATGGGCTCTGGTATATGGAGTTGCTGGAGAAATTTCAGCAACGCTCCTTGCACCCGCAAGAAAAAGAACTCCTTTCTCTGGCGATCATCTACCATGACGCGGCTGCCGAAGATGTCGACAAATCAGTAGAAGAAACGAGTTCAGCTGAATATTTCAAACGGGATCTGGCCGGGCACTATCCTGAAAAGCTGCTGGCTGATATGGCAAAGGCGATAGTCAGCAAGGAAAACGATGTCAAGGGTCAAGAGGAGCAGAGCCTTTGTGAGCGAGTGCGCTGGTATCTGCGCATATTACGCTTTGCGGACCGAATGGATGTTATCCGTGGTTGCGGAGTTGGGGCTAATTTTCCCGGATTAACGATGACTCGACCTCTGGGTTTTGACGCAAACCGTCTTGACTTACCCTGGCAGCTGACCAAAGAGTTTAGCTCCGAGCCTGACAACAAGAGTGAATTCCAACGTCATCTGGAAGCGGCCATGCACGGTGCGGCTGATCTGGCGCGAATAACCTGGCAACTCCTGGATCGGCGCAGAAAAAACTACGCCCAAGTCTACGGTCTGATCGACAATGGCTTAAAGATCTCTGAAAACTTTGAATGGACTACTGAGCCAGTGCAGAGAATGAACCAGTTTATTGATGACAATGTTCGCCGCAAAATCGCTCAGGAGGCCGGAATTATTACCTGTTCAGACCCCAGCCACAAAGCCTGCAGGGCCGATCAGAACAAAGGGATCACTTATGGTATTCATAACAGCGGGTATGATCTGGGGCAGGTGACGATTCCGGCCGGAATGACACTGCTGGAAAAGATGCAGTACGAACATGACCCGTCGCTGCTAAGCCCGGCCACACAACAGGCAATAGAGCAAGAGGTGCAGCGGTTGAAGAACGAAGGTATTCGGATGAATCCGGGCACCTTGATTCAGGAAACACTGCATTCGGAGGACGCCCGGGAAGTGCTGAAGAAGCGGGGTATTGCTGTGGTCAGCGAGAAGCGTCGCTACTTTAACAACAATGGCTTCCCGGGAGAAAAAGAAATGCTGGTGCCAAAGAAGATACTGAAAAAGCCACGAGAATAGCTCCGGTAAACAGGGGTACACCAGCTCTGTGGCATAAAGCCGGATTCTTCCCTCGCAGTCATTTTAAGTATTATGGCGGGAATCGCTTCCCGATCCATTCCATTCTGCAATTTGTCCCGTGCATAGGTTTTTGCTATACAACTAGTAATAGAAAAAACCCATGAAAAGGAATTCGCGATGCCCGGTATTGAAAACAAAAGAGATTTACCTCCCTCACTTCAGTCACTGAATGAAACACCTGACAAGAAGAAGCGAAAAAAAGAACAACCCGTTCCCACGCTTCGACTTACAGGGCCTGAAAGCGTGGCAACCAGAGTTTTACGACACCCCCTGAAAATTCGATAACTAAAAAATGGATAAAATATGAAACTAAGAGGACCGCTCAGAGCAATTTGGGGTTTTAATGCTACTAATGACACAACAAATTTAGAAGCTGAACAGAAAAAGTTCAAAGGAAGGAGTGTAGAGCTCAAAAGTCACATTCACCCTGTTAAGTACATTCATCAAGGGCATGTTAATCTCTGTGGTGATGCCTGTGTAGAAATGCTCAGAAGGTTTTATGGTGACGATCCATTATTTGTTACCAGTATAAATCCAGAAAAAGTTGAATCACTTTCTACTAACCCGAGAAGAATATTTAAAGGATTCCCCTTAGAAGAATTTTACGAAGAGTCTATTCGTTCAAATTTCAAATTATCTGAGTTGCAATTTCCTGATTCTTCATACACTAGAGAAGCATTAGTTGAGTCTTTAACTGAACTCATTGCCGAGACACCTATTCTTCTTAGATATCAAGAAAATTGCTTCTATGGTCATTATGCCCTGTTAATAGGCATTATGGGTGATAAATTAGTCATTCATGATCCTTGGTCCGGAGGTAGTCAAATAGAAACTGTAGAGTGGTTACAGTCACTGATTTCAGAAAATGAATTAGAAGCATTTCTTGCACAAAACAAGACGGCTGATGACATAATTCCAACAGGCATTATTACAATAAAAGTTGATTCAGAAGATCCAGAACCTTCAGAGGATTTTGATAGCTTAGTTGCCAGAGTAAAAGAGCGCCTTAACCGTCGACAATGATGTAACTGGTTCCTATGCTGGAGCGGCTGTCGCAAAACTCAGGTTCCCAAGCTGTCGTGCCCTTTGGGCCCCAGCGAGGGAACCCGGACTAAACCCAGCTCCCTGTCTCCAGAATCAGAACGAGATGAAAACGACTTCCTTTTTTCGCCTCAATTAATTAGCTATCGTCGTATATTTTGATTTAATTCTCAAAAATAATATTAACTTGCTTTTTTAGAAAATTATGAATAAGTACCTGGCCAGTTGGTTTCGCATATTCTGGCGAGTGGATTTTTTCATCCTTTAAGGCGCAACGACGGGCGCGTAGCCATAGCTACGCAACCAGAGTTGGAACGCAGAAGGATGGAAAAAGCCGTCGGCCAGAATATGCGAAACCAACTGGTTAGGTACTTAAAACCTTGCCTTGATGAAAAATTCTTCTCCACATCATCATTACCTTCCGATTCTGCCGCTATTATTGAATAAGTTTTTCTTTCATCTCAGACAGCAACCCAATGGGTCTGTCTGTGAAAACAAATCTTCACTCTTGAGCGAACTTTCAAGCCGTGTAGGGGAATCATCATTAGGCTGACCGGAGAGGTTCACGTCCGGGTGCGTATGAAGCTTGTCCTACAGAACGCGCCTGCGGTTTATCACTGCGAGTGGCCGCTGCGCTTTAACTGAATAGCTAAATTGATCAGGAGCCGTTGACTGATGATCAGATTACTGGGTACTCCACTTGGCAAAACCATAGCTGCAGCTGCAATCACTCTCGGGACTGCCCTCAGCCCTTTCCAGGCCTTCTCCTTTGAGGATGATGAACTGGTGATCTGGGTAGGCGGTGACAAGGCCTACAATGGTATCCGGGAAATCGGCAAGGAGTTTGAGGAAGACACCGGCATCAAGGTTAAAGTTGAGATTCCGGAAAATATTACCGATCGTTTTCAACAGTCGGCAGCGTCCGGTGGTGGACCAGACATTCTCTTCTGGGCCCATGACCGATACGGTGAATGGGCCCAGAGCGGCCTTCTTTCGCCTGTAAACCCAGCTGCGGATTTCAAAAGCAAGATTGACGATCTGGGCTGGCAGGCGATGACGGTTAGCGGCAAGATCTATGGTTACCCTGTCTCTATGGAGGCTATCAGCCTGATCTACAACAAGGATCTGTTGCCAGAGCCTCCCGGCTCATTTGAGGAAATGTTTCCTCTTAAAGACAAACTGGCCAAACGCAAAGTTACTACCATTATGTGGGATCAGATCCAGCCTTACTTCACTATGCCGATGCTTGCTGCAGATGGCGGCTATGTCTTCAAAAAAACACCGACTGGTTATGATATCAAAGACACCGGAGTCAATAACGCCGGAGCCATGGCCGGTGCCAAAATGCTGACCGAGCTGATTGACAAAGGCGTTATGCCCAGAGGCGTTGATTATGGTGTTATGGAGTCCAGCTTCAACAAGGGCCAGACAGCCATGATGATTACCGGCCCCTGGGCCTGGTCAAACCTGGACAAAACCAAAATCGACGGCAAAGATCTGAATTATGGTGTGGCCGCTTTGCCCAGCGTCAATGGCCAGCGTTCCAAGGCATTTGTTGGCGTCTGGGGAGCCACTTTGAACAGTGCCAGTCCCAATAAAGCCCTGTCTAAAGAGTTTCTTGAAAACTACCTGCTAACAGACGACGGTCTTCGTACTATGAACAGCGATGTTCCGCTGGGTGCTGTGGTCAATAAAAGCTACATGAAGGAACTGGAAAAAGACCCTCGCATCAAGGTTACCTACGAAAATGCCGTCAACGGTTTGCTCATGCCCAATGTACCGGAAATGGGCAAATTCTGGTCAGCCATGGAGTCTGCTCTGATGAACATTACCTCCGGAAGACAGGACTACAAGAATGCGCTCAATGAAGCAGCCAGGCAAATTGTCAACTAGGCTGTCTAGATCCCCTTCTACTTATCTCAATGCAGTGAAATACGACAAGTGATTTCGAGAGCGATTTATGCAGTTTCAAGCCCACCGGATCAGAGTATGTGAGCTAAATCTGCTTCAGGAGTCGACTTTATGGAGGCTGATCAGAAAGCAAAGAGCCCATTGACCTGGTTGGTATGTGGATTAATTGGCATGATTGATCTTGTGCTGCTCTATGGCGTGGCCCTGATGTACTTTCAGGGAGAGTTTGCTTTTGCCCTGATCATTCTGGTGATTGTCTGCGTCGGCACCTGGGTGTTCATAAGCGCTGATGGCTACAACTACCGATATGTTTTCCCTGCAATTCTGGGCGTATCGATATTTATAGTTTTCCCCCTGATCTATACGGTATATGTCGCATTCACAAATTACAGTTCCAGTCACCTTTTATCCTTGGAGCGCGTAAAAATCCTGCATCTGGGCAAAACCTATAAAACAGAGGGTGAGTCCTATCATTTCAGTGTTTATCAGCAGGGGGCTGATTACCGGGTTCTGTTTATCAGTAACAAGGAGACAGACAAGTACCTTATAAGTCAGCCGTTCAACGAAACCGTCATTCCAGTGCCATTGAAAGCTGACTTTTCACCGGACCTTCCTGAAGGCAATGAGCTCCCCCTCAAGGAGACCATAAAGCTACGGAGTACCCTCAAAAAACTGGACGTAGAACTGCCTGACAAGACTGAGCTAACAATGACCAGCCTGAGAAAATTTGGTCCCATGTCAAAAATTTACCGTGACATTGGTAATGACACTCTGCAGGACACGCGTAATGGCAACCTGCTAAAGCCTGATCATACAACGGGCTATTATATCGAAGTGCCTGAAGGGCAGCCTGATTCAGCGGGCAAGCAGGTAAGACCGGGCTTTGTCGTTTATAACGGCTGGGATAATTTTGTTCGGGTGCTGAAAGATCCTGGTATTCAGGGTCCTTTCTTAAAAATTTTCCTCTGGACCCTGGTATTTGCAGCTCTCTCGGTGCTCTTTACCATGACTGTAGGGTTGCTGATGGCCTGTCTGGTGCAGTGGGAACCCCTGAAAGGTAATAACTTTTACCGGCTGCTGTTAATTCTTCCTTATGCAGTGCCAGCCTTCATTTCTATTTTGATCTTCAGGGGCCTGTTTAATCAGAATTTTGGTGAGATCAATATGCTGCTAAACCTGCTCTTTGGGGTTCAACCCGAATGGTTCAGCAACGAGTATCTGGCAAAAACCATGGTCCTGATCGTTAATACCTGGCTGGGTTATCCTTACATGATGATTCTCGCCATAGGCCTGTTGAAGTCTATTCCAGATACTCTTTATGAAGCTTCAGCAATAGACGGCGCCTCTCCCATCCAGAACTTCTTTAACATCACTTTGCCCATGATCATAAAGCCTCTGACACCGCTGTTGATTGCCAGTTTTGCATTCAACTTCAACAACCTGGTTCTGATTGCACTGCTGACTGACGGTGCTCCCAATATCATTGGTGCCAGCACTCCGGCAGGTGCCACCGACATTCTGGTGAGCTATACCTTCCGGATCGCATTTGGCCAGTACGGGCAGGATTACGGCCTGGCTTCTGCCATAGCCACCTTCATCTTCATCATGGTGGGTATCATAGCCTGGGTGAACCTGAAAGCGACTAAACAGGTACTGGAGTGAACGACTATGATGGTACAGCCAAGAAACCTTAAATGCCGGGTGTGGTCTGCCAGAATCTTTATGATTCTCTTTCTCTGCCTGATCATGTTTCCCTTCCTGATGATTATTTCGGTGTCTTTTCGTTCCGGTAACTTTGCTACCGGCGACCTGATACCCAGTAATCCCAGTCTGGAACACTGGTATCTGGCTTTTGGTATTCCCTGGGAAAATGCCGACGGCTCCATCACCCAGTCTCCCTTCCCTGTTCTCCTCTGGTTATGGAACTCTATCAAAGTAGCGTTTATTTCCACGCTGTTGATCCTGCTACTATCAACCACGGGCGCCTACGCATTCGCCAGACTGAGATTCCGATTCAAGGAATCCATGCTTACTGCCATGATGATTCTGCAAATGTTTCCAGCTGTACTGGCACTGGTTGCCATATACTCCCTGTTTGAGCAGATCGGCAACTATGTTCCCTGGTTAGGTCTGGACACTCTGGGTTCGGTAACTGTCGCCTACCTGGGTGGTCTGGCTCTGCACATCTGGTTAATCAAGGGCTACTTCGAAACCATTGATTCATCCCTCGAAGAAGCTGCAGCGATTGACGGAGCAACGCCCTGGCAGGCATTTCGTTTTGTGTTGCTACCGCTATCAACACCCATTCTGGCGGTGGTTTTTATTCTGGCTTTCATTACCAATATTGCTGAATATCCCGTTGCTTCAGTGCTTTTGCAGAGCATGGATAATCTGACGCTGGCGGTTGGCTCGAGACAATATCTGAATCCACAGAATTATCTCTGGGGCGACTTTGCTGCGGCAGCCGTTCTGTCAGGTCTGCCCATCTCTATTATTTTCCTGTTGTGCCAGCGCTGGATTGTCGGTGGTCTGACTTCAGGTGGTGTAAAAGGCTAGGGCCGGGTTCAGCGTATAAAAAACGGAAAACCTTATGGCTGAAGTTAAGCTTGTCAATATTTCCAAAAGCTATGACCAGGGCAAGACCTGGGTTCTCAAGAATATCAACCTGAACATTGCAGAGGGTGAATTCATTGCGTTTATCGGGCCTTCTGGCTGCGGTAAGTCCACTCTGCTTCGAATGGTCTGTGGTCTTGAAGATATCACTGAAGGAGAAATGTACATTGCCGGAGAGCAGGTGAATGACTGGCCACCGAACGAGCGCAGGGTAGGCATGGTCTTCCAGTCATACGCTCTTTATCCACACATGTCGGTGGCCGAAAATATGGCCTTTGGTCTGAAGCTGGCAAGAGCCGATAAATCGTTAATCAAAAGCCGGGTTGAAGAAGCCGCCCGAATTCTCCAACTGGAAGCCCTGCTGGATCGAAAGCCAAAAGCCATGTCCGGAGGTCAACGACAAAGGGTGGCTATCGGCCGCTCCATCGTGCAGCAACCAAGGGTCTTTTTGTTTGATGAGCCGCTGTCCAATCTCGATGTCGCACTCCGGGTTCAGATGCGGCAGGAAATAGCCCGACTCCACAACCGTCTGCAAACAACGTCTATCTACGTCACCCATGACCAGATTGAAGCCATGACTCTGGCAGACCAGATTGTTGTCCTGAGCCCTCTGGCTCAGGGGGCAAAAACTAACCTGGAGCAGGTTGGCAAGCCATTGGAGCTTTATCACCAACCCGCCAACCTGTTCGTTGCCGGATTTATCGGTTCACCCAAAATGAATTTCTTTGACGGTTTTATTGAAGAGACCGGCAACAGCGAAACCCGAGTCAAATTAACCACCGGTGAAGTACTCCGGACAAATGTTGACTGCCAGGATGCCAAAAAGGGTGACAGGGTCGTGCTGGGCATTCGACCCGAAGATGCTCTGGCAGAAACGGATAATGGCAACGCTGTCGAAGGCAAGGTTGAGACGTTGGAGCGTCTGGGCGCCGAATCTTACATATACATGAGCCACGATACCATTCGTGAAAACTTTATTGTCCGGGTAGAAGACTCAAAAAAACGTGATGCAGGCAGCAAGATGAAAATTGAGCTTCCGGTTCAGTTTTGTCACCTCTTCAACGCTGAGGGCAAGGCTTTTCCTCGTACCCAGGCGCCAGCCCACGACTGATAAGAGAGAGCGTTATGTCTGATCCTGATCTGATTGAACAGCTGGCCGGGTACTATCGCGTTTCTGGAGAATACAGTGACTGGGCGGGTGAGCCTGTCAGCGTCCCTATCGAATACAAATTGCCAATTCTCGCCGCCATGGGATTGAACGTTGAATCTGACGATGCGATAAAACAGGCGATCACAGACTTTGAACAACAGAGGTGGCAGCAACTGTTGCATCCCGTTTCTGTCTTCACACAGGGACAAGCCTATCAGGTCAGTCTGCACCTTGAAGATCAACAGCTGGGTCAGCTGTTCAAAGGCGAAATAATACTGGAAACCGCTGGCCACCACTCACTGAATCTGAATACTGACGATATGCCCATAGAGGAAAGTTGCAATTTTGGGGGTAAAATCTATCATCACCTGACGTTCAAATTACCGGATACTTTGCCCCTTGGTTACCATCGGCTCTCGCTGCAAAGTAACAATACGCAAGACTGTGCACTGATAATTATTGCTCCTGAAACCTGTTACGAACCTGAAGGACTGGGCAGTGGCAATAAGATATGGGGCAGTGCAATCCAACTTTACACACTCCGAACTCGTCATGATTGGGGTATGGGTGACTTTTCAAGCCTGAGTCAGTTGGCGACTCAACTGGCAGAGCAGGGCGCAGATGTTATTGGTCTGAATCCTATTCATGCCCTTTACCCTGCCAACCCTCTTCATGCCAGCCCCTACAGCCCATCAAGTCGAACCTTTATTAATCCCTTGTATATCGATATCACAGCTGTGCCGGACTTCAGGGAATGTGACGAAGCCCGGACGCGATTTGAAGAGCCAGAGCTCAAAGAACAACTGCAACGGGCAAGAGATCAGGAATACGTAGACTACAGCCTGGTAGCGTGGCTGAAGTTTGGTTTTCTGAACACACTGTTTGAACACTTCTATCAACAGCACCTTAACCCCGAAAGCTCAAGGGGAAAAGCTTTTCTGGATTTTTGCAGAAACCGTGGCCCGGCTCTGGAGCAACATGCCCTCTATGAAGCTATTTATGAGCATTACAAAAAGCTGAACATCAATAACTGGGGATGGCCATGCTGGGAGCCTTTGTTCCAAAACCCGGAATCCAGTGCCGTTAAAGCGTTTGCCAGCGATAACCGAAAACGCATTCAATACTATATGTACTTACAGTGGCTGGCTGAAGATCAGCTGGCCAAAGCCCAGGAAGCGGCCATTGAAGCCGGTATGCTGGTGGGCATCTATCGTGATTTGGCCGTAGGTGTGGACAGTGGCGGCTCTGATGTCTGGAGTCATCGCAGCCTGTATTGTCTGGATGCAGGCGTTGGTGCGCCCCCGGACGGTGTCGCTCCCCAGGGACAGAACTGGGGTTTGCCTCCCTTTAATCCGCAGGTGCTAAGGGCTCAGCAGTACCAGCCCTTTATTGAAATGGTTCAGGCTAATATGAGCCATTGCGGGGCTTTGAGAATTGATCACGTCATGGGACTACTGAGACTCTGGTGGTGCCCCAAGGGCAAAACCGCTGACTATGGTGCCTATGTCTATTATCCCCTTGAGGACTTACTCGGCATCATCAAACTGGAGAGCCATCGTCGTCAGTGTCTGGTATTCGGAGAAGACCTCGGGACAGTTCCGCCTGAAATTCAGGCCACTTTGCCACCGGCCCTGTTCTATTCCAATGAAGTGGTTCTTTTCGAATGCCTGGGTGATCATTTTACGCCACCTCTGGACTATAAACCGATGGCTTTGACCTGTATCAGCAACCATGACATCCCTCCTCTGAAGGCCTGGTGGAATTGTCTGGATCTGGATTTGCGTCTGCAATTGGGTATTTATGATCACAACCGGACACTGCAAGAGAAAGAGGCAAGACACAGGGAAAAGCTGGCTTTACTGAAAACACTTTCGAGTATCCATGAGTTTCCTGCAGGCATGAACCCACACGATATTTCCACCATGGGATACTCAAGGGACTTAATGGAAAAAGTGCATTATTACCTGACTAAAACAGCTTCAAAAATCACCGTGGTTCAGCTGGAAGAGGTTTTGCAAATTGACTCCCCGGTGAATATTCCCGGGACCAGCGAAGAGTATCTAAACTGGCGCAGGAAGTTGACCGATACTCTGGAAAATATTTTTGCTGATGAATCCAATCGGTCGTTTTTTAACAACATGACGGTGATTAGAAAGAGCGGTTAAGTTTAACGCCATCAAAGTGCAAAACAGAATGCGGCCGCTTTAATAGGAAACGACAGGCTGCAAGTGTTAACTGTTCGTCTGTCGCCTATAATCAAACAGCTTATCCACTTCATCCAAGGCAGCCTTGATCTGATCAATGACCTTCAATGCCGCAGCTCCCTGACCGGCCTTCAGGTGCTCGTATATTTGTAATTGATAGTGATACAGGACTTTCCCGCCATAACCAACTCTAACATCAGTTTTAGGGGCATTCAGTTTATCAACGGGCTTACCATACTGTTCAACAAAGTACTCCTCTGTATCCCTGACAATACTGCCCAATTCAGCCCTTGAGACAAGAGCCCATCCAATATCGCATGACTTAAGGCCTTTATTAACAGCATCAACATAATACTGCAGAACTTCTTTTGTAAAAGGGTCCTGTACCGCTTTTGGAAGTGCTGTAGCAGAGACAGCTACAGGAGCAATGGTCGTTGAAGCATGAGCCACCTCTGAACTTTTTATACTGATGGCCAGATACCCTTTGTTTCCATGAATGGCTACAGGATCTGAAACTGGCGGAGCTACAACGCCGTAAGCTCTGGCATATGCCCTGGCCTCATTCATCAAAGTAGTTCTTCCTTTCCTCAGTTCATCGGTGGTGTAGATAAGCATACAAACAGCTTCCTCATTGGAGCGTTTGTCATTATCGATGACGAATTGGGCTTCAATACTTTCAGGGCTGGTAAACCCGGGCTTTTTGTACTTGATCTGACTTTCAGGTATATGGGCTATGATATTGTGCGACTGATCCAGAAGTGCAACAGCCGGATAGAACAGCTGTTCTTTGTCGC
Source organism: Endozoicomonas sp. ALD040 (assembly GCF_049275945.1). NCBI lineage: Bacteria > Pseudomonadati > Pseudomonadota > Gammaproteobacteria > Oceanospirillales > Endozoicomonadaceae > Endozoicomonas > Endozoicomonas sp. ALD040. The sequence goes on from NZ_CP184829.1 coordinate 777,546, forward strand.
CATCCTTGACCACGTAGCTGTTAATATTCACTTTATGAATACCCGTTGGCGGCAGACTGAAAGCCAGTACCGGAGTCTCTCCGGTGGATTGTTTTAACCTTGAAGTAAAGTCATTAACGACAACGTTAGTCTTTTTTTTATCGCCGGGATAACTGATTGGCTGACAGGTAATATGTTTAACCGAGTTGTACACTTTGCCTTCTGAGTCTGGCTGCCTGACTATCTCTTCGCGGCTATTGAAAAAAGTACAGCCCGTCAGGGTTATCACAGGGACAATAATACACAGCGAAAGAATCTGTTTTTTCCGCATTCCAAACACATCCCGTCGTTTATAAGATCTTCTTAATGCTGCGTTAATTTGGCCGCCTGGAGTGCCAACTGTTCTGATACCTCTCAACAAACTCATAAACTGTATACCTGAATTCACGATCAACAAAAAATTGCAGCATTTTTTCACTATCAGTAACAGTATTGCCGCACAGGCTCTGGGAGCCTGTCTGCAAACATAGTCGTATTTGTGTCAGACAGGATAAAAAACTCTATTATCTGCTATTTTTTCCTGTTTACTTTGCTGATTGCGAATCTCTGGTCTAGATTTTTTACGGGTATGCCGAAAACATAATTCTCAAAGTCATTCGGTTTATTTACTCAAGCCGCCATGAATATGTGATGGCTTCAGGATCTTGGGAAACCGCATCTTCATGGCAACAGGCCAGAGCAACTTAGCCAACGGTTAGCTCTGGTCAACTGTCGTACACACACAAGGTAAATAGCAATGATTCAGATACAGAGTACTCTGTCTGCTCTGGGTCGCAGTATTGGGGTTATTTCTCTCGCTTCCCTCCCTGCACTTTCCTGGGCCTTTGAAGAAGTTAACGTTGATTTTCACGGCTATGCCCGCTCTGGCGTAGGTCGTTCAGCAGAAGGAGGAGATCAGGCCTGCTTTAAAGCGGCTGGGGCACCCGCCAAGTACCGCTTGGGTAATGAGTGTGAGACCTATACCGAGCTGAAGTTTGGTGCTGAGTTGTCTAATGATAATAATACCTCGTTCAGGCTGGATACCAATATCGCCTACAAGGTTTACCAAAACAATGACTGGGAAATGCCCGGGATGGGTGACGATTATTATGGCAACAATGAGTTTGCCCTGAGGGAAGTCAACTTACAGGCCACTAATATCATTGAGGGTATGCCGGAGGCTATGCTCTGGGCGGGCAAACGCTTCTACCAGAGACATGATGTTCATATGAATGACTGGTACTACTGGGATGTTTCTGGCCCCGGAGCCGGTATTCAGGATATCGATATTGGCATAGGCAAGTTTGATATTGCTTGGCTAAGACATACACCCATCGTTGAATATTTTGACAGCAGTGGGTCTTACGAAAAGCAAGCTGTTGAAACCGATGTCATAGATCTCAGACTAAAGGATTTGAGACTAATGGATAATCTCAGCCTTGAACTGGGAATTGACTACGGGAAGGGAAATCCTCCTGACAAGTATGAAAGCAAGGAGGCCCTTGATAAGGACGGATGGATGCTTACAGCTGAGTTGACTTGGGAGGTTCTGGATGGCTTTAACAAGTTTGCAGTGCAATACGCTAGTGATGGCATGACGGGTCCAGGTGTTGGCTCAACCGGACGAGATATTGTCTCAGCAGAATGGTACAAAGGTAACAAGCTCTTCAGGGTACTTGATCATGGCTCGTTCTCTCTGAGTGACCAGATGGACATCATGTACGTTGCAGCATGGACTCAGGTCGAATACGACGAAGAAGCTCAAAGACTGAGTGGGTTGCCTGATGACCCCCTCTCCTTGCCTGACAAAAGAACTTGGATAACCGCAGGTATCAGACCCATCTGGAAATGGACTGAAATCACCAGTACTGCAATTGAGCTGGGTTGGGACAAAGTAGAAAATGCCTTTTATGATAGCTCTTTAAACGGTGGTAAAGGTCAGGGCTTTGATAGTCAAGTGACCAAATTTACTATAGCTCAGCAGTTCCATCCAAAGTTTGGAGCGTTTGTCAGACCCGTTATCAGAGTGTTTGCCACCTATGCCAAATGGGATGGGATCGAACAGGACTTGGATCTTCCAACAGAGGCTGATCCAAACGCCAAGTGCACCGCTAGCTTCTCTGCAGATCAGTGCTATAGCGCTGCTGGTCTGGGATATTTCGATACAGGCACTTCTGCGACTCAAATCATAAGAACCTTTGGCGCTGAGACCGACGGCTGGACATACGGCGTGCATTTTGAAGCTTGGTGGTAATGGTTAATCCGTAACCTGAAATAAACAAAGACGCAGGTTTTATGCCAAACGGTTAAGCAAAGTGTGGCAAAAAAACCTAAATAATAATGTGTTTCTTATGACCAAAATAAGGCTGCAGTGAGGTGGCCTTATTTTTTCGGGTATTCGAAACAAAAATATAAAATATAAGACACCCATAATATATAAAATATAAGACACCCATAATATAAAAAATATAAGACACCCATAAAAAATGGCTCTTCAGGGATATCTGTGGAACAAGAATATAAGACACCCATAAAAAATAAGACATTCAAAAACTGCATCCCCAACAAGAATATAAGACACCCATAAAACAAGAATATAAGACACCCATAAAAAATAAGACATTCAAAAACTGCATCCCCAAAAAGGATCAGAAAATCTATCTTCAACCAGCGTATCAACGAGCCACACAGCGCCATCCAACGAACAGAAGCTGTTCAAGCCATAATTCAGACAATGCAAATTCATTCCGAGATAAGTCGAAGAGAGATAAAGAGAGGGTCTTTGACGCCTTGACAGACTTCTACGCTAACCTGTCAGGTACAAACGACTACAGGCGTTTAAACCTCGAAGCCACTTCTGTCCGGCTTCAAGTGCATAAGTCTTCATTGCCTCCAGACGACCAACTGCCCGATAAAAACGATTATTCCATTGCATGGTTTTCAACCACTCATCCGGATCAATTTCCAGTCTTTGAAGAATAGGAGGGGTATACGACGGGATGGAACCTTTCTTATCTGTTCTGACAACGCGGCCACTCCAGTCAACCAGTTCCAGATAGTCGTGAAGAAGGTAGGGAAGGGCAATGTCCGTATTCTGTCCCAGCAAACACATAGGCTTCAGGGTCAGCGGCTGCCTTTTGGTCTCAGAATGTGCAATCTGCTCCACTCGTTCCTGAATCGACGTGTAGTCGGACTCTTCGGGTGTTTCTACCTTTCCAGCCCGAATCGGATTCAAGTCAACGTAGGCCATGCAGGTCAGTAACGCTGCTTCGTCCAGCAGTGCCTGGCTTTTAAAACGACCTTCCCAGAAGCGTCCTTTACACTCGTCTTCTTTATTGGCCTCACGAGCAAGATGTTCATTCAGGCAGCGCATAAACCAGCTGATATCCGTTAAACGACGCCGGTATTGCTCAGCATATTCATCAATACGGGCCAACTCAGCGCTGCCCAGTTTGTCAGCGGCCAGATGCCTTTGCACCAGGAGCGGACCTCTGAACAAGGTCGTCCAACGATGAAGCACTTCATTCCGTGACCAGCCTCTGGCAGATGACTGATTGATGTGCAAAACCACATGATAATGATTTGACATGACAGCGTAGGCGCAGACTTCGATAGCAAAGACTGAAACCAGTTCCCGGAGTTTATCCACCACCCATTGGCGGCGATGCTCGTAGTTCTTGCCAGTCAGGTGGTTCTCTCCACAGAGGTAAGCCTGACGAACACATCTTGCCGTGCAGTGATAATAAGGCGTTGAGCTGGGGTCAATCAGAGTATTGCGGGCCTGAGCCATGGACTCACCTGTCTGGGTAAAAAATCAGTGATGGATGAAAAAGTAGACCAAGTGGATGGTAAAGCAAATTTATGGGTGTCTTTTTTCTTTCCTTTCACTTTTAATTTATGGGTGTCTTTTTTCTTTCATGAATAAAACAAGTGTTTAATATCTTTCTGAATGCTTTTCGGAAGCATTGTCAATTCCTGTCCTCTTGAATGTCTGTCTACAGCACAAATGCAGCGATACTCAAGAGGGCGAAAACAAAAATGGGCTTTGTGCTTTTCTAACGTATCGTTAAAATAACACTTCAATTTTGGTTTTTTTTCTGTAGGCCCTTCTAATTCATTTTCTTCTAAAATAGGGAGAACTCCATATCTGAAAACGCTTCTAAGAGCTAACTTAGAATACTTTATTGGAGATTTTGACATAGCTAAAAGTAGAGGTTTGCCTTTAACCTTAAGAGACTCTGGTTCAATTCCATTATTTCTTATTTGTTCTAACGCAAGCTCTCTGAGTTGTGGAAAGTTATCCCATTTTTTTAAAAAAAGTAGTTCTAGCGCATTGTCACGAACCCTATCTTTTTGATAGCAATCTGCCCCATTCTTAATCAAAAGCTCAATAATATTTGCTAGCTTTTTAGAAATAACTTTGTCCGAAGAATTACTTTTTATTACTTTAATCAATGGGCTCATTCCTGCATCGTCAGAAACATTAGGGTCCAGCCCTTTGTGCAGCAAAGTTTTCCATGCCTTTAAAGAATATAATTCTGGATATCTTGACATGGCTAAAAGTAGAGATTGGACATCAACCATAATAGAGTCAAGTTCAATTCCATTATTTCTCATTTGTTCAAGTGCAAATTCTCTTAGCTTTGGAAAAACATCCCATTTTTTTGAGCAAAGTAGCTGTAGCGGAGTTTCACCAGAGCCACTTTCTTGATTGCAATCTGCCCCATTATTAATCAAAAGTTCAATAATAGTTACTAGCTTTTCAGAAGAAGTCTTATCCAAAGATTTACTTTTTATTACATTAATCAATGGGCTCATTCCTGCATCGCCAGAAACATTAGGGTCTAGCCCTTTATGCAACAAAGTTTTCCATGCCATTGAAGAATAATAATCTGGATAGTTTGACATAGCTAAAAGTAGAGGTTTGCCAACAGCCATAATAGAGTCAGGATCAATTCCTTTATTTATTGTTTGTTCAATTGCAAGCTCTCTGAGCTTTGGAAAGTCATCCCATTTTTTTGAACAAAGTAGTTGTAACGGAGTTTCACCAGAGCCAATTTCTTGATAGCAATCTGCCCCATTATTAATCAACAGTTCAATAATAGTTGCTAGCTTTTGATTAATAACGTCATCCATAGACTTGCTTTTTATTACATTGGTCAATGGGCTTTCTCCAGCATCAGAAACATTAGGGTTTAGCCCCTTTTTCAACAAAATTTTCCATGCCATTGTTGAATAATTTCCTGGAAATGTTGACATATCCAAAAGTAGAGGTATGCCACGAACCATAATAGAGTCAGGTTCAGTTCCATTATTTATTATTTGTTCAAGGGCAAATTCTATGAGCTGTGGAAAGTCACCCCATTTTTTTTTGCAAAGTAGTAGCAGCGGAGTGTCACCAGCGCCATTTTGTGGATTGCAATCAGCCCCGTTCTTAATAAAAAGTTCAATAATAGTTGCTATCTTTTCAGAACGAGCTTTATCCATAGAGTCATCATCTGCCGCCCATATTACATACATCAGTGGACTGATTCCCAGATTATCAGAAATATTAGGATTTATTTTATTCAAAGTTTCTTTCCATACTTCTAAGGAGTATCGATCAGGCTTTATACTCATTGATATAAGGTCTGCTCCTCCAAGCCCACAACCAGGATATTGATACGTCCCAACACTTTGACCAATTGTTCCAAACATGCTGCATTCTTCCTTCTTAAACTCTCAAGTTATAACTTTTGATTGTTTGAATGCTTATTAGTTTCCTGAATAGCCTAACCCTATAGTTACATCAACTGACATATAACTACTCAACCATACGAAATCATATTTTCTGACTCATTGTTCAGGCACTCGCGGCAACTGCTCCTGCGTTGCTCTAGCTCCTGCATCCATGCAGTCGTGATGCGTTGCAACTCTGGTCACATAGCTTGCTATGTTCCCGTCGTTGCGCCTTGCAGAGCACCTGCCCAATAAGCCAGAAATATTCGATTCCGTATGGCTGAGTACTCATGAGCCGTAGCCCCGTCAGGGGCAAATACAAACCCTCTAGAAATGCTGCAGGACAATGAAATTGCTGAATTCCTGGCCGAAGCCCATCTGGACGATGATCCTGCCGTGTTCACTGATCATTTTTTAACCACTTATTTGCAGTTTGTTACTTCCCTGAAGTTTGAGAAACCACCCAAAGGTTAATCCCAGACTTATCCACAGCCTCTGGGGATACTTTTAGAAGACAGCTGACTTTAATAATGACCTGAACGGTTCAAATAGGCCGCCGCTCCGGTTAACCCGGGATTTTCAGACAATATGAGCCATGTTGGTATGCCTGACATGTAGTCTTTCATCTTGTCTCTGTTCTCAAAGGCCTTACGGAACGTTCCTCTGGCAAACAGCGTTTTAACTTTGGGGATAATGCCGCCCGCAATGTAGACACCACCCCTTGCTCCCAGAATCAGTGCAGCATTCCCGGCGGTATTACCCAGAATCTCAAAAAAGTGATCCAGCACTTCGTAAGCGAGAGAATCCTGTTCTTCCAGAGCCTGAACTGTAATATCTGCCGCCTGCAGTTTATCCATCCGACCATCCAGGCTCGAGTGCGCTTCATAAAGTAATTCCAGACCTGAGCCGGAAAGTATTCTCTCAACTCCCAGCAACCCCCCAACTTCTTTTCGGATAAATCTCCAGACACTGATATCTCTTTCAGTAGAAGGTGCAAAGTCGGCATTGCCCCCTTCACCGGGCAGAGCTTGCCAACCCACAGGCGTTTCGATCAATCCACAAAGCCCCAGACCGGTTCCGGGACCAATGACCAGCTTGACGGCATCAGGATCAAAGTCCAGCTCAGGCCCAACAGGCATGAGTTCGCTTACAGGAAGGTGAGGGACCGCCAGAGCCTGTGCGGCAAAATCATTGATCAGCGCCATCACTTCCAATTCAAAGTCTTGTTTGAACTGTTGCTGATCAATTTTCCAGTGGCTGTTGGTGAAACTTACCTTTCCACCAACGACCGGGCCTGCAACAGCAAGACAGGCCCTGGCAATGGTTTCAACCCGCTGATTTTTCAGATAGAGCCGAACGGCATCTTCCAGATCGGAATAATCAATACTCGACATCGTCTGAATGCCTTCCAACACCAGACTGTCAGGTTTCACCAGGGCAAAGCGGGCATTGGTACCACCAATATCCCCCACCAGAGATTGCAATACTTCAGTCATCGGATACATCCAGGCCAACAGGCTTCATGACAAGTGAGGATGTCAGTATTATAATCCTGCGCCCGAACTCCTGACCTGAAAATGCCTGAAAAGCTCCCGGACTCTCTATGACAGTTGCTTCAGAAAACTCAACCAATGGCTATGACGCCCGTTTTGGAGGAAGCCGCAGGCTCTATGGCAACGATGCTGTAGACCGACTGAGACAATCTCATGTCTGCGTCACAGGCATTGGCGGAGTCGGCTCATGGGCAGCAGAGGCTCTGGCCAGAACCGGGGTAGGGACTATTACTCTGATCGATCTGGATGATGTCTGTGTCACTAACATCAATCGTCAGCTTCATGCCACCACTGAAACCATTGGCCAGTCCAAATGTGAAGTGATGGCCAGCCGCATTCAGTCCATTAATCCGGACTGCCAGTGCCATGTTATTGAAAACTTTGTAACGACCGAAAATGTGTCTGAACTGATCAGTCCGGACTTTGATTATGTATTGGATGCCATAGACAGTTTCAGAATCAAGGCCGCCCTGATTCATCACTGCAAAAGAAACAAGATTCCTGTCATCACAACCGGTGGCGCGGGCGGTCAGGTCGATCCTACCCAGATTCAGATTGCCGATCTTACCAAAACCTGGCACGACCCTCTGGCAAAAAAAGTCAGAAACCATCTGAGAGATTTCCACGGCTTTACTAAAAACAGCAAGCGGAAGTTTGGTGTCGATTGTGTCTTCTCTTCAGAACAGGCCGTTTATCCTCAGCCCGATGGCACAGTGTGCCAGCAGAAGCCTGCTGATATGGGTTCTACAAAAATGGATTGTGCCAGTGGTTTTGGCGCCACCACTGTTGTGACGGCTACGTTTGGCTTTGTGGCTGTGTCTCGAATCATTAAAAAAATCATCGATAAGAAAACTTAAGAAACTGGTCAGATGCTTAATTGTCTCCCCAGTTTATATCATCTTTCATTTCTTCCGGAAGCTGATTGTCCCGGGCTTTGTCCAGAGCTGTGCGCATTTTCTGCGAGTCTTCATCACTCAGTTTTTCGGTGCCTTCCTGAATTACATCTTCGGTACCTTCTTCAACCGGTGCAAACATATCTTCAATCCGCTTTTCCATTTCCTCGTTCAAAAACAGAATTTCAATTCTACGATTGGAGCTGGATTCAGGGTTTTCAGGGTCGCGCAGTACCCGGTCAGCCATACCCAACACCATCATAATCCGGGACTCCTCCAGTCCTCCGAAAACCAGTGTTCTTCTGGCAACCTGAGCCCGGGCTGATGACAGTTCCCAGTTTGAATAGTTATTCCTCTGAAAGCCTGAGCTGTCGGTATGACCGCTGATCATGAGACTGAAAGAAAGTTTGTTCAAAATAGGGGCCATCTCAAGCATTAAATCCTGAAAAAATGGCTGCAGTCTCGCGCTCCCCTTTTCAAACATATTCTTCTTGTTATTGTCCAGAATGACAATGCGTAAGCCTTCCGGTGTTTTCTCCAGATCAATGTAATCTTCATATCTTCCAGCTGATTTACTGCCGCCTACCAATTTTTGTAATTCATCGGACAGCTTGTCGAAAATCAGCGTGTTATTCAGGGTTTTGTCCATATCCTCAGCAATAACTTCAGTCTCTTCCCTGCCTCGATTGTTTGCCCCTGGTCTGGGAATATTCACCAAAGTATTCATTCCCCCAAAATTAATGGGCTTGGAACTGCTTGGATGGCGGAATGAGCCCGGATCTTCAAAATAGGTGGCAATGGCTTTCTTCTGTTCCTTGTCCGTGGCGCTCATGATCCAGAGCAAAAGAAACAAAGCCATCATGGCAATGGCAAAATCAGCAAAGGCTACTTTCCATGAACCGCCATGATGTCCATCGCCATGACCGCCATGTTTCTTTTTAATGACAATGACATGATCTTTACTCATGAGCCGTCCAGCAACTCTTCCAGTTCACTAAAAGTGGGGCGTTTGTCCGCAAAAAGCATTTTCCTGCCGGAATCCACTGAAACAACAGGAGGAAAACCGGACTTGTTACTGCCCAGCCCCACCCTGATGCAATGAAATGCTCTAATCTCCTGATCGATTGAGTGGCCAATGGCCGTTGCACAGGGTCCTACTAATCCGTAGGCCATAAATATGCCAAGAAAAGTACCTGTCAGAGCCGCAGCAATCAATCGGCCCAGTTGATCCATTGGGCCATCTATCGCACCCATAGTAATAACGATACCCAGTACTGCCGCGAGAATACCGAAACCCGGCAATGCATCAGAAATCAGCTGCAGAGCATCCGCCGGACGCATCATTTCTGACTCCATGGATTCAATTTCTTCCTCAATAATGGTTTCGTATTCGTGGGGCTCAATGCCGTCTACCAGTGACAACCTGAGGTTTTCAGTAATGAAGTTATAGATATGAGGGGTCTTCATTATCAGAGGGTATTTGGAAAAAACATCGCTGTTTTCAGGGTTTTCTATATGCTCTTCAAGCGCCTTGGTCCCTCCCTTTTTTTTCGCCATATTGAACAACGTATACAAAAGAGAGAGCAGCTCATCAAAATATTCACGATTAAAACCTGAATTATTGACGGTATAAACCAAATGTCGCCCGGCCGCTTTGACAACATTCGTTGGGTTGGCAATCATAAACGCCCCCAAGGCGCCACCACCAATCATCACTATTTCTGCTGGCTGCCAGATAGCCCTCATTTCACCACCCGCAGCCATAAAGCCACCAAAGATGCAGCCTAGCTGGATAAGCAGCCCCAAGATTTTCATAACACTATTCCCTGTTCCATTCTTCCAGCAGCGAGCGCAGTCTTAGAACAGCCTGACGGTGTAACTGACAAATACGGGCCTCCGTCAGATCCAGAGCTTCTCCAATTTCTTTCATATTCAGTTCATGAACATAATAGAGATTCATCAAATGTTGCTCTCGTTCCGGTAACTCCTTTAAAGCATTTGCCAGGGCCCTGCTGCGCTCCCCTCCCATGGCAACCACTTCTATAGAGTCATCCTGATTAACCTCTATGATTTTGCTGTCAGCCTCACCCTGCATCAGCCCATCCAGACTCAGCAGATTGTCGGAATTACTGCTCTGCAACATGCGGTGGTATCGCTCAAGGCTGACACCAAGCTCTTTTGCAATTTCTGACTCGGACGGAGCCCGTCCCAGCTTTGTATTAAGCGTCTGAATTGCCTTCCTGATCTTCTGTCCGTGTTCCCGATCTGTTCTGCTGCGCCAGTCCCACTGTCGTAACTCATCAATCACTGCGCCTCGAATCCGGGTTTTGGCAAACTGTTCAAAGGGGACTTTGCGGCCCGGATCGTAACGACTGGCAGCATCCAGAAGCCCCATCATCCCGGCTTGCAAGAGATCATCCCGGGAAATGTTACTACCCAGACTACTGGCCAGATGCAGCACAATCTTTTTGACCAGAGACAAGTGCTGTTTAACCAGAACATCCCGCTGATTTCCTGCCTGTTGGCGATAAGCGTCAAGTCCTTTTTGCTGCATCTCAGCCACTAAGTTGCTACTGGATCACAAGATCCGTAATCAGACAGTCATCCACCCTTGCTCCCACCCTCTCTTTCTCGAGCAGGGCATTGACTCTTGCCAGCGTTTCAGCACGGATAATCTCTGTAACTCCCCCGGCTTTAACCTCTTCAAACGAGAGTGAGCCCAGATAGTTGATGACTTCATTACGAATAAGAGGCCGGTAGGCTTCCAGTGTTGCGATCACGGTTTCATCCCGTACCATCAATGACTGTTTTATCTGCATATATCGAGGTCGGGCATCACTTTTGAGAGTGATAATAAATGGCTCAAGCACCATAAAACTGGGTGGTCCCAATGCTGCAGCTTGCGGTTGCGGCTGCTGTTGCTGTTGCTGTTCCTGTTGCTGCGGCGGATTCATCATTGTCATTGCCACAAAAGCGCCACCACCCGCCAGCAACAGCACCAGAAGAATAATGATGATGATTAATAACTTGCCGTGGCCTGAATTTTTGTTTTCAGAGTCACTGCCTTCTTTTTCATCTGCCATGAGTCCAGAAACTCCTTTTCCGATGATCTGTTAAACGAAATGATCCAATAATCTGCCGCCATGAAGCCTGAATTGTTCCTGGGCGCTCTGATAACCATTTGATTCAAGACAACCATCGGCGGTGGGCAGATATTCTGAAGATTGTTCCGACGTATCAGCGTCTTTCTGGCTACCCACATCCACTGACATTTGCCCCAGAGTCAGTGATTCACTATTAAGAGCTTCCCGCAGGCGATCTCCGTGAAGCAGCAGCAAGTCTCTGGCAGCGGGTGTTGCTGTTATCACCTGAAGGCTGACAGCGTCTCTGTCAACGCTAACCGTCAGCGTTACACGACCCAATTCCGGTGGGTCTAACCGAAACTCCATTTTCTGCTCACCCTGCTTAATCATTTGCACCACTGTCTGCCCGAAGGGTCGCTGAGCTACTTCAGGTTGCAGGAAAGGTTGCTTAACTGTGGCTGACTGGGCTGCTGATGATGGCTCAGTCATCTGAATGGAAACAGGCTGTTGGGAGGTTTGAGGCGTCTGATTAACGATGGCCTGTATTGACTCGGTCTGCTGTACCAGCGCAGGCGCTGTTTTTAAAGAAACCTTCCGTTCCACTTCGAAATTGAACAGAGACAGCGGAGCTGGAATTTCTTTTGATCCATGGTGATTTTTTATCTCCGGCGCTTTGGCTTCTGTCTGGATCTGATCCGGTTTCAGAGTGATTTCCGGCTTAAATTTTCCTGTCTGGTGATCGACTTCCTCTACCAGATTAACATCCGTTAATGGTTTTTGAGTCTGAGACACCCACTGAGTATTAACCGGAGTCAGAGAGACCTCTGATTCCTGTGGTCGAACAGGCAGGCGGAGTTTTTCAGATTTTCCGGGCATTGACAGATTTAAATCAGGCCGTTCAGTAACCCCTACTGTTAAAGAGGTACTTTTTATTTCTACGGCGGACTGTTCAGGTTTTGCTTCTCTGGTCAGTATCGGTAAGCTGGTGACGGGAATATGCTTTGTCAGCTCTGAAACGTCAGGGTTTGCCAAGGGTAAATTTGTTTTTGCCTGCCCATCAACAGGTATCAACCCTGCAGCCAGAAGCTCCGGAGAGACTAACTCTGTGGATGCAGATTCTATTGAGGAAAACTGTTGAAGAACAGTTTCAAATGTCAACTCAGAAGAAGTAGTAACTGTCTCAGCAGCCGCCATGACCTGCGGTTGAGCACCATCAACCGATGGCGCTGAACTCGATAGAGATAACAACGAAAAAACTGGCAGAGCCTGGTTTTCCATTCAAACCGCTCCGTTACTGAATAGTGGCAATCGCAGCTTGAGGAAGGGAAATATGGGCCCAGGCTTCCTGTATTTCTTTTAGCAGCCCCATAACTTCACTGATAGCAGTCAAATCATTTTTTGCATTGGCCTCAGTTAAACGTCTGATGCAATAGAGATATAACGATTGGAGATTTCCGGCCAAGTCACCACCTCTTTCAAAATCCAGAGACTGTTCCAGCACCAGCAGAATTTCGATAGACAGGGAGAGGCGATCAGACTTGTTGGTCAGATCCTTTCGCTCAATGTGGTGGCTTGCTTTAGCCAGATTGTCCATCAGTTTGGTAAACAACACACCCACCAGCTGAACAGAATCAGACGCTTCTACACCCGCTTTTTCCTGTTGCTGATAAGCACCCAGACCTTTTTTCTTCATGACCCTCTCCATGATCAGGAATTATTGTTATTCAGACTATTCAGACTGCTGGTGATCCAGTCACTGGTTCCACTCAGTGAGGCCAGAATACTTTCCATCGCCAGGAACTGATTCTGGTAATAGCTGCGGGTCCGCTCCAGTCTCAGCTCCAGTGCCGCACGATCATCTTCAATATCACTCAAGCCCTCTTCAATCCTGTCCTCTCGACTGTCAAGCGTTCCGCTACTTTCAAGGTGGGGAGTGAGAACGGCTGCCATTTGATTCATTAAGCCATCTTCACCAGCCAGTACCTGCGCCAATTCATCAAAGTTGTTAATCAGGGCGTCATCCAGACTATCGTTATCCAGGGTTATTGAGCCGTCTTCGGTAGTCGTCAGACCCAATTGCCCGAGTGTTCTGAATGTGTCACCGTCTTCACCATATAAAGAACTGATGACACTTCTCAACTGACCCTCAATAGCCCGGGTCTGGCTATCACCATTGAGAGGCCCCGCTGAAACACCGTTGAAATCTGTGAGAGTATCAAGGGTAGACTTAACATTGTTCCAGGCATCCACAAACTCCTGCATGGACTCTTTCAGGCTGTCTTTGTCTACGGAGATATTCACGGTAACCGGATCTGTGCTGACGGCTTTCAGATTGAGCGTGACGCCATCAATAAGGTTTTCCAGTTGGTTATCTTCGGAAGTAATAGTGATTGCAGAGGCTCCTGCACCAAACCGGATACTGGCATCCACTGCCACCTGTAAATCGGTAAAGGAACCCAGGGTTGCTGAGCCACCGGAAAGGCCACTGAAGTCACTCGTTATGGTGTTTGCTGCTCCGGATTTCTCACTAGTCAGCATCAGACGTTGCTGACCGTTTTCATTAATAATCGCTGCCTGAACCCCGGTGTTATCGGCTGCGCTGTTTATAGCATCGCGTAAATTAGTCAGGCTTTCTGAACCCGGTTCGACCGTAACGGAGAAGCTTTCACCGTTAACCGAGAGATTGACCGTTCCGGAACCAATAGTGGCATCTGTAGCGATAGCTGCGGATACAGTCTGGTGGCGAGTCGCCAGCTGATCCACATAAAACTGATAACTGCCTTCCCCGGCGCTGCTGGAAGCGGTTGCGCTCAGAACGGACTCATTACTGACACTGACGGCTCTGGGACTGAATTTACTGATGCTGTTCAGGCTTTCTACCTGAGTATTAAAATCATTCAGTGCAGACTTTAGCGTCCCGACGGCAGACAGTTCTACATTAAAGGCCTCCTCTCTGCGGGCATAACGGTTTTCACTGGGAGCACGCTCGGCCTCCACCAAAGTGTCAACAATGGAGTTAACATCCAGCCCTGAATAGATGCCACTTAAACTGAACATAATCAGCCTCTGATTAATGCCTGCTTTTATTCAGTCGGCACCGCTTTGAGAAACATAACCGAATAACAGACAGCTCTATAAAAAATGGGAGCTCACTGGCTCCCACAAAGACCATCAGCATTAAAGCTGACTGAATGTTACCTCTCCAGCGATTAACGCAGCAGAGACAGAATGTTCTGAGGGATCGCGTTAGCCTGAGCCAACACAGCAGTACCGGCCTGTTGCATAACCTGATACTTACTCAGATTCGCTGTTTCTGAAGCAAAATCAGTATCCACGATACGGCTTCTGGAAGCACTCAGATTTTCACGGATATTTGAAAGGTTATTGACGGTAGTGCTCAGTCGGTTTTGGGATGCACCCAGACTGGCTCGAACAGCGTCATAAGCAGCAATATCCACATCCAATGCACCCACTGCTGTTTGAGCGGTAGCGGCATCGGTAAAGGTAACAGCGGTCAGCGCAACGGCAGTAAAGTTAAGGTCTATGTTATTGGTGGTAGCATCGGTATAGTCAACTGCAATTTCGACGGTACCTGCGCCAAGAACGGTTGTCCCGTTAAACTCAGTCGTTGCGGCAATACGGCCAATCTCAGCCAGTTGAGCATCGTATTCGGCTTGCAGGGCGGTAACATCAGCAGCCTCATAGGTACCACTTGACGCCTGCAAAGCCAGATCCCTCATACGCAGCAAAGAGTTAGTGATCTCGCTCATAGCACCTTCAGCAGTCTGGGCCATGGAGATGCCATCGTTGGCATTACGGATAGCGACACCAAGTCCACCAATTTGTGCAGCCATTTTATTCGCAATCTGCAAACCGGCAGCATCATCCTTAGCACTGTTAATACGCATACCAGAAGACAGACGCTGCATGGCGGTCTGAAGACCTGCCTCGGTCTTACTCAGATTACGCTGAGCATTCTGAGAGAAGATATTGGTATTTACGGTCATTGCCATTTTACTAATTCCTATTCATGGTTTTACTCGCTTAATAACTTCAACGTACTGCCTGTTGATAAGTACCACTCGGGAAGGCTTCTGGATTTATTAAATAGACTTGCCATTCTTTTAAGTCGTTTTTAAAGTAAAAAAATGTTTTTATATATCTATTGCGAATTCATTTTAGAAAACTATGCTCTTGGTTAATTTCTTCGGGTTGCAGTCTGTTTTGCAAAGTTGCGAAACAACCTGAACTATTCAGAGGAAACCCCATGACACCGGAAGTTGTGGCAGACCTTTTTCGTGATGCGCTGACCCTCATTGTTCTGATGGTATCGGTGATTGTGATGCCCGGACTGCTGGTGGGTCTGGTGGTCAGCACACTGCAGGCAGCGACTCAAATCAATGAGCAAACCCTCAGTTTCCTGCCCCGTCTGCTGGCAACACTGGTTACTATAGGCATGACGGGCCCCTGGCTGATTCAGGAATTTATGGATCTGTTTCTCCGGCTGTATGAATTTATTCCTGAGATGCTGGCCTGATGGGAACCTTTACCTTCTCTGAAGTGGTGGGCTGGATTGGTCAGTACCTCTGGCCGTTTTTTCGTATCGGAGCCCTCTTTCTGGCAATGCCCATTATCAGCAGTCAGGTAGTGGCACCCAGAATCCGGGTAATTCTGGCGATGGCCATCACTATTATTGTGGCCCCCATGCTGCCTGCGGTACCCGCAGTAGAGCCACTGTCGGGTGAAGCCCTTCTGATCACTGCACAACAGCTGGCTGTCGGGCTTTTAATGGCGATGGTACTGCAAATCTATTTCGCTATTTTCACCTCCGCCGGACAAATGCTCTCCCTGCAGATGGGTCTGGGTATGGCGGTCATGTTTGATCCGATGAACGGCGCCCAGATTCCGGTAATCAGCCAGGTATTCCAACTGCTGAGCTTTCTGATGTTTCTGGCATTTGATGGGCATCTGGTCGTCATTTCTATTGTTGTGGAGAGCTTTAATACCATTCCCATTGCGCCCTTTTCTATTCGCCAACTGGATATTGACCGGCTTCCCGCCATGGGCGGCTGGATGTTTGCCAGCGCACTACTGATGGTTCTTCCCGCCATTGTTGCATTATTAATTGTCACTTTTACCTTTGGTGTAATGAACCGCTCGGCGCCGCAATTCAATATTTTCAGTCTGGGCTTTCCTCTGACCATGCTGGCAGGCATTTTTATTCTGATGCTGATCAGTTCCACCCTGAACGGTGTCTTCACACGATTTACCCGGACTGTTCTGGACATTCTACGATCACTGGTTCTTTAGGAATTTTCAGATGGCAGAAGAATCACAGACTGGCGAACGCTCAGAAGAACCCTCCGAACGAAAACTTCAGAAGAGCCGTGACGAAGGCCAGGTTCCCCGATCCCGGGAACTGGTCACCTTTGCTTTGCTGGCTTCAACCCTGGTTGCTTTATGGCTCAGTGGTGGATTAATTCGCGACCAGCTGTTTCAGGTTATGTACAAAAGCTTCAGGTTTGAAAAAGACGTATTGCGTCAGGAAAGCTGGCTGACGGATCACCTGATCGTCAGCATGACTCAGGGGTTCTCCGGCTTGCTGCCCTTTATGCTGATTGTCATTCTGGCCTCAATAGCCGCTTCAGCGGCTTTAGGAGGCTGGATATTCTCAAATAAACAGATACGACCCAAGGCTGAGCGCATCAGTTTTCTCAAAGGCATTAAACGCATGTTTTCTGCCAACTCCATGATTGAGTTGTTAAAGTCCATTGCCAAAATCTCTCTGCTGGCTTTTTCCCTCTGGCTCATAAATCAATGGTTCTTTCGGGATGTGCTCTGGCTCAACCGGCTGCCGATATTTCAAGCAGTTTCAGAGGGCCTCAGCCACCTTACCATGGCCATCACCATTCTGGTCAGTGCCCTGCTGTTGATCTGTTTTATTGATGTACCTTTCCAAAGATGGAACCACATGAAAAAACTGCGCATGACACACAAGGAAATGCGTGATGAAATGAAAGAGTCTGAAGGTCAGCCAGAGCTTCGTTCAAGACTGCGGGAGAAGCAACAGGAAATTGCGGGTCGCAGAATGATGCAGGCCGTTCCTTCGGCGGATGTCATTATCACCAACCCAACTCACTTTGCAGTGGCTCTGAAATATGATCTGGACAAGGCCAGAGCGCCCTATGTCGTAGCAAAAGGCGTTGACAGAGTAGCCCTGCGTATCTGCGCTGTGGCACGGGAATACAATAAGCCGGTGGTACAGTCACCCACGTTAACCCGGGTGATTTATCATACGACACAGTTAAATCAGGAAATTGCCGACGACCTGTTTTTGGCCGTTGCCCAGGTTTTGGCTTACGTCCATCATCTGAATGACTTTCAGGCCGGACGCAGAAGCAAGGCACCCGATTTACCAACACCGGAAGTCCCCAGCGCCTTCCGGGAAAAATGGGATAAGAAGAGACAATGATCAAGGAAGCTCAACGTCTGCTATACATGATGTCGCCCAAAAGCGGCAACCTGAATATCGGGATTCCGCTGATCGTTCTGATGACGCTCGGTATGGTTACACTGCCGATGCCGCCTTTTATGCTGGATGTATTCTTTACCTTCAACATCGCACTGTCTCTGCTCATCCTGTTAGTTAGTATTTACACACTTCGACCTCTTGAATTTGCGGTGTTTCCAACCATCCTGCTGGTTTCCACTTTGTTGCGCCTTGCCCTGAACGTGGCATCAACCCGGGTGGTTCTTCTGAATGGACATACTGGCAATGGCGCTGCCGGAAAGGTGATTCAATCCTTTGGTGAGGTTGTTATTGGCAACAGTTACGTTGTTGGTCTGGTGGTGTTCTTTATTCTGGTGATTATCAACTTTGTCGTGGTCACCAAGGGTGCTGGTCGTATTTCTGAGGTGACCGCCCGCTTCACTCTCGATGCCCTGCCAGGCAAGCAGATGTCCATTGATGCAGACCTCAATGCCGGCGTTATTGATCAGCAGGAAGCGCACGACCGCCGGGAAAGTGTACGCCGGGAGGCAGACTTCTATGGCTCAATGGATGGTGCCAGTAAGTTTGTCCGGGGTGATGCTGTGGCCGGCCTGCTTATTCTTGCCATCAATATCATAGGTGGAATGCTGATAGGCACCATTGGCCAAGGGTTATCTGCCGGGGAAGCCTTTGCTGTTTATTCTCTTCTGACGATTGGTGATGGTCTGGTGGCCCAGATTCCTTCGCTGCTGCTCTCCACCTCTGCGGCTATCATGGTAACCCGTGTCTCTGAATCTGCGGATGTAGGGCATCAGGTTTCCGAACAGATGTTCTCTTCTCCGAAAGCGTTGGGCCTCACAGCCATGATTTTAATGGTGATAGGCATTGTTCCCGGTATGCCCCATGTACCCTTTCTCAGTCTGGGCCTGATCGTGGCGTTTCTGGCCTGGTGGACCACCAACAAACATCAGAAGGATGAACCCGAATCCAGCCACTCTGCAGCCAATACAGAAGATGTCAGTGAGTCATCACCCTGGTCCTGGGGAGATATTCCGCCAGTGGATACCCTGGGGCTTGAACTGGGTTATAAACTCATTCCTCTGGCAGATGAAAATCAGGGCGCTCAACTACTCACTCAGCTAAAAGGCATTCGCAAAACCCAATCCCGGGAGCTGGGCTTTCTGATTCCCAGCGTGCATGTGAAAGATAATCTGAACCTGAAACCTGATAGTTACAATATACTGCTCAAGGGTGTCATTGTTGCCGAAGGACAGATTGAGCCCATGCGTTTATTGGCGATCAATCCCGGTGAAGTATTTGGTGAGATAAATGGTATTGCAACTTCAGAGCCTGCTTACGGACTGGAAGCACTCTGGATTGAAACCTCAGAGCGGGAACATGCCGTCGGACTGGGCTACACGGTAGTCGACGCTGCTACGGTTATCGCTACACACCTTAATAAAATTATTGATGAGCACGCCAGTGAGCTGCTTGGGCATGATGAAGTAGTGCAACTGCTGGATAAGCTGACTCACTATTCCCCCAAACTGGCTGAAGATCTTATTCCCAAAAAGCTGTCCATGAGTGTGTTTTCCCGAATACTCAGAGATTTGCTGACCGAAGATGTCTCTGTCAGTGATATTCAAACCATTGCCAGCACCTTACTGGAGTCGTCTGAACGGATTACAGAACCACACCTGCTGACCTCTGAAGTTCGAATTGCCCTGCGTCGCAGCATTATCCAGAACCTGGTAGGCAACACCTCTGAAATACCGGTTGTCACCATGAGCTCAGAGCTGGAGCAGGTCATTATGCAAAGTTACCAACAAGCTCGTCAGAGTAACGACTTCTCCCCTGACACACTGCCACTTGAACCCCGAATTGCGGAGCAACTTCAAGTTCAAATGCCAGAAGTCTCTGCCAACCTTGCTGCTGAAGGAAAAGTGCCTGTCATGCTTGTCAATGCATCATTGCGCCCGGCCATGGCCAGATATGCTCGTCTATGCACCGAGGGTATGCATGTATTGTCGTTTAATGAAATTCCTGAAAATAAAGAAGTCATAGTGGTTGGCAAGATTGGCTGATTGTCTTTATCAGCTAATAGCGGTATGTTTTTTAATAACAAGAATTATCTGGTGATAAGCCAGTTATATGGAATTTCCCATGGAACGGAAATCTTTATCAAACAATACCGAATCCAGCCTGTCGGGTGAAACAAAGACTCGCCGGGTTCATCCGCCTTCAAAATTCAAGGATCTGACGACTTATGATCTGACTAACCCGGATTATAAGATTCACGACCTTTTGCCGACACTTGAATTGATCTACCGGCGTTTTTCCCAATTATTTCGTCACAGTCTCACTGCTGTTTTTCGTCGCCCGGTAGATATTCATTTCGAATCGGTCGATTCCCTGGCAATCGGTGATTATCTGCATCAGGAAAATATACCTGATGTACAGTATATCTACCGTTCAACAACACTGAAGTGCGCTGGCTTCATGGCCCTGGAGACACCGCTTTTATATTCTCTTGTAGACATTTTTTTCAGTGGTACCGGTGAGTTTAACGAAAACCATGAAGAGGAACTGACCAACGCCGAAATTCGTATCATGGAACGCCTGCTAAAATCTGCAGCGGATGACCAGACCGAAGCCTGGAGCAGTATTCTTTCTTTCAAGATACGTCTTGCTGAAAATCACAACCGCCCCATATCCACCGTTTTTCGCTCAGATACTGAGATTATTCTCCTGAGCCGCTTCACTATTTCCCTTGGCTCCACAGAAAGTCCATTTCATATCATCATGCCTTATCAGGCTCTGGAACCGGTCAGAGAAAAGCTGCAGGCCTTTAAATTTACAGAACAGGATCCCACCTGGCAACGCAACATGATGGCCGGGGTTATGCAGGCTCCACTGGAAGTCTCTGCCCGATTGTGCGAGTTGAAGCTGAGCCTTCGCGATGTGCTGAGACTGAAAACGGGACAGATCATTCAGGCAGATATTCCCAGCAGTGTCACTGTCAAGTTTGCAGGCATTCCAGCCTACCGTGCTGACGTCTGCACTGTGAATAATATGCTGGCCATGAAAATTCTTAACTCTCTGTATCCAGGCCAGAAAGAGTAGAGATCCACCAGCCCGAGGAAATATCATCCATGAGTAATGAAGAAAATGAAAACGAGCAGGAACTGGCTCCGCCACAACCTGCAGGTGATGGTGTCAGTCTTCAGGACAGTCTGGAATCAGAAACCACCTCCAGAGAGCTACTGGAAGATACCAATAACCCGCCGCAGTCAGTCAGTGATCTGGGCATGATACTTGACATTCCGGTGACACTGTCTCTGGA
Organism: Endozoicomonas sp. ALD040; assembly: GCF_049275945.1. Classification (NCBI taxonomy): domain Bacteria; kingdom Pseudomonadati; phylum Pseudomonadota; class Gammaproteobacteria; order Oceanospirillales; family Endozoicomonadaceae; genus Endozoicomonas; species Endozoicomonas sp. ALD040. Next base: position 798,644 of record NZ_CP184829.1, read on the forward strand.
ACTGGGCAGCACCGAAATTAACATTGGTGAACTAATGCACCTTAATAAAGGCTCAATTGTAGAGCTGGAGAAAGAAGCCTCCGAGCCTTTGGAAGTGAAAGTCAATGGTACTCTGGTCGCCTACGCCGAAGTTGTGGTGATCAACGATAAGTACGGCATTCGCCTGCTGGATGTCATCAGCGAATCAGAACGTCTGAAAAATCTGGCCTGACCCATGACTATAAGGTTGCTGATCTATGTCGGCCTGACATTTCTCCTGACTCCGTCACTCAGCTGGGGGCAGGAAGGCTTTCCATTAATGACTGTCACCAGTAATGGTGATTCTCAGGAATACAGCGCCAGTCTTCAGATTCTGATTCTGATGACAGCACTGAGTTTTATTCCTGCTGCGCTGCTGATGATGACGTCCTTTACCCGGATTATTATTGTTCTGGCCATTCTGCGTCAGGCTCTGGGTTTACAACAGACTCCCCCAACTCAGGTTTTGCTTGGCATATCGCTGGCACTGACCCTGATTATAATGCAACCATTATTTGGGCTTGTTTACAGCCAGGCGGTTGAACCTTATCTGGATGAGCAGTTGACAATGATAGAGGCTTTAAAAAAGGCAGAAGTTCCTGTCAAAGATTTTATGCTGCGCCAGACCAGAGATACGGATCTGGAATTGTTTTATCAAATTGCCGATATAACGCCACCGATCGATGTTGCTGAAACGCCTTTCTCCATCGCCATTCCTGCTTTTGTTACCAGTGAATTAAAAACTGCTTTTCAAATTGGCTTTGTTATATACATACCCTTTCTGGTGATTGATCTGGTAGTGGCCAGTGTTCTCATGGCCATGGGTATGATTATGCTGTCGCCCCAGATGATTTCGCTGCCTTTCAAATTGATGCTGTTTGTTCTGGTAGACGGCTGGGCCATGATTATGGGTACTCTGGCATCAAGCTTCTTTTAACAACTCACTTTCTATCATTCGCGCTTTATCGCGAATAAACCGAACCTGGGCATAGAGTTTGAGAATTTCTCTGTGCGACTGTTCTGCCTGCCTTTGTTCAATGGAAGACCACTCGGGAACAGGAAGTTGTTTTAAATCATTGCCATGAATAAACGGCACCTGACTTTCTGTACAAATACTATCAAGCAACATTTTTCCGGTTTGCGAACGCAGGAATCGAAACAAAACAATAGAGCTATTGAGATAAGTATTTTTCTTCAGTCGAAGAATGACAAAGGACTGATTGGCCACCCAGTTTAACCCACAGACATCCGGTACAATGGCAATTCGCCCTGCCTGTCCCTTGATAACCAGTAGAACATCGCCTGGTCGCAATAACTGTTGTTTTGCCCGCTTCAGCCCTTTTTCATCAACATGAATTTCTTTTTCAGGGTGCTCAATCTCTCCAGCCTCATTAATGTCATTGGCTGTTACTTCCAGAAATACCTGTTTTTCCAGACTATTATCACGCAGAGCTTGAGCTCTTATGATATCGACCTGTGACTCTAAATGACTGGCAGCTAAAGGCTTACCGAGTAAATCAATGCGTCGGGTGTCAGCACAATAATGTCCGGGATCAAGAATGACGCTCCCCTGAATCAGCTGCCTTTTGTCCAGCTTTTTGGAGAAACGAGGGTTTACTGTTTCTTCATTCATTTGTTCAAGAATGACATCAACATTATTCAGCTGAATTTTAGCTGCTCCCTTTTTGCGCACAGGGGTAACTTTGAAGTAGTCGCTGCTGGCGTCTATCAAATGCACATTATCAGTAACTTGTCGTTTTGCCACCAGCACATAAAGTGGCGTGGCTCGTCCGGGAAGCAGTCCTTTAGGCAGTTTAATAATAGCGTGCAGCCTGTTCTGTTTTAATAACCAGCGGCGAAAGGCAATATGATGCTCGGTATTTTTCTGAAGAAATACCCCCGGCACAGCAATGACAACCTGTTCGGAACAGCGCCAGAACATATGCCGGATAAACAACATTTCTTCATTACGGACCTGGGTATCCAGCCGTTGGAAAATATCTCGAACTTCATTCACTTTATAACGGTGGTCCGCTGTCAGAAGACCCACCCCATGATCAAACTTTTGTAGCTGGCCCGATTTAAAAAAAGCAGGTTCAAGTACCGGATGCCCCTGGGCAATATGAATATCCGGATTAATCAAAACACTCAAAGCATCCAGAGTATTGATAGAAGGCTGCTCAGAATAAATCTCGCCGGTGAGCGCAAGATCCGCTCCCAGAATAAAACTGTCTGCATTGGGCAGGTAGCAACTGCCAACTGATTCGGACAGTGCCTCCAGCAGTCCACCAATGGCTTCGGGCAATGCCGAGGAGAGAGGTCTGAAGCGACGATGCAGGGCCAGAGGAATCTCATTGTACTTCAGTAGCTTATGCCTCTTTGCAGTCATCACTGAGTGGCAGGCTCGGGTGATTTCATCTGTCGGAATCTGTCCAGGTAATTCATCGCTCTGTTGCCAGGCTATTTGCCAGATACGTTGATCTGTATTGGCAAATGTCACCGGTACTTTTTTCTGCCCGATTTCTCTGAACAGCTGCTCAAGTTCAGAATGATTGTCTGGTAACTCTCGCTCCGGCAAAAACTCCATTTCACACAACCTTGCCCAGGCAAAGAGCTGCCCCAGCAGAACCAGGTAAGCCTGATACCAGTTTTTATTCTGTAACGTACCCGGAATAAGGGCATTAACAATGTCGCGGCTCATAAAATCATTCTCTGACAGGGTTAATTTAATCGTTATTGACTAAATCATCTGCTGATTAGTTAATTTTTTGATAAAACATCTAATCAGACGCTGATTACTGTATTCAGCAAAAAATTAATGATGAATTCGAACCTTTCCTGTGCTGATAACTTCTGCGTGCACAATTTTGCCAGAAGACCGGTTTCTTACCCGAATGGTTTCCTGTAATTCGCCATCATCCAGAGACATCCCGGACATAGAAACCTCCAGTCCATTCCCGCCGGCAATAATCTGGACGACTTCCCCCTTGCGAATCACATAGTCTTTTTCGAGCATATTGGCTGAAATCAGTTTCTGTGCACCTATACTGCGCTTGATAACTCTCCCCCTGATTTCATTGATTTCAGTAAAAAACTGACCTCTCAGCCTGCTGTAATCGGCTTCCCGAAACACAAGAGCATCGCTGGTCAGCCTCTGCCCTCTGGCCAAAGCACGAGCACTGTGAATAACAGGCACCAAAATCTTACTTTCAGTCATCACTGTCATTCGCCATTCCCCAGGGCATTCTACTGTTCGTTTGACCACTCCCACAGGCGGACGGGTTCCGGAAACTGCAGAGACGGACAGGTTGCCTTTGCAGGTTCTTCGGGACTTACTGGCAGAAAGAGGGCGGACTTTCAGTTCATAGCGGGCACCGGGAATTGATTGAATAAAACCGGCCACTGCTTTTTCAACGGATTGATAAACAATGCGTTCAATCTCTTTTGCGAGGTCTGTATCAGAAGAGGTGTGAGGAGAAAATAGCGAGGCGATGAGTATGGATGATCTGAAAAGCGGTCTGAAATGCGGTATCAAAAGCGGCATGGATGCTTCCCTGCATAAAGTACCTGACGAAATGTCAGGTTAACACAGGCAAGCCAGAATTATCGAGGGGAGCGCTGCAGCAGTCGATCTGTCTCCTGAAGTTCATCCCGAAGCTGTTTTTGCTGCTGTTGTTCGGTTTCTTTATTTTTTATATGTTCAACACCGCTGGTCATTCTGCGTTCTTCTTCCAGCCGCTGATTAATTTGCTCGAGATTTCCAGACTCTGCTTTTATCTTCTCTTCCAGTAATACAGAAACATCTTCAAGCAATTCAACAAACTGATTGCGACCCCAGCAGGATAGTGATGAAAGTTTTTCTCCAGGACGACTATCGCAGGATTTCCGGGCATCATTCAACAACTCTTTCTGGGCGTTGAGTGAAGCCAGACTCTGCTCAGCATGCTGTTTCTCTCTTTTAGTTAGCTGGCTCTTTTTCTCCAGTGCGGACTGTGCTTTTTCCAGACGCCGGACTTTGTTCATGATGTAACAACCTGATCAGATCGCCAGATATGTATCAGCTGTTCAATACTGCCGGTGAGATCAACCTGTTCATAACGGCTCTGCTGCAGAAAACGCTCCATCTGCGGACGGTATTCAATCGCTTTATCAAGCTCAGGATCAGCACCGGGTTTATAAGCACCTATCGCCATAAGTTCTCTGAACTCATTATACCGGGCATGGAAGCGTCGGAACGCCTGGGCGCACTTTTCATGTTCTTCTGTTATCAACTGAGACATTGTTCTGCTGATGGAGGCTTCCAGATCAATGGCCGGGAAATGCCCTCTTTCCGCCAACTCACGACTGAGCACAATATGCCCATCCAGGATGGAGCGGGCAGTGTCTACTACCGGCTCCTGCATATCATCACCTTCTGCCAGTACGGTATAGATGGCCGTTACCGAACCTTCGCCGGTTCCCGTTCCAGCCCGCTCCAGCAGTATTGGAATCTTACTGAATACTGAAGGAGGAAAACCTTTCGCTGCCGGAGCTTCACCCACAGCCAGGGCAATTTCACGGTGAGCCTGGGCATAGCGGGTGAGGGAGTCCATCAGCAGCAGAACCGTTTTGCCCTGGTCTCTGAAATACTCGGCAATTTGATGACAATAGAGTGCAGCACGAATTCTTCGGACGGGCGACTCATCCCCGGGGGAGGCCACCACAACCGCTTTTTCCCGACCGTCCATACCCAGAATCTGGTCCACAAATTCCTTTACTTCCCGACTGCGTTCACCGATCAGACCAACAACTGTAACATCAGCCCGGGTATTTCGGGTCATCATACCCATAAGCGTGCTTTTGCCAACGCCACTGCCGGCAAACAACCCTACTCTTTGTCCTTTTCCCAGGGTCAGCAGACTGTCGATAACTCTCACTCCCACTTCCAGTGGCTCATCGACCGGCTTTCTGGTCATGGGATTAAGAGGGGAGGAATGAATTGAAATTCTGTCAGACAGGCTCAAGGCAGAGGAATCAAGCGGCTTACCCATAGCATCCACTACCCGCCCTAACAGTTCTTCCCCCACAGGCATGGTGTGATTGTGAGAAACGGGAATAATTTTGTCTCCCGCTGCCAGGCCTTCCATTGTCGTTGACAGGGGCATCAGAAACTGACTGGCCCCGTCAAAGCCAACCACTTCTGCTTCTACCTGACGACCACTGCGCATATTGATATGACAAAGTTGGCCAATGGGCAATCGCAACCCTTGGGCTTCCAGAAGAAGACCTTTTATGGCTGATACTTTCCCGGATAATTTGGCAACAGGTACTGTCTTCAGTTTTTCAATCAGATCATCAGAAAGAGACATTAACCTGCATCCTCCATTGCGGCAGGCAAGTTTTCACGAATGATATCGAGACACTCCACCAACCGGGATTCCATGCGCGCTTCCGCTTCTGTCTGGCTGGACATAATACGGCAGTCATTTATTTGTAATTCGTGATCTTCGACAACCTGCCAGGCTGCACCAAAGTCAGGTTTGAGTGTCTTGAGCAACTCCGCATTGACCGGATTCACATGAATGGTGTACTGAGTATCCTCGGGCATGATACTCAGAGTTTCCCTGACAACAGAGACTATCTGTTCCGGAGAAGTCATCAGTTCCCGGCGCACTACCTGACGACAGGTTTCTTCTATAACTTTTCCTAGCCAGCTGATCTTTTCGTCACGACCATAATTGCCACCAGAGCGAAATTCAGACATTTCTTTTCGCAGCAGGGATACCAGTTTTTTCTGTTCTTCAGTGGCAATACGCCCACCTTCTTTGACGCCCAGTTCTCTGCCTTCTTCAAAGCCCATTCGGCGGCCTTCTTCCACACCTTTGGCATAGCCTTTCTCAATACCCTGCTCCAGAATACTCTGTAATACTTCAGGAGAGGGCTCAATGGATTCCTGAGGTTTCGGTACTGTATTCTCAACCGTATCGACAGACTGGGAAGCACTATAGTCAGGTTGTTGATCTACCTCTGAACGCTCTGAATTCTGAGATTCACCGGGCTTCTGGTGAACCGGAAAGAGAAACCGTTTGAAGGCCGCTGTTTCAGGCTGCCATATTTTTTGTCTGTTTGTCATGAACCAACCTGTTGTTAGTATTATGAAAAACGTGATGGATATTGGTTTGCATTACCCGATCATCTCGTCCTCATCATTAAAGCTCAGCTCTATCTCACCGGATGCCGCCAGCTGTCGCGCTGCCCGAAGCACATCATTTCGGGCAGACTGAACCTGGCTGGCACGCACCGGGCCGAGGTTTTCAATATCTTCAAGCAGGAATTTGGCGCTTCGTTTGGTCATGGTGCCTACCACAGAATCAACCATCTCCTGAGCAGCCCCCTTGAGCGCCAGAGCCAGAATATCCTGGCTGACCTCCGCCATGACCTTACGCAGCGCATCTTCATCCAGACGCATAAGGTGTTCAAAGAGGAACATCTGTTGTTCAATTTGCTCAGCCAGTTTTTTGTCCTGCTCCTTAAAGTAACTCAACAGACTCTGCACCGAAGTATCATTCATCCGGTTCATTATATCGGCCACCTGACGAAGACCACTGACGGTGGTATTCTGGCTGGTGCTCATTTTGCCGACATTGGCATCAAATATAATGTTAAGTTCTTCAATAATGGATGGATGTAATTCCTGCAGTCGGGCGACTCGTGACAATAGATCCTGATGACTCTTGGCTGGAAGGCGCATTAATACATCGGTAGCCTGCGTGGCTCCCAGATAGGTCAATACCACTGCCTGAAGTTGTGGGTGCTCATCAACAATCAGTTCAGTAATGGTTCCCGAGTCCATCCATTTCATCGCTTCCAGGCTATTGCTCTCACCACCAAAAATAGAGTCCATGACCCCTTTTGCTTCTTTATCACCCAGAGCCAACTTCAAGGTCTTGTTGAGATAGCTTTTTGAGGAGCCGGACAAGGCACTATCGTAGCGATAGGTGTGGAAAAACAGGTCCAGCACTTCCTGAACCTGATCTCTTTTCAATGGTGAGATGGTCGCCATGTTCGTGCTGATCTGTCGAACTTCCCGCTGGCTAAGGTGTTTGAATACCTGCGCCGCACCTTTTTCCCCAAGACTGAGCAGCAGAATGGCTATGTCTTTGGGCGTCGGCTGCCTTGATGGCAAGACTCTCGGATTATCACTCATGACTGTTCATCCATAGCTTGATCACCTGTGCAACCCTGGCAGGAGCCTTCGAGGACAGCTCTCGCATCTGAGTCACCTGAGTTTCAAAATCGGCTAACTCAGGTGGCAACAGATCAAAGGTGTCGTCAAAGATCACTTTCCTGCCTTTCTGGTCAAACTGGGCACCACTTTCCTCGGGCGTTGGAGGAGGTAATGCTTCGGGCTCCTCCATCTTGACGGTGATCTGTTTCATCATGGGTCTTAAAAGAAACATAATCACCAAAATACCCAACAAAGTGCCGCAACCATATTTGACGAAGTAGAGAACCTGCGGCTGTTGCCACCAGGCCAGCCCGATAGGTTCAACATGAGTGACTGGCACAAAGGGTGCGGTGTGAATACTGATCTGATCACCACGGGCCTGATCAATACCTGTTGCATCAATGATCATTTGTTGAATCGTGGCAATTCTTGCCTGGTCCCAGTTACCAATACCCAGAGCTTCATCAGGCTGCTCATTGAGAACGACTGCAACGCTCAGTTTTTGTACTCTGCCCTGCTGATTGGCCACCTGCCTGATAACTTTATCTACTTCATAATTGCGGACAAACTCTGACTGGACATTATTGTTTTGCTCTGCTTCAGCCTGACCTTCTTCTTCCGGAGGCTGATTGCTGAGAGCTCCAGGTATGCCTCTGGCTCCCTGCCCACTGGTTGCCACTTCCCTTCCCTGCTCGCTTCTCAGCACCGGAGCACCAGGCTCATATTGCTCAACCGTCTGTACTACCTGTTCAAAATCCACATTGGCGCTGACTTGAGCTCTGAAGTTGACAGCACCCACCAGTGGCTCTAGCAGGGCACTAATGCGCTGTTGAAAATGAGCCTCAACCTGGCGCTTAAAGTCCAACTGTTTACTGGCTTCACTGAGCGCACTGTTGCCCAGTAAAATATCGGAAGAGAGCAGTTTGCCGGACTGGTCAATGACAGAAACATCGCTGCGATTCATATTGGCGACACTGGCGGCCACCAGATTCACGATGCCTTCAATCTGTTCATTGCTCAACCTGTACCCCGGAAACAGATCGACAAACACCGAGGCCGACGGTTTTCCCTGCTTGCGAATAAAGCTGCTCTGTTTGGGCAGAGCCAGGTGGATTCGGGCATTGCGGACGGGTTTCAGGCTGATAATGGTTTGAGCCAGCTCACCTTCGAGACCGCGCCGGTAACGAACATTTTCCACAAACTGGCTGGTACCGATCTCCTGCCCATCCAGAGTTTCCAGTCCTTCCGGCATTCTTGCCTGAACGCCTGATACAGCCAGCTGCATTCGGGCATCAGCAAGCCTGCCGACATCCACCATTACCTGTCCCGAAGCCGGGTGAATTTTATAAGCAATATTGTTTTGTTCCAGCACATTGGCCACACTGGCCACATCATAGAGTTCCTGATTGCCATACAGTGGCTGATAATCCGGAGATTGTGACCAGAGCCAGAAAACCGACATCAGGGCAACAGAAACTGCAAACAACACCATCAGCACCACTTGATAGCTGCGATTGTTTTTCAGAACTCCGGTGACTCTGTCCACTGCTTCGCGCCACACAGGCTTCACTTCTTTTTCTTCTGGTGTCGGCTCCGGGGCAGCCTTTTTATCTGATTCTGCCATGGTATTTTTCTACCTTAAATCTGCATACGCATGATGTCTTCGTAAGCAGTCACTGCCTTATTACGGACCTGCATCAATGCCTGAAAGGAAATACTGGATTTCTGCATGGCAATCATGGTGCCCATGAGGTCATCACTCTCCCCGGTTTCAATGTTGTGCATCATGCTGCTGGAATGTTGTTGCAGATCATTAACCTTTTCGATGGCCTGTTGCAGCAGATTGCCAAAGCCGGTGGTAGTCACAGCTTCAGATTCAATTGCGGAAGGTAAAATCGGAGCAGGTCGGTTTTTCAGGAGTACACTGAGGGAATCCGGGTTAAGACCTTTGATGTCCATTGAGCCGCCATCCACTATTGTTCTGTGAAATATTGTTCTGTAAAAGTGCCTGGTGAGAACAGGCTCTTTCGTAGTTGACGATTTATTGTCAGAATTATTTATCGGCGGCTCAGGGTAATCTTTACCCGTCGGTTTTTATTTCTTCCTTCAACAGTTGCATTGGTGGCGACAGGATAGCGGTCACCATGAAAGCGCATGGTAAGACGCTGTTCGGGAATACCTTTTGATCGTAAATATCTATAAATACGGCTTGCACGCACTTTTGACAGCTGAAGGTTTTCCAGCCTGTCACCCCGAGAATCTGTGTGAGCGTCAATGGCGACATTGGTTACACTTTTATCCACCAGAATATAAGTGGCCAGATCATCAAGATGTGATAACTGCTCAGAGCTTATACGAGAGCCTGAAGAGGAGTAATAGAACAGTGTTTCTTTTGCCTGTTCGTAGTTCAGAGCCAGCAATTCTCCATAACATTTATAAAATGTTGCTGCTGTTTTTTGGAAATTCATAGCGGGTATTTTAATATGAACAGGGTTAACTGCCTCCCTCTCAATCTCAATAACCAGCTGATGACCCTGTTGCATATCTTCCACAACACGGGCAACATTGATTCTCATTTCAAACTGTTTATCCGGCTCTGCTTCAACACCTCCGAGAGCGTTCAGATAATGGCTATGACGCCAGGGTGATTGCTGAACCCCAACACGAATATGTCGGGCTTCTTTAATGAAAAAATCCGGTTCCAGGGTTATATAATGAATGCCTCCGGCAGCCGCATTCAAAACGATACTACCCAGCCCCGTCACTTTGCTGTTCATGCGACACTCGAAACGGGAAGTGGTCAACTCCCATTTATGGAGACTGAGTTCCTGAGGGAATTCTCTGACTGAGTTGGCTGATGATCGGGAAAGCAGCAGCAAGGAGAAGCCAAAAATCGTGAGGCCAAAAATCAACAGTTTCTGAAATCGCCGCAAATCATCAGAAAACCACATGCTGATCAGCCCAGCTTTCTTTCGCAGATGCCCTGTTGGTTATAGGGCACAGGTTCCTGACTGGAAAAAACCACATCAATAATCTGGTTAGTACTGGCAGCCAAACGACTCAGCAGTTTGCCGTTTGCCTGATTCAAACTGCGGCAGCGACCTGCTGTGATTTCCAGTTGATGCCATTGTTTCAGTGTGATTTCAGACTTGGGAGTAGAAGCTATAATCTGCAGAAAAGTTCGTATACCTGCCGGGTCCGGTGACAACCCCGCTTCTTTCAAATAATGCTCTCGCAGGGAAGCATTCAGATGCAGCATGTCCAACAGTTTGACCTGAGTTTCCAGATGAGTTTCCAGAGCTGCAATATCCCTTTCCAGCATCAGGTTATGGGCCTTGCTCAGAACAGCTTCAAGTTTGCGGGTTAAAGCCAGTGCATCTCGAATATTATCCAGCAGTTTTTTTTCAGCAGAGACGTTGTAGGTACCACTTTTATTGTCATTCTTTTCTGTGGTCATCAAAGTCATCGGAAAGCTCCAGAATTTTATTGGCAAGCACTTGATAATCGACCGGCATCTCACCTTTTTTAATGGCGCGCCGAATGCTTTCCACTTTTTTACTGTCAATTTCATCTATGGCTGACAGAGACTGGAACAGTTCTTCAATATTCTGGGCTTCACCGCTCAACTGCAAACGATCATTATTGACTTTAGGGGGCTCGACAGCTTTCGCATCATTTTTAACTGCACGCTGACTTGCTATTGGACTAGCCGCTTTTTTTGGCCCGGTGCGATTTATTCCTGGCATCCTTTTCACCACTCGTATGTGATGGGTACAGAACTCCAATCGGCAAGGTGTCAAAAAATATTAAAATCCCCTGAAATGAGGATTTTTTTTTGCCCATGGCCCGTCAGAAATAATTGAACAGAGACAACTGCTTGATGTTGGCATAAACCTGCTGACTGGCATTGAGCAGGGTCTGCTGCTGAGCCAGATCGGTAGCAGCCTTTGTCATATCAATATCTTCAAGGGATGAATGAAGTTTTTCCAGCATGAGTTTGATATCGGCATGGCTTTCACCCACCCGGTCAAGCACACTCTGATTACTGCCAGCCTTGGTCTGGGCGATCCCTATCCTGTCCAGAGTGTCGTCAATCCATGTCAATGCGTCAGAAAGAACGGTGTTTAAACTCACAGGGTTTCTCAGTTCATCCACTGCATCAGACAGAGCATCAAAGACACTGTCCGTTGGTGGTGTAGCGGTTGGGTCAAAAAACAGATTTTCTCCCGGCTCATTAACCGGTATCTGGGCAGAGCCGCTGATATTGACCTGGCGAAGGTTATTATTGCCATAGTATGAATAATCACCAGCGACCTCATCAACAGGCTTCTGGGTGCTCAGGGTTCCGGAGAAAATATATTGCCCGTCTGCCTGCTGATAATTGGCCAGGCTTAACAGAGACTTACTGACCGTATCCAGCTCCTCTGCCAGTGGCACATAGTCCTGATCAGTCAGGGTTCCGTTGCTGGACTGCAAAATAATGTCTCTGGCACGCCGCAGTTGCTCAGTCATTCCACTGTACAAAACATCTTGCTGTTGCAGCATTCTCCTCGCCGAATCAATATTATCTTCATACTGTCCTATTGCCGTTAATTCATTATTGATCTGAAGAATTTTTACTGTGTCAACGGAGTCATCTGATGGTTGCAAGATACGCTTTCCGCTTGCCATCTGGTCAGTGGTTACAGCCAGTCTGGCCATACCGTCCTGCATAGCCCTGAGCATAATATTATTGAAATTGATGCTGCTGATACGCATGTTTTCGGCTTCCTGTTTTAATCAGAACATTCTCAGCAATGAATCAAATGTCTGCCGGGCCACTGAAATTACCTGAGCATTGGCACTGTAAAGTTGCTGAAAGCGCAGAAGGTTGGCGGCTTCTTCATCCAGATTGACACCGCTATAAGCATTTCGGCTCGCTTCAGCCTGCTCAAACAGCTTTTTACCCCCATCGGCTTCTGTTTTCGCCTGAGAAGTCTGTACCGCAATATCGCCAATAAACCGGGTATAGCTTTCAGTCAGACTACTTTGCCCTTCTATCAGAGCATCATTCTGAAGCTGAATAATTGTCTGCAAGTTTGAATTATCGGCCACGCCGCCACCTGGTGCTGCCAGAGCCAGAGCAAAAGGTTCCGTCAGAACCGCATCAAGATCTCTGGCACCATAACGCACCGGTGACAACCGGTAAGCCTGGTCAGTAGCGGTGCCGTCGATATCAATTTCAACACCATCAAAGTTCAGGGTATCGGTACCGGCACCGGATAAGCTGCCACTGAATTGAACCCCGTCGTTCAAACGGGTAATAACATAGTTGCCGGTGTTATCTACCCGCAGATCATAGTCGCTGGCTTTGACTTGGGAACTATCCGTAATTCTCATATCAGACACTGCGGTAGAGACAACGTCCAGGGAAAATATACCACTGGCAGGATTTGTCAGATCAGAAAAAAGGTCGACACCGGCGTTGCCATTAACATCTTCCCCAAGTCGAAGCTGGGCATTGATCGTCGATGATATGACTACTGCCAGGCGCCCAATCTCATTTTGAGCCTGTGTTAAAGTGCCATTCTGGTAATTCAGGATGCCACCAATGCTGCCTCCCGGATCACCGTGTACCTTTAGAGAGGCAGAATCACTTTCAAACTCCAATGAAAAGCCATCAGGGTTGCTGGCTGATCCGCTCACATTCAGGTTGTTTCTCTGATCACCAACCAGCAGTGGCTGCCCTGATTTCAGATAAATATTAATACTGCCATCTGACTGCTCCAGAACATTGATGCCCATCAGCTTTGATAATTCTTTGACGGCCAGATCCCGCTGGTCAAACATCTCGTTAGCAGCCTCACCACTGGCACTGATCTTCTTCAGCTGGTCATTAAAGCCGACAATATTTGCCAGCAAACCATTCGCTTCTGCCACCGCAGCCTCCAGCTGCCGCCCGACCAGCCCCTGATGACCCGCAATTTGGTTATTCAGTGTCGTAAACTGCTGAGCCAGCTTACTACTTTCGCTAAGTATGACCTGCCTGGCAGCACTGGAATAAGGATCAACCGTTGCGCCATTGAGCGTCGTAAAGAAACTCTCGAGGCCTGAGGTAAGAGAGGTGCTGTCATCGCCCAACCACTGGTCCAGCGAATTGATGTATTCTGAAAAAGTGGCTGTTTTTTCTGCCAGAGATTGGCTCTCCCACATCTGGGCAGTAAGAAAACTATTGGCTATTCGCTCGACACTGGATGCATTAACACCGGTTCCCTTGGTACCGATTCCCGGATGCAAAGTGTAAGTCGGGTACCAGTAAACCCTTTGACGGCTGTAGCCTTCTGTTTCGGCATTGGCAATATTATTACTGGCGACATTAAGCGATGCCTGGCTGGCCTGTAATCCAGAAATACCTATCTGTGTCAGACTCATGTCATCTACCCCGATTAACGTTCAGCATCAAGCCCGTCGTCTTTATCACCCAGCTGCCTTACCAATGCCTCAGCGATACCCAGCCCGCCTTCTTTACCCAGATGTCCGGCAATCTGGCTGTCAAACATCGACTGAAAAAACTGCACATCCTTGCCCGACGTCGGCAAGTCTGAGCTGCTCATCATCGCTTCATTGGCCCTGCGCATACTCTTGAATAATTCGTTAACAAATATGGCTTCAAAGGCTTCTGCTGCTTCTTTCAAATCCTCGGGAGCTTTCCCCTGACCGGGGTCCGGCTGATAAATACCGGCCAGATGTTTAGCCGACAGAGTGCTGCCAATATCCATATCGAACGCCCTTATCGTAAATTCTATTTAAATCACAATTAATTCGGCTTCCAACGCCCCGGCTGCTTTGAGCGCCTCAAGAATTGACATCAAATCTGTGGGTGTCGCCCCGACACCGTTAATAGCCATGACCACTTCCTGCAAAGTGACTCCTTCCTTAACCATATAGATAGCGGCATTCTGCTCTTCTATTGTCACATCACTGTTTAATATGACTTCTGTGCCTCCTCCCTGAGAGAATGCACCAGGCTGTGATACCGAAGTTGCCTGCCGGACTTTGACGACCAGGTTGCCATGACTGACTGCAGCCGGACGAACACGAACATGCTCGCCCATAACCACAGTGCCTGTTCTGGAATTGAAAATAATACGTGCCGCAGGATCTGCCGTTTCAACATTCAGCCCTTCGAGCATGGACATAAAGGCCACCCGCTGGCTACTGTCTTTGGGAGCCGAAACCAGAATAGAGACACCATTACTGGCGTTGGCGACTTTGGGGCCAAAGTGATTATTAATGGCCGTCACTACCCTGCGAGCATTGGTATAACTCGGTTCTTTTAAATTCAGTACCAGCTGTTCCCCAAAGTTGAAGGCGCTCTTTACTGAACGTTCAACCAATGCACCTCCGGGAATGCGACCGGCGTTAGTACTGTTAATCTGTATAAGGCTACCAGCGACCGGAGCATCCGCCGTTCCTGCCAAACCCTGAGCAGAGACTCCGCCCACAATCAGACTGCCCTGGGCTACAGCAAACACCTCGCCATTAATACCTTTCATCGGTGTCAGCAGCAGAGTTCCACCTCTGAGGCTCTTGGCATCACCAATAGAAGAGACGGTTACATCGATTTTCTGACCCGGACGGGCAAAAGGAGGCAAACTGGCATGGACGGTGACCGCTGCAATATTTTTTGAATTCACATCAGAACTGCTGATGGTCAATCCAAACTCTCTCAGCATGTTCACCAGCGACTGTTTGGTAAACGCCGATTTATCTCCGGTGCCATCAAGCCCCACCACCAGACCGTAACCAATCAGCTGATTATTTCTGACACCTTCAACATCCACCATATCCAATAAACGACGGGCACTGGCATTACCTGCCACAACGAGCATAAGAAAAATGATTCCCCATCGTGTTAGAGACATAGTGACTCCTGTCAAAAAGGAAACCATGGACTGTTAAGCATCTTGCTCACCCAGCCTGGTTCATGGGCATCCGAGTTAATGCCTAATGCCACGTAATCAATTTTTGCTTCCGCCAGTCGCTCAGACGAAACCTTGTTATCTGTTTTGATATCTTCTGGCCGGACCAGTCCGCTGATCTTGATCAGCTCCTTACCCGAATTGATGGTCAGCCATTTTTCTCCCTCGACCCTGAGGGTGCCATTGTTGAAAACCTCGACCACCTTCACGGCAATATTACCTTTCAGGCTATTACCACGACTGGCGGAAGTATTGCCTCCGTAAGTTCTGGAAGGCTGAATTTCAAAGGCCAGAGATCTGCCCCCGCCAAGAATCGATGCACTGCTTTTACCAAGCAGAGTGGGATCAGGAATGCTGATGGCATTATTTTTGTTGACATTACTTAAACCACTCATGCTGATATTCGTGGTACCTTCCAGCTCGATGGTAAGAATATCGCCCAACCGATAGGCACGACGGTCGGAGAACATAAAATACCCGTAGTTGGCATTAAACAGGCTGCCGTTGGGATAAACAGCCTGGTTGTGGGAGTTCCCCTTTTGAAAGGCAACTTTATCGAGAGCCATTTTTTCCGCTTCAGGTTCAGGACGCTCTGTCACTTGCTGTTGATTACCAGCAGATCGGGTGTCCCCCTGACGGGGTGCAGTCGAACAACCCAACAACATAAAAATAGCTATAAAACACAGAAGTCTCATTCCCTGCCCTCTATCCAGCCCTGTTAAAGAGTCTGGTTAACAAACTGCATCATTTCATCAGCCGCTGCGATGACCTTGGAATTCATTTCATAGGCCCGTTGTGCTGATATCATATTGACCAACTCTTCCACTGAGCTGACATTGGATGTTTCCAGAGTAAACTGTTTCAGCGAGCCCAGACCTCCCTCACCCGCAGTGCCTTCTACCGGATCACCACTGGCGTTGGATTGCAGGTACAGATTCCCCCCCAGAGCCACCAGGCCAGCCGGATTAACAAAATTAACAACGGTGATCTGGCCTATTTCTGTCGGTTCAACCTGCCCCTGAATGGTTGCCATAACAATGCCATCTTCACTGATACTGATTCCGGTAGCGTCAGCGGGCAGGGTAATGCCAGGCTCCAGGGGCAAACCACTGGCGTTCACTATTTGACCATCTCCATTCAGATGAAACTGACCATTTCTGGAGAATGCAGCGGTTCCATCAGGTTGAGTAAACTGAAAAAAACCATTCCCGATGATCGCCACATCCAGTGCCTGTTTCGTGGTTTCATAACTACCGGGAGTAAACACTTTCTGGGTTCCGGTAATTTTTACGCCGGTTCCTATCTGCAGGCCGGAAGGCAATTCGTTGTCCTGGTCTGACAGCGCCCCCGGCTGTTTTCCAATGTGATAAAAGAGATCTTCAAAGCTGGCCCGATCCCGTTTAAAACCGATGGTATTGACGTTGGCCAGGTTGTTGGAAATGATGGCCATCTGCTTTTCCTGAGCAGCCAGCCCAGTTTTACTGACCCATAATGAGGGATTCATAGACTCATCCTCTGAGCTATAAGTTGTTATCTGCTGTCAGTTACTGATCTCTGACTAAACGGTCACCTGCAGAAGCCATGTCGCCAGCGGTTTTCATCAGCTTCATCTGGGCCTCAAACTGTCGGCTGAGGCTTAAAAACGACACCATTTCTTCCAGAGCATTAACATTACTGCCTTCAAGAAAACCGCTTCGTAACCTGACTTCCGGATCCGCCTCCAGCTCTCCACCCTCAATCGAACGAAAAAGCCCGTCTGCGCCTTTGGTAATTTCTGTAATAGTCGGGTTCACCAGCTTTAACTGGCCCACCTGAACAGGATTGCCGCCCTCAGCAGGTACAATACTTATCGTGCCGTCTACACCAAAGGAGACAGACTGATTATCCGGTAACTGAAGAGGCCCGCCATCTCCGATAACGGCATACCCCTGGGCGGTCAGTACGTTACCTTCGTCATCTATTTTTAACTGTCCGGCTCGGGTATAAGCTTCATTGCCATCACTGCCCTGGACTGCAAACCAGCCACTGCCACTGATCGCAACATCCATTGCACGACCGGTAGTCTCCATTGCACCGCTGGCAAAACGACTACCGAGTCCTCGCATTTTCGGCATCACCCGGGCTTCAAGGCCATCACCCTTCATTTCCACGGCCATACTGCTAACAAAGTCCCGGCGGAATCCGGGGGTAGAGACATTAGCCAGATTATTGGCATGTACCTGCTGGGCTTGCATGGCCAGATTGGCTCCGGCTGTGCTGATATATAGAACTTTATCCATCAGATAATATTCATCAGTGCCTGAGTAAGGTTGTTACTGGTTTCAATGGTTTTGGCATTGGCCTGATAGTTACTCTGGGCCTCAATCAAACGCACCAGTTGCAAAGAGATGTCGACATTGGATTGTTCCAGTGCTCCTGACTCCAGGGAACCCATAACACCCGCTCCCGGAATACCCAAAGCAGCATTACCTGAAGCAAAGCTTGACTGCCAGAGGCTGTCCCCTATTGGAATCAAACCACTGTCGTTAGCAAAATCGGCCAGAACGATCTGCCCCTGAACCTGGGTTTGTCCGTTGGAGTAAAGCGCCTGAAGAATACCGTCAGCAGTAATCTGAATACCGTTGAGTGAGCCCGGAGGAAAACCATTCTGGGTTACCCGGTTTACCGATGAGTCAGTGCCCAACTGAGTGAAATCTGAAAAATCGATGTTGAAGCTCATCGCGTCAGCACCGGACAGCCGGGCATCCCCGGCTGGAATACCCAGAGTGACCGCGCCGCCAACAGGGGTTGCCAGGGTTCCATCGTTATTAAATGTGACCGGCTGAGTCAGGTCCGGCCCCTGCCCATCAAAATAATATTCAATGTTCCAGGCGTTATCTGCAGTTTTTGCAAAATACATACTGACGGTGTGCGATCCACCCAGACTGTCATTAACATTAAATGCCATAGTGGAATTAAAGGTAGACCGGTTGGTTGGGTCTATTGCCACAGCAGGCGTAATGGCATCCGTTCTGGCATCCAGATTGGCAAGCGTCACCACATCGGTAGTTGCCTGAGCGGGTATAGAGGTCTGGTTGATTTTCAGGTCAGTCTGGGTACCGGCCAGTACGTTGCCTGATGCATCCGCTGAATACCCCTGAAGCCTCAGGCCCTTATTATTGACCACATTATTATTGGCATCTAACTGAAAGAAACCGGCTCTTGTGTAATTCATTTGGCCATTGTCATTCACGACAAAAAAACCCTGACCATTAACCGCCATATCAAGCGCATTATCTGTTGAAGTGATACTGCCCTGTGAGAACTGCTGACTGATAGATGCCACCTCAACACCTGCCACCTGACCATTACCACTACCTATCGAAGAGGCATAAACATCAGAAAATTCTGCACGGGACCCTTTAAAGCCAATGGTATTACTGTTGGCAATATTATTACTGACTATTTCCAGATCCTGCTGTGCAGCATTTAATCCGGTCAACCCGATTCTAAACGACATTCTCCACCCTCCCTGACAGTCTTATTTGCCAATTGTTGAGATAGAAGACAGTGGTACAGATCCCATGCCTTCAAGCCTTAATTCACTTCCGGAACTGGTCATATTGATACCGGTGACCGTAGATTTCATAGACAACTTACCGCTATAGGCTTCATTACCATTGACTCCGGTCGCAGTGACCGTGTATTGCCCGGGAGCAAGATCATCCAGAGTGAATGGAATAATGCCTGCCGACTGTTGTCCCAGTGATTTGGACTGAACCAGACTACCATCCGGCGTATAAATCCGAATAAGAACGTCCGAAGCATTAACCTGCAACTCGGTTTTCCCGCTGTATTGACCTTCCTCTTCTATCGACAGGCTATTGGAGTCAACCCAGACTTCTTTCCCTACCAGTCCGGCTGCCCCCAGAGACTGGGACTGCTGAAGTGAACTGGTCAGACCACCAATTCGATCATCAATAGAGTTCAGGCTTTCAACAGAGGATATTTGCGAAAGCTGTGTCAGCATCTGGTTGGTGTCCATCGGCGCCAACGGGTCCTGGTTGTTCAATTGTGCGATGAACAGTTCGATAAACTGATCCTGGTTGACCTGTAGCGTTCTGCTGTCATTGTTCACAGCGTTAACGCTGCTGCCTGATGAGACCGAATTAATGCCTGTCATAGTTCTCCTTTTTACTCACCAAGCGACAGCAGTCGTTGCTGTAATTTCTTGGCGCTGACCATAACTTCCATACTGCTCTGGTAGCTGCGAGTGGCCGACAGCATGTCAGCCATTTCCTGCATCACATTGATGTCGGGATAGAAAACGTAACCCTCCTTGTCAGCCAGAGGGTTATCAGGTTCGTATCGTTTATTTTTGGCACTGGGTGGCATTTCCAAAACATCATCAACCTGCACCAGGGCAGCTCCTCTATTTTCTCCAACAGCCTGCTTGTAAATGGCAGAAAAAACGGGTTTAACAGGGCGGTAAGCTTCTTCAGCAGTGCTGCCTGCACTGGAGATATTAGCCAGATTACTGGCAATGGTATTCAGACGAACCATCTGGGCATTCAATGCCGAACCGGATATTTCATAGAGGTTGTCCAGTTTCATTTATCGACCCCCCTTAATAGCCTGCTCAAGGGAGCCAAGCTTTTTACGGAGAAAAATAAGACTGGTTTGAAAGTCCATGGCATTCTGAGAGAAGTATGCCTGCTCAACGCCCAATTCTACCGAGTTGCCATCAGTAGTTTGATGGAATGGAATGCGATACAACATTGAATTGTTTTGCCCAGTGGGTGGCATGTCCAGATGCCTGCCGTCGGTGGTGGCATCTCCGGAAAGCTGCCCATTCAAGATGGTTTTAAACTCTACATCCCGGGCTTTAAATCCCGGTGTATCAATGTTTGCCAGGTTTCCGGCAATCACTTCAGCACGGACTCCCCGAAACGCCAGAGCCCGGGGATGAACACCCAACGCAGCTTCAAAACTGATGGCCATAGGAGTTAAGCTCCTGCTTTATCGTTATTGATTTACTCCTGATCAACGACAATCCGGTTTTTACTCATTGCCAGACTAAGCAGCTTGCAGCAAAAACAGATTGTCGGTTTCAATGCTCCCTCTGTTACTCAACTTGCTCTGAGTGGTCTGTCACCCGGGTTCACATTGGTTTAAGATTTATCTAGCGACTCAAGAAAATCTTTAGCTGCCAATGATTAACGGTTGGCGTGGAAAAATCCTTCATGCTTTTGAATACGATGACACGACTTTTTCCTTTATGGGCGGTTATCTTTTCGGCCCTCGCTTATTCCTTCCCAGAGGGCTTTGACCACCTTGGTTACCTGATTACTCCGGGACTCAGCCTGATCATGTTGTTTATGGGACTGACCTTATCAGTGACCGACTTCGCCCGAATCAAAAATCGTTTACCCGCGCTCTCTGCTGGAGTGATTCTGCAATTCGGTATCATGCCTTTTGCCGGGTTATTGATTGCACAACTTCTGAGTCTTCCCGTGGATTTGACAATAGGCATGATTCTGGCTGGCAGTGTTGCCGGGGGGACCGCTTCTAACGTGCTGTGTTATCTGGCCAGGGGAGATGTTGCACTGTCCATTTCAATGACCGCTGCATCAACTCTGATAGGCGCTTTCGCTACTCCCCTGTTAATCAGTCTTCTTGCTCACCAGTATATTGAAGTGGAACCACTGGCAATGATGTGGAGCCTGGCCAGGATAGTTGTTTTACCGGTGGCTCTGGGGGTTCTGATCAACCATTTCTGCGATGGTTTCGTGCAAAAACTGAGCCCTCTGTTTCCACTCTGTTCCATGGCTAGCATCCTTCTGGTCATTGCCGTGGTCGTGGCGTCTAATGCTCAGGAGCTGCCAGAAATTGGACTCATTACTATTCTGGCAGTGGCTTTGCACAACGGCACAGGACTGAGTCTGGGTTATCTGGCAGCGTACCTGTCAGGCTTTGACCGGAAAACCTGCAAGACCGTCGCCATTGAAGTCGGGATGCAGAACTCCGGTCTGGCTGTTGTACTGGCTACCAAATTCTTTATGCCTACCGCTGCTCTGCCGGCTACATTCTTCAGCATCTGGCATAACATCACAGGCTCTGTTCTTGCAGCCTGGTGGGCAAAGACAGATACCGTTATTCAAACCGGTGAGCAATAGATCTGATCTCTTCTATAATCGCCCTCAGCCCATTGCCCCGTGATGGGCTCAGATGGTTGTACAGGTCCAGACTGGCAAACCATCCATCGATATCAAAACGACTGATGTCTTTTGGTGTACAACCATTAAAGACGGAAATCACGATAGCGATGAGCCCCCTGATCACTCTGGCATCAGAATCCGCAGCGAAGAACAGCTTCATGGACTGCTCGTCATAAAAATGATGCAACCAGACGGTACTTTCACAGCCATGAAGTCGTGACTCTTCGGTTCTCATCGTTTCTGGCAGAGAAGGCAGTTTCTTGCCAAGCAGCATAATATGAAGGTACTTTTCCTGCCAGCTTCGGGCATTGGTGATTGTCTGGAAAATCTGATTTTTCGTAAACTCGGCAGCATGCTCACCTTCAAGCTGGTTGAAGAAGGCTGAATCGGCTTTAATCTCTTTGCTCAGGGGAGAAGCATCAAACTCGCCGTTCACAATACGGGTCAGCGCTAACAGGAAGGCATCCACATCAGCAAGTGTGTTATAGAGAGAAAAAGAAGCTCTGACGGTTCCTGACAATCCCAGATGCTCCATCAACGGCATGGTGCAATGATGGCCAGTCCTTACGGCAATACCCTGTTGATCCAGCAATAGACCAATATCCTGATTGTGAAACCCTTCGACTACAAAAGAGACGACAGACACTTTCTCTCTGGCTTCCCCCACCAAAGTGACTCCGGGAATTTTTCTCAAACCAGCTTCCGTTTTTCTTCTCAGCCTGTCTTCATGCTCAGCAATCTGTCCCATATCCAGTGACCTCAAAAAACGGATGGCTTCCCCGAGTCCGATCACGCCCGACACATTGGGAGTACCCGCTTCGAATTTGAAGGGTAAGTCGTTGAACGAAGTGCCGCTGAAACTGACCCGCCGAATCATTTCTCCCCCGGCCTGCCAGGGTGGCATGTCTTCCAGTAAGGCTTTACGACCGTATAAAACACCGATACCGGTTGGGCCAAATACTTTATGGCCGGAAAAAACATAGAAGTCACAGTTAAGTTTCTGTACGTCAATAGCAGAATGCGCCACTGCCTGGGCGCCATCCACCAACACCAATGCGCCCCTGGCTTTGGCTTCAGGAATAAGCGTTTGAAGCGGGTTCACTGTTCCAATCGCGTTGGAGACATGGGTAATAACAAGAATCCTGGTTCTGTCCGTCAACTGTTCGCGAAAACTCTTGCTATCAAGTTCTCCCTGCCTGGTGACACTGATGACTTTGATCACAGCGCCTGTTTGTTCGGCCACCAGTTGCCAGGGCACAATATTGGCATGATGCTCCATGGCCGAAAGCAGAATTTCATCGCCCGGCTGCAACTGACTTCTTCCCCAACTTTGAGCGACCAGATTGAGAGCTTCTGTCGCGCCCCGCGTCCAGATAATTTCGTCAGAACTGGCGGCATTCAGGAAATGCTTAACCTCCTCCCTTGCTTCCTCAAAGGCATGAGTTGAGCGAGCACTCAGGTAGTGTGACGCACGATGTACATTGGCATTGGCTTCCCGATAAAAACGATCTATGGCTTCAATGACCGGGAAAGGTTTCTGGGTAGTGGCAGCATTATCCAAATACACCAACGGATGGCCATGGGCATGCTGTTCCAGAATGGGAAACTGCTTTTTCAGGTTCATATGAGCCTTTCCTGATTCGATTCGGGCATTGTAAGCACTCAGCCATACGGAATCGAATATTTCTGGCTTATTGGGCAGGTGCTCTGCAAGGCGCAACGACGGGAACATAGCAAGCTATGTGACCAGAGTTGCAACGCATCACGACTGCATGGATGCAGGAGCTAGAGCAACGCAGGAGCAGTTGCCGCGAGTGCCTGAACAATAAGTCAGAAAATATGATTTCGTATGGTTGAGTACTTATTGATGAATGCGGATTATTATCAATTGACGGTAGCGACAATATGTTAGCGACAATATTAAAGTCAGGATTTGTGACGATGCTCAGTCTGTAAATTATGAAGAAACGAGATGCTATCCACCTTATGGTTGACTGTTTCCAACATTAACCATTTGTGCTCGCATAAACGTCAGGGTGTTCTAGCAGCCTGTCGGACTTAAGCGTCCGTAGCGAGGATTGCAAGAAATTGAGGATAAAAATCTCTGTTTCTGAGGAGAATAGCGAGCTATTTGACGAAGAAACAGAGATTTTTAGACCAATTTATTGCAACCGCACGACTGCATGGATGCAGGAGCTAGAGCAACGCAGGAGCAGTTGCCGTGTAGGACAGTCTTAAGTCCGACAGGCTGCTAGAATACAGGCTGCAGCAATGCAACCGGAGATTTAATTATGTCGAGGCAAAATGCAAACCAAACCGTTACGATAGCATTTATCATGGTTTTGTTATCGCTCTGCTCCATGAATGCCTTCTCCGTTGGTCAGGCACAGATAGAATTCATACAGGGAGGCGGCGAGGATACTTTCACAGTGACTACGGGAGTTCCAAGAGAATGCATTGACCATGTCTCGCCGTGGTCTGTGCAAACCACTGCAGGAAACGAAAAAATCATGAATATTTATTACCGTCAGGAGGCGCCCTACTGTGACATAGATCCGTCCATCCTGCTTTTCGAGGTAAAAAGTAATCAACACTCTGACAAGCTTGCCCAATTTAAGTGGTTGAAAGATGCGGATGAAGACCCGACTTTGGTCGAAATCTATGACCCTGATCATTTATTAACGGTTGATGCTGGCGATGTCTATCGTATCAAGGTCACGGCTAGCTATGGTGGTCGGCCTCAACAAGAACTCAGGTAAATCAGAACACTTCAGTGTGAAACAAACTACGAGCTGGCCAGAACATTATCAGGGTAACTAACTGTCAACTCAGATTTTTTTATCATACTGAGAGAGGGTCGACTGCATAATCCAAAGTTCAGCAGGTCAATAGGCACAACCTCTTATTCCAGAACGTTGGAACCAATTAGAAAATAGCGCATTACCTTAAGGATCTGCTGCACACACAATGCGCAACAATACCCAACGCGGACAAAAAACAAAGCTTGTTGGAGCTTCTTTACTCTTGACTGCCGGGCTTCAAAGCGCGTTTGCTGCGACGCCTGCAAGTGAAGAATTCGATTTTGCCGGAATCCCCTTCCTGTTCAGTTCTGAAGACTGGGGCACCGCCTTGGGTGGTGCCGGACTTATCAAAGGCATTGGACAACCACAGGCCTCTCTGTTCGGAACCGCCATTGCCTCCAGCAATGGTTCCGCGATGGCCTATGCCGGTCTTTATAATCTCATCATTCCCGGTTTTGATCAGATGCTGGTGAGTGTCAATGGGCTTTATGGTGATTACACACAGTCCAGATATTATTTGCCCGGCAACCCTGACTTTTCCGGAGAGCAACCCGGCAGCAATGAGTCGAGTAAGGAAAACTTCATAACCCCTGGCAGTATTGAACAAAGCTATTCAGTCCGTTTCAAATACATTTTTCCTATTGCAGAAGGTCGAAACGGTGCACTGTCCAGCCTGAAACAGGATGCACTGGGCAATGCCGCTGCGGGTAAAGTCTGGAACCCTCTGATATCCGGTATCAGCTCTTTCGACATTCAGCCTTTTTACGAAAGTGTGAAACTTGAAGACCACTCGACAGATTCTGCAGACGAAGCTGCCGGTATCAGGCTTACTCTGGATTATGACAATCGTAACGCCAGTCAATTGCCGACCCGGGGCAGTCAGACAACCTTCACCTACACCAGGGACTGGGGTAGCGAAAGCCGTGCCGACTGGACAACCTGGCAATTTGAGTTCAGCAAGTTCTTTAACCTGGGTAGCAATGACTATCTTGACCAGCAGGTCATCGCCTTGAACGCCTGGCTGGCTGATACGCCTACCTGGAACGACACTACCGATGTCAACGGCGTAGAGGAGTACAAGCGCCCCCCTTCTTTTGCCGGAGTCTCTCTGGGCGGCTGGGATAAGCTGAGAGGTTACAACACTGAGCGTTTTCATGGCCGATCAGCAGTGTCTTATAGTCTGGAGTACCGGGCAGTTCCTCTCTGGCAGCCACTTGAGAATCTAGCTGTCATCGGACCTCTGTACGATATTCCCTGGTGGCAATGGACCCTGTTTGTTGATGCTGGCCGCGTTGCTGACGACTTCGACCTGAGAGAACTTCACACCGATATGAAATACAGCGTGGGCGGTGGTATCCGCTTTAAGGTGGAAGGTGTCACTGTAAGAACTGAAATCGCCAGCAGCAAAGAAGACAACCGGCTTCGCATATTTATTAACCAGCCTTTCTGAGGATTTACCAGTGAGGACACTCTGCCTCAGTGGCTCTGCCACCTTTCCGAGATTTTATTTTTTTCTGGCAGATGCTGACTGCGTGTGTTATACCTGACAACACGTTAAATAACTTGATATGTATTTGTCAGCCATGAAAACCAACCCCATAAGCAACATCATTCTGCTACCAGTCGTGGTGATTATCGTCTCTGCGCGGGGGTCTGTTGGCTGACAGATCAGAGTTTCGAGGAACCCCCCGCACCGAAAGGTTCGGGGGGTTTTTTCGTATTTGGGGCCTAAAAACCCGGCAAGTATAAACAAGATAAAAACTCCAAACAGAGAGGATAGAACCATGCTAAACGTAAACAACAAACTGATTCTTGCTATTCTGAGTCTGGCCACTGCGGCAGTCATCAGCCTTCCTGAACTGCTGCTGATTATCCTCCCTGTTGCCGTATTTTTCTTTGCGCAGCAATGGTTTGAGTTGAACACTGGCAAGCCTGTTCGCATCAAGTCTGAAGTTCATCCCGGGCGAGGTCAACCCCATGAACGGCGCTAATGTACTGGTAAGAAATCTTACCCAACGCGGAGTCCGGCATGTTTTCGGTTATCCCGGTGGCACAATTATGCCAGTGTATGACGCCCTTCTGGATTCCAATATTGAGCACCTTCTTTGCAGACATGAACAGGGAGCCGCTTTCGCTGCTATTGGCTATGCCAGAGCCAGTGGCAAAACCGGAGTCTGTATTGCTACTTCCGGTCCTGGCGCAACCAACCTGATCACCGCTTTATCTGACGCCATGCTGGACTCCATCCCCCTGGTAGCCATTACAGGCCAGGTGCCTGTTGCCATGATGGGAACGGATGCCTTCCAGGAAATCGATATTCTGGGTATGACACTGGGTTGCACCAAGCACAGCTTTCTGGTGACAGACCCGAATGATATCTGCGAAACCCTGAACAAAGCTTTCGATCTGGCTCAATCTGGCCGCCCGGGTCCTGTTCTGGTTGACCTGCCAAAAGATATTCAGCAAGCAGAAGCTCACTATGCACCACCGCTCAACGTGATAGAAGAGAGAGCTGCCGAAAGTTATGACAAGATTGATACAGCCCTCTCATTGCTCTGCAAGAGCAACAAGCCTCTTGCTTATATCGGTGGTGGAGCAGGCATGGCTGATGCGGTAAACGAACTCAGAACATTCCTGACAGAAACCTGTCTTCCCAGTGTTTGTACTTTGAAAGGTATCGGAGCGGTTTGTCCTGAGGATCAGGGCTACCTTGGTATGCTAGGTATGCATGGAACCCGGGCTGCCAATCTGGCAGTGCAGGAATGCGACTTGCTGATAGCCATCGGAGCCCGCTTTGATGACCGGGTCACAGGCAGGCTTGAGAGCTTTGCACCCGATGCGAAAGTCATCCATCTCGATATTGACCCGGCAGAATTTGGTAAGCGTCGCCTGGCTGATGTCAGCCTCGGTGGTTGCTTAAAGAAGAATCTCAAAAGCCTGACCATCGCCTTAGAAAAGGGTGACTGGTTACAACACTGTATAGCCAGCCGCGCTGCCAGCCAGTGGGTTTATGACAAACCCGGTAAGGATATTTTTGCGCCTCTGCTTCTGAAACAGTTATCTGAAGCCTCCCGCGAGAATTCTGTCATCAGTTGTGATGTGGGTCAGCACCAGATGTGGGTAGCCCAGCACATGAGCTTCTCTCATCCTAACAACCATCTCTCCAGTGCCGGGCTTGGCACCATGGGCTTTGGTCTGCCGGCAGCGATAGGCGCGGCCATTTCAAGACCGGAAGACGATGTGATACTGGTTTCCGGAGATGGCTCTTTCATGATGAATGTGCAGGAGCTGGCTTCGATCAAAAGAAAACAGCTCCCCATCAAAATTGTCATACTCGACAACCAGCGGCTAGGCATGGTGAAGCAATGGCAGGAACTCTTCTTTGACCAGCGCTACAGTGAAACTGACCTTTCGGACAATCCTGATTTTGTTACGCTGGCCAATGCATTTGGCATTGAAGGCAGAATGATTACCGAACGACATGAAGTGCTCCCGGCCCTGGAAGAAATGCTTCTGGCTCCGGGACCAAGAATGCTTCATGTCTGTATTGATGAGCGAGAAAACGTCTGGCCCCTGGTGCCACCCGGCGCCGCCAACCACGAAATGATGGAGGCAAGAGCATGAGCGATTCCAAAACCCACTACTCTCTGACCATCCAGTG
This sequence comes from Endozoicomonas sp. ALD040, assembly GCF_049275945.1. NCBI lineage: Bacteria > Pseudomonadati > Pseudomonadota > Gammaproteobacteria > Oceanospirillales > Endozoicomonadaceae > Endozoicomonas > Endozoicomonas sp. ALD040. The sequence goes on from NZ_CP184829.1 coordinate 826,489, forward strand.
TCATAAAAAACCAGAGGTGATGGAGAGACTCCTGCGGGTAATCAGACACCGGGGATTTGATCTCGAGAGCCTATCCATGAGCAGCTCCGAGTGTGGGAAAATGGTTTCTGCTGCACTTGATGTCTCCGGTGAGCGACCTGTTGAGATGCTCACCCGTCAGATAGAAAAGCTATATGATGTTCTTCAGGTGTGCCAGCCCCCGACAACGGAAGCAATCGCCCGGGAAAGTATCATTTGAGAACAGGGTCAGGAAAGGCGTGCACCTGGCCTTTTCCGACTTTCTTCTGACTCATTGGCAAACATATACAGCTCTTTGCTCCGGATATGTTCCAGCAATGCATCACTGATGAACTCCCTCATCCAACGATGCGCCCTGTTCATCTCCCAATACTCTGGCCAGACAATATCGAAGCTGACTTCCGGGATAATTTTTGGGCAATCACGGATCACATAGCCTGACAGATCGTCCAGGAACATGGACAGTGAAGCCGGAGCCATGAGCACACAGTCTGTTCCCTTGATTAACGCCAGACTGATCGAAAGACCGGGTGACCAGGTTTTCACCTGCACCTTGCTCAGGAAATGGTTGATCTCGCTCTGTTGATGCAGATTGATATTGTCCCGTTGTACCACAAAGGAAAAAGACTTCAGAGCCTCTTCTGAAAAAGACTCATGGGCCAAGGGATGGTTTTCACAGAGAATCAGGCACATCCGATCTTTCATCAGTGAAAAGCTGGATAATCCTTCTTCCCGAACGCCCATATAACCAATGGACAGATCCAACTTTCCGGCTGCAACATCAACAGCGGGATTGATGGCTTGCAATTCAAAGGTCAGCCCGGGTGCCACCGCCCATATTTTTTGCAGTACTTCTGGCAGAATTCGCTCCAGCACCGTGTGCCCCGAAGCAATCCGGAAATGTCGCTGGGTAGTCGCAATATAAAATTGCTGGTTTTCAAAAATACTGCTCGCTTCCGTGACCACTCTGTTCACATCTTCATGCAGTGACGTAGCTTTCTCGGACAAAAAAATCCGATTGCCTTTTCTCACCAGAATCGGATCATTCAATGCTTCCCGCAACTGGGCCAGAGTTCGACTCATGGCAGACTGGGTAACACACATCATCTGCGCTGCTTTGGAAACACTCTGGGTGTCCAGCAGGGCTTTCAGGCCGGGCAGCAGGTTCAGGTTCAGTCTGGAAAGGTTCATAAATACAGCAGAAGGATTGATAGAAAATAAAAGTATGGCCAAACAGCCCTACATTACGAATAAAAAAAACCTTTCAGAAAACCTTTCATGAAAGCTATGGTGGCCAAATGTATCACCTTAAATCAACTGTTAGAAGATCTACTTGATGCCTTTAGGTAACACCCGAAATTCGTAAAAGTACAAATACTTATTTAACCTTTCATTTGATCCGCAATCAGGTACACTGGAATTGTGCACTCGTTTACAGGCATTACTGAAAGCGCAGTTAAGGAGGGTCCATGAACCATAACAAGTACAAAGAACTGCAGGATCTGGTAGACAACTACCTGGACTCGGGGTTATCAGCCAGAGAGTATGTTGAAGCCTGTGTGGATGCAGGCGATATCAGCGCTGCAGAAGCCCTGAAGTTGCTGTCTGTTCTCAGGGAAGCTCAATCTGTTACCTTCAAGTTGGCCGAAGTCGCGGACTATGAGAACCCCGGACTTCAAATGACACTTATGCGCAAGGGAGAGGAGTATGAACATGATAACCCTCTCTTTAATATCACTTTTGATGAAAGCCTCGATCCTGACAGGGAGGAAGTGATCGATCTATTGCAGAGCTTTGCCAAGGATCTGGCAGTGCTGGCAACCCGTGGGGAGCTGAACGAAGCCGAAGCAGTGGACTCTATTGATGAGAGCCCTGAAGAGTGGCTCGATCACCCGAACATAATGCCCGCCAGTGAAACCCGTCATTAACCGGATACTTTATGTTCATCACTGAGGTAGATGAAACTAACAACTTCCTGGAGGCCTGAGCTCCAGATAGAATTTGCAAAAGCGCCCGTTCAAGGGCGCTTTTTACTTTGGGAGCCTTTCGGACTGAACTCAAAAGCGCGCCAGACCCAGATCAAAAAAAACTCTTCTGAAACAACTGATCAAGACGCTTTAACGCATCAAATGCGTGAAGACCAGAAAGTCTGATACCCAGAGTCTCACCACAGACCAGCTCAAGACCCAACAGTTTGACCAGACTTCTTCCATTGACATAGTCACCATTCTTACTGACATTGCGGACATAAACACGGGCATCATAGTGCGTCAGGGCAGCAATAAAGGCACTGCCGCACCGGGCATGTAAACCATTAATGTTGTGGATAAGATACTCTCTGGTCAGTTCATTGCTTTTCGTGCATGTACGACTGACCCAGCCTCTCTCACAGGTTTCCTTCTGGCTCTGGTTCAAGTAAGCCTTTTGCCATTCACTGAGACTGCCCAGCCCCGGTAATGGTTTGCCCTCAAGTGCATCGACAATAATTTCAGGCTCACGGGTGCGGGCCAGATAATGACAGAGAGGACGATTGTCCAGAACCCTGGTCAGACCGCCCAGAATCCTGAGGTGTTCATGGCAGTGGGCAGCTATGCCAAAGGCCAGAAAAACAGGTTGATTCACTCCCCATTCAACACCTTCAGGAAACTGAATGACAACCACGCCCGTCTTCTTAATGGCGCGGCGAAGTTCTGGCATGCCGTGAGGTATAGCGATACCGTTATCCAGAAATGTGGAAGCAAGGCTCTCCCGGGCGTGGATACCCGGAAGGTAGTCGGCTGAAACCAAACCGGTTTCCAGCATTTTTTTGCCAGCTAACTGTAAAGCCTCCTGCTTGCTATCAGCCTCCTGCTGCAAAAAGATCTGTCTTTTTTCGAGTTTTAACATCAGTGAAAGAACCGCGCTAAACCGTCCCAGCCAACATACTATAGCCGAAACACAAGAGGGCATTATAGCCAGTTATCCTTCCGGTCAGAGTTTTTATAGTTAACGCCTCTACAACGGTAGACCGGGTCGGGACAGAATTCACTGTCGAGGTACAAATCCTGACGTCAGGCTGAGTCAACTCTCAGCAACTGCAGGCCCGCCTGCCCTTCAACCTGATGGGTGTTAATTGCTAACTGGCCTCTGGCCATTGCGCGTTTTAACCAGAAATTGGCCAGCCAGGGACCCAGTAGAGGTACTCTGGCACCACGAACCTTAATGAAGGGTTGCCTGAACTGAACAATATCCTCTTTCAGGGGAGCCTGAACAGACAGAGCCAGGTCAGATCCCACCAGCCAGCTAAACAGCAAAGGCAGCTTCCCAAGCACCTTGAGGGCAGGTACTTTCAGAGCAAAACTCACTTGCGGTGTATCCCCCTTGACCGCTAATTTCACCTGACTGACCTCTGGACAATGGCTAAGATCACCCAAATAAATTTCTGTCCCTGGCAGTGCTGCTTTTTCAGGGTTTTCCTGAAGCGTGTTGAATGCTGGCTCCTTACGTTCGGGCTCAGGTTCAGATTCAGGTTCTGACTTTATATTGCTATGACTCACGGAACTTTCGGATAGAGGAGCCGGTATCTCTTCGGGTATTTGAGGAGGCAAGCCGGTGCTGATGTCAGCCTTTTCATTGATTACAGGAGTCACTTCAATCTCTTTGGGAAAGGATGACGGTATCTCATGGGTCGACAGTTCTTTCTGTTCGTCCGGAGCAGAAAGCGGTTCCGGTTCGCCCAGCAAGCCCAGGCAAAGCAGGTTCATGACCTGATTGGACGACTGAGGATTCATACCCATTTTTTCCTGGAACAGCTGATCCAATTTACTGACCTCATGCGGCTTCCCCATCAGATCAGAGATAGCAAGGGCCACCCACTCCTTATCTGCAACCGGGCGCTCTCTGGCTTCGACACGAACATCTCCGGCAGCCAGACAGGCCACGCTGCCCAGGTCGACAGAAAGGTAACTGCCGATACCAAGAGGATTATGGGTACCAATGGAGTTGTAATGTTCAGAGGTACAAGCCTGATACTGTTTCCATAACCGTTCCAGTTTCCGAAACTCAAGAGGAAAGTCCAGTTGCAGTAATTGGTGAACAATCTCTCCCATTGGCGGATTCACTTTCACAGAGACCTCTTTCAAGCTGACGGGAAACGCTTCACGGGTATCTGACACTTCGTTGACCAGCCCCAGGTTCAGGACGACATCGGGCATTTTGATTTCAAGCACACCCTCCTCACCCAGACGGAATCCGGAAAACTTCAGAGAGGCGGACGATAACTCGACATGGGCTGTGTCTGTAAAGTCGATGCGCTGCTCACCAAAACCCATGGATGCAGAGGTAGAAGGGTCTGATGCCTGCTTTTTGGCAAGTCCTCTTAAGGTATGAAAGAGCTTCAGGGCATTTTGGTAAGAATGGATGGATTGGCCAGCATTGGCTTCGCGATACATCATAGCCGCAGTCCGCTGTTTCTGCTTCGACAACTCTTCTTGCCTCTGCTTAAGCAATTTCCGGGCGCGTTGCAGATCTTTCCGGCAAGAGGCCAACATGACCTGGCAAGCCTTTTTCGCCTTGCTTTCCTTCATCCCCGGAAGATCTTCTTCGAGCATCTTTACCGTCTTTTCTCTTGACTGATACAGACCGACCGTAGCGTTGGCTTTTACGGCAAAGCCATCTTCCCGCTCTCTGGACTTTTTAAGACTGTCAGCACCCAGCTCTTTTTTCCAGGTCGTCACCATCGGAGCAAATAATCGGATGAGCGCTTCTCCCATCGCTTGCATGAACAGGTCTGACTTCACCCCTCTCTCTTCCGTTTCCAAGCCATCAAGCGAGCATTGAATAACATCACCCAGATGCCTTTTTGCATCCGATCCTGATGTCTCTGCATAGAGAGTTCCAAAGGCCTCAGAGCATTTTTTGTAGGCGCTGAAAGTCTCTGTCTTTCTACAGGTCAACAAGTGGTTCAATGGCTCGGCAAGGGGTTCGCCAATGCAAACACGACAGCTCCCCTTCATTTTGATGGGGCCAACCGCTTTATCTTCTTCCAGGGAAAAGCAATCGGCAGAGATTTCGGGTACTTCCAGCTCCAGCTGCCCCTTCTCAAAACAGAAACGACTGGTATTAAGGACCAGATTTTTCACCTGAAAGTCATAACGGTCAGGATCGGTCACTTTCACATCACCCAGACGCATTTCAAACACCTTGCCCCGGTGCTTGTCCTTCCTGTTTCTTTTGAAAACATCTTTCATTAGTGCAAGGGCTTGGATACCGGTTGAAATATTCTCTTCCAGTACCTTCATACTCTGCTCAAGTTTTCTTTTACTGACTGGCAGCGACTGCTCATAAGAACGCACCTGTTCAGCGGATCTTGTTAAATAAGCCTTTTTGAGAACCAGCTGTGCCTTTATGCTCAGTTGCTTTTTAACCAGAATAATGTAGTGATCCATCTGCTCAGGCGTCAGGACCTCAATACTTTTGCGTAGCCTTTGCAGTGACTCCTCAGCAAGCTTCAGACTGTGCTCCAAGTCTTCGATATCCCGCTTGAATGACTCCTGATTCTCAAGCTCATCATTGATTAAATTGCGAAACTCTTTCTGAGTGGCACCGGTAACCGATGAAATGGCAGAGCTGAAAAAAGAGATAAAACTGGACGACAGTGAACTGAGCGCACGGGTCAACAGGCCGGGTTTAACCGGGACTGTCTCTATTCCCCTTTCAGCCAGTGATCGGAAAGGTTGATATTCTGAACGAGACAGGATCTGTTTGCGGGTTGTCTCTTCCTTGCGAACCCCCTGAACCTCATTATCCAAGTCCGAAGACGGAGGCAGATGCAGGGGCTTTCTGCCGGTTACTTTATTGCCTAATTTCATTACCTTTTATTAACCATTTCCCTGGTAGACGAGTGTCTGAAACACTGGTTTAATACGCCTGCAACGTTAGTGTAACAATTTAAAAAGCCTGACATGGACAGACTCAGCTCAACGACCGATTGCGGCGGGTCTGCATGTTTTCGCTAACGTGTTAGCGTGGTTGTGAAGTGGTCTAATGACACCGGACACCTCGTTAAGCACAATAGTGCAACCAGTAACGAGGTTCATAATGGCAACGCGAAAACATTATTCTCAGGAATTCAAACTCAAAGCTGTAAAACTGGTTACTGAACAAGCTCAGTCGCCTACAGCAGTCGCCAGAAGTCTAGGAATTTGTGCGACTAACCTCCGTCGTTGGGTTCGACTCAGTGAAGAGAAGAAAGAGCTGGCTTTCCCCGGCAAAGGCCATCAGGCCCTGACGACTGAACAGCAGAGAATCAAAGAGCTTGAAGCTGAAAACAAACAGCTGAAAATGGAACAGGAAATCTTAAAAAAAGCCATGGCCTTCTTTGCGAAAGACCAGCTGTAAGATACGCCTTCATACAGCGGGAGAGGAAGGCCTATCCTGTCGTAACGCTATGCAAAGCACTAAAAGTTAGTCGCAGTAGCTTCTACGAATAGAATAAACAACAGGCAAAAAATCAACAGATTGACCCGGAGATGTTTCGCCTGGAGGCAGATGCCCGAGAGATTTTTGCTCAATCAGGTGACCCTTATGGAAGTCGTCGAATGGCGAAAGCCCTGCGTTCAAAAGGTTACAGCATAGGGCGTTATCAGGCCAAAACCCTGATGCAACGGCTTGGCCTGCGGGTTCGGGCGGTCAAAAAATTCAAGGTGACAACCAACAGCAAACACAAACTGCCAGTGGCGGCAAACCTTTTGAATCGTGAGTTTTCAGTTTCAGCACCCGACAGAGTATGCGTAGCTGATATCAGCTACCTCTGGACTCGTGAAGGCTGGGTTTATCTGGCGGCTGTCGTTGATCTGTTTTCGCGGAAAGTCGTCGGTTGGTCGATGAGTAACCGTATGACGACAGAGCTGCCCCTGGAAACTTTGAGAATGGCTTACTGGGGCAGAAAGCCTGGAGATGGTGTGATGCACCATTCAGATCGTGGCAGCCAGTACGCGTCTCTGGAGTATCAGAATCAACTCAGGGAGTATGGGATGGTCTGTAGTATGAGTCGCAAGGGTAATTGCTGGGATAACTCTGTGATGGAGCAGTTCTTTGGCAGCCTGAAAAGGGAAAGAACGGATCATTATATTTATGATACTCGGGCAGAAGTAGAGGCACATGTTATTGATTACATTTTGTTCTACAACAATAACAGATTGCATTCCTATCTGGACTATATGAGTCCAGTAGACTTCGAGAAGCAAAAATTGAAAAAAGCAGCTTAATCAGGTGTCCGTTTTTACTTGACCACTACAAAGCAGTGAGGCTTAACTGCACCTGCCAAAAACGCTCAAGGCTGGCTTGAGCGTTTTTTGTTGGCCTAATGTCTGTTCAGTTATACGACCAACCCATCTCAGTTGTCTGGTGCGACACTCTGAGGAATGCCTTCACTTGATTTTCACTCACCCATTCTACAAACCAGTTAGTCAGGTTTGCCATATATCCCAGCGCTTTCTGCTCTGCCCCGCGATCCGGACTCCCGGCATCAGACAGGCCTAACCCGAGACTTTTGAACAAGATTCAAACGCTTCTGCTGCTCAACACGGTCCAGCTCCAGCTGATACTGCTGCTTCCTGAGCCTGCGATTAACCAGAGAAGTCGCCAACCAGACAGCCGGGTTTAAGGAAGTTCGCTTCTTCAATTGAACAAAAGGTGACTGCAGTTGCAATTCTGAACTTTTTCGGTCAATCGGCAGAGTTACCTTTACAGCCACCTCTTTTTTGCCGAGGAAAAAGCCCATCCACCAGGACAGCTTTTTCATCAAACTCCGAGGAGCAATACGCATTTCAAAATCAGCGACTCTTTTTCCTTTTTCTGTCCGGAACCTTGGATTAATCACTCCGATGCACTCGTCCAGGTCTTTGAACTTTAAACCTTCTGGTGGTTTTTCTACGGGTGGTTTAACTGAGGCCCGGGACAGGGGCCGATTGGTCGCTGCATTTGCCACTTCGGACGGCTTGACTTCTTCGGGTAACGATGTAGAGGATGGAGTAACTGCCCGGGTTTTTCGAGAATTCACCAGGATTGACTCAAGCCTTTCCGGCTCAGCGACGGAAGCATTTACCGTTACATTCCGGGGAGACTCAGGATTTACCGCCGCTGTGCCTGTTGAAGTGGGTAAGACAGGTTCAGACTCTGAGATCTCAGCATTCGGGGTTGTATTCTCTGCTGGCTCAGTCTCTGGAACAGGGGTCGCCACTTCCGAACTCTGAGTGACCTCTTGCTCCGGCAGTGGGGAAGTCAGCGGTATTGGTAGCTCTTGTCCAGAGAATGGCAAGACCAGATGTTCCAGTTTTTCAGGTGCAAAAACAGCACTGTCAGCAAAAACACCTTCCTCACAAAGCTTCCAGACTTTCTGCTGAGACTCTTTGGTTAAACCTGCCGATGCCAGTGCTGACGCCATAGCCCCGGCATCAACATTCGCCGAGAGAAGTTCTCCGGTTTTCTCGACAAACGTCTGCCTGTGCTGCTGATACGGGCTGGCTTCCTCTCCTGAGAAAGCCACCTCTCCCTCGCGGGTCAGGCAGGCAACCTTCCCCAGATCAATCTCTAAATAATCGGAGGTTTGAGTCCCACCCGAGTGCTTCTTTTTCTCCACCTCCCTGTAAATGGGCAGAACGACTTTTTTCAGCGTTTTGGAGTCCACTGGAAACTTCAGCTGCAACAGTTCCTTCACCAGAGGTCCAAAGGGTGGCTGAATTTTGATCGATGCACCTCTAACGATGACCGGTACCGACTTTTTCTCTCCCGTCACTTCATTCTGAAGAGTGATATGGCTGGCCATTTCCGGAATAGTCAGCTCCGCGACACCGGATGGACTGAAAGAAAAATCAGACGCGTTGACCTTAAGCTGGCTCAATTCAACAGAACTGGTATCCGATACGGGAATCTTCATTCCCGGAATAGCAATATGCTTTTGTCTGCCTGTCGGGCTGCCATTAGCCACAGCTGCCAGCCCGTAGACCAGATCGATCATCCCCCGGTTCATATCAAATGACGAGTCAATATTCTTTGATCGTTGTTGCTGTACGCTTCTTAACTGTTTGCTGTGGGTTAACTCACGGATTTTGACTTCTCTCAGTTCCGCTACCGCTTTCAGAGCTTTGGTCGCTTGAATACTCAATTGTTGACAGTAGTCTTTTGCTTCACCTCCAGGCAGGCTTTTTATATCTTCCAGCAGTTGATGAAGATCGTCTTTGCGCTCTTTTTCTTCTTTGCCCAAACTTTCGCAAACCACTTCCAACCCTTTATGCTTCCATTGCTTCTCAACGTGCAGTGCAACAAGAGGAAGCTCGGGGCTTCCCGACATGAACGGGATCATCAAATCAAGCAGCGAGTGAGCAAACGAAGCGTCTTGCAGCGCCAGGGTTTGTCCATCTTTTTTTTCTAACTGAAGGCTTTTAATCGACACTTCAGCCATATCAGCCACATTGGCAGGCTTCAGCTCGTTGCTCATGGCATTAATATATATGGGAGCTTTCAGGATGTTCTCGGTCAACACCTTGCGCAAGTGTTCACTGATCGGTGGCTTCAGTTTGATACTGATTCCTCCGGACAAAGTCATTGGCTCAACCTCGCCACTGGCCCCCATTGACGATAAGTCTGCCCTGATATCGGCAATATCCAATATCAGCTCTTGCGTGGGAGACATATAACACTGCTCAATAAAGACACCGATGTTTTGTACCTTCAGCTCAGCACCGGAGGACAGTGTGGTCGACAGGTTCCCCAGGTTGAGGTGATAAACCTTGCCAGCAGGCAGTCCTTTTTTGGACTTCCCAAAGACCTCTTGAAGCCCATGTATCAGTTTAAGTCCGGGACCCATTTGCTTTTCGATCAACTTCAGGAAGTCCTGTGTCTCTTTCCTGATCGCCGTATCCCAAACTTTCAGGAGAGGCTTCGTCTCCTCTATCTCATTTAAGTTTCGCTCTAGCCTGCTCAGCTGAGCTCTTAATTCAAAAAGCCTTTTTTGGAGTTTTGAAAATTTATCCTGCTTTTTAGTTTCCAGACGGGGAAGCTTTTTTCTCAATCCCTTCAGCTCAGTCTGAATGGATTTCATCTCATACTGTAATTTCTTCAGTTTCTTTTTGTTCTCGTTGGCAAACTGTTCATTTCTCTTTAAATTATCATCGGCCCTGTTGCCAGTCTTACCGACTCCGGCTCGGATAAACTTCATCGCTAACTTGGAAAAACCTGTCAGGAGGGTGGTCCAGAAGCCTCCCTCCACATTCTCAATGACAACATCCCGTTTGTGGATAGGCACATACTGGAGGTGCAGACCTGCTTCCCCCTGCAATAGCGAGTCGGTGGTTTCGTCAACAGAGACATCCCGAGGCCCCATTTTAGCCTTGGTTGGTTGAGTATAAGGTAGCGATTGACTTTGAACTGTTTGTTGCCTGCCCCCGGGGCCATTAACAGGTAGATTGGAGCCACCAGTTGCCATATCATCATCCATGCTCAGAGAGTTTTTTTTTATATCGCCACTTTGCCACTGAGCTTGAAACAGACCATCTCGCCACGACTTTGATGAATTAGCCGTGACCCACCAACAGAGTCTCTGGAGCACAAACAGTTAAGAGCAGGTAATTGCGGCAGGTTCCGGGAGTTTGTCAGTGGCGTCAAAGTACCAGGGTACATCACTGCCCACTCGGCGGGTTGCGTTAATTAAGGTGAGTTGTCAAGAACTGTTGCCTGACACCATGAGTGAGCGCAGGCAATCAATCATTTCACTTCAGTTCAGTGACTTGCCTCGTTCCATTCTCACTGCTGGTCACCAGGCGGAAGCCATCGTCGATGAAGTCTACGAAATTGACCGGCCCATCATGTTGAACGGTGGTTTTTTCTACCCATGATCCGTCGACCATCTTGTCACAGACTTTTGCCGTGTGATCGTCACTGGCGGTCACCACATGCATTTCATCAGCGCTGAAGGTTGCTAATGTGATCGGCCCGTCATGGGAAATGGCAGTTTTGGTTACCCATGCTCCGTCGGCCCCCAAGGCATGAACTCCCGCCATGTTATCGTCGCTGACAGTGACCACATGGAGCTTATCGTCGCTTAAGGTGGCTGAGTTGACAAGACCTTTAGAGGCAATGCTAGCCTCTTTTGCAAATGACCCATCGGCCTTCCGATTGTAGATATTCGCTATGCCATCGGTATTGATGGTCACCACACGGCGGTCATTGGCTCTGTCACCCTGAAGCTGGGAGCCTGCCTGTTGTAAACCTTGATGACTTAAAAGTTCACCCTGGTCAGCTTTAGTAATAACCCATCCGAAACCAGCACCTGTTTGTTTGCTCTGTGGCTGAACAGGTTTTGTCAAGTCTGGGGTTGAAACCCCAACAGCGGCGGGTGTATTTACGTTATTCATATAAGTTCCTTTCATTAAGTTAGTTTTATCCTTGATTGCAAGGATATTTGATTTGAAGATCATCCAACATTGATGTCCTTCGGTAACTCAGAGTTGCCTTCAGGATAAAAGTTCATAACATTGATGTAAGCGCAACTAACAAGAAGACAGGACGCTGATGATCTGCTTAAAAAACGTGAGTTCGACGCAAAAAAAAGACAAGGAAACCCATTTGATTAAACTATCTTTTATAAGTACTCAGCCATACGGAATCGAATATTTCTGGCTTATTGGGTAGGTGCTCTGCAAGACGCAACGACGGGAACATAGCAAGCTATGTGACCAGAGTTGCAACGCATCACGACTGCATGGATGCAGGAGCTAGAGCAACGCAGGAGCAGTTGCCGCGAGTGCCTGAACAATGAGTCAGAAAATATGATTTCGTATGGTTGAGTACTTAAGACGCTATACTTCGATCGCGCCTTACTCATCACAAAGAGCGCTTTTTTATGAACACTACTTCATTAAAAGTATCGGTCATCGCAGCCTTTCTTCTCAGCGCCATGGCTCTTGCCGCCGTTGTTCAGATCCCAATCGCTCTGGCCTGTACGGGCATTACACTGGTTTCAGAGGACGATGCGGTCATCCAGGCTCGCACTGAAGAGTGGGGATCCTTTGATCTGGAATCAAAAATTATGGTGATACCACGAGACACCGCCTTCACGGGTCTCACGCCTGATGGCAAACCGGGCTTAAAGTGGAAAGCCAAATACGGTGTTGTCGGCATCAATGGCCTGAATAAACCAGCGCTTATTGATGGAATGAACGAAAAAGGGTTAGCCGTTTCAGTGCTTTACTTGCCAGGCACTGCCGAGTTTCCACCCTATGACCCGGCCAAAGCAGCAAACACAATTGGCCCTCAAGACATCAGCAACTGGGTACTTTCTACCCAGTCGACAATAAAAGATATAAAGCAAAATCTTCCAAAAATAGATGTAGCCCCCGTCAAGGAAAAAGGCTTAGGCAATATCGTGCCTCCGATCCATTTCATGATCACAGATCGCTCAGGAGCATCAATCGTGGTGGAGTACACCCATGGCGGCCAGCTGAATATTTATGACAACCCCGTCGGCGTGTTAACTAACAATCCTGAATTTCCCTGGCATCTGCAAAACCTGAAAAACTACATCGGCCTTACCGCTAAAGCCAAACCAGACATTAAAGTAGGCGATCTGGAGTTAACGCCACACGGTGCTGGTTCGGGCATGATTGGCCTGCCTGGCGATTACTCACCCGTATCTCGATTTGTTCGCGCAGCGGCACTTCGAAACACAGCACGCCCCGTCGAAAATGGCTATGCCGCCGCAATGGAATCACTGCGCATCCTGAACAACTTTGATATTCCTTCTGGTGCAGTATTCGCCAGAGATGAACTCCCCAAAGACGACACACTGGGCTCCACTCAGTGGACGACGGCTATGGATACCAAAGACCTGAAATACTATTACAAAACCATGTTTAACAGCCGTATTCGGGAGATTGATTTCGCATCGGTAGACTTTGATAAACCCGGGATTCGTTATCGCGATTTAGATCTGAAAAAACAGCAGGATTTGAAGGTCGTCGATATTAAATAGTCCCTGTGACACAGGAATCATCAACCCCCGTCTGGCCAGTGAGTATTTTCATTGAGCTGTAATTCTGTTTCTGCACTTACTGACTACTGGCTACTGGCTACTGGCTACTGGCTACAAAACGAGCGACACAACCGGTCACCAGAATGTCCACATCGGTGAATCTTGAGCGCAATTCCTGCTCCAACCCATCCAGATAATCTTTCTGATTGCTGAAGATCCCTTTTCGGTTATAAAGGCCAATAAGAGCTTTTGCCACCAGAGTACGAGGTACATTAAGAATGGTGGAGCCAAACAGTTTTCCCCCTTCATTCAGCAAGGGCTTAACGTGATCGAACACGACAGCTTTGCTATGGATGCTGCCTGGCAGGCAGTGCAGTAAATAGTTCATGCTGATAGAGTTGAAGGCATTGACCGGCAAGGAGGTAAACGGTTTGAAAACGTTATGCACCAGGGTAATGGGTTGATAACGGTTTACTCGCTGCCCGGCATACTCAAGTGTGTTTACGTTCAGGTCTACCAATGTCAACGATGGATGATCGGTTGGGAACTGGCAGCGGTCAGGGAAATAACCGGTGCCAACCCCTATATCCAGATGCTGGTCGCTGACGTGCTGATTAAACCAGTCCAGGATTATAGGTGTCGGACACTGCCAGATAAAACGGTTGGAAATGCCCAGCACGGCAATATCATAGATATTGAGAACCCGCTTTGAATAAACGGCCTGACCCCTGTGAACTTGTTCTTCCGTTATCTTACCGCCTGGTAAAGTCATAGTAGAGTACCCCACCGAAGGAAAACAGTGAGTAACAGTAATGCCCAACAATCTGACTCTGTCCGCATTCGAAAGCATATTTTCATGCGCAGGAAGTCAGTCAGCAGCCTCACTGAGACTAAAAAAATAATAGCTCTGAGAATCTGACATAATAAGGAAAGAGAAAAGACCCACTCTGACCAGGAGTCCCCCCTTGAGCTTGAAAACTGTGTTTATCACCGGAGCCACTTCCGGTTTTGGTGAAGCCTGTGCCCGTCGTTTTGCCAGTGAACAAGGCTGGCAGCTGGTAATTACCGGCAGAAGAAAGGAACGTCTGGAAGCACTGGCCAGAGAACTCTCGGCATCCTGTCCTGTTCACTGCCTTGTTTTTGATATAAGAGATGAAGATGCCATTCAGGATGCGCTGAGCAGCCTCCCGGAAGCTTTTTCAGACATTCATACTCTGATCAACAATGCCGGTCTGGCTCTGGGCACTAAACCGGCTGACCAGTGTGATACACGACAGTGGATAAACATGATCGACACCAACATTAAAGGGCTGGTTCTGATCACTCATGCGCTTTTACCGGCCCTGAAGAAAAACAACAGTGGCAGTATTATTAACCTGGGATCAGTTGCCGGTAATTATCCTTACCCTGGTGGCAATGTTTATGGCGGCACCAAAGCATTTGTAAAACAGTTTTCCCTGAATCTTCGTTCTGACCTTCTGGGGAATGGCATCAGAGTGACCAATATCGAACCCGGAATGGCTGAAACTGAATTTTCACTCGTGCGTTTCGAGGGTGATCAATCAAAAGCCGATGCAGTGTATAAAGGTATGAAGCCTCTTTCAGCAGAAGATATCGCAGAGAGCATCTACTGGGTCGCAAGCAGACCAGCCCATGTCAATATTAACGCCATGGAAATCATGCCCGTTCAGCAGGCTTTTGCAGCTTTTGATGTGGATCGCAATCAATGATATCTCTGTCTGGAGCTTGCTCTCAGCAGGCTCCTGCTTTAAACACACGCTCTCAAAAAACAACTGTTGAAGCAGGTTATACACAAAATTTTGTAGCCTTATAAACAACAATTAACGTATAAATACGGCTTTCAAAAGGCCCAACATATTCAAGAGACTCTCGTCTGATTATTTTTCAACCAATGCATAAACGCCTTGTAATTTCAGGCACCTCATGAGTTATCCACAAGTAATTCAGTGTGTTAATCAGTTATTTTGTTGAAAACACACCTCAACCCTTTCTACCATTGAGTGCCAGCTACACACCGACCCCAGCGAATGGGTGCATTTCTCCAAACAGCCAACCGGACTCAAAAAATTGACCGCAACGGAGTATTTCTGACTACTGGATACATTGTCAGCCTCCCAAAGCTAAAGAGGGTGCTGCAAAACTCCAACAGCTCGTTCCCATGCTCTGAGGTCGTCATTCCCGCGAAGGCGGGAATCCAGCGCCAACTGTGGATCTCTGCCTTCTCGGGGATGACAAGGCCAGGGGGGCACCGGGCAATATGGTTCTGGTGGTGAGTCAGTGTGGATTCCCGCCTTCGCGGGAATGACGAGAATGAAGCCGGGAATGACAGGAGTCAACTCGTTCCCATGCTGGAGTGAGTTTTGCGACAGCCTCAGAGCGTGGGAACGGGTTGAAAATATCAAAGAAAAATCATTTTTCCTGAATCCAGGTACTGAAGTCCAGCGTATCATTCACAGGATCAATAGAGAACGGTCACTGACCGGCCACATTTACCCTGACAATGTTTTTTCAGGCAAAGTTTCGCCAATGTCGAGATAGACTCATGCTTTTTTGCACTGTGCAGTCTTTGACAATAATCGACTTTTTAAGGTCTGCCTGAATTTATCGGGATATACATGAAGATACGATCACTTAATCTGCATTCTCAGATAAGCTGCACTGCAACAGTTTCAAAAAACAGCAGACAGAATACCCTGCTAGTGCTATTCAGCTTATGTCTGGTATTCCTTCTTTTATCGCTCAATCGACCTGCACATGCTCTTTCAACTGAATGGTTAGTGAACCCTCAGCAGCCTGAGGCCAGGGTCAGGCTACACTTTTCTGGTGAAGCAGACCCGACCACCCGTCAACTTTATGCGGCACTGGAAGTCCAATTATCAGGTGACTGGAAGACTTACTGGCGATCACCCGGTGAGGCTGGTATTCCACCTGAAATCGACTGGCGTATAGAACAGCCACAAGGCAGCAGTAATATAGAAACGGTTGAGTGGCTCTGGCCCGCTCCAGAGCGTATAGAAATGCTGGGACTGCATACCCTTGGCTATAAAAATGGTACGGTTTTTCCTCTTCTGATTCAGGTTAAAGATTTGAATCAGCCGGTCTCCATCGATGCCAGGCTGAGGTTGTCTTCCTGCACCACGGTATGCGTACTGACAGATTACGAGATTCAACTGGATTTCACACCCTCTGATCTGAAAGCAGACCCGCAAGCGTCATTCCTGATTGATAAAGCCCTTTCCCGGGTTCCGACGACTATGCCGGACTCAGGGCTGAGCGTGGAATCTGTTGTATGGAACAAGGAAAACAACAAGGTTGTTGCCACTGCCCACTCTGAGACTGGCTGGGAAAAGGCCGTTGACGTCATCATCGATGGTCAGGAAGAGATTACCTTCGGACTGCCGGAATTTACCATTGAGGGCAACCAGCTTCAGGCCGTCATGAATGCATCAAGCTGGCTGGGTGAATACAACCTGTCAGATGAACCTGTCACCGTTACCCTTCTTAATGGCGACAATGGCCTTGAAAAAACCCTGTCCGTCAAGGAAGTCGCTGCCAGTTCACTGCCAGCAGACACCCGTTCAGCAAGCCTGATGGTGTTACTGGGTCTGGCACTTCTGGGCGGCCTTATCCTCAACCTGATGCCCTGCGTTCTGCCCGTCCTCGGTATGAAGCTTTCTTCCGTACTCCATGCTTCAGGCCAGGAAGCCAAAGTCACCCGCAAGCAGTTTCTTAGCTCTGCGGCAGGCATTGTTTTCTCCTTCTGGTTACTGGCGACGTTTCTCTGGATACTCAAGCTGACCGGCAACAGTATTGGTTGGGGCATCCAGTTTCAAAGCCCCTGGTTTATCGGTTTCATGGTGGCGGTAACTGCCCTTTTTGCTGCCAACCTGATAGGCCTGTTTGAAATCCATCTGCCCTCATTCCTGTCGACCAGGCTGGCTACAGCAGGTGATAACAGTACAGCAGGCCACTTTGTTCAGGGTATGTTCGCAACGCTTCTGGCAACGCCCTGTTCAGCGCCATTTCTGGGAACCGCCGTCGCCTTTGCCCTGTCCACCAACAGCTTCAACCTGTTTGCCATATTCACGGCTTTGGGCATAGGTCTTGCCCTTCCGTATCTGCTGATTGCAGCCAGACCCTCTCTTTTGAAGTGGATGCCAAAACCCGGTCAGTGGATGATCAACCTTCGTCGTTTACTGGCACTGATGCTGCTGGTGACTTCGTTGTGGCTAACCAGCCTGCTTCAGGCATTCCTGCCAGTCTATCTGCTTCTGATGATTGCCCTGATTCCTACTGTACTGGTCCTGCATCGCCTGTTGATCAGCTTGATGCCTCAAGCTGGAAAAAGACTATTGCTACTGCCCTCACTGTTCCTGTCAATGGCGATAGTGCTCTTCGGAGCTTGGTCGACCGGTTTGTTCAGTCCGGAACAATCGACATCAGACAATCTGATCTGGAACCCCCTGAATGAGCAGGAAATTGCCAGCTCGGTGGCTGAAGGCAAAGTCGTCTTTGTCGATGTCACAGCTGACTGGTGTATCACTTGTAAAGCAAACAAGATCAGGGTCATCGACAGGGATCCAACCAACAGTCGCCTGCAAAAAAACTCTATGATAACTATGAAAGGAGACTGGACCCGGCCTTCAGAAGAAATTAATGCCTACCTTCAGAAGAACGGGCGATTTGGTGTACCTTTCAATATCGTCTATGGTCCGGGTGCTCCTGAAGGAATACCACTGCCGGTTATTCTCGACCATGACAGTGTTGCAGCGGCTATTGAGAAGGCATCGTCCAGGTAAACCCGGGAAATCAGCCCGAAAAGCTTCTCATAGAATCATAATGGAATGCTTTTTCGCTGTTTACCGACCAACCTGAGCCCTGAAGTTTCACCAACAGATGGGCTCCATAGCCAGACAGCCTGGCCTATAAGTCTTTGCCATTGCCATTTAATCATGACAAAGTGGCAGTCAAAGCTATTTCGCCCCTGAAGTGAATCTCACTCCCATGAGCTTCAGCAACAACTCAGGGAAACAAATACTGACTCAAAGATGAGCACGATGAAAAAAACTTTTATTCTCGCCACTACCCTATTGATGGGCTCGCTCAACATTCAGGCACAGTCTCTGGATGATCAGCAGAAGCAGGAAGTCAGAGAGCTGGTTCGTAAAACACTGGTAGAAAACCCTGACATCCTGGTTGAAGCTATGAACGAACTGAGAAAGCGAGAAATAGCTGCCCAGCAAAGTGCCGAAACGCAGATGCTGGAAGACCGTCAAAAGCAGCTATTCGAAAACCCTGAGAACCCCATTATGGGCAACCCTGAAGCCAAGGTAACTATTGCCTACTTTGGTGATTACAACTGTGGTTTCTGCAAGCGTCAGGATCCTATCCTGAAGAAAATTGTTGAAGAGAACCCTGATGTAAAAATTGTTGTCAAGGAACTCCCCGTTCTTGGCCCGGAATCACGTGAAGCTGCGGAAATGGCTCTGGCCACCTTCAAGCTGGACAAGGATAAATACCTGTCTGTTAACCAGCGTCTGATGTCCAGACCCGGCAGACACACCAGCAGCTCCATTAAAGCGGCGCTGAAAGCAGAGGGAGTAGACTCCGACAAACTGAAAGTAGACGAGTCTGTAACTCAGCAGCTTGACGAGAACCTGCGTCTGGCACAGGAGCTTGGCATTCGCGGAACACCTGCACTGGTATTCCCCGATGAAGTGTTGAGAGGCTACACCGAAGAAGGCGTACTGAAAGAAAAAATCAAGCAGCGTCTCTGACCTGCAATTCAACTAATAAAAAACCGGAATCATCCGGTTTTTTATTTGACTTGCTGGCTATTACATTTCTCAGGCCATTTAGTAATAACTTTTGCGCTGATGAGTATTAAAGCTCAGCCACAATACAGTCTTTACGTTCTTTTCCTGTCTTTGACAGATATTCAGTAAACTCCGATGGAATACGACCCATGGTAGCGCCTTCCCAGTTAACCACAGAGCCGTCTTCTTTTTCGTATTGAAATTGATAGCGCTGTCTTGGCTTTCCTTTTCTGGTTTTCTCTACAACAGTAGAAGCCATCAGATCTTCAATGGTCAGACCTTTCTCCTGCATCTGACCAAGAATGCTTTCAACAGCTTCTCTTTTGCGACCTTGTTGTTCCTTCTGCTCATTGTGCTCACGCACTTTTTCTGCATGGATCGCTTCTACACGTCTGATAACGTTTTCTATATCTTCAACATGCATGCCCTGAAACAGTTTACGTAACTGTACTTTTGATTTCAGGATATTCAGGGACTCTTCAAAAATATTCATTATAGAACCAGGGTGGGCAATATTTGGAAAGCATCAAAAGTACCATTGCACTGACTAACTGTAAACAGTGTCGTACATAAATTATGATGCAAAACTAAATAACGACTAACGAATTAAGAAAAAAATAATCATTTCTTTTTCAATAGCCAATCCTACGAACAGTCTAATTAAATCATACGACTGGCTGTCATCGTTTTTATTACCAGATAGTGGCATAGACTCATTACGAGTCTATGCCATGCTCCATAAAACAGATCGCTGCAATTATAATCAGGCTGTTTCCAGCTTCTTCAGTTCCTGCGCACGGAGATCTTTTCTTAAAACCTTACCGACGGGGGTCATCGGAAGCTCTACCCTGAACTCCACCTGTCTGGGCACTTTGTAAGCCGTCATATTTTTACGACAGTAATCCTTCAACTCCTGCTCGGTAATACTGTCATCCTGTGGAATAACAAACAGTTTTACTGCCTCTCCTGTTTTTTCATCAGGTACTCCGATCACCGCACAGTTTTGCACTTTTTCATGCCTGGCCACGACATCCTCAATCTCGTTAGGATAGACATTAAAACCGGATACCAGCACCATATCTTTCAGACGGTCTACGATACGTATATAACCGTCTTCACCAATAATGGCTACATCACCCGTACGGAACCAGCCTTCGTTGTCCAGCACTTCGGTAGTCGCTTCAGGGCGTTGCCAATAACCTGCCATGACCTGGGGACCTTTTGCACAGAGTTCGCCGCGTTCACCGAATGGTAACTCGTTGCCTTCATCATCAATGACTTTCAGAGCAGTACCCGGTAGGGCAATACCCACTGTGCCATCCTGAACAAAGTCACCCGCAGGATTGGCGGTCAAAATAGGAGAGGTTTCGGACAAACCATAGCCTTCACCAATTCGGCAGCCAGTCAGTTCGAGCCAGCGATCTGCTGTCGCCTGCTGAAGCGCTGTCCCCCCCGAATTGGTCACCCTCAGGTCAGAGAAGTCAATGTTCTTGAACTCGGGATGATTCATCAGGCCGACAAACAGAGTGTTGAGGCCAATGAATGCATTGATACGCCATGGCTTGATGGTTTTGATAAAGGTATCAATATCCCTGGGGTTAGCAATCAGGATACTGTGCCCTCCCAGAGAGAAGTATGACAACAAGTGAACCGAGAAGGCATAGATGTGATAAAGAGGCAATGGCGCTACCACAGTATCACCTTCAGGATTGCAAACCGGACTACCATCAGCATTCACCTGTCTTCTCAACTCAACTGTCTGGAGAACATTGCCGACCAGATTGGCATGAGTCAACATCGCACCCTTGGCGACACCGGTAGTCCCCCCAGTGTACTGCAGAGCAGCCAGATCTTCTCTTTGTGCTGGCTTGGGTGGCTTATAGGTTCCCTTGCTACCCAGTGCCAGGGCCTTCCTGAAAGTTATGGCCGTTGGAAGGCTGTAAGACGGCACCATTTTCTTGACGTGCTTAACGGCAAAGTTGATTAAGGAGCGTTTCGGCCAGGGCAACAGATCCGCCAGATCAGTCACAATCAGGTGCTCAACACCAGTCTCCGATAAGACTTCTTCGACCAGATGTCCAACGATATTGACGCAGACCAGTGCTTTCACACCTGCGTCATTGAACTGATGTTTAATCTCTCTGGCAGTATATAGAGGATTCGTATTAACAATGACCAAACCCGCTTTGATGGCACCAAAGGCCACCACTGGATACTGCAAAATGTTAGGCATTTGCAGAGCAATGCGATCACCGGGCTGCAATCCGGTGTGCTGCTGAAGGTAGGCTGCAAACTGATCGCTCAGGCGATCCACCTCATTAAAGCTGAGAGTTAATCCCAGTCCTGTGAAGGCGGGCTTGTCTCCATGTCTATCGACAGCATCTGCAATCACTTCCCCAAGATTAGAGAAAGCTCCGAGGTCAATATGATCAGAAATACCGGGTGCGCGTTTGCCATCCCAAAAAGCTACTTCCATGGAGAGCTCCTCGTCTTATTGTTGTGAATGTCGTCCGGGCTGCCACCGGTTACATATACATACAGATTGTTCAAACCTTAATCGGGTGCGCATTATACTCGCTTCACCGTCAGTCTTGAATTATTTTTGTAAGATTTTGTTAATTGGCGGGAAGTTTTCAGCATCAGAAAACTGCTGTTTTTATCGGGTAAAGTTAAGGCAGCAGCAGGCTTCAGAGGTATTGCCGTCTCATGAAAAGTGGACGTAACGTTACACTGTGGTTTCTATTTTCTGCCCGTTAAGCCCGGATATTTGCAGGCAAAGTTAAAAATCTCCGGGCTTTCGAAAGATGCACTGGCCTGTCTGCTACTTTAACACTGACATCTTGTCAGAGATCAATTATGCAATTTGTCTTAATCGTATTCTTGTTGTTATCCCATTTGCCCCTGACCTGCCATGCTAGTCGCCAAGTCTACCAGAGCACCTGGTGGATTGACGAGTTATATTCCCGCGACGAAAATAAGAGCGTATCGGTAAAGTTAAACTCACATATGTATTTTGTTTGTCCCAATATTGCCACCGTGGTAAAGATGCGTACTTCCATCAGACAAACCTCCAACATGTATGAAAATATATGGTTGACGGATAACAAGACCTACTATGAGAATTGTGAGATACCGAAAATCACCTCAGATGAAACATCTGTCCATCTATGTCGCGATCCCCTTCGCCTGGGCTTTCTGAGTATACTGTTTCTTGAGCATGCTGCCGGAAGGGACGACAGAACGTTTAAAGGCGGGCAACATTACTACTTTATGTCCACGTCAACCGGTTTTAAGGACTCACTTGAGAGTAAAAAAGACGGACATTGTCGAACACACAACATGCGCCTCAAGGTTTATATCTGTAAAAATTATAATGAAACGGACCCCAGCTGCAGTTATCCGGACCCTCAGTTAAACTGGTATAATGCAACGGGTGCTTTTCTTTCTGCTCCCATAAAGACACCTTTAACAAATCCTGTAACGACAGCTGTCCCTGCAACTGCCACTGACAACGGTACCGCAATAATTAACACAACCGCTAATGGAACGGTCCCTGTCACTATGGCTGACAACGACACTGCAATAGTTGTGACAACCGCCACTGGAACGGCTCCCGTCACTATGGCCAACAACGAGACAGCAATCGTTATCACAACCGCTCCCGGAACGACTCCGGTGACTATGGCCGACAACGAAACAGCAATTGTTATGACAACCGCTTCAGGAACGGCTCCCGTCACTATGGCCGACAACGAAACAGCAATCGTTATGACAACCGCTCCCGGAACAGCTCCCGTCACTATGGCCGACAACGAAACAGCAATCGTTATGACAACCGCTCCCGGAACGACTCACGTCACTGTGGCCAATAACGAGACAGCAATCGTTATGACAACCGCTTCCGAAACGGCTCCGGTGACTATGGCCGACAACGAGACAGCAATCGTTATGACAACCGCTTCCGGAACGGCTCCCGTCTCTGCCACTGACAAGAGTACCGCTACAGTTATGACAACCGCTTCGGGAACGGCTCCCGTCACTACCACTGACAAGAGTACTGCAATAGTTACGGCAACCGCTTCGGGAACGGCTCCTGTCACTATGACTGTCAACAATACTCAAACCGATTCCGAAACAACTTCAACCAGACATGAACATTCACAGGCACAGCCCATTCGTTTAGTTTGGATGATGGGCTACAACCAGACCCGAACTGCAAATATCTTTGAAGAAGAGCATTATCCGGTGATTGCAAAGTGTAAAGAGCCCAGCACCAGGATCAATCTGCTGAACGACAAAGGAACCATTGTCAATAGCTGGCTATGCCAGAAAGTCGGTGAGCGCCTGACGATACTTAAACCCAAATACCGGTATGGCGACGTTTATCTATTTGAGGCTTCACCGGAATATCGCCGTATACTGGCACCGAAATCGAAGCTGTCTGTCAATGTGGTTAGCTCCAGAGATTATCATAACAATAACGCAGACACCTTTTATAACCCACAGGTATTGGCGCTTTTGATCTCTGTGTATCTTATTATTACAAGCGCACTCTGACAGGGTTAAGAACCAGATGATTTAAGCGGATTAGCAAGAACCAGGCACAACTTCTTTGTTTCAACAAATGATGAGTAAACTCTATGAATGTCTTTTTATTGTCTTATTTACTAAAAATCTGCAGAGTTGTCTGCTATTTCTTAATCTGAATTTGTACTAGAGAACAATTATGCAACTGGTCTTATTCGGGTTCATTTTGTTGTTATGTCTATTTCAGACATGTGATGCCGGTGATACCTACACAAGCGCTCTATGGGTGAAAGATTTATATTCACACGCAGAGAACAAAACCGTAGGCGTACGGTTAAACGGAAAAATATACTTTATTTGCCCCAACCTTCCCACTGTGATAAGGCAACGCAGATTTGATAAACAAATCTCAGATATGAATGAAAATCTATGGTTA
Organism: Endozoicomonas sp. ALD040; assembly: GCF_049275945.1. Classification (NCBI taxonomy): domain Bacteria; kingdom Pseudomonadati; phylum Pseudomonadota; class Gammaproteobacteria; order Oceanospirillales; family Endozoicomonadaceae; genus Endozoicomonas; species Endozoicomonas sp. ALD040. The sequence goes on from NZ_CP184829.1 coordinate 850,316, forward strand.
GTAAGAAACGAAACCTTCTACGAAAACTGTGAGATACCGGAAAATCCCTCAAGCAGGGTTTACCATTTTGTTTGCAATGATGCCAATAAACTGTTTTTTGTAAATCTACAGTTTCTTGAATTCGCTGCCGGTAGAGACGATATGACTTTTGAAGGGGGGAAATATTACTATGCATTTTCCACATCAGATGGCGACCTGAGTTCACTTAACAACCGAAAAGGCGGTCATTGTCGGACACACAACATGCGCGTCAAGTTTTATGTCTGTAAAAGGAATAACGACCCTCATCCGCTGTGCAAAAACATAGACCCTAAGTTAAACATTATTCCTCCAAGTGATCCTTCTACGAATTCTCATTCCATATACAGTTTTATAAATCCTGTAATTCCCGCTGTTCCTGCTATTACTACTGATCCCTATAACGATGCTAATACCAAAACTGCTATGAAAGTGACTACTGAAGCGGATATTACAAAGGCTACTGAAGCAGTTACGACAGAGTCTAACGAAGCAGCTCCCATCGGGGATAATGATTCACTGGATGACCCCATTGAGTTAATATGGGAGATCGGCCACAACCAGACCCAAACAACAACTATCTCTAAAGAAGAGCATTACCCCGTGGTTGCATTGTGTCATGAACCCAACATCAAGATCAGCCTGCTAAATGATAAAAACAAAATTCTCGATAGCTGGTTATGTAACAAAACAGATCAGCGTCTGACGATACTTAAATACGAAAACCGCAATGATGCGTTTTATTTATTTGAAGCATCGCCCGATTACAGCCTTACACAGCTATGGAAATCAAAGCTGTCTGTTAATGTGCGTACTATAAGGCATCAAACAATCAATAACAATAATGCAAACGCTCTCTATGACTCATCGGCATTAGCGCTTCTTATTTCAATGTATCTTATCGCTGCAAACCGATTCTGAAAGGTTTAAGAACCTTTCCATAGATTTTTCTGAAGCATACGGATACATCTGCTACTTTTATCCTGACTAGTTGTTGGGAAAAAAGTATGCGAGTTATCTTATTTGGTTTTCTGTTGTTATTCCTGTTGTTATTCCATCTGTTTCAGACCTGCAATGCTCGTGATATCTACCAGAGCCTCTGGTGGTGGGACGAATTATTTTCTGATGCTGAGAACAAGAGCATAACAGTAAAGTTAAACTCACAGATATATTTTATTTGTCCCAATTTCCCCACCGTAATAAAGCTACGGGGCCACGATAGACAAACTTCAACCATGTATGAAAATATATGGTTAACGGACAATGAAACCCACTATGAGAACTGTGAGATACCTGAAGATCTTCCCTCAACTAAAAAGAATCACTTTATTTGCGACGATCCCGTTGAGCTGGATTTCCTAAGTCTACTGTTTCTTGAACATGCGGCAGGGCCGAACGACAGAACCTTTAAAGGCGGGAAACATTACTATTTATTGTCCACATCAAACGGGACTGAGTCATCAGTTAACAACAGAAAAGGCGGACATTGTCTAACCCATAACATGCGCCTCAAGATTTATGTCTGTAAAAAAAAGCTTATCAATGAAACAAATCCCGAATGCAGAGGCATTACAGATCCTCAGCCAAACTTTTACAGTCCAACGGATGCTTTTATTTATGCTCCTTTGAAAAGCCCTTTAACCACCCCTTTAACAAATCCTGTAACAAACCCTGTAACGACGACTTTGCACATCATTATTAACGACACAGATTCCGATATTGATGATGAAACTGAAACAATGGTACCAAAAACCACTGGTGTGGCTCCTGTCATTATGACTGATACAGAAACGGTGATAGCAAAGGCCACTGCCGACTATGATGGTCATTCACTGTCGCGGCGCTTTCAGTTAATTTGGCAAATGGGCTATAACCAAACCCGAACTGCACAGCTCTTTGAAGAAAAGAGTTACCCAGTGGTTGCACTTTGTAAAGAGCCCAACATCAGCATCAGCCTGGTGAACAATAAAGGAGCGATTGTCGATAGCTGGTTATGTCAGAAGGTCGGCGAGCGTCTGACGATACTTAAACCCGAATACTACAATGGCGACATTTATCTATTTGAGGCATCACCCGAATATAGCCATACCCGGGTATGGAAATCAAAACTGTCTGTTAATGTGGCTAGCTTCAGACATCACATGACCAATGAAGAAAACCCTCTCTACCACTCACCAACATTGGCGCTTTTGATCTCAATGTACTTTATTGTGACAAACGCATTCTGACCAGATAAAGGTGTGCATATAGGGCTACTACTTTTATTCTAACTTTACATTAGAGAAATATAATGCAAGTTTTCTTATTTTCGCTCCTGTTGTTATTCCATCTCTTGCAGACATCTGATGCTCGTGATGTTTACACAAGTGTATTGTGGGAATATGATTTATATTCCAAAGCTGAGAACAAAACCATAGGGGTAAGGCTAAACTCGCAGATACAGTTTCTTTGCCCCAACCTTCCTACTGTAGCAAGGGTACGCAGCCACGATAGGCAAACCTCAGACATGAAAGAAAATATATGGCTCACGAACAACGAGACCTACTATGAAAACTGTGAGATACCGGAAGATTTTCCCATTACCCGGCAAGATTTATTTATTTGCGACGACCCTACTCGCCTGATTCACCTTAGTTTACTGTTTCTTGAAAATGCTGCCGGAATGAACGACAAAACCTTTGAAGGTGGGAAATATTACTATCTATTCTCCACTTCAGATGGCCGTGCGAGTACACTCTATAACAGAAAAGGTGGGCATTGTCTGACACACAACATGCGCATCAAGATTTATGTCTGTAAAGCAAAGGGTGACACCAGCCCGCTCTGCAAAAAAACAAACCCTCAGTTAAACTGGCTTCCAGGAACTTACCCTTTTACTCCTGCTCCTATAACAAACCGTGTAAAAGCTCGTTTAACAAATCCTTTAACGACAACTATTCCTGCCATTACTGATCATACTGATACTGGAAACAATACCGAGACGGTCATGACTAATACGACTGAAAAAGCGGCTGCTGTTATTACTGACATCTATACCGATGCGGTAACAACAAAGGCCACTGAAACGGTACCCACTGACTATGATGTTACACAGGCAGACTCCGTTCAGTTAATGTGGGAAATGGGCTTTAACCAGACCCAGACTGAAACTCTCTTTGAAGAGGAGAATTACCCGGTGGTTGCACTGTGTAAAGAACCCAACACAAAAATCAGTCTTCTGAACGACAAAGGAAACATTGTCGATAGCTGGTTATGTCAGAAAGTCGGTGAGCGCCTGACGATACTGAAACCCGAATACCAAAATGGCGACGTTTATCGATTTGAGGCATCACCGGAGTACAGTCCTGCGCGGTTATGGAAATCAAAACTGTCTATCAATGTGGGTAGCTTTAAGTATGAATACATCAGTAAGGCAAGCTCACTTTATGACTTACCGGCATTGACGCTTTTGATGTCGATGTATTTTATTGGTTTAGGCGCATTCTGACAGGGTGAGAAATTTCTGCGGATCAAAGCCTTGTTTCGACCGGAAGGACTTCAGCATAGTTGGAAGCAATGTTTTGCTTTTCTTTCAGCAGAGCCTCCTTCTGAGTGCGAGTCATTTTTTTAATGGCGGCTTCCCGCCTGCCTGCGGTTGAACGGTTATGACCTGCTTCCAGATACATCAGGGCAGCAGGTTTTTTACCATTAAAAAATCGGGCGCCGCCTTTCTTTTTGCCTGAGTGTTCTTTCCAGCGCCGCTCGACATTGGTGGTAATGCCGGTATACAGACTGTTGTTGCTTGCCAGAATGATATAAACGAACCAGTTCATGAAACCTGCACAAAAAAGATAAACAACAGCAGTTTACCGCACTGGGCAGGTTAGCACTATAAAACAAAACGAAAGTTCTATTTAAAGAACATCATTGTGATATTAAGTTTTTTTTGGCTTTCGACTTGCTAAATCACAAATCTGAACTGGAATTAACAGTTGCTACCCTCCCACAGGAACATCTTTGCACAGAGTTTGTGGGACTTAATAAAGCGGCTTTTGTTTTTTGATACCGGTGAGTCTAACCATCGTTTTGCCAGTTACCTGTAAAAATGATGCTCACTGAAATGAGAGCAAAGCTGTTCGATCATTCAGCCGTGAACCCAATTGCCGGCCAAAGGAATGTTTGCCGAAGCTCTTGGCCGCCCGAACGAGCTCTTGTTCGGGACAAATGGCTATAACGAATAAATTCGGGAGTACTTCCTATGTTGAGCTTTCTCAGTCCTCCTGCTCATCAAGAGCAGATTGCGTCCAAAGAAGTTGATGAAACTTATAAAAAACTTCGTATACAGGTTTTGTTAGGCATCATTGTTGGCTATGCCGCTTATTACCTGATTCGCAAAAATTTCTCTCTGGCCATGCCCGACCTGATTGAGCAGGGTTTTACCAAGTCCGAACTGGGTCTGGCTCTCTCAGCGGTCTCTTTTGCCTACGGCTTCAGCAAGTTTCTTATGGGCAACCTCTCTGATCGCAGTGACGCTCGGAAATTCATGAGTATTGGCCTGATTCTCTCGGCCCTGACCATGATATTTATGGGAACCGTTCCTTTTGCCACCACCACAGTCACTTCCATGTTTGCCCTGCTGTTTCTCAATGGCTGGTTTCAGGGTATGGGCTATCCGGCTGGCAGCAGAGTCATGACACACTGGTTCTCTGTGAGAGAGAGGGGCGTTAAATGGGCTTACTGGAATACTTCTCACAACCTGGGAGCCGGTCTGGTAGGTCCCATGGCTATTTTTGCGGTCTATCTGTTTGGTGACTGGCAATCACAGCTCTGGTTCCACGGAGTCGTAGCCCTCGTCCTGGCCGGTATCACCTGGACCTTATTAAGAGATACTCCCCAGTCCTGTGGCCTGCCCAGTATCGAAGCATGGACTGGTGACAAGCTTAAATCCTATGACGAGCACCACCATGAGCAGGAGATGTCGGCCAAAGATATCTTTTTCAAATATGTATTTAACAATAAATTGCTCTGGTATCTCTCGCTGGCTAATGTCTTCGTTTATCTGGTTCGTTACGGAGTACTGGATTGGGCGCCAACTTACCTGAAAGAAGTGAAAGGTTTCTCAATGGCTCAGAGCGGTCTGGCCTATTTCCTCTATGAGTTTGCCGGCATTCCCGGCATCCTGCTCTGTGGCTGGGCCAGTGACCGTTTCTTCAGAGGCTGTCGTGCCCCTGTCAGTATGTGGATGATGGCACTGGTCTGTGTTGCCATTGTCATTTACTGGCAGAACCCGGCTGGACACCCGATGATTGATAACCTCTGCCTGATATTTGTGGGCTTCCTGATCTATGGCCCCGTTGTGCTGGTAGGTCTCCAGGCCGCTGATTCAGCCCCCAAGAAGGCAACCGGAACCGCCACTGGCCTGACCGGCCTGTTTGGTTATCTCGGTGGCGCTCTCTTTGCCAACCTGGCTATGGGAGTTATTGTTGATGCGATGGGCTGGAGTGGTGGCTTTATGCTGATTCTGGCTGCCTGCGTCATGGCGATTCTGTTTCTGGCAATGACTCTGAAGCAGGAAAAAGAAGACAAAGCCGAACTCTTCAGTCAGTACAAATGATACAACTTCTACCCGGCAGTCATTTCTGCCGGGTAACCGGAGCCTCTGAGCCTTAAGGCAATTGCGACTAATCAGCCTTCACCCAAACCGAAGTTCGACCCAACAATGAAAAGCCCAGATACCCCCTCAGCTCAAGTTTTTGACCCCCGTCAATCAACTTCATGCTGCCGCTGTATACTCTACCTGACTTCGGATCGAGAACATTTCCGTTGTCGTATTTAGAACCATCTTTTTTCATTCCCCAAAGAAAAGTCATCCCTTCTATCTTTTGGTTCTTTTTGTCGCCTTTGCATTTTTCACAGACCGCATCTCTGGAAGCAGGATCAAGGATCTCCACAATCTTACCTTTCAGCTGATCACCTTCTTGCCAGATAGTCACCAGAGATTCCTTTTTATTGGTTTCTTCGTTAACGGTGTACCACTCACCAACGTATCCATTGGCAAAAGACAGAACCGGGATAAGCAGTGCAGAAGCTGCCAGAAGAGTTTTTCGTAACATGAGGAGTTCCTACATTTCTCGTTTGACGAAACGATAGTAATCGGATCAATGCTAAAGAACCAGCTAAAAACATTTGAGTCATCAAGACTCCGGATTCTCATAAACGGATCAGGAATCCAGAGCTGGCAGCCAGCCGGAAACAATACCTGCCTGGGCAAGAATCACGGCCAGCCCGATCAAACACATGATGACCAGCAACGGATTACCTCCGGCAACCTGATAGGGCTCTTCAAGATGCTCCTTCCGCACTTCCCAGACCAGCATGACGGGAAGAAAAACCGCCAGAATCACCAAAGCTACTGCGGCATAACCCAAAGTCGTCACAAAACCTCCCGGAAAAAAAACCGCCACCAGCAACGGCAGCCCCAGAGTCAGGCAGACAGTTTGAATACGACCGATGATGGTATCAGGTCTCTTACTGACTTCAGCCAGATAATCAAAGAGACCAATGGCTACCCCCAGAAACGAAGTGCCCAGTGCACAGGCTGTAAAAGCACTGATAAGATGGTTAAAGCCGGAATAATGGCTGGCTTCACCAATGCTGTTGATAAGCTGGTCGACAGCATCCGGACTGCCCTGCAGGTTGTTGATCAGACTGGATGACAAAGTGCCGTTGGTGGCAAACTGCCAGAGTGAATAGACCAGAAGGGGCACGATACTGCCCAACACCAGTGCCATACGAAAATCTCCAGGCTTGCCTTTTACATACCGCACAACTGTAGGTACTGCACAATGATATCCGAATGAGGTGTAAAGTACTGGCAAAGCAGCAAAGAGCATACCGGGTTGACCGACCCCAAGGGTGAGATTTTTGGCTTCAGCTTCTGGCAATAAAAGCACCATGATGAACATCATTAACATCATCATCAGAAAGAACATGGCTCGATTGGCGTAGTCCACCACGACCGTCCCGACAACCACCATTACAGCAATAATCACTGCCACTAACGTAGCTGACTGAGAAAAACTGAGAGCCAGCCCCATTTTTTGAGTGATGGCGACCGCTTGCCCTGCGCCGGCTGTGATATAGGCTGAACAGAGTGAGTAATACAGAAACAGCATGGCCAGAATAGCGACAGCCTGACCGGGTTTCCCCAGCAGCCGTCCCACCACACCATGAAGATTATCAGCCTCTGGCACGGCACGGCAGGCCTCGGCGATCAGCAAACCTCCATAGCATGCCAGTGAGGCCATTAACATCATCAGCAGAATTCCTGACCAGATACCCGTAGCAGCAGAAACCAGAGGCAAGGCCAGCATACCTGCTCCAATTGATGTACCTGCTACCAGCAGAGTGCTTCCCAGTGTTTGACTGTTCATGTGTTAATTCATCGTTTCCTTTCCAAACACCAAGGATAGACAAGAATTAACAAGAATTTATAGGGTGATCTTTCTCTCTTTTTCTGTTAAGAGCCTTTGATAAGCTTCTTCGACTCATTTTCCCAAAAAAACAATTTAACATGCCTCACTGCATTATCGAGTACTCTTGAAACGTTGAGCAGAAATATCCAAAACGGATAATTCAGAACCACCCGGCATGAACGTCAAACCTGCGGCTTAATCGGTTTTACAGCGCGCGACTACATCCATAAATGCCAGCGAACCACCAAAAATATCCAAGGCGCTGCCTATGGTAATGTGTACCTGACCGTTACCGGCTTTTCTGACTGCTTCAATGTCTTCCAGAGTGGCAATGCCTCCCGCATAGGTCACAGGAACAGGTGAATATTGAGCCAGCAGCGAAACCAGTTCCAGGTCAGGCCCTGCCATCAAACCTTCAACCGATGCCGCATGAACAAGAAACTCATCACAATAATGAGCCAGCCTATTCAATGTCTCAGCATTGATCCGGGTATCGGTAAACCTCTGCCAGCGATCCGTCACAATAAAATAGTCATCATCTTTTTTCTTACAAGAAAGATCCAGCACCAGACGCTCACGGCCTATTGCAGCGAGTAATTTGTCCAGATTATCAAAATCTATCTGACCATCTTTGAAAACGTAGGAGGTCACGATGACATGTGAGGCTCCCATATCCAGATACCGAACAGCATTGTCTGCTGTAATACCGCCGCCAATCTGAAGACCTCCGGGCCATGCTGACAGGGCAGAAGCGGCGGCATCCTCATTGCCGGGCCCGAGTTTTATGACATGACCACCCGTTAATTGTTTCTGCCGATAAAGATCCGCAAAATCAGCCGCAGAGCGGTCACTTTCAAAATTCACCAGAGCCGAATTATCACCATCACGCAGAGAGCTTCCCACTATCTGTTTTACCTTGCCTTCGTGCAGGTCAATACAGGGACGAAACTGCATAATGGAACCTCCTTGATGTGCTTTAACAGTGAAATGAAAGCGCTAAACCTATCACATTTAAGGTCAATTAAGAGAGCGTTTCCTGCTTTGCGCTGTCATGTGAAAAGAAAGACTCTTCTGGTTGGCAAGCCTGTTTTCAGCCAGACCCGGACCAAAGGATCAGCAGCAGGATAGCTTTAATGTTGCTTTGCAACTCGTTCCCACGCTGGGACCCAGAGGACCTGAAAGCATGAGAACCAGAGTTTCGCGACAGGCTCCTAAGGAGCGAGCAGTGACTTCATAAGATCATATTTGCAGTCCCCTCCAGCAAAGTGAATTTGCTGGAGGGGATAGAGGGTTGCAAAAGAAAGGAGGGCGAGTTCAGGTTATTGTCTGGCTGAAATTCTGAACCTGACTTTCAGCCCGTGATCACTGACCTTTGAATTCCAGAGGTCTGGAGAAATCAATTATTTTGTTAGAAGTAGTGTGGGAAACCAGTTTTCCATTTTGTCTGACTTCTACAGAGACAGAATACGTACGGTTTGGCTGAATCAGTGAAGGCGCATAAGGAACATCAAATTTTAAGGGTCCATCAACACGCTGATTCAGCTTGATTTTTTTCTCACCAATCAGGTTCGAATGCTTATCCTTATTGCTGATATCTTTCATCAAAATCAGAACATCTGCGCCAGCCGGGAAACTGCCTGTGGATGATTTGATGATCCCTCTCACTTTGGCACTCTCTGCAAAGAACGTCATCGTCTCATCATTGTGACGCCCCTTCAGAGTCATTACCAGGCCGTTGGACATCATGGTGTCAACCTGCTGAAGCCCTTTGAAATAAGCCATTTCCTGTTTCATGTAAGGTTCCGGGCAGGCCATCATAGTGGAACCTACTCTGCCAAACTGCAACTCATCCTGTTGCATCGTATAGCTGCCAAAGTAACCGTTACAAGGGCCACGACCACTGATTTGACCATCCTTGCCAGAAGCAGATTGAAACTCAAGAGTGACTCTTTTGCCATTAACCGGTGGCACGCCATTCAGGGAACGCAGCACCCAGGTCTTACCCTCAACGTCGGTGGGTGTTACCACCACACTCTTGTCCGGTGTACTACAGGCAACAAGAAAACCTCCTGCTGCCAGCACCAGAACATAACGGCCCATGGTTCTCATGATTTTACCTTATACCTCACGTGAGACGGTTCTTGATTTCTGCCCCGGCAGAAAAGCCTGAGCATAAACCCTGAAGCTGCTCATTGAAAACCGCCAGAAACCTTTATTACCAAGGTCTGACACAAAATACGGAGCTATATACGGAGCTATATACGGAATGCGAATCGATACAAAGATACAGCATCCTAATGAAACCCACGAATGAAGTGACATCATTAACCCGGATAGAAGCGCCACCTATACACGACAAAGAAGTAGCAAACAGTAGAACATCGACCGATACTCGTCTGGCTGACCACCTCAAGGTAAAACATCACTAAGTGTAGCAGCCAAATGATTCGCGATATAAATCAATCACGCTAACTGACGACACCTGAATTCAGGTGTCTAGGAGCCTGACCGAGAATAGCGCCCGTAGCGAGGACGGCAGCAAATTGGTCTGAAAATCCCTGTTTCTTGCAATCCTCGCTACGGATGCTTAAGTCCGACAGGCTGCTGGGTTTTCAGGGCTCCCATTGAATTCCTTGCCAAAGAGGTGATTGATCGTTCGGTGAGCCGTTGTAATTAATTGTTATCTCTTCATTGGGTCGAATTTTTTTAATGGCAATGAATTCAATCACCCGATCTTCCATATCATATCGGTAGAGTGCATTGGGTGTATAAGAGTGGTTGTAAATTGAACCCAGCCCCAAAGCAATAGCGGCTGAATCCATTGCCTCACCCCAGGAAAAGTAGTAGTTGTATATCGTCGTTTGATCAATGTGTTCAAGATCTTCAGGAGGCAATTCAAGAACAGGGCAACGCTCGATGACTGTATCTCGCTCAATCTTTTTACGTGTAAAGACTCCTCGCCCTTTCGAACCAGAAAATGCTACGTACAGCATAAGCGAGACCTCTTTAATTTTTGTTTCCTGACAGTCTACCTGCCCTTTAGCGGTCTGTTAATTGTCTTTTTGCAGTGCTCCACCCAAAAAAAAGCAGAAGTACCAGACTTCTGCTTTTTCATAATCAATGAAAGATGATTGACTTATGCTTCACGGCGAGGCCTGCGAGAACCCTGACGCCGGTCCCCACCACGATTGTCACGATCTCTTCTGAAACCTTCGCCATCACGACCACGGCCACGTCGGGGACGATTGTGATCACGACGACCGTCATCAGCCCAGATTTTCAGATCCAGAGCCTTGTTGCGGACCTTGACGTTTTTCAGAGCATCCAGGATGGAAGCATCCACACCTTCTGGCAGGTAGACGGAAGAGCAGGTGTCAAACAGGCGAATGTGACCGATATTCTTGCCTGAAATATTACTTTCGTTGGCAATCGCACCGACCAGGTCTCCGGGGGTAATGCCCTGATCGCGACCTACATCAACACGGTAACGAACCATACCTTCATTGTCTTCTTTACGATCACGACGTGGACGCGCACCGCGCTCACCACGATCGCCTCTGTCTCCACGATCACGTCGCTCACGCTGTGGACGCTCAGGCTCTTTACCATCCGGGAACGGACGTTCCTTCTGGGCCATAAAGCAGAGAACAGCGGCCATATCTTCGTGGCTCAGAGCATGTTCGGTTTCCAGCTCAGCAATGATTTCACGGAATACATCCAGCTCTTCGCCCATTTCCAGAGATTTCACCACTTCTTCCTTGAAGGCACGAATGCGCATATCACGAACATCACGCATAGACGGCAGACGCATAGTCTCAATGCGCTGGCGAGTGGCGTGTTCAATAGCTCGCAACATACGACGCTCACGGTGCGTAGCAAAAAGAATAGCTACACCCTGACGACCTGCACGGCCAGTACGACCAATACGGTGAACATAAGCTTCTGTATCATAAGGAATGTCGTAGTTTACAACGTGAGACATTCGCTCAACGTCAAGACCACGGGCCGCTACATCTGTAGCGATCAGAATATCGAGAGAGCCTTTCTTCAGTCGATCTACTACTTTTTCACGCAACCCCTGGCTCATGTCACCATTCAATGCAGCAGCAGCAAAGCCTCTGGCCTCGAGCTTTTCAGCCAGCTCTACGGTTGCAGTTTTGGTGCGCACGAAGATTATCATGGCATCAAAAGGTTCGACTTCAAGGATTCGTGTCAGTGCGTCCAGCTTGTGGAAACCGCTGACCATGCAGACTTTCTGGGTGATGGTATCAACAGTGGCGGTTTTCGCCTTAATCTCAACAGTGGCAGGATTTTTCAGGTGCGTATCCGCTATCTTGCGAATCTGTCTGGGCATAGTGGCAGAGAACAGGGCCACCTGACGCTCTTCCGGTGTCTGTTCCATGATCCATTCAATGTCATCGACAAAGCCCATGCGCAGCATTTCATCGGCTTCATCCAGAACAACTGCTTTCAAAGCATCCAGCTTGAGGCTCTCTCTGCGAATATGGTCCATGACACGACCCGGCGTGCCCACAATAACATGAGCACCACGCTTGAGGCCTCTCAGCTGACCACGCATATCCTGCCCACCGTAAACCGGCAGCACGTGAAAGCCCTTCATGTGACGCGCGTAACGCTGAAAAGCTTCAGCCACCTGAATGGCCAGCTCGCGCGTAGGTGTCAGCACCAGAACCTGAGGATCACTGGCCTTCATATCCAGACTGGAAAGCATAGGCAGGGCAAACGCGGCAGTTTTGCCAGTACCGGTCTGAGCCAGACCCAGCAGGTCTCTGCCCTCAAGAATCCGGGGAATACTCTGAGCCTGGATAGGAGAAGGTGTTTCATAACCGACATCCTTTACCGCCTTGATTACTGCCGGGGAAAGAGGCAGTTCAGCGAAGGTAATTATTGACTCAGCAGGGGTTGTGTCGTCAGACATCAAGTACTCCAATAAATTAGGCATTGATACAATCAGTGTTCTCCCTTTAGATACTCTGACAGGCAGCCGACGGGGTAGCGCCGGTCTTAAGCCGTGAGAATCACCCATGGGCCAGTCGCGGGTAGAAAGTCGGTCACCATGTTCTGTGGAACAGGACAGATTTCAGAGAGTCAGACAAGTGATTGCTTAGCTTGAATAATTCAATGAAAGCGTTGATCGTTCTTTTCGGACCTTGCGACCTGAGCCTGCAAACAGGCTCCCATGTACACTGATCCACCGCACGGTCCTTTTCGTAACGCGCAGTGATTATTAACCATGTTCCGGCCACCGGGTTCACAAACAGGCGGTGGCCTTTTCACTCATGGCAGTTGGGTGTCCATGACTTCGTTGAAGATCTCGAAAGAACTGACAGGATCGGCATCCGATGAGAGTTCAATATGCAAACCGATCACAGAGGTAAACGGAGTACCAGGACATCTGGGAGGCAGCCCGGGAACGCCTGCAGAGCATTCTCAGCCAGTCTCCCTGGAAGGTCTTATTAACAGCCCTTCCACAAAAGGTCGGTTATTCTATCGCTATTCGCTCAACATAGATAGCTGTATTTCAAGCAACCTCCCTGTATTTAACCGATAGGACAGCAGGATTTACAACTACTCGTTATTTATTTGCGGCCATTGACCTCAGCTACGCAAAACGCGCGAAGAACACTGCGGGCTCCTTTCAGAACCTGTGAGGCCTTTTGCCCGTCATCCCTTGGTAGAAGTGCTGAATTTTTTTCAGGTCACTCTCATAGTGATCCGAAGGGAAGAACATGGGGCCGAAACCTCCCACTCTGGTTTTAAAATCCAGAAATCCCAGAGCAATGGGGACACCGGCTCCAACCGCAACATGGTAAAAACCACTTTTCCATTGGCCCACCTTGCTGCGCGTTCCCTCGGGAGGAATGGTAACGATAAGATCCTCGGAAGCATTAAACCGGTTGACAACTTGCTGCACCAGTCCGGTATTACGGCTTCGCTCCACAGGTATGCCGCCCATCCAGCGCATTATGGGGCCCATGGGGCCTTTAAAAAGATTGCTCTTGCCCATCCAGGAAATCTTGAGACCGAATTTAAAGGCAATGGCAATCACCAGAATAAAGTCCCAGTTACTGGTATGGGGAGCAGCAATAAGGACGTACTTTCGAGCATCCGGCTTTTTACCCGACAACTTCCAGCCCGCCAGCTTCAGACCCAGAGTAGAGATTAAACGAAAGAGAGTATTAATAATGGGAGTATCAAAGATCGTATGAGTCATCAAGAAGGTTACCACAGGCAGTCGAGATCAAGACTGACTCAGTGTCCATAACAAATAAATGTCTTTAAAAATTATATTCGCCCGACCAGCCTTGGAACGTGATTATACCTGCCTTAAACAGAATGTACACGCCAGTAAACATTTTTATGTTTAGCCAATTTCGCGAAAAATATTGCCCAGCCGGGCCAGGCCCTGCAGGCATTGATGTAAGGGATCAGTCCGGAGGACTGTTCATTCAGTGGATATTCGCAGGTGCAGCATGCTGGATTGTTTGTTGCACAACCTCCCACAGTCTACCATGACCGAGTACTCCGTAAAATTACCACACAATTAATATGCTCTGTTTATACAAATCAGTAATATTTATCTTGCTCATATCTTATGGTGCTTCTTATGGGTCTCAAGATAATACTTATAATGATGAACATGTAAATTCCAACCAAACTATTTCATATAAAGATTACGAAGGGAGTTTTTCGAGTAACCTGTTAAATTTATTAAGCACTCTCTCTTTATATTATGATGGGTTCAGGCTGCCTCTACGTGCGACTGAAATAGCAGCTGTTGTTTTTTTTGATTTATATATATTTAAAATGCGTAGAGCAACTACTGAAACATGTCGTATGATTTTTTCATATAGCCTTGCATCAAGCCATCTTGCTAATGGTATATACGACACGAGAATGAATGTTAAAAATCATGGAATCTCATTATTATCCTTAGCCAAATTCATTGCACAAAGAATAGAGCACATAATGTCTTTAGCAATTGCCGAACATTTGTTAGTAATACTTTTCACAGAACCATGTCCTATTTGTTTAGAGTCCTTAAGATTTCCTGTCCAATTTGCAACTTGTGCAAGACATTTGTTTTGTGCGGCCTGCATTGGTCAATGGCGGGCGCATTCACCTTTTTGCCCTGTATGTCGTCAGTAAGCCGCCAATGAACTAAAGAGAATAGCGGTCAGCCTGTACAATAAATGCCTATTTCGGAAACGGAACGACTTTTGGCTGGAGCATCTTTTTATCCAGCCATATTCAGCCGTTGCTCGCAGGTGCAGCGTGCTGGATTTTTGTGATATGACTTTTCGTAATCTACCATGACCAAGTGTTCCTAAAATCCCCAGACAATAGATATGCTTTATTTATGTAAATCAGTGATGTTTATCTTACTGATATCTTATGGTGCTTCTTACGGGTCTCAAGATAATACTTATAATGATGAATATCTAAATCCCAACCAAACTATTTCATACGAAGACCATGAACAGAGTGCTTCGAGTAACCTGTTAAATTTCTTAAGCGGTCTCTTAATATATTATGATGGAGTCAGGCTACCGCTGCGTGCTGTTGAAATCGTATGTCTTTTATTTAATATCCATCTATTTGAAATAGGTAGAGAGCCTCCTCGTAATATATATACTGAAATTTTATCATTTATTTTTGGATCAAGTTTTTTGTTTCATATTATATACGACATAAGCATGAATATTAAAAATCATGGAAGATCATTATTATTATTCTTACCTAGATTCATTGCACAAACAACGGAGCACATAACTTTTGTAGTCATTGTCGCAGCATCATGTTCTTTTTGTTTAAAGCCCTTAATATTTTTAGTAAAAATTCACACAGAATCATGTCCTATTTGTTTAGAGCCCTTAAGATTCCCTTTCCGATATGCACGTTGTAGAAGACATTTGTTTTGTGCAGACTGCCTTAATCAATGGCTGGCACATTCACCTTTTTGCCCTGTATGTCGGCAGTAACCCACTGATGATAAAGAATAATAGCGATCAGCCTGTTCAATAAATGCCTTTTTCAGAAACTGAATGTTTTTTGGCTGAGGCATATTTTGTTCCAGCCATTTTCAGCGGGTGCTCGCAGGTGCAGCCTGCTCGATATTTGTGACATGACCTTTCGTAATCTATCTTGACTACTTGTTCCCTAAAATTCATAAACATTAGATATGCTCTATTTAGGTAGATTAGTGATATTTATCTTACTAATATCATGTGGCACTTCTTACGGTTCTCAAGATAATACTTATGATGATGAATATAAAAATCCCAACCACACTATTTCATATGAAGATTACAAACAGAGCCTTTCAACTGGCCTCTTAAATTTATTAACCTTTCTCTCGTCACATTATGATGAATTCAGGCTACCTTTACGTTTAACTGAGATAACATCTCAGTGTTTGTTGAATTTCTGTCTACTTAAGCTGAGCAGTACTTTTCATCATGAGTATCTTTTTGTTTATTTATTAAGCGCTGTCGTTAACTTTTCATATGACCTAAGAACTAATCAGCATAATTACGAAGATCTATCATTATTCATATTTACACTCATCGCACAAAGGATGGAGCACGCATTATCTCTATTTATTACCTATTATTTGTCAGTAAAACTTTTTTCAGGAATATGTCCTATTTGTCTGGAACAAATGAGTACCTTTATCAACTGTGCAGGCTGCAGAAGGCACTGGTATTGCAGTGCATGCCTTCGCACATGGGAGGCGCAATCACTTTTGTGCCCTGTATGCCGACAGTAACCTCCCGATAAAATAAATAGAATAGCGATCAACCCGTTCAATAAATATCCATTTCGAAAACTGAATGGATTTTGGCTGAAGCACCTTTTGCTCCAGCCATTTTCAGCGGGTGCTCGCAGGTAAAACCTGCTCGATATTTGTAACATGACCCTTCGTAATCTATCTTGACTGAGTGTTCCCTAAAATCCATACACAACAGATATGCTCTATTTATGCAAATTAGTGATATTTGTCTTGCTAATATCTTGTGGCACTTCTTACGGATCTGAAGATAATACTTATAATGATGAATATGTAAATTCCGACCTGACTATTTCACATAAAGATTACGAACAGAGCTTTCTCAGGGACCTGTTAAATTTATTAACTTCTCTCTCGTTATATTATGATGAAATCAGGCTACCTTTACGCTTAGTTGAATCAACAAGTGCTTCTTTTTTAATTTACCATCTACTTAAATCGGGTAATGTTTTTCGTCAAGAGTTAGCTTTTGCTTTTTCAATAAGCTTAATATCATGCTTTTATTTTAACTTCATCTACGACCTGATAGCATTTTTCAGTAGTGATGAAAACTTACCACTAGCCTTTTGCAGTCTCGTTGCCCGAGTAACAGAGCACGCATTGTCAGCAAGAATTACTGACTATCTGGCAGTAAAACTCTTTGGCGGATTATGCTCTATTTGTATGGACCCCATAAGATACCCTATCGCCGCTGGGGAGTGTTTAAAGCACTTCTACTGTGCAGCATGCATTCACGCATGGACGACACAATCACCTTTGTGCCCTGTGTGCCGACAATAACCCCCAGTCACCTAAAGCGAAGGCCGAGCTATATCAGCCACCAATCTGGGCAAGATTGCGAGTACCTCCGGTATACCCCTGTTCCAGAAAATGACCGTCTACTTTCAACCTCAGTGCTGATCGAATTTCCTGAATCAATTCATCCTGCTGGCTGTCGTCCTGTAAGAAATGTCGAAGGTCATGGCCTGATTCCGAGAACAGGCAAAGTTGCAGATGCCCCTGACTGCTAACCCTCAGACGATTGCAGTCTTTACAGAAATCTCTTGAGTAGGGGGTAATCAGTCCAATGCGCCCCTGATACTCAGGATGACAATATTCGTAAGCCGGACCCGCATCTTTATTTCTGGCCATTCTGACCCAGCCCTGCTCCAGAAGCTGATCCCTTATTTGTTTTCCGGGGACATGGTATTGATTGAAAAAGCGACTATTATCACCCGTCTGCATCAACTCAATGAAACGCATGGTAACAGGCTGGTGCTTAATCCATTCCAGAAACGCCTCCAGCTGGATGTCGTTGACCCCTTTCATCAAAACCGCATTGACCTTGATAGAAGGAAGACCTTTTGCGAAGGCCTTGTCAATACCCACCAGTATTTCCTGAAGGCGGTCGTGCCCGGTTATTGCTGCAAAGGCTCGGGGGTCCAGACTATCGATACTGACATTAATCTGATCAACACCAGCAGCCAGCCAGGACTCAACTCTCTGGTCCATTTTGTAACCATTTGTGGTCATAGCCACTTTCTGAATCCCCGGAATGGACTTAAGAGTACTGACAATATCCATGAAGTCAGAGCGCAGGGTAGGCTCACCGCCAGTGAGGCGAACCTTCTCAACACCCACCGCCGAAAAAGCGGTCACCAGACGTTTAATTTCGGCAACATCCAGCGACTGCTTGTGACGATGCTCATCACAGCCATCAGGCAGGCAATAGTTGCAAGTGAAGTTGCACAGATCAGTCAGAGACAGTCTGAGATAGGGAAACGTTCGTCCCTGTTGGTCTTGTAATGGTCGCATTTCACACCTTTCCAAACACGGGAGGCCCAGACATTTCTGTGTGAACCCTGGCAACCCTGCGTGTAACACGCATCAGGTCACGGCCAGACAACCGTACCTTCATGGTGAGGGTTAGGTTGCGAAGCTCGGCGCTTTATTAAAATTAATTAGGGGCTCATCCTAACCCTAACCCGATAAAATAGCCATGCCTTAAAGGACAATATCGAGTGATACAAATAACAAGAAACAGATTGCTGAATTCATTTATAGCTTTTACTTTAAGAGCAGTTTCAAAAACTGTATCGAGGAGACCTTTCAATGACTGACTGCTGTTCTGCCCCGGGGCTCATGCCCCTGCACGAAGGGCTTGAGAAACTGATGACAGAAACACCGGTCGTCACTGAAACTGAAACAGTGGCTCTGGCTGACTCCCTGGACAGGGTTATCTCTGAGGCAATTATTTCGCCGGTTAACGTTCCGTCCCATGATAATTCAGCCATGGACGGGTATGCAGTCCGTTTCAGTGACCTGGCACCACATTCAATACTGCCGCTGGCCGGAAAATCTCTGGCCGGACATCCCTATCAGGGTTCTATGCCCGCTGGCCACTGTATAAGAATCATGACAGGTGCTTCCATTCCTGTAGGTGCCGATACGGTCATCATGCAGGAGCAGGCCGAGATAACCTCACAGGGTATTGCTTTCAGCAAGCTACCCTCTCAGTCAGGCAATAATGTTCGCCGTGCCGGTGAAGATATTCCTCAAGGTTGTCAGGTTTTTGAAAAGGGACACATCATCAAAGCCCAGGATATAGGTCTGCTGGCTTCATTGGGAATCCCTGAAGTTCCAGTCATTCGCAGAATAAAAGTAGCGCTCTTTTCCACGGGTGATGAACTGAAGCTGCCCGGCGAGACTCTCGGACAAGGTAATATATACGACAGCAATAGGTTTGCAGTATCAGCGATGCTCAAGCGACTGGGTGCAGAAGTGATTGACCTTGGAAAACTCCATGATGACCGCGACGAGATCCGGAAAGCTTTTCTGAAAGCTGATCAGCAGGCTGATGCAGTTGTTACCTCTGGTGGGGTATCCGTAGGTGACGTCGACTTTGTCAAAGATATTCTCAGTGAAATAGGCCATACTTCGTTCTGGAGGCTGGCCATTAAACCCGGCAAACCCTTTGCCTTTGGTAAACTTCCCAACAGTGTTTTCTTTGGGCTACCCGGCAATCCGGTTTCCGCTACGGTAACTTTCCAACAATTGGCAGCGCCCGCATTGCAACATATGATGGGAGCAGAACCAACTCCTGCTGCTGAACTACCAGCAACGTGCCTCACTCCCCTGAAGAAACAACCCGGTCGCCTGGAATTCCAGAGGGGCATTCTCTCAACCAACGAGAGAGGAGAAGCCGAGGTAGTCACATCGGGCAGTCAGGGGTCGGGGATTCTCCGATCCATGAGTATGGCTAATTGTTACATCATTTTGCCCGCTTCCCAGGGAAATATTGAGGCAGGAGAAACGGTTAGAGTGCAGTTGTTCGATAAACTTCTCAGGTAACTACTCCCTGTTCTGCAGGCTGTCGCATCACTCTGGCTCCCATGCTTTTGGGACCTCCGGGTTCCGACATGGAAAAGGGTTGCCCCGAAAACGAGCACTGTCATATTTCTGCAGTCTTTGCCCTGGTGAGGGTGTCGCAAAAGGGTATGGTCAGCAGGATATATCAAGATCGTCGTTCCCGCGTAGGCGGGAACCCACCACGAACAGTGGATCTCCGCCTTCGCGGAGATGACGGTTTGAAGCTTGAAGCGTTTTAATTGACCTTTTGCGACACCCTCTGGTCCTGGAGGGCTTTTTAAATATTTCAAAAAAATGTCATAACTGTAATATTTCTGAAACAGAACACCTATATTTTCGCCATCATCTCTATCCACGGATAACAACCAATAGTACAGGAAAATAAAGTGACTAACCTTGTTGCTCCTCAAGCACTCTATAGACAGTCTTTCGGGCTATCCCTAGCTCCTTTGCAATAGCAGTGGCTCCCATGCCACCCGCTTTCAACTCCCTTACTCTATCCCTATCGACTGATTGCTTACGGCCTTTGTAGACTCCTTTAGCTTTCGCCTTGGCTATCCCTTCAGCCTGTCTATCTTTAATCCTTGCTCTCTCGAACTCAGCTACAGCCCCAAAGATTTGAAGCATGAGCTTTGACATTGAATCATTCTTATTGGAGGAGAAGGTAAGACTCTCCTTATGGAACACTACAGTAACTCCCTTCTCATTAAACTCATTAACAAGGCTCTGAAGGTCTAACAAGTCTCTAGCCATTCTATCAATGCTGTGAACGTGTACTGTGTCTCCTTCTCTTAGCCAGTTCTTAAGCTCACCTAAAGCTGGTCTATTGGTTGTGCTTCCGCTGCATTTATCCTCAAATACTTTTACTCCTTCTTTAACTATCTCGTATTGTCTCTCTGTGTTCTGGTCAGTGCTGGAGACTCGTATGTATGCTGCTTCAGACATTGCTGTGTGTACCTTATTAGTGTGTCATTAGGCTTTAGACTTTCGGCATTATACGTGTGTCATTATCAAAAGCAACCCTATTGATACATCTATTTGTGTCACTGTCGGTGTGGCTCAAGGGTGTACCCTAGTGATACAGGAGAAGATAGAAGGGAGGAGAGGTAGAAGGAGAGGGAAGGAGAAGAATTAATTACTCCTCCTATTACAAAGAATGATTAACCCTAGGGGCGGCCTTTGGCTTTGGCCTATGGGGACATTCAGCCAGCCGCTATATATAAAGAAAGGGCTCAGAAATTTGTGGTAAAAATATTCAAGGGGTACTTGCTGGTGGTTTGGCTGGTGGCTCTCAGAGAAAACCCTTGGTTCTCTCAGGTAAATCCAAAAGTAGGTTCCCTTTTGAGTTCCTTCAGTACTACATGCAGAAGATCGGGAGTAGCGCAGCTGTTGCACCCAATAGCGCGCCAATCACGCAAGCTCCAATGATGCACCAGACTCCCGTTGGTACTGATTTAAATTTCATAAGCCTACCCCTACTGTTAATGCTTATTAGTGTCGCTGCTGTTTCAGTTAAGGATTACACCAGTGTTTGAATCAAAGCGTCAAGCACTGCGTTACCAGTGGAGGTAGGGATAACTTGCTGTGCCTGCTGTGCTTGTTGCTTCTCCTTCTCCAACTGCATCCATCTATCAATGACTGCTGCTCTGCGAACTACGTCATAGCCTGTTACGAGGATTTCACATTCACGACGTGGGAGGAGGTATTCCTTAGCCCGCTTGTTTTGTAGGGTTAGGTAGGAGGACTTAAATTTAAGGCGTCCTACTTTAAGTGTGTCTAACATCTTTTCAATGGCAGCAATAACGTTATCGTGCCGCTTACCAACCAACTCAGCAATCTCACGGGAAGACATAGTTGTCTGTTGGTTTGGCTGTGTGTTTGGCTGCGTGTTTGGCTGTGTGTTTTGGCTGGTGGTTTGACTTTATTACTCCTCCCATTACCACCACCTACTAACTGAAGTCAATAGCAAATCAGGGTATAAAGTGTAATTACTTAGAGCACTATGTGATAACCCAGTCGTCAAGATGGATATTGTTGTTGAATATTTGTGATAGAGCCTAATGGATAATGGGTCATGGTTGTTGTATGAGGAGATAGTTAAAACCTCCAGATTTGGATGCCTGTAGGAGCGATTGAAGGAGCGTAAGAAGGAGTTGCTGAAGGGTCTTCAGCTTCCCTTTATTACTCCCACTCCTGTATTAATCAATGTGTACCCAAATCTGGACGGACATGAATCTCATTCCTTTGTATCAATCAATAGTTGTAAGTAGGAGGAGGTGTACATAGACCATCAGGAGGGAGCCTTTAGGGAACCTCTTCAGAGCCTCGTAGCCTCCCTAAGAGCTTTTCTGTTTCGGTGGTGAGATAGGTAGGAGTGAGTAGGGTTTTCTGAAGGGTTTTCCTTAAAGTGTGGCTATGCACCCCCTGAACTCCACCAGTCACCTACAGCCCTCTCCAGTGTTCCCAAGGGCTACAGGTCAATCTGTAGGCTGTTCTGGTGCATTTCTGGGCTACTACTAATCGGGAATAGTAGTACTATCAGAAGTCCTCAAATTCATCTTCTCCTTGGTAGAAGGATTGAACCTCAGATAGAACCTTGTCATACCTTATGCCTCTACCAGAGAGCAATCGGTGTATCTTCTTTACAACCTTCTTCTCTTCCTTACTCAAACCATTCTCAGGAGTAAACTCAGTCTCTCCATACTTCAAAGCATGACTAAGCTTTTCCTTTATGGGGTATCCAGTTATCTCGTTGCGCTCTATTGCGTCTTCCCAAGCGTTTTCATTCTGTGCATCTTTAAGAAGCTTGCGCCAGCTCTGCAAGGTTCTAACAGCTATCCCAAGCTCTCCCGCTAGTTCACTGTTTTTTGGCTCGCTGTTTTCTTTAAGAGTCTTTACAAGGAACTTTTGCCACTTGAGTTCTGAAGTTTGAGCGGATGTAAGTGGTCGGCCTTTATGTTCACTATTGAGATTGAAGTAGTACTCAAGGCTCACATTCTCCAATACATTGACACTAATTCGTGGTCTCTCCAGTTTCTTCTGAGCTTTGAACCTGTGCCATCCATCAACAATTACATACTTCCCCTTTTCTCCTTTCACTACATCAATGGGTGGAAGTCTCCTATTTGTCTCAATTGCTTCAACAATACGCTTGACGTGCTGTCTTTCCTCAAGTTCACACGCTAGGGCATCATTAGATGAACCAGTGCGGTTATCTCTTACCTGATAGCGTGTATCGTCTTGGTCAATAGCTGTTATTGATACTTGTTTGCTCATAGGTACTGCGCTTGCTCCAGTGCTCCAATGCTTATGTAATACTCCTTTAATTCTTCCCTTGTCATTGTACTTGTATCAGGCTGCATAGGAGTGGTGATAGGAGTTGTTTTATGATTAGCCTTAGCTTCCCTACTGCTATCCTCAGCGTCCCTCTCAAGCTTCTCTACAGCAGCCTTAAGGAGCTTCAAATCTTTATCCTTGGCTCTCTCTTCAGCATCCCTCAGATACTTCTCAAAAGACTCCCTCCCATTAAGCCCTTTGTTCCTGTCGTAAGCTCTAGGCTCGCTGGGTTCTTTCAGCCACTCAAGTACTACAGGCCAGACATAAGACTTTCTATAGCCATCCATAAGCCCCTGAAGCCTTTCATGTGGTTTACCTAAGACATGGGAAGTTTCAATATTAGGAGTTTCAAAAGCTGTTCGCATCCAGTAGAACAGTTGCATCTTGGGTAACTCTGGAATGTAACCTTTTTCCTCTCCTCCATATTCATCCACTAATATCATTTCAAGGTGAATACGTACTAAGTTCTGAGCTAAAGCTTCTCTGCCTTTAAGCTTACTTAAGCCTCCAATGTACGGCCTAAGCTCTCTCCCATAGCGAATAAGTCTTTTCCATATTGGGTAGCTTCTCTGCTTCTTGTTTTCATCAAGTGTGCTGTTGTGGAAGAAGGTAGCAATGTTCTTTCTCTCTCCTAACTCCTTCTCACAATTCCCTAACCAATGAATCAATCTATGGCGGCTCTCGAGTGTCTCCCAACGTGTTTCAATGTTCCTCTTCAGCCAAGCTCTTTCATACGTGCCGAGCCTTCCAATCTTCTTAGTGGGGTGTGCGTGGTACTGATTGTGTGCGTTGTGTTTACTACAGTACTTCCCGATACTCACTCCCATTACAGGCATTGTCTGCTTAACTGGCTTCCTGCATCCTTCGACAGCGCATGGTTTCTTAGGTGTGGCTGGCAGTGATGATAGGTGTCGGCTAACGTGGCTGCTAATCCGGCTCAGGAGTTCGTGTTTACTCAAGGATGTCAAACTATTTAATTAACCTCTTAAATTATATTGATAGTGCTAGTGGGACAGAAATATACGGGAAAAGATTTCAATACAGCAGTGGATAAAACCCCTAGAAATCTGTGTGTAATCTGTAAAGCAATCAGGCTTTCATAGAGTTCTTCTAAGCGTCTTTCTATTTAGGTGGTACGATAGTGGTAGGTAGGAGGAGAAAGCCTCTCAGGGAGGCTCTATAGGGAGGTCTTAGGCGACAGATTAATGATGACTATGCTCTTATCTTCAGCCCTGATGTTCTCCTCACTCCAGACTCAATAGCTTTGATTACCTCAAGCTGTCTTAAGTCCACTGAAGCTACTTCCTCGCTTTGTTCCAGTAGCGTCACCTTGTCTTCCTTACTGTTCAGTACTAGAGTAATCCCGAGCTGTCTAAGTCTCGCATTAACCTTGTTAGTGACAGAGGAGTCATTGTAGGAGGAGTCAATGTCTAGCATCACTTCAGCATAAGCTTTAATCCTCTCATCAATATCTAATTGCCCTGAAAGTTTAGCTTTGTAGTCCTGAAGCTTATCTTGAGCTGAACGTGAGGCATCAATGCTTTCTTGTAGCTTGGCTACGAGGCTTGGTATTGAGCCATCAGCGTTGCCTATGGCTTCCTCATAGTTCTCTACAGCCTTCTTATGCTTACTTACTTCTCCTTCCAACTCAGAAATAATACTGTATTGCTCACTTGTTTGTTGAGCTGGTGGACGTGTGTCAGTGCATGAGAGGAGGTACTTAAGTGCATCCAGAGCTTTGCTATAGTCGAACATGCCACGGCTAGCGCACTCTATGTTATCCCTGTATGTGTTACATGAGAGGTAACGGTATTCGTACGCTTTGCCCTTGTATAGCTTCCTTGACTTTGAATACTTGACTGAGCCGCTACAGCCTGAACACCTAATGATTCCTTTAAACACGTTCTCAGTGTTCACTGATTTACCTCTTAAGGCTCTCTCGCCGTTGCGTCTATTGCGGAACTCCTGAGCCACATAGAATAGCTTTTCTGTAATGACGGGAGGGTAGACTTTTATCGGCTCTCCTGTCTGCTCTTTAGTTTCACCGCTGCGTGGAATCCATAGCCCTATCACAGCGTAACTCGTTAATAATGACCTAATGGCTGTTGCTGTCCATGTCTTATCGTTAGCTATGTGTGAGTTCATGTGTTCTATTAGTTCTCTTCCGCAAACTCCTCCTATGTACAACTCAAATAACTCCTTCACAAGCTTTGCTCTATCTTCTATAACAGTGTATATGCCTTTGTTGTCACGCTCTAACCACCAAGGCACACGGCCTCCACGTTTAACTAGACGGCCTTCTCTGGCTGCCTCCCAATAGGCTTTAGCTCTATCAGACTTAATCTTGCTTTCTTCGTGCGCACGGTGGAGATTCACCATAGCGACCATACTAGAACCTAAGTCATCCTTTGCGGAGGGAGGGTATACCTGATTGTCACTGACTGTAGCTATAGTGACATTGTTCGTTAGGAGGAGTTGGAAGGTGCTTAAAGCTTGAGATAGTTTGTCCCTTGATACACGGTCTAGTGATTCAACTATCAATACGCAAGGTGTAGCAATGGCTCCACTTTGAACAGCCTGAAGGAAGTCTGATAGCTGCCCTCGTTCAACGTTATTGCCATTGAAAGCTGATACACCTAGATCATTAAATGTGGTGTCTGATAGTGTCCAGCCGTGGCGTTTAGCGAACTCCTGACTTGCTTTAGTCTGTCTCGTAAGGGAAGTTCCTTTAGATTGCTTCTTGCTGGAGAATCTACGATAGCTGTATGCTTGCATCGGTTTTTATCTTACGTATTGAGGGACGGTGTTATTCTACAGCCGTCCTATAGATAGGAAATTAGTATTTCTTACACCATCGTTGATTATCCACACAGCACCAAGGTGCAGAAAATGTCTGAAGCAACAAGTCAAGCCAGCACCAAAGCTGACTATAAATACACCAGCAGGCACTATGGCCGTATCTGGCTGAGAGTTATCCTCTGGATCTATGCTCTCCTGGTTGCCGTCAGCGTAGTGGGCTCTGGTTTTAAAATGGCCGTAGGTGGCGCAGAAGCAGCTGCAGAGCTGTTCAGCTTTGCCAACAACACTATGCTGGCACTGATAGCCGGTACCCTCGCCACAGCTCTGGTTCAGTCTTCCAGTACAGTAACCTCTGTTATCGTTGGCCTCGTGGCTGGCGGCCTGCCGGTAGAGATGGCGATCCCCATGATAATGGGAGCCAATATTGGTACCACCATCACAAATACTCTGGTCAGTCTGGGTCACATGGGTTGCGACAAATCCTTTAAGCGAGCTTTTGCTGCTTCGACAGTTCACGACTTCTTTAACTATCTGGCGGTTCTGATTCTGTTGCCTCTGGAATTGATGACCGGCTTCCTGAGCGATATTTCACAGCACGTAGCCGCACTGTTGGTGGGTGGCTCTGCTATTGATATGGGCAGCCTGAATTTCGTCAAACCCCTGACCAAGCCGGCCGTGAATATTGTCAAGGATTTTGCAGGCCTTCTGCCCGACAGCACACTGGCTGGCCTGACCATGATCGCCTTCGGTATCTTCCTTATCTTCAGCTCGGTCGTAAGACTGGGCAAGCTGCTGAAAAAAGTTATGGTGGGACGTGCCAGGGACATTCTGCACAAGTCTATTGGTCGTGGTCCGATTTCCGGTATTGCCTCCGGTACTGTTATGACCGTAATGGTGCAATCCTCTTCTACTACCACCAGTCTTATGGTTCCTCTGGTAGGCAGTGGCGTCTTCACCGTTCGTCAGATGTACCCTGTCACTCTGGGTGCCAACATCGGTACAACCATCACAGCGCTGCTTTCAGCAACGGCCATCGTCGGTGCAGACGCAGAGCACGCAATGACCATTGCTCTGGTACACTTGTTCTTCAACGTGTTTGCCGTAGCCCTTATCTATGGCATCAGGTGGCTCCGTGAGATTCCTCTCTACGCTGCAGAAAAATTGTCTGATCTGGCTATAAAAAACCGCGCTTATGCATTCCTGTATCTTTTGCTGGCCTTCTTTGTCATACCGGGCCTCGGGATTTTGGTAGCCCGGTAAAGCCTTCCTGATATTCTTAAGAAGCCCTGACCATGTCGGGGTTTCCTCTACAGACCTGTTTCTTTAATTCCTGTTTAAATTGCTATGCTCTGTGGGTTGCCAATCATGGAACAGGAAACCACCATCAGGCATCTGGTCATCCCCCTGACGTTGTCAGTTGTCTTTCACACCTTACTTTTGGGCTATAGCGGGAGTAGTTGGTTGACTGCTGCAAAATCACCCGGCATTCAAATCAAACTGGTGTCTCATCAACCCGACATAACACCTGCCATTGAAAAAAACCTGACCGCTACAGAAGCAATGACCGGCTCGGAATTGACAAAGCCAGATTCTCAGATTGAAAACACTGAACACATTCAAAGCACTGAAAAAACAGAACAGGCTGAAAAAGCAGAGAACAAGAAAGTCATAACGACCAGAGCCGAAAAGAAAAAGATTCAGCAAGAGTCGGCCAATCAGGAAGAAAACAAACACAGGCACGCAAAACCGGGTGAGCCTCCGGTATCTGCTCTCAACCAGCAGACATCGGGAGAGCCCGTCGAAGAACTCATCACTTCAAAAGCCGGGCATTTGGAGCCTGATGAATTTCAGAAATGGGTGGCTCAACTTCAATACCGGATCAATCGCTACAAAGTGTATCCCTACCAGGCTAAAAGAAGGCGACTGGAAGGAGAAGTAAAAATCAAAATTGAAATCAACTCTGACGGAACACTGGAAAAGGCGACTGTACTGGCCGGTAAAAAGGCATTCGAAGCCAGTAGTCTGAAAGCCATTGAGCGCTCCCTGCCCTTACCGACACCTCACAAGAAATCGGTTACGGTGATTCTCTCCATTAAATATCAGCTGCTGTGACCGGCCAGCTCCTTAAGTTCATTACTCAATCTCACAATTTCGCTGTAGCTGCCGACGCATCAGAGGTTCCCGGAGATTTACCTGGCGTATCAGGGCCTCACTGCCAGCACATCACCACCCAGCTATCACTGATTACACTATAGTTATCGCGTAATTCTGCCAATTCTATCCCGAGGCTTCACCTCTCTTCCCGACGTGCTTTGCCCGCGTGGTGAAGCAGGGGTTAGCTGGCAGAACATGAGCAAAAATGCAAACCGAAAAGAAGTTGAAACACCTATGCAAACTTTTACCACAGTTTTTATTTCGGTTATATTGATCGTTTCATCTCCCTTTGTCTTTGCGATTAAAATAAGCGAAGAACACTTAAAGCAAGGACGACAGCTTATAGATGACATGGACAGGAGAGGAAGTGAGTTTCTGGAACTGGCTGAAAGAGTTCAAACTATCATAACAACCTTTGGGTCTCAGTCCATTTTCACCATCATTCCTCACTTAGTATCTATGAACGAATCTTTAGAGAGAGTTTTTTCATCGTTATCAATGAGCAAAGCTTATTTAGCCACACTCACAAAAACAGTCACGAATGATTCTGAATTGCTAGCAAAAAAGGCTTTTGAGCGGATGAAAGTTTCAGCTGGCAATCCAGGGCAATCAGTAGCAATGGGCAGGCTGTTTAGTGTTGCTGGCGTCTCTGGGGACGCAAGTTTTTCAGGCACTTTTCAAGAGCACAAGTGTGGCACCCTAACGGAATTAGCTGATAAGGCGGATAAAGATAGTTCTGAATTTTCACAGAAAGCCTTGTCATACCAGATTTTAAACAACAAGCTAAAAGAATATCTTGACCAGAACGACACAATTGACGTATCCGAGACTTGGAGTTATCTGGAAGAAATAAATAAGCTATTAAATGAATTAACGACTCTTACAAAGTCTTTTCCAAACAGCTTTAAATTATTTTTAGAGCAGGCTTTGACTTATTTTGATTGTAACTGAATCGAATAAGCCGGTAGATAAGTACCTAACCAGGTACTTAAACCTGCTAAATCGGACAGTCGGACGTTTCTAACCTCCGGCTTCCACATCAACTCCTTAAGCGGGTCCGCACCTGGTCCGATCACGTTTCAGTGCCGCGTTTTCGGCTTGCGCCGACGTATCCATTGATCCAGCTGCTGCATCAGACGGTAATGTCCGTTTATTCTGAAGAAGCCCAGCTAAGGATAGACCTGTTAAGCTTTCGCAAGCGGAGGCTCATTGAGACTCCCTGGCTACAGCTGATCAGTTTGAGGACTTTCTGCCTGAAGCGGTGGGAGCTCTTGTCTGACCACCGGATCTTCTTCCCTGTGTTATCGTGCTCTTCATCTGCATTCATGCAGGCGACTGCCGCATTATATCGCATCTCTATAACCGAGAGCTTTGTGATCGATGGCTCACTTGCCCAAGCAACCCAATCAAACCCTGACTATCAGACTTTCAGGTACTCCCTTCCCGTCTCTGGTGCTTTAGAAGCGACTTCAGTCAAAAATACACCTGCAATGAAAAATTATGGCTATCTTTATGGGGTTGTTTCATTTCAGGTGTTTTTATCAATGATGAAAAGAAGAAGTGCCCTGGTTGGCTTAACGCTTTGCTTGACTCTTTCGACTCCCGGATGGTCAGCAGAATCCCCAGGGAAATCAGCCCCTCATAAAAGCGTCAGGTATCTGGGAAGTCACCTGTTGCGCCCGGACGACCAGAAAAGGGTCAC
The DNA here is from genome assembly GCF_049275945.1 of Endozoicomonas sp. ALD040. Lineage (NCBI taxonomy): Bacteria > Pseudomonadati > Pseudomonadota > Gammaproteobacteria > Oceanospirillales > Endozoicomonadaceae > Endozoicomonas > Endozoicomonas sp. ALD040. The sequence continues at coordinate 879,939 of NZ_CP184829.1, forward strand.
TCATATTACTGGTGCTCACTTCGCTCATGTCGGAAATGGTTCAACAGGGACACTCTACCTGCTTTCTGGAGATGCCGGAGCAGGCTTCACCGGTCGTCATGGCTGGGGGGTCTTTTCCAAGCCCCACTACTACGAGCTGGATATGAGCAAGGTGGTTTTGGATCGTCAGAATCCTAATCACGGCGGACCTTTACCCAGTGAAGTGTTCGAATACCCTATCACCGAAGGCAAGAATGCCAAAACCCATCCCCTCTGGCTGAACGATGGTCATATTGCCCCCAGCGCCATCACTCTGACCAAAGACGGTGAGCTGATGATTTCCTCCAGTCAGAGTGATAGAGGCGTTACCGGCGTTATTGACTACAGGGCAATCGACATCCCCGCCTATGCAGGCTACGGCTACAGGCACGCGAATCGTGACGAAACCAGTCTGGCCACCCGAAACAATGGTTTTCTGAAAGCCTGGTATGATGCCCATGAGTTCTTCCCTGTACCTGTGCTTGACCTGATTCCGGCAGCCTTCCTGCATACCTTCAGGGAAATTCCCCTGCAACTCTCCAAAGGTGTTCACCACGTCGATATCGGACTGTCATCAAAATTCCTGCTCACAGAAAATGATCACAGACCCGGTCAGGTAGATAGCGCATTCAAACTGCCTAAACATTTTGAAAACAACAACTGGATTCCTTTCCACATGGGATTGAAGGGTATTCAACAGGGATTAGGTGTGAAAAGTCTTGACCGTATTCCCAAGAGCAACCATTACGTTGCAGCAACCGCCGGAGCTCTGGTTCAGGATGCCAAACAATGGAATATCAATGAACATGTCCCACCTGTCAGGGTGGTGACCTTTACTACAGAACAACTGTCTAACAATGGCGAACCGCTGCCAGGAAAATACCTGAACAGCCAACAGCTTCCTGCCAAGGGTGAAGTAACAATTCTGTCAGAGAAGCTCTATAACTTTTCTCTTCTGGGTTTAAGCCCTTCTGCAATGAAACAGCTGAAGAGCAGCCCGATTCGTACAGTCAGCGATATTGCGGTTCTCAATAAGAAAGAGGCTCTGTTCCTTGAGAAAACAGTGCTCCCTTATCGAAGTTCTGAATCCAATTTTATTACCCGGGTTTATCTGGTCGACCTGAGCAGTGGCAAGAATGTCAAAGGCAGTGAAATGTTTGCTGACAACGAGCTGAACAAGGCATTCATGGATGCACCAGACTACTTTATGTCCAAGACCCTTATCTTTGACAGCCTTCAAGAGGACTCCCTGAAATTATTCGAAGATGGAATAGGCTTTGATATTCACGAAACCTCTTTTGAGGCGATTGCTCGGGGTCCTGAAACGGTACAAGGGGGCAAAACATTTATGCTGGTCAGTTACTATGACGGTGAAGATAGTAAACGGGGCACCCCAACCCGCCTCATGTATTTTACCTTGCCAGCCAGTAAATAAAATCCGACACTTGGCATCTGGAAAAGCATGTAAAAAATGTACAAGAGTGCCGCAAAAGCCATTATCCCCCTGGTAATGGCTTTGTTCATTGTCAGACTCCGACATTATAAAATTCAGCTTCCTTCTACCAGACCGTATACTCTGTGAACGCCACACCTTCTTCAACACTTTATGAAATATCCTGTTTATGCTCTCGTCTCAGTGCTGATATAGTAGAAATCAGAGAACAGACCCAAGAACAATAAACGGATAGACAAGGCATGGTCGATAAACCTTTGACAGGACTGGCTGCTCGACTGGTTGTCGACCAGCTGATCGATGAAAAGACACTCCGCTCCGCACTTTCACAGGCAGAAAAAACAAAGCAGCCCCTTGCCAGCTACCTGGTCCAGGAGAATTTACTCAGCGCCAAAGACATATCCCTGGCTACCGCAGAAGAATTTGGCATGCCAGTTATGGATCTTGATGCCTTTGACCCTGAAAACATCCCGAAGGAACTGATTCAGGAAAAGCTGATTCGCAAGCATAAACTGATCCCGTTAATAAAGAGGGGGACCAGACTGTTTGTCGGGGTAATTGATCCCAGTGATCATACAGCTATTGATGAAATCCGATTCAGCAGCGGTCTTATGGTGGATTCGGTACTGGTTGAAGAAGACAAGCTGGACAGATTCATTGATCAACTGCTGGATAGCAATGTTGATGCCCTGTCGAATTTCGATGATGAGGAATTTGATAACCTTGAAGAGCTGGAAGTGGGTGCCGTCGAAGACAACGATGAGGAAGTAGCAGGGGAAGATGACGATGCCCCTGTCGTAAAATTCGTGAATAAAATGCTGCTCATTGCCATCAAATCAGGCGCATCGGATCTTCACTTTGAACCTTATGAAAAAACCTATCGGGTTCGATTTCGCACCGACGGCGTTCTTCATGAAACCGCCAAACCACCTGCTGGCCTGGCACCCAGAATTGCATCCCGTCTGAAGATAATGTCTGCCATGGATATTTCAGAACGACGTAAGCCCCAGGATGGTCGTATTAAAATGCGCCTGTCCAAAAGCAAATCCATCGACTTCCGGGTCAATACCCTGCCTACCCTTTGGGGTGAAAAAATCGTACTTCGGATTCTCGACCCTTCCAGTGCCAAAATGGGCATTGATGCCCTGGGTTATGAAAAAACCCAAAAAGAAATGTACATGGAAGCCTTGCACCAACCCCAGGGTATGATTCTGGTCACAGGACCCACCGGTTCCGGTAAGACCGTCTCTCTCTATACGGGGCTGAATATTCTGAATACTCCGGAAAGAAACATTTCCACCGCCGAGGACCCTGTAGAAATCAACCTGGAAGGTATCAACCAGGTGAACGTTAATCCGAAGCAGGGGATGGATTTCTCTCAAGCTCTGAGAGCCTTCCTTCGTCAGGATCCTGACATCATTATGGTGGGGGAGATTCGAGATCTTGAAACGGCCAACATCGCCATCAAAGCGGCCCAGACAGGCCACATGGTCATGTCCACGCTACACACCAACAGCGCTCCGGAAACACTGACACGTCTGCAAAACATGGGGGTTCCTTCCTTCAACATTGCCACCTCTGTCAGCCTGATCATTGCCCAGCGTCTGGCCAGACGCTTATGCAACCACTGTAAGGAAATAAAAGACATCCCAAAAGAAACACTGCTGGAAGAAGGTTTTACCGAAGAGCAGATCAAGTATGCCAAAATTTATGGCCCCAAGGGATGTGATCAATGCAGCAAGGGCTACAAAGGCCGTGTGGGTATCTATGAAGTCGTAAAGATCACACCGGCTCTGCAGCAAATCATTATGGAAGAGGGCAACTCCCTCCAGATTGCCGAAATTGCACAGAAAGAAGGATTTAATAACCTTCGCCAGTCTGGACTGTTAAAGGTTTTGGAGGGTGTGACCAGTCTCGAAGAAGCTAACCGGGTAACGCTTGAGTAATTGATTTCCCAACCTCCTGTCAACTCGTTCCCACGCTCTGAGAGTGTGTCGCAAAACTCTCTCCGGCGTGGGAACGCGTTGACTCCCATCATTGCCGGCTTCATTCTCGTCATTCCCGCGAAGGCGGCAATCCACACTGACTCTCCACCAGAACCATACTGCCCGGTGTCCCCCTGGCCTTGTCATCCCCGAGAAGGCAGAGATCCACCGTTGGCGCTGGATTCCCGCCTTCGCGGGAATGAAGACTTCAGAGCGTGAGAACGAGCTGTTGGAGTTTTGCGACACCCTCGCTCTGCATGGGAACCAGAGTTAAAGAGCAGGCAATGACGATCAGAGACCAGCCCCAAGGGACAACAGTGTGGCATTACCTCCGACAGCCGTCGTATTGATGGTGCGGGTACGTTCAGTAGAAAAGCGATACAGGTAGTGAGGCCCACCGGCTTTTGGACCGGTACCGGAGAGTCCCTGTCCACCAAATGGCTGAACACCGACCACCGCACCGATCTGATTACGGTTTATGTAGGCATTACCCACTTTAAGGCTTTGCTCAATGTAGGAGGAGGTCGCTTCGTTGCGGCTATGCACTCCCAGAGTCAGACCGTAACCTGTGCCGTTGATTTCCTGAATCACTTTATCCAGCTCAGAAGCCTTGTAGCGAATCAGGTGAAGAATCGGGCCAAAGTGTTCTTTTTCCAGTTGGCTGATGCTCTCAATCTCAAAGGCAACCGGCGCAATAAAGTAACCTTCATTGCATTCAGCCCCCAAATCCACTTCGGCAATCAGGCGGGCTTCCTGCTTCATGCGATCAATATGAGCCTGGAGTCCTTTAAGGGCGATTTCACTGATGACAGGGCCAAGGTCTGTTTCCTGCAGGGCTGGGTGACCCACCTTCAGTTCTGCCATCGCACCGACCAGCAAGTCTTCAATACGATCAGCAATATCTTCCTGAACATAGAGCACTCGCAACGCTGAACAACGTTGCCCGGCACTGGCGAAAGCAGACTGAACAACGTCATTAACGACCTGCTCAGGGAGAGCAGTAGAGTCTGCGATCATGGCATTCTGACCACCGGTCTCGGCAATCAGAGGGATAATAGCGCCCTCTCGCGCAGCCAGAGTCTGGTTTATTAATCTTGCAGTCTGGGTTGAACCTGTGAAAGCAACACCGGCAATACGAGGATCAGCGGTCAACTGATGACCAATATCCTTACCTTCACCCGGTACCAGTTGAATCACATCGGCAGGCACGCCGGCTTCCAGCATCATCTCAACAGCTCGTGCAGCAATCAGAGTGGTTTGCTCGGCGGGCTTGGCTACAACCGTGTTACCACAGGCCAGCGCGGCAACCACCTGACCCAGGAAAATAGCCAGAGGGAAGTTCCAGGGACTGATGCACAGAAAGACGCCTCGACCGGTCAGGTAAAGCTCATTGGATTCACCGGTAGGTCCTGGCATAACCTGAGGTGCTGAGAATTTTTCACGCGCCTGGTTGGCATAATAACGACAGAAATCTACCGCTTCACGCACTTCATCGATACTGTCGTGAATCGTTTTACCCGCTTCTTTATGACAGAGTGCCACCAGCTCTTCAAGGTTGGCCTCCAGCAGGTCGGCCAACTTCTCCAGACTCTGGGCACGGGTTTCTACTGGTATCTTGTGCCAACGGTCAAACGCTTTGTGAGCCACTGAAATAGCCTGGTCCACTTCCTTTTCTCCGGCGAAGTGCAGACGACCTGCGAGCTCGCTGAGCTGGTAAGGACACTGCACATCAACCACTTTTTCAGTTTCAACCTTTTGGCCGGAAATCACGGGACCTTTGTGCCACGTTTGGCCCATAAACTTCTGTACCGATTCAGAAAACGGCTGCCACTGTGACTCAATATCGATATTGACACCCATGGAATTAACTCTGTCTTTTCCAAAAATATCGACCGGTAAAGGAATTCGGTCATTGGCCAGAGAACTATGCTTCTCGAGCACAGTGACAGGATGATGAACCAGGTCCTTTACGGGTGTCCTGGCATCCACCAGACGATGAACAAAAGAGGAGTTAGCACCATTTTCCAAAAGTCGACGCACCAGATAGGGCAGCAAATCTTTGTGACTACCCACAGGTGCATAAATGCGAACGTCCGGTTTTTCCTGATCCAGTACCGTGTTATAGAGCGCATCACCCATTCCATGCAGACGCTGGAATTCATAATGTTTATGTTCTGCGATGCTCAGAATGCTGGCAACAGTATGAGCATTGTGGGTAGCAAACTGAGGGTAAATAGCCCCTTTAACAGGATCACTCAGCAGAAAACGGGCACACACCAGATAAGCAACGTCTGTTGCTTCTTTGCGCGTGTATACCGGGTAGCCGGAATAGCCGGATTGCTGACACAGTTTTATTTCACTGTCCCAGTAGGCACCTTTTACCAGACGCACAGGAATTTCATCACCCTGCTCTTTTGCCAGAGCTGCCAGCCAGGCAAGAACGGGGAGTGCTCTTTTACCGTAAGCCTGTACAACCAGTCCGAAAGCACCCCATCCCTGACAATCAGGATGACGGTAGAGTTTCTCGAACAGTTTCAGAGACAACTCAAGGCGGTCCTGCTCTTCGGCATCAATGGTGATTCCCACATTCAGGCTTCTGGCAGTGCGAATCAGTTCCAGCACGCTGTCGAACAGTTCTTTCAAGACACGGGTTTCATTGGCCACTTCATAACGGGGATGCAGGGCAGACAGTTTGATCGAAACGGTAGGACGAGGGCCTTTGTAGCCACCCTTCTGCTCCTGACCAACGGAACTGACAGCCGCCAGGTAGGAAGCGAGATATTTCTGAGCATCGCTTTCGGTCAGTGCCGCTTCACCCAGCATATCGAAAGAATAGGTGTAACCTTTCTCTCTTGGCTTTCGACCATTCCTGAGTGCTTCTGCAATAGTGCGACCCAGTACAAAATGCTCACCCATAATTTTCATCGCCTGGTTCACAGCCTGACGAATCAAGGGTTCACCCATTTTTTTAACCAGTCGACCAATCACGCTAGCCGGGCGACCGTCTTCCGATTTGCCTAATGTCACCACTTTACCGGTCAACATCAGACCCCAGGTGGAGGCATTCACCAATAGCGAATCGCTCTGTTTGAGATGCCTTTCCCACTCAGCGACACTGAGTTTGTCACGAATCAGGGCATCGGCGGTTTCAGAGTCAGGAATTCTCATCAGGGCTTCTGCCAGACACATCAGCAGAATACCTTCACGGGTATCCAGGCTGTATTGCAACAACATAGAGTCAATCATATGAATGGAATCTTCCCGGGCTCGAACCTGCTCGACCAGATCGGTAGCTCGTCGGGTTACCACAGCCAGCTGCTGCGGACTGGGTCTGGCCAAATCGGCCAGCTGTGCCAGTAAGGCTGACTCATCCACACTGTATTGTGGAGAGATAGTCTTCCAGAGCCTGGTTGGGCTCTGCTGGATGAATTCAGGCTCAAATAAGGCCTTAGCCTCAAACATGCGGTGTCTCCCCCAATGACGGCAAACCTGATCCTGTGCCGTATGATCAATCTAATCGGGAAATGCCTATGACGATGGCATCTCCAATTAAGGCAAATGAGCAGCCTCCAGTGGCTTTTGGCCAGCCCGCAATCATGCACAAAATCAAACAGAATTCCCAGATACAGAAGACAGATTTTTGTACAATCCCTGTACACTTCCCGCTGCTGATCTGATTTATTTGCCCATGGACTGTCGCATAACCGCTAACCCAATAAAAGGGCGGCAGTCAGATCATTATTTATTCACTATACCTTTTTGATGACTGAAGTCATCGTTCTTGTCCACCTCAGCAGGCTTACGTTTTCGGTGCATTCTTTTGTGCCTGGTCAGGGCTATAGCATTTTTGCAGAGCTTCCCACATCGCTGCTGCAGGCCATTCTCCCCGAACTCGATCACATCACAGGTTTTTTGCCCGCTGTGGTTTCTTCTTTTGTGATCCGCCAGGCTTCTGACACTGTTGCAGACCTCCCCACATGGCCGCTGCAGGCCATCCTTCCCCATCACGCTCAGGTTACAGGTTTTCTGCCCGCTGTGGTGTCTTTGTTTGTGCCCCTTCAAGGCTGTTTGACTCCTGCAGACAAACCCACATCGCCGCCGCTGGCCATCGTCTCCGACCAGGGTTACAGCACAGGTTTTCTGTTCAGTATGGGAGTTTCTTTTGTGATCTAACAGTGTTTTGGCATTCTTGCAGACCTTTCCGCATGGCCGAGGCTGGCCATCTTCCCCTGCCACTTTTACATCACAGGTTTGGTCAAGGATATGGTTTATTTTTATATGGTCGCTCAGGGCTTGAGCACCCCTGCAGACTTTCCCACATGGCCGCTTCTGACCAGTGTTACCGAGTATTGTTACATCACAGGTTTTTTGCCCGGTGTGATATCGGCTTTTGTGAGATGAAAAGGCTTGAGCACTATTGCAGACCATCCCGCATGGCCGCCGCTGACCATCTTCTCCGACCAGGATCAGTTCACAGGTTTTTTGTCCACTGTGCTCTCTTCTTTTGTGATCCGAAAAGGCTTTTGCATTCTTGCAGACTTTCCCACATGATCGCTGCTGGCCATCCTCACCGACCACGGTTAGCTCACAGTTTATTTGCTCACTATGGTATTGGCTTCTGTGCTCCAACAAGGCTTTTATATTCCTGCAGACCATCCCGCATGAGCGCAGCTGGCCATCCTCCCCTGACACGGAATAGCCACAGATTTGTTGTCCGCTGTGGTGTATTCTTTTGTGAACCGCCAGGCTCATGGAATTCTTGCAGATTTTTCCACATGGCCGCTTCTGACCTCCTTTATCGACCATGGTTAAGTCACAGGTTTTTTGCCCGGTGTGATATCGTCTTTTGTGAATTGAAAGGGCTTTAGTATTATCGCAGACCTTCCCACATGGCTGCGACTGGCCATACTCATCCAACATTGTCAGTTTACAGGTTTTTTGCCTGCTTTTGTTTCTGGCCGGTATTGCGCCGGTTTGCGAAAGATGAGACTGTCTCTGACCCAACTTGGGTGATCCAGTGATTGTTTGCTGTGCTTCAGAATGATTTAGCGTTGAGGAAATTCCCATTTCTTCTAAAAGACTTACTGGATCGAGTGGCCCGTTAATAACTTCAAAATCATTGACAGTACAAGGCAAACTCCCGGACATTGGCAAATCATCACCCATTGACCCGATAAAGTCAGTTGTCTCGGCGACCCCGTCTAAGGCGACCCCGTCTGAGGCGACCCCGCCTAAAAAGATGCAACCATTGGCTGTATTGCCATCAATACTATTTCCCTGTGTCTGTAAAAGTGGATCAAGATCGAATCGGCTTTGAATCGTAGGAAGACCGATCGACGTGTCAAAAAGCGGGTTTTGTTGGCAATCTTCAGTGTTTAAAGGAGCAAAATGATATGAGCAAATAAAGCAATGTCCACTGAACAAATGGGGGCATAAACCCTTTAGGGAGTCCAGCGTCCATTCAGAAGATCCACTGCTATCAAATAATGTTCGGAATCGACAAACGCCGTGACAGGGATAGACAAGACAATTTAAACCCAGACTATGCCGATGTTGTTGAGGATCTCTGTTATCACCGCCAGAGCCAGAATTCAGAAGGCTGGTTATAGACCCTGTACTTTGGAGGGTGGCTTGGGAGGCTCGCTGGCCTGATGATTTTGATGGTGAGTATTGTGGGGAATTTTCTCCAGAACCAAACATCGCAGTGATGATAGCAAACGGATGGCAATGATTCAGTTCCTGTTGTGCAATCGATTTAAATAGCGGTGAATCAAGGTTCCAATAGTTTTTTAAAAACCAACCGACAGCGACGACCAGATCCAAAGGTTGCCGTGAATAAAGGCTGGTGCCTGAAGAGAAATCTTTGCTGCTCAGGATCAGTTTATAAACAACCAGCAACTGTGTGGCATAAAACAACCGCCATGAAATCGACTCAATAAGGGGCGTTTTTAACCGGTAACTGCCAAGCCTGTGTCGTTTTTTATCAGAAAATAAATCTGATCCTGCATAGCCGCTTATATCGGTAATGTCTGACGGATTGCCCGGCAAGGTATGCTGGTCAGGTTTTATAGAAAAGTTCTTATTTGGAAGTCCGGAATTCTGTTCAAGCTCGACAATAAAACTTTGTGTGAACGCTTTAGTTTGAAAGGCAACAGACAACGACATTAGCAAGAGCAGTGCCGTAAAGACTGAGTGTTTAATAATTCTGTCCTTGCTCTCTGATTCAGTCATTACCCTGATCCACCTCAGCGAGCTTGCGTTTTTGGTGTTTTCTCTTATGCTCCTTCAGGCATTTAGTATTCTTATAGATCTTCCCGCATGGCCGTCGCTGGCCATCCTCCCCTGTCACCATCACATCACAGACTTGTTTCCCGGTATGATCTATGATTTTGTGATCCCTCAGGTCTCGATTATTCTTGCAGACTTTCCCGCATGGGCGCTGCTGGCCATCCTCACCGATAATGACCAAGTCACAGGTTCTTTGTCCGCTGTGGTAGCTGCCTTTGTGAGTTGATAGAGCTGAAGCATTTTTGCAGACCCTACCGCATGGGCGCTGCTGGCCATCTTCCCCGACCTGGGTAAGGTTACAGATTTGTTGCCCGCTGTGGTCTTTTCTTTTGTGATCCGCCAAGGCTTGAGCGTTATCGCAAACCTTCCCGCATGGTCGCTGTTGACCATCCTCACCGGCCACATCCTGTTCACAGGATCGTTGTCCACTGTGGTATTTGCTTTTGTGAAATAATAGCGCTAAAACATTTTTGCAGACCTTGCCGCATGAGCGCGGCTGACCATTTGCCCTGACCACTGTCATGTTACAGGTTTGTTGTCCGGTGTGGTCTCTTCTTTTGTGACTTAACAGGGCATTTTTATTCTTGAAGACTCTCCCGCATGGCCGCTGCTGACCTTCTTCCCCGGCAACCACCAGGTCACAGTTTTGTTGCCCTCTGTGGAATTTGCTTTTGTGAGATGACAGAGCCAGAACATTTCTGAAGGCAATGCTGCATGGTCGCCGCTGGCCATCTTCTCCAACCACGACCACTTTACAGACTTGTTGCCCGGTGTGGTCTCTTGCTCTGTGAACCGACAGGTCTTGAGCGTTCTTGCAGACCTTCTCGCATGGCCACTGTTGGCCATCTTCCCCGACGAGTAACACATCACAGATTCGTTGCCCGCTATGGAATCTGGATTTGTGCGATGACAGGGCTATAGCATTGTTGCAGACCTTGCCACATGGGCGCTGCTGACCATCCTCACCAACCAGGTTCAGACTACAGATTAATTGTCCGGAGTGGTCTCTTCTCCTGTGACGCCACAGAACATTATCATTCTTGCAGGCCATCCCGCATGGCCGCTGCTGGCCATCTTCCCCGACCACGGTCAGGTTACAGATTTGTTGCCCGGAGTGGTCTCTTCTTTTGTGATGCCACAGAGTATTTTCACTGCTGCAGGCGACCCCGCATGGCTCTAGCTGACCATCTCGACCGACCACCATCGTGGCACACGATTGTGGCCCGAGGTGACACTTTTTTTTGTGATCCAACAGGCCTTGAGCACTCTTGAAAACTTTCCTGCATAGCCGCTGCTGGCCATTATGTCTGACCACTGTCAGGTGACAGCTTTCTTGTCCGCTGATATCTGTGACTTTTATTTCGCCTGACTGTGAAAGTTGAGGTTGGCTCTGACCCAATTGAGATGATTCAGTGGCTTTTTCTTGTCTTTCTGAAGAGGTAAGCATTGTGGAAATTCGAATTTCTTCGGAAAGAGTCTGTGGTGGTTGATCAAAATTGCACAATTGACAAACACCACGACAGGGAAAGACAAAACAGTTTAGATCCAAAGTATGCAAATGCTGTTGAGGGCCTCTGTTACCGTCACCATTGTCATTAGTATTCGGGGGGCTGCTGAAAGAGCCTGCAAAATTGGTGTTTGCTGCTGAGGGTAGCTGACCAAGCGACTGAGGTAACTGGCCTTTTGGAGGGTTATGCCCGGAACCTGGCATCACAGTGATGGTGGCAAACGTGAGGTTCTGAGTCACCTCATAATGTTCGATTGAGCTAAACGAAGGTAAAACAGGGTTCCAATAGCTTTTTAAAAGCCAACTGACAGCCACAATCACTTCTCCAGGTACCCATAAATAGAGATTGGAGCTTAAATGGGCATCTTTGGTGGTCAGAATCAGTTCGTTAACAACCAGCAGTTGAGTAGCGTAAAGTAACGGCCATGAAATCGAATCAACAAGGGTTGTTTTGATCCCGTAACTGTCATGTCTGTGTCGTTTTTTATCAGGGAGTAAACAGGATCCTGCACGGTCGTTTGTTTCAGAAATTTCTGACGAGCTACCCGTAAACATATGCGGGTCAGGCTTTATGGAGAAGCTCTGTTTTAGAGAGCCTGCATTCTGTTCAAGCTCAACAATAAAACGTCTTGTTAACAATTCGGCCTGGCAGACGACAGAAAACGACAGCAGCAATAGCAGTACCGCATTGAGTGAGTGTTTAATAATTTTATCCTTGCTTCCTGATATACAGAGAGGAAGAATAGTTCAAGAAAACAAGCGTGCTTTTATTTCAGAGAGCCTCTGTTAAAAATAAAGATTGTACAGGCAAAACCTCGTGAAATGAGGTTAGATCAGTTCGCTACTTCTTCACTTTAACTTCTTGGAGACTGATTCATCACCCTGACCCACATCAACAGGCTTGCGTTTTCGATAGACTCTTTGTTTGCTGTGGTATCTTTTTTTGTGACCCAACAGGGCAATGGCATTCTTGCAGACGGTCTCGCATGGTTGCTGCTGCCCATTCTGATCGACCACTGCCAATTCACAGTTTTTTTTTCCTGTATGGTATTTTCTTTTGTGATCCGACAAGGCTCTGATATTCTTGCAGACCTTTCCGCATGGTCGCTGCTGCCCATCCTGCCCGACCACGACAAAGTCACAGTTCTGTTTCCTTGAGTGGCATCTGCTTTTGTGCCCCGAGAGGGATTGAAGATTTCTGAAGACTTCCCCACATGGCCGCTGCTGGCCATCTTCTCCTACCACGGTCACGACACAGGTTTTTTGCTCTGAGTGATAGTTGCTTTTGTGAAGTAAAAAAGCTCGAGCATTTTTGCAGACCTCCCCGCATGGCCGCTGCTGTCCATCCTTCCCTACTACTGCTCGCTCACAGATTTTTTGCCCTGTGTGGTATTTGCTTTTGTGATCCGTCAGGGATCGAATATTTTTGAAGACCTTCCCACATGGCTGCTGCTGGCCGCCCTGCCCAACCACACTGATGTCACAGGTTTGTTGCCCGCTATGGCATTTGTTTTTGTGATATGACAGGGCTTGAGCATTCTTGCAGACCACCCTGCATAGTTGCTGCTGACCATCCTGCCCGAGTGATGTCAGGTCACAATTTTTTTCCCCTGAGTGGTCCTTTTTTTTGTGATTCCTCAGGGCCATGATATTGTCAAAAACCTTCCCGCATGGCTGCTGCCCATCCTGCCCCAATACTGCCAGTTCACAGATTTTTTGCCCTGTGTAGTATTCACATATTAATTGCCCTCTGCTGTCTGTGGCTGGTGTTGCCTCTGCCCGGGATGGATAGGGTTGGCTCTGATCCAATCGGGATGATTCAGTGGTTCTTTGTGGTGTTTCTGAATGGGAAAGCGTTAGGCAAAAACCGTTTTCTTCGAGCAGATCATTTAAATTGATTGACCCATTAATGATCTCAAAACCATTAGCGATGTCCAAATCCCCGGGCATTTGGACATCGTCATTGAGAGGCCCGGCAGGATAGGTTGTATTGGCGCTTCCTGAACTCAATAAGTCCAGGATTAACTCTTCCTGAGTGGTCCCGTCTTCTGAGTTGTCATCAAAGAATAGGGCAGAATCGAATGAAAGTTGAATGGCAGAAGGATCATTCACTGTTTTGTAAAAAAAGTCTTTCCGGGAATCAGTGGCGTTTTCAGGATCAAAACGACCTATGCAACCCAGACAGTGTCCATTAGCCAAATGAGGGCAAAAGATTTCTTCGAAATTCAGCGGCCAATCAACGGGCTCTCTTTTCTCGATCAATGGTCGGAATTGACAAACACCGTGACAGGGATAGACGAAACAATTTAAACCCCACGTATGTTGGTGTTGTTGGGAACCTCCGTTACCGTCGCCAGAGCCAGAATCCAGTGGACTGGTTAAACTGCCTTTATGTTGGATACCGGTTTGTGAAGCCTGCTGGCCAGATGATTCCGGGGCCGGGTATTGTGATAAGTCATCTCCAGAACCAAACATTGCAGTGAAGGTTGCAAATGGGAAATACTTCTGTATCAACATAGATGCCGACTGTTGTTTAATTGGATTAAACAGAAGTGAATCGCGTTTCCAGTAGTTTTTTAAAAGTACGCCGACAGCGACAACCGCTTCTACAGATAGCCATGAATAGGGGGCTGGGCCCGGAGGTGCGTCTCTGGTGGTCAGGATCAGTTGGTAAACAGCCAGCAGCTGATAGGCATAAAGCAACTGCCATGAAATCGACTCAATAAGAGGCATTTTTAATCCGTAACTGACAGCTCTTTGTCGTTTTTCATCAGGCGGTAAACCAGATACTGCATAGTCGTTAGTTTCAGGAATAACTGTTGGGTCGACCGGAAATGAATGCCGGGCTGGTTTTATCGAAAAGCTCTGTTTTTGAGAACCAGCACCCTGTTCAAACTCGACAATAAAACATCTTGTCAGCGCTTTGGTCTGACTGATAAAAGAAAACGACACTAGCAGCGACAGCGATGCAGCAAAGAGTGATTGTCTAATCATTCTATCCCTGCTTTCTCGTTTACAGGGAGGGAGGGTAGATTAGCTTATAAACAAGCGTGTCGTAAAAACCTGATCCCCATACAACCAGATTGTTACTTATTCATTTACCTTCTTGAGGGCTGAGGTCATTGTCCTGGTCCAGGGCAGCAGACTTGCGTTTTCGATGACTTCTTTTGTGATTATAAAGAACGCCTGTATTCATACAGACCTTCCCACATGGCCGCTGCTGGCCAAAATCACCGACCACGATCACGTCACAGCTTTTTTCATTGGTATGGGATCTGATTTTGTGTTGTGACAGATTTTGAGTATTCTCACAGACTCGCCCGCATAGCCGTTGCCGACCATCTTTCCCAACCATGACTGCGTCACAGATTTTTTGCCCGGTGTGGTCCTTTCTTTTATGTTCCGACAGGCTTCGGGCATTACTGCAGACTTTCCCGCATGGCTGCAACTGACCATCATTTCCGAGCACGGGCAAGCCGCAGGTCTTTTGTCCGGTATGGTAGTTGCTTTTGTGAATCGTCAGGGCCAAAGCACCGTTGCAGACCCTACCACATGGATACTGTTGGCCATCCTTTGTTATCACCATTCTGTCACAGGTTTGTTGGCCTGTGTGGGCATTTCTTTTGTGACTTTTCAGAGCGACAATACTCTGACAGACTTTTCCGCATGGTCCCCACTGACCACCCTCCCGGATCACACTTACGTTACAGGTTTGTTGTCCGCTATGGTTGTTTCTTTTGTGCTCCATCAGGGCTTGGAGATTCTTGGAGACCTTCCCGCATGGTCGCTGCAAGCCATCGTCTGTGACCACCGTTTCGTCACAGCTTTGTTGCCCGGTGTGTTTTCTTCTTTTGTGATCCGATAGGGCACGAGGATTCTTGCAGACCGTCCCGCATGGCAGCAGCTGGCCATCGACCCCAATCATGGTTTCGTCACAGGCTTGATGCTTTACGTGGTTTCTTCCTTTGTGATCCGACAGGGCTTTTACATTCTTGCAGACCACTCCACATGGCCGCAGTTGACCATTCTCCCCGAACACGTTTACTTCACAGGTTTGTTGCTCACTGTGGCTTCTTCTTTTGTGATTGAACATGGCTTTGGAATTCTTGTAAACTTTTCCGCATACCTGTCGCTGGCCATTCACTCCGACCAACATTTCATTACAGATTTTTTGCCCGCAGTGGGCTTTTTTTTTGTGATCCAACAGGCCCTGCTGACAATGTGTGGCTGTGAATATAACATTATCAGGTGCTGCCGGGACTTGTACTGTATTTGTCTGGGTAAGGGGAAAAGAAATCTCGCCTTCTTCGGGAGGACTGTTTAGATCGAGCGCCCCATTAATGCCCTCAAAATCACCAGTGGTGAAAGTAAAAGTGTCGAACATTGGTACATCATCATTGAGTGGCGCGTTAGCATCAGTTTTATTGGCGGTCACTGCACTCATAATGTTCAGGGTGGCTTCGTCTAAGTCAAACTCGTCTAAGTCAAAATCATCTGAGGCGACCCCGTCTAGGGCGACCCCGTCTAGGGCGACCCCGTCTAAAGAGCTGCCACCAATATCATCTGTCCGTGGCTGAAAGAACTGGCCAGAATCGAAAAGGCTTTGAGTCCCGGAAAGATCATTCAATGTTTTTAAAAGCGAGCCTTCTCGGGAGTATGCAGGACATACAGGCTCAAATCGATCTTTGCAACTTATGCAGTGTCCATTGGTCAAATGGGTACATGAGTCTTCTGAGAAGTTCAGTGGCCAGTCAGCAGGTGCTTCGCTATTGCTTGAGGGCCTGAATCGACAAACGCCATGACAGGGATAGAGGAAACAATTCAGGCTCAAAGTATGCTGGCGTCGATGAGGGCCCCGGTTACCTTCGCCAGAGCCAGAATTCAGAAAGCTGTACAGAGAGCTTGAACCTTGGTTGGTGGCTTGTGAAGTTTGCTGCCCATATGATTTAGATAGCGGGTATTTTGGTGGGTTATGTCCGGAGTCAAACATCACAGTGATGGTCGCAAACGGTAGTTCCTGGCTCGCCTGTTGTTCAATCGGTTTAGACAGAGGTAAGTCTGGATACCAATAGCGGTTTAAAAGCCAACCGACTGCAACAACCCATCCTAAACTTACCCATGAGTGGGAATCGTAGCTCAGGGGAGCGTCTCTGGTGGTCAGAATCATTTCGTAAGCAACCGCAAGTCCAGAGGCGTGAAGCAACTGCCATGAAAACAATGCAATGATGTTGGTATTTACTCGGTAACCATCAGATTTGTGTCTTTTGTCATCAGGCAAAGAATCGGATTCTGCATAGGCTTTGGTAGCGGCAATGCCAGACCAGTTGCCGGGCAATGTATGCATATCGCGATTTTTCGAAACGTTCTGTTTTGGTGAATCTGCATCCTCTTCAGGCTCGACAATAAAAGATCTTGTCAAGGCTTCGGTCTGGCAGACACCAGAAAACAACAGTAGCAGCAACAGCGATGCTGCAGAGAGTGAGTGTTTAATAATTCTATCCTTGCATCCTGAATTACAGAGAAGAAGGATAGATCAAGAAAACCTTGCGAAAGAACGGGTGCCAGATCAAGGACGGGGATCAGCGTCCTGCTCGACATCAACAGGCTTGCGCATTCGATGCATTTTTTTGTGATAGATCAGAGCTTGAGCATTCTTGCAGACCTTCCCGCATGGTCGCGACTGCCCATCTTTTCCCACCAGTGGCAAGTTACAGCTTTTTTGTCCGGAGTGATATTTTCTTTTATGATCCAACAGGGCATTAGAATTCTTGTATGCCCTCCCACACAAGTGTTGACGGCCATCGGGCAGAACCAGGTCACAGATTTGTTGCTTGGTATGAGCTCTTTTTTTGTGATCCGACAGGGCTTGAGCATTGTTGCAGACCTTTCCGCATGGCTGCACCTGACTATCCTTTCCGACCACTATCACTGCACAGGTTCTTTGCCCGGAGTGGTATCTGCTTTTGTGAACTGACATAGCGCGAGCATTCTTGCAGACTGACCTGCATGGCCTCTGCAAGCCGTGCTCCCCGAAAAAGGCTAAGTCACAGGTTTGTGGCCCGCTGTGTAATCTTTTTATGTGATCCGACAGGGTTTCATAATTCTTGATGATCTTTCCGCATGGCTGTTGCTGACCATCCGTCCCGATGACAGTCTCACTACAGATCTGTACCCCAGTGCGGTATTTGCTTATGTGATTTGATAGAACCAGAGCACTCTTGCAGGCCTTCCCAGGCAGACGCTGCTGGCTATCTTCCCCTGCCACAGTCGCGTAGCATATTGTTTGACTACTGTTGTTTGTCGCTTGTATTGCCACCGTCCGGTAACGATGATGTTGACCCTGATCCAATTGGCTTGATGCAGCAGTTGTTTGTAGTGTTTCCGGATGGGTAAACGGCATAGAAAAACCTGTTTCTTCATGAGGAATCTGCAGATCAACGGACCGATCAAAAAGCACGGAGTCATGAGCGGCCGAAAATGCATTCCCAAGCACTGGATCTTCATGATTGAATAATCCGGCAGTTTCAGTTTTATAAGTGACTCCGTCTATAGAGTTAACGTCAATGCCATGGGCCCAGGGCTCAAATAGTTGGTCTGCAATGAATTGGGTTTTAATGTCAGGCAAACCATTCATTGTTTCGAGAGGCACATTTCCCAGGGAATATTTAACGTTTTCAGAGTCAAAATAACCTATGCAACCCATGCAGTGCCCATAAGCCAGATGCGGGCATGAGCTTTCTCCGAATTTCAGTGGCCATTCAGCAAGTCCCGTGTTATTGGATAAGAGCTGGAATTGACAAACACCATGACAAGGATGGATGAAACAATTTAAACCCAACGTATGCAGGTGTTGTTGATGACCTCCGTTACCGCCGCCAGAATCAGAATTCACCAGCCTGATTGGAGCGCCTGTCGGTTGGGTGGTGGTTTGTGGAGCTTGCTGGCCGGGTGTTTCTGATGGCGTGTGTTGCGGTGCGTTATGTTCAGAACCAAACATCGCAGTGATGGCTGAAAACGGGCAAGACCCCTTTAGCAGCATAGAAGTCGACGGTTGTTCAAGCGAGTTAAACAACGTCGAATCAGGATTCCAATAACTTTTTAAGAGCCAACCAACAGCGACGGCAGCTTCCATAGATAGCCATGAATATAGGGTTAAACCCTGAGATGTGTCTCTGGTGGTCTGGATGAGCTCGTAAAGAACCAGCAAATGAGTAGCGTGGAGCAAATGCCATGAAATCGACTCAACAAGGGGTATTTTGACCCTGTAACTATATAATCTTTGCCGTTTATTATCAGGCAAATCGGGTGCTGCATCATAGCCTCTGGCGACGACAATGCCTGATGGGATGCCCGACAATTTACGCCGGTCACGCTTCACAGAAAAGTTCTGCTTTAGAGAATTTGCATCCTGTTCAAGCTCGACAATAAAACTTCGTATCAACGCTTCGGCCTGACAGATGTCAGATAGCGACATCAGCAGCAACAGCGATGCAGCAAAGAATGTGTGTTTAATAATTCCATCCTTGCATTCTGTTCGACAGAAAGGAAGGATAGATCACCACATGAAAAGACGGGTATGAGATCAAGAACCCGGACCACCGTCCTGACCCACATCAACAAGCTTGCGTTTTCGATGTATTCTATTGTGATGCAATAGTGCTCTACCATTCTTGAAGACCCTCCCACATGGCCGTTGCTGGCCACACTCTGTGAACAGGGTCGCGCTGCAAACTTGCTGTCCGCTGTGACTTGATTTTTTGTGATGCGACAGTACTTGAACATTCTTGAAGACCTTCCCGCACGATCGCGGTTGACCACCCTCCCCGATCACAGCCACTTTGCAAGTTTGTTGCCTGCCATGGAAGTTGCTTTTATGATTCGACAGAGCTTTAGCATTCTTGCAGATCTTCCCGCATGGCTGCGGTTGAGCATCCTCCCCAACCACAGTCAGGTTACAGATTGACTGGCCTCTGTGGTATCCGCTTTTATGAGCCGACAGGGCCAGAACATTCCTGCAGACCATCCCGCATGGCCGCAGCTGACCATCCTCGCCAATCACGGTAAGCTTACAGGTTTGTTGCCCGCTGTGGCTTCTTCTTCTGTGTTCCGACAGGGTTATAGGATTGTTGCAGACTGTCCCGCATTTCCTCAGCTGGCCATCGTCGCCAACCACCGCTGCGCTACAAGTTTGTTTGCCAGAGTGATCTCTTATTCTGTGATAAGAGAGAGCTTGACGATTCTTGCAGACCATTCCGCATGGCCGCGACTGGCTATCCTCGCCGATCACACTCACCTCACAAATTCGTTGCCTAGTGTCGTCTTTTATTTTTTGATGCGACAGGGCTTGAGCATTCTTGCGGGCCTTACCACATAGCTGCGGCTGGCCATCTTCCCTGACCATGGTCATACCAGAGGTTTCCTGTTCGCTTTGGTCTTTCGTTTGTACTCTAACTGCCTTGGAAAGACGGTGTGGGCCCTGAACCAGTTGCGATGATTCTGTTTTTGTTTGTAGTGTTTCCGGAGCTTCCATTCGAGGTCTGAAATGGTTCAGAGTAGAGGGCATCCCGTTTTTTTCGTGAAGACTTTGACGCCCCAGATTAAGTAAACCACTAATTATGATCAGGTCATCAGCGGTGGCAGGCCAACGTCGGGGCATTGTCAGATCATCATTAAGTGGCCCGTTATAATCTGTATTTGCTACTCCGGTCTGGCCTGTCGAAGGTTCAATGGCATTCAGCAACCATTCAGCAGGCCTTCTGCTATCGGATAATGATCGGAGTCTGCAAAAACCCTGGCAGGGATGTACGAAACAATTTAAACCAAAAGTATGCTGGTGTTGTTGAGGGTCTCTGTCACCGTCATCAAACTCGGAATACAGGAAGCTGGTGAATGAGCTTGCAGGGCAGGTGACTGTTCCCGGACTTTGCTGGCCGGATGATGCTGATGGCGAATATTGTTGCTGGTTATGTCCGGAGCCAAACGCCGCAGTGACGGTTACAAACGGGAGATCCCCCTGTGTCAGCATGGATGTCGCCTCATGCTGTTCAATCGGGTTAAAAAGTGATGATTCAGAGTTCCAATAGCTTTTTACAAGCCAACCGGCAGCGACAACCACTTTTACAGGCAGCCATGAATATCGTTTGCAGCATACAGGAGCGTGATTGGTGGTCAGGATCAGTTCGTAAGCAACCAGCAGTTGAGTGGCGTAAAGTAACTGCCATGAAATCGACTCAATAAGATTCATTTTGAGCTCGTAACTGCTCAATTTGTGTCGTTTTTCATCGGGCAGTGAATCTGACCCTGTACAGCCGTTTGTATCAGCAATGTCTGACGGGTTGCCCGACTTTGAGAGCAGATCAGACTTTATAGAAAAGCTTTGTTTTGGAAAGCTTGCATTCTGTTTAAACTCAACAACAAAACGTCTTGTCTGCACTTCGGCCTGACAGATGACAGAAAACGTCAGAAGCAGCAATAGCGATAACGCAAAGAGTGAGTGTTTAATAATTCTATCCTTGAGTTCTGGCATACAGAAAGGAAGGATAGATCAGGAAAACAAGTATGCTTTTCTTTTAAAAACCTTCTATTAAAAAAGCCAAAGGTTGCCCCGGGCAAAACCATATGAAAGATCTGCTGCCAGACCCGATCATTAGCAAAATCGTCGTAAACCCTCGCCCAATCGAGGGTGTCGCAAAACTCCAACAGCTCGTTCCCATGCTCTGAGTTCGTCATTCCCGCGAAGGCGGGAATCCAGCGCCAACGGTGGATCTCTGCCTTCTCGGGGATGACAAAGCCAGGGGAGCACCGGGCATTATGGTTCTGGTGGTGAGTCAGTGTGGATTCCCGCCTTCGCGGGAATGACGAGAATGAAATCGGGAATGACGAGAATCAAGTTGGGAATGACGGGGGTGAAGGCGGGAACCAGAGTTTTGCGACACCCTCGACAGGGCGGGGAGCAGTCACTTATTTACTTTCGTGAGGTTCGGGGCCATCATCCTGGTGCACTTCAACAGGCTTGCGTTTTCGATGTAATCCTTTGTGTACCGAAAGGGTATGAGCATTCTTGAAGACTCTTCCGCATCGCCACTGTTGGCCATCCTCTCCGACGACCGATACGTCGCAGGTTTTTGGCTCGCTGTGGACGCTACTTTTATGTTGCGACAAGGCAAGAGCATTCTTGCAGACTTTCCCGCATGGCCGTTGCTGACCGTCCTCACCGGCCACTGTCACGACACAGCTTTTTTGCACACCGTGGTCTTTTTTTTTGTGCGTCGACAGGGCCTGAGCATGCTGGCAGACTTTCCCACACGGCTTCTGCTGACCATCCCTTGCAAACACGGGCAGGTCACAGGTTTTTTGCCCGGTGTGATAATTGCTTTTATGAATCGACAGGGCCGCAGTATTCTTGCAAGCCTTCCCGCATGGCCGTTGCTGGCGATCTTTTGCGACCACTTTCACTTTACAGATTTGTTGAACACTGTGCTCTCTTTTTTTGTGAACCGACAGGGCTTGAGCATGCTTGCAAATCTTCCTGCAAGGCCGTCGCTGACCATCCTCTGCAACCAGAATCTCTTTACAGGTCTTTTGGCCAGAGTGAAAGCTGCTTTTGTGACTCGACAGGGCGCTGGCATTCTTGCAGACCTTATCGCACCGCCTCTGTCTGCCATCCTCTCCGACCAGGATAACTTCACAAGTCCGATGACTACTGCGATCTGCAGTTTTTAACCTGCGTGCCCTGGAAATACGGGGTGGATATTGACCTGATTGGGATGATCCTCTTGCTGTTTGTTGTGTTTCTGAAGTTTCCATTGGAGGTGTGAAATAACTTTGCGTAGATGAAATCCGGCGTTCTTCCTGAAGACAATGACCACCCAGATTGAGTAAAACACTGGCTATAAACCAGTCATTACTGTTGACAGGAAAATAACTCGGCATTGGCACATCATCACTGAGTTGCCCTGTGCTGCCTGTCGAATGTTCTACCGAGTTCAGCGGCGATTCAACGAACTCCCTGCTATCGGGTGACAGTTGGTATCTACAAACGCCATAACACGGGTGGACGAAACAATTTAAACCTAAAGTATGTGCATATTGTCGAGGGCCACCGTTACCGCCGCCAGAGTCAGAATACAGGAGGTTGGTGAGATAGCCTGTATGATGGACGGCTGCCCGAATCGCTGGCTGGCTGGATGATTCTGATGGTGGGTATTTTTCCGGGTTTTGTCCGGAGCCGAACATCATGGTGATGGCCCTGAGTGGATAATCCGGACGCATTTTTTGTTGTTCAATTGAGTTTAAGAGCAATGAATCGGGGTTCCAATAACTTTTTATAAGCCAACCGATAACGACGACCGCTTCTAAAGGTAGCCATGAATAAAGAGGGACATCTTTGCCAGTCAGTTTCAATTCATAAGCGACCAGCAAGTCAGTGGCACAGAGCAACTGCCACGAAATCAATTCGATGAGGGTGGTTTTTACACTGTAACTGTAAGATCTATGTCGTTTGTCATCGGGCGGCGAATCAGATTCTGCATTGCCGTTGGTAACAGCAATATCTGATGGGTTGACCGGCAATTCAGGCCGATCATGTTTGATCGAAAAGCCCTGTTTTAGTGAAGCTGTATCCTGTCCAAGATCGACAATAAAACGCCCTGTCACCGCTTCGACCTGACAGACGACAGACAACGAGAATAGCAGCAACAGCATTACGGCACAGATTGAGTGTTTAATAATTCTGTCCTTGCATTCTCTTTTACAGAGAGGAAGGATAGATCAAGACCCCCTAAAAGGTTTGATTGCGGACCTGATTATTAGTTATTCACTTTATCTCCCGAGAACGATTGTCCTTGTCCTGGTCGAGATCTTCAGGCTTGCGCTTTCGATGCATTCTTTTGTGCCCGGTCAAGGCTTTAGCGTTCTTGCAAACTACCTTGCATGGGCACTGCTGATTCAGACCGGCTATTGTCAGGTCACAGGCTTGTTGCCCGCTGTGCTCTTTTTGTTTGTGATCCCTCAGTTCGCGAGCAGTCATGCAGGTCACCCCGCATATCCGTCGCTGACCATCCTCCCTGACCACAGCCACCAAACAAGTTCTGTGTCGGATGTGGAAATTGTTTTTGTGAAGATAAAGAGCGTAAAGATTCTTGAAGACCTTGCCGCATGACCGCTCCTGGCCATCCTCTCCAACCACTGTCAGGTCGCAGGTTTTTTGTCCGCTGTGTCTTGCGCTTTTGTGAGAAGACATGACTCGGGCATTCTTGCAAATTTTCCCGCATGGTCGCTGCTGACCATCTTCCCCGATCACGATCACCTCACAGATTCGTTGCCCGATGTGAACTCTGCTTCTAAGATTCGACAGTCCTTTGGCATTCTTGCAAACTGTTCTCAATGTCTGCGGCTGGTGACCTTCCGCGAGCACTGCCAGGTTAGGTTTTTTTTGTCCTGTATGGTCTGTGGCTTCTACTGTGTCTGCCCGGAAAAGGGGTGGTTGGCCCTGACCTGATCGGGATGGCTCGGTGATTATTTGTTGTCTTTCTGAATCGGCAGGAGTAAAGAAAATCGGTTCATCTATGAGAAGACTCTCTCGACCGGGCAACTCATTATTAGCTGCCAAATCATTAGCAGTGTAAAACCAGTCTCCTGGCATTGTTAAATCATCATTGAATAACCCGCTATCGCCAGCTGTAAAGGTTGTACCTGTGCTCATCGAACCTGAAGCGCCCCCATCGATAGGGTTGCAATCAAACTCATGGGCCTGAGGTCCAAATACGACATCAGAATTCAATAGGACCGGAATGTCAGGAACATCATCTGTCTGGTCTGTCGAACGCTCTTCGCAATACTGCGACCAAACTGCAGGCTCTCTGATATTGGATGATGGTCTGAATTGACAAACGCCATTACAGGGATGGAGGAAACAATTTAAACCTAAAGTGTGCGGGTGTTGTTCAGGCTCACCGTTACCATCACCAAAGTCAGAATAAGAGACCTCAGTAACATAGCCAGCAAGGGAGGGGGTGGCTGCCGATACTTGCTGAGTGGATGATGCTGATGGCGAGTATTGTGTCTGTCCGTGTCCGGAGCCAGTCGTCCCGGTAATAGCCGTAAACGGGTAATCCCGGCTCGCCTGCTGTTGAGCCCAATCAAACCACTTTGAATTAGTGTTCAGATAGCTTTTTAAAAGCCAGCCGACAAGAAGAATTGCTTCCAGAGGTAGCTGTGGATAAAAGCTTGCACCACGAGCGGTGAGGCTGGAGGGCAGGATCAGTTCGTAAACAACCTGCAGGTGAGCGGTGTAAAGCAACTGCCATGGAATCGACTCAACAAAGGTCATTTGTAACCCATAACTGTCAGATCTGTGTCGTTTTTCATGAGGTGCTAAAGCGGGTCCTGCATAGGCGTTTGTGTCGGCAATATCTGATGGCTTGCGTGACAACGCAGGCGGCTCACGTTCTATGATAGAGTTCTGTTTCGGAGAACCTGCATCTTGTCCAAGCTCGATAATATAATGTCTTGTCAGTGCTTCGGTCTGGCAGGCGATCAACAACGCCAGTAGCATCGACAAGGGTACTGCAAAGATTGAGTGTTTAATAATTCTATCCTTGATTTCTGGTTTACAGGAAGGAAGGAAGGATAGATCACCTGATGAAAGAAGGTTCTATAACAGCTTCCTTGCAGTTAATGTATTTTATTCAACGAAATAGATTGAGATGACATGGACATTTTTCTGGTCGGCGGTGCCGTTCGAGACAGGTTATTAGGCCTTCCACTCAAAGATCACGACTGGGTAGTGGTTGGTAGCAGTCCTGAGCAAATGACTGAACAGGGCTTTCAGCCTGTTGGCCAGGACTTCCCTGTCTTCCTTCATCCGGATACCAAAGAAGAATATGCGCTGGCTCGTACCGAAAGAAAGTCCGGTCATGGTTACACTGGCTTTGTTTTTCATACCGCCCCCGATGTCACTCTGGAAGAAGACCTGATCCGCAGAGACCTGACCATTAATGCCATGGCCCAGGATGATCTTGGCAATATCTATGATCCCTACGGTGGTCAGAAAGACCTCGAACAAAAACTGCTTCGCCATGTTTCCCCGGCATTCCAGGAAGACCCCCTGCGCATTCTTCGTGTAGCTCGATTTGCCGCCCGCTTCCATCACCTGGGGTTCAGGGTGGCTCCCGAGACTCTCGAATTGATGTCCTCTATGATCGACAGAGGTGAAGCCTCCTATCTGGTTCCCGAGCGAATCTGGCAAGAAACCACACGCGCCCTGTCTGAACCTGACCCTGAGATATTTTTTGAAGTATTATCTGAGTGTCACGCCATAAACGCCGTTATGCCGGAATGGGCTCCTTTCCTGAGAGAGAATTCGACAGGCATAAAAGCACTTCGCACGGCAGCCATTCAACAGGCGTCTTGTGACGTTCGATTTGCAGTCACCTTCGCTTCTGAAAAAGAACTCTCCAGAGACTTACTGACTGCACTGAGTAAACGACTGAAAACACCTTCCCAGTTTTCAGAGCTGTCCAGCCTGACTTTTCAGCACAGTGCTTATTTAATCGAGCACGCCGAAGCCCTAGAAGCAGAACAGCTAATGATTCTGTTTGAAAACACCGATGCATTCAGGCGGTCAGAACGTTTTGACGCCTTTCTGAAAGCCAGCCGCTGCATTGCCGTAGCTCAGAAAAAAACACTTTCTGAAAGCCATCAGAGCCAGATAAAATCCTTGCTTTCTCTTTGCCTTTCGACCAATGCCAAAGAGATTGTTGCCCGGGGCTTTAAGGGCAAGGCGATAGGTGAAGAACTGAGAAAAACGAGAGTATTACGAATGCAGGAACAACTGGATCACTAGAATTATTCAGCCCATGAACGGGCTGCTGATCAGATGGCTTCGAACTCCAGCTCAGGCAGAAGACGAGGTTGACTACCCAGCTTAACGCCTGGTTCAAATACCAGATTAATAGCGCCGGTAAAAACACTGACTGGCCTGCCCATCTGAAAATTCCATAACTGCTTTACCAGGGGTCGATAGTAAACTTCTTCGATGCTGCTGATCCTCACATCGCGAACATCATCAACCACCTGTAAAATATCGAGATCAGCCCGGCATTCAAGACTGCCTCTGACTCTTCCTAGCCGGTCTTCTACCTGCTTGCACCAGCCATTAATCGATGCGGATGACACTTCGCTCTCAAAGCAAGCGACAGCATTATAGTAATCAGCCGCTCTCTCCTTAGCCACAGCACCACCCTCGGCAGACGTTTGAATCAGACTGCTGACCAATAAGGTACCAAACTGCTGACGGAGAGTCTGTATCATTTGCCAACAGTTTTGCTCGGCCTCATCATTGGACCCTACGCCAATGTAAAAAAGTGTCATGGCTGACGCATCTCTTCCCTGGTTCGTTCGCACCACACGGAGGCTAAAGCACCTTTCAATGCCTGTGGTTTTCGGATCAGTACTCCGACCCTGTCAACATTGAAATTCGCCTGAATTAACTGAATGATGCCACCTGCCAGGGCTTCGAGCAAAGCATATCGGGATGCTTCGCAAAAAGCACGAACGGTCTGGCTGATAGCATCGTAATCCAAGGCATCGTTCAGGTCGTCAGATCGAAATGCCCGGGAAAAATCAGTTTCCAGCTCTAAATCAATGATCAAAGGCTGGGCCGCTTCGTGCTCAAATTCGTAAACACCAATCACAGCCTGGGTTTCCAGCTGTTCAATTCGAACCTTATCCATTCACCCTGCCCTCTGGTTTCAGGTTAACGGCTTCCAGTGTTTCCATGTTCCAGCGTGGCATCGGGGCCACTTCAAGGGGCTCCGTCTGACCGGCAAGCAGACGCTGGCAACCGGCATAGGCGATCATTGCACCATTATCTGTACAAAACTCAGGTCTGGCATAACGAAGGCTGCCACCTTCTCTTGCCGCCATGGCTTCAAGCTGATTTATCAACCGGCGATTGGCACTGACACCTCCGGCAATCACCAACTGTTTCAAACCGGTCTGCCTGAGAGCCCGACGACACTTGAATGCAAGAGTATCAACCACGGCATCTTCAAAAGCCCAGGCAATATCCGCTCGATCCTGCTCACTCAGCCCACCTTCTTCTTTACAGGCTGCTATGGTATTGAGTGTAAAGGTTTTCAAACCACTGAAGCTGAAATCCAGACCGGGACGATCGCACATAGGCCGTGGGAAGCGGAAACGCCCTTCAGTCCCCTTCTGTGCAAGATTGGAAACCCTTGGACCACCGGGATACCCTAATTCCAACATAGCGGCTACTTTGTCAAAAGCCTCACCAGCAGCATCATCAATAGACTCGCCCAACAGCTGATATTGCCCAATACCATCAACCCGCACCAATTGGGTATGACCACCCGACACCAGTAAGGCAAGGAAAGGAAAATCAGGTGGATTTTCTTCCAGCATAGGAGCCAGCAAATGACCCTCCATATGATGGACACCCACACAAGGAACACCCAGCGCCCAGGCCATGGAACGACCTATACTGGCTCCCACCATCAGGGCACCAATCAGACCCGGGCCTCTGGTGTAGGCCAGGGCATCAATCTGTTTGCGTGTGATGTCGGCTTTTTCCAGCACCTGGCTGATCAGTGGGAGAACCCTTTGGATATGGTCTCTGGAGGCCAGTTCAGGCACGACACCGCCATACTCGGTATGCATTTCAATCTGACTGTACAGAGCATCCGCCAGCAACCCTCTCTCGCTGTCATAAAGTGCAATGCCTGACTCATCACAGGATGTTTCAATCCCGAGGACTATCATCTGTTAGACCCACTACTGTTTTCAAAAAAAAGCTGTTTTCATTAAGGCAATGCCACGATCCGTTAGCATTGGCCTGTCAGATACAGCTGACACTTCCCGCTGGTTTCTGAAAGAAACTGTGGATTACCGTCATTCAGACAGCTTTTCAGCTCATCAACCTCAGCACAAATAACAGGCACCCTGATAATAAGAATCTGCCTATAAGGCTATTATTCGCTACCTGCTGCAGGATCTCGGGATGATACTGCAAAGCGGCCTTTACAGGAAATGCCAAACACCGCAACCCCGGGGACTCTTAAAGGAATGAAAGCAAGTCAGGTTTTTGCATTTATTGAAAATAGTCTATAAAATTCCCACCCTTAAAAATACGCGGCTAGTCTGAACATTTGTTCAGACTTATTTTGCGGGTCGGAATTAGCTTCTTCCCACGGCTTTCAGGGCATCAGATTAACTGTACTCCGGAAAAAAGTGTGAATGCTCAACCGCCTGCTCTCGTTTGGCGTGATTCATTGATATGAAAATCGTCAGGTCGAAAATAAATCCTTGCCAAGCCATCCCTGGCTTGTGAACAACAGGGCAGAATTTTCTGAAAGAGAGTAGATGGTACTAATAGCAGATGTTGTGATGCCGGGCTGCAAACCTTTATTAATGTACTCACTATTTTTATAGGAAGGTGATCTCTGCATGCCTGCTGTTAAAGTTAAAGAAAATGAACCGTTTGATGTAGCACTGCGCCGCTTTAAGCGCTCTTGCGAAAAGGCTGGGGTACTGGCTGAAGTACGTCGTCGTGAACACTACGAAAAGCCTACCTCCGTTCGCAAGCGCAAGGCCGCTGCTGCTGTCAAGCGTCATTTGAAAAAACTGCAGCGCGAACAGCGTCGTCGCGAGCGTCTGTATTAAGAACGGATTTCCGGCTTTAATAACTTCGATTCCCAAATTTCTGCTCGAAACTTTCTTTCGGGAAAGAATCGTATTGAGGTAAGAACATGAGCGAATGCCAGGTCAGGGAACAACTGACTGCTGCAATGAAGGATGCCATGCGCAGCCGCGACAAGGTTCGATTGGGAACGATTCGCCTGGCTCTTTCCGAGCTTAAGCGAATAGAAGTAGACGAAAAGTCGATTGACGACACCCGCGCCCTTGCAGCACTTGACAAGATGGCCAAGCAACGCCGCGATGCCATCAACCAGTTCGAGTCTGCAGGGCGCACTGATCTGGCTGATCAGGAGAAACTGGAACTGACCATTCTTCAGGGCTTCCTGCCCTCGCAGCTCAGCACCGAAGAAATCAGCCAACTCGTCTCGGAAGCCATTCGCGAAACCGAGGCACAAAGCATGCGCGACATGGGAAAGGTCATGGGCATTATCAAGCCTAAAGTTCAAGGCCGGGCAGACATGAGTCAGGTCAGCCAGACCATCAGACAACTGCTTAACTGAGTCAGCTCTGCGCAAGTCTGCCATCAACATTGGCAACAATCACTGACAACCGTCCATTAGCGATGATAACATCAGCACTCTGTTAAGATTTCTGGCAGCGGCCTTTTCACTTCAATGGCTGGCACTCACATTTATGGGCATTTATGGCCGGACGCATCCCCCAGACATTTATTGATGACCTGCTGAACCGGCTGGACATCGTGGACGTTGTCGATAGCCGGGTAAAGCTTAAGAAGACCGGTCGAAATTACTCCGCTTGCTGCCCTTTCCATCAGGAAAAAACCCCATCATTCACTGTCAGCCCGGACAAGCAGTTTTACTATTGCTTTGGCTGCGGTGCCAGCGGCAACGCCCTGGGCTTTGTCATGGATTTTGACCACCTGGACTTCCCGACAGCAGTTGATTCTCTGGCCAGCCAGGTTGGACTGGAAGTTCCCAGAGAACAGCACAGTCAAAAACGCGGCCCGGATCACAGCCCGCTTTATGAGCTGATGACCAAAGCCAACGTTTTTTTCAACGAACAACTGATTAAAGCTTCTGATGCACCCAAAGCCATTGAATACCTTAAGCAGAGAGGACTGGATGGCCAGACCTGCAAACGTTTCGGTATCGGCTTTGCCCCGCCTGGCTGGGACAACCTGAAGAATCATCTGGCAGAGAACCAGGAGAAAGAAGACCAGTTAGTTACCACCGGCATGCTGGTGGAAAAAGAAGAAACCAAAAGCCGCTATGACCGCTTCCGCGACCGAATCATGTTTCCCATTCATGATACCCGAGGCCGAATCATCGCTTTTGGTGGCCGGGTACTGGGCGACGCCAAACCCAAATACCTCAACTCACCGGAATCCCCCATTTTCCAGAAGGGACGGGAGTTATATGGACTGTATGAAGCCAAAAAGCATAATCGCCACCTTGAACGCATTCTTGTTGTCGAAGGCTATATGGATGTTGTTGCCCTGGCCCAACAGGGCATTAACAATGCTGTCGCCACCCTGGGTACAGCAACAACCCCGGACCACATACAGAGACTTTTTAAAACCGTATCAGAAGTTGTGTTCTGCTTTGACGGCGATAATGCTGGCGGACGCGCAGCCTGGCGAGCCCTTGAATCCACTCTTCCCCATATGAAAGATGGCAATCAGGCACGTTTTCTGTTTTTACCCCAGAGCGAAGATCCGGACAGCATGGTCAGACAAGAAGGTGCCGATGCCTTTCTGGAAAGAATAAAAACCACCGCCCTCAGCCTCGACACTTTCCTGTTTCAGGAACTCAGTAACGGTATCGACCTGAATACCATGGACGGACGTTCACGACTGGCCACCGATGCACAACCTCACCTCCACAAGATTCCCGACGGTCTGTTCAAACAGATGTTGATGCAGAAACTGTCAGAGATCACTGGTTTGAATACCGATACTCTTGAAAATTATTTAAACAAAAAGAGTGAGCCTGAACCTGCCGCTGATAACGCATACGACGATTACCCTATACCTGCTGAAACCGACTATTATCCGCAAGCGCACTATGAGCCTGAGTCTGCCCAGCACTTCCAACCTCAGACGTATAGTTTTGAGCGCAAACCCTTTAAAAAGGGTTTTAAGGAAAAGAACGAACCGCCCGTTCCTGCGCCATTAAAAGTGGGTCGATCTCTATATGCCATCCGGCACCTGCTTTGTAATCCTGAATTAGCGACCAGCGTAAAAGCAATCAATGAACTGGAAGGTGACGGGCATCCTGATACACAACTGTTAATTGCTCTGATAAAAACGCTTCAGGAACAACCTAAACTGGCCACTATTGCCCTGATCGCACAATGGCATGGTACTCACCACGGCATTCGACTTCAGGAAATCGCATCGTTGGAACTTGGGCATCAGCCCAACGACCAAGAATTCCATGAAGCTATAGAACGAATCAGGGATACGGTCCGGGAGCTTGAGCACAAACAGACGGCCAACTCTCTTAAACAAACTTTTTCACAGAAAAAACCCGGTCAGATAGACTCGGCACAACGCAGTGTTCTGGAAGCCCTGCTTGAAAAGAAAAAGAAAAAACTCGGTATCGAGTCCACGAACACCAGTACCAAGAAATAACGTTCTGAAAACCCGGAAAAATCCCAGACTGAACGACAAACGCCTTATTTTTTAGCAATAACTGTAAGTAAAATGTAAATTGTTTTTTATCACTTTATTTATGGCGACGCACATATTTTTAGGTATATACTTGAACTTCACTGTGCTATGTGGGAAGCCGTTATTAACCACACACCTGATTCTGAAACCGGTCTGAAACAGCCATGAGCGAAGAAGGCATCTTACTGACTCACCTGTTGTGAGAGGGTGCTTTTACGGTAAAAAGCCAAGGAAGGGGACCCTCACCATGCGTAGTTTTTCATGGACCGTTTTTCCGGTGCCCCATCCACTGAACATCGTGCAGATCCGCGAGAGTGTACTCTTTTACACTTTATTGTGGAAAACCTCATGTTTTTTGAGCTATAATTGCCTGCTTACGTTTTTTTTCGTCCGGCACTCCACTTTCGCTGTTAAAGGGTTGATATGTCAGCTAACTCGCAACAACAATCCCGACTGAAAGAGCTTATCTCTCGCGGTAAGGAACAGGGATACCTGACTTACGCTGAGGTAAATGACCATCTTCCTGAAGACATCTCCGACCCTGACCAGGTTGAAGATATCATTCGCATGATCAATGACATGGGTATCACCGTCTACGAAACAGCGCCGGACGCCGATACCCTGTTGTTGTCAGAAGCGGACACTGATGAAGCTGCTGCCGAAGAGGCAGCAGCAGCTCTTGCAGCTGTTGAACAGGAAGCAGGCCGAACCACTGACCCTGTGCGCATGTACATGCGTGAAATGGGCACGGTCGAACTGCTGACTCGCGAAGGCGAAATCCAGATCGCCAAACGCATTGAAGAAGGGCTGCGTGAAGTCATGTCAGCCCTGGCCAGATTTCCTGGCTCGGTTCAGATTGTTCTGGACGAATATGACCGGATTATAGAAGAAGAAGGCCGCCTGACTGATCTGATCAGCGGCTATATCGATCCTGATTCTGATGAGCCTGTCGCCCCCCCCTCTCCTGCTGTCGAGAACATCGAAGAAGACTTTGACGACGATGACTCTGATGACGATGACGATGACGACGCTGGCGGTCTTGATCCGGAAGAAGCCAAAGAGCGCTTTGATCTCCTTCGCGCTGGTCATGAGAAGGTACTGAGCACTTTGGCAAAGCATGACTTTGGTTCCAAAGAAGCCAAAGCTGCAATGGATGAACTGACCACAGCTTTCATGCCTCTGAAACTGGTTCCCCGTGTTTTTGACATGCTGGTTTTCCGCATCAGGAATACTCTGGACACCATTCGGGGCAATGAGCGCGCGATCATGCAATTCTGCGTACGCCGCGCGAAAATGCCTCGCAAGATCTTCCTCAGTACTTTCCCGGGCAACGAGACCAGCCTGAAATGGATTGATGACATCACTTCTGGCAGCGCCGGCTATGCTGAAGCCATCAATCACTACCGGGATGAAATCATACGTGCCCAGAAGAAGCTGATCACTATTGAGAAAGAGTTCGGCTGTACGCTGGTCCAGATCAAGGACATCAATCGCAGAATGTCTCTGGGCGAGGCCCGCGCCCGTCGTGCCAAGAAAGAAATGGTCGAAGCCAACCTGCGTCTGGTTATTTCTATCGCCAAAAAATACACCAACCGTGGTCTGCAGTTCCTGGATCTGATTCAGGAAGGCAACATCGGTCTGATGAAAGCGGTAGACAAATTCGAATACCGTCGCGGATACAAGTTTTCGACCTACGCTACCTGGTGGATCCGTCAGGCTATCACCCGCTCCATTGCGGACCAGGCCAGAACGATTCGTATCCCGGTTCACATGATTGAAACGATCAACAAACTGAACCGTATTTCCAGACAGATGCTCCAGGAGATGGGGCGTGAACCGACTCCTGAAGAACTGGCTGTTCGCATGGAAATGCCAGAAGACAAGATCCGCAAGGTACTGAAAATCTCCAAAGAGCCTATCTCCATGGAGACACCCATCGGCGACGATGAAGACTCCCATTTGGGTGATTTTATCGAAGACGCGACCATTCAGTCACCTATCGATCGGGCTACCGGCACTGGTCTGAAAGAATCTACCCGCAACGTACTCTCTGGCCTGACGGCTCGAGAAGCGAAGGTACTACGCATGCGTTTCGGTATCGACATGAACACTGACCACACTCTGGAAGAGGTGGGCAAGCAGTTCGACGTTACCCGTGAACGTATCCGTCAGATCGAAGCCAAGGCTCTGAGAAAGCTGCGTCACCCGACGCGCTCGGATCACCTGAGGAGCTTCCTGGACGAGTAATATCTTCCAGTTCCAAAGTACCAATAAAGCCGTGCTTTTCACTTTTGAAAGCACGGTTTTTTTGTATCTGGCTGCCACCAACTGGTCAAGACAGGTGACCCATCGTGGGTCGCTTCAATAACAGGTGTGTCCATTTTACTGACCTATATATGAACTCTTTGGAGCTTTTTTGCCTCTAATAATTAGACGGGTTGTATCGCAACCTCTGATCTCTCCAGAGGGAGTTGCGTAACACCAATAATGTTCTTTAAAAGGGGGATAACATTATGGACCCATTACGCGCTTTATTACTGACCATTCTGATCTTTTTTCCTGTCCAGGCTTCTGCTGGAGAATTTTCACCCGGCTACTCGACGGCATACCGCCACTTTCCAGAGCTGGTAACTGCACTTGATAAAAACTTTGATGGCCTGCTCTCCTACGATGAACTCATTGATGGCTACCATGCACCGTATCTGAACAAAGACCTTTATCAAACCATCAGGCTTTACCTCGTTAATTTCGAGTCGTGGCAAAACCCTGTTGCCGTCTCATTAAGCAGGGATAGCATTGAGTTGGCCGAACTGTCGGGACAAGTGGCAAAGTATCACCACGAGCGGGACAACACTTTTTGGGATGCCTGGCTTGCACAACCGGAACGGCAACCTTATGCAGACGCTTATAGACGACTTTTCCCTCATGGTCTGACCAGTATTACTCCGGATAATCTTGTGCAAAAGTATTTTCCAGACTGTGTTCTGATTGCCTCGCTGGCCTCAATAGCCAGCTCCGAAACCGGAAAAAGACTGATATTCAATTACTTCTATAATACGGCTGATGAACAGGTATTTAGCATCGTTTTTCGCGGCAGTAATGCAAGTATACCGATTCGATTCAGAGAAGTTGAGCACTACAAATTTGCCGAAACACGTGATGGCGGTATCTGGCTGGCTATGCTGGAAGCTGCTTACGCAGAATCGTCAAAAAGTTTCGTTAAAAAATATCGACAAGCCGACTGGTCACGGTTTGACTATCGCAAATATTCAAAGCTGGACGGGGTAGACCAGATGCAAGCTATTGATGTACTTATGGGATCCTATTCCGATTACATCAACCCGCAACTTCAAAGTCAGGAGCAGTTGAAGGAGCTACTCAACTCTTTTGTTGATAATGAAAAAGTTGCGATTTTTTCTGTTAACCCATCAATTTCAACTTTACTGAAGTTAAGGCCATTCGCTAGAATCAAAAGCTATCACGCCTATAGCCTGATCGGCTATGACAAAGAAAAAGATATTGTTTATATTCGTGACCCTCATGGCTGGTCTGCTACGCATACAAACCTCTATACCATTAACCAACATATTCAGCCTCTTTCCTCAGGCAACAGTGCAATATTTGAAGTCATAAAGAGCCACCCTTGGGACCCTGACTATAAACGCGCTTATGGACTGACGGATCCTGAACTAAACGACTTCCTCAACCAAACCGCACCACAGGCGCTGGACATCATAGCCAAAGGCGAAATCCTTTCCGATATTTCATTACCCATATCTACTTCTGAGAGAAGCCCTGCCAGGACCGGCATCATTGAAATGACCGTAGAACAGTTCATTGATACATTTAATGTCCTGTTCATCAGCCAGTGCGGCCCCTATCAATGCCCTAATATCAATAGGAGCCTGACCAGCCGGATATAAACTACTCTTTGGACTTGCTGTTATCTAATGGCTAATTAGCCTTGTCGAAAATCACCATCAGACCAGAAGGTGTCACGTGTAACAAGCTGCTTTTTACAGGGGTTAAGTCGCTCCGACGCTTTTGCGTCTCTTTGGCATTGATGCGCCGTACGAATGGGGTGGGAAATCGCTGATCGAAATCAATGAGTAAAAAAGGAGGGGTCATGACCCGTTTAAAGTTATTTGGCCGCAAAGAAAGCATGTCGTCCGCGCCTCAAGTCCCTGGGCCGACTGGGCTTGAAATGCTCAAGGTGATGAAGGAGGGGCAGCGCGATATCCTCAGCACGCTGATGAGCTTGAGCAATCAGTACGGTGATATTGTGCGTTTCCGCTATGGGCTTTGGCCAGCCTGTTTGGTGACGCACCCAGACCATGTTCGTCATGTGCTTCAAACAAATAATCGTAACTATGACAAAGGCAATCCCCTCTGGGATATGTCACGCTGGTTTTTTCGTGAGGGCTTGCTGACGAGCGAAGGGGAGTTTTGGCGACGGCAGCGTCGTTTGGCGCAACCCGCCTTTCATCATAAGCGTATCGCGACCTTTGCGGAGCTGATGGTTGAGGAAACGGTCAAGATGCTTGCGGCCTGGGTGCAAAAAGATCAGGAGGAAGAGGAAGCGGCGTTCGATATGGCTGCGGAAATGGGACACTTGACAGCCCGCATTGTCAGCACAACCCTCTTTGGAGTAGACGTTGAAGAGCAAGCCGAGGCGATCCATCGCCAAACCTTGCTCATTAATTCTGAGATTGGCGAACGATTCCGGGCGCTTTTGCCACTGCCGCCCGTGCTGCCCACGCCGCGTGACCGTCGTTTCCGAGCGGCACAAAAAGAGCTGAATGACGCCGTGGAACAAATGATCAGCAGGCATCGCCAAGACAATACAGAACGCGGCAACTTGCTCTCGATGCTAATGCACGCCCGTGATGAAGAAACGAACGAACAGATGACCGATCAGCAACTACGCGACGAAGTGCTGATTTTTTTTACCGCCGGGACTGAGACGACAGCCAATGCCCTGGCGTGGTGCTCTTATCTGCTTTCAACACATCCCACCGTGCGCCGCCGCCTTTGGGCTGAAATAGATGAGGTGTCAGGGGGGCGACGTGCCACGCTGGATGATTTGCCAAAGCTTAGTTACACGCGCATGGTCTTTCTCGAAGCGATGCGCCTCTTTCCACCCGCCTGGCTCATCTCGCGCCGCGCCGTCGCCGATGATGAAATCGCGGGCTACCACATCCCCGCCGGCACGATGATATTCACCAGCCCCTACGTCACGCACCGCCATGCCACCTTTTGGCCAAACCCTGAAGGCTTTGAGCCAGAGCGCTTTGAAAAAGAACGCGAAATCAAGCGCTTTGCCTACTTTCCCTTTGGCGGCGGCCCACGTCAGTGCATTGGCAACCAGATGGCCATGATGGAAGGCAGCCTCATCCTCGCCACCCTCTGCCAGCAATACCGCCTTGACCTCGTAGCTGGCCATCCCATCGCCCTCGAGCCCCTGATCACCCTCGCCCCACGGCATGGCATTATGATGACGCGCCATCGACGGCAAAGATGACGCGAATCCCTGACCACAAATCAAGAGAATGACGCGAATCTTTGACCACCAATGAATATGCTAGATCGATTACGCACTCTATTAATGGCCAGTCTGCTGTTTTTTTCTGTCCAGGTTTTTAGCGGGCAATTCGCACCCGGCTACTCGTCGGCATACCGCTACTTCCCGGAGCTGGCAGGCGCACTTGATAAAGACTCTGATGGTCTGCTCTCCTACGATGAACTGATTGAGGGCTACCATGCCCCGTATCTGCACAAAGACCTTTACCAAACCATCAGGCTTTACCTTGTTAATTTCGAGTCATGGCAAAACCCTGTTACTGCTTCATTAAGCAGGAAGAGCATTGAACTGGCTGAACTGTCGGGGCAAGTCGCAAAGTATCATCACGAGCAGGACAACACCTTCTGGGATACCTGGCTAGCAAAGCCGAAACAGAAAGCGTTTGCCGACGTTTATAGACGACTTTTCCCCCATGGTCTTACCAGTATCACCCCGGATAACCTCCTGCAGAAAGATTTTCCAGATTGTGTTCTGATCGCTACTCTGGCCTCATTAGCCAGTTGTGAAACCGGAAAAAGGTTAATATTCAATTACTTCTATCCCATTGATGAACAGGCATTAAGTATTCTTTTTGAAGGTATTAGTGAGGGCGCCCAGATTGAATTCAGAGAAGTTGAGCACCATTCATACTTTGCCAAAACACGGGATGGTGGTATCTGGCTGGCTGTGCTGGAAGCCGCATACGCCCACCTGTCGAAACGTTTCATTAATAAAAATCGACATAATGACCGGGCACAATCCAGATATCATCAATACTCAGAACTGGATACAATCAGGGAGTCAGATGCTTTTCACATACTAATGGGATCGCATAGCAATCTCATCAATCTGCAATCTGTGACTCAGGGGCGATTAAAGGAACTGCTCAACACTTTTGTTGATAATGAAAAAGCAGCAACTATTGCTATTATCCCATCTTATTCAGCTCCCCTCGGGCTAAAGCCGTTCGCAAAAATTATAAACAATCACGCCTACAGCCTGATTGGCTATGTCAGGGAAAAAGAAGTTGTCTATATTCGTGACCCTCATGGTTATTCTGCTGCGGTTGAAAATCTCATTACCATTATTCGACATAATCAGCATCTTTCCATAGGAGATAACGTAATATTTGAAGCCATGATGAACTATCCCAGCCATCCTGACTACGGAGTCGCCTATATCTTGACAGAGTCTGAAGTAAACAACTTCCTTAAACTAAATGACCCTAAGACGATTAAAATGGAGAAAGACATAATCAATATTGAACGACTCAGGTCTTGGTCTGAGAAAAGCCCCGCCAATACCGGCATCATCGAAATGAGCATAGACCAGCTTATTAGCACCTTTAATATCATGCACATTAGTCAGGACGGGCCGTATCAATGCCCTATAAACCATAACTAAGGACCTGGCCAGTTGCTCATTCTGCTAACAGGAATCTCCATTTCTCTCACCTGTAAATGAACTTTTTGAACTTCCTGTCATCTAAGTACCTAACCAGGCACTTAATGGTTAAGAAGCCGTGTCACAACCCATGACAAAACCAGAGGGCATGGCTTAACAGCAGGATGCTTATTACAGGAATTAACAGGATGGACCATTTACGTACTTTATTATTGACCAGTCTGCTCTTTTTTACTGTCCAGGTATTTAGTGGCGAATTTTCACCCGGTTACCCTTCGGCATACCGCTACTTTCCGGAGCTGGCAGGTGCACTTGATAAAGACTCTGATGGCCTGCTCTCCCAAGATGAACTGATTGAGGGTTATCATGCTCCCTATTTGAACAAAGACCTTTACCAGACCATCAGGCTTTACCTTGTTAATTTCGAGCAATGGCAAAACCCTGTTACCGCTTTATTAAGCAGGGAT
Organism: Endozoicomonas sp. ALD040; assembly: GCF_049275945.1. Lineage (NCBI taxonomy): Bacteria > Pseudomonadati > Pseudomonadota > Gammaproteobacteria > Oceanospirillales > Endozoicomonadaceae > Endozoicomonas > Endozoicomonas sp. ALD040. The sequence continues at coordinate 918,971 of NZ_CP184829.1, forward strand.
AGTATTGAGCTGGCTGAACTGTCGGGGCAGGCCGCAAAGTATCACTACGAGCAGGACAACGGATTTTGGGATACCTGGCTTGCCAGGCCAGAACGGCAACCGTTTAACAACGCCTATAAACGGCTTTTCCCCCACGGCTTGACCAGTATTACTCCCGACAATCTACTGCAAAAACATTTTCCAGATTGTGTTCTGATTGCCTCACTGGCCTCAATTGCCAGCTCTGAAACCGGAAAAAGACTAATATTCAATTACTTCCATACGACGACGGATGAACGAACATTTGACATTGTTTTTCCGGGGATTGATGATGGCACGCTGATCCAATTCAGAGAAGTTGAGCGCTACTCACACTTTGCCGAAACACGTGATGGTGGTGTTTGGCTGGCTATGCTGGAAGCCGCTTACGCCCACCTGTCGAAACGTTTCATTAATGCAAATCGATATAATCGCCCGGCAAGATTCAAGTATCATCAATACTCAGAACTGGACGGGTTAGATGAAGAATCAGTTTTGACTGTACTGATGGGATCGCTTACCGATTTCGTCAACCCGCAACTTCAAACTCAGGAGCGATTGAAGAAGCAACTTAATTCTTTTGTCGATAATGAAAAAGCAGCCACTGTTTCCATTAGCCCACCCCATTCAGCTCTCTTGGGGCTGAGACCGTTCGCAGAAATTAGAACCGAACACGCCTACAGCCTGATTGGCTATGACAAAGAAAAAGATATCGTTTACATCCGAGACCCTGAAGGTGAGTCTGATGCAGTTGAAAATCTGATTACCATTAATCAACATACTCAGCCTCTTTCCTCGGAAAATAGGGTAATATTTGAAGTCATGAGGAGTAATCCGGGGCATTTCAGCTATGGAGTCGCCTATGGCCTGACAAGGCCGCAAGTGAAGGACCTCCTGAAACATGCTGTACCGTACATATTCGACATAACCAAAGACACAATCCCACTTAACATCGAAGGACTCAGGTCTACTTCTGAGAGAAGCCCTGCCAGTACCGGCATCATTGAAATGAACATAGGGCAGTTCATTGAAACGTTTAATGACTTGTTCATTAGCCAGTGCGGGCCGTACCATTGCCCAAATAACGACAATTGACATTCCGTCTGCAGCCTTCCTGGTTCTGCCCGTCACTTCCTGACTAGAATTTCAAAGGTATCTGAAGTAACCAGGGCGTTGGAGTCTCCGCAGGGCGTTGCAAATGATGCTTTACAGACTTTGCCCTCCTTAAAATACTGGCCGAAGGTTTTGAAACCGTTATTCATAAAACGACAAAAATATACCGGTACCCTGTCTATTCTTCTGCTAAAACCTGCAACGCTGTAACCGGCAATAATAGCCTCGTCAGGCAGATTATCCTCAAAAGCCTTCCAGCCAATCCTACCATTAATCACAGGTTTCAGGTAATCAGTAGCAATACTGCCATCCTGATTGGTAGCGACGTAGCCACTTTTTCCACTGGTACCTATATATCCACAATACTTATCAGATCCCTGCCCTGCCAGTGAGCCCAGGATAAACTCTTTGTAAGGCCTTCTGGGGGAGCAAAAGTATTCATAAACATCAAGATTGACTCCTCTGATATCTTGTTCAGATTCCATTGCTTGCCATACAACAGGAGACTGCTTGACTGGAAGGGCCTTCTTTCGTATAGGGATAAAATGGAGCATAGAGCCTGATGGGTTAGCACCAGCTATCAGTCCTGCACATCCATCTCCGCTTTCACGAACCCCATCGCTGTAATCGCTGTACCATTGGGTTCCGGGGCTGGCATCATTTTTACACAAAGTTTCATGACGCAGACTCCCAGACAAGAGTACTGTCGATGCAAAGAGTACCGGATGCCTAGGCTCTTTCCGAAATCGGTAGGAGCCTCTGCGATAAGTAACATTGATCTGATAATATTCTTCGTCAGTGACCAGAATGTCTCTGGGTAGCAGAGCCTCAACCCCCAAGGATACCAGGAAATTATCTGTTATTCTACCCGATAAAAGGCATCCGCTGAAATCATCGGGTGTGTTGGCCAGCATACCAACGAGGGTATAGACCCCTCCGTCCCACTCTAACTTGACTCGACAGAATCCGGTCGCTTGCTGATCATTGCAGCGACCCTTTTTGGTTAAAGGTGCCGGCAGTGGGGAACCACACTTTACGACCGCAGTCCCGAAGGGATCGGCCCGGTTATAGGAAGTGTTTAACGGAAATAGTGCCGGCCGGAGATCACCTTCATTAAGGTGAGGGGGGTGCTTTTTTTTAAGAAATGTCGCCCTTGCCCAAAGAAGCGTTGGCTTTTTCTCAGCGTCAGTGTAGTTATCCTCATCGACATCAAAAGGAATCAGGTTGTTCTGATCGATGATCGCTCTCTGAGAATTCTCAGGAAGCTGTATGCCCTCTACTAACGTGCCCTTTAATAGCGCAAATAGCTCACTGGGGCTGTTTTTAATATCACTTTGACTTGATGAGGAATCAACAGAACTGCTTTTCCCAGCTCTTGAGTCGCCCGACGGCAATGTCGGATCCAAATCGGATGGAAGAAGCGTTCCATTTTTTGATTGCTTTGAATCTGAGTGCGTAAGCCCTCCCTGGCGCTGCTCAACGGCAAAAGCAATTGCACTGTGATTCACAGCGATGGATAAGACCAGCACGGGTAGAGCCCCTAAAACTCGTTTCATGCTTAAGCTCCTCGACCATAGTTACGGTAAAACCCGGTTAAAAGCCTGTTCGTAACACTCAACAAGACGACAGTATAGTTTTTATTTCAATGATAAATAGAATATAAATGACTTATAAAAACCGATTCTTATGAGCTCTGGCTCTGAGTTTGTAGGTTTAATAGCAAATTATATAAATGACTTATAAAAACTGGTTCTAATGAAGTCTGACTTACAGCTTGGGAGTTCAGCGATTTAGCGGTGTGATAGGGAGATAATAAAACAGGGGCCACTGGCTCCTGTTTTATTAGAAAGTTACGCACTCAAGATCAGCCCTGCTGTTCTCTTGCACGCTCAACTTCTTTAATGCTGAGCTTAATACGACCACGGGAGTCAATATCCAGCACCACAACGTCGATAGTCTGGCCAACTTTCAAGTAGTCGGTCACATTCTCAACACGCTCATTGGCGATTTGAGAAATGTGCACAAGACCGTCTTTACCGGGCAAAACACTGACGAATGCGCCAAAGTCAAGAATACGAGTCACTTCACCGGTATAGATCTTACCAATCTCGGCTTCGGCAGTTATGCCGTAGACCATGTCATAGGCAGCCTTGGCTTTCTCGCTGTTCTCGGCAAAGATCTGTACCATACCGCTGTCGTCGATATCAACGGACGCACCCGTTTTATCGCAGATGCTGCGAATAGTAGAACCCCCTTTACCGATCACGTCACGAATCTTGTCCGGGTCAATTTTCAGAGACATGGTCATAGGCGCATTCGGGTTCAGTTCCGTACGAGCAGAACTGATGACCTTGTTCATCTCGCCCAGAATGTGCAGGCGGGCCTGCATAGCCTGCTCCAGGGCAATCTCCATGATCTCTTCCGTAATACCGGCAATCTTGATATCCATCTGCAGGGCAGTAATACCTTCAGAAGTACCCGCTACTTTAAAGTCCATATCACCCAAGTGGTCTTCATCACCCAGAATGTCGGTCAGAACAGCGAACTGATCACCTTCTTTAACCAGACCCATGGCAATACCGGCTACAGGTGCTTTCAGAGGCACACCTGCATCCATCAGGGCCAGGGAAGAACCGCAAACCGAAGCCATGGAGCTGGAACCGTTGGATTCTGTGATCTCGGAAACAACACGGATGGTGTACGGAAAATCTTCCTGAGTAGGCAGAACCGCCTGAACACCACGACGAGCCAGACGACCATGACCAATTTCACGACGACCAGGCGCTCCCATACGACCACACTCGCCTACAGAGTATGAAGGAAAGTTGTAGTGCAGCATGAATGGATCTTTGACTTCACCTTCCAGATTGTCAACGATCTGAGCGTCGCGAGTCGTCCCCAGAGTGGCGGTAACGATGGCCTGAGTTTCACCGCGGGTGAACAGGGATGAACCATGGGTCTTCTGCAGAACGCCGATCTCGACACCAATGTTACGGACCGTCCTGGTATCACGGCCATCGATACGAGGCATACCGCTGATGATGTTGCCACGTACAACATTTTTCTCCAGCTTGCCGAAGGCTTTTTCAACATCAGAAGTGTCGAAAGCACTGTTTTCACCAGCAATGGCTTCCAGCACTTCCTGGCGCAGCGATTTTACGGCAGCAGTACGATCCTGCTTGATGGTGATCTGGTAAGCTTCACGCATTTTGCCTTCGAAGGACGCTACTTTTTCTTTCAGCTCAGTGTTCTCAGCTGGCGCTTCCCACTCCCAGCGAGCCTTGCCAGCTTCTGCAGCCAGCTCTTTAACGGCCTGGATGACGGTCTGGTATTCCTGATGAGCAAATAAGACTGCTCCCAGCATTTCGTCTTCTGTCAGCTCCTGGGCTTCAGATTCAACCATCAGAACAGCGTCGTTGGTACCCGCTACTACCATGTCCAGCTCTGAAGTCTTCAGCTCTTCATAGTCAGGGTTCAGCAGATAGCCTTTCTCTTCATTGAAACCAACGCGCGCAGCACCAATAGGGCCATCGAAAGGAATACCTGATACAGCCAGAGCCGCAGAAGTAGCGACCATGGCGAGGATGTCCGGGTCGTTCTTTTTGTCAGTAGACATGACAGTACAGACAACCTGCACTTCATTCATGAACCCCTTAGGGAACAGAGGACGAATAGGACGATCGATCAAACGGGAGGTCAGAGTTTCTTTTTCGCTTGGACGGGATTCGCGCTTCAGGAAACCACCCGGTATTTTACCAGCAGCGTATGTTTTTTCCTGATAGTGCACAGAAAGCGGAAAGAAATCCTGACCTTCGTTTGCCTGCTTGGCACCCACTACGGTTGCCAAAACAGCAATATCGCCCATCTTGGCCAGGACGGCACCTGAAGCCTGACGAGCAACACGGCCAGTTTCCAGAGTGATGGTCTGATCACCGAACTGAAATGTTTTAATTACCGGATTCACAACGTTTTCCTATTGAGTGTGAATGAACCAATACAGTACCCGGTCATAGTGGCGTGACAGATGCAATTCTAAACCTTCTGGATAATGTACAGACCCCGCCTATCCAGACAGACTTGGAATTGCACCCTCTACTGACGACCAGAGTGCTGACATGTAATACCAATCGAACTTTCTAACTCCCTATTGCGCTGAAGATTTGAGCCTTAATCCTGCGTTGGCGATCGTCGCCATAGCTAAGGCTATGACTCCTCACGCCGCCTTGTCTTAAGGCTCAAATCTCCATGCTCATTGCGGGAGTTAGAAAATACGATTGGTATAAGTACCTGGTCAGGCACTTGAGAGGGGTAATCCCTCTCTTTAAAACCGTAAAAGCAATGTCGTCTTTATGGTTTTTTTAACCACAAGAAAAGTCAGAACCTTATTATACACTTATTTGCAATAAAGATTTCACAGCTTATCAGCAACACCTTGCTGCTTTTTACAACACACTGATTTTTCTTTTTTCCTGTGATCAACAATGCAAAAACACCGCCTGCCTCACAACGGAAGCCGGCGGTGCTTTAGCTGCACAGAAATACATTTATCAGACACAAAACTGTTCAATGTATCCTGTTCAACCCTGAGTTGAACATGACAGAACAACCCAAAGTAGAATCCTGAATCCAGGTCAATAGCGAGACAGGCGCTATTAGCGACGCAGACCCAGACGCTCGATCAGGGAACGGTAACGCTCAACGTCTTTACCCTTCAGATAGTTCAGCATGCTGCGACGCTGGTTTACCATGCGAATCAGACCACGACGGGAGTGGTGATCCTTGTGGTTTGCCTTGAAGTGCCCCTGCAGACCTTCGATGTTTGCAGTCAGCAGAGCAACCTGAACTTCAGGGCTACCGCTGTCGCCTTCAGTGCGACCGAATTTCTTGATGATTTCCGCTTTCTTTTTGGCAGTCAAAGCCATTGTTTTGTACTCCAGTTAATATGCATTCACAATCAGGCAAGACCGTGCATATTTACAGCCAGCCTTCAAAGTTTAACAGCACCTGCTGTCAACCAAGCGCGGCATTCTAACACCAACTTCCAACCGGAAGCCAGTCTGTTAAAACCACCACGCCAGAAAATCTGCCTCAGTTTCCAGAATTGATCAGCCGCCTGGGAGCGACACGACCGTCTTCATCAATCTCACCAATCCCCAGGAATCGAAAGACTTCCTGCCCTTCAACCTCTTCCTGGCCATAAATACGGACATTCCCTTTGGTTGGCGCCTGAGGTACCTGAACAGGCTGCCCCTGACTGATGTAGTAGCTGCTGGTTGCCCCCAGACGGATCTGAGGCCAGTCACTGACGGAAGTATCCAACGGTAATAAGAGCTCATCCAGAGCCCTGTGACCACCGCCGTCACGAATGTCTTCGAGCTCTTCCAAAGTGTGAGACTGGTGTTCAGTATATGGACCGGCTTTAATTCTGTGAAGTTCGGCAACATGCCCCAGACAACCAAGAGCCGCACCAACATCTTCAGCCAGTGTACGGATATAGGTGCCCTTGGAACAGTCCACTTCAAGGATTAACCTGTCACCTTCAAAATCCAGCAGTTCAAGACGATAGATAGTGATTCGGCGAGACGGACGCTCAACAACAATCCCCTGACGAGCCAGCTTATAAAGGGGCTCACCATTGTACTTCAACGCTGAATACATACTGGGAACCTGATCAACCTCACCACGGAAACGATCAAGGACAGTCTCGATATCAGAGCGGGTAACATTCACCGCACGCTGCTCAACAATCTCACCTTCACGGTCACCGGTCTCCGTCTGGATACCCAGCTTTACTTCCGTCCTGTAGGACTTATCGGACTCCAGCAGATACTGTGAAAACTTGGTCGCCTCACCCAGACAGATCGGCAAAACGCCTGTGGCCAGAGGGTCAAGACTGCCGGTATGACCGGCCTTGGCTGCACCATAAAGCCCCTTGACGCGTTGCAGAACGTCATTGGAACTGGCACCTTTGGGCTTATTCACAACAACAATACCGTCCACCCTGCGGCCACGGCTACGTCTGCGTTTAGACATCCATTACTCCTCAGACTCACCCTGATGATCACTGTCACCAGAACGAGCTTTTGCAATCAGCTCACTCATATACGCCCCACGCCTCAGGCTATTGTCATAGCGGAAACGCAACTGGGGAATGCTACGTAACTTGATGGAACGGGCCAGCTGGCTGCGCAGGAATCCGGCAGCACTCTGCAGCACCTCAAGGTCCTCATCAGCGCTTTTCTGGTTACTGACGCCTTTCTGGTCGTCTACACCCAGGAAAGAAACAAAAACATCGGCAAAGGCCAGGTCGCGGGAAACTTCTACCGCACTGACAGTGACCATACCCAGACGGGGATCTTTCATCTCCAGCTGGATCAGCTGTGCCAGTTCTTTCTGAATCTGGTCCGCCACCCGCTGGGTTCGACTGTATTCTTTAGCCATTGGGGATTCAATCCTGCTGATATGAGAAAGCCCGCAATCATTTCTGCGGGCTTCTTTGACGGGCAACCGAATGAGATCGGCCGAGCCTGATTAAAGAGTACGCTTGACCTCAACAGTCTTGTACACTTCGATCTTATCGCCTGGCTTAACGTCGTTGTAGGACTTAACCGCGATACCACACTCCATGCCTTCGCGCACATCCTGCACGTCATCCTTGAAGCGACGCAGGGATTCCAGTTCGCCTTCAAAGATAACCACGTTGTCACGCAGAACACGGATACGGTCGTTGCGGTAAACAGTACCTTCAATAACCATACAGCCAGCCACCGCACCGAACTTCGGAGAACGGAAGACGTCACGCACTTCTGCGGTACCAACAATCTGCTCACGGGTGTCGGAGCCCAGCATACCGCCCAGAGCCTTCTTAACATCTTCGATGATGTCGTAGATGACGCTGTAGTAGCGGAGATCCAGTTCTTCTGCCTCAATCACCCTGCGGGCAGAGGCATCAGCACGAACATTAAAGCCGACAATAACAGCGTTGGAAGCCAGAGCGAGGTTAGCGTCGGTTTCAGTGATACCACCTACGCCGCCAGAAATAACCTTAACCTGTACTTCATCATTACCCTGCTCTTCCAGAGAAGTCGTCAGAGCTTCCAGAGAACCTCGTACGTCTGCTTTCAGAACGATATTGAGAGTTTTCTTCTCTTCAGAGCCCATGCTGGAGAAGATATTTTCCAGCTTGGAAGCCTGCTGACGAGCCAGTTTGACTTCACGGTATTTACCCTGACGGAACAGTGCGATTTCACGAGCCTTACGCTCATCCTTAACCACAATCAGCTCATCACCGGCATCAGGCGTACCGTCCAAGCCCAGAATTTCAACCGGGATGGAAGGACCTGCATCCTTGATCGCCTTACCGTCTTCATCCAGCATCGCACGAACACGACCGTACTGCTGACCTACCAGAATGTTGTCACCCTGTTGCAGGTTACCGGACTGAACCAGAACCGTAGCGACAGGGCCACGACCTTTATCCAGACGGGATTCAACCACCACGCCTTTAGCCGGACCTTCGTCAGCAGCAGACAGTTCAAGAACCTCAGCCTGAAGAAGCACCGCTTCCAGCAGCTCGTCAATACCCTGACCGGTCAGAGCCGATACATGAATAAACTGGGTGTCACCACCCCACTCTTCAGGAATGACTTCCCTCGCAGCCAGTTCATTCTTCACACGATCAGGATCTGCAGCTTCCTTATCGATCTTGTTCACAGCAACAACCACAGGAACACCGGCAGCCTTGGCGTGCTGAACCGCTTCTTCGGTCTGAGGCATAACACCATCGTCAGCTGCAACCACCAGAATGACGATATCCGTTGCCTTGGCACCACGAGCACGCATAGCGGTAAAGGCCGCGTGTCCAGGAGTATCCAGGAAGGACACCATACCGCGTGGCGTATCTACATGATAAGCACCAATGTGTTGAGTAATACCACCGGCCTCGCCAGCTTGCACACGACTCTTGCGGATATAGTCCAGCAGGGAGGTCTTACCGTGGTCAACGTGACCCATTACCGTGACAACCGGTGCACGAGGCCTCTCTTCAAACTCGGTTACGCTACCTTCCTGATTTTCAGTCAGGGAGTCTTCAATGCTGTCAGCCTTAGCCAACTTGAAGGTGTGACCCATCTCTTCAACCACGATGGACGCTGTATCCTGGTCGATCACCTGGTTGATGGTCACCATGGAGCCCATCTTGAACATTGCCTTGATGACGTCAGCGGCCTTCACGGCCATTTTTTGCGCCAGTTCAGCAACAGTGATGGTCTCAGGAATTGAGACTTCACGTATCACCGGAGCGGTTGGCTTGGTGAAGCCGTGAGCGGCCATGGATTCAGGCGTGATAGTTCGAGCTGCCTTACGGCCGCCACGACGATCGTCTTTACGACCGGCGCTACGTCCGCCACGCTTCTCACCACGACGACCGCGCTCTTCACGGGGCTCATCACGGCGATCTTTGGCTTTACGATTACGACCTCGCTTATCACCTTCCGGAGTCGGCATTGGCGCTGCTGCTGGATCAAAGCCAGGTGCAGAAGGACCATCACGACGAGCCGGACGATCTCCGTCACGGCGCGGTGGGCGGTCGCCATCACGACGTGGTGGGCGATCACCATCACGACGCTGAGGACGATCACCATCACGACGCTGAGGACGATCACCATCACGACGCGGTGGGCGATCGCCGTCACGACGCTGCTGAGGACGATCGCCGTCACGACGCTGAGGACGGTCACCATCACGGCGTGAGTCACCACGAGCCCGCTTTTCTTCCGGCTTCTGCTCTTCCGCTTTTTCGTTCTTGACGTAGGTACGCTTCTTGCGAACTTCTACATTGACAACTTTTTTCTTACCAGCGCCACCACCGCCAGATACTTTCATCTGACTGACAGTTTTGCGCTTGAGGGTGATCTTGGTTGGCTCAGCAGTACCTGTATGATCACCGTGAATGCTTTTCAGGTGAGCCAGCAACTGCTTCTTTTCTGCATCCGACACGGCTTCCGAAGCCTTTGTCTGCTTCAGGCCCGCATCCTGCATCTGCTGCAGCAACCTTTCGACCGGAGCGCCGACCACCTTCGCGAGTTGTTCTACGGTTACTTCTGCCATTAACACTTCTCCTCTCAGTGGCCCGCTCAGTTACCAGCTTCCTCGAACCAGGGAGCACGCGCCGTCATAATCAATTCACCCGCACGCGTCTCGTCCATACCTTCAATTTCGAGAAGGTCGTCAATGGACTGCTCCGCCAGATCTTCCATAGTAATGACACCCAGGCTGGCCAGCTCCAGTGCCAGCTCCTCATCCATACCGTCCATAGTCAGAAGGTCTTCAGCTGGCTGTGCGCCATCTAGCTTTTCTTCTCGAGCAATGGCCTGGGTCAGCAGCTTGTCTTTCGCACGAGTGCGAAGCTCTTCCACGATGTCTTCATCCATGCCTTCAATTGCCACCATCTCTTCCAGTGGGACATAGGCAATTTCTTCAACGGTGGTGAATCCTTCGTCGACCAGCAGCTGCGCCAGTTCTTCATCAATGTCGAGCAGATCAATAAAACTCTGTTTAAACCTGTCCGCTTCCTTTTCCTGTTTGGCAGCGGCTTCAGCTTCTGTCATAACGTTCAATTTCCAGCCAGTCAGCTCACTGGCCAGTCGAACATTCTGACCACTACGACCAATGGCCTGGGCCAGATTATCTTCACTGACTGCGATATCCATAGTTCCGGAATCTTCGTCAACGATGATGGAGGCAACCTCTGCAGGCTGCATGGCATTAATCACATACTGGACAGGGTTTTCGTCGAACAGAACAATGTCGATACGTTCATTACCCAACTCGCCGGATACCGCCTGTACACGAGCACCGCGCATACCTACGCAAGCACCTACCGGATCAATGCGACCGTCATTGGTTTTAACGGCAATCTTTGCCCTTGAGCCCGGGTCACGGGCAGCCGCCCTGATCTCCAGAACCTCTTCAGCAATTTCTGGCACTTCAATGCGGAACAATTCAATCAGCATTTCAGGCGCAGTTCGGGACAGCATCAGCTGCGGTCCACGACCTTCCGTGGAAATTTCACTGAGCAGTGCCCTTACATGACTTCCCATACGGAAGTTCTCACGTGGCAAGACGCTATCCTTACGCATGACTGCTTCAGCATTGTTGCCAAGGTCAACAATAATACTGTCACGAGTCGTTTTCTTTACGGTTCCATTAATCAGATCGCCCAGCTTGTCACGATATTGCTCAACCATTTGGGCACGTTCAGCTTCACGCACTTTCTGAACAATAACCTGTTTGGCAGTCTGGGCTGCTATCCGTCCAAATGCTACAGACTCAACCTGCTCTTCCCAGACACCACCGATTTCCAGTGACTCATCCTTTTCCTTACCCTCATCCAGGGTAAAGTGCATGCCAGGAAACTCGAAATCTTCGTCAGCAACTACAGTCCAACGACGGAAGGTATCGTATTCACCACTGCTGCGGTCAATCGCCACCCGGATATCAACTTCGGTTTCGTAACGCTTTTTGGTCGCGGTCGCCAGAGCAATTTCCATAGCCTCGAAGATCACTTCGGGTGGAACGCCCTTCTCGTTGGAAACGGACTCAACGACCAACAGAATTTCTTTACTCATGCTCTGCCTCGCCTATGCTGAACCAGTCCATGCCTTTGCCAACACTTCCCTGGCCGTTAACCGGGAAGACCCCTGCCTGTAATCAACTTTGTTATTGCAGACAACGGCTAACAACCCGGCCTGAACCTTGTTCTCAATCTTTTATCTGGTCATTACCAGTTTTGAGTCTGAAGTTAGTCGAATCTCGGTATCACCTGAGCCTTGTCTATGCTCTCAATGGGAAGAAGCAGTTCGTGATCATCGACAACTAACACCACGTCCTGATCTTCAACCCCTCTTACAATACCCCTGTACTTGCGACGCCCTTCAAAAGGCACCCTCAAACGCACATTAACTTCTGCCCCCGCCCAGGCTACAAAGTGCTCAAGAGTAAACAGCTGCCTGTCCACTCCGGGCGATGAGACTTCGAGGGTATATTCTTCCGTAATGGGATCTTCCACATCGAGAACCCCACTGACCTGGCGACTGACGACCTCACAGTCATCCAGTTGAATTCCCTTTTCTTTATCAAGGGAATCAATATAAATGCGAAGCATTGACTGCTTACCCTGAGATTTGAACTCAACTCCCCAAAGCTGATAGCCAAGGGATTCAACCACGGGTCCAATCAATGCTTCCAGCTGCGACTGCTTGCCTGCCACGTTGGAAACACCTGTCTGCAAAAACAAAAAAAGGGCTTAAAAGCCCTGTCTCTTCTATGCACCCAGTTTTCCAGCTGGACGCAACTAATTAACCTACCAAAGTCACGCCATCAGACATGAATTCAATAGACTCCCAGAGCCCTGTCGAGACCGACACCTCAAGCCCAACAAAAGACTCTGACGCACCTAATAAAAAACCCCATAATGGGGTTTAATTATTTGGTAGCGGGGGCCAGATTCGAACTGACGACCTTCGGGTTATGAGCCCGACGAGCTACCAGGCTGCTCCACCCCGCATCAAACCTACTCCAGTATACTGCCAGCTAAAAACCTGCTTCACAAGCCATAACTGTAGATACGCCTTTTAATCATTACAACACTAAACCAAATTCTTTTCTTCCATTTACTGAAAAAGTTAATGGCAATTTGGTGCCCAGGGCGGGACTTGAACCCGCACGACCGTTAGGCCACCGCCCCCTCAAGACGGCGTGTCTACCAATTCCACCACCTGGGCAAACACCACCACTACATCCTGCTTAAAGCTAGTCCTTACTGGACTGGAGGCAGAGACAGATCTTTATTCTGCTCGTCGCTTTCGACGGGTTGTGATTCTATCACAGGAGCATCGCTCTCGACACCCTTTTCTGAGCCTATACCTGAGCTCGTTTCTGAAGCGGCTTCCGGAGCGATCGGTGCATCACCGGCCGGAACGGACTCCTCAACAACTACAGCTGGCACACCTGCATCACCGATACTGTCTGCCTTTTGCCTGGCCACCATAGCCAGAGCAAAACTGGTCACAAAAAACACCGTTGCCAGAATCGCCGTAGTACGACTCATAAAGTTGCCAGTACCCTGACTACCAAACACTGTTTGTGACGCACCGGACCCAAAACTGGCACCGGCTTCCGCACCCTTACCCTGCTGCAACAAAATCAGACCGACTACGGCAGCAGAGGCAAGAACATGAACAATAAGAATTATGGTTTCCATCACTATCCTGCAGCGCGACAGATCGCCTGGAACTCTTCAGCAACCAATGAGGCTCCCCCCACAAGACCACCGTCAACATCCGGCAAAGCGATCAGGTCTGCAGCATTAGCTGCTTTCATGCTACCACCGTACAGAATACGAGTTCTGCCAGCCATAGCCTGATCATGTTCTGCCAGCAAGCTGCGAATCACAGCATGCACTTCCTGCGCCTGTTCCGGTGTTGCAGTCAGCCCGGTTCCAATAGCCCATACAGGCTCATAAGCGATCACAAAATTTGCCAAACGCTCCGGACCAGCAGTCCGCAGCACAGCTTCGACCTGAGCTGTCACCACCTTCATGGTGCTGCCAGCTTCTCGCTCTTGCAGAGTTTCACCCACACAAAGGATAGGCACCAAACCCTGATCAGCCAGAGCACAGAATTTCGCAGCAACTTCCTCATCACCCTCTCCAAACAGAGAGCGACGCTCAGAATGACCAATGATCACGTATTCAATACCAAGATCTTTGACCATCAGAGGCGAAACCTCGCCAGTATAAGCGCCAGATGTCTTGTCAGAGACATTCTGCAAGCCAACTTTTATAGCACTAACAGCCAATATTTCGCAAATGCCTTGAGCATAAATCGAAGGAGGACAAACCAGGACTTCAGCTTTAGTATCAAGACCGGAAACAAGTTTACCCAGTAATTGACGGTTCTCTTCGAGAGATCCATTCATCTTCCAATTACCGGCAACCAGTGGCTGGCGCATACTGCTCACCTCAACATTCGCGAGGTCGGCATACTAACCCAAGTTCCTTTGTTATACAACTGTGCTGACACCTTTCACTGGCAATTTTCCAACAGCGGATGAAAATCAATAAACTCATAACCAGTCAAGCACTTAGAGAATCACTCCTGCTCATTCAAGGCCAGTGCATGAATAGCCTTCAAGAACGTTAACTTTATATCAGAGTACTGCACATTAGCTGATGAATGAGAGCGCGACCGGCCCATATCACTCAACTCGAATGAGAACGCAACACAGCCCCAATTGCTCGCCACTGCATTAACAACAGCATCATTACAAGAAAAATACCCAAAAAGCCTAAACCCGCAGGATTAAACAGTAGAACTGGTAAACTGCTGAAGGCCAAACCTCTTTCCAACAGGCTTAATCTTCTAATCAGGTAACCTTCGACAACAACAGCCATGCTAATAATGATGGCTATTGTCCGGGCAACCGCGATAACCAATCCGGCAAAATCCTCTCCAGTATTAATTAAACCGGTATAGGCCATCATAATCGGAATCAAAAATAAGCCCGCCGCCAACTTGAACGCCTCAACGGAAGATTTAATTGGACTGGCATTAGCAACACCCGCTCCCGCAAACGCTGCCAGAGCGATAGGAGGCGTTACATTGGAAGTCTGAGACAACCAGAAAACCATCAGATGCGATGTCAACAGAGGCAATCCAAAATCACCCAACAAAGGTACAGCCATTACCGCCAATACTATATAGGCAGCAGTGACAGGCAATCCCATTCCAAGCACCAGGGCAACAAGACTGATGAGAATCAGCGCAGTAAACATATACCCACCGGAAAGTGCCATAACGAACTGCGTAAACTGCAACCCAATACCGGTCTGTCCTACTACCCCAACAATAATTCCTGCCGCTGCACAGGCAACAGAGATAGGCAAGGCCAGCAGCGCACCCGACTTAAGCCCTTCAATGATCTTGCTGACACCTATACGACTATGACTTCTCAGTGACGCCGCCACCAGAATAGCCGCACAACCGGCCACGCCCACCAGAAGAGGCGAGTACCCGATCATCAGCAGGCTAGTAATCAGGGCCAGGGGAAGAAGGAAGTGAGCACCCTGCTTCATGACACTCCATACCGCTTCAGTCCGACTGACTGTTGGCAATTCAAGTTTGCAGGCCATGATATGGACGTACAACAGTGTACAGAAGAAGTAGAGCAGTGCAGGCGCAATGGAGGCAATCATGATGTCGCTGTAGGGCACACCGGTAAATTGCGCCATCACAAAAGCACCTGCCCCCATAATAGGTGGCATTATTTGCCCACCGGTTGATGCAGCGGCTTCGATACCTGCAGCCTGTTCTGGCTTATAACCCAGTTTTTTCATCATCGGTATGGTGATGGAGCCAGTGGTCACCGTATTGGCAATAGCAGATCCGGAAATAGAACCCAGACCAGCGGAAGCAATAACGGCTGCCTTGGCAGGCCCTCCCCGGTATTTACCGGCAATAGCAAATGCCAGATCAATAAAGAACTTGCCTGCGCCTGTTACCTCAAGGAAGGCTCCAAACAGAACAAAGATAAAGACAGTGGTGGCCGCAATGCCCAGCGCAGAACCAAACACGCCATTACTGGAAAAGATCTGAAACTGCACCCATTCCTGAACACTGTAACTCTTGGTTGCCAGAGCACCTGGCAGCATATCCCCAAAACCACTATAAGCCAGGAACAACAATGCTATGAACACCATCACCCAGCCTACAGCCCGACGACAGGCCTCCATCATCAGCACCACATAGACGACACCAGCATAAAGGTCATAATCGGAAAGACCATACAGAAGATAGTTAACATCGTTGTAGTCAAAGTTAATAATTCGAAAGCCCGCCACCACAGTAGCCAGGGCCAGAATCAAATCAAACAGCCTGACTGGCACAAAAAAACGACTCTCTTCGTTTTTCAGCAAAGGATAATGAAGAAATATCAGCACCATGACCCAGGCCAGATGAACCGGCCTGAAATAGGTGGCAGAAATCGTCGAGGTAATCCCCTGCCAGATCTGAAACACAGACAGAAGTACTGCACAGACAAGAACCAGATAACCCAGCGCTTTGATCACGACTTTATTCATTCGGCCACCCGAAAACTCAATTGATGGAATTCAGGTATTTTTCAGCACCCGGATGCAAAGGCACACCGGACAGGCGAGTGGCATTGCCTTTGGTAGTGGCTTCGGCCACTTTTACCACCTTGCGAACATCATCCATGTTTTCAAAAGCTGCTTTAGTCAGGCTGAAAGCCATGTCGTCAGACATATCAGCTCGCACGACGAGGACATTCCAGATACTCAGGGTATCAACCGCCTCAACGCCGTTGTATACATCACCCGGAATGGTATAACTGCTGTAAGCAGGGTTTTCAGCAATGAATTTCTCACGCTCTTTTTCAGAGACTGGCAGGACACGAATCGGGTGAGTCAGAGCGACTTGGGTTACAGCGCCTACTCCCTGACCACCGACAATAAAGCCCGCATCAACCTGACCATTAGCCAGTGCATTGGTGGTTTCAGAATAATTCAGGTAAACAGCGCGGATATCTTTTTTGGGATCAACACCCACACTCTCCAACAGTGCAGCAGAGGTAACAGCGGTCCCGGAACCCGGTGCACCCAAAGAAACCCGCTTACCTTTGAGGTCAGACAGTTTGGCGATGTCAGAACTTTGAAGGGTCAAAGCGTGAACCAGATTTGGATAGAGGGCAAACAACACCTTTACCGGCATCTCACCGGGAAACTTGCCTTCACCCCTGTATGCATCGAGAACCACATTCCCCATGGCAATGCCAGCCAGCATATCGCCACGAACAACCTTGATAGTATTTTCAACAGAAGCGGCAGTAACTTCTGCTTTTACATTAACCCCATGAACCTTATCAGACCAAACTTTTGCCAGTGCACCACCGAGCGGATAATAAATACCACTTTGACCACCGGTACCAATGGAGTAGTTCTGTGCAAAAGAGAACGCTGGCAGGATCAGCATAAAGAGGGCAGCGACAAAACGCATGATATTTCCCCTGTAAAATATTTTTTATTTTTCTTTCGAGCAACAGCAGTCAAGTCCGGGTAGACTGACCCGTACAAATTTGACACGCCGGTTTTTTATCCTACCTAAGGAAAGTAATTCAGAGAAGCAAGAGGTTGCTTAAAACTGTCGTAGATCAATAATAAACTTCAAAAGCAACAGACTGACTGGAAATCATCCAGCCAGCCTGTAAAACGAGAATCAGGACATTTCCCGTTCAACCACCATGGCCAGTCTTTCGGTGTGAGCACGAACTTCTTCGGCATTCTCACCCTCTACCATGACACGGATAACAGGCTCAGTGCCGGAAGGCCTCAAGAGCACACGACCACGACCTGTCAGTTCAGTTTCAGACTGTTGCACAGCGGCAACAATACCCGGTACTTTATCAGTGTCTTTTTTCTCTTTTACCCGGACATTAATCATGGTCTGCGGGTACTTGCTCATTCCTCTACGCAGCTCAGACAGTTTTTTACCTGAACGAACTACGGCCTTCAAAACTTGCAGCGCAGAGACAATACCATCACCGGTGGTGGACACATCTCTACAGATGATATGACCGGAGGACTCACCACCTATCTGCCAATCATGCTCCAGCAGTAACTCATTGACATAACGATCACCGACTTTGGCTCGGGCAAAAGGAATATTGTTGGCTTCCAGAGCTTTCTCCATTCCCAGGTTTGTCATCAGAGTGCCGACAACCCCTCCCTTCAGCTCATTATGTTGACGACGATCCAGAGCAATAGCGAACAGCAGCTCATCACCATCAACAATCTCACCATTGTCATCCACCATGATGACTCGATCGCCATCACCATCAAAAGCAATTCCCAGATCAGCTTCACGTTCTTTGACAATTTCAGCCAGATTGTCAGGCTGGGTAGAACCACAACCCTCATTGATATTCAAACCGTTCGGGTTAATTCCAATGGCTTGAACATTGGCACCCAGCTCTCTGAACACAGCAGGACCCACCTGATAGGTAGCACCATGACCGGCATCAATCACGATATTCATGCCACGCAAGTCGAGAGGGTAGACAGTACTGGCTTTGCAATATTCGATATAACGACCGGAAGCATCATCCAGTCGGGTCACTTTACCCAGCTCACCAGAGTCAACGACCTCAATAACACCTTCTATCAGAGCCTCGATTTTTGCTTCAACATCGTCTGGCAATTTGCTGCCATTACCGGTAAAGAACTTGATACCGTTGTCGTAGAAAGGATTATGAGAGGCACTGATTACAATTCCGGCCTGACCATTAAAAGTGCGGGTCAGATAAGCGATAGCAGGTGTCGGCATAGGGCCGGTCAAACATACGTCAATACCCGCCGCAGACAGACCGGCCTCCAGAGCAGACTCAAACATGTAGCCGGAGATACGGGTATCCTTACCAATAACGACTTTACCCTCGCCCTCTGCTGCCAGAACCTTACCCGCAGCCCAGCCCAGCTTGAGAACGAAATCCGGGGTAATAGGAAACTCACCCACCTTGCCTCGAATACCATCGGTGCCGAAAAATTTGCGACCCATAAAGCAACCCTTATGCAATAATCTGGCGCCTGAATCCGCTGTCAGACAGCACTCTCAAATGGCTAGACAAAAAGGAGTGACAGGTGAAAACAGGCGATATTCTGCTTTGCCATGATGGCGTCGCAGAACAAAAAATACTGAAGATATACTCTGAATTATGACATGACTGTCATACAGACTTAATAGAAATGATTGTCTTACAAATGACAAAATTCTCCCTACCTGCGCTTAGAGCCAACGCTGCGAAAAAAGGGAGAAATAGAAAAAAGAATCAGAGCCAATGCCTGCCCACAAGAGCAGGCGATTAAAACACCTTAAGCATTCCTGACTGCATCTACCATACGAACTGCATCAACGGTTTCAGCAACATCATGAACTCGAATAATTTGAGCCCCTGCCCGGGCAGCCAGAGTAGCAACGGCAAGACTTGCACTTAACCTCTGCTCTGCAGGCTTATTCAACACAGCACCAATGAATGACTTTCTGGACATTCCTGCCAACACCGGGAAGTTAAGAGCAAGCACACGATCCAGATGTTTGAGTAACTGCAGATCATGGGCAGGTGTTTTTCCAAACATGCCGCCACCAAATCCCGGATCAAGTATCAGTCGATCTCTGGTAATACCCGCCGTTTCACAGGCACTGACACGCTCAAGCAGATACTCATTCACTTCGCTGACCAGATCATCGTATTGAGGCACAAAGCCTGGTTCTGTCTGTTCAACCAGCGAATGCATCAAAACGACAGGAAGGTCGGTGGCGGCCGCCGCCTCAAGAGCTCCGGGCCTCAACAGAGCACGCACATCATTAATCATGCCTGCACCGGCTTTGCTGGCTTCAGAAATAACCAGGGCAGAACTGGTATCCACAGAGACCACCTGATCAAAGTTCGTTCTCAAAGCTTCCACAACAGGCACAACCCTCTCAAGCTCCTGCTCACTGGTGACTGTTCCGTCTGCTCCTGGCCTTGTGGATTCACCACCCACATCCAGAATATCGACCCCATCGCGAACCATTTGCTCAGCACTACTCAGCACCTGATCCAGACTCTGATAACGACTGCTTTCATAAAAGGAGTCCGGGGTAATATTCAATACTCCCATGACCAGCGTTCGGTCAAAAGTCAGAGACTTTCCGGCACAATTTAACGTCTTCATTTTTTTCATATACCCAATCTACGAATACCACTAAAAATCATCCAGACTCAGCTACTGCCTGATTTTACAGGCCAATTGTTGAGACTCTCTTTCATTCTGCCCATCAATCAGGCTTTACAGCGCCCGTCTGGAAACTCTCAAACACCTGAGAATAGAAGCTTATAGCCGAAGCGAAGATTTTCCACAACAGACCGTTTCCACACTCAAACCTCAGGCCATTAATCCACAAATACAGCCTGGCAAGGTTAATATTTCCACCACTGCATTCAATCTCCAGGCCAGGGGTGACGAAGATGTGGTATTCACCTTAACCGGAAGGGATCCCTGCACACTGGGCAGCTTGTCACTCCGTTTTGAATCATCGCATCAGCGCATTCCCTATGGACTCTGTGGGAGCAGGGTAGTATCTGGCAGCCGCCGAAGGCGTCTTCCAGACAGATACAGCATTCATCGTGCCCTGAATCGGGTCGGCATATGTGATCACCTTTTAACTTTTTATTCAGGCAGATGTTGCAAACATCACAGTGATAGTTTTTCTCCTCATATACTCGACAAATGCCGCATTTATCACAGTGGTACGGATTTAGTTCTGCACTGATGAAGTGTTTACACTTTGCACAGAAAAAGTCAGACATCCGCTCGTTGCATCCCGGGCATGTCTGGGAACCATCCGTAATTTCACCTTCATATTCACAGACTGTACATTGAAGGTGTGTTGCGTCAGAAGCCTTGCAATTTTCAGCTTGACAGCGGGGGCTTGCGTTATGACATCTATGGCAGGGGAAATAAAGGCCACAGCACTTGAATTTCACAAGGCAGCGCCTGTGGTAGTGTTCGCACATTGGCTTTATGCTTTCTTGCCGAGATAGCGGTAACTCCCCACCCGACCGGTTTGCCTTCACATCAGGGAGGCTCGACTGCGGGCAAGAAGCAGAACTCTTCGGGTCA
This sequence comes from Endozoicomonas sp. ALD040, assembly GCF_049275945.1. NCBI lineage: Bacteria > Pseudomonadati > Pseudomonadota > Gammaproteobacteria > Oceanospirillales > Endozoicomonadaceae > Endozoicomonas > Endozoicomonas sp. ALD040. Next base: position 939,837 of record NZ_CP184829.1, read on the forward strand.
CTGGCTGACATCGCTGGACTGGCTGCTGCCACCTGTTGGAGGGCTTGCTGGATCATTAAGTCTATTAATTCTTGTTGTTTCCCGAGCTCTCCCTCCAACTTTTCGATATTTTCCCTCAAACGTTGGTTCTCAGTGTCTGACTGGGTCACCCGTTTCCAGAGCCTTTGAGCTACTGCAGTAAGATTTTGATTCTTTATAGCCAACTCCTGATTCTCTGCTCTTACCCCCTGAACCTCCTGAGTTAATCCTTGATTTTCTATTGTTAACCTTTGAACCTCTACTGTTAACTTTTCAGTCTGTTGTCTTTCTATCTGTTGTCTTTTTTGCTCTTCTTTTTCCTTAGCGATTCTTTTCAGATCAATTGCTTTTCTAAGCCTGAGGTAATTACTTACAACACCTTCTAACTTATTCAATTTATGTTTCAAATTTTTAGCCCGATGATCGTCGGGGCTATTGTCAGCATTCACTGCATTTCCCGGAGTAATCGTCGGGAAGTCTGGAGGTTGTCCAAGGCTGGCTCTCTTTTGGGAAGAGTCATTTTGCCGATCAGCAAACCCGGGCTGTTTTGGCCTTGCTCCCTGCTGTAAGTATCTATCAGCTGTTAGATTAGAGGAACTGCCCACAGAGCCCGAGGTACTCTGGTAGCTATCAACCTGCTGGATGGGATCTGTGAATGTATTTGCATTGATGGCAATTATTTCGTTGGCAATATTATCACTGTTACTGATCAGAGGCTCTTGTGGCGAAGAGCAAGATTGCAACTGCATGTACAGTTTCTCTGAGAAGCTTATTAATTCATGGGATGACGGGTGCTGATCAAATCGTATAAGGGTATCCAGAAAAGAGGTGGAAAATGTAAATGATTGCGCATAAATCATGATATCGTGACTTATAGCGACATCTGATATTTTCCCTAACAGATTACGAATAAGTTCAATGGGGTTTGAATAGTTCAGGAACAAGTGAACGAAGTACTCAGTAAAGCAACATTTTTCAAATTGTCCTATAGGTGGCTGTTGATCAGGTTGATTGACCCTATGAATGATGTCCTGAACAATCTTATGCAAAATCATCAGGTTGTTTTCGCCGACCTTGAGCAGTGTCTCGTCAGTTGGAATGATCGGTTGCAGTGAAGACAGAATACCAAGGTCATTCAAAGTCTGTTTTGTATCGCTCGTGGCTTCTATCAGCTGCTCGATAAAACGGTTGCGCAATGAATTCTCTTTGCAAGAACGCGGCAGTGCCAGTACCGCCTCAAGAGGAGTGACAGTATTCCCCCTGATGTTCGTGCCTTTTGTTTCCAAAACCTGTAAACGTTGAGGCTTGTCCAGTTCATCCAGTATTTGCCTCAGCTTATAAACTGCATTGCGATCGCTGCCCTCAATAATGGCAATAAGCTGGTCAGCAAGTTCCTGAAGGTCTTGAGTCGTCGCATTTTTTTCACTCTTGTCACCATCATCGTCTTTTCTGTTATTTTCATTTCCGCTACCATCACTGTCTTCTCCAGATGATTGGCCCTCCTGATCTTCAGGTTCTTCTCTTTCCTCCTCTTGATGGTCGTTATTTCCGTTCTCAGGTCCTGCATCGGATACGCTATAAGAGGGTTGTCCATCCCCATTACCTGCCTTCAAGACAGCACTCTCAAGAAATAGTTTGAAACAGCCAAGCTGCCACTGAAGACTTTCGCTGGCAGGACAGGTATTGGCTGCACGCCGGAGAAGAGTATTCCAGAAATCAACATCGATCAATTGTTCAATATCGAGAAAGTCAAGCCAGCTAACGGGTATTGTGACTTCGCTGGAAGAACCATCGCCATTAACGCGTGTAATTTTCAGGTGTGCCGGGGATGACTGCTGGTCAAACGAAATAGAATCCTTGCCAATGGACATCAACCATGTGATGACGGGTTTCAGGATAAGCAGGTCTATTTCGAATAACCCCGACGGCCTGCCGCCGCCTCCGGGCGGAGGCGGGGGTGGGAGCGAATAGAAAAAGCCACCACCCCCGTCACTGGAAAAATCAGCAATGCCAGTGAGCTTGCCTCCTGTCAATGTCATTGTGTTATTCAGGGCTTGCTGCGTTTCCAGCCCACTGACAGTCATGTTGTCGGAATAGGCCAGAAGAATAAGTGAGGTAGCATGGGGTTTGTTATTCAGAAGCGGATCGGTGTTTACTGAAGTAAGCTCAGGTCTGTCTGCCGTCGTGGATTTCAAATGAACAGTTATGCCATTTTCCGAGACTCCTTTTGATACATGCTGGAAAATGGGTATTTGTCCCTCTGACAGTATCGTTAGCTGATAGCAATAGTTGCTCAAGTCGTTCGTGACTAATATTGCGATACTGTTCGAATCTGCTGGCGCCACAGGTGCATTAAAGCAAAGAATGCTGTTTCGGTCATTGAAGCCTTCGAGGAGCAGCAAAATCAATTGCCACTGAACCTTATCCTGCGGATCTGCATCATCATTGATTTCAATCCGAACCTTGTACCCATCAGGACTATGCCGATCAATAACGGTTGAGGAATAGCATAACTGTGCAACCACCGTTGTTATTAATGAAAGAACAAACGCTATTAAGGCTACCAATGAGCGGTAAAAATGCACTAAAGTCTCTCTGTACAATTTGGTCAATAATACCAAATCCGCCCTTTTTGTCTGATAGAAAACCAATTCAATCTGTGTTGACTTTCTGCTCTGGAAAAATAAAGGAACGCCATTGGCTAATTTCATTATTCGAAGTACAGAGAGAGAATAGCCAAGAATTTCTGAATCGCTATATGGATATGATTGCCATGTGCCAAAAAAGCTTCCGTAGACCGACCTCTTCACCTTAAAAATACTTATCCAGCAGGTCAGTAAGGCATTTGCGGGGAGGGCTGGGTTGGTAACGTGAAAATCACGGGCCAATAAAGGGATATTCATAATAAGTCTACAAGTTGTCAACTTATTTCAGGACGGGACACATCATAAAAAAAAGGGATCAATGTTAGCCAGCGGGTTCACGGATAACACCATCCCGAACCATCTACAAAGCAAGACTCAGTCCCTGATCCAGATCCTGGTAACGACAGCTTTGACAAAAGGATTCTGGAATAGTATTCAATATTCCCATGACCAGCGCTTGGTCAAAGGTCAGAGTTTTTCTGGAACAATTCAACTTACTTTTTTAAAAAACGCTAAGCACCACCCAAGTTCAAGAACAAGTCAATTTCGTTGACTAACTTTCTAGTCTCTATTTCATTATGCTCAACGATTAATAGGTATAACTTATTGAGATTTAGACCTTTATCCGCTACCAAATACTTCCAATACGATTTTGAAGCTTTCTTGGCCTGACTCGACTCCTTATAGGAAGGGAGCTTGACTTCTGGAAACAACTCATCTCGATTCTCATAGATAAATAGCTCTAGATCCTGAACAGGAGAACAAAGTATTCTTGACTCACCACTGTAACCTTTGCACATTTCAGAAAACACATCCCTGTCCACAATAGCTAAAACATTCTTAGAATCTGAAAAAATTTGATCACTATCATTTTTTTCAACAATCATTCTCAACTGGTTGACACCACCCAAACCAATCGTTTTATGCTGATAATATGGAATTATTGAGAAATGTCTGATAATGAACTCTATAAAACCTTCCAATACGGAATCTTCTGTTAAGATGTAACGATCAAACCCTTTAAATCCGTATAGGTCAGCCTTGATATAGCCAAATGAACGCTGCTCCAAGCTCACTTGATCATTGTTACTCTCAAGGTAATACAGCCCTCCATCATCTACAGTATTCATAAAAGCTAACGAATGAGAAATAACAATCAAGCGTGAATCGCGTTGTCGTAACAAAGACTTTAAAGCATGGAATAATTTCACCTGTGCAGCCGCATCCAGAGCTACATCCAACTCATCAACAATAATGAGCTTTGCCTTTGATGTCACAAGCCTGAATATCTGTATAAGAAAATACTCTCCAGAGCTTAAGTGATCTTCGCGTATATAGGTAGCATCGTCTTTTGGAATGAAATAATAATTCTTTTTCCCTATATTAATCATTTTCAGGTTATCAAACTTATCATCCCCATAAACCTCATGAAGAAACTTGATTAACTCTTCAGCCCTCTCATAATCTTGAGTTGCATTACGAACAGATATTTCAGAGTTCTGAGCTGCTATTGCTGAAAAATGCTGAAACCTTTGCCCATCAGGAATAGGTAACTCCGCTAAAATCGCTCCCTCTTCAGGCAGAAAATCTTTAGTGTCAATTACACCCAATTTACTTTGATAGGCATAAGAAAAGGGAGAAAAACCATCTAGATCAAATTTAATTTCACTTCCTTCGCTTATTGCTTTATGCACGGTAGAGCTTTCAAAAACCTTTGGATTTACGATAGTTTTAAATGCTTTAACCAAAGTTGTTTTACCTACACCATTCTTTCCAGTAACAACTATTATATTCGAGTCAGGAAAGTCAAAACTAACTCGCAACTCCGAGACATTTTTAATGTTTCGAATTACAACAACATCAGCCATGCCACTTATCCTCCATCAAAGAACGTAAGGCATAAGCACCATATTTTCTTTGCAATTTTTCCAGATAGCCTGGATCAATGGATCTGGCATAGTGTAACAAACCAAATAAAGAATGTTCCTTTCCAGTCAACGTCTCATCTAAAACCCGGTTAAAACGTTTTCTATCAGTCACATAAAAATGTAATAACATTTCAAGCTGTCTTTTATACTTAGAATCGATTGTGACTTTCCCTCCTTGAGTCACAACAAGCCCTAAAACTTTAACTTTATTCCCTGTATGTGTGAAACGAGTTTTATCATCATTCAACGTCAGTAACGGTGAAGCATTAGAATCCAGTAGAAGCTGAATAGTTTCAGATAAATGTTCAAAACCATCGAAAGTCTTAGCAGAGATAACAATATCGTCAGAGTATCGAGTATAGGTATAACCCCTACCAGCACAATAAACACTCAATTTTTGATCAAAACTCAATAAGAAAGCATTACTTAGTTGAGGCGACGTAGGAAACCCTACTGGTAAAGACCCCTGCCATGTCATCATGCCCACTAACAGAGGTATATACTCTTTTATGTCTGATATCGGTACATTAGCTTCATTTCTGGCTAATATTTCTCTGACATCGACGTTTGAAATATTCGAGAAAAAAGCCTTAAGATCCGTCATAAAAAAATGAGAGTTGCCTGCATGAGCCTGAACAGCCGTAAGAGCACTTTTACCTTTGACATATGAATGGACAACATCATCAGCCCTCTTGAGATACCTCAAGATAACTTTATCAATAAATCTGAGATACTTTTTGAGTTTTACCGATGGGCGGAAAAGATCCCGAGAATTCGCAGAAAAGGCTAGCACCTCCTGACTCTGACTCATTACACAAAAGTCATTGAAAGATTCTTTCTCATGAAACACTGCATTAAATGCCTGCTCCAGCGTTCTTTTGTTCACGCAACCTCCCGACAATATGCAAAAACACATTCTCCCTAATAACAATAAGCTACAACATATCAGTATTGATATATACAAAATGCAAAAAGAAACGATAGAGTACAGGGACGACAGTCAGAATAGATTAAAGACAAACTAGCCAGAGAGGGTAGCAGTATTTTCAACCATCAACCCTCTCAAAAGAGGGTCGTGGAAGAAATGACATGAAGGCCACTAGGGACCAGCTTTACGACTGGAGCTACTCCTAGTCACTGGTAGCAAGAAGTATAGCTTCAACACTTATTTAAGGTCAATCTACAGCAACTTCATGCATTACTGTCATTTTTTGCCCCAAAAAAAGTCGGACTCAGCACAAACCAGCCAACAAACTTAGCCTCTTCTCAAGCCATACAAAAAAGGCAGGATAACAATCCTGCCTTTTTTGTTTCATAAGAAGGGATCAATGTTCGCCAGCCGGCCCACCAATAGGTCCTTTCTTATCATCATTGTCGCTGTTGGCATTATTATCACCGTCAGCACCTTTTGACTTGGATGCTTCAGGAGTCTCTTCTGCCTTGATACCCGCACCACCATCACCGTTGGATGAAGAGCCGGAAGATTCCTTGGGTGGCCGAGGCTTCTTGCCTTCCATAATGTCATCAATCTGATCAGTATCAATGGTTTCGTATTGCATCAATGCATCAGACATCAGATCCAGCTTGTCGCGGTTTTCCTTTAGAAGTCTCTCAGCAGTGTCATAGCACTCATCAATGATGCTGCGCACTTCTTCGTCGATCATCTTGGCAGTTTCGCCAGACACATTCATGCGTCCGCCACCACTGCCGTAGTTCTTGCCCAGAAACACTTCTCCTTCTTCATCATCATACTGAAGAGGACCCAGCTTCTCGGATAGACCCCACTTGGTCACCATATTCCTGGCAATCTGGGTTGCACGCTGAATGTCATTGGAAGCACCAGTGGTGACACCCGATTTACCCAGGGTCATTTCTTCGGCGATACGACCACCGAACAGTGAACAGATCTGACTCATCAGAGCCTCTTTGCTCTGACTGTAACGGTCTTCCTCGGGCAGGAACATGGTGACACCCAGTGCTCGACCACGAGGAATAATGCTGACCTTGTATACAGGATCATGATCAGGCACCAGACGGCCAACAATAGCGTGACCGGCTTCATGATAGGCCGTATTTCGTTTCTCTTTCTCACTCATCACCATGGATTTGCGCTCGGCACCCATCATGATTTTATCTTTGGCAAGATCGAACTCATGCATACCTACCGTGCGCTTGTCGGCGCGGGCAGAGAAAAGTGCCGCTTCATTGACCAGGTTGGAAAGATCTGCACCGGAGAAACCGGGAGTACCACGGGCAATCACTGCCGGCTCAACGTCATCTCCAATAGGCACCTTGCGCATATGAACTTTCAGGATCTGTTCACGACCACGGATGTCTGGCAGACCTACCACAACCTGACGGTCAAAACGGCCGGGACGCAGCAGCGCCGGATCCAGTACGTCGGGACGGTTCGTTGCCGCAATTACGATAATACCGTCGTTTGCTTCGAAGCCATCCATTTCTACCAGTAACTGGTTAAGTGTTTGCTCACGCTCATCATGACCACCACCCATACCAGCACCACGGTGACGACCTACAGCATCAATCTCATCGATGAAGATAATGCAGGGTGCCTGCTTTTTAGCTTGTTCGAACATGTCACGGACACGGGAAGCACCCACACCCACGAACATTTCAACAAAATCAGAACCAGAGATGGTGAAGAACGGAACCTTGGCTTCACCTGCAATAGCCTTGGCCAGCAGAGTTTTACCAGTACCCGGAGGACCTACCATCAGGACACCACGGGGAATGCGGCCACCCAGACGCTGGAACTTGCCCGGGTCTTTCAGGAAATCCACCAGTTCCTGTACGTCTTCCTTGGCTTCTTCAACACCCGCTACATCAGCAAAAGTCGTCTTGATCTGATCTTCCGACAACAATCGGGCTTTGCTCTTGCCAAAGCTCATTGGGCCACCACGGCCACCGCCGCCGCCCTGCATCTGTCGCATAAAGAACATGAAGACGGCAAGAATCACCAGAATCGGGAAACTGGCAACCAGCAACTGTGTCCAGATGCTCTGCTTTTCAATAGGTTTGGACTCAATTTGAACATTGCCGCGCAATAGCTCGTCCATCAGCTGATTATCGGGCACTGCCGGGGGCAGGTTGGTCTCAAAACGCTCACTGTTGTTCATTAGTCCAGTAATGGTAAACCCGTCAATCACTACCTTGCTGACCTGACGGTTTTCTACTGCACTGATGAAATCTGAATAACTGAGCTTCTGAGTAGAAGACTGCATGCCATCGAAGTTTTTGAATACGGTCAACAGCACCAAGGCAATGATGACCCATAAAATCAAGTTTTTTGCCATATCATTCAAAGGGCTACCCTCACTTGAGCGTACTGAAGCCTGTGGCTAACGGTTTTAAAGGGCATAATTACCGGCTCTGCTCTCTCTTATGGTTAATCCGCAGCTTCTACCATACACGAATGGCAGTGAGGGTGACAGTCATCAGCTGGCTATTGGGCAGATAGAAAAAATCTATAATGCCGACAGGTCTGCTTGAAACTGCGCTGCGACAAGGTTTTTCGCGTTTACCTAACGGGTTGTCAGGTTTCTGTCAAGATTCGATAGCGTTTAACCATCACCCTTGAACAGACAAAACATTGCAACGTCCAGGTTAAAGCAATGTTCTCAAGATACAAAATTTCTGGCCAGCAGAAACACCTCTCTGGATCGTGCTCTTGAGGAGCCCGGTTTTCGGGTAATCACTTTTTGGAATGAGGTTTTCATATCCTTGTGATACTCCTGATACCCTTCACCCTGAAATGTTTTGGTCAGAAAAGAGCCATTTTTCTTCAGCACCTGTCTGGCCAGATCCAGAGCCAGCTCAGCCAGATACATAGCTCTGGGCTGATCAACCGCCAGTGTACCACTCATATTGGGGGCCATATCTGAAATTACAAGGTCTACTTTATCACTTCCGATCGTCTCGAGGATTTTTTCCAGTACAGCGTCCTCGGTAAAATCGCCCTGAATAAAGTCGACTCCGGCAATGGGGTTCATGGGAAGAATGTCTGAAGCCACCACACGACCGTTATCCCCTACCATTTCGATAGCCACCTGAGACCAGCCGCCAGGAGCCGCCCCCAGATCAACGACCTTCATCCCCGGCCTGATCAGCTTGTCCTTCTCCTGGATTTCAATCAGCTTATAGCTGGCCCTGGATCGATAGCCGTCTTCCTGTGAACGCTTTACGTATTTGTCTTCAAAGTGCTCCTGCAGCCAGCGGGCACTGCTTTTGGATCTGGCCATTTCTACCTTACATTACCTAGCTTAAAAAGCATTATTCATGACTACTGGACTTGTGAGCCACAGAGAATAAAGTACAATGATGAACTTTTGATCAACAGTTTCCAACCCGGTTTTTCCCAATCTTATAAAAACCGGGAAACGAGCCCCGATTCAGGTCTGTAAAATACAACCTTGTTTAATCGCTCATCAGGAATCTGTTGCCCGATTGCCATGGCTGTAGGCAATCGGCTTACTGGATAAGCAGCCTCAGGATTCTGAAATCATGAGCATTAGTTCTGAAAAAAAGAGACACTACCGTTCCCTCGGCCATAAACTGAAGCCTGTTGTCATGGTAGCGGGCAACGGTTTGAGTGACGGCGTTATTGAAGAAACACAGCGCGCCTTGCACGATCACGAGCTGATCAAGGTGAAGTTTGCAGTAGGTGACCGTGAAGTCAAGAAAGAAGCTATTAACGAGCTGTGCAACCAGACTCAGGCAGAACTGATTCAGACCATTGGTAACATTGCTCTTATCTTCAAAGAGAATAAAGACGCCAAGCCCAACCTGTCTAATATCAAAAGCTTCTGACTTTTGAGGGTGCCTGTATGTTTCAGGCGCCCTGATCAGTTCTTTTTCGTATAACTTTCAAAATGAGCTTTAGCTTTTAGATATTCCATACCTCCAGGGAAGCCTTTGTTTTTGTCTGGGGGTAATAGTAAAAGCTCTCGTAAAACTTCATTGTTTTTTCTTTTCCACTTAATTTCATACCTTGGCAATATAAGTGACAAGAAGTCTCCCGCCTCCTTTGTAAATCCAAACCAACGGCCTGTAGCCCAGTACAAATCATCATCCAAGCACACATGTATTGAAAATTTTAAACATTCATGTTTTATTGTATTGAATATAGGGAAGGAACCAAAAAATCCGTTCAAATAAAGATTTTCAGGCAAATCAAAACTAAAAAACATGCAACCTCCTCCGTATGCAGAATTTATTTCTGAGACAGAATTAATTTCCAAATAGCTATATTCAAAAAAGTCGTTAGATAATTCTTCAGGCAACTGCTTTATAAGGTGAAGATCTATTCTGCTTCCCGCATCATCTTCCAAATAAAATTTATTCTCAGATTTATTACCTTGTTGTCTGATTTCTTGTCTTGTCGTTTCGCCTAGCTTTAAAATCAGATAACCTTTTTCACATTGGTCAGGAGAAGCCTTAACTGCGCTGACCACTGCAAAAAATAATAAAAAGAAAAAGTAATACATTGTTGATACCTTTCTGAATCAATATAACGGGCCTGTAGAAAAAACATTTCTAAGGCTACTCTCTCCAAGACACTCACTTTGAATATTAATTTAATCCTTTTGCAGTCATCCAATTATATCAAAGCCGCTCTATCAGATTAAGCACTTGTAAACTTCTCTCTCAGAAAACCGTATGCCCATCAAGTGGATCTGGAAGTATTGAAAGCAGAGTACGGTGTGAGGGATTATCAGGGTTTCCTGACTTCTGAGAGAGAGTGTTTCAAACGCAAAATCCGTTTCAGCCTCTCTTGAAGATAACAGCTTTTATGGTATTTTTTTCTAAGAATTCGTTATATTGCCAAATCAGGGAAAACAGCTAATCTTGAAATTTTGCAAGTTGATGGATTGATTTTTCATGAAAGCAGCGTGTAAAATTTTTGTCCTTGTAGCTCTTTCATCAATTTTACAGGCTCAGGGAATTGTAAAAAGCTACTCTCATACAAGTATTAAAGTACCAATTAATAAATACCCTTGGATAATCCAGACAATCAATCAAAGGGGTCGTCAGTCCAGCGGATTTTTAATCAACAACCGATATGTATTAACAGCGGCACACGTAGTTGATAATATTGAGAAAAGGAGATGCTTATCTATACACTTTCTTAATTATCAAAACCCATTCTTCATACAGATAAATAGAATCGCATTATCCCCTTTATATAATCACAATAAAAATATATTTAATGACATCGCTGTTCTTGAATTATCAACTCCTGTTGAAGAAAAACTAATACTATCATCAACCCCTGCTATTGACTTTCAACCCTATACATGTAAAGAGCTATACAGTTTTCAGAGTCTCATTGGTTCAGGATATGCAATGCGAACTTCTCTGAGAGAAGCTAATTTAACATGGGAAACAAATCAAGAATGTGCTGAGCCTAATGGTCCTTATAAATACTATTTATCCTATGATGGCTACTCTGAAAGAGGCGATTCAGGCTCGCCATTATTCTATTGGGAAAATAATTCTTACCATGTTTTAGGCGTAGCAATTCAAAGTTTGTTTTGCAATAACTGTGGTAACATTTATGAAACTATGATGCATAATGTTGATTTCATACAAAATGCAACAAGCCACTTCCAAAACTCTGAAGATGCAGCTCAATTTCAACCCCAAATCGAGTGGATTTCTTTAGAATGCCCACCGGCTTCAACTGCCTCATCAACATCAAAGGCTTCAACGACTATGCTTTTTTTAGTTGTGTTTTTAACACATTCTACATGGCATTTACGATAGTAAGTACTCAGCCATACAGAATCGAATATTTCTGGCTTATTGGACAGGTGCTCTACAAGGCGCAACGACGGGAACATAGAAAGCTATGTGACCAGAGTTACAACGCATCACGACTGCATGGATGCAGGAGCTAGAGCAACGCAGGAGCAGTTGCCGCGAGTGCCTGAACAATAAGTCAGAAAATATCATTTCGTATGGTTGAGTACTTAACTATCTTGCTTTCACAAGCGTCAGTTGCCTTTTATCTTTTAAGGTAGGGTCTCAGAGCAAGCCAGATAAGATTGTGTGTGGCATGACAGGTGATTACAGCGATTGGACCATGATGGTTATATATATATGAAAAGTAAAAACCTGCTACTGTAGCACTAAAAGCTTGGACAGTTGACCAGTTTGGACCTAATAAATGACAAAATCCAAAAAAAATGTTGCTAAAACATAAAGAGAGATCACTGGCAATACAACGTTGGCTGACAAATAAAGTATCAATGAATGATCGGGGACGGCACAATCTTCGGCACAGGACATAATTCAGCATTGGCTGCAAATAAAAGCGAAAAAAGACTTCTTCCATGGCTGACCCAACAACAAGCGCTAAACCCCTGATAAAAACAGGCCGACTGGTTGCACAATCATCGCATATCCTTTGACCTTCAGGAAGGAATATAGAAGCTATCGGGACTACAATACAAGTTGAAAAAGTAAATTCAATGGTACCACAGATCACACCAATCATTATCTGTCTGCTTATGATCCTTACTGAAGACTCTGGTTTCTCTTCATAGACAGAGCTTGCGATTAATGGGCACAGCAAAAGTGTAATAAGTAGAAAAGTTTTCATTGGCAGCTATTCATATACAAATCAGGAAGTTTAGCATCTAAAAAAAAATTCCGGCATTAAATCCAACTGAAACGAGAGCCATATTCCTAAAGCTCGTCAGAAACGCTGAAATGGTCCTCTTCTTCGAAACCTTGAAGGTGAAGCTCGTGTTCGTAAAGACGTTACGGATAATCCAGCATCTTTGAGATGCTATAGCGGGATACAGACAGCATTTTTATAATCGAGTTCAATGTCATTCAAGCTTCAATAAGCGATCGCCGGTAGAATACGAGCTGACAACTTAGCTATAGACCTATGTCGATTTTTTCGGGGTCTATTTTATCGGGGAAGATGATAGTTCATTGTATTCGCCTCCTTTGCTGCAAGTCTTAGACACAAGATAACGCTTACAACTTTGAACTAAAGAATAAAAAAATTGTCTAAGTGATAAATGGATAACAGGGATGTTAATAAAATGAACCATATTTCGTCTTTATCATTATCAACAGAGAACGTACAAGCAAGTTATAATCTGGAGCCTGAAACCAGGCCTCCTTGTAAGTTTGCTGGGTTTAATGTTTCCAGAGTTGCTGACAGACTTGCAAACCGATTTCCAATTTCAAAATTAGAAAATCATTCCCTGAAAAGTCATTTCTGGTTTACAAATGAAATTTCATCAGTTTATGCATGCGAACATGTTTCGTTAGCATCAACTATTGCTGGGATTCGTAACTCACCCCCAGTAAATGAAAGAAGAGTATCCATTGTAACGGGTGAGTCAGGTTTACTATCTTGTATACCAGAGCTTTCAAGAATATCAAAATTGATCATACAAGTTGACTGCGACCCTGTTCTTTTAAAATTCATTGAAAAAATATTGGAAAAATTGACCTTCTTAACTTTAATCAATCCCGAAATTTTTGATGAGTTAGTCCAGTCATCTTTAGAGCTTTTAAAGAAATCAGGATGTATAGCAGACGAAGTAGAATCAGAAATTTTAGAATCAGCGGCAATGTATAAAGAAGCAATGGGAGAGCTACACTGTCTCTCATCGCAAAGCAGATTAGAGGAATTCAAATCAGCTTTAAGTGAATGCCGTATACAAGCCATAGAGGCAAACTATTTCTCAAAAGATGACATGGATAGTCTAATTAAAATACTGGTAGAGGAAAATCTAGAAGTCTCTTATTTTAACATATCTAATGTAATTGAATACTTTGGTAACTTCTATTCGATGAACCCTTTCAATGGTTTAGTTCAAGGCGTGGAAAACACTAGATACATTAGAGCTATTCCACTGGCTGAAGATGCAATTTGTGCTTATTCATCTCTCATTTCAAGCCAAGATCACACCGGGACTTGCACAAGAAACGAATTATTTGAGCGTTTGTATCAATTAAATAAATCCAAGACTTTTCGTAAAATTGCACGCTATGCTCGTCAATCCAGATCAGATGTAAAAGATACAATCTCTGCTTGTGAACATTTAACCAAAGTCAGATTGATAAATGCTGAGACAGCCATAGACTTTTTAAGGTTGATTTTGGCACACATTACTAAGGAGGAATCTATAATTCTATCTTCCCGATCCAGTGATATTGATCGCAGCTTGAGTGAAAATACTGTTTATAATGATCAAGACAGAATAAAATTTATGCAGATAATCAGAGCCGCAGAGAGTTAATAGTTTTGATCTTAAATGACAGGCCTCCAGTAGAACACGAGATGGACAACTTTGCTACATGTCCATTTTATCTCGAGAAAATCATTACGTTCGGCAACTAGCGCTTTAAAGGTTTATGCTTCAAAGCTTATCATCAACGAGAACAGCCCCCATAGATGATAACTCATCAGGTGTGAATCGATGAAAGTCTTTAGGTGTTAAATTTTTTGTCAATTCCTTTAGCAAAACGGGGTAACCAAGAGTTTCTCTTAAATCGTTGAACATTAATTGCTGGTCACTAAATTCACTTCCTGGTTGGCCCTGTTCAATAGTATCTGCCTGCCAACCGTGATCTTCTAATATTGCTCCACTGTGAAAAAATTTGTTTGCACCTGACAAAAACAATATTACCCCGCCAGAATAAACGAGACTGTCTTTTCCTATGTATGTATCTAAAGAGAAATATCGAACAAGTAAAGCTGCCTCGAACACAAAAACTGCGTCGTTAGTTCCGGGTATTTTATCTAAATACAATTGTTCGATAACAGGAAAATATTGTCGCAATAAGGCAATAAGATGAGGTGTATTCTTATGCAGTTTTCCAGAAAGCGATGCTACTTTTTCAGAAGCATCTACCTTTACTCTAATTCTCGATAAATACTTTGAAAATCTATTTTTTATAAAAACTTGATCCATAGGAATGCCAAGTTCTGAAAGGACTTCTGGAAAAGCCATTGCCAAATGCTTATTCTTTAATTTATCTTCGAGCTTATTAATATATGAGCTTGAAAATCCTGAATCTTTCATTACAAGAATAAGATCATAAACATCTGGGAACACGATCAATCCATCATTAAAGACTACAGCTGAATACTCAGTTATATCTTTTGAAAACGTTCTATTTTGATCACGCACGACTACAAATAATCTTTCTGTAGATTTGCCATTACTTAGCCTTTTGGACAAAGATCTAATCTCTAAGAAAGATGATTTTATAGAGGCGTTTATTTTCTTCTCTTTCAATGGGCGTTTTTCGATATTGGACAGAATCTTTTTAGCTTTTTCTTCGATAGACAGAGGTTCCTTAGTACAAATGGCCTCTGACCTGTAGCCTTTGTAGTTATCACTTACAAGACACGGGTATGAATAACTTGAGAACGCCAGAGAAAGAATTAATAATAAGTAAGTTTTATTTTTCATAGGTAAACATCCTTTTAATTTTGATCATATATCTTTGATTATGTGTGTAGCAATGACCGACCTAAAGTAGAACACGAGATGGTTAACTTAGCTAGTAAACCTATGTCTATTTATCCTGAGAAAATCATTACATTTCGTCAACCGGCGATTTGAAGGTTTATGCCTCAAAGCTCATCATTAACGAGAACAGCCCCCATAGATGATAACTCATCAGGTGTAAATCGATGAAAGACGTCAGGTGTTAAACTTTTTGTCAATTCCTTAAGCAAAACAGGGTAACCAAGAGTTTCTCTTAAATCGTTGAGCATTAATTGTTGGTCACTAAATTCACTCCCAGGTTGACCCTGTTCAATAATTTTTGCCTGCCAACCGTGATCTTTTAATATTGCTCCACTGTGAAAAAATTTCTTCGCACCTGAGAAAAACAATATAACACCCCCAGAATAAACCTGACTGTCTTTTCCTATGTATGTGTCTAAAGAGAAATAACGTACAAGTAAAGCTGCTTCGTACACAAAAACCGCGTTATTAGTACCGGGTATTATATCCAAATGTAGTTGTTTGATATCAGGAAAATGACATCGCAATAAAGCAATAACATGAGGCGTATTCCTATGCAACATTCCAGAAAGCGATGCTTCTTTTTTAGAAGCGTCAATCATTACTTTAATTCTCGATATATACTTTGAAAATCCATCTTTTATAAAAATTTGATCCATAGGAATGCCAAGATCTGAAAGGACTTCTGGAAAAGCCATTGTCAAATGCTTATTCTTTAATTTATCTTTATTTTTATTAATATATGAAATTGAAAATCCTGAATCTTCCATTACATGCATAAGATCATATGCATTCGGGAACAGGACCATCCCATCATTAAAGAGTACGAGTGAATACTCAGTTATATCCTTTGAAAACGTTCTATTTTGATCGCGTACAACTAAAAATAACCTTTCTGTAGATTTGCCATTACTTAGCCTATTGGTCAAAGATCTGATCTCTAAGTAAGCTGATTTTATGGAGGCGTTTATTTTCTTCTGTTTCAATGGACGTTTTTCGATATTAGCCAGAATCTTTTTAGCTTTTTCTTCGATAGACAGAGGTTCCTCAGTACAAATGGCCTCTGACCTGTAGCCTTTGTAATTATCACTTACAAGACACGGGTATGAATAACGTGAGAACGCCAGAGAAAGAAATAATAATAAGTAAGCTTTATTTTTCATGGATTAGCATCCTTTCAATTTCTTTGATCATACATCCTTTGACCAAAACTCTTGTAAAAAGTTCCCTTGTTTAATATATCAATAAGATAATAGAATCCTTGTGAACTACCTCAAGATACATGCCACCTGACAATGAATCCGGCATCACCTGTCCCCATAAACTGACTCAATAGGTTAACTGCTTGAATTGACTGCGCATTCGTATATTATTTTCACACTATTTGAAGGCGCCGTATCATCCACAACTGTCAGGGTAAGTGCATTATTTTCGATAATAAATGTTATTGAGTAAGTCATTTCATTGTTTACTTTAATAGTCGAACGGTAGGTTCTATCCGGAACTGTTGTTGTAAATCCCGCTTCGCAAGCTGGGTTACTGCATGTACAAATAGCATTCTTACCTTGTATCCAGTCTTTAAAATTTTCAAAAACACCTGCACTCATTTCAGAACCAGTTAA
Source organism: Endozoicomonas sp. ALD040 (assembly GCF_049275945.1). Lineage (NCBI taxonomy): Bacteria > Pseudomonadati > Pseudomonadota > Gammaproteobacteria > Oceanospirillales > Endozoicomonadaceae > Endozoicomonas > Endozoicomonas sp. ALD040. Next base: position 956,573 of record NZ_CP184829.1, read on the forward strand.
ATAAAGCAACCCTTTGTTCAATTCAATTTCATTTCTTAAGAAAACTTTAACCATTCGGCCAAAATTAGACTGCCAGCCATCTTTGTTTGCAATATAAAATGTGCGCCCCTCACTCGTTTGAACTTTTTTTCCACCTTCATAATCAAGAAAATTGATCCATTCAGGAATATTGAATTCAAGCCAACCAGATTTATATACAAGCTTGGGGTTTATAAACCGTTCATTTGAAAGTGCGACATGACAAAAACATAGAGCAAAAAAAAAGAAGTAATGTTTTTTCATATTCAATACTCTACTACTTGGAAAATCATCAGTTCTGCAGCTTTACCGATTTTCATGATCATATTCCCTGCAGCTCTACAGCATTTAAAAGTTGCATAAGCATTGATGTTGCCAGTAAGGCTTAAATTGGCAAAATCCATAACCAGAAAAGAGCAAAGAAAAGGATATCTGCAAGTTCTGTGTATCAATCAACCTTGTCCAAGCTGACAGGGCTTCGAAGTTAGTAAATGGGTAGCTCATTTCGCTCTCCACCCCGTCTGCCAGCGTTAGCTGACTCTAAAAGATACTTGCGTTAATTTGCAAACTTTCTTACTTCTTCTGAGTCGATAAAGCTTGGATATACAGTTTTAGGAATATTTTCGCCAAAATATATCAGTTTAGAGTTGTTATTTCTCCAAAATGCCTCTGCCTGTTTTAGATCAACATATAAAGGTGTAATGAGCCTTTCATTGGCTATTGCTTCTTGCAGCGTAGCATTGGCACGAGCTTCACCACTAACTTGTATTACATAGGCTTCAGCTTCACCCTTTTGCCTGAGTATAAGCGCTTCTGCTTCAGCGTCTTCACGTAACTGATGAATTCTAACAGCCACTCGAATCTTCTCTAATTCCATTTTATTTTTTTCTTCAGCAAGTTTTTTTTCATTCTCTATTTCAGCTACCATTTTATCTGTTTGAGCCTTTTTTGACCGTCCCAATTGTTCGGTTTCAGCTTCCTTTAATTTCCTGGCTTGAATTTGTGAAACAGCTACAAGCTTGCTTTTCTCTTCCACAATAACTTCGTAGTTTTTTCTTATGTTTCCCGGAAGAACGGGCTTAGAAACAACTACTTTATTTATTTTTAATTTAGAATTACTTTTTGCTTGCTCTTCAACCAGATGTTGTAACAAAAAATCGTTTATAGTAGGAAACTTATCAATATATATTTCCTGTGCTGTCATAGTCGTACACAGCTCTGTTACAGCCTGAATTGTAGGTTCTGTTATTAAGTAATGATCATAATCTTCTCCAAAATTTGAGACAATATTTAATACCTCTTCTTTATGGAGCTGATTATAAACGGCAATTCTAGGAAAATGGATTGTGAGACCGTCCATAGTACCACATGCTATATCCTCAATAATATCTATCTGTGGTCTTACATTTATTCGCATTCCTTTGGTAACAGGCCATGTGAATAATCTGTGTATTCCCGGCTCATAAACCTCCTTATAAAATCCACCTCTGAAAAAAATACCAACACTTCCTTCTGGTACCGTATATGTAAAAGGCATCCAACTGTATAACCAGTGAACTGAAATTTCATCAGAAAGGGCAGATTCAACACAAAGTAATGAAAATATCAAGGCAGCTATTTTTCTCATAATCCAAGTTTCCAAAAATTTTGAATTTTCAGCTACAAGATAGCAAAGCTGACATGAGGTATCGGATTATTTTAAAAATAAAAAAGTACGCTTCTGACTGTCTTCACTTTACAAATACACCGAATTCAAAGCCAACAGTATAGACATAACTCTGACTTCTGATTATTTATCGGAAGTCGAAGAAAGAATGTTGCAATATCAGTCAAAGGAAAAGCCTGATTTCGTTGATGTTATTCGTGGCAGCAGCAGTGTCCTGAAGGTGCTTTGAACTATTGAAGCAATAAAAGCTTTTGAGCCCGCTCAAGGATAAGGTTCCACAAGAGCTATTCAGAGAAATGAGAGAAGACTTATTAGTCAAATATTCGATACTCTTACCGTTATGAAACTGGAGAATTTGAAGGTGTGAGCAGCTGATCATCTCACACCTTCAAGTTCTGAGTGTCAATCAGAGCAAGCAGGCCAGAAGGGTGATGCCGACAACGGCAAGCACAATACCTAAAACAATCTTCAGTTTACGAGCTTTTTTAGCGGACTTTTGCGCTGAATCCAGAGAATCCCCGGCATCTTTGACATTCTCACTGCTTCGAGTGATATTATCTTCAATCCGGCTCACTTCCTCACCCTGTTTATGAACCAGATCTTGCAGTGTATGCATCATCCTGCACACATCAGCAACATCTTTTTCTATTTGGATCATCTGCTGATGTCGATTGCGTAGCTGGCCCAATTCATCAAATTTAATGTCCAGCAACACCTTCTGAAGACTGTTGGCAGCCTCGTGGACATGGTTATCAGCTGCAGATGACGCATCAAGCAGATTGGCCGCTGTGTTCAGTTTCTCAAGAATTTTGCCCGCCTCTGGATGATCCTGAAGCTTTTTTCTGGCATCGTTTAGCAGATCTGTGGTTTTCTGCTTCATAGCCACCAGATCCTGCCCGGAATGTGCCCGAGAGCAGTCACTTTTGAGACTCTCAAGTCTGGTTGCCAGATCGTTGCCATTGTCACTGCCCGACTGGGCAGGTTTTGAAACCGGCCTGATAACACCTCTTTCTGAAGGCGGTCTGGCAATAGCACGCTCTGAAACCTGTATGGTGCCGTCTGAGCTGATTGAGCTTTGCTCAGAGTAGTGGGTGTGCGAAAAGTCGCCGCTCTTCATATGGCCATAAGCGTTTTTGAGCTTACCGACCGTATGGCGTCCAAGCTTGGAGACAGCGCTTCCAAATTGCTCCAATTTTACGGCAATCGTTTTCTTACTGAATGGCACTGAGCCTGTTTCCAGAAAATTCATCATAACACTCCCTCCATGAATCCTTGTTGTATTGTTTTTCTGGACACAAGAATGCAATCAATGGCAGGAAAGGTCACTAACAGGCATGTCAGTTATGCTGACATAGCTATGAAAACCCACTGGCCAGGTACTTATACACAGAGGATGAGAGCTTCAGGGAGCGCAGAGGGGGAAACCAGCTTCTCTGCACAGGCCTTGACCCATGCAGAGAATCGAGATCTTCAGATGTGCTTAACCTCATCGATCTCATATTCAACATTGCCAGATGGTGTATTCACAACCACCACGTCACCTTCTTCTTTACCAACCAGGGCACGGGCAATCGGTGAGTTTACAGAAATCTTGTTATCCTTGATCTCTGCTTCATCATCACCCACGATCTTGTACTCAACTTCATCGTCCGTATCCAGATTAACCAGTACAACCGTAGTACCAAAGACAACCTTACCGGTTTTCTTGATCGTAGTAATATCGATAACCTGAGCGTTGGATAACTTGCCCTCAATATCGTTAATACGACCCTCAGTAAAACTCTGCTGTTCACGGGCTGCGTGATATTCAGCGTTCTCTTTCAAGTCCCCCAATTCCCGGGCCTCGGCAATTGCCTGGGAAATGCGTGGTCTTTCCACGGTTTTCAGTTGAGCCAACTCTTCTCGGAGAGCTTTTTCGCCCTCCACTGTCATTGGATATCGATTCATCCAGTCTTACCTTCGTGTAAATCCTGAAGTCTTCTGACTGTTTTCTCCGAACCAAAAGCAATGGCCCGGGCAATGGCTTCCGCACCTGCCATGGTAGTGGTGTAGAGAACCTTATTGGTCAGGGAAGATCGGCGAATTTTATAGGAGTCTGCAATGGCCTGACGACCTTCGGTAGTATTGACCACAAAGGCTATATCACCATTGACGATGCTGTCCACCATATTTGGTCGACCTTCCATCACCTTTTTGACCCGGGTCACGGGCAGACCGGCATCTTCGATCACCTGGGCAGTACCACTGGTAGCCACCAGTTCAAAACCGGTATCCATTAACAGACGGGCGATACCAGGCACCATGGGCTTGTCCTGATCACGGACACTGATGATGACACGGCCACCTTCCGGCAGTGCCATATTTTCAGCCAGCTGAGCCTTGTAATAGGCTTCAGGGAAAGAAGCACCAACACCCATCACTTCTCCAGTAGACTTCATTTCAGGGCCAAGAATCGGGTCCACACCCGGGAACTTGTTGAATGGGAAGATGGCTTCTTTCACGCAGAAGTATGGAGGCACGATCTCTTTGGTAAACTCCAGCTCTTCCAGAGTCTTGCCCATCATGACACGAGCGGCAATCTTGGCCAGGGAGTGACCAATGCACTTGGACACAAAAGGCACTGTACGGGATGCACGAGGGTTAACCTCGATCACATAGAGTTCACCGTCCTGCAACGCCATCTGAACATTCATCAGACCAACAACACCCAGTTCCATAGCCATGGCTTTCACCTGCCCACGGATCTTGTTCTGGATACGGGGACTCAGACTGTAGGGAGGCAGAGAGCAACCGGAATCACCCGAGTGAATACCTGCCTGCTCAATGTGTTGCATGATGGCACCAATGACCACACGCTCGCCGTCGCATACTGCATCGACATCCACCTCTACGGCACGGCTCAGGAACAGGTCCAGCAGTACCGGACTGTCATTGGAAACCTGAACGGCTTCCTTCATGTACTTTTGAAGTTCATCTTCGCCTGCCACGATTTCCATGGCACGACCACCCAGGACGTAAGACGGACGCACAACCAGCGGATAACCAATTTCCTTGGCTTTAGTTACAGCTTCTTCAGCACTGCGCACGGTAGCGTTTGCAGGCTGCAGCAGACCCAGCTTCTGGATCATGCCCTGGAAACGTTCACGGTCTTCGGCACGGTCAATTGCGTCCGGACTGGTACCGATAATTGGCACACCCTCAGCTTCCAGAGCACGAGCCAGCTTAAGAGGAGTCTGACCACCGTAGTGAACAATCACACCCTTGGGCTTTTCAACATCAATAATGGCGAGAACGTCTTCCAGAGTAACTGGCTCAAAGTACAGTCGGTCAGAAGTGTCATAGTCTGTAGAAACCGTTTCGGGGTTACAGTTAACCATGATGGTTTCGTAACCGTCTTCACGGGCAGCCATGGCGGCATGCACACAGCAATAATCGAATTCGATACCCTGACCGATACGGTTTGGACCACCACCGATAACCATGATCTTTTCATTATCGGTTGGCACAGCTTCACACTCTTCCTCGTAGGTGGAGTACATGTAAGCTGTCGTGGAGGCAAACTCGGCCGCACAGGTGTCCACACGTTTGAATACCGGCTTTATGTTCAGCTGACGACGATGGTTACGCACTTCTGTTTCAGCGACGGCCATCACTTCAGCCAGACGTGCATCACTGAAACCCTTGCGCTTGAGTCTGAACAGAGTGTCGGCATCCAGTGCAGACAGATCTTTACCAACCAGGTTTTGCTCTTCTTTAACAATGTCTTCAATCTGGACAAGGAACCAATGATCGATCATGCAGCTGTTAAAGACTTCCTCACGTGTCATACCGGCACGAAAAGCATCTGCCACGTAGTAAGGTCGATCCGCTTTTGGAACAACCAGCTCTGCCTTGATCTTGTCGATAGCACCTTCATCAGAAACATCCAGCATTGGATTGAAACCAGTAACTCCGGTTTCCAGACCACGAAGGGCTTTTTGCATGGACTCCTGGAAAGTACGACCAATAGCCATGACCTCACCCACCGATTTCATCTGGGTAGTGAGGCGGTCGTCAGCCTGAGGGAATTTTTCAAAAGCAAAACGGGGAATCTTGGTAACGACGTAATCGATGGTAGGCTCGAAAGAAGCCGGGACCACACCACCGGTAATTTCGTTTCGCAGTTCATCCAGGGTATACCCTACGGCCAACTTGGCGGCCACTTTGGCAATGGGGAAGCCAGTCGCTTTGGAAGCCAGAGCGGAAGAACGGGATACCCGGGGGTTCATCTCGATTACGACCATACGGCCGGTGTCCGGGCAAATACCGAACTGAACATTGGAACCACCGGTTTCAACGCCAATCTCTCGCAGCACAGCAACAGAGGCATTACGCATGATCTGATATTCTTTATCGGTCAGCGTCTGGGAAGGAGCGACTGTGATCGAGTCGCCGGTGTGAACGCCCATTGGGTCAAAGTTCTCGATAGAGCAGACAATGATGCAGTTGTCATTACGGTCACGGACCACTTCCATCTCATACTCTTTCCAGCCAATCAGGGATTCATCGATCAATAGCTCACTGGTGGGTGACAAATCCAGACCACGCTTGCAGATCTCTTCAAATTCATCCTTGTTATAAGCAATGCCACCACCGGATCCACCCATAGTGAAAGAAGGACGGATAATACAGGGGAAGCCCACCTGATCCAGCACAGCCTGAGCTTCTTCCATGGTGTGAGCAATGCCGGAACGAGGTGTTTCCAGACCAATGTTCTTCATTGCCCTGTCAAACATTTCACGATCTTCAGCCTTATCGATGGCATCACGGCTGGCGCCGATCATCTGGACATTATATTTTTCCAGAACGCCCTTATGGAACAGATCCAGGGCACAGTTCAGAGCGGTCTGACCGCCCATGGTAGGCAGTACCGCATCCGGACGTTCTTTCTCAATGATCTTGGCGACGGTTTCCCAGCGAATGGGTTCAATGTAAGTCGCGTCTGCCATACTGGGGTCGGTCATGATGGTGGCCGGGTTAGAGTTCACCAGAATGACACGATAACCCTCTTCTTTGAGGGCTTTACAGGCCTGGGCTCCGGAATAGTCAAATTCACAGGCCTGACCAATGATGATAGGACCCGCACCCAGGATCAGGATGCTTTCAATATCTGTACGTTTCGGCATCGTTGCTCTCGTAACTTGTCTCAGGCTTGCGGAGTTCTTCGCTCACGAAAGCCTGTTGAGTCTGTACTGTATGTCTCTCTTTCAAGCGACCTGATCAGGATTTGGAAGCGGCTGTGTGCTTTTCCAGCATAGTGATAAACCGGTCAAACAGCACTGCGACATCATGCGGCCCCGGGCTGGCTTCAGGGTGTCCCTGGAAACTGAAGGCGGGCCGGTCTGTCAGCTCAATACCCTGAAGACTGCTATCAAACAGGGATTTGTGAGTGACCCGGATATTTTCAGGCAGATTCTCTTCAGCCACGGCAAAACCGTGATTCTGACTGGTAATCATTACGACACCGGAATCCAGATCCTGCACTGGATGGTTGGCCCCGTGGTGTCCAAACTTCATCTTTATGGTGGCAGCACCACTGGCCAAACCCAGCAGCTGATGACCCAGACAGATACCAAAGACCGGGATACGGGTTGCCAGAATATCCTGAATGGCCTTGATGGCATAATCACAGGGCTCCGGATCACCAGGACCGTTGGACAGGAAAACACCGTCCGGGTTCATGGCCAGAACCTCTTGTGCAGGAGTTTCAGCGGGCACAACCGTCAAACGACAACCACGCTGGGCCAGCATTCTGAGTATGTTGCGCTTGACACCAAAATCATAAGCCACAACGTGGAAGGGCTGCTCATCAACAGTCTGGTGATCATCGGACTCCAGAGACCAGACACCTTCTTTCCATTCATAAGACTCCGAAACTGTCACCTCTCTGGCAAGGTCCATGCCTTTCAGGCCGGGGAATGCCCGAGCCTTTTCCAAAGCTGCCGCTTCATCAATATGACCGTTTTCATCGGCCACCAGGATACAACCATTCTGGGCACCCTTCTCTCGCAGGATACGAGTCAGGCGACGGGTATCAATATCAGCAATGGCTACGATTTGATTAGTACGAAGGTACTCATCAAGAGGCATCCTGTTCCGCCAGTTGCTGGCGAGAAGAGGAAGATCACGGATAACAAGGCCAGCGGCATGAATTTCAGTAGACTCTTCGTCTATGGGAGTAATGCCGGTATTACCAATATGGGGGTAGGTGAGAGTCACAATTTGACGAGAATAAGAAGGATCGGTGAGTATTTCCTGATAGCCAGTCATGGCTGTATTGAAAACGACCTCACCACTGGTCTCTCCGTCGGATCCAATGGCAATGCCCCGAAAAAGACTTCCGTCTTCCAGAGCCAGTACGGCTGACTTAGTCAATGATTCCTCCCACATTCACCTCATGAAAATCATCTTATTCATGGGCAAAATGATTTTCTACGCTTAAGGCTGTTCGACCTGTTCCCAATCAGGTCAGCAAGGGTAAAACCTGATGGGTGAAGTACGCAAGACAGCAATGTTATAACCCTGTTTCCTTAGAGAGCACGCTCAAAAAAAGCGAGAGGTAAATTGAATCACCGTCTCGCTTTTTTTATCCGACTTTTATAAGGAGTCTCGGGGGCACGCCAGCTGCCTCAACAAATCTAATGCAAATTTTTCGCATTCAAACACAACATTTATAAAAAGACAATATTTTTCTTCCAAAAAACACCTGAATTCAGGGCATTTCTGAACCAGTTTTCTTATGAGAGATCAAGAGCCAATGAATCGAAAAGAAAAGCAGTTAAGTACTCAGCCGTAGGGAATCAAATATTTCTGGCTTATTGGGCAGGTGCTCTGCAAGGCGCAACGACGGAAACATAGCAAGCTATGTGACCAGAATTGCAACGCATCACGACTGCATGGATGCAGGAGCTAGAGCAACGCAGGAGCAGTTGCCGCGAGTGCCTGAGCAATAAGTCAGAAAATATGATTTCGTATGGTTGAGTACTTATGAACCAGGATCAGTCAAAAATCAGAATGATGTAGCAGAAAAACAGTGTCAGATGAGTCACTCCCTGGAAAAGGTTACTTTTACCTGAGGAAAAGTTCACAATGGAAACCAGTAGCGTCAGAACCAGCAATAGTGCATCGACATTGTTCAAACCCAGAACAATGATTTTGGAGGTCAGAACCCCGATCAGTAGCACGGCAGGTATGGTCATACCTATAGTGGCCAGAGCCGACCCCAGACAAATATTGATAGAGCGCTGAAGATTATTAGCTCTTGCTGCTTTGATCGCCGCCATCCCTTCCGGCGACAGCACCAGAATTGCCACAATCATTCCGCCCAGGTCTGTGGGTGCTCCCAGTTCAGAAATCCCATAATCCACAATCACTGCCAGCTTCTTCGACAGCAAAACAATGGGAACCATGTAGCAGAGCAAAAGCAGGGTATGTGACGGGACAGACAACCTCTTTTCATCACTGTGATCAGAACCCTCATTGTCACCCACAAAATAGTGCCGGTGTCTCATGGCCTGCATTCCCAGAAAAGCCAGGTAGAGGACAACATTCATAACAACAAGAAAGACTATTTGCTCAAGGGAGAAAGTACCTATGGACGTTGATTCTGTAAAATTCGGCAGAATCAAACCCAGCACAGAGAGAGGAACAAGAATTCCCAGAAAGGAGTTGGCTCCCTGCAAATTAAACGTCTGCTCAACATGTCTGACCCCTCCCAGAAGCAGCGACAGCCCGACCAATCCATTCAGTACAATCATCAGGACAGAAAACATCACATCCCGACCCAGCGTTGGATTATGACTTCCGGTGAGCATCACGGCTGAAATCACAATGACTTCGATACTGATCACTGACAGGGTCAATATCAGAGTGCCGTATGGCTCACCCAACTGTTCAGCCAGACCATCAGCATGGCGAACCACGCCGAAGGAAGACCAGAGCATAACAACGAACAAAATCAGAAACAGAGCCGCACTGACCCAGTTGGGAGATCCTGTCGTCAAAAAGCAGTTGCACAACGAATAGAATAATATTGATGCAGCAAAACCTGAATAAAGGCCAGGCTCGGATTTTAACACCAAAGGTAGTTTCATCACTGCTCAAGCTACCCGCAAAAAATGTTTTTTGAATGTTATTAACACGACAAAAGCAGTCACTTAGCCGTACATGAAGAATAGATGAGCGGTAAAAATCTCCCCACTCTTTCCCGGCTTATTTTGCTGTAACTGTTTTATATTTCTCTTGGGGGAACTACAGGCTCTCCCGAAACTCCATTCTCCAGCGAGCTATTAAACCCGACAGGAAAGGAGCATGCCCTTGAACGTTTCAAGCTGCATTCGAACAAGGGCTATCGACAGAGCAACTGTCCAGATACAAAGTACCTATGTCATCGTTTCCAAAGTAGCATGCTTTTTCTTCTCTTCGCATTCTTTGAGATCTTTTTGAAGCCATTCACAAGAAGCTTCTTCTCCGGGTTCTGGTAACAACTCACCGCCTTCCATCACCCAGGATGCTGGCACTTCAAACAGGGTTACTGATACCCCGGAAACATCGATCCCAAAAAAATCAGCAATATTATTCTGCATTTCCAGACTAAGTCGGTCGTTGACGTCTGATGTCCTGCCTTTGCGGACGTTAGCTTGTACGTGAATGGCAATACCTTTTTGCAATGGAATATTTTGATTAAAGAGCACATTTACAAGACTCTCAGGAGCACTCGTTAAACCACAGTGGGTATCCATAATGAGTTTTGACAAGGGTTGTCTTTTTGACATCTCTACCGCACCCGGGGTTGAAACATTGTACAGGGGCATGGCTGTTCTCCTGCGGGCTAAGGTTTAAAAGTTAATGGACGTGGAAAAGTGTCGTGTAATGATTTTCGACTTTGCCAATCGGCCCAACATCTGAAGTGTAACCAGAGGTCTTCTGGAGGGACGGATTCGGGTCTGAGTCAGCTTCAATAAATCTTGTTGTGCCTGAAAATCCATCGCCGTCAGCATGATCTCGTTTTTATTGCACCCGGTATAGTTCATCCAAAGTTCACTGAATTCACTCATAAATGCATGACGAATGTCGTTGGGAAGATCGTTTTCCACGCCAATGGAAATGGTGGTCGCATTGCTCGGGCGAGCTGCTAAAAAAGCCTGTGAACGCGGCACTTCCACCCAGATCGGAAAGAGCTTGTAATGTTTGCCGAAGTGATTCTGGTAAAGCCTGGTACAATCCTTTTCAAGCGTCTTCCTGAGTGTTGTGGCAATAGATCCATTCAATACCAGAATTGCCATTAAGACTCGTTGTTGAGACATAATTTTCTCCGGTTAACTTCTTCCTGCCCTCGAACCCGTTTGATTTTTCGCCAGCGTTGCTAAAAACGGTATAGCACACCTGCTGCGGGAATGGTGCCCCAAAGGAAGATCAAAGTATGATAACGAGCAGCACATAAAAAGGAATCCGAGCCTTGACTGCAAGACTGATGAAATACTGACAGAAGCCTATGGAATAGCCAAAAAGGGCTGAATTGAACGGAGACTGAAGAGAGTAGGCGAATGGTCAGGCCCCCCACTGCGAATAAAGCGGCACCCCCACGTAGCATTCCGGGCAGAGCCTGCTGCTTGTAATCTCTCCCGGCTTCTTTACCCGTAATTCTTCTATATTTCTCTCCCGGTGGAACTAATCACTCTCCCGAGACTCTGAGTTCTATGGACTATTGAACCCGAGAGTAGAGGATTACGCCAATGAACATTACAAGCCATGCCATCAAGCTGATATTTGCATTACTCATAACGATGAGTTTTTGTGTCAACGCTGATATTACAGAACAAGAAGAACATTGCCTGAACGACGCACTGGCCGGTTATGATATTGAGCGCCTCACAGCGGTGGGAACCACGGCAGAAGAAGTCTTTCTTTTTTCTCAAAAAGCCCCAATGATCAGCCCGTATGACATTCACCGTTTTACCCGGCGCAACATTACTCCGGAAGTCGTTGCATCGTTTCATCCTGAAGTGGCTGGTGAACCGGCTTTTATAGATAAAATTCTACAGGCAGGGTTAAGCCCCCAAAAGGCAAATAGCTACCTAGAAGCCGGCGTTGATCAGGCCAACATTTTGACCAGTTACTTCAAAAATGGAATAGCTCCTGATCTTGCAGGCGCCTTATACAAAAGTGGCTACTATTTCTACACTGACTCTGACTATTCGAAGGTTTGGCTTCAAGAAACAATGGAAAAGGGGCTAACCATGGAAGATCTGCCCAGATACAAGGGACTCGCCTCAACAACCAATGAATTAAAAAGACTCTACGTTTCAAAAGTACCTACTGATTTTCTTCATAGAGTCCTGAGTATGGATATAACCCTGGACACGGAAGATGCAAAATCTCTTTACTTCCGTGGCATTGACCTGGACACCTATCCATCTCTAATCTCTGACGAACGGACCTGCACAGCATATCCCACAACCCATCTTGAGTTTGAACACCTTGGTAATCTTGCGGGCTACCAGAGCAAAAAAGAGCCTATTCCTCTACCAAAAGCTTTATTTTTCCGGCTTAATACAGTATTTTCTGGCAGGGATTTTACGCAAGAATTTATGGGACATTTTTCAACCGACGATCAGGAAGAGATTTTCAAGTACGTTGAAAACAAAGCCAAACGTGTAAAAAACCCAACGATCTATAATTTACTCTACCTGACAGCGGAGATTGTTTCTGAAAAGCTTCACTACGAATTAGTGGATGAAGGAGAACTGGAGCAGACTTTCCCGATAGATTGTTCAATAGCTGAATATTGGCGAAGGGGAATTGGCGACTGTGATAAATACTCGGCATTGGGAACGGTTGTTTTTGCTCAACTGAAACAATTGTTTCCTGACGTAATGGCAAATGTTTACCTAATCAATGAACTGTTTGCAAAATACAACAGACATTCCTGGAATACCGTCGTCATTGCAGAAGAAGATCGCCTGATATTCAGCTACATTGACATAACATACTACGACCCCGGTGATTACTATTATCTAAAGCTTATTTATCGGTTTTATCTACAACTGTATGAAGTTCTTGAGAATCTGCGTGAGGCAGCTGGCTACACCCCGAATCCATACAGAAACAAAAACGAAGCCTTGGGAGCGATGTACCCCGAGAACTTCAACAAGGAACACTTTCTTAGCGAATACAAGAAATATTTCTGTCCACACGATCAGAGCAATCCGGACATAACAACTGCTCAGACAGATGAATGATAGATGAGCTGAGAAAATCCCCCCAATCTTTTCCGGCTTCTTTACCTGTAACGCTACTATATTTCCCTCCTGGGGGAACTAATCACTCTCCCGAGACTCTAAGTTCCATGGACTATTGAACCCGATAGTAAAGGATTACGCCAATGAACATTACAAGCCATGCCATCAAGCTGATATCTGTATTACTCATAACGATGAGTTTTTGTGTCAACGCTGATATTACAGAACAAGAAAAAGAACGCTTCCTGAACGCCTCGTTGGCCAATTATGATATTGGCCGCCACATAGAGGTGGAGACCACGGCAGATATTGCAGGCACCTTAAAACGAAACGGCTTTAGTACAATCACTGACTTTGAATGGACCGACCTTCATGACGCATTTAAACTGGAGCTTAGAACCTAAATACAAAGGACTCACCCATTCAATGCTAAGTAGTTGGCCGTATGGAATCTTATATTTCTGGCTAATTGGACAGTTATCAACACGACAGATCGAAATACACCTATTAACGCTTTCTCAGCCAGTAACGGGAAATTGGTTCGGAGGTTCATTATGATTAATAGTCATCTTCCAGTTCAGCCCAGACTTACCAGTGAACTGTCAACACAAGAAAAAACAATTAATGTAGAAAAAGGTGACCAAACTACTACTGATACCTTTGCCAGTCAGGAACACCATAATATAAACAAAATCTTTAAGAATGATGTTTGTGCAACTTCTGCCATAAACCAAGTACACAAACCGGAAAATACCTTGGAAAAATCTTTTCCTGAGCCCCCGACTAAACTGGAGCATTATTATGTTTCAACTAATGAAGGAATTACCTGGCATGATGAAAAAAGAACAGCCTGTGAAAGTTCGTCCGCAGAGGTGCTTCCAAAAAAGTTAAAAAACACTAAAGAGTCTTCTATTATCGAAAGTAGTGCTCTCCAGCAAGTTGGTTGTTTGATACCAAAGGACAAGCAATGGATATCTTTTCTTCAGGATTTTTTCAGGCAGATACCGATTCATGCATCATCTATGAATAGAATCACCTCTTTGCAAAGTAAAGCTGGGAAAGTTAAAGAAATAGTTTTTCTGGTAGAAGCTAGCTCCCCCACTCAGGGCTATGGAAATTTAAACCTGTATATAGAATTCTTAAGGAATTTTGTCAGACTTTCCCCTGGCACTTTAAATCTGGTTCGCTTTTCTGGCTATGAACCTACTCTTAGCAACAAATTACCAAATCTTCTTTCTGGTTTACCTGCGCGTGACATTGATGAGTCTATCATTCACGGGGATCACAAATTATCGTCACCAAAAATAAGACCAGATAAAATATTTGGTATTCCATACATCATAGAACAGACAATACCAACCCATCTTTTATCAAAAAACACACTACAAATTTACACCGTTTGGGACTCGTATAAAACATCAACAAAAGCTCCATTATTTCAAATAACTAACTATAGATGGTTCACTGAATGTACGAAGGAAATACCCCTGAAAAACCGAGAAAATCATCTACCCATTTATCCGTACGAGATCAATAAAGATACGTCAACACCAGAGTTAATGAAAAGGGATATAGCTAACAGCTTACAAAAGCCAGTAATACAAGGTTATGATACTGAAAAATTAGCTCAATTTTTTACCGAATTATTGCAATCGGCCAAAGAAAATAAAATATATTTAGCCCTTTCTTATCATGCTTGGGGAATGTTAAAACATGAGTATTACAATTACACAAATGCTGCTAAAGCGTGTTTTGGTGATAAGCCTATCATTATTATTGCACCACACAGCGAGAATATCAGTCTGTCTGAGAAAGGAAAAAAAGAACTCAGTGATACTGGTAATATACAGTTTTCAACTAATTACTCCCTGGACTTTACCACTGAGAAATCACTTATAGATAAGGTCACCGTATTTGAATTTACTTTTTTACCGAAGCGACTGTTTGAGTTGGTTTGTTATTTTTCCAACATCCCCATTTATGCACCGGGAGCCAGCACCGCTAATATTGCACAATGCTTAAATAAACCCTACCTTGGACTGGGCAGATGTGGTCATAGAGTACCAAAAACAGGCAACCCGAAACTATTAGGCCGCTGGAAAGTAGCTAATAGTGCATTCCATTTAAATCCATTCCTTATGCAAGAGGTTAAATCGGCTCTGTTAACAATGAGCAAAGAGCAAATAGAATTATGTGACAGAAAAAATAAACATGATTTCTGGTATGACCCTGAGAATGCCCATTTAGAACTCGATAAGATATGCAGAGCAGTCACCGACGATATCCTGAGATATCCTGGGCTAATCCCAACGTTAATTCCGCATTTTTTTAATGGAACGGATACCTCAAAAATCCATGAATACACTGATCTCTCAGCTGACGATCGGCAAAGTTACTTTACCCGGTTATTAGACAAAGGTAGATTACCCGAGTTTTGCCAGTACGTCTGTGATAAATCAAGTGAAATAATGCTTGATTATATGTCTCAAACAACTAAGCCAGGAGATAGTTTTTATGAACTGGCCAGAGAATTACAAAAAAAGGCATTGCATCCTGATAACAACATGATGTTGGAAGTATTAGAAAGTAATCTTCCGGATAACTGAAACCCGGCAATAAAGGAGTATGCCAATGTACATTACAAATGCCATCAAACTGATCTCTGCATTACTCATATTGATGAGTTTTAGTGCCGACGCTGATATTACAGAACAAGAAGGACATTGCCTGAAAGACGCACTGGCCGGTTATGATATTGAGTACCTTACAGAGGTGGGGACTACGGCAGAAGAAGTCTTTCTTTTTTCTCAAAAAGCCCCAATGGTCAGCCCGTATGACATTCACAGTTTTACACGGCGCAACATTACTCCGGAAGTCGTTGCATCATTTCGTCCTGAAGTGGCCAGTGATTCGTTTTTTATAGATAAGGTTCTACGGGCAGGGTTAAGCCCCCAAACGGCAAATAGCTACCTCGACGTCGGCATTAATGCGGCCTTCTTTATCATCGGGTACGCCAAAAAACGAATATCCCCTGATCTTGCAAATTCTCTATACAAAAACCTCTTTTTCGTAATCATGAGCAGTGATCGTATCCCTATTCAAGATGAATTTAAACAGTGGATAACGGCAGAAAACCTGTCTAAATACAGAGGGCTCACCACATCAATCGATCAGTTACAAGATCTCTACTTTTCCAAAGTGCCCCCAGATTTTCTTCATGAAGCTAAAAGTAAGGGTATAAAACTGTATGATGCAATGTCTCTTTACTTTCTCAGCATTGACTTGGACACCTACCCGTCTTTAATCTCTGACCAAAATACCTGCACTGTGTATCCCATTTCTCATCTTAAATTTGAACACTTGGGTAATCTTGTAAACTACCAGAGTAAAAAAGAGCCCATTCCTCTACCAAAAGCTCTATTTTCCGAGCTAAATTCCATATATATCCAATACGATATGTACCACTTTTCAACAGACGATCAAGCGGAAATTTTCAAGTACGTTGAAAAGGCTGCAAAAGATGTAAAAACCCCCACGATCTATAGTTTGCTCTACCTGACCGCAAAAATTGTTTCAGACAAGCTTCACTACGCATTAGTGGATGGCGAGCTGAGTCTTACCTTCCCGGAAGGCTGTTCAATAGCTGAATATTGGCGAAGGGGCATGGGTGACTGTGATAAATATATGGCATTGGGTGCGGTTGTTTTTGCCCAACTAAAACAACTGTTTCCTGACGTACTGACCAATGTTTACCTAAGCAAGGAATGGTTTTCGACATACAAAAGACATTCCTGGAATACCGTCGTCATTGCAGAAGAGAATCACCTGATTGTTACGTACATTGACATCATAAGATACGACACTGATTCCAATGTTCTGCGCCTTATTCTTCAGTTTCTTATACAACTGCATGACGCCTTGCACAATCTGTATGAGGCAGCTGGCTGCATCCCGAGCCCACTCAGAAACAAAAATGAAGAACTGGGAGCAATGTACCCAGAGTACTTCGAGATGCGAAACTTTCTTAGCAAATACGAAGAATACTTCTGTACGACGCAATCGAAGTAGGCTGGGCGTCAAACCAGGAGCCTGCAAGGTCGGCTTTACCTGTAAATCATCTATACCCCTGGGGGAACTTCTCGCTCTCCAGAAACTCTAATAAATAGAGGACCATTAAATCTGCCAGTAAAGGAGTACGCCTATGAACATTGCAAAACGTGCCATAATACTGACAACTGCGCTGCTCATAACGACGAGCTTCTGCGCCGAAGCTGATATTACAGAACAAAAAAAACAGGCTTTCTTGAACGCCGGGCTAGTCGATTATGATATTGAGAGCCTCATAGAAGTAGGAACCACGCCAGAAGAAGTCCTTCTTTTTGCTCAAGATGCCCCAACAATCAGTCCAGACATTATTTACTATTATACTCACTTCAACATTACTCCGGGCGTTGCCGCAATGTTTCATCCCAGAGTCATTTCCAAACCATTTTTTATTGCAGATATTCTCGAGGCAGGACTAACTCCCCAAACGGCTAACAGCTACATCGAGGCAGGTGTTTATCGTGCCAGGTCTATTATCGCTTATGTTAAACATGGAATACCTCCCAATCTTGCAGACTCCCTAAACAAGAACGGCTTGTATATCGCTACGGATACTGAACAGAGAGATTTTCATGAAACATTCGAAAAAGGCTTAACAACAAAAGACCTGCCCAGATACATCGGGCTCGCCCGCACACCCTTTGAATTAAAAAAACTCTACTCTTCAAAAGTGCCTACAGCTTTTATTCATGAAGCCATGAGCAAAAACATAACGCTGAGTGATGCAACTTCCCTCTACTTCCATGGCATTGACCTGGACACTTACCCTTCTCTAATCTCAGACCAGCCAACCTGCAGTGTATACCCCGCTAATCATCTTGAATTTGAGTACATCGGTAATCTGGCGGGCTACCAGAGTAAGAAAGAGCCCATCCCTCTACCAAAAGATTTATTTTCCCAGCTTAACTCAATACATGTTTATAACAGCATGAACCTTTTTTCGACAGACGACCAGGCGGAAATTTTCAAGTACGTTGAAAACATAGCTAACTATGTAAAAAAACCAACGATCTATAATTTGCTCTATCTGACAGCTCATATTGTTTCACAAAAGCTTCACTACGAGACTGTGGATGAAGGCGAGCTGGCAATGACTTTCCCGGAGGAGTGTTCAATCGCTGAATATTGGCGAAGGGAGATTGGCGACTGTGATAAATACACGGTACTGGGAATGGTTGTTTTTGCCCAACTGAAACAGCTGTTTCCTGACGTACTGGCAAATGTTTACCTGACCAGGGCATTGTTTTCACCCTACAAAACACATGCCTGGAATACTGTCGTTATTGCAGAAGAAGATCGCCTGATTTTCTCCTACATTGATATAACAAACTTCGACAATGATGCCGATACTCCAAACTCTGATTACCGGGATTTTCTGGAACAGAAAGAACTAGCTTACAAAAACCCGTTCAGAGACAGAAACGAAGCGCTGGGAGCCATGACCACAAAGTACTTCAATCATCAATACTTTCTTACCGAGTACGATAAATATTTCTGTAAGCCTACGCATTAATTGAACAACGCTGGACATAAAAAAAGTGGCACTGAAGCCACTTTTTTTATTTTCCATTCTGACTGACCGATCACTTGCCCATATCGTCGAAGAACTTTTTAACCCCTTCAAAGAAAGAGGTTTTCTTAGGCGACTGACGATGCTCACCTTCGGCAGCAAAGGTTTCCTTCAACTCTTCCATCAGCTCTTTCTGGCGTTCAGTCAGATGCACCGGCGTTTCTACCACAACACGACACATCAGGTCTCCACGACTACCGCCACGCACCGGTGTGACACCTTTATCGCGCAGACGGAACAACTTGCCAGTCTGGGTTTCTTTTGGAATCTTGAGTTTTACCCGGCCGTCGAGGGTCGGAACTTCCAGTTCGCCACCGAGGGCTGCATCAACAAAGGTAATAGGCACTTCACAGTAGAGGTGCTTGCCATCACGCTGGAAGATCCGATGGTCTGCTACGCTGACCTGAACGTAGAGATCACCGGCTGGACCACCATTGACGCCCGCTTCACCTTCACCAGCCAGACGAATACGGTCACCGGTATCGACGCCGGCAGGAATTTTTACAGACAGAGTCTTATATTCCTGAACCCGACCTTCACCATGACACTCACGACAAGGGTCTTTTATCATCTTGCCGGTGCCGTGACAATCAGGACAGGTTTGCTGAACAGAGAAGAAACCCTGCTGCATACGCACCTGACCCATGCCTCCACAGGTGGTACAGGTAACCGGAGAAGTGCCTTTCCTGGCACCAGAACCGTCGCAGGACTGACAGACTACCAGGGAAGGAATCTTGATTTTCTTGGTAGTCCCCTTAACCGCTTCTTCCAGACTCAGCTCCAGCTGGTAGCGCAGATCAGCACCTCGCTGAACAGAGCTGCGGGAGTGGCCGCCGCCACCAAAGATGTCTCCAAAAACATCACCGAAGACGTCACCGAAACCGCCAGCTCCACCGAAGCCGCCAGCTCCACTGCCGCCCATATTGGGATCGACACCGGCGTGACCGTATTGGTCGTAGGCGGCACGCTTCTGATCATCAGAGAGGATTTCGAAAGCCTCGTTTACTTCCTTGAAATTCTCTTCTGCCTCTTTGTCATCAGGGTTACGGTCAGGGTGGAACTTCATAGCCATGCGGCGGTAGGCCTTCTTGATCTCCTTGTCAGAGGCCCCCTTTTCTACGCCCAGTACTTCGTAAAAATCACGTTTTGCCATCAGTAACACCCTGTGGTCAGGTTCCGTCAGATCACCTGACCGAAATAATCCAAATCGCTTTCATACATCGGGATCGATCCCGATTTATTGAATCAGAGACTGTTTGGAAAATCAGCGAAACTTTTCAGACAGCCTCTTAAACACAAGAGCGCGGGAGAAAGCTCCCGCGCCGCCAAATCAACTCATACCGCAGCGCGGAATGGGTTTACTTCTTGTCATCTTTCACTTCTTCGAACTCGGCATCTACGGCGTCGTCCGCAGCAGCGGAAGAAGATTCAGCTTCCTGAGCACTCTCAGCACCCGGCTGCTGGGCTTCAGCGTACATCTTCTGAACCAGACCGGAAGAAGCTTCAGAGAGTGCCTTGGACTTCTCTTCAATCAGATCCTTGTCGTCACCCTTCAGCGCTTCTTCCAGAGCAGTCAGAGCTTCGTTGATCGCACTCTTCTCTTCTTCAGTGGCCTTATCACCGGCTTCTTCCAGAGTCTTGCGGGTAGCATGTACCAGACCATCGCCCGTATTACGGACAGCCGCCAGCTCTTCAAACTTCTTGTCTTCAGCCGCGTTAGCTTCAGCGTCCTGAACCATTTGATCAATTTCATCGTCAGACAGGCCGGAAGAAGCCTTGATCACAATGGACTGCTCTTTGCCAGTAGCCTTGTCCTTGGCAGAAACATTCAGGATACCGTTGGCATCCAGGTCGAAGCTGACTTCAATCTGAGGCATGCCACGTGGAGCCGGTGGAATGTCAGACAGGTCAAAACGTCCCAGAGACTTGTTGGCAGAAGCCTGCTTGCGCTCACCCTGACAAACGTGAATGGTTACAGCACTCTGGTTGTCATCAGCAGTAGAGAACACCTGAGACTTCTTGGTCGGAATCGTGGTGTTCTTTTCAATCAGGGCAGTCATAACTCCACCCATGGTTTCGATACCCAGAGTCAGTGGAGTGACGTCCAGCAGCAGCACGTCTTTAACGTCACCCGCCAGAACCGCACCCTGGATGGATGCACCCATGGCTACCGCTTCGTCAGGGTTCACATCTTTACGAGGTTCCTTGCCGAAGAAAGCAGCAACTTTTTCCTGAACCATTGGCATACGGGTTTGACCACCCACCAGAATGACTTCGTCGATGTCAGACAGATCCAGGTCGGAGTCCTTAACCGCCAGACGACATGGCTCCAGAGAACGCTGAACCAGGTCTTCAACCAGAGACTCCAGTTTAGAGCGGGTGACTTTAACGTTCAGATGTTTAGGACCGGTTGCATCGGCAGTGATGTAAGGCAGGTTAACATCAGTCTGCTGAGCAGAAGACAGCTCAATCTTGGCTTTTTCAGCAGCTTCTTTCAGACGCTGCATGGCCAGAGGGTCACCTTTAAGGTCGATACCCTGGTCTTTTTTGAACTCTTCTGCCAGGTAATCGATCAAACGCATGTCAAAGTCTTCGCCACCCAGGAAAGTGTCACCGTTGGTGGCCAGTACTTCGAACTGGTGCTCGCCGTCAACATCGGCAATCTCGATGATTGAGATATCAAAAGTACCACCACCCAGGTCGTATACAGCGATGGTCTGGTCACCCTGCCTCTTGTCCATGCCGTAGGCCAGAGCAGCAGCAGTTGGCTCGTTAATGATACGCTTGACATCCAGACCGGCAATACGGCCAGCATCTTTGGTTGCCTGACGCTGAGCATCGTTGAAGTATGCAGGTACGGTAACCACCGCTTCAGTAACAGACTCGCCCAGGTAGTCTTCAGCGGTCTTCTTCATTTTCTTCAGGATTTCAGCAGAAATCTGAGGCGGCGCTTTTTTGTCACCTTTAACTTCAACCCAGGCGTCGCCATTGTCAGCTTCAACAATCTTGTAAGGAACCATCTGGATGTCTTTCTGAACCACATCGTCTTTGAAACGACGGCCAATCAGACGCTTGATGGCAAACAGGGTATTGTCAGGATTGGTAACGGCCTGACGCTTGGCTGGCTGACCTACCAGAGTCTCACCATCGTCAGTGAAGGCGATGATAGAAGGCGTTGTACGACCGCCTTCAGCATTTTCCAGAACCTTGGCTTTTTCACCATCCAGAATAGATACACAAGAGTTAGTGGTACCCAGATCAATACCGATTATTTTACCCATTGTTCAATCTCTCCATTGCCCTGATTCCAGGACGAAATTCTTTAGTTCAATTCTTTAATTCTTCAGCTGAGGGCTGCTTGCCAGTGTCTGGTGAGCAGCTGTTTTTGGCCTTTGAAATCAATATGGGATCAATCGATTTGATTTCAAGGCTGTTGAAATATTCTTTTTTGAATATTCCTCAGCAAAATCACTTATTTGGAAACAACAACCATAGCCGGACGAATCAAACGACCATTCAGCTTGTATCCTTTCTGGAAAACATCAATCACGGTGTTGGCTTCAACATCGGGATTCGGAACCATCGACATGGCCTGATGGAAGTTCGGGTCAAAAGGCTGACCACTGGGGTCTTCCTGAACTACCGCGAAGCGTCCCAATGCATCCAGGAACTGCTTCAGAGTCAGCTTCATACCTTCTACCAGGGCTTCGTGAGACCCTTCTGCCTGTTCGGCACTTTCAATGCCTTTTTCCAGGCTATCAACCACTGGAATCAGTGCGTCAACAAATTTTTCCAGAGCAAATTTGTGAGCCTTTTCAACATCCTGCTCGGCACGACGCTTAATGTTCTGCATTTCAGCAGCAGTACGCAGAGTCTGATCTTTCGCCCTGGCAAGTTCTTCGTTGAGTGCTTCCAGCTGACTCTCAAGGCCGTCGGTCAGATTACCTTCACTGTCGAGTTCAACACCACCCTCTTCGTTCAGCAGGCTTTCTTCTGCCTGCTGCTCTGTGGCTTCTTCCGTTACCTGCTCTTCAGGTTTGCTGCTTTCTACTGTCATTCCAGAATCTCCGACCGGGAGGCAATCATTTAGATGAAACGTATATTGGGTCACGAATTCCGGATTCAAGACCTGAAAAACAGTTTTTTTAACGCAAGCGATCATTTCGCAAAACACCGGGCCGCAAAACAAAATCACAACGGCCCCCCATCTCATTCAGTTCAGGATCAGTGGATTTTTTCAGCTCTGACTTTACGAATCGCACACTTCAGGTTACTGTATATATAAACAGTAAAGCTACAGTAGCGGGTATTTATCATGCTGACCCAACTGTCCATCAGCAACTTCGCCATCGTTGACCAGCTGGATCTGGACATCCATTGTGGAATGACTGTCATTACCGGCGAGACCGGTGCCGGTAAGTCCATCATGCTGGATGCTCTCGGTCTGGCAACGGGTGACAGAACCGATAGTCACTGTGTTCGTCAGGGTACTGACAAAGCTGAGATTCACGCTTCTTTTGATATCAGCCAGTGCACTGCGGCAAAAGCATGGCTGCAAGAAAAAGATCTGGCCAGTGATGATGAGTGCATTCTCCGAAGAGTCATTACCAAAGAGGGACGGTCCCGTGCCTATATCAATGGGACTCTTTCTCCCCTTGCGGATCTTCGGGCCATTGGTGAACGGTTAATTGATATCCATGGCCAGCATGAAAGCCAGTCGTTACTGAAAAAAAGCAACCATCGACTGCTTCTGGATGATTATGCCGACATACAAAAACTGGCCTCCGAAGTGGCTCGCACTGCCCATCAGTTCAACCAGACACATGATGAACTGACCACTCTCAGCCATAATCGCAGGGAGCAGGATGAACGAGTGCAACTGCTCAGCTATCAGCTTCAGGAGCTGGAACAGCTATCGCTTCAGGAAGGAGAGCTGGAACAACTTGAGCAGGAACTCAAACAGTTATCCCATGCTGAAGGCACTCTTTCCGTGTGTCACGAAATCAATGCTATCTGCTCAGACAACGAGGCAGGTAACATTCTCCAGAAACTCTCCACCTGCCTGCAGCGCCTGAGCGATCTGCAAATAGATCACCCAGCCATCAACAACACAATTGAAATGATGTCCTCTGCCCAAATTCAGGTCGAGGAAGCGGTAGGAGAAATCAATCACTTTATCGATCATTTTGATGCCGATCCCGCCAGAATGCGGGATGTGGATGAACGCCTCAGTGCTATTTACGACCTTGCGAGAAAGCACAGGGTTCAACCCGAAGCGTTATTGGAAAAGCAAAGCACGCTTGGCTCTGAGCTGGAGAGCATCCAGTTCAGCGATGAACGGGTTGAAGCATTACAACAAAAGCTGATCGAACTAAAATCCGAGTTTCAGAACCAATGCGAAAAACTCTCCAGAAAACGTCAGTCTGCTGCCAGACAACTTGAAAAAAAAATCACTAGACGCATGGCTTTGCTCGGCCTGCCCCACGGAGAGTTCATCATTGCCCTGACACCGATAGAGGGCAGCATGCTCTCAGCCAATGGTGCTGAAGAGGTCGAATTCCTGGTGACGACTAACCCGGGTCAACCACCCAGAGCACTGGCTAAAGTGGCCTCTGGTGGTGAACTATCGAGAATCAGTCTGGCCATTCAGGTGATAACCGCTCAAACCTCTCACATTCCCAGCATGATCTTTGACGAAGTGGATGTCGGCATTGGCGGTGGCACCGCAGAAATTGTCGGAGCCATGCTCAGGGAGCTGGGAGAAAGAAGTCAGGTAATTTGTGTCACCCACCAGCCTCAGGTAGCATCCCAGGGGCATCAGCATTTGCATGTCAGCAAGAAGGTTCGCAATGCTAAAACCTCCACTGAGATCGTCGGCCTGAAAGGCGATTGTCGTGTTAAAGAGGTGGCCCGAATGTTGGGCGGTGTAGAAATGACCGAGTCCACACTCAACCACGCAAAAGAGATGCTTAGTCTCTGTGTTTCAAGGTCTGCCGCCTGAAATTACCTTTGCAGCTCCTTAATCAGTAACCCCATTCCTTTAGCCAGTTCCTTCACGGCTTTGGGTGCATATTCTATTTCAACCCAACGTTCATCCTTATCGGGATATAAAATCCAGCAACGCTGCTCAATACTGGAACAGTCTGACTCCAAAGTATGGCCAACGCCGAACACTGTCAGGGTGTTATTGTTTCGGACCAGCCCCCGCTCCAGTTGCTGATGCCGAGTCACCACCAACTCCCCTTCCCGGTTGGCTCTTACAGAATACTCTATGGATGAGTTTCTGGCTCCACCTTTAATTGCGTTAGCCTTGAGCAGGCTGTTCAAATAAGACTCCAGCACGAGATCAGCCACAGCCGGATCAAAATTCTGCTGCATCTGCTCAACAAATGATTGGGGTTTTTCGGCAGGCTTCAGTTCCATTACCTTCTGCGCTTGTATTGCAAAGGGTAATAGCAGCAAGCCTGTAAGGATAAGTGTTTTCATTATTATCTGACTGTTCCACTGCCACTTCACATATTAATATCGAATAGTCAGTGGGAGACTGCAACCATTTCTTCTTAAAGCTGAGTCAATCAATGCTGCTGGTCTGGTGTCACTCTCATCACTTCTTCGATGGTTGTTAATCCTGTTGCTACTTTCTGAGCTCCGGAAAGGCGAAGACTGTACATACCTTCTTTGATGGATTGACGACGAAGGATTTCTATATCAGAAGTCTCTGCCAGCATGTCCTTAAGAGATTGAGACATAGGCATTAACTCATAAACACCCGCTCGCCCCCTGTATCCGGTATCCCTGCATTCCAGACAACCCACAGGTTGAAAGATCTGCGAAGGCGCGGGGGCTGTCCAGGGACGAGTCAGGGATTTCCAACCAGACTTATCGAGTTTTACAGGCTGTTTGCAAGAAGGACACAGTGTTCTGACCAACCTCTGTGCCATAACTCCCAGAACCGTTGCTTTGATCAGATAGTGGGGAACACCGAGTTCCAGCAGACGGGTTATGGCAGACGGCGCGTCGTTGGTGTGTAAAGTGGAAAGCACCAGATGCCCGGTCAGCGCCGCCTGAATCGCCATTTCAGCGGTTTCCAAATCCCGAATCTCACCCACCATAATGATATCCGGATCCTGACGAAGCAGCGCACGCAGGCCGCTGGCAAATGTCAGATCAATATTATGCTGAACCTGCATCTGATTGAAGCTGGACTCCACCATTTCAATAGGATCTTCAATAGTACAAACATTCACCTGATCAGAAGCCAGACTTTTCAGCGTCGAATAGAGCGTAGTAGTTTTACCTGAACCAGTAGGGCCCGTGACCAGAACAATCCCGTTGGGCTGCGCGGTCATATGAGTCCAGCGACGTTCGTCTTCTCTGGAAAAACCCAACTCGCCAAATCCCTTGACCAGAACATCCGGATCAAAAATCCGCATCACCAGCTTTTCCCCGAAGGCGGTCGGCAGGGTTGAAAGTCGCAGTTCAACTTCATTGCCATCCGGGTTGCGGGTTTTAAGTCGGCCATCCTGTGGCTTTCTTTTCTCTGCCACATTCATACGACCCAGAATCTTAAGGCGACTGGTTACGGCAGCCGCCACCTTGGCAGGCATCTGGTAGATCAGGTGTAGCACCCCATCAATTCGAAAACGCAGGTGAGTCTGCTCTCGTCTGGGCTCAACATGAATATCACTGGCCCTTTGTTCAAAGGCATACTGGAGCAACCAGTCGACAATATTAACTATGTGCTGGTCATTGGCGTCCGGAGCCTTCATATTGCCCAGCTCAAGCATCTGCTCAAAGCTGTTCAACTGAGTGGACTGGACGCCGTTGTGTTCATTAGCACCCAGGACAGACTTTGCCAGTCGATAAAATTCCGAAGTGTATCTTCGAATATCGGTTGGATTGGCGACCACCCGCCGGATTTCCTTGCGGTTAATATGTCTGAGATTATCCTCCCAGCCAATGTGCCACGGCTGTGCTGAAGCGATCACGAGCTCGTCAGCCGAGACTTCTACTGCCAGAATCTGATGACGTATGGCATAAGCGTGAGACATGACCGGAGTAATGGCAGTAGCATCAATTTTCAGAGGGTCAATGTGAAAATACTCCTGGCCTGACAGATCTGCCAACCAATGCATCAGGGTATCGAGATCGAGAGAGCCGCCACTGCGGGCGTCCTTCAGATCCTGTGAGGCAATGTACTCCAGAGGGTGAAGCTTAAGTTGATCAGCATTTCGATGACGAGCCAATATTTCATTGGCTTCCGATTGCCTGATCCGACCCGTCTGAATCAGATCAGAGACCACTGTCTGCAGATCCAGAAGGAGTTCTCTGTTGTTGAGTGAGGCCCTGAATTTATTGGCGTTTGACTTCGGCTCACGGACACTGGACACTGTCGTTTCCTTTTACCTTGAAAAGCTTTCCATCTCGCTATTCTCCACTAAACCGTCAGCTTATGCCTATAAGAAAATTCAGGCTTTTAAGCAGAAGTTCAATTCAGCAATGGTTCAACTAAGTATATCGCCAGAATAAACCGCGACTGATGTCTGTTATAAATGGCTTTCTGGATACGAGGTGACCCATTCCCCTCTATACTGACTTTTACTCAATACCATTCTCTCAAGACACTCCGCTGTGACCCCATCAATACTGCATAGTTTTCTGTTCGTCCTTTCACTGACAGCCCTCATTCTGATATTGATTGGTCGTCTCAGGTTTTCGCCATTCATCGTCTTGCTGCTCAGTGCTTACGCCACAGGTTTTTTTTCAGGCCTGCCGATCTCTGAACTGACTCCCCTCATATCCCGTGATATGGGCAAGACGTTCGGCGACGTCGCTCTGCTCATCATTTTTGGGGGATTACTGGGAAATATTCTGGAGAAGTCGGGCGGAGCCGTCCTTCTCGCAGAGAAGCTGATTCTCTCTATCGCCAGGCGCTTTCCTGCGTTAGCCATGGGTATAGCCGGATATATTATTTCTATTCCCGTTTACTGTGACTCTGGATTTATCCTGCTCAACAGTATCAGGCAGTCTATTGCCCGGAGAGTGCAGTGCAACCCGATCTCTCTCAGCGTTGCTCTGGGTGGAGGCCTGTTTGCAACCCATTCTCTGGTCCCTCCCACACCCGGGCCCGCAGCGGCAACCCTGATTTTGGAAATATCTCCGAGCCTGACAATTCCCTGGGCGCTGGGAGTGGCTCTCCTGGTCACTTTTGTAGCTATTCTCTGGGGTAAATGGGTCACCCGCTGGCTGAATGATGAGAGCCAAGTGGTCAGTGACCCTCCTCAATCCCCCCCTGCTCATCAAAAGAATGTCTGGACAGCGATTATCCCTATCCTTCTGCCTTTGCTACTGATGTCCATGGCTAACTTTCAAACAGGCAATAAAGAGCAAAGCTGGACTGCTTTCCTTTCACAACCTGCCAATGCTCTGTTCCTGGGTTTGCTGGCCAGCCTGCCTTTGATTCGACACTGTAAGACCGGACTGACTGAGATGTTCAGTGAGAGTATTCACTCATGCGCGATGATTATCTTGATCATTACAGCCGGTGGGGCGCTTGCGGGAATGCTGGCTCAGACCGGACATATAGCCAGAATTGCTCAAGGACTGCCAGAGAGCCTTGGACTGATTTTGCCTTTTCTCGTAGCCGCTCTCTTCAAAACCGCCCAGGGTTCTAGCACCGTGGCCTTAATCAGTGCGGCTTCGATGATGGACCCCTTGCTGCCTGGCTTGGGTCTGGACTCCCAAAATGGTCGACTGTTGACCTTTTTGTCGGCGGGATGTGGCTCCATGATGGTTACCCATGCCAATGACAGCTATTTCTGGGTAGTCACCCAGTTTTCCGGAATCAGCCCGGCCACAGGCTTTAAGTCATTCACCCTGGCCACCCTGCTTCAGGCTTTTACTGGACTGGCAACCGTGCTAGTGCTGGCTGGATTCCTGAAGATCTGAAGCAGTTCAAATCCTCTCTCGGCCTTGCTCTTGTCTGCAGGCTTCAAATCAATGGTTTTTGCCAGTTCATCGGCAATCATTTGCAGTGCATTTTCATCACCCTTCACCAGCTCGAGCTCCAACTCACAGATGACACTGCTCTCATCTCCTGAGCGGACAAACCCGTAATCCAGAGCAACTTCAACCCTGGCATCTGGCTCAGACCACTCCACCAGCCAGCAGGTACGATCAAAATCGGTCGAGAAAAGCGGTATCAGGGACTCTGGAGGAAAAGCTCCCAATGATTCTGGCCAGACTTTTTTTAACCCTTCCATATCCAGTTCCGGTCGCTCTATTGACCACTCCCACTCCCCCCGGCGAGTCAGTCCGTCAAGACTCTCACCTTTGGTTTTAAGCGTTTGAAAAAGCTGACCATTTTTCTCTCTGATACGCAAGGCAACCCGAGCCTGATTTAGTGTCAGAGAGGCCGTGTCAAAGTAGGTATTGCCCAAATGAAAGGTTTCAGGTGACGAGCTGGCGAACTTTTTCCAGAAAGTCAGTGTCTTAAGAAGAGGTATCTGCTCTTTTGGCAGCGACAACTTTAACTCTGTTTCAGTATTCATGGGTTATCTGACCGACGGCTTAAAAGGGTCATTTTACCTGTAACAACAAGGGCTTGTTATGAAAAATGAGCGTCAGAATGGCCACAGCACTTCCAGTGCAGGTGGCGTTTCAATGCATAATTTTCAGCCAGCTCCTATAATTTTTGGTCAGCCGCCCTCTTCCAGGGAACGGGATGCGATGTTAGTTCTGTAAGTCGTTCGCCGCAAACGACGAGGAGTCTGACCCCTAGAAATTTAATCCGACAGGTCTGCGACTATGCCAACCAGCAATCTACTATCGAGTGTATTTGGCCGATCTCCTATTGGTCCGATACAAAAACACATAGCCAAGGCACACGAATGTGCCATACAGCTGGAACCATTTTTCAAAGCAGCATTTGATGGCGACTGGCTGGAAGTTGAAAGTATTCAGCAAACCATCGTAGAGCTGGAGCACGAGGCTGATCTCATCAAAAAGAACGTTCGACTCTCCCTTCCCAAAAGCCTGTTTTTGCCAGTGCCCAGAAATGATCTTCTGGAGATAGTGACGGTGCAAGATAAAGTAGCAAACAGGACCAAGGATATTGCCGGCATTGTGCTGGGCAGACAAATGATGATCCCCCAGGAGATGAGGGAGGCTTTTATGGACTACCTGAAACGCTCCATTGCCACTTCAGCGCAAGCAGTCAGGGCCATGGATGAACTGGATGAACTGCTGGAAACAGGCTTCAGGGGAAGAGAAGTCAATCTGGTGGAAGAGCTCATTGAAGAGCTCGACCAGATAGAAAGCGATACCGACAAGCACCAGATTGAAGTCAGAAAAATTCTGTTCAAACTGGAAAAGGACCTCCCCCCTGTGGAAGTCATTTTTCTCTACAAAATTATCGACTGGGTCGGTGACCTGGCAGATCGCGCCTCAAGAGTTGGCAGTTATCTTCAATTGCTGCTTGCCCGTTAACTCTAATGATTGGAAATAACATCCATGAGCATTATCGCTGAGTATGGAACGATACTGCTGATTCTCGCCTGCCTCTTTGGCTTTTTCATGGCCTGGGGCGTGGGAGCAAATGATGTCGCCAACGCCATGGGAACCTCGGTCGGTTCCAAAGCTCTGACCATCAGACAGGCCATTGTCATTGCTGTCTGCCTGGAGTTTATGGGTGCCTACCTGGCCGGTGGATCGGTTACCGATACGATCAGAAAAGGGATCATCGATCCCGACATGCCATTACTGCTGGAGCATCCACAGCTGCTGGTTTACGGAATGATGGCAGCCCTGCTGGCTGCGGGCACCTGGCTGTTAGTTGCCACCCATTATGGCTGGCCTGTGTCGACAACACACTCTATTGTCGGGGCAATTGTCGGTTTTGCCGTTGTCAACGTCTCGGCAGATGCCGTGAACTGGGGGAAAGTCAGCTCAATCGTAGCCAGCTGGATCGTCTCTCCCATCATGTCCGGCTTTATTTCTTTCATGATTTTCATGAGCGTCCAGAAACTAATACTGGATACCGACAACCCTTTTAGAAATGCCAAAGTTTACGTGCCCATTTATATGTTTCTGGTTGGCTTCATGATGGCTATGGTGACCCTGACTAAGGGGCTCAAGCATATTGGCCTGCCGCTGGATTATCAGGAAAGCAGCCTGATCTCGCTACTGATTGGCCTGCTGGTCATGCTGGCCGGAAAAATAGCGCTTTCCAAAATCAAGGAAGATGCACAGGCCGACAAAGCTTTCCATTTCTCCAGTGTCGAGCGAGTCTTTGGCGTAATGATGATCTTCACCGCCTGCTCGATGGCTTTTGCCCACGGTTCCAACGATGTTGCCAATGCAGTAGGTCCTCTGGCAGCAGTGGCCAGTATTGTTCTCAGTGGCGGAGAAATCGCAGGCAAGGCAGCCATGCCAAGCTGGGTTTTGCTTCTGGGGGCTGGAGGCATAGTGGTGGGTCTGGCTACCTATGGATATAGAGTCATGGCGACCATAGGCACAGCGATTACTGAGCTAACCCCCAGCAGAGGTTTTGCAGCAGAACTGGCAGCAGCGACCACCGTCGTTCTGGCCTCAGGGACCGGGCTTCCTATTTCCACCACACACACTCTGGTGGGTGCCGTGTTAGGGGTTGGCCTTGCCAGAGGAATTGGTGCACTTAACTTGAGAGTCATCGGCACTATTTTTATGTCCTGGTTAATCACACTGCCCGCCGGTGCCTTCCTTGCTATCGTCTTCTTCCATATTTTGAGGCTTATTTTTGGTTAACTAGAGGGCTCTTCTACGCACCCTCTTCCAGCATTTTCGTTTCAGTCTCTCGTACCTATCCCGAGGCAGGGCTGTTATCATGCTGAAAAAGGCTGTTAATTTCGGCACTGGAAGGTTGACAGTCAGATGATCTGGCAGATTTGATTTATGCCTATCCAATTTTCCAACAATTAGAACCTGGGGCCTGATAATGTCTGGAATCCAGCAACCTGATCTGAAAGCAGTCCTGTCGCGGTTGATAGAGATTCCCTCTGTCAGTTCCACACAGCCTGAGCTGGATATGGGCAATATGCAGGTGATTCATGAACTGGCAGGCTGGCTTGAAACCATGGGCTTTTGCTGTGAGATCATACCCATTCCGGAAGCACCGCTGAAAGCCAACCTGATTGCCACTCTGGGCTCAGGTCCTGGTGGATTAGTTCTGGCAGGCCATACCGATACCGTGCCATACAATGAAAATCTCTGGCAATTCGACCCTTTCTCACTCAATGAATCCGATAACCGGTTTTACGGTCTGGGCATCTGCGATATGAAGGGATTCTTTGGTCTCGTCATGGAAGCAGTAAAAGATTATCTGAAAGTGCCTCTGAAGGCCCCCTTGATTATTCTGGCAACAGCAGACGAAGAATCCTCCATGAGTGGTGCCCGGGCCCTGGCTGCTGCAGGTAAACCCAGGGGGCGTTATGCGGTGGTGGGTGAGCCTACCGGTATGCAACCAGTCTATATGCATAAAGGTATCATGATGGAACGCATTCGGATTCTCGGACAGTCCGGTCATTCGAGCAACCCGGCCCTTGGCAGGAATGCCATGGAAACAGCCCATAAAGTAATCACTGAAATCATGGCGTTCCGGGAAGAACTGGCCGGTAAATACAATAATCCCGGATTTGCTGTGCCTACCCCTACCATCAACCTCGGTTGCATTCATGGTGGCGACAACCCTAACAGAATCTGTGGCCACTGTGATCTGGACTTTGACGTGCGCCTCCTGCCTGGTATGGACAGCCGGGAGCTGAGAGAAAGCCTGAAACAGCGTCTTCTCCCCATCGCCAGAGCCGATAATGTAAAACTTTCTCTGAACGCGATTCACGACAGTATTGATCCATTTACAGGCTCTGCCGACTCTCCCCTGGTGAAAACCTGTGAAAATCTAACCGGCTATTCAGCAAAATCCGTTGCTTTTACTACGGAAGCGCCTTTCTTCAGCCGAATGGGGATGGATACAGTCGTGCTGGGTCCGGGTGATATCGATCAGGCTCATCAGCCTGATGAATACCTTTCTATGGACAGAATTCACCCAACCATTGAGCTACTGAGATCTCTGATACGGCAATTCTGCCTCTGATTAACCCTTCTATCAGCCTTCAGCGAAACGAATCGACTGGATAAATTCGTTATGCTGCGCTAACTTATTGTACAGAATAATGAACATGTACGATATAGGTGAACTATGGATACGATTAGTTATACATCAGCAAGAAATAATCTGGCAAAAACCATGCAACAGGTGTGTTCCGATCATGCTCCGGTCATTATTACCAGAAAAGGGGAACAACCCGTCGTTATGATGTCAATGGAAGACTATAAATCACTGCAAGAGACAGCATATTTACTGCGCAGCCCGAAAAATGCTCGCCGTTTGCTTGAGTCTATTGCTGAGTTAGAAAGTGGAAAAGGTACTGAAAGAGAGCTCATAGAATGAAGCTCACTTTCTCAGAACGAGCGTGGGAAGATTACCTTTACTGGCAAAAAACAGATAAAAAAATTGCTAAACGGGTCAATTCATTAATTAAAGAAATCAAGAGAACGCCCTATGAAGGAACCGGGAAGCCAGAGCCGCTAAAACATGGACTATCAGGTTATTGGTCAAGACGCATCAATGATGAGCACAGGGTTGTATACAAGTTTGAAGACGATTCTATTTTGATAGCCAGTTTACGCTATCACTATTGAGTTTGATTCAGCAACGTAACATCAGAATGAAGATAAACAAACAGCCATGAACTTGAACAAGAACTACGTAAAATTTTTCCGACAGAGTTCGCCCTACATTCATGCCCACCACGGCAAAACGTTTGTCATTACTCTGGGCGGTGAGGCTCTGGCAAGCCTTAATCTGAACAATATCATCAACGATATTGCCCTGCTCAACAGCCTGGGCGTTCGACTGGTTCTTGTCCACGGAGCCCGGCCTCAGATCGAGGAGCGTCTCAGAGCCAGAGGCCTTGAGTCCAGATTTCACAACGAAATACGGATTACGGATCGTCAGTGCCTTGAATGCGTGATGGACGCTGTGGGTAATCTTCGCGCACGAATTGAATCCAAGCTTTCACTCGGTCTGGTTAACTCTCCCATGCACGGGGCCAGCATTCGAGTTATTAGTGGCAATTTCGTCACTGCAAAACCTCTGGGTGTGATCGATGGGCAGAATTTTCTCCACACCGGTGCTATTCGCAAAATAGATAAAGAAGCAATCCAGCAGCAGCTCGACAGTGGCTACATAGTTCTTCTCTCCTGCCTCGGTCATTCACCGACTGGCGAGCTTTTCAACATGGAGGTGGAAGAAGTCGCTACCCACACAGCCATCCACCTTGAAGCCGAAAAACTACTTTTGTACTCAAGGTTTGAAGGTGTAAAGGATCAGCAGGGGCAACAGATCAGCCGTCTTTCCCCCCAGGAAGCTGAAAAAGTCCTCAAGCACCTTCATGGGGAGGACAGAAGACTGCTTTCCTCAGCCATTACCGCCTGTCACGGTGGTGTGGAACGCTCACAGCTGATCAGCTTCGAGCAGGACGGTTCTCTGCTAATGGAGCTTTTTACCCGTGATGGATCTGGCACGATGGTTTCTCGTGATCGTTATGAAGAAATTCGTGTGGCCAGCATTGAGGATGTGGGGGGAATCCTGGCGCTTATCAGGCCTCTGGAACAAAAAGGCATCCTCAGAAGGCGTTCAAGAAAAGAGCTGGAGCGTGAGATTCGGCTGTTCCGGGTCATTTCCCTGGACGGCATGATTATTGGCTGTGCAGCTATCCATTTGTTTTCGGGAGAAAAGGTCGCGGAGCTGGCCTGTCTCGTCGTACACCCTGATTACCAGAAGAAAAACCGAGGCGACCTTCTTCTCAGTGCTATAGAAGAACAGGCTGCCCAACAGGGAATGGATACGCTGTTTGTATTAACGACCCAGACCAGCCATTGGTTTCTGGAACGAGGTTTTTCTGAATCCACCCAGAAGTCTTTGCCTATGGAGAAGCGCAATCAGTACAATGAGGAGAGACAATCCAAAGTTCTGGTCAAGAAGCTTTGAGGCATAGAAAAGCTTATTGCGCTCAAATAGGGGTCTGTGGGGGAATAATATGGCTCATTTTCTGATCCCAGGAAGCGGTTTTGGTCATAACGCTCTCATAGTATTTACCAATAGCTCCCATCATCATTTCAGAAATGATTTGATGGTGATATTGCCTTCGTAGAATTAACACAGCTGCCTCCCGATCATCCATATGATCAAACATGGGAGAGCCAGGGTTAACCTGGCTCAGCTGCTGTTGGAGCCTGACTTCTTTCATAATGTCTTTATGGGAATCATGCAGTTTCAGCATACGATCAACAAAGTCTTCCAGCTGATCTTTAGCCAACCTTCTCATGGTATTCATTTCTTCCCGTCCGGTTCTTTTTCTCTGACCCTGCCAATCCCAGACCATACTTTTGCCTGTCTTCTTTCCGGTAATGCGTTCAAATCGCTCTTTATTGACTGCCTCGTTGTAACGATCAACAAAAAGATCTGCCAGAAAGAAAAAACCAAAGATAATTAATCCATCCACAGTGGGCTTGGGCACGTGAGGTGAGATTTCCAATGCTGGTCTCCTTTCAGAAGCATGCCAGACCACTTTAAAGCCATGGAGCATGGTTGATTTAATGGCTCCCTTCAACCAGACATTCAAATAACTTCTGACGCCATTCTCAGCCAGTATCAGGGCATTGGCCACCCTGTCGGCGTGAGTGTTAAAGCGACTCTTTTCTTCTTCGCTCAGCTCTATATCGGGCATTTCTTCTGCCAGTATCCGCTCCAGCTCTTCCACAGCCTCTTTGGAAGCAATAGAGCCGTCACTGGTTAAATCATCGGTCATTTTCGGGAACACTTTTTGCAGCCATCCCGTCTGCTTGGTCTTGAAATGATATGACTTGCCAATCACTCGAGGATCATTGGCCGCATGGCTGAACAAGCGTTCTCTTTTCTCCGGGTCCATGTTTTTGAATTTACCGTTCCACAGCTGATCCAGAACCGGCTCCCACTCTTGATCCATTCTCTCAACGTCGCTGACGGCTGCTGTGTAGAAACGTCTGTAAAGTTTGAAAGCATCTTGCAGGTTGCGTCTGCGATACAGGTATCGAGCTTTGCCTTCCTCCAGACGTATCACGGCTTCAAGATTGCTCTCATCTTTCTCTCTTTCCATCTCCAATCTCATCTGAGCGTCTTTTTCCAGCGCAGAATAGGCAGTGAAGATGCGGGTTAAGGTTTCATGACTGCAGATGTATCTCAGGCTTTTCAGGAAGACCCGAAATTTCTTGTCATCCATCTCTGACAAGACACCCAGATCATTCACCTCCAGTTTGTAATCAGCGGATGCTTCTGCCCTCTGTAAAGCCCTGATCGCTTTGGTCATCCGAATCA
Organism: Endozoicomonas sp. ALD040; assembly: GCF_049275945.1. Lineage (NCBI taxonomy): Bacteria > Pseudomonadati > Pseudomonadota > Gammaproteobacteria > Oceanospirillales > Endozoicomonadaceae > Endozoicomonas > Endozoicomonas sp. ALD040. The sequence continues at coordinate 992,662 of NZ_CP184829.1, forward strand.
GCTCTGTACCACCACTCCATACACCGTACCAGGCAATATAACTGAATAGAGCCGCTGCAGCGGCAATCCCCCCTGACACCAGACCTATCAGCACGGTACTGACCACTATGGCAGCAGAATTAAGACTAAAGTACCTTTTATTCCTGAGAAAATGGCGTTTGATCCTGTCACGGGTATCCGTATTCTTTAGCTTGATACCCCCCCCTTTATCTACAACATTCTGAATATGGGTCCTGTCGACTTTATCCAGGTGGTAACGAGTCGCTTTGGGTCTTTCAAGTCCGGGAGGAGTTGCTGCAGGAATAGAAGGGTCAAACCTGCTGACGGGACCTTTACCTCTTCTGCCCGGTAACTGCTCCACCTGTGTGCGAGTCTCTGGTGCAAACCGCCAGCGCAGCGCATTCTTGATTTCAAGAATACGTTCAAAGGTGATATCCGTATCGTTGAGCAGCCCTGTATCCTGTGCCAGTTTGACAATCGTAGCTTCCGCTGTGTCAGCATCCACATTGAAGTCTCTCACGGTGCTCTGAATTAAGTCCGGTATCAGAGCCCTTTTCAAAAAGCCAACGGGCAGAGTTCGATCTTCTGCAAGGTATTTATAAGTCAACTCAACGGTAGAACAAGAAACGGTTTTTCTGACTTCAGTGAGAACCTGTTCACTGATTTTTTCACTGCCCCCTGACAGCACCAGTTTCATTGCTTCACCTTTTTTCTCTTCACCCAGCACACAAACATGGTGATAGGCCATGGCACAGGCAATATGGTAGTCACGCAGACTGCGCTGGATAGGAGAAGAGAGTTCTTCGTGGGCAGCATAACGGAATGAGTCGTAAACCCTGAGTGCCTTTGCTGCTGAGGGACCTCCGCCAAATAGACGCTTGATAAAACCGCCTATGCGCGAGAAAACAAAGCGACCCCGCCACCGACCGTAATCAATCTGACCCAGGCTGGAATCTTCTGAAGTTCTAACGGTCTCTTTTCGCTCTGTAGCAGAGAGAGGAGAACCTCTTTGGTTCCTGATCTCTGATGGCATGCCTCTCAATCCCTGAGAAATAGATGATGAATCGAAACGTTTTTTATTAGATAAGATGATTAAAAAATACAAAAGCAACAATATTTAAACTATAGCCGCCTCAGGGCTGCTGTGGTTTTGTTTTACGCTTGTACTGACTAAAAACAGCTGTAAATAAGAAAAGCCAACTTGATTTAGCTGGCTTATACGGCAGGGAGACCAAGACCTCAGACGGACTTGCGATCGAGCACCTGATAACTGAACTCCAGAGCCTGCTCATCTTCAGAGACCTGATCTTCCCTGGCGGTAATATCCCATTCACTGTCATCGATTTCCGGAAAAAATGCGTCACCATCAAACGATTTGAAGACTTTGGTCAGATAAAGCCGATCAGCTCTGTCCAGGGCCTGACGATAAATCTGCTCACCACCAATCACCATGATTTCTTCATTGCCATTGATCATGGATACATCTTCCGCCAAAGAAATGGCATCCTCAAGACTGTGCACCACCCTGACCCCTTCATGATGCCAGTCTTTGTCACGGGTAATGACAATATTGGTACGACCCGGCAGAGGCTTGCGCAGTGAATCAAACGTCTTGCGTCCCATAATTACAGGCTTGCCCATGGTGACAGCCTTGAAATAGCGGAGATCTCCGGGCAAGTACCAGGGCATTTTATTATTGATGCCGATGGCATGGTTTTTGGCAACGGCGGCAATCATGGCAATTTTCATCATCTTATCGGTTACTTTTTCCCTGGGTTGTAGACGCCGACATTCTCATGCCCTTCGTCACGAAGGTGCATGGCGTGCAACTGACTCATCACCCCTTTTTCGCAGTAGAGCAGGTAGTGCTTATCTTTATCCAGTTCAGCAAATTTTGTCCTGAGCTGATAGAAAGGAATCGTCAGCACTTCTCGGTCATTGAGATCAAAAGGCTTGATCTCTTCTTCATCCGGATGGCGGATATCAACAACAATGTCGTCTTGTTCTGCGGTCTCGAACACCTCAACTTCTTCACGGGTCAGGTCATCGGCAATGATATCAGAAACGGAAACCTTACGACGATCGACAACCGCCGCATCCAGAATGGAGAAATCAAAACGGGCTTCTTGCGCTGCAATTTTTTCCGGCTTGGCCCTGGTGGTCGGATTTTTCGAGATCACCGCACAATACTCGGGAATATTTTTTACCAATTCCTCTGAACCGATCCTGACTGAGATATCAATGATGTCCTGCTTATCCATGGCAATAAGCGGACGCAAGACCAGATGATCGGTAGCCGAATCAATAACCGCCAGGTTGGTGAGTGTCTGGCTGGAAACCTGGGCAACGGCTTCTCCGGTGACTACGGCTTCAACATACATCTCTTTTGCGACCCGGGTTGCAGCTCTCAACATCATCCGCTTGAGAACAACACCCATCTGGGAGTTATCTACCTTGGTCAGAATCTCTTCGACAACCCCTTCAAAAGGAACCGTAACAAAGTTGACGTTATGGGACGAGCCAAAGCGGCTCCAGAGATAATAAGCCACCTCTTTCACCGCCAGCTCATGGGCATGGCCACCCAGATTGAAGAAACAGAAGTGGGTTCTGATACCCCGTTTCATGGTCAGGAAACTTGAAACTGTCGAGTCAAAGCCACCAGAGATTAGCGATAATACGGGCTCCATAGAGCCCAGTGGGTAGCCACCCAACCCATTACCACGGTTCGTGACCAGGAAATAACGGTCGCCCCTGATCTCAATTTTTACGACAACGTCCGGATTTTTGAGCTTGACACCCGCCGCTTCAGTTCGGGCATTCAGGCCACCACCCACGTATCGCTCCACATCAATAGACTGAAAGTCATGTTTACCTGAGCGTTGACAGGTAACCCGGAAGGTTTTCCCGGCCAGCAATTCACGATTCACTGCCAGAGCATTATGCATAATGTCATCCAGGTCAGTCAGCGGATACTCAACCACCTGTTGCCAGTACGCTATACCGGGAATATGGCTCAACAGATCGGAGACCTGAGCCACCAGCCGAGAATCATCATGACCAGTGGCCAGCTCGATAAAATCCCAGGTGCCAGCCACCTCAATGTCTTCATCAACCCGTTTGAGAATGGTACGAATATTCTTGCGCAGCTGCTTAATAAAACGCTTTCTCACCGGAGGCGTCTTAATGGTAATTTCAGGAAACAGCTTGATGATGAACTTCATAGAATTGTATGTCCGGTGCTCTCCCATCGGAAAAATGTCACCACAGAAAAGTGCCACTGCAAGTCAGGAAGAGAACCCGGTCCAGATGCCAGTTAGGAAAATTAAGAAACGAATCCACACGATTATACAGAAGACTCCCAGACACCGGTAACCCCGGCTGGTAGCAGACAATTCGCTTAGACACCTCGTAAAGGCCACATGGTTGTTAGTAGTCCCTGCAGATTCACGCTACACTGGGCACCGCCTGGGAATGGTTTTGCGGATATTTAACGGGCAAATGCACCAAACCGAAACACTCTCAAAGTCTGGCGCACTTTTTTTGTGCACTTATTCGATTTAATGAGATTCTTTTCGGTGCAACCACCTGCATTCGGCTTATACTCAGGCATGTTCACGTTTTAGAACTCAGCAAAATCAACCGGTTTTCGATACTGGCACAGCAATTGCTGAGACGGTGTCGGCACAGCCGCCAATGCGGCACAATACGACTAAATGTTGGTAAACCGCCATAACGATTGACAAGTCTCTAGGAGCCTGACCGAGGGTAGCGCCCGTAGCGAGGACGGCAGAAAATTGAGGATGAAAATTCGGTTTTGTGAGGAGAATAGCGAGCTATTTGACGAACAAAAGCGGATTTTCAGACCAATTTGCTGTCGCCGCAGTAGGGCAGTCTATTCTCGGTCAGGCTCCTACAATCGACCTGCGGTGCTCAACGAGAGCTATAGTCCTTTGGAGGAATAATAAATGTCCAAGACCCTGAATTTGATCAAGGATCACGATGTAAAATGGGTTGACCTTCGTTTTACCGATACCCGTGGTAAAGAACAGCATGTTTCCCTGCCGGTCGGCGAAGTCGATGCCGAATTCTTCGAGCTGGGTAAAATGTTCGACGGTTCCTCCATTGCTGGCTGGAAAGGCATCAATGAATCCGACATGATCCTGATGCCTGATGACAACAGCTCAGTCATCGATCCTTTTACTGACGAAACTACTCTGAACATTCGTTGCGACATCATCGAGCCTTCAACCATGCAGGGCTACGAGCGTGACCCACGTTCTGTTGCCAAGCGTGCTGAAGAGTACCTGAAGTCTACTGGTATTGCTGACACGGCTTTCTTTGGTCCGGAGCCGGAATTCTTCGTATTTGACGATGTTAAGTGGAACGTTGACATTTCCGGTGCTTCATACCAAATCAACTCTGAAGAAGCGGCCTGGTCTTCCAGCAAGTCTTTCGAAGGTGGCAATATCGGCCACCGACCAAAAGTTAAAGGCGGTTACTTCCCGGTTCCTCCCGTCGATTCACTGCACGATATTCGTGCTGCCATGTGCACAGCGATGGAAGCTCAGGGCCTCGGCGTTGAAGTACATCACCACGAAGTAGGTACTGCGGGCCAGTGTGAAATCGGTGTTAAATTCAACACCATGGTAGCCAAGGCTGACGAAGTTCAGATCCTGAAATACGCCGTACACAATGTTGCTCACGCTTACGGTAAAACTGCCACCTTCATGCCCAAGCCTCTGGTGGGTGATAACGGCAGCGGTATGCACGTTCACATGTCCCTGAGCAAAGATGGTGAAAACCTGTTTGCTGGCGATGGCTATGCCGGTCTGAGCGAAAACGCTTTGTACTACATTGGTGGTGTCATTAAACACGCTAAAGCGATTAACGCTTTTGCCAATGCTTCCACCAACTCCTACAAGCGACTGATCCCGGGCTTTGAAGCACCTGTTATGCTGGCTTACTCTGCCCGTAACCGTTCTGCTTCCATCCGTATTCCTTACGTAAACAGCCCCAAGGCCCGTCGTGTAGAAGTTCGCTTCCCTGACCCAACAGCTAACCCATACCTGGCGTTTGCTGCTCTGTTGATGGCTGGCCTGGACGGCATCAAGAACAAGATCCACCCTGGCGACGCTGCTGACAAGGATCTTTACGACCTGCCTGCAGAAGAAGCGGCTGAAATCCCGACCGTTGCAGAAAGCTTCGAAGAAGCTCTGGCCGCTCTGGATGCCGACCGTGAATTCCTGACTACCGGCGGTGTATTCACTGACGACATGATCGACGCTTACATCGAACTGAAGAAAGAAGAGTGTGTACAGGTAAGCCAGACCACTCATCCTGCTGAGTTCGATCTCTACTACAGTGTGTAAACGAATAGGGCAGTAACTACTACTCCTGTTATCAAAAGCCCAAATGCTGGAGTGTCTATCGCCACAGATAGCACTCCGGCTGTTATTCAAGTCCCCTCTATTTCATATCCCCAATACTCGCTTTAAAGTCCTTTCATCGCCTTTTTTTGTCCTTTCTTGACCGCACGGATGCAAACAGGTGCGCTCTACAGTACTCTAGGAGAACCCGGAATCAGCCTTAGATCACCATGAAAAGAATAATATTTATGTTATTGCTGGCCCTACCCCTGCCTGGACAAGCCTCTGAAATTTATAAAACGGTCGACAAGAATGGCAATGTCACATTCACTGACAGCCCTGGCGCCCGTGAAAAGGCTGAGCCGGTAGAACTCACTCCCATTACCAGCATACCCTCTACCCAGACAACAGGTCGCTCGTCCATCAAGCCGTTGAATAACCATAAAGAGGGCATTTATCCAGTCTTCACGATTACCGAACCTGCCAATGATTCAACCGTCAGAGATAATGGCAACTTCACCGTTAAAGTCAGCCTGAAACCAAGACTGGTAAAAGGTCACACTTTGTCCTTGTCAGTTGATGGCGTTCAGCAGGGCCCCCCCCAGAGAAACCCTCAATTCAAGCTGAAAAATGTCGATCGAGGTACTCACCAGCTGTCAGTGACCATTCTTGACCCTAAAGGCAAAACCTTAAAAACCGCCAAAAGCACTGTGCATGTGCAGAGAACGGTTTTCAGACCTCCCACACCGGTTCCAACACCAGCCCTCTGAAACTACTGATCGCACTATGTTAGTGCGCTTTGATAAACTGACTTATAATTCGGAGCCTCTCGACTCTTTTCAGTAGTGCGACCTGATGCAAAAAGGTCACACACTGAAAGAGATTGGCAACAGTTGGTTCAATTCTTGCGTAATGTTTTACCAGACCATGAAATAACAACCACCACTTATCCGGGTGTCAGTCGGTGATCAATGAATTTGTACTGGAAAATCTAAACACGGCCATTATTGCTCTGGATCAGGAGCTTCGTGTCTCCTTCATCAACCATGCTGCTGAAGCACTCCTGGATATCAGCGAAAAGAGCGGTCTGCAATTGCCCCCGCCGCAGTCGCTTGACCATGGCTCCATGATGAAAGACCTGCAGCGAGCCCTGGAGCAGAACCAGCAATTTACCCGCAGAGAGTCAGAAATAGTGATTCATGGAGCCCCAGTACTGGTTGATTACACGATTACTCCCGTGGAAAACCAGCACGCCTGCCTGCTGGTAGAGATTCACCCAAGAGACAGGTTGCAACGCATCACTCGTGAAGAATCTCTGATTGCCAAGCAGGAAACCTCACGTATTCTCGCCCGTGGACTCGCTCATGAAATCAAGAATCCACTGGGAGGTATAAGAGGCGCAGCCCAACTATTGGATAAACAACTGGATGACAAAGAACTCAGTGAGTTCACACAGATCATCATTGAGGAAGCGGATAGACTCAGAGACCTGGTTGACCAGATGCTCGGCCCCATCAAACCCCCGAGCATGAACAGTCTGAATATTCACGAGGTGCTGGAAAGGGTTATCCAGCTGATACATGCAGAGACCGGTGGTCAGCTGTCTATTGTGAAAGATTATGATCCCAGTATTCCTGATCTTCCTGCTGACAGGGAGCGGCTGATTCAAGCCATTCTCAACCTAGTGCGTAACGCCATGCAGGCCATAGAACAGCACATGCCTTTAAGTGATGGTCAAATAGCCATTCAAAGCCGTATATCCAGACAGTTCACGATTGGCAATCAACGACGGAAGCTCGTTTGTCGTCTATCCATTATTGACAATGGTCCCGGTATTCCTGAGCACCTTAAGGAAAATATTTTTTACCCCATGATTAGTGGCAGAGCAGAAGGAACCGGCCTCGGGCTACCCATGGCCCAGTACATTATCAGCCAGCATCAGGGGTTAATTGAATGTGACAGTAAACCGGGGCAGACATGCTTTCACGTCTATCTCCCGCTAACGATTAATCAGCCTTCATCCCAACCGTCTTACATCAGACAGTCTTCAGCGGATAAACAACAGGAGTAATTAATGAGTATGGACTCTAAAGTCTGGATTATTGATGATGATCGCTCTATCCGCTGGGTGCTAGAAAAGGCACTGGCCGGAGAGCAGATCGCAGTCGATGTGTTTGACTCTGCCGACAAGGCTCTGCGGGAACTGCAATACTCTCAGCCTGAAGCCATAATCAGCGATGTCAGAATGCCCGGTACCAATGGGCTGGAATTCCTCAAGGAAGTTCACGAAACCTACCCGGATCTGCCTGTCATCATTATGACCGCCCACTCAGATCTTGAAAGCGCTGTCTCCTCCTATCAGGGTGGCGCTTTTGAATATCTTCCCAAACCCTTTGATATAGACGATGCCGTTTCATTGGCCAAACGTGCCATTGAGCACAGCTGCCAGAAAAAGACAGAACAGGTGATTGAGGCGGTTGATAACGGTACAGAGATTATCGGTGAGGCACCTGCCATGCAGGAAGTCTTCCGTGCCATTGGCAGGCTATCGCAGTCCAATATTACTGTACTCATCAATGGTGAATCTGGCACAGGTAAAGAACTGGTTGCCCAGGCACTGCACAAGCACAGCCCCAGAGCCAATAATCCTTTTATTGCCCTGAATATGGCAGCCATACCCAGGGACCTGATTGAATCAGAACTCTTTGGCCATGAAAAAGGGGCATTCACCGGTGCCAGTGCCATGCGCAAGGGGCGCTTTGAACAGTCTCAGAACGGCACACTGTTTCTTGACGAAATAGGAGATATGCCCGCAGAAACACAAACCCGTCTACTTCGGGTACTTGCAGACGGTGAGTTCTATCGGGTGGGTGGTCATACTCCGGTAAAAGTCGATGTCCGCATTATTGCAGCCACTCACCAGAATCTCGAAAAACTGGTTGAGGAAGGCTCATTTCGTGAAGACTTATTCCATCGACTCAATGTGATTCGTGTTCACCTGCCAAGACTCAGAGAACGCTCAGAAGATATCCCTGTTCTGGCCAGACATTTCCTGGACAGGGCCGCCAAAGAACTGAACGTTGAGCCCAAAGTACTCACCCAGGAAACAGCGAAATTTATTGCCAGTCTGGAATGGCCCGGTAATGTCAGACAGCTAGAGAACACTTGTCGCTGGCTGACGGTGATGGCTTCAGGCCGGGAAGTACTGATCTCTGACCTTCCACCTGAACTGTTGAGCCAGCCCGACAGTGGCCCGGTCACTCCCCAGTCAGGCAACTGGGAGCAGCAGCTTCGTCTCTGGGCAGACAGAGAGCTTGCAGCAGGACACAGCGGCATTCTGGACAAAGCTATCCCGGCTTTTGAAAAGATCATGATTGAATCAGCTCTGCAACACACAGGAGGTCGAAAAAGAGATGCTTCCGAGCTACTAGGCTGGGGCAGAAACACCCTCACCCGTAAAATAAAAGAGCTGGAAATGTCCGACAAAGCTTTGACAGAATAACGCTTATGGAATCGGGGGGAGCCGTTTCTCTGACGGTATCCCTCCATTGGACACATCAACATGCCCGAATATCTTCCGCTACTACCCGATAAACTGTCCTGCCAAACAAGTCTCTGAGAATTTCTATACTCCACTTAGGTAACACCAGACAGGAAGTAGGTGTAATATGAAACTCTCAGCAATGGTCTGCAGAGGCTTAGTCGCCTCATTAGTTATTCTCATCACGTCTTCGAGTTATTCTGCGCAGCAGGGCAATATTGGAAAAACATCCACAGGTTCTTTCGGTATTCGCCTGGTTATAAAGCCTAACTTGCAAGCCTCCATAGCAACTCCCTCCACATCACAAACGGATGACACGAATTCAAACGCTGCCAACCTCAATGACGCAACATCAACTGTTGCTAAATTCAATGAGGTGGAGCCTATTTGCATCAGGGGTACGGGAATTAATCAGTACTCTGTTGTCACAGAAGGTTCAGGAACAGGTGGCTCCTATGCGCTCAGAAATGATCAAAGTTCCTATAACTATGAAGTCGACCTCTGGTCTTCTAATCGCGAAGCCCAGGCCCTTAACAGTGGACAGAACAGTAACCCGATCAATGCACTGCCACGCAGCTCAGACTGTAATAACAGTGAAACGGGTTTTATGGTGAAACTACCTCAAGACGTGGCTCAGCAGCCTCTTGAAGGTGAGCTAAACTTGATCATCAATGCCGAATAAGACGCTTTATCAAAGGCTGTTTACCACAGGCGATAGTACCCGTAGAATGAAGGCCGAAGACTATTGCCTGATATTCAAACTCTGGTTCCCGTGCTTTTAGACCCACTGGGTCAAAACCGGGAACCAGTCGTGATGAAAAAGAGATCACTTCAGTGACTGGATCAGATTACAGAAACACAAGAGCCCAACAGATGCGGTCGTGGCTTAAACTTTGTCGTCTATCGATATTATTGGCTTTGGCACCTCTGGCTATAACCCTCAATGCTTTCGGCGCCATGTCCCTGGATAAAATGATTGTTTATTTCGAGCCGAACAAATCCCCTCGTCAGGACATAGTCGTTACCAATCCGGATAAGGAAAACCTGTATCTGCAGACTGAGGTCTACAAAGTCGTTAATCCCGGCACCAAACAGGAAGAAAGGGTTCGTATTACCGACCCTTCCGAGCTGAAATTACTCAGCACGCCACAGAAAACCATTGTCGCCCCCAACAGTCGAAAAACCGTTCGACTGGTCAGCCTTGAGACACCAAAAACAACTGAGTCAGTCTACAGAGTAACCTTCAAACCCGTCGTCGGTGATCTGGAAGCCACCCAGAATGCCATTAAACTGCTGATTGCCTACCAGGCTCTGGTCTTTGTTCGCCCGGAAAATCCGGAATACAAAGTGACAGCCAGACGAGAGAAAGACTCAATCACTTTCACCAACAGTGGCAACGTTAATGTGGTATTGCGCAATGGACAATTTTGCTCAGACCAGAAAGGCAAACGTCAGTGTTCTGATATTGATGAGATTAAACGACTGTATGCTGGTCAGAGTTGGACATTGAAAATTCCCAGCAGCAAAACCCAAGTGGAATACGGTTTGTTCAATGGCAGCACAGAGGAAAGGAAAAAGTTCTAACTTACAGAACGGTTACTGTTACCGTTACCGTATCTTTATAGATGCCGGGCTCAAGTCCTGATACTTCTGATGGAGGTACGGTTACCTCAAGATTCATATTGGAGCCACCGCCACAATACTGCTGAGTAGAACCTTTCCAGGGCTGCCCATCCACTCCCGGCGTCAGGGTTTCCAGAGAGCCCCCCTGCCCTACTCTTAACTGATAGCCCACCCGACCTGATAGTAGAAAAGTACTGCTGAGTCCCATCGCTCTGACCTTGAAGTCAGATCCACTTTGAGTGTAAACACAAAAGTCCATATAACCCTTAAGACTCTTGTCACTGAGTGACATGTCTTTCAAGCCACTGATCTGGATACGATCAGGAATTTTCACATCAAAGATAAGGTCACTATTATCTGTGTAAGGGATTAAACCACCACTTTCCATACCTTTGAGCTTTAATGTTGCCTTATAACTTCCGGGTTGACGCCCTTCTAAATCAATCGCATTCACCTTAACCGATACTTTCCCTCCTACCTGTCTCCAAGTCCTTGGAGTCAGGAATGTCGAACTCGTATCCGGAATATTACTGCCATCTTTTAGCAACAATGAATTTATCCCCTGCTCAAAGACCACACGAGACATTTCTATAGAAGGAGCGCTCCCTGAAGAGACGAAATCAAAATCGGTAGCTTCAATGGTGTAATCTTCAGCTCGCCGATACCAGCCACAACGAGGAAAGCGTGGCCCAAGACCGGTGCCATTGCACGATTGCAGCTGCAAAGGCAGGTCGATATCAACATCTCCACCGGTCCAGGTAACAGGCAGCGCAACATATTGCGGCTGACCAAAAACGAAAAAGCCTAAAGCTGTGTTAGCTAATGTCAGTGCAATTAGCACAAGTATTCCTCTGAGACATATCATAAGAAAACAACATCTGTTCTTATCTTGACTGGACCTTAACTCTAACCATCATAATATCTCCGTATGACCGAGTATTACTGATGCACAGCCGCTGTCCTGTTCGCCATTGGTCAACTGCCTGACAGCTTGGGAACGCAATCATACTCGGAAAGATCCACGGTTCCCATTCTTAGTATGTATTGCTTATCATCCGTTTCAACGGGCACTGTGCATTGCAAACCATTCTCCAGTTCAACCCTCAACTCATGAATATCTGAACGGGCTTCTATCTGGAACATGCCAATATCGTCAGTGCTGGAGGGATAAAGTCCTCCGATAATCCGGGCTCTGTCCAGAGGCTCACCCTTCATTAACAAACGACCAAAGAGCAGTTTCAGGGGGATAGCCTTATAGTCGAGTGTCACGACATTTCCGGGATACAGGGTGACCCGGCGCTCACGCTCATCAAAGCTGTAAAGGGTATCCCCTGAAGGCGACAGGGTAACGGTATATTGCTCAAAAGGCGCCAGCGGGATCACCGAAGGTCTGTCCGCTACGGCATAACCCCTTTTATGACCATCAATGGTTACATCAAACACGTCGCCTTCACGACCTTCCAGATTGACCACCAGAGCACTCTCTGCCAACTGCTCTCCTCCCATAGCCACAACATTGCCATCGGTCAGGAAGCTGGTACTGAAACTGCCGTTATAATTAGTAACCTGGTTATCCTCTGTTGAGCTATGGTTAACTGTCAATGCGGCTTTGCCAAACCGGTTGCCGTATTGCAAAACACCATCGAGTCTGCGTTCACCGCTGCCAGCTTCTGCGGTGACAGTGGAAATCAGTTGACCATCATAAAGATCACCATCATCCCAGGTTGTTGAAAGCCTCAATTTTTCTGTTCTGTCTTCTGTGCCGTCAGTGTTTTGAACTTCAGCCCGGGGGTTAACCCGGAAAGTCCATCGATCCTGACGCAATCGCCACTCCAAACTCAACAGAGCTACGGAGTTGCCTTGCGACTCACTAAAACTGAAAGTAACGTTTGTATCGCAATCCAGCGTTCTGAAAACAGTGGCGGTGTAACTTATTCCGTGGGTTTCCGTTCTGTCACTGTTATTATTTCTGTTGCTGCTGAATCGATAATTGGCGCTACCTCTCCAGAGGGGTACAGAAACAGAAAAACTGCTTTGCTCAAAAGCATCACCAATCAGTGCTGGGCGATCAGCATTGTCCACTTCATTATCATCTCTCCAGAGTCGACGATAGTTGCCATACAGGGAGACGTTGCCCAGCCAGGCCTGTCCAATCAGTGTCATACCATAGCTTCCGTTATCCGCCAGCATCACCGAAGGTGATAACTGATAACGATAGCCCAGATGAAACAGACCCAGCTCAAGCAATGAAGTGTCTAAGGTAGCAGCGCCAGAGAGAGTAACCGCCACAGTATCAAGAATTCTTCGACTGACACCGGCCCGGGTCAACCACTGCTGGGTACTATCAGGAAATACCCCATCAAAAACGGATGTCATTACACGTCCCGTCTCAGCAAAAAGCAGCCATTCACCTTCAGGGGGCAGTTGAAACTGCTTAGCAAAGAAACGGGTTTCCTGAGACTCAAGGTTGCCCTGCTCATCCAGAATCCGAATGTCTATATCATAGGCACCCGACGGAAAAGTGGTAGTATTAAGAGCTTGAAGACCGGCTTCAAGGAAATAAGATGCAATCAGTCGTCCATCTTTTCTGACTTCAACCCTACCCCTCGTCGGCATAAAGATTTCAACGGGCATGCCACCACTAAAATCGGTATCGTCTCTGGTGTTATCAGAACTTTGAAAGCGAGCTCCGACAAGGCGCTGATCGGACGTGAAATTTAAGCCAAACCCCTGACTCGAAAGCAAGCCAAAATCGTATTCAAGGCCTTCAAAGTCCCTCTGGCCGTAAAGCTGATTGACCGAGAAGTCTTGAGACTTTGAATAGTCCCAACTCCACAGAACATTGTTTTCGTAATAGGACAACAGCGTCAGACCATATAAAGTGTAGTCACTGCTATTAACGTCATCAGATGTACCGGTGGCTACTGCTGCAAAGTTTTGCATCATGGCAAAACCAGAGTCGGAAGGCGGCAGGTATTTTCTGACATCCGCACCTCGAGTTAACAGGAAGCGGGGATTCACAAAAACATCGACCCGGAAGCGGGATTCATCAAAAATCACACCGGCAACGGGAGGATTAAGAACACCACAATCCCTGGTGACATTGGGCGGACAGATTGCCTCAGTATGGGTATTGAGCTCGCCCGATAAAGCCGAAGCCAAAAAAGCAGGATCATTCACCGAACCGATCAGACGAACCACTTCATTAACATTAGATAGGGCAATTTTACCGGGTTGGAAGGTGGCCAGCTGGGAAGTTAAATAGCGCTTACCATAATAGATATCTACTACTGAATTCTGGGGCTCACTCAGCGTCTCAAAACCCGCTGGGACTTTATTCTGGGCAAGAAATAACGTCTGACTGGCCATAGCTTTCGAGCAGATAAAAACCATGGGCAATGCAATACACAAAATGTCAATGCATTTCCACCTTATCATGGCCCGGAACAATCCTTTTGTTGATGCTCTGGTGCTTAAGAAAATGAAAATCTATACCATGGGGTTCGCGCAGGACGCTTACTCACAGCGACTTATATATTTTGGAAAGCCAGCGAAAATACCCGAGTCAACTCCGCTGGGTATCTGGGAATTAGATAGATGAAACTGTCACTGTCACTGTATCTGAATAAACACCTACACTTTTACCTTTATAATCCGCTTCTTTAATGTCTACAGTAATTTTAGAGTCCAGAGCCGCGTCACAAGTGTCACCACCAATGATGCCATCTCTTGCAAATTCACCCGCCGCAACACCTGACGCCAAGTGGCCTTCTCCCCAGACCTGATCCGCCGCACCCCTTTTCTGAGAATAGGTCAAAGTGTAAGGGATATTACCTATTGCTGCACCCGACCCCGGCGATAATGCGAAGGAATTGCTGCTCGTCAGACTGACTTCGTATTTTTCAACGTTTGAATCAACACAAGAGGGAGTGAAACCGGTGAGATCACCGGTAGTGGCAGAAACGGTATTGAAAGTTACGTCTTCCAAACCAAAAAGCTTTATTAAAACATCGTTTCTGAGAATGATGTCAAACTTGCCGGTAGACGAGTCTGCTGTGGGTCCTGTTGGGTTTTCAGCCGCATGAAGCCCATAAGTGGCCAATCCTATTGATAGAACAGCAGCCACAATTACTTCTTTAATTTCATCTATTTCTCCTTTACCTAATCAGTTTGTAAACTGTTTTGCTTCTATGTTTAGGGAGTTTTATGACACCTCAGACATTCGAGCCTCAGCCCAAACTCTAATCAGGTGGAAAGTATAGCAGACATACAGAAGAACACGTGCTCAACAGGTGCCAATATCACTTAAGTCTGTCGTTTAACTTAATCTTCATCTTCGGCTAATGTGTTTTTTCGCAATGTGCAATTCTGCTCGAGCCAGAACAACAACAGACCGCAGCAATCCTAATGCGTGTCGGCACAGGACTTTAACCACAGCCGCTTTAAATATTATCTGGAAAGCCAGTGAAGATATCGAGGCCAATTCGCGACAATTTGTGACTAGATTGATGAAACCACCACTGTAACTGTGTCTGTATAAACGCCTTCAGGTTTACCGGTGTAATTCACTTCTTTAATGTCCACAGTAATTTTAGAGTCTACAACACTGCAAATGAGATCAGTAAGTATAGGGCCATCTCTTTGAAAATCTCCCGCAGTAGCACCTGACCCCAAGTGGCCAGCCCCCCAGACCTGATCTTTTGCACCCAGCTCCTGAGAATAGGTTAACAAATAAGGGATATTGCCCGTTGTCGTACCCGATCCTGCCATCAATGCGAAATCATTGCTGCTTTCCAAGCTGACTTGGTATCGCTCAACGTTTGAATTAACGCAAGAAGGAGTAGAACCTTTGAGATCACCGCCAGAGGCGGCATTGAAAGTTACGTCCTCCAAACCAAAGAGCTGCATTTGAACATTATTTCTAAGAACGATGTCGAATTTGCCGGTTGACGAGTCTGCGGTAGGCCCTGTTGGGTTTTCAGCTGCCTTGATCTCGGGAAAGGCCAGCCCTGAAGATAGCACAACGGCTGTGACAACTTCTTTAACTTCATATCTTCCTCCTTAATCTAACCTAGTACGTATCCTGTTTTCCTTCTATGCTACAGGTGCTCTTCGCGACACTCAGACTTCGCTCCCCCTTTCAGGATTGACCTTGGACATTGTAGCAGAGATATAGAAACGCAGATGGGCTCAAAAAATGCCGACCATAAATTAATCTTTGTCGTTTATTTTAATCATTCGTCAATCTGATATTTCGCAAGGAACTATTCTGCTCAGGCCAGAACGACAAATGACGTTGGAAATCTATGCAGTGGGTTGGCTCAGGGATCTTACTTAGAGCCACTTTTATATTTTTCCCCCGTTAGCAAAGATAGCGGAGTTAACTTCGTTGGCTAATAGGGATTATATAGATGAAACCACCACTGTAACTGTGTCTGAATACACGCCTTCAGGTTTACCGGTGTAATCAGCTTCTTTAATATCCACAGTAATTTTAGAGTCCAGAGCGGGGTCGCAAGTCTTACTATCAATAGGACCATCTCTTGCAAAATCACCTGCTGCAACACCTGGCCCCAGATTGCCTTGCCCCCAAACCTGATCTTTTGCACCCTTTTTCTGAGAATAAGTTAGTGAATAAGGGATCTCGTTTGATCTTGGACCACGCCTTGCAGTCAATTTGAAATCATTCCTGCTATCCAGACTGACTTCGTAACGTTCAATGTTAGAATCAACACAAGAAGGGGTTGAACCTTTGAGATCACCCATAGAAGCAGAGGATTTATCAAAAACAACGTCTTCCAGACCAAAGAGCTGTATTTGAACCTTCCTTCTATAGACGATCTCGAAGTTGCCGGTAGATGAGTCTGCAGCGGGCCCCGCTGGGTTTACAGCCGCCTGAAGCCCCGATGAGACCAGTCCTGCAGAGAAAGCGACAATCATAGCTACTTCTTTAACTCCATTACCTTCTCCTTTATCTAGCCAGTTCGTGATCTGTCTTGTTTCTGCGCTTCAAGTACTTTGTGGCACCCCGACCTCAGCGCCTCTTTTCAAGCTTTGATTGCGACAGTGTAGCAAACAAATAAAAACACAGGTGGGCTCAAAAGATTCGGACATGACTTAAACTAAGTCGTCTACCTCAATCATTGGGAAATGTTGTATTGCCTAAAAAAGCTATGCTCAGGCCAGTAAAAAAACGTCATTGTTATAATATTGATGATATCAAACGACTCTGACCGCGAAAGAGCTAGACATTGAAAATCCCCCGGCAACGACACCGAAGTCACGTAAGGTTTGTTCAATGGCAGCAAAGAAAGACGTTTTAACTTATTGAACCGACACTGTCACCGTTACCGTATCTTTATAAACGCCGGGCTGAAGTCCGGATATTTCCGATGGAGGTACTGTAACCTCAAGATCCATATTGGAGCCGCCGCCACAATACTGCTGAGTGGAACCGTTCCAGGGCTGCCCATCCACTCCCGGCACCAGAGTTTCCATAGAGCCTCCTTGCCCTACTCTTAACTGATAACCCACCTGACCCGATAAAAGAAAATCATTATTCAGCCCGGTAGCCCGGACAGTGAAGTCAGATCCACTTTGAGTGTAAACACAAAAATCTATATCACCCTGAAGACTCTGGTCAGTGAGCGCCAGGTCGCTCAGGCCGCTGATCTGGATGCGGTCAGGAATGTTCAGATCAAAGATGAGATCGCTGTTATCGGTATAAGGTATAAAACCACCGTTCTCCATGCCTGTGAGCTTTATTACAGCCTGATAATTTCCGGGTTGACGACCCTGTAACTCGATAGCATTCACCGTAACCGATACGTTCCCATCTACCTGCCTCCAAGTCCCCGGATCTAAAAATGTCGAACCCGTATCGGGAACATTGCTGCCATCTTTTAGCAACAATGAATTGCTCCCCTGCTCAAAGATCACCCGGGACATTTCTATAGAAGGGACACTCCCTGAAGCAATGAAATCAAAATCAGTCGCTTCAATAGTGTAATCTTCAGCTTGTCGAAACCAGCCACAGCGGAGAAAGCTTGACCCAGTACCGATACCATTACACGATCGCAACTGAATAGGCAGATCGATATCAACATCGCCACCGGTCCAAATAACAGGTGTCGCAGTATATTGCTGCTGACCAAAAACGAAAAAGCCTGCAGCCGTATTAGCCAATGTCAGTGTAATTAGCGAAAGTATCCATCTGACATATATCATAAGAAAACAACATCCATAGTTATTTTTATCGTGCCCTTACTGTAACCGTCATGGTATCGCTGTATACACCAGAATCGATATTATTAAGAGCACTCTGCATGATCCTGACCTGCAACGTCATGTTATCCTGACCACCGCAATCCTGCTGATTACTGGCATTCCAGATCCTGTTAGGTCTTTGCCCCTGACGGCTATAAGTCCGCCGAAACTGGCCGGGCGTCCGGACCCTGATACGATAATCAACACAATCCGAAGGGTTCACACATTGTCCCTGTTTACTCAGCATAAAGTTACCGCCCGGATTACTGCTGCTATCGAAGTCTACAGAAACGCCACCTGTGTTACTGAATACGCAGACACCAAATTGAGCTGTCAGGTTATTACCAGAAAGATCATTAACATCCAGGGCAACATCTTCCAGACCTGATATTTGCACGAACTCAGGTACAACGATCGGAATAGTTACCAGAATACTGTCCAGATGGCGTGTATCGAACATGTCTTCGCCAGCAATATAAAAACGGAAGTTGTATGTGCCAGCTTCAAGTTGTTGCAGCCGATTCTGGTTGAATGTAAAAGTAAACGAACCCATCACTGTGCCATTGGTAGTAGTCTGAAAAAATGAGGATGAGCTATCGGAATGTGTCCACTGACCGGGTACTAAACTCCCCTGATTTTCCAGCTGACTATATTGAGCACTGATCAAAAACTCTGACAACTCATCCGCCTGATAACTATCAGGAACATTACTCGAAGGGCTCTGGCTGCCGGGATCAGAATCAGAGAGAGCCAACCGATAATCCTGACCTACACAGCCCGAATTACAAAATGCACTGAAGGAAACCGTGAAGTTATAGGTGGGGTTTGCACTGCCCGAGGACACGTTGAGCGGGTCAGCGACAAAACCTGAGAAATCAAAGAACGCCTGTGACCCTGACGAAAAGAATATCAGTACCGCAAAAAACACCTTGATAAAATACTTCAATGTCTTCAATCCCGGGCCTTTATACGACAGACCTTCTTGTAATCAATGCAGCTGAACACTGCAGGATCCCATTATCCTGTTATCTATTTTTTTCTGAAAATCCCGCTCAGGAATCATCGCGTTTACCGATGGCCAGCTGACCTTCCAGCTCGGGAACACAATCAGACTCGGAAAGATCCAGAGTTCCCATTCTCAATATGTATTGTTCATCATCCGGTTCAACAGGTACGGAACATTGCCAACCATTCTCCAGCTCAATCCTCAATTCGTTAATATCTGAGCGAGCTTCTATCTGGAACATGCCAATGTCGTCTGAGCTGGAAGGATAAAGCCCTCCGGTTATCCGGGCTCTGTCCAGAGGTTCACCATTCATTAACAGACGACCAAAGAGCAGTTGCAGGGGGATAGCTTCATAGTCCAGTGTCACCACGTTTCCGGGATACAGGGTAAAACGGCGCTCCCGCTCATCAAAACTGTAAAGGGTATCTCCTGAAGGCGACAGGGTAACGGTATATTGTTCAAAAGGCGACAGTGTGATCACCGACGGTCTGCCCGCCACGGCATAACCTCTTCTCTGGCCATCAATTCTCACATCAAAAACGTCGCCTTCACGACCTTCCAGATTGACCACCAGAGCACTTTCAGCTCTTTGCTCTCCCCCCATGGCAACAACATTGCCATCGGTCAGGAAGCTGGTACTGAAACTGCCGTTATAGTTAGTAATCCGGTTAGCTTCTGTTGAACTGTGGTTTACCGACAATGCCGCTCTGCCAAACCGGTTACCATACTGCAAAGTACCATCGAGTCTGCGTTCGCCGCTGCCCGCTTCTGCGGAGACACTGGAAGTCAACTGGCCATCAAAAAGATCACCGTCGTCCCAGGAGGCTGACAGCCTCATTTTTTCTGTTCTGTCTCTAACACCGTTATTGTCTTGAACCTCAGCCCGGGGGTTAACCCGGAAATTCCAACGGTCCTGACGGAATCGCCACTCAAAACTGAACAGAGCTACCGTGTTACCTTCTGATTCACTCAAACTGAAGGTCGCACTGGTGTCGTAATCCAGTGTTCTGAAAACGTTAGCGGTGTAACTCACTCCGTGGGTTTCTGTTCTACCGTCGCTATTATTTCTGTTGCTGCTGAATCGGTAATTGGCGTTACCTCTCCAGAGGGGTGCAGAAACAGAAAAACTGCTTTGCTCAAAAGCATCACCGATCAGTGCCGGGCGATCCGTGTTTTCCTCTTCACTGTCATCTCTCCAGAGTCGGCGATAACTGCCGTTGAGAGAGACGTCGCCCAACCAGGTTCTGCCAGTCAGGGTCATACCATAGCTGCCGTTATCTGCTACCATCACCGACGGTGATAACTCATAACGATACCCCAGGTTAAACAGACCCAGCTCAAGCAATGCAGTGTCCAGAGTAGCGGCAGCAGAGAGAGTACCTGCCATAGTATCAAAAATTCTCCGACTAACACCGGCCCGGGTCAGCCACTGCTCGGTACTTTGAGGCAGGGCGCCATCGAAAACCGATGTCATCACACGCCCTGTTTCGGCAAAGAGCTGCCATTCACCTTCAGGGGGTATTTGGTACTGCTTTGAAAAGAAACGGGTTTCCTGAGACTGCAGGTTACCCTGTTCATCCAGAATACTGATTTCTATATCGTAGGCGCCACTGGGAAAATTAGTGGTATCCAGAGCCTGAAGACCCGCTTCGTGGAAATAAGAGGCAATCAGTCGTCCATCTTTTCTGATTTCAACCCTGCCTCTGAGGGGCATAAAGATTTCAACCGGCATACCACCGCTGAAATCGGTGTCGTTCCGGGTATTATCAGAACTCTGAAAGCGGGCTCCCACAAGAGGCTGGTCGGACGTGAAATTCAGGCCAAACCCCTGACTTGAGAGCAAGCCAAGATTGTATTCAAAACCTTCATACTCCCTCTGACCATATAGCTGATTGACCGAGAACTGCTGTGACTTTGAATAGTCCCAGCTCCACAGCACACTGTTTTCATAATAAGACAACAGTGTCAGACCATTCAGAGTGTAGTCATTGCCATTAGCGTCTTCAGTGTTACCCGTGGCCGCTGCCGAAAAGTTCTGCATCATGGCAAAGCCTGCATCGGATGGCGGCAAATATTTTCTGACATCTGCAGCCCGGGTTAACAGAAAGCGGGGATTAACAAACACATCGACCCGGAAGCGGGACTCATCAAAAATCACACCGGCAATGGGAGGATTAAGAACACCACAATCCTTCGTGACATTGGGCGGACAGATCGCCTCGGCATGGGTATTCAACTCGCCCGATAAAGCTGTCGTCAAAAAAGCAGGATCATTCACCGAACCAATCAGGCGAACCACTTCATTAACATTGGAAAGGGTAATTTTACCGGGTTGAAAGGTGGCCAGCTGGGAAGTTAGATAGCGGTTGCCATAATAGATATCCATCAGCGACTGCTGGGGCTCGCTGAGCGTCTCAAAACCTTCGGGGACTTTATTCTGGGCAAGGAAAAGCGGCTGACTGGCCACAGCTTTCGAAAAAATAAAAACCATGGGCAATGCAATACATAGAATGTCAATGCATTTCCGCCTAGTCATGACCCGGGAAAGTCCTTTTTGTACTGCTCTGATTCTTCTACCGTGGGTTGGCTCAGGGCTATTACTCACGGCTGTTTTTTATTTTTTTGGAGAGCCAGCGAAGATACCGGAGACAACTTCGCTGGCTTATTTGAGATTAAATTGGAGCTACTTCTACAGTAACTGTATCGGCATATAAACCATCAGCAGCACCAGTGTAGTCAGGAGTTACAAGAATGCTATAAGAGCCAGAACATCCTGAAGCCACATCAGCGAAATTACCAGTTGTTCTTGCCAAATCAGTTGAACTTTGCTCGCCATTAGAGTTTTGACCTACGCCCCAAACGCCGTCAGCAATTGCTGTTCCACCACTATCTTGCAAAGTCAGTGTGTAGGGAATATTAGAAGCTCCACCAGCATTGGTAAGATTAAACGCGCTTGTAGAACTCATTGAAATATTGAAATTATCGACATTAGCAGCCACACAAACTGGCGTAGTACCAGTAGCATCTGCAGTTCCAGTATCTACGATCTCAACATCATCAAGGCCGTATATCTGAATCTGGGTACTGTTGTATAGAGTTATATCAAAATCACCAGAAGAGGTAGTGTCACTTGGACTCCCGGGATTGGTTGCAGCCTGAAGCCCAAAAGAGGCCAGCCCTGCAGACAGTGCTAAAGCCACAGCTACTTTTTTAAATTCCATCACTTTCTCCAATATCTAGAACTAGTCCGTTGTCTATTTTTCTTCAAAGCTTCAGGTGTTTTCCGACACCTGATCTCGAAGCCACTTTTCAGGCTTCTTTCGGAACATCAAGGCAGACATGGAGAATGACAAAAAGAACTAAACAACCACTGTCTTTTTATTATTCTTATGACTGACTTTACCTGAAACCGATACTTCTTATTTTCTCTACACGCTTTAGTTAGCCCAAGGCTGACTAATGTACGTATTTTCCGATAAGGCTAACATAAATAATTGCTCACAAAAACATCTATTGGAGATATATTGATCCATGTCAATACCTCATATTCAAAGATTTTGAAAACAGGTACTTCCCGCACAAATGTAAGCGGATTCATCAATATAAATTTATATTTTAAACTTTGAGCAGATTTTTTTAGATAAAGATTTGTTTTCAGGTCGTCAACTTAATCGTAAGTGTCCTGATGCTCGTTGCCTGTATCCGCAAAAACAGCTGAACGTTACTAATCGCTCCTGCTTACAGTCGTTCCTTTGCCAGTGACGCCAGTGCAGTTGAATCCTTGCCACCTGAGAGATTGAGAATGTGAGCAATGTCTTCCATGACTCACCTTTTTTCGGGCATAAAAAAACTGTATGAAGCCGACTTTTGAATGTTAGTTGTTAAAGCAAAAAAACACCCGCAGTCGTTTTGTTAAATATTTATTCTTATTCCCGCAGTTTGCGTTTTATGTCTGCAGACTGGTGAATAACCGCCACAATGTCAGGCTGGTTATTAACAATATCGTAAAGAACGATGTGCATCCCTACCGGTGTAGCATACAGTTCAGGGTCTACGTCTTTTCTCTGTGTGCCCGCTCTGGGGTTCTCAGCCAGCTATTCAAACTTGTCCCTGATTTTACGCAGATACCTGTTGGCCTGTTCAGTCCCCCAGCGCTCCACTGTATAAAACCAGATGCTCATTACATCGTCTTTTGCTCTCTGGCGAACAGTGTAACTACCCGACATCACGCCTCCCGTTTAATTCATCAAGCAAACGATCCATATCAAAGTCTTTTACAATCGGGCTGTTACGACCGGCTTCTATTTTGTCCTTCAGAACCTGTAACCTGGCTTCATATTCTTGCTCTTCTTTTTCAAAGACCCTGAGCGCTGCCCTAACCGCCTCACTAACAGACTGAAAACGACCCTTTTCTATAAGATCATTGATGAAGTCTTCGTAATGCTGGCCTAATGTTACCGATGTTGTTCTTGCCATAGCTCCGCACCATTTGTGTTAATAATTAACACATATTACTACATTCTGGCGATTCAGCTTTCTATTCTTTTGTTGGGTTGAACGCACAAGACGCCAAACGAGCTTACGGTGATCTGATTTCTGCTACCAAGCAGCTGGCAGCCTGTCGGACTTGAGATTGTCCTTCGCGGTAAGTGAGGAAGATGAGCACAAACACACTATAAAATGAACTTTTTCCCAGCGAGGAACTCAGAATGAATATGATTTATTTAAAGGGAGTCGATAATGGATCCACTAACCACCACACAGCAACAACCGGGCCTGAGTACTGTCTCACCTGAAAACAAGCCCTCTGCTGACATTGAATCGTCAAAGTACCTTCCTGACGCCAGTAACGCAGAAACAGGCAGTGAAACATCTCTTGTAAGCCGAAAAACAGAGCTGGCTCCTGAAAGCCTGTTGAAGGGTGCTCCTTTACCTTTGTACGTAAGTAAGTTTGCTAAAAACAATATGCTGCTTCCTGCTGTATTGAACACACCTGCGACTTCCTCCTTACTCAGGCCACTGGTTCAGTCACAGCAAACCGGTCAGCTGCCTAAGTTGACAGCGGCTTTATCTACGGCCGGCTGGGCTCCAGCCATTGCCCGCACTGTTACTCGTTACGCGATTGCCGATACGGTTCGAACAATATCTGCGCAATTGCTTTATGGCGTGTCTTCTACAATGGAGCTGCCTGAAGGCACCCAGGGTAAAGCTAATTTTGCAGTCAACGGCACTACTGCCACACTAATGACAGTAGCCAGCCAGCCTTTTGCAGCGATGCAAATTAAACAGCAGATGAGAGATCGCAATGTAAAAAAAGCTCAGGAATCTAAAACTATTCTGCAACGAGGCTTCAAAAGAACGCTAACATCGCATTTTCGAGGAGTTACAAGCAATTGCCTTTCCGCTCTGCTGATGTTTTCGATGGATTCAATGGACAGGCAGCAGGTAAAACGACGGGATGAAGGGAAGCTTGGTGATTTTGAAATGAGGGCAACACAGTTTGGTGTGGGTGCAACAGTGGGTTTTATCAATAATATTCTCAAAACCCACGCCAATGGCCGGATACTGGGCAAAACCCATCAGGAAATTTTCAGACAACTGGCTGCTACTGCCGCTAAAAACCCTAAGGTTTTTGTTGCCCAGTTAGCTTATGCAACGGCCATGGGAGGTGTCTCCAATCTGATGTGGAGCGGCACTCTTCAGGCACTGACTGCTACCCATGAAAAGGTTGCTGAATATTACGCTTCGAAAGATGAAACCTAAGTCCGCACTTCCTCCGGGGTGAGGTGAGATGGATTGAGCATACATTTCATCGAACACGCCAGAAAAGCAACAGCCATCAAGATAATCCTGAAAAACCCCTGAAAAAATAGTATTATCCCGACAGATTTATTGGGGCAAGAAATTTTCTTTCGGCCCTGACAAGCTTTACTAGTATTAAATTGTGTAGCTTCCAAGGCAGAGCAGTATTCGAAGCGTGTATCAGCAAACCCTCAGGAAATTTAAAGAGGCTTCTGAAGATGAATCTGTCACCTTACGACCAATGCCGCTGCGATGAAAAACAATGTAGCGTCGGACGCAGCTGTAACATTGTTGCTCTCCTGTTAACCATGGTTCTGATCTCAGGTCTGGCTCAGGCTTCTGTCTGAAAGGTTAACAACCGTTTCTGTATCCATCGCCTTTAAAGATGTAGTGATGGGTATAGATTCACTCACAACCCAAGCTAAAAGCCTTATAATTCCACCTCGATGTACTGAATCAGTTCCCTCCAGCATGCTTGATATCGTTCTCTACCAGCCAGAAATTCCTCCCAATACAGGGAATATCATCCGACTCTGTGCCAATACAGGTTTTCGCCTGCATCTGATCAGGCCTTTGGGTTTTGATCTTGATGATCAGCGTCTGAAAAGGGCCGGGCTGGATTACCATGAGTACGCCAATTTGCAGATTCATGATCACTATCAGGACTTTCTTCAAACAGTGAAACCCAAAAGAGTTCTGGCTTTGAGCACCAAAGGTACCACCCGCTACTCGAAACATGCCTTTGAACCCGGAGATGCCTTGATGTTCGGCCCGGAAACCAGAGGCCTGCCAGCCGATATTTTGAATAGCCTGCCAAAGGATCAGGTACTGCGTTTACCGATGTTGCCTGAAAGCAGAAGCCTGAACTTATCCAATACTGTGGCCGTTATGGTTTACGAGGCCTGGAAGCAGCTGGAATTTATTGGGGGTGAGTGAGAGAAGAGTGTGCCGGTCAACGCCCGGCACACTCTATTTATGAGCTATCTATTTATGAGCTATCTATTTATAAGCTATCAGTCCGTCAGTTAACGGTAGCTTCCTGCTGTTCACGCGCCTGCAGGTAGAGGGCGTCAAAATTGACAGGTGCCAGCATCAGCGGAGGGAAGCTGCCACGCAGAACCAGGTTATCAATGGCTTCACGTGCGTATGGAAACAGAATGTTCGGGCAGAAAGCACCCAGAGTGCGGTGCAATTCCTCATCACCCAATCCTTTGATGAGGAAAACTCCCGCCTGCTGAACTTCAGCCAGGAAAGCCGTTTCTTTCTCTTCTTCAGTGCCGTTCTGGACAGTAATGGTCAGAGACAGTACGACTTCATACATGTCATCGTGCAGCAGACGGTTAGTGGTGTTCAGGTCCAGCTTAACTTCTGGCTGCCACTGCGCCTGAAACATTTCCGGAGACTTTGGCGATTCAAAGGACAGGTCCTTTACGTAAATACGCTGCAGCGCAAACTGCGCCTGATCTTGCTGCTGATTCTCAGCCATTATCTTTTCCTTAAAAACATCGGTTCTAAATTCGCTTCCCACTTATTAGTGGGGATAAAAATACCAGTATCAAGTCTGGTAACCAGCTACTTTCAAAAACGGGCTCGATCCCATGAAGCTTCAGGATACGAGTCCATTTTACTTCAGCAAGTCGTCCAGTCTGCCAGCAGATTCCAGAGCATACAGGTCATCACAACCCCCCACGTGGGTGTCTCCGATCCATATCTGGGGAACTGTGCGCGCACCTGCCTTGCGTGTCATTTCCTGACGGACATCGGGCTTACCGTCGACGCTGATAGTCTGGTAGCTGACCCCTTTGCTGTCCAGCAGCCTGAGCGCCTGATGGCAAAAGGGGCAATAAGCAGAAATATAAAGGGTAACCTGAGCCATCTGTTTTCCATTGTTGCTGACAATGATTCACTCGTCTATCCGGGAGTGAATCATTCTCTGTTAATCTACTTCTTAACCAGAGGGAGACTATCGGCCGTCCAGGTGCCAATACCACCTTTCAGTCGGACAACCTGCTCAAACCCGGCGTCTTTCAATTGCTTGCCAACGGTACCAGCATGCTGCCCCATGGCATCGACGATAACAATCGGCTTGTCTTTGTGTTTGTTCAGCTCGCCGATACGCTCAGCCACTTTGCCATAGGGCATGCTCACGGCATCAACGATATGACCTTTGCTAAAGTCGGTTTTTTCCCTGACGTCAAGTACTATAGCCCCCTGGTGGTTAATCAGCTGAGTCACTTCCTGAGAACCGACGCTCTGTCCGCCCTTACGCATCTCGGTAAAGAGCAGTGCACACACCAAAGCCACCAGAGAACCCACCAGCAGAGGGTGGTTGCCTATAAATTCAATAATCTGTTCCATACCGAACCAGTACTAATATGCCTTAACGAGGGGAAAACAGCTTACTGTCTCTCTATTTAAGGAGAGAACCGCGCCAGTTTTCGTAATTATTTTCCTTGAGGCGACAAGTATACAGGCTGCTAAATAGAGTTACGACTGTGTGAACTAAAAGTGCTCGCTAGTAAATGTCAGCATAACAGGTTATGTATACCCCTCTGAAAGCAGAGAAAATCAGGCTTTGGCGAAAACAATTGTTCTATTCTGCAAATTGTGAATTTCTATCTATCTGTCTCTGGAAACCAGCCGTAAAGCAGGTAGAATTCATGGCCTTCACCTCTCAAAACAGTCCTGAGCCAAAAATGCTGCTCAACCCGGTTTCTGAGAATAGCTGCAATGTTCGCAAAAGCAGTATTTCAAAGACACTATTTTGACCACCATTTTGGCCTTTATGCCCAAGGTTTGATCCATGACTGACAAGCGCAAAACCACCGCCCTGATCATCCTCGATGGTTATGGTTACCGAAAAGAACCTGATTCCAACGCTATCCTGGCTGCCAATACACCGGTCATGGACCGACTCCAGAAGGAGCATCCTTTCAGTTTTGTCTCAGGCTCCGGTATGGATGTGGGCCTGCCCGATGGTCAGATGGGTAACAGCGAAGTCGGCCACATGAACCTCGGTGCCGGTCGGGTGGTTTACCAGGACTTTACCCGTATCACAAAGTCCATTAAGGACGGTGACTTCTTCGAGAATAAAGCATTCACAGACACTATCGACAAAGCTGTCTCAGCAGGAAAAGCGGTTCACATCATGGGACTGTTATCTCCTGGCGGTGTTCACAGTCACGAAGATCATATCAACGCCATGGTGGAACTGGCTGCCAAACGAGGCGCCAAAGAAGTCTATGTTCACGCATTTCTGGATGGCCGCGATACACCACCACGCAGCGCCGAAGCTTCTCTGGCAAAAGCCGACGCTCTCCTGAAGGAAAAAGGTATTGGCAGAGTGGCCAGCCTGATCGGTCGCTATTACGCAATGGATCGTGATAACCGCTGGGAACGAGTCCGGGAAGCCTATGACCTGATGACTCTGGGCAAAGCAGACTTTTCTGCCAAAACTGCTGTAGAAGGACTGCATGCGGCTTATGAGCGTGATGAGAACGACGAATTTGTAAAAGCTACCACCCTTGGTGAAAGCCCGGCCACCATCAATGACGGTGATGCGGTTCTGTTCATGAACTTCCGTGCCGACAGGGCCCGTGAAATCACCCGCGCCTTTGTAGAAAAAGATTTTGACGGTTTCCCACGCTCCAAACAGCCCGCAATGGCCGGATTCGTGATGCTGACTCAGTATGCTGCCAACATCGATACGATCTGTGCCTACCCACCGTCAGAACTCCCTAATACTTTGGGTGAATACATAGAAAAGCTGGGTAAAACACAGCTGCGTATTGCCGAGACTGAAAAATATGCCCACGTCACCTTCTTCTTCAGTGGCGGCAGGGAAGAGCCTTACAAAGGAGAAGAAAGAGTTCTGGTTGCTTCACCCAAAGTAGCCACCTACGACCTCAAGCCTGAAATGAGCGCTCCGGAAGTGACTGAAAAACTGGTCGCTGAAATCAAGAGCGGCAAGCATGACCTGATTGTCTGCAATTACGCTAACTGCGACATGGTGGGTCATACCGGCGTTTTTGATGCCGCTGTGAAAGCCGTGGAAGCCGTCGATCAAGCCATTGGCAGAGTTATTGCCGCGCTGGATGAAACCGGTGGTCAGTGTCTGATTACCGCCGACCACGGTAACGCTGAGCAGATGGTTAACCCTAAAACCGGTCAGGCTCACACAGCCCACACCTGCGAGCTGGTCCCTCTCGTTTACTTTGGACCCAAAGCCATTGACTTGAAAGACGGTATTTTATCTGACATTGCCCCTACCCTGCTGGACCTGATGGGTCTCGAGCAACCTGAAGAGATGACCGGTAAGTCGCTGGTGGGCTGATGCTTCCAGAATATTGGCAAAACAGGACTGGGAGCAGGACGCTGCCAGTCCAGAGCTGTTGTCAGGAGACAGCCAGCAGCTCAACTTCGAAGACCAGAGTTGCATAAGGGCCAATAGCACCACCTGCACCCTGGGCACCGTAAGCCAGATTGTATGGAATAAACAGTTTCCATTTGGAGCCGACGGTCATCAGCTGCAGGGCTTCTGTCCAGCCTGCAATAACGCCGTTAACGGGGAATTCGATAGGCTCACCTCGATCAACAGAACTGTCAAACACAGAACCGTTGAGCAAAGTACCATGGTAGTGAGTGCGAACAGTGGAGTTGGGTCCCGGCTTTTCGCCATTCTCATCACCGGCTACCAGCACTTCGTACTGCAGGCCTGATTCAGTAACAGTAACCTCCTCACGCTTGGCATTTTCAGCCAGGAACTTTTCACCCTCAGCAGACAGCTCCTTGGCTTTCTCGGCTTCCCTGGCCTGGATGCGCTGATGCATTTCATTGAACGCTTCCTGCAGAGCAGAATGCTCAACGGCACTTGGAGCCCCATTCAGGGAGTCAGCCAGACCGGCCAGAACGGCATCGATGGACAGACCTTCAACAGGATTGCTGGCCAGCTGGTCGCCCATTTGACGGCCAATACCATAGCTTACGCGCTCTTCGACACTTGTATATTCGGACATTGAATTATTCACTTTGGGTGAAACTGGTGTAAGCGACTCACATCGCTCAAGGTGACGCCACAAGCCTGCCTTATTCAGTATTCTTACGGCGAAAGGAAGCCATTGTACCACGAACCTGCCCGACTTCAGACTTAAAACCATAAGTGTTGGTAAAACAAAAATGTCGACAACGGGGGAACTAAAAGCCTGAAACTTCTGTCTGAACTTCGAGTCTTTAACAATTTTATAAGGAGTAACTCGTGATTATCAGGAAAATGCCTATTTTGTTCGTGGCCGTGTTATCCATAAGCTTTAGTGCCATCCTCCAGGCTCAGGAAGAGCTGGTCTATGTACTCTGGAGCCTGGATTCCCGTGCCGAAATGTATCTGGTTCAGCGTCTGGACAATGAAAAACCCAGAGTTCTGGTCTCGATCAAGCGGGACATGTACATCGACGATGCGTATCTGGACCATGTTGGGAACATTGCTTACAAACGAAGCCGCACCGACATGATGAGGGGGGATTATGACCCCTCCCGAAACGCTGTGGCTGTGGCCAGAAAAATGGCCCGGGAAATGCTTGCAGAGCAGAAGCCGGTATTGGCCCAAAAGGGGATAGACCCTGCAAAAACACCCATTTCGTTCCTCTATGCAGTGGCTGGCTTTGATGCCGCTACGGCCAAAGAAGGAGATCTACGACACATCTTCTATGACCCACAGGATGCTATCGTCGTTCAGGAACATGCAGAAAAAGCCATTAAGGAAACCTTTCAGAGTAGCGGAATAGCTCTGACAGACATCAGGACTACCTACCATACCGCATTGATCGGGGAAGCTATGAAACTGATGAACGCAGAAGATGAGCTGTTCGTTTTTAAAACCACCTACGATGTGGTCTGTTCTATGGAGCAGGGCGAGTTAGAAGCCCTCGATATGAAAATGCTGTACAGTGATGACTTGGAGCGTGCCGCTGAAACCCCTGGCATGCCAATGATGATTCCCAAACCCGTTCCCAGTGGCAGCGTTCACAGCATCGGGGCCTTCGCCAGTGACGAGCTTTTTGCCAATACCGAAACAACAATAACATCTTGCAAAGACACTCTAACGGCATGTAAGGCAAAGCAGACACAATGGAAAGAGAAACTGGCACAATGGAAAGAGAAACTGGCACAATCGGAAGAACCTATCTCTCCCCAACAGTATCAGGAGATGGATTCAGAATTATCTGCCTGCGACGCCGATGTAGAGACCTGTCTGGGAGAAGTGGATCTGCTGCTAGGCCACAAGTATCTAAAACTACACATTGATCCAGAGGCGTCAGACACTGAGTTCTTTGACCGCTATTCGCAACGCAAGAGAAATAATGAGCTGGGCTACAAAATCCTGATGCTCAGACTGCAGGATGCAGAAGCGCCAACAGCTCTCAAAATGTGGTACGTTGATCAAATGAAAGACAACATGATACCCACTCTGAGTCAGATAGAGAAACTTGCTACAAGCATGATTGCCAAAGCGGCAGAAAAGGGAAAATCCAATCCGCCCAATGTCTACTTTCTTGGGGAGTACGCCGAAATCATCGAGATTAATTTTGTCAATGCCTTGTTCAGAGAGTTCCTTGAGAATTTGGGGCTGACATACTCCTACATCAACAAGCAGGAGACTGATCAATTGATAGTGGCTGGAGCTCTGAGGATTATCGACTCACTCCGTCAGGCTAATCACTAAGCCCGATAAGCGGGAGAGGTGCTATAAAGCTCTTCCGCGTTATTCCATTTGAGTTAGTTTTCTTTCCCTGTCCAAAGCCCATAATCTGAGTCTTAATCGCTTGGTCCATGTAAACGGGCCTTGGTGCATCACCTTTGAGTTTGAAGGGCAGGATGCAATCAGAGTTGATTATGAGCAGTACCACTGAGGAAGAAATTATGTCCAAGAGAATCAGAAGCAGAAAGCCGACCCATCCCGGACAGATTGTAAAAATGGATGTGCTTGAGCCTTTGAATCTTTCGGTCACTGAAGCGGCAAAAGTTCTGAATGTTTCCAGAAAGCATTTATCCGCTTTCGTGAACGAACGAATACCATGCAGCAAGGATATGGCTAAGCGCCTGGCTATTGCTCTGGGTACCTCTGTAGATGTATGGCTCGGAATGCAAAATGCTCTGGATATTTGGGAAATGGAAAACAGTAATGATGAGTGCTATCAGGCCGTCGGAAAACTGGCTACCGGCTGAAACGAATTCTGCACAGTCATCCACTTACGCGCTCTTCGACACTTGTATATTCGGACATTGAATTATTCACTTTGGGTGAAACAGGTGTAAGCGATTCACATCGCTCAAGCTGACGCCACAAGCCTGCCTTTTCAGTATTCTTACGGCGAAAGGAAGCCATTGTACCACGAACCTGCCCGACTTAAGACTTAAAACCATAAAACAAGAATGTCGACAACAACGGAACTAAAAGCCTGAAACTCCTGTCCAATCTTCGAGTCTTTAACAATTTTATAAGGAGTAACTCATGATTATCAGGAAAGTGCCTATTTTGTTCGTGGCCCTGTTTTCCATAAGCTTCAGTGCCATCCTCCAGGCTCAGGAAGAGCTGGTCTATGTACTCTGGAGCCTGGATTCCCGTGCCGAAATGTATCTGGTTCAGCGTCTGGACAATGACAAACCCAGAATTCTGGTCTCGATCAAGCGGGACATGAGCATCGACGATGCGTATCTGGACCATGATGGAAACATTGCTTCCAAACGAACCCGCAGCGACATGGAGAGCGGTAATTATGACCCCTCTAGAAACGCTGTGGCTGTGGCCAGAAAAATGGCTCGGGAAATGCTTGCACAGCAGAAGCCGGTATTGGCCCTAAAGGGGATAGACCCTGCAAAAACACCCGCTTCGCTCCTCTATGCTGTGGCTGGCTTTGATGCCGCCACGTCCAAAGAAGGAGATTTACTGCAGGTCTTCTATGACCCACAGGATGTTATCGTCGTTCAGGAACATGCAGAAAAAGCCATTAAGGAAACCTTTCGGAGTAGCGGAATAGCTCTGACAGACATCAGGACTACCCACCATACCGCATTGATCGGGGAAGCTATGAAACTGATGAACGCAGAAGATGAGCTGTTCGTTTTTAAAACCACCCACGATGTGTTGTGTTCTATGGAACAGGGCGAGTTAAAAACCGTTGATATGAAAATGCTGTACAGGGATGACATAGAGCGTGCCGCTAAAACCCTTAGCATGCCAATGATCGCTGCCAAACTGCCCCTTCCAAGTGGCAGCGTTCACAGTATCGGGGCCTTCGCCAGTGACGAGTTTTTTGCCAATGCCGAAACAACATATTGCGAAGACACTTATACGGCATGTAAGGCAAAGCAGACACAATGGAAAGAGAAACTGGCACAATCAGAAGAATCTATCTCTCTCCAACAGTACCGGGAGATGGATTCAGAATTATCTGCCTGCGACGCCGATTTAAAGGCCTGTCTGATAGAACAGCGACTGATACTAAGCCGCCAGTATCTGAAACAACAAATTGATCCAGAGGCGTCAGACACTGAGTTCTTTGACCGCTATTCGCAACGCAAGAGAAATAATGAGCTGGGCTACAAAATCCTGATGCTCAGACTGCAGGATGCAAAAGCGCCAACAGCTCTCAAAATGTGGTATGTTGCTCAAATGAAAGACAACATGATACCCACTCTGAGACAGATAAAGAAACGCGCTGCAAACATGATTGCCAAAGCGGCAGAAAAGGGAATATCCAATCCGCCCAATGTCTACTTTCTTGGGGAGTACGCCGAAATCATCGAGATTGATTTTGTCAATGCCTTGTTCAGAGAGTTCCTTGAGAATTTGGGGCTGAAGTACTCTTACATCAACAAGCAGGAGACTGATCAATTGATAGCGGCTGGAGCTCTGAGGATTATCGACTCACTCCGTCAGGCTAATCGCTGAGCCCGATAAGCGGGAGAGGTGCTATAACGCCCTTCCGCGTTATTCCATTTGAGTCAGTTTTCTTTCCCTGTCCAGAGCCCATAATCTGAGTCTTAATGCTTTTGTTCACTACCCCCCCGATGGGTTGTACCACGAACCTGCCCGACTTCAGACTTAACACCATAGGTATTGATAAAACAAGAATATCGACAACAAAGGAACTAAAAGCCTGAAATTCCTGTCTAAACTTTGAGTCTTTATGAATTTGTAAGGAGTAATTCATGATTATCAGAAAAGTACCTATTCTGTTCGTGGCCCTGTTTTCCATAAGCTTCAGTGCCATCCTCCAGGCTCAGGAAGAGCTGGTCTATGTACTCTGGAGCTTGAATTCCCGTGCCGAAATGTATCTGGTTCAGCGTCTGGACAATGACAAACCCAGAGTTCTGGTCTCGATCAAGCGGGACATGAGTATCGACGAAGCGTATCTGGATCATGTTGGGAACATTGCTTCCAAACGAACCCGCACCGACATGAAGAGCGGTGATTATGACCCCTCCCGAAACGCTGTGGCTGTGGCCAGAAAAATGGCCCGGGAAATGCTTGCAGAGCAGAAGCCGGTATTGGCCCAAAAGGGGATAAATCCTGCAAAAACACCCGCTTCGTTCCTCTATGCAGTGGCTGGCCTTGATGCCGCCACGGCCAAAGAAGGAGATGTACTACACATCTTCTTTAACCCACAAGATGTTATCGACATTCAGAAACAGGCAGAAACTGCCATTAAGGAAACCTTTCAGGATAGCGGAATAGCTCTGACAGACATCAGGACTACCCGCGATACCGCATTGATCGGGGAAGCTATGAAACTGATGAACGCTGAAGATGAGCTGTTCGTTTTTAAAACCACCTACGATCTGGTGTGCTCCATGGAGCAGGGAACCTTAAAAACCGTTGATATGAAAATGTTCTATAGAGATAGCAAAGAGGATTTCAGAGATAGTTTCAAGATGCCAGTAATGAGGGTTCCCAAGCCACGCAAGCCCCCCAAATCCATTCCCAGTGGCAGCGTTCACAGCATTGGCGCCTTCGCCAGTGACGAGTTTTTTATCAATACCGAAACAGATTGCAAAGACAATTTACAGACATGTCGGGCAAAGATGAAACGATGGGAAGAATACAAGTCTGACCAACAGTTCCAGGAGATTACTTCAGATGCATATGCTTGTCTTGAAGGAACAAAAACCTGTATGGAAGAGCTGAAACTGCAAGCAGACAAGATCGCTGCCTACTTCTATCTGAAGCAAAATATTGATTCAGAGGCATCAACCTCTGAGTTCTTTGACCGCTATTCCCAACGCAAGAGAAAAAATGAGCTGGGCCATAGAATCCTGTTACTCAGACTACAGGATTCAGAAGCACCAGTGGCTCTCAAAGAGTGGTATGTTGACCATATGAAAGCCACCATGGAACCCACTCTGAGAGAGATCCAGAAACGTGCTGCAGGCATGATCGCCAAAGCGGAAGAAAAGGGAAAATCCAATCCGCCCCATGTTTACTTTCTGGGAGAGTACGCCGAAATCAACGAGATTGATTTTGTCAATGCCTTATTCAGAGAACGCTTTAAGGAATGGGGGCTGACTTACTCCTACATCAACAAGCAGGAGACTGATCAATTGATAGCGGCTGGGGCCCTGAGGGTTATGCACTCACTCCGTCAGGCTAATCACTGAGACCGATAAGCGGGAGAGGTGCTATAAAGCTCTTCCGCGTTATTCCATTCGAGTCAGTTTTCTTTCCCTGTCCAAAGCCCAACAGGCAAAATCTTCAGCCAACTCAATCTGCCCACTGAAAACCGATTGAGCTTCGCTTCTGAGTGCTTCAACCGATGAGGCAAAGTCAGACGCATGTTTTCGATAACGACCACTGATGTGAGT
Source organism: Endozoicomonas sp. ALD040 (assembly GCF_049275945.1). NCBI lineage: Bacteria > Pseudomonadati > Pseudomonadota > Gammaproteobacteria > Oceanospirillales > Endozoicomonadaceae > Endozoicomonas > Endozoicomonas sp. ALD040. Next base: position 1,028,123 of record NZ_CP184829.1, read on the forward strand.
CAGGATGATATGACTGACTCCACCTTTTTCCGCTGCTTCACCCACCATTCTGGCGGTACTGTGCATATATTGGGGTCCGACTTTTTTCAGAACAGGTTCCGTAAAGGTGGCTTCATGCACCAGCACATCAACACCTTTCATGGCGTCTATCAGCAGATCAGGCTGGTCATTATCCCCACCAATAATAGCCACCCTGCCTGACCGGGGCGGCTGCCTTACATCTCGAGGATGAATAACCCTGCCATCCGGTGAGGTGACACTATTGCCATTTTGCAATGCACCCCAAAGCGCTCCCCTTGGCACGCCCAACGCTTCCAGTTTGTCCTGATCCATTGATTGCATTACAGGCTTCTCTGCGAAGCGATAGGCATAGCTGGGAACGCGATGGGACAGCTCATGGGAAGTCACTTTAAAATTCTTATCCTGAAAGTGAAAACCCGATTGATCACTGCGAATAAAATTCAGTTCAAAGGGCATATTGCGAACGGCAGCACATTTGAGTGAGTGTCTGACAAAACTTTCCACGCCTTCTGGTGCACAGATTGTTAAGGGGGCTCTCCTGCCCTGCATACTGGCACTGGTGATCAAGCCTGGCAATCCAAAAATATGGTCACCATGAACGTGGGTAATGAAAATACCTGCAAGATTGGACAGCGTGTAACGGTTCTTTGTTCGCTGAGGGCTTTCTATCTGCTGAGGGCTCTTTATCAACAGTCGCTGCTGAGTTCCTTCACCACAATCAACCAGATACCAGTCTCGACTTTCATCCAGAGCCAGGGCCATTGCGGTCACATTTCTGTCTGCGGTAGGAGACCCTGCCGAGGTTCCGAGAAAAGTAAATCTCATAAAATCGTCGTTTACCTGCACAGTATTCCCAGATGGGTTATGCCGTCTTTCTGCTTTTGAAACAGCATAACACGTTACAGGGAGCGGAAAACAAATCGGAAGCAACCTGCATATAAGTATGTGAAAGCCCGATCATTCAGGGCATACTGAAACATCTACTAAAAAAATCAATGGCATTTGAGTATGAGAATCACGGCTGCAAACCTGATGTTCGCCGTAGTCCTGACTCTGTTCAATTTTATGAACAGCGGAACGGCCCACGCAGAATCCGTGGAAAAAGAATCACCCCAGACTCAGCTGGAGGCGATCAACGGGGACATTAAACATCTGAAAAAGCTGCTGGACAAGCTCAACAACGAACGCTCATCTGCCGAGAGGCACTTGCAATCTACCGAAACAGAAATAAGCCAGCTGCAAAACTCTATTCGTAAAATAGAAAAAGCTCTTGAGCAGGGGCAAGCCGACATAAAAAAGCTCGAAAGCCGTCAGCAGGCTCTGACGGCGCAGAAAAATAAAGAAAAAAGTCGCATCGCCAACAGTGTACGCTCCATTTATTTTGCCAGCCGCGACAATCGGCTGAAGTTACTATTGAATCAGGAAGATCCGGAAGAAGTATCCAGACACCTGACCTACCTGAAGCATCTTCAGAAAGCTCAGCTGGAGGCTATCGAAGCTTTCGAGAAAACGCTGACCGACATAGAAGACAACAGACAACAGCAGCAGGCTCTGAACGACAGACTGGAAAAACAGCAAGCGGACCTTACCCAAAAACAGGACCGGTTGATTAAATCCAGAAATGACCGGAAGCAGTTAATCTCCAGAATCAATGATCAATTCAAAAGCAATGACCGGGAGCTGGACTCCCTCAATCGACAAAAGCAACAGCTGCAGGCACTTCTGGCCCAACTGGCTGCCAGAAAACCAGCCAGTTCTCCTATTCAGCAGTCCAGGGGAAAACTTTCCTGGCCGGTTAAAGGTCGGGTTTTGTACGGTTTCAACCAGCAGCGACCAGATACTCGAATTCGCTGGAAGGGGATTCTTATTTCGGTAAAAGCCGGAACCAAAGTCAATGCCATACACGACGGCACTGTCATTTTTTCTAACTGGCTAAGAGGTTACGGTCAGCTGATTATTGTAGACCATGGTAATCACTACCTGTCGCTGTACGCACACAACCAATGGCTACTGAAGAAAGAAGGTGAGACAGTTCTGGCCGGAGAGGAACTGGCACTCAGCGGTCAGTCAGGGGGGCAGAACGAACCCGGAGTCTATCTGGAAATCCGACACAGGGGAAAACCGCAGAATCCAGTTCCATGGTTATCAAAATTGTAACAGAGGAATCATAAAACATCGTCCCATAAAAGATTGCAGAAACGGTGGGTTGAACCGATAAAACAGAGAGCTTTGGGTTTTCTTATCCCTTATTTTTCCGGCTGAACCTGGAGCTTGAAAGACAGTGCACAGCGCAGTCTGTTAAATAAAGCTGCCTATACTTCAGTACCGGACCACCGGGATGTCGGCCACCGGAATCGGACCACCAGAATGCCGGACCACCGGAATGCCGGACCACCGGGATGCCGGACCACCGGGATGCCGGACCACCGGAATGCCGGACCACCGGGATGCCGGACCATCCAAACCACGAACATTGCCGCAGGATCAGAAATAGCGGCATTTTCACCATAAATGTGCAGGGAGAATTCATGACAACATCTTTTTCTACTTCCCGGCAGCCGATGCCACAATGGATAAAAGCCGCTGTGCTGGCATTGGCATCCGGGTTTGCCCTGCAAGGCTGGTCAGCCCCTGTTGACCGGGGAGATAAGCCCGCCCCGGCAGCGGTTGAACCCGCCGAGTCAGAAGCCGATGACAAAGCGGCAAAGGAAGAGAAGAAAGGCGCACTGCCACTGGAAGAATTGCGTACCTTCACCGAGGCCCTGCAACTTATCAAAAGTGCCTATGTTGAAGATATAGATGACAAGACGCTTCTGGATAATGCCATCCAGGGTATGGTTTCAGGCCTGGACCCCCATTCCTCTTACCTGAAACCAGACGAATTTAAAGAACTTGAAATCAATACCTCCGGCAAGTTTGGCGGACTGGGTATCGAAGTCGGAATGGAAAATGGTTTTATCAAGGTCATCGCTCCTATTGATGACACCCCGGCCCAGAAAGCCGGTGTAAAGGCAGGCGACCTGATCATCAAGCTGGATGACACTTCCGTGAAAGGTATGACTCTGATGGAGTCTGTCGATAAGATGCGTGGCAAGCCCGGAGAGCCTATCAAGTTAACGATAGTTCGTGAAGGGGCGCCCAAACCCATCAACCTGGTTGTCAAACGCGACATCATCAAAGTACAGAGTGTCAAGTCCCGGGTTCTTGAGGATGGCTATGGTTACATTCGCCTGAGCCAGTTCCAGTCTGAGTCTGACAAGGAGCTGGTTGAACACCTTAACAAACTCAAAAAATCTCAGAACGGGAAACTGAAAGGTCTGGTACTGGATCTTCGAAATAACCCCGGCGGTGTTCTTCAGTCAGCAGTGGGAGTTGTAGACGCCTTTATCAAAGAAGGACTGATCGTCTACACCAAAGGAAATATCCCCAACTCTCAGCTCAGCTTTAAAGCCAGCAAAGATGATCCTTCCGAAGGTATGCCCCTGGTAGTGCTGATCAATGGTGGTTCAGCATCGGCTTCTGAAATCGTCGCTGGAGCCCTGCAAGACCATCACAGAGCCGTTCTGGTCGGCACCGAATCTTTCGGCAAAGGCTCCGTTCAAACCGTACTACCTCTGAGAAATAATAAAGAGAAAGGTCTGAAACTTACTACGGCTCTCTATTACACGCCCAATGGTCGTTCAATTCAGGCCGAGGGTATAAAGCCTGATATTTTTGTACCAAGGGCTAAAGTGACACCTGAAGAAGACGTATCCGATTACAAGGAGGCGGACTTGCAGGGTCATCTTACCAACGGCAATAAAAAGACTGAAAAAGGCAAACACAAGAAAAGCAAACAGCTCAAAGACAAGCAGAAGGACGAGTCGGGTTCTCTGGCCGAGCAAGATTATCAGTTAAGCCAGGCTCTCAATGTTCTTAAGGGCATTCATATAAATGCTACCCGGGACAAGAAAAAGCCCTCTGCATTGGCCGAAGAACCCAAAGAGACTATAAAAACAGCAACGACTCTTTAAGCTTCGTAAAAAAACCGTCTGGAACCGTTCAGACGGTTTTTTTACAAGCCATTAAAAAACAGAAAGCCAGATGCATTCACCGCATTTCAGAACCTGAATTCAATCCCCAGACTGATGACAGGCTGATCTCTACTGTCAGACCTGGTACGTTGCAATAACGTGTTGGCTGTAGACTCCGAAACAGTGCTCTCTACCGCTTCAGGCCCTGTGTCCAGAAAAGTACCTAAGTCAACACTGAGATCGACTCGTTTTGCATCATCAAGAAGTTTTTTCCAACCGACACCGACATAGGCTTGCTGCCCTTCACCAGAAAAATAGGCCTTCCCCAGTTTCTTCGAGTCACCCGAAAATGCTCCTGCAGAGACCCTGAAGCCACTTTCAAAGGGGTAGTAATCAATCAACAGACCGTTTTTTGAAGCAGAGCTGTGAGTATCGGGAACAGAAAGACCATCACCGATCAACGAATAAGCACGAAGACCAAAAGTGTGGCTGCTTGCTGGTTGTTGGCTGCTCAAAACCTCACCGCCGGTTTCTACAGGGATAAAGTCGGCATCATCTGCCAGAGTATTTACGGAAAGCATGATGCAGACTGCGAAGATTGAAGGACCGCCGTTCATTATCCTTTCTCCGGGAATCACGATTTGGAACAGGGATCTTTCCCCTATCCTCTCCGGAAAAGCCGAAGCAAGTCAACCATTCAACGAGTGAATCCTGAAAGCAACTCACGAATTCTCCTTCTGATCATCTGACTCCCATATTGATAAACTATCTTTTCTTAATGAAAAAACTTCTCACCATTTTCATCAACGATGGGTGACGAGAAATAGTTTTACTCGAAATAGTTTTACTCGAAATAGTTTTACTCGAAATAGTTTTACTCGAAATAGCTTTACGAGAAATAGCTTCAATCGCTCATGGTCATTAAGTTTGGCCGTTCTTTCCCTTCTGGACCCCGACATGCAAACCGACAACAACCCACAATCTGGCTGCGTACCTCCTTCTGAAATTGCCCGTCTGGCAGAAGACGCCGCTGTGGGTAAAACTCAAAAGCACCCTGAAGTGACCTTTGTCCTTGCCGTTCTGGCCGGTATTTTTATCTCTCTGGCGGGCATGTTTTACACCATCGTCACCACAGGAACAGAGGGCCTGCCCTATGGTATGACCAAGCTGGTCGGTGGACTGACTTTCAGCATGGGTCTGATGATGGTCGTACTCTGTGGAGCCGAACTGTTTACCAGTAATACCCTGTTGCTGATGGGTCGCGCCACCCGTCGTCTCAACATAGCCCAGATCACCAGGAACTGGGCACTGGTCTACTTCGGTAACATGACCGGTGCCTTTTTCATGGTGGTCATGCTCATGGGAGTGAGTCAATACCAGGGCGCTCATGGTGAGGTAGGCATCAACTACATGTACATTGCCAATGCCAAAATGGGTCACAATTTCATTCAGGCCATGATGCTGGGTATCCTCTGTAATCTTGTTGTCTGTCTCACTTACTGGATGACTCTGAGCGCACGTTCTGCAGCCGGAAAAATGCTCGCTTGCACATTACCCGTCGCCTGCTTCCTGGCAGCCGGATTTGAGCACTCCATTGCCAACATGTTCCTGCTGCCTATGGGCTTGCTGATCAAAAACATTGCCTCGCCTGAATTCTGGGCAGCCACAGGCTATAGTGCTGACTCTTTCAGCAATATCACTGCCTTCAACATGATTGTCATGAATATCATCCCTGCAACCATCGGCAACATTATTGGTGGTGGTGTCATGGTAGGTCTGAGCTACTGGTTTGTTCACCTTCGCGAACGTGACTGAGCCCTCATTAAGATAAGGCTGCATTGACGCAGCCTCCCTGCTCAACCACAGTGGTCTTATATCTGGTTTTCATGACATCACCCTTATAAGACTTTAATTCGACAGGCGTTTTTTCTGAATGGTGCTACATTATTCCCTAAGTTGACTTTGAGTCTGAACAGATGAACGACAAAGATAATCTTTCGTCTCCTCCGCTGGTAAAAGATTTTTTTTCCGTAAAAACACTGCCACCTTTGTTTTTTCGGCCCCTTCTATCCTGACGTGTTCCACTCTTTCTTAAAAGTTCATGGAAGTTTTCATGAGATCTTTCCTTAAATGCTCTGTTGTCCCTGATGGCTACTCCAAAGAGCAGCACGAACGCTATTCAAGATTAAGATTGCAGATTCTGCTCGGGGCTTTTCTATCTTATTCGGCCTATTACCTGGTTCGGAAAAACTTTGTCATGGTCATGCCCGACCTGATTTCAGAAGGCTACAGCAAATCTGAACTCGGAATGGCGCTATCAGCGCTGGCCCTCAGTTATGGAATCAGCAATCTGGCCATGGGATATCTGGCAGACCGTATCGATGTCCGAAAGTTAATGCCTTTGTGCCTTCTGGGCTCGGCGATACTCTCTCTGGTTCTTGGCTTTTCACCATTGCTTCAGTTCCCGCTGATAATGATAGTGATCACCCTGGCCCTCAATGGCTGTATACAGGGTTCAGGATGGCCATGCAGTGCCAAACTGATTGCTCACTGGTTCGTCAGGCAAGAGCGTGGCACAGCCATGAGCATTTGGAACCTGTCGCATAATGTCGGCTGCGGCCTGCTGGGGCCCATTGCCATCTTGGCAGTAACACTCTTCGGTAGCTGGCAAAGCAAGTTCTTCGTTCCAGCTTTTATAGCCATCATTATTGCCATACTGGGGTATCTGCTCTTACGGGACAGACCTTCTCAATGTCAGCTACCGTCGCCTTCTGCGGAATTGCCGGAAGAACTGGAGATAGAACGACACAAGACGTCCTTTGTCCGAACGCTTCAGCTGTTCAGCCAGCATTGCCTGACTCTGCCACCGCTCTGGATTCTGGCCGTCGTGAACGCCTGCACTTATTTCATTCGTTACGGTGTTATTGATTGGGCTCCAGTCTACCTGACAGAAACCAAAGGCTTTAGCTTCAACGCCTCCAGCTGGGCTTTCTTCGCTTTTGAGTACGCCGCTATTCCCGGAACCCTTATTTGCGGCTACGTGAGCGATAAGCACTTCAAAGGCAAGCGTGCTCCCATGAATGCACTTTTTATGGCACTGGTACTCATTTCGGTCATTGCATACTGGAACTCACCACCGGGCGACACCACTCACGCCGTACTCTCGCTGATCTCCACCGGCTTTTTAATCTACGGCCCGGTCATGCTGGTACACGTTCATATTATTGATCTGGTACCTTTGCCCTTTGCAGCCACTGCGGCCGGTTTCTGTGGTCTCTTTGGCTATATTTTCGGAGCCACTTCCGCCAACCTGTTACTTGGAAAAGTACTCGACCTCTACGGCTGGGATGCCTGCTTCCAACTGCTAGCCGGTGCCAGCTTCCTGGCTCTGCTATTGCTTTTACTGCTCTGGCTATGGGAAAACAGGCACCCTGACCCTACGTTCGAGTTCAGCCCGACCACACCGCAATCCATGACCCTTTCATCAAAATAAAAAAGGTCTTCCCTGAACTAAAATCCCGAGAACAAATACCCATAACAATGATAAGGTGCTCTCAACACTGACTAACGCCAAGGCTTTAGGTACACTTATGAGTTAACGCGCAATCAGACCCAACAAGGATTTCATGCGTAACGACTATACAGCGGAAGCCATTGAGGTACTCAGTGGCCTGGACCCGGTTCGCAAACGTCCGGGCATGTACACAGACACAACCCGGCCCAACCATTTGGCTCAGGAAATCATCGACAACAGTGTCGACGAGGCGCTGGCCGGGTTTGCCAGCAAGATCAAGGTTATCCTGCACAAGGATAACTCTCTGGAAGTCACTGATGATGGCCGGGGTATGCCCACGGATATTCATCCGGAACACGGAATAACCGGCATAGAGCTGATCCTGACCCGGCTGCACGCCGGTGGTAAATTCTCCAACAAGAACTACCAGTTCTCTGGTGGTCTGCACGGAGTGGGGGTATCGGTTGTTAACGCACTGTCGACACGTCTTGAAGTCACTGTTCGCAGAGATGCAAAAGTCTCCCTGATTACCTTCAGGGATGGCTACAAAGACCAGGATCTGCACGAGATCGACACCTGTGGACGTCGCAATACCGGCACGACAGTTCGTTTCTGGCCCGATGCCAGCTACTTTGATTCAGCCAAATTCTCGGTCAACAAACTCAAGCACGTACTGCGTGCCAAAGCCGTACTCTGCCCCGGCCTGAACATCGAGTTTGTCGATCACCACACCGGCGATAGCGATGAGTGGTACTATGAAGATGGCCTCACCGACTACCTGAAAGGTTCGACCCGGGAATACGAAACCCTGCCACAGGAACCTTTCACAGGTTCACTGCAGGGTGAAAAAGAAGCGGTAGACTGGGCAGTACAATGGCTTCCTGAAGGTGGTGAATTGCTGACAGAAAGTTACGTCAACCTGATTCCAACTCCCCTGGGCGGGACACACGTCAATGGTTTAAGAACCGGCTTGCTGGAAGCGATTCGCGAATTCTGTGAATTCCGTAACCTCTTACCTAAAAGCATCAAACTGGGCCCGGACGATATCTGGGAAAACTGCTCCTACGTTCTCTCAGCCAAACTGGCTGACCCGCAATTCTCAGGTCAAACCAAAGAACGTCTGTCCTCAAGAGAATGCGCTACCTTTATTTCCGGCGTTGCCAAAGATGCTTTCAGTCTCTGGCTCAACCAGCACCATGCAGAGGGTGAGCTGCTGGCAGAACTGTGCATCAATAACGCCCAGAAGCGGATGCGCAAGTCCAAAAAAGTAGCCCGTAAAAAAATCACTCAGGGACCTGCCCTGCCCGGAAAGCTGGCAGACTGTTCAAGCCAGGATTTGAATTACACCGAATTGTTCCTGGTCGAGGGTGATTCTGCAGGGGGCTCTGCAAAACAGGCCAGGGATCGTGAATATCAGGCGATTCTGCCACTGCGCGGTAAAATCCTGAACACCTGGGAAGTGGATTCGAGCGAAGTACTGGCCTCTCGTGAAATTCATGATATTTCTGTAGCCTTGGGCGTTGACCCCGGTTCAGACAAACTCGACGGTCTGCGCTACGGTAAAATCTGCATCCTGGCGGATGCCGACTCTGATGGTCTGCACATTGCCACGCTACTCTGTGCACTGTTTGTACAACACTTCAGAGCTTTGGTAGAACAGGGACATATCTATGTAGCCATGCCTCCCCTTTACCGAATCGATGTCGCCAAAGAAGTTTACTACGCTCTCGATGAAGCAGAAAAAGAAGGCGTTCTGGAACGAATCAGGGCCGAAAAGAAACGGGGCAAAGTCAACGTACAGCGTTTCAAGGGTCTGGGTGAAATGAACCCGTTACAGCTTCGTGAAACCACCATGTCTGCCGACACTCGTCGTTTGGTTCAGTTAACGCTGGAAGACTTTGAGCTGACCCATGAAGAGATGGACATGCTACTGGCCAAAAAACGGGCTGGCGATCGCAAGAGCTGGCTGGAGGCTAAGGGGGATTTGGTGGAGATTTCCTGAGTGTGGATTTTTAGGTAAAGATTACTTAAACAACCAGAGTGTGCTTGAGATCTGTTTTGGAGGTTGGCAGTCAACCTCTAATAACACCTACCGATGAAATATTCATAATGATACCGTTCCAACCATTACACGATGGACGCCAATAATGAACGAAGCCATGATCAATCCGGAGATCGTCCATTGGGCCCGGGAGCGTGCCGGGATGGCTCCTGCTGATCTGGCGAGAAGAAAAAAAGACACCCATAAATTTGCTTTCCCATCTACCTAGAGAAAAAAAGACACCCATAAATTTGCTTTCCCATCCACCTGGTCTACTTTTTCACCCACCACTGATTTTTTACCCAGACAGGTGAGTTCATGGCTCAGGCCCGCAATACTCTGATTGACCCCGGCTCAACGCCTTATTACCACTGCATGGCAAGATGTGTTCGTCAGGCTTACCTCTGTGGAGAGAACCACCTGACTGGCAAGAACTACGAGCATCGCCGCCAATGGGTGGTGGATAAACTTCAGGAACTGGTTGCAGTCTTTGCTATCGAAGTTTGCGCTTACGCTGTCATGTCGAATCATTATCATGTGGTTTTGCACATCAATCAGTCATCTGCCAGGAGCTGGTCACGGAATGAAGTGCTGCATCGTTGGACGACCTTGTTCAGAGGTCCACCTCTGGTGCAAAGGCATCTGGCCGCTGACAAACTGGGCAGCGCTGAATTGGCCCGTATTGATGAATATGCTGAGGAATACCGGCGTCGTTTAACGGATATCAGCTGGTTTATGCGCTGCCTGAATGAACATCTTGCTCGTGAGGCCAATAAAGAAGACGAGTGTAAAGGACGCTTCTGGGAAGGTCGTTTTAAAAGCCAGGCATTGCTGGACGAAGCAGCCTTACTGACCTGCATGACCTATGTTGACTTGAATCCGATTCGGGCTGGAAAGGTGGAAACACCGGAAGCATCAGACTACACGTCGATTCAGGAACGCGTGGAGCAGGTTACACATTCTGAGACTAAAAAGCAGCCGCTGACCCTGAAACCTTTTTGTTCGCAGGGCCAGAATACGGACGTTGCCCTTCCCTACCTTCTTCACGACTATCTGGAACTGGTTGACTGGAGTGGTCGCATTGTCAGAACAGATAAGAAAGGTTCCATTCCGTCGCATATCCCTCGTATTCTTGAAAGACTGGAAATTGATCCGGATGAGTGGCTGAAAACCATGCAATGGAATAATCGTTTTTATCGGGCAGTTGGCCGTCTGGAGGCGATGAAGGCTTATGCAATTGAAGCCGGACAGAAGTGGCTTCGAGGTTTAAATGTCTGTAGTCGTTTGTATATGATAGGTTAGCGTAGAAGTCAGTTAAGACGTCAAAGACCCTCTCTTTATCTCTCTTCGACTCATGTCGGAATGAATTTGCATTGTCTGAATTATGGCTTGAACAGCCTCTTTTCGTTGGATGGCGATGTGTAGTTCGATGATACGCTACTTGAAGATAGATTTTCTGATCCTTTTTGGGAATACAATTTTTGAATGTCTTGTTTTTATTTTTATGGGTGTCTTATTTTTTCTGCGTGTTTTTATTTTTATGGGTGTCTTATTTTTTTCTGCGGGAACGTGCCGGGATGGTTCCTGCTGATCTGGCGAGAAAGCTAAAACAGAAGCCCGAAAAACTGCTTGAGTGGTAGCAGGGCAAAAGTCGGCCCAGTTTTGCCCAGGCTCAGAAGCTGGCGTGACAGCTCCGGGTAACTACTTATCGATATATGTCCATGCCCCGTAGTACGGCCCATGTCCATCATCACAACCAGCTGTACTGCGATGCGCCTCCGGATAATAATGATTCCACCAGAAGACTGCATCAAGATTCGCACTTATTTCAGTTTTCACAGCACATTTAAAAACTTTGTCGTGCCACTTATAATTAGAGAATACTTTTAACTTAATCTCTTTTTTAATATTTCTATTTTTGCATTCTGACAGTAAAAATACAGCATTTTGTTTTTCAGCTATATTGCCAAGAATGGCATATCCTTCGTTGTCAAGACGATAGGGCCAAACATCGTACCAGCGCAGTTTTTCTGAAGTTATGTCCCACACAGGAAGGAAATTGATAACCCTGTGTGAATCTCCAAGTTTGATATCTCTTCTTCCATTGACAACAACATAATACTCATTCTCAAATTGCTTAGAAAGCATTCTTTGCACTGCCATACGACCACAGTCGTACTGCCATTTTTTATCAGGCATCAAGCCACAATAATCAACAACACCAGGGATAATTTCATTCAATAAAAGTTTATCACCCACCGATTCCTTGCCAGCTCTGATGCCACCTACAACCTGCAGCAGTTGCTTTGTTGTCATTTGAGATAGCAGGTAGTACCTGGCATGAGCTAATATAACCTTGCTTCCCTTCTGTATTTTTTGTGCTCTTTGGTTCTCGAAGAAAGTTTTTTTATTCATAAATTCAAAAGCTGCTTTTTTACGAATGAACGAGAAAATCTGATAATCAACAACTCTGTAATTTTTATCGAGATCGCACAATGTCTGCAGTATATACCTATTTAATCCTGTGTAATCATCTAAATTAAGGCAAGGATTTTCTATGCCATCACTACCGGACTCCTGCATGTATTGTCGCGCCACGTAACCGCTTAGCTTGTAGCCTATAAAAACTGAAATACCTACCAAAAAAGCTCTGAGCCATGACCTTTTAGTCGGTTCATACTCATATCGTTCTGAGCTTTTTAATTTAGCTTTACGTCTGTTTTTTTTGCCGGTTAGCTTATTATTCTGGTCTAGTCGGTGGCTAACATTATTAATTGGATTTTTTAAATTTTTCGAGGTTTCATTATCGACTTCAAGGCATTTTTCATGTGTTTTTTTATACTCTGAAACTTCTTTTTTAAGCCTTTCATTATCTGCCTGCAATTCGTCACACCTGATATTTGATACTTCCAACTTTTTTTTAATATTGAGCACTTCAAGATCAAGCTGACTGATTTTTTCTTTATACCTATCAATCCCCTTTCTTTTATCTTGAGCTTGAACCAGATCTTGCTTTATTTTTTTTAGTTGTTGCTCAAGACTTTTTATTTCTTTATCAAGATTTACATTTTTTTCCTCATAGCTTTTATTCAGTTTATTTAATAACAATATTTTTTCACCCATTTTCTTATTAGCAGACTTCCTGTCAGCTATCTCTTTACCTTCCTTCGCCAGCTTCTGCTGAAATTCATGAAATAATTGCTTTCGCTCCTCTTCCTTTTTGGCAAGACTGATTTCATTAGCTTTTAAAGCATCCAAAACTTTTTGTTTCAAAATTTTTAATTGTTGTTCCTTATTATTTAATTCACAGGTCAGTTCATCAATGCGCTCCTTCATCACTTCAATCGTGGCTGACTTGGAATGAGTACTCCTGTGAGTTGGCTGTAATGGTAATTCACCTGTCTGCCGATCTATGTCGTCTAAAAGCATACTGAAGAAATAATTCTGTGAAAAAACCGATTTCAAATAGAGGGCACGGTCCCAATGCTTGCCCTGCTTACGAACAGAGGTATTGCGAACCAAGGCATCAGCGTTTAGCCCCCTGACGATGCTCTCATAAATAACCAGTTCCTCTGACTGAAAAGTCGCCTTTGATCCAGGAATCGCCATAGCGACATCCAGGCTTGGGAGGAAGGCGTTGATTGACCCGCTATCAACCTCGAAATCAAACACATACAGGTTATAGGCTTCAGGATCAGGCCTCTGTCCGGGAAAAGAAAACAACATTTTTTTACGGGGTTCTGATACTTTAAAACCAACCAGTTTTGTGTCCAGCCACTGTTTTAAATCGTCTACTTTGTCGTACCCAAGCAGCACATCAATATCATCCGTAACAGGCTCGTTATCCTTGAATTTAAGCTGATGTCCAAACCCGTATTTGGTTATGTACGCTCTTACAGACTCTCCTCCATACAAGCAGCTACCCGTTTCTTTCTCTACACAAAAGGCTTCGATAATATCCTTGAGGCCATCGCGCAGATTAATAATAGTCTGAGCAAACTGGTCATATTTATCAAGGCTATCAACGACACGATTAAACATATCTTGCGTCATGGGTACAACATACTCATCATAACGACTACGACTGTGATCAGAAAAAGCAGGCTGATCTGTATCACCTGCTGGACTTATGGGGTGATTGATATAACGAGCAAGACGCTTACTCACAACCATTGCCCAGTCTTTCATCGGCTGACCTTCAACAGGTAAAACCTGCAGCATGCCTGCATGGCTCATCTTGCGCATTAAGTCGTAGGCATCCTGAAGATCGACTTCGGGTGACTGCCCCACACTCAATCCACTGTTTAAAAAAAACTGCTCTGTCGCCTGCCACAGAAGACTCTCAGGTAACGCGACGGGTGACAAACGTGGCTTTTCAGAAAATGGGGAGCCTTCACCTTTGTCCTTATCTTTTCCACCTTCGGCTCCCTCACCCTCACCCACCCCGGAACCCTCTGGCTCCCTTTCTTCAGGTTTGTTGAGAGTGAAGCTTTCTCCGCTGCTGGAAAAACTATTTTCCTCTGCAGGTGCATCCATCATATGTGACTGTGGAACAACACCAGCAGAAAAACCTTGCGTGGTCATCCAGCCAAAACAATGCTGATTGTCGGAGTAGCAGGCAGGAACCACAGGAGACAGCCCTTGCAAGCCTGGTTTTTGATGTCGCCGGGACATCATAGCCTTCACCGGTTCAGACATTAAATAAGCCGACCAATACCAATTCAGAAACAACCGGCTGAACTTAGCTATAGTCTTTTCAGTGCTGACCGCCAGAAGCCGGTGAGTCAGCCAGGATGGCACCCTTAGTGCGAGTTGCAAGCCAGACTCATTTGCTTTCTCTGGAGCAATAAGCTGGGCGGTTAAACAAGCAGTAGTACTTCCTTCTTTCGGTTCGCTCCAAACAACCTGTTGATACCGCTCTACATTGATGTCATTAAATTTTTTTATCCAGAAAATGCCCTGATTACTCCCCACCTGATAAGTGCTGGTCGTGTTGTCACTGTTGGGTAGAATGATCGAAAATACAGTTGCAGTGGTATCCTGTTGCACAACCTGCAGTTGGGCTTTTCCATCACGACTTTTCACGACCGACTGACCGGGTGTGATCTGCTTATTAAGCTCGGTAACATAGGCCACAAGGCTGTGCAGGCTGGCAAAATTATCGTGCCGTAGCTGATAGTTTGGATCAGCTTCTGCCAGAGTCGAGTAGCCAAGCACCGGATTCAAGGTGCCAGCCTCAGCAGTGGCAGAATCGGGTATTCTCACGGGGTTCCACTGCGAACCAGAAAATACAAGCCACGAAGCCCATTGCCTGAAAGCATCAATCAAAAGAAAACGGTGCAGCAGACCAGCCGAAATAATGTAAACCTGCAAAAGAGGATAGATAACCGAACTACAGGGCACGGCATGACCCTGACAAACTAACGCTGATAACACGATTGCAGACGATACCGCCAGCTGCACAACCGCCGCAGCCCCGACATCTTCGAGGTTAAACGAAAAACTTACAGAGACACC
Source organism: Endozoicomonas sp. ALD040 (assembly GCF_049275945.1). Taxonomy (NCBI): domain Bacteria; kingdom Pseudomonadati; phylum Pseudomonadota; class Gammaproteobacteria; order Oceanospirillales; family Endozoicomonadaceae; genus Endozoicomonas; species Endozoicomonas sp. ALD040. The sequence continues at coordinate 1,043,229 of NZ_CP184829.1, forward strand.
GGGAACAGAAAACTGTGTACAATAAGATGAGCTATCTGGAATGGTATCACCGTACAAATCAGTAGAATACGCACAGAACACGGCCAGAAATAGCCAGGCCAAGCACAAGAAAGATATACCGGTTTTTATACTCAACAACTTCCACTCCATGACCCATTAAAAGATACCCAATATAAGTACCTAACCAGTTGGTTTCGCATATTCTGGACGGCGGCTTTCTCCATCCTTTTGCGTTCCAACTCTGGTTGCATAGCTATGGCTACGCGCCCGTCGTTACGCCTTGAAGGATGAAAAAATCCACTCGCCAGAATATGCGAGACCAACAGGCCTGGTACTTAGATACTGGGAAGCTGTCGTACTTAAAATGGTCCTGCTGCGGTTACGATAATTGAACACCAGGTATGCCCAGACATTCCCGGATCGCATTAACTGGCGCAGGGGAGAGCTTAGAATAAAATGCCAATCATTACTTGAATGTGGTGGCTGTACTCCAAAAAAAGCTAACATTTCGCATTATCAGGAAGCTTGCATAGAGGTTAGGGCTGCGAGAGGATGACCAGCTTCGATTAGCAACAAGTAAAAACAGGGAGTATCAACAACCACAGGCTCTCTTGTCATTAATCGGTCACCCAGTGTGTATCGAAACCATCGCACGGGTCGAGCCGATAATAACTGCGCTGGGCTATCAAACCCGCCATTTTATGATCACATATCCTTGGATACTTTATTCAGAAAGCTTTGATAGTCAGCGGGGTTCAGTCCCAGTTTTTGCAAGTATTCAACAGTATGATGAAGAACTTCTTCAGGAGTGTAATCTTTGCTGGCTTTAATGTCGTCAGGTACAGACTCAATCGGCTCATTTCGCATTCGACGCTCATGGATATATTCGAACAAGGCTTTTAAAAACTGATTAATCAATTTTAATTCCTGCATACTTTCTGGACAACGGAAAAAGCGAAACTCTATTGTGCCATAAGGATCAATTATCTCAGTTCCTGGAATGTGCAACAAAGATACAGCCATATATTTATCTAAAAACACATTACCAACTGCACCAAACATTTTTTGCAAAGGCGCCAATTGCACAAAATGACTGTATAATTTTGAGAACTGTTTAAGCTTTTCCAATTTCTCTGAATCCGTTAGCCAATAAGCACTCCCCTCTCCATAATTTACACCAGCCAACTTCTCATTGTACGTAGCAATCATCCAATTCATCCGTTCAATTGCCAGGCTTCTCAAAGCAGCATAGTCAGAAAACAATTTGTACCATTGACCCTCATCTTTTTTAACAATTCGGTCATTATTACCGAATGCTCTGGTTAGATAAGGATTGCTCTCAATCTCCCTCTGTAATTCCAGTAGAACGCCGGGGTTGCCATGGGTAGCAGAGAGTGCATCTACATGCTTGTGACCGGAGGCATGATCTATAAAGCCATCTTTAATCATTAAGTCAACGACTTTAAATACTTTTTTAAAGCATTTTTCCGCACCAGCGTCACCATCATGGTAAGGCGTACAATTCACCTCAAGCCATTTTTTAAAATCTACAAAAGGGGCTACATAGAAATGACCATCAAAAGTGTACCTCTTAGGATCATAAGCAGTTTCCTTATTGGCTCCTAATTTTTTCATATATTTATCTACTTTCGTAAGATAATAGTAACTTGGCCCGCCCCATTGATCTTCTTCTTTAGAAACCAAATCATATTCCAACTCTTCACCAAATTTGAGATTAATGGGATTATCAGGTAGAAGAGCCTGTCCGACTGAGTCTGGTTTTTCTTGAAACATATCATCAAGAATATCTAACCAGCGTCTATTAAACTCCCCCGCCATGACCTCTTCATTAAAAGCCATTCTGAGTTTGTCATTACCTCTAAGGACAGCGATAATTTCATTCTTGCAATCTATAAAGCTGAAACTCTTATTTAACTCTGTAATAATTTCTACCTTATATTGATCAGTAAAACTCATAAAACCAGCAAATTCTGAAAAATAGCCTTCCCCAAAAAGCATCTTTTCAAAGAATGGAAATATCGCATGCCCAACTGCCTGATAGCCATCAACATCACCAAAGCCTCTGTAATTCTCATAAAGGTAATCGGATAGTAATTCACGAAGATAATAGCGACGATATGAATGATTTCTATCTGACAACTGTTTATCTTTCCGAGCAAACATTTCTGAAAAAGTTGAATCTATTAGTTCAACTTGGTTATTAGTAATCTTTTGACCGGAACGATATTTATCGGCATCATCACTATAAACAAACTTCTGATCTCTTAACAACCCTTCCGTAAATAATATAAAATCTACAAATATCTCTTCAACATTCGCACTGCTAGTAATGTAACTACCATCGCTGAAATATATATAACCAGAACCCTTACACTTATTATTCCCGATTATTCTTTTGATGGATATATTATGTTCCCTCGCAAGTTGATTAACGGTATTCAGGAAGTGCTTGGCTGCATCTCGAGGTGATAAGTCCAGCACCTCAAAATCAAGTTCTTTTTCCTTTTTCCTCTTGCGCTTGCCTGGTTTAAATTGCATTGATGCTTCTTGGCTTTGATCCTTGGCCGATCTTCCGTTTTTTTCAGGCAACCGATCACCTTTGCCACCCGCTGCTCCGTTTTCATTTGAATTACCGAGGCTGACAATTCCGTGTATATCATCTGTATTACCTCTCAAAGAAACATTGTTAGCAGTATCAATTAATAAAGATAAAAAAGCACTCAAGACATGAGCACTATTGCCAGCCTCATTTTTGTCATAGACCAACTGGTAAAAGTTATCCTTTTCTTTTTTAGAAAGACCTGTACTTTTTTTGCGATCAAGTTCCTGGTACTCTTTTGTCACTTTATTTGTCTTGCTTTCAAGAAAGGGGTCTTTCCAGTCTTTAAGATTCGCTATAACTTTTTTCTTAAAAGCATTCAATAGCGTTTTTTCAGCGCTATCTCTTTCAAGAGGAAGTATTGGAGAAAATAATTTTCCAGTAAAACCCGGAATAAGAGCTGCCTGATAATGAAGAGAAGTAGAACCAAAAGCTTGAAAGTGCAAAGCAACCAAGAATAAGGATGAGAAAAATACTAATGATTTCATAGCCAGTTATAAAATTGAGTGTTAATCCATTTTCCATACTATAAAATTCGAATAATTTTTGTTCAGTTTTTCCTGATGCCATGCTGCTAAAAGTGCATTTTCAATACCCGAAATTTAACGTTCTAAGAGTCATTAATCCTTCAATATCCCAGTACTAAAAAGATATCCACTGTAAGTACTACTGTTCTTTTTTACGTTCAATTGTACAAACATTCAATCAATATGCACTCTAAAGTAGTTGCGATTTATTTATTAATCAACTGCACTGAAGAAATATTATTTAACCAAGAACAAAGCTTACAAGACCGTTTTCCCACTTCTCACAAAGAATCCGGAAACCGGTGACATTCACGTTTTGAGTCACCGCTCCGGCATCTTCAATAGCCAAGACTAAATTTCCGAATGAAACTTTCGTCCACTTCGAAGGTCATATCATAAGTACTCAACCATACGAAATCATATTTTCTGACTCATTGTTCAGGCACTCGCGGCAACTGCTCCTGCGTTGCTCTAGCTCCTGCATCCATGCAGTCGTGCTGTGTTGCAACTCTGGTCACATAGCTTGCTAGGAGGCTGACCGAGAATAGCGCCCGTAGCGAGGAGGGCAGAAAATTGAGGATGAAAATTCGGTTTTGTGAGGAGAATAGCGAGCTATTTGACGAACAAAAGCGGATTTTCAGACCAATTTGCTGCCGCCACACGACTGCATGGATGCAGGAGCTAGAGCAACGCAGGAGCAGTTGCCGCGTAGGGCAGACTATTCTCGGTCAGCCTCCTATCCCGTCGTTGCGCCTTGCAGAGCACCTGCCCAATAAGCCAGAAATATTCGATTCCGTATGCCTGAGTACTTAAAACATTTTAAATACAATCTTTCAGATGTCAGGAGAGAGATGGACTATGGATGCCCGGATTGATGGGAAACTACCCAAACCGGTTCTTGAGAGTCAAGAGCCTGATAGTCGTGTAACAGCCAAGAGAGCAACGCGGGATTTGTCGTCGAAGGAAAAGGGTGTAGGAATCTGCTCCGAAATAGAATCCAAACTGAAGATATCGCCATCTTCGGAGATATTGCCTGACAAAGCAAGAACTGTATCCTTAACGGACTCCTCGCTGCTAAAGTCCCCTTATTCCTTCGATTTTCGTTTTGTCGCCAATGATGATGAGGTTCGACAGCTTTTAATCACCCAGACCTGTGATGAAGGCCGGGATGTCTCTCTTATTTCCCATCCTGATGACCTCTTACAGGCTAATCTGGTGAGCCGGTTGAGCCTGTCCGGTGATGGTCGCCACACTCTGCATTCAGGCAAGCTTTTTGAAGGCTCGCAGCCATTGACCCTGGTGATCGATATCCGAAAGCTTACCGGCGTAGAACTGCCCAAATTGAACGATCTGCTGGACCCGGATAATCCCTGTCTATACGACAAAGTCAGCCAGAAAAAACGTCCTCTGGGCAAGCATGTTGCTCTGCTGGTTCTGGCAGATCGCGCACAGTTGGCATCGGTTGGCCAGCATGAAGAGGCACCGGCGGTCGGCGCTCCGGCGGCCGACGCACCGGGCGCTGATTTCTGGCGGCGAATTAATCGACCGGGCAATACCTGGCAGCTCAACGAAAAGACCGGCAATGCCTCATTGATGGATATCAACGAGGTTCAGGTATTGGCTGAACTCCCGGCTGCTGAAGGTGCTACGGATGACGAAAATACCCTTCTTATTAACTGCCACTTGCACAGCAACTGCCGGCAGTTGCTGCTGGGTGGCCCTGGAGTGGACCAACAAGGGCGAATCCGACACATCCCCGGCAAGCTTGAGTTATTGAAGGCCGGACAACGGGTGATTCTGAAAGGGGCCGACTGGCAGGATCTGGCCTTCGAGCAGACGGTTCGACAGATGCTCCAGCAACAGTGCTTTGAGAGCAACGGGAAGATCTGTCCATTACCCGACGATGTTCAGTTTTATCGGATGCCGTTAGGGAATGAAGAGCTTCATTCACTGTTCCAAAGTCTGTCTCATTCGAACAATAAAGAAGATGATAAAGAGCAAACACCAGGAAACCCGATCATCATTAACCAGAATAATATCAGGGAGTGGCTTAGCCCGATTGCCATTACCCCTGGAGGCTATTCAGTCCCAAATACCTGTCTGTTGGAACAAATTCGGGCAGGTGGTGTAGTCACCGTAACGTCCCCCCTCACTGAGGCACTCTGGTTTCGTTTGCTGGGTTCACTGCAGACGATTTGCGAGACGACAGATCTGGAGCCCCGACTTCAGGTGGCTGATTCAAGACGGCAGCCAAAAGCACTTGGATTGGCAGAAAGCGATGAACATCCAATCACAGATCACGCTACCTTCAATGCCGTCACTTATCGGCGACATGCCCAAACAAGTCATTGGCTAAATAATCAGCAGAGATCCCCTTTGGTCATTCAGGTCAGCGAACAGACCGGCTTCAGCCAGCTATTTGATAATACCCATATCACCTCGGAACAACAGGCGCATTTTGGACGATGTCAGAGTAAATTGCAGGAGGCATTGACCGCTGGCAAACCGGCTGTATTCCGGGGACTCGAGAGTAATCCAAGGCTTCAGCAGCTTCTGGAGCCACTGGTTATTGGGCAACCTCTGTTGGTGAACGGTCAATTGCAAGCCTACCCACAGGCTGATGTCACCTTACTCTGGCCTGAGTCTGCGAAAAGTACGTCTCCGGTCTTGCATTCGCTGGTCGCCAAGGGTAAACCCTGTCCTGAGGTTGATCTCTGGGCTATCAATGCCGACAGGCATGAAATCCCCCGGGCTGAGCTGCCTAAACAAGCGCTTAATAAACTTTACCAAGCGTTTAAAACCGTCCCTGCCGGCCTTTGTAATCCTTTGCCTGAAATAACCGAAGAGTTGTTGAATAACCTGATACTGGCTGCCCGTCGGGCACAACAGGTTGATCAGTCCTCAACGCTTTTACCCCGCCACTGGCGCAGGGCCGTTAATAGCGTCATCACCCATGGCACCCGGCAGAATCCGCTCGTCAGGGACTTTATGAAAGTGGCTTGCTGGTATTTGTTACCGGATAAGAAGCCGAATAAGGATCACCCTCCCTCGGTAGACCCGGATCAGATAACGGCCATCATCAACAGTGCCCCGCAGTTAGATAGAGCGTTTTTGGAGCAGAACCTGTGGCCACTGGCCAGAGCCACTGACCCGACAATTTTCAAGGGCACTAAATCTAAAGGGTTACTACTATCCTATGAAAATCCACTTCCAAGGTGGGGTAAAAAAGAAGCTCTCGACAAACTCTGCGCCCTGATCGTGGCCCACGGGCCTGAGGAGCATCGTCAGGCCATGGCGTATCAGTTGAAAGTCGATCCGGAGACAGCGAAACAACATCCACCGTTGGCCATCAGGCCATCAAGACAAATTAGACGTTTGCAAGATGCACTGGCTTCTGGCTGGCAGTTACTTTTGCCATTAGTGCAGACGCGATCCGATGTCATTCACGCGCTAGCCAGCGATTGTTTTCATATAGCCAGAACAGCGAATTCTGAGGCAGAAGGCATTGAACGCATTGAACATCGGCTGGCTGAATCACTGAAATGGCGAGGTTCCGCTGATACGTTCTGGTCAGCACTGGCCCTGGATCTTTATCACGGCGAGATGAGTCAGCGGGATCGTGAAAGCCGTCGATTGTCCCGACTCCACGACCGGCTTAAGGATTCTCCCGTTATATTCCTGCAGGGAGAAACCGGCACCGGGAAAAGTTACTTTTCTGCCAAAATGGCCAGGGCTTCGGGACAAGCTTCAGTCATTTCCCTTGGACCTTCTGATAGCGAACAGACCCTGATGAAACGCTGGCAGTGGCAACAACACGCCGACGGCGACCGCTCTATGGTGCAGCAAAACCGGGCGTTGATGGAATGGGCCAATACCGAACCTGACAAAAAAGACGGAGAATACATCACCCTGGTTCTGGATGAGGCTAACCTCACCAAAACCGGATTACTGGCATCATTGAACGGCTTATGGGAACCGCAACCCTGCATCTATGTGAATGGTCATCCTGTCAGGGTCAGCGAAAAACACCGGGTGATTCTCACCGGCAACCCGGATCATTACACCGGGCGCCAAATGGACCCGGCCCTGAAAGAGAAACTGCCCAGAGCTTATTACCCACGCCTGGATCAGGCTTTCCTTCGAGACAGAGTAGTGGAACCAGCTTTGCTCAATCAGTTGCAACGGCATCAAATAAACGACATTGCCCACAGTGCCACCAAGAGTGTGATGGCACTCTGGCAATATTATCAGGAGCTGTTGCCAGACCATGATTTTACCCCCAGGGATTTAACCGACATCTGCAGCTGGGTGGGTTGGTATCTGGATCGTGCGTTATCCGAAGACGACAGTGCCAGCTGCGAGCAAGTGAACAGTTTGATCCAACAAAGTTTTCGGGATGTGTTGGGTCCCGAAATCAACGAGACTCAGCAGGATGCCCTCTCGGCACTGGAAATCTGGTTTGCTGCCCGCTACCACCCGGACCATACCCTACGCGACAGGGTTCATAACCACACCCTGCCAGATATGCTGCAGGGCTTCAGAACACTGACCAAAGAAATCCGACCTGAGTTTGATACCTGCGGATCGGCAGTCATTGATCTGGTGCAACGGCTTTGGCAGGATTTAAGCCGCTGTCAGCAAGCTTATCATCACGACAGAAAACACGACGGCCGTCAGGCGACCCTGATTCAAGGCCCGGCGGGTCGGGGCAAGGATGTCACTCTCAACCTAGTGATTGAAAGCGTCAAACGGCAGGCTAAACAACAGCAAGAATCCATGCCGGAAGTCTTGCTCCTGAATGCCTGTGATTGTTCCTGGGAGAAACTGTGTGAAAAGATCCAGACGGCAAGAATCCAGGGCGCCATCGTGGTGATTTCGGAAATGAATCTGATCGATAGCCAGCATCTGGAAGGCGAGTTAAACGATATTCTGGCTGGTGACGCCTATCCGGGTTTCCACCTGTTTGCCACCATCAACCCACCTGAGTACAGCGGGCGAAAACCCTTATCACCAGCGCTGAAAGGACGTTTTCGACATTTGCCGATCCGACAGTATAACCCGACCGAATTGCAGACCATTGCCGAAAAAGTGTTGCCAAAGTCCTCAGAAGGGACATTCGTCGCCAACAAGCTAACAGAAAAACATTGTCTTTTAAGGGCTCACCTGCAACAGAAAAACCTGCCCTTGCAGCCCACCAGCCTTGATTTACAGAATGTTGCCAGGGCTGTCTTCAGAGGAGGCGATTTTACCGAAAAAGCCGTTCATCAATGTCTTAATCAGCACTACCGGCTTTATCTGATGGCCGTCAACCTGGCGCTGGAGGAACTGCCCGAGTCTTCGGCTATTGCCATGGGGAAAAGTGAATTTGATTCCGGACTTTGCCATTGGTTCAATGAAACGGTATCGGGCATTGATCGGCCGTGGTTAATAAGACGCAGTGATCGCAGCGCTATTGATGAAAAACACCATGAAATTCGTTTTAAGGCTTGTCCAACTGAAGAGCAAGCAAAAACGGAGATCATCAGGGAGGTGGCTCAGGCCAGGTGGCAGGCATCCGGTCTTTCCCTGAAGCCGGACGAGTCGGACGATATTCTCACCGGGGCACTTTACCGGCACTGGCAGCAACGCTGGTTTGCTGGTGATTTTGGCCGGACGGGCGTGGACGCTAACAGCGTATTTCCCCTGACGGAAGAACAGCAACAAACGTTGAAAATGTTGACTAACCAGCCCTATCTTCAGGCGGTTGATCAACGGATAAAGGCGTGGAAAGCCGATAAAGTCCAATGGTGGCCGGCGTTCTGGCATCAGATCAGTGATCTGCTGAACCATCTGGTAGGCGATTTTATCAACCAGACATCCGTTTTTACTGGCAGTGATAAGGCACCTGAAAAGTACATACCGGAAGCCCACGAGAAAAAGGCTCCGGCATTGGACCAGATAACGAACTACGAGAACGAGGGGGAGCCACAACGTGAATATCAAATTATTTTTGACAGGCCGAACCATTTCCCCGGGATTTATCGATGGTGGGCAGAAGATATTTGCGTGTCTGCTGAGGGCGATGTCAAAAAGATCAGTATTAATGATCAACAATTGCAGGGGGCCGAAGTCCTTTTACCGGCGCGTTTACCAGGGCGTGACCAGCCAGTGACATTAGCCAGAAACCAAACGCTGGCAACCTTTGAGATGTCATCAAACAATAGTCGATATGCCTTACCCAGCCTGACGCCTGACGACTATATCGTGGCCCTGCGCACAGAGCCCGAATTACGATTTACCCTGGTCAGGGACCGATATACCGGGCTTCATACGCTGTCTGTTGCAGAGGCCGAAGCCAGTCAGAACATTCAATTTGCTTATATCGTAGAACACCGGGAACCGGGCGAAAAAACATCTGCTGCAGAAGCACGGTCAGAAGCATCAGGACGTTTTGACGCCCGCTGTTCAGAAGGTATGGAACAAGTACTGAAGGAAGTGTTAACGCATATTAATCAACAACCATCCAAAGTACAGGTACCTTTGCAGAGAATAAAAAACGCTACAAAAACAACGCAACGCATTGAGGCGATCAGAGACTATTGTCTGGAGTTTTCCGGTACTGCAATACCAGAAGAGAATGAAAACTTCTTTCAATTCCTGGTAACAGAGCGGCAGGGTAGCTGTCGTCATCGTGTGCCTGTTTTTATCGCTTTTTGTCGTTACTTCGGGATTCCATGTCGGCAAATCACTAACCGTATCCACGCCTTTGCAGAGTGCTCCATGGATGGAGGCCAAACCTGGAAGTCAGTGGATTTGGGCGGGGCACCCTTCGAGGCAAAAGAAGTCTCCTCTGGTTTTCAGCTGACAAAAAGGGTCGGTGGTTCTGGCACTGAGTTAAGAAAGACCAGGGATATCTTGCAGGGGCTCCTGGAGGGTGCTGATTTAGCACAACAGCAAACTCTGGCTGAAGCCTTTGGTATGAATCTTGAGGAACTGAATCAAACCCTCAAGACAGACTGTGAATTGCCAGAAATCCATCTAAGCACTCTCGAGATGGTAAAGAACCTTTGGGGAAGAAAAGATTTAACAGGATTTTTCATGGGTGTCTCAATATTGGAATCACTGGAGACAAAAGCATTGGGCGCTGGTGAGATGCAAATGGTGGGTGATGTCTATGACGACAGTGGACAGAAATATAAACCGATGTCGGAGGCTGTCCGACAAATCCTGTCTGACAGTGATGGAGGTCAGGTCACTGAACAACTCAAGTTATTGCACTCAAGAGCGGTTGTTCAGGGTGGCGCAAACCCTCTCGAGTGGTTGAGTTCAATAGTGCATATTCTGCAAAACAGTAACCTGGCCAAACCTTCGGTGATTCACTTTGCCCGGGAAGCCCTGTCACTGGGTTGGCTGGACCCACTGCCAGCCTATGCAGGCCATATCATAGAGGCCCATGAACACCATCAGCTGTTGGCGCTTCTGAACAGTGTTGATGAACTCAAGGTTAAAGCCAGCCACTGCCTGAAAAAGTGGTATAAGCAATTTTTGTCCAGAGGAAACAATAGCCAGATATGGCGGATGCCTTATAGAAGCTTCCAGGCAGTCAATGCTAATAGTTTTTTTGTCACTCATGGCCATGATGGTTTCTCGCCATCTCTGGAAAAGAACATTCTCAGCTTATCTATGCAGAAAGCCTGGACAGACGAACCTGAGGGCATTCCGAATATAGAACGAATGCTGGTGCATCATCCTGCATTCCCAAAGTTCATCCCGGGCAAGGCTAACCACCTTCCGGTGATTATCGTCGGGGCGCCTGAGTGGAACATAAAAGTGAGAAATTTAAAAAACAAATGCAGGGAAGCTCTTCGGCAAGCCTTCAGTCATTATCTTTATGGAATAACACACTCGAAAGGCGGTTGCTTAACCTATTGCTGGGGTAATGCCCGAGTATATGGATACTCGGAGGAAAACAACTACGGCGCTCATGACCCATCCTCACCGGAAGAGCTCCATGCCATGATGACTGTCATTGAAAGCTCTTGCCAGTTTCAGAAATCTCTTCAGGCTGACTACTTGCAGGAGGCATGTTACGCCAGTCATGCGCTGGTGCTCAAATCCGATGAGCTGACAACCATTGCCAGAGAGTTTTTGAGCAGCGTGAATTTGAATTCGATTTACGAGTCACTGGATACCTGATCATGGTTTGGTCATGGTGATTTTTTCGAGGTTCGTGACTTCCCTCAATGGCAACGAATAATTCTCCAAATGGAACTTTAAGCCCGTTCTAAAGTCCAATCATCAAACAATTAATTTCAATGCAGTCCTTCAAATAGCAGTAGGGAGAGAGATTGACTATGGATGGTCGGATTGATGGGAAAATAAAGAGGCCCTTTTTTAAGAGCGCAGAGCCTGATCGCAGCGTGCCAGCCAAAAAAGCAAGACAGGATTCACCTTCGGTAGCAGAGGTCTGTGACGTAACAGCCCAACTCAGCCTATCGTCACCTGCCATTGCTTTGCCTGACAAGGCGAGAAGGGTATCCTCAACAGATTCCCCGCTCCAAAAGGCCGCTCATGCCTTCGATTTTCGTTTTGTCACCAGTGATGATGAGATTCGACAACTTTTAGTTGCCCAGACCTGCGATGAAAATCGCGATGTTACCCTTATTTCCCACCCCAATGACCTCTCACAAGCTAACCTGGTGAGCCGCTTGAGCATTTCCGGCGATGGTCGCCACACTTTGCGCTCAGGCAAGCTCTTTGAAGGGTCGCAGCCATTGACCCTGGTGATGGATATCCGAAAACTCACCAGCGAGGATCTGCCAAAATTTAACGATCTGCTGGACCCGGATAACCCCTGCCTTTATGACAAAGTCAGCCGGAAGAAACGCCCCCTGGGAGCGCATGTTTCTCTGCTGGTCCTGGCGGCCCCTGGACAATTGGCCTCGGTTGGCCAACATGACGAGGCACCTGCGGTCGGCGCTCCGGGCGCTGATTTCTGGCGGCGAATCAATCGACCGGGCAATACCTGGCAGTTCGACGCACAGACCGGCGACGACCCAGCGGAGATCGACAAGGTTCCTCCGTTATTGGCTGAACTCCCCTCTGCCGAAAGTGCTATGGATGACGACAATACCGTTCTTATCGACTGCCACTTACACAGTCACTGGCGACAGTTGCTACTGGGCGGTCCTGGCGTGAATCAACAAGGGCAAATCCAGCACATCCCCGGCAAACTTGAGTCTCTGCGAGCCGGACAACGTGTGATTTTGAAAGGAGCCAACTGGCAGGACCTGGCCTTTGAACAGACGATTCGTCAGATGCTGGCGCAACAATGTTTTGAAAGCAACGGGAAGATCTGTCAGTTACCCAACAATGTTCAGTTTTATCAGACGCCGGTAGGGAAGGACGAGCTTTATTCACTGTTCCAAAGTCTGTCCAGCTCTGGTGATGCACCAGGAAATCCGATCATCATCAACCAGAGTAATATCAGCGATTGGCTGAACCCGATTGCCATTGCCCCGGAAGGCTATGCAGTCCCTAATACCTCCCTGTTGGAACAAGTTCAGGCAGGTGATACGGTCACCGTAACCTCTCCACTCACTGAAGTTCTTTGGTTCCGTTTGCTGGGTTCGTTGCAGACTATTCGCGAGACCACAGACCTGAAGCCGCAACTTCAGGTAGCTCATCCAATCAAGCAGCCAAAAGCCCTGGGATTGACAAAAAAAGATGAGCACACATCACTGTCCGGACTACAAGAAAAAATTAGTCATCACGCCACCCTTAATACCATCAATACCGTCGCTTATCAGCAACCTGCTGAGGCAAGTTATTGGCTCAATCATCAAGAGGAAGCTCCTTTGGTCATTCAGGTCAATGGGCAGACCCGTTGCAGCCAGTTGTTTGATAATATCCGTATCACCTCGGAACAAAAGGCGTATTTTGGACGTCACCAAAGTGAATTGCAGGAGGCATTAATCGCTGGCAAGCCGGTTGTCTTCCGGGGGCTGGAAAGCAATCCAACACTTCAGCAACAGTTGGAATCCCTGTTTGTCGGGCAAACTCTGCTGGTCAATGGCCAATTACAGGAGTACCCAAAGGCTCACATCACAATTCTCTGGCCTGAGTCTGTGGAAAGCCCATCTCCCATATTTCGTTCAATGGTTGCCACGGGCAGTCCGTGTCCTGAAGTCGATCTTTGGACTATCACTGCCTCCAAACATGGTATCCCCCGGACTGAGCTACCAGAAAAAGCGCTTCATGAACTCTACAAAGCGTTTAAAACCGTACCTGACGACCTTTGTAACCCTTTGCCTGAAATGACCGAAGGGCTGTTAAATAACCTGATACAGGCTGCCCGGCGGGCACAGCAGGTTGACCGGTCTCCACAGCTCCTGCCTCGGCACTGGCGCAAAGCCATCGACAGCGTCATCACCCATGGTGCCAGACAGAATCCGTCAGTGCGTGATTTTGTCAAGGTAGCCTGTTGGCAGCTACTGCCGGATGCTCATGAGAAACCGGATAAGCATCAAGCCGCCTGGGTAGACCCGGACCGGTTAAATGCCATCATCAATAGCTCCCAGCGCTTGGATAGAGCATTTTTGCAGCAGAACCTGTGGCAACTGGCCAGAGCCTTTGACCCGGCATTCTTTAACGACGGGCAATTTTCGTTCTCTGCGGAACAACCATTTGAAGGACTACAACTGTCCTATAAAAGACCATTTCCAAAACATAGTGAAAAAGAAGCCCTGGACAGGCTCTGTAACATGATTCTGGCCCATACGCCTGAAAAACAACGACCTGCAATGGCGTATCAGTTGGAAGTCACAGAGTCGAAAGTCAGGCCATATCATCCGTTAACCATAAGACCAACACGGCAGATTAAACGTTTGCAGGATGCACTGACGTCTGGCTGGCAGTTATATGTGCCATCAGAGCAGACCCGATCCGATGTCATTCACTCTCTGGCCAGCGATTGTTTTCATAGTGCCAGAACAGCGAATTCTGACGCAGAGGGTATCGAGCGCATAGAACATCGACTGTCTGAATCACTGCAATGGCAAGGTTCCTCTGATAAGCCCCTGTCAGCACTGGCCCGGGATCTTTATCACGGCGAGATGAGTCAGCAGGATCGTGAAAGCCGTCGATTATCCCGACTCCATGAACGCTTTGCGGACTCTCCCGTCCTATTCCTGCAGGGGGAAACCGGCACCGGGAAAAGCTATTTTTCCGCCCGGATGGCAGAGGCTTCCGGACAGGCTTCAATCATTTCTCTTGGACCTTCTGACAGTGAACAGACACTGATGAAACGCTGGCAGTGGCAAAAACACGCCGATGGCGACCGTTCTATGGAGCAGCAAAACCGGGCGCTGATGGAATGGGCCAGTACCCCTTCCGACAATGTTGGAGGAAAATATATCACCCTGATTCTGGATGAAGCCAACCTGACCCAAGCCGGATTGCTGGCGTCATTGAATGGCTTATGGGAGCCGCAACCCTGCATCTATGTGAATGGACATCCTGTCAGGGTCAGCGAAAAACACCGGGTGATTCTCACCGGCAACCCCGATCATTACGCCGGGCGCCAAATGGACCCGGCCCTGAAAGAGAAATTGCCCAGGGCTTACTACCCACGTCTGGATCAGGCTTTCCTTCGGGACAGAGTGGTCGAACCAGCCCTACTCAATCAGTTACAACGGCATCAAATAAACGACATTGCACACATTGCCACCAAGAGTGTGATGGCACTCTGGCAATATTACCAGGAGCTGTTGCCCGAGCATGAGTTTACTCCCAGGGATTTAACCGATATCTGCAGTTGGGTGGGCTGGTATCTTGGTCGTGCGCAGCCCGCAGTTGGCAGTGTGACTCCTGAGCAAATCAACAGTTTGATCCAGCAAAGTTTCCGGGATCTACTGGGTCCCGAAATCAGCGAGACTCACCAGGATGCCCTCTTGGCATTGGAAATCTGGTTTGCAGCCCGTTACCACCCGGACAACACCCTGCGCGACAGAGTTCATAACCACACCCTGCCCGATATGCTGCAGGACTTTAGAACATTGACCAAAGAAATCCGACCTGAGTTTGATACCTCCGGATTGGCAGTCATTGAACTGGTGCAAGGGCTGGGACAGGATTTAAGCCGCGCTCAGCAGGCTTATCATCACGACATAAAACACGGCGGTCGTCAGGCAACGCTGATTGAAGGTCCGGCCGGGCGGGGTAAAGATGCCACGCTGAACCTGATGATTGAAAGTGTCAGACAGCAGGCCAGGCAACGGGGAGAATCCATGCCGGAAGTCTTTCCCCTGAATGCCTGTGACTGTTCCTGGGACAGACTGTGTGAGGCTATCCAGAAGGCAAAAATAGAGGGCGGCATCGTAGTTATTTCGGAAATGAATCTGATCGACAGCCAGCATCTGGAAGGTGAGTTAAACGATATTCTGGCCGGTGACGCCCATCCGGGTTTCCACCTGTTTGCTACCGTCAACCCGCCTGAATACAGCGGGCGAAAAACCTTGTCACCGGCGCTGAAAGGACGTTTCCGACATTTGCCGATCCGGCAGTATAACCAGAAAGAATTGCAGACCATTGCCGAAAAAGTGTTGCCTCAGACCCCGCAAGGAAAAAACACGGCTAAACAGCTGACTGAGAAACATTGTCGTTTAAGGGCTTACCTGCAACGGAAAAACCTGCCGTTGCAGCCCACCAGCCTTGACTTACAGAATGTCGCCAGGGCGGTTGACAGAGGGGGTGATTTTACCGAAAAAACACTTCATCAATACCTCAATCAGCACTACCGGCTTTATCTGATGGCAGCCAAAATATCGTTGCAGAAACTGCCAAAGTCATCCGGTTCCGCCATGGGCGAAGGAGTCCTTGCTGATAAACTGAGCCGTTGGTTCAACGAAACGTTACCGGACATTGGTCGTCCCTGGTTGATACGAAGCAGTGATAACAACAGCATTGATGAAAAAAACCATGAAATTTGTTTTAAGGCTGACCCGAGTAAAGAGGATGCCAAAACAGAAATCATCAAAAGGGTCGCTCAGGCCCAATGGCAGGCGTCCGGACTTTCCCTAAGGCCGGATGAGTCTGACAATGTTCTCACCCGGGCACTGTACCGACACTGGCAGAAAAGCTGGTTTAATCGTGAGTTTGGCCAGACAGGCGTGGACGCCAATAGTGTATTCTCCATGACGAAAGAAGAGGAGCAGGCACTGAAGACGCCGGCTTCCCTGCCTTATCTTCAGGAGGCCGATAAGCGAATAAGGTTATGGAACGCCAAGGCAGTTCAATGGTGGCCAGCGTTCTGGCATGAGATAAGTAATCTGCCGAACCATTCGCTGTACGAATTTATTAAGGAAGCATCAGCTGATAGTGCTTTTGAACAATACGATCCGGAAGTCGAAGAGAAAAAGACCAGGGCATTGGACCAGATAACGAACTACGACTCTCTGGCGGGGTCAAAACTTAGGGATTATAAAGTTTTTAAAACGGAGAAACTTCCTTCCCAGATGTATCGACTTAGAGTACAGGATATATTTGTAACGGCTGGGGGCAATATCAAGAGGATCGAAATTGGTGATAAGTACCTTCAGGGGATGGAACTGCTCACACCTGAGCTGTTACCAGAGCATGACCAGCCAGTGACATTAGCTAAAAATCAAACCCTGGCAACCTTTGAGATGCAATTAAAGTACGGTCAATGTGCATTGCCAAGCCTGACGCCTGACGACTATATCGTGGCCTTGCGCATAGAACCTGATTGGCCATACACCCTGGTCAGGGATCGATATACCGGGCTGCACAAACTGTTTATTACCGGGGACAGAACCAACCAGAGTATAAAGGTTGCCTATGTCGTAGAGTCCAGGGAACCGGGCCAAAAAGTCCAACCAGCAGGTTTTGACACCCGCTGTTCAGAAGGGATGAAAGCCGTACTGGACAAACTGTTTGAAAACATCGAGCAGCAGCCAACGGAAATACAGGTGCCTTTGCTGAAAATCATAAAGGCTGAAAACAGGTCGCAACGCATTGAGGCGATCAAGGACTATTGCAAACAGTTTTCCGGTAAAACCAAACCAGAGAGAGACGAAAATTTCTTTCACTTTCTGGTAACACAGCGGCAAGGTTACTGTAAACATCGTACACCTGTTTTTGTCGCTTTTTGTCGTTATTTTGGGATTCCATGTCGGAGCATTACAAACTTTATCCACAGCTTTGCTGAGTATTCCGAAGATGGGGGCCAAACCTGGAAGTCAGCAAATTTGGGCGGGGGGCCTGCACGGGTAACAGAAATCAAATCTGAATTCCAGCCCATCAGCAGGGGCATTGATCTTAATACTCAGTCAAACAAGATTAAGAAACTCCTGAAGAGTCTTCTGAAAGAAGCTGATTTAACACAACAGCAAGCTCTGTCTAAAGCCATTGGCATCAACCTTGAAGCACTGAACAAAGCCATTGAGACATTCGGGGCATTGGCAAACAAAGATCTACATCCTTTCAACATTGTAAAGAACCTTTGGAAAGAAAAAGATTTAGCCAGTTTTTCCATGGGCGTCTCAGTTATAACGTCGAGACAGGCACATCAGTATCAAATGAGGGAGTTGGTTCGTACTGAGCGCTCTGGCAACCACCCTCACCGCAATTCGATGTCAGAGGCAGTCGTGCAAATATTGTCCAACAGCGATGAAGATCAGGTCACCAAACAACTTAAGTTACTCCATCCAATAATGATTAATCATACCAATGCAAGCCATCTCGAATGGTCGTGTTCAATGGTAAAAATACTGAAAAACAGTCACTTGGCCAAACCATCGGTTATTCACTTTGCCCGTGAGGCCCTGGCATCGGGTTGGCTGGACCCAGTGCCGGTTTATGATAACGCGATTATGGGAGCCGATGAACATTATCAGTTATTAATGCGCCTGAGAGACATCGATGAACTGAAGGCTCAAGCCACTAATTGCCTGAAAAAGTGGTATCGGACTGTGTTGTCCGGGGAAAAAATCAGCCAGAGATGGCAGTTAAGTTATGAGCTTTTCATGAGGGAAGAAAATAGTGCCCTGTTAGTCACTCATTCTCATGGTGGGTTTTCGCGATTCCTTGAAGATAAAATTGCCCGCTCAATCCTGGACTACAACTGGACAGACGTACCTGAGGGAGTTCCGAATATAGAACGAATGTTGCTGCAAGAACCTGCATTTATGCAGTTAACCTCGGTCAACGCAAACCACCGTCCGGTGATTACCCTGGGGCGGCCTTCGTGGGGAGTCACAGTCTTCAATAAAAAACACAGAGCCCTGATGGAAGTAAAAGCAGAGAATAGCCCGGACTTGAAGCGGTTATGGGAACAATACAAGCAATATGAGGCGATGGAAAAACAACTCCGGGACGCTCTGAAGGCATTGGATGAGCAATGCCTGACTCAAGAAGAACGTAAGCAAAAAAAGCATGATATCGAAAGCAAGTACCAGCCCATTATAAAGTCCCTTAAGTTGTCACCGAGGGACTATTTGTCTTTCTGTGATTTACATATGAAATGCTGCGAGGCGATTGAGCAGGCCTTCAGTCATTACCTGTATGGAGTGACACACTCAAAAGGTGGTCGTTTAACACATTGTTGGGGCAATATTTCCATACATGCTAACCCTCATAAGGACTATGGCGCTCATGATCCATCTTCACCCCATGAACTGTATGCAATGATGTCCAGAATCATAGGTCCTGATAGTTTTGAGAAATCTATTGAGAATTCTTACTTACGGCAGGCACTCAATGCCAGTGACGCTCTGGTGCTCAAATCCGACGAGCTGACAACCATTGCCGAAGAGTTTTTGAACACTGTGAATTTGAATTCGTTGTGTGAATCATTGGATACCTGATAAACGTTTGTTTTCGAGACCGTTGACTTCCCACAATAGCAACCAGCCAGTATCCAAATTGAACTTTCCCGGCCTTTGAAAGTCCCATCATACTTGAATGGCATCGTAATAGCTTTTCACAGGGTGAGTTATAAAATTTGGGGAACTTCTTTGCCGGTTTTTTATCTCATTATTAACTATTAACAAGGGTGGAGTTTACTTTATGACAATAGGTGTTGTGGATGAGTGTCTAATCTGTTACAGATCTTTTGATGATAATGAAGCTCTTCGATGTAATGATAAAGTAGTTCTCCCGTGTCATGAAACTCATGTCTTTGGAAGAAAATGTATTGTCAGATGGTTTGAGCAATCCATGACCTGTCCTGTTTGCAGGTCTAAAATGCCGTTATCTTTTTCTGCTCCTTTTTTGCGTGATCGGGTAGTCAGAATCGTTACTAATACTATTGTCGGTGCTGCTGCCTCTGCTCTAACTGCGGCAACTCTTATTGGTTCCTATGGCATTATTAATGTTGGCCGTGGCTTGGCTGGGACTGATAATGTCATGACTGCTTTGGCTGCTGGTGTACATACAGCTATTGTATCTGGAGCTTTTTTTGGATTGGGAAATAGCCTGGCTGACTTAAGACCTCTCGCGTTCTTTGGTGGGGCTATTTGCTTTTACGGTGTGCCTATAGCTTTTGAAACTTATGGCTACATTGCTGCTTCTCATGTTGCTGGTTTTTTGGCTAGTTCATTCGTTGGCTTTGGTTGTCCTTTCATGAATATTGATGGTGAGTTTACGATTTGAACTGTATTCAGGCTCTGTGCCATGATCGTGGCCCATGCACCTGAAGTCTGACTCATTGGACAGCTGATAACCGTTAGCTCCTGATGAGTTTTTCGAGACCGTTGACTCCCCACAATGGCAACGGACCAATATCCAAATTGAACTTTCCCGGGCTCTGAAAGTCTCATTACAAAAGAGTTTCAATTCAGTCCTTCAGATGCTAATAGGGAGATTAACAGTGGATGGTCAGATGGTTGGAGAAATTAACAAACCCGTTCCGGCTGGTAGCATGCCTGATCGTGGCGCGCGTGATAGTAACCCGTCTTATACTGGCATGCCAGCCAAGAGGCCAAGGCTGGATTTAGATTTACCGCCAAAAGTTGAAGCTGTCTGCTCTGGTTTCGCTTACCAACTGAATCTATCGTCATCTCAGATTATGACACCTGACAGGGCGAGAGCCGTATCCTTAACGGATTCCCCGCTCCAAAATAACCCTCACGCCTTCGATTTCCGTTTTGTCGCCAGTGATGATGAGGTTCGACAGCTTTTGGCTGACCAGACCCGCGATAAAAATCGCGATGTCACGCTTATTTCCCAACCCGATGACCTTGCACAGGCTAACCTGGTGAGCCGGTTGACCATTGCCGACAATGGTCGCCACGCTTTGCGCCCAGGCAAGCTCTTTGAAGGTTCACTGCCATTGACCCTGGTGATAGATATCCGAAAACTCACCAGTGAGGATCTGCCAAAATTTAACGATCTGCTGGACCCGGATAACCCCTGTCTATACGACAAGGTCAGCCAGAAGAAACGCCCTCTGGGAGAGCATGTTTCTCTGCTGGTTCTGGCAGCCCCTGCACAGCTGGCAGCGGTAGGCCAGTGTGACGACGCGCCTGCGGTCGGCGCTCCGGGCGCTGATTTCTGGCGGCGAATTAACCGACCGGGCAATAGCTGGCAGTTCCAGGCTGAGACTGGCAACGACCCATCGATGGACATTGACGGGGCTCCCCCGCTATTGCCTGAATTCCCCAGTGCCGAAAATGCTATGGACGACGACACTACTGTTGTTATTGACTGCCACTTGCACAACAACTGGCGGCAGTTACTGCTGGGTGGTCCCGGTGTCGATCAACAGGGGCGAATCCAGCACATTCCTGGCAGGCTTGAACAGTTGACATCCGGACAACGGGTGATACTGAAAGGCGCCGACTGGCAGAATCTGACCTTTGAACAGACCATACGACAGATGCTGGCGCAACAGTGCTTTGAGAGCAATGGGGAAGTCTGTCCGTTACCCGACGATGTTCAGTTTTATCAGATGCCGGTGGGGAAGGACGAGCTTCATTCGCTGTTCCAAAGCCAGCCTAAAGAGCACGCCGCAGAAAACCCGATCATCATTAACCAGGGGAATATCACAGAATGGCTGAGCCCCATTGCCATTACGCCTGAAGGCTATGCAATCCCTAACACCTGCCTGTTGGAACAGATCAGGGCGGGGGGGGTCGTCACCGTAACGTCTCCACTTACTGAAGCTCTCTGGTTTCATTTGCTGGGTTCATTGCAAACCCTTCGCGAGACCACCGGTCTGGAGCCCCGACTCCAGGTGGCCCATTCAAGACGGCAGCCGAAAGCCCTGGGATTGGCAGAAAACGATGGGCGCTTTCTGTCCAACCCACATAAAAAAGTCACAGGTTACGCCACCTTTAATACCTTCACTTATCAGCAACATGCCCAGGCCAGTCATTGGATTAATCATCAGCCACAAACCCCTCTGGTCATTCGGGTTAACGAACAGACTGGCTTCAGCCAGCTATTTGATAATATCCATATTACCTCGGAACAAAAGGCGCATTTCGGACGAAGTCTGAGTCAGTTGCAGGAGGCATTGATCGCTGGCAAACCGGTGGTATTTCGGGGGCTGGAAACTAATCCAGGTCTTCAGCAGCTCCTGGAACCCCTGGTTGTCGGGCAACCGCTGTTGGTCAATGGCCAGTTACAGGCCTTCCCGCACGCTCATGTCACAATGCTCTGGCCTGGGTCTGCGAAAACCCCATCTTCAGTATTCACTTCATTGGTTGCTGCGGGTAAGCCGTGCCCTGTAATCAACCTCTGGGACATCAATGCCCGCAGACATGAAATCCCTCGGAATGAACTACCAAAACGAGCACTTAATGAACTTTACGAGGCATTTAAAACCGTACCTGAAGACCTTTGTAACCCTCTGCCTGAAGTGACCGAAGGTTTGTTGAATAACCTGATACTGGCCGCCCGGCGGGCACAAAAGGTGGACCAGTCCCCACAAATCCTGCCCTGCCACTGGCGCAAGGCCATTGATAGCGTTATCACTCATGGCACCCGTCAGCATCGGCCCGTGCGGGATTTTATGAAAGTGGCTTGTTGGCACTTGTTACCGGATAAAACACCTGATGCTCACAGGAAGCCGGATCAAGCCGCCTCGGTAGACTCGGATCACTTGAATGGCATCCTCAATAGTGTCTCGCAGTTGGATAGAACGGTTGTAGAACACAACTTTTGGGCACTGGCCCGAGCCTTTGACCCGGCAGTATTTAATGGAGAATTACAACTGTCCTATGGAAGCCCATTTCCACTATGGGGTAACGAAGACCTTCTCAACAGGTTCTGTGCCATGATCGTGGCCCATGCAGCTGAAGAACAACGAGATGCTATAGCGTACCAGTTGAAAGTCGATCTGGCGGCAGCAGAGCCCTGGCAATCCTTAGCCATCAGACCAGCAAGACAGATTAAACGTTTGCAGGATGCACTGGCTTCTGGCTGGCAGTTAGCTTTGTCATCAGGGCAGACCCGAGCCGATGCCATCCACGGCCTCGCCAGCGATTGTTTTCATATTGCCAGAACAGCGAATTCTGAGGCAGAACGCATAGAACATCGACTGTCTGAATCACTCAAATGGGCGGGTTCCGCTGATGAGCCCCTGTCAGCACTGGCCCGGGATCTTTATCACGGTGAGATGAATCAAAAGGATCGTGAAAGCCGTCGCTTATCCCGACTCCATCACCGGCTTAGCGACTCTCCCGTTATCTTTCTGCAGGGAGAAACCGGCACCGGAAAAAGTTACTTTTCTGCCAAAATAGCCAGGGCTTCAGGACAAGCTTCAGTCATTTCCATCGGACCTTCTGACAGCGAACAGACCCTGATGAAACGCTGGCAGTGGCAACAACACGCCGATGGCGACCGCTCTATGGCGCAACAAAACCGGACATTGATGGAATGGGCCAAGACCGAACCCGATAAAGACAGTGGCTATGTTGGAGGTAACTACATCACTCTGGTGCTGGATGAGGCTAATCTGGCCCAGGCCGGACTGCTGGCATCACTGAACGGCTTGTGGGAACCGGAACCCTGCATCTATGTGAATGGTCATCCTGTCAAGGTCAGCGAAAAACACCGGGTGATTCTCACCGGCAACCCCGATCATTACTCCGGACGCCAAATGGACCCGGCCCTGAAAGAGAAATTGCCCGGGGCTTACTACCCTCGGTTAGACCGGGCATTCCTTCGAGACAGAGTGGTGGAACCGGCTCTGGTCAATCAGTTACAACGGCATCTGTCAGGGCAACCAATAAACGACATTGTAAAAAGTGCTACCGAGAGTGTGATGACACTCTGGCAATATTATCCGGAACTCTTGCCAGACCATGAGTTTACCCCCAGGGATTTAACGGATATCTGCAGCTGGGTGGGCTGGTATCTGGATCGTGCGCTGCCCGAAGGTGACAATGTTACCCCTCAGCAAATAAACAGTTTGATCCAGCAAAGTTTTCGGGATGTACTAGGTCCCGAAATCACCGAGACTCATCAGGATGCACAGCTGGCACTGGAAATCTGGTTTGTTGCCCGTTACCACCCGGACAACACTCTGCGCGACAGAGTTCACAACTACACCCTGCCAGCTATTCAGCAGGCCTTCAGTACATTCAGCAAAGAAATCCGGCCTGAGTTTGATACCTCCGGATCGGCAGTCTGTGAACTGGTGCAGCAGCTTGGGCAGGATTTAAGCCGCAGTCAGCAGGCTTATCATCACAACAGAAAACACGGCGGTCGTCAGGCAACGCTGATTGAAGGCCCGGCTGGACGGGGTAAAGATGCCACGCTGAACCTGGTGATTGAAAGCGTCAGAAAGCAGGCTAAGCAACAGGGAGAGTCCATGCCGGAAGTTTTTCTCCTGAATGCCTGTGATTGTTCCTGGGACAAAGTGTGTGAAGCGATCCAGAAGGCAAAAGTCGATGGCGGTATCCTGGTCATTTCGGAAATGAATCTGATCGACAGCCAGCATCTGGAAGGTGAGTTAAACGATATTCTGGCCGGTGACGCTCATCCGGGTTTTCACCTTTTCGCCACCATCAACCCACCTGAATACAGCGGGCGAAAACCCTTATCACCGGCGCTGAAAGGTCGTTTCAGACATTTGCCGATCCGCCAGTATAACCCAACCGAATTGCAGACCATTGCCGAAAAAGTGTTGCCACAGACCACGGAAGGGAAATTTGCGGCTGAAAAGCTGGCTCAGCTACATTGTCGATTGAGGGCTGACCTGAAACGGAAAAACCTGCCGTTACAGCCCACCAGCCTTGATTTACAGAATGTCGCAAAAGCTGTTACCAGAGGGCGCGATTTTTCTGAAGACAGCCTTCATCAATGCCTCAATCAGCACTACCGGCTTTATCTGATGGCTGCCAGCCTGTCGCTGGAGGAACTGCCCGGGTTATCAAGGCTTGCCATGGGTGAAGGGGCGCTGGCTCCTGATTTGTGCCACTGGCTCAACGAAACAGTACCTAAGATAGGACGCCCGTGGTTGATACGACTCAGTCATCGCAACAGTACAGATGAAAAAAACCATGAAATTTGTATTAACACTCAATTAAGCGAAGAGGCAGCCAAAACAGAAATCATCAGGCAGGTGGCCCAGGCCCGGTGGCAGGCATCCGGTCTTTCCCTGAAGCCAGACAGGTCGGACAATATGCTCACCCAGTCAATATACCGACGCTGGCAGCATTGCTGGTTTGCTCGTGAGTTTCACAAGACGGGCGTGGACGCCAACCAAGTATTTCATCTTTGGCAAGCACAGGAACAAATGCTGAAATTATCGGCTCACGAGCCTTGTCTCAGGGAAGCTGATCGGCAAATAGCGGCATGGAACGCCAATGCAGTTCAATGTTGGCCTGCGTTCTGGCACCGGTTGAAGGATACGCTGGACCATATTAACGAAGCCTTGGCTGTTGACCCTGATAACAAAGCCGGACAGTACAATCCGGAAGTCATCGAGAAAGAGACAGAGGCATTAGACCGGAACACTGACGAAGACCATCAGGAAGTACAACACCATTACGATTATATAGTTTTTAATACCAGGAATGTTCCTTGCCACATGTATCGTTATTGGGCCAAAGATATTCATGTGACCGTCGAGGGTGATGTCAAACGAATCGATCTTAGTGATAACCGCACGCTGGGGGTCGAAATACTCAGGCCGACCCTGTTAAAGCAGAACCAGCCAGTGACAGTAGCCAAGGGTCAGACGATGGGGGCCCTCGACTTAAAACCGGGCAACAGTCATCATGCATTGCCCAGCATGACGCCAGACGACTATATTGTGGCACTGCGTCTGGAACCCGAGTTACCCTTTGCCCTGGTCAGAGACAAATATACCGGGCTTCACACACTCTCTATTCCTGAGGCCGAAGCCAAACAGAATATTAAAGTGGATTATGTCGTAGAACCCAGGAAAACGGAGCCCCGTGCAAAAGAATTAACATGGTTTGACACCCATTGTTCAGAAGGTATGAAAGCAGTACTGAACGAAGTGTTTAATAACATTGGCAAACAACCAGCCGAAATACGCTTTCCTTTGTGGAAAATAAAACACTCTGAAAACACCAGCCAACGAATTGAGGCGATCACGGAGTATTGCCGACGGTTTTCCGGCCAGAGCAAACCAGAGCCCGGTAAAAATTTCTTTGAATTCCTCGTAACACAGCGGCAAGGTAGCTGTCGTCATCGTAGTTCTGTTTTTGTGGCTTTTTGTCGTTATTTTGGGATTCCATCCCGGCAAATCAGAAGCCTTTTACACAGCTTTGTTGAATATTGCCCGGATGGAGACCAGACTTGGAAGTCGGTGGATTTGGGTGGGTCATATCTTCCGTTCACAGTAATTGCCCCTGACTTCCAGGGGAATGACTGTCAGCCCACCTTGGAAGAAAGCGTTTACAACATTGAGATCAGGGGACTCCTGAAGGATCTTTTTAAAGGGGCTGATTTAGCACAACAACAAGCTCTTGCTAAAGCCTGTGGTATAAGCCTTGAGGAGTTGAACAAAGCCGTTGAGACAGACAGTGCATTGCCAGAAGCCAATATAAGTCTTTTTGAAGCAGTACAGAAACTTTGGCAGGAAAAAGATTTGCCCGGTTTTTCCATGGGCGTGTCAACGTTAAAGGCCTCGGGGACGAGAGCCCTGAGACATTGTGAGAAGCGATTGATCGGAGTTATCTATGACCATGAGGGGAATGCCTGTAAACCGATGTCGGAAGCAGTAAGGGCAATATTGTCCAACGGTCATTCCGATCAGGCCATTGAACAACTCAGGTTATTGCACTCAAAAATGATTGTTCAGGGCGGAGCAAGCCCTCTTGAGTGGTTGAGTTCTATAGTGGAAATAATCGAGAACAGTGACTTGGCCAACCCTTCGGTTATTCACTTTGTCCACGAAGCCCTGAAATTGGGTTGGCTGGAGCCACTGCCGACCTATAAGAGCCCTATTATGAAGGCCGATCATCATTATAAGCTATTGGTGCGTCTCGCAGGTGTCCACAAACTCAGGGCTGAAGCCACCCATCAGCTGAAAAAGTGGTATCAGACACTCTTGTCCAGGGAAAAAAATAGCCAGGTATGGCGGGTGGCTTATAGAGACCTTCAGGGAAGAAAAAGTGATGCCATGTTCGTCACTCATTGTCATGATGGGGTTTCGTCATCCCTTGAAAAAAATATGCTCAATCCATCTGTACAGATCGACTGGGTGCACGAACCTGAGGGTGTTCCGAATATAGAACGAATGCTGGTGCATCAGCCGGCATTTGTGAAGTTAAACTCGGGCAAGGCTGGCTATCGTCCGGTGATTACCATGGGGCAACCTTCCTGGGACAGCGAGGTGTTTAATGAAAAAGTTGAAGCCCTGTTGCAACGAAAAATTGAGAACAGCCCGGAATTGAAGGCGCTGTTGGAAGACATTAAACAATATAAGAAAAGACGTTTTGCTACCACAGGCAGTCACGAACCCATTTTAAAGTGCCTTGAGCTGTCATGGGATGACGAAAGCTTTTTGGGTACTTTAAAAAACCAATGCAGGCAGGCGATTCAGCAGGCGTTCAGTCATTACCTTTATGAAGTGACGCACTTAAAAGGCAGTCGTTTAACCTATTGTTGGGCTGACGCTTCCATCGCAGACTCCATGAATTCAGACTACTACGGCGCTCATGATCCATCTTCACCAGAAGAGCTGCATGCAATGATATGTAAAATTGAGAGCTCTTTCTGTTTTCAGCAGCCAGTGAAGGATGCCCGCCTGCTGCAGCAGGCACACAACGCCAGCAACGCACTGGTGCTCAAATCCGATGAGCTGACAACCATCGCCGAAGAGTTTTTGAACAGTGTGAATTTGAACTCGCTGTGTGAGTCATTGGATACGTGATAAACGTTTGGTTTCAAGACCGTTGACTTCCCACTATAGCAACGGACCAGTACCCAAATTGAACTTTCCCGGCCTCTGAAGGTCTTATCATTAAAGGGATTCAATTCAGTCCTTCAGATGGTTGTAGGGAGATTGACTATGGATGGTCAGATTGGTGGAGAAATTAACAAACCTGTTCCGGCTAGTGGCTTGCCAGCCAAGAGGTCAGGGCAGGATTCAGATTTAATATCAAACGTCAAAGCTGTCTGCTCTGGTCTCAATTACCAACTGAATCTATCGTCATCTCAGATTATGACACCTGACAGGGCGAGAACCGTATCCTCAACGGACTCCCTGCTCCAAAAAAAACCTCATGCCTTCGATTTCCGTTTTGTCGCCAGTGATGATGAAGTTCGACAGCTTTTGGCTGACCAGACCCGCGATAAAAATCGCGATGTCACGCTTATTTCCCACCCCGATGACCTCTCACAGGCTAACCTGGTGAGCCGTCTGAGCATTGCCGACAATGGTCGTCACACTTTGCGCTCAGGCAAGCTCTTTGAAGGTTCACAGCCATTGACCCTGGTGATAGATATCCGAAAACTCACCAATGAGGATCTGCCAAAATTTAACGATCTGCTGGACCCGGATAACCCCTGTCTATACGACAAGGTCAGCCAGAAGAAACGCCCTCTGGGAGAGCATGTTTCTCTGCTGGTTCTGGCAGCCCCTGAACAATTGACATCGGTTGGCCAGCATGGCGGCGCGCCTGCGGCCAGCGCACCGGCGGCCGACGCTCCGGGCGCTGATTTCTGGCGGCGAATTAACCGACCGGGCAATACATGGCAGTTCGAGGCTGAGACTGGCAATGAACCATTGATGGACATTGACGGGGCTCCCCCGCTATTGCCTGAATTTCCCAGTGACGAAAATGCTATGGACGACGACACTATCCTGGTTATTGACTGCCACTTGCACAACAACTGGCGACAGTTACTGCTGGGTGGTCCCGGTGTCGATCAACAGGGGCGAATCCAGCACATCCCTGGCAGGCTTGAACGATTGACGTCGGGACAACGGGTGGTACTGAAAGGCGCCGACTGGCAGGACCTGACCTTTGAACAGACCATTCGACAGATGCTGGCGCAACAGTGCTTTGAGAGCAATGGGGAAGTCTGTCCGTTACCCGACGATGTTCAGTTTTATCAGATGCCGGCGGGGAAGGACGAGCTTCATTCGCTGTTCCAAAGCCAGTCTAAAGAGCACGCCGCAGAACACCCAATCATCATTAACCAGGGGAATATCACAGAATGGCTGAGCCCCATTGCCATTACGCCTGAAGGCTATGCAATCCCTAACACCTGCCTGTTGGAACAGATCAGGGCGGGGGGTGTCGTCACCGTAACGTCTCCACTCACTGAAGCCCTCTGGTTTCGTTTGCTGGGTTCATTGCAAACCCTTCGCGAGACCACCGGCCTGGAGCCCCGACTCCAGGTGGCTCATACAAGACAGCAGCCGAAAGCCCTGGGATTGGCAGAAGACGATGGGCGCTTTCTGTCCAGCCCACAAAGTAAAGTCACTGGTCACGCCACCTTTAATACCATCACTTATCAGCAACATGCCCAGGCCAGTCATTGGATTAATCATCAACCACAAACCCCTCTGGTCATTCAGGTTAACGAACAGACTGGCTTCAGCCAGCTATTTGATAACATCCATATCGCCTCGGAACAAAAGGCGCATTTCAGACGATCTCAGAGTGATTTGCAGGCGGCATTAACCGCTGGCAAGCCGGTGGTATTCAGAGGGCTGGAAAGTAATCCAAGGCTTCAGCAGCTTCTGGAACCCCTGGTTATTGGGCAACCTCTGTTGGTGAATGGTCAATTACAGGCCTACCCACAAGCCCATGTCACAATACTCTGGCCTGAGTCTGTGAAAAGCGCCTCTTCAGTATTTAATTCGATGGTTGCCACGGGTAGCCGGTGTCCCGAGATTGATCTCTGGGATATCAATACCCTCAGGCATAAAATCTCCCGGGCAGAGCTGCCAGAACAAGCACTTCACTCACTTTACGAAGCCTTTAAAACCGTACCCGGTGGCCTTTGTAATGCTCTGCCTGAAGTGACCGAAGGGTTGTTGAATAATCTGATACTGGCTGCCCGGAGGGCACAGCAGTTTGACCACTCCCCTCAGCTCCTGCCATGCCACTGGCGCAAGGCCATCAATAGCGTCATCACCCATGGCACCCGACAACATCCGTCCGTCCATGATTTTATGAAAGTGGCCTGTTTGCAGTTACTGCCGGATGAAGATCAAGCCGCCTCCGTAGACCGGGATCAGTTAGCTGCCATCATCAGTAGCACCCCTCGACTGGATAGAAACTTTGTCAAGCGAAACCTGTGGCAACTGGCCCGAGCCTTTGAGCCGACAGTATTTATAGCTACCGAATTAAAACTGTCCTATGAAAATCCATTTCCAGAGTGGGGTAAGAAAGAAGTTATGGACAGGCTCTGTGCCATGATCCTGGCCCACGCGCCTGAAAAACAACGAGATGCCATATCGTATCAGTTAGCAGTCGATCCGGCGGCAACAAAGCCTTGGCAATCCTTGGCCATCGAGCCAACAAGACAGATTAAACGTTTGCAAGATGCACTGGCTTCTGGCTGGCAGTTACCTTTGCACTCAGGGCAGACCCGATCCGATGCCATCCACGGTCTGGCCAGCGATTGTTTTCATAGGGCCAGAACAGCGAGCTCTGAGGCAGACGGCATTGAACGCATAGAAAATCGGCTGTCTGAATCACTGAAATGGACGGGTTCCGCTGATGAGCCTCTGTCTGCACTGGCCCGGGATCTTTATCATGGCAAGATGAGTCAGGAGGATCGTGAAAGCCGTCGCTTATCCCGACTCCATGACCGGCTGACAGACTCTCCCGTTATATTCCTTGAGGGGGAAACCGGCACTGGTAAAAGCTACTTTTCCGCCAAAATGGCAAAGGCTTCAGGACAGGCAACGGTGCTCTCCCTGGGACCTTCTGACAGCGAACAGACCCTGATGAAACGCTGGCAGTGGCAGCAACACGCTGATGGCGACCGCTCTATGGCGCAGCAAAACCGGGCATTGATGAAATGGGCCAATACCGAATCCAACAAAGACGGAGAATACATCACCCTGGTGCTGGATGAGGCTAACCTGACCCAAGCCGGATTGCTGGCGTCATTGAACGGCCTGTGGGAACCGCAACCCTGCATCTATGTGAATGGTCATCCTGTCAAGGTCAGCGAAAAACACCGGGTAATTCTCACCGGCAACCCGGATCATTACGTCGGGCGCCAAATGGACCCGACCCTGAAAGAGAAACTGCCCAGAGCTTATTACCCACGTTTGGATGAGGCGTTCCTTCGGGACAGAGTGGTGGAACCAGCTCTACTCAATCAGTTACAACGGCATCAAATAAACGACATTGCACACAGTGCCAGCAAGAGTGTGATGGCACTGTGGCAATATTATCAGGAGCTTTTGCCCGAACATGAGTTTACTCCCAGGGATTTAACGGATATCTGCAGCTGGGTGGGTTGGTATCTGGATCGTGCGTTATCCAAAGGCGACAGTGCCAGCTGTAAGCAAGTGAACAGTTTGATCCAGCAAAGCTTCCGGGATGTACTGGGTCCCGAAATCAGCGAGACTCAACAGGATGCCCTTTCGGCACTGGAAATCTGGTTTGCTGCCCGTTACGAACTGGACAACACCCTGCGAGACAGAGTTCATAACCACACCCTGCCAGATATTCTGCAGGACTTCAGAACATTGACCAAAGAAATCCGACCTGAGTTTGATACCTCCGGATCGGCAGTCATTGATCTGGCGCAAGGGCTGGGACAGGATTTAAGCCGCTGTCAGCAGGCTTATCATCACGACAGAAAACACGGCGGTCGTCAGGCAACACTGATTGAAGGCCCGGCCGGACGGGGTAAAGATGCCACGTTGAACCTGTTGATTGAAAGTGTCAGACAGCAGGCTCTACAACGGGGAGAGTCCATGCCGGAAGTCTTTCTCCTGAATGCCTGTGATTGTTCCTGGGACCAAGTGTGTGAAAAGATCCAGAAAGCAAAAGTCGATGGTGGCATCGTGGTGATTTCGGAAATGAATCTGATCGACAGCCAGCATCTGGAAGGCGAGTTAAACGATATTCTGGCCGGTGACGCCCATCCGGGCTTCCACCTGTTTGCCACCATTAACCCGCCTGAGTACAGCGGGCGAAAACCCTTATCACCGGCACTGAAAGGGCGTTTTCGACATTTGCCGATCCGGCAGTACAGCCCGACCGAATTGCAGGCCATTGCCGGGAAAGTCTTGCCAGAGAATGAGCAGGGAAAAATCACGGCTAAACGGCTGACTGAAAAACATTGTCGTTTAAGGGCCTGCCTGCAACGCAAAGACCTGCCATTACAGCCCACCAGTCGCGATTTACAGAATGTCGCCATGGCTGTCAAAAGAAGAGGCGATTTTAGCGAAAAAGCACTTCATCAATGCTTCAATCAGCACTACCGGCTTTACCTGATGGCCGCCAACCTGTCGCTGGAGGAACTGCCGGAGTCATCGACTCATGCCATGGGCAAAGGAGCGCTTGCTTCTGATCTGAGCCATTGGCTCTATCAAAAGGTACCGAACATTGATCGTCCGTGGTTGATACGACAGAGTGATCGCAACAGTATTGATGAAAAAGGCCACGAAATTCTTGTTGAGGCTGGTCTGGATAAAAAGCAAGCCAGGACTGAAATCATCAAGAGGGTGGCTCAGGCGAGGTGGCAGGCATCCGGTTTTTCACTGGCGCCGGATCAGTATAACGATATCCTCACCCGGGCACTGTACCGATACTGGCAGCATCGCTGGTTTCATCGTGAGTTCGGCCTGACGGGCGAGGACGCCAATTGCTTATTTCCCCTGACCAAAGAAGAGAAACAAACGCTGAAAATGTCGACCTCCCAGCCTTTTCTCCGGGAGGCTGATAAGTTGATTGGTGCATGGAAAGCCGACGCAGTTCAATGGTGGCCTGCCTTTTGGCATCAGATAAGTAACCTGCCGAACCATTGGCTTGACGATTACATGGATGAAAAGTTAGCGACTGACTCTGGTAATGCGCCTGATAAACACTGTCTAAACGCTCCCTCGAAAAAAGATAAGGTACTGGACCGGAGAACAAACTATGAGTGCCTGAGATTGCCACTACTATACGATTTACCCGTTTTTAAAACGCAGAGACCCACTTCCCGTATGTATCGTTGGGAGGCAAAGGATATTTGTGTGACTGCCAGGGGCGATATCATACGGACCGATCTTAATGATCCACGCATTCAAGGTTTCGTAACCCTCATGCCGGACCGGTTACCAGGGCCTGACCAAGAAGTGATATTAACCAGCAACCAAACCCTGGCGTCCTTTAAGTGGACATCGAAGAAAGGTCAATTTGTGTTACCCAGCCTGACGCCTGACGACTATATCGTGGCCCTGCGTACAGAACCCGATTTGCCATTTAAACTGATCAGGCATCGGTATACCGGGCTTCACATACTGATTATTCCAGAAGCCAACACCGAACAGACTATTCAATTTACTTATGTCGTAGAGCCCAAAAAACCGGACGACAGTGTTTCGGCTGAAGAAGCCCGGCCAAAACAATCAATACGTTTTGACACCCACTGTTCAGAAGGTATTAAAACCGTGCTGGACGAACTGTTTTCGCCCGTAAAAGAGCACCCGGCCAAACTACAGATGAGTTTGCAGAAAATAAAAAACGCCAGACACACCCGGCAACGAATTGAGGCGATCACGGAGTATTGCCGACAGTTTTCGGGTAAGACTGAACCGAAGCCGGAAGAAAATTTCTTTAGATTCCTCGTCACTCAGCAGCAGGGTAGCTGCCGTCATCGCGCGCCTGTTTTTGTTGCTTTTTGTCGTTATTTCGGGATTCCCAGTCGGCAAATTCATAGCCTTACCCACGAGTTTCCCGAGTATTCACTGGATAGAGGTCAAACCTGGGAATCGGTGGATTTGGGCGGGGGGCCCGCACAGGTAAGAGAAATCAAATCTGAATTCCAGCCCACCAGGCAGCTCAGTAGTTCCGGCAGTGAGTCAAAGAGGTTTAAGGATCTTCTGAAAGGGGCTGATTCAGCGCAACAAGAAGCTCTGGCACAAGCCATTGACAAGAATCCTGAGAGACAGAACACAGCCCTTGAAAGAGGTAGTGCCTCATCAAATCCATTTAAAGTCACCTCCAAAATGGTGAGGGAACTTTGGAAGAGAAAAGATTTGACCGGATTTTCCATGGGCGTCTCAATTTTACTGGATATAAAAGCATTGAACAATTACGAGCTGGCATTGGTTGGTGCTGTGCATATAAAACACGGGGCGAGTACCTATAAACCCATGGTGGAGGCAGTAGCAAAAATATTGTCCGACAGTGATGAGGACCAGGTCACTGAACAACTCAAGTTACTCCATTCAAAAGTGATTGTTCAGGCCGGAGAGAGACCTCAGCAGTGGATGAGTTCCATGGTGGATATACTGAACGGCAGTGACTTAACCAGGCCTTCGGTTATTCAACTTGCCCTCGCAGCCCTGGAATCAGGTTGGCTGGATCCACTGCCGGAATACGACCACAAGATTAACGGGGTCCGTGAACAGCATGAGCTATTGTTACGCCTTGAAGGCGTTGATGAATTAAAAGTTAAAGCCACCCATTGCCTGAAAAATTTATACAAGCAGTTGTTTTCCAGAGAAAAAAACAGTCAGGAATGGCGGCTGAGCTATGAAGACTTCCAAACGAGAGAAGATGCCTGCCTGATGACCCATTGTCATGGTGGCTTTTCGCCATACCTGGAAGAGCTGATTGTCCGTAAAGCTTTACAAGACGCCTGGACGGACGAACCTGAAGGCATTCCGAATATAGAGCGGTTGCTGGTACACCATCCCGCGTTTGTGCGATTAAACTCTGGCAGGACGCTCCACCGACCGGTGGTTATCCTGGGGCAACCTCGCTGGTACAGCGAAGCAATGAGTGAAAAAACCGAAGCTCTGCTTCAACTAAAAGTTGAGAGCAGCCCGGAATTGAAGCGGTCGTTTGAAAAAGTCAAACAGTACAGGGAGATTGATAATGAATACGACAAAGCTCTGGCTGACCTGGATAATTGGTACAGTGATCATTCAAGCCATGAACAATCAATGCTTCCTGATCAGCAATGCCAGACTCGAAAAGAACAATATGAGAAACAAAAACTTGCTATCAAAAGTCATTACAAACCCCTTCTGGATTCCATTGGGCTGCAACACCGGGAAAAAGGGCTTGTACGTGATCTAAAAATCAAATGCAGGCAAGCGATTGGGCAGGCCTTCAGTCATTACCTGTATGGTTTGACGCACTCGAAAGGCGGTTCCTTGACCTATTGTTGGGCCGAAGCAATTGTCAGTGACCAGATACTTAGAATAAAATGGTATGGCACTCATGATCCATCCTCACCGGAAGAGCTGTATGCCATGATGCAATTAATTGAATCTTACGAATTTCCGTCATCTGCCAAGGATGCCTATTTAAAACAGGCACTCAACATCAGTAACGCTCTGATACTCAGGTCCGATGATCTGACCAAAATTAATGAAGAGTTTTTGAGCAGCGTGGATTTGAATTCGATTTGTGAGTCATTGGATACCTGATAACCGTTTGGTCATGATCAGTTTTTCGAGATCGGTGACTTCCGGAGAGGATGTCGCCATTCTGGATCGGGTATTTTCCAGGTAGGGTTTTCCTGGTCTTTGCTAATTGATGCCATTGCCCTGTGGGTCCCAGCGTGGGGACACATAACTTATCTCAGATGTAGAGTCAGTTTGTCAGGGGAGGTATGCATTGCCACGCGGAGTGGGTGTCGCAAAACTCCATGTAATCCTCTACCTGAAATGACCGAAGGGTTGTTGAATAATCTGATACTGGCTGCCCGGCTTGCACAGCAGGTTGACCACTCCCTTCAGCTCCTGCCCTGCCACTGGCGCAAGGCCATCAATAGTGTCATCACCCATGGCACCCGACAACATCCGTCCGTGCGGGATTTTATGAAAGTGGCTTGTTGGCACTTGTTAGCGG
Source organism: Endozoicomonas sp. ALD040 (assembly GCF_049275945.1). NCBI lineage: Bacteria > Pseudomonadati > Pseudomonadota > Gammaproteobacteria > Oceanospirillales > Endozoicomonadaceae > Endozoicomonas > Endozoicomonas sp. ALD040. The sequence goes on from NZ_CP184829.1 coordinate 1,078,841, forward strand.
ATAAGACAGGCTCTGTGCCATGATCCTGGCCCACGCACCAGAAAAACACCGAGATGCTAACGCTTAGTTTTTTAATAAATTTGAATCCTCGGTCAGGTGCCTGTGCGCTTCCGAGATTTTTTGAAAAAGTTGATTGCTCTCTAAGTTCCCGGGATTTTTATCCGGATGATGCGTCATTGCCAATTTTCTAAAGGCTTTTTTTACATCATTCAGGCTGACATCTTTCGTCAATCCCAGGGTTTCCAGTGCCTCTTTATTGCGCTGTTCCATCTCATCTGCCGGTACCTGCGGTCTGGCACCTTTCGGGCGAATTTCCTGGACAGATTGGCGCAGTTCATCCACATTTCCGGTGGATATTTTTATTAAGTTATCCGCCACGGCTTGCGCCTCTGCCGGGGCAAAGCCTTTTTTCTCAATTTCCTGAATCATCCAGGGACGCAGTTCGTTTTTAATGTATTCCGGGCTTGCCACTGCGCTACCACGGACATCAGGAGCAGCAACAACCCACCGCTGAAAATCCGTCAGATTAGTGCCTGCCATGCTCAGAGCACGGGTAATAGCCTGGCGGGCATCATCAGGATCATAGCCTTTGACGGTAAATTGCCCCATTGCCCACTGATAATTTTTCTGCTGTTCTTGCCTGAAGGCGGCCTGTGGGCTCAATGGTGTGCTGTTTACCATGACTTCCACTGCTCGATAATCAGAGCCACACCGGGATAACACCGTATCGGCCATTGTTTTGGCAACATGGGGGGCATACCCTTTGCCTTGAAATTGCTTGGCACTCCAGTCAAACCATTGCCCACGAAGGGGGTCTTTGGCCACCGGCTGGTCAACCTTGCTACTGTTGTTGACTGGCTGTTGCTGAGGTTGATTGCCTCGTAACCCCGGAACCTGACGAGGCTGTTCCGAAGATTTGGTGATTCTCCTCGAATGCAAAGGTCTGGTTGTGGCTCTCATTTTCTCCGTGCTTTCATGCCCCAATCTCCTCATAAACCCCGTGCTTTCACGCCCCAATCTCCTCATAAACCCCGTGCTTTTATGCCCCAATCTCCTCATAAACCCCGTGCTTTCATGCCCCAATTCCCTCGCAAATGTACGAGCCATGTGGCAGTAAGCATTTTTAAATTCTTGAACTTTTCGTCCGGACCTGGTTTTTCCCGTAGGCACCTGAGCGGGTTGTGTATTATCTTCTACAGGGTATTTATTATGTCCGTTTATGCCCCCAACACCATCCATTGATCGCTCCCTTTCCTGATGATCAGAGCATGAAATTTGCTTTTCAGGCAATTCCTCAAGCTTTATTCAGCCCGAAATCAAGAAAATATCTATGATTTCATTTGATGATTTACTTAGTCAGGTTATCGGGGTAATTGATGATAGTCTTAACTCCCTGCAGGCAGTAATAACTGCGGGAAATATTCTTCTTGAGAATTCTATACCGGGGCTCACCAGCCCGAGCCCGTATAGCGTATCAGTTAACAGTCGATCCGGCGGCAACAAAGCCCTTGCAATCCTTAGCCATTGAGCCAACAAGACAGATTAAACGTTTGCAAGACGCACTGGCTTCTGGCTGGCAGTTACCTTTGCATTCAGGGCAGACCCGATCCGATGCCATCCACGGTCTGGCCAGCGATTGTTTTCATAGGGCCAGAACAGCGAGTTCTGAGGCAGACGGCATTGAACGTATAGAACGTCGACTGTCAGAATCACTGAAATGGCAGGGTTCTGCTGATGAGCCTCTGTCTGCACTGGCCCGGGATCTTTATCATGGTGAGATAAGTCAGAAGGATCGTGAAAGTCGTCGCTTATCCCGACTCCATGACCGGCTTACGGACTCTCCCGTTATATTCCTTGAGGGGGAAACCGGAACCGGGAAAAGTTACTTTTCCGCCAAAATGGCAAAGGCTTCAGGACAGGCAACGGTGCTTTCCCTGAGACCTTCTGACAGCGAACAGCAACACGCTGATGGCGACCGCTCTATGGCGCAGCAAAACCGGGCATTGATGGAATGGGCCAATAGCGAATTTCACAAAGACGGAGAATACATCACCCTGGTGCTGGATGAGGCTAACTTAACCAGTTTTCAAACTGATCAAGATGGGTCACCAGCAAATAAACCGATCCCACAAAAAACAGCAAAGCGATGCTTGAAAGCAGGATGTTGACAGTCATAGTTCTTCTCCCTTGAGTTCCAGAATAACCGCAGTATAGAGAAACAGGATGGTAAACCCTAACCCGAATACCACATAAGCCCAAGAAAAATGGTCATTAACCAGGGGTTTAAAAACCACTGCCAGAACAGGCACTTTGACCATATCGTAGAACATCACTGAAAGACTTTGAAATACCTTTTTTTTCTTGTTCGTTTCACTCAGTGACACTCCCCGCCTTGTCAGGCGAGGCTTCTGACTTCACGGGCTACAGCCAGCCTATAGCGACTGGACTTACACAGAAGCCTCCATCAGCAGTAACCGGGTGCCCCTCGGTTATTATTGGTCTTTTGTTTGATTTGCCGCAGCCTTAACGGGTCACTCAGGTATGGGCTCGTCTGGTTCTTCAAGGGCGGTTGGGCAGTTGTCTCTGCCTTAATTTTTTGTTAACAGTGCTTGGTTTTCGTCACCGTGAGTCTCTGCATAGAGACAGACCGATGGAAAATATAACCAACTACGTACAAATACTCAACCGGAACGCTCTGCGTTCCCGTCTTATATCCCCGCCCGGTTGAGGGTGTCGCAAAAGGTCAATTAAAACGCTTCAAGCTTCAAACCGTCATCTCCGCGAAGGCGGAGATCCACTGTTCGTGGTGGGTTCCCGCCTGCGCGGGAACGACGATCTTGATATATCCTGCTGACCATACCCTTTTGCGACACCCTCGATTGGGCGAGGGTTTACGACGATTTTGCTAAACCAATGGAACTTCCCTCCCGTCTGAAGGTCACATAATCAAACCATTTCAATGCAGTCCTTCAAATAACAGGAGCGAGATTTACCGTGGATGGCCAGATTGGCTGGAGAAATAAACAACCCTTACCTGATTGCAGCGTGCCAGACAAGAGAGCAAAGCTGGATGCACCGTCAAAGATTGCAAAGGTCTGCTCAGATGTAACTCCCATGCTCAATAGATCATCAGCTCCGGGGGTCTCGCCTCACCAGACGAGAAGCGTATCCTCAGCGGATTCCCCGCTCCAAAAGACCACCCATGCCTTCGATTTTCGTTTTGTCGCCAGTGATGATGAAGTTCGACAGCTTTTAGTGGCGCAAACCTGCGATGAACAACGGGATGTTATCCTTATTTCCCGCCCCGATGACCTCTCACAGGCCAATCTGGTGAGACGGTTGAGTATTTCTGTCGATGGCCACCACACTCTGGGTTCTGGCAAGCTGTTCGAAAGTCCACAGCCACTGACTCTGGTGCTGGATATCCGAAAACTCAGCAGCGAAGATTTGCCAAAATTTAACGATCTGCTGGACCCGGATACCCCCTGTCTATACGACAAAGTCAGCCAAAACAAACGCCCTCTGGGCGAGCATGTTTCTCTATTGGTCGTGGCAGATCCTGAACAGTTGGCATCGGTTGGTCATCGTGACGACGCACCCGGCGCTGATTTCTGGCGGCGAATTAATCGACCGGAAAATAGCTGGCAGTTCCAGGCCCAGACTGGTAATGACCCATCGATGGACATAGACGAGATTGCTCCATTATTGGTTGAACTCCCCCCTGCCGAAAGCGCCATGGACGACGACGTTACCGTTCTTATTAACTGCCACTTGCACAACGACTGGCGACAGTTGTTGTTGGGGGGCCCCGGTGTGGATCAGCAGGGACGAATTCAGCATCTCCCCGGCAGGATTGAGTTATTGAGGGCCGGACAAAGGGTGATTCTGAAAGGGGCCAACTGGCAGGATCTGGCCTTTGAGCAGACGATTCGACAGATGCTGGCGCAACAGTGTTTTGAGAGCAATGGGAAGGTCTGTCAGTTACCGGACGAGGTTCAGTTTTATCAGATGCCGGTGGGTGAGGATGAGCTTTATTCACTGTTTCAGAGCCTGTCTCAAGAGCACGCACCAGGAAACCCGGTCATCATTAACCAGAGTAATATCACAGAATGGCTGAACCCCATTGCCATTGCTCCGGAAGGCTACGCAGTCCCTAACAGCTGTCTGTTGGAACAGGTTCGAGCAGGTGGTACGGTCACCGTCACGTCTCCCCTCACTGAGTCGGCCTGGTTTCGTTTGCTGGGTTCATTGCAGACTATTCGAGAGACAACGGACCTGGAGCCGCGACTTCTGGTAGCCCATTCAAGACAGCAGCCGAAAGCTCTGGGATTAGAAGAAAGCGATGAACAGTCTGTGCCCAACCTGCAGGAAAAAATCAGAGATCAGGCCACCTTTAGAACCGTCACTTATCAGCAACACGTCCAGGCAAGTCGTTGGATAAATAAACACCAGCCAGCACCGTTGGTCATTCAGGTCAATGGACAGACCGGCTTCAGCCAGCTATTTGATAATATCTATATCACTTCGGAACAAAAGGCCCTTTTTGGACGAGATCAGAGTGACTTGCAAAAGGCATTAACCGCTGGCACGCAGGTTGTAATTTGCGGGCTCGAAAGTAATCCAACACTTCAACAACTCCTGGAACCCCTGATTGTTGGCCAACCTCTGTTGGTCAATGGCCAGTTACAGGCCTACCCACAAGCTCATGTCACAATACTCTGGCCTCAATCTGCGAAAAGCCAATCTGCAGTCTTTAATTCGATGGTTGCCACAGGTAAACCCTGCCCTGAGGTCAATATCTGGGATATCAATGCCCTCAAGCATGATATCCCCCGGACTGAGCTGCCAGAACGAGCCCTTAACTTGCTTTACGAAGTGTTTAAAACCGTACCTGCCAACTGTTGTAACCCTCTGCCTGAAATGTCCGCAGGCTTGTTGAATAACCTGATACTGGCTGCCCGGCGAGCACAGCAGGTTGACCGCTCACTTCAGCTCCTGCCCTGCCACTGGCGCAAGGCCGTCGATAGTGTCATCACCCATGGCCTGCGGCAGAGTCTGCCGGTGCGTAATTTTATGAAAGTAGCTTGTTGGATGTTGCTGCCAGATGCTCCCGGGAAGCGGGATGAGGATCAAACTGCCTCGGTCGATCCGGATCAGTTAAATGAGATCATCAATAGTGCCCCACGGTTAGACAGAGAGTTTGTGAAGCAGAACCTGTGGCCGCTGATCAGAGCAGCCTCTGACCCTGGAGTCTTAAAGCAATTGCAACTGTCCTATTGCGATCCATTTCCAGAGCAGAGCAAAGAAGACGCTCTGGACAGACTCTGTGCCCTGATCGTGAGCCATACCCCTGAAAAACATCGACAGGCAATGGCCTGTCAGTTGGCAGTCGATCCGCAGGCAGCAGAACACTATCAAACCTTAGCCTTAAGGCCATCAAGACAGATTAAACGTTTACAGGATGCACTGGCCTCCGGCTGGCAGTTACCTCTGCCCTCAGGGCAGACCCGATCCGAAGCCATTAAATCACTGGCTGCTGATTGTTTTCAGATGGCCAGAACCGCGAATTCTGAAACAGAAGGCATTGAACGTATAAAACATCGACTGTCTGGATCACTGGCATGGCAGGGCTCGACTTATGAGCCCTGGTCAGCACTGGCCCGGGATCTTTATCACGGCGAGACGAGTCAGAGGGATCGTGAAAACCGTCGTTTATCCCGACTCCATGACCGGCTTACAGACTCTCCTGTTATATTCCTGCAGGGGGAAACCGGCACCGGGAAAAGTTACTTTTCAGCGAAAATAGCAAAAGCTTCAGGATCGGCTGTGGTGCTGTCCCTTGGACCTTCTGACAGCGAGCAGACCCTGATGAAACGCTGGCAGTGGCAGCAACACGCTGATGGCGACCGCTCTATGGCACAGCAAAACCGGGCGCTGATGGAATGGGCCAAGACCTCACACCCCAGAGATGGAGGCTATGTTGAAGGAAAATATATCACTCTGGTTCTGGATGAAGCCAACCTGGCCAAAACCGGATTGCTGGCGTCATTGAACGGCTTATGGGAACCGGAACCCTGCATTTATGTGAATGGTCATCCTGTCCCGGTCAGCAAAGAACACCGGGTGATTCTCACCGGTAACCCCATTCATTACGGCGGACGCCAGTTGGATTCTGCCCTGAAAGAGAAACTGCCCAGGGCTTACTATCCTCGTCTGGACCAGGCTTTTCTTCGGGACAGAGTGGTGGAGCCGGCTCTGCTCAATCATTTACAACGGCATCTGCCGGAGTCTCGGCAAATAGACGACATGGCACGCATTGCCACCGAGAGCGTCATGCTACTCTGGCAGTATTATCAGGAACTGTTGCCAGAACATGAGTTTACCCCCAGGGATCTGACGGATATCTGCAGCTGGGTGGGTTGGTATCTTGATCGTTCGTTATCCGCAGGTGACAGGGTTAACTGCAAGCAAGTACAAGGTTTAATCCAACAAGGTTTTCGGGATGTGCTGGTGCCCGAAATCACCGAAACTCATCGGGATGCCCTGTCAGCACTGGAAATCTGGTTTGCTGCCCGTTACCAACCGGAGAATACCCTGAGTGACAGAGTTCGCAAAAAGACCCTGTCAGATATTCAGCAGACTTTCAGTACAGTCACCCAAAAAATCCGACCTGAGTTTGACACCTCCGGAACAGCAGTCATTGAACTGGTGCAACAACTTGGACAGGATTTAAGCCGCTGTCAGCAGGCTTATCACCTCGACAGGAAACACGGCGGACGACAGGCGACGCTGATCGAAGGTCCAGCCGGACGGGGTAAGGATGCCACGCTAAACCTGGTGATTGAAAGTGTCAGAAAGGAGGCTAAGCGACGGGGAGAATCCATGCCGGAAGTCTTTTACCTGAATGCCTGTGATTGTTCCTGGGACAGAGTGTGTGAAGCGATCCAGAAAGCAAAAGTGGAAGGCGGCATCGTGGTGATTTCGGAAATGAATCTGATCGACAGCCAGCATCTGGAAGGTGAGTTAAACGATATTCTGGCCGGTGACGCCCACCCGGGCTTCCACCTCTTTGCCACCATTAGCCCGCCAGAGTACAGCGGACGAAAACCCTTATCACCGGCGCTGAAAGGGCGCTTCAGACATTTGCACATCCGGCAGTACAACCCGACAGAATTACAGACCATTGCCGGGAAAGTGTTGCCAGAGTCCTTAGAAGGGACATTCGCCGCTAAAAAGCTAACAGAAAAACATTGTCTTTTAAGGGCTCACCTGCAACGCAAAAAACTGCCGTTACAGCCAACCAGTCGTGATTTACAAAACGTCGCCAGGGCTGTTATCAGAGCAAGGGATTTTACCGAAAACGGACTGAATCAATGCTTCCAACGGCACTACCGGCTTTACCTGATGGCAGCCAGGCTGACGCTGGAAGAACTGCCCGGGTCATCGGCTATTGCCATAAGTAACGAAGCACTTGATACCAGACTTTGCGAATGGTTTAACCAAAGGGTACCAGGCATTGATCGACCCTGGTTGATACGACGCAGTGATTGCCAGAGTATGGATGAAAAACGCCATGAAATTCGTATCAAAACTGATCTGAATAGAGAGGAAGCCAGAACGGAAATCATCAGGATGCTGGCACGAACCCGCTGGCAGGCATCGGGTCTTTCAGTGAAACCGGATAAGTCCGACGATATTCTCACCCAGACACTTTACCGACACTGGCAGCAACGCTGGTTTGACCGTGAGTATGGCCAGTTGGGCGTGGACGCTGATAGCGTATTTCCCCTCACGAATGCACAGAAACAAACGCTGAAAACGTCAACCAACCTGCCTTATCTCGAGGCGGCTGACCAGCAGATAAGGGCGTGGAAAGCCAGTGAAGTTCAATTTTGGCCTGGGTTCTGGCATCAGATCAGTGATCTGCTGAACCATTGTGCGCACGATTATACTCATCAGGATATAGTGATCGACAGTGACAAGGCTCCTGAGGAATGCATTTCAGAAGTTCGCAGGAAACAGGCCAATGCCCTGGACCGGGCCACGGACTATCAGCGCCAGAAGAAGAGAGTATTCGACAATTATAAAATTTTTGACACGAACTACCCTTTCAACATGTATCGCTTGCGCGCGAGGGATATTAATGTATCTGCCAGGGGTGAGGTCGAGCTGACCGATATGGGTGATCAACACCTGCAGGGGATCGAAATCCTTATACCCGAACAGTTACCGGGGTATAACCAGGAGCTGACGTTAGCCAAAAACCAGACACTGGCAAACTACAAAGCGTCATCAAACAATGGTCAATATGCATTGCCCAGTCTGACACCTGAAGACTATATCGTGGCCCTGCGTATAGAACCCGTTTTGCCATGTACCCTGCTCAGGGATCGATATACCGGGCTGCACACACTGTCTGTTCCCGAAGCCAAAGCCGGTCAGATTATTCAATTTACTTATGTCGTGGAACCCAGAGCGCCGAGCAAAAAAACACTGGCTAAAAAAGTCCAGCCAGCACAATCAATACGTTTTGACGCCCGCTGTTCCAAAGGTATAGAAGCAGTATTGAACAAACTGTTTGCTGAGGTTGAACAACAACTGCCTGAAATAAAGGTGCCTTTGCAGGCAATAATGAACGCAAAAAACACGACGCAACGCATCAGGGCGATCAAGGACTATTGCCTGAAGTTTTCCGGAGGTGCTGAACCAGCAGGGCATCATCTGAATTTCTTTCACTTCCTCGTAACACGGCGACAAGGCAGTTGTCGTCATCGGACGCCTGTTTTTATTGCTTTTTGTCGCTATTTTGGGATTCCATGTCGGGAAATGATCAACCATATCCACGCCTTTGCAGAGTATTCTGTGGATAGAGGCCAAACCTGGGAGTCAGTGGATTTAGGCGGGGCGCCTGGTGAGCTAAAAAAAATCCCATCTGACTTCCAGCGCACCAATAAAGTCAGTAGTGAGTCAAAGAAGGCGAGGGATCTCTTGCGGGGTCTTCTGGTGGGTGCTGATTCAGCACAACAACAAACTCTGGCTAAAACCTATGGTATGAGCCTTGAGGAACTTAACAGGATCATTGAGACAGGCGGTACATTACCAGGAAAAATCCAGAGTATCTGCAAAACGGTATTGAAGCTTTGGAAAGGAAAAGATTTAACCGGTTTCTCCATGGGTGTCTCAATGATAGAGTCGCTGGAGACAGAGGCATTGGGCTATTTCGAGCAGCAACTGGTCGGTAAGTTTATTTCTTGCGACTGGAGTTTCTGGCCGATGTCGGCGGTTGTCATAAACATATTATCTGACGGTGATGAAGTCCGGGTCATCGAACAACTCCAATCACTGCACTCAAAAATGATTGTTGAGGCTAAAGCACGCCCCCTGGAGTGGTTGGGTTCAATGGTGAATATACTTGAGCACAGTGACCTGGCCAACCCCTCGGTTATTCGCTTTGCCCTTAAAGTTCTGAAATTGGGTTGGCTGAAGCCACTGCCAAGGTACAGCGACGAAATTATTATGCCCCTTCAACATCACGAACTGTTGATGCATCTGAAAGGTATCGAAGAACTGAAGATTGAAGCTTCGAATTGCCTGAAAGAGTGGTATCAGTCTGTTCTGAAAAGGGGAAAACAAAGCAAGAGCTGGTGGTCGATTTATGAACACTTTCTGAGGAGAAAAGGGAATGACATGCTGGTCAGTCATTGTCACGAAGGGGCTTCGCCATCCCTTAATGATAAAATTGCCAATCCATCTTTAGATACCGCCTGGACGGATGACCCTGAGGGTGTTCCGAATATAGAACGAATGCTGGTGAACCAGCCCGCATTTGTGCAGTTGCACTCGGTCAGAGCCAGACACCGTCCGCTGATTATCTTGGGCCACCCTTTCCTGAGCAGCACATTAATTGATAAAAAAGCCCAGGACCTGTTGCAACTGAAAGCTAAGAAAAACCCTGATTTAAAGCGGTTATTGGAAAAAGTCAAACAAGATAATGGGGTCTCAAACCGAGGCTACATGATTGGTATTTACAACCGCTACAGACCCACTCCTGAGTCTGGTGACATTTCACGGAAGGACGCAGAGTTTGCCAGTGATATAGAGGACAAATGCAAACAAGCGATTCTTCAGGCCTTCTGTCAGTACCTGTATGAATTGACACACTCGAAGGGTGGTCGTTTAACCTATTGTTGGGGCGATGCTCTTGTCCGGTTTGTGAGCAATCGGAACTCCTATGGCGCCCATGACCCATCTTCCCCGGAAGAGCTGTATGCCATGTTCTCTGAAATTGATCGATCCGAGTGGTTTGAGAAATCCGTTGATGATACCTACTTACGACAGACACTGGGCGACAGTAACGCCCTGGTGCTCAGATCCGCAGAGCTGATAAAAATTACCGAAGAATTTTTGAATAGTGTGAATTTGAATTCGCTTTGTGAGTCACTGAATACTTGTTAAAGGTTTGATCATGATGAGTTTTTCTAGACTGTTGACTTCCCACAATGGCAACGAGCCAGTACCAAAATGAAACTTTTGTATTATTTGAAGGTCGAATAATTAAACAGTTTTAATGCAATCCTTCAGATGCAATCCTTCAGATGGTAGTAGTGAGGTTAACTATGGATGGTCAGATTGGTGGAGAAATTAACAAATCCGTTCCGGCTAGGCCAGCCAGGAGGTCAGGGCAGGATTTAGATTTACCATCAAACGTCAAAGCTGTCTGCTCTGGTCTCAATTACCAACTGAATCTATCGTCATCTCAGATTATGACACCTGACAGGACGAGAACCGTATCCTCAACGGATTCCTTGCTCCAAAAAAAACCTCATGCCTTCGATTTCCGTTTTGTCGCCAGTGATGATGAGGTTCGTCAGCTTTTGGCTGACCAGACCTGCGATAAAAATCGCGATGTCACGCTTATTTCCCACCCTGATGACCTTGCACAGGCTAACCTGGTGAGCCGGTTGACCATTGCCGGCAATGGTCGCCACGCTTTGCGCCCAGGCAAGCTCTTTGAAGGTTCACAGCCATTGACCCTGGTGATAGATATCCGAAAACTCACCAGTGAGGATCTGCCAAAATTTAACGATCTGCTGGACCCGGATAACCCCTGTCTATACGACAAGGTCAGCCAGAAGAAACGCCCTCTGGGAGAGCATGTTTCTCTGCTGGTTCTGGCAGCCCCTGAACAATTGACATCGGTTGGCCAGCATGACGAGGCACCTGCGGCCGGCGCTCCGGGCGCTGACTTCTGGCGGCGAATTAACCGACCGGGCAATACCTGGCAGTTCGAGGCTGAGACTGGCAATGAACCATCGATGGACATTGACCGGGCCGCACCGCTATTGCCTGAATTCCCCAGTGCCGAAAACGCCATGGACGACGACACTATCCTGGTTATTGACTGCCACTTGCACAACAACTGGCGACAATTACTGCTGGGTGCTCCCGGTGTCGATCAACAGGGGCGAATCCAGCACATTCCTGGCAGGCTTGAACAGTTGACATCCGGACAACGGGTGATACTGAAAGGCGCCGACTGGCAGGATCTGACCTTTGAACAGACCATTCGACAGATGCTGGCGCAACAGTGCTTTGAGAGCAATGGGGAAGTCTGTCCATTACCCGACGATGTTCAGTTTTATCAGATGCCGGTGGGGAAGGACGAGCTTCATTCGCTGTTCCAAAGTCAGCCTAAAGAGCACGCAGCAGAAAACCCGATCATCATTAACCAGCGGAATATCACAGAATGGCTGAGCCCGATTGCCATTACGCCTGAAGGCTATGCAATCCCTAACACCTGCCTGTTGGAACAGGTTAAGACGGGGCGTGTCGTCACCGTAACATCTCCACTTACTGAAGCCCTCTGGTTTCGTTTGCTGAGTTCATTGCAAACCCTTCGCGAGACCACCGGCCTGGAGCCCCGACTTCAGGTGGCTCATACAAGACAGCAGCCAAAAGCCCTGGGATTGGCAGAAAACGATGGGCGCTTTCTGTCCAACCTGCATGAAAAAGCCAGAGCCCATGCCACCTTTGATACCATCACTTACCAGCAACATGCCCAGGCCAGTCATTGGATTAATCGTCAGCCACAAGCCCCTCTGGTCATTCAGGTCAATGAACAGACTGGCTTCACTCAGCTCTTTGATAATATCCATATCGCCTCGGAACAAAAGGCGCATTTCAGACGATCTCAGAGTGAGTTGCAGGAGGCATTAACCGCTGGCAAACCCGTGGTATTCAGGGGACTGGAAAGTAATCCAACGCTTCAGCAGCTTCTGGAACCCCTGGTTATTGGGCAACCTCTGTTGGTGAATGGCCAGTTGCAGGCCTATCCACGAGCTCATGTCACAATACTCTGGCCTGAGTCTGTGAAAAGCGCCTCTTCAGTATTTCATGGGATGGTCGCCACGGGTAAGTCCTGTCCTGAGCTCGATCTCTGGGATATCAATGCCCGCAGGCATGGTATCGTCCGGACTGAGCTGCCAGAACAAGCGCTTAAACAGCTTTACAAAGCGTTTAAAACCGTACCTGACCTCCTTTGCAGCCCTCTGCCTGAAATGACCGAAGGGCTGTTGAATAATCTGATACTGGCTGCTCGTCGAGCACAGCAGGTTGACCACTCCCTGCAGCTCCTGCCCCGCCACTGGCGCAAGGCCATCAATAGTGTCATCACCCATGGCATCCGGCAGCATCCGTCCGTGCGGGATTTTATGAAAGTGGCCTGTTGGCACTTGTTACCGGATAAGATGCCGGACGAGGATCAAGCCGCCTCCGCAGACCCGGATCAGTTAGCTGCCATCATCAATAGCGACCCGCGACTGGATAGAGAGTTTGTCAAACGGAACCTGTGGCAACTGGCCCGAGCCTTTGACCCGGCAGTATTTATAGGTACCGAATTACAACTGTCCTATGAAAGTCCATTTCCAGAGTCGGGTGAAAAAGAAGTTATGGACAGGCTCTGTGCCATGATCCTGGCCCACGCGCCTGAAAAACAACGAGATGCCATAGCGTATCAGTTAGCAGTCGATCCGGCGGCAACAAAGCCCTGGCAATCCTTGGCCATAGAGCCAACAAGACAGATTAAACGTTTGCAAGATGCACTGGCTTCTGGCTGGCAGTTACCTTTACATTCAGGGCAGACCCGATCCGATGCCATCCACGGTCTGGCCAGCGATTGTTTTCATAGGGCCAGAACAGCGAGTTCTGAGGCAGACGGCATTGAACGCATAGAAAATCGGCTGTCTGAATCACTGAAATGGACGGGTTCCGCTGATGAGACTCTGTCTGCGCTGGCCCGGGATCTTTATCATGGCAAGATGAGTCAGGAGGATCGTGAAAGTCGTCGCTTATCCCGACTCCATGACCGGCTTACGGACTCTCCCGTTATATTCCTTGAGGGGGAAACCGGAACCGGGAAAAGCTACTTTTCCGCCAAAATGGCAAAGGCTTCAGGACAGGCAACGGTGCTTTCCCTTGGACCTTCTGACAGCGAACAAACCCTGATGAAACGCTGGCAGTGGCAAAAGCACGCCGATGGCGACCGCTCTATGGCGCAGCAAAACCGGGCGTTGATGGAATGGGCCAATACCGAATCCAACAAAGACGGAGGATACATCACTCTGGTGCTGGATGAGGCTAACCTGACCCAAGCCGGATTGCTGGCGTCATTGAACGGCCTGTGGGAACCGCAACCCTGCATCTATGTGAATGGTCATCCTGTCAAGGTCAGCGAAAAACACCGGGTAATTCTCACCGGCAACCCCGATCATTACGCCGGGCGCCAAATGGATCAGACCCTGAAAGAGAAACTGCCCAGAGCTTATTACCCGCGTTTGGATCAGGCTTTCCTTCGGGACAGAGTAGTGGAACCGGCTTTGCTCAGTCAGTTACAACGGCATCAAATAAACGACATTGCACACATTGCCAGCAAGAGTGTGATGGCACTGTGGCAATATTACCAGGAGCTGTTGCCCGAGCATGAGTTTACTCCCAGGGATTTAACAGATATCTGCAGCTGGGTGGGTTGGTATCTGGATCGTGCGTTATCCAAAGGCGACAGTGCCAACTGTAAGCAAGTGAACAGTTTGATCCAGCAAAGTTTCCGGGATGTCTTGGGTCCCGAAATCAGCGAGACTCAACAGGATGCCCTTTCGGCACTGGAAATCTGGTTTGCTGCCCGTTACGAACTGGACAACACCCTGCGAGACAGAGTTCATAACCACACCCTGCCAGATATTCTGCAGGACTTCAGAACATTGACCAAAGAAATCCGACCTGAGTTTGATACCTCCGGATCGGCAGTCATTGATCTGGCGCAAGGGCTGGGACAGGATTTAAGCCGCTGTCAGCAGGCTTATCATCACGACAGAAAACACGGCGGTCGTCAGGCAACGCTGATTGAAGGTCCGGCCGGACGGGGTAAGGATGCCACGCTGAATCTGATGATCGAAAGTGTCAAACAGCAAGCTAAAGAACGGGAAGAAACCATGCCAAAGGTCTTTCCCCTGAATGCCTGTGATTGTTCCTGGGAGCAACTGTGTGAAGTGATCCAGAAAGCAAAAGTAGAGGGCGGCATCGTGGTAATTTCAGAAATGAACCTGATCGACAGCCAGCATCTGGAAGGTGAGTTAAACGACATTCTGGCCGGTGATGCCCATCCGGGTTTCCACCTGTTTGCCACCATCAACCCGCCTGAGTACAGCGGGCGAAAACCTTTGTCACCGGCGCTGAAAGGGCGCTTCAGACATTTGCCCATCCGGCAGTATAACCCGACAGAATTACAGACCATTGCCGGGAAAGTGTTGCCAGAGTCCTTAGAAGGGACATTCGCCGCTAAAAAGCTAACAGAAAAACATTGTCTTTTAAGGGCTCACCTGCAACGCAAAAAACTGCCGTTACAGCCAACCAGTCGTGATTTACAAAACGTCGCCAGGGCTGTTATCAGAGCATGGGATTTTACCGAAAACGGACTGAATCAATGCTTCCAACGGCACTACCGGCTTTACCTGATGGCAGCCAGGCTGACGCTGGAAGAACTGCCCGGGTCATCGGCTATTGCCATGAGTAACGAAGCACTTGATACCAGACTTTGCGAATGGTTCAACCAAAGGGTATCAGGTATTGATCGACCCTGGTTGATACGACGCAGTTATTGCAACAGTACGGATGAAAAACGCCATGAAATTCGTATCAAAACTGATCTGAATGGTGAGGAAGCCAGAACGGAAATTATCAGGATGCTGGCACGTACCCGCTGGCAGACATCGGGTCTTTCAGTGAAACCGGATGAATCCGACGATATTCTCACCCAGACACTTTACCGACACTGGCAGCAACGCTGGTTTGATCGCGAGTATGGCCAGTTGGGCGTGGACGCTAATAGCGTATTTCCACTGACGAATGCACAGAAACAAACGCTGAAAACGTCAACCAACCAGCCTTATCTCGAGGCGGCTGACCAGCAGATAAGGGCGTGGAAAGCCAGTGAAGTTCAATGGTGGCCTGGGTTCTGGCATCAGATCAGTGATCTGCTGAACCATTGTGTGAACGATCAGACTCACGAAGATATAACGATTGACGGTGATAACGCTCCTGAAGAATACATCTCAAAAGCTCGCGGGAAACAGGGTAAGACCCTGGACCGTGACACGGACTATGAGTGCAGTAAGAAGTCAAAAGTCGACGACTATAAAATTTTTGACACGGATTACCCTCGCCATATGTATCGCCTGCAGGCTGAGGATATTAGTGTATCTGCCGGGGGTGAGGTCGTGCTGACCGAAATGAGTGATCAACACCTTCAGGGGACCGAAACCCTTATACCCGAAGAGTTACCGGGGCGTAACCAGGAACTGACGTTAGCCAACAACCAAACACTGGCAAACTACAAAGCGCCATCAAGCAATGGTCAATATGCATTGCCCAGTCTGACGCCTGAAGACTATGTCGTGGCCCTGCGTATTGAACCCGCTTTGCCGTATACACTGCTCAGGGATCGATATACCGGGCTGCACACACTGTCAGTTCCCGAAGCCAAAGCCGGTCAGATTATTGAATTTACTTATGTCGTGGAACCCAGAGAGGCGAGCAAAAAAACACTGACTAAAAAAGTCCAGCCAGCACAATCAATAGGTTTTGACGCCCGCTGCTCCAAAGGTATGGAAGCAGTATTGAACAAACTGTTTGATGAGGTTGAACAACAACTGCCTGAAATAAAGGTGCCTTTGCAGGCAATAATGAACGCAAAAAACACGACGCAACGCATTGAGGCGATCAAGGACTATTGCCAACAGTTCTCCGGTACCGCCGTAGCAGAGAGCAATGAAAATTTCTTTCAATTCCTGGTAACAAAACGGCAAGGAAGCTGTCGTCATCGTGTGCCTGTTTTTGTCGCTTTATGTCGCTACTTCGGGATTCCGTGTCGGCAAATTGGCAACCCTTCTCACGCCTTTGCCGAGTGTTCCATAGATAGAGGCCAAACCTGGAAGTCAGTGGATTTGGGCGGGGTGCCTTTAGAGGTAAGAAAATTCCCATCTGACTTTCAGCACAACAAAAAAGTCAGTAGTGATTTAAAGAAGGCGAGGGATCTCCTGCAGGGTCTTCTGAAGGGTGCTGATTCAGCACAACAACAAACTTTGGCTAAGACCTATGGTCTGAGCCTTGAGGAACTTAACAAGGTCATTGAGACAGGCGGGGCATTACCGGAAAAAAACCTGGATATCCGCGAAACAGTATTGAAGCTTTGGGAAGGAAAAGATTTAACCGGTTTCTCCCTTGGGATCTCAATTTTAGAGTCGCTGGAGACAAAAGCATTGACCTTTCGCGAGTGGCAACTGGTCGGTAAGTTTTTTTATCGCGATTGGCCTTCCAGGCCGATGTCGGCGGTTGTCAAAAAAATATTATCTAACGGTGATGAAGTGCGGATCATTGAACAACTCCAATCATTGCATTCAAAAATAATTGTTCAGGGTAGAGCAAACTACCTCGACTGGTTGGGCTCAATGGTGGATATACTTGAGGACACTGACTTGACCAACCCCTCGATTATTCGCTTTGCCCTTAAAGTTCTGAAATTGGGTTGGCTGGATCCGGATCCAGTGCCAAGGTATAGCCGCAGCATTATTATGCCCACTCAACATCACGAGCTGTTGATGCGTCTGAAAGGTGTCGAAGAACTAAAGGTTGAAGCTATGAATTGCCTGAAAATGTGGCATCAGACATTACTGAAAAGGGGGAAAAAAAGCCATAACTGGCGGTCGATTTATAAAGACTTTCTGAGGAGAAAAGGCAATGACATGCTCGTCAGTCATTGTCACGAAGGGGCTTCGCCATCCCTTAATGATAAAATTACCAACCCATCTTTAGATACCGCCTGGACGGATGACCCTGAGGGTGTTCCGAATATAGAACGAATGCTGGTGAACCAGCCCGCATTTGTGCAGTTGCGCTCGGTCAGAGCCAGACACCGTCCGCTGATTATCCTGGGCCACCCTTTCCTGAGCAGCACATTAATTGATAAAAAAGCCCAAGACCTGTTGCAACTGAAAGCCAAGAAAAACCCTGATTTAAAGCGGTTATTGGAAAAAGTCAAACAGGATAATGTGGTCTCAAACCGAGGCTATATAAATGGTATTTACAACCACTACAGACCCATTTCTGAGTCTGGTGACGTGTTACACAAGGACGCAGAGTTTGCCAGTGATTTAGAGAACAAATGCAAACAGGCGATTCTTCAGGCCTTCTGTCATTACCTGTATGAATTGACACACTCGAAGGGTGGTCGTTTAACCTATTGTTGGGGCGATGCTCCTGTCCGGTTTGAGCCTCATCGGAACCACTATGGCGCCCATGACCCATCTTCTCCGGAAGAGCTGTATGCCATGTTCTCTGAAATTGATCGATCCGAGTGGTTTGAGAAATCGGTTGATGATACCTACTTACGACAGACACTGGGCGACAGTAACGCCCTGGTACTCAGATCTGCGGAGCTGATAAAAATTACCGAAGAGTTTTTGAATAGAGTGAATTTGAATTCGCTTTGTGAGTCACTGAATACTTGTTAAAGGTTTGGTCATGATGAGTTTTTCGAGACCGTTGACTTCCCACAATGAAAACGAACAACTATTTAAGTTGAACTTTCATGCTATTTAAATATCCATACGGTCTTGACTGGCTTCAGGTGTCCAAATTACTCTCATGAACGATTTGCTGCGTTTGCGCGAAGCGCTGCAAATTCCGCTTCAACTTCATGTGTATTTACCATGAACGCAATTTTTGACGCCCTCTAAAGTAGATTCATAATCATCAATCCATAATGCAAAAAGCGAGAGATACGCATCACGAGAACAGCAAAAATAAAATTGCATAAAATAAATACTGCATTTTTTTATTGAACTATTACTATCGTACTGCAATACTCTCCTCAGACTTACGATCCAGACTCTTTTTATGCCAACAGTGGTCAAAAACAGTTCTCCTGAACATCAAATCGCTTTATCTGAAGTGGTCAGCATCCAGGCTGGCTACCCGTTCCGTGGTGCGATCACAAAAGTGGCAAACGGCTATGTTCGGGTAGTTCAGGCAAAGGATATTTCTGACTTGGGTGAGCTGAGCACTGAGAACCTGATCACCACAGAACTGACAGGTAAGCGCAAGGCCGACTGGCTTCAACAGGGTGACATTCTGTTTATTGCCAAGGGAGGCCGGTATATTGCCAGCTATATCGCTGACGAAATGCCGCAGGTAACGCTGGCTCCCAGTTTATTTTTGCTTCGGGTCAATTCTGCCTGTAAAGGCAGGGTGAATCCTGAGTTTCTGACCTGGCAGCTAAACCAGTCTCCTGTTCAACGCTACTTTCGCAACAGTGCCGAAGGCAGTCATCAGGTCAATATCCGCAAGCCGGTGCTTGCAGAAACCGCAGTCACCCTGCCAGACCTTACAACCCAGAACACCATTGCCAAACTGTACCGGGCAAGCATTAAAGAGAATGCCCTGCTACAACGGTTGATCGTTAACCGTCAGCAGCAACTAAGCATTATTGCCAATGACCTGATCGCCAAAGCATAACCCAATTTACCTGATACTTTTTACCAGACACATAGACAAAAGACGTTGAGAGCAGATATGCCAAACACTCCCATTAACCAGCAGGAAATCAACAATACAGTGTGGAAAGCCTGCGACACTTTCCGAGGCACGGTTGACCCTTCCATTTATAAAGATTTCATCCTGACGATGTTGTTCCTGAAGTACATCTCAGACGTACACCAAGACAGGCTCGATGAGCTGTCCACCCAGTTTGCTGGCAACCAGGCGATGGTTGATGCGATGTTGGCGAGCCAGTCTTTCAAAATCCCTGCTGGCTGCACCTTCTGGGATCTTTACGCTAAACGTCATGAGGCAGGTAACGGTAGCCGTATCGACCAGGCACTCCATGCCATTGAGGAAGCCAACGGCACAAAGCTGAAAAACGTGTTTCAGGACATCAGCTTCAATACCGACAAGCTGGGCGATGAAAAGCAGAAAAACGATATTCTGCGTCACCTGCTGGAAGATTTTGGCAAAGAAACCCTCAATCTCAGACCAAGCCGTGTGGGTTCATTGGATGTGATTGGTAACGCCTACGAATACCTCATTAAGCACTTTGCAGCGGGTAGTGGTAAATCTGCCGGTGAGTTCTATACCCCACCTGAAGTATCTGATCTTTTATCCATCTTGCTGGAGCCTGAAGAAGGCGACCAGATCTGTGACCCTGCCTGTGGTTCTGGATCTCTGCTGATGAAGTGCGGCAAGCAAATCCAGAAGAACTACAACGGCTCCAAAAAATACGCTCTGTTTGGTCAGGAAGCCATTGGTTCTACATGGTCTCTGGCAAAGATGAATATGTTTCTCCATGGGGAAGATAATCATCGTATTGAATGGGGCGACACCATCCGCAACCCCAAATTACAGGACCAAAACGGAGGTCTGCTGCACTTTGATGTGGTGACTGCCAATCCACCATTCTCCCTTGATAAGTGGGGGCATGATGATGCTGAGCACGATCCCTTTGGCCGTTTCCGCCGGGGTATTCCACCAAAAACCAAAGGTGATTACGCCTTTATCAGCCATATGATTGAAACCCTGAAACCACAAACGGGCCGCATGGGTGTGGTTGTGCCTCACGGCGTTTTGTTTCGGGCATCGTCTGAAGGGAAAATCCGTAAGCAACTGATTGATGAGAACCTGCTGGATACCGTGATAGGCCTGCCAGAGAAGCTGTTCTTTGGAACTGGAATTCCTGCTGCCATTCTTATATTCAAGAAACAGAAAACTGACGACAAAGTTCTATTTATTGATGCTTCTCGTGAGTTTAAGTCTGGCAAGAACCAGAATCAGCTTACTCCTGAAAATATCCAGAAGATTGTAGATACCTATCAGGATCGTCTGACAGTAGATAAATACGCCTACCTCGCTACCTTGGAAGAGATTCAGGAGAACGATTACAACCTGAATATTCCCCGCTATGTGGATACCTTTGAAGAGGAAGAGGAGATTGACTTGATGACGGTGCGCGCTGAACGTTTGGAGTTACAGCTGGAGCTGGCAGGTTTAGAAAAAGAAATGCAGGGTTACCTGGAGGAGCTTGGGTATGAGTGATAAGGGTAATAAGCAAGGCAAACGCAAGCAGCGAGTGGACCCCAAACGTGAAGGTGTTTGCTTTCCTGTGGGTGAGACCCTGAGCAACCTGCCTGGTGATTATCCCGAATTTCTGGCCCTGATGGTTGAAACCATTGCCAGCCGAAGAATGACAGCCCTGCAAAAAGTCAATGTGGAGCAAATTCTCCTGTACTGGCATCTGGGACAAAAGATTTTAACCAAACAACAGGAGGCTGGCTGGGGAGCAAAGGTCATTGATCGCCTGTCCCAGGATCTGAAAAAACAACTGCCTGCGCTGTCCGGATTCAGCCCCAGGAACTTGAAATATATGGCAAAATTTGCCGCCAGCTGGCCTGACTTCGAAATTGTGCAACGCACCGTTGCACAATCGCTTTTTGGTGCAACTGAACTGGCTGATCTGGAAGCGGAAATGGCTGAGTACCTGAAGGAGTTGGGATATGCTTCCTAAAGGATGGATTGATGGTCGTGTTGGTGATTTGATTCAAGGCTTAGAATCAGGCGTAAGTGTCAACGGGGAAGACCGTGCTCTGAAAGGTACTGAGAAAGGCGTACTGAAAGTAAGTGCAGTTTCTTATGGCCGGTTTGATCCCAATGCGGTCAAAGCTATTATTTCAAACTCTGAATTGAAGAGAGCTAAGACTCACCCTCGAAAAGGACAAATCGTCATTAGTCGCAGCAATACCGAAGAATTGGTAGGTGCGAGTGCATATGTAGAGGAAGACTATCTTGATCTCTTTCTCCCAGACAAGCTGTGGCAGATTGAACCCGAACAAAATGTTTGTATGAAATGGCTCAGTTACATCTTGGCTTCAGACCATTCTCGATATGTGTTGTCGAATCTAGCTACAGGTACAAGTGGTTCGATGAAAAACATCACAAAAGGTGAATTTTTAGGGTTAAAAATTGCCATCCCCCCACTTGCAGAACAGCGCAAAATAGCGAAAATCCTTGGCACTTGGGATAAAGCCATTGCAACCACAGAAAAGCTGATTGAGGTCAGTAAGCAGCAGAAAAAAGCCCTGATGCAGCAGTTGTTGACTGGAAAAAAACGCTTTTCGGGTTTTGAGGAAGAGTGGGAAATCGAAGCATTAAGTTCCCTGCTCGAAAGAATAATTGATTATCGTGGACAGTCTGTCCCAAAAGCTAACAAAGGCATCCCACTTATTACTGCCAAGAATGTCCGGATGGGTTATCTGGATTTTGCAAGCCAAGAATATATTGATGAGAACTCGTTTGACTCATGGATGAAGAGAGGCACCCCTCAGGCAGGGGATATTCTCTTTACTACTGAAGCACCGTTAGGAATGGCATGCCGCTACCCAGAAACGGGTGTATATGGCGTAGGACAGAGAACGGTGACTTTAAGAGTCAACCAAAAAATTAACTCAGATTTTTTGTTGTATTTTCTTCTATCCGAGAAAGGGCAGCGACTGATTGACCTTCGCTCATCAGGCTCCACGGCAAAGGGCATAAAGTCAAGTGAGCTGAAGAAGGTCAAAATTTTTTTTCCATCTGATCTAAATGAGCAGAAAAAAATTGCGACTGTACTCAGTTCTGCTGATAGTGAGCTAGAACATCTGCAAACAAAACTTGCCAATCTCAAACAAGAGAAAAAATCTCTGATGCAACAATTGCTAACGGGCAAGCGCCGGGTAAAAGTGGAAACACAGGAGGCCGCCTGATGAGCGAAAGCCAGCACGACAAGCTGCTTAACAATATCCGTAAGCTGCTGACCCAAGGTCGCCAGCGGGTGGTGACGGTGGTCAATGCCGCCATGGTGCAGACCTACTGGGAAATTGGTCGCCTGATTGTTGAGGATGAACAGCAGGGCGAAACCCGTGCGGCTTACGGCAAAAAGGTATTAAAAAAGCTCTCCGAAAGCCTCAGCCGGGAGTTTGGCAAGGGGTTTGATCTCACCAATCTGCGAAAAATGCGGGCATTTTACCTCTGTTTTCCAAAACGAGACGCACTGCGTCTCGAATTGTCATGGACCCACTACCGAGCACTGACACGCATCGAAAATGAACGGGCTCGCCAGTGGTATATGAAGGAAGCTGCAGAGCAATGCTGGAGCGCCCGTGCCCTTGAGCGCCAGATGGGGACACTGTACTACGAGCGCCTGCTGGCGACCCAGCACGGAAAGCACGGTTTGCAGCCTGTACTGGCAGAAGCCGAGCAAAAGACCTCGGTTCTGCAAGACACACCGCAGGACTACCTGCGTGACCCCTATATTCTGGATTTCCTCAACCTGCCTGCTGGTTCAGTTCAGGAAAATGAGCTTGAGCAGGAGTTGATCAACAGTCTGCAAAAATTCCTGCTGGAGCTGGGCAAGGGTTTTGCATTTGTCGAGAGGCAGCAACGCATCAGCACAGACGATGGCGATTATTTTATCGATCTGGTGTTTTACAACTTCCATCTCAAGTGCTTCCTTCTGATCGACCTGAAAATGCACAGGCTCACCCATCAGGATGTGGGGCAAATGGACATGTATGTGCGCATGTATGAAGAGAAAAAACGCCGTGGGGATGATAACCCCACCATTGGCCTGATTCTCTGCTCCGAAGGCAGTCACACTGTCGCCAAATATTCTGTGCTGAACGACAGTCAGCAACTGTTTGCTTCCAAGTACAAGCTGGAGTTGCCCAGTGAAGAGGAGCTGCGCCTGCAACTGGAGCTGCAGCGGCAACAGTTGTTAACCGGCAAACGCAGGGTTAAGGTGGAAGCCAATAGCAATGAACAGGGAGCAGACTAATGGAGGTTAAAAAACTGACATTGCACAATGTCGGGCGTTTTTCTGAGCTTGAGATCATGCTCGCCCCATTGGGCAACCTGCGAAGCAATGTCACAGTATTTGTTGGCAATAACGGCTCCGGTAAAACCTCGATTTTACGCTCTCTGGCTACCTCTCTAAGCTGGCTGGTTTCACGCATACAAAGTGATAAAAGCGCGGGTAATCCAATACCTGAACTCGTCATAAAAAACGATCAAAATGGCGCTGCCATGGATATCGATATTTTTCATCACATCGATGGTCGGTCAGAAGATGGGGAAATTGAATCCTGTGAAGTAAACTGTTTTTCATGGCGAGTTGCGAGGTCACGAAAAGGTCGCAAGAGTGAGTTTAAAAGTGAGTATTCCGGTGCTAAAGCACTGGCAGACCATTACCGGACGTTGCTTTCCAGGTTTGAAAACACCAGCTTACCTTTGATCGCCTTTTATTCAGTCGAACGGGTTGTTTTGGATATCCCGCTCAAAATAAAGGATAAGCACACCTTTTTTCAGCTTGATGGCTACGACAAGTCACTGAGTCAGGGCGTAGATTTCAGGCGTTTCTTTGAATGGTATAGGGAACGCGAGGACAGTGAAAATGAATCCGGGGTTTCTGATGAAGTCCTGCAGAATATTCGTTCATTGTTGGGTGAAGATGAAGATACCTGGGAGCGGCTTACTGCACTAAAAGCTTCAACCAGGGATAGACAACTGAATGCAGTCCGCACGGCGATCTACAAATTCATGCCTGAGTTTTCAAATTTGCGGGTCAAGCGTAAGCCAAGGCTTCATATGTCTGTAGATAAGTCCGGCGACACTTATAATGTTGCCCAACTTTCACAGGGGGAGAAGTCTCTTATGGCTCTGATAGGAGACATTGCCCGAAGGTTAGCTGTAATGAACCCGGACTTGGCGAATCCTTTGGAAGGCGAAGGGATTGTGCTTATTGATGAAGTTGATATGCACCTGCACCCAAAATGGCAACGCACCTTAATAAATCAACTCTCTGAGACATTCCCTGCTTGTCAGTTTGTCCTGACTACCCATTCACCTCTGGTCATCAGTGATAGTAAAGACGTTTTGACATACTTGATTAAGGATGACGAGTTAAAGCAGCTCCCACCACTGTACGGTGAAGATGCGAATACTGTTTTGCTTGACATCATGGATACCGATATCAGAAATGAAGCGGTGAATATCAAGCTCAATGATCTACTTGATGCAATACATGACTCGGATTTTAAACTGGCAAATCAACTATTAGAGGTGCTGGAGGACGACCTCCCTGAGAGCAATCTGGAGCTTGCCAAAGCCAGGCTGATGCTCCGTAAACAGGAGTTGCGTAGTGCGAAGGGTTAGTAAAACTCCGGGGGTTGAGCCTGAACTTCTTACCAAATGGAAGCAGAGAAACCCAAAAGGTATTTATAAAGATCTGTCAGAGGTTGAACGGCAGGCTATCAAGGCGGCATGTGCAGAGGAACAATACTACCTTTGTGCTTACTGCTGCCAAGCCGTATCCGGGAAAAATCGGGACACCATAAATGAACATGTGGAGGCTCGAAGAATTGCACCTCATCGCAGTCTGGATTTCACAAACATTGTTGCCAGCTGTACAAACCCTGACCAATGTGACGCTGCACACGGCTCACAGCCATTGCCTCTGACACCCTTCATGCCAGAATGTGAGACAGATTTGGTTTTCAAGCTCAGTGGTCGTGTAGTTGGAAAGACTCAACAGGCAGTAGAGACAATAAGAGTTTTAAACCTTGGTGATACCGAGAGAAATAACCGCAGCTTAATAGAAAAACGTAAGCAATTAGTACAGACACTCTTGTTAACAAATAGCGTTAATCCTGGCGAAGGTCTGGATGATAACGAGTTGATAGAAATACTCATTGATGAGCTTTCTGTTCCTGTAGATGGAAAACTTGAAGCATTTGCTCCTGTAACGATCAATATTTTGCGGCAATGGATTAGTAATGACTGATATTATTTTGCCCAACTTCAAGGAAGAGCAAAGCGCAAAAATCCCTGCTCTGTCCCTGCTCAGTAACCTGGGTTATGAGTTTATCCCCCCAAAAGTGTGCCTGTCGCAGCGTGGCAGCCTCTCTGCGGTCACTTTGCCATCGGTACTTCGTGGTATTTTGGCCAAAAAAACATTTTGTTTTATGGGAAAAGAGCACCCACTTTCCCCAGCCGCTATCGACAAAATCGTACAGGAACTTTCCAACCCAGCCATGAACGAAGGGTTGAGAGCCGCCAATGAGAAGCTCTATAACGCCCTGACCTACGGCATCGGTGTTACTGAATTCATAGAGGGTAAAAAAGCCAACCCAACCATTCAGATTATTGACTGGGAGCACCCGGAAAATAACGTTTACCACTTCACTGAAGAACTAGACGTTGAGAACAGTCAAGGTACAGGCAAGCGAATTCCAGATATTGTCTGTTTCGTCAATGGTTTGCCATGGGTGGTGATTGAAGCGAAACGCCCCGATGCTTCGACTACTGGCAAACCGACGGTTGCAGAAGGGATTTCGCAGAATATTCGCAACCAAAAGGTGGGTGAAATTCCACACCTGTTTGCATACAGCCAGTTATTACTGTCTATCAATGGCAGCGATGGACTTTATGGCACCTGCGGCACACCGGCAAAATTTTGGGCGAAGTGGAAAGAGGAAGAGATCCCTGAGGCAGAGTTTGCTCAATTGAAAAACAAGCCTCTGTCAGAAGTTCAGATTAAAGCCTTGTTTGCCCACAGACCAGAGAAGGTAAAGACTGAATTTCTTTCTCTGACTTCCGGTGGCGACCTGGTAGTAACTGACCAAGACCGTTTATTGATTTCCATGCTGCGCCCAGACCGGCTGTTAGAACTCACCCGGCTGTTTACCCTGTTCGATAAAAAAGCAGGCAAGATTGTTGCCCGTTACCAGCAAGTATTTGCTATTAAAGCGCTGGTCAAACGCATTACCACCTTTGATGACTCTTTACCGGGTGAACGACGGGGAGCACGTAATGGTGGTGTGATCTGGCATACCACAGGCTCTGGTAAGTCCTTCACCATGGTCTTTCTGTCCAAAGCACTGATCTGGTTGCCTGAACTGGCGAAGTGTCGGGTTGTGGTGGTAACAGATCGGGTTGATTTGGAAGATCAGCTTGCCCGTACTTTTGCCTCTGGCGGTGCTCTCTCCGGCAAAGATAAAAAAGATGCCATGGCAACCACTGGCAAGCGGCTGGCCGAACAAATTGGTAAGGGCAATGAGCGAATCATTTTCTCCATCATTGATAAGTTCGGGACAGCCATCAAACTACCGGATTGCTACAACGACAGCCCGGATATCATTGTGCTGGTTGATGAAGGGCACCGGAGCCAGAATGGTGAAAACAATATCCGCATGCAGCAAACCTTACCCAAGGCGGCGTATATTGCCTTCACTGGCACACCTTTGCTGCAAGATGACAAAACTGAAAATAAGTTCGGCAGGATCATCCACTCTTACACCATGCAGCAGGCAGTAGAAGATGGCACTGTAACACCATTGTTGTATGAAGAGCGTATTCCTGAACTTTCTACCAATGATAAAGCCATTGATGCGTGGTTTGATCGAATCACCGAGAAGCTGACCGAAAAACAACGTTCAGACCTGAAAAAGAAATTTGCTCAAAAGGGGCAGATTTATCAGACTGAAGGTCGGATTGAGTTGATTGCCCATGATATTTCCGACCACTTCCAAAACTTTAAGCAGCAGGGGTTAAAAGGCCAGCTTGCCTGCGACTCCAAGGCTTCAGCCATTCAATACAAAAGATTGCTGGATGAGATTGGCAAGGTCACTTCTGTTGTTGCCATGTCACCACCGGATACCCGTGAGGGGCACGACTGTGTTGATCAGGAAAGTACCGATCTGGTGCAGAACTGGTGGAAAGAAACCGTTGGCAGTCAGGATGAGAAAGCCTATACCAAGAAAATCATTGCAGAGTTTGGTGAGGAAGATGGGCCAGACATTATGATTGTGGTGGATAAGCTCCTCACGGGTTTTGATGAGCCAAAAAACACGGTGCTCTATGTCGACAAGCCGCTGAAGCAACACAACCTGATTCAAGCCATCGCAAGGGTTAACCGCCTTCATAGCAAAAAGCAGTTTGGATATCTGATCGACTACAGGGGTATTCTCAAAGAGCTGGATGCCACCATTGAAAAGTACCAAAATCTGGCGGAACGCACTCAGAGCGGATTTGATATAGATGATCTGAAAGGTCTCTATAACCGCATGGACACCGAATATAAAAAGCTACCGAGCTTGTATGCTGATCTGTGGGCTATTTTCGATAGCGTCAAGAACAAGCAGGATGGACAGGCTTTACGACAAGCACTGACTCCCAGGATTGACACCGTTGATGGACAGCTTACGGATACCCATCTGAAAAAACGGGATGATTTTTATACGGCACTCACCGCATTTGCCAACTGCATGAAGGTTGCACTGCAATCTGCCACTTACTTTGAAGACAAAAGTTTTGACCTGCTATTTCCCGGGACCTATACCACTACCCGCCAGCATTACAAAGATACGCTGAAGATGATGTCGCAACTGCGTAAGCAAGTGCGGGAGGATGCCGAAGAAACCGTCGATTACGATGACTACACAGACAATATCCGAGCATTGCTGGATAAGCATATTGGCGGCGTTGAAGTCAGGGAGTCTGAGGGCGTTTATCTGGTTGGCAACATGGGCAAAAGCGCCAAGCCTGAGGAAATGTCCGACGACGAAGCCCGGAACCAGAAAGATAAGATTACTGGCCGCATTAGCAAGATGATTGATCAGGATCTGGCTGATGACCCGTATGCACAGGAGTATTTCTCCAAACTGCTTAAGAAAGCCATTCAGCAAACCAAGGCTATGTTCGACGCTCCGGTGAAGCAGTACCTGATCTTTGCTGACTTTGAGCAGCAGGTGAAAGAGCGTAGAGTTGCAAGCATTCCAGCAGATCGGTTTGAATCTCTGGAACCCCAGATCAGGCAGCAGGTTCAGGCGTATTACGGGTTGTTTCTGAAGCACCTGGGTGAACAACTACCTCCTGACGGTCAAGATACACCATCGGAAGCTCAGTGCTTTGAGCATGCATTGAAAATTGATGAAGTGGTCAGGAAGTCTGTTGCCGAGTTCAGCATTAACCCACAGGAAATCGAGAACCAAATTACTATTGGCCTTCTGCCACTGCTGTTTGGTGATATCGGGATTGATAAGGCTCAGGCATTGATTACGGATGTCGTGCAAATCACACGGTCAGGTTTGTCAGGACTTAACAAATAATGGCATCCGTCTGTTCCGATGAACGTTCCAGGGAAGAGTACAGCTTTGTCTATGGAGATGAAGCTGTATCCTATGAGGTTGTCAGAAAGCCTCACCCTGAGGGAAAGAAACGAAAGATCAGTATCCGTGTTCACCCCGACTGCCAGGTGCTAGTCACTGCCCCTGATGATGCGGTGAACTCCGACATTCATGAGGCGGTCCTTAAACGTTCAAAATGGATATGGAATGCCCTGATAGAGTTCAGAAGTCATCAAAAGTTCGTGCAGGACAAACAGTATATCAGTGGCGAAATGACCTTTTACCTCGGCAAACGTTATGTACTGAAAGTAGTGGAAGATAAAGAGTCAACGGCTTCTGTAAAGATGGATCGAGGAAAGCTGCTGGTCACACTGCCACGGTTTGGTAGCAATAAAGGCAAGCTAGTCAAAGGGCTGCTTCAAGACTGGTATAAATACCGGGCGGAGATCATTTTTCAGGAGCGCTTAAACCACTTGCTGCCTCAAGCTACATGGGTCACAAACATCCCCGGTTTCCGCATTATGAAGATGCAGAAACAATGGGGTAGCTGCTCTGCAAAAGGTTCACTACTACTCAACCCTCATCTGGTGAAAGCCCCAAAGGAATGCATTGATTATGTCGTACTCCATGAGCTGTGCCATATTGCTGAACATAACCACAGTGAGCGCTTCTGGCGTTTACTGAAACAAGTTATGCCGCACTGGAAAGAAGTCAAAAGTCGTCTGGATGGGATGGCTGAATTGTACTTGAACGAATGAACTATTTTTTGCGGTGATTATCGAATAAGCGCAAAACCACGTACTTTGGGAGGCTGTCGCAAAACTCTGGCTCCCATGCTTTCAGGCCTTTGGGTCCCAGCGCAGGAACCCATACCCATCTCGCGCTGCAGAGTAGGCTTTTCAGGGGAGGTATGCATTCCCACGCAGAAGCGAGGGTGTTGCAAAACTCTCTCCGGCGTGGGAACGCGTTGACTCCCGTCATTGCCGGCTTCATTCTCGTCATTCCCGCGAAGGCGGGAATCCACACTGACTCTCCACCAGAACCATACTGCCCGGTGTCCCCCTGGCCTTGTCATCCCCGAGAAGGCAGAGATCCACCTTTGGCGCTGGATTCCCGCCTTCGCGGGAATGACGGGAATGAAATCGGGAATGACGGGAATGAAATCGGGAATGACGAGAATGAAATCGGGAATGACGGGAATGAAATCGGGAATGACGAGAATGAAGTTGGGAATGACGGGGGTGAAGGCGGGAACCAGAGTTTTGCGACAGCCTCAGAGCGAGGGAACGGGATGGCTGCAAGTTGACACTTTCGGAGTAAATCGTGCGGCGGATGTTTTGAGATCACCTCGTTCCCAAGCTGTAGAGAGTTTTGCGACACCCTCTTTACGGCGGGGAGGATGTCAAGTACAGCCACCATTGTCGGATTGCCACAGTCTGGAAGTATGTACCAATGCCAGTACCCAGACTGTATCAGCCGCTATTTCATAAACAAGCCGATAGTGCTCATGCGGGATCAGTTCACGTGTCCCTGATATTTTCCCCCGATGGCCAGACATCGGATGAGTGCCCAGAATTTCGGCGGCTTCACTGAATCGTTCATCCATATCTATCGCCGCTTGCGAGTTTTTAGCAACCAAGTAATCCCAAATATCCATACGGTCTTGACTGGCTTCAGGTGTCCAAATTACTCTCATGAACGATTTGCTGCGTTTGCGCGAAGCGCTGCAAATTCCGCTTCAACTTCATGATTATCCCGACCATTACCGGCATTCATGGACTTTCTTCCTGCATTTACCTTGGCTTGCAAGTATTCATCATATTCGCGAGCTTTTTTTTGACGTTCAATAAATTCTCTCATTAGCTCCCTGACTACCTGCGATGCAGGCCGGTGAATAGCCTCGCTTTCTGCAATGAAATCAGCTCTGAGCTCAGAATCAATTTTCATGGTGAAAACAGATTGTTTTGACATGGGCAACTCTCACTTTGTTTGATACTAACAAAGTATATATTATGTATTTACCATGAACGCAATTTTTGACGTCTTTTAAAGCAGGTTTAAAACGCCAGCAACACCCTGATGCTCAAACCCCGTGAGCTGACAAAAATTGCCAAGAGTTTTTGCACAGTGTGAATTTGAATTCGCTTTGTGAGTCACTGAATACTTGTTAATTGTTTGGTCATAATGCATTTTTCGAGACCAGTGATTTCCTTTACTGGTTTCGGGTAACCCTCCAAATAGAACTTTTCTCCTGTCTGAAGGTCAAACGATTAAACAACTTCAAGCAGTCCTCCGGGAGAAAGATTGATTATGGATGGTCAGATTGGTAGAGAAATCAACAAACCCGTTCCGGGTAGTGACGTGCCAGCCAAGAGGCCAAGGCTGGATTTGGACTTATCGCCTACGGTTAAAGCTGTTTGCACTGATTTCAGTGACCAACTTAATCTATCGTCATCTCAGGTTATGCCCACTGACAAGGCGAGAGCCGTATCCTCAACGGATTCCCCGCGTCAAAAGTCCCCTCATGCCTTCGATTTTCGTTTTGTCGCCAATGATAATGAGGTTCGACAGCTTTTGGTTGCCCAAACCTGCGATGCGCATCGCGATGTCACACTTATTTCCCACCCCGATGACCTCTCACAGGCCAGCCTGGTGAACCGGTTGTGCATTTCCGACGATGGTCGCCACACTCTGGGTTCAGGCAAGTTGTTTGAAGGTTCAAAGCCATTCACCCTGATAATGGATATCCGAAAGCTCACCAGCGATGAACTGCCTAAATTTAACGATCTTCTGGACCCGGATAACCCTTGTTTGTATGACGCAGTCAGCCAGACGAAACGCACTCTGGGCGAGCATGTTTCTCTATTGGTCGTGGCAGGTCCTGAACAGTTGGCATCGGTAGGCCAGCGTGACGACGCACCGGGAGCTGACTTCTGGCGACGAATTAATCGACCAGACAATACCTGGCAATTTGACGCAAAAACCAGCAATGAGCCATCGATGAAAATCGACGCGGTTCCTCCGGTATTGGCTGAACTCCCTTCTGCCGAAAGCGCTATGGACGACGACAATACCCTTCTAATTGACTGTCACTTACACAGCAACTGGCGGCAGTTGCTGCTGGGTGGCCCCGGGGTGGATCAACAGGGACGAATCCGGCACATCCCCGGCAGGCTTGAGTCATTAAGGGCTGGACAACGGGTGATTCTGAAAGGGGCCGACTGGCAGGACCTGGCCTTTGAACAGACGATTCGGCAAATGCTGGCGCAACAATGCTTTGAGAGCAATGGGAAGATCTGTTCATTACCCGACGATGTTCAGTTTTATCAGATGCCGGTAGAGAAGGACGAGCTTCATTCACTGTTCCAAAGTCTGTCCTGCTCTGATCATTCATCAGAAAATCCGATCATCATTAACCAGAGTAACCTCAACGATTGGCTGAGCCCGATTGCCATTACCCCGGCAGGCTATGCCGTGCCTAACACCCGTCTGTTGGAACAGGTTCAGGCGGGTGGGACAGTCACCCTAACCTCTCCCCTCACTGAGGCAGCCTGGTTTCGTTTGCTGGGTTCACTGCGGACAATTCGTAAGACTATTCGTGAGACAAGCGGCCTGGAGCCGCGACTTCAGGTGGCTCATTCGCAACAGCAGCCGGAAGCCCTGGGATTAGCAAAAAACGATGAGGGCCCTTTGTCCGAAAGCCCTCAGTTACAGAAAAAAATCAGAGACCACAATGCTTTTGAGGCAGTCACATATCGACAACCTGCCCAGGCCAGTCATTGGATCAACCGTCACTGTGGGACAGCTCTGGTCGTCCAGATCAATGAACAGACCGGCTTCAGCCAGCTGTTTGATAATATCCATATCACCTCGGAGCAAAAGGCCCATTTTGGACAACGTGAGAGTGGGTTGCAGAAAGCATTAACCGCTGGCAGGCCGGTGGTATTCCTGGGACTCGAAAGTAATCCAACCCTTCAGCAGCTGCTGGAACCTCTGTTTGCAGGACAGCCTCTGCTGGTGAATGGCCAATTACAGGCCTACCCGCAGGCCCATATCACCCTGCTCTGGCCTGAGTCTGCCAAAAGCCCATCGCCAGTCTTTCGTTCGAAGCTTGCCACGGGTAAACCCTGCCCCGAAATCGATCTCTGGGATATCAATGCCGACCAGCATAATATCCCCCGGTCCCAGCTGCCAGAGCAAGCGCTTGATAAGCTTTACGGAGCGTTTGCAACCGTGCCAGACAAACTATCTAACCCTCTGCCTGAAATGACCGAAGGGTTGTTGCATAACCTGATACTGGCCGCCCGACGAGCACAGCAGGTTGACCACTCCCTGCAGCTTTTACCCCGCCACTGGCGCAAGGCTATCAATAGTGTCATCACCCATGGCACCCGGCAGAATCCGTCAGTACGTGATTTTATGAAATGGGCTTGCAGGGAGTTACTACCGGATGAGGATCAGGCTGCCACAGCAGACCCGGATCAGTTAGCGGCCATCATCAACAGTACCCGGCAGTTGGATAGAGCGTTTGTGACGCGGAACCTGTGGTCACTGACCAGAGCCTTTGACCCGGCTGCATTTAATGAAACATTTTATCTGTCCTATGAAAAACCATTTTTTACGTGGGATAAAAAAGAAGTGTTCAACAGGCTCTGTGCCCTGATCGTGGCCCATGGGCCTGAAGCACAGCGACAGGCAATAGCGTACCAGTTGCAAGTCCCTCCGGAGGCAACAAGGCAATGTCCAGCGTTAGCCATCAGGCCATCAAGACAGATCAAACGTTTACAGGATGCACTGGCTTCTGGCTGGCAGCTAAAGCTTCCATCAGGTCAGACCCGATCCGATGTTATTCAGGCTCTTGCCAGCGATTGTTTCCACATTGCCAGGGGAGAATATGTCACAGAGAATCCCGTCGCAGAACGCATTGAACGCATAGAAAAACGACTGTCTCAATCAATGCAATGGCCGGGTTCCACTGATCAATCCCTGTCAGCAATGGCCCATGATCTTTATCACGGCGAGACAGGTCAGAAGGATCGTGAAAGTCGTCGATTATCCCGACTCCATGACCGTCTTGCAGACTCTCCCGTTATCTTTCTTGAAGGGGAAACCGGCACCGGGAAAAGCTACTTTTCCGCCAAAATGGCAAAGGCTTCAGGACAGGCCAGGGTCATTTCCCTTGGACCTTCTGACAGCGAGCAGACCCTGATGAAACGCTGGCAGTGGCAAGAGCACGCCGATGGCGACCGCTCTATGGTGCAGCAAAACCGGGCATTGATGGAATGGGCCAATACCGAATCCGACAAAGATGAAGGCTATGTTGGAGGAAACTATATAACCCTGGTGCTGGATGAGGCTAACCTGGCCAAAGCCGGATTGCTGGCGTCATTGAACGGCTTGTGGGAACCGGAACCCTGCATTTATGTGAATGCTCATCCTGTCAAAGTCAGCGCAAAACACCGGGTAATCCTGACCGGCAACCCGGATCATTACTCCGGACGCCAGCTTGACCAGGCGCTGAAGGAGAAACTGCCCAGAGCTTACTACCCACGTCTGGACCAGGCTTTCCTTCGGGACAGAGTGGTGGAACCGGCGCTGGTCAATCAGTTACAACGGCATCTGACAGGACCTCAAATAAACAAAATTCTACCCGATGCTACCGGGAGCGTGATGGCACTGTGGCAATATTATCAGGAGCTGTTGCCCGAGCATGAGTTTACCCCCAGGGATTTAACCGATATCTGCAGTTGGGTGGGCTGGTATCTGGATCGTGCGTTATCCGAAGGAGAGAGTGTTAGCTGTGAGCAAATGAACAGTTTGATCCGGCAAAGTTTCCGGGATCTACTGGGTCCCGAAATCAGCGAGACTCAACAGGATGCCCTTTCGGCACTGGAAATCTGGTTTGCCGCCCGTTACCCACTGGACAACACCCTGCGCGACAAAGTTCATAACCACACCTTGCCAGATATTCAGCGGGACTTCGAAGCATTCACCAAAGAATTCCGACCTGAGTTTGATACCTCCGGATCAGCAGTCATTGAGCTGGTACAAGGGCTGGGACAGGATTTAAGTCGCTGTCAGCAGGCTAATCATCGCGAGATAAAACACGGCGGCCGTCAGGCGACGCTGATTCAGGGCCCGGCCGGGCGGGGTAAGGATGCGACGCTGAATCTGATGATCAACAGTGTCAAACAGCAGGCTGAGAAAAAGGGAGAAACCATGCCAGAGATATTTCTCCTGAATGCCTGTGATTGTTCCTGGGATAAAGTGTGTGAAGCGATCCAGAAAGCAAAAGTCGAAGGCGGCATCGTGGTGATTTCAGAAATGAACCTGATCGACAGCCAGCACCTGGAAGGTGAGTTGAACGATATTCTGGCCGGCGATGCTCATCCGGGCTTCCACCTGTTCGCCACCATCAACCCGCCAGAATACAGCGGACGAAAACCCTTATCACCGGCGCTCAAAGGGCGTTTTCGACATTTGCCGATCCGCCAGTATAACTCGGCAGAATTGCAGAACATTGCCGGGAAAGTGTTGCCAGAGTCCTCAAAAGGGAAATTCGTCGCTAAAAAGCTAACAGAAAAACATTGTCTTTTAAGGGCCTGCCTGCAACGGAAAAACCTGCCGTTACAGCCGACCAGTCGCGATTTACAGAATGTCGCCATGGCTGTTAAGAGAGGAGGCGATTATACCGAAAAAGCCGTTCATCAATGCCTCAATCAGCACTACCGGCTTTATCTGATGGCCGCCAACCTATCACTGGACAAACTGCCCAGGTCAGCAACGCTTGCCATGGGTAAAAATGAGCTTGATTCCGGACTTTGCCAATGGTTCAACGAAAAGGTCCCCAGGATCGATCGCCCGTGGTTGATACGAGGCAGCGATCGCAACAGTATTGATGAAACAAACCATGAAATTTGTATCAACACTGATCTTTCTGTAGAGCAAACCAAAAAGGAAATCATTACGAGGGTGGCTCAGGTCAGGTGGCAGGCATCTGGTCTTTCCCTGAAGCCGAATGAGTCCGACGATATTCTCACCCGGGCACTGTACCGACACTGGCAGCGATGCTGGTTCGACCGTCTGTTTGACCAGACGGGCGTTGACGCTGCCAGCGTATTTCCCCTGACGGCAGAAGAGAAACAAACGCTGAAAATGACAGCTAACCAGCCTTATCTTCAGGCGGCTGATCAGCGGATAAGCGCGTGGAAAGACGATGAAGTTCAATGTTGGCCCGGGTTCTGGCTTCAGATCAGTGCTCTGCTGAATCATTTGACTGACGATTTTAGCAACCAGGCATCAGCTGTTGGCGGTGATAAGGCTCCCGCAGAAGACATGCCACAAGTCCACGAGGTACAGGCTCCGGCATTGGGTCAGAGACCGAACCATGAGCCACAGCCTGCAAATAAAGCGCCTGAAAAATGCAATCCGCAAGCCCTTGTAGCTCAGACTCCGACATTGGACCATATCACTGACTATAAGAACCTGGGTGAGTTACGGCATATCGATTATATAATTTTTCATCAGAATTACCCTTCTATCGAGCTGTATCGATGGTGGGCAGAAGATATTTATGTGTCTCCTGAGGGCGAAGTCGAAGCGATCAGCATCAATGACAGACACATACAGGGGGCCGAAGTCATCATACCTGCCCTCTTACCAGAACATGAGCAGCCAGTGACATTAGCCAGCAAACAAACGCTGGGGACCTTTGACTGTTCACCGAGGAATGGTCGCTATACCTTGCCCAGCCTGAAGCCTGATGACTATATAGTGGCCCTGCGCATAACACCCGAATTGCCATTTACCCTGGTCAGAGACCGATATACCGGGCTTCATACAGTGTTTGTTCCGGGGGCCAGAGCCAACCAGAGTATTCGATTTGCTTATGTCGTAGAATCCCGAAAACCAGACAAAAAAACTTCTACCGAAGAAGTCCGATCAAACGCATCAAACCGTCTTGACGCCCTCTGTTCCGCAGGTATGAAGGCAGTAATGAAAGGAGTGCTTGAGAACATTAGCCTGCAACCAACCGAAATACAGGAGCCCCTGCTAAGAATAAAAACAGCCAAAGACACGACGGAACGGATTAAGGCAATCAAGGACTATTGCACAGAGTTTTCCGGCGCTGCTGCACCCGGGCACAATCAAAATTTCTTTCACTTCCTCGTAACCCGGCGGCAGGGGAGCTGTCGTCATCGTGTACCTGTTTTTATTGCTTTTTGTCGTTATTTTGGGATTCCATGCCGACAAATGGTTAACAATGTCCACGCCTTTGCAGAGTATTCCACGGATAGCGGCCAAACCTGGACGTCAGCGGATTTGGGCGGGAGGCCTGGCGTAATAACAGAAATTCTGCCTGACTTCCAGCCCATCAAAAGGTTCTCTGGTTCTGGCACTGAGTTAAAGAAGAAAAGCAATCTCCTGCAGGGTCTTATGAAGAGTGCTGATCTGGCACAACAGCAAACCCTGGCCAAAGCCTGTGGCATAAGTCCTGAAGAACTGGACAAAGCTCTTGAGACAGGCTGTGAATTGCCTGCAGCCCATCTAAGCATTGCCAAAATGGTAGTGAACCTTTGGAACAGAAAAGATTTAACCGGTTTTTCCATGGGTGTCTTAATCCTGGAGTCGCTGGAGACAGAAGCATTGAGCTTTGAAGAGAAAGGTCTGGTCGGTCTTGTGTCTGACAGGGATTTAAATACCTACAGAAGACCGATGTCGGAGGCAGTCAAACAAATCTTGTCTGACAGTGATGAAGACCAGGTCACTGAACCACTCAGGATATTGCACTCAAAAATGATTGTTCAGGGCAAAGAAAACCCTATACATTGGTTGTTTTCAATGGTGAAAATTCTGATAAACAGTGACCTGACCAGGCCCCCGGTTATTGACTTTGCCCAAAAGGCTTTGACATCGGGTTGGCTGGATAGTGTGCCGACCTTTTTTAGAAATCATGCAGATTTCCGTGAGCACCATGAGCTATTAGTGCGTCTGCAAGGTATCGATGAAATGAAGGTTGCAGCCGACCAATGCCTGAAAAAGTTCTATAGGGTATTTCTGTCCAGAGAAAAAAATTGCGGGCTATGGCAGCGGGCTTATGAAAACCCCCGGTGGGGAAAAGTCAGGACCTCGCTGGTCTCTCATTGTCATGATGGTTTTTCACGATCTCTGGAAGATCAAATTATCAGCTCATCTGTAAAAAAAGACTGGACGGACGAACCTGAGGGCGTTCCATGTATAGATCGGATGCTGCTGCGCCATCCTGCCTTTGTGAAGTCAATCTCGGGCAAGGCGAATCATCGTCCGGTGATTATCTTGGGGCAGCCTTCCTGGGGCAATTCCTGGGACGATACACTGTTAAATGAAAAGGTCGATGCCCTGTTACAACAACTCGCTGAGAACCGTCCAGACCTGAAGCATTTATTGGAAAGACTCAATCAAGTGCAGGCAACAGAAAAGCAACTCCAAAACACTCTTGCAGCGTTGCTAAGAGATCGCAACAAAGTCCCGGATCGTCTGCGAGATCGAACTCTGGAAGAAGAATATCAGAAAAAAAGGTCTGTTATCCTAAGCAGGTACGAAGCCATTCTGGAAACCCTTAAGCTTTCACTCAGGGAGAATGTTCTTGTGGGAAATTTACGAGACAACTGCAGGAAAGCGATTCAGCAGGCCTTCAGTCATTATCTCTATGGATTGACACACTCGAAAGGCGGTTGCTTAACCTATTGCTGGGCCGATGCTGATGTGGAGGGCTGGCAAAAACACAGCTATGGCGCTCATGCCCCATCCTCACCAGAAGAGCTGCATGCCATGATGCTTGAAATAAAGAGCTCTTCCGAGTTTCAGGAATCTGTTAAGGATAACTACTTGCGTCAGGCACACAACGCCAATAACGCACTGGTACTCAAATCCGATGAGATGAGCACCATCGCCGAAGAGTTTTTGCACAGCGTGAATTTGAATTCGCTTTGTGACGCATTGAGTGACCAGGTAGTAGCCGGATCGTGATGAGTTTTCGAGACCGGTGATTTCCTTTAATGGTTTCGGGTAGCCCTGCAAACTCTGTGAGAGACAATTTCGTAACGAATCTTGATATAAAAGGGAGAGTGAGCACTCGCCAGCAGGTATAACTGCAAGCTTATTAACTCAAGCTGAATGGTTCCCGCCTTTGAGAGAATGACGATCGAAGGAGTATCAATGCTTAAGCAGCCTTGCGTTTACATACTTGCCAGCAAGAGAAATGGAACACTGTATATTGGTGTAACCAGTCACCTGATTCAGAGGATATGGCAACACAAAAACAACCTGGCTCCTGGTTTTACAGCAGAATATAGCGTTCACAAGCTGGTTTACTTTGAGCAGCATGAAACGATGGAGTCGGCCATTATCCGCGAAAAACAGCTGAAGAAATGGAATCGCCAGTGGAAGATTAATTTGATTGAAAAAGAAAACCTACAATGGAATGACCTGTGGGATAATATTCAGTGACCGCTTGCAAAATCCCCCCCCCCCCGAGTTTTACCTCCACTATTCCCAGCTTCACTCCCGTCATTCCCGTCTTCACTCCCGTCATTCCCGTCTTCACTCCCGTCATTCCCGTCTTCACTCCCGTCATTCCCGTCTTCACTCCCGTCATTCCCAGCTTCACTCCCGTCATTCCCAGCTTCACT
Organism: Endozoicomonas sp. ALD040; assembly: GCF_049275945.1. NCBI lineage: Bacteria > Pseudomonadati > Pseudomonadota > Gammaproteobacteria > Oceanospirillales > Endozoicomonadaceae > Endozoicomonas > Endozoicomonas sp. ALD040. The sequence goes on from NZ_CP184829.1 coordinate 1,118,268, forward strand.
CCCGTCATTCCCGCGAAGGCGGGAATCCAAACTGACTCACCACCAGAACCATACTGCCCGGTGCCTCCCTGGCCTTGTCATGCCGGAGAAGTCGGTGACCCTATGTTGGCGCTGGATTCCCGCCTTCGCGGGAATGACGACCACATACTCTTTCCCGTCTTCACTCCCGTCATTCCCTTCTTCACTCCCGTCATTCCCAGCTTCACTCCCGTCATTCCCGCGAAGGCGGGAATCCAAACTGACTCACCACCAGAACCATACTGCCCGGTGACTCCCTGACCTTGTCATGCCGGAGAAGTCGGTGACCCTATGTTGGCGCTGGATTCCCGCCTTCGCGGGAATGACGACCACATACTCTTTCCCGTCTTCACTCCCGTCATTCCCATCTTCACTCCCGTCATTCCCATCTTCACTCCCGTCATTCCCAGCTTCACTCCCGTCATTCCCAGCTTCACTCCCGTCATTCCCGCGAAGGCGGGAATCCAAACTGACTCACCACCAGAACCATACTGCCCGGTGACTCCCTGACCTTGTCATGCCGGAGAAGTCGGTGACCCTATGTTGGCGCTGGATTCCCGCCTTCGCGGGAATGACGACCACATACTCTTTCCCGTCTTCACTCCCGTCATTCCCTTCTTCACTCCCGTCATTCCCAGCTTCACTCCCGTCATTCCCGCGAAGGCGGGAATCCAAACTGACTCACCACCAGAACCATACTGCCCGGTGCCTCCCTGGCCTTGTCATACCGGAGAAGTCGGTGACCCTATGTTGGCCCTGGATTCCCGCCTTCGCGGGAATGACGACCACATACTCTTTCCCGTCTTCACTCCCGTCACTCCCAGCTTCACTCCCGTCATTCCCATCTTCACTCCCGTCATTCCCAGCTTCACTCCCGTCATTCCCAGCTTCACTCCCGTCATTCCCGCGAAGGCGGGAATCCAAACTGACTCACCACCAGAACCATACTGCCCGGTGACTCCCTGGCCTTGTCATGCCGGAGAAGTCGGTGACCCTATGTTGGCGCTGGATTCCCGCCTTCGCGGGAATGACGACCACATACTCTTTCCCGTCTTCACTCCCGTCATTCCCAGCTTCACTCCCGTCATTCCCAGCTTCACTCCCGTCATTCCCGCGAAGGCGGGAATCCAAACTGACTCACCACCAGAACCATACTGCCCGGTGACTCCCTGGCCTTGTCATGCCGGAGAAGTCGGTGACCCTATGTTGGCGCTGGATTCCCGCCTTCGCGGGAATGACGACCACATACTCTTTCCCGTCTTCACTCCCGTCATTCCCTTCTTCACTCCCGTCATTCCCATCTTCACTCCCGTCATTCCCAGCTTCACTCCCGTCATTCCCGTCTTCACTCCCGTCATTCCCGCGAAGGCGGGAATCCAAACTGACTCACCACCAGAACCATACTGCCCGGTGACTCCCTGGCCTTGTCATGCCGGAGAAGTCGGTGACCCTATGTTGGCGCTGGATTCCCGCCTTCGCGGGAATGACGACCACATACTCTTTCCCGTCTTCACTCCCGTCACTCCCAGCTTCACTCCCGTCATTCCCAGCTTCACTCCCGTCATTCCCAGCTTCACTCCCGTCATTCCCATCTTCACTCCCGTCATTCCCAGCTTCACTCCCGTCATTCCCGCGAAGGCGGGAATCCAAACTGACTCACCACCAGAACCATACTGCCCGGTGACTCCCTGACCTTGTCATGCCGGAGAAGTCGGTGACCCTATGTTGGCGCTGGATTCCCGCCTTCGCGGGAATGACGACCACATACTCTTTCCCGTCTTCACTCCCGTCATTCCCAGCTTCACTCCCGTCATTCCCAGCTTCACTCCCGTAATTCCCGCGAAGGCGGGAATCCAAACTGACTCACCACCAGAACCATACTGCCCGGTGACTCCCTGACCTTGTCATGCCGGAGAAGTCGGTGACCCTATGTTGGCGCTGGATTCCCGCCTTCGCGGGAATGACGACCACATACTCTTTCCCGTCTTCACTCCCGTCATTCCCAGCTTCACTCCCGTAATTCCCGCGAAGGCGGGAATCCAAACTGACTCACCACCAGAACCATACTGCCCGGTGACTCCCTGACCTTGTCATGCCGGAGAAGTCGGTGACCCTATGTTGGCGCTGGATTCCCGCCTTCGCGGGAATGACGACCACATACTCTTTCCCGTCTTCACTCCCGTCATTCCCAGCTTCACTCCCGTCATTCCCAGCTTCACTCCCGTCATTCCCGCGAAGGCAGGAATCCAAACTGACTCACCACCAGAACCATACTGCCCGGTGCCCCCTCTAGCCTTGTCATCCCCGAGTGTCCCCTACAGAGCCCTGCAAATAGAACTTTTCTCCTGTCTGAAGGTCAAACAACAAAACAACTTCAAGCAGTCCTTAGGGAGAGAGATTGATTATGGATGGCCAGATTGGTGAAAAAACAGACAGCTCTGCTCTTAAGAGATACGTGCCTGATGGACATGTGCCAGCCAAGCCATCATCGGAGGAAAAAGAAAAGAGCATAGAAATCTGCTACCAGGTGACGTCCAAACTAAAGACATCGCCCTCTCCGTTGACAATGCCTGACAAAGCGAGAACCGTATCCTCAACGGATTCCTCACTGCAAAAAAATCCTCATGCCTTCGATTTTCGTTTTGTCGCCCATGATGATGAAGTTCGACAGCTTTTAATTGCCCGGACCGGCGATGAACATCAGGATGTCACCCTCATTTCTCACCCCGATGACCTCTCACAGGCTAATCTGGTGACCCGGTTAAGCATTTCCGGCGACGGTCGCCAGACTCTGCGTTCAGGCAAGCTGTTTGAGGCTTCACAGCCATTAACCCTGGTGATAGATATCCGAAAACTCAGCAGCGATGAGCTACCAAAATTTAACGACCTGCTGGACCCGGATAACCCCTGTCTGTATGACAAAGTCAGTCAGCAGAAACGCCCTCTGGGACCCCATGTTTCTCTGCTGGTCCTGGCAGACCCCGGGCAATTGGCAGCGGTTGGCCAGCATGGCGATGCGCCCGCAGGCGGCGCACCGGGTGCAGACTTCTGGCGGCGAATTAATCGACCGGACAATACCTGGCAGTTTGACACAAAAACCAGCAATGAGCCGTTGATGGAAACCGACGAGGTTCCTCCGGTATTGGCTGAATTCCCTTCTGCCGAAAGTGCTATAGACGGCAATACCCTTCTAATTGACTGCCACTTTCACAATAACTGGCGACAGTTGCTGCTGGGCGGCCCCGGAGTCGATAAACAGGGGCGAATCCAGCACACCCCCGGCAGGCTTGAGTCATTAAGGGCTGGGCAACGGGTAATTCTGAAAGGGGCCGACTGGGAGGACCTGGCCTTTGAACAGACGATCCGACAAATGCTCGCGCAACAGTGTTTTGAGAGCAACGGGAAAGTCTGTCAGTTACCGGACGATGTTCAGTTTTATCAAATGCCGGTGGAGAATGACGAGCTTCATTCACTGTTCCAAAGCCTGTCCTACTCTTTTGACAAACACGATGAGGAAGGACTTTCCCCCGACGCACCACGAAACCCGATCATCATTAACCAGAGCAATATCAGGGAATGGCTGAGCCCGATTAGCATTGCCCCGGAAGGTTATGCCGTCCCTAACAGCTGTCTTTTGGAACAGGTTCGGTCGGGAGGGATCGTCACCGTAACCTCTCCCCTCACTGAGGCTCTTTGGTTCCGTTTGCTGGGCTCACTGCAGACCATTCGCGAAACGACCGGCATGGAGCCTCGGCTTCAGGTGGTCAATTCAAGGCAACAACCGGAAGCCCTGGGATTGACAGAAAATGATGAGTGCCCTCTGCCCGGGAGCCATCAGCAAGATAAAAAAGGCAGGAATCAGGCCGCTTTTAGTACCGTCACTTACCAGCATCATGCCCAGGTAAGTCAGTGGATAAAAGATCACCTGGAAGCCCCTTTGATCATTCAGGTTAATGACCAGACCAGCCTCAGCGAGCTATTTGATGAGATCCATATCGCCTCGGAACTAAAGGCCCATTTCAGGCGACGCCAGAGTCAATTGCAGGAGGCATTAACGGCTGGCAAGCCGGTTGTAATGCTGGGTCTCGAGGGTAACCCAAGCCTTCAGCAGCTGTTGGAGCCCCTGATTGTCGGGCAACCTCTGATGGTGAATGGCCAATTACAGGCCTACCCACAGGCTCATGTCACAATACTTTGGCCTGAGTCTGCGAACAGCCCATCTTCAGTATTCGGTTCGATGGTAGCCGCAGCCACCCCTTGTCCTGAGATCGATATCTGGGGTATCAATGTCCTCAGGCATAAAATCTCCCGGACTGAGCTGCCAGAACAAGCGCTTAATGAACTTTACGCAGCCTTTAGAACCGTACCTGCTGACCTTTGTAACCCTCTGCCTGAAATGACCGAAGGGTTATTGAATAACCTGATTCTGGCCGCCAGGCGAGCACAGCAGGTTGACCAGTCGCCACATCTCCTGCCCTGCCATTGGCGCAAGGCAATCAATAGCGTCATTACCCATGGCACCCGGCAGCACCCCTCCGTGCGAGATTTTATGAAAGTGGCCTGTTGGCAATTGTTACCCGATAAGACGCCGGATGAGGATCAAGCCGCCTCGGTAGATCCGGATCAATTAAATGACATCATTAGTAGCACCCTGCAGTTGGATAGAACGTTTGTCGAGCAGAACCTGTGGCCTCTGGCCAGAGCCTTTGACCCGGCAGTCTTTAATGGCGACTTACAGCTGTCCTTTGAAAATCCATTTCCGCAATGGTACGAAGAAGGAGTCCCGGACAGTTTCTGTGCCATGATCCTGGCCTATGCTCCTGAAGAAAAACAACAGGCAATGGCCTATCAGCTGGAAGTTGATCCGAAGGCAACAGAGCCCTGTCAATCGTTAGCCATCAGACCAACCAGACAGATTAAACGTTTACAGGATGCACTGGCCTCTGGCTGGCAGTTGTCCTTGCCGCTGGGGCAGACCCGATCCGATGCCATTCAGGCTCTGGCCAGCGATTGTTTTCACATAGCCAGAACAGCGAATTCCAGGACAGAAGGCATTGAACGTGTAGAACAGCGACTGTCTGAATCACTGAAATGGACCAGCTCCATTGATAAGCCCTTGTCAGCACTGGCCCGGGATCTTTATCACGGCGAGACGAGTCAGAAGGATCGTGAAAATCGTCGATTGTCGCGACTCCATGAACGATTTGCGGACTCTCCCGTTATATTCCTGCAGGGAGAAACCGGCACCGGGAAAAGTTACTTTTCTGCCAAAATGGCCAGGGCTTCAGGACAGGCCAAGGTCATTTCCCTTGGACCTTCCGACAGCGAACAGACCCTGATGAAACGCTGGCAGTGGCAAGAGCACGCCGACGGCGACCGCTCTATGGCGCAGCAAAACCGGGCGCTGATGGAATGGGCCAAGATCGAATCCGACAAAGACGACGAATACATAACACTGGTGTTGGATGAGGCCAACCTGGCCAAAACCGGATTACTGGCATCATTGAACGGCTTATGGGAACCGGAACCCTGTATTTATGTGAATGGTCATCCTGTCAAGGTCGGCCCGAAACACCGGGTGATTCTCACCGGCAACCCGGATCATTACGCCGGGCGGCAAATGGACCCGGCCCTGAAAGAGAAACTGCCAAGGGCTTACTACCCACGTCTGGACCGGGCTTTCCTTCGGGACAGAGTAGTGGAACCCGCTTTGCTCAGTCATTTGCAACGCCATCAAATAAACGACATTGCACACACTACCACCGGGAGCGTGATGGCTCTCTGGCAATATTATCAGGAACTGTTACCAGAACATGAGTTTACCCCCAGGGATTTAACGGATATCTGCAGCTGGGTGGGTTGGTATCTGGATCGTGCGCTGCCCACCGTTGCCCCTGTTACCTGTGAGCAAATAAACAGTTTGATCCAGCAGAGCTTTAGGGATCTTCTGGGTCCCGAGATCGCCGAGATTTATCAGGATAACTTGCTGGCACTGGAAATCTGGTTTGCCGCCCGCTACCAACTGGACAACACGCTGAGCGACAGAGTTCGTACACAGAACCTCAGGGATATACAGCAGCCCTTCATGCAATTCACTGAAAAAAACCGACCTGAGTTTGATACCTCCGGATCGGCAGTCAGTGAACTGGCGCAACAGCTTGGGCAGGATTTAAGCCGCTGTCAGCAGGCTTATCACCTCGACAGGAAACACGGCGGTCGTCAGGCGACACTGATTGCAGGCCCGGCTGGACGGGGTAAGGATGCCACGCTGAATCTGATGATTGAAAGTGTCAGACAGCAGGCAGAGCAACGGCAGGAATTGATGCCGGAGGTCTTTTACCTGAATGCCTGTGATTGTTCCTGGGAGAAAGTGTGTGAAGCGATCCAGAAGGCAAAAGTCAATGGCGGCATAGTAGTCATTTCGGAAATGAATCTGATCGACAGCCAGCATCTGGAAGGTGAGTTAAACGATATTCTGGCCGGTGACGCCCATCCGGGTTTCCACCTGTTCGCTACCATCAACCCGCCTGAGTACAGTGGCCGAAAACCCTTATCACCGGCACTCAAAGGACGTTTTCGACATTTGCCCATCCGGCAGTACATCCCGACCGAACTGCAGACCATTGCCCAGAAAGTGTTGCCACACAATGAGCAGGGGAAAAGCGTAGCTGAAGAGCTGACCCGGCAGCATTGTCGATTGAGGGCCTGCCTGCAAGAGAAAAAACTGCCGTTGCAGCCCACCAGCCTTGATTTACAGAATGTGGCGAAGGCCATTAACAGAGGGGGTGATTTTACCAAAACAAGACTTCATCAATACCTCAATCAGCACTACAGGCTTTACCTGATGGCAGCCAGAAGAACGCTGGAGCAACTGCCCGGGTCATCGGCTTTTGCCATGGCCAGAGGTAAGCTTGATACTGAGTTTTGCGAGTGGTTCAACCGAACGATACCGGGCATTGATCGCCCCTGGTTGATACAACGCAGCGATCACATCAGTATGGATGAAAAAAACCATGAAATTTTCTTTAACGCTCTTCAGACCGATGAGGAAACCAAAGCGGAAATCATCGACAGGGTAGCTCAGGCCAGATGGCAGGCATCCGGTCTTTCCCTGAAGCCGTATGAGTCAGCCGATATTCTTACCGGGGCAATATACCGTCACTGGCAGCAAAGCTGGTTTGATCGTGAGTTTGGCCAGACGGCTATAAACGCTAATCGTGTATTTCCCCTTACGGAAGAGCAGCAACAAACGCTGAAATTAACGGCTAACCAGCCTTACCTTCGGGAGGCTGATCGGCGGATAAGTGCATGGAACGCCAATCCCGTGCAACTATGGCCTGCATTTTGGCATCAGCTGAGTGATCTGCCGAGCCATCTGGCTGACCATTATGTTGACCAGGCGCGGGCTGCAAAAATCGACGAGGAACAGGCTCCGGCATTGGCTCAGAGCACGAGCCATGAGCCACAACCTGTTAACGAAGCCTTGAGCACTGGCGATGATAACAGGCCTGAAAAATACAATCCGGAAGACCACGAGGAAGAAGCTCTGGCATTGGACCGGAGAACAAGCTACGGGCAACGGGGTAAGTCACAGACTGACAATCATATAATTTTTAACAGGCCGGGCCTTCCTTCCAGAATGTATCGGTGGTGGGCAAAGGATATTTTTGTGTCTGCCGGGGGCGATATCAAATGGATCGATATTAATGATCGACACATGCAGGGGGCCGAAGTCCTGATACCGGACCTGTTACCAGAATCTGACCAGGAAGTGACATTAACCACAGATCAAACGCTGGCGACCTTTGAATGGTCATCGGACGATGGTCGATATGCATTGCCCAGCCTGACGCCTGACGACTATATCGTAGCCCTGCGCATAACACCCGAATTGCCATTTACCCTGGTCAGGGACCGATATACCGGGCTTCACACACTGACAGTTGCAGAAGCCGAAGCCAACCAGATAATTAAATTTGCTTATGTCGTAGAACCCAGGGAGCCTGGCATAAAAACATCCGCTGAAGAAGCCCTATCGGAACAATCAAAACGATTTGACGCCTACTGCTGCGAAGGTATGAAAACAGTGCTGGAAGAACCGTTTGTGGCCACTAAGGACCAATCTGAGGAATTAAAGCAGCTTTTGCAGACAGTGGAAAAAGCCAGAGACAACAGGCAACAAATCCAAGCAATCAAGGACTATTGTGAACAGTTTACCGGTGATTCTGTACCAGCGTACGGTGAAAATTTGTTTCGATTCCTGGTAACACAGCGGCAAGGCAGTTGTCGTCACCGTACGCCTGTTTTTGTCGCTCTTTGTCGTTATTTTGAGATTCCATGCCGACAAATTGTTAACTGCGATCACGCCTTTGCAGAGTATTCGCTGGACGGAGGCCAAACCTGGGAGTTCGTGGATTTGGGCGGGGAGCCTGTCGAGGCAACAGAAATCCTGCCTGACTTCCAGCCCACCCATTGGGCCAGTGGTTGTGGCACTGAGTCAAGGAGGATTAAGAATCTCCTGAAAGGGGCTGATTCGGCACAACAGCAGGCTTTGGCTGAAGCCTGTGGTATCAGCATTGAGGAGCTGAAGAAAGCTCTTGAAACAGGCGGTGCATTGCCAGTAACCGATGATCTGAGCCAAGCCCAAATAGTAAGGAAACTTTGGGAGAAAAAAGATTTAACCGGTTTTGCAACGGGTGTTTCACTATTAGAGTCGCTAGAGGCAGAAGCACTGGGCCCTGACGAGCAGGCATTGGTCGGTGATGTGCGTTACGGCCCTGGGTATACCTATAAACCGATGTCGGAAGCAGTAAAGCAAATATTGTCCGACAGTGACGAAGATCAGGTCACTGATCCACTCAGGTCATTGTATTCAAAAATGATTGTTCAGGGCAGAGCCAGCCCTGACCAGTGGATGAAATCAATAGTGGATATATTGGCAAAGAGTGATGAGGAAACCCCTTCGTTTATCCGCCTTGCCGATGAAGCACTGAAATCGGGTTGGCTTAATCCACTTCCGGACGATGAGAACCCTGTTACGATGACCAGAGAACATCATAATCTGTTGCTGACTCTGGAAAGAATCGATGAACTCAAGGTTAGAGCCGCCCACTGCCTGAAAATGTGGTACAGGAAATTATTGCCCAGAGGAAAGAGTAGCCAGGTATGGCCGCCGGTCTATGAAAGCTTCCAAAAGCAAAAAAATAACGCCTTCTTCATCACTCATTGTCATGATGGCAGTTCGTCACTCCTTGAAAAGAAAATTCTCGATCCATCTATGCAGATCGCCTGGACTGAGGTACCTGAGGGCATTCCGAATATAGAACGAATGTTGGTACATGATCCTGCGTTTGAGCAGTTAAAGTCGGGCAAGGTGAACCGCCGTCCGGTGATTATCTTGGGGAAACCTAACTGGGGCGACGGAGACATGTGTGAAAAGTATGAAGCCCTGTTTCAAAAAGTCAGCAACAGCCCTCGCATGAAGCAGTTCTTCGAAGATGGGAGGATAAATAACTTTTTTGCGACAGATACGCAATATAGCCTGAAAGATAAATGTCGGGAAGCGGTTGAGCAGGCCTTCTGTCATTATCTCTGTGACTTGACACTCTCGGAGGGTGGTCATTTAACGTATTGCTGGGGTAATGCACTCATCAACGGGTCGCATGATCCGGGCAGCTGCTATGGCTCTCGTGACCCATCCTCAGCCAAAGAACTGTATGCCATGATGGATCGAATTGGAAGCTCTTTCGATTTTCAGTGTTTTGTTAAGGTTGACTACTTAAAGCAGGTTCAAAACGCCAGCACCGCCCTGGTGCTCAAACCCCACGAGCTGACAAAAATTGCCAAGGAGTTTTTGCACAGCGTGAATTTGAATTCGCTTTGTGACGCAGTGATGGACCAGGTAGTAGCCGGATCGTGATGAGTTATTCGAGACCAGTGATTTCCCTTTAATGGTTTCGGATAACCCTCCAATAGAACTTTTCTCCTGTCTGAAGGTCAAACGATTAAACAACTTCAAGCAGTCCTCCGGGAGAGAGATTGACTATGCATGATCAGATAGGTGAAAAAACAGACAGTCCTGTTCCTGAGAGATACGTGCCTGATGGACGTGTGCCAGCCAAGCCACCATCAGAGGAAAAGGAAAAGGGCATAGAAATCTGCTACCAGGTGACGTGCAAACTGAAAACATCGCCCTCTTCGGTGGCAATGCCTGACAAAGCGAGAACCGTATCCTCAGCCGATTCCTCACTGCAAAAAAAACCTCACGCCTTCGATTTTCGTTTTGTCGCCAGTGATGATGAGGTCCGACAGCTTTTGGTTGCCCGAACCTGCGATGAACATCAGGATGTCACCCTCATTTCTCACCCCGATGACCTTTCACAGGCTAATCTGGTGACCCGGTTGAGCATTTCCGGGGAGGGTCGCCATACTCTGCATTCAGGCAAGCTCTTTGAAGGTTCAAAGCCATCAACCCTGGTGATAGATATCCGAAAACTCAGCAGCGAGGATTTACCCAAATTTAACGATCTGCTGGACCCGGACACCCCCTGTCTGTACGACAAAGTCAGCCAGAAGAAACGCCCTCTGGGTGAGCATGTTTCTGTGCTGGTTGTGGCAGACCCTAAACAGTTGGCATCGCTTGGCAAGCGTGACGCAGCTTCGCCGGTCGGCGCACCAGGCGCTGACTTTTGGCGGCGCATTAATCGGCCAGGTAATACCTGGCAGTTCGAAGCTCGAATCAGCAATCACCCGTCGATGACTGTCAACAAGGTTCCTCCGGTTTTGGCTGAACTCCCCTCCAGCGAAAGCACTATAGACGACAACACAATTTTAATTAACTGTCACTTGCACAGTCACTGGCGACAGTTACTGATGGGCGGTCCCGGAGTCGATAAACAGGGGCGAATCCAGCATATACCCGGCAGGCTTGAGTCTTTGAAAGCCGGACAACGGGTCATTCTGAAAGGAGCCGACTGGCAGGACCTGACTTTTGAGCAGACGATTCGACAGCTGTTGGCGCAACAGTGCTTTGAAAGCAATGGCAAGGTCTGTCCGTTACCCGACGATGTTCAGTTTTATCAAATGCCGGTTGGCAATGACGAGCTTTATTCACTGTTTCAAAGCCTCTCCTGCTCTGATAATGCACCAGGAAACCCAATCATTATTAACCAGAGTAATATCAGCGAATGGCTGAGCCCTACTGCCATTGCCCCGGAAGGCTATGCAACACCTAACACCTGTCTGTTGGAACAGGTTATGGCGGGGGGGGTCGTCACCGTAACCTCTCCCCTCACTGAGGCACTCTGGTTTCGTTTGCTCGGTTCACTGCAGACGATTCGCGACACAACCGGCCTGCAACCCAAACTTCAGGTGGCTCATTCGAAACAGCAGCCGGAAGCTCTGGGGTTGAATGAACACGACGAATGCCTTTTGTCCAGGCTACAAAATACAATCAGAGATACTGTCGCCGTTAATACCGCCACTTACCAGCAAAATGCCCAGGCAAATCACTGGATCAATCATCAGCCGGAAGCCCCTCTGGTCATTCAGGTCAATGAACAGACCGGCTTCAACCAGCTATTTGATAATATCCATATCGCCTCGGAACAAAAGGCCCATTTTGGACGAAGTCAAAGTAAGTTGCAGAAGGCATTGACTGCGGGTAAGCCTGTTGTGCTTCTGGGACTGGAGACTAATCCAGCGCTTCAGCAGCTTCTGGAACCCCTGATGGTTGGGCAACCTCTGTTGGTGAATGGTCAATTACAGGCCTACCCACAAGCTCGTGTCACACTACTCTGTCCTGAGTCTTTGAAAAGCTCATCTTCAGTATTTAATTCGCTGGTTTCCACGGGTAAGCCCTGTCCTGAAGTCGATCTTTGGGATATCAATGCCGACAGGCATGATATCTCCCGGACTGAATTGCCAGAACAAGCAATTTGCTCACTTTACGAAGCCTTTAAAACCGTACCTGGCGACCTTTGTAACCCTCTGCCTGAAATGACCGAAGGGTTATTGAATAACCTGATACTGGCTGCCCGGCGAGCACGGCAGACCGACCAGTCCCCACAACTCTTGCCCTGCCACTGGCGCAAGGCCATCAACAGTGTTATCACCCACGGCACCCGGCAGAATCCGTCAGTGCGTGATTTTATGAAAGTGGCTTGCTGGTACTTGTTACCGGACAAGGATCAAGCCGCCTCGGTAGACCCGGATCGGTTAAATGGCGTCATCAACAGTGCCCTGCGGCTGGATAGAGAGTTTGTGGAGCAGAACCCCTGGCAACTGGCCCGGGCCTTCGACCCGGCAGTGTTTAATGGCGACTTACAACTGTCCTATGACAATCCATTTCCAGAATGGGGTAAAAGAGTAGTCCCGGACAGTTTCTGTGCCATGATCCTGGCCCATGCTCCTGAAGAAAAACAACAGGCAATGGCGTATCAGTTGGCAGTCGATCCGGCGGCAGCAGAACAATATCAATCGTTAGTCATCAGGCCATCAAGACAGATCAAACGTCTGCAAGACGCACTGGCCTCTGGCTGGCTGTTGTCTTTGCCACTGGGGCAGACCCGATCCGATGCCATTCACGCTCTGGTCTGCGACTGCTTACACATTGCCAGGGGAGAATATGTCACAGAAAACCCTGACGCAGAACGCATTGAACGCATAGAAAATCGACTGTCTGATTCGCTACGGAGGGGTTCTGCTTATAGGCCATTGTCAGCACTGGCCCAGGATCTTTATCACGGCAAGATGAGTCAGGAGGATCGTGAAAGCCGTCGATTATCCCGGCTCCATGACCGGTTTAAAGACTCTCCCGTTCTATTCCTTGAGGGAGAAACCGGCACCGGGAAAAGTTACTTTTCCGCCAAAATGGCAAGGGCTTCAGGACGGGCTGCGGTCATTTCTCTTGGACCTTCTGACAGCGAACAGACCCTGATGAAACGCTGGCAGTGGCAACAACACGCCGACGGCGACCGCTCGATGGTGCAGCAAAACCGGGCATTGATGAAATGGGCCAAGACTCCGTCCGACAAGGATGGACACTATGTCACCCTGGTTCTGGATGAAGCCAACCTGGCCAAAGCCGGATTGCTGGCATCATTGAACGGCCTCTGGGAACCGCAACCCTGCATTTACGTCAATGGCCATCCTGTCAGGGTCGGCCCGAAACACCGGGTGATTCTTACCGGCAACCCGGATCATTACTCCGGGCGCCAAATGGACCCGGCCCTGAAAGAGAAACTGCCCAGAGTTTACTACCCTCCCCTGGATCAGGCATTCCTTCGGGACAGAGTGGTGGAACCTGCTCTGTTCAAGCATCTACAAGAGCACCTGCCGGAGCATCAAATAAACGACTTTGCAGACAGTGCCAGCAACAGTGTGATGGCACTCTGGCAATATTATCAGGAGCTGTTGCCAGAGCATGAGTTTACCCCCAGGGATTTAACGGATATCTGCAGTTGGGTGGGCTGGTATCTGGATCATGCCCTGCCCGCTCGCGGCACTGTGACCTGTGAGCAAATAAACAGTTTGATCCAACAAAGTTTTCGGGATGTACTGGGGCCTGAAATCACCGAGACTCAGCAGGATGCCCTGTCCGCACTGGAAATCTGGTTTGCTGCCCGTTACAAATCAGAGAACACCCTGAGCGACAGAGTTCGTAACAAGACCCTGTCAGATATTCAGCAGACCTTCAGCACAGTCAGCGAAAAAATCCGACCAGACTTTGATACCTCCGGATCGGCAGTCTGTGAGCTAGTGCAACGACTTGGACAGGATTTAAACCGCTGTCAGCAGGCTTATCATTTCATCAGGAAACACGGCGGTCGTCAGGCAACACTGATTGAAGGCCCGGCGGGACGAGGTAAAGATGCCACGCTGAACCTGGTGATTGAAGCTATTAAAAAGCAGGCTGAGCAACAGGATGAATACATGCCGGAAGTCTATCTTCTGAATGCCTGTGATTGTTCCTGGGACAAACTGTGTGAAAAGATCCAAAAGGCAAAAGTCGATGGCGGCATCGTGGTGATTTCAGAAATGAATCTGATCGACAGCCAGCACCTGGAAGGTGAGTTAAACGATATTCTGGCCGGTGACGCCCATCCGGGTTTCCACCTGTTTGCCACCATCAACCCGCCTGAGTACAGTGGGCGAAAACCCTTATCACCAGCGCTGAAAGGACGTTTTCGGCATTTGCCCATCCGGCAGTATAACCCGGCAGAATTACAGACCATTGCCGAAAAGCTGTTGCCAGAGTCCCCGGAATGGACATTCGTCGCTAAAAAGCTAACAGAAAAACATTGTCTTTTAAGGGCTTACCTGCAGCGCAAAAAACTGCCATTGCAACCCACCAGCCGTGATTTACAGAATGTCGCCAGGGCTGTCTTCAGAGGCGGCGATTTTACTGACAGAGCACTTCATCAATGCCTCCATCAACACTACCGGCTTTACCTGATGGCTGCCAACCTATCGCTGGATGAACTGCCCGAATCTTCGGCTCTTGCCCTTGATAAAGGTGAGCTTGATTCCGGCCTGTGCGAATGGTTCAACCGGACAGTACCGGACTTTGATCGTCCATGGCTGATTCGACGCAGTGATCACAACAGTGTTGATGAAAAAAACCACGAAATTTGTTTCAACACTCTTTTGAATGAAGAGGACGCCAAAAAGGAAATCATCAAGAGGGTAGCTCAGGCAAAATGGCAGGCATCCGGTCTATCCCTGAAGCCGGATGAGTCCGACGATACGCTCATCCAGGCACTATACCGACACTGGCAGCAACGCTGGTTTGATCGCCAGTTTGGCTGGGCAGGCGTAGACGGCAATAGTGTTTTTCCCATGACGGAAGAACAGAAACAAACGCTGAGACTATCGGCTTGCCAGCCTTACCTTCAGGAGGCTGATCGGCAGATAAGTGCATGGAACGCTCCTGACCTTCAAGGGTGGTCTGCATTTTGGAACCAGCTAAGTGATCTGACGAATCATCTGGTAGACAATTTTATTAACGACGCATCACAAGACATACCACAAGTCCATGACCAACAGGCTCCGGCATTGGCTCAGGGAACCGACCAAGAGCCACAACCTCTAAACCGGGCGTTGACTATTGACGGTGATAAGGCTCCTGAAAAATACCTCCCGGAAGACCGTGAGGAAAAGGCTCCGGCATTAGACCGGAAAACGAACTATGAGGCTCTGCAAAAGCCACAAATTTACCGCTATATAATTTTTGATTTGCCGAACCATTTTCCCGGGATTTATCGATGGTGGGCAAAGGATATTTATGTATCTGCTGAGGGTGAAATCAAAAGGATCAATATTAGTCATCAGTTCATACAGGGGGCCGAAGTCCTCATACCTGCCCGGTTGCCAGAACAGGATCAGGAACTGATATTAGCCAGCGATCAAACCCTGGCAACCCTGGACATCTCATCCAACAATGGTCAATTTGCATTGCCCAGCCTGACAGTTAACGACTATATCGTGGCCCTGCGAACAGAACCCCATTTGCCATTCACCCTCATCAGGGATCGATACACCGGGCTTCACATACTCTCTGCTCCAGAGGCCAAAGCCAACCAGAGTATCCGATTTGCTTATGTTGTAGAACACAGAAAAGCGGACCAAAAAACACCTGCCGGAAAAGCCCGCCGCGAACGATCAACAGGTTTTGACAGCCACTGTTCAGAAGGTATGAAAACAGTACTCAAGGGACTGCTTGAGAACATTGACCAACAACTACCCGAAATACAACTGCCTTTGCAGAGAATAAAAAGCGCTGAAAACACGAGACAACGCATTGATGCAATCGGGGACTATTGCCGAGAGTTTTCCGGTGCAGCTATGCCAGAGCAAAGTGGCAATTTTTTGCACTTCCTCATAACACAGCGGCAAGGCAGCTGTCGTCATCGTGTGCCTGTTTTTATCGCTTTTTGTCGTTATTTTGGTATTCCATGTCGGCAAATATCTAACCGTACCCATGCCTTTGCAGAGTGTTCTGTGGATGGTGGTCAAACCTGGGAGTCAGTAGATTTGGGCGGGTCGCCTGTCGAGGCAACACAAACCCTGTCTTTCTTCCAGCCCAACAGAAGGGTCAGCGGTTCTGGTTCTGAGTCGAAGAAGATCGGTGATCTCCTGAAAGAGGCTGATTCAGCACAACGGCAAGCTTTGGCTGAGGCCATGGGTATGGGCCTTGAGGAATTGAACAACGTCCTTGAGACAGGCAGTGCATTGCCAGCAACGAACCTGAGCACTTACAACACGGTATTGAATCTCTGGGCGAGAGGAGATTTAACCGGTTTTGCCATGGGTGTCTCAATATTACTGGAGACAGAAACATTGGGCTATTTTGAGAGGAAATTGATCGGCGAACTGGATGACAGTAAAGGTCGTCACAGGCCAATGTCAGAGGCGGTCAAACAGATATTGCCCAAAAGTGATGAAAATCAGGTCACTGAACAACTCAGGTTACTGCACTCAAAAATGATAAATCAGGCTGGGGCCGACCCTGAAGACTGGTTGAATTCAATAACGCATATATTGAAAGAGAGTAACCTGAACAACCCTTCGGTTATTCACTTTGCCTATGAAGCCCTGAAATCGGGATGGCTGGATCCACTGCCGGACTATAAGAGCCTTGTTATGAAAGCCATTGAACATCATCGGCTTTTGGTGCGTCTGGAAGGCGTCGATGAACTGAAGGCCAGAGCCGCCCAGTGTCTGAAAATGTGGTACCGGCGATTATTGACCAGGGGAAAAAATAGCCTGGCATGGCAACGCAATTATAAACGCTTCCAACGGGAACATGGTGATACCTTGTTTGTCACTCATTGTCATGAAGGGTTTTCGCCACTGCTTGAAGAAAAATTGATCTGCTCATCCATAAAGACCGTCTGGACGGACGAACCTCAGGGCACTCCGAATATAGAAAAAATGTTGCTGCACCATCCTGCATTTGTGAAGTTAAACTCGGGCAAGGCAAACCACCGTCCGGTGATTATCGTGGGGCAACCTCACTGGTACGGCGATGTGCTCTATGAAAAGATCGAAGCTCTGATTCAAACAGCCGTTGAGAATAGCCTGAACTCGAAGCAACTGTCGCAAATAAACGAACTAGCCCACCTTGGGATATCTCCTGAGGATGCAGGCTTTTTGAGTGATTCAAAAGAGAGATGCTTGCATGCGTTAATACAGGCCTTCAGTCTTTATCTTTACGGAGTGACACGCTCGAAAGGCGATTGTTTAACCTATTGTTGGGGCGGTGATGCCAACAGGCCGGAATATGGCGCTCATGACCCATCCTCACCAGAAGAGCTGTATGCCATGATGGCTTCTGTTTTCAGCTCTTATTCTTTTGAGAACTCTGTTAAGGATGACTACCTACGGCAGGCACTCAACACCAGTAATGCACTGATACTCAAACCCAATGAGCTGACAAAAATTGCTGATGAATTTTTGAGCAATATGAATTTAAATTCGCTTTGTGAGTCATTAAGAATGTGATCATAGATGACTTCCTTCAATGGCAAAACATAACGATCCAAATGAACTTCTCTTCAATCCGAAGGTCAAATGATCAAACAATTTCAACTTAATCTCTCAAAGGACAGGAGAAGTGGCTATGGATGGTCAGATTGGCGGAGAAATAACCCCCTCCTTTTGTAACAATGGCGTATCCCATAATGGCATGCCAACAGGGAGATCACAGTTCGGTTCACCGCCTAAGATTGAAGGCATCAACCCTGTTGTCACTGTCAAAGCTTATGTATCGTCAACTTCGATGACCTTGTCTGACAGAGCAGGTACCCTTTCCTCAACCAATTCCTCACAGGCAGCCCCTTATTCCTTCGATTTCTGTTTTGTTGCCAATGATGATGAGGTTCGACAGCTTCTGGCTGCCCGAACCGGCGATGAAGGTCGGGATGTCATCCTTATTTCCCACCCCGATGACCTTTCACAGGCTAATCTGGTGAGCCGGTTGAGTATTGCCGCCGACGGTTGCCACACTCTGAGCTCAGGCAAGCTCTTTGAAGGTTCAAAGCCACTAACGCTGGTGATGGATATCCGAAAACTCACCAGCGACGAGCTGCCAAAGTTTAACGATCTGCTGGACCCGGATAATCCCTGTCTATACGACAAAGTCAGCCAGAAGAAACGCCCTCTGGGTGAGCATGTTTCTCTATTGGTCCTGGCCAGCCCTGCGCAGCTGGCATCGGTTGGCCAGAGCTACGAAGCGCCTGCGGCCGGCGCACTGGGTGCTGATTTCTGGCGGCGAATTAATCGACCGGAAAATACCTGGTGGTTCGATGCTCAGACCAGCAATGACCCATCAATGAACATCGACAAGATTCCTCCGGTATTGACTGAATTCCCCGCCGAAAGTGTTTTGGATGAAAGCAATACTGTTCTTATTGACTGTCACTTACACAACAACTGGCGACAGTTACTTCTGGGCGGCCCCGGAGTGGATCAACAGGGGCGAATCCGACACCTCCCCGGCAGGCTTGAGTCATTAAAAGCCGGACAACGGGTCATTCTGAAAGGGGCCAACTGGCAGGACCTGGCCTTTGAACAGACGATTCGTCAGATGCTGGTGCAACAATGTTTTGAGAGCAACGGGAATATTTGTCCGTTACCCGACAATGTTCAGTTTTATCAAATGCCGGTAGGAAATGATGAGCTTCGTTCATTGTTCCAGAGCCTTTCCTGCTCCTGCGACAGAGAAGGTGACACAGAAGGTGAAAAAGGACTTGATAAAGAGCAGGCACCAGGAAACCCGATCATCATTAACCAGGGTAATATCAATGAATGGCTGAGCCCCATTGCCATTGCCCCGGATGGCCATGCAGCCCCAAACACCTGTCTGTTGGAACAAGTTCAGGCGGGGGGAGTCGTCACCGTAACTTCTCCCCTCAGTGAGGCGCTCTGGTTTCGTTTGCTGGGTTCACTGCAGAGGATTCGCGAGAAGACAGGTTTGCAGCCAGGGCTTCAGGTGGCTCATTCAAAACGGCAGCCGAAAGTCCTGGGCTTGGCAGAAAACGATGAATACCCTCTGCCCATCCCATTGGAAAAAACCAGAAATCGCGCTGCCTTTGAAACAGTCACTTATCAGCAACATGCCCAGGCAAGCCATTGGATCAATAATCACCAGCCAGCACCTCTGGTCATTCAGGTCAATGAACAGACCGGCTTCAGCCAGCTATTTGATAATATCCATATCACCTCGGAGCAAAAGGCCCATTTTGGACGAAGTCAGAGTGAGTTGCAGAAGGCATTAACCGCTGGCAAGCCGGTCGTATTCCTTGGGCTGGAGAGTAATCCAACGCTTCAGCACCTGCTGGAACCTCTGGCTGCCGGGCAACCTCTGGTGGTGAATGGCCAATTACAGGCCTACCCACAAGCTCATGTCACCCTGCTCTGGCCTGAGTCTGCCAAGAGCCCGTCTTCAGTATTTAATTCGCTGGTCACCACAGGTAAACGGTGCCCTGAAGTCGATCTCTGGGCTATCAATGGCGACAAGCATCATATCCCCGGAACTGAGCTGCCAGAACAAGCAGTTGATAAACTTTACAAAGCGTTTAAAACCGTACCTGTCGGCCTTAAAAACTCTCTGCCTGTAATGACCGAAGGGTTGTTGAATAACCTGATACTGGCTGCCCGGCGGGCAAAGCAGGTTGACCAGTCCGCGCAGCTCCTGCCCTGCCACTGGCGCAAGGCCATCAATAGCGTCATCACCCATGGTACCCGGCAGCACCCGACTGTGAGGGATTTTATGAAAGTGGCCTGTTGGCACTTGTTACCGGATAAGACGCCGGACGAGAATCAAACCGCCTCGATAGACCCGGATCACTTAAATGCCATTATCAACAATTCTCTGCGCCTGGATAGAGAGTTTGTGAAGCAGAACCTGTGGTCACTGGCCAGAGCCTTTGACCCGGCTGTCTTTAATGAAAAATTACAACTGTCCTATAAGAGTCCATTTTCAGAGCAGAATGAAAAAGAAGTTCTGGACAATCTCTGTACCATGATCGTCGCCCATGCACCTGAAGAAAAACGAGATGCAATGGCGTATCAGTTAGAAGTCGATCCAGCGGCATCAGAGCCCTGTCAATCATTAGCCGTCAGGCCAACAAAACAGATTAAACGTTTGCAGGATGCACTGGCTTGTGGCTGGCAGTTAACTTTGCCATTGGGGCAGACCCGATCTGATGCCATTCAGGTTCTGGCCAGCGATTGTTTTCACATAGCCAGAACAGCAAATTCCAGAACAGAAGGCATTGAACGTGTAGAACAGCGACTGTCTGAATCACTGAAATGGAACAGCTCCTTTGATAAGCCATTGTCGGCACTGGCCCGGGATCTTTATCACGGCGAGACGAGTCAGAAGGATCGTGAAAGCCGTCGATTATCCCGACTCCATGACCGGCTTACAGACTCTCCCGTTATATTCCTTGAAGGGGAAACCGGCACCGGGAAAAGCTACTTTTCCACCAAAATGGCCAGGGCTTCAGGACAGGCTAAGGTCATTTCCCTTGGGCCTTCTGACAGCGAACAGACCCTGATGAAACGCTGGCAGTGGCAACAACATGCCGACGGCGACCGCTCTATGGTGCAGCAAAACCGGGCCTTGATGGAATGGGCCAAGACCGAATCCGACAAAGACGGAGGCTGTGTTGGAAAAGAGTACATTACCCTGGTTCTGGATGAAGCCAATCTGGCCAAAACCGGATTGCTGGCATCATTGAACGGTTTGTGGGAAACGCAACCCTGCATCTACGTGAATGGTCATCCTGTCAGGGTCAGCAAAAAACACAGGGTAATTCTTACCGGCAATCCCGATCATTATTCGGGACGCCAAATGGACCTGGCCCTGAAAGAGAAGCTGCCCAGAGCTTACTACCCACGCCTGGACCAGGCATTCCTTCGGGACAGGGTAGTGGAGCCGACTCTGGTCAGGCATTTACAAAGGCATCTGCCGGAGCAGCAAATAAACGACATTGCACACAGTGCCAGCAAGAGTGTGATGGCACTGTGGCAATATTATCAGGAGCTGTTGCCCGAGCATGAGTTTACTCCCAGGGATTTAACCGATATCTGCAGTTGGGTGGGTTGGTATCTGGATCGTGCGTTATCCAAAGGAGACAGTGTCAGCTGTGAGCAATTGAACAGTTTGATCCGGCAAAGTTTCCGGGATCTACTGGGTCCCGAAATCAGCGAGACTCAACAGGATGCCCTTTCGGCACTGGAAATCTGGTTTGCTGCGCGCTACCACCCGAACAACACCCTGCGCGACAGAGTTCATAACCACACCCTGCCAGACATTCTGCAGGACTTCAGAACATTAACCAAAGAAATCCGACCTGAGTTTGATACCTCCGGATCGGCGGTCATTGAGCTGGCGCAACGGCTTGGACAGGATTTAAGCCGCGCTCAGCAGGCTTATCATCTCAACATAAAACACGGCGGACGACAGGCGACGCTGATTGAAGGTCCGGCTGGACGGGGTAAGGATGCCACGCTGAATATGATGATCGAAAGTGTCAAACAGCAGGCTGAGCAACAGGGAGAGTCCATGCCGGAAGTTTTTCTCCTGAATGCCTGTGATTGTTCCTGGGACAAAGTGTGTGAAGCCATCCAGAAAGCAAAAGTCGATGGCGGCATCGTTGTTATTTCGGAAATGAATCTGATCGACAGCCAGCATCTGGAAGGTGAGTTAAACGATATTCTGGCCGGTGACGCTCATCCGGGCTTCCACCTGTTTGCCACCATCAACCCGCCTGAGTACAGTGGGCGAAAAACCTTATCACCGGCGCTGAAAGGGCGTTTCAGGCATTTGCCGATCCGGCAGTACAGCTCGACCGAATTGCAGACCATTGCCGAAAAAGTCTTGCCGGCGAATGAGCAGGGAAAAATCGTGGCTAAACGGTTGACTGAAAAACATTGTCGTTTAAGGACCTGCCTGCAACGGAAAGACCTGCCCTTACAACCGACCAGTCGCGATTTACAGAATGTCGCGATGGCTGTTAACAGAAAAGGCGATTTTAGCAAAAAAGCACTTCGTCAATGCTTCAATCAGCACTACCGACTTTACCTGATGGCCGCCAAACTATCGCTGGAGGAACTGCCAGATCCATCGGCTATTGCCACAAGTAATAGTGAGCTTGATTCCGGACTTTGCAAATGGTTAAACCAAACAATATCGGACATTGATCGTCCGTGGTTGATACGACGCAGTTATCTCAACAGTACGGATGAAAAACGCCATGAAATGCTTATTGATGCTGATCTGAATGCAAAGGAAGCCAGAACGGAGATCATCAAAAGACTGGCTCAGGCCCGGTGGCGGGCATCCGGTCTTTCCCTGAAACCGGATGAATCGGACGATATCCTCACCCAGGCACTCTACCGACACTGGCAGCAACGCTGGTTTAATCGTAACTTTTGCCAGACAGGCATGGACGCCAATAGCGTCTTTCCCCTCTCGGAAGAACAGGAACAAACGCTGAAATTATCAGCTTCCCAGCCTTATCTTCAGGACGCTGAACAGCGGATAGCGGCATGGAATGACCATGACGTTAAACTATGGCCTGCATTTTGGCATCAGATGGGCGGTCTGGAGAACCTTCGGGTTGACGGTTGCAGTAACCAAGTGTCAGCTGTTGGCGGTGATAACGCTCCTGAACCCTACAATCCGGAAGTCCACGAGAATCAGGCTCCGACATTGGATCGGACAACGGACTATGAATGCCAGGAGATACCACAACTTGAGGATTATAAAATTTTTGAGACAGAGAGCCCTTCCCATATGTATCGCTGGTGGGCAAAGGATATTTATGTGTCTGCTGAGGGTGAGGTTAAAGAGATCGATCTTAATGATAAAGACATTGATGGCTTCGAAAACCTCATACCGGCCCGGTTGCCGGGGCCTGATCAGCAACTGAAATTAACCAGAGATCAAACGCTGGCGACTTTTAACTGGATATCGGGCAATGGTCGACATGCATTGCCCAGCCTGACGGTTAATGACTATATCGTGGCCCTGCGTTTAAAACCTGATGTGCCATTTACCCTGGTCAGAAACCAATATACCGGTCTTCATACACTGTCTGTTAATGAGGTTCAGGCCAACCAGCGTATTCACGTGGCTTATGTCGTAGAATCCAGAAAGCCGGGCAAAAAAACGCCTGCCAAAGGAACCCGTCCGGAACGATCAACATGGTTTGACAGCCACTGTTCAGAAGGTATCAAAACCGTACTGGATGAACTGTTTGCGAAAACTGACCACCCATCCGAAGTAAAGACACTGTTGCGGAAAATAAAATCCCCTATAAACACGCTGCAACGAATCAGGGCGATCACGGACTATTGCCGACTGTTTTCGGGTAAGCTTCAACCAGAGCGCCATGAAAATTTCTTTAAATTCCTCGTAACACAGCGGCAAGGGCGCTGTCTTCATCGTGTGCCTGTTTTTATTGCTTTTTGTCGTTATTTCGGGATTCCCTGTCGAAATATTCAAAACGCTATCCACTCATTTGCCGAGTACTCCCTGGATGATGGCCAAACCTGGAAATCCGTGGATTTGGGTGGAGCACCTTCCAAGACAACAGAAATCCTCTATGCTTTCCAGCCCAACAGAAAGATCAGTTGTTCCAGCGATGAGTCAAAGAAGATTGAGGCTTTCCTGAAAGGGATTGATTTGGCCCAAAAGCAAGCTCTGGCTAAAACCCTTGGCGTGAGTCTGGAGGAGCTGAACAAAGCCCTTGAGGAAAACAGTGCATTGCTGGAAACCCATTCAGGTAATTCCGAAATAGTAAAGAGCCCTCAGCAGGAAAACAATTTAGCCGGTTTTCTCATGGGAGTCTCAATGCTGGAGACATTGGAAACCAAAGCACTGGTCGATCAGGAAATGGACTTTAAACTGATGAGAGAGGCATTAATGCACATATTGTGCAACAGTGTTGAATATCAGGTCATTGAACGACTCAAGTCAATCTATGCGACAGTGATTGATCAGGCCGAAGCAAGCAGTTTAAAGTGGATAATGACATTGCTGCACATATTGCAAGACATCGACATAACCAGACCTTCGGCTATCCACCTGGCACTTGGAGCCATGAAATTGGGTTGGCTGGATCCAGTGCACTTTGACAACCGTTTCTGGGGGTTTGATAGATATCACCAGATATTTGTGCGTCTGGAAGGCGTCGACGAACTGAAGGTTAAAGCCGCTGATTGCCTGAAAAAATGGTATAAGTATGTATTTTTCGGGAGAAAAAGTAGTCCTGCATGGCGGTTGGCTTACAGGAACTTCCGGGAGAGAGAAGGTGATGCCTTATTGGTCACTCACTGTCATAACGGGTTTTCGCAATCTTTTGAAGATATCATTATCGTTCGGTCTTTACGGACCGGCTGGTCGAACGAACCTGAGGGTATGCCGAATATAGAACGAATGCTGATGCACTCACCTGCGTTTCCAAAGTTAATCTCGGGCAAGGCGAACCACCGTCCGGTGATTATCATGGGGCAGCCTTCCTGGAACAGCACTGTGATTAATGAAAGGGTCGAAGCCCTGTTGCAACAAAAAGTTGAGAATAGCCAGGAATTATCAAGGCAGGATCAGAAGCTTTTAGATGATTCAAGAGCCAGATACAGGCAGGCAATTCAGCAGGCCTTTAGTCACTACCTGTATGAAGTAACGCATTCGAAAGGCGGTAGCTTAACGTATTGTTGGGTCGATGCTACCGTGAAGCCTAAAATTGATGACCCATACAAATATGGAGCTCGTGATCCATCCTCACCGAAACAGCTGTATGCCATGATGTCTGAAATCAACAGCTCTTCCTGGTTTCAGGAATATGGCAGGGATGCCTACTTGCGCCAGGCATTCAACGACAGCAACGCTCTGATACTCAAATCCGGTGAGCTGACAAAAATTGCCGAAGAGTTTTTGAACAGCGTGAATTTGAATTCGCTTTATGAGTCACTGGATACACATTGACATCCTCCCCGCCCTAAAGAGGGTGTCGCAAAACCTCTGGCTCCCATGCTCCAGCGTGGGAACGAGTTGACTCCCGTCATTCCCGGCTTCATTCTCGTCATTCCCGCGAAAGCGGGAATCCACACTGACTCACCACCAGAACCATACTGCCCGGTGCCCCCCTGGCCTTGTCATCCCCGAGAAGGCAGAGACCCACTGTTGGCGCTGGATTCCCGCCTTCGCGGGAATGACGACTTCAGAGCGTGAGAACGAGCTGTTGAAGTTTTGCGACATCCTGTAAAGGACGGCGATTCCTAGTTCGTCACCAAACCATCCCTTTAATTCCTTGAGCCCCTCAGGACATTATCCATATTTTCTGTTTACCATTTCCCTGCGCAACCGGACCCGGCCTTTATTACCACTAAAACGGAACTTTCATACTAACTGAAAGTCCAATAACTAATCAGTTTCACTTTAGTTGTTCAAATGACAGTGGGGAAATATTGACTATGGACGGTCGTATTGATGTAAAAATATATAAACTCGGTCCTGAGAGTGGCGTGCCGGTTAAGATAGCAAAGCCGGATTTATCTTCAGAGGAAACGAAGGATGTAGGAATCTGCTCAAAAGTAAGCGCCAAACTAAAGATTTCACCCTGTCCGGTGAACTTGCCTGACAAAGCAAGAACCGTATCAGCAACGGGGTTCTCGCTCCAAAAGACCCCTCGTGCCTTCGATTTCCGTTTTGTCGCCAGTGATGATGAGGTTCGACAGCTTTTGGCTGACCAGACCCGCGATAAAAATCGCGATATCACCCTTATTTCCCACCCCGACGACCTCTCACAGGCTAACCTGGTGAGCCGGTTGAGCATTTCCAGAGAGGGTCGCCACACGCTGCGTTCAGGCAAGCTCTTTGAAGGTTCAAAGCCACTGACGCTGGTGATGGATATCCGAACACTCACCAGCGACGACCTGCCAAAGTTTAACGACCTGCTGGACCCGGATAATCCCTGTCTGTACGACAAAGTCAGCAAGAAGAAACGCCCTCTGGGTGAGCATGTTTCTTTATTGGTGCTGGCAAGCCCTGCCCAGCTGGCATCGGTTGGCCAGAGCGACGAGGCCCCGGCGGCCGACGTTCCGGCGGCCGACGCACCTGGTGCTGATTTCTGGCGGCGAATTAATCGACCAGAAAATACCTGGCAGTTCGATGCACAGACCGGCAATGACCCATCGATGAACATCGACAAGATTCCTCCGGTATTGACTGAATTCCCCGCCGAAAGTGTTATGGATGACGGCAATACTGTTCTTATTGACTGTCACTTACACAACAACTGGCGACAGTTACTTCTGGGCAGCCCCGGAGTGGATCAACAGGGGCGAATCCGGCATCTCCCCGGCAAGCTCGAGTCATTAAGGGCAGGACAACGGGTGATTCTTAAAGGGGCTAACTGGCAGGATCTGGCCTTTGAACAAACGATTCGACAGATGCTGGCACAACAGTGTTTTGAGAGCAACGGGAAGATCTGTCAGTTACCCGACGATGTTCTGTTTTATCAGATGCCGGTAGGAAATAACGAACTTCATTCGCTGTTCCAAAGCCTGTCTCACTCTGATGAGGAAGGACTTTCCCATAAGGTGCCAGCAAACCCGATCATCATTAACCAGAGTAATATCAGGGAATGGCTGAGCCCGATTGCCATTGCCCCGGAAGGTTATGCAGTCCCTAATACCTGTCTGTTGGAACAAATTCGGGCGGGTGGTTTGGTCACTGTGACGTCTACCCTCACCGAGGCACATTGGTTTCGTTTGCTGGGCTCACTGCAGACGATTCGCGAAGCAACCGGCCTTGAGCCCCGACTTCAGGTAGCTCATTCAAAACAGCAGCCAAAAGCCCTGGGGCTGGCAGAAAACGATGAGCACTCTCTGTCCTGCCTGTCCTGCCCAGAAGAAAAAATCAGCGATCAGGCCGCGTTTAGTATCGTCAGTTACCAGCAAGCTGCCCAAGCCAGTCACTGGATCAATAATCAGCCGGAAGCACCTCTGGTCATTCAGGTCAATGAACAGACCCGCTTCAGTCAGCTATTTGATAATATCCATATCGCCTCGGAACAAAAGGCGCATTTTGGACAACGTCGGAGTGCATTGCAGATAGCGTTGACCGCTGGCAAGCCGCTGGTACTCCTGGGGCTGGAAAGCAATCCAACACTTGCGCAGCTTCTGGAGCCCCTGGCCGTAGGCCAACCTCTTTTAGTAAATGGCCAATTACAGACTTACCCAAAGACTCAGGTCACAATACTCTGGCCTGAGTCCTTGCAAAAACCCTTTTCAGTATTTGGTTCGATGGTCGCCACAGGTAAGCCCTGTCCTGCGGTCGATATCTGGGATATCAATGCTATCAGGCATGATATCCCCCGGGCCGATCTGCCAGAACAAGCGCTTCATAGACTTTATGAAGCATTTGCAACGGTACCTGCCGACCTTTGCAACCCTCTGCCTGAAATAACCGAAGAATTGCTGAATAACCTGATACTGGCTGCCCGGCGAGCACGGCAGGTTGACCGGTCCCCACAGCTGCTGCCCTGCCACTGGCGCAAGGCTATCAACAGCGTTATCACCCATGGTACCCGGCAGAATCCGTCAGTGCGTGATTTTATGAAAGTGGCTTGTTGGCAGTTACTGCCCGATGTTCATGAGGATCAGACCGCATCGGTAGATCCGTACCAGTTAACTGCCATCATCAATAGTGCTCTGCGGTTGGATAGAAAGTTTCTGAAACAAAACCTGTGGCCACTGGCCAGAGCCTTTGACCCGAGCGTATTTAAACTATTCCAACTGTCCTATAAAAATCCATTTCCATTGCAGCATGGAGGAGAAGTCCCAGACAAACTCTGTGCCCTGATTCTGGCCCATGGGCCTGACGAACATCGACAGGCAATGGCGCATCAGTTGGGAGTCAGTCCGGCGGCAGCAAAGCGATATAGACAGTTAGCCATCAGACCATCAAAACAAATTAAACGTTTGCAGGATGCATTGGCTAACGGCTGGCAGTTAACTTTGCCATTGGGGCAGACCCGATCCGATGCCATTCAGGCTCTGGCCAGCGATTGTTTTCACATAGCCAGAACAGCGAATTCCAGGACAGAAGGCATTGAACGTATAAAACATCGACTGGCTGAATCACTGGCATGGCAGGGTTCCACTGATATGCCCTTGTCAGCACTGGCCCGGGATCTTTATCACGGTGAGATAAGTCAGAAGGATCGTGAAAGTCGTCGCTTATCCCGACTCCATGACCGGCTTACGGACTCTCCTGTCATATTCCTGCAGGGGGAAACCGGCACCGGAAAAAGTTACTTTTCCGCCAAAATGGCGAAAGCTTCAGGGCAGGCTATGGTCATTTCCCTTGGGCCTTCCGACAGCGAACAGACCCTGATGAAACGCTGGCAATGGCAACAACACGCCAATGGTGACCGCTCTATGGTGCAGCAAAACCGGGCGCTGATGGAATGGGCCGAGACCAAATCCGACAAAGGCGGAGGCTGTGATGGAAAAGAATACATCACCCTGGTTGTGGATGAAGCCAACCTTGCCAAAACCGGATTACTGGCATCATTGAGCGGCTTATGGGAACCGCAGCCCTGCATCTATGTAAATGGTCATCCTGTCAAAGTCAGCCCGAAACACCGGGTGATTCTCACCGGTAACCCCGATCATTACGCCGGGCGCCAAATGGACCCGACCCTGAAAGAGAAACTGCCCAGAGCTTACTACCCACGTCTGGATCAGGCATTCCTTCGGGACCAGGTAGTGGAACCGGCTCTGGTCAATCAGTTACAACGGCATCTGTCGGAGTCTGAAATAAACGACATTGCACGCATTACCGCCGAGAGCGTGATGGCACTCTGGCAATATTATCAGGAACTCTTGCCCGAGCATGAGTTTACCCCCAGGGATTTAACGGATATCTGCAGTTGGGTGGGTTGGTATCTGGATCGTGCGTTATCCAAAGGAGACAGTGCCAGCTGTGAGCAAATAAACAGTTTGATCCAACAAAGTTTTCGGGATGTACTGGGGCCCGAAATCACCGAAACTCATCAGGATGCCCTGTCGGCACTGGAAACCTGGTTTGCTGCACGCTACCACCCGGACAATACCCTGAGCAACAAAGTATATAACCACACCCTGCAGGATATGCAGCAGACCTTCGGTATAGTCAGCAAAAAAATCCGACCAGACTTTGATACCTCCGGATCGGCAGTCCGTGAACTGGTGCAGTGGCTTGGGCAGGATTTAAGCCGCAGTCAGCAGGCTTATTATCACGACAGAAAACACGGCGGTCGTCAGGCAACGCTGATTGAAGGCCCGGCTGGACGGGGTAAAGATGCCACGCTGGACCTGGTGATTGAAAGTGTCAGAAAGCAGGCTAAGCAACGGGGAGAGCCCATGCCGGAAGTTTATCTCCTGAATGCCTGTGATTGTTCCTGGGACAAAGTGTGTGAAAAGATCCAGAAGGCCAAAATTGAAGGCGGCATCGTGGTGATTTCGGAAATGAACCTGATCGACAGCCAGCATCTGGAAGGGGAGTTAAACGATATTCTGGCCGGTGACGCCCATCCGGGTTTCCACCTGTTTGCCACCATCAACCCGCCTGAGTACAGCGGGCGAAAACCCTTATCACCAGCGCTGAAAGGGCGTTTCCGGCATTTGCCCATCCGGCAGTACAACGCGACCGAATTACAGACCATTGCCGAAAAAGTGTTGCCAGAGTCCTCACAAGGGACATTCGCCGCCAAGATACTAACAGAAAAACATTGTCGTTTAAGGGCTCACCTGCAACTCAAAAAACTGCCATTGCAACCGACCAGCCTTGATTTACAGAATGTTGCCAAGGCTATCACCAGTGCTGGCGATTTTAGCGAAAAAGCCGTTCATCAATGCCTCAATCAGCACTATCGGCTTTATCAGATGGCCGCCAACTTATCGCTGGAGGAACTGCCCGGGCTATCGGCTATTGCCATCGATAAAGCAGCGCTTGACCCTGAAATGAGTGAATGGTTCTACCAAAGGGTATCGGGCATTGATCGTCCGTGGTTAATACGACACAGTGATCACAACAGTGTTGATGAAAATCGCCATGAAATTCGTTTTAACACTCGTCTGGATAAAGAGAAAGCCAAAGCGGAAATCATCAAGGGGGTGGCTCAGGTCAGGTGGCGAGCATCAGGTCTGCCCCTGAAGCCGAAGCAGTCAGACGACATTCTCACACAGGCACTATACAGACACTGGCAGCAACACTGGTTTACGAGTGATTTTGGCCGGACGGGCGTGGACGCTAGCAGCGTATTCCCCCTGACGGAAGAACAGAAACAAACGCTGAAATTGTCAACTAACCAGCCTTATCTTAAGGCGGCTGATGAGCGTATAAGGGCGTGGAAAACCAATGAAGCTCAATGGTGGCCTGCGTTATGGCATCAGATCAGTGATCTGCCGAACCACCTGGTCGACGATTTTATCAACGAAGCATCCGCTATTGACGGTGATAAGGCTCCTCAACAAGACAAGCCAGAAGTCCACGAGAAACAGGCTTCGGCATTGGCTCAGAAGAGTAACCACGAGCCGCAAGTTAATAACGCGTTGGCTATTTACAGTGATAATGCTCCTGAAAAATACGTTCCGGAAGTCCATGAGAAAAAGGCTCCAGCATTGGACACATTAACAAACTATCAGAGGCTGGCAAAACCAAAATATGACGATTATGTTATTTTTGACAAGCCGGGCCTCTTTACCGGGACCTATCGGTGGATTGCAGAGGATATTTATGTGACTGCCGGGGGCGAAGTCAAAACGATCAGCATTAATGATAAACACTTGCAGGGAGCCGAAGTCCTTATACCTGCCCGGTTACCAAGGCAGGACCAG
Source organism: Endozoicomonas sp. ALD040 (assembly GCF_049275945.1). NCBI lineage: Bacteria > Pseudomonadati > Pseudomonadota > Gammaproteobacteria > Oceanospirillales > Endozoicomonadaceae > Endozoicomonas > Endozoicomonas sp. ALD040. Next base: position 1,149,183 of record NZ_CP184829.1, read on the forward strand.
GAAGTGATATTAGCCAGCAACCAAACACTGGCAACCTTTTATATGACATCAAAAGATGGTCAATATCCATTGCCCAGCCTGACAGCTAACGACCGTATCCTGGCCCTGTGCATAGAACCCAACCTGGCCTTCACACTGCTCAGGGACCGATATACCGGTCTTCACACACTATTTGTTCCAGAAGCCAAAGCCGACCAGAGCATAAGAATTGCTTATGTCGTAGAACCCGGAGAAGCGGGTAAAAAAATACCTGCTAAAGAAGTCCGACCAGCACCATCAAAACGTTTTGACGCCCACTGTTGCGAAGGTATGAAAACAGTGTTGAACAAAGTGTTTGTATCCATTAACGAACAACCACTCAAAGTAAAGCGGCTTTTGGAGACAATAGAAAACGCTGAAGACATAAAGCAACGCATTCAGGCAATCAGGGACTATTGCAAACTGTTTTCCGGTGTTGCTGTACCAGAGCGTAATAAAAATTTCTTTCAATTCCTCGTAATGCAGCGGCAAGGCAAATGCTGTCATCGTGTGCCTGTTTTTATCGCTTTTTGTCGTTATTTTGGCATTTCATGCCGACAAATATCTAATCATATCCACAGCTTTGCAGAGTATTCCCCGGATGGCGGCCAAACCTGGGAGCCAGTGGACTTGGGCGGGTCGCCTATCGAAGCAACAAAAATCAAATTTGGCTTCCAGCACAACAGAAGCGTCAGAGATTCTGGCACTGAGTTAAGGAAGATCCGGGATCTCCTGAAAGGGTCTTCTTTAACAGAACAGCAAGTACTGGCTGAAACCTGCGGCATCAGCCCTGGTAAACTCAACAAAGCCCTTAAGACAAAGGGGGCATTACCAAACCTATATCTGAGTACTTACAAGCGGGTAGAAAAGCTTTGGGAGAGAAAAGATTTAATCGGTTTCTCCATGGGGGTTTCAATGTTACTGGAGATAGAAGCAGTGGACGATTGCGAGAAGCGACTTGTCAGAGGCATGCTTGACTGTATGTCCGACAGCAAGCGGTTGTCTGAGGCAGTAAAACAAATATTGTCCAACAGTGATGAAGATCAGATCACTGAGCTACTCAAGTCACTCCATTCTAAAATGATTGATCAGTCCGGAGCATGTCCTCACATGTGGTTGCATTCGATAGTGAATATATTGACAGACAGTGACTTGTCGAATCCTTCGGTTATTCGCTTTGCCCATGAAGCCCTGAAATCGGGTTGGCTGGATCCACTGCCTCCCAGAATGGGTTATTTTATTCAGGTCATTCGACATCATGAGCTATTGGTGCGTCTGGAAGGCGTCGATGAGCTGAAGGTTAAAGCCACCCGTTGCCTGAAAATGTGGTACAGGGAATTGTTGTCCAGGGAAAAAAATAGTCGGGCATGGCAACTTACTTATCAACGTTTCAAAAAGGAAAATGTTGGTGGCTTTTTCGTCACTCATTGTCATGGCGGGTTTTCGCCAACCCTTGAAACTAACCTGGTCAATACATCTTTACAGATCACCTGGACGGATGAACCCGGTGGGGTTCCGAATATAGAACGTATGTTGGTGCACCACCCCGCGTTTGTGCAGTCAAACTCGGGCAAAGCGGACTACCGACCGGTGATTATCCTGGGAGCTTGCCAGCGGAGCAGAAAATTACAGGAAAAGGCCGAAGCTCTGTTTCAAAGAAAAGTTGATACCAGACCCGACTTGAAGCAGTTATTGGAAAAACACAAACTGGAGCCCTTTGAGGTTTCACCGGAGGAAGAAAGCCTTTTGGATGATTTAAAAGACAAATGCTCACGAGCGATTGAGCAGGTCTTCATTCATTACCTGTATGGAGTGACATGCTCGAAAGGCAGTTGTTTAACCTTTTGTTGGGGCGAATCCGGCAGGCTGGACTACTTCGGTGCTCATGATCCATCCTCACCAGAAGAGCTGTATGCCATGATGAAGAAAATTAACAACTCTCACTGTTTTCAGGAATCTGTTAAGGATGACTACTTAAGGCAGGTGCAAAACGCCAGTAACGCTCTGATCCTCAGATCCCATGAACTGACAAAAATTGCCGAAGAGTTTGTGGGCAACGTGAATTTAAATTCGCTTTATGACTCATTGGATACGTGATCCTGGTTTGTTCGTCATGAGTTTTTCGAGATTGGTGACTTGCTTCCATAGTCCATCCACAGGGAACTTCCGTCCTGTCTGAAGGTCAAATTATTAAGGAATTTTAATAGAGACCTGTCAGATAACAAAAGGGAGATTGACTATGGATGGTCGGATTGATCGAGCTACAAACAAACACGCCCTTGATGATAACCCTCTTCATAGCGGCTTTGCAGCCAAGCTAGCAAAGCTGGATTTATCATCAGAGGCAAATAATGATGCAGGCATCTGCACTGAAGTAAGGCCCCAACTGAAGCGATCGCCATCTTCGCAGAGGATGCCTGACAAAAAGAGAACCGTCTCCTCAACGGATTCCTCGTTCCAAAAGGCGACTCATTCCTTCGATTTTTGTTTTGTCGACAGTGATGATGAAGTTCGACGGCTTTTAACTGCCCTGACCGGCGATGAATATCGGGATGTCACTGTTATTTCCCATCCCGATGACCTCTCACAGGCTAATCTGGTAAGCCGGTTGAGCATTGCCTCCGACGGTCGCCACACCCTGCGCTCAGGAAAGCTCTTTGAAGGTTCAAAGCCACTGACGCTGGTGATGGATATCCGAAAACTCACCGGCGAGGATCTGCCAAAGTTTAACGACCTGCTGGACCCGGATAACCCTTGTCTGTACGACACAGTCAGTCGGGAGAAACGCCCTCTGGGTGAGCATGTTTCTCTATTGGTCCTGGCAGACCCTGCCCAGCTGGCATCGGTTGGCCAGAGCGACGAGGCACCCGGTGCTGATTTCTGGCGACGAATTAACCGACCGGGAAATACCTGGCAATTCGATGCGCAGACCGGCAAGAACCCATCAATAGAGATCGACGAGGTTCCTCCCTTATTACCTGAATGCATCAGTGCCGAAAGTGCTATAAACGACAATACCATTATTATTAACTGTCACTTGCACAGCAACTGGCGACAGTTGCTGCTGGGTGGCCCCGGAGTGGATCAACAGGGGCGAATCCAGCACCTCCCTGGCAGGCTTGAGTCATTAAGGGCCGGACAAAGAGTGATTCTGAAAGGAGCCAACTGGCAGGATCTGGCCTTTGAACAGACGATTCGGCAAATGCTGGCGCAGAAGTGCTTTGAGAGCAATGGGGAGATCTCTCGGTTACCCGACGATGTTCAGTTTTATCAGATGCCGGTAGGGAGTGACGAGCTTCATTCACTGTTCCAGAGTCTGTACGACTCTACTGGCAAACAGGGTGACAAAGGGCTTGATAAAAAGCAGGCACTGGGAAACCCGATCATCATTAACCAGAGTAGTATTGCCCAATGGCTCAGCCCGATTGCCATTGCCCCGGAAGGCTATGCAGTACCCAACACCTGTCTGTTAGAACAGGTTCGGGCCGGTGGTACCGTCACCGTAACCTCTCCCCTCACTGAGGCGCATTGGTTTCATTTGCTGGGCTCACTGCAGGCGATTCGTGAGACGACCGGCCTTGAGCCCGGACTTCAGGTGGCTCATTCAAAACAGCAGCCCAAAGCCCTGGGGTTGGATGAAAACGATGCATACCCTCTGCCCGAGCCACAGGAAAAAGTCAGCGATCACCGTGCCTTTAACACGTTGACCTATCAACAACATGCCCAGGCAAGTTATTGGATTAGTCATCAACCGCAAGCCCCCCTGGTCATTCAGATCAATGAACAATCCGGCCTCAGCGAGCTGTTTGATAATATCCACATCACCTCGGAAAAAAAGGCGCATTTTGGACGACGTCCGAGTGACTTGCAGAAGGCTTTGACCGCTGGCAAACCGGTGGTATTCAGAGGGCTGGAAACTAATCCAACACTTCAGCAGCTTCTGGAACCCCTGATTATTGGGCAACCTCTGTTGCTGAATGGCCAATTACAAACCTACCCACAGGCTCAAGTCACCGTACTCTGGCCCGGGCTTGTGAAAAGCCCCTCTTCAGTATTTAATTCGATGGTTGCCAAAGGTAAACCCTGTCCCGAGGTCGATCTCTGGGATCTCAATGCGGACAAGCATAAAATCTCCCGGTCTGAGCTGCCGGAACAGGCGCTTGATGAACTTTACAAAGCCTTTAAAACCGTACCTGCAAACCTTTGTAACCCTCTGCCTGAAATAACCGAAGGGTTATTGAATAACCTGATACTGGCTGCCCGGCGAGCACAGCAGGTTGACCAGTCCTCACAACTGCTGCCCTGCCAATGGCGCAGGGCCATCAATAGCATTATCAGCCATGGTACACGACAGAATCCGTCCGTCCGTGATTTTATGAAAGTGGCCTGTTGGCAATTGTTACCGGACATAACGCCAGATGAGGATCAACCTCCCTCGGTAGACCCGGATCGGTTAAATGCCTTCATCAATTGTACCCCGCAGTTGGATAGAGCGTTTGTGAAGCAAAACCTGTGGCAACTGGCCAGAGCCTTTAACCCGGCAGTATTCAAGGGCACCGGATTTGAAGGATTGCAACTGACCTATGAAAATCCATTGCCATACAGGGGTGCAAAAGAAATTCTGGACAAGCTCTGTGCCATCATCGTGGCCCATGGGCTTGAAGAACAACGAGATGCTTTAGCCTATCAGTTGGAAGTCGATCCGGCGGCAGAGACCTGTCAATCGTTAGCCATCAGGCCAACAGCACGAATTAAACGTTTGCAGGATGCACTGGCTTCTGGCTGGCAGTTACTTCTGCCATCGGGGCAGACCCGATCCGATACTCTTCAGGCGCTCGCCACCGACTGTTTTCATAGGGCCAGAACAGCAAATTCGGAGGCAGAACGCATTAAACGCATAGAACATCGACTGTCTGAATCGCTGAAATGGACGGGTTCTGCTGATGAACCCCTGTCTGCACTGGCCAAAGATCTTTGTCATGGCGAGATAAGTCAGAAGGATCGTGAAAGTCGTCGGTTATCCCGACTCCATGACCGGCTCACAGACTCTCCCGTTATATTCCTGCAGGGAGAAACCGGCACCGGGAAAAGTTACTTTTCTGCCAAAATGGCGAAGGCTTCAGAGCTGGCTGAGGTCATTTCCCTTGGACCTTCTGACAACGAACAGACCTTGATGAAACGCTGGCAGTGGCAACAAGACGCCGATGGCGACCGTTCTATGAAACAGCAAAATCGGACGCTGATGGAATGGGCTAATACCAAATCCGACAAAGACGGAGGCTGTGTTGAAAAAGAATACATTACTCTGGTTCTGGATGAAGCCAACCTCGCCAAAACCGGATTACTGGCATCATTGAACGGCTTATGGGAACCACAACCCTGCATTTACGTAAATGGTCATCCTGTCGAAGTCAGCCCAAAACACCGGGTGATTCTCACCGGTAACCCGGATCATTACACCGGGCGCCAGCTCGACCCGGTCCTGAAAGAGAAATTGCCCAGGGCTTACTACCCACGCCTGGATCAGGCTTTCCTTCGCGACAGAGTGGTGGAACCTGCTCTGGTCAATCAGTTACAGCGACATCTGTCAGAGCCTGTAATAAACGACATCACACGCATTACCGCCGAGAGCGTGATGGCACTGTGGCAATATTATCAGGAACTCTTGCCCGAGCATGAGTTTACCCCCAGGGATTTAACGGATATCTGCAGTTGGGTGGGTTGGTATCTGGATCGTGCGCTGCCCGCAGGTGCGAATGTTACCTGCAAGCAAGTGAACGGTTTGATCCAGCAAAGTTTTCGGGATCTTCTGGGCCCCGAAATCAACGAGACTCATCAGGATGCCCAGCAGGCACTGGACATCTGGTTTGCTGCCCATTACGAAGTGGACAACACCCTGCGCGACAAAGTTCATAATCATACCCTGCCGTATATTCAGCAGGCCTTCGAAACATTCACCAAAACAATCCGACCTGAGTTTGATACTTCCGGATCGGCGGTCATTGAGCTGGCGCAACGGCTTGGACAGGATTTAAGCCGCGCTCAGCAGGCTTATCATCTCAACATAAAACACGGCGGTCGTCAGGCAACGCTGATTGAAGGCCCGGCTGGACGGGGTAAAGATGCCACGCTGGACCTGGTGATTGAAAGTGTCAGAAAGCAGGCTAAGCGACGGGGAGAGTCCACGCCGGAAGTTTATCTCCTGAATGCATGTGATTGTTCCTGGGACAAAGTGTGTGAAGCGATCCGGAAGGCAAAAGAGGAAGGCGGCATCGTGGTGATTTCGGAAATGAATCTGATCGACAGCCAGCATCTGGAAGGTGAGTTAAACGGTATTCTGGCCGGTGATGCTCATCCGGGTTTCCACCTGTTTGCCACTATCAACCCGCCAGAGTATAGCGGGCGAAAACCCTTATCACCGGCGCTGAAAGGGCGTTTTCGACATTTGCCAATCCGGCAGTATAACCCAACCGAGTTACAGACCATTGCCGGGAAAGTATTGTCGCAAACTGCACAGCCGGAAATCCTGGCTAAAAAGCTGACTCAGCTACATTGTCGATTGAGGGCTTACCTGCAAAAGCAAAACCTGCCCTTGCAGCCGACCAGTGTTGATTTACAGAATGTCGCCAGGACTGTTATCAGAGGGGGTGATTTTAGCGATAACGGCCTTCACCAATGCTTCCATCAGCACTACCGGCTTTATCTGATGGCAGCCGACCTGTCGCTGGAAGAACTACCAGCGTCGTCGGCTATTACCATGAGCAATGGTGAGCTTGATTCCGGACTTTGCAAATGGTTCAACCAAACGGTATCGGGCATTGATCGTCCGTGGTTGATACGGCGCAGTGATCGCAACAGTATTGATGAAAAATGCCATGACATTGATTTTAAGGATCGTCCGAATAAAGAGGAAGCCAAAGCGGAAGTGATCAGGATGGTGGCTCAGGCAAAGTGGCAGGCATCAGGCCTTTCCCTGAAGCCGGATCAGTCAGACGATATTCTCACCGGGGCACTCTACCGACACTGGCAGCAATGCTGGTTTGGTCGTAAGTTTGGCCAGACGGGCGTGGCCGCTAACAGCGTATTTCCGATGACGGAAGAACAGAAACAAACGCTGAAATTACAGGCTTGCCAGCCTTATCTCAGGGAAGCTGATCAGCGGATAAATGCATGGAACATCCATGAAGTCCGATTATGGCCTGCGTTTTGGGCTCAGATAAGTGATCTGCCGAACCATCTGGTTGACGATTATATTTACGAAGCCTCAGCTGTTGAGGGTGATAAGGCTCCTGATCAAGACATGCCAGACGTCAACGGGGAACAAGCCCTGGCATTGGCTCAGAAAACGATCCAAAAGCCACAACCTGTTAACGAAGCGATGACTATTGACGGTGATAAGGCCCCTGAAAAATACCTTCCAGAGGGCCACGAAAAAGAGGCTTCAGCATTGGACCGGGGAACAAACCACAGGCCACAACCAGTTAATGAAGCGATGACTATTGACGGTGATAAAGCTTCAGAAAAATACCTTCCAGAGGGCCACGGAAAACAGGCTTCAGCATTGGACCGGGGAACTAACCATAAGCCACAACCAGTTAACGAAGCGATGACTATTGGCGGTGATAAGGCTCCTGAAAAATACATTCCAGAAGCCCGTGAGAAAGAGGCTGAAGCATTGAACCGGACAACGGACTTTGAGAATAAAGGGATGTTACAGGCTAAAGAGCTTGTAATTTTTGACACGCAGGACCATCTTCCCGAAAACTATCGGTGGGGGGCAGAAGATATTTATGTGACTGCCAAGGGCGCTGTCAAGGTGATAAATATTACCAATCAACACATGCAGGGGGCCGAAGTCCTGATACCTGACCAGTTACCCGGGCATGATCAGGAAGCGACATTAGCCAGCGATCAAACGCTGGCGACCCTGGATATCTCATCCCACAATGGTCAATATACATTACCCAGCCTGACGCTTAACGACTATATCGTAGCCCTGCGCATAGAACCCGATTTGCCATTTACCCTGATCAGGGACCGATATACCGGGCTTCACACACTGTCTGTTCCGGGGGCCAAACCCTTACAGACTATTCGAGTAACTTATGTCGTAGAACCATGGCAACCAGACAAAAAAACACCTGCCAGAAGAGCCCAGCCTGAACAATCAACACGTTTTGACGCTCGCTGTTGCGAAGGTATGAGAGCAGTATTGCAGGACGTGCTTGAGCACATTGAAGAACAAGCATCGGAAATAAAGGGGCCGTTGAGGAAAATAGAAAACGCTAAAAACACGACCCAGCGCATTAAGGCGATCGTGGACTATTGCAAACAGTTTTCCGGTGTTTCTGTACCGGAGCACAAACGCAATTTCTTTCAATTCCTCGTAACACAACGGCAAGGGAGATGCTGTCATCGTGTGCCTGTTTTTATCGCTTTTTGTCGTTACTTCGGGATTCCATGTCGGCAAATCGGTAACAGTATTCACACCTTTGCAGAGTTTTCCCCGGATGACGGCCAAACCTGGACGTCAGTGGATTTAGGCGGGGTACCTAGTGAGCCGATAGAAATCTGGCCTGCCTTCCAGCTCACCAGGCGGGTCACTGGGTCTGGTACTGAATCAAGAAAGCTCAGGAACCTCCTGAAAGAAGCTGATTTAGCACAACAGCAGGCTCTGGCTGAGGCCACTGGTATGAGCCTCAAGGAATTGAGCAAAGCCCTTGAGACAAACAGTACATTGCCAGTAACCGATCTAAACAGTTTCGAAACAGTAGTGAACCTCTGGGAGAGAAAGGATTTAACCAGTTTTTCCATGGGTGTCTCAGTGTTACTCGAGAAAGGAGCATTGGACCGTCACGAGATAGAATTGGTCGGTAGTCTGCCAAATGGAAATTGGGGTAGGAGCAGAATTACGAGAGAGGGTTCGAAAAGGGGTCGTTATAGCCCGATGTCAGAGGCAGTAATACACATATTGTCCAATGGTGATGAAGATCAGGTCACTGAACAACTCACGTTATTGCATTCAAAAATGATTGTCCATGGCAAAGCAGACCCTCTCGAATGGTTGGGTTCAATAGTGCGTATACTGAATGGCTGCGACCTGGCCAAACCTTCGGTTATTCGTTTTGCCAGTAAAGTCATGGCATTGGGCTGGCTGGACCCAACGCCGTCCTACGACAGTTCAACTTTAAAGTCCACTAAACATCATCAGCTATTGCTGCGCCTGGAAGGTGTCGATGAGCTGAAGGTTAAAGCCACCCATTGCCTGAAAAAGTGGTATAAGAATTTGTTGTCCAGGGGAAAAAACAGTTCGTTTTGGCAGTTTGATTACGGTCGCATCCTGCAGCTAAGAGGTGAGACATTGTTCATCACTCATTGTCATGATGGGTTTTCGCCACTCCTGGAAGCTAAAATGGCTCGCCCATCTATACAGGACGTCTGGGCGGACAAGCCTGAGGGCATTCCGAATATAGAGCGAATATTACTGCACCATCCCGCATTTGTGCAGTTAAACTCAGGCAAGGCAAGCCGCCGTCCGGTGATTATCCTGGGAAAACCTGACTGGAAGAGCAGAGTGATCAATGAAAAGATCGAAGCCCTGTATCAAAGAAAAGTTGAGAGTAGCCCTCACTGGCAGCAGTTATTGGAAGACATCAGACTAGCCCCTGAATATTCACTTGGAAGCCTCCATCTTCAGAACCGTTTGCGTCATTTAAAAGACAAATGCCGCCTGGTGATTCAGCAGGTTTTCAGTCATTACCTGTACGAAGTTACACACCCGAAAGGCGGTTCTTTAAGTTATTGTTGGGCCGATTCTACCGCCATGCACGCCCACAATGGCGCTCGTGATCCATCCTCACCACTGGAGCTGTTCGCCATGTTGTCTGATATAAGTAGCTCTTCCGAATTTCAGAGTTCTGTTAAGGGGTCCTATTTAAAACAGGCACAAAACGCCAGTAACGCTCTGATACTCAAATCCGATGAGCTGACAACCGTCGTCGAAGACTTTTTGAGCAATGTAAATTTGAGTTCGCTCTGTGACTCATTGGATGCGTGACCCCGGGTTTTTCGAGATTGGACACTTGCTTCCATAGTCCATCCAAAGGGAACTTCCGTCCTGTCTGGAGGTCAAATTATTAAGGAATTTTAATACAGGCCTGTCAGATAACAGGAGGGAGACTGACTATGGAAGGTCGGATTGGTCCAGCTACAATCAAACACGCCTTTGATGATAACCCTCTTCATAGTGGCTTTTCAGCCAGGTTAGCAAAGCTGGATTTATCATCAGAGGCAAATAATAATGCAGGAATCTGCACTGAAGTCAGGTCCCAACTAAAGAGATCGCCATCTTCGCAGAAGATGCCTGACAAAAAGAGAACCGTCTCCTCGACGGATTCCCCGCGCCAAAAGGCGACTCATTCCTTCGATTTTCGTTTTGTTGACAGTGATGATGAAGTTCGTCGGCTTTTAAGTGCCCAGACCGACGATGCACATCGGGATGTCACCGTTATTTCCCATCCCGATGACCTCTCACAGGCTAATCTGGTGAGCCGGTTGAGCATTGCCACCGACGGTCGCCACACTCTGGGTTCTGGCAAGCTCTTTGAAGGTTCAAGGCCACTGACGCTGGTGATGGATATCCGAAAACTCACCGGCGAGGATCTGCCAAAGTTTAACGACCTGCTGGACCCGGATAACCCTTGCCTGTACGACAAAGTCAGCCAGAAGAAACGCCCTTTGGGCGAACATGTTTCTCTATTGGTCCTGGCAGACCCTGCCCAGCTGGCATCGGTTGGCCAAAGCGACGAGGCACCCGGTGCTGATTTCTGGCGACGAATTAACCGACCGGGAAATACCTGGCAATTCGATGCGCAAACCGGCAAGAACCCATCAATAGAGATCGACGAGGTTCCTCCCTTATTACCTGAATGCACCAGTGCCGAAAGTGCTATAAACGACAATGCAATTATTATTAACTGTCACTTGCACAGCAACTGGCGACAGTTGCTGCTGGGTGGCCCCGGAGTGGATCAACAGGGGCGAATCCAGCACCTCCCTGGCAGGCTTGAGTCATTAAGGGCCGGACAAAGAGTGATTCTGAAAGGAGCCAACTGGCAGGATCTGGCCTTTGAACAGACGATTAGGCAAATGCTGGCGCAGAAGTGCTTTGAGAGCAATGGGGAAATCTGTCCATTACCCGACGATGTTCAGTTTTATCAGATGCCGGTAGGGAAGGACGAGCTTCATTCACTGTTCCGGGGTCTGTCCCATTCTTTATCAGACAACCCGATCATCATTAACGAGAGTAATATTGCCCAATGGCTCAGCCCGATTGCCATTGCCCCGGAAGGCTATGCAGTCCCCAACACCTGTCTGTTGGAACAGGTTCGGGCCGGTGGTGCCGTTACCGTAACCTCTCCCCTCACTGAGGCGCATTGGTTTCATTTGCTGGGCTCACTGCAGGCGATTCGTGAGGCGACCGGCCTTGAGCCCGGACTTCGGGTAGCTCATTCAAAACAGCAGCCCAAAGCCCTGGGGTTGGAAGAAAACGATGCATACCCTCTGCCCGAGCCACAGGAAAAAGTCAGCGATCACCGTGCCTTTAACACGGTGACCTATCAGCAACATGCCCAGGCAAGTTATTGGATTAGTCATCAACCGCAAGCCCCCCTGGTCATTCAGATCAATGAACAATCCGGCCTCAGCGAGCTGTTTGATAATATCCACATCACCTCGGAAAAAAAGGCGCATTTTGGACGACGTCCGAGTGACTTGCAGAAGGCTTTGACCGCTGGCAAACCGGTGGTATTCAGAGGGCTGGAAACTAACCCAAGGCTTCAGCGGCTTCTGGAACCCCTGATTATTGGGCAACCTCTGTTGCTGAATGGCCAATTACAAACCTACCCACAGGCTCATGTCACCGTACTCTGGCCCGGGCTTGTGAAAAGCCCCTCTTCAGTATTTAATTCGATGGTCGCCAAAGGTAAACCTTGTTCAGAGGTCGATCTCTGGGATCTCAATGCGGACAAGCATAAAATCTCCCGGTCTGAGCTGCCGGAACAGGCACTTAATGAACTCTACAAAGCCTTTAAAACGGTATCTGCCAACCTGTGTGATCCTCTGCCTGAAATAACCGAAGGGTTATTGAACAACCTGATACTGGCTGCCCGGCGAGCACAGCAGGTTGACCAGTCCTCACGACTGCTGCCCTGCCACTGGCGCAGGGCCATCAATAGTGTTATCACCCATGGTACCCGACAGAATCCGTCCGTGCGTGATTTTATGAAAGTGGCCTGCTGGCACTTGTTACCGGATAAGGATCAACCTCCCTCGGTAGACCCGGATCGGTTAAATGCCGTCATCAATAGTGCCCCGAAGTTGGATAGAGCGTTTGTGAAGCAAAACCTGTGGCAACTGGCCAGAGCCTTTAACCCGGAGGTATTAAGGGCCGCTGGATTGATTAAAGGATTGCAACTGTCCTATGAAAATCCATTGCCATACAGGGATGCAAAAGAAATTCTGGACAGGCTCTGTGCCATCATCGTGGCCTGTGGGCCTGAGCAACAGCGAAACGCTTTAGCGTTCCAGTTGCAAGTCGAACCGTCGGCAGCGAAGCCCTGGCAATCGTTAGCCATCAGACCAACAGGACAGATTAAACGTTTGCAAGATGCACTGGCTTCTGGCTGGCATTTACCTCTGTCATCAGGGCAGACCCGATCCGATGCTATTCAGACACTGGTCACCGATTGTTTTCATAGGGCCAGAACAGCGAATTCTGAGACAGAAGGCATTGAACGCATAGAAAGTCGGCTGTCTGAATCACTGAAATGGCAGGGTTCCGCTGATAAGCCCCTGTCAGCACTGGCCAAAGATCTTTGTCATGGCGAGATAAGTCAGAAGGATCGTGAAAGTCGTCGGTTATCCCGACTCCACGACCGGCTCACAGACTCCCCCGTTATATTCCTGCAGGGAGAAACCGGCACCGGGAAAAGTTACTTTTCTGCCAAAATGGCCAAAGCTGCAGGGCTGGCTGAGGTCATTTCCCTTGGACCTTCTGACAGCGAACAGACCCTGATGAAACGCTGGCATTGGCAACAAGACGCCAACGGCGACCGTTCTATGACACAGCAAAATCGGACGCTGATGGAATGGGCCAATACCAAATCCGACAAAGATGGAGGCTATGTCACCCTGGTTCTGGATGAAGCTAACCTCACCAAAACCGGATTACTGGCATCATTGAACGGCTTATGGGAACCACAACCCTGCATTTACGTGAATGGTCATCCTGTCGAAGTCAGCCCAAAACACCGGGTGATTCTCACCGGTAACCCCGATCATTACGCCGGACGCCAAATGGACCCAACCCTGAAAGAGAAATTGCCCAGGGCTTACTACCCACGTCTGGATCAGGCTTTCCTTCGCGACAGAGTGGTGGAACCGGCTCTGGTCAATCACTTGCAACGACATCTGTCGGAGCCTGAAATAAACGACATTGCACGAATTACCGCCGAGAGCGTGATGGCACTGTGGCAATATTATCAGGAACTCTTGCCAGACCATGAGTTTACCCCCAGGGATTTAACGGATATCTGCAGTTGGGTGGGCTGGTATCTGGATCGTACGCTGCCCGCAGGTGCCAATGTTACCTGCAAGCAAGTGAACGGTTTGATCCAGCAAAGTTTTCGGGATCTTCTGGGTCCCGAAATCAAGGAGACTCATCAGGATGCCCGGCAGGCACTGGAAATCTGGTTTGCTGCCCGTTACGAAGTGGACAACTCCCTGCGTGACAAAGTTCATAACCATACACTGCCGTATATTCAGCAGACCTTCGAAACATTAACCAAAGCAATCCGACCTGAGTTTGATACCTCCGGATCGGCAGTCAGTCAACTGGTGCAACAGCTTGGGCAGGATTTTAGTCGCTGTCAGCAGGCTTATCATCGCAAGATAAAACACGGCGGTCGTCAGGCAACACTGATTGAAGGCCCGGCTGGGCGAGGTAAAGATGCTACGCTGAATCTTCTGATCAAAAGTCTCAGACAGCAGGCTCAGCGACGGGGAGAGTCCACGCCGGAAGTTTATCTCCTGAATGCATGTGATTGTTCCTGGGACAAAGTGTGTGAAGCGATCCGGAAGGCAAAAGAGGAAGGCGGCATCGTGGTGATTTCGGAAATGAATCTGATCGACAGCCAGCATCTGGAAGGTGAGTTAAACGGTATTCTGGCCGGTGATGCTCATCCGGGTTTCCACCTGTTTGCCACTATCAACCCGCCAGAGTATAGCGGGCGAAAACCCTTATCACCGGCGCTGAAAGGGCGTTTTCGACATTTGCCGATCCGGCAGTACAGCCCGACCGAATTGCAGACCATTGCCGAAAAAGTGTTGCCAGAGTCCTCAGAAGGGACGTTCGCCGCTAAAATGCTAACAGAAAAACATTGTCGTTTAAGGACTCACCTGCAACACAAAAAACTGCCGTTGCAGCCCACCAGTCTTGATTTACAGAATGTTGCCAGGGCTATCACCAGTGGTGGCGATTTTAGTGAAAAAGCCGTTCATCAATGTCTCAATCGACACTACCGACTTTATCTGATGGCTGCCAACATAACGCTGGAGAAACTGCCCAAGCCTTCGGCTCTTGCCATGGGGAAAAGTGAATTTGATTCCGGACTTTGCCGTTGGTTCAACGAAACGGTATCGGGCATTGATCGTCCGTGGTTGATACGAGACAGTCATCTCAACAGTGTTGATGAAAAAAAACATGAAATCCTTGTTAACACTCAGCTGGATGAAAAGGAAGCCAGAACGGAACTCATCAAGAGCATGGCTCAGGCAAAGTGGCAGTCATCAGGCCTTCCCCTGAATTCGGACGATATTCTCACCGGGGCACTCTACCGACACTGGCAGCAAAGCTGGTTTAGCAATCATTTTGGCCAGACGAACGTGGACGCTAACAGCGTATTTCCCCTGACGGAAGAACAGCAACAAACGCTGAAAATGTCAGCTAACCAGCCTTATCTTCAGGCCGCTGATCAGCAGATAAGGGCGTGGAAAGCCGGTGAAGTCCAATGGCGGCCTACGTTCTGGCATCAGATCAGTGATCTGCCGAACCATCTGGCAGACGATTTTATCAAAGAAGCATCCGCTATTGGCGGTGATAAGGCTCCTGAACACGACAAGCCAGAAGTCGACGAGAAACAGGCTCCGGCATTGGATCAGAGAAAAAACCATGAGTCACAACCTGTTGACAAGACGTTGACTGTTTACGATAAGGCGCCTGAAAAATACATGGTAGAAACCTACGAGGAACAGGCTAAGACATTGAAACAGCTGACGAACAACGATAACCAGAAGAAGCGACACGTTGAAGAGCGTATAGTTTTTCATAAGGAGAACCCTTCTTCCCGGATGGATCGTTGGGGCGCATGGGATGTTTATGTGTCTGCTCAAGGCGATGTCAAATGGATCAATATTAGTGATCAACACATGCAGGGGGTCGAAGTTCTCATACCGGACCGGTTACCACAGCATGACCAGGAAGTGACATTAGCCAGCAACCAGACGCTGGCAACCATTAAGATGACATCAAACAATGGTCAGTACCCATTGCCGAGCCTGGTGCCTGACGACTGTATCCTGGCCCTGCGTACAGAACCCCATTCGTCGTTGACCCTGTTCAGGGATTGCTATACCGGGCTTCACACAGTGTTTATTCCAAACTCCGGAGCCAACCAGAGTATTGAATTTACTTATGTCGTAGAGCCCAGAGAAACGGGCAAAAAAATACCTGCTGAAGACGTCCGACCAGCACAATCCACACGTTTTGACGTCCGCTGTTCAGAAACTATGAAAACAGTACTGAAGGGAGTGCTTGATAACATTGAGCAACAACCAACCGAAGTACAGGTGCCTTTGCAGAGAATAAAAAACGCTAAAAGCACGATGCAACGCATTGAGGCGATCGAGAACTATTGCTGGTGGTTTTCCTGTGATGCTTTGCCAGAGCACAATAAAAATTTCTTTCATTTCCTCGTAACACAGCGGCAAGGTGGCTGTATACATCGTGCGTCTGTCTTTGCTGCTTTTTGTCGTTATTTTGGCATTCCATGTCGGCTAATCAGTAGCCGTGTCCACGCCTTTGCTGAGTATTCCCTGGATAGAGGCCAAACCTGGGAGTCAGCGGAGTTGGACGGAGCAGATGTCGAGGTAACTGAAATCATGCCTCAGTTCCAGCCTGTCAGCAGGGTCCGTTGCTCTGGCAATGAGTCAAGGCAGGCCAGGGGTCTCCTGAAAAATGTCATGAAAGATGCTGATTCAGCACAACAGCAAATTCTGGCTGAAGCCTCTGGTATGAGCCTCGAGGAACTGAACAAAGTCCTTGAGACAGGCAGTGCATTGTCAGAAAAAATTCCAGGTACTTTCGAAATTGTGAAACACCTTTGGGAGGCAAAAGATTTAACCAGATTCTCCATTGGCGCCTCAATGCTTCAGTCGCTGGAGACAGAAGCATTCGGCGAAGACGAGAAAGCATTGGTCGGTAAAGTGTTTGAATACGGAAGTCAATATAAACCGATGGCGGAGGCCCTCAAAATAATATTGTCCAGCAGTGATGAAGATCAGGTCAGTGAACAACTCAAGTCACTCCATTCAAAAATGATCGATCAGGTCGGAACACCTCCTGAACAGTGGTTGTGTTCGATAGTGGACGTACTGGCAAACAGTGATTTGACCCGTCCTGTAATTATTCACTTTGCCCGTGAAGCCCTGGAATCGGGTTGGCTGGATCCAGTGCTGTCCTATAAAACAGAGCTTATACAGGCCTCTGTACATCATGAACTATTGGTGCGTCTGGAAAGTGTCGATGAACTGAACATTAAAGCCGCTCATTGCCTGAAAAAGTGGTATGGGGTATTGATGTCCAGGGAAAAAAATAACCAGCAATGGCAGCAGGATTATGAAAGCTTCCAAAAGAGTATAGAGAACACTCTCTTCATCACTCATCATCATGACGGGCATTCGCCATTCCTTAAAAATAAAATTGCCAGTCCAAGCATAGAGATTGCCTGGACGAACAAACCAGAGGGCGTTCCGAATATAGAACGAATATTGTTGCAACAACCTGCCTTTATGCAGTCAAACTCGGGTAAGGGGAACCACCGTCCGGTGATTATTCTGGGAGAAATCTCCCCGAGGAACAAAGCGATTAATGAAAAGGCCGAAGCTCTGTTTCAAAGGAAACTTGAGAACAGCCCGGATTTTAAGCAGATGTTCGAAAAAATCAATCAATGTAAGGCAATGGAAAAACGACAACGTGATGCTTTAATGGCAACGGATAGCAGGAAAGAAAAGCTTGATATCAACAGCAAGTACCAATCCTTCCTGAAGTCCAATGAGGTCACATCCAGGGAAAAACTTCTGGTGTCTCGCTATAAAAAAGAATGCAAGAAAGCGATTCAACAGGCCTTTATTCATTACTTGTATGGAATGACACATTCGAACGTTGGGAGCTTAACCTATTGTTGGGCCTATCCTAGCGACTGGAGGGAAAATGATCGCAGCTTTGGCGCTCATGATCCATCCTCACCGGGAGAGCTATATGCCATGATGTCTTTGATCGGGAGCTCTGACTGGTCGCAGGAAGCTATTAAGGATGACTACTTAAGACATGCACATAACGCCAGTGACGCTCTGATTCTCAAAAACAATGAGCTGACAAAAATTGCCGAAGAGTTTGTGAACAGCATGAATTTGAATTCGCTTTATGACTCACTGGATACGGCATTAGAGTCTGATTATGATGGATTTTTTCGACTTTGGTGACTTCTAAACCAAATTGAACTTTCCTCCTGTCTGAAGGCCAAATCATTAAGCAATTTTAATAAAGGCCTGTCAGATAACAGGAGGGAAACTGACTATGGATGGTCGGATTGTTCCAGCTACAAACAAACACGCCCTTGATGATAATCTTTTTCATAATGACTTTGCAGCCAGGTTAGCAAAGCAGGATTTATCATCAGAGGCAAATAATGATGCAGGAATCTGCACTGAAGTAATTTTCTATGGGTGTCTCAATCTTGACCGTCAGTCTTGACCGGCAAAATTCAAATAGAACTTTCATCCATTTTGCAGGTCAAATATTCAAACAATTTCAATGTAGTCCTTCAAATGGCAGTAGGGAGATTGACTATGGATGGCCAGATTAAAGTAGAAATCAGCAAACCTTTTCCAGACACACACAGTGGCGTGCCAGCCACAGGAGCAAATCTGGCTTCATCGTCAGAGAATTTGGCTATCTGTCCCATTGTCACTCCCGAACTTACTAGATCTTCACCTCCAATTGACTTGCCTGACAAAGAGAGAACCGTATCCACAGTGGATTCCTCGCTCCAAAAGGCCCCTTATTGCTTCGATTTCCGTTTTGTCGCCAATGATGATGAGGTTCGACGGCTTTTAGTTGCCCAAACCTCTAATGAACATAGGGACGTCATTCTTATTGCCCACCCCGATGACCTCTCACAGGCTAACCTGGTGAGCCGGTTTAGTATTGCCGACGATGGTCGCTACACTCTGGGGTCTGGCAAGCTCTTTGAAAGTTCAAAGCCACTGACACTGGTGATGGATATCCGCAAACTCACCAGTGATGAACTGCCAAAATTTAACGATCTGCTGGACCCGGATAATCCCTGTCTTTATGACAAAGTCAGCCAGAAGAAACGCCCTCTGGGCGAGCATGTTTCTCTATGGGTCCTGGCAGCCCCTGCCCAGCTGGCATCGATTGGCCAGCTTGACGATGCACCGGGGGCCGTCGCACCGGGGGCCGTCGCACCGGGGGCTGATTTCTGGCGGCGAGTTAATCGACCGGAAAATACCTGGCAGTTCGACGCAAAGACTGGCAATGATCCATCGATGAAGATCGACAAAGTTCCTCCGGTATTGACTGAACTCCCCTGCTCCGAACGCACGACGGATGACAACAATACTGTTCTTATTGACTGTCACTTGCACAGTCACTGGCGACAGTTGCTGCTGGGCGGCCCCGGAGTGGATCAACAGGGGCGAATCCGGCACCTCCCCGGCAGGCTTGAGTCATTAAGGGCCGGACAAAGAGTGATTCTGAAAGGAGCCAACTGGCAGGATCTGGCCTTTGAACAAACAATTCGACAGATGCTGGCGCAACAATGTTTCGAGAGCAACGGGAAGATCTGTCAGTTACCCGACGATGTTCAGTTTTATCAGATGCCGGTACGGAATGAAGAGCTTCGTTCACGGTTCCAAAGCCTGTCCCGCTCTTGTGACAAAGAAGGCGACAAAGAAGGCAACAAAAAAGCTGACAAAGGACCTGATAAAAAGCACACAGCACCAGGCCCGATCATCATTAACCAGAGTAATATCGCGGAATGGCTGAGCCCGATTGCCATTGCCCCGGAAGGTTATGCAGCTCCTAACACCTGTCTGTTGGAGCAAATTCGGGCGGGTGGTGCAGTTACAGTAACGTCCCCACTCACTGTGGCACTATGGTTTCGTTTACTGGGTTCACTGCAGACGATTCGCGAGACGACAGATTTGCAGCCACAGCTTCAGGTAACTCATTCAAAACAGCAGCCGAAAGCTCTGGGAGTGTCAGAAAAGGATGAGCATCCTCTGCTCAATGTCAGAGATCAGTCTGCCTTCAGTGCAGTCAGTTATCAGCAGCACGCCCAGGCCAGTCAGTGGATCAATAGTCATCAGGAAACACCTCTGGTCATTCAGGTCAATGACCAGACCAGCTTTAGCCAGCTGTTTGATAACATCTATATCGCCTCGGAACAACAGGCTCATTTTGGACGACGTCAGAGTGACTTACAGAAGGCATTAAGCGCTGGCAAGCCGGTGGTATTCCGGGGACTCGAAACTAACCCAAAGCTTCAGCAGCTTCTGGAACCCCTGATGCTTGGACAACCTCTGTTGGTCAATGGCCAATTACAGGCCTACCCACAGGCTAATGTCACTCTACTCTGGCCTGAGTCCGTGAACAGCGCCTCTTCAGTATTGCGTTCGATGATTGCCAGGGGAAAATCGTGTCCTGAGGTCAATCTCTGGGATATCAATGCCCTCAAATATGATATCTCCCGCGCTGGACTGCCTGAACAGGCTCTGCACTTGCTTTACGAAGCGTCTGAAACCGTACCTGCCCACCTGTGTAACCCTTTGCCGGAAATGACCGAAGGCCTGTTGAGTAACCTGATACTGGCTGCCCGGCGAGCACAGCAGGTTGACCGCTCCCTGCAACTCCTGCCGTGCCACTGGCGCAAGGCCATCAACAGCGTCATCACCCATGGCACCCGGCAACATCCGCCCGTGCGTGATTTTATGAAAGTGGCTTGCTGGCACTTGTTACCGGATAAAACGCCGGATGAGAATCAAACTGCCTCGGTAGACCCGGATCACTTAAATGACATCATTAACAGTACTCTGCGGCTGAATAGAGCGTTTGTGGAGCAGAACCTGTGGCAACTGGCCAGAGCCTTTGACCCGGCAGTATTTAATGGAGCATTACAACTGTCCTATGAAAGTCCATTTCGACAGGAAAATAATGAAGCTCTGGACAGGCTCTGTGCCATGATCGTTGCCCATGTGCCTGAACGAGAGGCAATGGCACATCAGTTGCAAGTCGATCCGGAGGCAGCGGAGCAATATCAACCGTTAGCCATCAGGCCAGCAAGACAGATCAAACGTTTGCAAGATGCACTGGCTTCCGGTTGGCAATTGCCTTTGCCATCAGGACAAACCCGATCCGATGCCATTCACGCACTGGCCAGCGATTGTTTTCACATTGCCAGAACAACAAATTCCGAGGCAGCAGGCATTGAACGCATAAAACATCAACTGTCTGAATCACTGAAATGGTCGGGCTCCACCGATAGGTCTCTGTCAGCACTGGCCTGGGATCTTTATCACGGCGAGATGAGTCAGAAGGATCGTGAAAGTCGTCGTTTATCCCGACTCCATGACCGGCTTACGGACTCTCCCGTTATCTTCCTTGAGGGAGAAACCGGCACTGGGAAAAGTTACTTTTCTGCCACAATGGCGAAGGCTTCAGGGCAGGCTTCGGTGTTGTCCCTTGGACCTACTGATAGCGAACAGACCCTGATGAAACGCTGGCAGTGGCAAGAACACGACGATGGCGACCGCTCTATGGCGGAGCAAAACCGGGCGTTGATGGAATGGGCCAATACCGAATCCGACAAAGACGGAGGCTATGTCACACTGGTTCTGGATGAAGCCAACCTCGCCAAAACCGGATTACTGGCGTCATTGAATGGCTTGTGGGAACCGGAACCCTGCATCTATGTGAACGGTCATCCTGTTCCGGTCAGCACAAAACACCGGGTGATTCTCACCGGCAACCCCGATCACTACGCCGGACGCCAAATGGACCCGACCCTGAAAGAGAAATTGCCCAGGGCTTACTACCCACGCCTGGATCAAGCTTTCCTTCGCGACAGAGTGGTGGAACCGGCTCTGGTCAATCAGTTACAGCGACATCTGTCGGAGCCTGAAATAAACGACATTGCACACACTGCCACCAAGAGTGTGATGGCACTCTGGCAATATTATCCGGAACTATTGCCCGAACATGAGTTCACTCCCAGGGATTTAACGGATATCTGCAGTTGGGTGGGCTGGTATCTGGATCGTGCGTTATCCAAAGGAGACAGTGTTAGCTGTGAGCAAGTGAACAGTTTGATCCAACAAAGTTTCCGGGATGTACTGGGTAGCGAAATCAGCGAAACTCATCAGGATGCCCTGTCAGCACTGGAGATCTGGTTTGCTGCCCGCTACCACCCGGACAACACCCTGAGCGACAGAGTTCGTGCACAGAACCTGGAGGATATACAGCAGCCTTTCATACAACTCACCGAACAAACCCGACCTGAGTTTGATACCTCCGGATCGGCAGTCATTGAGCTGGTGCAGCGGCTTGGGCAGGATTTAAGCCGCTGTCAGCAGGCTTATCATCTCGGCAGAAAACACGGCGGCCGTCAGGCGACGCTGGTTGAAGGCCCGGCTGGACGGGGTAAGGATGTCACGCTGAACCTGATGATTGAAAGTGTCAGGCAGCAGGCTGAGCAACGGGGAGAATCCATGCCGGAAGTCTTTCTCCTGAATGCCTGTGATTGTTCCTGGGACAAAGTGTGTGAAGCGATCCGGAAGGCAAAAGTCGACGGTGGCATCGTGGTGATTTCGGAAATGAATCTGATCGACAGCCAGCATCTGGAAGGTGAGTTAAACGATATTCTGGCCGGTGATGCCCATCCGGGTTTCCATCTGTTCGCCACCATCAACCCGCCTGACTACAGTGGGCGAAAACCCTTATCACCGGCGCTGAAAGGACGTTTCAGACATTTGCCGATCCGCCAGTATAACCAGACCGAATTGCAGACCATTGCCGAAAAAGTCTTGCCAGAGACCACGGAGGGGAAATTCGCGGCTAAAAAGCTGACTGAGCAACATTGTCGATTGAGGGCCGACCTGCAACGAAAAAACCTGCCGTTACAGCCCACCAGCCTTGATTTACAGAAGGTCGCCAGGGCTGTTATGAAAAGGAGCGACTTTAGCGAAAAAAGACTTCATCAATGCTTCGATCAGCACTACCGACTTTATCTGATGGCCGCCGACCTGTCACTGGAGCAACTGCCTGAGTCATCGACTCTTGCCATGGATGAAGGAGCGCTTGATCCTGTACTGTGCCATTGGTTCTACCAGACAGTAACGCGCATTAATCGCCCGTGGTTGATACGACAGAGTAACCGCAACAGTATGGATGAAAAAAAACATGAAATTTGTATCAACACTCATCTGCATGAAAAGAAAGTCAAAACGGAAATCATCAGGAGGGTGGCTCAGGCAGAATGGCGGGCATCCGGTCTTCCCCTGAAGCCGGACCAGTCAGACGATATTCTCACCCGGGCACTGTACCGACACTGGCAGAAAAGCTGGTTTGATCGTCAGTTTGGTGGCTCGGACGTGGACGCCAACAGTGTATTCCCCCTGACAAAAGAAGAGGAACAAACACTGAAAATGCCAGCTAACCAATCTTATCTTCAGGAGGCTGACCAGCAGATAAACTCGTGGAATTCCAATGCCGTTAAATGGTGGCCTGCGTTCTGGCAGCAGATAAGTGCGCAACCGGACCATCGGGCTGACGATTCTGAAAAATACATCCCACAAGCCTTCGAGAAACAGTCTGAGGTATTGGACTGGAGCACAAACTATGAGAACCAGAAGAAGCCTGTCGTTGAAGACTATAAAGT
This sequence comes from Endozoicomonas sp. ALD040, assembly GCF_049275945.1. NCBI lineage: Bacteria > Pseudomonadati > Pseudomonadota > Gammaproteobacteria > Oceanospirillales > Endozoicomonadaceae > Endozoicomonas > Endozoicomonas sp. ALD040. The sequence continues at coordinate 1,172,495 of NZ_CP184829.1, forward strand.
TTTTAATACGCAGACGCCCTCTTCCCGGATGTATCGCTGGCGGGCAAAGGATATTCATGTAACTCCTGAGGGTGACATCAAACTGATCGAGATCAGTGATAAACACATTCAAAGGGTCGAAGCCCTGATGCCTGCACGATTGCCGGGGCAAGGCCAGGAAGTGAGATTAACCAGCAATCAAACGCTGGCAACCCTGAAGGTGTCACCGGCGAATGGTCAATGTGCATTACCCAGCCTGACGCCTGAGGATTACATCGTGGCCCTGCGTATCGAGCCCGATTTGGCATTCACCCTGATCAGGGACCGATACACCGGGCTTCACTTATTGACTATTCCAGAGGCAAAAGCCAGGCAGAGTATTCAAGTGACTTATGTCGTAGAACCCGACAAAAAGACTTCGGCTAAAGGCGCCCGACCAGAACGATCAATACTTTTTGACCACAGTTGTTCAGAAGGTATGACAACAGTACTGGACAAATTGTTTGAGACCACTGGCGAACAAACATCCGAAGTAAAGGTGCTGTTGGAGACAATAAAAGACGCTAAAAACACGGAGCAACGCATTGAGGCGATAAAAGACTATTGCCAACAGTTTTCCGGTAAGGCTGCACCAGAGCCTGGTAAGAATTTCTTTGAATTTCTCGTAACAGAGCGGCAAGGCAGCTGTCGCCATCGTGTGCCTGTTTTTATTGCTTTTTGTCGTTATTTCGGGATTCCATGTCGGCAAATTGATAACCGCATCCATAGCTTTGCCGAGTACTCCGGGGATGACGGCCAAACCTGGAAGCCCGTGGATTTGGGCGGAGCGCCTGTAGTGCCAACAGAAATCACACCTGCCTTTCAGCCCAACATCAGGTTTCCCGGTTCCAGCACTGCATTAAAGCAGATTGAGAATCTCCTGAAACGGGCTGATTCAGCACAACTGCAAACTCTGGCCAAAGCCTGTGGAATAAATCTTGAGGAACTGAAAAAGGCCCTTGAGACAAACAGCGTATTGCCAGAAACCGATCTAAGTATTTCCGAACTATTAAATAACCTTTGGAAGGAAAAAAATTTAACCGCCTTTACCATGGGCATCTCAGTGATTGAGTCACTGGGAACAGAAGTATTGGGCTCTTACGAGGAGGCATTTAAATGGATAGCGGAGGCAGTCATACAAATATTGTCCAACAGTGATGAAGATAAGGTCACTGAACCACTAAAGTTACTCCATTCAAAATTGATTGAGCAGGCCGGGGTAACTCATGACAAGTGGCTGCTTGCAATAGAATTTGTACTGGGGCACAGTGACTTGACCAATCCTTCGGTTCTTCAGTTTGCGCGTAAAGCCATGGCATTGAATTGGCTGCATCCGGTGCCGTTCTCACAAAGCCATTTAGTATGGGCCCATAATCATCATGAGTTATTGGTGCGTCTGGAAGGCATTGATCAACTGAAGGTTGAGGCCGCCCGTTGTCTGAAAAAGTGGTATGAGCATTTTTTGTCCAGGGAAAAAAATAGTCAGGCGTTTCTGCTGGCTCATAAAAGACTTCGGGAGAAAGAAGGCAGTATCTTTTTCATCACTGATTCTCATGATGGTTTTTCGCCATTTCTGGAAGGTAACATTGTCAGCTCATCTATACGGACCGCCTGGACCGATCAACCCGGGGGCATTCCGAATATAGAACGAATGCTGTTGCACCATCCTGCGTTTGTACAGTTAACCACAGGCAAGGATAACCACCGTCCGGTGATTATCCTGGGGCAACCTGACTGGTACGGAACAGAGCTTAATAAAATGGGCGATGTTCTGTTTCACCGAATAGTTAAGAACAGCCCTGAACTGCAGCAGTTGTTGGAAAAGATGAGACCAGAGTCCATTGAGGTGCAGTCAGAGGTCCAACAGCATTTGGATGATTTAAAAAACAGATGCATGAGCGCAATTCTGCAAGCCTTCACTTATTACCTGTATCAAGTGACACACTCGAAAGGCGGTTGTTTAAGTTTTTGTTGGGGCGATGCCTGCGTCGCGGAATCTGAGAATGACGGCTACTATGGCGCTCATGATCCATCTTCACCAGAGATCCTGTTTGACATGATGTGTAATATTAACAGCTCTTTTTTGTTTCAGAAGTCTGTTAAGGATGCCTACTTAATGCGGGCACAAAATACCAATAATGCTCTGATACTCAAATCCCGGGAGATGACAACCATTCTCGAAGAGTTTTTGAGCAGCGTGAATTTAAATTCGATTTATGAGTCATTGGGTAGTTGATAAGCGTTTGACCGTGATGAGTTTTTCAAGATCATTGACTTTCCTATATGGTTACGGGAAAGCATCCAAATGCAACTTTTCTCCTGTCTGAAGGTCAAATCATTAAACAATTTCAAGACAGTCTCACGAATGAGAGCAGAGAGGTTAACTATGGATGGTCTGACTGGCGGGAAGATAAACGAACCCGTTCCTTATTGTGGCGCGTCAGCCAACAGAGCAAAGCAAGATGCACCGTCAAACATTGCAGAAGTCTCTGATGTCGTTCCCAAACTCGGTCCATCGTCGACTCCGGTCAGGATACCAGACAAGGCGAGAACCGTATCCGCAACGGATTCAGCAACGGCTATGACTGGCTGCGACCGCCAGTGGGCCAGCTTGCCTCTGGAAGTACTGGAGAAAATCGCCAGTTATTTAGCCATCGAAGATATCAATCATTTCGGGCAAACATCGCCGACAATGGGCGATCGCCTGAGGTCATGCGGTCTGGAAGAGGTTCATCACTTCCTCTCCCTGACCAGACAAAGGCAGACTGAGTGCCGGGCAATCATTCAGTCCAGTCATTTACTCCTTGAGTACCTCAGGACATTGTCCATATTTTCTGTTTGCCATTTCCCCGCGCAACTGGGTCCGGCCTTTTACTCCTTTTATGCCAGCCATTTACGCCAGCAGATTCTTGATGGGGTCACACTGACCCTTATACCCACTGACAGCATAAATGTTCATAGCCTTAAACATCACCTGTGTGATCATATTCCCATCATCATTGAGAACAAGGCGGAGAACTATAGTGATATTCTGGCTCCGGACCCTGATGGCCATTGGCTCAGGGAAGCTGAGATCAAACACGGTAATCTGTTCAGTTATGGTCATCAGCAGGCCGACCATATTTTATCTGTCCCGCAACCCTTTCCGCGAGATATTATGCCAACGGGATCTTTTAGCGACAAAAACAGCGACAAAGTGCATTTTCTGTCAGTTTATGAACGCAAGAAGGATTCGTGGATTGAGCAACAACTGACAACAGGTGAGGTTTTTCCTGAATGTGAGGATAAGCATATCTCCAGCATCTGCCTGTCACCCGATGCCAGGTCACTGGTCTGTATTAACCAGTGGCGGGCTGTAGCTATTCTGGGTCGGGGTGCTGACGGTCAGTGGATCAATAAAGGCAACATTAATACACGTCTTCTTGATCGGCTATTCAGTGCCGACAGCAATCATCTTGTGCTTTACGGTAGTAACTCACGCATCAGGCTGATGAGCAAGGCAGACGACGGATCCTGGTCTGAAACGGGTAACATTACTATTAAAGATCCTGCTGATGATCTGAAAGAAACGCCCAGTGGCGAAAAAGTGAGCAACTTTGGGTGTGATCTTCGCGTGGTATTCAGTCCGGATAACCGTCACTTTGCCGCATGGTTTGAGGATGCCGGCAATGATTCCCGTCACGGTGATATTGAACGGGATTATTTCTTTGTCGTCATTTTTGCCTTTGACCCTCAAGGGCAGTGGCGTGAAAAACAGAGAATCATTGAATACTGTGACCAGCCAACCCGGTATTTCCAGCTTAAACCTGAATTTAGCGCCGATGGTCGGCTTCTGATTATCACCACCGAGGAAAGTATTGATATCTGGGAATTAACTCACGAACAATGGCGGCGATCTAAACGGGAGAAGCCCGAAGACGGCGGTGGTGAAATTCAATTTTCTGTGGACCCTTGTGAATTCATCAGAAGAAGCGGGCGTGAGGTAACGATCTGGCGCAAAGCAGCGTCCGGAATCTGGGGCGTGACACAAACATTTCCGGCTGAGTCCCTGGTGGTAACCGGTCCCAGCGGTGAAACCATTGTTTGTAACGATCCTGCCGGACACACTGATCTCTATCAACGTCAGCCTTTTGCTGAATCTTTCTGTCAGCCATTCGGTGAACCCGCCGCCGTTCAGTGGGTCAATCAACGCATCGGGTTCTCTATCGTAAAAGCAGATTTCAATCAGGAAGGTTGCCTTCTGGCTGTAGTTCCCAAGACGGATACGCGCAGCCTGATTCTGTTCGGGTTGACGGCAGACGGGAACTGGCTGGAAAGGGCCCGTTTGCAAACAGAAGGCAGGATTTACAAATTTTGCTTCAGCCCGTGCAGCCGCTCCATTCAAGTCACCAGTTTGCGCCCTGACAGCTGTGCCAGAAGGCGAGAGTTTTATTCGCTCTGGCAGATCATGCCCGATGAACTGGCTTTCGCAGGGCGGGATGACTTTTCAGACTAGGCTTTGGTGCCAAAGTCTATGGAACTTTTCTCCTTTCTGAAGGTCATACCACCAGACAATTTCAATGCAGTCCTTTAGATGACAGGAGAGAAGTTTACGATGGATGGCCGGATTAATGAGAAAAGCAACACTCCCTTTCCAGACACTGAGCCACCAGCCAACAGAGCAAAGCAAGATGCACCGTCAAACATTGCAGAGGTCTCTGATGCCATTCCCAAACTCAGTCCATCGTCAACTCCAGTCAGGATGCCGGACAAGACGAGAACCGTATCCGCAGCGGATTCAGCAACGGCTATGACTTGTTTCGACCGCCAGTGGGCCAGCTTGCCTCTGGAAGTGCTCGAGAAAATCGCCAGCTATTTAGCCATCGAAGATATCAATCATTTCGGGCAAACATCGCCGACAATGGGCGATCGCCTGAGGTCATGCGGTCTGGAAGAGGTCCATCACTTCCTCTCCCTGACCAGGCAAAGGCAGACTCAGTGCCGGGCAATCATTCAGTCCAGTCATTTGCTCCTTGAGTATCTCAGAACATTGCCTATATTTTCTGATCGCCGCTTCCCTGCACAACTGGGCCCGGCCTTTTACGCCTGTTATGCCAGCCATTTGCGCCAGCAGATTCTTGATGGGGTCGCATTGACTCTTATACCTGGTGGCAGTTTAAATGTTCATAAATATCGTCATCATCTGCGTGATTATATTCCCATTATCATTGAGGAAAAGGCGCAGAACTTCAGTGATATTCTGGCTCCGGACCCTGATGGTCACTGGGTCAGGAAAGCTGAGATCAAACACGAAAAACTGGTCAGTTATGGCGGTCAGCAGGCCGACTATATTTTATTTGTCCCGCAACCCGTTACACCAGCCCCTGAGCGAACGGAACCTCTTAGCCAAAAATACAGTGGCAAAGAGCACTTTCTGTCTGTTTATGAATGCAACAACGATTCCTGGGTTGAGCAACAACTGACATCGGATGAGGTTTTTCCTGAATGTAAGAATAAGCGCATCTCTAAAATGCTACTGTCACCTGATGCCAGGTCACTGGTCTGTACCAAATGGGGGCACACCGTTGCTATTCTCGGTCAGGATGCCGATGGGCGGTGGGTCAATAAAGGCAACATTAATGCACACCGTAATCGTTACCAGCTATTCAGTGCCGACAGCAATCACCTTGTGATTTATAGTGGCTCATACATGACGTTGATGAGTCGGGCAGAGGATGGATCCTGGTCACAAACGGGTGACATTTTTGTTACAGATCCTGCTGATAATCTGAAACAAACGCCCAGTGGCGAAAAATTGAGCAACTTTGAGATTGATTTTGATGTGGTATTCAGTCCGGATAACCGTCATTTTGTCGTATGGTTTGAAGATGCCGATGAAGACTCCGGTGAGTTTGATATTGAGCGGGATTATTTCTTTGTCGTCATTTTTGCCTGTGACCCGCAAGGGCAGTGGCGTGAAAAACAGAGAATCATTGAATTCTGTCATCATCCAACCCGGTATTTCGATCTTAAACCTGAATTTAGCCCCGATGGTCGTCTTCTGATTATCACCACCGAGAACAGTATTGATATCTGGGAATTGACTGACGACAAATGGCAGCGATCTGAACGGGAGAAGCCCCGGTGTGGCGGCGGTAAGATTTATTTTTCTGTGGACCCTTGTGAATTCATCAGAAAAAGCAGGCACGGCGTAGCAATCTGGCGCAAGGCAGCGTCCGGAATCTGGGGCAAGACACAAACATTTCCGGCTGAATCCCTGGTAATAGCCAGTCCCAGCGGTGAAACCATTGTTTGTAACGATCCTGCCGGACATACTGATCTCTATCAACGTCAGCCTTTTGCTGAATCTTTCGGTCAGCCATTCGTTGAACCCGCCGCCGTTGAATGGGTCAATCAACGCATCGGTTTTTCTATCATGAAAGCAGGTTTCAACCAGGAAGGTTGCCTTCTGGCTGTGGTTCCTAAAACAGCTGAGCACAGCCTGATTCTGTTCGGATTGACGGCAGACGGGAGCTGGCTGGAAAGAGCCCGTTTACCGACAGAAGGCAGGATTAAGAAATTTTGTTTCAGCCCCTGCAGCCGCAATCTCCAGGTCACCAGTTTACGCCCTGCTTCTGGCGGTGTTAGAGCGCAAGAAGTTTTTTCGCTCTGGCAGATCAGACCCAATGCAATGGCTTTCGGCTTCTCTTTAATAGTTACTCCAATCAATGGAAGTGATATTGAATAGAGGCGGGATATTATTAGCTGCTTGTAAAAATAATTCACTTTTAGTAAAAACATCTACCAAAGTTAAGAAGGTATATCTTCTCCCTTTGCAAGTCATCGTGCATATCTAACCTGGAATAAAAAGTATCTTTGAAACCAATACCAGATAACATGATACTCCATTCTGCTTTATGAGCTTTTATATCTGAGTAGTATTTCCTTGCTTCATCTTTATCTAAGGGTGTGCGACTCATTTTAGATTGAAAATGGCAAAATAATCCATTATGTAAAAACTCACCATCTATGCCATCATCAGGCCCAAGAGGGCCAGGTGTGAACCCCAGCCGGTAGGCAAACCTACGACCAATTTCTTGTTTGCCTCTACTATCTAATGAAACGATTGAGTCAGCTAAATTAATTGCTTGAGCCTTGTTGAGAGTAATCATAACAAACTTTGGCTCATTTTGATTAAGCCGAAAACAGTTATAAGTTCATTCATATATTCTGGATGTTTTTCCAATTCAGTTTCTGATTCAGTTGACACATTAAAGTCGATTTCTACTCCTTCCATTGATGATGGAAATTCGGTTTCATCAAAGTCATCTTTGGAACAAGAGTATGCCCCATAGTTGGCAAGAGTATTAAAAAACACATGTTTTGAAAAATGCAAAGCAGCTTGTAATTTTTTTGCCATTTCTATCTGCTGCTCAGTCAATTTTATTTTAATGACGCTCTCATTATTATCAACTAAATCATCTATATCTGAGAGAGCCTCGTCTACAAATTTGCTATTGTTGCTCATTGGTGCGCTCCTATATGCTATTGACAGCTTCCTGCAGGATGTCCTTTATGTACTCAGGATGCCCTTTATGTACTCACAACCGGGATACTCCCAAACGAACTTGCCATTAAGTAAGGGCTTTTTCGAAATTCTCAGGATCATAATTAATTGGACGAGAAACAGTAATTTTCAATCCAGAATGACTTTCATAGCAACTATCTACTGCATCTTGGATTCGACCTTTATCTTCTCCCATAGGAACAATCAAAACTGGGAAAATATAACCAGTATGATTGTTCATTGAAGCTATTAGGGCAAGTGTATCTTTCAGTCTTCCAATAGCTAGTGCAGCCAAGCCTTGATATCCATACAGGCCACTCGTTCCGATACTCTGAGGTCGTCATTCCCGCGAAGGCGGGAATCCAGCGCCAACAGCGGGTCTCTGCTTTCTCGCGGATGAAAAGGCCAGGGGGACACCGGGCAGTATGGTTCTGGTGATGAGTCTGTGTGGATTCCCGCCTTCGCGGGAATGACGGGAGTGAGGCCGGAAATGACGGGAGGGGAACGGGTTTTGCGACACCCTCTGTTGCGTGGGAACGAGGGGTGTATGGATATCAGAGCTTAGCTGCACTAGTGCTTGCTTATCTCGGTCAGGCTCCTGGTGACAACTGGTCAGGGTTCTCGATCAGGCGCTTTTCAGATTTTCACCAGACAGCTGTTGTTTAAACCAGGCCAGCTGGTGTTCAAGGGCGGCGAGCTTCTGGTCCCGTTTCACCAACAGCGCCTGCATCTGCTGAAGCAGTTGCAGGGATAGCGTCCGAACAGATTTATTTTTCCTGACCGTGGCCGTTCATATCCAGCAAATCAATATTCATTTTCATCCACAGCAGAGTAGCAGCCAGGTTCACGTTATGGCAGGCTCCATCATTGACGGTTAACAAACCCCGAGTTTCATCGATCACCTGATTCACCTCCTCTTGGCTTTCTTCAGGGAATTCATCCAGCAACCGTTTTAGATTCCTCTGTCCCTGGGTCAGATGTGCAAACCTCAGAGGAAACTGGCGCAACTGATACAAATTAACCAAATCTTGTTCCAGCCCTGATTCCTTCCAGGTTCGGATCGCCGTAGCAATAAAGAAGTCCAGGTCTTGCGCATTAAAGGCAGGTTTGTCTGCTGCTTTGATAAAGTCCTTAGCCTCCCCATTGACTACCAATCGCCCCAGTTGTTCGGCCCCCTCTAAATACATTATCTGCAAAAAAAACGTCATCATGGTGTCTTCATTAAGGGCTTCTTTGTCCACATAATAACCGTTTTGAGGCAACATAGGGGATTCCAACAATGTTTTCAGATCGTGCAACATAAATGACTCACAACCAAAGTCATTGACTTGACGTCCAGGCAGAAAGAAAAACCGGGAATCAGTAAAGCCGTGATATTTTATCGCCAGTGTCAGCACTAAACCGACAAGGTGCGACATGGGTGAATAAGTTTGTTCTGGGTAGCGCTTAAAAGTCCTTAGACTATCAACAAAAAAAAACCGATAATGCCCTTTGCTATTCCTCCTGATAGAAACAACACTGACGTGACCTGATTTATCCTGAAAAATATAATTTTTTGTTTCTTCTGCTGTCATTAATGGCAGCTGGGTTATAAACAATGCAAGTAGCTGATGAAGACAATGATAGGAGCCAAGGTAAGCATGCATGAGTTTTCTCATATCCAGATTAGCTGCTTCCTCAAGCCTGTAAACAAACTCGTGATCGGTCAGACCTTCGGGTAACTCAATTTGAGGTAACAGAACTTTGGCAAATAATTTGATTATATGTATTGAAAATATCCTAAGCCCTGGATAGTCAAGTAAAACATGTATCATTTCACCTCTTTCCAGCTTTCCAGGAAAGTAAAGTTGAAGCACCCTTAGAATCGCTTTACCACGGTGTTGTTTGTTTTCCAGAGCTCCTTTTTCTGCCAAAATATCGGGGTTTGCCTCATACAATTTTTCCAATTCTGCATTAAAATCATCAATATTTTTTTTCTGATCTACTGTTTTCAATGACTTTTCAGCAGCCTTAAGAATTTCTTTCAGTTTTTCAAGATGCCTGGCATGACTCTTATCATTACCGGAAGCCGATGCTGACGCTGCACCAGAGCCTGATGAACCCGAAGAGCCAGAAATGCCCTGCTCTTTCGTACTTTGTTTTTTACTTTGTTGCTCTTGCTGCGGCGGCGGAGATTTACCGTCGGTTTTAGATTGCTCCTTGTTTTCGTCGCCATAACGGTTTAATTCGAATGAATAGCCAGTAAACACCGTTCCTTTATCTGGCTGTAACCCTTCCCCTTCAGAAAAAGGCGAAGTGATTATTGAATCTTTTTTTCCCTTCTTTAACAGAGACAGCAGAACAATCCCAGACTTAGGTAAACGAATAGGGTCAGATAAAAAAGAGGAAAGAATTTCATCGACACCATTGCCAGAGACCAATAATGAAGCATAAGGAACTTCAGCCTGACTAATAACTGACAAAAAAACGCCGACAGCAACAAAGGCGCAGCAGATATTCTTCATTACAAATAACTAAGCTCCAAGAGATAAAAGCACCATTCTAGATAAAAAAGCTCAGAATTGCCTGACCCCAGGAGCCTGATAATTTTCGGACAGGCACTAGTATAGGCATAAAAAAAACAATCTCTTCCGTTTTAATGGACACTCAAATCCAACTATCCAGCAGTGATTCATGCGTCTGTGATAACAGAACCCCTGGTATCTGACAGCAGTCCGATATGAAGTTGTTAAAGAAAATTACTCCCCTGCTTATCAAATACAAAGGTTCTTATTACATCCTATGAATTTTCAATGCTCTCAATCTACACGGCATTCATGTGAAGAGAAAGCTGCCCCAGAATTTGATGTTTAAACCCGTACAGCCACACTCTCCAGGTCACCAGTTTACGCCCTGCCGCTGGCGGTGTTCAGTAATGTTCTGGTACTGAAATCCGATGAGTTGACAACCATTACCGATTTCTTCCACTGGTTGCGGGTAACCATCCAAATAGAACTTTTCTCCTTTCTGAAGGTCATAAGTACCTAACCAGACAATTTCAATGCAGTCCTTTAGATGACAGGAGAGAAGTTCACGATGGATGGTCGGATTAATGAGAAAAGAAACACTCCCTTTCCAGGTAGTGAGCCACCAGCCAACAGAGCAAAGCAGGATGTAGCGTCAAACATTGCAGAGGTCTCTGATGTCATTCCCAAACTCAGTCCATGGCCAACTCCGGCCAGGATGCCTGACAAGACGAGAACCGTATCCACAGCGGTTTCAGCAACAGCTACGACTTGCTCCGACAGCCGACTGGTTAGCTTGCCCGTGGAAGTGTTCAACAGAATCGCCAGCTATTTATCCATCAACGATATCAATCATTTTGGGCAAACATCGCCAACAATGGGCGATCGCCTGAGGTCATGCGGCCTGGATGAGGTCCATTACTTTCTCTCCCTGACCAGGCAAAGGCAGTCTTCGTGCCGGGCAATCATTCAGTCCAGTCATCTACTCCTTGAGTATCTCAGAACATTGCCCATATTTTCTGACCGCCACTTCCCTGCGCAACTGGGCCCAGCCTATTACTCCTGTTATGCCAGCCATTTGCGCCAGCAGATTCTTGATGGGGCCGCATTGACCTTTATACCCATTGGCAGCCTGGATGTTCATTATCACCATCATCTGCGCGATCATATTCCCATTATCATTGAGAGAAAGTCGGAGAACTACAGTGATATTCTGGCTCCGGATCCTGACGGTCAATGGGTCAGGGAAGCTGAAATCAAACACAATGACCGTGTCAGTTATGGTCATCAATGGGCCGACCATATTTTATTTGTCCTGCATCGCGTTCCCCGAGGTCTTATGCGAAGGGGACCCCTTAGCCACCAATACACCGGCAAAGAGCATTTACTGTCTGTTTTTGAACGCAAGAAAGATTCGTGGGTTGAGCAACAACTGACGACGGGTGATGTTTTTCCTCAAGATGAGAACAAGTACATGAATGAGATGCACTTGTCACCTGATGCCAGTTCACTGGTCTGTATTCACAATGGGGAAGCCGGTGCTATTCTCGGTCGGGGGGCTGATGGGCAGTGGGTCAATAGAGGCAAGATTAACACAGGCCAAAATCATCATTTGCTGTTCAGTGCCGACAACAATCATCTTCTGCTTTATGACGGATCATACATTACTTTGATGAGTCGGGCAGAGGATAAATCCTGGTCACAAACGGGCAACATTGTTGTTACAGATCCTGCTGATGATCTGAAAAAAACGCCCAGTGGCGAAACAGTGAGCGACTTTGACTTTGATCTCGATGTGAAATTCAGCCCGGATAACCGCCATTTTGTTACATGGTTTGAGGATGCCGGCGATGATAGCAATCTTGGTGCAATTGAACGGGACTATTTCTTTGTCGTCATTTTTGCCTGTGATCCGCAAGGGCAGTGGCATGAAAAAAAGAGAATCATTGAATACTGTGACTGGCCAATGCGGTATTTCTTTATCAAACCTGAATTTAGCCAGGATGGTCGGCTTCTGATTATCACCTCCGAAAAAAGTTTTAATATCTGGGAATTGGATACTGACGACAAATGGCAACTCTCTTATCGGGAGGAGTCCCAGGGTGGCGGTGGTGATTTTTATTTTCCTGTGGACCCTTGTGAATTCATCAGAAGAAGCGGGCGCAGCGTAACGATCTGGCGCAAGGCAGCCTCCGGAATCTGGGGCGAGACACAAACCTTTCCGGCTGAGGCCCTGGTAGTAGCCAGTCCCAGCGGTGAAACCATTGTTTGTAACGATCCTTCTGGCCACACTGATCTCTATCAACGCAAGCCTTTTGCTGAATCTTTCGATCAGCCATTCGCTGAACCCGCCGCCGTTGAGTGGGTCAATCAACGCATCGGGTTTTCCATCGTAAAAGCAGATTTCAATCAGGAAGGTTGCCTTCTGGCTTTAGTTCCCAGTACGTGTACACAAAGCCTGATTCTGTTCGGGTTGACGGCAGACGGGAGCTGGGTGGAAAGGACCCGTTTGCAAACAGAAGGCAGGATTGAAAAATTTTGCTTCAGCCCGTGCAGCCGCACCCTTCAAGTCACCAGTTTGCGCCCTACTCATGACCATGTCAGAGAGCAAGAGGTTTTTTCGCTCTGGAAGATCATGCACTCCCGTCATTCGCGAGAATGACGACCTCCTTCGCGGGAATGGAAACATTAACTGAGCACCTGATTCAGTGCAGCCGAACAACAGCCTGAACACCCCTGAAGAGAGGTGACAGTTAAAATGGAACTTTCATCCCATTTTAAGATCTAAGTTATTAAACGCCTTAAATGCAGTCCTTCAAAGGACATCGGGAAGGGAGCTTTATTATGGATGGTCAAATCAAAGAAATAAACAAATCGATTCTTGATAGTAGCGCGTCTGATACCGCCACCCCCTTCAAGAAACCAAAACTGGAATTACTGCCGAATGATGTAACAATCTGCTCTGAAGTCATTGCCAAACTCAATGCATCGTCGCCTCAGATTAAGTCACCTGACCGGGCAAGAACCGTATCCTCAACGGATTCCTCACTCTGCAAGCCTCCTCAAACCTTCGATTTCCGTTTTGTCACCCGTGATGATGAGGTACGACAGCTTTTAGTTGCCCAAACCTGCGATGAACATCGGGATGTCACCCTCATTTCCCACCCCGATGACCTCTCACAGGCTAACCTGGTGAGCCGGTTGAGCATTGCCGACGATGGTCGTCAGACTCTGCGTTCAGGCAAGCTGTTTGAGGGTTCGCAGCCCATAACTCTGGTGCTGGATATCCGAAAGCTCACCGCCGAAGAACTGCCCAAATTTAACGATTTACTGGACCCGAATAACCCCTGTCTGTACGACAAAGTCAGTCAGGAGAAACGCTCTCTGGGCCAACATGTTTCTCTGCTGGTGGTGGCAGATCCTGGGCAGTTGGCAGCGGCTGGCCAGCACAACAGGGCGCCGGGAGCTGATTTCTGGCGGCGAATTAATCGACCGGAAAATACCTGGCAGTTTGACGCGCAGAACGGCAATGACCCATCAATGAACATCGACGAAATTCCTCCACTATTGAAAGAAATTCCCGGCGCCGAAAATGCTATGGACGACGACAATATTCTTATTATTAACTGTCACTTGCACAGTAACTGGCGACAGTTGTTGCTGGGTGGCCCCGGAGTGGATAAACAGGGGCGAATCCAGCATCTTCCCGGCAGGCTTGGGTCATTAAGGGCCGGACAGCGGGTGATTCTGAAAGGAGCCGACTGGCAAAATCTGGCCTTTGAACAGACCGTTCGGCAGATGCTGGCGCAACAGTGCTTTGAGAGCAATGGGAAAGTCTGTCCGTTACCCGACGATGTTCAGTTTTATCAGATGCCGCTGGGAAATAATGAGCTTCATTCACTGTTCCAAAGTCTGTCCCGTTCTCCTGAAAAAGAAGTTGATAAAGAGCAGGCACCAGCAAACCCGATCATCATCAACGAGAGTAATATTGTTCAATGGCTAAACCCGATTGCCATCACCACGGAAGGCTACGCAGTTCCTAACACCCGTCTGCTGGAACAGGTTCAGGCGGGAGGTGTGGTCACCGTAACGTCTCCTCTCACTGAAGCACTCTGGTTTCGTTTGCTGGGTTCATTACAGACTATTCGCGAGACGACCGGCCTTGAACCCCGGCTTCAGGTGACCCACGCAAAAGGACAACCAAAAGCCCTGGGTTTAATAGAAAACGATAAATACCCTCTGCCCACCCCACTGGAAAAAGTCGGAAATCGCGCTGCCTTTGATACCGCCACTTATCAACAATCTGCCCAGGCAAATCATTGGATCAATGATCTCCCGCAAGCTCCTCTGGTCATACAGGTCAATGAACAGACCAGCTTCAGCCAGCTATTTGATAATATCCATATCACCTCGGAACAAAAGGCCCATTTTGGACAACGTCCGAGTGGGTTGCAGGAAGCATTGACCGCTGGCAAGCCGGTGGTATTGCGGGGGCTGGAAAGCAACCCAACCCTTCAGCAGCTTCTGGAACCTCTGGTTGCAGGGCAGCCACTGCTGGTGAATGGTCAATTACAGGACTACCCAAAAGCTCGTGTCACACTGCTCTGGCCTGAGTCTGCAAAAAGCCGGTCTTCAGTATTTCGTTCGATGGTTGCCACTGGCAAGCCGTGTCCCGAAGTCGATCTTTGGGATATCAATGCCGTCAAGCATGAAATCTCCCGGGCTGAGCTGCCTGAACAAGCACTTAATGAACTTTACGAAGCCTTTAAAACCGCACCTTCCCACCTGTGTAACCCTCTGCCTGAAGTAACCGAAGGGTTATTGAATAACCTGATACTGGCTGCCCGGCGGGCACAGCAGGTTGACCAGTCCCTGCAGATCCTGCCCTGTCACTGGCGCAAGGCCATTAACAGCATTATCACCCATGGTACCCGGCAGCATCCGTCCGTGCGTGATTTTATGAAAGTGGCTTGTCAGCAGCTATTGCCAGATGAGAATCAAACCGCCTCGGTAGACCTGGATCGCTTAAATGCCATCATCAACACTGCCCTGCCGTTAGACAGAGCCTTTGTTGAACAGAACCTGTGGTCACTGGCCAGAGCCTTTGACCCGGTTGTATTTAATGAAAAATTACAACGGTCCTATGAAAGACCATTTTCATGGCAGGATGAAAAAGAAACTCTCGACAGGCTCAGTGCCTTGATCGTGGCCTATGCACCCGGAAAAAAACAAGATGCATTGGCGTATCAGTTAAAAATCGATCCTGCACAAGCAGAGTCCCGACAATCGCTAGCCATCAGGCCAGCCAGACAAATTAAACGTTTGCAAGATGCACTGGCTTCTGGCTGGCAATTAACCCATCCGCCTGGACAGACCCGATCCGATGCCGTTTACGCGCTGGCCTACGATTGTTTTCACAGGGCCAGAACGGCGAATTCTGAAGCAGAAGGCATTGAACGCATAGAACATCGACTGTCTGAATCGCTGAAATGGCAGGGTTCTGCTGATAGGCCTTTGTCAGCACTGGCCCGGGATCTTTATCACGGCGAGATAAGTCAGAAAGATCGTGAAAATCGTCGACTGTCCCGACTCCACGACCGACTTTCGGACTCTCCCGTCCTATTCCTGCAGGGAGAAACCGGCACCGGGAAAAGCTACTTTTCTGCCAAAATGGCCAGGGCTTCGGGACAGGCTTCAGTCATTTCCCTTGGACCTTCCGACAGCGAACAGACCCTGATGAAACGCTGGCAGTGGCGACAAGACGCCGATGGCGACCGCTCTATGGTGCAGCAAAACCGGGCATTGATGGAATGGGCCAACACTCCATCCTACGAGGATGGACACTATGTCACTCTGGTTCTGGATGAGGCCAACCTGGCCAAAACCGGATTACTGGCATCATTAAACGGCTTGTGGGAACCAGAACCCTGCATTTACGTGAATGGTCATCCTGTCAAGGTCGGCCCAAAACACCGGGTGATTCTCACCGGTAACCCGGATCATTACGCCGGGCGCCGAATGGACCCGGCTCTAAAAGAGAAACTGCCCAGAGCTTACTACCCACGCCTGGGCCAGGCTTTCCTTCGCGACAGGGTGGTGGAACCGGCTCTGGTCAAGCATTTACAAGAGCATCTGCTGGAGCATCAAATAAACGACATTGCACACAGTGCCAGCAAGAGTGTGATGGCACTCTGGCAACATTATCAGGAGCTGTTGCCCGAGCATGAGTTTACCCCCAGGGATTTAACCGATATCTGCAGTTGGGTGGGCTGGTATCTGGATCGTGCCCTGCCCGCTCGCGGCAGTGTGACCTGTGAGCAAATAAACAGTCTGATACTACAAAGTTTTCGGGATGTACTGGGGCCGGAAATCACCGAAACGCATCAGGAGGCCCTGTCGGCACTGGAAATCTGGTTTGCTGCCCGTTACCAACCGGAGAACACCCTGAGCGACAGAGTTCATGAACACACCCTGCGGGATATGCAACAGACCTTCAGAGCAGTCGCCGAAAAAATCCGACCAGACTTTGATACCTCCGGATTGGCAGTCCGTGAACTGGCGCAACGGCTTGGGCAGGATTTAAGCCGCTGCCGGCAGGCTAATCATCGCAAGATACAACACGGCGGTCGTCAGGCGACACTGATTGAAGGCCCGGCGGGAAGGGGTAAGGATGCCACGCTGAACCTGGTGATTGAAAGTGTCAGACAGGAGACTAAGCGACGGGGAGAATCTATGCCGGAAGTCTTTTACCTGAATGCCTGTGATTGTTCCTGGGACAAAGTGTGTGAAGTGATCCAGAAGGCAAAACTGGATGGCGGTATAGTGGTGATTTCGGAAATGAATCTGATCGACAGCCAGCACCTGGAAGGTGAATTGAACAATATTCTGGCCGGTGACGCCCATCCCGGCTTCCACCTGTTTGCCACCATCAACCCGCCTGAGTGTAGCGGGCGAAAACCTTTATCACCGGCGCTGAAAGGGCGTTTTCGACATTTGCCGATCCGGCAGTATAACCCAGTCGAATTAAAGGCCATTGCCGAAAAAGTGTTGCCAGTGTCCTCAGAAGGGAAATTGGCCGCTAAAAAGCTAACAGAAAAACATTGTCTTTTAAGGGCTCACCTGCAACGCAAAAAACTGCCGTTGCAGCCCACCAGCCTTGATTTACAGAATGTTGCCAGGGCTATCAAAAGAGGTGGCGATTTTAGCGAAAAAGCCGTTCATCAATGCCTCAATCAGCACTACCGGCTTTATCTGATGGCCGCCAAACTATCGCTGGAGGAACTGCCAAAGTCATCGGCTATTGCCATGAATAAAGAGGCGCTTGACCCTGAAATGAGCGAATGGTTCTACCAAACGGTATCCGGTATTAATCGCCCATGGTTGATACGAGGCAGTCATCGCAACAGTCTTGATGAAAAACGCCGCGAAATTCGTTTTAACACTCGTCTGGATAAAGAGGAAGCCAAAACGGAAATCGTCAAGAGGCTGGCCCAGGTCAGGTGGCAAGCATCCGGTCTTTGCCTGAAACCGGATCAATCGGACGATATTCTCACACAGGCTCTGTACAGACACTGGCAGCGATGCTGGTTCGCACATAATTTTAGCCTTACGGAAGTGGACGCTAATAGTGTATTCCCCCTGACCAAAGAACAGGCACAGGCGCTGAAAACGTCGGCTTACCATCCTTATCTTGAAGAGGCTGATAAGCAGATACAGGCATGGAACGCTCACGACATTCAATGCTGGCCTGGATTCTGGCATCAGATCAGCGCTCTGCCAGATCACTTGGTAAACGAATTTATTAACGAAGCATCAGCTATTAGCGGTAATGACGCTCCTGAACCGTATGACCCGGAAGTTGAGGAGGAAGAAGCTCCGGCACTGGACCAAAGAACGAACTATGAGGATCAGAAGACGCCAAAGGCTACACTATTTAAAGTTTTTGATTCGCAGCATCCCCCTACGATGTATCGCTGGCAGGCATTAGATATTCGTGTCACTGCCAGAGGTGAAATCAAACAGATCAATCTTGATGGTAAACACCTTCTGGGATTCGAAACCCTCACACCTGAGCGGTTATCAGGTAATGACCATGAAGTGAGATTAACCAGAGATCAAACGCTGGCGACCCTTAAGATATCATCACAGAACGGCCAATATCCCTTACCCAGCCTGACGGCCAGTGACTCTATCGTGGCCCTGCGTATAGAGCCCTATTTGCCGCATAAACTGATCAGGGACAAATACACCGGGCTTCATACACTGTTTATTCCTCAGGCCGAAGCCTTCCAGAGTTTTCAATGTACTTATGTCGTAGAACCCACAAAGCCGGGCAAAAAAACGGGTACTGAAGCAACCCGAACAGAACGATCAATACATTTTGACGTCGATTGTACAGAAAGTATCAAGTCCGTAATGAAAGAACTGCTTAATAACTTTAATAACACTGGCGAACATCCACCCAAAATACAGGCACTTTTGCAGACAATAGCAAGCCCTGAAGACACCAGGCAACGAATTAACGCAATCACGGAATATTGCGAACAGTTCTCAGGTAAGGCTATACCAGAGCCTGGTAAGAATTTCTTTGAATTTCTCGTAACCAAGCGACAAGGTAGCTGTCGTCATCGCGTGCCTGTTTTTATTGCTTTTTGCCGTTACTTCGGGATTCCCTGTCGGCAAATTGATAGCAATGTCCACTGCTTCCCCGAGTATTCCCTGGATGGAGGCCAAACCTGGGAGTCAGTAGATTTGGGCGGAGCGCCCGGGGAGGTGACAGAAATTACACCTGATTCCGATTTGGGCGGAGCGCCCGGGGAGGTGACAGAAATTACACCTGATTCCGATTTGGGCGGAGCGCCCGGGGAGGTGACAGAAATTACACCTGATTCCGGGAAGTTCTGTGATTTGAACGCTGCATCAAAGCATCTTCAGGACCTTCTGGAAGAGGCTGATTCAGAACAAATTCAAGCTCTGGCCAGAGCCTTTAACATGAGCCTTGAGCAACTGAAGAAAGCCGTTGAGACAGGCGGTTTATTACCATTTATTACACAAGTCGATCGATTTATTATCGCAATAGTAAAGAGTCTTTGGGTAGAAAAAAGTTTTGCCGGTTTTTCCCTGGGTGTCTCGCTGTTAGAGTCGCTGAAGACAGAAGCATCTAACTATCCTACTACGGATCGACTGATCGGTAGAGTGTTTTATTTCGGCAATCCTGATTATAGACCGATGTCGGAGGCAGTCATTCAAATATTGTCTGACAGTGATGAAGTTCAGGTCACTGAACCGCTCAGGCTACTTCATTCAAAAATGGTTAAACAGACTGGAACATGCGCTTACGAGTGGTTGCGTTCAATGGTGGATATTGTGAACACTGACTTGGCCAAGCCTTCGTTTATTCGCTTTGCCCGTGAAGCTCTGCTATCAGGGTGGTTGGATCCCGTGTCCAACAAACCGAACGGTACTATCATGCCGCTTCAACATCATGAGCTACTGTTGCGTCTGGTCAACGTCGATGAACTGAAGGTTGACGCCAGCCATTGCCTGAAAAAGTGGTATAAGACATTCTTCTCCAGGGGAAAAGATTATCGGACGTGCAATGTTAATGCCACCATCCATGAGGAAAAAAAGAATGCCTTTTTCGTCACTCATTGTCATGATGGGCGCTCGTCATCTCTTGAAGGTGAAATTGCCAATCCATCTATAGAAGACGCCTGGACAGACCAACCTGAGGGCATTCCGAATATAGAACGAATACTGGAGCAACGGCCCGCATTTCCGCAGTTAACCTCGGGCAAGGCGAACCATCGTCCGGTGATTCTCATGGGGCAGCCTGCCTGGAACAAGACAGTGATTGAAGAAAAAGCCGAAGCCCTGTATCAACGAAAAGTTAATAGCAGCCCTAACTGGAAGCCGATATTGGAAATGCTCAAATCAAAGTCCTACCCGCTGGCATTGGAAGCAGAGATGCTCTTGGAGAAGTTAGAAAAGCAATGCAAACAAGCAATTCAGCAGGCCTTCTGTCATTACCTTTATGAAGTGACACACTCGAAAGGCGGTTGCTTAAGCTGTTGCTGGGCAGGTGCTTTTATGAGTAAAGAATGTGGCACTTATGACCCATCCTCACCGGTAGAGCTGTATGCCATGATGTTGCATATTGCTAGCCCTCGCGAGTGTCAGGAACTTATTGAGGATGCCTACTTACGACAGACACATAATGCCAGCAATGCTCTGGTTCTCAGAAACGACGAGATGACAAAAATTGCCGGAGAGTTTTTGAGTACCGTGAATTTGGATTCGATTTATGAGTCAATGGCTACCTGATAACGGTTTGGTCATGATGCGTTTTTCGAGGGAACGGTCACGAATCCCCAGGTAAGAGTAATCGCTCCGAGCCCGTTTGCTCGCATATTTCAGCCCATGCTTCAGCAGGGTTTGCGCGAATTGTTCATTATGCTCCCTATAGGGCTCAACGGGTTGAACAACAAAGTCTGGCCTGTAGTCGTGTGTTGGAGTGATAACAAAGTATTTATCTTTTAAATCGGGGTAGACATCCTCATACAATCGTGTAGCCCTTTTGGGATCTAACAACACAAGATGCTGTAAGATTTCCCTGCGGATATCCTCACTCATCTCATCACTCATAAACATTTCCCGAAAATTACCCTTCGATTCTTTCTTGAAGGATATTAAAAAATGACACACTCCCAACCGATGAGCATGATGAATAAACTGTTGGTGGTTGCTTAATAACTTGTAGCAAGGAGGAATACTACGAAGAGAGTGAATATAAAAGATTGAGAAAAGGCTGTGTTGAAAGGCGAATCTATCAGCTTCTGTCGTGACATCGCAATTAAGATGTTGTGCAAGTACATTAAAGTCCCACTGATCTCTTCCAAAAATGGCTATCTCCTCAAGGCGTGTATCCAGACCAAACATACCATTTATCACAATGAGCAGTTGTTCAAAGGCATTCTGCATGGTTTTACGTGATTTCATTTGGGGGCATTCAATGGTTATTTCACCCGCTGCGGCGTTGCAACTTATCTTCATGGGGTCAGAGTTTTCATCCAGTTCGATCGCTTTTAGAAACTGTGCCAGAAACCACATACGCTTTAACTTACCGGATTTAAATCCTTCATCAGGGTTATTAAACTCGTCAGATAATTTCAGCCGCAGGGTTCGTCCTTTCCCCCCATCTGCCTGTTCAAGTAGCTCGATAACGCTCATATGAACTCCAAGTTTCAGGTTAACAATCAAGGCATCATCCGTACTGACGACAGTCCCTGATTTCCCTGCTTCTTCGATGAATACTTTGTCGGACGGCCTCAGTAGTGGCGCTTTTTCTACCAAGCCACCCGAGGTCGTGCAATCGACATAGGTGATTTTCTTTTCCTTAGATATCCTGCCCTGGCCCGAAGCCAGAGTGACCGGTGCCAGTGCGTTTACAAAGCGCTGATGCAGGGCAAAAATCAGCTCATGGACACTTCGGACCTGCTCAGCTTGCCCGGGGTTGAGCGCTTGAAGATCGGATTGTAGCTTATGGCAATCGGCCAGCCATTGACGAAAGTTAGCCGGGGATGGTCGCCCTTTTTCAGCAGCTTGCATGAGCAGAATGATACGCTCCAGCCTTGATTTGATGGTCTTTTGCAACGTCTCGAACCGGCTGGTCAGTTGCGGCAATTCATCCCGCAATAACTGAACCTCGGGTGAACCTTTCTCACCCGCCAGCTGTAAGAAGGCCTGGTAACCCTGCAACAGGGCTTCGGCCCCATAAACCAGCCGATTTACGCTGTCTTCAGTCTCTGCCAGTATTCTGGATCGTTGTGGTGACATGCTCAGTTTTACCGGGTTGGCCAGACCATTCAGTCCGGCACCGGGGGCAAATAATGCCAGCAGGCGGGCATTTTGATCCGTGAGCCATTTGAAACCGCTGGCAACCTCAAGGAATGTGCCTTCAGGAAAGGATAAATCATCCAGTGAGGGGATGGCTTTGGCTAACGACACATCAGGAACAGCTGAGGACAGCTTTCTGCAACTGGCCAGTTTTCCGCTAAGATCACCGGCAACAATAAAGGCACCAGGCTCATCATTAAAGCAAGCGCAGACCAGTGTCGCCTGTTGGCCAGCCTGAACAGACAGCGCTTCAAACTGATCACCGGCCAGCATCAAAGTTTTTTGCTCCTGTTTCATAAGGATCGCCACATGATCATTGAATCCTCCTTTGGCAATGACAAAACCGCCAACCCGTTTCAGGAACTCAGGCTCAAGCATCCAGTCTTCAACGTGGTCAGCTACGACAATGGCTCCATCCGGCATAGAGTCTGCCTCTGGTCGTCTGGCCAGCCAAAGTGATCCGGTGCAAAAGCCTTCGCTGACACCCGCACCAATAGCAATGGTCTTTTTGGGCATGGGCATGGCAAAGTCCATATCGCCAGAGAGTTGGGTAACAGGACGCACCTGCAACAGGAACAGGTCACCCTCAGGATTGATGGCGAACTCCGCATCCACAGGGCAGAGCAGTAAGCTTTCCAGTGTTGTCAGCATCGTCCTGATATCTGCAACCATTTTATCATTAACTATATGACTAACGTCGTCTTTATGGGTGTCTGCATTTTCAATTCTTGTTTCTGAATAGCCGTTAGTGCTTTTGCGCAGGACAAAATGACTTGAGATCGTACCGGGAAAATATTGATAGCTGTCAGGGCCTTCCTCGTCAGAAATATCGATGCGGTGAGGCGTATTACCCGACTGCCCTGCAACCACACCTCTGGGTTGACCGCGGGTGAACTCAACCCCGATGGTACCATCCCGAAAAGATTTAAAGCTCATGATGACCCCGCCGTATTGACAGTCAATACACTCCTGGATGATCAGTGCCATGGGTTGTGGTACGCCTGCGGGACAGACTTCAGGGTGGTAACCTGAAGCCATGACCTTGAGACAGGTTCGCAAAACATCGTCTTCTTCCTGAACTATAGAGAGGTACTTGCCCGCCTGGGCATCGCCGTAATTATCTTCGTTGATGCCAGAACTGCGGACGATAACCGGTGTTGATAGAGAGGGTTTGTCCAACTGATGACGTAGATCCCTGATTTGTTGGGCCGCTTCAGACTCTTTAATCTGCTGGTAAAAGTCATCGCCGGCAATAAATTCCGCCAGCCCCTTCAGCACCCCGGTTCTTTTGGCGTCTGAAGATGACAAAGTATCAAGGTATTCCCTGATGTGCGCCAGACTGGCCTGAGCACCCGGCTCATAGGCGATATCGGGAAGATAACGGGCTAAAGAACGGGGATTTAGAGGATGTTGTTCAAGCGCATTCACGACCTGGGTTGTCACACATTTAAACGGTGGAACATTCAGACCGGCGTCCTTCATCCGCTGCAAAAACATTCCCTTGCCCCCAAGTTGTTCCCGGAGTGTGCCAACCTGATCTGGAACAGACAAACGACAGAGACGCTTGGCTAAAGGCATTTCGATGGCCGGAACGCCACCAGGATCAAAATGTCTTTTGGATTCACTTTCAGACTGATTGGTTGGACTGCCAGACCAGGTATCCTGGTTTGAATTCGTCGTCGGGATTTGGAGCTTTGAGTCACCAAAATTGGAATTTAACATTTTGACACCCCCTATCCTACTAATGCTCATCCATGATTTAATCGCTAACGCATAAATAAAGTACCTCTAGTTTTTTAGACAATAATACCTGTATAAAGTTCACCGTCGACCTGAAGCAAGCAATAGAAAGAAGAAAAATAAAGTTTGCTTTGGGAAGCCTTGTCTGAGTCGCTGAAGTTTATGAAATTCAGTAGCTGATTCAGGTTTTCCGGATGGTCGTTATCAGGTATCCAATGCCTCATAAATCGTATTCAAATTCACGGTACTCAAAAACTCTTCGGCAATTTTTGTCAACTCACTGGATTTGAGCACCAGAGCGTTACTGCTGTCTTGTGCCTGCTTTAAATAAGCATCCTTAATAGAATTCTGAAAGGATAAAGAGCTATTAATATAACGCATCATGTCAAACAGCTCTTTTGCTGAGGATGGCTCATGAGCGCCATAGAAATCTTGACTCAGGGACTCCTGCATTTGAGCCTCGGCCCAACAATACAATAAGCTACCGCCCTTCGAGTGCGTCACTCCATACAGGTAATGACAGAAGGCCTGCTGAATCGCTTGCTGGTATTTGTTTCTTAAATTATCTAAACGCCTTTGATCTTTCAATGACACCTTGAAGGACTTCAGTTTGGTTTTTTCCAGTAACAGCTTAAGATCCGGGCTGTTCTCAACTTTTCGTTGAAACAGAGCCTCGGCTTTTTCCTTAATCACCGTGCTGTCCCAGGAAGGTTGCCCCAGGATAATCACGGGTCGGTGGTTTGCCTTGCCCGAGCTTGATTTCCTGAACGCAGGATGGTGCACCAGCATTCGCTCTATATCCGGAATGCCCTCAGGTTCGTCCGACCAGAAGCTTTGTAAAGATAGGCAGGCTATTTCACCTTTAAGGAATGGCGAAAACCCATCATGTTCGTGTGTGACCAACGTAGTCCTGGTTAATTTCTTTTGGAAGTACTCAGGGACTGACAGCCATGAATAGCTATTTTTCTCCCTGGACAAATAGGCCTTGTACCAGTTTTTCAGACAATGGGCAGCTTTAACCTTCAGTTCATCGACAGCTTCCAGGCTCACCAATAGCTGATGAAATTTATAGGCATTGATAGTGACCCCATAGGAGCCAGAGGCCGTCAGTGGATCCAACCAACCCAGTTTCAAGGCTTCACTGGCAAAGTGAATAACCGAAGGTTTAGTTAAGTCACTGTCCATCAGTATTATAATTATTGAACTCAGCCACTGGCGAGGGCTTGCTCCAGCCTGAACAATCATTTTTGAATAAAGTAACTTAAGCTGTTCAGTGATTTTATCTTCATCACTCTTGGACAATATTTTTCTTACCGCCTCCGACATTGGGCTGTAGGTATTCCCATCTTCGCCTTCCTTAGTACCAGTCAATACAATCTCGTCCCAGCCTAATTCTTTTGTCTCAAGGGACATCAGCAATGAGACGCCCACGGAAAAACTGGTTAAATTGCTTTCCTCCCAAAGGTTGCTGACTATTTTGGAAATACTTAGATTGACTTTCGTGAATACACTGTTTGTCTCAAGGGCTTTGTTCAGTTCCTCCAAACTCATGTCACAGGCTTTAGCCAGAGTTTGTTGTCGTGCTAAATCAGCCCCTTTCAGGAAATCCTTCAGGAGAGCTTTAATTCTCTTTGATTTATTGCTGGAATCATTGATCTTTGTGGTGGTCTGGAACTCAGTTGTCGTTTCTACTGTCTCTCCGGGCTCCCCACCTAAATCCACTGACTTCCAGGTTTGTCCACCATCCCCGGAATACTCAGCAAAGCAGTGGACAAAGCTTGCGACTTGTCGGCATGGAATCCCGAAATAACGGCATAATGCAACAAAAGCAGGAGCACGGTGACGACAGTTACCCTGTTGTCGTGTTACGAGAAATTCAAAGAAATTTTCCGTGCGCTTTGGCTTTGCCTTACCGGAAAACTGTCGGCAATACTTCCTGATCGCCTCGATTCGTTGCTCAGTGTCTTTGGCGTCTTTTATGGTCTGCAAAGGCTCCCGTTCTTTGGCTCGACGCTGTTGGTCAATGGTCGTAAACACCCTGTCCAGTACTGTTTTCATGCCTTCTGAACAGTGGGTGTCCAAATCTGTTGCAGGTCTGGTTTGTCTGGCGCGCGTGGCTTTGCCCGGCTCTCTCGGTTCCACAACATAAACCACTCTGATACTCTGGCCGACTTTGGCCTCAGGAACAGACAGTGTGTGAAGCCCGGTATATTGGTCCCTGACCAGAGTAAATGGCAAATCGGGTTCCATACGCAGGGCCACGATATAATCGTTGGGCGTCAGGCTGGGCAATGCATATTGACCATTGTCCGATGACAACTCCCGGGTTCCCAGCGTTTGATTGCTGGCTAATATCAGTGTCTGGTCAGGCCCGGGTAAGCGTTCAGGCATGAGGGTTTCGACCCCCCTGATGTGTACATCCTTAAGATCGATCAGTTTGATATTACCCTCAGAAGTTACGTAAACATCCAGTGCCGAACACCGATACATATGGGAAATATTCTTATCCGTATCAAAAACTATATGATCCTCAGGATCTGGTGTCGTCAGAACCTCATAGTTCGTTCTCCGGTCCAATGCCGGAGCTTGTTTCTCGAAGACTTCAGGATCGTATTTTTCAGGCGCGTTATCATTGCCAATGCAATAGTCTGGCAGATCAATTATCTGATGCCAAAACTCAGGCCATAATTGAACGGCATTGGATGTCCATGTGTTTATCCGCTGATCAGCCTCCCGAAGACAAGGTTGGGAATCCGGCATTTTCAGCGTTTCTTCCTCTTCTTCCGTCATCGGAAACAGACTGTTGGCGTCCACGCCCGTCTGGCCAAACTCATGCTTAAACCAGCATTGCTGACAGTATCGGTACAGTGCCCGGGTGAGAATATCGTCCGACTCATCCGGCTTCAGGGAAAGACCGGATGTCTGCCATCTGGCCTGAGCCACTTCCTTGATGATTTCCGTTTTGGCTTTCTCTTTATCGAGATGAGCGTTAATACGAATTTCATGGTGTTTTTCATCAATAGCGCTGCGATCACTGCGCCCTATCAACCATGGACGATCAATGCCTGATACCGTTTGGTAGAACCATTCGCTCAGCTCAGGATCAAGCGATCCTTTACCCATGGCAGGAGCCGATGATTTTGGCAGTTCCTCCAGCGATAGTTTGGCGGCCATCAGGTAAAGCCGGTAGTACTGATTGAGGCATTGATGGAGTGCTTTATCGCTAAAATCACCCCCTCTGTTAACGGCTATGGCGACATTCTGTAGATCAAGACTGGTCGGCTGCAACGGCAGGTTTTTCTGTTGCAGGTAAGCCCTTAAACGACAATGTTTTTCTGTCAGCTTTTTAGCGACGAATGTCCCTTCTGAGGACTCTGGCAACACTTTTTCGGTAATGGTCTGTAATTCTGCCGGTTTGTACTGCCGGATGGGCAAATGCCGAAAACGTCCTTTCAGCGCCGGTGATAAGGGTTTTCGCCCGCTGTACTCAGGCGGGTTGATGGTGGCAAACAGGTGGAAACCCGGATGGGCGTCACCGGCCAGAATATCGTTTAACTCTCCTTCCAGATGCTGGCTGTCGATCAGGTTCATCTCCGAAATCACCACGATGCCGCCTTTTATTTTTGCCGTCTGGATCTTTTCGCACAGTTTGTCCCAGGAACAATCACAGGCATTCAGGTAAAAGACTTCTGGCATGGACTTTCCCTTTCGCTTAGCCTCCTGTCTGACACTTTCAATCACCAGGTTCAGCGTGGCATCCTTGCCCCGTCCGGACGGACCTTCAATCAGTGTCGCCTGACGACCGCCGTGTTTTCTATTGAGATGATAAGCCTGCTGACAGCGGTTTAAATCCTGTCCAAGCCGTTGCGCCAGCTCACGAACTGCCGATCCGGAGGTATCAAAGTCTGGTCGGATTTTTTCGCTGACTGTACTGAAGGTCTGCTGCATTTCCTGCAGAGTGTGTTCATGAACTCTGTCGCTCAGGGTGTTCTCCGGTTGGTAACGGGCAGCAAACCAGATTTCCACTGCTGACAGGGCATCCTGATAAGTTTCGGTGATTTCCGGCCCCAGTACATCCCGAAAACTATGTTGTATCAAACTGTTTATTTGCCCACAGGTCACACTGCCGCGAGCGGGCAGGGCTCGATCCAGATACCAGCCCACCCAACTGCAGATATCGGTTAAATCCCTGGGGGTAAACTCATGGTCGGGCAAGAGTTCCTGATAATATTGCCAAAGTGCCATCACACTTTGGGTGGCACTGTGTGCAATGTCGTGTATTTGCTGCTCCGGCAGATGCCGTTGTAAATGCTTGACCAAAGCCGGTTCCACCACTCTGTCGCGAAGGAATGCCTTATCCAGGCGAGGGAAGTAAGCTGTGGGCAGTTTCTCTTTCAGGGCCGGGTCCATTTGACGCCCGGCGTAATGATCCGGGTTGCCGGTGAGAATAACCCGGTGTTTTGGGCCGACCCTGACAGGGTGACCATTCACGTAAATGCAGGGCTCCGGTTCCCATAAGCCGTTCAATGATGCCAGCAATCCGGCTTTGGCCAGGTTGGCTTCATCCAGAACCAGAGTGACATAGTGTCCATCCTTCCCGGACGGAGTGTTGGCCCATTCCATCAGCGCCCGGTTTTGCAGTGTCATGGAGCGATCACCATCGGTGTGCTCTTGCCACTGCCAGCGTTTCATCAGGGTTTGTTCGCTGTCGGAAGGTCCAAGGGAAATGACCGCAGCCTGTCCTGAAGCTTTTGCCATTTTGGCAGAAAAGTAACTTTTGCCGGTGCCGGTTTCTCCCTGCAGGAAGATAACAGGAGAATCTGTAAGCCGGTCGTGGAGTCGAGATAATCGACGACTTTCACGATCTTTCTGACTTATCTCGCCGTGATAAAGATCCCGGGCCAGTGCTGACAAGGAGGTATCAGCGGAATCCGTCCATTTCAGTGATTCAGAAAGTCGATTTTCTATGAGCTCAATGCCTGCTGCGTCAGAATTGGCTGTTCTGACAATATGAAAACAATCGGTGGCCAGAGATTGAATGGCATCGGATCGGGTCTGCCCTGACGGCAAAGGTAACTGCCAGCCAGAAGCCAGTACATCCTGCAAACGTTTAATCTGTCTCGATGGCCTGATGGCTAAGGATTGATAATGCTTTGTTGACTCCGGATCGACTGCCAACTCTTGTGCCATTGCCTGCCGTTGTTGTTCAGGAGCATGGGCCACAATCATGGCACAGAGCCTGCCGAGAACTTCTTCTTTTTCTTCATCCCTCGATGGCAATGGACTTACGTAGCGCAGTTTTAATTCTTCATTAAGTACTCCCGGGTCAAAAGCTCTGGCCAGTGGCCAGATGTTCTGCTCCACAAAGGCTCTATCCAACCGTGGAGCACTGGTGATGATGTCATTTAACCGATCAGGGTCTACCGAGGCGGTCTGATTCTCATCCGGCTTCTCATGGGCATTCGGCGTCTTATCCGGTAACAAGTGCCAACAGACCACTTTCATAAAGTCACGCACTGAAGGATTCTGCCGGGTACCATGGGTGATAAGGCTATTGATGGCCTTGCGCCAATGGCGGGGTAAAAGCTGTGGGGAATGGTCAACCTGCTGTGCTCGCCGGGCGGCCATTATCAGGTTGTGCAACAATCCTTCGGTCATTTCAGGCAGAGGGTTACAAAGGTCGGCAGGTACGGTTTTAAAGGCTTCGTAAAGTTCATCAAGCGCCTGTTCTGGCAGCTCAGTCCGGGGAATATCATGTTTGTGGGCATTAATATCCCAGAGATCGACCCGGCGACACCGATTACCCATGGCAACCATTGAATTAACCAGTGAAGATGGGCTTCTTGCAGCCTTGGGCCAAAGCAGGGTGATATGAGCTTTTGGGTAGGCCTGCAATTGGCCATTCACCAACAGAGGTTGCCCGACAACCAGGGGTTCCAGAAGCTGCTGAAGCGTTGGATTAGTTTCCAGCCCTCTCAATACCACCGGCCTGCCAGCGATTAATGCCTCCTGCAGTTTACTCTGACTTCTGCCAAAATGAGCCTTTTGTTCCGAGGTGATATGGATATTATCAAAGAGCTGGCTGAAGCGGGTCTGTTCATTGACCTGAATGACCAGAGGGGCTTGCTGCTGCTTATTAATCCAATAACTTGCCTGAACAGGTTGTTGATAAGTGACAGCACGAAAGGCCAGGTGCTTGCTCATTTTTTCCTGAAGTTTGGACAGAGGATAGTCATCGGTTTCTGTCAGGCCCAGAGCTTCCGGCTGTCGTCTTGAATAAGCCACCTCAAGTCCGGGCTCCAGACCAGTGGTCTCGCGAATAGTCTGCAGTGAACCCAGCAAACGAAACCAGAGAATCTCAGTGAGGGGAGAGGTTACCGTGACAGCACCACCTGCCCGAATCTGTTCTAACAGACAGTTTTCAGGGACTGCATAGCCTTCCGGGGCAATGGCAATCGGGCTCAGCCATTCACTGATATTACTCTCGTTAATAATGATCGGGATTCGTTGAGCAGAGTCTTTATTGTTACCTTCTATTACACCTTCTTTGGCAAGAGAGTGGGACAGGCTATGGAACAGTGAATGAAGCTCGCCCTTCCCCACCGGCATCTGATAAAACTGAACATCGTCGGGTAACGGACAAATCTTCCCGTTGCTCTCGAAACACTGTTGCGCCAGCATCTGCCGAATGGTCTGTTCAAAGGCCAGATCTTGCCAGTCGGCCCCTTTCAGAATCACCCGTTGTCCGGCCTTCAATAGCTCAAGCCTGCCGGGCAGGTGCTGAATTCGCCCCTGTTTATCCACTCCGGGGCCGCCCAGCATCAACTGTCGCCAGTTGTTGTGCAAGTGGCAGTCAATAAGAACGGTATTGTCGTCGTCCATAGCACTTTCGGCAGAGGGGAGTTCAGCCAATAACGGAGGTACCTTGTCGATCTCCATCGATGGGTCATTGTCAGTCTGTGCGTTGAACTGCCAGGTATTTCCCGGCCGATTAATTCGCCGCCAGAAATCGGCACCGGGAGCGCTGGCTGCGGGCGCGTCATCACGCTGACCAATGGATGCCAACTGTGCAGGGTCTGCCAGGACCAACAGAGAAACATGCCCGCCAAGGGGGCGTTTTTTCCGGTTGATTTTGTCATACAGACAGGGGTTATCCGGGTCCAGTAAATCGTTGAATTTGGGCAGTTCTTCGCTGGTGAGCTTGCGGATATCCATCACCAGAGTGAATGGCTGTGAACCTTCAAACAGCTTGCCCGAGCGCAAAGTATGACGACCCTCTTCGGAAATGCTCAGCCGACTCACCAGGTTAGCCTGTGAGAGGTCATCGGGGTGGGAAATAACAGTAACATCTTCATTACAGGTTATGGCAGTCAAAAGCTGTCGAATTTCATCATCACTGGCGACAAAACGAAAATCGAAGGAATGAGTCGCCTTTGGCAGCGAGGAATCCGTTGAAGAGACGGTTCTGACTTTGTCAGGCACCGTCTCCAAAGATGGCGATCTGTTTAGTTTGGACCTTACTTCAGAGCAGCTTCTTACAGTCTTCTCTTGTTCTGACAATAAATCCAGCTTTGCTATCTTGGCTGCCACGCCATTCCCGCCATGATCAAGAAGGTTAGGATTCAGAGCGTGTTTTTTTGTACCTTCATCAATCTGACCATCCATAGTCAACCTCCTTACTGCTATCTGAAGAACCAAGTTGAAGTTGTTTTATATTCTGACCTTCAGATTAAACATAAGTTCCATTTAAATAGAGAGCCGCAACCGAGGCAGATGCGATGGTCTCTATTCTCCCGACGTTTAAATCGAGCGTTTGTCATTCTTTGTATCCTTGTCTATAACTGAATTTCACCTCCTGAAAGAGTGAATGTCTGATGTTATTCAACTCACTGAAAAAAACAGGGTCATTAGCCCTGTTTTTGGTCTCTGTTCTTTCTCTTCAGACACTGGCTAAGAATGATTCTATCCACGAATACCGAAGGCCACCCAGCATGCTTCCTGAGGATATCAGCAAGTTGAAGCCAACAGTTTTGTTATGTTTCGTCAGCAATGTTGAAAATGCTGACAACCTATCCAACGACCCCGGCAAACCTGAAGAGTGTAAAGAGCATATTGGTTATGTCACTACGATAACATCAGAAAAATCCAGCACACATGTCTGCAGATATCATGCAAATGGTTCTATGCAAGAAGAGTTCACAAACTATGATTGGCTGGACGCAGGTTTCTATACCATTGATGGTTTCATGCATATCCATACAACAGAAGTCACTATCCCGGGCTCAAAAAATTATTATTACGTTATGAGAACGCCTGAAAACTGTTCTAGGGTTAACGAACCAATGTGTGCATATGTCGACAAACAAGAAGGTAAAATATCCTTTGGTTATGAGCAAAACGACAATGGTAGTACGACATGTGGAAAACGGGATCTCGTCAAAGCTGTCTATGATCACAGTTACGAAAGAATAAACTGCGCAAAAAGACCACAAGACCACAGCTCACCATTTATTGAACTCAATGCTTTGCCGGATTCATGTCCTTCCGATGCGGTCACCACCCATTGTCACAATTGTAATGGTAATGGCTGTGGCGCCTTCAAATGCTCAGCATTTACATACTGGGATCCATGCCCGGATGACACCTTCTGCGGTTCTGAAAGGTGCGTAGGTGGATTATGCGAAGATAAACCATGGTGCAGGCCTGCAACACTAAATGACGAGCTCTAAGACGAGCTGTAGATAATCCCTGATTCTAATTCTTCGGAGCCTTGGCTCCAGGTAGTTTTTGTGCAGTTTTGTCAAAAGTGAAGGAGCCATTGAATACCTCTTTCTGCTTCTCAATCACGCTTCGACCTTTGCACACAATAAGCGCATCAGCAAAGTCGGCTTCCTTGCCTTTTACAGGCTTTGCGTTCTTGAAGTCACTTAGGGCTTTCCAAACAACCTGGCCGTCCTCAAAGTAGAGGTTGGTTTCCTGAAAAAGCTGCAAAACGGTCTCAATGATTTCAGGTTTGGCAAGCTGGTATTTTTTACCCTTCAGCGTCCAGACTGTCTCAACCAGAGCAGCATCAGTCACCAGAACCTTTTCTTCTCCCTGAATCAACCGGGCGGCCTGTGCTGACTGTTTCTCATCATCGTTCAGCAAGTATCGGAGCAGGATATTGCTATCAATGACTATCACTACAAACCACTCTGAAGTGAATCGTCGTCTGAGATGTCCTGCTTGGTCTTGACGTGCTTCAGAAACCCTTCTGCTGCCCCTTTATGCCTCTTGATCAAGGTAATCCGACCATCGACGATAAAGCTGTCGATTTCATCTCCTGGCTGGATGCCAAGTTCTTCACACTGACCGGCAGGGATAGTGATTTGCCGTTTGGCACTGAGTTTAGGCATAGGTTTATTTCTTTACATTTTTCGTATAGTAAAGATAGCGCGTCACTTTACTTATCGCAATATATAGCGTACTGCATCTCCGTTTTATCAAACTGCCACCTGACTGCTTGATAAAGAAATTCACTTTTCCTCTATAGAGAATCAGGTGATTAGCGTGATGCACAGTGAAAATCACTGAACTACCAAGCAATCATTCATTGCTTTCTGTCACTGGGTAACGCCATTTTGAGTGCGCTGAAAGACAGAAACTCTGTTAGTTGCACTTAACAACATGTTATGAACTTTCATTTTAAAACTGACTCCAATTTTCCATATAGCTCAGCATCAACATTGAATGTTCCTTGTTGATCGAAGATAAATACCTATTCTGGAGAATTCAGGGATGCATGGAATAGATAATAACACCAGCATTGCACAACCTAACCCGCCACCAACCGGGCAAGCCGAACTGGAACGTGCATTATCTCGTGTCAGTGCGGCTAGATCCGTCGCTGTTGCTGATCAAGAAAAAAAGAACAGACCTTCATTTCAATATTTTTCTATTTTATCAAGCCCCATGATTTTCAGCCGTTTGCGACTTCGGGATGTTGTCATTTTAAAACGGGTATGTAAACGCCTTCGCAATGGTATCCATCAAGATAATGCTCTGGCAAAAGCATGGTATCGCCGGTTTCCTTCACCATTGCAGTATCAACTAAGGACAACCATCAATACAAAAAATGTTGACCAACTTTGTGATTGGTTTAGGTCGTTCACGAATGATCAGGCATTAGTGAAGTCAATCACAGATCGCAAAACGGACAGGGTTTATGTGCCGGCTCTGTTATTTTTCACCCTGTCCAGGCTGATGTCTGAATGTGAGACATTTGTTTTAGATACAACCACTATTAACGAAGCGAATTGTGTAAACTCAGCCAGCCTCAGTGTCGATGGACGCCACCTGGTCACCGCCAGCGACGATGGCACCGCAAAAATCTACGTTAAAACGGCTGCTGGATCATGGGAATTGATAGACATCATTCGCCATACCAGCAAGGTCAATTCAGCCAGCTTCAGCCCCGATGGTTCCTATGTGGTGACCGCCAGTAATGATGGCAGGGCGATAATTTATGGCTATAAGAAAGATGGGTCATGGAAAACAGTTCGCACTATTTCCCATAGTGACCTTGTTTATTCAGCCACCTTCAGCGCCAACGGCAGCCATGTGCTGACTGCCAGTAATGATGGAACAGCGCAAGTCTATGGCCTCAGGGACGATGGATCATGGGAAAGGGAAACTACTGTTCGCCCAAATGGTCCGATCAAATTAGTCAGCTTTAACCCCGCTGTTCGTATGACCGACACTGGCGATAAAACGACAGAAATCTGTGGCCCCAAGGGCGATGGATCCGGTTCAGAAAAAACCAGCACAGAACGTCATAGATGGGTCTTATCAGCCAACTTCAGCTCCGATGGCCGTCATTTAGTGACTGCCGGAAGGGATAACACAGCGAAAATCTTTGCTCAAAAGGCCGATGGATCATGGGAACCAAAAAAGACCATTCGCCATGGTGACTTCGTCCACTCAGCCGTCTTTAGCCCCGATGGCCGTTATCTGGTGACGGCCAGTGAAGATGACACAGCAAGAATCTATCGCCAGACAGCGAATGGATCATGGGAACGAGAAGAAGTGAATATTTACCATAAAGACGGAGTTTTATCAGCCAATTTTAGTCCTGATGGCCGCCATGTGGTGACTGCCAGCAGGGACGGAACAGCGAAAATCATTGGTCTGGGCACCGATGGGTTATGGTCAGAAAAAGCCTGCATTTACCATAATGACTGGGTCTTATCGGCCAACTTCAGTATCGATAGTCGCCTTGTGGTAACTGCCTCCAGCGACCATTCGGTGAAAATCACTGAACTGCGAAGGTATGATTCATTGCTTGCTGTCACTGAATGACGCCATTTTGAGTGCGCTGAAAGAAACTATGCTTTGTTGGTGACGGGCTGGTCACCTTCATAGACCAGAGAGTCAGAAAGCGAATCCAGATTCACCGTGTTGAAAAACTCTTGGTAAATTTTGCCCATATCATCGTCTTTGAGCACCAAAGCGTTATTAGCGTTGAGTGACTGCCGCAGGTAGGCATCCTTAACAGATTTCTGAAATGCTGAAGAACTATTAAAATCTTGCATCATCATATACAGCTCATCCGGTGAAGATGGTTCATGAGCACCGCAGTAGTCTGAGTTTGCGGAATTCTCAAGGCAAGTTTCGGCCCAACAATACGTTAAGTAACCACCTTTCGAGTGTGTCAATCCATACAGATAATGACAGAACGCCTCCTCAATCGCTTGCGCACATTTATGCTTTAAATCATCTTGAAACTTTTTCTTCATTTTTTTCAATGCCTTCAGAGTATTGAAGCGTTGTTTTTTCATTGCCATACGGGTATTGATTTTTTGTAATGTATTCTTTAATTCCGGGCTCTTCTCAACAATCTTTTGAAACAGGGCTTCGACTTTGTTACCAGTCACTTCATCGTTCCGGAAAATCTGTCCCATGATAATCACCGGACGGTGATTGACCTTGCCCGAGTCTGGTTTCAGAAACGCGGGATCTTGCGTCAGCATTCGTTCTATATTTGGAATGCCCTCAGGGTCTTTCGTCCAGGTGAACTGTAGAGATGAGCTGACAATTTTATTTTCCAGGTACTGCGAAAAACCATCATGGCAATGAGTGACGAGGAAGTCATCATCTTCTATCTCCAGGTAGCGTTCATAAGCCAAACGCCATACCTGACTATTTTTTTCTCTGGACCATAACTGCTTGTAAAACTTTTTCAGGCAATGGCTGGCTTTAACCTTCAGTTCATCGACATTTTCCAGGCGCAGCAATAGCCGATGATGTTTAAAGGCTCCTACGACAGATTTATTATAGTTCGGCACTGGATCAAGCCAACCCGATTCCAGGACTTCACGAGCAAAATGAATAACTGAAGGTTTGTTCAGGTCACTGCCTTCCAGTGTTGCCACTACTATTAAGCCCAACCACCGTTGAACGCATGCTCCGTCCTGAATAATCATTTTTGAATGAAGCGACTTGAGTCGTTCAGTGATCCGATCTTCATCACTTTTGTACAATATTTTTTTCAATGCCTCCGATATCGGTTTAAATTCCTTCTCGTAATATCCCAATGCCCCCGTCTCCAGCGACTTGATTATTGAAACGCCCATAGCAAAAGCGGGTAGATCTTTTTTCTTCCAGAGTTTGTTTAGTATTTCGGAAGTACTTGGATTTTTTTCTGGCAATTCACTGTTTGTCTGCAGGGCTTTGTTCAGTTCCTCAAGACTTATGTCACAGGCTTCAGCCAGAGCTTGTTGTTGTGCTAAATCTGCCTCGTTCATAATCTTTCTCAGCAGATCCATACTCATCTTTGACTCAGTGCCGGAATCATTTTCCTTCCCGGTGGGCTCGGAATTAAATGGGATTTCTGTTTTCAGAACAGGCGACCCGCCCAAATGCACAGACTTCCAGGTTTGGCCTTCATCCAGGGAATACTCAGCAAAACTGTGGAAACTGCTATTCATTTGCCGTGAGGGAATTCCGAAATAACGACAAAAAGCAATAAAAACAGGCACACGATGACGACAGCTGCCATGCCTTTTTGTTACGAGAAATTCAAAGAAGTTTTGCTTGCGCTCTGGTATGGCATCACCGGAGAACTGCTGGCAATAACGCGTGATTAACTTAATTCGTCGTTTTGTGTTTTTAGAGTCTTTTATTTTCTGCAGAAGAAACCGTACTTTGCCTGATTGTTCGTCAATATTCTCAAACACTTTGTCCAGTACTGATTTCATACCTTCTGAACAGCAGGCGTCAAATCGTTCTGATCGGGATCCTTCAGCCGATGTATTTTCGCCCGGTTCCAGGGGTTCTACGATATACGTCACTCGAATACTCTGGTTGGCTTTCGCCTCAGGAACAGAGAGTGTGTGAAGCCCGGTATATTGGTCCCTGACCAGGGTAAATGCCAAATCGGGCTCTATACGCAGTGCCACGATATAGTCGTCAGGCGTCAGGCTGGGTAATGCATATTGACCATTGTCCGGTGTCACGTTCAAGGTCGCCAGCGTTTGATTGTCGGCCAATACCACTGGCTGGTTATGCTCTGGTAACGGGTCCGGCGTGAGTATTTCGATCCCCATAGGGTGTTTATTACTAAGCTCGATCGGTGTGATATCACCCTTGGCAGACACAAAAATGTCGTTTGCCGAGCAACGATACATCTCGGAAGGAAAGTCCCGGGTATCAAAAACGATATGATCATCAATTTGTGGCTTCTCCTGATACTGATAGTTCGTCATTTGGTCTAATGCCTCAAACTCTTTCTCGTGGAGTTCCGGGTCGTATTTTTCAGCCGCTTTATCAACGCTGATAGCCAGCGCTTTGTTAACAGGGTTCGGCAGTCTTCTTATCTGCTGCCAAAACGCAGGCCATAACTGAGATGCCTTGGCGTTCCATGACTCGATCTGCTGCTCAGCATCGCGAAGATAAGGCTGGGAAGCCGGTAATTTCAGCGTTTGTTCCTCATCTTCCGTCAGGGGAAATACACTGTTCGCATTCACGCCTGCCTGGTCAAATTCCCGGGCAAACCAGCATTGTTGCCAGTGCCGGTACAGTGCCTGGTTGAGAATATCGTCGGACCCGTCTGGATTCAGGGAAAGACCGGATGCCTGCCAACGGGCCTGAGCCACCATCCTGATGATTTCCGTTCTGGCTTCCTTGTCATTCAGATCTGCATTAATACGAATTTCATGGCATTTTTCATCAAGACTGTTGAGATTACTGAGTCGTAACAGCCACGGGCGATTCATGTCCGGCAGTGCCTGGTTGAACCATTTGCTCAGTTCAAGAGCAAACTCTCTTCTACCCATGGCAAGAGACGATGACTCGGGCAGCTCCTCCAGCGATATGTTGGCGGCCATCAGGTAAAGCCGGTAATACTGATTAAAACATTGATGAAGGCCTTTTTCGGTATCATCGTCTCCCTGGATGACGGCTCTGGCCACATTCTGTAAATCAAGACTGGTAGGCTGCAACGGCAGGTTTTTCCGTTGCAGGTAAGCCCTCAGGCGACAATGTAGCTGCGTCAGCTTTTTAGCCAGGATTTTCCCTTCCCGGGTTTCTGGCAACACTTTCCCGGCAATGGTCTGTAATTCTGCCGGGCTGTACTGGCAGATCGGCAAATGTCTGAAACGCCCTTTCAGCGCCGGTGATAACGGTTTTCGCCCGCTGTACTCAGGCGGGTTGGTGGTGGCAAACAGGTGGAAGCCCGGATGGGCATCACCGGCCAGAATATCGTTTAACTCACCTTCCAGATGCTGGCTGTCGATCAGATTCATTTCCGAAATCACCACGATGCCGCCCTTAATTTTTGCCGTCCGGATCTTTTCACACAGTTTGTCCCAGGAACAATCACAGGCATTCAGGTAAAAGACTTCCGGCATGGATTCCTGCCGTGCTTCTGCCTGCTGTTTGACACTTTCAATCATCAGGTACAGCGTGGCATCCTTACCCCGTCCAGCCGGGCCTTCAATCAGAGTCGCCTGACGACCGTCGTGTTTTCTGTTGAGATGATAAGCCTGCTGACAGCGGCTTAAGTCCTGTCCAAGCCGTTTTGCCAGTTCGCGGACTGCCGATCCGGAGGTATCAAATTCAGGTCGGGTTTGTTCGGTGAAATTTATGAAGGCCTGGTGAATATCCGGCAGGGTCTGGTTATGCACTTTGTCGCTCAGTGTCTTGTCCGGTTCGAAACGGGCAGCAAACCAGATGTCCAATGCTAACTGGGCATCCTTATGGGCCTCGCTGATTTCGGGACCCAGAAGATCCCGAAAAACTTGTTGGATCAGACTGTTGATTTGCTCAGAGGTAACAGGGGCAGCTGTGGGTAGCGCACGATCCAGATACCAACCCACCCAACTGCAGATGTCCGTTAAATCCCTGGGGGTAAACTCATGCTCAGGCAACAACTCCTGATAATATTGCCAGAGCACCATCACGCTCTGTGTGGCACTGTGTGCAATGTCGTTTATTTCAGGCTCCGGCAGATGTCGTTGTAACTGATTGACCAGAGCCGGTTCCACCACGCAGTCCCGAAGGAAAGCCTGATCCAGACGAGGGTAGTAAGCTCTGGGCAGCTTTTCTTTCAGAGCCGGGTCCAGTTGGCGTCCGGCGTAATGATCCGGGTTGCCGGTGAGAATTACCCGGTGTTTAGTGCCGACCGGAACAGGTTGACCGCCTACATAGATACAGGGCTCCGGCTCCCATAAGCCATTCAATGACGCCAGTAATCCCGTTTTAGCCAGGTTGGCTTCATCCAGCACCAGAGTGACGAATTTGTCATTTTCGTCGGGTTTAATACTGGCCCATTCCATCAGCGCCCGGTTTTGCTGTGCCATAGAACGGTCACCATCGGCATATTCCTGCCACCGCCATTGTTTCATCAGGGTCTGTTCGCTGTCAGAAGGTCCAAGGGAAATCACCGCAGCCTGTCCTGAAGCTTTCGCCACTTTGGCAGAAAAGTAACTTTTCCCGGTGCCGGTTTCCCCCTGCAGGAAGATAACGGGAGAGTCCGCAAGCCGGTCATGGAGTCGCGATAATCGACGGCTTTCTCGATCCTTTTGA
Organism: Endozoicomonas sp. ALD040; assembly: GCF_049275945.1. NCBI lineage: Bacteria > Pseudomonadati > Pseudomonadota > Gammaproteobacteria > Oceanospirillales > Endozoicomonadaceae > Endozoicomonas > Endozoicomonas sp. ALD040. The sequence continues at coordinate 1,212,260 of NZ_CP184829.1, forward strand.
TTCATCTTGCCGTGATAAAGATCCCGGGCCAGTGCTGATAAGGGTCTGTCTGCGGAGCCCGTCCATTTCAGCGATTCAGACAGTCGATGTTCAATGCGTTCAATGCCTTCTGCTTCAGAATTCGCTGTTCTGGCCCTATGAAAACAATCGGTGGCCAGAGCATGAAGGGTATCGGATCGGGTCTGCCCCGGTGGCAGGGCCAACTGCCAGCCAGAAGCCAGTGCATCTTGCAAACGTTTAATCTGTCTGCTTGGCCAGATGGTCAATGATTGACAGGGTTCCGCTGTTGCCGGGTCAATTTCCAGCTGATACGCCATTGTATCTCGTTGTGCTTCAGGCCTGTGGGCCACGATTATGGCACAGAGCCTGTCCAGAGTTTTTTTTTGGGCCCACCCTGGCATTGGACTTTCATAGGACAGCTGAAACCCGGTGTCCTTAAATATTACCGGGTCAAATGCCCTGGCCAGTTGCCAAAGGTTTTGCTTCACAAACGCTCTATCCAATTGCAGGGCACTATTGATGATGGCATTTAACCTGTCCGGGTCTACCGAGGCCGTTTGATCCACATTCGGAATTTTATGGGTGTCTAGTATCTTCTTATTATGGGTGTCCGGTATCTTCGGAATTTTATGGGTGTCTAGAACTTTATGGGTGTCCAGTATCTTATTTTTATGGGTGTCCAATATCTTACCCGGTAACAAGTGCCAACAGGCCACTTTCATGAAATCACGCACGGGCGGATGCTGCCGGGTGCCATGGGTGATGACGCTATTGATGGCCTTGCGCCAGTGGCGAGGTAGAAGCTGTGCGGCATGGTCAAACTGCTTTGCCCTTCGGGCAGCCAGTATCAGGTTATTCAACAACCCTTCGGTTATTTCTGGCAGAGGGTTACACAGGTGAGCAGGTACGGTTTCAAACGCTTTGTAAAGGTCATTAAGCGCCTGTTCTGGCAGTTCAGTCCGGCAGATATCGTGCTTGTGGGCATTGATATCCCAGGGGTCGACCTCAGGACACGGCTTACCCTTGGCAATCATTGCACTCCATACTGAGGAGGGGCTTTTCGCAGTCTCAGGCCAGAGCAGGGTGAAATGAGCTTTTGGGTAGGCCTGTAATTGACCATTGACCAACAGAGGTTGGTCGACAGCAAGAGGTTCCAGAAGCTGCTGCAGGGTTGGATTACTTTCCAGCCCTCTGAATACCACCGGCTTGCCAGTGGTTAATGCCATCTGCAACTTACTCTGACGTCGCCCAAAATGCGCCTTTTGTTCCGAGGTGATATGGATATTATCAAATAGCTGGCTGAAGCTGGTCTGTTCATTGACCTGAATGAGCAGAGGGGTTTCCGGCTGATTATTGATCCAATAACTTGCCTGGACAGGTCGCTGGTAAGTTATGGTATCAAAGGCGGCGTGATTTCTGATTGGTTGTTCATTGTTTTCTGCCAGTCCCAATGCCTTCGGCTGACGTCTTGAATCAGCCACCTGAAGTTGAGGCTTGACGCCGGTCGTCTCGCGAATCGTCTGCAGTGAACCCAGCAAACGAAACCAGAGTGCCTCCGTGAGGGGGGAGGTTACAGTGACGACACCACCCGCTCGAATCTGTTTCAACAGACGGGTGTTAGGTATTGCATAGCCTTCCGGGGCAATGGCAATGGGGTTCAGCCATTGGGTAATATTACTCTGGTTAATAATGATCGGGCTTCTTGATGCGTTCTTTCTCTTGTCACCTTTTTTGAAACGAGAGTGGAACAGACTCTTGAACAATGAGTGAAGCTCGTTATTCCTTACCGGCATCCGGTAAAACTGAACATCGTCGGGTAACGGACAGATCTTGCCATTGCTCTCAAAACACTTTTTCGCCAGCATCTGTCGAATCATCTGTTCAAAGGCCAGATCCTGCCAGTTAGCCCCTTTCAGAATCACCCGTTGTCCGGCTCTCAATGACTCAAGCCTGCCGGGGATGTGCCGGATTCGCCCCTGTTTATCCACACCGGGGCCGCCCAGCAGTAAGTGTCGCCAGTGAGCGTGCAAATGGCAGTCAATCAAAACGGTATTGTCGTCATCCATGGCGCTTTCGGCAGAGGGGAGTTCAGTCAATACCGGAGGAACCTCGTCGATATCCATTGCTGGGTCATCGCCGGTCTGTGCCTCGAATTGCCAGGTATTTCCCGGTCGATTAATTCTCCGCCAGAAATCAGCGCCGGGTGCGTCATCACGCTCGCCAATCGATGCCAGCTGGGCAGGATCTGCTACGACCAGCAGAGAAACATGCCCGCCCAGGGGGCGTTTCCTGCGATTGATTTTGTCGTACAGGCAGGGGTTATCCGGGTCCAGCAGATCGTTAAATTTAGGTAGATCATCGCTGCTGAGATGTCGGATATCCATCACCAGAGTCAGCGGCTGTGAGCTTTCAAACAGCTTGCCTGAGCGCAGAGTATGACGACCATCGCCGGAAATGCTCAGCCGACTCACCAGGTTAGCCTGTGAGAGGTCATCGGGGTGGGAAATAACAGTAACATCCTGATGTTCATCAAAGGTCCTGGCAATCAGGAGCTGTCGAACTTCATCATCACTGGCGACAAAACGAAAATCGAAGGAATGAGTCGCCTTTTGGAGCGTGGAATCCATTGAAGAGACGGTTCTCAGTCTGTCAGGCAAGGTTTCCGGAGATGATGATCTCTTTAGTCTGGACCTCACTTCAGAGCAGCTTCTTACAGTCTTCTTTTGCTTTGACGATACATCCAGCTTTGCTATCTTGGCTCCCACGCCACGATCAAGGGGGTTAGGATACAGAGCGTGTTTTTTTCTACCTCTATCAATCTGACCATCCATAGTCAATCACCCTCTCTGCTATCTGAAGAACCAAGTTGAAGTTGTTTTATAATTTGACCTTCAGATTAAACGTAAGTTCCATTTAAACAGGCAGCCGCAACCATGGCAGATGCGATGGCCTCATGAGATATGCATGGATACTGGTCATCAGAGAGGAAAACACGCCCCGGGTTTACATGAATGAGTCACAAAGCGAATCCAGATTCAGGGTGTTGAAAAACTCTTCGGCAATTTTTGTTATCTCATCGGTTCTGAGCACCAGAGCGTTATTGGCATTGAGTGCCTGCCTCAAGTAGGTATCCTTACCATCTTCCTGAACGGATTTGCTAAGGAATCCGCCACGAATACAACACATCATGGCAAACAACTCTTCTGGTGAAGATGGATCATGAGCACCATAGGTGCGACCCAAGTTGAAATCATTCTCGAAGTAAGCATCGACCCAACAATAGGTTAAGCTACCGCCGTTCGAGTGTGTCACTTCATAAAGGTAATGACTGAAGGCCTGCATAATCGCCTGTGTGCATTTGTCCTTAGAATGACCCAGAAGCTCTTTTTTCTTCCATGACGACTGATCTTGAACTTGCTCACCTGACGAGTCCCTTGAACTATCGTCCATATCCACACAGTCAATATCGCTATTGCTGTCGATATCGCTATCAACAAGATCATCGCTATCAATAAGATCATCGCTATCAATAAGATCATCGCTATCAATAAGATCATCGCCTGAAACATCATAAGGCACGTTTTTGTCACGATCTCTTTCGGGACAAGGACTATCCAGTTCATGTTGGAGTCGTTGTGTCTCCTCATTGAATTGATTGAGTTTTTCTAGCATCTGCTTCAGATTCGGGCTGTTCTCAACTTTCCGTTGAAACAGAGCTTCGGCCTTTTCACGTATCGCTCGAATGTTCTTTAGTCTTCCCAGTATAATCACCGGACGGTGGTTCACTTTACCCGAGTTTATTTGCTCAAATGCGGGCTGGTGCAAAAGCATTCTTTCTACATTCGGAATTCCCTTAGGTTCATCCGTCCAGGCTTTCTTTAGGGATGTGCGGGTGATTTTATCTTCAAGGAATGATGAAAAACCTTCATGGCAATGAGTGATGAAAAAGGCATTACCTCTTGCTTGCCGAAAGCGTTGATAAGCCAGCCGCCATAACTGACTATTTTTTTCTCTGGCCAATAATTCTCCATACCACTTTTTCAGGCAAAGAGCGGCTTTATCTTTCAGTTCATCGACTCCTTCCAGAAGCAGCAATAGATCGTGATGTTGATGGGCCTCTATAGTATCCCCTGAGTAGACCGGCAGTGGGTCCAGCCAGCCCGATGCCAGTGCTTCACGGGCAAAGTGAATAACCGAACGCCTGGTTAAGTTACTGCGTTTCAGTAAATTCACTATTAAGCTCAACCACTTTTGGGCTCTTTCTCCGCCCTGATCAATCATTTCTGAATGGAATGACTTGAGCTGTTCAATCACCAGATCTTCATCATTGTTGGACAACATGCGTTTGACTGCCTCCAATATCGGATTAAATGGCTCCCTGTAATAGTCCAACGCTTTTTCTCCTGGTAAAGCGATCGTTGACATGCCCATGGAAAAACCAGTTGAATCTTTTTCCTGCCAAAGTTTCTGCAGTATTTCGGGAATACTTAAATGGGTTTCTGGCAATACACTTTTTTTCTCAAGGGCTTTGTTCAGTTTCTCAAGGCTCATGCCACAGGCTTTAGCCAGGGTTTGCTGTTGTGCCAGATCAGCCCTTTTCATGAGTTCCTGAATCTTCTTTGTTGCAGTGCTGGAACTTGTGACTTTCCTGGTGGGCTGGAAGTGAGACAGGATTTCTGTGTTCTCGTCAGGCGCCCCGCCCAAATCTGCTGACTCCCAGGTTTGGCCTTTATCGACAGAATATTCAGCAAAGCTGTGGACGAAGCTATCAATTTGCCGACAGGGAATCCCGAAATAACGACAAAAAGCAATAAAAACAGGCACACGGTGGCGGCAGCTCCCTTGCCGCTTTGTTACCAGGAATTTAAAGAAATTTTCACCGCTCTCTGCTTTAGCCTCACCGGAAAACTGTTGGCAATACTTTGTGATCGCTTTAATGCGTTGCGTTGTGTCTTTAGTGTCTCTTATGGTCCGTAAAAGCTTCTCTATTTTGTGTGGGTGTCCACTAATACTTGGGTGTCCACCAATAGTCCCAACAGTCTCAAAGAATTTGTCCAGTACTGTTTTCATACCTTCTGAACAGTGGCTGTCAAACAGTGTTGATTGTGCTCGTCGGAATTCTTTAGCCGCTGTTTTTTCGCCAGGCTTTCCGGGTTCTACAACATAAGCAATGCGAAGAGTGTTTTTGCCTTTGGCCTCTGAAATAGACAGTGTATGAAGTCCGGTATATCGGTCCCTGAGCAGGGTATATTCGGGTTCTACAGGTTGACTGAAGAAACTCATTGCCCAGTTGTGCCAGCTCAATGCCAGATCGGGTTCAACACGCAGGGCCACGATATAGTCGTCAGGCGTCAGGCTGGGTAATACATATTGACCATCGTTTGACGACGCTATGAAGGTGGCCAGTGTTTGCTTGCTGGTTAACGTCACTTCCTGGTCAGGCCCCGGTAACCGTTCAGGCGTTAGGGTTTCGACCCCCAGAATGTTCTTACTGATCTCGCTCACTTCGATATCACCCTCAGCAGTCACATCAATATTCTTTGCCTGGCAGCGATACATTGGGGAAGTGGGGTAATGGGTATTAAAAATCATATGATCGTCAACTTGTGACTTCTTCAGGTGCTTATAGTTCGTGCGCCGGTCCAGGAACTCAGTCTGTTCCCCGCTTATATCTGGAATGCGTTTTTCAGGAGCCTTATTACCGCCGATGGCTACCGCTTTTTTAGTATGATCGTCCACACCATGCTTCGACAGATGACTGATTTGATGCCAGAACGCAGGCCAATATTGAACGGCATTGGCGTTCCACGCACTTATCTGCCTGTCAGCCTCATGAAGGTAAGGACGGGAAGCCGATAATGTCAGCGTTTGTTTCTCTTCTTCCGTCAGTTGAAATACGCTATCAGCGCCCACACCCATCTGGCAAAACACACCTTCAAACCAGCGTTGCTGCCAGCGTCGGTACAGTACCCTTGTGAGAATATCGTCCGACTTCTTCGGCTCCAGAGAAAGACCAGATGCCTGCCATCTGGCCTGAGCCACTTTCTTGATAATTTCCGCTCTGGCTTCCTCTACAGTCAGATCAGTCTTGATGTGAATTTCATGTTTTCCATCAATACTGTTGTGGTCGCTGCTCCGTATCAACCAGGGTCGATCTATGCCCGGTACCCTTTCGTTGAACCAACGGCAAAGTTCAGAATCAAACTCTCCTTTATCCATGACAAGAGCCGAGGACTCGGGCAGTTCCTCCAGCGATATTCTGGCGGCCATCAGATAGAGCCGGTAGTACTTATTGAGGCATTGATGAAGACTGTCTTCGGTAAAATCGCCCCCTCTGGTAATAGCCTTCGCGACATTCTGTAAATCGAGGCTGGTAGGCTGCAATGGCAGGTTTTTCTGTTGCAGGTAAGCCCTTAAAAGACAATGTTTCTCTGTCAGCTTTTTAGCGGCGAATTTCCCTTCAGAAGACTCTGGCAACACTTTTTCGGCAATGTTCTGTAATTCGGTCGGGTTGTACTGCCGGATGGGCAAATGTCGAAAGCGCCCTTTCAGCGCCGGTGATAAGGGTTTTCGCCCGCTGTACTCAGGCGGGTTGATGGTGGCAAACAGGTGGAAGCCCGGATGGGCGTCACCGGCCAGAATATCGTTCAATTCGCCTTCCAGGTGCTGGCTGTCGATCAGATTCATTTCCGAAATCACCACGATGCCACCCTGCACTTTGGCTTTCTGGATCACTTCACACACTCTGTCCCAGGAACAATCACAGGCATTCAGGTAAAAGACTTCCGGCATCAATTCTTGCCGTTGTTCAGCCTGCTGTTTGACACTTTCAATGATCAGGTTCAGCGTGGCATCCTTACCCCGTCCAGCCGGGCCTTCAATCAGTGTTGCCTGACGGCCGCCGTGTTTTCTGTCAAGATGATAAGCCTGCTGACAGCGGTTTAAGTCCTGGCCAAGCCGTTGCGCCAGTTCACAGACTGCCGATCCGGAAGTATCAAAGTCTGGTCGTATTGTTTTGCTGACTGTTCTGAAGGCCTTCTGAATATCTGACAGCGTCTTGTTACGAACTCTGTCGCTCAAGCTGTTCTCCGGTTCGTAACGAACAGCAAACCAGATTTCCAGTGCTGACAGGGCATCCTGATGAGTTTCGCTGATTTCCGGCCCCAGTACGTCCCGAAAACTATGTTGGATCAAACTGTTTATTTGCTCACAGGTAACCCTGTCTCCTTTGGATAACGCACGATCCAGATACCAACCCACCCAACTGCAGATATCCGTTAAATCCCTGGGGGTAAACTCATGGTCGGGCAAGAGTTCCTGATAATATTGCCAGAGTGCCATCACATTTTTGCTGGCGTCGTGTGCAGTGTCGTTTATTTGATGCCCCGACAGATGCCGTTGTAAATGCCTGACCAGGGCCGGTTCCACTACCCTGTCCCGAAGAAATGCCTGATCCAGGCGTGGGTAGTAAGCTCTGGGCAGTTTCTCTTTCAGGGCCGGGTCCATTTGGCGCCCGGAGTATTGATCCGGGTTACCGGTGAGAATCACCCGGTGTTTTGGGCTGACCCCGACAGGATGACCATTCACATAGATGTAGGGTTGCGGTTCCCATAAGCCGTTCAATGAGGCCAGTAATCCGGCTTGGGTCAGGTTGGCTTCATCCAGAACCAGGGTAATGTATTCAGCGTGTTTGTTGGATTTGGTCTTGGCCCATTCCATCAGCGCCCGGTTTTGCTGCACCATAGCGCGGTCGCCATCGGCGTGTTCCTGCCACTGCCAGCATTTCATCAGGGTTTGTTCGCTGTCAGAAGGTCCAAGGGAAATCACTGACGCCTGTCCTGAAGCGTTCGCCATCTTCGCTGAGAAATAACTTTTTCCGGTGCCGGTTTCCCCCTGCAGGAAGATAACAGGAGAGTCTGTAAGCCGGTCATGGAGTCGTGACAATCGACGGCTTTCGCGATCCTTCTGACTCACCCTGCCGCGATAAAGATCCCGGGCCAGTGCTGACAAGGGCTTATCAGTGGGGCCCGTCCATTTCAGTGATTCAGAGAGTCGATGTTCTATGCGTTCAATGCCTTCTGTCTTGGAATTCGCTGTTCTGGCCCTGTGAAAACAATCGCTGGCCAGAGCCTGAATGGCATCGGATCGAGTCTGCCCCAACGGCAAAGTTAACTGCCAGCCACAAGCCAATGCATCCTGCAAACGTTTAATCTGTCTTGATGGTCTGATGGCTAACTGTCTATATCGCTTTGCTGCCGCCGGATTGACTCCCAACTGATACGCCATTGCCTGTCGATGTTCTTCAGGACCATGGGCCACAAGCAGGGCACAAAGTCTGTCCAGAACTCCTTTCTTATCTGACGATGAAATTGGACTTCCATAGGACAGAAGTAATCCTTTGGATTCAGTGTCATTAAATACTGTCGGATCAATGGCTCTGGTCAGTTGCCAGAAGTTCTGCTTCACAAACGCTCTGTCCAACTTCGGGGCACTGTTGATGATGGCATTTAACTGTTCAGGGTCTACCGAGGCGGCTTGATCCTTATCCGGCTTCCTATGAGCATCCGCTGCCTTATCCGGTAACAAGTGCCAACAAGCCACTTTCATAAAATCCCGCACTGGCCGATGCTGACGGGTGCCATGAGTGATGACGCTATCAATGGCCTTGCGCCAGTGGCAAGGTAAAAGCTGTTTCGACTGGTCAACCTGCTGTGCCCGCCGGGCAGCCAGTATCAGGTTATTCAACAAGCCTTCGGTCATTTCAGGCAGAGGGTTACAAAGGTTGCCAGGTACGGTTTTAGACGCTTCGTAAAGTTGATTAAGCGCTCGTTCCGGCAGCTCAGTCCGGGAGAGACCATTTTTGCGGGCATTGATCTCCCAGAAATCGACCTCAGGACAGCAGTCAGCCGTGGCGACCATTGTGTTAAATAGTGAAGAGGAGCTTCTCGCAGACTCGGGCCAGAGCAGGGTGACACGGGCGTCCGGGTAGGCCTGTAATTGGCCATTCACCAACAGAGGCTGTCCAACCAGCAGGGGTTCCAGAAGCTGCTGAAGCGTTGGATTGCTTTCCAGCCCCCGCAAAACGACCGGCTTCCCAGCGGTTAATGCCTCCTGCAATGGACTCTGCTGTCGTCCAAAATGTGCCTTTTGTTCCGAGCTGATATGGATATTATCGAATAACTGACTGAAGCTCGTCTGCTCATTGATCTGAATCACCAGAGCTGCTTTCTGGTGATGATTGATCCAATGACTTGCCTGGGCATATTGCTGATAAGTGAAGGTTCTGAAGGCAGGATAATCTCTGACTTTTTTCTGTGGCTGATGGCTTCTGAACAAAGGATGTTCATTGCTCTCTTTCAATCCCAGTGCCTTCGGCTGCTGTCTTGTATGGGCCACCTGAAGTCGGGGTTTCAGGCCGGTCGTCTTGCCAATAGTCTGCAGTGCGCCCAGCAAACAGAACCAAAGTGCCTCAGTGAGGGGAGAAGTTATGGTGACAGTTCCACCGTCCCGAACCTGTTCCACAAGAAGGGTGTTAGGGACTGCATAGCCTTGTGGAACAATAGCAACAGGATTCAGCCATTGGCTAATATTACTCTGGTTAATAATGATCGGGTTGCCTGATGCGGGCTCCTTATCGAGTGCTTTTTCACCTTCCTTGTCGCCTTCTTTGTCAGGAGAATGGAACAGGCTTTGGAACAGTGAATAAAGCTCGTCGCTCCCTACCGGCATCTGATAAAACTGAACATTGTCGGGTAAAGAACAGATCTTTCCATTGCTTTCAAAGCACTGTTGCGCCAGCATCCGTCGAATCGTCTGTTCAAAAGCGAGATCCTGCCAGTTGGCTCCTTTCAGAATGACCCGTTGTCCGGCCCGCAATAGCTCTAGTCTGCCGGGGAGGTGCCGGATTCGTCCCTGTTGATCGACACCGGGACCGCCCAGCAGCAACTGTCGCCAGTGGCTGTGCAAGTGACAGTCAATAACAAGGGTATTGTCTTCGTTCGTAGCGCTTTCAGCAGCAGGGAGTTGAGGCAATAGCGGAGCAATCTCGTCGATATCCATTGACGGGCCATTGCCAGTTTGTGCGTTGAACTGCCAGGTATTTTCCGGTCGATTAATTCGCCGCCAGAAATCAGCCCCCGGTGCGTCGGCCCCCGGTGCATCGGCCCCCGGTGCGTCCTCACACTGGCCAACCGATATCAACTGTGCAGGGTCTGCCAGGACCAGCAAAGAAACATGCTCACCCAGAGGGCGTTTCTTCTGGCTGAGTTTGTCGTAAAGACTGGGGGTATCCGGGTCCAGCAGGTCGTTAAATTCAGGCAGTTCTTCGCCGGTGAGCTTTCGGATATCCATCACCAGAGTCAGTGGCTGGGAACTTTCAAACAGTTTGCCCGGATAGAGACTGTGGCGACCATCGTCGGAAATACTCAACCGGGTCACCAGGTTAGCCTGTGAGAGGTCATCGGGATGGGAAATAACAGTAACATCCTGATGTTCATCACAGGTCCTGGCAATCAGGAGCTGTCGAACTTCATCATCACTGGTGACAAAACGAAAATCGAAGGAATGAGGTGGCTTTTGGAGCTTTGAATCCAATAAGGATACGGTTCTTGGTCTGTCAGGCAAGGTTTTCGAAGATGGCGATCTCTTTATTCTGGACCTTACTTCAGAGCAGCTTCTTACAGCCTTCTTTTGCTTTGATGATAAATCCAGCTTTGCCATCTTGGCTGCCGCGCCATGATCAAGGAGGTTTGGATCCAGAGCGTTTTTTTTTCTACCTTCGTCAATCTGACCATCCATAGTCAATCTCCCCACTGCTATCTGAAGAATCAAGTTGAAGTTATCTGATAATTTGACCTTTAAATTGATCGTAAGTTCCATTTAAATAGGCAGCCGCAACCATCATTCCCAGTTTCACTCCCGTCATTCGAGGCTGTCGCAAAATTCCAACAACTCGTAAAACTCGTTCCCACGCTCTGAGGGTGTCGCAAAAGCCCAACAACTCGTTCCCATGCTCTGAGGTCGTCATTCCCGCGAAGGCGGGAATCCAGCGCCAACGGTGGATCTCTGCCTTCTCGGGGATGACAAGGCCAGGGGGACACCGGTCAGTATGGTTCTGGTGGTGAGTCAGTGTGGATTCCCGCCTTCGCGGGAATGACGAGAATGAAGCCGGGAATGACGGGAATGAAGCCGGGAATGACGGGAGTCAACTCGTTCCCACGCTGGAGAGAGTTTTGCGACACCCTCCAATTCGAGGGTGTGATGTCAAGGCTTTTAAAATGATTCAGACAACGAATTCAAATTCAAGCTGTCCAAAAACTCTACTCGTTCCCATGCTCTGAGGTCGTCATTCCCGCGAAGGCGGGAATCCAGCGCCAACGGTGGATCTCTGCCTTCTCGGGGATGACAAGGCCAGGGGGACACCGGTCAGTATGGTTCTGGTGGTGAGTCAGTGTGGATTCCCGCCTTCGCGGGAATGACGAGAATGAAGCCGGGAATGACGAGAATGAAGCCGGGAATGACGGGAATGAAGCCGGGAATGACGAGAATGAAGCCGGGAATGACGAGAATGAAGCCGGGAATGACGAGAATGAAGCCGGGAATGACGGGAATGAAGCCGGGAATGACGGGAGTCAACTCGTTCCCACGCTGGAGAGAGTTTTGCGACACCCTCCAATTCGAGGGTGTGATGTCAAGGCTTTTAAAATGATTCAGACAACGAATTCAAATTCAAGCTGTCCAAAAACTCTACTCGTTCCCATGCTCTGAGGTCGTCATTCCCGCGAAGGCGGGAATCCAGCGCCAACGGTGGATCTCTGCCTTCTCGGGGATGACAAGGCCAGGGGGACACCGGTCAGTATGGTTCTGGTGGTGAGTCAGTGTGGATTCCCGCCTTCGCGGGAATGACGAGAATGAAGCCGGGAATGACGAGAATGAAGCCGGGAATGACGAGAATGAAGCCGGGAATGACGAGAATGAAGCCGGGAATGACGAGAATGAAGCCGGGAATGACGGGAATGAAGCCGGGAATGACGGGAGTCAACTCGTTCCCACGCTGGAGAGAGTTTTGCGACACCCTCCAATTCGAGGGTGTGATGTCAAGGCTTTTAAAATGATTCAGACAACGAATTCAAATTCAAGCTGTCCAAAAACTCTACTCGTTCCCATGCTCTGAGGTCGTCATTCCCGCGAAGGCGGGAATCCAGCGCCAACGGTGGATCTCTGCCTTCTCGGGGATGACAAGGCCAGGGGGACACCGGTCAGTATGGTTCTGGTGGTGAGTCAGTGTGGATTCCCGCCTTCGCGGGAATGACGAGAATGAAGCCGGGAATGACGAGAATGAAGCCGGGAATGACGGGAATGACGGGAATGAAGCCGGGAATGACGGGAATGACGGGAATGAAGCCGGGAATGACGGGAATGACGGGAATGAAGCCGGGAATGACGGGAATGACGGGAATGAAGCCGGGAATGACGGGAATGAAGCCGGGAATGACGGGAATGAAGCCGGGAATGACGGGAATGAAGCCGGGAATGACGGGAGTCAACTCGTTCCCACGCTGGAGAGAGTTTTGCGACACCCTCCATTCGAGGGTGTGATGTCAAGGCTTTTAAAAAGATTCAGACAACGAATTCAAATTCAGGCTGTCCAAAAACTCTCCGGCAATTTTTGTCAGTTCATTGGGTTTCAGGACCAGGGCATTACTGGCGTTGAGTGCCTGCCTTATGTAGTCATCCCTGATAAATTTCTGAAAAAAGAAGTTGGTACCAATTTCTAACATCATGGCATGCAGCTCTGCTGGAGAGGATGGATCATGAGCGCCACAGGAGTGTGGCCCGGCGTAAGCATTGGTCCAAAAATACGTTAAGCAACCGCCGTTCGAGTTTGCCACTCCATACAGATAATGACTGAAGGCTTGCTTAATTGCTTCCCAGCATTGTTTTTTAAAATTTTCCAAAAGGTCAGATGATTCCTCATCAGGTTTTTCTTTGATGTCTTCCAATAACTGCTTCAAGCTCGGGCTATTCTCAGCTTTTAGTTGGATCAGAGCCCCGGCCTTTTCAATTAACCCGCAGTCGAACCATAAAGGTCGCCCCAGCATAATCACCGGACGGTGGTTCGCCGTGCCAGGGTTTAACCGCGCAAAGGCGGGCTGATGCACCAGCATTCGTTCAATATTCGGAACTCCCTGAGGTTCGTCCGTCCAGGCGGTCTGTAAGGATGAGTGGGCCATTTTATTTTCAAGGAGTGGCGAAAACCCACCATGACAATGAGTGACGAAAAAGGAATAATCTTCGTAGTTTTGTAAATAGCCAAAAATGTATCGCCATTCATGGCTGTTTTTTTCCCTGGAGAATAATTCCGTATACCACTTTTTCAGGCAATGGTTAGCATTTACCTTCAATTCATCGATGCTTTCCAGACGCGCTAATAGCTGATGATGCTGAGCGGCATTCATAACATGGTTATAGTAGATCGGCAGTGGATCCAACCAACCCGATACCAGGGCTTCATGGGCAAGGCGAATAAACGGAGGTATGGCCAGGGATTTGCTATCCAATAAACTATTCATTGATCTCAACCACCTTGTTGGGATTGATCCACCCTGAGCAATTATTTTTGAGTACAATAACTTGAGTTGTCCAATGACCTGATCGGCATTATCGTTGGACAATATTTTTCTTACTGCATCCGACATCGTTGTATGTTCATTCTCATCATTGTTATAGACCTCAGCGATCAAAATCCTGTCGCGATATCTTAATGCTTCTTTTTCCAATAATATTGAGACACCCATGGAAAAACTGGCTAAATCTCCTTCCTGCCAAAGTTTGTCTACCATATCGGAGCTGCTTAGACTGCCTTTTGGCAATGCACCGTTAGTCTCAAGGGCTTTGTTCAGTTCCCCAATGCTGATGCCGCAGGAGCTAGCCAGAGCTTGCTGTTGTGCCAGGTCAGCACCTTTCAGGAGCTCCTTCAGTTTCTTTGACTCAGTGCCAGAACCACTGACCCTCCTGGTAGGCTGGAAGACAGACGGGGTTTCTGTCACCTCGGCAGGCGCCCCGAGCAAATTCACTGACTCCCAGGTTTGGCCGCTATCCATGGAACACTCGGCAAAGGCGTGAGTAAGGTTGCCAATTTGCCGACACGGAATCCCGAAATAGCGACATAAAGCGACAAAAACAGGCACACGATGACGACAGCTTCCTTGCCGTTTTGTTACCAGGAATTGAAAGAAATTTTCATTGCTCTCTGCTACGGCGTTACCGGAGAACTGTTGGCAATAGTCCTTGATCGCCTCAATGCGTTGCGTCGTGTTTTTAGCGTTTTTGATTTTCCATAAAGGCAGCTGTTCTGCGGTTGGTTGTTGCAGGCCTTCAATGGTCTTGAACAATCGGTCCAGTACAGTTTTCATACCTTCTGAACAGTGGGCGTCAAAGCGTGTTGCCTGTTTCGGGAGGGCTACTTTGGCGGGTGTTTTCATGCCCGCTTCTCTGGGTTCTACGACATAGGCAGCTTCAATACTCTGGAAGGGTTCGGCCTCAGGAACAGACAGTGTGTGGAGACCAGTATATCGATCCCTGGTCAGATTATATGGCAACTCGGGTTTTATACGCAGGGTGACGATATAGTCGTTAGCCCTCAGGCTGGGCAAGGTACATCGACCCTTGTGCAATGGGATGATCAGGGTCGCCAGTGTTTGATCGCCGGCTAGTGTCACTTCCTGGTCAGGCCCCGGTAAACTGTCAGGTATCAGGGTTTCAACTCCCTGAATATGTTGATCATTAATATCGATCAGTTTGATATCACCCTCGGCGGTCACATAAATATCTTCTGCCTGCCAGCGATACATATTGGTAGGAAAGCTCTCTGTATCAAAAATTTTATGATCGACAACTTGCCGCCGCTCCAGGTGCGAATAGTTCGTTTCCTGGTCCAATGCTGTAGCCTCTTTCTCATGGACTTCCGGATTGTATTTTTCAGAACTGTCAAGCCAATGGTTCGGCAGATCACTTATCTGTTGCCAAAACGCAGGCCATGATTGAACTTCATTGGCGTTCCACGCCCTTATCAGCTCATCAGCCTTCCGAACATAAGGCAGGCAAGCCGATATTTTCAGCGTTTGTTCCTGTTCTCCTGTCAGAGGGAACAGGTTATTGGCGTCCACGCCCGTGCGACCAAACTCACGAGTAAACCAGCGTCGCTGCCAGTGTCGGTAAAGTGCACGGGTGAGAATATCGTCCGACTCATCCGGCTTCAGGGAAAGACCGGATGCCTGCCATTTGGCTCTGGCCACCCTTTTGATAATTTCCGTTTTGGCTTCCTCTTTACTCAGCTCAGCCTCAATACGAATCTCATGATTGTTTTCATCAATACTGTTGATATCACTGCGTCGTATCAACCACGGACGACTAATGCCCGGTACCCTTTGGTTGAACCAATAGCAAAGTTCAGAATCAAGCTTGCTTTTACCTATGACGAGAGCCGATGATTCTGGCAGTTTCTCCAGCGACAGGTTGGCTGCCATCAGGTAAAGCCGGTAGTGCTTATCAAGGCATTGATGCAGTCCGTTTTCACTAAAATCGCACCCTCTGGTAACAGCCCTGGCAACATTCTGCAGATCAAGGCTGGTCGGCTGCAACGGCAGGTTTTTTCGATGCAGGTAAGCCCTTAATCGGCAATGTAACTGAGTCAGTCTTTCAGCCGCGAATTTCCCCTCCGTGGTCTGAGGCAACACTTTTTCGGCAATGGTCTGCAATTCGGTCTGCTTATACTGCCGGATCGGCAAATGTCTGAAACGGCCTTTCAGAGCCGGTGATAGGGGCTTTCGCCCGCTGTACTCAGGCGGGTTGATGGTGGCAAACAGATGGAAGCCCGGATGAGCATCACCGGCCAGAATATCGTTCAACTCACCTTCCAGATGCTGGCTGTCGATCAGATTCATTTCCGAAATTACCAGAATACCGCCTTGCACTTTTGCTTTCTGGATCGCTTCACACACTTTATCCCAGGAACAATCACAAGCATTCAGGAGAAATATCTCTGGCATGGTTTCTCCCTTTTTCTCAGCCTGTTGTTTAACACTTTCGATCATCAGGTTCAGCGTCGCATCTTTACCCCGTCCAGCCGGGCCTTCAATCAGCGTCGCCTGACGGCCGCCGTGTTTTATCTTGCGATGATAAGCTTGCTGACAGCGACTTAAATCCTGTCCCAGCCGTTGCACCAGCTCACAGACTGCCGATCCGGAGGTATCAAACTCAGGTCGGTTTTTTTCAGCGAATTGCATGAAGGGCTGCTGTATATCGTTCAGGATTTTTATACGAACGTTGTCGCTCAATGTGTTGTCCAGTGGGTAACGGGCAGCAAACCAGATTTCCAGTGCCGAAAGGGCATCCTGTTGAGTCTCGCTGATTTCGGGACCCAGTAGATCCCGGAAACTTTGCTGGATCAAACTGTTCACTTGCGCACAGCTAACACGGTCTCCTTTGGATAACGCACGATCCAGATACCAGCCCACCCAACTGCAGATATCGGTTAAATCCCTGGGGGTAAACTCATGCTCTCGTAACAGTTCCTGATAATATTGCCAGAGTGTCATCACACTCCCGGCAGCACTGGGTAGAATTTTGTTTATTTGAGGTCCTGTCAGATGTCGTTGTAACTGATTGAACAGAGCCGGTTCCACCACTCTGTCCCGAAGGAATGCCCGGTCTAACCGAGGGTAGTAAGCCCTGGGCAGTTTCTCTTTCAGGACTGGGTCCAGCTGGCGCCCGGAATAATGATCCGGGTTGCCGGTGAGAATTACCCGGTGTTTTGCGCTGACCCTGACAGGATGACCATTTACATAGATGCAGGGTTGCGGTTCCCACAAACCGTTCAATGACGCCAGCGATCCGGCTTTGGCCAGATTGGCTTCATCCAGCACCAGGGTGATAAAGTTTCCTCCGACACAGCCTTCGTCTGTGTCGGATCGGGTCCTGGCCCATTCCATCAACGTCCGGTTCTCCAGCTTCATAGAGCGGTCGCCATCGGCGTGCTTCTGCCACTGCCAGCGTTTCATCAGGGTCTGTTCGCTGTCACAAGGTCCAAGGGAAATGATCGCAGCCTGGCCTGAAGCCTTGGCCACTTTGGCAGAAAAGTAACTTTTTCCGGTGCCGGTTTCCCCCTGCAGGAATATAACGGGAGAGTCAGTAAGCCGGTCATGGAGTCGGGATAATCGACGACTTTCACGATCCTTCTGACCCATCTCGCCGTGATAAAGATCATGAGCCAGTGCTGACAGGGACTGATCATTGGAACCCGTCCATTTCATTGATTCAAACAGTCGATTTTCTATGCGTTCAATGCGCTCTGCGTCAGGATTCTCAGTGACATATTCTCCCCTGGCAATATGGAAACAATCAGTGGCCAGGGCGTGAATGACATTGGATCGGATCTGCCCCGCTGGCAAAATTAACAGCCAGCCACAAGCCAGTGCATCCTGCAAACGTTTAATCTGTCTTGCTGGCCTGATGGCTAAGGGTTGAGAGAGCTCTGCTGTCGCCGGATCGACTTCCAACTGATACGCCATTGCATCCCGTTTTTCTTCAGGCCCGTGAGCCGCGATCAGGGCACAGAGTCTGTCCAGAGCTTCTTCTTGATTGCTCAGTGGAAATGGACTGCCATATCTCAGTCGTAATTGCTGGGCTTTAAATACTGCCGGGTCAAAGGCTCTGGCCAGTTGCCAAAGGTTTTCCTTCACAAACTCTCTATCCAACCGTGGGGCACTATTGATGATCTCATACAAGCGATCCGGGTCTACCCATGCAGCTTGATTCTCATTTGGCTTTTTATTGATATCCAGCGTCTTATCCGGTAGCAAGTGCCAACAAGCCACTTTCATAAAATCACGCACAGATGGATGTTGCCGGGCGCCATGAGTGACGACACTGTTGATGGCCTTTCGCCAGTGGCAGGGCAGGAGCAGTGTCGACTGGTCAACCTGTTGTGCTCTGCGGGCAGCGAGTATCAGGTTATTCAACAAGCCTTCGGTGATTTCAGGCAGAGGTTTACAAAGGCCGCCGGGTACGGTTTCAAAGGCTTCGTAAACTTCATTAAGCACTTGTTCTGGCAGCTCAGCCCGGTGGATACCATGCCTGAGGGCATTGCTCTCCCAGATATCAACCTCAGGACAGGGTTTACCCATGGCAACCATCAAGCTCAATACTGAAGAGGGGCTTTTCGCAGACTCAGGCCAGAGTAGGGTGACATGAGCGTCCGGGTAGGCCTGTAATTGGCCACTTACCAACAAAGGTTGCCCAACAACCAGGGGCTCCAGAAGCTGCGCAAGTGCGGGATTACTCTCGAGTCCCAGGATTACTACCGGCTTACCAGCGGTTAATGCCTTCTGGAAATCACTTTGACATCGCCCAAAATGGGCTTTTTGTTCCGAGGTTATATGGATATTGTCAAATAGCTGGCTGAAGCTTGTCTGCTCATTGACCTGAATGACCAGAGGTGCTTTCGGGTGATCATTGATCCAATGGCGTGCCTGGGCATTTTGCTGATAAATGACGGTTTCAAAGGCAGCCTGGTCTCCGGTTTTTTCCTGTGGGATGGACAGAGGCTGCTCATCGTTTTCTGCTAATCCCAGGGCTTTCGGCTGCTGTCTTGAATGAGCCACCTGAAGTCGGGGCTCCAGACCTGTTGTCTCGCGAATCGTCTGCAGTGAACCCAGCAAACGAAACCAGAGGGCTTCATTAAGAGCTGAGCTTACGGTGACTGCACCGCCCGCCATAACCTGTTCCAGCAAGCGGGAGTTAGGCGCAGCATAAC
This sequence comes from Endozoicomonas sp. ALD040, assembly GCF_049275945.1. Lineage (NCBI taxonomy): Bacteria > Pseudomonadati > Pseudomonadota > Gammaproteobacteria > Oceanospirillales > Endozoicomonadaceae > Endozoicomonas > Endozoicomonas sp. ALD040. Next base: position 1,231,074 of record NZ_CP184829.1, read on the forward strand.
CTTCCGGGTTAATGGCAACGGGGCTCAGCCATTCGCTAATATTACTCTGGTTAATAATGATCGGGTTTCCCGGTGGGTTATGGGAAAGTCCTGCCTCATCAGGGCGGGACAGGGCCCGGAACAGTGAATGAAGCTCTTCATCCCCTACCGGCATCTGATAAAACTGAACATCGTCGGGTAAATGACAGATCTTGCCATTGCTCTCAAAGCACTTTTGCGCCAGCATTTGTCGCATCGTCTGTTCAAATGCCAGATCCTTCCAGTTGGCTCCTTTCAATATTACCCGTTGTCCGATCTTTAATGATTCAAGCTTGCCGGGGATGTGCCGGATTCGTCCCCTTTTATCCACTCCAGGGCCGCCCAGCAGCAACTGTCGCCAGCTGCTGTGCAGGTGACAATCAATAAGAAGGATATTGTCGTCATCCACAGCGCTTTCAGCAGGGGGGAGCTCAGCCAATACAGGAGGGACTTTGGCTTTTTGTGCGTTGAACTGCCAGGTATTTTCCGGGCAATTAATTCGGCGCCAGAAATCAGCCCCCGGTGCATCGGCCCCCAGTGCTTCGTCACGCTGCCCAACCGATGTTAACTGTGTGGGGTCTGCCAGAACCAGCAAGGAAACGTGCTCCCCCAGGGGACGTTTGTTCTGGCTGACATTGTCGTACAGACAGGGGTTATCCGGATCCAGTAGATCGTTGAATTTTGACAGATCCCCGCTGGTGAGCTTTCGGATATCCAGCACCAGTGTTAATGGTCTTGAACCCTCGAACAGCTTGCCTGAACGAAGGGCGTGGCGACCATCGTCGGAAATGCTCAACCGGGTCACCAGATTAGCCTGTGAGAGATCATCGGGATGGGAAATAAGGGTGACATCCTGATGCTCATCACCGGTTCGGGTAAACAAAAGTTGACGAACCTCATCATCACTGGCAACAAAAAGAAAATCAAAGGCATGAGGGGTCTTTGAGTGTGAGGATACGGTTCTCGCTTTATCAGGCGATGTTATCGGAGTTGACGATCTGTTGAGTTTGGCGGTTATTTCAGGGCAGGTTTGTACAGCCTTTGACCATGAATCCAGTTTTGCGCCATTGTCTCGTACACCAGTGTTAACCACGGAGTTGTTTATTTTCTCATTAATCCGACCATCCACAATCAATCTCTCTCCTGTCATCTGAAGGACCGCATTGAAAATGTTTAATGATATGACCTTCAGACAGGATGGAAGTTCCGCTTGAATAGTTAGCCGTCACCATTGGAGGAAGTAGTCGATCTCGAAAAACTCATCATGACCAAACGGTTACCAGGTGTCCAATGACTCATAAAGCGAGTTCAGGTTCACGCTGTTTAAAAACTCTTCGGCAATGGTTGTCAGCTCAGCGGCTCTCAGCACCAGAGCGTTACTGGCGTCCTGTGCCTGTCGTAAGTAGTCATCATTGAGACTTTCCCGAGTCAGAGAGGGATCCAATTCTTCCATTATGGCATTCAGCTCTTCCGGAGAGGAGGGATCATGAGCGCCATGGGAACCGCTAACCGAGATCTTGGCCAGGGCGGCAGAATCGCACCAACAATACGTTAAGGAGCCGCCTTTCGAGTGTGTCAATCCAAACAGATAATGACTGAAGGCCTGACGAAGCGCCCGGGAGTACTTGCTTTTTAAGTTATCCACAAGTGTTTGCTCCTCAGGTGATAACTTAGAGGGCTCGGCTTCGTATTTGTTTTGCGTAGCAATTGGTGTTTCCTTAACTTGAAGCAGTAATTCGTCCATGTTTGTAATGTTGCTGCGAACACTCATTCCTATTAACTGTGCAAAGATCTCGTCTAATTCTTGCCCAAGATAGTGGCGTTTTTCTTTTTCGTTTATCAGATATTGATCGATTTTTTCCATTAACGGCTTCAATACCGGACTGTTCTCAACTTCCTGATAAAGCAAGGCTTTAGCCTTTTCATCAATCACTGTGGTAAACCAGCAAGGTTGCCCCAGGATAATCACCGGGCGGCAGTTTGCCTTACCCGAGATTAACTGTACAAATGCAGGATTATGCGTCAGCATTCGTTCTATATTGGGAATGCCATTGGGTTGGTCCGTCCAGGCCTCCTGTAAAGATGAGTCGACAATACTTTTTTCAAGGGATAACGAAAACCCATCATAACTATCAGTGATGAAGGCGCGGGTATCATCTTTATTCTCTTGGAAGCGCTTATAAAACAACTGCCATGCCTGGCTATTTTTTTCCCTGGAATAAAATGTCTGATACCAGTTTTTCAGGCAATGGGCGGCTTTAACTTTCAGCTCGTCTACGTTTTCCAGGAGCAACAATAACAGATGAAGTTTCGTGGTCAGTGCAGGATGTTTCACATTGACCGGCAGTGGTTCAAGCCAACCTGATTCCATGGCTTCATAGGCAAAGTGAATCAGCGAAGGTTTGGCTAAGTCTATGTCTATCAGTATGTCCGTTATTAAATTCAACCACTGATGAGGGCTTGCTCCGGCCTGACCCATTATTTTTGAACGGAGTGACTTGAGAAGCTCAGTGACCTGATCTTCATCACTGTTGGACAGTATATGTCTGGCTGCCTCCGATATTGCTTTAAATTCATTCTTGCCCCAGGCCAATGCATCTGTCTTCAGAGACTCGATCACCGAGACAGCCATGGAAAAACCGGCTAAATCTTTTCTCTCCCAGAGGTTCTTCAGAATACTGGAAGGACCCGGATTCGTTGCAGACCACGCACTTTCTGAAGCAAGGGCTTTGTTCAGTTCCCCGAGGCTCATGCCGGAAGCTTCAGCCAGAGCTTGCTGTTGTGCAAAATCAGCCCTTTTCAGGAGATCCTTAATCTTCGCTGACACATGATTGGAATTCCTCAACTTCCAGATGGGCCGGGAGTCACAGTTGATTTCTCTTGACCCTACAACTGGACCGCCTAAATTCGCCGATTTCCAGGTTTGACCGTCATCCACGGAATACTCAGCAAAGCAATGGGCAGGGTTGGTGATTTGCCGGCATGGAATCCCGAAATAACGACAAAAAGCAACGAAAACAGGCACACGATGACGACAGCTACCTTGTCGCTGTGTGACCAGGAATTTAAAGAAATTTTCACCGCTATCTGGCTGAGTCTCGCCGGAAAACTGTGTGCAATAGTCCGTGATCGCCTTAATACGTTGCTTTGTGTTTTTAGCTTTTTTTATTGTCTTCAAGCCCTCCCGAATTTCGGATGGCTGATCGGCAATGTTCTTAAACAATTCATTCAGTACCGTTTTCATACCCTTTGAACAGTAGACGTCAGGCCGTGTTGATCGTCCTGCACGGACTGCTTCAGCCGGTGTTTTTTTGCCCGGTGCTCTCGGCTCTACGACATAAGTCACGTGAATAAACTGATCGGCTTTGGCCTCTGGAACCGACAGCACGTGAAGTCCGGTATATCGGCCCCTGATCAGGGTAAATGCCATCTCGGGTAGTATACGCAGGGCCACGATAGACTCGTCAGGCGTCAGGCTGGGCAATAGATACTGCCCATTCTTCGATGTCGTTTTAAATTTCGCCAGTGTTTGAACTCTGGTTAATGTCTCTGGCAGTTGCTGCGACGGTGTCAGGGTTTCAAACCCCTCAATGTCCTGATCATTGATATCGAGCCGTTCGACATCACCCCGGGCAGTCACATTAATATCCTTTACCCACCAGCGATTCATCACGGGTGCAGGGGACTCGATATCAAAAACTTTATAGTTATAAGGCTGTGGCGTCTCCAGATGCTCATAGTTAGTTATCCGGTCCAACATCGTATCCTTATTCCTGAGGGCTCTCAGGATGTGTTTTTCAGAATCGTCAAGACTGTCGTTCGGCTGACCGCTTGCCTGGTGCCAAAACGCAGGCCACAATTGGACTGGGTCTGAGTTCCATGCCCCTATCCGTTGAACAGCCTCCTGAAGATAAGGCTGGTTAGCTGACATTTTCAGCGTTTGTTCCTGTTCTTCCGTCAGGGGAAAGACGCTATTAGCAGCCACGCCCGTCTCGCGAAACTCATGAGCAAACCAGCGTTGTTGCCAGTGTCGGTAAAGTGCCTGGATGAGCATATCGTCCGACTGATCCGGCTTCAGGGGAAGACCGTATGCCTGCCACTTGGCCTGAGCCACCCTTCTGATGATTTCCGCTTTGACCTCCTCGTTATTCGGACGAACCTTAATGCGAATTTCATGGTTTTTTTCATCAATACTGTCGAGGTGACCGAGTCGTATCATCCACGGACGATCAATGTTGGGTACTGTTTTGTTGAACCATTCGCAAAGTCCGGAATCGAAGACTCCTTTATCCATGGCAAGCGTTGATGACTCTGGCAGTTCCTCCAGCGATGTACTGGCGGCTATCAGGTAAAGCCGATAGTGCTGATTGAGGCATTGATGCAGTCCGTTGTCGCTAAAATCGCCCGCTCTGGTAACAGCCTTGGCGACAGTTTGTAAATCACGGCTGCTGGGCTGTAACGGCAGGTTTTTCTGTTTCAGGTCAGCCCTCAAGCGACAATGTAGCTGGGTCAGCTTTTCAGCCGCGAATTTCCCCTGGGTGTTCTGTGGCAACACTTTTTCGGCAATGGTCTGTAATTCGGTCGGGTTGTACTGCCGGATCGGCAAATGTCTGAAACGTCCTTTCAGCGCCGGTGATAAGGGTTTTCGACCGCTGTATTCAGGTGGGTTGATAGTGGCGAAAAGATGGAAACCCGGATGCGCGTCACCGGCCAGAATACCGTTTAACTCACCTTCCAGGTGCTGGCTGTCGATCAGATTCATTTCCGAAATCACCACGATGCCGCCATTGACTTTTGCCTTCTGGATCGCTTCACGCACTGTGTCCCAAGAGCAATCACAGGCATTCAGGGGAAAGACCTCTGGCATGATTTCTTCCCGTTCTTCAGCTCGCTGTTTGACACTTTTGATCAGCAGATTCAGCGTGGCATCTTTACCCCGTCCAGCCGGGCCTTCAATCAGCGTTGCCTGACGACCGCCGTGTTTTCTGTCGTGATGATAAGCCTGCTGACAGCGGCTTAAATCCTGCCCAAGCTGTTGCGCAAGTTCACGGACTGCCGATCCGGAGGTATCAAACTCAGGTCGGAATTCTTTGGTAAATGCTTCGAAGTCCCGCTGAATATCTGGCAGGGTGTGGTTATGAACCTTGTCGCGCAGGCTATTGTCCAGTTCGTAACGGGCAGCAAACCAGATTTCCAGTGCCGAAAGGGCATCCTGATGCGTCTCGCTGATTTCGGCACCCAGTACATCCCGGAAACTTTGCTGGATCAAACTGTTCACTTGCTCACAGCTAACACTGTCGCCTTTGGACAACGCACGATCCAGATACCAGCCCACCCAGCTGCAGATATCGGTTAAATCCCTGGGGGTAAACTCATGGTCGGGCAACAGCTCCTGATAATATTGCCACAGTGCCATCACACTCTTGCTGGCCTTATGTGCAATACCGTTTATTTGATGGCGTTGTAAATGATTGAGCAAAGCCGGTTCCACCACCCTGTCCCGAAGGAAAGCCTGATCCAGGCGTGGGTAGTAAGCCCTGGGCAGATTTTCCTTCAGGGTCGGGTCCAGCTGACGCCCGGCATAATGATCGGGGTTGCCAGTGAGAATTACCCGGTGTTTTTCGCTGACCTTGACAGGATGACCATTCACATAGATGCAAGGTTGCGGTTCCCATAAGCCGTTTAATGATGCCAGCAATCCGGCTTCAGCCAGGTTAGCTTCATCCAGCACCAGGGTGATGTATTCTCCATCTTTGTCGGATTCGCTATTGGCCCATTCCATCAATGTCCGGTTTTGCTGAACCATAGAGCGGTCGCCGTCGTCTTGTTGTTGCCACTGCCAGCGTTTCATCAGGGTCTGTTCGCTGTCAGAAGGTCCAAGGGAAATGACCGAAGCCTGTCCTGAAGCCTTTGCCATCTTCGCTGAAAAGTAACTTTTTCCGGTGCCGGTTTCTCCCTCAATGAATATAACGGGAGAGTCTTTAAGCCGGTCATGGAGCCGGGATAATCGACGGTTTTCACGATCCTCCTGCCCCATCTCGCCGTGATAAAGATCCCGGGCCATTGCTGACAATGGCCTATCACCAGAACCCGACCATTGCAATGAATCAGACAGTCGATTTTCTATTTGTTCAATGCGTTTCGGGTCAGGATTCTCTGTGACAAATGACCTATCACCAGAATCCGGCCATCGCAGTGAATCAGACAGTCGATTTTCTATGCGTTCAATGCGTTCTGAGTGATTCTCTGTGACATATTCTCCTCTGGCAATGTCTAAACAGTCGGAGGCCAGAGCGTGAATGGCATCGGATCGGGTCTGCCCTGATTGCGAAAGTAACTGCCAGCCACAAGCCAGAGCATCTTGCAAACGTTTAATCTGTCTGGTTGGTCTGATCGCCAGGGATTGCCAGGGCTTTGTTGCCGCCGGATCGACTGCCAACTGATAGGCTATGGCCTCTCGTTTATCCTCAGGCCCATGGGCCGCGATCATGGCACAGAGCCTGTCCATAAAGTCTTTTTCACTCCGCTCTGAAAACGGACTTTTATAGGACAGCTGCAATTCGGCATCTTTAAACACGGCCGGGTCAAAGGCCCGGGCCAGCGGCCACAGGTTCTGCCTGACAAACTTTCTATCCAGTCGCGGGGCGCTATTGATGATGGCAGCTAACTGATCCGGGTCTACCGAGGCGGCCTGATCCTTATCCGGTAACAAGTGCCAACAAGCCACTTTCATAAAATCACGCACCGCCGGAAGCTGACGGGTACCATGGGTAATGACGCTATTGATGGCCTTGCGCCAGTGGCGGGGTAAAAGCTCTGAGGAATGGTCAACCTGCTTTGCTCGTTGGGCAGCCAGTATCAGGTTACTCAACAACCCTGCGGTCATTTTTGGCAGGGGTTTGCACAGGTATCCAGGTACGGTATTGAACGCTTTGTAAAGTGAGTGAAGGGCTTTCTCTGGCAGTTTTTCCCGGCGGATATGATGCTTGAGGACATTGATATCCCAGGGGTCGGGCTCTGGGTACAGCTTACTCTTGGCGACCATCAAACGAAATACTGAGGATGGGCTTTTCACAGACTCAGGCCAGAGTATTGTCACATCAGCTTTCGGATAGGCCTGTAATTGGCCATTCACCAGCAAAGGTTGCCCGATAATCAGGGGTTCCAGAAGCTGCTGAAGGGTTGGATTGCTCTCCAGCCCCCGGAAGACCACCCGATTGCCAGTGGTCAATGCCTTTTGCAAGTCACTCTGACTGCGTCCGAAATGTGCCTTTTGTTCCGAGGTGATATAGATATTATCAAATAGCTGGCCGAGGCTGGTCTGTTCATTGACCTGAATGACCAGAGGTGCTCTCAAGAAATTATTGACATGATAATTTGCAAAGGCAGGTTGCTGATAAATGAAGGCTTTAATGTCGGTTTGCTCTTTGATTTTTTCCTGCAGGTGACGCTTATTGGCCAGAGAGTACGCATCGTTTTCTGTCAGTCCCAGAGCTTTCGGCTGTTGTCTTGAATGAGCTACCCGAAGTCGGGGCTTCAGGTCTGTGGTCTCGCCAATAGTCTGCAGAGAACCCAGTAAACGAAACCAGTGTGCCTCAGAGAGAGGAGAGGTTACGGTGACCACACCTCCTGCCCGAAGCTGTTCCAACAGACAGGTGTCGGGGACTGCATAGCCTTCCGGACCAATGGCAATCGGGCTCAGCCATTGGGCAATATTACTCTGGTTAATAATGATCGGGTTTTGTGGTGCCTGCCCTTTACCAAACCCTTTGTCACTGGAGCGGGACAGGGTCTGAAACAGTGAATGAAGCTCATCCTCCGCCACTGGCATTTGATAAAACTGAACATCGTCGGGTAACCGACAGAGCTTGCCATTGCTCTCAAAGCTCTGTTGCGCCAGCATCTGTCGAATCGTTTGCTCAAAGGCCAGATCCTGCCAGTTGGCACCTTTCAGAATGACCCGTTGCCCGGCTCTCAATGACTCAAGCCTGCCGGGGATATGCTGGATTCGCCCCTGCTGATCCACTCCGGGACCACCCAACAGCAACTGTCGCCAGTGGCTGTGCAAGTGACATTCAATACAAACGGTATTGTCGTCGTCCATGGCGCTTTCGGCACTGGGCAATTCTGGCAACAGTGGAGGAACCTTATTGATGGCCATCGATGGGACATTATCGGTTTTATTATCGGTTTTATTGTCGCTCTGAGCATCGAACTGCCAGGTATTGCCCGGGCGATTAATTCGCCGCCAGAAATCGGCTCCCGGCACCTCGTCTGAGCTGCCAATTGATTTCAACTGTGCAGGGTCCGCCAGCACCAGCAGGGCAACATGCTCGCCCAGAGGGCGTTTCTTCTGGCTGACTTTGTCGAACAGACAGGGGTTATCCGGGTCCAGTAGATCGTTAAATACGGGGAGTTCATCGCTGCTGAGTTTTCGGATATCCAGCACCAGGGTCAATGGCTGCGAACCTTCAAAGAGCTTGCCCGAACGCAGAAGGTGGCGACCATCAGCGGAGATGCTCAATCGGTTCAGCAGGTTAGCCTCAGAGAGGTCATTGGGATGGCAAATCAGGGTGACGTCCCGGCTTTTATCGCGGGTCTGGTCAAGCAAAAGCTGTCGAACCTCATCATCACTGGCGACAAAACGAAAATCGAAGGCATGAGTGGGCTTTGGCAGGAAGGAGTCCGTTGAGGATAGAGTTCTCGCTCTGGCAGGCAACCTCTCCAAAGACGGTGATCTCTCCAGTTTGGGCCTTACTTCAGAGCAAATTCCTACATCCTTCTTTTCCTTTGACGCTAAATCCAGCTTTGCTATCTTGGCTGCTACGCCATCATCAGGCAGGCTAAGATCAAGAGCGCGTTTTGTTGTACCTGTACCAATCTGACCATCCATAGTCCATCTCCTTGCTGTCATTAAAAAACTGATATTGAAAGTCATCAGTAATTTGACCTTAGGGTTGGAAAAAAGTTCCGATAGTCCTGACTATTGGAGGAAATCACCGATCTCAAAAAGCTCATCATGGCCAACTGGTTAAGTACCTAACCAGTTGGTTATCAGGTATCCAATGACTCAAACAGCGAATTTAAATTCACAGTGTTCAAAAACTCGTCGGCAATTTTTGTCAACTCAGTGGGTTTGAGCACCAGAGCGTTATTGGCGTTTTGTGCAAGTCGTAGGTAGTCATCCTCAAGAGACTGAATTAACACAGAATTACTTTGGATTGAAGACAACATACAACACAGCTCTTCTGGTGAAGATGGATCATGAGCGCCATAGGAGTCTGTATGGTAGGAACACCCTAAGAAAGCCTCGGTCCAGCAATACGCCAAAGAGCCGCCATTTGAGTGTGTCACTCCATACAGGTAATGACTGAGAGCCTGATAAATCGCCTCTTTGCATTTTTTTTCTGATTTCTCCAGAAGGATCTGCTCCTTAATTGATAGCTTAAAGGGCTCCAGAATCTGTTGGTAGCTGCTTTTGATTTCAAGCTGTTTTTTCTTGAATTCTTCTAATTCAATTTGACCTCGCTTACTACCCAAGTCGGCCAGCGCTCTGTTGAGTTCCAGTTCTATCGCCTGATATTTTTTGGCTTTTCCCGATAATGTCTTCAATTCCGGATTGTTCTCAGCTTTTTGTTGCAACAGAGCTTCGACCTTTTCATTAATCACTGTGTTGTGCCATAAAATATTTCCCATGATAAATACCGGACGGTGGTTCACCCTGCCCGAGATCGACTGCTCAAACGCAGGTTGGCGCAACAGCAGTCGTTCTACATTCGGAATGCCCCCGGGTTGGTCGGTCCAGCGGATCTGTAAAGATCGCTCGGGGATATTATTTTCAAGGGATTTTGAAAAACCATCATGACAGTGAGTAATGAACCAGGCACCGCGTTCATTCTTTTCGTGGCTATAAAAATCACACCATATCTTGCTATTTTTTTCCCTGTGCAACAGGGTCTGATACCATTTTTTCAGGCAATCTGTGGCTGCAACCTTCAGTTCATCGACTTTTTCAAGTGACTCCAACAGATAATGGTGTTGATCGGCCCTGATAATCTTTTCTTTGTAGAACGACAGTGGATCTAGCCAACCCAATTGCATGGCTGCTTTGGCAAAGTGAATAACCGAAGGGATGGTTAAGTCACTGCATCGCAGTATTTTATTCATTGAAGCCAACCACTGCAGGGGACTTGCTCCGCCCTCAACAATCATTTTTGAGTGCAATGACTTGAGTTGTTCAATGACCTGATCTGCATCATGGCCCAACAATATCTTTATTACTGCATCCGACATCCGATCACGGGGATTCCCATAGTGGTCGAACTCATCACCGACCAATTGCTCCTCTGAAGGGCGCAATGCTTTTGTCTCTATCAAGGTCGAGAAGATCGAGATCGAGATCGAGATCGAGACACCCATAGATATCAAGATCGAGACACCCATAGAAAAAGCGACTAAATCTCTTTGCTTCCAAAGATTTTCTACCAATCCGCCAGTACTTAGATATTCATCGAGCAATGTACTGTTTGTCTCAAGGGCTTTGTGCAGTTCCTCGAAGCTCATATGACAGGCTTCAGCCAGAGCTTGCTGTTGTGCTGAGTCAGCACCTTTCAGGAGATTCTTAATCAGATCCCCGATCTTTGAATCAGTGCTAAACGTTACGACCTCCCCGGAAGACTGCTGGTCAGGTGTAATTTCTATTATGTCCATGGGCTCCCCGCCCAAATCCACTGCCCCCCAGGTTTGGCCTCCATCCACGGAATACTCGGCAAAGCTGTGGATGCGGCTACTAATTTCCCGACAGGGAATCCCGAAATAACGACAGAAAGCTACAAAAACAGGTACACGATGACGACAGCTACCTTGCCGCTGTGTTACCAGGTATTGAAAGAAATTTTCATGCTCTTCTGGTGCAGCGCCACCGGAGAACTGTTCGCAGTATTCCGTGATTGCGCTAATTCGTTGCCTGACGTCTTTAGCGTTTATTATTTTGTGCAACGGTGCCTGTATTTCGGCGGGTTGTTCGTTGATGTTATCAAACAGTTCCTTCATTACGGACCTCATGCCTTCTGAACACTGGACGTCAAAAAGGGCTTCTTTAGCAGCCGTTTTTTTGCCCGGCTTTGTGGGTTCTACGACATAAGTACATTGAAAACTCTGGCCGACTGCGGCCAGAGGAATAAACAGTGTATGCAGCCCGGTATAGTCGTCCCTGATCAGTTTAAATGGCAAACAGGGTTCTATATGCAGGGCCATGATAGTGTCACTGGCCGTCAGGCTGGGCAATAGACATTGACCGTTCTTTGGTGATATCTCAAGGGTCGCCAGCGTTTGATTTCTGGTTAATATCACTTCCTGGTCATTCCCTGGCAACTGGTCAGATGTCAGGGTTTCGATCCCCAGAAGGTGTTTACTATCAAGATTGATCTTTTTGATATCACCCCTGGCAGTGACACGAATATCCCATGCCTGCCAGCGATACATCTCAGGGAGATGCTGCGAATCAAAAACTTTATAAAGTTCAACCTTTTGCGTTTCCTCATCCTCATAGTTCGTTTCTCGGTCCAAAGCCGGAGCTTTTTGTTCCTCGACTTCCGGGTCGTAGGGTTCAGGAGCGTCGTCACTGCCAATAGCTGATGCTGTGTTAATAAAGTCGTTTACCCAGCGGTTCGGCAGATCACTGATCTGATGCCAAAATACGGGCCAGCATTGAACGTCATTGGCCTTCCATGCCTGTATCTGCTTATCAGCCTCCTGAAGATAAGGCTGGAAAGCAGGCCTTTTCAGTGTTTGTGCCTGCTCTTTGGTCAGGGGAAATACGCTATTAGCGTCCACGTCCGTAAGGTCAAACACACCAGCGAACCAGCATTGCTGCCAGTGTCTGTAAAGTGCCTGTGTGAAAATATCGTCCGACTGATCCGGATTCAGGGAAAGACCGAATGCCTGCCATCTGGTCTGGGCCACCATCCTGATGAGTTCCCTTTTGGTTTCCTCTTTAGCTGGACGAGTCTTGATACGAATTTCATGTTTTTTTTCATCAACACCGCTGAGATGACTGCTTCGTATCAACCACGGACGATCAATGTCCGATACTGTCCGATTTAACCATTGGCAAAGTCCGGAATTAAATTCACTTTTCTCCACGGCAAGAGCTGATGACCCGGGCAGATTCTCCAGCGATAGATTGGCGGCCATGAGGAAAAGCTGGTAGTGCTGAGTGAGGTATTGATGAAGTGCTTTATCGGTAAAGTCGCCTCCTTTGAAAACAGCCCTGGCGACATTCTGAAGATCAAGACTGGTCGGCTGCAATCGCAGTTTTCTCTGTTGCAGGCAAGCCCTTAAACGACAATGTTTTTCTGTTAGCTTTTTAGCGACTGATATCCATTCCGGGGACTCTGGCAACACCTTTTCGGCAATGGTCTGTAATTCTGCCGCGTTGTAGTGCCGGATGGGTAAATGTCGAAAACGCCCTTTCAGCGCCGGTGATAAGGGTTTACGCCCGCTGTACTCAGGCGGGTTGATGGTGGCAAACAGGTGGAAACCCGGATCGGCGTCACCGGCCAGAATATCGTTCAATTCACCTTCCAGGTGCTGGCTGTCGATCAGATTCATTTCCGAAATCACCACGATGCCGCCTTTTATTTTTGCCGTCTGGATCTTTTCGCACAGTTCGTCCCAGGAACAATCACAGGCATTCAGGTAATAGACTTCCGGCATGGATTCTTGCCGTTGCTCAGCCTGCTGTCTGACGCTTTCAATCACCAGGTTCAGCGTGGCATCCTTGCCCCGCCCCGCCGGACCTTCAATCAGTGTCGCCTGACGACCGCCGTGTTTTCTTTCGTGATGATAAGCCTGCTGACAGCGGCTTAAATCCTGTCCAAGTCGTTGCGCCAGTTCACGGACTGCCGATCCGGAGGTATCAAAGTCTGGTCGGATTTTTTCGCTGACTGTACTGAAGGTCTGCTGCATTTCCTCCAGGGTTTTCTTATGAACTCTGTCGCTCAGGGTGTTCTCCGGTTCGTAGCGGGCAGCAAACCAGATTTCCAGTGCCGACAGGGCATCCTGATGCGTTTCGGTGATTTCAGGGCCCAGTACATCCCGAAAACTTTGCTGTATCAAACCGTTTATTTGCCCACAGGTCACACTGCCGCGAGCGGGCTGAGCACGATCCAGATACCAGCCCACCCAGCTGCAGATGTCTGTTAAATCCCTGGGGGTAAACTCATGGTCGGGCAAGAGTTCCTGATAATATTGCCAGAGCGTCATCACACTTTTGCTGGCACTGTGTGCAATGTCGTTTATTTGCTGCTCCAGCAGATGCCGTTGTAGATGCTTTACCAGAGCGGGTTCCACCACTCCGTCCCGAAGGAATGCCTGGTCTAACCGGGGGTAGTAAGCCCTGGGCAGTTTCTCTTTCAGGACCGGGTCCATTTGACGCCCGGCATAATGATCCGGGTTGCCGGTGAGAATCACCCGGTGTTTTTTGCTGACCTTGACAGGATGACCATTCACATAGATGCAGGGTTGCGGTTCCCATAAGCCGTTCAATGATGCCAGTATTCCGGTCTGGGCCAGGTTGGCTTCATCCAGAACCAGGGTAATGTACTCTCCGTCTTTGTCGGATTTGGTATTGGCCCATTCCATCAACGCCCGGTTTTGCTGCACCATAGAGCGGTCGCCATCGGCCTGTTGTCGCCACTGCCAGCGTTTCATCAAGGTCTGTTCACTGTCGGAAGGTCCAAGGGAAATGACTGAAGCTTGTCCTGAAGCCCTGGCCATTTTGGCAGAAAAGTAACTTTTCCCGGTGCCGGTTTTTCCCTGCAGGAAGATAACAGGAGAGTCCGTAAGCCGTTCATGGAGCCGGGATAATCGTCGGCTTTCACGATCTTTCTGATCTATCTCGCCGTGATAAAGATCCCTGGCCAGCGCTGACAAAGGCATATCAGTGGAGACCGTCCATTTCAATGATTCAGACAGCCGAAGTACTATACGATCAATGCCTTCTGCCTCAGAATTCGCCGTTCTGGCCATGTAAAAACAATCGCTGGCCAGCGCCTGAATGGCATCGGACCGGGTCTGCCCCAATGGCAAGTTTAACTGCCAGCCAGAAGCCAGCGCATCCTGCAAGCGTTTAATCTGTCTTGATGGCCTGATGGCTAAGGGTAGACAGTGTTTCGCTGCCTGCGGGTCCACCGCCAACTGATAAGCCATTGCCTGTCGATGTTCTTCAGGCCCATGGGCCACGATCAGGGCGCAGACCTTGTCCAGAACTTCTTTTTGAGCCCACCCGGGCAGTGGACTTTCATAGGACAGTTGTAATCCTTCAAACGAGTTCTCCATCAAGACTGCCGGATCAAAGGCCCGGGTCAGCCGCCAGAGGTTCTGCTTCACAAATCTTCTATCCAACCGCCGGGAACCTTTGATGATGGCCGTTAACTGATCCGGGTCTACCGTGGCGGTCTGATTCTTATCCGGTAACAAGTGCCAACAAGCCACTTTCATAAAATCACGCACAGTCGGGTTCTGTCGGGTGCCATGGGTGATGACGCTATTGATAGCCTTTCGCCAGTGGCAGGGCAGGAGTTGCAAGGACTGGTCAATCTGTTGTGCTCGCCGGGCAGCCAGTATCAGATTGTTCAACAACTCTTCAGTTATTTCTGGCAGTGGGTTACAAAGGTGAACAGGTACGGTTTTAAACGCTTCGTAAAGTTTATAAAGCGCCTGTTCTGGCAGTTCAGTCCGTGGGATACCATGCCTGACGACATTGATATCCCAAAGATCGACCTCAAGACACGGGCTACCTTTGGTGATCATCAGATTAACTATTGACGACGGGCTTTTTGCAGACGCAGGCCAGAGCAGGGTGACATGAGCTTTTGGATAGGCCTGTAATTGGCCATTCACCAACAGAGGTTGTCCAATAATCAAGGGTTCCAGGAGCTGCTGAAGCGTTGGATTAGTCTCCAGCCCCCGCAATACCACCGGCTTGCCAGCGGTTAATTCCTCCTGCAACGCACTCCGACCTTGTCCAAAACGGGCCTTTTGTTCTGAGGTGATATGGATATTATCAAATAGCTGGCTGAAACTGGTCTGTTCATTGACCTGAATGACCAGAGGTGCCTGCGGGAGACCATTGATCCAATGATTTGCCTGAGCATCTTGCTGATATGTCACTGTATCAAAGGCACCAGGATTTCTGACTTTTTCCGGTGGTTTGGGCAGGGGGTATTTATCGTTTTCTGTCAAACCCAGGGCTTTTGGTTGTCCTTTTGCATGAGCCACCTGAAGCCGGGGCTCCAGACCGGTTGTCTTCTGAATAGTCTGCAGTGAGCCCAGCAAACAGAACCAATCTGCCTCAGTGAGAGGAGACGTTACGGTGACGGCACCACCGGCACGAACTTGTTCTAACAGGCAGGTATTAGGAACTGCGAAGCCTTCCGGAGCAATGGCAATAGGGTTCAGCCACTGGGCGATATTACCCTGGTTAATAATAATCGGGTTTCCTGGTGTCTGATCTTTATCAACTCCTTTATCACCTTCTTTGTAACAAGAGCGGGATTGGCTTTGAAACAGTGAATGAAGCTCGTTATTCCCCAACGGCATTTGATAAAACTGAACATCGTCGGGTAACTGACAGACCTCGCCATTGCTCTCAAAACAGTGTTGCGCCAGCATCTGTCGCATGGTCTGTTCAAAGGCCAGATCTTCCCAGTCGGCCCCTTTCAGAATCACCCGTTGTCCGGCCCTCAATGTCTCAAGCCTGCCGGGGAGGTGCTGGATTCGCCCCTGTTTATCCACTCCGGGGCCGCCCAGCAGCAACTGTCGCCAGTTGTTGTGCAAGTGACATTCAATAACAACGGTGTTGTCGTCTTCCATAGCACTTTCGGCAGAGGGGAGTTCAGCCAATAACGGAGGTAACTTGTCGGTCTCCATCAATGGGTCATGGCCAGTCTGTGGGTTGAACTGCCAGGTATTTTCCGGTCGGTTAATTCGTCGCCAGAAATCAGCACCGGGGGCATTGCCACTATGGCCAATTGATGCCAGCTGTGCAGGGTCTGCCAGAACCAATAGAGAAACATGCTGGCCCAGAGGGCGCTTCTTCTGGCTGACTTTGTCGTACAGACAGGGGGTATCCGGGTCCAGCAGATCGTTAAATTTGGGCAGCTCTTCGCTGGTGAGCTTTCGAATATCCATCACCAGAGTCAATGGCTGTGAACCTTCGAACAGCTTGCCTGAACCCAGAGTGTGGCGACCCTCTTCGGAAATACTCAACCGGCTCACCAGGTTAGCCTGTAAAAGGTCATCGGGATGGGAAATAAGGGCAACATCACGATGTTCATCACCGTCAGTAGCAACCAAAAGCTGTCGAACCTCGTCATCGCTGGCGACAAAACGAAAATCAAAGGCATTAGAGATCTTTTGAAGCGATGAGTCCGTTGAGGATACCCTTCTCGGTTTAGCAGACATCACACCCGGAATTGACAATTTATCGAGTCTGGCAGTTACACTGGTGACCTTGGCAATACTTAGCGGTAAATCCAGCTTTGCTCTTTTGGCAGGCGTGTTGGCAGGCGTGGCAGTATCGTGAACGGGCGCCTTTATTTTCTTACCACAAATACGACCATCCATAGTCCGCCTCCTGACATCTGAAGGATTAAATTGAAAGTGTTTAATGTTTAGACTTTAGAAATGAACGAAAGTTCCATTTAAAGAGACAGCCCTGACTATTGGAGGAAATCACCGATCTCAAAAAACTCATCACGGCCAAATGGTTAAGTACTTATCAGGTATCCAATGACTCATACAGCGAATTTAAATTCACAGTGTGCAAAAACTCGTTGGCAATTTTGGTCAAGTCACAGGATTTGATCACCAGAGCGTTACTGGCGTTTTGTGTCTGCTTTAAGTAGGTATCCTCTACAGAACTCTGAAACGATAAAGAGCTGTTAATATGACACGTCATGTCATACAGCTCTTGTGGTGAGGATGGCTCATGAGCACCATAGGAGTTTTTGTAGCAGGAATTCCCTAAGGAAGCGTCGACCCAGCAATAGGTCAAAGAGCTGCCTTTTGAGTGTGTCACTCCATACAGGTAATGACTGAAGGCCTGACGAATCGCTTCTGAGTATTCGAGTTCTATACCTCTCAGAAGGGACTTCTCTTTATTTGATACCCCAAGGGTCTCCAGAATGCGTTGGTAGCTGCTATCGATTTCAAGCTGTTTTTTCACGATTTCTTTTAATTTATTTTGATATTGCCAACAAGAAAAACTGAGTTTTTGGGCGTTTTCTCTTTCTTCATACAAGTCGGCCAGAGCTCTGGTGCGTTCCAGTTCTATCGCCTTATATTTTTTGACCTTTTCCGATAATGTCTTCAATTCCGGATTGCTCTCAACTTTTCGTTGGAGCAGGACTTCGGCCTTTTCATCAATCACTGTGTTGCACCAAAAATTGCCTCCCACGATAATTACCGGACGGTGGTTCGCCCTGCCCGAGATCAACTGCTCAAAAGCAGGTTGATGCACCAGCATTCGTTCTATATTCGGAATGCCCCCGGGCTGGTCGGTCCAGCGGCTGTTTAGAGCTCGGTGGGCGATTTTATTTTCAAGGGATTTTGAAAAACCATCATGACAGTGAGTAATAAACAAGGCATCGAGATTATTCTCTTGATGGTCGCTATAAAAATTGCACCATTGCTTGCTGTTTTTTCCCCTGTGCAACAGGGTCTGATACCATTTTTTCAGGCAATCTGTGGCTGCAACCTTCAGTTCATCGACGTCTTCAAGTCTCTTCAACAGACGATGGTGCTCACCGGCTCTGATAGTTTTTTCTTTGTAGAACGACAGTGGATCTAGCCAACCCAATTGCAGGGCTTTATTGGCAAAGTGTCTAACCGAAGGGTTGGTTAAGTCACTGTACAGCAGTATTTTATTCATTGAACCCAACCACTTCAGAGGGCTTGCTTCTTCCTCAACTACCATTTTTGAGTGCAATGACCTGAGTAGTTCAATGACCTGATCTGCATCATTGTCTAACAATATTTGTCTTACTGCCGACGACATCGGATTATGGGGCTTCCCATATTGGTTGGGCACATTACCGATCAATTTCTTTTCTGAAGCGCTCAGTTCTTTTGTCTCTATTAATATTGAGACACCCATAGAAAAACCGGCTAAATTTTTTTCCCTCCAAAGATTTTGTACAACTTCGGAAGTACTTGGATTGGGTAATGCGCTGTTTGTCTCAAGGGCTTTGTTCAGTTCCTCAGGGCTCATACCAAAAGCTTTAGTCAGAGCTTGCTGTTGTGCTAAGTCAGCATCGTTCAGGTTTTTTAATTCAGTGCTGAAATCACCAGCCTTTCTGACCTTTTCGGCCTTCCCGGCAGTCTGGTAGAAAGGTGTAGTTTTTGTTACCTTCACCGGCGCCCCGCCCAAATCCGAAGACTCCCAGGTTTGGCCTCCATCTACGGAATACTCAGCAAAGACGTGCTTGAGGCTCTCAATTTGCCGACTGGGAATCTCGAAATAGCGACAAAAAGCAACAAAAACAGGCACACGATGACGACAGCTACCTTGCCGGTTTGTTACCAGAAATCGAAAGAAATTTTCACTCTCTTCTGGTTTAGCTGCACCGCAGAACTGTTGGCAGTATTCCGTGATTGCGCTAATTCGTTGCCTGATGTTTTTAGCGTCTATTATTTTCTGCAACGGTGCCTGTACTTTGGCTGGTTGTTCGCCGATGTTTCCAAATATTTCCTTCAGTACGGACCTCACGCCTTCTGAACACTGGACGTCAAAAAAGGCTTCTCTAGCAGCCGTTTTTTTGCCCGGCTTTCCGGGTTCTACGACATAAGTACATTGAAAACTCTGGTCGGCAGCGGCTAGAGGAATAAACAGTGTATGAAGCCCGGTATAGTGGTCCCTGATCAGTTTAAATGGCAAATTAGGTTCTATACACAGGGCCACGATAGAGTCACTGGCCGTCAGGCTGGGCAATGGACATTGACCATTCTTTGGCGATACCCGAAGGGTCGCCAGCGTTTGATCTCCGGTTAATGTGACTTTCTGGTCATTCTCTGGCAACCGTTTAGGTGTGAGGGTTTCGACCCCCAGAAGGTATTTACCATTAAGATTGATCTTTTTGATTTCACCTCTGGCAGTGATACGAATATCTATTGCCTGCCAGCGATACATTTCAGGGGGATGCTGCGAATCAAAAACTTCACAAAGTTCAATCTTCGGTATCTCCTGATCCTCATAGTTCGTTCTTCGATCCAATGCCGGTGCTTCTTTCTCCTCAACTTCCGGATCATAGGGTTCAGGAGCGCTGTCACCGCTAATAGCTGATGCTTGGTTGATAAAAACCTTTGCCCAATGGTTCGACAGATCACTGATCTGCTGCCAAAATGCGGGCCAGCATTGAACGTCATGGGCCTTCCATACCTGTATCTGCTTATCAGCCTCCTGAAGATAAGGCTGGCAAGCCGGCATTTTCAGTATTTGTGCCTGTTCTTTGGTCAGGGGAAATACGCTATTAGCGTCCACTTCGGTAAGGCTAAAATCATCAGCGAACCAGCGTTGCTGCCAGTGTCTGTAGAGAGCCTGTCTGAGAATATCGTCCGACCGATCCGGCTTCAGGGAAAGACCGGATGCCTGCCATCTGGTCTGGGCCACCATCCTGATGAGTTCCGTTCTGGTTTCCTCTTCAGTCAGACGGGTCTTGATACGAATTTCATGGTTTTTTTCATCAACACTGCTGAGATCACTGTTTCGAATCAACCACGGACGATCAATGTCCGATACCGTCCCATTGAACCATTGGCAAAGTCTGGAATTAAATTCATTCTTCCCCGCGACAAAAGCCGAAGACCCGGGCAGTTTCTCCAGCGATAGGTTGGCGGCCATCAGATAAAGCCGGTAGTGCTGATTGAGGCATTGAAGAACGGCTTTTTCGCTAAAATCGCCTCCTCTGGTGATAGCCCTGGCAACATTCTGTAAATCAAGGCTGGTCGGTTGCAACGGCTGTTTTGTGCGTTTCAGGTGAGCCCTTAGAAGACAATGTTTTTCTGTTAGTTTTTTAGCGACGAATGTCCCTTCTGAGGACACTGGCAACACTTTTTCGGCAATGGTCTGTAATTCTGTCGGATTGTACTGCCGGATGGGCAGATGTCGAAAACGCCCTTTCAGCGCCGGTGATAAGGGTTTTCGCCCGCTGTACTCAGGCGGGTTGATGGTAGCAAACAGGTGGAAACCCGGATGGGCGTCACCGGCCAGAATGTCGTTTAACTCACCTTCCAGATACTGGCTGTCAATCAGATTCATTTCTGAAATCACCACTATGCCGCCATCGACTTTTGCCTTCTGGATCTTTTCACACAGTTTCTCCCAGGAACAATCACAGGCGTTCAGGTAAAAGACTTCCGGCATCAATTCTTGCCGTTGTTCGGCCTGCTGTCTGACACTTTCAATCACCAGGTTCAGCGTGGCATCCTTGCCCCGTCCAGCCGGTCCTTCAATCAGTGTTGCCTGACGGCCGCCGTGTTTTCTGTCGTGATGATAAGCCTGCTGACAGCGGCTTAAATCCTGCCCAAGCCGTTGCGCCAGTTCACGGACTGCCGATCCGGAGGTATCAAAGTCTGGTCGGATTTTTTCGCTGACTGTTCTGAAGGTCTGCTGAAAATCTGACAGGGTCTTGTTATGAACTCTGTCGCTCAGGGTGTTCTCCGGTTGGTAACGAGCAGCAAACCAGATTTCCAGTGCTGACAGGGCATCCTGATGCGTTTCGGTGATTTCAGGGCCCAGTACATCCCGAAAACTTTGCTGTATCAAACTGTTTATTTGCCCACAGGTCACACTGCCGTGAGCGGGCTGAGCTCGATCCAGATACCAGCCCACCCAACTGCAGATGTCTGTTAAATCCCTGGGAGTAAACTCATGCTCTGGCAGCAGCTCCTGATAATATTGCCAGAGTGCCATCACACTGTTGCTGGCACTGTGTGCAATGTCGTTTATTTGCTGCTCCGTCAGATGCTCTTGTAAATGATTGGCCAGAGCCGGTTCCACCACCCTGTCCCTAAGGAATGCCTGATCCAGGCGAGGGTAGTAAGCCCTGGGCAGTTTCTCTTTCAGGGCCGGGTCCATTTGGCGCCCGGCGTAATGATCGGGGTTGCCGGTGAGAATCACCCGGTGTTTTTCGCTGACCTTGACAGGATGACCATTCACATAGATGCAGGGTTGCGGTTCCCATAAGCCGTTTAATGATGCCAGTAATCCGGCTTTGGCCAGATTGGCTTCATCCAGCACCAGGGTTATGTACTCTCCTCCAACACAGCCTCCGCCTTTGTCGGATTCGGTCTTGGCCCATTCCATCAGTGCCCGGTTTTGCTGCACCATAGAGCGGTCGCCATCGGCATGTTGTCGCCACTGCCAGCGTTTCATCAGGGTCTGTTCGCTGTCAGAAGCTCCAAGAGACAGCACCCAAGCCTGCCCTGAAGTCTTGGCCATTCTGGCAGAAAAGTAACTTTTCCCGGTGCCGGTTTCTCCCTGCAGAAAGATAACGGGAGAGTCGGTAAGCCGGTCATGGAGTCGGGATAATCGACGACTTTCACGATCCTTCTGACTTATCTCGCCGTGATAAAGATCCCGGGCCAGAGTTGACAAGGGCATATCAGTGGAACCTTGCCATGCCATTGATTCAAACAGTCGATGTTTTATGCGTTCAATGCCTTCTGCTTCAGAATTGGCTGTCCTGACGATGTAGAAACAATCGTTGGCCAGCGCATGAATAGCATCGGACCGGGTCTGCCCCGATGGCAAGTTTAACTGCCAGCCAGAAGCCAGTGCATCCTGCAAACGTTTAATCTGTCTTGATGGCCTGATGGTTAAGGGTGGATAAAGTTTCGCTGCCTCCGGATCGACTTTCAACTGATACGCCATGGCCTGTCGTTGTTCCTCAGGCCCATGGGCCACGATCAGGGCGCAGACCTTGTCCAGAACTTCTTTTTGAGCCCACCCGGGCAGTGGACTTTCATAGGACAGTTGTAATCCTTCAAACGGGTTATCCGTCAAGACTGCCGGATCAAGGGCCCGGGTCAGCGGCCAGAGGTTTTGCCTCACAAACCTTCTATCCAACCGCCGGGAACCGTTGATGATGGCCGTTAACTGATCCGGGTCTACCGTGGCGGCCTGATTCTTATCCGGTAACAATTGCCAACAAGCCACTTTCATAAAATCACGCACAGTCGGGTTCTGTCGGGTGCCATGGGTGATGACGCTATTGATAGCCTTTCGCCAGTGGCAGGGCAGGAGTTGCAGGGACTGGTCAACCTGCTGTGCTTGCCGGGCAGCCAGTATCAGATTGTTTAACAACCCTTCAGTTATTGACGGCAGTGGGTTACAAAGCCGGGCAGGTACGGTTTTAAACGCTTCGTAAAGTTTATAAAGCGCCTGTTCTGGCAATTCAGTCCGTGGGATACCATGCCTGACGACATTGATATCCCAAAGATCGACCTCAAGACACGGGCTACCTTTGGCGATCATCAGATTAACTATTGACGACGTGCTTTTTGCAGACGCAGGCCAGAGCAGGGTGACATGAGCTTTTGGATAGGCCTGTAATTGGCCATTCACCAACAGAGGTTGTCCAATAATCAAGGGTTCCAGGAGCTGCTGAAGCGTTGGATTAGTCTCCAGCCCCCGCAATACCACCGGCTTGCCAGCGGTTAATGCCTCCTGCAACGCACTCCGACCTTGTCCAAAACGGGCCTTTTGTTCTGAGGTGATATGGATATTATCAAATAGCTGGCTGAAACTGGTCTGTTCATTGACCTGAATGACCAGGGGGGCTTGCGGGAGACCATTGATCCAATGATTTGCCTGGGCAGATCGTTGATAAGTCACGGTATCAAAGGCAGCGCGATTTCTGACTTTTTCCGGTGGTTTGGGCAGAGGGTATTTATCGTTTTCTGTCAAACCCAGGGCTTTTGGTTGTCCTTTTGCATGAGCCACCTGAAGCCGGGGCTCCAGGCCGGTTGTCTTCTGAATCGTCTGCAGTGAGCCCAGCAAACAAAACCAGTCTGCCTCAGTAAGAGGAGACGTTACGGTGACGACACCACCGGCACGAACCTGTTCCAACAGGCAGGTATTAGGAACTGCGAAGCCTTCCGGGGCGATGGCAATTGGGTTCAGCCATTGAACAATATTACTCTCGTTAAGGAGTATAGGGGTTGCTGGTGCCTGCTCTTTATCAAGTCTTTTGTCACCCTGTTTGTTATGAGAGTGGGACAAACTTTGCAACAGTGAATGAAGCTCGTACTTCCCTACAGGCATCTGATAAAACTGAACATTGTCCGGTAACTGACAGATCTTGCCATTGCTCTCAAAACACTGTTGCGCCAGCACCTGTCGAAGGGTCTGTTCAAAGGCAAGATCTTCCCAGTCGGCCCCCTTCAGTATCACCCGTTGTCCGGCCTTCAATAGCTCAAGCTTGCCGGGAAGATGCTGGATTCGCCCCTGTTTATCCACCCCGGGGCCGCCCAGCAACAACTGTCGCCAGTTGCTGTGCAAATGGCAGTCAATTAAAACACTATTGTCGTCGTCCATAACACTTTCGGCAGAGGGGAGTTCAGCCAATAACGGAGGTACCTTGTCGATCTCCACTGATGGGTCATTGCCAGTCTGTGCGTTGAACTTCCAGGTATTTTCCGGTCTATTAATTCTTCGCCAGAAATCAGCGCCAGGTGCGTCATCACGCCTGCCAAGCGATGTCAGCTGAGCAGGGTCTGCCAGAACCAATAAAGAAACATGCTGACCCAAGGGGCGCTTCTCCTGGCTGACTTTGTCGTACAGACAGGGGCTATCCGGGTCCAGCAGATCGTTAAATTTGGGCAGCTCTTCGCTGGTGAGCTTTCGAATATCCATTACCAGAGTCAATGGCTGTGAACCTTCGAACAGCTTGCCTGAACCCAGAGTGTGGCGACCCTCTTCGGAAATACTCAACCGGCTCACCAGGTTAGCCTTTAAAAGGTCATCGGGATGGGAAATAAGCGCAACATCAAGATGTTCATCACGGGTAGTGGCAATCAAAAGCTGTCGAACCTCGTCATCGCTGGCGACAAAACGAAAATCGAAGGAATGAGTCGTCTTTTGGAGCGAGGAATCCGTTGCGGAGATGGTTCTCACTTTGTCAGGCAAGGTCTCCGAAGAGGGCGATCTCTTTAGTCTGGACCTTACTTCAGAGCAGATTTCTACATCCTGCTTTTCCTTTGACGATACATCCAGCTTTGCCATCTTGGCTGCCACGCCATAATCAGGCAGGCCAGGATGAGGAACGTGTTTTTTTGTACCTCTGGCAATCTGACCATCCATAGTCAATCTCCCTCTCAACTGTCATTTGAAGGACTTTATTAAAATTGTCTGATAGTTAGACCTTAAGGTGTGATTAAAGTTCCATTTTAATTGTTATCCCTCTGTAGGGGTGTCCAACCTGCTGTTATAGAGTCTTTGGGCCTGTGCGGCACTAAAGGGTCGTCATTCCCGCGAAGGCGGGAATCCAGCGCCAACGGTGGATCTCTGCCTTCTCGGGGATGACAAGGCCAGGGGGGCACCGGGTAGTATGGTTCTGGTGGTGAGTCAGTGTGGATTCCCGCCTTCGCGGGAATGACGGGAGAGAAGCCGGGAATGACGGGAGGGAAGCCGGGAATGACGGGAGGGAAGCCGGGAATGACGGGAGTGGAGTTACCGATCTCGAAAAGCGCATCATGACCAAACGGTTATCAGGTATCCAATGCCTCACAGAGCGAATTCAAATTCACGGTGTTCACAAACTCTCCGGCAATTTTTGTGAGCTCATCGGATTTGAGCACCAGAGCGTTACTGGCGTTTTGTACCTGCCTTAAATAGGCATCCTTGACAGATTCCTGAAAACAGGGAGAGCTATAGAATGAAAACATCATGGCATTCAGCTCCTCTGGTGAGGATGGATCGTGAGCGCCATAGAGATCTTTTTCCGGGGAGTTGTGGTCAAATATGGAAGCATTGGCCCAACAATACGTTAAACAACCGCCCTTCGAGTGCGTCACTCCATAGAGGTAATGACTGAAGGCGTGCTGAATCGCTTTCTTGCATTTGTCTTGTAAATCATCCACAAGTTTCTGCTCCCCGGGTGATAGCTCAGAGGGCTCTGTTGCGGATTTGTTCCTGCTTTTGGCATCGAGCTGTTTTTTCAGGTTCGGGCTGCTCTCAACTTTTTGTTGGAACAGGGCTTCGGCTTTTTCATTAATCATTGTGTTGTCCCAGGAAGGTTGCCCCAGGATAATCACCGGACGGTGGGCCGCCTTACCCGAGCCTGACTGCTCAAACGCAGGATGGCGCACCAGCATTCGTTCTATATTTGGCGTGCCCTCAGGGTCGTCCGTCCAGGCAGTCTGCAAGGATGAGAGGACTATTTTATTTTTAAGGAATGGCGAAAACCCATCATGACAATGAGTGACCAACAAGACGTCACGTTTCTCCTTGTGGAATCTTGCATAACCTCCCTGCCACATCTGACTGTTTTTTTTCCTCGGCAAAAGTTCCTCGTACCACTTTTTGAGACAGCGGGTGGCTTCGACCTTCAGTTCATCGACAGCTTCCAGACGCACTAATAGCCGATGATGGTCATGGGCATTTCTGGCATCCCAATCATTGTACGGTAGTGTTTCCAGCCAACCCGATTTCAGGGCTTTTCGGGCAAAGCGCATAACCGCAGGGTTGGCCAGGTCACTGCCCTTCAGTATATGCACTATTGAATCCAACCAATTGACAGGACTCGCTCCGGCCTGAACAATCATTTTTGAATGAAGTAACTTCAGCTGTTCAGTGATTTGGTACTCATGAGTGTTGGACAATATTTGTTTGACTGCTTCCGACATCGGTCTAATGACATTTCCATCGTTGTCAACCATAAAACCGACCAATCCCTGCTTTTTATTGTCAAGTACCTTTGTCTCCAGTGACTCCAGAAGTGAGACACCCATGGAAAAACCGGTCAGATTTTTTTCCTTCCAAAGGTTCTTGACGATTTCGGAAATACCCAGATTGGTTTCTGGCAACGCTCTTTTTGTCTCAAGGGCCTGGTTCAGTTCCTCCAGACTCATATCACAGGCTCTAGCCAGAGTTTGCTGTTGTGACAGATCTGCCCCTTTCAGGAAATCCCTCAGAAACTCCTTAATCTTCATTAACTCAGTGCTGGAATCATTGAGATTCCTGTTGCGCTGGAAGTCAGGTGTCATTGTTTTTGTCCGTCCGGGCGATCCGCCCAAATCCACTGATTTCCAGGTTTGTCCTCCATCCGGAGAATACTCTGCAAAGCTGTGGATAAAACTATTTATTTGCCGACATGGAATCCCAAAATAACGGCAAAAAGCAATAAAAACAGGCACGCGATGACGACAGCTACCTTGCCGCCGTGTGACGAGAAATTTGAAGAAATTTTTATTAGGCTCTGGTTGAGCCGTACCGGAAAACCCTTTGCAATAGTCCGTGATTGCCCGAACGCGCTGCATCGTGCCTTCAGCGTCTTTTATGGTCTTCAAAGGTTCCTGTATTTCGTCTGGCTGTCGGGCAATGTTTGCAAACAGTTTGTTCAGTACGTTTTTTATATTGTTTGAACAGTGGGTGTCCAAAAGTGTTGAACGTTCTCGTTGAGTTCGTCTGGCAGGTGTTTTTTTAACCGGTTCTCTGGGTTCTACGACATAAGCCACTTGAATACCAGGGTTGGCTTTGGCTTCGGGAATAAACAGCGTGTGCAGCCCGGTATATTCGTCTCTAATCAGGGTGAATGGAAAATCAGATTCTATACGCAAGGCCACGATATAGTCGTAAGGGCTCAGACTGGGCAAGGTATGTTGACGTTTGTTCGGTGAACAGTTAACGACTGCCAGCGTTTGATTGCTGGCTAATGTCACTTTCTGGTCAGGCCCCGGCAACCGCTCAGGCATGAGGGTTTCGACTCCCTCAATGTGTATATCATTAATATTGATCCGCATGATATCACCCCTGGCAGTCACAAAAATATCTTCTGCCGAACAGCGATACATACGGGAAGAATACCTCCAGGTATCAAAAATTTTATAATTCGTATCTGTTGCTTCCTTCCGGAGATCATAATCCGTTTCCCGATCCAATGCCCGAGTCAGTATCCCATGGGCTTGCGGAATGTATTTTTCAGGAGCTTTATTACCGCCAATCGCCAACGCTTCGCTAATAGTTTGTGGCTTATAGTTCATTCTCTGATCCAATGCCGGAGCCTGTTTCCCTCGGGCTTCTGGAATGTATTTTTCAGGAACCTTATTACCGCCAACCGTCAAGGCTTCGTTAACAGGCTGTGGCTCATGGTTTGTGCTCTGATTCAATGCCGGAGCCTGTTTCCCGTGGACTTTTGGAATGCATTGTTCAGCAGGGCTATCATCGCCCATAGGCAGCGCTTCGTTCAGAGGGTTCGGCAGATTCCTTATCTGATCCCAAAACTCAGGCCAGCATTGAACTGCATTGGAGTTCCATGCCTTTATACGCTGATCAGCCTCCTGAAGATAAGGCTGGGAAGCCAGCATTTTCAGCGCTTGTTTCTCTTCTTCCGTCAAGGGAAATGCGCTACTGGCATCCACGCCTGTTCGGCCAAAATTATGATTAAACCAGCTTTGCTGCCAGTATCGGTAGAGTGCCCGGGTGCGAATATCGTCGGACCGATCCGGCTTCAGGGGAAGACCTGATGCCTGCCAATTTGTCTGAGCCAAACGCCTGACGATTTCGGTTTTCGCTTCCTCTTCATCCAGATGAGTATCAATTTGAATTTCATGGTTTTTTTCGTCAATACTGTTGCAATCACTTCGTCGTATGAGCCACGGACGATCAATGCCCGATACTGTTTGGTAGAGCCAGACGCAAATTTCAGGAACAAGTTCAGTCCCACTCGTGGCAGGAACCGGTGGTTCTGGCAGTGCCTCCAGCGACAGGTTGGCGGCCATCAGATAAAGCCGGTAGTGCTGACAGAAGCATTGATGAAGGCCGGTTTCGGTAAAATTACCTTCTCTGATAACGGCCCTGGCCACATTCTGTAAATCATGACTGGTCGGCTGCAACGGCAGTTTTTGCTGTTGCAGGTAAGCCCTTAAAAGACAATGTTTTTCTGTCAGCTGTTTAGCGGCGAATGTCCCTTCTGAGGACTCTGGCAACACTTTTTCGGCAATGGTCTGTAATTCTGCCGCGTTGTATTGCTGGATGGGCAAATGTCGAAAACGCCCTTTCAGCGCGGGCGATAAGGGTTTTCGTCCGCTGTATTCAGGCGGGTTGATGGTGGCAAACAGGTGGAAACCCGGATGGGCGTCAC
The DNA here is from genome assembly GCF_049275945.1 of Endozoicomonas sp. ALD040. Taxonomy (NCBI): domain Bacteria; kingdom Pseudomonadati; phylum Pseudomonadota; class Gammaproteobacteria; order Oceanospirillales; family Endozoicomonadaceae; genus Endozoicomonas; species Endozoicomonas sp. ALD040. The sequence continues at coordinate 1,259,456 of NZ_CP184829.1, forward strand.
CGGCCAGAATATCGTTCAATTCACCTTCCAGATGCTGGCTGTCGATCAGATTCATTTCTGAAATGACCACGATGCCGCCATCGACTTTTGCCTTCTGGATCGCTTCACACACTTTGTCCCAGGAACAATCACAGGCATTCAGGTAAAAGACTTCCGGCATGGACTCTCCCTGTCGCTTAGCCTCCTGTCTGACACTTTCAATCACCAGGTTCAGCGTGGCATCCTTGCCCCGTCCGGCCGGACCTTCAATCAGTGTCGCTTGACGGCCGCCGTGTTTTCTGTCGTGATGATAAGCCTGCCGACAGCGGCTTAAATCCTGTCCAAGCCGTTGCGCCAGCTCACGGACTGTCGATCCGGAGGTATCAAAGTCTGGTCGGATTTTTTCGCTGACTATTCTGAAGGTCTGTTGCATATCCCGCAGGGTGTGTTCATGAACTCTGTCGCTCAGGGTGTTCTCCGGTTGGTAACGGGCAGTAAACCAGATTTCCAGTGCTGACAGGGCATCCTGATGAGTTTCGGTGATTTCCGGCCCCAGTACATCCCGAATACTCTGTTGGATCAAACTGTTTATTTGCGCACAGGTCACGCTGCCGCGAGCGGGCAGGGCACGATCCAGATACCAACCCACCCAACTGCAGATATCGGTTAAATCCCTGGGGGTAAACTCATGGTCGGGCAAGAGTTCCTGATAATATTGCCAGAGTGCCATCACACTTTTGCTGGCACTGTGTGCAATGTCGTTTATTTGCTGCTCCGGCAGATGCCGTTGTAAATGCTTGACCAAAGCCGGTTCCACCACTCTGTCGCGAAGGAATGCCCGGTCCAGGCGAGGGTAGTAAGTTGTCGGCAGTTTCTCTTTCAGAGCCGGGTCCATTTGACGCCCGGCGTAATGATCCGGGTTGCCGGTGAGAATAACCCGGTGTTTTGGGCCGACTCTGACAGGGTGACCATTCACGTAAATGCAGGGCTCCGGTTCCCATAAGCCGTTCAATGATGCCAGCAATCCGGCTTTGGCCAGGTTGGCTTCATCCAGAACCAGAGTGACATAGTGTCCATCCTTCCCGGACGGAGTGTTGGCCCATTCCATCAGCGCCCTGTTTTGCAGTTTCATGGAGCGATCACCATCGGTGTGCTCTTGCCACTGCCAGCGTTTCATCAGGGTTTGTTCGCTGTCGGAAGGTCCAAGGGAAATGACCGCAGCCTGTCCTGAAGTTTTTGCCAATTTGGCGGAAAAGTAACTTTTGCCGGTGCCGGTTTCTCCCTGCAGGAAGATAACAGGAGAATCTGTAAGCCGGTCATGGAGTCGGGATAATCGACGACTTTCACGATCTTTCTGACTTATCTCGCCGTGATAAAGATCCCGGGCCAGTGCTGACAAGGAGGTATCAGCGGAATCCGTCCATTTCAGTGATTCAGAAAGTCGATTTTCTATGAGCTCAATGCCTGCTGCGTCAGAATTGGCTGTTCTGACAATATGAAAACAATCGGTGGCCAGAGATTGAATGGCATCGGATCGGTTCTGCCCTTTTTGCAAAGATAACTGCCAGCCAGAAGCCAGTGCGTCTTGCAAACGTTTGATCTGTCTTGATGGCCAGATGGCTAAATATTGATATTGCTCTGTCGTTTCCGGATCGACTTGCAACTGATAGGCTATTTTATCTCGCTGTTCTTCAGGAGCATGGGCCAGGATCATGCCAAAGAGCTTGTCCAGAAACATTTTTTCAGTTGTTTCATAACATCGTGTAAAGGGAGAGTCATAGGAAAGATGCAAGCCTTCAGAACGTTTGCCCTCAGAGAATGCCAGATTAAACACTCTGATCAGTGGCCACAGGTTTTGAGTCACAAACTTTCTATCAAACCGGGGGGCACCCTTGATGATGGCGTTTAAGCGATCCGGGTCTACCGAGGCGGTTTGATCCTTATCCCGTAATAACTGCAAACAAGCCACTTTCATAAAATCACGCACTGACGGATGTTGTCGGGTGCCATGTGTGATGATGCTATTGATGGCCTTGCGCCAGTGGCGGGGTAAAAGCCGTGAGGACTGGTCAACCTGCTGTGCTCGCCGAGCGGCCATTATCAGGTTGTGCAACAATCCTTCGGTCATTTCAGGCAGAGGCTTACACAGGTGGGCAGGTACGGTTTTAAAGGCTTCGTAAAGCTCATCAAGTGCTTGTTCTGGCAGCTCAGTCCGGGAGATATCATGTTTGTGAGCACTAACATCCCAGAGATCGAGCTCGGGACCAGGTTCACCTGTGGCAACCATTGAATTAACTATTGAAGATGAGCTTCTTGCAGACTCAGGCCAGAACAGGGTGACACGAGCTTTTGGGTAGGCCTGCAGTTGGCCATTCACTAGCAAAGGTTCCCCAACAACCAGAGGTTCCAGAAGTTGCTGAAGCACCGGATTGCTGTCCAGTCCCAGCAGTACAACCGGTTTGCCAGTGGTTAATGCCTTCTGCAATTGACTTGGATGTCGTCTAAAATGCGCCTTTTGTTCCGAGTTGATATGGATATTATCAAAGAGCTGGCTGAAGCTGGTCTGTTCATTGACCTGAATGACCAGAGGGGCTTCCTGCTGTTCACTGATCCAGTGACTTGCCTGAGCGTGTTGCTGATAAGTGACGAAATGAAAGGCGGCCTGATTTCTGATTTCTTCCTGTGGCCTGGACAGAGGGCGCTCATCTTTTTCTGTCAATTCCAGGGCTTTCGGTTGCTTTTTCCAGTGGGCTACCTGAAGTTGCGGCTCCAGGCCGGTCATCTCGCGAATAGTCACCAATGATCCCAGCAAACGAAACCAGAGAACCTCAGTGAGGGGAGACGTTACGGTGACTGAACCTCCCGCCCGAATCTGTTCTAACAGACAGTTGTTTGGTACTGCATAGCCTTCCGGGGCAATGGCAATCGGGCTCAGCCATTCACTGATATTACTCTCGTTAATAATGATCGGGATTCGTAGAGCAGAGTCTTTATTGTCACCTTCTTTGACACCTTTTTTTACACCTTCTTTGACAAGAGAGTGCGACAGACTCAGGAACAGTGAATGAAGCTCGTTATTCCCAACCGGCATTTGATAAAACTGAACATCGTCGGGTAACGGACAGATCTTCCCGTTGCTCTCAAAACACTGTTGCGTCAGCATCTGTCGAATGGTCTGCTCAAAGGTCAGATCTTCCCAGTCGGCCCCTTTCAGAATCACCCGTTGTCCGGTCCTCAATGTCTCAAGCCTGCCGGGCAGGTGCTGGATTCGCCCCTGTTTATCCACTCCGGGGCCGCCCAGCAGCAACTGTCGCCAGTTGCTGTGCAAATGGCAGTCAATTAAAACACTATTGTCGTCGTCCATAACACTTTCGGCAGAGGGGAGTTCAGCCAATAACGGAGGTACCTTGTCGATCTCCACTGATGGGTCATTGCCAGTCTGTGCGTTGAACTTCCAGGTATTTTCCGGTCGATTAATTCTTCGCCAGAAATCAGCGCCAGGTGCGTCATCACGCCTGCCAAGCGATGTCAGCTGAGCAGGGTCTGCCAGAACCAATAAAGAAACATGCTGACCCAAGGGGCGCTTCTCCTGGCTGACTTTGTCGTACAAACAGGGGCTATCCGGGTCCAGCAGATCGTTAAATTTGGGCAGCTCTTCGCTGGTGAGCTTTCGAATATCCATTACCAGAGTCAATGGCTGTGAACCTTCGAACAGCTTGCCTGAACCCAGAGTGTGGTGACCCTCTTCGGAAATACTCAACCGGCTCACCAGGTTAGCCTTTAAAAGGTCATCGGGATGGGAAATAAGCGCAACATCAAGATGTTCATCACGGGTAGTGGCAATCAAAAGCTGTCGAACCTCGTCATCGCTGGCGACAAAACGAAAATCGAAGGAATGAGTCGTCTTTTGGAGCGAGGAATCCGTTGCGGAGATGGTTCTCACTTTGTCAGGCAAGGTCTCTGAAGTTGGCGATCTCTTTAGTCTGGATCTTACTTCAGAGCAGATTTCTACATCCTGCTTTTCCTTTGACGATATACCCAGCTTTGCCATCTTGGCTGCCACGTCATGATCATGCAGGCTACGATCATGAACGCGTTTTTTGGTACCTCCGGCAATTTGACCATCCATAGTCAATCTCCCTCTCAACTGTCATTTGAAGGACTGAAGTACCTAACCAGTTGGTTTCGCATATTCTGGACGGCGGCTTTTTCCATCATTCTGCGTTCCAACTCTGGTTGCGTAGCTGTGGCTACGCGCCCGTCGTTGCGTCTTGAAGGATGAAAAAATCCACTCGCCAGAATATGCGAAACCAACTGGCCAGGTACTTAATGAAATTGTTAAATGGTTAGACCTGTAAGGTGTGATTAAAGTTCCATTTTAATTGTTACCCCTCTGTAGGGGTGTCCAACCTGCTGTTATAGAGTCTTTGGGCCTGTGCGGCACTAAAGGGTCGTCATTCCCGCGAAGGCGGGAATCCAGCGCCAACGGTGGATCTCTGCCTTCTCGGGGATGACAAGGCCAGGGGGGCACCGGGTAGTATGGTTCTGGTGGTGAGTCAGTGTGGATTCCCGCCTTCGCGGGAATGACGGGAGGGAAGCCGGGAATGACGGGAGGGAAGCCGGGAATGACGGGAGGGAAGCCGGGAATGACGGGAGGGAAGCCGGGAATGACGGGAGGGAAGCCGGGAATGACGGGAGTGGAGTTACCGATCTCGAAAAGCGCATCATGACCAAACGGTTATCAGGTATCCAATGCCTCACAAAGCGAATTCAAGTTCACGCTGTTCAAAAACTCTTCGGCGATGGTATTCAGCTCATTGGTTTTGAGCACCAGAGCATCACTGGCGTTAAGTGCCTGCCGTAGGTAGTCATCCTGAATAGATTTCTCAAGCTCTTCATTTCTGATTGCAAACATCATGGCATTCAGTTCTTCTGGTGAGGATGGGTCATGAGCGCCATACCTGTTGCTATTCCAGCATCCATCTATGTGGGCATCGCCCCAGCAATAGGTCAGGCAACCGCCTTTCAGGTGTGTCACTTCATACAGATAATGACTGAAGGCCTGCTTAAGCGCCACCACACATTTGTTTTTTAAATCATTTATGAGATCTACCTCCCCTGAAGATAACCTGAGAGGCTCCACGATGGATTGGTAGCTTCCTAAGATATCAGACCTTTTTTTCCTATATTCCTCTCTATGATTTGGTGATCCCACGCTGTAGTCTCTGTCCAATGCAAACAGAGCCAGATCGAGTTCTTTTTTTCTTGCCATAAATTGACTGCTTTTTTCCAACAAATGTTTCAGGTCTGAGCGGTTCTCAGCGATTCGTTGTAATAGGGCTGCGACCTTTTTATCCATCACTTTCAAGCCGGATATCCAGTCAGGCTTCCCTATGATAATCACCGGACGGTGGTTCGCTTTGCCCGAGATTAATTTCGGAAATGCAGGATGGTGAACCAGCATTCGTTCTATATTCGCAATGCCCTCGGGTTGGTCCGTCCAAGCGTTGCGTACAGATGAGGTGAGAATGTTTTTTTCCAGAGATGGCGATAAACCATGATGACAACGAGTGACAAAAAAGGCCCCTAATTTACTTGTTTGGAAGGAATGGTAAGCCCTTTGCCATGTCTGGCTATCTTTCTCTCTGAAGAATAATTTCTTATACCACTTTTTCAGTAAATGGCTGGCTTTAACCTTCAGTTCATCGACACCTTGCAGACGAACCAATAGCTTATGGTGTTCATGGGCCTCTACGATCTGGCCTGCATAGGTCGGCGGTATATCCAGCCAACCCGATGCCAGGGCTTCCCTGGCAAAGTCAATAACTGCGGGGGTCAGATCAATGTCACTCAGAATACTCAGCATCAGGATTAACCAGTCCTCAGGTTCTGATGAGCCATGAATAATCATTTTTGAGTGCAATAACTTGAGGGGTTCAGTGACCTGATTTCTATCACTGTTGGACAAGATGTGTTTGACTGCCTTCAACATCGGGCCTTTTTTGCTAAAGACAATACAAATCAACTCCACTTCGTCAAAGTCTAATGCTTTTGTTTCCAGCGACACTAATATTGAGACACCCATGGAAAAGCCGGTTAAATCTTTTGTCTGCCAGAGTTTCTTTACTATTTCGAAAATATCTGGAAGGGTTTCCGGCGATTCACAGCCTGCCTCAAGGGCCTTGTTCAGTTCTTCAGGACTTGTTCCGCAGGCTTCAGCCAGAGTTTGCTGTTGTGCTAAATCAGCACCTTTCAGACGCCCATTCAGCAGATCTCTGGTCTTCTTTAATTCAGTGCCAGAAACACTGACTCTTTTGGTGTCCTGGAACTCAGGGAGGATTTCTGTTACCTCGACAGGCGCTCCGCCCAAATCCACCGATTTCCAGGTTTGGCCACCGTCCAGCGAACACTCTGCAAAGGCATGGGTATCATTGGATATTTGTCGGCATGGAATGCCAAAATAACGACATAAAGCAATAAAAACAGGCACACGATGACGACAGCTGCCTTGTCGGCGTGTTATCAGGAAGTGAAAGAAATTTTTATTGCGCTTTGGTACAGCGACACCGGAAAAGTCTTCGCAATAATCCTGGATTGCCCTAATGCGCTGCTCCGTGTCTTCAGCCTTTGCTATTTTCTGCAAAGGTTTCCTTACTTTGGATGCCTGTTTCTCAATCTTCTGAAACACGTCGTCCAGTACTGTTTTCATACCCTGGCAACAGTGGGCGTCAAAACGTCTTGATTGTGCTGGCCGGACTTTTTCAGCCGATGTTTTTTTGCCCACTTCTCTGGGTTCTACGACATAAGCAAATTTAATGCTCTGGTCGGCTTTGGCTTCTGGAATAAATAGTGTGTGTATGCCGGTATATCGGTCCCTGAGCAGTGTAAATGCCAGATGGGGTTCTATGCGCAGTGCCACGATGTAGTCCTTAACTGTCAGGCTGGGCAATATAAATTGACCATTTTTTGATGACATGTAAAAGGTAGCCAGTGTTTGGTCGCTGGCTAATGTCACTTCCCGGTCATGCTCTGGTAACCGTGCAGGTATGATGACTTCGACTCCCTGCATGTGTTTATCATTAATACTGATCCTTTTGATTTTGCCCTCAAGTGATACATAAATATCCTCTGCCAATGACCGATAAATCCCGGGAAAATGGTCCGGGTCATCAAAAATTATATAATCGTCAAGTTGTCGCTCGCTCTCTTTCTCATTCTCATAGTCCGTTCTTCGGTCCAATACCGGAGCCTCTTTCTCATGGACTTCCGGAATGTATTTTTCTGGAGTGCTATCACAGTAAACAGTCAACGCTTTATTAACAGGTTGTGTCTCGAGGTTCGCTCTCTGATCCAATGCCGGAGCTTGCACCTCGTGGACTTGTGGCGGAACTTTATCACTACTGGTGGTCAAGACTTCGTTAACAGGTTGTGGCGCAGGCTCCGTTCTCTGATCCAATGCCCAAGCCTGTTTCTCGTGGACTTCTGGCTTGTCTTGTTCAGGAGCCTGATCACCACCAATAGCGGATGCTTCGTTGATAAAATCGTCTGCCAGATGGTTCAGCAGATTACTGATCTGATACCAGAACACAGGCCACCATTGAACTTCATCGGCTTTCCACGCCCCTATCTGCTGATCAGCGGCCTGAAGATAAGGCTGGTTAGCAGACATTTTCAGCGTTTGTTGCTGTTCTTCCGTCAGGGGAAATACGCTGTTAACGTCTACGTTCGTCCGGCCAAAATGATTGCTAAACCAGCGTTGCTGCCAGTGTCGGTAGAGTGCCCCGGTAAGAATATCGTCCGACTCGTCCGGCTTCAGGGGAAGGCCTGATGACTGCCACTTTGCCTGAGCCACACTTTTGATGATTTCCGTTCTGACTTCCTTTTCATCCCGCTGAGTGTTAACAAGGATTTCATGTTTTTTTTCATCAACACTGTTGAGATGACTGCTTCGTATCAACCACGGACGATCAATGCCCGATACCGTTTCATTGAACCAACGGCAAAGTCCGGAATCAAATTCACTTTTCTCCATGGCAAGAGCCGAAGACTCGGGCAGTTCCTCCAGCGATAGGTTGGCAGCCATCAGGTAAAGCCGGTAGTGCTGATTGAGGCATTGATGAACGGCTTTTTCGCTCAAATCACCACCTCTGTTTATAGCCCTGGCAACATTCTGTAAATCAAGGCTGGTCGGTTGTAATGGCAGTTTTTTGCTTTGCAGGTGAGCCCTTAAACGACAATGCTTTTCTGTTAGCATCTCAGCGGCGAATGTTCCTTGTGAAGACTCTGGCAACACTTTCGCGGCAATGGTCTGTAATTCGGTCGCTTTGTACTGCCGGATGGGCAAATGTCGAAAACGCCCTTTCAGGGCCGGTGATAAGGGTTTTCGCCCGCTGTACTCAGGTGGATTGATGGTGGCAAAGAGGTGAAAACCCGGATGGGCGTCTCCGGCCAGAATATCGTTTAACTCACCTTCCAGATGCTGGCTGTCGATCAGATTCATTTCCGAAATCACCACGATGCCGCCTTCAATTCTGGCCTTCTGGATCTTTTCACACACTTTGTCCCAGGAACAATCACAGGCATTCAGGTAATAGACTTCCGGCATCAATTCTTGCCGTTTTTCGGCCTGCTGTCTGACACTTTCAATCACCAGGTTCAGAGTGGCATCCTTGCCCCGCCCGGCCGGACCTTCAATCAGTGTTGCCTGACGGCCGCCGTGTTTTCTGTCGTGATGATGAGCCTGCTGACAGCGGCTTAAATCCTGCCCAAGCTGCTGCGCCAGTTCACGGACTGCCGATCCGGAGGTATCAAAGTCCGGTTGGATTTCTCGGGTGACTGTACTGAAGGTCTGCTGAAAATCTGACAGGGTCTTGTTACGAACTCTGTCGCTCAGGGTGTTCTCCGCTTGGTAACGGGCAGCAAACCAGATTTCCAGTGCCGACAGGGCATCCTGATGCGTTTCGGTGATTTCAGGGCCCAGTACATCCAGAAAACTGTGTTGTATCAAACTGTTTATTTGCCCACAGGTCACACTGCCAAGAGCGGGCTGAGCACAGTCGAGATACCAACCCACCCAACTGCAGATGTCCGTTAAATCCCTGGGGGTAAACTCATGCTCGGGCAGCAGTTCCTGATAATGTTGCCAGAGTGTCATCACACTTTTGCTGGCACTGTGTGCAATGTCGTTTATTTGATGCTTTGTCAGATGCTCTTGTAAGTGATTGACCAGAGCCGGTTCCACCACCCTGTCCCTGAGAAAAGCCTGATCCAGGCGAGGGTAGTAAGCTCTGGGCAATTTCTCTTTCAGGGTCGGGTCGAGTTGGCGCCCGGCATAATGATCCGGGTTACCGGTGAGAATCACCCGGTGTTTTTCGCTGACTTTAACAGGATGACCATTCACATAGATGCAGGGTTGTGGTTCCCATAAGCCGTTCAATGATGCCAGTAATCCGGCTTGGGTCAGGTTGGCTTCATCCAGCACTAAAGTGATGTACTCTCCGTCTTTGTCGGATTTGGTCTTGGCCCACTCTATCAATGCCCGGTTTTGCTCCACCATAGAGCGGTCGCCATCAGCGTATTGTTGCCACTGCCAGCGTTTCATCAGGGTCTGTTCGCTGTCGGAAGGTCCAAGGGAAATGACTGAAGCCTGTCCCGAAGCCTTGGCCATTTTGGCAGAAAAGTAACTTTTCCCGGTGCCGGTTTCCCCTTGCAGGAAGATAACGGGAGAGTCGGTAAGCCGGTCATGAAGTCGGGATAATCGTCGGCTTTCACGATCTTTCTGACTTATCTCACTGTGATAAAGATCCCCGGCCAGTGCTGACAGGGGATTGTCTGTGGAGCCTGCCCATATAAGTGATTCAGCCAGTCGGTGTTCAATGCGTTCAATGCCTTCTGCCTCAGAATTCGCTGTTATGGCTTTATCAAGACAATCGGTGGCCAGAGCCTCAATGGCATCGGATCGCGTCTGCTCTGGTGGCAAACGTAACTGCCAGCCAGAAGCCAGTGCATCCTGCAAACGTTTAATTTGTCTTGATGGCCTGATGGTTAACGGTGGATAGCGTTTCGCTACCTCCGGATCGACTTTCAACTGATACGCCATGGCCTGACGAAGTTCATCAGGCAAAGGGGCCACAATCAGGGCACAGAGCTTGTCCAGAAAATTTTCCTTATGCCAAACGGAAACTGGTTCTTCATAGGACAACAGTAATCCTTTAGATTTACCGTTCTTGAATGCTGTCAGATCAATGGCTCTGGCCAATGGCCACAGGTTCTGCTCCAAAAACGCTCTATTCAACTGCGGGGCACTGTCGATGATGGCCGTTAACTGATCCGGGTCTACCGAGATAGGCTGATCCTTATCCGGCGTCCTATCCGGTAACAAGCTCCGGCAAGCCACTTTCATAAAATCCCTCACGGGTGGATTCTGCCGGGTGCCATGGGTGATGACGCTATTAATGGCCCTGCGCCAGTGGCGGGGTAAAAGCGATGAGGACTGATCAACCTGTTGTGCCCGCCGGGCAGCCATTATCAGGTTATTCAATAAGCCTTCGTTCAATTCAGGCAGAGGGTTACAAAGGTCGGCAGGTACGGTTTTAAACGCCTGATAAAGTTTATTAAGCGCTTGTTCTGGCAGCTCAGCCCGGGGGATTTCATGCCTGTCGGCATTGACAGCCCAGAGATCAACCTCGGGACAGGGTTCACCCTCGGCGACCAGCGAATGCAAGACCGGAGACGGACTTTTCGCAGACTCAGGCCAGAGTAAGGTGACACAAGCCTGTGGGTAGGCTTGTAATTGACCGTTCACCAACAAAGGTTGCCCAATAAACAGGGGCTCCAGAAGCTGCTGAAGCCTTGGGTTATGCTCGAGTCCCCGGAATACAATCGGTTCGCCAGCGCTCAATGCCTCCTGCAATTTACTCGGCTGTCGCCCAAAATGCGCCTGTTGTTCCGAAGTGATATGGATATTATCAAAGAGCTGACTAAAGCCGGTCTGTTCGCTGACCTGAATGACCAAAGGGGCTTCCTGCTGATTATTTAGCCAATGACTTGTCTGGGTATGTTGCTGATAAGTAACGGTATTAAAAGTGGCGTGATCTGTGATTGGCTGTTCATTGTTTTCTGTCAATCCCAGTGCTTTTGGTTGCTGTCTTGAATCAGTCACCTGAAGCCGGGGCTCCAGGCCGGTCGTCTCGCGAATCGTCTGCAGTGAACCCAGCAAATGAAACCAGTGTGCCTCAGTGAGGGTAGACGTTACGGCGACTACACCACCTGCCCGAATTTGTTCCAACAGACTGGTATTAGGGATTGCATAGCCTTCCGGGGCAATGGCAATCGGGCTCAGCCACTCCCTGACATTACTCTGGTTAATGATGATCGGGTTTGCTGATGCCTGGGCTTTATCAAGTTCTTGGTCACCTTCTTCATTATCAGAGTGAGACAGACTTTGGAACAGTGTATGAAGCTCCTCATTCCCTAACGGCATCTTATAAAACTGAACATCGTCGGGTAATGGACAGATCTTCCCGTTGCTCTCAACACACTGTTGCGCCAGCATCTGTCGAACCGTCTGTTCAAAGGCCAGATCCTGCCAATTGGCGCCTTTCAGAATCACCCGTTGTCCGGCCTTTAACGACTCAAGCTTGCCGGGGATGTGTCGGATTCGCCCTTGTTGATCCACTCCGGGGCCACCCAGCAATAACTGCCGCCAGCTGCTGTGCAAGTGGCAGTTAATAAGAAGGGTATTTTCGTCATCCATAGCACTTTCGGCAGAAGGGAGTTCAGCCAATAACTGAACCTCGTCGATATCCATCAATGAGGCATTGCCGGTCGTTTCGTTGAACTGCCAGGTATTGCCCGGTCGATTAATTCGCCGCCAGAAATCAGCACCGGGTGCCTCGGCCCCCGATGCCTTGTCACGTCCGCCAACTGATGCCAACTGTGCAGGGTCTGCCAACACCAATAGCGAAACATGCTCGCCCAAAGGACGTTTTTTGTTGCTGACTTTGTCGTACAGGCAGGGGTTATCCGGGTCCAGTAGATCGTTAAACTTTGGCAGTTCTTCGCTGGTGAGTTGTCGAATATCTATTACCAGTATTAATGGCTGTGAACTTTCAAAGAGCTTGCCAGAGCTCAGAGTGTGGCGACCCTCTTCGGAAATACTCAACCGGCTAACCAGATTAGCCTCTGAGAGGTCGTCGGGGTGGGATATAACAGTAACATCCTGATGTTTATCGCAGGTCCTGGCAATCAGAAGTTGTCGAACCTCATCATCACTGGCGACAAAACGAAAATCGAAGGCATGAGGAGCCTTTTGGAGCGACGAATCCGTTGCGGATACGATTCTCGTTTTGTCAGGCAGGCCTCTCGAAGTTGGCGATATATTGAGTCTGGCAGTTACACCGGTGACCTCAGCAATCTCTGGTTTTAAATCCAGCTTTGCTCTTTTGGGTGGTATGCCGCCATCAGGCTTTTCAGTCTTAAAAACAGGGTTGTTTGTTTTTCCATTGATCTGACCATCCATAGCCAATCTCCTCTACTGCTTTCCTTTGCAGGAGTGTTATGAAACTGTATTACTATTTGACCTTAAAATAGGATTAAAGTTCCATTTTGACAGTTGCCTGTAACATTGAAGGAAGTCAACGACCTCGAAAAACTCTATGATCAGACATCCAATGAGTCCGACATCGAATTCAGGTTCACGCTGCTCAAAAACTCTTCGGCAATGGTTGTCAGCGTATCGGACCTCAGCACCAGGGCGTCACTGGCGTTTTGTGCCTGTCGCAAGTAGGCGTCCTTAACAAGTTTCTCTTTATGTCTAAAGCGACAAATATCAGACATCATGGCAAACAGCTCTTCTGGTGAGGATGGATCATGAGCGCCATAGCAAAAGTTATTGCTGTCATGGTTCATGCGAGAAAGCATGATAGTGTCAAGCCAACAATACGTTAAGCGACCGCCTTTTGACTGTGTCACTTCGTACAGATAATGACTGAAGGCATGTCTGATCGCTTGCTTGCATTTGTTTGTGAAGTCATCAAGAATTTTTTTCTCCTTATTCGACACCTTGAGGGGGGGCAGAGTCTGATTGGCTTTTTTCAATATCTGCTTAAACTCCGGCCTGTTCTCTGATTTTCGTTGCAGCAGGGCTTGAACCTTTTCCTCAATTGCAATTTCGCCCCAGTCGGGGCAACCGATAATAATCACCGGACGGTCTTTATCCCTGCTCGGGTTTAACTGTGAAAAAGCAGGCTGTTGCACCAGCATTCGTTCTATATCAGGAATGCCCTCAGGATTGTTCGTCCAGACGTCTTGTATAGAACGATGGGCCATCTGATTTTCAAGGGATGACGAAAACCCGTCATGGCAATGAGTGACGAGCAAGGTATCACGTTCTTGCCTCTGGTAGTGTTCATAATTCAAACGCCACACGCTACTGTGTTTTTCCCTGGACAACAATGCGTCATACCACTTTCTCAGACAGTGGGTGGCTTTAACCTTCAGTTCATCGATGCCTTCCAGAGCTTCCAATAGCCTGTGATGTTCAAAGGCACCGATAATATTTCTGTGATAATTTGGCACTGGATCCAGCCAACCCGATTCCATGGCTTTAAGTGCAAAGTGAATAACCGACGGTTTGGTCCGTTCGCTCTGATTCAATATAGACACCATTGATCTCAACCACTTGTTAGGATTTGCTCCACCCTGAATAATCATTCTTGAGTACAATGACTCGAGTTGTTCAGTGACCTGATCTTCATCATTGTCGAGCAAGATTTGTATGACTGCCTCCGACATCGGTTCATAGTCGCGATTCCTCCTGTACGATTCGTCGATTTGCACAGAATCGAATTCATACCTCGCGTCTATGAGGCCTTTTAACGGAGCCTTCGACATCGGTTTATCATTATGACTTTTACTGTTCTCATCCTGATCGTCGCGAGTCAGGGTACCGAGCAATTTCTTCTCATCATTGTTCAACGCTTTTGTCTCTGATAACAATGAGACACCCATGGCAAAACTGGTTAAATTTTTTTCTCCCCAAAGTTTTTTTACTATCTCGAAAATGCTTGGAATGCTTTCTGGCAATGCACTGTTTGTCAGAAAATATTTGCTCAGTTTCTCGGGGCTCGTATTCATGGCTCTGGCCAGCGTTTGCTGTTGTGATAAATCTGCCCCTTGCAGGAGATTCTTAATTGTTTTTAACGCAGCACTGGAACTTTGCAACGTTTTGGTGCGCTGAAATTTTGGTATCACTTTTGTGTCCTTTGTGGGCGCCCCGCCCAAATCCACTGACAGCCAGGTTTGGCCTCTATCCACTGAACACTCGGCAAAGGCGTGGGTATGGTTAGACATTTGCCGACATGGAATCCCGAAATAACGGCAAAGAGCGACAAAAACAGGCGCACGATGACGACAACGCCCTTGCCGCTGTGTTACCAGGAATTTAAAGAAATTCTCCCCGCGCTTTGGTTTAGTCACCCCGGAAAACTGCCGACAATACTCCTTGATTGCCTGAATGCGTTCTGCCGTGTCTTGAGCGTCTGCTATTTTCCGCAAAGGCTCCTGTATTTCAGGTGGTTGTTGGTCAATGTTCGTAAACAGTCCTTTCAGTACTTTTTTCATCCCTTTTGAACAGCGGGTGTGAAACCTTATCGATCGTTTTGAGCGAGCTTCTTTAGCCGATGCTTCCAAGTCCGGTTCTCTGGATTCTACGACATAAGAAATTTGAATACGCCGCCCCTTATTAGCTTTGGCCTTTGGAATAAACAGCGTGTGAAGCCCGGTATATTTGTCTCTTTTCAGGGTATATGGCAAATCGGGTTCTATACGCAGGGCCACGATATAGTCATCAGGCGTCAGGCTGGGTAATTCATATTGACCATCTTCTGATGACATCTTGAGGGTCGCCAGGGTTTGATTGCTGGCTAAGATCAATTCCTGATCACGCCCTCCTGGTAAAGGGTCAGGTGTGAGAGTTTCGACCTCCAGGAAGTGCAGGTCATTAATATCGACCGTTCTAATATTACCCTTGTCGGACACACAAACATCACTTGCCCACCAGCGATACATATGGGAAGGATGGTGCTGAGTCTTAAAAACTATTTCACTCTTAACTCGTGGCTTCTTCTCGCACTCATAGTCCGTGTCTCGTTCCAGGCCTATGAAATCTTTCTCGGAGAGTTCCTCGATGAATTTTTCATGAGCCTCATCAGCATTGATGGCTGAGGCTTTGTTAGTATAATCGTCCACCCGCTGGTTCGGCAGAGCACCCATCTGGTGCCAAAACGCAGACCCGTATTGAACTGCATTGGCGTTCCATGTGCTTATCCGCTGATCAGCTTCCTGAAGACAAGACCGGTAAGCGGGTAATTTTAGCGTTTTTTTCTCTTCTTCCGTCAGGGGAAATACGCTATTGGCGTCAATGCCCGTCTTGTCAAACTTACGATCAAACCAGCTTTGCTGCCAGTGTCGGTACAGTGCCCGGGTGAGAGCATTGTCCGACGGGTCCGGATTCAGGGAAAGACCGAATGCCTGCCATTGTGACTGAGCGACCATCCTGATGATTTCTGTTTTGGTTTTTTTTCCAGTCAGACCGGTCTTGAAACAAATCTCATGGTGTTTTTCATCAATACTGTTGCGATCACTGCGTCGTATCAACCATGGACGACTAATGCCCGATACCCTTTCGTTGAGCCATTTGCAAAGTCCGGAATCAAGTGCTCCTTTACCCATGACAAGAGCCGGTGACTTCGGCAGTTCCTCCAGCGACAGGTTGGCAGCCATCAGGTAAAGCCGGTAGTGCTGATTGAGGCATTGACGAAGTGCTTTTTCGCTAAAATTGCCTCCTCTTTTGACAGCCATGGCGACATTCTGTAAATCGCGGCTGGTGGGCTGTAACGGCAGGTCTTTGCGTTGCAGGCAGGCCCTTAAACGACAATGTTTTTCAGTCAGCCATTTGGCGACGAATTTCCCTTTTGGGGAGTTTGGCAACACTTTCTTGGCAATGTTCTGCAATTCTGTCGAGTTATACTGGCGGATCGGCAAATGCCGAAAACGTCCTTTCAGCGCCGGTGATAAGGGTTTTCGCCCGCTGTACTCAGGTGGGTTGATGGTGGCAAACAGGTGGAAACCCGGATGGGCGTCACCGGCCAGAATATCGTTTAACTCACCTTCCAGATGCTGGCTGTCGATCAGATTCATTTCCGAAATCACACGATGCCGCCTTCCACTTTTGCTTTCTGGATCGCTTCACACACTTTATCCCAGGAAAATCACAGGCATTCAGGAGAGAGACTGGCAGGATTTTGCGTTGGGCTGCTGTTGAATTAATCATAGGTTCAGCGTGGCATTAGCCGGCGGGCTTAATAGTTGCTGCGTGCGTGTTTGTGTGATGATAAGGCGACAGCGGTTAAATTGTCCAGTGAGTTAGAGGAGAGGAAGGGGGGGAGAGGGGGGGGGAGAAGGGAGGGGGGGGGGAGAAGAAGGGAGGGAGGGAGGAGAAGAGGAGATGAGGGGGGAAGAAGGAGGAATGGGGAAGGATGAGGATAGGGAGGATGGTTATTGGGAGATGTGATTGAAGAGGGTTCACCGTAGGAAAGCTGATCAGGCGGGGTAGTAAGCTGGGCAGTTTTTTTCAGGGCGGTCGAGTGGCGCCCGGATAATGATCCGATTACCGGTGAGAATCACCGGTGTTTTGCTGACTTTACAGGATGACCATTACATAGATCAGGGTTGGTTCATAACGTTCAATGATGCCAGTAATCCGTTGGCAGTTGGCTTCATCCAGAAAGTATGTATCTCCTCTTTGTCGATTTGGTTTGCCCATTATCAATGCCGGTTTTGTAATAGAGCGGTCGCCATCAGGTATTGTTGCCACTGCCAGCGTTTCATCAGGGTCTGTTCGCTGTCGGAAGGTCCAAGGGAAATGACTGAAGCCTGTCCCGAAGCCTTGGCCATTTTGGCAGAAAAGTAACTTTTCCCGGTGCCGGTTTCCCCTTGCAGGAAGATAACGGGAGAGTCGGTAAGCCGGTCATGAAGTCGGGATAATCGTCGGCTTTCACGATCTTTCTGACTTATCTCACTGTGATAAAGATCCCCGGCCAGTGCTGACAGGGGATTGTCTGTGGAGCCTGCCCATATAAGTGATTCAGCCAGTCGGTGTTCAATGCGTTCAATGCCTTCTGCCTCAGAATTCGCTGTTATGGCTTTATCAAGACAATCGGTGGCCAGAGCCTCAATGGCATCGGATCGCGTCTGCTCTGGTGGCAAACGTAACTGCCAGCCAGAAGCCAGTGCATCCTGCAAACGTTTAATTTGTCTTGATGGCCTGATGGTTAACGGTGGATAGCGTTTCGCTACCTCCGGATCGACTTTCAACTGATACGCCATGGCCTGACGAAGTTCATCAGGCAAAGGGGCCACAATCAGGGCACAGAGCTTGTCCAGAAAATTTTCCTTATGCCAAACGGAAACTGGTTCTTCATAGGACAACAGTAATCCTTTAGATTTACCGTTCTTGAATGCTGTCAGATCAATGGCTCTGGCCAATGGCCACAGGTTCTGCTCCAAAAACGCTCTATTCAACTGCGGGGCACTGTCGATGATGGCCGTTAACTGATCCGGGTCTACCGAGATAGGCTGATCCTTATCCGGCGTCCTATCCGGTAACAAGCTCCGGCAAGCCACTTTCATAAAATCCCTCACGGGTGGATTCTGCCGGGTGCCATGGGTGATGACGCTATTAATGGCCCTGCGCCAGTGGCGGGGTAAAAGCGATGAGGACTGATCAACCTGTTGTGCCCGCCGGGCAGCCATTATCAGGTTATTCAATAAGCCTTCGTTCAATTCAGGCAGAGGGTTACAAAGGTCGGCAGGTACGGTTTTAAACGCCTGATAAAGTTTATTAAGCGCTTGTTCTGGCAGCTCAGCCCGGGGGATTTCATGCCTGTCGGCATTGACAGCCCAGAGATCAACCTCGGGACAGGGTTCACCCTCGGCGACCAGCGAATGCAAGACCGGAGACGGACTTTTCGCAGACTCAGGCCAGAGTAAGGTGACACAAGCCTGTGGGTAGGCTTGTAATTGACCGTTCACCAACAAAGGTTGCCCAATAAACAGGGGCTCCAGAAGCTGCTGAAGCCTTGGGTTATGCTCGAGTCCCCGGAATACAATCGGTTCGCCAGCGCTCAATGCCTCCTGCAATTTACTCGGCTGTCGCCCAAAATGCGCCTGTTGTTCCGAAGTGATATGGATATTATCAAAGAGCTGACTAAAGCCGGTCTGTTCGCTGACCTGAATGACCAAAGGGGCTTCCTGCTGATTATTTAGCCAATGACTTGTCTGGGTATGTTGCTGATAAGTAACGGTATTAAAAGTGGCGTGATCTGTGATTGGCTGTTCATTGTTTTCTGTCAATCCCAGTGCTTTTGGTTGCTGTCTTGAATCAGTCACCTGAAGCCGGGGCTCCAGGCCGGTCGTCTCGCGAATCGTCTGCAGTGAACCCAGCAAATGAAACCAGTGTGCCTCAGTGAGGGTAGACGTTACGGCGACTACACCACCTGCCCGAATTTGTTCCAACAGACTGGTATTAGGGATTGCATAGCCTTCCGGGGCAATGGCAATCGGGCTCAGCCACTCCCTGACATTACTCTGGTTAATGATGATCGGGTTTGCTGATGCCTGGGCTTTATCAAGTTCTTGGTCACCTTCTTCATTATCAGAGTGAGACAGACTTTGGAACAGTGTATGAAGCTCCTCATTCCCTAACGGCATCTTATAAAACTGAACATCGTCGGGTAATGGACAGATCTTCCCGTTGCTCTCAACACACTGTTGCGCCAGCATCTGTCGAACCGTCTGTTCAAAGGCCAGATCCTGCCAATTGGCGCCTTTCAGAATCACCCGTTGTCCGGCCTTTAACGACTCAAGCTTGCCGGGGATGTGTCGGATTCGCCCTTGTTGATCCACTCCGGGGCCACCCAGCAATAACTGCCGCCAGCTGCTGTGCAAGTGGCAGTTAATAAGAAGGGTATTTTCGTCATCCATAGCACTTTCGGCAGAAGGGAGTTCAGCCAATAACTGAACCTCGTCGATATCCATCAATGAGGCATTGCCGGTCGTTTCGTTGAACTGCCAGGTTTGCCCGGTCGTTTTCGCCGCAGATACCGGGTGCCTGGCCCCCGATGCTTGTCACGTCGCCAACTGATGCAACTGGAGGGTCGCCAACACCAAGAACATGCCCAAAGGACGTTTTTTGTTGCTGACTTGTCGTACAGGCAGGGGTTAGGTAGTAGATCGTTAAAGGAGTTCTTCGCTGGTGAGTTGTCGAATTCTATACCAGTATTAATGGCTGTGAACTTTCAAAGAGCTTGCCAGAGCTCAGAGTGTGGCGACCCTCTTCGGAAATACTCAACCGGCTAACCAGATTAGCCTCTGAGAGGTCGTCGGGGTGGGATATAACAGTAACATCCTGATGTTTATCGCAGGTCCTGGCAATCAGAAGTTGTCGAACCTCATCATCACTGGCGACAAAACGAAAATCGAAGGCATGAGGAGCCTTTTGGAGCGACGAATCCGTTGCGGATACGATTCTCGTTTTGTCAGGCAGGCCTCTCGAAGTTGGCGATATATTGAGTCTGGCAGTTACACCGGTGACCTCAGCAATCTCTGGTTTTAAATCCAGCTTTGCTCTTTTGGGTGGTATGCCGCCATCAGGCTTTTCAGTCTTAAAAACAGGGTTGTTTGTTTTTCCATTGATCTGACCATCCATAGCCAATCTCCTCTACTGCTTTCCTTTGCAGGAGTGTTATGAAACTGTATTACTATTTGACCTTAAAATAGGATTAAAGTTCCATTTTGACAGTTGCCTGTAACATTGAAGGAAGTCAACGACCTCGAAAAACTCTATGATCAGACATCCAATGAGTCCGACATCGAATTCAGGTTCACGCTGCTCAAAAACTCTTCGGCAATGGTTGTCAGCGTATCGGACCTCAGCACCAGGGCGTCACTGGCGTTTTGTGCCTGTCGCAAGTAGGCGTCCTTAACAAGTTTCTCTTTATGTCTAAAGCGACAAATATCAGACATCATGGCAAACAGCTCTTCTGGTGAGGATGGATCATGAGCGCCATAGCAAAAGTTATTGCTGTCATGGTTCATGCGAGAAAGCATGATAGTGTCAAGCCAACAATACGTTAAGCGACCGCCTTTTGACTGTGTCACTTCGTACAGATAATGACTGAAGGCATGTCTGATCGCTTGCTTGCATTTGTTTGTGAAGTCATCAAGAATTTTTTTCTCCTTATTCGACACCTTGAGGGGGGGCAGAGTCTGATTGGCTTTTTTCAATATCTGCTTAAACTCCGGCCTGTTCTCTGATTTTCGTTGCAGCAGGGCTTGAACCTTTTCCTCAATTGCAATTTCGCCCCAGTCGGGGCAACCGATAATAATCACCGGACGGTCTTTATCCCTGCTCGGGTTTAACTGTGAAAAAGCAGGCTGTTGCACCAGCATTCGTTCTATATCAGGAATGCCCTCAGGATTGTTCGTCCAGACGTCTTGTATAGAACGATGGGCCATCTGATTTTCAAGGGATGACGAAAACCCGTCATGGCAATGAGTGACGAGCAAGGTATCACGTTCTTGCCTCTGGTAGTGTTCATAATTCAAACGCCACACGCTACTGTGTTTTTCCCTGGACAACAATGCGTCATACCACTTTCTCAGACAGTGGGTGGCTTTAACCTTCAGTTCATCGATGCCTTCCAGAGCTTCCAATAGCCTGTGATGTTCAAAGGCACCGATAATATTTCTGTGATAATTTGGCACTGGATCCAGCCAACCCGATTCCATGGCTTTAAGTGCAAAGTGAATAACCGACGGTTTGGTCCGTTCGCTCTGATTCAATATAGACACCATTGATCTCAACCACTTGTTAGGATTTGCTCCACCCTGAATAATCATTCTTGAGTACAATGACTCGAGTTGTTCAGTGACCTGATCTTCATCATTGTCGAGCAAGATTTGTATGACTGCCTCCGACATCGGTTCATAGTCGCGATTCCTCCTGTACGATTCGTCGATTTGCACAGAATCGAATTCATACCTCGCGTCTATGAGGCCTTTTAACGGAGCCTTCGACATCGGTTTATCATTATGACTTTTACTGTTCTCATCCTGATCGTCGCGAGTCAGGGTACCGAGCAATTTCTTCTCATCATTGTTCAACGCTTTTGTCTCTGATAACAATGAGACACCCATGGCAAAACTGGTTAAATTTTTTTCTCCCCAAAGTTTTTTTACTATCTCGAAAATGCTTGGAATGCTTTCTGGCAATGCACTGTTTGTCAGAAAATATTTGCTCAGTTTCTCGGGGCTCGTATTCATGGCTCTGGCCAGCGTTTGCTGTTGTGATAAATCTGCCCCTTGCAGGAGATTCTTAATTGTTTTTAACGCAGCACTGGAACTTTGCAACGTTTTGGTGCGCTGAAATTTTGGTATCACTTTTGTGTCCTTTGTGGGCGCCCCGCCCAAATCCACTGACAGCCAGGTTTGGCCTCTATCCACTGAACACTCGGCAAAGGCGTGGGTATGGTTAGACATTTGCCGACATGGAATCCCGAAATAACGGCAAAGAGCGACAAAAACAGGCGCACGATGACGACAACGCCCTTGCCGCTGTGTTACCAGGAATTTAAAGAAATTCTCCCCGCGCTTTGGTTTAGTCACCCCGGAAAACTGCCGACAATACTCCTTGATTGCCTGAATGCGTTCTGCCGTGTCTTGAGCGTCTGCTATTTTCCGCAAAGGCTCCTGTATTTCAGGTGGTTGTTGGTCAATGTTCGTAAACAGTCCTTTCAGTACTTTTTTCATCCCTTTTGAACAGCGGGTGTGAAACCTTATCGATCGTTTTGAGCGAGCTTCTTTAGCCGATGCTTCCAAGTCCGGTTCTCTGGATTCTACGACATAAGAAATTTGAATACGCCGCCCCTTATTAGCTTTGGCCTTTGGAATAAACAGCGTGTGAAGCCCGGTATATTTGTCTCTTTTCAGGGTATATGGCAAATCGGGTTCTATACGCAGGGCCACGATATAGTCATCAGGCGTCAGGCTGGGTAATTCATATTGACCATCTTCTGATGACATCTTGAGGGTCGCCAGGGTTTGATTGCTGGCTAAGATCAATTCCTGATCACGCCCTCCTGGTAAAGGGTCAGGTGTGAGAGTTTCGACCTCCAGGAAGTGCAGGTCATTAATATCGACCGTTCTAATATTACCCTTGTCGGACACACAAACATCACTTGCCCACCAGCGATACATATGGGAAGGATGGTGCTGAGTCTTAAAAACTATTTCACTCTTAACTCGTGGCTTCTTCTCGCACTCATAGTCCGTGTCTCGTTCCAGGCCTATGAAATCTTTCTCGGAGAGTTCCTCGATGAATTTTTCATGAGCCTCATCAGCATTGATGGCTGAGGCTTTGTTAGTATAATCGTCCACCCGCTGGTTCGGCAGAGCACCCATCTGGTGCCAAAACGCAGACCCGTATTGAACTGCATTGGCGTTCCATGTGCTTATCCGCTGATCAGCTTCCTGAAGACAAGACCGGTAAGCGGGTAATTTTAGCGTTTTTTTCTCTTCTTCCGTCAGGGGAAATACGCTATTGGCGTCAATGCCCGTCTTGTCAAACTTACGATCAAACCAGCTTTGCTGCCAGTGTCGGTACAGTGCCCGGGTGAGAGCATTGTCCGACGGGTCCGGATTCAGGGAAAGACCGAATGCCTGCCATTGTGACTGAGCGACCATCCTGATGATTTCTGTTTTGGTTTTTTTTCCAGTCAGACCGGTCTTGAAACAAATCTCATGGTGTTTTTCATCAATACTGTTGCGATCACTGCGTCGTATCAACCATGGACGACTAATGCCCGATACCCTTTCGTTGAGCCATTTGCAAAGTCCGGAATCAAGTGCTCCTTTACCCATGACAAGAGCCGGTGACTTCGGCAGTTCCTCCAGCGACAGGTTGGCAGCCATCAGGTAAAGCCGGTAGTGCTGATTGAGGCATTGACGAAGTGCTTTTTCGCTAAAATTGCCTCCTCTTTTGACAGCCATGGCGACATTCTGTAAATCGCGGCTGGTGGGCTGTAACGGCAGGTCTTTGCGTTGCAGGCAGGCCCTTAAACGACAATGTTTTTCAGTCAGCCATTTGGCGACGAATTTCCCTTTTGGGGAGTTTGGCAACACTTTCTTGGCAATGTTCTGCAATTCTGTCGAGTTATACTGGCGGATCGGCAAATGCCGAAAACGTCCTTTCAGCGCCGGTGATAAGGGTTTTCGCCCGCTGTACTCAGGTGGGTTGATGGTGGCAAACAGGTGGAAACCCGGATGGGCGTCACCGGCCAGAATATCGTTTAACTCACCTTCCAGATGCTGGCTGTCGATCAGATTCATTTCCGAAATCACCACGATGCCGCCTTCCACTTTTGCTTTCTGGATCGCTTCACACACTTTATCCCAGGAACAATCACAGGCATTCAGGAGAGAGACCCCTGGCATGGATTCTTGCCGTTGCCTGGCCTGCTGTCTGACACTTTCAATCATCAGGTTCAGCGTGGCATCCTTACCCCGCCCGGCTGGGCCTTCAATCAACGTTGCTTGTCGTCCGCCGTGTTTTCTGTCGTGATGATAAGCCTGCTGACAGCGGCTTAAATCCTGTCCCAGCCCTTGCACCAGTTCAATGACTGCCGATCCGGAGGTATCAAACTCAGGTTGGAATTTTTTGGTGTATGCTCCGAAGTCTCGCTGAATATCTGGCAGGGTGTAGTTATGAACTTTGTCGCGCAGGGTGTTGTCCTGTTGGTAACGGGCAGCAAACCAGACTTCCAGTGCCGTGAGGGCATCCTGTTGAGTCTCGCTGATTTCAGGACCCAGCACATCCCGGAAACTCTGCCGGATCAAACTGTTCATTTGCTCACAGCTAACACTGTCGCCTTCCGACAACGCACGATCCAGATACCAGCCCACCCAACTGCAGATATCCGTTAAATCCCTGGGAGTAAACTCATGCTCGGGCAACAGCTCCTGATAATATTGCCACAGAGCCATCAGGCTCTTGGTGGCACTGCGTGCAATGTCGTTTATTTGCTGCTCCGGCAGATGCCGTTGTGATAAATGATTGACCAGAGCCGGTTCCACCACCCTGTCCTCAAGGAAAGCCTGATCCAGGCGTGGGTAATAAGCCCTGGGCAGTTTCTCTTTCAGGGCCGGATCGAGCTGGCGCCCGGAGTAATGATCCGAATTGCCGGTGAGAATCACCCGGTGTTTTGGGCTGACCGGAACAGGGTGACCATTGACATAGATGCAAGGCTTTGGCTCCCATAAGCCGTTCAATGACGCCAGTAATCCGGTTTTAGCCAGGTTGGCTTCATCCAGAACCAGAGTAATGTATTCTCCATCTGTGTCCTCTGGGATAGTAGCCCATTCCATCAGAGTCCGGTTTTGTTGCATCATAGAGCGGTCGCCATCGGTATGCTCCCGCCACTGCCAGCGTTTCATCAGGGTCTGTTCGCTGTCGGAAGGTCCAAGGGAAATGACCTTAGCCTGTCCTGAAGCCTCTGCCATCTTTGCTGAAAAGTAACTTTTCCCGGTGCCGGTTTCTCCTTGCAGAAATATAACGGGAGAGTCCGTAAGCCGGTCATGAAGTCGCGATAATCGACGACTTTCACGATCTTTCTGACTTATCTTGCCGTGATAAAGATCCCGGGCCAGTGCTGACAGGGGCATATCAGCGGAACCCTGCCATTTCAGTGATTCAGACAGTCGATTTTCAATACGTTCAATGCGCTCTGCCTCGGAATTCGTTGTTCTGGCCATGTGGAAACAATCGGTGGCCAGAGCCTGAATGGCATCGGATCGGATCTGCCCTTGTGACAAAGGTAAATGCCAGCCGCAAGCCAGTCCGTCCTGCAAACGTTTGATCTGTCTTTCTGGCCTGATGGTTAACGATGAATATTGCTCTGTTGCCTTCGGATCAACTTCCAACTGATAGGCTATGGTCTGTCGTTGTTGTTCAGGCGCATGAGCCAGGATCATGGCACAGAGCCTGTCCAGAGCTTTTTTGTCAGCCGATTGTGGAAACGGACTTTTATAGGACAGTTGTAATTCGGTACCTTTAAATACTGCCGGGTCAAAGGCTCGGGCCAGTGGCCATAGGTTCTGCTCCACAAACTCTCTATCCAAATGCCGGGCACTGTTGATGATGGCAGTTAACTGATCCGGGTCTACCGAGGCGGCCTGACCCTCTTGCGGCTTCTGATGAGCATCTGGCGTGTTATCCGGTAACAATTGCCAACAAGCCACTTTCATAAAATCACGCACGGATGGATTTTGCCGGGTGCCATGGGTGATGACGCTATTGATGGCTTTGCGCCAGTGGCGGGGTAAAAGCTGTTGGGACTGGTCCACCTGTTTTGCCCGCCGGGCAGCCAGTATCAGATTATTCAACAACCCTTCGGTGATTTCAGGCAGAGCATTACAAAGGCCAACAGGTACGGTTTTAAACGCTTCGTAAAGTTTATCAAGTGCTTGTTCTGGTACCTCGGTACGGGTAATACCGTGCCTGGAGGCGCTGATACCCCAAAGATCAACCTTGGAACACGGCTTACCCCTGGCAATCATTGCACGAAATACCGAAGACGGGCTTTTTGCAGAATCAGGCCAGAGTATTGTGACATGAGCTTTTGGGTAGGCCTGCAATTGGCCATTCACTAGCAGAGGTTGTCCCACAACCAGAGGTTCCAGAAGCTGCTGAAGCCTTGGATTACTCTCCAGTCCCCGAACAACAACCGGCGTGCCAGCGATTAATGCCTCCTGCAATTTACTCTGAAGTCGTCCAAAATGGGCCTTTTGTTCCGAGGTGATATGGATATTATCAAATAGCTCACTGAAGCTGGTTTGTTCATTGACCTGAATAACCAGAGGTGCTCCCCGCTGATTATTCAGCCAATGACTTGCCTGGGCATGTTGCTGATAAGTGAAGGTATTAAAAGCAGCATGATCTTTAACTTTTTTCTGTGGCTGTTGGCTCCCGGGCAAAGGGTGCTCATCGTTTTTTGTCAATCCCAGGGCATTCGGCTGCTTTTTCCAATGCGCCACCTGAAGTCGGGGCTCCAGACCAGTCGTTTCGCGAATAGTCTGCAGTGAGCCCAGTAAACAAAACCATTCTGCCTGAGTGAGGGGAGACGTTACGGTGACGGTACCACCCGCCCGAACTTGCTCCAACAGACAGGTGTTAGGGGTGGCATAGCCTCCGGGAGCAATTGCAATGGGGCTCAGCCAATCCGTGATATTATTCTCGTTAATGATGATCGGGTTTCGTGGTGCGTGCTTTTTATCAAGTCCTTTGTCATCTTCTTTATAAGAGTGAGACAGGCTTTGGTACAATGAATGAAGCTCGTCCTTCCCTACCGGCATCTGATAAAACTGAACATTGTCGGGTAACTGACAAATCTTGCCGTTGCTCTCGAAGCTCTGTTGCGCCAACATCTGTCGAATCGTCTGTTCAAAGGCCAGATCATCCCAGTTGGCGCCTTTCAGAATCACTCGTTGTCCGGCCTTTAATGACTCAAGTCTGCCGGGCAGGTGCCGGATTCGCCCTTTTTCATCCACTCCGGGGCCGCCCAGAAGCAACTGTCGCCAGTGGCTGTGCAGGTGACAGTCAATAACAAGGGTATTGTCGTTATCCATGGTGCTCTCAGCGGGAGAGAATTCAGCCAATACCGGAGGAACACTGTCGATGTTTATTGCCCGGGCATTGCCGGTCTGAGCATCGAAATGCCAGGAATTGCCCGGTCGATTAATTCGCCGCCAGAAATCAGCCCCCGGAACGTCGACCGCCGGAGCGCCTTCACACTGGCCAACTGATGCCAACTGTGCAGGGTCTGCCAGCACCAATAGAGAGACATGGTCGCCCAGAAGGCGTTTCTCCTGAGTGACTTTGTCGTACAGACAAGGGTTATCTGGGTCCAGTAGATCGTTAAATTTGGGCAGTTCTTCACCGGTGAGTTTTCGAATATCTATCACCAGTGTCAATGGCTGTGAACTTTCAAAGAGCCTGCCTGAACGCAGAGTGTGGCGACCCTCTTCGGAAATACTCAACCGGCTCACCAGATTAGCCTGTGAGAGATCGTCGGGGTGGGAAATAACAGTTACATCCTGATGTTTATCGCAGGTCCTGGCAATCAGAAGTTGTCGAACCTCATCATCACTGGCGACAAAACAAAAATCGAAGGAATGAGTAGACTTTTGGAGCGACGAATCCGTTGTGGATACGGTTCTCGTTTTGTCAGGCAGGCCTCTCGAAGTTGGCGATATATTGAGTCTGGCAGTCACACCGGTGACCTCTGCAATCTCTGGTTTTAAATCCAGCTTTGCTCTTTTGGATGGTATGCCGCCATCAGGCTTTTCAGTCTTAAAAACAGGGTTGTTTGTTTTTCCATTGATCTGACCATCCATAGCCAATCTCCTCTACTGCTTTCCTTTGAAGGAGTGTTTTGAAACTGTACAGTTATTTGACCTTGAGATTGGATGAAAGTTCCATTTGGACAGTTGCCTGTAACCATTGAAGCAAGTCAACGACCTCGAAAAACTCATCGTGACCAGACTATGTTCTGATATCCAATGAGTCAGCCATCGAATTCAGGTTCATGCTGCTCAAAAACTCTTTGGCAATGAATGTCAGCTCATCGGACCTCAGTACCAGGGCATCACTGGCGTTTTGTGCCTGTCGCAAGTAGGCGTCCTTAACAAGTTTCTCTCGATGGCTAAAGCTACAAATATCAGACATCATGGCAAACAGCTCCTCTGGTGAGGATGGATCATGAGCGCCATAGTCAAAGTTATCGCTGTCACGGTTTCTGTGAGAATGCATGACAGCGTCAACCCAACAATACGTTAAGCGACCGCCTTTTGACTGTGTCACTTCGTAAAGATAATGACTGAAGGCATGTCTGATCGCTTGCTCGCATTTGTTTGTGAAGTCATCAAGAATTTTTTTCTCCTCGTCCGACACCTTGAGGGGGGGCAGAATCTGATTGGCTTTTTCCAATATCTGCTTCAACTCCGGCCTGTTCTCTGCTTTTCGTTGCAGCAGGGCTTGAACCTTTTCCTTAATTGCAATTTCGTCCCATTTGGGGCAACCGATAATAATTGCCGGACGGTGTTTTTCCCTGCCCGAGTTTAACTGTGAAAAAGCAGGCAGTTGCACCAGCATTCGTTCTATATTCGGAATGCCCTCAGGATTGTTCGTCCAGACGTCTTCTATAGAATGATGGGCAATTTGATTTTCAAGGGATGACGAAAACCCGTCATGGCAATGAGTGACGAACAAGGTGTCAGGTTCTTGCCTCTGGTAGTGTTCATAATTCAAACGCCACACCCTACTGTGTTTTTCCCTGGACAACAATGCTTCATACCACTTTCTCAGACAATGGGTGGCTTTAACCTTCAGCTCATCGATGCCTTCCAGAGCTTCCAGTAGCTCATGATGTTCAGAGGCTCTGATAATATTTATGTCATAATCTGGCACTGGATCCAGCCAACCCGATTCCATGGCTTTAAGGGCAAAGTGAATAACCGACGGTTTGGTCAGGTCGCTCTGACCCAATATAGACACCATTGATCTCAACCAGTTGTTAGGATTTGCTCCGCCCTGAATAATCATTCTTGAGTACAATGACTCGAGTTGTTCAGTGACCTGATCTTCATCATTGTCGAGCAAGATTTGTATGACTGCCTCAGACATCGGTTCATAATCGCGACTCCTCCCGTCCCATTCCCAATCGTCGATTTGCACAGAATCGATCGGAGCCTCCGACATCGGTTTATCATTATGACTTTTACTGTTCTCATCCTGATCGTCGCGAGCCACAGTACCGAGCAATTTCTTGTCGTCATTACTCAACGCTTTTGTCTCTGATAACGCTGAGATACCCATGGCAAAACTGGTTAAATTTTTTTCTCCCCAAAGTTTTTTTACCATCTTGAAAATGCTTGGAATTCTTTCTGGCAATGCACTGTTTGTCAGAAAAGGTTTGCCCGGTTTCTCGGGGCTCGTACTCATGGCTTTAGCCAGAGTTTGCTGTTGTGATAAATCTGCCCCTTCCGGGAGATTCTTAAATGTCTTTAACTCAGCGCTGGTACTTTGCAACGTTCTGGTGCGCTGAAATTTTGGTATCACTTTTGTGTTCTTTGTGGGCGCTCCGCCCAAATCCACTGACAGCCAGGTTTGGCCTCCATCCTCGGAACACTCGGCAAAGGCGTGTGTATTGTTAAACATTTGCCGACATGGAATCTTGAAATAACGGCAAAGAGCGACAAAAACAGGCGCACGATGACGACAACGCCCTTGCCGCTGTGTTACCAGGAATTTAAAGAAATTCTCCCCGCGCTTTGGTTTAGTCACCCCGGAAAACTGCCGACAATACTCCTTGATTGCCTGAATGCGTTCTGCCGTGTCTTGAGCGTCTGCTATTTTCCGCAAAGGCTCCTGTATTTCAGGTGGTTGTTGGTCAATGTTCGTAAACAGTCCTTTCAGTACTTTTTTCATCCCTTTTGAACAGCGGGTGTGAAACCTTATCGATCGTTTTGAGCGAGCTTCTTTAGCCGATGCTTCCAAGTCCGGTTCTCTGGATTCTACGACATAAGAAATTTGAATACGCCGCCCCTTATTAGCTTTGGCCTTTGGAATAAACAGCGTGTGAAGCCCGGTATATTTGTCTCTTTTCAGGGTATATGGCAAATCGGGTTCTATACGCAGGGCCACGATATAGTCATCAGGCGTCAGGCTGGGTAATTCATATTGACCATCTTCTGATGACATCTTGAGGGTCGCCAGGGTTTGATTGCTGGCTAAGATCAATTCCTGATCACGCCCTCCTGGTAAAGGGTCAGGTGTGAGAGTTTCGACCTCCAGGAAGTGCAGGTCATTAATATCGACCGTTCTAATATTACCCTTGTCGGACACACAAACATCACTTGCCCACCAGCGATACATATGGGAAGGATGGTGCTGAGTCTTAAAAACTATTTCACTCTTAACTCGTGGCTTCTTCTCGCACTCATAGTCCGTGTCTCGTTCCAGGCCTATGAAATCTTTCTCGGAGAGTTCCTCGATGAATTTTTCATGAGCCTCATCAGCATTGATGGCTGAGGCTTTGTTAGTATAATCGTCCACCCGCTGGTTCGGCAGAGCACCCATCTGGTGCCAAAACGCAGACCCGTATTGAACTGCATTGGCGTTCCATGTGCTTATCCGCTGATCAGCTTCCTGAAGACAAGACCGGTAAGCGGGTAATTTTAGCGTTTTTTTCTCTTCTTCCGTCAGGGGAAATACGCTATTGGCGTCAATGCCCGTCTTGTCAAACTTACGATCAAACCAGCTTTGCTGCCAGTGTCGGTACAGTGCCCGGGTGAGAGCATTGTCCGACGGGTCCGGATTCAGGGAAAGACCGAATGCCTGCCATTGTGACTGAGCGACCATCCTGATGATTTCTGTTTTGGTTTTTTTTCCAGTCAGACCGGTCTTGAAACAAATCTCATGGTGTTTTTCATCAATACTGTTGCGATCACTGCGTCGTATCAACCATGGACGACTAATGCCCGATACCCTTTCGTTGAGCCATTTGCAAAGTCCGGAATCAAGTGCTCCTTTACCCATGACAAGAGCCGGTGACTTCGGCAGTTCCTCCAGCGACAGGTTGGCAGCCATCAGGTAAAGCCGGTAGTGCTGATTGAGGCATTGACGAAGTGCTTTTTCGCTAAAATTGCCTCCTCTTTTGACAGCCATGGCGACATTCTGTAAATCGCGGCTGGTGGGCTGTAACGGCAGGTCTTTGCGTTGCAGGCAGGCCCTTAAACGACAATGTTTTTCAGTCAGCCATTTGGCGACGAATTTCCCTTTTGGGGAGTTTGGCAACACTTTCTTGGCAATGTTCTGCAATTCTGTCGAGTTATACTGGCGGATCGGCAAATGCCGAAAACGTCCTTTCAGCGCCGGTGATAAGGGTTTTCGCCCGCTGTACTCAGGTGGGTTGATAGTGGCAAACAGGTGGAAACCCGGATGGGCGTCACCGGCCAGAATATCGTTTAACTCACCTTCCAGATGCTGGCTGTCGATCAGATTCATTTCCGAAATCACCACGATGCCGCCTTCCACTTTTGCTTTCTGGATCGCTTCACACACTTTATCCCAGGAACAATCACAGGCATTCAGGAGAGAGACCCCTGGCATGGATTCTTGCCGTTGCCTGGCCTGCTGTCTGACACTTTCAATCATCAGGTTCAGCGTGGCATCCTTACCCCGCCCGGCTGGGCCTTCAATCAACGTTGCTTGTCGTCCGCCGTGTTTTCTGTCGTGATGATAAGCCTGCTGACAGCGGCTTAAATCCTGTCCCAGCCCTTGCACCAGTTCAATGACTGCCGATCCGGAGGCATCAAACTCAGGTCGGAATTTTTTGGTGTATGCTCCGAAGTCTCGCTGAATATCTGGCAGGGTGTAGTTATGAACTTTGTCGCGCAGGGTGTTGTCCGGGTGGTAACGGGCAGCAAACCAGATTTCCAGTGCCGAAAGGGCATCCTGTTGAGTCTCGCTGATTTCGGGACCCAGTACATCCCGAAAACTTTGCTGGATCAAACTGTTCACTTGCTCACAGCTAACACTGTCGCCTTCCGACAACGCACGATCCAGATACCAACCCACCCAGCTACAGATGTCGGTTAAATCCCTGGGGGTAAACTCATGCTCGGGCAACAGCTCCTGATAATATTGCCACAGAGCCATCAGGCTCTTGGTGGCACTGCGTGCAATGTCGTTTATTTGCTGCTCCGGCAGATGCCGTTGTGATAAATGATTGACCAGAGCCGGTTCCACCACCCTGTCCTCAAGGAAAGCCTGATCCAGGCGTGGGTAATAAGCCCTGGGCAGTTTCTCTTTCAGGGCCGGATCGAGCTGGCGCCCGGAGTAATGATCCGAATTGCCGGTGAGAATCACCCGGTGTTTTGGGCTGACCGGAACAGGGTGACCATTGACATAGATGCAAGGCTTTGGCTCCCATAAGCCGTTCAATGACGCCAGTAATCCGGTTTTAGCCAGGTTGGCTTCATCCAGAACCAGAGTAATGTATTCTCCATCTGTGTCCTCTGGGATAGTAGCCCATTCCATCAGAGTCCGGTTTTGTTGCATCATAGAGCGGTCGCCATCGGTATGCTCCCGCCACTGCCAGCGTTTCATCAGGGTCTGTTCGCTGTCGGAAGGTCCAAGGGAAATGACCTTAGCCTGTCCTGAAGCCTCTGCCATCTTTGCTGAAAAGTAACTTTTCCCGGTGCCGGTTTCTCCCTGCAGAAATATAACGGGAGAGTCCGTAAGCCGGTCATGGAGTCGCGATAATCGACGACTTTCACGATCTTTCTGACTTATCTTGCCGTGATAAAGATCCCGGGCCAGTGCTGACAGGGGCATATCAGCGGAACCCTGCCATTTCAGTGATTCAGACAGTCGATTTTCAATACGTTCAATGCGCTCTGCCTCGGAATTCGTTGTTCTGGCCATGTGGAAACAATCGGTGGCCAGAGCCTGAATGGCATCGGATCGGATCTGCCCTTGTGACAAAGGTAAATGCCAGCCGCAAGCCAGTCCGTCCTGCAAACGTTTGATCTGTCTTTCTGGCCTGATGGTTAACGATGAATATTGCTCTGTTGCCTTCGGATCAACTTCCAACTGATAGGCTATGGTCTGTCGTTGTTGTTCAGGCGCATGGGCCAGGATCATGGCACAGAGCCTGTCCAGAGCTTTTTTGTCAGCCGATTGTGGAAACGGACTTTTATAGGACAGTTGTAATTCGGTACCTTTAAATACTGCCGGGTCAAAGGCTCGGGCCAGTGGCCATAGGTTCTGCTCCACAAACTCTCTATCCAAATGCCGGGCACTGTTGATGATGGCAGTTAACTGATCCGGGTCTACCGAGGCGGCCTGAGCCTCTTGCGGCTTCTGATGAGCATCCGGCGTGTTATCCGGTAACAAGTGCCAACAAGCCACTTTCATAAAATCACGCACGGATGGATTTTGCCGGGTGCCATGGGTGATGACGCTATTGATGGCTTTGCGCCAGTGGCGGGGTAAAAGCTGTTGGGACTGGTCCACCTGTTTTGCCCGCCGGGCAGCCAGTATCAGATTATTCAACAACCCTTCGGTGATTTCAGGCAGAGCATTACAAAGGCCAACAGGTACGGTTTTAAACGCTTCGTAAAGTTTATCAAGTGCTTGTTCTGGCACCTCGGTTCGGGCGATACCATGCCTGGAGGCGCTGATACCCCAAAGATCAACCTTGGGACACGGCTTACTCCTGGCAACCATTGCACGAAATACCGAAGACGGGCTTTTTGCAGAATCAGGCCAGAGTACTGTGATATGAGCTTGTGGGTAGGCCTGCAATTGGCCATTGAGCAACAGAGGCTGGCCAACCACCAGAGGTTCCAGACGCTGCTGAAGCTCCGGATTACTCTCCAGTCCCCGAAAAATAACCGGCGTGCCAGCGATTAATGCCTCCTGCAATTTACTCTGACGTCGTCCAAAATGGGCCTTTTGTTCCGAGGTGATATGGATATTATCAAATAGCTCACTGAAGCTGGTTTGTTCATTGACCTGAATAACCAGAGGTGCTCCCCGCTGATTATTCAGCCAATGACTTGCCTGGGCATGTTGCTGATAAGTGAAGGTATTAAAAGCAGCATGATCTTTAACTTTTTTCTGTGGCTGTTGGCTCCCGGGCAAAGGGTGCTCATCGTTTTTTGTCAATCCCAGGGCATTCGGCTGCTTTTTCCAATGCGCCACCTGAAGTCGGGGCTCCAGACCAGTCGTTTCGCGAATAGTCTGCAGTGAGCCCAGTAAACAAAACCATTCTGCCTCAGTGAGGGGAGACGTGACGGTGACGGTACCACCCGCCCGAACTTGCTCCAACAGACAGGTGTTAGGGGTGGCATAGCCTCCGGGAGCAATTGCAATGGGGCTCAGCCAATCCGTGATATTATTCTCGTTAATGATGATCGGGTTTCGTGGTGCGTGCTTTTTATCAAGTCCTTTGTCATCTTCTTTATAAGAGTGAAACAGGCTTTGGTAGAATGAATGAAGCTCGTCCTTCCCTACCGGCATCTGATAAAACTGAACATTGTCGGGTAACTGACAAATCTTGCCGTTGCTCTCGAAGCTCTGTTGCGCCAGCATCTGTCGAATCGTCTGTTCAAAGGCCAGATCATCCCAGTTGGCGCCTTTCAGAATCACTCGTTGTCCGGCCTTTAATGACTCAAGTCTGCCGGGCAGGTGCCGGATTCGCCCTTTTTCATCCACTCCGGGGCCGCCCAGAAGCAACTGTCGCCAGTGGCTGTGCAGGTGACAGTCAATAACAAGGGTATTGTCGTTATCCATGGTGCTCTCAGCGGGAGAGAATTCAGCCAATACCGGAGGAACACTGTCGATGTTTATTGCCCGGGCATTGCCGGCCTGAGCATCGAAATGCCAGGAATTGCCCGGTCGATTAATTCGCCGCCAGAAGTCAGCACCCGGTGCGCCGGCCGCCGGAGCGCCGGCCCCCGAAGCATCTTCACAATGGCCAACTGATGCCAACTGTGCAGGGTCTGCCACGACCAATAGAGAAACATGCTTGCCCAGGGGGCGTTTCTTACGGCTGACTTTGTCGTACAGACAGGGGTTATCGGGGTCCAGCAGGTCGTTAAATTTTGGCAGTGCTTTGCTGGCGAGCTTTCGGATATCTATTACCAGGGTAAATGGCTGTGAACCTTCAAACAGTTTGCCCGGATACAGCCTGTGGCGACCATCACCGGAAATGCTCAGTCGGCTCACCAGGTTAGCCTGTGAGAGGTCATCGGGATGAGAAATAAGGGTGACTTCCCGATGTTCATCGCGGGTCTGGGCAACTAAAAGCTGTCGCACCTGATCATTACTGGCGACAAAACGAAAATCGAAGGCGTGAGGGGGCCTTTGAGTCGCGGAGTCCTTTGAAGATACGGTTCTCACTCTGTCCGGCGAAGCAACCGGAGGTGCCGATCCATTGAGTTTGGGCGTTACACCAGGGCAGACATCCGTATTTTTTGACGATAAATACAGACTTGCTCCCCTGGCTGGCATGCCACCATCAGGAACGGGGTAATTTATTTTCTCACCAATACGACCATCCATAGTCAATCTTCCTCCCTACAGTCATTTGCAGGAATAAATTAAAGCTGTTTAATTATTTGACCTTAAGAAAGTACTAAAGTTCCGTTTTGATGATTATCCCTGGTGAGGAAAGAAAGTCAGCGGAGAAGAAAGTCAGCGATCTCAAAAAACGCATCATGAACTGATATCCCAGTGCTGACGGGCAGCGTAGCTGACCCCGCCAAGCGAGTTCGTTATGCGCGTTCTATTTTTTGTCCGTGTACATGTCGTTTGTCAGGAGATGGTTTTACTTGTTATAAGGTTGCACCAGTTATTTGATGTAATGCTGCTTGCGTCAAAAAATCACTTCGATCTTTGTACTTTCCACCACTCTTAACGATTTGATCTATATGAGCAATAAGAAGATCAGACATGCTGACATTGATTCTTTTTTGCTTTCCCAGAACTTCATCTACTTCAATATCTATAAAAGCCCATTCGGTAAAATCTTCATAATCAGGATTATTCGAATAATCTTGTTTGTTTGAAAATGCAATTTGAGATAGATCTAATTCTCCATTAAGAGCCATCTCTTCCATAACTGTAAATGCGGCATCTTTTGCATTTTTTACAATATCATCAAACTCATCAGCTGCAGAATAGGCTGAGTATTTATCATTGCACAGAGCAGGAATTACAATACCATAGGCTGTGTTATTGTCTTCCGCTTTTTCTATACCAATTTTAAATAACATGTCTTGCCTCACATTAATATAATTTCTTTATCGATTCTGAGGGGGAGATCACTCCCCTGCCCATTTCAGCAACTTTGTTACAAGCCCCTTTCCAAGTTTCCTTTTCGGATGAGGAACGGAAGTTCTTTTCCCTTCCTTGTTTATCCATATCTCATGAGAGCCTTTGCCTTGCCTTAAGAACCTGCAACCCCTGGCTTCAAGTTCTTTTCTTAGTTCGTCCGAAGTCATTCGACCTCCCTAAACTTGCATAACAGAAGTATACACACGCACACACACTGCAAGCAAACCTTTCCATACACAGTTATGTGTAAAGAGCTTTTTGTTTTAATTTCAGATAGATACAGATGTCGGAACGAATAACGAAGATAAGCTTACTGAAGAGTTTGCCAATATGCATAGCGCCGAAAACACCGGCGCAGCTATGCTGCCACCGAGTGCTTTGACTTGTTAGGGGCAATGACTTGATAGACACTCTTTGCTACTACTTCAGCTAGTGTGACGGGAACGGCGTTACCAATTTGCCTCATGCACTCACTCCATACTCCGGCAACATGATAATCATCAGGAAATGTTTGAATTCTTGCAGCCTCACGTACGGTGAAATACCTAATTGAATTATCATTAAAGCGAACCATATTTTCCCCGCCGGGGACACCATGATCTCCCGCTTTTAATGTTTTAGAAGGCTCGTCGATGGGACTTCCTGTGTGACCAGGATATGATTTGGCACCATCTTTAAATACATGGTTGTTAAAATCATTCTTTCTTTTAGGCGAAGGTAAATCTTGTATAGCGTCCCTGACAGTAACCCATGGTTTTTCTTCAGGTTGGAATAGCCCATACTTTTTTTGAAGACGTGAAGCAATTTTCTCTGGGTTTTGATTTAGTTTTGGCCTATCGAATTTAGAAACCTTGAGGCGCTTCCAGTAATCTCCAGTAACCCATTGATCCCATAGCAATGCATCTTGAGAGTGAGTAGCCTTGGGAAAACTCCACTCGACATTTAAATCATTACGGAAGCCAACAATGAAAACTCGCTCTCTTTTTTGAGGAACACCATAATCTGCAGCATTCAGAAGTCTGTACACGACATTGTATTTAAGACCTCTATATTTGCCTTTCGTGTGAGTTTCTTCGAGTCGCGCTAAATGACTCTCCCAGTCTTCGCCATCTGCCTTAGAGATATTTGGGTAAGATAATTGCAATATTATGTATTCAAAATATGTGCTGAAATTTTTTCTCAGCAATCCCTTAACATTTTCAAATATAAAAGAGTCAGGCCTTGACTCTCTTACTGCTCGAACAGCTTGAGGAAACATATCTCTGTTATCGTTAAACGCCTTGTGCTTTCCACCTAAAGAAAATGGTTGGCAGGGAGGGCCACCTGCAACGAGAGAAAGACTGCCTCTATATTTTTGGAATGATATATTTCTTACATCTTCATGCTGGATATCCCAGCTTTTTATTTGAGCTTGTCCCTCATCATGATTCTTTAACAGTGTGTTTACAGCATCTTTATTAAATTCAACGAGCATTTCATGCTTAAAGCCACTGTTTGCCAACCCCAAAGCTAACCCGCCTGCTCCAGAAAATAGCTCGACTGAGTTAGGTTGATTTTTGGACATGATAAATACCTATTTTTTCTTCAACTTTATTCTCATTCGGTGGCGTACCTTTTAGTCGATCAGCCCAAACTCTGCCGGGATGAAGCACGTCCCATTCAGATTTTGCTTGCTCATACCTCCCCTTACCGGGATCATGATTGCCAAACCCATCTATATGAGAGTTCCAAAAAGGATTATACCTGCGAGTCATCGCCGCTTCCACAGTACTTATAAGGTCAGCTTCCTGATCTTGTAACACGATAAACCTGCATGAAAAATCTTCAATCTGAAGATTCTCCGCAGCATTAATGCTTCTCGCGTGCTCGTTTAACCTTCTGTATAAAGCGGAATCATTTTCTTTAAGACTACCCCGACCTTGCCTCCATCCCGGCAGTACTGCTTTACCCACATAAATTGGAAGATCTGGAGTTTTGCTATAGATCTTTCTGTACTGTGGAAAATCCCCTTTGTAATAAAGTACATATACGCCACCGCCTGCGAATTTGACCTCCGGTGGAAGTTTTTCAAACGGCGTATTTATCATAAATTCAACTGCGTCTTCGATAAGCTCTACAAAAGACTCCGACCGATAAATATGTTCTTCTATCTTCATTTACATCCCCAGTTAAAATCTTGGGTAGCCGCTAACACCAGAGCTGACGGGCTGGCAAAGCCAGTCCCCGACAAGCGAGTTGTTTGGTGCACAGAGACACCTAACACATATTCAACGATTTATAGATCGAGTTCAAATTCATGCGATTCAAAAACTCTTCGGCAATTTTTAACAGCTCATCGGATTTGAGTACCAGAGCGTTATTGGCGTTGAGTGCCTGTTTTAAACAGCTATCCTTGATAGATTTCTGAAACGATAAAGAACTATCAATATTACACATCATGAAAAACAGCTCTTCTGCTGAAGCCGGGTCATGAGCGCCATAGTAGTCGGGGTCCCTGGAGTCCCCGATGTAAGCATTGGCCCAACAATACGTCAGGCAACTGCCTTTTGTGTGTGTCACTTCATACAGGTAATGAATGACAGCCTGCTCAATCGTTTGCGTACATTTGAATTTTAAAACATGCAAAAGCTTTCTGTCCTCCCATGACACCTCAAGGGACTTCAGAGTGGGTTCGTAACTGCGCTTGATGGCACGTTTTTTTTTCTCCATGCAGTCAACATCCATTTCACTATCAGGATAAGAACTATCCACTGCATCCAGCTCATGTTGGAGTTGTTTTTCCTTTGCCTCATATTGATTGATCTTTTCCAATAACTGCTTCAAGTCGGGGTTGTTCCTGGCTAACAGGGTTTCGATCTTTTTATCCATCACTTCGCTGCGGAAGGAAGGTCTTCCCATAATAATCACCGGACGGCAGTTCGCAGTGCCCGGGGTTAACTTCACAAATGCGGGGAGGTGCACCAGCATTCGTTCTATATTCGGAATGCCCTCAGGTTCGTCCGTCCAGATGTTTTGTAAAGATTGACTGGCCATTTTATCTTCAAGGAATGGTGAAAATCCGCCATGACAATGAGTGATGAACGGGACATTACCCTCTTCACTTTGGAAGTCTTTATAACCCAGACGCCATACCTGACTATTTTTTTCCCTGGACAACAATTCCCTGTACCACTTTTTCAGGCAGTGGGCGGCATTAACCTTGAGTTCATCGATGCCTTCCAGACACGCCAATAGATCGTGATGTTCATGGGCTCCCACAATATGGTGTTCGTAGACAGACAATGGATCCAGCCAACCCGATTGCAGTGCTTCCCAGGCAAAGTGAATAACCGCAGGGTTGGCCAAGTCACTGTATTTCAGTATATCCATCATTGAACTCAGCCACTGGCAGGGGTCTGCTCCGCACTGAATAATCATTTTTGAGTGCAATGACTTGAGTGGTTCAATGACCTGATTTGCAGCACTGCTGGATAAGATTTGTTTGACTGCCTCCGACATCGGTTTCCAGGTATACCCATCGGGGTCATGTACATCACCGATTAATTGCTTTTCCAGATGGCCCAATGTTTTTGTCTCCAACATTGAGACACCCATGGAAAAACCGGCTAAATCTTTTTCTTTCCAGAGATTCTTAACCATTTCGAAAGTACCTGGATTTGTGTCTGGTAATGCATTGTTTCTCTCAAGGGCTTTGTTCAGTTCCTCAAAACTGATACCGCAGGCTTTGGCCAGAGCTTGCTGTTGTGCTGAATCAGTTCCTTTCAGGAGATCCTTA
Source organism: Endozoicomonas sp. ALD040 (assembly GCF_049275945.1). NCBI lineage: Bacteria > Pseudomonadati > Pseudomonadota > Gammaproteobacteria > Oceanospirillales > Endozoicomonadaceae > Endozoicomonas > Endozoicomonas sp. ALD040. The sequence continues at coordinate 1,299,229 of NZ_CP184829.1, forward strand.
ATTTTCTTTGATGCAGTGCCGGAACTACCGCTCTTCCGGGTGGGCTGGAAGTCAGGTGTGATTTCTGTTGTCTGCATAGGCTCACCGCCCAAATCCACTGGCTCCCAGGTTTGGCCTCTATCCACAGAATACTCAGCAAAGCTGTGGACAAGGTTGCTTATTTGCCGACATGGAATCCCGAAATAACGACAAAAAGCGATAAAAACAGGCACACGATGACGACAGCTACCTTGCCGCTGTGTGACGAGGAATTGAAAGAAATTGTCACTACTCTCGGGTCGGGCCTTACCAGAAAACTGCTGGCAATAGTCAGTGATCGCCTTAATGCGTTGCCTCGTGTCCTCAGTGCTTTTCATTGTCTGTAAAAGCGCCTCTACTTCGGCTGGGTATTGGTCAGTGGTCGTAAACAGCTCATCCAGTACATTTTTCATAGCCTCTGAACACTGGCTGTCGGAATCTATTGACCGTTCAGGCCGGGTTCCTTTAGTGCTCGTTTTTCTGGGTTCTACGACGTAAGAAAATTGAATACTCTGCCAGGCGCTGGCCTCTGGAATAGTCAGTGAGTGAAGCCCGGTATATCGATCCCTGACCAGGGTAAATGGCAAATCGGGTTCGATACGCAAAGCCACGATATAGTCGTCAGGCGTCAGGCTGGGCAAGTCAAATTGACCGTTGCAGGATGATCTCTTGAGGGTCGCCAGCGTCTGATCTTCGGCTAATGTCACTTCCTGATCATGCCCTGGTAACCGGGCAGGTATGAGGGTTTCAATCCCAAGAGTGGGTTTGTCATTAATGACGATCCGTTTGACATCACCTTCAGCAGTCACGTAAATCTCCTTTGCCCACCAGCGATACATATGGAAAGAAGGGGTCTGCGTATTAAAAATTTTATGGACGTTAACGGGTGGCTTCTCCTGATTTTCATAGTTCGTGTCCTGGTCCAATGTCGGAGTCTGTTTCTGTTGGACTTCCGGATCGTATTGTTCAGGAGCCTTATCATCGCCGGTTTCGAACGCTTCGCTCATAGACCTCTCCACCCAATGGTTTGGCAGATCCCTTATCTGATGCCAAAACCCGGGACATAACTGAACTTCGTGGGCGTTCAATGGGACTATCCGCTGATCGGCCTCTCGCAGATAAGGCTGGGATGCCGGTAATTTCAACGTTTGTTTTTCCTCTTCGGTCAGTGGAAATACACTATCAGCGTCTACACCTGTCCGGCCAAACTCATGATTAAACCAGCGGTGCTGCCAGTATCGGTACAGTGCTCCGGTGAAAATATCGTCCGAAGGATCGGGCTTCAGGGAAAGACCAGATGCCAGCCACTTTGCCTGAGCCATCATCCTGATGATTGCCGTTCTGGCTGCCTTTTCAGTCAGACGAGCCTTGAAACGAATTTCATGGCGTTTTTCATCAATACTGTTGAGATCACTGCGTCGTATTAACCACGGACGGTCAATGCCCGATACCATTTGGTTGAACCATTGGCAAAGTCTGAAATCAGGCTCACTTTTACCCATGGCAAGAGCCAATGACTCAGGCAGTTTCTCCACTGACAGGTCAGCGGCCATCAGATAAAGTCGGTAGTGCTGATCGAGGCATTGATAAAGTCCTTTTTCGCTAAAGTCGCCCCTTCTGATAACAGCCCTGGCGACATTCTGTAAATCAAGGCTGGAGGGCTGTAACGGCAAGTTATTGCGTTGCAGGTAAGTCCTCAATCGACAATGTTGCTGAGTCAGCCATTCAGCCACCATTTTCCCTTTTGGGGTCTGTGGCAACACTTTCTCAGCGATGGTCTGCAATTCGGCCCGGTTATACTGCCGGATGGGCAAATGTCGAAAACGCCCTTTCAGGGCCGGTGATAAAGGTTTTCGCCCACTGTACTCAGGAGGGTTGATGGTGGCGAACAGGTGGAAACCCGGATGAGCGTCACCGGCCAGAATATCGTTTAACTCACCTTCCAGATGCTGGCTGCCGATCAGATTCATTTCCGAAATAACCACTATGCCGCCATGGACTTTTGCCGTCTGGATCGCTTCACACACCTTGTCCCAGGAACAATCACAGGCATTCAGGAGAAAGACCTCCGGCATGGATTCTCCCCGTCGTTCAGCCTGCTGTCTGAAACTTTCGATCACCAGGTTCAGTGTGACATCTTTACCCCGTCCGACCGGTCCTTCAATCAGTGTCGCCTGTCTTCCGTCGTGTTTTATGTTGAGATGATAAGCCTGCTGACAGCGGCTTAAATCCTGTCCAAGCCGTTGTACCAGTTCAATGACTGCCGATCCGGAGGTATCAAACTCAGGTCGGATCTCTTGGCTGAATGTTTTGAAGGCCTGCTGAATATCTGACAGGGTGTGATTATGAACTTTGTCACTCAGGCTGTTCTCCGGTTCGTAACGGGTAGCAAACCAGATTTCCAGTGCCAGCTGGGCATCCTGATGAGTCCCGGTAATTTCGGGACCCAGTACATCCAGAAAGCCCTGTTGGATCAAACTGTTGATTTGTCCGGAGGTAACGGGGTCATCTGCGGGCAGCGCACGATCCAGATACCAGCCCACCCAACTGCAGATATCCGTTAAATCCCTGGGGGTAAAGTCATGCTCAGGCAACAGCTCCTGATAATGTTGCCAGAGCACCATCACAGTTCCGACAGTATTGCGTACAATGTCGTTTATTTGCTGCTCTGGCAGATGCCGTTGCAACTGATTGACCAGAGCCGGTTCCACCACTCTATCCTGAAGGAAAGCCTGATCCAGGCGTGGGTAGTAAGCCCTGGGCAGTTTTTCCCTGAGGGCCGGGTCCAGCTGGCGTCCGGCATAATGATCCGGGTTGCCGGTGAGAATCACCCGGTGTTTTTCGCTGACCCTGACAGGATGACCATTCACATAAATGCAGGGTTGCGCTTCCCACAAGCCGTTCAATGTCGCCAGCAATCCGGCCCGGGCCAGGTTAGCCTCATCCAGCACCAGGGTGATATAGCTTCCTCCAACACAGCCTTCGTCTTTGTGAGTTCCGGTATTGGCCCATTCCATCAATGCCCGGTTTTGTTGCGCCATAGAGCGGTCGCCGTCGGCGTGTTGTTGCCATTGCCAGCGTTTCATCAGGGTTTGTTCGCTGTCAGAAGGTCCAAGGGAAATCACCGCAGCCTGTCCTGAAGCCCTCGCCATTTTGGCGGAAAAGTAGCTTTTCCCGGTGCCGGTTTCCCCCTCGAGGAATATAACGGGAGAGTCTTTAAGCCGGTCATGGAGTCGGGATAATCGACGGTTTTCACGATCCTCCTGACTCATCTTGCCGTGATAAAGATCCCGGGCCAGTGCGGACAGGGACACATCGGCAGAACCCCACCATTTCAGTGATTCAGACAGCCGATTTTCTATGCGTTCAACGGGTTCTGCCTCAGAATTCGCTGTTCTGGCCATGTGAACACAATCGCTGGCCAGAGTGTGGATGGCTTCGTATCGGGTCTGCCCCGGTGGCAGAAGTAACTGCCAGCCAGAAGCCAGTGCATCTTGCAAACGTTTAATCTGTCTGGTTGGTCTGGTGGCTAAGGATTGCCAGGGCTTTGTTGCCGCCGGATCGACTGCCAGCTGATAGGCTACAGCATTTCGTTGTTTTTCCGGTGCGTGGGCCAGGATTATGGCACAGAGCCTGTCCATAACTTCTTTTTCACCCTGCACTGGAAATGGACTTTCATAGGACAGTTGTAATTTGGCATCTTTAAAGACTGCCGGGTCAAAGGCCCGGGCCAGCTGCCACAGGTTCTGCCTGACAAACTTTCTATTCAGTCGCGGGGTGCTACTGATGATGGTCGCTAACAGATCCGCGTCTACCGAGGCGGCTTGATTCTCATCCGGCTTTTTATGGGCATCCGTCGTCTTGTCCGGTAACAAGTGCCAGCAAGCCACTTTCATAAAATCCCGCACTGACGGATTCTGCCGGGCACCATGGGTGATGACGCTGTTGATGGCCTTGCGCCAATGGCGGGTCAGGAGCTGAGGAGACTGGTCAACCTGCTGTGCTCGTCGGGCAGCCAGTATCAGGTTATTCAACAGGCCTTCGGTCATTTCTGGCAGAGGGTTACACAGGTGGGCAGGTACGGTTTCAAACGCTTCGTAAAGTGAGTGCAGTGCCTGTTCCGGCAGTTCAGTGCGGGAGATATCATGCCTGAGGGCATTGATATCCCAGAGATTGACCTCAGGACAGGGGTTAGCCGTGGCGACCATCGAATTAAATATTGAAGAGGGGCTCTGCACAGACTCAGGCCAGAGTAGGGTGACATTAGCCTGCGGGTAGGCCTGTAATTGGCCATTGACCAACAGAGGTTGCCCAACCGCCAGGGGTTCCAGAAGTTGCTGAAGTGTTGGGTTAGTCTCCAGCCCGCGCAATACCACCGGCTTGCCAGCGGTTAATGTCTGCTGCAAGCCACTCTGATGTCGTCCAAAATGTGCCTTTTGTTCCGAGGTGATACGGATATTATCAAAAAGCTGGCTGAAGCTGGTCTGTTCATTCACCTGAATAACCAGGGGGGCTTGCGGGTAATGATTGATCCAGTGACTTACCTGGGCCTGTTGCTGATAAGTGACTGCATTAAAAGCAGACTGATCTCTGATATTGAACAGAGGTTGTTCATGGTTTTCTGCCAATCCCAGGGCTTCTGGTTGCTGTCCCGGATGAGCCACCTGAAGTCGGGGCGTCAGGCCGGTTGTGTCGCGAATAGTCTGCAGTGAACCCAGCAAACGAAACCAGAGAGCCTCAGTGAGGGGAGACGTTATGGTCACTGCAGCACCCGCCTGAATTTGCTCCAACAGACAGGTATTAGGGGCTGCATAGCCTCCCTGGGCAATGGCAATCGGGCTCAGCCATTCTCTGATATTAACCTGGTTAATAATGATCGGGCCTGGTGGTGCGTGCTTTTTATCAGATCCTTTGTCAGCTTCTTTGTCACCTTCTTTGTCGCGAGAGCGGGACAGGCTTTGGAACAGTGAATGAAGTTCGTCATTCCCTACCGGCATTTGATAAAACTGAACATTGTCGGATAACTGACAAACCTTGCCATTGCTCTCAAAGCGCTGTTGCGCCAGTATCTGTCGAATCGTTTGTTCAAAGGTCAGATCCTGCCAGTTGGCCCCTTTCAGAATCACCGTTTGTCCGGTCCTCAATGATTCAAGCCTGCCAGGAATGTGCCGGATTCGCCCCTGTTGATCCACTCCGGGGCCGCCCAGAAGCAACTGTCGCCAGTTATTGTGCAAGTGACAGTCAATAAGAACGGTATTATCCAGAGCAATTTCGGCACTGGGGTATTCAGGCAATATCGGGGGAGCCTTGCAGCTGGTCATTGATGGGGTATTGCCGGTCTGAGTATCGAACTGCCAGGTATTTCCCGGTCGATTAATTCGCCGCCAGAAATCGGCCCCCGGTGCGTCGGCCCCCGGTGCGTCGGCCCCCGGTGCGTCGGCCCCCGGTGCATCGGCCCCCGGTGCTTCCCCACGTCTGCCAACCGATCTCAACTGTTCAGGAGCCGCCAGCACCAATAGAGAAACATGCTTGCCCAGAGGACGTTTCCTGTGCCTGACTTTGTCGTACAGACAAGGATTATCCGGGTCCAGTAGATCGTTAAATTTCGGCAGTTCAGCGCTGGTGAGTTTTCTGATATCCATCACCAAAGTTAATGGCTGCGAACCTTCGAACAGCTTGCCTGAGCGCAGAGTGTGGCGACCATCGCCGGAAATGCTCAACCGGCTCACCAGGTTAGCCTTTGAGAGGTCATCGGGATGAGAAATAAGGGCGACATCCCGATATTTATCGCCGGTTTCGGCAACTAAAAGCTGTCGAACCTCATCGTCACTGGCAACAAAACGAAAATCGAAGGAATGAGGGGTTATTGGGGGCGGGGAATTGGCTGAGAAAAGACTTGTCGTCCTGTCAGGCAAGATTATCGGAGGTAAGGATCTATTGAGTTGGGGGGTTGAGCAGACCTCTGCAATCTTTGCCGATGCGTACTGATTCGCTTTCTTGGCGGGCGGAACATTATTATTATCAGGAAAAGCTTTGCTTTTTTGCCCAACAATACGACCATCCATAGTCAATCTCCCACCTGTTATCCGAAGGACTGTACTGAAATTGTTTAAGCGTAAGACCTTCAGAAAGGATGGAAGTTCCGTAAGGACAGTTACCCAAATCCACTCTACAGGGGACAATTCTCCCGTCATTCCCGCGAAGGAGAGGCTGTCGCAAAACTCTGGTTCCCGCCTTCACTCCTGTCATTCCCGCCTTCACTCCTGTCATTCCCGCCTTCACTCCTGTCATTCCCGCCTTCACTCCTGTCATTCCCGATTTCATTCTCGTCATTCCCGCGAAGGCGGGAATCCACACTGACTCACCACCAGAACCATACTGCCTGGTGCTCCCCTGGCCTTGTCATCCCCGAGAAGGCAGAGATCCACCGTTGGCGCTGGATTCCCGCCTTCGCGGGAATGACGAACTCAGAGCATGGGAACGAGCTGTTGGAGTTTTGCGACACCCTCAGAGCGTGGGAACGAGCTGTTAGAGTTTTGCGACAGCCTCGAAGGAGCGTGGGAACGAGTTGTCAGGATGGCCTTATGGAACATTTATGGGCAGCTATCATCAGAGGAATAAATATTCTGAGTCAAACATCGAATTCAAATTCACGGTGTTCAAAAACTCATCGGCAATTTTTGTCAGATCGTCGGTTCTGAGCACCAGAGCATTATCGGCGTTGAGTGCCTGTCGTAAGCAGTCATCCTTAATCGATTTCTCAAACTTATAATCGCTATCAATTTCACCCATCATGGTATCCAGCTCTTCTGGTGAGGATGGATCATGGGTGCCATAGTTGTAATTGTATTGGGACCTCCTGATGTGAGCATTCACCCAACAATACGTCAAACTGGCGTTTTTTGAGTGTGTCACTTTATAGAGGTAATGACTGAAGGCCTGCTGAATTATCGGGAAGCATCTGCGTTTTAATTCCTCAAGCCTTTCGTCTTCATAGGGCACACCAGGGGACTTTGTTTTGATTTGTTCCGATAACTGCTGCAATTCCGGGCTGTTCTCAACGACTCGTTGAAACAGGACTTTGCTCTTTTCAACAATCATTGTCTCTGCCCAGTGAGGTTCCCCCAGGATAATCACCCTGCGGTGGTTAGTATTGCCCGAGATTAACTGCCCAAACGCGGGATGTTGCAGCAACATTCGTTCTATATCCGGAACTCCCTCAGGTTCGTCTGTCCAGGAGATCTGTATAGATGGGCTGGCTATTTTATTTTCAAGGAGTGACGAAACGCCATCATGAGAATGATCAACGATCAAGTCAGTACCTTCTCTCTTTACGAAGCTTTCATAAGTTAACCGCCATAGCTGGCTATTTTTTTCTGCGGACAATAATTCCTTGTACCACTTTTTAAGGCAATGTCCGGCTTTAAACTTAAACTCATCGATACCTTCGAGACTCACCAATAGTTCATGATGTTCGTCAGCATCTATAATTTCGCCGTCAGAGGTTGGCAGTGGGTCCAGCCAACCCGATTTCAGGGCTTCACGGGCAAGGTGAATCACCGAAGGCTTGCTCAGGTCGCTGTTTTTCAGCAGATCCACCATTGAACTCAACCACTGCCGAGGGTTTGCTTTGCCCTGAACAATCATTTGTGAGTGTAACGATTTGAGTGGTTCAATGACCTGATCTTCATTACTCTCGGACAATGCTTGTGCTATCACCTCCGACATCCTTTTACCGGTATGCTCACCGGTGCCATCAAGAACATCGGTCAGCTGCTTGATGAGATGGCCTGATGTTGTTGTCTCCATTGACTCTATGATTGAGACACTCAGGGAAAAACTGGTTAAATCTCCTTGCTCCCAGAGCTTCCTTGCCAATTCAGGAAGACTCAGATGGGTGTCTGGCAATGCACTGTTTGTCTCAAGCGCTTCTTTCAGTTCCTCAAAATTTATGTCAAGGGCTTTAGCCAAAGCTTGCAGTTGTGCCAGATTTGCTCTTTTCAGAAGATCCTTAATCTTCTTTGACTCAGTGCTGGAAACACTGATCCTTCTGGTGGTCTGGAAGACAGATTCGATCTCTGTTGTATTTGCGGGCGCTCCGCCCAAATCCACTGAATCCCAGGTTTGCCGTTCATCCGGAGAATACTCGGCAAAGGCGTGGGCCCGGCTATTAATTTGCCGACAGGGAATCCCGAAGTAACGACATAAAGCAACAAAAACAGGCACACGATGACGACAGCTACCTTGCCGCTGTGTAACAAGGAATTCAAAGAAGTTCTTATTGCTCTCTGGTTGCGCATCTCCGGCAAACTGTCGGCAATATTCGCTGATCGCCTCAATGCGCTGCGTCGTGTTTTTAGCGTTTTTTATTTTCCATAAAGGCAGCTGTTCTTCGGTTGGGTCTTGCGGGTCTTCAATGGTCTCAAACAATCTGTCCAGTACTGTTTTCATACCTTCTGAACAGTGGATATCAAAATGTGTTGATTGTTCTGGCCGGACTCCTTTAGCAGCTGTTTTGTTGTTCGATTCTCTGGGTTCTACGACATAAGTACACTGAATACTCTGGTTGGCTCTGGGCTCTTTAATAGACAGTATGTGAAGCCCGGTATATCGACCCCTGACCAGGGTAAATGCCAAATTGGGTTCCAGACTCAGGGCCACGATATAGTCGTTAGCCCTCAGGCTGGGCAATGGATATTCACCATTAGCATTCTCTGATGACAGCTCAAGGGTCGCCAGCGTTTGATCTCTGGCTAATGTCACTGTCTGGTCACGCCCGGGTAACGATGTTGGTATGAGGGTTTCGAACCCCTGAAGATGTTCATCATCAAGATCGATCAGTTTGACATACCCCTTAGCCGTCACATAATTATCAGTTGCCTGCCAGCGATACATGTGGCAAGAATGGTCCTGCGTATCAAAAATTTTATAATCGTTAAGCTCTATCTTCAGATCCTCATAATTCGTCATTTGGTCCAATGTCTTGGCTTTTTTCTCCTCGACTTCCGGGTTGTATCTTTCAGAGTCGTCAACCCATTGGTTCGGCAGATCACTGATCTGATGCCAGAACCCGGACCAAAATTGAACTTCATTGGCGTTCCATGCAGCTATCCGCTGATCAGCCTTGCGGACATAAGACAGGGAAGCCGGTGCTTTCAGCGTTTGTTGCTCTTCTTTCGTCATGGAGAAGACGCAATTAACGTCCACGCCCGTCTGGCCAAATTGAACACCAAACCAGCTTTGTTGCCAGTGTCGGTAGAGTGCCCGGGTGAGTATGTCGTACGACTGTTGAGGCTTCAGGGGAAGACCGGACGCCTGCCATTTTGCCTGAGCCACCCTCTTGATGATTTCAGTTTTGACTTTTTCTGGATGCAGACAAGTGTTAACACGAATTTCATGGTTTTTTTCATCAATACTGTTGCGGTCACTGTGTCGTATCAACCAGGGGCGATCAATGCCCGATACCGTTTCATTGAACCAATGGCAAAGATCAGACTCCAGCGCTCCTTCACCTAAATTCGGGAGCGATGACCCGGGCAGTTCCGCCAGCGATATTTTGGCGGCCATCAGATAAAGCCGGTAGTGCTGATTGAAGCATTGAAGAAGCCTCTTGTCGGTCAAGGCGCCCTCTCTTGCAACCGCCCTGGCGACATTCTGCAGATCAAGACTGGTCGGCTGCAGCGACAGGTTTTGCTGTTGCAGGTAAGCCCTTAATCGACAGTGTTGCTGAGTCAGCTCTTTAGCCACGATTTTCCCCTCCGGGTTCTGTGGCAATACTTTCCCGGCAATGGTCTGCAGTTCTGTCGGGTTGTACTGCCGGATGGGCAGATGTCTGAAACGCCCTTTCAGTGCCGGTGACAAGGGTTTGCGCCCGCTGTACTGAGGTGGGTTGATGGTGGCGAAGAGATGGAAGCCCGGATGAGCGTCACCGGCCAGAATATCGTTTAACTCACCTTCCAGATGCTGGCTGTCGATCAGATTCATTTCCGAAATCACTACGATGCCGCCATCGACTTTTGCCTTCTGGATCGCTTCACACAGTTTGTCCCAGGAACAGTCACAGGCATTCAGGGGGAAGACCTCAGGCATGGATTCTCCCCGTTGCCTGGCCTGCTGTCTGACAGTTTCAATCACCAGGTTCAGCGTGGCATCTTTACCCCGCCCGGCCGGACCTTCAATCAGCGTTGCCTGACGGCCGCCGTGTTTTATGCCGAGATGATAAGCTTGCTGAGCGCGGCTTAAATCCTGTCCCAGTCTTTGCACCAGCTCAATGACTGCTGATCCGGAGGTATCAAACTCAGGTCGGATTTCTCTGGTGACTGTAATGAAGGTCTGCTGAATATCTGACAGGGTCTGGTTACGAACTCTGTCGCTCAGGGTGTTCTCCGGTTGGAATCGGGCAGTAAACCAGATTTCCAGTGCCGACAGGGCATCCTGATGAGTTTCGGTGATTTCCGGCCCCAGTACATCCCGAAAACTCTGTTGGATCAAACTGTTTATTTGCTCACAGGTCACACTGCCGCGAGCGGGTTGGCCACGATCCAGATACCAACCCACCCAGCTGCAGATATCGGTTAAATCCCTGGGGGTAAACTCATGCCCGGGCAAGAGTTCCTGATAATATTTCCAGAGTACCATCACACTTTTGCTGGCGTCGTGTGCAGTGTCGTTTATTTGATGTCCCGGCAGATGCCGTTGTAAATGCCTGACCAGAGCCGGTTCCACCACCCTGTCCCGAAGGAATGCCTGGTCTAACCGTGGGTAGTAAGCTCTGGGCAGTTTCTCTCTCAGGGCCGGGCCCATTTGGCGCCCGGCGTAATGATCCGGGTTACCGGTGAGAATCACCCGGTGTTTCGGGCCGACATTGACAGGATGACCATTGACGTATACGCACGGTTGCGGTTCCCATAAGCCGTTCAATGATGCCAGCAATCCGGCTTTGGCCAGGTTGGCTTCATCCAGAACCAGAGTGACATAGTGTCCATCCTTCCCGGACGGAGTGTTGGCCCATTCCATCAGCGCCCGGTTTTGCAGTGTCATGGAACGGTCACCCTCGGTGTGCTCTTGCCACTGCCAGCGTTTCATCAGGGTTTGTTCGCTGTCAGAAGGCCCAAGTGAAATGACCGCAGCCTGTCCTGAAGCATTCGCCATTTTGGCGGAAAAGTAACTTTTTCCAGTACCGGTTTCTCCCTGCAGGAAGATAACGGGAGAATCCGCAAAGCGTTCATGGAGTCGGGATAATCGTCGGCTTTCACGATCCTTCTGGTTCGTCAGGCCGTGATAAAGATCGTCGGCCAGTGCGGATAAGGGCTTATCCGTGGACCCCGTCCATGCCAGTGATTCAGACAGTCGATTTTTTATGTGCTCAATGCCTGCTGCGTCAGAATTGGCTGTTCTGGCTATGTAAAAGCAATCGCCAGCCAGAGATTGAATGCCATGGGATCGGGTCTGCCCTGGTGACAAAGCTAACTGCCAGCCAGAAGCCAGTGCATCTTGCAAACGTTTAATCTGTCTTGTGGGTCTGATGGTTAACGATTGCCAGGGCTCTGCCGCCGCCGGGTCGACTGCCAGCTGATAGGCCATTGCCTGGCGTTTTTCTTCAGGCGCATGGGCCAGGACAATGGCACAGAATCTGTCCAGAGCTTCCTTTTCACCCTGCACTGGAAATGGACTTTCATAGGACACTTGTAATTCACTGTCCTTAAATACCGCCGGATCAAAGGCTCGGGCCAGTTGCCAGAAGTTCTGCTTCATAAACGTTCTATCCAACCGCAGAGCACCATTGATGATGGTAGCTAACTGATCCGGGTCTACCGAGGTGGTTTGATCCTTAACCGGCGTCGTATGAACATCGGGCAGTGAATGCCAACAAGCCACTTTCATAAAATCGCGCACGGACGGATGCTGCCGGGTGCCATGGGTAATGACGCTATTGATAGCCTTGCGCCAGTGGCCGGGTAAAAGCAGTGGTGACTGGTCAACCTGCTGTACCCGTCGGGCAGCCAGTATCAGGTTATTCAACAAGTCTTCGGTAATTTCAGGCAAAGGGTTACAAAGGTGAGCAGGTACGGTATTAAACGCATTGTAAACTGAGTAAAGTGCTTGTTCTGGCAATTCAGTCCGGGGGATATCATGCCTGTCCGCATTGATATCCCAGATATCGAAGTCAGGACATGGGTCAGCCGTGGCGACCATCGAATCCAATACCGAAGAGAAGCCCATCACGGACTTGGGCCAGAGTATTGCGACAAGGGCTTTTGGGAAGGCCTGTAATTGGCCATTCACCAACAGAGGTTGCCCTACAGCCAGGGGTTCCAGAAGTTGCTGAAGCATTGGATTAGTTTCCAATCCCCGCAATAAAACCGGCGTGCCAGCGATTAATGCCTTCTGCAACCCGCTCTGACGTCGCCCAAAATGAGCCTTTTGTTCCGAAGTGATATGGATATTATCAAAAAGCTGGCTGAAGCTGGTCTGTTCATTGATCTGGATGACCAGAGGTGCTTCCTGCAGATAATTGATCCAGTGGCTTGCCTGGGCCTGTTGATGATAAGTGACGATATCAAAGGCAGTGTGCTCTCTGGTTTTGTCCTGCAGGCTGGACACAGGCTGCCCATCGTTTTCTGGCAATCCAAGGGCTTTCGGCTGTTGTTTTGAGTGCATCACCTGAAGTCGGGGCTCCAGGTCACTCGTTTCGCGAATAGTCTGCAATGAACCCAGCAAACGAAACCATAGTGCCTCATTAAGGGCAGAGGTTACAGTGACTACACCACCCGCCCGAATTTGTTCCAACAAACAGTTGTTAGGGGTTGCATAGCCTTGCGGGGAAATAGCAATCGGGTTCAGCCACTCACTAATGTTACTCTGGTTAATGATGATCGGGTGTCCTGAAGCGTCACCCTGGCAGGACAGGGTTTGAAACAGTGAGTGAAGCTCATTACTGTCTACCGACATTTGATAAAACTGAACATCGTCGGGTAACCCACAGATCTTGCCATTGCTCTCAAAGCAGTGCTGCGCCAGTATCTGTCGAATCGTCTGTTCAAAAGCCAGGTCCTGCCAGTTGGCCCCTTTCAGAATGACCCGTTGCCCGGCCCTCAAACACTCAAGCCTGCCGGGGATGTGCCGGATTCGCCCCTGTTGATCCACTCCCGGCCCGCCCAGCAGCAACTGTCGCCAGCTGGTGTGCCTATGGCAGTTAATTAAAACGGTACTGTCGTCATCCATAGCACTTTCGGCACAGGGGAGTTCAGCCAATAGCGGGGGAACATTGTCCAGGTTCATTGATGAGTCATTGTCGGTCTGAGCCTCGAACTGCCAGGTATTTCCCGGCCTGTTAATTCGCCGCCAGAAGTCAGCACCCGGAGCGCCGACCGCGGGTGCATCTTCACGCAGACCAACCGATGCCAACTGCTCAGGGTCGGCCAGGACCAATAGCGAAACATGCTCGCCCAAAGGGCGTTTCTTCTGACTGGCTTTGTCGAACAGACAGGGAGTATCCGGGTCCAGCAGATCGTTAAATTTTGGCAGCTCTTCGCTGTTGAGTTTTCGGATATCCATCACCAGTGTGAGTGGCTGTGAACCTTCGAACAGCTTGCCCGAACTCACAGTGTGGCGACCATCGGCGGAAATGCTCAACCGGCTCACCAGGTTAGCCTGTGCAAGATCATCGGGGTGGGAAATAAGGGTGACATCCCTATTCTCATCGCCGGTTCGGGCAACTAAAAGCTGTCGAACCTCATCATCACTGGCGACAAAACGAAAATCGAAAGAATAAGGGGCCTTTGGGAGCGTGCAATCCATAGAGAATACGGAACTCGCTCTGTCAGGCAACATCAACGGATTTGATGATGTCTTGGTTTGGGGAGTGACACCAGAGCAGACCTCTGCAATCTTAGATGATGAATATCCTCCCTGTCTCTTGGCTGGAGGTAAACTATTTTCAGCAGAAGGTTTGCATTTTTGCCCAACAATACGACCATCCATAGTGAATCTCCTACCTGTTATTTGAAGGACTGCATTGCCATTGTTTAATGGTATGACCTTCAGACAGGATGGAAGTTCCGTCAGGATAGTTATACCAATCGAACTTTCTAACTCCCTATTGCGCTGAAGATTTGAGCCTTAATCCTGCGTTGGCGATCGTCGCCATAGCTAAGGCTATGACTCCTCACGCCGCCTTGTCTTAAGGCTCAAATCTCCATGCTCATTGCGGGAGTTAGAAAATACGATTGGTATTACCCGTATCCATCACAAATGGGATGGACTTTTGGGATATTGAGGTTGTTAGCTCTCCAATGCGTCAGAAAGCGAATTCAAATTCACGCTGTTCAAAAACTCTTCGGCGATGGTTGTCAGCTCATCGGATTTCAGCACCAGAGCATCGCTGGCGTTTTGCGCTTGTCGTAAATAAGCATCTTCAACAGATTCCTGGAACTCGTCAGAGCTTCTAATCCAGGTCATCATGGCATACAGCTCTTCTGGTGAGGATGGATCGTGAGCGCCATAGTGGCAGCACTTTTCATCATTAGGCCCTTTGACAGCATGAGGCCCCATAGCAGCATCGGCCCAGCAATACTTCAAGTAACCGCCTTTCGAGTTTGCCAATCCATAAAGGTAGAAACTGAAGGCTTGCTGAATTGACTTAGTGCATTTGTTTACTAAATCACTCTGCGGTTTTTGCGCCTTAATCGACGACTCATGGAGCTTCAGAGCAGAGTTATACCTGTTTTCAATCTCAAGCCTTTTTTTCTCATAGTCATTTTTTTTACTTTGATATCGCTTATCAAAAAAGCCGGAGTGCCTGCATTCTCTATAACTATGTTCTTTCTTCAGTGCTTCCATATCATCGTCAAATTGTTTTTTGATCTGATTATATTGATTGATTTTTTCAAGAAGCGGCTTCAGGTTGTCCGGGTCGCTGGCAATCATTCGTTGCAACAGAGCTTCAACCTTTTTATACATCGTTGTGTCGTTCCAGTATGGTTGCCCCAGGATAATCACCGGACGTTGGTTCGCCCTGACCGAGCTTAACTGCTCAAACGCTGGATCATGTGCCAGCAATCTTTCTATATTTGGAATACCCTCAGGTTGGTATGTCCAGGATTTTTGCAAAGACGAGCTGGTAATTTTACCTTGAAGGAATGGCGAAACCCCATCATGACTGCGAGAGACGAGTGAGGCATACTTTTTATTCGTTTGGAAGTTGCTATAAAAGAATTGCCACCTGTGGTTGTTTTTTTCCCTTGACAATAATTCCTTATACCATTGTTTCAGACAATGACTGGCATCAGCCTTCAGTTCATCGACGCTTTCCAGACGGACCAATAGCTTATGATGTTCAATTTTCTCCTGCCCCGGGAATATTTTTACCGGCACCAGATCCAGCCAACCCGATTTAAGGGCTTCACCGGCAAATTGAATAACCGAACGTTTGCTTAAGTCACTGCCGTTCAGTATTTTCACTATTGATCTCAACCAATATTCAGGGAGTGCTTCGCCCTGAACAATCATCTTTACATAGAGTGATTTGAGTTGGTTAGAGACCTGATCTTCATCACTGTCAGACAATATTTGTATTACGGCTTCCGTCATTGGATTATATCTTCGATCATTTTCGCCATACACATTACCGATCAATTCCAGCCCTGAATCGTTCAATGCTTTTGTCTCTAGCGAATCTAAGATTGAGACGCCCATGGAAAAGCTGGCCAAATCTTTTTTCTTCCAAAGTTTCAGTACCATTTCAAAAGATTTCAGTTTGGTTTCTAACCATGCAGTGTTTGTCTTATGGGCTTTTTTTAGCACCTTCTGGCTAATCTCCAAAACATCAGCCAGAGCTTGCTGTTGTGCTGAATCAGCATCTTTAAGGAGATTGTTAATGTTAATCTTGTTTGGCCAGCTGCTGGAACTACCGGCCTTCCTGCCGTGCTGGAAGTCAGGTGCGATTTCTGTAAACCCGCCAGGCGCTCCGCCCAAATTCACTGACTCCCAGGTTTGGCCTCCATCCACGGAATACTCACCAAAGGCGTGCTTGGGGCTCTGAATTTGCCGACTGGGAATCCCGAAATAGCGACAAAAAGCAACAAAAACAGGCGCACGATGACGACAGCTACCTTGCCGATTTGTTACCAGGAATCGAAAGAAATTTTCACTCTCATCTGGTTTAGCTATACCAGAGAACTCTTTGCAATACTCCGTGATTGCGTTAATTCGTTGCCTGATGTTTTTAGCGTCTATTATTTTCCGCAACGGTGCCTGTATTTTGGCGGGTTGTTCGTTGATGTTATCAAACAGTTCCTTCAGTACGGACCTCACGCCTTCTGAACACTGGACGTCAAAAAAGACTTCTTTAGCAGCCGTTTTTCCGCACGGCTTTCGGGGTTCTACGACATAAGTACACTGAAAACTCTGGTAGGCTTTGGCCAGAGGAATAAACAGTGTATGAAGCCCGGTATATTGGTCCCGGATCAGTTTAAATGGCATATAGGGTTCTAAACGCAGGGCCACGATAGTGTCGCTGGCCGCCAGGCTGGGTAAGGGACACTTACCATTCCTTGGTGATACCTCAAGGGTCCCCAGCGTTTGATCTCTGGTTAATATCACTTCCTGGTCTTTCCCTGGCAACTGTTTAGGAGTGAGGGTTTCGACCCCCAGAAAGGGTTTGCCATCAAGATCGATCCGTTTGATTTCACCCCCGGCGGTGACACGAATATCTTTTGCCTCCCAGCGATACATCGTAGGGGAATGCTGCGTATTAAAAACTTTGTGAAGCTTAGTCCCTGAATTATCCCGATCCTCATAGTTCGTTCTTCGATCCAATGCCCGAGCTTTTTCTTCCTCGACTTCTGGATTGTATGGCTCAGGAGCTTCATCACCGCTAATAGCTGATGCTTCCTTAATAAAATCGTTTACCAAACGGTTCGGCAGAGCGCTGATCTGATGCCAAAATGCGGGCCAGCATTGAAGGTCACGGGAGTTCCATGCCCGTATCTGCTTATTAGCCTCCCTAAGATAAGGCTTGCAGCCCCACATTTTCAGTGTTTGTGCCTGTTCTTTGGTCAGGGGAAATACACTATTAGCGTCCACTTCGGTAAGGCTAAAATCATCAGCGAACCAGCGTTGCTGCCAGTGTCTGTAAAGTGCCTGTGTGAAAATATCGTCCGACTGATCCGGATTCAGGGAAAGACCGGATGTCTGCCATTTTTTCTGAGCCACCATCCTGATAAGTTCCGTTTTGGTTTCCTCTCCAGTCGGACCAGTCTTGATACGAATTTCATGGTTTTTTTCATCAACACCGTTGAGATGACTGTTTCGAATCAACCACGGACGGTCAATGTCCGATACCGTCCGATTGAACCATTGGCAAAGTCCGGAATTAAATTCACTTTTCCTCATGGCAAGAGCCGAAGACTCAGGCAGTTCCTCTAGCGATATATTGGCGGCCATCAGATAAAGCCGGTAGTGCTGATTGAGGCATTGATGAACGGCTTTTTCGCTAAAATCGCCACCTCTGGTGATAGCTCTGGCAACATTCTGTAAATCAAGGCTGGTGGGCTGCAATGGCAGTTTTTTGTCTTGCAGGTGAGCCCTTAAAAGACAATGTTTTTCTGTCAGCTTTATAGCGGCTGATGTCCCTTGTGAGGACTCTGGCAACACTTTTTCGGCAATGGTCTGTAATTCTGTCGGGTTGTACTGCCGGATGGGCAAATGTCGAAAACGTCCTTTCAGTGCCGGCGATAAGGGTTTTCGCCCGCTGTACTCAGGCGGGTTGATGGTGGCAAACAGGTGGAAGCCGGGATGGGCGTCACCGGCCAGAATATCGTTTAACTCACCTTCCAGATGCTGGCTGTCGATCAGATTCATTTCCGAAATCACCACGATGCCGCCATCGTCTTTTGCCTTCTGGATCTTTTCGCACAGTTTGTCCCAGGAACAATCACAGGCATTCAGGTAATAGACTTCCGGCATGGATTCTTGCCGTTCTTCAGCCAGCTTTCTGACACTTTCAATCACCAGGTTCAGCGTGGCATCCTTGCCCCGTCCGGCTGGACCTTCAATCAGTGTCGCCTGACGACCGCCGTGTTTTCTTTCGTGATGATAAGCCTGCTGACAGCGGTTTAAATCCTGTCCAAGTCGTTGCGCCAGTTCACGGACTGCCGATCCGGAGGTATCAAAGTCTGGTCGGATTTTTTCGCTGACTGTACTGAAGGTCTGCTGCATTTCCTGCAGGGTCTTGTTATGAACTCTGTCGCTCAGGGTGTTCTCCGATTCGTAGCGGGCAGCAAACCAGATTTCCAGTGCTGACAGGGCGTCCTGATGTGTTTCGGTGATTTCAGGGCCCAGTACATCCCGAAAACTAAGTTGTATCAAACTGTTTATTTGCTCACAGGTCACACTGCCGCAAGCGGGCTGAGCACGATCCAGATACCAGCCCACCCAACTGCAGATGTCCGTTAAATCCCTGGGGGTAAACTCATGCTCTGGCAGCAGCTCCTGATAATGTTGCCAGAGCGCCATCACACTTTTGCTGGCACTGCGTGCAATGTCGTTTATTTGCTGCTCCGTCAGATGCTCTTGTAAATGCCTGACCAGAGCCGGTTCTACCACCCTGTCCCGAAGGAATGACTGATCCGGGCGAGGGTAGTAAGCCCTGGGCAGTTTCTCTTTCAGGGCCGGGTCCAGTTGGCGCCCGGCATAATGATCGGGATTGCCGGTGAGAATCACCCGGTGTTTCAGGCTGACCTTGACAGGATGACCATTCACATAGATGCAGGGTTGTGGTTCCCATAAGCCGTTCAATGACGCCAGTAATCCGGCTTGGGCCAGGTTGGCTTCATCCAGAACCAGGGTAATGTAATCTCCGTCTTTGTCGGATTCGGTTTTGGCCCATTCCATCAACGCCCGGTTTTGCGGTGTCATAGAACGGTCGCCGTCGGCGTGTTGTTGCCACTGCCAGCGTTTCATCAGGGTCTGTTCACTGTCTGAAGGTCCAAGGGAAATGACTGAAGCTTGTCCTGAAGCCCTGGCCATTTTGGCAGAAAAGTAACTTTTCCCGGTGCCGGTTTCTCCCTGCAGGAACAGAACGGGAGAGTCCGTAAGCCGGTCATGGAGTCGGGACAATCGACGGCTTTCGCGATCCTTTTGACTTATCTCGCCGTGATAAAGATCCCGGGCCAGTGCTGACAAAGGCATATCATTGGAGACCGTCCATTTCAGTGATTCAGACAGCCGAAGTTCTATGCGTTCAATGCCTGCTGCCTCAGAAGTTGCTGTTTTGGCAATATGAAAACAATCAGTGGCCAGCGCTTGAATGGCATCGGACCGGGTCTGCCCCGTTGGCAAGGTTAACTGCCAGCCAGAAGCCAGTGCATCCTGCAAACGTTTAATCTGTCTTGATGGCCTGATGGCTAACGATTGATGGGTCTTTGCTGCTGCCGGACCGACTTCCAGCTGGCAGGCCATTGCACCTCGTTTTTCTTCAGACGCATGGGCCACGATCAGGGCACAAAGCCTGTCCAGAAGTTCTTCCTGATCCCATTCCAGAGATGAACTGTGACAAGAGAGTTGTGACTGTTTAAAGACTTTCGGGTCAAAGGCTCTGATCAGAGGCCACAGGTTTTCCTTCACAAACTCTCTATCTAACGACAGGGCACTTTTGATGATGGCGTTCAAGCGATCACGGTCTACCGAGGGGGTTTGATTCTCATCTGGCAATAGCTGCCGACAAACCACTTTCATAAAATCACGCACGGACGGATGTTGCCGGGTACCATGGGTGATAACGCTGTTGATGGCCTTGCGCCAGTGACGGGGTAAAAGCCTCAAGGACTGGTCAACCTGCTGTGCCTGCCGGGCCGCCAGTATCAGGTTATTTAATAACCCTTCGGTTATTTCAGGCAAAGGGTTGCACAGGTCGACGGGGACGGTTTCAAAGGCTTGGTAAAGTTCATTAAGTGCTTGTTCAGGCAGTTCAGTCCGGGGGATCTCATACCTGGAGGCGCTGATATCCCAGAGATCGATCTCGGGACAGGGTTTACCCGTGGCAAGCATCGAGCTCAATACTGAAGAGGGACTTTTTGCAGACTCAGGCCAGAGCACTGTGACACGAGCTTGTGGGTAGGCCTGTAATTGACCATTCACCAACAGAGGTTGTCCTGCAACCAGAGGTTCCAGCAGTTGCTGAAGCGCTGGATTACGCTCGAGTCCCCGGAATACCACTGGCTTGCCAGCGGTTAATGCCTCCTGCAACTTACTCTGACGGCGTCCAAAATACGCCTTCTGTTCCGAGGTGATATAGATATTATCAAATAGCTGGCTGAAGCTGGTCTGTTCATTAACCTGAATGACCAGAGGTGTTTGCGGCTGTTGATTGATCCAGTGTCTGACCTGGGCATGTTGCTGATAAGTGACGGTGTTAATGGCAGCCTGATCGCTGACTTTTTTCGGTAACCCGGGCAAAGGGTGCCCATCCTGTTCTGTCAATCCCAGGGCTTTTGGTTGTCCTTTTGCATAAGCCACCTGAAGTCGGGGCTTCAGGCCAGTGGTTTCGCGAATAGTCTGCAGCGAGCCTAGCAAACGAAACCAGTTTTCCTCATTGAGGGGAGACGTAACGGTGACGGTACCCCCCGCCTGAACCTGTTCCGACAGACAGCTGTTGGGGACTGCATAGCCTTCCGGGGCAATGGCAATCGGGCTCAGCCATTCCCTGATAGTACTCTCGTTAATGATGATGGGATTTTGTGGTGGTTGCTCTTGAACAAGTCCTTCGTCGTCTTGTTTGTCACCTTGTTTTTCTAAAGAGCAGGACAGGTTTTGAAACAGTGAACGAAGCTCGTCATTCCCTACCGGCATCTGATAAAACTGAACATTGTCGGGTAACCGACAGACCTTGCCATTGCTCTCAAAGCACTGCTGCGCCAGCATTTGCCGAATCGTCTGTTCAAAGGCCAGATCCTGCCAGTTGGCCCCTTTCAGAATCACCCGTTGTCCGGCCTTCAATAACTCGAGCCTGCCTGGGAGGTGCTGGATTCGTCCCTGTTTATCTACGCCGGGGCCACCCAGCAGCAACTGTCGCCAGTGACTGTGCAAGTGACAGTCAATAACCAGGGTATTGTCGTCATCCATGGCGCTTTCAGCGGAGCGTTCCGCCAATACCGGAGGCACCTCGTCAGCGTCCATTGCCGGAGCATTGCCGGTCTGTGCCTCGAACTGCCAGGTATTGCCCGGTCGATTAATTCGCCGCCAGAAATCAGCACCGGGTGCATCTTCACGCTGGCCAACCGATGCCAGCTGGTCAGGGTCTGCCACCACCAGCAGAGCAACATGTTCACCCAGAGAGCGTTTCTTCTGGCTGACTTTGTCGTATAGACAGGGGTTATTCGGGTCCAGCAGGTCGTTAAATTTTGGCAGATCCTCGCTGGAGAGCTTTCGGATATCCAGCACCAGAGTCATGGGCTGTGAACCTTCAAACAGCTTGCCCGACCCCAGCCTGTGGCGACCGTCGCCGGAAATGCTCAAGCGGGTCACCAGGTTAGCCTGTGACAGGTCATCGGGGTGGGAAATAAGGGTGACATCCCGATGTTCATCGCAGGTCTGGGCAACCAGAAGCTTTCGAAGCTCATCATCACTGGTGACAAAACGAAAATCGAAGGCATGAGGGGCCTTGTGGAGTGAGGAATCGGTTGAGGCCAGGGTTCTGGTTTTGTCAGGAAAGTTTACCGAAGGTGATGATTTATTGAGTGTGGAAGCGATACCAGAGCAGACCTTTGTAATCTTTGATGGTAAACCCTGCGTTGCTCTCTTGCTTGGCACTGCGCTATCAGGCATGTCACTGACAGGCACGTCACAAAGAGAAACGAGGTTGTTTTTTTCACCACCAATACGACTATCCATAGCTAATCTCCCTACTGCCATCTGAAGGATTAAATTGAAACTGTTTAATTATTTGACCGTAAGATAGGACTAAAGTTCCGCTTGGAAAGTTAGCCGTAATGATTGATGGAAATCACTGTGACACTCCCCGCCTTGTCGAGGGTGTCGCAAAAGGGTATGGTCAGCAGGATATATCAAGATCGTCGTTCCCGCGCAGGCGGGAACCCACCACGAACAGTGGATCTCCGCCTTCGCGGAGATGACGGTTTGAAGCTTGAAGCGTTTTAATTGACCTTTTGCGACACCCTCGATTGGGCGAGGGTTTACGACGATTTTGCTAAAAATTCATCATGACCAAAGGGTTATCAGCTCTTCAATGCGTCATAAATCGAATTCAAATTCACGCTGTTTACAAACTCTTCGGCGATAATTGTCAGTTCGACGGATTTCAGCACCAGAGCATCGCTGGCGTTGTACGCATGCCGTAAGTAGGCATCTTCAACAGATCCCTGGAACTCGTAAGAGCTATAAATCCAGGACATCATGGCATACAGCTCTCCCGGTGAGGATGGATCGTGAGCGCCATGGTGGTCGCTGCTTTTATAAGGCCCGATGACAGCGTCAGCCCAACAATACTTTAAGTAACCGCCTTTCGAGTTTGCCAGTCCATACAGGTAATAACTGAAGGCCTGCTGAATTGCCTGAATGCATTTGTTTTTTAAATCACTTTCCAGCCTTCGCTCCTCATCCGACGGCTCCAGGTCGTCCGGGCTGTTGGCAATAATTCGCTGCAACAGGGCTTCGACCTTTTTATCCAACACTGTTTCGTCCCAGGAAGGTTGCCCCATGATAATTACCGGACGGTGGTTCGCCTTGAACGAGCTTAACTGCTCAAAGGCCGGATCATGTACCAACATTCGTTCTATATTCGGAATACCCTCAGGTTCGTCTGTCCAGGTTTTTTGCAAAGACGAGCTGGCAATTTTACTTTGCAGGAATGGCGAAACCCCGTCATGACTGTGAGTGACGAGCAAGGCATACTTTTTCTTTGTTTGGAAGTAGCTATGTAGGAACTGCCAGAGATGGCTATTTTTTTCCCTGGAGAATGATCCCTTATACCACTGTTTCAGACAACGGCTGGCATCAACCTTCAGTTCATCGACGCTTTCCAGTCGCAGCAATAGCTGATGGTGTTTAACTTCCTTCTTACTTTTGTATTTTTGTAATGGCAATAGATTCAGCCAACCCGATTTCAGGGCTTGACTGGCAAATTGAATAACCGAACGTTTGGTCAAGTCGCTGCCATTGAGTATTTTCACTATTGAATTCAACCAATCGAGCGGCTCTGCTCCGCCATGAACAATCATTTTTAAATAGAGGGATTTAAGTTGATCAGAGACCTGATCCTCATCACTGTCGGACAATATTTGCATTACGGCTTCCGACATCGGATTATCTCCTCGGCAATCTATATCACCGATCAATGCCTGCTCGGCATAGTCTGATTCGTCTGTCTCCAGCGACTCCAGGATTGAGACGCCCATGGAAAAGCCGGCCAAATCTTTTTTCCTCCAAAGCCTCACTACTAATTTGAAAGGTGTCAGATCGGCTTCTAACAATGCAGTGTTTGTCTCAAGGGCTTTTTTCAGCTCCTCCAGGCTCATTCCCAGGGCTTTAGCTATAGCTTCCTGTTGTGCTAAATCAGCTCCTTCCAGCAGATCCCTGATTTTCTTTGAATGGGTGCCGGAACCGCTGATCCGCTTGTTGGGCTGGAAGTCAGGCCAGATTTCTATTGCCTCAACAGGTGCCCCGCCCAAATCCACTGACTCCCAGGTTTGACCGCTGTCTATGGAACATTCTGCAAAGGCGTGGTTTTTGTTAGCAATTAGCCGACATGGAATCTCAAAATAACGGCAAAGAGCAACAAAAACAGGCGCACGATGACGACAGCTCCCCTGCCGCTGTGTTACCAGGTATTGAAACAAATTTTTATTCCCCACTGGCATATCACCACCGGAAAACCCCCGGCAATAGTCCTTGATCGCCTTAATGCGTTGCCTGATGTTTTTAGCGTCTTTTATTATCTGTAAAGGCCCCTGTACTTCCGTTGGTTGCAGGTCAATTCGGGTAAATACTTTTTTCAGTACTGCCTCTATACCTTCTGAACAGCGGACGTCAAACCGTGTTGATTGTGCGGGTCGGACTTTTTCAGCAAGTGTTTTTTTTCCCGCTTCTCTGTGTTCTACGACATAGGCAAATTGAATAGTCTGGTTATCTTCGGCCTTCGCAACATAGAGTGTATGGAGCCCGGCATATCGGTCCCTGATCAGGGTAAATGGCAATGCTGGTGTTATGCGCAGGGCCACGATTCGGTCGTCAGGCTTCAGGCCGGGCAAGGCATATCGACAAGTGTTCGATGGCCGCTCAAAGGTCGCCAGGGTCTGATCGCTGGCTAATGTCACTTCCTGGTCAGGTTGCGGTAACCGACCCGGTATGAGGACTTCGGCTCCCTGCATGTGACGATCATTAATATCGATCAATTTGATGTCGCCCTCAGCAGATACAAAAATATCTCTTGCCCACCACCGATAATGAGCGGGAAAAAAGTCCTTAATGTCAAAAATTATATAACGCTTGATTTTTAGCTCACTCTCGTTCTCGTAGTCCGTAATGCGGTCCAATGGTGAAGCCTGTTTCTCGAGGTCTTCCGGATTGTATTTTTCAGAGGCCTTATCACTGTCAATAGTCAATGCCTGGTAAACAGACTGTGGCTCAGGGTTGGTGCCTTGATCCAATGTCGGTGCCTGTTTCTCCCGGACTTTTGGCATGTCCTGTGGTGTTTCGTTCATAAAATCATCGACCAGATGCTTCGGCAGATCACTGATCTGATGCCAGAACACAGGCCAACATTGTGCACCATGGAGGTACCATGCACTGATTCGCCGATCAGCCTCACGAAAATAAGGCCGGTTAGCTGATAAGATCAGCGTCAGTGTCTGTTCTTTCGACAGGGAAAATACGCTATCAGCGTGCACGCCGGTGTGGCCAAACTTATGATTAAACCAGCTTCGCTGCCAGTGTCGGTAAAGTGTCTGGGTGAGTGAGTCGTCCGAGTCATAGGGCCTCATTGGAAGGCCTGATGACCGCCACTTTGCCTGAGCCACGCTCTTGATGATTTCCGTTCTGGCTTCCTGTTCATCCAGCTCAGTGTTAACAAGGATTTCATGTTTTTTTTCATCAACACTGCTGAGATGACTGCTTCGTATCAACCATGGACGATCAATTTTCGGTACTGTCTGATTGAACCAATGGCAAAGTTCGGAATTAAATTCACATTTCCCCATGGCAAGAGCCGAAGACCCCGGCAGTTCCTCCAGCGACAGGTTGGCGGCCATCAGATAAAGCCGGTAGTGCTGAGTGAGGCATTGATGAAGTGCTTTATCGGTAAAGTCGCCTCTTCTGAAGACAGCCTTGGTGACATTCTGAAGATCAAGGCTGGTCGGCTGCAAAGGCAGGTTTTTGCGTTGTAGGCAAGACCTTAAAAGACAATGTTTTTCTGTTAGCTTTTTAGCGACTAATGTCCATTCTGGTGACTCTGGCAACACTTTTTCGGCAATGGTCTGTAATTCTGCCGGGTTGTACTGCCGGATGGGCAAATGCCGGAAACGTCCTTTCAGTGCCGGCGATAAGGGTTTTCGTCCGCTGTACTCAGGCGGGTTGATGGTGGCAAACAGGTGGAAGCCGGGATGGGCGTCACCGGCCAGAATATCGTTTAACTCACCTTCCAGATGCTGGCTGTCGATCAGATTCATTTCCGAAATCACCACGATGCCGCCTTTAATTTTTGCCTTCTGGATCGCTTCACACACTCTGTCCCAGGAACAATCACAGGCATTCAGGTAAAAGACTTCCGGCATGGATTCTTGCCGCTGTTCAGCCTGCTGTCTGACACTTTCAATCACCAGGCTCAGCGTGGCATCTTTACCCCGTCCGGCCGGACCTTCTATCAGTGTCGCCTGACGACCGCCGTGTTTTATCTTGCGATGATAAGCCTGCTGACAGCGGCTTAAATCCTGTCCAAGCCGTTGCGCCAGTTCACGGACTGCCGATCCGGAGGTATCAAAGTCTGGTCGAATTTTTTCGCTGACTGTTCTGAAGGTCTTCTGCATTTCCTCCAGGGTCTTGTTATGAACTCTGTCACTCAGGGTGTTCTCCGGCTGGTAACGGGCAGCAAACCAGCTTTCCAGTGCTGACAGGGCATCCTGATTTGTTTCGGTGATTTCAGGGCCCAGTAGATCCCGAAAACTTTGTTGGATCAAAGCGCTCATTTGCTTGCCGGTAACCGTGTCACCGGCGGATAACGAACGATCCAGATACCAACCCACCCAACTGCAGATATCGGTTAAATCCCTGGGGGTAAACTCATGGTCTGGCAGCAGTTCCTGATAATATTGCCACAACACCATCAGACTCCCGGTGGTACTCTGCGCAATCCTGCTTGTTTGAGAATCCGGCAGATGCCGTTGTAACTGATTGAGCAGAGCCGGTTCCACCACTCTGTCCCTAAGGAAAGCCTGGTCCAGACGTGGGTAGTAAGCCCTGGGCAGCTTCTCTTTCAGGGCCGGGTCCATTTGGCGCCCGGTGTAATGATCCGGGTTACCGGTGAGAATTACCCGGTGTTTTGGGCCGACCTTGACAGGATGACCATTGACATAGATGCAGGGTTCCGGTTCCCACAGGCCGTTCAATGACGCCAGTAATCCGGCTTTGGCCAAATTAGCCTCATCCAGCAACAGGGTGATGTATTCTCCGTCTTTGTCGGATTTGGTATTGGCCCATGCCATTAGCGCCCGGTTTTGCTGCGCCATAGAGCGATCGCCATCGGTATGCTCTTGCCACTGCCAGCGTTTCATCAGGGTCTGTTCGCTGTCGGAAGGTCCAAGGGAAATGACCTCAGCCAGTCCTGAAGCGTTCGCCATTTTGGCGGAAAAGTAACTTTTTCCGGTGCCGGTTTCCCCCTGCAGGAAGATAACGGGAGAGTCCGAAAGCCGGTCATGGAGTCGGGATAATCGACGGCTTTCACGATCTCTCTGGCTTATCTCGCCGTGATAAAGATCCCGGGCCAGTGCTGACAAAGGATTATCAGCGGAACCCGTCCATTCCAGTGATTCAGGCAGACGATTTTCTATCTCTTCAATACCTGCTTTGACAGTATTCGCGGTTCTGGCAATATGAAAACAATCGCTGGCCAGAGCCTGAATAGCATCGGATCGGATCTGACCAGACGCAAGGTTTAACTGCCATCCGCAAGCCAGCGCATCCTGCAAACGTTTAATCTGTCTTGATGGCCTGATGGTTAACGATTGAAAGGTCTCTGTTGCTGCCGGATCGACTTTCAACTGGCAGGCCATTGCGTCTTGTTGTTCTGCAGACGTATGGGCTACGATCAGGGCACAGAGCCCGTCCAGAATTTCTTCTACATCCCATTCCGGAGATGAACTTTGATAGTAGAGTTTTGCTTGCTTAAAGATTTTCGGGTCAGAGGCTCTGGCCAGTGGCCAGAGGTTCTGCTTTACAAACTCTCTGTTTAACTGCGGGGCACTATTGATGACTTCATTTAACTGGTCCGGATCTACCGAGGCAGTTTGATCCTCATCCGGCTTCCTGTGAGCATCTGGCGTCCTATCCGGTAACAACTGCCAACAAACCACCTTCATAAAATCACGGACGGACGGATTCTGCCGGGTGCCATGGGTGATGACACTATTGATGGCCTTGCGCCAGTGGCGGGGCAGGAACTCTGGGGACTGGTCAACCTGCTGTGCCCGTCGGGCCGCCAGTATCAGGTTATTCAATAACCCTTCGGTTATTTCAGGCAAAGGGTTACACAGGTGGGCGGGTACGGTTTTAAAGGCTTCGTAAAGTTCATTAAGTGCTTGTTCAGGCAGTTCAGTCCGCGGTATCTCATACCTGGAGGCAGTGATATCCCAGAGATCGATCTCGGGGCAGGGCTTACCTGTGGCAAGCATCAAGTTCAATACTGAAGAGGGGCTTTTTGCAGACTCAGGCCAGAGCAATGTGACGCGAGCTTTTGGGTAGGCCTGTAATTGACCATTCACCAACAGAGGTTGTCCCACAACCAGAGGTTCCAGCAGTTGCTGAAGCGCTGGACTACGCTCGAGTCCCAGGAATACCACAGGCTCGCCAGCGGTTAATGCCTCCTGCAATTTACTCTGGCGTCGTCCAAAATACGCCTTTTGTTCCGAGGTGATATGGATATTATCAAATAGCTGGCTGAAGCCTGTCTGTTCATTGACCTGGATGACCAGAGGTGTTTGCGGCTGCTGATTGATCCAGTGTCTGACCTGGGCATGTTGCTGATAAGTAAAGGTGTCAATGGCTGCCTGATCGCTGACTTTTTTCGGTAACTGAACGCTCCCGGGTATAGGGTGCTCAACGTTTTCTATCAATCCCAGGGCTTTTGGCTGCCGTCCTGAATGAGCCACCCGAAGTCGGGGCTCCAGGCCAGTGGTTTCGCGAATAGTCTGCAGTGAGCCCAGCAAACGAAACCAGTTTTCCTCATTGAGGGGAGACGTAACAGCGACGGCACCGCCCGCCTGAACCTGTTCCAACAGACAGCTGTTAGGGACTGCATAACCCTCCGGGGCGATGGCAATCGGGCTCAGCCATTCGCTGATATTACTCTCGTTAATGATGACCGGATTTTGTGGTGGTTGCTCTTGATCAAGTCCATTGGCGCCTTGTTTGTCATTTTGTTTTTCAAAAGAGCAGGACAGGCTTTGAAACAGTGAACTAAGCTCGTCATTCCCTACCGGCATCTGATAAAAGTGAACATTGTCGGGTAGCCGACAGACCTTGCCATTGCTCTCAAAGCATTGCTGCGCCAGCATTTGCCGAATCGTCTGTTCAAAGGCCAGATCCTGCCAGTTGGCCCCTTTCAGAATCACCCGTTGACCGACCTTCAATAACTCGAGCCTGCCGGGGAGGTGCTGGATTCGTCCCTGTTTATCTACGCCAGGGCCACCCAGCAGCAACTGTCGCCAGTGACTGTGCAGATGACAGTTGATAACAAGGGTATTGCCATCATCCATGGCGCTTTCAGCGGAGAGTTCCGCCAATACCGGAGGCACCTGGTCGATGTCCATTGCCGAAGCATTGCCGGTCTGTGCGTCGAACTGCCAGGTATTGCCCGGGCGATTAATTCGCCGCCAGAAATCAGCACCGGGTGCATCTTCGCGTTGGCCAACCGATGCCAACTGTTCAGGATCTGCCACCACCATTAGAGCAACATGTTCGCCCAGAGTGCGTTTCTGCTGGCTGACTTTGTCGTACAGACAGGGGTTATCAGGGTCCAGCAGGTCGTTAAATTTTGGCAGATCCTCGCTGTTGAGATTTCGGATATCCAGCACCAGAGTCATGGGCTGTGAACCTTCAAACAGCTTGCCCGAACCCAGCGTGTGGCCACCGTCGCCGGAAATGCTCAAGCGGGTCACCAGGTTAGCCTGTGACAGGTCATCGGGGTGGGAAATAAGGGTGACATCCCGATGTTCATTGCAGGTCCGGGCAACCAGAAGCTGTCGAATCTCATCATCACTGGCGACAAAACGAAAATCGAAGGAACGAGAAGCCTTTTGGAGCGAGGAATCCGTTGAGGATACGGTTCTCACCTGATGAGGCGACGAAATCAGTGGTGACGATACCTTGAGCCTGGCAGTGACATCAGGGCAGACTCCTGCAATCTCCGACGTTGATGCATCCCGCTTTGCTTTCTTGGCCGGTACGCCACAATCAAGAAAGGTTTTTTTTATCTCAGAACCATCAATCCGACCGTCCATAGTCAATATCTCTCCTGCCATCTGCATGACTGCATTGAAGTTGTTTGGTCATTTGACCTTCAGACAGGAGGAAAGTTCGATTTCAATGGTTACCCGTGACCATTGAAGGGAATACCGATCTCGAAAAACTTACTATGGTCAGGCTGTTATCGCGTATCTAATGAGTTATAAAGCGAATTCAAATTCATGCTGTTCAAAAACTCTTTGGCAATTTTTGTCAGTTCAGCGTTTTTGAGCACCAGAGCGTTGCTGGCGTCCTGTGCCTGTTTTAAGTAGGCATCATTAACAGAGCGCTGAAAATCGGAAGAGCTTGAAATAGCAGACATCATGGTATATAGCTCTTCTGGTGAGGACGGTTCGTGAGAGCCAAAGGCTTGATTGCTGACAAGCTCACTCACCCCGTTAGCATCGCCCCAACAATAGGTTAAGCGACCACCTTTTGAGTGTGTCAATTCATAGAGGTAATGACTAAAGGCCTGCCGAATCAATTGATTGCAGTTACTTTTTAAAGTAACCCCAAATTCCACACCCTTTTTCAACTCTTTAACAGAGTCTTTTATGTTTTTGTATCTCATTTCGATATCAGATGTTTTTTCGTTATAGACTTCTTCTGCAAGCCGACGTTTTTCATGAAGAGGTAATGAACCAGTGCAACCTGCAGGATCATCTGCAGTATGCAATGCTTTCAT
Organism: Endozoicomonas sp. ALD040; assembly: GCF_049275945.1. Classification (NCBI taxonomy): domain Bacteria; kingdom Pseudomonadati; phylum Pseudomonadota; class Gammaproteobacteria; order Oceanospirillales; family Endozoicomonadaceae; genus Endozoicomonas; species Endozoicomonas sp. ALD040. The sequence goes on from NZ_CP184829.1 coordinate 1,329,662, forward strand.
ATATTCGTCTTTCAATTTTCGCAGTGCTTTCTCTCTGGATGCACTGAGCTCTTGCAGTTCATCGTCGAACTGTTCTAACCTGGCCCTAGATATACTGACTATTTCTAATAACTGCTTTAAGTACGGGGTGTTCTCAACTTTTAGTTGAAACAGTTCTTCGGCCTTCTCCTCAACCAGTGTGTTGCTCCAGACAGGTTGCCCCAGGATAATCACCGGACGGTGATTATCCTTGCCCGAGGCTAATTTCGGAAACGCAGGCTGGTGCACCAGCATTCGTTCTATATTCGGCGTGCCGTCAGGTTGGTTTGTCCAGGCATTCTTTAACGATGTGCAGAGAATGTTAGCTTCCAGAAATGGCGAAAACCCATCATGGCTATGGGTGGCGAAAAAGTCATTGCCTTTTATTATATGGTGGTATTTACAAGCCGACTGCCAGAACTGAATATTTTTTTCTCTGGACAATAACTGCTTATAAAACTTTTTCAGACAATGGGTGGCTTTGGCCCTCAGCTCATCGACATCTTTCAGACGCATCAATAGCTCATAATGATCTGTGGCCGATACAATAATAGTTTCGTATTCTGGCATTGGATCCAACCAGCCCGATGCCAGTGCTTCATGGGCAAAGCGAACAACCGAAGCTCTGTGAAAGTTACATTTTGCCAGTATATCCACTATCGAACCCAACCATTGTCGAGAGTCTGCTCCGGCCTGATCAATCATTTTTGAGTACAATAATTTGAGTTGCTGAGCGACCTGATCTCCTTCACCGTAGTAGTTCAACATCGTACATACTGCCTCCGACATCGGTTTACGAAGCCATCGACCATCGAACACTGTTCCGATTAAACTCTTCTCCTCTTCGCCCAATGCTTCTGTGTCCATCGACACTAACATTGAGACACCCATGGAAAAAGGGCCTAAAGTTTTTATCTTCCAGAGCTCCAGTACCCTTTCATAAGGACTTGGATCGGTTTCTGGCAATGCACTCTTTGTCTCAAGTGTGTTGTACTGTTCTCTGGAGTTCACAACAGAGGCCTCAGCCAGAGTTGGCTGTTTTGCTAAATCAGCACCTTTAAGGAGATTCTTGACCGTTTCTAACTCAGTGTCGGGGGCACCCACCTTCCTGTTGTGTTGGAAGTCAGGTCTGATTTCTATTGGCAGCACTGGAGCTCCGCCCAAATCCGCTGATTGCCAGGTTTGGCGGCCATCCAGGGAGTACTCGGCAAAGCTGTGGATGAGGTTATTAATTTGTCGGCATGGAATTCCGAAATAACGGCAAAGAGCCACAAAAACAGGCACACGATGACGACAGCTACCTTGCCGCTTTTTTACCAGAAATTGAAAGAAGTTTTCACTGGGCGCTGGTTTAGCCTTACCGGAAAACTGTAGACAATAGTCCTTAATCGCTTTAACTCGTTGCGTCCTGTTTTCTGCGTTTTTTATTGTCTCCAAAGGCTGCTGTATTTCAGATGGCTGGTCTTCAATGGTCATAAACATTTTTTTTAGTACGGTTTTCATACCTTCTGAGCAGTGGGCATCAAAACGTACTGATCGATCTGATCCTTCTGATTGGGGTTCTTCAGCCGTTGTTTTTTTCCCCGGTTTTTTGGGTTCTACGACATAAGCACACAGAATTTTCTGGTTGGCTTTGGCTTCTGGAATAGTCAGTGTGTGAAGTCCGGTATATCGGTCCCTGACCAGGGTAAATAGCATATTCGGTTCTATGCGCAGGGCCACGATATAGTCGTCAGGCGTCAGGCTGGGCAATGCATATTGGCCATTCTTCGATGACAATTCATAGGTCGCCAGTGTTTGATTTGTGGCTAATGTTACTGACTGTTCACGCCCCGGTAACGGGGCCGGTGTGAGGGCTTCGAACCCCTGAATGTGTCGATCATTAATAACGAACTGATTGATCTCACCCTCGGCAGTGACATCAAAATCACTTGCCCAGAAGCGATACATTCTGGAAGTAATGTACTTCGTATCAAAAATTTTACAATCGTTGACCTGTGGCTTCTTCAGGCCCTCGTAGCCGGTCCTCCGATCCAATGTCTTGGTCTGTTTCCCTTCGTTAACGTAGTTGTCCAACCCACGTTTCGGCAGATCACTTATCTGATGCCAAAACGCACGACACCATTTAACTGAATTGGAGTTCCATAACCCTATCTGTCGATCAGCCTCCCGAAGATAAGGCTGGGAAGCGGGTGTTTTCAGCATTTGTCTCTCTTCTTTGGTCAGGGGGAAGACGCTATTGACGTCTACCCCCGTCCGTCCATACACACGATTAAACCAGCCTTGCTGCCAGTGTCGGTAAAGTGTCCGGGTGAGAATATCGTCCGACTGATTCGGCTTGAGAGAAAGGCCGGATGCCTGCCACCCGGTCTGAGCCATCATCTTGATGATTTCCGTTTTGGTTTCCTCTTTAGTCAAGCCAGGTTCAAAACGAATTTCATGGTGTTTTTCATCAATACTGTTGCCATCACCGGGTCGTATCAACCACGGACGACTAATGTCCGATACCGTCAGGTTGAACCATTTGCAAAGCCCGGAATCCAGCTCACTTTTATCCATGGCAAGAGCCGATGATTCTGGCAGTTTCTCCAGGGATAGGTCGGCTGCCATCAGGTAAAGCCGGTAGTGCTTACCGAGGCATTGATTAAGGCTGTCTTCGCCAAAATCGCCTTCTCTGATAACAGCCCTGGCAACATTCTGCAGATCAAGGCTGGTCGGCTGCAACGGCAGGTTTTTTCGTTGCAGGTAAGCCCTTAAGCGACAGTGTTTCTGAGTCAGCTTTTCAGCCGCAGCTTTCCCTTCTGGAGTCAGTGGCAACACTTTCTCGGCAATGGTCTGCAATTCGGTCTGGTTGTACTGCCGGATCGGCAAATGTCTGAAACGCCCTTTCAAAGCCGGTGATAAGGGTTTTCGCCCGCTGTATTCTGGCGGGTTGATGGTGGCGAACAGGTGGAAGCCCGGATGAGCATCGCCGGCCAGAATATCGTTCAACTCACCTTCCAGATGCTGGCTGTCGATCAGGTTCATTTCTGAAATCACCACGATGCCGCCTTCCACTTTTGCTTTCCGGATCGCTTCACACACTTTATCCCAGGAACAATCACAGGCATTCAGGAGAAATATCTCTGGCATGGTTTCTCCCTTTGTCTCAGCCTGCTGTTTGACACTGTTGATCATCAGATTCAGCGTCGCATCCTTACCCCGTCCAGCCGGGCCTTCAATCAGCGTTGCCTGACGGCCGCCGTGTTTTATCTCGCGATGATTAGCCTGCTGACAGCGACTTAAATCCTGTCCCAGCCCTTGTACCAGCTCAATGACTGCTGATCCGGAGGTATCAAACTCAGGTCGGAATTCTTTGGTGAATGCTTCGAAGTCCCGCTGAATATCTGGCAAGGTGTGGTTATGAACTTTGTCACGCAGGGTGTTGTCCAGTTTGTAACGGGCGGCAAACCAGATTTCCAGTGCCGAAAGGGCATCCTGTTGAGTCTCGCTGATTTCGGGACCCAGTACATCCCGGAAACTTTGCCGGATCAAACTGTTCATTTGCTCACAGCTAACACTCTCTCCTTCGGATAACGCACGATCCAGATACCAGCCCACCCAACTGCAGATATCGGTTAAATCCCTGGGAGTAAACTCATGCTCGGGCAACAGTTCCTGATAATATTGCCACAGTGCCATCACGCTCCCGGTAGCATCGGGTAGAATTTTGTTTATTTGAGGTCCTGTCAGATGCCGTTGTAACTGATTGAGCAGCGCCGGTTCCACCACTCTGTCCCGAAGGAAAGCCTGGTCCAGACGAGGGTAGTAAGCTCTGGGCAGTTTCTCCTTCAGCGCCGGGTCAAGCTGGCGCCCGGAGTAATGATCCGGGTTGCCGGTGAGAATTACCCGGTGTTTTGCGCTGACTTTGACAGGATGAGCATTCACATAAATGCAGGGTTCCGGTTCCCACAAGCCGTTCAATGACGACAGCAATCCGGCTCTGGCCAGGTTAGCCTCATCCAGCACCAGGGTTATGTATTCTCCATCTTTGTCGGATTCGGTATTGGCCCATTCCATCAACGTCCGGTTTTGCTGCACCATAGAGCGGTCGCCATCGGCGTGTTCTTGCCACTGCCAGCGTTTCATCAGGGTCTCTTCACTGTCAGAAGGTCCGAGGGAAATGACTGAAGCTGGTCCTGAAGCCTTCGCCATTTTGGCGGAAAAGTAACTTTTCCCGGTGCCGGTTTCGCCCTGCAGAAAGATAACGGGAGAGTCGCTAAGCCGGTCGTGGAGTCGGGATAATCGACGGCTTTCACGATCCTTTTGACTCATTTCGCCGTGATAAAGATCCCTGGCCAGTGCTGACAGGGGTTGATCAGTGCAACCCGGCCATTTCAGTGATTCAGACAGACGATTTTCTATGCGTTCAATGCGTTCTGCGACGGGATTCTCTGTGACATATTCTCCCCTGGCAATGTGGAAACAATCGCTGGCCAGAGCGTGAATGGCGTCGGATCGGGTCTGACCTGATGGAAGCTTTAGCTGCCAGCCAGAAGCCAGTGCATCCTGCAAACGTTTAATCTGACTTGCTCGCCTGATGGCTAACGCTTGATACTGCTCTGCCGCCGCCGAATCAACTTTCAACTGGTACGCTATCGCCTGCCTTTGTGCTTCAGGCGCATGGGCCACAATTATGGCGCAAAGCCTGTCCAGAACTTCTTTTTCAGCCCGCAGTGACAATGGATTTTCATAGGACAGTTTTAATTCGGTGCCTTTAAATACTGCCGGGTCAAAGGCTCGGGCCAGTAGCCACAGATTCTGCTTCACAAACTTTCTATCCAACCGCCGGGAACGGTTGATGATGACAGTTAACCGGTCCGGGTCTACCGAGGCGGCTTGATCCTTATCCGGTAACAAGTGCCAACAAGCCACTTTCATAAAATCACGCACGGGCGGACTCTGCCGGGTGCCGTGCGTGACGACGCTATTGATGGCCTTGCGCCAGTGGCAGGGCAGGAGCTGCAGGGAATGGTCAACCCGCTGTGCTTGTTGGGCAGCCAGGATCAGGTTATTCAGCAAACCTTCGGTCATTTCTGGCAGGGGGTTACAAAGACCGCCAGGTACGGTTTTAAACGCTTCGTAAAGTTTATTAAGTGCTTGTTCTGGCAACTCAGTCCGAGGGATATCATGCTTGCGGGCATTGATATCCCAGAGATCAACTTCAGGACAAGGCTTCCCTGTGGCGACCATCAAACGAAATACTGGCGATGGGCTCTTCGCAGACTCAGGCCAGAAAAGAGTGACATGAGCCTGCGGATAGGCCTGTAATTGGCCATTCACCAACAGATGCTGACCAATAGCCAGGGGTTCCAGAAGTTGCTGAAGTGTTGGATTGCTCTCCAGCCCCAGAAATACAACCGGTTTGCCAGCGATTAATGCCTTCTGCAACTCGCTCTGACTTCGTTCAAAATGGGCCTTTTGTTCCGAGGTGATATGGATATTATCAAACAGCTGGCTGAAGCTGGTCTGGTCATTGACCTGAATGACCAAAGGGGCTTCCAGGTGATCTTTGATCCAATGACTTACCTGGGCATGTTGCTGATAAGTGACGATACTAAAGGAGGTCTGGTCCCTGTCTTTTTTATCTTGCTGATGGCTCCCGGGCAGAGGGCACTCATTATTTTCTGTCAGTCCCAGCGCTTTCGGCTGCTGTCTTGAATGAGTCACCTGAAGCCGGGGCACCAGACCTGTCGTCTTGTGAATAGTCTGCAGTAAACCCAGCAAACGAAACCAAAGTACATCATTGAGGGGGGACGTTATGGTGATGACACCACCCGCCCGAACCCGTTCCAACAGACAGTTGTCAGGGACGACATAACCTTCCGGGTTAATGGCAATCGGGCTCAGCCATTCCCTGATATTACTCTGGTTAATGATGACCGGGTTTGGTGGTACGTTGTGGGAAAGTCCTTCTGCATCAGAGTGGGACAGACTTTGAAACAGTGAATGAAGCTCGTCATTCCTTACCGGCATCCGATAAAACTCAACATCGTCCGGTAACTGACAGACTTTCCCGTTACTCTCAAAACACCTTTGCGCCAGCATCTGTCGAATCGTTTGTTCAAAGGCCAGGTCCTTCCAGTTGGCCCCTTTCAGAATCACCTGTTGGCCGGGCCTCAATGACTCAAGCCTGCCGGGTATGTGCTGGATACGTCCCTGTTTATCGACTCCGGGGCCACCCAGCAGTAACTGTCGCCAGTGACTGTGCAAGTGGCAGTCAATTAAAACGGTATTGTCGCCATCCTCAGCACTTTCGGCACAGGAGAGTTCAGGCACTACCGGAGCAACCTCGGCGACGCTCATTAATGAGTCATTGCCGGTCTGTGCGTCGAACTGCCAGGTATTGCCCGGTCGATTAATTCGCCGCCAGAAATCAGCTCCTGGTGCCTCATGATTGCTGCCAACCAATGCCAACTGTGCCGGGTCTGCCAGAACCAATAGAGAAACATGCTTGCCCAGAGGGCGTTTTTTCTGGCTGACTCTGTCGTACAGACAGGGGGTATCCGGGTCCAGCAGATCGTTAAATTTTGACAGTTCAGCACTGGTGAGTTTTCGGATATCCAGCACCAGGGTCAATGGCTTCGAACCTTCAAACAGTTTGCCCGGATAAAGCGCGTGCTGACCCTCTTCGGAAATGCTCAACCGGCTCATCAGATTAGCCTGTGAGAGGTCATCGGGATGGGAAATAAGGGTGACATCCCGATGTTCATCGCAGGTCCGGGCAACCAGAAGCTGTCGAATCTCATCATCACTGGCGACAAAACGAAAATCGAAGTCACCAGGAGCCCCGGAGAGCGAGGAATTCGTTGAGGAGACGGTTCTCGCCTGGTGAGGCGACGAAATCAGTGGTGACGATACCTTGAGCCTGGCAGTGACATCAGAGCAGATCTCGACATCATTTGCCGGTAATGCCAGCTTTGGATTTTTGGCTGGTACGATATTGTCAGACGCGCCACTATCAAGAACCGATTTGTTTATTTCCCTGATCTGAACATCCACTATTAATCTCCTTTCCTGATGTCCCTTGAAGGATTGCATTGAAACTGATTAATCGTTTGACCTTAGGATGAGATTAAAGTTCCATTTTAACTGTTACCCGTCTGCAGGGTTGTCCAGCCTGATGTTCGCGAAGGAAGTCGTCATTCCCGCGAAGGAGGGTGTCGCAAAACTCTGATTCCCATGCTCTGAGGTCGTCATTCCCGCGAAGGCGGGAATCCAGCGCCAACGGTGGATCTCTGTCTTCTTGGGGATGACAAGGCCAGGGGGGCATCGGGCAGTATGGTTCTGGTGGTGAGTCACTGTGGATTCCCGCCTTCGCGGGTGTCGCAAAAGGTCAATTAAAACGCTTCAAGCTTCAAACCGTCATCTCCGCGAAGGCGGAGATCCACTGTTCGTGGTGGGTTCCCGCCTGCGCGGGAACGACGATCTTGATATATCCTGCTGACCATACCCTTTTGCGACAGCCTCCTTCGCGGGAATGACGAGAATGAAGCCGGGAGTGTCGGGAGTGAAGCACTCAACATGACCAAACGGTTATCAGGTATCCAAAGCATCACAAAGCGAACTCAAATTCAGGCTGTTTAAAAACTCTTCGACAATTTTTGTCAGTTCATTGGTTTTGAGAATCAGGGCGTTACTGACGTTATGTGTTTGCCGCAAGTGGTCATCCCTAATAGCTTCCTGCGACCAGTCAGAGCTCTTGATTAAAGACATCATGGCATACAGTTCTTCTGGTGAGGATGGAGCATGAGCACCACAGTGGCCATCATCGTCTTCCGCCAGGATGAAAGCATCGGCCCAACAATAGGTTAAGCCCCCCCCTTTCGAATGTGTCATTTCATACAAGTAATAAATGAAGGCCTGTTGAATTGCTTTCCGGCATTGGTTTTTTAAGTCAAACACCAGGACTTTGTCCCTGGATGGTACCTCAAGGGACTTCAGGGTGGATTGGTACTTGCTGATGATATCAAGCCTTTCTTTCTGACTATCCGTTGCTTTCAGAGCATTAAAGCATCGTCGATCCATTGCTTCATATTGATTGATTTTTTCCAATATCTGCCTCAAGTACGGGTTGTTCTCAAGTTTCCGTTGAAGTAGGGCTTCGGCCTTTTCATTAATCACTTTGCTGTTCAGTGAGATGTTCCCCAGGATAATCACCGGACGGTAGTTGCCTTTGCCCGAGTTTAACTGCACAAAGGCAGGGTTGTGCAACAGCAGTCGTTCTATATTCGGAACGCCCTCGGGTTTGTCCGTCCAGGCAATCTCGACGGATGGACTGGCCATTATATTTTTAAGGAATGGCGAATGCCCGTTATGAGGATCAGTGATGAAGAAGGCATTCTCTTTTCCCTCCTGGAAGGTTTCATAAGCCGATTGCCATTGCTGGTTATTTTTTTCCCCGGACATCACTTCCTCATACCACTTTTTCAAGCAATGAGCGGCTTTAATGTTCAGTTCATCGACAGCTTCCAGACGCATCAATAATTTATGATGTTCAACGGTCGTCATAACATATTTGCCATAGGTCGGCACTGGATCCAGCCAACCCGATTCCAGGGCTTCACGGGCAAAGTGAATAACTGAAGGACGGGTCAAATCACTGTTTGCCAATACGTCCACTATTGAGCACAACCACTGGTCAGGGCTTGTTCCGGCCTGGTCGATCATTTTTGAATGGAGTGACTTGAGTAGTTCAGTGACCTGATCTTCATCACTGTTGGACAATATTGGTTTGAGTGCCTCCGACATTGGTTTATAGGGGGGTCTTCCGCCTCCAATCACTTTACCGACCAATGCCTTATCGTCCTCGCTCAATACTTCTGTCTCCAGCGACTGCAAGATTGAGACGCCCATGGCAAAACCGGTTAACTCTTTTTCCTCCCAGAGGTTCTTTACTATTTCGAAAGTACTCAGATTTTTTTTTGGCAAGGCATGGTCTGTCTCAAGGGTTTTGTTCAGTTCCTCGAGGCTTATACCATAGGCTTTGGCCAGAGTTTGTAGTTGTGCTAAATCAGCGTCTTTCAGGACATTCTTAAGGAGGTCCCTGCTCTTCTTCAACTCAGTGCCAGAACCTCTGAGCCGACGGGTGAGCTGGAATGCAGATGTGTGTTTTGTTGTATCGGCAGGCGCCCCGCCCAAGTCCACTGACTCCCAGGTTTGGCCTTGATCCGGGGAATACTCCGCAAAGGTGTGGAGAAGATTAGATATTGTTCGACATGGAATGCCAAAATAACGACAAAAAGCCATAAAAACAGGCGCACGATGACGACAGCGCCCTTGTCGCTGTGTGACGAGAAAGTGAAAGAAATTTTTATTGTGCTCTGCTGGTATGGCAACACCGGTGAACCCTCGGCAATAGTCCCTGATTGCTTCAATGCGTTGCGTCGTGTCTATAGCACTTTTTATTCTCTGCAATGGCTCCTGCACTTCGTGTGGTTGTTCTTTAATGTTCGTGAGCACTTCCTCCAGTACTGTTTTCATACCTTTTGAACAGCGAGCGTCAGAACGTTTTGACTGTGCTGGTTGGGCTTCTTCAGCAGGTTTTTTTTTGCTCGCTTTTCTGGACTCTACGACATAGGCAAATTTAATACTCTGATTGGCTCTGCACTCTGGAACAGACACTGTATGAAGACCGGTATAGCGATCCCTGAGCAGAACAAAGGACAACCTGGATTCCATGCGCAGGGCTACGATATAGTCGTTGACCGTGAGGCTGGGTAAAGCATACAGACCATTGTTTGGTGTCACCACCAAGGTCGCCAGTGTTTGATCGCTAGCTAATGTTACTTCCTGGTCATCCTGTGGCAATCGGGCAGGTATGAGAACTTCGACCCCCTGTACGTGTTGATAATTAATAATGGTCCGTTCGATATTGCCTTCGGGAGAGATATAAATATCCCTTGCCAACCAGCGGTAATTCCAGGAAGGAAAGTTCTGGTTATCAAAAACTCTATAATCGTGAAAGTGTCGCTTCTCATGGTTTTCATAATCTGTTTCCCAGTCCAATGCCCTGGCCGACTCTGGCTTATGGTTCTTTCTCTGAGCCAATGCTGGTGCCTGTTTCTCGTGGACTTTTGGCAGGGATTGCCCGGGAGCCATATCACCAGCAACCACTGAGGTTTTGTTAATATAATCGCTAACAAAATGGTTTGGCAGATCCCTGATCTGATGCCAGAACTCAGGCCAACACCGAACGTCATCGGCTTTCCACGCCCTTATCCGCAGATCAGCCTCCTGAAGATAAGGCTGGTTAATTGATATTTTCAGCGTGTGTATCTCTTCTTCGGTCGGGGAAAATACGCTACTGGCTTCCACACCCATCTGGCCAAACACACGATCAAACCAGCATTGTTGCCAGTGTCGGTAAAGTGCCCGGTTGAGAATATCGTCCGACTTATTGGGGTTCAGGGAAAGACCGGATGCCTGCCACCTTGCCTTAGCCACCATCCTGATTATTTCCGTTTTGGCTTCCTCTTCAATCAGATCAGTGTCGATATGAATTTCATGTTTTTTTTCATCAACACTGTTGCGATCACTGCTTCTTATCAACCATGGACGACTAATACCAGGTACCACCTGGTTGAACCATTGGCAAAGCCCGGAATGAATTGCTCCTTTGCTCATGGCAAGAGCCGTTGACTCGGGCAGTTCCTTCAGCGATAGGTTGGCGGCCATCAGGTAAAGCCGGTAGTGCTGAGTAAGACATTGATGAACGGCTTTTTCGGTAAAATTACCCCCTCTGTTGATAGCCCTGGCAACATTCTGTAAATCGAGGCTGGTGGGCTGCAATGGCAGGTTTTTCCGTTGCAGGTAAGCCCTTAAACGACAATGTTTTTCAGTCAACATTTTAGCCACGGTTTTTCCCTGCTCGTTCTCTGGCAAGACTTTTTCGGCAATGGTCTGCAATTCGGTCGAGCTGTACTGCCGGATCGGCACATGTCGAAAACGTCCTTTCAGTGCCGGTGATAAGGGTTTTCGCCCGCTGTACTCAGGCGGGTTAATGGTGGCAAACAGGTGGAAGCCCGGATGGGCGTCTCCGGCCAGAATATCGTTTAACTCCCCTTCCAGGTGCTGGCTGTCCATCAGATTCATTTCTGAAATGATTACGATGCCGCCATCGACTTTTGCTTTCTGGATCGCTTCACACAGTTGCTCCCAGGAACAATCACAGGCATTCAGGGGAAAGACCTCTGGCATGGTTTCTCCCCGTTCTTGAGCTTGCTGTTTAACACTTTTGATCAGCAGGTTCAGCGTGGCATCCTTACCGCGCCCAGCCGGGCCTTCAATCAGCGTTGCCTGACGACCGCCGTGTTTTATCTTGTGATGATAAGCCTGCTGACAGCGGCTTAAATCCTGTCCCAGCCGTTGCACCAGCTCAATGACTGCCGAACCAGAGGTGTCAAACTCAGGTCGGAATTCTTTGGTGAATGCTTCGAAGTCCCGCTGTATATCTGGCAGGGTGTGGTTATGAACTTTATCGCGCAGGGTGTTGTTCGGGTGGTAGCGCGCAGCAAACCAGATTTCCAGTGCCGAAAGGGCATCCTGTTGAGTCTCGCTGATTTCGGGACCCAACAGATCCCGGAAACTTTGCTGGATCAAACTGTTCACTTGCTCACAGCTAACACTGTCGCCTCTGGGTAACGCACGATCCAGATACCAGCCCACCCAGCTGCAGATATCGGTTAAATCCCTGGGGGTAAACTCATGCCCGGGCAACAGCTCCTGATAATATTGCCACAGTGCCATCACACTCTTGCTGGCCCTGTGTGCAATGTCGTTTATTTGCTGCTCCGGCAAATGCCGATGTAAATGCCTGACCAGAGCGGGTTCCACCACCCTGTCCCGAAGGAATGCCTGGTCCAGGCGTGGGTAGTAAGCTCTGGGCAGTTTCTCTTTCAGGGCCGGGTCCATTTGGCGCCCGGAGTAATGATCGGGATTGCCGGTGAGAATCACCCGGTGTTTTTCGCTGACCTTGACAGGATGGCCATTCACATAGATGCAGGGTTGCGGTTCCCATAAGCCGTTCAATGATGCCAGTAATCCGGCTTTGGCCAGATTGGCTTCATCGAGAACCAAGGTTATGTATTCTCCGTCTTTGTTGGATTCGGTACTGGCCCATTCCATCAGCGCCCGGTTTTGCAGGGCCATAGAGCGGTCGCCATCGGTGTGCTCCAGCCACTGCCAGCGATTCATCAGGGTTTGTTCGCTGTCACAAGGCCCAAGGCAAATGACCGAAGTCGGTCCTGAAGTTTTCGCCACTCTGGCGGAAAAGTAGCTTTTCCCTGTGCCGGTTTCCCCTTGCAGGAAGATAACGGGAGAGTCTGTAAGCCGGTCGTGGAGTCGGGATAATCGACGACTTTCACGATCCTTCTGACTTATCTCGCCGTGATAAAGATCCCGGGCCAGTGCTGACAAAGGCATATCAGCGGAACCCTGCCATTTCAGTGATTCAGACAGTCGGTGTTTTATATGTTCAATGGGTTCTGCCTCAGAATTCGCTGTTCTGGCCCTGTGAAAACATTCGCTGGCCAGCGCGTGAATAGCATCGGATCGGGTCTGCCCCGGTGACAGAGGTAAATGCCAGCCAGAAGCCAGTGCGTCTTGCAAACGTCTGATCTGTCCTGTTGGCCTGATAGCTAACGATTGATAGAGCTCTGCTGCCGCCAGATCGACTTTCAACTGATACGCTAAAGCATCTCGTTGTTCTTCAGGGCCATGGATCACGACTATGGCACAGAGTCTGTCCATAACGGCTTTTTTCCCCCGCTTTGGAAACGGACTTTCATAGGACAGTTGTAATTCGATACCTTTAAAGACTGCCGGGTCAAAGGCCCGGGCCAGTGGCCACAGGTTCCGCTTCACGAACTTTCTATCCAGTCGCGGGGCACTATTGATGATGGCAGCTAACTGATTCGGGTCTACCGTGGCGGTATGATCCTCATCCGTTGTCTTATCCGGTAACAAGTGCCAACAGGCCACTTTCATAAAATCACGCACGGACGGATTCTGCCGGGTGCCATGGGTGATGACGCTATTGATGGCTTTGCGCCAGTGGCGGGGTAAAAGCTGTGAGGAATGGTCAACCTGCTGTGCTCGTCGGGCAGCCAGTATCAGGTTATTCAATAACTCTGCGGTTATTTCCGGCAGGGGTTTACACAGGTAGCCAGGTAAGGTATCGAAGGCTTTGTAAAGTGAGTGAAGTGATTGTTCTGGCAGCTCAGTACGGGCGATATCATACTTGCGGGCATTGATATCCCAGAGATCGACCTCAGGACAGGGCTTACCTGTGGCGACCGTCGAATGAAATATCGAAGATGAGCTTTCCGTCGACTCAGGCCAGAGTAATTTGATATGAGCTTGTGGATAGGCCTGCAACTGGCCATTCACCAACAGAGGTTGCCCAATAATCAGGGGTTCCAGAAGCTGCTGCAGCGTTGGATTACTCTCCAGCCCCCGGAATACGACCGGCTTGCCAGCGGTTAATGCCTCCTGCAACGCAGTCTTGCGATGTCCGAAATGAGCCTTTTGTTCCGAGGTGATATGGATATTATCAAATAGCTGGCTGAAGCGGGTCTGTTCACTGACCTGAATGACCAGAGGTGAATCCAGCTGCTTATTGATCCAATGACTGGCCTGGGCAGATTGCTGATAAGTGAGGGTACTGAAGGCGATCTGATCTTTGTTTTTTTCCTGTGGGCAGGACAGAGAGACTTCATCGTTTTCTGTCAATCCCAGGACTTTCGGCTGATGTTTTGAATCAGTCACCTGAAGTCGGGGCTCCAGGCCGGTGGTCTCGCGAATCGCCTGCAGTGAACCCAGCAAGCGAAACCAGAGCGCCTCAGTGAGGGGAGACGTTACGGTAACTGATCCCCCCGCCCGAACCTGTTCCAACAGACAGGTGTTAGGGACTGCATAGCCTTCCGGGCTAATGGCAATGGGACTCAGCCATTGGGCAATATTACTCTGGTTGATGATGATGGGGTTGCGTGATGCTTGTTCTTTGTCAAGTGAAGGGTACAGACTTTGGAACAGTGAACGAAGCTCGTTATTCCCTACCGGCATCTGATAAAACTGAACATTGTCGGGTAATGGACAGGTCTTGTCATTGCTCTCAAAACGCTTCTGCGCCAGCATTTGTCGAATCGTCTGTTCAAAGGCCAGATCTTCCCAGTTGGCTCCTTTCAGAATCACCCGCTGTCCGGCCCTTAATGATTCAAGCTTGCCGGGGATGTGCTGGATTCGCCCCTGTTTATCTACCCCGGGACCACCCAGCAGCAACTGTCGCCAGTGACTGTGCAGGTGGCAGTCAATTAAAACGGTGTTGTCGTCTTCCGTAGTACTTTTGGCACGGGTGAATTCAGGCACTACTGGAGGAACCTCGTCGATGCTCATTGATGAGTTATTGCCGGTCTGAGTGTCAAACTGCCAGGTATTGTCCGGTCGATTAATTCGTCGCCAGAAATCAGCGCCAGGCGCGTCGTCACGCCTGCCAACCGATGTCAGCTGTGCAGGGTCTGCCACGACCAGCAGAGAAACATGTTCACCCAGAGGGCGTTTCTCCCGGTTGACTTTGTCGAACAGACAGGGGTTATCCGGGTCCAGCAGATCGTTAAATTTGGGCAGTTCATTGCCGGTGAGTTTTCGGATATCAATGACCAGGGTCAGTGGCTTTGAACTTTCAAAGAGCTTACCTGAACGCAGACTGTGGTGACCCTCTTTGGAAATGCTCAACCGGGTCACCAGATTAGCCTGTGAGAGGTCATCGGGGTGGGAAATAAGGGTGATATCCCGATTTTTATCGCTGGTCTGGGCAACTAAAAGCTGTCGAATCTCATCATCACTGGCGACAAAACGAAAATCAAAGGCATAAGGGGTCTTTGGGAGCGAGGAATCTGTTGCGGAAACGATTCTTGCTTTGTCTGGAAAGGTTGTCGAAGGTAATGATTTATTGAGTTTGGAGGCGATACCAGGGTAGACCTTTACAACCTTTAACGGTAAATCCTGCTCTGCTTTCCTGGCTGGCTCGACACTCTTTTCGTCGCTCTTTTCGCCGCTCTCAGACACGGCAATACCAAGAAAAGAGTTGTTGTCAATTTTCTCACCAATACGACCATCCATAGCCAATCTCCCAACTGCCATCTGAAGAACTGAATTGAAGTTGTTTGGTAGTTTGACCTTTAGACAATACGAAAGTTCACTTTTGACAGTCAGCTGTGATCATTGAAGGAAATCACCGATCTCGAAAAACTCATCATGACCAGATTACTATCAGGTTCACAACGCGTAAGAAAGTGAAACCAAATCCACGCTTTTCAAAAACTCTTCGGCAATCTTTGTCAGCTCACCGGCACTGAGCACCAGTGCGTTACCGGCGTTCAGTGCCTGCCGTAGGTAGTCTTCCTTTGGGTCCACAGACAATTCAGAGTCCTTAATTTCAGACATCATGGCATACAGTTCTTCTGGTGAAGATGGGTCATGAGCACCATAGGAGTGAAGCTCGCCGCAACATTGGATGGAAGCATCGCTCCAACAATAGGTTAAGCAGCCGCCTTTTGTGTGTGTCAATTTATACAGATAATGACAGAAGGCCAGCTGAATCGCCTGCGTGCATTTGTTTTC
The DNA here is from genome assembly GCF_049275945.1 of Endozoicomonas sp. ALD040. Classification (NCBI taxonomy): domain Bacteria; kingdom Pseudomonadati; phylum Pseudomonadota; class Gammaproteobacteria; order Oceanospirillales; family Endozoicomonadaceae; genus Endozoicomonas; species Endozoicomonas sp. ALD040. Next base: position 1,345,340 of record NZ_CP184829.1, read on the forward strand.
TAAATCCTCCACATCTATCTGCTGTTCAGGTTTCAAAATGTCACCATATTTAGCTTGAAACAGGAGTTCGGCCTTTATGTCAATCCATGTGTACTCCCAATCAGGTGCTCCCAGGATAATCAACCGACGGTGGTTGCCACTGCCCGAGATTAACCTCGGAAAAGCAGGCTGCTGCGCCAGCATTCGTTCTATATTGGGAATGCCCTCAGGCTCGTCTGTCCACGCGTTCTGTAATAATTGATTGGTAATTTCATACTCAAGGGATGATGAAAAACCGTCATAACAATGACTGACGAACGAGGTATCACCTTCTCTCTGTTGGAATCTTTCATAGGCCTCCTGCCATAACTGACTATTTTTTTCCCTGAACAACTGCGTATACCACTTTTTCAGGCAATGAGTGGCTTCAACCCTGAGCTCATCAACGCTTTCCAGACGCACCAATAGCGTATGATGTTCATCGGCTTCTTCTATATATTCCTCATCGTTCAGTACTGGATCCACCCAACCCGATTTCAGGACTTCAAGGGCAAAGCGAATAACCGATGGCTTGGTCAGGTCACTGTCTTCCAGTATTTCTACCATTGAACAACACCAATGGTGAGCGCTCAGGTCATCCTGATTAATTATTTTTGAATGGAGTAACTTGAGTTGTTCAATGACCTGCCCTTCATCACCGTCGGACAATATTTTTACCACTGCCTCCATTATCGGTTCAAGTTGCTTCTTGTAATCGCCCGATGCTTCTTTCCCCTGCGACACGATGATTGAGACGGCCAGGGAAAAACTGATTAAATCTCCTTTCTCCCAAAGGTTCCCGATTATGTTGGAAATAATTAGCTTGGCTTCTGGCAATGCACTGTCTGTCTCAAGGGCATTTTTCAGTTCCTCAAGGCTCATACCACAGGCTTCAGCCAGAGTTTGCTGTTGTGACCAATCAGCACCTTTCATGAGATCTTTCAGGAAAGCCTTATGCTTCTTTAACTCAGTGCTGGAATGACTGGCATTTATGGTGGGCTGAAAATAAGATTGGATGTCTGTTGACGAGACAGGCGCCCCGCCCAGATCCACTGACACCCAGGTTTGGCCTTCATCCACAGAATATTCAGCAAAGCTGTGGATTTTGCTATTCACTATCCGGGATGGAATCCCGAAATAACGACAGAAAGCAACAAAAACAGGCGTACGATGAGCGCAGCTCCCCTGACGTCGTGTTACCAGAAATTTAAAGAAATTGTTATGGCTCTTTGGTTTGGCTTTACCGGAAAACTGTCGGCAATAGTCCATGATTGCCTCAATTCGTTGCTCTGTGCCTTTGGCGTCTTTTATTTTCTGCAAAGGCACCTGTATTTCGGTCGGTTGTTTTTCAATGGTCTTGAACAGCTTGTCCAGTACGGTTTTCATACCTTTTGAACACTGGGCGTCAAGCTGTGTTAATCGTTGTGGCCGGGCTTCTTCAGGAGGTGTTTTTCTGTTCGGTTTTCTGTGTTCTACGACATAAGTATATGTAAAAACCTGATTGTCTTTGGCCTTCGGAATAAAGACTGTGTGAAGCCCGGTATATCGATCCCTGACCAGTATAAATGGCAAAGCGGGTGTTATACGCAGGGCAACGATATAGTCATTAAACGTCAGGCTGGGCAATCGATTTAGACGACCATCCAACAATGTCATTGAACAGTTTGCCAGCGTTTGATTGCTGGCTAAGGTCACTTGCTGTTCATGCTCTGGTAACGGGTCCGGTATGAGGGTTTCAACCCCCCCAATGCATTCAGTCTCCAGATTGCTCAGTTCGACGTCACCCCAGGCAGTCACATTAATATCCCGCGTCTCACAGCGATACATAGAGGAAGGATGGTGATCCGTCTTAAAAATTTTAAAATCATTAACTTGTTGCAGCTCCAGATTTTCATAGTTCGTTCCCCGGTCCAATACCTCGGAATAAAACTGGTTGATAGGAAGATTACTACTCACCGGGCCTTTATTGTTCGTTTTCTGGCCCAATGCCTGACGATCAGTCCGATTGCTGGAAGGCGTTTTGCTGACCGGGCCTATATGGCTTTTTCTCCATTTCAATGCCTTAGCCAGCTTCGAGCGGATTTTCGGACGGTATTTTTCAGGAGCGTTATCATTACCAACCGCTAAAGCTTCGTTACTATGATCGTTAACCTGATGGCTCAGTAGATTACTTATCTGATGCCAGAACGCAGGCCACAATTGAACTGCATCGGAGTTCCATGCTTCTATCCGCCGATCCGCCTCTTGAAGATAAGGCTGGGAAGCCGTTAATTTCAGGGTTTGTTGCTGTTCTTCCGTCAGTGGAAATACGCTATTAGCGTCCATGCTCATCTCGCAAAACTTATGCGCAAACCAGCGTTGCTGCCAGTGCCGATACAGTGCCTGGATGAGCAAATCGTCCGACTCATCCGGCTTCAGGGAAAGACCGGATGCCTGCCATCTGGCCTGAGCCATCCTTTTGATGATTTCCGCTTTGACGTCCGCTTTATTCGGACGAGCCTTAACACGAATTTCATGGTTTTTTTCATCAATACTGTCGAGGTCACCGGCTCTTATCAACCAGGGACGATCAATGTTCGGTACCGTTTTGTTGAACCATTTACAAAGTCGGGAATCAAGTGCTCCTTTAGCCATGGCAAGAGTCGATGATTCGGGCAGTTCCTCCAGGGACAGGTTGGCGGCCATCAGGTAAAGCCGGTAGTGCTGATTGAAGCATTGATGAAGGGCTTTTTCGCTAAAATCGCCTCCTGTTTTGACAGCCATGGCGACATCCTGTAAATCGCGACTGGTGGGCTGTAACGGCAGGTCTTTCCGTTGCAGGCAGGCTCTTAAACGACAATGTTTTTCAGTCAGCTGTTTGGCGACGGATTTCCCTTTTGGGGAGTCTGGCAACACTTTCCCGGCAATGGTCTGCAATTCTGCCGAGTTATACTGGCGGATCGGCAAATGTCGAAAACGTCCTTTCAGCGCCGGTGATAAGGGTTTTCGCCCGCTGTACTCAGGCGGGTTAATGGTGGCAAACAGGTGGAAGCCCGGATGAGCGTCTCCGGCCAGAATATCATTTAACTCACCTTCCAGATGCTGGCTGTCGATCAGGTTCATTTCCGAAATCACTACGATGCCGCCCTTTACTTTTGCTTTCTGGATCACTTCACACAGTTGCTCCCAGGAACAATCACAGGCATTCAGGGGAAAGACCTCTGGCATGGTTTTTCCCCGTTGCTTAGCCTGCTTTCTGACACTTTCAATCAACAGGTTCAGCGTGGCATCTTTACCCCGTCCGGCCGGGCCTTCAATCAGCGTTGCCTGACGACCGCCGTGTTTTATATCGCGATGATAAGCCTGCTGACAGCGGCTTAAATCCTGTCCCAGCCGTTGCACCAGCTCAATGACTGCCGATCCGGAGGTATCAAACTCAGGTCGGAATTCTTTGGTGAATGCTTCGAAGTCCCGCTGTATATCTGGCAGGGTGTGGTTATGAACTTTGTCGCGCAGGGTGTTGTCCGGGTGGTAGTGGGCAGCAAACCAGATTTCCAGTGCCGCAAGTGCATCCTGTTGAGTCTCGCTGATTTCGGGACCCAACACATCCCGAAAACTTTGCTGGATCAAACTGTTGATTTGCTCAGGAGTAACACTGCCAACTGCTGGCTGAGCACAATCAAGATACCAACCCACCCAACTGCAAATGTCTGTTAAATCCCTGGGGGTAAACTCATGCTCGGGCAACAGCTCCTGATAATATTGCCAGAGTGCCATCACACTCTTGCTGGCACTGTGTGCAATGTCGTTTATTTGATGCCGTTGTAACTGATTGAGCAAAGCGGGTTCCACTACTCTGTCTCTAAGGAAAGCCTGATCCAGACGTGGGTAGTAAGCCCTGGGCAGTTTCTCTTTCAGGGCCGGGGCCATTTGGCGCCCGGCGTAATGATCGGGGTTGCCAGTGAGAATCACCCGGTGTTTTTCGCTGACCCTGACAGGATGACCATTCACATAGATGCAGGGTTGCGGTTCCCATAAGCCGTTCAGTGATGCCAGCAATCCGGCTTCGGCCAGGTTAGCCTCATCCAGAACCAGGGTTACGTATTCTCCGTCTTTGTCGGATTTGGTATTGGCCCATTCCATCAGCGCCCGGTTTTGTTCCGCCATAGAGCGGTCGCCATCGGCGTGGTAATGCCACTGCCAGCGTTTCATCAGGGTCTGTTCGCTGTCGGAAGGTCCAAGGGAAATGACTGAAGCTTGTCCCGAAGCCCTGGCCATCTTCGCTGAAAAATAACTTTTCCCGGTGCCGGTTTCTCCCTGCAGGAAGATAACGGGAGAGTCCATAAGCCGGTCGTGGAGCCGGGATAAACGACGGCTTTCACGATCTTCCTGACTCATCTCGCCATGATAAAGATCCCTGGCCAATGCAGACAGGGGCTCATCAGCGGAACCCTGCCATTTCAGTGATTCAGACAGCTGATTTTTTATACGTTCAATGCCTTCTGTCTCAGAACCCGCTGTTCTGGCCCTATGAAAACAATCGCTGGCCAGGCCGTGGATGGCATCGGATCGGGTTTGCCCTGAGTGCAAAGGTAACTGCCAGCCACAAGCCAGTGCATCTTGTAAGCGTTTAATCTGTCTGGCTGGCTCGATAGCTAAGGATTGCCAAGGCTTTGTTGCCGCCGGATCGACTGCCAGCTGATAGGCTATAGCATCCCGTTGTTTTTCAGGCGCATGGGCCAGGATCATGGCACAGAGCCTGTCCATAACGTCTTTTTCACCTTGCTCTGGAAATGGACTTTTATAGGACAGTTGTAATTCGATACCTTTAAAGACTGCCGGGTCAAAGGCTCGGGCCAGTGGCCACAGGTTCTGTTCCACAAACACTCTATTCAATGGCAGGGCACTGTTGATGATGGCGTTTAACCGATCCGGGTCTACCGAGGCGGCTTGATCCTGGTCCGGCGTCTTATCCGGTAACAGGTGCCAACAGGCTACTTTCATAAAATCCCGCACTGAAGGATGCTGTCGGGTGCCATGGGTGATGACGCTATTGATGGCCTTGCGCCAGTGGCGGGGCAGGAGCTGCAGGGAGTGGTCAACCTGCTGTGCCCGGCGGGCAGCCATTATCAGGTTATTCAGCAAACCTGCGGTCATTTCAGGCAGAGGGCTGCAAAGATGGGCAGGTACAGTTTTAAAGGCTTTGTAAAGCTGTTTAAGCGCATGCTCTGGCAGCTCAGTACGGGCGATATCATACTTGCGGGCATTGATATCCCAGAGATCGACCTCAGGACAGGGCTTACCTGTGGCGACCGTCGAATGAAATATCGAAGATGAGCTTTCCGTCGACTCAGGCCAGAGTAATTTGATATGAGCTTGTGGATAGGCCTGCAACTGGCCATTCACCAACAGAGGTTGCCCAATAATCAGGGGTTCCAGAAGCTGCTGCAGCGTTGGATTACTCTCCAGCCCCCGGAATACGACCGGCTTGCCAGCGGTTAATGCCTCCTGCAACGCAGTCTTGCGATGTCCGAAATGAGCCTTTTGTTCCGAGGTGATATGGATATTATCAAATAGCTGGCTGAAGCGGGTCTGTTCATTGACCTGAATGACCAGAGGTGAATCCGGCTGCTTATTGATCCAATGACTGGCCTGGGCAGATTGCTGATAAGTGAGGGTACTGAAGGCGATCTGATCTTTGTTTTTTTCCTGTGGGCAGGACAGAGAGACTTCATCGTTTTCTGTCAATCCCAGGACTTTCGGCTGATGTTTTGAATCAGCCACCTGAAGTCGGGGCTCCAGGCCGGTGGTCTTACGAATCGCCTGCAGTGAACCCAGCAAGCGAAACCAGAGCGCCTCAGTGAGGGGAGACGTTACGGTGACTGATCCCCCCGCCCGAATCTGTTCCAACAGACAGGTGTTAGGGGTTGCATAGCCTTCCGGGGTAATGGCAATGGGACTCAGCCATTGGGTAATATTACTCTGGTTGATGATGATGGGGTTGCGTGATGCTTGTTCTTTGTCAAGTGAAGGGTACAGACTTTGGAACAGTGAACGAAGCTCGTTATTCCCTACCGGCATCTGATAAAACTGAACATTGTCGGGTAATGGACAGGTCTTGTCATTGCTCTCAAAACGCTTCTGCGCCAGCATTTGTCGAATCGTCTGTTCAAAGGCCAGATCTTCCCAGTTGGCTCCTTTCAGAATCACCCGCTGTCCGGCCCTTAATGATTCAAGCTTGCCGGGGATGTGCTGGATTCGCCCCTGTTTGTCGACTCCGGGGCCACCCAGCAGTAATTGTCGCCAGTGACTGTGCAAGTGGCAGTCAATTAAAACGGTATTGTCGTCATTCATAGCACTTTCGGCACCCGTGAATTCAGGCACTACTGGAGGAACCTCGTCGATGCTCATTGATGAGTCATTGCCGGTCTGTGCGTCAAACTGCCAAGTATTGCCCGGTCGATTAATTCGTCGCCAGAAATCAGCCCCCGGTGCATCGGCTGCGGGCACATCTTCATGCTGGCCAGCCGATGCCAGCTGTTTAGGGTCTGCCACGACTAATAGGGAAACATGCTCTCCCAGAGGGCGTTTCTTCTGGCTGACTTTGTCGTACAGGCAGGGGTTATCCGGGTCCAGCAGATCGTTAAATCTGGGCAGTTCATCACTGGTGAGGTTTCGGATATCTATCATCAGGGTTAATGGCTTTGAACTTTCAAAGAGCTTGCCTGAACGCAGAGTGTGGCGACCCTCTTCGGAAATGCTTAACCGGGTCACCAGATTAGCCTGTGAGAGGTCATCGGGGTGGGAAATAAGGGTGACATCCCGAGTATCACCGCCGGTCTGGGCAACTAAAAGCTGACGAACTTCATCATCACTGGCGACAAAACGGAAATCGAAGGCATGAGAGACCTTTTGGTGTGATGAATCTATTGGGGATACGCTTCTCGCTCTGTCGGGCAACGTCCTCGAAGGAAAGGATTTATTGAGTCCGGGAGTTACAACAGAACAGGTTTTTGTTTTCTTTGACGATGAATCCAGCTCTGCTTTCCTGATTGGCACGCTGCTCTTTTCACCGCTCTCAGACAGGGCAAAACCAGGAACAGGGTTGTTGTCTATTTTCTCACCAATACGACCATCCATAGTCAATCTCCCAACTGCTATCTGAAGAGCTGAATTCAAGTTGTTTAATTATTAGACCTTTAGATAGTACGAAAGTTCCTTTTTGACGGTCAGCCGTGACGCTTGAAGGCAATCACCGATCTCGAAAAATTCATACTAAATCCACGCTGTCCAAAAACTCTTTGGCAATGGTTGTCAGCTCACGGGATTTGAGCACCAGTGCGTTATCGGCGTTGAGTGCCTGCCGTAAGTAGTCATCCTTTAGAGAGTTCTCAAGAGATTCAGAGCTCTGAATTTCAAACATCATGGCATAGAGTTCTTCTGGTGAAGATGGATCATGAGCACCATAGGAGTGTGGCTCTTTGCAACAGTCGATGAAAGCTTCGGTCCAACAATAGGTTAAGCAGCCGCCTTTTGTGTGTGTCAATTGATACAGATAATGACTGAAGGCCAGCTTAATCAACTCCAGGCATTTGTTTTCTAAATACTCCAGAGCTCCTGATTCTAATCCACTACGTCTCAACATTTGCGCATATCGATTATAAAACAGCTCTGAGGCCTTTTTTTTAATCGATGTGCACTTCCAGGAAGGTTTCCCCAGGATAATCACCGGACGATGGTTCCCCCTGCCAGAGACTGACCTCGGAAAAGCGGGCTGCTGCGCCAGCATTCGTTCTATATTGGGAATGCCTTCAGGTTCGTCCGTCCAGGCGTTCTTTAAGAGTCGATGGGTAATTTCATATTCAAGGAATGATGAAAACCCATCGTAATGATCGACGAACGAGGTGCCTTCTCTGCGTTGGAAGTCTTCATAAGCCTTCTGCCATAACTGAGTATTTTTTTCCCTGAAGAACAACTGCTTATACCATTTTTTCAGGCAATGAGTGGCTTCAACCCTGAGCTCATCGACGCTTTTCAGACGGACCAATAGGTCATGATGTTGGGCGCATATAATGGAGTACTCATCGGTCAGCATTGGATCCAGCCAACCCGATTTCAGGACTTCAAGGGCAAAGCGATTAAACGATGGCCTGGTCAGGTCACTGTCTTTCAGTATTCCTATCATTGAAGAAAACCAATAGTGAGCGCTCAGGTCGTCCTGATTAATTATTTTTGGATGGAGTAGTTTGAGTTGTTCAATGACCTGCCCTTCATCACCGTCGGACAATATTTTTTTTACTGGCTCCGATATCGGTTCAAGTTGCTTCTTGTAATCGCCCGATGCTTCTTTCCCCAGCGACACGATGATTGAGACGGCCAGGGAAAAACTGATTAAATCTCTTTTCTCCCAAAGGTTCCCGATTATGTTGGAAATAATTAGCTTAGCTTCTGGCAATGCACTGTCTGTCTCAAGGGCCTGGTTCAGTTCCTCACGGCTCATATCGCAGACTTCAGCCAGAGTTTGCTGTTGTGACAAATCAGCACCTTTCATGAGATCTTTCAGGAAAGCCTTATGCTTCTTTAACTCAGTGCTGGAATGACTGACATTTGTGATGGTCTGGTAGACAAACTCGATCTCTGTTTGCTCGACGGGCGCACCGCCGAGATCCACAGGCACCCAGGTTTGACCTTCATCCACGGAATATTCAGCAAAGCTGTGGATATCACTATTCACTATCCGGGATGGAATCCCGAAATAACGACAGAAAGCAACAAAAACAGGCGTACGATGACGGCAGCTCCCCTGCCGTTGTGTTACCAGAAATTTAAAGAAATTCTTATGGCCCGCTGGTGTGGTTTTACCGGAAAACTGTTGGCAATACTCCGTGATCGCCTCAATTCGTTGCTCTGTGCCTTCGGCGCCTTTTATTTTCTGCAAAGGCACCTGTATTTCGGTCGGTTGTTTTTTAATGGTCTTAAACAGTTTGTTCAGTACGGTTTTCATACCTTCTGAACACCGGGCATCAAGGTTTGTTAATCGTTCTGGCCGGGCTTCTTCAGGAGGTGTTTTTTTGCCCGGATCTCTGTGTTCTACGACATAAGTAAAGTTAAAGTGTTGCCTGTCTTCGGCCTGCGGAATCAATAATATGTGAAGCCCGGTATATCGATCCCTGACCAGGGTAAATGACAAACCGGGTAATATACGCAAGGCAACGATATAGTCGTTAAACGTCAGGCCGGGCAATACAATTAGACGATCCTTCATCAATGGTCCTCCAAAGGCTGCCAGCGCTTGATTGCTGGCTAAGGTCACTTCCTGGTCGCACTCTGTTAATGGATCCGGACTGAGAGTTTCGACACCCTCAATGTATTGAACCTCAAGAAAGGTCAGTTCGACATCACCCCAGGCAGTCACTTTGACATCCCACACCGCCGAGCGATACATATGGGAAGGCTGGTTATGCGGTTTAAAAATTTTATAATCGTTAACTTGTCGCAGCCCCAGATTCTCATAGTTCGTTATCTGGTCCAATACCGCAGGAGAAGACTGGTCGGTTGGAGGAGTGCTGCTCACCCGGCCTTTATCGTTCGTTCTCCGGTCCAATGCCTGAGGATCAGGCTGTCTGATGGGAGATGTTCTGCTCACCAGACCTTTATTGTTCGTTCTCTGTTTCAATGCCTGGGGATCAGACTCTTTGATGGGAGGCGTTCCGCTTACCGGGCCTTTATGGCCTTTTCTCCGTTTTAATACCTGAGGATCAGGCTGTCTGATGGGAGATGTTCCGCTCACCGGGCCTTTATGGCCTTTTCTCCGTTTTAATACCTTAGCCAGTTTCGAGCGGGCTTTCAGACGGTATTTTTCGGGAGCGTTATCATTACCAACCGCTAAAGCTTCGTTACTTTGATCGTCAACCTGCTGGCTCGACAGATTACTTATCTGATGCCAGAACGCAGGCCACAATTGAACTGCATCGGAGTTCCATGCCTCTATCCGCTGATCGGCTTCCTGAAGATAAGGCTGGGAAGCCGGTAATTTCAGTGTTTGTTGCTGTTCTTCCGTCAGTGGAAATACGCTATTAGCATCCACGCCTGTCTCGCAAAACTTATGTGCAAACCAGCGTTGCTGCCAGTGTCGGTAGAGTGCCTGGATGAGTACATCGTCCGACTCATCCGGCCTCAGGGAAAGACCGGATGCCTGCCACTTGGCCTGAGCCACCCTCTTGATGATTTCCGCTTTGACTTCCTCTTTATTCGGACGAGCCTTAACACGAATTTCATGGTTTTTTTCATCAATACTGTCGAGGTTACCGGGTCGTATCAACCAGGGACGATCAATGTCCGGTAGCGTTTTGTTGAACCATTTGCAAAGTCCGGCATCAAGTGCTCCTTTAGCCATGGCAAGAGTCGATGATTCGGGCAGTTCCTCCAGCGACAGGTTGGTGGCCATCAGGTAAAGCCGGTAGTGCTGATTGAGGCATTGATGAAGTGCTTTTTCGCTAAAATCGCCTCCTTTTTTGACAGCCATGGCGACATTCTGTAAATCGCGACTGGTGGGCTGTAACGGCAGGCCTTTCCGTTGCAGGCAGGCCCTTAAACGACAATGTTTTTCAGTCAGCTGTTTGGCGACGAATTTCCCTTTTGGGGAGTCTGGCAACACTTTCCCGGCAATAGTCTGCAATTCTACCGAGTTATACTGGCGGATCGGCAAATGCCGAAAACGTCCTTTCAGCGCCGGTGATAAGGGTTTTCGACCGCTGTACTCAGGCGGGTTGATGGTGGCAAACAGGTGGAAGCCCGGATGAGCGTCACCGGCCAGAATATCGTTTAACTCACCTTCCAGGTGCTGGCTGTCGATCAGGTTCATTTCCGAAATCACTACGATGCCGCCCTCTACTTTTGCTTTCTGGATCGCTTCACACACTTTGTCCCAGGAACAATCACAGGCATTCAGGGGAAAAACTTCCGGCATGGACTCTCCCCGTTGCTTAGCCTGCTTTCTGACACTTTCAATCAACAGGTTCAGCGTGGCATCCTTACCCCGTCCAGCCGGGCCTTCAATCAGCGTTGCCTGACGGCCGCCGTGTTTTATCTTGCGATGATAAGCCTGCTGACAGCGGCTCAAATCCTGTCCCAGATGTTGCACCAGATCAATGACTGCCGATCCGGAGGTATCAAACTCAGGTCGGAATTCTTTGGTGAATGCTTTGAAGTCCCGCTGAATATCTGGCAGGGTGTGGTTATGAACTTTGTCGCGCAGGGTGTTGTCCAGTTCGTAACGGGCAGCAAACCAGATTTCCAGTGCTGAAAGGGCATCCTGTTGAGTTTCGCTGATTTCGGGACCCAACACATCCCGGAAACTTTGCTGGATTAAACTGTTCACTTGCTCACAGCTAACACGGTCGCCTTCGGACAACGCTCGATCCAGATACCAGCCCACCCAGCTACAGATATCGGTTAAATCCCTGGGAGTAAACTCATGCTCGGGCAACAGCTCCTGATAATATTGCCACAGTGCCATGACACTCTTGCTGGCCTTATGTGCAATACCGTTTATTTGATGCCGTTGTAAATGATTGAGCAAAGCCGGTTCCACCACCCTGTCCCGAAGGAAAGCCTGATCCAGACGTGGGTAGTAAGCCCTGGGCAGTTTCTCTTTCAGGGTCGGGTCCATTTGGCGCCCGGCGTAATGATCCGGGTTACCGGTGAGAATCACCCGGTGTTTTTCGCTGACCTTAACAGGATGACCATTCACATAGATGCAGGGTTGCGGTTCCCATAAGCCGTTCAATGACGCCAGCAATCCGGCTTCGGCCAGGTTAGCCTCATCCAGCACCAGGGTGATGTATTCTCCGTCTTTGTGAGATTCGCTATTGGCCCATTCCATCAATGCCCGGTTTTGCTGCACCATGGAGCGGTCGCCGTCGGCGTGTTGTTGCCACTGCCAGCGTTTCATCAGGGTCTGTTCGCTGTCAGAAGGTCCAAGAGAAATGACCGCAGACTGTCCTGAAGCCTTTGCCATCTTCGCTGAAAAGTAGCTTTTCCCGGTGCCGGTTTCCCCCTCAAGGAATATAACGGGAGAGTCTGTCAGCCGGTCGTGGAGTCGGGATAATCGACGGCTTTCACGATCCTCCTGACCCATCTCGCCGTGATAAAGATCCCGGGCCATTGCTGACAATGGCCTATCAGCAGAACCCGGCCATTGCAGTGAATCAGACAGTCGATTTTCTATGCGGTCAATGCGTTCTGCGGCAGAATTTTCTGTGACATATTCTCCTCTGGCAATGTGAAAACAATCGGTAGCCAGGGCGTGAATGGCATCGGATCGGGTGGCCTGCCCCGGTAGCAAAGGTAACCGCCAGCCACAAGCCAGTGCATCTTGCAAACGTTTAATCTGTTCTCTTGGCTCAATGGCTAAGGATTGCCAGGGCTTTGTTGCCGCCGGATCGACGGCCAACTGATAGGCTATAGCATCTCGTTGTTTTTCAGACGCGTGGGCCAGAATCATGGCACAGAGTCTGTCCATAATTTTTTTTTCACCCCGCTCTGGAAACGGACTTTCATAAGACAGCTGTAATTCGGCATCTTTAAACACGGCCGGGTCAAAGGCTCGGGCCAGTGGCCACAGGTTCTGCCTGACAAACTTTCTATCCAAAGGTTGGGCGCTATTGATGATGGCAGCTAACTGATCCGGGTCTACCGAGGCGGCTTGATCCTCGTTCGGCGTCTTATCCGGTAACAAGTGCCAACAAGCTACTTTCATAAAATCCCGCACTGAAGGATGCTGTCGGGTGCCGTGGGTGATGACGCTATTGATGGCCTTGCGCCAGTGGCGGGGCAGGAGCTGCAGGGAGTGGTCAACCTGCTGTGCCCGGCGGGCAGCCATTATGAGGTTATTCAGCAAACCTGCGGTCATTTCAGGCAGAGGGCTACAAAGGTGGGCAGGTACGGTTTTAAAGGCTTTGTAAAGCTGTTTAAACGCTTGTTCTGGCAGCTCAGTCCGGGCGATATCATACTTGCGGGCATTGATATCCCAGAGATCGACCTCAGGACACGGCTCACCCATGGCGACCCTCCCATGAAATATTGAAGAGGGGCTTTTCACAGGTTCAGGCCAGAGTATTGTCACACGAGCTTGTGGATAGTTTTGCAACTGGCCATTCACCAACAGAGGTTGCCCAACAATCAGGGGTTCCAGAAGCTGCTGAAGCGTTGGATTACTCTCCAGCCCCCGGAATACGACCGGCTTGCCAGCGGTTAATGCCTCCTGCAACGCAGTTTGACGGTGTCCAAAATGGGCCTTTTGTTCCGAGGTGATATGGATATTATCAAATAGCTGGCTGAAGCGGGTCTGTTCATTGACCTGAATGACCAGAGGTGATTCCGGCTGCTTATTGATCCAGTGACTGGCCTGGACAGATTGCTGATAAGTGAGGGTACTGAACGCGATCTGATCTTTGTTTTTTTCCTGTGGGCAGGACAGAGAGACCTCATCGCTTTCTGTCAATCCCAGGACTTTCGGCTGACGTTTTGAATCAGTCACCTGAAGTCGGGGCTCCAGGCCGGTGGTCTCGCGAATCGCCTGCAGTGAACCCAGCAAGCGAAACCAGAGCGCCTCAGTGAGGGGAGACGTTACGGTGACTGATCCCCCCGCCCGAATCTGTTCCAACAGACAGGTGTTAGGGGTTGCATAGCCTTCCGGGGTAATGGCAATGGGACTCAGCCATTGGGCAATATTACTCTGGTTGATGATGATGGGGTTGCGTGATGCTTGTTCTTTGTCAAGTGAAGGGTACAGACTTTGGAACAGTGAACGAAGCTCGTTATTCCCTACCGGCATCTGATAAAACTGAACATTGTCGGGTAATGGACAGATCTTGCCATTGCTCTCAAAGCACTTCTGCGCCAGCATTTGTCGAATCGTCTGTTCAAAGGCCAGATCTTCCCAGTTGGCTCCTTTCAGAATGACCCGTTGATCGGCCCTTAATGACTCAAGCCTGCCGGGGATGTGCTGGATTCGCCCCTGTTTGTCCACTCCGGGTCCACCCAGCAGTAACTGTCGCCAGTGACTGTGCAAGTGGCAATCAATTAAAATGCTATTGTCGTCTTCCATAGCACTTTTGGCACTGGTGAATTCAGGCAATAAGGGAGGAACCTTGTCGATCTCCATCGATGGGTTATTGCCGGTCTGAGTGTCGAACTGCCAGGTATTGCCCGGTCGATTAATTCGTCGCCAGAAATCAGCGCCCGGAGCGCCGGCTGCGGGCGCATCTTCACGTCGGCCAACGAATTCCAACTGTGCAGGGTCTGCCACGACTAATAGAGAAACATGCTCTCCCAGAGGGCGTTTCTTCTGGCTGACTTTGTCGTACAGGCAGGGGTTATCAGGGTCCAGCAGATCGTTAAATTTGGGCAGTTCATCACCGGTGAGGTTTCGGATATCTATCATCAGGGTTAATGGCTTTGAACTTTCAAAGAGCTTGCCTGAACGCAGAGTGTGGCGACCCTCTCTGGAAATGCTCAACCGGGTCACCAGATTAGCCTGTGAGAGGTCATCGGGATGGGAAATAAGGGTGACATCCCGATTTTTATCGCTGATCTGGGCAACTAAAAGCTGTCGAATCTCATCATCACTGGCGACAAAACGAAAATCGAAGGCATAAGGGGTCTTTTGGAGCGAGGAATCTGTTGCGGAAACGATTCTTGCTTTGTCTGGAAAGGTTGTCGAAGGTGACGATTTATTGAGTTTGGAGGTGATACCAGAGCTGACCTTTGTAATCTTTAACGGTAAACCCTGCTCTGCTCTAATGGCTGGCATGTCACTCTTTTCAGCACTCTCAGACAGGCCAATATCAAAAACAGGGTTGTTGTCAATTTTCTCACCAATACGACCATCCACAGCCAATCTCCCAACTGTCATCTGAAGAACTGAATTGAAGTTGTTTGGTAGTTTGACCTTTAGATAGTATGAAAGTTCATTTTTGACAGTCAGCCGTGACGCTTGAAGGCAATTACCGATCTCGAAAAATTCATCATGAACAGACTACTACCAGAAATCCATCACGCCTCAAAGCGAATCAAAATTAGCGCTGTTCAAAAACTCTTCGGCAATGATTGTCAGCTCATCGGATTTGAGCACCAGTGCGTTATCGGCGTTGAGTGCCTGCCGTAAATAGTCACCCTTTAGAGAGTCCACAAACAATCTGGATGGAGAGTCCATAAACCATTTAGAGCCGTCAATTTCAGACATCATGACATACAGCTCTTCTGGTGAGGATGGATCATGAGCACCATAGGAGTATCTCTCGTTGCAACATTTGATGTAAGCATCGGCCCAACAATAGGTTAAGCAGCCGCCTTTTGAGTGTGTCAATTGATACAGATAATGACTGAAGGCCTTTTGAATCAAATCCTCGAATTCTTTATTTAAAAGCAGCGGGTCTTTTATCCCATTACGTTTCAAAATGACCGCATATTGACTTTGCAAGAAATCTTCGGCCTTTTTGTAAATCGATGTGAACTCCCAGGAAGGTTTCCCCAGGATAATCACCGGACGATGGTTCCCCCTGCCAGAGATTGACCTCGGAAAAGCGGGCTGCTGCGCCAGCATTCGTTCTATATTGGGAATGCCCTCAGGTTCGTCTGTCCAGGCGTTCTTTAAGAGTCGATGGGTAATTTCATATTCAAGGAATGATGAAAACCCATCATAACAATGATCGACGAACGAGGTACCTTTTCTCCGTTGGAAGTCTTCATAAGTCTTCTGCCATAACTGACTATTTTTTTCCCTGAAGAACAACTGCTTATACCACTTTTTCAGGCAATGAGTGGCTTCAACCCTGAGCTCATCGACGCTTTTCAGACGCACCAA
This sequence comes from Endozoicomonas sp. ALD040, assembly GCF_049275945.1. Taxonomy (NCBI): domain Bacteria; kingdom Pseudomonadati; phylum Pseudomonadota; class Gammaproteobacteria; order Oceanospirillales; family Endozoicomonadaceae; genus Endozoicomonas; species Endozoicomonas sp. ALD040. Next base: position 1,361,205 of record NZ_CP184829.1, read on the forward strand.
TAGCCTATGATGTTTATCGGCGTTTTTTATATATGTCTCATCGTTCAGGATTGGATCCAGCCAACCCGATTTCAGGACTTCAAGGGCAAAGCGAATAACCGATGGCTTGGTCAGGTCGCTACCTTCCAGTATTCCTGCCATTGAGGAACACCAATGGTGAGCGCTCAGGTCATCCTGATTAATTATTTTTGAATGGAGTAACTTGAGTTGTTCAATGACACGCTGTTTATCATCGCGGTACAATATTATTCGTTTCACTGCCTTCGATATCGGTTCAAGTTGCTTCTTGTAATCGCCCGATGCTTCTTTCCCCAGCGACACGATGATTGAGACGGCCAGGGAAAAACTGATTAAATCTCTTTGTTCCCAAAGGTTCCCGATTATGTTGGAAATAATTAGCTTAGCTTCTGGCAATGCACTGTCTGTCTCAAGGGCCTGGTTCAGTTCCTCACGGCTCATATCGCAGACTTCAGCCAGAGTTTGCTGTTGTGACAAATCAGCACCTTTCATGAGATCTTTCAGGAAAGCCTTATGCTTCTTTAACTCAGTGCAGGAATGACTGACATTTGTGATGGTCTGGTAGACAGACTCGATCTCTGTTTGCTCGACGGGCGCACCGCCGAGATCCACAGGCACCCAGGTTTGACCTTCATCCACGGAATATTCAGCAAAGCTGTGGATATCACTATTCACTATCCGGGATGGAATCCCGAAATAACGACAGAAAGCAACAAAAACAGGCGTACGGTGACGGCAGCTCCCTTGCCGTTGAGTTACCAGAAATTTAAAGAAATTCTTATGGCTCGCTGGTGTGGTTTTACCGGAAAAGTGTTGGCAATACTCCGTGATCGCCTCAATTCGTTGCTCTGTGTCTTTGGCGTTTTTTATTTTCTGCAAAGGCACCTGTATTTCGGTCGGTTGTTTTTTAATGGTCATAAACATTTTGCCCAGTACGTTTTTCATACCTTCTGAACACCGGGCGTCAAGGTTTGTTAATCGTTCTGGCCGGGCTTCTTCAGGAAGTGTTTTTCTGCCCGGTTCTCTGTGTTCTACGACGTAATCAAAGGCAAAACTCTGGTTGGCTTCGGCCTCCGGAATCCATAATATGTGAAGCCCGGTATATTGATCCCTGACCAGCGTAAATGACAATCCGGGTTTTATACGCAAGGCAACGATATAGTCGTTAAACGTCAGGCTGGGCAATACTGCCAGACGATCCTTACACAATGATACCGAAAATCTTGCCAGCGTTTGATTGCTGGCTAAGGTCACTTCCTGGTCGCAATCTGTTAATGGATCCGGTCTGAGAGTTTCGACACCCTCAATGTATTTAACCTCAAGAAAGGTCAGTTCGACATCACCCCAGGCATTCACTTTGACATCCCACACCGCCGAGCGATACATATGGGAAGGCTGGTTTTGCGGTTTAAAAATTTTATAACGATTAACTTGTCGCAGCTCCAGATTCTCATAGTTCGTTCTTTTGTCCAGTACCCCAGGAGGAGACTGGTCGGTTGGAGGAGTGCTGCTCATCGGGCCTTTATCGTTCGTTCTCTGTTTCAATGCCTGAGGATCAGGCTCTTTGATGGGAGATGTTTTGCTCACCAGACCTTTGCCGTTCGTTCCCTGTTTCAATGCCTGAGGATCAGGCTCTTTGATGGGAGATGTTTTGCTCACCAGACCTTTGCCGTTCGTTCCCTGTTTCAATGCCTGAGGATCAGGCTGTCTGACGGGAGATGTTTTGCTCACCGGGCCTTTATTGTTCTTTCTCTGTTTCAATGCCTGAGGATCAGACTTTTTGATGGGAGGCGTTCTGCTCTCCGGACCTTTAAGGCTTTTTCTCCGTTTTAATAACTTAGCCAGTTTCGAGCGGGCTTTCAGACGGTATTTTTCAGGAGCCTTATCACTACCAACCGCTAAAGCTTCGTTACTATGATCCTCAACCTGTTGGCTCGACAGATTACTTATCTGATGCCAGAACGCAGGCCACAATTGAACTGCATCGGAGTTCCATGCCTCTATCCGCTGATCGGCTTCCTGAAGATAAGGCTGGGAAGCCGGTAATTTCAATGTTTGTTGCTGTTCTTCCGTCAGTGGAAATACGCTATTAGCATCCACGCCTGTCTCGCAAAACTTATGTGCAAACCAGCGTTGCTGCCAGTGCCGATACAGTGCCTGGATGAGCAAATCGTCCGACTCATCCGGCTTCAGGGAAAGACCGGATGCCTGCCACTTGGTCTGAGCCATCCTTTTGATGATTTCCGCTTTGATTTCCTCTTTATTCGGACGATCCTTAACACGAATTTCATGGTTTTTTTCATCAATACTGTCGAGGTTACCGGATCGTATCAACCAAGGACGATCAATGTCCGGTACTGCCTGATTGAACCATTTGCAAAGTCCGGCATCAAGTGCTCCTTTACCCATGGCAAGAGTCGATGACTCCGGCAGTTCCTCCAGCGACAGGTTGGCGGCCATCAGGTAAAGCCGGTAGTGCTGATTGAGGCATTGATGAAGTGCTTTTTCGCTAAAATCGCCTCCTTTTTTGACAGCCATGGCGACATTCTGTAAATCGCGACTGGTGGGCTGTAACGGCAGGTTTTTCCGTTGCAGGCAGGCTCTTAAACGACAATGTTTTTCAGTCAGCTGTTTGGCGACGGATTTCCCTTTTGGGGAGTCTGGCAACACTTTCCCGGCAATGGTCTGCAATTCTGCCGAGTTATACTGGCGGATCGGCAAATGTCGAAAACGTCCTTTCAGCGCCGGTGATAAGGGTTTTCGCCCGCTGTACTCAGGTGGGTTAATGGTGGCGAACAGGTGGAAACCCGGATGAGCGTCTCCGGCCAGAATATCATTTAACTCACCTTCCAGATGCTGGCTGTCGATCAGGTTCATTTCCGAAATAACTACGATGCCGCCCTTTACTTTTGCTTTCTGGATCACTTCACACAGTTGCTCCCAGGAACAATCACAGGCATTCAGGGGAAAGACCTCTGGCATGGTTTTTCCCCGTTCTTCAGCTTGCTGTTTAACACTTTTGATCAGCAGGTTCAGCGTGGCATCCTTACCCCGCCCAGCCGGGCCTTCAATCAGCGTTGCCTGACGGCCGCCGTGTTTTCTGTCGTGATGATAAGCCTGCTGACAGCGGCTTAAATCCTGTCCCAGCCGTTGCACCAGATCAATGACTGCCGATCCGGAGGTATCAAACTCAGGTCGGAATTCTTTGGTGAATGCTTCGAAGTCCCGCTGTATATCCGGCAAGGTGTGGTTATGAACTCTGTCGCGCAGGGTGTGGTCCGGTTGGTAGCGGGCAGCAAACCAGATTTCCAGTGCCGAAAGGGCATCCTGTTGAGTCTCGCTGATTTCGGGACCCAGTAGATCCCGGAAACTTTGCTGGATCAAACTGTTCACTTGCTCACAGCTGGCACTGTCGCCTTCGGACAACGCTCGATCCAGATACCAACCCACCCAGCTGCAGATATCGGTTAAATCCCTGGGGGTAAACTCATGGTCGGGCAACAGCTCCTGATAATATTGCCACAGTGCCATCACACTTTTGCTGGCCCTGTGTGCAATGTCGTTTATTTTGTGGCGCTGTAAATGATTGAGCAAAGCCGGTTCTACTACTCTGTCCCGAAGGAAAGCCTGATCCAGACGTGGGTAGTAAGCCTTGGGCAGTTTCTCTTTCAGGGTCGGGTCCATTTGGCGCCCGGAGTAATGATCGGGGTTGCCGGTGAGAATTACCCGGTGTTTTTCGCTGACTTTGACAGGATGACCATTCACGTAGATGCAGGGTTCCGGTTCCCATAAGCCGTTCAGTGACGCCAGCAATCCGGCTTCGGCCAAGTTAGCCTCATCCAGCACCAGGGTAATGTATTCTCCGTCTTTGTCGGATTTGGTATTGGCCCATTCCATCAATGCCCGGTTTTGTTCCGCCATAGAGCGGTCGCCATCGCCGTGTTGTTGCCACTGCCAGCGTTTCATCAGGGTCTGTTCGCTGTCGGAAGGTCCAAGGGAAATGACTGAAGCTTGTCCCGAAGCCTTGGCCAATTTGGCAGAAAAGTAACTTTTCCCTGTGCCGGTTTCCCCCTGCAGGAATATAACGGGAGAGTCTGTCATCCGGTCATGGAGCCGGGATAAACGACGGCTTTCACGATCTTCCTGACTCATCTCGCCATAATAAAGATCCCTGGCCAGTGCAGACAGGGGCTCATCAGCGGAACCCTGCCATTTCAGTAATTCAGAGAGTCGATGTTTTATACGTTCAATGCCTTCTGCCTCCGCATTCGCTGTTTTGGATATGTGAAAACAATCGGTGGCCAGCGCGTGAATGGTATTGGATCGGGTCTGCCCCGATGGCAGAAGTAACTGCCAGCCAGAAGCCAGTGCATCTTGCAAACGTTTAATCTGTCTGGTTGGCTTGATGGCCAGGGATTGCCAGGGCTTTGTTGCCGCCGGATCGACTGCCAGCTGATAGGCTATAGCATCCCGTTGTTTTTCAGGCGCGTGGGCCAGGATCATGGCACAGAGCCTGTCCATAACGTCTTTTTTCCCCTGCTTTGGAAACGGACTTTCATAGGACAGTTGTAATTCGGCATCTTTAAACACTGCCGGGTCAAAGGCTCGGGCCAGTGGCCACAGGTTCTGCCTGACAAACTTTCTATCCAAACGTTGGGCGCTATTGATGATGGCAGCTAACTGATCCGGGTCTACCGAGGCGGTTTGATCCTCATCCAGCGTCTTATCCCGTAACAAGTGCCAACAAGCCACTTTCATAAAATCCCGCACGGACGGATGCTGTCGGGTGCCATGGGTGATGACGCTATTGATGGCCTTGCGCCAGTGGCGGGGCAGGAGCTGCAGGGAGTGGTCAACCTGCTGTGCCTGCCGGGCAGCCAGTATCAGATTATTCAACAGCCCTTCGGTCATTTCTGGCAGAGGGCTACAAAGGTTGCCAGGTACGGTTTTAAAGGCTTCGTAAAGGGAGTGAAGTACTTGTTTCGGCAGATCAGCCTGTGAGATACGATGCTTGCGGGCATTGATATCCCAGATATCGAACGCAGGACAGGATTTTCCCCTGGCAACCATCGAGCTCCATACAGAAGATGAGCTTTTTGCAGACTCAGGCCAGAGTATTGTCACACGAGCTTTTGGATAGTCTTGCAACTGGCCATTCACCAGCAGAGGTTGCCCAATAATCAGGGGTTCCAGAAGCTGCTGCAGCGTTGGATTACTCTCCAGCCCCCGGAATACGACCGGCTTGCCAGCGGTTAATGCCTCCTGCAACGCAGTCTTGCGATGTCCAAAATGGGCCTTTTGTTCCGAGGTGATATGGATATTATCAAATAGCTGGCTGAATCGGGTCTGTTCATTGACCTGAATGACCAGAGGTGAGTCCGGCTGCTTATTGATCCAATGACTGGCCTGGGCAGATTGCTGATAAGTGAGGGTGCTGAACCCGATCTGATCTTTGTTTTTTTCCTGTGGGCAGGACAGAGAGACCTCATCGTTTTCTGTCAATCCCAGGACTTTCGGCTGATGTTTTGAATCAGCCACCTGAAGTCGGGGCTGCAGGCCGGTGGTCTTACGAATTGTCTGCAGTGAACCCAGCAAGCGAAACCAGAGTGCCTCAGTGAGGGGAGACGTTACGGTGACTGATCCCCCCGCCCGAATCTGTTCCAACAGACAGGTGTTAGGGGTTGCATAGCCTTCCGGGGTAATGGCAATGGGGCTCAGCCATTGGGCAATATTACTCTGGTTAATAATAATGGGGTTGCGTGATGCTTGTTCTTTTTCAAGAGAAGGGGACAGACTGAAAAACAGTGAACGAAGCTCGTTATCCCCAATCGGCATCTGATAAAACTGAACATTGTCGGGTAATGGACAGATCTTGCCATTGCTCTCAAAACACTTATGCGCCAGCATCTGTCGAATCGTCTGTTCAAAGGCCAGATCTTCCCAGTTGGCTCCTTTCAGAATCACCCGCTGTCCGGCCCTTAATGATTCAAGCCTGCCGGGAATGTGCTGGATTCGCCCCTGTTTGTCCACTCCGGGGCCACCCAGCAGTAACTGTCGCCAGTGACTGTGCAAGTGGCAATCAATTAAAATGCTATTGTCGTCTTCCATAGCACTTTTGGCACTGGTGAATTCAGGCAATAAGGGGGGAACCTTGTCGATCTCCATCGATGGGCTATTGCCGGTCTGAGTGTCGAACTGCCAGGTATTGCCCGGTCGATTAATTCGTCGCCAGAAATCAGCACCCGGAGCGCGGGCTGCGGGCGCATCTTCACGTCGGCCAGCGAATTTCAACTGTGCAGGGTCTGCCACGACTAATAGAGAAACATGCTCACCCAGAGGGCGTTTCTTCTGGCTGACTTTGTCGTACAGGCAGGGGTTATCCGGGTCCAGCAGATCGTTAAATTTGGGCAGTTCATCACCGGTGAGTTTTCGGATATCCATGACCAGGGTCAGTGGCTTTGAACTTTCAAAGAGCTTACCTGAACGCAGAGTATGGCGACCCGCTTTGGAAATGCTCAACCGGGTCACCAGATTAGCCTGTGAGAGGTCATCGGGATGGGAAATAAGGGTGACATCCCGATTTTTATCGCTGGTCTGGGCAACTAAAAGTTGTCGAACCTCATCATCACTGGCGACAAAACGAAAATCGAAGGCATGAGGGGCCTTTTGGAGTGATGAATCTATTGGGGATACGCTTCTCGCTTTGTCAGGCAACGTGCTCGAAGGAAAGGGGTTATTGAGTTCGGGAGTTACAACAGAACAGGCTTTTGCTTTCTTTGATGATGAATCCAGCTCTGCTTTCCTGATTGGCACGCTGCTCTTTTCACCACTCTCAGACAGGGCAAAACCAGGAACAGGGTTGTTGTCTATTTTCTCACCAATACGACCATCCATAGTCAATCTCCCAACTGCTATCTGAAGAACTGAATTGAAGCTGTTTAATTATTAGACTTTTAGATAGTACGAAAGTTCCTTTTTGACAGTCAGCCGTGACCCTTGAAGGCAATCACCGATCTCGAAAAATTCATCATGACCGGACAGCAATCAGATTTTCAACAGGTTACAAAGCGAAAACAAATCCACACTGCGCAAAAACTCTTTGGCAATAGTTGTCAGCTCACGGGATCTGAGCACCAGTGCGTTATCGGCGTTGAGTGCCTGTCGTAAGTAGTCATCATTCAGAGAGTTCTCAAAGTCTTCAGAGCTCTGAATTTCAGACATCATGGCATAGAGTTCTTCTGGTGAGGATGGGTCATGAGCACCATAGGAGTGTCGCTCGTAGCACGATTCGAAGGAAGCCTCGGCCCAACAATAGGTTAAGCAGCCGCCATTTGTGTTTGTCAATTGATACAGATAATGAGTGAAGGCCTTCTGGATCGCCAGCGCGGATTGGTTGCGTAAAGAATCACGTTTTCTCCGACTTAATTCCCGATTGCCCCTGTCCCTGGTTTTTTGATCAATCATGAATCCGGCATGTCTATTAATCTGTGCGCACTGCCAGGAAGGTTTCCCCAGGATAATCAACGGACGGTGGTTCCCCCTGCCTGAGGTTACACTCGGAAAAGCGGGCTGGTGCGCCAGCATTCGTTCTATATTGGGAATGCCCTCAGGCGTGTCGGTCCAGGCGTTCTGTAAGAGTCGATTGGTGATTTCATATTCAAGGAATGATGAGAAGCCATCATAACAATGATCGACGAACGAGGTACCTTCTTTCCGTTGGAAGTCTTCATAAGCTTTCTGCCATAACTGACTATTTTTTTCCCTGAAAAATAACTGTTTATACCACTTTTTCTGGCAATGAGTGGCTTCAACCTTGAGTTCATCGACGCTTTTCAGACGCACCAATAGGTTATGATTTTGGGCGTACATAGAAGAGTACTCATCGGCCAGCATTGGATCCAGCCAACCCAATTTCAGGACTTCAAGGGCAAAGCGAATAACCGATGACTTGGTCAGGTCACTATCTTTCAGTATTTCTACCATTGAAAAAAACCAACTTATAGCGTCCAGTTCGTCCTCATTAATTATTTTTGGATGGAGTAACTTGAGTTGTTCAATGACCTGCCCTTCATCACCGTCGTACAATATTTCTTTCACCGCCTCCGATATTTGTTTAAGTTGTTGCCCTTGGCAATTGTCCAATACCTCTTTCCCCAGCGACACTATTATTGAGACAGCCAGGGAAAAACTGATTAAATCTCTTTGCTCCCAAAGGTTCCCGGTTATGTTGGAAATAATTAGCCTGGCTTCTGGCAATGCGCTGTTTTTATCAAGGGCTTTGTTCAGTTCCTCAAGGCTCATATCACAGGCTTTAGCCAGAGTTTGCTGTTGTGACAAATCAGCACCTTTCAGGAAATCTTTCAGGAAAGCCTTATGCTTCTTTAACTCAGTGCTGGTACTACTGACATTGGTACTGGGCTGGACGTCAGGTTTGAAATCTATTCTCTCGACAGGCGCCCCGCCCAGATTCACTGACACCCAGGTTTGGCCTTCATCAACGGAATATTCAGCAAAGGCGTGGATTTGGCTATTCACTTGCCGGGATGGAATCCCGAAATAACGACAAAAAGCAACAAAAACAGGCGCACGATGACGGCAGCCCCCTTGCCGTTGTGTTACCAGAAATTTAAAGAAATTCTCATGTCTCGATGGTTTAGCCTTACCGGAAAACTGTCGGCAATATTCCCTGATCGCCTCAATTCGTTGCTCAGTGTTTTTGGCGTCTTTTATTTTCTGCAAAGGCTCTTGTATTTCGGTCGGTTGTTTTTTAATGGTCATAAACAGTGGGTCCAGTATGGTTTTCATACCTTCTGAACACCGGGCGTCAAGCTGTGTTGGTCGTTCTGGTCGGGTTGATTGCGGAGCTGTTTTTCTGCCCGGTTTTCTGGTTTCTACGACATAATCAAATTTAATTTTCTGGTGGGCTTTGGCCTTTGGAATCAGCACTATGTGAAGCCCGGTATATCGATCCCTGAACAGGGTGAATGGCAAATCGGTTGATATACGCAGGGCAACGACGTAGTCGTTAAACGTCAGGCTGGGCAATGAAAAAAGATTAGCTTTCGATGATAACAAAATGCTTGCCATCGTTTGATTGCTGGCTAGTGTCATGTGGTAACGTCCTGGTAACGGGTCCGGTGTGAGGGTTTCGAACCCCTCAAGGCATTGCACCCCAAGAAAGGCCTTTTCGACATTACCCTTGGCAGTCACATCAATATTCAATACTTCCCAGCGATGCATAAAGGAAGGATACTTCTGTGTATTAAAAACGTTATAGTCTTTAACTTCTGGCAGCTTCAGCTTCTCATAATTCGTTGTACGGTCCAATACCAGAAGATCAGACTGACCGGACGCTCTGTTCAGCGGGCCCTTATCGATAGTTCTCCGGTCCAATGTCTGATGATCAGGCTGGCTGACAGGAGATGTTCCACTCACAGGGCCTCTATTGTTTGTTCTCCGGTCTAATGCCTGATGATCAGGCCGGTTCCTGGAAGGTGGGTCTATATAGCTTTTTATCCATTTCAATGTGTTAGCCAGGTTCGAGCGGGCTTTCGGACGGTATTTTTCAGGAGCGTTATCATTACCAACCGCTAAAGCTTCTTTACTATGATCGTCAACCTGATGGCTCGGCAGATTACTTATCTGATGCCAGAACGCAGGCCATAGTTGAACTGCGTCAGAGTTCCATGCCTCTATCCGCCGATCCGCCTCTCGAAGATAAGGCTGGGAAGCCGGTAATTTCAACGCTTGTTCCTGTGCTTGCGTCAGTGGAAATACGCTATTAGCATCCACACCCGTCTCGCAAAACTTATGTGCAAACCAGCGTTGCTGCCAGTGTCGGTAGATTGCCTGGATGAGCAGATCGTCCGACTCATCCGGCCTCAGGGAAAGACCGGATGCCTGCCATCTGGCCTGAGCCACCTTCTTGATGATTTCCGCTTTGACTTCCTCTTTATTCGGACGAGCCTTAACACGAATTTCATGGTTTTTTTCATCAATACTGTCGAGGTTACCGGGTCGTATCAACCACGGACGATCAATGTCCGGTAGCGTTTTGTTGAACCATTTGCAAAGTCCGGAATCAAGTGCCCTTTTATCCATGGCAAGAGTCGATGATTCGGGCAGTTCCTCCAGCGACAGGTTGGCGGCCATCAGGTAAAGCCGGTAGTGCTGATTGAGGCATTGATGAAGTGCTTTTTCGCTAAAATCGCCTCCTTTTTTGACAGCCATGGCCACATTCTGTAAATCGCGACTGGTGGGCTGTAACGGCAGGCCTTTCCGTTGCAGGCAGGCCCTTAAACGACAATGCTTTTCAGTCAGCTGTTTAGCGACGAATTTCCCTTTTGGGGAGTCTGGCAACACTTTCCCGGCAATGGTCTGCAATTCTGCCGAGTTATACTGGCGGATCGGCAAATGCCGAAAACGTCCTTTCAGCGCCGGTGATAAGGGTTTTCGCGCGCTGTATTCAGGCGGGTTGATGGTGGCAAACAGGTGGAAGCCCGGATGAGCGTCACCGGCCAGAATATCGTTTAACTCACCTTCCAGGTGTTGACTGTCGATCAGGTTCATTTCCGAAATAACTACGATGCCGCCATCGACTTTTGCTTTCTGGATCACTTCACACAGTTGCTCCCAGGAACAATCACAGGCATTCAGGGGAAAGACCTCTGGCATGGTTTTTCCCCGTTCTTCAGCTTGCTGTTTAACACTTTTGATCAGCAGGTTCAGCGTGGCATCCTTACCCCGTCCAGCCGGGCCTTCAATCAGCGTTGCCTGACGGCCGCCGTGTTTTCTGTCGTGATGATAAGCCTGCTGACAGCGGCTTAAATCCTGTCCCAGATGTTGCACCAGATCAATGACTGCCGATCCGGAGGTATCAAACTCAGGTCGGAATTCTTTGGTGAATGCTTCGAAGTCCCGCTGAATATCCGGCAAGGTATGGTTATGAACTCTGTCGCGCAGGGTGTGGTCCGGTTGGTAGCGGGCAGCAAACCAGATTTCCAGTGCCGAAAGGGCATCCTGTTGAGTCTCGCTGATTTCGGGACCCAGTAGATCCCGGAAACTTTGCTGGATCAAACTGTTCACTTGCTCACAGCTGGCACTGTCGCCTTCGGACAACGCTCGATCCAGATACCAACCCACCCAGCTGCAGATATCGGTTAAATCCCTGGGGGTAAACTCATGGTCGGGCAACAGCTCCTGATAATATTGCCACAGTGCCATCACACTTTTGCTGGCCCTGTGTGCAATGTCGTTTATTTTGTGGCGCTGTAAATGATTGAGCAAAGCCGGTTCTACTACTCTGTCCCGAAGGAAAGCCTGATCCAGACGCGGGTAGTAAGCCTTGGGCAGTTTCTCTTTCAGGGCCGGGTCCATTTGGCGCCCGGAGTAATGATCGGGGTTGCCGGTGAGAATTACCCGGTGTTTTTCGCTGACTTTGACAGGATGACCATTTACGTAGATGCAGGGTTCCGGTTCCCATAAGCCGTTCAGTGACGCCAGCAATCCGGCCTGGGCCAGGTTAGCCTCATCCAGCACCAGGGTAATGTATTCTCCGCCTTTGTCGGATTTGGTATTGACCCATTCCATCAATGCCCGGTTTTGCTGCGCCATAGAGCGGTCGCCGTTGTCTTGTTGTTGCCACTGCCAGCGTTTCATCAGGGTCTGTTCACTGTCAGAAGGTCCAAGGGAAATGACCGCAGACTGTCCTGAAGCCTTTGCCATTTTGGCGGAAAAGTAACTTTTCCCGGTGCCGGTTTCTCCCTGCAGGAAGATAACGGGAGAGTCTGTCAGCCGGTCATGGAGCCGGGATAAACGACGGCTTTCACGATCTTCCTGACTCATCTCGCCATAATAAAGATCCCTGGCCAGTGCAGACAGGGGCTCATCAGCGGAACCCTGCCATTTCAGTAATTCAGAGAGTCGATGTTTTATACGTTCAATGCCTTCTGCCTCCGCATTCGCTGTTTTGGATATGTGAAAACAATCGGTGGCCAGCGCGTGAATGGTATTGGATCGGGTCTGCCCCGATGGCAGAAGTAACTGCCAGCCAGAAGCCAGTGCATCTTGCAAACGTTTAATCTGTCTGGTTGGCTTGATGGCCAGGGATTGCCAGGGCTTTGTTGCCGCCGGATCGACTGCCAGCTGATAGGCTATGGCATCCCGTTGTTTTTCAGGCGCGTGGGCCAGGATCATGGCACAGAGCCTGTCCATAGCTTCTTTTTCAACTTGCTCTGGAAATGGACTTTTGTAGGACAGTTGTAATTCGATACCTTTAAAGACTGCCGGGTCAAAGGCTCGGGCCAGTGGCCACAGGTTCTGCCTGACAAACTTTCTATCCAATTGCGGGGCGCTACTGATGATCGCAGCTAACTGATCCGGGTCTAACGAGGCGGCTTGATCCCTGTCCGGTAACAAGTGCCAACAGGCCACTTTCATAAAATCACGCACGGACGGATGTTGTCGGGTGCCATGGGTGATGACGCTATTGATGGCCTTGCGCCAGTGGCAGGGCAGGAGCTGTAGGGAGTGGTCAACCTGCTGTGCCTGCCGGGCAGCCAGTATCAGATTATTCAACAGCCCTTCGGTCATTTCTGGCAGAGGGCTACAAAGGTTGCCAGGTATGGTTTTAAAAGCTTGGTAAAGTGAATGAAGCGCTTGTTCTGGCAGGTCAGTCCGGGCGATACCATACTTGCTGGCATTGATTTCCCAGAGATCGACCTCAGGGCACGGCTCACCCCTGGCGACCATCGAATGAAATATTGAGGATATGCTTTTTGCAGACTCAGGCCAGAGTATTTTGATATGAGCTTTTGGATAGGCCTGCAATTGGCCATTCACCAACAGAGGTTGCCTGATAATCAGGGGTTCCAGAAGCTGATGAAGCGTTGGATTACTCTCCAGCCCACGGAATACGACCGGCTTGCCAGCGGTTAATGCCTCCTGCAACCCAGTCTGACGATGTCCAAAATGGGCCCTTTGTTCCGAGGTGATATGGATATTATCAAATAGCTGGCTGAAGCTGGTCTGTTCATTGACCTGAATGACCAGAGGTGAGTCCGGCTGCTTCCTGATCCAATGACTGGCCTGGGCAGGTTGCTGATAAGTGACGGTACTCACCGGGGCGTGATCTCTGGTTTTTTCCTGTGGGCAGGACAGAGAGACCTCATCCTTTTCTACCAAACCCAGGGCCTTCGGCTGATGTTTTGAATCAGTCACCCGGAGTCGGGGCTCCAGGCCGGTGGTCTCGTGAATCATCTGCAGTGAGCCGAGCAAGCGAAACCAGAGTGCCTCAGTAAGGGGTGACGTTACGGTGACTGATCCCCCCGTCCGAATCTGTTCCAACAGTCGGGTGTTAGGGACTGCATAGCCTTCCGGGGCAATGGCAATAGGGCTCAGCCATTGGGCAATATTACTCTGGTTAATGATGATGGGTTTGCGTAATGCGTGCTCTTTGTTACCTTCTTTGTCAAGAGCACGGGATAGACTTTGGAACAGCGAATAAAGCTCGTTATACCCAACCGGCATCTGATAAAACTGAACATCGTCGGGTAACGGACAGACCTTGCCATTGCTCTCAAAACACTTCTGCGCCAGCATTTGTCGAATCGTCTGTTCAAAGGCCAGATCTTCCCAGTTGGCTCCTTTCAGAATGACCCGTTGTCCGGCCTTCAATGATTCAAGCTTGCCGGGGATGTGCTGGATTCGTCCCTGTTTATCGACTCCGGGGCCACCCAGCAGCAACTGTCGCCAGTGACTGTGCAAGTGGCAGTCAATTAAAATGCTATTGTCGTCTTCCATAGTACTTTTGGCACTGGTGAATTCAGGCAATAAGGGAGCAACCTTGTCGATCTTCATTGATGGGTTATTACCGGCCTGTGCGTCAAACTGCCAGGTATTGCCCGGTCGATTAACTCGTCGCCAGAAATCAGCACCCGGTGCGTCGGCCCCCGGTGCGCCGACTGCGGGCGCATCTTCATGCTGGCCAACCGATGCCAGCTGTTTAGGCTCTGCCAGGACTAACAAAGAAACATGCTCTCCCAGAGGGCGTTTCATCTGGCTGACTTTGTCGTACAGGCAGGGGTTATCCGGGTCCAGCAGATCGTTAAATTTGGGCAGATTCTCGCTGGTGATTTTTCGGATATCTATCACCAGGGTTAATGGCTTTGAACCTTCAAAGAGCTTACCTGAACGCAGAGTGTGACGACCCTCTTCGGAAATGCTTAACCGGCTCACCAGATTAGCCTGTGAGAGGTCATCGGGATGGGAAATAACAGTGACCTCCCGATGTTCATCGCCGGTCTGGGCGACTAAAAGCTGTCGAACTTCATCATCACTGGCGACAAAACGGAAATCGAAGGCATGAGTGACCTTTTGGAGTGATGAATCTATTGGGGATACGCTTCTCGCTCTGTCAGGCAACGTCCTCGGAGGAAAGGGTTTATTGAGTTCAGGAGTTACAAAAGAACAAGCTTTTGCTTTCTTTGATGATGAATCCAGCTCTGCTTTCCTGGCTGGCACGCCGCTCTTTTCACCACTCTCAGACAGGGCAAAACCAGGAACGGGGTTGTTGTTTATTTTCTCACCGATACGACCATCCATAACCAATCTCCCAACTGCCATCTGCAGAACTGAATTGAAGTTGTTTAGTTATTTGACCTTTAGATAGTACGGAAGTTCCTTTTTGGCGGTCAGCCGTGACGATTAAACGCTGTCAACGATTGCCAACAGTGGTGGTGAGTCAGTGTGGATTTGCGCCTTCGCGAGAATGACGGGGGTGAAGGCGGGAACCAGAGCTTTGCCACACCCTCCTTCGAGGGTGTTGGGGAGGGTGTCAACATGGTCATCAACATGGTCAAACGGTTATCATGTATCCAATGCGTCACTCATCGAATTCAAGTCCAGGCTGTTCAAAAACTCTTCGGCAATTTTTGTCAGCTCATCGGATTTGAGCACCAGAGCTTTGCTGACGTTGAGTGCCTGCCGCAAGTAGTCATCCTTAATGGATTTCTCAAACAAGGGAGCGTGATTCGTTTCAGACATCATGGTATCCAGCTCTTCGGGTGAGGAGGGATCATGAGCGCCATAATTGCCTCTACTAAAATAGATATCCCAGAAGTTTGAATTGGCCCAACAATACGATAAACAACCCCCTTTCGAGTGTGTCAATTCGTACAGAAAATAACTGAAGGCCTGCGTAATTGCTTCCTCGCACTTGTGTTTTAAATTATCCACAAGTTTTTCCTCCTCCTCTGATATTTTATGGGACTCTGCAATGGATTTGTATTCGCTATTAAGCTCAGCCTCTTTTTGCTCAATTAGATTGTTAATTGCCTCTGGAGTTAATAGGCGACCGGAAAGAAAAAGCGTCTTCATCTGATTTTGCACATCATTCAGAAATTGCTTGCGATGGTGGGTTTCTTCTTTTTTGAGCGCTTCATATTGATTGATTTTTTTCGATAACTGCTTCAAGCCCGGGCTATTCTCCATTTTATGTTGGAGCAGGGCTTGGGTCTTTTCAGCAAATGCTGTGTCGTCCCAGAGAGGTTTCCCAATGACAATTACCGGACGGTGGTTCGCCTGGCCCGAGATTAGCTGCTTAAATGCAGGGTTGTGCAACAGCATTCGTTCTATATCCGGAATGCCCTCAGGTTCGTCCGTCCAGGCTTCCTGTAAAGATGAATCGGCAATATTACGTTTAAGGAATGACGAACATCCATCATAACCCTGAGTGATGAAAAAGTTAGTGGTACCACTTCTTGCCTTTTGTAACCCTTTATAAAACAACTGCCATTCCTGGCTATTTTTTTCCCTGGACAAGAACTCCGTATACCACTTTTTCCGGCAGTGGGCGGCTTTGACCTTCAGTTCATCGACGTCTTCCAGACGCACCAATAGCTGATGAAGCTCACGGGGCAGCGAAAAGTTCTTCTTATCGATTGGCAGTGGGTCCAGCCAACCCAATTCCATGGCTTCACGGGCAAAGTGAATAAACGAAGGTTTGGTTAGGTCACTGTCTTCCAGTATTTTCACTATGAATCTGTGCCACTGGTGTGGGTTTGCTCCGGCCTGATCAATCATTTTTGAGTGGAGCGACCTGAGCGGTTCAGTGATCTGATCTTCATCGCTGTTGGACAATATCTGTTTGGCCGTCTCTGACATCGATTGATAAATATACCAATCGTTGTCAATCACATTAAGGTCCCACGGCTTCTCGAAATAGCTCAGTGCGTCTGTCCCCAGCAGCTCTATCAAGGAGACTCCCATGGAAAAGCCGGTTAAATCATTTCTCTCCCAGAGGTTCCTGATGATGTTGGAGAAACTCAGATTTGCTTCTGGCCAGGCACTGAGGTTATCAAGGTTTTTTTTCAGTTCCCCGAGGCTCATAACACAAGCCTTAGCCAGAGCTTGCTGGTGTGCTGAATCAGCACCTTTCAGGAGAGCTTTCAGATGTCCTTTAATCTTTCTTGAAACAGCGCCGGGATCATCGACCTGCCTGGTGAGCTGGAAATTATAGGTGATTTTTGTCGTAACCCCTTTTGCCCCGCCCAGAGACACCGATTCCCAAGTTTGGCCTTTATTCAGGGAATACTCGGCAAAGCCGTGAGTGTAGTTTCTAACATACCGACATGGAATTCCGAAATAACGACAAAGAGCTACAAAAACAGCCGTACGATGACTACAGCGACCTTGCCGCTGTGTTACCAGGAATCGAAAGAAATTTTCATTTTCCTCTGGTCTGGCCTTACCGGAAAACTGTTTGCAATACTCCTTGATTGCCTTAATGCGTTGTTTCGTGTCATGGGCGTCCGCTATTTTCCGCAATGGTTCACGTATTTCGGATGGTTGTTGGTCAATGGCCGTAAACACTCCGTGCAGTACTTTTTTCATTCCTTCTGAACAGTGGGTGTCAAACCTTGTTGGTGGATCTCTCAGGGCTTCTTTAACCGATGATTTTTTGTCCGGTTCTCTGGTTTCTACGACATAAGCCACCTCAATTCTCTGGTTGGCTCTGGCCTCCGGAACGTACAGTGTGTGAAGTCCGGTATAGCCACCCCTGACCAGAGTAAATGCCATATCGCCTTCGATACGCAGGGCGACGATATAGTCGTCAGGTGTCAGGCTGGGCAATGCAAATTCGCCATTCTTCGATGACCATTTAAAAGTCGCCAGCGTTTGATTGCTGGCTAATGTCACTTCCTGATTATGTCCCGGCAACCTTGCAGGCATGAGGGTTTCAATCCTCTGCATCTGTTGATCACTGATCTCGAGCTTTTCGATGTCGCCCTTGGCGGTCACATTAATATCATCTAACCAAAAGCGATACATATCGGAAGAAGTTTTCTCCGTGTCAAAAACTATATGGTCTTCATGATGTCTTGGCTCGCAGTTTTCATAGTCCGTGTCCCAGTTCAACGGTGAAACGTGTTTCCAGTAGACTGCCGGATCGTATTCTTCAGAATCGTCAACCCTGTGGTTCCGCTGACCACTTATCTGATTCCAAAACGCAGGCCACAATTGAACGACATCGGATTTCCATTTGCTTATCCACTGATCAGCCTTTTGAAGATAAGGCTGGGAAGCGGGTAATTTCAGCGTTTGTTCTTCTTCTGTCAGGAGAAATACGCTATTGGCGTCAATGCCAATCTGGTCAAACTCATGAACAAACCAGCCTTGCTGCCAGTGTCGGTAAAGTGCCCGGGTGAGAACATCGTCCGACTGATCGGGGTTCAGGGGAAGGCCGGATGCCTTCCACCTGGCCTGGGCCACCCTCTTGATGATTTCCGTTTTCGCTTCCTCTTTGTCCAGAAGCCTGTTAATGCGAATTTCATGGCGTTTTTCATTAATGCTGTTGCGGTCACTTTGTCGTATCAACCAAGGACGATCAATGCCCGATACCGTTTGGTAGAACCATTCGCTCAGCTCAGGATCAAGCGCTCCTTTAGCCATGACAGGAGCCGATGATTCTGGCAGTTCCTCCAGCGAGATATTGGCGGCCATCAGGTAAAGCCGGTAGTGCTGATTAAAGTATTGATGAACGGCTTTTTCGCTAAGGTCACCACCTCGGTTGATAGCTCTGGCAACATTCTGTAAATCAAGGCTGGTGGGCTGCAACGGCAGCTTTTTGCCTTGCAGGTGAGCCCTTAAAAGACAATGTTTTTCTGTCAGCTTTTTAGCGACGAATATCCCTTGTGAGGACTCTGGCAACACTTTTTCGGCAATGGTCTGTAATTCTGCCGGGTTGTACTGCCGGATCGGCAAATGTCTAAAACGCCCTTTCAGCGCCGGTGATAGGGGTTTTCGCCCGCTGTACTCAGGCGGGTTGATGGTGGCGAACAGGTGGAAGCCGGGATGGGCGTCACCGGCCAGAATATCGTTTAACTCTCCTTCCAGATGTTGGCTGTCGATCAGATTCATTTCTGAAATCACCACGATGCCGCCTTTAATTTTTGCCGTCTGTATCTTTTCGCACAGTTTGTCCCAGGAACAATCACAGGCATTCAGGTAATAGACTTCCGGCATGGACTCTCCCCGTCGCCTGGCCTCCTTTCTGACACTTTCAATCACCAGGTTCAGCGTGGCATCCTTACCTCGTCCGGCTGGGCCTTCAATCAGTGTCGCCTGACGACCGCCGTGTTTCCTGTCGTGATGACAAGCCTGCTGACAGCGGTTTAAATCCTGCTCAACCTGCTGCGCCAGTTCACGGACTGCCGATCCGGAGGTATCAAAGTCTGGTCGGATTTTTCTGCTGACTGTTCCGAAGGTCTGCTGAATATCTGACAGGGTCTTGTTGCGAACGCTTTCGCTCAGAGTGTTCTTCAGGTCGTAACGGGCAGCAAACCAGATTTCCAGTGCTGACAGGGCATCCTGATGAGTTTCGGCGATTTCGGGACCCAGTACATCCCGAAAACTTTGCTGGATCAAACTGTTTATTTGCGCACAGGTCACACTGCCGCGTGCGGGCTGAGCACGATCCAGATACCAACCCACCCAGCTGCAGATATCGGTTAAATCCCTGGGGGTAAACTCATGGTCGGGCAAGAGTTCCTGATAATACTGCCAGAGTGCCATCACACTTTTGCTGGCAATGTGTGCAATGTCGTTTATTTGATGCCGTTGTAAATGCTCGAGCAAAGCCGACTCCACCACTCTGTCGCGAAGAAAAGCCTGGTCCAGTTTTGGGTAGTAAGCTCTGGGCAGTCTCTCCTTCAGGGCCGGGTCCATGTGGCGCCCGGCGTAATGATCCGGGTTGCCGGTGAGAATCACCCGGTGTTTTGGGCCGACCTTGACAGGATGACCATTCACGTAAATACAGGGCTCCGGTTCCCATAAGCCGTTCAATGATGCCAGCAATCCGGTTTTAGCCAGGTTGGCTTCATCCAGAACCAGGGTGACATAGTGTCCATCCTCGTTGGACGGAGTCTTGGCCCATTCCATCAACGCCCGGTTTTGCTGCACCATAGAGCGGTCGCCATCAGCGTGTTGTCGCCACTGCCAGCGTTTCATCAGGGTCTGTTCGCTGTCGGAAGGACCAAGGGAAATCACTGAAGCTTGTCCCGAAGCCTTCGCCAATTTGGCGGAAAAGTAACTTTTCCCGGTGCCGGTTTCCCCCTCAAGGAATATAACGGGAGAGTCTGTCAGCCGGTCATGGAGTCGGGATAAACGACGGCTTTCACGATCTTCCTGACTCATCTCGCCATAATAAAGATCCCTGGCCAGTGCAGACAGGGGCTTATCAGCGGAACCCGTCCATTTCAGTGATTCAGACAGGCGATGTTCTATGCGTTCAATGCCTTCTGCTTTAGAGTTTGCTGTTCTGGCTATGTGAAAACAATCGCTGGCCAGGCCGTGGATGGCATCGGATCGGGTCTGCTCTGAGTGCAAAGGTAACTGCCAGCCGCAAGCCAGTGCATCTTGCAAACGTTTAATCTGTCTTGTTGGCTCAATGGCTAAGGATTGCCAGGGCTTTGTTGCCGCCGGATCAACTGCCAACCGATACGCTATAGCATCTCGTTGTTTTTCAGGCGCGTGGGCCAGGATCATGGCACAGAGCCTGTCCATAACGTCTTTTTCACCTTGCTCTGAAAATGGATTTTCATAGGACAGTTGTAATTCGGCATCTTTAAACACTGCCGGATCAAAGGCCCGGGCCAGTGACCACAGATTCTGCTTCACAAACGTTCTATCTAACTGCGGGGCGCTATTGATGATGGCAGCTAACTGATCCGGGTCTACCGAGGCGGCTCGATTCCTGTCAGGTAACAAGTGCCAACAAGCCACTTTCATAAAATCCCGTACTGACGGATGCTGCCGGGTGCCATGGGTGATGACGCTATTGATAGCCTTGCGCCAGTGGCAGGGCAGGAGCTGTGGGGAGTGGTCAACCTGCTGTGCCCGCCGGGCAGCCAGTATCAGGTTGTTCATCAACCCTTCCGTCATTTCTGGTAGCGGGTTACAAAGGCCGGCAGGTACAGTTTTAAACGCTTCGTAAAGTTTATGAAGCGCCTGTTCTGGCCGATCAGCCCAGGAGATATTATGCCTGACGGTACTGATACCCCAGAGACCGACTTCACCACAGGTCTCACCGGTGGCAATCATCGAATGAAATACTGAAGATGGGCTTTTTGCAGACTCAGGCCAGAGTATTTTCATACGGGCTTTCGGGTAGGCTTGTAATTGGCCATTCACCAGCAGAGGTTGCCCGGCAAACAGAGGTTCCAGAAGTTGCTGAAGGGTTGGATTCGTTTCCAGCCCCCGGAATACCACCGGCCTGCCAGAAATCAATGCCTTCTGAAAGTCACTCTGACATCGTCCAAAATGCGCCTTTTGTTCCGAGGCGATATGGATATTATCAAATAGCTGGCTGAAGCGGGTCTGTTCATTGACCTGAATGACCAGACGTGTGTTCCAGTAACGATAAACCCAATAATTTGCCTCGTCAGGTTGCTGATAAATGAGGGTATTAATGTCAGTTTGAGCCCTGATTTTTTCCTCCAGGTGACGTTTACTGGCCAGAGAGTCTTCATCGTTTTCTGCCAATCCCAAGGCTTTCGGCTGCTGTTTTGAATGAGCTACCTGAAGTCGGGGCTCCAGGCCGGTGGTCTCGCGAATCGTCTGCAATGAACCCAGCAAACGAAACCAGAGAGCCTCAGTAAGGGGAGACGTCACGGTGACGGCAGCACCGGCCCGAACCTGTTCCAGCAGGGAGGTATTGGGTACTGCATGGCCTTCCGGGGCGATGGCAATCGGGCTCAGCCATTGGCCAATATTACTTTGGTTAATAATGATCGGGTTGCCAGGTGCCTGTTCTTTATCAGATTTTGTGACACCCTGTTGTTCACGAGGGTGAGACAGGCTTTGAAACAGTGAATGAAGCTCGTCATTCCCTACCGGCATCTGATAAAACTGAACAGCGTCCGGTAACTGACAGATCTTGCCATTGCTCTCAAAGCACTGTTGCGCCAACATCTGTCGTATTGTCTGTTCAAAGGCCAGATCTTGCCAGTCGGCCCCTTTCAGAATCACCCGTTGTCCGCTTCTTAATGACTCAAGCCTGCCGGGGATATGCTGTATGCGTCCCTGTTTATTCACGCCGGGGCCGCCCAGCAGCAACTGCCGCCAGTTGTTGTGCAAATGACAGTCAATAAGAAGGGTATTGTCGTCGTCCATTGCGCTTTCGGCATAAGGGAGTTCAGCCAGTAGCGGAGGAACTTCGTCGATTTCCATCGCTGGGTCATTGCCGGTTTTTGCGTCGAACTGCCAGGTATTGTCCGGGCGATTAATTCGCCGCCAGAAGTCAGCCCCCGGTACGCCGGCCGCCGATGCGTCGTCAGGGCTGCCAACCGATCTCAACTGTTCAGGGTCTGCCAGCACCAACAGAGCAACATGCTTGCCCAGAGGCCGCTTCTCCTGGCTGACTTTGTCGTACAGACAGGGATTATCCGGGTCCAACAGGTCGTTAAATCTGGGCAGATCCTCGCTGGTGAGATTTCGGATATCGATCACCAGAGTTAATGGCTGTGAACCTTCAAACAGTTTGCCCGGATAAAGGGTGTGGCGACCCTCTTCGGAAATGCTCAGCCGGCTCACCAGGTTAGCCTGTGAGAGTTCATCGGGATGGGAAATAAGGGTGACATCCCGACGTTCATCGCAGGTCTGGGCAACTAAAAGCTGACGAACCTCATTATCACAGGTGACAAAACGAAAATCGAAGGCATGAGGGTTTTTGTGGAGTGAGGAATCCGTTGCGGATACGGTCCTCGCCCGGTCAGGTGACTTAATCCGGGGTGAGGATACATTGAGTCTGGCAATGACATCGGAGCAGATCTCGACATCATTTGCCGGTAATTCCAGCTTTGGTTTTTTGGCTGGTACAACATCGTCAGACGCGCCACTATCAAGAACCGATTTGTTTATTTCCCTGATCCGACCATCCATAGTCAATCTCCTTTCCTGATGTCCCTTGGAGGACTGTATTGAAATTACTTAATTATTTGACCTTGGGATGGGTTTAAAGTTCCATTTTAACTGTTACCCCTCTGCAGGGTTGTCCAGCCTGCTGTTCGGCTGCACTGAATCAGGTGCTCAGTTAATGTTTCCATTCCCGCGAAGGAGCTCGTCATTCCCGCGAAGGAACTCGTCATTCCCGCGAAGGCGGGAATCCAGGGCCAACAGTGGGACACCGCCTTCTCGAGGATGACAAGGCCAGGGCGAGTGCCGGGCAGTACGGTTCTGGTGGAGAGTCAGTGTGGATTCCCGCCTTCGCGGGAATGACGGGAGTGAAGCCGGTAATCATTCAGATATCAAATGCGTCACGGAGCGAATTCAAATTCACACTGTTCAAAAACTCTTCGGCAATTTTTGTCAGCTCATCAGATCTGAGCACCAGAGCGTTACTGACGTTGAGTGTCTGCCGCAAGTAGTCATCCTTAATGGATTTCTCAAACAAGGGATCGTTTATCGTTTGAGACATCATAGTATGCAGTTCTTCTGGTGAGGAGGGATCATGAGCGCCATAATTGCCTCTATGATGAAGATCTCCCCAGAGGCAGGAATTGGCCCAACAATACGATAAACAACTCCCTTTCGAGTGAGTCAATTCGTACAGAAAATAACTGAAGGCCTGCTTGATTTTTTTCTCGCACTGGTGTTTTAAATTATCAACAAGTTTTTTCTCCTCCTCTGATATTTCATGGGACTCTGCATTGGATTTGTAGTCTCTAAAGAGACCATTCTGTTTTTGCTCAACCATATTCATTATTGCGTCTGGAGTTGATGGGCCACCGGAAAGAAAAAGTGTGTTCAGCTGATTTTGCAAATCATTAAAAAATTGCTCACAACGGAGGTTATTTTCTTTTTTGAGCGCCTCATATTGATTGATTTTTTTCGATAACTGCTTCAAGCCCGGGCTATTCTCCATTTTATGTTGAAGCAGGGCTCGGGTCTTTTCATACATTGCTGTGTCATTCCAGAGAGGTTTCCCCATGACAATTACCGGACGGTGGTTCGCCTGGCCCGAGATTAGCTGCTTAAATGCAGGGTTGTGCAACAGCATTCGTTCTATATTCGGAATGCCGTCAGGCTCTTCCGTCCAGGCTTCCTGTAAAGATGAATCGGCCATTTTACGTTTAAGGAATGGCGAACATCCATCATGGCCCTGAGTGATGAAAACGCCATAGTTACCACTTCTTGCCCCTTGTAAGGTTTTATAATACAACTGCCAATCCTGACTATTTTTTTCCCTGGACAAGAACTCCTGATACCACTTTTTCTGGCAATGGGCGGCTCTAACCTTCAGTTCATCGACGTCTTCCAGACGCACCAATAGCTGATGAAGCTCACGGGGCAGTGAAGAGATGTACTCATTGATCGGCAGTGGGTCCAGCCAACCCGATTCCATGGCTTCACGGGCGAAGTTAATGACCGAAGGTTTGGTTAAGTCACTGTCTTCCAGTATCTTCACTATTGATCTCAGCCACTGGTGGGGGTTTGCTCCGGCCCGATCAATCATTTTTGAGTGGATCGACCTGAGCGGTTCAGTGACCTGATCTTCATCACTGTTGGACAATATTTGTTTGACCGCCTCCGACATCGATTGATAAATATGCCATTCGTTGTCAGTCACATTATCGCGCCATGGCTTCTCGAAATAGCTCAGTGCGTCTGTCCCCAGCAACTCTATCAACGAGACGCCCATGGAAAAACCGGTTAAATCATTTCTCTCCCAGAGGTTCCTGATGATGTTGGAGAAACTCAGATTCGCTTCTGGCCAGGCAGTGTGCGTATCAAGGTTTTTTTTCAGTTCCCCGGGGCTCATAACACAAGCCTTAG
This sequence comes from Endozoicomonas sp. ALD040, assembly GCF_049275945.1. Classification (NCBI taxonomy): domain Bacteria; kingdom Pseudomonadati; phylum Pseudomonadota; class Gammaproteobacteria; order Oceanospirillales; family Endozoicomonadaceae; genus Endozoicomonas; species Endozoicomonas sp. ALD040. The sequence continues at coordinate 1,385,553 of NZ_CP184829.1, forward strand.
CCAGAGCTTGCTGTTGTGTTGAATCAGCACCTTTCAGGAGGGCTTTCAGGTGTCCTTTAATCTTCCTTGAAACAGTGCCGGGATCATCGAGCTGGATGATGGGCTGGAAATTGTAGGTGATTTCTGTTTTCTTTGATTTTGACCCGCCCAAAGACACCGACTCCCAGGTTCGGCCTTTATCCAGGGAATACTCGGCAAAGCTGTGAATATAGTTTCTAACTTTCCGACATGGAATCCCAAAATATCGACAAAGGGCTACAAAAACAGCCGCACGATGACTACAGTCACCTTGCCGCTGTGTTACCAGGAATTGAAAGAAATTTTCTGTGCGCTTTGGTTTAGATTTACCGGAAAACTGTTTGCAATACTCAGTGATTGCCTCAATGCGTTGTTTCGTGCCATGGGCGTCTGCTATTTTCCGCAATGGCTCACGTATTTCGGATGGTTGTTCGTCAATGGCCGTAAACACTCCGTCCAGTACTTTTTTCATCCCTTCTGAACAGTGGGTGTCAAACCTTACTGATCGTTCTCTTCGGGCTTCTTTAACCGATGATTTTTTGTCCGGTTCTCTGGTTTCTACGACATAAGCCACCTCAATACTCTGGTTGGCTCTGGCCTCCGGAATATAGAGTGTGTGAAGCCCGGTATAGCCACCCCTGACAAGGGTAAATGCCAAATCGGATTCGATACGCAGGGCGACGATATGGTCGTTAGGCGTCAGGCTGGGCAATGCAAATTCGCCATTCTTCGATGGCCATTTAAAAGTCGCTAGTATTTGATTGCTGGCTAATGTGACTTCCTGGCCATACTCCGGCAACTTTGCAGGCATGAGGGTTTCAACCCTCTGTAGCTGTTGATCACTGATCTCTAACAGTTCGATGTCACCCTCAGCAGTCACATTAATATCATCTAACCAAACGCGATACATAGTGGAAGAAAGTTTCTTCGTAGCAAAAACTATATGGTTTTCATGATGTCTTGGCTCGCAGTTCTCATAGTTCGTGTTCCACTTCAATGTAAAAACATCTTTCCAGTGGACTGCCGACTGGTATTCTTCAGCATAATCAACCCTGCGGTTCGGCTGAACACTTATCTGATTCCAAAACGCTGGCCACAATTGAACGACATCGGATTTCCATTTGTTTATGCGCTTCCTAGCCTCCTGAAGATAAGGCTGGGAAGCGGGCAATTTCAGCGTTTGTTCCTCTTCTTCCGTCAGGGGAAATACGCTATTGGCGTCAATGCCAGTCTGGTCAAACTCATGAACAAACCAGCTTTGCTGCCAGTGTCGGTAAAGTGCCCGGGTGAGAACATCGTCCGACTGATCCGGGTTCAGGGGAAGGCCGGATGCCTTCCACCTGGCCTGGGCCACCCTCTTGATAACTTCTGTTTTGGCTTCCTCTTTATCCAGAAGGGTATTGACACGAATTTCATGGCGTTTTTCATTAATGCTGTTGTGATCACTTTGACGTATCAACCACGGACGATCAATGCTCGATACCGTTTCGTAGAACCATTGACTCAGCTCAGTTTCAAGCGCTCCTTTACCCATGACAGGAACCGATGATTCTGGCAGTTCCTCCAGCGAGATATTGGCGGCCATCAGGTAAAGCCGGTAGTACTGATTGAGGCATTGATGGAGTGCTTGTTCGCTAAAGTCGCCACCTCGGTTGATAGCCCTGGCAACATTCTGTAAATCGAGGCTGGTGGGCTGCAACGGCAGCTTTTTGCCTTGCAGGTGTGCCCTTAAAAGACAATGTTTTTCTGTCAGCTTTTTAGCGACGAATGTCCCTTGTGAGGACTCTGGCAACACTTTTTCGGCAATGGTCTGTAATTCTGCCGGATTGTACTGCCGGATCGGCAAATGTCGAAAACGCCCTTTCAGCGCCGGTGATAGGGGTTTTCGCCCGCTGTACTCAGGTGGATTGATGGTGGCGAACAGGTGGAAGCCGGGATGGGCGTCGCCGGCCAGAATATCGTTTAACTCTCCTTCCAGATGTTGGCTGTCGATCAGATTCATTTCTGAAATCACCACGATGCCGCCTTTAATTTTTGCCGTCTGTATCTTTTCGCACAGTTTGTCCCAGGAACAATCACAGGCATTCAGGTAATAGACTTCCGGCATGGACTCACACCGTCGTTTAGCCTCCTCTCTGACAGTTTCAATCAACAGGTTCAGCGTCGCATCCTTGCCCCTTCCCGCCGGGCCTTCAATCAGTGTTGCCTGACGGCCGCCGTGTTTTTTGTCGTGATGATTAGCCTGCTGGCAGCGGCTTAAATCCTGCCCAAGCCGTTGCGCCAGTTCACGAACTGCCGATCCGGAGGTATCAAAGTCTGGTCGGATTTTTTCGCTGACTGTTCCGAATGTCTGCTGAATATCTGACAGGGTCTTGTTACGAACTCTGTCGCTCAGGGTGTTCTCCGGTTGGTAACGGGCAGCAAACCAGATTTCCAGTGCCGACAGGGCATCCTGATGAGTTTCAGTGATTTCCGGCCCCAGTAGGTCCCGAAAACTATGTTGGATCAAACTGTTTATTTGCGCACAGGTCACACTGCCGCGTGCGGGCTGAGCACGATCCAGATACCAACCCACCCAACTGCAGATATCGGTTAAATCTCTGGGAGTAAACTCATGGTCGGGCAAGAGTTCCTGATAATATTGCCAGAGCGCCATCACACTTTTGCTGGCACTGTGTGCAATGTCGTTTATTTGCTGCTCCAGCAGATGCCGTTGTAAATGATTGGCCAGAGCGGGTTCCACTACCCTGTCCCGAAGGAATGCCTGATCCAGGCGGGGGTAGTAAGCTCTGGGCAGTTTCTCTTTCAGGGCCGGGTCCATTCGGCGCCCGGCGTAATGATCCGGGTTACCGGTGAGAATCACCCGGTGTTTTGGGCCGACCTTGACAGGATGACCATTCACGTAAATGCAGGGTTCTGGTTCCCACAAGCCGTTTAATGATGCCAGTAATCCGGTTTTGGCCAGGTTGGCCTCATCCAGAACCAGAGTGACATAGTGTCCATCCTCGTAGGATGGAGTGTTGGCCCATTCCATCAACGCCCGGTTTTGCTGAAACATAGAGCGGTCGCCATCGGCGTGTTGTTGCCACTGCCAGCGTTCCATCAGGGTTTGTTCGCTGTCAGATGGTCCAAGAGAAATGACCGCAGCCTGTCCTGAAGCCTTCGCCATTTTGGCGGAAAAGTAACTTTTCCCAGTGCCGGTTTCTCCCTGGAGGAAGATAACGGGAGAGTCCGCAAACCGGTCATGGAGTCGGGATAAGCGACGACTTTCACGATCGTTCTGACTTATCTCGCCGTGATAAAGATCCTGGGCCAGTGCTGACAAAGGCATATCAGCGGAGCCCTCCCATGCCAGTGATTCAGACAGTCGATGTTTTATGCGTTCAATGCCTTCTGCCTCAGAATTCGCTGGTCTGGCCTTGCGAAAACAATCGCTGGCAAGGGCGAGGATGGCATCGGATCGAGTTTGCCCCAATGGCAGAGTTAACTGCCAGCCAGAAGCCAGTGCCGCGTGCAAACGCTTAATCTGTGCCGTTGGGCGGATGGCCAAACAGGGCGTTGCTGCTGCCGGATCGATTTCCAACTGATAGGCTATTGCCTCTCGATGTTCTTCAGGTGCATGGGCCATGATTATGGCACAGAGCTTGTCCAGAGCTTTTTCTTCAACCCATCCTTGAAACGGACTTTTATAGGACAGCTGTAATTCGGTACCTTTAAATACTGCCGGGTCAAAGGCTCTGGCCAATGACCACAGGTTTTGTTCCACAAACGCTCTATCCAACGGCAGGGCACTATTAATAATGGCATTTAACCGATCGGGGTCTACCGAGGCGACTTGATTCTCATCCGGCGTCTTATCCGGAAACAAGTGCCAACAGGCCACTTTCATAAAATCCCGTACTGATGGATTCTGCCGGGTGCCATGGGTGATGACGCTATTGACAGCTTTGCGCCAGTGGCAGGGCAGGAGTCGTAAGGACTGGTCAACCTGCTGTGCCCGCCGGGCAGCCAGTATCAGGTTGTTCATCAACCCTTCCGTCATTTCTGGTAGCGGGTTACAAAGGCCGGCAGGTACAGTTTTAAACGCTTCGTAAAGTTTATGAAGCGCCTGTTCTGGCCGATCAGCCCAGGAGATATTATGCCTGACGGTACTGATACCCCAGAGACCGACTTCACCACAGGTCTCACCGGTGGCAATCATCGAATGAAATACTGAAGATGGGCTTTTTGCAGACTCAGGCCAGAGTATTTTCATACGGGCTTTCGGGTAGGCTTGTAATTGGCCATTCACCAGCAGAGGTTGCCCGGCAAACAGAGGTTCCAGAAGTTGCTGAAGGGTTGGATTAGTTTCCAGCCCCCGGAATACCACCGGCCTGCCAGAAATCAATGCCTTCTGAAAGTCACTCTGACATCGTCCAAAATGCGCCTTTTGTTCCGAGGCGATATGGATATTATCAAATAGCTGGCTGAAGCGGGTCTGTTCATTGACCTGAATGACCAGACGTGTGTTCCAGTAACGATAAACCCAATAATTTGCCTCGTCAGGTTGCTGATAAATGAGGGTATTAATGTCAGTTTGAGCCCTGATTTTTTCCTCCAGGTGACGTTTACTGGCCAGAGAGTCTTCATCGTTTTCTGCCAATCCCAAGGCTTTCGGCTGTTGTTTTGAATGAGCTACCTGAAGTCGGGGCTCCAGGCCGGTGGTCTCGCGAATCGTCTGCAATGAACCCAGCAAACGAAACCAGAGAGCCTCAGTAAGGGGAGACGTCACGGTGACGGCAGCACCGGCCCGAACCTGTTCCAGCAGGGAGGTATTGGGTACTGCATGGCCTTCCGGGGCGATGGCAATCGGGCTCAGCCATTGGGCAATATTACTTTGGTTAATGATGATCGGGTTGCCAGGTGCCTGTTCTTTATCAGATTTTGTGACACCCTCTTGTTCACGAGGGTGAGACAGGCTTTGAAACAGTGAATGAAGCTCGTCATTCCCTACCGGCATCTGATAAAACTGAACAGCGTCCGGTAACTGACAGATCTTGCCATTGCTCTCAAAGCACTGTTGCGCCAGCAGCTGTCGTATTGTCTGTTCAAAGGCCAGATCTTGCCAGTCGGCCCCTTTCAGAATCACCCGTTGTCCGCTTCTTAATGACTCAAGCCTGCCGGGGATATGCTGTATGCGTCCCTGTTTATTCACGCCGGGGCCGCCCAGCAGCAACTGCCGCCAGTTGTTGTGCAAATGACAGTCAATAAGAAGGGTATTGTCGTCGTCCATTGCGCTTTCGGCATAAGGGAGTTCAGCCAGTAGCGGAGGAACTTCGTCGATTTCCATCGCTGGGTCATTGACGGTTTTTGCGTCGAACTGCCAGGTATTGTCCGGGCGATTAATTCGCCGCCAGAAGTCAGCCCCCGGTACGCCGGCCGCCGATGCGTCGTCAGGGCTGCCAACCGATCTCAACTGTTCAGGGTCTGCCAGGGCCAGCAGAGCAACATGCTCGCCCAGGGGGCGCTTCTTCTTGCTGACTTTGTCGAACAGACAGGGGTTATCCGGGTCCAGCAGGTCGTTAAATCTGGGCAGATCCTCGCTGGTGAGATTTCGGATATCGATCACCAGGGTCAATGGCTGTGAACCTTCAAACAGTTTGCCCGGATAAAGGGTGTGGCGACCCTCTTGGGAAATGCTCAGCCGGCTCACCAGGTTAGCCTGTGAGAGTTCATCGGGATGGGAAATAAGGGTGACATTCCGACGTTCATCGCAGGTCTGGGCAACTAAAAGCTGACGAACCTCATTATCATTGGTGACAAAACGAAAATCGAAGGCATGAGAGTTTTTGCGGACTGAGGAATCCGTTAAAGATACAGTTCTGGCACGGTCAGGTGACTTAATCCGGGGTGACGATACATTGAGTTTGACAATGACATCGGAGCAGATCTCGACATCATTTGCTGGTAATTCCAGCTTTGGTTTTTTGGCTGGTACGATAGCGTCAGACTCGCCACTATCAAGAACCGATTTGTTTATTTCCCTGATCCGACCATCCATAGTCAATCTCCTTTCCTGATGTCCCTTGGGGGACTGTATTGAAATTACTTAATCATTTGACCTTGGGATGGGTTTAAAGTTCCATTTTAACGGTTACCCCTCTGTAGGGTTGTCCAGCCTCCTTTGCGGGAATGACGGGAGTGAAGCCGGGAATCATTCAGATATCAAATGCGTCACAGAGCGAATTTAAATTCATGCTGTTTAAAAACTCTTCGGCAATTTTTGTCAGCTCATTGGATTGGAGTATCAGAGCGTTAGTGGCGTTGAATGCCTGCTTCAGGTAGGTAACCTCAATACATTCATGTATGAGGGAATTGGCATCTATTTCTGACATCATGGTGTAGAGCTCTCCCGGTGAAGAGGGATCGTGAGCGCCATGGTTGCCTCTGTCCAGGGTCCCCCATTTGAAAGCATTGATCCAGCAATACGTTAAACTACCGCCTTTCGAGTGCGTTAATTCATACAGATAATGACTGAAGGCCTGCTGAATCGCTTGCCTGCACTTGTTTAAATTATCCATAGGTGTTTCCTTCTCTAGCGGCTGCAAGTCTGGGCGTTTATTAACTTTTTGTTTAAGAAGAGCTTCGACCTTGTAATGGATCACGTTGTTGTACCACTCAGGTTTTCCTATGATAATCACCGGACGATGGTTTGCCTTGCCGGAAATGAACTGCGCAAATGCAGGGTTGTGTACCAGCATTCGTTCTATATTCGGAATGCCCTCAGGTTCATTCGTCCAGTGCGTCTCTAAAGAGGAGTTGGCAATTTTACCTTCAAGGAATGACGAAAACCCTTCATGACCGTGAGTGATGAAAAGGGTAGCGGTATCACTTCTTTTCTCTTGTAAGCTTTTATAAAAGAATTGCCATGACTGGCTGTTTTTTTCCCTGGACAAGAACGCCTGATACCACTTTTTCAGGCAATGGGCGGCTTCAACTTTCAGTTCATCGATGCCTTTCAGATGCACCAATAGCCGATGAAGATCAGAATCCAGATGAGAATAATTCTTATCGTTCGGCAGTGGGTCCAGCCAACCCGATACCATGGCTTCACGGGCAAAGCGAATAACCGAAGGTCCGGTTAAGTTGGTATTCAATATATTCAGCATTGACCTCAGCCATTGGTGTGGGCTCACTCCGCTCTGAACAATCATTTTTGAGTGTAATGATTTGAGTGATTCAGTGACCTGATCTCCATCATTGTTGGACAATATTGCTTTTACTGCTTCCCACATCTGACTTCTGGTAAATAAGTTTTCAGACCCGGAACAGGCCAATGCTTTCTCGTCAGCGCCTAATTCTTCTGTATCCAACGACTCCACCATTAACACGCCCATGGAAAAACCGGCTAAATCTTTTTGCTTAAAAAGTTTACTTACCATTTCGGAAACAGTCAGATTGGCTTGCGGTAATGCACGATTTGTCTCAAGGGATTTTTTCAGTTCCTCAAGGTTCATCTCAAGGGCCCTGGCCAGAGCTTGCTGTTGGGCTAAATCAGCACTTTTCAGGAGATCCTTAAGCTTCTCTGATTTAATGCTCCAATCATTGAGCTTCCTGTAGCGAGGTATAATTACTGTTGCCTCCACGGGCGCCCCGCCCAAATCCACTGACTCCCAGGATTGGCCTCCATCCACGGAATACTCGGCAAAGACGTGCGTGAGGCTCTCTATTTGCCGACTGGGAATCCCGAAATAGCGACAAAAAGCAACAAAAACAGGCGCACGATGACGACAGCTACCTTGCCGCTTTGTTACCAGGAATCGAAAGAAATTTTCACTCTCTTCCGGTTTAGCTGCACCGGAGAACTGTTTGCAGTATTCCGTGATTGCGCTAATTCGTTGCCTGACGTCTTTAGCGTTTATTATTGTGTGCAACGGTGCCTGTATTTCGGCGGGTTGTTCGTTGATGTTATCAAACAGCTCCTTCAGTACGGACTTCATGCCTTCTGAACACTGGACGTCAAAAAGGGCTTTTTTAGCACCCGTTTTACCGCTCGGCTTTGCGGGTTCTACGACATAAGTACATTGAAAACTCTGGCCGACTGCGGCCAGAGGAATAAACAGTGTATGAAGCCCGGTATACTGGTCCCTGATCAGTTTAAATGGTAAACAGGGTTCTATATGCAGGGCCACGATAGAGTCACTGGCCGTCAGGCTGGGCAATGGACATTGACCGTTCTTTGGTGATATCTCAAGGGTTGCCAGCGTTTGATTTCTGGTTAATGTCACTTTCCTGTCATTCCCTGGCAACCGCCCAGGTGTGAGGGTTTCGACTCCCAGAAGGTGCTTACCATCAAGATTGATCTCTTTGATTTCACCCCTGGCAGTGACACGAATATCCCATGCCTCCCAGCGATACATCTTAGGGTGATGCAGCGAATCAAAAATTTTACAATATTCAACCTTTGTTATCTCCTTATCCTCATAGTTCGTGCTTCGGTCCAATGCCGGGGCTTTTTGTTCCTCGACTTCCGGGTCGTATGGTTCAGGAGCGTCGTCACCGCTAATAGCGGATGCTTTGTTAATAAAATCGTTTACCCAACGGTTCGGCAGATCACTGATCTGATGCCAAAATGCGGGCCAGCATTCAACGTCATGGGCATTCCATACCTGTATCTGCTTATCGGCCTCCTGAAAATGACGCTGGTAAGTCGGCATTTTCAGCGTTTGCGCCTGCTCTTTCGTCAGGGGAAATACGCTATTAGCGTCCACGTTCGTAAGGTCAAACACACAAGCGAACCAGCATTGCTGCCAGTGTCTGTAAAGTGCCTGTGTGAAAATATCGTCCGACTCACGCGGCTTCAGGGAAAGACCGGATGCCTGCCATCTGGTCTGGGCCACCCTCTTGATAAGTTCTGTTTTTGCGTCCTCTTTATCCAGAAGGGTATTAATACGAATTTCATGGCGCTTTTCATTAATGCTGTTGAGGTCACTTTGTCGTATCAACCAGGGACGATCAACGCCCGATACCGTTTGGTAGAACCATTCGCTCAGCTCAGGATCAAGCGATCCTTTGCCTATGGCAAGAGCCGATGATTTTGGCAGTTCCTCCAGAGAGATGTTGGCGGCCATCAGATAAAGCCGGTAGTGCTGATTGAGGTATTGATGGAGTGCTTTATCGCTAAAATCCCCCCCTCTGTTAACCGCTCTGGTGACATTCTGTAGATCAAGGCTGGTTGGTTGCAACGGCAGTTTTCTCCGTTGCAGGTAAGCTCTTAGACGACAATGTTTCTCAGTCAACCATTTAGCCGCGATTTTTCCCCGCGGTTCCTGTGGCAACACTTTCTCAGCAATGGCCTGCAATTCTGCCGGGTTATACTGCCGGATCGGCAAATGCCGAAAACGCCCTTTCAGTGCCGGTGATAAGGGTTTTCGCCCGCTGTACTCAGGCGGGTTGATGGTGGCAAACAGGTGAAAACCCGGATGGGCGTCACCGGCCAGAATATCGTTTAACTCACCTTCCAGATGCTGGCTGTCGATCAGGTTCATTTCCGAAATCACCACGATGCCGCCTTCAATTTTTGCCGTCTGTATCTTTTCGCACACTTTGTCCCAGGAACAATCGCAGGCATTCAGGTAAAAGACTTTCGGCATAGACTCTCCCCGTCGTCTGGCCTCCTGTCTGACACTTTCAATTACCAGGTTCAGCGTGGCATCCTTGCCCCGTCCCGCCGGGCCTTCAATCAGTGTCGCCTGACGACCGCCGTGTTTTCTGTTGAGATGATAAGCCTGCTGACAGCGGCTTAAATCCTGTCCAAGCCATTGCACCAGCTCACAGACTGCCGATCCGGAGGTATCAAAGTCTGGTCGGAATTCTCTGGTAACTGTACAGAAGGTCTGCTGAATATCTGACAGGGTCTTGTTACGTACTCTGTTGCTCAGGGTGTTCTCCGGTTGGTAACGGGCAGCAAACCAGATTTCCAGTGCTGACAGGGCATCCTGATGAGTTTCGGTGATTTCCGGTCCCAGTACATCCCGAAAACTGTGTTGGATCAAACTGTTTATTTGCTCACAGGTCACACTGCCGCGAGCGGGCAGGGCTCGATCCAGATACCAGCCCACCCAACTGCAGATATCCGTTAAATCCCTGGGGGTAAACTCATGGTCGGACAAGAGTTCCTGATAATATTGCCAGAGCGCCATCAAGCTGTTGCTGGCTCTGTGTGCAATGTCGTTTATTTGATGCTCCAGCAGGTGCCGTTGTAAATGCTTGACGAGAGCTGGTTCCACCACTCTGTCCCGAAGGAATGCCTGGTCCAGGCGAGGGTAGTAAGCTGTCGGCAGTTTCTCTTTCAGTGCCGGGTCCATTTGGCGCCCGGCGTAATGATCGGGGTTACCGGTGAGAATCACCCGGTGTTTTGGGCTGACCTTGGCAGGATGACCATTCACATAGATGCAGGGTTGCGGTTCCCATAAACCGTTCAATGATGCCAGCAATCCGGCTTGGGCCAGGTTGGCTTCATCCAGAACCAAACTAATGTATTCAGCGTCTTTGTCGGATTCGGTATTGGCCCATTCCATCAACGCCCGGTTTTGCTGCACCATAAAGCGGTCGCCATCGGCGTGTTGTTGCCACTGCCAGCGTTTCATCAGGGTTTGTTCGCTGTCGGAAGGTCCCAGGGATAGCAACGAAGCCTGCCCTGAAGCCTTTGCCAGCTTCGCTGAAAAGTAACTTTTCCCGGTGCCGGTTTCCCCCTGCAGGAAGATAACGGGAGAGTCCTTAAGTCGGCCATGGAGTCGGGATAATCGACGGCTTTCACGATCCTCCTGACCCATCTTGCCATGATAAAGATCATGGGCCAGTGCTGACAGAGACTGATCAGCGGAACCCTGAGATTTCATTGATTCAGACAGTCGATTTTCTATGCGTTCAATGCGTTCTGAGTCAGAATTTTCTGCAACATATTCTCTTCTGGCAATGTGAAAACAATCGGTGGCCAGGGCGTGAATGGCATCGGATCGGGCGGTCTGCTCTGGTAGCGAAAATAACTGCCAGCCAGAAGCCAGTGCATCTTGCAAACGTTTAATCTGTCTTGATGGCCTGATGGCTAAGGATTGCCAGGGCTTTGTTGCCGTCGGATCGGCTGTCAACTGATACGCTATAGCCTCCCGTTTTTCTTCATGTGCATGGGCTACGATCATGGCACAGAGCCTGTCGAGAACGTTTTCTTCGCCCCATGCTGGAAATGGATGTTCATAGGCCAGTTGTAATTCGATGCCTTTAAATACTGCCTGATCAAAGGCTCTGGCCAGTTGCCAAAGGTTCTGCCTGACAAACTTTCTATCCAACCGCCGGGAACTGTTGATGATGGCATTTAAACGATCCGGGTCCACCGAAGCCGTTTGATCCTCATCTGGCGTTTTATCCGGTAACAAGTGCCAGCAGGCCACTTTCATAAAATCCCGTACTGATGGGTTCTGCCGGGTGCCATGGGTGAGGATGCTATCGATGGCCTTGCGCCAGTGGCGGGGTAAAAGCTGTAAGGACTGGTCAACCTGCTGTGCCCGCCGGGCAGCCAGTATCAGGTTATGCAACAACCCTTCGGTCATTTCTGGTAGCGGGTTACAAAGGTCAGCAGGTACGGTTTCAAACGCCTGGTAAAGTTTATTAAGCGCCTGTTCTGGCAGCTCAGCCCGGGAGATTTTATGCTTGACGGCATTGATCTCCCAGAGATCCACCTCAGGACAGGGCTTACCCTTGGCAACCATCGAACGAAATATTGAAGATGGACTTTTTACAGACTCAGGCCAGAGCATTGTGACATGAGCTTGTGGATAAGCCTGTAACTGCCCATTGACCAACAGAGGTTGGCCAGCAACCAGAGGCTCCAGAAGCTGCTGAAGAATTGGATTGGTTTCCAGCCCCCGCAATACCACTGGCTGGCCAGCGGTCAATGCCTCCTGCAATTTACTCTGACGGCGTCCGAAATAGGCCTTTTGTTCCGAGCTGATATGGATATTATCAAATAGCTGGCTGAAACTGGTCTGTTCATTGACCCGAATCACCAGAGGGGCTTCCGGATGATTATTGAGCCAGTGACTGGCCTGGGCAGCTTGCTGATAGGTAAAGGTATTAAAGGCGGAGCGAGCCCTCATTTTTTCCTGCAGGTAAGACAGAGGCTGCTCATTATTTTCTGCCAATCCCAGAGCTTTCGGCTGACGTTTTGAATGAACTACCTGAAGCAGCGGCTCTTCGCCGGTTGTTTCGCGAATCGTCTTTAATGAACCCAGCAAACGAAACCAGAGAGCCTCAGTCAGGGGAGAGGTGACGGTAACTGCACCACCAGCCCGAACCTGTTCCAGCAGGCTGCTATTGGGAACTGCAATGCCTTCCGGGTGAATGGCAATGGGGCTCAGCCAGTCCCTGATATTATTCCGGTTAATGATGATCGGGTTTTGAGGTGCGTGCTTTTTATCAAGTTCTTTTTCACAGTTTTTTTCATGAGAGTGTGACAGGTTTTGGAACAGTGAATAAAGCTCGTCATCGCCAACCGGCATCTGATAAAACTGAACATCGTCGGGTAATGGACAGATCTCCCCATTACTCTCAAAGCACTGGTGCGCCAGCATCTGTCGAATGGTCTGTTCAAAGGCCAGGTCTCCCCAGTCGGCCCCTTTCAGAATCACCCGCTGTCCGCTCCTCAATGACTCAAGCCTGCCGGGGATATGCCGGATTCGCCCCTGTTTATCCACACCGGGGCCGCCCAGCAGCAACTGTCGCCAGTGATTGTGCAAGTGGCAGTTAATTAGAAAGGTATTGTCGTCCATGGCAGTTTCGGCAGAGGGGAGTTCAGCCAGTAGCGGTGGAACCTCGTTGATCTCCAACGATGGGTCATTGCCGGTTTTTGCGTCCAACTGCCAGGTATTGTCCGGTCGATTAATTCGCCGCCAGAAGTCAGCCCCCGGTGCGTCGTCAAGCCTGCCAACCGACCTCAACTGTTCAGGGTCTGCCAGCACCAGCAGAGCAACATGCTCGCCCAGGGGGCGCTTCTCCTTGCTGACTCTGTCGTACAGACAGGGGTTATCCGGGTCCAGCAGGTCGTTAAATTTGGGCAGATCCTCGCTGGTGAGCTTTCGGATATCGATCACCAGGGTGAGTGGCTGCGAACCTTCAAACAGTTTGCCCGGATAAAGGGTGTGGCGACCCTCGTCGGAAATGCTCAAACGGCTCACCAGGTTAGCCTGTGAGAGGTCATCGGGATGGGAAATAAGGGTGACATCCCGATGTTCATCGCAGGTCCGGGCCACTAAAAGCCGACGAACGTCATCATCATTGGTGACAAAACGAAAATCGAAGGCATGAGAGGTCTTGCAGAATGAGGAATCCGTTGAGGATACGGTTCTTGCCGTGTCAGGTGACTGAATCTGAGGTGATGATACATTGAGTTTGGCCATGACATCAGAGCAGATCCCGACATCATTTGCTGATAATTCCAGCTTTGGTTTCTTGGATGGTACGCCAGTATCAGAGCCACTATCAAAAACCGATTTGTTTATTTCCCTTATTCCACCATCCATGGTCAATCTCCCTTCCTGATGTCTTTTGAAGAACTGTATTGAAACTGATTGATTGTTTGACCTTAGGATGGGATTAAAGTTCGATTTTGACTGTTACCCCTCTATAGGGTTGCCCAGCCTGCTGTTCGGCTGTACTGAATCAGGTGAGGCCGTCGCATCTGCCATGGTTGCGGCTCTCTATTTAAATGGAACTTACGTTTAATCTTAAGGTCAAATTATATAACAACTTCAACTTGGTTCTTCAGATCGCAGTAAGGAGATTGACTATGGATGGTCAGATTGATGAAGGTACAAAAAAACACGCTCTGGATCCTAACCTTCTTGATCATGGCGGGCATGGCGTGGCAGCCAAGAGAGCAAAGCTGGATTTATTATCAGAACAAGAGAAGACTGTAAGAAGCTGCTCTGAAGTAAGGTCCAAACTAAAAAGATCGCCATCTTTGGAGACGGTGCCTGACAAAGTCAGAACCGTTTCTTTAACGGATTCCTCGCTGCCAAAGGCGACTCATTCCTTCGATTTTCGTTTTGTCGCCAGTGATGATGAAGTTCGGCAGCTTTTGACTGCCATAACCTGTAATGAAGATGTTACTGTTATTTCCCACCCCGATGACCTCTCACAGGCTAACCTGGTGAGTCGGCTGAGCATTTCCGAAGAGGGTCGTCATACTTTGCGCTCGGGCAAGCTGTTTGAAGGTTCACAGCCATTCACTCTGGTGATGGATATCCGACAGCTCACCAACGAAGAACTGCCCAAATTCAACGATTTACTGGACCCGGATACCCCCTGTCTGTACGACAAAATCAGCCAGAAAAAACACCCCCTTGGCGGGCATGTTTCTCTATTGGTCCTGGCAGACCCTGAACAGTTGAGGTCGGTTGGCAGGCTTGACGGCGCATCGGCGGCCGGCGCTCCGGGTGCCGATTTCTGGCGGCGAATTAATCGTCCGGGAAATACCTGGCAGTTCAAGGCACAGACCGGCAATGATCCATCGATGGATATCGATAAAGTTCCTCCGGTATTGACTGAACTCCCCTCTGCCGAAAGTGCTATGGAAGACGACAATACCGTTTTAATTGACTGTCATTTACACGGTCACTGGCGACAGTTGCTCCTGGGCGGTCCCGGAGTGGATCAAGAGGGGCGAATCCGGCACATCCCCGGCAGGCTTGAGTGTTTGAAAGCTGGACAACGGGTGATTCTGAAAGGGGCCAACTGCCGTGATCTGGCCTTTGAACAGACGATTCGGCAGATGCTGGCGAAAAAGTGTTTTGAAAGCAATGGCAAGATCTGTCCGTTACCCGACGATGTTCAGTTTTATCAAATGCCGGTAGGAAATGACGAGCTTCATTCACTGTTCCAAAGTCTGTCCCACTCTCGTATCAGAGAAGGCGCCAAAGAAGATGACAATAGAGAGAACGCACCAGGAAAACCGATCATTATTAACCAGAGTAATATTGCCCAATGGCTGAACCCCATTGCCATTGCCCCGGAAGGCTATGCAGTACCTAACACCTGTCTGTTGGAACAGGTTCGAGCGGGTGGTGTCGTCACCGTAACCTCTCCCCTCACTGAGGCACTCTGGTTTCGTTTACTGGGCTCATTGGCGACTATTCGCGCGACCACCGGCCTGAAGCCCGGACTTGAGGTAGCCCACTGGAAACAGCAGCCGAAAGCCCTGGGATTGACAGAACAAGATGAGCGCCCTTGGTCCGGGAGCCAACAGCAACAGAAAAAAATCAAAAATCATGATGCCTTTGAAGCAGTCACTTATCGGCAACATGCCGAGGCAAGCCAATGGATCAATGATCACCGGGGAGCACCTCTGGTCATCCGGGTCAATGAACAGACTTGCTTAAGTCAGCTATTTGATAATCTCTATATCACCTCAGAACAAAAGGCGTATTTTGAACGACGCCAGAGTAACTTGCAGAAGGCATTAATTGCTGGCAAGCCAGTGGCATTCCTGGGGCTCGAACAAAATCCATCCCTGGCGCAGCTGTTGGAACCTCTGATGATGGGGCAGCCTCTGCTGGTCAATGGCCAATTACAGGCCTACCCCCGGGCTCATGTCACCCTGCTCTGGCCTGAGTCTGCGATAAGCCCATCGCCAGTATTTCGTTCGCTGGTTGCTGCGGGTAAGCCGTGTCCCGAGGTCGATCTCTGGGATATCAATGCCCACAAGCATGGTATCTCTCGGACTGAACTGCCAGAACAAGCGCTTAAGCAACTTTACCAAGCGTTTGAAACCGTCCCTTGCGGCCTTTGTAACCCTTTGCCTGAAATGACCAAAGGGTTGTTGAATAACCTGATACTGGCAGCCCAACGAGCACAGCAGGTTGACCATGCCTCACAGCTTTTACCTCGCCACTGGCGCAAGGCCATCGATAGCGTCGTCACCCATGGCACCCGCCAGCATCAGTCCGTGCGTGATTTTATGAAAGTGGCCTGCTGGCAGTTGTTACCGGATAAGATGCCGGATGCTGATGAGAAACCGGATAAGGATCAAACCGCCTCGGTAGACCCGGATCGGTTAAACGCCATCATCAACAGTGCCCTGCCATTGAATAGAGTGTTTGTGGAACAGAACCTGTGGTCACTGGCCAGAGCCTTTGACCCGGCAGTATTTAAAGGTAACGAATTACGACTGTCCTATAAAAGTCCATTTCCAGAGTGGAGTGAAGCAGACGTTCTCGACAGGCTCTCTGCCATAATTCTGGCCCATGTGCCCGAACATCAACGAGATGCCATAGCGTATCAGTTGGAAATAAGTCCGGCGGCAGCAAAGCCCTGGCAATCGTTGGCCATCAGGCCAGCAAGGCAGATTAAACGTTTGCAAGATGCACTGGCTTGCGGCTGGCACTTACCTTTACTACCGGGGCAGACCCGATCCGATGCCATTCACGCCCTGGCCATCGATTGTTTCCACATTGCCAGAGGAGAATATGTCACAGAGAATCCCGCAGAACGCATTGAACGCATAGAAAATCGACTGTCCGATTCGCTACAGCCGGGTTTTGCTTATAGGCCATTGTCAGCACTGGCCCAGGATCTTTATCACGGCGAGATGAGTCAGGAGGATCGTGAAATCCGTCGATTATCCCGGCTCCATGACCGGCTTACGGACTCTCCCGTTCTATTCCTTGAGGGAGAAACCGGCACCGGGAAAAGCTACTTTTCCGCCAAAATGGCAAAGGCCTCAGGACAGGCTGCGGTCATTTCCCTTGGACCTTCCGACAGCGAACAGACCCTGATGAAACACTGGTACTGGAAAAAGTACGCCGATGGCGATCGTTCTATGGCACAGCAAAACCGGGCTCTGATGGAATGGGCCAATACCCCGTCCGACAAAGACGGACACTATGTCACCCTGGTACTGGATGAAGCCAACCTGGCCAAAGCAGGGTTGCTGGCATCATTGAATGGCTTATGGGAACCAGAACCCTGTATCTATATAGACGGTCAACCTGTCAAGGTCGGCCCAAAACACCGGGTGATTCTCACCGGTAACCCGAATCATTACGCCGGGCGCCAGCTCGACCCGGCCCTGAAAGAGAAACTGTCCAGGGCTTACTATCCCCGCCTGGACCAGGCTTTCCTTCGGGACAGAGTAGTGGAACCGGCTCTGGTCAGGCGGCTACAACGGCATCTGCAGGACTACGACCAAATCAACAAGATTGCACATGAAGCCACCGAGAGTGTGATGGCACTTTGGCGGTACTATCAGGAACTGTTGCCCGAGCATGAGTTTACCCCCAGGGATTTAACGGATATCTGCAGTTGGGTGGGCTGGTATCTGGACCGTGGATTATCTAAAGGAGACAGTGTTAGCTGTAAGCAAGTGAACAGTCTGATCCGGCAAAGTTTTCGGGATGTGCTGGGTCCTGAAATCACCGAGACTCATCAGGATGCCCTTTTGGCACTGGAAATCTGGTTTGCTGCCCGTTATCAACTGGACAACACCCTGAACGACAAAGTTCGTACACAGAACCTGAATGATATACAGCAGCCCTTCATGGAATACACCGACAAAAACCGACCTGAGTTTGATACCTCCGGATCGGCAGTCATTGAACTGGCGCAACAGCTTGGACAGGATTTAAGTCGCTGTCAGCAGGCTTATCATCGCAAGATAAAACACGACGGCCGTCAGGCGACCCTGATTGAAGGCCCGGCCGGACGGGGTAAGGATGCCACGCTGAACCTGGTGATTGAAAGCGCCAAACAGCGGGCCAGACTAAGGCAAGAACCCATGCCAGAGGTCCATCTACTGAATGCCTGTGATTGTTCCTGGGAGCAACTGTGTGAAGTAATCCAGAAAGCAAAACTGGAAGGCGGCATCGTGGTGATTTCAGAAATGAACCTGATCGACAGCCAACATCTGGAAGGTGAGTTAAACGATATTCTGGCCGGTGATGCCCATCCGGGCTTCCACCTGTTCGCCACCATCAACCCGCCAGAATACAGCGGGCGAAAACCCTTATCACCGGCGCTGAAAGGGCGTTTTCGACATTTGCCCATCCGGCAATACAACCCGGCAGAATTACAAACCATCGCCGGGAAAGTGTTGCCAGAGTCCTCAGAAGGGACATCCGCCGCTAAAAAGCTAACAGAAAAACATTGTCTTTTAAGGGCTCATCTGCAAGGCAGAAAACTGCCATTGCAGCCGACCAGCCTCGATTTACAAAATGTCGCCAGGGCCGTCCTCGCAGGAGGCGATTTTAGCGAAAAAGCCGTTCATCAATGCCTCAATCAGCACTACCGGCTTTACCTGATGGCCGCCGATATATCACTGGAGAAACTGCACGAGTCACCGGCTCTTGCCATGGAGAAAAGTGAATTTAGTTCCGGACTTTGCCGTTGGTTCAATCAAACGGTATCGGGCATTAGTCGTCCGTGGCTGATACGAAAAAGTGATTGCAACAGTATTGATGAAAAAAACCATGAAATTCGTATTAAGACCCAACTGACTCCGGAGGAAGCCAAAACGGAAATCATCAAGGGGATAGCTCAGGCAAAATGGCAGGCATCCGGTCTTTCCCTGAAGCCGGACGAGTCGGACGACATTCTCACCCGGGCACTTTACCGACACTGGCAGCAATGCTGGTTTGATCGTCAGTTTGGCCAGTCGGGCGTGGACGCCAGTAGCCTATTCCCCCTGACGGAAGAAGAGTCACAAACGCTGAAATTGTCTATTAACCAGCCTTATCTTCAGACAGCTGATCAGCGGATAGAAGCATGGGAAGCCGGTGAAGTTCAATGGTGGCCTGCATTCTGGCGTCAAATCAGTGGTCTGCTGAACCATTTGGTAGACGATTTTATTAACGAAACTCCAGCTGTTAGCGCTTATAAAGCGCCTGAACAAAACTTGCCAAAAATTCAGGAGCAACAGGCTTCGGCACTGGATCAGAGAACGAACCGTGAGCCACAACCCGTTAATGAAGTATCGACTATCAGCTCTGATAAAGCGCCTGAACAAAACATGCCAAAAGTTCAGGAGCAACAGGCTCCGGCACTGGATCAGAGAACGAACCATGAACCACAACCTGTTAACAAAACGTTGGCTGCCAGCGCTGATAAAACTCCTGAAAAATACCTTCCAGAGGCCCACCTGGAAAAGGCTCCGAAATTGGACCAGAAAACGAATTATGAGAACCAGGAAAGGCCAACCGTTAAGGAATATAAAATTTTTGATACGACGCAGTTTCCTTCCGCAATGATGCGCCTGTGGGCAGAGGATGTTTATGTGTCTCCTGAGGGCAATGTCAAACAGATCAGTATTAATGATCAACACATACAGGGAGCCGAAGTCCTCGTACCTGCAAGGTTGCCAGAGCCTGACCAGGAAGTGATATTGGCCAGAGATCAAACGCTGGCAACTTTTACCTGGCCATCAAAGAATGGTCAACTTAAATTGCCCAGCCTGACGACTAAAGACTATATCGTGGCCCTGCGTATAAAACCCGGTTTTTCATATACCCTGCTCAGGGATCGATATACCGGACTTCACACACTGTTTATTCCGGAAGCCAAAGACAACCAGAATATTGAATTGGCTTATATCGTAGAATCCAGAAAAGCGGGCAAAAAAACACCTGTTGAAGAAGTCCGACCCGCACAATCAACACGTTTTGACACCCGCTGTTCAGAAGGGATGAGAAGCGTACTGAAGGAAGTGTTTGATAACATTAAGGGGCAACCAACCGAAGTACAGATACCTTTGCAGAACATAAAAGACGCCAAAAATACAAAGCAACGCATTAAGGCGATCAGGGACTATTGTAAACAGTTTTCCGGTAAGGCTGAGCCGAAAAAAACGGAAAATTACTTTCACTTCCTGGTAACACAACGGCAGGGGCGCTGTCGTCATCGTGTGCCTGTGTTTGTTGCTCTTTGTCGTTATTTTGGGATTCCATGTCGGAAAATTGAAAGCTATACCCATGCCTTTGCAGAGTTTTCCGCAGATAGAGGCCAAACCTGGGAGTCAGTGGATTTGGGCGGAGCGCCTACTCGGGATATAAACATCCTGTCCAAGTTCCAGCCTCGCAGGCAGGTCAGTGGTTCTGGCACTCAGTCGAAGAAAATCAAGGATATCCTGAAAGATGCTGATTTAGCACAAAAGGCAGCTCTGGCTCAAGCCATTGGTTTGAGCCCTGAGGAATTGAGCAAAGCCCTTGAGCAAGACACTACATTGCCGGTATCCCAACTAGACACTCTCGAAGTACTAAAGGAACTTTGGAGGCGAAAAGATTTAGCCAGTTTTTCATTGGGCGTCGCAATGATTGAGTCGCTGGATACAAAAGAATTGAGCGATGTCAAGCATGAATTGCTCAGTAGTGAGACTCACCCCAATCGCAAGAATGGATTTCCCGATAGTAAGCCTTGGTTCGACTACGACGATAAATCTCTCATTAATAGTCTTTGGACTGGTCACGAGGATCTGCCTCCCAGTCATATTATTCGCGGCGATAGGCATAACCCTAAACCTGTGTCAGAAGCAGTAAAAAGATTATTGATCTACAGGCATGAAGATCAGGTCACTGAACCACTCAAGTCACTCCATTCAAAATTGATTGATCAGGCCGGAGTAAGCCCACAAAAGTGGTTGAGTGCAATAGTGGATATACTGAAATTCCCTTGTATAAATAGTTCGACTATTCGCCTTGCCCATGAAGCGCTGACATTGGGTTGGCTGGATCCACTGCCGACCGATATGGTGGGGGCTCATGAACATCACGATCTGTTGGTGCGTCTGCAAAATATCGATGCACTGAAGGTTAAAGCCACCCGTTGCCTGAAAAAGTGGTATCAGGAACTTTTGTCCAGGGAAAAAAATAACCAGGTATGGCAGTTAGCTTATAAAGACTTCCTGGAGAGAGAAGGTGATGTCATGTTCGTCGAACATCGTCATGGCGGGTTTTCGCGACTGCTTGAAAAGAACATTGCCAGTCAATCTGTAAAAAGTGCCTGGACGGAACAACCTGAGGGAGTTCCTGATATAGAACGAATGCTGGCGCAACAACCCGCATTTTCGAAGTTCATCTCAGGGCAGACAAACCACCGTCCGGTAATTATCCTGGGGCAACCTTCCTGGCGAGACAGTGTGAGTAATGAAAAAATCGAAGCCCTGTTTCAACTAAAAATCAAGAACACCCCCGATTTGAAGGCGGCATTGGAAAGAATCAATAAAAATCATGCAAACCGTGATCAATGCGCCCATAACCTGCAAGCATTGGGCAAAGCATTCAGGGAAGCTGGGGGCAATACGCAATCTCAGGCTCAAAAAGAGGAATATGAGAAAAAACGGGATGAACTCATGGATAAATACACCCTTAGCTTAAAGACCCTTAATTCGTCATCAAAGGACGAAGAACTTTTGAATCATTTAAAAGACAAATGCAAGAAAGCGATTCAACAGGCCTTCTGTCATTACCTGTATGGAGTAACACACTCGAAAGGCAGTAGCTTAATGTATTGTTGGGCCGAAGCTCGCGTAGGGTCTGAGACTCAGGAGAGCGACAACTATGGCACTCATGCTCCATCCTCACCAAAAGAGCTATACGCCATGATGTCTGAAATTGATAGCTCTCGCGAATGTGAGCACAGGTTTAAAGATGCCTACTTAAGGCAAGCACTCAACGTCAGTAATGCTCTGGTGCTCAAACCCAGTAAGCTGGAAGCCATCGCCAAAGAATTTTTGAGCAGCGTGAATTTGATCTCGCTTTATGAGTCATTAGAGACCTGATAAAGAAAAAAAGAGAAAAAAAGACACCCATAATAAAATAAAAAAAGACACCCATAAATTTTTTTTACCATCAACCTGGTCTACTTTTTCACCCATCACTGATTTTTTACCCAGACAGGTGAGTTCATGGCTCAGGCCCGCAATACTCTGATTGACCCCGGCTCAACGCCTTATTACCACTGCATGGCAAGATGTGTTCGTCAGGCTTACCTCTGTGGAGAGAACCACCTGACTGGCAAGAACTACGAGCATCGCCGCCAATGGGTGGTGGATAAACTCCGGGAGTTGGTTTCAGTCTTTGCTATCGAAGTCTGCGCTTACGCTGTCATGTCGAATCATTATCACGTGGTTTTGCACATCAATCAGTCATCTGCCAGGAGCTGGTCACGGAATGAAGTGCTGCATCGTTGGACGACCTTGTTCAGAGGTCCACTTCTGGTGCAAAGGCATCTGGCCGCTGACAAACTGGGCAGCGCTGAATTGGCCCGTATTGATGAATATGCTGAGGAATACCGGCGTCGTTTAACGGATATCAGCTGGTTTATGCGCTGCCTGAATGAACATCTTGCTCGTGAGGCCAACAAAGAAGACCAGTGTAAAGGACGCTTCTGGGAAGGTCGTTTTAAAAGCCAGGCATTGCTGGACGAAGCAGCCTTACTGACCTGCATGACCTATGTTGACTTGAATCCGATTCGGGCTGGAAAGGTGGAAACACCGGAAGAATCAGACTACACGTCGATTCAGGAACGCGTGGAGCAGGTTACACATTCTGAGACTAAAAAGCAGCCGCTGACCCTGAAACCTTTTTGTTCGCAGGGCCAGAATACGGACGTTGCCCTTCCCTACCTTCTTCACGACTATCTGGAACTGGTTGACTGGAGTGGCCGCATTGTCAGGACAGATAAGAAAGATTCCATCCCGTCGCATATCCCTCGTATTCTTGAAAGACTGGAAATTGATCCGGATGAGTGGCTGAAAACCATGCAATGGAATAATCGTTTTTATCGGGCAGTTGGCCGTCTGGAGGCGATGAAGGCTTATGCATTTGAAGCCGGAAAGAAGTGGCTTCGAGGTTTAAATGTCTGTAGTCGTTTGTACCTGACAGGTTAGTGTAGAAGGCAGTTAAGAAATTAAACACTTTCTCTTCATCTCTCTTCGACTTTAAGTCGGAATAGGTTTGTGTTGTCTGAATCATGGCCTGAGCAGCCTCTGTTCTTGGGATGCTTCTGTATGGCTCGCTGATAGGCTATTCGAAGATAGGTTTTTAGATCCTTTTTTGGGAATACAGTTTTTAGATGTCTTAATTATTTAATGGGTGTCTTTTTTTTTTCATTCTTTTTGGGTGTCTTTTTTTTCGTGGGTGTCTTATTTTTTTTGAACTCTCATCCTGTCTGAAGGTCGAATGATATAACAATTTCGATGCAGTCCTTAATTTGACAGGAGGGAGTTTGACTATGGATGGTTATCCTATTGATAGAAAAATTGATGCCAATGCTCTAAAAATTAGCGAAATTAGCGTGCCAGCCAAGAAAACAAAAAAGCTGGTTGATTCATCTTCAAAGATAATAGCCATCTGCTCTGGTCTCAATGAGCAACTCAATATATCGTCAACTCAAATGATGAAGCCAGAGAAAGCGAGAACCGTATCCTTGACGGATTCCTCGCTGCAAAAGGCTTCCCATGCCTTCGATTTTCGTTTTGTCGCCAGTGATGATGAGGTTCGACGACTTTTAGTTACCCAAACCTGCGATGAACATCGGGATGTCACCCTTATTTCCCATCCCGATGACCTTTCGCAGGCTAATCTGCTGAGCCGGTTGAGCATTTTCGACGATGGCCGCCAGGTTCTGGGTTCAGGCAAGCTGTTTGAAGGTTCCCAGCCACTCACTCTGGTGATCGATATTCGAAAGCTCACCAGCGAGGAGTTGCCAAAATTTAACGATCTACTGGACCCGGCTAACCCCTGTCTTTACGACAAAGTCAGCCAGAAAAAGCGCCCTCTGGGAGAACATGTTGCTCTGCTGGTCGTGGCAGATCACAGACAGCTGGCATTGGTTGGCCAGCGTGATGACGCCTCGGGGACCAATGCTCCGGGCGCTGATTTCTGGCGGCGAATCAATCGACCTGGAAATACCTGGCAGTTCGACACAAAGACCGGCAATGATCCATCGATGAAAATTGACAAAGTTTCCCCGGTATTGACTGAACTGCCCTGCTCTGAAAGCGCCATGGATGACAAGAATACGGTTCTTATTGACTGCCACTTGCACAGTCACTGGCGACAGTTACTTCTGGGCGGCCCCGGTGTGGATCAACAGGGGCGAATCCGGCACATCGCCGGCAGGCTTGAATCTCTGAGGGCCGGACAGCGGGTGATTCTGAAAGGGGCCAATTGGAAGGACCTGACCTTTGAACAGACGATTCGGCAGATGCTGGCGCAACAGTCCTTTGAGAGCAATGGGAAGATTTGCCCGTTACCCGATGATGTTCAGTTTTACCGGATGCCAGTGAGGAATGACGAGCTTTATTCACTGTTCCAAAGTCTGTCTCACTCTTCTGACAAAGAAAGTGACAAAGAACTTGATAAAAAGCAGGCACACGCAAACCCGATCATCATTAACCGCTGTAATATCTCGCAATGGCTGAGCCCTATTGCTATTGCCCCGGAAGGCTATGCAGTCCCTAACACCTGCCTGTTGAAGCAGGTTCGGGCGGGGGGGGCAGTCACCGTAACGTCTCCCCTCACTGAGGCACATTGGTTTCGTTTGCTGGGTTCATTGCAGACTATTCGCGAGACGACAGGCCTGAACCCGCAACTGCTGGTGGCTTATTCAAGACGGCAGCCGAAAGCCCTGGGATTGGCAGAAAACCATGAGCAATCTCTGTTCAAGAGCCTTCAGCTACAGAAAAAAGTCAGAGATCACGCAGCCTTTGATACTGTCACTTATCAGCAACATGTCGAGGCAAGTTATTGGCTAAATAATCAGCAGGAAGCACCTCTGGTGATTCGGGTCAGTGAACAGACCGGCTTTAGCCAACTCTTTGATAATATCCATATCACCTCGGAACAAAAGGCACATTTTGAACGCAGTCAGAGTGCGTTGCAGAAGGCATTGACCGCTGGCAAGCCGGTTGTATTCCTGGGACTGGAGACTAATCCAACGCTTCAGCAGCTTCTGGAGCCTCTGTTTGTTGGCGAACCTCTGTTAGTGAATGGCCAATTGCAGGCGTACCCACAAGCTCATGTCACAATACTCTGGCCGAGGTCTGCGAGAAGTCGATCTTCAATAGTTAATTCGATGGTTGAAACGGGCAACCCGTGTCCTGAGGTTGGTGTCTGGGATATCAATGTCCTCAGGCATGATATCCCCCGGGCCAAGCTGCCAGAACAAGCGCTTCACACACTTTATAAAGCATTTGAAACCGTACCTGCCGACCTTTGTAAACCCTTGCCTGAAATAACCGAAGGGTTGTTGAATAACCTGATACTGGCTGCCCGGCAGGCACAACAGGTTGACCATTCGCCACAACTCCGCCCCTGCCACTGGCGCAAGGCTATCAATAGCGTCATCACCCACGGCACCCGGCAGTGTCCACCAGTGCGGGATTTTATGAAAGTGGCTTGTTTGCTCTTGTTGCCGGATAAGACGCCGGATGCCCATAACAAGCCGGATAAGGATCAAGCCGCCTCGGTAGATCCGGATCGCTTAACTGCCATCATCAACAGTGCCTTGTGGGTGGATAGAGGCTTTGTAATACAGAACCTCTGGCAACTGGCCAGAGCTTTTGACGTGGGATTATTTAATGAAGAATTAGAGTTGTCCTATGAAAGTCCATTCCCGGAGTTTGGTGCAGAAGAATTTCTGAACAGGCTCTGTGCCATGATCACGGCCCATGCACCTGAAAAACGACGAGATGCCATAGCCTATCAGTTGCAAGTCGATCTGGAATCAACAGAGCCTTACTCACTATCAGCCATCAGGCCATCAAGACAGATTAAACGTTTGCAGGATGCACTGGCTTCTGGCTGGCAGTTACTTTTGCCATCCGGGCAGACCCGATCCGAGGTCATTCACGCTCTGGCCACTGATTGTTTTTATAGAGCCAGAACAGCGAATTCTGAGGCAGAAGGCATTGAACGCATAGAACACCGATTGGCTGAATCACTGCAATGGCAGGGTTCTATCAGTTCGCCCTTGTCAGCACTGGCCCGGGATCTTTATCACGGTTTGATAAGTCAGAAGGATCGTGAAAGTCGCCGATTATCCCGACTCCACGAACGGCTCGCGGACTCTCCCGTTATATTCCTGCAGGGAGAAACCGGCACCGGGAAAAGTTACTTTTCCGCCAAAATGGCAAGAGCTTCAGGACAAGCTTCAGTCATTTCTCTTGGACCTTCCGACAGCGAACAGACCCTGATGAAACGTTGGCAGTGGCAAGAACACGCCGATGGCGACCGCTCTATGGTGCAGCAAAACCGGGTGCTGATGGAATGGGCCAAGACCGAATCCGACAAAGACAGAGGCTGTATTGGAGGAGAGTACATAACTCTGGTTCTGGATGAAGCCAACCTGGCCCAGACCGGATTGCTGGCTTCATTGAATGGCTTATGGGAACCGAAACCCTGCGTTTATGTGAATGGTCATCCTGTCAAGGTCGGCCCGAAACACCGGGTGATTCTCACCGGTAACGGGGGTCATTACACCGGGCGCCAAATGGACCCGGCCCTGAAAGAGAAACTGCCCAGAGTTTACTACCCCCGCCTGGATCAGGCATTCCTTCGGGACAGGGTGGTGGAACCGGCTCTGGCCAAGCATTTACAACGGCATCTGCTGGAGCAGCAAATAAACGACATTGCACACAGTGCCACCAAAGCTGTGATGACACTCTGGCAATATTATCAGGAACTGCTGCCCGAGCATGAGTTTACTCCCAGGGATTTAACCGATATCTGCAGTTGGGTGGGTTGGTATCTGGATCGTGCCCTGCCCGCTTGCGGCAGTGTGACCTGTAAGCAAATAAACAGTTTGATTCAACACAGTTTTCGGGATGTACTGGGGCCGGAAATCACCGAAACTCATCAGGAGGCCCTGTCGGCACTGGAAACCTGGTTTGCTACCCGTTACGAACCGGAGAACACCCTGAGCGACAGAGTTCATAACAAGACCCTGTCAGATATTCAGCAAACCTTCAGTGCAGTCACCAGAGAAATCCGACCAGACTTTGATACCTCGGGATCGGCAGTCCGTGAACTGGCACAACGGCTTGGGCAGGATTTAAACCGCTGTCAGCAGGCTTATCATCTCAAAATAAAACACGGCGGTCGTCAGGCGACACTGATTGAAGGTCCGGCCGGACGGGGCAAGGATGCCACGCTGAACCTGGTGATTGAAAGTGTCAGACAGCAGGCTGAAAAACGGCAAGAATCCATGCCGGAAGTCTTTTACCTGAATGCCTGTGATTGTTCCTGGGACAAAGTGTGTGAAGTGATCCAGAAGGCAAAGCTGGAAGGCGGCATAGTGGTGATTTCAGAAATGAATCTGATCGACAGCCAGCATCTGGAAGGTGAATTGAACGATATTCTGGCCGGTGAAGCCCATCCGGGTTTCCACCTGTTTGCCACCATCAACCCGCCTGAGTACAGCGGGCGAAAACCCTTATCACCGGCACTGAAAGGGCGTTTTCGACATTTGCCCATCCGGCAGTACAACGCGACCGAATTACAGACCATTGCCGAAAAAGTGTTGCCAGAGTCCTCACAAGGGACATTCGCCGCCAAGATTCTAACAGAAAAACATTGTCGTTTAAGGGCTCACCTGCAACTCAAAAAACTGCCATTGCAACCGACCAGCCTTGATTTACAGAATGTTGCCAGGGCTATCACCAGAGGAGGCGATTTTAGCGAAAAAGCCGTTCATCAATGCCTCAATGAGCACTACCGGCTTTACCTGATGGCAGCAGACCTGTCGCTGGAGAAACTGCCAGAGCCATCGGCTCTGACCACAGGTAAAGGAGAGCCTGCTTCTGAACTTTGCAATTGGTTCAACCAGACAGTAAAGGGAATTAACCGCCCGTGGTTGATACGAAACTCTGATCACAAAAGCATTGATGAAGAGCGCCATGAAATAAGTATTGAGGCCAATCTGAATGAAGCCGAAGCCAAAACAGAAATTATCGGGATGGTGGCTCAGGCAAAATGGCTGGCATCCGGTTTTTCCCTGGAGCCAGACAAGTCGGACGATATTCTCACCCGGGCACTGTACCGACACTGGCAGCAAAGCTGGTTTGATCGTGAGTTTGGCCGGACGGGCGTGAAAGCTAATCTTATATTTCCCCTGACGAAAGAAGAGGAACAAACCCTGAAAATGCCGGCTTGCCAGCCTTATCTGCGCGAGACTGATAAGCAGATAACGGCATGGAAAGCCGATGAAGTTCAATGGTGGCCTGCGTTCTGGCATCAGATAAGTGATCTGCCAAACCATTGGATGGACAATTCTGAAAAATACAATCCAGAAGTCCTCGAGAAAGAGGCTAAGACACTGGACCAGATAACAAACTATGAATGTCTGGAGAAACCAAAAGTTGACGTTTATGAGGTTTTTAATTCGCGCTGCCATTCTGCTGCGATGTATCGCTGGCGGGCAGTGGATACCTACGTAACTGCTGAGGGTAATATCAAACAGATCAGTCTTGATGGTATACACATTCTGGGGGTCGAAACCCTCATACCTGCGCGGTTACCGGGGCCTGACAAGGAAGTGACATTAACCAGCAAGCAAACGCTGGCGACCTTTACCCTGTCATCAAAGAATGGCCAATTTGCATTGCCCAGCCTGACGCCCAACGACCATATCGTGGCCCTTCGTATAGAATCCGATTTGCCATATACCCTGATCAGAGACCGATATAACGGGCTACACACACTGTTTGTTTCCGGGATGTCTGTTTCCGGGATTAATGCTGAACAGAGTATTCAATTTGCTTATATCGTAGAACCCAGAGAACCGGGTAGAAAAGAAGCCCGGCCAGAACAATCAACATGGTTAGACACCCACTGTTCAGAAGGTATGATTACTGTACTGGAGAAACTGTTTAAGAGCATTGAACAACAACCAATCGAAATACAGGAGCCTTTGCGGTCAATAGAAAATGCTGGAGACACCAGGCAACGCATTGAGGCAATCACTGAGTATTGCCGACAGTTTTCCGGTGCGTCTCAACCAGAGAGTGCTAAAAATTTCTTTGCATTCCTCGTAACACACCGGCAAGGTAGCTGCCGTCATCGTGTGCCTGTTTTTATTGCTTTTTGTCGTTATTTCGGGATTCCATGTCGGCAAATTAATAACCGTATCCACTGCTTTGCCGAGTACTCGGTGGATGAACGCCAAACCTGGGAATCAGTGGATTTAGGCGGAGCGCCAATACGGCCAAAAGCAATCACTCCTCAATTCCAGCTCATCAGGAAGGTCCGTAGTGCCAGCACTGCATCAAAGAAGATTAAGAATCTCCTGAAAGGAGCTGATTTAGCACAACAGCAAACGTTGGCTGCAGCCTCTGGAATAAGCCTTGAGGAACTGAAAAAAAACCTTGAGACAGACAGTGCATTGCCAGAAAGCAATCCAGGTATTCCCGAATTATTAAATAACCTTTTTAAGGAAAAAAGTTTATCCGCTTTTTCCATGGCTGCCTCAGTGATCGAGTCACTGGGGAGAGAAGAGTTGGATCATTTCAATTTGAAATTTAAACCCATATCGGAGGCAATCCATCAAATATTGTCCAACAGTGATGAAGATCAGGTCAGTGAACAACTCAAGTCACTCCATTCAAAAATTATTCTTCAGGTCGGCCTCCCCCCTTACAATTGGCTGACTACAATGGTTCATCTACTTCATGAAAGTGACCTGACCAGGCCTTCGATTCTTCAATTGACCCGTAAAGCCATGGCATGGGGTTGGCTGGATCCTGTGCCGGACTACGATAGCAAGATTATGGGAGCCAATATACACCACGACCTTTTGGTGCGTCTGGAAGGTATCGATGAATTGCAGGTCGGCGCCACCCATTGCCTGAAAAAGTTGTATAAGCAGTTATTTTCGTTGAAAAAAAATAGCCAGAAGTGGCGGATGGCTTATCAACGCTACCAGGAAAAAAATGGTAATGCCTTCTTGTCCATCACTCATTGTTATGAAGGTTTTTCAGCATTTCTGGAAGATAAAATTGTCAGCTCATCTCTACAGAACGCCTGGACAGACGAACCTGAGGGCATTCCGAATATAGAACGAATGCTGGTGCATCATCCTGCGTTTGTGAAGCTAACCTCAGGCAAGGCGAACCACCGTCCGGTGATTATCATGGGGCAACCTCGCTGGGGCAATACGGTGTTTAATGAAAAGGCTGATACCCTGTATCAACGAATAATCAATAACAGCCCTTACCTGAAACCGTTATTGGAAGAAATCAAACTAAATCCCCACGGGGTGTCGTGGGATGACCAAAAGCTTCTGGATGATATAAAAACTAAATCCAAGCCCATGATTGAGCAGGCTTTCATTCAATACCTGTATTCAGTAACACACTCGAAAGGTGGTTGTTTAACCTATTGTTGGGGAGATGCTCTCTTCGGGGACTGCGAGGATCAACGTTACTATGGCGCTCATGATCCGTCTTCACCAGCAGAGCTGTTAGTCATGATGTGTAGTTTTCATAGCTCTTTAACGTTTCAGAATTCTGTTAAGGATGCCTACCTGCGGCAGGCACTCAACGCCAATAACGCTCTGATACTCAAATCCGCTGAGCTGACAGCCATTGCCGAAGAGTTTTTGAACAGCGTGAATTTGAATTCACTCTCTGAGTCACTGGATACCTGATAACCGTTTGGTCATGATCAGTTTTTCGAGATCGTTAAAATGGAACTTTAATCACACCTTAAGGTCTAACCACTAAACAATTTCAATAACTTCAAATGACAGTTGAGAGGGAGATTGACTATGGATGGCCAGATTGCTGGAAGTACCAAAAAACGCGTTTCTGATCCTGGCCTGCTTGATGATGGCATGGCAGCCAAGATGGCAAAGCTGGATGTATCGTCAAAGGAAAAGCAGGATGTAGAAATCTGCTCTGAAGTAAGGTCCAGACTAAAGAGATCGTCCTCTTCGGAGACTTTGCCTGACAAAGTGAGAACCATCTCTGCGGATTCCTCGCTCCAAAAGGCGACTCATTCCTTCGATTTTCGTTTTGTCGACAGTGATGACGAGGTTCGACAGCTTTTGGTTGCCAGAACCTGCGATGAACATCAGGATGTTACGGTTATTTCTCACCCCGACGACCTCTCACAGGCCAACCTGGTGAGCCGGTTGAGCATTTCCGAAGAGGGCCGCCACACTCTGAGTCCGGGCAAGCTCTTTGAAAGTTCACAGCCATTGACCCTGGTGATCGATATCCGAAAGCTCACCAGTGAGGAACTGCCTAAACTTAACGATCTACTGGACCCGGATAACCCCTGTCTGTTCGATAATGTCAGCCAGAAGAAACGCCCTCTGGGCGAACACGTTGCTCTGCTGGTGTTGGCAGACCCTGAACAGTTGGCATTGGTTGGCCGGCGTGAAGACGCACCCGGTGCTGATTTCTGGCGGCGAATTAATCGACCGGGCAATACCTGGCAGTTCGAAGCACAGACCGACTATGACTCATCGATAGAGATCGACGAGCTTCCTTCGCTATTGGCTGAACTCCCCTCTGCTGAAAGTACCACGGATGACGACAATACCGTTCTTATTGACTGCCACCTGCACAGTCACTGGCGACCGTTGCTGCTCGGCGGCCCTGGCGTGGATAAACAGGGGCGAATCCGGCACATCCCCGGCAGGCTTGAGTCATTGAAGACCGGGCAACGGGTGATTCTGAAGGGGGCTGACTGGAAAGATCTGGCCTTTGAACAGAGCATTCGTCAGATGCTGGCGCAACAGTGCTTTGAGAGCAATGGGAAGATCTGTCCGTTACCCGACGATGTTCAGTTTTATCAGATGCCGGTAGGGGATAACGAGCTTCATTCACTGTTCCAAAGTCTGTCCCACTCTTCTGTCAAAGAGGGTGACGATAGCGAGTGCACATCAGAAAAACCGATCATTATTAACCAGAGTAATATCAGGGACTGGCTGAGCCCGATTGCCATTGCCCCGGAAGGCTACGCAGTCCCTAACATCCGTCTGTTGGAACAAATTCAGGCAGGTGGTGCAGTCACCGTAACGTCTGCCCTCACTGAGGCAGATTGGTTCCGTTTGCTGGGCTCACTGCAAACTATTCTCGAAACAACAGGCCTGAAGCCCCGGCTTCAGGTGGCTGATTCAAAACGGCAGCCAGAAGCCCTGGGATTGGCAGAAAACGATAAGCACTCTTCGTCCAGCAGCTGTCAGCTGCAGCAAAAAATCAAAGATCAACGCGCTTTTAGTACCCTGACGTATCAGCATCATGCCCAGACCAGTCACTGGATAAATAGTCAGCAGGAAGTGCCTCTGGTCATTCAAGTCAATGAACAGACCAGCTTCAGCCAGCTATTTGATAACATTCATATTACTTCCGAACAAAAGGCGTATTTTGGACAACGTCAGAGTCAGTTGCAGAAGGCATTAACCTCTGGCAAGCCGGTTGTATTCCTGGGAATGGAGACTAGTCCAACACTTGCGCAGGTTCTGGAACCCCTGATTATAGGGCAACCTCTGTTAGTGAATGGCCAATTACAGGCGTACCCACAAGCACATGTCACCCTGCTTTGGCCTGAGTCTGCGAAGAGTCCGTCTTCAGTAGTCAATTTGATGGTCGCCATGGGTAAACCCTGTCCTGAGGTCGATCTCTGGCATATTAATGCTCGCAAGCATCAAATCCCGCAGACTGAGCTGCCAGAACAGGCAATTGCTAAACTTTACGAAGCGTTTGAAAGCGTACCTGCCCACCTTTGTAACCCTCTGCCTGAAATAACCGAAGAGTTGTTGAATAACCTGATACTGGCTGCCCGCCGGGCACAGCAGGTTGACCACTCCAAACAGCTCCTGTCCTGCCACTGGCGCAAGGCCATCAATAGCGTCATCACCCATGGCACCCGACAGCATCCTTCAGTGCGGGATTTTATGAAAGTAGCCTGTTGGCACCTGTTACCGGATAAGACGCCGGACCAGGATCAAGCCGACTCGGTAGACCCGGATCGGTTAAACGCCATCATCAACAGTGCCCTGCCATTGAATAGAGTGTTTGTGGAACAGAACCTGTGGCCACTGGCCCGAGCCTTTGACCCGGCAGTCTTTAAAGGTATCCAATTACAACTGTCCTATAAAAGTCCATTTCCAGAGCAAGGTGAAAAAGACGTTATGGACAGGCTCTGTGCCATGATCCTGGCCCATGCGCCTGAAAAACAACGGGATGCTATAGCCTATCAGCTGGCAGTCGATCCGGCGGCAACAAAGCCCTGGCAATCCCTGGCCATCAAGCCAACCAGACAGATTAAACGTTTGCAAGATGCACTGGCTTCTGGCTGGCAGTTACTTCTGCTATCGGGGCAGACCCGATCCAATACCATTCACGCGCTGGCCACCGATTGTTTTCACATATCCAAAACAGCGAATGCGGAGGCAGAAGGCATTGAACGTATAAAACATCGACTCTCTGAATTACTGAAATGGCAGGGTTCCGCTGATGAGCCCCTGTCTGCACTGGCCAGGGATCTTTATTATGGCGAGATGAGTCAGGAAGATCGTGAAAGCCGTCGTTTATCCCGGCTCCATGACCGGATGACAGACTCTCCCGTTATATTCCTGCAGGGGGAAACCGGCACAGGGAAAAGTTACTTTTCTGCCAAATTGGCCAAGGCTTCGGGACAAGCTTCAGTCATTTCTCTTGGACCTTCCGACAGCGAACAGACCCTGATGAAACGCTGGCAGTGGCAACAACACGGCGATGGCGACCGCTCTATGGCGGAACAAAACCGGGCATTGATGGAATGGGCCAATACCAAATCCGACAAAGACGGAGAATACATTACCCTGGTGCTGGATGAGGCTAACTTGGCCGAAGCCGGATTGCTGGCGTCACTGAACGGCTTATGGGAACCGGAACCCTGCATCTACGTGAATGGTCATCCTGTCAAAGTCAGCGAAAAACACCGGGTAATTCTCACCGGCAACCCCGATCATTACTCCGGGCGCCAAATGGACCCGACCCTGAAAGAGAAACTGCCCAAGGCTTACTACCCGCGTCTGGATCAGGCTTTCCTTCGGGACAGAGTAGTAGAACCGGCTTTGCTCAATCATTTACAGCGCCACAAAATAAACGACATTGCACACAGGGCCAGCAAAAGTGTGATGGCACTGTGGCAATATTATCAGGAGCTGTTGCCCGACCATGAGTTTACCCCCAGGGATTTAACCGATATCTGCAGCTGGGTGGGTTGGTATCTGGATCGAGCGTTGTCCGAAGGCGACAGTGCCAGCTGTGAGCAGGTGAACAGTTTGATCCAGCAAAGTTTCCGGGATCTACTGGGTCCCGAAATCAGCGAGACTCAACAGGATGCCCTTTCGGCACTGGAAATCTGGTTTGCTGCCCGCTACCAACCGGACCACACCCTGCGCGACAGAGTTCATAACCACACCTTGCCGGATATTCAGCGGGACTTCGAAGCATTCACCAAAGAATTCCGACCTGAGTTTGATACCTCCGGATCGGCAGTCATTGATCTGGTGCAACATCTGGGACAGGATTTAAGCCGCTGTCAGCAGGCTTATCATCACGACAGAAAACACGGCGGCCGTCAGGCAACGCTGATTGAAGGCCCGGCTGGACGGGGTAAGGATGCCACGCTGAACCTGCTGATCAAAAGTGTTAAACAGCAAGCTGAAGAACGGGGAAAAACCATGCCAGAGGTCTTTCCCCTGAATGCCTGTGATTGTTCCTGGGAGCAACTGTGTGAAGTGATCCAGAAAGCAAAAGTAAAGGGCGGCATCGTAGTTATTTCGGAAATGAATCTGATCGACAGCCAGCATCTGGAAGGTGAGTTAAATGATATTCTGGCCGGTGATGCCCATCCGGGTTTCCATTTGTTTGCCACCATCAACCCACCCGAGTACAGCGGACGAAAACCCTTATCACCGGCTCTGAAAGGGCGTTTTCGACATTTGCCGATCCGACAGTACAATCAGACCGAATTGCAGACCATTGCCGAGAAAGTGTTGCCACTGACTCCAGAAGGGAAAACCGCAGCTAAAAAGCTGACTGAGCAACACTGTCGATTAAGGGCCTGCCTGCAACAGGGAAACCTGCCGTTGCAGCCGACCAGCCTTGATTTACAGAATGTCGCCAGAGCGGTTGACAAAGGGGGCGATTTTACCGAAAAAGCACTGCTTCAATGCCTCGATAAGCACTACCGGCTTTATCTGATGGCAGCCGAACTGTCGCTGGAGACACTGCCAGAACCACCCGCTCTCGCCATGGGTAAAAGTAAGTTTGATTCCGGACTTTGCGAATGGTTCATCCAAAGCGTACCCAACATTGATCGGCCGTGGTTGATACGAAAAAGTAACCTCGACAGTATTGATGAAAAAAACCACGAAATTCGTATTAAGGCGCGTCCGAATGAAGAGGAAGTCAAAGCGGAAATCATCAGGAGGGTGGCTCAGGCTAAATGGCAGGCATCTGGTCTCTCCCTGAAGCCGTATCAGTCCGGCGATATTCTCACCCGGGCACTTTACCGACACTGGCAGCAACGCTGGTTTAATGATGAGTTTGGCCGCACCGGCGTGAAGGCCGATGATGTATTCTCCATGACGAAAGAAGAGGAACAAACCCTGAAAACACCGGCCTGCCAGCCTTATCTTCGGGAGGCTGATAAGCTGATAGAGACATGGAATGCCCGTGACATTCAATTTTGGCCTGCATTCTGGCATCAGATGAGTGACCTGCCGAACCAAATGTTGAACGATTCTATTAACGAAGAGACGCAGGTTAAGGCATTGGCTGAAGAAACGGACTTTTGCGGCCTGGCTGCGAATGATGGTAACAAAACGACGGTGAATCGGGCATTGGGTCGGGAAACGGACTTTGAGAGACTAAAGAAGCCAACAGTGGAAGAGCATAAAATCTTCAATACTGAGAACCCTCCTCCCAGTATGTATCGCTACGAGGTGATAAATATTCGTGTGACTGCTAAGGGTGATATCGAATGTATCGATATTAATGATCAACACATTAAGGGAGTCGAAATCCTCACACCAGCCCCGTTACCCGGGCATGACCAGACAGTGACATTAACCAGTGATCAAACACTGGCAAGCTATAAAACACCACCACAAAGAGGCCAATATGTATTGCCCAGCCTGACACCTGACGACTATATTGTGGCACTGCGTATGGAACCCAATTTGCCATATAAACTGATCAGGGATCGGTATACCGGGCTTCACACAGTGTTTATTCCCGGCGCCGGAGCCAATCAGAGTATTCAGTTCGACTATGTCGTGGAATCCAGAAAACCGGGCAAAAAAACATTGGCTAATGAAGCCCAATCCGAAGGATCAGATCCATCAGCACGTTTTGATGCCCACTGCTCAGAAGGTATGAAAACCGTACTGAACGAACTGTTCAAGACCATTGCCGATCACCCGCCGGAAATACAGCAGATTTTGCGGGCAATAAAAAACGCAGAAACCACAACACAACGAGTTAAGGCGATCTCGGACTATTGCCGACAGTTTTCCGGTAAAGCTAAACCGAAACGCAAAAAAAATCTCTTTCACTTCCTCGTCACGCAGCGGCAAGGCTCCTGTCGTCATCGAGTGCCTGTTTTTATTGCTTTTTGCCGTTATTTCGGGATTCCATGTCGGCAAACAAATAGCCTCAACCACGGCTTTGGTGAGTATTCAGTGGATGGAGGTCGAACCTGGGAGTCTGAGTCTTTTGGCGGGCAACCTGTAGAGGAAAAGGAAATCAAACCTGAATTCCAGCCTGTCAGGAAGGCAAATGCTCCCAGCACGCCCGCCAGAAAGGGTAATCCTTCCGGTACAGGCACCAGAAAGGAAAATGCTTCCGGCACGCCCACCAGAATGGCAAATGCTTCCGGCACTTCCACCAGAATGGCAAATGCTTCCGGCACGCCCACCAGAATGGCAAATGCTTCCGGCACTTCCACCAGAATGGCAAATGATTCCGGCACTTCCACCAGAATGGCAAATGCTTCCGACACTTCCACCAGAATGGCAAATGCTTCCGGCACTTCCACCAGAATGGCAAATGCTTCCGGCACTTCCACCAGAATGGCAAATGCTTCTGGCACGCCCACCAGAATGAAAAGTGCTGTCAGCGCTGCGTTAGCGAATTTTATAGGTCTTTTGAAAGATGCTGTTATAGCAAAACATCAAAGTGCCTATGCTGAGAGCCTCGAAGAACTGGACAACGCCGATGAGGCAGACTGTGAATTGCCGGAAACCAATCCAGGCACCGCCGAAATGGTCTTGAAACTTTGGAAACAAAAAGATCTAACCAGTTTTTCCATGGGTGTCTCAATGTTACTGGAGCAAGAAGCATTGGGCGATGCAGAGAAGAAATTGATCGAAGAGTTCTATTTTTTAGCCCGGATTGAGTCCCCGATGACGGCGACAGTCAGAGAAATATTGCTCAATAATGATGGAGATCAGGTCACTGAACAACTCAAGTTATTGTACTCAAAAATGATTGTTCAGGGCGGTGCAGACCCTTACGAATGGTTTAAATCAATAGTGGAGATTCTGAAACGCAGGATCTTGACCGACCCTGCGGTTATTCACTTTGCCCATGAAGCCCTGAAATCAGGTTGGCTGGACCCAGTGCCGACCAATGGGGGCCATACTGAACAGGCCAGTTATTATTATGATCTATTGAGGGAGCTGGCAAAGTTCGATGAACTGAAGGTCGAAGCTACCCATTGCCTGAAAAAGTGGTATAGGAAATTATGGTCCAGAGAAAAAAATAGTCAGGTATGGCGGTTGGCTTATGAGCACTTCCGGGAGAGGGAAGGTTATGGCTTTTTCATCACTCATTGTCATGACGGGTTTTCACGATACCTGGAAGATAGCATTATCAGCTCATCTATACAGAACGCCTGGACAGACCAACCTGAGGGCATTCCCAATATAGAACGAATGCTGGCACACCGTCCCGCGTTTCCACAATCAGTCTCAGGCAAGAAGAATCACCGTCCGGTGATTATCATAGGGGGATCTTTCTGGTGCGACACAGTGATTAAAGAAAAGGTCAAGGCTCTGTTCCAACAAAAAGTTAAGAACAATCCGGACTTGAAGGCAAAATTGGAAAGAATCAATCAATATAAGGAAACTGCGGCAGCGCTTGAAGATTACACCAACTCTGAGCGAAATAGGATTGAAGAGCTTGAAACATCCATGGATCAACAACAAAATCAAGCTCAAAAAGAAGAATATAGGAGAAGAATGCTTGCTATCAAAAGAACGCACGAATCCATTCGCAGAAGTTACCAAGCTAGCCTGAAGTCATTAGAGCTGTCGGATGAAGAGAAAAATCTTCCTGACATCTTAAAAGACAAATGCAGGCAAGCGATTCAGCAGGCCTTCAGCCATTACCTGTATGAATTGACACACTCGAAAGGCGGCTGCCTGACGTATTGTTGGGACGATGCTGCCATCATGCCCAAGAATGATTACCACTGTGGCTCTCATGCCCCATCTTCACCAGAAGAGCTCTGTGCCATGATGTCCAGGGTTCAAGGCTCTTCCGCAAACTCTTCTATTGAGGACTCCTACTTAAGGCAGGTTCTCAACGCCAATAACGCTCTGGTACTCAGATCTGATAAGATGACGATAATTGCCGATGAGTTTTTGAAAAGCATGAATTTGAGCTCAATTTATGACTCATTGAGCCTGTCATAAAAAATAACGAGGCTTTAACATGAGGCAACAGAGTCAGCTGGCACTGCTGGATAAAAGACGCTTTCTACCTTTTTTCCTGACCCAGTTTCTGGGTGCTTTTAACGACAACCTCTATAAAAACTGCCTGTTACTGATGGCGGCATTCGCTGCAGCAGAAAACCTGCCACTTAACTCAGATCTATACATCAACCTGGCTGCTGGCCTGTTTATTCTTCCTTTCTTTCTTTTTTCCAGTGCTGCCGGGCAGATCTGTGACAAATATGAAAAGTCGATGATTATCCGCCGGGTCAAACTGCTGGAAATTGTCACCATGGTGGTCGCTTCCGGCTTTATCATTACCCAGAACTACCTGATCCTGTTGGTTCTGCTGTTCCTGATGGGGGTTCAAAGCGCTTTTTTCGGGCCGGTTAAATACGCCATTATTCCCCAGCACCTGAATGAAAATGAACTGATTGGCGGCAATGCTCTGGTAGAAATGGGTACTTTTGTTGCCATACTGTCGGGTACGCTGGGTGCAGGTATTTTGATTGAACAGACTGATGCTACTGCCTGGGTGGCCGTTTCTGTCGTTCTGTTTGCCGTTCTGGGTTATTTGGCGTCTCTATTTATACCCGGGGCTGCAGCGGCTGATCCCGACCTGAAAATCAACTGGAACCTCTTTCAGCAGACCCTGACTATAATCCGGAAAACCCGATCAAACGACAGCGTTCACAAATCCATTATTGCCATTTCCTGGTTCTGGGCTCTGGGGGCTGCTTATTTGACACAGCTTCCCAACCTGGCCAGCGAGACCCTGAAAGGCAGTCCACAAGTCGTCAGTGTCATGCTGGCGATATTCATCATTGGCGTCGCTGCCGGTTCGCTGTTCTGTGGACGACTTTCCAAAGGTCATATTGAGCCGGGTATTGTACCCATTGGTGCCCTGGGTCTGAGCCTGTTCGGAATTGATTTGTATTTCGCTGTCACTCCTGCCACAACGACAAACTTACTGACCATTGATGCCTTTATGGAAAACAGTGAGAATCTGAGAGTTTTGCTGGATCTGGGCATGATTGGTTTTTTCAGCGGCCTGTTTATCGTTCCTCTGTATGCCATGGTTCAGCAGAGAACACCTGCGAACCGTCGTGCACAGACGATTGCTGCCCTGAATGTTCAGAATGCACTCTATATGGTGGTCAGTGCCTTGTCTGGCATGGTATTCCTGGGGTTCCTGGAGCTGTCCATTGAACAGTTTTTCCTGACACTTGGTGTACTCAACCTGCTGATCTGTGCCCTTATTTTCAGAAAAGTGCCGGAATTTATAGAACGTTTTGTCGCTCGCTTCGTTAAGAAAGTCGCCAGTGATTGAGTTCATTGTCGGTACTGCCGTATCGTGACATGAAACGACAACTATGTTGTAGCGGGGGGCTGCATAATGCTCGCACATTCATTATTGATCCTGTGCATAACCATTGGCAGTCCGCTGGATTTTTTTTGTTATGTTTTCTGGAATTATGCAAATTCTTTTTTACAATGAATTGCATTCGAAGTAATGAGGTTTATTTATGATAAGAATCAAGCTTCTTTCTATATTGATCTTTTTGACATCGGTTTCTTACGCCAGACCAACCATTAATTATTTTGAGTTATTGGGCTCATGGAATGGTGAGAGTGCCAGCCTTGACCATATCAATCTGGAATTTCATGGACTAAACACCTTCGCTTCTGAAAAACTGTTCATACTCTACAGAACTGAAGAAGATGAACGTACCGAGATCGGCCATGTAATGAGAGATGGTAGTTATGGGACCTACACTATGAATGTAACAACAGATGAGGGAATCTTAAGTCATAGCGCCTTATGGATTTCAGCTTCTCCCCCTGAAAATCCCGACTTGAATGGTGTTTTTTTAACAAAAGAAACCAATCTGGAAGAATTAAGAAAAATGCCTGGAAGAATGACCGCTTACATACGGTTAAAAAAAATTGCTACTGGGAAATTAGTCATTTGCTGGGAAGATTTTGATTACTACCTTCACAATCAGAGATTATTTTTTAGAGACTCCAATTTAAAAGAAAACAAAAAAATTTGGCCCTCGACAGATTCAAGCATTTGCTCAAGTGAAAGAGATATAATACTAAGAAAAGATGAGCTATGAAAACTCAATGTCAGCTTTCACTTTGTCGGGCAGAGTCCTTAAGCTGGATACTACGAGCGTAGGCTTTACCGGTGGTGACAGCAGCAGTGATTAGAAGTCTTACTTTTCATCCCCCCCTCAATCCCTGCATAATGCCCGCACATTCATTATTGACCTTTTTGCATGACCTTTATTGCGCCTCACTGTCAGGAACCTTTGACTGAGCTGTACCGTGACTCCGAACTGGTGGTTGTTGTTAAACCTGCGGGATTGTTAAGCGTTCCCGGTCGTCCACCCAACGATAACGACAGCGCTCATGCGCGCCTGCTTGCCATTGAGCCGGAAACCCGGGTGGTCCACAGGCTGGATATGTCCACATCCGGGCTCATGGTGTTCGGCCTGAATGCAGCCAGCCACAGAGAACTGAGCCGACAGTTCCAGGATCGGGAAGTGGAGAAAGGGTACATTGCAGAAGTCTGGGGAACGCCGGAACAAGACTCCGGAGAGATATCCCTGCCATTGATTTGCGACTGGCCTAACCGACCCAGACAAAAGGTGGATCATGAGCAGGGAAAAAAGGCCCTGACCCGGTATTACTCCATGGCCGGTGATGGTAAACACGGCAGGGTCTGGCTGGAGCCCGTGACAGGCCGGTCTCACCAACTCAGGGTTCACCTGGCTGAGCTGGGACACCCTATTCTGGGCTGTGAGTTTTACGCTCATGATGAAGCCAGAGCAGCGTCTGACCGTTTGCGCCTGCACGCCAGCCTTCTGACATTCAAACACCCTGCCACGGCAGAAACCATGAGATTTGAGAGCCAGCCTCCTTTCTGAGGGCTGGCGGAGTTGAGTTTTTACAGGAAAAAAGTAAACAAGGGATTCATGCCCATAGCGGGAGCCAGAACAACA
The DNA here is from genome assembly GCF_049275945.1 of Endozoicomonas sp. ALD040. Taxonomy (NCBI): domain Bacteria; kingdom Pseudomonadati; phylum Pseudomonadota; class Gammaproteobacteria; order Oceanospirillales; family Endozoicomonadaceae; genus Endozoicomonas; species Endozoicomonas sp. ALD040. The sequence continues at coordinate 1,427,315 of NZ_CP184829.1, forward strand.
GGGTAACGGGCGAAAACGCCTATTGATGAATGCGTTCACCCATTAAAGCGGCCACATGATACAGACGTGCAAATGTTAGAAAAGCAGAATTATTGCTTACTGATATATAAAAATACTGATAGATGGATTTTGTTCTAAGTAGAAACCTCGGAAAGAACAACCGATTGTACGAAAGTCCACATTCGATCACTTCGTTTGTTCCCTTTTTATTTTCCTGTCCGATGTCGGCCTGGTAAAAATCCCGATAGCCAGTGTTATCGCTTATCCTGATCACAGACCTATTAAGGAGAAGCCTCCATAGTCCACTTTTTCGAGGGCTGTGATACTGCCTGCAGTTTTCCACAGGGGGTCCTGATGAATGCCTGCCAATTCATTTTATAAAGCCTGCACCAGACTGTTTGACAGGCCTCATCGCTCGACCAGCAAATCATTCACCATCAAAGTCAGACGCAGTTTGCCTGCCGCTCTGATACTTTCAGTGTCTTTCTCAAAGATTGCTTTTGCTCATTCCACTGACAGGCATGAACCCGCTGCTTTTGAACTGTTCAAAACTTTTACCGGCGAAATTCAGGGGAGCCTTTACCGGAGTGCGCGAAAAGCGGGTGTTTCAAGCTCATTCATTCATAAGTTTGCGGCCATTTTCCGATATAAGATTGATTTCAGTAAAGATCTGAAGGCTGGTGATCGCTTTAAACTATTGACTGACAATTCCCTGAAAAACAAGAAGGGAGCTGGCGGTGTCATTCTGGCTGCCCGACTCTATCAGAAGGACGAAATCCACACGGCGGTTCGCTACAGCGATGGGAAGTACTATACACCGGAAGGAAAAATACTCGGCAGCTCTTTCTCCCGGTACCCTCTGGGTAAAAAGGGCCGGGTCAGTTCCGGTTTTAATCCAGCCAGGAAGCATCCCATCACCGGCCAGATTCGCCCGCACAATGGAACAGATTGGGCTGTGCCCGTAGGAACTGCCATTTATGCTCCAGCTGACGGCGTCATCGTCAAAGCAAAAACCAATCACCCGGCAGCCGGTCACTTTATCGAAATGCGAAACGGCAGTCGCTATGTCACCCGGTACCTTCATCTGAGCAAACTGCATGTGAAAGAAGGGCAAAAGGTTCGCAAAGGCGATTTGATTGGTAAAACCGGAAATACCGGTTTGTCCACTGGTCCCCACTTGCATTACGAACTGTTTATCGATGGCAAGGCAGTGGATCCTATGACCGCGAGACTGCCAACCGGTGAACCTTTGCAAGGTGATGCATTGAAGCGATTTAAAAAGACCACACAACCGTTGATCGCAGCCATGAATCAGAATCAGCAGGAAACACTCCTTGTCAGTAAGGCAAGCAGTGCTCCTGATAACTGGCTAACTCTGAAAAACACTGACGCATTTTAAAATCATTGTGAACAACTCCATGGTGCGAGGTATCATTGACATGCCTGCCACTGGGTTCAGTAGCAGGCATTACGCAGAATAAAGACAAGAATAACAAAAACGCTGCTTTAGCAGGTTTCATTAGAATGAGGCCCCCTATGCAAATACGACCCCTGACTGAATGGCTCGAAGCCTATGGTGAAAGTCACCAGGACCCCACCAACAAACAGATTCACTGGATCTGCGTTCCGGCAATCATGTTCAGTATTATTGGCATTGTCTGGTCTTTCAGCCCTGCTGCGGTCATTGTGGTCATGGCCATGACCCTGATTTTCTACTTTATGCTGTCTCTGCCTTTATCTCTGGCCATCATTGCCTTATACGCAGTTATGAGTTGCATCGCCGCCAGCCTTGGTGAGTATTTACTGACCCTGAGCATTACTGTTTTTGCGGTGTCCTGGATCTTCCAGTTTATCGGCCACAAGATAGAGGGCAAAAAACCCTCTTTCTTTGAAGACATTCAGTTTCTGCTGGTCGGGCCACTCTGGTGTCTGAATTTTCTTTTTAAGAAGTGGAATTTAAGGGTCTGACAGGGTGTTTTTATCGGTAACACCCTCTAAAAACCCAAAACATTCTTTGCAGTCCATTGAGTGGCTATTCCATGGTAAGAAAAAACAACAGGGTCTGGTGCCGGATTTAGCCAATAGTACTCAAATTAACTCTGGAATTGCTGACCTCAGGCAGATCCTCAGTGCAAACTACTCGGGAGCATGAGATCGCTTGAGCTATTATGATGTACCCTTTACCGTGAACCTTAGCAGCCTGTCGGACTTAAGACTGTCCTACTGCGGTTGCAATAAATTGGTCTAAAAATCCCTGTTTCTTCGTCAAATAGCTCGCTATTCTCCTCAGAAACAGAGATTTTTATCCTCAATTTCTTGCAATCCTCGCTACGGACGCTTAAGTCCGACAGGCTGCTTAGAGAACAAAACCTGGAAGCCAATGAAAAAACTCAAAAATGAAAGCGAACTGGTCAAAGAAGCTCTGAGAGTCGGAGCCATTTATGCCCAAAAACGCAAAGTAGCTCAGTTTGAACCGACAGATTCCGCCAAGCAAAAAATTGAATATCTATACCGCCTGCTGGTTCATGACAAGTTGATACAACCTCTGGTGAAAGGGGAAGAGTCAGAACAAAGCATGAAGCGCAAACTGGCGCTGTGGATATCTCGCCAACTGCCAGAAAATCATCCGCTGTTGAAATAAGCGCCCTGAATTAGGCCATTAGAAGTCATAGCTGATTTAATGTTCGGCGCTGCGGACATTTTTTTCATGGCAAAAAGCAGTAATTACAGTAAACTTCCCGGCTCGAGCAGCTCTGAGCTAAATCCAGTTCCCAGCAAATCGTGGAAGTGGCTTAAAGGTCCGGATGCGCTGCATTTGCATTATCAAAAAAACCTTTACTGGTAATCATGACCCTGACTCTGCGCTGCCCCGTCTGCCACGAATCTCTGGCACAGTCATTCCATACCTCCGGTGCGGGTCTGGGCTGCATCCGGAATCACCAGTTTGATCGAGCCAGACAAGGGTATTTCAATCTTCTTCCGGGGCATAAAAAACGCAGCAAAAACCCCGGCGATGACAAAACAATGGTTCAGGCCCGAACCCGTTTTCTGGACAAAGGCTACTATCAGCCGGTGGCTGATTCACTTGCCAAAACTCTGGACAGCCTTGAGAAATTTTCAGAAAGTAATCGGTCTATTCTTGATGCCGGTTGCGGTGAAGGCTATTACACAGAAAGGCTGCAACAGGCGTTTCCGGGAGCCGCAGTAGTCGGCATTGACATCTCCAGGCCTGCCATAATGGCCTGCTGCAAAAGAAGCAAAACTGTCCAGTGGCTGGTTGCCAGTGTTAATGACATTCCCGTTAAAGACCATGAAGTTGACGTCATTGTAAGTGTATTTTCACGATGCGACTGGAACGAATTTGTGCGACTGTTAAAGCCTGACGGGCATGTTTTGGTGATGTCTCCCGGAGAGAGGCACTTGCTGGAACTTCGTCAGGTTATCTACGAAACGGTCAGACCTTACCCTGTGGATAAACTGCTTGATCAACTTCCTGAAAGTTTTAACCTGACAGAAACAAAAGCGGTTCAGGGCATTATGCAGCTGAACTCAGCAGAAGATATCATGGACTTACTGGCAATGACCCCGCATTACTGGCATGTCAAACCTTCCCAGAAAGAAAAGCTGGCCAGCCTGGGTGCTCTGCAGTGCCGCTTTGATATGAAACTCTATGTGATCCAACGCGCATCACACAAAAGATAGAAATCTGAGCTGATTTCGTCGGGGTCTTGCTCTATTATCCGTCTCTCCCTTCCCCGAGATTGTTATACGATATGGCCAGCCCCCGGAAGAAAACCGATTCATCCAAAACCCGTGAAGAGGCTATGTCTGTAGCCAGGGCCACCCGGCGACCCGGCCAGAGCAAAGAGCAGACCAGGCTGATCGCCCAGGGCATCCAGAAAGGCATTGAGCACTATAAAAAGCAGCAAAAAGCCAAAGCCAGAGAACTCGACAAACACCTGAAAAAAGTTAAAAGGCAGGTAGAGAACCCTGCCGCAGAAACTGAAACCATCACTAAGGAATTGACCCGCTATAGACAGCATTGGCTGCCCTGGCTTTTACTGGCTCTGAGCTGGGCAGCATTTACCGCTTACCTTTTTGCGTCTGAAGTCTAAAACTTCAGATTTTCTGGCTAGAAGACCCTGTCCACCAGCAGAGCGCACAAAACAGTAATAATCACGATACCCGCCAGATTCAGAATCAGGCCACTTCGAATCATCTGACGAATCGATAACAGCCCCGAACCAAACACGATTGCATTGGGGGGAGTGGCAACGGGCAACATGAAGGCACAACTGGCGGCTATGGCTGCCGGAATAGCCAGAACTTCCGGGTCCAGGCCAAGGGAGACAGCCAGCGCACCCAGAGGCGGCAGGAAGGCAGCCGTAGTCGCTGTATTACTGGTAATTTCAGTCAGGAAGATAATCACAGAAACCACCAGGGCTATGGCGGCAATGGTAGGCAGTCCATCCAATACCTGGAAGTTGCTGGCAATCCATTCTGCCAGCCCTGTTTTACGGATAATTGCCGCCAGACTCAGACCGCCTCCAAACAGCAGCAAAACATCCCAAGGCAACCTGCGAATATCTTTCCAGTTAAGAAGAAAGTCGAGCTTTTCACCCCAGCGGACGGGAATGATAAACATCAGCAGCCCACCAGTAAGGGCTATGGCAGTGTCAGTGAGCTTTATGTCTGGTAAAAAGCCGGACAGCCAGGGTCGGAAAACCCAGCATAATGCGGTCGTAGTAAAAATTACTGCCACCCATTTTTCAGCCCTGCTTAAGGAACCCATTTCAGCTAATTGCTCTTTTAAAGACAGGCGTACAGATTCATTTTCTCCCGGACGAAGCTCATAGCCCCCGGAACTGAGCCACCAGCCCGTGACCAGCAGCATTAACAGCGTCGCAGGCATACCTACCAGCATCCATTGAGCAAAGCCAATTTCAATGCCGTATTGTTCGCTGAGAAAAGCTGCCAACAGGGCATTGGGTGGTGTTCCGATCAAAGTGCCAAAGCCGCCGATGGAGGCGCCATAGGCAATAGCCAGAAGCAGAGCCGCAGGAAAGTGTCCGTGAGAACCCCGTTCTTCTTTCATCATTGCGATCACTGACATACCAATGGGTAACATCATTATGGCCGTTGCAGTATTGGACACCCACATACTGATAAAGGCGGTGGTAAGCATGAACCCTATGACCTGCCGGCGTTCACCGGTGCCAGAAGCCAGCATGGTCAAAAGCGCAATCCGCCGATGCAGGTTCCAGCGCTCCATAGCCAGACCCAGCATGAAGCCTCCCATAAACAGATAGATGACAGGGTGTGCATAAGCCGAAGCAACCTTATCCAGAGATAACAGGCCAACTAACGGAGCCAGCAGAAGAGGTAACAGTGCGGTCACTGAAATAGGGAGTATTTCCATGGACCAGAAGACCGCCATCATCAGTGCCAGACCAGCACACTGCCAGGCAGCAACAGGCATATTCTCAGGTGCAGGCAGCACCAGGGTCATCACAAACAATGCCCCCCCTGAGATCAGCCCAGTCAGCCAGATGTAAGGGTTAGCCCCCGCTTCCAGCTCTGTTGAGGAGGGTTGTTTGCTCATGGTCTGTTCCTTGGAAGTATTCTGTTTATAAGTCGGTCAATTCCCTGATTTATTCACCCGTCTACCTCCAAAAATCCAGATACCGCCCTCTTCCATAGTGTGCAAACGGTCATTCTGACCAATTTTTACCTGAGCAATATGACAATTTTTATTCTACGCTTTGTCGGATTATCAAAATAAAATTATGAATGACTACGGCAATGGACTCCTTATTTTCTGTCAAACTCTTTTCAGTCAGAATTGCTTTCTTTATGAGCTTTGTACTGATGCTGTGTTTAGCGGCATCAACGTATCAGGCAAAAGCAGCTGACAGGCCCTCCTGTGACATGCCTGTGTGTTCGAAACACAGCATGGCTATGGAACCGGACGGCAGCGGGGGGCACTTCTGTCTTCAGTGCATGTCAGATGAAATCAATAAGTTGGAAGATGATATGGAGTTTCAGCTAACCTATGGCTATGCTGCTGAAACGGTTTCGACAGAAGCTGAACAAAGCCCCTATTACAACGTTAGAGATCATACCTCTTCACTGGCGGACCTGATGGAAAGGGCCCGTTTGTTACTCGATCCGGGGCAGGCAACAGGCGGCTATATTTCTTCTTCTGCCATGGTGAGTTCACGTTCCGGTTTATCGCTGCCAGCCACTGCCAAATACAGCTTTGAAGGGACGGCAGAGCACAAGACCAGCTTACCCACTCACGATGACCCCCGCGAAAATCTGGCCGTCGAATCATTGCCTGCTGAAATGATAACGACAACCACTCCATCTGTTGCTCACAATATTATTGAACCCGCCGAACAAGGAGGTCATGAAGAGTTTCAAACCGTGCGGACTTCTGTGCAGGATTCAGAAGGTTCATCTATTGCTTACAACCTTATTGAACGACTTGAAAAGAGAGGTTATGGAATATCAGGCACTCATGCTTCAGCCCTTCCACCCGGGGAAGCCATGTTGCTGCTGAGAGACAAGGTGGAACTGCCTGTCCTGCTCCCACTGTTGTCGCATTTTAATATCGAATTTGCAGCTCAATCCCTGTTGAATCTCAAGTCGCTTTTGCTTTCAAGTAAATACCTTATTATCCGGATGACCCAAAAAGATGGGATGATCACGGTTATCCATATTCACCCTGTAGAAAACCAGCAGGCTCTGATTATTACAGAGCTGGGTCTGCAGAGTTCGCCCATTTGTATCGAAAACCTGCCCCTCCTTCTAAGTGCTTTTGTGTACCATGAAGGGGTGACAGAACTGGCTGTTTTTACTCACGAGGCTGTCCCAGACGATCCCGCCCCGTCATCAGAAGGCGCTACTGCCGGGGCTATACTGACTCAATCTCTAACAGTCGCCATCATCGAATATATCCAACGACTGGGGGTTTCTTCACAAGAATATCCTCCTATCGAACATACCGGCGCTATACGGGAACTTAAAAAGACTCAGGATCAGGCCAAACTTGCGCTATCAATGCCAGATTATGGCTTCCAGCAAAATCCAGCTGAAGGTGATGCTTTGCAGAATGTCGAGGCTCTGACCGAAGCACAAACCCCCTTTATCGCTCAATTGATAACCCCGGACCAACAGGTCACTGTGATTAACTTTCAGCCTGAAGCATCGGGCGATGTTATGCTGAGCCTGTCAGGACAGCACTTCCTCATAGACAGGAGAGAGATAGGTGCCTTGTTTGACTGGATCATCAACCAGTTTAAGCCGCTGATACAGATTTTTATTCTGGCACCTATCTATCTCTAAGCCCACGTCCGCGCTTTTTCCTCAGCTCTGTTATAATCCGGGCCCAAACTGCATTGCCGCACAGATTTGAATGATGCAGACTTTTCACGGTAGAGAGTAAACCTTGAGTACACAACCTTTTTCCGACTTGCCGCTGCCCGAAGCGCTGCTGCACAACCTGGAGCAGATTGGCTACCGGGAAATGACCCCTATCCAACAAAAAAGCTTACCTCTGGCCATGGCTGGCAGAGACCTGATTGCCAAAGCCAAAACCGGCAGTGGTAAAACGGCAGCCTTTGCCATTGCTATGCTACTGGGCATTCATCAACGCTTTTTTGGTTGCCAGGGACTGGTGCTGTGCCCGACTCGTGAACTGGCAACCCAGGTCGCCAACGAGATTCGAAAACTGGCTCGCTACCGCCAGAACATCAAGGTCGTTACCTTGTGTGGTGGGCAACCTATTGGTCCACAGATCAACTCACTCTCCCATGGTGCCCATATCGTCGTCGGTACACCGGGAAGAATTCAGGATCATTTGCGTAAGCGAACACTGACTATCGAGCATCTAAAGACGGTGGTATTGGATGAAGCCGACCGTATGCTGGATATGGGATTTATTGATGCCATTGAAAACATTCTGGATCACACCCCGCCAGACAGGCAGACGCTGCTTTATTCAGCCACCTACCCCAGACAGATCAGGACTTTGAGCCAAAAGTTCCAGTCTGAACCTGAAGAGGTCACCGTTGAGTCAGTGCATACTCACCAGCACATTCAACAGTTTTTCTATCAAGCTGAGAATAGTGATAAATCAGAAACCCTCCGCAAACTGCTCAACCATCATCAGCCCGCTTCTACTGTTATCTTCTGTAATACCAAACAGACCTGTAAAGAAGTTGGAACATACCTTTATGATCAGGGTTACAAGCCACTGGTACTCCATGGTGATATGGAACAGCGAGAACGAGACCAGATGCTGGTAAGATTTTCAAACCAGAGTGCCGACATTTTGATTGCTACTGATGTCGCAGCCCGGGGTCTGGATATTGATGATCTGGCCGCCGTCATCAATTATGACCTGAGTCGGGATCCGGAAGTCCACATCCACAGAATCGGGCGAACAGGTCGTGCCGACAAGGAGGGGCTGGCCTTAAACCTGCACACCTCCCGTGAGCAATACAAGCTGGATGCTATTGCCGATATCTTGCGGACGAAACTGACTTTTGGTGATCACAGAGCACTGAAGCCAGCAACACAGCCACCCTCAAAAGCCCCAATGGTGACACTGGCTATTGACGGAGGAAAAAAGAACAAGGTGCGCCCTGGTGATATTCTGGGTGCTCTTACTGGTGACGCTGGCATTCCGGGAGATCAAGTTGGCAAAATCAATATCTTTGATTTTGTCGCCTATGTGGCCATTAAAAGAGAAAATGCCCGAAAAGCCTTGGCTCGCCTTGAACAGGGCAGAATTAAGGGCCGGAAGTTTAAAGTTCGCAGACTCTGATAACTCCCGTGTTTTAAGTGCTCACGGCCCATAACACATCCAATTTGTGTTATGAGCCGGGATCTTTGGAAACCGCCTCCTAAATCAAGGGGTAATACACTTGACCTTGCTCCAGTCCAGTTTTTTCGCTTCCTGAGTTATCTGTTCATTGCAGACATAACAGTAGTTGCGGTTGTGATCACTATCGTGTTTGACTTTTCTGCCAATAATGCAGTGACCCTTCATATCCATGCAGAACCTTGGTTCGTAGTTGAAACGGGCACACTCACCCAGATCCCTGGCAGAATGCTTCATTTCCTGACCGTCCCGAATCCAGTAATGGCCGTTATGAGTCCCTATATCAAACTTGCAGACATCAATGTTGCCTTTAACATATTCAGGGAACCTGCATACCTGATTTTCCGATGCCAGGTCTGAGAAAACCTGATTTTCGTAATAACGAGACTCACCCAGCTCACAGCGCTCGCCATCGGCTGATTTAGTACCAAAAGAGAAGTAACGGCGCTCTTCTCCACGAACTTCTTCAGTTCCGCTACCCGTACAGAACCTGAGTCCCTGCGTGGCAGGCTCGTGTTCCTGGGTAGGTTTGTCTCCACCACCGGGGGTTGATTCTCCCTGATACTCTCCATCCTTAGCATCAACCTCGGGCTCACCTGTCGGTAGATCACAAAACTCAAAAACACGTTTTGATAGAAAAAGTTCAGTACTAATTCCCGCAGGGTCCTTCAAATAGGGATTAGAGGTTTCTGCTTCCTGTAACTGAGTGTAATTGGCCAATAGCCACTGAAACTCATAACCGTAAGAGCTATTTCCGTTGGAATCCATATACAAGCAGGCCAGAACCTCGCCGCCTTCTACCCCCTCAAGAGACACATGCCCAACCTCAATACCAGAGCGTGTCGGCGAATTCGTCACACAAAGTGGCACATCGTCAATAGACTCAATGATTTCAGAGAGGGCATCGACGTTATACGAGCTGCTGGAATAGGTAGAAAGCCAACACGCTTTATTTGCTTCCGCATGTGCCATAGACAGTGAAAGGAAAGCCCCAGTCAGACTGGATAAAGCCATTCGAACTAAACGCATCAGAGTTCACCACTGCTAAAAATTGATAATTCAGAATCGGCTGCCTTAGAACTTTTGGAGTTATCTTTTTCTAGACACAGTTATATAGACGAAGTTAGGATTTATCGCCACATCCTCTCCCTCAGGGACATGAAATATCACTGAGCATTGGCTATAGGTAAAAGTCAGCATGGGAGCCAGTGCTCACAAACGGTAATTTTGTTATTTTTATCTAAGCAATAACGACAAATGAAAAAATCGATTCTGACGGCTGTCATCCTGGCGGCCAGCTCTACCCTTGCCCAGGCAGATATTATTGGCGCAAAACTGGGTTACAACTATTGGAATACTGCCGATCACGGTGACTTTCACACTGTTTACGGACAGATAGAGCACCCCATCCCACTGCTCCCCAATCTCGCGGCAGGTTACAGCAAACTCAATCATGACAAGCTGAAATTCGACAGTTACGATGCCTCCGGCTACTACGAAATTCTGGATAATGGCAATATTGCCCTGGACCTGGGTCTGGGGGTTCGTCGCTTTGACAGCGGTAAATACCGGGACGCCTCATTCAGCGATACTATCCCCATGTTAACTGCCGATGTGGAGCTGTTTCAGGCCAGCACTATCAGCTTTTACAGCAAGCTGTTCGCAGGTCGCTCTGAAGATACTGACTTTAACGATCTGGAAGTGGGTGCCCGTTTTTACCTGTTTGTCGGCCTGAAACTGCAGGCTGGCTACCGCCTCTACGAAATCGATATGGATGGCACCAAGGGCATCTATAACGATGAAAGCATCAAGGGCTTTAATCTGGGTCTGCACTGGGATATCTGACCTATCCCTCACGTAAAGCTGGCTCCTGTGAGCCAGCTTCCTGCCTATTCTGACAAATCTGCTAGACTTTCCTGATTGAAGAAAACTAACTAACAAAATGGCAGGTTACGGTGGACGGAACAAGCCGGGGTGAGCCCTCTCCCCAAACAGGGAATATTCCCCCTCCTCAATCTTTAATGGGCTCTGAGCAGGAAAGCGAAGTCACAGGTGAACATCATCATCGTGCTATCACTCCCACCAGCGGCGAAAATCTGGTAGCCAGAGCAGCTGTTGCAGCTGGCAAGGACGAGCAGTTGTCGCAACGAAGCGTCAGCAGGAAGAAATACACTCCGGATGAAATGGCCGAAATGGGCTATAAGGTCGAAAAGTCCCGGAAAGCCATTGCAGCATTTCTAATAGAGAATGGCTTAAATGAAGGGGTACCCGAACTTAAATGTGAACTTTACGATGGCTACAAAGAGTCCACTCAGGTCCTGTTCGTAGAGATGAAACGATTACTGGATGCGCATTTTTCTAATGTGAACCGGATGTACCAAGTGCTCCAGTCGGATTACAGAGCGTATGGAAAACTGGAAAGCACCGCCAGAAGAGCTGCCAGATCGCGACGGGTCAGCGAAGAGGAACAGAATCTCCTGAAAGACCTCGTCATTCTGGGAAATTCTGACAAACGCTACAAGGAGTACTGGCAAGAGAAAAAACGGATACTCCTTTATGCCAGTCTTTGTGGAATACGCCTTAGCACAGCTCTCAAAGTGATTCCTAAACTTGATGCCATACGAGGGAGCGAAACCTTCCGCCAAAGAATAGAAGACTTTTTGCCCCAGTCCATTGAATGCATGAAAATGTACCAGGAAGTCATTCAATGTCAGCTGGGGCTTGAACAATATTCAAAACTTGAAGAAAGCCTTAATGCCCACGATAGAGCGGCCTTCGGGGCAGCCATGCTGGCTGATCTGGCCATGGATGACTACATGCCCACTGATGACGGTAAGGATAAACTTCGTCAAATGCTGGCGACCCATTCCTGCTGCTTCATCCAGTGGCTGACTGACTTCGACCCGGAGCAGCCACAAGTAGTGAAGCTGTGTAGCTGGAGAGTCAAGCATCTGATCAATGCCGCCATTCTGGCAGACAACCCCAAACAAGCTGAGCGCTTCTTACAGTTCTTCCGGAAACAGATGGAAGCAAATAATCCTGACTTTGCCCCACAGGATGTCTTCTCACTCTGCCATTCCCTAATTACATCGCTAGCCTATCTTTATGACCGTCCTGAACCACTGGCCCACTTTAAAGCACGGCTGCAAGGGACTTTAGCTCCGTTAACTGAGTTAGTAACCCTGATCAGAACCATTAACAAGAAAAAAATGCTAACTGACAACCTATGGGCTGCGCTGGTGTACCTTTTTGAGCGGATCAACAACGACTACCAATTAGTAATAAAGGATCTTCGTGAGCGCGAAGCAGGGGTCGTTCAGATAGCTTCCGACCTGATTAGAGAAGAAGAAGAGGAACAAAAGCAGATCAAAGAAAAACTGGAGGCCAGAGCAAAAAAACGTCGGGAAAAAGAAGAACAGAGACAGGAGGCCCAATGGCAGAAAAAGCAGGCCACACAGGCCGCAGCCGCAGAGAAGAAGCCGGAGCCCCCTGAGCCAAAGCCCTATGACCTGGAAAGTACTCTGAGCAAGGCTACCGAGGCGTTTGCCCGAAAAGAGCCTATTGGCGTTCTGAACAACATCTTCAAGAAAGTGATTCAACATCCCCGGGTCAGCGGCTTTGACAAGGCTCAGGCTCACTACAGTTATGCAGACATGGTGACTTCCAGGCTTCGGCGTCAACTGGAGTCTGTTCACAAAATGATTGAGCCCGTTTATGCCTTCAGTGAAGCTCTGGAAAATCAGGGTCCGCCTGAGCTGGAGAAAGACATCAAATTCAGGAAAGCACTGAGGCAGTTCAAGCTTAATATGCAGAAAATCAGTATCAACACCCTGATCATGAATAAGGCCGTCACAGAAGCACAGGAGATTTTCTTTAGCCTTAATGAAGATCAGCCAGAGTTTGTTGATGCACTGGTGGACCTTCACAATGACATGGAGTACCTGGTTGCACAGGGAAAAGCCGTCATTCAATGCTGCAAGGACATTCCAGATATTTATGCCCGACGGGGTCAAATGATTCAGCATTACAAGCTGTCTAAAAAAGTTGGCTCACAGCGGCGCAGCGAGTTAAGAAGTGACTCAGAACGACATCGCGAGCTAAGCGATCACATCAAGGATCTGGAAGCACTCGGCAAAAAGCTCGATACCAGTATGGGAATGCTGGAAAAAACCCTTACATGTGAACAGGCGGCTCAATTCCGACAGACGCTTTCAATCGCGAAAACAAACACCCCGACGCCGGATGAAAAAACCAGCCCTGGTTCCATTGAAGACAAGCAGCAGACCCTGAACCCTGATGATCCGGGCCCTGCGCCTGAAATTAGTAATGATTCTGCACAGGGCTCTCTGCCCGAACCGGCAACCTCATCCATGGCAACCCCTCCGGTAGCTACTGCTGAGTTTTCAAAGGACTCCGACGAAGGGGAGATAGAAACCCCATCAGTTGCTGATATTGAAGAAGCTCATGGGGTTTTGCTACCCCTGAAGCTGCCTATTCCCGAGAACATGATGGTCGCCCTGGGCTTTTCGATCATAGAGCACAAGCTCATTGCACCCATGAAACTCTACGATTCAGAAAGCGTTCAGGAAAAAAATCTGACCGCTGCAAAATCCAGAAAAGGCAAAAAAGGGAAGCGGCAGGGGCAAAGAGAAAAAGCTCCAACAGAACCTCAAGCCACCGCTGTTAAAGAGGAAAATGCCGATCCCGGTGAATTGGGCCTGAAACTCCAGACAAGGCTCTGTGACTATCTTGAAGTGCTCAATGAGACCGGAAAAACACCTGATGGCAAAGCTGTGCCTGAGAAGCTGAATGTAAAAGCAATGCTGGCAAGAGTGAAGCAGGGTACTTTTCTGAAAGACTCCGGGTACTTTGGCGTTGACTTTACCTTTCTGTCAGATGCTCTGAACATTCCTGTTCAGGCTAACCTGCCATTGAGCAACAGGCTCTACTTTCGGCCAGGTCTGGTTAGGCCCCAGCAACTCGACCTCTGGACAAACCCGGAACCCCACCTGCATCTGGAATACCCCACTTATTCCGGAGAAAAACACCAATGGTTTGCTTCTATGGAGCATTACTTTCAATCCGGTTTTGAGGAGGATTACCAGTTGTTTACCAAGGAAGCCAAACCCAAAAAGGCAGGCAATAAGTCCAAGAAAGGATCGTGAACCACTCATTAGGCCTTTTTATAACTTTCGTCTTCACAGGCAGGAGTCTCCTGAAAGCAGATGCTATACCTTTAGAAACAGTCATTTGAAATACCAGCAAGGATGCCGTCGATGTCGAAACAGCTCTTTCAGGCCCCTCACAGTCAGGAACTGGCCACTATCACCGAATACCTGCTCACTGGAGGAACACTGGCAGAAGCCAACCAGATGAGTGAGAAGGCCCTTGAGTCCATTTATTCCCATGGCTACAACCAGTACCAGAATGGTCATTTTGAAGAGGCTGCCAAAATCTTCCAATATCTCTGCTTTTATGACCACTGGAATGCCCGCAACTTTCTTTGCCTGGGTTCCTGTCAGATGATGCTGAAAACTTACGGTCAGGCCATCAAAACCCTCGAATACGCCGCGCGAATGGATATCAGTAATCCACTGGCCAAAGTCTATATGGCTGATTGCTACCTGGCTCTGAAGGAAGGAGGCATTGCTGAAGTGATTTATAAAAGCGCCCTGAAAGATGCCAGAAAACATCAGTTTAATCATCTGGAGCTGAAAAGAGTCGAGAATCTGCTCCAGACCTTTGAGGACGAAAAGGGAGGGCAGTCCTGATGGTCGATTCAGTTAATCGCAATGAAGCTATTTTAGTCCCAACGCAGGCAGAAGCTCTAAAAGAGATTGAGAAGACTAACACGGTCTCACAGGGCTATGAGTACAAGAACTCGGCATCAGTCAGAACCGGGGAAGGTCAGGTTGATCTGCCTCCCGGTGGTTCAGAGGCTCCTTCCATTCCAGAACCCGACTCAATGAATGCGGGCCAACTGGATGACCTTGAAAAGCATTTAACCCAACAAACCACAGCCAAACTGCGAGGCGAGATTGGCGGCATGTTTGGTGAAAGCCCGAACTCAATTACCAGTAGCCGACCAGAGTTAATGACTGTGGCGGTATCTGAGACTGTTCTGGATACCGAAGCCAAACTGTCACGGGTGGCGGAAGCCCCTCCTCGGGTCATGCAGCACATTGGTGATTCCGTAGATCAACTTCAAATGGAGCATATTGAGGGCACACTGACCGCCGACAAGCTCGAAGAAATACTGGCTCAGATCAATGCTAGCCTGGAAGACAGCTCGGTTAAATACGCTGAAAACAAGATTGAGATGGCTTCCCTTGATGCTCAACAGCGGCATGATAGTAATATCGAGCGTATTCGGGAACACATTGAAGAGGCTAACAGCGCCAGTGCCGAAGCTACAGCCAATCCTGACAATATTTTCCTGAAAGCCCTGTCTTTCCTGTTCCCGCCTGTCATGCTGTGGGAAACCGCACTGATGATTGACCGGGAGGTCAACCCCGGCAAAGACAACTCTCATCTAAGTATATTTTCTAAAAATGAAATCGACTTTATGCTGCAGCAGACCGGGGAGGCCGATGCGAGTTTAATCAGACATGCAAGCCCCATTATGCCAGCTTCCATGGTGGAAATCGGCAACTCTGAACGAACCGATAATCACCCATCAGAAACGGATGATACCCAAGAGCGCAAAGAAGCCTTTGATGAATCGGGCTCTCCAGTGAGCGATGCCACTGAAGGCCTTCAGATTGCCAGCGAAGGTCTTGATCACTTTGAGAGAAGAAAGGCTCTGCTCCAGACTCTCCAGCAACAGGCTGAATCGGAAGAAGCCAAGAAAAAGCTTGAGGCAGCTATCAACGCACTGCAAGGCGGAGACCCTGCTCTGGCAGAAGAGATTCTGGGCTCTCAGGGACTGGATAGCAGTATCGGAGACAGCATGAGTGCGTCAACCGGTGATAAAGAGCTTACAGAGGCAAAGGATATTAAGAGGTTTGTCGATGACATATCCGGTGTTCCTGACGAGGTGCTCTCTTCCATGAAGGATGCAGACGGTGAACTGAGCCTGATCAAGCGCTTCACCTCTGTGTAAGTACCTGACCACCCTGCCTTTGCCATGAATCAATGATGTTCATACCGAGGCAGGGATGGTTTATCACCACATCACTTCGGTTTCATCTCATCCCCTGGCTGCAATTCGTGCTATCAAAGCAACGCATTTTTTGAAAAAATAGTGCCCCTTCAGAAAGAGCAGATAAAACCAGAACATTCATGAGTCACTCCTCCCTGCAGCAACCGTTGCCTGCCAAGGAACTGTTTTCCTACCCAAAGTATTGGGCTGAATGCTATGGCACAGCGCCTTACCTCCCCATGACCCGAGCAGAGATGGATGAGTTAGGCTGGGATTCCTGCGACATTATCATTGTCTCAGGCGATGCTTACGTAGATCACCCCAGCTTCGGTATGGCAGTCATTGGCCGTTTCCTGGAATCCCAGGGCTTCAGGGTGGGCATTATTGCCCAGCCAGATTGGAGCAACACAGCAGACTTTATGCGTCTGGGTAAGCCCAACCTGTTTTACGGTGTCACCGGTGGCAACATGGACTCCATGATCAACCGCTACACCGCCGACCTGAAAGTTCGAAATGACGATGCTTATACACCGGATGCAGAGCCGGGCAAACGGCCTGATCGCTCGGTGATTGTTTACAGTCAGCGTTGTAAAGAAGCCTATAACGATGTGCCCGTCGTTATTGGCGGTATTGAAGCCAGCCTTCGCAGGATTGCCCAGTATGATTACTGGAGTAATGAAGTGCGCCGTTCTGTTCTGATGGATTCCACTGCAGATATCCTCCTCTATGGCAACGCTGAGCGAGCCATGGCCGAGGTGGCGGACAAACTGGCTGCGGGCGTTAATATCAAAAATATGGATGATATTCGCGGTACGGTTGTCGTTAAGCCTGGCACACCAGAAGGCTGGACCGAAATAGACTCTACCCGTATCGACTGGCCAAGAGATCCGGGATCTCTGGAAGAAGCCTATGGCACCAACCCATACGAATATGTGCAAGAAGAAGAGTGCGAATCCAAAAAAAGACAGGAGCCGGATATTCAGCCTGTCCGCATTGTTCCACTTCCGCTGCACCGCAAGACTGACTTTGATACCAGCAAAAGCTGTATTCGTCTGCCGTCGTTTGAAAAAGTGCGTAAAGATCCCGCGCTATACGCCCATGCCTCCCGAGTGCTGCACCAGGAATCCAACCCCCATAATGCCCGGGTGCTGGTGCAGAGACATGGCAACCGGGAAATCTGGGTAAACCCGCCTCCCATTCCTCTGGAAACGCCGGAGATTGATGGTGTCTTTGCCCTGCCTTATCAGCGCAGGCCACACCCATCCTATGGTGATGCAAAAATTCCGGCCTACGACATGATCAAAACGTCCGTGAATATCATGCGGGGCTGCTTTGGTGGTTGTACCTTCTGCTCCATCACCGAGCACGAAGGTCGGGTCATCCAGAGTCGTTCCCAGGAATCCGTCCTGCAGGAACTGGAAGAGATCAGGGACAAGGTGCCTGGCTTTACCGGTCAGATTTCTGACCTCGGTGGCCCAACCGCCAACATGTATCACCTGAACTGCAAGAGTGCAGAGATTCAGGCCAGTTGCCGCCGTCTTTCCTGTGTGTTCCCGGGTATCTGCAAAAATCTGGAAACCTCACACAAGCAAACGACAGAGCTGTACAGAAAAGCCCGTGCCATTCCCGGCATCAAGAAAATCGCCATTGCTTCGGGTCTTCGTTATGACCTGGCAGTAGAAGATCCGGAATACGTCCGTGAGCTGGTCACGCACCACGTCGGTGGGTATCTGAAGATTGCGCCGGAGCATACCGAGAAAGGTACTCTGGACCTGATGATGAAACCCGGCATGGGCACCTACGACGCTTTCAAGAAAATGTTCGACAAGTTCTCCAAAGAAGCCGGAAAAAAGCAGTATCTTATTCCTTACTTCATTGCCGCCCACCCGGGTTGTGAAGACGAAGATATGATGAACCTGTCGCTTTGGCTGAAACGTCACAAATTCCGTGTCGACCAGGTACAAACCTTTTATCCGTCGCCTATGTCTCTGGCAACGGCTATGTACTATTCCGGTCGTAACCCGCTCAAGAAGCTTAATTACAAGGGTGACAGACTTTATATTCCCAAAGAGCTGGAACAACGTCGTCTGCAAAAAGCCTTCCTGCGTTATCACGACTCCAGAAACTGGGATGTCCTCCGTAACGCCCTGAGAAAGATGAACCGCTCCGAACTGATTGGCGATGGCCCCAATCAACTGGTACCTGCGGAAGAACAGAGCAAAGACAACCGCCGACCATACAACAAAAAGCCTGCGGGAAAATTCCAGAAGGCCCGTGGTGGTCAGTGGGATAACCGAGCACCCCGCAAAGAGCCGGTAGCCCGGAAAAAGCCTTCAGCTAATAAAAAGTCCAGATAACCCCTAAAAAAAAGCCCCGAATTCTTCGGGGCTTTTTTATTGACCCTTGCTCGGTTGATGGGGATGGCAAAAAGTGGCCTTGCCAATATTTGCTACATATAGCCAATATTTTTTTAACCGCATCACTGGCGCTCATGCCGCTCAAGGTTCCGGTAGAAATTTTCATGGGAGCCAAAGGAGATCAGCTCCAGTAACAGCTTGCCGTCGTCAAAATAATAAGCCAGCAGGGTCAATTGTTTTGCCATCTTGAATTTATAAACCTGAAGGTGGCTCAGGACGCCTTTCTTCTTATCGCCAATATCGGGATTATTGGCTACGGCTCTGATAGCTGTATCAAGATCCGCTTTCTGGTTGGGCTTGAGTTTTTTCACGGCTCTTGCAAACCGGGCTGTCTGGAGTATCGTTTCTGCTTTAGCCAAAACGGTACTCCGAGACCAGTCCCTGTTTGCGCTCTTCTTCGGCTTCCAGAATATCTTCAATGAAATTAATGGGCAGATCAGGGTTTTCCTTGGCAATCTTGCCAAGGCAGGCCCAATATTCCACCTGTTTTGCCGCCGAGCGTTTTTTGACCTTGCCAACAAGGGTTGCAGCGGTCACCAGCTCTTCATCCAGTCGTAAGGGTCTGCTTGGCATGTTTCAAAACCTACTTTTTGTAACAAATTGCTACAAATATAGTCATATGCATCAAGCCTGTCAAAAGCCCTGACCCTTTTCGTGAAGTCACGAAAAGTGTGCTACCTCTGGTGGTTTATTCCAAGCCAATCTTGCAGCTTAGAGATGGTGCGATGGTGCCGGAGCTGGTAGCAATAATCGGGAAGAAAGCCCCGAAGATTCTGGGGCTTTTTTATTGACCCACAATTTCTTACACTGCCTGACAACCTTATAAGGAAGATGTGATGAATACACAGATTGATCAGGAAACTCAGGACAAACTCGACGCAGCTACTTTTCGCCGCCTGCTGAAGCACCTCGATGATCATAAAGAGGTGCAGAATATTGACCTGATGATTCTGGCGAACTTTTGTCGGAACTGCCTGGGCAAGTGGTACAAAACGGCTGCTGACGATCTGGGTGTTGAAGTGTCCGACAATGAAGCCAGAGAACGTATCTATGGCATGCCCTATTCCCAATGGAAAGAAAAGCATCAGCAGCCCGCATCGGAGGAACAGCTGGCCGCTTTTGAAGCCAGACAAAAGAAGTAGTGCTCTGAATACTGACTGAATACCCAACAAACAGCCATAGTAATGCCAACACAGCCATGAGTTTTTCCGAACAGCCTTGAGCTGTCCGAATAGTCCTTAAGAAGGGAGCTGAGTATGAATCGTTTCCCGCTTCAGATTCACATTCCTAAAGCCAGCCGACTGATTTATGGTTGTATGGGCCTGGGAGGTGAGTGGAACAATAATCCTATTTCCGATCACGACCACACTCTGGCCCATAATGCCGTGAATACAGCACTGGAGTGTGGCATTAACTTCTTTGACCATGCTGATATCTATACCATGGGCAAAGCAGAACAGGCATTCAGCAACGTTATTAAAGCGGAGCCAAAACTTCGCCAGGACCTGATCATCCAGTCCAAATGTGGCATTCGCTTTGCCGACGACGACAACCCCGGTCGATACGACCTTTCTCCCCAATGGATAGAGTTCAGTGTCAATGGCATTCTCGAAAGGCTGGGTACAGAGTATCTGGATATTCTTTTACTGCATCGCCCTGACCCGCTGATGGAACCCGATTTAATCGCCGAAGCGTTTACTCGCTTATACGACAGCGGAAAAGTACGACACTTTGGTGTTTCCAATATGAACCAGCATCAAATCGCCTACCTTCACTCCTGCATCGAACAACCTTTGATCGTCAACCAGTTGCCCATGAGTCTTGCCCGTTGTGACTTTGTGGAAGACGGGATACTGGTCGCCATGAGTGAGAGTGCCGACACTGGCTTTACGCCGGGAATGATTGATTACTGTCGTAAAAATAACGTTCAGCTTCAGGCTTGGGGCTGTCTGGATCAGGGACTGTTCATCGGAAAAGATACCAGTAAGGAACCAGCGGCCGTTCAGGCCACTGCAAAACAGGTTGCCGAGATGGCTGAAGACTATCAGACTTCCGGAGAAGCCATTGCTCTGGCCTGGCTGATGAGGCACCCGGCCAGCATCCAGCCTGTGATTGGCACAACGGATAAAGATCGTATTCGTGCATGCTCTCAGGCGATGGAAGTTCATCTAAGCAGGGAAGACTGGTACAAGCTTTATATCGCCTCCAGAGGGCGGTCTCTGCCTTGATTTGAAAATGACTCAGTAACTCTGACATCGACGAACAATTATTAGAAAACGGGGATGAAGTTATTATGAACCAGAAAGCAACCAGATATCTGGCTGCCACACTCATAGCTACCACTCAGCTGACGGGCTGTTCAGGTCCCTGGAATAATCCTCATCAGGAAAGTTCTGGTCATCAGAACCAGACTGTCTACTACACCAATTTTCAACTCCCCCCCCAGCACTTTGATCCGGCTATTTCGTACAGCACTGATGAAAGTATGCTGATCGACCAGATCTACGAGCCTCCTCTTGGTTATCACTTTCTGAAAAGGCCTTATGAACTGCAACCTCTGGTGGCTGAATCCATGCCAGAGGTTCGTTTTCTTAACGCCAACCACGAGGAGACCACTTTTGATAGCCCTGACATTGCCTTCAGTCGATACACCATCACCCTCAGGGAAGGTATTGTTTATCAGCCTCACCCGGCGTTCGCCAAAAACGGTAAAGGCGATTACGTCTATCTCTTTAACGATGAAAGTGAAACCGTAAACTACAAAGCTCTTTCCGACTTTGGTCAAACAGCAACTCGGGGGCTGGACGCAGACGACTTTCTCTATCAGATCAAAAGGATTGCCGACCCTCACAATAAAGCACCCTTAATTGGCTTCCTTGCTCAGTATATAGACGGCATGAGTGAAGTGACCGAGGAATTAAAAACTGTTGAAAGAGACGGGTGGCTGGATCTTCGTGAATTCAAAATGAGGGGACTGGAAAGAGTTGATGAGCGGACTTTCTCTATTACTATAAAAGGCATCTACCCCCAGTTTTCTTACTGGCTGGCCATGCACTTTTTTGCACCTGTCCCCTGGGAGGCGGATCGCTTCTATAACAACCCCGGGTTCAAAGACAACAACCTGACTCTGGACTGGTATCCAGTCGGCACAGGTGCCTACATGATGACCAGAAATGACCCTAACAGGGAAATCATTCTGGAACGAAATCCTAACTTCAGGGATGATTTTTATCCCACTGAAGGAGCCCCCGGTGATAAAGAGGCAGGGTTGCTTGCTGATGCCGGAGCAAAGGTACCTTTCATAGATAAAGCCATTTTCAGCCTGGACAAAGAAGTTTTGCCTATGTGGACCAAATTCCTGCAGGGATATTACGATCGCTCAGGAGAAAACCACGGCAACGTCACCCAAAACTTTGACCAGGCCTTGACCATCGGCCCCGAGGGTGTAGAGCTTACCGACGAAATGCAAGACAGACAGATCACTCTGTCCCAGGATGTTAAGCCTGCGGTCTACTATATGGGCTTCAATATGCTGGACAATGTGGTGGGTGGTTACTCCCCGAAAAAGCAAAAGCTGCGTCAGGCCATCTCCATTGCCTGGAATTCTGAAGAATATATAGAAATATTCCGAAACGGCTCCGCCATTCCTTTCATGGGGCCCATTCCTCCCGGTATTGAAGGTTCTCTGAAAGCAGAGGCAGGCATCAATCCCTTCACCCACGACTGGAAAAATGGCAAGGCCGTTCGCAAAGACCTTGAATACGCCAAACAGCTTTTGGCTGAAGCGGGCTACCCCAATGGTCGTGATGCTGAAACAGGTAAGCCTTTGAAGCTCTATCTGGATGTCCAGGCCCAAGCCACCAGCAAAAGCCGTGAAGACTGGCAAAAACGCCAGCTCAAAAAACTCGGCATAGAGTTAGAACTCAGAGCGACAGACTGGAATCGCTATAAAGAGAAAATGAGCACAGGGAACCACCAAATGTTCTCCTATGGCTGGTTGGCCGATTACCCTGATCCCGAGAATTTTCTGTTCTTGCTCTATGGCCCTCAAAGCCCTGTCGCCTGTCAATGTGACGGCAACAACAATGCCAACTATAACAATCCTCGCTATAACAGGCTTTTCAAGCAGATGAAGACCATGCAGCCCGGTCCTGAGCGAAATCGGTTAATCGCCGAAATGTTGGATCAGGTTCGCGCTGATGCTCCCTGGTTTACTGGCGAATACCCGAAAGAGTATTACCTGAATAACCAGTGGGTTTCTAATACCAAACGTCATGGCATCTCCAAGGCTACCCTTAAATACCTGAAGATCGATTCAGAAGTGAGAAAACAAAAACAGGCTGAATGGAACCAACCCAATCTTGTCCCTCTGGTGGCAGGCATGGGGGTTTTTGTCGCTTTGTTTATTCCTGCGATTCGCGCCTATAGACGACGCCAGAAGCTGGTCATAAATACCGACAGCTAATAAAAAGCTGAAGAATAATTTTCAGGTTTAAGGACGTTCTACCATGCTTGCTTATATTATCAGACGACTGATTTACGCCATTCCTATTCTTATTGGTGTCAATCTGATTACTTTTTTACTCTTCTTTGTGGTGAACAGCCCTGACGATATGGCACGAGCTCAGCTGGGGGATAAATACGTCACCGAGGAAGCCATTGAACTCTGGAAAGAGACGAATGGCTACCACCAGCCACTGTTTTTCAATCACGAAGAAGAAGGTCTGAAAGCACTGACAGAAACCATCTTTTTCAACAAATCCATCAGTCTCTTCAGCTTCGACTTTGGACGGTCGGAGAGCGGTCGGGATATTACCAGCGATGTTTCCCAGCGCATGTGGCCCAGCGTCATGTTTGCCCTGCCAACACTGCTCATCGGACTCTGGGTCAATATCAGCATAGCCCTTTTAGTGGTTATGATCCGCAATACCGGACTTGAGAAAGTGTTTGTGGTCTCTTTTGTTGGCTTGATGTCTGTCTCTTACCTGTTTTACATCATTGGTGGCCAGTATCTGGTCACCCGTTTGTGGAACCTGGTGCCTGTGTCGGGTTTCCAGCCCGGACTGGGTTCCTTCAGGTTTCTGATTCTTCCGGTTGTTATTGGTGTCATTGCCGGTACCGGAGCCGGAGTCCGACTCTACCGGACACTGTTCCTGGAGGAAGCGAATCAGGATTACGCCCGCACGGCCAGGGCAAAAGGGGTAAGCGAAGTCAGCGTCCTGTTCCGGCACATTCTGCCCAACACCATGATCCCGATTCTGACCAATATCGTGATTGTCATTCCAATGCTGTTTATGGGCAGCCTGGTGATGGAATCCTTCTTTGGCATCCCGGGCCTGGGCAGTTACATGATTGATGCCCTGAAATCCCAGGACTTCGCCATTGTCAGAACAATGGTGTTTATTGGCTCAGTACTCTACATCATAGGCCTGATTGCCACTGACATTTCATACACACTGGTCGATCCCCGTGTCAGGCTGAATTAGGAGAACATCCATGAAACCGGTTATTTTATGGAGTGATGCATTGCTGTTTATCCTACTGGCAGCCATGATCGCATTCATTGTCAGTATCATTCGCAACAACGAGAGTCGTGAACGCTGGAGCAGAGTTTTTCGTTCCCGACTGGGCATGTCCTGCTTTCTGATTATTCTTACCTACATTGTCATAGGTGTTCTGGATTCACTGCATTTTCGCAAGGCGATCGAACCTCTTGAAGGTCAGTATAAAAGTGACGTTTATTACTCCAGTCATATAAACAGTGTTCTGGATCTGGTGCTGGGCGAAATGGGGGAGGACAAGGAAAAAACCTATTCAGCCCCCTTCTCACTGAAATCATACTCCAAGGAAAATATGCAAGATGAACAAGGCAATACTTACCGGGATTATGCCAGCTTGAAACATGCAGGTAAGCATCTGGAATCCTCTGATGACAGGCTTGTGGATATTGCCCTGCAATCATTTCAGGCGCTTCTCACTGGCCTGTTGTTCAGTGCTCTTCTGATTGCTGCCCATGCCTATTGGATGAAAGGTAAAAACAGCATCTACCCGTGGAAAACGGCCTATATAACCCTGGCAATTATTATTTGCCTGCTCACCTGGATGATTCACATCGGCTGCCTTTATCACATCCTGGGCACAGATAAAGGAGGTAACGATGTTCTCTACAAATGCCTCAAAGGTATTCGCACCGCCATGTTGATTGGCACTCTGGCTACTCTGATCATGATGCCTATTGCCATTTCCCTTGGAATAGCCGCTGGTTATTTCAAAGGCTGGGTAGACGACATTATTCAGTATTTGTATACCACTCTCAGTTCTATTCCGGGTCTTCTATTGATTGCAGCCTCCGCTCTGCTGTTCCAGATATGGATTGACCTGAACCCTGATTACTTTAGTACCGGACTCGAAAAAGGTGATGCCAAATTCATCGGCCTATGCTTTATTCTCGGAGTTACCAGCTGGGCCACCCTCTGTCGTCTGCTCAGAGCGGAAACCTTGAAAATCAGTCAACTTGACTATGTCCAGGCTGCCCATGCTTTCGGCGTCAGTCATGCCAGAATCATCAGCAAACACATTCTGCCCAATGTTACCCATATCATTCTGATCATATTTGTTCTCGACTTCAGTGGTCTGGTAATGGCCGAGGCAGTGCTTGCCTACATCGGTGTGGGAGTCGACTCTTCAATGCACAGCTGGGGTAATATGATCAGCACTAGCAGCGCAGAACTCAGTCGGGTACCCGCCGTCTGGTGGAACCTTGCAGGCGCTTTTACCCTGATGTTTGTTCTGGTGCTGGCAGCCAACCTTTTCTCGGACCTCGTCAGTGACGCCTTTAACCCCAAAACCCATTTGGAGGCTGCCTGATATGAGCATTACAGAATCCTCAGGGGAGAACATGGCCAAAACGGCCGAGAGCAAAGAACCGGCACTGCAGGTATCCAATCTTAATGTTGTCCTCAGACATGAACCCGATACCCGGATTCTAAAAGGCGTCAGTTTCCAACTGAACAAGGGTGAAGTCTTTGCATTGGTTGGCGAGTCAGGCAGTGGCAAGTCGGTAACATCGTTGTCAATCATGCGTCTGCTGCCCGATGCTCTGAAAATCACTCAGGGAATAATCCGGCAAGATGATACCAACCTGTTTGCCCTGACCGAGCAGGAAATGGGCTCCGTTCGTGGTAAAAAGATCGCCATGATCTTTCAGGATGCATTGACCTCTTTGAATCCGGTTCAAAAAGTGGGTGACCAGATTGCAGAAACCCTGAAAATACACACCAATCTGACCGGTGACGAGATCAGAAAACGCACTGTCCAACTGTTTGAAGAAGTCGGCCTTCCTGACCCGGATAAACGTGTAGACTGGTATCCCCACCAGATGTCCGGAGGTCAGCAGCAGCGGGTTATGATTGCTATGGCTCTGGCCTGTGAGCCGGATATTCTGCTGGCGGATGAGCCCACCACCGCCCTGGATGTCACCATTCAGAAGCAGATTCTGGAGCTGGTAAAAGCATTAACCATTAGCCGTGACCTGGCGGTATTGTTGATTACCCATGATATGGGCGTAGTTCGTGAAACCGCTGATCGTGTTGGTGTTATGTATCAGGGTGAGATCATTGAGGAAGGCAGCTGTGATGATTTCTTTGAGAATCCTCGTGAAGAATACAGCCGTCGTCTGATTAACAGCCTGCCTGACATGGACGCTTACCGGCCTCAGACCCATCCCACTCCCTTGTTGAAGGTAGATAATCTGGAAGTTCACTTTCCCATTCGTAAGGGAATCCTCCAGAGAGTTCACGATTACACCAAAGCGGTTAATGGCATCAGCTTCTCCATCGCCAAAGGTGAAACGCTGGCCCTGGTAGGCGAATCGGGTTGTGGCAAATCCACCACTGGTCGTGCCATTCTTAACCTGGAAAAAGCGACCGGTGGTGAGATCTGGTACAACCACCGGAAAATTCACGCGCTTTCCCGCAGGGAAATGTTGCCCCTTCGCAAAAAAATCCAGGTCATCTTCCAAAGCCCTTATTCTTCCATGAACCCACGTATGACGGTGGGTGACATTATCGAAGAAGGTATGATTAGCCTGCAGATGGGTCTGAGCAAAGCTGAAAGGGAGCAACGTGTTGAATCGCTTTTAAAGAGGGTCCAGCTGGAGCCTGAGCACCGCTATCGCTATCCCCACGAGTTCTCTGGTGGTCAGCGTCAGCGCATAGCCATCGCCCGGGCGCTTGCGGTTGAACCTGACCTGATCATTTGTGATGAACCTACCAGCGCACTGGATGTATCTATCCGCTCAGAAGTCATGGATTTGTTGCTGGAGTTGCAAAGAGAGCTGCAAGTCTCGTACCTGTTTATAACTCACGATCTTTCAATCATTCCTCATCTCGCTCACCGGGTCGCGGTGATGAAGGGAGGCAAAATTGTCGAACAGGGCCATACCGAAGATGTAATGACCAGACCTCAGCATGATTACACTCGTAAGCTGCTCAGCGCTGTTCCGGAAGTGCGTTAAGCGCCATTCCCCGCCCATCACGCTTAGTTATGGGCGAGCAGCCTGTCGGACTTAAGACTGTCCTACAGGCTGCGAGGGTTCTGGCTCGTTATGCATCCGTGAAGATAATCAGGCTCTACACCCTGAAGAAATGAACCCGATAGTGAAAAACTGTCCGGAATGTTTGAGACTCAAAGTTCATTATTCTGAGGCTCGTTTTGAGCTATCGGGGACAGGGTTATAACCACATCACTGCTATCTGAGAAAGGTACTCTCTCAAAGCGAGTGGGAGACCAGTTACTCTCCCTGTTTGTTTTCACTGGACCGTAATCCCTTCCATCCACTGACAGTGTAATCATATACGGCTGCTCATCAGGATAATAAAATATGCCACCTGCAAAAACAGAGAAAGTATAGGTGGGCTTATAAACATCGGGGCTATCAAGGGACCAGGCCACAGTCCCCTTGGGATACCTGGCATCAGTGGGATGAAGGTCATTGTTCACATTCTGGAGACTGATACTGGTACTGATGGGAAGATAAACACCAGACTTAATAAAACTGTCCAAAGTGGCCTTCAAGCCACCCACCTTCCTGAAATATCTAAAAGCATTATGTTGAAAACCTGCAGCTACTGCACTAAAGCCATAGCCTAACCCCACCGTTTCATCTCTGAATGTCACTTCTGCTGCCGATGCTGTGGACAGGAAACCGGAAAGGAGTAAACCAACAGGAATAGCCATTAAAACTTTCATAACTAAAAAAGCCTCTTCTGATGTTATAACCCGGGAATATCATGAAGCTGCTTTAACCAGACCAAGGTCACATAAAAAATTCCAGTCACCATTTATCCATCTGTAGAAAAACAAACGAACGTCACCAGTCGGATTTTTACCAGCTCACTCGACACTAACGACAAGATGTCGTCAATCAGATAGCAGAAGAAAGAGAAGTACTCCGCTTTATCAGATTCCCGAATTAACCCAACGCTCAAGTATAGATACTCATTTCCATCACTGCTTTTTTTACTGTGACACCCTCTTATTATTTTGGGAGGCTTCCTGGCAACCTGTTTGATGATCAAAGCATCTCAATCCCAGCTGGTCAGACTAAACCGCGCATAAACCCGAAAGTCATTCCCTGAGACACCCACCGGCTCAAGCGTCTGGGCGGCGCTGATTTCCAGAGCGCCCCATTCGGCAGAGACTTTTGTCCCCAGGCCAGCGGAGGTGAGTTTTTCGTGGGAACCGGGCATCCTTGTCTCGCCATGATCAAGAAAGACAAAAGGTTCGATTGCGCTCTGTCGATAGGACAGGCCAGAGTAGTGCAGCTCTGTCTGCTGACGCCAGCCTTTGTCGCCGGTCACAGCACTGTTGTTATAGCCTCGAATGCTGTACAACCCTCCGAGAGCAAAGCCAAGGCTCGAAGGCAGAGTTGCTTCACTGGCCCACTGAGCCTCCCATGAAGACAGCACATAGAGTGGCGAGTCAAAGTTGTAGATCAGTGTCAGGCTCGGGTTCAACAAACTCAGGTACCGCACATCGTCATTCAGAATGGACTTGCTGCGCAGTCTGCTTAACAGCAGTCGGCCATTAACCTGCCAGTTGTCGTCCGAAGTCAGTCAGGACAGCCTGCCAATGGCTTACGCAGACACTGTCTCAAAAGACGGAATAGCCAATTATCAGTTAGCAGCAGACTGTGAATACCGCTTTCGGTTTCTCAGCATTGGCCCGGAGGAAGCAGTGTCGGTTTCTGTGCTGGAGTCCTGAGATTCTGGCACTTAGCAACGGAGGCATGTAGGTCAGCGTGTTGGTTTGTTATGCTCAAAATTCAGTAAGTTGGCATGGATACAGGGTCAAATGGCTTGCCACATTGTTGAAAGCGCCCCCAACGCCTAAAATTACCGAAAAATCACAATAAATGGAGATACAACGTGATTGACAGTAACATCTGGATTGTATGCAACCCTGAAGTCATGACAGGCAAGCCCTGCGTTAAAGGCACCCGGATCACTGTAGAAAGCATTCTTGAAATGCTGAGTTCCGGCATGTCCTTCGCCGAAATCATATCGGACTTTCCCAGCCTGAATGAAACCAAGATACGAGCTGCCCTGGGTTATGCCGCCCAAAATCTGGCTAAGGGGGATGCTGCGTAGTGATATTGATTGATGAAAACCTGTCTTACAAACTGGCAGCAAGAATAGAAGCTGATTACAAAGGGACGCAGGCTGTCTCAAGAGTCGAATCACTGGGTGAAGGAGCCCCGGATCGGCTGGTCTGGGAATACGCAAAAGCACACAATAAGGCCATATTAACCAAAGATAAAGACTTCGTAGATTTCTGGAGTCGGTTCGGGCCACCGCCTAAAGTCATCCACATTAAAATCGGTAACGCTCGTCTACCCGCTCTTGAATCCCTGATCAGTAATAACAGGAGTCGTATCAATCAATTTCTGACAGAGACTAATGATGGATTGCTGACCATTCAGTCATAATGGCTCGCTCCCATGCTCAAGCGTGGCAACCTCGTGGCAACCTGTTTGATGATCAGAGCACCTCAATCCCAGCTGGTCAGACTAAACCGCGCATAAACCCGAAAGTCATTCCCTGAGACACCCACCGGCTCGAGCGTCTGGGCGGCAGTGATTTCAACAGCGCCCCATTCGGCAGAGACTTTTGTCCCCAGGCCAGCGGAGGTGAGTTTTTCGTGGGAACCGGGCATCCTTGTCTCGCCATGATCAAGAAAGACAAAAGGTTCGATTGCGCTCTGTCGATAGGACAGGCCAGAGTAGTGCAGCTCTGTCTGCTGACGCCAGCCTTTGTCGCCGGTCACAGCACTGTTGTTATAGCCTCGAATGCTGTACAACCCTCCGAGAGCAAAGCCAAGGCTCGAAGGCAGAGTTGCTTCACTGGCCCACTGAGCCTCCCATGAAGACAGCACATAGAGTGGCGAGTCAAAGTTGTAGATCAGGGTCAGGCTCGGGTTCAACAAACTCAGGTAGCGCACATCGTCATTCAGAATGGACTTGCTGCGCAGTCTGCTGAACAGCAGTCGGCCATTAACCTGCCAGTTGTCGTCCAGCAGATTCAATTCCTGCCCGAACTGCAGCTGATCATTACGGTAGTCCGACAAAGGTTCATCCGCAACAGCGTTTTCCGAACGAGTACTGCTGGCTGAAAAAAGCAGGTTCAGCCAGCCATCAATGTCGGACCAGAACAGGTAACTGGCATCCAGAGTGTAACGTGTCGTGTCACCGGTAACGTCGACGTCAACTGTCGTGATTTCCAGCTCGCTGTCGGTGTACTGGAAACTGCCTCCCAGTCTCCAGCCCTCTTCGCCCAAGACCCGGTTGTAGCTGGCGCTGAATGACTTGAGTCCATCAGACGTCAGACCATAGCCCAATAATTTGTCGCCGTGGCTGAACACCGACGTTTTCTGGTAGAGCAGACTTAACTGCTCTTCTCCGGCGTTTTCAGTGCCGTGGTTATCAAAATAGAGCGACGCTCCTTCTTCCGATTCAGGAATCTGAACAACGACATCGGTCAATCCAAACGCCTGACCGGCCTTAAGCTCTGACTGCAATCTCTGGCCGTGAACCCGGTTATAAAACAGGATATCCCGCTCCAGCGCTTCGACATCGATGGAGTCTTTCTGCCAGTCTGTATTGATCCACTTCTGAAAATACGCTCTGTCATCCTCTTCCACTTCGCCAGAAAAAACCAGTTCACCAAAGCGACCTTCCACCAGTCTGATACTGACCAACCCGTTCTCTATTTTCTGTTCCGGAAACACTGCAGCAGCCGTGTAAATGCCTTTGCTCTTGTAGAGTGTATTGACAGCTCCAAGCAGGGTTTGCAAATCCTGATAATTGACTTCTTTGCCCAGCCAGGGCTCCGCCAGCGACTGCAATTCCTCTCGGGACAGGTGTCTAGATTCTGTGAAGCGAATGCCCTGCAAAAGAAGCATTGGACCACCGCTTTCCTGAACCGCTTCCGGCTCCTGATCCTTCTTCACAGTTGGCGTCTTTTTTCTCAGTTCAGGCTCAACCAGGCGCTCTTTCTGCTTCTCAATGTCTCTGCTGAGATTTCCCGAAGGATCTGGCAGCGGTAGTTGTGTGGCCAAAGTGACCGTTGATTGCAGCCAGAGACTGCATAAAGCCAGTCCGGCTGCATTCAACGAGAAATGGAATTTAGAGAAAAGTCGCTTTCTGCAAGCATTATTTTTCTTGTTATACCCGTCCAAGTACATCTACTCCCAGGCCTGCCCATCACTGGACAGGCCAATTACACCCTAGAAAAATCTCCCCCATCCCCAACTGCGGCTTTCAGAGGCAGGCTTGATATACGCATAGTGCTGTGTATCGACTTCCGTGCTGGTGCCCTCGTCATCGACCTGAGTCACCCGGATATCAGGTGCGTAAAAGCTGACGCCATGCCTGCCAGTCAGACTGAGTTCTTCAACCTCCACGCCATTTTCAGCACGAATCGAGCCACGCTCCATGGTCATTTTGCCGGCAAACAGGAGATCACCCACCACCAGCCAGGCGTTACCTTCCAGTTCATCAATGGACAGTGAGCCCAGAGTTGTCATGTAGATATTGCCACCAGTCGTCTTAAGCAGACTGGCCTGAAGATCGGCACGGGCCAGAATGTTGATATTGCCACTCTCAGTTTCTGCTGAAAGCCATGGCAGATCAACCACCAGCGGATGCCCGATACCTGTAGCAGCCTGAAGAACAGCCTCTCCGTTGCTGGCTGTCAGGTGACTGGCATCACGCCACTTACTGAATCTGTATTCATTGTTTCCGTAAATGCCGCCTTGTGCAGAGGTGAGAGCAAAGGCCAATCCATCAGCGTGGGATGTCAGACTGCCGAGATACTGGTTACCGCGGGTATGAATGGTTACCGCGCCACTGGCTTCAATGGAACTCTCATAGCCCATTGAGAAACGATCAGCTCCGTAATGCTCAGAGGAACCTATTGTCAGTGAGGCCGCCTTAAGGTCTGTCCAGCCCGAAAGACTAATGTCCCTCTCGGAGAACAAGCTTACAGCACCTTCAGCAATGACTGATCCACCCAGGTCAATATCTCCCCATCCTGCCCTGGCGGTGAAGTCGCCTCCTGCAGTCAGCGCACGGTAATTCTGGGAAGACGTGGTGCTGATGAAAAGATCACCGTCGGTTTCTATAACACTGTCATAGCCCGTGCTGAAGCGATAGGCACCGACCGAATCTTCTGAACCAACGGTAAGGGAGCCTGCTTTCAAATCAGTGTGTGAAGCCTGATGGATATCCCTTGCGGAATAAAGATTCATCGCTCCTGCGACGTTTACATCACCATTGAAATTGATCCAGCTATGTGCAATGGCGTCAAAATCACCGCCAGCCGTCACATCACGATAAGACTGGTAGTTTGTGGTGTGTATGAACATGTCGTCAGCAATCTCAATACGGCTGTCGTACCCTGCATAGAAGTTGTATGCCCCGGCCTGCTCCTGACTGCCAATGGTCAGAGAGTTGGCGCTGAGGACACTACGGCCTGAAAGGTCAATGTCACGTCCTGCCTGCAGTTGCATATCCCCTGCAGCAATCACGGAGTCAGCAAAGTAAATCCGCCCTTGCTCAGCCACAGCATTAACACTGCCACCGACGTTTGTTGCCTGATACTGCTGATCGTGTCTGGTATGAACCAACAGGTCACCATCAAGTTTGATGGTACTGCTGTGACCAACCGAGAAGTTGTAGGCTCCCACCTGTCTCTCTGACCCTACGGAAAGAGAGGTCGCTGTGAGGTCATTGTGGGATGACAGGTAGATATCCCTTCCCGAGTGGAGGTTCACAGCACCACCTGCCGTCACAGAGTCCCGGAAATGGATAGAGCCATATTCAGCCCTTGCCGTGAAATCACCGCCAACGATCAGTTCCTGATAGTCCTGGCTGTAGGTGGTGTTCACCAGCAGGTCGCCCTCTGTCTCGATGGTGCTGCCATACCCCACCGAGAAACGATAAGCTCCGGACTGATTGGCCGTTCCCACAGCGAGAGAGCCCGCAGTGATGTCTTTCCATGACGAGAGATAGACACTACGGTCAGACTCAACACTCATGTCTCCACCTGCTGTGACAGACTCCTTGAAGTGAACATCACCGTATGCACTGTCAACAGCGAAATCACCACCGGCGCTGACGTAGTAAAAGTCGAGTCCATCCCGGGTAGACACAGAAATATCATCCCCGGCCGTCAGGCTGCTACGATAGCCGGTGTAATAACGGTCAGTACTGAGACTGATATCTTCTCCAGCGACCAGATTCCTGCGGTATTGCTGATAAATGCGGTAGCTGGTATCAAGCTCGATGCTCTCGCCGGCATTCAGATCCTGATAGAGATACAGTTCATCGGTGCGAATCCGCAGAGAGCCGCCAATATCACCAATGGTACCGGTCAGATAGAGCCTTCCATCGGTCTCAAGCTCAAGATCGCCACCCGCGCTGATCTGCACACTGTCAGGCAGTGACAGCGTATTATTAATAAGCGCCAGGTTGCCACCGGCATCAAGCACAGTGTTTCGTCCCAGATACAGGCCGTCGGACTCAACCCGCAGGTCCTCTCCGGAAATCAGGCTGCGACCCACTTCCAGATAAACAT
Organism: Endozoicomonas sp. ALD040; assembly: GCF_049275945.1. Classification (NCBI taxonomy): domain Bacteria; kingdom Pseudomonadati; phylum Pseudomonadota; class Gammaproteobacteria; order Oceanospirillales; family Endozoicomonadaceae; genus Endozoicomonas; species Endozoicomonas sp. ALD040. The sequence continues at coordinate 1,460,894 of NZ_CP184829.1, forward strand.
CTTCAGGCGTAGTCAACAGAATATGTCGACCGGCATTGATGTCCTGCTTAAGCTGGATGTCACTGTCAGTGTTGACCTGGAAAGAGCCTCCTGTCTGCTGCACCTGACCATTCAATCTGACCAGACCACTGGTCAGCAATGCCATATCACCGCCCGCTCTCAGGCTGGTCGTGTCAGGCAAGCTCATACCATTATTGCTGAGTGTCAGGTTTGCCCCTGCGTGCAGATTGTTATTGCCCTGCAGATCCAGCCAGTCAGAAGTCACACGGATGCTGCGTCCAGCCAGCAGGTGTTTTTCGGTAGGCAGAACCACGGTTTCAGGAACAGTCAGAACAATATCCTGACCCGCATTGAGGCTGTGCAGAATATCGAGACCTTCAGCGCCGGTAATTCGAATGGAACCCGCGCTGGAACTTACCGGGCCATTCAGAACGACCTGACTTTGAACCGTCATGTCGATGTCATTGACAGCAGAAATTTCCACATCGTCGCCCATCTCAAAAGTGTTGAGCAACACAGTGACGCCATCCCCGGAATTCAAACGACTGTTGTCACCCAGCACCAGAGTGTCTGTGTCTATTGAGATGCCACCGGCTGAGGTAATGCTTTCTCCCGCTGCCAGATTCACTGCGCCTGGCTCTGAAAACGCAGACAGTCTCAAGACAACCGGGCTGCCTGTTCTGATGTTGGTATGTCCACCAGCAGTAACAGACTTGTTGAACAGAATCGGTCCAGATCCACTGAACAGGGTCAGATTACCTCCTGCCACCAGTTCGGAAAGATCCATCAGACCGTTGGTGGTCAGTTGCATGTTGCCGCCGGAGAGAATTCTGCTACTTGCCATCTCGAGGAAAGCAGCCTTGAGATCAAGGTTGCCACCCGCGCTCATGCTTCTGCCTGAAGCAATCAGGACACCCTCAACCGCTTCTATATTCATATTGCTGGAAGCGCTGATATCCCCCTGAACATTCAGCCCCTTGCCCATCTTCAGCGTCATGGCGCCTGCAGAAGCACTGATAGAACCACCGGCAGTCAGATCACCTGCGGTTTCTATTTTCACGTCCGCTGCAGCCAGAGAGCCGGACAGTGTCAGGTCGCCACTGGACAGTACATCAACGGTTCCCGCAACTGTGGCAGAATCAATGGCAAGCACGGAGCCTGATTCAATATCGACATCGAGATTACCGCCTACTTCCAGAACGCCAAGCAACATGGAGCCCGGTGTGTAGAGTTTCATGTCAGCACCGGATTTCATCAGACTGTTGTCGCCCATATCGATGAAGGCGGCATTGATGTCCATGTAGCCACCAGCGGTAATGCTTCGGCCAGAGGCCATTGTCAGCCCATCTGCAGCAACAATGTCGATATCATTGAAGGCACTGATATAACCCTGAACATTCAGCCCCTTACCTACCTTCAGGGTCATGGAACCAGCTGAAGAACTGAGGGAACCACCGGCAGTGAGTTCGCCTGCGGTTTCAATGGTGACGTCACTGGCTGCCAGAGAGCCGGACAGATCGAGATCACCGCTGGAAAGAATGTCGACGATACCCGCAACCGTCGCACTGCTGATAGCAAGCTCGGCACCCGACTCAATATCGATATCCAGGTTACCACCCACTTCCAGAGTGCCCAGCAGCATGGAGCCCGGTGTATAGAGCTTCATGTCAGCGCCGGATTTTATCAGGCTATTGTCGCTCATATTGATGAAGGCGGCGTTAATGTCCATGTAACCACCGGCGGTAATACTCTTGCCGGCTGCCATAGTGACACCTTCAACGGCAACAATATTCATGTTGCTGAAAGCACCGATGTCACCCTGAACGTTCAGACCTTTGCCCATCTTCAGGGTCATGGAACCTGTTGAAGAGCTGATGGAACCGCCAGAGGTCAGGCCACCGGTTGTTTCAATACTCACATCGCTCGCAGCCAGAGAACCGGACAGCGTCAGGTCGCCACTGGAGAGAATGTCGACAAGCCCGGCAACAGTAGCAGAGGCAATACTAAGGGTTGAGCCGCCTTCCAGATCAATATCCAGGTTACCGCCAACCTCCAGAGTGCTCAGCTCCTGGTTGCCTTTGGTGGTGATCTGAAGATTCTGGCCAGACTTTATACGACGAGTGGCATACAGTCCCTTCTGTCCATCGAGAATAATGGAGCCCTGGTCACTGGTGATATCCGCATTCAGGAACATATCGCCACCTGAGGTAAGCAATATATTGCCTGCAGAGGTTGCGACTGTGTCAATCAGAGTCAGGTCAGCCTGGGTTTCGATGTCTACCTCACGGGCATCCAGACGAGTCGCGGTAATTGAACCCAGTTGAGCATCAAAGCCGTTGCTGGCAGTCAGGTCAATCACACCATTGCGGGCTGTCAGATTAAACAGGCTCATGCTATCCGACGCCGTCATAGTGATATTGCCGGAGCTGGTCACAGAGGCCAGAGAATCCATTGCAATCCTGTTGGCGTCAGCCAGAAGATTTCCACCCTGAGTGACAATGTCACCATTCAGGGTCAGCTGACCATTAGCCAGCAGCGTCAACAAACCTTTGGATGCAGTGACATCACCCAGAGTGAGGCCGCCAGACTGGGCGTAGATATTAGCACTGCCCACTCTGACGTTCATGGCGCCCAGGTCAATGCTGTCGGCATCTATGTCAGCGTCATTCCCAACGGTCATTGTGTAACCACCGCTGGTCAGAGCGCCATCCACATCCAGAGTCAGGTCAGTAGCGTCAATATTCCCCTGCAGAGCCAGGGCGCCCACTGCGCTGAGGGACAAGGTTTTGTCGATATCAACCTGCCCCAGCGTGAACAGGCTGGAGTCCTTCACGTTCAGCCAGGCATTGCCTGCGTCAGCACGGAAAGTTCCCGTACCTGTCATAATCAGATTCAACGCCCCGGAACTGCTGCCCAGATCGTGGCTGTTGACGTCCAGATTGAATGACTCAGCAGCAAGGAAGCTGTCGTTGTTGTACGACAGAAGATCATTACCGTTGGCTATGGAGAGCAGGCCACCAGCACTGATTGATCCCAGATAGAGATCACCACCCACACCCTGAAGGTACATATCCGATGCAGCACCCGCCTGCCTGAGCGCTCCTGTGAGATTGAGCTTCACGGCATTGCTTTGCGAGCCAATATCGCCACGGGTATTAGCGATAAACAGGTCACGAGCAGTTATATTGGTCAGCCCTGATTTAGCTTCAATGGCACCATCCACCACCAGACGAATGTCGTTACCGGAAGAAGCCAGACTGCCCAGGGTCAGGCCGGATTTGGACTCGATGTAGATCTCTTTGGTGGCCGATGCGTAGAGCTCCCCGGACATATCGATCTTGATCGGGTCAACCTGCTTGACGTTGAACGTTACATTGTTCTGGGTCACTGTCGTTGAAATATCACCGGCACCGGCAGCCAGCAGAGCGGCTTTCTGGGCGTCGGTAATGGTTCCGGAACCATCACGGCTGACAGTGAAGACCAGGTCATTCAGGTTTTCACCGACACTGCCGCCATTGGCAATCAGGTGAATGTCGGAAGCCTTGATGTTGGCCTCCCTGTTGGTCAGCTGGCTTGAAGCGTCGCCATTCAGCGCTGTTGCAGAGATACTGATATCCAGCTGGCTCTGCTTCCACTTTGCACCATCCACCATGCCGGTGTACCAGCTCGAGTCTTTCGCCAGAGTCAGGCGATAGCTCTGATCGTAACTGCCAGTGAGCAGATTGCCATAGTCATAACCGAAGAGAGTACCTTTCTGCTCAATGCCAATGGCGTCTTCAGCCTTGTCGTAAACATCAGCGGCAGCAACCTGATCTGCGAACCACTGTTCAAGTCCCTGATAGTCGGCCTTCACCAGACTGGTCAGTTCCACTTCGTCAGTGGTGTTGTAACGCACTTTCAGGGCTTCAACAAAGGCGGGATCGATGGTGAAACCGGCATCGCTGTCGTCAGACAGACGTTGCTTGATCATCCAGTAGCTATGGTACTTGTGCGTGAACTGGTTTTCGTAAGACGACACAGTCACAGCACCGGCGTCATCATCCAGCAGGTTCAGGCTGTCCCATACCGCAGCATCATAAGCCAGCTCTTCATCGGTCTTGTCCAGTCGGCCAATACCGTTGGTAATCCGGCCATTACCCAGCTTGATTACCACTTCTTCGTTAGCATTGGCGCTGTAAAGCTCAAGGTCGCCACTGGCCTGATTAACAGCAATATCAGTAGCGGCATTCAGTTTCACTGTGCCGGTGGTGGAAATATTGACGAACTGGTAGGTACCGGTATTGCCAATGGTTCCGACCTTACCAATACCACCGGTTGAGCTGGTCAGATCCAGACGGTCAGATTGAATAATCGTACTGCTGTCTTTGGCCACAATGCCTTTGTCAACAACACCAACAATGTCGTATTTGGCTTTCAGATGTCGAAGTTCGACATCACCATCGGCGCCTGTCACGTTGAAGTAAAGAGAACCATGACTGGAGCTCAGGCCCAACTCGTCGGTAATGATCGCCAGTGCATTATCCTGGCTGCCAATGCTGCCTCTGGCCGCAATGGTGGTCACGTCAGAGGTAATCGCGGTGGACCCCGAAGTGATCAGATTATTGAGCGTGCTGATATTCGTGGTGCCACTGGGGTTATAAACGTTACCGGTCAGCTCTATAGAAGATTTTGAGGTCAGGTCAATAAAGCCATTAGCCGAACCAGTGAACTGGAAGCTGATCGCGTTGTCCGCCTTCACATAGGTGTGGGCGTCCATCCACATACGATAGGGAACGTAAACCACAGGATCGACATTGGTCATGTTACTGCCGTAGTACTTGTCGTAGCTGAGGCCCCACTTCACTCCCCAGACATACTCACCACCACGGTCATAGACCTGGGTCAGGTAATTACTGGCTGTGCCATTGGAACAGGCTTCCGGCTTGTAGGAACAGGTGGTGTAATAGCTGGTTTCAGTGTTCCAGTTGGTTTCGTAATACCAGTCCCCCAAGGTGTTCGGGTACTTCGCGAAGTAGCCATCGATAGACTTGCCATCATAAGGCGCAGAGCTGTCTCCGGGCGGATCGAAGCTACGCACCACTGTCGCCCCTTCACGGATATAAAACAGCTGTCCGGCCATGGGGTTGTAGGTCATGGTCGACGTTGTTCCGGTGCCGCCAAGGCTCTTCACATAATTGGATTCGTCATAACTGACCGCCCAGGCGTCGGTCTCATACTGTCTGATTTTGTTGCCGGGCGAGTGAACGAACCATTCACTGTAATAGCTGCCATTTTTTCTTTTGTTCAGGTCGGTAATGCGGATAACACCAGTGGCATCGTCTCCGGCACTGATAGTACCGAGCACCAGCTGCTTGCTGGAGTCGTTATTGATGTCAATCTGGCCAAGACCGTCCTTAACGGTAATATTACCTTCTTCGCCGGTTGAGGAAATTCTGGCCCTGATAGCCACATAGCCACCGCCGCTGACCGGAATATCATCAGCCCTGAGCTTGCCGGTAGCAACATCATAAGTCAGGCCGATGCCGGAGGTACCATTACTGGACGACACATCAAAGTTATAATACTTCAGGGTTTTAAGGCCGGGCAGAGACGAACTTCTAACCCAGAGAGTCTTGGTTTCACCGGGCCTGATATTGACCACATCGCCGGCAGAAAGCCCGGCATCCCTGACGTAATCGGCGATAGTCGCATCAAAGCCTGAACCAACATCTACAGACCAGGAGTTGTCGGTACCGACAATGATCTTGCCGTTGATATCCAGACGCTCGGCATTAATAACAACCTTCTCACCAATAATCGAAGTGCCGGTGCCGCCGAGACTGCTTTTTACCTGGGAGTAGGTCGCGCTCTGCTCAAGTTTGGACTGTAAATTCTGAACAGGCTTGAACTTCCACTTGCTACCGCCACGACTGCTGCTGTTGGTGCGCATTTCGAATACTACTGCATCGCTGCCGTTGTATTCTTTACTGTCGCTGAAGCCCCAGTTGAAGTAGATGTTCATCTCGTCGTAGCCGTAGCTACCGCCCTGGTAATAACTCTTCTGGTCGTCGGTATGACGGATTGCACGGCCTGTAAACCAGTTATTGAAGTCATTAATACCAGTAGCATTGATGGCTGTGCTGTATTTGTCGTTGAGATAAAGCTGCACAAAACCTTCAGCGGAGGGTTTCCAGCCAGCAGTGTAGTTGACCAGCGCCTTGGGATCACGACCGTAAGTTTGTGGCTTGTTGGAATTCAGCAGCAGGCTGCCGTTCTCTACGTTCAGGTTAATGGCGTTAGCTTCGATGGTAGCCTGCTGAATCAGATCGCCTTCTGCCACATCAATATTGACACTGGACAGCAGGTTAGAGATATCACCATTAATAATAACGTCAGAGTCCAGGTAGTTGGCGCCGGTTGGTGCATGACTGATATCAATGCCAGTCTTCGACGTAAAATCACTGCCGGACTGCTCAAAGATGTAATTGCTGCCCAGCGAGGCACCGCCAGTGACAAACACGTTACCGCCGGTCTGATTGGTAATGCTCAGGTTTTCCAGCAGCAAATGTTCATCGGTCTTGTTCTCCACTTTGATGTAGGCGTCGCCTTTGGCAGTAAAGTCAGGTTTGTTACTGCCAGCCAGTGTAATGGTGTCTGCCACCAGGTTGATATTCCCTGCTGTAGCCTGAACATCCGCCACCCTGATGGCATCGTTCGGATTCGCAGACAGATCATTGACGATAGCCGACAGCAGTACAATTTCTGACTTCAGCTCATTGATCTCATCCTGGTAAGGGTTTGTGCCACCATCGACGATGCTCTCGGAGCCGGTGCCGGATGAGCTGCCGGTATCTTCGCCATCGCCATCACTCACTGTAATCCCATCGATAAGGATGCTGGAACCGTCCCAGGACTCCAGCAGGTCAACGCGATCCTGAAGACCCTTGATGTAGGCTTCCAGTTCTGCCCGGCTGGAGTACTTCTCATTCATCCGGGCTGCCGTACCATAACGGTAGAGCTGCTTATTAATGGTGCCGTCGGACTCTATTTCCACCCACTGATAGGCGTACTGCCCGGCAACTACCTTACCATTGCCGTTAAAGGTCAGAATATTACTGGAGCTGGAGTCACTGCTGCCAAAGCTGGTTTCAGAACTGAACAGCTCCAGGTAGGGATTCTTTTCAATGCCACGGTGCGTGGAACTGACCTGCCCTTCATTGGCTTCAATAAACACATGGCTGTCGGAACCAATGTCAAAACCATCAGCAAAGTTCACCTTGTTATTCAGGGTGATGTTGGATTTTGCCTTGTTGCCAGCCGGAATAGGAATAGCCGTCCAGTTATAGACGTTGGCCAGGGCATTACCTGTCAGTTGATTCTCCTGAAAGTAATTACTGCCACGGCCGCTGTAGATTCCGACATTACCATAACCATTGATAATGGCATTTTTACCAATATCAATCTGGTTAAGAACATCCAGATCAACGGTACTGACACCACCGGCAACACCCGCTGCCGCCCAGACGGTTACATTGGCCTGGGACACGGCACTGCCCCGGGAGTAAGTGCCGATACCAATCTCTCCCCTTGGGTTATAAAGTTCAGCCCCTTCACCCAATGAGATTTTGTTGCGGGTTTTGACATCCACATCGGATTCAGCGCCTGCCCCCTGCAAGGCACCACCGATTTCCAGCTTGGATTCGTCGTAGACAAAGAAATCCGTGTTGGCGTCCAACATAATGTTGTGGTCGTAAGTGCTGTCCATCCAGGCCAGGTCAGAAATCTTCAGCACAGCGTTTTTACCCACCACCACTTCGGCGGCGAGGTTTTTCAGATCCTGGTAGGAAAGCCCCGCAGTACCGTTGGCGGCACCACCGCCCGCGCCGTGAATAGAAGAGGTAAAGCCATTGAAGTAAGGATTCTGAATCTGGTAAGCGCTGTTGAAGGCGTCAATATCAATATCCAGCGCCGAGAAGCTGACATTCTCGCCCAGCTCCACCCTGGCATTGGTATCCACCTCGACCAGAGAAGTTGCGCCTGAACCACCCACTACAGAAACGGTGGTAGCATCGGTTCCGGCAAAGAACTCCGTCTCACTGCTGGCAGAAATATAAACACCACCGGCATCGACAGGAACAATCCGATAGTTGCCAGACCAGTCATCAATCTTGACCGCAGCGGACTCATTGCCATTGCTGTGATCACCAGCATCCATAACCGATTCTGCAGCACTGCCAGAGTAATAGCCGCCACCGCCTGCGGTGGTAAAGCTCTGGTTCTGGTTGTAACTGGTGGCGTCCAGAGTCAGGTCACCCGGACGTTCCAGGGCAGCTATCGGATTCTTGCCAAACTCAACCCGGCTTGAGCTGAAAGATTGAGCAACACCTGTCTGATAGCCTCCGGCCACCAGACCAACAAAGTAGCCGTCGGCATCAGCAATCTGCACCCCGGTATGACGGGCATTCACAGTGAAGTCAGAATACGGCAGATAAACACCATCGCCCACTCTGGCAATGGACTGAGACTTATTAGTGGCCCTGGCTTCACTGCCTGCAATACCAAGGAGCAAACCACCGGAAGCTGCAAAGGCTGCAGCATAGGCACTTTGATAACCGTCAGCGCCGCTGCCAGTTTCTGAGCGAACAATAACTTCACCACTGCCGTTAAATACCGTTCCGTCAGCCACTTCGGCTTCCGCTTTAGTATCAGCAATGGCATAAGCAAAAGAGCCGCCCATGGAACCACCCGCCGCAACGGTGACACCATAAGCACTGGAGTAAAGTTCCGATGCAGACTGGGCATTGATATTAACGGCACTGGAATCAGAGCCGGTATCAATGGTGCCGTAAACTGTCGCTTTTACATCGGAATCATCGCGGGCGTCAGTCACAACCCCCTGAACTCCTGCCAACAAACCGCCTGCCAGAGCGAAGCCTGTGCTCTTCACCATACCTTCGTTGAGGGCAGAAACGGTGATGTTGTTATAGCCGTCTATCAGCTTGCCTGTTTCACCCACCCAGGCATCAATGTCACTGTCCTTTTCTGCATAGCCAATGCTGACCCCAAGAGCCCCGGCGCCAATATTGATGTTCAGGGAACCATCGGTAACCGATGAGGGCTTACCGCTGCTGACATCCCCAAGACGAATATCGGTGGAATCGGTAGCGGTAACTTCAAGATCTCCGGTGTCGTTACCCTCTGCTGAGTTGATTCCGGCCACAACCCGGTTTTCACTGCGCGCATCGGTGTAGTTAATAACGACGCTGGTTCCACCCAGGCCAACAATAAAGCTCTTCATTTCAAGAGCGCCGTCATCGCTGCTGGCATTCTCCAGGCTTGCGCCGATCACCGCATTGTCTGCCTTGACATTGCTGTCTACGGTGGCGATGTTCATTTCATAGGAACGACTGATACCCACCACGCCTGCAATACCCACAGAACTGGCCTGAGCTGCGCCCAGCCCCTGGTAGCTGTGCTGCAGCGTACGACCGTTGACGTTAAGCGTATCGACATCAATCTTGCCGCCACTGATCCGGGCAGCAGTGACACTTTCACCACTGAGCTTGAGAGACTTACCTGATTCTGTCGTCGTTGAAGTAGAAGGCGTCTGACTGCGGGTTATGGTGACATTGTTATCGGCTTCCAGCGTAGCGATCTCTTCATCAGACAAATGTCTGTTATAGCTGGCAGTATCCGTAGCCAGAACCGTGTTGGCTTCGTTTCGGCTTGGATCAAACTCATCTTCAGCGTTGGTGCCATCTTCGGCTGTCGTATCACCCTGACCATAAAGAGCAAGACCGATACTGACCGCTGCGGCTGCGTTAGTGGATGCAGCACCAGCAACACTGATCAGATTGGACTGGCGCTGGGCATTGGCGTCAATATCCAGTGTGCCCGCTTCAATGTCCGAGCCAACCGCTTCACTGTAGACCTGGGAACGTCCCAGCACCACATTCGCCACAGCACCCACACCCAAACTGGCGCCAGCACCGATACCCGCAGCCCACTGATCAGCATCCTGAAGTTCTTGAGCATTAACGGTCACGTTAGTGGCGGCAGAACTGCCGTCACTGCCACGAATGTCTGTGGTGAGGTTGCTATTCTTGAGATAACCATGAATTGCAGCACGTGTTTCGCCACGGAATTCCGTAGTATTGATCATCGCTGCGACACCATAGCCGCCACCCAGTCCAGCACCAAAGACATAACTTTTTGCACTGGAAACCCGATCAGCATCCACTGTAACCGTATCTGAGTTCACTGCGGTAGTCAGGGTATCGCCGTTATCGTCCAGATCATTGCCAATAATGGCTTTCGAATCACCACCCACAATATTGACGGCCAATCCAATACCAACGCCCACTGTCGTACCGATACCGGCTGCACCGGCGGCGACATTGGCTTTCTGACGTCTGTCGGAGACAACCACTACCTCTCTGGCATTGGTTGTGCCTCCTCGTAACCAGGCACGCGTGTTACCGGCCTGTTCAGTGATAACCACTGAAGCAGCGCCACCCAGGCCACCGGTTGCGCCTAACCCGGCTGCCACACCCGCTGAAACGGCCTGAGCCAGTTTCGAGGTATTGGCGTCAATGGTTACTTTATCCGCATTAACAGTGCTGTTTTCAATCGTGGCTTCACTGGAACGCTTCTGGTCATTGGTGGCAAAACCACCGACTCCCGCGCCAGCGGCTTCACCGCCACCAGAAACGGCAACACCTGCAGAAACAGCCAGTCCCGCTTCATGGGCATTGGCGCGAACATAGACATCTGCACCATCTTCACCGGAAACGCCGGAGTTAATGGTGGCATCCTTGATATAAGCCCTGGTAGCGTTATAGGTGCCGTTAGTTGCTACATTGATATTGATAGCAACGGCCTTGCCACCAGCACCGCCGACAGTAATCGCGCGCTGCTTGGTTCTGGACGTTGCATTAACAACAAGACCATTGACCGATTCTTTGGTGCGCTCCACAGATAACGTGTTGAAGCCGGAAGTCAAGTCACCCATGGAGACAGCATCCGGATTGGAACTGTCACCGGCAGTAGAAAGATCCGGCAGATCACCATAGCCCTTGAGATCACCGGTATCCACCTGCATAGTGCTGCCCTTGCCTCTGGCAATCACAACTGCATCGTCAATGTAGGCTTCTGTTTTTCCGTATTCCATCGCTGTAGAGATGGCGACAGCACCAGCGCCTGCATCGACACCAATGCCGACAGCACCACTGCCCACCAGATTGACGCTCATCGCATCAGCATTGACCAAGACATTGTTCCAGGCATCTATTCGGGCATCGTCGGCAATTCTTGCTGTCACATTGCCGTCTATAACGCCGGTTCCCACTGAGCCCGCCAGGGATACCTGCTTGGAAGCCGCAACACCGGCGTCGATGGTCAACAGCCAGTTACGGCGGAAAGCGTCAACAGTAACGTTCTGCGCCTTGAGCGTTGTACTGCCAGGGTTGCCTTTGTTACCCAGCACTTCTGCCGTGACATCTGAATCGACACGGTTGGTAGCAATGGCGACACCACCGGCGGAACCATTGCCGGAGCCAGCACCCATCCAGGCTGTGGCTACGCTATCACTGTAATCCTGACCCTGGACAACGACATCACCGCCACTGGTTGAAGATGCTGCGCTGGAACGATTGGTGGCGGTGTCTTTAATACCGACTTCGATGGATTGATCGACATTGTTGGTAGAAATTGCGCCGGCAAAGCCAATACCACTCTGCCCAAGATTGGCACCTATAGCGATGGCGTTGCCCACCAGCAGATTATGATCATTGGATGTTCCGCTGAGCGCCCTGACGGTAAGATCCTCATCCACCTTAAGGCTGGTGTTGCTGACCCTGGCTTTTGTTGAATGCTCGTCAGTACCTACAAGATTCAGGGCTACTGCCAGACCTCCGGCAATAGCGCCACCCTGACCACTGGCCACCGCTACTGAACCAGCGACGTTAATCAGATCCATGTCATTCTGGGCGACCACAGACAAGTCACTGGCGTTGATGGTCCCCTTATCGGAACCGTTCCAGTCACCAATTTCAGCCAAGACCTGGTTATTCAGGCGGTTAACCGCAACAGAGCCGACACCGGAGAAGCCGCCAGTGCCTACACCCACACCAATGGCAACACTGTAGAGCAGGGAGTTGTCACGGGCATTGATATTAACGTCTGCCCCGGCTCCTGACTTATTGATATTGACGTCTTCCATGCGGGCTTTGGTTTCACTTTTCACATCCGCATGGGCGTAGGAAATACCCAGATTCTTCTTACCAGCTTGAACAGCACCGGCCACAGCAATGATGCGCTTGCCTTCTGAGGAGTAGTTGTAAGTCGAGCCGCTACCGTCTTCACTGGTGTGGACGTTGGTATTGTCCATGGCTTCAGCACCGCTGAAGTCGTAATCCTTGTTAGTATTGCTGGAGCCGAGGTCACTGAGAATCTTGTCAAGATCGCCGTCTTTCTCACCACTGGCATTAAGATTAACGACACCCGCCCCAGTGATGTTGGTGCCTTTCATCAGCGCCTTGGTGTCCGCACCGATGGAACCTATGGCAAAGCTGCCCTGGAAGCCCAGGGAATCTTCCTGATTATTGTTATAGCCAATACCTGCGGCGCCAATACCGATCCGGTTCAGGCTGCGGGCACTGATGTCGACCCGGTCAAAGTTATTGAGATAAGACCGGTTGGAACCACTGAAGTCAACGATGGCTTCGGTGGCTGCACCGTCATAAACATCCTCATCATAGGCGGTACTGAGAACATTATTGCCATCCGGGTTGGCGTCTCCGGGAATGGCGGACGGATCATTAATCTCGGCAAAGGTAATGGCCAGACCGGCCCCCTGCTTGCCGCCGCCGTAAAGGGTACCGCCCCCTACGCCAACATAACTGTTGTTATAGGCGGAGACTTCAAGATCATTATTCGCCCCCTGATTTGAGCTGATGGACGAACCTTCAATCCGTGCTGATGTGCCGTCGTATATCTGGGCACCCGAGATGGACAGCGCACCATTACGTGTCTGGCCAGAGGAAGAGTCCGGCCTGGTGACAGATAGCGCCAGGGCGACGGAAGTCAGTTCACCACCGTGCAATGCCTGAACATTTACGTCATCGGCATAAGTGATGACAGAGTCTTTAATCCAGGCCAGGGCATCATTGAAACTGATCTGATAGGAGATAGCCCCGGCAATAGTATCCTGATTGGTAGGCGAATTTGCTCCCAGCATAGACAGCGCTGCTGAACCTGTCGCAGAAGCCGAGATCACTTTTTCCAGAGCCTGAACGTCAACATCGACATCGTTGTAGCTGTTACCGTTCTGGTGACCGCTGATGGCAGCGCCATCAATAATGGCCTTGGCGTCCATATTATTGACGGAGACAGTAAAGCTGCCCGCCCCTGTCAGGCCCAGCTGCTCCTTGGAGACTTCCGCAGAACTTTTGCCAGAACCTGAGCCACTGTCGTCGTTCTTGCCGCTTTCTGAAGATTTGCCTATCGATGAATCACTGCTGCTTCCGGTAGCGCCGGTGTAATTCGCAGCCAGCTTTGAAGACAAGCCGTTGTACCAATTCTCGAACCTGGCGCCAATGCCGGGCTCATCACTGGGCTCTGTGGTTAATGCTCCGGCAACTGCCAGAGATCCGTTGGTGCCTGTTGAACGGGCACGCACGCTTACCGAATTAACGACGATGCCTTTTGTTGGATCAGGTGCCGTTGGCGAACTTGGGGAAGGTTTATCGGTCTCGTTATTGTTCTTGTCCTGGAACTTGACCTTATTGTATTCCTTTGAATTGTCACCAATAAACGCCTTGGTATCGCCCTGGGAAACGTTCGCCGCTATAGCGATGCCAACCGCTGACTGGTCTGACCAGCTGAAGGCACCAGCCGCCGCCCAGTTGCCAAATTCATGATCAGCAATGATAACGAGATTATCAGCGCTCAGCTGAGCCTGATTGTGCAGGGATGCGTGAGTCAACACTTCCGAATTGAGAAAACCAAGAACGCCGCTGAAGCCAATACCACTGGACTGCCCGGAGGAAGGCGTCACCAGGAAGTGACGTTCGTCCGTTTCTGCGTACACCCCCACATTGCCACTGGCATTGACCGTGGCTTTGCCAATACCCGCCACGGCTGAACCGGACTGCTGGATATAGGAAATGGAGCCGCCAACCGACTTACCTTTCTCATTGGTGCCGTTGGCGTTCGGTATCAGCCCCAGACTACCGAGATTACCAGCAACAGTAGCGGTTTCCATCAGGTTATAGGCCCTGACCGCTACCGAATCATCAAAAGAGAAGGTATAGGTGACGTCTTTAAAGACCTTGCTGCTACCCAGAATTCCGGGAACTTCACTGTTGGCCTTCAGTTCTCTGCTCGCACTCCAGTTGCCCGTACCGGTCGTCGTTATTTTGGCTTTGTCGCCTACCCAGGCCTTGGTGTCCATATCGTTCCACAGGACATTAAAGCTGCCGCCGTAGGCTTCCTTATCTGCAGCCGCAGCGGCATTGGCGAAACCGGTCAGAATATTGTTCTGTAACCCGCCGATACCGTTAAATTTGCCGACGACATCAGAGAAGGTGTCCCACTTGTCGTAGGTGGAGACAATAGGCATATGTTGCAGAGCAATGACACCGAGATTAGCCGCATCGATCTGTACCGACTGGCCGACTTCTGCTACCGCGTCACTGTCGTTAATGGCAAGGTTAAGGGCCAGCGCCAGACTTTTGTCCGATGCCGGAGTCTGGTTGCTGCCACTGGAATTCTCTTTGGGAGCCGATACAGCCGCTTCTGCCGAAGTTCTGTAACCGCCCTGGTCGCCTCCCAGGGCACCATTGTTGTTACCACCCGCAACGGCCTGATTATCGCTGCCCAGATCGGTCTGGCTGGCAACCAGAATATTGCCAGTCGCAATAATATGTGGTGCATCCGTCTGCCCTGATACATTGGTGCCGAGGAAACTGTAGGCATCGTGATCCGAAAGGTTGAGGGAAAATGCCAGGCCGCCTTTGAAGCTGACCTTGCCCGTTTCATCGGTGGGAGCAGAGTGCCCTATCGGGAGGTATTTGGTGGTGAAGTTGTGGACACCATTCTGCAACGCAGAAACCCCGCTGATGGCTTTGGAGCCGATGGTGCGCATGAACAGGTTACTGCCCACTGTCACACCGGAGTGAACCCTCTGGTTCAGAGTCCGGTCCAGGGCTGTGATGGTAACATTTCCCGTCTTATCCTGATCGGTTCCAAGGCTGCTGCCCAGCTCGGCCGTAGCATTGGTATCAAAATCACCCACAGCAACCGCAACACCATAGCGGGTTGCTTTCAGGCCATAGGCAGAAGCAGAGATATGGTAGTAATTCTGGTTCTCTGCGGCGACCACCAGGTTGTTGGCGTCCAGGGTAACGCCGCTGTCAATCTTGGCGGTTGCGTCAACATCGGATTCCCCGACGGCGGCAGCAATCACTACCTTGTTGGCATCTTCAGCAATAAGGTTAAATGCTGTGGCGGCCACATAGGACTCGTTGTGGGCAGAAACGTCCAGGTTTCCTCCCGCCTGAATCGTAGCCCCTGACTTCACGTGGGTGGTACTGGTTGCGTCACTGGTGGCGTAAACTGCCGCCAGTGCTCCGGGCAGAGCATTGCCCAGGGTAATGGCGGAAGCGTCGGAAACAGCATGGGATTCTGATGCCAGAGAAACATTACCACTGGCGTTTATATTGGCGCCGCTGTTGACGTTGACCGTTGCTTCAGCATCGGCGTCCATCAGGTAAAATGACGCTCCGGCAAGGGCACCACCCACCACCGAGCCCATGGCTACGCCAGGTTCCTCTTTGATGCTGCTGGCAGCTTTTGATTTGGCGCTTGCGGTCAGACTTCCGGCGTACACCTGACCACTGAAATCAATGTTGGTTGTCGCGCTGGCAGAAGCCAGGCTGACATTCTGGCTGGCTGAAGCCGTGAGCGTTACATCACCCCGGGCAGTGTCGCTTGAGTTTCGAGTATCGAGAACACTGCCGCTGTTCAGATCTATATCTTTGGAGTCAATACTGATGCCCGATTCCGCAGCCAAAGTGCCACTGACGCTGGCCTGAGTAGCAGCCGTGACCGTTACACTGCCCTCTGCATCCAGAGAACTGCCAGAATTCATCTGAACCTTGTCACCGGCAACTGTCACTGATCCATCAGAGAGAACACTGCCAATCAGGTTAATGCCGGAATCATTGGTTTCCGGAGAAGCGGCAGAACCACTCTGGAGAAGTACACGATTGCTACTGCCATTGAGAGTCAGTGTCGTAGATGTATTACCGTCAGCCTGAAACTGAATACTGCCGGACGAAGCCAGACTGGCGCCGTCTCTTGTATCCAGAGTGGAACCCGAGTTGACGGAAATTTTCTCAGCCGTGATGGTAAATCCACCATCGGCATAAAGATCACCGGAAAGGTTAATGGCAGCGTCTGCGCTGCTGGAAGCCTTGAGAACAATAGTGCCGCCATCGACCTTTAATTCGTTTGGAATAGTCAGGTCATCGACGTTAACCGCCGTGTAATCGTTGTTTTGTCCATAGTTGCTGACACCGCTGGCAGCCGCTGCATTGCCGGCAATGATGATAGCCTTTTCATCAACATCAATGGTGTTGGCGTAGATGTCTATGCCTGAAGCTGTGTTGATCTTGCCCTGGATTCTCACCAGGCCAGAGGAAGAGACGCTGAAACTGTTACCGAGGAGATCACTGACCTCACTGTCTACCGGCGCGCCATTGGACAGAAGCGCAGCGATTTCACTGCTATCGGGTGTTTTTATAGAAAGCTTGCCGACATTGACGACACCGGTCTCACCTACGATGAAGCCAGCTGAGCTGGCGAATACCACATTACCGCCGAGGGAGCCGTTCTTGTAGCTGTTCAGGATACCGTGTACTTCCGGCGCATCGGAGCCCCTGACGATATTGACCAGATTACTGGCGTCAGCAGGTACTGTCAGGTTAGCGGTATGGGAAGTGCCGACTACAAACTTGTCAAAGACATTGATGGCGGAAGCATTGGAGCGCTTTGTGGAAGTAATGGTATGGACATTACCGGAACTGGACACCGAGGTAATTCCATCTACGGCACGAATGTCGTTATCCACTGCCATTGCCGGCGCAGAAAACAGAGCACCGGTCACTACCGGCCAGGGAACCTTGTTGAATGTTGCCCTGTTAGCCAGGCCAATAGAGGTCGACAACAGCGTGCGATTAAAGCATGTCATAGAATCCCTTTCCTTTTTCTTTTTATTCCTGACGCTGTCCTTCAGGCGCCCCAGACGAAGAAGAGGGGGCAAGCCCCCGTCTGTTTTAACTCTCAATGACTGCAGTTTTACTGTTGTTTTTTCAGCAACCGCTTGAGCGCTCCCAGAGAGTGCAGGTGCGCATAGCTCCAGGCCAGCCAGCCAGCCTTGAACCAGTCGTTTATTTTTTCTTCCTGCAACCCGGCCAGCTTTTTCTCATCGATGACATACAGCCCTTCCAGCCTCAGGGGATTATCCTTATCGGCCATGACCTGAAGATTAAAAGGTGAGAACAGCTCCAGCTCACTGCATTCATCACAATAGGCGCGAGTATTTTTGTACTGCTGGTCGTAGTTGTTCAAAAACTGGATGATGTTGTTCAGGGTTTCAGAGTTTTCACCTTCGTCATTAAAGAGTGCCTCACCCTCTTCACCACCAATTTGAGCAGATTCCTTGTCAAAACAAACCGTTCCCTCATCGGTGAGAGCAAAAGGATAGCGTCTGACAAAGGCTGGAACATAACTGTCTTCCCAGCGTCCTTCGCCATCCAGTTGTTTATGGCCGGCATCCATCAGTGAAAGCAGCGCCAGAGGAAAAAAACGTCCTTCATCATCTTTGCTGAAAAGCACAGGCATATCTCGACTGGCTTCAAAAAACTCAATACCCGTCAGAGGTACAGAATTTACACTATCGGTAAATGAATAATCTCCGGAAGATTGGTATCTCAGTGCCTTGTGAAGATCACGATTGAGTGGTGCAGGGTCTTTATAGAAAAGTAATGCTGCCATGCTTGAAGTCCATTCTCGTATAATTCTTGTTTAATCTCATTGGCAAGAGCATTGTCGCACAAATCACGCGCTCTACTCAAACCGTAATACAGGTAGAAGGTCGCAAATACGACTGCAATTCCGTTAAAGACGATGAAAGCCGGACTGGATCAATAATCACAATAAACGAAGAGTCTACAACGGTAGCTCACAACTGGACTCAAAACATTTATTGAAAAACCTCGACATTATCCTCGCTTCTGCATTGGCTCTTGCTTTGATCAATGGCGTTTCAAACAATGCAGTTTATGGTATCTCACTTGAAGAAAATCTCATGGAGTCGGAATGGAATCTATGGAAGAAATTTTACGCTCCCCTGGATTACTTGCACACTCTCTTTAACTAACAGCCAGTTTAGATAAAAAGGGCAGAACTGGCGACTATACTGGCAAACACCGCTTTAGAGCTAACTTTGGTTTACCAGTGTTTTAAGGTGCATCAAATGATAACCTGTCATACCCTGTCTGAGTCCGGCCACCAGCAGTTCCGACGCTTCTCGTGGTACCTGCTTTTAGCTCATTTATGTGTTTTGGGATTCCTGACCAAAGCCAATAGCAACGACCATGAGCAGATAGAAACCTATTATGGCCTGTTGGAGTTTAATCGTGCCCAGTTTCCTTTATTGTCAGAGCTGTTGAACAGTCAACCTGTTAAACGACTGAAGAACATTAACCAGTATGGAATTATTCAGCTGGTTGACTCTCAGGGGCATAACAATGAATCTTATACCCGTTATGACCATTCCCTTGGGGTACTTTATCTTCTGAATTATTTCGGGGCTCCCTTTGAGGAGCAGGTCAGCGGGTTGCTCCACGATATATCTCACACTACATTCAGTCATGTCTCAGATTACCTTTTTACTACAAGCTCTGCAGGGAATCCTGATTACCATGATTCGCTATTCAGAGGTTTTTTAGAAAAGCACGGGGTTGCCCTGATATTGAAAAATCATGGTCTAACGCCTGACGACGTAGCCCCTGAAAATATTCAATTCACAATGCTTGAAAGAGAGCTGCCGGATATATGCGCAGATCGGCTGGATTACATATTACAAGGCTCAGTCAGAAGGAAGACTTTAACCCGGGAACAGGTCGATCAGATCATAAAGTCCCTTCGCCATGATCCGTTAACTAACCACTGGTATTTTAGCAGTCAGGATTCAGCCCAGTTACTTGCAGATGCCAGCCTGGAGCTCAACAAGAATATATTTGTCACCGCCTGGGGACGGACACTTTATCAATGGACGACAGAGGCAATCAGACGCATGATATCTATAAATGAATTGACTTTGGAAGATATCAAATACCAGATGGGAGATAGAGAAGTATGGCAGTCCATGCTAAGCAGCGAAGATACAAAGGTTGCCGCTCTTGTCGAAAAAATAAAATCAGCCTGGTACCGGGTTTATGAGACGACTGATGCAAATGAGGCTAGCACAACCTTTGAAAATCTTCGTTGCCGGGTTGTTGATCCCAGAGTAATGGTTTCAGCGAGCTGGAAAAGGCTGTCAGCCCTTAGTCCATCCTTTAAAAGAAAATATCAGGCTGAAATGGAACGTTGTCGGTTCTTTTATGCAGCCATTAAGTCTCCATAAGGCGACAGCACCTCCGGCTGAAATCAGAAAATCCGGAAATCATAATCAAGCCAGACACGCAGATCGTTTTCTTCTTTGTGAATGGCTTTTCGTAATGCCTTATCATCTCGATAAAGACCGTATTTCAGTTTAAATTTCAACCCTTCCAATACAGTCTTCGGAAAGGCATAAACCAGATGAATGTCGTGTTCCTGTTCTGCGACAGCTATTTTTTGGCCGCCGGGGGTGATGACCTTCATGCCGGAGCCATAATGAAATGAATAACCTGCTTTCAGCCCTTTGAGCCAGGATTCTGAAAAATGATAAGTAACACCCATCATCCATGCGGTTTCACCGTCATACAACATATCTTCTGCAGAACCTGAAGTGTTAATATCCCAGTACCCATGGGTGTTTGCTCCGAAATCATAATAATAAGCACCGGGTGGAGTGTAAGCATTGCCTGAAGCTTTTACGCTGGATGGTGCCTTAAAATGACTGACTCCTGCACGAAAATGCCATGCACCAGCAGCCAAGCCCCCGTGAAGGTTGATAACACTGGCTTTATCGTCAAATAATGGCGAGCCACCCCAGCCTGCACCCTGCCAGAGACGACCACTTTTTTGGGTTTGATAATAACTACCCCCCAGGTTAATTTTGAGATTCTGTCCTGCGTATGTGGTAAACAAGATATCGCCATTGTGTGCCTTTAAAAATTCTTTGGCAAAAGCATTGCGATATTTAAGCTGCAATTCACGCTCTTTGGAAAACTGAAGTGTATAGATCGCTTCAGCACCTATGATGTAATCAATTTTTTCACCGGAAAAGTTCATCAGACTATGAAAACCTGCCTGATTTCTAAGTGACATTTGATCAACCAGAGCAAAACCGATTTCCAGGTTTTCAATCGTGCCTTTGAGATTATACCCATTCCAGTTGCTGGGAACGGTTCTTGAGCTGGAGCCGGAAATCAGTCCGGTACGTAAATTCTGTCGTCCCGCCTTAAAGCTGAGTGATCGGTTTTCGAACGTTGACGGTAATTTTAGTTCGACATAAGCTTGCCCCAGCTTACTGAAGCCTTCGTTAGCATTATTCAACAATTGATATGAATTAGTATTCTCTTCGGGCATGTACAACTTGACCGCGCTATACAAACTGGCTCCTATTCCTACCATTTCACCCAAACCGGAACGCAAATCAAGCGATAAGCCTCCCGTCCAGGCTCCTGATGTCGAGTCTTTTACCGTGTTGTGTACATCGTAATAGACAGTCCGAAGCTTTCCGCCCAGTGTCGTATTATTAATAAAGCGCGAGTTATCTGATAATGATTCACCCGATAAAACTGCAGTATTCCAAAATCCTGAAGCAAAAAGCATTAATGGCTGCAAACCTGATTTTAAGTGCATATAAAAACCTGCTATGTAGCCACTGTGGATTGCACAATAGCTACCTTTTGACATTTTGATTACGGTCATACCTGCTTAATGGCAATACGGACTGACCGACCAGGATCAATTTCACCTTCGCCAAGATTGGTCAGGTGCTAAGGCACTCTGAAAGATGCCTCAGTAATCAGCCGGACCCAGTTTTTTGCCCAAAGGTGCTTGCGAGCTGGGGGCAGCTTCCTGAGATTGCGCCTCAGGCGGCTTTTTCTTCGCCCTCGAGAGTTCATTAAATTGGCGCCCTAATGAGCGGGCTGCGGCAATCCATATAGCAAAAAAAAGCAGAACGATAACAGCTACGTAAGGAGCAATAGCCGCCAGTGAACCCAAATAAATTATTAATATTTGCTGTATGACTGAGCCTGTTGATTTACCGGTCGGATTGCCAATAACATCAACTGCCGCCTTACCTTTCACTTTCTCTTCAGGGTCAAGTGGGATGTAGCTCATTTCCTTGGTGGGATCGAACAAGGAGTACTTGGTCGATTTACTCATGATATTTTGTACACCCCCCAATATGACGGTTAGCATCAATGGAGTGGTGCCCAGCGCCAGAAATAAAATATCGGGTACGATATCCCTGAATAAAACAAAACAAAAAAACAAAGTTCCGGTAATTAATAAAACCACCGGAGTGCAAAGTGCAGCTATTGTCCAGCCAAAGCGACGGATAACATTGTTAGTAAAAAACAGCATCATGGAAATAGTCACAATGCCTGTGCAGGTGGAAAATAATCCCATGAACTGATTGTATTCATGGGGGTTTGGATATTGCATGCGTAGCTGGTTTTTCCAGGTGACTTCAACAATATTGATACAGACACCATATCCAATAACCAAAAGGGCAATACAAAGCAGATATTTTGAATTGATAATATGCATAAAACTTTCTTTCAGGGATAAGGATAATTTTTCCTTATTGGAGCTTGCTATCTCATCAGGTTTATAAAGCCTTGGATCTGTCATCACATACCGGTTGATCCACCAGTAAGTCGCCATAATCAAAATGCCACCAATAGTAAGGACACCCGTCATTAAATTCAGGGAGTAACCCCAGGGGTCAACACCTTCAGCAAGGTTTTCACGAGTCTGTGAAGCAAAGTAGACAAACAGTCCTGCCGTTGGTAATGCCAAATTACCCATCATGCCGAAAAGCGCATAAAATCGTTTGGATTCTGAGACTCGGGTAATATGGTTGGCAAAGCCCCAGAACATCAGAGAGAGGCAGACACTTCCCCAAAGCTCAGACATGACGTAGAAAAGAGAAAACGTCCAGTTACGCATAACAGCGATCAATCCCATAAATCCGGGCGGCAAAATACTCTGCAAGTAATCTGCAAACTCTGTTGGATGAAGCATATCCCGAGCGGGATAAAGAACCAGAGAAAAAAAACAGAAAAACAACAGAAAGCTGGATATAACTAAATAAAATAAAGTTCTCCTCTCAAATATATTACTCAGCTTTGCGTATGTAACTGTGAATATTATTGCAAAAGGTACATTCACCCATAATTTTAAAAAAGGTATTATCTCCGCTCCTGAACCAGCACCAGTAACTACCAGAGTGTCTTTCGTGTCTCGCAATATGGTGTAGTTAAAGAGTATCAGGTAGAACATCAGGATCATCGGAAGTAGCTTTTTAAGCTCATAAACGTAGACGGGCCAAAGCCTCGCTCTCCATTTACTGAATTCAGTATTATCTGACATTTTATCGCCTTGTGACTGGTGAATTCTGAGACAAACTCACTTTATCTAGACGAAAAGGTTAAATACGACAACTTTTTTCTAACTATAGTTATTGCAAAAGTGCCGTAAACCCTCGCTCAATTGAGGTTTTCGCAAAAGTTCGAAAACTCATTAATATGATCTCTGTGGGAACGCATTTTTTATTCCTTTCAGTGAAGGTATGGGCTTCCCCGATGGAACCCACAGGGCTTGAAAGCATGGGAACCAGAACTTACGCAACACTTTCGAGAGGGTAGGGGGGCAGTCACGTTACTATGAATATCAACAGCCAATGGTTAAAACTGGTTTTTTCAACCTATCAGGTGACTAATGAACAAAATCACGGTGAACTTGATCATCACGTTCGTGCTGTTTGGTCAATCTGCTTTAGGCACAGAGAAGCAGGATGATGACAATCATCAATTTTACATAACAGATCATTTAAAGACAGGTGTCGCCTGGGGGCTGGTCCCCCTTGGCTCAGAGGTAGCGATCACTTCTCTTGATAAGTATCTGGATTCTAAAGGCTATAACTTTCTCTATAAGCTACTAAAGATTCACAGCAATAATGTACAAAGAGCTATGAGCCAACACCTCACTGATAATATCAGTGCCCGCCTCGAAAGTATCAGCTATAAAGCTTTATCGGACAGTCATATAACTAAAAAGACAGACGAACTGCAATCTGATTTGCTCTACCGCTCACTATCAACATTTTCAATATTGAGCCTTCATGCGCAAAAGGCCAGAAAAACCTATTTCCGGCTACTCGACATTATTGATACAGTGTCTTCTTCTGCGAGCCTGGCTATGTCCAGAGGCGATGAAGATCACGCTGCAGCATTGATGGCATTTAGTGCTCTATCTATGGTTTACCTTCATCCGGAGGCGACAGCCCTTGATGTTTTCGACAGTGTTTACGCCAGCTTCAGCCGGGCGATTGACTGGCGTCAGCATCCTGGCTTCAGATCTCGAGTAACGCACTACCTGAAGGTTATGGATCCACTGATGGAACATTCGGCCACTATGGGTCTCAGGTATTGCGATATGCTGAATCAGTGGAAAGTTGGGAGTATTGATTGCCTTCAATATGAAAACGATGCGATAGATGAGTTAAAAGTGCTTGCCTCTCATTCTAACCTTGAGGAAACAGGGCTTATTAAGTCATTGCTAAAAAGTGTTTCGAAGGATCAAATCAGAACAAGTATTTTTATTTTAGGGGTTTCTGTACCCGGAACTTTCCTTTATTTCGCTGATAAAAAACATATCGCTATTCAGGTGATAACTAAACATTTTTCCAAAATAGTCGGGCTGTCAACCACAAAAGAAAATATGGAACGCTTTGCTTCCCAATCAAGGCGCTCCCTTGAAAACTGGGGTGCTATTAATACCGGCTCATCGGTCAACAGAACATCCGGCATCGCCGATTATAGCAACCAGTATTTCAGTACCCTGCAAAAAAAAGCGGGGATGATTCTGGCTGAGCAACCCAATTTCGCCCGATCAAATAGTCAAAGGGCAATGGAGTTACTGATTATTCACTTTGCGGATGCCTACAGAACCCCCTCTGAAAAAGCCCCTATTTTAGCCGGTGCCCTGGTGCAGAATTATCGGGAGATCGTTGAAGTCAACGCCCAGGACACACTTATGAGAAGCCTTTTGATAGCTTACCAGCCCATTAAATCGGTATCAGAGGTTAACAAGATCTATAAACAGGTTATAACTCTCGACCCTGCCTGTTCTGATTGTGAAGGGTACAAGGAACTCAGCGAAAGCTGGGCAAAGATTTCTTTGGATGGCGCAAAACCTGTTACATCCCATTCAGTGGCAACCAACAACCAGACTGACATTTGCCCTGCAGAAGAGTGTCTACCCGAGGGATTGACTGAACCCGAAGAAGAATCTCCATTTTATTACCAATATTTGCCCAGCAGAGAGACCGTGACTACCGCAACAATACATGGTGCCGCTCTCGGGTACTCAATGATAATGGGGCTAATCAAACCTTTAACCATTGATAAAGTTGATCCAAAGAAAACCGGGCAAAAACATTTCTGGCGACTGGTTAGTTATTATTTCCTGTTCTCAATGATAGAGTTCGGACTTCGTTCAGTGGGTGAACCTGCCATTGTGCATCTGCAAACTGTCGTTAAAAACGGGATAGGCAGCACAACCGGCATTCTTGACCCGGAAGATCAGGAGATTCAGAGCGAGCTTGCTGCCAAGGTGAATGTTGTACACCGGAAACTCAGTATTGAAGCCCAAACCAGTCGCTCCTATAAGATGACGATGGAAGCCATGCTGGTAAAATGCTGGTTACTGGCGAACACCCTCTTGACGGATCAGGAGAAAAATTACACTGACTCAGCCAGAGTTGTCGCATACTCTGCTTACGCTCTCAGATATTATCATCCGGAATTTAAAACCAGCAGTAAGGTCATCTCTGCCCTGGCCAACGCACGATTGGGCAATGCTCTGAACATGTTACAACAAAAAAATCTGATGCCCCTTTATGCAAGACAGGTTTTACTTCATCTTGCCGAGCTGGATTCAAACTATGGTGACAAAGCCATTAAGGATAGTTATCTGGATATATTAAATAACTGGGGTATTAAATGTGATCAGGAAGATACAGAATATGCTCAGGATGTCCTGGATTCCTGGGCAGTTTATGGTGAATATATGCTTGGTATAGCAGGCTTTGTAGTGCAGGCGTCCATTAAAGCTTATTTCCACAGCATGGATCTGGTTTCGCGGTCTATAGCTAACTTTTTGGCCAATGTTTTTGAATTCGGAACAACAGATCCTCTCAGAAAAAGAATTTATGCCCATTCCCGCAAGGCCATGTTGAATGTTGCGGCATCCCATAGCGAGGATGAGCAAATGGCAGCAGATTCTGCCAATGAAGAGTTAACGCAGTCTTATCGACGTCAAAAATTCTACTTTGGAAAACCAGAGCTGGATGCCCGCACCCAGCTCGTACAAATTATTACATCTGTCATTCATTGTTTTTCAGAAGCCCGTTTTTTAATGGCTGACAAAGAAACAGACAAAGCGGCTGACCTGATCGCTTCAGCACTGGTTAGAATCGTTTTATACGCTCCGGATTTATCTGGAAATGATATCCATCTGAAAAATGCATTTAAAACCCTGACAGCTTCCTATCGTGATGACTTGAATGCTTTGAGCGACAATATTCTCAACAAAGTCAGTGAGCAATTAAAAAGTAAAGCTCCCGTGGAAAGCGATATCTATTCTGATGGGATGATTAAGGTAAAAATGATGCAACAGGCCTGGTCAGAACCCGTGGAAGGTGAAAGTTGACAGAGTAGGTCTTTGGATTATTTTCAAACAGGCAAGGAGCCGTAAAAATCACTCCATGAACCACAAAAAGCCCTATAAAAATAGGGCTTTCTGAAGATGGCGTGCTCAGTAGGATTCGAACCCACGACCGCCTGGTTCGTAGCCAGGTACTCTATCCAGCTGAGCTACGAGCGCGTAATGCTAACTTGTTCACTGGCGGTGGGTGGGGAACCGCCAGCGAATTTTTCTGATAAAAGCACCCAAGACTACGGACATTTGACCATGATAATCCAAGCAATATTGGTCAGCTAATATGAATTCATAACTCGACGACCTATATCCCGAGACTCTGGTATACCCATATAGAACGGTGGCCAGGATTTTAGGTTATCAACCGCAAAATCGACTCGAATCTAAAAGGTAACTGTTGAAGGTTTCCTGACCGAGTGACCAGTTTATGCAGTCATATCAAGAGGCGAGGAGCTTCCCCACCTCCCGAAGTGTTTACTTCGCCATTGAGACCGAAGCTATCTGTATAAGATTCCCCTTACCGCAACCATAATAACTGATGTTGACTGCTCTATCTGAAGTAAAAGCGGTCAACAAAATAGAAAGCCTTGCTGAGTAATTTGTTGACTCTACATCATCCATCCAGAGTATATTAGTGTGCTTGCACACAATATCACTGCTTTGATTTTTAAACCCCTCCAGGACAAGATAGACTCCATCGGTTTTAGCCTTAATTTATTTAATCTTATGAGCGCCGGTCCATTCGGCATTCACCACTAATGAATAAAAACCCATTAATAGAGCTATAACCAACCTTACCTTCATCCTTTATTATCCTTCAGTTAACGTTTTAGTCGCAGGTATTCTCCAGGGCAAGCTGAAGCAAATAGAACCCAGAGCTCAATACTATAAACTCTGAACTCTCTTTCCTTGAACGCCATTCATTAATAAATAAACCCGTAACTCCAGTCTTCCATCACACCATAGGCGTCACACTTTCCGGTACCTACTGCTTTGATAGGACTGCCTGATGCTTTAGCTGCCAGAGCCAGAGATAAAATGGCCTGCCCTCCTGGCGTTGAGGTATTAAAAGCCAGTGAATTGGTATAGGTGGTAATACATTCAGCAGGTTGACCTATCAGATCTCGGTCAAAAACAACATACCCTTTTCCACTTTGGTCAACACGAACGGCTGTTACATTGAATTTTTCAGCCACACCTTTTGCAAAAGATTCAACCGAAATAATTGAAACAAAAACCAATAAAACAATAGACTTCATACTATTTTTATATTCCGAGCTTATTTTAAATACACACCAACAACGTTGCCTTGTTCACCATTTGTCACACAGCCATCGTATCGCAGTACTACACTTTTACCTGCTGTTTGAGCGGCCAACAAAATAGAGACAATGGTGTCCAGAGCCGGGTGGCTTTTATCAACAATATAGCGACTCGATGAACAAGCCCCAGGAAGGTGGTCCACATATATATACCCGCCTGTACTGTACACATGGAGGTTTTTAGGCACAGCTGCTTCGGTAAACTTAACTTCAGCATTAGCGGATAAAACTGGAAACGCAAAAGAAAAACACATTAATCCTACAGCTTTATTAATAATATTTTTCACTCTTCTCTCCTTGAAATAAAAAATCACTTAACCAGATGAATAAATCTGCCAGAACAAGCGTCATCGCCCTCATTAATATACAACCTGATACTTTTGTCACTTACTAAAGCTGTCATCAGTGTTGAATAAACAATCTTGTTGCTCTCATCATTTTTTTCCCATTTTAGCCACTTACTCGAGGGGCATACAGAATGACCAGTTTCCATCTGAAAAGTCACTTTACCAGGCAAGTAGGAGGCCTCAACTGCGGTTACTTTACCAACAATATTAAACGTGCTTTCAGCCAATACCACTGGGGAGGCTAGAAACAAAAATACAGCAATAACTTTTTTCATGGCTTGCATTCTAATTACTGTTTAACTCTGACACCTTCAACCCAAGGAAAGCCATCATCACCACAATTGTATGATAGCGAAACTATATGACCTGCAGCATAAGCTGTATAGACTAAAGAAATATGATTGCTCTTGTCTGGTTTTATCAGATAACGGGTTTTTAAGCCTCCCGTACACTGATGTTCCTGATTATTTTCATAATAGAGATCAATTTTGGTGGTCCAGGCTTTTATTTCGCGTAGCTTTGCATAGCTGGTGTCTTCTGCGTAAGCGGTTATTGTAAAAATTGTAAGTACTACTGTTGGAATTATTTTTTTATACATGTTTTAAATATTTTTACGACAAATTTAAAATCTAGAATAAGAGAAACTTCTGGCTCAATATAAGTTAAAAGTGAAGACTCCTATGTCACGACATAGGAGTCCGTACTAAACATTCTAGTTCCTCATCAACCTTATGCATTCGAGTCTATGGGGCTTACGACGATTTATATCTACTTTATTCGCCCCACCAACCAAGAGGTTCGCCAGTTACTGTATCGTACACATTTGCATATTGCCACTGAGAACCTGGACACTTTTCTACCGCCATTTCAAACACCTTTTCAATTGCTTGAAACCCTGAAACTGCGGGAATAGTCAATGAAAACAATCCCGCTGTAATGGCATCAATTCTGCCGTTTAATGGCTCAATAAGTACTCCCACATCCTCGGCGAGGTCTGAAGTAAATTGAGCATCATCTCCTTTATCTTCACACAGATAAAACTGTATACAAATATTGCCGCTCCGCCTGATTATTTCAAAACCACCCGTTTCAGCATTGGTGACTTTGATAACATCCCCTGAAGCAACCTCTGTAGCATAAAGTGGAGAACGAATAATCTCCCATTTTTCATCATCAAGTCTTCGAGCTGGCACATTCTCCCCCCCTGGCGGCTCAGCATCGATTACTGATATAAGTACATGATCATGACTCATTTAATCGGTTCTCCCATAAGGTGCTCCACAACTACCACGTGCAGCGCAATCCCTAACAAGCAATCTCTAAGTTATTAGTTGGTATAAAAACTCATCTCCATTTTTATATTTATAATTTTTAATATAACTTTCTGCTTCTTTACAAGACTCAAAAACATTAGAGCCTTCGTAAGACCAGTTATCATAAGTTAAATCATATTTATTTAAATCGACTATTTTCAGTACATCACCACCTAGTATGACAGTAGACTCTTCTCTAAATAGCTCTATTAATTTCAATGCGATATCTGCTTTGAAGGCATAGCCGTTGATACCAATACCTGACAAGTCAACCCCGTCAGCTGCAACAATCGATTTTAAATTATTCATAGACTACTTACTTCCCTTATTTTCTCTAAAGAAACGATGATTTATCTTTCCATCAGACTCTTTCATGAACTCAAACTTTCCTTCAACCCAAGTTTTAGATTTATCTTTATGAGTTTTATAATATGAACCAGTAAAAAACAGGACATCCATATAAAATAAACCCTAATAAGTACGGCCCAAAAGCCGCGAGCCCAGCAGTCCAGTAAGCCCTGACAGCCACTCAAATGAGGATATTAATCGTTTGTCATAACAAACAACAGCGAATCGCTCAAAAAGGGGAAAAGTCAGAAATAGCAAAGCTCCCCAGATGACAGGAGCAACAAATAACAATGGAAAAATCAGGCAATCAACTTACACAGCGAAATAAACGACTACATGTAAACAACCCCTGTACCCATTGCTGCCCCATTTCCCGAGCAAAGGTTTTCATCGCTTCCAGCCTGCCCACTGCCCGATAAAAGCGATTATTCCATTTCATGGTTTTGAGCCATTCATTTGAATCAATTTCCAGTCGGGTCAGAATGGGTGGGATATCTGAAGGGATTGAACCTTTCTTATCGGATCGGACTGCACGTCCACTCCAATCAACCAGCTCAAGGTAATCGTGAAGAATATAAGGCAATGCCTTATCCGGATTTTGCCCCTGTGATCGAAAAGGCATAAGGGTGATTGGCTGCTTTCGGGTATCAGAACCTGACAAATTTTCTATTCGTTCCTGGATCGACGTGTAGTCTGATTTTTCTGGAGTTTTCGCCATTTCGGCACGGAGCGGATTCAGGTCAACGTAGGCCATGCAGGTCAACAACGCAGCCTCATCCAACAGCGCCTGACTTTTAAACCGCCCTTCCCAGAAGCGACCTTTGCAGCCATCTTCCTGGTTAGCCTCACGAGCAAGATATTCGTTCAGGCAACGCATGAACCAGCTGATATTCGTTAAACGATTTCGATACTCTTCAACAAATTCGTCCACGCGAGCCAGTTCCGAATGACTCAGCTGGTCAGCAGCAAGATACCTCTGAACCAGAAGCGGCCCTGAGAAAAGTCTTGTCCATCGACTCAAAATTTCATCTCGTGTCCACTCTCTGGCAGGTTTCTGATTGATATGCAAAACCACATGGTAGTGATTCGACATAACAGCATAGGCGCAGACTTCTATAGAAAAGATTGAAACCAGTTCCCTGAGCTTATCTACAACCCACTGCCGACGGTGCTCGTAGTTTTTGCCCGTTAAATAATCCTCTCCACACAAATACGCTCTGCGCACACATCGAGCTATACAGTGATAATAAGGCGTGGAACCTGGGTCGATCAAAGAACTTCGTGCACGGGTCATAACCTCTCCTGCCGGAACTAAATATCAGCGACAGGAAAAAAATAGACGAACTGGTTTTTTTGTCAAATATAAGGGTGTCCTATTATTCTGTTTTTCAAATATAAGGGTGTCCTATTATTCTTACGTGATACGGTTCTTTTCTGAAGACAACTTGTCAAGCAAAGCCTTTGACTGAGCCGTATCCAGGTTCTCCGAAAAGCTTCTGGCCTCATCCAGTCTTCTGAGATGAATACCGTAGATTCGGGTATCCCCCTGGCCATTACCATCGGTGTCATTCCAGTTACTGGCATAGGCAATCTCAAAATAAGCACTGGCCCAATCTCCTTCATCCATGGCCTTGCTCAGGTTGTTGCCAATAATCGCCGGGCCACCGTTATAAGCCAGGGAGAGCAGGGAAGCCTTGTGGGCATTGGACAGGCCATCAAACAGGTTCTGGGCATTTTGCTGGCTTGTACCCAGCTTAACCTGAAGACGGTTGACCACATCGTCTTCAATAAAAGCAATGGCCGTATCGAATACGGGCTCCATATCCGTGGTGGTGTTTTCAAAGGTGAAGGTGATTCTCGGGCTGCTGCCGTCTGTGACCTTGGTCGCGTAGTCCGACAGGATTTGGTTGACCTGGGTAGTGTATGTGGCGGTGTTTTGTGGGGTCCAAGTTTCTTCAAATACATTAAATAAATCTCTCGAAAGATAGCTGAATTCAGTGATTCCAAGAGATTCTCTAGTGTAACCAAATTGTTTAAGAACTGACTCAAGTACTTCTCGTTCCTGAAGATTGTAACCCACTCCTATTGTTGGAATACCCTTTGAATCAGCGTAAATAGACAATTTTGCATCTTCAAGTCTTTTTATTTCTTCATATAAGCTCATGAATCAAATCCCTTTATTCCTTGTTTTTCTATTATTTATTCAGCCAGTACTTACAGGCGTTACGCCCTTTGATACGTTTTATTTTTCTATCCTTGTAAATTTTTTCAAGAGTTATCCAATTTCTACTCCCCCATTCTTTATCAAAATTCCTAAGATCTAATTTATACATATCAAATGAAAAAAAGTGACCTTGATAGCTGATAAGGTTGTCTACTAGAGATATATGTTTTTGTTCAGCATTTGATGAAAAAATACTGTAAAATTTTTTAAAACCATACTCCTTTGAAGCTCTATATTTCACCTTATTACTTAGAGTCTCCCATTTCTTTTGGATACTAAGAGCCTTTCCTGGAATGGATGGTATGCAATACTTTTGTGGAATTTTTTGCTCAATCACATGCTCTTTAACCCCATCCCCATCCAGATCCAGAAAAGCTTCAGAGAGTTTGCTGTAGCCTGTCAGATACTCTTTTTCTTTCTCCGGCCAGGCATTCCGGTAGGCTTCTGTGCCATTGTCCCGGTGGTAAAGGATCTTTCCGTATTCAATCTGTCGCTTACTGTCCAGTGGAGTAAAAGGCACCAGGGTAAAGGGGCTATCACTGAAATCAGGGGTGTGACAAGGCAACAGCTTTTCTTCTGGAATGCGGTTGATAACCTCCAGAAAAGCCTTACAGACGTTTCCTTCAATACCCTCTACAAAACTGGAGTGGTCTCGGGTGATCCGAAAGTTGTCAGTTGGTTTTGATTCTGCCCAGAGGATGGTTGGTGACAGTAAAATCAAACTGACATATTGGATTGATTTTTTCTTTCTCATAATGCTCACTGATAATAAGGCTATCTTTCTCGAATACTCTCCTGCTTAAACCTCAAAAGCGGACTCAAAAAGTATTCTATCAATCGCCGCTGCCCGGTTTTAATTTCCACAGCTACACTCATGCCAGGCGACAGATTCACTTTCCTTTTCTCTACCAGCATCCAGTCTTTTTCTATCTGGACATTGGCCAGGTACCGCAATCCTTGCTTTTCATCGGGTACAGCGTCGTCGGAGATATTGATCAGCTCACCCCCAATCAGACCGTATTTGGTGAAGTTGAAGGTGTCGATTTTCACCTCTGCCCGCTGGCCTTCCTGCACAAAGCCGATATCTTTGTTCAGCACCCAGGCTTCAACTTCCATGGTTGCTTCTTTAGGTACGATCTGCATCAGTGCCTGTGCAGGCTGGACGACACCGCCAATAGTGTGGATCTGTAGTTGCTGCACTGTGCCGTCTATGGGCGAAACAATCTTCTGCTGGTCATGCAGTTCCTGGGCCTTGATGCTTTCCTGCTTCAGGCTGGTCAGCTGGCGACGAACCTGCTCCTGTTGATCCAGGCTCTCCCGGCGTTTCTGGGCATGGAGGCTGTGCAGCTGGTTTTGAGTCTCTTCCTGTTCTGCGACCAGCTGCTGAACCGACGCTTTTTGTGCCTTGATATCTTCTTCCAGCTCTATGCGTTGCTGTTCCAGTTCGAGATACTGAACCCTTGAGCCGAAGTTCTTTTTGTAGAGCCCCTCCAGTGCCAGTGTTCGCTCTTCAATGATCGGTAAAATCCGCTGGAGCTTGCTGACGATAGCTTCAATAGTCCGCTGCTCAGCCACTTTACTCTTAAGCTGGCTCTTTAGGGTGTCTGAAGCCGTTAAGTAGTCTTCTATCTGCTGGGCAAGCAACTGTTCTTCAAAAGCCAGTGTTTCCTGTGTCGGCGAGCCACTCGAGTACTGGTCAGCTGGCTTATATTGGGGTACCCGGATACTGTCCGGCTGGTCTTGGGCTGGTTGATCAAGATAACTAACAAACGCCCGTTGTCTGGCCAATTGCAGCTCAAGAGCGATTATTTCTTTTTTCAGCCTGACCAGTTCTGCCTCGGTCACAATGCCAACCAGAGAAACCAGTGGATCGCCAGCTTTCACCTCATCCCCTTCCCGAACGTGAATGGCCTGTACTTCACCTATCACCATCGGCTGAATGGTTTTTACGCGCTCGCCCGGTACGATTTTGCCCTGTGCCGTGGCAACAATATCAATCCTGCCCACGCAAGCCCACACAATGGCTGTTGTGAATAACAGGATGATGGTTTTTACAATTATTCGGCTGGTCGGGTTCGCCGGTGTTTCCTCCACTTCCAGAGCTGCCGGTAGAAATTGGCGTCGTGTATTGTGCAATGCTTCCTGCTTTTCTGTTCTGGACAACAGGAACCTGGTCGCTTTTTCCCAAACTGGTCTGACCATTAGATAGCCTCCCGCAAACCATGTTGATGGGCATTCAGTCGGGCGTAATGTCCGCCTTGCTTAACCAGTTGATCATGAGCGCCTTCTTCCACGATACGTCCTTTTTCCATGACAATGATGCGGTCAGCATCCCGCACAGTTGAAAGACGATGGGCAATAATAAAAACCGTCCTACCCCGGCTGATCCGCTTCATATTCTGTTGGATGATATGCTCGGACTCATAATCCAGCGCACTGGTGGCCTCATCAAATATCAGTATTTTCGGATTGGTCAGTAATGCCCGGGCTATGGCAATACGCTGTTTCTGCCCACCGGAGAGGGAGCTGCCCTGTTCACCAACCTGAGTGTCATAACCTTCAGGCAATTCAAGAATAAAGTCATGGGCACCTGCCAGCTGGGCGGCAGCAGTGACCCGCTCAATAGAAGCACCCGGATCAGCCAGTGCTATGTTGTCGCGAACTGAGCGGTTAAACAGAAAGTTTTCCTGAAGCACCACGCCGACTTGCCTTCTCAACCAGGCGGGCTCGACTAACGCAAGGTCAATGCCATCGACCAATACTCGACCAGACTCAGGCACATAAAGTCGTTGTACCAGTTTGGTGAGTGTGCTTTTACCTGAACCCGAGCGACCGACAATACCAATGACTTCACCCGGTTTGACGGCGATGGAGATGCCATTCAAGACAGCAGGACGATCGGGTTGATAGCGGAACGTGACATGTTCAAACTTGACAACACCCTTCAGTGTTGGAAGTGTCGTACGATTTGGGTCATGTCCCGGTTCTGTGGGTGTATTCAGAACATCGCCCAGCCGCTGAACGGAAATACCTGCCTGCTGAAAGTCCTGCCAAAGTTGAACCAGTTTCAAAATAGGTGCACTGACTCTGCCTGCAATCATATTGAAGGCAATCAGCATACCGACCGATAGCTCACCATTGATCACCAGGGTGGCGCCAACCCAGAGAATCAGCACTGTGACTACCTTGTTGATTAGCCCTGCAAACTGGCTGGCAATATTACCCAGGTTCATCGCCCGGAACGTGGCAGAGACATAAGCTGCAAGCTGATCTTCCCAGACTCGTTGCATCTGAGGCTCAACCGCACTGCTTTTAATGGTTTCCATCCCGGTGACAGACTCCACCAGAAAGGACTGGTTTTCTGCGCCTCTCTTGAACTTTTCATTCAATCGGGCACGAAGAACAGGCGTTACTATCAGGGACAGAATGATATAGAAAGGAATAGAGCCGAGAACAATCCAGGTCAGTGTCGGGCTGTAGAAGTACATTACTACAAAGAAAATGATAGTAAACAACAGATCAATACACAGCGTCAGCGCAGAACCGGTAATAAACTCCCGAATTGTATCCAGCTCACGGACACGGGCTACCGTGTCACCGACTCTGCGGGCATGAAAGAAAGCAACGGGCAAGCGGAGCAGGTGATTAAAAAGCCGGGAACCCAGCACCACATCTACCCGATTGGTAGTATGGCTGAACACGTAGTTCCTGAGTCCATTCAGCACAATATCAAAGACTGACAGCACGAGCAGACCAAAAGCCAGTACATCCAGTGTCGTTAGTGCCTGATTGACAAGAACCTTGTCAATAATGACCTGGAAGAACAGAGGCGTAATCAGGGCAAAGAGCTGAATAAAGAAGGATGCCAGCAGCACTTCATAAATCAGTTTTTTATGCTTGAGTATGGCCGGAATAAACCAGCTGAAGTCGAATTTTGCCATTCCCCCTGGTAGCAATGATCGCTTGGTGAATAGAAAGAGTTCACCAGTGAACAGGGTTTCCAGTACATCCAGTGATACCGTTTCAGGCCGGTCTTTCAAAGGGTCCTGGATCAGTGCTTTGCCATCATGAAAGCGGGCAATGATAAAGTAATGGCCATCAGAGTGACGGGCAATGGCGGGTAGAGGCAGATCTTGAAGTTTTTCACACTGAACTTCTGTACGACGTGCCTTGAGCTTTAAAAATTTTGCGGCTCTTAAAAGGTCTATCCCTTCAACAGGTCGATCGGAATCACCAAACTGGTGTTTGATCTGCTCCGGCTGAGCGGCCAATCCATGAAAACGGGCCAGCATCACCAGACAGGTTACGGCTGAATCCGAACTGCGTACACCATCCATCGGTACTGCTCCTGTTTTTCCTATTATTCTGTTTTTCTTTTTCTTCACCAACCTTGGCAGCACTGGTTTTACCGGATCAGCCATTAATACGTCAAGTGACATGTAATACAGAAGGATTAAAATAGCGATAGCGCAGAGCCCCTCTATAACCAACATCTCACAGGCTCAAGGTTGCTGTTTATCAATAAACGCAAAGGAGTAGTGCTTATCGCTGATGAGGTGGTGTCCATCTTGCACAAACTTCAGCATAAAGAGCTGGCCGACAAATACATGCTCAGAATTCTTCGATCACTGACTGACCCTGAGTTATCCAATCTGCTACGACGTTATGGCCAAAAAAGTAGAGGGGTCAGCCGTCACGATAAGATAGCCTTTGTTATGCATGCTGGCATTCCAGTATCCAATATTCTGCTTCGGGATATTTTTGAAGCAACAGACAATCAGGGCCAGCGTAAAGACAGAGTCAAACTGCTGATGGAAGATCTTGGTCTGAATGTTTCACGACTGGGCACCACCCTTCAGAACAGGGTATCCATATTGATGAAATCGATGCAAAGTAACGCTGAAGCTGAGTTTGAGTTGCTGAGTGTCAGTGGCTTCAAGGAACTTATCGATTCACTGTCTGATACCATTCCACCTGTTCTGGAAAGGCTGCGTGATGAGTTTGAAATTGAAGAAAGTGAAGATCTTGAGCCTGAAAGGCTGAGGGCGCTGGGCATTTCACCTCTGGACATCCTATACGTTTATACCAATGATGAGGTCAAGGCCATCAGAGATGCCATGGGACTGCCCAAACGCAATAATCCGCGTCTAGCCATACTGAACAGCTTTGCCAGTGCTAACGACAAGCTGCTGGAGCATTACGAGTTACTGGCTTCCCGAGATCTAGCGGGGCTCCAGGCAGTGGGTATCAGCATCAAAGAAGCTGAAATCGGTGCGAAGTTTGAGGAAATCACAAAAACCATCTTTGAGCAGCTTGGACTGAAAGTGGATGAAGAGCTCAGAAAGCAAGTCAGTGCCAAGAAAGACCGACCGGATGTCATACTCTCCCTCGGCGATGAAGACGTAATTATTGGGGAGGTTAAATCCTACAAGAATGGTGATTTTGCCAAATACTCATCAACATCCAGACAGGTAAAATCTTACGTCAACCGATGTGAAGGCAATGGTAACCGGGTATCCCAGGTATTGATTGTCTCTCCAGGATTCTCGCCGGATTTTATTGAGTCCGCCGAGATGGATACGGAAGTGAATATTTCCCTGTTGGAATCAGCAGGGCTGAAAAAAATTCTGGAAGCGTACAAAGCCAGACGTAAGCCTAAGTTTTCCGCCAGGCTTTTGACCAAGGGTGGGTTGCTGAAATCGGACTTGATTGCTAAATCTATCTGATTACACAGAATTAAACCTCAGCTTCATACTGCGCCAGTTCTGGCGCAGAGCCTTGAATAGCACCTCCCTGGATAAATGCCTTCTGCCCAACACCGACAGACTCCCCCTGTACAGAAATTACAGAGCCATCTCGCAGGCGAACTTGACTAATGCCGTTGCCGTTTTTGGCCATGATGGTTGCGACTGTTCTACCATCTTCCGGGATCAGTGATTTGAACTGCTGCCAGATGTTGGTGGTGGCCATGTTTTTCTCCGCTCAGTAATGACGTTCTAACTCGATGCTCTGACTGACTTTTCCCTGTCTGGTACTGATGCTGGTGGACAGGCATAAAGCTCTCCAGTTGCCCGAAATATCCTGAACCTCTACCAGCTGACCCGGTTCAATCAGCCCGGGCACAGTTGTGCTCTCTGTAAGAGGCATCTCCAATGTGGTGATACTTTGAAGGCCACTTTTGGCCAGTTCGTTCCTGCCTCGCTCAGTATTCACCTGTGTTTCCGTCAGCCAGTCTTCCAGAATATCCGGTGCTGGGTTGTCACCTGCAGTGCCCTGGCGTTTAACGTTGACTGCGACTCCTGTGTGGGTGCCCGATACATAGACGGCATTGTATTCCGGCTCTGGCCTCCAGCTGGCGCTGAGGTTAATAACCATGCTGGCCGGTATGATCTTGTCCATGGTGGCGCTGTTCCAATTCCAAGGGCTGGCCGGATAGCGAGGCTTGATGTTCAGCTGGTCTGCATCCCGAGAAGGGATCACTACAGCACCGGCTGTGCTGGCCAGTCGAGCAACGACGGTCATGGCGGTTTCGCTCTGATAGCTGAAGCTGCCACCAGGGATGATCCAGTCAGGTGTGCTGTAATCATCCAGTTCCGGATAAAGTGCAGAGAAGCCGGTGTTGGCCAGCTCTTCAGTGATCGCCTGTTTTGCGTTGAGGCTGCTGCTGTTGGACTTGCTACGCTTGGGTGCATAGGGTGCTGCCAGCAGTTGTGTACGACTGGTTCCGTAGATGGTGTATTGTTCTTGTCCGAACGCCCTTGAGCCGGTGTAACGTTCTACGATAAAGATCCACTTCCAGCCATTGATGTCGACTTCGATCTGTTTGGGGCCGTCCTGATCCGGTTCCACCAACGCCAGACTGCTGGCTCCCCAAAGCTCACCACTGAGTGCCCAGCTGAAGCTATCAATGTCGAGGCTGATGTCCATGTTGCTCATCTCGGTCGGTGTCCTGTCGGGCAGCGTCACCACACTGATGGTGTTCATAAGCAGATAAGTCTCCCTGATCTCTGGTTCTTCGGGTTGTGGCTTTTCGATGACATCGATCTCACCGCCATAGTCACTGTCGACTGTGTCATCTTTGGCTTTTCTGCCGGGTCCCCACGGGATGATGACGGGTTCATCCTGAGTGCGGTTACTGCTGAAGGCTGACTGCTGCACAGAGTCTCTTGGTTGAATGGCTCGATTCGGAGTACTCTCGCCCAAATTGAAATACACATCAGGAGTGGTCAATGGTGAGTAACGTTTGGCTGCAAAGGTAAAGTTCAGCAGTGCAGGTGCAGGTGCTGGTACCTGGTAGCCATTGATCGTGCTCTGATGTGCTGAGCCATACTCATCACTGCGATCAAACCGCTCTGTGTTCTGCCGATCTCTCTGCGTACCTTGCTGCCACTGTTCAGAACTTTGTTGCTCTCTTGGCTGGACACTCTGATCCCTGGACTCATCAATGCTGAGTTCTTTGGCAGGCGGTTGCTGCCAGAGAGCCTGTTGCTGACTCTGGAGATCACTGGTTTGCTGGTGACTGATTCTGACGGCTTCTTCCAATTCAGGCACCTTGCCCCAGAACAGTCCTAACTGCGAGCTTTCCAGAGTGTTGGCCTGATGACTACTTTGCTGAACACTGGCCTGAATCGCCACTGAGTTCTGGAACGTTCCCCGGGCAGATACCTGGCAGGTGTTGCCTGTCTGCCACTGGCTCTGGCAGGCACTGACGACAGTGGGCGGTGGAATAAAGGCATAGGTAGGCTGCGGATAAAACTCAAAAAGGGAGGCGGGTTGATAAGCCTCCCGGGTAAAGTTGAAGTCTTGAGTCTTCTCAGGAAAGTAGGCCACTTAACTCTCCGGTACGATCTCGGGTGTCACCGGGCCATGGGCCAGAGGCCGAGTGTAGGGCTTGGCTTTGAACTGAGCTGTGCCGATAGCCTGAACACTGTCGTCAAACCACCAGGTGGGTTCGGTACCGTCACCTGTACCAGCCACAGTGCAGATATAAACGTAGCCCCGGAAGCTGGCCGGACGGATTACATTGCCCACATCATAGGTGCTGTTGGCCAGCCAGACTTCGCCATAGTCATCCATGGCCACCACAATCACGGCTCCTTCATAGGGGCTGGTGTCCAGGGAGTAGCTGCCACTGATGCTGTCGCTGAGCACACTGTTCAGAACCGCATGTTTTGTT
The DNA here is from genome assembly GCF_049275945.1 of Endozoicomonas sp. ALD040. Taxonomy (NCBI): domain Bacteria; kingdom Pseudomonadati; phylum Pseudomonadota; class Gammaproteobacteria; order Oceanospirillales; family Endozoicomonadaceae; genus Endozoicomonas; species Endozoicomonas sp. ALD040. The sequence goes on from NZ_CP184829.1 coordinate 1,500,772, forward strand.
TCCTGGCTGCCATCGACTTCCAGTTGTGCCTGAGTGATGGCAAAGACCCGGCGAGCCACGGGCAGATCGTCTTCCATGACGGTGCCCTGGATGCGGGTGGTGTTGCCGTTTCCCGGGATGATGATGCCGCCACCATTGCCTGAAGAAGGTGGACCGTTGGTGTCGCTCCAAACGACAGTGGTGTCGTCAGTGTTAGTCCACTGCAGTTCAGAGGCAATATTGTTACGGCTGGTGATGATTTTCAGTGGGTTGCCACTGTCTTCAAAGTCCCAATGCCAAACGGTTACATAATCACTGGCGGAAGAACTGATGGGTGTGGATGAGTTGTTATAGCCATTGGTCAATGTTGCACTTGCTATGAACAATGCTTTTGCACTGCCCAGCTGGGCACCATCATTTCCCAAAATAGCTCTGGTATAGGCTGTAAAAGTATTAGCTTTGGTATTGGCATATAAGGACAGAATGTTTTGGCTAGTTCCGTTGATAAAAATTCTAACTCTATTCGATGCGGTATTTTGCGAAGGACTCACTGTCACAACCACTTCAAAGAGTTCATCAAAGGGAACACTGCCTTCAGAATACCCTCGATAGGAAAGCCCACCGTTGTTATAGCAAGTGACTTTTACTGATCCACTGTCTACCCAGATCAGGGTCTGGTAACCGGTGCCCGTTGCACTACTCGAGTCCGAATAAATTCTGAGAAGCGGGACGTATTGATCTGCTTGACTGGCACTGACTTGTATCAGTGCATGAAAGTACATTTCTCTGCCTGGATAAAATCCGGTACTGTCATTCCAGCCGTTTGTTGCAGGACTCTCCAGCCTTCCCTGAACGTTCTCTTCAGAAAACCATATACCGGCCATCAGTCAGCATCCCCCCGAATCTGCAGTGTGAACTGATCACTGGTTTCGGTGCCCTGTCCGGCCAGCACAGTTCGACAAATCCACACCGGAGCCAGACAACCGTCTGTATCAAAACGAATAACATTGCCCACAGCCCATCCGGTTCCCCAACCCTCAGCTTTGATGGTGAAGTAAGGTGTACCAGTTTCCGGATTAATCGGCGCTGCATCAGCGGCAGTAGTGGCCGTATCAATAATCCCGAGCTTCTCTTCCACAATCTGGAAGGCGGAACCGGACGTAAAAATAATTGCCCACTTGCCGAAGATGGCTCCCTTGTTGGTCACCACCAATGGATAGTTAATGCTGTTGTACTGGGCAGTGGTGTTATCACCGATGCGCTCATCGGTCCAGTTAGGATCGCCACCGTCCCAAACTTTCTGACTGAAGAAGTTGTGAACCCTGGCTTGCAGGTCACCATAAACCACAGCACTGCTGACTTGGGTTTCATTGGCTGGTAAGTTCCAGGGCACCGGAGCGATGATGGTGATCTCGCCATTTATCTGCACGTCGCTGGCCACGCTCATATGCTCGACCCGATCCTTGATGGTAAACGGCGCTGTCAGACTGTTGCTCTCTGCATCTTGTAGTAGGAGTGGATCGGCAAAGGTGACGGTGCCTGCTTCACGATCCGTCGTGTATTGGGCTGGATCGAGGGTTTGGCCCTGGCTGTCCTCCACAGTGATCTCTGCCTGATGATCCCGGTTCAGGGTGACCAGTTGGCCCGCTGTAGGTGTGCCTGCATCGGTGTTTTGGCGATGACTGATGACCACAATATCCCCCGGTCGATAAATCGGCACCTGGCCATCGGGTGGCAGACGTACCGGGTCCAGACCGATCAGCTCGGCATCCAGTGGCAGGCTGGTTTCCACTATGCAGTTGTAGCGCACACTTTGAGGGATGACATAGATAGAATCGGTGCCGTTTGTGAAGGTCAGCTCACACCAGCCGGTGGTGGCATCCATGGTGCCCTGGACCTCTGAGGTGTTGATGTCGCCGTTAGAGTCTGAGGTGGCGGTGATGATCTCGGCATTATCCACACGCACTGCAGTGAGCTGAAGGCTTCCGGTCCGGATGGGTGCACCTGGTGTTCTAAAGGCGACCGCATCGACTTTAAAGCCACCGGAGATGGTGGCAGCCGCCTGCACTGTTGCCGTGTTGACGGTGCCAGAGGGATAGACGTCCAGTGTCGCCAAGCCTCCTGTGTAATCTATGGTTCCCACAGATGATCCGGCATTCGTCTGACTGCTGACGTTTTTGTACAGAACACCGTCACGGTCAAAGTAGAGCTCGCCATTCCACTCCAGAATGACACTGCCGGGCAGCAGTGGATCTTCAATCAGTGGCAGCAGGTCGATAGTCAGCTCTGGCGCACTCAGGGTATCGGTATTCGCCTGGTGGCTAAGGCTGTTGCTTTGCGCCTTGCTGGTCACTGTGCTGCCTGAGAAAACTTCGGTCTTGGTGGTGTTGGTGTAACTCAGTCTGTATTTGTAGGACTCTCTACTGAGTGTGTACTCCGGATAGCTGTAGTTTTCTGTCGCCTGCAGGGTGAAATTCCCCGTCTGATAATCAATCGTGCCGGCAATATCACGCCAGTTGCCATTGCCATCATCACCGTAGCTTTTAAATCTCTGGGAGGTGGTCTGGTAAGTGGTGTAGTCACTGCTGCGACTGCTGGCATGCTGTGGCACATTACTTTGTCGATCCACCGAAAACTGAACCTGAACGGAGCCTGGCAAGAGCGGTGCACCCGCAATGGTGCCGGTTACTAAACCGGAACCATCCACTGTCACATCCACAATGCCACCGGCTACTGCGCCTTCTTCGTACTGAATCTCGATCTCGGTGCCCTGGTCTGGCAAGGCATTCAACACAAAGCCCAGCTCACCCGAGGCGTAGTAGACACTGCCTGAGCCATCGCCCGTCAACAGGCCGTTGCCCTGATCGGTCAGGGTCTTGGTTTGCTCACTGGCCAGATAGGTGATGACGACACTGCCCGGCTTGATACCTGGCTTCGCAGTGGTGTGCCGAAACGAAAATTTATCCACCGCCACCGAGCCAGTTCGCAGAGTGATTTCGTCATCCGCCTGGGCGATATAACTGAACACCAGCTTGCTGTCGGGATCGGGCAAACCGTCGAGAGTTACCGCCACGCTGCCAGTGCTGAAGTCCATAGTGCCCGAACCTGAACCAGCCAGCAGGCCATTGCCCGGATCGCTCAGGTCTTGCCACTTGCCCAGAGAGATATAGCTGACCACCAGAGTGCCGGGCTTGGGCTTGGCCTCAGCAAAGTTGAAGGTGTAGTTAAAGCCCCGGTTCTGGGCGGTGATGTCCAGAGTGCCACTGATGGCGGCTCCGGTGATGCCAGTGGCAGGCTGGTATAGGGCAGTAGCCGTACTGGTATAGTAACTGCTGTTGCGCCAGACGTTCAGCTCACCACTTTCATAGTCAATCGTCAGGTTGCTGTAGTTATTGGACCCGCTTTTGTGTACCAGCTGGCCGGTCTTGTCGTCCTCAAAGGTGCCGCCTTCTAACGACAGCGTCACGGTTCCCGGCAAGACTCCGGTCTGCAAAAAGGCCCGACTTTGGTTGCCGGAAAGATGCACAAATGAAAGGCTGACATTGCGCTGGCTGGATGAGGTAGCCACCATTCTTTTAGCGGTATAGCCGCCGTACTGATCCACCACCGGACTTTCAACCCGGGCGCTGGGCACCAAAGGTGAATATACACTGCTAACCTTCAGGGTCAGATCACCCTGTTTAATGGCTGCTTTTGTTGGCTGGATGCCGTAGTAGCGAGAGGTGTCTGCAATCTGTGTCGACTGTACTGAGGTCTTCGCTTCACTGGCTCCTTGCCCGTCCACTGGCATGACGGTCCCCGCAGGTGTCGCAGTGCCACCGGCAAAGCGATCAATCAGGGCCGCACTGATCTCCATATCCAGCCGCCGACGTTCAAAGTCGACATAGCTGCCTTCGCTGTAGGCATAGGTGAAGGTTTCGATGCGGTGTTCTACTTTGGTGATGCGGGCGTACTGCTCTTTTTTACTGTCACTGTTGTACAGTCGATAAACTTCACCTATTTCCGGCAGGGCTTTTTCTTCTCGCTGAATGCCGACGATGCTGCGCTGGCCTACCAGCTGATAACCCAGCAGTTCAAAGCTGGCTGATGTGCCCGGCACCACATAGGCTTCGATCCGATCCCGGGCGGCATTGCGCTCATCGGTCTGGCTGTCGGTGTTGAACAGCAGCACACTGACATTGTCGTCATCCGGTGCATCGGTGAGGATGATATGACTGCCCAGATAAGCATCGTTGTTGTCGGTGCTGATGCCTATGTAGGCTTTACGCAGGGCGACATCGCCGATGGTGCGGTCAATCCGGGAGATGTCCTGAAAGAGGTTATTCACATTTCCGTCGATCACCACAGTGCCAGTGGCCCGGCCACCGCCGTCCTCCTCGTCACTGAGACGCTGGCTTTCAAAGAGTTTCACGTCTTCGTTGTTGATGGGCATCCCTTGCTCCTCTTAATAGTTTCTTGCTTATTCCACGGTCAGCAGTCGGATTATCAGGCTGTATTGATAGTTGTCACCCGGATAGGCATAGGGCAGAACCTGTCGGGCTTCGACGGGCGCACCCGAGCTGCGATCAAAGATCACGGAGTACTGTCTCAGGTCCGGCAAGGTCAGAGTCATGACTTTGTTGGCGATCTGGCTCAGGGCCAGCAGGTTGACCACTACGGAGCGAGAAACCCAGGCGGCGTCTTCGCCACCATTCAGCTCGATCGATCGGCCATAGCTTTTGCTTTGCTCCTGAATCATCAAGCCTCCGGTCAGGCTGCGGTCCTGGCTCTGGGCCACCGGGTTCCAGTCGAACTCATTAATCCATAACAAATCGTCGGGCAGTGTGATGGTATCCAGTGTCATCAGGCAGACCTCATTCCGGCATTTTTCAGAGCTTCCAGCAGTCGTTTTTCATCACCCGGCTTAACGCCCACATCCACCTGGCCTCCTGGGTATTCCAGACGAATGACTTTCTCTGGTGATCTACTTTGGGTGGGCTGCCGTTGGCTTTGAATGCGTGATTTTTCCTGTTGAGCTTGCTGCTCCCTTTGCTTTTGCACTTTCTCTTGCTGCTGAAGCTCATACTGGCGCTGCTTCTCGGTCCGGATGGACTGATTAAGTGTGAGTGCTTTCTGCAAGTTACTCACTGCCTGTGAGTCACCGTCTTGTTTGGCGATGGCCAGCTCCAGCTCGAGGTCTTTCTTTCGGGCTTCGTAGCGGCGTTGCTCGATATCGCCCTGCCTACCCTGAAGGCGATCCAGTTCATCCTGAAGGCTGTTCAGTGTGCCTTGGGTGCTGTCTGACAGCCGTTGCATACTGTCGTTGGCTTGTTCGATGGCTTGATTCAAACGATCCAGGTCTTGCTGGTTGAGCAGGTTCAGTTTGTCAGCCAGGTATTGACCATCGCTGGCCATCTGTTGGGCCGACACAGAGCCGTTTTCATAGCTCTGCACCAGGTCTTCCAGGGCGATCTTCTGCTCATAAAATTCAGCTCTTACTGAAGCGGCATTGGTCGCTGTATCCTTCATCCAGTGTCCGATGCCGGTGGTATCCAGTCCGACATTGGCAGTGGCCAGAGCCTGGACTTCCTCTTTGGTTTCAGCCAGTGTCGCTTTCAGCTGTCCCAGCTCACCCAGAGTGTCAGTGGTATCGATCTGAGTAGCGCCTTGCATGTTGAGGAAAGTGTCTTCTGCCTGGGCGCTCAGACCGTAGAGTTCGGAGGTGATGTTGTTGTAAAAACCCACTAAACCATTGAGTGTGCCGGATGCACGTTCTGCCCCCTGTGCCTGTTTATCACCGGCCTCATCCACGGCATCACCCAATGACCGGGCAGCCCCTGCTGCAGACCGGGCACCGTCTTCCAGCTCGGCCAGCTTCTCTCTGCTGGCCGCTAATGCTTCGTTGTATTGTTCTTGGGTCAGGGTACCGTCCGCGAAAGCTTGAGACAGTCTTACGGCCAGATCAGCCAGCTCTGTGCGGGTTTCGGCAGCATTGATCTGTTTCAGGGCATCGGCGGCATCGCTGAAGGCTTTCTTGGCGGTTTGACCGGATTCAACGTAGACCGAGTTAAGTTTAACAACGTCTTCCTCGACGGACGCTGTCGTTTTCTGGCTCTCATTACGGATAGCTTGCTGGGTACTTTGGCTGGATTGAACAATCGCTTCACCCAGCGACTGCCAGCTGTTGTTAATATCCTGCACATCTTCTTTCACCGCTTCCCTGAAACCCGCTGACACCGCTTTCAGTGACTCACCAAAAGACTGGAGTTTTTGGGCCGACTCTGTCGCACCTAATGCATTCAACAGACTGCCCATCCCCCCGGAAACGGATGAGATAACTTCACTGAACACCAGACCAAAAGACTTAACAGCCAGGGTAAAGCCATTAAACAACAACTGGACAGCATTACCCGTCAGAGTAAAGGTATTGTTGAGACTGGCCAGGGTGGAAGCAATACGCTGGCTGGCAGACTGAATGCTGGCCACCACGCCTTCAAACGTCAGGCCAGTGAAGTTGGCCTTGGTGGCCTCCCCCATCTGCACAAACGCATCGCTGATAGACTGAGCCAGTCGAGACAGACGACCATCTTCAGACATAATACTGATCTGGTCCGAAAGACTTTTTAGCTGATCCTTGGCATAAGACAGTGCGCCACTCTGGGCCACTTCATCCAGAAAGTTCTGCCAGCTGTCTTTCAGGTTGCTGACGTAACCGGACAACAGGGAAATATTCTCAGCGGCAGCCCCGGCAGAGCTCTTGCCAATTTCCTCGATCAGCAGGGCAATGGTATCCCGACCCAGTTTGCCCGCTGTGGAGAGCTTCTGCAGTTCCTGAACATTTTTACCAGTGGCTTTTTCCAGCAACTCCCAAACCGGAACACCCCGCTCTACCAGTTGCAGAATCTCTTCGCCCTGCAACTTCTGCTTGGCCCAGGCCTGCCCAACCGCCAGGGAAATCCCATTCAGACGCTCCATGCCACCGCCCAGCTTGGAAGCCTGATCCACCATGGCCTGCATACTACCGTCCATGGGATCAAGACCGAACGCCTTTAGTCGTACAAAAGCCTCCGCCACCTGCTCCAGCTGATAAGGGGTTTCACGGGTAAACTGCTTGATCCACTGAATGGCTCGTTCACCCTCAGCCACCGAGCCCATCACAGCATTGAGTTGCACCCTCAAGCGTTCAAACTGATCCCCCGTGGCAAGCAGTCCCTGAATGGCCCGTTTGATGGTATATAAGCCAACACTGGCCGCCACCAGAGCGCCCAATCGCTGCGACAAACGCCCCATACTGCCAGATGCCCGATCTGCATCTCGGGCTAACTGCCTGAAGCCGGAACGTTTGAAGGAGTGAGCGGAACTCTTGGCTTTGGCATCCACTTTCTGCAAAGCAGAAGCCGTCTCTTTTAGCTCCTTTTGCAGACGCTGCTGCTGAACAGAAAGGTTTCGATTGGAAAGACCTGCCTGCTCCAGACTGCTGCGTAACCCGGCCAGTTTCTGGCGCTGAGCCTGATAAGCTCGACTGGCTGAGACCATGGACTTACGAGCCGACTCCAGGGACCGCTGAAGGGATCGGGAAGGCTTCTCAGTCTGTTGAAACTCCCTGGCCAGTTTCTCAACCCTGGCTTCCGCTTCCCGGTAAGCTTTGCCTGTATCTAGAACGGCTGCTGTCTGTTTTTGGAAAGACGACAGAAGACGATCTTGCTTCTGCAAATCAGACAGTTTTTGTTTGAGGGTTTGGGCTTCTTTGCGGAGGGATTCGAGGGAGGTTGCTGACTGGAGGACGGTTTTGGATAGGGTGTCTTTGGTTTTGAGGACCAGCCGAAGGGCGGATTCCTTAATGGATGACATGGTTATCTCCATGGAATAAAACTAAAACAGTTGAGGAGCGACATCAGTGTTGTGAAAAGGTGGTGGGTGTGGATCTGGCAGACTGATAGCCGTCTTACGCCTGAAATGTTTCAGAGATATCCTGTCTCCCCATAATCCGAACAATCAGGACATAATCTTCCTGAATTTGGTAATAAATTGAGTGAGAACCGTACACACTCATACGGTATCCCTCGCGGATATGCTCCACTGACGGGTAGTGAAGTGGAAAATTCGCTAATTCTGTCAAACGGGCCTGCAAGCTATCGTGGTAATGAAGTGCCTGATCCAGACCAAAGTTATCAATGCCAAACTCAAGGATACGCTCTATATCCAAAGCAGCTTCATTTGATAGCTTATAACTCGCCATTTTTAGGTTTTCGCTCCAGTACCTGGGTCACTATGTCTTCAGGAGTCAATTCGCTGATACCACTGTTTTCTCCTTTGATCAGTGCTTCACGAATCGCTTCAAGTTCACTTTTTCTGGATCGGGCTTGTCTGATCAGGTCATTAATGACATCGCTTTTACTACTGTACTCTTTGCTGTCAACCTGAGCCTTGAGCCACTCATCGTTGGGCTCGGTAAACGTGATACTTTGTCTGGGCATGAGACTCTCTCCTTGGTTCATATATGCACCATATTAGCACCAAAAAAGAAAAGTGCACCTCGTTTATCGCACAGATTTTGTATTGCCCATCAAAAAGGAACACGTGGGAATTTTAGCGACTACCCCGCCAGATCCAGTTGCATGAAAGAACTCAGCCCATTCCCTGAAATCGCCGTATCCGCCAGCACATCGACTTGTAGGGGAATGCTGGCGAAGTCATCTGAGATAAAACCCAGATTCTGTACCGGAGAGAACTTCACCCGATGCACCCGGATATTGAAGGGCAAGCCCTCCTGAGCATCATTCAATCCTTCCATAAACAAGGTAAACTCCCGCCCGGACTCTACGAGTGCTTGAACCATATTAGCCTTAAGTGGGGTGTAGCTGACCTTGATGCCCTGATCATCAATACCTCCACCTTCAATGACCTGAATGCCAGATTTCATCAGTTGGTAGTCATCACCTTCTACCAATACGGTATCCAGACTGTCTTTTACCGTAATGGTCTGATCCAAATCAGGTAAATGCCCGAAAGGAATCAATTCACCTGCCACACCATAGGTTTCTTGCGCTTCATCAGTCACCGGGGTGATCGCAGCCTCTGTGACACTGCCTCGTAGTGCCAGGGAGATATTGCTGGCGGTAAAATCATGAGCTACCAGATTGGCAGTAATACCCGACACTCGGCTGATAACATTGCGATTGCCACCACCGCCCAGATAGTTTTTCAACTCTTTACGATCTTCTTCAAAGCTAAAGTTAAACTCACTGACATTGCCGATGGGCAAGAGTGGTGCGGATTTGTCGTAGGGTTGAATATGGATACTGCCTGCGCCGATAAAGCTGCGGTCGATAGTAGACATAGAATTCTCCTTCCTTGAAGAGGATTTAAAAAACGGTTTCGAGAGTCAGGGTGATATCTGCGAAGGACAATTGTCCCTGGCTGGGGGCAATATCAAATTGGGTTTCAGAGAAGGTCAGCTTGCGACAATGTTCTGACAGGGCTTTATCATTGCTCAGGGCTTGGCGAATCGTTCTGGAGAGCTCCAGCAAGGCATAAGTTGCCCGGTCATTGGTCGGCACCACAGCGCTGAGATTAAAAAGCCATTGATCTTTACGACGGCTGCCCTGTTGTTGTAACTCACTGATTGATTCCAGTTGCACCAGTACGGCTGGCGGCTTCAGATCCTGTTCAATGCCGGTGGCAGCATAGCCCAACAATACCTGATTACACACTGTCTCCAGAACACCTACCAAAAGGCTAACCAGTTGTTGTTCTGGGCTAAGCATGACCGGCTCCGTTGATAATGAAATTCAGTTCCTGTTGCATCAGGGTGGTAAACCGCTCCAGTAAAACGGGCTGAAGCTTTTCCAGTACCTGAATGGCGCTGTTTAGGATCGGCAGTGTCTTCTTTTCCAGGGGCAAGCCCATCCACATCATGCGACCGGATTTTTTGGAGCGCTGGTATTTATGCCGCCAGTTGGCTTTTCGCCTGAAGACCATCGAGTGTGTAGCATTGACCGGCTGCATTAAAAAAGCCCCTTTCCAGAATTGCTTGCCGGTTCTGACGCCTTGTTTTGTCTGTCTAGGTTTGCCCAGATAATGAGCCGGTATAACCCAGGCACCGATCCAGATCACCAGACTGTAGCCTTCACTCCCTCGCTCACCCGGTTGCAGGAGATTGACCTTGACCCGGCCCAGCTCTTTTAGCTTCTTTTGAGTAATGCCTTGCTCTCGAGCTAATGCTCTCAGGGTTCGTCGTTCAGCAAAACGGGTTAACTTCCTCAATGATCTTCGAATGGCGAGCTGGAGAGTTTCCGGAGTGTTCTTGAAGTAATGGATCAACTCATCAATGCTGTCATTCAGCTCAAGCTCCAGCTTCATGGAGTGACCACCAGTTCATCTGACCATCGCCTTTCAGTTTCCGCTCTACTGTCCAGCGTTGTTCTGCTGAAATCACCTCATCGCCCCGGCTCACCCTTACATCCGTGGCCAAGGCCAATGTGGTGACCTCTTGCAACACCTGTTCATAAGGACCGGTAGGCACCAGCTCCCGAGTCAAAATGCCCGTCACTTCCAGCCTACTGTCATCTGACTTTTTCAGTGTGACTGCCTCTCCAAAGGTAGCCAGTAACTGCCGTTTCAGATCACTTAGCTCATCTTGCATTTGATCACGGCTCTTGGCTTAAGACAGATGGGCAGTGGGTTGGACTGAGTGTGGACCTGCACGCCTTTATCGAAGTCGAGAATTTTCTGTTTCGCGTACCGTGGCAGACCAATGGTATTCACGGTTTCGATAAAGTCCGCTGGGGCAAACCAGGTGCGGAAGATGCCGGTGCCTTCCGGGATCACGTAAGCTTCATCCGGTTTAATGAAAGGAATATCGCCTACCTGTCCACGATACTCTTCCCAATTGATATCACCGAACCGGAATCCGGTCTTGGGATCATTGCGCAGTAAAACGCTGTCCTGATAGCGATGGTAAGCATCTTTGACGTAATCGTGTCCGACCAGAGCATCATAAAAATCAGCACCACAGAAGGCCCTTAATCCAGTGTAAGGCTGAGCGCCCAGAGCCGTGTCTACCTTCCTGCGAAGAGCCACACACTCTAACCGGATATCCGTTTCAGCCGCACTGAATTTAAAGGTATGGTTTTGCTGGGTGACACCGAATTCCTGAAATAGGTCGTAGATCACACTGGAGCCATCGGCATCGAGAATCTGTCCCTTGATGGCTCCCAGTCGCAAGTGCTCCAGGGTCACTTCATGGTTAGCATTCATGGACGACAGTCGATCATTAACCACCGTTTTCACACCTTCCAAAGCACTCTCAGAACCAAAGGCCCGGACATTGCGCACCTCATCAGCAATGATGGTGGAGTCATAGGGAATATGAGGGATCACAAAACTGCGTACCTTCCGCTTGCCTCCCCGAGCCTGGGCAGCCGGAGCACCGCGCTCGGAAGTGGGCAGCAGGATCAGCTCACCATTCCGTGACTCTACAATCGCCGTGGTGGTGTTAATGCCACTTTCAGTAAACAGCCCCAGTTCACCGATACGCCCTGGCTTATAGGGCATATCGTTCAGAGTGGCAGTCAGACTGGTAAGACTGAAGGCATCGTTGTTAAAAATATCCAGCAAGTTCATCCCTGTTCTCCTGTCCTGAGAATGATATCCAGTGTCGACAGCTCTTCGACCGCCGTCGTTTTTTCTTCGTCAGTGATGCCTTCAGGCCAGACCAGTAACTCCTGATCCACTTCTGCCAGTCGCGCAATGATGACACCCTCACCGCCTGTGGCATCGGTAATGACATGGTCCCAAAGCACTCCAGCGGCCATTTGCAAGCCTGTGTCAGCGGCCGGATCAATAGGACCATAAACACCTGTGGAGGTATTCTTGCCAAGAATGGTGCCGGGCATTAGCGCCAGATCCGGAGCCAGTTCGATCAGCTCCCGGCTGATACTGTTGTTTCCTTCGGACACAATGAATTCGCCAGCATTCACCGGCTCTGTCATCACAGGCATGGTTCAGTTCCTTTGAGTGAGAAAGGGAAAATTAAGAAAGGGTGAGTGGTTTCAAGCAGCCGATTGACCGTTACGCTTGCGGTAAACGGCCTGGGTATCCACCAGTGGCTGAATTTTTTTATCCTGCTGATCGGGTGTCAGCTGGTTATTAATGCTGTCGTCATCCTGCAAGAGCAGATCAAACAGTTCAGTGCGTACCTGAGCTTCCGTCTTGCCAGACTGAATATACTGTCCGGCCCGATCTTCACAGTGCGCTGCTGCACACAGGGATTTGATTGTTTCACATTCCGTCAGACGCGCTTTGACGTCTTCGATCCCCTGTTGCTGGCGGACAAAAGCTTCTGCCATCTCCGGGTAACCGGCCTGATTACACAAGGTCATTACTGCCAGGGCATGAGCGCCTTTATCCCCATTTTCAGATTCAGAGTTTGCGGGCTGAGGTGGATGCATAAAGCTGGAAAGGTCGAAATGAGCTGCCATTTTCACCGGTGCTTCCACTTCATCAATCAGGCCATGGCCTTGGGCTTCAGTGGCGGTGAACCAGGTCTCCTCGTCCATCAGTTTCAGCATGGCTTTCAGATCTAATTCACAGCGATTGCAGTAGGTCTGGGCAATCACCTCGGTGGTTTTGTCCAACATATCCGCCATTTTGCGCAGCTCACCGGCATCACCTCCGACCCAGCCGAAAGGATTGTGAATCATTAGCAGGGCATTTTCAGCCATATGTATGGTATCACCTGCCATAGCGATGACACTGGCGATACTGGCCGCCAGCCCTTCAATCCGGACATGGATGTTAGCCTTGTGGTAACGCAGGGCATTGTAAATGGCGACTCCGTCAAACACTGAGCCACCGGGGCTGTTGATCCGAACGGTAATGTCATCCGTGTCCAGATCTTTCAGGCTGCTGACCAGTTGCCGGGCAGATAAGCCTGCCCAATCGCCAATCACATCATAAATCAGCAACTCCGCTGGTTGGCCTGACTGATTCTTAAACGTGAACCAGGCCCGGTTCTTATTGAGCGGCTTTTTGTTCATCGTTTTCAGGTTCCTCTTCCATGATGGTGTTGTTTATTTCCCGAGTTCTGGCATCACTGTCGTATTGCAGCTCCAGCTCATCGGCTCGCTGGTTATCTGCTGCGATCTCATCGTCAATCTGTTCACTGTCGTAGCCTTGTTCAGACACCACTTCCGAGCGAGATTTAAAACCGCTGCGGACTGCCAGATTCTGGGACTGCACATCCTGGACCGGATGAATATAAGCCCAGCCCTGGGGAATCCATTTCACTTTGCGATAGTGAGCCGGATTACGATGAAAGTCCGGGGATGAAATCGCCCCACTGAGTACGGCCAGTTCCAGCCATCGTTTCCAGACCGGGCGACAAAGTTGGAACACCATCAGATTATGCTGGATCTGTTGAATACGACGACGAAACTCATTAAGCACCACCCGTAAAGCGCGGTCACTGACGCCTTTCATATCGCCGGACAGGATCTCATAAGGCAGACCAATACCCGCTGATACCGCCATCAGCTGTTGGCGGATAAAGTCCGGGTAGTTACTGGCCGCTCCTGGTGGTGTGTTAAACGTTATCTCCTCACCCGGTGATAGCTCCTGCATAGTGCCCGGCTCCATTGCTACCATAGGAACACCTTGCAGGTCATAGACAATGGGCCGACCGGTTAAAGGATCGACCTTTTCCGTTTCCGGAGCCGGTTTGGTGATAAAGCCGGTGAACAGGTTGGCGATTTCCTGCCGAAGCAGCGTGGCATCATCGAATTTGTCCAGGTGATACATTCGAAGCAGCACCTGGCTCAACAAAGGTTGCCCACGCAGCTGACCTGGCCGCAGCGGTTCATAAAGATGCAACACCTGATCGGCAGGCACCCGTCGCAGGTCGGCAGTATCCAGTGTGGTGTAATCCGAAGGATGCTGCTTGTGCATCCAGTAAGCGACACGCTGCCCGATGGCATTAAACTCGATACCGGCCCGGATCTTGTGGCCCTTTTTCAGTTCTTCGTTGTAATCCCAGGGGACAAACTCCGCTTCCAGCAATTGCAGCTGCAGCGGCACACTCAAACCATCGCCGGGTTTGCGGGGACGGAATCGAACAAAACACTCTCCAGCTTCAAGCACTGATCGCATGGCCAGAGCCTGCTGCCCGTAAAAATCGAGCTGACCATCGGCATCGGACTCATCGGTCCAGTCCAGAAACAGGGCCTGTAACTCTTTACGAAACCCATCATCACGGGCTTCTGACTTGGGCTTGATGCCGGTGCCGACAATATTGGCGACCAGCTTTTCCAGCCCGGAAGCGGCCCAGGGATCATTACGAATCGCTGCCCGGGAGCGGTTGATCAGGGTTCCAAGGTTTCCGGTCAGTGAATTATTGGGGCCGGTAGAAGGCGCAATCCAACTCTGGCTTCTTCGCCCCTGACCTGCCGAGGTATAAGCCAGGTTTTTCAGTTCGGGCAGTAGCCAGCCTGCAATACGTTGTTTCAAGCCCATTCAGTCATTCCCGAAAGCTGTGCTAATGTAGAAATCACTATGAAAAAGAAAACAGACACCGACTGGAAACGCTTGGAAGCAATGTCAGATGAAGACATTGACACCTCTGATATCCCTGAGCTGGGCGATTATTTCTTTGATCACGCTGAACAACATTCCTTCCATGATGAACCGCTGACGTGGAGGCAAAGGTTCTGCCTTTCACTTCGCCTATGGTTTATGTGGCTACCAGCTCTCATTGTATTTTTAGGAACCTGCTACTTTCTGTGGGCCGAATCCACATTATGGTTAACAGACCCCATACTGGCTTTTGCTTGTGCAGCCTTCATAGCTCTTTTTGCCACCGTCATTTGGTTTTGTATCCTTTTCGGCTTGGAAAATTAAATACCCTTTGACGAATAGACCCCATATTGCCGGGGTCGCTTCTGTTGCTTGATCAATTCCCGTTCGATAGCCTGCAGTCGTCTTTCCATTTCGGAGAAGCTGGCGTATTCCACCTTGCAACCTTCAAATTCTACGGTGCGGGTTTCTCTCAGTAACACGGCTCGTTTCAAAGCCTGATATTCAGCTTCTGTGATCATGCGTTATCCATTCAGGTAGCTGCTGCGAGAAAATCGTCGGGATCGGGCTTGAGTCAGAGCGTCTGGTTCAGACGCTTCTACCCTAATTTCTGGCTCAGGACGTTGAGCAGCCAACTGCTCCAGATCCAATCCACGGTGTTGCTGCAGAATACGCACCGCCGTCAGGGCATAGACCCGACAGTCCAAAGCTTCATTCCGCTTCTTGCGGGCATCCCATTCAAAATAAGCGACCCCGTGTTTGTATTTGCGCACCTTTTCTTCTGCGGTTGCTTGCTCAAAGTAGTCTTCGTCAAAGCAGTCCTTAACCGGCCAGTGGCAGTAACCTGCGCCAGGCTCCAGAATTCTGTAACGCTGATAGATCAGTTCTTTGGCCGTGTCGGTGCCCACCAGAGTCAGGTAGACGCCTTTCTTATTGCGAGTTTTCGGGAAGGTGGCGATGGGTTTACCAGACTGGGAAGCCCCCTTGATTGGAATCAGCCAGTCGGTCCCCTGCTTACGGGAAAAGGCATACACCTCATCGGTAAAGTGACCACCGGAGTCCATACAAATCTGGGCGAGGTTCATCAATACCCCATCCTGCCGCCGATAAGTCGTCCTCAGTTTATCTGCCAGAATCTTCCAGATTTCCGGGCGACTCAGATCGCCATAGAGCCGGATGTAATCAATAGACCAGCTCTCTTCACCGGCACCCCAGCCCACTACTTCACACTCCACCCGGTCATCTTGAACATCGATACCGCAGGTCAGCACTTCTACTGGCCAAGGTACTTCAGCAACATAGTGCTCACGACGCTGGTAAAGTAATTCGTAATCGACGGTTTCTCCGGCTTCCTGCCAGGTCTGGCCCAACACGGTATTGGTCCAGTCTTTCAAGAGAACCGGATCATCTTTGGCCGCCAGAAAATCTGCCACGGCATCTTTCCAGCTGTACCAGCCATTAGGGCTGTACAGTGAATTCAGATGGTAGCCCCGTATTTTGCCGTCACTCTCTGGATTCTGAGGCTCCCACTGCCCATTCTCCAGTAATTTGGGTTTGTCATGTTCCTGCATTTGGTTCTGACACTGGATGCATTCAAAACAAGCCGTTTCCGGGTTCTGGTTTTCAAACTTTATTTGCTGCCACTCAATAGGCTGCATGTGCCCACAGTTCAAACAAGGCACGTAGTATTGCCGCTGGTCGCTGGCCTGATAGGCCGATTCAACCTTGCTGGCCCCGGCAATATTGGGTGTCGACACCATCAGGATTTTTCGATTACGGGAAAACGTCGCTGTACGTTTAATCGCCAGGTTGATAGGGCTGCCTTCCCCATCTACATCGTCTTCGTAGGCATCCACTTCATCCAGAAACAGAAAGCGGGCAGGCATGGAACGTAAGCCCGTGGCGGAGTTGGCTCCGGTGATGATCAATACACCGTTAGGGAACTCCTTCACCATCTGAGTATTACCAGAATCCCGGGAACGAGGGTCTTTCACCCGCTCCCGCAAAATCGGCATCTCTTCAATCATCGGCGCTATGAGCTGCTTGGAGGTTCTCTTGGCCATATCCAACGTCGGCAGCACATACATCATGGGACCGGGCGTATGATGGATCACATAGCCCAGCCAATTATTGCCACATTCGGTGCCACCGACCTGTGCACCTTTCATAAAAACGACACGTTCCACATCCGAAGAGGGTGACAGACAATCCATAATTTCTTTGAGGTAAGGCGTCCGAGCGGTTCGCCAGCGACCGGCCTCTTTGGCCGCTTTCATGGGCAGAATGCGGTATTCATCGGCCCACTCTGAAACGGTCAGTCGTGTGTCAGGTTTCAGGCCTGCAAAAAAACCGTCAATATAAGGGCTGGACATAAGAAAAAAGGACTCTATCCATGGCTAAGTCACAACTCCAAAGATTGCTCTGGTTGCAGGGAAACAAGTGCTTCTACTGTAAAAAGTCACTCAAACCCGCTGATGCCAGTATTGATCATGTCATGCCCAAAAGTCTGGGGGGTAAGGATATAGTCGAAAACAAGGTGGTCTGCTGTAAAACCGTAAACCAGCTATTTGCCGACATGCCAATGAAAGAGAAACTGCGATGCCTGATTCAGTGGGAAGGAGTGCTACCCTGTCCCAAGCCACCCAGTGATTAAATACTACTCAGCTCGGAAAGGATTGCTTCAAGTTCATCCATCAACAGTTGACGTACTTTGCGAGGATCGGTTTCTGCCGCCAGGACATCCGCCTGTCGGTCCGGGATGCCTAACAAAGCATCCCTCAGCATTCTTCCCGCCCGGTAAGCATCTTCACGCACCTTGCTGGCTTCGGTGAGCTTTCCGGCCTTTTCCTCATACTCCATCTTCGCCATCTTGGCTCTGAAAGCTTCCCGCATGGTGCGAGCCGTAACGAAATCCACCGCCTGTCTTGAATCAGTGGGGGCCACTGGCAAGTGGTCTTGGGAAGCAGGTTTCCTCAGCACAGTCGAGGGCTCAGCCTGGGCCTGGATCGCCTTCAGGGCCTCATCCGGATTGACCTTGCCCTTCTGCAGACGAATCTTGCCGGACTTGACCAATTTGGCCACATATTGGCGGCTCCAGCCTTGACGTTTGGCGAATTCCGATTGCGAGATGAGTGTCATAGCGATTTGTATAACCTCCCCTGTCCCGCCGTGGCCGGATACGCCTCCTACTTCTACAACCTATTGATTATTAATAGTTTTTTCCTTGATAACCACCGGTTATGGAGCCTTACTGTACATAACGCAAACAAGCATCAAAAAGGAAACAGGCCATGAATAAGAAGACCGAACAAGCCCTGGAAAACATCGCCCAAAAGACCCTGCTAATGGACACCCTCAAAACCCGAAACACTTCGGAAGACTTCGAGGAAGTCGCCGTCTGGCAAGTCAAAAAGGCTTTGGAACAGGCTTATCAATTGGGCCTGAAACAAGGCCAAAAACAATAACCCCAAAAGGAGAAGCACCATGAAAACGACAAAACTCACTGCTACCCAAGAGACTGTTCTGAAGCAAGCCGCTGAGACAGGAACCCTTGACGCTAACAAGCTCACCCTGAAAGGAGGTGCCCGGAAAAAAGTGCTGGACAGTCTGACCAGCAAAGGCTTTCTGATCCCCATGAAAAAGGCTGACACCTACGACATCAGCCCCCAGGGCAAGACAGCCATCGGCCTTACGGTAGACGACCAACCTGCCCGGAAAGGCAAGATCCGCACCGGTACCAAACTCCACAGGGTGATTGAGCTGCTGAGCCGACCCGAGGGCGC
The DNA here is from genome assembly GCF_049275945.1 of Endozoicomonas sp. ALD040. Classification (NCBI taxonomy): domain Bacteria; kingdom Pseudomonadati; phylum Pseudomonadota; class Gammaproteobacteria; order Oceanospirillales; family Endozoicomonadaceae; genus Endozoicomonas; species Endozoicomonas sp. ALD040. The sequence goes on from NZ_CP184829.1 coordinate 1,519,083, forward strand.
TGAGATCCACGAAATCATGCGCGAGACCGGATGGCAACAGCACACGGTTCGCGGCACTCTGGCCGGAGCCTTAAAAAAACGACTGGGACTGACCATTGAATCGGAGAAGCCTGAAGGCAAGGATCGCATTTACCGGATCACCGCCGGACTGGAAGCGCTCTTTCAGGGTGAGACTGCATAAGTAACCGCTCTCGCATTGCAAGGCGGCTGGCTGACGGCCGCTATTGCTCCATTCTACTGGCCATTGAACTCAAGTTTTAGTGGCACCTCAGAGCTGTCAACCAGGTTGACAACCTTGGCCGCAAAGGCTGACAGTTTGGTTGACAAAATCCCTGGCTGGTTGACACCGGAAAGCCCCGCCATTACTGGGCTTAAGCCCAACCTGTCAACCTGAGTGTCAACCCCGATTTTCACTCTGTCGCTGGTGCTATTCCGCGCTGATGCATACCCGCACTAGAAGACGCCTCCCAGGGACCCCGGAACAGCCGTCAGAAGACGCTTATCAAGCGTTCTCTTCGATCCCGAGACGCTCCCTGCATTTAAAAAGAAACGCTCAGAGCGGCTTAAATTAAGCCTCAGCCTTTCCATGTTCTTGTCACTTTCTCCAGCCCACGGCTGGCAATGTATCCGCCAATACCCAACTGAATAATATTGAACAGTTTCAGTTCCACTGCCTCAGTAAGATTTGGTGCTGACCAACCCATCCAGCGACACACGACTAATGCCGTAAAGACCAGCATCACCATGGGTCTCCAGTTCCTTTGCAGCCAGCTTTCACCCTGAGCTTCGGCTTTAACAACGCCAGCCTTTTGCTTCAGTTCATTCAGCTCACCGTTGAGCAGCATCTTGCTCAGTTCAGCTCTGGCTTCCCTGGCTTTGTTCGCATCAGGAAAAAGCTTATCGATGACCTTTCCTATCACCGGGATGGCAGCCACCAGACTCACCGTTTGCCCCCCAGCAGTCCTTCCTGTCTGAGCCACTGGTGCACATCAAAGTTGGGACAGGTCTTCACCTTACTAAAGTGATGATGACCATGCACGACAGCGTTTGAATAAATAGCTTGATGGCCAGCCACCAGAAGCTTCAGCATTCGCTTCTGTTCCGGAGTGAAGTTATCTTCTGGCTCATTGTGTTCATTCAGGCCACCCACCAAGCAGATGCCAACACTCTCATGATTGTGGTATTTGACATGAGCACCCCAGTCTTCAATAGGGCGACCCTGCTTGACGGAACCGTCCCGCTCAATTACCCAGTGATAACCAATATCCAGAAAGGCCCGTTCCATGGTGTGCCAGCGTTTGATGTCTTCAAAAGTAACGTGTTGGTTAGCTCGGGTGTCCGAGCAATGAACGACGATGTAATTGGTTTCCTTACGCTTGCCCATTACTCATCCCCTGAGTTTATGTTTTAAGAAAGTAAGCCAACAGGCCAATAGCAGCGGTCAGCACGATCCAACCGAAGCGTTCGATATAGCCCAGCATCACACCCCGGCGACTGGCCTGAAACTCCAGTTTTCGGATGCGTTTCTCCTGCTCGTCCAGGCGTTCATCCTGACGGGTGAGGTTGTTGGTCTGGTGAGTGATTCGTTCCTCGATCATGGACAAACGGGAAACGGCATCGCTCAGTTTGTCGAGTTTGGAATCAATCTGATCCAGTCGCCTTGAAAGTTCTTCCATGTCTTTCTTCTCTGGTTTGTTCAAAGGTCAGATGATTGGATTCAAGATAGGCTTCCTTGCCTGTGTACTCCTCCCATCGACGCACAATGACATCCACGTATTTGGGGTCCAGTTCGGTGAGCCGGGCACTGCGGTGTGACTTTTCGCAGGCAATCAGTGTGGAGCCGGAACCGCCAAACAGATCCAGCACAATGTCGTGGGTCTTGGAAGAGTTGCGAACAGCTCGCTCTACCAGCTCCACGGGTTTCATAGTGGGATGAAGGTCATTCCTGGCAGGCTTGCTGAAGAACCAGACATCACCCTGATCTCTGGCTCCACACCAGAAATGTTCATTGCCTTCCTTCCAGCCGTAGAGGATTGGCTCGTACTGCCGTTGATAATCTGAACGACCCAGGGTGAAAGTATTCTTGGCCCAGATGATAAACGTGGACCACTTGCCACCGGCTTCCCGGAAAGCTTTCTGGAGCGTATCCAGCTCAGACGACGACATGCAGATATAAATCGCCCCCTTGCAGACCCCTATCAGGTTGGTCATGGCGGCCAGCAGGAAAGCGTGGAACTCAGAGCCGAGATTATCGTTTTTGATCCGGCGATCTTTTTTGGCTTGGGTGTTTTTCTCAGGGTTAGCGTAGTCAACGTTGTAAGGTGGATCGGTGAACACCATATCCGCCAGCTGGCCTGCCATCAGGGTTTCCACATCGGCCTGTTCGGTAGCACTGCCGCACAGCACCCGATGGCTTCCCAAAATCCAGACATCACCCAGCTGGCTGACGGGATGCTCTTCCGGTTCAGGAATTTCATCATCATCGGTCTGCCCTTCAGGCTCGTCCACCAGCAACAGACCTTCCAACTCCTCATCGGAAAAGCCCATCAGATCCAGGTCAAAATCCAGAGCATCCAGTTCTGCCAGTTCCTGCTTGAGCAGTTCTTCGTCCCAGCCTGAGTTGGCCGTGATCTGGTTGTCGGCTATGACCAGCGCTCGGCGCTGGGTTTCACTCAAGTGCCCCAGCACAATCACCGGCACAGTTTCCATGCCCAGCTGCTTCGCCGCCATCAAACGACCATGACCGGCTACGATAACATCGTCACTGCCCACCAGCACCGGATTGACAAACCCGAACTCCTCGATTGACCGGGCAATCTGGTCCACCTGCTCATCGGAGTGAGTCCGGGCATTGTTGGCGTAGGGCACCAGGGTGGCGACGGTGCGATGTTCTATGGCTTCGACAAGGATTCTGGACATGGTTCTTCCGTGATTTCCAGACGTAAAAAAACCTCAGACCGGGGAGGTGTGAGGTTCAGGTGCACTTCGCTTCGAGCTTAGCGTTAATTCTTGTCAAATTTGGCGAAAGTGTCCAATCCTCCATATACGGACTTTAAGCGACAACGACAGACAAACACCTCTTTAAACACTCTACATGGGTCAAATTACCCTGAATTTTTTTGTAAAATGTGGATAGAAATCCGGTTTATGGCCTTGCACCAGTGCCCATAGGCTGTTTTTCGATTCACCCCGAGGTCGTCAGCAATCACTCGCCAGGGCAATCCCGAAGCACGAAGCCAGATCAGCTTGCGTTCCTCCTCGCTGACCCATCGCAACCAGCGCATACACTTCACCATGCGATCCACTTCGTCTTCCGAGGGCTCAGGCAGTCTCAGGATTTTGTTTTCTCCCTGGTAGACCTCCCAGCGGTTGGGATTACTCTCCGGCCAGAAAGCGGAGTACCGGAGATTAATACCTGACGACACTCGTCGTGCCACCAGCCAGGCTTCCCGATAGCGATGGGCCAGTTCATCCTTGCACTCCATGACTTCAGCTCCTGTGGTTTTGTTATACAGGCGAGGCCGACCTGAAGGAGGCTCGCCTGTATATATTTATATATACGGTGTTGTTGAATTCTGAAAACTAGAAAATATTGCTTAATAAACAATCACTTACAAACTTCGGATTCCAGAATTCGGAAAACCTGAGTTGAATTCTAAAAAGCCTGCATAACCGTTTGAAATCCTTTTAAAAATAAGTTCTCAACCAGATTTCAATTTTTTTGAATTCTGCGAATTCTGAAATCTGGCCGAATTCTGAAAGGCCATTTTCAGTCGGTTTCTGACTTCTACAGGGCGTCCTGGTAAACCCACACATCCGGATTTTCGACAGGCAGCAATGTGCCGGTATTGGGGCATTTGAAATCCGTTGGCCTGATGCTGCACAATGCCTCGCCATCCACGCCATAGGCCATGCCATCAACACATAAATACCCCAGTTTGCTGCGCTTTGGAGCAGGCAAATTATACTCGTCATAATCCCGGAAAAACTTGATATAACCTTTGGTAGCCAGCACCTGAATTCGATCATAGATGGTCGTTTTGCCACCCAGGCCCAGCTGGTTTTCAAACTGCTCAGAGAACTGGTTAACGGTGAACACCCTGCCTTTCAGTGCTTCCTGGTAGAGCAGGTTGACGATCACTTCCCGCTTCCTGATGCGCTCTGCATCGTGCTTCTTGCCTAACTCTTCACCCGCCAGACGCATACTGTTGGGAGGTGCTTCCCGCCATTGTCCATCTCTTTTGATGATCCTCTGAGCTTTGGGTGAAGGGCCGTTTCTCAGCTCGTAATAGAGCATTCGTTCAGGCTCCAGCTCTTCCGGCCTGAACAGCAACATCCCGGAGGTGTAGTAACCTCTTAGGCTGCCAGCCCCGGAAAGCGCCTGAAAAGGATCTTCCTCAAGCTGTCGTTTACTCATCTTTCGGGTGTGGTGAACGAGCACTATGCCTGCGTCCGGGTTAACGATATCCCGCAGTTGCTCCACTCGCTCCTTGAGAAAAAACAGCATAGCGTTGTTATCATTTTCGCTGCTGCCGTCCGGCCCCGGATCGAACACATTCCTGATGGGGTCAATAACAATGACATCAGGTCCTTCAGAAAAAGCCTGCTGAATCGCTCTGGCGATGATGGGCAAGCCCACCGCATTAAGGATCAGTTTTAACCGGGCTGTCATCACCAGGTTCTCTCGAACCCGGTTAAGCTGGAAGTCCTTGAGGGGTAATTGCTTCACCCGCTCACGCAGATAGTGGTATTGCACCTCGGCCTGTAGATAGAACACCTTCAGGGGACGACTGGGGCGCATATCCAGGAAGGTCAAGCCTGCCGACATATGCGCGAGAAGGTTAAGCAGGAAGTCACTCTTGCCTACCTTCGGAGCACCACCCAACACCAACATGCCACCAGGCGTCAATATCCTCGGAGACAGCAAATCCTCTGGCATGGGGGATTCATCATCCAGCAACTCACCAAAACGATAGACGGGTACAGACTCCTTGATCGTCTTTCGTCGTGTGGTAATCATCCATTGACGAATATCGAATGCCTCTGCCACAGCATCTGCTGCGTCCCACTTCTCAGGTTGCTGCTCAGGTGGTTTTAAGATAATGACGGAGGCCGCCCCCGCATCAGAAATAGCCTGTGCGGCCTGCTGGGCGTAAAGCAATCCAGCCTCATCATGGTCGGGCCACACCAGCACTCGTTTGTTTTTAAGGGGAGACCAGTCCGTTTTATCCGGTGGAGCCTTGGCACCGTTCATGGCAGTCGTAGCACAATAGCCAGTATCAATCAGTGCCTGAGCTGCTTTCTCACCCTCCACCAGCAGTACTTCGTCCGCTACCTTGATGCCCGGCTGGTTATAAAGCGGTCTCGGATTGGGAGCTTTGGTTTTACGGGTCTTCACGTCCCAGGGTCTGAACTCCTTTCCATCCGGTGTGTCATAACGGTAAACACAGGCGATCAAATTGCCTTCGGCATCGTGGTAGTCCCACTTGCCTGTGTGATGACCCAAGTCTTCATATTCTTCCTGGTGGCTAACCGAAGCTGGTGGCGTGAATGACGGCATGCCGAGCCACTCCGCCATGAGCTCTATGATTTCTGGAAAGTCCCTTTGAGCATCAAGAGACTGATGCGCCGCAGTCAGACTGATAATGTCACCGCCTTCACCGCTTTCAAAGTCGTGCCAAAGTCCACTGCCCAGCTCCACTTCCAGGCTCTTGCCCTTCTTGCCCTGGACGTTGCCCAATACAAACTTCTGACCTCGTTTTTTGCCATTGGGAAAGAGCCAGGCCAGGTACTCTGGCATTCGTTCCTGAATACGACGCTTAACGTCTTCTGCATCCCGTTTCTGTGTCGTGCCCTGCTCTTGGGCATCGTTAAAATCAAGCCATTCGTTTTTCATTGTCACAGTCCCTGTAGGGAAAAGCCCACCCGCAGGTGGGCGTGAGGGCCTTAATCCCACTGGTTGTTGTAGCTTTCAGCCGGGTGAGGCGCTGAGTCCGGAGGACTGTAGAGCTGGGATTGCAGTTGAGCCTGAGGGTGGCCACCCAGCTGATTAGCAGGTGGATTCCCCTGAGGAGCAACCTGACCAAACATCAACTGGGCATATTGCTTGTGCTCCGGTGTGATGGCCTGCTTGATGACATTTTTGGGCTCGTCATACTGATCCTTTTCAGTACTAATTTTGGCGACGAACTCAATACCATCCAGCTCTGACAACGATTTCAACTGTCGGGCTTTATAAGCCGGTGGACTGTTATCCTCGGCCTTGATATTGCGGGCGGATTGCAAAACACCCCGGACAAAAGACCGGCCCATGTTTTCCCACTCCGGACCTTTGGGGCTGTGCATCCCGATCAGTGACCAAATCTTGCGCCTGGCGTACTGGCCTTCCAGCACCGTGAACTCGGCATTGAGGTAGATGGCTCCGGTATCGCCACAAGTGGCGTAACCACCGGTCCAGCCCATTTCGGGCTTGTCGTAGCCTCCCGGCTTAAGGGTCATACGTACCTTGACCAAGGTGCCTGAAGGAATGACATCGTAGCTGCCCTGATCGGTAGCATCGTTAAAGTCGTTCCAGCGTGTCATGGCTCTTTGTTGGCTCATGGTTATTTCTCCGTTCCTTGAGGTTGAGTTTCAAACTGGACAGGCTGTCTTGAACCGGTACGGATCTTAGTAAACAGCTGTCCGAGGTGGGGCGGCTCGTATACATCCAAACGACCGCTGCGATCCTTGGCCGGGTAGCCGTAAGGGTTAAGGGTTTGGCAGACAAACGTGCGACGCAGGTTGCCCTCTTCATCGGGCAGACTACCCAGGGTGATCACTTGGTCAACGATGCCGGGAAGCTCCAGACCGGTTTTACTGCCTTCAATCTGTGGCTGGTGGAGCTTGCGGTTAAAGTCGTCCACCCGCTCCTCGAGGATGGCGACAAAGACCACATTCTTACCCCTTGCATGTTGCAGGTGGGTCAGGGCTGCAATCATCTCCTGACCGTGGAGGCCATAAGCGCCCCGAGTATCCGGCTTGCCGGTTTTTTCGGAGAACGCCTGGGGCTGGCCTTTGCACCACTGGAAGCAGAGCCTTCCCAACACTGTGATGGAATCTATGAAGTAGGTGTCGTACTTCTCCAGGGATTGAGGATCACCATACTTACGACATACCGCTTCATAGTGGGCTTTCGAGTACACCTGATCATCCCGAAGCGCTGGATTAGGTCCTGCCAGATAGACGGCAAAGTTACGGAACTCCGGCCAGGTGGCTGGACGCAGGGTGTCGCCGGGCCACTCTTGCACCGCCAGATCGCCTGCTTCCAGATCCACAAACAAAGTGGTGTCCGGATTGAGACTCAGCAGCTGGGTGGTTTTACCCACCCCACTGTTGCCCAGCAGCACGCACTTGATGCCCTTATGCTCCTCGCTGCGCTGGTCTGCATTGAGAATGGGAAGGCTCATTTCACACCTCCCACCAGCCGGTAAGTGCAACGACCTGGCTTCACTTGCAAGGCTGGCTCGAAGGATCGACGAATCTCTTGGGGCCAGAGATCAAACTTCTCCTGAGGCACCGAGTAGTGAACATCCAGAAACTCAGATGGGTCTTCACCCTGTTCCTGAATGCGCTGGGCGATGGTCTTTAGTTTCTGCTGATCCCAGCTGACTTCTCTGGGCAAATCCACCAGCACACGCGTTCCTTCGTCATCAAAACTGATGGTTCCGAAGTCCTGCTGCAACTGAGCTCGAACCTGGGAAGCCTTGTAGACATACTTGTAGGCGATCACTGACTCCAGCCAGTCTTTTTGCAGCTGGAGTTGCGCCAGGGCTTTATCCGTATCCCTGACCAGCGTCGCCAACTCCGCTCCGGAACGAGCTGCCAGTTCTGCGATTCCCATATTCTGGATGTTTTCCAGCTCACTGCTCATGACTCACCCTCCTGTTCCATCACCGGTGAGCCCACTGCGTTATAGAGCCGGGATTGCTCGTACTCCAGAACATCCGACAGGCGATACAGGATTCTGGCTCCGATCCGCATAAAGCGGGGACCGGTGCCGTCCTGACGCATTCTGGCCAGAGACTTGATGCTGATATTGAGGCGTTTGGACAGCTGGAGTGAGTCCAGATGAACCACCTGATTTTCAGGTGTAGGACAAAGTGTAGGAGCAACGGCTCCCGGTAGTGTGTCTTGCATGATGACCTCCGTGCTTTTCGTGTTCATGCAAGACTGATAGTGGGGGAGTTACTGTAGGAGAAGTGTAGGAGCTGTAGGAGAAACTGTAGGAGGAGGTTTTTTGCTGAAATTAATGCAAAAAAAACCGGCTCATTGGCCGGTATTAATGTCATTGTGATTTATTGATCAAGCTTCAGATGTTTGAAACATCTCCAGTTCTTCAAAAGCCTTTAACCAACATCGTCCTGAAGCTCCTGGCTCGTAGCCGATAAAATCTCTCCAGCGAGGTTCCTTGTGGAAGAACTGGCTAAGATTACTGGAACTGGACTCTTCCAGGAGTAACTGGGTCAGAATTCGAGGAGCCCCTCTTTTACCGGCCTGCACCAACTGATCCACCAGCTGGCAACGGGCTGGCCCACCTTTCAGTAGCCAGGGATCAAGGCCCAACACTCTCAGTATCCCGTTATGCTCATCCCAGATAATGCCTTCCCGCTCCAGTCGTGCCTGATCCGGATCAACATACGAAAGAAAGCGATTATAGTCGACAGCGACCGGACCTTTTGGCAATAACTCACCCAGAGGCAGCAACTGAAACCCAGGAGGTAAAATCATATAGCGGGACTTGGGCTTTTGGCTGGAAATCACTACACAGGAGGATAAGGATTGAGCAAACAAACAGTCAGCAATGTCATCAAAATTCGGGTTCAGCTCTCGAACCAGTAATACAGTGACGCCTTTGATCTCTCCCAGCTTCCAGACCCGGTCATCCAGTATGGGTTCTGCCTGATCCAGATTGAGCTTTTCAGCCAACCATTCCGGGAACCACTCCATTCGGAATTTGTACATCCTTAATTCATCGTCCGTGACCTTGTGGCAGCCGTTGTAATAGTAGACAAACTCATCCTTGACCCTGTGCACCTGGCGATAGCCGTCCTGCAAGTCATCAGGATAATCCACCATGATCAGCCGGTCATCGGCAGGGCCTTTCGGGATAAAAGCATTATTGCCAATGATGTCTTGCCAGCACTCAGGGTAATAGAACTTCAGCTCACTGATTCGCTCTCTATCCGTAGCTGCCTCAAAACAACTTTGTAAAAAATCAAACGCTTGTCGCTTCATCATCCTTGTCCTCCAGAAGAACCCCCATCTGCACCAGCAGATCATGATTCAAGTAGCGTTCTCGTTGAGACAGATCCCGTAATGAACAACCGTTGGGGGCTCTCAACTTAACCGTGATCGTTTCTTTCGGCAGGCTGCCCACAGCTTCACAAAGGAATGCCAGAGTCACGCCCCGAATATGGAGCCTGTTCGGATTCAGAAGGTTGATCCCAAGGTCTTCGATGGTTTGATAGGCATCCTTGTCAAAGAATTTTCTTGAAGTGGCTTTTAAGATCGCACCACCCCGCCCGGGCAATGTCTGAATGTCAATATTCTTGACTGTCACTTCCATGACTCCGTGCTTAAGATCAAAGCTATCTTCAAAATCAGGTCGCTGGCGAAAGATCTCGAGGTTGATCTGCCTAAGCTTCAGCTTTTCAGGGCTGTCTTCCTGTTCCAGAACCGACTCACAGAAGGCTTTCTTCAGCAGATTACGAATGGCTACCTGTTCTGCGTAGAGCTCAATAACACCGGTCTCCGGCTCATACGTCACTGCGTACTCGCGAGCGGGGTGGATGGTTTCCAGTACTACATCCTTGCCTTCTTCATCGAGCACTTCAAAGCTGACCGGTAAGCCTTCCCGGTAAATCATGAACTGCAACACAGTGACCAACCCCTGATGATCACTATGACGCTGTCGCTTCTGCCGCCTGATCACCAGCTTGTCATTGTTGAACTGATCTCTGAGCTTCTGCACAAAGTCAGTCAGATCAACGTCTTTATCCAGAGGCACCGGAGTGGGAAGGTAATAGCCATCCCACATGCGACCATGATGTCTGTGATACTCCACATAGCGGATCTCTTCGGCTTTCCTGAAGTCGCTTTCATTCGCTGCCAGAAGCCGAAGGGCATTGTCGTATGGATTGCTGGTGAAATTATGAGATAAGTCACTCATAACCTGTTGTCCGACCTCACAGGCCAGATCAACAATCCGGATAGCCACATACTCCAAACGAGCCTGGTCTTGCTCATCCAGCGTCAGAATATTTTTGTAGACTTCTTTGGGAGTAATGATGCGGGTCGTACCCGGAGAGACGGCGTTGAGGTCAATCTTGCACAGTTCAAAAAAGGTATCTGACTCCAGATCAGCGCCTTGCAGTACTTGTTGGACTGCTTTCATACTGGCTCCTTGCCATGGCGTGAGTTAACCCTTAACTTCGTACGGATTAAACACTGTATAAATAATCAGCTATTCGGTCAATAGAGTACATTCAAAGACAGGGATAACAGATAGCAGATCGGAGGGTACAAACGGGGTCAAATTGCCCTTTTACAAAGGCTTCAGAGCTTCCGACAATAATCAATAAATCCGCACCACCCAGGGATGGGAGCCGACCATGAACAAAACCCCATCAAGCCACCAGCCGCACCCCAATACCCTGGCTATCTGCCAGATTCTGGCTGTCGGTATTGAACGTCGCCATATGAAGCAGCAAGAGCGGGAAAACACCGAAAGAGAGAAAGATAACTGGACTAATGCCGGAACCAGAGCCTGTATGTCTCATAGGGTTCAACGACAGGAGTCCAACAATGAAGAATGAATTATCGGAACAGTCAAGCCTGGCGGCCAAGGTAGCTGCCATTCAGAAGATGTCCACCAAGGCACTGCTGGAACTCTGGCCAAAGCTCTATGGCACCAAAGCCCCCAGGCTCAATAAACGACTGCTGCGACAGAGATTGGCCTTCCGGGTTCAGGAGCTGGAACTGGGCAGCCTTTCCGAGAAGCACAAGAAACAATTACAGCGACTGCAAAAGCCATCGACTAAAGACAAAGCTGTGCCCAAGGCCAGGGTCAATAAGCCACCAGCAGGTACCCGGATTGTTAAGGAGTATGAAGGTGAAACCCACGAGGTGATTGTCACCAGGGAAGGTTTCGAATACCGGGGCCAGATATACCGGAGCCTTTCCGGGATCGCCAAGCTGATTACTGGAAGTCACTGGTCTGGGCCGGTGTTCTTCGGACTGAAGGGTAGCAGCCATGAGCGGGGAAAAAGCCATGGGCAGAAATAAAAGCAAGATTAAGGATCTCAAGCGCTGTGCAGTCTATAGCCGCAAGTCTTCGGAAGAAGGTCTGGAGCAGGAGTTCAATTCACTCCACGCCCAAAGGGAAGCGGGTGAAGCGTATATCACTTCCCAGAAACAGGAAGGCTGGATTCTGGTTCCGGACGAATACGACGATGGCGGCTTTTCTGGTGGCAATATGGAACGGCCTGCGCTTCAGCGACTGATGCAAGATGTGGAAGCCGGAAAGATTGATGTGGTGGTGGTTTATAAAGTGGATCGTCTCTCAAGGTCGCTGGCTGACTTCGCCCGGCTGGTGGAGGTGTTCGACAAGCATCAGGTGTCATTTGTCGCCGTCACCCAGCAGTTTAATACCACCAGCAGCATGGGACGACTGACGCTTAATATTCTCCTATCCTTTGCCCAATTTGAACGGGAAGTGACTGGGGAAAGAATCAGGGACAAGTTCCTGCTCTCCAAAAAGAAAGGCAAGTGGATGGGAGGGACGCCACCGCTGGGTTATGACGTGGTGGATCGCAAGCTGGTCCCTAATGAGGGGGAAGCAGTAATTATCCGGGAGATCTTCAAGACTTTTATTGAAACCCGCTCTCAGATTGAAACCGCTGAACGGATTAATGAGATGGGCTTTCGAACCAAACGACTGCCGCGCAAGGGTGGCCAAGTCGCCGGTAGCAAAAAGTTCACTCGCACTGCCATATACAAGCTGCTGAAGAGCCGCCTCTATAAAGGTGAGATCGGACACAAGGGTGAATGGTACCCGGGTGAGCATAAAGCCCTCATCAAACCGGAGGTCTGGGCGAGGGCGGAGGCCATTCTCCAGGGCAACAGCTCGACCCGGCAGTCAGACAGCCGACACCGCAACACACGTTCCTTTCTGCGGGGTTTTCTGTTCGGTCCTGAACAGGAAGCCCTGATCCCCACGGCCAGCCGCAGCAAGGGCAAACTGCACCGTTACTACGTCAGTAGCACGGCCCGGAAGCATGGTCATAAACACTCGCCCCTGCCTACCCTCCCAGCCAGAGAAATCGAGTTTCTGGTGGTTGAACACCTCCGGGATTTACTCAAGCAACCAGAGATCATTTTCACCACCTGGCAGATGCTGACGGATCAAGACACGTTCAATGAAGATCAGGTTCGAGAAGCCCTGAACGATCTGTCGGACATCTGGAACCTGCTGTTCCCGGAAGAACAGCGCCGTTTAATGAAACTACTGGTCAGTCGTATAGACGTCCACCAGCAGGGCATTGAGATTCGCTTCCACCAGGAAGGGATACCCACCATTACCCATGAGCTACAAGGAGAAGTGACATGGCCATAAAAGTAACCGGCAAGGCGACCCGCACCTACCTCGAAGACGAGAACTGCATTCTGGTGCATATCCCCATTAAGTTCATCAACCGCAAGGGCAAGAGCCAGATCACCACACCGGATGGTCGTCCGGCACTGGAAGAGGTCGACCCGGCTTTGAGGAATGCTCTGGTCAGGGCGCACCGATGGTTGAAGGCATTGGAAACAGGGAAAGAACAGCATCTGAAAGTGCTGGCTAAAAAGGAAGGAATCAACAGCGAAAGCTATGCTTCGAAAATCCTCCGGCTGACCACCCTGTCGCCAGAGATTCAGGAAGCCATTATTGATGGTCGCAACCTGGGAGGTTTGGTACTGGCTGATTTTATGAAGCCTTTTCCACTCTTGTGGTCGGAGCAGAAGAAGGCATTGGGTATACCAGAGGATTGATGTACTCCCTCCTTTTTACCCCTCGATTTTTAATCATAAAGTTCGCCGACCGTCCCCCACACATATCGCTAATAAAGTGCAAACCCAACACCCGTACAAACAACCTGAAACCACTGATAACCAACTGTTTTTAAAGGGAAAATCAAAGTACGCACACGAATTTTGAAAAGTGCGGATTTAAGAGAAGAGAAAGAGAAAAAGGCCCCAAAATGGCCAAAAATGGGGATTTTTACGGTTTTTGCCAGTGCGGAAATTAGACGACCAAAAAATAATAAAAGGCGAGACAGGCAGGACGAAACTCATCCCCATAACGACAAAAAGCCCTATAAAAATAGGGCTTTCTGAAGATGGCGCGCTCGGTAGGATTCGAACCTACGACCGCCTGGTTCGTAGCCAGGTACTCTATCCAGCTGAGCTACGAGCGCGTAATACTAAATTGTTCACTGGCGGTGAGGGAGGGATTCGAACCCTCGATACGTTTCCGTATACACACTTTCCAGGCGTGCTCCTTCGGCCACTCGGACACCTCACCATTGTTGTCGCCCGCATCTGTTGCTGCGAACGGAGCCGTACTTTATAGCAGGACCGTCTGAAAGGCAAAGCCAAAATGCACTTTTTTTCTACTTTTAGGACAATTAATTAACTGTTAAACGGCTAAGTCCGAACTTGCGTCTGAGAATAGCCTCAAACCATGAAACAGGCAGACATCTTTTGAGCCCGGGCAGCGCCCTACTGCCATTGCCCACTCTTAAAATGCCCTGCTGGCTTGATGACTCCAGCCATGCAGCAATCTCTGATGCTACTTTTTTGGCAGGGGTGGGCCTATCCTGAGAGGCATTCGCTCGTGCTCTGACTCCCTCTTCGATAGGAAAATACAGAGAGCCTTCTGAAAAAACCCGGTCAAGAGCTTCATTGGCATTCTCTGCAAAACGGGATTTGATGGCTCCGGGCAATACGGTCAGAACTCTTATGCCAAACGGCTGAAGCTCCATCCTCATAGCATCTGAAAAGGCGTTGAAGGCAGCTTTTGAAGCACAGTAAAGCCCTGAGAAGGGCGTGGTAACTTCTCCTGAAACACTGCCAATATTAATGATTGTTCCTTCCTTATTAGTGCACATTTCCTTGATAACTTTATTGGCTAACAACACCGGAGCAAATACATTGGTCTCAAATTGCTTCAGAAGTTCTTCTCTGGGTAACTCAGCCACTGCTCCCATTCCGCCATAGCCTGCATTATTGATCAGAACATCCAGCTTACCTTCTTCATCCTGAATCTCTGCCAGTATCCTGCCAACCTGGTCTTCATCGGTAACATCCAACTCTGCTGTCCTGATACTTTTATCTGACAGATGTCTGATTGATTCCAGCTTTCTTGCTGTGGCCCAGACCCTATAACCCCTCTGATCCAACTCCAGGGCCAACGCCAGACCAATGCCGGATGAACAGCCGGTAATCAGTACATTTTTCATTGCTTCACTCCATAAACCGGGGCTTCTGGTCTATTAAACGGCTGTCGGCCACAGGAAAACAATCATCTCGGGCAGGTCATCTATAACAACTTGATGTCATGACCGAACAAGCCTGTCTGGTCGTGCCTGCAAACTTCCAGCTTAAGGAATATGAACAGTTGCAGACATTGGGCATTTTCGAATCCGGTGTCGATGCAGAAAACCGATAAACAGTTTCATCAAAGTTCATCACCCTGAATAGATTGCTGATCAGACTCAATGACTCTATCGCTTCCCAGGTCAGCTGTTTCCAGCGTCTGTCTGGGCAGCTCTTTTTTAACACGCACTCCCAGGGTTAGGAACTGATCCGCCTGAGATATCAGATTCCCCCGACCATGCTTCAAGTTTCCCATAGCGTCATCATAAGTGCTTCTGGCACTGGTCAGTTGTTGATCCAGCTTTTCCATCTTTTCAACAAAAACACGAAGTTTGTCGTACACCTGACGAGCCTTGTCAGCCAGTTTTCGGGCATTGGCATTCTGTCTTTCTATCGTCCAGAGATTAGACACTGTCCTGAGCGTGGCCAGCAGCGTGGTGGGTGTCACAACCACAATACGCTTCTCAAAAGCCTCATTGAATAGTTGCTGGTCATGCTGGAAGGCCACCATGAAAGCGGGTTCAACAGGCATGAACATAAAGACGAAGTCAGGAGCTTTAACCTCTGGCAGCGAGGGATAATCTTTTTCGTTAAGACTCCGGATGTGATTCCGGATGCTTTGTATATGTCGCTTCAGAGCAACTTCACGCTCAGCATCGGTTTCGGCATTAACATAACTCAGATAGTCCACCAGCGAAACTTTGGAGTCAATGATCAGATGCTTTTGTTCCGGTAGATAGACGATAAAGTCAGGCCGCTTGTTCTGGCCTTCTTCATCCTTGAAATTGGCTTCCCGCTCGAACTCCTGCCCTCTAATCAGGCCACTGCTTTCCAGAATCTTTGCAACCTGCAATTCCCCCCAGTTGCCCTGCAACTTTTTATCACCTTTAAGGGCTCTGGCAAGGTTGCCTGCTTCATTGGTGATCTTCTGGTTCAGATTATGCAGAGTTTCCAGCTGTTGTTTGAGCGCAGCGCGACCTTCATTATCCGCTTTTCTGGCTTCTTCGACCTTGTTGCGAAACTCACCCAGTTGTTCTTTAAAAGGTTTTAGCAGATTTTCCAGACCTGCCTGATGCTGCTGTGAAACCGATTGACTCTTGGCTTCCAGAATCTCGTTAGCCAGATTGCCAAATTCTTCCTTGAGCGCCTGTTTATTGTCTTCCAGCTGCCGCAATGACTTTTCATTTTGCAACTGCTGCTCCTCCAACCTGACCTTCAGCTCCCTGACCTGCTTTTCTGCACTGAACCGGGCCTCCTGCTCATCCTGCTGTTTAAGCAGACCTTTCCTGAGCAGCTCTTCCTTTTCTTCAGCTCTGCGCTTTTCATTACTCAACAGAGTTTCCAGTTTTCCTTTTAAAATGTGCAGGTCACGATTGTCCTGTTGCAGCTTTTCTCTCGCAATGGAATGCTGTTCCTGCTCTGCGACAAGTTCAGAAATTCTGTGATCCTGCTGCTGCATTTGTGCAGCCAGCTTTGCCAATTCGGCAGCCGCTCTCTGTCTGGCAAACAGCCAGGATAATGCAGAACAGATCAGGACCAAAAGAATGGCCACAGCCATTTCACTTGCAGACATGCACGCTCTCTCATCAGCACAGGTTAGATAATTACTGGTCAACATTACGGTATTTTTACTGAAATCAACAGCGCAGCACTCTTGTCTATCCCTGCCACTTTCGTGCTCCGAAACGCGCTTTCTGCCATACTTCGTAACACATTAACCCGGACTTCACCTTATGAGTAAAGAGATTGAAGCAGTCAGCCAGTGGCTTAAAGAGGTAGTGATCGGCCTGGATCTCTGCCCCTTTGCGGCCTGGCCAGAGCAGCACAACCAGATTCGTATCACCCTCTCAAGGGATACCTCGGAAGAAGCCCTGCTGGAGACGTTGCAGTCTGAACTGACGCTGGCCGCCGAAACACCGGCCAGTGAACTGGAAACCACCCTGATTGTCATTCCGGACATGCTTCAGGATTTTGATGACTATAACCAGTTTCTACATCATGTGGATGCCCTGCTTCGCGGCTTCCACTGGGAAGGTCAGTTCCAGATAGCTAGTTTTCACCCAAACTACTGCTTCGCCGATACCGACCCGGATGATGATGAGAACCTGACCAACCGCTCACCCTACCCTCTTCTGCATATTATCCGGGAAGACAGTCTTGAAAAGGCCCTGGCCAGCCACCCGGACCCCGATGGCATTCCCGATAGAAATATTAAACAGATGAATAACCTGACTGCCGATGAGAAATTAAAGTTGTTTCCTTATCTTTTTGTTCGCAAAACTTGCTCTTAGACTTGCTTTTAAAAAGAATACCGAGAGATAAGATAACTGGAAAAGTTTTTGAGTCTCTCGGGTACCTGTTCGTGCCCGATGGAGGCTACTGATTTAATACTGGATGAAAAACAAGGTGTCGCTGATTAATTCGGGGGTTTTCCAGAACCGTCCTGGCTGAATAAGGCTTTGGCCAGTCAATGACTAACCGATCTACCTTTTCTAATTGTTTTAATCCAAAGTGCTGCTGCCTGGGATTGGTAGAAACGAAGTTATTTTCAAAACGGACTTCACGGAACTGTGTTCCATCCTGACTATACAGCCTTATTTTAGCCCCAAGCGCTTCCGTATTACCGGGAGGGCCGATGAGTCGCACAGAAAGCCAGTGATGATTGTCCGGATTTGAATTGACAAAAAAATCGGGAGAACCTTCCCAGTTACTCACTACGATATCAATATCGCCATCTTGCTGGTAATCAAAACAACTGATTCCCCTGCCATCTATAGCCTTTTCAAGCCCGACTTCCAGAGCCTGTTCTTTAAAGGTCATCTCACCCAAATTAATAAATAGTCGTGCTCTGGATTGTTGAAATTCACTGTGGTTATTCAGAATTTGCGTGGCCAGTGTCTTATAATCTTGGCTGGGATAGGTCGCTGTTTCCGGAATATTACCGTAGCCAGTGGCATGAAAGATATCCAACAGACCATCATTATTAAAATCCGCCGCACAGCTTCCCCAGCCCCAACCACCTTCGCGAAGGCCGGAATTTTCCGTGACATTCCGGAATTGATAGTCACCTTCATTCTGATACAAGCGGTTGCCCGTATAACTGCTGCTTTGACTAAGGCTGAAAATACTGCTTTCAAACCAGTCCAGATCGCCATCATTATCAAAATCCGCAATCGCTGCTCCCATACCAAAACTACCATGGACCTCCCTGATATCGGTGACATCCTGCAACTCAGTGCCGGTATTCTTCCAAAGCTGCGTGGTAAAAAAGTCGGCTGTCATCAGAATATCAGAAATACCATCCTGATTAACGTCAGCAAAATTAGGGGTAAAGGTAAAGTCGTCCCCACCGAATACTGGCGCTTCATGTTTCTGATGAATCAGACCATCATTTAAAGTAATCGGCCCATAACTTTCTCTTAATTCAGGAACTTTAGAATCAGCGGGCTGCATCTGACGATAACCAGAATTGCGCCATATTTGCGGTTGCCTGACCGACTTGTAAGTGCGCCAGAATGCCATCACGGCATCCAGATCACCGTCCTGATCCAGATCACCAAAACTGGCATTCAGTGTCGGTCCCGAGACGTCAGAAAAGACCAGAGACTCAGGGGCTCGAGTAAAATCATAAACCACCTGTGGATAAAATCGTCCATCATTACCCAGGAAAAGATCCGGTTGGTAATCGCCATCAAGATCCCCTACCAGTGGAGTAATCACACCCTTAAGCTCTGCCCCCTTCAAAAGAATGTTTTGCTGCTTGAACTGGCCATTGGACTGCTGGTAATAAACCCAAACTCTATTATCGTTATCAGCGAAGACCAGATCATCCAGACAGTCTCGATTCAAATCTGCGGCGCTCACTCCTCCCCAGTTAATCACATCCATGATCCATCCAGGCTTTATCAGACCGACTTTGCGCCTGTGGTCAATGCCCTTTTCAGCACCTGCTTCTCTGAACCAGAGTCTGTTCTGATTAGTTTTTGCTACCGGGATAACCGCCGGAGTGGCAACACACTTCTCAAACGACGGAGTACGAATTTCGATTTTCTCAACGGTCTGTCTGGGTAAAGCTGATAACTTTTCTGCTGAAGACTCTTCTAAAGAAACTGGCCTGGTAAAAGGCGTCACGATCGGCTGATCATCAATAAACACCTGAAAGCAGGACTCATAGAGCAAACAGGGGTCCGTCAGCGTCTCCAGGAAGGCTGATAGTTGATCTACTTGTTGATCGGAGAGCGCTTCGGGTAAAAGCTTCTGAAAGGGAGATTGCGCTGCTTTTTCCCGAATCGTCGTCAATGAACGCTTCATATAAGCGACATCACTCCTATTACTGTCACCCTTATTGCTGTCAGACAAGCTCTTTTCAGGCTTGTTTCTGATATGAGCTTTAATGGCTTCAGAGAGGGTCGCTGCACTGCCGTTGTGAAAATAAGGGGCTGTCCGTGAAATATTCAAAAGGCTCGGCGTCCTGAATGAAAAAGTGTCAGTGTCAGGTTCGATATTGCTTCTACCGTAGTCCAATCCCCTGCCATTCACCCCAGGACCTGAAGGTTCTATGCCCAGATTGTAGAATTGTTCATCCGAGAAATGACTCCCTGAATGACAGCCTGAACAACCAGCCCCACCCTCACTGACCGCTGTGAAGAACAGTCGGGCGCCCTTCATTTCAGATTCTGACAGCTTATTTTTATTATTGAGGAATCCAAAGAAGCGGTTTTCAATCAATACCAAGTCTGCCTGAAAAGCCGCCAGAGCCTCTGTCAATGTGTCAATTTGAACCACCGCTTCACAGGAAACATTGGCGTCTTGCGGAGAAAAAACGCTTTTGAATTGTCTGCACCACTCATCACTTGAAGCCAGCCGACTCACAATGAGCTGATGTATCTCCAGGTTATTATGACTGGCATCGGACAGCCCCTTCATTTCAAAAGGTGACACCATCGGCAGCCTGGCCTGAGCCTGAAGCAGGCTATGGGTCTGATAACGACTGGTGGGAAGTTCGGAATAACCACCACCGACTTTTATCTTTCGACTGGAAACGTCAGAATCCACATACTGGACCCTACCGTCCCAGAACAAATTCTTTCGATAAAGAGAGACATTGAAAACCGTAGGAGAATTACGTGGAATCAAATGACGAACATAGTCGTCCGGGCTGAGCTTAATTAATTGATCCAATCTCTGCTGCCCGGTCAGAAAAGGATCATCAACGGTCACTCCAACGGGCAGAGCCAGACTGTCTGCCCCAGCCAGCCTCGGGTGATGACAGGTCGAGCAAGCCACTTTGCCATCAAGGCTGAGATCGGGGCTGAAGAAAAGTTTTTTCCCAAGTTGACTGAGGTCTGAATGAATCCCGGGCCCTTCAATATCCGCAATGGGTCTGTCTGATAGCTGATAAGTTTTAAGCCAGTCTTTGAGTACCTCGCCAGGTTGATGATCTTGAGCACCGAGTACGCTTACTGATCCCAATATCAGCGTCAACATGCATCCCTGTCGCACCATAGCCTTCCCTGAGTTGTTTTAAATCGACTCCTTCAAAGATACTGGAACGGGCGAAGAAATATAACCCGCCAGCCGTATAATAGATTAAGACTATTAACAAAATTTGAATGATTAATTATACCAATCAATCAGATCAACATATTCTTTCCATGTCGCCACCGAAAACGGCTGACTAAAAAACAAAATGACTATCAGTAAGAAGGAATAAACCATGTCTCTCATTAATACTCAAATCAAGCCGTTCAAAGCCACTGCTTTTCACAATGGCGACTTCGTTGAAGTGACCGAAGAGAGCCTGAAAGGCAAGTGGTCTGTTGTCTTCTTCTACCCGGCAGACTTCACCTTTGTTTGCCCCACTGAACTGGGCGACCTGGCCGACCACTACGAACAGCTTCAAGCCATGGGTGTTGAAGTTTACTCTGTCTCCACAGACACTCACTTCACTCACAAAGCGTGGCACGACAGCTCTGAGACCATCAACAAGATCAAATACCCAATGATCGGCGACCCAACAGGTCAGATCACTCGCAACTTTGAAGTCATGATCGAAGAAGAAGGTCTGGCTCTGCGGGGCACCTTTGTTATGAACCCCGAAGGTGAAATCAAAGTCGTTGAAACCAACGATTCAGGTATTGGCCGTAACGCTGGAGACCTGGTTCGCAAGATTCAGGCGGCTCAGTTCATCGCAGAGAACCCTGGTCAGGTATGCCCGGCTGCATGGCAACCAGGTGAAGAAACACTGGCACCTTCCCTGGACCTGGTCGGCAAAATCTAAAACGCCCGGGCTCCCTGCCATCACTCAACAGAGGGAGCCTGAACCCAATCGAAACGATCAAGCGAGTCAATCATGTTAGATGCAAATATCAAAAAGCAATTGGAAGCTTACTTTCAGAACCTGAAAACGCCTGTTGAGATCGTTGTGTCTCTTGATGACTCTGCGAAATCACAGGAAATGGCTTCACTGGCTAAAGACCTAGAATCACTCTCCAGCCAGATCACGTTAAGTAAAAACGACAACGATCTGGTAAGAAAACCTTCCATGGCCATTCAAGGTCAGGACAATCGCCCTGCAATCCGCTTTGCCGGGCTACCAATGGGCCACGAATTTAACTCATTGATACTGGCGATTCTGCAGAGCGGCGGTCATCCAGCCAAGCTGGAAGCTGATTTGCTCGAGCAGATCAAACAATTGCAAGGCGATTTCAATTTTGAAACCTATATTTCCCTCTCCTGCCAGAACTGCCCTGAGGTCGTGCAGGCTCTCAACCTGATGGCTGTGCTGAATCCTGGTATCCAGCACACCATGATCGACGGAGCCTTGTTTCAGGATGAGGTGGATGGAAAACAGATAATGGCCGTACCTGCTGTATTTGTTAACGGCGAGCCATTTGGTCATGGTCGTATGAGTACCGCAGAAATCGTTGCCAAACTGGACGTGAACGCTGAAAAACTTGCAGCAGAGGCCATCAACAATAAAGATCCTTATGACCTGCTGATTGTAGGCGCCGGTCCTGCCGGAGCGGCTGCCGCTATCTATGCCGCTCGCAAAGGCATTCGCACCGGTCTGGTGGCCGATCGCTTTGGTGGGCAGGTTATGGATACCATGGCCATTGAAAACTTCATCTCCGTTAAGGAAACAGAAGGCCCGAAACTGGTGGCCAATCTGGAGCAGCACGTTCTTGACTATGATGTGGATGTTATGAGTAACCAGCGCGCCAGCGCCCTGATTGAAAACAACCGCAGTGCCGGAGAACTGGTAGAAATCCAACTGGAAAGTGGCGCAAGCCTGAAAAGTAAAACGGTACTGATGGCAACCGGTGCCCGCTGGAGAGAAATGAATGTGCCCGGCGAGCAGGAATACCGAGGCAAAGGAGTCGCTTACTGCCCACACTGTGACGGACCTCTCTTTAAGAGCAAACGTGTTGCGGTGATTGGCGGTGGTAACTCAGGTGTTGAAGCGGCTATTGATCTGGCAGGCATTGTTGCCCAGGTCACTCTGATTGAGTTTGACAGCCAGTTAAGAGCTGACGAAGTACTCCAGCGCAAACTGCGTTCTCTAAAGAATGTCACTATCATTACCAGCGCACTGACGAAAGAAGTACTGGGCGACGGTAATAAAGTAAATGGCCTGACTTATAAAGATCGTAATACTGACGACGAAGTCAGTTTAGAACTGGAAGGTATTTTTGTTCAGATTGGTCTGGTACCCAATACCGAATTCCTTAAAGGAGCAATGGAATTAACCCCACGCGGCGAAATTGTTGTTGATGGCCGGGGCGAAACATCGATTCCAGGTGTTTTTGCGGCCGGTGACGTGACAACCGCACCTTACAAGCAAATTATTATTGCTATGGGCAGCGGCGCCAACGCCTCGTTGGGTGCTTTTGATTACCTGATCAGAAACAGTTTTGAAGGCGATGCTGCTGTGGCCGCATGATTGACTATGGATTAATCCATTCAATCACTTCTTGCCAGATCGGGCTTAAGCCCGACCGCCAACCTCGGGCTTCCTGATCTGGCACCTTAATCTTCTCTAAACCACCTTTGATGATGTAAGGCTTCTGACTGCTCTCAGGAAGCGTTGATGCCTCCTAACAGTACATATTTCATTTCCAGATACTCGTCCAGACCATACTTTGACCCTTCCCGACCAATACCTGACTCCTTGATGCCCCCAAACGGAGCTACCTCTGTGGATAACACACCCTCATTAACAGCCACCATACCATACTCCAGTGCCTCGGCTACCCTGAATACACGACTAATGTCACTGGCATAAAAGTACGCAGCCAAACCATATTGACTATCGTTAGCCATTTTGACCACGTCCTCTTCGTACTGAAACCGGAAGACAGGGGCTATGGGTCCAAACACCTCTTCCTGATAGCACTTCATCTCTATGGAAGCATCTGTGAGAACAGTTGGCTCGTAGAACAGGCCACCAAGATTATGAGAGCGACCACCTGTGAGCAATCGAGCTTTTTTGGCCAATGCATCATCGACAATACTCCTAATCTTCAGCATTGCAGCCTCGTTGATTAATGGCCCCAGATCAAAGTCTCCGTCCGTTGCGGAACCTACTGTAAGTCTGGAGACTGCCTCGGAAAACTTTTCAATGAACTCATCATAGATACCGTCCTGCACAAAGAGACGATTCATACAAACACAGGTCTGGCCTGAATTTCGATACTTGGAGGCTATGGCCCCCTGAACCGCCTGATCAATATTGGCATCATCAAAAACGATGAAAGGCGCGTTACCACCCAGCTCCATTGAGATTTTTTTAACAGAATCGGCGCATTGCTTCATCAATAACTTGCCCACAGCTGTCGAGCCTGTAAACGACAGTTTTCGTATTACAGAACTACCCGTTAACTCAGCACCAATTGCTTTGGCATCTCCTGTGACAATATTAATGACACCTGCTGGAATACCCGCGCGCTCTGCCAGTTCTGTCAGGCCAAAAGCCGAGAGAGGCGTCAGCTCGGAAGGCTTGATAATAATGGTACAGCCTGCAGCCAGGGCCGGAGCTGCTTTTCGGGTGATCATGGCATTGGGAAAATTCCACGGCGTTATTGCAGCGACCACGCCTACCGGTTCCCGTTTGACCATAATTCTCTGGCTGTTTTTGGTAGCAGGAATCAGATCACCATAAGCTCGTTTGGCCTCTTCGGCGTACCATTCTACGTAAGAAGCCCCGTACGCCACTTCGCTCCTGGATTCTGACAGCGGTTTACCCTGTTCTGCGGTCATCAATGTGGCCAGATCTTCCTTATTATCCAGAATCAATTGGTACCACTTGCGAAGTAAACCCGAACGCTCTGCTGCAGTTTTTGCTCGCCATTCAATAAAGGCTTTTTCTGCAGCCTTTATTGCACTTTGAACATCTGAAGCGCTCAGCATCGGAATGTGGGCAATCACCTTGCCTGTAGCCGGGTTATCAACGGGGAGCGTTTCTATGGCGCTGAGCCAATTTCCATTGATGTAAGCCTGCTGTTTAAAAAGACCAGAGTCGTTCAGGTTCATGGCTAACTCCTTGAAAGTGAATCGTACATCTAAGCACTGACATACAGACACGATCTTGATTGGGCGCTCTGATTATCCTTTCAGAGACCGGGATCTCAGCAACTCAGACATGGATGAACTGTTTGAGCGGAAAGAATAGCCAGACAATCCGTTTTTTTACGGATAGTCTGGCTCAGCTCAACTAAAACAGATACTGAATGGCAACCCAAATTTCTCTTCCGAACCCATTGATTTGCTTTGCACCGGGATAGAATGGATTATGACTGGCAAGGTTCACATGCTAGGAACAGGCTTTATCGAATAAACGAAAGCCCTTTACTTTTAAAAGGTGCCAACAAACAGGTTCTGAACACCGGCTTCCAGATTGTTCCCGACGATTATGTTACATGGGGAAGTCTCGCGCTACCATCGGTAATGCAGCCCGGGCATGTGTCGTTCAACGACCAGTTCTTTTGCAACTTTATAGGGCAAAGCAAAAACCCCAGCCGATCTCTCAACTGGGGTTTTGCTATATTCAATGCCTGGCGATGACCTACTCTCACATGGGGAAGCCCCACACTACCATCGGCGATGTGTCGTTTCACTTCCGAGTTCGGGATGGGATCGGGTGGTTCCAACACTCTATGGTCACCAGGCAAAACTGGTCGAGCCGTTGGCTCTCGAGCTGGAAGCTTTAAGCTGGAGGCTTGAAGCTGTTTCTCGAAAACTAAGGCTCTGGAATCCAAATCTCTTTTAAGCTGTGTCGTCTATTCTTGCTCAACACTCTCGTTCACTGTGTACGGCTTCAAGCTTCCAGCTTCAGGCTTCCAGCTTTTGCTGGCAGCTTCGCTGCGCAAATCGCTTTGGCGTTATATGGTCAAGCCTCTCGAGTCATTAGTACGGGTTAGCTCAACGCCTCACAACGCTTACACACCCCGCCTATCAACGTCATAGTCTTTAACGTCTCTTATGGGCCTTGCGGCCAGGGAAGTCTCATCTTGAAGGGGGCTTCCCGCTTAGATGCTTTCAGCGGTTATCCCGTCCGAACTTAGCTACCGGGCAATGCGTCTGGCGACACAACCCGAACACCAGTGGTTCGTCCACTCCGGTCCTCTCGTACTAGGAGCAGCTCTCCTCAAACTTCCAACGTCCACGGCAGATAGGGACCGAACTGTCTCACGACGTTCTAAACCCAGCTCGCGTACCACTTTAAATGGCGAACAGCCATACCCTTGGGACCGGCTTCAGCCCCAGGATGTGATGAGCCGACATCGAGGTGCCAAACACCGCCGTCGATGTGAACTCTTGGGCGGTATCAGCCTGTTATCCCCGGAGTACCTTTTATCCGTTGAGCGATGGCCCTTCCATTCAGAACCACCGGATCACTATGACCTACTTTCGTACCTGCTCGAGATGTACCTCTCGCAGTCAAGCTGGCTTGTACCATTACACTAACCGCACGATGTCCGACCGTGCTTAGCCAACCTTCGTGCTCCTCCGTTACTCTTTGGGAGGAGACCGCCCCAGTCAAACTACCCACCACACAATGTCCCCGATCCTGCTAAAGGACCTGGGTTAGAACCTCAATATTGCCAGGGTGGTATTTCAAGGTTGGCTCCATGCAGACTGGCGTCCACACTTCAAAGCCTCCCACCTATCCTACACAAGCAACATCAAGATCCACTGTGAAGCTGTAGTAAAGGTTCACGGGGTCTTTCCGTCTAGCCGCGGATAC
>NZ_CP184829.1:1550000-2457500 GCF_049275945.1 Endozoicomonas sp. ALD040
GGGAGGCTGACAAGCTTCGTAAACTACCTACACGACAAAAATCATATAGAGTAAGTTTGGAAGCTGCCAGAAACTAATTTTCACTCTGGAGATGGGATGACCATATAGGCCGGTGTGTAGTATTCAAAACGCCAGGCCTGCCAGAACCGGCCCGTTGTATCATCTTGCACGACAGGTTGAACGTAGTAACTGATATCGTTACCCTCCTTTAACTCAACCTTAACCTCTCCCAGCTTTATTTCGCTGCAGATTCCTTTGGTAATTCTATATTTAGTCTGATTCACCTGACCTGCCTGGGAAACAGTTAACTCGAAATCGACAGGATCCGAAAACGGATACAACCTTGTGAACTCGTTAACGCCTGTGGATTGCCTGACGTGCAGTAATCCACCTCCAAGTTGTGTTGGAAAAAACAGCCCTTTAGTCTGCTGCTCGGCAAATTGAAACTGATTTTGAATAGTACCTTTATTGAGCCTTACCTGCTCAATACTCCAGCCATCCTTAACTTCTACGATAATAGAACCACAGAGAAAGTCATTCGCCTGATAAGGTTTTGTGATGCTTTCTTCGGTCAGACCATAGTCACCTGGCATAAGATGACTCAAACAAACAGGACTGAATAGAACCATCAGAAGCACAAGAAGAGATTTCTGTTTCATCACACCTGTATCCTTTGTAACCGTAACTCTCAATATAGCGAAAGGACCTGTGCGAAATTTCTTCATTGATAAAAGGTATAAAGCCTGCTACTAGCGGTGGCCCCTGGCGGGCAATCTAAACAGCATCAGGCCTGCCATTACAGAACCAAATATTACCGCTTCGGTATAGTCACTTTTTGAAAGCCAGACAAAATGCAGAACCGCCAAACCTGCAGCCAGATAGACCAGCTTATGCAGCTTCACCCACTTTTTCCCTAACCGGCGCATCATGCCCCTGGTGGATGTGACACCCAGTACCGAGAGAATCAGAATCGCAAAAGCACCCACTATTATATAGGGACGCTGATATAGATCTTCCAACAGTGTTTGCCACTGCCAGCCCAGCATGAATGCAACATAAGCCACCACATGCAACACGGCATAAAAGAGCGAGAAGAGCCCGAACATTCTTCGAAACCGGATCAGCTTGTTAACACCTGTGATTTTTCTTGCCGGAGTCACCGCCAGACTGATGCAAAGGAAGATTAAAGCCCACTCCCCCAAATCTCGGGTCAGCGTATTTGCCGGGTCGGGTCCCAGTTGATGAGTGATAACAGCATTGATCAGCCAGACCAATGGCGCCAGACAGAGTGGAAAAACAAACCACTTTAACTTTGCAACCCAGTCCATAACGCCACCTTTAATAGAACTTCCTGAGATCCATTCCCTTGTAGAGATGGGCCACTTCTTCGCCATAACCGTTGAACTTTTGAGTTTTAATCTGGTTTGGCTCCCAGATGGAGTTAGGTAATCTGCGCTCTTGTTTCTGGCTCCAGCGCGGATGATCGACTTCGGGATTGACATTGGCATAAAAGCCATACTCGCTGGGGCCTGATTTAACCCAGGTGGTTTGTGGCATGGTTTCAGTAAAACGGATTTTGACAATGGACTTGATGCTCTTGAAGCCATACTTCCAGGGGACAACCAGTCTTAGAGGGGCTCCATTTTGCGGTGGCAGAGTCTTGCCATAAACACCAATCGCCATAAAAGACAGTGGATTCATAGCTTCATCCATTCTCAGTCCTTCGACATAAGGGTATTCGATGGAACTGAAACGGGAGCGTTGACCCGGCATCTGTTCAGGATCATAGAGTGTTTCGAACTGAACATACTTTGCCCTGGATGTAGGTTGAAAACGCTTCAGCATGTTGGCCAGTGACACGCCGATCCAGGGAATGACCATAGACCAGGCTTCTACACAACGAAGACGGTAGATTCTCTCTTCAACATCATGGGGTCTGAGCATATCTTCCAGCGTGTATTTCCCGGGTTTCTCAACCTCTCCGTCAACCACTAACGACCAGGGATCAGTTTTCATATTTTTAGCGTGTTTGGCAGGGTCGTCTTTTGAATAGCCAAACTCGTAAAAGTTGTTGTAGCCAGTCACGCTGGCATAAGGGGTTAAAGCTTCATCGGTGGTAAAACGACTGGATTGATAGCTGGCTACTTTCTTTTGCAGCCAATCCGGGGCAGAGAGCTGTGGAACCTTATCATGGTTTGCAAACGCTGGTTTCCTGGCTGACCGGGGATCTGCAGCATCAGTGCAGCCAGTCAGAGCCAGCCCCATACCGGCAAAGGCAAACTGCCCACCCATTTTCAAAAAACGGCGACGCTCCCTGTAAACACTTTCTGAAGTTATTTCGCTGCTGCGAATGTCTCCTGACTTTCTGGTCTTGATCAGCATCGATACTCTCCCGGGAAATTCTCTTTTTTACCATTTACGTTGGTTTCAATGGCGCAGATTCACATTTCGAAAATGAAAATATAGACGTCATATCAGCTGCAAATATTCCATTCCCATAGCCACTTGATCACTTAGCAGCTTTTTTGTCATTTTCACATAAAATTAAATCGGTGTTTCTACTGTCGTTCCCTGAGAATTACAGAGTCCTTAACTTTGCACCTCTGCATAAACAAGGGAGTTAGCTGTGTTATCACCCTGCTATCAGAATTTTGTTGACGGCCAATACCTGGCCAATGAGACCGGAGAAACATTTCCGGTGATCAATCCCGCAACTCGTCAAACCATTTATACCGTGGAGAAAGCCGATAACAGCATTCGCCAGGCTGCGGTTGTCAGTGCTCAAAAAGGCTTTGAAATCTGGTCAGAAATGACGGGTATGGAGCGCAGTCGAATCCTGAAACGTGCTGTCAGTCTTTTGCGTGAGCGCAACGATGAACTGGCTCGAATTGAAGTTTTCGATACCGGTAAACCCTGGCAAGAAGCCAGCGTAGTTGATGTGGTTACAGGCGCAGACTCCATTGAGTTTTTTGCTGGATTGGCCCCTTCCCTTGAAGGCAATCAGCAGTGCCTGGGTGATGACTTTTATTACACTCGCCGCGAAGCACTGGGCATCTGTGCCGGAATAGGTGCCTGGAACTACCCTCTGCAAATTGCCTGCTGGAAAGCTGCACCCGCATTGGCCTGCGGCAACAGTATGATTTTCAAACCCTCTGAAGAGACGCCTCTGGGTGCCTTGAAACTGGCTGAGATATTTGTCGAGGCAGGCATGCCTGCTGGCGTCTTCAATGTCATTCAGGGCGACGGGGAAGTCGGTGCCTGGCTGGCTCATCATCCGGAGATTGCCAAGGTCTCTTTCACAGGAGAGGTCAGCACCGGTAAAAAAGTCATGACCGGTGCGGCCTCTTCATTGAAAGAGGTCACCATGGAGCTGGGCGGAAAGTCCCCTCTGATTATCTTTGAGGATGCTGATCTTGAGAATGCCACCTCCGGAGCCATGCTCGGTAACTTCTATACCCAGGGCGAAGTCTGTACAAACGCTACACGGGTTTATGTTCACAAGAGTATCTATCCCGAATTTATAGAAAAACTACGGCAGCGTACTGAAGGCAATATTGTGCTGGGCGACCCTATGGATCCGTGCACCAACATGGGTGCGCTAATATCAGAAAAACACCATCAACGGGTTCTTAACTACATCCACCAGGGCATTATGGAAGGCGCCACTTTGTTGACCGGAGGCAAAGCAGCCAGTCCTTCGACAGCAGCCGATGGCCTTTTTGTTGAACCCACCATTTTTACCGATTGCCACGATGATATGACCATTGCCCGCGAGGAGATTTTCGGGCCCGTAATGACGGTATTCACCTTCGAAGATGAAGCAGAGGTCATTGCCCGCGCTAACGACACCGAACTGGGCCTTGCAGCCGGAGTCTTTACTCAGGATATCACCCGTGCCCACCGGGTTATTCGGCAGCTTCAGGCAGGTATCTGCTGGATCAACCATTACGGTACCTCACCGGCTGAAATGCCAGTAGGTGGTTATAAGCAGTCCGGTATAGGTCGTGAAAATGGTGTTGAAACAATGAGGCATTACACCCAGGTCAAAGCAGTGTATGTCGGTATGACACCTCTGGAGAGTCCTTTTTAACTTCGCATTCAAGGTGCACGAGCATGACAAAATATGACTATGTCATAGTCGGAGCCGGTTCTGCCGGATGCGTTCTGGCCAATCGCCTGACAGAAGACGGCAAAAGTCGTGTTCTGCTAATTGAAACCGGTGGCAGTGACAAGAGCATCGTTATTCGAATGCCTGCGGCTCTGTCCATTCCCATGAATACCGAAAAGTATGCCTGGCAGTTTATAACCCGGCCTGAACCCTTTCTCGACAACCGTCGTATGCACTGCCCCCGGGGTAAGGTGCTGGGTGGTTCTTCTTCCATCAATGGCATGGTCTATGTTCGGGGCCACGCTAAAGACTTTGATGAATGGCATCAGCACGGAGCTACCAACTGGGATTACCGCCACTGCCTGCCCTATTTTCGTAAAGCAGAAACCTGGGCTTTCGGTGCCGATGACTATCGGGGAGGCAGTGGTCCATTAGCGGTCAATAATGGTAATGAAATGAAAAACCCTCTCTACTCCACCTTTATAAAGGCCGGGGTAGAAGCAGGCTACCTGGAAACCACTGACTGCAACGGTGCTCGACAGGAAGGTTTTGGAGCCATGCACATGACTGTTAAGAACGGTATACGCTGGTCCACTGCCAACGCCTATCTTCGCCCGGCAATGAAACGAAGTCATTTAACGGTGGTTACCCATGCCCAGGTTCAGCGTGTCCTGCTGGAAGGCAAAAAGGCTACAGGCGTCGAATATAAACATAAAGGTCTCATCAAAAAAGTGCTGGTCACTAAAGAAATCATTCTTTCGGCAGGCTCTATTGGCTCACCTCATATTCTTCAATTATCAGGAATAGGCCCTCGCAAGGTATTAGAAGACGCAGATATAGCAGTTCAACACGAATTGCCTGGTGTAGGTGAAAATTTGCAGGATCATCTGGAATTCTACTTTCAGTTTCGCTGCAAAAAGCCCATTACTCTCAACGGCAAACTCGACCCGCTCAGTAAATTATTCATTGGTGCTCGCTGGTTGTTCATGAGAGACGGGCTGGGTGCGACCAATCATTTTGAATCTTGTGGTTTTATCCGTTCAAAAGCAGGCGTTGAATGGCCTGATATGCAATACCACTTCCTGCCAGCGGCAATGCGCTATGATGGCAGGAGTGCTTTTGACGGGCATGGTTTCCAGGTTCATATCGGCCACAACAAACCCAAAAGCCGTGGCTGGGTGAGAGCGGTGTCAGCCAATCCAGATGTTCACCCCGGTATTCGGTTCAACTATCTGTCCCACGAAGAAGACCGGGAAGGCTTCAGACAATGCGTTCGTCTGACCCGGGAAATCATCAACCAACCGGCGTTCGATGAATACCGAGACTCAGAAATACAGCCGGGAGAAAGCATTCAAACCGATGAACAGATTGATGCCTTTGTTCGGGAATCCGTTGAAAGTGCCTATCATCCATCCTGCTCCTGCAAGATGGGAACGGATAACATGTCTGTGGTCGATCCAAAGACAAGAGTTAAAGGACTGGAAGGACTGAGAGTAGTGGACTCCTCCATCTTCCCAACCATTCCCAATGGCAATCTGAATGCCCCTACGATCATGGTGGCGGAGAGGGCGGCAGACCTCATCCGGGAGGCAGATATCTTGCCTCCGTCTTCTGCCCGAGTCGATTTGGATACTCAATGGCAGGAGAGACAGAGAAAAGGAACCACTGTGCGCTGATCAACTTGTAGCCACACTCTGCAGGATGGAAACCAGAGTAAAACCGCGTGGCTCTTGAGTCATTCAGGAGCCGTTTGTTTTCTGGTTTTTCCTACCAGGAACATAATGGGTCCGGAGCAGGCATAACTCAGAAAAATCAGCATCAGCACTCTGGGTGGATCGGTAAAGACGACGGCAAAAGCCAAAACCATGACAATCATAAAAATGAAAGGCACCCGTCCTTTCAGGTCCAGTTTCTTGAAACTGTTGTACTGAAAATTACTGACCATCAGCACACCAGCCAGACCTGTAATCAGAGCGCCCAGCAATGCAATACCCATCATGTTGCCGTCGATACCAAAATCACTCAGCGCCCATACCATACCAATGACCAGTGCTGCTGCAGCGGGGCTGGCCAGACCGGTGAAATAGCGGCTATCTGTTACTTCCAGCTGAGTATTGAAACGGGCCAGACGCAAAGCAGCACAGGCTGCATAAATGAAGGCAACCATCCAGCCCACTTTACCCAGATCATTCAGGGCCCAACTGTAGGCGACCATGGCAGGCGTTACACCAAAGGTCACCATATCTGCCAGACTGTCGTACTCCGCACCGAACTTGCTCTGGGTGTTGGTCATCCGGGCAACACGACCATCGAGGCCATCCAGAATCATAGCAACAAAGACTGAAATACAAGCCTGGGTAAAAAAACCCGCCTGGGCACTGATAATGGCGTAAAAGCCACAGAACAGATTACCTGTTGTAAACAGGTTAGGCAGTATATAAATGCCTCTGTGGCGAACTGTCTCCCCACCTTCGACCACCTCTTCAAAGTGCTCATCGACGGGAAACAGACCGTCCACAGCATCTTGTTCATTTTCGGGTCGTTTCGGTTTATCGCTCATTTCAGCATCTGCTCATCGACATAAAGGTGAAAAAAACACACTCTATCATGAAAGGTATAGATACTGCATAACCGCTAGGAGGCCGACCGAGAATAGCGCCCGTAGCGAGGACGGCAGAAAATTGAGGATGAAAATTCGGTTTTGTGAGGAGAATAGCGAGCTATTTGACGAACAAAAGCGGATTTTCAGACCAATTTGCTGCCGCCGCAGTAGGGCAGTCTATTCTCGGTCGGCCTCCTAGGAGCCTGACAGGGAATAGACTTCCATCAGTTGCCATCCTGACTCACAACGCTGGCTCAACTCAGTCCATAACCTTTCAGCTCTGGCATGCAGCCGAACTGTGTTTCGGTAAAGCAGAATTTCTATAGAGCCCGTCCAGTCAGCTCTTTCAGAATAGGGAACCAGCTGACCAGACTTCAGCTCATCCTGTACGGAATAATCCGGTAACCAGGCAACCCCTTTGCCTTTAAGAGCCATTTCCTTGAGCAGGTTGGTCAGGGAAGACTCCATTACCGTCTGAAAGAGTACGGGAACGTCCGATGCACTCAACAGACTATTGACCTTGCGCCCCATAAAAGCATTGGGGCTATATCGGAGTAAGGGTACAGTGCCAGGATCACTATCAGAAAACATTGGTTTTCCCTGAGCATCAGGCAGACAAACGGGCAAAAGACGCGTCATCCCCAGTTTCAGATATTCAAAGGGCGGCTGCATTAAAGCGTCAACATTGAACGCCAGGAGAAAATCACAATTACCTTCCTGCAGCGCCTCTACCGCGAGATCAACATCAATGCTTTCTACTCTGGTTTGCAGTAATTGCTCATCTTCACTCACCTGCTGAATCAATTCCGGTAACAAAGTCACCGACAGGGAATGAGCTGCAGCAAAGTCAATGGCCTGCCCGGAGACGACACCCTGTAACTGACCCAGACCCTCTTCCATTTGACGAAGCAGGTTCCTGGCCGTTGTTCTGAACAAACGCCCTTCCGGAGTCAGTTTGATGGGAACCGTTCCCCTGTCTACCAGCTCAAAACCGACCGTCTGTTCCAGAGAACGAACTCTTCGACCAAAAGCAGGTTGTGTGATGTTTCGAAAATCAGCAGCACGGGAAAAATTTCTCAGCTCGGCCAATGCCAGAAAATCTTCCAGCCACTTGGTTTCCAGATTCATTCAGGCACGACTCCCAGACTTCAGTTCAACTTACCCCCGCTCCTCAAGCAGCTTCTTTCTCTTCCTGCTGACTGTACCAGTCAACACAGGCTCCGGCTAACAGCGCTGTTGCATCAATGTACTGTCCGGGATTTGTTTTCACAACGTCGGCAAGACCTACAGGAATTTCTGTGCAGCCCAGAATAACCGCTTCAGCGCCCTGACTAACCAGATCATCAAAAACCATTTTCATACACTGACTGCCCTGCTCCAGACGCCCTGCCTTAATATCGTAGATGGCATCCATCATCAGCGTTTGCATTCCCTGCTCAGGTATCAGACATTCACGACCATCGTTCTCTATCTGCCGTTGGTACATTATGGCTGAAACCGTAGCGCTGGTCGCCATAACACCTATTTTGCGCAGATTATTTCGTCGGATATGTTGTTCAACACAACTCAGGATACTGATCATTGGAATCCGAGCCTGTTTTTGCAGCTTATCAAACCAGAAATGTGCAGTATTACAGGGAATCACTGCACACTGGGCACCGCCTCGCTCAAGACTTCTCAAACCTCTCAGCAAGGCCGGAAAAGGGTCCTCGCAACCTTCAAGAATGCAGGCACTGCGATCTGGAATCTGAGGGACATTATGCACCAGCATGGGCAGGTGCTCCTGATCCTTACTGGCTTGTGTCAAAGCAATGATTTTCTGCATAAAGTCTACGGTAGCCAGAGGCCCCATTCCGCCCAGTACTCCTAACACGACATACTCCGTTTAATTGGTGACTGCAAGATTAGCAATATCACTAGAAACTATGGTCATATAATTACGACTCCCAGGGAGCTTGTGAAATGCCTAAAGCGAAGGATTAATGCCGAAATGGCATGGGGAGGAAGGCAGATAAAAATATAAGGTTTTACTTATTGGAATTAACTTCTTATAACAGGAAACTATAGAATTCCATTACCAACCAAATTGATAGCTA
This sequence comes from Endozoicomonas sp. ALD040, assembly GCF_049275945.1. Classification (NCBI taxonomy): domain Bacteria; kingdom Pseudomonadati; phylum Pseudomonadota; class Gammaproteobacteria; order Oceanospirillales; family Endozoicomonadaceae; genus Endozoicomonas; species Endozoicomonas sp. ALD040. The sequence goes on from NZ_CP184829.1 coordinate 1,558,807, forward strand.
TGAAAAGAATTACAATGGTTGTGGCCATGAAACAGGAAGCAGCGCCACTCATTGAGAAACTGGGCCTGGCCGAAACAGACGACACAAATCCCCTGCTACCCTGCAAAACCTTTGCGGGTGAGTATAAGAATCTGAACATCAATCTGATTACCAACGGTTCCGACTCAGTTCACGGTGTAGAAAATGTCGGTACCCAGCCAGCAACCCTGGCGGCATACGAAGCACTTCGCCTCTTGTCACCGGACCTGGTCATCAATGCCGGAACCTGTGGAGGTTTTTCCGACAAGGGCTGTAAAGTTGGTGACGTTTATATTGGCGAGCGTATTCGTTTCTTTGACCGTCGTATCCCCATGGGCGAACATTACGAAGCCTACGGCGACGGTAATTTTCAGTGCCAAGTGGCAGTGGATCTGGCCCGAAAACTGGATTTGCCCACCTCTGTTGTCTGCACCGGCAACTCTCTCGATATGAGTCCGACCGATGAAGCCATTCTGCGTCAGGAACCTATGGTCAACAAAGAGATGGAAGCCGCAGCCATTGCCTGGGTAGCTTCCCATTACCAGACGCCAGTGGTTGCGGTAAAATCGGTGACAGACCTGATGGACAGTAAGCATGGCACAGCAGAAGAATTCGCTTCCAACCTGGCCCTGGCCTCCAGAAATCTTCAGGAAGAAGTGCTGAGACTGCTTGATCTTCTTGCTCAGCAATAAACTACTAAGTACCTGGCCAGTTGGTTTCGCATATTCTGGCTGCAACCAAAACACACTCAGGGAGACGTTATGCGTTATTTTCTGGCAATACTTTTGCCACCAATAGCCGTTCTTTTATGTGGCAAGCCGGGTCAGATGATCCTTAATATTATTCTGACCCTGCTGGGTTGGATTCCCGGAATCATTCATGCCCTGTTTGTTGTTAACAGTCACCTGGCAGACAAGCGCAACCAGAAAGTCATTGACGCCATTAAAAATCAGGAAGATTAGCGCTATGTTCTCAGCATTCCGGGCAGGAATACCCGTCCTGCTGCTTATTTTGTCGGTCTTTCTGACAGGCTGCCAGAGTACTTATTACAGCGCCATGGAAAAGGTAGGCGTTTACAAGCGCGAGATTTTGGTGGACCGCATCAAGAGCTCTCAGGCCGCTCAGGAAGAAGCTCAAGAGCAATTCAGCTCAGCGTTGGAACAGTTTCGCAGCGTCGTCAATTTTAATGGTGGTGATCTGGAGGCGCTTTATGATCAGCTTAATGCTGAGTTCGAGGACAGCGAAGCTTCTGCAGATAAGGTTCGTAAGCGCATCCGGGACGTTAAAGATGTCTCGGAAGCACTCTTTGAAGAGTGGGAAGCAGAGCTGGAACTCTATTCCAGCGGCAGTCTTCGTCGTGCCAGTCAACTGCAGCTGAATGAAACCCGTCATCAGTACAAAAAAATGCTGGCCAGCATGGAACAATCAGAAAAGCGCATGCAACCGGTTCTGAATGCCTTCCGGGATCAGGTTTTGTATCTGAAACACAACCTCAATGCACGGGCTATTGCGGCACTCAAGGGTGAATTTGGTGCCATTAAGCTGGACATTGATCGCCTGCTAAGAGATATGCAGCGCTCCATTGATGAGTCACGCAAGTTCGTTGCCACCTTGCAACAGTCATGAGTGATCGAAGCAATCTTGCTTCACTTTGAGTGGGGAAAGATTGCTCGGGAGTCTAACCCGGACTGTCTGTTGAAGAATATTACCTACTGCTTATCCACAACCCCATAAAGATCAATCCTGCCCCTATCAGGTGGAACTGATAAAGCGTCTGCCCAAGAATGGGAATAGCGAGCATAGCTGAAAACACGGGTATCAAAAAGTGAAACATGGCTGCAGTGCTTGGTCCCAGCACAGACACGCCGAAGTTCCAGAAAAGAAAGGCGACCAGAGTAGCAAACAAAACCTCGTAAATGATTACATAAAGTGCATCCTGGCTAATGGAGAAGCTGCGCTCAGATGCAGGCTCCCAGAGATAGAAGGGCAAAAGGAACATCGCCCCAATTCCGATTAGTGTGGTTAGCAGCTGAGCCTCGGATAAAGGCAGTTCAAAACGCTTGAGCAAAACGGTATAAAGACCCCAGCAGCACATAGCAAGAAACATGATCATGTCTCCTCTGCCAAAATCAAGACTGACCAGCATTGACCACTCTCCTTTACTTAAAATCGTGAGTAGTCCGGGAATTGCCATTCCCATACCGAAAAGCTGCCTTTTTTTAGGAAAAACATGCAGCAGAGGAACCGCCAGGATCATTGTAATGACGGGCAGAATCATCTCAATCAAGGCCAAAGTCACTGCCTGTGTGGATTCAGCAGCGATGTAAAGCAGTGTGTTAGCGCAGAAAATGCCGAGGAACCCCAGGACCAGCAGTTGATAGCGACCTTGAAAGATTACCTTTCTCTGTTGAATCAGTTTCTTGCCGGTAAACGAAAACAGGATCAGAAAAGCCAGAGTCCACCGCCAGAATGACAATGCGATGGGAGGAATGCCTTCTACACTCATCTGGTTTGCAACAAGATTCTCTCCCGCCCAACAGAGAGTCGCTAACACCACCGCCAGTATTGCCAGAATGTTAGAATGAGCAATCAAATGGACGATTTTTTCTCTCAAGTTACTGCTCCAAAAAAATATGTCTGTGATCTTTTAAACCTCTTGAATCATTGGCACTGGCTTAAGCCCTTATCTATTCACATAGGGAGTCTAACCCGGACTGTCTGTTGAAGAATATTTCCTGTTGGTTATCCACAATCCTGTAAAGATCAACCCTGCCCCTATCAGGTGGTACTGGTAAAGCGTCTCTCCAAGGATGGGAATAGCGAACATGGCTGAAAACACAGGGATCAGGAAGTTGAACATAGCCGCATTATTTGCCCCGAGTAAAGACACGCCGAAATTCCATGACATATAGGCGACCAATGAAGCAAAAAGAACTGAGTAACTGATCAGAAAAAGTGCTTTCGGACTCACGGTAAAGCCACCTCTCATCGATAGCTCCCAAAGGTAAAAAGGCAAGAGGATCACCACCCCAATCCCGACCATTATGGTCAACAGATGAGCCCCGGACAAAGGCAATTCAAAACGCTTGAGCAAAACCGTATAAGAGCCCCAGCAACAGGTAGCGAAAAGCATGATTAAATCTCCCCTGCCAAAGTCCAGGCTGGCCATCGATGACCATTCTCCCTTGCTGAAAATCGTCAACAGTCCCGGAATAGCCATTCCCATACCAAACAACTGCCTTTTTTTAGGAAAAGTCTTCAACAGAGGAATAGCGAGAATCATAGTAATCACGGGCAGTGCTATTTGTATCAGGCCCAGGTTTACCGCCTGTGTGGATTGAGCTGCGATATAAAGCAATGTGTTAAAGCAGGTAATGCTGAAGAATCCCAGGATCAGTAATTGATAACGACTCTGAAAAATCAGCTTTCTCTGCTGAATCAGTTTCTTTCCGGTAAACGAAAACAGGATCAGAAGAGTCAGAACCCACCGCCAGAATGACAGCGCGACGGGAGGGATATCTCCCACACTAATCCGGCCCGCAACCAGGTTACCCCCCCAACAGAGTGTCGCTAAGACCAACCCCAGTATTGCCACAATGTTAGGTTGGGTCTTCAAATGGGCAATTTTTTTTCTCAAGGTACCGCTCCAGAAAATTTGCCGACTGTCTCTTAATTCACAACCATCGCAACTATTGTAAAATGCGCTCCGGAAATAAAGAGACTAGAGCTTTAACTGTATCTCTGCCCGAAATAATCATCATCCGTTAGCCATTATTCAAAATTCGATCATGAATCGATTTATGGCTGGCTTCCTATGCCTGGCAGACATTGTTCGTTTCCCGGGAGCTTCCATAGTCGCGAAGTAGACTAGTTTACGAACAGCGTCATCAATCAGAAAAACTTGTGCTTTTTAAACTAAAAAAGGCGCACAAGGCGCCTTTTTTGAAAAGTTGATTTTAACAATCAGTTCTTATCTTTATCAACCAGCTGATTCTCGGTGATCCAGGGCATCATTTCACGCAGCTTGGCACCGGTCTTTTCGATCGGGTGAGCAGCGTTGTTACGACGATAAGCAGTCATGGACGGATAGTTCATTGCACCTTCAGTGATGAATTTCTTGGCGTACTCACCGTTCTGGATGTCTTTCAGGGCTTCACGCATAGCCTTACGAGATTCATCGTTGATGACTCTTGGGCCGGTTACATACTCACCATACTCGGCATTGTTGGAGATGGAGTAGTTCATGTTGGCGATCCCGCCTTCGTACATCAGGTCGACAATCAGCTTCAGCTCATGCAGACATTCAAAGTAAGCCATTTCAGGAGCATAACCTGCTTCGGTCAGTGTTTCGAAACCGGCCTTAACCAGCTCTACCGCACCACCACACAACACAGCCTGCTCACCAAACAGATCGGTTTCGGTTTCATCTTTGAAAGTAGTTTCGATGATACCGGTACGACCACCACCTACGCCACAGGCGTACGACAGGGCCAGATCTTTAGCCTTTCCGGAAGCATCCTGATAGATAGCAACCAGATCAGGGATACCGCCGCCTTTAACAAACTCGGAACGCACAGTGTGACCCGGTGCTTTAGGGGCAATCATGACAACGTCCAGATCGGCGCGAGGAACAACCTGGTTGTAGTGAATAGCGAAACCGTGAGCAAATGCCAAGGTTGCACCCTGCTTCAGGTTAGGCTCAATTTCGCTCTTATACAGCTGAGACTGGAATTCATCCGGAGTCAGGATCATGACCAGGTCAGCCTGGGCGACTGCAGCAGCCACGTCCATTACCTTTAGGCCTGCAGATTCGGCTTTGGCAACAGAAGCGGAGCTCTTACGCAGACCAATGGTGACATCTACCCCGGAGTCCTTGAGGTTATTGGCATGGGCATGACCCTGAGAGCCATAGCCAATAATGGATACTTTCTGACCACGGATGAGGGAAAGATCACAGTCTTTATCGTAATAAACTTTCATGATGGACTCCTGAATAAAACGCCCTGGATTATCTTTTCTTGTCCGGGCTGAAAACGTTGATTTGGAGATTAAAGCAGACAGATCATTTCGTAAAATGATATATTTGCAATATAACGTTTCATATTACGAAACAGCCTTGAGCAAAGGTGAAAAACCGCCATAAGTGAGGGTGAAAAACGATCATTATGGATCTGAAACCACTGAGGCATTTCCTGAGTCTCGCTGAAACGCTCCATTTCGGCCGTGCCAGCGCAGCCTGCCATGTCAGCCCATCTACCCTGAGCCGAAGCATTCAGCATCTGGAAAATAATTTGGGGGTATACCTGTTTGAACGGGACAATCGCAGTGTCAGCCTTACCGCAGAAGGCATTAAGTTCGAGAGATATGCACGGGAAACCCTGATTCAGTGGTCAGCGATTCGCAACGAATTGATAGCCGAATCGAAAGAGTTGAAGGGTGAGATCAGTGTATATTGCTCCGTAACCGCCAGCTACAGCTTTCTATATGACATTCTCAAGCGCTTTCGACAACGCTATCCGAGCATTGAAATAAAGCTTCATACCGGCGACCCTGACTCAGCCATTGACCTGATCACCTCTGGAAAAGAAGATATAGCCATTTCTGCCCGCCCGGATAATTTATCCTCGGAGATTCAGTTTCACAGCATCGGACTTTCCCCGCTGGTCTTCATAGGCCCTGCTTCGGGAGAAATTTCTACCCCAGGGACGGTTGAAGAGTGGAGCAGAACGCCCATGATCCTGTCAGAAAAAGGTATTGGGCGACAGCGGGTTGATTACTGGTTTTCAGCCAAAGGCATCAAGCCAAAAATATATGCCCAGGTCGCTGGTAATGAAGCCATTGTCAGCATGGTCAGCCTGGGATTTGGAGTCGGCGTAGTACCGCAGATTGTATTGGATAATAGCCCACTGTCTGACAAGGTTAAGATTCTGAATATCACCCCCTGGCTGGCTGCTTATGATGTGGGACTCTGTGTGCTGGACAAGAAACTCAAAAGTCCATTGATTCGGGCCTTCTGGGAGCTGCTTTAGTCGATTTTCTGAGAACAGCCCTATCAGTTCGATGTCCCGCCTGAGTCCAGATCAAAAGCCTCCATCAGGTCCAGTTCAAATCGATTGTTTTTTGCTTTCTTCATGACCACTTTATTTTCGGCAATCCAGGGCTTGCCCAGACACCAGGCTACAAGGGTCTCTCCGTGATGAAATATAAGAATCTTGCTTCCTGTATTATGGTTACTCAGAAGGTAGGGAGTCACTTGTCCTGCACTCCAGGAAAAATTTTTGAAACGACAGCCCCCGGTCACTGAGTCACAAGGTACATGCTCAGTCCAGACAAGCTTCTGATGTTCTGGCAGGAAGATGTCGTATTGCCGCGGCTGCCACCAACTAATCCTCTTCAGTTTATAACCGGGTTGATCCGTTACCACTATTAATTCCTGATCAGAGTCGCCATAAAGAGAACTCAACATGCGAAAGTCATAATTGGCATTAAATAGATAAGCGACACTGCTTTGTAAATGACCACCAATGACTGTACTTGGTGTCGATTCGTCGGAGGTAATTCCTTTTGCTTCTCGCCAGTCGGGCACCAGAACCACCGGGATTGAGCTATTGTAGTAGGCGGCAAAATAGGAATGCCAGTCAATAAAGCGGTCCAGCCAGTTCTGACAGACCGCGCGGCTATCAAGATAATCGTCTGCAGATTTATGGAATGCCTTGAAGGTTCTGCTACCAGTATTTATGGCTTCACAGTTGCTGGCGATCAGGGATGAGTAGTGCAGAAAACCAGAAGGCACATCTGCCGGTTTGGCCTGAGTGAGATTCTTCCATCTCTGAAAATCCTTTTCAAGATGACTGAACAGGCTATTCAGTCTCTGCTCAATCACTGCCTTAGGGCCATTCCCCCAGTACTCTACATCAGACAGCTTAACGAACTCTGGTTCTTCTGTATTACCGATCAGCTTACTGGTAACAATCCAACGGTTAGTTTGATAATTTACCACGCCTATAAATAAAGGGTGGGCAGGGTGGCCCGTAGCTGCCTGTTTTTTACTGACATAAAAAATGAATTCATCTTCCCTGAACACATAATACGATATTCCTATTGTCACTCCTGCCAGAATCGCCAGCCCCACGATAGTGTCTTTGTATAACCTCATCCCGGCCTGAAGATGAGAGTGCCCGGAAAGCGCAAAAAACACGACGAATGCCTTTAAAATATTCTTCCGTCCAACCAGATATCCAGCCATCGATATTTCCAGTGCATGATTTAGAATGCCATCCAGTATAGATAATTACAGAACAACTTCTGTTTAAAGAATACGGTTCAGGAATGCTACTCGAAAAAGAGTCTCTGAAATTGAGCAGACCATCCCGACTGGGGGATGTTATAAACGGCTGAGTTCGTCGTGTCGAGGTCAAACGCTTCGGTCAGGTTCAGCTCAAATCGATTGTTTTTTACTCGCCTGGAAACCACCTTATTTTTGGATGACCAGGGTGTACCCAGATGCCAGGCGACAAGGGTCTCACTATGATGAAATATAAGAATCTGCTTTCCTGTGTCGGGGTGACTCAGCAGGTAAGGAGTCACCTGATCTGCACAGCCGAAAAAATCTTTAAAGCGACAGCCCCGACAGGGTGGGGAGCATTCACAAGAGAAAGTCTCTCCGGTCAGAGCCGGAGAGCTATCAATATGAGAGGAGTTAAAAGAAAGGTTACAAACTCAAAACTTTCTCGCCACGGGCAATGCCCGTAGTACCACTACGAACCACTTCCAGCACCTGAGCCTGGCCGATGGCGGCAATGAAGCCATCCAGTTTCTCTTGGGTACCGGCCAGCTGAATGGTATAAACCGAGCTGGTGACATCGACTATCTGACCTCTGAAGATATCCGCTGTGCGTTTCACTTCAGCTCTCAGCGGACCGCTTGCACGAACCTTGATCAGCATCAGCTCACGTTCAACATGGTGACCTTCGGTCAAATCCACCAGCTTGACCACATCAATGAGCTTGTTCAGCTGCTTGGTAATCTGTTCAATCACCTGTGGATTACCGGAAGTGGTCACTGTCAGACGAGACAGTGTCGCATCTTCCGTAGGTGCAACGGTCAGGGTTTCAATGTTGTAGTTACGCTGGGAAAACAACCCGACAATGCGTGACAGAGCACCCGGTTCGTTTTCTACCAGTACAGAGATAATCCGTCTCATCAGGTTCTCTCCGTCTTGCTGAGCCAGAGGTCACACATGCCACCATCCTTGATTTGCATCGGATAGACATGCTCATCGGGATCTACCTGAATATCCATGAATACCAGACGATCTTTCAGAGAGAAGGCTTTTTCCATCGCAGGCAGCAGCTCCTCCGGGCGGGTGACTCTTATACCCACATGGCCGTATGACTCCGCCAGTTTAACGAAGTCAGGCAGAGACTCCATGTAGGAGTGAGAGTAACGGCTGTCATACTGCATATCCTGCCACTGTCGTACCATACCCAGTGCCTGATTATTGATATTGATCACCTTCAGGTGTAAATCGTATTGCAGGCAGGTTGACAGTTCCTGAATATTCATCTGGATACTGCCTTCACCGGTCACACAGGCAACCTGTTCTTCAGGGAAGGACAGTTTGATACCCATGGCCGCTGGCAGGCCGTAGCCCATGGTGCCAAGACCACCGGAGCTGATCCAGCGATTTGGCTTGTTAAACCGATAATGCTGGGCAGCAAACATCTGATGCTGACCTACGTCGGTGGTCACAAAGGCATCACCTTTGGTGACTTGATAAAGGGACTCAATGACCTGCTGGGGCTTGAGAATGCCGTCACTTTTTTCATAAGTGAACAGACCTTTTTCTCTCCAGGAATCAACGCTTGCCCACCATTCGGCAAGAGCAACACTGTCCTGAGAGCCCTGATATTCGTCTATCTGGGCAAGCATGTTTTCCAGAACAGCATCGACCGGACCCACGATGGGGATGTCAGCCACAACGTTTTTGGAAATACTGGCCGGATCAATATCAATATGGATGATCTTGGCATTCGGACAGAACTTTTCAGTGTTATTGGTCACCCGGTCATCAAAACGGGCACCCACCGCCAGAATCAGGTCGGACTCATGCATGGCTTTGTTGGCACAATAGCTGCCATGCATTCCCAGCATCCCGACAAACTGACGATCAGACCCCGGAAAACTTCCCAGACCATTCAAAGTATTGGTTACCGGTACGTCCAGCTTTCTGGCCATTTCTGTCAGCAACTCTGAAGCCTGACCCAGAACCACTCCACCACCGGCATAAATAACTGGCCTGCGAGCCTTCATAAGCAGTTCAACCGCTTTGCGGATCTGCCCGTTATGACCCTTGGCGGGCGGGTTGTAAGAACGGATTTTGACCTTTTCCGGATACTTGTATTCGTATTTTTTAGTCAGGTCGGTGATGTCCTTGGGAATATCAACCACCACAGGACCGGGTCGTCCGGTCTGGGCGAGATGAAACGCCTTGCGGATAACCTCCGGAATATCTTCAGCTTTCTTCACCAGGAAGCTGTGTTTAACGATAGGTCTGGAAATACCCACCATATCCACTTCCTGAAACATGTCAGTCCCGATAAAGGTGGATGGCACCTGACCTGAAATCACCACCATGGGAATAGAGTCCATGTAGGCTGTGGCAATACCGGTAATCGTATTGGTAGCCCCCGGCCCGGATGTCACCAGTGCTACTCCGGGCTTACCTGTAGCCCGCGCATAGCCGTCAGCCATATGGGTAGCCGCCTGTTCGTGGCGCACCAGAATATGGGTGACTGCTTTTTGTCTGAAAATCGCGTCATAGACGTGCAACAGGGCTCCACCAGGATACCCATAGATGTACTCTACCCCTTCATCAGCCAATGAACGGACTACCATGTCCGCGCCGGATAAAAGCTCCACGTTTGCTTACCCTCGGCAGTACTAATTATTAGAAATGAATCGGCTTGACGCCGCTGAGCTAATGCTCATATACAGCCCATGCTGCCTGAGCGGTTAGGGACTCCGGCCTCTCTTTTTTGACAGCGTACAAAGCAGTACACACTGTATTCAAGGCCTCAACATTCCTGTATGGGTAGGGTCAGGAATCTGACAGATGACGCCCGGCAAGGCTCATCTGCCAGCATTCCAAGGAATGCTCTTATCAGGGAATGGATAAGTCCCCCGGATTGTCGCATAAACCCCTGAGTTCACCTGATCAGGTAGTCCCAGGAGGACACATTCTTTACCTTCAATGAAGCAGAGTCAATAGCCCGACAGAGCAGAATTACGGAAATTGCTTACATTTTAGTGGTAAAGATAAGTATTCAAGATAATCACCACCCCGTCACTCACCCTCTGGCTTTAGCTCAACATCCAGACTCGAACGACTGCGAACGTTCAACCTCAATGAAGTGCGGAATGACACATGATCCGTCATTAGGTAACAACGGTCGAGTAACGCTTGTTACAGTAATTCCAAGAAACCCATCATAGCCCCTACCATAACGACAATCAGTGTCGCCCCAAGATGGGCATACAAACCAACCGCTGCTTCCCCAAGAGTCAACAGCCACAGTACAAACTTCTTTATTCTTTGGGTTAGTAAAATTGCCAACCGCATTACCCTCATGACAAGCCGTCCAAGTCAATTTTTCATGTCTAATGTATAAAAAAGACACAGGGCAATTTTTGTCATTAACGTACGGAATGCATGGATCCGTAGGCAGAAAATTGTCAGATCCATAATCAATTTTACAGTTACAATCATCTTGAGAAACACCGACACAACCAGACGGGCAATTCGTAGATACTCCATATTCATCAACATATATGTCGCATATTGTCTGTGTGCGTGGAACAAAACATGTAGCATATTCCATTTCACAGTCAATCCACTCTAGATCTTTACAATCAAAAAAAACATTAGCAGTGCCTTCAAAACTAAATGAAATGTTAGATGGACATTTTGCAACTCCATCTTTGGTAGTATTGACAGATCGGTAAGACTCATCAGCAGCAATGAGGTAACTGCCTGTGAGCTAATAATTACAATTTGTAATAAAACATAGAGGCAAGAAGTTTTCATAATAAATGCCCTGATCAACTACAAACAAGCCATGAAAAATAAACAGGATTGACTTGCCGGGCTCAGTATAGCCGCATAACCCCTTAAATCAGTGGTTGCCGACATGCAATCCACTGGATTTTATTGTTAGGTGGCGTGTTAGTTGTTGGGGAGGTGTTGACGGATGAGTAATTCTAGTTGTTCTATTTTTTCGTCGCTACGTTTAAAGCCTGCATAGGTGGCTTCAGTAAGAGCACCAATGGCAGCTTTAATTTCTGAGAGTTCACGGTCATGCTGTGCAAAGCGCAACCGATTTTCCTGCTGGTACTCTCGCATCTCCCGTCTTGTTGCCAGTATCTCTTGGTGTGTATCACCAGTGATCTCAATGAGACTACGAACTGCACTATCCAGTGAGTCAAAATGTGACTCAAGTTGCTCTATCCTAACTTCTAACGACATCGGTACTAGTCTCGTTGTGAATGGAGTAACCAGCATAGCAGAGACTGGCACAGAGACACCTAACATAGGGTTATGTTGCTACCTAAACAATTCAGAATGTGACCCCAGACGCTCAAAGAATATTTTATCTTCTACCACTGCATAGATTAATAACCAGTCTGGCTCTATGTGACATTCTCGATAGCCGCGATAGTTACCAGTCAGGGAATGGTCTTTGTATCTCGCTGAAGTGGTCTATCTTCTATGAGCTGATCTGTGACTTTCTTTAATTTTGAGCAATCTTTACCCTGCTTCTTTGCTTTTTTAACGTCCCTTTTGAATTGATTCGTACTGACTGGCTTTAGCATCATTAAATATCCAAGTCATCGTACATTTCCTGAGCGTTTTCGTAGTGCGTTAAACCTACTCCTTTCTCTGTGTCGTCAAAGGCTTTAAGGGTTTCTTCATTAGGTATACGAACATCAAAAGGTAATCCATTGCACAAACCTACTTGCTTATAAAACAAGGTGATTGCATCTGTTGCGTTCAGCCCCAGTTTCCTGAATATCGCTTCTGCATGTTCCTTCACATCAGGCTCTATTCTGGCTCGGATCATTGCGCTTTTGCTCATTTTTAAGTACCCCATGCGTCATATTGTTCTGTACAGTGTCATTGTAGATCATTTGGGGTACAGTGCAAACGCAACATACCAAACGCTTCCAATTCGTGGCTTTGCCACCCGACCGCCCTTCGGTCGGCGTCCGAAGCTGAGGGATATACTGCACACTCGGTATAATATCATTAACAACCGTACCACGAAGCATACTATCATGGCAGGGAAGCAACTCTCGGAGAAATCACAAAGGCCGACCATAGCATACGCATGGCCAAAGCTTATACGACATTGCTAGCCCACCCTGACAGTGTCATACAGCAGCGAGGCCGTGACCTAAAGCTCTATGAAGAGATCCTGCGTGACGGCCAGGTAAAATCCTGTTTCCAGCAAAGACGTTTGGCTGTCTCACAGTAACTAGTAAGTATTTCAGCTACGAATTTCAGACAAAAGCTCTGGATGATTGTTCAGCAATCTGAACAGTTTTACCAGTGAAAGTGGTGGTTTGGTTTTGCCATTTTCGTATCGGGAAAATGCGTTAACCCCTCCACCAAAAATCTCTCCGGCCTCTTTCTGGTCAAGAGTCAGCTTTTTACGGACATTCGCAATAAAGCCCGGGTCGACTATGGAAGCGTTTACCTGTTTATTAAAAGCAACCATCGCCGCACTGACCCGCTCTGATTCTCTGGCGTCAAGAACGACCTCTTCACAAGCCGGACAATAACCTCCGGTAACATCCGGGATAGAAGTACTTTCACCTTTGTAAGTGTGCGGCAAATCACGAGTGTCATGCACCAGATCGGCCCCAGAACATATTGGACATTTCATCGTCTATAGCTCCTTAAAGGACACGACGAGTACATCATCAGTAACCGTCAGTTTCAGATAAACCTCATCGGCTGGTATGATGGGTTTGTAAACATCTTGCCAGACCCGATGATCCCCATAAGTTGTCATGCTTTTATAGAAATCCCGAGGGTTCAGGGTTAACACCACATCAATGATACCACTGGAATCAAGCCCCAGACCTGCGGCTCCAGAGAGAGCGCTCCCGGTAAAACGTACTTTAGTCGGCTCAATTAACGATTTAACGACAGGGAGCTTACAGTGAGGCGTTCTCTTTTCCATAGCTTAAAAATAACCTATTAGGTTAATTTTAACAAGTTTGACTGCCAAAAGTTCAAGGGTAGATCAACCGATCCGAAAGCTTTACCGTCTCAAACAGGAATATTCCTCGGAATATTACTGACAGATCAAGAAAAGCCCCAGCAAAGAAGCTCCTACTACCAGAGGAGCTTTTTATGGCCACAGAGATTTATAACTTTTTTGAACTCACGACTTCTTTTGACCTAAAGTCCAAAGATACAACTCGTTCCCATGCTCTGAGGGTGTCGAAAAACTCTCTCCAGCGTGGGAACAAGTTGACTCCCGTCATTCCCGGCTTCATCCTCGTCATTCCCGGCTTCATTCTCGTCATTCCCGCGAAGGCGGGAATCCACACTGACTCACCACCAGAACCCCACTGCCCGGTGCCCCCCTGGCCTTGATCCCCGAGAAGGCAGAGATCCACAGTTGGCCCTGGATTCCCGCCTTCGCGGGAATGACGACCTCAGAGCATGGAAACGGGCTGTTGGAGTTTTGCGACACGCTCTGGAGCGTGAGAACCAGAGCTTTGCGACAGCCTCTAAAGGCTTGGAGCTATTTTGAGGGTTTTCAGGGTATATCAGAGGGGGTATTTATAGAAATACAGTTTTACTTAATAAAAACAATTCAAATAAATCAACAAGTTAAAGCTTTTTCAATATTCTGCCAGAAATTGCTTACATTTAGAGTAATGACTGCAAACAATCATGAGCCAGAAAAACAGCTTTAGCTCACTATCATCAGGCTAAAAGCCGGGCTCGGTGATGTTTCCAATAATAAATCAAACACTTAAGGATAATCAGCATGAAAGCAATACAAGCCCTGGTTTTGCTGCTTCTGACGGCTTGCCTCAGCCTACCCGTTCAGGCAGAAAAAATTTACAAGTGGATTGATGAAAAGGGCACAGCTCACTACTCCTCCAGACCGCCACTGGTTAATGTTGATACCGAGATCATTTCAACGGTGAACGAGCATAAAGAAGAGCCTGAAGACCCGCCCCCTTCCGTTGAATCTGAGTCCACCCCGAAGAATCCTTCTGAAACCCGTCAAAACCCAGAAGTTCTGGCTTACTGTAATACTCTTTCAGCCAACCTCGAGACACTCGACAGTGATGATCAGGTACGTCTGGACAAAGCCGATGGCAGTTTTGAAATACTGAATGACGAAGACCGGGAAAGGGAGAAGGAGAGAATTCATCAGCAAATGAAACAGTTCTGTTTCTGAGCAGGGCCACAATAACCACCGGGCAGGCTTAACTGCCCGGCTTCGTTGATTAACTCTGACGTTTTTTAGCTGTAATCTTTTTATAGATACGGTAGGAAAAACACGCCAGGGCACCGGTGACGCCGATAAAGACCATATGATCGGGCTCAGTTAGAAAGTGCATCAGCAATGAGAAAACACTTCCCTCTGAATGGTCTCCCGGATGAGCAAACGCCTGAGAAGAGACCAACACGGCGGCAGTGGCTATAGAAACAGCTCTCAGTTTTTTCATATCGTACTACTCCTGTCTATTTTTATTACCGCAAACGGTGAATATGCGACATTATACGCTCACGGCAGTGGGTTCGTGATCCTGTTTTTCAGGCATTTTCGCTTCCAACATGCCTTTGTCAACGATAAAGTCGATCACTTCACGGACACCCTGCTCCGCTTTCAGGTTGGTGAACAGGAAAGGACGATCTCCGCGCATCTTTTTTGCATCCCTGTCCATGACTTCCAGAGAGGCTCCAACGATAGGTGCAAGATCGGTTTTATTGATGATCAACAGATCAGAACGGGTAATACCCGGCCCTCCCTTACGAGGAATCTTGTCTCCTGCGGAAACATCAATGACGTAGATGGTCAGGTCGGACAGTTCAGGGCTGAAGGTTGCACTGAGGTTATCGCCACCAGACTCCACCAAAACCATTTCCAGTCCCGGATGTCTCTGACAAAGCTCATCCACTGCTGCCAGATTCATGGATGCATCTTCACGAATAGCCGTATGAGGGCATCCACCGGTTTCAACGCCAATGATGCGATCTTCTTCCAACGCCTCATGACGAATCAGAAACTGCGCGTCTTCTTTCGTATAAATATCATTAGTCACCACTGCCAGATTATAATGCTGGCGCATGGATGCACAGAGTTTGGTAAGCAGTGCTGTTTTACCGGACCCCACAGGACCACCGACACCAACGCGGAGGGTTTGAGTCTGCTTGCTAGTCATATTTCTTCTTCCTAGGATCTGAACAATCTTGAATACTGGTGCTCATGCCAGCTGCTGGCCATGGCGAAATGCACCAGGTTATTCCCCAATTCGTGATCATGAATCGTCTTGGCGCTCTCGATCACAGGGCCAATTTCACTGGCCAGATGGTGCAAAATTTTCTGGGCATCGGTCTGTCCCAGGGGTACCGCCTTGGTTGCTGCTGTCACCTGGTTTTCGCACCATGACCAAAGCAGTCCGATAGCGGCAATGTCTTTCTCCATACCGTGACATAAACTCGATAAAGCAAACATAGCTGCCTGGGAGGGTATCTCCAGCCAGTCCGCTCTGGATTCTTCCGGGAATAAAGACTTCAGCCAGGTTTTGAATGCCCTGCCCACCTGACAGTCTTCATCATAAAGCTCTCGAGTTTCTCGAAAGGCGAGCAATTGACGGTTCCAGTGCTCAACTGATGGCCTGTCGTCAGACCGGAAAGCGTCGTAAAGTCGAAAGAATACCGGAACATCAAGACGACCCATTCCCTGCCCGAGCAACTGAGAGACCCAATGGCAGGTGGACTCACGATCAAAACACCATTGCCGATCAATAGCGGTTTCCAGACCCTGAGAGTAAGCAAAAGCCCCAACAGGCAGGGCTGGACTGGATAGATGCAAAAGGCCAAGTAATGCCTCAGTATTCATGGTTTTCTACCGGCTCATGGCTGTGCTCACCAGAGTGATGATGATGGTGATGACTGTGCCCCCTGGCGTAAGCACCGCTTTCGGGCTCAAAAGGAGCTTCCGTGTGATCTACCGTCAGCCCCAGTAACATCACCATTTCATCCAGAACGTGATCTTTCTGGAATCGAAGCCAGTTATTACCTATCTGTAACGGAACATGGCGATTGCCAAGGTGATAGCAGGCTTTGGCAAACGTCAGGGCATTCTCACAACTGGCGGTTGTGACCTCTTCATCGCTGGCTCGAATCAATACGACTTCACCGCTGTCTGCCTGAAGCAGGGTGCCGTCTCTTAAAACATCGCCGCGCTCGATGAATATTCCCGCTGCTCTTCCTCCCTGGGTGGTCGCTTTTAAACGACCTCTCTTGCGCTCATCAAATGGCAGCAATAGCTCATCATTGTGCTGAACATCAGTTTCCTGCAGGCGCCTGGTTAACTTCAGCATTTCTTATTTTCCTTTGCTTGATTGGCTTTGGGCTATTTATTGTAAAAAATGATTAAAAAAGAAAGTAGCGCTGTGCCAGAGGTACGACTTTGGCCGGTTCACAGACCAGCAGCTCGCCATCGGCACGCACTTCATAGGTCTCTGGATTCACTTCCATATGGGGCTGCCAGGTGTTCAGCAACATATCTTTCTTGCGAATCGTTCGGGTATTTTTTACCGCAGAAACGACTTTATTCAATCCTAGTTTACGGCCAATGTCGTTTTCAAAAGCGGCCTGCGAAACAAACGAAAGAGAGGTAGCAGAAACGGTTTTACCCAGAGCCCCAAACATGGGTCGGTAATGAACCGGTTGTGGTGTCGGGATAGACGCATTGGGATCACCCATAGGTGCCATGGCAATCGCTCCACCCTTTAATACCAGAGAAGGTTTAGTGCCAAAGAATGCCGGTTTCCAAAGCACCAGGTCAGCCAGCTTACCCGGCTCGACAGAGCCCACTTCATGAGAAATACCATGGGTTATTGCCGGATTCATGGTGTATTTCGCCACATAACGGCGTGCCCTGAAGTTATCCACACCCGCCGATGAGTCTTCAGGCAATAATCCCCGTTGAACTTTCATTTTATGAGCCGTCTGCCAGGTACGACAAACCACTTCACCGACCCGCCCCATGGCCTGGGAGTCCGAAGCAATCATCGAGAAAGCGCCCAGGTCATGTAGAATATCTTCTGCTGCAATGGTTTCTCGACGAATGCGGGAGTCGGCAAAAGCCACATCTTCAGGAATGTTCGGATCGAGATGGTGACAAACCATCAGCATATCCAGATGCTCATCAACCGTGTTGATGGTGTATGGACGTGTCGGGTTGGTAGACGACGGAAGCACAAAGTCTTCACCACAGGCCTTGATAATATCGGGAGCATGTCCGCCTCCGGCACCCTCGGTATGATAGGTGTGGATAACTCTGCCCTTGAATGCGGCAATAGTATCTTCAACAAAACCGGATTCATTTAGGGTGTCGGTGTGAATAGCTACCTGAATGTCGTATTTCTCTGCCACTCCAAGGCAACAGTCAATAGAGGCTGGAGTGGTCCCCCAGTCTTCATGAAGCTTGAGCCCCATAGCTCCCGCCATAACCTGTTCTTCCAATGCTGCGGGTATGCTGGCGTTGCCTTTGCCAAGAAAACCGATATTCATAGGTAAACTGTCCACAGCCTGCAGCATGGAACTCATATGCCACTCACCGGGTGTACAGGTTGTCGCATTGCTCCCTGTAGCAGGTCCGGTGCCGCCACCGAGCATGGTGGTGACCCCGGAAGCCAGGGCTTCTTCTATCTGTTGGGGGCAGATGAAGTGGATATGGGCATCAATCCCCCCCGCAGTGACAACCTGACCTTCGCCAGCAATCACTTCGGTGCCGGGACCAATAATGATGTCGACTCCGGCCTGCACGTCGGGGTTGCCGGCCTTGCCTATCTTTTCTATCCGGCCGTTTTTAATGCCAATATCCGCTTTTACGATGCCCCAGTGATCCAGAATCAGAGCATTGGTAATGACCGTATCCACAACATCAGCCCCTGTTCTCTGACTCTGGCCCATACCGTCACGAATAACCTTGCCGCCTCCAAACTTCACTTCGTCGCCATAAACGGTAAAGTCTTTCTCCGGACTGATGAACAGATCCGTGTCACCAAGACGTACTTTGTCGCCTACAGTCGGACCAAACATGTCCACATAGGTTTGACGTTCCATTCTGGCCATTATTTATCTCCCTGCTCAAGCTCACCCATGACATCACCACGGAAACCATAGATTTTGCCTTCTCCGGCAAAACGCACCAATTCAACCTGTCGATCCTGACCAGGCTCAAAACGGACAGCGGTTCCTGCCGGGATATTCAACCGGAAACCGAGAGTGGATTCCCGATCAAAAGCCAGTGCCGGGTTCACTTCATAGAAATGATAATGAGAACCAACCTGTACTGGCCTGTCGCCAGTATTGGCCACGGAGACAACGCAGGTCTCCCGCCCTTTATTAATGTCGATTGCCTCTTCGCAGGCAATGACCTCTCCTGGAATCATAAAACCTCCTGCTCTACGCAATGGGATTGTGAACCGTCACCAGTTTGGTGCCGTCCGGAAAGGTGGCTTCTACCTGAACTTCATGAATCATCTCGGGAATGCCTTCCATGACATGGTCACGAGTCAGGATTTCACGCCCTTCATTCATCAGCTGAGCGACTGTCTTGCCGTCTCTGGCGCCCTCCATTATGTGCATCGAAATCAGCGCAATGGACTCCGGGTAATTCAGCTTTACTCCCCTGCCAAGGCGACGTTCTGCAACCAGTGCCGCTGTGTATAACAGCAATTTGTCTTTTTCTCTGGGGGTCAGCTCCATGAGAGCCCTCCAATTTATCCTTGTGGTCTTTTAATGCGCTATTGGTAGGTTATAGGCATCAACAATCAGGTATTCCAGATTCTGGGCTTACAACCTTTCCGGCCATTCAATTGGCCACGGAGCTCATTCCAAAGCCAGGTAAACAGTGTTCTGGCCTGTTCAGGTGAGCTGCCCAGATAGCGAGCAATAAAAACCCCGTTTCGCCAGGTAATGGCTGTACATTTAGAGCCTCCGCAGGCTTCCAGCCTTTCATGCAGATGATCACAACCGGGGTCTTGTTCAAAGGTCATGAGCAGTGTACCGAATACATGCTGGCCATTAAGACCAAGAAAGGACTGAGCAAGAGGTGAGCCCGCTGCCAGCTCCAGCCTTTCTCGATAAAGTGGCTGATCGTTACGAGTGAGGTGAAGATTCTGGATCACCCTGCCCTGCTCAAAGGCTTCGCCACTGGCTTTACGACCAAGACAAACGATATCCCAGCCTGCGTAGCAGCCATTGCCGTCCAACTCAATGGATGTATTCAGTTCCGCTTCTGCACCATTGAAAATAATAGTTTCCTGAGGCAACCATTCAAGACAGGCATTGTCTTGAACGACCATGGACGTCAGCTGTTTCTGAAGATGGCCATTACCATTAAAGTAGACTTTCCCTGCAGCAGGAGTAGTCACCAGTCCGGATGCACCAGAGTGGGCTTCAAAACTCTGAATCAGCTCATCACCGGCCACCAACCCTCCTGGCGGGTGAAGAATATAGAGATGCGCCAGGTCTTTACCTTCTGGCCAGAACGGACGTTGAATCCGCAGGGGACCATAATGGCGCGTGCGGCCCATGCGGGTATGGCCGTCCATGTATTTCAGCTCCACAGCAATTCCGGCACGCCAGCCGCTGTCTCCGGACGCAACGTCACCCTGATTGGAATCAGTATCCGGGTTGGATCGCGGGATAGAGTGTCGATTGAATGCCAGCCCCATACTTCTGCCCTTACTGTTAAAGGTCATCTCTGGCCTGCAAAAGATGTTCCATTTTATTTTTATACGACTGCTGACATTCTTGACCATAAAGTCAGCTTAAATGGCACCAAAAAAATACATAGGCACCATATTGGTGATCGAGGATGTTCTGAAATAAGGCATCTACTGTCAAGACGATATTAAGAAATTAACTCTAACTCAACTGTTAGAAGTGAGAGCTTTTCCTAATGAACGACAGTTACTTAATATATTGGCATGCACATTGCTGTCACACTGTCGCACATAAGGATAAAAAACAGGATTAATAAAAACTATGAAGAGCTCCCTCAAAAAACTCTCGAAGGGCCTGGTTGTAGCTTCTGCAGCAACCGCCGCCCTCTCTTTTTCGGTCATATCCCAGGCTGCAGAGACCATCAAGGTAGGTGTTTTACATTCTCTGTCAGGCACCATGGCGATCAGTGAAACCACATTAAAAGACACTGTTTTAATGATGGTGGACGAGCAGAATAAGAAAGGTGGACTACTGGGTAAGAAACTCGAAGCGGTTGTTGTTGATCCTGCCTCTGACTGGCCTCTGTTTGCAGAAAAAGCGCGTGAGCTGCTGGCAAAAGAAAAAGTCGATGTCATTTTTGGCGGCTGGACTTCCGTATCCAGAAAATCAGTTCTGCCAGTGGTTGAAGAGTTAAACGGCCTGATGTTCTACCCGGTTCAGTATGAGGGACAAGAGTCATCCAAAAACGTTTTCTACACCGGCGCAGCGCCTAACCAGCAGGCTATTCCTGCGGTTGATTATCTAATGAGTTCAGAGGGCGGCAGCGTCAAACGTTTTGTTCTGGCCGGTACTGATTACGTCTACCCGAGAACCACCAACAAGATTCTGGAATCCTACCTGAAGAGCAAGGGTATCAAAGAGTCGGACATCATGATCAATTACACGCCTTTTGGTCACTCTGACTGGCAGACCATTGTTTCTGATATCAAGAAGTTTGGTAAAGCTGGTAAAAAAACGGCGGTTATTTCCACCATTAATGGCGACGCCAACGTACCTTTCTATAAAGAACTGGCTAATCAGGGCATTGCGGCTGAACAGATTCCGGTGATTGCCTTCTCTGTTGGTGAAGAAGAGCTGTCAGGTATAGATACTGCACCTCTGGTAGGCCACCTGGCAGCCTGGAACTACTTTATGAGCGCCGAGAGTGATATCAACGATGAGTTCATCGAAACCTGGCAGACCTTTACCAAGAATGAAGAGCGTGTTGCCAATGATCCAATGGAAGCCACTTATATTGGCTTCAACATGTGGACAAAAGCCGTTGAAAAAGCAGGAACCACCAGCGTTGATGCCGTCCGTTCGGCCATGTATGGCATCACTGTTCCCAACCTGACGGGTGGTATTGCTGTGATGAACACCAACCATCACCTGACCAAACCGGTATTGATTGGCGAAATTCAGGACGATGGCCAGTTTGAAATTGTCTGGGAAACCAAAGGGGGCGTCATTGGTGATGCCTGGACTCAATATCTGCCCGAAAGCTCGAAAATTGTTGCTGACTGGTCAGCCCCGATCAAGTGCGGCAACTACAACCTGGAATCAGGTGTCTGCTCTGGTCAGAACTACTGATTAGTCGTCTTTTGTTGAAGTCATAGCAATCGTGCTCTCTAACTCCCGTAATGAGCATGGAGATTTGAGCCTTAAGACAAGGCGACGATCGCCAACGCAGGATTAAAGCCCAAATCTTCAGCGCAATAGGGAGTTAGAAAGTTCGATTGGTATCACATGGCATGAGAAGTTAGTTTTTTCATGCCATCACCAAACGCCTGTCCAATACAAGACAGGCCAACACATAGTTATTCACTGGAAATTTTATGACCTGGAGACTCTGGCAAGTATTGCCTTTAGTATGCCTCTGTCTTCTTTTTGTCTTTGTCTCATCCTCACATGCTCTGGCCAATAGCAACACCACAAGCAATGAAGAGCTGGCCAGACAATTGAGTGAGAAGTCATGGGACAAACTGGAGACCACCGTAACCCATCTCTCTGCCAAAGGTGATGATAAAAGCCAGAAACTGTTAACCCTCTGGTTATCTGGCCAACTGTTTATTGAAAAGAGCACGGGTCGTCTGGTCACGGGCAATAAGTCAGGTCGACTGTATCTCATTGCTGACCCGATTACCGATGAAGCCCTGGGTGAAGTCAAAAAGCGCAGCTTGAAAAAAATCAGAATCAATAACCGGCTGCGAAAATCCATCAGAACCGCTCTGGCTCTCTGGGACCTCAAGTCTGAAGACCCGGAAAAGCGCCTTCAGGCAGTTAAGGAAACATCCAGAAACCTTCAGGCTGACACATTGGCCATTCTCAAAACCATGCTGGAGAAGGAGTCCGATGAGGATGTTCATTCAGCTCTGACAACAGCGGTTGCCTTATATCAGATCCAACAGGGTAGTGATGAACTCAAGCTCCAAAGCCTTGAAATTCTGTCTGAGTCTGATGACCCTTTCGTTCGTTCAGTATTGGAATCAGCGAAAACAGAGACTAAGAACAAAGAAATTCTTCTGGGCATAGACACCGCACTGGCCGACATGGATCGAAGACAGGAATACTACTCCGCAATAGAAAGTGTTTTCTTTGGCTTGAGTCTGGGTTCGGTATTACTTCTGGCTGCCATTGGTCTGGCGATCACTTTTGGTGTTATGGGGGTTATCAACATGGCCCATGGCGAAATGATGATGCTTGGCGCTTATACGACTTTTGTCATTCAATCAGCTTTTCCATCATTCTTGGAACAATCTCTGTTTATTGCCATTCCTGCCGCCTTTGTTGTTGCTGGTACCGTCGGTATTTTGATTGAGCGACTGGTCATACGTCACCTTTATGGTCGCCCACTGGAAACGCTTCTAGCCACTTTTGGTATCAGTCTGATACTGCAACAGGCCGTAAGAACCGTCTTCTCTCCCCTGAACCAGGCAGTCTCAACACCGGAATGGTTAAGCGGCTCCTGGGTGATCAATGAAGCTTTATCTCTGACCTGGAACCGGGTCTACATCATTGGCTTCAGTCTGGCCGTCTTTCTGACTCTGTTGTTTATCCTGCGCTACACCCGATTTGGTTTGAATGTGCGGGCAGTTACCCAGAATCGCGCCATGGCCAACTCTATGGGTATTCCCACCCACCGTATTGACGCACTGACCTTTGGCCTTGGTTCCGGTATTGCCGGCGTTGCTGGTGTTGCCCTGTCCCAGTTAACCAATGTGGGTCCAAATCTCGGCCAGAACTACATCATCGACTCTTTCATGGTGGTGGTCTTTGGTGGTGTTGGAAATCTCTGGGGCACACTGGTGGCAGCCATGAGCCTGGGTGTCGTCAATAAGTTGCTGGAACCCTGGGCAGGTGCAGTCGTTGCCAAAATCCTGGTACTGATTTTCATTATTCTGTTTATTCAGAAAAGACCCAAAGGCCTGTTCGCCCTCAAGGGTCGTGCGGTGGAGGATTGATCCGTGAGTTCTGTAACATTGTCGTCAAAGAGCCATGAGCCAAAAAACAGCCATAGGCAAAAGATGCATGGAAAAGGTCCTCTTAGTCGTTTTCTTCTCGACGATCCAGCAGGCAAATGGCTTTTGATCGCGGTTTTTGTCATTAGCATCATGGTCTGTGGACTCAACCTTCTGGCACCTGAAGGCTCTGCCCTGCATGTCAGCAGTTATACCGTCACGCTGCTTGGAAAATATCTCTGTCTCGGCCTTCTGGCCCTGGCTCTCGATCTGGTCTGGGGTTATTGCGGCATCCTCAGTCTCGGCCATGGTGCCTTTTTTGCCCTCGGTGGCTATGCCATGGGGATGTACCTGATGCGTCAGATTGGTGACCGTGGTGTCTATGGCAATCCTGAGCTGCCGGACTTCATGGTGTTTTTAAGCTGGCAGGAACTGCCCTGGTACTGGCAGGGTTTTGATTCTTTCTTGTTTACTATTGTGATGGTGGCTGTGGTTCCCGGCATTCTCGCTTTCCTGTTTGGCTGGCTGGCATTCCGTTCCAGGGTCACCGGCGTCTATCTGTCCATCATTACTCAGGCACTGACTTATGCCCTGATGCTGATGTTCTTCCAGAATGATTTCGGTTTTGGTGGCAACAATGGCCTGACCGACTTTAAAGATATTCTGGGCTTCAGCCTGCAAAGTGATACAACCCGTGTCGCTCTGTTGATGTTTTCAGCGCTGGCCCTGGGACTGGGCTACCTGATTTGTCGATGGCTGGTGAATTCCCGTTACGGAAGAGTTCTGATGGCTGTCAGAGATGCCGAAAGCAGAACCCGCTTTATGGGTTATCGGGTTGAACATTACAAGCTGGTTGCTTTTGTGGTTTCTGCTGTGTTGGCCGGCATTGCAGGCGCACTTTATGTGCCACAGGTAGGCATTATTAATCCGGGTGAGTTCTCCCCCGTCAACTCTATTGAACTGGTGATCTGGGTGGCCGTTGGTGGCAGAGGAACACTCTATGGTGCAATCATAGGCGCACTGCTCGTTAATTATGCCAAAACCTGGTTTACCGGAGCGATGCCCGATGCCTGGCTGTTTGCACTGGGTGCACTGTTTGTCGTCACAACACTCTGGTTACCCAAGGGCGTTGTTGGTTTATTCAGTCAAGTTCGTGAAAAGTTTTTGAAACCATCAGCCCGGACTCGGGAACAGGAGGTAGCCGATCGTGGTTGATAAACATATATCGGATAACACTCTTCTCTATCTTGACAATGTGACAGTCAGCTTTGATGGCTTCAAAGCCCTGAACAGCCTGTCTTTTTTAATCAACCAGTGTGAACTCAGGGCCATCATTGGCCCTAATGGTGCCGGTAAAAGCACCATGATGGACGTCATCACTGGTAAAACCCGACCTGATAGCGGAGAGGTGCTGTTTAATAAAAACCGCTCAGGGCTGCTTAATAAGAGCCGCTCAAGGCTGCTTAACAAGAGCCGCTCAAGGCTTTCAAGAGGTTCTATCGATCTCACCCAACACGATGAAGCAGAAGTGGCCAATCTGGGAATTGGCCGAAAGTTTCAGAAACCTTCTGTCATCGAGAGCCTGACGGTCTGGGAAAATCTGGAGCTGGCTCTTAAAGGTCGTCGTTCACCTTTTGAGTCTATGTTCAAAGCTCTTTCTGCAGAGGGTCATAGAAAGATTGACAAAACACTCGGCAGAATCCGCCTTCAGGATCGCCGTGACTTTATTGGAGCATCCCTGTCTCACGGTCAGAAGCAGTGGCTTGAAATCGGTATGTTATTGCTTCAGGACCCCGAGCTTCTTCTGATTGATGAGCCTGCAGCCGGTATGACAGATGAAGAAACCTTCAGAACCGCTGACCTGCTTCGAGAATTGTCTGAAGAGCGAAGCGTCGTGGTCGTCGAGCATGACATGGCCTTTATCAAAGCGCTTGACTGTAAGGTTCTGGTACTCCACGAAGGCAGTGTCCTGGCAGAAGGGTCGCTGGATCATGTTCAGCAAGATCAAAAAGTCATCGACGTCTATCTGGGGAGATAGCCTGAGGCCAAAAAGCAGCGCTGTGCTGGAGAATAATATGCTTGAAGTTCAGAACATAGATGTTTTTTACGGTGCCAGTCAGGCACTGAAGTCTGTCTCCCTGACAGCGGATAAAGGTCAGGTCACCAGTATTATGGGTCGCAACGGTGTGGGTAAAACCACATTAATGAATACTGTTGCCGGGCGAGTTTCAGCCTCGTCCGGGCAGATACTCTGGAAGGGTCAGTCCATCAATAATCTGACTTCACACCAGCGGGCCCGTCAGGGAATTGCTTACGTACCCCAGGGTCGACAGATTTTCCCTCTGCTCACGGTTCAGGAAAATCTGGAAACAGGATTTGCCTGTCTGCCGCGTCCTCAGCGTAGAGTTGATCGGGAAATATACGACCTTTTTCCTGTCTTGCTGGAGATGAGACATCGTCGTGGAGGCGACCTCTCGGGTGGCCAACAACAGCAACTGGCTATTGCCCGGGCACTGGTCACCCAACCGGAGTTATTAATTCTTGATGAACCAACCGAAGGTATTCAGCCTTCCATCATCAAAGATATTCAATCCGTCATAGGAATGCTCAGGGACAGGGGAGAAATGGCCATACTGCTGGTAGAACAATACTTTGAATTTGCCCGGGATCTGGCAGATCAATATGCCGTACTGGATCGTGGTGAACTGGTACTGTCAGGAGCAGGCAGTGAGATGAATGAAAAGGAAGTCAGACGACTGATGACGGTGTAAAGTCCTTCAGATGAATACTGTCTGCCGCTTTGTCTGTATTCATCTGACCTGCGATCCAAGTCAATTCATCAAACAGTCAAACCGCTCCACCAGCACCAGTAAATGAGTGGCTTCTATTTTCTCCACCATCAGAGCTTCTTCTGCATAAGGCTTGATGTTCGAGCCTTTCGGCAAGTCAGCCCCCTGATCAAGAATGGCATGGACCCGGGGAATAAACAGCCATTGCAGCCACTGAGTAAATCCCATGGTATCCATACAAAAAGGCGTTGTACTGGCCAGCGCCTGAGCTGAAGGTGGCGAAGCCTGCCAGCAGTCCAGTCTTTTTAACTCTGCTTCAAGAGCTATCAATAGTTCTCTTACTTCTGTACTCATCAACTGTCTTTTACCATGAAAACCCAAACCGTATTTTACTATGAAAATTGATTGACATCCTCTCCGCTCCAAAGAGGGTTATGCAACGGTGGATTCAAACGATAAGTGCACGCGACTTCCCTGAATACGTTCGCTTTAATCGAGTGAAGTCAGAAAGCTACTAATCTGTCGTCTAAGACCTGATTCCGGCCCCAGACTCAGAGCTCTGTCTGCCAGCTCTCGGGCCTGACCATAATGTCCCTGTTTTTTCCTGAGTTGCGCCAACAGGAAATACACCGATGGATCGGTTGGACTGATTCTCATGGCTCTGGACAGGGAACTTTCAGCAGTGTTCAGATCATTTTCCGCCATGGCACTCGATGCCTGATCCAGCAGAATACCAACAGCATCCGTTCGACTCCCATGAGGAGAAGTAGTTTCTACATCTGAGGGTGGCATATACGTCACCTGACTTATACCAGCACACCCTGTTAAGATTACTGCAAAGAGCAGAGGTATTAATCGTTTCACTTTTGTCTCGCTACAGGCATTCACTCAAACCATGATTTTATAGAATCAAACAGAGTCTTGGCGGGCTCAATCACGGTTCGACCGCAACCCTGATAATCCTCAGGCTCTGAACCCTTAATGTAAGGGACTTTTACCGCTCCCTCACAGCGCTTCCCTGTTCTTACATTTTCTGCTGGTTTTGTCCAGACGTACTCAATCTGTTCACTGTTCAAAGGCTGCACCGACTTGATTGGCACCTGTTGCATAAGACGTGTCCAGACTCTGAGAGCACCGCTACTGCCAGTCAGGTTGGTCGGACTGTTGTCGTCATTCCCCAACCAGGCCACTGCCAACAGATTTCCAGTAAAGCCGGCAAACCAACTGTCTCTCAGGTCATTGGTGGTGCCACTCTTTCCTGCTAACTGAATATCCTGACTGATACTCCAGTATGCACGACGCCCGGTACCTTCTCTCATGACCTGACCCATGGCATGTCGCAAAAGCTCCATAGGAGCAGAGTCGAAAGCTCTCTCAACCGAGAGACTGTAGCGCCTCAGGGGTTGACCACGGGCATCCACTACCGCATCAATGGCCCGCAATGGCATCCTGAAGCCGCCACTGGCGATGGTCTGGTACATGGAGGCAACATCCATAAGGGAAAGGGATGCGGCTCCCAACATGACGGAGGGATAGGGTGGCAGGTTTTTCTCAATCCCCAAACGCTCAATAGTGTTCAGAACATTATTCAGACCCAGAGCCATACCGGTCTGGATTGCCGCCTGATTGTAAGACCTGCTCAGTGCCTCTTGCAAAGGCACTATGCCTCTGGACTTGCTATCGTAATTGGCAGGCTTCCAGAGTCCGCCCTGTCCGTCATCTACCTGGATAGGAGAATCATTGACAGGTGTCGTTAACGTATAGCGCGAAGGCTGCTCCAGCCCCGTCAGATAGATTGCTGGCTTAAGCAATGAGCCTACAGGGCGCCGTGCATCCAGAGCCCGGTTAAAACCGACATAACCCGGATTTTTGTCGCCTACTACCGCCAGAAGATCGCCGGTCTGAGCGGAGGTCACCACCATGGCTCCCTGCAGATCAGGATTATCTTTTTCAAGTTGATCCACAGTATCAGTCATACTTGCCTGGGCAAAACGCTGGATAATGGGGTCCATATTGGTAAAAATTCTGAGGCCTTCCGAAGTAAGATCACGTTCGTCGTAATCTTCCCTGAGCTGTTTTTTCACCATATCAATGTACGCGGGATAAGCACTGGTATTAAGCTGTTCACGGGTCACAACGCCCAAAGGCAGTTTTTTGGATCGTTCAGCTTCAGAGCGAGACACAACGCCTTCATCTGCCATCACATCGAGTACCAGATTTCTGCGCTTCTTTGCTCTTCCGGGAAAACGTCTTGGATCGTAATAGGAGGGACCTTTAACCAGCCCCACCAGCAGAGCAACACGGGCAGTGCTCAGCTCCTGAATGGGCTGAGCAAAGTAGAAATGACTGGCCAGACCAAAGCCGTGGATAGCCCGCCGACCGTGCTGCCCCAGATATACTTCATTAAGATAGGTTTCCAGAATGTCATCTTTAGAATAATGAAAGTCCAGTAGCACCGACATGATCGCTTCATTGATTTTTCGGGTCAGGGTTCGTTCATTGCTCAAATAAAAGTTTTTGACCAGCTGCTGAGTCAGTGTGCTCCCACCCTGTATGACCCCTCCTGCTCTCAGATTGACCAGAAATGCTCTGGCTATCGAGCTCGGTGAAATCCCCCAGTGGTCATAAAAATTCTTGTCTTCTATCGCTAACAAGGCTTTGGTCAGATGCTTTGGTGCCTGGGATTCTCGGATAAGAATGCGATCCTCAAAGGTTGAGGGATAAATGCCTCCTATCAGTTGAGGGTCCAATCTTAGCAATGGAATATTTTCGGCGGCTTTTCCTCTAAGACTGACGACTTCATTACCAGAAAATACGACACTGGCATAACGGGAAGGTTCAGCACCATCCGGGAAATGAAAACCCCTGCTGTAAATAGTGAAACGATTCCCGGAGCGGGCAAAGGTACCGGGTCGCCTGACATCTCTGACGGCCTGATAACCCTGGCGGCGAAGTTGAGCCTGCAGCTCATTCGGGTTGAGGAGCTGTCCCTCATAAAGCTCCAGAGGGCGAGAATACACCTGGGCAGGAATCGCCCATTTCTTGCCTTCAAACTTTTGAGTAACAACAGCGTCCAGATAAACCGAATAGGCAGCAAGCAAAATCAGGCCGACTACTCCCAGCTTTACCAGAACCGGAAACCAGCGCCTGAGCCCCCCTGCATTCTGGGCTTTCTTCTTTCGTCCTGACGACTGCTTGCCTCGGGACGGTGTTTTTTTCTTTGTGACCATGGTGCGAGATTATACGCCATAGCTTTCCGCAATAGCTCTATGGTTTGCCGTGTTTTTATCTCGGATTACTTTCCCACGGCGCAATCAGTAAAAAGTATTGCTTCCAGTTATGATGTTTACCACAACCCCTGCGTTTAATTTTCCTTTATTGAGGCTTTAGTCAAGCCCTCTGTCTATACTCAGTGACCATTCCGAATCTATCGAATGTTATAGCGATGCCCCCATTTCTAAAGGAGAACTGGCTGGACGCCCTCAGCTTATCGGGACAATTAACTCTCGAACCTTTGCTGGATATGGCCGTGCAACTGGCTTATTTTCATCAGGAAATTGAAGTCATTACCACCCATCAGCACCCTGGCTCTGAAGAGCACGTCTGGTTTCCGGTAGCTCAAAACTTCGATCAGATAAGACCTTTGCTGGATCAGGAAGAAGATATTGCGCAGCTTGCCAGAGTGGAAAAGTGGTCCTCGGACCGCTATCAAGCATTGCGGCCCCTGATTCGAGAACGGGAGGGCGGCACCGACTCCATGGCTGATCTTGGCTTCCTCTGTGTGAATATGGATGCCAGAGGGCTCTCTGAGTTAACTTTTTTTGTCGTTAATAAATATATGGATATCAGCGGGGACTTTCGGGGCCTGGGTTTATTAAGTTTTTACAGGGTCTACCAAGCGCTGGTTCAAGCCAGGATCGTCTTGCTCCGATCGTATGATGATCTTAACGATGAACTGACATCACAAGCGCTTGCTGAATATCGCCTGTATGCCAATTTGGCTGAAAGCTATTGCCAGACTAAAAAACCATTTCTTGCCATTATGCAGGGACTATCGGGTTCCGGAAAAACATCAGCAGGTCGGGAACTGGTGAAACACGCCAACTGCATCATGCTGAGAACAGATATCGAGCGGAAAAGATTATTTGGTCTCAAGCCTGAAGCATCGAGCCATGAAGCCGGGCTGAGTATTTATACACAGGACGCCACCCAAAAAACTTATTTGACCATTCAGGAAGCCGCTCGCTCTCTGTTGAATCAGGGTATTTCTGTTGTTATTGATGGCGCTTCTCTCAAATTTCAGGAAAGGGCGTTATGTTGCCAGCCTGCCATCGAACTTCAATACCCTTATTTTATTGTCAAATGTATGGCACCCGACGATGTTCTTAAACGCCGAATTATTAAACGTCAATTCAACAACACCGACGCTTCCGAGGCGACCTTGGGTCTGATCAAACAGCAGCGTCAGTGGGAGGAACCGCTCTCGGATCAGGAAAAAGAGCACACTATAGTACTCAATACAACCTGTAAGCATTGGCGTGAAAAACTGCTCACTGACCTGTCGATTCAATTGAATTGAATTGATCTATTTTTCCCTCTTCGGCTGCCGTTTTCTGAGCAGCCTCAAAGACTCGTCTATCATTAAACTCATTAAAAGAAATTTCCCTCTGACTTTCAGAAAAATATCAAGCACACCCTCCATGGACGCTTGGGACGATTTGGAAAACCGGTATGGCAACTGACCTGATCGAATTAAAAAATCTTGGTAAAACTTCAGTGCAGTGGCTTAACGCTGTGGGTATTCGAACTCTTGAACAGCTTCATGAAGTAGGCGCCGTGGCAGCCTACTGCAAAGTCAGAGACAGAGGCTTTAAAGTATCAAAAGTACTGCTTTATGCAATGGAAGGTGCTTTAATCGGGGCCCACTGGAATGAACTGGACAATGAGCACAAAAAACGTCTGCTCAGTGAAGTGAAAAACTATCAGGGCTGAAACTCTCAGCCCTTCTTCTCTCCCTGGCCACACACCGGACAATCCGGATCGGCAATCAGCTGAAGGCTTTGCCATTCCATACTGGCAGCATCAAACATCAACAGTCTGCCATTCAATGTCTTACCCGCTCCTGTTAGAAGCTTGACCGCCTCCAGTGCCTGCATGGTACCGATCGTTCCCACTACAGGTCCCAGAATGCCTGATTCCGAACAGCTGAGTTCTTGAGCTACTTTTTCTGGGTAAAGGCAACGATAACAAGGTGCATTTTCCTGCCAGCGATCAAATACCGTTAACTGGCCATTAAGGCGAATAGCTGCACCCGTGACCAGTGGCACTCCCAAACGAACGCTGCAACGATTCACCATGAATCGGCTGTCAAAGTTATCAGTAGCATCAAGAACCAGATCGCTGTTCTCCAGCAGACTCAGTAATTCCTGCTCTGTAAGCTTTTTGGGAATGAGGTCTAGTTCAACACCCGGGTTCATGGCGCTGATTCTTGCCGCCGCTGCATGCACTTTAAATTGTCCGATATCATCGGTAGAGAAGGCAATTTGTCTTTGCAGGTTGGTGGCATCCACCACATCCGGGTCAATAAGAGTCAGTCTTCCGATTCCGGCTGCTGCAAGATACATGGCTGCCGGACAGCCCAACCCGCCAATACCAACAATCACTATATGGGCGTTGAGCAGGCGCTCCTGCCCCTCAATATCGATCTGAGGCAAAAGTATTTGTCGGCTGTAGCGCAGCAGCTGATCATCATTCATTTTGAAACGTCAAACCCGGCCCTGTATCAGGCCTCGGACTCTACGAATTCTGAGTAGGCTTCAGCGTCTAACAGTTCGCTCAGCTGACCTTCGTCGGTGATCTTGACCTTGAAGAACCAACCTTCATCGTAGGGTGCGCCGTTCACTGTTTCAGGTGCCTCTTCCAGCGCTTCGTTAATGGCAATAACTTCACCAGAGATGGGTGCATAGAGGTCAGAAGCGGCTTTTACGGACTCAACCACACCCGCTTCATCTTCAGCAGCCAGAATAGACCCCACTTCTGGCAGCTCAACGAACACAACATCACCCAGAGCTTCCTGGGCGTGATCGGTAATACCGACAGTGGCAGTACCGTCTTCTTCGATTCGGATCCACTCGTGGGAACGTACATAACGCAGTTCGGATGGAATGCTGCTCATCGAAAACTCCTCTGGTCACTTAACAATTTGATTCTTTTCAGCGGCTACCAGTCGCAAGGCCGGCCACTGACTGACGGCAACGCACAATTATCTGGAAGGTAGTCGAAAAGGCTGTAGTTTTTATCAAGGTAGGCATTCTAACCAGAAACTATGGCTTCGCCAATGTTTCATTCAAGACGAACACATTGTGTTGACATGACTCATGTTTAGAACCTATACAAAGAACCTGACACTATGACAGACTAACCAAATCTGCGATAAAAATAATCTGGAATCATCATGACACTGACCGATGCCCGCCAGTTTAATATCAACACGCTCTCTGAGCTGGAGTCAGTGCTCCTCCATCTCTCCGTAGAGCAATATAAAAAGAGCACATCTCTATCGTCGAGTTCAGTAGGTACCCATGTCAGGCACATTATTGAGTTCTATCATTGCTTTTTCAAAGGGCTCGATTACGGTGCTATTGATTATGACAATCGTCCCCGGAATCAATTGCTGGAAGAGTCAATAGAACAGGCCATGGACTACCTGAAAAATCTCCACATCCTGCTCGGTAGCCAGGATATGTCACATTATCCCGAAACCGTGTCAGTGGTGGCTGTCACGAACTCGGGAAGTCCCATTGAAACCAGCAGCAGCATTATAAGAGAGCTGCTCTTTCTGCAGAATCATACCACCCATCATCTCGCCTTGATCGCCCTGATACTGACGCAGGAGGGGGTCAGCCTGCCCGTCAATTTTGGTGTAGCTACCTCCACCAGACAGCATCGAGCCCGCACTGAAGAATCCACCAAAGCAATGACTGATTCACAACACCCGTAGGGCAGATGACAATTCAGTGAACAGAATGTGAAGACACTGTGACGATATGCATTTGAGAAATGAGCGAGATACCAGGACCTCGCTGTTGAATCATGCGCTGCCTGGATTAATGAGCCATCATTGTTGGCCAGTTCGTATCACCCAGCTTGATAAAGCCCGGTATATCCTTCAGCCACTTTCCCTGAATGTCTGCGTCATAATTCAGATACAACTTATTATCCACAATTTTCCAATAATTCGGATCACCCGGTGCTCTTTGCTTTTTCTCGGCGACAGCCCAGGCACAGTAACCGCCGTATTGAGGCCGATATTTATCGGGCGATTTCCTGAAAATCTTCAGGTGTTTTTCTGAGGAAAAGTACCACTCTACCCCCATGTACTTGTATTTGAACCGGGCGTTGCCCTTAACGGCTTTTGCTTCCGTAAAGTAAGCTACCGTATCGTAACCACTGACGGCTTTATTACTGAACCAGCCGGTATAAATGTTCTTGTCAGCAATGGCATTGCAACTGAACAGTAACATCAGGGCTAATACAGCCATGAGCAAAAAATGCCGTTCACACCAGGCTATAAAAATAGCTTCAGGATTAGAAACAGTGGCATTTTCATAATAAGCAGTGCGGATCATCCTCGCCTCCCTGCGGACAATGACTCCGTATCCGGATATTGCCTGAAAAGCTTCCGCTCATGCTTCCATTGTTGATACAACACCAGGAAGAAAGTTGAGCGAAATCGCTGGCACCGATTCAGCCATCCCAGTCGAAAGAGTAGATACTGATAAAAAGAACTCGATAGACTTCTCTGAGAGAACTTCTGCAATCCCAGATAAAGGCTGCTTTTCTGCTGGCACCGTTCAGTTAAATTATATAGTAATTTTTGCCATTTATTGGAGAATTTATATCTCTAAATCGAATATCTATGGAGCTACAAAAATAGTCGGCGAACCTTCAGCCACTTTATCAACGGCCTCTCCAAGCTCAGTAGAAATTAATGAAGATAACTACAGAGCGGCTGACACTTCTTTTGAAGATACTGTGTCGTGCTGTTTATCTTCAACCATACTGATTTGAACCACGCCAATAATAACCAGAGGTAAGGATATCTCGCCATGAAAGCAAGGATTGCTTTAATACTGACTTTTCTCGGATTCACTCCCCTGATGGCCTCGAGCCAGGAAATAGAAAACGCGACAGCTCCCCGTCAGGTTACCGACCGAATCATTGTTAAATATCACCCCAAACCCACCGAAGGCAATGCCATGGCATTCATCAAGCAGGGAGTCAGTTATGGCTCCTTTGGTGTTGCTGCGGGTAAGCAGAAAGACATTCTTGAGATTGGCAGCAGCCTGAACATTAATGAGGTCCAGGCACTGGCAGAGGGTCTGGAAGACGATCCTCAGATTGCCTTCGCTGAACCAGACTACATTATGCAAATCATGCGCGTGCCCAATGATTCACGCTACAACGAGCAATGGCATTATTTTGAATCCACAGCAGGCATTAATCTGCCCGCCGCCTGGAATACGACAACAGGTGCGAATGTTGTTGTGGGCGTTATAGATACTGGCATCGTCTATCACAAGGACCTGGATGGCAATGTAGTGTCAGGCCATGATTTCATATCACAGGCGTGGATGGCCAATGACGGTGGCGGCCGTGACACTAATGCCACTGATTCAGGCGATGCTGTCACTTCAGCCGGAGCCTGTGGCTATGCCAATGGAGAACCGGTGCCATCGTCTCCCACCGAGAGCAGCTGGCATGGAACCCACGTCTCCGGCACCATTGCGGCAGAATCAAACAACAGCACTGGCGTGGCGGGTGTTGCCTGGAATGCCAAAATCATGCCTCTGCGCGCCCTGGGCCGATGCGGCGGTTACACCTCAGATATTATTGATGCCATGCGCTGGGCAGCCGGACTGGATGTTTACGGCATGACTCGTAATAACAACCCGGTAAAAGTCCTTAATATGAGTCTGGGTGGTTATTCCTACGGCTGCCCCCGCAGTTATCAAAATGCCATCAATGAAGTGGTCAATGCCGGGGTGACCGTCGTTGTCGCAGCGGGTAATGAAAACACCAACGCCGCTTATGTCACGCCAGCCAACTGTCAAAATGTGATTACAGTGGGTGCTATTAATCGCAGCGGCAACCGCAGCTGGTATTCAAACTTTGGCAGTCATGTGGATATTTCAGCACCTGGTGGAGAGACTCGCTATTACGGAAACGGTATCCTTTCTACAGCCAATGCGGGTGCCACTTCGGCTACCCGGGATAATTACGAGTATTATCAGGGTACCAGCATGGCCACCCCCCATGTTGCCGGAGTCGCAGCGCTCATCTACTCAGTCAACCCCAGTATCACACCGGCCAGAGTGGAAGAAATCATTAAACTCAATGCTCGTCCTTTTTCTGGTGGCACCTGTAATACCCGTCGTTGTGGCGCAGGTATCCTGAATGCCGGTGCTGCTGTACTGGATGCCAGAGACGAATAAATGGCCAATTGCAGGCCCTGTCGGGCCTGTACCCTTTATCCCTTAGAAAGCACCTTTGTCTGCCCAATGTGTAGAATCCGGCTTTTCCAATTCAAATTTCTACAGGTCAGCTAGGGTTTAAAGAAGACCTTTTTTTTGAATCTTCAACTTCAGCAGTGTTGGGATTTAAATCCACGGAGCGGAACCTTGAACACTAAATTTCTACCCACACTGCTGGCCTCATGTATTTTCGCAGGCAGTCAGGCTATCGCCGAATCACAGGAAGACGAGGATCTTTTTGAACTCAGCCTTGAAGAGCTGATTTCCATGGAGATTCCAGATGTCACGTCGGTATCCCGAAAAAAGCAGCGTCTGATGGATTCCGCTGCCGCTATCTATGTCATCACCAATGAAGACCTTCGTCGCAGCGGCGTCACTTCCATTCCAGAAGCCCTGAGAATGGTGCCGGGCATGCAGGTGGCAAAACTGAACGCCAATACCTGGTCAATCAGTACCCGCGGATTTAACTACATCTTCGCCAACAAACTGCTGGTTCTGATTGATGGCAGAACCGTTTACTCGCCGCTGTTTTCTGGAGTGAACTGGGATGTTCAGGACACTATGATGGAAGACATCGACCGGATCGAGGTTATCCGGGGACCCGGTGCAGCTCTCTGGGGAGCCAATGCCGTCAACGGTGTCATTAACGTCATTACCAAGAAAGCAGCAGACACCCAGGGGAACCTGATTTCAGCCGGCGCAGGCACTCAGGAAAAGACCTTCGGAGCCTATCGTCATGGTGGCGAGTTTGGGGAAACCGGTTTCTACCGTGTTTATGCGAAAGCCTTCGAACGAGATGGTCAGGTTGATGCTGAAGGTAAAGATACCTCTGATGACTGGAATATGCGCAGAGCCGGTTTCAAATCAGAGTGGAAAACAACCTCTGACTCAGAGATGACAGTTCAGGGAGACCTTTACGAGGGAACCACCCGACCTCCCTTGCGCCTGTTAGACCAATCTCAGGCACTCTTCCCTCAACTGACTAACGGATTTATTGTTGAGGGGCTCAGTCGGGATCAACGTGGTGGAAATCTGGGCGCTTATTGGAAAAGAACTCTGAGTGAAACTCATGATTTCTCCTTCAGAGCGATCTACGATAACTACCAGAACTTTGATTACCGGATTGCTGAAAAACGTGACACGGTTGATTTTGAGTTTCAGCACTACTATCAGTTCTGGGGCAAGCACGATCTGGTCTGGGGACTCGGCTACAGAACCACCTGGTACGAGGTAGAAAACACCCCCTATATGTTTCTGCTTGAAGGCAAAGACTCGAAAAAAACAGAGTTATTCAGTGCCTTTATCCAGGATGACATCACGCTCAATGACCAGTGGACCTTCACCCTCAGCTCACGTTTCGAGCACAACAGTTTCACAGGCTATGAGGTTCAGCCTAACGCTCGGTTAACCTGGAAGCCCACTGAAAACAGGACTTTCTGGACGGCTCTGTCTCAGGCGGTAAAAACCCCCTCCATCAGTGAGACCGCATTACAGACTGACGGTATTACGATTGATGATACCAGTCCTGTTAAATACGTGATTCCGATCAAAGGTAATCCAGACCTGAAGTCAGAAAAACTGACCGCTCTGGAAGTAGGTTACCGTGAACAATTTAGTAATAGCTTTCGTCTCGATATTACTGCGTTTTACAATCAGTACGAAGATATCATTGCCTATGTTGATATTAATCAGTGCCCCAACGGTAGCTCTACCTTTCCACTCCTTTCACTGCAAAACCTGTGCTCCAACACTGATCCTTCCCTCGGCTTCTTCGAAATCCCGGCCACTCTCATCAATGGACTTGATGTAAGAACCTACGGAATGGAAGTTGTAGCGGACTGGCAGGCAAAAGACTGGTGGAAACTTCAGTTTAATTACAGCTGGCTCCAGGTCGATGCATGGCCAAATAAGGAAAGAACCAGCATCCTGAGAGTCAATGAAGTAATTGTCGAAGATCTGAGCGCCTCCCACACAGCAAACATTCGATCCACGATGAACCTGCCTAATCAGTGGTATTTTGATTTCTGGGTCCGCTACATGGACAACTTGAAGAATGCCAATATCGGCGCCAACACATCGCTGGATATGCGAGTCGCGAAAAAGTTTGGGGATGGTCTTGAGTTCTCAATTGTGGGACAGAATCTCTTCAGGAATCACCACCGGGAGTTCTACGAACCACTAAGTGGTATGGCACCAACAGAAACCCGGGAATCATGGTACGCCCAGATTCGCTGGCAATTTTAATCGGATGAAGGAGGATAACTTCATGCCGATGCCAATCAACATGATCAAATCAAACATAAGACTGCTGTTGATAACGGCCAGTTTGTCGGGGATGTTCTTTAGCACTGCAGTCAAAGCTGGCACACCAGAAGACAGGGTCAAAACAGCCATTGTTTATAAAATCACCAAATTCGTAAGCTGGCCAAAGAAAAAACAAAGCCTCACTCTCTGTATTATTGGAGAAGGTTCGATTAATAGTGAGTTGGTCAAAATCAACCGCAAAAACAGTATGGGCAGACGCCTTTCTGTTACCCGAAAAGATTTGAATGCGCCTGTGGATAAGCTGTGCGATATTCTGTATATCCACAGCATTGACCAGGCTTCCTCTTCAAAAATGACCCGTAGTCTTAATGGCAAGCCTATTCTAACCATCAGTGACGGTCGTTCATTTGCCGAGCAGGGTGGATTAATTGGTTTGGCTCGGAAGGGAAAGAAGATCAACTTCACCATCAACAAATCCTCTGTGGATAAATCGGGTCTGAAGATCAGCTCTCAACTAAAAAGTCTGGCCAAAGTCATTGAGTAAAAAAGCCAAACGAAAAAAATTAATCACTCGTTTTCATCCCATTCGGGATGAAAACCTTTTTCAGTCAAACAATCAGTCATGGTGACGTTCAGAAATCTGCCTATCAAGCGAAAACTGCGTTATGCCATGCTCATCACGGCGTATGCGGTTCTTCTGGTAACTTTGTCCATTCAAAGTATCAGCGATCTGATCAAGTCCCGGGCCTCTCTGGTTGACCATATAGAAACTCTGGCAGAAGTGGTAGGTTCCAATGCTCATGCCGCTCTGGTTTTTAAGGATGAAAACTCTGCCAAAAAACTGTTAAACGGTTTTGGCAGCGCTCCCCATGTTCAGTCCGCTTTTCTTTTAAATGCTGACGGTGAAGAGATTGCTGCCTATCATCGTTCCAATCAAAGTCCCTGGGCCTTCTCAATAAAAGAGCCTGAACGTCCGGTTACTCTTTTCACCAGTACCCGTCTGCACTTGTACCGCCCCATTGTTCTCGATCAACAATTGATTGGCGCTATCTACATTCAGGGTGATCTGTCACCTCTGTATATAGAACTGACTGAAAATCTTTTTTTAGCCTTGTTAGCCGCCCTGATCTCTATCATTCTGACCTCGATGCTTGCCTCAAAACTGCAGAGATTACTGGCTAAACCCATTACTGAGCTAGCCAACACCATCTCCCAGATGACCAAAAACGAGCAGTATGATCATCAGGTTCAAAAATTTGATAACGATGAGATTGGTCAGCTGTACGACTGCTTCAACGAAATGCTGATGCAGATAAAAGAACGGGACAAGAGACTGCAACAACATCGCGAAAATCTCGAAGCTTCTGTTGCCGAAAGAACCAGAGAGTTACACAGTGCCAACCGTGAACTTAAAGATAATATTTCTGAACTGCATGAAGCCAAGGAAGCAGCCCTTGAAGCAGCCAAGGCTAAAAGCGCTTTTCTCGCCAATATGAGTCATGAAATCCGCACGCCTATGAATGGCGTTCTGGGTATGCTGGAGTTGTTAAAAGATACACACCTTAATCCAGCACAGCAGGACTTTCTGGAGACTGCCTATAACTCCGCAGATGTGTTGCTGCTGATCATTAACAACATCCTCGACTTTTCCAAAATTGAAGCAGGAAAGATGGATATTGAATCCATTAACATGAACCCTGCAGAGATCGCTGAGGATATCTGTGCCCTTCTGGCAGGAGAAGCCAGAGAAAAAGGTCTGGATTTAAGCTGTTATACCGATGTAGATCTACCTGCTATTTTGCAGGGAGATCCGGTACGACTGAGACAGGTACTCACCAATCTTGTGGGTAATGCTGTCAAGTTTACTGAAGAAGGTGAGGTGATTGTCCGACTGAATATGTTGGAAGCCAGGGAAAACCGGGTCAAAGTGGAATTTTCAGTAAAAGACACCGGTATTGGTATCGCACCCGATGTACTGACCAATCTGTTCTCAGCCTTTACCCAGGCTGACGGAAGCACCACCCGCAAGTTTGGTGGAACAGGTCTGGGGCTCACTATATCCAGACAGTTATTGGAGCTGATGGGCAGTGACGTCGAAGTATCCAGTGCCTTGAACCTGGGCTCCACGTTCTCATTTGTTCTGGATCTGAATGTATCTGACTCTCAGACACTCGAGCCTGAAAATATCAGTCATGCTCCGGAAGACTACACAGAAGTGACTGTCGAGGATAATGCCTTCAGTCATCACATCCGAATTCTTCTGGTTGAGGACAACCAGGTTAACCAGAAAGTCGCTGTCAGTATGCTTAAAAAAATTGGATTAAATCAAACTGACATTGCAGCAGATGGCAATGAAGCAGTCAGTATGAGCCATAATCAGGCATATGATCTGATACTCATGGACTGCCAGATGCCGGAAATGAGCGGCTATGAAGCCACCGGTCTGATAAGAAAGCGAGAAAGTCTTCATAACCTGCCACGCACTCCCATTATTGCCATGACGGCCAATGCTATGCAGGGAGACAGAGAGAAATGTCTGGCATCCGGCATGGACGATTATCTGAGCAAGCCCATTAAGACCGATACCCTCAAAGAGAAACTGAGCCAATGGCTGATTAATGATCTTGATGACAATGATTTCGAATCAGATATTAAACCTGTTTCCAAAAAGATAGAAACAGAAGACAGCCTTGAGCGAGAAGATAGCCTTGAGCCAGAAGACAGCCTTGAAACAGAAGATCAAGACCCGATTCTGGATATGGCCACCCTGAATACCCTGAAAGACATCATGGAAGAGGAATTTGACACCCTTGTTGAAAGCTATCTTGAAGACGCCCCATCACTGTTGAAAGACATTCAAAATGCTTCAAAAGAAGCAGACTTACAGATTATGATTCGAGCGGCTCACACCTTAAAATCCAGTAGTAATAACTTTGGTGCATCCTTGTTGGCTGGTATTGCACTGGAAATCGAAAAAATGGGTAAAGATAATAAGCTATCCGATGCCATTCACTTAATCCCTGAACTCGAAGAGGCTTTGATTAAAACCACTGAGGCACTTAAATCACTCTGAGCCATAGTCAATTTTTCCGGAATCGACTGCCAGTTGGCGCTACGCGCCATACTCGGCGCACCAAAGAAAAAAACCTCGCATGCGAGGTTAATGAATTCCGGGCTGACTCCGTGTGAGCATCCTGCTCATTATTTTGCGTCCCTGCATCTACATTCCATGTAGATTAATGGCCCAGTACTTTAATCATAGACAATTACCCAAGAATGCAAAATCAGCTGAAATAAAGAATAGCGTTATGGGTCTTTCAATTGATTTACAAACTTGAATTAATATGAAAAAGCCTTTCAACACCCGAGTGAAGAAAGGCTTTATTTATTGGTTAAATAAGGGAATTATTCGCTATCAAAATTGCTCAGCCGACAATTCATAAAGCGCTTCTGTTCCAGAAGCCGCAGAAACAAGTAAACCTTCCATTCTGGGCAATAAACGCTGGTAAAAGTATCGGGCAGTAATAATCTTTGCCCGATAAAAATCATCTTCCTGAGTGCCTGCTGACAACTTGACTTGAGCTTCTCTTGCCATCATCGCCCACATCCAGGCGTAAGCAACGTACGAGAATGCATGCAGATAATCATTACAGCTGGAGTTAATCACATTCGGATCATTGGCAGCCTGACTCAGCAGATCATCTGTCAGGGTCTCAAGTTTGACCAGAGCTGTTTCCAGAGGAGCAGTGAACTCATCGCTTTGTCCCTCAGCAATAAAGCTCCTGATATTAGCGGCAAATTGTTTGAATGAGGCACCACCATTCATAGCGATCTTGCGACCCAGCAGATCCAGTGCCTGAATGCCATTGGTACCTTCATAAATCTGGGCAATACGAACATCCCTGACCAGTTGCTCCTGGCCCCACTCACGGATGTAACCATGACCACCAAATACCTGCTGACCGGAAACACAGCTTTCAAGGCCCATATCGGTCAGGAACGCTTTCACAACGGGGGTCAACAGGCCCACCTGATCTGAAGCCTGGTTTCTTTCTGTTTCATCGGCACTGAACTTGGCGGTATCCAGCAGATTCGCTACATAGGTTGAAAAAGCTCGCCCACCCTCGTTAAGGGCTTTCATGTTAAGCAGCATTCTTCGAACATCGCCATGCACAATGATCGGATCGGCAGCCTTTTCGGGCTGTTGCGGACCGGTAGCTGCCCGGCCCTGAACTCTGTCCAGAGCATATTCGAGGGCTGACTGATAAGACATTTCACTGGTGCCCAGTCCCTGAATACCCACAAAGAGTCGCTCATAGTTCATCATGGTGAACATAGCGTTAAGACCCTTGTTAAGATCTCCCACCAGGTAACCTTTGGCGCCATCAAAGTTCATGACACAGGTGGCTGAACCCTTGATCCCCATTTTGTGCTCCAGAGAACCACAGTGAACCTGGTTTCTATCTGCCAGAGTCCCATCTTCATTCACATTTACCTTGGGTACCAGGAACATGGAAATACCTTTGGGTCCGGCAGGTGCATCGGGCAATTTGGCCAGAACCAGATAAATGATGTTTTCTGTCAGATCATGCTCACCGGCAGTAATGAAAATCTTGGTGCCGGTAATGTTGTAGGAACCGTCACCATTATCTTCCGCCCGGGTTCTGATTATACCCAGGTCTGTTCCACTGTGTGACTCAGTCAGGCACATAGCTCCCGTCCATTCGCCGGAATAGAGTCTGGGAAGATAAAGGGACTTAAGCTCTTCGCTGGCGTGGGCATCAATCGCCAGCGCAGAACCGGATGTCAGGCTCGGGTAGAGGATAAAGGCCAGGCTGGCACTGCTGAACATTTCATCAAATTGTGCACTCAGTGCTTTTGGCATCCCGATACCACCATACTCGGGATTGCCGGCGATGCCTGTCAAACCAGCTTCTGAAAACAACCGATAGGCTTCTTTATAGCCTTTCGGAGTGGTAACGCCTTCTTCACTCCAGTGGCAACCTTCCTCATCACCTTCCCGGTTGAGAGGAGCCACTGTTCTCGCAGCCAGTTTGGCACCTTCTTCCAGGAAAGCATCAGCCGTTTCACGATCAACCACTTCCTGGGTAGCAGGCCACTGACTCCATCGCTTGT
The DNA here is from genome assembly GCF_049275945.1 of Endozoicomonas sp. ALD040. Lineage (NCBI taxonomy): Bacteria > Pseudomonadati > Pseudomonadota > Gammaproteobacteria > Oceanospirillales > Endozoicomonadaceae > Endozoicomonas > Endozoicomonas sp. ALD040. The sequence goes on from NZ_CP184829.1 coordinate 1,602,038, forward strand.
CGGTGTTGAACACTTCGTACATTACAAAGCGCATATCACGGAGAGGTGCCTGATAGTCTGCCATGGGGGACACTCCTGAAATTTTAATGTTTTTAATCAGTGTCCGGTCATTTTACCCCAGAGGAACAGGGGCTAAAAGGAATGTTTTAAACTAACGTTTGAATTTTTAACTACAAAAAAACGACATCTCCAATTTGTGGTATTTTTTGATAAGGGTGGCAAACGTTCAGGGCATTAGAAACGGTAATAAAAACCCGCAGAGAAAACCACCGCCGCATAGGATAACTCAACACCAAACCCCTTATAGTCGATGTCGAGTACGGCCTGAACCAGAGGGAAGACACGGCTTAGATATTCCTTATATCCATAGACAATCCCTGCGCGATACCCTGCCTCTATATCAAAGGCTCCATATTTTTGTTGGTACAGAGTTCGCTGCACACCTCCAGACCAGACTCTGTCACAGTGGGTATTAATGAGAGTTGCGCCGTAATAGCCTTTATAGGAGAAAGCGATCAGCTTATTGTTGCTTTCCTGATCATCACCACCCTCAAGATGAAAGGTCCACATGCCCAGGTAGAGATGATCTCTGGAAGGACGACCCCAAATTTGATCGACCCAATCTGTCTCCTTGTTAAAACTGTCATAAGGCAAAGAAGTGTCTGCAGTGACTGAAACGAGTTCTTCTTTCCCATGCGAGCCCTCATCCCTGATCTGCAAGTTTTTAAGGTCTGTGTCAACAGCCAATAGAATGTCTGTCGGCTCTAACCATTGCAAATGCCCCTGATGAGCCCGAAGCTCGTAGTTCATTTCATTATTTTCAGCCGCTTGCACTTTCAAGCCGCAGGGTATCAAAAGAAGAAATATCTGTAAGAAAGAATTAATGGATTGCTTAAAAAAGCCCGATAAGGGATTTATTAGTGTTTTCTGCTTGCTCATCGCCTCGCCTAATACAGCTCCGGTTAGGTACTTATATCTCCACGGACTTTGAAAAAGGACCAATGCCGTGTTTTTTATAGACCAGCGTTGGAGGTTAGGCAAAAAACATTAGACTCAAAACAGTGTCTGGAAAAAATCACCAGACTGCATTTTTATTAAATAACTGCGCATATTTCAAAGGAATGTTTATGCGGTATTTTATAACCCTGATCAGCATGATGCTGAAAATCACATGGCAGCCAGACTGGATGCAGGATCAGCTGCCCGATAACCGTCACTTTTATCGTCGAACCTTGACTGGCTCTTATCGAGCCAAGAAAAAGATTGTCAAAAACATCTGGATCGCAGCCGGACTGTTAATGCTGATTAATCCGGTTATACACATTGTGATGCTAATCGCTCTTCCCGTTACCCTCCTCAGTTTTGTTATTCTCGATGAAACTTCCTAGGAGCCTATATGGTCCGCCCCGTTTTGCAAGAGCCTGTTTTGTTAATTAGCAAACAAAGATAACTGCAATCATATATACGGCCTATTCATGAGGTCTAACCCTCTGGCCCTGATGGGTATCCGCGCAACCTGGCCTTATCAGTCCGACGGCCTCAAGGGCCAAGACTCCTATCAGGTTTCAGGTTGCCGGTTTTTACCTGTTTGCCATCAACTGTACATGCTCATCGCAATCTGCGGGGGGGTTCCCCTTTGATTAAGCTTATGCTTTACTTTGCCGCTGCCGCCTTTACCTCATTATGCAGCCTTGTAAACTTCATTTCGGGTCATGATGACCCAGACAATCCGAGCCATTTTATTAGCCAGACCAACGGCGGCAACGTTGTGATTGCTGCGCTCATTAAGTTGGCTAACCCATTTTTTACAGCGGTCATCCTTATTTTTGAGGCAGTGGAGTACCGAACGTGCGCCGTGTATCAATAATGTGCGCAGGTATTTATCACCCCGTTTACTGATGCCCAGCAGGACTGACTTACCGCCTGTGGAATGCTGTCTTGGAACTAATCCCAACCATGCGGCAAGGTGTCGACCAGATTTAAAATACGTCGCATCACCAACGGCTGCCTTCAATGCTAGGTGAAAGTTGTTCTTGCCAATATCGATACCAAGTGCTGAAATAGTCATGGGTGGTTCGCTCCGGTTAATCCTGTTTAAATGGTTAACTCCATTTTGGCTCATTTGAAGCCGTTTAGGAGGGGCGGACCATCCCGTTAGACCGAGAATAGACTGCCCTACACGGCAACTGCTCCTGCGTTGCTCTAGCTCCTGCATCCATGCAGTCGTGCGGCGGCAGCAAATTGGTCTGTAAATCCGCTTTTGTTCGTCAAATAGCTCGCTATTCACCGGGTAGAAGGAGCTACCAATTGTAGCTCCAACCCCCTCAGATCCCGGCGTGCGGATTTCCCGCACCGGGCTCTTCGATATTTGACTCACAGCACAGCCATGGATTTCATTGCCATAAAAGGCAGCATTATCCTCGGTTTCTGTAGCGGCAGAAGCTGCTTGAGGTTATGGTACTTTTCCCATGGAATCTTGCCTTTCCGGCATCGGCTACACAGCATCTTGTACCAGTAGCGGTCAACAAACCGGTAAAGCTTCTCCATACTTCGGAAGTTTCCTCCCAGACCGTAATACGCATAATGCCCTCTCAACCGTCGATTGATCGCTGTCACTTGTTCGTGCAGCGGTTCATGGCGTATTCGTCTCAGCAGTTCCTTCAGTTTGGCTATGCTGCGTCTTAGGCGGGATTTTTCCGTTCTCCTTCCCACCATGAAGTTTCCTTTCAGATTCCTTGTGCAGTAGTGCGTAAAGCCAAGGAAGTAAACCGTTTCCGGTCGTCTTCCCCCACGACTGGCAAAACGTCCGAACCTGACTAACCGGGTTTTATCCCGCTCCAGTTTCAACGCAAACTTCTCCAGTCGCTGTGGCAGCACATTCATGAACCGCTCCGCATCACTGCGATACTGAAAACACACCACAAAGTCATCAATGTACCTGATCAGCCATGCCTCGCCTTTTAGCCGAGGCTTGACCATGCACTCGAACCAGAGGTCAAGTACATAATGCAGGTACAGGTTGCTCAGAACTACGCTGATCGGCCCACCCTGAGGCGTACCTTCTTCACACTCTTGCAACTCCCCGGCCTCCATCACCCCGGCTTTCAACCAGCGCCGTATAAGGTTCAGGATTCTGGGATCACCGACCCGGTGTTCCACAAAACGAAGCAGCCATCCATGGTCAAGACTCCCAAAGAAGTTCTTCAAGTCCGCTTCCAGCACCCAGCTGACCTTTCGGCCTGAAACCACCTCGTTAAAAGTGGACAGGGCATGGTGCGCTCCCAGTCGTGGCCTGCCACCCATGGAACAGGGCAAAAAGTCCTGCTCATAAATAGCATTCAGCACATCAGCAACACTTCGCTGCAAAGCCCGGTCATTGATGCAGGGAACACCCAGAGGGCGCTTTTCCTTTTTTCCCGGCTTGGGTATCCATGCCCTTTTGACCGGCGGTGCCTTGTAGCCTTGCCGATGGATAGACGTCAGTGTCTGTTCCAACCACCGCTTAAAGTCTTTCTTTGTCTCTTCGACAGTCAGCCCATCGACTCCGGGCGATGTGTTGTGTGGAATCTTGTTCAGATTCATACACAGGCTCGCCGGGGTAATATGATGTGCCAGACTTGTAAAGCGAAGTTTCGGATAACTCCGGGCTTTCGCTGCTACCCTCTCCAGTCCCGTTGCCATGGCTGGTTTACCTTCTCACTGCGTAAAAGACCGTAACTCCCTCAGATGTGGAGCCCATGTTTCCCTGGAAAGGCTCAAATACCGCCAGCCGCTTCCCCATGTGACGGGCTCTCCCCGCCTCGGAGTACTATCAGCTGGTCTGACTTCCTGAACGTCATCAAGTCGTTCTTGCTTTACAGGCTCGTCGGACCCTACAGGCTCCGCCTGAACGTTCAGGATCTCCCTTGTTCACGTAAAATCATTCGATAACATGCCGTGGGTACGAACCCCGGAAGCAGTCGGGATGCCTTGTCATTAGCGGAGCTCCCGACTTCCGCTTTCCCCATTGAGAAAGAAGGTCAGCTACTTCAACCACGTTCAATTTCGGGGCTAATTATCCCTTAGCAGACGTTACGGCCTGTTATCACCCTGTCTACGCTTCGCAGTAGTCGTTACCTTCTACCACGCAAGACTCGGTACACGGCTGCCGACCACAGCTTTACCGCGATGACCATTTCAGGTCACAAGATTTTACGCGCTTGCAAGGCGCAATCCTCACAAAACCGAATTTTCATCCTCAATTTTCTGCCGTCCTCGCTACGGGGTCGCCTAGACGGGCGCTATTCTCGGTCAGGCTCCTAGTGTTCAGACATAAAAAAAGGGGCTGCCGAAGCAACCCCCTGTCAGAAAACTCTTATCCGGGATTAGAGTTCACCGAAATCTTCCTCAGCCATATCCAGCAGATTCGCTGTGCCTGACAACATGGCAGATTTGTGAGCCTGTGTTCTTGGCAGGATACGTTCAAAGTAGAAACGTGCAGTCTGAATCTTGGCTTTGTAGAAGCCTTCTTCAGTTGTACCTTCAGCCAGCTTCTCCTTGGCCAGGCGAGCCATATCAGCCCACATATAAGCCAGAGTCGCATAACCGGAATACATCAGGAAGTCGACGGAAGCCGCACCCACTTCATCAGGATTTTCCATCGCCTTCAGGCCCAGCTGCATGGTGAGATCGCCCCACTCCTTGTTCAAGGCAGCCAGTGGCTCAACAAAGGCTTTCAGGTCTTCGTTTTCAGCGTGAGCTTTACAGAACTTGTGAATTTCCTTGGTAAATGGCTTCATGGTTTCACCACCGCTCTGGAAGATTTTTCTTCCCAGCAGGTCCAGTGCCTGGATACCGGTAGTTCCTTCGTACAGCATGGAGATACGGCAGTCACGAACGTTCTGCTCCATACCCCATTCACTGATATAACCGTGGCCACCGTAGCACTGAAGTGCGTGGTTGGCGGACTCAAAACCGGTTTCGGTCAGGAAAGCCTTGACGATAGGTGTCAGGAAGCCCAGTTCCTTATCAGCCTGTTCACGCACTGCTTCATCAGGACTGTGCAGCAGATCTGCTTTCTTGGCTGTGTAGTAAAGAAGGGCACGATTGCCTTCGGTTAAGGATTTGATGGTCAGCAGCATCCGACGTACGTCAGGGTGCACAATAATTGGGTCAGCCGGACCTTCAGTGTTCTTGGCACCGCTCAGGGAGCGCATTTGCAGACGTTCGCGGGCGTAGCGCAGAGCACCCTGAAAGGCGATTTCACCGTGGGACAGGCCCTGAATACCCGTACCCAGGCGGGCAGTATTCATGAAGGTGAACATGCATTGCAGACCACGGTTTTCCGGACCAATCAGGAAGCCGGTTGCTTCGTCAAAGTTCATGACACAGGTGGCGTTACCGTGAATCCCCATCTTGTGCTCGATGGAACCACAACTTACGCCATTGCTCTCACCGTGCTTGCCAGGCAGATATTTGGGAACGATAAACAGCGAGATTCCTTTGGTACCTTTTGGAGCACCCGGCAGACGCGCCAGAACGATGTGGACAATATTGTCTGCCATGTCGTGTTCACCGGCAGAAATAAAGATCTTGGTACCTGAAATTTTATAAGTACCATCAGCGGCAGGCTCGGCTTTGGTTCGCAGCATACCCAAGTCAGAACCGCAGTGAGGCTCGGTCAGACACATGGTACCTGTCCATTCACCGGATACCAGCTTGGTCAGGTAAGCTTGCTTCTGTTCTTCAGTACCATGGGCTTCCAAAGTATTCATGGCACCATGACTGAGTCCGGGATACATGCCCCAGGCCCAGTTGGCTTCTCCCATCAGTTCGCTGAGAACCAGACCCAGAGAGTAAGGCAGACCCTGGCCACCGTATTCTGGATCACTGGACAGTGAAGGCCAGCCGCCTTCAACGTATTGCAGGTAAGCCTCTTTAAAACCGTCTGGTGTTTTTACACCGTCCTCGGACCAGGTGCAGCCTTGCTCATCACCGACCTGATTCAAAGGGGCCAGAACCTGTTCACAGAACTTGGCACCTTCTTCAAGGATGGCGTCTACCATATCAGGGCTAGCTTCTTCTCCGCCGGGGAGACTGGCGTAATGTTCCTGATATCCCAGGAGCTCGTCACGAACGAACCGGATATCGCGCAGGGGGGCCTTATAGTCTGGCATAACGGTACCTCTGGGTTGTCTTATATTTATTCATGAAACAGATTGCAAAAGTATAGCAACAGTTTCAAACAGTCGTTTGAAAGTTACGTTCGCTTACAGTAAATGTCAACTATTGTTCATGTTCCTTTCAGTTTGCTCGGTTGATTTTCATGGTCGAGAGCTATGATGCAGCGCCTGTGGTGAATGAGGTCAGTGGTATATCTTATGCGGATGATTTTTTTCTTGATCGAGCGCTTTTTAAGCCTGTTTTGCGGGGTATTTGGATCAGGTGAAGCAATCATCGGCAGAAAAAATTAATGTCGATGCCATTGTGAATAATGGTATCACTGCTTTGATGCTGGCATGCGAGAACGGAAAAAAACGTTGTGTTATCCAGTAACCACGGCCTTCAGGTGTTCCCATCTTCTGAGTTTTTGAAATTGGTGACTATTTCGTCACTACAAACTTTGATTGCCATATATATGAACTACCATAGTTTCTTTGTACCTAACCCGGACCACCTAGTGGACCTAATGGCCAACAAAGATGCTCTACTTAAGTGTTGCATTGCTCGCTACCCTCTCCCTGTGGACAGTGAAGGCTGATCACTGTCCTATTTGTCTGGCTCACTTCCATGGCCGAAGTGCAGCGCCCGTGGTCGTCAAAACCCAATGTTGTGGCCAACTCTTCGATCTGGACTGTATTTCGAAGTCTTTTGTTGGACAGCCCATCGGCTCGCGACAGTGCGCGATGTGTCGGCAAGACCCGATGCCTGTGGTGAATCAGAACACCAATGAATCTCACCCGGATACATTTTTCCCCGATCAGGGGTTTTATCTTGCCTGTTCTATCGGGGATCTGGGTCAGGTGGAGAGGTCAGTGGCAGAAGGCGTTAATGTTAATGCTGTTATGACTAATGGTCTCACTGCCTTGATGTTGGCATCCCGCTGGAGGCACGCTGAAGTCGCAGAACGCCTGATCAATTCCGGGGCAAACGTCAACACTGCCTGGCATGGGGATGGCACCACCTCGCTGTTCCTGGCTGCTATGAATGGCTTTACCGACTGCGTAAAAATACTGATCAACGCCGGGGCGGATCTCGACATCCCCCGGACTTCGGATGGCGCCACTCCACTGTTCGCCGCTGCTATGAGAGGCAATACCGACTGCGTGAAACTTCTGATCAACGCCGGGGCGGATCTCAACGCCGGGGCGGATCTCAGCGCCGGGGCGGATCTCAACGCCCGAACCAAGACTGACACCACACCACTCTTCGCGGCTGCACAAGAAAATAACACCGACTGCGTAAAACTCCTGATCAACGCCGGGGCGGATATCAACATCCCTCGGACTTGGGATGGCTCCACCCCACTGTTGGCCGCTGCTGTGAAAGGCAATACCGACTGCTTGGAACTCCTGATCAATGCCGAGGCGGATCTCAACGCACAAACTGAGGATGGGCTCACCGCACTGTTCATGGCTGCTCAACAAAATAACATCAATTGCGTGAAGCTCCTGATTAAAGCCGGGGCGAATCTCAACATCCCTCGGATTTCGGATGGCATCACCTCACTGTCCATCGCAATCGCGATGGGCAATACCGAGTGTGCGCTAGCCCTTATCAAGGCTGGAGCAAAGTAGGGAACTGAGGCAAGGAAGGGAGCGAAAAAAAGGCGTTGTGTTATCCGGTAACCGCAGCTTTCAGGTGTTCCCATCTTCTGAGCTTTTGAGGTAGGCGATTATTTAGTCACAGCAAACTTTTATAGCCATAAAAATAAACTACCATAATTTCTTTGTACCCAACCCTCACTACTTCTTGGCCAGTACAGATGTTCTACCTATGGATGACATTGATCGCTGCCCTCTCCTCATGGACACTAAAGGCCGATCAATGTGCTATTTGTCTGGCTAACTTCCATAACCGTAATGAAGTGCCTGTGGTCGTCAAAACCGCATGTTGCGGCCAACTCTTCGATCTGGACTGTGTTTCGAGGTGTTTTGTTGATCAGCCCATCGGCTCACGCCGTTGCGCGATGTGTCGGCAAAACCCGATGCCTGTGTTAAATCAAAACACCAGTGAATCTCTCCCTGATACATTTTTCCCCGATCTGACGTTTTATAGCGCCTGCTCCAATGGGGATCTGGATCAGGTGGAAAGGTCACTGGCAGAAGGCGTCAATGTCAATGCCGTCGTGACTAATGGTTTCACCGCCTTGATGTTCGCATCCTATTATGGGCAAATGAACGTCGTCGAGCGCCTGATCAACGCCGGGGCGGACGTCAACATCGCCCGGAATGAGGATGGCGCCACCCCGCTATTCATAGCTGCCCAGACAGGCAACACCGGCTGCCTGAAAATCCTGATTGAAGCCGAAGCAGATCTCAACGCCCGGACTAAGAATGGCGCCACCCCGCTGTTCACCGCTGCACAAGAAAATAACATCGACTGCGTGAAACGCCTGATCAACGCCGGGGCTGATCTCAACGCCGCCCGGACCGAGGATGGCGCCACCCCGTTGTCCGCCGCAGCACAGATGGGCAATACCTATTGCGTGAAAGCCCTGATCAACGCCGGGGCGGATCTCAACACCCCGACCAAGACGGGCGCCACCCCGCTGTTCTTCGCAGCGCAGGAAAATAAAACCGACTGCCTGCAAGCCCTGATCGAAGCCAAGGCAGATCTCAACGCACGAACTGAGCGTGGGGTCACCGCACTGTTCATCACTGCCCAAGAAAGTAACACCGACTGCGTACAACTCCTGCTCAACGCCGGGGCAGATCTCAACGCCCAGACCAAGACTGGCGCCACCCCGCTGTCCATCGCAACAGAGATGGGCAATACAGAATGTGCGCAAGCCCTTATCAAGGCTGGAGCAAAGTAGAGAACTGAGGCAAGGAAGGCAGTGAAAGAAAGGCGTTGTGTTATCCAGTAACCACGGTTTTGCTTATGAATATCAACACTCCCCCCCTTTCCCCATGGGTACTGACGCCAGCTCGAAGGACGATGTTTGTGCTATTTGTTTGGAACATTTCCACGGCCACGATGTGGCGCCAGTAGACGCCGACGAAACCAAATGTCTAACCCATTGTGGCCACACATTCCATCTGCGCTGTCTTACGAGTCAATATTTTAGAAAACCTATCGGCTCACGCCAGTGCGCAATGTGTCGGCAAAACCCAATGCCTGTGGAGAAAGAGAAAACCAGTGAATCTCTCCCGGATAAGTTTTTCCCCGATGAGACGTTTTACGATGCCTGTTATCAAGGGGACTACGATCAGGTGGATAAGTCACTGGCAGACGGAGTCAATATCAATGCCGTTATGAAATATGGTGTCACTGCCTTGATGCTGGGATCCTTCAGTGGGAACAGGGCAGTCGTCGAACGCCAGCTCAACGCCGGGGCGAAGGTCAACTTTGCCCGGACTGAGGATGGTGCCACACCGCTTTTCATGGCGGCCATGATGGGCAATACCGAGAAGGTGCGACTCCTGATTGCTACAAGGCAGATCCCAACGCCGCCTTGTTGGATGGCACCCCCTCACTGTTAATCGCAGCCATGAAGGGCTATAAAGAGTGCGTAGAAATTCTGATCGAAAACGGAGCGGCTCTCGACACCGCCAGGGCTCAGGACGGCTTCAACCCACTGTTAGCCGCAGTCTGGGGAGGCAATACCGATTGCGCGGAAACCCTGATCAAACACGGGGCCGATCTCAACACCCCCAGGACTAAAGATGGCACCCCCCGCTGTACATGGCAGCTCAGGAGGGCAATACCCAGTGCGTGAATCTCCTGCTCAACGCTGGTGCGAATCCCAACACTGCCTTACCAACTGGTGCCACTCCGTTGTTCATCGCAGCCCTGAAGGGCAATGTCGAGTGCCTGAAAATCCTGCTCAACTTTGGAGCAGATCTCAAAGCCGCCAGATATAGGGATGGCGCGACTGCATTGTCCATCGCAATTGAGAAGGGCAACAACGACTGCACAGAAGCCCTTGTTGAGGCCGAGAAAGCAAATGAAGGGTACTGCGTTATCTTGTAAACACGGCTTTAAGGTGTTCCCATCTTCTGAGCTTTTGAGATGGGTGATTATTTGGTCACAGCAAACGGTGATAGCCATACAAATGAACTACGATACTCCCTTCGAACCTAACCCTTACTACTCACTTGGCTAGCACAGATGTTCTTCTTATGTATGGCGTTGCTCGCTGCCTTCTTCCCGACGACACTGGGGGCCGACATATGTCCTGTTTGTCTGGCTCCCTTCCATGGCCGAAGTGAAGAGCCTGTGGTCGTGACAACCCAATGTTGTGGCCAACGCTTCGATCTGGACTGTATTTCGAAATGTTTTTCTGAACAGCCCATCGGCTCACGCCGTTGCGCGACGTGTCGGCAAAACCCGATGCCTTTGGTGAATCAGAACACCAATGAAACTCTCCCGGATACATTTTTCCCCAATCAGACGTTTTATCTTGCCTGCTTATCTGGGGATCTGGATCAGGTGGAGAGGTCGCTGGCAGAAGGAGTCAATGTCAATGCCGCTATGACTAATGATTTTACGGCATTGATGTTGGCATCCACTATAGGAGACACAGACCTCGTCGAACGCCTGATCATTGCCGGGGCGAACGTCAACACTGTCCTTTCGAGTGGCACCAATGCAATGCTCATGGCTGCTTACTTGGGTAATAGCGACTGCGTGAAACACCTGATCAACGCCGGGGCAGATCTCAACGTCGCCAGAACGTCGGATGGCGCCACACCACTTTCCGTCGCAGCCTGGAAAGGCAGTACCGAATGCGTGAAAGCACTGATCGAAGCCAAGGCAGACCTCAACCTCCCCAGGACTGATGGCGCCACCCCGCTTCACGTCGCAGCCCGCAGAGGTAATCACGGTTGCTTGGAAATCCTGATCAACGCCGGGGCGGACCTCAACGCCGCCAGAACTTCGGATGGCTCCACCCCGCTGTCCATCGCAACCGAGATGGGCAATAGCGAGTGTGCGCAAGCCCTTATCAAGGCTGGAGCAAAGTAAGGAACTGAGGCAAGGAAGGAAGCAAAAAAAGGCGTTGTTTTATCCGGTAACCGCAGCTCTCAGGTGTTGCCATCTTCTGAGCTTTTGAGATGGGTGATTATTTAGTCACAGCAAACTTTATAGTCATAAAATTGAACTATCGTGCTTTTTTTGTATCTAAATCTGTATAGCTTCTTAAAAAAACACAGAGGTTTTACTTATGAATATCAATACTCACTCCCCTTTCCTCATGGGTACTGACGTAAGTTCGAAGGACGATGTCTGTGCTATTTGTCTGGAAAATTTCCATGGCCACGATATGGCGCCAGTGGACGCCGACGAAACCGAATGTCTAACCCATTGTGGCCACACATTCCATCTGGTCTGTCTTACGAGTCAGTATTTTACAAAACCTATCGGCTCACGCGAGTGCGCAATGTGTCGGCAAGACCCGATGCCTGTGGTGGGTAAGAAAATCGGTAAATCTTACCCGGATAAATTTTTCCCCGACGAGACGTTTTACGATGCCTGTCTTCAAGGGGATTACGATCAGGTGGATAAGTCACTGGCAGAGGGGGTCAATATCAATGCCGTTATGAAATATGGTCTCACTGCCTTGATGCTGGGATCCTGTAGTGGGAACAGCGCAGTCGTCGAACGCCAGCTCAAAGCTGGGGCAAAGGTCGGCGCTACCAGAACTGAGGATGGTGCCACCGCGCTTATTATTGCAGTCCTGGAGGGCAATACCGAGTGTGCGCAACTCCTGATCGACAAAGGGGCGGATCTCAAAGGCATCCCTCCACTGCTCATCGAAGTCCTCAAGGGCAATACCGAAAAGGTGCGAATCATGATTGCCGATGGGGCAGACCCCAACACCGACTTGTGGGGCACCACCCCAGTGTTTACCGCAGCACTGAAGGGCAATACCAAGTGTTTACAACTTCTGATTGAAAAAGGGGCGGCTTTTGACACTGCCAGAGCTTCGGATGGCTTCACTCCACTGTCCATCGCAGTCTGGAAAGGCAAAACCGATTGCGCGGAAATCCTGATCAAAGCCGGGGCGGATTTAAACGTCCGGACTAACGGTGGCTATAACATGTTGTTTCTCGCTGCCCAAGAAAATAACACCGGGTGCGTGAAACTCCTGATCAAACACGGGGTGGATCTCAACGCCGCCGGGACTTCAGAGGGCACCACCCCGCTCTACATGGCAGCTCAAGAGGGCAATACCCAGTGCGTGAAACTCCTGCTCAACGCCGGTGCGAATCCCAACACTGCCTTGCCAGAGGGTGTCACTCCACTGTTCATCTCAGCCGAGAAGGGCAATGTCGAGTGCCTGAAACTCCTGCTCAACTTTGGAGCAGATCTCAAAGCCGCCAGATATACGGATGGCGCAACTGCATTATCCATCGCAACTGAGAAGGGCAACAACGACTGCGCAGAAGCCCTTGCCAAGGCCGAGGCAGCAAAGAGAGCAAATGAAGGGTACTGCGTTATCCTGTAACCACGGCTTTCAAGTGTTCCTGTCTTCTGAGCTTTTGAGATAGGTGATTATTTAGTCACAGCAAACTTTTGTAGCCATAAAAATAAACTACCATAATTTCTTTGTACCCAACCCGCACGACTTCTTGGCCAGTACAGATGTTCTACCTATGGATGACATTGATCGCTGTCCTCTACTCATGGACGCTAAAAGCCGATCAATGCGCTATCTGTTTGGCTAACTTCCATAACCGTAATGAAGAGCCAGTGGTCGTCAAAACCGGATGTTGCGGCCAACTCTTCGATCTGGACTGTGTTTCGAGGTGTTTTGTTGATCAGCCCATCGGCTCACGCCGTTGCGCGATGTGTCGGCAAAACCCGATGCCTTTGATGAATCAGAACACCAGTGAATCTCACCCGGATACATTTTTCCCCGATCAGACATTTTATATCGCCTGCTCCAACGGGGATCTGGAGCAGGTGGAGAGATCACTGGCAGAAGGCGTCAATGTCAATGCCGTTATGACTAATGGTTTCACCGCCTTGATGCTCGCATCCTGTTATGGGCAAATGAACGTCGTCGAGCGCCTGATCAATGCCGGGGCGGACGTCAACATCGCTCGCAATGAGGATGGCACCACCCCGCTGCTCATCGCTGCCCTGTTGGGTAATACTGGCTGCCTGAAAATCCTGATCGAAGCCGGCGCGAACCCTAACACCCCCCGGACTACGGATGGCGCCACCCCGCTATTCATAGCTGCCTATGAGGGCAATACCGGCTGCCTGAAAATCCTGATCCAAGCCGAAGCAGATCTCAACGCCTGGAATAAGAATGGCGCCACCCCGCTGTACACCGCTGCACTAGAAAATAACATCGACTGCGTGAAACTCCTTATCAACGCTGGGGTGGATCTCAACGCCGCCCGGGCCAAGGATGGCGCCACCCCGTTGTCCAGCGCAGCGCTGATGGGCAATACCGATTGCGTGAAAGCCCTGATCAACGCCGGGGCGGATCTCAACGCCCGGGGTAAGAATGGCACCACCCCACTGTTCTTGGCTGCCTATGAAAATAACATCGACTGCTTACAACTCCTGATCACCGCCGGGGCGGATCTCAACGCTGCCTTGCCGAATGGCATTACCCCGCTGTTCATCGCAGCCCTGAAAGGCAATACCGATTGCGTGGAAACCCTGATCAACGCCGGGGCGGATCTCAACGCCGCCAGAACTTCGGATGGTGCCACCCCGCTGTCCATCGCAACCCGGAAGGACAACACCGACTGCGTGAAAGCCCTGATCAAGGCTGGGGCAAAGTAGGAAACTGAGGAGAGGAGGAGAACACATCAAAGGCATCGTGTTATCCAGCAAACACAGCTTTAGGGTGATTCCACCTTCTGAGTTTTTGAAATGCTTGAATATTTAGCCACAGCAAACTGTGATAGCCATACAAATGAACTACCATACTCCCTTTGAACCTAACCCTTACTACTTATTAGCTAGCACAGATGTTCTTCTTGTGTATGGCATTGCTCGCTGCCTTCTTCCCGACGACACTGGAGGCCGACATATGTCCTGTTTGTCTGGCTCCCTTCCATGGCCGAAGTGAAGAGCCTGTGGTCGTGACAACCCAATGTTGTGGCCAACGCTTCGATCTGGACTGTATATCGAGGTGTTTTGCTGATCAGCCCATCGGCTCACGCCGGTGCGTGATGTGCAGACAAGACCCGATGCCTGTGGTGAACCTGGACACCAGTGAATCTCTCCCGGATACATTTTTCCCCGATCAGACCTTTTTTGATGCCTGTTATGACGGGGATTTGGATCAGGTGGAGAAGTCACTGGCAGAAGGAGTCAATGTCAATGCCGTTACCTCTGATGATCTCACGGCCTTGATGATGGCATCCTATGGGGGGCATACAGACGTTGTCGAGCGCCTTATCAACGCCGGGGCAAGCCCCAACGCCGCCCGATCATGTGGTGCTACCGCGCTGACCTTCGCTGTCCAGGAAAATAACCCCGACTGCGTGAAACTCCTGATCAACGCCGGGGCAGATCTCAACGCCGCCAGAACTTCGGATGGCGCCACCCCGCTTTTCATCGCAGCTTTGAAAGGCAATACCGATTGCCTGGAAATCCTCATCCACGCCGGGGCGGATCTCAACGCCACAAGGACTTTGGATGGCGCCACCCCGCTATTCATCGCAGCCTGGAAGGGCTTCACCGATTGCGTGGAAATCCTGATCCACGTCGGGGCAGATCTCAACGCCGCCACGACTTCAGATGGTGCCACCTCACTGTTCGCCGCTGCTGAAAAAGGCAATACCGAATGCCTGAAAGCACTACTCGAAGCCGGGGCTGATCTCAACGCCCTGACTAAAGATGGCGCCACCCCGTTGTCCATCGCAACCATGCTGAGCCATAGCGATTGCGTCAAAGCCCTTACCGAGGCCAGAGAAAGGAAGGAAACAAAAGAAAGGCATTTTGCTATCCACTAAAAACAGCTTTCAGGTGTTCCCATCTTACGAGTTTTGCAATGCGTGATTATTTAGTCACAGCAAATTTATTCGCCATAAAACTGAATTATCGTACTTTTTTTGTGTCTAAAACTCATTAGATAAAACAACGAGGAGGTTTTACTTGTGGATGCCATTACTCACTCTCATTTACCCATGGGAACTGATGTAACGTCGACGAACGATGCCTGTCCTATTTGTTTGGAAGATTTCCATGGTCGCGATGTGACGGCTGTGAGCGTCAAACCTGTATTTCAAACCCAATGTGGCCACCGCTACCATGTGGACTGTATTACGCAGCTATTTCTTGAAGTAGCCATAGACCGCCGCCAGTGCGCGTATTGCCGGGGAGACCCGTTCCCTGTGATGAATTTGAACACCGGTGAATCTCACCAGGTTAAATTTTTCCCCAATCTGAGGTTTTATTATGCCTGTTCAAACGGGAACCGGGAACAGGTGTCCAGGGCGCTGGCAGAAGGAGTCAATGTCAATGCCGTCATGAATAAGGATACTCCCTTGATCTTGGCATCCAATGAGGGGGATGAAGTGATCGTCGACCACCTGCTCAAGGCCGGGGCGGACGTCAATACCGCCCGGACTGAGGACGGCGCCACCGCGCTGATGGTAGCTGCCCAGCGGGGCAGGACCAACTGCGTGAAACTTCTGCTCAAGGCCAGGGCGAATGTCAACGCCCGAAATGTGACGGGCGCCACTCCACTGTACTTTGCTGCTGAGAAAGGCAGAACCGGGTGCGCGAAACTCCTGCTCAATGCCGGGGCAGATCGCAACATCCCCAAGACTTCGGATGGCGCCACCCCTCTGTCCATCGCTGTTTCGAGAAGCTATGTCGAGTGCGTGGAACTCTTGATCAAAGACGAGGCAGATCTCAACACCCGGTTCAGGGATGGCAACACGCTGCTACTCATTGCAGCCTGTAAGGGCACCATGGAACTCCTGATCAAACATGGGGCGGATCTCAACGCCGCCAGAACTTCGGATGGCGCCACCCCGCTTTTCATCGCAGCTTTAAAAGGCAATACCGATTGCGTCGAAACCCTGATCAACTGCGGGGCGAATGTCAACGCCGCCAGGACTTCGGATGGCGCCACCCCGCTTTTCATCGCAGCTTTGAAAGGCAATACCAATTGCGTGGAAACCCTGATCAACGCCGGGGCGGATCTCAACGCCGCCAGAACTTCGGATGGCGCCACCCCGCTGTCTATCGCAATCGAGATGGACAACATCGACTGCGCATTGGCCCTTATCAAGGCCAAGACTCCGAAGAGAACAAATGAAGGGTACTGCATTATCCTGTAACACGGCTTTAAGGAGTTCCCATCTGCTGAGTTTTTGAAATTCGTGATTATTTAGTCACAGCAAACTTTGATAGCCATACAAATAAACTATCATGATTACTTTGGACCTAAACTGCGCTGCTTATTGGCTAGTACAGATGTTCTACCTAAAGGTCACATTGATCGCTGCCCTCTTCTCATGGACACTGAAGGCCGATCTACTTGAAATTTGTCTGGATTGCTACCGCTACCATAGCCGTAGTAGAGAGACTGTGTTCGTCATCACCCGATGTCGCCACTTCTACCATCTGGACTGCATTACGAGGCAATTTGTTATTCAGCCCACAGGCTCTCGCCAGTGCGGGTATTGCCGACAAAACCCGCTCCCTGTTTTGCATTGGCATACCGGTGAATCGTACCCGGATACATTTTTCCCCAATCAGACCTTTTATGATGCCTGTTATGACGGGGATTTGGATCAGGTGGAGAAGTCACTGGCAGAAGGAGTCAATGTCAATGCCGTTATGACCGATGATTTCACATCCTTGATGTTGGCATCCTCCGGAGGGCACACGGACGTCGTTGAACGCCTTATCAACGCCGGAGCAAACGTCAACGCCGCCATGACCTCGAATGGCGCCACCCCGCTTTTCTTCGCAGCTTGGAAAGGCCATACCGATTGCATGAAAATCCTGATCAACGCCGGGGCGGATCTCAACGCCGCCAGGACTTCGGATGGTGCCACCCCGTTGCTCGCCGCTGCTGAGAAAGGCAATACCGTATGTGTGAAAGCACTGGTCAACGCCGAGGCGGATCTCAACGCCGCCAGGACTTCGGATGGCGCCACCCCACTGTCCATCGCAACCAGGTTGGGCCATACCGACTGCGTGGAAGCCCTTACTGCGACCAAAGAAAGGAAGGAAACAAAAGAAAGGCATTTTGCTATCCAGTAAAAACAGCTTTCAAGTGTTCCCATCTTCGTGTTTTTTGATATTCATGATTATTTGGTCACAGCAAACTGTGATAGTCATACAAATGAACTACCATACTTTTTTTGTATCTAACCCAAGCTACTTATTGACCAACACAGATGTTTTACTTATGGGTGGCATTGCTCACTACCCTCTCCCCGTCAGCAGTAAAGGCTGATCAATGTCCTATTTGTCTGGCTGACTTCCATGGTCGAAGTGAAGCGCCTGTGGTCGTCAAAACCCAATGTTGTCGCCAACGCTTCGATCTGGACTGTATATCGAGGTGTTTTTTTAATCAGCCCATCGGCTCACGCCGGTGCGCGATGTGTCGGCAAGACCCGGTGCCTGTGGTGAATCAGAACACCAGTGAATCTCACCCCGATACATTTTTCCCCGATCGGACATTTTATGATGCCTGTTGTGATGGAGATTTGGATCAAGTGGAGAGGTCACTGGCAGAAGGCGTCAATGTCAATGCTGCTATGAATGATGGCTTCACTGCCTTCATGTTGGCATCCAGCAAGGGGCACATGGACATCGTTGAACGCCTGATCAACGCCGGGGCAGACGTCAACGTAGCTCGGAATGAAGATGGCACCACCCCGCTGTTCATCGCGGCCCTGACGGGCAATACCGGCTGCCTGAAAATCCTGATCAAAGCCGGGGCGAACCCCAACACCCCCGCGACTGCGGATGGCACCACCCCGCTATACATTGCAGCCCGGAAGGGTAATACCGATTGCGTGGCAATCCTGATCGAAGCCGAAGCAGATCTCAACGCCCGGAATAAGAATGGCGCCACCCCGCTGTTCATCGCTGTACAAGAAAATAACATCGACTGCGTGAAACTCCTGATCAACGCCGGGGCGGATCTCAACGCCGCCCGAACTATGGATGGCGCCACCCCGCTGTCCATGGCAGTACAGTTGGGCAATACCGATTGCGTGAAAGCCCTGATCAAGGACGGGACGGATCTCAACGCCCGGTGTAAGAAGAATGGCGCCACCGCACTGTTCATGGCTATCCAGGAAAACAACACCGACTGCATACAACTCCTGATCAACGCCGGGGCGGATCTCAACGCTGCCTTGCCAAATGGCGTCACCCCGTTGTTTGCCGCTGCTGCGATAGGCAATACCGAATGCGTGAAAGCACTGATCGAAGCCGAGGCGAATCTCAACGCCACCAGGACTTTGGATGGCGCCACTCCACTGTTAATCGCTGCCGAGTTGGGCAATACCGAATGCGTGAAGCTCTTGGTCAACGCCGGGGCAGAGTAGGGAACAGAGGCAGTGAAAGAAACAGAAGAAAGGCGTTATATTGTCCAGTAAACACAGCTCTCAGGTGTTCCCATCTCCCGAGTTTTGCAATGTGTAATTATTTTGCCAGAGCAAGCTTTGATAGCCATATAAATGAACTACCATACTTTCTTTGCACCTAACCCGTACTACTTATCGGCTAGCACAGATGTTTTACTTATGGATGGCATTGCTCACTGCCCTCTCCCCGACAACAGTAAAGGCTGATCAATGTCCTGTTTGTCTGGCTGAGTTCCATGGTCGAAGTGAAGCGCCTGTGGTCGTCAAAACCCAATGTTGTGGCCAACGCTTCGATCTGGACTGTATATCGAGGTGTTTTGCTGATCAGCCCATCGGCTCACGCCGGTGCGCGATGTGTCGGCAAGACCCGATGCCTGTGGTGAATCAGAACACCAGTGAATCTCACCCGGATACATTTTTCCCCGATAGGACATTTTATGATGCCTGTTGTAATGGAGATTTGGATCAGGTGGAGAGGTCACTGGCAGAGGGAGTCAATGTCAATGCTGCTATGAATGAAGGCTTCACTGCCTTGATGTTGGCATCCATTGGCGGACACATAGACGTCGTCGGACGCCTGATCAAGGCCGGGGCGGACCTTAACGCGGCTCGGTCTGAGGATGGCGGCACTCCGCTGCTCCAGGCTGCCCAGAAAAATAACACCAACTGCTTGAAAGCCCTGATCGGAGCCAAAGCGGATCTCAACACCAGGTCTAAAGGTGGCGCCACTGCGTTGTGGATTGCGGCCCAAGAGGGCAATACCGACTGCGCGAAACTCCTGATCAGCGCTGGGGCGGATATCAACGCCGCCACGCCGCGTGACGTCAGCCCGCTGTTCATAACAGCCCAGAATGGTAATACTGACTGTTTGAAAGCCCTGATCGAAGGCAGCGCAAATATCAACGCACGAACTGTGACTGGCGCCACCGCACTGATGGTCGCTGCCCAGTTGGGCAATACCGACTGCGTGAAACTCCTGATCAATGCTCACGCGGATCTCGACGCCGCCAACACGAATGACGCCACCGCATTGTTTATCGCTGCTCAGAATGGCAATACCGACTGCTTGAAACTACTGATCAACGCCGGGGCAAACCTCAACAGCCGGACTGATCTTGGCACTACCCCGCTGTCCATCGCAACCCGGAAAGGCAACACCGACTGCGCGAAAGCCCTGATCAAGGCTGGAGCAAAGTAGGGAACTGAAGCAAGGAAGGGAACAAAAGAAAGGCGTTGTGTTTCCCGGTAAACACAGCTTTCAGGTATTCCCTGCTTCTGTGTTTTGCAATGCGAGATTATTTAGTCACAGCAAATTTATTAGCCATAAAACTGAATTATCGTACTTTTTTGGTGTCCAAGACTTATGTGGATAACTCATTGAATAAAATAACGAGGAGGTTTTACTTGTGGATGCCATTACTCACTCCCCTTTCCCCGTGGGAACTGACGTAACGTCGACGAACGATGCCTGTCCTATTTGTTTGGAAGATTTCCATGGTCGCGATGTGACGGCTGTGACCGTCAATCCTGTATTTCAAACCCAATGTGGCCACCGCTACCATGTGGACTGTATTACGCAGTTATTTCTTGAAGTAGCCATAGACCGCCGCCAGTGCGCGTATTGCCGGGGAGACCCGTTCCCTGTGATGAATTTGAACACCGGTGAATATCACCAGGCTAAATTTTTCCCCAATCTGATGTTTTACCGGGCCTGTGAATACGGGAACCGGAGAGATGTGTTTAGGGCGTTGGCAGAAGGCGTCAATGTCAATGCCGTCATGAATAAGAAAACTCCCTTGATGTTGGCAACCAGTGAGGGGGATGAAGTGATCGTCGGCCGCCTGATCAAGGCCGGGGCGGACGTCAATACCGCCCGGACTGAGGACGGCGCCACCGCGCTGATGATAGCTGCCCAGCTTGGCAGAACCAACTGCCTGAAACGCCTGCTCAAGGCCAGGGCCGATATCAACGCCCGAACGGTTTTGGGCCTCACCCCACTGTACTTTGCTACTGATAGTGCCAATACCGACTGCGTGAAACGCCTGCTCAAGGCCGGGGCAGATCGCAACATCCCCAAGACTTCGGATGGCGCCACCCCACTGTTCCTCGCTGTTTCAAAAAGCTATGTCAAGTGTGTGGAACTCTTGATCAAAGACGAGGCAGATCTCAACACCCGGTTTATGGATGGCAACACGCTGCTTCTCATCGCGGCCTTTAAGGGCAATAGAGGCTGCACGAAACTCCTGATCAAAAATGGGGCGGATCTCAACGCCGCCTTGCCGGATGGTTCCACCCCGCTGTTCCTCGCTGCCCAGGAAAATAACTCCGGCTGCCTGGAAGTCCTGATCAAAGCCGGGGCGAATCTCAACGCTGCCAGAACCAGTGATGGCGCCACCCCGCTGTCCATCGCAATCCTGAAGGGCAATAACGAGTGTGCGATAGCACTGATGAAGGCTGGGGCAAAATGAGGAACAGAGGCAAGGCAAGGGAACAAAAGAAAAGTGCTGTGTTATCCAGTAATACGACTTTCAGGTGTTCCTATCTTCTGGATTTTTGAAATTCGTGATTATTTAGCCGCAGCAAACTTTGATAGCCGTAAAAATGAACTAACATACTCCCTTTGAACCTAACCCATAATACTTATTGGCTAGCACAGATGTTCTACTTATGGGTGACATTGCTCACTACCCTCTCCCCGTCAATAGTAAAGGCTGATCAATGTCCTATTTGTCTGGCTTACTTCCATGGTCGAAGTGTACCGCCCGTGGTCGTCACAACCCAATGTTGTCGCCAACGCTTCGATCTGGACTGTATTACGAGGTGTTTTCTTGATCAGCCCATCGGCTCACGCAGGTGTGCGATGTGTCGGCAAGACCCGATGCCTGTGGTGAATCAGAACACCAATGAATCTCACCCGGATACATTTTTCCCCGATTGGACATTTTATGATGCCTGTTATGACGGGGATTTGGATCAGTTGGAGAGGTCACTGGCGGATGGAGTCAATGTCAATGCCGTGATGGTTAAGGGTCTCACTGCCTTAATGGTGGCATCCATCAGGGGGCACACGGACGTCGTCGAACGCCTGATCAACGCCGGGGCGAATCCCAACGCTGCCAGAACTTTGGATGGCACCTCTCCGCTTTTCCTCGCAGCTTTGAAGGGCAATGCCGATTGCCTGGAAATCCTGATCAACGCCGGGGCGGATCTCAACGCCGCCAGGACTTTGGATGGCGCCACCCCGCTTTTTATCGCAGCCTGGAAAGGCAATACCGATTGCGTGGAAATCCTGATCCACGTCGGGGTGGATCTCAATGCCACCACGACTTTGGATGGCTCCACCCCAGTGTCCATCGCAACCGAAATGGGCAATACCAACTGCGTGAAAGTCCTTACAGAGGCTGAGGCAAAGTAGGGAAATGAGGTAAGGAAAGGAACAAAAGAAAGTCGGAGTGTTATCCAGTAACCACGACTTTCAAGTGTTCCCATCTTCTGGATTTTTGAAATTCGTGAATCTCACCCGAATACATTTTTCCCCGATTGGACATTTCATGGTGCCTGTAATACTACCCATTTCGTGCTACACAGCCTCCAACAGATTGTCAATGTCAAGCTGGTCAAACTGTCGTTTGGTCAGCAGTTCACGCTGTTGGGTCAGTCATTGGTGGTAATCGGTATTGTATAGGTTACTCATGGTCAGCCTCCGGCAGCCAGTCTTCTGTCGTAGAGATTGACGCCATTAAGGGGATACCAGTCTTCAGTCATGATCTGTTCAAATGACCACGGACACTCAGGCGGGAAACTACTGTCATTCAGTCGTTGCGTTTCGCTACTGGCGTAGATGTTCATTTCTTTAACGGCTCTCTCTTTGGCATCAGGATAAGCCTCACTTAAAACCTCTTCAATTTTTGCTGTAAGACAATGATTTTTTTCTATTAATTTATCAATATCACGTCTTGCATTGCATATGCTAACCACCCAACCCTTAAGTACTCTTTCAGTAGCTATACTGTCTCTCAACACACTGGTTTGGTAGTCTATTTTGAGAAGATGAAGTATAAGAATTACCAAGTGACTGTCCAGTACACGAAGGTCTTGCTTAATGCTCAACTCTAAATCCTCAATCAGGTTTTCTAAATCCAACTGATTAAAGTTTTGAGTTTTCAACAGGGTTACTTGCTGACTCAGCCATTGATGATAATCAGTGTTATATAAATTATTCATAAAAATACCTCCATTGCCCTACCACTGTAGGCAAATAACAGAAGGGAATCAAAATGAATTACCAAAGCACAGATGCCTTTGTCGGGGGCTTTGCCCGTGGTTTTGGGCTGGTCAATTCGGCCATTGATGCCAAAGAGAACCGTCAGTATCGCAAGGAAATGATGGGGATGCAGAAAGAATTCTATGATCGCAAGATTCAGAGAGAGGACATGAACAATAAAGTTAATGCGCTTCGGGCTTTACTCTTGATTAAAACCGCAACGAGCGCAACACTCGCTGTTATGGCTAAGGTTCAAGCTACCTTGTCAAACACTTAAGAAAGACATTTCTGGCACCGTTGATATCACGATCAACGATGAAGCCCTCACCCTTAATAATTTTGGAAGAACCTAATTTTTCGTCAATGGTCCCGCTCCATGATCGAGTCTTGGATGTATAGGCTTCGTTGCAATCAACCACATGCTTTCCATACTTTTTTGCGTACCACTTAAGCCGCTTTTTGAATTGGTAGTGATTGAGGTCAAGCATCTGGCGGCAGGTGTTACGGCGAATGGTGCGAACCTTCTTATCTTTGCGTGTGACCATACCTCTTGTCTCAAAGGTTGGCAAAAATACAACGTCGTAGTTCGACACCAGCTCGAACGCCAGCCGGTTATGCAGATCAAGAACAATGTCATCCTTTTTGCATTTCAGCCGGTCAATTTCCCTGTTGAAATGAATAATCCGATCTCTTGCCCACTGGGGCATATCGTGGAACTCAACGCCCTTCCGCGTGTTCACCGGGGTCAACTCCAACGCATCTAACCTTCCCTTGGATTTCGGGATTTAGCTCAATATGTTGTTGAACCTGAATGAACCAGCGACCTTTGTCGTAGGTTATGACACAAGACTTGCCAATCGCTTCTGCTGGCACATCTTCTGTCAGGTGAATCTTGCCAAGAGCCTCTACGCAGGGATTTAATCCCTTTGGCAAACGGTCAATAGAGAATGAGTGCCTGCTACCTTTGCGGCTTTTGAAACTGATTTCTGCAAAGCCCTCTTTAGCTCCCTTTTTGCTCTTGCTTCACTTGAGCTTTAATGGCAGGTCGCATGTTGATGAATTTTCCGCTGGCATCTTTATAGTCATCATTGCGGAAACGCTCAACAGCAAGGTTGTACGACCTCCGATAGAGCATCAGGGCATCGTGATAGGCTTGCTTATTCTCTGGGTAAAACCTGGTCTTTTTTGATGCTACTCTCTTTGCGTCCTTTGCGTCCTTTGCGTCTTTTAGCAGATCGCTTCCCGTAGTGGCTATTGCAGAATGAGGTAATGAAACCGATAAGCTCTTGGGTGTCGAATGGCTCACAGGCGTTATCCGGGTCATCCAAAACCTCGATGTGTCCTCCCGATAATTCAACAAGCCACTTGATAAGTTCAAATCCTGATCGGGCAAGGCGATTTTTTGTGGCAACCACAATATGGGTTGGATTTCCGCACACCGGTGATTCCAGAATGGTTTGCAGTCCTTTTCGCTTAAAGTTGAAAGCACTGGCAATGTCGCTGATAAATTCTGCATCAGGGTGCTCTTTGAGTAAGATACGCTTTTGCGTGTCAATGCTGGATTTTTGCTTTCCAGAACTCACTCTTGTATAGCATATCTTCCTCTGCTGGTTAATGAATATGCGGAAGTGACCACCACTGGTTTGCTTCACTTTTTCGTAGTGACCGCTTTCGATCTTGTGCCTCATAGTTTGGCTGGTTACGCCTTCAATCTTGGCTAGCTTTGTAGTTGAACCCCACAAGATAAATTCACCTTTTGACGATTTATCTTGTGTCTGGCGTAATTGATTTTGCGATTGTAGCAATTTTATTTGACTGTTTTTGAGCGCAAGCGACGATCCGGCAGAACGGCAACTGGCTCAGGATATTTGACGCAACTACGACTGCGAAAAAGTCCTTATCGAGGCCAGGCAAGGGAAAGGAATGAAAGCATCGAGTTGTGTTATCCAGTAACCACGACTTTAAGGTGTTCCCATCTTCTGGATTTTTGAAATTCGTGATTGTTTAGCCGTAGCAAACTTTGATAGCCATACCAATGGACTAATATACTTTTTTTGTATCTAACCCTTAACACTTTTGACCAATCCAGATGTTCTATTTATGTATGGCATTGCTTGCTGCCTTCTTCCCATCGACACCAGAGGCCGATCAATGTCCTATTTGTCTGGCTCCCTTCCATGGTCGAAGTGTACCGCCCGTGGTCGTCACAACCCAATGTTGTTGCCAACGCTTCGATCTGGACTGTATTTCGAGATATTTTACTGATCAGCCCATCGGCTCACGTCGGTGCGCGATGTGTCGGCAAGACCCGATGCCTTTGGTGAATCAGAACACCAGTGAACCTCACCCGGATACATTTTTCCCCGATCAGGCGTTTTATCTAGCCTGTATAAACGGGGATCTGGATCGGGTGGAGAGGTCACTGGCAGAAGGAGTCAATGTCAATGCCGTTGTGATTGGTGGCTTCACTGCCTTAATGTTGGCATCCAGTGACGGGAACAAGGACGTCGTCGAACGCCTGATCAACGCCGGGGCGAACCTCGACGCCGCCTGTTCGACTGGTGCCACCGCACTGTCCATCGCTGCTCAGGAAAATAACATCGACTGCGTGAAACTCCTGATCAGCGCCGGGGCGGATGTCAACGCACGGTCTGAGTATGGCGCCACCCCGCTGTTCATCGCTGCCGGAAAAGGCAATACCGACTGCGTAAAAGCACTGATCGAAGCCGAGGCGAATCTCAACGCCCGGGCCCAGAATGGCTACACCCCACTGCACATGGCTGTACAAAAAAATAACACCGACTGTGTGAAAATACTGATCAATGCCGGGGCAGATCTCGACGCCCAGAACAAGATTGGCTCCAATGCTTTGCTCGTGGCGGTCCGACACAATAACATCGACAGCCTGAAACTCCTGATTGAAGCCAAGGCAAATCTCAACGCCGCCACTCCGAATGGTGTGCCACCACTGTTTGTCGCAGCCCAGGAAAATAACGCCGACTCTATGAAACTCTTGATCAATGCCGGGGCGAATCTCAACACCCGGACTACGGATGGCACCACCGTGTTGATCTTTGCAGCTCTGAAGGGCCATACCGATTGCGTGGAAATCCTGATCAACACCGGCGCGAACCTCGAAGTGGCCCGTTTGAATGGTTCCACCGCACTGTTCATCGCTGCTGAGTATGGTAACGCCGACACCATGAAACTGCTGATCGACGCGGGGGCAGATGTCAACACCCTCCGGACTTCAGATGGCGCCACCCCGCTGTCCGCAGCAGCCCTGAATGGCAATACCGACTGCGTAGGACTCCTGATCAAGGCCGGGGCAAAGTAGGGAACATTGGATAGCCATACAAATGAACTACCATAGCTTCTTTGTGCCTAACCCGAACTACTTATTGGCCAGCACAGATGTTTTACTTATGGATGGCATTGCTCACTACCCTCTCCTGGACACTGAAGGCCGATCAATGTCCTATTTGTCTGGATTACTTCCGTAGCAGTGATGCAGCGACTGAGGTCGTCAAAACCCAATGTTGCGGCCAACTCTTCGATCTGGACTGTATAACGAGGTGTTTTTTTAATCAGCCCATCAGCTCACGCCATTGCGCGATGTGCCGGCAAAACCCGATGCCTTTGCTGAATCAAAACACCGGTGAATCTCTCACGGATACATTTTTCCCCGATCATACGTTTTATGATGCCTGTTATGACGGGGATTTGGATCAGGTGGAGAGGTCACTGACAGAAGGCGTCAATGTCAATGCCGTCATGGCTGATGATTTCACGGCCTTGATGTTGGCATCCTACGGGGGGCACACGGACGTCGTCGAACGCCTTATCAACGCCGGGGCGAACCTCAATGCCGCCCATTCGACCGGTGCTACCGCGCTGTTCCTCGCTGCCCGGGAAAATAACCCCGACTGCGTGAAACTCCTGATCAACGCCGGGGCGGCTCTCAACGCTGCCCTGGTGAATGGTGCCACCCCGCTGTTTATCGCTGCCCAGAAAAATAACACCGAATGCGTGCAACTCCTGAGCAACGCCGGGGCGGATCTCAACGCCGCCAGAACTTCGGATGGCACCACCCCGCTTGTCGCCGCAATCTGGAGAGGTTATACCGATTGCGTGGAAATTCTGATCCAAGCCGGGGCGGATCTCAACGCCGCCAGGACTATAGATGGCGCCACCCCGCTATTTATCGCAGCCTGGAGGGGCTGCACCGATTGCGTGGAAATCCTGATCCACGTCGGGGCAGATCTCAACGCCGCCACGACTTCGGGTGGCGCTACCCCGCTCTTCGTCGCTGCTGAGAAAGGCAATACCGAATGCCTGAAAGCACTGATCGAAGCCGAGGCAGATCTCAGCGTCGCCAGGACTTTGGATGGCGCCACCCCACTGTCTATCGCAACCAGGTTGGGTTATACCGACTGCGTGAAAGCCCTGATCGAGGCCAGGGAAAGGAAGGGAACAAAAGAAAGGCATTTTGCTATCCAGTAAAAACAGCGTTCAGGTGTTCCCAGACTCAGAGTCATACAAAGGAGTGACTATTTATTCGCAGAAAACTTTGATAGCCACATAAATGAACTATCATGCTTTTTTGTATCTAACCCGAGCTGCTTATCGGGCAACACAGATGTTCTACTTATACGTGACATTGCTCGCTACCCTCTCCCCATGGTCACTGAAGGCTGATCACTGTCCTGTTTGTCTGGTTCCCTTCCAGGGCCGGAGTTTAGCGCCTGTGATTGTCAAAGCCCAATGTTGTGGCCATCGCTTCGATCTGGACTGTGTTTCGAAATGTTTTTCCGGTCAGCCCATTGGCTCACGCCAGTGCGCGATGTGTCGGCAAGACCCGATGCCTATGGTGAATCAAAACACCAGTGAATCTCATCCGGATACATTTTTTCCCGATCTGACGTTTTTTCGTGCCTGTTTTAGCGGGGATCTGGATCAGGTGGAAAGGTCTCTGGCAGAAGGAGTCAATGTCAATGCGGTTATGATTCATGATTTCACTGCCTTGATGCTGGCAGCCAAAAACGGGAACAAGGCCGTCTTAGAACGCCTGATCAACGCCGGGGCGAACCTCGACGGTGCCGCCCGTTCGACTGCTAATTCCCCATTGTTCATCGCTACCCGGGAAAATAACATCGACTGTGTGAAGCTCCTGATTAACGCCGGGGCAGATCTCAACGCCCGCTCTGAGGGTGGCGCCACCCCGCTAGCCATCGCTGCCCAGGAAAATAACATCGACTGTTTGAAACTCCTGATCAAAGCCGGGGCGGATGTCAACGCTGTCTCGTCGGATGGCGACACCCCGCTCTTCATCGCTGCCCAGAGAAATAACACCGACTGCTTGCAACTCCTGATCAACGCCAAGGCGGATGTCAACAGCGTCCGGACTTCGGATGGCGCCACCCCGCTTTTCATCGCTGCCGGGATAGGCAATACCGACTGCGTGGAAATCCTGATCAAGGCCGGGGCGGAACTCGACGCCCGGAATGAGGATGGCGCCACCCCGCTATACATCGCAGCTCAGGAGGGCAATACCGACTGCGTGAAACTCCTGATCAACGCCGGGGCGAATCTCAACCCCTCCCTGACTTCGGATGGCAGCACCCCGCTGTTCATCGCTGCACGGGAGGGCAATAGCGACTGCGTGAAACTCCTGATCAACGCCGGGGCAGATCTCAATGCCCGGAGTGAGAATGGCAGCACCCCGCTTTTCATCGCTGCACAGGAGGGCAATACCGACTGCGTGAAACGCCTGATCGACGCCGGGGCGGATCTCAACGCCGCCAGGATTACGGATGGTGCCACCCCGCTTCTCATCGCAGTCTGGAAAGGCCATACCGACTGCGTGAAACTCCTGATCAAAGCCGGCGCGGATCTCAACGCTCCCATGAATGTTGCCACCCCGCTGTTTATCGCTGCCCAACAAAATAACATCGACTGCCTGAAAATCCTGATCGAAGCCGAGGCGAATCTCAACGCCCGGAATGAGAATGGCGCCACTGCGCTGTTCATCGCAGCCCTGATTGGCAATACCGACTGCGTAAAACTCCTGATCAACGCCGGGGTGGATATCAACGTCCGCACTGAGGCTGGCGACACTCCGCTGTCCATCGCAACCGAGAAGGGCAATATCGACTGCGTGGAAGCCCTGATCAAGGCTGGAGCAAAGTAGGAAACTGAGGCAAGGAAGGCAACGAAAGAAAGGCGTTGTGCTATCCAGTAGTGCTATCCAGTAGTGCTATCCAGTAGTGCTATCCGGTAAACCCGGCTTTCAGCCGTTCCCATCTTCTGAGTTTTGCAATGCGTGATTATTTAGCCAGAGCAAACTTTGATAGTCATATAAATGAACTAACATGCTTTTTTGTATCTAACCCACACGGCTTATTGACCAACACAGATGTTCTACTTATGTGTGGCATTGCTCGCTACCCTCTTCTCATGGACACTAAAGGCCGATCAATGTCCTATTTGTCTGGCTCCCTTCCATAGCCGAAGTGAATCGCCTGTGGTCGTCAAAACCCAATGTTGTGGTCAACGCTTCGATCTGGACTGTATTTCAAAGTCTTTTGTCGAACAGCCCATCGGCTCACGCCGGTGTGCGATGTGCCGACAAAACCCGATGCCTCTGGTGAATCAGAACACCAGTGCATCTCACCCGGATACATTTTTTCCCGATCTGACATTTTTTTGTGCCTGTTTAAGCGGGGATTTGGATCAGGTGGAAAGGTCTCTGGCAGAAGGAGTCAATGTCAATGCGGTTATGACTCATGATTTCACTGCCTTGATGTTGGCAGCCAAAAACGGGAACAAGGCCGTCGTCGAACGCCTGATCAACGCCGGAGCGAACCTCGACGGTGCCGCCTGTTCGACTGCTAACACCCCATTGTTCATCGCTACCCGGGAAAATAACATCGACTGTGTGAAGCTCCTGATTAACGCCGGGGCAGATCTCAACGCCCGCTCTGAGGGTGGCGCCACCTCGCTAGCCATCGCTGCCCAGGAAAATAACATCGACTGTTTGAAACTCCTGATCAAAGCCGGGGCGGATGTCAACGCTGTCTCGTCGGATGGCGACACCCCGCTCTTCATCGCTGCCCAGAGAAATAACACCGACTGCTTGCAACTCCTGATCAACGCCAAGGCGGATGTCAACAGCGTCCGGACTTCGGATGGCGCCACCCCGCTTTTCATCGCAGCCTGGAAAGGCAATAGCGACTGCGTGGAAATCCTGATCGAAGCCGGGGCGGATCTCAACACCGCCAGGATTACGGATGCTGCCACCCCACTGTTCGCCGCTGCTGCAAAAGGCAATACCGACTGCGTGAAACGCCTGATCAACGCCGGGGCGGACGTTAACGCCGCCCTGAGTCCGGATGGCGACACCCCGCTCTTCATCGCTGCCCAAGAAAATAACACCGACTGCGTGAAACTCCTGATCAACGCCGGGGCAAACATCAACGCCCGGGTCGAGAATGGCTCCACCCCTCTGTTCATCGCAGCCCAAAAAGGCAATACCGACAGCCTGATAACCCTGATCGGAGCCGGGGCGGATCTCAACGCCGCCAGGATTACGGATGCTGCCACCCCACTGTTCGCCGCTGCTGCGAGAGGCAATACCGACTGCGTGAAACGCCTGATCAATGCCGGGGCAGATGTCAACACCCTCCCGACTCTGGATGGCGCCACACCGCTTTTCATCGCTGCCTGGAAGGGCAATAGCGACTGCATGGAAATCCTGATCAAGGCAGGGGCGGATCTCGATGCCCGGACTGAGGATAGCGCCACCCCACTATACATCGCAGCTCAGGAGGGATATACCGACTGCGTGCAACTCCTGATCGACGCCGGGGCGAATCTCAACACCCCCCTGACTTCGGATGGCAGCACCCCACTGTTCATCGCCGCTGCAATAGGCAATACCTACTGCATGAAAGCCCTGATCAAGGCCAAAGCGAATCTCGACACCCGAACCAAGAATGGCGCCACCCCGCTTTACATCGCCGCCGGGGAGGGTAATACCGACTGCGTGAAACTCCTGATTAACGCCGGGGCGGATCTCAACGCCCGGACTAAGACTGGCGCCACCCCGCTCTTCATCGCAACCGCGATGGGCAATACCGACTGTGTGGAACTCCTGATCAACGCCGGGGCAGAGTAGGGATCAGAGGCAGTAAAAGAAATGAAAGAAAGGCATTATATTGTTCAGTCAATACGGCTCTCAAGTGCTCCCATCTTCTGAGTTCTTAAAACAGGTGATTATTTGGCCACAGGAAACTTTGATATTCAGTAAATGAACTAACATGCTTTTTCGTATCTAACCCGTACTGCTTATTGACCAACACAGATGTTCTACTTATATGTGGCATTGCTCGCTACCCTCTCCCCATGGACAGTGAAGGCCGATCACTGTCCTATTTGCCTGGCTCCCTTCCATGGCCGAAGTGAAGCGCCTGTGGTTGTCAAAACCCAATGTTGTGGACACCGCTTCGATCTCGACTGTATTTCGAGGTGTTTTTTTAATCAGCCCATCGGCTCGCGACGTTGCGCGATGTGTCGGCAAGACCCGATGCCTGTGATGAATCAGAACACCAGTGAATCTCACCCGGATACATTTTTCCCCGATAAGACATTTTTTCGTGCCTGTTTAGACGGGGATCTGGATCAGGTGGAGAGGTCTCTGGCAGAAGGAGTCAATGTCAATGCGGTTATGACTTATGATTTCACTGCCTTGATGTTGGCATCCAATAACGGGAACAAGGCCATCGTCGAACGCCTGATCAGCGCTGGGGCGAACCTCGACGCCGCCTGTTCGACTGGTGCCACCGCACTGTTCGTAGCTGCCCAGGAAAATAACATCGACTGCGTGAAACTCCTGATCAGCGCCGGGGCGGACCCCAACACCGCCAGGACTTCGGATGGCGCCACCCCACTGCAAATTGCTGCTATGAAAGGCAATACCGACTGCATAAAACTCCTGATCAACGCCGGGGCGAATCCCGATGCCCGGATCAGGAATAGCGCCACCTCGCTATACATCGCAGCTCAGGAGGGCAATACCGACTGCGTGATAATCCTGATCGAAGCCGGGGCGGATCTCAACGCCGCCAGGATTACGGATGGTGCCACCCCTCTTTTCGTCGCTGCCGTGAATGGCAATACTGACAGCTTGAAAGCCCTGATCAAAGCCAGGGCGAATCTCGAAGCCCGAAAAAGGAATGGCGCCACCCCGCTCTATACCGCAGCTCTAAAAGGCAATACCGACTGTTTGAAACTCCTGATCAACGCCGGGGCGGATCTCAACGCCCGGAATGAACATGGCGCCAACCCGTTGTTAATCGCTGCCCAAAAAAATAACACCGAATGCCTGCCACTCCTGATCAACGCCGGGGCGGATCTCAACGCTGCCCTGCTGAATGGCGCCACCCCGCTGTATATCGCTGCCCAACAAAATAACATCGACTGCCTGAAAATCCTGGTCGACGCCGGGGCGGATCTCAACGCCCGGTATGAGAAGGGCGCGACTCCGCTGTTGATCGCAATCCTGAAGGGCAATACCGACTGCGCGAAACTCCTGATCAACGTCGGCGCGGATCTCAACGCTGCCTTGCCGACTGGGGACACTCCGCTGTCCATCGTAACCGAGCTGGGCAATATCGACTGCGTGGAAGCCCTGATCAAGGCTGGAGCAAAATAGGGAACTGAGGCAAGGAAGGCAACAAAAGAAACGCGTTGTGCTATCCAACAAACAAGGCTTTCAAGTGTTCCCATCTTCCGAGTTTTGCAATGCGTGATTATTTAGCCACAGCAAACTTTGTAAGCGATGTAGATGAACTATCAAGCTTTATCGACCATACCTGTGCGAACGATCATATTTTTAAAAATTGAACATTAGCACCATTCAATAAACTCCATGGAAATCTACAAGTGTTTTGATTGGACAGGTAAAAATGTGATGTCTAAGCTTCCCTCTGCTCCGGCGGTCTCTCAAGCAATCGGTTAGGTACGGGGATTACCCTTTTCTTTTGGTATTTATCCTACAGGCGGTCCATAGAATCATGAAAATACTTTCAAGCCTTTTTCTGGCCTTGATACTTCCATTTTGTTCTTCCCTTTGGGCTGTGAATAATGAGATCAGTGCAGATGGCCTTTTGCAATACGATCCCCAGGAGTATGCCGCTCCTGAAGAGGGCGGTGTAGTTTCTCAAAGAGACAGAAGAGAGGCCCGCAGAGGCGGAGGTTCCTCAGGAGGTGGAAGAAGTAGCGGTTCAAAAGGAGGCAGTTACAAGGGTGGCAGTTACAAGGGTGGCAGTTACAAGGGTGGCAGTTACAAGGGTGGCGGTTCAAAAAAAAGCGGTCACAAAGTGACAAGCTACATAAAATCATCAGTATCAAGAGCCAGAGTTAAAATTGCAAAATTCATGAAAGGCTACTCCCTGTCCACTTCTAAAAAAATATCTGTCTCCATAAATCCGCTGGGGAAGTCCGCTCGAGGGAGTCAGCCAATAAACAAAATCGAATCAAAAGTCCGCTTTCAGACTAAAGAGTCTGATTTTCTTTACTACACACTCAGGGGGCATGCATCACTGAAAACTTTGTTTCATCTCATTTTAATCGAAAATCCAGAAGACTCCTCAAAGTTATATCTTGGTTACTATGAGGACAATGAAGACAGTGTTATTGATAATACTGTTTTCAGTTCAACGCCAGCACCCATCTTGTTGAAAGACGTTTTATACAAGTCTGACACATCAGCTTCTGCAATCAATGGTACTGCTACCAATAGCACGGCTCTACCACCTCATTCAGATCTGTCTGCAAACGACACTCTTATAAATACTAATTTGACTTCCCGTAATACAACTGGACTACAGGGTTTAATGCCAAAAGGGCGTGAGTTTAAGTCCTTCAAACCCATTCTGAGTTTGGAAAAAGAGCTTGAATATTCAATCGAAGTGGCTTGGAAATCAGAGGATGCAATAACGTCAGTTGCAATGTCTGATAACAATGGTATGGCGTATACAACAATCAGCCCTTCAGCAACAATGTCTTCTTCGGCACCATCCTCATCCATACTGTCCTCAACGAGACGATTCATGCCAGACGCTTCGGAAGCCATTCCCGAAAATGTCGGCACTCAAATTGTTATCAAAAATAAAGAGGGCATGACTCTTGCCATATTAAATCTTGAACTGGAGCCTGGTTATTTTTCACTGAGTGATGGCAATGGCTATTTACTCGAGTACAGAATTGATGGGGCCGGGATTTATCAGCTGACTAAAATTCACACTGAAAATGAATATGCGAACGAAAACTGGAACAATGTATTCTTTCCAGTGCGTCCTGATAACGATTACACCGCCTTGTACGCATTCCTCGGAGGAGTTGCCGGTTTTCTTGTAGTCGCTATGCTTTTATCAGCATTTGCAGTCAATCATTGTGGCCATCCTCAGGCGAAGACACTTCATGGAACGCCATTATAAAAATGACCTTGCGTTTCTCTACATACCATTTCTCTGGTTGCAGTGTTGATGACGGTTTCTGCTGCAATATCCTTTCAACGATATTTTACAGATAGTTTGGAGCAGGGAAGCACCACCATTCATCATGGAAGCGATGGAATGATTTTAATGCTTTTTTGTATCTAACCCTTAACACTTTTGACCAATCCAGATGTTCTATTTATGTATGGCATTGCTTGCTGCCTTCTTCCCATCGACACCAGAGGCCGATCAATGTCCTATTTGTCTGGCTCCCTTCCATGGTCGAAGTGTACCGCCCGTGGTCGTCACAACCCAATGTTGTTGCCAACGCTTCGATCTGGACTGTATTTCGAGATATTTTACTGATCAGCCCATCGGCTCACGCCGGTGCGCGATGTGTCGGCAAGACCCGATGCCTTTGGTTAATCAGAACACCAGTGAATCTCACCCGGATACATTTTTCCCCGATCGAACATTTTTTCGTGCCTGTTTATTCGGGGATCTGGATCAGGTGGAGAGGTCTCTGGCAGAAGGAGTCAATGTCAATGCGGTTATGATTGATGATTACACTGCCCTGATGTTGGCATCCGGCCTGGGGCACATAGACGTCGTCGAACGCCTGATCAACGCTGGGGCGAACCTCGACGCTGCCGGTTCGACTCGTCCCACTGCACTGCTCTTCGCTGTTAACTATGGTAATACCGATTGCGTGAAACGCCTGATCCACGCCGGAGCGGATCTCAACGCTGCCTTGCCGGATGGCACCACCCCGCT
Organism: Endozoicomonas sp. ALD040; assembly: GCF_049275945.1. Classification (NCBI taxonomy): domain Bacteria; kingdom Pseudomonadati; phylum Pseudomonadota; class Gammaproteobacteria; order Oceanospirillales; family Endozoicomonadaceae; genus Endozoicomonas; species Endozoicomonas sp. ALD040. The sequence goes on from NZ_CP184829.1 coordinate 1,637,299, forward strand.
GTCCATCGCTGCCCAGGAAAATAACATCGACTGTTTGAAACTCCTGATCAACGCCGGGGCGGATCTCAACGCTGCCATGCTGACTGGCGAAACTCCACTGTCCATCGCAACCGAGCTGGGCAATATCGACTGCGTGGAAGCCTTGATCAAGGCTGGAGCAAAATAGGGCTTTCAGGTGTTCCCACCTTCCGAGTTTTGCAATGCGTGGTTATTTAGCCAGAGCAAACTTTGATAGCCATACCAATGAACTATCATACCTCCTTTGTGACTGACCCGGACAACTCATTGATAATACGATGTTCTACTTATGTATGGCATTGCTCGCTGCCTTCTCCCCGTCGGCACTGGAGGCCGATATATGTCCTATTTGTTTGGCTCCCTTCCATGCCCGAAGTGAAGCGTCTGTGGTCGTCACAACCCAATGTTGTGGACACCGCTTCGATCTGGACTGTATTTCAAAGTCTTTTGTTGGTCAGCCCATCGGCTCGCGACGGTGTGCGATGTGCCGCCAGGACTACGGGTGGCGCCACCCCGCTGTTCGTCGCTGCTGAGAAAGGCAATACCGAATGCCTGAAAGCACTGATCGAAGCCGAGGCAGATCTCAGCGTCGCCAGGACTTTGGATGGCACCACCCCACTGTCTATCGCAGCCATAGCGACTGCGTGAAAGCCCTTATCGAGGCCAGGGAAAGGAAGGGAACAAAAGAAAGGCATTTTGCTATCCAGTAAAAACAGCGTTCAGGTGTTCCCAGACTCAGAGTCATACAAAGGAGTGACTATTTATTCGCAGAAAACTTTGATAGCCACATAAATGAACTAATATGCTTTTCTGTATCTCACCCACACTGCTTTGACCAACACAGATGTTCTACTTATGTCTGGCATTGCTCGCTACCCTCTTCCCATGGACACTGAAGGCCGATCACTGTCCTGTTTGTCTGGCTCACTTTCATGGCCGAAGTGAAGCGCCTGTGGTTGTCATAACCCAATGCTGTGGTCAACGCTTCGATCTGGACTGTATTTCGAGGTGTTTTCTTGATCAGCCCATCGGCTCACGCCAATGCGCGATGTGTCGGCAAGACCCGATGCCTATGGTGAACCTGAACACCAGTGAATCTTACCCGGATAGATTTTTCCCCGATCAGACCTTTTATCTTGCCTGTTTAAACGGGGATCTGGATCAGGTGGAGAGGTCTCTTGCAGAAGGAGTCAATGTCAATGCCATTATGACTGATGATTTCACTCCCTTGATGTTGGCATCCATTGGGGACCACGAGGTCGTCGAACGCCTTATCAAAGCCGGGGCGGACGTCAACGCTCGGACTGAGGATGGCGTCACCTCGCTGTTCATCGCATCACAGGAGGGCAATACCGACTGCGTGAAACGCCTGATCAACGCCGGGGCGGAGGTCAACACTCACACTAATACTGGCGCCACCCCGCTGCACGTTGCTACTTTGAGAGGCAATACCGACTGCGTGAAACTCCTGGTCAAGGCCGGGGCAAATCTCAACGCCGCCTCGTCGGATGGCGTTACCGCGCTATTCATCGCTGCCCAAGAAAATAACACCGACTGCGTGAAAATACTGATTAGCTCCGGGGCGGATCTCAACGCCAACCGAACTTCGGATGGCGCAACCCCGCTGTTCGCTGCTGCTGCGAAAGGCAATACCGGCTGCATACAACTCCTGACCAACGCTGGGGCAGAGCCCAACGCCCGAACCAGGAATGGCGCTAGCCCGCTGTTCATCGCTGCCCTGAAAAATAACACCGACGGCGTGAAAATACTGATCAACGCCGAGACGGATATCAATCCCCGAACTTCGGATGGCATCACCCCTCTGTACGCCGCTGCTGAGAGAGGCAATACAGAATGCCTGAAACTCCTGATCGATGCTGGGGCGGACGTCAACGCCGCTCGGACTGCTGATGGTGCCACTCCGCTATTCGCCGCTGCTGCGAGAGGAAATGCCGACTGCTTGAAAGCCCTGATCGAAGCCAAGGCGAATATCAATGCCCCAAATAAAAATGGCGCCACCCCGCTATACATCGCAACTCAGGAGGGCAATACCGACTGCGTGAAACTCCTGATCAACGCCGGGGCGGAAACCGACGCCGCCTTGTCGGATGGCTCCACGCCTCTGTTCGTTGCTGCCCGGGAGGGCAATATCGACTGCTTGAAACTACTGATCAATACCGGTGCGGATATCAACAGCCGGATTAAGAGTGGCGCCACCCCCCTCCACGCCGCAGCCTATAAGGGCAATACCGACTGCGTGAAACTCCTGATCAACGCCGGGGCGAAAACCGACGCCGCCTTGTCGGATGGCTCCACGCCTCTGTTCGTTGCTGCCCGGGAGGGCAATATCGACTGCTTGAAACTACTGATCAATACCGGTGCGGATCTCAACAGCCGGATTAAGAGTGCCGCCACCCCCCTCCACGCCGCAGCCTATAAGGGCAATACCAACTGCGTGAAACTCCTGATCAACGCCGGGGCAGATCTCAACACTGCCTTTCCAAATGGCAAAACCCCACTGTCCATCGCAACCAGGATGGGCAATACCGACTGCATGAAAGCCCTGATCGAGGCTGGGGCAAAGAAGGGGACTGAGGCAGGGAAGAGAACAGAAGAAAGGCCTCATTCTATCCAGTAACCATGGCTCTCAGGTGTTCCCATCTTCTGCGTTTTTGAAACAGGTGATTGTTTGACCACAGCAAACTTTGATAGCCATATAAATGAGCTAGCATTCCTTTTTTGTATCCAACCCACACTACTTATTGACCAACACAGATGTTCTTCTTATCTTTGGCATTACTCGCTACCCTCTCCCCATGGACGCTGGAAGCCGATCCCTGTCCTATTTGTTTAGTTCACTTCCATGACCGTCATGTAGCGCCTGTGGTCGTCAAAACCCAATGTTGTGGTCACCGCTTCGATCTGGACTGTATTTCGAGGTATTTTGTTGATCAGCCCACCGGCTCACGCCGCTGCGCGATGTGTCGGCAAGACCCGATGCCTGTGGTGAATGAGAACACCAGTGAATCTCACCCGGATACATTTTTCCCCGATCTGACGTTTTATCATGCCTGTTTAAACGGGGATTTGGATCAGGTGGAGAGGTCACTGGCAGTAGGAGTCAATGTCAATGCGGTTATGGCTTATGATTACACTGCTTTGATGTTGGCATCCAATAACGGGAACAATGCCGTCGTTCAACGACTGATAGCAGCCGGGGCGAACGTCAACGCCTCCCGGACTTGGAATAACGCCACCCCGCTGCTCATCGCTGCACAGCAAAATAACAACGACTGCGTAAAAATCCTGATCGAAGCTGAGGCAGATCTCAACGCCGCCATGTCGGGTGGCGCCACACCGCTGTTCATCGCTGCCCAGGAAAATAACATAGTCTGCGTGAAACTCCTGATCAACGCCGGGGCGGATCTCAACGCCGCCTTGTCGGATGGCTCCACCCCGCTGTTCATCGCTGCCCAGGAAAATAACATTGACTGCTTGACAGCCCTGATCGAAGCTGGGGCGGATCTCAACGCCACTCGGACTATAGATGGCTCCACCCCGCTGTTAGTAGCTGCGGCAAAAGGCAATACCGACTGCGTGAAAGCCCTGATCGAAGCCAAGGCGAGTCTCAACGCCGCCATGTCGGGTGGCGCCACACCGCTGTTCATCGCTGCCCAGGAAAATAACACAGACTGCCTGGAACTCCTGATCAACGCCGGGGCGGATCTCAACGCCGCCTTGTCGGATGGCGCCACAGCGCTATTCATTGCAGCCCAGAAGGGCAACATTGACTGCGTGAAACTCCTTCTCGACGCCGGGGCAGATGTCAGCGCCCGGACGAAGAATGGCGCCACCTCGCTGTTCATCGCAGCCCTGAAGGGCTATACCGACTGCCTGAAAATACTGATCAACGCCGGGGCGGATTTCAACGCACGGACCGAGGATGGCTCCACCTCGCTGTTTATCGCGGCCTTGAGGGGCAATTCCGACTGCGTGAAACTCCTGATCAACGCCGGGGCGGATCTCAACACTGCCAGGATTACGGATCGTGCCAACCCGCTGTTCATGGCTGCTCAGCAAAATAACATCGACAGCCTGAAAATCCTGATCGAAGCCAAGGCGGATATCAATGCGCATATTGAGGATGGCACCACCCCGCTGTTCATCGCTGCCCAAGAAAATAACATCGAATGCGTGGAACTCCTGATCAACGCCGGGGCTGATCTCAACACCGCCTTGCCGGATGGCACCACTGCGCTGTTCATCGCTACACACGAAAATAACACCAAATGCGTGAAACTCCTGATCAATGCCGGGGCGGATCTCAACGCTCGAACTAAGACTGGCACCATCCCGCTGCACGTTGCTGTTGCGAAAGGCAATACCGACTGCGTGGAACTCCTGAGCAACGCCGGGGCTGATCTCAACATCTGTCGGACTTCGGACGGCGCCACGCCACTGTCCATAGCAATCGAGATGGGCAATAGCGACTGTGTGAAGTTCCTTATCAACGCCGGGGCAGAGTGGGGAACAGAGGCGGTGAAGGAAACAAAAAAAGCATCGTGTCAGTGAACATGGCTCTCAGGTGTTCCTATCTTCTGAGTTTTTGAAACAGGTGATTATTTAGCCACAACAAACGTTGAGAGACACACAAATGAACTATCATTACTTTCCTGTACTCAGGCCGCACCATTCATCGACTGGCACAGAATGTTCTACATATATTTGGCATTACTCGCCACTCTCTCCCCATGGACACTGAAGGCCGATCAGTGTCCTATTTGTTTGGCTCCCTTTCATGACCGAAGTGAAGCGCCTGTTGTCGTCAAAACCCAATGTTGTGGTTACCGCTTCGATCTGGACTGTATTTCGAGGTCTTTTGTTAAACAGCCCATCGGCTCACGCCGGTGCGCGATGTGTCGGCAAAACCCGATGCCTGTGGTGAATCAGAACACCAGTGAGGCTTACCCGGATGCATTTTTCCCCGATCAGACGTTTTATCGTGCCTGTATATATGGGGATTTGGATCAGGTGGAGAGGTCACTGGCAGAAGGAGTCAATGTCAATACCGTTATGATTGGTGGCTTCACTGCCTTGATGTTAGCATCCAGCAGGGGTCACGTGGATGTCGTCAAACACCTGATAAACGCTGGGGCGAACCTCGACACTGCCCGTCCGAACGGTGCCAACGCAGTGTTCGTCGCTGCTGAGTTCGGTCATGCAGACTGCGTGAAACTCCTGATCAACGCCGGAGCCAATCTCAACGCCGCCAGAACTTCGGATGGCGCAACCCCGCTTTTCATCGCAGCCTCGAAGGGCAATACCGACTGCGTGAAACTCCTGGCCAACGCCGGAGCGGATCTCAACGCCGGGGCGAATCTCAATACCGGGGGTGTGGTAGCGGGTGCCACCCCACTGTTCATCGCAGCCCTGAATGGCAATACCGACTGCCTGAAACTCCTGATCGAAGCCATGTCGGATATCAATGCCCGAAATTCGGACGACGTCACCCCGCTGTTCGCCGCTGCCACGAGAGGCAATACCGAGTGTGTTAAACTCCTGATCAACGCCGGGGCAGACCTCAACGCCGGTAATGAGTATAGCGCAACCCCACTGTTGGTTGCTGCTATGAGAGGTAATACCGACTGCGTGAAACTCCTGATTAACGCCGAAGCGGATCTCAACGCCCGGTCTGTGGATGGCCGCACCCCGCTGTTCCAAGCAGTTCAGAAAGGCAATACTGACTGCGTGAAACTCCTGCTCAACGCCGGTGCGAATCCCAACACTGCCTTGCCGGATGGCCGCACCCCGCTGTTCCAAGCAGCTCAGAAAGGCAATACTGACTGCGTGAAACTCCTGCTCAATGCCGGTGCGAATCCCAACGCTGCTTTATCGGATGGTGCCACCCCGCTGTTCATCGCAGCCCTTGAGGACAATGCCGAATGCCTGAAACTCCTGCTCAACTTTGGGGCAGATCTCAAAGCCGCCAGAAATAGTGATGGCGCGACTGCATTGTCCGTCGCAACCGAAGTGAGCAATACCGACTGCGTGGAAATCCTGATCAAAGCGGGAGCGCCTCTCAACGCCCGGTGTTCGTTTGGCGCCACCCCGCTATACATCGCAGCTGAGGAGGGCATTACCGACTGCGTGCAACTCCTGATCAACGCCGGGGCGGATCTCGATGTCCCGGATGAGAATGGCGCCACCCCGCTTTTCGTCGCTGCACGGGAGGGCAATACCGACTGTTTGAAACTCCTGATCAACGCCAGGGCAGCTCTCAACGCCCGCACTAAGACTGGCGCTACCCCGCTTTACATCGCTGTCCAGAAGGGCAATACCGACTGCGTGAAACTCCTGATCAACGCCGGGGCGAATATCAACGCCACCAGGACTTCGGATGGCGCCAACCCGCTGTTCATGGCAGCCCTGAAGGGCAATACCGACTGTCTGAAACTCCTGATCAATGCCGGAGCGGATCTCAACGCCCGGACTGAGGATGGCGCCACACCGCTGTTCATCGCAATCGAGATGGGCAATACCGACTGTGTGAAACGCCTGATCAACGCCGGGGCGGATCTCAACGCCGCCAGGTCGGATGGCACCACACCGCTGTTCTTCGCTATACAAGAAAATAACACCGAGTGCTTGAAACTCCTGATCAACGCCGAGGTGGATCTCAACACCCCCCGGGCTTCGGATGGCGTCACCCCGCTTCTCATCGCAGTCTGGCAAGGCCATACCGATTGCGTGGAAATCCTGATCAGTGGTGGGGCAGATCCCAATGCCGCCAATACTATGGATGGCGGCCTACTTTTCATTGCTGCCTTGAAAGGCCATAACGGCTGCGTGGAGGCTCTGATCAAGGCTGGAGCAAAGTAGGGAACTGAGGCAAGGAAGGCAACAAAAGAAACGCGTTGTGCTATCCAGCAAACAGGGCTTTCAGTTGTTCCCATCTTCCGAGTTTTGCAATGCGTGATTATTTAGCCACAGCAAACTTTGATAGCCATATAAATGGACTAATATGCTTTTTTGTATCTAACCCACACTGCTTATTGACCAATACAGATGTTCTACTTATGTGTGGCATTGTTAACCACCCTCTCCCCATGGACACTGAAGGCCGATCACTGTCCTATTTGTCTGGCTCTCTTCCATGGCCGAAGTGAAACGCCAGTGGTTGTCAAAACTCAATGTTGTGGTCAACGCTTCGATCTGGGCTGTATTTCGAGGTGTTTTGTTGATCAGCCCATCGGCTCACGACGGTGCGCCATGTGTCGGCAAGACCCAATGCCTGTGGTGAATCAGAACACCAGTGAATCTCACCCAGATACATTTTTCCCCGACAAGACATTTTTTCGCGCCTGTTTAAACGGGGATCTGGATCAGGTGGAGAGGTCTCTGGCAGAAGGGGTCAATGTTAATGCCGTTATGACTGGTGGCTTCACTGCCTTGATGCTGGCATCCTGCCGGGGTCACATGAATGTCGTCAAAAGTCTGATAAACGCTGGGGCGAACCTCGACACTGCCCGTTCGAATGGTGCCACCGCACTGCTCATCGCTGCTGAATACGGTAATACCGACTGCGTAAAACTCCTGACCAACGCCGGGGCGGATGTCAACGCCGCCAGGACTTCGGATGGCGCCACCCCGCTATACGTTGCTGCTGCGAAGGGCAATACCGACTGCGTGAAACTCCTGATCAGCGCCGGGGCAGATCTCGACGCCCGAACCAGGAACGGTGCCACCCTGCTTTTCATCGCTGTCCAGGAGGGCAATACCGACTGCGTGAAACTCCTGATCAACGCCGGTGCGAATATCAACGCCGCCAGAACTTCGGATAGCACCACCCCGCTGTTCATCGCAGTCCTGAAGGGCAATACCGACTGTTTGAAACTCCTGATCAACGCCGAGGCGGATCTCAACGCCCGGACTGAGGATGGCACCACCCCACTCTTCATGGCTGCCCAGAAAAATAACACCGAATGCGTGAAACTCCTGATCAATGCCGGGGCGGATCTCAACGCCGCCAGGATTACGGATGGTGCCACCCCACTGCTCGCCGCTGCTGCGAAAGGCAATACCGACTGTGTGAAACTCCTGATCAACGCCGGGGCAGATCTCAACGCCCGGACTAAGAATAGCGCCACTGCGCTGTACATCGCAGCTCAGGAGGGCAATAACGACTGCGTGCAACTTCTGATCGACGCCGGGGCGAATCTCAACATCCCCCTGTCTTCGGATGGCAGCAACCCGCTGTTCATCGCTGCTGCGAAAGGCAATACCGACTGCGTGAAAGCCCTGATCAAAGCCAAGGCCAATCTCGACGCCCGAACCAAAAATGGCGCCACCCCTCTATTCTTCGCTGCCCAAGAAAATAACACCGACTGTGTAAAACTCCTGACCAATGCCGGGGCGAGTCTCAACACCCGGCCTGAAAATGGTAACACCCCACTGTTCATCGCTGCCCTGAAAAATAACACCGACAGCCTGAAACTGCTGATCAACGCCGGGGCGGATCTCAACATCTGCCGAACCTCGGATGGCGCCACCCCGCTGTACATTGCTGCTGCGAAAGGCAATACCGGCTGCGTGGAACTTCTGATCAACGCCGGGGCGGATCTCAACATCTACCGGACTTCGGATGGCGCCACCCCGCTGTACGTTGCTGCTGCAAAAGGTAACAGCGACTGCGTGAAACTCCTGATCAACGCCGGAGCAGATCTCAACACCCGGAATAAGAATGGATGCACCCCGCTGTCCGCAGCAGCCCTGAAGGGCAAAACCTATTGCCTGGAAATCCTGCTCAACGCCATGACAAAGTAGGCAAGGAAGGGAACAAAAGAAAGGCGTTGTGCTATCCAGTAAACACGGCTTTCTGGTGTTCCTGTCTTCCGGGTTTTGCAGTCAAATAAAATTGCAACAATCGCAAAATCAATTACGCTAGGAGGCCGACCGAGAATAGCGCCCGTAGCGAGGACGGCAGAAAATTGAGGATGAAAATTCGGTTTTGTGAGGAGAATAGCGAGCTATTTGACGAACAAAAGCGGATTTTCAGACCAATTTGCTGCCGCCGCAGTAGGGCAGTCTATTCTCGGTCGGCCTCCTAGGAGCCTGACCCCATGGACACTGAAGGCCGATCCCTGTCCTATTTGTTTGGCTCCCTTCCATGACCGAAATGTAGAACCTGTGGTCGTCAGAACCCAATGTTGCGGCCACCGCTTCGATCTGGACTGTATTTCGAGGTGTTTTGTTGATCAGCCCATTGGCTCACGCCGTTGCTTGATGTGCCGACAAAACCCGATGCCTGTGGTGAATCAGAACACCAGTGAATCTCACCCGGATACATTTTTCCCGGATCAGACTTTTTATCTTGCTTGTTTAAACGGGGATCTGGATCAGGTCGAGAGGTCTCTGGCAGAGGGAGTCAATGTCAATGCCGTTATGACTAATGGTCTCACTGCCTTAATGTTGGCATCCGGCTGGGGGCACACGGACGTCGTCGAACGCCTGATCAATGCCGGGGTGAATCTCAATGCTGCCTTGTCGGATGGCACCACCACGCTTTTCATCGCTGCACAGATGGGCCATACCTACTGCGTGAAACTCCTGATCGAAGCCGAAGCCAATCTCAACGTCCGTGCTTCGGATGGCGCCACCCCGCTGGCCATAGCAATCAAGATGGGCAATACCGACAGCATGAAACTCCTCATCAACGCCGAGGCAAAGCTGGGAACTGAGGCAGTGAAGGAAACAAAGGAAAAGCTTCATGCTGTCCAGTAAACAGGGCTCTCAGGTGTTCCCACCTTCTGAGTTTTTGAAACAGGTGATTGTTTGACCACAGCCAACTTTGATAGCCACAAAAATGAACTAACATGCTTTTTTGTATCTAACCCACACGGCTTATTGACCAGCACAGATGTTCTACTTATGTGTAGCATTGTTCGCTAGCCTCTCCTCATGGACAGTGAAGGCCGATCACTGTCCAATTTGTTTGACTCCCTTCCATGGCCGCAATGAAGCGCCTGTGGTCGTCAAAACCCACTGTTGTGGACACCGCTTCGATCTGGACTGTATTTCGAGGTGTTTTTTTAATCAGCCTACCGGCTCACGCCGTTGCGCGATGTGTCGGCAAGACCCGATGCCTCTGATGAATCAGAACACCAGTGAATCTCACCCGGATACATTTTTCCCCGATCAGACGTTCTATCTTGCCTGTTTAAACGGGGATCTGGATCAGGTGGAGAGGTCACTGGCAGAAGGAGTCAATGTTAATGCTGTTATGAATAATGGCTTTACTGCCTTGATGTTGGCATCCGGTGGGGGGCACACTGACGTCGTCAAACGCCTGATCAATGCCGGGGCAGATGTCAACGCCGCCCCGCATGAGGATGGCGCCACTGGGCTGTTCATCGCTGCACAAGAAAATAACACCGACTGCGTGAAAATACTGATCAACGCCGGGGCAGTTGTCAACACCCGGACTAAGACTGACGACACCCCGCTGATCGCTGCTGTTACGAGAGGCAATATCGACTGCGTGAAAGCCCTGATCGAAGCCGGGGCAGATCTTAACGCCGCCTTATCGGATGGCGCCACCCCGCTGTTCATCGCTGCACAAAGGAATGAGATAGACTGTGTGAAACTCCTGATCAACGCCGGGGCAGATCTCAACGCCGCCAGGATCACGGATGCCGCCACTCCGCTTTTCGCCGCTGCTGCAACAGGCAATACCGACTGCATGAAAGTCCTGATCAAAGCCAAGGCGAATATCAACGCCCGAAATAAGGATGGCGACACGCCGCTGTTCAGCGCAGCTATACAGGGCAATACAGACTGCCTGAGAATCCTGATCGAAGCCATGGCGAATATCAATGCCCGGGCTTCGGATGGCGCCACGCCGCTGCTTGCCGCAGCTGCGAAAGGCAATGTTGACTGCATGAAACTCCTGGTCAACGCCGGGGCAGATCTCAACCCCCCTCATAGTCCCGATGGCGTCACCCCGCTGTTCGCCGCCGCTGCCAATGGCAATACCGATTGCGTGAAAATCCTGATCGACGCCGGGGCAGATCTCAACGTCCGGACTTCGTATGTCGCCACCCCTCTTTGCGCCGCTGCTGCGCTAGGCAATACCGAATGCTTGAAACTCCTGATCAACGCCGGGGCGGATCTCGACAACTCCCGGACTTCGGATGGCTCCACCCCACTGTTCGAAGCTGCTGCAAGAGGCAACACCGAATGCGTGGAACTCCTGATCAACGCCGGGGCGGCTCTCAACACCCGGAATAAGGATGGCGCCACCGCTCTGTTCATCGCTGCGCAAGAAAATAAGACCGACTGCTTGAAACTCCTGATCAACGCCGGGGCGGATCCCAACGCCACCGCGTCGGATAGCACTACCCCACTGTTCATGGCAACTCAGGAAGGCAATACTGACTGCGTTAAAGTCCTGATCGACGCTGGAGTGCATCTCTCAGCCCGGACTGAGGATGGCGCCACTGCGCTGCTAATCGCTGCTCAGCAAAATAAAATCGACTGCCTGAAAATCCTGATCGAAGCCAAGGCGGATATCAATGCGCAAATTAAGGATGGCAGCACCCCGGTGCTCATTGCTGCTGCGAAAGGCAATACCGACTGCGTAAAACTCCTGATCAACGCCGGGGCAGATCTCAACATCTGCCGGACTTCAGATGGCATCACACCGCTGCACCTTGCTGCTGCGAAAGGCAATACCGACTGCGTGCAACTCCTGACCAACGCCGGAGCAAAGTAGGGAACAAAGGCCGTGAAGGCAACAAAAGAAAGGATTTATGTTGCCCAGTGAACATGGCTCTCAGGTGTTCCCATCTTCTGAGTTTTTGAAACAGGTGATTGTTTAACCACAGCAAAGTTTGGGAGACACATAAATGAACTATCATTCCTTTTCTGTACCCAAGCCGCACGACTTATCGACTGGCACAGAATGTTCTACCTATATGTGGCATTGCTCGCCACTCTCTCCCCATGGACACTGAAGGCCGATCACTGTCCTATTTGTTTGGCTCCCTTCCATGGCCGAGTTGAAGCGCCTGTGGTCGTCAAAACCCAATGTTGTGGTCACCTCTTCGATCTGGACTGTATTTCGAAATGTTTTGCTGATCAGCCCATTGGCTCACGCCAGTGCGCGATGTGTCGGCAAGATCCGATGCCTATGGTGAATCAAAACACCAGTGAATCTCATCCGGATACATTTTTTCCCGATCAGGTGTTTTATGATGCCTGTTATGAAGGGGATTTGGATCAGGTGGAGAGGTCTCTGGCAGAAGGAGTCAATGTCAATGCCGTTATGCTTGATGATTTCACTGGCTTGATGATGGCATCTTACGGGGGGCACAAGGCAATCGTCGAACACCTGATCAACGCCGGGGCGAATCTCAACGCCACCTCAACAACGAGTGCCACTGCCATATTCTTTGCTGTCCAGAAAAATAACATTGATTGCGTGAAGCTCCTGATCAACGCCGGAGCGGATCTCAACGCCAACTTTTCAGATGGTGCCACTGTACTGTTGATCGCTGCAAGGCAGGGCAAAACCGACTGCGTGAAACTCCTGATCAACGGCGGGGCGGATATCAACGCCGCCTTATCGGATGGTGCCACCCCGCTGTTCTTTGCTGCCCAGGAAAATAACACCGACTGCGTGAAAATCCTGGTCAGGGCCGGGGCGAATATCAATGCCCGGACTAAGAAGGGTACAACTCCACTATTCATCGCTGCCCTGAATGGCAATACCAACAGCGTGAAAGCCCTGACCGAAGCCAACGCAGATCTCAACGTGAGAACTAACAATGGCGGCACCCCGCTTCTCATCGCAGTCTGGGAAGGCCATACCGATTGCGTGGAAACTCTTATCGCTGGGGGGGCTGATCTCAATGCTGTCTGGTCTATGGATGGCGTCACCCCACTTTTCATCGCAGCCCTGAATGGCCATACCGATTGCGCAGAAATCCTGATCCTCGTCGGGGCAGATCTCAACGCTGCCAGGGCTTCAGATGGTGCCACCCCGCTGTTCATCGCAGCCCTGAATGGCAATACCGACTGCGTAGAACTCCTGATCAACGCCGGGGCAAATCTCAACGTTGCCAGGACTTCGGATGGTGCCACCCCGCTGTCCATAGCAATCAAGATGGGCAATACCGACAGCATGAAACTCCTCATCAACGCTGAGGCAGAGGTGGGAACAGAGGCAGTGAAGGAAACAAAGGAAAAGCTTCATGCTGTTCAGTAAAAAGGGCTCTCAGTTGTTCCTGTCTTCTGAATTTTTAAAAACAGGTGATTATTTGACCACAGCAAACTTTGATAGCCATATAAATGAACTACCATTCTTTTTTTTGTATCCAACCCAAACTACTGACCAACACAGATGTTCTACTTATATGTGGCATTGCTCGCTATCCTCTCCCCATCGACACTGAGGGCCGATCACTGTCCTATTTGTTGGACTCCCTTCCATGGCCGAAGTGAAGCGCCTGTGGTCGTCAAAACCCAATGTTGCGGCCACCGCTTCGATCTGGACTGTATAACGAGGTGTTTTGTTGATCAGCCCATCGGCTCACGCCGCTGCGCAATGTGTCGGCAAAACCCGATGCCTGTGGTGAATGAGAACACCAGTGAATCTTACCCGGATAATTTTTTCCCCGATGAGACGTTTTATCGTGCCTGTTTAGACGGGGATCTGGATCAGGTGGAGAGGTCTCTGGCAGAAGGCGTCAATGTCAATGCCGTTATGACTGATGGTCTCACTGCCTTGATGTTGGCATCCATCAGCGGGCACACGGATGTCGTCGAACGCCTGGTCAACGCTGGGGCGAACCCTGACACTGCCCGTTCGAATGGCGCCACCGCACTGTTCATCGCTACTGAGTACGGTAATGCCGACTGCCTGAAACGCCTGATCAACGCCGGGGCTGATCCCAAGGCCACACTGTCGGATGACACCACCCCGCTATTAATTGCTGCTGCGAAAGGCAACACCGAATGCGTGCAAATCCTGATCAAAGCAGGAGCGCTTCTCGACGCCCGAACTTCGAATGGCGCCACCCCGCTGTTCATGGCATCACAGGAGGGCAATACCGACTGCGTCAAAATGCTGATCAACGCCGGGGCAGATCTCAACGTCCGGACCCGGGATGGCGCTAGCCCGTTGTTTATCGCTGTCAAAAAAAATAACATCGACAGCCTGAAAATCCTGATTGAAGCCGGGGCGGCTCTCAACACCCGGAATAAGGATGGCGCCACTGCACTGTACATCGCTTGTGAGTTCGGTAATACCGACTGCGTGAAACGCCTGATCAACGCCGGGGCGGATCTCAGCGCCACCCTGTCGGATGGCGCCACCGCTCTGTTCATTGCTGCTGCAAAAGGCAACACCGACTGCGTGGAACTCCTGATCAAAGCGGGAGCGCTTCTCAACGCCCAGACCTCCTATGGTGCCACCTCGCTGTTCATCGCAACACAGGAGGGCAATACCGGCTGCGTGAAAATGCTGATCAACGCCGGTGCAGATCTCAACTTACAGACCGAGGATGGCGCTACCCCGCTGTTTATCGCTGCCCAAAAAAATAATATCGACAGCCTGAAAATCCTGATTGAAGCCGAAGCAGGTCTCAACACCGTTATTAATTGTGGTGCCAGCCCAGTGTTCATCGCAGCCCAGAACGGCAATATCGACTGCCTGATAATCCTGATCGAAGCCGGGGCGAATTTCAACGTCGCCAGGATTAAGGATGGTGCCACCCCTCTGCTCATGGCAGCCCAGAAGGGCAATGCTGACTGCCTTAAAATCCTGATCGAAGCCGGGGCGGGTCTCAATGTCGGCAGGATTAAGGACGCTGTGACCCCGTTGTTCATCGCTGCACAAGAAAATAACATCGAATGCGTAAAACGCCTGATCAACGCCGGGGTGGATCTCAACGCCCGCACTAATACTGGCACCACCCCGCTGTTCGTTGCAGCCCTGAAAGGCAATACCGACTGCGTGAAACTCCTGATCAACGCCGGGGCGGATCTCAACGCCCGCACTATGAATGGTACCGCCCCGCTGCACGCTGCTGTAGCGAAAGGCAATATCGAATGTCTGGTACTCCTGATCAACGCCGGGGCAAGGTAAGGACGGGAAAACAAGAAAGGCCCTGTGCTATCCAGTAAACAAAGCTTTCAGGTGTTCCCATCTTCTGAGTTTTTAAAACAGGTGATTGTTTGGCCACAGCGAACTTTGATAGCCATATAAATGAACTAATATGCTTTTCTGTATCTAACCCACACGGCTTGTGGACCAACACAGATGTTCTATTTAAGTCTGGCATTGTTCGTTACCCTCTCCCCATGGACACTGAAGGCCGATCACTGTCCTATTTGTTTGGCTCCCTTCCATGGCCGAAGTGAAGTGCCTGTGGTCGTCAGAACCCAATGTTGTGGTCACCGCTTCGATCTGGACTGTATAACGAGGTGTTTTGTTGAACAGCCCATCGGCTCACGCCGGTGCGCGATGTGTCGGCAGGACCCGATGCCTGTGGTGAATCAGAACACCAGTGAATCTCACCCGGATACATTTTTCCCCGATCGGACATTTTATAATGCCTGTTTAAACGGGGATCTGGATCAGGTGGAGAGATCTCTGGCAGAAGGGGTCAATGTCAATGCTGTTATGATGGGTGGCTTCACTGCCTTGATGTTGGCATCCGGCAGGGGATATATGGACATCGTCGAACGCCTGATCAGCGCTGGGGCGAATCTCGACGCCGCCTGTTCGACTGGTGCCACCGCACTGTTCATCGCTGCTGAGTATGGTAATACCGACTGCGTGAAACACCTGATCAACGCCGGGGTTGATCTTAACGCCGCCAGGTCGGATGGCGCCACTCCTCTGTCCATGGCAGCCCAGAAGGGCAATACCGAATGCCTTAAAATCCTGATCGAAGCCGGGGCGAATCTCAACGCCCGGGCTAAGGATGGCGCCACCCCGTTGTTCATCGCTGCTGAGTACGGTAACAACGACTGCGTGAAACGCCTGATCAACGCCGGGGCGGATCTCAACGTCCGGACCCGGGATGGCGCTAGCCCGTTGTTTATCGCTGTCAAAAAAAATAACATCGACAGCCTGAAAATCCTGATTGAAGCCGGGGCGGCTCTCAACACCCGGAATAAGGATGGCGCCACCGCACTGTACATCGCTTGTGAGTTCGGTAATACCGACTGCGTGAAACGCCTGATCAAAGCGGGAGCGCTTCTCAACGCCCAGACCTCCTATGGCACCACCTCGCTGTTCATCGCAACACAGGAGGGCAATACCGGCTGCGTGAAAATGCTGATCAACGCCGGTGCAGATCTCAACTTACAGACCGAGGATGGCGCTACCCCGCTGTTTATCGCTGCCCAAAAAAATAATATCGACAGCCTGAAAATCCTGATTGAAGCCGAGGCAGGTCTCAACACCGTTATTAATAGTGGTGCCAGCCCAGTGTTCATCGCAGCCCAGAACGGCAATACCGACTGCCTGATAATCCTGATCGAAGCCGGGGCGAATTTCAACGTCGCCAGGATTAAGGATGGTGCCACCCCTCTGCTCATGGCAGCCCAGAAGGGCAATGCTGACTGCCTTAAAATCCTGATCGAAGCCGGGGCGGGTCTCAATGTCGGCAGGATTAAGGACGCTGTGACCCCGTTGTTCATCGCTGCACAAGAAAATAACATCGAATGCGTAAAACGCCTGATCAACGCCGGGGTGGATCTCAACGCCTGCACTAATACTGGCACCACCCCGCTGTTCGTTGCAGCCCTGAAAGGCAATACCGACTGCGTGAAACTCCTGATCAACGCCGGGGCGGATCTCAACGCCCGCACAATGAGTGGCACCACCCCGCTGCACGCTGCTATAGCGAAAGGCAATATCGAATGTCTGGTACTCCTGATCAACGCCGGGGCAAGGTAAGGACGGGAAAACAAGAAAGGCCCTGTGCTATCCAGTAAACAAAGCTTTCAGGTGTTCCCATCTTCTGAGTTTTTAAAACAGGTGATTGTTTGGCCACAGCGAACTTTGATAGCCATATAAATGAACTAATATGCTTTTCTGTATCTAACCCACACGGCTTGTGGACCAACACAGATGTTCTATTTAAGTCTGGCATTGTTCGTTACCCTCTCCCCATGGACACTGAAGGCCGATCACTGTCCTATTTGTTTGGCTCCCTTCCATGGCCGAAGTGAAGTGCCTGTGGTCGTCAGAACCCAATGTTGTGGTCACCGCTTCGATCTGGACTGTATAACAAGGTGTTTTGTTGAACAGCCCATCGGCTCACGCCGGTGCGCGATGTGTCGGCAGGACCCGATGCCTGTGGTGAATCAGAACACCAGTGAATCTCACCTGGATACATTTTTCCCCGATCAGACTTTTTATAATGCCTGTTTAAACGGGGATCTGGATCAGGTGGAGAGGTCACTGGCAGAAGGAGTCAATGTCAATGCTGTTATGATGGGTGGCTTCACTGCCTTGATGTTGGCATCCGGCAGGGGGTATATGGACATCGTCGAACGCCTGATCAGCGCTGGGGCGAATCTCGACGCCGCCTGTTCGACTGGTGCCACCGCACTGTTCATCGCTGCTGAGTATGGTAATACCGACTGCGTGAAACACCTGATCAACGCCGGGGTTGATCGCAACGCCGCCAGGTCGGATGGCGCCACTCCTCTGTCCATGGCAGCCCAGATGGGCAATACCGAATGCCTTACAATCCTGATCGAAGCCGGGGCGAATCTCAACGCCCGGGCTAAGGATGGCGCCACCCCGTTGTTAATCGCTGCCCATGAAAATAACACCGACTGCGTGAAACGCCTGATCAACGCCGGGGCGGATCTCAACGCCACCATGTCGAATGGCGAGACCCCGCTGTTCGTTGCTGCTGGGAAAGGCAGCACCGAATGCGTGGAACTCCTGATCAAAGCGGGAGCACTTCTCAACGCCCGGACTTCCTATGGCGTCACCCCTCTGTTCGCCGCTGCTGCGCGAGGCAAAACCGAATGTTTGAAACTCCTGATCAACGCTGAGGCAGATCTCAATGCCACCGTGTCGGATGGCACCACCCCGCTGCACGCTGCTGCTTCGAAAGGCAATACCGACTGCGTAAAAATACTGATCGAAGCAAATGCAAATCTCAACGCCGCCAGGACTTCAGATGGTACCACCCCTCTCTCCATTGCAACCACGATCGGCAATACCGATTGCATGGAAGCCCTGATCAAGGCCGGAGCAAAGTAGGGAACAAAGGCCGTGAAGGCAACAAAAGCAGGGATTTATGTTGTCCAGTGAACGTGGCTCTCAGGTGATGTCATCTTCTGAGTTTTTGAAACAGGTGATTGTTTGGCCACAACAGACTTTGATAGCCGTATAAATGAACTAATATGCTTTTTTGTATCTAACCCGCACTGATTGTTGGCCAACACAGATGTTCTACTTATGTGTGGCATTGTTCGCTACCCTCTCCCCTTTGACACTGACGACCGATCACTGTCCTGTTTGTCTGGCTCCCTTCCATGGCCGAAATGTGGCGCCTGTGGTCGTCAAAACCCAATGTTGCGGCCACCGCTTCGATCTGGGCTGTATAACGAGGTGTTTTGTCGATCAGCCCATCGGCTCACGCCGTTGCGCAATGTGTCGGCAAAACCCGATGCCTGTGGTAAATCAGAACACCAGTGAATCTTACCCGGATACATTTTTCCCCGATCAGACTTTTTATAATGCCTGTTTAAACGGGGATCTGGATCAGGTGGAGAGATCTCTGGCAGAAGGGGTCAATGTCAATGCTGTTATGATGGGTGGCTTCACTGCCTTGATGTTGGCATCCGGCAGGGGGTACATGGACATCGTCGAACGCCTGATCAGCGCTGGGGCGAATCTCGACGCCGCCTGTTCGACTGGTGCCACCGCACTGCTCATCGCTGCTGAGTATGGTAATACCGACTGCGTGAAACGCCTGATCAACGCCGGGGTTGATCTCAACCCCACCCTGTCGGATGGCACCACCCCGCTGTTAGTTGCTGCTGCGAAAGGCAACACCGAATGCGCGGAACTCCTGATCAAAGCGGGAGCGCTTCTCGACGCCCGGACTTCGCATGGCGCCACCCCGCTGTTCTTCGCATCACAGGAGGGCAATGACGACTGCGTGAAAATGCTGATCAACGCCGGGGCAGATTTCAACGCCCGGACTAAGGATGGAGCTACTCCGCTGTTTATCGCTGCCCAAAAAAATAACATCAACAGCCTGAAAATCCTGATTGAAGCCGAGGCAGATCTTAACATCCGGATTAAGAGTGGTGCCAGCCCACCGTTCATCGCAGCCCAGAACGGCAATACCGACTGCCTGAGACTCCTGATCGAAGCCGGGGCGGATCTCAACGCCGCCAGGATTAAGGATGGTGCCACCCCTCTGCTCATGGCAGCCGAGAAGGGCAATAGCGACTGTCTGATAATCCTGATCAAGGCCGGGGCGGATCTCAGCACCGCCAGGACTAAAGATGGCGCCACCCCAGTGTTTGCCGCTGCTGCAAAAGGCAATTCCGACTGCCTGAGACTCCTGATCGACGCTGGGGCGGATCTCAATGCCGCCAGGACTTCGGACAGCGCCACCCCACTGTCCATGGCAATCGAGATGGGCAATACCGACTGCGTTAAGCTCCTTATCACCGCCGGGGCAAGGTAGGGAACATAGGCGGTGAAGATTGATAACCATAAAAATGAACTAATATGCTTTTTTGTATCTAACCCGCACTGCTTGTTGGCCAACACAGATGTTCTACTTATGTTTGGCATTGTTCGCTACCCTCTCCCCATGGACACTGAAGGCCGATCACTGTCCTATTTGCTTGGCTCCCTTCCATAGCCGCAGTGAAGCGCCTGTGGTTGTCAGAACCCAATGTTGTGGTCACCGCTTCGATCTGAACTGTCTTTCGATGTGCTTTGTTGATCAGCCCATCGGCTCACGCCGGTGCGCGATGTGTCGGCAAAACCCGATGCCTGTGGTGAATCAGAACACCAGTGAATCTCACCCGGATACATTTTTCCCCGATCAGACTTTTTATAATGCCTGTCTTCACGGGGATCTCGATCAGGTGCAGAGGTCTCTGGCAGAAGGGGTCAATGTCAATGCCGTTATGACTGCTGATCTCAATGCCTTGATGTTGGCATCCGTCAGCGGGCACACAGATGTCGTCGAACGCCTGATCAACGCTGGGGCGAACCTTGACGCTGCCCGTTCGAATGGCGCCACCGCACTGTTCATCGCTGCTGAGTATGGTAATACCGGCTGCGTGAAACGCCTGATCAACGCCGGGGCAGCTCTTAACGCTTGCACAGAGACTGGCACCACCCCGCTGTTTGCCGCTGCGGTGAAAGGCAATACCATCTGCGTGCAACTCCTGATCAACGCCGGGGCGGATCTCAACGCGAGAACCAAGAGTGGCGAAACCCCGCTTCTCATCGCAGTCTGGAAAGGCCATACCGATTGCGTGGAAATCCTTATCAGTGGCGGGGCAGATATCAATGCCGCCTCGTCGGATGGCGCCAACCCGCTGCTCTTTGCAACACAGGAGGGCAATAGCGATCTCGTGGAAATCCTTATCAGTGGCGGGGCAGATCTCAACATCCGGACTAAGAGTGGTGCGAACCCAACGTTTATCGCAGCCCAGAACGGTAATACCGACTGCCTGAAAATCCTGATCGAAGCCGGGGCGGATTTCAATGCCCCCCACACTTCAGATGGCGCCACCCCGCTATTCATCGCTGCCCAACAAAATAACATCGACTGCCTGAAAATCCTGATCGAAGCCGGGGCGGATCTCAATGCCCAGACTGAATATAGCGCCACCCCGCTTTACGTCGCTGCACAAGAAAATAACACCGCATGCGTGAAACTCCTGATCAACGCCGGAGCGGATCTCAACGCCCACACCAAGACTGGCACCACCCCGCTGTTCGTCGCTGCTGCACAAGGCAGCACCGAATGCGTGGAACTCCTGATCAAAGCGGGAGCGCTTCTCGACGCCCGGACTTCGAAAGGCGGCACCGCGCTGTTCATCGCATCACAGGAGGGCAATAGCGACTGCGTGAAAATGCTGATCAACGCCGGGGCAGATCTCAACGCCCGGACTGAGGATGGCGCTACTCCGCTGTTTATCGCTGCCCAAAAAAATAACATCGACAGCCTGAAAATTCTGATTGAAGCCGGGGCAGATCCCAACATCCGGATTAAGAGTGGTGCCAGCCCACCGTTCATCGCAGCCCAGAACGGCAATACCGACTGCCTGATACTCCTGATCGAAGCCGGGGCGAATCTCAACACCGCCAAGATTAAGGATGGCGCCACCCCTCTGTTCATAGCAATCAAGACGGGCAATACCGACTGCGTGAAACTTCTCATCAACGCCGGGGCGGATCTCAATGCCGCCAGGACTTCGGACGGCGCCACCCCAATGTCCCTAGCAATCAAGATGGGCAATACCGACTGCGTTAAACTCCTCATCAACGCTGAGGCAGAGATGGAAACAGAGGCAGTGAAGGAAACAAAAGAAGAGCGTCATGCTGTCCAGTAAACAGGGCTCAGGTGTTCCCATCTTCTGAGTTTTTGAAACAGGAGACTATTGGGCCACAGCCAACTTTGATAGCCATACGAATGAACTATCATTCCCTTTCTTGTATCCAACCCGCACAAATTATTTGACCAGTGTAAATGTTCTACTTATATCTGGCATTGTTCGCTAGCCTCTGCCCATGGACACTGAAGGCCGATCACTGTCCTGTTTGTCTGGCTCCCTTCCATGGCCGCAGTGAAGCGCCTGTGGTCGTCAGAACCCAATGTTGTGGTCACCGCTTCGATCTGGACTGTCTTTCGATGTGCTTTGTTGATCAGCCCATCGGCTCACGCCAGTGCGCGATGTGTCGGCAAGACCCGATGCCTGTGGTGAATCAGAACACCAGTGAATCTCACCCGGATACATTTTTCCCCGATCAGACTTTTTATAATGCCTGTCTTCACGGGGATTTGGATCAGGTGGAGAGGTCTCTGGCAGAGGGGGTCAATGTCAATGCTGTTATGACTGACGGCTTCACTGCCTTGATGTGGGCATCTGGTGTGGGGCACACTGACGTCGTCGAACGCCTGATCAATGCCGGGGCGGATGTCAACGCCGCTCGGCATGAAGATGGTGCCACTGCGCTGTTACTCGCTGCACAAGAAAATAACACCGACTGCGTAAAACTCCTGATCAACGCCGGAGCAAACCTTGACGCTGCCATTTGGAGTGGTGCCACCGCACTGTACATTGCATCACAGAAGGGCAATACCGACTGTGTGAGACTCCTGATCAACGCCGGGGCGGATCTCAACGCCACCCCGTCGGGTGGCGCCACCCCGCTGTTCGTTGCTGCTGAGAGAGGCAACACCGAATGCGTGGAACTCCTGATCAAAGCGGGAGCGCTTCTCGACGCCCCCCGAACTTTGGACGGCGGCACCCCACTGTTCATCGCCACACAGCAGGGCAATACCGACAGCGTGAATAGGCTGATCAACGCCGGTGCAGATCTCAACGCCCAAACTGAGAATGGCGCTACACCGCTGTTTATCGCTGCCGAAAAAAATAACATCGACAGCCTTAAAATCCTGATCGAAGCCGAGGCAGATCTCAACACCGCCGCGTTTAAGCATGGTGCCACTCCTCTGTCCATGGCTGCTGCGAAAGGCAATATCGAATGCCTTAAAATCCTGATCGAAGCCGGGGCAGATCTCAGCGCCCGGGCCAAGGATGGCGCCACCGCACTGTTCATCGCTACTGAGTACAGCAATGCCGACTGCGTCAAACGCCTGGTCAACGCCGGGGCGGATCTCAACACCGCCTTGCCGGATGGCACCACCCCGCTACTAGTTGCTGCTGCGAATGGTAACACCGAATGCGCAAAGCTCCTGATCAACGCCGGGGCAGATCTTGACGCTGCCCTGCCGAATGGCGTCACTCCGCTGTCCATCGCAACCGAGATGGGCAATACCGAGTGCGTAAAACTTCTCATCAACGCTAAGGCAGAGATGGGAACAGAGTGAAGGAAACAAAGGAAAAGCGTCATGCTGTCCTGTAAAATAGAGCTCTCAGTTGTTCCTGTCTTCTGAGTTTTTGAAACAGGTGATTATTTGGCCACAGCGAACTTTGATAGTCGTATAAATGAACTAATATGCTTTTTTGAACCTAACCCACACGGCTTATTGACCAACACAGATGTTCTACTTATGTGTTGCACTGTTCGCTACCCTCTCCCCTCTGGCACTGAAGGCCGGTCACTGTCCGATTTGTTTGGCTCCCTTCCATGGCCGCAGTGAAGCGCCTGTGGTTGTCAAAACCCAATGTTGTGGTCACCGTTTCGATCTGGACTGTATTTCGAGGTGTTTTTTTAATCAGCCCATCGGCTCACGCCGTTGCGCGATGTGTCGGCAAAACCCGATGCCTGTCGTGAATCAGAACACCAGTGAATCTCACCCGGATACATTTTTCCCCGATCAGACTTTTTATAATGCCTGTCTTCACGGGGATTTGGATCAGGTGGAGAAGTCTTTGGCAGAGGGGGTCAACGTCAATGCTTTTATGACTGATGGCTCAACTGCCTTGATGTTGGCATCTGGTGGGGGGCAGACTGACGTCGTCGAACGCCTGATCAATGCCGGGGCGGATGTCAACGCCGCTCGGCATGAAGATGGCGCCACTGCGCTGTTCCTCGCTGCACAAGAAAATAACACCGACTGCGTAAAACTCCTGATCAACGCCGGAGCAAACCTTGACGCTGCCACTTGGAGAGGTGCCACCGCACTGTACATCACATCACAGAAGGGCAATACCGACTGTGTGAGACTCCTGATCAACGCCGGGGCGGATCTCAACGCCACCCCGTCGGGTGGCGAAACCCCGCTGTTCATCGCCACACAGGAGGGCAATACCGACAGCGTGAATAGGCTGATCAACGCCGGTGCAGATCTCAACGCCCGAACTGAGGATGGCGCTACACCGCTGTTTATCGCTGCCCAAAAAAATAACATCGACAGCCTTAAAATCCTGATCGAAGCCGAAGCAGATCTCAACACCGCCGCGTTTGAGGATGGTGTCACTCCTCTGTCCATGGCTGCTGCGAAAGGCAATACCGAATGCCTTAAAATTCTGATCGAAGCCGGGGCAGATCTCAACGCCCGGGCTAAGGATGGCGCCACCGCACTGTTCATCGCTACTGAGTACGGCAATGCCGACTGCGTTAAACGCCTGGTCAACGCCGGGGCTGATCACAAAGCCGCACTGTCGGATGGCACCACCCCACTATTAGTTGCTGCTGCGAAAGGCAACACCGAATGCCTGCAAATCCTGATCAAAGCGGGAGCGCTTCTCGACGCCCGGACTTCGAAAGGCGGCACCCCGCTGTTTATGGCATCACAGGAGGACAATACCGACTGCGTCAAAATGCTGATCAACGCCGGGGCGGATCTAAACGTCCGGACTCAGAATGGCGCTACCCCGCTGTTTATCGCTACCCAAAACAATAACATCGACAGCCTGAAAATCCTGATTGAAGCCGGGGCAGATCTCAACATCGGGATTAAGAGTGGTGCCAGCCCAGCGTTCATCGCAGCCCAGAACGGCAATACCGACTGCCTGATACTCCTGATCGAAGCCGGGGCGAATCTCAACGCCGCCAGGATTGAGGATGGTACCACGCCTCTGTTCATGGCAGCCCAGAACGGCAATACCGACTGCCTGATATTCCTGATCGAAGCCGGGGCGGATCTCAACGCTGCGACCATTAAGCGTGGTGTCACCCCCCTGCTCATGTCAGCCCAGAAGGGCAATACCCACTGCCTTAAAATCCTGATCGAAGCCGGGGCGGCTTTCAACGCCAGGACTCCGGATGGCATCACCCCGCTGTTCATGGCTGCTCAGCAAAATAACATCGACAGCCTGAAAATCCTGATCGAAGCCAAGGCGGATCTCAATGCCCAAATTGATGATGGCAGCACCCCGCTGTTCATTGCTGCTGCGAAAGGCAATAGCGACTGCGTGAGTCTCCTTATCAAAGCCGGGGCGGATCTCAACATCTGCCAGACTTCGGATGGCACCACCCCGCTGTTCATCGCATCACAGGAGGGCAAGACCGACTGCGTGAAACTCCTGATCAACGCCGGGGCAGATCTCAACGCCCGGACTCAGGATGGCATTACCCCGCTGTTTATCGCTGCCCAACAAAATAACATCGACAGCCTGAAAATCCTGATCGAAGCCAAGGCGGATATCAATGCGCAAACTGAGGATGGTGCCACCCCGCTCTCCATTGCAACCGCGATGGGCAATACCGACTGCGTGGAAGCCCTGATCAAGGCTGGAGCAAAGGAACAAAGACCGTGAAGGCAACAAAAGAAAGGATTTATGTTGCCCAGTGAACATGGCTCTCAGGCGTTCCCATCTTCTGAGTTTTTGAAACAGGTTATTATTTGGCCACAGCCAACTTTGATAGTCGCATAAATGAACTAATATGCTTTTCCGTATCTAACCTACACGGCTTATTTACCAGCAGATGTTCTACTTATTTGTGGCATTGTTCGCTACCCTCTCCCCTTTGACATTGAAGGCTGATCACTGTCCTATTTGTTTGGCTCCCTTCCATGGCCGCAGTGAAGCGCCTGTGGTCGTCAGAACCCAATGTTGCGGCTACTGCTTCGATCTGGACTGTATTTCGAGGTGTTTTGTTAGTCAGCCCATCGGCTCACGCCGGTGCGCGATGTGTCGGCAGGACCCGATGCCTGTGGTGAATCAGAACACCAGTGAATCTCACCCGGATACATTTTTCCCCGATCAGACGTTTTATCGTGCCTGTTTAAATGGGGATCTGGATCAGGTGGAGAGGTCTCTGGCAGAAGGGGTCAATGTCAATGCCGTTATGACTAATGATTTCACTGCCTTGATGTTAGCATCCAACAGAGGGCACACGGATGTCATCGAGCGCCTGATCAATGCTGGGGCAAACCTTGACGCTGCCCGTTCAAATGGTGCCACCGCACTGTTCATCGCTGCTGAGTACGGTGACAGCGATTGCGTGAAACGCCTGATCATCGCCGGGGCGGTTCTCAACGCCCGCACCAAGACTGGCGCTACCCCGCTGCACGTTGCTGCTGCGAAAGGCAATGCCGACTGCGTAAAACTCCTGATCATCGCCGGGGCGGATCCCAACATCTGCCGGACTTTGGATGGCGTCACCCCGCTGTTCATCGCAACACAGGAGGGCAATACCGACTGCGTGAAACTTCTGATCAACGCCGGGGCAGATCTCAACGCCCGAACTGAGGGTGGCGCTACCCCGCTGTTTATCGCTGCCCAAAAAAATAACATCGACAGCCTGAAAATCCTGATTGAAGCTGAGGCAGATCTCAACACCCGGATTAAGAGTGGTGCCAACCCACCGTTCATCGCAGCCCAGAACGGCAATACCGACTGCCTTAAAATCCTGATCGAAGCCGGAGCGGCTCTCAACGGCAGGACTTCGGATGGTGCCACCCCGCTGTTCATGGCAGCCCAGAACGGCAATACCGACTGCCTTAAAATCCTGATCGGAGCCGGATCGGCTCTCAATGCCGGGACTTCGGATGGTGCCACCCCGCTGTTCATAGCTGCTCAACAAAATAACATCGACAGCCTGAAAATCCTGATCGAAGCCAAGGCGGATATCAATGCGCACATTGAGGATGGCACCACCCCGCTGATCGTTGCTGCTGGGCAAGGCAATACCGACTGCGTGGAACTCCTGATCAACGCCGGGGCGGATCTCAAAGCCCGGACTTTGGATGGCGGCACCCCGCTGTTCGTTGCTGCTGCGCAAGGCAACACCAAATGCGTGGAACTCCTGATCAAAGCGGGAGCGCTTCTCGACGCCCGGACTTTGGATGGCGGCACCCCGCTGTTCGTTGCTGCTGCGCAAGGCAACACCGAATGCGTGGAACTCCTGATCAAAGCGGGAGCGCTTCTCGACGCCCGGACTTTGGATGGCGGCACCCCGCTGTTCGTCGCCACACAGGAGGGCAATACCGACAGCGTGAAACTGCTGATCAACGCCGGGGCAGATCTCAACGCCCGAACTGAGGATGGCGCTACACCGCTGTTTATCGCTGCCCAAAAAAATAACATCGACAGCCTGAAAATCCTGATCGAAGCCGGGGCGGATCTCAACATCGCCAGGATTAAGGATGGTGCCAGTCCTCTTCACATGGCGGCCCGGAAGGGCAATAGCGACTGTGTGAAACTCCTGATCAACGCCGGGACAGATCTCAACGCCCGGACTGAGGATGGTGCCACCCCGCTCTCCATTGCAACCGCGATGGGCAATATCGACTGCATGGAAGCCCTGATCAAGGCTGGAACAAAGGAACAAAGACCGTGAAGGCAACAAAAGAAAGGATTTATGTTGCCCGGTGAACATGGCTCTCAGGTGTTCCCATCTTCTGAGTTTTTGAAACAAGTGATTGTTTGGGCACAGCCAACTTTGATAGCCATAAAAATGAACTAACATGCTTTTTTCTATCTAACCCACACGGATTATTGACCAACACAGATGTTCTACTTATGTCTGGCACTGTTCGCTGCCGTCTCCCCTTTGACACTGAAGGCCGATCACTGTCCTATTTGTCTGGCTCCCTTCCATGGCCGAAGTGAAGCGCCTGTGGTCGTCAAAACCCAATGTTGCGGCCACCTCTTCGATCTGGACTGTCTTTCGATGTGCTTTGTTGATCAGCCCATCGGCTCACGCCAGTGCGCGATGTGTCGGCAAAACCCAATGCCTGTGGTGAATCAGAACACCAGTGAATCTCACCCGGATACATTTTTCCCCGATCAGACTTTTTATGATGCCTGTTTAAACGGAGATCTGGATCAGGTAGAGAGGTCTCTGGCAGAAGGGGTTAATGTCAATGCCGTTATGACTGATGATCTCACGGCCTTGATGTTGGCAGCCATCTGGGGGCACACGGATGTCGTCGAACGCCTGATAAACGCTGGGGCGAACCTTGACGCTGCCGGTTTGAATAGTGCCACCGCACTGTTTATCGCTGCTGAGTTCGATAATACCGACTGCCTGAAATACCTGATCAACGCCGGGGGGGATCTCAACCCCCGGAATGAGGATGGCGCCACCCCGCTGTTCATGGCTGCACAAGAAAATAACATCGAATGCGTGAAACTCCTGATCAACGCCGGGGCGGATCTCGACGACGCCTTGCCGCGTGGTGCCACTCCGCTGTTCGTCGCTGCACAAGAAAATAACACCGAATGCGTGAAACTCCTGATCAACGCCGGGGCGGATCTCAATGCCCGGACTAAGACTGGCGCCACCTCGCTGTTCATGGCTGCTCAGCAAAATAATCTCGACAGCCTGAAAATCCTGATCGAAGCCAAGGCGGATATCAATGCGCAAACTGAGGATGGCATCACTCCGCTGTTCATTGCTGCTATGGAAGGCAATACCGATTGCGTGCAACTCCTGATCAACGCCGGGGCGGATCTCAACGCCCGGACTTCGCATGGCGGCACCCCGCTGTACGTTGCTGCTGTGGAAGGCAATACCGATTGCGTGAAACTCCTGATCAACGCCGGGGCGGATCTCAACGCCCGGATTAAGACTGGCGCCACCCCGCTGTTCGCTGCTGCTGCGGAAGGCAAGACCGACTGCGTGGAACTCCTGATCAACGCCGGGGCCGATCTCAACGCCCGAAGTGACGATGGCGGTACCCCGCTGTTTATCGCTGCCCAGCAAAATAACATCGACAGCCTGAAAATCCTGATCGAAGCCAAGGCGGATATCAATGCGCAAATCGAGGATGGCACCACTCCGCTGTTCGTTGCTGCTGCGAAAGGCAATACCGAGTGCGTGAAACTTCTCATCAACGCTAAGGCAGTGATGGGAACAGAGGCAGTGAAGGAAACAAAAGAAAAACGTCATGCCGTCCAGTAAACAGGGCTCTCAGGTGTTCCCATCTTCTGAGTTTTTGAAACAGATAATTGTTTGGCCACAGCAAACTTTGATAGTCATATAAATGAACTAATATGCTTTTCTGTATCTAACCCACACTGCTTATTGACCAACACAGATGTTCTACTTATGTGTGGCACTGTTCGCTACCCTCTCCCCTTTGACACTGAAGGCCGATCACTGTCCTATTTGTCTGGCTTCCTTCCATGGCCGAAGTGCAGCGCCTGTGGTCGTCAAAACCCACTGTTGTGGTCACCGCTTCGATCTGGACTGTATTTCGAGGTGTTTTTTTAATCAGCCCATCGGCTCACGCCGGTGCGCGATGTGTCGGCAAAACCCGATGCCTGTGGTGAATCAGAACACCAGTGAATCTCACCCGGATACATTTTTCCCCGATCAGACGTTTTATCTTGCCTGTTTAAACGGGGATCTGGATCAGGTGGAGAGGTCTCTGGCAGAAGGAGTCAATGTCAATGCCGTTATGACTGCTGGTTTCACTGCCTTGATGCTGGCATCCGGCAGGGGGCACAGGGACGTCGTCGAACGCCTGATCGAAGCTGGGGCAGACGTCAACGCCGCCTTGTCGAATGGCGTCACCCCGCTGCACATCGCTGCACAGCAAAATAACTACGACTGCGTAAAAATCCTGATCGAAGCTGAGGCAGATCTCAACGCCGCCATGTCGGGTGGCACCACACCGCTGATGATGGCTGTCTATAGAAATAACATCGTCTGCATGAAACTCCTGATCAACGCCGGGGCGGATTTCAACGCTGCCTTGTCCGATGGCAGCACCCCGCTGTTCATGGCTGCTCAGCAAAATGACATCGACTGCCTGACAGCCCTGATCGAAGCCGGAGCGGAGCTCAACGCCGCTCGGACTACAGATGGCACCACCCCGCTGGTCATCGCTGTTACATTGGGCCATACCGACTGCGTGAAAGCCCTGATTAAAGCCAAGGCGAGTCTCAACGCCGCCATGTCGGATGGCTCCACAGCGCTGTTGTTCGCTGCCCAAGAAAATGACACTGACTGCGTGAAACTCCTTCTCGACGCCGGGGCGGATCTCAATGCCCAGAGCGAGGATGGCCACACCCCGCTGTTTAACGCAGCCCTGAAGGGCAATTCCGACTGCGTGAAACGCCTGATCAACGCCGGGGCGGATCTCAACGCTCACACTAAGACTGGCTCCACCCCGCTGCACTTTGCTGCTTCGAAAGGCAATACCGGCTGCGTGAAATTCCTGATCAACGCCGGGGCGGATCTCAATGCTGTGAGGACTACAGATGGTGCCACCCCGCTCTCCATTGCAATCGCGAAGGGCAATACCGACTGCGTGGAGGCCCTGATCAAGGCTGGAGCAAAGTAGGGAACTGAGGTCAGGAAGAGAACAAAAGAAAGGCGTTGTGTTATCCAGTAGGTACATGGCCCGTAACCGTGACAAATCTTCATAAAAATCACGTACCTATATTGTTTTTCTTGGAAAAAATATAAAACAGGGTGTTAATGGCGTAGACAATATTGAATCAAAGCCTGCCGGATGCTTTGTTTTGTGCTCAAAAATAACAATGGGTACACAACGCCCTCTGCCTCAGAAAAGCGATAGATTGTTCGCAATTGGAGTTTTGGATCAACATAATCGTGATAAGTTGTGAGCCCAAGTTCTGCCGCCTCTATACACAATGGAGCACTGTCAGGATGTCCATTCACTCTTTTCTCAAATCCAACAATAAAGCCATCAAGAAGCTCCTGAGCCGCTACCTGTCCGATGTGTCGAGCTAAATAATAAAACCTGTCATGAAGCTGACATTGGAAAGCTAGTGAATACTCAAACTTCATCAATAAGCCCTTTCAATCCAGCCCGAAGGTCGGAAGATGATACGGTTCGGCCTGCCTGAACATCTTTTTCGGCAAAAGATAGCAATCGTAGTAGAGCCATTTGTTCCTGCTGCATCTCAAACTGGACAGGATCTTGAACTACATACAAAGGTTCCCCATTTTGGGTTACAACTACAGGCTCTGATACATCCATAGAAGCCAGCTTTTTCTTGAAGGCCGATACCGTTGTGATGCGAGGTGAGGTTGATGAGCTCATGCTTGACTCCAATAATGAAAAATTTATCAGTCAAAGGATAAGCCCAATTAACGAAAAAGTCCATATATGGGCACTATATGGACTTGTTGTAAATTGCTAGTCTTTACGCTTTATCAGGGTTCGCCATTAAATAGTCAGGTGTAGTGCGAAAAACCACCGGCCTGCATCTTTCTTACCAACCATTATACTTTGCCTGAACTAATCCATTGGATTACATTCTAATGCATACGGTCGTTGAGCTGAAAAACTATCAGGACGAAGCTGAGAGCCTTCTATCCAGTGAGGAACGCCGCCATATCATTGATTACCTGGCGGCAAACCCTGAGGCTGGTGAGATCATGAAGGGTACAGGCGGCATCCGTAAGCTCCGGTGGCGAAGAGGTGCATCAGGCAAGAGTGGAGGAGTGCAGATTATTCACTTCTACAAGAATCCATCAATGCCCCTGTTCCTGCTCACGGTTTATGGGAAAAACCAACAGGAAAACCTGTCAAAGGCAGACCGCAACACCATGAAACAGTTAGTCACTCTACTCGAAAGAGGATGGAAAAAATGGCAAGCGTAGCGAACAGCATTATCCAGGGCCTTGAAGAGGCCGTAACCTACACAAAAGGTGAGAATACAGGTGCGATCGTCCATGAGGTGACACCCCTGGACATCAAAGGCATTCGCCAGCAGCTCGATATGACTCAGGAAGAGTTTGCCCAGGCTGTAGGTGTAAAACTCCCCACCCTTCGCCACTGGGAGCGGGGTGACCGCAAACCGAACGGCCCTGCCCGTGTATTGCTGAACCTGCTCGCCAGAGAACCCAAACAGATTGTCGCCATGCTAGGGCTGGCTCATTCCTGAATCATCGGCTGGTAATGTTTTTGCTGCTATTTATGTGGTTGTTTTTTAGTGCGTTTAGTATTCCATTTTCTAATACTTTTCTTAAGCATCTTCATTACTGCTTTGTTCTTATCAATCTTGCCACCTGCTTTTCTAATCCACCGCAGGCGGGCTTCATGGCCTCTGCTTTCTGGCGTTCCCTTCCATTGTTTTCTCATGTGAGCCTCCTTGTGGATTTTCCACTTTAGGTACTACGGCCATCCGTTTTAGCCAGGTATTCAAATGCGGTCTTTTATCCTCATCGCACTGACCCACAATCGCCAACCGTGCCGCCGTAATGTCGGTCTCGGACTGAGTTGGTACATGGCCCGTAAGCACGGCCCTGGTTGTTCCCATCTTCTGAGTTTTTGAAACAAGTGATTATTCAACCAAAGCAAACGTTGAGAGACACATAAATGAACTATCATTCCTTTCCTGTACCCAAGCCGCAGCAGTTATCGACAGGCACAGAATGTTCTACATATATCTGGCATTACTCGCCGCTCTCTCCCCATGGACACTGAAGGCCGATCAGTGTCCTATTTGTTTGGCTCCCTTCCATGGCCGAAGTTTAGCGCCTGTGGTTGTCAAAACCCATTGTTGTGGCCACCTCTTTGATCTGGACTGTCTTTCGAAGTCTTTTGTTAAACAGCCCATCGGCTCACGCCGCTGCGCGATGTGTCGGCAAGATCCGATGCCTTTGGTGAATCAGAACACCAGTGAAGCTTACCCGGATGCATTTTTCCCCGATCAGGCGTTTTATCGTGCCTGTATATATGGGGATTTGGATCAGGTGGAGAGGTCACTGGCAGAAGGAGTCAATGTCAATACCGTTATGATTGGTGGCTTTACTGCCCTGATGTTAGCATCCAGCAGGGGTCACACGGATGTCGTCAAACGCCTGATAAACGCTGGGGCGAACCTCGACACTGCCCGTACGAACGGTGCCACCGCACTGTTAACCGCTACTGAGTTCGGTCATACAGACTGCGTGAAACTCCTGATCAACGCCGGGGCTAATCTCAATGCCGCCAGGACTTCGGATGGCGCCACACCGCTTTTCATCGCAACCTGGAAGGGCAACAGCGACTGCGTAAAACTCCTGATCGAGGCCGGGGCGGATCTGAACCTCCCCCGGACTTCAGATGGCTCCGCACCGCTTTTCATCACAGCCCAGAAAGGCAATACCGACTGCATGGAAATCCTGATCAAGGCCGGGGCGGATCTCGACGCCCAGACTAAGGATAGCGCCACCCCGCTATACATCGCAGCTCAGGTGGGCAATACCGACTGCGTGCAACGCCTGATCGACGCCGGGGCGAATCTCAACCCTCCCCTGAATTCAGATGGCGCCAGCCCGTTGCTCATCGCTGCGGCAAAAGGCAATATCAACTGCCTGAAAGCCCTGATCAAAGCCAAGGCGAATCTCGACGCCCGAACCGAGAATGGCGACACCCCCCTGCTTATTGCTGCCCAACAAAATAACATCGACTGCGTGAAACTCCTGACCGAGGCCGGGGCGGATCTCAACGCCCGGAATGAGAATGGCGCCACCCCGCTTTTCGTCGCTGCCCAGGAGGGTAATACCGACATTTTGAAACTCCTGATCAACGCCGGGGCAGATCTCAATGCCCGGAATGAGAATGGCGCCACCCCACTTTTCGTCGCTGCCGAGGAGGGCAATAGCGACTGTTTGAAACTCCTGATCAACGCCGGGGCGGATCTCGATGCCCGGAATAAGAATCACGCCACCCCGCTTTACATCGCTGTCCAGGAGGGCAATACCGACTGCGTGAAACTGCTGATCAACGCCGGGGCGAATATCAACATCGCCAGGACTCCGGGTGGCGCCACCCCGCTGTTCGTCGCGGCCCTGAAGGGTAATACCGACTGTTTGAAACTCCTGATCAACGCCGGGGCGGATGTGAACGCCCGGACTGAGGATGGTGCCACCCCGCTATTCATCGCTGCTGTGCTAGGCAATATCGAATGCATGAAACGCCTGATCAAGGCCGGGGCGGACCTTAACGCCGCCCGGAGTAGTGATGGCGCCACCCCGCTCTTCTTTGCGGCACAAGAAAATAAAATCGAATGCCTGCAAGCCCTGATCGAAGCCAAGGTGGATCTCAGCGCACAAACTGAGGATGGGGTCACCGCACTGTTCATGGCTGTCCAGGAAAATAGCGTCGACTCCGTGAAACTCCTGATCAACGCCGGGGCGAACCTCAACGCCCAGACCGATAACGGCTCCACTCCACTGTTCGCTGCTGCTGCGAAAGGCAATACCGACTGCATGAAACTCCTGATCAACGCCGGGGCGGATCTCAACGCCGTCAGGATTACGGATGGTGCCACCCCACTGTTCGCTGCCACTGCGAAAGGCAATACCGACTGCGTGCAGCTCCTGATCAACGCCGGGGCGGATCTCAACGCCGCCAGGTTGGATGGCGCCACACCGCTGTCCTTCGCTATACAAGAAAATAACACCGAGTGCTTGAAACTCCTGGTCAACGCCGGGGTGGATCTCAACGTCCCCCGGGCTTCAGATGGCGCCACCCCGCTGCTCATCGCAGTCTGGCAAGGCCATACCGATTGCGTGGAAATCCTGATCAGTGGCGGGGCAGATCCCCATGTCGCCAGTACCATGGATGGCATCACCCCAGTCACCCCACTTTACATCGCATTCCTGAAAGGCGATGCCGGCTGCGTGGCAGTCCTGATCAAGGCTGGAGCAAAATAGGGAACCAAGACCATGAAGGCAACCAAAGAAAGGATTTGTGTTGTCCAGTGAACATGGCTCTCAGGTGTTCCCATCTTCTGAGTTTTTGAAACAGGTAATTGTTTGGCCACAGCGAACTTTGATAGCCATACAAATGAACTAACATGCTTTTTTGTATCAAACCTACACTGCTTCTTGACCAATACAGATGTTTTACTTATATGTGGCATTGTTCGCTACCCTCTCCCCATGGACACTGAAGGCTGATCACTGTCCTATTTGTTTGGCTCCCTTCCATGGCCGAAGTGAAGCGCCTGTGGTCGTCAAAACCCAATGCTGTGGTCACCTCTTCGATCTGGACTGTATTTCGAAGTGTTTTGTTGATCAGCCCATTGGCTCCCGCCAGTGCGCAATGTGTCGGCAAAACCCGATGCCGGTGGTGAATCAGAACACCAGTGAATCTCACCCGGATACATTTTTCCCCGATCAGGTGTTTTTTGATGCCTGTTATGACGGGGATTTGGATCAGGTAGAGAGGTCATTGGCAAATGGAGTCAATGTCAATGCCGTTATACATGATGATTTCACTGGCTTGATGTTGGCATCTGACGGGGGGCACGAGGCAATCGTTGAACGCCTGATCAGCGCCGGGGCGAATCTCAACGCCACCTCCACAGGTGGAGCCACCGCAATATTCTTTGCTGTCCAGGAGAATAACATCGATTGCGTGAAGCTCCTGATCAACGCCGGGGCGGATGTTAACGCCACCTTTTCAAATGGTGCCACCGCACTGTTGATCGCTGCCAAGGAGGGCAATACCGACTGCATGAAACTCCTGATCAACGCCGGGGCGGATATCAACGCCGCCTTGTTGGATGGCGCCACACCGCTGTTCTTCGCTGCCCAAGAAAATAACATCGAATGCGTGGAACTCCTGATCAACGCCGGGGCGAATCTCAACGCCAGGACTGAGAATGGTACAACCCCGCTATTCGTCGCTGCCCTGAGAGGCAATACCGACTGCGTGAAAGCCCTGACCGAAGCCAACGCAGATCTCAACGCGAGAAATAAGAATGGTGCAACCCCGCTTCTCATCGCAGTCTGGCTAGGCCATACCGATTGCGTGGAAATACTGATCCAGGTCGGGGCGGATCTTAAGGCCACCAGGACTTCGGACGGCGCCACCCCGCTGTTCATCGCAGTTCAGAAAAATAACACCGACTGCGTGAAACTTCTGATCAAGGCCGGGGCGAATCTCAACGCCCGGACTATTGATGGCACCACCGCGCTGTTCACTGCAGCCCTGAATGGCCATACCGATTGCATGGAAACCCTGATCCACGTCGGAGCGGATCTCAATGCTGCCAGGACTTCAGATGGTGCCACCCCGCTGTTCATCGCAGCCCTGAATGGCGATACCGACTGCGTAGAACGCCTGATCAATGCCGGGGCAGATCTCGACGCCGCCAGGACTTCAGATGGCGCCACCCCACTCTACATCGCAACCGCGATGGGCAATACCGACTGCATGGAAGCCCTGATCAAGGCTGGAGCAAAGTAGGGAACAAAGGCCGTGAAGGCAACAAAAGAAAGGCGTTACTTTGTCCAGTAAAAACGACTCTCAGGTGTTCCCATCTTCTGAATTTTTTTTTAAAACAGGTGATTATTTAGTCACAGCAAGCTTTGATAGCCATATAAATGAACTACCATTCCTTTTTTTGTATCCAACCCACACTACTAACCAACACAGATGTTCTTCTTATATATGGCATTGTTCGCTACCCTCTCCCCATGGACACTGGAAGCTGATCCCTGTCCTATTTGTTTAGCTCACTTCCATGACCGTCATGAAGCGCCTGTGGTCGTCAAAACCCAATGTTGCGGTCACCGCTTCGATCTGGACTGTCTTTCGATGTGCTTTGTTGATCAGCCCATCGGCTCACGCCAGTGCGCGATGTGTCGGCAAAACCCGATGCCTGTGGTGAATCAGAACACCAGTGAAGCTTACCCGGATACATTTTTCCCCGATCAGACTTTTTATAATGCCTGTTTAAACGGGGATCTGAATCAGGTAGAGAGGTCGCTGGCAGAAGGAGTCAATGTCAATGCGGTTATGGTTGGTGGCTTCACTGCTTTGATGTTGGCATCCCAAAACGGGAACAAGACTGTCGTCCAACGCCTGATAGAAGCCGGGGCGGACGTCGACGCCGCCTTGTCGAATGGCGCCAGCCCGCTGCTCATCGCTGCACATCATAATAACGATGACTGCGTAAAAATCCTGATCGAAGCTGAGGCAGATCTCAACGCCGCCATGTCGAGTGGCGCCACATCGCTGTTCATTGCTGCCCAGGAAAATAACATTGTCTGCGTGAAACTCCTGGTCAACGCCGGGGCGGATCTCAACGCCGCCTTGTCGGATGGCACCACCCCGCTGGTCATCGCTGCCCAAGAAAATAACATCGACTGCTTGACAGCCCTGATCGAAGCCGGGGCGGATCTCAACGCCCAGACCGATGATGGCTCCACCCCGCTGCTCATCGCAGCCTGGAAAGGCAATACCGACTGCGTGAAAGCCCTGATCGAAGCCAAGGCGAATCTCAACGCCGCCATGTTGGATGGCGCCACACCGTTGCTCACCGCTGCTCAAGAAAATAACACTGACTGCGTGGAAATCCTGATCAACGCCGGGGCGGATCTTAACGCCGCCATGTCGGATGGCTGCACTCCTCTATTCATCGCAGTCCAGAAGGGCAACATCGACTGCGTGAAACTCCTTCTCGATGCCGGGGCAGATATCAGCGTCCGGACTGAGGATGGCGCCACCTCGCTGTTCATCGCAGCCCTGAAGGGCAATACCGACTGCCTGAAAATACTGATCAACGCAGGGGCAGATCTCAACGCCCAGGCCGAGGATGGCTCCACCCCGCTGTTTATCGCAGCCCTGGTGGGCAATCCCGATTGCGTGAAACTCCTGATCAATGCCGGGGCGGATCTCAACACTGCCAGAATTACGGATCGTGCCACCCCGCTGTCCGTTGCTGCTGCAAGAGGCAATTCCGACTGCGTGAAACTCCTGATCAACGCCGGGGCAGAGTAGGGAACAGAGGCGATGAAGGAAAGAAAGGCGTTGTGTTAACCGGTAAACCCGCCTCTGGGTGTTTCCATCTTCCGAGTTTTTAAAACAGGTGATTATACCAATCGAACTTTCTAACTCCCTATTGCGCTGAAGATTTGAGCCTTAATCCTGCGTTGGCGATCGTCGCCATAGCTAAGGCTATGACTCCTCACGCCGCCTTGTCTTAAGGCTCAAATCTCCATGCTCATCACGGGAGTTAGAAAGCACGATTGGTATTATTTAGCCACAGCGGACTTTATAGTCACACAATTGAACTTTTGTACTGCTCTTATGTCTAACCAACACTGCATTATTGACTGACACAGATGTTCTACTTATGGATGGCATGGCTCGCACTCTTCTTCCCATGGAAACTGACGTAACGTCGGAGCCCGATGTATGTCCTATTTGTTTGGCTAATTTCCATGGCCGCGATGTGGCGCCAGTAGACGTCAAAACCCAATGTCTAACCCAGTGTGGCCACCGCTTCCATCTGGACTGTATTTCGAAACAATTCATTTTTGAACCGATCGGCTCACGCCGATGCGCGATGTGTCGGGAATGCCCGATGCCTGTGGTGAATCAGAAGACCAGTGAATCCCACCCAGATACATTTTTCCCCGATCAGGTGTTTTATGATGCCTGTTATGACGGGGATTTGATTCAGGTGGAGAGGTCACTGGCAGCAGGAGTCTGTGTCAACGCCGTTATGACTGATGATTTCACTGCCCTGATCGTAGCATCCAGTGAGGGGCACATAGACGTCGTCGAACGTTTGATAAAAGACGGGGCGGACGTCAATGTTGCCCGGGCCACGGATGGCGCCACCTCGCTGTTCTACGCTGCACAAGAAAATAACACCGACATTGGGAAACTCCTGATCGACTCCGGGGCGAATCTCAACACCCCCCGGACTTCGGATGGCGCCACCCCGCTGTTCTTCGCTGCACAAGAGAATAACAGCGACTTTGTGACACTCATGATCGAAGCTGGAGCGGATCTCAACGCCGCCAGGACTTCGGATGGCACTACCCCGCTGTCCATCGCAACCAAGATGGGCAATAGCGACTGCGTGGAACTCCTGACCAACGCCGGGGCAAGGTAAGGACGGGAAAGCAAGAAAGGCCTTGTGCTATTCAGTAAAGCTCGACACCCGCCTTCTGGCCCTGCTCCACGCCGAGCAGGATCAGGAAGAACTCTGTGTCAGCCAGTTGAATCGATTTCTGATTGCCAGAGCCCGAGAAGTGGCGTTTCGGCTGGCTGGGGATCTGGTGAAACCAAAGCAGGAGGAGACTGCAAGCTGTCACCCTGAATGCCTGACCACATATTCACGCAAAGCTTCATCCATACGGGTCTGCCAGCCTTTGCCAGTGGCGCGGAAAAATTCAACCACCTCGGGTGACAGCCGGATAGAAATCCGCTCCTTGGTCTGTTCGGCCTTGGGTCGCCCCACTGGTCGTAGTTGTTTGAACTCCTCGTCAGTAAGTTCATATGTGTCAGGATCAGCGGCAATGCCTGCATTGATGGCTGCCTCTTCTTCGTCGGTGTTCATCTGGATCCACCGACCGGATTTAGTCTTGATTCGCATAAGCAGTTTTCTCCCGGTTATTAGCTTTTCGAAGGGAAATAATACGTCGCGTCTCACCACGATCGGTGTACACCACGCAATAAAGTCGCTCACCCCAGAGGGCAAAACCAACCATGCGCTGCTCTCCATAGTCAAAGCGTTGGTCTTTCCATGCACAGAGTGTATCCCACTCCAAGCGCTCTGCCTCAGTTTTGCTTTCACCGTCCGGTTTAGCCACAGCAAACTTTGATTGACACATAAATGAACTAACATGCTTTTTTTGTATCTAACCCGCATTACATATTGACCAACACAGATGTTCTACTTATATGTGGCGTTGTTCGCTACTCTCTCCCCATATACAGTCAAGGCCGATCAGTGTCCTATTTGTTTGACTTACTTTCATGGCCGAAGTGTCACGCCTGTGGTCGTCAAAACCGGATGTTGTGGCCACCTCTTCGATCTGGACTGTATTTCGAAGTGTTTTGTCGATCAGCCCATCGGCTCAAGACGGTGCGCAATGTGTCGGCAAGACCCGATGCCTGTGTTGAATCTGGACACCGGTGTATCTCACCCGGATGCATTCTTCCCCGATCTGACGTTTTTTCGTGCCTGTTTTGAAGGGGATTTGGATGTGGTGGAGAAGTCACTGGCAGAAGGAGTCAATGTCAATGCCCATGACATTACGAATGATGATTACACCCCCTTAATGATGGCATCCATCGGGGGGCATATGGCGGTCGCCGAATGCCTGATCAACGCCGGGGCGAATCTCGACGCCGTCTGTGAGAGCGGTGCTACCGCACTGTTCATCGCTGCAATAGAAAATAACACCGACTGCGTGAAACTCCTGATCAAAGCCGGGGCGGATCCCAACATTGCCTTACCGGATGGCACCACCCCGTTGTACATCGTAGCCGAGATGGGCAATATCGTCTGCTTGAAAGCCCTGATCGACGCCGGGGCGGATCTCAACACCAGCTTGCCGGATGGCGCCACCTCGCTGCTCATCGCTGCCCAGAATGGCAATACTGACTGTGTGAGACTCCTGATTGAAGCCGGGGCGGATCTCGACGCAGTCTTGTCGGGTGGCTTCACTCCACTATTCATCGCAGCCGAGATGGGCAATACCGACTGCGTGAAAGCCCTGATCGACGCCGGGGCGGATCTCAATGCCCGGAATAAGGATGGCGCCACCTCGCTGCTCATCGCTGCCCAGAACAACAATATTGACTGCGTGAAACTCCTGATTGAAGCCGGGGCGGATCTTGACGCCGCCTTGTCGGATGGCTCCACTCCTCTGTTCATCGCAGCTGCGAAAGGCA
This sequence comes from Endozoicomonas sp. ALD040, assembly GCF_049275945.1. Lineage (NCBI taxonomy): Bacteria > Pseudomonadati > Pseudomonadota > Gammaproteobacteria > Oceanospirillales > Endozoicomonadaceae > Endozoicomonas > Endozoicomonas sp. ALD040. Next base: position 1,678,068 of record NZ_CP184829.1, read on the forward strand.
ATACCGACTGCGTGAAACGCCTGATCGAAGCCAAGGCAAAACTCAATGCCCTGACTCAAGATGGCGCTACCCCGCTGCTCATCGCTATACAAGAAAATAACACCGCCTGCGTAAAACTCCTGTGCAACGCCGGGGCGGATCCCAACGCCCCAGCTAACGATGGCACCACCCCGCTGTACATCGCTGCTGCAAAAGGCTATACCGATTGCCTGAAAGCCCTGATCGAAGCCAAGGCAGACCCCAACGTCAGGGCAAAGGAAGACAGCACTCCGCTGATCATTGCTGCTGCGAGAGGTCATATCGACTGCCTGAAAGCTCTGATCGAAGCAGGGGCGGATCTCAACGCACAAAATAAGGAGGGCGTCACCCCGCTGTTCATCGCTGCACAGGAAAATCACATCGACTGCGTGAAACTCCTGATCAACGACGGAGCGGATCCCAACACTATACTGTCGAATGGCTGCACTCCGCTGATCAGCTCTGCTGCGATGGGCTACAGCGACTGCGTAAAGCTCCTGATCAACGCTGGGGCGGATCTCGAAGCCAGCTTGTCAGATGGTGCCACCCCGCTGTACATCGCAGCCCAGAATGGCAATACCGACTGTGTGGAATCCCTGATCGAAGCCAAGGCTGACCTCAACGCCAGGAATAAAGAAGGCTGCACCCCGCTGCTGATCGCTGCTGCGAATGGCCATACTGACTGCGTGGAACTCCTGATCAATGCCGGGGCAGATCTCAACACCCAGACCAAGGATGGCGGCACCCCGCTGTTTTTGGCTGCACAAGAAAATCACGCCGACTGTGTGAAACGCCTGATCGAAGCCGGGGCGGACCTCAACATCCGGACTAAGGTTGGCGCCACCCCGCTGTTAATCGCTGCCAAGGAAAATAACATAGACTCCCTGAAACTCCTGATCGAAGCTGAGGCAGATCTCGACGCCAGGACTGAGGATGGCAGAACCCCCCTATTCATTGCAGCCGAGATGGGCAATAGCGACTCCGTGGAACGCTTGGTCAACGCCGGGGCCGATCTCGACGCCCGAAGGACTGAGGATGGTGCGACTCCGCTTTTAATCGCCGCTGAGGAGGGTAATACCGAGGGTCTGAAACTCCTGATCAGGGCCGAGGCAGATATCAACGCCGCCTTGTCGAATGGCACCACCCCACTTGCCATCGCAACCGAGATGGGCAATACCAACTGCGTGGAACTCCTGACCAACGCCGGGGCAAGATAAGGAGAGGAAAACAAGAGAGGCCTTGTGCTATCGAGTAAACAAAACTTTCAGGTGTTCCGATCTTCTGAGTTTTTGAAATAGGTGATTATCTGGCCACAGCAAACTTTGATAGCCAGATAAATGAACTAATACCAATCGAACTTTCTAACTCCCTATTGCGCTGAAGATTTGAGCCTTAATCCTGCGTTTGCGATCGTCGCCATAGCTAAGGCTATGACTCCTCACGCCGCCTTGTCTTAAGGCTCAAATCTCCATGCTCATCACGGGATTTAGAAAGTACGATTGGTATAACATGCTTTTTTGCATCCAACCCACACTGCTTATTGACCAACACAGATGTTCTACTTATATGTGGCATTGCTCGCTACCCTCACCCCATGGGCACTGAAGGCCGATCACTGTCCCATTTGTTTGGCTAACTTCCATGACCGAAGTGGAGCGCCTGTGGTCGTTAAAACCCAATGTTGTGGTCACCGCTTCGATCTGGACTGCCTTTCGATGTGCTTTGTTGATCAGCCCATCGGCGCACGCCGATGCGCGATGTGTCGGCAAAACCCGATGCCTGTGGTGAATCAGAACACCAGTGAATCTCACCCGGATACATTCTTCCCCGATCAGACGTTTTATCTTGCCTGTTTTAACGGGGATCTGGATCAGGTAGAGAGTTCACTGGCAGAAGGAGTCAATGTCAATGCCTTTAGGACTGATGATTTCACAGCCTTGATGTTAGCATGCCACAGTGGACATACGGATGTCGTCGTACGCCTGATCAACACGGGAGCAAACCACGACGCTGCCCGTTCTAATGGTGCCACCGCTCTGTTCATCGCTGCTGAGTTCGGTAATACCGAGTGCGTGAAACGCCTGATCAACGCCGGGGCAGATATCAACGCCCGGACCAGGTCTGGCGCCACGCCGCTGCACGTTGCTGCTGCGAAAGGCCATACCGACTGTGTGAAACTCCTGATCAACGCCAGGGCGGATATCAACGCGCAAACTGAGCATGGCGCCACCCCGTTGTTCATTGCTACACAAGAAAATAACACCGACTGCGTTAAAATACTGATCAATGCCAGAGCGGATCTCAACGCTTTCAGGATCAGGGATGGCACCACCCCGCTGTACATCGCCACCCTGCGTAATAGCATCGAGTGCGTGAAACTCTTCATCAACGCCGGGGCAGATATCAACGCCCGGTCCAGGAAAGGCATCACAGCGCTGCACGTTGCTGCTGCGTTAGGCAATACCGACTGCCTGAAACTCCTGATCAACGCCGGGGCGGACATCAACGCCCGGAATAAAGATGGCGCCACCCCGCTGTACATGGCAGCGCAGAATGGCAATACCGGCTGCCTGAAAATCCTGATCGAAGCCGGAGCGGATCTCAACGCCGCCAGGATTACGACTGGTGCTACCCCTCTGTTCATCGCAGCTCAGAATGACCATACCGAGTGCCTGAAACTCCTGACCGAGGCCGGGGCAAAGTAGGAAACAGTGGCGGTCAGAGAAACAAAAGAAAGATCTTGTGCTCTCCAGTAAATACACCTTTCAGGTGTTCCCATCTCCTGAGTTTTTGAAGCAGGTGATTATCTGGCCACAGCAAACTTTGATAGCCGAATAAATGAACTAACATGCTTTTTTGCATCCAACCCACACTGCTTATTGACCAACACAGATGTTCTACTTATATGCGGCATTGTTCGTTGCCCTTTCCCCATGGACACTCAAGGCCGATCACTGTCCTATTTGTTTGGCTAACTTCCATGACCGAAGTGGAGCGCCTGTGATCGTTAAAACCCAATGTTGTGGTCAACGCTTCGATCTGGACTGTCTTTCGATGTGCTTTGTTGATCAGCCCATCGGCGCACGCCGGTGCGCGATGTGTCGGCAAAACCCGATGCCTGTGGTGAATCAGAACACCAGTGAATCTCACCCGGATACATTCTTCCCCGATCAGACGTTTTATCTTGCCTGTTTTAACGGGGATCTGGAACAGGTGGAGAGGTCACTGGCAGAAGGAGTCAATGTCAATGCTGTTATGATTGGTGGCTTCACTGCCTTGATATTGGCATCCCTCTGGGGGCATACGGAAGTCGTCGAACACCTGATCAACGCTGGGGCGAACCCCGACACTGCCAATACCCTTTCGAATAATGCCACCGCACTGATCATCGCTGCTGATTGTGGTAATACCCTCTGCGTGAAAAGCCTGATCAACGCAGGGGCGAATCTCAACGCCCGGACTGGCGGCGGAGCCACCCCGCTATTCATGGCTGCTCAACAAAATAACATCGACAGCCTGAAAATCCTGATCGAAGCCGGGGTGGATCTCAACGCCCAGACTGAGGATGGCGCCTCCCCGCTCTTCGCCGCTGCTGCGCGAGGTAATACCGAATGCCTGAAACTCCTGATCGACGCCGGGGCGGATCTCAACGCCCTGACTAAGGGTGGCGCTACCCCGCTCTTCATCGCAGCCCAAAGGGGCAATAACGTCTGCATGAAACTCCTGATCGACGCCGGGGCGGATCTCAACGTCCAGACTGAGGATGGCGTTACCCCGGTGTTTATCGCTGCCCAAAAAAATAACATCGACAGCCTGAAAATCCTGATTGCAGCCGAGGCAGATATCAACGCCGTGACCAAGAGTGGTGCCAACCCTGCGTTCATCGCTGCCCAGAACGGCAATACCGACTGCCTGATAATCCTGATCGAAGCCGGGGCAGATCAAAACGCCGCCACGATTACGTATGGTGCCACCCCTCTGTTCACGGCAGCCCAGAACGGCAATACTGACTGCCTGAGAATCCTGATCAACGCCGGGGCGGGTGTCAACGCCGCCAGGATTACGGATGCTGCCACCCCTCTGTTCATGGCAGCCCAGAACGGCAATACCGACTGCGTGAAACTCCTGATCAACGCCGGGGCAGATCTCAACGCCGCCAGGATCAACGATGGCGCAACCCCGCTGTTCATCGCATCTCAGGAGGGCAATAGCGACTGCGTGAAACTCCTGATCAACGCCGGGGCAGATCTCAACGCCGCCAGGATCAACGATGGCGCAACCCCGCTGTTCATCGCAGCTCAGGAGGGCAATAGCGACTGCGTGAAACTCCTGATCAACGCCGGGGCGAATCTCAATGCCCGGGTCGAGGATGGTGTCACCTCGCTATACATTGCAGCCGGGTTGGGCAACACCGACTGCGTGAAACTCCTGATCAGGGCCGGGGCGAATCTCAACGCAGCCCTGCCGGATGGCACCACCCCACTTGGCATCGCAACCAAGATGGGCAATACCGATTGCGTGAAGCTCCTGACCAACGCCGGGGCAGAGTTCGGAACAGAGGCAGAGAAGGAAACAAATGAAAGACGTTGTTTTGCTCAGTAAACACAGCTCTAAGGGGTTCCTATCTTGCGGGTTGTTGAAATAGGTGATTATCTGCCTACTGCAAATTTAATAACTACCCGATTGAACTATCATATTTTTCCTGTGTCCAAACTGCATTGCTTATTGACTGATATAGATGTTCTACTTATGGACGGCATTGCTCACCCCCCTGTCCCCGGGGATAGTGAAGTACCAGAGGAGGCACATCCCTGTCCTATTTGTTTGACCCATTTTCATGGTCGTGTTGTAGCGCCCGTGGTGGTCAAAACCCGATGTTGTGGCCACCTCTTCGATCTGGACTGTATTTCGAAGTGTTTTGTCGATCAGCCCATCGGCTCACGGCGGTGCGCAATGTGCCGACAAGACCCGATGCCTGTGTTGAATCTGAACACCGGGGAGTCTCACCGGGATACGTTTTTCCCTGATCCGACGTTTTTTCGTGCCTGTTTTGAAGGGGATTTGGATCAGGTGGAAAGAACTCTGGCAGGAGGAATCAATGTCAATGTCCATTACATTGCGTATGATGATTTCACTGCCTTGATGATGGCATCCATGAGTGGGCATATGGCGATCGTCGAATGCCTGATCAACGCCGGAGCCAATCTCAACGCCGTCGCTAAGAGCGGTCTTACCGCAGTGATCATAGCTGCACAAAAAAATAACACTGCCTGCCTGAAAAGACTGCTCGAAGCCAAGGCGGATAGCAACGCCCGAACTTCCCATGGTGCCACCGCGCTGTTCATCGCTGCTTCGAAAGGCAATACCGAGTCCGTGAAAGCTCTGATCGAAGCCAAGGCGAATCTCGACACCCAGTCCAGGCAGGGCGCCACCCCGCTGCTCATCGCTGCTTCGAAAGGCAATACCGAGTGCGTGAAAGCCCTCATCAAAGCGGGGGCGGATCTCAACGCCGGGACTAAGGATGGTGCTACCCCGCTGCTTCTGGCAGCCCAGAACGGCAATACCGAATGCCTGAAACTCCTGATCGAAGCCAAGGCAGACCTCAACGTCCGAACTAAAGATGGTAACACCCCGCTGCTCATGGCAGTCGAGATGGGCAATACCGAGTGCGTGAAACTCCTGATTGAAGCCGGGGCAGATCTTGACGCCGCCCTGCTGGATGGCACCTCTCCGCTGCTCATGGCAGTCGAGATGGGCAATATCGACTGCGTGAAACTCCTGATCGAAGCCGGGGCAAATCTTGACGCTGCCCTGCCGGATGGCACCACCCCGCTGCTCATCGCAGCCGAGATGGGCAATACCGAGTGCATGAAACTCCTGATCGAAGGCGGGGCGGATCTCAATGCCCGGACCAAGGGTGGCGCCACCCCGCTGCTCATGGCTGCACAGGAAAATCACGCCGAATGCGTGAAACTCCTGATCGAAGCCAAGGCGGACCTCAACGCCAGGACTAAGGATGGCAGCACCCCGCTTGTCATCGCTGCTGCGAATGGCCATACCGCTTGCGTGAAAGCCCTGCTCAACGCCGGGGTCGATATCAACACTCGTAATGAAGATGGCACCGGCCCACTGTTCATCGCTGCTGCGAATGGCCATACCGATTGCGTGAAAGCCCTGATCGAAGCCAAGGCAGACCTCAACGCCAGGGCTAAGGATGACTTCACCCCACTGATCGTTGCTACTGCGAAAGGCCATCCCGACTGCGTGGAAGCCCTGATCGAAGCCAAGGCAGATCTCAATGCCAGGACTAAGGATGGTGACATCACTGCGCTTTTCATTGCGGCACAGGAAAATCAAATCGACTGTTTGAAACTCCTGATCAAGGCCGGGGCGAATCTCAATGCCCGCTTCAAGGATGGTGCCAACCCGCTCTACATTGCGGCCGAGATGGGCAATACCGCCTGCGTGAAAGCCCTGATCGAAGCCAAGGCGGATCTCAACGCCAAGACTGAGGATGGCGTCACCCCGCTTTTCATTGCGGTACAAAAAAATCACACCGAGTGCGTGAAACTCCTGCTCGACGCCGGGGCAGAGCCTGACGTCCGGACTGAGGATGGCACCACCCCGCTGTTCATCGCTGCTGCGAAAGGCCATACCACTTGCGTAAAAGCCCTGCTCAAAGCCAAGGCAGACCCCGACGCCCGGAACAAGGATGACAGCACCCCGCTAATCATTGCTGCTGCGAGAGGTCATAGCGACTGTGTGAAAACCCTGATCGAAGCCAAGGCGGATCTCAACGCGCGAAATAAGCATGGCGTCACCCCGCTGTTCATCGCTGCACAAGAAAATCACATCGACAGCTTGAAACTCCTGATCAACGACGGAGCGGATCCCAACGTCATCTTGTCGAGTGGCTGCACTCCGCTGTTCAGCGCTGCTGCAGGAGGCCATAGCGAATGCGTAAAACTCCTGATCGAAGCCGGGGCGGACCTCAACGCCCGCATCAAAGATGGTTCTACTCCGCTATACATCGCAGCCCAGAAAGGCAATACCGACTGCGCGAAACTCCTGATCAACGCCGGGGCGGACCTCAACGCCCAGAATAAGGATGGCGCCACCGCGCTGTTCATCGCTGCCCAGGAAAATCACCCCGACTGCGTGAAACTCCTGGCCGACGCCAAGGCAGGTCTCAACCCCCGAACCAAGGATGACGCCACCCCGTTGTTCATCGCTGCCCTGAACAATAACGTCGACTGCCTGAAAATTCTGATCGAAGCCGGGGCGGATCTCAACGCCCGGATCAAGAATGGCGCCACCCCGCTGCACGCCGCTGTTGCACAAGACAATACCGACTGCGTGGAACTCCTGATCAACGCCGGGGCCGATCTCGACGCCCGAAGGACTGAGGATGGTGCGACCCCGCTGTTCATCGCAGCCCGCAAAGGCAATAGCGAGTGTATGAAACTCCTGATCAGGGCCGAGGTAGATATCAACGCTGCCTTGTCGGATGGCACCACCCCACTGGCCATTGCAACCGTGATGGGCAATACCGACTGCGAGAAACTCCTGATCAACGCCGGGGCAGGGCAGGGAACAAAACAAAAGCGTTAGTTATCCGGTAAACACGGCTCTCAGGTGTTCTCATCTTCGGAGTTTTTGAAACAGGTGATTATTTAGTTAGCCACAGCAAACTTTATAGCCATAGAACTGAACTATTTAACTGTTTTTGTATCCAACCTTAAGCACTTATTGACTGGCACACGATGCTCTATTTATGGATAGCGTTGCTCGCACCTCGGCCCCCGGGAATCCTGTCGAACCGTCGGGGGTCGACAAATGCCCTATTTGTTTGACTGGTTTTCATGGCCGTAAAGCAGCGCCTGTGGTCCTCAAAACCCGTTGTTGTGGCCATCACTTCGATCTGGACTGTATTTCGAAGTGTTTTGTTGATCAGCCCATTGGCTCACGTCGATGCGCGATGTGTCGGCAAGACCCGATGCCTCTGCTGGATCTGAACACCGGTGAATCACACCCGGATACATTTTTCCCCGATCAGGCGTTTTATGATGCCTGTTATGACGGGGATTTCGATCAGGTAGTGAGATCACTGGCAGAAGGCGTCAATGTCAATGCCGTAAAGCATGATGATTACACTGCCTTGATGATGGCATCCGACGGGGGGTACGAAACTATCGTCGAACGCCTGATCAACGCCGGGGCGAATCTCAACGCCACCTGTGAGGTGGGTGCCACTGCACTGTTATTCGCTGCCCGGGAAAATCACACCGACTGCGTGGAACTCCTGACCAAAGCCGGTGCGAATCCAAACATACAAACTAAAAATGGTGCAACCCCGCTGTACATCACTGCCCTGAAAAATAACGCAGACTGCATGAAAATCCTGATCGAAGCCAAGGCAGATCTCAACGCCCGGACTGAGGGTGGCATCACTGCGCTGTTCATCGCCGCCCAGGAAAATAGCACCCACTGCATGCAAATCCTGATCGAAGCCGGGGCGGATCTCAACGCCCGGACTGAGGCTGGCGCCACCCCGCTGTTCATCGCAGCCGAGATGGGCCATAGCGACTGCGTGAAAGCCCTGATCGAAGCCGGGGCGGATGTCAAAGCGCAGGCTGAGGATGGTGCCACCCCACTGTTCATGGCAGCACAGAATGGCAATACTGACTGCCTGAAACGCCTGATCAATGCCGGGGCGGATATCAACACTGTCTTGTCGGATGGTGCCACCCCGCTGTCCATCGCTGCAGAGAATGGCCATACCGAGTGCCTGAAACTCCTGATCGAAGCCGGGGCGAATCTCGACACCACCTTGCCGGATGGCGCCACCCCACTGTTAATCGCAGCCGAGATGGGCAATACCGACTGCGTGAAAGCCCTGATCGAAGCCGGGGCTGACATCAAGGCCAGGACTAAGGATGGCAGCACCCCACTGTCCATCGCTGCGCAGAATGACAATACCGACTGCGAAAAACTCCTGATCAACGCTGGGGCAAGGCAGGGAACATAGGCAAGGAAGGGAACAAAAGAAAGGCGTTATGTTATCCGGTAAACACGGCTCTCAGGTGTTCTCATTTTCCGAGTTTTTGATATAGCCATATAGCTGAACCATCGTAATTTTTTTATGTCTGGTTTGTATAACTCATTAAATAACACGAAAACTCTACTTATGGATGCTATTGCTCCCTCCCCTCTCTCCATGGGCGTTGAATTGACGTCGGAAGCCGATGTCTGTTCTATTTGTCACGGTGAGTTCCATGGCCGCAATGTGGCGCCTGTGAACCTCAACCCCAAATGTCAAACCCACTGTGGCCACTACTTCCATCTGGACTGCATTACGGGGCAATTTGTTGATGAGCCCATAGGCTCACGCCGCTGCAAGCTTTGCCGACAAAATCCGATCCCGTTGTTGAATATAAACACCGGTAAATCTTACCCGGATAAATTTTTCCCCGATCAGATGTTTCGTAGTGCCTGTTGTTCCGGGGATTTGCAACAGGTGCAGAAGCTGCTGGCAGAAGGAGTCTATATCAATGCCGTTATGAATGCTGGTTTCACAGCCTTGATGATTGCATCCAGTGAGGGGGTCACAGACCTCGCCGAACTCCTGATTAGACACGGGGCGTGTGTCAACGCCGCTCGGGCTGAGGATGGCGTTACCGCGCTGTTCTTCGCTGCAAAAAACAATGACATTGACATTACGAGACTCCTGATCGGTGCCGGGGCGGATCTCAACACCCCCCGGACTTCGGATGGCGCCACCCCGCTGGCCATCGCAGTCCAGGAGGGCTGCACCGAGTGCGCGAGACTCCTGATCTACGCCGGGGCGGATATCAACGCAGCCTTGTCCAGTGGCATGACCCTGCTGTACATCGCAGCCCTGAGAGGCAATACCGACTGCGTGGAACTCCTGCTCAACGCCGGGCTGGATCCCAACGATGCTTCGTCGATTGGCATCACCCCGCTGTACATCGCAGCCCTGAAAGGCAATACCGACTGCGTGAAACGCCTGATCAATGCCGGTGCGGATCTCAACGCCCGGACCAGGAATGGCTCCACCCCGCTGTCCATCGCAACCAGAATGGGCAATACCGACTGCGTAAAAGTCCTTATCGCGACCGGGAAAAGCCAGGAAGCAAAAGAAAGGCGCGGTGTTCTCCAGTAAACACAGCTTTCAGGTGTTTCCATCTCCCGAGTTCTGAAATGCGTGATGATTTAGCCGCAGCAAACTCAACAGCCATAAAACTGAACTATCGTACTTTTTTTGTGTCTAATTTGTATAACTTACTTGAATATCATGGAGGCTCTACTTATGGATGCCATTGATCTTAATCACCCCCCACTCCCCATCACCACTGAATCAACGTCGGAGGCACATAAATGTGATATTTGTTTCGGTGAGTTCCATGGCCGCGATGTGGCGCCTGCGCAACACAACCCTAAATGTAAAAGCCACTGCGGCCACATCTTCCATCTGGACTGTCTTACGATGCTATCTGTTCATAAGCCCATAGGCTCACGCAGCTGCGGGTATTGCCGAGGAAAGCCGTTCCCTGTGTTGGATACGGAAACCGGTAAATCTTACCCGGAAGAGTTTTTCCCCGACCGGGTGTTTTTAACTGCCTGCTTGACTGGGAATGTGGATCAGGTGAAGAAGTCACTGGCAGCAGGAGTCTATGTCGACGCCGTTGTGGGTAATGGTCTCAATCCCTTGTTGATTGCATCCGCTGAGGGGCACACAGAATTAGCCAAAGTCCTGATTAACAACGGGGCGGACGTCAACGCCGCTATGGCTGAGACAGGCGTTACACCGCTGTTCTCCGCTGCGCTATACAATCGCACCGACATTGTGAGACTGTTGATCAATAACGGGGCGAAGCTCGACATCCCCGAGACTAAGGATGGCCACACCCCGCTGTCCATAGCGACCCAGGTGGGCTCTATCGACTCAGTGAGATTCTTGCTCATCGCCGAGGCGAATCCCAACGTCGTCTTGTCGTCTGGCTGCACCCTGCTCAACATTGCAGTCAAGAAGGGCTCTACCGACTCCGTGAGACTCTTGCTCCTCGCCAAAGCGGATGTCAACGCCCGGAATGAGGATGGCGTCACCCCGCTGTTCTTCGCTGCACAAAACAATCTCACCGAAATTGCGAAACTCCTGATCAACGCCGGGGCAAATCTCAACCCCCCCCGGACTTCGGATGGCGCCACCCCACTGGCCTTGGCAGCCCAGCAGGGCTCTGGCGGCTGCGTGAAACTCCTGCTCGACAGAGGGGTGAATCCCAACACCGCCTTGTTGAATGGCGTCACTCCGCTTTTCGCCGCAGCCCTTAAAGGCAGGATCGACTGCGTGCAACTCCTGCTAGAGAAAGGGCCGGATCTCAACGCCCGGACTAAATACGGCGCCACTGCGCTGTTCGTAGCCGCTGAGGGAGGCCATACCGAATGTTTGAAACGCCTGATCCAGGCCGGGGCAGATATCAACGCTGCCTTGCCGGATGGCACCACCCCGCTGTCCATCGCAACCAGGATGGGCCATACCGAGTGCGTGGAAGCCCTTAACGAGGCCGAGAGAAGCAGGGGAACAGAAGAAGGGCTCTGCATCATCCTGTAAAAACAGCTTTCAGGTGTTTTCATCCCCTGAGTTTTGCAATGCGTGATTATTTAGCCACAAAAAGCTTTATAGCCATAAAACTGAACTATCGTACTTTTTTTGTGTCTAATTTGTATAACTTACTTGAATATCATGGAGGTTCTACTTATGGATGCCATTGATCTTAATCACCTCCCTCTCCCCATCACCACTGAATTAACGTCGGAGGCACATAAATGTGATATTTGTTTCGGTGAGTTCCATGGCCGCGATGTGACGCCTGCGCAACACAACCCTAAATGTGAAAGCCACTGCGGCCACATCTTCCATCTGGACTGTCTTACGATGCTATCTGTTCATAAGCCCATAGGCTCACGCAGCTGCGCGTATTGCCGAGGAAACCCGTTCCCTGTGTTGGATACGGAAACCGGTAAATCTTACCCGGACGAGTTTTTCCCCGACCAGGTATTTTTACGTGCCTGCTGGAATGGGAATGTGGATGGGGTGAAGAAGTCACTGGCAGCAGGAGTCTATGTCGACGCCGTTATGAGTCATGGTTTCAATCCCTTGTTGATTGCATCCACTGAGGGGCACACAGAATTAGCCAAGGTCCTGATTAACAACGGGGCGGACGTCAACGCCGCTATGGCTGAAACAGGCGTTACACCGCTGTTCTTCGCTGCTCAAAACAATCACACCGACATTGTGAACCTGCTGATCAGTAAGGAGGCGAAGCTCGACATCCCCGAGACTAATGCTGGCCACACCCCGCTGTCCATAGCGACCCAGGTGGGCTCTATCGACCCAGTAAGATTCTTGCTCATCGCCGGGGCGAATCCCAACGTCGTCTTGTCGTCTGGCTACACCCTGCTCAGCATTGCAGTCCTGAAGGGCTCTACCGACTCCGTGAGACTCTTGCTCCTCGCCAAAGCGGATGTCAACGCCCGGAATGAGGATGGCGCCACCCCGCTGTTCTTCGCTGCAGAAAAAAATCTCACCGAAATTGCGAAACTCCTGATCGACAACGGGGCAAATCTCAACACCCCCCGGACTTCGGATGGCGCCACCCCGCTGGCCATCGCAGCCCAAGAGGGCTCTGGCGGCTGCGTAAAACTCCTGCTCGACAAAGGGGTGAATCCCAACACCGCCTCGTTGAATGGCGTCACTCCGCTGTGCGCCGCAGCCCTTAAAGGCAAGATCAACTGCTTGCAACTCCTGCTAGAGAAAGGGCCGGATCTCGACGCCCGGACTGAATACGGCACCACTGCGCTGTTCGTAGCTGCCAGGGGAGGCCATACCGAATGTTTGAAACGCCTGATCGGGGCTGGGGCAGATATCAACGCCGCCTTGCCGGATGGCACCACCCCGCTGTCCGTCGCAACCAGGATGGGCCATACCGAGTGCGTGGAAGCCCTTAACGAGGCCGAGACAAGTTGGGGAACAGTAGAAGGGCTCTGCGTCATCCTGTACACACGGCTTTCAGGTGTTTTCATCCCCTGAGTTTTGCAATGCGTGATGATTTAGCCACAGCAAACTCAATGGCCATAAAACTGAACTATCGTACTTTTTAGTGTCTAAATTTGTATAACTCATTAAATTACACGGGGGTTTTACTTATGAATACAATTAGTCTTTCTGCTCTCACCATGAGCACTGAAGTAACTTCGGAGGCCGATGAATGTAATATTTGTTTCGTTGAGTTCCGTGGTCGAGATGTCACGCCTGTGGAAGACGACCCCGAATGTAAAACCCACTGTGGCCATCTCTTCCATCTGAAATGTCTTACGAGGCTATTTTATGGTATGCCCATAGGCTCACGCAGCTGCGCGTATTGCCGAGGAAAGCCGTTCCCTGTGTTGAATATGAAAACCGGCAAATCTTACCCGGATAAGTTTTTCCCCGATAAGAGGTTTTATGATGTCTGTCTTCACGGGGACTTGAATCAGGTGACGAAGTCACTGGCAGAAGGAGTCTATGTCGATGCCGTTATGAAGGGTGATTTCAATGCCTTGTTGATGGCATCCGGTGAGGGGCATACAACCCTCGCCGAAGTCCTGATTAACCAAGGGGCGGACATCAACGCCGCTATGGCTGAGGATGGCGTTACCCCGCTGTTCTTCGCTGCACAACAAAATCACACCGATATTTTGAAACTCCTGATCAATAAGGGGGCGAAACTCGATTCCCCCCGGACTACGGATGGCTACACCCCGCTGTCCATGGCAGTCCAGCAGGGCTCTAACGACTCCGTGCGACTCTTGCTCATCGCCGGGGCGAATCCCAACGCCGTCTTGTCCTGTGGCATGACCCCGCTGCACATCGCAGCACAGAAAGGCAATATCGAATGCGTGAACCTCTTGCTCATCTACGGGGCGGATATCAGCGCCCGGAATGAGAATGGCGTCACCCCGCTGTTCTTCGCTGCACAAAAAAATCACACCGAAATTGCGAAACTCCTGATCGACGACGGGGCAAATCTCACCCCCCCCCGGACTTCGGATGGCGCCACCCCGCTGACCATGGCAGCCCAGCAGGGCTCTGGCGGCTGCGTGAAACTCCTGCTCGACAGAGGGGTGAATCCCAACACCGCCTTGTTGAATGGCGTCACTCCACTTTACGCCGCTGCCCTTAAAGGCAGGATCGACTGCGTGCAACTCCTGCTAGAGAAAGGGCCGGATCTCAACGCCCGGACTGAATACGGCACCACTGCGCTGTTCGTAGCCGCTGAGGGAGGCCATACCGAATGTTTGAAACGCCTGATCCGGGCCGGGGCAGATATCAACGCCGCCTTGCCGGATGGCACCACCCCGCTGTCCATCGCAACCAGGATGGGCCATACCGAGTGCGTGGAAGCCCTTAACGAGGCCGAGAGAAGCAGGGGAACACAAGAAGGGCTCTGCATCATCCTGTAAAAACAGCTTTCAGGTGTTTTTATCCCCTGGGTTTTGCAATGCGTGATTATTTAGCCACAAAAAACTTTTTAGCCACAAAACTGAACTATCTACTTTTTTTTTGTCTAATTCGTATAACTTACTTTAATAACATGAAGGTTCTAATTGTGGATGCCATTAATCTTAATCACCCCCCTCTCCCCATCAGCACTGAATTAACGTCGGAGCCCGATAAATGTGATATTTGTTTTGCTGAGTTCCATGGCCGCAATGTGGCGCCTGCGCAACACAACCCTAAATGTAAAAGCCACTGCGGCCACATCTTCCATCTGGACTGTCTTACGATGCTATCTGTTCATAAGCCCATAGGCTCACGCAGCTGCGCGTATTGCCGAGGAAACCCGTTCCCTGCGTTGGATACGGAAACCGGTAAATCTTACCCGGACGAGTTTTTTCCCGACCAGGCGTTTTCTCGTGCCTGCTGGAATGGGGATGTGGATGAGGTGAAGAAGTCACTGGCAGCAGGAGTCTATGTCAATGCCGTTATGAGTTATGATTTCAATCCCTTGTTGATTGCATCCGCTGAGGGGCACACAGAATTAGCCGAAGTCCTGATTAACAACGGGGCGAACGTCAACGCCACTATGGCTGAGAGAGGCGTTACATCACTGTTCTTCGCTGCGCAAAACAATCACACCGACATTGTGGAACTGCTGATCAGTAAGGGGGCGAAACTCGACCTCCCCCAGACTAAGGATGGCCACACCCCGCTGTCCATGGCGGCCCAGACGGGCTCTATTGACTCCGTGAGACTCTTGATCAACGCCGGGGCGAATCCCAACGCCGTCTTGTCTTGTGGCATGACCCCGCTGCACATCGCAGCACAGAAAGGCAATATCGAATGCGTGAACCTCTTGCTCATCTACGGGGCGGATATCAACGCCCGGAATGAGAATGGCGTCACCCCGCTGTTCTTCGCTGCACAAAAAAATCACACCGAAATTGCGAAACTCCTGATCGACAACGGGGCAAATCTCAACACCCCCCGGACTTCGGATGGCGCCACCCCGCTGTCCATGGCAGCCCAGCAGGGCTCTGGCGGCTGCGTGAAACTCCTGCTCGACAAAGGGGTGAATCCCAACACCGCCTTGTTGAATGGCGTCACTCCACTGTACGCCGCAGCCCTCAGAGGCAAGATCGACTGCGTGCAACTCCTGCTCGAGAAAGAGCCGGATCTCGACGCCCGGACTGAATACGGCACCACTGCGCTGTTCGTAGCTGCTGACGGAGGCCATAGCGAATGTTTGGAACTCCTGCTCAACGCTGGGGCAGATCCCAACGCCGCTCTCTCGGATGGCTTCGCCCCGCTGTTCGTCGCAGTCTTCAAACGCAGAAGCAAGTGCGTACAGCTCCTGCTCGAGAAAGGAGCGGATCCGGACGCTGCTCTGACCAATGGCGCCACCCCGCTGAACGTCGCAACCATGATGGGCCATTTCGACTGCGTGGAAGCCATTAACGAGGCTAAGACAAGAAGAACAGAAGAAGGACTCTGCATCATCCTGTAAACACGGCTTTCAAGTGTTTTCATCCCCTGAGTTTTGCAATGCGTGATGATTTAGCCACAAAAAACTTTGTAGCCATAAAAATGAACTATCGTACTTTTTTTGTGTCTAACTTATATAACTTATTGAATAACATGGAGATTCTAGTTATGGACGCTATTAATCCCCACCGTCTTCCCTCGAGCAATGACGTAACGTCGAAGGCCGATATCTGTTCTGTCAGTCTCGTTAAGTTCAACGGCCGCGATGTGGCGGCTGTGGACCTCAAACAGGAATGTCAAACCCGCTGTGGCCACCGCTTTGATCTGGCCTATCTTACATGGCTATTTCTTTATAAGCCCATAGGCTCACGCAGCTGCTTGCATTGCGGACAGAACCCGTTCCCTGTGTTGGATTTGAAAACCGGTGAATCTCACCCGGACAAGTTTTTCCCCGACCAGGTGTTTTCAGTTGCCTGCTTGAATGGAAATTTGGATCAGGTGAAAAAGTCACTTGCAGAAGGAGTCAATGTCAATGCCGCTATGAAGGATAATTGCACTGCCTTGATAACGGCATCCTTTAGGGGGTACACAGACATCGCCAAACACCTGATCAAACACGGGGCAGACGTTAACGCTGTCCAAGCCTCTAGTAGGTCCACTCCGCTGCACCTCGCTGCCCTAAAAAATAACACCGATATTGTTAAACTCCTGCTCAAGAAAGGGGCGGAGCTCGACGCCCGCAATGAGTGTGGCGACACACCGCTGCACTATGCAGCCCTGATGGGCAATATCGACTGCGTGAAACACCTGATCAAAGCCGGGGCGAATGTCAACATGCTCACTGTGTTTGGCGACACCCCGCTGCACTTCGCTGCCCGAAAAAATAACATCGATATTGTGAAACTCCTGCTCGAGGGAGGGGCGGAGCTCGACGCCCGGAATAAGATTGACCACACCCCGCTGCACTCCGCTGCCCATGAAAATAACACCGATATTGTGAAACTCCTGCTCGAAAACGAGGCGGATTTCAACGCCCGGAATAAGGATGGCGAGACCCCGCTGCACTTCGCTGCCCGAAAAAATAACACCGATATTGTGAAACTCCTGCTCGAGAAAGGGGTGGATATCGACGAGCGGAATATGAAGGGCGCCACATCGCTGTTCTTAGCAGCCGAGATGGGCAATAGCGACTGCATGCAACTCCTGCTCGACAATGGGGCGGATATCAACGCTGCCCTGCCCGATGGTACCACCCCACTGGCCATCGCAGTCCAGGAAAATAATATCGACTGCGTGAAACACCTGCTCAATGCCGGGGCAAACGTCAATAAGCCCACTGCCTATGGCAGGAGCCTGCTGTTCTGCGCTGCCCAGGACAATAAAACCGACATTCTGGAACTCTTACTCAACAATGGGGCGGATCTCGACACTGACTTGCCCGATGGCAAAACCCCACTGGCCATCGCAGTCCTGAAAAATAATATCGACTGCGTGAAACGCCTGATCAAAGCCGGGGCTAATGTCCACACTCCCACTATGTTTGGCACCACACCGCTGCACTTGGCTGCCCAAAAAAATAACGCCGATATGGTTAAACTCCTGCTAGAGAATGGGGCGGATCTCAAGGTCCGGGATGAGGATGGCGGCACCCCGCTGTTCGAGGCAATCGATAAGGGCAATGCCGACTTCGTGCAATTCCTGCTCGACGAAGGGGCGGACCCCCGCGTCCGGAATAAATATGGCGCCACCCCGCTGCACTTTGCTGCCAGAAAAAATAACACCAATGTGGTGAAACGCCTGATCGACAGGGGCGCAGATCCCGACGCTACCTTGCCCAATGGTAACACCCCGCTGTCCATCGCAACCAAGCTGGGCAATATCGACTGCGTGAAACTACTGAGCAACGCCGTGGCGGAAAAAGAGGCGGCGAAGGCCGATGCCAGTCCTGTTTGTCCGGTTGATTTCCATGACCGCGATGTGGCGGCTCTGGCTGCCAGAACCCCATGTCGAACCCAATGTGGCCACGACTTCGATCGGGTCTGTATTTCCAAGCATGTGGTTAAACAGCCCATCGGCTCACGCCAGTGCATGGTGTGCGAGCAAAACCCCATGCCTGTGGTGAATAAGAACACCGGCGAAACTTACCCGGATGAATCTTTCCCCGACGAGGTGTTTTTAAGTGCGTGCTATAAAGGGGACTTGGATCAGGTGAAGAAGTCATTGACAGAAGGAGTCAATGTTAATGCCGTTATGACTGATGATCTCACCGCCTTGATGATAGCATCCTCGACCGGGAGCGAGGAGGTCGTCGAACACCTGATCAGGTCTGGGGCGCAGGTCAACGCTGTCCGGACTGAGGATGGCGCCACACCACTGCTCTTGGCTGCCAGAAAAAATAACCCTGCCGTTGTGGAACTCCTGCTCAACGCCGGGGCGAAAGTCAATGCCGCCGATTCCCTGGGCGCCACACCACTGTCCCTGGCTGCCCAGAACAATCACGTCGACAACCTGGAACTCCTGATCAAAGCTGAGACGAATCTTAACGCCCGGAACAAGGACGGCTTTACCCCTTTGCTAACCTCTGTCAAGGAAAATAACACCTGCTGCACGGTAAAACTTATTGAAGCTGGAGCGGATGTCGACGCTGCCTTGCCGAATGGCTGCACCTCCTTGCTAATCGCGATCCTGCATAATAACAACAAAATCATGAGACTGCTGCTCAAAAACAGAGCGGACCCCAACGCCCGGACTACGGATGGCTCCACCCCGGTGTACCTCGCAGCTCAGGAGGGCAATATCTTTTGCCTGGGTTTCCTTGTCAAAGCCGGGGCGGATCCCAACGCCGCCTTATCGGATGGCACCACCCCACTGGCCATCGCAACCAGGATGGGCAATACCTCATGCGCGAATTTCCTGATCTATCACGGGGCAAGGCAGGAAACAGAGACAATGCAGGAAAATTAACATCCTTCCCGGTGAACAAGGCTCTCAGGTGTTCCCATCTTCTGAGATTTTGAAATAGGTGATTATTTAGCCGCAGGGAACTTAATAGCCACATAAATGAACTAACCTGCTGTTCTTATGACTAATCTGTACTATCTGGCAGGTTTCACAGATGTTCTACTTATGGATGGTATTGCTCGCCCTCCTCTCCATGGGAACTGACGTAAAGCCGGAGGTCAATGTCTGCCCAATTTGTTTGGCTGATTTTCATGGCCACGAAGTACCGCCAGTGGTCGTCAAAACCCAATGTGGCCACCACTTCCATCTGGACTGTATTTCAAGACAATTTGTTTCTCAGCCCGTTGGCTCAAGACAGTGTGCGATATGCCGGCAAGACCCGATGCCTGTAGTGAATCTGAGCACCGGTGAATCTCATCCGGATGCATTTTTCCCCAATGAGACGTTTTGTGATGCCTGTTATTACGGAGATTTGGATCAGGTGGAGAAGTCACTGGCAGAAGGCGTCAATGTCAATGCCTTTACGCATAATGATTTCACTGCCTTAATGATCGCATCTTACCGGGGGCACAAGGCTATCGTCGAATGCCTGATCAACGCCGGAGCGAATCTCAACGCCACCTCTGAGACTGGTACCACGGCACTGTTCCTCTCTGCCCAGGAAAATCACAGCGACTGCGTGAAACTTCTAATCAATGCCGGGGCGGATATCAACGCCCGGGCTAAGGATGGCGCCAGCCCACTGTTCATCGCTGCACAAGAAAATCACATTGACAGCGTGAAACTCCTGATCAACGCCGGGGCCAATCTCAACACCGTCTGGCTCGTGGATGGTGCCACCCCGTTGTTCATGGCTGCGCAAAAAAATAACATCGACTGTCTGAAACTCCTGATCAACGCCGGGGCGGATCTCAACATCCCCTGTGAGGATGGCACCACCCCGCTATTCATCGCAGCCCAGAGGGGCAATATCGACTGTCTGAAACTCCTGATCAACGCCGGGGCGGATATCAACGCCCGGGCTAAGGATGGCGCCAGCCCACTGTTCATCGCTGCACAAGAAAATCACATCGACTGCGTGAAACTCCTGATCAACGCCGGGGCCGACATCAACGCCGTCTGGATTGAGGAGGGTGTCACCCCGTTGTTCATGGCTGCACAAGAAAATCACACCGACTGCCTGAAACTCCTGATCAACGCCGGGGCTGACCTCAACGCCCGAAGGACTGAGGATGGCGCGACCCCGCTGTTCATCGCAGCCAGGGAGGACAATACCGACTGCGTAGAACTCCTGATCAACGCCGGGGCCGACCTCAACGCCCGAAGAACTAAGGATGGCGCGACCCCGCTGTTCATCGCAGCCAGGGAAGGCAATATCGAGTGTTTGAAACGCCTGATCGGGGCCGAGGCAGATATCAACGCCGTCTTGTCGGATGGCACCACACTTCTCTCCATCGCAACCGGGATGGGCAATGCCGACTGCGCGAGACTCCTGATGAACGCCGGGGCTGAGAGGGAGTAGAGGCGGTGAAAGGAACAAAAGAAAGGCGTTAGGTTGTCCGGAGGACACGGCTTTCAGGTGTTTCCATCTTCTGAGTTTTCGCAATAGGTGATTATTTAGCCGCAGCAAACTTTATAGCCAAATAAATGAACTATCGTACTTTTTTTATGTCTAATTCGAACTATTTATTAGTTATCAAGGATGTTCAACTCTTATGGATAGTATTGCTCACCCCCCTCTCTCCATTGCCGCTGACGTAAAGTCGGAGGCTGATGTCTGCCCTATTTGTTTGGCTGAATTCCATGGCCACGATGTGGCACCAGTGGACGTCAGAACCCAATGTCGAACCCACTGTGGCCACCGCTTCCATCTGGACTGTATTTCAGAACAATTTGTTTTTCAGCCCGTCGGCTCACGACACTGCGCGATGTGCCGGCAAGACCCGATGCCTGTAGTGAATCTGGACACCGGTGAATCTTACCCGGATACATCTTTCCCCAATCAGGCATTTTGTGATGCCTGTGATTACGGGGATTTGGATCAGGTGGAGAGGTCGCTGGCAGAAGGCGTCAATGTCAATGCCGTTATGACGGATGGTTTGACTGCCTTGATGTTGGCATCCATCAATGGGCACACAGATATCGTCGAACGTCTGATCAACGCCGGAGCGGAGGTCAACACCGCTCGGAATGAGGATGGCGGCACCCCACTGCTCTTCGCTGCCCAGGAAAATAACAGCGACTGCGTTAAGCTCCTGATCAATAAAGGGGCAGACCTCAATGCTGAGGCCAAGAATGGTGCCACCCCTGTGTCCATCGCTGCCGCGATGGGCAATACCGACTGCCTGAAAGCCCTTATCGAAGCCAAGGCGAACCTCAACACCAGGGATGAGGATGGCGTCACCGCGCTTTTCATTCCGGTACAAAATAATTACATCGAATGCGTGAAACTCCTGCTCAACGCCGGGGCGGATCCTAACGTCCGGACCGAGGCTGGCAGCAGCCTGCTGTTCATCGCTGCTGCGAATGGCCATACCGCTTGCGTAAAAGCCCTGCTCAAAGCCAAGGCAGACCCCGACGCCCGGAATAAGGATGACAGCACCTCGCTGATGATCGCTGCTGCGATGGGTCATAGCGACTGTATGGAAGCCCTGATCAAGACCGGGGCGGATCTTAATGCCCGAACTGAAGATGGCATGACCCCGCTATTCATCGCCGTGATGCGTAATAGCATCGACTGCATGAAACGCCTGATCAAAGAGGGGGCGAATATCAATGCCCCGAATAACGATGGTGTCACCCCTGTGTACATCGCTGCGCAAGAAAATCATATCGACTGCTTGAAATTCCTGATCAAAAAGGGGGCGAATATCAACGCCCGGGCTAAAGATGGCGTCAGTCCACTGTTCATCGCTGCACAAAAAAATCACATCGAATGTGTGAAACTTCTGATCAACGAGGGGGCAGATCTCAATGCCGTCTGGATCAGGGAGGGTGCCACCCCATTGTTCATTGCTGTACAAGAAAATAACACCGATATTGTAAAACTCCTGACCGAAGCAGAAGCGGACCTTAACAAGCAAAATAATGATGGCTTCACCCCGCTGCACGTTGCTGCAAAAGAAAATAACACGGACTGCCTGAAACTCCTGCTCAACGCCGGGGCGGATCTCAACGCCCGGACTAAATACGGCAGCACTGCACTGCACATCGCAGCCCGGAAGGGCCATACCGATTGCGTGGAGCTCCTGCTCAACACCGAGACCGATCTCAACGCCCGCAGGACTGAGGATGGCGCGACCCCGCTGTTCATCGCAGCCCGGGAGGGCAATATCGAGTGTCTGAAACGCCTGATCAGAGCCGAGGCAGACATCAACGCCGCCTTGTCGGACGGCACCACTCCTCTCGCCATCGCAATCGGGATGGGCAATGCCGACTGCGCAAGACTCCTGATAAACGCCGGGGCAAAGAGGGGGACAGAGGCGGTGAAAAAAACAAAAGAAAGACATTATGTTGTCCAGTGAACAAGGCTTTCAGGTGTTCCCATCTTCTGAGTTTTTGTAATTGGTGATTATTTAGCCGCAGCAAACTTAATAGCCAAACAAATGAACTATCGTAATTTTCTTATGTCTGATCAGTACTATTTATTGGATATCAAGAATGTTCAACTCTTATGGATAGCCTTGCTCACCCCCCTCTCCCCATTGGCGCTGACGTAAAGTCGGAGGCCGATGTCTGCCCTATTTGTTTGACTGAATTTCATGGCCACGATGTGGCGCCAGTGGACGTCAGAACCCAATGTCGAACCCACTGCGGCCACCACTTCCATCTGGACTGTATTTCAGAACAATTTGTTTATCAGCCCATCGGCTCACGACACTGCGCGGTGTGCCGGCAAGACCCGATGCCTGTAGTGAATCTGGACACCAGTGAATCTTACCCGGATACATCTTTCCCCAATCAAGCATTTTATGATGCCTGTTATTACGGGGATTTGGATCAGGTGGAGAGGTCGCTGGCAGAAGGCGTCAATGTCAATGCCATTATGACGTATGGTTTGACTGCCTTGATGGTGGCATCCATCAGGGGGCACACGGATGTCGTCGAACGTCTGATCAACGCCGGAGCGGACGTCAATACCGCTCGGAATGAGGATGGCGACACCCCTCTAATCATGGCTGCTGTGAATGGCAATACCGAATGCGTGGAACTCCTGATCAACGCCGAGGCGGATCTCAACGCCCGGAATGAGCTTGGTGCCACTCCGCTGCTCTTCGCTGCCCAGGAAAATAAAAGCGACTGCGTGAAGCTCCTGATCAATAAAGGGGCAGATCTCAATGCCAGGGCCAAGAATGGTGCCACCCCTCTGTCCATCGCTGCCGAGATGGGCAATACCGACTGCCTGAAAGCCCTTATCGAAGCCAAGGCGAACCTCAACACCAAGGATGAGGATGGCAACACCCCGCTAATCATGGCTGCTGCGGAAGACAACACCGACTGCGTGAAACTCCTGATCGAAGCCAAGGCAGATCCCAACGCCAAGCCTGAGAATGGCACCACTCCGCTGCTCTTGGCTGCCCAGGCAAATAACACCGAATGCATGAAACTCCTGATCAAGGCCGAGGCGGACCTTAATGCCCGATCTGAAGATGGCATGAGCCCGCTGTTTGTCGCCGTCCTGCGTAATAGCATCGACTGCGTGAAACTCCTAATCAAAGAGGGGGCGGATATCAACACCCCGAATAACAATGGTGCCACCCCTGTGTACATCGCTGCACAAGAAAATCATATCGAATGCATGAAACTCCTGATCAAAGAGGGGGCGGATATCAACGCCCGGACTGAGAGTGGCGCCAGCCCACTGTTCATGGCTGCACAAGAAAATAACACCGACTGCGTGAAACTCCTGATCAAAGAGGGGGCGGATCTCAACGCCGTCTGGATCGAGCATGGTGCCTCCCCATTGCACATTGCTGCACTTGAAAATAACACCGATATTGTGAGACTCCTGATCGAAGCAGAGGCGGACCTTAACAAGCAGAATAATGATGGCGGCACCCCGCTGCACATCGCTGCGCAAAAAAATAACACGGACTGCCTGAAACTCCTGCTCAACGCCGGGGCAGATCTGAACGCCCGGACTAAATACGGCAGCACTGCACTGCACATCGCATCCGAGATGGGCAGTACCGAGTGTGTGAAACGCCTGATCAGTGCCGGGGCAGACATCAACATCCTGAGTGAGGATGGCACCACCCCGCTATTCATCGCAGCCCAGAAGGGCCATACCGACTGCGTGGAACTCCTGCTCAACACCGAGGCCGATCTCAACGCCCGCAGGACTCAGGATGGCGCGACCCCGCTGTTCATCGCAGCCCGGGAAGGCAATATCGAATGTCTGAAACGCCTGATCAGAGCCGAGGCAGACATCAACGCCGCCTTGTCGGACGGCACCACTCCTCTCGCCATCGCAACAGAGATGGGCAATGCCGACTGCGCGAGACTCCTGACCAACGCCGGGACCAGGCAGGCAACAGAGGCAATGCAGGGAAGGTGAATGAGACCGGTGTGCGACAGGTCGGCATGACCCGGTGCCGGTATTGCGGCAGATATGCATCAGATATTTTGAAATAGGTGATTATTTAGCCACAGCGGACTTTACAGCCACATAAATGAACTATCCTACCTCTCTCATGTCATATCTATATTATTTTGCTGCTTTCACAGTTGTTTTACTTATGGATGGTATTGCTCGCCCCCCTCTCACCATTGGAGCTGACGTAAAGTCGGAGGCCGATGTCTGCCCTATTTGTCACGATGAATTCCATGGCCGCGATGTGGCGCCAATGGACGTCAAAACCCAATGTCGAACCCAATGTGGCCACCGCTTCCATCTGGACTGCATTACAAGACACTTTGTTCATCAGCCCGTTGGCTCACGACACTGCGCGATGTGTCGGCAAGACCCCATGCCTGTTGTGAATCTGAAGACCGGTGAATCTCACCAGGATACATTTTTCCCCAATCAGACGTTTTATACTGCCTGTTATGACGGGGATTTCGATCAGGTGGAGAAGTCACTGGCAGAAGGAGTCAATATTAATGCCGTTAGGTATGATGATGTCACTGCCTTGATAATCGCATCTTACCGGGGGCACAAGGCTATCGTCGAACGCCTGATCAGCCACGGAGCGAATCTCAACACTGCCAGTGAGACTGGTGCCACGGCACTGTTCGCTGCTGCCCAGGAAAATAACACCGACTGCATGAAACTCCTGATCAAGGCCGGGGCAGATCTCAATGCTGGCACTGAGGATGGCTCCACCCCACTGTCCATGGCCGCCCAGTTGGGCAACATCGACTGCGTGAAAGCCCTGATCGAAGCGAAGGCGAACCTCAACGTCAAGGATAAGGCTGGCCACACCCCGCTACTCATCGCTGCTGCGAAAGGCAAGACCGACTGCGTGGAAGCCCTGATCGAAGCCAAGGCAGATCCCAATGCCGGGCATAAGAGTGGCATCACCCCGGTGCTCTTGGCTGCCCAGGAAAATAACGCCGACTGCCTGAAACTCCTGATCAAGGCCGGGGCAGATCTTAATGCCCGATCTGAAGATGGCATGAGCCCGATTTTTGTCGCCGTCCTGCGTAATAGCATCGACTGCGTGAAACTCCTGATCAAAGAGGGGGCGAATATCAACGCCCGGACTGAGAGTGGCGCCAGCCCTGTGTACATCGCTGCACTAAGAAATCATATCGACTGCCTGAAACTCCTGATCAAAGAGGGGGCGGATATCAACGCCCGGACTGAGGATGGCGCCAGCCCACTGTTCATGGCTGCACAAGAAAATAACACCGACTGCGTGAAACTCCTGATCAAAGAGGGAGCGGATCTCAACGCCGTCTGGATCGAGGAGGGTGCTACCCCGTTGTTCATTGCTGCACAAGAAAATAACACCGATATTGTACAACTCCTGATCGAAGCAGAGGCGGACCTTAACAAGCAGAATAATGATGGCGGCACCCCGCTGCACGTCGCCGCACAAAAAAATAACACCGACTGCCTGAAACACCTGATTAACGCCGAGGCGGATCTCAACGTCCGGACCAAATACGGCACCACTGCGCTGCACATCGCAGCCGAGATGGGCAATACCGAGTGCGTAAAAATCCTGATCAGTGCCGGGGCGGACATCAACATCCCGGGTGAGGATGGCACCACCCCGCTATTCATCGCAGCCCAGAAGGGCCATACCGACTGCGTGGAACTCCTGCTCAACACCGGGGCCGATCTCAACGCCCGCAGGACTGAGGATGGCGCGACCCCGCTGTTCATCGCAGCCCGGGAAGGCAATATCAAGTGTTTGAAACGCCTGATCAGGGCCGAGGCAGATATCAACGCCGCCTTGTCGGATGGCACCACTCCTCTCGCCATCGCAACCGGGATGGGCCATACCGACTGCGTGGAACTCCTGATCAATGCCCGGGCAAGGCAGGGAACAACAGAAAGGCGTTGTATTATCCAGTGAACACGGCTTTCAGTTGTTGTCGGCTTCTGTATTTTAAAATGCGTGATTATTTAGCCACAGTAAACTTTGATAGGCCCATAAATAAACTACCATAATTTTTCGGCATCAAACCCTAGGAGCCTGACCGAGAATAGCGCCCGTAGCGAGGACGGCAGAAAATTGAGGATGAAAATTCGGTTTTGTGAGGAGAATAGCGAGCTATTTGACGAACAAAAGCGGATTTTCAGACCAATTTTCTGCCGCCGCAGTAGGGCAGTCTATTCTCGGTCAGGCTCCTAGCCACTTGCTTGACCAATACAGATGTTCTTCTTACGGATCGCATTGCTCTCTATCCTCTCCCCATGGACACTGAAGGCCGATCAATGTCCTATTTGTTTGGCTTACTTTCATGGCCGAAGTCTGCCCCCTGTGATCGTCAAAACCCAATGTTGTGGTCACCGCTTCGATCTGGACTGTATGTCAAGGTGTTTTGTTGATCAGCCCATCGGCTCACGTCAATGCGCTATGTGTCGGCAGGACCCGATGCCTGTGGTGAATCTGAACACTGGTGAATCTCACCCGGATGCATTTTTCCCCGATCAGGCATTTTATGATGCCTGTAATGACGGGGATTTGGATCTGGTGGAGAGGTCGCTGGCACAAGGCGTCAATGTCAATGCCGTTACGCATGATGGTTACACTGCTTTGATGATCGCATCCTACCGGGGGCACAAGGCTATCGTCGAACGCCTGATCAACGCCGGAGCGAATCTCAACGCCCCTGGTGAGGCTGGTGCCACGGCGCTGTTCCTCGCTGCCCAGGAAAATCACACAGACTGCGTGGAACTCCTGATCAACGCCGGGGCAGATCCCAAGACGCGAACCAGGAGAGGCTCTACCCCACTGTTCATCGCTGCTGCGAAAGGCAATATCAACTGCGTGAAAGTCCTGATCAACGCCGGGGCGGATCTCAACGCTACTGCATCGGATGGTACCACCCCGCTGTTTGTTGCTGCTGAGAAAGGCCAGACCGACTGCGTAAAACTCCTGGTCAACGCTGGGGCGGATCTCAACGCTACTGCGTCGGATGGTACCACCCCGCTGTTTATTGCTGCTGAGAAAGGCCAGACCGACTGCGTAAAACTCCTGATCAACGCCGGGGCGAATCTCAACGCCGCCTGTGAGGTTGGTGCCACTGCGCTGTTCATCGCTACCCAGAATGGCAATACTGATTGCGTGGAACTCCTGATCAACGCCGGGGCAGATCCCGAGACGCGAACCAGGAGAGGCGCTACCCCGCTGTTTATTGCTGCTGAGAAAGGCCATACCGACTGCGTAAAACTCCTGATCAACGCCGGGGCAGATCCCAAGACGCGAACCAGGAGAGGCTCTACCCCACTGTTCATCGCTGCTGCGAAAGGCAATATCGACTGCGTGAAACTCCTGATCAACGCCAGGGCGGATCTCAACGCTACTGCGTCGGATGGTACCACCCCGCTGTTTATTGCTGCTGAGAAAGGCCAGACCGACTGCGTAAAACTCCTGATCAACGCCGGGGCGGATCTCAACGCCGCCTGTGAGGTTGGTGCCACTGCGCTGTTCATCGCTACCCAGAATGGCAATACTGACTGCGTGGAACTCCTGATCAACGCCGGGGCAGATCCCGAGACGCGAACCAGGAGAGGCGCTACCCCGCTGTTTATCGCTGCTGAGAAAGGCCATACCGACTGCGTAAAACTCCTGATCAACGCCGGGGCAGATCCCAAGACGCGAACCAGGAGAGGCGCTACCCCGCTGTTCATCGCCGCTGCGAGAGGCAATATCGACTGCGTGGAACTCCTGATCAACGCCAGGGCGGATCTCAACGCTACTGCGTCGGATGGTACCACCCCGCTGTTTATTGCTGCTGAGAAAGGCCAGACCGACTGCGTAAAACTCCTGATCAACGCCGGGGCGAATCTCAACGACGCCTGTGAGGTTGGTGCCACTGCGCTGTTCATCGCTACCCAGAATGGCAACACTG
This sequence comes from Endozoicomonas sp. ALD040, assembly GCF_049275945.1. Classification (NCBI taxonomy): domain Bacteria; kingdom Pseudomonadati; phylum Pseudomonadota; class Gammaproteobacteria; order Oceanospirillales; family Endozoicomonadaceae; genus Endozoicomonas; species Endozoicomonas sp. ALD040. Next base: position 1,706,620 of record NZ_CP184829.1, read on the forward strand.
ACTGCGTAGAACTCCTGATCAACGCCGGGGCAGATCCCGAGACGCGAACCAGGAGAGGCGCTACCCCGCTGTTTATCGCTGCTGAGAAAGGCCATACCGACTGCGTAAAACTCCTGATCAACGCCGGAGCAGATCCCAAGACGCGAACCAGGAGAGGCTCTACCCCACTGTTTATCGCTGCTGCGAAAGGCAATATCGACTGCGTGAAACTCCTGGTCAACGCCAGGGCGGATCTCAACGCTTCTACGTCGGATGGTACCACCCCGCTGTTTATCGCTGCTGCGAAAGGCAATATCGACTGCGTGAAAGTCCTGATCAACGCCGGGGCCGATCTCAACGCCGCCCCGCCGGATGGCACCACCCCACTGGCCATCGCAACCGAGATGGGCAATACCGACTGTGCGAGACTCCTGATCAACAGCGGGGCAAGGCAGGGAAGATAGGCAAGGCAGGGAACAACAGAAAGGCGTTGTATTATCCAGTGAACACGGCTTTCAGTTGTTGTCGGCTTCTGTATTTTAAAATGCGTGATTATTTAGCCACAGTAAACTTTGATAGGCCCATAAATAAACTACCATAATTTTTCGGCATCAAACCCTAGCCACTTGCTTGACCAATACAGATGTTCTTCTTACGGATCGCATTGCTCTCTATCCTCTCCCCATGGACACTGAAGGCCGATCAATGTCCTATTTGCTTGGCTTGCTTTCATGGCCGAAGTCTGCCCGCTGTGATCGTCAAAACCCAATGCTGTGGTCACCGCTTCGATCTGGACTGTATTTCAAGGTGCTTTGTTGATCAGCCCATCGGCTCACGTCGGTGCGCTATGTGTCGGCAAGACCCGATGCCTTTGGTGAATCTGAACACCGGTGAATCTCACCCTGATACATTTTTTCCCGATCAGGCGTTTTATGATGCCTGTGTTGACGGGGAGTTGAATCAGGTGGAGAGGTCAGTGGCAGAAGGCGTTAATGTAAATGCCATTACGCATGGTGATTTCACTGCCTTGATGATCGCATCTTACCGGGGGCACAAGGCTATCGTCGAATGCCTGATCAGTGCCGGAGCGAATCTCAACGCCGCCAGTGAGGCTGGTGCCACGGCACTGTTCCTCGCTGCCCAGGAAAATTACACCGACTGCGTGAAACTCCTGATCAATGCCGGGGCAGATCTCAATGCTGGGACTGAGGATGGCTCCACCCCACTGTCCATGGCCGCCCAGGAGGGCAACATCGACTGCGTGAAAGCCCTGATCGAAGCCAATGCAGATCCCAATACCGGACATAAGAGTGGCATCACCCCGTCGCTCTTGGCTGCCCAGGAAAATAACGCCGACTGCCTGAAACTTCTGATCTAGGCCGGGGCGGATATCAACACCCGAACTGAAGATGGCATCACCCCGCTGTACATCGCTGTCCAGAACAATAGCATCGACTGTGTGAAACTCCTTATCACCGCCGGGGCAGATCTCAACCACCCCCGGAATGAGAACGGTGCCACCCCGCTGCACATCGCTGCACAAGATAATAACACCGACTGCCTGAAACTCCTGATCAACGCCAGAGCGAATCTCAACGCCCAGAATAAATACGGCATCACTGCGCTGCACATCGCAGCCGCGATGGGCAATACCGACTGCATGAAACGTCTGATCAGGGCCGAGGCAGATATCAACGCCGCCTTGTCGGATGGCACCACTCCTCTCGCCATCGCAACCGGGATGGGCAATAACGACTGCGCGAGACTTCTGATGAACGCCGGGGCCAGGCAGGAAACAGAGGCAATGCCGGGAAGGTGAATGAGGCCGGTGTGCGACAGGTCGGCATGACCCGGTGCCGGTATTGCGGCAGATTTGCATCTGATGTTTTGAAATAGGTGATTATTTAGCCACAGCGGACTTTACAGCCACATAAATGAACTATCCTACCGTTCTTGTGTCTTATCTATATTATTTTGCTGCTTTCACAGTTGTTTTACTTATGGATGGTATTGCTCGCCCCCCTCTCACCATTGGAGCTGACGTAAAGTCGGAGGCCGATGTCTGCCCTATTTGTCACGATGAATTCCATGGCTGCGATGTGGCGCCAGTGGACGTCAAAACCCAATGTCGAACCCACTGTGGCCACCACTTCCATCTGGACTGTATTACAAGAGACTTTGTTCATCAGCCCATTGGCTCACGTCGGTGCGCTATGTGTCGACAAGACCCCATGCCTGTTGTGAATCTGAACACCGATGAATCTCACCAGGATACATTTTTCCCCAATCATACGTTTTACACTGCCTGTTATTACGGGGATTTCGATCAGGTGGAGAAGTCACTGGCAGAAGGAGTCAATATTAATGCCGTTAGGTATGATGATTCCACTGCCTTGATAATCGCATCTTACCGGGGGCACACGGATATCGTCGAACGCCTGATCAGCGCCGGAGCCAATCTCAACGCCGCCACTGAGACTGGTGCCACGGCACTGTTCGCCGCTGCCCAGGAAAATAACACCGCCTGCGTGAAACTCCTGATCAAGGCCGGGGCAAATCTCAATGCCGGGACTGAGGATGGCTCCACCCCACTGTCCATGGCCGCCCAGACAGGCAACATCGACTGCGTGAAAGCCCTGATCGAAGCGAAGGCGAACCTCAACGTCAAGGATAAGGTTGGCCACACCCCGCTTATCATCGCTGCTGCGAAAGGCAAGACCGACTGCGTGAAAGCCCTGATCGAAGCCAAGGCAGATTTCAATGCCGGGCATAAGAGTGGCATCACCCCGTCGCTCCTGGCTGCCCAGGGAAACAACGCCGACTGCCTGAAACTCCTGATCAAGGCCGGGGCAGATATCAACACCCGAACTGAAAATGGCATCACCCCGCTGTACCTCGCTGTCCAGAACAATAGCATCGACTGCGTGAAACTCCTTATCACCGCCGGGGCGGATCTCAACGCCCGGAATGAGAAAGGTGCCACCCCGCTGTCCATCGCAACCGAGATGGGCAATGCCGACTGCGCTGGACTCCTGATCAATGCCGGGGCAAGACAGGGAACAACAGAAAGGCGTTGTTTTATCCAGTGAACACGGCTTTCAGTTGTTGTCGGCTTCTCTATTTTAAAATGCGTGATTATTTAGCCACAGCAAACTTTGATAGGCCCATAAATAAACTACCATAATTTTTCTGTATCAAACCCTTGCCACTTGCTTGACCAACACAGATGTTCTTTTTACGGATCGCATTGCTCTCTGTACTCTCCCCATGGACACTGAAGGCCGATCAATGTCCTATTTGTTTGGCTTACTTTCATGGCAGAACTGAAGCCCCTGTGATCGTCAAAACCCAATGCTGTGGTCACCGCTTCGATCTGGACTGTATTTCAAGGTGTTTTGTTGATCAGCCCATCGGCTCACGCCAGTGCGCTATGTGTCGGCAAGACCCGATGCCTGTAGTGAATCTGAACACTGGTGCATCTCATCCGGATACATTTTTTCCCGATGAGACGTTTTTTAATGCCTGTTTAAACGGGGATTTGGATCAGGTGGAGAGGTCACTGGCAGAAGGCGTCAATGTCAATGCCATTACGCATGATGATTTCACTGCCTTGATGATCGCATCTTACCGGGGGCACAAGGCTATCGTCGAGTGCCTGATCAACGCCGGAGCGAATCTCAACGCCACCAGTGAGGCTCGTGCCACGGCACTGTTCCTCGCTGCCCAGGAAAATAACACCGACTGCGTGAATCTCCTGATCAAGGCAGGGGCGGATATCAACACCAGAATTGAAGATGGCATCACTCCGCTGTACATCGCTGTCCTGAGAAATAGCATCGACTGTGTGAAACTCTTGATCAACGCCGGGGCGAATCCCAACGCCGCCGATAGGGATGGTGGCACGGTACTGTTCCTCGCTGCCCAGAATAATAACACCGACTGCGTGAATCTCCTGATCAAGGCCGGTGCAGATCTCAATGCGGTGGCTGAGGATGGCTCCACCCCACTGTTCATGGCCGCCCAGTTGGGCAATACCGACTGCGTGAAAGCCCTGATCGAAGCAAAGGCGAACCTCAACATCAAAACTGAGGATGGCAACACCCCGCTGCTCATCGCTGCTGCGAAAGGCAATACCGACTGCGTGAAAGCCCTGATCGAAGCCAAGGCAGATCTCAATGCCGGGCCTAGGTATGGCGTCACCCCGCTGCTCTTGGCTGCCCAGGAAAATAACGCCGACTGCATGAAAGCCCTGATCAAGGCCGGGGTTGATATCAACACCCGAACTGAAGACGGCATCAGCCCGCTGTTCATGGCAGTCCTGCGTAATAACACCGACTGCGTGAAACTCCTGATCAGCGCCGGGGCGGATCTCAACCCCAGGAATAAGAGTGGCTCCACCCCATTGCTTATCGCTGCACGAAAAAATCACACCGCCTGCCTGAAACTCCTGATCAACGCCGGGACGGATCTCAACCCCCGGAATGAGAGAGGCGTCACCCCAATGTTTATCGCTGCAAAAGAAAATAACACCGACTGTTTGAAACTCTTGATTAAAGCCGGGGCTGATCTCAACGCCCAGAATAATGATGGCGCCAGCCCGCTTTTCATGGCTGCACAAGAAAATAGCACCGACTGCCTGAAACTCCTGATCAACGCCGGGGCAGATCTCAACGCCGCCCTGATCCAGGATGGTGCCACCCCGCTGCTCATCGCTGCGCAAGAAAATAACACCGACTGCCTGAAACTCCTGATCAACGCCGGGGCAGATATCAACGCCCGGACTAAGGATGGCGTCAGCCCACTGTTAATAGCTGCACAAGAAAATCACATCGACTGCGTTAAACTTCTGATCAAAGAGGGGGCGGATCTCAACGCCGTCTGGACCAAGCTTGGTGCCACACCGTTGTTCGTTGCTGCCTATAGAAATAACACCGACTGCTTGAAACTCCTGATCAACGCCGGGGCAGATATCAACATCCCGGGTAAGGATGGCACCACCCCGCTATTCATTGCAGCCCGGAAGGGCAATACCGAATGCATGGAACTTCTGATCAACGCCGGGGCTGACCTCAACGCCCGAAGGACTGAGGATGGCGCGACCACGCTGTTCATCGCAGCCCGGGATGGCAATATAGAGTGTCTGAAACGCCTGATCAGGGCCGAGGCAGATATCAACGCCGCCTTGTCGGATGGCACTACTCCTCTCGCCATCGCAACCGAGATGGGCAATGCTGGCTGCGCGAGACTCCTGATCAATGCCGGAGCAAGGGAGGGAACAACAGAAAGTCGTTGTATTATCCAGTGAACACGGCTTTCAGTTGTTGTCGGCTTCTGTATTTTAAAATGCGTGATTATTTAGCCACAGCAAACTTTGATAGGCCCATAAATAAACTACCATAATTTTTCTGCATCAAACCCTGGCCACTTGCTTGACCAACACAGATGTTCTTTTTACGGATCGCATTGCTCTCTGTACTCTCCCCATTGACACTTAAGGCCGATCACTGTCCTGTTTGTTTGGCTTACTTTCATGGCCGAAGTCCAGCCCCTGTGGTCGTCAAAACCCAATGTTGTGGTCACCGCTTCGATCTGGACTGTATTTCAAGATGTTTTATTGATCAGCCCATCGGCTCACGTCGGTGCGCTATTTGTCGGCAGGACCCGATGCCTGTGGTGAATCTGAACACCGGTGAATCTCACCCGGATACATTTTTCCCCGATCAGACGTTTTATAGTGCCTGTCTGAACGGAGATTTGGATCAGTTGAATAGGTCACTGGCAGAAGGCGTCAATGTCAATGCCGTTATGACGAATGGCTTGACTGCCTTGCTGATCGCATCCTACCGGGGACACAAGGCTATCGTGGAACGCCTTATCAACGCCGCAGCGAATCTCAACGCTGTCGATGAGGCTGGTGCCACGGCACTGTTCATCGCTGCCCAGGAAAATAACACCGACTGCGTGAAACTCCTGATCAATGCCGAGGCGGATATCAACGCCCGGGCTGAGGATGGCGCCAGCCCACTGTTCATCGCTACACAAGAAAATCACATCGACTGCCTGAAACTCCTGATCAACGCCGGGGCCGATCTCAATGCCGTCTGGATCGAGGATGGTGCCACCCCGCTATTCATCGCAGCCCAGAAGGGCAATACCGACTGCGTGGAACTCCTTATCAACGCCGTGGCGGATATCAACGCCCGGGCTGAGGATGGCGCCAGCCCACTGTTCATCGCTACACAAGAAAATCACATCGACTGCGTCAAACTCCTGATCAACGCCGGGGCCGATCTCAATGCCGTCTGGATCAAGGATGGTACCACCCCGTTGTTCATAGCTGCACAAGAAAATCACATCGACTGCCTGAAACTCCTGATCAACGCCGGGGCGGATATCAACATCCCGAGTGAGAATGGCATCACCCCACTATTCATCACAGCCCAGGAGGGCAATACCGACTGCGTGGAACTCCTCATCAACGCCGGGGCCGATCTCAACCTCCGGAATAAGAGTGGCTCCACCCCATTGCTTATCGCTGCACAAAAAAATCACACCGACTGCCTGAAACTCCTGATCAATGCCGGGGCGGATATCAACGCCCGGACTGAGGATGGCACCACCCCGCTACTCATAGCAGCCGAGAAGGGCAATACCGACTGCGTGCAACTCCTGATCAACGCCGGGGCGAATATCAACGCCCGGGCTGAGGATGGCGCCAGCCCACTGTTCATCGCTACACAAGAAAATCACATCGACTGTGTGAAACTCCTGATCAACGCCGGGGCCGATCCCAATGCCGTCTGGATCGAGGATGGTGCCACCCCGTTGCTCATGGCTGTACAAGAAGATAACACCGACTGCGTGGAACTCCTTATCAACGCCGGGGCTGACCTCAACGCCGTCTTGTCGGATGGCACCACTCTTCTTGCCATCGCAACCGGGATGGGCAATGCTGACTGCGAGAGACTCCTGATCAACGCCGGGGCAAGGTAGGAAAAAAGGCATCATCCCATTCAGCAAACAGCGTGAAGTACCTCCGGATGCCGTTGCCCGAAAGGGCGACATGATCCGATGCCTGTGTTGCGAAGGATTTGCAGAGAAACCTGAACACTGGCTTTTTTATTGCGGTCACCCGGGAAGCAAGCGGCTCACTGTCTCGCTTACTGTGGTGAACTACTCGCTGCTAGGAGCGAGTAGTTCACAAAAGATCAGACAGTTAAAAGAGAGAGATCAAGACTGACTACCGCGTCACCCGCCTGTTGTTCAGAACACCAGGGGACAACGCCAAGGCAGGGCGCATGAATTGACTGCTTGAGAGCTTCAACATTTTCCTGAAAACGGCTCATATCGGGATCCACCTGATTGGCCACCCAACCCGCCAGCTGACAACCACTTTGCAAAATGGATTCGACCGTCAACAGGGAATGACTGATACATCCCAGCTTCATTCCTGCCACCAGAATCACCGGAAGGTTCATCGCCTTAGCCAGATCGGCCAGCATCTCCCGGTCGTTCAGGGGGACTCGCCAACCGCCCGCGCCTTCAATGAAAGAAAGATCATGGCGGGTCATCAGGGCCCCACGGCAAAAGCCGGTCAGACGATCGACAGTGATTCGCCGACCTTCTTCCTGTGCCGCAATATGAGGGGCAATGGGTGCTTCAAAAAGAACCGGATTAACCTGTGAATAACTCAACTTGATATTCATGGCACTCATCAGGTTCAGGGCATCAGCATTTCTTGGGCCGTCTGAAGTCTCATCGGAGCCCGCAGCCACCGGTTTCAGGGCCAGTGTTTTAAGCCCTTGCTCATTGGCAGCCTGCAACATTACACAGGTGACAAAAGTCTTCCCGGCATCCGTATCGGTGCCGGTGACAAAAAACGTTCTAGGCATGGGCTGGTTTTCTTAAAATTCCGTACAACACCTGATAGGAGAGGGGTAAACCGGCGTCCGCCCGAAAAGACTCGTAGGCTTCCTGCAGTTGGGTCAACCGCCTCCGGGTTACCAAACCGGATGGCCGACCATGCACCGTATTTACCCCCAATGCTTTTAATTCTCTCAACATCTGAAACAGCTCGGGGTAGTAAAGCGTCTCAGCCTGCTGCTTAAAAGATTGCTGCCTGAAGCCTGATTCAAGCAACCACAGCCTTTGCTGTTCAAAACTGTCAAAGCCGTTGATATGGACATGACTGTCGACCTGTCGCCAGGCTTCTTGCAACTCCACCATAGTGCCACTGGCCAGGCTGGAGAAAACAAAGACCCCACCCGGTTGGAGTACCCGATAGATTTCCTTCAGCACCGTCTCAAATGAGCACCATTGAATGGCCAGGCTGGAGAACACCAGGTCAAAGCTTTCTGACTTAAACGGCAGTGACTCAATATCACCTGAACACCAGGAAGCTGAGTCGCACTGCAACCGGGCAAACTTGAGCATGCCCATGGCCAGATCCAAACCGGTTACATGGGAATCGGGGAAATGTCCGGAGAGTAACCCAGTCTGGCTGCCCGTACCTGAACCAAGATCCAATACATACTCAGGACAAATATCCGTTGGCAGCCCCATCATGGCTCTGGCTGCTACACGCTTCTGAAGCACTGCAGCGGAGTCATAAGTGGTTGCAGCGCGACTGAAATTGGCAGCAACACGTTGTTTGTTGATGCGGGCTTCTGCCCCACAATCAGCCGCTTTCAGCTTCGGTTGCATAGGCGATTAACCTGATCCGCTACCTGTCTGATGGCACCAGAGCCCTGGTCCAGGAAAAAGCAATGACCGCCTTCCATCATCAGAACTTTGTGACCCGGGTAGTCCTGCTCGATTCTCTTGCCGGTATCAATGGGCACCAGCGCATCATCCTTGCCAAAACAATGCAATACCGGACAACGGATATCAGCCAGCTGTGAACGAACGTCACTGGTACCCAGCAATTTCAGCAATTGCAGAAGAATGGTTGCTTCCAGGTCAGCGTCCCGGCGAATCGCGTTTTGCAAATGTCTGGCGACCTCTTTTCGATTGCCATTACCCATGCAGCAGAGCAGGGAAAACTGGTCAACGGTGGCCGCAGAATCTTCTTGCATTCCGGCATAAAAACTTTCAAAGGTCTGTGGCAGCATTGCTTCTGACCAGTCCTTGTTTCTGACAAAGCAGGGATTACAGCCCAGTGTCACCAGACCGGCTACCTTGTCTGGATTCTGACTGGCGTAGATAGAAGCCAAAGTGCCTCCTAAGGACCAGCCAACCAGGATGACGGGAGGGTCCAGCAAATGCATGTCGAGGTAGTCCAGCAGTTGCTTCCAGTCATATTTTCTGCGCTCCCGGACCAGGCCCGGCAGCTGCACCACAGACACTCGACCATCGCCGTCCAAAGCACTCGCCAGAGGCTCCATGACAGCTGCAGGCATCGCCCATCCACTAACCAGAACAATGGGTAAACTCACGCTACTTCCTCCTGTGATGGGCGTACTGTTCTTTCCAGTGCATGCAGTAGCTGTTCTACATGCTGTTGTTTGTGAGCTGCACTGAAGGTAATGCGTAACCTTGAAGTTCCTTCAGGAACCGTGGGGGGACGAATGGCCGTCACCAGGATACCCTGTGCTGCCAGAGCGTCACTCATGGCTACAGCGGTATCTGCAGACCCGACAATAACAGGCTGAATCGGAGAGTGCGAGTCCATCAGTTTCAGCCCCATCTGCTGGCACTCTTTTCTGAAGTATTGAACCAGCTTGTCCAGGTGCTCTCGTCTCCAGCTTTCTTGCTTCAGAATTTCAAGACTCACTCTTGTTGCCTCTGCAATGGCCGGAGGCATTGACGTGGTGTAGATATAGGTTCGGGCAAACTGGATCAGAGTTTCAATCAGGGCTTCACTCCCTGCAACGAAAGCACCTGCCGTACCAAACGCTTTACCCAAAGTTCCTACCAGGACCGGCAAGTCTCTCTGACCCAGAGAACAATGTTCAGCAACTCCGCCGCCGTTGTTACCCAGAACACCGAAGCCATGGGCATCATCCACCATCAACCAGGCATCCTGTCGATGGGCAAGTTCTGCTAAGGCTTTCAGAGGAGCCAGATCACCGTCCATACTGAAAACGCCGTCAGTAACAATCAGCTTGCGCCGCCCATCGGTGCGGTTCAGCCGGGTCTCCAGGTTTGCCAGATCTTTGTGGAGATATCGCTGAAACCTTGCCCCGGATAACAAACCGGCATCCAGCAGAGAAGCATGATTCAGACGATCCTGAAAAACCGCATCCTCTTTACCCAGCAAGGCAGTGATGACCCCCAGATTCGCCATGTAGCCATTGGAAAACAGCAAAACCCGCTCACGACCGGTGAACTCTGCCAGCTCTTCTTCCAGCTGATGATGGGCACGACTATGGCCAATGACCAAATGGGAAGCGCCGCCGCCGGTACCGTAATCAGAAGTGGCCCGAGCCATGGCAGCACAGATGTCCGGATGATTAGCCAGACCCAGGTAATCGTTATTGCAGAAAGCCAGATAGGACTTGCCATCGACCACCACTTCTGCCCCCTGAGGAACCTCAAGCGTTTTCCTTGTCCGGTAAAGGCCCCGGGCCCGCCGGATTTGAAGGTCCTTCTCAAGGTCGAAAGCCATCAGGAAGCCTGCTGACCCATGGCGTCGTAATACTGTTCATTATTCAGCTCATTATTTAATAAAGAGTCCTGCTCGCGCAGAGGGCATATGGCCTCCAGCGTTTGCTCTTCCAGCCCGTTGGCGTCACCTCTGTTGATACCCAGTTTGTTGAAGAGTTGCCGGTCACGGCTCTCTTTGGGATTGGCCGTCGTGAGCAGTTTGTCACCCAGGAAGATTGAGTTGGCACCTGCCAGAAAAGCCAGAGCCTGCAGCTCATCACTCATGTTTTCACGACCGGCAGACAGGCGTACACAGGAAGCAGGCATCATGATCTTGGCAACTGCGATGGTACGAACAAAATCGATACCGTCGACAGCTTCGACATCAGCCAAGGGCGTACCTTCGACGCGAACCAACATATTTACGGGCACACTTTCCGGATGTTTGGGCAGGTTGGCCAGCTGGATCAACATACCGGCACGGTCTCTTTCTGTTTCACCCAGACCGACGATACCACCACTGCAGATATTCATTCCCGCATCACGCACATGGGCAAGGGTATTAAGACGATCTGAGTAAGTGCGAGTGGTGATGATGCTGCCGTAAAACTCTGGTGAGGTGTCCAGATTGTGGTTGTAATAATCCAGACCAGCCCGGGCCAGCTGTGCAGCCTGATCGTCATTTAACATACCCAGGGTCATACAGGTCTCCAGACCCATTTCCTTGACTCCTTTCACCATTTCCAGAATGTAGGGCATGTCCTTCTCAGGTGGGTTTTTCCAGGCAGCTCCCATGCAGAAGCGGGTCGCCCCGGAAGCTTTGGCGCGGCGGGCTTCTTCCAGAACCTTGCGCACTGCCATCAACTTTTCCTTGTTCAGTCCGGTGTTGTAGTGACCACTCTGGGGACAATATTTACAGTCTTCCGGGCAGGCACCTGTCTTGATGGACAGTAGTGTACTAACCTGCACCCGGTTGGGATCAAAATGTTCTCTGTGGGCCAGCTGAGCCTGGAAGACCAGATCATTGAACGGCATTTGAAACAGGGCTTCGACTTCGTCATGTGTCCAGTCGTGGCGAAGTTTGCTGGGACCTGAGTCCTTGAGGCTTGCAAGGTTAGTCATGTTTTTCACTGATTCTTCCGGGAAGAAGCTCTCTGTTGTAAGTCAGACCAAATATCAGAAATCAAGATCAAAAACAGGATCGATGATAATTAATTGAAACTATGCGTCAATTGTTAAAACGTAACAATATTTACAAGTGGTTAAATCTTAAACAGTTTATTTCCATGAGCTGTTTGCTGTGCCGAGCCGATACGCCGATGAATCAGCCCGTTTGCAGCCTTTGCATGAAGTCACTGCCTGTTGCAGAAAAACACTGTCAGTCTTGTGGCATTCCTGTTCCACTTAATGCTTTGGAACTCTGCGCCCGTTGTCTCCAGAAGAAACCGGTATTCGACACCTGTTATTCTGCCTTTAATTACGAGTTTCCCGTTGACCATCTTCTCAAACAGATCAAATACCATCAGCAACTGATCTACCTTCCACCTGTAGCCGATCAATTGACTCGAAATCTGATCCACCACTACGATGGCCGGGAGTGGCCTCAGGCAATACTGCCGGTTCCGCTGCACAATAAACGTCTACGGACAAGAGGCTTCGATCAGGCACTGCTGCTGGCTAGGCAACTGGTTAAAAACCTTCAGCCCTATCAGAAAATAAAATTGGAAGCCCATCTAATCAAACGACAGAAGCACACAATTCCCCAACAGGGTCTGAAGGCTTCAAAACGCAGGAGCAATATCAGGAATGCTTTCTCCATGACGGACAAGTCAAACTATCAATACCTCGCTATAGTGGACGATGTTGTCACGACCGGAGAAACAGTCACGGAAATCGCCCGACTTCTGAAAAAGCAGGGCGTGGAACGTGTCGATATCTGGTGTCTGGCGAGAACACCTGACTACCGCCAGGACCTTTAACCTCTCTTTTCAAGATCCCATGAAAAAACCCAGCACTTCGTCTGCATCAGGCCGATCCTTCGGATTCCAGGCCAGCATTGACCTTATTAATTTCCCATAGCGTTTATCAATAGCCTCCACCTTTTTCATTTGATCGTCCAGATACTCGTTATATCTGTCTTTCTCCATCATCACTCCACAGGTCGGTCTACAGAAAGAAAGGACACCAGAAAAGGGTCTGTCATTCGTTAACAACCTGAAAAGAATAACCCCCGCTGAAAAAATATCGGTTTTCCCGGAAAGGGTCTTGGGTCCCCGATAAAACATTTCAGGAGGTTTATGGCCTTCTGCGCAGAGTACCTTCTGCCTGGCCGGACCAGCACGCTGAGACACACCGAAATCAATGATGGAGAGTTTGTCATCGTTATCCTCATCCACTACCACATTGGCGGGTTTCAAATCCAAATGCCAGATCCCTGAATGATGCAAGTGTGCAACACCCTGCATTAGTTGCCGGGCATAGTTCTCAAACCTGGGCAGTGGTAGCCCTCTGCTCGAATCCCGATCCAAAATATTGCGAAGTGTTTCGCCAGCGTAGGGCATCAATATGTTTGTGCCCTTCGTTTCAATGAGCGGCACAATATTCGGACCCTGAGCAGCTCTGAGCATCTTCTTTTCATGTTTGAGATAATTTTTAGCCAATTTGCCCTCATAGCACTTTCTCATGAGGATTTTAGGACCCTCAGGGAAATCCCAAACCTCACGCCTCACAACGAAGTAATCTTCTTTAACATACTCATCAGTTGAGTTCAGCATTTGCCCATTCACATTGGTTAGTGTTGAGCCCGACATTTGCTCATTCACGCTAACCCGCCTGAACCTGCCCAACACATAGTGATAAGCCGATGAAGCGATGTTACAGGGATTCCTGAGACAACTTTGATCAGTTGGTGAACTATTACCGTTAGAAGCAGAACTATGAACGACTATTGTTGGCGACCCACTTTCAGTAAGAGTAGGGATATGAGCATCCATTCTTATATTCATTTTTTTGTCCTTTTACTGATTGATACAAGCTTTAGAGTCACCGAAAGTAGAAAAAGTTTTATGAAGGAGTAACGGAAAGGTCAGTAAAGCTAACCCTTTTGAGGCGAGTTTCGTAGTGGACACCAGTAGCTAACAATTATCAGCCTATTGGGTCAGGGCGATATCTTCAGATGCTTTACCGACTGGAAGGCTCATTCTTGATGTCACAGTCAGTATCTCAAGAGATCACCCAGCACCTTATCAGCATCAGGCCGGTCCTTTGGATTCCAGACCAGCATTGACCTTATTAATTGCGCATAGTGATTATCAATATCCTCCACTAGTTGCAGTCGACTATTCAGGTACTCGTAATATGAGTCTTCCTTCGCCACAAATCCCTTGTTAAGGAAATTAATAGATTGAGGAAAGAGCCTGTAATTCGTCAACAACTCAAAAAGAATAACCCCTGCTGCAAAAATATCGGTTTTCGCAGAAAGGGCCTTGTGTCCCCGACAAATCATTTCAGGAGATTTATAACCCATTGTGCCCGGATCCTTATTTTTAGCACGACCAGCACGCTGAGACAGACCGAAATCAATAATGGTGAGTTTATCTTCGCCGCTCTCATCCACTAAGACATTGGCGAGTTTCAAATCCAAATGCCAGATCCCTGAATGATGTAAGTGAGCTACACCCTGCATGAGTTGTTGGGCATAGCTCTCAAACTTGGGTCGTGGTAGCCCTCGATCCTGATCCCGAGCCAAAATACAGATAAGTGGTTCGCCTGCGAAGGGCATCAATAGGCTTTTGTCTTTCGTTTCAATAAACGGCACAATATTCGGACCCTGAGCAGCCCTGAGCATCTTCTTATCATTTATGAGAAGCTTTTTACCTGCTCTGTTGTTAAGACACTTTCTCACGTAGATTTTTCTACCCTCAGGGAGCTCCCAGGTCTCCTGCTTCAGAACGAAGCACCCACTGTAACAGAGTAATTTTGAGTCCAGCATTCGACCATTCACATGTTCATTCACATGAGTCCGCCTGAACCTGCCCAACACGAAGTGATAAGCCGATGAAGCGATGTTACAGGGATTTCTGAGACAACTTTGATCAGTTGGTGAACTATTACCGTTAGAAGCAGAACTATGAACGACTATTGTTGGCGACCCACTTTCAGTAAGAGTAGGGATATGAGCATCCATTCTTATATTCATTTTTTTGTCCTTTTCCTGATTGATACAAGCTTTAGAGTCACCAAAAGTAGAAAAAGTTTTATGAAGGACTAACAGTGTGGTCAGTAAAGCTAACCCTTTTGAGGCGAGTTTCGGAGTAAACAACAGTAGCTAACAATGATCAGCCTATTGGGTCAGGATTCTATTTTCAGACGTTTTACCGACTGGAAGGCTCATTATTGATGTTAAGTACCTAACCAGTTGGTTTCGCATATTCTGGACGGCGGCTTTTTCCATCCTTCTGCGTTCCAACCCTGGTTGCGTAGCTATGGCTACGCGCCCGTCGTTGCGCCTTGATGGATGAAAAAATCCACTCGCCAGAATATGCGAAACCAACTGGCCAGGTACTTAGGGTCTGGATCTCATGAAGTGGCCCAGTATCTTCTTTGCATCAGGCCGATGCTGTGGATACCAGGCCAGCATCAACCTGAGTAATACCCCAAGGCTTGGGTCAATGGACTCTACCTCTTTTAATTGCTCATTCAGGTACTCATAATAAACGTCTTGCCTCACCATTACGCTCTTATCGAAGTCCTCTGGAAAAAGCTTTTTATTCATCAACATTTTGAAGAGAGAAACTCCTGCTGAAAAAATATCGGTTTTACTGGAAATAACCTCAGGTCCCTTATGAAACATTTCAGGAGGTTTATAGCCTTCTGTACATACTTCTGACCTTTCAATCGGACCCGCATACTGAGACAGACCAAAATCAATGATGGAGAGATTGTCCTGATCATCGACTACCAGATTTTCTGGTTTCAAATCCAGATGCCAGATCCCTGCATCATGCAGGTGAGCAACACCCTTCATTAACTGTCGGGCAAAAGTCTCAAAGATAGGCAGAGGCATCCTTCTATTATTAAAATGCAAAATCTCCTCAAGTGACATGCCTGCGAAGGGCATCAGTATAGTGTCGTCCTCTGTTTCAATGAGCCTGACAATATTCGGACCCTGAGCCGCTCTGAGAAGCTCCTTTTCAATCCTGAGACGCCGTTCAGCCCCTCTTGGCACAACACACTTTCTCATGTAGATATTTTGACCCACAGGGGACTCCCAGAGCTCTGAGGTCACCGAGAAGTATTCATTCTTATAGACGACTTTGGAGGCCACCATCTCCTCAGGCACGTTAATCAGCCTGAGTTTACCTAATACGTAGTAAACAGCCTTTGCAACAATGTCACAGGGATTCCGGGAACGACCCTGATCAGTCGCTAACCTGTTGCTGGGAAAAGTAGCGCTTTGAACATCCATTTCCGCTTTCCTCAAAAGACCATGAATAACTTTTAGACCCACCAAAAATAGAAATAGTTTTCTGAGAAACTGACAAAAAGGTCAGTAAACCTGACAATGCCGAGACGAGTTTCGTAGTAAACTTCAGCAGCAAACGATGATGGGAGCCTTCTATGAGTTCAGATATCCAACACCCTTATGAGCGACTGACGCCTGATCGGGTGATGGACGCTGTGGAAAGCCAGGGATACCTGTGTGACGCCAGGAACCTGGCTCTGAACAGCTACGAAAACCGTGTTTACCAGGTTGGGATTGAAGATGGCTTGCCGATTATTGCCAAGTTTTATCGCCCGGAGCGCTGGAGCCGGGAGGAGATTCTGGAAGAACACGCCTTCTCGCTGGAGCTGCAGGACATGGAATTTCCGATTGTGGCCCCCCTCCGGAACGAGAATCAGGAAACCTTACATGAATTTGAGGGCTTCCGGTTTGCCCTGTTCAAACGCATGGGAGGCTACCCACCGGAACTGGATAACCTGGATCATCTGCTGGTGCTGGGTCGTTGCATGGGAAGGTTACATAAACTGGGCTCAGCGGCACCTTTCCAGCACCGTCCGGCCATTAATCTGCAAAGATACGGCATCGACAATGTCACCTGGCTGCTGGATCATGATTTTATTCCCGCCACCCTCAGAGAAGCTTATGAAACCCTGACCCGTGACATTCTGGATCGTCTTGCGCGAATCGAAGCCCAATACCACCCGAAAATGATTCGGGTGCATGGCGATGCTCATGTCGGCAATATTCTCTGGCGAGATGATAACCCTCACTTTGTCGATTTCGACGACACCTGCATGGCTCCCGCTATTCAGGACTTGTGGATGTTTCTGAGCGGTGACCGGGCCAGCCAGACCCTTCAACTGGCAGAGCTTTTAGAAGGTTATGAGGAATTTCACGAGTTTGACCCCATAGAACTCAATCTGGTGGAATACTTCCGAACCCTGAGGCTGATCAACTATTCTGGCTGGCTGGCCAAACGCTGGACGGACCCGGCCTTTCCCATGGCATTTACCTGGTTCAATACCGAGCGTTACTGGTCAGAACATATTCTGGAGCTGAGGGAACAGATGGCTAATCTGGATGAACCCGTGCTTTCAGTTTACGGGAATAGGTGAGTTGTTGATTATTGTGTCCGGAAAACAAGGTTTCATTTGCATAACCACTTGAACATGACTACGACAGCCTGTACTCCCGACACATTTTAAACCGGTAAGGCTTGCAAAGGTGTCTCTGCTCCGTCGGCCGCCCTCACTTTTGGTGCCACCACTGATTTTACGCCGTTTGACGTGTTCTCTTCCGTCATTCCCGGCTTCATTCTCGTCATTCCCGGCTTCATTCTCGTCATTCCCGCGAAGGCGGGAATCCACACTGACTCTCCACCAGAACCATACTGCCCGGTGTCCCCCTGGCCTTGTCATCCCCGAGAAAGCAGAGATCCACCGTTGGCGCTGGATTCCCGCCTTCGCGGGAATGACGGGAGTGAGGCCGGGAATGACGGGAGTGAGGCCGGAAATGACGGGAGGTGAACCAGGGTTTTGCGACACCCTTTGTTGCGTGGGAACGAGGGGTGTATGGATATCAGAGCTTAGCTGCACTAGTCGCTGTGTTTATAGTTATCCATTAACAGGATTAAGGTGTTGCCAGAAAACAGATGGATCTTTTTGTCAATCCTCTCTTTAGTGCTGCTATTCAGGGTATTAGCCATGACTCCTGAGCCGTTCATATACAGGGCAAGGGCGTTGTAACAGCTTCTTTTAAACGAGGGGGTGAATCACTCAGGCTATAGATTCAACAATATGGCCAGAGAGGCTATGACCCCCAAAGCATTGGTCACTGGGATTGTATCCGCCGATCAAGTAGAAACCGGGTTGATATTGAAAGTCGCATTGGTAGTCGCATTGCTAATAGAAGCAGAGGACTAAGGGTCTGTCATGCAAACAGCTGAGTCAAAGTTGAACTGACCATCGACGTTGGTCAGTCCAGTCAAAGCAGTGTCTTTGGAATCATTGACAGGAGCCAGCTATTCACGATCTGGCAAAGTGTCGGTGCACTGGTCGTTGCCGAGCCGACGGTTGAACTCTCGGATTTCTGGCACTCACCTGCCAGTGGCAATGGATCAACGGCTTTCAGGGGGGAATCTTCGTTGTCTACTTTCCACAAAGTCATTCCCCGAAAGTGGTTACAGGTCAGCATACTCAATGACATCCACCAGTCGATGAGTAATCTGCTCCTGCTGCTGGGCGATGAACTTTAGCAGGTTCGGGGACTGATCCGTGGAGGGTAATGAAATCACAGGCTTGAGGCTAGACGACAAATTGGAACTTTGCCTCATGTACCGGTTTTTGAGTACTTACGGCGACTTCAATCCTGATTCGCTGTTTGGGTATATCTCTTTGCTCAGGTGCAGTAATGATAGAAATCTGCTGGGTTAATCTTCATAAACCGCCTGCTTGTCAACAAGGTGTGTGTTTCTGCCAACACGTTTTAAATCTCGCCAGTCAGCCTCTTTTGACGCCATACGCAAGGGGCGTCCATTAGAATCAATGCAGTCAATAATCTTGGATGCTGGTCGTTTGGTATGAGTGAACTCGATTGTTCCAAAAGGGGTTTTGTACTCCCCTTTGCGACCGGTAGTCATTACTGTTAACCGGTCAATCGGAATACGCAGCGCCCCTGCTTATCGAGAGCAGGCAGGCTCCTGGTGCAGCCAAGCCCTGATATCCATACAGCCCACTCGTTCCCACGCAGAGAGGCTTTCACAAAACTCTGGTTCCCATGCTTTTAGGCCCTGTGGGTCCCAGCGTGGGAACCCATACCTATCTCGCGCCTCAGAGTCCGCTGTTCAGGGGAGGAGATATGCATTCCCACGCACAGCGAGGGTGTCGCAAAACTCTCTCCGGCGTGGGAACGCGCTGACTCCCGTCATTGCCGGCTTCATTCTCGTCATTCCCGCGAAGGCGGGAATCCACACTGACTCTCCACCAGAACCATACTGCCCGGTGTCCCCCTGGCCTTGTCATCCCCGAGAAGGCAGAGATCCACCGTTGGCGATGGATTCCCGCCTTCGCGGGAATGACGACTTCAGAGCGTGAGAACGAGCTGTTGAAGTTTTGCGACACCCTCACAGCGTGGGAACGAGTGGTTGGAGTTTTGCGGCACCCTCTCTGCATGGGAGCGAGAGGGGGTACATATCAGAGCTTGGTTGCACTAGTCACCCCAATGACACCAGCTCCTTGATTTCCTGGTCCGACAACTCGGTAATCCACTGTTCGCCACTGGCAACTGTCAGGTTGGCCAGTTCTTTCTTGCCCTGAATCATGGCATCGATTTTTTCTTCAAAGGTGTTTTCAGTAATCAGGCGATGCACCTGGACATTGCGTTTCTGGCCAATACGGTAAGCCCGGTCGGTGGCCTGGGCTTCTACCGCCGGGTTCCACCAGAGATCGTAGTGAATAACCTGGCTGGCCGCAGTGAGATTTAAACCGGTACCTCCGGCTTTCAGGGACAGGATCATGGCACGGGTGTGTCCATTCTTTTGAAAGTCTTCGACGATTTCGTCCCGTTTCTTCCGGGACAGGCCACCGTGCAGGAAAGGAACATCCAGAGTCATTTCCTGTTGCAGCGTATTCACCAGTAACTCCCCCATGGTCGTGTACTGAGTAAAAATAAGCACTTTCTCATCAGCATCCATAGCCTCACGCATCAGCTCCATAAACAGCGCCAGTTTTCCGGACTCTTCGACACTGGCCTGGTCGTGGTTCAGGAATTGCGCCGGTGCATTACATATCTGCTTTAACGCGTTGAGCAGTTTGAAAATAATGCCTTTGCGTTCAATCCCTTCTTCACTGGAGTGCAGGTCTTTCATAATGCTGTTAACCGTACTCTGGTAAAGGGATGCCTGCTGTTTGCTGAGGTTGCAGAAGCGGTTGCTTTCTACTTTATCTGGCAGGTCGCTGATGATGGTTTTATCCGTCTTCAGTCGTCTGAGAATAAATGGGCTGGTGAGTTTGCGAAAGCGGTCCAGGCAGTTCTGGTCACGGTCTTTCTCAATGGGGGTGGCCAGTTCTTCCTGAAACTTCTTCTGGGTGCCAAGATAACCTTTATTGGTGAAATCGAACACGCTCCAGTATTCCCGCAGGCGGTTTTCAACCGGTGTGCCGCTCATGCCAATACGGATATCGGATTTCAGCTTTTTGATGGCTTTGGTCTGCTGGGTGCCAGGGTTTTTAATGTTCTGGGCTTCATCAATGACCAATGTGCGCCAGCGTGGTTTGGCCAGTGCCGCACTGTCGGTGCGGATAAGGCCGTAGCTGGTGAGAATTACGTCATGGTCACTGATTTTTAACTGTCGTTTGCTGCCGTGATAGACCTGCACGCTTAAATCCGGGGCAAAGCGTTCAATCTCTTTGCGCCAGTTGGTCAGCAGGGAAGTAGGGGCCACCACCAGGGCTTTTTGTTGATCAAGCTGGCCGTTTTCTTGCTGGTGTAACAGCAGGGCAATGACTTGCAGGGTTTTACCCAGACCCATGTCATCGGCCAATAGTGAACCAAAACCAATGCGGGCATTTTGCGCCATCCATTCGTAGCCACGCTGCTGATAGGGGCGTAGTTCAGCATTCAGGCTTGCAGGCAGAGGTGCGGGTTCGCCTTTGAGCAGCTCTTCAAACAGTTGTCTGGCACTGTCGCCTAAATCCACTTTGGCGCCATCCAGTTCACCAGACAGTCCGGCTTTTAACAGATCGGTGCGTGACAGGGTTTCCGGTAAATTATCGAGTTTTTTAAGCAGTTGCTGCAATTTGCTGTCATCCAGCATGACGTATTGATCCAGCATTTTAACCAGACCGTCGGCGCCCTGAAGCAACTGGTTAAACTCGTTGACCTCAATGCGCTGGTCGCCCAAAGCCACTTGCCAGTTAAACTGCAAAAGCTGGTCAAGGTTCATATAACTGACGGCATTATCACTGTCACTTTTTGACAATGACAAACTGAGCTGAGGGTACACCAGCTTTTGCAGTCGTTTGGGCAGTACCAGCTGAATACCCAGCATTTGCAGGGCAGGGAGGGTTTCCCTGAATATGGGTGTGAAGGCCTGAAGTGTGTAATGCAGCGGGCGGTGTTTTTTTTGGGTCTGGTAAAGCTGTTCTATAGCAGGCATATAATCTGCCAGTAATGCCAGGTCGGTCAGCACGCTTACTTTGGTTTCAGATAATGAACCCTCCTTAAACAGTTCGGGCAGCATCAACATGGTCTGCTTCTGTTCAACCCTGATATCTACCGATAGCTGGTCAGCTATCTGGTCATCTGCTTCCGGGCTATCCACTTCTTCCACCAGCAGGTGCAGACGGTGCGCCCGCTCTCCCAGTGATAGCCGGTTTAGCCAGTTGCGAATGACCTTGGGGTAAGCCAGCGTTTCAAACTGGTTAAACAGGCAGGGTGATCCGGCAAAAAACAGACGACAGATATCTTCTTCCCAGTATTTATCGGGCGCTGCTTCCATGGCCTGTTCCATAAAGAAGCTGATGACGGCGTTGATGGCCAGATGGATCTGGGTTTGGCTGTCTGCATAATGCAGCTGAGGTTTTTTGCGGTTTTTCTGCGTTGTTTCTAATACCACGAAATCCGGTGGACACACGTCGTAGAATATCTGTAGCTGGTTTTTCACCGGTTCACTGAGCAGTGCTGGTTGCCACTGTATCAGCGTCAGGTCATCCTGTTGCATAAAGACGGCCGGAATAGAAGCATGTTGCTGCACCAGCTTGACACTCAGACGATAAAGCCATTGCCAGAGCAGGGCTTTGTGAAAATATCGGCTACGTTCAGGGCTGTGAATATTGCGTAACGATGCCAGCAGACTGATCCATTCGTTCGGTTCCGATACAGACTGTCCATTATCTTTGCTTCGGGCTGAGTGGAAACAGCCATTCTTGTCGATCACCAGCTGGGTCAGGCTGAAGTCAGCAATATCCAGCGTATTTTCCGTCGCCTGTTGTTTTTCGTATTGGCTGACATAACGGGCACTGCGTTTGTAAAAGTCAGTCAATACGGTTTTAAATTCTTTGCCATAAAACAAGGGTTTTGGTGTGAGAATGCCCTGAATCCTCTCACCCAATGGCTCAATGGTGGCCAGATCCAGCAACTCAAAGGTTGGGGTTTTTGGCAACTGCCAGTCTTCAGACACAGGCTCGTGCTGCCAGAAAGACATCACCTGTGGCGGTGTGTCGGCCTTCGCCAGGGACATGCCGGTTTGTTTTTCAATAGCTTTGGGTAAATCCATACCGTGAAGCTTGAACACCATAAACGGGTCTTTATCAATCTCATTGGCGATCAGATAGATGACGGCGGCAATATGTTTGCATGGCATTGCCCAGTCAGGACAGGAACAGCTGGCTTTCATATCATCCCAGTGTTTGGGAAACAGGGGGATGTTCTGTTTTTCCATCAACGTCAGCATCTGAGCGGGGAGTTGCCGGTTCAGTAATTTAGCGAGCAGGGCCGGGCTCTGGCTGACGGCCATTAAAATGCTTTGTTGCTGGTTGGTGGTAAAACCCGGTAGATGAACCTTGACCTTGTAGGGCCTTGGTCGTCTTCCCCGAACATCTGCATGAGTTGAGGTGCCTTTAAGCTCAATGTTGGATACCGAGCCATTACCGGCATAGCGGCGCCCACGGGGCAGACGGTTGCTGTAATCAATGCCGTTAAAAGCTACCAGCCATTGTTCGCCCCACCAGGTTTGGCCGTAGTTTGTTGCCATTAGTTTGTCATCTCATTATTTGCGTAACTGGGTTACTGTAGCGTTTTTAACGGGGTATTGCTCACTCAGGTAACGGAAAGAACTCAGTTCGTAGATGGGTTGCTCATTCTGATGATAGTTTTCTTTCAATTTGATTGGATACAGTAATATCCAAAATCTCGTATTTTACCTAAAAAAAGCTATAATAGTATCCATATTTCATGGATGTGACTCACTATGAGCTTATTGTCATTATTAACACCCACTGATGTTCAGCAGCAGCTGGCCACTGCGGTTATGGACAGAAGAAAGGCAAAAAAATGGTCCCGACAGAGTCTGGCAGAGCGGAGTTCTGTGCCAGCATCAACGATCAAAAAATTTGAATCAACCGGGCAAATATCGTTGCGGCAGTTCATTTTGCTCTGGCAGGCGGTTGATCAGCTGGAAGCCCTGGTTGCATTGACAGAAAAAGCCGAGTCTATGCCTGCCAGTATCAGCGAGGTATTAAAAACATGAGGGTTCGAAAACTCAGTGTACATCGCAGGTTCAGTGACGGGACAAAGCATAAAGTCGGTGAGTTGGCTCAGAATCAACAGGGTATTTTCTTTCAATATGATGAGAGCTATCTCAGTCGTTTTCATAGTTTGTCTCCTTTCACCTTGCCCTTTGAAGCTACCTTGAGTCGCGGGCCCAGGCAGCCACACCAAGGGTTACAGGGAGTTTTTGCCGATTCTCTGCCTGATGGCTGGGGCTTGCTGTTGATGGATAGAGCCTTCCGACAACAGGGCATACTTCCACATCAGGTAACCCCGATGGATCGTTTGGCATTCATCGGTGAGAGAGGGATGGGTAGCCTGAGTTATACACCGGCTATGGATCATGCCACTGAGAATGATCACTCCTTATCAGACATTGCGCTGTTGGGACAGGAGGCTCAACAGGTTTTTGAAGGTGAGACTGAAGATATATTACCTGTCCTGGCTCAGGCTGGTGGTTCGGGGGGGGCCAGACCCAAGGTATCGGTATGGCTTGATTCCGATAATGCCCGCTATGTCAGCATTAAGCCACAAAGTCACCTAACCCCCTGGTTGGTAAAATTTACTGCCAAGAGTCTTCCCCTCGGGCATGAAGAAAGCCTGTGTGAAGCACTCTGGTTAACTCTGGCAAAACGAGCTGGATTGACGACACCGCAATGGCACCTTATTCATGATACTGGAAACTCTGGTGCAAAAGCCTGGCTGGCATTGAAGCGATTTGATTGTTCAGACCACCCGTCTCAGCAAGGGCATTTTCATATGCAAACACTGTGTGGTCTTATGGATGCCGATTTTCGGCAACCCTCAATCGACTATGAGGATTTGCTGAAAGTGAGCCAGATATTGTGCCAGAATCCGGCAGTGGCACAGGAGCAATTTGCCAGGGCCATGTTCAACTTGTTTGCTATGAATCAGGATGACCATACGAAAAACTGGTCTTTTTTAATGGATGACCATGGTCGTTGGTCACTGGCACCTTTTTATGACGTAACTTTCAGCCCAACACCCTACAACAACCACATGACAGCCTATATGGGATACGGTTCCCAGCCGCCACTAGAGGTCATACAGAAACTCGCCAGCCAGGCAAATTTTGCAAACTGGAATCAAGCCAGACGAGTGATCGAGCAAGTGGTTGAGTCTGTGCAAAGCTGGAGCGATCAGGCCGGATTGTTCGACATCAAGGCTGATACTCAAAAGCTGATAGGTAAACAGTTACGTGAAACCTGGCGGGCTAATAAAGGTTTATTCAGTTGAAACCAGCATCCAATCTGATCGGTCAGCCCTTGCCAGCTGATCAGTTTAACTTTCTTTTTGTACTTCCTGCCAGTGTTTAAACTGGGATGGTCTTAAACCGTAACGGGCTAATACACCTTCGTGTAAACGACGTAGTTCTTCAATAATCAGCGATGACAAATCTGAGCGTGAGGCTTCTTCAATCTCTTCTGGTAACAGGGCTTTAATCAGATCTACAGGATCGGAATCCGGAGTGAGAACTATTTCTTTAACCGTTTTTTTAACCAAGTCCCGATGTTTAAGTCGCAGGGGATCAGGCTCAGCCAGTTGTTGTTTGATCGCCAGATATTCCTGCGTTGAGCGTTCATAAGCCCATAGATAGAGATCACGTAACAATTCAATCCGGGTCATTTCATAGACGCCTAGAGTCGCACAGCTATAGGCCTGTTCCGGTACATCCAGAAAAGTAAGAGGGCAGAGATTGGCCCGGATTAATGGCAGGTTAACTGCCAGACGTGATGTCCGTTTGTTCACGTCAGCAAAAGGTTGCAGATAGGGCAGGTGGACCATCATGAAAAAAGACTGCTCAAACGGATCTTCAATCTGACTGGCTTTTTGCAACAGAATATCAAGCAGTTCACTGATAATGACTTCGCCAGCCAGTGGCCTGAAAACACTTTTACCTATTTCTACCTGATGCTGTCGAATTCGTCCTTCATCAGCAGGGTTAGGCAACAGGTTTTCGGACAGTAAACTGTGAAGGTTTAGTAGCGTAAAGCGGTTGTATGATGCGGTTTCTGCATTATCAACCAGCAACTCTATGGCTGTTTTATGATTCAGAATCATCTGTGTCTCGATAGCTGCCTTTCCCTGAGCTGCATGACCGTCTTCTATAAGCCGAACAGTATCAAGACGGCTGTAGGTATTACCCTCCAGATGACTGGATGCCCAGGATAAGTCAATCAGGAAACGGTTCAGAATTGCACGACCGTATGTGCCAGCGGGTTGTGATGTTTGCTTAGTGTCGCCCATGCGCCAGAGCTGATGGCGTATGGGAGCTGATAAGTAGTAGGTGTTGTTGGGCTGGTATATGTCCAGAAATTCTCGCTGGTATCCAATGGGTTGTCGGGCTTCGACAGGTTGCTCTATATAAGACAGAATATCCTTACTGTCTGGCGACAGTGGAATAAATGCAGGAAATTCGTCAGATTGATCATTATCCTGATTTGCCTGAGATAGACTAAATACCTGATATTGCCTGCCCCGTCCCTCACCAAGAGCAGTAATCTTGCTTTCGGCCAGTAAACTGTTTAACCAGCGCTGGGTTGTTCGGCGGGTAAGATTTGGGTGAGCAGCAAGCAGTTCAGAGATAGAGACTGGCTTGTTGGCTTGCATGATAGCCTGGTATAAATCATCGAGAGTATTCATGAATGTGATGCAACTTTGAAGCTCTTTGGCGCGATTATGGCGTATTATATCTAATTGCGCCATAATTGCGCCATAATTGCGCCATAATTGCGCCATCGCTTTGGCGCGATTAGTAACGGAAGCTAGTCGTTTATAAAGAGGCGATCCTGAAGCTGCTTCTATCGGGCAGAGGGCAGGTTTCCCATGAAGCTCGTGATACAGAGGATGGCCTTTGATAATTTCATCTATATCATCGAGGTCAGCACACCCGCAAAACCCAATTTGCAGCACCTTTTCCAACTTGTGATAGCAACATCTCGTGGTTGTCTGAAGCTTACGCTCTGGCGGGACGAAAACGCCTGGTTAGGCCGGACCGCTGCGGGCAGCAACGGGCGAAAGCATCTGGTTATTGAGAGTCATGAATCAAAAAAGGTGCCATCAATCCTAAGACGGAGGGGTTGGCTCATGTGGCAGATACTCGCTTAGCCCTTCATCGAGCCCGCCGTTGTATAGATCAATACATTGACGTGTCTGTTCAATCAGATCTCCGATTTCACGATATTCTTCACCACTATCATTTCGTTTAGGGCTGCTTGGTTCTGGTCCAAAAGCAGGCCTGAGAAAACCTGAATAAAGCAGTAAGGCTTTGTAAGTGATAGTGCCTTTTTTCATGTTGATCATCATTTCAGCATCCCAATATTCAGGAGTTTCAGATAAACTACAGACATCAATATGTGAATGGTCATAACATTTGTACTTTTTTTTGCTTGCTCCAGCTTCAGTATCTTCTTCAGAAGCTTTTCCTTCATCATCACTGCTGTCACTAAATCCACCCAAAGCATAGTCACTATCATAATTATGATAATCAGGGCCTTCGACTACTGCTGATCCTTGATTACGATCAAGATTGGCTCGGCCCAGATAATAAACTTTATCAGTGTTGAAGTGCGTCCGAAAATATTCAGTCAACAATTGCAAAACAGACGTAAAGTAAGCCTTACTCCTGGCCCCCATTTCAATGAAATTTGATGGTCGAAGTCTCATATCAGGGGGAGTATTCACTGCAGTAATTTGGAACCTGGCGGTCACTCTCAGCTCACCATCAACAGTCTGCTCGTCAATTCCCAGAAATCCGTCAGATGAATGGTGATCCCTGTTAAATGACCATAATGAAACCTCTTCAAGATTGAAAAGGCTTCTGGAGGAGCCCCCCCCTATAAAGGTTTTGAACATTTGCATGAGCGCTAATTCTGCCAAAGGCAGGTAAGCGTCGTATCTGTCATCTCCGGAATAGCCTGTACAAGGAAGCATCATGGTAACCAGGACTAACACTAACCGAATACCTTGCTTCATGTTATCGGGCCTTTCCCAGCAATGCGCTCATTGAACTTGAGTTCGATTTAAAAAAGACAAGAGCCCCGGCGATTTAGCCATCTTTCGGTTGCAGACTATAGATAGCTGACAGGGCTCCTGCGCCTATGATGAGTGTATTCTATGATGTTGATGGTTTCTGTCTGGTTTTAAACAAGAATGACATAAACAACCAACATGCAATAGCAAAAGACCTCCTGTTATATCGAAAACCCGCCGTATCTGGTGACAAAAACTTTAACCAGCTTCCAACCATGATCTATGGACTTGTTTCTTTGGTTGCTTTGATGATGGTCATTTTTATTTGGAACCTTCTGGGCTGGGTGTTGTCTAATTTTTATAAGGTTTCACAAAAGGGTCTAGAGTCCATGAAAAATAAATTTACGCTAATGATATTGATGGCAACACTGGCAATTAGTGCGGAGGCTGTATCTGAAACTTGCGATATAGTTTTTGCTCATAATAGAGTGAATATAAGCACTCTTGATAAAGCTGAACTACTGGCAGCTCTTTATAATAGAGCTAAACCTCAAGGATTGGGAATGCTCCACTATGATCCTGCTCCAATGACTGTAGATCAAGCCAAAGAGCTATTAAGCAAGCGAGCTTCTCATGAATTATATTTTGATTATCTCGCTGGGCGTGTAATGAAAATTGATATTAGTTCTGATGTTATGAAAACACGTTTATACAACAGGGATAATGGAGAAAATGCAGCAGAAAAGGTAGCTTGCGCATTAAAACCATCCAAAAAAGATGAGTTCTGACATTGGAAATCCTATCAAATCGCCTGTTATTACGCAGCCATTTGAATCCAATATGTTTATTGGGTTCAAATGGTTTTTCATGTTTTAGTAGCATTCGTTATTGATTGCAACATGACGCCAGTTTCAGAGTCTGTGCCACAGGGATGAATTAAATCAGGGAGTTAATATGGATATTTCAGGCTTACCCTCTAAAAGGATAAAAATTGATGTACAAAGTAAAAGTGAAGATAAGTGTTTTCATGGCTTTGCACAGGGATGTATACCAAAAGCTCATATGTTCGAGTTTAAAGATAAAATTGATGGTGGCGCATGCGGTGATGTGTATCGGTCAAAGTGCGTAACTGAACGTAAATGTGATATAGCCATAAAAGTTATTCCTTTGATAGGTTGGAAAGCGGAGAATGCTATTGATGAGAAAAAGACGATAAAAACCTTAATAGCCAATCCCCACCCTAATATTGTTGAATACTTTGGCGTTCTGGAAGAAGATAATAAAATGTATATTGTGATGGAATTAGGGAAAAGCAACCTCTATCAATTTTTAGATGAAAACTTCTCAAAATTATCAGTTTCACAATTTCATGAAATTATTTTCCAAGTTCTTGAGATTTTAAATCATCTTGAGTCGATAAGTGTTACGCAAATGGATTTCAAACCTGAAAATATGATTTGTCTGAAAAATAAAATAAAATTAATCGATTTTGATAGCGTCCATAAAAAAGGAACACGTTTTTATCAGCCTCCATCATCACGCCTTATCAATGCTGCACTATTTTTATCAAAAATACAGTTGAAAATGAAATGTGGCGCTCCAAACGATAAATATTACGAGTTAACTTATAAGTTTAACAATGCTTGCCTCTCAGATGATTTCAACGAGTCTGATGCAAAAACTTTATCTGAAGATCCTGATATCTGGCATGATCAGCTTCCTTTAGAAACACGAAAATTATTAAGCAGAAGTTTCATTAATGAAGAGTCTAAGCAAAAACAAGTTATAAAAATGCGAGACAAAATTTCACCCAGAAGCGAGCTTGTTTTTTAGAACCTGTAACCTTTGCAGCAAGGGTGGCGAACGCAACATGCCAACCCTTTTCCTGTAATTGTTATCCTGCAGCCCTGCCGTCAGGGCCAATGTTGATAGAATTTCGAACGAGAATAGAGCTACTAAAATAGCGCTACCTCCGATCACAGTGAAGGCTAGCGTGGCTTTTGGCTCGTGAATCATCCACTGGAAAAATAGAAAAAACTTTCACACTTCTTCCGACTAATGCCAAAGCAGTCGGCTGGATTTTTTTTTAGGCTTTGCTATATACTCTGAACACTTTTTATTTAGTAAATAAAAATGCGTTTACTTATCTTTTGCCTATGTTTTTACTCAAGCACTTTGTTTGCTTATTTCGAAGAAATTCACATAGAGAATATTGTGAGAATTAATTGTGTATTGCTCCCAGTTATAACAACCATTAATTACTTACAGCTTAAGAAGCACTATAATCTGGGATTCGATCAAAATGTCAGGCCTTTTCACCTTACGACGTTGTCAGTAATTTCAACAATTCTTACGAAAGTCTACCTGATTGATAGAATATTTGCTTCAAGACATCTTGATCGTAATTCCAGATCACTGAAACCAAAAATTATTAAAAGTAATTATGCCTATGGCATCATTTTAGAATTTGAATTACTGAATAAAACATTATTGCAAAGTGAAAATAAGTCAGACTGCATTCAGTTATTGAACAATTCAATTATTTACCCTGTTTCTATTGACGAAAAATTAAAGTTAAGCATAGATTTAAAAAACATATCATCAGAGCATAAACTCATGCATTTAGATTCAACATATGGTCAAAAAGGGGATTGGTGGTTTGAAACTTCATGCATTTCAAATAAAGATAAAAATTTAGAAAAAGAGGAAAAATCAGAAAAAGCAGTTAGTGTTTTTAACAGCTTTGTTTTAACAAATGTTTGCATTGAGCTAAAGAATCCCGAGAAATTATTGCAACTTGAAATTTTATCAAAATACAGTCTAAACGTAGTGACGGGAGAAGGGCTCAGTAAGTTTATGACTATCAACATGGGTAACAAACGAGCAAAAACCCAGCTGTTAAATATTTGTAATTTACAGCATGGGTACTTTGAACTTTACCATAGCAATGAGCCTGATATTAAATCAGCGTTGCAAGATTACATCTTGAACTTACATTTTCTGGAAGCTGATAACGAGAGAGAAAAGAGCTGGTTGAATACATTGTACATTTTAGGTCATTCTTTTGCCTATGGAATTGTTACTTACGTGTTTTCATATTTTGTTGACTACGCAAGCTTTTATCTTTTGGCTGAAAGTTGTGCAATTTGTTTAAACCAAGTCCAATACCCGGGAGCATCAGCTTGTGTGTACCACTGGTTTTGCACACTGTGTTTAAGTAAAGCGAGAGCAGAACATCCTCGAAGCTGCCCATTATGTGGTATATAAATGCCTCACGCTTGCAGCAAGGGTGGCATACACAGTGAGCCAACCCCTTATATCCTCGCCGGCATGCCCAAGAATTTGTCGCAGATTTTCCTTCCTCTTACTTTTTCCTACTTTTTCTTGTAGAAGGTTCACGCTATTGACTCAACCATTGGGTGTAGTCGGTTTTGTATAAATCAGTCATTGTCAGCCTCCGGCAGCCAGTCTTCAGTCGTCGATATTGACGCCATTTAGTGGATACCAGTCTTCAGTCATTATTTGCTCGTAAGACCACGGGCACTGATCCGGGAAACTATTTTCATTTAACTTTTGATTTTTATTAACATAAATATTCATTTCTTTAATCGCATCTTTTTTACCGTCAGGATATGTACTGTTTAGTACATCTTCTATTTGTGGTTTTAGACAAGGATTATCCGCAATAAGTTTGTTAATGTTGTTTCTTGATCTGTTGATAGTAATTAACCATACCCTTGGTACTCTTTCAGTTGCTACAGTGCCTATTAATACACTTGTTTGATAATCACATTTCAGAAGATGAGTTATCAAAGTAGCTAAACGATTTTTTAACTCACGAATATGGTCCTTAATGCCCAACTCCAGCTCCCCCATCAAATTCTCTATGTCAAGCTGGTCAAACTGTCGCTGAGCAAGTAGCTCCCGCTGTAGGGTAAGCCATTGGTGATAATCTTTGTCATACAAGTTTTCCATAAATACCTCCATTGCCC
The DNA here is from genome assembly GCF_049275945.1 of Endozoicomonas sp. ALD040. Taxonomy (NCBI): domain Bacteria; kingdom Pseudomonadati; phylum Pseudomonadota; class Gammaproteobacteria; order Oceanospirillales; family Endozoicomonadaceae; genus Endozoicomonas; species Endozoicomonas sp. ALD040. The sequence continues at coordinate 1,737,937 of NZ_CP184829.1, forward strand.
TACCACTGTAGGCAATTAACAGAAGGGAATCAAAATGAATTACCAAAGCACAGATGCCTTTTTCAATATCGACAGACCGGGTCCAGTACCTGTGCGCAAGAGCGTTAATAACTTCCTGCTTATTCATCATCAAAGTTGACATAAGCATCGGGGGCAAGATTCTCAAACCGGGTGTACTGACCAATAAAGGCCAATCTTACTGAACCGATAGGGCCGTTACGCTGCTTACCAATGATGATCTCACCAATACCCTTAAACTCGGTATCCGGGTTATAGACCTCGTCACGGTAGATAAACATGATGACGTCGGCATCCTGCTCAATCGCTCCGGATTCACGGAGGTCGGAGTTGACCGGACGCTTGTTGGGGCGTTGCTCCAGAGACCGGTTAAGCTGAGACAGCGCAATCACCGGTACGTTAAACTCCTTGGCGATGGCTTTCAGGGATCGGGAAATTTCCGAAATTTCGTTGGTACGACCTTCGCTGAAACCGGGAATCTGCATCAGCTGCAGATAGTCGATCATAATCATGGCCATGTCACCATGTTCACGAACTACACGACGAATACGGGAACGCATTTCTGAAGGACTGATGCCTGCGGTGTCATCAATAAACAGTTTTTTGTCCTTGATTTTCTCCACCGCTGACACCAGCTTCGGCCAGTCGTCTTCTTCCAGCTTACCGGAACGCACTTTGCCCTGATTGATTCGGCCCAGAGAGGACAACATACGCATCATCAGCTGCTCAGAGGGCATTTCGAGGCTGAAGACCATGACGACTTTTTCGGTATTTAGCAGGGCGTTTTCGACCAGGTTCATCGCGAACGTCGTTTTTCCCATCGACGGCCTGGCAGCAACAATAATCATATCCGACGGCTGCATACCCGAGGTCATATTGTCCAGATCACTAAAGCCTGTGGTGATACCGGTAATGGCATCGCCAGCGTTAAAAAGCTCATCAATTTTCTGAACCGTGTTGTCCAGGATTTCCCGAACACCCACCGGGCCACCGGTTTTGGGGCGCTCTTCAGCGATGTTGAAAACCAGTCGTTCAGCTTCATCCAATACTGTCTGGCTGTCCCGACCTTCCGGATTGTAGGCGCTTTCAGCCATCTTCTGACTGGCATTGATCACCTTTCTGAAAACAGAACGCTCCTGAATGATTCCGGCGTAAGCCTCAATATTGGCAATACCGGCAACATTGGCCACCAGCTCGGTGATGTACACCATACCACCGGCCTGTTCCAGTTCGTCCTGATTCTCCAGGGTGGCGGCCAGTGTCAGGGGGTCAAAGGGAAGCGTCTCATTCGCCGATTTAGCCATCGACGAGAAAATAATTTTGTGACGGGGATGATAAAAGTCGTCAGCCGCGATCTTGTCGGCCACTTTATCCCAGGCTTCATTATCCAGCAGCAGGCCACCGAGCACAGACTGCTCCGCCTCAATGGAATGAGGAGGGGTTTTCAGGCTTACGGTTGCTTCATCAATGGGCAGTTCGCTTTCTTGGGGCAGTGCTTCCAGCATGATTCATGAATACCAAAATCGGAGTTTACAGAATACAGCAACTTGATGGGTGACTAAACTGCTGAAGCATATGATTTGATTGAGAGTCAATCCCAAGTGTCCAGAACAGTCAGGGGCTTGTCATAATTTCTCCATAATGAAACGCTATAGTGACCACTTTCAAAGAATCATAAAGGAAGAATCACTATGGGCCTAGGCGGTATCAGTATCTGGCAACTGTTAATCGTACTTTTGATCCTTGTCATGCTGTTTGGCACCAAACGACTTAAGGGTCTTGGCAGTGACCTGGGTGGAGCGATCAAGGGCTTCAAGAAGAGCATCAGCGATGACTCAAGTTCAGCAGAAATCCCTGCGGGCAATAGCCAGGACACCGAAAAGAGCAGGGAACTGAGTCATAACAAAGCCTGAGGACTTCAGCGTGTTTGATATTGGCTTTGCCGAACTGCTGGTTATCTCAGTGCTCGCCCTGGTGATTCTGGGGCCTGAGCGCTTGCCTTACGCGATAAAAACCAGTCTGCAGTGGATCAACTATCTGCGCAGCAGCGCCAGCACTATAAGAGAAACGGTCAATAGAGAGCTAAAGGTCGATGAGATCAAGCAGGATCTTCAGCTGGAGGAGCTGAATCAACAGGTTCGATCTCTAAAACAGGAAGCAGCCGTAGCTACTGAAAACCTCTCCAAACCATCCGATTCCAAAATAAAGGCAGCCTGAGCGCTGCCTTTATTTGATGCCTGCCGAGACATTTATGAAGACTGAAACCCCAACGGTTCAATCAGAACAACCCCTGATTCAGCATCTACTTGAGTTACGTACTCGTGTGCTGAAAAGTATGGTGATTACCCTGCTGTTCTTTGTCGGGCTGTTTTACTTTTCCAATGACATTTACGAGCTGGTTTCCGAGCCTCTGCGCCTGCTAATGCCCGAAGGCACCAGTATGATAGCCACCGATGTAGCCTCCCCTTTCTTTGCTCCGTTTAAACTCAGTCTTGTGCTCTCCCTGTTTATGGCCATTCCCTTTATCCTCCATCAGGTCTGGGGATTTATTGCTCCCGGCCTGTACAAGAATGAAAAGCATCTGGCCATTCCATTACTCATAACCAGCGTCATACTCTTTTATACCGGTGTCGCTTTTGCCTATTTTGTGGTGTTCCCACTGATCTTTGGTTTCTTTACCACGACCGGGCCTGAAACGGTCACCATGATGACCGACATCAGCAGCTACCTGAACTTTATTCTTAAACTGTTTTTTGCCTTCGGGCTGGCCTTCGAAATCCCTGTCGCAACGCTGTTACTGATCTGGTCTGGCATGAGCACCGTTGAATCCCTCTCCAGGAAACGTCCTTATATCGTGGTGGGCTGTTTTGTGATCGGTATGCTTCTGACACCACCCGACGTTATCTCCCAGAGCCTGCTGGCTGGACCTATGTGGATGTTGTTTGAACTTGGACTTTTGTTTGCCAGGATGACGCCTTTTATGAAAAAGTCTTCTTGAGAACGACCCTGCGCCAAGGTCCGTATTTATCGGGAAAGCCTGGCAAGATTTAAAGCGATAGCACGCCATTTTCGGCCTGCAAAAAGCCATATACTTAAGCTACCAAAAGACCGAGATAACTACTTGTTTTTATTATATAAAAAAGTAGAAAAAGAAATAAACCGACATTTGGCCGGAAGCTAAATAGGCAATTAGACGCTTTATAAACCGTCAAATAGACGCTAGAGTAATAGACAATTAGCCGAAACTTGAAGCACCTTCTGATGCCAAATTTCCCACGCTACTTACAACCAAAAATAGAAGAGGCCTTGCAGGATACTCCTGTAGTCTGCCTGCTCGGGGCTCGTCAGGTGGGCAAATCAACTCTTTGTCGGAAGCTTTCCTCTGAGCGAGTTTACCTGACCTTTGATGATGCTTCTGTATTGCAAGCCGCCAAAGACGACCCAGCTGGATTTGTACAGAACCTGCCTGAATACGTGACATTGGATGAAGTCCAACGGGTTCCAGAGCTGCTCTTTGCCATCAAGGCTGAAGTTGATCGCAATCGCAAACCTGGCCGCTTTCTGCTGACAGGCTCAGCCAACTTGATGTTATTGCCCAGAGTCAAAGAATCGCTTGCTGGGCGTATTGAAATTTTGCATCTGCATCCACTGACAGAAGCGGAAAAAGAATCAACTCCTCCCGTCTTTTTACAACGACTCTTCACACAAGCCCTGTCTGCCTCTATCAAAGGTGAGCAAAAAGAAATTCATGGTATCGCTGAACGGGTTTGTCGGGGCGGCTTTCCTGAGCCCAACACCCGCACACCCCATCGTGCACGACAATGGTTTAATCAGTATCTTCAGACCATTGTTCAAAATGATATTCGGGATATTGCCAACATCCGTGACGAAGATGAAATGCTTAAGCTGGCTGAGCTGCTATCTCTTCGTACTGGCAATCTGCTCAATACCAGTAGCATCGCCACTGACCTGAAAATACGACGCGAGACCACCGATAAATACATCAGTATTCTGGAACACCTGTTTCTCTTCTACCGTTTGCCAGCATGGCATAATAATGCTGCCAAACGCCTGATAAAAGCACCTAAAATTCATATCGCAGACAGTGGGTTGGCAAGCAGGCTGAATCGACTGAAAGCTGAAGAATGGCAGCACTATTCGACCCCCTTCGGTCCCATTCTGGAGAGTTTTGTAATACAGCAGATAAGAGCTCTGACCGAATGGCTGGATGACCCTGTCCACCTCAGTTATTACCGGGATAAAGATCAGGTGGAGGTAGACTTGGTCATCGAACACAATCGTGATACCTACGGTATAGAAATTAAAAAAGCTATCAGTATTCAGGAAAAAGACGGAGAAGGCTTAAGGCGACTTGCTGACCAGGCCGACAAACACTTTAAAGGTGGCGTATTGATTTATTGTGGTAACAATGCACTGCCACTGAAGACAAAAAACTGCATGGCGGTGCCACTGGATTGGCTCTGGCGCAATGATATATAAGTACCTGATCAGCTGGTTTTGTTCCGCCACCAGCCAATGGAAAACGACATAACAAAATGTTTTTCACAAAAAAAAGCCGATGAGCATTCCAATCATCGGCTTTGTCAAATTGGCAGTCAGGTGACGGCTATTAAACCCCCACTTCACCACCACCGTCTTTCATAACAACCACCGTGGCAGAACGCGCCCTGTTCGCACCACTTTCATCCTTTGCATCGGTTGACCCGGCGGCAGGCCAGTTCGATGGATGCTGAATATTCAGGAAGAAGCTCTGGTGATCCGGTGTAAACGCCAGACCAGTCACCTCACAACCATTTGGCCCGACAAAGAAACGCTTCAGTTGCTCCTGGTTGTCGGCGTTAACGGCTAACAAGTCCTCAGTACTAGTACTGCTTAGCTCAGATGGAATAATGGCCAGCATCTGGTCATTGGTGTTTTCATTGACACCACCGTCTGTCTGAATCCACAACAAACCACGGTCATCAAATGCCAGACCATCCGGGCTGCCAAATTCATTGGCTTCATTCAATCCAGAGAGATTCACCAGGGCACTTTCTGATGCAAAAGAGCCGAACAGGAAGAACTCCCAGGTAAACTGGCTTGGATCAGCCCCTTCATTCCAGCGAATAATATGGCCATACTCATTTCCTTCACGAGGGTTGGCCACGTTGGTGTCGGTATCAGAATTGCCGTCCTGGTTATCACGATCAGTGTTGTTTGTCAGTGTCACATAAACAGAGCCGGTTTTCGGATCTACCGCAGTCCATTCGGGGCGGTCCATGGGGGTAGCGCCTACCAGATCAGCTGCACCCGGCGTGTTCAGGATAATTTCAGCCTGAGTCGTGAATCCTGAGATATCACCTAACCTTCCACCGTCTTTAGTGGTGGCATCGGGAGTCAGGGGCAACCACACACCCTGACCTTCCTCATCGAAGCGAGCGGCATACAAAGTACCTTCATCCATGTACTTTGCACCGGTGGCGAGACGATCTTCAGAGTCAGCATCTGCCGCGTCCCAGAGCTCTTTGGAAACAAACTTGTAGATGTACTCAAACCGGCTGTCATGGCCAGAATAGAAAACAACGGGCTGACCTTCTTCCAGTTTGCCAAATGAGCAGTCTTCGTGACGGAAGCGACCCAGAGCCGTCCGTTTAATCGCTTTAGCCTGTGGACTATAGGGGTCTATTTCTACAATGTATCCGTGACCATTAGCTTCGTTACGGAAATCCTCAGTCTCATCTCCGGAGCCCGGAGTTACATCAAAACGGGCAAACTCGCCGGTTTCGTTTTCGTCAGAAGATAGAGCAGTATCCCAATCATAACGGGTCCCCCTGGAACTGATACCCAGACGTATTTGTTCTTCAGTCCAGTTAGACGGGTCATCGGAACGGGTAAAATAGCCAGGCCAGTTTTCTTCACAGGTCAGATAAGTCCCCCAGGGAGTGTGACCATTACCACAGTTATTGTTGGTGCCCCGGGCAAGGGCTTTATTCCCTTTTTCATCCGTGTATTTGGTAATCAGCAGATCACTGTCTGCCACCGGCCCGGTCAGATCCATTTCAGAGCCTGCAGTGTAACGCTTGTTGTAGTTGCTGTTTTTAACCACATCCCAGACGCCATCAGTCAGTTTGATGTGAACCACTGAAACACCATGAGCGTTAATTTCTTTACGAACTTCCTCAGCAGGACGTACACCATTATTGTCAGTTGCCCCATTCGGATGCAGTCGCGTCTGATCAATAAACTCATGGTTTATACACAGCAGACCTTCAGTACTGTTGCCTTCAAGGGGGAAGAAATGCATCCCATCATGCATCATGCCAGTAGCATTCGCCTGATCGGTGGAACTGTTGGTGCCATCATCTTTCCACTCTGCCGCTAAATCATTCAATGGCGTTCCCCACGGCGCCAGAACCTGAGCGGAGTAGCCAGCAGGTACAGACACAGCATCGGTCTTGGAGCCGGAAATAGAGTCAAAGCCAAGAGAGAGCTCTGATGAAAAAACATCGTCAGAGTCGTCATCGTTACAGCCCGTTAAACCAAAGCTGGCCAGTGCACTAAATGCTGCCAGTGCACCCCCACGTTTCAGAACACCGCGGCGGGAGAGTTCTTTTTCCAGCACTGCCGAGATCGGCCTGTTATCACTGGAGTTATACACCGTCGGATCAAAAGTATATTTGCTCATGTAATATCTACTCGTTCAAGCCAGCTTTATTTGTTGTGTAATATCCTCTAAAGCAGGCTCATTAAACGACACAAGAATTACAGTGAAATGTATTTAAGATGACAGATTTAAAACAATCTTTTGACTGAAATGACGGCGAATGAAGAGGCAGGACAAAAGGCACATAAAAAAATACCCGTGGACCTAAGCCCACGGGTATTTTTCTATCAGGCGTGGTTACAACCGAACTTATTCAGCTTCAACGAATACCTTGATAGTCGCTGCAACGTCGGTGTGCAGCTGGATGGCGATGTCGTATTCGCCAGTAGCGCGAATGGGACCTTCGCCCATGCGAATTTCGCTCTTGGCTACTTCAACGCCAGCACCAGTGATGGCTTCAGCCAGATCACGTGAGCCGATAGAACCGAACAGCTTGCCTTCGTCGCCCGCTTTGGCGGTCAGGGTCAGTTCGATTTCAGCCATTTCAGCTGCACGCTTTTGGGCAGCAGCCAGCTTTTCGTTAGCAGCCTTTTCCAGCTCGGCGCGACGAGCTTCAAAAGCTTCAACATTTTCCTTGGTAGCAGGCACAGCCTTGCTGAAAGGAATCAGAAAGTTACGACCGTAACCGGCTTTAACGGTTACCTTGTCGCCCAGGTTGCCAAGGTTGGCAACTCTCTCAAGCAGGATAACGTCCATCGCTAGCCTCTTACCTTATACCTAGTGCCTGTCAGCCCTGAATCTGCTTACTCACGCGGTTGCGAAAATCAAACAGACTGTCAAGACAAGCAGTCAAAACAATAACCGGGTATGCCAGTTGCGTAAGGGTGATCAACAGCATATACAGTCCAATCAACCAGAAGCTGCCCCGTTGACGCAGTTTTACCAGCCCATGGACCAGCGCCAGACCTGCAATAAACAGTGGCAACGATGCGATGGGTACCAGGGCAGTCATCACAGGTGACAGTGCTGAACCCATCAAAGTGATGGTCAGTAGACCTACCCCGACAGCTGCGGGTAACCGCACCTTGCGGAATTCTTCACCGAATCCTCCGGGGTTATAGAGATCGGCCTGCCAGGAGCGCGCCAGCATCAAAGCCAGGACACAAAACAGTATGTGCACCCAGGCCAGAGCACCCGCTACGCCGTACTCCAGGACCTGTCTCAGATGTTCACCCGGTTGCAGAGCCTCTAGACTGCTACTGCCCTGGAGACTCTTTTTCAGAAACTCCATCACAGTGCCAGCCATGACGCTGATCATCTGCGGTGATATCTGGTACATGGCAAAAGCCACGAGGCCTCCCAGCGGCACAACAGCCAACAGGGTTTTCGGCCATGAGACAGTCTGGCGCAGGACGCAAGCCAGCAACGCTGTGGTTGCCAACCCGATCAATACGCTGTATTGACCAAAGGCGGCCCAGGCTATTCCGGGTAACAAAGCCCAAATCAGGACTTTCAGTCCGTGGTCAATGCCGCGACGCAGTATCACCAGAGATACAATAGCCGCACTCAACCAGAAAAGCATGGGAATACAGGCAAATATGACCGCCAGAAACAAGGAATGTTTCGGGCTTTTCATTGCCAGTTCCGCCAGTTTACGCATCAAGCAATACCTTCAGTTCCAGAGTTTGCCGACTGATCAGTGACGATCAGTATATGGCAGCAGTGCGATGTAACGCGCACGCTTGATAGCTGTCGCCAGCTGACGCTGATAACGGGCTTTGGTACCGGTGATACGGCTTGGTACAATCTTGCCAGTTTCAGAAACATAAGCTTTCAGGGTGTTCAGATCTTTGTAATCGATCTCTTTCACGCCCTCAGCGGTGAAACGGCAGAACTTTCTGCGGCGGAAAAAACGTGCCATTGCAACGTCTCCTTGAATTCAACAAATGGTGATGTTCTTAATCCTGCCAGCCTGGGCTGAAACAGCCTTGAGCTAAAACAGCCTTGAGCTAAAGCAGTATCAAGGACGACTTACTCGGCAGCTTCTTCAGCAGCTTCCGGAGCTTCAGCAGCTTCTTCACGACGCTCTTCACGACGATCTTCACGACGATCGTCACGGCGTTCACGTTTCTCTTCAGCCTGCATCATGATGGATGGCTCGGAAACGGCCTCATCACGACGGATCACCATGTTACGGATAACTGCGTCGTTATAACGGAAGTTATCTGTCAGTTCGTCCAGGATCTCATTGCTGCACTCGATGTTCATCAGAACGTAGTGAGCCTTGTGGATCTTGTTGATTGGATAAGCCAGCTGACGACGGCCCCAATCTTCAAGACGGTGTACCTGACCGCCGTTTTCGCTGATAGCGCGTGTATAACGCTCTATCATGCCTGGTACTTGCTCGCTCTGGTCAGGATGTACCAGAAAAACAATCTCGTAATGACGCATTATTTGCTCCTTACGGGTTAAACAGCCTCCCACACTGAGTGAAACACAGGTTCCATTCACAGAGCAGTAAGGCAAGGAGATGGATCGGAGATGACAGTCACCTGAAAGATGCCTGCACACCACGCCCAGCTTACAAAGAGCGGAGGATTTTAGAGAAGTGTGACCATGGTTGCAAGAATTATAAACCGATGGCGGCCGACGTTAAAACGCATGAGAATCCGGGAATCTACTGCCTGACGCTGCTTTTTATTGAGATAGATCGACAGACCTTCTACGATATCGGTCAGTCCCGCCACTTTCTCTCAACAACTTTACTCTCAACAAATGGTCGCCAGTGGGTAAACTGAATAAATTTCTATCGATTATCGTACTTTTGCTTTCAGCCCTTCCTTCTGTTTGCCAGGCCCGATCCCATCTGACCTATGAGATTAAGGGTCTGGAAGACGGGCTGAAGCGGAATGCCGAACGCTTTCTGCAAACTTTGCCTGCTATTGAGCCCGGAGAATTGCCTGGCTATCAAAGCAGTATTCTTGAGGCCGTTCAGAAATCTCTGCAAGCCCTGGGCTATTTCAACCCAACCATTTCCATGAAGATGGATGGCAAAGATACTGACCAACTCAAAATTCATGTTGATCCGGGACAACCCGTACTTATCCGCACCATCAAAATAGAACTGAAAGGAGAGGCCCGAAAAAACCGGTCGTTCAAGAGGATCGTCAAACGCTCCCCCCTTAAAAAAGGTACTGTCTTCAATAGCGGAGAATATGAAGAACTTAAGACGGAGCTTAACACCCAGGCCCAGTCTCTCGGTTTTTTCGACGCTCAGATGCAAACCCACAGAGTCAAAGTTTATCCACAAGAAAATGCGGCGGATGTCGAACTGGTTTTTGACTCTGGCAGGCGTTACCGCTTTGGGAACATTGTTTATAGAGAAATCCCTGAAAATACCCAAGCCCTGATCGAGAAAATGTTGACCTTCAAGCCCGGCTCAAACTATCAATCGGTTAAGCTGGGCAACCTGAACAAAGAGCTGGCCTCAACAGGCTATTTCCAGCAAATCGATATCCTCCCCATGCGGGATAAAACCGAAGACTACCATGTCCCTGTTTATATCGGTGTCATTCCCAAGAGGTATCATGAGATTGAAACCGGTGTCGGTTATTCTACTGACGAAGGCCCCAGGCTTTCTTTGACCTGGGATATCCCCATGATCAATGACAAAGGGCACAGCCTGACCAATGAGGCTCTGCTCTCAGCCCCCAGAGCCGAACTGACTTCCAGCTATAAAATCCCCTACGGCAACCCATTAACTGAATTCTATGACCTTCAGGTGGGTTATCAATATAAGCGACAGGAAGACACCATCAGTAACCTTGGATCGACGTCCATCCATAAATGGAAAAAAAACCCACATGGCTGGGACCGAGACCTGTTTTTAAGAATTCAATACGAAAGCTACAAACAGGGCCTTCAGAGTGGCGAAAGCTTTCTGGTCATCCCAGGCATTTCCATGACCCGACGCCACGCCAGAGGCGGGAAGCTCGACCCCCGGAGCGGCTACCTGATCATGTCCACGGCAGAATTTTCGGATAAGCTCTTTGCCTCTGATCAGAACTTTGTGAAGCTATGGGGCCGTACTAAAGGTTTAACAACACTGGCAGAAAAACACCGTTTCATTGGTAGAATTGAACAAGGTGCTATCTGGATAAACGACGTCAGCAAAATACCCCCTTCTATTCGTTTCTTCACTGGAGGTGACCAGACGGTAAGAGGCTATGACTATGAAAGCATTGCCCCCAAAGACGACAACGATAAATTGACGGGGGCAAAATATATGACTGCGCTCGGTGTGGAATACAATTACCAGTTTCTGGAACACTGGCGAGCCGCTGTTTTTGTTGACTACGGAACTGCCACCAATGACTACAGGGACGACTGGAAAACCGGAGCCGGCTTCGGCATCCGCTGGATAACCCCACTGGGCGCACTGAGATTGGATCTGGCCTTCGCTGTCAGTGAACCTGGCACCCCTTATAGACTGCACTTTTCTATGGGGCCAGAAATATGAAGACGGCTCTGGGTATCTTAACCTCTCTTGTCACTCTCCTCTGCCTGATGCTGTTTTTGCTGCTGACTCATACCGGCAACCTCTGGCTGTGGAACCTGGCTCGCTCACAATTACCTGAACTTCACGGTGAATTGGTTCAGGGATCAATTTCCAACGGCCTTGTCTTCCAGAATCCAGGCTGGGTGGATCAGGATATGGCGTTCACAGCTAACCGACTCTCTTTGCAGTGGCAACCACAAATGCTGCTCGAAGGAAGACTGGTCATTGATGAACTGGGACTGGAAAACCTTTTAATTAAACTACCAGTGCCTGATAAAGCACAAACACCTGCCAGCGACGGACTGATATTGCCAGAGATAGAGCTACCTCTGCCCATCACTGTCAAAAAGCTGACTCTGGATAAAGGCACTTATGAACAGGGTGAGATTAAGCAAGAAGTCAGTAATATACTTTTGTCGTCTGATGCCCGGCAATCGCAAATCAATATCCAAGAGTTCAAAGTTGAACATGCTTTGGGCAAAGCCAGCCTGCACGGGAAAATAACACTGAGCGGCGATTATCCGGTGTCAGCAACCGTTGAAATTCAACCAGCCTCCTTCGATAAAAAGCTCCAACCAGAAAGTCTGAAGGCCAGCCTTCAAGGTTCTCTGGCCGACTATCAACTGGATGCCAGCGCCACGGCCAAATCCAATGTCCTGGCCACTTCCGGGACTCATAAAGAAATCCGGGTAAAGGTCTTACTCCAGGCACGGGGAGACCTTGAGCATATTGCGATCCATCGTCTCAATCTCTCAACCCCTGAAGGTGATGCAGATCTTTCAGGCCGACTGAACTGGACAAAGGGGATTGCCTGGAATGGGAAGGTGAATCTCAACAGTCTGAACACAGCCAGCCTCTTACCTCAGTATCCTGCGAGACTGGATGGCGTTATGAAAAGCCGTTTTAATCTGGACGGTAAAATCTGGCACCTGATGATTTCTGAAATGGATATCACCGGAGAACTCAGGGACAAACCCGTCTCGCTCTCCGGCACACTGGACATCAATCATCTTTTTAACTGGAAGGTAGATCACCTCAATGCCAAAGTCGGTGAAAACCAGTTAAACGCCCATGGTCTTATTGATAAACAATGGGACATAGAAGCAGAACTCAATGCTTCAAAACTGGCAGAACTTTATCCCGGCCTTAAGGGTGAGGTGAAAGGTTTAATCCATGTATCCGGGAGCAAAAAGCAACCCAGATTGAACTTTCAACTGGACAGCTCTTCAGTTCGTTATCTGGACACAGTCGTCAAAGACCTCTCGGCAAAAGGTCAAATTGTAAAGAAAGAACAGATTCTGGGGCAGGCTCGCATCAGCATAGAGGCACTGAAACAGGGCACACACACGCTTAACCAGATCTTGCTTGAAGCCAGAGGCAATGAAAAACAACATCAGGTTCGGCTCTCAACCCAGGGTAAAGAGCTCAAGAGCGTCATCACCCTGGCTGGCAGCTACCACAACGAACAATGGCAGGGACAGCTCACCCGCAGTGACCTGAACACAGAATTCGGAGATTGGTCACTGAAAAAGCCTGTTGATATCAAAGCCTCGGCAGCCAACGCTTCATTCTCTGAATTCTGTCTGGAATCATCCCCTTCCAGTATTTGTGCTCAATCCAGCCACTTGGGCAAAGATTCAGGACTTCTCTCCTTTCACATTGAGCAACTCGCACCTGAAAGATTCAAAGCCTTTTTTCCCACCGATTTTGGCTGGCAGGCGATGCTTAACTCAAAAGGGGAAGCAAGCTGGCAGGATAACCAGCCGAAACTGTCGTTAAAGCTTTCTTCAAGCCCCGGAAAACTTCAGGCTTATGATCTGTCCGGCGATTACAGCCAGCTCAACATGGAAGCCAGAATCGTCAACAATCAGTTGCAAAGCTCTCTAAACTTCCTCTCAGACACATTGGGACGCAGCCACCTGACCATAGCCGTCAATGATCTGAAAAACCGGAAAACCCTCAGTGGCCAGCTGAATATTGAGCAATTATTGCTGGAAATATTTGCGCCTTTCTTGCCTGAAGTTAGCGATTTGAAAGGTACTTTTTCTGCCCGGGGCCGACTGGAAGGCTCTCTTGCCAAACCTCTTTTTTATGGCCGACTGGCCATTGAAAATGGTTATGCCAATACCACACGAGACATTGTCAGCGTTTCTGAACTTAATACTTACCTCAATGTGAACGGTGACTCAGGCACAGTAGAAGGCAAAATGCAGGTAGGTAAGGGCTTACTGGATCTGGGAGGTCAGCTAAGCTGGAAAGATTTTCGGCAGCCTGCCGGTATCATCACCCTGAAAGGGCAAGACCTGGATGTTAAATACCCTGGCATGGGGGAGATCAAAGTTTCTCCCGACCTTAAGCTGACACTGTCTGAAAAGATAACACTGACGGGTATTATCCGAATTCCCTGGAGTCGCATTACCATCAACAGTCTTCCGGAGAGTGCTGTTTCAGTCTCAGATGATGTAGTAATAGTGCAGGAAGGACAAACTTCTGAGCTCCACGAACAGGCCTTACAGCTGTTTTCGATGAAGGTACGAGTCATACTGGGAGACGATATCCGGCTCAATGCTTTCGGCCTCAAAGCCAGACTGGCAGGGCATCTCGATCTTCTACAGCTTCCTGACAAACCCCTGGAAGGAAGCGGCACCATTAATTTAATTGGCGGTCGTTACCACCAGCTGGGCCAGGATTTACTGATCAAGGAAGGAAAAATCATTTTTCAGGGGCCTATCGATTCCCCCTATCTATTGGTCAATGCCATTCGAAATCCGGAAACCATCGAAGATAATGTTGAGGTCGGCATTAAGGTCAGTGGCTCTGTAAAAAAACCTGAGTGGACCGTTTATTCCAGCCCGGAAATGCCGCAACAGGAGCAGCTCTCCTACCTGCTGCGAGGCCGGGGTCTGGAAGGAGATGACAGTTCCGGTGCCCAGGCGATGCTGGTAGGGCTTGGTGTTTCCCGATTTGGTGGTATCGCCACATCGCTTGGTGAATCCTTTGGTTTTAGCGATGTCTCTCTGGATACTGAAGGCAGTGGCGATGATACCCGAATCACCATTGGTGGCTACATAGCCCCCGGTCTCCGCCTGCAATACGGTGCTGGGGTTTTTGACTCAGTCAGCGAAGTGAAAGTTCGCTACGAACTCATGCCCAGACTCTATCTTCAGGTCGTCAGTGGTCTGGCTCAGGCTGTGGATATTTTCTATCGCTTTACCTATACCCCTGATTCCAAAAAAGGGCCTGAGTGATCACGCAAAAGAAAATTTGAAAGGCTTCAGAGTATTGAGCTTTACTGACTGCTCTGATTGCCAGATGTCGTAGTTGTTCTGCATAACCAGCCAGCTTTCCGTAGTTCTGCCAATAACCATGGAAAGTCTTCTGGCCATCTCAGTGGATATAGCGCTTTTTCCCTGCAAAATCCTGTTCAAAGTTGAGGGTGAGACCTCCAGAGCCTCAGACAGTTGCCTGCAGCTAACTTTGGCTGGTTCCATGTAGGTTTGCTTTATAAACTCTCCCGGGTGGAGTGGATCGTGCATTCTCATCAGTGATAATCCTCGTAGTTCAATATGTATGCATTGCCATCAGTAAATTCGAATGTGATGCGCCAGTTTTTTTAACTGTTATTGACCATAGTGCAATTAACGAAGCTGACTCCTACTCCTGAAGAAAACGTATATAGTGCTCTGCCGCAAAATTGACCAGACGTTGTCTCGACTCGAGACTTCCCCAGGCGCAATGGGGAGTGACCATCAAATTGGGCAGAGACGTGCTGAGCAGGATATTTCCGTGTCTGGGGGGCTCCTCCGTCAACACATCAAACCCGGCGCCTCCCAGTCGCCCAGCTTCCAGTGCTGAAACCAGAGCACTCTCGTCTACCAGCCCGCCTCTGGCGGTGTTGATCAGAATAGCCCCGGATTTCATCAGTGACAGTCTTCTCTGATCCATCAGGTTGGCAGTGCTTTCACTCAAAGGACAATGCAAACTGACGACATCTGACTGTTTCAATCCTTCGTCTAACTCCAACCTGTCTTCAGAGGTTGTCGGCGAACCTGGCACTTTAGCCTTCAACACATTCATACCGAAAGCTTCTGCCAGCCTGGCAGTGGCCTTACCCAAGTCCCCATAACCGACAATGAGCAGTGTTTTACCCTCCAGCTCCATGATCGGATGATTCAGTAGACAGAATCTGTCGCTTTTTTCCCAGCTGCCGTTGGTAGCATCTTGGATGTAAGCAGGAACAGAGCCCGCCAGAGACAAAATCAAAGCCATGGTATGTTGGGCAACAGATGCGGTGCTGTAACTTTCTACGTTCTGGACTTTAATTCCTCGCAGATCACACGCAGCAAGATCAATATTATTTGTTCCCGTTGCCATTACTCCGATATATCGAAGGTTGGGGAGTGAAGAGAGTGTCGACTCATCAATCACCACTTTATTGGTGAAAATCGCTACCGCATCACGACAACGTTCAACTATATCTTCTGGTTGACTCTGATCGTATATTTCCAGCGGTAATGAAAGCTGTTGAAACGCTTCCAGTGATACGCCGTCACCCAGAGTAACCCGATCCAATAAAACGACATTCTTTTTTGTACTCACATTTTTTACCTTTGGAATTCGGTTTTATCTTTTCAAAAGACAGTGGCCTGCTATCATGACGTTACGAAAACAGATTCCATCAGGAGGTCTCAATGGAACCTGCTCATCACACCATGAACGATCTGTTTGATCAGCTTGGATTGCCCAGCAGCGACCAAGAAATCAATGCCTTCATCGAAGAGCATAAAAAAATGCCCCATCGGGTAAAAATTGAGCATGCCGACTTCTTTTCAGACAGCCAGCAGGCTTTTATTCAACAGGCATACAATGAAGACGCTGACTGGGTTGTAGTCATTGAACATCTGGACGCTCTGTTGAGAGAAAAACCATCCTGAGAATTTCGGAGTTCTATGACTGTCTTTGGCGAACCGCCTCAAACAGGCAGACACCTGTCGCTACAGAAACATTCAAACTGCTGACTGACCCTGTCATGGGGATAAAGATTAAAGAATCACACTTGTCACGGGTCAGTCTTCTCATTCCCTTACCCTCAGCACCCATCACCAGGGTCAGGGGCCCCTTGAGGTCTGTCTTGTAAATATCACAAGCGCTTTCACCGGCGGTGCCAATCATCCAGATGCCACGATCTTTCAGCCAATCCATGGTTCTGGAAAGATTGGTCACCTGTACCAGCGGGACATTCTCTGCTGCGCCACAGGCCACTTTTCGAGCCGTCGCATTCAGGCTGGCAGATTTGTCTTTGGGCGTAATCAGAGCGTGAACACCGGCGGCATCAGCGGTTCTTAGACAGGCACCCAGGTTATGAGGATCGGTCACGCCATCCAGTATCAAGAGGAAAGGCGGCTCATCCAGCGTGTTCAGAAGATCTTCCAGATCGCCCTCCCGGTAAACTTTCGCCTGCGCAACACGGGCCAGTACGCCCTGGTGCACCCCTTCAACTTTCGAGTCCAGTCGGCCGCGCTCGACAAAACGCACCGTCACGCCCTGGTTGCGGGCTTCCTCCACCAGCGCATTAATGCGCTTATCAGTGCGACCTTTCTGGATCAAAAGTTCTAAAACTTTTTCAGGAGAATGCTCAAACAGGCTCTGCACAGCGTGCAGGCCAAAAACAACATCATCACTCATTACGGAAATTCGTATGCAGGGTTGGAATCAGGATTGGAATGCATATTAGCAGAGCCGAAGGCTTCAGTGGAATGGATACCGCTCTTCACGCTTGAATAAACAATACCCTGTGATCTATACCATTGAGGGTCATCTGGTACAGGTCAAGGTCGTAAACGTAACATCCCATGACTACAAAAAGCGATGAATGGCTGCCTGCCACCTCACGCTAACACGAGCACTGACAACAGTTCTGCCCCATAGCCTGATCTGGAAGTGACACTCCCCGCCTTGTCAGGCGAGGCTTCTGACTTCACAGGCTACAGCCAGCTTATAGCGACTGGACTTACACAGAAGCCTCCATCAGCAGTAACCGGGTGCCCCTCGGTTATTGAAGTCGTCATTCCCGCGAAGGCGGGAATCCAGCGCCAACAGTGGGTCTCTGCCTTCTCGGGGATGACAAGGCCAGGGGGCAACGGGCAGTATAGTTCTGGTGGTGAGTCAGTGTGGATTCCCGCCTTCGCGGGAATGACGAGAATGAAGCCGTGAATAACGGGAGTCAACTCGTTCTCACGCTGGAGAGAGTTTCGCGACACCCTCGATTGGGCGAGGGTTTACGACGATTTTGCTAACTGGCAGGCAGTACGTGAAAAAAAACAGCAAAGAAATGACAGACACTACCGCCCAGAACAAAAACATGCCAGATAGCATGGTTAAAGGGCAGCTTTTTCCACAGGTAAAAAACCGCCCCAAGAGTATAAGAGAGGCCACCCGCTAACAGCCAGTAGATACCCTCCAGCGATATCTTGCTGGCCAACTCTTTTGACGCAAAAAGAACCAGCCAGCCCATCAAAATATAAGTGGCTACCGAAAGTTTTTTAAAGCGTGGACCAAACCAGACTTTAAAAACAATGCCCGCAATAGCCAACAGCCAGATAATGGCAAACATGATCCAGCCCAATGTTCCCCTCATGCTGACCAGTAAGAACGGGGTATAGGTTCCGGCGATCAGAAGGTAGATGGAACAATGATCCAGCAGCTTGAAAACCTTCTTGGTGTTCTCATGCTGGATACTGTGATAGAGCGTGGAAGAGAGAAAGAGCAGTATTAGCGTTGCCCCATAGATACTGAAGCTGACAATGCGCCAGACATCATGCTGTTCGGCAGCATAGGTTACCAAAAGGGTCAAACCGGCCACACTGAGCAGAGCGCCCAGACCGTGGGAGATACTGTTTGCAATCTCTTCAGCCAGGCTATATCTGGCCATGAGGTTGTTTCCTGTGTCGGTGTTGACTGACATCTTAACACTCGGAATAGGCTATTGAGCCCGGATAATACTCAAGATTCTGGTTAATGTCAGAGCAGATTACAAAGAAAGATCAACTTGCTGATCAAAAAATCTGGAAGCGCGGGATTTGGCGGCTACGATATGGTTGAGAATGCCCTAACCGATGAAGACATTCCCTGGTTCCTGACTGAGGCCTCTCTCGATAATGATCCGGCTGTTTTCATTACGGCTCTGGGTCATGTAGTCAGACATAAGGGCATTGCTCAGTTAGCAGAGCAAACCGGCCTGAATCGTGAGAGCCTTTATAAAACATTTAACGGCAAAGTCCAGCCTCGATGGATACTGTTCACCGATTGCTGAAATCATTAGGCGTCAAATTGGAAATTGCCGCCTGACCGCTTTCAAATCACTTAGCCTTTCTCTTTCTCGGCTGTCTGTCGGCCGGTTTTGCAGACGACTTTTTATTCGTTTCTGGCTTCTTACCGGCTGAGGATTTACCGGACTTCTTGCCGGTACTTTTAGCCCTGGTTTTTTGCTTGCGAGTGGGTTTTTTCTTTTTACCTGTAGTTTTCTTGCCCGATTCTTCAGACTTTGCTGCATCCAGTAAAGCTCTTTTTGCGGCCCGACTCTTGGCCACACTGGTTAATGGCTTGCCACCTTTTGAGGGGCTTTTTCGCGATTTGCGGGAACGTGAAGGTCTCTGCGCAGTACCTGTGGATAATTCGAAATCAATTTTCTGGTCATCCAGATTGACGCTGGCCACCATGACTTCGATATCATCACCTAATCGATAACTTCTGCCGGTTCTTTCACCCACCATACGATGATGAACAGCGTCGTAATGATAATAATCATCCGGAAGGCTAGTGACGTGTACCAGACCTTCTACATAAATATCATCCAGGGCGACAAACAGGCCAAAGCCTGTAACGGACGAAATGACACCGGAATACGTCTGTCCGATATGCTGCTGCATGTACTCGCACTTCAGCCAATCCATAGCATCCCGTGTAGCTTCGTCTGCCCGGCGTTCTGTCGCAGAACAGTGCTCTCCCATGGCCAGCACTTCACTGCCATCATAGGGATAAATGGTCTTTTTATTCATCTCTCTGGCACCCACGCGAACAACATGCCGGGTTTCAACAGAAGAACGAATAATATGACGGATAGCCCTGTGCACCAGCAGATCAGGATAACGACGAATCGGCGAAGTGAAGTGCGCATATTCGTCAAAAGCCAGTCCGAAGTGCCCCTGATTATCCGAAGTGTACACGGCCTGACTCATAGAACGCAGGACCACTGTCTGGATCACATTGTAATCGGGGCGATCTTTAACCGATGCCAACAAAGCCTGAAAGTGAGCGGGCTTCAGCTTGCCAGCAGGCAGCGATAAGCCAAGACTGGCAATAAAGCTGTTCAGATTGAGCCGCTTCTCCATAGTAGGCCCTTCATGCACGCGATAGAGCCCGGGAATCTTGTGTTTCTGAAGGAATTTGGCCGCACAGACATTGGCGCAAAGCATGCATTCTTCAATCAGTTTGTGCGCGTCATTGCGGACAGCAGGGACAATCTTTTCGATTTTTCGGTTACGACCGAAAACGATCTGTGTTTCTACCGTTTCAAAATCAATAGTGCCACGGTCAGAACGAATACTTTTCAGAACCTTGAACAGGTTATAGAGTTCTTCTACATGGGGAAGAACCGCTTTTCGTTCGCGACGTAAAGCCTTGCCCTCATCACTGAGTGGCTTTGATAGCATTTCCCAAACCTGGGTATAAGTCAGACGGGCATGGGAGCGGATCAGACCCTCGTAGAACTTGTAACCGGAAATTTTTCCATTGCCACTGATGGTCATTTCGCACAGCATGGCCAGACGATCCACTTCAGGATTCAGAGAGCAGAGCCCGTTTGACAATACTTCCGGCAACATGGGAATAACATGTCCCGGGAAGTAGACAGAAGTGCCCCTGTTATAGGCTTCTTTGTCCAGTGCTGTTCCGGGCTTCACGTAATGGGAAACATCAGCAATGGCTACAAATAAACGCCAGCCGCCGCTTTTTTTGGGTTCACAGTAGACTGCATCATCAAAGTCACGGGCATCTTCGCCATCAATGGTAACGAAAGGCGTCTCTCTCAGATCAACACGGTGCTTTTTGTCCCGCTCAGCCACTTCCGGCTTGAACCGGGCCACCTGCTCTTCCACTTCAGGAGGCCACTCATGAGGAATGTCATGGGTGCGTAATGCAACGTCCACTTCCATTCCGGCATCTTGTCGTTCACCCAACACTTCTTTGATCAGGCCCAACGGCTGAACACGTCGGCCAGGCTGCTCAAGGATTTCAACCAGAACATACTGCCCATGGCTGGGCATCAAAGGGCCCGGCTTGATGAGAATTTCGCGACCAATTCTGGAGTTTTCCGGTACGACAAAAGCATTGTCGTTTTCTATGTAAAAGCGACCCACCAACTGGGTGGTATTACGCTCTATGACTTCAACAATCTGACCTTCAAGTCGTCCTCTGCGGTCCACTCCGGTTTCACGAATGACCGCACGATCACCATCAAAAGCCTTGCGCATTTCACGCCATGAGAGGTAGTAATCTTCGCCGCCCTCATCAGGAATCAGGAATCCATAGCCGTCCTTATTACCCTGAATACGCCCTTTGATCAGATCCATTTTACTCAACAGACCGTAGGTTCCCTTGCGGGTTTCCAGTAGCTGACCATCACGAATCATAGCTTTAAGGCGGAATAACAAAGCTTCCTGCTGCTCAGGCAGAGTTACACCCAACTCACGGCACAGTAACTTATGGCTTGCCGGAGCCCCTCTCTTTTCCAGAGTCTCCATAATAAAAAGACGACTGGGAATCGGGTTGTCGTAGCGAGCTGCTTCATCAGCAGCCTGGGAGTCCAGTTCTTTCCACCCTTTTTTGGGCATAGAGTTTATTAACCTCTCTGTGATCACATAATGTCTGTATGCAGTGTAACCCTACTCCGGGTAACTAGCAGCCTGTCGGACTTAAGACTGTCCTACTGCGGTTGCAATAAATTGGTCTAAAAATCCCTGTTTCTTCGTCAAATAGCTCGCTATTCTCCTCAGAAACAGAGATTTTTATCCTCAATTTCTTGCAATCCTCGCTACGGACGCTTAAGTCCGACAGACTGCTAGGAGCCTGACCGAGAATAGTCTGCCCTACTGCGGCGGCAGCAAATTGGTCTGAAAATCCGCTTTTGTTCGTCAAATAGCTCGCTATTCTCCTCACAAAACCGAATTTTCATCCTCAATTTTCTGCCGTCCTCGCTACGGGCGCTATTCTCGGTCAGGCTCCTAGCGCGCATCTTTGCTTAGTATGCCCACACTTTCAACAGAATTCCTACCGTATATGCGTTGGCAGACACGGCTATGCATTGATTCAGATCAATATTGTACGACAAGCAATTAATTAAACTGTTAATAGTTAACAAAGAAACTTTTTTGCAACCACATGCAAGGGACCACCATGAACAGAAACGTTCTCTCACTCACCATTGCTGCAGCTATTGCTGTTTCTGCTACCTCTGCCCAGGCTTATGAGGCCGGAGATTTTATTTTCCGGGGCGGAGTAGCCAGTGTTCAGACGGATGTTGACAGCGGGGGGTTGGAAGTCAACGGGGATGAGGACAAGAACGCAACAGTTGACGTCAACAATGACACCCAGCTGGGACTCTCCTTTACCTACATGCTGTCGGATAAGTTTGGTGTTGAGCTGCTGGCAGCGACACCGTTCAAACACACTCTGAAAGGAAAAGGTGATCTGGCAGGATTGGGAGATTTTGCCGAAGTTAAACACTTACCACCGACTTTGAGCCTGCAATACTACCCGATGGACAAAAACGCCAGGTTCCAGCCTTACCTGGGACTTGGTTTGAACTACACCGTTTTCTTCAGTGAAGATTTCAAAGGCTCCGCCAGTGATATCTACAGCGATCTGGAACTGGACAGTTCATTGGGCCTGAGTGGACAACTGGGCTTTGACTATCAACTGAACGAGCATTGGGCCGTGAATGCTGCTGTATGGTATATGGACATCAATACCACAGCGAAGTTCAGGGACGACTCTGGAGACCGCTACAAGCTGGACGCAGAACTGGACCCACTGGTTTACATGGCCGGTGTTTCTTACAGGTTCTGATGGCGAAGAAGCCCCCGCCGCCAGTAAATCCGGCGGGGGACTGGATCAGCCGAAAGGCTGTTCCAGAATAATGGTTTCTACACGATCCGGGCCGGTAGAAACGATATGGACAGGTGTTCCCACCACTTCTTCCAGACGGCGGATGTAGGCGCGGGCATTTTCCGGCAGATCATTCAGGCTCCTGGCACCAAATGTAGACTCACTCCAGCCGGGCACTTCTTCATACACCGGTTGAATTGCTTCGTACTCTTCCGCATCCACAGGGGTCGTAATGGACTCACCCCGGGCATTCTTGTAGCCGGTACAGATCTTGATCGTTTGCAGGCCATCCAGAACATCCAGCTTGGTCAGACAGAGACCGGATACGGAGTTGATCTGAACAGACTGACGCAGAGCCACAGCGTCAAACCAGCCACAACGACGGGGACGTCCAGTGGTCGCACCAAACTCATTGCCTTTCCTGGCCAGGTGCATACCCACATCGTCAAACAGCTCGGTCGGGAAAGGACCAGAACCGACACGAGTCGTGTAAGCCTTGGTAATACCCAGAACGTAGTCCAGATAGAGAGGGCCAAAACCACTGCCGGTAGAAACACCACCGGCTGTGGTGTTGGACGAAGTGACGAATGGGTAGGTACCGTGATCAATATCCAGCAGAGAGCCCTGAGCCCCCTCAAACAGAATGTTCTCCCCCTTGCCATGGTGCTCATGAACCTTGTCGGTCACACGCTCAATCATAGGTTTGATCTGTTCACCCATGGCCAGTGCTTCATCCAGAGTCTTCTGAAAATCTACTGTATCAGCCTTGTAGTAGTGCTCCAGAGCAAAGTTATGGTACTCCATGACTTCTTTCAGTTTCTGGGCAAAACGCTCAGGATGCAGAAGATCGGCAACACGCAGTCCACGGCGAGCTACTTTGTCTTCGTAGGCAGGGCCAATACCACGACCGGTGGTACCGATTTTGTCCTTGCCTCGTGCCAATTCACGGGCCTGGTCCAGGGCAATGTGATAAGGAAGAATCAGCGGGCAGGACGGGCTGATTCGCAGACGTTCACGAACAGGAACGCCACCTTCTTCCAGCTTGTGAATCTCTTTCAGCAGAGCTTCAGGAGACAGAACTACGCCATTACCGATGTAGCATACAACGCCTTCGCGCAGAATACCGGAAGGAATCAGGTGCAGAACGGTTTTTTCACCGTCGGTCACCAATGTATGGCCGGCATTATGGCCGCCCTGGAAACGCACAACCGCTTTTGCCTGCTCAGTCAGCAGGTCAACGATTTTGCCCTTACCTTCGTCACCCCATTGAGTGCCGAGTACGACAACAGTCTTACCCATGGTAAACGGTCTCTTACTTTCTAAAATAAACAGACATGACAAAGTTCAGTTCAAAACATTTTCTGAACCGACTCTCATGCATCTGTGACAGGCCGGAGAAGTTTAACTGAAATCAATTTCGATCAGACTTCCGGGTTATTCTACAACCCACTCTCCGTCACGGCAGACCAGCTGCCGGTCGCAACCCGTGCCTGCAGCGTCTGTCTCTTGTTCAGGCAGTTGGTAAACTACCCGTTGTCCCTGGCGACGCAGTTTCTTTACAACAGCAGGATCTGCAGCAACAGGGGCAAATATCGTCATTCGTTCGTCACTGGCATCCGTTTTCAGACCCGGAAGGCTCTTCAGCTCAATTAACGTCTTCAGGTCTGTACTGAAACCGGTAGCAGGGCGGGCTCTGCCAAAGATCCGCCCAATGCCGTCGTATCGACCGCCTTTGGCGATCGCCTGTCCCTTTCCGGGAACATACGCAGCAAACACGACGCCTGTATGATAGTTATAACCGCGCAACTCACCCATATCGAGGTAGAGGTTAGCTGACGGGTAAAGCTCAGCGACCTTGCCGGCAATCACTTCCAGCTGGTCGAGCGCTTCGAAAACAGCCTCAGGCGCGTCCTTCAGTACCGCACGGGCATCATTGATGACACTGGCATGACCTGTCAGGGATGTCAGCGCTTTAAACATCTTTGCGGTGCCCGAACAGATTTGCCAGCTGGCCAGCAGTTCAGATACTTCACACACCGCTTTTCTTTGCAGAGCATCAAACAGTTTCTGCTCCTGCTGTTCACTCAGTCCGGCATACTCCACCAGTGAACGATAGATCCGCACATGACCCAGATCGAGGTTCACAGACTCAATACCGATCGCTGCCAGTGTTTCCAGCATCAGGGAAATGACTTCAATATCACTCTCGACGCCGCCATGACCATAAAGTTCGGCACCCAGCTGAATGGGCGACCTTGTGGCTCCCAACGACGCTGAACGAGTGTGAAACACGCTGCTCGCGTAGCAAAGTCGAACCGGCCCTTTTGCTTTCAGGGTGTGGGCGTCAATTCTGGCAACAGCTGGCGTGGTATCCGCCCTTAACCCCATCGTTCTACCCGTGAGTTGATCTGTTACTTTAAACGTCTGCAACTCCAGATCGCGGCCCAGACCAGCTGTCAGTGACTCCATGAACTCCAGATGAGGAGGAATCACCAGCTCGTAGCCCCAGCAATCGAATAAATCCAGCATCTCACGACGAAGCATTTCTGCCTGACGTGCTCGTGGAGCAAGAATTTCCTCAATGCCATCTGGCAATAACCAGCGATCTGCGACGGTCATAACAGCCCTCTTTTTTTCGCTTTTACCACTGTGCCAGAAGTCTGTTGGACTAAAGGCTGTCCTGAGGCGGACAACTCAAGCCTGACAGGCTCCTGGAGCGATAAACTATTCCGCTTTTACGTGAGCATACTCAGAATTATGAGTCCTACCAACATGCTGCCAAAACCTGCCATGCGCAGCTGCCGGTTATCAATCTCTGACAACTTTGTGACCATATTGCGCCAGCGCTGGGGATACAAAAAAGGCAAGACGCCTTCCAGAACCAGCATCAGACTCAAGGCTATGCCCAGATGTTGCAACATATCCACAGGATGACTCCCCAAAGCTTTTAGTCCGGACAGGTCCACAAAAAAACCGGGCAGAACCCGGTTTGCGGTATCATACCACTGGCTGAAGCAGACTTCACGACCAGTAGTCGATAATTTATCAGTCTCTGATCAACCGGCAAGAGCAAAAGCACTGTTTCATTTCTTCATCGTCAGAGATCGCAACCCGCTTTTTGTGAGCCTGTCCGTTGGGAAGCGATCATCCGGATATAATGAAACTCAATCAAGGCCCTCACTCTACCGCTGATTCTGGATGGCGCATTGCCATTTTTGTATCCCCGACGCCGACAAATATGTTAACAAAATTGCCAATAATTGATAAACGACAGCTTTGAACGACAGGCTCTATCAGCAGACAGGACTCGCAACTACAACTCTACCTGCGCAAGAGAAGCATAATCAGTCGCCTGCGATCAGAATAGATCGCCTCTGTATCTTTTCTTCATTCCCAAAATTCTTAAGCCATGAAACAGGATAGCTTCGATTTTGAAAAACACAAAAAACGTGAAATTACCGTTTATGTCTTCCCGTGCAATTCTTCTGAGCTGGCACGTTGAACATGAACAGATGGGAGATAAATAATACAGCTTCAGATTTAGGGTCTATTGTTATGCCTCAACAATAAAAATCTATGGGCAAATTCAATTATGAAAGTAAAAAGATTTCTCACTATGGCTCGCCTGTTTCTGTTATTCGCTCTGTCGGTCATTTTGCCGGTCTCCGGTCATAGTTCTGCTGTTTCCGATCTATTGAGCTGGGCGGGATGGGGGGACTCCTTCAAATCCCCGAAGACAACAGAATTTATTAATAAAATGTCGTTTATAGAGAACAATCCGTCTCTTCACCTTGTTTACGATCTTAAAACTGCTGATGATAAAGGCAAGACAATTGAACTGGAAAAAAATCAGCTTTATATCCGCCTGAATAGCAAAGCAGGCGATATCTTTCATTTTTGTTTCAGAACCCCTCCCTCGTTATCCGCAGGAAATTTTCCCTCCCCACCAGTAATTACAGAGGCTTTAACAGGGCAGGGTATGCCTGATATTCAGGCCGGAGGAATGAGAGTGGTCGAACTGACACCAGACAGTGGTGGCTGGCAACATGAATATTTAGCCAGATGGCGTTTACCGGCTGGTAAAGCCTCGTTGGTCCTGTCGGTTCAAGACAATAATGCATGGCGTATACAACCAGAGTGTAGTGGTATTTTTTCACAAAGCACCGGTCTACCGTCACCTTCCGGTGGCAACACTTCTGGTAACAATACTTCCGACAATAAAAAGCTATCATTTGTCGATATTTTTTTCCGTAACCCTCAGGTTCCGGAAAACGGGTTCAATAATCCTGACGATACCAGCCGTTTCAATGCGCCTTCTGTAGTACCTCAAACCCCTGAGACCGCAGATAACAGCGAGCTATACACAAACTCCGGCGGTGGCGGTTTTGGTGGCGGCGATGATTCAGACGATTTATTTAAAAAAAGGCCGGGAGGTGGTATGGCTCCCCTTTACTCTTTTGAACTGATGAGTGAACTGGTCAGTAGAATGGTCCTGGTGCGTCTCCCCGACACTAACGGTCAGGCTGTTAAGAAACGAGTTTGGGATACCCGGATTGTTCTCAAAATCAAGCGTGGCTGGAATGAGCAGACCATCCTTATTTCACAACATCTGTGGAATAAGATAAAGGGTGCAAACCTTGAGCGGAATCCGCGACTTTTTATGGCATTGCTCAGGAATCCGGATAATCCGGAAGCAGCATTTGATCATTACCAGAGCAACAACCCGGAACAGACAGAAGACTATCGTGTTTATACAGAACAAGAGTTCATTTTAAGCCCTAAGCAATTAATTAGTGTTTCAGTATTTCCGGGCAGCTGTCCAACGGGGATAAGTTGCCCGAAAGGTACTGAAACCGCTGCAAAAGATGCCAGAGTTGATCTGAAACCTCCCTCCTACAGGCAATCTCAGGAGGCCTACAGTCATCATAATCGACGCCTCTTCGGTGAAAGCGGAAATGGGGAAGACGATGGTTCCGGCGGGGCACCCAACAACGTGTATTGCCAAAATTGTCAGAGACAAAAACCTGTAGTCTTTAACAATATGTGCTTCGACTGCGCTAATGCTGGCATGGTTGCATTTGAGCGGGGTCTCAGCGAACCGCCTCCTATTGTAACAAGTAAGGAAATACCGGTAGCCGTGGCAGAGTGGGTTGATACCTCAGCGATCAGACTAACACGATGGCTCGGTGAACTGGTCTATGAAAGACGAGAGTCGGATATTTTTCACTCCAGCCATTTCTACAAAAAGTATGAACTTTATAACCTTCTAACTGAAAATATTTTACAGCATAAAGAGACTCTGGAAAAATTTCACAAGTACTGGGTTAAATTTTCCAGAGGTTCGATATCTGCTGGTAACTTGATTCTACAGGTCGGTGTACTGGCCAAGAATCATGGAATCGACAAGCATGTTGAAATAGCAAGAATTGTTAAGACACTGGCCCGTCACCGGGACATATTTGAGACCCAGGCCTTTTTGGATCAATTCACAGAAAACAAATTAGCCAGTGAGCTTATAGGCAATCATCTTGCGACATATAACGAGTTATATAATCTCGTATATTCACAAGTAGATAGCCAAAAGAAAAAAGAATTAATGAATTTTATTTATCAAGTATTTAAACAAACCAGTGATTTACTGGCAGAGAAAACGGTTCCTTCGAACTATGACACATTCAGATATTTAGGCGAGTTATCCAGAGAACTGTTTAAGGATTATAGTTTTGGCTTTCCGAATTATAGGGATGGTCAGCTAGATATTATCCCCTGGGGTTTTGGACAACACGCCTTTATTACTCCATCTAACATACATAAATTAGAAAGGAATTTGCAATCTCAAGCACTTTATGGCCTTGGATTTTATATTTCTGACAATAATCCATCCACACCTGAACAAGTTATGGCTGTATTCACCGGCTTGGCTATTTTAAGCACAACACTCACGGAATGTGGCGGGTTCATCCACAAACTTACTCAGGATCAACGTCAGCTTTTCCTTTATTTTGCCAAGACTGCCAGAAAAGAACTTATTAATTTACTGAACTCAACCAGTTCAGAGCAAAAAAATGCGTTCTTAAACAGTATGTTTTTCGTCTTTGGCGAGATTCCCAGAGAATTGGCTGATGAACTGGCTCAGGAACAGTCATCCACACCTGTCAGTGGAGCGCATGCTGCTATGCAAACAGCGGCAGAACCCCAGCGTGAGCAAACAACAGGATACACTCTGGACTCACCTTTACCAGAACAAGTATTCGTAGACTATGGTTACTTGATAGGTACTAAATGGAAAATGTTTGCCAGACGTACGGAAGCAGGTTTTAGAGAACCCCAATTAGAGGCTATAGATCATGATAACAGACAACTTTTTGAAAAGGTGATGGCAATGCTGCACCAATGGAAGCGAGGCTCTCGTCGACCTGTTACCTTTAGAGACTTCCTAGGTACCCTTAAAAAAATAGACCGAAATGATATTAGAAGCTCAATAGAGCAAAGATATAATCTTCCTCAAATATAGAGTTTTTAAAATAGCTCCGCTATTTAACTCATATTCAGCTAAAACAACCATCTCATTATCGTATGACAAGAGATGGTTGTTGTGCTTTCGTCTAACCACCTAATGTTCTTTCAGGAACTTTCCTCACAGACAGTTTTCTGGACAGTATGCGAGCGCCAAAATATCTACCACAATTCTGCTAACTTCCTATTCCTCTGTAGCGGACGATTTCGAGACAAAGCTTGGTATGAAAGGGTGAATAGGTGACCGATAGCAAGTATTCTGCAAGCCTATTACCTCAAGCAGTCAGCTTTCGTGCAACGCACCCATTGACTGGCAAAGATGGTGACCAAAGGAAACTGGGTTGTCTGTCTGGATCACACCAACTGAGACTTTGGTCAGTTCAAAATCAACATCATGATGGTCGCTAAGTAGGAGTTCGACATTCTCGCGAAGGAAGTCGTCATTCCCGCGAGGGAGGCTGTTGCAAAACTCTGGTTCGCGTGCTGCAGCGTGGGAACCGATACCCATCTCGCGCTGCAGAGTCAGCTTTTCAGGGGAGGTATGCATTCCCACGCAGAGCTTGTTGGGCTTTTGCGACAGCCTCAGAGCTTGGGAACGAGTTGTTAGAGTTTTGCGACGGCCCCCTTCGCGGGAATGACGGGAGTGAAGCCGGGAATCATTCAGCTTGAGTTAATAAGCTTGCAGCTATATCTGCTGGCGAGTAGCCACTCACCCTTTTAATCAGGATTCCTTACAAAACTGCCGCCTACAGAGCTTCTATTCGTAGCCTGTTTCGCTGTGCAGGATAAGAGGGGATCCCTCACCCCGTGAAGAAGCCGAAGGCAATAGGCAGGCTATGGGCCGAGGTTGCAACATACTCACAGGTCTCTGGTCAGCCATCAAGGGCAGAGGCACTGCTTCAGTTCATCCGAACTTCCGCAATGCCCTGCCCGGCAAACTGTCCGCTTACTTTTTGCTACCTGAGTGACTGTTCAGATAGTTGAAGAAATCATTATCCGGTTCCAGCAACAGGATGTCGCCTTTACTGTCAAAGGACTCTTTATAAGCCTGAAGGCTACGATAGAATGCGTAAAATTCAGGGTCCTGACGGTAAGCCCCGGCATAAACTTCTGCCGCCTTGGCATCGCCATCACCTCGAACAATCTCTGCGTCCTTGTAGGCATCTGCCTGAATAACGCGCTGTTCCCGGTCCGCATTAGCACGGATACCTTCAGCCATTTCCTGACCTTTGGAGCGGTATTCCTGAGCCTCTTTCTCACGCTCGGAAGACATACGTTCGAAGACCGAGTCACTGACCTGAGGTGGCAGGTCTACTTTTTTAACCCGGACATCCACAACAGTCACACCCAGCTCTTCTCTGGCCACTTTATCCAGGTTGCTGGTGATATCATTCATCAGCTTGTCACGCTGACCGGATACCACTTCATTCAGTGTCAAACCACCAAACTTGTTACGCATTCTGGATTCAGCACGCTGGGAAAGCAGCGTGTTGGCACGATAAATGTCACCGGCTGTCGCCTTGTAGAACTTGGCGACATCCGCTATTCGCCACTTGATGTAAGAGTCCACAATAACCGCTTTCTGTTCCAGTGTCAGAAAACGTTCTGATGGCACTTCGAGGTGTTGCAGACGGGCATCGAAAATACGCACGTTGTCTACAAACGGGAATTTCAAATGCAGACCCGGTTTCAGGTTAGGGTTCACCAGCTGACCAAAACGCAGTTGCACTGCACGCTCACGCTCGCTGATGACAAAGAGACAACTCCAGGCCAGAACCAGGATGACCAGACCAGCGATCAGAGCTGTAAAACCTTTCTGACTCATCGACCAACCCTCCCACTGCTTCGTGCACTGTTCACTCGCTTGCTCAACTCCTCTGCAACGCGATTACTGATGTCAGTCAAATCCTGACTGCTCAGCTCAGCTGGCTGGGCTGGCATGGATGACTTGCCCTGGGTCAATTTATCCAGTGGCAGGTAGATCATATTGTTGCCACCCTTGACGTCCACCAGTACCTTGCTGGTACCCTTCAGGACCTCTTCAACGGTTTCGATGTAGAGACGCTCACGTGTCACTTCAGGTGCACGCTTGTACTCTGTCAACAGCTTGGAGAAACGATCTGATTCACCTTCAGCCCTGGCAATGACTTCATCACGGTAAGCATTAGCTTCCTCAATGGTCCGCTGAGCCTTACCACGCGCTTCAGGGATAATCTTGTTCGCGTAAGCTTCCGCCTTGTTCTTGGCACGTTGCTCGTCTTCCCGTGCACGAATTACGTCATCAAAAGCAGCCTGAACTTCTTTTGGAGGCTGGGCACTTTCAATGTTGACCTTACCGATGCGCAGACCCGTCCCATAGTTTTCCTGGTATTCCTGCAAACGGGCACGAACTTCCTGCCCCAGAACTTCACGTCCCTGAGTCAGTACCTGGTACATCTCGGAGCTGCCGACCACATGACGCAGCGCACTCTGGGTGGCCTGCTCAAGACTCATCAGAGGCTTGGCAACATTCAGAACATAATTTTTAACGTCTTCAATGTTGTATTGGACAGACATGGAGACTTCAACAATGTTTTCGTCTTCAGTCAGCATCTGCTGTCTCAGGTTATAGGTACGGAGTTCGGTCACCTTTTCCAGAAACTTGCTTTCAAAGGGCGGGAAGTATATGTGAAGACCCGGACCAACGGTCTCGGTATATACCCCAAAGCGCAGAATAACGGCGCGCTCTTTTTCATCGACGGTGTAAATTGCGTTCCAGAGGTAGGCAACAATTGCCAAAACAATGATTCCGATAAACATTCCTGAGGAGGAACCGGAATTACTGCTCCCTTTACCTGAACCACCTCCACTCTTGCCACCACCAAACATTGAGTTCAGTTTGTCCTGCAGTTTGCGGAATGCTTCATCCAGATCAGGTGGTCCCTGATTTTTGCCACCACCCTTATTATTTCCACTACCCCATGGATCCTGGCTGTTTCCACCCGGCTCGTTCCAGGCCATATATGTCTCCGTAGAGTCAGTAACGAATTCTTTGCCCAGCTGGTGCGTCAGGACTTGCATCGTCCAAACTGGCTCTGTGAGCAAACTATTTCGCTGTAAAGCTGACCTTTGTCGCAACGACAGGGTAACTCTCTTTACAGCAGTGCGTAAAATCCATAAGGCGATCGGCCTGACAGATATGTGAACCTGACCTTGCCCGGACAGGCATGGCGTCTTTCCGGTCGTGTGAACCAAAGGCTTGACTGAAACAGTGAACATTCAGCAAATCCGGATACCACAACTTTCGGCGACAGACCAAGGCTGATTGTGTCGCTCCGGGAGCCCATCGGACCAAAACTTTTGAGTACGAAACCGCCCTGAGTCACAAAGTCCTCCAGGAGCCTGTCCGACTTAAGCAACCCCAGTAGGACAGTCTTAAGTCCATCAGGCTCCTAGGCCAGATTGTAGAGTTTGGAGAGCAGGAAGTGCAAGCTCATATTAGTAATCGCCGCAACTTCCTGACACCTTGCTGACTATTCATTAACAATAATCCTACCCTTCAATCAGACAACCTGTCTGTAAACCTTCCTGTTTTGCCACCCGTTCGAAGTCACTTCTTGGCATGCGGATATCCAGCAACAGTTCACCTTTGTCAGAATACTCTTCTGTCTGGATAGCACCCATTTGGTACAAGCGTGCCCTCACCTTTCCCTGATTGGCCTGAAGCATCAGACGCCCCTGAATCATATCATTGCCCAGCAATTCGGTGATGGCCTGACCGATTAACTCCAGACCTGCACCGTCTTTTGCACAGACCCAGACTCTTTCAGGTTGTCCATTATCATCACGCTGGATTTTTGGCGCCACCTCAGCCAGCAGATCAATCTTGTTATAAATCTGAAGAATGGGTAGTTCATTGGCATCAATTTCTTTCAGAACTTCATGCACTTCCCTGATATTTTCCAGACGCTCCGGATCATGGGCATCGATCACGTGCAACAGCAAATCTGCCTGACGGGTTTCCTCCAGTGTCGCCCGAAAGGCTTCCACCAGTTTATGAGGCAGGTGTCGAATAAATCCAACCGTATCTGCCAGGATCACCGGCCCCAGATCAGCAAGATCCAGCCTTCTCAACGTTGGGTCCAGTGTTGCGAACAACTGATCCTGTGCATAAACGTCTGACTGAGTCATGCTATTAAATAATGTCGACTTGCCCGCATTGGTATAACCTACCAGAGAGACCTGCGGCACTTCTGCCCTCTTTCGGGAACGCCGTCCCTGGTCACGCTGTTTACGAACTTTTTCCAAACGACGGGTGATGCTTTTGATTCTTGCCCTGAGCAATCTGCGGTCGGTCTCCAGCTGGGTCTCACCCGGCCCCCGCAGACCAATCCCCCCTTTCTGTCTTTCAAGGTGAGTCCAGCCGCGGATTAAGCGGGTACTCATATATTCAAGCTGAGCCAATTCAACCTGCAGCTTACCCTCAAAGGTTCTGGCACGCTGGGCAAAAATATCCAGTATCAGTCCGGTGCGGTCAATGACACGGCATTCCAGTTCTTTTTCAAGGTTTCTGGCCTGACTGGGTGACAGGGCATGGTTAAACAGAACGACTTCGGCTTTGTGCTGAAGCACAGATTGACGGATTTCTTCAACTTTACCGGGACCGACAAAATAGCGGGGAGAAGGAGACCGGACATTCACTGTGATAAAAGCAAGGGTTTCAACACCTGCAGAACGAACCAGCTCCATGAATTCCTGCGGATCTTCCCGTTCCTTGTCTTCACTCATATCCGGATGAACAAGGATTGCACTTTCACCACCTTCATGGCGCTCAAAAAACAAACAAAACTCCTGAAATTATTTTCTTTCGATAGGGGTTATTAACCATTCATTAACAGAACAGGAAATATTGAGACGGTCTGAATTGACCATTAAAACAGACTGCCAGCCCCAATAGTATACTGCCCGGTTATTTTTCTACACAGCTGTTTTTTCCATAAAACAATTTTCACGCTTAAAATGTTTCAATCGTACACGACCTGTTTATGAAACTCATAAACGTCAAAAGGCGCTATAAAAGCGCCTTTTAATCAATCAGCAAAACTTATTCTTGCTCGTCGTGCTCGCCCATACCTTCCTGACCCTGCATTGGCAGTCGAACCGGGCGGCTTGGCACTACAGTTGATACTGCGTGCTTGTAAACCATCTGGCTAACGGTGTTTTTCAGAAGGATTACAAACTGATCGAAAGACTCGATCTGTCCCTGGAGTTTAATGCCGTTTACCAAATAAATAGAAACCGGCACGCGCTCTTTACGCAGCACATTAAGGTAAGGGTCTTGTAGAGAATGCCCTTTTGACATTTCTGTACTCCTTATTAATTCTCGGGTTTTGAATAGCCATTGTTCACTTCTAGTTGGGCTATTCGCTCGACCGGCAGTGCCAGTACCTGATTGTTCAATCTGTGTACAGCCCAGAAATTTAGCTGGGCAACAGTAAGCGATGCCCCACACTGCCATCAATAGGTAATACTAGCTACTCATACCGGACCTGCAGAAACTATTGCAGGTGCTCACGTACCAGCCTTTTCCAATGCACTTTGTTAATGCTTTAACCAATACAAAGCTGAGGTCAGGAGACTTGTACAGAAATCACTTTCTTATTATTCCTTATTTAAGGACGGGCTTCAGCCATTTCAAGGCATCTTCCAACCGGTTTTTCGACAAACTGTCCAGCCAATGAATATCAGGCCAGCTTCTGAGCCAGGTCAACTGTCGCTTGGCCAGTTGTCGGGTAGCGATTATCCCTTTTTCCAGCATGGTGGAATAGTCCATCTCTCCTTGAAGATACCCCCAAACCTGACGATAACCAACCGCCCTGATAGAAGGCAGGGAAATATCCAGGTCTCCCCGCTCGTATAAAGCCCTGACTTCATCCACAAAATGGTGCTCCAGCATAAGTTTGAAGCGGGTTTCAATGCGCTGATGGAGCACTGATCGATCCCCGGGAGCAATGGCCAGATTCACCAGATTATAAGGCAGTCGACTGGTTGCCTGCTCCTGATGCCAACGGGAAATCACCTTGCCTGTGGCATAATAGACCTCCAGAGCTCTTTGCAGACGCTGAGTATCCGTCGGTTTAATACGAAGAGCGGCTACAGGATCAACTGTCTGAAGCTCGTCATGGAGCGCCTGCCAGCCCTCAGACTCAGCCCTTCTCATCAACGCTTCCCTGATCCCGGCATCTGCCGCTGGCAAAGTTGCCAGACCGTCTCGAAGCGCCTTGAAATAGAGCATGGTACCTCCCACAAGGAGAGGTATGTTTCCCTTATTAGTAATTTCCGTCATTTCCCTGAGAGCATCCTCACGGAAGTCAGCTGCAGAATATGGCTCGGAAGGGTCCCGGATATCAATCAACCGATGAGGAGCCCTTGCCAGTTCCTGTGCAGAGGGCTTGGCCGTTCCTATATCCATGCCTCTGTAGACCAGTGCCGAATCAACACTGATCAACTCACAGGGCAGTCTCTCCGCCAGCTGGATAGCCAGATCCGTTTTGCCCGATGCAGTGGGCCCCATCAGAAAAATAGCCGGTGGCTGTATTTCTTCAGAAGAAAGAGTCTGTGGCTGTTTTTCTTCAAAAGAAAGCGGTTCGGATGCCATAAACAGAAAAATAATGCGTTATCAGAAAAAACGGGGAGCTGAGTGTACCCGAAGCCTTCCCATGATCAAAAGCTTTGGACTGAAAACTTACCAAAGAGTTCCGCAAGTCTAAGCGAAGATGTTAAAAATTTTTTTACCAATTGTTGCTGCCACACCAAGGTAGTCTATTCTCGGACAGGCTACTCAATTTTTTTTGGAACACACAAACAATGGAATGACTGACACAAACTGATCAGAAACACGGGTTTATCATGAAAGCAGTCCCCTTTTTATCACCCTCTTACCGAAAAGTACTCTCAGTAGCAGCCTTTTCCTTAATGCTATCCCCTGTAAAAGCTAATGAAATTTATAGTCAGTTTTATAGTTTTGGAGACAGTATTTCAGATACCGGCAATCTGAAAGTCCCTTATGCCGGACGGTTGGTTCCATTAAAGTTCTCAGACAACACTTTATACAACCAGAATATTGCCGGCACAATGGGGTTTGATTTTCGCCCCTCTATGGATGGCGGCAATAATTTTTCCGTGAGTGGCAACTCCAGTGAGGAAATCCTTTTATCCGTCACGTCAGATACCCCCTATGTGCCTTTAAATCTGGATTTTTTCAAGAACCAGACGCAAGACAGTTTCTTCATGAGAAGCCATGGACAGGCAGATAAAAAAGCCATGTACATGATTCTGGGCGGTAGCAATGATGTTGAATTCGTGACAAACAACTTACGAACTCCCCTGAAAGCCGCTCAGGACCTTGTAGGCACTGCCAATGCACTCCATAGCTATGGCGCTCGTTATATCATTATGCTCAATGTTCCCAACCTTGGAGAAACGCCGGGAGGAGAACATTTGCTGGCTGGTACGCGTGATCAACTCAGAATGGTCAGCAAATCGATTGATGATGCCGTCCTCACAGAACTCCAGAAGTCCACTGCCAATATCTTCTATCTGAATTTGTATGGTCTGGTGAAAGAGGTATCCGATAACCCGGCAGCCTTTGGTTTTGTTGATCTTTCCCCTGAAAACGCAGACATCACCTGTATGGTTGCAGGCGTTCCCACAGGCGTACCCTGCGAAAAGCCCGATCCCGCTACAGTTATGGGCGGAGACGATAGAGATCGCATCATCACCGGGGTTGCACAGAAGTCCATATTCTGGGATGGCCTGCACCCCAGCAGCGCTATGCACAAAATAGGGAGCGATTACATTTTGTCAGCCATCAGGGCGGCTACCGAAGTCGGCAGCCTGCCAAGAATCGCAGACTCTCATTCAACCACATTGGACAGCAGTATTTTTAATGAGCTGGCACTGCATCGCTGGAAAGACGCAGAGCCGGGTACCCTGTCATTCTTTGGTGGCGGAGCCGGCGCAGAAAGCCAGATTTATGACGCTGTTGCCAGGAAAGCCAATGACAATAAGGGTTTCGTAATCCATGCAGGCCTACACTACCAACTGACAGAAGAATTCAAGCTGGGTGTCGCCTTACAGGGCGCTGAAACACACTACAAACCTGAGCAGTCCGACTATAAAACCAACAGTATTGGTGGCAGCCTTTTTACCAGTTATCAGGGGGAAAGGTTTTTTTCCAATACGGCATTGAACTATCTTGACCTCGATTACGACAACAAGCGTGGTTTCCATCTGGGTGCCTTGACACGCAAAGAAAGCAGCTCCAGCTCGGGCAAACTCTATGGTTTAACCATGGACGCAGGCTATGCACTATACGACAATGGACGGCTAAAGGTAGGCCCTATTGTTTCCGCCAGCTATCATAAATCATCGGTCGACGGTTTTACCGAGTCCGAAAATAACTTGTCCTCTATGGTATTCGGTGATCAGGAGCTGGATTTCAAAAATGCCGCAGCAGGTGTTTTTCTGGATGC
Organism: Endozoicomonas sp. ALD040; assembly: GCF_049275945.1. NCBI lineage: Bacteria > Pseudomonadati > Pseudomonadota > Gammaproteobacteria > Oceanospirillales > Endozoicomonadaceae > Endozoicomonas > Endozoicomonas sp. ALD040. The sequence goes on from NZ_CP184829.1 coordinate 1,775,309, forward strand.
GATAAACGACAAAACACGTCTTGGTATTCAGATTGACTACAACAAGGATCTCAATGATGACGACTTGAGAACCATTCAACTGCGACAGAAATTAACTCCCCGGATGGCCTATTTACCCGCTGATATCAGTAGCAAAGATGCCTGGCGAATGAAGTTAAGAGTAGGGCACAGCCTGACAAACGACGTGGAAGTTTACGGCAGCTACCAGTTCAGCAAGGCTGATGACCATCAGACCGATTATCAGGCCTTGCAACTGGGTATTTCCTGGTCGATCTAGTGCGTCTGAGCCTTATATCGTTAACTTACTCACATTCCGCCACCCCTCGAAAGCAGGAGTACAACGAATGTTGGATTCCCGCTTCTGAGGCTGTCGCAAGACCTCTGGTTCCCATGCTTTCAGGCCCTGTGGGTCCCAGCGTGGGAACGAATTGTTAGCGTTTTGCGACACGCTCTTATTCGGGAATGACGGCTGTGTGAGTATCGGCTCCTAACGCCCTCGTAAAAACAGTTTGTCCAACTGATCCAGTGTTAATAACGTCCAGGTGGGTCGTCCGTGATTACACTGTCCACTGCGTTCCGTCTGCTCCATATCCCTGAGCAGAGCGTTCATTTCTTCGATGGAAAGACGACGGTTAGCTCTTACCGAACCATGGCAGGCCATGGTGGCCAGCACTTCATTCATCTGACTTTCCACACGATCACTGTCACCGTGCTGCATCAGATCTGACAAAACATCACGAACCAGCTTTTCAACATCAGCGTTGTGAAGCATGACCGGCACTTGTCGAACCAGGAGCGTTTCCGGCCCCATTCGCTCAAGTGTTAATCCAAGCTTTTTGAAGTACTCATAATTCTCTTCTGCACAGGTCGCCTCACGATCGCTGACAGCTATTGATTTTGGCACCAGCAGGGGCTGGGCTTTAATACCATCGGCATGCCAGGAAACTTTCATCCGCTCGTAAGTAATGCGCTCGTGAGCAGCGTGCATGTCCACCAGAATCATCCCCTGCTCGTTCTCAGAGAGAATATAAATACCTTTCAGCTGCGCTATGGCAAAACCCAAGGGGGGTATATCTGCTGTCTGCTCTGGCAGATTAACAGATGCAGGCTGAGCAGCTGGCGCATCATTGACGGCCAGTGGCTGACTTTCCTGGACAGAGCTTCGCTCAGTGGCACCAGAAGCATAGAGTTCACTGTAGACCTGAATCTGCTTCTGAATCTGATCTGGCTGAGGTGTTTCTCTTGCCTGTCTTGCACCTGCCGATGCTGATGGCTGCCCGGAAGACGCACCATAAGAATGGGAAGCGGTTGCTGGAGCTGGCGACAGCGGCATACTTTCCTGACTTTTGAACTCGCCACCTTCAACACCTGAAGCCCGGGCCTGGGGTTGTGAAGAGAGAGCGGCTGGTGGCAACTGATCTTCTGGAGACACCTCTCCCAGAGCACGATGCAGGGTACTGAACAGAAAATTATGGACGGTTCGACCATCCCTGAATCGAACCTCATGCTTGGTGGGGTGAACGTTGACATCCACCAGCGCCGGATCAAGCTCAAGATACAAGACAAAGGTTGGATGCCTGCCGCCATAGAGAACATCGCGATAGGCCTGACGAACAGCGTGTGCGACCAGTTTATCCCTGATCACCCGGCCATTGACGAAGAAGTATTGAAGATCAGCACTGGAACGGGAAAACGTTGGCAATCCTACCCAGCCCCAAAGCTTGAGCCCGGAAACATTAACATCAACAATCACCGAGTTTTCAATAAACTTCGGACCACACAGGGAAGCCACCCGGCGATCTTTCTCAGCCTGAGTGTTACAGGGTCTTAGCTGATGAATACTGCGCTGGTTATGTCTGAGACCAAACCCAACATCAAACCGGGACAGGGCCAGACGCTTCACGACTTCTTCAAGATGGGAAAACTCGGTTTTTTCCGTGCGCAGGAATTTACGCCTTGCAGGGGTATTAAAAAACAGATCCTTGACTTCAATCGTCGTACCCACGGGGTGAGGTGCCGGATTAACAATAGCCTCCATGTCACGCCCTTCGGTACGAACCTGCCAGCCAGACTCCTGACCATCAACATGTGACGTTAATGTTAAGCGTGAAACCGAGCTGACCGAAGCAAGGGCTTCACCACGAAAGCCCAGAGTCCCGACACCTTCCAGATCTTCCAGTTCAGAAATCTTGCTGGTGGCGTGTCGCGACAGAGCCAGTGCCAGATCATCTTTGGCAATGCCATGTCCGTCATCACGAATACGGATCAATTTGACACCACCATTTTCTACCTCGACATTCACTCGTTTGGCACCGGCATCAAGACTGTTTTCCAACAGTTCTTTAACAACCGATGCGGGACGTTCAACCACCTCACCGGCAGCAATCTGGTTAGCAAGTCGGGTATCGAGTAAACGAATAGGTTTCATAAAAGGCAGGTCAGTCAGTCCGGTTTTATTGCCAGAAAGACTATCAGCCTCTATCGACTTTTGCCAAGTCGTTAGAAGAGACTGGATAATAAAGCTGGCATCCAGCTCAAGGTAAAGTCCGTCAACGCAGGCATGGCATTCTGGTCGTAGTACAACGCAGCCATCTCATCCTTGAAATCCTTGAGTCGCCAGAGTGTCAGCATGGCCGGTACAATCCGGTAGCCCGGAATGGTGTACCCCAACAGAGTCAGTACTGGCAGTGATGGACTGGTAGAACCACAAACCTTTGACAGCTGAAGCATACGACGTCCTATGTTTTCACTGACTTCATAATGAACCTGACCTTTCAGGATATTCTTAAGCCCTGTCTGAAGCTTCTCTATTTTCTCCTTTGAGACGACAAGGGTTGCGGCCCCCTTAATTGTTTTGCCTGCGGGGGAGGCAATACCGACAACTTTGACCAGAAACTCCCAGACTTTATTTTCAAGCTCTTCTGCGGGCAGGCCGGTCAGCACATCAATCACCGGAGTTTCTTTCGGCTCTCTTTGTTCTGTTGTCTGCTCTGCCGGGGTTTCCGTCTCTTCTGCCAAACTGCCCTGTTGTTTCTGAGCTTCAGGTTCCTTTTGTATTTCTTTCTGCTTCCAGACCTGCTCAGGTACTAATAAACGCGGCCTTAAAACCAAGTGATGTTCAGACATGACAGAAACAGGCCGGGCTGAAGATGGGACAGCCAGTCCAGATATGATCCTGAGGGCTGAATCTATCTCAGGGTACTCTGAAATCACCTCATAGGATTGCAGTAAATCTGACAGATCGTCTTCAGGCTCTTCAAGGTCAGGGGAAGAAAGCGTCAGACTTTCAAACTGTGCAATGGTCCGGCTATCGAGCCTGGTGAAGGTATCGCTGAAAATCCGATGTCCGGACCGGTTGACCCGGTTATTCTCATTGAGAGGGTTGTCCTGACAACCATAAGCCGACAGCTCATCGGTTGATGCCTGGTTTAGCTGGGTGGGTAATAAGTTAACTGAAGCCCTCAGATGCATAACCGGATCCTCCCTGGATTTTCCACACAATGGCACTTTACAGGAAAAAACCCGGGAACAGACTGACCAGCCTGTCAGCATTACTGACGGTATCTTCAGGTGTCTTTTAGTTGGGAATCACCAACATCTGTCCGGTTCTGATCCTGTCTGACCGGCTGATATTATTGGCTGTTTTCAAAGAGCTCAGACTGATATCAAAGCGACTGGCAATCTCTGACAGGGTATCACCGGCCTGGATCACATACTGGTCTGGACGAGTATCTATTTTACCCTCAGTCTTGAGCCTGGAGATCAGAGTGCCGGGCGGTGGCTTCTCAACAAAGTAGCCTTTCACGCCTTTGAATATCTGTCGGGCCATAGCACGTTGATGGCTTCGGGTTTTCAGTTTACGCCCTTCTTTGGGATTGGAGATAAAGCCTGTTTCCACCAGAATAGAGGGAATGTCGGGAGACTTCAGAACAGCAAAAGCAGCTTGCTCCACCTGTTCTTTATGCAGCCTGTTGATCGTACCGATATTCTTCAGCACCTTGTCACCGACTTCCAGACTCGAAGACAGTGTTGAGGTCATGGACAAATCCAACAAAACACCCGCCAGAATATCGTCTTTGTCACTCAGGGATATGCCCCCTTCACCGCCAATCAGATCTGACGAGTTTGCTCTGTGAGCCAGCCAGCGGGCAGTCTCTGATGTTGCTCCCCCCCTGGACAGGGCATACACCGAGGCACCATTCGCTCGAGGATCTGTAAAAGCGTCAGCATGGATGGAAATGAACAGATCAGCTCCTGCTTTACGAGCAATAGCGGCACGTTCACGCAGGGGGATATAGTAGTCTCCGGTTCTTACCAGAACAGGCTTGAAGCCGGGTTCTTTGTTCAACAGAGCGGCGAGGTCTTTGGAAATGTTCAGCGTGACGACCTTTTCATGCCCTCCTCCATAGGCCAGTGCGCCCGGATCTTCGCCACCGTGGCCGGCATCAATCGCCACAACAATATCTCTTTTGGAAGATGTTTTAATGGGCTCTTTGACCGGTTCTGCTGTTTTTGTCCGATCATCAAAGAGATCTACCACCAGACGATAGCCGTATGTGGCATTGGGTTTAAGCAGGAAGCTTTTACTGGTGACCTTATTTCTCAGATCCAGAACAATCCGCAAATCTTTCTTGTTTCGAACCCCATAACGAATCTTGCTGATAGGGGTCGAGCCAAGACGGGGATTGACTGAACTTTTGGGCTTCCGGGTGCCACGAATATCCACCACCAGTCTTCGGGGGTTGTCCAGAAAAAATTGCGAGTGAGCGACTTCACTGGAGACATCAAATACCAGACGGGTCTTATCAGGCGATCGCCAGACACGGACATCGTCAACCTGGGCTGCAAACAATGGCAGAGGCAATAGCAACAGAGCAGCAAAAAAGAACTTCCTTATCCTCGACGACATTCTCCCTCCTGCCGTCCCTGCAGTTTTCTCAACATACCCAGCCCACGTTCGGTTCCCGCTTTGATGAGAGCCTTGCGTCCGGGCAGGTTGTAATCCAGTTGTACTTCCAGATCGGCATCCGGCAGAGCTCCCTCACCTTTGCAGGGCCACTCGATCAGACACAGACAGTCTTCTTCAAAATAATCCCGCCCCCCGATGAACTCAAGCTCTTCAGGATCAGCCAGTCGATAAAGGTCAAAATGATAGACCTGCTGACCGTCAACTGAGTAGGGCTCCACCAGGGTATAAGTCGGGCTTTTCACCGCCCCCTGATGACCAAGGCTATGCAGAATACCCCGGCATAAAGTGGTTTTTCCGGCTCCCAGGTTTCCGACCAGATAAATGACGGCATGACCACTGCTTACTTCAGCCAGCTTGTTGCCAAGCTGAACCATTTCCTGCTCATTATCAATCAGCAGCTCAATCCTGCCTTCCATACACTCACTATTATCTTTACGGGAACGGGCAGGGGCACCCGTTCATCATTTGTTTTGTCCATAGCCAAAGCTGTCACTGAAACTCAAGGTTGTTTTGATATTTTATTCAGCTGACTTCTTATGTGAGGGAGAGTTTCCAGTGCCAGCATCCCTCTTTCACCCTGTAGCCCCGCCAGATGGTCTGCACCTGTCGCATGCAGCCAGACCCCCAAAGCTGCTGCATCATGGGTCTCTAAACCCTGAGCTGCCAGTGCGGCAATGACACCGCTGAGTACATCCCCCATACCCGCCACAGCCATACCCGGATTACCATCCGGGCACAGATTCAGGATTTTTCCGTCGTATACAAGCGTGCCGGCCCCCTTTAACACGACCACTGCACCGAAACGGTTAAAGAGTTCTTTTGCAGCTTTAACCCGGTCGCCATTAATGGTTGAAGTTTGAGTTTCCAGCAGTCTCGCCGCTTCGCCGGAATGGGGTGTGAGAATCATCGGGTACTTTCGACGTTTAAGCAACGCCGGATCTTCCGAAATGATATTGAGCCCATCGGCATCAATTACCACAGGACACTCAGCTTTCAGCACTTCAGCAAGGAGCTCGCGGGCCCATGAATCTTTTCCCAGACCGGGTCCCACAACCAGCAGATTTTTCCCTTCCAGGAGCACGCGAAGATCTTCTGCACCCGAAACGGCTGAGGCCATCAACTCGGGACGCCGGGATGCCAGAGCCAAAAGATGTTCCTGACGGGTAGCCACTGTGACCCGACCGGCACCACAATATAATGCAGCTTCTGCCGACATAATGGCAGCACCGGGCATACCATGATTCCCGGCCACCACCATAACATGTCCATTGTCGCCTTTATGTAAATCTCTGGCTCTGGGCTGAAGCCAGCGACTCAGTCTGTTTTCTGACAACCTCAGAGCTTCATTCGGCACGGCTTCATAAACCTCCCCCGGCACACCCAGATCAGCAAACTCAACCTGCCCGGACAGCTCTTTTCCCCTGCCTGAAAGCAACCCCAGCTTCATACCTATGAATGTCACCGTTACATCTGCCTTTATGGCAACGCCCATAGCGATGCCTTTGTCAGCACAAAGACCGGATGGAATATCAACAGCAAGAACAGGTCGACCCGATTCATTGATGCGAATGACAACGTCTCGATAGCGACCCTCAACGTCTCTTCCCAGCCCCGTTCCCAGCAGGGCATCGACGAATACGTCACCGGACAGTAGCGTCTGGGGTGTATAAGGTTCAACATCAACACCCTCTGCGATACAGGCTTTATAGGCTGACAGGGCATCTCCTGACAGTTTTTCCGGAGAAGAGAGGAAATTCACTGAAACCGAAATCCCCCGCTTAGCCGCCAGCATGGCCACCAGATAACCATCGCCACCATTATTCCCGCCACCGCAGAAGACCTGAAGCCGATTGCCAAGAAGAAGGTCTGGCCAATGGTTCATCAGAGAGCGAAAAGCCGCACGGGCAGCCCGGCTCATCAGCTCAAAGCCATTGATCTGAAAATCATTGATTGCTACATCATCAAGCCGGCGAACTTGTTCTGCAGCATAGAGCCGGTCAAAGATGCCAATTTGATCGCTATCGTACATAAGCACTCACTCCTACCTTGATAGATTACCTTAATATCGACAGCTAAACAGCTTCGATTCCGTCTAAGAAGTAGCTCAGGATTACGCTTTTGCGGGTTTACCATTATTCTCGACAAGGGGTGTGTTAGAATGCTCGTCTACAATCTCAGATTTTTTCCTGGCAGCAACTGATCAACGTGTCTATCTCCAACGACTCTTCTGAAAGCCCTGATTATCAAAAGCTGGCTGACGATATTCGTCTTTGGGCCAGACATTTAGGCTTCCAGCATGTGGGTATTACAGAAGCCCGAATCCCGGAGCGGGACAAAAAACAGTTTCAGCAGTGGCTGGATCAGGGACTCCACGGTGATCTGGCGTACATGGAGCGACACAAGGAGCTCAGGTGCCATCCTGAAAAGCTTCATGAAGGTGTCATCCGGGTTATCTCCGCCAGAATGGATTATCTGCCCGCAGAAACCGAAACCATCAAGATTCTTAATGAACCGGAAAAAGCCTATGTTTCCCGTTATGCCCTGGGACGTGATTACCACAAGCTGATTCGCAAACGCTTAACCCAACTCGGAAAGAAAATAGAAGCAGTGGCCCCGAACCACGGTTATAGGGCATTTGTTGACAGTGCTCCCGTGATGGAAAGACCTCTCGCCCAGCAGGCGGGTCTGGGCTGGATGGGCAAACACTCACTGATTATCAACCGTAAGGCAGGTTCTTTCTTTTTCCTGGGAGAACTCTTTACTAATTTACCTCTGCCCACGGACGAACCTTATGAGAAGAACCATTGCGGCCGCTGCACCGCCTGCATGGATGTTTGCCCTACCCAGGCGATTGTCGAGCCCTACAAAGTGGATGCCAGAAAGTGCATTTCCTATCTGACTATTGAAAACAGTGGCCCCATACCCGAAGAGCTTCGCAGCAAAATGGGTAACCGAATTTTTGGCTGTGATGACTGTCAGCTTACCTGCCCCTGGAATCGATTTGCCAGACACACACAGGAAACTGACTTTCAGCCTCGTCACCATCTGGATAACAGTGATCTGGCGGATCTTTTTCTGTGGACAGAAGAAGAATTTCTGGAGCGCACCGCAGGCTCACCGATCCGACGTGCGGGCTTTGAATGCTGGTTACGGAATCTGGCAGTAGGTTTAGGCAACGCCCCCACAACGGATAAAGTCATGTCAGCACTTCATCAGCGCCAGAACTACCCCTCGGAACTGGTAAAAGAACATGTGCAATGGGCACTTAAACAACACAACCCAAATGCTCAAGATTAAATCTGTGCATGGACTACCCTTAGGAGCTACTGAGACGCAGATTCCCGAGGTTATTGATCATGTCTGTCAAGTTATCGGGTGATTCACTCACGCCCTTTCTTCATATTGTCAAACAATACGACCATTACATTCAGACTAAAGACGTCCGTGGCATCATGTCGCTGTTTGTCACAGACGACGAGCCCCACAGCTTCGGACTGCATGTCAATTTGAATGAACGGGAAGCATTGAGACAGCGGTTCACAGATTATTTTAATGCCGGTGAATCTTTCTCAGCAGAATTTGCAGCAGAACCGGTTGTCTATCACTATGGCGAAGCAGCCTGTCTCTGCATGATGCTACCCGTGAAAGGTTCCGAAGGTGCTCATATCAGGGTCACTATTTTTCTGGAAAATCATTCCGGACAGTGGCTGATACGTCACCAGCATATTTCCCAGTCACCTGTTTGAAGGGATTCACCAAAGATTTAAACGGCCCTGGAACCTGGTGTTCTTCACCTTGGCTTTCCGGGTGCCTCTTTGGTGTCCCTTTGCTTACGTCTGACAGATGTATTGGGTTTATGGCCCCTGGAAACCTCCCCCGAGCGCTGCCCATCCTGATGCTCTACTCTGGGTTTTTTTGGCTTTTTGGGTTTTTTGCGCCTGGGAGGGCGGGTATCCAGTCTGGATTCTGGCAGTGCATTCACAGGCTTGAACCCCGGAATTTCCTGTCGATCAATCAGCTGACGGGTTAACCTCTCAATTGCCACCAGTTGTTTGAATTCATCAGCACACACCAGAGACACTGCCTGTCCGGTCGCACCGGCCCTGCCTGTTCTGCCGATCCGATGAACATAGTCTTCGGCAACGTTGGGAAGATCAAAGTTAACAACCTGCGGCAACTGATCAATATCCAGCCCACGTGCAGCAATATCAGTGGCTACCAGAACCCGAATTTCACCGCTTTTGAACTCAGCCAGTGCTTTTGTCCGGACATTCTGGCTTTTGTTGCCGTGAATAGCTGCGGCCTGGACCCCCTTGCCCTCAAGATGCCGTGTCAGCCGGTTGGCACCGTGTTTTGTTCGGGTAAATACCAGCACCTGACGCCAGTCATTCTCTGTGATCAACTGAGTCAGCAGTGCGGCTTTCTTGTTTTTGTCCACAGGGTAAACACACTGGTCTACGGTTTTAGCGGCGGCATTTCCCGGTGTGACCGAAATCTCTACCGGCGAACGCACCAGACCTTTTGCCAGATTTCGAATCTCATCGGAGAAAGTCGCTGAAAACAGTAAGCTCTGCCTGCTTTTGGGAAGGATTGCCAGAATCTTGCGAATATCACGAATAAAGCCCATGTCCAGCATACGGTCGGCTTCGTCCAACACCAGCACCTCCAGCTGTTTGAACTTCACAGCATTCTGGTTGAACAGGTCCAGTAGCCTGCCTGGCGTTGCCACCAACACATCCACGCCTCTTCTCAATTTCATCATCTGGGGATTGATCTTGACGCCCCCAAATACCACGGTTGAGCGAAGAGGAAGGTGGCGACTATAGGTTTCCACACTTTCAGCTACCTGAGCGGCCAGCTCACGGGTCGGCGTCAGAATTAACGCCCGCACCTGATTGGCCTGGACACGAGGTCCTTTTGCCAGCTTCTCCAGTATGGGCAACGTAAAGCCTGCCGTTTTACCGGTACCTGTCTGGGCCGCTGCCATGACGTCATGGCCTTCAAGTACGGCAGGGATAGCCTGAGACTGAATAGGCGAAGGGGCATCATAACCTTGCTCTGTGACAGCTTGGAGGATGGGAGCTGATAACCCCAGCGAGTCAAAACTCATGAAACATTCCCGGTTGGCGTCATTCAGCAGAACCGGGCTGAAGACTTGGCGAGGTGGGCAGCTTAACCAATATGTCTGACTGAAGCTATCAGGTCTTTGCTGCAATAACGAAAAAGAACAGCCGCTCTTTTTGAGAGCCACTGTTAAGAGCCACTGTTCTGATTAACTGATCAGGATTGAATAAAGTGTTGGCGGTAGAAACGGAGTTCTTCTATGGATTCACGAATATCTTCCAGCGCCAGATGAGTGCCTTTTTTGCTAAATTGATCAAGCAGCTCAGGCTGCCACCTTCTTGCCAGCTCTTTTAACGTACTGACATCAATATTACGGTAATGGAAAAACTCATGAAGTTCTTTCATGTAGCAGTTCAGAAAGCGGCGATCCTGACCAATGCTGTTCCCGCACATGGGTGATGCACCGACCTTGGAGTACTGTCTGAGAAAGGCCAGAGTCATTTGCTCGGCCTCAGTCAGACTGATCTGGCTTTCACGGACTCTTTGGGTCAACCCCGTTTCACCGTGGGTTTTGATACACCACTCATTCATATTCGCAAGGACTGCATCACTTTGATGCACCGCTATCACGGGGCCTTCAGCAATAAAATTCAGCTGATCATCTGTAACAATGGTCGCAATTTCCAGAATTTGGTCGTGTTCGGGATCAAGTCCCGTCATTTCCAGGTCGATCCAGACAAGATTATCTGCTTTAGCCATCAAGCACCCGATTTCCTTTAGAAAGATGTGCCAGCCCAACAATGAATACGGCTTGAATTCAAAGGTTTGAAATAGCCCTGAAACCGATTCTGTAACATTTTCACAAAAAATATCGGCAAATGAAGAAAGCCATGGCTGACTTATTTAGTCTAACCGATCATAATCTCTCCGTGAAACCTACACTCGCTTCCTTCTGACCGCTCTGTAGCTCAGTATCGATTGACACCTTCTGTCTATCCACTTAAAGATGTGGGCATCAGCGAGACAAAGGCTATTTCTGGCCATTGCCATGAAAAGCCAGAATCTATCCAGCAGACCAGGTAAAACCTTGAGTAAACCATGAGTAAGCGCAAACTAACGCGCAAACAGAAATGGCGCATAGAGAAAGTCCAGCAGGAACGCATTGCCCGGGCCCGGAAGCGAGAACAGCTTATTGAGCAAAAAATACAGGACGATAACCTGGGGCCTGAACAACAAGGTCTGATCATTGCCCACTATGGTGCAACCCTGGATATCGAGCCATGGGGCCAAACCGGTGCTGTTCGTCGATGCCACCTGCGGACCAACCTCCCACCCCTGGTCACCGGAGACCAGGTGGTATGGCGTCCGTCCCTGAAAGACGAAACCGGGGTGGTGGTCGCCCTCGAAGATCGCACCAGCCTGCTCACCCGGCCTGACAACCATGGTCGAATCAAACCCGTTGCCGCCAATATTGACTATATCGTGCTGGTCATAGCGCCTGTGCCCATTCCTCATACCAATCTGATTGACCGCTATCTGGTTGCTGCCGAGACGGTTGGCATTGAACCGGTTCTTTTGCTGAACAAAATCGACCTGCTGGATGAAGAAGGCATGGAACTGATGGACGATATGCTGGCGGTTTATGAAGACATTGGTTATCAGGTCCTGCGGGCTTCTACCCGCTCAGAAGATGGACTGGTGCCTCTCAAGGCTCTGCTTGATGAGCATGTCAGTGTCTTTGTTGGACAGAGTGGTGTGGGAAAGTCCTCCCTGGTTAATGCACTCTTACCCGGTGTTGATATCCGTGTCGGTGACCTTTCCGAAGCCACCGGCAAAGGCATGCATACAACCACTGCCGCAAAGCTCTTCCATTTCCCCGCAGGTGGCATGTTGATTGACTCACCCGGCATTCGGGAATTTGGCCTCTGGCATATTGATGCCCAGTCGGTTCTTGAAGGTTTCAGGGAATTCAGACCCTACCTTGGTCATTGCCGATTCCGAGACTGTCAACATGAGAAGGAACCGGGTTGTGCCTTGAAGCAGGCTCTGGAAGATGGCGAAATTCTGGAAGAACGAATGTTCAGCTATAAACAGATTGTCGACTCTCTGGACCTCTGACGGGTCCGTGTTAGCATAGGCTATCGCCTTTTTCTCATCAGCCATGAATGAAGAAGTACAATGAACTCAATAGACGATCTGCCACTGATCCTTGAAGCTGATCAGCTGGAACCTCTGCTGGGGCACGAAGACCTGCTGATAGTAGACCTTTGCAACCCGCAACTGTACAACCACTCCCATATTCCCGGTGCCCTTAGCATTGCTCCACAGAGCATGGTTTCCGGTGAAAAACCGGCAGCGGGCAAACTTCCTGCCGTTAAACAGCTGAACCAGATGCTCTCCAACATTGGCTACAGCAAAAACAAACACATTGTTGTTTATGATGACGAAGGCGGTGGCTGGGCAGGCCGTTTCATCTGGACGCTGGATGTGATCGGACACAAGAAATACAGCTACCTGAACGGTGGTGCACACGTCTGGCTGAAAGAAGGTCATCCCACCGAAAGCACCATTAACCGCCCTGAACCGACACAAGTTGATCTGAAGATTGATGACTCTGTGATTGCCAACAAAGAGCTCATCATGAATTCACTGGAAGACTCAAACACTGTGATCTGGGATGCCCGATCAGTTGATGAATATCGCGGTGAAAAACGCTTCTCACAAAAAGGGGGGCACATTCCGGGTGCCGTAAACCTTGAATGGACACTGGCCATGGATCATGACCGTAACCTCAGAATTCGCAACGACATCGCCGATATTCTTGAACAGCTGGGCATTACCCGGGACAAAAACGTCATTACCCATTGTCAGAGCCATCATCGCTCGGGCTTTACCTATCTGGTGGGCAAGTCTCTGGGCCTGTCTATCAAAGCTTACGATGGCTCCTGGTCAGAGTGGGGCAATCTGCCCGATACCCCCGTCGAAACCTGAGGAATAATGGCACTGTTTAATCTTAAGCAGTGCCGTTTCTGTCTACTCAGCGTCTACTTGTGAGCCCCTGCTCTCACCATTACAATCCAATACTCTTAAAAACAGGATGAGTCCTGACTGTGAAAGAACAATTTTTTGCCTTTATCCAATATTTTCTGCCGCACCACCTTATTTCACGGGCGGTATACTGCTTTGTTGAGAGCACCTGCCCCAGGTTCAAGAATGCGCTGATCCGCCGCATCATCAAACAATATGATGTTGATATGAGCGAGGCTGATCGCGAAACCCCTGAAGAATACCTTCACTTTAACGATTTCTTCACCCGTTCCCTGAAACCGGGGTTGCGTCCCCTGCCTGAAGACGAAAGTCTGATCGTCAGCCCCGCTGACGGCGAAGTCAGCCAGCTCGGCGACATCGAAAATGGCAGGATTTTCCAGGCCAAAGGGCACGACTATAGCCTGATTGAACTGCTGGGCGGGGACAGTGATCTGGGCCAGGAATTCATGGGTGGAAAGTTCGCCACGATCTACCTTTCTCCCCGTGATTACCACCGTGTTCATTCACCTTTCGGTGGCACTCTGCGAAAAATGATCCACGTTCCGGGTCGTTTGTTTTCGGTGAATCAGGGCACTGTTGAAAACATTCCAAACCTGTTTGCCCGAAATGAACGTGTCGTGGCTATTTTTGATACTGAGCGCGGACCGATGGCTGTTATCATGGTCGGTGCCATGATTGTTGCCAGTATTGAAACCGTCTGGGCCGGACTGGTGACCCCCATCAGAAAAAAAGTTCGTACCTTTGAGTACGGCGAAGACTCGGCAGAACAGGTCTCCTTGAAACGGGGTGATGAGATGGGCCGATTCAAGATGGGCTCTACTGCCATTGTGCTCTTTGGCAAAGATCAGGTTGACTGGCTTGAATCCTTCGAAGCCGGATCGAAGATCAGGATGGGAGAGGCTCTGGGAGCCTGACCGCACCTGCAAAATAGATGAAGGACTCAATTAAGGATACACTGCGGTTTTTGATCGCCCCGGACTTGCAATGACTATAAAACTCGGCGTCGTGATGGACCCTATTAAGTCCATCGAATACAAAAAGGACAGTACTCTGGCGATGCTGGTCGCAGCACAAAAAAAAGGCTGGGAGCTGTTCTATATGCAGCAGGAAGACCTGTATCAGTCAGAGGGTGTCGCCTATGGCAGTATGCGCTCCTTGCAGGCCCGCTACAATCCGGATGACTTTTATTCTCTGGGAGATCGGGAAGAGCAGCCGCTGAGCACTCTGAACGTGATTCTGATGCGTAAAGATCCTCCTTTTGACATGGAGTTTATTTACAGCACCTATCTGCTTGAACAGGCTGAGGCCGCTGGCACACTGGTGGTCAACAAACCCCAGAGTATTCGTGACTGCAACGAAAAAATGTTTGCCACCCTGTTCCCCCAGTGTACACCCCCGGTCATGGTGGCCCGCAGTGCACGACACCTGAAAGCTTTTGCCGAAAAACACGGCGATGTGGTTCTCAAACCGCTGGATGGTATGGGAGGGTCGTCTATTTTCAGAACTCACCCGAATGATCAGAACTTCAGTGTGATTGTTGAAACCCTGACCCAACATGGGCAACAACAGTCCATGATCCAAAAATACATTCCCGAGATCAAGGCAGGCGACAAACGCATTCTATTGATCGACGGCGAACCGGTACCTTACGCTCTGGCACGTATCCCGGCTGAAGGTGAACTGCGTGGCAACCTTGCCGCGGGCGGCAGTGGTGTGGGCCAGAAGCTGACCGAAAAAGATTACTGGATCGCAGAGCAGGTGGCGCCAGTATTGAAAGAGAAAGGTCTGCTGTTCGTGGGGTTGGATGTTATCGGAGAATATCTGACCGAAATCAATGTCACTTCACCCACCTGTATACGACAGCTGGACGACCAGTTTGGTATTAGCATTGGTGACAGGTTGATGGACAAGATTGAGGAAAAGCTGGTCCAGTGATTAAACGAGAGGGTCGCAAACCCCGTTCCCACGGCTGGCCACCCTCTCCCACCACTCGTTACCTGCTGTGATCTCTTCTTACATGATCCCAAAGAGTTCTCCCGCTTAGCTTCTCGCACTCAGAGCAGGTTCGCTCTCCAGCGTGATCTTCTCTATGAGCCACCAGGACCACGACATTCCTGAAGAGCCGCCCGCATAACTGCCGCTGGCCATCTTCGTCGATTCTGGTCACACGACAGATTAGTCGCCCGCATGTTCTTGTTATGGCAGCGAAAGAGGCCCTCTGTGAGGAACTGGCCCGACCTTCTGTTTCAAAACGGTATGGTGGCAGGAGTCGACAAATGCCATAACAGGGATAGACGGGACAGTTAGAACCCAAAGTATGCAAATTATGCTGCGTAGTGCCAACGAAAAAGATCGCTGGGGCAATGGGACGAGCTACTTCTTCAGCCACCCTTCTCCGATGGTATGGTGGCAGGCGTCGACAAATTCCGCCATTACAGGAATCGACGAAACAGGCAGGCCCCAAATTGTGCCTATTATGCTGGGTAGTGTTAACGGAAGAGTCCGTTTGTGAGGAGCTGACAGTCGTGAGCTCGTTGTAGTCCCTTTGTACCTCTGAGCATGATCTGAAATCCGGTAATTGCGCTAATGAAGACAGGTTCCCTCTGCAAAGTGGGCAGGAACATTGTGAAGTGCTCAGAATTACCTTTTGTAAACAGTGTTTGTCAATTTTCTGCGAACAACAGGGAGTTGCAATCACATCAGTAAGCTTGTCCAGGCATACGGGACAATTCTCAACGGCTTGCGCCATCTCTCCGCCAGAGGGTGGTGGCCGGAATCGACAAACGCCATTACAGGAATCGACGTAACAATCTAAACCATAAGTATGTTGGGGTTGTTCAGGGTCTTCTTTACCGTCGCGACGTCGAGACAGGCGCTTGGCGAAAAAGCGTCTAAGGCGGGTGATTTTTCCTGAGGCCTGCTGACCGGAGGATGCTGACGCCTGGCTTTGTTGGCCATTTTCTTTTTGACTCTTTCCGGGAAGTACCATAGTCGTGATTGCAAACGGATAATCCTCTTGTGTCGAAATAGATGCCGCCTCCGGTTCATCTGCCGGGTTGAACAGTAATGATTCAGGGTTCCAATAGCTTTTTAAAAGCATGCCGACGGTGATGAGTGCTTCTTCAGGTAGCCGCGAATCAGGTTTGGAGCCCGGTGGGGCTTCATGGGTGATCAGAGCCAGTCCGTAGGCAACCAGCAGTTGAGTGGCGTATAGCAACTGCCAGGAAATCGTCTCAATACAGGTTGTTGCTAACCCGTAACCGTTAAGTTCACCTGATGTGGCATCAGCCAGTAAACTCGGGTCTGTGTAGCTGTTTGTGTCGTCAATGTCTAACGAGCTGTCCAATAACGTATTCAGGTTGGGCTTTATAGAAAAGACCTGGTCTGTAACCTGATCCTGTGCAAGCTCGACAACAAAACGTCTTGTCAACTCCTCGGCCCCGCAAACGACGGACAACGGGAGCAGCAAAAGAAGCACCTTAGGAAGTGTTTTTTTCACCATTACGTCCCTACACTTTTTATTTCTGTACGCGCAAAGTAGACCAGCAACAGAATAAGTGCATATTTCTGTCAAAAAGCAAAGGTTGCAACAGGTAAATATTCGTATGGCCGCATCTGGCCGCCCTCTCTGACCAATGGTTACCTGCTGTGTTTTCTTCTTTTGTGGGCCAACAGGGCTTGAAGGTCTGGCAGGATCTTCTGGCACTCAGGGCAGGTTTGCTCTCCGGTGTGATCTCTTCTCCTGTGCTCCCTCAGGGCTTGAGCGTTTAGCAGGATCTTCTGGCACTCAGGGCAGGTTTGCTCTTCGGTGTGATCTCTTCTCCTGTGCTCCCTCAGAGCTTGAGCACTTGGCAGGGTCATCTGGCACTCGGGGCAGGTTCGCACTTGGGTGTGATCTAGTCTTGCGTGAGCCAACAGGGCTGAGGCATTCATGAAGACCGCCCTGCATGGCCGCACCATGCCATCTTCGTTGATTGTGGCCAAGCCACAGGTCAGGTGCCCCCCTGCTATTGATGTGGCAGCGAAATAAGCCGCCTGTGTGGAAATGGTAAAAGGGGGCTGGGGCTCGTTATAAGAACCTGGTAAGTCCTGCTGTACCTCTTCGCTTTCTGCAAAATCCACTAATTGTGCTGTAGAACTCATGTCTGCTCTGCAAAATGGGCAGGCTTTTATTAATGATCGCCGAGTGGTCTGAAATATCCTTCGCAAACAGTGTTTGTCAATTTTCTTCAAACAACAGGAAACAACATACAAATCAGTGAACTTTTGAAGGCATATAGGGCACTCATCATCGCCTGATTCAGCCAGCTCACTGCCATCGGATGGCGGTCGTAACTGACAAACACCATGACAGGAACCAGCGTAACAATCTAAACCGTAAGTATGTTGGTGTTGTTGTTCAGGGTCTCCGTTACCGTCGCCAGAGCCGAAATCCAGAGGGCTGATGAAAGAAGCTCCAGGTTGGTTAGTTGTTCCTGAGGCCTGCTGACCGGATGATGCTGATGGCTGGTTTGCCGGGTCATTTTTTTGTTCACACTGCCCGGGCAGCACCATGGTGGTGATCGCAAACGGATGATCTCTCTGTGTCGAAATAGAAATTGCCTCCGGTTGATCTGTTGGCTTGAACAACAATGAATCAGGGTCCCAAAAACTTTTCAAAAGCCAGCCAACGGTGATAAGTGCTTCTTCAGCTAGCCACGAATAAGGTTTGGAGCCCAGGTGAGCTTCATGGATGGTGAGAGCCAGTCCGCAGGCGACCAGCAGTTGAGTGGCGTAAAACAATTGCCATGAAATTGACTCGGTAAAGGTGGCTGCTAACCCGTAACCGTTAAGCCCACCAGGTGTGAAATCAGCCAGTAAACCCGAGTCTGTGAGGCCGTTTGTGTCATCAATACCTGATGAGCTGCCTGACAATGAATTCAGGTTAGGCTTAATAGAAAAAAAACGATCTGTATCCTGATCCTCTGCAAGCTCGACAACAAAATGACTTACCAGCTCCTCGGCCCCGCAAACGACGGACATCGGGAGCAGCAAAAGAAGCACCGCAGGAAGTATTTTTTTCAACATTTTGTCCATACACTTTTTATTTCTGTTCACGCAAAGTAGACCAATAACAGGATAAGTGCATATTTCTGTCAAAAACCAAAGGTTGCAACGGGTAAAATTCACCGGGAAGAAGGTTTCTCGTTCTCATGCTCCAGCGTGGAAACGAGTTAAAAAAAGGAGGGGGATTTTTTTACCCCCCTGTTCATCGAAAATCATTTCAATCTAAATCAGTCCAATTCATTTGATCCTGACATAAATTTTTCGATTCAATATTTCTTCGATTTTAAGAAGCCTGGATTCCATTTTGTTGTAATACAACCAGGCCTCGTTTCCTAAAAGGCGCATAAGGTTTTCTTCCAGCCACAAGACATTGGATTTAATTTCCTTAAACAATTGAAGAAGCAAAGACGAATCACCATGTTTTTTAAAAAGAGATTTTGCCAGGGTAAAACGAGTTTCATTATCAACCTCTATAATACCAAATTTTTTATTAAACTGAGTTGCGGCTTTAAATCCGTCTTCGATAATCTTTTTATCGTCGTCAGATTTATTATAAATATCTTTAGTTCGATCAATAGCAGTATCTATAGCCTTATTCAGAATATCATTTTCAAGTTTACTCTTCATCTGGTGCGCACGAGTTCCAAAAACTTTCATCTTATTTTCATCAAACCTTTTAAATGCGTCAAAAACTGCACCAATAATACGGCTAAAAATATTTTTCCTGCCTGTTTCAGCGGTGACATCGACATCAACAAATCTATATGTATGATTACTGGGGCGGACAGAAACATGGTAATTTCTATTTGCTTGCTCCGAGTAAAATATTGCTTTTTTCTCACCACCTTCGAACCCACTAATTCCATCAATGAGTGTTCGGTCGATCATCATATTATCCAATCTATGAATATAAGTGGCAGCTGAATATCCTTGAGTATTCATATCAATTACCTCCGTGGAAGTTAATCAAGATACCTATCACTTTGGATAAGCAATAAATATGTTTTAAAAAGATATAGAAAAGTCATCCTGACTATAATGACAACTCTGTTGGCAAGACTAACAATCGATAGTGATTAATAAATTTTCAGGAGATAATTAACTTGGCTATCTTGTCTACTTGATCGATGATTGATTCCGGCGATTTCTCTACAAAACGAGCAGCCCGGCACTCAAAGTCCATGGATTTCATCTGGTGAACCAGAATAGACCCGTGGGTCGTCATTGTTTTGGTTAACAGCACTTCCAGTTTGACGCCTCGAATGGTACTGGTAATAGGAGCGATGATAGCGAGGCCCGTATGTTGGTTAAGAAGTCTCCGGGAAAGCACAAAACCAGGGCGGGTTTTCATGATTTCCTTGCCAATACTGGGTTCAAAATTGATGAGTATAATATCGCCCCGATCCGGTATGTACATCAAATTTCCTTACCAGCAGGCAGCATGTCCAGCCACTCTTTGTCCTCGTCTGTTATGACCAGACGTTCAGCCGGACTTCCTTCAAGCAGAGCTTCAAGAGTTAACTCTTCTTCGACGGGGGACAAGACAATCTTGTTGTCCTCAATGGACAGATTCAGCCTTGACCCTACTTTTATCCCCAAGGTTTTCAGTACGGCTTTGGGTATACTGACGATACTTGCTCCACCGGACTTCCTGACAGCTATAAGTGACATGGTACTTTCCCCCTAATATTTTACCCAAGTATAACCATGATAGGGTTTTAAACAAGTAACAGTAACTGTAAGCATGCCTGACCTTTCCACTATGGGCAATATAACCTCTGGTGCAAGCAAAGCAAGAAATTCAGATCTCATAAAACCAAGCCCCTGAATTCAATACATCTGATAATAAATGTCATCTTGCAATGCATTGGCATCCTCTATTTTTTGATCAAAAACATCGGTATCAATACCCTCTTCAGTGACCTCCAACTGATGAACTTTATGATCAGAGTGTACTGTGTACGCCTTAACCTGTTCTGGCCGTAATATATCTTCTTTGATCATCTTATGTTCTTTCATGAGGTGGGATCGCCCTTTGAAATCAACATTAAGCATGATTCTGTTATTTATTTCACGCACCAGAAAATCGCTATGGGTAGTCATAACAACTTTAATACCAGCATTAACTAACCTTGCCAGCAACTTGGCCATTTGCCTTTGCTTATCTGGATGAAGATTTAACTCTGGCTCGTCAATAATCAGAACACTGTTTTTTTCAGCTATAGAATTGATATACAGATCCAACAAAAACAGTGACTTAATCGAAGAAGAAGCCAGATAGATGGGTAGAACTGTTTTATCCCTGTTTCGCTCTTTAACAGGTTGATAAAGAACCTGGTCATTTACAGTTTTAAAACCGCCACCAATAATCTCTCTTAACGCATCAAAAACAGGCTTGTATTTACCTGCTTTATCTTCTTTAAGGAAACTTTTTTTCTTCGCAATATTATCAGCATCACGAATAATATCGATATTATCTTTAATAGGTTCTGCATATCTGGAACGCATACTATTCAACAACCTGAATGGGTTAATCCCCTTTTTGCTGCTATCGGACAAATGCTCAACCAGAATATTCTTACTAAGATCCAGCTCTTTATAGAAAAGAGAAATACCAGTCCTTTCAGAAGTCAGTACAAAAGGTGTCAATATGCAAGCACCAAGAAGCGTCCTGGCCAGCTCCCGCTCTACAATATCAATAATGGCAGGCTCAGGTAGATCTGAATCAGTATCCTGAAGCGTGACAATAAGAGTATTATCCCCTGCCTCTTTAGAGACAAGTAGCACATCCTTTCTACCCAATCTCACTACTCGATGGATATTTTCACTCAAATCCAGCGTATAGTTTTCAAGCTTCAGACCCACCCTGGCTTTCGACATCAGGTCGGAATCCGTGTTGAAGTACTTCCCAAGATTGTGGCTAAAACGATCAGACATGTTCTTGAGAATCTGATCGAGCTTTCCCGCATAGTCTGTCAACGAGAGCTTTGCAGTTCCGTGCTCCTTCAAATTCTTAAAAATCTCAGGTTCAAGATTAAACGAGGCTATAAAAGGGTAATCTTTCAACAAGCCATACATAGCGTAGTTGAGCCAGGTTTTGCCGACATTATTTGGACCACAGATCAGAGTCATATCTCCCAACTCTATTGATCCCTGATCCACATACCCCAGATTTTTAAATGTAAATTTGATAATGATGGGTGTACCGAACTTTCTCAGACCTCAATAATACACAATTTTCGTTACCATACGGCAAGTAAGTAGGCCTGACACCTATAGCCATTGGAAATATGTCCCCAAACCCCGCAAGCAGTACTTGCGTACCCTATGCTCATTGATGACAATGCTTATGTAGCTGGTGAGGTATTGTGATAACCTTCCAGGCCCCAGGGAGATCAACTATAAGATTCAGGATGCACTACCCAAGAGGCCCACTCCGTCAATGACGACCGTTTCTTCTGCCGACCGCCTAGGCTTTACCGTTTTTATGGCAGCCGCTATTCATGCCGTGATTGTGCTCGGTCTGTCTTTTGGACTTGAAGACAAAGCTCCACCTCCGAAAACGCTTGAAGTCACCCTTGCGACCTACAAGAGCCAGAAAAAGCCGGAAGATGCCGACTTCCTGGCCCAGCTGAATCAGCAGGGCAGTGGCACACTTGAAAAAAAAGCCACACCCACTACCGACCGAAAAGCCGACATACAGGACAACAAAATCAACGAGGTTGAGCTTCAGCCACAGGAAGCTGCTGCACCTGAAACGCAAGCAAAGAAAACATCTCAGGTCGTTACTCGGGCTGAGAGTGAAAAAAAAGTTCAGGACACTGACGTTATTGACCAGCCCACAGATGAACAACCCAAAAAGGCTGAGCCCAGCAAACAGATCGATCTGCGTCAGGAGATTGCCAGCCTCGAAGCTCAACTCAGTGACCAGCGCCAGGCCTACGCCAGGCGCCCTAATGTGAAAAGACTGTACTCAGCCTCCACCATGCTTGAGCCCGGTGCCGCTTACAAAAATGCCTGGAAACAGAAGGTCGAACGTATCGGTAACCTGAACTACCCTGCCAAAGCCCGCCAACAACAACTGTACGGCGAGCTCCGTCTGATGGTGGCAATCAATCGTGATGGCACTCTGTCCAGTGTCGAAATCTTAAAATCTTCGGGTTACAGCGTTTTAGATGATGCGGCTCTCCGAATTGTCAGGTTAGCTTCTCCCTACGCACCCTTCACTGACGATTTACGGGATTACGACATTGTCGAGATCATTCGTACCTGGCGCTTTGAAAAAGGTGACAGACTATTTAGCCAGTAACGTTTTTGAGCGAATATTCATTGAGCACTTTATTTGCCATCGGGACCGTTTGCCCTGATACTCCCACCATGAGCAGTGAAACCTTTCAAAGCCTCAAAAACCACTTCCTGATTGCTATGCCTCGCATGGCAGATACTTCTTTTGCGGGTACTCTGACTCTGGTTTGTGAACACAATCCCTCTGGCGCATTGGGAATCATCGTTAATCGCCCGACCGATCTGACGCTGGGTGAAGTGTTCAGTCAGGTAGGCATCAGCGATGCTGACGAATGCTTCCTCAGTCCCGACACCATTTATGCCGGCGGCCCGGTGGCGATTGAAAGGGGCTTTGTTCTCCACTCTGGCAGCGATCGATGGGATTCCAGTCTTGAAATCAGTCATGGGCTTGCGCTAACCACTTCCAGAGACATTCTGTTCGCCATGGCCCGGGATGAAGGCCCTGATGCTTCACTGGTGGCCCTGGGCTATGCCGGCTGGGGTGGCGGTCAACTTGAAAAAGAGTTGTCTGATAATGCCTGGCTCACCTGCAAGGCCAATCAACAGATTATTTTCGAAACGCCTTTCCAGCGACGTCTGGATGCTGCCGCCAACTCATTGGGCGTCGATCTTCGACTGCTCTCTGATCAGGTTGGCCACTCATAGCCCCCCTCAGCAAAAGGCTCACTCTGGCAACGTTAAAGAAAACATGACTGAAAAAAAACTGAATACCCTGATGGGCTTTGACTTTGGTACACGTAATATTGGTGTGGCTGTCGGTCAGGCTGTGACTCGAACGGCGACAGCATTACCTTCTATCAAAGCAAAAGATGGTATTCCAAACTGGACCGATGTTGCTGCGCTGATTGAAGAATGGCAGCCGGATGCCGTTGTGGTGGGTATCCCTCTGAATATGGACGGCACCGAGTCCCCGATGTCGATGCGAGCCAGAAAGTTCGGCAAACGTCTCCATGGTCGTTACAACCTGCCTTTCTTCGAAGCGGATGAGCGTCTAAGCTCTTTTGAAGCCAAAGACTGGGCAAACAAACTGGGCCACAGTGGGCACTATGGCTCTAGTCCCGTCGATGGTATGGCAGCACAAATCATACTGGAAGGCTGGATGAACGATGAGAACAACCCGGTACTCTAGCTACGCTCTTTCAACTCTGTTTATTCTGTTTCTGACTACCCTGTGCCTGAAATCCCAGGCCGGTGAGAGGGAAATTATTCACCCTCTCTGCTTTGAACCTTTCGCCAATCTGGAAGCAGGCAGCCAGTCGTCAGGCAAGAAGACCATCGACCTGAATGACTGCATGAACAAATACCTCAGTTACCCTTTCAAGCAGCCTACCCCATGGCAGGCTGTTTTTGAAAAAAATGATCAACCCGAATACAACAGTGAAACCGGTTTACCCACTTATTCCAGCTATACATTGATTGGGCAGATGGAAAACCAGCAGGTGTTGATGAGTTATTCTGTCAGTTACGGAGGCAGCGGCACATTTAGCCATGCTTTTCTGGTTGAGGGTATCTCACTGCAAAAGCAGGTCCCCAATAACACGACACTGACCCAGACTTTGCTCGTTGAAGGCGGTGATCGCTGCTTCGGAAGTATTGAACACCTGTCTATTATTTCGCCTCAGAAATTTGAGATCCGGCGCAAAGTAACACCCAGTGCGCTCGTTGGTTACGGGATGAAGGCAGACTACGCACAGCGAATGACGAAAGGCCTGCCAGATTGTGCGCTATGTTGCATAGGCAGTTTAGTGGAGCAGGTGGATATGAAAGGCAACAGAGAGCTGGTGAACGTCATTCTGCTGCCAAGAGAATTGCGTGAAACGGCGACAAAGCAGGAACGCTGCCTGAACCGTCTCACCAAAGCAGACATCCATACCGATATTTTCACCAAAGAGGATTTTGTAACCCTTCAACAGAATTACATTAAAGAGTGCCCGGACTACGATACTCCCTCCCTCAAGGGGCTCTGATACCGGGCTTCAATCGGGCTCTAATAGATCTCCTCATGCTGCAAACTAAGCTTGTCTGCCATTTTGGTCAGATGCTCCCCATCAGCCTCTGGCCCCAGCTTGATCATGAGACGCAGATCGTTGGGTGAATCCGCATGCGCCAGAGCTTCTTCGTAGGTGATTTCTCGATTGTTATAAAGCTCAAACAACGCCTGATCAAAGGTTTGCATACCCAGCTCGCGGGACTTCTTCATAATACTCTTGAGTTCATGAACATTGCCGTGAAGGATAGTATCCTGAATCAAGGGTGTATTGAGAAGGACTTCAACGGCTGCCCGGCGATCTTTGCCATCCCGGGTTCTCACCAGCTGCTGGGCAACCAGGCCTTTCAGGTTCAGGGATAAATCCATCCATATCTGACTATGACGATCCGCCGGGAAGAAATGGATAATCCTTTCCAGTGCCTGATTAGCATTATTTGCGTGCAGTGTCGCCAGACAGAGATGCCCTGTCTCTGCGAATGCCAGGGCATATTCCATAGTTTCACGGGTCCTTATTTCACCAATCATGATGACATCCGGTGCCTGTCGCAGGGTGTTTTTCAGAGCCACGGCATACGACTCTGTATCAATGCCTACTTCACGCTGGGTGACAATGGATTTGCGATGCTGATGGATAAATTCGATCGGGTCTTCAATACTGATGATGTGCCCGCAGGCATGTTCATTCCGATGCCCGAGCATCGCCGCAAGGGAAGTCGATTTACCAACACCGGTCGCCCCAACAAAAAGCACAAGGCCTCTTCTGGTCATGGAAAGGTCTTTAATCACCTTCGGCAACTTCAGCTGATCCAGTGTCGGGATCTCGGTCTCAATCCTTCTCAATACCATGCCAGCCAGATTTCGCTGGTAGAAAGCACTGACACGAAAGCGACCTATTCCAGAGGCTGATATTGCAAAGTTGCATTCATGCTCGCGATTAAATTCGGCTTTTTGATCCTCATCCATCACACCGTAGACCATGTCCCGGGTCATGGCAGGTGCCAGAGGTTCCCTGGTGACAGGAACAATCCTGCCATTGAGTTTAAAACTGGGTGGAAAGCCAGCCGTGATAAATAAGTCAGAGGCCTTCTTTTCGGCCATCACTTTTAGTAAACGATTGATATCCATGGTTAAAAGTTTTCCGGGTCCCGGGCTTTTTCCTGAGCCACATCTTTGGCAATCAAGCCTTTTCTCACCAGCTCGTGGAGACACTGGTCAAGTGTCTGCATACCCAGGGCACCTCCGGTCTGGATGGAAGAGTACATCTGGGCAATCTTGTCTTCGCGAATCAGGTTACGAATAGCAGGAGTACCGATCATAATCTCGTGGGCTGCCACACGTCCGCCGCCGTTTTTCTTGAGCAGGGTCTGGGAGATAACTGCCTGCAGGGATTCTGAAAGCATGGAGCGCACCATGGCTTTTTCAGCTCCCGGGAATACGTCCACCACACGGTCTATCGTCTTGGCTGCGGAGGTGGTATGCAGAGTTCCAAAAACCAGGTGACCGGTTTCTGCAGCCGTCAGCGCAAGACGAATGGTTTCAAGATCGCGCATCTCACCCACCAGGATAATATCGGGGTCTTCACGAAGTGCCGAGCGCAGTGCGTCGCTGAAACTGTGGGTATCCCTGTGAACTTCCCGCTGGTTGACCAGACATTTTTTCGAGGTGTGAACAAATTCAATGGGGTCTTCGATGGTTAGTATATGCTCATACTTGTTGTCATTGATGTAATCCATCATGGCCGCCAGACTGGTACTCTTACCGGAACCTGTAGGGCCCGTCACCAGTACCAGCCCCCGGGGCTTCAGAGCAATATCCTTGAACACCTGACCCATGCCCAGTTCATCCATCGAAAGCACTTTACTGGGGATAGTACGAAATACAGCACCGGCTCCGCGGCTCTGGTTAAAGGCGTTGACACGAAAGCGGGCGACGCCGGGGACTTCAAACGAAAAGTCAGTTTCCAGCTTCTCTTCGTAGTCTTTTCGCTGCTTGTCGTTCATGACGTCATAGATCAGGCTGTGAACGTGCTTGTGATCCATGGGAGGCAGGTTAATCCGGCGAATATCCCCGTCTATACGAATCATGGGTGGCAGGCCGGCTGAGATGTGAAGATCCGAAGCGCCTTGCTTGTGACTGAAGGCCAGCAGTTCGGTTATGTCCATGAATTTCCCCCTGAAACCCGGACGCAGGTAAAATAGACCGGGACTCCTTCTTATGTTCAACCGAAATATCGGTTTCTACCTATTAACCAACTACTGTACAGGCTGATGACCTTATTAAAAAGTCAATTCGACCAGGTTTTTGAAAGAATTCACAAAGCTGAGCAAGCCAGCGGCCGGGAAAGTCAGGTAAAACTTCTGGCAGTCAGTAAAACCAAACCTGCCGGGATGATTGCCGAGGCCTGGCAGCTGGGTCAGAGGGATTTTGGCGAAAACTATTTGCAGGAGGCTGTGGATAAAATAACCCAACTCAGCGATCTGGAAGGGTTGGTCTGGCATTTTATCGGACCGATCCAATCGAACAAAACCCGCGATATTGCCAGTCACTTCCAATGGGTACACAGTGTCGATCGTTTTAAAATTGCCCAACGACTCAATGATCAGCGCCCGGAACAACTTCCGCCCCTGAATATCTGTCTTCAGGTCAATATCAGCGAAGAAGAAAGTAAATCCGGGGTCACTCTGACAGAACTTCCTGAACTGGCAGCAGCCATATCCCAACTCCCCAGGCTTCAGCTGCGCGGACTGATGGCAATACCCGCACCGGAAGAAGATGAAGTTAAACAGCGGGCTCCCTTTAAAAAGCTGGCAAATGCCCTTGAATCTCTTAACCGTGAGCACCATCTAACTATGGACACATTGTCCATGGGAATGACCAGTGACCTGGAGGCAGCCATTGCTGAAGGGGCAACCATGGTTCGCATTGGTACGGCTCTTTTCGGGGCCAGAAGTCAGAACCATCAAGGAGTCAGGAATGACCAATAAGACCATCGCATTCATCGGTGCTGGCAATATGGCCAGCAGCATCATGGGTGGATTGATTGAACACGGCTGGCCGAAAGAGAGAATATTCGCTTCCTGCCAAACGCAGGAAAGTGCCAGAAAATGTTCTGACCAACTCGGTATTCATACCTCTACCAGCAATCTGGAAGCAGCAGAAAAGGCTGAAATTGTGGTGCTTGCTGTTAAACCTCAGATGATGAGAGCGGTTCTGATTGAACTGGCCTCCGTGCTTCAGGCGCATAAGCCCTTCATTATTTCTGTAGCTGCCGGTATCCGCCTAGATAGTCTGGATGTCTGGACTGGCGGCGGCCTGCCCATTGTCCGCAGTATGCCCAATACGCCATCACTTCTGCATTTTGGTGCGACAGGCCTGTTCGCCAATCCCTGGGTAACGGATGAACTGAAAGCCATTGCCAATGAGATTTTTTCACCCATTGGCATTCTTCACTGGCTGGACAAAGAAGAACAGGTCGATACCATCACCGCCTTATCAGGTTCGGGTCCGGCTTACTTTTTCCTGATGATGGAAGCCATGGCAGAAGCCGGGGTCAGGCTGGGGCTGGATCATGAAACCGCTGAACGTTTTTCATTGCAAACCGCTCTGGGAGCTGCAAACATGGCCGTTCAGAGTGATGTTGATGCTGCCGAGCTTCGCAGAAGAGTCACCTCTCCCGGCGGAACCACTGAACGGGCTTTGAAAACCTTCCGACAGGAAGGCTTTGAAGCGGTGGTTTACAAGGCGGTTAAGGCTGCAAAAGAAAGGGGTGCGGAACTGGCAGAACAACTGGCTGACTAGGAGCCTCTATTTCCCGCAACCGGAAGTTTCATAGTAAACTGGTCAGGACACTGGGCTCAGCCACATAAGCCACCTTGCTTCCCCGGCTTGCTCACTTTTATTTAACCATGGCTGTTTAAACACGAAGGATTTTTATGTCAGCACTCTCCTCCAGCCTCGTCTTTCTGATACAGACCCTGGGAGGTCTGTATATCATGGCTGTACTGCTGCGCTTTCTGCTGCAACTGGTTAAAGCAGACTTTTATAACCCCATCTCCCAGGCCATTGTCAAAGTCACTTCACCGCTACTGAATCCTCTCAGGAAAGTAATTCCGGGAATGGGTGGTCTGGATCTGGCTGCTCTGGTCCTTGCCCTGATCTTGCAGATACTGCTGGTTTACGTACTCTTTATGGTTCAGGGTATTGCCGCTAATGCGATTCCTTTTCCCCAGGTGCTGATTGTCAGCCTTAAGGAGCTGGCAGGTGAAGTTTTGAACATTTATATGTTCAGCCTGATCGTCATCGCTATTGCCAGCTGGGTAGCACCCGGCAGTTACAACCCGGGCCTGATGCTGCTGCATCAACTGACCGAGCCTCTGAGCAGCAGGATCAGACGAGTAATTCCGCCTTTGGGAGGATTGGACTTTTCCCTGATGGTACTGGTTTTGATTATTATTACCCTGAAAAACTTCATTGCTGCTTTCTGACACTCCCCGCCCTATCGGGCGAGGGTTCTTAGATCGCTCCAAGAACCTTCCTGCTTCGTCACGCCTTCCCTAGATGGTTGCTTTCGCAGCCATCCCCGTTCCAGTCGCTCCACAGGCTAACCCCGCCAGCCCGGCGGTTTTGATATTCTTTGCTGCGTTAATGTCCCGGTCGTGATGAGTGCGGCACTCTGGACACTCCCATTCACGAATAGACAACGGCAAGCTTTCATGGACAAACCCACAGCCGGAGCAACGCTTGGAGCTTGGAAAGAACCGGTCAATCTGAACAACCTTTCTTTCTGCCCACTCCGCCTTGTATTGCAACTGTCGGACAAATTCTCCCCAGTTTGCATCGGCTATGTGCTTGGCCAGCTTTGGATTTTGAATCATACCCTTCACGTTCAGAGACTCTACGCAAACAACTTGGTTCTCGTCTATAAATTCGCGGGATGCCTTGTGAGTAGCATCCATCCGGCAATCGGCAATTTTTGCATGGATACGAGCAACCTTGAGCTTTGCTTTAGCTCTGTTGCTGCTGCCTTTCTGCTTTTTCGACAACTGACGCTGAAGGTAGGCGAGCTTTCGCTCGTAGCGTTTGGTGTGCCTTGGATTACCGGATTTTTCACCGTCTGAAGTGATGAACAGATCATTCAAACCTAAATCAATGCCCACTGTCTTATTTCTAATAGGCATTGCTTTAGCTTCAAATTCGCACAACATAGAAACAAAGTACCGGCCTGCCCGATCTTTGCTGATAGTGACACTGGAAGGCTCAGAAGACAGTTCTCTGCTCCAGCGAATGTTCAGAGGCTCTTTGCTTTTGGCTATAAACAGGTGGCCGTTTTTAACGCTGAAAGCAGCCTTTGTCAGCCGCATACTTTGTCTTGAATGTCTTTTTTTGAACTTAGGGTATTTCGCCCTGCCAGCCCAAAAGTTCTTGAAGGCTTCCTGCTGATCCCTGAGTGTTTGTTGTAGGATGACACTGGATACATCTGCCAGAAATGGGAACTCTGTCTTGAGCGACACAAGCCGCTTTTCTGCCTCGGAATGGGAGATAGATTGCCCGTCTTTGTAGTAGGCATCAGTGCGAAAACGGAGGGTGTTGTTATAGACAAAACGGGCGCAACCTAACGACTGGGCAAGAAGTATTTCCTGTTCCGGCGTTGGGTAGAATCGTTCTTTGTAGGCACGTTTAGTTTTCATGGCAGGAATATTACAGAAACGATAAGCGCCTGTAAATAATTAAGGATTCCGGTTCTGCAAGCCCTACACGGGCTTGTTGCTTATATCACCGCCCGATTGGGCGATGCTTTACGCAGGTTCAGGTAATAAAGTTTGAGACCCCCAAACCTCTGGCTTTTGCCGGTATCGCATAACTCTCGCAACGCATTCCTACGTCCAGGTCCGGTGGGTCCCAGCGTGGGAACCAGAGCTTTGTGACGACCTCTGGAGCCCGGGAACAAGTTACAGGTTTATTGAGCACTGCGGACTACTCCTCATAGGGATCGACATCCATATCGGAATCAACATCCCACCCTGCTCCATGGGTATCGCTGGAATCTTCCGGGATGCCCGCAAGCTCCGTTGAATGATTATGAGCGCCGCTTATTGGCGGAAGTCGCGAAATTGATAATGACACGGCTAATAGGGCGTTAAGAAACGAAGATCCACGGCCAAAGCCGCAAGACGTGAGGTTGAAACCAGGCAGAGAATGCAAGCTTGCTCCTGAGGCTTGCAATTGAGATGGTTGGTTTTGTCGCCAGTTTTGTCCTGCACCACTTGCACTTGATGGCATGACACTAACCGAAGATCCACCAGCTTGTGGCTGAAAGGTTTGTGTTCGGCCCGCCGAACTTCCTTCGGATCTCAGCGACACTTCAGTTGATCCACCGGATTCTCCGAGTCTGCAAAAGCCATTGCAGGAATCGAAGAAACAATTAGAACTCATAGTATGGTTCCCAAGCTCCCTAAGATGACCATGAACGTCGCTTACCATAACGCCATATGGCCGAAATCGATCAAGTGGGAACCTGGCAGCTTCTGAACGTCCTATGCAGATACGAACCCAAGGTTCGCTGGTAGTCGAGGGGTCGAAACCAGCCACAAGATGGCCGATTGCTGCTGAGTTTTGTCGTTCGCGAAATGCAATTGATGGAATGACAATAAGCAAAGAACCACCGACTCCTAGTTGATTGTTTCGCATTCCCGTCATGCCACGATTAGTGTGGCCCGCCGAACTTCCTTCGGATCTCAACGACCCTTCAGCTGATCCACTATCGCCGGATTGTCGGAGTCTGCAAAAGCCATTGCAGGAATCGAAGGAACAATTAGAACCCATAGTGTGGTTCCCAAGCTCCCTAAGATGACCATGAACGTCGCTTACCATAACGCCATATGGCCGAAATCGATCAAATGGGAACCTGCCGACCTCTGAACGTGACATGACGGTACGAACCCAAGGTTCACTGGTAGTCGAGGGGTCGAAACCAGCCGCAAGATGGCCGATTGCTAATGAGTTTTGTCGGTTGCGAAATGCGATTGATGGAATGACAATAAGTATAGAACTACCGACTCCCAGCTGATAGGTTCGCGTTCCTGCCATGTCACGATTAGTGTGGCCCGTCGAACTTCTTTCGGAACTCCGCGACCCTGCAACTGATTC
The DNA here is from genome assembly GCF_049275945.1 of Endozoicomonas sp. ALD040. Classification (NCBI taxonomy): domain Bacteria; kingdom Pseudomonadati; phylum Pseudomonadota; class Gammaproteobacteria; order Oceanospirillales; family Endozoicomonadaceae; genus Endozoicomonas; species Endozoicomonas sp. ALD040. The sequence goes on from NZ_CP184829.1 coordinate 1,806,877, forward strand.
ACTGCTACCGAATTGTCGGAGTCTGCAAAAGCCATTGCAGGAATCGACATAACAATTGAAACTCAGAGTATGCCGGGGTTGCTCAGGGCCCTGATTACCGCCCCCAGAGCCTGAGGACATGAGGCTGGACAAAGCAGTTGTAAGATGGGGAGTTGTTCCTGAGGCTTGCGATTGAGATGGCTGGTTTTGTGGTTGGTTTTGTTGCCCGTTTTGTCCTTCGCCATTTTGGGGTTTTGTCTTGGTGGTGATCAAAACCGGGTGATCTCCCTGTGCCAACATAGATACCGGGTCCAGTTGATCCATCGGGTTAAACAGCGGCGAATCGGGGTTCCAATAGCTTTTCAAAAGCAAGCCAAGAGTGGCAAACGCCTCTGCGAGCATCCATGAATAAGATTTGGCGCTCAGAGGGGTGTCGCCGGTGGTCAGAATCAATTTGTAAGCAACCAGCAGATGACTAACGTAAATTAATTCCCACGAGATCGATTCAATAAGGGACTTTGTTGCGCCATAACCGCCAACTCTGTGTGAATTGTCATCAGGCGGCAAAATTAGTCCTGCGTCATCACTTATGTCTGCGACGGATGATGGATTATACGACAACGCATCAAGATCACGCTGTATAAAAAAGCTTCCTTCCGAAACGCCTCCGTCGTGTTCAAACTCGACAATAAAATGTGTTTTCAACGATTCGGCGTGACAGGTAACAGCCAGCCACGCCAGCAATAAGAGCAATGACGAAGAGAGTGTTTTTTTCAAACTTAATCCTTAGATGCGTTTTGTGCTTTTTCTGAACAGGAAAGTTAGACCAAGAGATTAATAAATCAAGAAAACAGGCATTTTTTCAAAAACAACCACTTGTTCCAATGCTCAAACAGTGTCGTAAAACTCTGGTCTTCACGCTCTTAGGCTCTGTGGGTCCCAACATGGGAACGATTCTGGAAACCAAAGGTCGCACCGGGTAAGAAAATGTCGCTTGAGTAACTGCATCATTATCAGCACTTGCGATGAAGTTTAATTCTATGGGCGTGAGCATCCAAGCAGGGTGCCCCGCACACATCACAGATTTTGTAGAACATTGGCCCGGTACGAAGTGTATCCGCCGGGTCTCAGCCATCGGATGGTGCTCGGAATTTACACTCACCATAACAGGAATCGATGTGGCAATTGAAACCGTAAGTATGTTGGGGTTGTCTATGGCCCTCTGAACGTTTCGTTCGGCCAGTCCGCGCTGCGCAGGGGGTAAAATAGATGCCAGCCAAATACAGGACGGGAGTGAGAAGCCCCTCTACAACCTGACCAAGCAAACTTTGTTCTTCATTCGCCGTTCTACGGGGTGATGATCGGAGTTGACAAACGCCATGACAGGAACCAGCGTAACAACTTAAACCATAAGTATGTTGGGGTTGTTCAGGGCTTTCGCCACCATCGCCCGAGCCCGATGTCAGTGAGCTGGTGATAGAGCCTGAAATCCCGGTGCCAGTTGTTGTCCCTGAGGCTTGCTGACCGGATGAACTAGTTTGCTCATTTTGTGGTTGGCTTTGTTGCTGGCCATTTCCGGGGTGCATCATAGTGGTGATCACAAATGGGTCATCCCCCTGTGTCATCATAGAGGTCGCCTCCCGATGATCCATCGGGTTAAACAGCAGCGAATCGGGGTTCCAATAGCTTTTCAAAAGCAGGCCGACAGCGGCAAATGCTTCTACAGGTATCCATGAATTGGCTTTTTTACTTATAGGGTTGTCGCTGGTGGTAAGAACCAGTTTGTAAGCAACCAGCAGATGAGTGGCATAAATCAACTCCCACGAGATCGATTCAACAAGGGACTTTGTTGCGCCATAGCCGCCAACACTGCCAAGCTTGCCATCAGGCGCAAAAATTGATTCTGCGTCATAATTTATGTCAGCAAGGTATGACGGATTGCACGACAATGAATTAATATCACGCTTTATAGAAAAGCTCCCTTTTGGAACACCTTCATTTTGTTGAAACTCGACAATAAAATGTCTTTTCAATGATTCGGCTTGACAGATAGCAGTCACTGACATCAGCAACAACAGCAATGACGAAGAGAGTGTTTTTTTCAAAACTTAATCCTTACATCTGTTTTGTGCATTTTTCTAAACGGGAAACTTAGATCAAAAAATTGATAGAGCAAGAAAAAAAGCATTATTTCAAAGGCTAAAGGTCTCACCGGATAAGAATTCGCCGACAAGAAGAGGGCAGGATATCCCCCTGTTCACGGTAGACAAAAACTCCTCTGTCCTGTTAAAAAAACGAAAGTTATGTGAGATCATGGCGCGTTCCGGGCTTGTACTCTCAACGCCTTCTATTAAGCCTTCCATGAAGTCTTCTATTCTGCATTATTGCATGCCTTAATTTATGACGGAGCAGCTCTGCAGTATTCCCGAAGATCTTCCCACAAAGCCGCCGTCCGCCGTCCTCCCCAGCCACTCTCACGTCACAGAAATGTGGCTTGGCGTGGTGTTTACTTCTGTGAAGCCACAACATTCTGACACTCCTGAGGATCATCCCGCATGGCCGCTGCTCTCCATCCAGCCCGATCACTATCGCATGACATTCGTTTCTCCTGTTACGAATTCTATTGGCTGCCCCTGCATTTATCAGGCGTAAATTTGGGTTAACCGGAATGGGCTCTTGCTGGTAAATTTGCCCGTCGAAATCATTGTGGATCTGAACGTTGCAAGAGATTTCCGGGCGGGGACAGGAACTTTGTCCGGGTGTTGAGCCTGTATCTCCTGTCGTACTTTTTTCGGAATTCAGCGGTCCTTCAGCTGACTCTCTGCTATCAGATGATAGTCGGAATATACAGACGCCATTGCAGGAATCAGCGTAACAATTTAAAGCCAGGGTATGCTGCTGGTGTTGTTCAGGATTTTCGTTACCGCCGCCAGAGTCAGAAGACAGGAGCCGGGTGAGAGAGCCTGAGAGTCCGGTACTGCTTGCCCCTGAGGTTTCCTGACCGGGTGACTCTGATGGCCGACTTTGTTGGCCGTTTTCATGGACAGGAAGTACCATCATATTAATGGTTGCAAGCGGGTCATCCTGACTTGCCTTCAGCTGATCTATCAGATCAGACAGCGATGAATCGGGCTTCCAATAGTTTTTCAAAAGCCAGCCGACAGCTAAAAACGTTTCTACAAATAGCCATGGATAAGGTTTGCCACTCAAAGGGGGGGCATTGCTGGTCAGAACCCATTCGTAAGCCACCAGCAGATGAGTGGCGTAAATCAATTGCCATGAAATGGACTCAATAAGGATGGCTTTTAACCTGTAAACGTTCAGTCCATGTGGTTCATCATGAGGCGATAAATCGGGCTCTGCATAGCCTTTTGTGTCGGCAATATCTGACGAGTTGCGTGACAGAGTAGCGAGGTCATGCTTTATAGAAAAAGTCTGGATTGAAGAACCTGCATCATCCTTTTGAAACTCGACAACAAAACTTTCTGTCAACGGGTAGGGCTGACAGATAACAGATAATGAGGCAAGCAGTAAAAGCATGGCCACATAGAGTGAGTTTTTCATCATTGCACTCGTGCATATGGTATACAGACAAGAAAGATAGATAGAGAAAGTGACAAATCAAAAAAGCGTTTTTTGTCAAAAACCAAAGGTTGCATGAGGTAAAAATTTTTCAGGAAGAAGATGCCAGAACACAAACCATCCCCGACCCGAGTCTAATTGTCGTCCACTGTCGTTCGGTTAAAAATCGAAAGATATGTGAGATTGGATGCGTGTTTTGAGTTTCAGTCCACACTGGGAAATCACAAAGCCTTTTACCGCGACCTGTATTGTCCGCTCTTATATCCCCACCCTCGTTTGGGCAAGGGTTTATGACGTTTTTGCCAGAAGGACAGCGGTCGGTAAACAAAAGCTCTCAGGTGCTTGGGCAGCTGCAGGCAATTGGAATCGGCGCACAGGGTCTGCCAAAAATTAGCCCGGTTCTGCACCAGCCGCTTGCGGATAGAGGCACGGGCCCAACACTGTAGCGACGCCGGTTGATAAGGTACAGGTGTATAATTCTTCAGGATGTTAGCAACTTTGATATGCCCGTTCTTCTCAGCCAGATGGAGTAAGCTCAAATCGGGCTTATTGTGCTTATTACTGACATTCGGGGGAACCCATAGCTGGTCAAATGGAACAAAGTGCCCGGCCAGCAAAATGGTGACGATTTCTACTCCTTCTGAATAATAACAATACCCATACCCATACCCATACCCATACTCATCCCCATACCCATAAACTAGCCTATCTTGCAGATCTTGATGGATAACTTTAACGCCCTCAGAATCACGAACATTTGGATTGGCACCATTGGCCAGCAGGAGCTTGATCACCTTCAGATCACGTGAGCTTACCGCAAGAGACAATGGAAAGAGAAAGCCATTGGGATCATTTGGTTCCACGCCGTTGGCCAGAAGGGTGGCTGTCATTTGCGGACCACTGCGTATCGCCCAGCACAACAGTAGCGTACGGTCAAAGTAACCGGAATGGTACAGACTGGCACCGCTATGAAGCAGTAGTTCAACGATTTCAGCATGTCCATCCCTTATCGCAAACCATAGCGGACAGTGGCCTTCGTGGTCCGGGGCATCGGGGTCAGCACCACCAGCCAAAAGAAATTGGACAGTATTACTGTGACCTCTCGATACTGCATTATGCAGCAATGATCCACTGTGGCGCCGGGCATTTGCATCGCCCCCTTGATTGAGCGTGGTGCATACCGTTTCTGAGTTTATGGATGAAACAGTCACGCTGTCAGGGCCGATTGTCTGGTTGATATCAGTGAGTTGAGTGGACAATTGATCCGGAAAAACACCAGTATTCAGAGGCCCTTCGGCGGACTCTTTGCTATCGGTTGATGATCGGAGTTTACAAACGCCATTACAGGAATCCACATAACAATCTAAACCCAAAGTATGCTGGTGTTGCTCAGAGCCCTCGTTACCGCCACCAGAACCAGAAGACAGAGGACTGCTAGAATAACTGCCAGGTTGGTTGGAGGAGGTTCCTGAGGCTTGTTGACCGGATGATGATGGCTGCTGGTTTCGTTGGCCGTTTTGTTGTTGGTTATTTCCGGGGAGCATCATCCTGGTGATTGTAAAAGGCTCATCCCCCTGCGACATCATAGAGGCCACCCCCGGTTTTTCCAGTGGATTAAACAGCAGTGAGTCGGGGTTCCAATAGCTTTTCAAAAGCCAACCAACAAGGACAAAAGCTTCTGAAGGTAGCCATGATATTGACTTGGCGCCCAGAGCAGCGCCATGAACCAGTTCGTAAGCAACCAGCAGATTCGTGGCGTAAAGCCATTGCCATGAAATGGACTTGATAAAGGCCGTCTTTAATCCATTACCGCTAAGTCTATGTCGTTTATTAACAGGTAGAAAATCTGAATCTGGATCGCCATTTGTGTCAGCTATGTCTGACGAGATGTGCGGCTGTGTATTGAGATCACTCTTTATAGAAAAACTCTGGGTTGAAGAGCCTGCATCCTGTTGAAATTCGACAACAAAAGGCATTGTCAACAGTTCGGCTTGGCAAAAGACAGATATTATCGCTAGCAGCGTCGGCAAGAGTATGTTTTTCATCATTCCAGTCGCGTATAGGGTTTTGGACAAGAAAGATAGATAGAAAACTGCCTACAAAGGTTCCACAGGTCCCTCATATTTGATTATGACTTTAAATTCATTGCGTAACCGCTCCGGAACATTTTCTCGCAGGAAACGCTCCACATAGGTGCTTAACTCTTGCCTTTCTTCCTGGGTGCAATCGTAATCAGCCATTACTTCCAACTGAAGTTGACCTCTGGTCCTACCGGATGTTCCCACTGCACACACAAGTCGATTCTTCCAAAGCATAGAGCCAACTAAGTCTATTAACTCTCTCCTCATGCCACTAACAATGCTCCTTTCTGAGTTTATGGATAAAATAGCCACGCCCGTCCTATCATGGCTGATTGTCTGCCTGATATCAGTGCTTTGACTGGAGAATTGGGCTGGTAAAACACCAGCATTCAGCGGCCCTTCGGCGGACTCCTTGCTATCAGTTGATGATCGGAGTTTACAAACACCCTGACAGGAATCGAAGTAACAATCTAAACCCAGAGTATGCTGGCGTTGTTCAGGGCCTTCGTTACCGCCACCAGAGCCAGAAGACAGATGACTACTGGAATAACCGGAAAGTTGGGTGGAGGTGGTTCCTGAGGCTTGCTGACCGGATGATGATGACTGCTGGTTTCGTTGGCCGTTTTGTTGCTGGTTATTTCCGGGAAGCATCATCCTGGTGATTGAAAAAGGCTCATCCCCCTGCTTCATCAAAGAGGCTGCCTCTGGCTTTTCCAACGGATCAAACCGAAGTGAACCGGGGCTCCAATAGCTTTTCAATAGCAAACCAACAAGGACAAACGCTTCTAAAGGCAACCATGAAATTGGCTTGGCGCCCAGAGCGGCGTCGTGGATGGTAAGGATCAGTTCGTGAGCAACCAGTAGATTTGTGGCGTAAAGCCATTGCCATGGAATGGACCTGATAAAGGCTGTCTTTAACCCATAACCGCTAAGTCCATGTCGTTTATCAACAGATAGAAAATCTGAACCTGGATAGCCATTTGTGTCAGCGATGTCTGACGAAATGCGTGGCTGCGCATTGAGATCACTCTTTATAGAAAAGCTTTGGGTTAAAGAGTCTGCATCCTGTTGAAATTCGACAACAAAACGCCTTGTCAACAGTTCGGCTTGGCAGAAGACGGGTATTATCGCCAGCAGTGTCGCAAAGAGCGAGTTTTTCATTGTTCCATCTCTACATTCTAATTTGTTAAGAAAAAAATAGATCGAAAAAGTGACAAATCAAAAAAAACGGTTTTTTGTCAAAAATCAAAGCTTGCATCAGGTAAAATTTGCCGGGAAGAAAATGCCGGAATACAATTCATCCGTGACCTGATTATAAATGACGTCTACCGTCGTTCGGTTAAAAATCAAAAGATATGTGAGATTGGAACGTTTTCAAACCCTTCGATTATTTCATTCAGACGGGTATTGCTTCTGGTGGAATGTTCTCCTGTGAAGAAGCAGCTCTTCAGTAGTATCTGCCTTTCACCACCCCGATTGATATTTGCCTAAAATCTGTTGTCAAAGAAATAAACAGACATTCAGGTGCACCAACATGCCTCAAGCTCAATACCAGTCTAAGAACCTCAACCACCTTGGCTTGGTTGCCGCTATGTGTCGGGAGTTAAAGATAGCCGAATACATTGATGCCCGTATCACAAATGACTCCGATGTTCGTAATGTCACTATTGGACAAGCTGTAGTCGCAATGATCATCAATGGCTTGGGCTTTACGGGGCAAACTCTGTACATGCTCCCTGAGTTTTTTGAGGATAAGCCGATTGACCGCCTTATCGGGGAAGATATACAGGCCGAACACTTGAACGACAAGGTACTTGGTCGGGCTCTCGACAGTTTGTACGACGCTGGTGTTAGCGACTTGTATCTCAATCTGGCCGTCAAGGTCGTCAATCATCTGAAACTTCCTTGCAAGGCATTAAATCTGGATGGCACCAGCTTTCATGTGGATGGAGTCTATAACAGTCATGACAATCCAGACGACTTAAATTGTATTCATATCTGCCAAGGTTACAGCCGTGACCACCGGCCTGACCTGAATCAGGTAGTCTTGCAGTTAATGACTGAAAATCAGGCGGGCATCCCTGTGTTTATGGCCCCTGCCAGCGGTAATGTAAACGACAAAACCTGTTTTCAGGAAATTATCAAAAATCATCTGTCATGTTTTAAGGCCGCTTTGAATAGCCGCTATCTGGTTGCTGATGCTGCCATGTATGTTGCAGAAACCCTTCAGTTGCTTGATGAGCAAAAGCAGCTGTTTATCTCCCGGGTGCCCCTGAACATCAAGGAGGCAAAGGAGCTGGTCTGCAAAGCGCCAACCATGTCGCTGGTGCCTGTTGAAGGCTATGAAGATTACTACTCAGCTGAAGTGCCTTCCTGCTACGGAGGGGTTCAGCAACGATGGTTCCTGTTTCTCAACAAAAAGCGCGGGCTTAGTGAACGGAAAACATTGACCCGGAAGATGCAAAAGCAGTCACTGAAAGAGGCCCGTGATCTGGAGAAGCTGAGCAAAAAGGCCTTTTTGTGCCGGGACGATGCATTGAAGGCTTTTGCCTTGTGGCAGAAACAATCGAAACTTTGCCAAAGCGAAACAGAGCCAGAGGTTATCCGTAAACCCTGCTATTCGGGCAAAGGAAGACCATCGCCGGATAGCAAGCCTGATCACTTCGAGTACTTTGTGCAGGCTGAATGCTTTGTTTCCTGCGAGAAAAGGGAGCATGCAGAAGCCTCACTGGGTTGTTTTATCCTAAGCACCAATGAACTGGATAAAAATAGTTTGAATGCCTCTGAGCTGCTGTCTACTTATAAGTCGCAACAAAAAGTTGAAGGCGGCTTTCGGTTCCTGAAGAGCCCGGACTTTCTGGTCTCTTCGCTCTATCTGAAGAAAGCGGAACGTATTGAAGCCCTGTTAATGGTGATGACTCTATGCCTGATGGTCTATGCTGCTATCCAGCACAGAATCAGGCAGGAACTGAAAAAGCAAAGTCGTGTATTTCCAGACCAGAAAAAAAAGCCCTGCCAGAACCCAACAGCAAGATGGGTATTTTTCTGTTTCCAGGGGCTTAGTGTATTAACGGTCAATAATCAGGAGGAACATGTGATTGGCTTGAAGGAAAGGCAGTGGACGATCATTCAAATTTTGGGCATTTTTTACGAGTCCATGTATTCCTGATAGGGGTGGTGAAAGGCGGGTAGTATTGAAGATCGCTCCGCATAGTTGTTGCAGCAATCCCCCCGCGTCATCATCCACTAAAGCAGCCAGATCACAAAAATGTGACCCGATAATATGGTCACTTCTTCCGGGATGCGACCATCTGATATCCCATTCACCTTCGTGATATAACTGGCTGTGACTCTGCTGCTGTACACTATCTCTGAAGACCGTCCCGCATAATCGCTGATCACCATCCTCCCCGCACACTATCAGGTCACAGAATGCTGGCTCAACGTGGTATCTCATTTTGTGACTCGACAGCAATTTTTTATTCCTTAAGTGCGAACCGCATGGCATTCGCCTGCCATTCCTCAAAATCACTGGTCTGTCACAGACAACTGTTTTGAGACGATTTGCATTGGCTGTCCCTGCACCTAGTCCGGTGTGGAATCTGATTTTGTGACACGACAGCCTTCTGGCACTCCTGAGGATCTCCCCGCATGGTCGCTGGTCGCCATCCTGCACCAGTATCACGTCACATTCGTATCCCCTGTCACGGGCTGTATTGGCAGCTCCTGCATTTGCCGGGCTTACAGTTGGGTTAACCGGAATGGGGTCTTGTTGGTTCATTGGCTCGTGAGAATTATTTTGGGACTCAACGTTATTTGGGAATTCCGGGCAAGGATATGGGCTTTGCTCTGGTGTTGTTCCTGTTTGTCCTGTCGAACTTTCCTCAACATTCAGTGGCAATTCAGCTGGCTCACTGTTCTCGGGTGACGGTCTGAATATACAAGCGCCATGACAGGAATCGACGAAGCAATTTAAACCCAAAGTATGCTGCTGGTGTTGTTCAGGGTCTTCGTTGCCGCCACCAGAGTCAGAAGACAGGGAGCCGGTGACAGAGCCTTGAATTTGGGCGCTGTATGCTGAGGCCTGCCCACTGGAAGATTCTGATTGCTCGCTTTGTTGCTGGCTTTGTTGTTGGCCTTGCTGTTGACCATTTCCGGAGAGCATCATGGCAGTGTTCGCTAATGAGTCATCCTGACTTGCCTCCAGTTGCCCCATCGGTTTAAACAACGGTGAATCGGGGCTCCAATAGCTTTTAATAATCCAGCCGACAGCGATAAAGCTTCCAACGCTTAACCATAGATTAGCTCTGAATTGAGGAGCTGTATTAGTGATCAGGAACTCGTCAGCAACCAGCGGACTGATAGCGTAAACCCATTGCCAGGAAAGAGATTCAATAAGGGTCGTTTTTAGCCCGCAACCGCCAATTACCTGTGGTTTTTCGGCAATGTCTGACTGGTTGCACGACAGTGTGTTAGAGTCGCTCTTTATACTAAAATTCTGGATTGGAGAACTTGCACCACCCCGCTGAAACTCGACAACAAATCGTCTTTTCAACATTTCGCCGTGACAGATGACAGATAATGAAGCAAGTAGTAACAGAAGTGCCACATAGAGTGAGTTTTTCATCATTCTATTTGTGCATACGATTTATAGACATGAAAGATAGAACGGGTAAGTGTCAGATCAAGAAAATAAACGTGTTTTCAGACTCAAAGGGCAAACAGTAAGCGGTAAAACGATAATAATTAATCTGCCCAAGGTAAAATTCAGCCTTTGCAGTGTCAGGCACCTCCAGGTTTCGTTTCTGAAGCTTCTGTACTTGCTTTGCAAAGGTAATAGGAGGCTTGAGATAAGGGCGCTTGTGGGCTGGCTTCTTTCCGGAGGAACTCATAGTACCCTTCAATGACCGATAACTTATTGGATTTATTGATCCCCAGAAACGAGTAACCCCTCACGGTGCGCTGATCTTACGGGAAGCGGGAGGGGTATTGCTACGGGAACTATAGCGTAACTGCCAGCGAAATCAAGTGCGGTTTCATCTGATGACAGCCCTGTTTATAAGGACGCCAGGAGGCCGACCTAACTAACACTAAACAAAAGCCCCTGTCAGCCTATTATGGATGTCATTCCAACCACTGTTTCAACGATGAGACTATTTCGCCTTGTGCAGCCAGGAGTATGCTTTTTGAGCATCGAGCCAAGCGGACTGATGACTGGTTTGGAGATGATATGCACTACAGGTTTCAACGCACTGCACTAGCTCTTGATCAAACGTATCCTCTGAAGACTTTCAAACATCTTCTTTTTATCGTTTTCAGATAAATGCTTTGTATTCACCGTTCTGACAAAGTCTTTCTGCAGATTATTATCAAAAGACCCTCCACCTTTCAGGTATTCGCTGATTCTAACCACAATTTCATCACCAAGCTCCAAAAGCTTTGGCCTGACCTCAGAAGCTAAATCCCGATATTCACTATTTTCAGGATGGGTAGATAACCAGTCAGCCCTATAGCGATATTGAATCGCCTTGGCAGCATCCATCTGTGCCTGAAAGAAACCAACAATAGAGTCCGGTTGTAAACCTGCCTGCTGCGCATCGACCAATGCTTTCTCAAGCACCTGCTTTTCTCTGGCCAAGTCTTCAATCGCACTGTGGCTTTTGGCCTTGGATAAGGCGACATCCTGCATATAATTCAACCGTTGGTTGATTAACTGAAAGATTCCATTCGACATTGTATCGGCAACCGTCAAGGTGGAGAGTGTCAAACAGAGCAAACCAATGACTACAAGCTTTGTACTTCCCCAACAATCCTCAGAGCTTAGAACCAGTTTCATTCTGTCGATTCCGCTAGTGACACAGTTCATATTTTCCCAATACCTTCAAATATCTGCCAAAGTCACCAGTGCTTGAGATGAAAAATAAGCTCATACTTAACTCCATTGACAGCCTCTAGGAGGCCGACCGAGAATAGACTGCCCTACTGCGGCGGCAGCAAATTGGTCTGAAAATCCGCTTTTGTTCGTCAAATAGCTCGCTATTCTCCTCACAAAACCGAATTTTCATCCTCAATTTTCTGCCGTCCTCGCTACGGGCGCTATTCTCGGTCGGCCTCCTAGAAGTACGGGGTTTTATGCTCATTCGATAAAACAACATAATTCATGTCGCTGATTGGATGTCCCCAAACCTCTTCCCCAAACCTGCACTGGCAGGAATCGGCGAAACAATTTAAAAGCAAAGTTTACTGCTCGTGTTGTTCAGGATCCCCGCTACCACCACCAGAGTCAGAAGTCAGGGAGCCGGTGACAGAGTCTGGGAGGTGTTTGCCCCTGAGGCCTGCTGACTATTGGTCGCTTTGTTGCTGGCCTTGCTGTTGGCCATTTCTGCGGAGCATCATGCTGGTGTTCGCAAATGGTTCATCCTGACCCGCCTCCGGTTGACCCATCTGCGGTGAATCAGGATTCCTATAGTTCTTAGCAAACCAGGAGACAGCCATAAACGCTTCCCAAGTTAGCAATAGTTTATATCTGTGGCTAAAAGCGGCATTGTTGATAACGACCAGTTCATACAAAACCAGCAGATTGCTAATGTATATCCATTGCCACGAAACGGACTCAATAAAGGTCATTAACCCATAACCGCCAAGTCCGCGCTGTTTGTCATCAGGCAGAGCAGATGACTCTGCACGGCCGCTGTTGTTAGCAATGTCTGACTGATTGCACGACAGTGTATAAGAGCCATTCTTTATAGAAATATTCTGGACTGAAGAATCTGCATTATCCTTTTGAAAGTCCACAACAAATCGTCTTTTCAACGTTCCACCCTGACAGATTGCAGATAGCGAAGCAATCATCAACAGCTGCGCCACACAGAGTGATTTTTTCATCATTCCATCCCCGCATATGACTTGTAGAAAAGATAGATAGAGAAAGTGTTAAATCAAGAAAATAAACCTGTTTTTCTGTCAAAAACCAAAGGTTGCAGCAGGTGAAAGTTTGCCGTTAATAAGATACCAGAATACAAGCTATCCCTGACCAGAGTGTAAATGACGTCTACTGCTGTTCGGTTAAAAATAGAAAGGTAGGTGAAATTGAAGCATGTTTAATAATTCTACCCAGCATGACATCAATTCTGGTGATATCCACTTCTGTGACAATAGAGCTCATCAAGAGTAATGAAGATCCTTCCGCATAGTTGCCAAACCTGTCTCCCCTCGCCATCGTCCACGAGCCCTGCCATGTCACAGAAGTGTGACCCAATAATGTGGTCCCTTCTTCCGGGATGCGACCATCTAATATCCCATTCACCTTCGTGGTTCAACAAGCTGTGACCCTGCTGCTCCGCGATATTCCTGTAGACCTTCCCGCATACTCTCTGCTCGCTATCCTCCCCGACCACTATCAGGTCACAAAATGCTGGCTCAATGTGGCATTGTGTTCTGTGACGCGACAGCATTTCTTGATTCCTGAAGGACATCTCGCATGGCCGCCGCCTGCCATCATTGAGGATGATTAGCGCGTAACAGAATTTTGGCACGCAGTGGGATCTTCTTACATGAAGCGACCGCCCCTGAACAGTCCTGAAGACCTTCCCGCATCTCTGCCGTTGACCATCCTCTGCGACCATTATCACGTCACATTCGATTCTCCTGCTACGAGTTATATCGGGTGCCCTTGAATCTGTCTGGTATAAAGTGGGACTAGCTGGTCCGTGTTCTTGCTGGTTAATTTGGCCGCGAAAATTATTTTGGATATGTGCATTATTTTGGATTTCCGAGCGAGGGTGTGAGCTTTGTCCGGGTGTTGCTCCTGTGTGTCCTGAAGAACTTTCTTCGCAATTCAGCAGCACTTCAGCTGGCTCTCTGCTCCGGAATGATGATCTGAGTCCACAAACACCGTGACAGGAATCGACGTAACAATTTAAACCGAAAGTATGCTTCTGGTGTTGTTCAGGATCTCCGTTACCATCGCCAGAGTCAGAAGACAGAGGGCTGGTGAGAAAGCCTGTGAGTTGGGTGGTGGTTGCCCCTGAGGCCTGCTGACCGGACACTGCCGATGGCTGGTCTTGTTGGCCATTTTGTTGTTGGTTTTGTCCGGGTAGCATCATAGCGCTAATCGCAAACGGGTCATCCTGACTTGCCTTTAGCTGTTCTATCGGGTCAGACAGCGGTGAATCGGAGTTCCAATAGCTTTTCAAAAGCCAACCAACAACGACCAACGCTTCTACAGGTGTCCATGAATAAGGTTTTGTGCTCATGGCAGCGGCACGGGTACTCAGAACCAGTTCGTATGCTACCAGCAAATTCGTGCCGTAAATCAATTGCCACGAAATCGACTCAATAAAAGACGTTTTTAGTCCGTAACTGCCAAGTCTGTGCGGTTTGTTATCAGGCCGAAAAATTGATCCTGAATAGCCGTTTGTGCCAACAATGTCTGACGGAGTAAACGACAGCGTATTAAGGTCACGTTTTATGAAAAAGTTACCAATTAGAGAACCTGCATCCTGTTGAAGCTCGACAACACAGCGTCTTGTCAGTGTTTTAGCCTGACAGACTATGGACAACAGCAACAGCGCGGACAGGAATGCCGCAGAAATTGGTGTTTTCAAAACCTTATTCTTACATCTGTTCTGTGTTTTACGATCATAGGGTGAATCTGACACTGCATAGCTATTTGTTTCGGCAATTCCTGACGATTTACACGACTCTGTATGCAAGTCACACTTTATAGAAAAGTTCTGATTTGGAGAGCCTGCATCCTGCTGAAGCCTGACAACAAAACGTCTTGTCAACGGTTCGGCCTGACAGGTGATAGATAGCGACGCTGGCAGTATAAACAATGCCGCAAAGAGTGAGTTTTTCATCATTCCATTCGTGCATTCTATTTTGTAGAAGAGAAAGATAGATCGGGAAAGTGATAGATCAAGAAAATAAGTATGTTTTCTGTCAAAAACCAAAAATTACACCGGATGAAAGGTACATCGTATATAAGTACTCAGCCATACGGAATCGAATATTTCTGGCTTATTGGGCAGGTGCTCTGCAAGGCGCAACGACGGGAACATAGCAAGCTATGTGACCAGAGTTGCAACGCATCACGACTGCATGGATGCAGGAGCTAGAGCAACGCAGGAGCAGTTGCCGCGAGTGCCTGAACAATGAGTCAGAAAATATGATTTCGTATGGTTGACTACTTGACCTATGGTGGAGCGAAAAAATCATTCTGCTCTTGGTCAATAGGGTGGCGTTTTCGGTTACCCCGCGTGGCAACCTCTGAGCATCCGCGTTAGCCACTGTCTCGACAGGGGTTAAGTGCCTGGCAAGACGTGCCCCGTCAGCATCAGTTGAAGTTATCACGGCATTTCTGCTGCTGGCCATTCTCGATGAACATTATTTGTCAGAGATATCTTCCCTTTCATTATTTTTTATAGAGGCTGCAACTGCATTCATTGAGTTTATAAGTGACTGGCTATTTGTTGAGTTGAGATAAATGCTTTGAGTGACAGGAAAATCATCAGGAGGATCGACAGAGAGGTCAACCAGTATCTCAAAATCATCGGGAAGATAATTGGAAGTATCCATCAATGTGTCGGCATCATCAGGGAGATAAATAGAAGGATCCATCTCTCTGTCGACATCATCAGGGAGGTAAACAGAGCGATCAATCGATGTGCCAAAATCAGAAATGATATATACAGGAGGGTCAAGTAATGTACCAAACTCAGAAATGATATAAACGGGGGGTTCATTCAATGTGCCAGGATCAGTCGATGTAGAGTTCTCTCGATTGCGGGGCTGTTCACAGTGAAAATCGGCTGGATCAGCATGAAGAGTGTCGCATACCGAACTATCTGGGAAATTCAGCGAGCGTTCAGCTGACTCTCTGTTTCGGAGTGGTGATCGAAGTTTACAAACACCAATACAAGAATCGACGAAACAATTTAAACTCAACGTATGTCGGCTTTGTTCAGAGCCTTCGTTACCGCCACCGGAGCCGGAATGCTGAGGGCTGTTGAAAGAACCTTTAATTTGGCTGTTTGCCCCGGGGGCCTGCTGATCAGTTGATAATACTGTTGGCTGATTTCGTTGCTGGTTTTTTTGTTGACCATGTTCGAGGTACGTCATTGTGATGGTCGCATATGGGTCATCCTCCTGTAACATCATAGAAGCCGCACCCAGTTGATCCATTGTGTTGAACAGCGCTGAATTGGCGTTCCAATAGCCTTTCAGGAGCCAGCCGACAGCGACAAACGCATCTACTGGTATCCTTAAACAAGGTTTGGCGCCTGAAGGAATGTTATTGGTCAGGATCAGTTCGTAAGCAACCAGCAGATGAGTGGCGTAAAACAGCTGCCATGAAATCGACTCACTAAGGGTCGTTTTTGACCCATCACCGCCAAGTCTGTGTGGTTCGTCATCAAGTAGCCTATTTGAACCAGAATGGCTATTTGTCTGGGCAGTGTATGACGGGTTGCCCGCTAGTCCATGCTGGCCAAGCTTTGTAGGAAAGTTCCCGTCTGGAGAACCTGAATTCCGTTCAAGCACCACAACAAAACTCTTTGTCAACGGTTTGGCCTGACAGATGACAGATAACGAATAAAGCAGCAACAGCAGTGCCGCAGACAGAGAGTTTTTCATTACATTCCAGTCTGTAGCTTATAATATTCAGTTCTTATTTTTTAAGAGGAAAGATAGATCAAGAAATCGGTAGTTCAAGGAAATAAGCGTATTTTTCGATGTTGCTGCTGCCCTGTCTACTTTTGGTCGTTATGTCCCGACCGATTTTAATTAGCCTTAAAATCATCCTCATCACCAGAACCGGGGCAGGTTCGGTAACCGCCAATTCTTTGTGGTTTGTCATCAGGCGGCAAAGCCGGTCCCCGACAGGCGTATGTGTCTGAGATGTATGACGGATTGCCTGACAATATAAGCTGCTCAGGCTTTATGGCAAATCTCCGGATTGGAGAATCTCCACCCTGTTCAAATTCGACAACAAAACTTCTTTTCAATGTTGCAGCCTGACAGAGGACAGACAACGAAAACAGCAGTGCCATAGAGAGTGTGTTTTTCAAAACTTTATCCTTACATCTGTTTCGTGCTTTGTTTTTGTCTTTCTTTTTTTCAGATTGGAAGCTGGGAGAGTGATTGATCAAGAAAACAGGCATCTTTTCGGTCAAAAAAAAGCTTGCAGCGCGAAATGACAATCAGAAATCAATCACTTGACTTTGCATCATCAAGTTTTCGTTTCCGGTGTTGCCTTCTGTGATTCGACAGGGCTTGACTGTTTGGCAGGGACTTATGGCACTCAGAGCAGGTTTGCTCTCCGGTGTGATCCTTTCTTCTATGAGCCGCCAGGGCTTTCACGTTTGGCAGCGTAGTCTGGCACTCAGGGCAGGTTCGCTCTCCGGTGTGATCCTTTCTTCTATGAGCCGCCAGGGCTTTCACGTTTGGCAGCGTAGTCTGGCACTCAGGGCAGGTTCGCTTTCCTGTGTGATATTGACTTTTGTGAGCCGACAGGGAATGAGCGTTTGCCAAGGTCTTCTGGCACTCAGGGCAGGTTCGCTTTCCTGTGTGATATTGACTTTTGTGAGCCGACAGGGCATGAGCGTTTGCCAGGGTCCTCTGGCACTCAGGGCAGGTTTGCTTTTCGGTGTGATCTTTTCTTTTGTGAACCGACAGGGCTTGAGTGTTTGGAAGGGTCTTCAGGCACTCAGGGCAGATTCGCTCTCCGGTGTGATATAGACTTTTGTGAGTCGACAGGACTTGAGCGTTTGGCATGAGCTTCTGGCAATCAGGACAGGTTTGCTCTCCGGTGTGGTCTCTTCTTTTGTGAAGCAACAGGGCTTGAGCGTTTGGCAGGGTCGTCTTGCACTCAGAGCAGGTTTGCTCTCCGGTGTGATCTTTTCTTTTGTGAACCGCCAGGGCTTGAGCGTTTGGCAAGGACTTCTGGCACTCAAGGCAGGTCCGCTCTCCGCAATGATACTGACTTTTGTGAGTGTGCAATGAGGCTTGAGAGCTAAATAATTTTTTACAGCCGGGGTGATGACATCGGTATTTTTTGATGACTGCCTTTTTCTGTTTTTCCGCAGGAGGTGGATTTAATTTTAATGACCCACCGGTTGTGCTGTCAGCTTCTGAGACAACTGTCGGTGCTTCAGCAGGATGGCTTACCGAGCCAGATTCCTGATCGCCTGCTTGCCAATAGACGGATAACAACCAATAGTACAGGAAAATAAAGTGACTAACCTTGTTGCTCCTCAAGCACTCTATAGACAGTCTTTCGGGCTATCCCTAGCTCCTTTGCAATAGCAGTGGCTCCCATGCCACCCGCTTTCAACTCCCTTACTCTATCCCTATCGACTGATTGCTTACGGCCTTTGTAGACTCCTTTAGCTTTCGCCTTGGCTATCCCTTCAGCCTGTCTATCTTTAATCCTTGCTCTCTCGAACTCAGCTACAGCCCCAAAGATTTGAAGCATGAGCTTTGACATTGAATCATTCTTATTGGAGGAGAAGGTAAGACTCTCCTTATGGAACACTACAGTAACTCCCTTCTCATTAAACTCATTAACAAGGCTCTGAAGGTCTAACAAGTCTCTAGCCATTCTATCAATGCTGTGAACGTGTACTGTGTCTCCTTCTCTTAGCCAGTTCTTAAGCTCACCTAAAGCTGGTCTATTGGTTGTGCTTCCGCTGCATTTATCCTCAAATACTTTTACTCCTTCTTTAACTATCTCGTATTGTCTCTCTGTGTTCTGGTCAGTGCTGGAGACTCGTATGTATGCTGCTTCAGACATTGCTGTGTGTACCTTATTAGTGTGTCATTAGGCTTTAGACTTTCGGCATTATACGTGTGTCATTATCAAAAGCAACCCTATTGATACATCTATTTGTGTCACTGTCGGTGTGGCTCAAGGGTGTACCCTAGTGATACAGGAGAAGATAGAAGGGAGGAGAGGTAGAAGGAGAGGGAAGGAGAAGAATTAATTACTCCTCCTATTACAAAGAATGATTAACCCTAGGGGCGGCCTTTGGCTTTGGCCTATGGGGACATTCAGCCAGCCGCTATATATAAAGAAAGGGCTCAGAAATTTGTGGTAAAAATATTCAAGGGGTACTTGCTGGTGGTTTGGCTGGTGGCTCTCAGAGAAAACCCTTGGTTCTCTCAGGTAAATCCAAAAGTAGGTTCCCTTTTGAGTTCCTTCAGTACTACATGCAGAAGATCGGGAGTAGCGCAGCTGTTGCACCCAATAGCGCGCCAATCACGCAAGCTCCAATGATGCACCAGACTCCCGTTGGTACTGATTTAAATTTCATAAGCCTACCCCTACTGTTAATGCTTATTAGTGTCGCTGCTGTTTCAGTTAAGGATTACACCAGTGTTTGAATCAAAGCGTCAAGCACTGCGTTACCAGTGGAGGTAGGGATAACTTGCTGTGCCTGCTGTGCTTGTTGCTTCTCCTTCTCCAACTGCATCCATCTATCAATGACTGCTGCTCTGCGAACTACGTCATAGCCTGTTACGAGGATTTCACATTCACGACGTGGGAGGAGGTATTCCTTAGCCCGCTTGTTTTGTAGGGTTAGGTAGGAGGACTTAAATTTAAGGCGTCCTACTTTAAGTGTGTCTAACATCTTTTCAATGGCAGCAATAACGTTATCGTGCCGCTTACCAACCAACTCAGCAATCTCACGGGAAGACATAGTTGTCTGTTGGTTTGGCTGTGTGTTTGGCTGCGTGTTTGGCTGTGTGTTTTGGCTGGTGGTTTGACTTTATTACTCCTCCCATTACCACCACCTACTAACTGAAGTCAATAGCAAATCAGGGTATAAAGTGTAATTACTTAGAGCACTATGTGATAACCCAGTCGTCAAGATGGATATTGTTGTTGAATATTTGTGATAGAGCCTAATGGATAATGGGTCATGGTTGTTGTATGAGGAGATAGTTAAAACCTCCAGATTTGGATGCCTGTAGGAGCGATTGAAGGAGCGTAAGAAGGAGTTGCTGAAGGGTCTTCAGCTTCCCTTTATTACTCCCACTCCTGTATTAATCAATGTGTACCCAAATCTGGACGGACATGAATCTCATTCCTTTGTATCAATCAATAGTTGTAAGTAGGAGGAGGTGTACATAGACCATCAGGAGGGAGCCTTTAGGGAACCTCTTCAGAGCCTCGTAGCCTCCCTAAGAGCTTTTCTGTTTCGGTGGTGAGATAGGTAGGAGTGAGTAGGGTTTTCTGAAGGGTTTTCCTTAAAGTGTGGCTATGCACCCCCTGAACTCCACCAGTCACCTACAGCCCTCTCCAGTGTTCCCAAGGGCTACAGGTCAATCTGTAGGCTGTTCTGGTGCATTTCTGGGCTACTACTAATCGGGAATAGTAGTACTATCAGAAGTCCTCAAATTCATCTTCTCCTTGGTAGAAGGATTGAACCTCAGATAGAACCTTGTCATACCTTATGCCTCTACCAGAGAGCAATCGGTGTATCTTCTTTACAACCTTCTTCTCTTCCTTACTCAAACCATTCTCAGGAGTAAACTCAGTCTCTCCATACTTCAAAGCATGACTAAGCTTTTCCTTTATGGGGTATCCAGTTATCTCGTTGCGCTCTATTGCGTCTTCCCAAGCGTTTTCATTCTGTGCATCTTTAAGAAGCTTGCGCCAGCTCTGCAAGGTTCTAACAGCTATCCCAAGCTCTCCCGCTAGTTCACTGTTTTTTGGCTCGCTGTTTTCTTTAAGAGTCTTTACAAGGAACTTTTGCCACTTGAGTTCTGAAGTTTGAGCGGATGTAAGTGGTCGGCCTTTATGTTCACTATTGAGATTGAAGTAGTACTCAAGGCTCACATTCTCCAATACATTGACACTAATTCGTGGTCTCTCCAGTTTCTTCTGAGCTTTGAACCTGTGCCATCCATCAACAATTACATACTTCCCCTTTTCTCCTTTCACTACATCAATGGGTGGAAGTCTCCTATTTGTCTCAATTGCTTCAACAATACGCTTGACGTGCTGTCTTTCCTCAAGTTCACACGCTAGGGCATCATTAGATGAACCAGTGCGGTTATCTCTTACCTGATAGCGTGTATCGTCTTGGTCAATAGCTGTTATTGATACTTGTTTGCTCATAGGTACTGCGCTTGCTCCAGTGCTCCAATGCTTATGTAATACTCCTTTAATTCTTCCCTTGTCATTGTACTTGTATCAGGCTGCATAGGAGTGGTGATAGGAGTTGTTTTATGATTAGCCTTAGCTTCCCTACTGCTATCCTCAGCGTCCCTCTCAAGCTTCTCTACAGCAGCCTTAAGGAGCTTCAAATCTTTATCCTTGGCTCTCTCTTCAGCATCCCTCAGATACTTCTCAAAAGACTCCCTCCCATTAAGCCCTTTGTTCCTGTCGTAAGCTCTAGGCTCGCTGGGTTCTTTCAGCCACTCAAGTACTACAGGCCAGACATAAGACTTTCTATAGCCATCCATAAGCCCCTGAAGCCTTTCATGTGGTTTACCTAAGACATGGGAAGTTTCAATATTAGGAGTTTCAAAAGCTGTTCGCATCCAGTAGAACAGTTGCATCTTGGGTAACTCTGGAATGTAACCTTTTTCCTCTCCTCCATATTCATCCACTAATATCATTTCAAGGTGAATACGTACTAAGTTCTGAGCTAAAGCTTCTCTGCCTTTAAGCTTACTTAAGCCTCCAATGTACGGCCTAAGCTCTCTCCCATAGCGAATAAGTCTTTTCCATATTGGGTAGCTTCTCTGCTTCTTGTTTTCATCAAGTGTGCTGTTGTGGAAGAAGGTAGCAATGTTCTTTCTCTCTCCTAACTCCTTCTCACAATTCCCTAACCAATGAATCAATCTATGGCGGCTCTCGAGTGTCTCCCAACGTGTTTCAATGTTCCTCTTCAGCCAAGCTCTTTCATACGTGCCGAGCCTTCCAATCTTCTTAGTGGGGTGTGCGTGGTACTGATTGTGTGCGTTGTGTTTACTACAGTACTTCCCGATACTCACTCCCATTACAGGCATTGTCTGCTTAACTGGCTTCCTGCATCCTTCGACAGCGCATGGTTTCTTAGGTGTGGCTGGCAGTGATGATAGGTGTCGGCTAACGTGGCTGCTAATCCGGCTCAGGAGTTCGTGTTTACTCAAGGATGTCAAACTATTTAATTAACCTCTTAAATTATATTGATAGTGCTAGTGGGACAGAAATATACGGGAAAAGATTTCAATACAGCAGTGGATAAAACCCCTAGAAATCTGTGTGTAATCTGTAAAGCAATCAGGCTTTCATAGAGTTCTTCTAAGCGTCTTTCTATTTAGGTGGTACGATAGTGGTAGGTAGGAGGAGAAAGCCTCTCAGGGAGGCTCTATAGGGAGGTCTTAGGCGACAGATTAATGATGACTATGCTCTTATCTTCAGCCCTGATGTTCTCCTCACTCCAGACTCAATAGCTTTGATTACCTCAAGCTGTCTTAAGTCCACTGAAGCTACTTCCTCGCTTTGTTCCAGTAGCGTCACCTTGTCTTCCTTACTGTTCAGTACTAGAGTAATCCCGAGCTGTCTAAGTCTCGCATTAACCTTGTTAGTGACAGAGGAGTCATTGTAGGAGGAGTCAATGTCTAGCATCACTTCAGCATAAGCTTTAATCCTCTCATCAATATCTAATTGCCCTGAAAGTTTAGCTTTGTAGTCCTGAAGCTTATCTTGAGCTGAACGTGAGGCATCAATGCTTTCTTGTAGCTTGGCTACGAGGCTTGGTATTGAGCCATCAGCGTTGCCTATGGCTTCCTCATAGTTCTCTACAGCCTTCTTATGCTTACTTACTTCTCCTTCCAACTCAGAAATAATACTGTATTGCTCACTTGTTTGTTGAGCTGGTGGACGTGTGTCAGTGCATGAGAGGAGGTACTTAAGTGCATCCAGAGCTTTGCTATAGTCGAACATGCCACGGCTAGCGCACTCTATGTTATCCCTGTATGTGTTACATGAGAGGTAACGGTATTCGTACGCTTTGCCCTTGTATAGCTTCCTTGACTTTGAATACTTGACTGAGCCGCTACAGCCTGAACACCTAATGATTCCTTTAAACACGTTCTCAGTGTTCACTGATTTACCTCTTAAGGCTCTCTCGCCGTTGCGTCTATTGCGGAACTCCTGAGCCACATAGAATAGCTTTTCTGTAATGACGGGAGGGTAGACTTTTATCGGCTCTCCTGTCTGCTCTTTAGTTTCACCGCTGCGTGGAATCCATAGCCCTATCACAGCGTAACTCGTTAATAATGACCTAATGGCTGTTGCTGTCCATGTCTTATCGTTAGCTATGTGTGAGTTCATGTGTTCTATTAGTTCTCTTCCGCAAACTCCTCCTATGTACAACTCAAATAACTCCTTCACAAGCTTTGCTCTATCTTCTATAACAGTGTATATGCCTTTGTTGTCACGCTCTAACCACCAAGGCACACGGCCTCCACGTTTAACTAGACGGCCTTCTCTGGCTGCCTCCCAATAGGCTTTAGCTCTATCAGACTTAATCTTGCTTTCTTCGTGCGCACGGTGGAGATTCACCATAGCGACCATACTAGAACCTAAGTCATCCTTTGCGGAGGGAGGGTATACCTGATTGTCACTGACTGTAGCTATAGTGACATTGTTCGTTAGGAGGAGTTGGAAGGTGCTTAAAGCTTGAGATAGTTTGTCCCTTGATACACGGTCTAGTGATTCAACTATCAATACGCAAGGTGTAGCAATGGCTCCACTTTGAACAGCCTGAAGGAAGTCTGATAGCTGCCCTCGTTCAACGTTATTGCCATTGAAAGCTGATACACCTAGATCATTAAATGTGGTGTCTGATAGTGTCCAGCCGTGGCGTTTAGCGAACTCCTGACTTGCTTTAGTCTGTCTCGTAAGGGAAGTTCCTTTAGATTGCTTCTTGCTGGAGAATCTACGATAGCTGTATGCTTGCATCGGTTTTTATCTTACGTATTGAGGGACGGTGTTATTCTACAGCCGTCCTATAGATAGGAAATTAGTATTTCTTACACCATCGTTGATTATCCACATCTGTTGTGTAAGCGAAAGAGTCATCTGAGATTGAACGACACAGGGTACTTGCGGAAGGAGCGAAGATACATACTCCCTGTTGATTACAACAGGGCTGTTCATGGCAATTCTTGTCAAAGCTATGTCGTGAGTCAGTGGGCCGACCCGAATTTTCATCATTATTGTCGTTGTCGTATAAATAATGTGATTTTTCTGAATGTCTATTGAATGACTGACCGTGAACCTCTGACTCTGTTACCCGGGAATAGTTACCGCCGCCCGTTCCGTACATCAAAGTGATGATCTGAAGTTTGTTTCGCCTGGAGGGTTGGTCATCGGACAGCATGCCTGACCATTCGTTTGTGCTGATCGTGTGTGATACTTCGTTTTGCATCAGCTTCCAATCAGTCATTGGCATTGCAGTTAATAGGTCCGGCTCAGTTTTTATAGAAAAACTCTGGCTTGTCGAAGCCTCATTTTGATCAACCTCAACGATAAAACGATGAGTCTGCGGCTCAGCCGGGCAGACGAAAGGCAAAAAGACCAATACGTGCGAGAGTAAGCTGTTAATGGTTCTATCCTTTATTTTCCGGGGATAGGAGCAGTGAGGATAGACGAGAAGACAGAAGGCACGAAACTAAAATCCGGGGACAATGACAGTAGATCAGACCTGCATCAAAGCCCTTGCCATTGCGGACAGACTTCATGGATGCCTTGGAGATACCCATAATAGCGACCTCGGACTCATACAACCATTTGTCAGGTTGATATCAATGCGGTGAATGTCAGAGAAATCAACAAAGAATTGATTATAGAGTTCATCTGGGGGGGCATCAGTAACTGGAATAAATGTGTTTCTATCGAAATAAACCAGTGGCGATGTGAAGGATCGACTAGTGATATCCGGGGATGAGACCTGTCCGGGTGTGGCTTCCATATGGGCGGTCGAATTCTCTAAAGAATTCACTACAGAAATCAGCGGCCCTTCTGCTGAGTTATCAGATGATTGCGAGAGTTTACAAACGCCATGACAGGAATCGACGTAACAATTTAAACCCAAGGTATGCCGTTGTTGTTCAGAGCCTCCACTACCGCCGCCAGAATCAGAAGACGATGGGTTGAAAAAGCCCGTAGCATGTGTGGTTGACCCTGATACCTGCTGACCGGATGAGGATGATGACCGGCTTTGTTGTTGACCATTTTGTTGTTGACCCCGCCCGGGGAGCATCATAATGGTGATCGCAAACGGGTCGTTCTGACTTGCCACCTGTTGTTTCATCGGGTTAAACAGCAATGAATCGAAGTTCCAATAGCTTTTCAAAAGCCAGCCGACAGCTAAAAACGCCTCTATTGGTATCCATGAATAAGGTTTGCCGCCCGGAGTGCCGTCATTGGTGGTCAGAATCAGTTCGTAAGCAACCAACAGATTTGTGGCGTAAAACAATTGCCATGAAATCGATTCAATAAAGGTCGTTTTTGCTCCGTAACCGACAAATCTCGGTGGTTTGTCATCAGGCAGAAAAATTGACTCTGCGAAGCCGTTTGTGTCAGCAACGTCCGATGGGGTGCCCGACAACGAATTCAGGACGTGCTTAAGAGAAAAGCTCCGAGATGTCTGTGTATGCTCGACAATAAAACGAGTTGCCAACAGTTCGGCCTGGCAGATAACAGACAACGACAAGAGCATCAGCAGCAGTGCTGCAACAGACAGTTGCTTCATTGTCGTA
The DNA here is from genome assembly GCF_049275945.1 of Endozoicomonas sp. ALD040. Taxonomy (NCBI): domain Bacteria; kingdom Pseudomonadati; phylum Pseudomonadota; class Gammaproteobacteria; order Oceanospirillales; family Endozoicomonadaceae; genus Endozoicomonas; species Endozoicomonas sp. ALD040. The sequence continues at coordinate 1,832,280 of NZ_CP184829.1, forward strand.
ACAATGCACTCGAATTTGTTGGCATGAAAGGTAGATCAAGAAAGTGATAGATCAAGAAAACAAGCCTCATTTTCTCTCAAAAAACCAAAGGTTGCATCAGACAAGAAAGAGCCCGCTAATGAAAAAAGCTGCGGACTTTTTATTCAATGGGTCAGTTGACTATTCCCTCTGGATGCGGGCTTTAAGCCTGGTTTAGACCAAAAAAGTGGTACATCAGGAAAGCAAGCGTGCTTTTCTCCCAAAAAAATTGTACCGGGTAAAAAAAGCCCGCACTGCAAAACAGTCGCGGGCTCTTTTACTCAGCGGAATCCCGGGATTACAGCAGCAAACGACGAATGTCTGACAACAGATTACTTAGCAGGGTGGTGAAGCGGGCGGCATCAGCACCATTAACCACACGGTGATCGTACGACAGTGACAGCGGGCACATCAGGCGTGCATCAAAGTCCTTGCCGTTCCAGACAGGCTTCATGGATGCCTTGGAGATACCCAGAATAGCGACTTCAGGCGAATTCACGATGGGGGTAAAGGCGGTACCACCGACTGAACCCAGGCTGGAGATGGTGAAGCAGCCACCTTGCATTTCAGCCGGTTTCAACTTCTTGTCACGGGCCTTGCCAGCCAGTTCGATACACTCTCTGGACAGATCCCAGATACCTTTCTGGTCAACATTTTTGATGACCGGTACCAGCAGGCCGTCAGGAGTATCTACAGCAACACCAATGTTGATGTACTTCTTGTAGATAACCGACTCACTGTCTTCACTGAGGGAAGAGCAGAATACCGGCATCTCTTTAAGTACGTAAGCCACAGCCTTCAGGAAGAAAGGCAACGGAGTCAGCTTGGTGCCCCGGGCTTCTGCCATTGCCTTGTTGGCCTTACGAAAAGCTTCCAGTTCGGTAATATCCGCTTCATCAAACTGTGTGACGTGGGGCACATTCAGCCAGGAGCGCTGGAAGTTCTGAGCTGCTACTTTACGCAGACGATTCAGGGCCACTTCTTCGATTTCACCCCACTTGGCGTAATCCTGGGCAGGCACCGGAGGAATACCCATCCCCCCTGTGACGGCAGCTGTCTGAGGCTTGTCAGCTTCAGACAGCATGGCCTTAACGTAAGCCTGAACATCTTCTTTCAGGATACGGCTGCGTGGGCCTGTGCCTTTTACTCGTTCCAGGGCAACGCCAAACTCACGGGCAAGCCTGCGAACCGCTGGACCGGCATGGACATTGCGATTGGCTTTTTCCAGTTCTACCAGTTTCTGAGCAGAAGCCGGAGCAGCAGGTGCTGGTGCTTTGGCAGCCGCAGGAGCCAATGCTGCCGGAGCAGAAGCCTTTGGCGCGGTTGCAGCCGGAGGCGCAGCAGCAACACTGCCCTGGGTCTCAATCCTGGCAATCAGGTTGCCCTGGCTGAGCTTGTCACCTTCTTTAATGCAGATCTCTTTGACAACACCGGCAAAAGGAGAAGGTACGTCCATACTCGCTTTGTCAGATTCCAGCACAATCAGGGAATCTTCTTCAGCGATTTCATCACCCACAGCTACGCAGATTTCGATAACAGGGACGTCTTCGGCACCAATATCGGGCACCGTCACTTCCTGAACGCCACCTGCAACAGGCGCTGCGACTGGAGCTGGTGCGGCAGGCTGAGGGGCTTCCGTCTGAGGAGCCGGAACAGGAGCAGCACCTGTGGTTTCCACTTTCACCACCAGATCGCCCTGACTCATCTCGTCGCCTTCTTTCACGCAGATCTCTTTTACTATGCCAGAGAAAGGTGAAGGAACTTCCATGGTCGCCTTGTCAGACTCCAGAACGACCAGAGAATCTTCTTCAGAAATCTCGTCACCTATAGCAACACAGATTTCGATAACAGGGACGTTTTCTGCCCCGATGTCTGGAATCAGAACGTCCTGAATGCTGCTGCCGACTGGTGGAGCAGCTGGAGCAGGCTCTGGCTTTGCAGCCGGAGCTGGAGCTGCTTCGGTGGTAGTTACGGAACCTTCCTTATCTACGACAATTGTCGTTATTTTCAGCATGTCATCACCTTCAGACACACTGTCACCTACCTTGACCATGATCTCGGAGATTTTGCCGTCACGGGGTGCAGGCACTTCCATGGATGCCTTGTCTGACTCCAGAACAATCAGGGAGTCATCGGCAGAAACTGAATCACCGGGTGCAACGCAGATTTCAATAACTTCTGCACTGCCACTGCCGATGTCGGGGATCTTGATTATTTCATCGCTCATTCGGGATAACCTTATGAAATCAGCAGTACAGTGGGTTAGCTTTGTCGCCGTCGATGTTGAACTTTTTCATAGCGTCTTTCATAACAGACACTTCCAGTTCACCGTCTTTTACCAGACCGTACAGGGCAGCAATAACAACGAAGTAACGATCCACTTCGAAGAACTCACGCAATTTCTCACGGGTATCGGAACGACCAAAGCCATCGGTGCCCAGGGCAATGAAAGTACCTGGTACGAATTCACGAATCTGGTCGGCGTAGATCTTCATGTAGTCAGAGGCGGCAATAACCGGACCCTTGCGACCAGTCAGCTGCTGTTCGACCCAGCCTGCACGCTTCCCGGAGTCAGGGTTCAACATGTTGTGACGAGCTGCCGCCATACCATCTCGACGCAGTTCGTTGAAGCTTGTGGCACTCCAGATATCAGACTCGATACCGAAGTCGTTACGCAGGATGTCAGCAGCAGCACGCACTTCCTCAAGAATAGTGCCACAGCCCATCAGCTGTACTTTCAGGCCGTCGCTTCCGGCGTTTTCCTCGAAGCAGTACAGACCTTTCACAATACCTTCGATAATGCCATCGCCTTCTGGCATGGCTGGCATCCTATAGCTGTCGTTCATAGTGGTAATGTAATACCACACGTTTTCGTTGTCGCTATACATACGACGCAGACCGTCCTGAACAATCACTGCCAGCTCGTAGCCGTAAGTTGGGTCGTAGCTGATGCAGTTAGGAACAGTGGAAGCGAGAATGTGGCTGTGACCATCCTGGTGTTGCAGACCTTCGCCGTTCAGAGAGGTTCGACCGGAAGTCGCGCCGATCAGGAAACCACGAGCCTGCATGTCGCCTGAAGCCCAGGCCAGGTCGCCGGTTCGCTGGAAACCGAACATGGAGTAGAAGGCATAGAAAGGAATCATGGGTACATTGTTGTTACTGTACGAAGTCGCCGCCGCGATCCAGGCAGCGTGGGCACCGGCTTCGTTAATACCTTCTTCCAGAATCTGACCCTGTTTGGACTCCTTGTAGAACATCACCTGATCAGAGTCGACCGGCTCATACATCTGACCTTCAGCAGAGTAGATGCCCAGCTGACGGAACATGCCTTCCATACCGAAAGTCCGGGCTTCATCAGGAATAATCGGTACGATGTGCTTACCGACATTCTTGTCTTTCGCCAGAGCCGCCAGAACACGTACGTAGGCCATGGTGGTTGAGATTTCTCGTTCACCACTGCCTTTGAGAACAGCGTCGAAGGCACTCAGGTCAGGAATTTCCAACTGCACATCCGACTGCTCGCGACGCTGAGGAATGAAACCACCCAGTTTTTCACGATGCTTGCGCATGTAAACCATCTCAGGGCTGTCTTCTGCGGGCTTGAAGTAAGGCAGGCTGGCCAGATCTTCATCTTTGATCGGCAGGTCGAAACGGTCACGGAACTGTTTCAGGTCATCGATAGGCAGTTTCTTGACGTTGTGGCTGACGTTGGAGGCTTCACCCGTGGTACCGGTACCGTAACCCTTTACAGTCTTGGCCAGAATAACCGTTGGCCTGTCGGTGGTGTTTACCGCAGCATGGTAGGCTGCGTAAACCTTGTATGGATCGTGACCGCCCCGGTTCAGACGCCAGATATCATCGTCAGAAAGGTGTTCCACCATCTTTTTGGTTTCAGGGTAACGACCGAAGAAATGTTCACGTGTCCAGGCACCGCCCTTGGCCTTACAGTTCTGATAGTCACCATCGACGGCTTCGTCCATCAGCTTCTGCAGCACACCGTCTTTGTCCTGGGCAAACAGCTGATCCCAGTGACGACCCCAGGTCACCTTGATCACGTTCCAGCCAGCGCCACGGAATACGCCTTCAAGCTCCTGCATGATCTTGCCATTACCACGAACCGGCCCGTCCAGACGCTGCAGGTTACAGTTCACCACGAAGATCAGGTTGTCGAGCTTTTCACGGCCCGCCAGAGAGATTGCACCTGTGGATTCCGGCTCATCCATTTCACCGTCACCCAGGAAAGCCCAGACTTTACGGTTCTGCTCCGGGGCCATACCACGGTTGATCAGGTACTTCATAAAGCGTGCCTGATAGATGGCCTGCAATGGGCCCAGACCCATGGATACGGTAGGGAACTGCCAGAAGTCAGGCATCAGGTGCGGGTGAGGATAGGATGAAAGACCCTTGCCTTCTACTTCCTGACGGAAACCGTCCAGCTGATCTTCACTCAGACGACCTTCGAGGTAAGCACGGGAATAAATACCCGGAGCCGTGTGCCCCTGATAGTAAACCAAATCGCCTTCACGGTTATTGTTGTAACCGTGGAAGAAGTAGTTGTAGCCGATATCGTACAGGGTTGCACTGGAAGCGAAGGAAGAGATGTGGCCACCCAGTGAACTGTCTTTCTGGTTAGCACGCATGACCATTGCCAACGCATTCCAACGAACCAGGGAACGGATTCTGCGTTCCATAAACAAGTCGCCCGGCATTCTCGCCTCTTTCTCAGGCGGAATGGTGTTGCGATAAGGGGTAGTAATCGCATAGGGCAGCTGGGTGCCTTTCGCTCTGGCATGCTGGGAAAGTCGGGTCATCAGGTAATGAGCCCGGTCTTCCCCTTCTTTTTCCAGAACGGAATCCAGGGCTTCCAGCCACTCCCGGGTTTCGATGGGATCAATGTCGTGCATATAGTTTGCTCCGAGAATTGAGCGCTGTAACCAGTTCTAAAAAAAGCATCTGTGAAGGGATCATCAGCCACTGATGCATCTTTCCGTTACGATTACCCGGACAGGAGTACACTTTAGCAACTCAGCCTTGAGCAAATAAATCGCCTCAATCTGAGATGGACAACCACATTTTCAAATGACGGTTATTCATCAATGAGCCAGTGAAATTCTGTCTGTCAGGATAGTCGAGGCTCTAAGGGGCCGTTTTTTTCAGCCCATACCACCAGTGAAAACCAATGATCCGAGGAGTCCGAACAAGAAAAGATTGCTCGAGGGCTACCCCTGTCGCGGCTCCCAGCGCCAAACTGTTATCTATGAAAAATCTGTCCTGTCTGCTTGAGCGTAAGGTTCGACCACCGTGCCATCGGCTTCCAGCCGGACGATTGGCCCTGGATGGAGATTTAACCGGGTGCAAAGAAGACAGAGCTTAAAACTTCAGAAAATTGATTTCGATCAATTTTGTAATTGAACTACAAGATAAGCAAAATCCGCAATGAGTACCAGTACTTAGGCACAGTAAAGTTACAGAAATATATCAAAAGCCGCTACATCATTACATTTATCCATGAAATTCCCATGACATAATTATTATCAAACAAGAAAAAACTCTATCAGCGCATACCCCGATAGAAATTTCCGCGCTGGACTTTACTCTGAATTTACGCAGAGAAAAGTCGAAAATCCCTACTGGAAAAAGAAAAATGCTGACGATTCATCGAATTAGTGTAAAGCCTCTCGCTATATTGGCGTATCTTCCTGCCATGAGCTGATACCCCGGAGCCGACTTTGATCCGCTTTGATGCCAGCTAATGGAAAAGCAATTTTCTGCTTCCAGCTGGAGCTTGTTCTAAAGCTGATGCTCAGCTGCTGAGCAGGATCAATCTCACTGGCAATCTGTTCTCTTTCTTCCATGTCCAGAACATCATTAAATCGACCATGATTCATTGGAGTGGCAGGTATAGCTTGCCAGAGAGGCGTATCTTTTTTACTGGCATTGTATTCAGGATCAAGGGAAGCACTGACCTTGCTGGCCAGCTCATCATCGATGCCGAAAAAGAAGGTTTGCGAAACCTGTGCCGGGAACAGAATCTGGCCCCAGCTGTACCTATGGTGTCGTTGAAAAAACACGCTTATTTTTTTGATCTGTCACTTTCCTGGACTAACTTTCCTCTACCGATAAATGAATAACCAAGCACTGCGAACAACGGGCTTTAAAAGTGGGTTCTAATGAAAAATTCGTTCTCTGCGACACTGCTGTTGCTGCTTTCGTGGTTGTCTGCCGTTTGTCAGGCCGAATCATTGACAAGAGATTATATTGTCAGGTTTCAACAGGATGGAAGCTTGCCAGATGGGAGTTTTTCTATTAAGCCAGACCGTCAGACATTGCCGGGCAACCCGACCTACCTTGCCGACACAAACGGCTATGCAGAGTCAATTTTTCCGCCTGATGACAGACCACTCAGACTTGGCGGTTACGGGGTAAAAACCGCCTTTTTTGAGTCGATCTCCTGGCCATTGATTTACGCCGCTCATTTTCTGGTTGCTAATGAACTGATTATGACCACCAGTGACGCCCTGAACCCCAAACCCTATTCGAGGATACCATTAGAGGTATTTGCCACTGTTGGCTGGCTATTGGAAAGATATTGGAACAACAATTCGCCGCAGCTTAACCCAATAGGTGAACCGGAGTCAGGTCAGGATCACCCATTTGCAATCACCACTATGGTGCTCCCAGGGCAGGGTCAACAACAAAGTAACCAACAAAACCCAACATCAGCATCATCCGGTCAGCAGGCCTCTGGATCAACCACCCAAGCTGGTGGCTCCTCTCTCAAGCTTACGCCTTCCGACTCTGGCGATGGTGAAAACCCTGAACAACCCCAACATACATACGGTTTAAATTGTCATGTCGAATCCTGTCATGGCATTTGTAAACTACGATCATCTCCCGATAGCAGGGATTCAGAACCCGATAGCAGTGATTCGGATGAAGAGGGCCAGCAAGACTCTTCTTCCCCTGCGCGACGAGAGATTGAACCTTCGATAGCTCGTCTGTTGTTTGGTAACATAGGTAGTGACCCGTCCCGAAATCCTCATTTACCCAGCCTTGAAGAGTGTACTGCCAGAATGGCTCTTCTAGAAACCCGGGCTTTATCAGATTCTGAACAACTTGATCCTTCAGGAATTGAAAAAAAAATCTCCAGACTTGTATCTGAATTTTTCGTTAGTCCAATTTTAAATTTTCTGAATTACAGAGTCCTTGTGAATAAACACGACACTGACGACGAATACGTACATCTTGCTGCTGCAATGTGCAATGCCCTGGGCGAAGAATATCAATACATTGTTCATTGTTGTGCCAATATTACCCATAACTTCAACTTTGGATTCAGCCACTCCCTTAGCTGTATGGCCAATGTGGTAAAAGACTTTTATACAAATAAAAGCTTGAACTTGCACCAGTTCAGACAAGATGTCATCAAAGGCTTGAACACAGATCGCCAGACTCTTGTAGAGAAGATTGCTCGTCGAGAGATAGAGCGTGTAAACATTATTCTTCAACAAGGCTCATCGATGGAAGATAAGTATGAGCCGGTTGGTAATTTTGTATTAATTTTCTTTGCTCTTTCCGCCAATCATCTAAAAGAAGCGGGTGATTTTTTCTGGAAGCTTTGTTATAGAGATGCAGATGGCAACAAGATAACACAGGACAATCCCCCTCCTGAATACTCCAGATTGTTCACAACTGAACCCACAGACACTTATAAATATGTTTATTATTCAGTAAGAAATATGAAAGATATTACTCAATTACAAAGACTGGTTAATCAGCTTGCAGACTATTTAATTTCGGATAAGGGCACTACCTCAACAAGCAGTGAAAATAAGCCCAACCAGAAAACCGACGATGAATGATAGATTTATTCCAGCATAGGTCAGGGATGACACTGTTTGTTTTTGAAAAAAACACGCTTATTTTTTGATCTATCACTTTCTTGGTCTAACTTTGCCCTGTAGAAAATGAATGCCTAAGCACTACTACAAGCAACAGACTATCAAAGTGGGATTAATGAAAAACTCGTTGTCTATGGCGCTGCTGTTACTGTTTACATGGTTGTCTGTCGTTTGTCAGGCCGAACCATTGACAAGACGTTTTGTTCTCGGGTTTCAACAGGATGGAGCCTTTTCAAAAGAGAGCTTGTTTATAAAGCCAGACCAACATAAATTGCCGGGTACCCCGTTTCACCTTGCCGACACTAACGGCTGCGCAGAGTCAACTTTTCTGCCTGATGACAAACCACTCGGACCTGGTGGTTATGGGGTAGAAACTGCCTTTTTTGAGTCGGTCTCCTGGCCATTGATTCACGCCGCTCATTTTCTGGTTGCTAATGAACTGATGATGACCGACAGTGACGCCGCTCTGAACGTGAAACCCTATTCAAGAATACCATTAGAAGTGTTTGTCACCGTTGGCTGGCTATTGGAAAGATATTGGAACTACGATTCGCCGCAGTTCAGCCCAGTGGATCAATCGGAGTCAGGTCAGGATCACCCATTTGACATCACCACTATGATGCTACCCGGGCAGGGTCAACAACAAAGTGGCCAACAAAATAGTGGCCAACAAAACCCGCCATCAGCATCATCCGGTCAGCAGGCCTCTGGATCAACCACCCAACCTAGAGGCTCTTTTTTCAGGTTTACGTTTTCCGGCTCTGGCGGCGGTAACCAGGGCCCTGAACAACACCGGCACACGTACGGTTTCAATTGTTACGTCGGTTCCTGTCATGGCGTTTGTCAAGTCCAACCGCCATCCGGTGGTAGCGGGTTGGCTGGAGGGGACCAGCAAAACTCTCCTTCCCGTGCTCAAAGAGAGACTGAACATCCGATACCTCGTCCGTCGTTTGGTCATATAGGTTATGACCCGTCCCCGAATACTCATCAACCCAATCTTGACCTTTCAGAGGATGATGAAGAAATACCTTTCAAAGTTTTAGAAAAGTCTTTCGTTAATCCAATTATGTTTGTGCTGAATTGCAAAAGGCTCATGGAAAAACAGGCAATCGGCGACGTATATGTACATCTTGCTGCTGCAATGTGCAACGCCCTTGGGGAAGACTATGAACATATTGTTGATTATTGTGCCAGTTGTACCCACACCTTCCGCTTTGGCTTCTGCCACTCCCTCACCCGTATAGCCAGGATGTCAAGAAAATTTCATGCACGTAAAAGCTTTAACTTGCATCAGTTCAAAGAAAATGTCATCAAAGGCTTGAATACAGATCGACAGGCTCTGGTAGAGAAGGTTGCCCGTCAAGAGACAGAGCGTGTAAACATTATTCTTCAACAAGGCTCATCCTTGGAAGACAAGTATGAGGCGGTTGGTAATTTTGCATTAATTTTCTTTGCCCTTTCCGCCAACAAACGAGATGCAGCCATTGATCTTTTCTGGGAGGCTTGTTTTAAAGATGCAGATGGCAACAGGATAACTCAGGACAATCCCTCCCCTGAATACTCCAGATTGTTCACAACTGAACCCACAGACACTTATAAATACGTTTATTATTCGGTAAGAAATATAAAAGATATTACGCATTTACAAAGACTGGTTAACCAGCTTAAGAACTCTTTAATTCCGGATAAGGACACTGCCTCAACAAGTCGTGAAAATAGTGCTACCCAATGATGGTTAACTGGCGAGCTGTTGAGCTCGCCACCCATGACTATCCTCTTGCGAAATAACTGTTCATCACATAACCGTATTTGGTCGTATGCTCAGCCAATACCTGCCCCAACGCTTCACCGTATTCACTGCGCCAGTCGTTCATCAGCTCTGCCAGAACCGAAGCCCAGGTCGTCACTTTCACACCCGCCTGAGCCAAACGCTGTATCGTGACTTCCTGAACCGTTTTATTCCAGGTACCCGAGGCATCGATCACGGCATACACATCGTAGCCTTCTTCAATGGCGGACAATGCCGGAAATAATAAACATACGTCCGTTACAACACCGGCCATGATGATTTTTTTGCGGCCTGTTTTCTCAATGGCTTGCCTGAACGCCAGGCTATCCCAGGCATTGATCTGCCCTTCACGCTCAATCACTTCCCCGCCCAGTACGTCGGTAATTTCAGGCATCACCGGACCATTTGGCCCCTCAGGCAAGCTGGCAGTCACCACCGATGGCAAGCCAATGGCTTTTGCCGTTCTGGTCAGGCCAACAATGTTGTTTTTCAGCACCGTCGGGTGTTCATCACCCAGCCCGACCATCAAACCCGTCTGGTGGTCGATCATTGTTAATACAGCGTTGTCCGGCGTTAAAAACTCAGAGTATTTTGTTGTCATGGTCATGTCCTTATCAGTGCTCTGTTTCATTCAAAAGATTCGGTAAAAATCAGAATCAGCTGGCTCTCTTGTTGGGCGACAAAGTTCAATTCCGTCGCTCTTACCAGAGTGCCAGCCTGAATGGTTTCGCCATTAATGCTTGCCTTGCCAGTACTGAGATAAGCCAAAACCTCACCGCTATGCTCTGTCTGGTATCCTTCGGTGGCCTGAACCATTTCTACCACGGTGTGGCTATCAAACGTTTTCGTCTGTTTTTTACTTCCTCCATAGATGCGTGTTCTGACATTGGTTTCCGGGGTATAAGCCTTGTAACCCGCTGGCTCGCCCTTTGTTTCTGGCAGAACCCACAGTTGAATCAATTGATTGGGGGTTTCATCCGGATTCACTTCGTTATGTGCAAACCCTTCACCTCCCGCTCGTTGTACCTGCGCCTCCGGGGCCACTAAACCTTTGCCGTGTTGCAAAGATCCAGCGTGGCTTATCCGGCCTTTTGCCATCACACTGATGACGTCGATCTCTTGGTGGGGGTGCATACCTGTCTCGCCGTGGGGCAAGAAGCTGGCATCAGCAAGATAAACGAAGTTACCTATGCCGTTGGCTGTCTCAGGACGCTTTCGAGCACCAAATACTCGCTGATCTGTGACGACCTGTTTTTCTTCCAGTCCGGCAAAACCGCCTTGTGGTAGTTGCTCTAAGGTCAAAATTTCCATCGCTCAATCCCTGTTTTCCAGTCAGTGATGAAACCAGATTAGTTTGTTATCCAAAGTTGATATATATTCATTCATACAAAACACTGTTCAATATTTGATAACAAATGACTGACCTTAATGATCTGATGGTGTTTGCAACGGTAGTCGAGAGAGGCAGCTTTACCCAGGCAGCAGAAGCACTGAATACGCCGAAATCCAACATCAGCCGCAAGATCACCCGGCTGGAATCCCGGTTGGGTGTGCGGCTGTTGGAACGTTCAACCAGAACCTTGCATCTGACTGAAATCGGTCTGCGCTACTATCAGTACTGCAAAAGAATCAAAGAGGAATATGAGGCCGCAGCCAGTGCAGTGGAATCCATGCTGGAAAAACCTCAGGGCCGCCTGCGAGTGTGTACCTCTCTCGGTGTCGGTCAGTCATTGCTGGGCGATCACCTCACCGATTACTGCCGAGAGTACCCTGAGGTTGAACTCGACCTTACCTTGACGAACCGACGTGTTGATCTGATTGAAGAGGGGTACGATCTGGCGTTTAGAATTGGAGACTTGCCAGACTCTGGACTGATTGCCAGGAAACTCTGCTCCATCCATCTGCGTCTTTATGCGGCTCCGGGTTTTGCAAAACATAAAATCAAAACGCCGGGCGACTTATTAGAGCATCCGCTAATGTTGATGAGTGCAAAGGAGCGCAATCCCGATTGGCATCTCTTTTGCGGACAAGAAAATAGAACCCTGAAGTTTGAGCCGAGTCTACGCTGCGATGACTTTTCCATGCTGATGAGAATGTCCATCAGGGGGTTGGGTATCACCGAACTGCCAGAGTACATGGCAAAGCATGCCCTGGCAGCAGGTACGCTCATCAATATTCTGCCCGATTGGCAGTTCGAGCCTGTGGACTTATATGCGTTGTATCCCAGTCACCGTGGCTCAACCCCCAAAGTTCGAGCACTGCTCACCCACCTTGCTAAAGAGGGCTTCCACTAATGGCGTCGCCAGATTACAGCCTTGAGTCAATCAAAAGCCTTGAGCGAATGAACTGCCCTGCATCGGTAAAAAGCATCCTGAACAAGCAATGGGACGAGTTTCTGGAAACCTGTCGAGCAAAAGATCTGGCTGACAGATCTGACTCATTATCTCCCGATTTTCTCTCCCAACTTTATAAAACCTGGGCGGGCAGCGACTTTGCTTTTGAACAATGCCTGAAGCATCCGGATCTTGTTTTCCAACTCCATCAGAATCCGGATTTATTAAAAAACCCCAAACCCGAGAGGCATCAGGATGCCCTCCGCCTGCTGACTCAGGAAGTCCTCAACGAAAATGACCTGATGCAGCAACTCCGGGTCTACAGAAACCGTGAGATGGTCAAAATCATCTGGCGTGACCTCAACCGCCTGTGCTCCATGCAGGAAACCACACTGGATCTTTCTGCTATGGCGGATGCCTGCGTCGATCAGTCAATGGACTGGCTGTATGAAGAAGCCTGCAAAACCTGGGGTACCCCGATGGGGGCTTCCTATGGAGAAACACCTCAACCACAAAAGATGATCGTACTCGGCATGGGCAAGCTGGGTGGGCAGGAACTGAATCTTTCTTCCGACATCGACCTGATGTTCACCTATCCCCATAAGGGTGAAACGTTGGGTGGAGCTCGCTCTCTGGATAATCAGGAGTTCTTTATCCGGCTTGGGCAACGTCTGATCAAAGTCCTGGACAATCAAACGGTGGACGGCTTTGTGTTCCGGGTTGATATGCGACTGAGGCCTTATGGTACCAGCGGTGCACTGGCCATGAGTTTTTCCGCTATGGAGCAGTATTATCAGGATCAGGGCAGAGACTGGGAACGCTATGCCATGATCAAGGCCAGGGCCATTGCCGGAGATATCCCGGAAGGTCAGAATCTGCTCAACATTCTGAAGCCATTCACTTTTAGAAAGTACATTGATTTCAGTGCTATTTCTGCACTCAGGGATATGAAGGCCCTGATTCAAAGAGAAGTAAAGCGCAAAGGCATGCAGGGCAACATCAAATTAGGTCCCGGCGGCATCAGAGAAATTGAATTTATTGCCCAATCATTTCAGCTGATCCACGGTGGCCGGGATCGAAGCCTTCAGGAAAAGGGACTGCTCAACATTCTCAACCGACTCTCGCCGCATTACCTGCCAGAGTTCGTTACACAGGCGTTAACTGAAGCCTACATATACCTTCGAAATTTAGAGCATGCTATTCAGGCGCTGCAAGACAGACAGACTCAGGAACTGCCGGTCGATACCCTGCAACAGGAAAGAATTGCTTTTATTGCAGGGCACCAGGACTGGTCTTCCCTGATGAGTAAGCTGGATCATCACAGAGAGCAGGTCTTGGGACACTTTGATGAGGTTGTGTCCTTACCGGATACATCCAACGATCAGGAACAGACGGTTCAGGAGCACTGGAAGCTGCTCTGGCAGGGCAATCTCAACGAAGACGAGGAATTAAAACAATTTCAGGAGAACCACTTTTCAGAGCCACAAGCATCGAGGCAACGTCTGTCAGCGCTCAGGGATGGCAGAGCCATCACCAGAATCCGCCGCCAAAGCCGTGAGCGACTTGACCACTTCATGCCTTCGCTGCTGGAACATATCGGTCGTAGCGAACAGCCTGATCTGGCACTGACCCGAATTCTTCCGCTTATTGAAAGTGTTTTACGCCGAACGGCTTACCTGGTTTTGCTGATGGAAAACCCCAAAGCTCTGGAGCACCTGATCAGCCTCTGTACCGCCAGCCCCTGGATAGCAGACCAGATTGCCCGACATCCGGCCTTGCTGGATGAGTTCCTGGATATTGGTGATCTCTATAACCCACCCAAAAAAGCGGAACTTGAGCACGACCTCAGACAACAACTGACTCATATTCCGGAAGATGATCTGGAGGCCCAGATGGAAGCGCTGCGCTACTTCAAGATGTCACATCTTTTGAAAGTAGCGGCAGCACAGGTTGCTGGTACATTACCCTTAATGAAGGAAAGCGATTACCTGACCTGGATTGCCGAAGCCTTGCTGGATCAAGTGGTCGGCCTCGCATGGAAAACCATGGTTGAGCGACATGGGCACCCTGTGGGTGAAGACGGTTCCATCTGCGATCCTGGCTTTATCATCATTGGCTACGGCAAACTGGGTGGCATTGAACTCAGTCCGGGATCGGACCTGGATTTGGTGTTCGTGCATAACGGCGCTCTCAATAAAGAAACAGACGGCTCGCGCTCCATAGAAAGTTCTACCTTCTATACACGACTGGGACAGAGAATCATACACATTCTCACCGCTCAAACCCCTTCCGGAAGACTCTATGAAGTCGACATGCGTCTGCGCCCTTCAGGCGCTTCAGGAATGCTGGTCAGTTCACTCACATCTTTCGAAAAGTACCAGCGCAATGACGCCTGGACCTGGGAGCATCAGGCTCTGGTCCGGGCCAGGGCAGTAGCTGGCGATAAACAGCTGACAGCAAAGTTTGAATCACTTCGCAAAAGTATTCTGGCCATTGGCAGGGACCCTGCCACCTTGAAGGCAGAAGTCATCAGGATGCGCCATAAAATGCAAGAGCATCTGACAAAGTCCCGACGGGATGAACAGGGGCAACCCCTCTTTAATCTAAAGCACGATCGCGGCGGCATTGTCGATATTGAGTTTCTTATGCAATACGCCGTATTAGCCCATGCTCACGCTCACCCGGAAATTGCGCAATTTCCGGATAACATTCGAATTTCGGAGTCACTGGAAAAAGTCGGCTACCTGACAGCCAGTGAAGGCAAAGGGCTTAGAGAAGCTTATAAAGTCTTGAGAAAAGCGGCTCACTTGAAAGCTTTGCAAAACGAGCCATCCTTTGTGGAAATCCCCTTGGTGGAGGCCTTCACCCGTCAGGTTGAAGCGCTTTGGCAGCTATGGCTGGAATGAATGTCCCGGCGGTTTGGAATCAGTAGCAAAGTATGATCCAATACTCGTCTGCCTGCAGATAACCGAAGCACAGACAGAATCATGGCCGCCTTACCCACAGCGGCCTGCAAGCCTGGCTTGAGACCCACCGGGCTGAGTAGCCATGAACACGAAACAACCATGAGCACAGAAAGACTTTTGTCACCCAAAGTGATGACAAGACTTTCACTAAGGGTCTTCAATAAAATCACAATACCACCGTGAGAAAACAAAGCTGCCCATTTGGCGATGAACTTAGCTACATTCTCATGGTTAAAATTACTGGATTGCATCGGGAGTTTTCGCATGTCCTTCGCCGATAGAGATGGCGTTATTTGGTTTGATGGCAAGCTGGTTCCATGGCGAGAAGCACAAACCCACGTTCTGACCCATACCCTGCACTATGGCATGGGCGTCTTTGAGGGTGTTCGAGCCTACAACACCGACAAGGGTCCTGCTATTTTCCGTCTGGAAGAACATACGGATCGACTGTTCAGAAGTGCTCATATCCTGGGTATGAAGATCCCTTACTCCCGTGAAGAGCTGATCGAAGCTCAAAAGCTGGTGGTTCGTGAGAACGGTCTTGACAGTGCCTATCTCCGCCCCATGTGCTTCCTGGGCTCTGAAGGCATGGGCCTTCGTGCAGAAGGGCTAACTGTTCACTGCATCGTTGCTGCATGGAACTGGCCTTCTTACATGGACCCTGACGCCAAAGAGAAAGGTATCAAAATCCGTACTTCTTCCTACACCCGTCACCACGTAAACATCACCATGTGCAAGGCCAAGGCCAATGGTAACTACATGAACTCCATGCTGGCACTGCGTGAAGCACTGGACAGCGGCTGCGAAGAAGCTCTGCTGCTGGACAACGAAGGTTACGTGGCGGAAGGCAGTGGTGAAAACATCTTCATTGTCAAAGAAGATGGTATTCTCTACACACCTGAGCTGACTTCCTGTCTGGAAGGAATTACCCGTGACACCATTATCCGGTTTGCCGGGGAACTGGGTCTGGAAGTCAGGGAAAAGCGCATTACCCGTGACGAAGTTTATATTGCCAAAGAGGCTTTCTTCACCGGAACAGCCGCTGAAGTACTGCCTATTCGCGAGCACGATGGCCGCATCATCGGCAGTGGTCAACGTGGCCCCATCACCGAACAGCTGCAAACTATGTACTTTGATCAGGTTCAGGGCCAGCGGGAAGCATACCCTGAGTGGCTGGCTCATGTGATCTGAATCACTGGCTTTCATTCCATAAGCTGTAAGAATTACTGAGTTATTGATCAGAAAAAGTGGCGTATAATCTACGCCGCTTTTTATTTACATGGATGTAATGTATCCCCGGCCTATCTTCAGACGGGGTACCCTGCATATTTGAAACTGGACACTGTCCAGTGTGCATATTCTGCCATCGGTGACAGCGTGCTCTCACTGAGGGCGGTAGCGTGCCCAATTACAAGAGATCGATTCCGGATCGATCCCCAGGAGGCTCCAGAAGCCTCCCTGAAACAGGAACTGCAGCAACGTGAAGTACTTGATTGTCGGTCCCTCCTGGGTGGGGGATATGGTAATGGCTCAAACTTTGTTCATTGCCCTGAAACGACAACATCCAGAGGCTGTCATCGACGTACTGGCACCAGGCTGGAGCCGCCCCATCATTGAGCGCATGCCTGAAGTCCGGAACGGGATTGATATGCCCGTAGGCCATGGCAGCCTGAATCTGGCCGTGCGCAGAAGAATAGCCAGAGACCTGAAAGCACAAGGGTATGACCGGACCATTCTTCTGCCCAATTCACTAAAGTCTGCCCTGATTCCATTCCTTGCCGGCATTCCTGTCAGAATTGGCTGGCGGGGAGAAATGAGGTATGGCCTGCTTAACGACCTGAGAGTTCTGGACAAAGAGCAATACCCTCTTATGGTTGAACGCTTTGTTGCTCTGGCCTATCCGGATAAGTCGCCACTGCCCTCCCCTCTACCCAAACCTGCCTTGAGTGTTGACAGCCAGAGTGTTGCCAAAGCATTGCATCGCTATCAACTGTCTGATGACTTGCCCATTCTGGCGCTTTGTCCTGGCGCTGAGTTTGGCCCCTCGAAACAGTGGCCTGCCGGTTACTACGGCGAAGTGGCTTTGACGATGGCTCAGAAAGGCTGGCAAATATGGTTGTTCGGCTCTGAAAAAGACCATGCCGTCACCCAGGAAATCATGGGCTACCTGCCCAGAAATCTGCATAAACGTTGTTTTAATCTGGCAGGACAAACCACTTTGGCGGATGCCGTTGACCTGATGTCTCTGGCCCATGCTGTGGTTTCCAATGACTCTGGCCTTATGCACATTGCCGCCGCACTTTCTCGACCTCTGGTGGCTGTTTATGGCTCGACCACTGCTGCTCATACCCCGCCAATGAACGACAACAGTGAAACACTCTGGTTGGGACTGGAATGCAGCCCCTGCTTTAAACGTGAATGTCCTCTGGAACACATGGACTGCATGAAAAAGCTGGGACCCGAAATGGTTCTGGACGCCCTGGAACGACTGTCTGGTGAACAGACTCTGGAGATTCAGGGTTGAAAGTTCTTATTGTAAAAACCACCTCCATGGGCGATGTGATTCACACACTTCCAGCCCTCACCGATGCTGCCAAAGCGATTCCGGGCATCCGGTTTGACTGGGTCGTAGAAGAAGGGTTTGCGGAAATCCCGCGCTGGCACCCTGCTGTCGATAAAGTCATACCTGTCGCGGTGAGAAGATGGCGAAAATCGATCCTGAACACAGTCCACTCAGGCGAGTGGCGTCGTTTTCGCAAAGATCTTAAATTCAGAGAATACGATGCAGTTATCGATGCCCAGGGATTATTGAAAAGCGCTCTTATTACGCGAATGGCGCGGGGCCCCAAGTTCGGGCTGAATAAAAACTCAGCCCGGGAACCCGTTTCTGCCAAGTTTTATGACTTCCCAAAAACGGTTAACTGGGGGCAACACGCCGTCGAGCGTGTACGACAGCTGTTTGCCAAATCACTGGACTACGAATTGCCAACAGAACCCGGACAGTTTTTGCTCGACCAATCCCGATTCGATGGCGACCTGATTCAAAATAAACCCTATGTCGTTTTTATTCATGGCACCACATGGCCCACCAAACACTGGCCAGAAACTTACTGGTGCCAACTGGCCCATAAAGTTCAGGCAGCGGGAATGCATATCGTCATTCCCTGGGGCAACGAAAAAGAGCAAGAACGAGCCAACTGCATCGCAAAATGTTCCGATAATATTGAGGTGCTGCCACGCCTCAGCCTGAGTGGTATTGCCGGGGTCATAGCAAATGCTAAAGCGGCGGTTGCTGTCGATACAGGACTAGGCCATTTGACGGCAGCTCTGGAAACACCCGCTGTATCTCTATACGGCCCGACCCGTCCTGACCGGGTGGGAGCCTACGGAAGCTCACAGATTCATCTGACCGTTGACCAGTGCCCTGAATGCCAGCTTCCAAAAGCCGACCCGGACATTTTCACCCCTATGACCCCGGATTATGTCTGGCCCTACCTGGAGAAGCTTCTGCAAGAGGCGTCTTCATGATATTGGCTTTTGCGCTTTATAAGTATTTTCCTTTTGGGGGGTTACAGAGAGATTTTCTGAGGATTGCGCTTGAATGCCAGAAAAGAGGCCATAGAGTTCTTGTTTTTACCACCTGCTGGCAGGGCGAAAAGCCTGACGGTTTTGATATCCGGGTTCTTAAAGTCAACGGTCATTCAAACCATGTCAGGATGAAGAGCTTCCAACAACAGATCGGCAAAACATTAGCCGACCAGCCAGAAGTCATTTTGACAGGGTTTAATAAAATGCCGGGGCTGGATATCTATTATGCCGCCGACACCTGTTATCTGGACAAAGCCCAATCAAAAGGCTGGTGGTATCGACTCACATCACGCTTTCGATATTACCAAGCCTTTGAGGAAGCGGTTTTCTCTCAGGAAAGCAAAACCGTTTCCCTGCTGATATCTGCACTGCAAAAGCCTGTCTTTCAGCGGTATTACCATACCCCTGAAGAGCGCATTCATTTGCTGCCTCCGGGTATTTCAAAGGATCGATGTCGACCTGAAAATGCCGAAGCCGTGAGGGCAGAATTCAGAAAAGAGTTTTCGCTCACTGATGGGGACAAACTCGTTCTGATGGTGGGTTCAGGCTTCAAAACCAAAGGTTTGGATCGAGCCATCAGGGCTATTGCTTCATTGCCCGCTTGTCAAAAACAGGGCACTCGTTTCTTTGTGATAGGTCAGGACAAACAAAAACCCTTTGAGTCACTGGCCAAACAATTGGGCATTGAGCACCAGCTTCGCTTTTTTGCTGGCCGAGATGATGTCCCCCGGTTTCTGCTGGGTGCCGACTTGCTGATTCATCCGGCTTACAATGAGAATACTGGGACCGTTCTGCTGGAAGCACTGGTTGCTGGGTTGCCTGTGCTGACCACCGATGTCTGTGGCTATGGGCATTATATCGATGAAGCCAAAGCAGGCACTGTACTACCAAGTCCGTTTAATCAGGGTTCTCTGAATGAGGCTGTCAGCAACATGCTTGATTCAGAGCATTGGCTGGAATGGCAAAACAATGCCATTGCTTTCAGTCGCTCTGAGGACCTGTATAGCCTGCCTGAGCGGGCCGCTGATATTATTATTGAACAGGCTGATCGAAAGTCTGGCCACTTCTCGATTTCTTAATGCTATATCTTAGAAACGATTTTAAAAAAGCCTGGCAAGGCAAGGACCCCCAATCCCTGTTGGAAACAATGGATGGAGAGGTCTACAGAGCACTTGAAGCTCGCCGTACCTTTCGATTTGAACTGAATGGCAAAGGCTATTTTGCCAAAGTTCATGGGGGTGTGGGCTGGTTTGAAATACTTGAGAACTTTGTGCATTTGCGTAAGCCCGTTCTCGGTGCCAGAAACGAGTGGGAAGCTCTGAACAAACTCCATGAGATTGGCATCGATACCATGACACTTGTCGCCTACGGAGAAACCGGGAATAACCCTGCCACACTTCGCTCTTTTCTGGTGACTGAAGAGCTGGCGAATATGGTCACTCTGGAGGATTTTTGCGAGCATTGGAAAACCGCTCCTCCTTCCTTTCGATTGAAGCAAGCTATAACGTTGAAGCTGGCAGAAATCAGCAAAAAACTCCATGATAATGGCGTCAATCATCGTGATTACTATCTTTGCCATTTCATGATGCCAAAAACTCAGGCCCCTGATCCGAAACACTTGAAGTTTTATCTGATTGACCTTCACCGGGCCCAGATTCGGGATAAAATTCCCGAGCGCTGGCGACTGAAAGACTTATCTGGACTCTACTTCTCTGCCATGGATTATGGCATCAGCCGAAATGATGTTTTTCGTTTTTTGAAAGCCTATACAGGGCTGTCTCTCAGAGACACATTAAAAAAATACAGCGCTTTGCTCAATCGCATTGAGAAGAAAGCCGTAAAACTGTATCAGCGCATGGAACGAAAAGCGGGAAAGAGTGACGCTTAAAACTTAGCCCTAAACCTTCATTTCCTGCAGCCAAAGTGATCGCTTATGGGCAGGTGATCTAATGGGGTGTCATGACGTGCGGTGCTCTGGTGAATGCTATTAATCTGACGGGGTTTTATAGACTGATATTCACCGTCGAGGGTGACACGCTGAATATCGCAATGATTGAAGAAGTGAGCAAGCACTATGATGACTGAACAGACTTACGTGTCCGATTTGGCCATTCCCCCGGGTGAGTATTTGGAGGAAGTGCTTGAAGAGATGGATATTACCCAAGCAGAGCTAGCTCGTAGAATGGGTCGACCTCCTCAAGCCATCAATGAGATTCTCAAAGGAGAAAAGGCTATCACACCAGAAACCGCTCTTCAGCTTGAGCAAGTTGTCGGTGTGCCTGCGTATTTCTGGAGCAATCTTGAGTCCGAATATCGCTTGGTAATGGCAAAGGATGCTGATGAAAAGAAGGCAAAAGACGAGCTACAATTAGCTTCTGCCTACCCATATACAGAGATAGCAAAATTAGGCCTTGTTGAAAAAACAAGAAAACCTTTGGAGAAAGTCAAAGAACTCCGAAAATTTTTTGGTGTTTCCTCGCTCTTCCATATTACTTCTGTGAAGGAATACGCTCCTGCATTCAGGCAGAATAAGAAAGAAAGTACTTCTCATGAAGCTCTGGCAGCTTGGCTTAGAGCTGGCCATATTCTTGCGTCCAGAACAGAAGTCAGGCAATTTGATAAAGTAAAACTTCAACAATCTCTCCCGGTTTTGAGAGAGCTTACTTTTGAAACAGAGCCAAAGACTCTGTTAGAAAAGCTGAGTAATTTACTTGCCGATTGTGGCATAGCGTTAGTTGTCATCCCGCATTTCTCAAAAACTTATACTACAGGTGCAACTTACTGGATAGGCAAAAGCAAGGCTGTAATAATGATGTCTATGAGAGGTAGTTGGTCTGATATATTTTGGTTTAGTTTAATGCATGAAATTGGACACATTTTGCTACATGATAAAAGAATCACATTCTTGGAAAATGATTCTAAAGATCAACAATATATCAGACAAGAGTCTGAAGCAGATAAATTTGCACAGACAACATTAATTCCTGAAAGTGAATACTCTGCTTTCTTGAAAGAAGGGGTTTTCACTAAAGCTGCTATCAGCCAATTCTCTCAAGCAATAGGCATTTTTCCCGGTATTATCTCTGGACGCCTTCAATACAACAAAAAGCTACCTCACACTTCTAATTTCCACAGAGTTCGCTTCAAGTGGCAAAACCCCTAACATATATGAGCCGTAACTCTCTCTGTCAAAGGCAAATAACTGCCCCTTGGCAAAACAGGAGCCAAAGTCATCCAGTTGAACACTGACGGAATCCTGTAATAACACATCGGTTGGCAATGCTGTCGCTTCGCTCGAGAGCACTTTTACCGTGATTGGTGCGAAACTACCCGTGATATTATCAGCTCCATGTGCCGTAATGAGGTTGGTGATAAAGGCTACTACCTGAAACGATATACCAGAGGTGTGAAACAGCATGCCTTTGAGAGAAGCTCTGGAACAATACCTGAACCGGTGAAAAACAGCAGAAATGAAAACGACAAAACTGTACAAACGAATGCGCCGAAAAGAAATGGGGCATAGATGCTGACAAAATCCAATTGGTCATACAACTCATTCCCACGCTCTGCGTGGGAATGCATACCTCCCCTGAAAAGCGTACTCTGCAGCGCGAGATAGGTATGGGTTCGCTGGAGCATGGGAACCAGAGTTTTGCGACAGCCTCTTTAGGCGGGGAGGATGTCAACACTACGATTCCTGATGAGAAAAACCGTTTGGAATCCCCATCTGCACTGAAATATCCAAGCTTTGAACTTGTGAAGATTCCGCCCAGTTATGGGCCATGTAGAATATGCGCATTCCTTTTTTGATGTCGTCCAGTTGGACATTGTCGGAATCCTACAATGACACGCCGGTTGGTAATGCTTTCTCTACGCTCGAGAGCACGTTTGCCATGACCGGCGTTGAAATTACCCGGGATATCATCAGCTCCATGTGCCGCACCGAAATTGATGGTAAAGGCTACTATCTCAAACGATATACCGGGGGCGGAAAAAATCTTCGCCGTTACATTGGCAGAAGTCGTATCCGGGGTGAGTGGGAAAGTATGCTGTTTTTCCATGAACACGGTATTCCTGCAGCTAAAGTGGTCGCTTATGGGCAGGAGATCCAATGGGGTGTCATGACGCGCGGTGCTCTGGTGACTGAAGAGGCTCCCAATACACTGGATCTTCGCCAGATGGTCAGAGACAGTATTCCCTGGCTAAAAGATCGGATCTGGATAGCCAAAGTTATTGAACAATTAGCGCCAGCCGTCAGGACCATGCATAGCCAGAGCTTCATCCATACTGATCTCAAATGGCGAAATATTCTGGTTTCCCAGAATGAAGAGCCTGAAATCTGTTTCATTGACTGTCCTGCTGGCCAGAAGGTTCTTCCCTTTTTCCTGGAGCGAGGCATTATCAAAGACCTGGCCTGTTTGGATAAGATGGGCAAGCAGCATCTTACACGCACTCAACGGCTAAGATTTTATCGGCTCTATTGTGGAGGCCGACTGAGGGCAAGTGACAAGGTTCGAATCCGCAAAATCCTCAACTTCTTTGAAGGAAGGGAGTGATATGCCTGATCCATTCCTTCAGAAATGGCAGTCACTGAGCTCTGATTCCGAAAAGTCCGAGTTTATCCGCCACGCCATGGTGGCTAATGAACGCCCTGAACATTTTGCCGAACTACCACCCAAGTTTGATCGCCTTCTTGAGACGCATAAAGCCCCACTCGAACTGTTGAAGGAAATACAACGTATTCGCAAGCAGAAAGAATTAAAGCTGGAAGAATGTCTAAAGCCCAGGAGAGGATTTAGTTATCAGAAGTCCTGGTTTCAGTTGGCTATTACCGATCAGAGAGATGAATGCCCGGAGCTTTCAAACCTTCTTGCTGACCCCGACCCCTTTATCCGACAAGGCCATATCATTAAGACAGGAAAAGCCACGACCGTTGCTGTTGTGACATTCGGGAAAAAACAGTATTTCATCAAAAGGTACAATTCAAAAGGGTTTCTCTATAGCCTGACTCGCAGCCTTATTCCATCAAGAGCAGCTGTAACCTGGCATGCTGCTCAGTTACTGGAGAGCATTGGCATCCCGACGGCACGGCCCGTCGCTATCCTGGAAAAGCGCTGGGGGCCTTTTAAACAGACCAGCTATGTTATTCATGAATATGTCGAAAGTATTCATGCTATGAAATATTTTGCTGAAGGCGCTGAGCCTCAGCCTGAATGGCCTGCGGTTGCTCAGGAAATAGATGACATCCTTTATACCTTGAAACGATCTCTGATTATTCATGGTGACCTGAAAGGACAGAATTTCATTATTCAGAATCACCAGCCTTTATTGATAGATCTGGACTCTTTAACCAGCTATCCTTGCTCGTCTACCTATTTCAGGCAATACCCCAAAGATCTGGCACGCTTCGCCCGAAACTGGAAAGATGAACCTCAAGCCCGTACTTTCTTTACACCTGTCATCAACCAACTCAGCAAGGATATTGTCGATCCTTCCTCATTATGACTGCCCCATTATTCAGTATTGTCATACCCTGCTATAACTACGCCCATACTCTGAAGCGCTCTGTAAAATCTGTCATAGAGCAAAACTGCAAGGACTATGAGCTACTGATCATTAATGATGGTTCCAAAGACAATACGGAAGAGGTCATTAGCGAGTTGACCGTACAATACCCGAACACTTTTCGGGCCATTACTCAACCTAATAAAGGTTTGGCTGCCACAAGAAACTGCGGCGTTTTAGAGACCTCTGGCCAATATTTAATGTTTCTTGATGCCGATGATGAGCTGGCCGAAAACGCTCTTGAAAGTCTGAGTCAAGCCATTGATTCACGCCCTGATGCAAGAATGGTAATTGGTGCTCATATTGCTGTAGAACCGGACGGGAGAGAACGCTTTCGACCCAGACCAAAGGCTCCAGAAGATAATGCAGCCCTCTTCAAAATGTATCTTTTGAAAGATGAACTCCCTATCGCCAATGGTGCAACGGCCATGCACAGGGAGATCTTTGACGGGTACCAGTACCCTGCTCACTTCAGATGTGTTGAAGACATACCCATGTTTGCCTATGTGCTGGCTAACTATCCATGCATCACACTTAACAAGCCTGTTGCTAAAATACACAAACACGACGACAGCATGAGAAACGACGTGACGCTGGACCTTTCTGTTGGCCTGGATCTTATTGATGAGGTGTTCAGCACGGAAAGAATACCTTGGCGCTTTATGTCACTGAAACCAATGTACGAAACCAGACGACTGCTCTCTATTTTCAGATCACTCTACATTGCTGGTGACTACCGACAAGCCCTTAAGTATTACTGGCAAGCAATCAGTCGATCACCTTTTACTTTTTTTGAACCGAGTTACTTCAGAAAAGCATTGAGAGCTCTGCTATTCAGCTGGAAAGGACCAACAAGGCGTTAATAGAAGAACAACTCATTAGTTCTGATTGCCTTTCGGAAAAACTCATCTTCACCATAGTCTGGCTGATAACGCTTGATCAGAGCTTTTTGCAGGCACTTTCTCAACCACTTTTTGAATCGGACAGGCCTTCGCAGGTCATGGTTCATCTCTATGGCCATAATCTTATTTTTTTGCTCTGAGTCATTCAGGGTGTAGGAGAATGCTCCCGACAGTTTCACTGCATCGCCAGTGACAGGGGGCAGGGATACAATGGAACCAGAAGGACCAAACGGGTACATATCTGTATTGGCCAAGTGGTTGGCGTAATACATGAAAAAAACATCTGTCCGCCGACTATTTATAATCGCTTCTTGGATCGCCGCAGTACTATATCGATGATCCTGATGAGCATCTACATTAAGGTGTGGTGTCACCACATAGTCAGGCTTAAAGAGGGCGACCAGCTCTGCAAGGTCATC
The DNA here is from genome assembly GCF_049275945.1 of Endozoicomonas sp. ALD040. NCBI lineage: Bacteria > Pseudomonadati > Pseudomonadota > Gammaproteobacteria > Oceanospirillales > Endozoicomonadaceae > Endozoicomonas > Endozoicomonas sp. ALD040. The sequence goes on from NZ_CP184829.1 coordinate 1,857,761, forward strand.
AACCAGCTGCTGCCAGCTGGCTGTGCCATGGTTATCAGAAGCCAGTTTGATATGATTAAACTCCCGAAAAACCCTGGTATCCGATACCCCTGCATACTCAGATGAAATGGTTTGCTCTGGGCTGTCGTACATTTTCTTTAAATGCTTGCAAAAGTAGCCCAGCTGAATAACACGATCACTCTTCAGTCCTGCCCATTGTGGCACCATGATACTGTCCCAGGCTCTTACCCTGCCCTTCATAATGGCAGCCTGTTTATTATCACTGATGTAGCGATCAAAAGTTTCTGGTTCAGCCTCTCCGGCGGTAATGGTTACAACAAGACTGTCGGTATTTTTATAGAGACCGAAAGCCGCAATTTCGGCATCATCCGCGTGGGGTGAGATAAATAAAACTTTTTTGCCCACCAGATCAGGCTTTTTAAAAGCAATCAGTTCGGCATTTTTTTTGTCAAATCGACAATGCCTGCCACTGAGACTCAGTGTCTCTGCATACTCCAACGCTTCTATAGCAGGGGTTAGATTGATATAACGGAAGCCTTTACAACTGCGCTCAAAGAACTGGGCGTACTTCTGACCATTGGATAGAATCCTCAGAGCAGGATCAAAAAGCTTTCCGGAAAATTTCGCACTGATCTTAACTCTGAGAAAAACAGTGTGCCCCCCCGTTCTTAATGATTCAGGTAACATCAAAACAGAGTCATTAAACACGGCTTGCTGGCTATCTTTGCTATCGACTTCCCACTGATAATCACAGCGTCGTCGATAGTAAATATGATCTGCAAAAAATAGCCCGTGTAAAATATAGGCCATAAAGAAAAGCATTATCCAAAGCCAGCTGGTGTATAGGTACATGCCTGCACCAATTACAGCCAGCACCGCAAAAATGCCTGATAGTTCCAAAGCTCTGAATAACGATTTCATATTTCAATTTAATCAGTTTTTTATTACGTATGGCTCAACTTTTTCGGGTTAGCATCTTATCCAACAGATCGTGATAGGACTCACGAAAATCATTAATATTGTGTCTTGTACAAAGTGCCTCGTAGAGATGACGACCTTCTTCTGCCATAGCAGCAGGTGGCAGTGAAAGATAATATTCCATGGCCTTAGCCAAACTCTCTGGATCACCCGCTTTAGTAACCTGCCCTAAACCTTCTATGTAAGGTTTTATGGTATCTATATCTGAACCTATGATGGGTAAAGCACCCGACATGCCCTCCAATAACGCGAGGGGCAGACCTTCTGTGAAGGAAGGCAGAGTGAAGACATCAAATGCCTTAACATATTTGATGGCTTCTTCTCTCTTTCCAAGCAGGAAAACACTGTTTTGCAAACCAAGGTTATTGATCTGCTGCCTGAGGTTTTGTTCTTCCTCACCCCAACCAATGATGGCCACTGCAGCAGCCGGATATTTCCGGTAAATGTTAGCCAGAGCATCAATCATTACAGCATGACCTTTAATCTCGACCAATCGACCTATAGTGCCAAAAATAAAACGATCCTCAGGCAGCCCCAGTTCCAGCCTCGCCTGCTCACGGCTTAGCTGTATCGAAACGGCCTGTTCAATATCAATAGCATTACTGATCACTGCCGTATTGCTCTCATTCAAGCGGTTTATAGTGTTCATAAGATAGCTCTGAACCGGCTTTGATACCCCTACAAAGCACCAGCGTTCATCAGCCAATCTGTTTACCAGTTTTTGCCGATAAGAGCGGTCATAATCACCAAAACCATGGGCGATACTGATAAAAGCTTTTGTATTCAGCTTCCTGGCAAGGTTGAGCATGATGTGAGTCGGTTTGAAGCGATGGCATATGATGCCGTCAAAATGATGTTCTCGACAAAAGCGTAACAGTCTTCGTACAGCAAACCAGCGTCGAATCCCTTTGAGCTGCTTACTACTAAAATCAAAATAGACCGATTTTCCGGCAGCGCTAACAGGTTGACCCGCTTCTGGCTTTCCTTTCAGAAAGGCTGTTGTAATTTCGTACTGGTCAGATGGCAGCGCCTTGATGATTTGCTCTGCCAAGTCAGAAGACATGACATTAAAGCTGTTCTGAAGCTGTAAAATCTGCTTCTTGCGTTCAGTCATTGCTCTACCAAATAAAGAAAAAGCGAAGGATATGCTTATATTCGCTGTATTGCTAGTCAAATCTTCAGCCTGGAAAATACTTAGCCAGTGGTGGTCTAAAGAGCCAGCATATAGTGTTAAAATTTTATATTTTTTTATTTATGAATATATCGCTACAAGATAAAACCAACCACATTATTTTAAAATGGATTATTCCATTTGGTATGATTGTTTTCCTAACAGGGCAGATCATACTTCCAAACAACAGTTCACATATCTCTCAAACTTATACTTGGCTTATTCTTCCTGCATTTATACTGCTCTTCACTTCGGGCAAGGAAGTATTCAAAGAACATAGGGTCAATACCTTAGCAATATTGACCCTATGTTTTATCGTTCTGTACACTCTATCCTTTTTATGGTCCGACACAGATGAAGATGCAGGTAGGTTTATCAAAGATGGTATATACATTGTATTATTTATATTCAGCATATATATGCTAATTCGTTCAGATTATTGGGACTTCAGCCGAATACTCGAAACATCAGCACTAATAATCTCTATTGGTGCAGCTATTTCATTATTGAATCACTTCTTTATTCTGGATGCACCCATCGGAGTTCGAGAATATAGAATCAGTAACATGGGTGACTGGGGCTTTGGAAATCTTGACAACCCAATCCCTGCCGCCATCTATTACGGATCATTTTCAGCTATTTTATTTGTGCTTTTTTCGGATAGAAAATCATCAAAAGCCAGATCTTTCTTAAAGTTAATTTCTTTATTAGTACTTAATACCTATGTCATGTTTACCTGGTCCAGAGGCCCCATAATCTCATTATTCTTATCTTATTTTCTTTCATGGATTCTTATAAAGAATAAAAAATCAACCATTGCGCTACTAGCTATAACAATTTCAAGTTCTTTGATTTACTTTTCTGACCAAATATCGACAGGCATTTCAGACACATTAAACAATAGACAGTCAACTTATACCACTAACGAAATAGAACTTGTCTCATCTGGAATAATTGCAACTGGTTCAAAGTTTAAATTCATGGAGTCATTAGAAGAATCAGAGGATTTTCTCAATAAAACATTTAGTGAAAGGGGAAGCATTTGGCTTACAACCTACAAAAGGTCTCTTGAAAGGTTTTGGTTTGGTCACGGTGCCGGAGCAAAATTTCAAATACCATACAATCAAAATAGAACTATAGCCTTTCACGCTCATAATATATATCTTCAAGTATTCTATGAGCTAGGTTTTATTGGCTTATTTTTGTTTGCATTTTTATTATGTTTACTGATTAAAAACCTATATACCACTAGAGAAAACATCAATACTAAAATTGCAATTGCTTTGCTGTGCATAGGACTTTTTTCTTACATAACCGATGTAAGCAAAATTTTCACAAAACCACATATATACTGGATTAATTTCTGGCTACCTCTAGGAATAGGAATAGCTATTAAAATGAAAATTAGTGCCTCGCCCTTAACTTTTTCAAGAAATCAGTAAGAATTTATATAAATTGATTAAAAATAAGTAACAAAGAATCTGGGGTTAACACATTCTCTATCTAATAAAGGATTTTTCCCCAATGCGGATAAAGTTTATCAATGAACACACAAGAAAATCTTATTAGTGTAATTATACCCGCTTTCAATTCTGAGCTTTACATTGAAGATTGCTTAATTTCAATAATAAACCAAACCTATAATAACATTGAGATAATAGTTATCAATGATGGCTCCACTGATAAAACAAAAGATATTATTTTAAAAATACAAGACCGGGAAAAGAGAATAAAGTATTTAGAGCAAGAGAATTTTGGAGTATCGCAAGCTAGAAACAGAGGCTTATCAGTTGCTTCGGGATCTTATATTGCTCTTATAGATTCTGATGATATATGCTATCCGTTCAGACTAGAAGATCAAATCAACTACATGAAATCAAATAATATTGATGTTTGTGGTTCATGGATAAAAGAGTTCAATACTAAGAAAAACAAAATAAAGTCTTATCCAGAGAAAGATAACAGCCTAAAGTTCAATTACTTTTTTTTCGGAAAAACTATACCTTGCTCTACAGTAATGATGAGCGCGGAGTCAATAAAAAATTTACAATTCGATAGTTCTATAGACTTTGCTGAAGACTACGATTTCCTAATGAGAACTATAACAGAAAGTAGATGTCAGTTAGGAATCATTAAAAAACCATTAGTGAAATACAGAATACATTCAAACCAATTTTCTAAAAAGCTAGTAGAAAAAAACAAATCCGCCCTGACTAGCTCCATAAAAAGAAACTCAGAAAATTTCGGCTATTCATTTAAAGAAAAAGAAATTTTTTTTCATTACGAAGTAATAAAAAACAAACATAAAATCAGCAGAGATGAGTTCAAAGAATACAAACATACTTTAGAAAGACTGTATAATCTTGTCAGTATTTTTTGCAACTGCAGGAGTAACTTCTCATATTTTTTATATCGACTAATAAAGAACAATCCAGAGATAAAAAATGACATAAAATGCTGGGCTTATAAAAAAGGATTCAAAACACCAAATACAATCACCGTCATAGCTTACAATCTTTTCTTAAAAATCACCAATCAAAGATATTAGAAAAATGCGCTTAGACAATTCCTGGCTAATTTGCTAGCCATCAGTTGGTTTGGCAATTAGAGAAAAATACAAATCGTACCCCTCAAATAATGAGTTGTATGATGATTTGGACGGAGCCTCTTTACGGAGCAATCGCCTTATGAGCCCAGCTCATCCTATTCTGCTACCAAAACCAGTACTTCGTTCAAACAGCAGAGAAACACCATAGCCTGAAAATTGCCTCTCTGGAAGTGATTGCATGAAGAAATGGCTAGATTAATGAGTCAGATTTTCAAGAGCTGGCGGCAGGCCTTTTGATAAAGTGGTTATGAACGTTATTTACTGTCCTCAATAAACTGAGCCAAACTCAAAAAGCCAACCAGAATGCAGCAGACTTGCCAACATATCCGGCTTGATGCCAACCCCGAAACTCTATAGAGTTGCCCCTCTGATTTATTTCTACAGACTGTTCAAGGGCCGGGCTCCAGATCGGCAGTACCAGGAAATATAAATGGCACACATTGACGAACTCAAAACGATACTGGCGGAAGTGCTGGAAGTCGACACCCAGGCCTTTGACAAAGAGACCCAGCTTTTGGGCGCTCTTCCTGAGTTTGACTCCATGGCTGTAGTGGGTGTGATCACTGCTATGGAAGAGTCTTTTGGCATCAACGTAGCAGATGATGATATTGATGCGACCATCTTCGAAACGGTTGGTAGTTTGTTGGGCTATATTGATCAGGCTTCCTGAGTCATTTTTTGTACCGAAACAGGCTATGAGCGATACACGAAAACGACCTGATTTCAAAACCGAGGAAGAAGAGCGAGCATTCTGGGAACACCACGACTCAAGTGGTTATGTGGACTGGTGCAAGGCTGAAGCTGTTACCTTGCCGAACCTGAAGCCTTCAACCAAGGCCATAACCTTACAACTGCCGGAAAGCTTGCTGGACGGCATCAAACAAGAGGCCAACAAAAGAGATATGCCTTATCAATCACTGATTAAATACTGGCTGGCCAATGAGATCAGGCGAAGCCAGGGCACGATCTAAGCTTACAAAACCACCAACTCAAACAATTCCTACAGCCCTATAGCAACAAAATGCAGCACTTCAGTTTGTTGCCAACACCACCAATTCTGAGTAACTGGCATTCACCCTGTCTGCCGGAATGCTGCCTCTATATTGCTTCGGTTGAGAAAAGCGTTTCAAACGAGACAGCAACAATCGTTTACCAGCCAGCCACCGCTCATCAACCTGTAATGCCTTAACACTCAATGCTTTACAGAGAGGCCATCGCACCTGGCTGATGGTTTCTCTGAACAGTTCGACATCGCCTAGCCGGTGTATGTGACCTCGATTTAAACGACGAGTAATCAATAAATAACAAACACGATCCTCTTTCCTGATCACGCACTGCCTAACATCCAATGGAAGATGAGCATCAAAACATCGACACTCCTGCTCATTCAATAGTTTTCTCACCTTCTCTGGATCAGTGACCAACTCTGGAGAATGCGAAAAAGATGGCCATGGATAAATGACTCTGGCGTGGGTATCAAGATCCTTAAACCCAAGCCTTTTATAAACGGTATAGGCCTCAGGTGAAGAGGTCAGGCTGGTGAGCACCACGGACTTTTTACGCAAAAAAGGCATCAATAGCATCAAGGAGGAACTGCGATATGCTTCATCAACAATCCATGCTGTCAGGTTACAGGTCACTTGCCTCTGCCCGCCAACAATTTCCTCAGAATAGAACCCGCCAAGAAAACCCACTATTTTTTCACCCGTATCCAGAACGTAACCCGGTGACCAATTCTCCTGTCCCCAAAGATTAGTAAACAGCCTTTTCCATATGGCTTCTGTAAATCGTGTGCTGTTTAGCTGCCTCAACAAGGGATAAACCCGGACAAAATCCTCAGCCACCGCCTCACGTACTTTAGCTTCTGGTTTATCTGTTGCAGACATCAGATGAGTAATTCCCTGACATTAAGAAAGTCTTGATCGGTCATCAGAAAAACCAGTCCCCTGAACGCCTTGTTATACATAATCTGACATAGCATCCCAGCTTTCCCCAATTGGGGAAATAACATCATCCATCTGACACCGGGAAGCCATGTTGTCTAGTCTGTTCCTGGCCTCACTCTGCCCATCTGGCTCAGGGATAATACGGGCGATAATTTTGCCATGCTTGTACAGGGCAAGGTTATCTCCGCTAATGACCCGGGAAAGCCAAACCTGCAAGTTTTCTCGAAAGTCGGATACCTCCACCTGAACAGTTTTCATACTTGCTCACCTGTTTTATTCACAAACCTGTCGCTATTGACTGACCCATCTCAAATCAGAATCTCTTTCACTTCAGGATGACTCAAGAACTTCTGCGGACTGGCAGTGGCTCCATAGGCGCCCGACTGAAGTACAACAACCAGATCACCCACTTCGGCTACAGGCAACTCCAGCTTGGCCCCAACAATATCCAGAGGCGTGCACAAAGGTCCAACGATCTCAACGATTTCTTTCTCTTCAGATGCGATCCGATCAGCAATCAGCACGGGGTAGTTTTTACGGATAACCTGACCAAAATTGCCAGAGTTCGACAGGTGATGATGCAGTCCGCCATCGGTCATCAGGTAGGTTTGCCCCCTGGATTTTTTTTTATCCGTAATCTGGCAGAAGTAGTAACCCGCTTCACCAACCAGATATCGGCCTAACTCCATGACTATCTCGGCATTTTGTAATCGGCCTGAGCGAGCCCCCATCAGCTTTTTCAGATGTTCAGCAACAGGGACAACATCCAGCGCCTGCTCACCCGGAAAATAGGGAATCCCCAGTCCGCCACCTATGTTGACATGCCGAACCGGAACAGGAGCCAACTCACAAAGTCGTGCAGCCAACTCAAATGTTTTCCCATGAGCATCAATCAACGCATCCGGATTCAGATTCTGTGACCCGGAATAAATATGAAAACCATAAAAGTCTACTTTTTCGGTATCCAACCCGGATAACACGTCAGGCATTAATTCTGCATCTATACCAAACTGCTTCGGGCCTCCGGCCATTTTCATGCCAGAAGACTTGAGTTCAAAATCAGGATTGACGCGAAAAGCGATCTTGGGCTTTATCTGCAACTCAGAGGAAAGCTGATAAAGCCTCTCCAGTTCCAAACTGGATTCGACATTAATCACGATATTGGCGGCCACAGCTGCCCTGAGTTCTTCGACTCTCTTCGCTGGCCCGGCAAAGCTAATGGATTCAGGATCGATACCCGAACTTATAGCGACCATCATTTCCCTCTGGGAAGCCACATCCAGGCCATCCACAAGACCTGCCAGATGATAAACAACAGCGGGCATTGGATTTGCTTTGATCGCATAGTGCAACTTCAGGTCAGAAGGCATCACCGAACGTAGGGACTTTACTCGCTCAGTGAGAGACTTTCTGTCGTATATGTAACAAGGTGTTCCGCCGGCCATGGCCACCAGCTGCTCAGCAGGAAGGCCAGCGACCTGAAGATGATTATCCCTGACTGAAATTCTCTGCAGACGATCATGCTGCTTGCTCATTTACTTTCTCCGGATACAAACAGATTTTCATACTCTGCAGCCAAGGCTTTTCGATCTATTTTGCCGTTAGGATTTCTGGCTAAAGCACTTTGAGTAATTACCCGCAAAGGCACCATATAGGTTGGCATGTGTTTTTGGAAATACTTGATAACTGCTTTCTCTTCAACAGGCTCATCTGTCGCAGATACCACGATAAGTACGATAGCCTGACCCAGCTGGTCATGGGAAACACCAATGGCAGCCGCTTCCAATACCATTTCAGATGCGTACATTAGCTCTTCAAGCTCACTGGGACTTACCCGATAGCCAGACGTCTTGATCATGTCATCTTTGCGGCCGACGAAATACAAATAACCGTCTTCATCCTGAGTAACAGTATCACCCGACCAGACAGCCAGCTCAGGGGTTGGAATTTCCTGAATCGACAAAGGTACGGGTTTGAAACGCTCTTTGGTCCGTTCAGGATCATTCCAATAGCCCAGTGCCACCAGACTTCCCCGATGCACCAGTTCTCCCGGCTCATGGGGTTTACAGGGTAGTCCACGCTCATTGATAACCAGTAATTCAGCATTGGGAATGGCTCTGCCCATGGAGCCTGGACGACGGTCCACGTCTTCGGGTGGCAGATAACTCGATCGAAAGGCTTCTGTCAGGCCATACATTAAATATGGTGAAGCCTGTGGCAATTTATTTCTAAGTGCATCCAGGGTTGACGATGGCATGGCTCCACCAGAATTCGTGAAATACCTCAGACTCACTGTTGCTTCTTCAGGCCAGCTCATTTCAGAAAGTTGTACCCAAAGGGGCGGCACCAGAGCCAGGCCGGTAATGTTCTGCTGAGCCACTTGTTTGATGATATCTCCGGGCAGCAGATACTCCAGCAGATAGCAGCTGGCGCCGGAGGCAAAGGCGGTGGTTAATTGACTGAAACCATAGTCAAAACTAAACGGTAGTACACACAGGAGCCGGTCATGATGGGTATTTTCGAGATATTCAGAGACACTATAAGCCCCGGTCACCATATTGCGATGAGAAAGCACGACCCCCTTCGGCTTACCGGTACTTCCGGAGGTATAGAGAATCGCGGCCACATCCATATCAATAGAGGGCGGTTGAAACCAGGTGTTCTCTTCCTTAAGGAAATCTGACCAGGCAATAACCTGAACACAACTTTCCACTTCAGAGTGCCCATCCACCAAAACAATATGACTCAAATCGTGGCAATCGGTCAGGCTGGCCTCAATCTGCTTGAAGCGAGCCTTATTAGTAATCAGAACACTGGCCTTGCAATCCGTCAGAATATGCAACACCTGAGGTGCTTTTAACACCGGATTGACAGGAACCATGACGCCACCGGCCGCCGTTGTTCCAAAATAACTGAATACTGCTTCAGCGGTTTTTGGCAGATAAACAGCGACTCTTTCGTGCCTCGATAATCCCAGACCCTGCAAGCCTGAAGCCACACTTTTTACATGCAGGGCAACCGAAGCATAATCATACCACTGAGATTTAATCCCCAGAGCCTGAGACAGAGGTGCTTTTTCGGCCTGATCAAACAGTAATTGATGTAACAGCTGGCTCATGCATGAATCCGTAATACCTTTGCAGACCAACTATTGTAACAAACATGGATTTTGGAAAGCACGACTTGTAAAAAACCGCATTTCAGAAATTGAGGTTTACCCAGTGTCCGACCCAGACGTTCCGGAAACAGGATTCATACTTTGCCTGACTATTTTTTCGAGCTGGTTAAGCTCGTTCACAATCAAAGATTCCCTTTTGTACTGATCCCTGAGTTTAGCAATTTTACGCAAGGGATTGACGCCTGCGAACTCTGGATCACGTATATTCTCAGTTATCTGATCACTAGGTTGATGACCATAGGCATGCTTCAGTTTATTAACCAGTTCCCTGACCTCCGGGGCGTTAAAATCCTCCGGCTTCAAACTGGCAATGGCATCAGAAAATCCTTCTGTTTCCCGGTAGATAACCGAAACTGGCAAATGGTCAGATAGCCCGCTTTCCAGGTTATTATTAATATCAAGTCCCATTTGCCGTATTTCTGCATGGGCTGCCCATTTTTCTTCAGAGTCCCCATACACCATCTGGTAGTCATAAATACACTGCATTGCCACCTTGGGATGTTCTTTCCAGCGCCTGCTGCCCCAGGGTTTATGCATTCTGTTTCCGGCTCCAAGATACCATGTGCCATTCGGCTCCAGACGATCTTTCGGCTCGATCGTTTCCTGATCGCTATTGACAAAAAATGACTCGCTGCGGTCAAGCAGCCGAGTATCATTTCCTTTATCATGGGTGTGGTAGTAACTGTTGGAGAACTTTTCCCCCAGTGCCTGCATGGCGTTTTCATACTCCGACTTTTTACTCATTACCCCCTGCTCGTCTGACCGTGCGCTGTTCAGGTCTCCCATCAGGAAGGTGCCATGATGATGTACGTCATTACGCCTGTCGTTATTGCTATCCTCCTCAACCCAGTCTCTTACCTGAAGCAACTCCTCATAGCGAATCGTCTCATAGGTTTTTCCGTCTTTGGCCTGAAGGTGCGTATTATAAACCACGGCCGTTTTATCGTTACCGAGATCCAGCACGATCCGCAGCAATCCTTTATTGGCCAGCTGGTCTTCTGCAGCCAGATCAGAGAATGGCCGGAATGTTGCCTCCTTTACGGGATATTTGCTGGCAATGGCCAGACCACTACTCAATCCGGTTTCACGGGGGGCAACACTGTGAACAATATGATGGTAGTGACCACTGAGATCCTTACAGAGCTGCTTTGTCGCCTGCTGGTCAAACGCCTCCTGAAAGCAGACAACATCAGGAGCAACGTCAGGATTGCGGGTTAATGCTTCGGCAATCTCATGACTGCGCTGCTGTGATGAGCGCAGGTCGTTCAGATTACGGATAAACGAGGGCATCAGGCCAATGTTATAGGTCATCAAATGCAGGCCCCGCTCAGGATCATAAACGGTGGGTGGAACTGCAGACTGAATCAGGGAAATTTCGTTCCTGAACAGATTGCCGATCATGCGCAGGGAGAATCCCATCATTCCTAATGCCAGCGAGGGCACCAGAAATAGTGTAACTGCAGTCGCCCGGGCTACTTTCCTGGCCCACAGTGGTACATTTTGCTTCTGTTTTTCACTCTCGGAAGTCGTGTTGCTTTTGCCCGGCCGTTCATGGGCAAAAAGCTTTGTTGCCGAATCGGCGACCAGCGAAACCGGTCGGGACAGAAACCGGCCAATATAATGGCAACCACGACCAAAGCGGTTGTGAGAATAAACATAGTCATTATCTCTGGGTAGATAATGGGTCTGTGCTTTAGATGGCTGGACTGCAGGCATACAGTTTCCTCTGGTTAGTCTGCTGCTTATATCCGCCATCGACAATTACTCTTGCCACTTAATGGCTTTCGTACCGTTTTTTCCTTGGAACTGCCTGCGCCAGCTGGAAAATGTCACTCCCGGGTATTTTTTAAGTTAGAAACAGTGAGACGACAATTACATGACTGTCAGGACTGGTTCTTGCGAATGGGATGTGTATGGGATCTGATCCAGACCATTAGAAAGTTCGGGAGAAATCACTCCTCAGATCAATGATCTGGTATACTCTCGCTTCAGCAGATTGTCTGAGCCAATAAGCAAAAAAGCCGTTCTATGCAGCCTAACTTTGAACACGATGTTTCCCAACTTGAAAACAATATCCTACCTAAGAATTGGGAGTGGGTCAGCTGTTCCAAACAGGCCAAAATGGCACGCTATAACGGCAGTCCTGCTTGTTACTTCAAAGAGTTTATTCCCAAAAGCAATATGGAGATTCTGAAGTCTAAATTCAGGGGCACTCGCTGTGAAATATGGGTGAAACAGGCCAGGATTGCGGAGGATGCGGGCTTTGAAATTCCGGAAATATTAGCATTTGGGGTGCTCAAAAATAAGAATCACTATTTAATTACTGCAGCGGGCCCGAGCGGCTCTGTCTCTGAATACCTGACGAAAAAACCTGAAAATGATGAACCCATGCGTCAAGAGTGGATCAAAGCTTTTGGCCGCTATATTGGTCAGATGCACAAAGCCGGTATTGTCCATGGAGACCTGCGCGCAGGCAATATTTTGATGGAACCTGGCATGCCTTCACGTTTTGTCATGATCGACATCGAGCGCAACAGCTATCACTCTCTGGTGCCTCTTTCACTGGTGAAAAAGAACCTGGTGCAGTTGATTAAGAGAATATCCTTCAAACATTTTACTGCTAAGGATAGAGCCCTTTTTTTCAGGCACTATAACCTTGCTTATAAGCGATTTGATAAAAACGCTCAGAAAGCACTCGCCTTTGAAGTAATCAGGCTTGTAAAAAAACAAAATCTTTGGGGCGGCAGCAAAAACGTATAGAAGTACATGCCTTCAGCCCTTGGGAAATGGGTTGATCATTCTTACTGCCACTTTGGAGTATGCAAAATAAGTTTCTCTGACGTGCAATGACCTCAGCCAAATCAAAACTGAGAACTTCCCTAGACCGTGTTATTCTGAATCACACGACAATCGTCAACGCTCGTAGCCTGCCTGAAAAAGACCATCTCAAACGAAACCACTACGCATACATACAAGTAAAAGCACCGAAGATCAAATATGAGACCGGCAATTGTGGCATTATTTATACGGTCCTGACCAATAAAAAGCACATCAATACCTATTGAAGCCAAAGATCAAGCATATATAATGCTGCCGTAGCACCCTCGTGCGGTAGCTACGTCTAAATTCCGGAAAAAATCAGGGAGAATTTATGAAAACCCTGAAACCAGTGATCTATAGCTTGTATTTGCTTTCTTATTCATACATCTATGCTCATATACCTGCAACGCCAGGATAAGACCTCTACATGAATGCTCACGACTTGATTTCACAATTCTCTATTATCAAGCCGGGTACATTGACACATCGAGAATAAACTTCACTGAAAGCTTAATGTCGTGATCAGAGAAGGTGGCTGTCGAATTCGGAGAATGTTGGAGCAAAAATTTTGGTCGGCTTTAGACATATTACAGTCAATTTTTTCAACAATACAAAACCTCATAAAGCAGGCCTGATGAGAAAACAAAAGAAAGTCACTATAGGTAGAAGCGATCTGGAAGAAGTCATTGCTACACGAGCACTTTCATGATTTAACGTGGAACAATGAGATATTGCAGATTATGAATCGCAAGGGTGGTTACTGAAAGAATACCTGTGTTTAAAGCTTTTTCATTCTCTGAAAGTAAAGGCTGTTCTGTATTAATGTTCGAAGAACCGAGTTTAGTTAATAACCTTAAAGGGCTGAAAAATAAAAAATTAATAGAGTCTCGTTATCTAATCCGTATTAATGTCTGAGAGTAAAAAGGTTAAAAGTATGTATAAAGATTATGATCTCGGAGTAGTAATACCTGTCCGCTTAGGTAGCTCCCGCGTATCGCAAAAAGCACTTCTTCCCGTAGGTCCAGATAACATCCCACTATTAGCCTGGAAAATACGACAACTTAAGAAAGTCATTTCACCTGAGAATATATATATCAGCACCGAATCTGATGAGTTGAAAACAATTGCTCTTGATGAAGGAGTAAAAATTCATCATCGTGAATTTCATCTGGCTGACGGTCACAAGGCATCCTTTAGTGACGTTATTGTAGGAGTAGTAAAAGATATTCCCCATGAGCATATCGCTTGGGTAACCTGTGTTGTACCCTTAATGAGTCCTCAGGAGTATTTGCAGGGCTTTCGAGAATACAAAGAGCATGTGCTCCCTGTAAATACTAAGTTTGACAGTTTGGTTTCGGTAAACTTACTGAAGGAGTACTTCTGGGATGATGATGGAGCGTTAAACTATAAGGCAACTAAAGAACATACCATCAGTCAGAATTTGCCAAATATTTACAGGGTTACAAATGGCCTATATATGTCAAGCAAAGAAAATATGCTCAAGAACGAATATATATTAGGAGTCAGACCTTATAAGTCCTGCGTTTCTAAAATTGCGGGCATCGATATTGATGAATATGAAGACTATGAAATAGCTCGTGATCTGATTGGCATTTATAAGTCTAATGAGAAAAAAGTTCTTGCCGATAAAATGGTCTTCCTTGACTTTGACGGAGTGATTTTTGACTCAGCTATTGAAGCTTACGCTGTTGCAATGATCACCTCGGGAAAAGCAGAAAATTTAAATGATATTGATATTAATAGCGATCATGCAAAAGCCTTTTTATCTCAACGCTATCAAATAGGCCCTGCATGGAACTATTACTATTTACTAAATGCCATTGATCAGAAACTGGTTGAACAATTTTCTCAATTCTTGCCAGACCAGCCAGGCACTGAAGCCAAAGAGTTTATGGCAAGCTTCTTTGCAGTCAGAAAAAATCTCAGAAAAAACAACTGGGATAACTGGCTGGCTCTTAATAAGCTCTATGAAGGCTCGAGAGGTTTCTTGGACCTGCTTGAGAATTATGAAAATTCCTGCATTGTCACAACAAAAGACAGAGAAACAGTTCAAGCTCTATTGCAAACAAATGGTGTTAGCCGGGAAGTCAAAATATATGATGCTTCCGATTATGAGAAACACGGTTGTAAATCCCGTTTGATTGATGGACTTATCAAAGAAAATAGTGTCAACAAGGCAATTTTTGTTGATGATTCATACAAACATTTGGAGAAGTGTAATTGGGTCAGCAATCTGGAAGTCGTTCATGCTCGCTGGGGCTATGTTGCTCCCGATCTATATCAGGATAACAAATTCGAAGTTCTTAATAAATTAACGGCCATGCTGCAGGAGTAAAGTTGATGGATTATTTGAATGGTCAGATTGTTGCTGTACTTATTATTAATGAGCTAAAAGGCTTGAAGATTAGAATTAATAAACTTATTGAGAATGGCTATTCTGTTTTTGAAGTGACTTTAAGAACTGATTGCGCATTTGATGCGATACGAAAGATAAAAGAAGACTTTCCAACAGTTAAAGTAGGAGCAGGTACAATCCTTTCGGAGCAGCAGGCAGAACAGGCTGCTTACGCTGGTGCCGATTTTGGTGTTGCACCGGGATTTAATATCACCGTTGCAAAAAAGGCGAAAAGTCTCAATCTGCCTTTTATTCCTGGTGTTGCAACACCTTCTGAGATTGAAACTGCACGAGAAAATGGTTACAAGCTGCTTAAGCTTTTTCCGGCCAAAGTTCTGGGGGGAGTAAACTACTTGAAAGCACTGTCAGGTCCCTATAAAGACGTGAAGTTCATGCCTACAGGTGGTATTACACAGAAAACAGCTCAAGATTATCTGGGTTTGCGAAATGTTGACTGCATCGGTGGAACCTGGATGAATGAATAACTTATTAGATACTATCTTAAAAAGCACACATTAAGCGACTTCGGATCTATTCTGACGTTACAGAGAGAAAACTGGGCCGCTTATTTAATTTTTCTTAGCCACAGACAGCAGATATAACTTATCTCAGATAAGAATCTATAAGACGCTGGAGAATAATTTGCATTGGTTACTGGAATTTTTTTCAAAAGATCAATCACCAGTAAAAAAGGCAGAAAAAAACAATGCCTCAATGAAACAACCTATTCATAGCTTATATTTCTATTTCTTATAATAGAAAAAAACCACTTAATTAGATTACTAAATTTCTCCAACCTTCTTATCAAAAACAACTCAATCTACAGAATGCATTAATCTACCATGAAAACAAATGACTCATTAATCAACATCTTCTTCATCAACTCATCATTCCAACTTGTTAGTTCAATACTGATTGCTAAAGACACTAGTTCTTTTTTCTTCTGCTTTAAGAAACAAAACTATGAAGCAGCAAAGGACTATGGGTTAAAAAATGTTTTTCTTCTAAAATACCGAGAAGCTTCAAAATTTGCACGAAAGTTGTCTACCCGAGAAAATATAAGATTCATTTTTTCAATAATTAAAGATAACAATCCTAAATCTATAAATTTCCATTCAACTTCAATATCTAGCACAAGATACAATTATTTCATTGCAGCTTCAAAGAAGAACTTCCCAGAAAAGAAAATAACATTTAATATAATACCTGACGGCACTCATAACTTGGTAATCCACCCCATTTCAAAAAACAAGTTAAAGCGTGTCAATAAAAGAAAAAAGTCTCTCATTGATAAAGCAGTCGGTCTAAAATACACACCTTTTAAAGAAGACAGACATGGGATGCTAAGCAACAAGGTATCCCATATTTATACTATTCCAGGAACGACAGAAGGCTTACCGGCAGAGAAGACAAAAGAACTCCCACCCTTTACAACAGAGTTTTCAATAACACCTAATAATCAAACATCTAAGTCTGCACTCATCATCGGCCAACCTCTAACCAACTGGGGTATTACTGATGAAGCCTCCTCAAAAGCTATTAGCCAGAACCTTATTAGTTATCTGTGTTCAAAAAATATAAAAGACGTACTATTTATCCCACACCCAACAAATAGGAGTGACAAAAAAATAGAGTTTTGCTCAGAAGATTTTAAAATATACTCAGGTTCATCCCCCATTGAGTTATTGATGATAAAAAACCAATATGATTATGTCATCGGTTTCTCCAGCACAGCACTCATCACAGCCAAGCTTATTTATGGAAATAGCAACAAAATAGTCTGCATTGGTAAGGATTTATTTAACTACAAAGAACATCCCATGCTTAAAAAAATAGTTTCTCATTTTAAAGAGATAGGTGTAGATTGTATGCCTTAAGCTAATTAGTTGTACGTGAGGAATACACTATAGACAGTTTATTCCTCACCCTATCGGCTAATGGAAAGTCGTTACCCCGTCTAACCATCTTCACAGCCAACCTCATCTGCCCAAACGCAGTCCCACCAATATTATCTCTCGAACAGCCCGCTCCAACGTCAAACTAACACCCCCTCGCCAGAGAATCGCTCTCCAATCACTGACCAATATTCAGAAACAGTGTAACCAGAGGTTCGTTAATATAATAATTGCTTCGCCCCATTTTTTGCTTAATCAAAAACCCCTTACCACACAGCTGATTCAGGTATTTGGTGGCAGTCAGTCGGCTGACATTCAGTTCTTTCTCAATAAACTCTATTTTTGTGTAAGGGTGACAGAACAGATGGTTGAGCAGATCCTGACTGTAAATTTTGGGGAGTTCTTTACGCATTCTATGCTTTACAGCCTGCATCCGGTTTTTTATTTCATCAATCAGAGTTGTTGTTTCTTTTGATGTTTCTGATATGGCTTCAAGCATGAACAGTAACCAGCCTTCCCACTCCTCATGGTCTCTCACTGCTTGTAATCGTGAGTAGTACTCAGCCTTGTTGCGAATAATATAACGGCTTAAGTAGAGCACTGGCAGGTCCAGTAACTGTTGAGTGATCAGGTAAAGGATATTGATGATTCGACCTGTTCGGCCATTCCCGTCGTAAAATGGATGAATACTCTCAAACTGGAAGTGGATAACCGCCATTTTTACCAGTGGATCATTGTCTGAAAGTCCATGGTCGTTAAGATAAGCCACCAGGTTTGCCATCTGTGACTCAACCTTTTCCGGATTTTGAGGAGGGGTATAGACGACTTCACCCGTAGAGGTGTTTTTTAATTCAGTTCCAGGCAGTTTGCGTAAGCCTGCCCTGTTTTCTTCCAGTGTTTGCTGAATATCGAGAATGTCCTGAAAGCGAAGCATCCCTGTTTTCCTGACAGTGTCGAAGCCACGACTCAATGCTCTGGCGTAATTTTTAACTTCCTTGGTTGCAGGGCTATAGGGTGACACTGTCAGGTCGTTTTTAAACAGTTCATCATGAGTTGTGACAATATTCTCCACTTCTGAGCTGTCTTTGGCTTCCTGAAGCGTCAGGGTGCTGACCAAAATGGTTTCATTAGGAATGGAGCGAACTACACCTTTCAGTTCTGCCAGATGCCGGTGAGCTAAAGCCAGTTTTTTTAATACCTGCCGTGTTTCCAGCTCATTTTCTCTGGGCAGGGGAAGCCCTTCCGGTTGATAAGGGGCCACAGTTACTCCCAATATGTATAGGAAAGTGCCGTTTTCTATACAGGTTATCAGAACATGTATAGAAAACCGATATTCTCTATACATATTTGTTGGATCTGTATAGAAAAACAGGACTTCTTATACATGTTCAGCGCTCAGGCAAATGAAGGAAATTACTGACTTAAAGCCTGCTTCACAGCCAACCTCACCTGCTGCGGCGCAGTCCCGCCTATATGATCCCTCGCAGCAACAGACCCTTCCAGTGTCAACACATCAAACACATCTTCCTTAATAGAGTCTGAGAAAACCGTGAGTTCTTCCAGAGTCATCTCTGACAAGTCCTTGTTCTTCTCAATGCCGTAGGCCACTGCTTTGCCAACCACTTCGTGGGCGTTGCGAAATGGCACGCCCTGTCTGACCAGGTAGTCTGCCAGATCGGTCGCGGTGCTGAATCCGCGGCGAGCCGCCTCTTTCATGTTTTCTTTCCTGGACTGGATGTGTGGAACCATATCGGCAAAGGCTCGCAGGCAGTCTTTTAGGGTATCTACGGTATCAAACAGTGGTTCTTTATCTTCCTGATTGTCTTTGTTGTAGGCCAGTGGCTGAGATTTCATCAGCGTCAGCAGGCTAACCAGGTGACCATTCACCCTTCCTGTCTTACCTCTTACCAGTTCGGGGACATCCGGGTTTTTCTTTTGGGGCATGATGGATGAACCGGTACAGAAACGATCGGGCAGATCAATAAAATTAAACTGGGCTGATGTCCAAAGTACCAGCTCTTCCGACATACGCGACAGGTGCGTCATCAGCAGTGCACCCACCGAACAAAATTCTATGGCGAAGTCCCTGTCGCTGACAGAGTCCAGTGAGTTTCTGGATGGGCGATCAAAACCTAAAGCCTTGGCAGTGAATTCACGATCAATCGGATAGGTTGTGCCTGCCAGCGCAGCTGCTCCCAGAGGCGATACGTTAACCCGCTTTCTGCAGTCCTGTAGACGTTCGCTGTCTCTTACCAGCATTTCATACCAGGCCATCAGATGATGTCCAAATGTCACGGGTTGTGCGGTTTGCAGATGAGTGAAGCCCGGCATAATGGTGTCAGCTTCCTGCTCTGCCAGATTCACCAGACCTGTCTGCAAACGTTTTAACTCATCACCTATATGGTCAATTTCTTCCCTGAGCCACAGACGAATATCGGTCGCTACCTGATCGTTTCTGGAACGGCCGGTGTGCAGTTTCTTACCCGCATCACCAATTCTGTCTGTCAGTCTGGCTTCAATATTCATATGAATATCTTCCAGCTCGATAGACCAGTCGATGTTGTTGTTTTCTATATCTTTCAGAATGCTTTCGAGCCCATCCAGAATGGCTGACAGCTCATCCTGGCTCAGAATGCCTGATTTTTGCAGCATTCGAGCATGAGCCATCGAGCCTTCTATATCGTGACGATAAAGGCGACGATCAAAATCAATGGAGGCGGTGAATCGAGCAACAAATGCATCCACACCCTCGCTGAACCTTCCGCCCCACTGCTGATTGCTGCTATCAGACATGTTCTACCTCTTTCTTTGTTGGCTCATGGCTGTTGGTTAGCTCATGGCTGTTTTGCATTCTGCAGGCTGATTTCTTGATGCCAGCAGCATCATTGTTCTGATTTTTATAGCCAGCCTGTGGATGACTGAAGCTGGCTGCGGCATTATAAGGGTAACCGGGTGATTTTACATAGCGCACCCAACCAAATAAGAATAATTATTCTATTTTTGTGAATTTTTATAAATTTTCAAATACCAGAGACAGGATGCTCCCTCTTGCCATTTAAAACCACCAGGAACCAGGATGAAGACGACTTTTTCCTGCCGGATTTATGCTCTCCCGGTGCTGTCTTTATGTTGGTTCTGGTCTCTGAGCTTTTTGTCCTTATTCAGGTACTCACTTTGCCCGGCCCGGGTGATCTTGACTGGAACCGTCTGGCCATGACTTCCATGTTTGTCCAGTGGATCTCTCTGGTCTCAGGTGCTGTTCTTTGCCGACTCAGGCCCATTCTGAAGCGTCAGAAGCTGACAGTTATCATCAGCAGCTGTCTTGGCGTCGTGGCTACCACCACGCTGATATTCACGCTCGCAGCCCAATGGTTTCTGTGGCGGGATGCTTTTATTGACACCTACCCGGAATGGACCCAGCTGATCAGACATGTCACTGTTGCCCTCATCATCACAGCCATGCTGCTGCGCTATTTCTATGTTCAACAGGAAGCCAGAAAAGAGCAGAAAGCCAGCCACACCGCTCGCTTTGAGGCTTTGCAGGCTCGAATCCGCCCTCACTTTCTTTTTAATTCGATGAATATCATTGCCAGTCTGATTCATATTGACCAGGACAAGGCCGAGCAGGCCGTTGAAGATTTATCGGACCTCTTTCGCTCCAGCCTTCAGGATCATGGCAAGAATATTACCCTGAGTCGGGAAATCGAGCTCTGTCAGCGCTATTTAAGAATTGAGCAGCACAGGCTGGGAGACCGTCTGCAGACCCGGTGGAATATTGAGTTAACCCCTGAAGAGGTTGACATTCCGCCCCTTACTCTGCAGCCCATTGTTGAAAATGCGGTTTATCATGGCATCCAGCCACTGGAAAAAGGTGGCACTGTGAGTGTAGATATTCGCAGGAGCAACGATAACATCACTATCAGAGTCCGAAACCCGGTCCAGAGTAGCCCTTCCAGTTTTGCCAAAGGGGCTCAGGGTAATCAGTTGGCTCTGGCAAATATCCGCTCCAGACTGAATATGCTTTTTGGTAACAAAGCCAGTGTAGAAGCTCAGCTGTTTGAGGGTGAGAGTGGAAATACCCAGGAGTTTGAAACATTGATCACTTACCCTTACGGTGGCGATAACCATGAACATACTGATCACCGATGATGAACCGCTGGCAAGAGACCGTCTGCGACATTTGTTGGGACGTTTAGAAGGCTTTCAGGCTCTGGAGTACGATGCAGGTAATGGCATTGAAGCCCTTGAGCTTTGTCGTAAATACCAGCCAGACATTGTCTTGATGGATATTCGTATGCCTGTTATGGGAGGCCTGGAGGCGGCCGCTCATATCAGCAAGCTGGAGCGTCCACCTGCTATCATTTTCTGCACCGCTTATGACACTCACGCCATTGAAGCTTTTCAGGTTCAGGCGGTTGGCTATCTGCTGAAGCCTGTCAAGCTTGAAGATCTGCAACAAGCGCTGACCGGAGCCGCTAAAGTTAATCGATTACAGCTGGCCAGCCTCAAAGATGATCTGAATGATAACGCCCGCAGCCATATCGCAGCCAAGACGCTCAGAGGGATAGAGCTGGTTCCTCTGGATGATATCTACTACTTTATGGCGGACAGCAAATACATCACGGTCTATCACAAGAACGGTGAAGTGCTCATTGATGACCCACTGAAAGACTTGGAGTCCGAGTTTAGTTCCAGATTTGTTCGAATCCACAGGAACGCTCTGGTGGCCAGAAAAGCCATAGAGAGGATGATTCGTGACGAGCAGGGTCACTACTCTATCCAGCTCAGTGGTGTCGAAAAGCTTCTTTCAGTAAGCCGTCGGCATGTGCCACTGATGAAGAAGTTTATGCAATCACTGTGAGGCCTACGGGTGCCAGGCTTAACTGAGCCTGGCTTGTGGTAAAAAGTCTTCGCCCATAACCTGCTCAAGTGTCCATGGGCAATCTTCGGGGAAGTCTTTCGTGGTAAAATGTCTTGAATCCACATAACTGTTTAACCCCTTGGCAGCCAATATTCGGGCCTGCTGGTAAGCCTCAAGGTAGATAGCCTGTTGCTTTGACTGCAGGTTGGGATTATCTGCCAGGACCGCTGCTGCGGCATACCTCTGAATTTGAATTGTATCCACCCAGCTGCGAAACCAATGATCCATATCCCTGAGGTCATTGACCTGATTCTGCTGAAAGTCCCATTTTAACAAGTGGCTAAGTAGCTGAATAAGGTGTCTCTTGAAAGCTCTTGGCTCACTCTTTCCCATATCAGCTAACTCTTCCAGCAAATTTCCAAGATCAAGCTCATCAAAACGCCTGGCAGCCAGCAGCTTTTTCTGTTCTTCAATCCAGAGCATGTAATCGGTTTTATAAAGGTCTGTCATAAGCGCCTCCACTGGAATAACAAGCTAGTTGCTATTTTAACCTCCGGCAACTGCCTTCAGGAAAAGTAACGGTTGGTCACAACTACAGACTATCGTATTATCCCAGTCTTCATAGGACCACTCAGCCATCGTTGCCCTTTTTTGTAGATTGAAAGTTTATTGATTGAAAGCCTCCCCATGAAAACCATCCGCATCGCGACAAGAAAAAGTGCCCTGGCCCTCTGGCAGGCTGAATACGTAAAAGAGCGTCTGGAGTACTTTCACCCGGGTATCCGGGTGGAGCTGGTAAAGATGACCAGCAAGGGTGATCGGATTCTGGATTCACCTCTGGCCAAAATCGGTGGCAAAGGCCTGTTTGTAAAAGAATTGGAAACGGCTATGCTGGAGAGCAGGGCTGATATCGCCGTTCACTCCATGAAAGACGTACCTATGGAGTTTCCAAAAGGGCTCGAGCTGGGTGTTATCTGCCCTCGCGAAAACCCACTGGATGCATTTGTTTCCAACACCTACAACCAGCTGAGCGATCTGCCTGAGGGCGCCATCGTGGGTACATCCAGCCTGCGCCGCCAATGCCAGATCCTTGCAAAAAGACCGGATCTAAAGATTGAATTCCTGCGGGGCAACGTTAACACACGTCTGGCCAAGCTGGACGATGGCCAATACGACGCCATCATTCTTGCAGCGGCAGGATTGATCAGGCTGGGGATGAAAAATCGGATCAAATCGGCCCTGCCCCCTGAACTCAGTCTGCCAGCGGCGGGTCAGGGTGCAGTGGGTATTGAGATTCGTTCTGACGATGAATCGATCAAACACTTTCTGGCCCCATTGCATCATGAAGAAACTGCAACACGAGTCCTTGCAGAAAGAGCCATGAACCGAAAATTAAATGGCGGCTGTCAGGTACCCATTGGTTGCTACTCTGAACTCATCGACGACCAGCTCTACATCCGGGGCCTTGTGGGTCAACCGGATGGCAAAGTCATACTGAGCGCAGAAGTCTATTGTGCACCTTCCGATGGTGAGAAAGGCGGGGTCCAGCTGGCAGAATCCTTGCTGGCACAGGGTGCAGACCGAATTCTCGCAGAGTTGCTGCATTAATGTGAGCCGTGTCATGATAAACAGCCGTGAGATAAGGGCTTTGGTTACCCGCCCCAGGGAGCAGGCAGAGCCACTGGTTGCCATGATTCAGAACCAGGGGGCCATGGCATGGTCTTTACCAATGATCCAAATCCAACCGCTCGCAGAGAGCCAGACACTGCGAGACCGGATTTTACAGCTGGATCAGTACAGTAAAGTCGTTGTGATCAGTCAGAATGCCGCCAGGCTGGGTCTGGAACATATAGAGAACTACTGGCCACAAATGCCTTTGAAGATCCACTGGTATGCCGTCGGCCCAAAAACACGACGATGGCTTAAGAGTAATGGCATTGATGCGACTTACCCGGAGATAAGACAAAAGCCCGGTGACAGTGAAGCACTGTTGCGACTGGAGAGCCTTCAGCAGGTCAGCGGAGAAAAAATACTGATTCTGAAAGGAAAAGGTGGTAGAGAACTGCTGGAGAACACCCTCAGAAATCGGGGAGCCCAGGTGGATTGCCTGGAACTTTATGAACGCCAGAAGCCCGATTACCCGGAAGATTATCTGAACAGGCTGATCAAAGATCATGCTATTAATGTCATACTGACCAGTAGTGGTGAGATTCTGGCCAATACCGCAGACTACCTTTCTCCGGCTTTAAGCCAGGAGTGCTGTCTGGTGGTTCCCAGCGATAGAATTGCCAGAATGCCAGAGGCTCAAGCATTCAAACGGGTTTATACCGCTCGCGGCGCCGACAATCACGCCATGATCTCGGTACTGAACCTGATTAACAGCGAAGGGTTAACGTGAGCAAGAAAGATCAGAACGCCAGTAAACTCGAGCAGACCGAACCGAAAGAACTGGCCAGGTCAGCAGGGCCTTCCAAAAAACAGGAAAGCAAGCCAACTTCAGCAGGCTCCAGAAAACAGCCTCAAAAATCAGCATCAAAGCCAGGACGAAAGCTGTCTGTCCTGGCCGTGTTGCTTGCAATCATTGCACTGGGATTGAGCGGCGGTTTAGGTTGGCGGCTCATTCATTGGGAGCAGAAACAACCCTCCCTTATTGAGGGGCAGGAACAGCAGCAAACCCAGATTGCGCGACTTCAGGCCAGGCTCGCTGAAATAAACAGTGATCTCACGCCTATCAAAACCGAACTGAGCGAACAGGAAAGTCGAAGTGAACGTTTGCTCAGTCGCACCGACAGCCTGACCAAAAACCTTCAGGAACTCACCGGTAGCAGTCTGGATGGCTGGAAGCTGGCAGAAGTAGAATACCTGCTCAGTCTCGCTAACCAGCGTCTGCTCATGTCATCTGATATCCAATCAGCCAAAGCTCTCCTTAACAGTGCTGACAAGATGCTGCTTGAGTTGGACAACTATAATTTGTATCCCGTTCGGGAAGCACTGGCAGAAGATATAGCTTCTCTCAACAGTCTCCCGGATCTCGATCAGGAAGGGCTCTACCTGAAGCTTGAAGCGCTCACCCGGCAGATTGACCAATTGCCCCTGATGGAAAAAAAGACCCTGCAACAACCTTTAGCAACCGTATCAAAATCTTCTGACATGCCATCCGCAGGCACTCCATCTACAGAAACTGCCAAGTGGCAGACTGTCGCCCTCTCAATGCTGAATAATACCTGGGAGAGCTTTGTCAGCCTGTTCAGGTTCACTCCGGATCGCGATCAGAAAATCACCTCACTACTGACACCCCAAGAGAATATTATCATTCGCCAAAACCTACAGTTGATGCTGGAGCAGGCCAAGTTGTCAGTCCTCTCCAGAGACCAGGCTATCTACAACAGTAGCTTGCAACAGGCTTCAAACTGGATAGAAAAATACTTTCCCCTTTCAGGGTCTCAGGCGACCGCAATGCTGGACGAGCTGAAGGTTTTAGACAAAATCACCGTAAAACCTGTAACCATCAATATCAGCCGTGCTTTGAGCTTGCTGAAATCCAGCCAGTTAAACGATACCCCGGAGAATAAAAAAAATACGACAGGACAAACTGAATCTGCACAGAGTGCTCAGACTGTCCAGAACAGTCCAGCCGAAAAAGCACCTGAAGTGACTGACCAGACAACCACAGAAAACCGGACAGAACATTCTCAGCCCTCAGAAGCACCTGCTAATTCTTCAGAGGAGCCCCGGAAATGAAGAGTTTTATCATCTTCCTGGCGATTCTGGGCATTACTTTTGGTCTGGCAAATACCATGATCAGTGACAGCGGCTATGTGCTTATCTCTTACAACACGACTACGTTCGAAAGCACACTGTGGGGACTGTTTCTACTGATAGGTCTTGCCATAGGTGCGTTATGGCTTGTCTGGATTATCCTGAAACTGATTTTCGACGTCACTGGTTTTATCTATCCAATGACTTCGGGCGCCAAAGAAAGGCGAGCCCGTAAATTAACAACCCGCGGCTTTGTCGAGTTCACTCAGGGACACTGGAAAAAAGCTGAGCGACTGCTTTCGCAGGCAGCGGACTATGGCTCGTCACCGTTACTGAATTATCTTGCTGCCGCCCGAGCGGCTCATGAAAATGATGACCCTGAAGCCTCTGCCGAATACCTTCGCCGAGCCGATCACAAGGAGCCCGGTGCAGAGTTGGCTATTGGTATTACCCAGGCTCAGCTGCAACTGTCATCGGGTCAACTGGAGCAGGCACTGGCCACTCTGACCAAGCTGCACAAGCAGGTTCCACGACATTGCTACGTCCTGAAGATGCTGAAGCAGGTTTATACCCGTCTGAATGACTGGCAATCACTTGCAGCCTTGTTACCCAAGCTGAAAAAGCAAAAAATCGTTTCCGATAAAGAGTATCGCACCACTGAGCTTCAGTGCTTTGAGGCCCTTTTCAATCAAGCCTTTAACAATGGCCGCAGTTTTACCTCTCTGGAGCAGAAAATAAAACCTGCAACTCAAATCTGGAACAGTTTGTCGTCCAGTCAAAAACACAACTCTGCCATGATCTATCGATATGCGAAGTGCCTAACAGATCTGGGAGCAGAAGAGAAAGCAGAAGCTCTGCTCAGAGAAAACCTGAAGAAACACTACTGCAGCGACATGGCTCTGCTCTACGGCAAGATTAAGGGCAGGGATGTGAAGAAGCAGCTGCATTTTGCCGAAGCCATGCTCAATGAAAGACCTAACGACGCCGACCTGCTACTGACCCTGGGTCGTCTGTCTCTCCGTAATGAACTCTGGGGTAAAGCCAGGGAATACTTTGAAGCCAGCCTGAGACTCAGCAAACGGATTGATACCTATAACGAGTTGGGCCGCCTTATGGCTCATATGGAAGATCATGAAAAAAGCTCTCTGTACTTTCAGGAAGGATTGAGACTTGCAGCGGGGAGTGTTGTTGATCTGTTGCCGACAAAAGTTACGGATAAAAAATGACCCGACTCTACCTGTTACCCGGTGCCCTTTGTGGTTTTTTGTCTGTGGCTCTGGGCGCATTTGGGGCCCATGCTCTGAAAGATCAGCTGTCCGAGCGCTACATAGACGTATGGGCAACAGCGACGGATTACCAGTTCTATCATAGTCTGGCTCTGGTTCTTGTTGCCGTTCTTGCCCTCCATTTCAAAGACTCCAGAAAGCTGAGATGGAGCGCCAGACTGTTTCTCGCGGGTATCATCCTCTTTTCCGGTAGCCTGTATATTCTTGCCATCACCGGAATTGGCTGGCTGGGTGCGATCACCCCACTGGGTGGCATCTCGTTGATGCTGGGTTGGCTTTTTCTGGCCATCTTTGCTGTCACCGAACTTTATGATTAATGTTTTTGATGCTCCGGTACTTTTTGCCTACATTAGGAAGTTCATGGAGGTGATTTATGGATAATCTTTACGAGACAGACTTTTACCAATGGGT
Organism: Endozoicomonas sp. ALD040; assembly: GCF_049275945.1. Classification (NCBI taxonomy): domain Bacteria; kingdom Pseudomonadati; phylum Pseudomonadota; class Gammaproteobacteria; order Oceanospirillales; family Endozoicomonadaceae; genus Endozoicomonas; species Endozoicomonas sp. ALD040. The sequence goes on from NZ_CP184829.1 coordinate 1,885,090, forward strand.
TCAGAAGCAAAAACAGCTCTTGATTAACCGCCAGTTTGACCAGCTTGATTTGGAAAACCTCATTGAGGAAGTAGGGGATATGGGTAAGAGTGAGCCAAGATCGATAGAGTCTCACTTGACTACTCTTCTCCTTCACTTATTGAAATATGAATACCAAACCTATCAACTGGAGGATAGATGGATAGCTGAAATGGTCGTCCATACCTGGTACCCCAGCATGGATAATCCCAGGCGTGAAATACGAAAATTGCTCAAACAAAGCCCGTCTCTTCAGACCAAAACCAGCCAGTTGATGCATGATGCTTACGCAGAAGCCAGAATCGATGCCATCAAACAAATGAACAGGTACATCAAGCAAAAAAGCAGAAAACTCAATGCCAGCAGCTTCCCGGATGATTGCCCCTGGACTTTTGAGCAAATAATGGGAGACGACTGGCTACCTTGATCCGGTTGTTGAAGGGAGACGTGAGCATTGCTTTTTGATTGATCCAGACTCCACAGGAGGTCAACCATGTCACTGAGTATTAATCTCGTTAAATACGAGGCAGCCAATGATGGAAAGCTCTACGAAACCAATGCTGACCTCATTGAAACAGCTTTTGTCACTTCATCCTTACTCGAGGAATTAAAGAATCAATTTTCCTTAGCAGAAAAGAATATCTTTGAAGCTCTAGGTTCTGAAGATCACTATTCAATAGACTGCTTTAATGACTCGGATGTTGAAGCCGCTATCAGAAAGCTGGAAGAAATTTTTTTATCCATTTTAAAATCAGATGGAAAAAAGTTACATGGCAAGATGGAACCTGATGCCCCTGAAAACCTCCCTTCCAAGTACTCTGACCCCATTAGCTCAGAGGATATTGAAGACTCAATTAGCCGTTTTAGAACACTCACCAACTTGATAAACGTGTTCAAGTTAAAGCACGACCAGTTCAGAAAGGATGACTCCGCTGTACTCAAGGTTGGATAACAAACACATGAGCAAACCTGAATCCGGTAGCCAAAGGTTTCCAAGTCAACACAGTTTAGGTATCTTACGCCGACTTTTTCATTTGCAGATTATGTACCTCTCATGACCAGCTCAGTTGATCCTGATCACACCCCCGATCCGACTAAACGTCGGGAAATCAAAAGTTTTGTCCTGCGCGCAGGTCGTATGACCACAGGGCAGCGTCGTGGCTGGGATGAATGCTGGGACAAGTGGGGTCTACAGAAAGAAGACGGGCCATTAAACATCAGTGAAGCCTTTGGCCGGGAGGCACCTGTCGTATTGGAAATCGGTTACGGCATGGGACTGTCACTGGTGGCTATGGCAAAAGCCGAAAGCGACAAAAACTTTATCGGTATTGAGGTTCACCGCCCGGGAGTTGGCAGTCTGTTGAATGAATCCCAGCTGGCAGGCGTCACCAATGTTCGCAGCTATTGCGATGATGCCGTTGAAGTGCTTCGCGACTGCATTGCCGACGGCAGCCTGTCCAGAGTTCAGATTTATTTCCCTGATCCCTGGCACAAAAAGCGTCATCACAAGCGTCGCCTGATTCAACCCAAATTTATTGCAGCCATCAGACCGAAACTGGCGTTGGGTGGCGTTATTCATCTGGCCACAGACTGGGAAAACTACGCCGAACAAATGATGGACGTCATGACGGCCGCTGAAGGGTTTAAAAATCAGGAAAGTGAAGGTCAATACGCACCAAGGCCAGATTTCAGACCGCTGACCAAGTTTGAAAAGCGCGGTCACAGGCTGGGTCACGGCGTTTGGGATCTGCTGTTCGAAAGAACGGAATAAACCTTACCCCATCCGGAAGGGGCAGAGTTTCAATCGCTGCTCCTCTTCTCAATGCCCCAGCTTCTCCGACAATATCCCGACACAGACTGCGATTACCAGCAATACCGGAGCGAGAGTGTAATGATTGAAGTAGCCCAGTAAATTGCCGAGCCACTGTGGCACAAAATAGAAGATGGCGCCAAACAGGGCAAGATTCAAAACAGCTCTTGCAGGGATTCTCACCGCAGCGTGCAGCCGATTCATCCAGCCACTGCTCCATGAGGCAATAAAACGCCCCACAAATGCCACGGCTACCGCTGTCAGAGCCATAGCGATGACACCAAGATGCTCACGAGCCAACTTTGACAGAAAAATAATGCCGTCTGTTATCCATTCCATAGTTCACCCTCCGTTTTGAGTGCGTAAACAATTCGCAACAGATTCCAAAAAAATGGCGTCCAGTCGCTACCTGAGCGAGAAAATCACCCATCCGTAAACAAAGCCAACAGATCATTCAGAAAGAGTCGCCCCTGCTTTGTTGGCTGTAGTCGATCCTGCTCCAGCAAACCTTTTTCAATCGCCAGCTGACATTGAACGTCTATGTCAGAAAGTGCCATTCCGGTTCTCTGCACAAACAATGAGTGATCAACCCCCTGGTTAAGACGCAGAACATTCATCATAAACTCAATCGGCAGATCATCCCTACCCAATATCCTGCTGCCCGATTCAAAGGGTTTGTCCATTGCCAGATAATCGGAAGGCATCCTGGTTTTCCAGTTTCGATAAATCCTGCCCGTCTCCCGCTGGGTGATCTTGCCATGGGCCCCTGCACCAATACCGATATAGTCACCAAACTGCCAATAGTTCAGATTATGTTTTGCCTGCTTGCCGGGTCGGCTGTAGGCCGAAATTTCATACTGCTGATAGCCCGCCTCTGCCAGTAAATCCCACCCTTCTTCCTGGATCGACCAGAGGGTATCATCCTCTGGCAGGATGGGCGTTTTTGAATAGAAAACCGTATTGGGTTCAATGGTGAGCTGGTACCAGGAAATATGAGTCGGCTCCAGTGCAACCGCTTTTTCCAGATCTGACAGGCCATCCTGAATGCTTTGCCCGGGCAGTCCGTGCATCAGATCAATATTGAAGTTATCAAAGCCCATCCCCCTGAGGGACTCAATCGCTTTGCGTGCTTCTTCCGAACTGTGAATACGGCCCAGCGCCTTGAGCTTTTCATCCTGAAAACTCTGAACCCCTAATGACAATCGGTTGATGCCGGCTTTTCGATAATCTTTGAACCGATCATGCTCATAGGTGCCGGGGTTGGCTTCCATGGTGATTTCAATACCCGGCGCGAAACGGATTCGTTTTTCCAGCTCAGAGAGAAAACGATCAAAGCCTTTGGCAGACATCAAACTGGGAGTACCGCCACCAAAGAAAATCGTATGCAAGGCTCTCCCCTGGAGAGAACTCACTTCGCTGTCAAAGTCTTCCAACAGGGCGTTGACATAAGCTTCTTCAGGAATACCATCACTGAGTGCATGGGAGTTGAAGTCACAATAGGGGCATTTTTTGACACACCAGGGGATGTGAACATAAAGACTCAATGGAGGGAGTTCGAGCATATCGAGAATCAGGTCAGGTGATTAAAGCAGCCAGATAACATCACCGGCCGCATAAAGAAAAAAAGTCGTCTATCAGGAGCCTTCTTTTAACTGCGCCAGAAGCTGCGCCATGGCTTTGGCCCGATGGCTGATACTGTTTTTCTGTTCCCGACTGAGTTCAGCCGCTGCACACTTGTGGTCAGGTACATAAAAAAGCGGATCATAACCAAAGCCCTGATTACCTGCAGGCGACTCCAGAATGTAGCCTTCCCAGCTTCCGTGACAGATCACAGGGGTAGGGTCTTCGGCATGACGCATATAGACCAGCACGCTGTGAAAACGAGCGGTTCTTTGCTCTTTGGGTAATCCGTCCAGGCTCTGCAAAAGCTTCTGATTGTTGGCTTTGTCGGTGGCATCGTCACCGGCAAATCGTGCCGAGTAAATACCTGGCTGGCCATTCAGGGCATCCACTTCAATTCCGGAGTCATCAGCAATAGCTGCAAGACCTGAGATTTTTGCTGCATTTCTGGCCTTGATCAAGGCATTTTCTATAAAAGTCAGCCCTGTTTCCTCAACAGAATCTATACCGAACTCACTTTGAGCCAACACTTTAAAGTCAAGCCCCGAGAGCATCTGCTGAAGCTCCCTCAGCTTGCCCTGGTTACCACTGGCCAATACCACTTTTTTTGGCTCTTTTTTTAGCAACGAACTCACTGGCCGCCCTCGTAAAATTTCTGGCTGAACTGAATGGTATGACTCTGACTGGAACCTTCAGGGTGTACTTTGATGGTGAATTTTAGCATTTCTTCATTACTGAACCGGAAACCTGCCAGGTAATAGATGGCATCACCTTCTTTTATTTCCTTGAAATTCAGAGCCGACTGCTGACCCAGAAGGTTGGCGGCATTACCATCAAAAGAGGCTTTTACCGCCTTGCCTTCGTCGCTGTCCCTGACGTTTCTGACAACCATATTGACCAGACCATTTTTTGGGCCGCGCTCCAGATCATACGTTTTGGCTATGCCCGGCTGAATAAAGGTGCTGGGGAAGGCACTGTAATAGACTTCATAATCGCCAAACCGAGCCGGTTTGTCATTCATGACACGGGCTTCAGGCACCCCGGCAGCATGGGCTCCTGAAAAAACGGCAAGCGCCAACAGTAAACTAAGCAGCCTTACACAAGCCATGACTTCACTCTCCTCGAGTCAGATGATAGATAGCCACTTCTCCCATCAGATTGGGCAGCAGGCGGGTTCTCCAGCCTCCCCTGTTGGCGCTATCGGTTACCATACGATTGATGATCTTCAGCTTTTTCTGACGACAAAGATCTTCAAAATCCTTAAACGTGCAAAAGTGTATATTAGGCGTGTCATACCAGGTATAAGGCATAAATTTGGATACCGGCATTCTGCCCTTGGTAGCCAGATGCCAGCGGCAACGCCAGTGACCAAAGTTCGGGAAGGTGACAATGCATTCCCGACCCACTCTAAGCATTTCATCCAGTGCCAGATGAGGAAACTGCAGAGCCTGCAGAGCTTGAGTCATCACCACGGTATCAAAGCTTTGATCGCCAAAATTGCCCAAACCCTGGTCAATGTTTTGCTCAAGAACATTGACGCCGTTTTGAATACAATTCTGGATATTCTGTGGATTAATCTCCAGTCCATAACCCCTGACCTGCTTGTTTCTCCCCAGATCCGCCAGCAGAGCCCCCTCACCACAGGCCAGATCAAGAATCCGACTGCCCTGGCCAATCCAGTCACTGATGATGGCAAAATCAACACGGGTACTCATACGGCAGTCTCCTTGCATTCGTCAGCGACTCGTTTCATATAGCCTGAAACGGCATTCACGTATCGGGGAATGTTCATCAGGAAAGCATCATGGCCCTGGGGGGCATCCACTTCCAGGTAAGAAACCTGCTTGCCCGCCTTGAGAAGCGCATCGGTGATCTCTCTGGAACGCTCCGGGGAGAATCGCCAGTCGGTAGTGAATGAAACCAGCAAAAAGCGTGCTTTAGCCGGAGACAAAGCCTGTGCAAGATCATCATTAAACTTCCGGGCCGGATCAAAATAATCCAGAGCCCGGGTCATCAACAGATAGGTGTTGGCATCAAAGCTGCCAGAGAAATTTTCTCCCTGATAGCGAAGATAACTCTCTACCTGGAACTGAACACCATAGTCGAAACTGTACTCTTCATTCTTGAGTTCACGCCCAAACTTTTGTCCCATGGCGTCATCCGACAGGTAGGTAATGTGGCCTACCATCCTGGCCAGTCCCAGTCCGTTCTTGGGCAGGGTTCCTTCTTCAAGATATTGGCCATCCCGAAAGTTTTCATCGGAGCGAATGGCCTGACGAGCCACTTCATTAAAAGCAATATTCTGTGCCGACAGTTTCGGTGCAGAAGCAATAACAACAGCATGACGCAGTCGTTCAGGATAAGCCGTAGACCAGTAAAGCGTCTGCATACCGCCAAGGCTGCCACCCACAACGGCAGCCCATTGTCGAATACCCAGATGATCTGCCAGTCTGGCCTGACTCTCGACCCAGTCTTCTACGGTTACTATGGGAAAATCAGAGCCGTAAAGTTTGCCGGTTTGCGGGTTGATACTGGTTGGGCCTGTACTGCCATGACAGCCCCCGAGATTGTTCAGACTGACAACAAAGAAATGCCGGGTATCCAGAGGCTTACCCGGTCCAACAAAGTTATCCCACCAGCCAGGCTTGCGATCTTCCATGCTGTGGTAACCGGCTGCATGATGATGGCCACTGAGCGCATGGCAGATCAAAATACCATTACTCTTTTCGGTATTCAGCTCACCGTAGGTTTCAATTACCAGGTCATATTCGTTCAGGGTCTGGCCACAACTTAACTGAAGGGGCTGATCAAAATGAACCGTTTCGGGTTCGACCAGGCCCACCGAGTCAGGGGGAATAGTTTCTGGCATAGTTACTTATCTATCACTTGTTACCGTGAAACACTTTCCAGCACATCAAGTGATGAAAAACGGTTCTTTTGCTCATGGTGCTTTTTGCGAATTGTCCTCAGGTACGCACGAACATCAGACTGACCTCAGTCAGCCCGGAAGCACGATCTGCATTTACATTCGCAGCTGGGAAGTGTATCTATTTGGTGGGTAGTTGTCAGTACGCAAGCCCGGTATCACAAGAGTCAGTTCAACCTGAAAATACTCATTGCCGTCATCGAGTGAGCAGAAAGCAGCGATCCAGGGCCAATTCCGTCAAAGCCAGCAGATGACTCAGAAAAACACCTTCTACCTGACGTGAAGAAAAGTAAAGATGCTGATCATGAATGTATTCGTCAACACTCTGATTACAGGTCAGGGAGATGTAAAAGGCCCTCATGGCCTCGTCTTCGACATTGAGAACAGAGACAATGGTTGCGTCAGGTAGTGCAGTTTCGCTCATGCAAAACTCCTTGAGGCATCTCACCTCATCGCACAGGACCCACTTGGCTGTCCTGTGCAACTCTGAAAAGCATCAAAATTTCTAACTGGCGTCATTAAAACTCCACCGGACCACGCCAAGGTCTCAATTACCGCGAACACGTCCCTGCTGTCCCGACTTTAGAGGCTGTCGCAAAAGCCTCTTTGGAAAAGAATTTGAAGAGACGATTGGTATGTCGGTAGCAGACTGCCCGGGCATTATAAAATGATCGTCGTTTTTAAAGCATTTCAGAAGCGATAGATTCAATTCAGAACAGAGTCATAAACATTCCCCTATCACTCGCAATCTTTTGTAATTACTTCGCAAGTATAGCCTGCATATAAGTAACTTATCTGAACTTAGCCAGAAGTATGTGCTATCGTAGAGCCAGTGCAAAAACCACCCTTAACTTGCACAGGTGCCTGCCGGACTGCTGCTTAAAGAACAGGCTGGCGGCTGTTGGTTACAGACAAGCTGATTTCGTCCGAACTATTCCTGGTGAAAAAGTAACAATTATGTCCATTGAATCCTTAGGCCAACTTGAAAACAAACTTCAGAACCTGATCGACAAACTTGAACTCACTCGAATGGAGCTAGAGGAATTGCGTTCAACCAATACCCGTCTGGAAGATGAAAACACTCATCTCAAACAGGAACTGAGCTCCTGGAGCGAAAGGGTGGGTAGTTTGCTGGGCAAACTGGACAGTGTATCCGACGAAGCTGAAGAAGTGGCATACGAGCAAGCATAATAAGGTCATACTTCAGATTCATGACCCGCTTTTCCGGAATGGAGTCCCTGCCCATTTTGCGCCAGGCAAAAAGGGTTGCGAGAAAGACTACGATCGATCTCTGAAAACTCCTACTCCTCTGTATGATATTCCCTGATTATGCCGCCTGATGATTATCAGGCGGCAAAAGATGCCTACTCACTTTCCATTGCTTCCAGTTGCTCCAGCGTTTCCATCCAATCTTCTTCGATTTGTGCAATCGTTTTTTTGTATTGAGCCTGCTGATCCAACAAAGATTTCAAACGCTCTTTTTCTGAACTTTCATAGAGTTCCGGACTGGCCAGTTCAGACTCCAAATCCGCCAGCATAGATTGTTGCTTCTCCAGTTTTTGCTCCAGAAACTCCACTTTCTTTTTCAGCGGCCTGAGTTGTTTGCGACGTTCTGCCTCAAGACGCTTCTGCTCTTTGCGGGCTTGTGCAGAGTGCGCCAATTGAACCGTTTCAGAAAGGGTTTCTGATTTATCTTCTTGGCGCTGCTGAGTCAACCAGAGGCTGTAATCTTCCAGATCACCTTGAAAAGCTTCAACCCGGCCATCATGAACCAGAAAAAGATCATCTGTAGTACTGCGCAGGAGACTACGATCGTGCGACACCAGTATCACGGCTCCTTCGAACGTCTGTAGAGCCATAGTCAGGGCATGACGCATCTCAAGATCAAGATGGTTGGTCGGTTCATCAAGCAATAACAGGTTAGGCTTTTGCCAGGCTACTATTGCCAATGCCAGCCTCGCCTGTTCACCGCCAGAAAAGCCTGCAATCGTTTCCAGGGCCTTGTCACCATGAAAACCAAAGCCACCCAGAAAGTTTCTCAACTCTTGTTCCCGCGCCTCAGGCGACATTCGTTGTAAATGAAGCAATGGGCTGGCATCGGCATCCAGCTTTTCCAATTGATGCTGGGCGAAGTATCCCACTCTCAGGTGCTCTCCATCATGCCTCTGGCCAGCTACCAGGGGTAACTCTCCTGCCAGTGTCCTGATCAGGGTTGACTTACCCGCGCCATTAGCCCCCAACAAACCGATGCGACTGCCAGGCAGGATATTCATTTTCAGTTTGATAAGTGTGCTGCCTTCATAACCCAGTTCGGCTTTTTCCAGGGTCAACAGCGGTGAAGATATTTTTTCAGGATCAGGAAAGCTGAAGCTGAAAGGCGAATCGACATGAGCCGGTGCTATTTCTTCCAGCCTGGCCAGCGCTTTCAAGCGACTCTGTGCCTGTTTGGCCTTGGTCGCTTTGGCACGAAACCGTTCAACAAACTTCTCCATGTGAGCACGCTGCTTTTGTTGCTTTTCAAAAGCAGCCTGCTGTTGCTGAAGACGTTCAGAACGCATGCGTTCAAAAGCAGAATAATTGCCACGATAGGTATTCAGTTTCTGATGCTCGATATGAAGGGTGATATCAATCACTGCATCCAGAAAATCACGGTCGTGAGAGATAATAATCAGTGTGCCCTGATAACGTTTAAGGAAACTTTCCAGCCAGACAATGGCATCCAGGTCAAGGTGGTTGGTTGGCTCATCAAGGAACAGTAAGTCTGAAGGACACATGAGGGTACGAGCCAGATTCAATCTCATTCTCCAACCACCAGAGAAATCTTTTACGCTACGCTCAATTTGTTCATGGGAAAATCCAAGACCATGGAGCAATTGTTCAGCGCGAGAACGCGCCGTATAGCCATCTGCCTGAAGCAGCTTTTCGTGAAGTTCAGCAAGATTGCCGTGCTCTTCGTCTCGTTCGGCACGCTCAATGGCTTTTTCTATTTTCCGAAGTGTCTCATCTCCATCCAACACATAATCGACGGCTCTCTGGTCCAGAGCCAGAACCTCCTGAGCCATGTGAGCAATCCCGCGACCGGTGTCGATACTGACATCGCCCTTGTCCGCTTGCAGGTTTCCCATAATTAGGGCCAGCAGACTCGACTTGCCACACCCATTGGCTCCTACCAGCCCAACATGCTGGCCGTGATGAATTATTGCACTGGTTTCTTCCAGCAAAACCTTGCCAGAGCGCAATAAACTGACTGAGTTCAAATTAATCATGGCGCGCATTATAAACACTGTTTCACTGGCATTCCTACGGGAATATCAAACCACTGCGGATACAGGGATTTCTATACAACGAGACGTTAATATCATGCAGAGTGGTCAGGCAATTCGAGGTCAAAATTCGGGTCAGGTTATTTCCAAAAAAGTGGCAACGGAATCATTGCCACAAAGAAGTACTCGCAGACAGATGGCGAGAGGGAGAGAGATATTTAGAATTATTGCAGGAGAGGCTTCCCTCTCCTGCATATACCGCTGTAGCGATTAGCTCTTGGCTTTTTTCTTGGCTGGAGCCTTAACAGCGGTCTTGCGAGCTGGGGCTTTTTTCTTAACTACAGCCTTCTTGGCTGCTGCTTTACGAGCCGGTGCCTTTTTCTTAGCAACCGTTTTTTTGGCAGCTGCTTTACGAGCTGGGGCCTTTTTCTTGGCAGTGGTTTTTTTCGCTACCGTTTTCTTTTTAGCAGCAGCCTTTTTAGCCGGAGCTTTTTTCTTGGCGTCAGCTTTGGCTTTTGTCTTTGCTTTCTTCAAAGACTCCTTAGCCTTATCCAATTTCTTCTTGAGTGCTTCAATTTCTTTTTCCAGTTTCTTAACCGGATCTACCTTGCGAGTGGTTTTTTTCGCTGCAGTTTTTTTAACGACTGGTTTTTTAGCTGCTGGCTTTTTTGCCACAGTTTTTTTAGCGGCTGGTTTTTTTACAGCCTTCTTGGCGGCTGGTTTCCTTTTAGCTACAGGCATTTGGTCATCCCTCGTCATTGCCTTTAGAAGTACTTCTATATAAAAGCTGAATAATTTATATCCAGTTTTAATTAGAAAATAGAGTGCTTATCACACGACTGCAAATTTTTTTATGCATTTTTTTATATAAAATTATTTTTTTTCCTTCAAAAAAAACTTGTCGTCTTTCGTTTTATCATCGGCGAAAGTCATTTAACCCTTTAATTTAAGGCCTTTTTGTAAAAGTAATGTTCCATAACACTTGCTATCTCTCTGTGTTTGCAGAAAGATAGAGAAACACTTGTACCAAAAAAAAATCTGACCCTTCGTGAGTCGAGCTAACACAAATAGCCATGAGCCGGAAGTGCAGCTTGACCGGAACATGACAACAATAACTGCAAAGTCAGGAAGAGCTGCACTTTAAAAATAAATAGAGAAACTTCATGAGACTAAAAGTGCTTGCTGGCATCGCCCTGATGTCCTTTTCCCTGCAATCAGTTACTGCTCTGGAAACAGAGGCAGACAAACTCAGCTACAGTCTGGGTGCAATTTTAGCCGAGCAACTCAAACAGTTTGAGGGCATCAACGCGGACGCATTGTCCCGGGGAGTAGAGGATACTCTGGAGAACAAACCACTGGCTTTTGACAAGCAGGAAATGTTCAGGCTGATCGAAAAGGCTCGTAAGGATCAGGAGAAAAAGCGTCAGGCCCAACTGGCAGAGGAGGCAAAAAAGAACCTTGAAAGGGGTCAGACTTTCCTGAAAGATAACGCCAAAAAGTCAGGTATCAAAACACTGGCAAGTGGCCTTCAGTACAAAGTGATTAAGAACGGTCAAGGCATCAAACCAGCAGAGAACAGTGAAGTGACTGTCCATTACGAAGGACGCCTTCTGGATGGCAAAGTCTTTGATAGTTCTTACAGCAGAAACCAACCGGCAACGTTCAAACTGAATCAGGTCATCAAAGGCTGGACTGAAGGTCTGAAACAGATGCAGGAAGGTTCCGTCTGGGAGCTTTATATTCCTTCAGAGCTTGCATATGGTCCCGGAGGAATTCCCGGAAGGATTGGGCCTAATGAGGTGCTGATTTTTAAAGTTGAGTTGCTGAGTGTGAAAAAAGAATCGCAGGGAAAAGAAGAGAAAAAGAAGTAATCAGACCACCGCAGGTCGAGCAGTTTCCTTAATACTGCTGGCAGATATTCGGACTATCTGCCAGCGGTATTATTGCGAGGCAAGCAATTCTCTGTGGGATTCGTGAAGCACTTCAATCATCTGGTCTTCCAGAGAAAACCGTTCTTCTAAAGCTTCACCCAGTTCGGACAGGTGGGTCTGCAGCATAATGACACTGCTGAGGGACTCACAACCGTCATTAAAATCCAGACAAGCCTGCGTATTTTTTTCCAGTTTCGGCAAAATGGACTGTGCCATTTCTACTCCCCCATCGTCAAAATCAATACCTTCCTGAATCAGTTGTTCGTAAACTTCGAAATGACCCGCTGAAACATAATCAACCAGAATCTGGCACATTTCTTTCAGTTTGTTTGCAACAGGTCTTTTATCATCGTGAAATTGATTCACTCCATTGATTGAGCAGTAGAGAACGATCAGCGCTTGCCGCTCGTTTAGCCAGCGGTCAATGATTTCCGATACGCCACCCCAACGTTCTCTGGCCGTTTTGCACCCCTCCAGCATGACTATTCCTCTTCGTTTGGATCTCATCTACTTGAAACGGGATCACTTTCTCGCCCCTTGCAGCCTGTCGGACTTAAGCGTCCGTAGCGAGGATTGCAAGAAATTGAGGATAAAAATCTCTGTTTCTGAGGAGAATAGCGAGCTATTTGACGAAGAAACAGAGATTTTTAGACCAATTTATTGCAACCGCAGTAGGACAGTCTTAAGTCCGACAGGCTGCTTGGAAACGGCGACTCAGTTGCTAGGTTATGACAGTGGATTTTTTGCGGCAAGAGGTAATTTCAATTTACAGTCAATTTCGATCTTGATTATATTTGTACGATCGCACCAAAAGTCGTTTTTTTCAGGGTTTTTAGGGTTTTTTAATTCTATAAAAGATAAAAGGGCCTGCCTTGATTCAAAAAAATTATTTAATAAAGCAGTCAAAAAAATGGGATTCTGACTCCCGTTCGGTGAGTTCCAGAGCGATTCAAAAAACAGAGCTTGATCGATCGCGTAAATCAGCCATGAGCAGCTGAAACAGTTTTTTGTCTCCCTCACGGGTGAAAATTTTTTCACGGTAAAACAAAATAGAAGTAACCAGCAAAAAACAACTTTTACCTAGGTAAGAAAGCTTTTTCTGGTCAGAAAAAAGCCCTGTTCGTGAGAGAATATGATGGGATCTGATGGTCATTTGCTTACTCACCAGATCCGGTTTTTCAAAAAATTACGAATCATTCAGATTCAAAATAACGTTTCAGAAACTCATCAAAATGCGTCGTATCAGAAGCTTTCAATCGCTCCTGATGCTCCCTTGATTCGGCGGCTATGCGCCCAAAATACTCCAACCTTTCAGGCTGAATATTTTGCTGACTGAAATAGCGGGCGTGTGCTTCAGACTGCTTGAGCATCCAATCAATATAACTGTCTCCGCTGTTTTTCAGTGCCTGCAAGATTCTGGCTGAAGGTGTATTCTCAGCATTCAGCAGCTTCGCTCTCTGTTGAGCCAGAGATTCCGAGAAGAGATGAGACTCATTTGCCTTATCCAGCATCTGGGCAACGGGCACCATCATGTCGATTAAACACAATCCCCAGTCAGTCAGAGGGACCGGACCCTGCTCATCATTTAACTTCAGTCCGGGACGTCTTCCTTCTGAAACCGTCAGGGCAAAGTTCTCAGTCACCCTCTGACACTCTGCATGATCAATTTCAGGACTGTCTATCAATGCGACAAACACCAGGAACACATCCAGAAAAGCAGCATCAGCCGAAGACAAACCCAGTGGCTCCATGGGATTGATGTCCATGCAGCGCACTTCAATGTATTCAACACCATAGTTCGACAATGCGGTCAGAGGCTTCTCACCCCGTTTGGCAATTCGCTTGGGTCGAATGTTGCTGTAATATTCGTTCTCAATCTGGAGCAGGTTAGTATTCAGCTGTAGATAACGATCGCCATTTTTGAGTCCGATTTCTTCATAAGGCTGATAGGGCGTTTTAATGGCTTTAGCAAGACTGGAAACATACTCTCCCAGAGTGTTGTAACAAATACTCAAGGATGACTGGGCATTATTGGTATAGCCAAGATCACTCATTCTCAAAGAAGTTGCCCAGGGTAAATACAAGGTGTCTTCATCCAGCTGTGCCAGCGACTCGAAGGCTTTTTCCTGAGTAAAAAAACTCTTGCTGACAGCGGGCGAAGCGCCGAAAAGATACATCAGCAGCCAGGAATAACGACGAAAGTTTCTGATCATTGCCAAATAGGATTCTGACTGGAAATCTTCCAGAGAACGATCTGAAGATTCAGCATCAGACAACAACTGCCAGAATGATTCTGGCAAGGAAAAGTTATAATGAATGCCGGCAATAGTCTGCATCGCCTTGCCATATCGATGCGCCAGCCCTTCACGGTAGATCGTCTTCATTTTGCCTGAATTGGAGTCACCATAACGGGCAATAGGAATGCTCTGCTCACCTTCCAGCAGAGCTGGCATACTGCCCGCCCAGAGCAATTCACCATCAAGGTTTTTGCAGGTGTAGCTATGCAGCTCTTCCAGAAATTTCATAACATCTTCCACCTTGCAGTAGACCGGAGTGATGAACTCCAGCAAAGCTTCAGAGTAGTCAGTCGTAATATAGGGGTGCGTCAGGGTCTTACCCAGCACTTCCGGATGAGAAAACTGCGACAAACGTGCATCAGCCGATACCCGCAAGCCTTCACGTTCGATTCCGTGTTGTATACCACTGAGCAGGTTTTGGTTGGACGACTGCTGTAGTAGTTGCAGACGACACTCATACTGGCTAGTCAAAATACAATTCCAATCCAGATGCGTTTTTTCGAGATCAACACTCTGCCGTCCTCGCTAAGGGGTCGCCTAGGAGCCTGCGAGCATTGCAGAAGGCGGTAATCATTTCTTAGGGCGGACTATATAACGTTAGAATCGGCCTTGCACCCATCGAATGACCGCGAAACCTTCGAGACCTTGAGCAGCCTCCTGGGGGCTGCTCCTGTTGCCTATTTACTTTCTCAGCTTTTTAGCATTGGCAAAAAGGTCAGCAAAAGACCCGGCGGACTGCTCTTTTTTAGCCTGATGGTTGTTTCTTTTGCTACCACGACTCTGAGGCTTTGTGCCACCGGAACGTTCACCACGAGGTTGCCGACTGGCCTGAGTCACTTCTTCCGCCTTGTCATTCATGCGCATAGAGAGTCCAATGCGCTTGCGCTGGACGTCTACTTCCATGACTTTCACCTTGACGATATCACCGGCCTTAACCACTTCAGCGGGATCTTTTACAAACTTATCGGACAGCGCAGAAATATGAACCAGACCGTCCTGATGAACACCGACATCAACAAAGGCACCAAAGTTGGTTACATTGGTGACAACGCCTTCCAGCTCCATGTTCAGCTTCAGGTCACTGATTTTTTCAACGCCTTCCTGGAATTCTGGCGCCTTGAATTCCGGGCGGGGGTCACGTCCCGGCTTATCCAGTTCAGAAATAATGTCGGTCACGGTGGGCAGACCAAAGCTTTCATCCGTAAATGTTTTGGGATCCAGAGACCTCAGGAACAGGGAATCGCCAATCAGGCCATGCACTGCACGCTCAGACTGACGGGCAATCTTCTCCACAACAGGATAAGACTCAGGGTGAACCGCTGAAGCATCCAGTGGGTTTTCACCGTTCATGACGCGCAGGAAACCTGCTGCCTGTTCAAAGGCTTTGGGACCAAAACGACCCACTTTCTTGAGCGCTTCACGATCAGAAAACACACCGTTCTGGTCACGGAAAGCAACGATGTTATCTGCCAGTGTTCTGTTCAAACCGGACACACGAGTCAGCAAGGCACTGGAAGCTGTATTTACATCAACGCCGACAGCGTTTACACAGTCTTCAACGACTGCTTCCAGAGAGCGTGACAGCTGAGTCTGACTGACATCGTGCTGATACTGGCCCACACCAATCGCTTTAGGTTCAATCTTAACCAGCTCAGCCAGTGGGTCTTGCAGACGACGGGCAATAGATACTGCACCACGGATAGAAACATCCAGGTCAGGAAATTCACGAGCTGCCAGTTCAGAAGCAGAATAAACCGACGCCCCGGCTTCACTGACGACAATTTTCGTCAACCCCAGTTTTGGATAAGCTCTCATCAGCTCAGCAACGAGACGATCCGTTTCACGGGATGCTGTGCCGTTGCCAATACTGACCAGCTCAACACCGTGTGTCAGACAGAGAGTGGCCAGAGTTCCCAGAGCTTCTTTCCATTGGCGCTGAGGAGCATGAGGGAAGATAGTGGTGTGTTCTACCAGTTTGCCCGTAGCGTCGACGACAGCCACTTTGACACCCGTACGCAAACCCGGATCAAGACCCAGGGTTGGGCGCAGACCTGCAGGGGCTGCCAAAAGCAGATCTTTAAGGTTCTTGGCAAACACCTTGATCGCTTCTTCCTCTGCACTTTCACGGACACGGGTCATCAAGTCGGTTTCAAGCTGAGTAAGGAGCTTAACTCTCCAGGTCCAGCGCACGACATCTTTAAGCCACTTGTCAGCCGCTCTGCCCTGATCTGAAATATCCCAGTGATCAGCAATGACTTTTTCGCAGGGATGTGTTTCCAGGCGCGACTCAGGTTCATTCTCGAGACGAATGCCAGACTGGAGCACACCTTCATTGCGGCCACGAAAAATAGCCAGGGCGCGATGAGAAGGAACCTGTTTGATCGGCTCATCGTGCTCAAAGTAATCCCGGAATTTCGCTCCCTCTTCTTCCTTACCCTCAACACCACGGCTGGAAAGAACGCCCTGGCTCCATAGCATATCCCTGAGTTTACCCAGCAGCTCGGCGTCTTCACTGAACCTTTCCATTAGAATGTAGCGTGCGCCTTCCAGTGCCGCCTTGCTGTCAGCAACGCCTTTATCAGCATCTACGAAATCAGCGGCGGCTGCTTCCGGATCAGTATCCGGCTCGTTGAACAATCGATCAGCCAGTGGCTCCAGACCGGCTTCAATGGCGATCTGACCTTTAGTACGGCGCTTCGGTTTGTAAGGAAGATAAAGATCTTCAAGGCGGGTTTTAGTGTCCGCAGCACGAATATCCTTTTCCAGTTCAGGCGTCAGTTTTTCCTGATCCCGAATACTGTTCAGAACCGTTTCACGACGCTCCTCAAGCTCACGAAGATACCTCAGACGCTCTTCCAGCGTACGCAGTTGGGTATCATCAAGAGCACCAGTAGCCTCTTTACGGTAACGGGCAATAAAAGGGACTGTAGCGCCATCATCCAGCAGCGCAACAGCACTGGTGACCTGCGCAGGACGAACGTTCAGCTCTTCAGCAATACGCTGAAAGATGATCTCCATAAAACCCACTCAATTGTTAGCTTTGAATTTATCGAAAAGGCGAATTATAACGGATGGCAGCGAGTTGTCTTCCTTTCTGTGGACCTTCCTTGCTGTACAAAAGCTCCCGGCAAAAAACTGCCGGACAACTGCTCACCAAAGCACCTATTGAACGACAGTTTTTTACATCAGTCCAGCGGCAGGTCTTCAGCGTACAGGACCTTGCCTTCTTTGGTATCAGTAGACTTGCTGAAGTTAGTGATAAAACGACCAGCGTTATCTTAATCCTTCTTTGTCTGTTTGTGAAAGAGGCAGCCTTAACTTCTGTGCAAATCTATTCCTTGAATCGCACTGGAACAACGACTTTACGCCCTGACTTGGTTGAAACAGGGTTTTCATCCGTGTCTTTAGAACGCTTGCGTTTTGCCTCTCCTTTATCTTTATCATCATCCTCTGATTTACGCTTTTTGGCAGCATGGCTGGATAGTGATTTTTTTTGCCGACGCTTCAAGCCTGCAGCACTACTTCTGTCTATCCTGAGTTCACAGAGTTTATCCCTCCAATTAAAATCGATATCGCATCTGTCAATTTCCATGTCGAGCCATAATACCATCAGAGCCAATTCAGTGTGCTTCATATTGTTGGTCTCACGGAATAAATCATCTAAAACAGACAGGATAGTGTTCTCGAACACTTTAAATTCAGCTAGGGATTTATTCTCTATGTATCCTTCTATTTCGCTAAAGTGAAAAAGAAGGTTCCATAATACCTGCGAACGGAAATCTTTTTTGTTCAACTTATTAGCATACAATTGTTTAGATGTTACCCCGTTGTGAATCATGTAGTCCTTTCCCCATGATCTTAAACGATTTTCGTAAAACAGAGATACATCCTCAATTTCAAAGTTAAAATAAGACAAATCTTTTTCCTTGAGCAGCCAACTTTCAACATCCAAATGATTGTTGTTTTTTATGAGCCCATGTTTGATCCAGAGCTTGGCGAGTTTTGCTATTCTGCTGCCTTCAGTTACCTCCAACATTGCTCTCAATACCAGCTCTAATGCCGGGTCGAACTTTGCCAGCATTTCGGAGAAGTCCTCATTGGATTCGTCAGAGCTCGGGATAGACCTTAGTGCATCATCAACTTCATGCATTATCATCCATACGATCAAAGGACAATTTTCAGGTATATGATCTGTGGTAACCTCTTCCCATGTTATTCCCAGAAAAGCTGCCTCAACTTTGAGTGCCTGTAGCCTCAACTCAACCTCGGGAGTGTTAGCTGAATTTTTAACCGCTTTTTTGTTACGTCGCTTGCTGACGTTTTTTCTCTTAGCAACAGGAGCTTCGTCTACAACAGACTCATTTTCCGTCGTTGGCTGTTGAGTGTCTGAATCTGCTGCTATCTGCTGAGTGCCCGAATCCGCTGCTGACTGCTGAGTGTCTGGATCTGCTGCTGACTGCTGTGTTTCTGAATGGCCACCATTTTCCACCTCATTACTATTGCTGGGCACAGTCTCTGATGACTCTTTTGATGTGCCAGCCCCATCAGTCACTGGCCTGACTATCCAGGAATAATCCTTGAAGCGGCCGGATAAGAAAAATGTATCTACCCAGCGCATGAACTTTTCATAGCTTATTGAAGGCTCATGGCCAGATAAATCCACCGACACTACACTCTTGCCCTGTATTCCATGAAAATTAAGCATCATGCTCAAAACATTGGGTGGGAGTGGCCTCAGCTCATTGATCAACGGGGGGGCATAAGGCTGGGAAAATATGTGATAAGTCTCATCACAGTGGCCTGCTGCCGATATTAAAGAAACAAGAAGCAATACAAGAAAATGGACGACGTTAGACAAAGTTCTTTTTTTTAACATAAAACAAAACTCTATCAGTTAATGACCATATTAAATTTTTACAAGCTCAGTAAAACGCGCTAAGCAATGCAAACATTACTTGTAGCCTGACTTGTGTAAACAACATGCAATAGATATCGAGAAACTACATCCAGAGCATATTCATACCACTGATGTTAAAACATCGCTTCTCTCAGATTGCACTAAAAGCAGATCAACAGGATGGCACTAAATCATCAAATTGCCAGTAAATGAATGAAATTATTACAAGATCGGGGTAAATCTTGTTTTTTGATTATGGCTTTAAGTACCTAACCAGTTGGTTTCGCATTTTCTGAACGGCGGCTTTTTCCATCCTTCTGCGTTACAACTCTGGTTGCGTAGCTATGGCTACGCGCCCGTCGTTGCGCCTTGAAGGATGAAAAAATCCACTCGCCAGAATATGCGAAACCAACTGGCCAGGTACTTATCGCCAGACTCATGAGCCTGAGAAAGGTTAATTACCTTATCACTGTCTTTCACCAATAGTCGGCCAATTGATGATTCCGAAAGGTAAAATAACGGATAGCACCGGGCTGTTTTCCTTTTGTGGAAAAACTGCGAACATAAAAAAACTGCCGGACAATAGCATTTACAACAGCTATTGAACGACAGTTTTTATTTGCATCAGTCCAGTGACGGGCCAGCGGCGATCAGAGCTTTGCCCTCGTCGGTATCAGTAAACTTGTTGAAGTTGGTGATAAAGCGATCAGCAAGATCACGGGCCTTATTATCCCAATCCGCCTTGTTTTCATAGGTATCCTGAGGATTCAGGATGCCATCTTCCACCCCTTCAACCTGAGTTGGAACTTGCAGACCAAAGTAAGGAACTGTCACTGTTTCTGCTTCATCAATGCTGCCATCAATGATGGCATCGATGATGGCACGGGTAGCCTTGATGGAGATACGTTTGCCAGTGCCATTCCAACCGGTGTTAACCAGATAAGCCTTGGCACCATTAGCTTCCATCTTTTTAACCAGCTCTTGAGCGTATCGGGTCGGATGCAGGGTTAGAAAAGCTGCCCCAAAGCACGCAGAAAAGGTTGGCGTTGGCTCAGTAATGCCACGTTCAGTACCGGCCAGCTTGGCTGTAAAACCAGACAGGAAATGATACTTGGTCTGCTCTGGTGTCAGTCTGGATACCGGAGGCAGCACACCGAACGCATCAGCCGTCAGGAAGATCACTTTGCTCGCATGACCTGCTTTTGAGACAGGTTTAACAATGTTTTCAATGTGTTCAATCGGATAGGAGACACGAGTGTTTTCCGTCTTGGAACCATCAGCAAAATCAATCGTACCGTCTTCAAGGACCGTCACATTCTCAAGCAGCGCATCACGACGAATAGCATTGAAAATGTCTGGCTCATTTTCCTTACTCAGATTGATGGTCTTGGCATAGCAACCGCCTTCAAAATTGAAGACTCCATCGTCATCCCAGCCATGCTCATCATCACCTACCAACGCCCGCTTTGGATCGGCAGACAGGGTGGTTTTACCGGTACCGGACAGGCCGAAGAATATTGCAACATCGCCGTCTTTACCAACATTTGCTGAGCAGTGCATGGAAGCCATACCTTTAAGTGGCAGCAGGTAGTTCATAATGGAGAACATACCTTTTTTCATCTCGCCACCGTACCAGGTACCACCGATAATCTGAACCCGCTCAGTCAGGTTAAAGGCTACGAAGTTCTCAGAGTTCAGGCCCTGCTCCTGCCAGTTTGGATTGGTGCACCTGGCACCATTCATGACCACGAAGTCAGGTTCGAAACCTTCCAGCTCACCTTGTGAAGGACGAATAAACATGTTTTTAACGAAGTGTGCCTGCCAGGCTACTTCAGTGATGAAACGAACACTCAGGCGGGTTTCCTCGTTGGCACCACAGAAACCGTCGATCACGAACAGACGCTTGCCGGATAACTGCTGGGTAACAAGGCCTTTCAGATCAGTCCAGACGCTTTGGGTGATCGCCTTGTTGTCATTTTTACCCTGGTCAGACCACCACAGAGTATCGCGGGTCGTATCATCTTTTACTATGTACTTATCTTTAGGGGAACGGCCAGTAAAAATGCCCGTGTCCACAGAGACAGCCCCCAATTCGGTTACCACGCCTTTCTCATAACCTTCCAGCTCAGGACGTGTCTCCTCTTCAAATAGAAGCTCGTAGGACGGGTTGTAAACAATGTCCGCCACGTCTCTGATACCAAGACTGGCCAGAGCTTCTTTGTTCAGCTCAACATTTGCGCTAACTTCTGCCATTAAGAGCTCTCCCAAGCTTCAAAAAAGTTGTTATGTTTGCATTTGTGATTCTATGATAACCGATGAAGGGGCACCTATGATAGGGGATATATTGGTTCAGATAAACGCTTAAATAGCCTGTTTCTCTGTTAAAGTTTGATTGTCTGAGTTCAATGGAGTGAGGATTTGGCCGGAAGTTCTCCGGCCGAAACGAGGATTCGCAAAAGCTGCGAGGCCATTCAGTGCGTCTTGGGTTCATTACCCCGGAAGATCTCAGCCACATCCTGTACCGTAAAAGTATAAGTCTGACTACAGAACTGGCAACCCATCTCGATCTTTCCGAGATCCGCTACCATGGACTCAGCTTCTTCCTGACCCAGACTGGCCAGTATTTTTGCACTGCGAGGACGTGAACAGTTGCAGCTGAAGGTCACCGCTTGACGATCGAAAACCCGTACTTCTTCTTCATGAAACAGTCTGAGCAAAAGAGTCTCGTGTTCCAGCTCGAGCATCTCTGCTTCGGTTGCCGTATCCACCAGCATGACCATACGCCGCCAGGATTCCTGACGCTCATCTTCTTCCTGCTCAATACTGGCTGGCAAAGCCTGCAACAGAATACCTGCTCCCTGATCACCATTACTGGCCAACCATAAACGGGTTGACAGCTGTTCGGATTGTTTAAAGTAAGCATTCAGACCTTCTGCGAGGGTTTCATGATGCAGAGGCACAATACCCTGATAACGATTGCCTTTGTGAGGATCAATCGTCATTACCAGCTGACCATTCCCCAGAAGACCTGACAGGCCTTTTGCGGTCAGCTTGTCGGTATTCTCTTCGTCCCAGCGCGCCAGAGCACGGAAAGTTTTCTGATCGGTACACTCAACCATCAACAACGACAGGGGACCATCACCCTTGGCCTGCAGGCTCAGAATACCTTCAAACTTGAGGGTCGAGCTGAGCAGGACGGCAGCAGCCACCAGCTCTCCCAGCAACGCCTTGACATTTACCGGGTAGTCATGGGCTGCCAGAGACTCTGTCAGACTGTTGTCAAGAGAGACAATCTCTCCACGAAGGTCGGCATTCTCAAATATAAATCGCTGAGCACAGTCTTTTTGGCTCACGGCTTCTTTCTGGTTCAAGGCTGTATCTTGTTTACTCATCAACGGCTCTATCGGTTGCTTTCACTCCTGACTGGTCAGCTCCGGTGCCCGATCGGGAATAACTGACCGCCTTTCCAGCCTGTGCTGCCAGTCTCTGATATAGGAGGCTGCGAGCATTGCCGGGTTCATTTAACCCGACATTATAGCGATTTCATCTCCCTATCTCATTTGTTGCTTCTACCGACCGATAACAAAGCAACAAGTTAAACACTCGTGAGTACAGAAAAGCATTTTAAGGTCAACTAATTCGGGAATAAGCTATGTCAACTGGTAGCGGAAATATACCTCCTTCGCAGCGTCCGGGATCTATCCCGTTTGTGCCCGAGTCTCAAACTCCATCCTCGCCAGGCACAGGAGAGATCACACCGCACACAAAACCCAATGCACTCCCCGTTGGTCACCGCGAAGCACCTGATACCCCGATCAGCAGACGCAAAATGCTACCGACGTCCGCCACGCCCCGACTCAGTCTGTTAAACGCGCTGGAGAATGAATATCACGAACAGTTCAATCAGATTCTTTGCTTTCAGGCCCAGCGCGATTTTCTGGACTACATCCCTGACCTGAAAAACCACCTTCATAATCCATCACGGTTTCAGGATAACCTGCCTTTTGAAATTGTTTACGTAAAAGATGGCAAAATGACCTCCGTATTACCGCCAGACCCTGAGCTGCCAACCGACTCGGAAAAAGCCATCAAACTCAGGGAGTCACTGCAGAAAAAACTCACAGTGATTGGCCAAAAGAATGGTCCCGAAGAGAAACTTGCACTCAGAAAACAGATAGAAAACACCGAAGAAAAACTGATTCATATCAGTAGAGACATCGAAGAGAACGGTGGCACCGTACCTACTCCCCCGATCCCAAAAATCACACTGGTCATTGACGAAAACCAGTTCACCGCCCGGGCTCCGGCAAGACCAATTAACCCCGGCGAACCCGACGGCAAACAATCGGCTGAAGGTCAGTTTCTTTTGATTCCAAAAGATGATTCCAGACGCATGCCCCCTTCCACAGCCAGACCGTTTATGCCTTTTGACATTCCTGATGAAGACACCCGCATCAGGCCAACTGGACCTCACGAACCGCTTAGCATTTTTGTGAGGCCCGTAGAGCGCCAGCTACCCGTGAACCTGGGAGGTGACTTTTCAGATATCTACCTGACGAGGGAGACTGAGGCTGATCACGGGCAAACAGGGAATATCGCCTCTGTGAACGCAGGTTCTATCGACTCACTATTTGGAGAAGAAGCCGACGGAATAAATGCCCGGTTTAGAGAATTTTTCACCTCTGCCCAGCAAAAAGCCATAAGAAAGGCTCAGCAGGGTTTTTTGGCAAAACCGGAGGGTGAAGTGAATAAAGTGAATAAAGGACACCCAGAAATTGAAGAGGGCGAAGGACGCTCAGAAGTGAATAAAGGACACCCAGAAATTGAAGAGGGCGAAGGACGCTCAGAAATTGAAGAGGGCGAAGGACGCTCAGAAATTGAAGAGGGCGAAAGACTCTCGGAAATTGTCTTTTCTAACAAAGAGTTCACTGATGGTACGCCTCTGGCAGCCATGTATGGTTTCGTCACCGACGAACGGGAAAATCAGGGGACTGTCCTTGTCAACGTTTTCAAGGATGAGCACTGTCCGGTCGGTATCAGGAAGAACCGCGCCATGATTTATGTGGTGCCTCCGAACGGTTCTAGTGTCCATTTTGATAACAAAGATCACTTTCTCAAAAGTGTCCGGCTAACCGCTAAAAATCTTGTTACTACACAGGACAAATACAACCACTGGGCAGCCCGGGAAGGTCACCCCACCCTACCTGTTCTTCGCACCGGCGTATTTGTTGACGATATTTATCGTCACCCTGAAGCCAGTGAGGAGGAAGTAGCAGATGCCATTCGAGAGGGTATTAGAGATTACTTTGATAAAATCAGTCCTGATCGCAATACGATCAGGGAAGTCCAATACGAATATGGCCTCTGACCGGTTTTCAACGGAAGCATACTATGAGCATACCTCCTTCCCATCCCCATAAGCCTGGCGTTCACGGCTCACAGCCACCCAACAGGCCTGGCAGTCAGCCAGACGATAAAACCAGGCCTGTGCTTCCCAGGGGAGAGAATCATCAGCCGCAAACGTCTCTGGGGCAGCGAAAAACAGCAAAAACCGCACCTGTTCCCGACACCAGGCCCGGGCCTGCAAATCTTTCTCCGACAACCCCGGAAGAAGCCGAAAAGCATTTCATTCAGCAAAGCTTCAGGGTAGAAGCTCTTGAAACCCGTGCAACGCTGGCCAGATCTGCAGCCAGCTTGAGCCAACAGATTGCTTCAGGCATCCCTGACAGTACCGAGACACCTCTTCTGGTCATTCACGTTGGCAGTAATGGCAAGATGACCAATATTATCCCTGCCGACGAGAACATGGGAGATCCTCAGGCTGCAAGCGCAATCAGGGAATCACTGGCAAAGACGTTCACGCAAGTCAGCCGGTATTACACCTTAGAAAAAAAAGCCGCTCTGCAAAAGGACCTCGCCGAAGCAAAAAGGGAACTGGAAAGCAGCGAGCAAACTTTGCTGGACATGGGACTTCCCTTACCTCAACCAAATTTAAAAGGAAGAGGTATTCGCATTGAACCAACCTTACTGGAGAAATCACCAGAGTTTTCCAGACCTGATAGCCACAGGCCTGGTGTGTATGCAGTGCCACAACATCTTTCGGAGACAGATGACCGTAGTGAGGAACTTCTGCTTGACCCGTTGACCTCTAAACTGAAACTTCCGTCTTTGAAAGAAGACCCGCAGCCGGATCTGGCGACTCAGAGCAGTGACCCAGCCATCGCAACGCTTAAGTACTATCAAGCAGAACTTTATCAAGATGACACTCCCGCCAAAGATTTTGACGCAAAGGGAGATTTGGCCGTTCTGTTAAGGCAGGACGACCCGCTCATGGAAGAAGCTTCTGTCGGGACTCCGGCTTTATTACCGAGACAAAACGACAACCGCCAGGGCTTGGCACATTCAGCAAGAAAAGCGATGTTGTTCCCCATACTCATGAATTTAATGCGAAAGTATGAGCATCCTGCAGCCCGGGAGTTTCCCACAGAAGCCATCTATGCCTATCAGGTGGGACTCGCTGCTACCTCGCCAAATACCGCTAAGCTCCTCAAAGGCAACGGCAGTGATACAGAGAGAGAACGTTGTCAAAAGCTGCTGACTGATTTTGAAGATGTGCACCCGGAAGTAGCCAAAGTAGTTGCCATGGACGTCACTGGTAGCCATCAGCCCCGTCTTCATATCGGCTTCGAACAGCCCGAAACAGCGCTCTCCAACAGTCTTCCAGCCTCAATAGTCCGGGATATTGAGAGGCTTGAAATGAGCCGGTTTAATAAACAGATAGCGGTAGAGGATCTTGAGATTTATCAGATGCTCAAACAGTTGATATTCGAAAAAAATCGGCTGGATCAGGCAACTGATATCTCAATCGACCTGACTGAACTCTGTCATTACTGGCTACAAGGCCTCAAAGACCAGGAGGAAGTCACTGACTTCCAGATCTATCGAGAGGGAGAACCTCTGGAATTTATTGGTAAAGTCATCCCCCCCGCCGCTCCCACTGCCGCCGGTGAGTACTCGCGACAGAGGGAGTGGATGCTCAATTATGAGCATCTGAAGAACTTCTATGATTGGGACAATCAGGACGACCTTGAGGACGACCTTGAGGACGAGTACTGACCACGCTTTATCCCTGACCCAATTGTGCCATCACCGCTTCCGGGTTCCTGATCGCTTCTGATACAGGCACCTTGATGATCCTGAGATCCCTGAAACGGTCCTCACCATCCACCGTAATATCCACTGCCAGAAGTGCAACGTCTGCCTCTTCTACATCCTGAGGCGTGATTTCGTTCTCAATGCCCATGGCCCCCTGGGTTTCTACCTTGATCTCATGTCCCTGATTGAGTGCAGCTTCGGTGAGTTTTTCGGCAGCCATATAGGTATGAGCAATACCGGTTGGGCAGGCCGTTACAGCAAGTATTTTCATTGAATGATCCTCTGGAACCGCTTTTACCAGTTGAGCAGACCTGTTTATTTTCCCCAGTAAGGCTAGTAGAAGATTTCACGAGTGGGAAAGTTTGATTGGTATAATCACGACTTGGAGAGATTAGATCAAATCAGCACCAGAGCAATGGTTCGCTCCGATGCAGCAAACTGAAAGGGTTAATCCTGCTCTTGCCAGTCTGCGGGGAGGATAATCTCCAGATTATCGAGAAGCTCACCGGTAGCAGCAACAATCCGGAATCGTGCGAAAACCTCCTGATAGACTGCGCTGGTCAAACTGCGGCTGGACTGGAAAAGTTCATTTTCGCTGTCCAATAAATCTAAAAGAGTTCGTTTACCGATATTGAACTGCTCCTGGTAAGCCTTAACGGTTTTTTTGCTGGATGCTTCATGGAGACGAAGGTGCTCCATCTGCTCACCAATAAACTCACGGGCAGACCAGGCCAACCTCAAGGTTTCTTCGGCATTCCTCAGCATCCTGTCCCGTTGGGCCCTGCTCTCTTGGGTCCTGTAGGCGCTTTCTTTGGAACGGGCCCTGTCAGAACCGCCACGAAAAAGGTTATAACTGAGCTTCAGTACAGCCGTTGTATCTGCGTGAGTGCCCAGCTGACCATCTGCATTATGTTTCCAGCTCTTATCAATATTGATATCCAATGACGGGAAAAAGCTGCTGTCAGTCGCAGATTCCTCTGACTCGGAAGCCTTGATGTCCTTCTCCGTCGCCAGGATGCCCGGATGCCTTTTGACGCTGGCCTGAAGAGCCTCATCAAAACTTTCATAAACAGCCAGCTCGTAGGTGTCTGGCTGCTTCAGATCGCCTGGCATGACGCCTACCAGACTGTAATATTCGCTCTCGGCATCCATGAGATTATTGCGGGCGTTTATCACATTCACTGTCGCTCTTGCTACCCTTCCCTCAACCTGGTTCAGGTCTGAACTTCTGGCAACACCCTGACGGCTGCGCTGGGCGATCTGCTTGAGAATGGAATTGTGGAGTTCCAGATTCTCTTCGGCCAGCTGCACCATATCCCTTCTTTCCAGAACCTTCAGGTAGACATCGGTGATGTCCAGAGCCAGATCCTGCAGAGTATTCCTCAGACGCAGGTATTCTGCAGCAGCACTATGTCGAGCCCGGTCAACACTGCGGCTGGTATTAAATCCGGAAAACAGATTCTGGCTAATAGAAAAAGAGGCTTCCTTACGGGTAAAGCTCTTGTCACCAAGGGCTTCGTTAGGCTGATCATCAGGGTAACTCTTTTTCTGGCCGCCAATCCCTGTCGCGACATCGACAGAAGGCCACCAGCCTCCCCAGGCTACATCAATATTTTCAATAGCGGCCCGGTACCGACTCAAGCCAGCCTGAGCCTGAGGGTGGCTGACCAGAGCCTTATTGATCACCTCACTCAGGGTCTCTGCCATTGAAAGACTGCTGAATAAAACACTACCGACCAGAGACATGCCCAACAGGCATAAACGGGGTAGGCGAAGCAGGTGCACCTGCCTCAAAGACGATCTCGGACTGAATTTCATAAGCATCCCCCTCCGCCAGACAGTTCAGTTGAACGATGTCTCAATACATCGGCTTTTAAGGAGTTGGCTTTAGTGAACTTCCCCCCCATTTGTCAGGCTATTAAGCCACTCGCCGTCTGGCTATTCACCGGCAAATTGTGTTAAAAGATGGGAAAGTCTGAATGAAATAAATTCCTTTCAGAATGGACATAAAAAAGTTCAAAAATTTTGAGTCATCAATACTCTTCTTCTCAATCAGGATTGAGAAGGGTGCAAAAAAACTGCCATGAGCGGAAAGGCTGACATCCGATCAGCATTTTCATGGTAAATAAAAATAAAAGCATCTGAAGCCAAAGGATCAGGGTTCGGGTGATCAGAGTGTATATGGACAGAAGCATGAACAGCTATGAGTCAAACGCTGCATCACCGGCGAGTCATAAGAAGCGGGATGTCAGTCTTGAGCAACTGAAAGTCATGGTGATAGACGACAGTAAAACCATTCGCAGAACCGCAGAAACGTTGTTGACAAAAGAAGGCTGTAAAGTGGTAACAGCCACTGATGGTTTTGATGCCCTGGCAAAAATTGCTGAAAACCAGCCCAACATTATTTTCGTTGATATCATGATGCCACGCCTGGATGGCTACCAGACCTGCACACTGATCAAGAACAATCATTCATACCGGGAAACCCCTGTCATCATGCTATCGAGTAAGGACGGACTATTTGACCGGGCGAAAGGCCGTGTGGCCGGGTCCGATCATTACCTGACCAAACCTTTCAGCAAAGATGAACTACTGGGTACTATCAGACATTTCTGTCCAGTCAATGATTGATAAAAACAGCCCTGAGCCTTGATGCGGCTCCGTACAGAGAATTAATAAGGCAACAAAGTCCTCGTGAGCTGCATTTTCGTAGTAAAAAATGTTAAAAAAATCTGTTATAAACATGTACTGAGCCTTCTAACCAATGGTTCTGGCAGGAACCTGATTATTTCGAAACAGAAACAGTCTGCAGCCAGCGCAGGGAAATACCCAGATTGCAACGAAGAACATTCGGTATTTCCATGGTAAAAAAAGAACGGCTAATAACAATGAAAAAAGCTTGGCCCTGAGGATTTGGGCAAAAACAGTAACAGGGGAAAATAATGGCAAACATTCTCATTGTTGATGACTCACCCACTGAGTTGTTCCAATTGAAAGCCATGCTCGAAAAACACGGACACAGTGTGCTGACTGCAGAAAACGGTGCCGACGGTGTAGCACTGTGCCGGGCCGAACATCCCGATGCTGTGTTAATGGATATTGTCATGCCTGGTCTGAATGGTTTTCAGGCTACACGTCAACTGTCTAAAGATAACAATACTTCCCATATTCCGGTCGTGATTGTCACCACCAAAGATCAGGAAACCGACAGGGTCTGGGGAATCAGGCAAGGCGCAAAGGATTATCTGACCAAGCCTATCCGTGAAGCAACACTGCTCAAAACACTGGGTAATGTTCTGGAAACCAAACTTGCATGAATACCTCCCAAACAAGCCCCTTTGAGGCATTGGTAGAGCTGGATGCCAGGATCAGCAAATATGCTTTTGAGCTTCCTGAAAAGCAAACACAGGTTGAGTCCTGGAGTGGACTTGGCTTCACACTGAATAATCAGCAATTTGCACTGCAGGTTGGTGAGGTAACGGCCATTCTTCCAGTTCCATCCACTACACCCCTGCCAGGTGTTCAACCTTGGGCAAAGGGCATTTCAAACGTACGTGGACGTTTACTTCCGATCATAGATCTGGGAGAGTTTCTGGGTCAGGCCAGAGACAGCGGTAAATCGGCCAACCGGATTATGATTGTCGAGCAGGGGGAAGTATCAGTTGGTCTCATCGTTGATGAGGTGCAGGGTATGGT
Source organism: Endozoicomonas sp. ALD040 (assembly GCF_049275945.1). NCBI lineage: Bacteria > Pseudomonadati > Pseudomonadota > Gammaproteobacteria > Oceanospirillales > Endozoicomonadaceae > Endozoicomonas > Endozoicomonas sp. ALD040. The sequence goes on from NZ_CP184829.1 coordinate 1,914,703, forward strand.
GCATTTTTCCACCAGCCATTTCAATGATGCAGTACCTGACTATCTGTTTGACGAAGTTAAACCGTTTACCGTTGGTCATTACCAGCAAGAAAAAGATTACATGGTATTCAACACACAGCGGTTGGTGAATGATCCCCGCTTTCTGAAAGCAGCCATAGCGTAATCAGCTTCATGCTGGATAAGTGACAGGAACCGTCTTTCTTCACCACAGGTGACGAAAGGGGTCAAACGATAAAAAGTATTCGAATAAAAACAATCCAAAAAGCGAGCATTCCGAAGAAGTCACCGGGGACCACAATAATGAAAGGCAATACCGCAACCAAAGCCCAGGGAGCAGGGGCAAGCCGAGCCATTCTGGCCTCGATTATCCTGTTAATAGTCTCTCTTTCCGTAATCACCGGCTCATTTATTTATCTCAGCCAGCAAAGTGAACTTGATCAACAGCACCTGACTGACGCCGGTGAGCTCCGGGTACTCTCTCAGCGTATTGCGACCAGTGCCACCGAGGCATCGGCCGGTAAAGAAGAAGCTTTCGTCCTGTTGCGTGAAGCACGCAATGAGTTCGATGCACGTTTTAGCTCCCTGAAAGACACCAGGCTTTCTGTTGCTCCATTTCTCAGCCCCGGTGACAGTATCGCTAAAACACGGATCGACACACTGGACGCTGCCTGGTCTGAACTGAAAATAGAGGCAGATAACATTCTGGCTGCAGAAGAAACCGTTTTAGCTTTGCACGAAGTGGCAAAAACACTGGGTGAAACTATTCCCCAGCTGCAGGTTGAGTATGATGAGGTGGTAGAGATTCTCCTCGAGAGCAATGCTCCCAATGAGCAGATCGCACTGGCACAGCGTCAGCCATGGCTCGCAGAACGTATTATTCGAAGTGTCTCAAAAGTACTGGAAGGGGGTGAAGACTCCATCATGGCTGCAGACAGCTTTGGTCGTGACGCCAAGCTGTTTGGTCGGGTACTGAACGGTATGCTGGAAGGTAACCTGGCCATGCGTATCAGTCAGGTCACCGATGAAGAAGCCACTGATCGTCTGGCCGAAATCTCCGATCTGTTCGGATTTGTAGAAGGCAGTGTTGACGAGATTCTGGAGACCTCCCCGGAACTGTTCCAGGTGCGTGCCGCTTCTGACCAGATTTTCACAGACTCCCAGCAACTGCTGCAACAGACTTCTATTCTCGTGGACACTTTCGAGAGTCTGACTGACCAGCGCCTGATCAACAACACGGTCATCAGTATTGCCGGTGTCGTTGCCCTGCTCTCTGTGCTGATAATCGCCGTGGCCATCGTAAGAGACACCCGCAGGCGTCTGGCTGAAACTGCAGCCCGGAACGAAGCCAACCAGGCTGCAATCCAGCGACTGCTCGATGAAATGGATGGCCTTGCGGACGGTGACCTGACAGTACAGGCGACAGTAACCGAAGACTTTACCGGTATCATCGCTGACTCCATTAACCTCTCTATTGAACAGCTCCGGGCATTGGTTAAAACCATCAACGAAACGGCGGTGGAAGTAGATACCTCAGCTCAGGAAACACAGAGTACCGCGAAACAACTGGCTGAAGCAGCAGGGCATCAGGCAGAGGAAATAAACTATGCCAGTCAGGCGGTCAATGACATGACCAAATCAATGACCATGGTATCCGAGAACGCTTCCGAGTCAGCCAATGTAGCGGAAAAATCAGTAGAAATTGCCACCAGCGGTGGTCAGGTGGTTCGTAATACCATCGAGGGCATGGATACTATCCGCGAACAGATTCAGGACACCTCCAAGCGTATCAAGCGGCTGGGTGAGTCTTCCCAGGAAATCGGTGACATCATTGCCCTGATCAACGATATCGCAGACCAGACCAACATTCTGTCCCTGAACGCCGCCATCCAGGCCTCCATGGCGGGAGAAGCCGGTCGGGGCTTCGCGGTGGTAGCGGATGAAGTACAGCGTCTTGCGGAACGAGTATCCGGCGCGACCAGGCAGATTGAAGCACTGGTATCGGCCATCCAGACCGATACCAACGAAGCCGTTATTTCCATGGAACAAACCACTTCCGAGGTGGTAAACGGTGCCAGACTGGCACAGGATGCGGGTGTTGCCCTGGAAGAAATTGAGAAAGTATCCAGTAACCTCGCCGACCTGATCCGGAATATTTCCGACACAGCGAAGAAGCAGACAGGCTCAGCAGAACAGATAGCCCTGCGTATGACCACCATCCGGGACATCACCACCCATACAGCCTCCAGTACCACAGCAACAGCCGGTTCAGTAGGCAACCTGGCAGAAATGGCTCTGGAAATGCGTCAGTCTGTATCCGGCTTCCGCCTGCCTTCGGTAGCAGAAAATGAAGCAGTGACTAGAGCGCAAGAAGACGAAATCACCGTTTGATGAGTATTTTTATTCCAGCAGCCCAGGTTGCTGGCACGGAATAGCGGGGGCCGGCAATGGCTGAACAACAGGATTATGCAGGCCTGGACTGGGTTAAGGAAGAGATTGAGCAGACGCTCATTGAAGCTGGCCAGGCATTGGAAAATTACCAGCAAGAGCCAGGCAACCCAGCCCACATCAATGCCGGGCAGAGCGCATTCAGTCAGGTTCATGGCACACTCAAAATGTTGCAGCATGTAGGCGCAACCCACTTGAGTCTGGAAATGAGCAAACTGTCCGAGGCCCTGATCAGTGAGCGAGTGCCTGATGTCAGAATGGCTCTGGAAGTCCTGATGCAGGCCACTCTGCAGCTGACAGGTTACATTCAACAAACTCTGAACAGTGGCGTTGATCGTCCCTTGACACTTCTGCCACTGATCAATGAACTAAGACGTCTGCGAGGTGAAGACCCTCTCCCGGAAGCTACTTTTTTCTTTCCGGATACCCGCTCGCTGATCGATCCTATTGCGTCACCACAACTGGAAAGCCTTGAACGGAGCGGACTGACACCGTTACTGAGAAAAATAAGACAGAAGTATCAGCTAACACTGGCAGGCTATCTTCGAGATCAGAACAGACCTCAGCAGATTAAAATTCTGGCCAAATTGTTTGCCAAACTTCAGGACCTTTCCTGGGGCACCCCTCTTTCTCCTCTCTGGGAAGCCAGTATTGCGCTGACTGAAGGGCTGGATAATGAGTCGATCGAACAGAACATCCATGTTGCTAACCTGCTCAGGGAACTGGATGGCCAGATCCGTCTGTTCATCAGACAGGGCGCTCCCTTTGTCAATAGTCATCCAAATGATGCACTGTTCCGGGGGTTGCTGTACAACATTGCCACTTCCGAAGGCCGTGGGGGTTTCACTGGAGTACTGAAATCACGCTATAACCTGAAAGATGAGCTGAAACGAGCTCAGGCTGGTATTTCCGATGTTCTGACGGGCGTGAATGCTACAAAACCTGTTGTTGAAGCTTTGAACTACGAGCTGACAGGTATCAAGGAAGCACTAGACCTTTACCTTCTCTCAACCGATCCTGATCCACTGGTTCTGGAAAACCAGCTGCCGGTCATTCAGCAGGTGGCAGATACCCTGACCATCCTGGGCATGGAAGATCTTAAAAATCGCCTGAAGCAGAAAAAAGCACTGATCCAGAGTGTGATCAATACCGGTCAGAACGCTGAAGAGCATCTGATGGACGTTGCTGGCACCATTCTTGACCTTGAGACTGCGCTATCCAGGTATGCTGCAGGTGAAAGTCTGGAGGCAGGCGAAGGCGCACCCCTGCTGGAAGAGGTCTATCAGGCGGTTGTCAAAGAGGCTCGCCACTATCTTGAGCAGGGCAAAGATGCCATCGTCGATTTTGTGGACAGTCATCATCACCCGGATTTCCTGAGCCCGATACCCGAACTGCTCCGTAAAGTGCAAGGCGGTTTGTCCATGACACCTCTGACCCGGGCCGCTGCTCTGGTCGGAGCCTGTTCAGATCACATCAGGAAAGAGTGGATAGAAAACGGTAAAACACCTGAAAAGATGGAACTGGAACACCTGGCTGATGCATTGACCAGTATTGAGTACTACCTTGAAAGGTTGGGTGACAGAGATCAGAAAGAACATGACGCCATTCTGGATGTTGCAGACAAAAGCCTGTCTGCCCTGCGTGAGACAGATCTTGAACTGCTGATTGATGAGCAGAGCTTTCTCGACGGCTCGATGCCCATCACTCTGGACGAAAATAAAGTACAAGAGCCCTCAACGGAAGAAAAACAAAGTTCTGCAAAAACCACTGATCTGGAAGTTAAGACTTCTTTGACCCTGACCAACAGAAACAGACCCGTCGAAGTCAGCCCATACGATGTAGTTCAGTTCAAGTACACTAGCAACAGCAGCGTTGAGGCAGAGGCTCCGGGTGAAGCTTCACGGTTGGCTGGACCGCAGCAGGCGCAAGCCCTCACTCCGCAAGTCGAAGTCAAAGAGGACCAACAAGAGAACATCATCGACGATGAATTGCTGATCATCTTCATTGAAGAGGCTGGCGAAGTTCAGAAGCAGCTGACCGAAGACGTAACTACCTGGATCAATCATCAGGATGATCTGAACACCCTGAAAGATATCCGCAGGGCTTTTCATACTCTGAAAGGCAGTGGTCGTATGGTGGGTGCGAGCGTTGTGGGTGAACTGGCCTGGTCCATCGAGAACATGTTAAACCGCCTGATCGAGAGAACCGTTCATAACAGCCCTGAATTGAGCAATCTGGTTAGCCGCGTTACCCATATGCTGCCAGGATTGATTTCCGACTTTGCTGAGCAGAGCCAGGTTCTGACCCACGAAGTTCTGGTTTGCATGGAACAGGCTGACGCTTTGTCCCGAGGTGAAGCATACACCATTGAGGACGAGGAAGAGTCCATTGATGACGCCATCGCCAATGACCCGGATATCGATTTTCAACGAGCGGAAGAACCTGTCCCACAGGCAGCAGAGCGGGCCACTATTGATGCGCTATCCAAGCCATCATCTGAGCCAGAAATAAATGTAGATGTTGAGAAAGACGTTTCGCAATCTGTCGGACAGGAAGCTTACGACATCCAGCTGCTTAACGTATTCCTCGGCGAGTCCAGAGTTCATCTGGAAGTCGTTCAATCCTTTGTTGAGCAGGTGAAAGTCCAGGGTGGAAAGCGCCAGATCAGTGATCAGGTACAACGCTCTCTCCATACTATGAAGGGCATAGCCCTGATGGCAGAAATAGCGCCGCTGGCCAGCATCATTGTTGCCCTTGAAAAGAACATCAAGGATTTCAGAGCCCACCTGATTCCGGCCAATGACCGGGTGATCAGTATGCTGGAAAAGGGTCTTGAGCTCATTCAGGATGGCCTCGAACAGCTGGCCCTCTCACCCAGACAACCGGTACTGGATTCTGAAAATTACCTGTCCTGGCTGGAAGCGCTTCATGCCCAGCTCATCACCGAACAGCATAAAGCACAGTCTACCAACAGAAAATACACTGGCGGTCAGGACACCCGGCTGTTTGCTCACAGCGACCTGGGTTTACTGCTGGATGCCGATGATTACCTCTCTACCTGGCGCATCGCTCTGCCCAGAGATGAGCTGGTAATGTTCCAGAAAGAACTGACAACACTGGCCGAACGGGCAACCGAAGCACGACTCACCGCTCTGACTGAACTATGTGACGTGCTTCTGGATGTTATGAACTATCTGGATAAGTACGAAGACAATCTACCCGGGGTTCTTGCGGCACCTCTGTCCAACGGCTTCGAAGCCATGGTCGATATGATGAATATGATTGCGGCCCAGCAAACCCCGGTTCCACCGCAATCAGTATTCACAGAACTCAGGGAGTCTCTGGAAGCTCTGCTCATCGCTGAACCGATTCAGGCAGGAGCCGTCCCTGAAAATATTGAAATTGACAAGATTGTTCAGGAGGCACCGTCTCCAGAGCCAGTGGTTGAGAACCCTGAAGTTGAAGAAATCATCCTGGAGTCGCTGACAGAAAAACCTGCCATTGAAGAGCAACCTGCTGTTAAGCCAGAGGCTGAAGTTGCTGTCGTTGTTGAAGATGCTGAAGATGCCAAAGATGTTGAAGAATTGCTTCTAAAGCCCTCAGTTTCAGGGATGTCACCTGCTCTCACCATTGAAACAGAAGTAGAAGTGGAAGAGCATGACCTTGAACTGCTGGAACTGTTCCTGGAAGAAGCCTCTGATCTGGCAGAAGATTGCCATCATGCTCTGGAAGACTGGCTGAATAATCGTCAAAACCTGACATCTCTGACCGATCTGCAGCGCTCTCTGCATACCCTCAAGGGCAGTGCCCGAATGGCAGACCAGCCGGAACTGGGTGACCTCAGTCATGCCATCGAAGCTATCTACAGTGCTATTGCCATGGGCAGAAGTTCTGCAGATAAAGCACCGATACACCTGCTACAGGCTGCTCATGATCAGGTTGACCAGATGTTGCTTGCCCTGAAAAATCAGCAGTCACCCGATTCTGTCATCCCGATGGTAGAACAGCTGGAGCAATGGACTCTCAATCATGACTATGAAGCAGAATTACCCTCTCTTGCAACGGCTGAAGCGCATGTAGAAGCTCTCCCTGACTACCTGGGTCAGGTCAAAAAAGAGTCTGACACGACCTGCGAACAGCCCGAAGAAATAGTAATAGACGATGCTCTGGTTATTGATGAAGAAAATCGGAACACAGGCGTCACCAGAGTGTCTGAATCCTTAGAGAGTAGTACCAGTGCGCCTGAAATGATCGCACAAGAGACTGCCCCTGCATCAACACGAATAAACACACCGGTTACCAGCAGCGCAGCCAATACCTTCAAAGGTGTTGAGATGATTCGTGTCCCTGCGCAGCTTGTGGAATCGCTGATCAACCTTTCCGGTGAGTCGAGTATTCATCGTGGTCGAATCGAGCAGCAGATTCAGGACATGGGGAACATTCTTGAGGAGATGAACAGTACCATCGACCGGGTAAAAGAACAGCTGCGTCGTCTGGATACCGAAACCCAGGCCCAGGTTATTTCCACCTTTGAAGAAGAGTACGGCAGTAATCCTGAGTTTGATCCCCTGGAAATGGACCAGTATTCAGAACTGACCCAGCTGTCCCGCTCTCTGGTTGAGTCCGCGACTGACCTCCAGGACCTGAAGGAAGACATCCAGGAAAAAAATCGTGATGCAGAAACCCTGCTGCTTCAACAGTCCAGAACGCTGGTAGAGCTTCAGGAAAAGTTGATGCAGGCCCGAATGGTTTCATTCAGTCGTCTGCTGCCACGCCTGCGAAAAATTACCCGTCAGTTGTCGACTGAGCTCGACAAGCCGATCAACCTGAATGTCAGCAATGCTGAAGGTGAGATGGACCGTACCATGCTGGAGCGGACCCTCGCACCACTGGAGCACCTGCTGCGAAATGCCATTGATCATGGTATTGAAGCCTCCGTTAAGGACCGCCTGACACTGGGTAAACCGGAAACCGGCAATCTAACGCTTGCCATTGCCCGAGATGGTGCCGATATTGTTATTGAACTGGCCGATGATGGCCGGGGCATCAATCTTCGGGCTGTTCACGCCAAGGCACTGGAAAAACATCTGATCACTCCGGAAGATGAGCTGACCGACCAGGAAATTGCTCAGCTGATCCTGGAACCAGGCTTCAGTACTGCGGAATCTGTCACCCAGATTTCCGGTCGAGGTGTAGGTCTGGATGTGGTCAATACAGAAATACGTCAGATGGGTGGTAGTATTCAGATTGACAGCGAGCCTGGCAAGGGAACCTCTTTCAAGCTCCGTCTACCCTTCACGCTGTCGGTAAACCGTGCTCTGATGGTCCAGGTTGCAGACAACCTTTACGCCCTGCCCATGCAGTCCATTGATGGTATTACGGTAGTGGACCCCAGTGTCCTGATCGACTGCTACCAGAACAACACCCCTCTGCATTATGGGGGTATCGAACACCAGCTCATGTTCCTGGGTGAAATTCTGGGTGATGCAACCCCCAGAATTCAGTCCGGGCAGTGCCCGGTTGTGATCATCGAGCGGGGCGGCAAGAATCTGGCCCTGCATGTGGATGAAATCATTGGCGGTACTGAAATCTTTGCCAAAAGTCTGGGCCCGCAGTTCGCAGGTCTGGTCGGTGTCAACGGTGCCACCATTCTTGGTGATGGTCGTGTTGCCATCATTATCGACCCTGTCACACTGCTTCGCAGACATCGGATTGAACAGCACTCTGTAGAACTGGCCAGCCAGATGGATGAAGAAGCAGAAACCATCCAACGTGTTCTGGTAGTGGACGACTCGGTTACTGTACGTAAAGTGACCACCCGTCTGTTAGAACGTAATGGCTATTTGGTTGAAAGTGCTAGGGATGGTATCGAAGCTCTGGCCAAACTGGCTGAAAACCGCTACGACATCATGCTTCTGGATATCGAAATGCCGAAGATGGACGGCTATGAGGTGGCCAGTGCCGTGCGTAATGATGACAGCCTGAAGTCTTTGCCGATCATCATGATCACCTCAAGAACTGGTGAGAAACATAAAGCCAGAGCCTTCAGCCTGGGGGTTAATGAATATCTGGGTAAACCTTTCCAGGAACATGAAATGCTGGCCTCCATCGAGCAATTGATCAGTGCCAAAGCTCACAACAATGAATAAAGGAGTAGCGTCATGACGGGCAGTCCTGAACCTATGGAAAGCAGAAGCCTGAAGTCCCGTTTGATCCCGATGCAGCAGAAGCCACTTCTGCTGCCTGCCTCCTGTATTGCCGATGTTGTAGACTACAGTCGTCCATCGGGTAACAGAGAGAAAAACTCATGGTTTCTCGGTGAAATTGACTGGCGGGGACAAACACTACCCCTGATTTCCTTTGAACGAATCAACGGTGGTCGTTTTGCAGAGTTCTCTGCAACGGCACGGATTGCAGTAATGCACAGCAGTACCGGAAATGAGCAGCTGCCTTTTTATGGCATGGTGATACAGGGTATCCCCAGGACATTAGATCTGACAGCGGGTGACGTTCAACCCGCTATCGAGGCAGATACAGGTTCAGCAGAAACATTCAGGGTCATTATCAAGGAAATTCCTGCTGCCATTCCTGATCTTGAAAAAGTGGAACAACAGCTCTCGGCAATGTTTACAGATCGCCCCAAAGATACTGCATCACACTGATTGCAGTGACCGGGGCGGTTTCCGTTCTCAGGACTCTCGGGCCCAGTGCAAGGACATGAAAGCCTAACGACTCGGCGCTGGTAATTTCTTCTTGAGTCAACCCACCTTCGGGACCGATCAAAAGAGAAACCGTTTCTGGAGGAACGAACCCCTCCAGTTTTTTATCGGTCCGATGGTGAAGCACAAATTTCAGGTCAGCGTTTTGCTTTGCCATCCAATCCGCAACAGGCTCGGGCGAGTGAATCACCGGAACTCTGTTCAAGCCACACTGCTCACAGGCACTGATGGCTATTTGTTGCCAGTGTCTGGCTCGCTTTTCCTGGCGCTCGGCATTCAACCTGACTTCACAGCGCTCGGAAAAGAGCGGCGTTATTTCGGTCACGCCCATCTCGGTAGCCTTCTGGATAGCGTAATCCATTCGTTCACCCCTGCTAAGACTCTGCCCGACGTGGACTTTCAAGGGGGATTCCGTGACCAGGCTTATTTCTGCTTCCAGGACAACTGCAACGTTTTTTTTTGCCACAGACTTGATTCTACCCTGCCATGAAGCGCCCTGCCCATTAAACAGGATAAGAGACTCTTCAGGCCTCATGCGCAGGACTTTACCGACATGATTGGCAGCACTGTCACTTAGCTCAACGACCTGATCTTTTGCCAGAGGCTGATCGGTATAGATTCGAGGGTTTCTCATGACGTTCTCATGGCGAGGCCGTAATTCTCAGGAGTACAGAAAGGCTATGGACTGCGTGCGGCCAGAAGCGTTGGCCGCAGGATCAGACCAGCCTGAGGTTCTGACAGATGACTCTGGAGGGTGCAGCCTGATTCAGGGCGTAGAAATGCAACCCCGGAACCCCTTGCTCAATGAGCCTTTCACACATCCGGGTAACTACCTCTTCACCAAACTGCTTGATGCTGTCGATATCATCACCGTAGGCTTCCAGCTGCTTGCGAATCCAGCGAGGAATTTCTGCACCGCAGGCATCGGAGAAACGAGCCAGACGGGTGTAGTTGGTGATAGGCATAATACCCGGGATAATCGGCAGATCAATCCCCAGACCTATGGCACGATCAACAAAGTTAAAATAGCTGTCAGCGTTAAAGAAGTACTGGGTAATAGCTGAACTGGCACCGGCATCAACCTTGCGTTTGAAGTGCATCAGATCCGCTTCAAAGTTTTGCGCCTGGGGGTGGGCTTCCGGATAAGCAGCAACCTCCAGATGAAAATGATCACCGGTTTCGGCCCGGATAAATTCCACCAGTTCATTGGCATACTGCAGCTCACCGTTTGAGCGCCCCATACCCGATGGCAGATCGCCGCGTAAAGCAACAATACGATTAATTCCCAGACTCTGGTATTGCTCTAGCAAACTTTTCAATTGCGCTTTGCTATCGCCCACACAAGAGAGGTGAGGCGCAGCAGGAATATCAGTGCAGTTGCGAACGCTTATGACGGTATCAAGGGTTCTGTCTCGGGTGGAACCGCCAGCACCATAGGTCACAGAGAAGAATTCTGGCTGACATTCGGAGAGCTCAATCGCTGTCTGATCGAGCTTTTTAGCACCCTCTTCCGTTTTGGTCGGAAAAAATTCAAAGCTGATTGTCAGCTTTTTATCGTTAGTTGTCATCGTTAATTAAAACCTTTATCACTGTTCTGTCGCTTACGGTTCTCTATAAGCGTCAGGAGCCTGCGCAGAGACGCAGGCTCAGTGCAGATCAGTACTTGTACTCATCCGCTTTGAATGGACCTTCAACAGCGACATTAATGTAGTCTGCCTGCTGTTGGGTCAGCTGGGTGATTACCCCGCCAAAGCCCTGAACCATGTAGCTTGCCACCTCTTCGTCCAGTTTCTTGGGAAGAACCTTCACATACAGGTTCTCAGCCTTCTCGGCAGCGGGTAGATTGGCAAAGCCTTCTTCATACAGATGAATCTGGGCCAGGACCTGGTTGGCAAATGAACCGTCCATGATACGCGATGGATGACCTGTGGCGTTACCCAGATTGACCAGGCGACCTTCCGAGAGCAGAATCAGATGATCATTGCTGCCCTTGTCACGCCAGATCTTGTGGACCTGTGGCTTAACTTCTTCCCACTCCCATGTTTCTCTCATGAAAGCCGTATCAATTTCGGTATCAAAGTGACCAATGTTGCAGACAACGCAGCTACTCTTCAGCGCTTTCAGCATTTCACGATCACAAACATGCAAGTTACCGGTGGTGGTTACCAGCATGTCGGTAGTACCCAGCAAGTCTTTGTTGATGCTGGCAGCAGTGCCATCGTTGACACCGTCAATGTAAGGAGAAACCACTTCAAAGCCGTCCATGCAAGCCTGCATGGCACAGATAGGATCAATCTCGGTGACCTTAACGATCATGCCTTCCTGGCGCAGTGAAGCCGCAGAGCCTTTACCAACATCACCGTAACCGATAACCAGGGCTTTTTTGCCCGCCAGCAGGTGATCTGTACCCCGCTTGATAGCATCATTCAATGAGTGACGACAGCCGTATTTATTGTCGTTCTTGCTCTTGGTAACTGCGTCGTTAACGTTAATCGCCGGTACTTTCAGAGTGCCTTTTTCCAGCATTTCCAGCAAACGATGAACCCCGGTGGTGGTCTCTTCGGAGATACCGTGGATGTTATCCAGAATTTCAGGGTACTTGTCGTGCAGCATCAGAGTCAGGTCGCCACCGTCGTCCAGAATCATATTGGCATCCCAGGGCTGGCCTTCTTCTGTCAGAATGGTCTGCTCGATACACCACCAGAATTCTTCTTCCGTCTCCCCCTTCCAGGCGAATACAGGGATACCCACAGCAGCTATTGCTGCAGCAGCGTGATCCTGGGTGGAAAAAATGTTGCAGGAAGACCAGCGGACCTCAGCCCCCAGATCGACGAGGGTTTCAATCAGTACAGCGGTCTGAATGGTCATGTGAATGCAGCCCATGATCTTCGCGCCTTTCAGAGGCTGCTGATCATGGTACTTCTGGCGGATAGTCATCAGTGCAGGCATTTCACCTTCTGCGATCTGAATTTCGCGGCGACCCCACTCGGCCAGGGAAATGTCGGCAACTCGATAGTCAGTAAAGCTCTGAACAACTGCAGGAGTAGCGCTCATGGGTATGATCCTGTTATGCGTAATTACCGAAAACAGGTTGAAGTCTAACAGTCGCACCAACCTATATCAATTTTTTTTGATATAGATTTCAAATAAGCAACAGGTCGGGAATTCAATCAACCGGCCAGCTTTTTCCTATTGCCTCAACCAGTGGTTAGCCACATCCAGCATACGGTTGGAGAACCCCCACTCGTTATCAAACCAGCAAAGCAGCTTGATCAGCTTGCCTGAAGTCACCTTGGTCTGGGTACCATCGACCACACATGAGCGGGCATCATGGTTGAAGTCTACGGATGCGTGGGGTTCATTAGAGAAACCCAGAATCCCCTCCAGACGTCCATGGGTAGCTTGTTCCAGAATCCGGTTAACTTCCTCTCCGGTTGTTTCCTGATTGACATGAACGCAGAGATCCATGCAGGAAACATTGATGGTGGGCACCCTGATTGAATTGGCTTTGAAGCAGCCGCCAAGGTCAGGAAGCAATCTGTCGATGCCCTTTGCCAAGCCGGTATCTACGGGGATGATGGACTGCAACGCACTGCGGGTCAGCCTGAGATCACTGTGATGATAAGCATCAATCACCGGTTGATCATTCATCGCCGAATGAATAGTTGTGATACTACCGTACTCAATACCAAGGGCGTCATTCAGTGTCTTGATAACAGGAACAATGCAATTGGTGGTGCATGAAGCACTGGACACAATGCGCTGATCACGACTGAGATCCTGCTCATTGATACCGTAGACAATAGTGGCGTCTACATCCGGTTGAGCGGGCTGTGAAAAAAGCAGCTTTCTGGCTCCACTCTCTATGTGTTGCTCTGCTATTGCCCTGTCATTAAACGACCCTGAACACTCCAGCAACAGATCAATATCGAGACTTTTCCAGTCAATATTTTCAGGCCGGGCTTCGTGAATAAGCTGAATCCGGTCGCCTGCCACTATGAGCTGATTTTCCTCCGACTCTACCTTGGCTGGAAAGCGACCGTGAGTGGTGTCATAGCGAGTCAGATAGGTCAGGGTGTCCTCATCGGACAACTCGTTAATGGCGACAACCTGCAAGTCTTTGCGATAACCATTCTCGTAAAGAGCACGAAGAACACACTGGCCGATACGGCCGTACCCGTTGATGGCTATTCGAAACATAGTCTTGCTGTCAGGCTCATTACTGCTGAATTGAGGCGGTATTATAAGCGCAACTAGTGAAGGGATAAAAAATATTTGCCCTACCTTGTTGCCAGGGCAGGGCGCTTGTTCCTGATGATCAGGCGGAAGTCCGGACTTCAGAATCGGATGTGTCTTCCGGCATCACTTCATCCGATGGCACACCCTTATTCCTGACTATTAGCAAGGATACGAAGGAGAGCAAACCACAAACGGCTACTACCGCTGTCATAGGTACATCAGTTCCATTATGCAAAAGACCAACCACCGCAGAAGAAACACCGCCAATGGTAAAGCGAAGTGCACCGGACATAGCATTGGCTGTGCCCGCAGACCTTGGAAAGTGAGACAGGGCCAGAGCGTTGGAGTTAGGGCCTGTCAGACCAATACAGCTGACGTAAATCACGACAGGAATCATCAACCCAACCAGCCCGCCGATCTCAAACTTTGCATTAACCAACATCACTACTGCGCTGATACTGGCAAGAATGCTCCCTGTTTTCAGGATAGTGAACAGTGGCAGGCGATCTATCAGACGGATATTGATCATATTCATGACCATCATGGCCATAATATTGACAGCAAACAGCAGTCCGTAATGCTCTGGCTTGACCCCATACAGCTCGATATACACGTAGGGTGAGCCGGCAATAAAGGCAAACATACCGCCAAAGAAAAACCCATGGCAGAGGATACAGCCCATAGCTTCCCGGTTTTTCAGGACGGACAGATAGATCAGGAACAGCTGACTGGCAGGAATCACCAGTCTTTTCTCCTCCGGGAGGGTTTCCGGAACTTTTGAAGCGGCCAGCACCATGGCAAGTGCGGACATGACAGCCAGAAAAATAAACAGACTTTCCCAACCCATGAATTTAAGCATCTGACCTCCCAGCAGGGGAGCAATCAGAGGAGCTATTGTCATGACCATTAAAATAGACGACATAATCTTTGCGCTTTGCTGCCTTGAGAACAGATCCCGAACCATGGCAGGAATAGTGACCATAACCGCAGAGGCGGCCATAGCTTGCAGAACCCGGACAATAATCAGTTGCAAGCCGTTTTCACAGAGTGAAGCCAAGACACTGGTAACAAGAAAAGCAACCAGACCCGGAAACATGATTTTTCTGCGACCAAAGCGGTCTGAGAGAGGTCCGTACAACAGCTGTCCCAGGGCAAAGCCTACGGTATAGGCACTGAGTGTATACTGGATAATGCTCAGGGGTTCTCCCATATCTTCTGCTATCGCGGGGATTGCCGGGAGATAGAGATCCACTGCCATAGGGCCAAGTGCGGTTAAAGCGCCCAGGGTCAATATGAAAAGTAGCCTGTCACGGCTATGGCTCATTGAAATGCCCTGCTTTTTATCTTCTTGCCTGGTTGCTTTTGGCTCAGGACTGCTTTCGATATTGATGGTCATGTACTTCCTTCGATCAAGCGGATGAGGCGCTGAAATCATTAAATGTTTGTGCTGTATTCCTTCTGTTTGAGCTGCACAAGTGAAAGGTTGCGACACTGCCGTCGCAGGATTGAGGAATAAAAATAAGTTCGCTGTCGTATACAGAAGAGATGGCAGTTTTACACCGCTATCTTAAATCTTATCGACATAAAAAAATATATTTGATAGGTAAATTTATAATATCAGGGTTGCACTCTGGTATAGGCGCTTGAGCTTCGCCGTTGTCAGTGTTTCGTCAGTGCTGATCGCCAAAATCAAACCAAATACGACTTGAATGCATGAGAGGACACAATGAGCAATCCTGACTGGGTTAATCGCTGGAAAGAAGGACGGATTGGTTTCCACAGATCTGAGTTCAACTCGACATTATTGAAATACTGGCCCCAACTGAACCTGTCAGAAGCCCGGTCAGTGCTGGTGCCATTGTGTGGCAAAAGCCTGGATATGGTCTGGCTCAGGCAGCAGGGACTGGAAGTGATCGGCACCGAGTTGGTAAAAACAGCGGTTGAGTCCTTCTATCAGGAGCAGGCACTGCAACCGGCAGTGAAAGAGGCTCAGGGTTACCGACATTGGCAAGCCGATGATATCCATATCCTCGAAGGTGATTTTTTTGCTTTGCCGGAAGGTTCCATCCAAAGCACCGTTTTTTACGACCGTGCTGCTCTGGTTGCATTGCCCCGGGAGATGAGGCAGCAGTATGTCAACCATCTGGCAAACGCTGCGCCCCATTTACAAGAAGGCCTATTAATCACTGTTGAGTACGATCAGGACCTGGTGTCCGGCCCGCCTTTCTCAGTCGAGGAGCATGAAGTCAGAGCACTTTATTCACCGCAGTTTGAAGTAATTAAGCTGGACACACACAGCGCACCGGCATCAACCAACCTGAGAGAGAAGGGCGTCAACGAGCTGATTGAAGTGGTCTACAAACTCGCATTAAGTTCTCAGCCTCCCGGTCTTTTTTGAGAAATTTGCGTTTTTTTCAAAACTAAGAGGGAACCTTGGTTGACTATCGCTGTCTACATGTGACAACGGAATGAAATTCCCAAGCGTATTTACATTAAATAACTTACGGAGATGTTTGAACATGGATATATCAAAAACTGGCATTGGTCCATTAAATTATGATGGTGCGACTATTGGAGAAGTGACTACTAAAGTTACACGAGATAAGAATGATGAGGTTTCTTCGTTTTACGTTTTCTCAACTTTGAAGCTACCACCACAAGTAAATTTACCAGAAAGTTATACCCAAAACTCTGCTACACCCATCGTGGATCGTAATATTGAAGCGTATGCACAAGCTTCAACTTCAAATGAAACGGCTCAAAGTGATAGTAGTGATAGTTTCAAAGCACAAAAAAGGCCATTCAGTGATGACGCGGGCACCATATCTCAACTTTGCAAATCAATGAAAGGTGAGGCTATGGCTATCTCTACCGGGCGCGACAATCTGGAGCCTTTTGCAGAGAGCCTTTTTAAAGTGATTACAGACCCTGAAAGCACTGACGCTGATACTTCGGAAGCCGTAGGGTTGATATCCAAGTTCGGTGCCGATGAACTTGCCAAGCTAACAGTCCCATTTTCTTTTCATACAAATATCACCAGGAGTTGTTACCCTGCTATTACTCTTTTTGCTCTTGCATGCAGATTCGGTAAGCTGGATTTAGTGAAGGCTCTGTACGTGAATCAGCAACAATTAAACCAGACATTTGATATGAAAAATGGGACTAATGGAAAAACAGCCCTCATGCTTGCAGTTAGTCATGGCCATGCAGATGTAGTGAAGCAATTATTAGACTTGGGGGCTGACCCTCAAATTGTTGATGAAGATAACAATTGTGCTGATAAGCTTAATTCAGTTTTTAACAGCAGCAAACAAGATACATACATTAAAATCAGAGAATTATTAATAGACTATCGCAAAGAAAACAATCTACCACCTTTTAAAGAACCCGCTATTCATGGTTATTACATTAAAGATACTGGGGAAATGAGTGCTACTATTAACCTTCCAGCATTCCTTTCTGAACATCCGGAAATTTTTGAAAAATACCTTTCTGAAAACCCGGGTTGTCTCATGCAGATCGGTCGTGAAAGCCCGGAGTTTCTGGTATATCTCCTTACTACACAGCCGAAGGCACTTGAAAAATTCTTTTCTGAAAATCCGGGTTTTGTCAGTCGTCTCCGTCGTGAAACCCCGGAGCTACTGGAACACCTCTTTTCTGAAAACCCGAACCTTCTCGAATCTTTATCCAGTGAATAGTCATGGGGGTGTAACTTTCAGAAGACAGACGACAGACGACAGACGACAGACGAATCTTTATCCAAGATATAGTCATGGGTGTGTAACCCATGACTATATCTTGGATCTACTCCAGTTAACTTCTTAAATGCTTGAATCTAACAGCTCTTGCTATGAAATAATTAACACCTTAAGTCAAATCCATTGATCTGCCAGATCAGGAGAGCCTCAAATCACAGGCAGGTTTTAAATGCCTTGTTTGTGATCATACAGAGAATTTCAACATTAATGCAGCCAGGAATATCTGAGCGCCAGGTCATGGAGTGTTATCCTGAATGACCCGTCTTTTTTGAGAAATTTGCGTTTTCGAAATGTAAGAAGGAACTTCAGTTAATTAGTATTGTCTAACCTAATGTGATATCAAAACTCACAGTCGTTTTCAAACACAATTACTTACGGAGTTGTTTAGATATGGATATTCCAATGACTTGCATTCAGCAACCACTACATATTGATGTGAAGGTTTCAATTACATTAGATGAGAATGGTGCGATTTTTTTAGGTGTCGGTGTCAAAATCACTGAACCACAGTCACAAATGATTTCACAAGGATATAATCAGGCATCTGCTACTCCCTTAGCGGATCGAAACATTGATCTGTCTTCTAAGGCATATGACGCTGATCGAAGCGACTGTGGGAATAATTTCAAAGCACAGAAAAGGCCATCCCCTAATGACCCGGATACCGAATCTCAACCGTGCAAAACGATGAAAAGTGTTGCCATGGCTACCTCTGCAAGTCGTGACAAGCTGGAACATTTTGTGGATAGACTCGTATGGGTCATTACAAACGCTGATAGTACCGATGCTGATATTGCAGAAGCTAAAAGGTTGATATCTGAGTATGGGGCCGATGAAATTTCCAAGTGCACAAGATCATTTCCTGTTATTAAAAATCTTTACTACTCTGCGATTACTCCTTTTGCTCTTGCCTGCAGATTCGGAAAACTGGATTTAGTGAAAGCTCTGTATGTGAATCAGGAACAATTAGAACAGACTTTTGAAGTAGTCAATGGAACTAATGGACGAACAGCACTCATGCTTGCAGTTATTGGTAGGCATCCAAATGTTGTGGAGCAATTATTAACGTGGGAAGCCAACACCCAAATTCTTGATGGAGCGGGCTATTGTGTTGACTTTCTTAATAGTGCGTTTAGTCACAAAGATAATGGCGCTTCATTCTCTGCAATCAAAAAATTACTCACAGACTATCGTAATGAAAGGAATCTACCACCTTATAGAGAACCCGATGTTCAAATTTCCTTCCTTCCTGACTCTGGAGTAACAAACATTGATATAAATAATAATATACCTCCTTCTCATGCCCAGCTTATTATCAGAGCTATGTTAGAGAGATAATCATGGGTGTATAACCCATGACTTTTCTTGCATCTATTCCGGTTAACTCCTTAAATGCTTGAATGTAACAGCCCTTGCTATGAAAAGATTAACTCCTTAAGTCAAATCCATTGATCTGCCAAATCAAGCGAGCCTCAAATCACAGTCAGGTTTTAGTTTGTTAGATGCATGGCACTGAGCCAAACTTATACCCTTCCAACAGATGGGAAATAGTTGTATGGGAACAGAGTTTCCAGCGTTAGAAGCACTTTTGGGGTGGCTGTTTTTTTCAGACCAATCTACCGTTGTGCTCATCCGAACATGGGTAGAGGCAGCACATAACCATGGGTTGATGGCTGAATACGTGGCTGACCACTTTTGTAAAGAAACAGCGATACAAATAATTATGAATTGGGTAGATCACTATTTTTGAGGTAGCACCTGAGACGCTTTTGAACTTAAAACGATTATTACGGTCAATAACAGTGAAATATCAAGAAAACCATTGAGGATATATCAATGCAACCCACTGGATCTGGATCAGATCTTCGCCTAATGCCAACCTTACGTCGATTTGACGAAACAGACACGGCTGCTCCCCCGGCAAAGAAATCATGCTTGCGGCAAGTTGAAGGAAACGCAGCAGCCGGGAAATCTCTGCCATCCAGTTGCAATAGTGGTTGTTTTGATGATACGGAGACGATATTTAACCATACAATGGTTCTTTTAAAAGCCAGAAAGACCAGGGTAGTTCCCGGAGAAAATTATTCAAACATCATAAAAAGCCTGTCATCTTTCAGCGACTTGATATCCTCTGAGCTTCTCCGTTTTACTCAGAGTAATGGGAACCCTTTTGCTAATGGACAAGAAGCGATGTATTCCCCTGAATCTCCGGATTCAGAAAGAGCAACAACTCCATCATCTCCAGGCACTGAATCCACTCCCGGTATCAAAACCTCAACAGCAGGCGTGGTTCACGGTACCGGTGTCATTGCTACCCGGAGCTTCAAAAAGGATGAGGAAGTATGTGACTACGAAGGACCATTGGTGTACAGAATCCGTAATTCTAATACCGGCAAATATCATGTCTTTACGATGAACACTGTGAACAGTAAGATCGAATTCCCGGAAAATGACTCCTTTGTCGTATGGTCGGGCGCGTCTATTGCAAAATCTGGCAGACCGGCCATTGAAATTGGTCGTGACGGTAAGAAGGATATCCGATTCCTTAATCACTCCAAGGATCCCAATATCGTTATACGCTATTCAGGCAGTATGACTGTAAAATGGGGGGATCAGGACAGTCTTCAACTGAGAGTGGTCACTACAAAAGATATTAAACCAGGAGAAGAACTTTTATTCGATTACGATAAAAATAAGGAAGACTCTGAAATAGACTTCAGCAAGTCAGATGTGGAAAAAACAACCGAAAAAAAAAGAAACAAGATAATCGACAGGGTTAAAAAGCTGAATCTAAAAGATTTACACACTGGGGAAAAAAGATCAGCAAAAACAATGAACAAAGAGATTATACTGCCAAAAGAACTTGCTGATGAAATTGATGAGATCATACAAACACTACACGAGATTCACAAAACAAATGATGCACCCGCAACTCTTAATGACATTGATACAGAATTAGCTCTCTCTCAGAAGATCCTTCTCAAAATCATTCTTTCTGATAAATCTTCAATTTTAAATGATCTGGCTTCACATCTATTTCCGGGGAAAACCGGACAACGAAAAAAAACTTTTATAGATAAATTAACGCCTAAAAGTATTGAAGAATTGAAAGAGCATTTAACGAATACAATTTTTAATGGAAAACAAACCTGGGTTACCGTTTCACAATTAAAATCGAGAAACTTCTTCTTATAGCAGAACAAAAAAACGGCAGTTGATATCAATCATCTGCCGTTTTTTCAAAAACTTTTAAAAGCCATTCAGAGCAATGATTTCCCTGCTATTGCCAAGTACCTAACCAGCTGGTTTCGCATATTCTGGACTGCGGCTTTCTCCATCCTTCTGCGTTCCAACTCTGGTAGCGTAGCTATGGCTACGCGCCCGTCGTTGCGCCTTGAAGGATGAAAAAATCCACTCGCCAGAATATGCTAAACCAACTGGCCAGATACTTATCAGTCCAGAATCTCTTCAGCCGCAGCAACAATATTTTCTACAGTAAACCCGAAGTATGGGAAAAGGTCACCGGCCGGCGCAGACTCACCATAAGTGGTCATGCCGATTATCCGTCCGTCCAGGCCAACGTACTTGTACCAGAAGTCAGCTGCAGCGGCTTCAATCGCGATACGGGCAGGGACTTCCAGAGGCAGAACACTCTGCTTGTATTGCGCATCCTGAGCATCGAAGACGTCAGTAGATGGCATGGATACCACGCGAACCTTGCGACCCTCGGCAGTCAGGGCAGCTTCAGCGTTCATGGCCAGTTCCACTTCAGAACCGGTAGCGATCAGGATCAGTTCGGGAGTGCCTTCACAATCCTTCAGTACATAACCACCACGGGCAATGTCGGCCACCTGATCAGCTTCACGGTGCATACAGGGCAGACCCTGACGGGAGAAGATCAGTGCAGTGGGGCCATCTTCACGCTCAATCGCATGTTTCCAGGCCACCGCCGACTCAACGGTGTCACAGGGCCGCCAGGCATTCACGTCTGGTGTCATACGCAGGCTGGCAATCTGTTCTACCGGCTGGTGAGTAGGGCCGTCTTCACCCAGACCAATCGAGTCGTGAGTGTAAACCAGAATAGCGCGCTGCTTCATCAGAGCGGCCATGCGCACAGCATTGCAGGCGTATTCCATAAAGACCAGGAAGGTGGCACCGTAAGGGATAAAACCGCCGTGCAGGGCAATACCATTCATCATCGCGGTCATGCCGAATTCACGCACACCGTAGAACACATAGTTGCCGCTGGCATCAGCAGGTTTAACGCCTTTGGAACCGCTCCACAAGGTCAGGTTTGAGCCCGCCAGGTCAGCAGAACCACCCAGCAGTTCAGGCAACAAAGGACCAAAAGCATTCAGAGTATTCTGGGAAGCTTTACGACTGGCCACTTTCTCACCTTCTACCTGACAGGATTTAATGAAATCATCGGCCTTTGCAGAAAAGTCAGCAGGCAGTTCACCTTTTTGACGTCGAAGGTATTCAGCAGCAAGTTCCGGGTGAGCAGCCTGATAAGTAGCAAACTTTTCGTTCCATGCGCTTTCTTTGGCAGCACCGGCTTCTTTGGCATCCCATTGGCTGTAGATGTCGGACGGGATTTCGAAAGCAGGGTGTTCCCAACCCAGACGCTCGCGGGTCAGTTTGATCTCTTCGTCACCCAGAGGTGCACCGTGGCACTCTTCCTTGCCTTCCTTATTGGGAGAACCAAAACCGATGACAGTCTTGCAGCAGATCAGGGTAGGTTTGGTTTTTTCAGCTCGACCGGCCTCAATAGCAGCACGGATCGCTTCCGGATCGTGACCGTCAATATTTGGAACAACGTGCCAGTTGTAAGATTCGAAACGCTGAACGGTGTCGTCGGTGAACCAGCCTTCTACTTCGCCATCAATAGAGATGCCGTTGTCGTCGTAGAAAACGATCAGTTTACCCAGCTCCAGAGTCCCTGCCAGCGAGCACACCTCGTGGGAGATACCTTCCATCATGCAGCCGTCGCCCATGAAGACATAGGTGTTGTGGTCAACAATTTCGTGACCTTCACGGTTAAACTGTGCAGCCAGGGTCTTTTCAGCAACAGCCATACCCACGGCATTGGCAATACCCTGCCCCAGAGGACCGGTAGTGGTCTCGATGCCCGGAGCGTAACCGTACTCAGGGTGGCCTGCGGTTTTGGAGTGCAACTGGCGGAAGCTCTTGAGGTCTTCAACAGACACATCGTAACCGCTCAGGTGCAGCAGAGAGTAAAGCAGCATGGAACCATGACCGTTGGACAGAACAAAACGGTCACGGTCAGCCCATTGGGGGTTAGCCGGGTTGTGATTCAGATAATCACGCCATAATACTTCAGCAATATCAGCCATACCCATTGGGGCACCGGGGTGTCCGGACTTGGCTTTCTGTACAGCGTCCATACTCAGGGCGCGGATGGCATTGGCTAGCTCACGACGTGAGGACATAGGAATCAGGGCTCCGAAGATCCAGTCTGTTTTAAAATTGGCGCTATTCTAATGCCTTCAGTCGGAAACTGAAATCGCTATATATGACTATCCTGAATCACCTGAACATTTTATTGATAGCTATTGCCTGTGAAAATATGGGGCGTCGGCAAGTCGAAAGTCAGTGATCAGGAAGACTCCCGTTCAGTGAATGACTGTCGTGTACGATTGGCATAGGCGACCAGCGATAACATCACTGGCACTTCCACCAACACACCCACAACCGTTGCCAGAGCGGCCCCGGAGTTCAGTCCAAAGAGACTTATGGCCACGGCAACAGCCAGTTCAAAAAAGTTGGAGGCTCCAATCATTGCACCGGGTGAGGCAATGTTATGGGGTTGCTTCCACTTCTTCATCCATAAATAGGTGATGGCAAAAATCAGATAGGTCTGGATGATCAGGGGTATGGCAATCAGGAAGATATTCAGGGGATGGGCAATAATCGTGTTGGCCTGGATCCCAAAAAGAAGAATGACCGTGCCAATTAATCCAATGATCGAAAAGGGCTTGGTGCCTGTCAAAAATCGACTCAGTGTTTGTTCGCTGCGAACAGCTTTACGGGTCAACCAGCCTGCAAGCACTGGAATCACCACAAACAGTCCTACGGACAGAAACAGGGTATTCCAGGGTACAAATACTTCTGTTACTCCCAGCAAAAAGGCGGCAAGAGGCGCAAACGCAATAAGCATAATCAGATCATTGATGGCGACCTGAACCAGAGTGTAGTTAGGATCTCCCCTGGTCAACTGACTCCAGACAAAAACCATGGCAGTACAGGGTGCGACACCCAGTAGAATCATACCGGCAATGTACTCTTTACCCAGCTCAGGATTGATCCAGTCGCCAAAAACATAGCGAATAAACAATACGGCCAGCAGTGCCATGGTGAAAGGCTTGATCAGCCAGTTAACAGTGACGGTAACGATCAACCCTTTTGAACGACGACGAACGTTTTTAATGGCAGAAAAATCCACCTGCATCATCATTGGATAGATCATCAGCCAGATCAGTACAGCAATGACCAGATTAATGCTGGCGTATTGCCATCGACCCAGAACCTCAAAAAATTCTGGAAATTGCAGTCCACCAAAAAGCCCTGCAAAAATACCCAAAGCAACCCAGAGGCTGAGATAGCGTTCAAAAATACCCATAAGCTGACCTCATATTCTTAAATCGCCAGATGTCGCGGCAAAAGCTATTATCGGTGGACTGGGTGGAAAGTCTATCGGTTTCAGGGTTGCCTGGACCAGACGCGGATTTTATCGATTTCCTCTTTATCAATGCTCAGGGACTCCAGGAATTCCTGATGTGCCTGCGGCTCCATTTTTTCAAACTGCTGATGCCAGCTTTTCATATCCTCCTCGCTGAACCCGGCCGCTTTCATAATCTCTACCCAACGATCTTTGTTGACCATATTTTGCTCCAGTAATGAAGGTTGTTTAAGAAGCAACACGATAGCCTTTTGCTGTTGACGCAACTTCTGGATCTCGTGCTCAAGAGCCATCAGCTGGCCACGCAAAATGCGTTCCTGCTCCATTTCGTCTTCACCGTCGAGAAGCCGTACAATATTGCTGATCGGTATTCCGAAAGCACGATAAGCCATAATCGCTTCAAGGCGCTTGATTTCATGTTGCCCATACCATCGGTAGCCATTCCCGGATCGAGTGTGAGGCATTAACAGACCTTCACGCTCATAGTAGAGAATGGTAGTGCGAGATATATCGAACTTTCTGGCCAATTGGGTAACCGTAAGCATCTGGCCTCTCCGGTGAATTCGCGGTCAATTCTTAGCCCTACACTAATAGACGAGTCAACGGAAAATCAAAGCAAATTCATCCGGGTCAACTAAGGTTATTGCTTGCATCCAATTTGCACACTCAATTTGCATTGTCGCGGTGATAAACCCACACGACAGGTTGACATAGGTTAAATCACCCCGTCCCGTATGAATATCTATATCAAAAAGTTTTGATATACCATGTACTGCTTGCTAGACTTCCGCCCTGGATAGACGGAATAGGATCTTCTGGCCGTCTGCGAGAAGTCAACGGTGCAGCGGTGAGGAGCCTTGCGTGTCGGAATCAGGATCAGTCGAACAGCTTGCCGCTCTGGGAAAAGCCTATGGCGACGTACTGAGGCTTGAAATCCTGAGAGTTCTGAGCACAGACTCTTTCGGGGTGCTTGAACTCAGCAGCCTCTTCGATATGCGTCAGCCTGCCATGAGCCACCATCTCAAGGTTCTCTCTCAGGCCGGACTTGTGAGTACCCGCAAGGAAGGTAATACCATTTTTTACCGTCGGGCGCTGCCCCCTCCAGAAGGAATCAGTAGTGATGTCATGCGTTCCCTTTTTTCAGCGGTCGACACTTTGTCGTTGTCGCCTTCCCTGACCGGTCGTCTATTAAAAGTCAGAGGCCAAAGGGCGGAGCAATCCATGGCGTTCTTTGCCCGTAATGTGGATCAGTTTCGTCAGCATCAGGAACTCATTGCTGATCATGATCTCTACGCCCGATGTGTGGCCGACGTTCTGGAAAAAACTGAACTGCCTGACCATCAGCGGGTGTTGGAGCTGGGACCGGGTGAGGGCGATTTTCTGGCAACGCTGAGTGAGAATTTTCAGCGGGTCTATGCTGTGGACAATTCCGCAGAAATGCTGGCCATCAGTCAACAGAGGGTAAAAGAGCGGGGTCTGAAAAACGTTGAGTGCATTCATGGGGAAATAGATACCCTGAATGCGCTGGAAGGTCAGTTTGACTGCATAGTGGCTAACATGGTGTTACACCATGTAGCCAGCCCTTCTGGTATTTTCACCCGCGTTTCAGAACTGTTGAAGCCCGGTGGCAGTATGCTGGTCAGTGAACTCAGCAGTCACAATCAGGATTGGGTGCGGGAATCCTGTGGCGATTTGTGGCTTGGATTCAGTGTTGAAGACCTTGACGGTTGGGCACTGGATGCAGGTCTGGCAATAGGTGAGTCCCAGTATCTGGGGCTGCGTAATGGTTTTCAGATTCAGGTCAGGCGGTTTTTTAAACCCTGGGCTGAATAGTTTCAAGAGGCGAAAGACGACTATGGCAGATTACACGCTATTCACTTCCGAGTCGGTTTCCGAAGGTCATCCGGACAAGATTGCCGACCAGATTTCCGACGCTATTCTGGACGCCATCCTCAAGGATGATCCGGAAGCCCGTGTCGCGGTTGAAACCATGGTAAAAACCGGCATGGTGATTGTAGCGGGTGAAGTGCGTACCGACACTTACGTTGATATCGAAGAACTGGTTCGTAAAGTGGTCACTGACATTGGTTACAACCATGGCGACCTCGGCTTTGACGGTGATTGTGTGGCCGTTCTGAATGCTATTGGCAAACAGTCTCCGGACATCGCTGTCGGTGTTGATGAAACAGATGGGCATGAACAGGGCGCGGGTGACCAGGGTCTGATGTTTGGTTACGCGACCAATGAAACACCGGTACTGATGCCTGCCCCTATCTACTACTCTCACGCATTGGTTAAGCGTCAGGCCGAGCTGCGTAAAAACGGTACCCTGCCCTGGTTGCGCCCGGATGCCAAAAGCCAGGTCACCATGCGTTACGACAGCGAAGGCAAAATACAAAGTGTGGACGCCGTGGTGTTGTCGACACAGCATCATCCTGACATCTCCCAGGAAGAGCTGCAGAAAGAAATTCTGGAAAAAGTCATCAAGCCGGTTATACCAGCGCAATGGCTCCATGAAGAGACCCGTTACCACATTAATCCAACCGGTATTTTCGTGATTGGAGGCCCGGTGGGTGATTGTGGTCTGACAGGGCGCAAAATCATTGTAGACACCTACGGTGGTATGGCTCGTCACGGTGGCGGTGCCTTCTCTGGCAAGGACCCGTCAAAGGTTGACCGCTCTGCTGCTTATGCAGGTCGTTACGTGGCCAAGAACGTTGTGGCTGCTGGCCTGGCTGACAAGTGCGAGATCCAGGTGTCTTATGCGATTGGTGTTGCGGAGCCCACATCTATCTCTATTGACACTTTCGGTACTGGCAAGATTGCTGATGCCAAAATTGAAGAGCTGGTTCGTGAGCATTTCGATCTGCGTCCTAAGGGTCTGATCGATATGCTGGACCTGAAGCGTCCAATTTATCGGGCTACTGCCGCATACGGTCACTTTGGTCGTGAAGAGGAAGAATTTTCCTGGGAGCGCACCGACAAGGCTGACGCACTGAGAGCTGCAGCAGGTCTGTAATCGATACATTTAATAAAATAATAAAAGGGTTGCTTTGTGCAGCCCTTTCAGCTTTTGTATAAATGCCGGTTCAGCAACTGATCACATATTCTATCCAATTCTGTTAAACCTTCCTTCCGAGTCTGTTGACCGACGATTTTACAATGAAATTTTTGTTGTCCCGCGTTAACTCCTGAAAGCCTGTTGATTTGGTTCATATCAGGCTAAAGGTACGTACCGGGCGCCATATTTTTGTGCTATTGTCCATGCCAATTCTACCCTTCAGTACTGTTGTCTCATCCAGACAGCAGTCGATCTTCATTGACCCCGTGCATAGGGAGAGACCCTGATGAACCTATTGAAAATGACCGACCTGGATCTGGCTGGCAAACGAGTCCTGATCCGTGAAGACCTCAACGTTCCGGTCAAAGATGGCAAAGTCACCAGCGATGCACGAATCCTTGCTTCTCTGCCCACCATTAAGCGCGCTCTGGAATCCGGTGCCAAAGTCATGGCAACCTCTCATCTGGGTCGTCCGACAGAAGGTGAATACGACGAACAGTTCTCCCTGAAGCCTGTTGCAGACTACATTGGCAACCTGCTAGGCAAAGAGGTTCGCCTGATCAAAGACTGGGTCGACGGTGGTTTTGACGTTGCCGAGGGTGAACTGGTCATTCTTGAGAACGTGCGTTTCAACAGGGGTGAAAAGAACGATGACGAAGCACTGTCTAAAAAAATGGCAGCCCTGTGCGATGTCTATGTAATGGATGCATTCGGTACCGCACACCGTGCTCAGGCATCCACTCACGGCGTGGGTAAATTTGCTGAAATTGCCTGTGCAGGCCCCCTGCTGGCGGGTGAACTGGATGCCCTGGGTAAAGCCTTGGGAAACCCTGAGCGTCCAATGTGCGCCATCGTGGGTGGCTCCAAAGTTTCCACCAAACTGACGGTACTGGAATCCCTATCTGACGTCTGCGACCAGCTGATCGTGGGCGGCGGTATTGCCAACACCTTTCTCGCTGCTGCCGGTCACAATGTCGGTAAATCCCTTTACGAAGAAGATCTGATCCCTAATGCCAGGGCACTGATGGAAAAGGTTAACGTACCTATGCCTGTAGATGTAATCTGCGGTAAGAAATTTGATGAAAATGAAACCGCTGTCGTTAAACAGGTATCACAAGTAGAAGACGACGACATGATCTTTGACGTAGGCCCCCAAACCCAGAAACTGTTCAATGAAATTCTGAAGTCCTCTAAAACCATTCTTTGGAACGGCCCTGTGGGTGTCTTTGAATTTGACCAGTTTGGTGAAGGCACTCGCTCCATGTCTCTGGCCATAGCCGAGTCTGACGCTTTCTCTATCGCCGGTGGAGGTGATACTCTGGCCGCAATCGACAAGTATGGAATTAAAGACCGAGTATCTTACATTTCTACGGGCGGCGGTGCCTTCCTGGAGTTTGTAGAAGGCAAGAAGCTCCCGGCTGTGGCGATGCTGGAAGAAGCCTGTCAGTAAAATAGAGAATAGCGCCCGTCTAGGCGACCCCGTCTAGGCGACCCCGTAGCGAGGACGGCAGAAAATTGAGGACGAAAATTCGGTTTTGTGGGGAAAATAGCGAGCTATTTGACGAACAAAAGTGGATTTTCAGACCAATTTGCTGCCGCTGCATGGTCGCAGGAGCTAAAGCAATTGCCGCGTGGGGCAGTCTATTCTCGGTCAGCCTCCTGGAACCTAAACTAAGCTCTGTAACTCGCTCAATGGGTTGTGGAGAAAAATCTTGTTTCACTTTCGTTTTGTTAGACACCCAAAATCTTTCTCTAAATTGAAAGCCATTCCTGACCTGCCGATTCTGACTTTCATTTTTGGATGCCTGCTCACCATTACTCCCCTATCAGAGGCTGACACTATCAAGGTTGCTGTGGCAGCGAGCTTTCAACATGTTCTGGAAAGCCTGAAAGGGCAGTTCCAGTCACGGTATGGTCACACCCTGGAACTGTACTATGGCACTTCTCAAGACCTGAGGTACCGGGTCAGTGACAACACTCAGAAATTTGATCTGTTTCTATCTGCTGACAATTTAAAGACGGCAGAACTGGAACAAATGAATAAGATTCTAGCAAATTCCAGGAAGATCTATGCCCAGGGTTTGCTGGCATTCTGGCACGGTCAGCGGAGCCCGTTAAAACCCAACGACATAAAAACCTACCTTATAGATAACAACCCTCCAACAATTCACATTGCAGACCGGGAAGCTGCACCCTACCGGCACGCCGCTGTGTCCGTCCTTCAAAAATATTATCTTTACCGAATAATCAGAGATCAGGATAGGCTCTCTTACAATGACCATGTCAGGGAAACATGGACCAATATAAAAAATTCTTCCGATGCTGGTTTTGCGCCTTTTTCCCAGGTGAAAGAAGTCGACTTCAATAGCATTCTTTTCCCAGTGAGTGTAACTTTAGTCCCGCAGTCACTTTACACACCACTGCTTCAAGAGCTGGTCATCCTCAAGGCTACCGAGCATGAGGCCGCTGCCAAAACTCTGGTCGAATACCTTCTCTCCGATGAAACGCAGAGATTCATTGGGTACAATGGTTATCAAAGAGCAGCTGCCAAAAAACAGGATTTAAACCTTGTCCCCAGTCCCGCAGTGTCTCTCCACAAACGCGAGTCACGCTACCCCAAAGCTGCGCTGGTTATCGTCTGGTTAAATACAGCAATGTGGATGTTAAGCGGTGCATAGTTCGACCATGGGAATTATAATGAGGCACTTTTAATAGACATCGAGATGTGGCTGCTCAGATCAAAGTGCAATCAGTTCAATAGCCGTTATTGATGTGACAGTTAACGCGTGACCGTTAAAAGTCACTGTCAGATAGTTCCACATCAGGTTATTTGCACTTTCGTTTTATATAGCAGAAAGCATTCAGGGAATATGTATGCAGAATCAAGAGTGCTTGCAAGAGGGATGGTACCTGCTTAAAACCAGGCCTCGTCAAGAGCAGAGAGCCCAGGAAAACCTTGAAACCCAAGGATTTGATGCATACTGCCCGATGGTAAAGGTTCGAATCAGGGGCCTTTTGAAGGAAGAGGTTCTCTTTCCCGGTTATGTATTTCTTTACCTGGACCTCAAGGATCTGGATCGTTTCCACAAGATACGTTCCACCCGAGGCGTCTGCGAGATCATCTCTTTTAACCGGATTACCCGCCAGCTCCATAAAGATGGTCGCCTGAGCAAAAGTCAGGAGCAGGATGTGCAAGTCCTGCTGCCAAAACCTATCCCAAATGGCCATGAAGTGATCAAGGATATCCGGTTAATTGTCGAAACGCTTAATAGTCATGCAGAAAGTGAAGGTACGGGCTCAGGCAGAGGGGTCAGCTTTAAAAAAGGTGACAAAGTCATTATGAATCATCCTCTCTATCAAAAACTGGAGATGACGTTTATAAATAACGTCGGGTCTGCTCGGGGTATGATTCTGGTGCAATACATCAAAATGCAGCGAAATACACAAGGCGATACCGTCTGTGAAGTCGTTTCCGAGAAGCAAATAGAAGTCAGGCTCGAGGATCTGGAAAAAGCCTGATGAAAGGTGCAACCCGTTCAGGATTAACGACAGCCCTGAGCCCAACACAGGAACAGAGCACCCTATGCTGAATCCTGAAAACCTTAAGGAACAGATCAAACCTCTGGTTTTTCCTCTGGGAGCCCGGGATTCAATCGCTGGCCAGAATCCGGACATCAAAGCATACCTTGATTTCTATGGTATCAATTTTGAAACCGGATTAGCGGATATTCGCCACTCAATGGGCTCAATCGACAGCTGCAACTACAAGGTGGCCTGCCATCTGTTTGAGAAGTCCGATGCCAGAGGCACTTTTTTTCTTCTTCATGGTTACTACGACCATGTTGGACTCTTCGCCCGAATCATCCGTTTCCTGCTGGAACAGGGCTTCAATGTTCTGGCCTATGACCTGCCCGGTCATGGGCTCTCCAGCGGCAAGCCCGCCACTATCCCGGATTTTTCTGTTTACACTCTGATTCTTGAAGACATACTGACACATTGTGAAGGTCACCTGCCCAAACCCTGGCATGCTTTTGGCCAGAGTACAGGGTGCGCGATCCTGACAGACTGCCTCATCAACCGGGAGGCCGATCATAAGGCCAGTCCCTTCCAACAGGTCATTTTATCCGCTCCCCTGGTCAGGCCCTGGAAGTGGACACTGGGACGATTACAGCTGCAACTGGCGAAACTGTTTATTACCCAGTTGCCCCGAACTTACACCCGGAATTCCAGAAAAAAATCGTTTCTAGAGCTGTCCCACAACGATCCTCTGTCCGCCACCATTCTGCCCATACAATGGGTACTGGCGATGGATCGCTGGATCAGGCGCATTGAATCCAGCAAGATAAAATCATCGGTCAGCCCGCTTATTCTGCAGGGTACATTCGACCGTACGGTCGATGCCAAACACAATATTCCTGTACTTGAGAAGCTCTATACCCAGCCCAGTGTCTACTATTTAGAAGATGCCCGACACCACTTGCCCAATGAGCTGGACGAAACCATTGATGATTATCTCAGCTGGTTGACCAGCAAGCTGAATGCCCAGTCAGCCTGAGGTCAGTTTTGCTGTCAGTCCCAAAGTTTTAAAACTTGCCATATAGTCATTGAGATAAAAATTTTGCATATATCATCAACCTAAAGGTGGCAACGATGGCTCAGGGTACTGTCTTTGTTAACAACCGGACACAGGCTGTTCGACTCCCCGCAGAAACCCAATTTCCTGATGGCGTCAAAAAAGTCAGCGTCAGGGTTCGTGGCAATGATCGAATTCTCTCTCCTTTGGGAAAGACCTGGGACTCATTCTTTAATGCAGACCCTGCAGAAGGCGTCACCGATGAGTTTATGGCTGAACGAGCCTCTCAGGATCAGAGAGGTCGAGAGGAATTCTGATGTTGAAGTTCTTACTTGATACTGATATCTCGATTTACGTGATAAAACGCAGGCCAGCGGAACTGCAATCTGTTTTCAATGCTTATGATGGACAGATTGCTATAAGCTCCATCACATTGTCAGAGCTACTTCACGGTGTAGAAAAAAGCGCCAATCCGAAAAGAAACAGGGATAACGTCGAGAGCTTTGTCAGCAGGCTGGAGGTCCTGGAATATACCCCTAAGGCATCTGCTCACTTCGGCAATACACGTGCAAACCTTGAAAGAGAGGGATTGGTGATAGATGTTAATGATATGCATATAGCCGCTCATGCACGCAGTGAAGGGTTGATTGCTGTAACCAATAATGTAAGAGAGTTTGATCGCGTAGAAGGGCTACGGGTCGAGAACTGGCTTGAGCAAAGAGGGCAATAAAAGACAAACGAAGCTCAAAACGGCCAGCTAGCTGGAGATAGACAGGATCTGACACTGCTTTCTTCAATACGGTGGCTTACCCGTTTAAGTTAGAAGCACCGGCAACCAAAATAAACGAAGGTAATCCTTAGTGAAGCAGACTAATAAACGACACAGGGTTTATTATTTTAGTGCCTTAGTTTTAATTCAGTAATGATTTCTTTTTGAAACGTCTTCGGTTGCATACTCAATAAACTCCCACTCCATACCATTACCGTCGCAATAGTAATGACGTCTGCGGAAATCGCCTTCCTCCT
This sequence comes from Endozoicomonas sp. ALD040, assembly GCF_049275945.1. Classification (NCBI taxonomy): domain Bacteria; kingdom Pseudomonadati; phylum Pseudomonadota; class Gammaproteobacteria; order Oceanospirillales; family Endozoicomonadaceae; genus Endozoicomonas; species Endozoicomonas sp. ALD040. The sequence continues at coordinate 1,947,224 of NZ_CP184829.1, forward strand.
GAAAGTCCGGAATCAACTTATAACCTTCTTCCTTAAGTCTTTGATCCAGCTCATCAAGCTGTTTGACCACAAAGCCAATATGATTAACACCAAAGTGACTGTAGTCTGGTTTACTCGCTTTACCTTCAGGGTATTCATTCAGAGCCATATAAGTTGTGTCATTGCCAAAATGTACCCAGCGGCGGCCACGGAACTCTCCTCCACCTCTTATCCGAAAATCAGGAAAAGCCGCACCCAAAATACGAGTGGCTTCATCAATTGAGGGGACGGTGATATTGGCATGTTCAAGATAGGCGTTCATAACCCTCTCCAGATATGTAAAGTTTTTTATTTACATATTCAGGCTATGGCAATGGCTTTAATTTGTAAAGCTTTTTGTTTACTAACTAAGACCCCCCTCATATACTGAGGCCATGAAAAGTGAAAAAGCCCAAAACAAAATCCTCCAGCTCCTGAAGAAGGAAGGTGCAAAAACTGCCGTGGAACTGGGCAAGACACTCGACATCACCAGCATGGGTGCCAGACAACATCTCGAAAGAATGGAGAAAGAAGGCCTGGTATCCAGTGAGGAAGTCAGTAAAGGGGTCGGTCGCCCCAAGAAGCTCTGGCAGCTGACGGAAAAGTCGCAGTCACACTTTCCTGATCGTCATGATCAGCTTACGGTAGACATGCTGATTTCCATCAAGAATGTATTTGGTGAACAGGGCTTGGATGAACTGATAGAACATCGCTCGAAAGAAACAGGCCGACAATATCATGAGGCACTCGATAGCCATAAAGATCTGGAAGGCAAAATAAAAGCGCTGGCCAAGGTCCGCTCCAGGGAAGGATACATGGCAGATTACGAAGCCACCGATGTGGGGTTTATCTTCTATGAAAACCATTGCCCGATCTGCTCAGCAGCCAGGGCCTGTCAGGGGTTCTGCCGGTCAGAATTAGAAGTGTTTGCAGAACTTTTTGAGGGGATAGCAAGGGTTGAGCGCCTGGAGCATATACTCCAGGGCGCCCGAAGGTGTGCTTACTCGATTACTTTGATTTCCTGAACAGACTGATCAGACAAAGCATGTAGGCCAGAATATAGAGACCAAAGATAAACGTCATCCAGTGAGCCATATTCATTCCCAGGAATAGCCAGCCATCCTGCCCGCAGAAACCGGACGGCAGGAACATTTGAGGCCACCAATCATAAAGCGGCAGATCGAATGGGAAGCTAGGCAGAGCCTTGCAGGTCATGAACAAGTCTGCAGACGTGTAGTAGCCCAGCATTTTGATCGAAGCATCCAACCCATAGGCAGCACCGGCAATCCAGATGATGTATCCGAGACCTCTTGCCAGTTTGTTTCGTGGCACCACCAGCATGACCAAGGCTGCAAGGCCGATCAGTAATACAGCCAGACGCTGATAAACACAAAGTTCACAGGGGTCCAGATACATGACGTACTGAAAATAAAGGGCTACAGACTCCAGAAAAACAGCCGTCAGCAGCATGATCAGCCAGGTAGTCCTGGCATTCTGCCAGTCACGAATAGCCCCAAGAGGATCCGTTCTGAAATCAGTCCAGAGATGAGAGAGTTTCGTCAAAACAGCGCTTCTCCAAAAGCCTGTATATTGTTCTAAGTAGGTTGGAGACTCAACTTGGAGTCCGACAGCTAAAGATACTGCATGCCCCTGTTGAGTGTAAGACACATTACAAGAAACTGACGGGATCAATTGTTTCCATAGGAGCTGTTTATCGACATTTTCAGAAGACTTCAAAGCAATTAAGAAATTCTCTCCCGACTTCTGATTTACAGTCTAAAACATATCCAGAGAATCAACTCAACATATGCTCTATACGAGACGCTGTTATGAGAATCCATACAGTCATTGATGAAACGCTCATGCATGATGCCCTTGAAATAACCGGGTTAAAAACGAAGCGTGAGGCTATTGAAAAAGGACTCAGGCTTTTGATCAAGCTGAGCAGGCAAGAATTGATCAGACAATATCGTGGAAAGCTCAACTGGGAAGGCGATCTGGATTGCCTGAGAGTTGACGATGACTAACCCTGGAAACCGGGCCTGCGGCCCGGCTACATCAAACTCAGTAAAGAACCCGGCAACGAATGGTGCCGTCGATTTCTTTCAGCTTCTCCAGCGCAATGTCACTGTGATCGGCATCTACGTCAATGACCACATAACCCACGGATTCATTGGTTTGCAGGAACTGACCGCTGATATTGATATTGTTCAGGGAGAAAACCTTGTTGATGGCTACCAGAACTCCGGGGATATTCTTGTGAATATGCAGGATACGATGCTTGTCCGGATGCCCAGGCAATGAGACTTCAGGGAAGTTAACAGACGACAATGTTGTACCATTATCACTGTACATAACAAACTTCTCGGAGACTTCACGACCAATATTTTCCTGCGCTTCCTGAGTACTGCCACCCACGTGAGGTGTCAAAATGACGTTATCCAGTCCACGCAGAGGGCTGACAAACTCATCACTGTTAGAACGTGGTTCTTCCGGGAAAACATCGATTGCAGCCCCCAGCAACTTGCCCGTTTCAATCGCCGAAGCCAGGGACTGAATGTCGACAACAGTTCCGCGAGAAGCATTGATCAGAATACTGCCTTCCTTCATAGCCGCAAACTGCTCTTCGCCAAACATCCATTGAGTGGCGGGTGTTTCAGGAACGTGCAGGCTGACAACATCAGACATGGACAGCAGATCATTGAGACTGCCGACCTGACTGGCATTACCGATGGAGAGCTTGGTCACCACATCGTAGTAATAAACGTCCATGCCCATAGATTCAGCCAAAACACTTAGTTGGCTTCCGATACTGCCGTAGCCAATAATACCCAGCTTTTTACCGCGAATTTCATAGGAATTGGCGGCACTCTTCTGCCAGCCACCCCGGTGAGCAACGGCATTCTTTTCAGGCACACCCCGCAACAGAAGAATGGCCTCAGCCAGAACCAGCTCAGCAACAGAGCGAGTGTTGGAATAAGGTGCATTAAAGACCGGGATTCCCCGTGACGTAGCAGCATCCAGCTCTACCTGGTTGGTACCGATGCAGAAACAACCAACAGCGATCAGCTTCTGGGCTGCAGCAAAGACGTCTTCACTCAGCTGGGTTCGGGATCGAATGCCTACAAAGTGCGCTTCGGAAATCCGCTGCTTCAGCTCATCGTCTGGTAAGGACTTGGAAACATAATCAATATTGGTGTAGCCGGAAGCTTCAAGCACTTCCACAGCAGACTGATGAACCCCCTCCAGAAGAAGGAATCGAATCTTACTCTTGTCCAGGGAAATAGAGGGCATAACAATAGCTCGGATGTCTTTTAATCTACCTTGAAAAGTACTTCAGCCAAATTGAGTGGGAAATACTGTCAATGGCTGAATACAACCCGAGTCATCTGGTTTCAGAACCGACCGGGGTGTGGATAATAGCATAAAAAAGAGAAAAACCCTTACCTTGAGTGTATGAATCAGATGTTCCTTGTCCAATCACCACTACAGGACTTAAACCTCGCGTGCAGAGCAGTTATTATGTGTTTTCTGTTTCAGACACCTATGCTTGATAGCGTAGTCAGAATCTGTCTGATGGCCTGAGACAATGCAGGATGTTGTTCGGAAAACTTGATCGCTTCCTGCTCGAGCTGTTCGTTGTAGTCCTGCAGAGGAATATCGCCCTCTGCCTGAGCCAGAGCCAGCTGCAGTTCATCGGTAATTTGCTTGAGAGCCCCTGCAGTACATTCGTCCACAGGCTGTCCTTCAAGCAGGTCATGCAGATTCTGGATATTCAGGTGGAGTTCTTCAGACATGACGTGCTCCTGTGATCAGGTTAATCTGGAAAACACAATATTTGTACTGTGAATGATAGCTTCAGCAGTCGTACCCGGCTGATAAATACTAGCGATGTGCCAGGCCATGAGCAAAATAAAAACACAAGAACAAACAAGCAAGAAGGACGCCCTATGAAGTACAGGCATCACTGGCTAAGTGGCGACCGCATTGATCTGCCGGCCGGCAAAGTGGTGTGTGTCGGCCGAAATTATGCCGAGCACATTCGGGAGTTGAACAATCCGCTGCCCGACGATCCCGTGTTGTTTATCAAACCTTCAACATCACTGACAGCTCTGGAAATACCCTTTGCCATTCCCGTCGATCGCGGTGAAGTTCACCACGAAACAGAAATAGCAATTCTGATGGACACCCGACTCCAGAATGCCAGCGAGAATGAGAGCATTGATGCCATCAAGGCAATAGGGCTGGCATTGGATCTGACACTCCGGGATGTTCAGTCCCGGCTAAAAGAAAAAGGACTGCCATGGGAAGTGGCCAAAGCCTTTGATGGCAGCTGCCCCGTTTCAGGGTTTATTGCCAAAGAGCACCTGCCCGATCTCGATAACATTCACTTCAGCCTTAAAATTAATGGGCAGACACGTCAGGAAGACACTTCAGCCCATATGCTGACCTCAATTCCGGGGCTGATCAGCTACATAAGCCGTCACTTCACACTGGAACCCGGCGATATTGTCCTCACTGGCACTCCGGCCGGCGTTGGTCCTCTGAAGCAGGGAGATCGGCTGGAATTAGCTATTACTGACCGCTTTAGTCTGGCAACATCCTGCATTTGATCCTAAAGAACCCGGCACTTCTTCAGATATTGACTGTAGAGAAATCAGGCCACAGGCAAAGGAAAGCCAGTGTCAGTCAGGGAAACCTACAGCGTCCATATTCTGGTGGTGGAAGATAGCCAGGTAAACCAGATGGTGGTCAAAAAGCTACTTGAAAAATTGGGCTGCAGCTGCAAAGTGGCCCAGAATGGTCAGGAAGCACTGGACATTCTTGAGACTTCAGAGGCCTTCAACCTGATTCTCATGGATTGCATGATGCCCATCATGGGTGGTCTGGAAGCCACTGAAAAAATCAGAGCCTCCGGGCAACACTATGCCGGAATACCGGTTATCGCTTTCACAGCCAACACCTCGGAATCGGATAAGATTGCCTGTAAGTCTGCCGGTATGGACGATTTTCTGGACAAACCTGTTTCACTTGCATCTTTATCAGAAAAGCTGGTTCTTTGGACCCAAGACTGAAACTGCCTCAAATCCTAAGGGCTTTTGGCGCTCTGGATTCGAGACGTTCTGCCCTGTGTATCAATGGCTACAAAAACCATATTGGCTTCAGTCAGCTTGGCGCGACCGTGTTTATCTTCCACCCAGGCTTCAACGACCACCCGAATTGACGTTTTGCCGACCTCTGTCACCCGGGTGAACAGCGCAAGAATATCGCCCATTTTAACTGAGCGCATAAAACTCATACTGCCGATACTAACGGTGACAACACGTCCTGTGGCAATCTTTCTGGCCATGATTGCGCCAGCCTGATCAATCTGCATGGCCACCCAGCCACCAAAGACATCGCCTGTCGTATTAACAGATTGGTAGTCTGCCAGCACTTTCAGCGTCAGTTCTCCCTGAGGTCCGGGAGCAAGATCATTATTCAGTTCCATATTGCTCTCTAGCACTTGATGTTTTTATTTTTTTGGCGCAACCGACTCTGAAAATCCCTATATATAATGTCAGTTGTTTCTTGCGCCCGCGATCTTCCTGATCGTGAAGCTTTTCCAGCTGAAGGTATTTTACTTCTCTTCTCAGTTAGCGTTGTAGCTAAAACACTCAGCGAATAGAAACTGGCACAGGAGGCATGCTTTGCAAGCCGGGCTCGTACCTGTCTTGGCATTTCATCAGTAATCTACAATCAAGTTGGAATTAAAGTCAGTGATTTTACATTATGACTATTGCGAATATAAAGCTTCACTGTCGTTCATATAACTGTCACATTTTCATCTTATAGTTCTTGCCAGTAAACAAATGCCTGTAGCTGTATAAGAGAGGCTAAAAAATCCCTTTAGGAGAGATACGAATGAAGCTTAGAGCTCTAATAACAACAATTGCCCTTGCGACCGGAATCCAGGCTGCCTCTGCCAGTCAGATTGACGCTGAGATCCCCACTTATAAGAAAGCCAGTGGTGTATCAGGCAATCTGTCCAGTGTCGGCTCTGACACTCTGGCTAACCTGATGACTCTGTGGGCAGAAGATTTCAAGCGTGAATATCCTAATGTGAACGTACAGATTCAGGCTGCCGGTTCTTCTACTGCACCACCCGCTCTGACGGAAGGAACGTCCAACATCGGCCCCATGAGCCGCAAGATGAAAGACAAGGAACTGGAAGCTTTTGAGAAGAAGCATGGCTACAAGCCCACTGCTGTTCCGGTTGCCATTGACGCTCTGGCTGTTTTCGTCAATAAGGACAACCCAATCAAGGGTCTGACCATGGCTCAAGTGGACGCTATTTTCTCCTCCACCCGCAAGTGTGGTGGCGACAAAGACATCAGTACCTGGGGTGCTGCCGGTCTGGACGGAGCCTGGAAAAACCGCTCAATCCAGTTGTACGGCCGTAACTCTGTATCCGGCACTTACGGTTACTTCAAGAAGAAAGCCCTCTGCAAAGGTGATTTCCGTAACAACGTAAATGAGCAGCCTGGTTCTGCTTCTGTGGTTCAGTCTGTCAGTGCATCTGTAAACGGCATCGGCTACTCCGGCATCGGTTACCAGACTTCCAGCGTACGTACTGTACCTCTGGCCAAGAAAGCCGGTCAGCCATTCGTTGAGGCAACGCCCGCTAACGCTGTCAACAACTCTTATCCACTGTCTCGTTTCCTGTACGTGTACGTTAACAAGCAGCCCAACAAGAAGTTGTCCCCTCTGGAAGGCGAATTCCTGAAGATGGTACTGTCTCAGCAGGGTCAGGAAGTCGTCGTTAAAGACGGTTACATCCCTCTGCCTGCCAAGGTGGTTGAAAAGTATCTGTCTGAACTCGATCTGTAATCACAGATTCATGAGTGATCCACACGGGGCCATCTGGCCCCGTTTTTATGGCGGGTACTCAAAGAATCATGGCGGCAATCCAGCCAAAAATAATCATCGGAATATTAAAGTGTAAAAAGGTGGGAATCACCGAATCCCGGATGTGGTCGTGCTGACCATCCACGTTCAAGCCGGCAGTGGGACCAATGGTAGATTCTGAAACCGGGGAGCCTGCATCACCTAATGCTCCTGCGACTCCCACAAGACAGGCTATCGCCAGTGGCGTAAATCCAAGTTCCATGCCCAGTGGCACATAAAGGGTGGCAATAATCGGAACCGTAGAGAACGAAGAGCCAATACCCATAGTGATCAGTAACCCGACCAGAAGCATAAGAATGGCCGCAAGAGCCTGACTGCCTCCCACAAACATCTGTACCTGACTCACCAGCTCTGGAATATCACCTGTTGAGCGGAGCACTTCCGCAAAACCTGCGGCCGAGATCATGATGAAGCCAAAAGCTGCCATCATGCGCAGACCCTCATTGAATACCTCATCTGCTTCCCGCCAGCAGACGACTCGCCCAATGACCATGGTAATAAAGCCCAGTGCAGCAGCGAGAACCATGGACCCGGTTGTCAATTGACTCACCAGCACCAGAACAATGGCTATGACAGAGGTAATAATGGCAGGCTTGCTTAACTGAATATCTTGTTCATGAATCAAAATGGTCTCTTCTACACGATAGGTTCTGGACTTTCGGTAACTGAAAAAAACAGCCAGCAACAACCCCAGGAACATACCCAAAACGGGAATCGCCATCGCCAGCGGCATCTGGCTCAGTTCAATATCCAGCCCATTCTCCTGAAGGTTGCCACCAAGAATCTGATTCAGATAGACATTGCCAAAGCCTACAGGAAAAATCATATAGGTCGCGGTAAGGCCAAAGGTAAGAAGACAGACCACCTGACGACGATCAATCGCCATAGCACTGAATACCGATAACAAGGGAGGAATCAGTATGGGAATAAAGGCTATGTGGATAGGTATCAGGTTCTGGGAAGAAAAAGCCATCAACACAAGCGCCAGAAACAGGCTGTACTTTAGCTTCACATTATTGTGCGAGCTGTTGCTGTTCTTTACTTTGCGGATGATCTTTCCAGCCATCCACTCAGGTATGCCGGAGCGGGCAATGGCTACAGCAAAAGCACCCAGCATGGCGTAACTGATAGCAATGCCTACGCCACCGCCCAAACCTCTGGAGAATGCCTCCAGAGTCTGGAAGATATCCAGACCACCGATCACTCCCCCGGCCAGAGCCCCCACAAACAGTGCCAGAACCACATTAACGCGCAACAAGCTCAACGCGAGCATGACGGCAACCGCCAGAATCACTGCGTTCATATTAATTCCAAATTGTATTTTATCGTTATAACGGCCAGCGGCTATCTATAGTGAAGCATGGACAATAGCGGCATTACCAGATTGTAGTTAATTGGTTTATTTTTCGCGCAAATAGAGAATTAGCAGGCCAAATAACTATAAAGTGAAGAAATATCCCTGAAAACGCAGGCTGGAATCAATTCTCTGGCGAGTTGCTCTTATATTGATCAACTAATGGCCTGAGTGCCCGTGCCTGCTGAGCAATGGTCGGATCACCGCTATCTTCTGCATTGCTCAACCTTACATAGACATTATTGTCATCTTCAGGCCAGCAGGTTCTTGTTCCTGTCTGCATTTGTAATACCAGATGTTGCACAGAGAACAAATGAACGGTTGGCTCAATGGCTCGTGCCCGCTCAGCAAGGTCCCGATCATTGCTTCGCTGTGCACTACTCAACCTTGTATAGATATATCTGTCATCATCAGGCCAGGTCTCACTCCCCGCCTGCACTTGTGCCAACAGATGCCGCACAGAGTAATAATTAACCAATGGCTCAAGTGCTTCTGCCTGCTCAGCAATGACCAGATCATTACAATCCCTTGCAATACCCAACCATGTATGGATATAACTGTCATTCCAGGCCTCATCCTCTGCCTGCACTTGAGATACCTGATGCTGTACAGCGTACAAATTAGCTAATGGATAAATTGCCCGCGCCTGCTTTGCAATGGCCGGATCAGGGTTGTCTACCAGCATTCTCAACGACCCTAGATGGATAAAACCCTCATATCCGGGCCAGGTTCTATTCCCTGCCCGCACTTGCAACACCAGACGCTGCGCAGAGTACAATTTTACTAATGGATAAATTGCCCGTGCCTGCTCTGCAATGGCTGAATTATTACAAAATAGCGCAGCATTCAACCTTACGAAGATACTATAGTCATCTTCAGGCCAGGTCCCTCTACCTAGCAGCATTCCCATCACAATATGAATCACCTCTTGCAGTCCTTTCCGGATCTCTTTCCATGTCAGAAAATCACCCAAAGCGCTCTGATCATGCCGACAATATGGGCAGAAACGATTCCCTTCCATGTTAACTTCTCCTGTCAGCCACTGTTTCAGGCATTCCAGATGGAACAAATGCAAACATGACGTTTTCATCACGTCGTCAGATTGTTCTAAATTAAGCAGGCATACGCTGCAAGTTTCCCCAACATATTCAACCCCCTGCGCTTCTTCAAAATCATTCGAATCAGATTGAGGCAGCATAAATACCGGATACAACATAACTGTTTCTGGCTGATGCATCTGCCCATGACCAGACAAATCTTTCCCCGATAGTTCAGCAAGCAGTTCCGAGGCATCTAACGGCACCCGACTGAATAACGACCTGTTGAATGCCATCTTCTGTGTAATACCTGCCAAAGCCGCAGATAAATCTTTGTCACTGACGAATGGTCTGGATTGACCGGAAGTGGTGGGATATCCATTATAAAGCCATTGTTTCAGCCGCTGGCCGATCCCGAGCAGCACTGACAGGTAGTCAAACTGCCAGTCGGGCATTTTAAACAATCCCCTGCCGGAAATGCCCGGTATAAATAGAGGAGGGGGTGGTGGGTCAGGTGGAAATCCGCCTCCTGATAATCGCAAGGCGGATTCAGGTGTTGATGTGGGCCATTCAGGCAGAGCAAAACCCGTGCTATTTTTCTCTCTCTTCTCAAAAACATTCTCTAAAGACATCAGCCACTGCCACAGAGCTGACAGGAGAGAACCAGGCTGCTGGAGAAATGAACCTTTACCGTCATCCATTGACCAGACCGGTGAGGGCTGATCAAACCATTGCCCTTCTGCCTGCTTTACTTCGTTGCTGTCTGTTGCCCGGTCACTCTCCTTACTGGCGGTTCTGTCTACTTGCCATTCAGGGCTGATACACGCAAAGCTTCCCTGTTCCGTTGCGGGAATATCAATATCGCGATTCAGGAAATAACAGGTAAACGATGCCTCAGCTATTGGCACCCCAAGAGCGACTCCAATGGCCGCCAGAAAGATCAAGAGTGTACATATGAATGAAAACGGCTTTAAGTCGCACACAAACTTTCGCTTTTTTTCAGTCGGAGCCTGAGTGTAGCTCATTGTGCGGACACACCTGCCTGAATATTGAAGCAGAGAGGTCTCGCTGAAAAAGCAGCCCGGAATCAATTCCCTGACGACTTACTCTTATATTGATCAACTAATGGTTTAAGTGCCCGCGCCTGCTGAGCGATGGCCGGATCAGTGCATTTTCCTGCACTACTCAACCTTAAATAGACACTATTATCATCTTCAGGCCAGCTAATCCTTAATCCTTTCTGCATTCGTGACACCAGGTTCTGCACGGAGTAAAAATTAACGGCTGGCTCAAGTGCCCGTGCCTGCTCAGCAATGGCCGGATCATCGCTTCCTTGTGCACTTCTCAACCTTGTATAGATATCACTGTCATCATCAGGCCAGATATCACCCCAAGCCTGCCTCAGCGACAACAGATTCCTGACAGAGTAAAAATTAACCAATGGCTCAAGTGCTTCTGCCTGCTCAGCAACAGCCAGATCATTGCTGGCTTTTGCAATCCTCAACTCTTCATGGATATGCCAGTCATTATCGGGCCAGGTCTCTCTCCCTGCCCGCATTTGTGACACCTGATATTGTAAAGCGTACAAATTAGCTAATGGATAAATAGCCCACGCCTGCTCAGCAATGGCTGGATCAGGGTTATTTACTAATCTCCACAACGACCCCATGAGATGACTCTCATCTCCAGCCCAGCTTCTTTTCCCAGCCTGTATTTGTGATATCAGATGCTGCGCAGAGTACAAATTCACTAATGGATAAAGTGCACTTGCCTGCTCAGAAGTGGCAACATTATCGCCATATTCCCTCCATGCCTTACTAATGGTTCCATCAGTACCATATGACCCAAGATTTAACCCAACACTCAGGCGTGCTAAGAAATGGTCATCAGTACCAAAAAAGGCAACATTCAGCATTTCGAAGACACCACGGTCATCGTCTGGCCAGACCCCTTTTCCTGCCTGCATTTGTGAAACCAATTGCTGCACAGAGTAAAGAAAAATTGTCGGCTTAAGTGCCCGTGCCTGCTTAACAATGGCCGGAACATTACTGCCCAGTGCCATTCTCAACCTCAGAGCGATATCACGCTCATCGTCAGGCCAGGCCCTTCTCCCTGCTTCTATTTGTGACATCAGATGTTGCAGGGAGTACAAAGAAACTGACGGCCAAAGTGCCCGCACCTGCTCAGCAATTTCCGGATCATCGATAGCTTCTGCCATTCTCAACTCTAAAAAGATATGCCCATCATTGTCAGGCCAGGTCGCTCTCCCTGACTGCACTTGGGACACCAGATGCCGCACAGAGTAAAAATTAACTAATGGCCAAAGTGCCCGCACCTGCTCAGCGATGGCTGGATCATTGCTGACTCCTGCATGGATCAGCCTTTCATAGATATACCTCTCATTTTCAGGCCAGGTCCCTCTTTCTAAAAGCATTTCCGTCACAATATGAGCCACCTCTTGCATTTCTTTCTGGATCAGAAAGTCACCCAGAGCACTCTGATCCTGCCGACAATATGGACATAAATGGTTGCCTTTCATGTTAATTTCTTTTGTTAGACACCGTTTCAGGCAGTCCATATGGAACAAATGCAAACACGACGTTTTCACCAGGTCGTCAGATTCTTCAAAGTTATTCCGGCATGCTCCGCAAGTTTCCCCAACATATTCAACCCCCTGCGCTTCTTCAAAGTCATCCAAATCAGATTGAGGCAGCATAAAAACGGGATACAACATAACTGTTTCTGGCTGGTGCCTCTGCCTGTGACCAGACAAACCTTTCCCCGATAGTTGAGCAAGCAGTTCCGAAGCATCTAACGGCGCCTGACGGAATAACGAACTGCTGAACACCCTCTTCTGTGAAATCTCTGCCAAAGCCGCAGATAAATCTGTGTCAGTAACGAATTGTCCGGGAGTGCTGCGATATCCATCATAAAACCATTGTTTCAACCACTGCCCGATCCTGAACAGAGCTGACAGGTAGTCAAACTGACAGTCAGGCCTATTAAACAATCCCTTGCCAGGAATACCCGGCATAAATGGTGGAGGTGGTGGGTCGGGTGGAAATCCGCCTCCTGATAATCGCAAGGTGGGTTCAGGGGTTGATGTGGGCCATTCTGGCAGTGCAAAGCCTGTGCTATTTTTCTCTCTTATCTCAGGAACATTCTCCGAAGACATTAGCCACTGCCACAGAGATGACAAGAGTAAAACGGGCTGCTGGAGAAATGAGCCTTTAACGTCATCAGTTGACCTTACTGGTGAGGGCAAGAGCAGAGAGCCTTCAGGCACAAAGCAGACAAAATCGGATATCAGATAAGCCTCTTGATCAGACGTCCCATTTACGACGACGAGCAGAAGTCCTTGAGAGTTGTCAGCAGCAAATCCAATGACTGCCAGAGAGATCAAGAACTTACAAAAGAAAATGGTTTTAAGTCGCACACAAACTTTCGCTTTTCTTCAGTCGGAGCCTGAGTGTAGCTCATAGTGCGGGCACACCTGCCTGAGATATTGAAAAATGCTTTTTTTCTTGATCTATCAATCTCTTGTTCTAAATTTCCCCTTCAGGAAAAACACAAAACAGATGTAAGGATTAAGTTTTGAAAAAAACACTCTCTTCGTCATTGCTGTTATTGCTGGCGTGGCTGACTGTTACCTGTCACGCCGAATCATCAGAAAGACATTTTATTGTCGAGTTCGGCAACACCCCTCTGGGCGCCAAACCTTATTCATGGATATCCGTAGTAGAGGCAATAGCTGCTTTCGGCTTGCTTATGTATGGCCGAGGACACTACGGGCAACAAAACCAACCACAAAGTCAGCCACAAAGCCAGCCATCTCAATCGCAAGCCTCAGGAATAATTCCCCATCATACAGCTGCTTTCTCCAGCCTCATGTCTTCCGGCTCTGGGGGCGGTCACCAGGACCCCAAACAATCCCGACATACTTTGGGTTTAAATTGTTTCGTCGATTCCTGTCATGGTGTTTGTCGATTCCTGTCACAGGGTTTTGAAAGAAGTTCGACGGGCCACACTCATCATGACACGACGGAAACGCAAAGAGATAAGCTGGGAACCGGTCGTTCTTTGGGTATTCACATTCCAAGAATTGCATTTCGCGAACCAGAAAACTCAGCATCAATCAGCCATCTTTTGGCTGGTCCTGACCCCGCGACTTGGCCTGAACCTATGGTGAAAATCGTCTGGACACGTTCACTTGCCACAGAGTTCCCCCTTGAGCGATTTCGGCCATACGGCGTTATGGTAAGCGACATTGATGGTTATCTTAGGGAGCTTGGGAACCATACTATGAGTTTTAATTGTTCCTTCGATTCCTGCAATGGCTTTTGCAGACTCGGACAATACGACGGTGGTGGATCAACTGAAGAGTCGCTGAAATCCGAAGTAAGTTCGGCGAACCAAACTCATCACGGGATGACAGAATCACAAACCTTTCAGCCACAAGCTGGTGGACATTCGTTTTTTGACGCCCTAATAGCCGGGTTATTCCCAATTTCGCAATCTTCGCTAATAAATAATCATTCAACGGAGCCTGCGGGCACCCTGGAATATTCCAGCGACACCTATGGAGCAGGGTGGGATGTTGATTCCGATATGGATGTCGATCCCTATGAAGAGTAGTACGACATTGGTCGTCACAAAACTCTAAGACCTGAGCAGACAGACTGAACTTGCCAGAAGGCTGAGGTTCAAAGCTTTCGGTTACAACGACTTTTCCTCATGGGTACAATCTGTGTACACTCGTAGAGAATCGTTACCCACTGATAACCAGATTGAAGCAGAGAGGTCTCGCTGAAAAAGCAGCCTGGAATCAATTCCCTGACGACTTACTCTTATAATGATCAACTAATGGTTTAAGTGCCCGCGCTTGCTGAGCAATGGCCGGATCAGTGCATTTTCCTGCACTACTCAACTTTAAATAGACACTATTATCATCTTCAGGCCAGCTAACCCTCAATCCTTTCTGCATTCGTGACACCAGGTTCTGCACGGAGTAAAAATTAACGGCTGGCTCAAGTGCCCGTGCCTGCTCGGCAATGGCCGGATCATCACTTCCTTGTGCACTTCTCAACCTTGTGTAGATATCACTGTCGTCATTAGGCCAGATATCTCCCCAAGCCCGATTCAGTGACAACAGATTCCTGACAGAGTAAAAATTAACCAATGGCTCAAGTGCTTCTGCCTGCTCAGCAACAGCCAGATCATTGCTAGCTTTTGCAATACTCAACCTTTCATGGATACCCCTATCATTTTCAGGCCAGGTCTCTCTCCCTGCCCGCATTTGTGACACCTGATATTGTAAAGCGTACAAATTAGCTAATGGATAAATGGCCCGTGCCTGCTCAGCAATGGCCGGGTCAGGGTTATTTTCTAATCTCCACAACGACCCCAGGTACCCCAGGTGATCACTCCGGTCTCCAGGCCAACTCCTTTTCCCAGCCTGCACTTGTGAAATCAGATGCTGCGCAGAGTATAAATTCACTAATGGATAAAGTGCACTGGCCCGCTCAGCAGTGGCTGCATTATCGCCATATCCCCTAAATTCCTCACGAATGGTTCCATTAGAACCAAATTTCGCAATATTCACGTCCAGGAAGAAATGTTCATCAGTACCAAATAAGGCAACATTCAGCATTTCGAGGACACTATCGTCATCTTCAGGCCAGACCCCTGTTCCTGCCTGCATTTGTGACACCAGATGCTGCACGCAATACAGAAAAATTGCCGGCTTAAGTGCCCGTGCTTGCTCAACAATGGCCGGATCATTGCTGTCCAGTGCCATTCTCAACCGTAGGAAGATAACACTGTCATCGTCAGGCCAGGTCCTTCTCCCTGCTTCTATTTGTGACATCAGATGTTGCAGGAAGTACAAACAAACTGACGGCCAAAGTGACCGCACCTGCTCAGCAATTTCCGGATCATCGATAGCTTCTGCCATTCTCAACTCTAAAAAGATATGCCCATCATTGTCAGGCCAGGTCGCTCTCCCTGACTGCACTTGGGACACCAGATGCCGCACAGAGTAAAAATTAACTAATGGCCAAAGTGCCCGCACCTGCTCAGCGATGGCCGGATCATTGCTGACTCCTGCATGGATCAGCCTTTCATAGATATACCTGTCATTTTCAGGCCAGGTCCCTCTTTCTAAAAGCATTTCCGTCACAATGTGAGCCACCTCTTGCATTTCTTTCTGGATCAGAAAGTCACCCAGAGCACTCTGATCCTGCCGACAATATGGACATAAATGGTTGCCTTTCATGTTAATTTCTTTTGTTAGCCACCGTTTCAGGCAGTCCATATGGAACAAATGCAAACACGACGTTTTCACCAGGTTGTCAGATTCTTCAAAGTTATTCCGGCATGCTCCGCAAGTTTCCCCAACATATTCAACCCCCTGCGCTTCTTCAAAGTCATTCGAATCAGATTGAGGCAGCATAAAAACGGGATACAACATAACTGTTTCTGGCTGATGTACCTGCCTGTGACCAGACAAACCTTTCCCCGATAGTTGAGCAAGCAGTTCCGAGATATCTAACGGCACCTGACTGAATAACGACCTGTTGAACGCCCTCTTCTGTGTAATCCCTGCCAAAGCCGCAGATAAATCTTTGTCACTGACGAATTGTCCGGATTGACCGGTAGTGCTGCGATATCCATCATAAAACCATTGTTTCAACCACTGCCCGATCCTGAACAGAGCTGACAGGTAGTCAAGCTGCCAGTCAGGCCTATTAAACAATCCCTTGCCAGGAAGGCCCGGCATAAATGGTGGAGGTGGTGGGTCGGGTGGAAATCCGCCTCCTGATAATCGCAAGGCGGATTCAGGTGTTGATGTGGGCCATTCCGGCAGTGCAAAGCCTGTGCCATTTTTCTCTCTTTCCTCAGGAACATTCTCCGAGGACATTAGCCACCGCCACAGAGATGATAGGAAGAAAACGGGCTGCTGGAGAAATGAGCCTTTAACGTCATCAGTTGACCTTACTGGTGAGGGCAAGAGCAGAGCGCCTTCAGGCACAAAGTAGACAAAATCGGATATCAGACAAGCTTCCTGATCAGACGTCCCATTTACGACGACGAGCAGAAGTCCTTGAGAGTTGTCAGCAGCAAATCCAATGACTGCCAGAGAGATCAAGAACTTACAAAAGAAAATGGTTTTAAGTCGCACACAAACTTTCGCTCTTCTTCAGTCGGAGCCTGAGTGTAGCTCATAGTGCGGGCACACCTGCCTGAGATATTGAAGCAGAGAGGTCTCGCTGAAAAAGCAGCCCGGAATCAATTCCCTGACGACTTATCTCTTATATTGATCAACTAATGGTTTAAGTGCCCTCGCCTGCTGAGCAATGGCCGGATCAGTGCATTTTTCTGCACTACTCAACTTTAAATAGACACTATTATCATCTTCAGGCCAGCTGATCCTTAATCCTCTCTGCATTCGTGACACCAGGTTCTGCACGGAGCAAAAATTAACGGCTGGCTCAAGTGCCCGTGCCTGCTCAGCAATGGCCGGATCATCGCTTCCTTGTGCACTTCTCAACCTTGTATAGATATCACTGTCGTCATCAGGCCAGATATCACCCCAAGCCTGCCTCAGCGACAACAGATTCCTGACAGAGTAAAAATTAACCAGTGGCTCAAGTGCTTCTGCCTGCTCAGCAACAGCCAGATCATTGCTAGTTTTTGCAATACTCAACTTTTCATGGATATGCCAGTCATTATTTGGCCAGGTCTCTCTCCCTGCCCGCATTTGTGACACCTGATATTGTAAAGCGTACAAATTAGCTAATGGATAAATAGCCCGTGCCTGCTCAGCAATGGCTGGATCAGGGCTATTTACTAATCCCCGCAACGACCCCAGGAGATCACTTCCGGGCCAACTCCTTTTCCCAGCCTGCACTTGTGACATCAGATGCTGCGCAGAGTACAAATTCACCAATGGATAAAGTGCACTTGCCTGCTCAAAAGTGGCTAGGTTATCACCATCCCTCCATGCTTCAGCGATGGTTCCATCAGTACCATATAACCCAACATTTAACCCAACACTCAAGCCTGCTAAGAAATGGTCATCAGTACCAAATAAGGCAACATTCAACATTTCGAAGACACCACGGTCATCGTCTGGCCAGACACCTTTTCCTGCTTGCATTAGTAACACCAGATGCTGCACAGAGTAAAGAAAAATGGTCGGCTTAAGTGCCCGTGCCTGCTTAACAATGGCCGGAACATTACTGTCCAGTGCCATTCTCAACCTCAGAGCGATATCACGCTCATCGTCAGGCCAGGTCTTTCTCCCTGCTTCTATTTGTGAGATCAGATTTTGCAGGGAGTACAAACAAACTGAAGGCCAAAGTACCCGCACCTGCTCAGCAATTTCCGGATCATCGATACCTTTTGCCATTCTCAATTCTAAAAAGATATGCCCATCATTGTCAGGCCAGGTCGCTCTTCCTGACTGCACTTGTGACACCAGATGCTGCACAGAGTAAAAGTTAACTAATGGCCAAAGTGCCTGTATCTGCTCAGTGATGGCCGGGTCACTGCTAGCTCCTGCACGAATCAGCCTTTCATAGATATACCTGTCATTCTCAGGCCAGGTTCCTCTCTCTAATAGCATTTCCTTCACAATATGAGCCACCTCTTGCATTTCTTTCTGGATCAGAAAGTCACCCAGAGCACTCTGATCCTGCCGACAATATGGACAGAAATGGTAGCCTTTAATGTTAATTTCTTTTGTTAGACACCGTTTCAGGCAGTCCATATGGAACAAATGCAAGCATGACGTCTTCACCACGTCATCAGATTCTTCAAGGTTATTCCGGCATGCTCTGCAAGTTTCCCCAACATATTCAACCCCCTGCGCTTCTTCAAAGTCATCCAAATCAGATTGAGGCAGCATAAAAACGGGATACAACAAAACTGTTTCTGGCTGATGCAACTGCCTGTGACCAGACAAACCTTTCCCCGATAGTTGAGCAAGCAGTTCCGGGGCATCTAACGGCACCTGACTGAATAATGAACTGTTGAACGCCCTGCTCTGTTTAATCCCTGCCAAGACCGCAGATAAATCTGTGTCACTGACGAATTGTTTGGATTGACCGGAAGTGGTGGGATATCCATTATAAAGCCATTGTCTCAGCCACTGACTGATCCTGAACAGAACTGACAGGTAATCAAACTGCCAGTCGGGCCTATTAAACAATCCCTTGCCGGGAATACCCGGCATAAATGGTGGAGGCGGTGGGTCTGGTGGAAATCCGCCTCCTGATAATCGCAAGGCGGATTCAGGTGTTGATGTGGGCCATTCCGGCAGTGTAAAACCCGTGCTATTTTTCTCTCTTTTCTCAGGAACAATCTCCGAAGACATTAGCCACTGCCAGAGAGATGACAGGAGGGAAACTTTAACGTCATCAGTTGACCTTGCTTGTGAGGGCGCATCGAACCATTGCTTTGCCTTTCCTTCTTGCGTTGCGGGAATACCAATAAGAAGTCCTTGAGAGTTGTCAGCAGCAAATCCACTGGCTGCCAGAGAGATCAAGAGTGTAAATATGAAAGAAAACGGTTTTAAGTTGCACACAAATTTTCGCTTTTCTTCAGCTGGAGCCTCAGTGTAGCTGATACTGAATAGAGTGCGGTTTGGCTGCGGTGTTTTTCAGACAGCGTGTCCGGTCACGGCTATCTATCGCTCAATACCGGGTATACTGTTCCAAGATACTGAGAGTGGCGGCTTGAGTACTCAACTCCCATTTTTTTCAATTCTGTCATATTTCTGTAACACAGACCTTTTAAGGTACGCTCAATAATCTCTGCGACCAGTGCCATGTACCAACCAATAATAGAAGACAGCCCTGGTGTCGATTACAACACCCCGGCTCATAAACGTCATCAGTCACTTCGCTTTCTCAAAGATCACCTGACCCGGTGGGGTGTAGCCGTCGGTGGCCTCGGTGTTATTGCCGCCATTCTGCTGATCTTCATCTATCTTCTGTACGAAGTTGGGCCTTTATTCAAAAGTGCAGAAATTGAACAAAGCAGTACCTGGACACAGACGATCACAGGGGAGCAGCGCCCTCTCTATCAGAGTATGGAAGAACAGGCTGAACTGGCTTTTTCCATCACTGCCGACGGTGCCCTGACTTTTTCATCCACCCGAACCGGAGGGCAGAAATATCGCTATTCCCTGCCCCTTCCTGCCGGGACCTCAGTCACCACAATTAACAATGATCCATCCGATAGCAACCTCCTGGCTGCGGGTCTGAGTAATGGTCAGGTCATCATTTTCAAGCACGGCTATCAAATTACCTGGCCTGATGACAAGAGGCTGATCACGCCAAGGGTCACCTACCCATATGGTGAGGAAGCGATTGATCTGATAACGGATAATGAGGCTGTTTCACACCTGAGTATCAGTGATAGTGAAGATCAGCTGCTACTCACCGGTTATGGTGACAAGCGCCTCTATATGACCGCTTTTAGCAAGGAAGAAAACTTCCTGACGGAAGAAGTCACGCTTGAAGAAATGAGTGTCACTCTGCCCGAAGTGGATGGACCTGTTCACGATGTACTGATTGCTCCGGATCAGCACTGGCTTTTTGTTCAATCCGGTGCTGATGGCCTGACACTGATCGATATCAGCAACATCAATCAGCCTCACGTCGTGTCAGAGACTGACCTGACTAACGACTCGGCCAGAGTAACAACCATGACATTCCTGTTGGGTGGAGTTTCTCTGCTGATAGGCGATGACACCGGCATGGTCAGCCAGTGGTTCATGGTCAGAGATGAACAAAACCAGTGGCACCTGCAAAGAATTCGCGAGTTCGAGCTGGCCGGTGAACCTATTATGCAGATAGTGCCTGAGCATCGCCGCAAGGGCTTTCTGGCAGCCGATGACAAGGGTAATGTTGGCATCTTCTACACCACAGCCAACAGAACCCTGCTGACTGAGAAGCTGACCGACGGTCCTGTTGAGCAACTGGTTATTGCCCCCCGTAGCAACTACATGCTGGTGAGTAGCAATGGCTCTACCGAATTCTGGCGTGTTGAAAATGAACATCCGGAAGTATCCTTGTCGGCTCTCTGGGGTAGAGTCTGGTATGAGGGTTATGAGAAGCCTGAATATATCTGGCAGTCGTCTGCATCGAATAATGACTTTGAGCCAAAGCTGAGCCTGACCCCTCTGGCCTTCGGCACTCTCAAGGCCGCCTTTTACGCCATGTTACTGGCTACACCTCTGGCAATAGCCGGAGCCATCTATACGGCTTACTTCATGGCGCCAGCCATGCGTCGTAAAGTAAAGCCTGTCATTGAGTTGATGGAAGCACTGCCTACGGTCATTCTGGGTTTTCTGGCCGGTCTCTGGCTGGCCCCCCTGATCGAAAACAGTCTGGCAGGAATATTTGCACTCTTGTTGATTGTTCCAATCGGCATATTGCTCTTTGCTTTTGCCTGGGACTCCATGCCCGGTAAAATCCGCCACGCCGTCCCGGAGGGTTGGCAAGCAGCCCTGCTCATCCCTGTGGTACTGATCAGTGGTGCTATTGCCATGAACCTGAACGGTACCATTGAAGCAACCTTCTTTGATGGTGACCTGAGAACCTGGCTGACCACTGATCTGGGCATTCCTTACGATCAGCGCAATGCTCTGGTAGTGGGACTGGCAATGGGCTTTGCAGTGATCCCCACCATTTTTTCTATCGCTGAGGATGCCATTTTCAGTGTTCCCAAACATCTGAGTTATGGCTCTCTGGCACTGGGTGCGACGCCTTGGCAGACCTTGATGCGGGTGGTATTGCTGACCGCCAGCCCGGGCATATTCTCTGCCGTGATGATTGGTATGGGCCGCGCCGTGGGTGAAACGATGATCGTACTGATGGCTACCGGCAACACGCCCATCATGGACGCCAATATCTTCGAAGGCATGAGAACCCTGGCTGCCAACATTGCTGTTGAAATGCCTGAATCCGAAGTCGGCAGCAGCCACTATCGAATTCTATTCCTTGCTGCACTGGTGCTTTTCCTGTTCACCTTTGTCGTTAATACCGCTGCCGAGATGGTTCGTCATCGACTGCGCAAGAAGTACAGTTCGCTTTAAGGAAGGAGCCGGAACATGAGTAATAAAATAACCAAGTGGTACCAGACTGGCTCCCCCTGGGTTTGGCTTAATGCCGGAGCGGTGGCCATCAGTGTGATTCTTGTTGTCGGCCTTCTGGGTTTGATAGCGATCCGGGGTCTGGGTCACTTCTGGCCAGCACAAATTCTGGTGGCAGACTATGCCCCTCCCGGCCAGGAAGCCCGCTTGATTGCTGGAGAAATAGCAGACACTGAAACTGTTTCTGCAACCCGCCTTGAGGCGGCAGGTCTGCCGGTACCCAAGGGAATGGAAACACTGACCCGTGATCTGCTGAAAGTCGGTAACAGAGATGTTTCAGGCTCAGACTTTGCCTGGGTCATTGATCTTTGGCTTGAGAATCGCCGTTACCCTGAAAATATCATTGCTCTGGAGCGCAGGGAGTGGGGTAACTTCTACGGTTATCTGAACAACATCAAACAGGATGGCAAAATTATTGCCGAGGGTGAAGCCGCCTGGCCAGAGTTCCAGAAGAGACTGAACAGAGCCCTGTCTATCTACGACGAAATCTACGCCATCGAAAAGCACGAAATAGGTACCGTCAACGCTAAGCTGGAGCGCCTTCGTCTGGAACAGCGTGCCCTCGAACTTAATGGTACAGATACCCCTCAGGCCCTCGCCGATATCGAAGCACAACGCAAGGTATTTCAGGCTGAATATAAGGTGATGGAAGCCAGACTGGGTGATCTTTATGTGGCTTTCAATCGTGATAGTCTGGTGGCTACAACCATTGATGGTAAAGAGATTGAGCAATCTTTTGGCAAAATCGTCCGGGCCTATAAACCCAATGCCATGACCCTGACCCAGAAAATGTTTTTCTATCTCGACAAGGTCGGCGAATTTATCACTGACGATCCCAGAGAAGCAAACACGGAAGGGGGGGTTTTCCCGGCTATTTTCGGTACAGTCATGATGGTGATTCTGATGTCGATCATCGTGACCCCATTTGGTGTAATAGCGGCGGTTTACCTCCGTGAATACGCTAATCAGGGTTGGCTGACCCGAACTATTCGCGTGGCCGTGAATAACCTGGCGGGTGTCCCTTCCATTGTATACGGCGTATTTGGTCTTGGTTTCTTCATCTATTTTGCCGGAAGCCAGATTGACCAGTTATTTTTCCAGGAAGCACTGCCAGCACCGACCTTTGGTACACCGGGACTACTCTGGGCATCGATTACTCTGGCCTTATTAACATTACCTGTTGTTATTGTTGCCACCGAGGAGGGGCTATCACGTATTCCAAGCTCTGTCCGTGAGGGCAGTCTGGCGCTGGGGGCGACCAAAGCAGAAACACTCTGGCGAGTCGTTCTGCCCATGGCCAGCCCTGCCATGATGACAGGATTGATCCTGGCTGTTGCCCGTGCCGCTGGGGAAGTTGCACCTCTGATGCTGGTTGGCGTGGTGAAACTGGCTCCCAGCTTGCCTCTGGATACTAATTATCCTTTCCTGCATCTGGATCAGAAATTCATGCACCTGGGCTTCCATATTTACGATGTCGGCTTCCAGAGTCCTAACGTAGAAGCGGCCAGACCACTGGTTTACGCCACCGCTCTGCTGCTGGTTATTGTCATCGCGGTTCTTAACCTTTCAGCAGTAGCTATTCGCAACCATTTGCGTGAAAAATACAAGAGTCTGGAAGCGTGAGATTAGTTTGCTACAAAAAAGTTTCCCTGACTGAGCCAGGAAGGTTTAATTAAAGGTAACATCATGCTGGATGAGGCACTGGACTTGAATACACCCACCCGGACAGAGAACCAAAAGAGTAGAGCCACTCCCGAGGAGACCAGCTCAACTCCGGCGTTTAATCTCGACAGCCTGGGACGTAGCCGTCGCAAGCTCAGCCTGCAGCAGGAAGAAAAATGTCTGGATATCAGAAATTTGAACCTGTTTTACGGTGAGAAGCAGGCACTGCACGATATTTCCCTGACCATTCCGAAACGCAGGGTAACCGCGTTTATTGGTCCATCAGGCTGTGGTAAATCCACGCTGTTGCGCAGTATGAACAGAATGAATGATCTGGTGGAAGGCTGCCGCGTCAAAGGTGAAATTCAGCTGGATAACCAGAATATCTATCAGAAGGGCGTCAATGTCGCGGACCTCCGCCGTCGTGTTGGCATGGTATTCCAGAAGCCAAACCCCTTCCCGAAGAGTATTTATGAAAATGTCGCCTACGGTCTTCGCATTCAGGGCATCAACAAAAAGCGTGTTCTGGATGAAGTCGTAGAGTGGGCCCTGCGCAGTGCAGCACTTTGGGATGAAGTTAAGGATCGCCTCCATGAAAGCGCCCTGGGCATGTCCGGTGGTCAGCAACAGCGTCTGGTGATCGCCCGAACCATTGCTGTGGAGCCTGAAGTTCTGCTGCTGGACGAACCGGCTTCAGCCCTGGACCCCATTTCAACATTAAAAATTGAAGAGCTGATTAACAAGCTCAAGTCCAAATTCACCATTGCCATCGTTACCCACAATATGCAACAGGCTGCTCGCGTCTCTGATTACACAGCATTTATGTATATGGGTAAGCTCATTGAATTCGATGATACGGACACGCTGTTCACAAACCCACAAAAGAAACAAACTGAAGACTATATAACCGGTCGTTACGGCTAAATGCCATAGCTATTGCCAAGAAAGCACCTGGAAAACTCATGGATACCAAAAGCGAACTTCTTAGCCATCATATTTCCCAGCAATTCAACCATGAACTGGAGGAGTTACGAAACAACCTCCTGTCCATGGGCGGGCAGGTTGAAAAGCAAGTATCCGACGCGATCAATGCCCTGATCAATGCTGACAGCGAAGGAGCTGTGGTGGTCTGCGAGAAAGACACCGACATTAACTTCATGGAACTGGCCATTGATGAAGAATGTTCCCGCATTCTGGCCAGACGCCAGCCAGCAGCCAGTGACCTCCGTCTGGTGATTGCCTGCTCCAAGGCCGCGACCGATCTGGAAAGAATTGGTGACGAGGCGGCAAAAATTGCCCGCTTTGCCATCAGTCTCACTGAACAGGGCGAAGCGCCCAAAGGTTATATCGAGACCCGCCATATTGGTAACCATGTACGACAGATGGTACAGGATGCACTGAATGCTTTTGCCCGTTTCGATGCCAATCTTGCTCTGGCGGTTGCCAAGGAAGATAAAACCGTCGACCGGGAATACAAGAGTGCCACACGGGAACTGGTCACCTACATGATGGAAGACCCAAGATCCATTACCCGGGTTCTGAATATTATGTGGGTATTAAGATCACTGGAACGGATTGGCGATCATGCCCGCAACCTGGCGGAATACGTTATCTATCTCGTGAAAGGCAGAGATGTACGACACATTGGTATTAAAAGAATTCAGGAAGAGGTGTTTGATAAGAGTTGATCATTGAACTCTGTGAATACCATTGAATAAAAACCCGAGGCGTAACAAACTCGGGTTTTTAAGGTAATACTCAATCTTGCAAACGAAATCTCTCGTAAATGAGGTCAGTAATGGGCCGAAGATCTTTATCGTCGGCAGATACTTCATCAATTTGTTTTTGTAATGATTCTTTTTGATCCTGAAGCTCTCTGTACGTCATCTCGAAGTAAAACGGCAAAGTATTTTCCACAAAGTTGCGACCTCTTATACTCAAACAATTGATTGCACGAGCCTTGAATACTTCGCCATCTTCTGATTTCTCATCCACCTCAATAAAATTCAGCTGTTTACAGGCACGAGCAAAGTGATATAAAAAACCTTTTTCACCTAATAGCTCTTTTAATTTTTCGCTACCGACTATTGAATCTTTAACCTCATCAAAAAGAGCACCCATTGCCTGCCCCATATCAACCACTGCGGCTTTACGACCTTTAGCAATGGAAAATGCTTTAAAAACAGTGGTGTCCAGCTCAAGAAGGATCTCAATTAACTCACTTGTCAATGCTTTAGCCTTATCGGAGGAAAGGTCTTCGATCCCAGCACCTCTTTCAACCAGATTTTCCAGAAAGTCATTCATCAACAATCTTGCTCTCTGCTCATTTCGTTCAAGGCGCCAGTAATGAAGTTTGACCCCAACACTCCAGGGATCGGTTTTGCGTTTGTAAATAGACTTATTAAATGACAATTCGGTCCTGGGTGATCTGCTGACTTTATCTAAAGCCGTCGATAGCGCTTCAAGGACGTGAACCAGTTTTCCAAAAATTTTTCCATATAATCTTTTACAATCATTTTTAAAACCGGAAAGACTTAAATGGCTCGCAGCAAAAGACTTAATTCCTTCAAAGCTCACAAACTACCTCCATGCCGAAAAAGCATCATATTTAGTATTTTATGTCATTAACAACAATTAAACGTCAGATATAAGACACTCTTTAATTACTTTCTTATTAATCATTTAAGACCAATAAACTACGCTAGTATTAATTCAGAAACCTTTTAACAGATATAAGCAGTACCTCTGTTATTTATTTTTTATTTCATTGGCAATGAACTATGAATTACAGTGCAGCTGCAGAAGATGCAAACGAAGAGTGGGGCATACCCGAGAGCGGTCAAAAGGAGTTTGATCCTTTACTGGAATGCCTCAGTATTCTAACCAAGCATTATGGAAAGCCCTTTTCTCACGACTCTCTTCGTGCCGGACTACCTCTGGAAAATGGCAAACTGACCGCAGAGCTGTTTTCCCGAGCAGCCCAAAGAGCGGGTCTTGCGTCGAAAACTCACAAAAGAGCGTTGAAAGATATCTCTCCTCTGGTAACGCCTGCAGTTCTTTTTCTGAAAGAACGTAAAGCCTGCATTCTGATTGATATCGATCATGAAGAAGGCAATGCCCGGGTGATTATTCCTGAAGCCGGAGAAGGTGTCAGGAACATCGACCTCCCGGATCTGGAAGAGTACTATACCGGCTACACCATCTATGTTCGCGAAAAGCACCGATATGACAAGCGTACTCCCACCACGCTGAATATTCGCTCCCGACATTGGTTTTGGGGGACCATTCTTGGCTCCTGGAGAATTTATCGTGATGTCCTGCTGGCTTCCCTACTGATCAATATTTTTGTGGTGGCCAGCCCGCTGTTTGTCATGAATGTTTACGACAGAGTGGTACCTAACCAGGCTTTTGATACTCTCTGGGTGCTGGCAGTGGGTGCCATTATTATCTTCAGCTTCGACTTCGTACTGAAAATGATTCGAAGTTATTTTATTGACCTGGCCGGGAAAAAATCGGACATATTGCTCTCATCCCGGGTTATGGAGAGAGTATTGGGTTTGAGCATGTCGGCCAAACCGGTTTCGGTCGGCTCCTTTGCCAAGAGCCTTCAGGAATTTGAGAGCATTCGGGAGTTTATCACCTCATCAACAGTGATTGCCCTGGTGGATCTCCCTTTCACCCTGATCATATTGATGGTGATTTTAATTCTGGGTGGACCACTGGCTTACATTCCCCTGCTCTGTATGGCCCTGATTGCCATTTACAGTTTTGCTATTCAAGCCCCTCTCAAGCGTTCCGTTGAGAAAACCCTGCGCTCCAACTCCCAGAAAAACGCTACCTTGATTGAAAGCCTCTCAGGCATGGAAGCCCTGAAAATTGCCCAGGCAGAGAGCGAGATTCAGTACAAGTGGGAAAAAGCGGTCGGCCACATAGCCACCTGGAGTATCAAAACCAAATTGTTGAGTTCTTCCGCATCAACGGTCAGCGCTTATGTTCAACAGATGTGTAACGTTGCGCTGGTCTCCTACGGTGTTTTCCTGATTTCTGAGGGTGACCTCAGTATGGGTGGCCTGATTGCAACCGTTATGTTGTCAGGCCGATGCCTCGCCCCCATGGCTCAGGTAGCAGGTCTTGCCACTCGTTACAACCAGGCTAAATCAGCCCTGGATGGACTTAACGATATCATGGACATGCCGGTAGAACGTCCGGCAGACCGTGACTATGTCAATCGTCCTGAGCTGGCCGGAAGCATTGAATTTGATGGTGTTGATTTCACATACCCGGGTCAGGAGATCCAGGCCCTCAGAAACATCAATCTGCACATCAAACCTGGTGAAAAAGTAGCTATTATCGGTCGCATCGGTTCTGGCAAAACCACGATAGAGAAGCTGATTCTTGGCCTTTATGAGCCCAATGAAGGCGCCATCCGGGTCGATGGTATTGACCTGAGGCAGATCAACCCTTCAGACCTTCGTAGCAGCATTGGTTGTGTCTCTCAGGACATCACCCTGTTCTATGGCAGTATCAAGGAAAACATCACCCTCGGCGCCAGCTTCGTTGACGACGCTGCTCTGCTGAAAGCGGCTGAAATATCTGGTGTTACCGAATTCGCCAACAAGCATCCAAACGGCATGGATATGATCGTGGGCGAAAGAGGACAAAATCTCTCAGGCGGGCAGCGACAGAGTATCGCATTAGCCAGAGCTCTGTTGATGGACCCACCAATCCTGGTTCTTGATGAACCGTCCAGCTCCATGGATAACACCACCGAATTGCGAGTCAAAGAACAACTGAAAAAGCAATGCAAGGATAAAACCATTGTTCTGGTCACTCATAAGGCTTCCATGCTGGAGCTGGTTGATCGCCTGATCCTGGTGGATAACGGAAAGATTGTTGCGGACGGACCCAAGGATCAGGTTCACGCAGCCCTTAAGCAAGGCAAACTCAAAATCGAGTAACCCTGCAGCCAGCAATGAGCTGCCAATGACCTTGAATGGATTGAACAGGATCGTGCAATGAGCGAGTACAAGGACGATAAAAACACTTCTGAAATACCAGAAGATCAGCCTCATGAGACTTCGAATACTCAATCAACAACTCCGTCCCGGGAGGCAGAGTATGAAGTGAGTTCTGATGATCATGAAGTTCTGACCGAAGAAGCCGTGCTCGAAGAGCTGGAAGAACGGGACAGGCAGAGTGAAGAAGATGAAAACCTGAAGAATACTTCTTCACTGGAAGACAATGTCAGTGCAGAAGATCTGGAGTACATGTCTGATACCAGCGCTGCCATGTTAATGAAAGCCCCAAGAGGCGGCAGGCTGCTTATTTACACCATGCTGCTGGCTATTGGCTCTGCCATCACCTGGGCCAGTCTGGCACCACTGGATGAAATCACCCGGGGCATGGGAGAGGTCGTTCCCTCTTCTCATCTGCAGGTCATTCAAAACTTTGAAGGCGGCATACTGGAAGAGCTTTTTGTCCAGGAGGGTGAGCTGGTCAAGGAAGGGCAGCCGCTGCTGCAACTGGACGACACCCGCTTCAAGTCCACCTTCAGGGAAGGTGCCGTTGAGTATTACAGTGAGCTGGCCAAAGCCGCCAGACTTAGTGCTGAACTGTCCGGCAAGCCACTGAAATTTCCTCCCGAATTAAGTCATTACCAGGATTATGTGGATCGAGAGAGACAGATTTACCAGAGACGAGATGCCGGTCTTAAAGCCGAGCTTGATATTGTCAACAAACAAGCTTCTCAGGCCAAGCACGAACTGACCGCTTCCGAGTCACAACTGGAGTTTTTAACCACCAGTCTGGATCTGGGAGAAGAGGAGCTGGAATTGACCGAACCTCTGGCTGAGCAAGGCGTTATTTCTCACGTAGAAATGATTCAGCTCAGGCAGAGAGTCAACGATCTGGCCTCTGAGAAGAAGATGACAGAACTCTCCATTCCCAAGCTGAATGCAGCCTATCAGGAGGCCCTGGCACGTAAGCGAGAACTGACTGTCAAATTCCGGGAAGAAGTGGTTCAGGAGCTGAAAGACGTTGAAGTCAAACTGGACCAGATGTCTGAAACACAAACCAGTCTGGAAGATCAGGTAGTCAGGACACTGCTTCGCTCGCCGGTCGAAGGCATTGTTAAAAAGATCAATGTTAAAACCGTAGGCGGAGTTATACAGCCTGGAATGGATGTCATGGAAATTGTCCCGGTAGAGGAATCCCTGCTGGTTGAAGCCCAGATCGCTCCTAAAGATATAGGCTTTCTCAGGGAAGGCATGAAGTCTGTCGTTAAGCTGACCGCCTACGACTTTGCCGTCTATGGAGGGCTTGAAGGCTTGGTAGAGCACATAAGCGCAGACACGATAAAGGATGATAAAGGGGAAAGTTTCTACATCGTTCGCGTCAGAACCCATGAAAATCAGCTTGGCAACCCTGAAAAACCACTGGAAATCATCCCGGGTATGAAGGCTAACATCGATATTATCACCGGAGAGAAAACCCTGATGGAATATTTGATGAAGCCAATTCTCAGGGCCAGACAGAATGCTCTGACTGAGCGATAGACGCTTCAGGAAAGGAATATGCCTCCCAGCTCTGATGGTTCCATGTCTGTCATCGGCCACGTTCAGAAAACCGATGGTGATGTATTCGCCATCGCCCCTGATGGCAGCAAACGCATTCTTCAGGAAGGGGATCCCCTCTATCTCAATGACAGGGTAGTCTCTGAATCCAGTAGCCCTGTTTCTATTCTTCTTGTCAGTAGCGAAGTCATTGAGCTGAAGGGTCAGTCTCAGCTTGTCATGATGCAGGATATGCTTCTGCCTGCATCATCTGATACTGATGGCTCATCAGAAGCGGAAGAGATACTGGATGCTATTGCAGAAAGAGCAGATTCTGCCGCAATCGCCCCTATTAAAGTTAACCCTGTTGAAGTTTCTGAACCCTCTTCGTCAGAAGAACCTAACAGTTCCTCTCAAGATCCCAGTCAGGAAGCAAGCGATGGCTTATCCGGTGAAGTCGTTGTTCTGGAGAGAGATGCCACAGAATTAGAACAAAAAAGAGAGATTGAGCCGCTATCGGAATCATCAGAAGAAATTAAACAACCGCTTGAATCCATTCAACCATTGTTTGTACCCGAAAAGATCAATGAAGAATTAGCCAGCTCCTCTCCTGTCAATTATGCGCCCACCGCTCAAAACATGATTATGAATAACGGCGAAAGCGCTACAGAGCTGGAAGGCAAGCTCCAGGCCTTCGACGCCAACACCGGAGAAGCTCTAAAATTCAGCCTGGTCACTACTCCTGACTCAGGGCAGTTGATACTCAATGACGATGGCAGCTTTCGATTCCTGCCCGGGAGTGACTTCGATTACCTTGCAGCAGGTGAGCAAACGGTTGTTACTTTTATCTTTGAAGCCATAGACAGCAGCGGAGCCAGTTCAAGGGCTTCTGTCGATATCACCATCACAGGTGACAACAACGAAAGTATCAAGGATACCTCGGAAACTGCAAAGCCAGTATTAGCCGAGATTGTTCAGAGTGATGACGAAACAACCATCGATCTGCTCTCTCAGGCTTTTGACAAGGACCCTTCAGACACTCTCTCTGTGACTCAGTTACGACTGACTGAGGGCAACGAGGCCGGTGTCAGTATTGGCCTGGATGGCAACAGTCTCAGTATTGACCCCGAAGCCTATAAATATTTGGCTGCTGGCGAAACAGAAACCCTGACCTACGAATACCTGGTCACGAATTCCCGGGGAGAGTCCGTTTTAGAGTCTGTCACTATTACGCTCTCTGGCGACAATGATCAGCCTCAGGTCAGAGAAGCCGTCATTCAGACTTTTGATAAGAACAGCGATGACTTTAACGTTGACCTCTTGGCAGGTGCGTTCGATCTGGATTCATCAGACAACCTCAATGCCGTCTCTCTCAGGATAACAGCGGGGGATCCTTCAGGTATTACAATCGCTGACGATGGCAACAGTCTTGATGTGGATGCGTCTGCTTATGAGCATCTGGCTGGAGGCGAATCTGAAGTCATTGAGTACAGCTATGAAATAGAGGATGGGCAGGGTGGTGTTGTCAGCCAAAGTGCGTCCATTACCGTTGAGGGCACCAATGATAATCCGGAAGATATTGAACTCTCCGGTACCCGCATTGATGAAAACCAGGATGGTGCGGTTGTGGGTACTCTGTCTACCAGAGACAAAGACCTTTCTGACTCTCACACCTACACCATTGATGACCATCGCTTTGAAGTGGTAGACGGCGATCTCAAGCTGAAAGAAGGCATAGCCCTTGACCACGAAACCGATGACTCCGTTGATGTTAAGGTAACAACCACCGATGTTGATGGTGCCGCCTATTCAGAGAATTTTACCCTTGAAGTCAATGACATCAACGAAGCGCCTGTGGCCACAGACAGTTCGACCACTATCGATGAAGACAGCCTCTATCGTTTCACCCTGAATGACTTTCCCTACACTGACCAGGACGACGGTGACACGCTGAAAGCGATCGTCATTGAGACTATTCCAGCCAGTGGATCGCTGGAACTCAACGGCAGTCTGGTATCTGAAGGCGACGCCATCAGTCAGGCTGACATTTCGGCGGGCTTACTGACGTTCCTTCCTGTAGCCAATCAAAGTGCAGACAACTACACCCGCTTCAATTTCCGAGTGAACGATGGTGCCCTGTCTTCTGATATCCAGACTTTCACGATCACTGTCAATCCGGTAGACGATGCTCCCGTTGCGGGGAATCTTGATCTGGGATCAACTCCGGAAGATACCTCTTTTGTCATCACTGCTGCTGATCTTCTGGCTTCAGCCAGTGATATTGATGGGGACAGCCTGAGTATTCAATCCGTCACCCTGGCAGACCCTGCCACAGGCAGTCTGGCGAACAATCATGACGGTACCTGGAGCTACACACCCACTGCCCATTACTTCGGTGATGATGTTACTTTTAACTTCACCGTTTCAGATGGAACCTCAGGCGATGAAGCCAGCGCATCAGCCACACTTGACGTCATTTCTGTCAATGACGCAGCAGTAGTTGCCGGAGTTGATACCGGCTCCGTCACGGAAGACGATAACGCCACATTAACCACCAGCGGCAACCTGACCGTTACGGATGTTGATGCCAACGAAGCTGTTTTTCAGGCTGAAATACTTTCAGGAAGCCATGGGCAGTTATCCATTAACGCTGATGGCAGCTGGACTTACAGTGCTGATAACAGTCAGAGCACCATTCAGACATTGGGCGACGGAGACTCACTAAGAGACAGTTTCACAGTGCAGACTGCCGATGGTACACAGCATATTGTCACTGCCACTATTCATGGCACCAACGATGCGCCAGTAGTCAACGCAGGAGGCACTCTAGCTTACACAGAAAACGACAACCATCAGGTAATAGACAGTCATATCACTTTGACAGATATTGACTCTGCCACCATAGAGAGTGCCACGATCACGATCATCAGCAATTTCAGTTCAGCTGAAGACAATCTGGCTTTCACCGATCACAACGGGGTTTCCGGAAGCTGGGACTCATCAACCGGTACCATGACGCTCTCTGGAACTGCAACGGTCGCGCAGTATCAGGCAGCACTGAGAACGGTCACCTACTCAAACAGTTCTGACTCACCCTCTACCGCTGATCGCATCGTCAGCTTCAGTATTAACGACGGTCATAACAGCAGCCATATAGCCACCAGTACCATCACGATAAAGGCCGTCAATGATGCTCCGGTTACGGCAGGGACACTGGTGACGTCCGACGAAGATACACCTTATATCTTCAGCACATCTGACTTCGCCTTCTCTGACCCGGATGCCGGACAGACACTGCAAAGTATCAAAATCACTCAGCTGCCCCTGGCAGGTGAGCTGCTCTTTAACGGATCGGCTGTCACTGCGGGCACAGAAGTAACAAGGAACGAACTTTTAGCGGGCCGATTGAAATTTGAGCCGACTCAGAACGAACATGGCAACCTTTACGCCTCATTCGAATTTCAAGTCAGTGATGGCAACCTCTTCTCATCTTCAGCAACTTTCGACTTCAGCATTACATCGGTTAATGATGACCCAACGCTCAGCTCTGCCATTGCGAAAAATTTTGTTGAAGACTCGGCTTCAGTCAATATCGACCTGCTTGAGTCTGCTGCAGACGCTGATGCTGGTGATAACCTCTCCGTGACTCAGATCACCCTGTCATCCGGTGATGACTCTGGCATCACCATCAATGGCAACACCCTTACCGTTGACCCCGGCGCCTACGACTATCTTCCCGACGGAGTGACTGAAACCATTGTCTACAGCTATGACATCGAAGACGGCAATGGTGGCTCAGTTTCCCAGACAGCCACTCTGGTCATCACCGGTACAAACGACAGCGCACAGATAACAGGTCTTGATACAGCAACCATAACTGAAGACAGTCATGCCAGCACCCTGACAACCTCAGGCTCCCTCACCATCACTGATGCTGATCAGGGTGAAGCCCAGTTTCAAGCTGAAACCCTCACCGGAACTTATGGTGATCTTGTTATTGATGCCAGCGGACAATGGACTTATACGGCTGATAATACACTTCTGGAGATCCAGAGGCTGGGCGACGGTGATACTTTAAGTGAAACCTTCACAGTCACTGCGGCAGGTGGTGATAACCACAATGTAGCTGTTAGTATCGACGGCAGCAACGATGCTCCCACTATCAGCAGCGTTACCGATGTCGCCGGAGCTGTGACTGAGATTGTCGACGGTGGTGCGGGTGAGAACAGCAACACCCTGACCGACACCGGCTCCTTCACCATCGCCGATGTGGATCTTTCAGATCAGCAGAGTGTCAGCGTCAGCGCCGCAGCCAATGGTTATCTGGGTAGCCTGACTGCCATGGTAGCAGACGACACCCAGGCCGATGGTACTGGCCGCATCGACTGGAGTTTCAGTGTTAATGATGCCGACATTGATTATCTGGGTGACGGTGAGATCCTGACCCAGACCTACACCGTGACTGTTAACGACGGTGAGGGCGGCACCGTCGATCAGCAGGTGACTATTACCCTTACTGGCAGCAACGATGCTCCCACTATCAGCAGCGTTACCGATGTCGCCGGAGCTGTGACTGAGATTGTCGACGGTGGTGCGGGTGAGAACAGCAACACCCTGACCGACAACGGCTCCTTCACCATCGCCGATGTGGATCTTTCAGATCAGCAGAGTGTCAGCGTCAGTGCCGCAGCCAATGGTTATCTGGGTAGCCTGACTGCCACGGTAGCAGACGACACCCAGGCCGATGGTACTGGCCGCATCGACTGGAGTTTCAGTGTTAATGATGCCGACATTGATTATCTGGGTGACGGTGAGATCCTGACCCAGACTTATAGCGTCACTGTCGACGATGGCGAAGGCGGTACAGTAGCTCAGCAGGTAACTATTACTCTGACTGGCACCAACGATGTGGCAGTAATCACGGGTGATGACAGTGGCAGCGTCACTGAGGACGTCGGCAACACCCTCATGACTTCCGGCACCCTGAGTATCACCGATGTCGATGGCGGCGAGGCCAGTTTCACCCCAGAGACCATCACCGGCACCTACGGCTCACTGACCATTGATGGCAGTGGCACATGGAGCTATTCGGCCAGTAACAACCATGCTGATATTCAGGCTCTGGGCAATGGTGACACTTTGACCGAAACCCTTACGGTTCGGACTTTGGATGGCACCACCCGCAATATTGTCATTACCATTAACGGCACCAACGATGCGGCAGTCATCACCGGCGATGACAGTGGCAGCGTCACTGAGGACGCCGGCAACACCCTCATGACTTCCGGCACCCTGAGTATCGCCGATGTCGATGGCGGCGAGGCCAGTTTCACCCCAGAGACCATCACCGGCACCTACGGCTCACTGACCATTGATGGCAGTGGCAGCTGGAGCTATTCGGCCAGCAACAACCATGCTGATATTCAGGCTCTGGGAAATGATGACACTTTGACCGAAACCCTTACGGTTCGGACTTTAGATGGCACCACCCGCAATATTGTCATTACCATTAACGGCACCAACGATGCGGCAGTCATCACCGGCGATGACAGTGGCAGCGTCACTGAGGACGCCGGCAACACCCTCATGACTTCCGGCACCCTGAGTATCGCCGATGTCGATGGCGGCGAAGCCAGTTTCACCCCAGAGACCATGACCGGCACCTACGGCTCACTGACCATTGATGGCAGTGGCAGCTGGAGCTATTCGGCCAGTAATAACCATGCTGATATTCAAGTTCTGGGCAATGGTGACACTTTGACCGAAACCCTTACGGTTCGGACTTTGGATGGCACCACCCGCAATATTGTCATTACCATTAACGGCACCAACGATGCGGCAGTCATCACTGGCGATGACAGTGGCAGCGTCACTGAGGACGTCGGCAACACCCTCATGACTTCCGGCACCCTGAATATCACCGATGTCGATGGCGGCGAGGCCAGTTTCACCCCAGAGACCATCACCGGCACCTACGGCTCACTGACCATTGATGGCAGTGGCACCTGGAGCTATTCGGCCAGTAACAACCATGCTGATATTCAGGCTCTGGGCAATGGTGACACTTTGACCGAAACCCTTACGGTTCGGACTTTGGATGGCACCACCCGCAATATTGTCATTACCATTAACGGCACCAACGATGCGGCAGTCATCACTGGCGATGACAGTGGCAGCGTCACTGAGGACGCCGGCAACACCCTCATGACTTCCGGCACCCTGAGTATCACCGATGTCGATGGCGGCGAGGCCAGTTTCACCCCAGAGACCATCACCGGCACCTACGGCTCACTGACCATTGATGGCAGTGGCACCTGGAGCTATTCGGCCAGTAACAACCATGCTGATATTCAGGCTCTGGGCAATGGTGACACTTTGACCGAAACCCTTACGGTTCGGACTTTGGATGGCACCACCCGCAATATTGTCATTACCATTAACGGCACCAACGATGCGGCAGTCATCACCGGCGATGACAGTGGCAGCGTCACTGAGGACGCCGGCAACACCCTCATGACTTCCGGCACCCTGAGTATCGCCGATGTCGATGGCGGCGAGGCCAGTTTCACCCCAGAGACCATCACCGGCACCTACGGCTCACTGACCATTGATGGCAGTGGCAGCTGGAGCTATTCGGCCAGCAACAACCATGCTGATATTCAGGCTCTGGGAAATGATGACACTTTGACCGAAACCCTTACGGTTCGGACTTTGGATGGCACCACCCGCAATATTGTCATTACCATTAACGGCACCAACGATGCGGCAGTCATCACTGGCGATGACAGTGGCAGTGTCACTGAGGACGCCAGCAACACCCTCATGACTTCCGGCACCCTGAGTATCACCGATGTCGATGGCGGCGAGGCCAGTTTCACCCCAGAGACCATCACCGGCACCTACGGCTCACTGACCATTGATGGCAGTGGCACCTGGAGCTATTCGGCCAGTAACAACCATGCTGATATTCAGGCTCTGGGCAATGGTGACACTTTGACCGAAACCCTTACGGTTCGGACTTTGGATGGCACCACCCGCAATATTGTCATTACCATTAACGGCACCAACGATGCGGCAGTCATCACCGGCGATGACAGTGGCAGCGTCACTGAGGACGCCGGCAACACCCTCATGACTTCCGGCACCCTGAGTATCACCGATGTCGATGGCGGCGAGGCCAGTTTCACCCCAGAGACCATCACCGGCACCTACGGCTCACTGACCATTGATGGCAGTGGCAGCTGGAGCTATTCGGCCAGTAACAACCATGCTGATATTCAGGCTCTGGGCAATGGTGACAGCCTGTCCGAGACCCTGACGGTTCAGTCTTTGGATGGCACTACCCACAATATCGTTATTACCATTAATGGCGCCAATGACGGTCCAGCTATTGATGCGGGTACGCCAGACCAGTCTGCAACCGAAGAACAGGTATTCAGCTACCAGGTACCTGCAAACGCTTTTTCCGACATAGACGGTGACAACCTGACTTATTCTGCCACACTGGATGATGGCAGTCCGTTACCCGCATGGCTGTCATTCGATCCATCCAATGGCACTTTTTCCGGAACACCCGATGACCCGGATCTTGGACAAATCACCATCAAAGTGACTGCCAGCGATGGTATCCTCACTGTTTCAGATCAATTCAAAATTAATGTTGCAGGGGTCAACGATGCTCCGAAACTGGTTGGCACCCTTAATAATCAGATGGTGGCGGAAGAATCTGCTTTCAGTTACACCATTCCGGCAAATGCTTTCTCCGACGCAGAGGGCGACACACTGACTTACAGCGCCAGTCTGGCCGATGGCAATCCCCTGCCCGCATGGCTGACGTTCGATGCCGGAACCCGAACCTTCAGTGGAACACCTGATGATCCTGATGTTGGCAATCTGTCAGTCAAGATTTCCGTTTCGGATGGTTCAGAGACAACGGATGTTTTCTGGTCAATGAATGTCACGGCTGTCAACGATGCCCCTGAATTGTCGGGCAGTCCTCTTATCAGCGGAGTTGAGGCAGCCTACAGTTTCTCAGATAACACGGACATTTCAGGTAACGGTAACAACCTGACCCTCAGTGGCAGTGCCACACTGGGCAGCGGACATAACGGCGGTCAGGCCTTTGAAATGAATGGCAGCTCCGGTGGTGGTGAGATTTCGGGGCTTAAGATCGGTGGAGCCCTGACCATTTCTGCCTGGGTGAAATACGACAGCCTGAATCAGAACTGGTCCAGAATAATAGACTTCGCGAATGGTCCTGCCGACAACAATATTCTACTGGCTCATATCGGCACATCGAATGATCTCGCTTTTGAAATCTATGACGGGGCAGGCTACCCCGCAGACGGTCAGCTCCATATCAGCAACTTTTTTACCGAAGGTGAGTGGGTTCACCTGACAGCCACTATCGATAATACCGGAGCAATGCGGATCTATAAAAACGGAGAGCTGGCCGGAGAGAATCTCAACGGGGCTGTTCTTCCGGAGATTGTCCGATCAGGCAACTATGTCGGCAAGAGCCATTGGGGTCATGATGGTGATCTGGACGGCTCAATAGACGATTTTGCTGTTTTCAACAGTGCCTTGAGTGCTCATCAGGTCAAAGCCGTCTATGAAGCTGACTCAGTAGAAAATCTCATCAGCGATGCCTTCCATGTTATCGAACAGAGTCCCAACAGCACTGTCCTTGGCTCAGTAGCGGCGACGGATATTGATAATGCCAGTAACCAGCTGACTTACACCTTGAGTAACGATGCCGGTGGCCGCTTCACCATAAACAGTTCAACCGGTGAAATTTCAGTGGCTGACAGCACACTGCTGGACCATGACAGCAACGCATCTCACACGATTACGGTGCAGGTGAGCGATGGCCAGCTCAGCAGTACTCGCGATTACACGGTTTTTGTTAACAGCAGCACGCTGTCTACCGATGAGGATACCAGCTATGCCCTCACTCTGACCGATCTGAGTCACAGCGATCAGGAAGCGGCTGCCATGACCCAGATCAAGCTATCAACCTTACCTGATGAGGGAACCCTGAAGCTGAATGGCGTTGCTGTGACGCAAGATCAGGTCATCAGCAAAGCGGATATTGAAGCAGGTCTTCTGGTCTTTGAGCCAGACAGCAACGAAGCCGACGATAACTACACGTCTATCGGCTTCAAAGTACACGACGGTAACAGCTATTCTGGTGAGTATACCCGGACATTTGATGTGGCAGCGGTGGCGGACAGCGTCACCATGAATAATATCGGCTCTGAAGTGTTGAATAGTACCTTTGATGGCAACAACACTGATGGCTGGCAACGAACCAACCCTTACGGCATCAGCCATTCAATGGTTAAGAATAATCGGCTGAATAACTATTATTCAACTGAGAGCTATAGAAACATTGATACCAGTGACAGTTCTGTTCAGACGTACGAATTAACCTTCATCCTTCACCATGAGAGAAATCTACACCATACCACCAACATCAGGGTGAAATGGAATGGACAGACAGTCGCAACCTATACGGAAGCTCCCGGTTCAGGTACCCATACATCGACCAAAACGATCCTGTTAAACGCAACGGGTAATCCCACTACAGAGCTGCGATTCGACGAAGATATCAATGTGTTTTACCTGGACAATATCCGGATCACCAAAGTGCGTGCTACGGATGAGGATACCGCTTTCAATCTGCCGGATCTCGGCATCACCCAGGTCGACAGCGACGGTTCTGAAACGCTGACCGTTTCTGCCGATGGCGTACCTGCCGGAGCAGTGCTCACTGATGGCAGCCACTCAATAACAGCAGATGGAACCGCTGTCGACATTTCCGGCTGGGACTTCGCTAATCTGCAAATAACACCACCGGCAGACAGCACAGATACTATGAATCTGACGTTCACAGCCACCACGACAGAAAGTAATGGTGACAGTTCATCAGTCAGTGAGAGCTTGTCCATCAGGGTCAACTCGGTAGATGACAAACCAGTATCGTCAGACAACAGTCTTTTATTAAAACAGACGGACAGTTACACATTCAGTACCGAAGATTTCAGCTTCACCGATGGTGATGCCGGTGACAGCCTGCAATCCATTACCATCACCTCTCTGCCCGCTTCCGGCGCTTTAACGCTGAATGGTGCTGCTGTGACAGCCAATCAGGTCATTACCGCAGCAGACCTTGGCAATCTGACCTATACCGCTCCAGCCACTGATCCGGATGTTGGCACCAGTTTTGGTTTTACGGTGAGCGATGGCAGTCTTTCCAGTGATCCACAAACATTCAGCCTTAATGTAAGAGGTACTTACTCTCAAAACCTGCTGACTAATGGCAGTGCTGAGAATGGCACCTCTGGCTGGAATATTATTGCAAACGGTGGTGATGGCTGGGGTTCAGGCAATAGCAGTCACGACGGCGACGGTCAGAGTTGGGTTACTTCCAATGCCTGGGCGAAAAAGTCACAAACGGTGGATCTTCTGGCCAAAGGGTTTACCGAACAATAT
This sequence comes from Endozoicomonas sp. ALD040, assembly GCF_049275945.1. NCBI lineage: Bacteria > Pseudomonadati > Pseudomonadota > Gammaproteobacteria > Oceanospirillales > Endozoicomonadaceae > Endozoicomonas > Endozoicomonas sp. ALD040. The sequence continues at coordinate 1,987,448 of NZ_CP184829.1, forward strand.
CTGGATTCTGCTCCTGACATCAGTGTCAGCGACTGGTTTAAAGATAACGGTGCCAACGATGATTATTACCTGAAAGTTGAACTGCGGGACGCCAGCAATAATGTTATTGCTTCCTACGACACCGGAACATTGACTGCAACCGACAACTGGCAGGAGGCTGCTAATACCTTCAGTAATTATGGTGCCGGTGTCCGCTATGTTTATTTTGAACACGGCGCTAAAGACCAGGAAAACCTGAGTGGTCATCACGGGGCAAGCATTGACGACTCAGAAGTGGTATTAAAGATTGGTGATGTTGATCTGGTGGGTACCAATTCCGGAGAAATTATTGATGGTACAGTTCAGTCCGACACTCTCAGAGGTGAAGGGGGTGCAGACACCCTTCTTGGTGATGCCGGTGACGACCTGATATTTGGTGGTGCGAGTAAAGACATCATCACAGGCGGAGCAGGCGATGACATTCTCTCGGGGGATGATGATAGCGATACCTTTGTCTGGCTTGCTTCTGACCTGGGGTCAGCCGCTAATCCTGCCGAGGATGTCATCAAGGACTTTAACACAGGCTCCGGTGGGGACGTTATAGATCTAAGTGATGTCCTGGTGGATAATTCAACGCCTCTGGACCAGTACCTGAGCCTGAACTTTGATAACGGCGACACCACCATCGAGGTGATGCCAGACGCTGACGGTGATATTACCCAGAAGATTAAGCTGGAAGGTGTTGATCTCTCAGGCTACGGGGGAGGCAGTACCGACGCACAAATCCTTAACAACCTGATTAGTGACGGCAACCTTCAAATCGATTGATTCGACAGTCATTCGATTAAAGTTTCTCCATCCAGACCTGTGTGGTTCATGGTCCAGGCTCCAAAATCAGAATCCCGAATCATGGCACCAATAAAAGAGCTGCGATCAAACCTTGCATGATTGAACTCTGCCTGATCAATAGTAACATGATCCAAACGACAGTGGACAAATGATGGGCTTTCTTCCAAACTGTAACACTCCCTGAACTGACCCTGCTCAAAAATCACTTCGTTAAACTGGGTGCCTTCCATTAAAGCTGAATCCATATCGACCCGGGTAAAATAACTGTTCGAAATCCGGGTCCTGACCAGCTTGGGAACATTGAATTCGCAGTCGGTCATAATCACCTTGTTCAAATTGCCACCCGAAAACACCGGCCCTTCCTGAAAACTGTCACAGCCTCTGAACTGACAGTCTTCCATTAAAACGTTATTGAAGTGAGTACTTGTCAGTGTGCAATCCCTGAACTCTATATTCCTGAGCTGGGAGCCGGTAAAGTTCGCATCATCCAGAAATCCGTGAATAATCTGGCTGTTGTGCATCTTTAAACCCATGCATGAGCTGTTATGAAAACTTTGAGCCCCCATATTGCAGCTATCAATGACAGCATTATCCAGACAACTTTGGTCAAAATTAACAGCAAACAGATTGCAATCCACCAGACGCGCCTCATCCAGCCGGCAATGCCTCAGATCAGCACCTTCCAGGGAAGAATCTTCGAAGATGGCACCCCTCAGATCGGCACCTCTGAAATCAGCCCCGGATAAATTACAGCCTTTAAATCGGGCTCCCCGCAACTGTGCCTTTCTGAAGTTACTGCCCTTCAAGTCCGTTTGATTAAAACAGACCCTTTCAAGATCTCTGCCCTCCAGCACTGCACCTTTGAGTACCTGTCTGGGAGGAAAGTTCATACCGGGATGTAAAAGATCGAGAAGTTCACTCGCAAAATCATCAGATGCCGGAGTATTGGTCACGACTCGAGCTTCTCTGGCCGGGTCGATAGCAATACTGTATTCACCCAAGCCTTTCAGCAGGATGGTACTTTTTCCATCAAGGCCTGAGGTTCTGATTTCCTCTGTTTCCAGTACATCAAACCTGCCCAATCCTTGTCGTGCATTCTGACGGGTATCTTTATTTTTCCCTGAATCGGACACCACTGCGCCTCCCTGGCTGATACTTTTTGCGATCAAATTTGGACATCATCGCCATGAATGCGGGGATGATTGTCTTAGCTTGCGGCTGTTTATTAGAGTCGTCCGATGAACGGTAAAGTTTAGAATGCGGCCATCCAAAGATACTGTTCGCCAAGTGCAGTAAAACTCTAGACTCTCAGTCGGAGGGCTCCATAACATGATTGGCAAGATCCAACACAACATGCCGTATATGATGGTCATCAAGCTCATAGAATACCTGTTTACCACGGCGGGAAGATTTGAGAATTCTGGCTTCTCTGAGCCCTTTGAGGTGATGGCTGGTCAGTGGTTGAGACATACCTGATATTTCTGACAGGCAACAGACCGGTTGTGGTTCATCAATACAGGCCATAACCAGTTTGAGGCGCCCTTCATCCCCCAGCAGCCTGAAAAGTGAGGCCAGCCTGGCCAAATGCTCTGAAGACATTTCTGGTAATTCAGTACAACAGGGCTGATGGAGTTCAGTCATATAGGAGTTACGTTGTAAAAAGTAGATTGAGTTCAAGCCGCCATGGGCTAAAAATATCAGCTCATGCCGGATTAATACAATTAGTGCCATCGACAGAGGCGAATCCTGTAACAAACACGCATGGGTGCTTCGGCTTTTCCTGTCTATTTAAGATTTAGATCAGGATTTATCCTAAGCGGCCGTTATTGACAGTGATAGACACCCTTGCAAGCTGGTATAAAGTCCAGAATCCAGGGGTTTGTCCGTCATAGCCCACACATTGCACGAAGTGCAGCTAATTTCATTGTGGGTTTAACATCTGATGCACTCTCCAGAACCACCACTGGAACTGAATAATGACCGACCTAGATTCCAACAGCATTCATACTGGCCTTTCAGGTCGTATGCTTCTTGAAAATCCTTTGCTGAACAAGGGCACTGCCTTTACTTTTGAAGAACGCAGCGAACTGGACCTCCATGGTCTGTTGCCACCCCGTGTAGAAACATTGGAAGAGCAGTGTCGCCGCGCCTATAAATCTTTTGCGATCAAGCCCACTCCTATTCTCAAACATATTTACCTGCGCTCACTGCAAGATACCAACGAAACGCTTTTCTACGCTCTGGTTCAGCGTCATCTTCAGGAAATGTTGCCTATCATCTACACCCCTGTGGTAGGTCAGGCCTGTCAGCGATACAGCGATCTTTATCGTCGTCCTCGCGGCCTCTACATCTCTTTCCCTGAGCGCGCTCAGATTGATGCCATGCTGGCAAACTTCAAGCGCAACATTGAAGTCATCGTAGTGACTGATGGTGAGCGTATCCTGGGTCTGGGCGACCAGGGTATTGGTGGTATGGGTATCTGCATCGGTAAACTATCTCTTTACTCTGCCGTGGGTGGCATTACGCCCAACCTGACAATGCCCATTACTCTGGATTGTGGCACTAACAACAAAAAACTGCTGAAAGATCCCAATTACCTGGGATGGCGACATGAGCGCATCGGTGAGGACGATTATTTCGAATTTGTCGATAAGTTTATCCAGACACTTAAACGTCGCTGGCCAAACGCCCTGCTGCAATTTGAAGACTTCGCGATCAACCACGCTACGCCTCTGCTGGAAAAGTACCGTGATCAGCTCTGCACCTTTAACGATGATATTCAGGGCACGGCCGCTGTTACTGCTGCTACCCTGATGGCTGCAGCCAAGGCTGCTGGCAAATCCATTGAAGATCTGAGCGTTGCTTTCCTGGGTGGAGGCTCTGCAGGCTGTGGGATCGCTGAACAAATTATCCGTCTGATGGTGGGTCGCGGACTGTCTGACGAGGAAGCTCGCAAGCGCATCTACATGGTTGATCGTGACGGCCTGGTGCACGACCAGATGAAAGGCCTCCGTCCATTCCAGCAGAAGCTGACTCAGCGTTTTGCTGATATTCAAGGCTGGTCAGCCGAGGGCACAGTGTCGCTGGCGGATGTCGTTCGCATTGCCAAGCCAGATGCCATCATTGGTGTTTCCGGTCAACCCGGCCTGTTCACTCAGGAAATTATTGAGAACATGTCGATCAACCACGAGCAGCCCATTATTTTCCCACTCTCGAACCCGATCAGTCAGGTGGAAGCTCTGCCCGAAAACATTATCAAATGGACTAACGGCAAGGCTCTGATTGCTACTGGCAGCCCGTTTGAGCCGGTTCAGCTCAATGACAGCGCTTACCCGATTGCCCAGTGCAACAATATCTATATTTTCCCCGGTCTGGGTCTGGGTGTGCTGGCTTCCGGCGCCTGTCGCATTACTGACAAGATGCTCGACGTTGCTGTAGAAACACTGGCACTCGCTTCTCCTGCTCTGGTGAGCAGAGAAGCACCTCTTCTGCCTTTGTTGGATCGCATCCAGCATGTCACCAACGATATTGCTCTCGCTGTTGCTCTTCAGGCCCAGAAGGACGGTCTGGCCCCGATCACTGAGTTGACTGATCTGGAACAAAAGATCAGAACAAAACGCTGGAGCCCCGAGTATCGCCGCATTCGCATGTCCTTCTGCTAGATTGCCCTTCTGATAATAGCATCACTCTCCAATTGCACGTCGTAAGACGTGCAATTGGTCTCTCTTTATCCCATTACTCTGCCTTTTTTATCGCTATCATAAACTCCTGAAAGCTTGGACGCTCATTTCAAGGCCCAATCAGACCAGACTGAATAACATTTTAAAAAAAGCCGCCAAGAAGTAGTTATATCCACCAGATATTCAATATAAATCGAGAAATAGTGTCATAAATAGCGGGTTATTATCACTATTTATCCCTTTATTGATCTATATCAAACCTGCTTCGTACCAAACAAACTTAAGCTGTAAGAGAAATCGGGGACTCCGGTTCAATTTTTTGATCGGTACAACCCTGCCGAAAAAACCGGCGGGTCAGTTTAATTCCATAAGCGTTCAAAGAAATCGCTTGGGTTACTCAGCAATAAGACCTCCAAGAAAGTCTGATCTGACATGCCTCCGGCATAATTCTCTCTCGCAACACAAAGACAAGCGAACAGTGAGAGATACGTGTTTGGTAACATAGGAAATAAATATGAAGCAGTGGATTCGACTTTCACTCACAACCAAAGTGCTGATCGGCATGGTGGCAGGCCTGGCTATTGGCCTGATAATGCGTCAGTTTACAGGTAATACTTTTATTGAGCATTACCTGGTAAATGGCGTATTCAACGTCATAGGTCAAATATTTCTGACCGCTCTGAAAATGATAGTAGTACCTCTGGTATTCACCTCCATCGTATGCGGTACCTGCTCCCTCAAAGACGTAACAGTACTGGGTCGTCTGGGCGGAAAAACAGTCGCTTTTTACCTGCTTACGACCTGTATTGCCATCAGTCTGGCTATGGGTCTGGCTCTGCTTGTCAGCCCGGGTGAAGGTGCCAACCTGGAAAGTGCTTCTTCTTATGCCGCCTCCACCGCACCTTCGCTGTCTGAAGTCATCATCGGCATGTTCCCGGCTAACCCTATCGAAGCCATGGCCTCCGGTAACACACTGCAAATCATCGTATTTGCCTTGCTGTTCGGTATTGCCATTGCTGCTGCGGGTAAACCTGCTGAGCCTATCGTCAAGATTTTTGTGGCTCTGAACGAAGTCATGATGAAGCTGACTACTTTGATCATGAACCTGGCACCTTACGGTGTGATGGGGCTGCTGGCCAAGCTGTTCTACTCAATTGACCTGGGTGCTATCGGTAACCTGATTCAGTATTTCCTGGTCGTTCTGGGGGCTCTGGCTCTGCAGCTGTTCATCACATACTGCGGTCTGTTAAAAATCACTACAGGTCTGAGTCCGCGCATCTTCCTGAAGAAAATGCAGGATGCCTTCATGTTTGCCTTTACCACAGCCTCCAGTAACGCCACTATCCCGGTCACTATGGAAGGCGTAACTCGTCGTATGGGTGTTAGCAATAAGGTGGCCTCTTTCACCATCCCCCTGGGCAGTACCATCAACATGGACGGTACCGCCATCATGCAGGGTGCTGCGACGGTCTTTATCGCCCAGGCCTTTGGTGTAGATCTGAGCATGGGTGACTATCTGATGGTGATCGTCACAGCCACTCTGGCTTCTGTCGGTACTGCGGGTGTACCCGGAGTGGGTCTGGTTATGTTGGCGATGGTTCTACAGCAGGTAGGCCTGCCTCTGGAAGGTATTGCCCTGATCATGGGTGTAGATCGCCTGCTGGATATGGTACGTACCGCTGTCAATATAACAGGCGACAGTGTTGTAACCTGTATCGTTGCCAAGAGCGAAGGCGAGATGGATCTGAAGGTTTATAACGATCTTGAAGCCGGTGAAAGCGATGAGAACATCGACTTCCACCACATCGGTGAGCAGCAGGTCCGGACTGCCTGATTGATCACTGACCACAACAGAGCGTAGCCCCAAGGCTACGCTCCTCCCACCTACTCAAACTTACCCATCCCTGCTGCACAGTTCAGCAATTCAGCCTCCTGTAAGCCTGACTCATCAGAACCACTGTTCGGCAACATAAATTCAGAGCGTCAAACGAGCGTTAACAGTCGTCAGTCAGAAACAAGGAGATGAAGGAATAGAGAGTTTTAACGGAAGGTAATTGAACATAAAAATAAGCGGATTGGTTTACAGGCTGTGTGGATAATGGCTTTATTATCCTTCCATGTATGTCCGGATGCTCGCGTTGCTTCTGCAATTCTTCTCAGCTCCGGTTTCCCTGTTGGTTGCTACACCACAAAAAAACACCCTATAAACCAATCCGCTTGTACGGTCATCGACTTTTATTATTGTTTTTATCAGTCGATTCATCTGCCTCATTATTGTTTTTATTTTCGGCAGTTTTTCTTGCTTTCGACCCTATGTATACAATCGACGTGCCAATTTTTTGGAAACTGGCCACACCCCTTGGCATACGTACAATCCGACGCAAGACCCCACCCCAATAGGTATTTTTATCCAGCCTGAATGTGTTACCTGTGGGAAGTAGTCCCGTAACAGTGAGATATTGACGTAACGCTTACAGAATTTCATAAACTGAGAATACCCCGGGCAACGGGGATTTTGACTGAGAGATTTAAATTCGAGAGATTGCCCATATAGTGTCTTTATAATCGCACTTGGAATTTATCGGAAATAATCATGACTACAGATACTCATTTTGACTACCTGGTCATTGGTGGTGGTAGCGGCGGCATAGGTACTGCTAATCGAGCTGCCATGTACGGCACAAAAGTTGGTCTTATTGAAGCCAAACACCTCGGCGGCACCTGTGTAAACGTTGGCTGTGTTCCCAAAAAAGCAATGTGGTTTGCAGGACAGATTTCCGATGCCATCCACTATGGTCCGGATTACGGTTTTGATCTGAACCGTGAAGAAATCCTGAAAAACTTCAGCTGGAGCAAGCTGGTTGAAAGCCGTGAGGCCTACATCAGTCGTATTCACCAGTCCTATGACCGGGTACTGGGTAACAACAAAGTAACCGTCATAAAAGGTTACGGTCGTTTTGTGGATGCCAAAACCGTTGAAGTGAACGGTGTTCAATACACGGCTGATCACATTACCATCGCCACCGGTGGTGAGCCTGCTGTCCCATCCATTCCAGGCGCTGAATACGGCATTGACTCTGACGGCTTCTTTGAACTGACAGAACGTCCTGAGCGTGTTGCAGTGCTGGGGGCCGGGTACATTGCCGTCGAACTGGCGGGGGTCCTCCATGCCCTGGGCAGTGAAACCCACCTGCTGGTTCGCAAGCACAAACCCTTGCGCAACTTCGACGACATGCTGTCCGATACTCTGGTTGAGATCATGGAAGCGGAAGGCCCGACCCTGCACACACATTCTGTACCCAAAGAGATCACCAAAGAAAGTGATGGCAGCCTGACCATCCATCTTGAAAATGGCAACAGCCTGACAGTTGATACGGTTATCTGGGCTGCAGGTCGTAAGCCACACACCCACTCCATCAATCTGGAAGCAGCGGGTGTCGAAACCGATGAGCGTGGCTACATTCCTGTCGACAAGTTCCAGAACACCAATGTGCCTGGTATTTATGCAGTCGGTGACAACATTGGCAAGATCGAACTGACACCGGTTGCAGTGGCAGCCGGACGTCGTCTGTCAGAAAGACTCTTCAACAACAAACCGGAAGAACACCTGAACTACGACAATATTGCGACTGTCGTCTTCAGTCACCCTACGATTGGCACCGTGGGTCTGAGCGAAAGCGAAGCCATTGAACGTCATGGTGAGAAAAACGTTAAGGTTTACACCAGTGGCTTCACCGCCATGTACAGTGCGCTGACCAGTCACCGTCAGCCAAGCCGCATGAAGCTGGTTACCCTGGGTAAAGAAGAGAAAATTGTTGGCATTCACACCATCGGTCATGGCTCCGATGAAATGCTGCAGGGTTTTGCCGTGGCGCTGAAAATGGGTGCAACCAAAGCAGACTTTGATAATACAGTGGCTATCCATCCGACCTCTGCGGAAGAGTTTGTCACCATGCGATAATCCATTTTCTCAAGAGACGTTCAGAGAAAGTGTTTTTCCCAACTCTCAGCCCATGCAGGTTCCGCTTATGGGATGAGAGTTTGTAACAGCTGCCTCATAAATAACGCCCACAACAGCTCCATTAGTGGATCTGTCCTTCTATATACAATGACGTTTTCAATCAACAAAAGTGACCTGAAGTATTCAGCTGTCTCTAGCCCAAAAAACATATAACTTTCACTCTGTAAAAATGCCACAGCGTCACATTTTCTCTAAATAAGTCAGAAATCAGGTTGAAAAAAACATAAATGCAAATGATAATGATTCTCAATTGCTTTAGAGTTTATAATTATGAGTGCTTGGAAAGAGAAAATTTGTCAGGGAAACCATTGTTTCAATCAGCAGCATTGGCATTTAGCAGAAAAAGCGTATCTGAATGCAGCCAGAGAACTTGAGCAGGAATGGTTCACCAACCTTACCGATGTGCCACTCATGATGGCCTGGATTGCCAATATGCATAATCTGGCAACCCTCTATGAAACCACCCAGCGTCCGCAAATGGCCAGCCCCTTCTTTGTTCAGCCTTATCAGCGCATTCTGATTCTGATGAGAGAGGAAAATCTGCCAGGAGAATTCCAGAGCTCCCTCCTCCATGCCATGCGCACAGTCATTATTCCTCTGCTGGATTTCTCAAAGCGTTACCCCATCTGTGAATGTTGTCAGAAGCAACTTGAAAAGATGAAGGGCTGGCTGAACCAAATGCCTTCCTGCCAAGCATTTCCCTGCGATAAGGGTTCATGTCAATCGACACTCAGGAAAAAACAGTTATCCGGATCTCAGACTATTCATTGAGATAGGAACCACCCGACTGGACTTACAAAATCTGTTCAGGACATTCAAGCGAGTAAGGAAATACTTAAAGTGTTAAAAAAAACTGATCCCCTCACCCTGCTGTTACCCATGTTCATTCTTGCCAGTGAGCCTGTTTTCGCTCACCCAGGTCATGATCACGGCCACTGGTCTGCCGGTCTGATTCACCTGCTGTGGATTGCCCCTGTGATTCTTGCCACTGGCTTTGCAATTTATCGCCTCGGGAAAAATAAACACTTAAAAGGACAAAAATAATGCTTTACAAATTACTCTCATTTCTGGATCGCAAGGTCACTTTTCCCGAAGTCTCTGCTCATTGCGATATTCCCTGCAAAATCTATGACCCCTCAACAGCCCAGATAGCTGCTTTGACGATCATCCGCATGGTGGATCTTATTCAGGACCTTGAAGCCAAAGACAGCCTGACTGTTGATGATCAGGCGACACTGAACAGATTGGTTGCCCAGAAAGAAGAACATGGTTTCAAGGTCAAGGAAGAAATACGTGTTATCTGGGGGGACTACATCAAAACACCCCAACTTGAGCAGTTTCCTGAGATCCATGAACTGGCTCACAGTATTATGCTGACGGCATCCAGAGTTAAACAGAATGTAGACAAAGATGCGGCTTTGGATTTGTTGAAAAAGGTTAACCGCTTTGCTGAGATTTTTTGGGCTACCAAGGGAGTGAAGACCTATACCACCACTTGCCCTTACCCACCAGAGCAAACTGTGGTTTACCCACAGCTACAGGCAAACTAAATGCTTTTGCTGAGCATCCATAAAGTTCGGGGAGATAGCATGTCTCCCCGCATCCCGGATAAAAGCTATGCCCTGATCCTCCGTACCCCCATAGCGAATCGGCTTGGCTTTATGTTACCCAGAGTCGGCGATACACTGGTGGTCGAACACGACAGTTTAGGCACGATTATTAAAACAATGGTAAAAATAGATCGTCTGGGGCGCTTCTGGTTGAAAGGGGATAATGACAGCAGCGTCTCAATGCATGAAATGGGTCCGATCAGGCTTCGACAGGTGATTGGAAAAGTGGTGCTAACCGTAAAAAATAAAAAGCCAGCAGAAGCAGCTACCTATCAAGGTTGAACCGGAAAGTTCAATCTGGACATTTACCTCTGACTCCCACGCTCCAGAGACTATCGTAAAAGTAGCAAACAAAGCTGAGACACGGCAAAAAGTGGCGAAAAAGCGCAGTTTACAGCGAGTAAATGAACATTTTGAGCCACTTTTTAACCCAGTGTCAGCGAAGCGCAACGCTTTTGCGATAGCCTCTTCAGCGTGGGAACGAGTTGTTGAAGTTTTACGACACCTTCTTTAAGGCGGGGAGGATGTGAACTCTACTAAATGCGCTCTGTATTGTTGGCTCCTGGACTCTTCCAAAAGATGCTATTGCCGTGGGAGGCGTGGAAACAGCGACGAGGCTTGCCAGGGAGGCTCCCTCAATGTTCAACGGTTGCAGCATAAGATAAGTGTTGGAGGTTATGTTAACTTTTTGAATGTAAATGAAATGACCAGTTTTTCAGAATGTTTATCGACCAGCAATTAGTAGCTGGCCGTTTTATTTGAACAACTGGCAACATTTCAACGCCTGCCCGAACGGTGAAGCTGCTTCAATACACCAGTACACATCCTGGTCAGCCCGTTCATTAACGATATCAGTGGAAATGTGCAGTTATAGGCTCCAAGATTTAACTGATCATCAATATTTAAAAAATTTTTCTCGCTTAGAAGCTTGCCAGCACCATAGGGATAGAGCATTTCACTCAGGCATTTATTATTTTTTACATGATTCAGGTAGCAGTCGGCCGGGTCATATTCACCCCCGGTGAGCTGATCAAAGCCTGACTCACAAGGCTGCAGGGCCGTCCAGTAGAGCACCACCTGCGCTACCCGGCCAAGCCATTCCCGGTACTCCTGATCTTCCCGACCCAGGAGGGATTGGAGGTGATTAAGTGTGGCAGGCCCAGGCAACAGTCCTGAGAGGAATTGATTGCAGGCTGATTCAATAAATGTGGCCGTTTCCTTAAGTGCCTGAGGGTTTTTATAGTGATAACCATCATCCCTCTGGCGTAAACGTGACCGTACCAGAACCGCTGATACAATGATCTCACAAATGCTATTAGCCAGAGCAACACGCTGTGAAACTATGGGCGGATAACAGTGGTCGAGCGTGTCTTTCTGCCTTAAACAACTCTGGATATCGCCAAAGGTTTCATAATCACCCAGGTCACGCATGCCACAGTGCCCAAAATCAATCTTATCAGTCGCAAGAGTATTCCACGCCGCCAATTTGCCAGGGTGAATATTGTCGTGCATTAGATTCATGGCTGCATGCAAAGCGACCCAGCCCCGACCGTAATTTGTATCGTGCAGGCACTGCAGCATACTGGTCGGCACCAGCCCCATGCTGGTCATGTAACCGGCATCGTGACAGGCCTTCAGGATGCCCTGCTCCGGGCGCTCCCGGGGGCAGTCACCGTCTGCTTCTGGCGAATAGGCATACCGGGCATAGGCGGCAGGTGCTGTATAGGAAAAGACATTGATATACTCTTGATTAAATCCGCAACGAGCGCAACACTCGCTGTTATGGATAAGGTTCAAGCTACCTTGTCAAACACTTAAGAAAGACATTTCTGGCACCGTTGATATCACGATCAACGGTGAAGCCCTCACCCTTTATAATTTTGGAAGAACCTAATTTTTCGTCAATGGTCCCGTTCCATGATTGAGTCTTGGATGTATAGGCTTCGTTGCAATCAACTACATGCTTTCCATACTTTTTTGCGTACCACTTAAGCCGCTTTTTGAATTGCTAGTGATTGAGGTCAAGCATCTGGCGGCAGGTGTTACGGCGAATGGTGCGAACCTTCTTATCTTTGCGTGTGACCATACCTCTTGTCTCAAAGGTTGGCAAAAATACAACGTCGTAGTTCGACACCAACTCGAACGCCAGCCGGTTATGCAGATCAAGAACAATGTCATCCTTTTTGCATTTCAGCCGGTCAATTTCCCTGTTGAAATGAATAATCCGATCTCTTGCCCACTGGGGCATATCGGGGAACTTAACGCCCTTCTGCGTGTTCAGGATTTTTTGCTTTTGACTGATCAAGCTGTCCACTTGCTTCATCAGTGGGAACAGCTTTGTTTTTGCAACGTTATCACCCGCTATCAATGCCTCTTTTTCGCTGTAGCAAGTGGCAAAGGTGCGAACTCCGGGGTCAACTCCAACGCATCTAACCTTCCCTTGGATTTCGGGATTTAGCTCAATATGTTGTTGAACCTGAATGAACCAGCGACCTTTGTCGTAGGTTATGACACAAGACTTGCCAATCGCTTCTGTTGGCACATCTTCTGTCAGGTGAATCTTGCCAAGAGCCTGTACGCAGGGATTTAATCCCTTTGGGAAACGGTCAATAGAGAATGAGTGCCTGCTACCTTTGCGGCTTTTGAAACTGATTTCTGCAAAGCCCTCTTTAGCTCCCTTGAGCTTCTTGTTGTGCTTGCAGACCGCTTTGAATGTAGTCGCTGCCGCCAGTGCTCAAGGAGTATCCCCCCGCCTGAAATATCAATTATCAAAAAATCACAAACGAAACCAGAAAAAGGAATTTTATCAAGAAACCCTTGCAAGATAATCAAACACACGATATATACAATTACATAGTCGTATATTCCGCCGTCTTTCCAAAGAAAATAACATAAGTACCTGTTTTTATTGTAATAGTTAAACAGAAAAATAATGCTATTCAGTGTCAACACTTCTCTGATGCCGTATAAAAAAACACCACTATTCACAAAATAAATAGCAAAGATAAAAACAACAGGATTGTCACAAATGTTCACAAATCACAGAATGCAGTCACCGGATCGGCATGTCTCTGACTAAAAACGCCGATCATCAAAACACGCTGATAACGTCGTGAAAACGGAAGGACTGATTATGTCAAACTACCTGAATGATATTGACGCAATTGCTTCACTGAAAGCTACTCAGGGCTCTTCCTGGGAAGCGATCAATCCCGAATACGCTGCTCGCATGAAAGCGCAGAACCGTTTCAAAACCGGTCTGGATATTGCCCGCTATACCGCCAAAATCATGCGCGAAGACATGGCGGCTTACGACGCAGACACTGCAAAGTACACCCAGTCCCTGGGCTGCTGGCATGGATTCATTGGTCAGCAGAAGATGATTTCTATCAAGAAACATTTCAACAACACTGACCGTCGCTACCTTTACCTGTCTGGCTGGATGGTTGCTGCACTGCGCTCCGAGTTTGGTCCTCTGCCAGACCAGTCCATGCACGAGAAAACGTCAGTAGCTGGCCTGATTGAAGAACTCTACACCTTCCTGCGCCAGGCTGATGCCCGTGAACTGGGCGGTCTGTTCCGCGAACTCGACTCTGCTCGCAAGGCTGGCGATACCGCTAAAGAAGCAGATCTCCAGAGCCAGATCGATAATCACCAGACACACGTTGTGCCCATCATTGCCGACATCGACGCTGGTTTCGGTAACGAAGAAGCCACTTACCTGCTGGCTAAGAAAATGATTGAAGCCGGCGCCTGCTGTATCCAGATCGAAAACCAGGTTTCCGACGAGAAGCAGTGTGGTCACCAGGACGGCAAGGTAACCGTTCCTCACGAAGATTTCCTGGCCAAGATTCGCGCTGTTCGCTACGCGTTCCTGGAACTGGGTGTAGACGACGGGGTGATCGTTGCCCGTACCGACTCCCTGGGTGCTGGCCTGACCAAGCAGCTGGCAGTAACTAACCAGCCTGGTGATCTGGGTGACCAGTACAACAGCTTCCTGGATGTTGAAGAAGTCACTCCAGAAAACATGAAAAACGGTGATGTGATCATTAACCGTAACGGCAAGCTGGTTCGTCCCAAGCGTCTGCCCAGCAACCTGTTCCAATTCCGTCAGGGTACCGGTGTTGACCGTGTCGTTCTGGACTGCATCACTTCTCTGCAGAACGGCGCTGACCTGCTGTGGATTGAGACCGAAAAACCTCACGTTGGCCAGATCGCCGAGATGGTTAACAAGATTCGTGAAACCTGCCCGAACGCTAAGCTGGTTTACAACAATTCACCGTCCTTCAACTGGACTCTGAATTTCCGCCAGCAGGTATTCGATGCCTGGAGCGAAGAAGGTAAAGACGTTTCTGCTTACGACCGTGCTCAACTGATGAGTGCAGAGTACGACGCAACAGAACTGGCCCAGGCGGCTGATGAGAAGATCCGTACCTTCCAGGCAGACGCTGCCCGTGAAGCAGGCATCTTCCACCACCTGATCACTCTGCCAACTTACCACACTGCCGCGCTGTCCACCGACAACCTGGCTAAAGAGTACTTTGGTGATCAGGGCATGCTGGGATATGTTGCAAACGTTCAGCGCAAAGAAATCCGTCAGGGTATTGCCTGTGTTAAACACCAAAATATGGCTGGCTCAGACATGGGTGATGATCACAAAGAATACTTCTCTGGTGATGCTGCACTGAAAGCGGCCGGTGAAGACAATACCATGAACCAGTTCGGCTAAGCTGAACAGTCAGGCTAAATAGTTCGCCTCCCCCGCGTGAAATATCACGCAACCATTCAGGGCAGCTTCTCGCTGCCCTGATTTATTTTGACTGAGCAAAGCCCTGATTCATTGAGTAGACTTAGGATCAGCTCACCCCGGACGGTGTCCGTAGACGCCGGACACTGGGATCAAACCTTAACACAACCTACCAAACTATTACGTACGACACCCCTTTTAACAAGAAAATTTATTCACTATTTACGAATAAATTATCAAAAATTCTCATTTCAAAATTATCCATAACAACCTCCACACACCCACAGAGACTCGAACATGACTGCACGTAAAAACCGAAAACCCGAAAGATTTCCACACACAAAACATACCACCTATATAGTTAATTACCCTTTTAACTTAAAATCACATACTATACGTGATCAGTACTCATGCCCGAGTACCTCTCATGGATGAAGTCCGGATTGAGCCGGATCACAGAGGCCCAGGTTATGAAAGAAGGGTCAGAAGAAACACAGTGTTCTGACAAGCGTCGACTCCCGTATAGACAGACAGCTTTGATCCATTGTCGTGCTCAGTACGGGTACGATGAAAAACGACGGTGAAGGCACAACTACTGATCGGCAGCCCACGTCTGCCAGAACATTTTTATAGCTACACTAGGTGACCGATATGCGGATAGGGATCCCTGGAGAGATTCAGGAAAACGAAAACCGGGTAGCCGCTACGCCTGATACAATAGGCAAGCTGCAAAAGCTCGGTTATGACGTCATCGTTGAGAGTGGAGCTGGTATCAAAGCCAGCTTTGATGATGCGGCTTTTAGAGAAGCTGGCGCTCAAATCGCAGAACGCTCAGAAGTCTGGGGTTCCGATATCGTTCTGAAAGTGAACGCACCAACAGACGACGAAATAGCTCTATTAAAAGACGGCGCTACCCTCGCCAGCTTTATCTGGCCCGGCCAGAATGAAGAGCTTATGAACAAACTCAGCCAGCGCAACATCAACGTGCTGGCTTTGGACAGTGTACCCCGTCTGTCCCGCTCCCAGTCACTGGATGCACTGAGCTCCATGGCTAATATTGGCGGTTACCGGGCTGTTGTTGAGGCTTCCCATCACTTTGGCCGCTTTTTTAATGGTCAGATTACCGCTGCTGGCAAAATACCACCTGCCAAGGTCATGGTCATTGGTGCCGGTGTTGCAGGTCTCGCTGCCCTGGGTGCGGCTGGCAGCATGGGTGCTATTGTTCGGGCTTTCGACACTCGTCCTGAAGTTAAGGAACAGGTAGAAAGCATGGGCGCTGAATTCCTTGAGCTGGATTACGAGGAAGAGCAAGACTCTTCCGACGGCTATGCCAAGGAAATGAGCCAGGCCTTTATTGATGCCGAGATGGCCCTGTTCATGGAACAGGCCAAAGAGGTCGACATCATTATCACCACCGCCCTGATTCCCGGTCGACCGGCACCCAAGCTGATTCTGGAAGACATGGTTAAAGCCATGAAACCAGGCAGTGTTATCGTCGATCTGGCTGCCCAGACCGGTGGCAACTGTGAATGCACAGAAAAAGACAAGGTTGTGGTCAAGCATGGTGTTACCGTCATCGGCTACACCGACCTGCCCAGCCGACTGCCAACCCAGTCATCGCAGTTATACGGCACCAACCTGGTGAATATGCTGAAACTGATGACACCTGAGAAAGACGGCAACCTGGTCATCGACTTTGAGGACGAAGTAGTCCGTGGTCTCACTGTCGTGAAAGAGGGCAACATTACCTGGCCTCCACCGCCTGTTAAAGTCAGTGCAGCTCCGGTAGCTAAACCGACGCCAAAGGTTGATGAAGTCAAGAAAGAGAAGCCTTCAAGTCCCTGGCTGAAACCTGCCCTGATCGCCGCAGGTGCCGCCATCTTCGGATGGGTTGCCCATTCAGCTCCGGCAAGCTTTCTGGAACACTTCACTGTATTCGTTCTGTCGTCCATTATCGGCTACTACGTCATCTGGAATGTTACTTCTGCCCTGCACACACCTCTGATGAGTGTGACCAACGCCATCAGCGGCATTATTGTGATCGGTGCCCTGATGCAAATGGGGAGTGACAACAATATTATTCTGGCTATGTCGGGCATCGCCCTGTTAGTGGCCATGATTAATATTGTCGGTGGTTTCGCTGTGACCCAGCGGATGCTCAAGATGTTCATCAGAGATAATTAATCGCAGCGGGAGTAAACAGGAATGTCACAAGGATTATTATCGTCCGCCTACCTGATAGCAGCGCTGCTGTTTGTCATGAGTCTGGCAGGCCTGAGCCGTCAGGAGTCTGCCAAGAGCGGCAGTCTCTATGGCATGGTCGGTATGGTCATCGCCGTTCTGGCCACACTGGGTTATGCACACCTCGAAGGCTTTACCTTTGTCACCATTATGATGATTGTCGGAACAGCCACAGGCCTCTTCCTGGCCAGGAAAGTGGAAATGACCGAAATGCCCCAGCTGGTCGCCATCCTGAATGGTTTTGGCGGGCTGGCAGCGGTGTTGATCGGCTTTTCAAGTGCGATTGAATCTTCAGAATCACTGGTCAAGGCGGCTTCCGAGCTGGTGTCGTCTACCGAGCAACTGATTCACAGCATTGAAATATTCATTGGCATCATCATCGGTGCAATCACTTTCAGTGGTTCGGTTGTTGCCTGCCTGAAACTGAATGGAAACATCAACAGCCGTCCCGTATCACTGCCTGGTGGCCACTGGACTAACCTGGCTTTGATTGTTCTGGCCATTGTGATGGGGATTATCTACATACAGCAGGACAGCATTCTGGCTTTGATCATCATGACAGGTCTGGCCTTTATTTTTGGTATCACTCTGGTTATGGGCATCGGTGGTGCTGACATGCCGGTTGTGGTTTCCATGCTCAATGCGTACTCCGGCCTGGCCGCTGCTGCTACTGGTTTTATGCTGGGCAACAACCTGCTGATTATAACAGGTGCCATGGTGGGCTCTTCAGGCGCAATTCTCTCCTACCTGATGTGTTCAGCAATGAACAGATCCTTTATATCGGTAATTCTCGGTGGTTTTGGCACCGAAGCTGGTACTGTAGCGGAAGGTGAGGAACAGGGTGAATACACCGAGGTCAATGTAGAAGAAGTCGCTGAAATGCTCAAAAGCGCTTCCAGCGTGATCATCACTCCCGGATACGGAATGGCTGTCGCCCAGGCTCAGCACCCCCTGAGAGAACTGGTCAATAAGTTGCTGGCCCAGAATATTAAGGTACGCTTTGGTATTCATCCGGTGGCTGGTCGTCTGCCAGGTCATATGAACGTTTTGCTGGCCGAGGCAAAAGTGCCTTACGATATCGTTGAAGAGATGGATGAGATTAACGACGACTTTACCGAAACGGATGTTGTCCTGGTGATTGGTGCCAACGACACTGTAAACCCGGCGGCGTCTGAAGATCCGGGCAGTCCGATTGCAGGCATGCCTGTACTTCGTGTCTGGGAAGCAGAAAGGGTCGTCGTATTCAAACGCTCTATGGCTACAGGCTATGCAGGTGTCCAGAATCCCCTGTTCTTTAAAGACAATTCTCGTATGCTTTTCGGAGATGCCCACAGTACCGTCGAAGGTATTCTTAAGCAGTTCTGATCTGCCCCCCCGGATAGAAAGCCATTCTTCTATCCGGGTAGAAACAAACAGATGTCGACAGAACAGGGACCCTGCCTGAAATTATGACCCGCAACACTTAATGCTCATCATATTGCCTCCCTTGCACTGGAGCTTCAGATAATGAGATATCAGGCGTTGATGCTTCAGGCACCGGGGCTTCAGAGGCTGAGGCTTCAGAAACCACGGCTTCAGGTGAAGCTTCGGGTATTGAGGCTTCGGGTACTGAACCTTCAGGTAATGAACCTTCAGCTACTGAGCCTTCGGGTACTGAGCCTTCGGGTACTGCGCCTTCGGGTACTGCACCTTCGGGTACTGAAGCTTCAGGTACTGCACCTTCAGCTACTGAACCTTCGGGTACTGCACCTTCAGGTACTGCACCTTCAGGTACTGCACCTTCAGGTACTGCACCTTCAGGTACTGCACCTTCAGGTACTGCACCTTCAGATAGCTGGATTAAAGGCAGCGGGGACAGAACTATAGTCAGTCTGCTACTCTCCGCGAAGGGCACGTTATGAAAATAAGTGGGTGACCAGTTACTTTGACTGTCTGTTTTCACAGGACCGTATTCTTTACCATCTACAGACAGTGTAACCTGGTATGGCTGTTCATCAGGATAATAAAATCTACCTCCTGCAAACACACTAAAAGTGTAAGTAGGTTTATACACATCGGAACTGTCTATGGACCAACCGACACTACCCTGAGGATACCTGGCATCAGTGGGATGAGCATCATCATTTACATTCTGGAAACCGATATTGGTATTGACGGGAATGTAAACACCAGACTTTTCGACAAAATCCAGTTTGACCGACAAGCCATTCACCTTCCTGAAGTGTGTCAGTCCACTGTACGCAAAGCCATCAGCTTTGGCACTGAAACCGTAACCGAGCCCTACCGTTTCATCTCTGAAAACCACATCTGCCGCAGACGCAAAACCGGAAAGAAATATACTAACGGGTACAACCAGTAAAACTTTCATGATTAAAAAAAGCCTCTTCTGATGTGATAACCCTGAAATATCATTAAGTCGCTTTCACCAGAATCAATTTCGCATCAATGATACTGGCGCCATCGTTTATTGAACTGTACAAAAATAAACGAACGTCACATGCCTACTTCTTGCCAGCCCACTTTCGTCTAACAACAAAATGTATCACTTGCAAAGCGGTAGAATGAGAAGCTAGACACTTTATGATATTTCCGGATTAGACCACCGCTCAATTATAGATACTCATTTCTATAACTGCTTTTTTTACCGTAAAAAATATTTTGTTAAGCCACCCCACCATTACAGATCAAGAGAATCAATTCTGGAAATGGCCGTCCTGAATGACTTTCCAAATACCGGCATTTCTGCCCTGATCCAGTGAGTCTGTCAATCCGCTGCACTGGCACAGAGCCCGCCCGAAAATCAGAGGCCGCGAATATTTTCAGCTTCCAGCTCGGCAAAGTATTTCAGGGTCTTGACTCGCAGTTCCATGGTGGCATCTTCATCACAGACGATCATGGCTTTCGGGTGCATCTGCATGGCAGAAATGGTCCACAAATGGTTCACAGAGCCTTCTACCGCAGCATGGAGGGCATAAGCCTTATCCGCGCCAGTGACCAGAATCATGACTTCACGGGCATCCATCAGTGTGCCTACACCAATGGTCAGAGCCAGATTGGGTACCTGATTGATATCGTTTTCGAAGAAACGGGAATTGGCCTGACGGGTCTTGTCAGTCAGGGTCTTGATACGGGTACGTGAAGACAGGGAAGAGCCTGGCTCGTTAAAGGCAATATGGCCATCGTGACCAACTCCACCCATAAACAGATCAATGCCGCCACAGGATTTGATCTTGTCTTCATAACGCTGGCATTCGGCTTCCAGGTCTTTCGGATTTCCATTGAGCAGATTGATGTTTTCGTGTCGGATATCAATATGTTCAAAGAAATTCTTAAACATGAAGGTACGGTAGGATTCCGGATGATCGGCGGGAATGCCCACGTATTCGTCCATATTGAAAGTCACTACATGCTCAAAGCTCACCTCGTCGGCATGGTTCATCTCAATCAGGTTCTTGTAGGTAGCCAGAGGCGTACTGCCTGTGGGCAGCCCCAGAACAAAGGGTCTGTCTGCCGTTGGCTTGAACTTGTTGATCCGTCTGACAATGTGCCTGGCGGCCCATTTGCCCACGTCGGATTTTGCGGATAGAGGAATTAAGCGCATAGTTTAATCTTCCGGTTGTGGACCTTCTGAATTCTGTTTAGCCGGACGATGGACATTTGTCACTCTGTTTTCGGCATGATGTAACCGGTTACACTATCATTTCTACAGATAACGGCCTATCTCACAGATCAATGTTTTGTGCAAAAGATACGAATTTCTCTGAAACAGTTCGAGCAGCTGGATACTTTACTTTCCGAACCCACCAGCGACCTCTTTAATAAAACTGACAGTCCTGACTCAAAAAGTATATTCTTTACAGTCCACCTCTCTTTCTGGTTAGTCTTCAATACATGCGCATTCTCCACACGTCTGACTGGCACCTTGGCCAGCACTTTATAGGCAAGAGCCGTGAGCCTGAACATCAGGCATTCATTTGCTGGCTGCTGACAACCGTTGAAGAGAATTCTGTGGATGCCATCATCATTGCCGGTGATATTTTTGATACCGGAACGCCGCCCAGCTATGCCCGAACACTCTACAACCGTTTCATTGTCGACCTGCAGAAAACTTGCTGTCAGCAGCTGATTATTGTCGGTGGCAACCATGACTCGGTCTCAACCCTGAATGAGTCCAGAGATTTGTTGGCCTGCCTGAATACCCATGTGGTGGGTGGCGTTACGGAAAACCCGGAAGACCAGATAGTGGTTTTAAAGAACCATCAGGGAGAACCCGGCGCAGTGGTCTGCGCTATACCGTTTATCCGACCCAGAGATGTTCTGGAAAGTCAGGCTGGTGACAGTGACACCGATAAACAACAGGCTCTGCAGAACGCAATTGCCAGGCACTACCAAAAAGTATTTGAACTGGCCTCTGACAAAAACCTGCCAACCGTGGCTACAGGACACCTGACCACGGTCGGTGGACAAATGTCTGAGTCGGTGCGGGATATTTATATTGGCACCCTGTCGGCTTTTCCGGCCAGTGCCTTCCCTCCGGCAGACTACATAGCCCTGGGGCACCTGCACCGCGCCCAGAAGGTTTCGGATCAGGCACATATCCGTTACTCAGGCTCCCCTATCCCGCTCAGCTTTGATGAAACGTCCTGCCCTAAACAGGTGGTGCTGGTTGACCTTGAGCCTGGCACTGCGCCAGAAATCAATGAACTGGCAGTGCCCATCTTTCGTTCCCTGAAAAGCCTGAAAGGCAGCCTGAAGACCATTCAACAGTCGCTGGAGAAGATCAATGACGACTCTCCACTCACCACCTGGCTGGAATTGGAAGTCAGCACTGACGACTACCTCACCGATCTGCAAAAGCCTATACAGATCATGCTGGAGGGCAGAAATCTGGAAGTACTCAGGGTCCGTCGAAAGCGTGAAATCAACAGTGCTGCTCTACAAAGCGAAAGCAAAGAGACGCTTGACGAACTTGATGTCGCTGAAGTGTTTGCCCGGCGACTGAACGACGAAGATCTTGATGAACAACGCACAGCCAGTCTCAGCCGGGCGTTTAATGAAATCCTTGCCACTCTGGATGATCCGGATGGTGACAGCAAAACCGCCAGACTTGAGGACGAGAAGGAGTTAATGGCTTGAAAATCCTCAGTTTACGTTTGAAGAACATCAACTCGCTCAGAGGTGAGTGGAAAATTGATTTCACCGAAGACAACTTCCGCAACAACGGTCTTTTTGCCATCACCGGTCCTACAGGTGCGGGAAAAACCACGCTACTGGATGCCATCTGCCTGGCTCTTTATCACCAGACTCCCCGACTGAGCACGGTTTCTACCAGCGATAACGAGTTGATGACACGTCATACGTCAGAATCCCTGGCGGAAGTGGAGTTTGAAGTTCAGGGACAGGGTTATCGTTCTTTCTGGTCCCAGCGGCGGGCCAGAGGTAAGGCAGACGGTAAATTACAAAGCCCACAGGTAGAGTTGGCGAAACTCGATGGCACCATCATTACCAGCCGCATCCAGGACAAACTAAAGATCGTCAGTAACATTACCGGCCTCGACTTTGGTCGTTTCACCAAGTCCATGATGCTGGCCCAGGGGGGATTTGCCGCTTTTCTCCAGGCCAGCGCCAATGAACGGGCCGAGCTTCTGGAAGAGCTGACAGGCACGGATGTCTACGGAGAAATTTCCCGCCGGGTGTTTGAGCGTGCACGGGCAGAACAGGAAACACTCAACCTGCTTCAGGCCAGAACCGAAGGCGTTGAACTACTGGACGACAGTGTTCTGGAAAAGCTCACTGAAGAACAGACCGACCTGACAGAATCCAACAGCAAGATACAGAGCCAGACGGATGAACTGAACAAACAACATATCTGGCTGGAAAAGAAAGCAGAGCTTGAGCAAGAAAAGCAAACATCCCGGCAGTTACTCCAGCAAAATCTGGAACAGCAGGAAGCCAACCGTGAAACGCTGAAAAAGCTGGACGAATCGATTCCTGCCCTGGAAATAAAGCCGGTTTACAATCAGTTATTGTCTCTGAAGGCAGCGGCGGCTCAGCGTCAGAAACAGGTGGATGAATTGCTGGAGAAAGAACAAACACTCAAGCAAACCCTGACAAAAAAAGAGCAGGCCAGCAAAAGTGCGCAGGAAAACCTCAGACAGGTCAAACAACAAAAAGTGGAAACCGAGCAACTGATCGCAGATCAGATCATTCCTCTGGATCTTAAAATAGCCGAGGCCCAACGCAGTCAGGCCGAGCTGTATGAAGCACAGAAAGAACTCGGTAAAGCGCTTCAGAGCCAGCAAGAAAAGCACTCAACACTGCAACAGAGTCGACAAGAGCTTCAGCAGTCTCTGAAACAGGCTTCTGAATATCTGGCTCAACATACTCATCATGAGAAACTGGCAGAGAAGCTGCCTCTCTGGCATTCGCAGTTTGATCAGAGAAAGTCTCTGATAGAGCAGATTAATCAGCTTAAACACAGGCTGCAAGAACACCATACCCGGAATAAGCAGGACAGCACCCGGCACGAGCAGTTGCTGGAACAGCAAAAAGTCACTCAGGAACAATTAGCCCAGTCTCGTGACCTGCTTGAGCAAAAGCAGGCTCAGCGTCAACACTGGCTTCAGGGTCAGGAAGAGCCTTTACTCAGGCAACAACAACACGCCCTGATGGAGAAAGTACCCTTATGCCAGCAGTTGAAAACTCTGCTTAAGCAACATCTGGAAAGCCAGGTCAGCCTGCGTACAGAAAAAACGACATTGGACGAAAACAAACGGCAACTCACCACTGTTCAGACAGAATTGACTCAACAAAGGGACCTTTACAGAAAAGAAGCTCAGCATCTGAAAGATCTGGAAACCCTGCTACTTCAAGAGCAAAAAATTGCCAGTCTCAGTGAACATCGTCATCACCTGAAAGAAGGCGACCCCTGCCCACTCTGTGGTTCAACAGCACACCCTGCTGTGCAGCGTTATCAGCAGGTAGACGTTGATTCCACTCAAAATCGGCAGGAGGAAAAGAAGCGGCTTGTGACAGAACTGGAACAGCAGGGAACCCGGAAAAAGCAGCTGGAAACAGAACTGAAAACGCTGTGCAACACTTCAGAAAAACGCATTCTCGAATTACAGGACCGACAGGCATCGACGCAGACAGAATGGCAGCAGCTTTGTCAGTCACTGCAGATTCAACTCAATATCTCTGACTCTGAATCGGTTCATAGCTGGCTGGACAGCACCAGAGAGCAGCTGATAGCCATTAATGAACAGGTCAAGCAGTTGGACGCAATCAACCAGCAACTGCAAAGTGCCGAAAAGGTGGCTACCCGGGAACAGCAGCAGCTTGAGCAGAAACAGTCGCAACTGGCTCTTTTGCATCAACAGCTGAGTCAAGCGTCAGAACAGATCGAAACACTGAGGCAGCAGCTATCCCGACACGAACAGGAACTGGGCCAGCTGGAAGCAGCCCTTCATCAGTCAATGGCAACGGCGCTTCCGGCACTGGAAACGCAGGACACTTGGCTTATGAGCCAGAAAGCGTTGAAAGATCGCTGGCAAACATGCCATCAGCAGAGTCTTGAACAACAGCAGGCATTGCAAACGCTCAATCATGAGATGCAAATGCTTGAGCAGAATCTGCTTCAGTCCCGACAGCAGGCCGATCAATTAAACCGGCAACTGGATCAGATCGACAGAGAGCAGGCTGATCGCAAAGACGTGCGGTTCACATTGTTTGGAGAACTGAAGGTGACCGAGGAACGCAGCAGGATCGAGCAGGCCATAGTCACCGCCGAACAAAACCTTAAAAACGCAGAAACGCAGTTGCAAACAGCACTGCGCGCTGAGAGCGAGCTGTCCGGCTCTATCCGGCAACATCTCAATGACCAGAAAACTCACCAGTCAGAACTGGAGCAAAAAGAAGCACACTGGCAGACCACTCTGGAAGACAGCCCCTTTGATTCCAGCGAACAGTTTCAGCAGGCTCTGCTTGCTCCTGAACAACGTAGCGAACTGGAAGCATTGAAAAGCACTCTGGACAGGGCCATTGCCAGCAGTAGCGAACGTTTCAAACTGGCTGAAGCCTCTCTGGAAAAACTATTGAAAGAGGCCCTGACTGAACAAGCCGCTGAAGATATCCTGACCTGCCTGAAACAACAGACAGCAGAACTGAGCCTCAACAATCAACGACTGGGTGAAATTCGACAGGCGCTCACCGAAGACCAGAAAAAGCGTCAGCAGTTGTCTGACTGGGTAGATGAAATCAGCAAACAGAGAGAGCAGTTTGCGGTATGGGAACATCTCAATAGTCTGATCGGCTCGGCAAAAGGCGACAAGTTTCGTAAATTTGCCCAGGGACTGACACTCGATCATCTGATTTATCTGGCCAACCAGCAGTTACAAAGGCTGCATGGTCGTTACCAGCTGCATAGAAAAGCGGTCGAAGCCCTCAGCATGGAAGTCATTGATACCTGGCAGGGGGATACCGCCCGGGACATCAAAACTCTCTCGGGAGGAGAGAGCTTTCTGGTCAGTCTGGCACTGGCACTGGCCTTGTCCGATCTGGTCAGTCACAAAACCAGCATTGATTCCCTGTTTCTGGACGAGGGCTTCGGCACACTGGACCAGGAGACACTGGAAATAGCGCTGGATGCCCTGGATAACCTGAACGCTTCAGGAAAGATGGTAGGGGTCATCTCGCATATTGAATCGTTGAAAGAAAGGATTCCCACACGTATTGAAGTTAGGAAAGAGACAGGGCTGGGTTACAGCTCTCTGGACAAACACTATGCCGTCGTCGGATAGACGGCATTAGCTTCTGGTCAAAGGACAGAAAAGCGGGCGGTGGCCCGATTAAAAGACCCGAAAGATCTCTTGAAAGGTAGCGTTATCTCGATCGATAACCCAACGGACCCGGTATCAGATAACTGGGAAGTGCTTTAACGATTGCATAAGATACACGTACGCTGATCGAGGCTGTCGCAAAACTCTAACAACTCGTTCCCACGCTCTGAGGGTGTCGCAAAACTCTCTCCAGCCTGGGAACGAGTTGACTCCCGTCATTCCCGGCTTCATTCTCGTCATTCCCGCGAAGGCGGGAATCCACACTGACTCACTACCAGAACCATACTGCCCGATGCCCCCCTGGCCTTGTCATCCCCGAGAAGGCAGAAATCCACCGTTGGCGCTGGATTCCCGCCTTCGCGGGAATGACGACCTCAGAGCATGGGAATCAGAGTTTTGCGACACCCACTGATCCTGTCGGTTTCAGATCATTCAGCAAATACAGCCATTTGAAAACTTGAAAGCTAAGGACTCACCAACAGCTTCACTGTTTCAGCCTTAACCTGCGCTGGCTCACCGGTTTCCAGCAATCGTATGCTCTGAACTCTGAGCCCTCTGGCATACATATCCGCAAACCCGTTCACAAAGGACGCTACCGATCCCTCCCTGATATAGATTTCAGCCTGCTGGGCATTGCCCTCTCTGACACCAATCTGTAGACCGCTCTGGTCAGCCACCTGCTGCATCAGCAGCTGCCAGTCTGCCAGATTAATGGGTTCTGCCTTTGGCATGGTCAGTTCTTCCGCCTGAAGCTGAGCTCTTTCCAGCAGTTGGGTCAGCTCCGGTACCGGAGTGACCGGTTTTTCAACCGGTTTGAACTTCACGTACAGGACAGTGGCTCCGGCCAGAAGCAGAACAAACAATAGAATTTTTATGAAGATTTTATTCACGAAACTTCCATTAACGGGAAGAAAAAAACAGTCAGTTTGAATGGTTGATACGACAGAATAACCTCAGAACCGTTGCTCTGAACTGAGCGTAATTATGTTCGGCTATATTCATCACGCAATGTGTGATGAATATAATGGTAACCCTTCCTGCGATGAAAAACCTAACTTCCTGCCTCTGTCAATGGCATCTGACGGTAGTTACTTTGCATTACCTCCGGTTTCTGGTCTACATTGGGCGGTTATGGATTGACTGGTGCAGAGTTGACGATTGAAAACCAATATACAACTGATTACCACAGTTGGATCAGCCAGCGACGGGAGCTGCTGAAAAACAGGCAAGTTGCCGCTCAAGCCGCTGGTTGAGTCGAGTAAGCAAGGGGAAATTTCATCTCCAGGCACCGGGTAGAAGGAGCTACCAATTGTAGCTCCAACCCCCTCAGATCCCGGCGTGCGGATTTCCCGCACCGGGCTCTTCGATATTTGACTCACAGCACAGCCATGGATTTCATTGCCATAAAAGGCAGCATTATCCTCGGTTTCTGTAGCGGCAGAAGCTGCTTGAGGTTATGGTACTTTTCCCATGGAATCTTGCCTTTCCGGCATCGGCTACACAGCATCTTGTACCAGTAGCGGTCAACAAACCGGTAAAGCTTCTCCATACTTCGGAAGTTTCCTCCCAGACCGTAATACGCATAATGCCCTCTCAACCGTCGATTGATCGCTGTCACTTGTTCGTGCAGCGGTTCATGGCGTATTCGTCTCAGCAGTTCCTTCAGTTTGGCTATGCTGCGTCTTAGGCGGGATTTTTCCGTTCTCCTTCCCACCATGAAGTTTCCTTTCAGATTCCTTGTGCAGTAGTGCGTAAAGCCAAGGAAGTAAACCGTTTCCGGTCGTCTTCCCCCACGACTGGCAAAACGTCCGAACCTGACTAACCGGGTTTTATCCCGCTCCAGTTTCAACGCAAACTTCTCCAGTCGCTGTGGCAGCACATTCATGAACCGCTCCGCATCACTGCGATACTGAAAACACACCACAAAGTCATCAATGTACCTGATCAGCCATGCCTCGCCTTTTAGCCGAGGCTTGACCATGCACTCGAACCAGAGGTCAAGTACATAATGCAGGTACAGGTTGCTCAGAACTACGCTGATCGGCCCACCCTGAGGCGTACCTTCTTCACACTCTTGCAACTCCCCGGCCTCCATCACCCCGGCTTTCAACCAGCGCCGTATAAGGTTCAGGATTCTGGGATCACCGACCCGGTGTTCCACAAAACGAAGCAGCCATCCATGGTCAAGACTCCCAAAGAAGTTCTTCAAGTCCGCTTCCAGCACCCAGCTGACCTTTCGGCCTGAAACCACCTCGTTAAAAGTGGACAGGGCATGGTGCGCTCCCAGTCGTGGCCTGCCACCCATGGAACAGGGCAAAAAGTCCTGCTCATAAATAGCATTCAGCACATCAGCAACACTTCGCTGCAAAGCCCGGTCATTGATGCAGGGAACACCCAGAGGGCGCTTTTCCTTTTTTCCCGGCTTGGGTATCCATGCCCTTTTGACCGGCGGTGCCTTGTAGCCTTGCCGATGGATAGACGTCAGTGTCTGTTCCAACCACCGCTTAAAGTCTTTCTTTGTCTCTTCGACAGTCAGCCCATCGACTCCGGGCGATGTGTTGTGTGGAATCTTGTTCAGATTCATACACAGGCTCGCCGGGGTAATATGATGTGCCAGACTTGTAAAGCGAAGTTTCGGATAACTCCGGGCTTTCGCTGCTACCCTCTCCAGTCCCGTTGCCATGGCTGGTTTACCTTCTCACTGCGTAAAAGACCGTAACTCCCTCAGATGTGGAGCCCATGTTTCCCTGGAAAGGCTCAAATACCGCCAGCCGCTTCCCCATGTGACGGGCTCTCCCCGCCTCGGAGTACTATCAGCTGGTCTGACTTCCTGAACGTCATCAAGTCGTTCTTGCTTTACAGGCTCGTCGGACCCTACAGGCTCCGCCTGAACGTTCAGGATCTCCCTTGTTCACGTAAAATCATTCGATAACATGCCGTGGGTACGAACCCCGGAAGCAGTCGGGATGCCTTGTCATTAGCGGAGCTCCCGACTTCCGCTTTCCCCATTGAGAAAGAAGGTCAGCTACTTCAACCACGTTCAATTTCGGGGCTAATTATCCCTTAGCAGACGTTACGGCCTGTTATCACCCTGTCTACGCTTCGCAGTAGTCGTTACCTTCTACCACGCAAGACTCGGTACACGGCTGCCGACCACAGCTTTACCGCGATGACCATTTCAGGTCACAAGATTTTACGCGCTTGCAAGGCGCAATTCTCACGGAACCATACCTGAGAGTCTCCCGTCATACGGCTCTTGATCACACATTTGATGCACGAAGTATGATGTTGGCATCCATCAAGTCTCACATAGACGTCGTCAAACGCCTGTTCAACGTTGGGGCGAGGTAGTGAACAGAGGTTAAAGAAGGGAACAAAAAAAGTGTTGTGTTGTTCAGTGATCATGGCTCTCAGATGTTCCCATCTTCTGAGTTTTTGAAACAGGTGATTGTTTGGCCACAGCGAACTTTGATAGCCGTTTAAATGAACTAATATGCTTTTCTGTATCTAACCCACACGGCTTATTGAGCGACACAGATGTTCTACTTATGTGTGGTATTATTCGCTACCCTCTCCCCTTTGACACTGAAGGCAGACCATTGTCCTATTTGTTTAGCTCCCTTCCATGGCCGAAGTGAAGCGCCTGTGGTCGTCAAAGCCCAATGTTGTGGCTACCGCTTTGATCTGGACTGTATTTCGAGGTTTTTTGTTAATCAGCCCATCGGCTCACGCCGGTGTGCGATGTGCCGGCAAAACCCGATGCCTTTGGTGAATCAGAACACCAGTGAATCTCACCCGGATACATTTTTCCCCGATCAGAGGTTTTATCGTGCCTGTTTAAACGCGGATCTGGATCAGGTGGAGAGGTCTCTGGCGGAAGGAGTCAATGTCAATGCTGTAATGACTGCTGATTTCACTGCCCTGATGCTGGCATCCAGCTGGGGGCACACAGATGTCGTCGAACGCCTGATCAACGCTGGGGCAAACCTTGAAGCTACCCATTCGAATGGTGCCACCGCAATGTTCATCGCTGCTGAGTATGGTAATACCGACTGCGTGAAACTCCTGATCAACGCCGGGGCGGATCTCAACGCCCGGACTTTGGATGGCGTCACTCCGCTGTACGTTGCTGCTGCGAAAGGCAATACCGACTGCGTGAAACTCCTGATCAACGCCGGGGCGGATCTCAACGCCCGGACTAAGACTGGCGCCACTCCGCTGTACGTTGCTGCTGCGAAAGGCAATACCGACTGCGTGAAACTCCTGATCAACGCCGGGGCGGATCTCAACGCCCGGACCAAGACTGACAACACCCCGCTGCACGCTGCTGCTGCGAAGGGTAATACCGACTGTGTGGAACTCCTGATCAACACCGGGGCGGATATCACCGCCCGCACTGAGAATGGCGCCACCCCGCTCTATGCTGCTGCTGAGTACGGTAATGCCGACTGCGTGAAACGTCCGATCAACGCCGGGGCGGATCTCAACGCCCGGACTTTGGATGGCGTCACTCCGCTGTACGTTGCTGCTGCGAAAGGCAATACCGACTGCGTGAAACTCCTGATCAACGCCGGGGCGGATCTCAACGCCCGGACTAAGACTGGCGCCACTCCGCTGTACGTTGCTGCTGCGAAAGGCAATACCGACTGCGTGAAACTCCTGATCAACGCCGGGGCGGATCTCAACGCCCGGACCAAGACTGACAACACCCCGCTGCACGCTGCTGCTGCGAAGGGTAATACCGACTGTGTGGAACTCCTGATCAACACCGGGGCGGATATCACCGCCCGCACTGAGAATGGCGCCACCCCGCTCTATGCTGCTGCTGAGTACGGTAATGCCGACTGCGTGAAACGTCCGATCAACGCCGGGGCGGTTCTCAACGCCCGGACTAAGACTGGCGCCACTCCGCTGTACGTTGCTGCTGAGAAAGGCAATACCGACTGCGTGAAACTCCTGATCAAGGCCGGGGCGGATCTCAACGCCCGGACTTTGGATGGCGTCACTCCGCTGTACGTTGCTGCTGCGAGAGGCAATACCGGCTGCGTGAAACTCCTGATCAAGGCCGGGGCGGATCTCAGCCCCGTCAAGGCTAAGAGTGGTACCACCCCGCTGTACGTTGCTGCTGCGAAAGGCAATACCGACTGCGTGGAACTCCTGATCAACGCCGGGGCGGCTCTCAACGCAGGGAATTCGGACGGCGCCACCCCGCTATTCATGGCTGCTCAGCAAGATAACATCGACAGCCTGAAAATCCTGATCGAAGCCAAGGCAGATATCAATGCGCAAATTGAGGATGGCGCCACCCCACTGTTCGTTGCTGCTGCGAAAGGCAATACTAACTGCGTGAAACTCCTGATCAACGCCGGGGCGGATCTCAACGCTGCCCTGCTGAATGGTGCCACCCCGCTATTCGTCGCTGCCCAGGAAAATAACATCGAATGCTTGCAACTTCTGATCAACGCCAGGGCAGATCTCAACACCCGGATTAAGGGTGGTGCCAGCCCAACGTTCATCGCAGCCCAGAAAGGCAATACCGACTGCCTGATAATCCTGATCGAAGCCGGGGCAGATCTCAACGCTGCCCTGCCGAATGGCGCCACTCCGCTGTTCACCGCAGCCCTGAAGGGCAATACCGACTGCGTGAAACTCCTGATCAACGCCGAGGCGGATATCAACGCCCGCACCAAGACTGGCGCCACTCCGCTGTCCATCGCAACCAAGGAGGGCAATACCGACTGCGTGAATCTCCTGATCAACGGTGGGGCATACTAGCAAGTTACTGATGCTTTGATCTGTTCGGTCGGTTGGATAAGAATACCCCCTGGATGCCCCCTCTGAATGTTAAAGGGAAGCGCCCCTGAGAATCCGGCCTTCCCAGAAACTTCATTCCATCTTTCATGGTTTCTGGCAGAGCTTCACCTTCAGACACTTTCCCGTTCAATGAATAACTGCCGTTAAGATTAAAGCTGAAAACGGCATCTGTTGTCAGAAACTCGGATGACTGGCTAATTTTACCTTCCAGAGTATTTCCCTTACAGGTGAGATCAGCATCTGCTTTACCCAGTTCTACGTTACCCAGAGGACTGCTGATTCGCCCTCTTTCCCATTCCATACGACCATCCAGCTCGACACACCGACCTTCTTCATAGACCAGGGAGTCTACCACCAGATTGATATTACCTCTGGCTGTTGCCGGAACTGGCATGGCTGCAAGCTGCTGTAACCAGCCTGCCGAGGCGTCTGCTTCAAGGTCTTCAACCATCACACCCTGAGGACTGTAGGTCACTGTCGCCTGACCTACAACAGCAGACAAGTTATCGCCGACCTCGAGGTCCGCACTGACCTTTCCGGTGAGCAGTGCAGAAGGCTGGAAATCCCAACTGACTTCCTGAAGCTCGATACCATTGATGGTTAATTCCTGCGCTGAACCCGACCAGACTGAACCTGACAGACCTTCCAGCTCAATCCCCGACATGTTGGGTGCATGACGCCAGACAAAAGCGGCTGGCAACCCTGCCAGCAAAAAAACTGAGTAAGAAACAACGGCCAGTGCAGCCAGAGAAATGATTTTCTTCATATGTCTTAACTCTCGCTGAAGGCTGTCTCTGCGCTGAAGGCTGTCTCTGCGCTGAAGGCTCTTTCCATTCTCAGAGCCTTAACGATCACATGACCGGGCTTTTCGGCGGCTTCTACCTCCAGCTCCCTGATCTCAACCCCACCCTGCTGTTGAAGATTGACCAGCCATGCCAATAAACGATCAAAGCCCACTGTATCAAGATCGACCTGCAATGCATCTCGAACGGCTCGAACCCCGGTGATGCGCAGATCGAAATCTTTTGCGGTTCTGTTCACCAACTGGTCCAGAGGTAACACCAGATAGCGGCTCTTGTCAGGCCGACCCTGACGCAGACTGACGATCTCGTTGGCCTGTTTCTCTACAGAAGCCAGTAACTTCTGACTGGCCACCAGCTTTCGCTCGGCAGCTAACTGACGTTCTGACAAAGGGTTTAAAATACCCTGCCAAATGCTCCAGACAATAATAAACGCACCTGCTACCGTACAGAGTTGCTGCTCGCGTCGACTCAGACCACGCCAGTAGGTTTGAGCCTGTTGCCAGCGCTCATTGAAGCTTTCCACAACGTTATTCATGAATCGCTCCCCTTGATGATCAGCGTACCATTGGCAATATCACCACGCTTCTCCAGTGTTTCAACCGTGATCACCAGTTGCTCACCCGACTCTTCCCGAAATGCCGTAAAAGTATCAAAATCCTTCGCAGTGGCTTCCACCCGGAGTGATTGCTGAGACTGGTTGTACGACAAAGTAACCGGCTTGAGTTGCGGATACTGTATAAACAGCGGGGCAGTCTGATCGAGCAGTTTCAGCAGACCCGAGTCATCGCTGTTGCTACTTTTCAAGGCCATAAGCTTCTGCCGCATCTGCGACTGCAGACGCACAATCCGCTCACCGGGGAACATGTCACTGTAGATCTTATGCGCCTGTGCATTAAGCTGTTCAGCCTGTTGTTCCAACTGTACCGACTTCACTACCGCCTGAGCCATAAACAGAGTGACGGTAAAAGCCAGAAGTCCGGCAGCCAGCCCCCAGGGTTTCAGGCTTTTGATGACGGATGACTCTACCTGCCAGACGCCCTGCAAGAGGTTGGCACTGTTTTTCTGTGAGGTGGCGCTCACCGCACCCGCTGCCAATACTTCCAGAGCAGAGCCCGAAGCTTCCTGACGCCATTCACCCGGCCTGTCCTCTGGTAGTTCGCTGAAACAGTTCACTTTCAGGGGCGTTTCTTCTGAGTCGTCCTCTGCCAGACAGAAGCTCAGCCAGGATGGATCACAGGCAGCCCACTGCCAGCGGCCATCCCGGAGTATCCAGCGTCCATTCATGGCCAGCGCCGAGCACTCTCCCTCGGTCCAGGGCAGAGCCAGGGCTTCAGGAATCAGGGTTTTGACTTTAAGACCGGACTGATTCAGTGCTTCGTACCAGAAAGCCATTTTCGAATGAGCGACCACTGACAGATAAACCTGAGTTCCTTCTCTGGCAATAACCGAAATATGAAGATCATCCACATCCTCAGCCAGATCATCTTCCAGACGAAAAGGCAGTGACTTTAATACCGCCTTGCTCAGTCTGCCTTCAACCTGAAGGCAGTGAACACTGACCAGCTCCGTGGGAACCAGGGCAATGGTTTTGGTATCCGGGAATGACTCCATCAGTGTTCCCAGGTCTTCAACAGACGGCAGAATACCAAAGGTAGCGTTTTCCCCTTCGGTTACCTGAATCACTGGCTCCTGCTCTACTGGATAGCATTGCCAGTGAACGGGCTGGCCGGGATCTCCGGGCAGCCTGATGATAAGATACTGGCTCACTCAAGCCCTCCAAACTCTCGGCGAATGACGCTGAACTTATTCTCTTCTTCCCGCCGCAGCAGGCTCTTTATTCGGACTTTGGTGTCCGCATAAGAAGCGGTTGCAGTCATTGCAAAATACTGACTGTCCACCGACATCAATTCATGGGTGTTTTCGGCACTGAAGTTGGAGAGAGAGGGTTGTTGAATAAATTCATCGACACTCCTCCAGCCATTCTCCGGCCTCTGTTCCAATACCTCTTTTGCCTGCTCTAAGGGAAGCTCACCCCAATACAGGGCGCTGAGCACCGGCGCATGGTCCGGCGACAGGGTATTGATATTGATCTTCATTTCAGTGGTCGGCAATGCACAGACAAAAGGTTTGACCCTTCTCATTATTCTGGCATTGACGCCTTTTACCGCTCTCAACTCCGAAACCGATCTCATACTGGTATTACTGGCCAGATAGGGCACTGGCAGAGACTGGTAATAACTGTCTTCCGCGCCCATGCCTGACCCCTGGGTGTTGTCATTATCTACCCAGTCTCTGGTTGATTGTGCAATGATCTCGGTCTGATAGGACTCAATTCCCAAAGCTTCCATCAGGGATTGAAACACTTTGACTTCAACCGAGGTCTGCCCTTCTTTATCCGGAGCCTGCAAAGCATTCAGGTTTAAACAGGCCTGAGCGTCGAAAATTTCGCCCCTGATTGTTCCGCCATCCATCGGAAAAATCACTTCCCCCGTGGCCCAGGTTTGACCAAGATTCACGGTTTCTTCGCTTTCATCAAACCCGTCCTGAAGTACTTTGACTGCCAGTTCTTCGCCAGACAATGCATACCAGCGTGCCTGTTCCATTTGTTGCAGGGAGGCTGTCCGGCGCATTTGCAGGGAAAATCCAAAAGTCATCTCTGCCGCTATCAGCACCATCAACGTCAATACGAACATAACAATTAGCAATGCGACACCCGACTGACGACGCTGAAAAGACGTTGTATTCTTTTTATCTGAAATCAGGCTCGTCATGAATCTTGCTCCTGAACTTCCCAGTTCCCGGAAAGCACGTAGCGCCGCTCGATGACCCCCAGATCATTCAGCTCAAACGTAATCTTCATACCTTGGGGCAGGGTATTGCCGAGCATTTCTAGCCATTGGCCATTA
Organism: Endozoicomonas sp. ALD040; assembly: GCF_049275945.1. Lineage (NCBI taxonomy): Bacteria > Pseudomonadati > Pseudomonadota > Gammaproteobacteria > Oceanospirillales > Endozoicomonadaceae > Endozoicomonas > Endozoicomonas sp. ALD040. Next base: position 2,022,935 of record NZ_CP184829.1, read on the forward strand.
ATAAAGTACTGAAATTTAAGTGAGCGGACATCGGTTAACAGATCCCTGACCACAGGTTCTGCATTCTCCTCCGGGTCCAGCACATAAAAGTGCTGACGTTCGAGCACTCCGGCTCTGAGCCGATAGCTGACTTTCTGCAACTCAGAGCGGGGGAGTTTCTGTTTCGGATTGCGCCAGCCCAGACGAATAAAGGCCGCCGCCTCGTCATCGGATTCCAGCATGTCTCTACCGGCAAACAGACTCTGATCCGTCAGTTCACCATCGACCCGCACACCCCGGTCAATCATTTGCCGAAAGTCCTGCTCCATGACCATCATGGCGTAGTCAATTTCCCGAATACGACTCTGATGATCGCTGGCAACATCCCGAGCACCCATAACCCCCTGCAGAATCTGCCAGGCACTCATACTGACCAGTGCAAAAATGGTCAGAGCCACCAACATTTCGAGCAATGTAAAACCGCGTTGGGTCGAGCGTTGCATGACATTCAATGACTTCAAGACCGCTTCACCGTGTAAGTTTGCAGACTGGCCAGAGCGGCTTTCTTCTCATCACGGTCGAGTCGGACTTCGACCTGGATGGCCCGAAAATTGTCATCCGCCGTACGCACACTTCGGTATCGAACATGCCAGGTTTGATCAGCCAGCTCACGGGTTTCTTTTTTCCAGGTCTGGGATGGCCATTGATCCTTCAGGTAGAGATCGACCAGTTCATTGTCGGCTACCCAGCGAGCCATGGTTTTGTTCTTCAGGTACTGGCTGTTATCCAGGCTTTCACTGCTGGTTCTGAGCACCGTGATACCGGCGATGGCCAGAATAGTCATGGCCATCAACACTTCTAACAAAGTGAAGCCCCTGACCTGTCGGGAACATCGGGAACAGCCTGAATAACGTTTCATTTATCAGCCCCGGCCAACTGTCTTGTCGTACTCATCTGCACTGACCACGGTTACTTCTCCGGTTTCCGTGATTATGACACTAAAAAAACGACGAATGTCGCTGGTTGACTGGAACCGCACTTCCGCCGGGGTCAGGTCACCGCTGGACCAGATATAGAGTTCAGGCTTTTTCTTGCTTGCTTCGTTTTCAAACAGCCCTGAGTCAGTAAAAAACGAGTCACTATCCTGCTGCTCTTCAGCATCCAGAGCAGCCTGCCAGATCAGCTCACCCGGCATAAAATCCAGATTGATGGCTTCTGAAAGTTCTTTCTCTGTGAGCAATCGGTCATTTTGCATTAACTGCCATTTGTCTCCGTGCCACTCCATAAACTGATAGCCATTGTCGGTAAACCTGACCCCAAGGTCTTTACCTTTGAGCAATGACTTTTCGTGGCCAGTTTTCACCAGAGCAGCAAATCGATCCGCAGCCGTTTTTAAACGTGCGGAACTGTCAGCCGGTTCCAGAGTGGGCAATACGACAGCGGTAGCAATGCCCAGCAGTACCAGAACCAGCATGATTTCAAGCAAGGTGAAACCGGCACTTTTCATCAGGAATTCATGTTCCAGTTGCCGATGTCATCCTCAGAGCCCGCCTGGCCATCAGGACCGGCAGAGAAGATATCGATATCACCAAATTCACCGGGAGACTGCATCAGATAGTCATTACCCCATGGGTCTTGGGGTAGACGACGGATGTAGCCGTTGTCACGATAATTCCTGGGTTGAGGGCTGCCGGAAGGCTGTTCTACCAGAGCATTCAAACCCTGCTGAGTCGATGGGAAGTGATTATTGTCCAGCTTGTACATATCCAGTGCGTTTTCCAGCGTCACTAAGTCACTGACAGCTTTCTGCTGGTCTGCCTTTTCTTTGTTACCCAGAACATTCGGGGCCACCATGCTGGCCAGGACACCGAGAATCACGATCACCACCATGATCTCGATCAGGGTAAAACCCTGCTGTTGTTGTCGATGTGCCTTTTTCGTAGTCATTGGTCATTCACTCCTAATGTCACATGGCCCGATCTGTGTCAGGCTCATATTCTCTTCTGAAAAGCTCTTTACTGAAAACCCCATACTGACTGTTAACCATCTGATACCAGTGAGTTAAGATCCAGCATCGGGGTCAGAATCGCCATCACAATAAACAGAACCATGCCCGCCATGGAGACAATCAGCAAAGGGCCAAAAACACCCAGGGCAATATTCACCTGGTTTTCAAACTGTCGATCCTGACTGTCCGCTGCTCGAACCAGCATCTGTTCCAGCGCACCCGATTTTTCACCACTGGCAATGATATGAAGCATCATGGGTGGAAACAGTTGTGTCTGATCCAGCGCCATCCAGAGGCTGGAACCTTCCCTCACCCGCTCCGAAGCCTGTTCAAGGGATTTCCGGATAAAAGAGTTGGACATGACTTCTGCCGAGATTCTCATACCCTGCAGAAGGGGCACTGAACTGCTGCTGAGAATACTCAATGTCCGGGCAAAACGGGAAGTATCAACACCGGCACCCACTTCACCCATAACGGGCATTTTCAACAGCCATCGGTCGTGGGTCAGTCTCCGCTCGGGATTAACCAGCAGACGTTGCCTCATGAATAACAGAACGACAAGGCCAGCCAGTACACCGAAGCCGTAATCCCGAACAAAGTCACTCATGGCAATCAAGGCACGAGTCATGGCTGGCAGGTCCTGCCCGAGATCCGCAAACTGTTCCACCACGGTGGGTACCACGGTTGCCAGCAAAATGGCGATGACCGAGACCGCTACTATGCTGAGAATAGCGGGATAGATCATGGCCTGAATCAGCTTACCCCGGATCAGCTGACGCTGTTCGGTATAATCTGCCAGCCGCTCCAGAACCGTATCCAGATGACCGGACTTTTCACCGGCCGCCACCATTGAGCAATACAGTGTGTCGAAGGTTTTCGGGTAAATCGCCAGACTTTCTGCCAGCGTCCGGCCTTCCAGTACCTTGGCTCTGACGGTGGTGATCATAGCTTTCAGATGGGATTTCTGAACCTGACGAGACAAGGCCTGAAGACACTCTTCCAGAGGAATGGCAGCCGCAACCAGAGTGGCCAGCTGACGAGTCAGCATGGCGACTTCAGCCGGGCTGGCTTTTTTCTCGAACAGAGTAAACGACGCACGTTCACCACTGCTCTTTTGCTCAGATTCATTAATGGTCACCGGAACCAGACCTTCGGAGCGCAACTGCTGACGGAGCTGGCGGGCAGAATCAGCCTCAAGTACCCCTTTGCGTTTTTTACCCTTTTTATCCAGGGCTTCGTAAGCAAATACGCCCATTATTCCTCCCTGGTCACCCGCAGTACTTCTTCAATGGAAGTCATACCCGCAAGAACTTTACGGAAGCCATCTTTCTGGATACTGGGGCTGGTCCTGCGAATCACGTCTTCCAGAGCCTGTTCACCGGCACCCTCATGAATCATTCTACGAACTTCATCGCTGACCAGAAACAGCTCATGAATGCCGGTTCGACCTTTATAGCCACCGCCATGACACTCGGAACAACCTTCAGGGCTGGCTTCGTGAACGGGTCTGCTGTCAGAGTCGTCCATTCCTATCAGCTTTCGCTCATGAGGCGTTGGCTCTCTGGCTACTTTGCAGGAAGGACAGAGGGTACGAACCAGACGCTGGGCCAGAACGCCCAGCAAACTGGATGACAGCAGGAAAGGCTCAATGCCCATATCTCTCAGGCGTGTGACAGCACCGATAGCCGTATTGGTGTGCAGGGTACTCAATACCAGGTGACCGGTAAGGGAGGCCTGAATAGAAATTTCTGCGGTTTCGAGATCACGAATCTCACCCACCATCACCACATCAGGGTCCTGACGCAGGATGGCACGCAGACCCCGGGCAAAGGTCATATCGACCTTGGGGTTGACCTGTGTCTGACCCACACCTTCGAGATCGTATTCCACAGGATCTTCAACGGTGAGAATATTGCGCTCTGTGTCATTGATTTCTGTGAGACCAGCGTACAGCGTCGTACTCTTACCAGAACCGGTCGGACCTGTGACCAGAAGAATGCCGTGAGGTTTATGCAAAGCCTCACGGATGTGCTGATGAATATCAGGCGTCATGCCTAAGCTGGACATATCCATACGGACACTGTTGCGATCCAGCAAACGCAATACGATTCGCTCGCCATGACGGGAAGGCAGTGTCGATACCCGGACATCAACGGCACGGCCACCCAGTCGCAGAGAAATACGACCGTCCTGAGGCACCCGCTTCTCAGCAATATCCAGTTTGGCCATAACCTTGATACGGGATACCAGCAATGCCGCCAGCTTACGCTGGGGTCGAAGGATTTCTCTCAATACACCATCGACGCGGAAGCGAATGACCAGGCAGTTTTCGAAGGTTTCGATATGAATATCGGAAGCCCCTTCCTTGATCGCCTCACCTAACATGGCGTTGATCATGCGAATGATCGGGGCACCATCATCGGCATCTAAAAGGTCTTCGCTGTCGGGTAATTCCTCTGCCAGAGAGTGAAGACCTTCATCATTGCCGATATCGTTCATCAGCTGTCGGGCAGCCGATGAGTCTTTTTGATAATAAGCCGACAGTCGTGCTTCAAACTCACCCTCGGACAGTGATTTAATATCTATCGGACCCGCAACAAATCGACGAACTTCGGCAATGGCTGCTCTGGATGGTTGGCCATTGACGTACAGGCAGGGGCTGCCCTGCGGCTCTTGTTCCAGCAGAACACCGAAGTTACGGGCAAAGGCAAAGGGCAGTTCAAGAACACCCGCAGGAGTACCTTGAGCAAGGACTTCGGTTTCCTGATCAACTGTTATCGCCGGACTCAGCATCGTTCTTCTCCGACTGTTTACTGGCTACCTTGTCATCGTCTTCCCTGTCGTTTTTTTCTTTCTCTTTTTCTTTCCGATCGGCTTCATCCAGTTTCTGGCGCGCTCTGTTCATCAGATCGGAGTTAGAAGGGTATTCAGGCAGGACCGGAGTTCTCGCATCAGGCATCAACTCAACGCCCTGATCACGACGATCTAGCTGGCGGGCACGCATATAGCTGTATTTCTTACCGCTGATACTGGTCAGGATGTTATCGTCACGAATGATGGTAGGTCTCAGGAAGACCATCAGGTTACGCTTTTTCACCTCGCTGGAGGTGGAGCGGAAGAGCGCCCCCAGGTAGGGAATGTCACCCAGCAGTGGCACTTTGGAAACACTTTCCTGCACGTCTTCGTCCAGCAGTCCGCCAATAACAATGGTGTCACCACTGCGGGCCATGATGGATGTTTTCACTTCACGCTTGGAGAAAGTGACATCGACGGAAGTCGTACCATTAACACCAGACACTTCCTGAGTAATATCCAGCATCACCGAATCCCCTTCATTGATCTGGGGCTTGACGGTCATCTTCACACCTACTTCCTTACGCTCTACAGTCTGGAAAGGATTATCGTTGTTTGAACTGGAGGCGGAACCGGTGATAACAGGAACTTCGTCACCCACTATGAAAGAAGATTCTTCGTTATCCAGCGTCATCAGGCTGGGAGTCGCCAGAACATTGGATTTTGTTGAGCTGGTAACAGCCTGCAAAAGGGCTGTCCAGTCGCCGGATGTGATACTGAATGCAGCACCGGAAACACCGGCCAAAGCATCATATAATCTGGTGTAATCGCCTGGCTGATCAGGGTTAATAGTGGTGCCATTTTCACCGATGACCGTTGAGCCCGGCACGTCCTCTGCCTCTTTCAAACCGGCCATGATCTCGCCAATCGGTACCGTTCGGCCATCATTAAACTGCATCATGCTGCCGTTGTTAGCATTGGCCAGCTGGAAGGAGAGGTTAATGCCATCACCATCGGCTACCTCAACGATAATGGCTTCGACCAGAACCTGGGCACGACGGATATCAAGCTGCTTGATGACACTTTCCAGACTTTTCATAATGTCTGGCTGAGCGGTGACCACCAGAGCGTTGGTTTGCTCATGAACGTTGATGCTGAATTTCTGGTTATTACGAACAACTGTTTTACCGCTGTCTTTTTCTGCCTGAACCGTTTGCCCGACACCTTCCATGACTTCTTTCAGTTCTTCCGCCTTGGCATACCTCAAATAGAAGACACGGGTATTACCGGAGGATTCCTGTTCGGCATCCAGCTGGTAGACAATACGATTCACTTTTTGCAGTTGTCTTGCCTGACCGGCAACAATCAGGCGGTTGCTACGATCATCAGCAACCACGGTCACCCGGGACGCGCTGCCCTTACCACCTTTTTCCTGTAGCAGGGAAGTGAGAATTCGCTGCATTTCTGAAGCAGAAGCGTACTCGAGCTGGATAACAGAGAAGTTTCGGTTGCCGGCCATATCTACTCGTCTGACAATTTCAACCAGACGCTTCACATTAGCAGCACGGCCAGTCAGCAGAAGAATATTGGAGGGATCGTAATGAACCACATTGCCTGCAGTATCATTGAGCTGGCGCAATAACGGAGACAGTTCTCTCACCGGCACATTCTGAACCGGAAGCACCCAGGTAACGAACTCATCACCCTGACCCGTGTTTTGCCGGTCGGCCAGCGCAATAGACGACATTTTTGCGTTCTTGTCCTGAACAATTTTCAGAACATTATTCTCTTGTTCAATAACGGCAAAACCATGAACTTCCAGAACGTTCAAAAAAAGCTGATAGTACTGTTCAGCATTGAGCTTGTCATAGGAACGCACCGTTACAGAGCCACGAACAGCGGGGTCCAGAATAATGGTTTTGTTCAGAGTGGCACTGACCGTACTGGCAAATTCAGCAATATCGGCCTTTTCAAAACTGGCAGAATAACGCTGATAGTCAGCCGAAGCCTGACTGGCAAAAGCAAACGCTGAAACCAGTAAGAGTCCTGCCATCATTGAGCAGATCTGTCTGCGCAGCCGTCTCACGGCATTCTGGTTCACACATTTTCGGGCAATGGCCCCGCTAAGCAATTCAGGGAGTAATACTAATAACCCTGTCTTTCCTCTAACACTCATAGTTTGACTTCTATTTCATAGAGACGACCACCCCGTTCAATGGTCATCGATAGCTGGGTGAGCTGCTTGATTTCCTGCAGCAGCTTCATGGTATCGTTGCTGTCACTCAGGTCATATCCGTTAATGGACAGGGCTATATCATCAGGCTTCAGGCCTGACTCACGAAAAACGTCAGGAAACTTGCCAGGGGTTATCTGATACCCGACCAGCTGACCATCCTTCTGAGCCTCGGTGATCTGAAAAAAATCCGTAAAAGAGTCCGGATCAGAGATCAGTTGCTGACGAATTTCTATCAGACGACCACTGTCTCTTTTTTCTACTTTTCGATCCGCTTCATCGGGGTAAAGCAAAAGGGCTTCGAGCTTGCCCCGGTTCGATACAATCACCCGATCCTCATAAATATCTTTCACTTCCGCATTGGAGCCCTGAAGCCTTTCACCGATTCGATAAGTGCGATCACGGCCACTGGAACGAATCACCGCAACGGAATCAGCAGGAACTGAACTGGCAACAATACCGGTGACTTTTGCAGAGAGGCGGGATTTGGGAACAGCGTTGGGGTCAATACCAGGGTTATCCGTTTGTGTCAGCTTGACAGGCTCCTGACCAAACAGATGGAAATCATTCAGTGCGGGGTAGGCATCCTGTTCCGATTGGCGACGATTTACCACTGTCGATTGAGGTTGCCACGACTGAATCCTGGCGCTGCCAGAACCCTCCATGAGTTGCCAGGTAAGACGAGCCAGCTGTTGAGTCAGAAGAATCACCAGCAGCACTTCACAGCCAATAATCAGTCGCCGCACCCCAGTCTGTGATAACACACTGGCAATGTTCAAGTCAGGCGAGGACAGAGGGCCAAAGGCTTTCAGTCTGTTGAGCAGGCTTGGTGACATGGTACAACTTATTCATCTAATTCGTTTATCAGTCCAATGCAGATTAAGTCGGCATTAAAATTCTTGTTTTCCCAATTGCCACTAATAGTGGTACATATAGTGGTACATAGGTACAAAAAATTCACCATACGTGTAAATACTTATAAAAACAACGAATTATTCTTCATCCTTCAGTGCATAGAGGCTACAGCAAAACGGCCCTGATCTTGATCCAGATCAAATCGACCGATTTGATGGTAATGGTTCACTGTTACACTCTCGTGAAGCCATCAGATCGCCTCTTTTAGTTCGAATGGTAATAACCAAACTCAGCTTCATCATCTGATACTTCATCGGTCCCTTCATTTTTTGAGTCATAAAAAGCCCAGAACTGTGTGAGATAACAGCCTGCATATCAACCTGGCTTTGCTGAAAAAGAACAAGGTTGCAAAAATCTGGTCTTATTGGCTGACTCCTTAGTGTAAGTTAGTAGGAAGCCCCCTCCCACTTGGCGTCAAGAATATTGCGCAGCAAACTCTGGTAGCGGGCTCAATAAATAAAACAAGAGCATAAGGATCATGAAATTCAATAACACAGCCTTTCTGTCGGCAGTACCTTTGGTGCTATCTGTTTTTTCAACGTCGGTAGTCGCACAACCCGAAAGTATTCATTTCAGCTACGGGCCGGATCTTTCCAGTAAAATAGAGGTTAAGGACACTCGTCTGGCACTCAGATGGCATTTAAGTGACGAAGGACTTCTCGAACATTCAGAATGGAATGATCGCTTTCTTCTCGATACCTCGGTTTCTTACTGGGACAATAAACTCGATGCCAGACCCTCCCACAGCTCGAAAGGTGACGATGATATCCATGGCATTTTCGTGACTCCGGTATGGCAATTCAAGAGTCCCAGAGGACGGTATTACTTCGATGCAGGTCTGGGCGTTGGCTGGATCAGCGACACCCAGATCCGTTACAAAGGCGACCAGCCTTTAGAAAAAAGCACTCATTTACAGTTTGAAACCATGCTGGGTGCCGGGGTTCTTCTGGGTTCCGAAAAAAGTTTTGACCTGGGCGCCAAGTTGCTTCACTACTCCAATGCTTATATCAAACGGCCCAATATGGATTTGAATGTTGTCCAGTTTTCGCTTGCTTATCATTTTTGAAATTAAATGCCCGGCAGTTGTCGGGCGTTTTGCTGACTGTCTGCTTTTCAAAAACATTTGATGGATGGCTCAGTTTCGACATTAAACTGCCGATTTGTGTTGATCAATGAACAGGAACTCAACAAACTGAGGCAGACACAAGTTATTATTGCGAAGGTTAGAGGCCGAACAGGAGTCTGAACCAGAGGCCAGATTAAAAAAACTGGCCATTATCCGGTTGGATACTTTAGCGTGGTGCTGGCAGGAAAATAACTGAGTTAATTACGGGCCTGGGGGATCATCTGGCGAAAGAGCAGCTCCAGCTGGTCAAATCGTTTGTCCATCTGTTCAAAACGGTTGTCCATCTGTTCAAAACGGTTGTCCATCTGTTCAAAACGGTTGTCCATCTCTTCAAAACGGTTGTCCACCTGTTCAAAGCGGGTACGAGTTTCCAGCTCCAGCCGATCAATACGGGCTTGTGTCTCCCGATGTTGCTCATCGCTGCGCTTGAAACCCGCCATAGTCGCCTGAATCAGTGCCGCCAGGTCAGATCGAACAGATGACACTTCGATCTTCAGGCCCGCAATATCATGCTGATTGGTCAGCGCAATATTTTTGGTATCAGCACAGACTTTTGCCAGCCCGTGCTGGTTGGCATCCAACTGTCTGTGTTGCTCTTCCAGTTTTTCCAGTCTCGACTCAACCGACATAATCTTACCTCATGTTGTCGTTGCGCTGATCAGCATAGCAGAGCCAGCGAGCATCATTGCAAAACTTCGAGAAGCACCAGAATTTAGGATGAATCCAGTTCCCGGGCAGTCAGCTCTTTGAGCTCGGCGTAGCGGTAAGCGGTTGTGTAGATGTTAGCTGCGGATTATGGCATATCTTCTCTACCACCTCTTTACCTTCCAGTCAGGGTAAGGGTTATCCTGTGCACAGTTTCCCTCTAAATCAATCTCGTGGAGAAACACCATGAAATCTCTACAGATTCAGCTGGCCCTCTCCGGAGTCAACTGTGCCGGTTGTGTCGGCAAAATTGAAAAGGCCCTGAAAGGAGTGACTGGCGTGAATGAAGCCAGTGTTAACTTTGCAGACAAAACGGCTATGGTCAAAGGCAGTGCTGAAGCGTCCTCTCTGATTTCAGCCCTGAAAAAAGCCGGATTTGAAGCGCGAGTGATACCCTGCGACTCTGAACGACAATTTTCTATACCGACTATTCACTGTGCCTCCTGCGTCAGCAAAATCGAGTCGGCTCTTCTAAAGATTCCGGGTGTTGAGAGTGCATCGGTCAATCTGGCCGATAAAACCTGCTCTGTTCAGGGGCAATCTGAAATTGGCGTCATTCTGCAGGCATTGGAACATGCCGGTTATCCCGGCACCGTGCTGACACCTGACAGTGATCTTCAGCTGAAACAGGAAGAGGAAGACAAAAAACAGTATCGCCACCTGCTAAAACATACCGCCATTGCTCTGAGTCTGGGCATTCCCCTGATGATCTGGGGTGTCGTCACCGGCGAAATGAGCATAAACACGCCCTTTCAGCAACTCGCCTGGGGGATTGTTGGCCTTGCCACTCTTTTTGTTCTGGTGTTCTCAGGTAAACACTACTTTACCGGCATGTGGAAAGCTCTGAAGCATGGCAACACCAATATGGATACCCTGATTGCCATAGGCACAGGCATAGCCTGGCTTTACTCTATGGTCGTCGTATTGTTTCCTCACCTTCTACCGTCTGCCGCTCGCCATGTTTACTTTGAAGCCAGTGCCATGATCATTGGTCTTATCAATCTGGGCCATGCTCTGGAGTTAAGAGCCAAAGGCAAAACCAGTCAGGCGATTAAGCGTCTGCTGGGGCTTCAGGCCAAAACGGCCAGAGTCGTACGCAATGGACAGGAAATAGATCTCCCCACAGACCAGGTTTTAAAAGGCGACATCGTCAGAGTCAGACCCGGCGAGAATATCGCGGTAGACGGCATTGTCGTTGAAGGCAGCAGTCTCGTGGACGAGTCTATGCTCACAGGCGAACCACTGGCTGTGAAAAAAACACCAGACGACGCAGTTTCAGCAGGCACCCTGAATAAAAATGGCAGCTTGCTGTTCAGGGCAGAAAAGGTGGGCAGTGAAACCGCTCTGGCCCATATCATTGCCCTGGTGAAAAAAGCCCAGAGTTCAAAAATCCCCATTGCCCGGATGGCAGATCAGATCTCATCTGTATTTGTACCCGTTGTGATAGTCATTGCTGTTCTGGCAGCCACTGTCTGGTTCTTTTTCGGGCCTGCGCCGGTATTAGCGCACGCACTGGTGGTAGTCACCACGGTTCTGATTATTGCCTGCCCCTGCGCTTTGGGTCTGGCTACTCCTATGTCTGTCATGGCCGGTGTTGGCAAGGCCGCTGAGCTGGGAATGCTGATTCGCAAGGGAGACTCTTTGCAGCAGGCCAGTCAATTGACCACCATAGTGCTGGATAAAACAGGCACTATCACCGAAGGCGATCCCAGAGTGACCGAACGAATCAGCATCACGGCGGACACTGAGGAAGAAAAAAACAGAATTCTGCAGATTGCCGCCAGCATTGAGAGTGCATCGGAGCATCCCCTGGCTGACGCTATTGTCAATTCTGTCAGACAGCAATCGTTGTCACTTTCACCCGTATCCGATTTTCATGCAGTCACAGGGCAAGGAGTGAGCGGGTGTGTTCAAGAAAAGTCTGTGCTGCTGGGTAATGAAAAGCTTATGGCTGCCAATGGCATTGATGTCTCGCTTCTGGCATCCACATCAGAGTCACTGGCCAATCAGGGTAAAACCCCCATGTATCTGGCTGTGGATCATCAACTGGCGGGACTGATAGCGGTCGCCGACCCGATAAGAAAAGACTCCAAAGCAGCTATCGAAAGACTCCATAAACTGGGCATCAGGGTCTTGATGGTGACCGGTGATAACAAGCTGACTGCCGCCGCTGTTGCTCAACAGGTGGGCATTGATGACTTTAGAGCCGAAACTCTGCCTGAAGACAAGGAGCGCTATGTCAGGCAGTTGCAGGAAAAAGGGCACAAGGTCGGTATGACAGGTGACGGTATAAACGACGCCCCGGCCCTTGCCCGTGCTGACGTTGGCTTTGCCATAGGCACAGGGACTGATGTTGCCATTGAATCGGCAGATATCACCCTGATTCGCTCTTCACTCCATGGACTGGCCGACGCCGTCGAGCTGTCCAGGGCAACTCTGGGAAACATTAAACAGAATCTGTTTGGCGCCTTTGTTTACAATTCTCTCGGTATCCCGATTGCTGCCGGAGTGCTATACCCTTTCACAGGAATGCTGCTTAATCCTGTTGTTGCAGGAGCAGCCATGGCTCTGTCATCGGTCACAGTGGTCAGCAACGCCAATCGTCTGAGACGCTTCAAGCCAACTGCAAGGGAGCCTGAATCATGAATATTTCCAAAGCAGCGCAGGCCACTGGACTGACCGCCAAAACCATTCGTTACTATGAAAGTCTGAACCTGATTTCACCTGCCCATCGTCTCAATAACGGTTACCGTGATTATAATGAATCACACATACGAGAACTGTCTTTTATTAGCCGCGCCAGAGAGCTGGGCTTTACTCTGAAAGAGTGCTCGGACCTTCTGGATCTGTATAACGACAAACATCGTAAAAGTGCTGATGTAAAATCACTGGCCCTGAAAAAATTAGTCGATGTCGAGGCTAAGATCAGTCAACTGCAGGTGATTCGTGACAGCCTGCAACAGCTCGCCCAATGCTGTCATGGAGACAATATGCCGGACTGCCCTATCATTGAACGGCTGGCCAGGGGAATGGAATCGGATCCTGATAAAAAATAAGATAAAAAAAAAAAATAAGACACCCATTAAATAAATAAGACATTTAAAAACTGCATTCCCAAAAAAGGATCTGAAAACCTATCTTCGAATAGCCTATCAGCGAGCCACACATGAGCGTTCGACGAACAGAGGCTGCTCAGTCCATGATTCAGACGACACAAACTTATTCCGACTTAAAGTCGAGGAGGGATAAAGAGAAAGTGTTTAATTTCTTAACTGACTTCTAAGCTAACTTGTCAGATACAAACGACTGCAGGCGTTTAAACCTCGAAGCCACTTCTGTCCGGCTTCAAGTGCATAAGCCTTCATCGCCTTCAGACGGCCAACTGCCCGATAAAAACGATTATTCCATTGCATGGTTTTCAGCCACTCATCCGGATCAATTTCCAATCTTTCAAGAATAGGAGGGGTGCATGACGGGATGGAACCTTTCTTGTCTGTTCTGACAATGCGACCGCTCCAGTCAACCAGTTCCAGATAGTCATGAAGAAGGTAGGGAAGGGCAACGTCCGTATTCTGGCCCTGCAAACAAAAAGGTTTCAGGGTCAGCGGCTGCTTTTTAGTCTCAGAATGTGTAACCTGCTCCACGCGTTCCTGAATCGACGTGTAGTCTGATGCTTCCGGTGTTTCCACCTTTCCAGCCCGAATCGGATTCAAGTCAACATAGGTCATGCAGGTCAGTAACGCTGCTTCGTCCAGCAGTGCCTGGCTTTTAAAGCGACCTTCCCAAAAGCGTCCTTTACACTCGTCTTCTTTATTGGCCTCACGAGCAAGGTATTCATTCAGACAACGCATAAACCAGCTGATATCCGTTAAACGACGCCGGTATTCCTCAGCATATTCATCAATACGGGCCAATTCAGCGCTGCCCAGTTTGTCAGCAGCCAAATGCCTTTGCACCAGAAGTGGGCCTGTAAACAAGGTCGTCCAACGGTGAAGCACTTCGTCCCGTGACCAGCCTCTGGCAGATGACTGATTGATGTGCAAAACCACGTGATAATGATTTGACATGACAGCGTAAGCGCAGACTTCGATAGCAAAGACTGAAACCAGTTCCCGGAGTTTATCCACCACCCATTGGCGGCGATGCTCGTAGTTCTTGCCAGTCAGGTGGTTCTCTCCACAGAGGTAAGCCTGACGAACACATCTTGCCATGCAGTGGTAATAAGGCGTTGAGCCGGGGTCAATCAGAGTATTGCGGGCCTGTGCCATGGACTCACCTGTCTGGGTAAAAAATCAGTGATGGGTGAAAAAGTAGACTAGGTGGACGGTAAAGCAAATTTATGGGTGTCTTTTTTCTTTTGTAAAGCAAATTTATGGGTGTCTTTTTTCTTTTCTTTAGTGGTTATACGGCAACAAGTTTGAAATATGCTACTTTGATACACTTGGCTAGCACAGACAGGCAACATTTAATGAAAAAAATTATTGTGCTCTTTTCATTTATATTAATATTTACTTCAGAAGAAATATTGTGTGAATCAAACAGTAGAATTCCTCGATACACTGAGCCGGTTAGAAAAATAAATTCAGGTACGCTTCCATGGATAGCTGGTATTAATGATGGTTGTACTACTGTGCTCATATCTGATAAGCATTTGCTGACTTCAGCTCACTGTATTGGTAAAAAATTAGACATAACTTTTCTTAATGCTAAAAACAAGATTAAAAGAAAAGTTATAAAGTATATAATAAATAATAATTTTTTTTCTGCCTCTGATTGGCCTAAATACGATATAGCAATACTTGAGTTAAACCGGCCTGTGTCAATTCCTCCTGCTGACATCGACTATACCAAATGTCCTGACCTTTATAATATTACTCACCTTATGGTTGCGGGTTATGGCAATCAGCAGTTATTGCAGCTTGCATCTGTAAGTTGGGTAGGCTCCTGCAATGATGAAGTACATTTCGTTTCATATCCCGGAGATTCCCAGCCTGGGGATTCAGGTTCTCCCTTATTTTACAGACAAAACAATTCATTTATCTTAGGAATACATGTTGGAAAATTCTATCAAGACAATTTGGCAATCCAGTTTAAGCTGTCATTAACTTTTAATCGTAATTTTATAGAGAAGTATGTGCGATTAGAAAAAAGCCATGATATATATTACCTAATAAAAGGAATTTCTCTAAATGCACAAAGATGGAATTCCATTTCTGCTTCTGCTTCTGCTTCTGCTTCTGCTTCAACTATGTTATGTATTTTAATAACACCATTAACCTTGGCAATGAATTTGCTTTAATCATACCTGAATCCCCGAGTTCACATCACATAAATCAGCCTGAGAAGCCCCCAATCCATGGCTTTTCTTGTATAATTCTCTGATTCTGATTTTCACCTTCTGAGTGCGTTTTTGTGAAACTCACAATCGAGCAGTCAACTATCAAGTTTTAGACACCCGTTACGTGAATTGGGGATAACTCATTTCAACCCTGCCACCCAAAGAAGCTCATAAAAGAGCTTCTTTGGATCGCGACATGATTAATGATTGGCAAATACACTCGTGTTGCCATCCTTGGTGAAACCGATCACCTGATAAGGATCTTTGCGATCACCGTACTCCATACCTGGCGATCCCAGAGGCATACCCGGAACAGTCAGACCATTCACACCAGCAGGCTTTTCACTTAGCAAACGCTTGATGTCTGCAGCCGGGACATGACCTTCAATGGCATAATCACCGATAAAGGCTGTATGGCAAGACTCCATTCCTTTCGGAATACCGGCCCTGGCTCGATACGTGGCTGTGTTCGGCACATCATGGGACATGACCTTAAAGCCATTCTCTTCCATGTGTTTCGCCCACTGTTTGCAACAACCACAGGCAGGGGTTTTGTAGAGCATGACTGTCGGTAATGACTCCTCGGCCTTGGCCAGCATAAACGACATTAGAACAGCAGTTCCCAGGAACAGGGCTTTCAGCTTTTTCATGGTTTCACTCTCCTTTTTCAAGTGTTTCATAATTCATTGATTGATCTGAGCGGTCAGAACCTTTTCCCGGCTGTGCCATAGAAAATAGACGGCAGGCACCAGCACGAGAGTCACCACCAGTGAGCTGACAATGCCACCGATCATCAGGCTAGCTATGCGCTGCACGACTTCGGAACCAGTGCCATTATTGAGCATGACCGGTATAAGACCGAAGAGAATGGTGCAAACGGTCATCACAATGGGCCTGCGGCAGGGGATGTAAGCTCGGCACTGATCAGATCCTGCTGACTTTTTTTGCCTTGCCTGGACTGTTTTTCATAGGCTTGAATCATTGGATCAGCAGCCAGAGCTTTTTGCTCGGCTTGAGATAGAGTCAGGCGGCCTGCACTGACTCCTGCCGATACCAATATCAGCCATGCAGCGGATACCATAATCCGTTTCAGTTGCATGTTTGTCTCCACAGCCGTGCCAATCCCATGCAGGGGACACTGAAAAATCAACGTTTCACTCTGTTTTTTAAACGACGATATTTATGAAATGCTATTCCAGAAAGGAGACATTGGCCAGATAGATATCAGGCTGGGAGCGCTGTACTGAAGATGGGGGTGCAGAAATCCAGTCCTGCGACGGTTCAGCGTCCAGCACAATCAACTCTGCAACAATATAAAGCAGGGTAAAAGTCGGCTTACTGTCCGGGTGAGAAAACGGGATATAGCGATCCTCAGAATCGCAGTCTGGACAGGCCTGATTCGCTTTCTGCAGTTGCTCTGCCGGGGAAGGAGCACAACAGTCATGATCTGCGGACAAACCGTCAGCCATGCCGGAAGCATTGGATGACATCGTCGTGGGCATGTCTGACTGGTCAGCAACCATAGCCTGTGACGACTCCATCAGGCAAACCTGCAACAGCAAAAACATCAGCAGGGCAATCATTGCTGTGCCAATGTTCTGCCTGTGTTTCAGGTTCAGGTGAAGGATGGACATAGAATTCAGGAGATTATGGTTCAGCTTTCCAACTTAAACCATCCAGTAACTGGAAGGTCAACCCTTGAAAAGCTGAATGAGTGATGATTCAAGACTATTCTGTGCGCTTTAATCAGGCATTGTCTTCTTCTACTGCATCATAGAGACGCTCCAAAATATCAGGGACAGCGGACATCACCCGGTTCCAGCTGGGAATAAAAGGCCTTTCCATGGGGTTTTCCAAAAAGTGTTGCCCTGCTGCCATAATGTTTCTGGCAAAGAGTTCAACGGCTCGCTCTTCCGTATCACGATCGACATGCAGGCCATTCATCATCGCATCATCGTAATAAGACTCGATGAAATCCAGTGCTACCCGGTAATAAGTCGCTTTGATCGTGCGGAAGGTTTCAGTATTGAACTGAACCCCGTTGGTCGCCAGCTTCCTGAACACGGCCTTGATAATATCGTGGCTCATTTTCGACAGACCGGCATTGCGATCTTCTTCCGATAGAGGCTGATGTTTGTGATCATAAACATCGGCAATATCAACCTGACACAGCCGTTTATTGGAATAGTTTCTCTTAACTTCTGACAGTACCCCTATTTCCAGACCCCAGTCGCTGGGAATCCGGATGTCATTGAAAACACTGGTTCGCATGGAAAACTCACCGGCCAGGGGATAACGAAAACTGTCGAGGTATTCCAGATAGTCCATAGGGCCAAGAATTTTTTTCAGGGCTCGCAACAGAGGCGTCACCAGAAGACGGCTGACCCTGCCATTAAGTTTGTTATCAGCGACTCTTGCATAATAGCCCTTGCAAAAATCATAGCTAAACGCAGGATTAGCTACCGGATAGAGTAGCCTGGCCAGCAGATCTCTCTGGTAGGTCACGATATCACAGTCGTGCAGAGCCACTGCTTCTGACTTGGCTGAAGCCAGCACATAACCGTAGCAGTACCAGACGTTTCTTCCTTTACCAGCCTCTTTAGGCGCCAACCCCTTACTTTCAAGCAGACGGTCAATTTCACGAAGTCCGGGGCCATCCTGCCATAGAATCCGGTGATGCTGATTCAGCTGGGCAAAAAAGTCTCTTGAATAGGAAAATTCTTTTTCGTTGGCTCTATCCAGGCCTATAACAATCTCGGAAAGATAACCCACCTGGCTAAGCTCCTGAACAATATTATTCAAGGCTGGTCCCTGCAGCTCGGAGAACAGCGAAGGCAAGACCAGAGACATAGGGCGCTGGCGGGAAAAGGCCTGCAGCTCCTGCTCCATATCTTCAACCGAACGTACTCTCAAATTATGGAAATTGGTGATAGTGCCATTCTGGTAAAAATCGCCCATAAATGCTTTCCCTTCTTTTCGTTAGCGCTTTATGCTCTGATCACACTCTGCAGTCCAGCTCACCCGTCTTGTAAAGAGCAGTCTTTTATAGAGCCGTCTTTTGGAGGACAGACTGGCTCATGACCTTCCTGAAGAGAATCAAGAACCTCCAATACCGCTTCATTCCAACCTTCAGGCCCGACTGATTTTGTGTACTTAATATTAGACAGATGTTCTGTAATGGGCTGTTTACTTTTTTCAGAACTTACAAGAACAGGAATATCGACTACTTCCAGCATGGGCAGATCGTTGAAGCTGTCGCCCAGACCCATGGATATCCACGTCCACTCCGGAAAGTTTTTCAGGTAGTGTTTGAACAGTTTCTTCGCCGCCGAACCCTTATCCCCCTTGCCGGATACGTGATAGAAACGCCCACCCCGGGTCAGTTGTAATCCTTCTTCAGCAAGCTGCCTTTCAAACTGCTCCAATGCCTTATCACTGTCTTCCCAGACCAAAGGTTCACTGGCTTTTCGGTCTGCTGCCAGTTTAGCCTCCTCCAGGCTTAGCCCGGAGAGATCGGCTATTTCACTATGAGAGCAATCGCCAAAGCCCCTGAACCGGAAGCCGTACTGCTCGCGAAACTGTTTCAGTACCCTGCGTATCGCCTTGTAGGGTTGACCATGGAAGTAATGGGTATTCTTGTCAGTATCAGACGACTGAAAGTAGTGAGCCGGGATGGTGGTAATCATTCCGTTTTCGGTAATAAATGGATGATCCAGAGCCATCTCCAGTTGCAGAGGCAGTACCTCACTGAGGGTTTTGCTGGTATTGAAAACAACCGGAATATTTTGCTCTCTCAACCGGTCCAAAGCGGGTTTTGCCCCCGCCCAGCTGTAGCTATCATGATCCAGCAAGGTACCATCGAGGTCGGAAAATATGACCAGCTTCGTCATCGCCTTTTTGCTGTTGAACATCGACTCAAACTCTGTCCAGACGTTTTTGGTAGATGGTATTGGTGGCCTCGACAAAACCACTGACACTGCCACAGTCAAAGCGCTCACCTTCAAACTTGCAGGCAATAACACAGCCCTGTCTGGCCTGAGTCAGAATGGCGTCAGTCAGCTGCACTTCTCCGTTTATTCCGGGTTCAGTGTTCTCAATAATGTCGAAAATATCCGGTGTCAGGACATAACGTCCAATCACTGCCAGATTACTGGGTGCTTGCGAAGGGGCTGGTTTTTCCACCATATCGGTCACACGGATCAGGTTATCGCTCAGGGCTTCACCGGCAATCACACCGTATTTATCGACTTCGGATTCGGGCACTTCCTGAACAGCCAGAATGGTGCAACGAAACTGCTTGTAAAGATTGACCAACTGCGACATAACCAACGGACCACTGTCGTTAATACAGAGATCATCGGCCAGCACCACACCAAAAGGCTGATCGCCCATAAGAGTTCGTCCGCAGAGAATGGCATGCCCCAGCCCCTGCATCTGGTTCTGTCGAGTATAGGAAAAAGTACAGGCCGCCATCACTTCTCGAATGGTCGACAGTTTTTCTTCTTTGCCACTGCCAGCGATTTCCGCTTCCAGCTCATAGTTAATATCAAAATGATCCGGAATCGCCCGTTTGTTTCTGCCATTGACAAACCCCAGGTCAGTCAGACCTGCCAGCATGGCTTCTTCTACGCCATATTGAATCAGGGGTTTATCAACAATAGGCAGCATCTCCTTGGGCATGGACTTGGTGGCGGGTAAAAAGCGGGTTCCATACCCCGCAACAGGAAACAGACATTTTTTAATCATATTATTGCTCGTCTTATTGAGAAGTTTTGCATCTCATCAGGCTATAAGCAGAAGTCGTGCCAATTCAGAAAACCACCCGCCGGGGTCAACATCATTTACAATGATTGAAGGTTTTATAAATACGGGAGTGGCATGACTCCTGCTGCAAAGAAGAAAAAGTACTAAAAAACATTGCCAAAGGGGAAGATGTATCGTGCAAAGTTATCCTAAAGCCTTCCATGAGTTTCATCAGGCCATGACTCAGCTTCTGACCTTCCCTTATGGACAGGAAGCGGGCGAGATAGCCGCCAGAATTGTCCGTAGAGTTCAGTATCACCTTCATGAAAACCCTCCCAAAACAGTCACTGGCTGGTCAGAAAAAGATATCTTTCTGATTACCTATGGCGACACCCTCTATGACAAAAGTGAACAGCCACCTCTTCAGGTCTTGAAGGGATTTCTTGATGGCTATCTGAACGAGGTTATTAATACCCTTCACATTCTTCCCTACCTTCCCTACAGCTCGGATGATGGCTTTTCTGTGATTGATTACCTGTCGGTCAATGAGCAGCTGGGAAGCTGGCAGGATATCGAAGCCATCGCCAGTGACTATCAGCTTATGTCGGATCTGGTGATTAACCATGTCTCCCGGGAAAGTCTCTGGTTTGCCGACTTTGTCAGTGGTCATCAGCCCGGCCGGGATTACTTTATTGAAGAAGACCCGGAGACTGATCTCAGTGAAGTGACCCGCCCAAGAAACTCCCCCCTGCTGGTGCCTATTCATACAAGGCGAGGGCTGAAACACGTCTGGGCCACCTTCAGTGAAGATCAGATGGATCTGAACTTTAAAAACCCCGATGTGCTGATACAGATGGTAGATGTCCTGCTCTTTTATCTGGCCCGCGGCACCATGGTAGTCAGGTTGGATGCCGTTGCTTTTCTCTGGAAGAAACCGGGCACTCACTGCATAAACCTGCCCGAGACCCATGCCATCGTGAAACTGTTCCGACTGATTATGGAGAGAGCCTGTCCTGGCAGTACGCTGCTGACCGAAACCAATGTCCCCCACGAGGAGAACATCAGTTATTTCGGGGAACAGGATGAGGCACACATGGTTTATCAATTTGCCCTGCCGCCCCTGATATTGCATGCACTCAATCGGGGCACAGAAAAATACCTTGTGCAATGGGCCCGTAACCTGCCCGATTACCCCGAGAGTTGTACCGTTCTGAACTTTACTGCCTCTCATGATGGCATAGGCCTGCGTCCGCTGACGGGGGTGATCCCGGAAAATGAAGTTTCAGAGCTGATCGACAGCATGCACCGTTTTGGGGGGTTCGTCAGCATGCGCACCCTTTCGGACAACACTGAATCACCTTATGAGATCAATATTGCCCTGTTTGATGCCATGAAAGGGACGAGAAGGGGTGAGGACCAATGGCAAGTGCAGCGATTTCTCTGCTCCCAGCTCATCATGCTGGGGATGCGCGGAATACCTGCTTTTTACATACACAGCCTGTTTGCCACACACAATGATTTGGCAGGCGTCGAGAGTAGTGGCAGAACCCGCTCGATCAATCGCCGCAAGTGGTTACTGGAAGAATTATTGCCTGAGCTGGAAAACCCGGTTTCGATTCGGTCACTGGTTTTCCATTCGTTGTTGAATCACATCAAAGTTCGCAAACAGGAGCCCTGCTTTCATCCCAATGCCTCCCAAACCATTCTGGATATGGCGCCGGGGATTTTTGCATTCTTGCGAACATCTCCCTGTGGCCGCCGGAAACTGGTGGCTATACACAACCTGACATCGGCCCATCAAACGTTGAACCAGCCAGACTATGTCGGCTGGTCCGATTTACTGGGCAGTGGGACCATACAGGACCTGCAACTCAAGCCCTATCAGGTATTGTGGTTAGCAAAAACGCCGTAAACCCTCGCCCAATCGAGGGTGATATTTTTTGCCAGGCGCTCCGGGGCTAACAAAAGACAATAGTCGTTTAAATAAATCACCGAAGTCATCTATCTAACCTTCGAATGGCTCGTGATCACACTCTTGGGACACAAAAAACGATAAGTACTTCTATGCGTTTTTAACAGAATCTCTTTGCCAGAAAGCACGCTTATTTCCATGGTCTACACTCTCTCAACGGTAAACCAGGATGTAACAATAAAGTGAAACGCCCACTCTTTGCAGCACTGCTGTTGCTGTCTATCGCCTGCCAGGCGTCAATAAGACACTTTGTTGTCGAGCTTGAACAGGATGCAGGTTCTCCAGACAAAAGCTTTTCTATCAAACAGCATGACCCGCATACTTTGACGAACACTCCTTCAATCATTGCCAGCAACAACGGTCATTCAGACCAGGATTCCCCGGCAAATGATACACCCTTCGGACCCGGTATTTTCGGGCTAATAACGATCATTATTGAGTCGGTTTCGTGGCATTTGCTTTACGCCTCCCAGTGGCTGGTTGCTTACGAACTGATCCTGACCAGCCATGACACACAAAGCTCCAAAACTTATTCACGGCTACCTTTAGAATCGTTTATCACTGTCGGTTTGTTTTTAAGCAACTATTGGAACTCCGATTCACCGATGTTCAACCCGATTGGACAACAAGAGTCGAGCCAGGATTATCCGTTTATGATCAACACTATGACGCTCAGCTCCGGAGATAACCAACAACAAGGCCAACTATCGGAATCATCGACCCGGCAAGCCTCAGGAACAACCTCAGGGTTCAGAGGCACTATCACCAGCCGCCAGTATTCTGACTCTGACGGTGGAGACGAAGTCCCTGAACAACACCAACATACTTTGGGTTTAAATTGTTTCGCAGATAACTGTAATGGCGTTTGTAAATTCCGACAATCAGGTGCAAGACCGAAACAAAGCTCAACGCCCAATGAAGACTTCGATCGACAGAGCCCTCTCGTGCAACAACACACCTGTAAAGTGACAGTGTTCGGGGAGGGTGGTCGGCAGCGAGCATGCGGGCAAATCTGCCAGAGTAATACAGCCCTGAAGGATCACAAAAGAAGAAAACACAGGCAACACACCTGTTACGTAACAGTCGCCATTTGCAATGGTCGACGGTGGCCATGCGGACTTGGCTTCAGGACTGCTCGGGGCCTGATGTGGCATAAAAGAATACATCAAAGACGCAGGCCCGATAATCCGAACAACAATAATGGCGCCACAATAAAGCATGGAGGCTGATCGGGAATAGACTGCCCCTCACTCTTAAGACTGTCGCAAAAGTGCGGCGCTGATATGGGGTTAAAAACGCCACCGGAGGTTTGCCGGTGGTCTTATGTCTTTCCATCTGTGATGGCATCCCTGGTGGCGTCTGCTTATGTGACGAAGCAGCCCTTCTTCACTCTCGAAGATCCTCCCGCATAGTTGCTGCGTCATCCGATGTACGCGACCCTCGTCAAAATTCACGTATAGGATCACGTCACAAAATACTGACCCGGGAACCTGATGGCTTCTGTTGGGATCCGACCATCTAATATCCAATTCGTCGTCATGGTATCTACTGTCGTTGTGATCCTCCTGCTCTAGTACATGAAGAACTTCTCCGCATACTCGCTGCTCACCATCTCCCCCGACCACTATCACATCACAGAATAGTGGCGCAGTGTGGTATCGCATTTTGTGTTCTGACAGCCTCTCCCTATCTCTGCAGCGAATCCCGCAGGGCGCCCGCTCACCACTGCTCGTTTTCATCTGCACATCACAGACAAATCCCCTGGCGGGATCACGACCTCTCCTGATAGATTTACTGGCTGCTCTCGGCCTCGCCAAGATGCCAGTTGGTGATCGGAGTTTACAAATACCGTGACAGGAACCAAAGTGACAATTGTAATCGAAGGTATGCTGTTGTGGTTCAGGGTTTCTGTCATCGCCGTCAGAGCCAGAAAGCTGGGAGCCGCTGGCATAGCCTTTAATCTGGGCACTGGTTGACCCACCTGTGGCTTGCTGACCGGATGATGTTGATGGCGGGTTTTGTTGGTCATTTTTTTGTTGGCTATTCCCGGGAAGCATCATGGTGATGATTGCAGGCCGGTCATCCTGACTGGCTTCCAGTTGATCCATTGGGATAAGCAGTGATGGATCGGAGTTCCAATAGTTTTTCAAAAGCCAGCCAAGAGCAACAAACGCTCCTGCAGGTAGCCATGCAAGGGACTCAATACCTAACCCCGCATAGCCGTTTGTGTCGACCATGTCTGACGAGGTATACGACAGAGTATTGAAATCACGTTTTATAGAAAAGCTCTGGATCGGAGAACCTGCATCATCCTTTTGAAAATCGACAACAAAATGTCTTGTCGACGACTCAGCCTGATAGACGACAGATAACAGCACTGACAGTAAAAACAATGCCGCAAAGATTGAGTTGCCCATCATTCTATCCGTGTGCTCTGACTTGTAGAGAGTAAGGGTAGATTGAGAAAGTGATAGATCAAGAAAATAAGCGTTTTCTGAGCTTGATTGGTAGTTTTATCGAATGAGTTTAAAACCCCGTGCTTTGAGAGCGTGTCGCAAAACTCTATCCAGCGTGGGAACGAGTTGTAACTTCAGCGGTTCCGCTGGTGTCTTATCCCGGTCAGACTCCAGCGCATCAACTTCCTCGTCCGTCAGGCCGATGTCTCGCCCGGCATTGACCAGGGCATCACCCATCAACAGCCGATCCTCAGGTTGAAGAACCTCTTTGAGAATATTCCGAACCTCGGCAACCAGGCTCCGGTTATTTTGCTTAGCCCTGGCCTTCAGAGCACTGTAGAGCTCATCCGGGATATTTCCAAGCGTCATCATTGCCATAGTTTCACTCCTGCAGAGCACACTCTGTGTCAAGGTTAAGTGGATGGCAGGCCCAGTTTGTCGAAGAATGCTTTGTTCCTTTCCTTCGCCGACTGTACCAGCCGGTTATAAGAAATAACTTCGATAAAGGCACCGTAACTTTTACTGTATCCAAAATACCCCATGTGGTCATGGGTTGGCGTGAGGTCGAAGATTCGGCAACGCTGCACAACTGATGGCGTTAAATCACAGATGACGTAGCAAAAGCCTGGTATATCCCGTGAATTGGGTATCAGCCTGCCACTCGCCGTTTTCGCCTGGCCTTCACGAATACGATCCAAATAGCTCAAAGCCTGCTCGATAGGATCTTTATTTTCTCCCTCTCGGGCATCGTTTCGCATGGGCCGTTTGATCTCGACCACAGTAACGGATGCCAGCGGCAAGGCTTTTTTATCGGACACCAGAATAGGATTATCACAGACATTTAACGCACACAGGTCTGGCTCTTTTCCAGAAATGTCACCGGTAACAGGCATGGAACCCAAAGGCTTGTCTGAGGCCAGATAGTCATGAAACGCGAGTCGTTCATCAATCAGCCAGAGATTACAGGCATCAAACGGTGTCTGCGTGGAATCCTTACGCATTGGCATAATCAACTGATGGATTAAATCCTCACGAGCGTACTTGTCGTCATCCAACCGCTCAATATACTTTTCCAGCAAATCGATGATTGTCCGGCGGTGAGTGACGTAGTTGGCCAGGTCTGACTGTTTGAAGTCCTGTGCTTTTCTCAGGTAGTCACTCAGTCGGTTTTGATAATCTTCCAGATTGCTTTCTACCGCCGGATTCATAATTTCATGCCCTTCTTCCATCAGGCTTTTTTCGGCCTCGTAGTAGTGCCTGTGGAGAAGGGACTCAAGCTCCTTGTCCGATATTCTGGGGTCAACCACAAGTTCACGCTCATCCATATGGCTCATAATTGAACGGTACCGTGGCGCTTTCTGAGCAACAAAGGTATTCACCCGCTCCTTGCCTGCTTTCATGTTGTCGTGGAGGTAATCGGAAAGGTATTCTCTGGTTTTCTCTACGACCGCTTCCCGGATTTCGCTGAGGGAAATCTCCTGATCACTGATAAGATCCTCAATCGTTTCAGCGATATCAAATGCCGTTCTTTCAGAACGGACATGCTCATCAAGATAGTCTGAGGTGACATAGCAGGCGTAGGTAAACTCACCCGCATCATCGGATAGAGTGCCAAAGAGCCCGGGTACCTTTTTGCCAATAGACTCTTCTTTAACAACACGGTTAGCCGCACAGAGGAACATGGGGTGGTTTTTGTTCACTCCAGCCCGAAACTTAATGTGATTCAGTTCAAAAACATAGCCCTTCAGACTGACTTGTTCTGCCGTTGCAGCAGAGTGCATGCAGCGATCGTAAATGTCGCTGAGAGAAATGCTTTCGGTACCATCCTTTACAATAATGTTTGGCGTTGCCGGGCTTCTGACGAAATACCACAGGCAATGTTCCAGCAGAGCCTCGGCAATACTCAACGGGGTTTTACGGCAACTCGCGTAATACTCTTTGTCAAACCCGTCCAGTTTTAGCACCGTCCGTACTTTCTGGTCATGAACCGCCACCGGCGACTCTGTCTGAACACCCTGCCGGGATGAAAAAGAAAAGTTTCGCTGATAAAGCTTTCCTTCTTGACAGAAAACGCTTTCTACTTCGGCGGTGTCGAAGGCTTTCAACCACATCAAACGCCCGATGCCCCGGCAACCCTTTCCGATCTTGTGATCTGAGTCCAGGGTTTCAAAGGACTCCATGTTGGCTGCGTTAAATCCAACTCCATTATCGGTAATGGTAAAGCCTTTGATGATTTCTTTTTCAGCCCCTTTTCCGGGGTGCATTTGTTGTTGAGGGTTACGAATAATCTCAAGAGTAATCTGACCTTCGGCCAGCCCATCTGCTTCTTCAAGGGCCTGAATCGAGTTGACCACGGCTTCAAAAACCGGCAGCAGACCATGAGTTTTCGGCAGATTAGTATTACGTAACCTTCCGGCAAGATTTGTATGAAGGCTCATTGGCACTCCCTTGGAAGCAGCCCGCATTGTTGTTTTTCACGGATTGAAGATAGCATCAAACAAAGTGATTTTTCGCTCAGTGAGAAAAGATGCACAGCAAAATAAAACCTGTTCTGCACCCGTTGCTTGAGAAGGCAGTATAGACAGAGTTACTGGAATGACTATTACAAAACATCAGAAAATGTCAGACGGGTATCACTGTTTCATCAGGAATGTAATTTGCTGGAGTCTCTGACACTCCCCGCCTCTAAGAGGGTGTCGCAAAACTCTCTCCGGCGTGGGAACGCGTTGACTCCCGTCATTGCCAGTCATTCCCGGCTTCATTCTCGTCATTCCCGGCTTCATTCTCGTCATTCCCGGCTTCATTCTCGTCATTCCCGCGAAGGCGGGAATCCACACTGACTCTCCACCAGAACCCTACTGCCCGGTGTCCCCCTGGCCTTGTCATCCCCGAGAAGGCAGAGATCCACCGTTGGCGCTGGATTCCCGCCTTCGCGGGAATGACGACTTCAGAGCGTGAGAACGAGCTGTTGAAGTTTTGCGACACCCTCCTAAAGAAGCGGGATTACCCCCTTAATTTCGTTCAAATCCCCATCGCTACTCCCTCACGACGGGGGTCAGCGCCACCTTCAAGGCCTTTGTCCGTGATCACAATGCCGTGCAGGCCACTGTTCAGTTCCCGCACCTTGACGGAGTAGCCGAGCTTTTCCAGTGCCGACTTCAGACGCTCTGCTTCGGTATCCTGCTCCAGCTCATAAACGCCAAAAGGGTTCAGCTTATGGGGCAGAGCAATGGCTTCCTGAATGTCCATTCCCCAGTCAATATGTGCGACCAGGGTTTTGGCAACATAGCTGATTATACGACTTCCGCCGGGTGAACCAAGCACCATATAAGGCTGTCCCTTTTTATCCATAACCATGGTGGGCGCCATAGAAGACCTTGGTCTTTTACCAGGTTCAACGCGATTGGCAATGGGCGTACCATTGTCATGGCTGGAAAAAGAGAAGTCCGTCATCTCATTGTTCAGCAGGAAACCGCCCACCATTAAACGGGAGCCAAAACCATTCTCAATAGTCGCCGTCATGGATAACGCATTACCCTCGGCATCGACAATGGAAATATGGCTGGTAGAAGGCAGTTCAATGGACTGATCATCGGCCTGAAGCGAAGCATGCTGCCAGAGGGGTTTGCCTGCTTTAACCGTCTTTAGAGCCTGATCAGACTGAAGTTGTCTGGCTCTCTCTGCCAGATATTGGCTGTCCAGAAGCCCCTGAACAGGTACGGGCACATAGTCACTGTCGGCCAAATAACGGGCCCTGTCGGCAAAAGCCAGCCTTGATGCACCGGCAAACAGGCGCCAGGATTCCGGATTATCCGCCCCCAGGTTGGCCAGATCATAAGATTGCAAAATGCCCAGGATCTGTCCCACCGTGGTTGCGCCAGAGCTGGGAGGTCCCATGCCACAGACAGAGTATTGACGATAGGCCGAACACACCGGCGTTCGCTCTTTTACCTGATAGTTTTTCAGATCCTTCTTTGAAAGCACTCCGGGATTCCCCTCGGCCTCTCTGACGGTTTTGACAATCCTGTCCGCCAACTTCCCTTCATAGAAGGCTTTTGAGCCTTCTTTGGCAATCAGCCTCAGTGTCCTGGCAAACTCAGGATTTTTCAGAACAGCGCCTGCCTGAAGCGGCTGTCCTTTTTCATCAAAGAAGTATTCACGGGTACCCGAATAACGGCTGAGTCTTTTTTGATCCCTGGCAATCAAGCTGGCCAGCCTGGGAGAAACGATAAAGCCTTCCTCAGCCAGTTTAATGGCCGGTTGGAAAAGCTCAGACCATGGACGTTTACCATAACGCTGATGCATCTCTTCCAGCAGCTTGACGGTACCTGGCGTACCGACTGAGCGCCCCCCCACCACAGCATCATAGAATTGCAACGGCTTGCCATCGCTGTCCAGAAACAAGGTCGGTGTCGCCTCTACAGGGGCTGTTTCCCGGCCATCAAGAGTGATCAGGCGGTTCTTTTTGGCATCGAAGTAAAGGGTGAAGGCTCCTCCGCCAATTCCGGACGACTGGGGCTCAACCAGATTCAGAACCAACTGAACAGCAATCGCAGCATCCGCTGCCGAACCACGTTTTCTAAGGACTTCGTCACCTGCCTGCACAGCCAGCGGGTTGGCTGCTACCACCATATGTTTGCTGGCTTTTACCAGACTCTTTTGTTCAAATCCCGTCGCTGCTTCAGGCGCCAGATCATCACTCAGACTCACGGCCTCTGCCTGCACCTTAAAGCAAGCAGCCAAAAGACTGGCGGTGATAACATACCGTCTGAACATTCCCCCAGACATAGCAAGACTTCCTTTCAATTAATTTTTATAAGGTCGGACGATGGTTTCAGTCTTGGCTCAAATGTGCAATGACTTTTGGAATTGAGCAGTTTAAAAAGGTGCCTACCTGACCTCACACTTAAAAAAGATAAAGTTAGGCGTTGTGGATAACTTCTTATAGCTCTCGGCGCAGAGAGACTTCATGCGCTCCGACGGCTTTCCTTCTGACAGGTGAGTGACACACAGATCTGCTGCAGCCAGACTCTCAAACCACTCTGTCAGTGAACGACGATAGAAGCTTACTTCAACAGGATGACCTACAGTATCCCACTCTTCCGTGATCAGTTCTCTTTGAAAGTAATTGCCTGAAGGTGACACTTCAAAATCCACTATCGGGTGATGGGTAGAAAAGATAAATACGCCGCCATTTTTCAGCAGGCGCTTAACATCACCGAACAGTACACTAAGGTCTTCAATGTAATGCACGGTCAGAGGACAGATAATAACATCATAACTGGCTTCTTTTTCTTCTGGCAGCCCAAGAGAAATATCCTGTGCATAAGTTCTAACGTTATCACCCAACTTCTCTTTGACGATCTCAACCATTTCCAGCGAGGCATCAATCGCAGTCACCTTTGCCCCCTGGTTGATCAAATACTCTGCATAGACACCCGGTCCACACCCCAGATCCAGAACACTTTTTCCGCCCAGTTCGGGCAGCATGGCGATTAATGATGGACGCTCCAGATGGCCATTGTAGATATTATCGATAATGGCTTTTTCGTAATCCCTGGCGAACTTTTCGTACATTTCGCTCATCCTGATACTCTCTGTCGCTTATTCTCTGTGGCCAGAAGTGTATCAGGAACAACGATTGCCACTATTCGAACAAACACCAATGAATGCCACTCAAACAGGAGATCCACCAGCCCCCCATGCTTAACATCCGCAGCCACTGACGAAATCCTTACAAGCCGTAACTTCTGTCTTGCAGCAGTCAGCTTCTATACAGCACTCTTCCAGATTAAAGGCATTGCACTCCCCTCCCTGTTCACAGCGGCCAAGAAAGGTTTCCTCAGACAGATAAAAGCCTGTGAACTTTTCAATAAAGTCATCGGAGACACTCTTTTCAGCCAGCCCGGTCGCCAGCAGACTTTTTTGCCAGGCTTTGGTTTTAGGATAAAAAGCCAGGAAGTCATAGCCTGTGTTCACCTGAATGATATGGGCACGATGCAACACGGGCAGCCAGGCCAGATCGACCATGCCCAGTGAATCACTGTTGAAGAATGGCTGTTCAGCCAATCCCTTCTCCACTTTGGCAAAGGCGCTGGCCAGCTTCTCAGTGCGTTCAATCAGAGCCTGAGCGTCCTGACTTCGCTGTGCAGAGCACTGAACCAGGTACTGTTTACTGCCCAGGTAGCTCCAGGCACGATTCAGTGCTTTCTGCTCTGCGCTCAAGCCAGGCAGCAGTGGGGGATAAGCTTCTTCCAGGTATTCGGCGATGGCATCGGATTCAAACAAAGCTGTGCCATTCTCAGTGACCATGACAGGTACCTGGCCGTTTGGTGAAATAGCCAGAAACCATCGGGGCTTTTCGCTCAGGCTGATGTATTCGATTTCATAAGGAATACTTTTGGCTTCCAGCATTCCGGTAATGCGTTGCACAAATGGGCAGATTTTAAAGCTGATAACTTTCAACATGGTCGATACCTCGATTCAGCGATGACCGGTCAGACCGGCCTGTTACCTATAAAGACGCGAGGTATGAAAAAAGGACGCAAAAAAAATGTTTTTTTATCGTGAAAATATTTTGCCCAGTTGGTTACAGGCAGGAGAAGGGCTAAGTTTTTTTCGCTGATAGTTGTTCTCAGCAATTTTTACAGCCGGTTTTTTTAGGCCGATAGTCCATCACACCGCCCCGGCCCACTTCAATATCGCAGCAGGCAATAAAACGTTCTTTCAGCTGAACCCGACCACGCTGAATACGGCTCTTGGCACCGGACAGGGATAAACCCAGGGCTTTTGCTACCTGCTTTTGGCTCATGCCCTGCAACTCTGACATTTGCAGAGGAATCCGGTACTTCTCGGGTAGCTCATCCATAAAAGGCACCATGCAGCGGGCCAGCTCCTGATGGGCCCTCTCTGCTTCATCTTCTTCCCCGGCAGCAAGACTGTCTGGTAACTCATCCCAGGGCTTCTGCTGACGGTAGTAATCCATGACAGCATTTTGTGCAATCCGGTAGAGCCAGCTACCCATTCTGTCTTCAGACTTGAGTGTATGAATATGAGTATGCGCTTTGAGATAGACATTCTGCAAAATGTCATCCACAGCCGATGGTTCGCTCACTTCACGGGCTATATAGCGTTGCAGCCGGACTTTATGCTCCTGCCAGTGATTTTCCATAACAGTCTGCGCCTGTTGAAAGGGTTGGAATTAAACATGGAAGTAACAGTTTACCGCCAGTACGGAAGCACAAGATGTCTCTGATTGCGGGTATATCTGTATTCGATGATCCTTACCGGATCGAAGCCCATGATGGCAAAGAAGTTTACGGGGAAGATCGGTATATCACCATTGGTATGGATAAAGAGTTGGATACACTTTATGTATGCTACACAATGAGAAGTAATGAAACCTCAACCAGGCTGATCTCGGTGAGGCGTGCTGAAAAGCACGAGCGTCGATTATATGAACAGCATAAATCATGGTGATCACAATGGGAAAAACAGTCTCTGTAGACTACGTAAAAGGGCAAAAACTTGATGTGTACAAAGATAAAAAAGCTCTCGATGAAATGACCGAAGAAGAACTTCATGAGGCTGCATTGGAAGACCCTGATGCACAGCCTTTGTCCGAAGAACAACTCAAACGCTTTAAGCGGGTAAATCCAAATCTCCCTAAGAAAGAAGCTGGAAATGGGTAAAGAAATTGTTCTGTACCCTATATAAGGCACCCCGTTGCCGAATGAGCCAGGTAATCAAACCCTCAGCACATTCCTAATCAGCTCAAGATAATACCGGCCTGCCAAAAGATGTTGTCCATTTTCACTCCGTAGTAGCGAGCGTCTGATTCGGCTTTGCGGGCGTTTGACTCGGAGCCTGACCGAGAATAGCGCCCGTCTAGGCGACCCCGTAGCGAGGACGGCAGAAAATTGAGGATGAAAATTCGGTTTTGTGAGGAGAATAGCGAGCTATTTGACGAACAAAAGCGGATTTTCAGACCAATTTGCTGCCGCCGCACGACTGCATGGATGCAGGAGCTAGAGCAACGCAGGAGCAGTTGCCGCGTAGGGCAGTCTATTCTCGGTCAGGCTCCTGGACCATGGATGACTTTAACAACAAACCGCCTGGCCTGATTGCCCCTGCGGCCAGTGCCGAGGATCAACTGCCGCTGAAAACCTGAATGCGGCAGATTACCGAGGCAGTGCGACAGGGGTTGGGGCAGATCGGGCAGTATGGACAGTCGTTTATAAGTCGTGCCTTTCATTATTCTGACCTCAATATTTTTTGAACTTCCACCATAAAGCCGGGTCCAACAGATCTGATCCATTTTAAATGCCCTTCCCAAGCCGGGATAAATACTAACTTTGAAGTTACGGGACAATCAGGAATGAACCCTATCGACAGCAATTCCAACCTACACGAACCACCCTCGCCAACGCCTTTGCAGCCTCAACCGGAGGAGGCACCAGCGGGTATCAGTGCAGACAGGGACGTTACTCTATATCACAACAATAACTCACCGTTTTTACATTTACCCGAATTAACACAATTAAAGATTATTCGCTGTTTGGGTTTTCGAGATATTACCCGTTTAGCAGAGGTATGCCGATATTTTCATGATTTTGTTAAAGAAAATAACGCTTTGGGAAGAGCATGGAATCGCCGGTTTCCTTCACCCTACCTATATCAGCTAAAAACCACTATTAAGACAAAAGATGAGCAACAACTCCGTGATTGGTTTAAGCCAATGGCTAATACGGGCACTGTCGAGTCGCTCATTGAACGACGCAAGAATATTTATTTCCCTGTTCAGTTACTTTTCACCAACAGTAAACTGATGTCTCAAAGTAAAGAATTTGAGTTAGTGGAAAAAGCCGTAATTAGACATGATGATACTGTCTACCACGCCAGTTTAAGTCTCGATGGCCAGCATCTGGCAACTGCCAGTCGTGATAAATCAGCGAAAATTTACTCCCTGCAGACCAATGGATCATGGCAAAAAAAAGCCACCATTAGCCATGATCATACTGTTGATTCAGTCATTTTTAGCCCCGATGGCCGCTATCTGGTCACAGCCGGTTGGGATGGCAAGGCAAAAATCTACGGTCTGGAAGACGATGGATCATGGAAAGAAAAAGCCTGCATTTCCCACGAGAATATGCTCAGTTCAGCCAAATTCAGTGCCGATGGCCGCCGTGTGGTGACCGTCGGTTTAAGAGATTCGGTGAAAATCATCCACCGGGAAGACAATGGATCATGGCAGGTAGAGGACACTATTCATGACGAAGGGGTCTATTCGGCCAAGCTCAGCTCCGATGGCCGTCACCTGGTAGTTTTCGGTTCTCTGGATGATGTTTTAGAAGTCTATGGCCAGTCAGCCGCCGGATCATGGGTAGTAACATCCACTATTAATTTCAGGTTTAATATCCGCACGGGCAACTTGAGTGCCGATAGCTGCCATCTGGTCATCACAACTTACGCTCACACAGCGATAATCTTTGACCTGCAGGCTGATGGATCATGGAAAGAAATGGGTTCGATTGAACATGATCAGTCGATCAAATCAGCTAACTTCAGCCCTGACAGCCTCCATTTGATGACCGCCAGTGATGATGGTACGGCGAAAATCTATAGCCAGAATGCTGGATCATGGGAACAAAAAGCCTGCATTGTCCACCATGGGGGGGTCAAATCGGCAAGCTTCAGTGCCGATTGCCAGCATGTCTTGACCATCGGTGATGATGCCAAAGCAAAAATCCATAGCCTGCAAACCGACGGCTCATGGCAACCAAAAGCCAACATTGTCCATAAGGATAAGATCCTCTCAGCCGCCTTCAGTCCCGACGCTTGTCATCTGGTGACGTACAGTGACGATGGTATGGTGAGAATCCTTGGCCAGCAGGCCGATGGATCATGGCTGCAAAAAACCGCCGTTCATAACAGTATACGATTCAACGCAGCCTGCTTCAGCGCCGATAGCCGAAATGTGGCGGCCATCGGTCACGAATACTCGCTGAGAATCACTGAACTATGGAAGAAGGATTAATGATCCAATGAGCGTATTTTTGCTTACGCAATGTTTTGATCTTCCATTGTAAAAGCGAGTCTAACGGATCGAATCCATTTTAAATGTCCTTTTTAACTGAGGATACATACTGACTTTGGCGCTATGAAGGAAACCGTCGTGAACCCTGCAAAAAGCACTTCTAGTATTAACGAACCACTGTCGCCAACATCTGAACAACCTCAACTGGAGCAAGCACCAACGGGCGTCAGTGCGGGTAGGGACGTCACTCTATATCACAACAATAACTCGCCATTCTTCGATTTGCCCGAATTAACACAATTAAAGATTATTCGCTTTTTGGGTTTACGAGAGATTACCCGTTTAGCAAAGGTATGCCGATATTTTCGCGATCTTGTTAATCAAGATAGAGCTCTGGAAAGAGCATGGTATCGCCGTTTCCCTTCACCACAGCAATATCAACTAAGATCCACCATTGAGACAAAAGATCAGCAACAACTCCGTGATTGGTTGGAGCCGTTTGCTGATAAGGGCACTATCGGGTTGCTCATGGAACAAGGAAAGAACATTCATTTTTCTGTTCAGCTCCTTTTCACCAACAGCAAACTGATGTCGCTATGTAAAGAATTTGAGTTAGTGGAAAAACTCGAAATTACCCATGGAGGTCGTGTCTACCAGGCTACTTTAAGCCCCGATGGCCAACATCTGGCAACCGCCAGTCGCGATACAACAGCGAAAATCTACAGCCGTGAGCCCAATGGCTCATGGGAAGAAAAAGCCGTTATTACCCATGAATATTGGGTGATATCAGCCACCTTCAGCCCCGATGGCCGCTATCTGATAATCGCCGCTCATCGCGGCACAGTGAAAATCTATGGTCTGGAGGACGATGGATCATGGGAAGAAAAAGCCTCCATTTCCCACGAGACATACATCACTTCAGCCACCTTCTGTGCTGATGGCCGCCGTGTGTTGACTGTTGGTTATGGTAATGATGCTTTGCTGAAAATTACAGGTCGGGGGGACAATGGATCATGGGAATTGGAGGACACTCTTCAAAAAAATTGGATCACTTCGGCCAAGCTCAGCCCCGATGGCCGTCACCTGATCATTCATACTCCCGGGTATCGCGTTATAGAAATCCAGAGTCAGTTGGCCGCTGGATTATGGGCAGTAACATCCACCATTCAGCTAGAGGATGGAAGCGACCGGGTCAAATTCAGCGCCGATAGCTGCCATCTGGTCATCAGCACATTTGCTCCTGCGGCAATAATCTATGAACTGCAGGCTGATGGATCATGGAAAAAAATGGGCACGATCAAACATGATGATTTGATCCAATCAGCCAACTTCAGCGCCGACTGCCTCCACCTGGTGACCGCCAGTAAAGATAATACGGCAAAGATCTATAGCCAGAGTGCTGGATCATGGAAAGAAAAAGCCTGCATTGTCCACTCCGGGGGGGTGAGGTCGGCAAGCTTCAGTGCAGATTGCCAACATGTGGTAACTAACAGTGACGATGCCACGGCGCAAATCAATAGCCTGCAGACCGATGGATCATGGGCACTAAAAGCCAGCATTGTCCATTATGATCAGGTCGTCTCAGCCACCTTCAGTGCCGACGCTTGCCACGTGGTGACCGCCAGTGACGATGGTAAAGTGAAGATTTATGGTCTGGAGGCTGACGGGTCATGGCTGCAAAAAGCCGTCATTCAAAAAGAGACAAAATTCACCGCAGTCAGTTTCAGCGCCGATAGCCGAAATGTGGTGACCGTCAGTATGGATAACAAAGTGAGGATCACTGAACTTCGGAAAAAGGATTGATGATCGATGAACTTTCATCATAAAACCGAATCCTACTGACTGAATCCATTTTAAATGTCCTTTCCAGATAGCAATAAATATTGACTTTGGAGTTACGGAGCAATGAGGGATGAACCCAATTAACAGCAATTCCTGCATAAACAGAGCCTCACCGACACCTGTGCAACCTCAAATGGAGGCAGCATCAACGGGCGTCAGTGCGGGCAGGGACGTTACTCTGTATCACAACAATAACTCTCCGTTTTTAGATTTGCCCGAATTAACTCATTTGCAAATTATTCGCTGCCTGGGTTTTCGAGAGATTACCCGTTTAGCAAAGGTATGCCGATATTTTCGCAATCTTGTTAAACAGGTTAACGCTTTAGGAAGAGCATGGAATCGCCGGTTTCCTTCATCCCATCTATATCAACTAAAGACCAGCATTAAAACAAAAGATGAGCAACAACTCCGTGACTGGTTAGAGCCATTTGCTAATAAGGGCACTATAGAGCCCCTCATTGAACAACGTAAGAATACTTATTTTCCTGTTCAGTTACTTTTCACCAACAGTAAACTGATGTCGCTATGTAAAGAATTTGAGTCAGTGGAAAAAGCTGAAATTACCCGTGGTGATATTGTCTACAATGCCAGTTTCAGCTCCGATGGCCAGCATCTGGTCACTGCCAGTCGTGATAATACAGCGAAAATCTTTGCTAAGGAGGACAATGGCTCATGGAAACCAAAAAACATCATTTCCCATAATGGTCGGTTCTACATCGTCACATTCAGCCCAGATAGCCGCAATCTGGTGGTCGCCAGTCGCGCCAAGGGGGAAATCTATGGCAAGGAGGACAATGGATCATGGAAACCAAAAGCCACCATTTCCGGCAATGGTCTGGTCAAATTTGCCAGATTCACAGCTGATGGGTGCCAAATGTTAACCGCCAGCACCGATAAAACGCTGAGAATCTATGACATGGAGACTGATGGATCATGGCAAGAGAAATACACTAATTACCATAATAATTCGATCAAATTTGCCCAACTAAACGACGACGGTCGTTATTTATTGATCCTCAGCGTATCTGGCATTGTCACACTCTATGGTCAGAAGGAGAATGGCTCATGGAAAGCAGAAGCCACCATGATTCATAACGGTGAGCTCATATTGCCCAGATTCAGTCCCAATTGCCGTCATCTGATGATCAGTGGTAAAGACAACACTGTGGAAATCTATGGTCAGGAAGCCAATGGGTCATGGGAAATAAATACCACCATGACTCATGATGTTCCTGTCCACTCAGCTCGTTTCAGTGCCGATGGACGCCATCTGATAACCAAAGGTGTCCTTAAGACGCTTAAAATATGTGACCTGCAGGACGATGGTTCATGGCAAGAAACAGTCACGATTTTTAATACGGGTGTCTTCTCAACCAGATTCAGTGCCAATGGCGGCCGCCTGCTGACCATCTCTAATAATACGATGAAAATCTATGGCCTGGAGCCCCCCGGATCATGGGTAAAGGAAGCCATCTTTTCTCACAAAATCGACAACATCTCAGCCGACTTCAGTGCCGATGGCCTCCGTTTGGTGACCACCGTCGACAATAAAAAGGCAAGAATCTATGGCCGGAAGGCTGACGGATCATGGGAAAAACAAGCCACTATTGTCCACAAAGGTTACGTCTGTTCAGCCACCTTCAGTGCCGACGGTTGCCTTGTAGTGACCGCCAGTTGCGATCACACGGCGAAAGTTTATGGCTTGTGGACCGATGGTTCATGGGTAGAAAAAGCCACCATTCGACACGAGTTTTCTGTCGAATCAGCCAACTTCAGCGCCGATAGCCGACATGTGTTGACTGTCAGCGCAGATAACAAGGTGACAATCACTGAACTTCGGAAAAAAGATTGATGATCGAATGAGCGTATTTTTGCTTACGCAATGTTTTGAACTTCCATTGTAAAACCGAGTCTAATGGATCAAATCCATTTTAAATGTCCCCTTTAACTGTGGATAAAGACTGACTTTGGAACTACGGAGCAATCAGGGATGAACCCAATTAACAGCCATTCCGGGATACAGGAACCACACCCGCCAACACCCAAGCGAAATCGACTGAAGGAAGCTGCAACCGTTGTCTGTAAAGGCAGGG
Organism: Endozoicomonas sp. ALD040; assembly: GCF_049275945.1. Classification (NCBI taxonomy): domain Bacteria; kingdom Pseudomonadati; phylum Pseudomonadota; class Gammaproteobacteria; order Oceanospirillales; family Endozoicomonadaceae; genus Endozoicomonas; species Endozoicomonas sp. ALD040. Next base: position 2,061,174 of record NZ_CP184829.1, read on the forward strand.
ACGTTACTCCTTATTACGACAATAACTCTCCGCTTTTAGATTTGCCGGAATTAACACAGTTAAAGATTATTCGCTGTTTGGGTTTGCGAGAGATTACCCGTTTAGCAAAAGTATGCCGATATTTTCGCAATCTTGTTAAACACCATAACGCTTTGGGAAGAGCATGGAATCGCCAGTTTCCTTCACCACATCCTCTATATCAACTAAAGGCTGCCATTAAGACAAAAGATGAGCAACAGCTCCGTGATTGGTTGGCGCCGTTTGCTAATAAGGGCACTGTCGAGTCGCTCATTGAACACCGAAAGAATATTCATTTCCCTGTCCAGTTACTTTTCACCAACAGTCAATTAATGTCTCTGTGCAGAGAATTTAAGTTAGTGGAAACGCTCGAAATTACCCATAGTGGTCGAGTCTATGAAGCCAGTTTCAGCCCCGATGGCCAGCATCTGGTAACCGCCAGTAGCGATCACACGGCAAAAATCTACTGCTGGGAGGCCAATGGATCATGGGAAGAAAAAGCCACCATTACCCATAATCGTGTGGTCTTGTCAGCCAGCTTCAGCCCCGATGGCCGTTACATGGTCACCGTCTGTCGCGATGGCACAGGGAAAATCTATGGTCTGGATGATCATAGATCCTGGGAAGAAAAGGCCTGCATTTCCCATAAGAATTTCCTCAATTCAGCCACTTTCAGTGCTGATAGCCGCCTTGTGGTGACCCACAGTTCCTATAACACGGTGAAACTCGTTGGTCGAAGGGGCAATGGGTCATGGGAAGTAGAGGAGACTTTTTATAGAAATTGGATCACTTCGGCCAAGCTCAGCCCCGATGGCCGTCACATGATAATTCTTAATTCAATGGATCACGTTGTAGAAATTCATGGCCAGTTGGCTGCGGGATTGTGGGAAGTAACATCTACCATCCAACTAAAGGCCCCTGTCTTCCTGGCCAACTTCAGTGTCGATAGCTGCCATCTGGTCCTCAGCACTCATCGTAATCACGCGACAATAATCTATAACCTGCAGGCTGATGGATCGTGGAAAGAAGTGGGCACGATAAAACATGATGAGTTGATCAAATCAGCCAACTTCAGCGCCAACTGCCGCCATGTGGTGACCGCCTGTAATGATGGTAAGGCGAAAATCCATAGCCAGAGTGCTGGATCTTGGGAAGAAAAAGCCTGCATTGAACACCCTGAGGAGGTCACCTCAACCAACTTCAGTGCCGATTGCCAGCATGTGGTGACCACCAGTGATGCCATAGCGAAAATCAGCAGCCTGCAGGCCGATGGATCATGGGCACTAAAAGCCCGCATTGTCCATCCGGGTGAGGTCGTCTCAGCCACCTTCAGTGCCGATGCTTGCCATGTGTTGACCGCCAGTGTCGATGGTGTAGTGAAAATTTATGGTCTCGAGACCAACGGGTCATGGCTGAAAAAAGCCGTCATTCAAAAAGAGACAGAACTCACCGCAGCCAGTTTTAGCCCCGACAGCCGAAATGTGATGACCGTCTGTAAAGATAACACGGTGAGAATCACTGAACTTCGGAAGAAGAATTGATAATCGAATGATTGCTAAGTACCTGGCCAGTTGGTTTCGCATATTCTGGCGAGTGGATTTTTTCATCCTTCAAGGTGCAACGACGGGCGCGTAGCCATAGCTACGCAACCAGAGTTGGAACGCAGAAGGGTGGAAAAAGCCGCCGTCAAGAATATGCGAAACCAACTGGTTAGGTACTTATTAGTTCCACTGACCTCAATCTTTTTTGAACTTCCACTATAAAACCGACTCCAACAGATCAAATCCATTTTAAATGTCCCTTTTAACTGTGGAGAAAGACTGACTTTGGAGCTACGGAGCAATCAGGGATGAACCCAATTAACAGCCATTCCGGGATACAGGAACCACTCCCGCCAACACCCAAGCGAAATCGACTGAAGGAAGCTGCAACGGTTGTCTGTACCGGTAGGGACGTTACGCCTTATTACAACACTAACTCTCCGCTTTTAGATTTGCCGGAATTAATACAGTTAAAGATTATCCGCTGTTTGGGTTTACGAGAGATTACCCGTTTAGCAAAAGTATGCCGATATTTTCGAAATCTTGTTAAACAAAATAACGCTTTGGGAAGAGCATGGAATCGCCGGTTTCCTTCACCACATCTAGATCAACTAAAGGCTGCCATTAAGACAAAAGATGAGCAACAGCTCCGTGATTGGTTGGCGCCTTTTGCTAATAAGGGCACTGTCGAGTCGCTCATTGAACACCGAAAGAATATTCATTTCCCTGTTCAGTTACTTTTCACCAACAGTCAATTAATGTCTCTGTGCAGAGAATTTGAGTTAGTGGAAACGCTCGAAATTACCCATGGTGCTGGAGTCAATGAAGCCAGTTTCAGCCCCGATGGCCGGCATCTGGTAACCGCCAGTAGCGATCACACAGCGAAAATCTACTGCTGGGAGGCCAATGGATCATGGCAAGAAAAAGCCACCATTACCCATGATCGTTTGGTCTTGTCAGCCAGCTTCAGCCCCGATGGCCACTATCTGGTCTCTGTCTGTCAGGATGGCACAGCGAAAATCTATGGTCTGGAGGACAACGGATCCTGGGAAGAAAAGGCCTGCATTTCCCATAAGAATTACCTCAATTCAGCCACTTTCAGTGCTGATAGCCGCCGTGTGGTGACCCACAGTTCCTATAACACGGTGAAAATCATTGCTCGGAGGGACAATGGATCATGGGAAGTAAAGGAGTTTTGTCATGGAAATCAAATCTATTCGCCCAAGCTCAGCCCCGATGGCCGTCACATGGCAATTCTTCATATTATGGATAATGTTGTAGAAATTCATGGCCAGCTGGCCGAGGGATTATGGGTAGTAACATCCATTATTCAACCAGAGGCCAATGCTTTCCAGGCCAACTTCAGCGCCGATAGCTGCCATCTGGTCCTCAGCACTTATAGTAATCACGCGGCAATAATCTTTAACCTGCAGGCTGATGGATCGTGGAAAGAAATGGACACGATAAAACATGATGAGTTGATCAAATCAGCCAACTTCAGCGCCGACTGCCGCCATGTGTTGACCGTCTATAAAGGTGGTATGGTGAAAATCCATAGCCAGAACGCTGGATCATGGGGAGAAAAAGCCCGCGTTGAACACTCTGAGGAGGTCATCTCAGCGAGCTTCAGTGCCGATTGCCAGCATGTGGTGACCATCAGTGATGCTATAGCGAAAATCAGCAGCCTGCAGGCCGATGGATCATGGGCACTAAAAGCCCGCATTGTCCATCAGGATGAGGTTGTCTCAGCCACCTTCAGTGCCGATGCTTGCCATGTGTTGACCGCCAGTATCGATGGTGTAGTGAAAATTTATGGTCTGGAGATTAGTGAGTCATGGCTGCAAAAAGCCGTCATTCAAAAAGGGACAGAACTCACCGCAGCCAGTTTCAGCCCCGATAGCCGGAATGTGATGACCCTGGGTGATTATAAAAAGGTAAGAATCACTGAACTTCGGAAGAAGAATTGATGATCGAATGATGGGTATTAGTTCCACTGACCTCAATCTTTTTTGAACTTCCACTATAAAAGCGACTCCAACAGATTGAATGCTTTTTAAATAACCTTTCCAGGCGAGAATAAAGACCGACTTTGGAGCTACGGAGTAATGAGGGATGAACCCAATTAACAGCCATTCCGGGATACACGAATCACTCCCGCCAACACCTGTGCAGCATCAACTGGAGGAAGCACCAACGGGTGTCAGTGCAGGTAGGGACGTTACTCTATATCACAACAATAACTCTCCGATTTTAGCTTTGCCCGAATTAACACAGTTAAAGATTATTCGATGCCTGGATTTTCGAGAGATTACCCGTTTAGCCAAGGTATGCCGATATTTTCGCGATTTTGTTAAACAAAACAGAGCTCTGGAAAGTGCATGGGATCGCCGGTTTCCTTCACCACATCTTTATCAACTAAAGGCCGCAATTAAGACAAAAGACGAGCAACAGCTCCGTGATTGGTTGCAGACGTTTGCAAATTCAGAAACTATCGAGTCACTCATTAAACAAAGAAAGAGTTCTTATTTTCCTGTTCAGTTACTTTTCAGCAACAGTAAACTGATGTCTGAATGTAAAAAATTCAAGTTAGTGGAAAAAGCCAAAATTACTCATTCCTTCAATTTAAGCACAGCCACCTTCAGCGTCGATGGCCTCGGTGTGTTGACTGCCAACGAGCTCAAGCGATCTGTTCTTCACACAAATACACCCTGCGTACATTTCTCGGAAATTTTTTGTTAGCCATTATTACACATTTGTTAGCAATTATTTGGTACTAGAAAGATCTTTAGGGCTATGTTTTGCTAATGTGAGCATTTTAGATTCTTAACAGCCTAATAAGGGAAAAGGGAAAAGGGCATGTATCAAGTAGTAAAACCAATTGTACCGCCAGGGGCACATATTCTAACGCAGTCCAAAATGGAGCAAGAGAGTCCATCTGTAAAAAAGGATGATATAAAGTATCTTCCTTGCGCAGTAGAACACACAGGAAATTATTTTGGGACTAAGGATCTTTCATCAAGATGCATTTCTCCGGTTATGAACGAAAAAGACAATGATGATTTCTACGTCCACCTTGCGAAAAACATCGTCTTCACTCTCGACCGAACTTATTTTGATTCAATCGATGAATTATCCTGGAGAAATATCGCTGATAGTTTAAAGTTTTCAGGCATAGATACATTAGAGAAAGCTACTGCTATGGATTTGAAGGTATGTCCTCCATGTCCAGTATTTCATACATGGGCAGCGCTGCATGGCACCACCATATTTGATGGCAAAAATAATCCTGAAAGATTTAACGGATTGAATTATGTCCAAAGAATATTGAAAGAAGGAACCGAACTCAGTAAAAATGATATCCCACTGTTTATAGTATTTTCTGACAAGGCGCTTAAAGAATCCCAAATCAATGAGATGAAAGCCAGTTTCAAAGATCATGATAATATCTTATGTATCTCTCTTGAAACAGACCTGCAGTTAAAATTTCCCAAGGAATTAGATTGGCATACTGCATATATGGGTTTCATGTTTATGGATTGCATCAGAATTGTTGTATCTCAACACATTACCAAGACTATAAACTTTTGTATAGATAAGGCTAAATCTGAAAACAAAATTAATCTGGCTAATCGTTTTGAAAAACTCGGAACCAATTTTTTGTTTTATTCAGACATTGATAATCAATGGCTATCGAAACCACCTTATATAATAGCTAGCCATGGCATGTTTACTCAACCAACATTGTCAGAGACCCTGCCACTCTACGGTATAAAAGATTGCGATGCAGATAAATTATTTGATGATGATAAATCGATTTTAACCAGACACAGGTCGTTTTTCTCTGACTTTCCTTACCATAATACAGGTAGAACAGTAACATGGTCTTCAGACAAAGCGAAAAATCTATTTGACTATATTTTAAGTGGTGAAGCAGAATCTAATTTCAAACATCTATCAAATCAGATTGCACATATTTCATCTAAATTCAATTATCTATTACGCATTGACAAAGGAGTTTCCTGGAAAGGTGATAATAGTTGTTTTTTTGTAGCAGATCATTCTAAAGACGTTTTTTATAGGGGCGCTTCAAAGAGAGTCAGCGTTATAGACCTCCATGAAAAGCCAGATGGTAAATGTGCTAATCCAGACCCATATTACAGAGAAGCACACAGTCTCGTTGGAATGCAATTACTCAAGTATTATTCTCATGGACATGATTTCACTTGGTGGCATTAAGCATTCAAGCAGGAGACCTCTACCTGGTTGTTTTGATCAGATTTTAACGGATCGGCCCCGAAATTTTCTTTCCAAATTCGTGAAATCAGCTCTTTGATCTATTGGCGCTCTGCGGTAAAGATTTCACTGTGACACTCCCAGCCCTGTCGAGGGTGTCGCAAAAGGTCAATTAAAACGCTTCAAGCTTCAAACCGTCATCTCCGCGAAGGCGGAGATCCACTGCTCGTGGTGGGTTCCCGCCTGCGCGGGAACGACGATCTTGATATATCCTGCTGACCATACCCTTTTGCGACACCCTCTGTCAGGCAAGGGTTTACGGCGATTTTGCTAACTTTGGGGTTTTGAATGAGTCAGGCGTGAACCCTCTGAACAACAATTACAACAATGAGGGTTCACTCCCGCCACCACCCAAGGGAGCTCACTGGAGGAAGGCGCAACGGGCGTCTGTGCAAGCAGGGACGTCAATGTCTATAACCAATCGCCATTCCTCCGTTTACCCTACGAAACAAAATCGTTGATTATTCGCTATTTGGGTTTTCGAGAGATTACCCGTTTAGCAAAGGTATGCCGATATTTTCACGATCTTGTTAGACAAACACCGCCGTGCCGATTGCCAGCATTGGTTGACCATCGGTGCTGATGCCACAGCGAAAATCCATAGCCTGCAAACCGATGGCTCATGGCAACCGAAAGCCAACATCGTCCATCAGAATAAGATCCTCTCAACTGCCTTCAGTCCCGACGCTTGCCATCTGGTGACCACCAGTGACGATGGTATGGTGAGAATTCTTGGCCAGCAGGCCAATGGATCATGGCTGCAAAAAACAGCCGTTCGCAACAGAATACGATTCACCAAAGCCAGCTTCAGCGCCGATAGCCGAAATGTGGTGGCCATCAGTCATGAATGCCCGCTGAGAATCACTGAACTATGGAAGAAAGATTGATGATCGAATGAGCGTATTTTTGCTTAGTCCAAGTGACTGCAATGTTTTGAACTTTCATTGTAGAACCGAGTCCAACGGATTAAATCCATTTTAAATGTCGCTTTTAACTGTGGAGAAAGACTGACTTTGGAGCTAAGGAGCAATCAGGGATGATCCCAATTAACAGCCATTCCGGGATACAGGAACCACTCCCGCCAACACCCAAGCGAAATCGACTGAAGGAAGCTGCAACGGTTGTCTGTACCGGTAGGGACGTTACGCCTTATTACAACACTAACTCTCCGCTTTTAGATTTGCCGGAATTAATACAGTTAAAGATTATCCGCTGTTTGGGTTTGCGAGAGATTACCCGTTTAGCAAAAGTATGCCGATATTTTCGAAATCTTGTTAAACAAAATAACGCTTTGGGAAGAGCATGGAATCGCCGGTTTCCTTCACCACATCTAGATCAACTAAAGGCTGCCATTAAGACAAAAGATGAGCAACAGCTCCGTGATTGGTTGGCGCCTTTTGCTAATAAGGGCACTGTCGAGTCGCTCATTGAACACCGAAAGAATATTCATTTCCCTGTTCAGTTACTTTTCACCAACAGTCAATTAATGTCTCTGTGCAGAGAATTTGAGTTAGTGGAAACGCTCGAAATTACCCATGGTGCTGGAGTCAATGAAGCCAGTTTCAGCCCCGATGGCCGGCATCTGGTAACCGCCAGTAGCGATCACACAGCGAAAATCTACTGCTGGGAGGCCAATGGATCATGGCAAGAAAAAGCCACCATTACCCATGATCGTTTGGTCTTGTCAGCCAGCTTCAGCCCCGATGGCCACTATCTGGTCTCTGTCTGTCAGGATGGCACAGCGAAAATCTATGGTCTGGAGGACAACGGATCCTGGGAAGAAAAGGCCTGCATTTCCCATAAGAATTACCTCAATTCAGCCACTTTCAGTGCTGATAGCCGCCGTGTGGTGACCCACAGTTCCTATAACACGGTGAAAATCATTGCTCGGAGGGACAATGGATCATGGGAAGTAAAGGAGTTTTGTCATGGAAATCAAATCTATTCGCCCAAGCTCAGCCCCGATGGCCGTCACATGGCAATTCTTCATATTATGGATAATGTTGTAGAAATTCATGGCCAGCTGGCCGAGGGATTATGGGTAGTAACATCCATTATTCAACCAGAGGCCAATGCTTTCCAGGCCAACTTCAGCGCCGATAGCTGCCATCTGGTCCTCAGCACTTATAGTAATCACGCGGCAATAATCTTTAACCTGCAGGCTGATGGATCGTGGAAAGAAATGGACACGATAAAACATGATGAGTTGATCAAATCAGCCAACTTCAGCGCCGACTGCCGCCATGTGTTGACCGTCTATAAAGGTGGTATGGTGAAAATCCATAGCCAGAACGCTGGATCATGGGGAGAAAAAGCCCGCGTTGAACACTCTGAGGAGGTCATCTCAGCGAGCTTCAGTGCCGATTGCCAGCATGTGGTGACCATCAGTGATGCTATAGCGAAAATCAGCAGCCTGCAGGCCGATGGATCATGGGCACTAAAAGCCCGCATTGTCCATCAGGATGAGGTTGTCTCAGCCACCTTCAGTGCCGATGCTTGCCATGTGTTGACCGCCAGTATCGATGGTGTAGTGAAAATTTATGGTCTGGAGATTAGTGAGTCATGGCTGCAAAAAGCCGTCATTCAAAAAGGGACAGAACTCACCGCAGCCAGTTTCAGCCCCGATAGCCGGAATGTGATGACCCTGGGTGATTATAAAAAGGTAAGAATCACTGAACTTCGGAAGAAGAATTGATGATCGAATGATGGGTATTAGTTCCACTGACCTCAATCTTTTTTGAACTTCCACTATAAAAGCGACTCCAACAGATTGAATGCTTTTTAAATAACCTTTCCAGGCGAGAATAAAGACCGACTTTGGAGCTACGGAGTAATGAGGGATGAACCCAATTAACAGCCATTCCGGGATACACGAATCACTCCCGCCAACACCTGTGCAGCATCAACTGGAGGAAGCACCAACGGGTGTCAGTGCAGGTAGGGACGTTACTCTATATCACAACAATAACTCTCCGATTTTAGCTTTGCCCGAATTAACACAGTTAAAGATTATTCGATGCCTGGATTTTCGAGAGATTACCCGTTTAGCCAAGGTATGCCGATATTTTCGCGATTTTGTTAAACAAAACAGAGCTCTGGAAAGTGCATGGGATCGCCGGTTTCCTTCACCACATCTTTATCAACTAAAGGCCGCAATTAAGACAAAAGACGAGCAACAGCTCCGTGATTGGTTGCAGACGTTTGCAAATTCAGAAACTATCGAGTCACTCATTAAACAAAGAAAGAGTTCTTATTTTCCTGTTCAGTTACTTTTCAGCAACAGTAAACTGATGTCTGAATGTAAAAAATTCAAGTTAGTGGAAAAAGCCAAAATTACTCATTCCTTCTATGTCAAAACAACCACCTTCAGCGCCGATGGTTGCCATCTGGTCACCGTCGGTGGGGATAAAAGGGCGAAAATCTTCGGCCAGAAGACCGATGGATCATGGGAACCAAAAGGCATCATTTCCCACAGTGATTACCTCTACTCAGCCCGCTTCAGTCCCAATGGTCGTCATTTGGTGACCGCCGGTTGGGATGGCCAGGCGAAAATATATGGTCAGGAGGATGATGGATCATGGAAAGAGAAAGCCATCCTTTCCCATATTGGTCCGGCCTATTCAGCCACCTTCAGTGCTGATGGCCGCCGTGTGGTGACTGCCAGTGCTTACAGGACGAAAATCTTTATTCAGGGGGACGATGGATCATGGGCATTAGAGAGTACTATTGAACGTGGTAGTACGGTCTCTTCGACCGTAATCAGCTCCAATGGCCATCATCTGGCGCTCTGCAGTCAAGATTACTCTGTAAAAATCTATGCTCGGGGGCCCGCTGGATCATGGGTAGAAAAAGCCAGCATTCAGCACAGTTCCGGAATCAAATCCGCCAACTTCAGCGCCAATAGCCTCCATGTGGTGACCGTCAGTAGGGACAGTACGGCAAAAATCAGTGGCCTGCAGGCCGATGGATTATGGAAAACAGCAGCCACGATTTATCATAATCATCGGGTCTCAGCCACCTTCAGCGCCGATAGCTGCCATCTGGTGACCGCCAGTCGGGGCGGCAAGGCGAAAATCCATAGCAAGACGGCCGATTCATCATGGCAAGAAAGAGCCTGCATTTCCCACACCGAAGAGATCACCAAAGCCAACTTCAGTGCCGATTGCCGCCATCTGGTGACCAGCAGCAGGGATAACACGGTAAAAATCAGTACCCTGCAGGCCGATGGATCATGGCAAGAAGAGGCCATCATCATTATCCATCAGAACAGCGTCACCTCAGCTACCTTCAGTGCCGATGGCTGTCATATGGTAACTACCAGCCTGGATGGTACAGCGAAAATATGTGGCCAGGAGGCCGACGGGTCATGGCAGGAAAAAGCCACCATTCAACACGAAAGTCAGGTCAAGTCAGCCGCTTTCAGCGCCGATAGCCGACTTGTGGTGACGGTTACTCTTTACACAGCAAAAATCACTGAACTATGCAAGGACGATGATGATCCAATGGGTCTGACCCAACCTCAGCCTGAGGTTAGTTGTCTCCTCTTTTGATGTAGGGGCGTATGCGCGGCAGGTAGTCCAGTTCCATAGTCTATGATGTCCTTTCAAGAAATGAAAAGGTGAAATCAATGAATAAAAATCAGCGTGATTGTTTGTCTAAGATGTGGTTTGATCTGGTCAAGGTGCCCTTAGCTCTGTGTATCCTGGGTCCTTTGGTATCAGAAAGTGACCTGTTTTGGGAAATAGAACTGTTCGGTGCTGCGCTGATTATTTTCTTTGTTTATGTTGGCTTTCTGACACTCCCCGCCCTATCGGGCGAGGGTTCTTAGATCGCTCCAAGGGAGAAAAGTTATGACACCCAGCGATATGTATCTGCTCATGACCCTTTTTGTGGTCATTATTGCCATACCGGTCATTATCTGGATCAAGCATGAAAACAAAAAGCATTAACCCTGAACCACATCCCCCTGAAGCTGCTGCCTGAAAATCAGGTCCACATTCCATTTCAGTTGCAGGTCATTAGCGAACATTTTCAGATAGCTTTGTGCCTGCATCAGATTTTCTTCCGTTTCTCCGTCCGTAATGTAGGCACGGAACATCAAGTAATTGATTACCGGGTTCAGCCAGACGGTATCCAGTTCCATGTCGGTAGGATCGTTTCCAACGTCGGTAATGGTGACCGGAACCGGTGTTCGGTTGATCATAATATTGATGATGTGATTGGCCGCTGGCACTGGGTAGACGTAAAACACGCCGGGGCTTTTCTCGTCGTAGATAAACCGTTCCACATTCGTTCCGGTGGTGACAGACCAGTTGGCTATTAATGAATCCAGTGACTCACGGGTAGTTTTAGTGACCGATCTGCCGGCATTTTCGTTGTCGATGATATTCATTAACCGTTAGGCTTCAATGGGTACACTCTGCCTTGACTTGGCCTGACAGTTAAAATTAGTCACCTGCGAATAGGTATCAGGGCGGTTCTGCACCACGGCCAGCTGAGCTAAACCCGGTTGCCGTCTTTGTCGCAAGGGAACAAGTCTTTGTTCACTTGCTTGATCCATGACCTTGAAAAAATTTCACGGATCAGGGCTCTGTTTTTTTCCTGGTTTCACTGACCCCAATATTTTGAACTTCCATTACAAAACCGACTCTAACAGATCAAATCAACTTTAGATGTCTTTTTAAGGCACGGGTAAGTACTGACTTTTGAACTCAGGAGGGGCCAGACATGAACCCTTTGAACAACAATTCCGGCCATGACGATTTACTCCCGCCAGAACCCAAGCGACCTAGACTGGAGGAAACAGCAACGAGTGTCTGTGTCGGCAGAGACATTAATGTATATTACCAAAACCAATCGCCATTGCTTTGTTTACCCTACGAAACAAAATCGATGATTATTCGCTATTTGGGTCTTCGCGAGATTACCCGTTTGGCAAGGGTATGCAGGTACCTTCGCGATTTTGTTGAAACCGATAAAGCACTGGAAAGAGGGTGGTATCAACGGTTTCCTTCACCTCACCAAGATCAACTAAAGGCCACGATAACGAAAAAAAATGAGCAACAACTCCGTGCCTGGTTAAAGCCGTTTGTGGATAAGGACACTATCGAGTCACTTTTAAAACAACGAGAAAGTACTTACTTTCCTGTTCAGCTCCTTTTCATCAACAGCAAACTGATGTCTCAATGTAAACTATTCAGCCCAGTGGAAAAACTCGAAATTGCCCATTCCAGCAATGTCTGCACCGCCACCTTCAGCACCGATGGCCGTCACCTGGTAACCGCCAGTTATGATGGAACAGCAAAAATCTTCGGCCTGGAGACCCATGGATCATGGGAATCAAAAGGCACCATCTCCCATAATAATTGGGTCACATCAGCCAGCTTCAGTCTCGATGGCCGTCATGTGGTGACTGCCAGTAAAGATCACACGGCGAAAATCTTTGGTCAGCAGGATGATGGATCATGGGAAGAAAAAGTCATTATTACCCATATTGATCAGATCAGTTCAGCCAGCTTCAGTACTGATGGGCGCCGCGTGGTGACTGCCAGTCTGGATCATACGGTGAAAATCTTTGCTCAGGGGAGCGATGGATCATGGCAACCGGAGGGCATTATTGACCACAGTAGTCAGGTCTGTTCGGCCATGCTCAGCGCCAATGGCCATCATCTAGTGATTTGCGATGCAGATTATGCTGTAAAAATCTACGCTCAGGGGGTCGCTGGATCATGGGTAGAAAAAGCCACCATTCAACACAAGAAAGCAATCTCCTCAGCAGACTTCAGCGCCGATAGCTGCTATCTGGTAACCTCCAGTTTTGATTGCACGGCAAGAATCTGTGGCCTGCAGGCCGATGGATCATGGAAAGAAATAACTGCGATCCATCATGGCGATGTGATCTGCTCAGCCAACTTCAGCGCCGATTGCCGTCATGTGGTGACCGCCAGTTGGGATGGCAGTGCAAAAATCTATAGCCAGAATGTCAATTCATCATGGCAAGAAAAAGCCCGCATTTTTCACACCAGGGAAGTCAACTCAGCCAACTTCAGCGCCGATTGCCTCCAAGTGGCGACCGCCAGTAATGACAACACGGCAAAAATCAATGGCCTGCAGGCCGATGGATCATGGCAGGAAGAAGCCTGTATCACCCATAGCGGGAGTGTCTTCTCAGCCGACTTCAGTGCCGATGGTTGTCATATGGTAACCGCCAGTTTGGATCGCACAGCGAAAATTTGTGGCCAGCAGGCCGACGGATCATGGCTGGAAAAAGCCACCCTCCAACACGAGGATGAAGATGCAGTCCACCAGGCCACTTTCAGTGCCGATAGCCGACATGTGGTAACCGTCACCGAGTACACAGCGAAAATTACTGAACTATTGAAGAACGATCAATGATCGAATGAGCGTATTTTTGCTTGGCTCCACTGAACTCAATCTTTTTTGAACTACCACTATAAAACTGAGTCGAACAGATAGAATCCATTTAAAATATCCTTTCCAGGCGAGGATAAAGACTGATTTTGGAGCTACGGAGCAATCAGGGATGAACCCTATCACCAGCAATTCAGAGATACACAAATCACTTTCGCCAAGACCTTTGCAACCTCAGCTTGAGGAAGCATCAACGGGTGTCAGTGCAGGTAGGGACGTTGCTTTATATCACAACAATAACTCTCCGATTTTAGCTTTGCCCGAATTAACACAGTTAAAGATTATTCGCTGTCTGGGTTTTCGAGAGATTATCCGTTTAGCAAAGGTATGCCGATATTTTCGCGATTTTGTTAAACAAAACAGAGCTCTGGAAAGAGCGTGGGATCGCCGGTTTCCTTCACCACACCTATATCAACTAAAGGCCGCAATTAAGACAAAAGACGAGCAACAGCTCCGTGATTGGTTGCAGACGTTTGCAAATTCAGAAACTATCGAGTCACTCATAAAACACAGAAAGAGTTCTTATTTTCCTGTCCAGTTACTTTTCAGCAACAGTAAACTGATGTCTGAATGTAAAAAATTCAAGTTAGTGGAAAAAGCCAAAATTACTCATTCCTTCTACTTTGACTCAGTCACCTTCAGCGCCGATGGTCGCCATCTGGTCACCGGTGGGGATAAAAGGGCGAAAATCTTCGGCCAGAAGACCGATGGATCATGGGAACTAAAAGGCATCATTTCCCACAGTAGTTACTTCTACTCAGCTAGCTTCAGTCCCAATGGTCGTCATTTGGCGACCGTCAGTTCGGATTGCCAGGCGAAAATATATGGCCAGGAGGATGATGGATCATGGAAAGAGAAAGCCATCCTTCCTCATATTGGTCCGGTCTATTCAGTCACTTTCAGTGCTGATGACCGCCGTATGGTGACTGCCAATGCTCATAGGACGAAAATCTTTAGTCAGGGGGACGATGGATCTTGGGCATTAGAGAGTACTATTGAACGTGGTAGTTCGGTCTCTTCGTCCGTAATCAGCTGCAATGGCCATCATCTGGCGCTCTGCAGTAAAGATTGCTCTGTAAAAATCTACGCTCAGGGGCCCGCAGGATCATGGGTAGAAAAAGCCAGCATTCAGCACAGTTTCAAAATCAAATCCGCCAACTTCAGCGCCGATAGCCTCCATGTGGTGACCGTCAGTGATGACAGAACGGCAATAATCAGTGGCCTACAGGCCGATGGATCATGGAAAAAAGCAGCCACGATTTATCATAATCATTGGCGCTTCTCAGTCACCTTCAGCGCCGATAGCTGCCATCTGGTGGCCGCCAGTCGGGGCGGCAAGGCGAAAATCCACAGCAAGACGGCCGATTCATCATGGCAAGAAAAAGCCTGCATTTCCCACACCGGAGAGATCACCTCAGCCAACTTCAGTGCCGATTGCCGCCATCTGGTGACCGGCAGCAAGGATAACACGGTAAAAATCATTACCCTGCAGGCTGATGGATCATGGCAAGAAGAGGCCATCATCATTATCCATCAGAACTGCATCACCTCAGCTACCTTCAGTGCCGATGGCTGTCATATGGTAACTACCAGCCTGGATGGTACAGCGAAAATATGTGGCCAGGAGGCTGACGGGTCATGGCTGGAAAAAGCTACCATTCAACACGAAAGTCCAGTCAAATCAGCCGCTTTCAGCGCCGATAGCCGACTTGTGGTGACGGTTACTTCTTACGCGGCAAAAATCACTGAACTATGCAAGGACGATGATGATCCAATGGGTCTGACCCAACCTCAGCCTGAGGTTAGTTGTCTCCTCTTTTGATCCATGACTTTGAAAAATTTTTCTGGATCAGGGCTCTGTTTTTTTCCTGGTTTCACTGACCCCAATATTGTGAACTTTCATCATAAAACCGAGTCTAAGCTGTCGAATCCATTTTGAATGTTTTTTTCCTACAAGGATAAATACCCACCTTGAAGTTTTGAAGGAGTCGGGCATGGGACCTGTTAACAGCAATTCGGGTATTGACTCGCCAACACATGGACAAGCTTACCTTGAGGAAGTGCCAACGGTTGTCAGTGCAGGCAGGGAGATTAGTGTATACAACCAAAACCAATCGCCATTGCTCCGTTTACCCTACGAAACAAAATCGATGATTATTCGCTATTTGGGTTTTCGCGAGATTACCCGTTTGGCAAAGGTATGCAGGTATCTTCGCGATCTTGTTGAAAACGATAAAGCACAGGAAAGAGCATGGGGTCGCCGGTTTCCTTCACAACACCAATATCAACTAAAAGCCACGATAACGAAAAAAGATGAGCAACAACTCCGTGATTGGTTGGCGCCTTTTGCTAATAAGGACACTGCCGAGTCGCTCATTGAACACCGAAAGAATATTCATTTCCCTGTTGAGTTACTTTTCACCAACAGTAAATTGATGTCTCTATGTAAAAAATTCAAGCTAGTGGAAAAAATCAGGATTACTCATGCTGGTCCTGTCTCCGAAGCCACTTTCAGTCCCGATGGCCACTTCCTGGCAACCGCCAGTTTTGATAACACAGCAAAAATCTACCGCCTGCAGGCCAATGGATTATGGGAAGAAAAAGCCACTATTACCCATAATCGTATGGTCTTGTCAGCCAGCTTCAGCCCCGATGGCCGTTATCTGGTCACTGCCTGTCACGATGGCACAGCGAAAATCTGTGGTCTGAAGGATGATGGATCATGGGAAGAAAAAGCCATTATTCACCATATTGATCATGTCAGTTCAGCCAGCTTCAGTGCTGATGGTCGCCGTGTGGTGACTGCCAGTTTGGGTCATACGGTGAAAATCTTTGGTCAGGGGGACGATGGATCATGGCAACAGGAGGGCATTATTGACCATAGTAGTCCGGTCTGTTCGGCCATGCTCAGCGCCAATGGCCATCATCTGGTGATCTTCGATGAAGATTATGTTGTAAAAATCTACGCCCAGGGGGTCGCTGGATCATGGTTGGAAAAAGCCACTTTTCAACACAAGAAAGCAATCAGCTCAGCCAACTTCAGCGCCGATAGCTGCCATCTGGTAACCGCCAGTTTTGATTGCACGGCGAGAATCTGTGGTCTGCAGGCTGATGGATCATGGAAAGAAATAACGGCTATTCATCATAGTGACGTGATCGGCTCAGCCACCTTCAGCGCCGATTGCCGTCATGTGGTCACTGCCAGTATGGATGGCAAGGCGGAAATCTATAGCCAGAAGGCCCCTGCATCATGGCAACATAAAGCCTGCATTTCCCACAACGGAGGGATCAACTCAGCCAACTTCAGCAGCGATTGCCTCCATGTGGTGACCGCCGGTGGTGACAACACGGCAAAAATCAGTGGCCTGCAGGCCGATGGATCATGGCAAGAAGAAGACAGCATTATCCATAAGGAGTGTGTCATCTCAGCCACTTTCAGTGCCGATGGTTGTCATTTGGTCACTGCCAGTGCAGATGGTACAGCGAAAATTTGTGGCCAGGAGGCCGACGGATCATGGCTGGAAAAAGCCACCCTCCAACACGAGGATGAAGGTGCAGTCCAATGGGCCACCTTCAGTGCCGATAGCCGACATGTGGTAACCGTCACCGAGTACGCAGCGAAAATCACTGAGCTATTTTTCCCGGATCAGGGCGCTTCTTTTTCTTATTTCCACTGACCTCAATATTTTGAACTTCCGTCGTGAAAATGACTCTAACAGATCAAATCAACTTTAGATGTCTTTTCCAGGCAGGGGTAAGTAATGACTTTTGAACACAAGAGGAGCCAGACATGAACCCTTTGAACAACAATTCCGGCCGTGACGATTTACTCCCGCCAGCACCCAGGCGACCTCGACTGGAGGAAGCGGCAACAGGTGTCTGTGCAGGCAGAGACGTTAATGTATATCACCAAAATCAATCGCCATTCCTCTGTTTACCCTACGAAACAAAATCGATGATTATTCGCTGTTTGGGTTTTCGCGAGATTACCCGTTTAGCAAAGGTATGCAGGCATCTTCGTGATCTTGTTGAAAACGATAAAGCTCTGGAAAGAGCCTGGTTTCGCCGGTTTCCTTCTCAACACCAATATCAACTAAAGACCACGATAAAGAGAAAAGATGAGCAACAACTCTGTGACTGGCTGGCACCGTTTGCGGATAAGGACACTGTCGAGTCACTTTTCAAACAACGAGGAAGTACTTACTTTCCTGTTCAGCTCCTTTTCACCAACAGTAAACTGATGTCTCAATGTAAAAAATTCAAGCTGGCAGAAAAAGCCAAAATTACCCACGCTTCTTATGTCACCACAGCCACCTTCAGCGCCGACAGCCGCCGTGTGATGACCGCCAGTGTGGATCATAAGTTGAAAATCTATGGCCAGGAGAGTGGTGGAACCTGGGAAGAAAAAAACACTATTACCCATGATGGTTCAGTCATGTCGGCCAGCTTTAGCACTGATGGCCATCATGTGTCAGCCACCGGTTGTGATAAGACATTCATTATCTACAGTCAGGCGGACAATGGATCCTGGGAAGCAAAAGCCACCATTCCCCATGTTCCCACTGCCAAATCAGTCACCTTCACTGCTGATGGTCGCCGTTTGGTGACTGCCGGTACAGATCACACGGTAAAAATCTTTGGCCAGGGAAACAATGGATCATGGGAATTAGAGGACACCATTGACCATACCACTCCGATCGAATCGGCCAGGTTCAGCGTCGATGAGAGTCTTCTGGCGATCCACGATACACATTTCGTTGTTACAACCTATGGCAAGGGGGCCGCTGGAAAATGGGTGGAGAAAGCCACCCTTCAAGGCACCCATATCGCACTTGCCGATATCAGCGCCGATAGCTGTCACCTGTTAACCAAAGATTCAGGTTACAAGGCAAGTATCTTTAACCTGCAGGCCGATGGATCATGGAAAAAAGCGGTCACGATTTCCCATGATTATATACTCGAAACAGCCACCTTCAGCGCCGATAGCTGCCATGTGGTGACCGCCAGTTGGGATTACAAGGCGAAAATCTATAGCCGCAGAGCCGATTCATCATGGCAAGAAAAAGCCTGCATTACCCACAAGTACGAAGTCATCTCAGCCACCTTCAGTGCCGATTGCCTTCATGTGGTGACTATCAGTAAAGATAACAAGGCAAAAATCAGTGGCCTGCAGGCCGATGGATCATGGCGAAAACAAGCCAGCATTACCCATAAGGAAAAAATCCTCTCAGCCACCTTCAGTGCCGATGGTCGTCTTGTGGTGACCGCCAGTGCAGATGGTACGGCGAGAGTTTTTGGTCTGCAGACCGAAGGGAAGTGGCTGGAAAAAGCCACCATCCGACACGAGAGAGGAGTCCTCTCAGCCGACTTCAGTCCCGATGACCGATATGTGGTGACCATCAGTAATGATTACAGTGCAAGAATCACTGAGCTGCGGAAGGACGATGATGATCAAATGAGCATAACCCACCTCTTGTCTGAGGCTAGTTGCCTCCTCTTTTGATCCATTACCTTGAAAAATTTTCCCGGATCAGGGCTTTTTTTTTCCTCGTTTCTCTGACCCCAATATTGTGAACTTTCATCCTAAAACTGAGTCTAAGTCGTCGAATTCATTTTGAATGTCTTTTTCATACAAAAAAGATAAATACTCACATTGTAGTTTTGAAGGAGCCAGAAATGGGCCCTGTTAACAGCAACTCGGGCATTGACTCGCCGACACCTGGACAACCTCAACTTGGGGAAGCATCAACAGTTGTCAGTGCAGGCAGGGAGGTTAGTGTATACATGCAAAATCAATCGCCATTCCTCTGTTTACCCTACGAAACCAAATCGATGATTATTCGCTGTTTGGGTTTTCGCGAGATTACCCGTTTGGCAAAGGTATGCAGGCATCTTCGCGATCTTGTTGAAAACGATAAAGCTCTGGAAAGAGCCTGGTATCGCCGGTTTCCTCCACGACACCAATATCAACTAAAGGCCATGATAACGGAAAAAGATGAGCAACAACTTCGTGACTGGTTGGCGCCGTTTGCAAATAAGGACACTGTCGAGTCACTTTTAAAAC
This sequence comes from Endozoicomonas sp. ALD040, assembly GCF_049275945.1. Lineage (NCBI taxonomy): Bacteria > Pseudomonadati > Pseudomonadota > Gammaproteobacteria > Oceanospirillales > Endozoicomonadaceae > Endozoicomonas > Endozoicomonas sp. ALD040. The sequence continues at coordinate 2,080,521 of NZ_CP184829.1, forward strand.
AACGAGAAAGTACTTACTTTCCTGCTCAGCTCCTTTTCACCCGGAGTAAACTGATGTCTCAATGTAAAAAATTCAAGCTGGTAGAAAAAGCCAAAATTCCCCATGCTGGCATCAGCAAAGACACCTTCAGTGGCGTCGGCCGCCGTGTGGTGGCCGCCAGTGAGGATCATAAGTTGAAAATCTATGACCAGGAGAATGGTGGAACCTGGGAAGAAAAAAACACTATTACCCATAATGGTGCAGTCATGTCGGCCAGCTTGAGCTCTGATGGCCGTCATGTTTTAGCCGCCGGTTATGATGCGACAGTCACTATCTACAGTCAGGCGGACAACGGATCCTGGGAAGCAACAGCCAGCATTCCCCATGTTCTCAATGTCAGATCCATCACCTTCACTGCTGATGGCCGACGTTTGATGACTGTCGCTCCAGATCACACGGTGAAATTCTTTGGTCAGGGGGACGATGGATCATGGGAATTAAAGGACATTATTTACCATACCAGTCCGGTCATTTCGGCCAGGTTCAGCGTCGATGAGAGTATTCTGGCGATCCGCGATATAAATTCCGTTGTTACAATCTACGGCAAGGGGGCCGCTGGATCATGGCTGGAAAAAGCCACCCTTCAAGGCACCCAGGAAGCAATTAAAGATATCAGCGCCGATAACTGCCACCTGTTAACCAGAACAGGTTTGGAGATAAATATTTTTAACCTGCAGGCCGATGGATCATGGAAAAAAGCGGCCACGATTTCTCATGATTATGAACCCATCTCAGCCACCTTCAGCGCCGATAGCTGCCACGTGGTAACCGCCAGTAAGTATTACAAGGCGAAAATCTATAGCCGGAGAGCCGGTTCATCGTGGCAGGAAAAAGCCTGCATTACCCACAATGACGAACTCTTCTCAGCCACCTTCAGTGCCGATTGCCTCCATGTGGCGACCACCAGTGTTGATAAGACGGCAAAAATCCATGGCCTGCAGGCCAATGGATCATGGCGAGAAGAAGCCAACATTAGCCATAAGAGCAGCGTCTCCTCAGCCACCTTCAGTGCAGATGGTTGTCATGTAATAACCACCAGTGTGGATGGTACGGCGAAAATTTATGGCCAGGAGGCCGATGGGTCATGGCTGGAAAAAGCCACCATCCGACACGAGAGACTAATCACCTTAGCCGACTTCAGTCCCGATGACCGATATGTGGTGACCATCAGTAATGATTACAGTGCAAGAATCACTGAGCTGCGGAAGGACGATGATGATCGAATGAGCACAACCCAGCACCTGCTTGAGGCTGGTTGTCTCCTCTTTTGACCCATGACCTTGAAAAAATTTAACGGATCAGGGCTCTGTTTTTTTCCTGGTTTCACTGACCTCAATATTGTGAACTTTCATCATAAAACCGAGTCGAATTCATTTTGAATGTCTTTTTCATACAAAGATAAATACCAACTCTGGAGTTTTGAAGGAGCCAGGCATGGGCCCTGTTAACAGCAATTCGGGTATTGACTCGCCAACACATGGACAACCTCAACTTGAGGAAGCATCAACAGTTGTCAGTGCAGGCAGGGAAGTTAGTGTATACCACCAAAATCAATCTCCATTCCTCTGTTTACCCTACGAAACAAAGTCGATGATTATTCGCTATTTGGGTTTTCGCGAGATTACCCGTTTAGCCAGGGTATGCAGACATCTTCGCGACCTTGTTGAAAACGATAAAGCTCTGGAAAGAGCCTGGTATCGCCGGTTTCCTCCACGACACCAATATCAACTAAAGGCCACGATAACGGAAAAAGATGAGCAACAACTTCGCGACTGGTTGGCCCCGTTTGCAGATAAGGACACTGTCGAACCACTTTTAAAACAACGAGAAAGTACTTACTTTCCTGCTCAGCTGCTTTTCACCAACAGTAAACTGATGTCTCAATGTAAAAAATTCAAGCTTGTAGAAAAAACCAAAATTCCCCTTGCTAAAGGTACCAACACAGCCACCTTCAGCGCCGTCAGCCGTCGTGTGTTGGTCGCCAGAGTGGATCATACGTTGAAAATCTATGGCCAGGAGAATGGTGGAACCTGGGAAGAAAAAAATACTATTACCCATAATGGTCCAGTCAGGTCGGCCTGCTTTAGCTCTGATGGCCGTCATGTTTTAGCCACCGGTTATGATAAGACAGTCACTATCTACAGTCAGGCAGACAATGGATCTTGGGAAGCGACAGCCAGCATTCCCCATGTTCTCAATGTCGAATCATTCACCTTCACTGCTGATGGCCGACGTTTGATGACTTTCGGTCCAGATCACACGGTGAAATTCTTTGGTCAGGGGGATAATGGATCTTGGGAATTAAAGGACATTATTTACCATATCAGTCCGGTCATTTCGGCCAGGTTCAGCGTCGATGAGAGTATTCTGGCGATCCGTGATATAAATTCCGTTGTTACAATCTACGGCAAGGGGGCCGCTGGATCATGGGTGGAAAAAGCCACCCTTCAAGGCACCCAGAAAGCAATTAAAGATATCAGCGCCGATAACTGCCACCTGTTAACCAGAACAGGTGTCGAGATAAATATTTTTAACCTGCAGGCCGATGGATCATGGAAAAAAGCGGCCACGATTTCTCATGATTATGAACCCATCTCAGCCACCTTCAGCGCCGATAGTTGCCATGTGGTAACTTCCAGCTGGGATTACAAGGCGAAAATCTATAGCCGGAGAGCCGACTCATCATGGCAAGAAAAAGCCTGCATTACCCACAAGAAAGAAGTCTGCTCAGCCACCTTCAGTGCCGATTGCCTCCATGTGGCGACCACCAGTAATGATAACACGGCAAAAATCCATGGCCTGCAAGCCAATGGATCATGGCGAGAAGAAGCCAACATTAGCCATGAGAGCAGCGTCATCTCAGCCACCTTCAGTGCAGATGGTTGTCATGTAATAACCACCGGTACGGATCGTACGGTGAAAATTTATGGTCAGGAGGCCGATGGATCATGGTTGGAAAAAGCCACCATCCGACACGAGAGAGGAGTCACCTTAGCCAAATTCAGTCCCGATGATCGATATGTGATGACCCTCGGTCTTGATAACAATGCGATAATCACTGAGCTGCGGAAGGACGATGATGATCGAATGAGCATAACCCACCTCTTGTCTGAGGCTAGTTGCCTCCTCTTTTGATCCATTACCTTGAAAAATTTTCCCGGATCAGGGCTCTGTTTTTCCTGGTTTCACTGACCTCAATAGTGTGAACTTTCAGCATAAAACCGAGTCGAATCCATTTTGAATGTCTTTTTCATACAAGGATAAATACCACCTTTGGAGTTTTGAAGGAGTAAGGCATGAGCCCTGTTAACAGCAATTCGGGTATTGACTCGCCAACACATGGACAACCTCAACTTGAGGAAGCATCAACGGTTGTCAGTGCAGGCAGGGAAGTTAGTGTATACCACCAAAATCAATCGCCATTCCTCTGTTTACCCCACGAAACAAAGTCAATGATTATTTGCTATTTGGGTTTTCGCGAGATTACCCGTTTAGCCAAGGTATGCAGGCATCTTCGCGATCTTGTTGAAAACGATAAAGGTCTGGAAAGAGCCTGGTTTCGGCGGTTTCCTTCACAACACCAATATCAACTAAAGGCCATGATAACGAGAAAAGATGAGCAACAACTTCGTGACTGGTTGGCGCCGTTTGCGGATGAGGACACTGTCGAGTCACTTTTAAAACAACGAGAAAGTACTTACTTTCCTGCTCAGCTCCTTTTCACCAACAGTAAACTGATGTCTCAATGTAAAAAATTCAAGCTGGTAGAAAAAGCGGAAATCCCCCTTGCATACGCTCTCAACACAGCCACCTTCAGCGCCGACAGCCTCCGCGTGGTGACCGCCAGTTTGGATCATAAGTTGAAAATCTATGGCCAAAAGAATGGTGGAACCTGGGAAGAAATAAACACTATTATCCATGATCGTCCAGCCAAGTCGGCCAGCTTTAGCTCTGATGGCCGTCATGTATTGGCTACCGGTTATGATAATACATTCACTATCTATGGTCAGGCAGACAATGGATCATGGGAAGCAAAAGCCACCATTCCCCATGTACTTAATGCCAGTTCAGCCACCTTCACCGCTGATGGCCGCCGCTTGGTGACTGGCGGTCCAGATCAGACGGTGAAATTCTTTGTTAAGAGAGACAACGGATCATGGGAATTAGAGGAGACTATTTACCATACCAGTGCGATCGATTCGGCCAGGTTCAACGACGATGAGAGTCTTCTGGCGATCCACGATATACATCTCGTTGTTACAATCTATGGCAAGGGGACCGCTGGATCATGGGTGGAAAAAGCCACCCTTCAAGGCCCCCAGACCGAAATCGCCAATTTCAGCGCCGATAGCTGCCATCTGTTAACCTTCAGTCCAGGTCACAAGGCAGATATCTTTAACCTGCAGGCCGATGGATCATGGAAAAAAGCAGCCTCAATTTATCATGATAATTTGATCATCACAGCCACCTTCAGCGCCGATAGCTGCCATGTGGTGACCGCCAGTTGGGATCACAAGGCGAAAATCTATAGCCGTAGGGCCGATTCATCATGGCAGGAAAAAGCCTGTATATCCCACGCTAGAAACATCAGCTCAGCCACCTTCAGTGCCGATTGCCTCCATGTGGTGACCACCAGTCACGATAATACGGCAAAAATCAGTGGTCTTCAGGCCGATGGATCATGGCAGGAAGAAGCCAGCATTATCCATAAGCGCAATGTCACCTCAGCCTGCTTCAGCGCCGATGGTTGTCATGTGTTAACCGCCAGTGCGGATGGTACGGCGAAATTTTGTGGTCTGCAGGCAGATGGGTCATGGCTGGAAAAAGCCACCATCCAGCACGCAAGAGGAGTCACCTCAGCCAATTTAAGTCCCGATGATCGATACGTGCTGACCGTCAGTGTTGATTACAGTGCGAGAATCACTGAACTGTGGAAGGACGATGATGATCGAATGAGTGTAACCTGACGCCTGCCTGATTAGTGGTCTCCTCTTTTGACCCATGACCTTGAAAAATTTTCCCGGATCAGGGCTCTGTTTTTCCTGGTTTCACTGACCTCGATATTGTGAACTTTCATCCTAAAACTGAGTCAAATGCATTTTGAATGTCTTTTTCATACAAGGATAAATACCACCTTTGGAGTTTTGAAGGAGTAAGGCATGAGCCCTGTTAACAGCAATTCGGGTATTGACTCGCCAACACATGGACAACCTCAACTTGAGGAAGCATCAACAGTTTTCAGTGCAGGCAGGGAGGTTAGTGTATACAACCAAAATCAATCGCCATTCCTCTGTTTACCCCACGAAACAAAATCGATGATTATTCGCTATTTGGGTTTTCGCGAGATTACCCGTTTAGTAAAGGTATGCAGGCATCTTCGCGATCTTGTTGAAAACGATAAAGCTCTGGAAAGAGCCTGGTTTCGGCGGTTTCCTTCACAACACCAATATCAACTAAAGGCCATGATAACGAAAAAAGATGAACAACAACTCCGTGACTGGTTGGCGCCGTTTGCGGATGAGGACACTGTCGAGTCACTTTTAAAACAACGAGAAAGTACTTACTTTCCTGCTCAGCTCCTTTTCACCAACAGTAAACTGACGTCTCAATGTAAAAAATTCAAGCTGGTAGAAAAAGCCAAAATTCCCCGTGCTGGCGGTATCAACGGAGTCTCCTTCAGTGCCGTCAGCCGTCGTGTGGTGGTCGCCAGTGCGAATCGTAAGTTGAAAATCTATGGCCAGGAGAATGGTGGAACCTGGGAAGAAAAAAACACTATTACCCATCATAATGGTGCAGTCATGTCGGCCAGCTTTAGCTCTGATGGCCTTCATGTGTTAGCCATTAGCTATGATAATACAGTCACTATTTACAGTCAGGCGGAGAATGGATCTTGGGAAGCAAAAGCCACCATTCCCCTTCTCAATGTCAGATCCATCACCTTCACTGCTGATGGCCGCCATTTGATGACTGTCGCTCCAGATCAGACGGTGAAATTCTTTGGTCAGGGGGACAATGGATCATGGGAATTAGAGGACATTATTTACCATACCAGTCCGGTCAATTCGGCCAGGTTCAGTGTCGATGAGAGTCTTCTGGCGATCCAGGATACACATTTCGTTGTTACAATCTATGGCAAGAGGGCCGATGGGTCATGGGTGGAAAAAGCCACCCTTCAAGACACCCCGAGCGTAATTGTCAATATTAGCGCCGATAGCTGCCACCTGTTAACCTACAGTTCAGATCGCACGGCAAATATCTATGACCTGCAGGCCGATGGATCATGGAAAAAAGCAGCCACGATTTATCATGATGATGCAATCGCCTCAGCCACCTTCAGCTCCGATAGCTGCCATGTGGTGACCAACGGTTGGGATTGCAAGGCGACAATCTATAGCCGGAAGGCTAATTCATCATGGCAAGAAACAGCCTGCATTACCCACAAGGGCATAGTCTTCTCAGCCACCTTCAGTGCCGATTGCCTTCATGTGGTGACCACCAGTACTGATAACACGGCAAAAATCTATGGCCTGCAGGCCAATGGATCATGGCGAGAAGAAGCCAACATTAGCCATAAGAGCATCCTCTACACAGCTACATCATTCAGTGCCGATGGTCGTCTTGTGGTTACCGCCAGTGAGGATCGTACGGCGAAGGTTTTTGGTCTGCAGACCGAAGGCGCATGGCTGGAAAAAGCCACCATCCGACACGAGAAAGGAGTCACCTTAGCCAAATTCAGTCCCGATAGTCGATATGTGATGACCCTCGGTGTTGATAACACTGCGATAATCACTGAGCTGCGGAAGGACGATGATGATCGAATGAGCATAACCCACTTCTTGTCTGAGGCTAGTTGCCTCCTCTTTTGATCCATTACCTTGAAAAATTTTCCCGGATCAGGGCTCTGTTTTTCCTGGTTTCACTGACCTCAATAGTGTGAACTTTCAGCATAAAACCGAGTCAAATGCATTTTGAATGTCTTTTCATACAAAGATAAATTCCCACTTTGGAGTTTTGAAGGAGCCAGGCATGGGCCCTGTTAACAGCAATTCGGGTATTGACTCGCCAACTCATGGACAACCTCAACTTGAGGAAGCATCAACGGTTTTCAGTGCAGGCAGGGAGGTTAGTGTATACCACCAAAATCAATCGCCATTCCTCTGTTTACCCTACGAAACCAAATCGATGATTATTCGCTATTTGGGTTTTCGCGAGGTTACCCGTTTAGCCAAAGTATGCAGGTATCTTCGCGATCTTGTTGAGTACGATAAAGCACTCGAAAGAGCATGGTTTCGCCGGTTTCCTTCACAACACCAATATCAACTAAAGGCCATGATAACGAAAAAAGATGAGCAACAACTCCGTGACTGGTTGGCGCCGTTTGTGGATAAGGACACTGTCGAGTCACTTTTAAAACAACGAGAAAGTACTTACTTTCCTGCTCAGTTCCTTTTCACCAAGAGTAAACTGAAGTCTCAATGTAAAAAGTTCGAACTGGTAGAAAAAGCCGAAATTCCCCATTCTGAAGTTATCAACACAGCCACCTTCACCGCCGACAGCCGCCGTGTAGTGACCACCAGTTGGGATAATAATTTGAAAATCTATGGCCAGGAGAATGGTGGAACCTGGGAAGAAAAAAACACTATTACCCATAATGGTGCAGTCATGTCGGCCAGCTTTAGCTCTGATGGCCGTCATGTGTCAGCCACCGGTTATGAAAACACAGTCACTATCTACAGTCAGGCAGACAATGGATCCTGGGAAGCAAAAGCCACCATTCCCAATGTTCGTAATATCAGTTCAGTCACCTTCACTGCTGATGGGCTTCGTTTAGTGACTGCCGGTACAGATCACACGGTGAAAATCTTTGGCCAGGGAGACAATGGATCATGGGAATTAGAGGACACCATTTACCATACCACTCCGATCGAATCGGCCAGGTTCAGCGTCGATGAGAGTCTTCTGGCGATCCACGATACACATTTCGTTGTTACAACCTATGCCAAGGGGGCCGCTGGAAAATGGATGGAGAAAGCCACCCTTCAAGGCACCCATATCGCAATTGCCGATATCAGCGCCGATAACCGTCACCTGTTAACCAAAGATTCAGGTTACAAGGCAAATATCTTTAACCTGCAGGCCGATGGATCATGGAAAAAAGCGGCCACGATTTCCCATGATTATACACTCGCCACAGCTACCTTCAGCGCCGATAGTTGCCATGTGGTGACTTCCAGTTGGGATTACAAGGCGAAAATCTATAGCCGGATAGCCGATTCATCATGGCAAGAAAAAGCCTGCATTACCCACAAGGACGAAGTCTTCTCAGCCACCTTCAGTGCCGATTGCCTTCATGTGGTGACCATCAGTAAAGATAACACGGCAAAAATCAGTGGCCTGCAGGCCGATGGATCATGGCGAAAACAAGCCAGCATTACCCATAAGAACGTACTCCGCTCAGCCACCTTCAGTGCCGATGGTCGTCTTGTGGTTACCGCCAGTGCAGATGGTACGGCAAAAGTTTTTGGTCTGCAGACCGATGGGGCATGGCTGGAAAAAGCCACCATCCGACACAAGGAAGCAGTCAACTCAGCCGACTTCAGTCCCGATGACCGATATGTGGTGACCATCAGTAATGATTACAGTGCGAGAATCACTGAACTGTGGAAGGACGATGATGATCGAATGAGCCTGACCCAACGCCTGCCTGAGGTTAGCTGTCTCCTCTTTTGACCCATGACCTTGAAAAATTTTCCCGGATCAGGGCTCTGTTTTTTTCCTGGTTTCACTGACCTCAATATTGTGAACTTTCAGCATAAAACCGAGTCCAACCTGTTGAATCCATTTTGAATGTCCTTTTCGTGCATTCAGTCTTCCAGCTGCTTAACAGTGATACCCAGAGCTTGCGCCACACGGGACAGGGTTCGTTCGGTTGGCGATTCCGTGTTCTCAATTTGGGCCATAGCCGACTGGCTGATACCGAGCCGGTCAGCCAGTTGTTTCTGGGTCAGTTTTTTATACTTGCGCCATGCAGTAATCAGGCTCAAACCCTGTAGCTGGAACCCCACCACTTCATGGGGGAAATAGGCTTCAGTGGCCTGACCAGTGAGCTGCAGCCATTGGTCATAAGGAACGACTGCAAAAGCCGGTTTACCGGAATGAGTAATGATCTGGACGTCAGTAGGTATGTTCATTTCTACGTTTAACCTCTTCTATGGTGACGATACGAACAGCACCGTCGAAGTTGAAAAAGACTCTGAAAGGTCCCACTCGTAAACGATATTCGTACTCATGGTTCGTCAGTTTCTTTATGTTCTGACAAGCCGGAAAGCACTCAAGAGCTAACACTTCTTCATGTATTTTTTTGGCTTCTTTATTAGGCAGTTTAAGAAGCTGCTTACGGGCTTTGTTGGACCAGCTTATAGTATTCATGACTTATATTATAAGTTAATTTATTAGAATTACAGTCTAACAACCACCATTTTTTCTGCCCCACGGAATGGCGGTTTTTTTATGCCTGAACTAAGCGAACATGCAAACGATGGTACCATCAGGTGATTAACACCTGCCTGAGGCTGGTTGTCTCCTCTTTTGCTTTTGACCCACGACCTTGAAAAATTTTCACGGATCAGGGCTCTCTTTTTCCTGGTTTCACTGACCTCAATAGTGTGAACTTTCAGCATAAAACCGAGTCGAATCCATTTTGAATGTCTTTTTCATACAAAGACAAATACCAACTTTGGAGTTTTGAAGGAGCCAGGCATGAGCCCTGTTAACAGCAATTCGGGTATTGACTCGCCAACTCATGGACAACCTCAACTTGAGGAAGCATCAACGGTTTTCAGTGCAGGCAGGGAGGTTAGTGTATACATGCAAAATCAATCGCCATTGCTCTGTTTACCCTACGAAACAAAATCGATGATTATTCGCTATTTGGGTTTTCGCGAGATTACCCGTTTAGCCAGGGTATGCAGGCATCTTTACGATCTTGTTGAATACGATAAAGCTCTGGAAAGAGCATGGTTTCGCCGGTTTCCTTCGCAACACCGATATCAACTAATGGCCATGATAACGAGAAAAGATGAGCAACAACTTCGTGACTGGTTGGCGCCGTTTGCGGATAAAGACACTGTCGAGTCACTTTTAAAACAACGAGAAAGTACTTACTTTCCTGCTCAGCTCCTTTTCACCAACAGTAAACTGATGTCTCAATGTAAAAATTTCAAGCTGGTAGAAAAAGCCGAAATTCCCCATGCTAACTTTATCAACACAGCCAACTTCAGTGCCGACAGTCGGCGTGTGGTGACCGCCAGTTGGGATCATAAGTTGAAAATCTATGGCCAGGAGAATGATGGAACCTGGGAAGAAAAAAACATTATTACCCATAATGGTGCAATCAGGTCGGCCTCATTTAGCTCTGAGGGACGTCATGTGTTAGCCGCCGGTTATGATAAGACACTCACTATCTTCAGTCAGGCGGACAATGGATCCTGGGAAGCAAAAGCCACCATTCCAAATGTTCTTAATTTCAGATCAGCCACCTTCACTGCTGATGGCCGCCGTTTGATGACTGTCGCTCCAGATCACACGGTGAAATTCTTTGGTCAGGGGGACAATGGATCATGGGAATTAGAGGACATTATTTACCATACCAGTCCGGTCAATTCGGCCAGGTTCAGTGTCGATGAGAGTCTTCTGGCGATCCACGATATAAATGCCGTTGTTACAATCTATGGCAAGGGGGCCGGTGGATCATGGGTGGAAAAAGCCACCCTTCAAGGCACCCAGGAAGCAATTAAAGATATCAGCGCCGATAACTGCCACCTGTTAACCAGAACAGGTGTCAAGATAAATATTTTTAACCTGCAGGCCGATGGATCATGGAAAAAAGCAGACACGATTCCTCATGATTTTATACCCACCACAGCCACCTTCAGCGCCGATAGCTACCATGTGGTCACCGCCGCCAGTAGGGATCACAAGGCGAAAATCTATAGCCGGAGGGCTGATTCATCATGGCAAGAAACAGCCTGCATTACCCACAAGGACGAACTCACCTCAGCCAACTTCAGTGCCGATTGCCTCCATGTGGTGACCACCAGTGAGGATGGTACGGCAAAAATCATTGGCCTGCAGGCCAATGGATCATGGCAAGAAGAAGCCAACATTAGCCATAAGAACAGCGTCTACTCAGCCACCTTCAGTGCCGATGGTCGTCTTGTGGCAACCGCCAGTGCCGACGGTACGGCGAAAGTTTTTGGTCTGCAGACCGATGGCGCATGGCTGGAAAAAGCCACCATCCGACACGAGAGAGGACTCATGTCAGTCAACTTCAGTCCCGATGACCGACACGTGGTGACCACCACTGAAAATTACATTGCGAGAATCACTGAGCTGTGGAAGGACGATGATGATCAAATGAGCACAATCCAGCACCCGCCTGAAGCTGATTGTCTCCTCTTTTGAGCCATGACCTTGAAAAATTTTCCCGGATCAGAGCTCTGCTTTTTCCTGATTTCACTGACCCCAATATTTTGAACTTTCATCCTGAAGCCGAGTCGAATCCATTTTGAATGTCTTTTTCATACAAAGATAAATACCAACTTTGGAGTTTTGAAGGAGCCAGGCATGAGCCCTGTTAACAGCAATTCGGGTATTGACTCGCCAACTCATGGACAACCTCAACTTGAGGAAGCATCAACGGTTTTCAGTGCAGGCAGGGAGGTTAGTGTATACATGCAAAATCAATCGCCATTGCTCTGTTTACCCTTCGAAACAAAATCGATGATTATTCGCTATTTGGGTTTTCGCGAGATTACCCGTTTAGCCAAGGTATGCAGGCATCTTCGCGATCTTGTTGAAAACGATAAAGCTCTGGAAAGAGCCTGGTTTCGCCGATTTCCTTCACAACACCAATATCAACTAAAGGCCATGATAGCGAGAAAAGATGAGCAACAACTTCGTGACTGGCTGGCGCCGTTTGCGGATGAGGAAACTATCGAGTCACTTTTAAAACAACGAGAAAGTACTTACTTTCCTGCTCAGCTCCTTTTCACCAACAGTAAACTGATGTCTCAATGTAAAAAATTCAAGCTGGTAGAAAAAACCGAAATTCCCCATGCTGACTATATCAGGACAGCCACCTTCAGTGCCGACAGCCGCCGTGTGGTGACCGCCAGTTGGGATTATAAGTTGAAAATCTATGGCCAGGAGAATGATGGAACCTGGGAAGAAAAAAACACTATTACCCATAATGGTCCTGTCAGGTCGGCCTGCTTTAGCTCTGATGGCCGTCATGTGTTAGCCGCCGGTTATGAAAGGGCATTCACTATCTACAGTCAGGCGGACAATGGATCCTGGCAAGCAAAAGCCACCATTCCAGATGTTATTAATGTCAGATCAGCCACCTTCACTGCTGATGGCTGCCGTTTGATGACTGTTGGTCGAGATCACACAGTGAAAATCTTTGCTCAGGGAGACAATGGATCATGGGAATTAGAGGAAACCATTTGCCATACCAGTCCGATCGAATCGGCCAGGTTCAGCGCCAATGAGAGTCTTCTGGTGATCCAGGATACAGAATTAGTTGTTTCAATCTACGGCAAGGAGGCCTCTGGATCATGGGTGGAAAAAGCCACCATTGAAGAAAACCCGATCATAATTGTCAATATCAGCGCCGATAGCTGCCACCTGTTAACCAAAGATTCAGATCACAAGGCAATTATCTTTAACCTGCAGGCCGATGGATCATGGAAAAAATCAGCCACGATCTCCCATGATGATATAATCATCCTGGCCACCTTCAGCGCCGATAGCTGCCATATGGTGACCACCGGTTGGGATCACAAGGCGAAAATCCACAGCCAGAGGGCTGATTCATCATGGCAGGAAAAAGGCTGCATCACCCACAATAACGAGATCACCTCAGCCACCTTCACTGCCGATTGCCTTCATGTGGTGACCACCAGTAGAGATAACACGGCAAGAATCAGTAGTCTTCAGGCCGATGGATCATGGCAAGAAAAAGCCTGCATTAGCCATAATAACAGCGTCCACTCAGCCACCCTCAGTGCCGATGGTTGTCATATGGTAACCGCCAGTACGGATGGTACGGCGAAAGTTTTTGGTCTGCAGACCGATGGGTCATGGCTGAAAAAAGCCATCATCCGACACGATAAAGGAGTCATCTCAGCCAACTTCAGTCCCGATGACCGACATGTGGTGACCGTCAGTTTTGATGCCAGTGCGAGAATCACTGAACTATCGAAGGCCGATGATGATCGAATGTGCTTAACCCACCTCCTGTCTCAGGCTGAATGCATCCTCTTTTGATCTATGACCTTGAAAAAAAATTTCCCGGACCAGGGCTCTGTTTTTTCCTGGCTTCACTGACCTCAATATTGTGAACTTTCATCCTGAAACCGAGTCCAACCTGCTGAATCCATTTTGAATGTCTTTTTAATACAAAAAGGATAAATACTCACTTTGGCGTTTTGAAGGAGCCAGGCATGAGCCCTGTTAACAGCAATTCGGGCATTGACTCGCCAACACCTGTACAACCTCAACTTGAGGAAGCATCAACGGTTGTCAGTGCAGGCAGGGAAGTTAGTGTATACCACCAAAATCAATCGCCATTGCTCTGTTTACCCTATGAAACAAAGTCAATGATTATTCGCTATTTGGGTTTTCGCGAGATTACCCGTTTAGCCAAGGTATGCAGGCATCTTCGCGATCTTGTTGAAAACGATAAAGCTCTGGAAAGAGCCTGGTTTCGCCGGTTTCCTCTACGACACCAATATCAACTAAAGGCCATGATAACGAGAAAAGATGAGCAACAACTTCGTGACTGGCTGGCGCCGTTTGCGGATGAGGAAACTATCGAGTCACTTTTAAAACAACGAGAAAGTACTTACTTTCCTGCTCAACTCCTTTTCACCAACAGTAAACTGATGTCTCAATGTAAAAAATTCAGGCTGGTAGAAAAAGCCAAAATTCCCCATGCTAACTTTATCACCACAGCCACCTTCAGCGCCGACAGCCGCCGTGTAGTGACCGCCAGTTGGGATCATAAGTTGAAAATCTATGGCCAGGAGAATGGTGGAACCTGGGAAGAAAAAAACACTATTACCCACAGCGGTGCAGTCAGGTCGGCCAGCTTTAGCTCTGATGGCTTTCATGTGTTAGCCACCAGTTCCGGTTATGATAAGACAGTCACTATCTACAGTCAGGCGGACAATGGATACTGGGAAGCAAAAGCCACCATTCCCAATGTTCATAATATCGGATCAGTCACCTTCACTGCTGATGGCCGCCGTTTGATGACTGTCGGTCCAGATCACACGGTGAAATTCTTTGGTCAGAGGGACAATGGATCATGGGAATTAAAGGATACTATTTACCATACCAGTTCAGTCAGTTCGGCCAGGCTCAGTGTCGATGAGAGTCTTCTGGCGATCCGCGATATAAATTCCGTTGTTACAATCTATGGCAAGGGGGCCGCTGGATCATGGGTGGAAAAAGCCACCATTCAACGCACCCAGTACGCAATTCTCGATATCAGCGCCAATAACTGCCACCTGTTAACCAGAGCAGGTTTCAGGGTAAATATTTTTAACCTGCAGGCCGACGGATCATGGAAAGAAGCAGACACGATTTCTCATAATTTTATAGTTAACACAGCCACCTTCAGCGCCGATAGCTGCCATGTGGTCACTGCCAGTAAGGATCATCAGGCGAAAATCTACAGCAAGAGGGCTGATTCATCATGGCAAGAAAAAGCCTGTATTACCCACAATGACGAGCTCACCTCAGCCACCTTCAGTGCCGATTGCCTCCATGTGGTGACCACCAGTAGAGATAACACGGCAAAAATCTATGGCCTGCAGGCCAATGGATCATGGCGAGAAGAAGCCAACATTAGCCATAAGAACAGGGTACCCCCAGCCACCTTCAGTGCCGATGGTCGTCTTGTGGTTACCCCCAGTTGGGATGGTACGGCGAAAGTTTTTGGTCTGCAGACCGATGGGTTATGGCTGGAAAAAGCCACCGTCCGACACGAGAAAGGAGTCATGTCAGCCATCTTCAGTCCCGATGACCGACATATGGTGACCATCAGTTTTGATTGCAGTGTGAAAATCACTGGACTGTGGAAGGACGATGATGATCGAATGAGCGTAACCCAACGCCTGCCTGAGGTTGGTTGTCTCTTCGTTTGATCCATGACCTTGAACAATTTCCCCGGATCAGGGTTCTGCTTTTTCCTGGTTTCACTGACCTCAATATTGTGAACTTTCATTCTATAGCCGAGTCCAACCTGTTGAATCCATTTTGAATGCCTTTTTCATACAAAAGGATAAATACTAACTTTGGAGTTTTAAAGGAGCCAGGCATGAGCCCTGTTAACAGCAATTCGGGCATTGACTCGCCAACACCTGTACAACCTCAACTTGAGGAAGCATCAACGGTTGTCAGTGCAGGCAGGGAGGTCAGTGTATACGTCCAAAATCAGTCGCCATTGCTCTGTTTACCCTATGACACAAAGTCGATGATTATTCGCTATTTGGGTTTTCGCGAGATTACCCGTTTAGCCAAGGTATGCAGGCATCTTCGCGATCTTGTTGAAAACGATAAAGCTCTGGAAAGAGCCTGGTTTCGCCGGTTTCCTTCACCACACCAATATCAACTAAAGGCCATGATAACGAGAAAAGATGAGCAACAACTCCGTGACTGGCTGGCGCCGTTTGTGGATAAGGACACTGTCGAGTCACTTTTAAAACAACGAGAAAGTACTTACTTTCCTGCTCAGCTCCTTTTCACCAACAGTAAACTGATGTCTCAATGTAAAACATTCAGCCTGGTGGAAAAAGCCGAAATCAACCATTTTAACCGTATCAGCACAGCCACCTTCAGCGCCGACAGCCGCCATGTGGTGACCGCCAGTTGGGATCATAAGTTGAAAATCTATGGCCAGGAGAATGGTGGAACCTGGGAAGAAAAAAACACTATTACCCATAGTGGTGCAGTCAAGTCGGCCAGCTTTAGCTCTGATGGCCTTCATGTGTTAGCCACCGGTTATGATAAGACAGTCACTATCTACAGTCAGGCGGACAATGGATCCTGGGAAGCAAAAGCCACCATTCCTGATGTTAATAATGTCAAATCAGTCACCTTCATTGCTGATGGCTGCCATTTGATGACTGTCGGTCCAGATCACACGGTAAAATTCTTTGGTCAGGGGGACAATGGATCATGGGAATTAGAGGATACTATTTACCATACCAGTCCGGTCAATTCGGCCAGGTTCAGTGTCGATGAGAGTCTTCTGGCGATCCACGATATATATGCCGTTATTACAATCTACGGCAAGGGGGCCGATGGATCATGGGTGGGAAAAGCCGCCATTCAAGACCTCCAGATCGCAATTGCCGATATCAGCGGCGATAACTGCCATGTGGTGACCAGCAGTTGGGATGGCAGTGCAAAAATCTATAGCCAGAAGGCCTCTGCATCATGGCAGGAAACAGCCTGTATATCCCACTTTAGATGGCTCACCTCAGCCAACTTTAGTGCCGATTGCCTCCATGTGGTGATCACCAGTGACGATAATACGGCAAAAATCAGTGGTCTCCAGGCTGACGGATCATGGCAGGAAGAAGCCAGTATTCCCCATAAGGGCAGAGTCGTCTCAGTCACCTTCAGTGCCGATGGTCGTTTTGTGGTGACCGCCAGTGAGGATGGTACGGCGAAGGTTTTTGGTCTGCAGACCGATGGCGCATGGCTGGAAAAAGCTACCATCCGACACAAGAATGGAGTCCTCTCAGCCGACTTCAGTCCCGATGACCGATATGTGGTGACCATCAGTGATAATTACATTGCGAGAATCACTGAGCTGTGGAAGGACGATGATGATCGAATGAGTGTAACCCGACGCCCGCCTCAGGTTGGTTGTCTCCTCTTTTGATCCATGTCCTTGAAAAATTTTCCCGGATCAGGGCTCTGCTTTTTCCTGGTTTCACTGACCCCAATATTGTGAACTTTCATACTAAAACCAGGTCCAACCTGTTGAATCCATTTTGAATGTCTTTTTAATACCAAAAGGATAAATACTCACTTTGGCGTTTTGAAGGAGCCAGGCATGAGCCCTGTTAACAGCAATTCGGGCATTGACTCGCCAACACCTGTACAGCCTCAACTTGAGGAAGCATCAACGGTTGTCAGTGCAGGCAGGGAGGTCAGTGTATACATCCAAAATCAATCGCCATTGCTCTGTTTACCCTATGAAACAAAGTCAATGATTATTCGCTATCTGGGTTTTCGCGAGATTACCCGTTTAGCCAAGGTATGCAGGCATCTTCGCGATCTTGTTGAAAACGATAAAGCTCTGGAAAGAGCATGGTTTCGCAGGTTTCCTTCACAACACCAATATCAACTAAAAGCCATGATAACGAGAAAAGATGAGCAACAACTCCGTGACTGGTTGGCGCCGTTTGCGGATGAGGACACTGTCGAGTCACTTTTAAAACAACGAGAAAGTACTTACTTTCCTGCTCAACTCCTTTTCACCAACAGTAAACTGATGTCTCAATGTAAAGCATTCAGCCTGGTGGAAAAAACCGAAATTAACCATTCTAACCGTATCAGCACAGCCACCTTCAGCGCCGACAGCCGCCATGTGTTGACCGCCAGTGTGGATCATAAGTTGAAAATCTATGGCCAGGAGAATGGTGGAACCTGGGAAGAAAAAAACACTATTACCCATAACGATGCAGTCATGTCGGCCAGCTTTAGCTCTGATGGCCGTCATGTGTTAGCCGTGATAGCCTACGGTTACCATCATACATTCAATATCTACGGTCAGGCAGACAATGGATCCTGGGAAGCAAAAGCCTCCATTCCTCATGTTCTCAATGTCAATTCAGTCACCTTCAATGCTGATGGCCGCCGTTTGCTGACTGTCGGTCCAGATCACACGGTGAAATTCTTTGGTCAGGGGGACATCGGATCGTGGGAATTAGAAGAGACTGTTTATCATTCCAGTCTGGTCCATTCGGTCAGGTTCAGTGTCGATGAGAGTCTTCTGGCGATCCTCGATATAAATTACGTTGTTACAATCTATGGCAAGGGGGCCGATGGATCATGGGTAGAAAAAGCCACCCTTCAAGGCATCGCAGAAATCGCCAATTTCAGCGCCGATAGCTGCCACCTGTTAGCCTACAGTTTAGGTCGCACGGCAAATATCTATGACCTGCAGGCCGATGGATCATGGAAAAAAGCAGCCTCAATTTGTCATGATGATTTGCTCATCACAGCCACCTTCAGCTCCGATAGCTGCCATGTGGTGACCGCCAGTTGGGACGGCAAGGCAAAAATCTATAGCCAGAAGGCCTCCGCATCATGGCAGGAAAAAGCCTGTATCTCCCACACTAATAGAGTCGTCTCAGCCACCTTCAGTGCCGATTGCCTCCATGTGGTGACCACCAGTGACGATAATACGGCAAAAATCAGTGGTCTCCAGGCCGACGGATCATGGCAGGAAGAAGCCAGCATTCCCCATAGGCACAGAGTCTTCTCAGCCACCTTCAGTGCCGATGGTCGTCTTGTGGTCACCGCCAGTGTGGATGGTACGGCGAAAGTTTTTGGTCTGCAGAACGACGGCGCATGGCTGGAAAAAGCCACCATCCGACACGAGAAAGGATTCATCTCAGCCGACTTCAGTCCCGATGACCGGCATGTGCTGACCGTCAGTAATGATTACAGTGCGAGAATCACTGAGCTGCGGAAGGACGATGATGATCGAATGAGCACAACCCAGCAACTGCCTGAGGCTAGTTGTCTCCTCTTTTGATCCATGACCTTGAAAAATTTTCCCGGATCAGAGCTCTGCTTTTTCCTGATTTCACTGACCCCAATATTTTGAACTTTCATCCTGAAACCGAGTCGAATCCATTTTGAATGTCTTTTTCATACAAAGATAAATACCAACTCTGGAGCTTAGAAGGAGACAGGCATGGGCCCTGTTAATGGAAATTCGGGTATTGACTTGCCAACACCTGGACAACCTCAACTTGAGGAAGCATCAACGGTTGTCAGTGCAGGCAGGGAAGTTAGTGTATACATGCAAAATCAATCGCCATTGCTCTGTTTACCCTACGTAACAAAATCGATGATTATTCGCTATTTGGGTTTTCGCGAGGTTACCCGTTTAAAACTGGTATGCAAATTTCTTTGCATACTTGTTGAAGAGGATAAAGTTCTGGAAAGAGCGTGGATTCGCAAGTTTCCTTCGCCCTACCATTATCAACCAAAGACCATCGACAGGACAAAAGATGAGCAACAACTCCGTCATTGGTTGGAGGCGTTTGCGGATATGGGCACTGTCGAGTCACTCTTAGAACAACAAAAGAGTACTTATTTTCCTGCTCAGTTGCTTTTCATTAACAGTAAACTGATGTCTCAATGTGAAAAGTTCAAGTTAGTGGAAAAAATCGAAATGACCCATGATAAAAAAGTCAGAGCGGTCAGTTTCAGCCCCGATGATCGCCATCTGGCATCCGTCAGTGAAGATAAAACAGTGAAAATCTGCAGCCAGAAGACCGATGGATCATGGGAACCAAAAGCCACCTTTTTCCATAATCACAGGGCTGTTTTAGCCAACTTCAGCCCCGACGGCCGCTATCTGGTAACTGCCAGTCACGATAATACAGCAAGAATCTACGTTCAGCAGGACGATGAATCATGGGCACCAAAAGCCACCTTTACCCATGAAAATTGGGTTGCATCAGCCACCTTCAGCCCAGATGGCCGCCATCTGCTAACCGCCAGTCATGATCACACAGCGAAAATCTACGGTCAGGAGGACGATGGATCATGGGAGGTAAAAACCATCATTTTCCATGATCATATGATTCTTTCAGCCACCTTCAGCGCTGATAGTCAGCATATGATGAGCGTCGGCTTTGATCACACGGTGAGGATCCGTAGTCAGGGGGACGATGGATTATGGGAAGTAGAGGACACTATTCATGAAAGTTATGTCTATTTAGCCAGGCTCAGTCCCGATGACCGTCATCTGGCGATCATCTGTGTTGATTACGCTCTAAAAATTTATGGTCGGGGGGACGATGGATCATGGGTAAAAAAAGCCCCCCTTCAACACAGGAGCACAATCACATCTGCCAACTTCAGCGCCGATAGCTGCCATCTGGTAACCGTCAGTTTAGATGACACGGCAAAAATCTTTGACCTGCAAACCGATGGATCGTGGAAAGAAATAGCCACGATTTCTCATGATTGTAACGTTCGCTCAGCCGAATTCAGCGCCAATAGCCTCCATGTGGTGACTGCCAGTGATGATAAGACCGCAAAAATATACACCCGGAAGGCCCCTGGATTATGGGAAGAAACAGCCTGCATTACCCATAAGAAGGTGGTCAACTCAGCCAAATTCAGCGCCGATTGCCTTCATGTGGTGACCACCAGTGATGATAACACAGCGAAAGTCCTTGGCCTGCAGGCCGATGGATCATGGTTGGAAAAAGCCATCATCAGGCACAAGAAAGCAGTCACCTCAGCCAACTTCAGTACCGATGGCCGAAACCTGGTGACGGTCAGTAAAGATATCAGCGTAAGAATCACCGAACTTCGCAAGAAGGATTGATGATCGAATGCGCGATTTTTGCTTAGAACCGATTAAAAAACAGTGTCAGGTGTCTTTGTGCCAGTCTCTGCTATGCTGTTCCTCTTTGACATTTTATCAAGGAGTAACCCATGAGTGCGAAACCCAAACCTCAGTCGACAGAGATTGATCATATTCGTAACACTCTGGCTGACGTAGTTGACGGCCTTGGTCAAACCCGTGGTGAGATGCACCAGAGATTTGACCAGCAAGATAAGCGCCTTGACCAGCAGAGCAAAGAAATCAGCGAACGGTTTGACCAGCAGAGCAAAGAAATCAGCGAACGGTTTGACCAGCAGAGCAAAGAAATCAGCGAACGGTTTGACCAGCAGAGCAAAGAAATCAGCAAACGGTTTGACCAGCAAGATAAGCGCCTTGACCAGCAAGATAAGCGCCTTGACCAGCAAGATAAGCGCCTTGACCAGCAGAGCAAAGAAATCAGCAAACGGTTTGACCAGCAAGATAAGCGCCTTGACCAGCAAGATAAGCGCCTTGACCAGCAGAGCAAAGAAATCAGCGAACGGTTTGACCAGCAGAGCAAAGAAATCAGCGAACGGTTTGACCAGCAAGATAAGCGCCTTGAGCAGCAAGATAAGCGCCTCGACCAGCAAGGTTCTGATATTGTTGCTATCAAAGAAATGCTCCAAGCCTTACTCTCCCGCCAATAACCACGCCACCTAACAACTCACTTGACGGGGAAAGCTACGCTGCCCTCAGTTCTGGGTTATATCGAGAGCACAATGGCAATTTTTGCACTTGGCTCTCAATGAAAAAATTTCTTTCCATTCTTTACCCGAATCAGGGCTCTTCTTTCTCTTAATTATTTTGAACTTCCATTATAAAACCGAGTCTAAGAGATCGATTTAATTTCGAACGCGCTTTCCAAACGGAAATAAATAAGTACCTGGCCAGTTGGTTTCGCATATTCTGGCGAGTGGATTTTCTCATCCTTCAAGGCGCAACGACGGGCGCGTAGCCTTAGCTACGCAACCAGAGTTGGAACGCAGAAGGATGGAAAAAGCCGCCGTCCAGAATATGCGAAACCAACTGGTTAGGTACTTACTGCATTTTTGGGGCTTTGGAGGAACCCGCCCGATATGAACCCTTTGAACAACAATTCCAGCGATGACGGTACAGTCTCGCCAACACCCAAGCGACCTCGACTGGAAGCAGTGCCAACGGGTGTCACTGCAGGCAGGGACGTTACTCTGTATACCCAAAATCAATCTTCATTCCTCCGTTTGCCCGACGAACCAAAATCTGTGATTATTCGCTATCTGAGCCTTCGCGAGATTGCCCGTTTGGCGAGGACATGCAAATATCTTGGCGATTTTGTTGAAAACTCTAAAGCCCTGGAAAGAGCATGGTATCGTCGATTTCCTTCACAACACAGAGATCAACTGAAGACCATCTTTAAGGCAAAAACGAATCAAGAACTCCGCGATTGGTTGAGACCGTTTGCGAATAATGAAACTATCGAGTCACTTGTAGAACGACGAGATAATGCTTATTTCCCTGCTCTGTTCCTATTCACCAATAGTAAATTGATGTCTCTATGTGAAAAATTCAACCTGGAGACAAAAACCGAAATCATCCATTCCAGCTGGATCCACAAAGCCACTTTAAGCCCCGATAGCCGCCACCTGGTGACCGCCTGTTTGGATAATATATTGAAAATCTCCAGCCGTGAGAACGATGGATCATGGAAAGTTAAAGCCAACATTTCCCATAACGTCACATCAGCCACCTTCAGTCCCGATAGCCGCCATCTGCTAACCGCCAGTCGCGTTAATGCGGTCATCTATGGTATGGAGGAAGATGGATCATGGAAACTAAAATTCACAATTTCCCATGAAGATGGGGTCTGCTCAGCCACCTTCTGTGCAGATGGCCATCATGTGTTGACCTCCGGTTTGGATAAAAAGTTGAAAATCTATAGACTGGAGAACGATGGATCATGGCAAGCAAAGACCACTATTAACCATAATACTCAAGCCGGTCTGGCCAGCTTCAGCATCGATGGCCGTCATTTGATGATCTACTCTACATACTCTGTGACAATCTACGGTAAGCAGGCCAATGACTCCTGGAACGAAAAAGGCACCATTAACCATAATGGTTGGGTGATGACGGCCCAATTCAGCGCCGATGGCGGCTATGTGGTAACTGCCAGCAGGGATGGCAAGGCAAAAATATATGGCCTGCAGGACGATGGGTCATGGAAAAAAACAGACGAGATTCAGCATGATGGCAGTGTCTATTCAGCCAAGTTCAGCACCGATGGCACTCAGGTGGTGACCGCCAGTGAAGATAAAACGACGAAAATCTATGGTCTGCTGGCCGGATCATGGGTAAATAAAGCCATCATTCCTCACGAGAGCCCGGTCCACTCAGCCATCTTCAGCGCCGATAGTCGCCATTTGTTGACCACCATTACTAACAACACGGCAAAAATCTATCGTCTGGAGACCGATGGATCATGGGTAGAAAAAGCCACCATTTCTCACAAAGACAGGATCTATTCAGCCACCTTCAGTACCGATGGTTGTCTTGTAGTGACCGCCAGTAAGGACGCAACGGCGCAAATTTATGGTCTTGGGGCCGATGGATCATGGCTTCAAAAAGCTATTATTTCCCACAGGGGTGTTATCGGTCTCGGCTCAGCCGCCTTCGGTGTCGATGGCCGACATGTGGTGACCTTCAGTGATTACTCGGCAAGAATCACTGAACTACAGAAGGACGTTTGATGATCGAATGTTCGTCGTCGGCTAGCAGCAATCACTTAATCGTTCAACATCTCATCTGGAACTCGGCAACGCCTGTAACCTCTTAATCGCCTAAAGCATTGTCACTGTAGCTGTCATTTATGTCAGGGATTTATTTTTATTATTAATCCAAGTTAAAAGAGTGATGTTTCTGAAAAGGTTTGGATACATTTTTTGTTATGCCCTGCTAAGAAAAATACAAATATTGAGGAGCCAAGAAAAAACATGAATGTTACAGAGCTTAATTCAGAACTTTTTAGTAAAGACCTGACAAGGTTTTTAAATGAGCCTGAATCAAAAGGTAGCCCAAACTTTAAGAACAGAACCATCAAAATTGTGGTTGCTACCCGGCAGTACATGAGCGATACCATTTTAGAGAGGGGGTATGGTGATATTGCATCCGGGGTAAGGGAGTTGGGATATGTCAGGAAACTCTTTCCTGAAGCAACTTGCTCATTTGTCTTTGAACACCATGCCGCTGACATTGATGAGCTGAATCGATTAAGATCCATTGCCACCTTTGACGACGTTAAAACCTTCATTCTGGATGGTCGCCGTCGACAAATATACCGGCCACCTGAACAGCAGCAGTTAGACAAAGTGCATCAGGAAGAGGAAGTCCGTCAATTGCTGCATGAGGCCGATTTTATCTTGCATGGCCCGAGTGGTTTGATAGCGCCCTTGGCAAACAGCCATGGTGAATTTGCCAGCAAAACTGTGGGTGTTAGTGAATATGAACTCAAAAGCGGAGAATATAGTAAAAAAGGCCGTCATGGAATAGAAGAGATTGATATGGGTTTTAGCTGTCAGCGTTTATACCTGATGGAAAATACATACCCTGACACTGTATTCAAGGACGATTTACTGCGTAAGTATTGCGCTAATCCACTGAGCAAAAGCAGTGATGGGAATGACCAGAGCGTATTTTATTTTGTCTATGGTCATGCTAAATATTTTCTTGCTCAGGCGCTGAGAATTCTGGTGCTGATGGAAGCAAACAACGACAGAGATGTGGTGTTAGTCAGCTCTCAGCAGCTTAATCCGGGCCACGTCAGCGAGTATTTCTCTGAACAGCAGCCGGACTTTTTTCCCTATAAGTCTGTTAAGGTATTCAAAATCAACAGTGATGATAAAAAAGATGTGATCATGACTTTCCAAAATCCCGATGGTGAGCAGGAAAAAAATATACACATTATTACCCCTGGTCGAATAGTAAATAGTGACTTTGATCTTTTACAACAAGGTTCTGTAATCAATTGGAGTTCCGGTGATATCAGTCTCTCCGATGTTCTTGCCAAAGGAAAAATCCCAATCGCTGAGCCCTATAAAAAAGAGGATCTATTTTGGGGAATGTTGAATGCAGTGAAAAAGTTTTGTGCAATTCCGGGAAATGAGCAATATGGTTCTTTGATGGGCCCTTGGAGAACGGCTTGTGCGAGCTTAGCTTATAACCCCAGGAAAAGTTCTCTCACGAAAAGCCTGGCCAGCAGAGTCTCGTTGCAACAACTGCTTGGCTCGCAATGGCAAGCGTTCGAACGTGACTTCACGGATTGGTTAAAAAAGAACAATCAAACCGAATCATTTATCCGGGAAAAAGCAGAAGCGATTATCCGGAAAACCCTCTTTGCTGAAAACGATGACAATTCCAGCAATGACAGTTCACTCTCGCCAACAACTCAGCAACCTCAGCTGGAGAAAGCACCTGCGGGTTTCAGTGCAGGCAGGGAGTGACTGTCTATGAGAAAAGTAAATATTCAATTGCTGGTCGCCGAGAGTTTACACTCAAAAATAAATAAGGATATCCATTCGATCCCGATCAATAGATGCTCTGTAAATCAGTTTGTTTTCCTCTAATAAAGCAACAGCTTTCAAGAATAATGCATGACCTTGTTCAACAGCCTTTTTAATATCCATATGTGTATTTAAATACTGCTGCTTAATATGTGTCAGGTAATCAAGGTCATAACTATCCACGTAGCTGATACGGGCAGCATAGCCTTTAACATTCTGTTTTTTCTTAACTCGCATTTTGTCTTTCGCTGTGTTGTAAATAACCTCTGCCAGATTAGGAACCACTGGATCATAGTCGTATCTCAATGTCAGTTTGAACCCCCCGGGTTCCTGATAGAGTGTATCCGGGTGCACGGAAGCTGACATCGGATTAATGCCTTTGGCTAACAGATAATCATGATATCCTTCATACATTTTGTACCTTCTGATTGACTGCTGATAAGCGAAATCACGCAACCAACTGATATTATCACCTGTCAGAAAGCAGCTTCGATGATAGGAAGCGATGTCCAGAATATCGTCCAAAGCCCAGGGAAAAGCTTGTACGACATCGCGAACAATCTCTAATGCAGTGCGGTGGTCGGGTACAGTGTCAGAGTAATGATCAAGGTCAATCATACCGACCTTGTATTGAGTATTGCCATTGTTATCCACTGCTTGAAAGGGAGGAATATTATCGTAACGAATACGCTCTCCTGTCAGCGTTCCACCAATGGTAAAGTCAGGAATTCCCCTCAGGCAGGCCAGCGTCGTCAGATCTTTAATAGCATCACGATAACCTTTGCGATTCAGGCTGTACTCCATATAGTGTGCAAACCAATCTGTTGGTATATTGACCCGCTCTGTAAGCAACATCGCCAGACCACCTATGATCACTGGGAGCATTTTTGGAACAAACAGGTGTTCCAGGCCAAAAGCCTCAAAAAATGTCCGGGCAGAGAGCACTCGACCTGAATTTCTCTGGTCGGTTTTCAGAATATAACCAGGGTACTGATCAATGGAGTAAATGAGGTCGTATCCGCCAACCTTGCGCCTGTCTTTTTGATAGTTCACAGGTTCTGTCCTTGAGTTCAATTCCGCAAGCACAGCGTCAATACTTGGTTCAGAACTGGCAATAGCGCTTGAAACAAAGCAGAACAGCGAGCCGACCAGATATTTTCTTATACCGGATGGTTTCCATGTCTTTTTCAATTTTTCACCTTCGAAAGCTGGATAATTCAGAAAGGATAATTCAGGACAAAGATAGTTCAGGACACGCAGACTAGGAGGCTGACCGAGAATAGCGCCCGTAGCGAGGACGGCAGAAAATTGAGGATGAAAATTCGGTTTTGTGAGGAGAATAGCGAGCTATTTGACGAACAAAAGCGGATTTTCAGACCAATTTGCTGCCGCCGCAGTAGGGCAGTCTATTCTCGGTCAGCCTCCTAGACATGGCAGAAAATAAAATATTCCCGGGAAAGTGCGGCATTTTTAATGTACGGAATTGCACCCAAGTCATGAATACGGGCATTCAGGTAAAAAATATAAATAGACGATTTGAAACCCTGAGGGTATGCAAATATTTTCACGATCTTAATGAAAAAATACCTTTCTATCATTTTCACGAATCTGGAATCTGTTTTTTCGTCAGTTTCGCTGGCCTTAATGTTATGAACCTCCGTTATAAAACCGACTCAAAAATAAATCAGCATATCCATTCGATTCCGATCAACAGATGCTCTGTAAATCAGTTTGTTTTCTTCTAATAAAGCAACTGCTTTCAACAATAATTCATTACCTTGTTCAATACCCTTATTGTAATCCATATAGGCATCTATATACTGCTGTTGAATATATCTCAGGTATTCAAGGGCACAACTGTTCACGTAGCTGATACGGGCAGCATAGCCTTTAACATTCTGTTTTTTCTTAACTCGCATTTTCTCTTTCGCTGTATTGTAAACAGCCTCTGCCAGATTAAAAACCTCTGGATCATAGTCGTGCCTCAATGTCAGTTTGAACGCCCCGGGTTCCTGATAGAGTGTATCCAGGTGCACGGAAGCTGACATCGGATTAATGCCTTTGGCTAACAGATAATCATGATATTCTTCATACATTGTGTACCTTCTGATTGACTGCTGATAAGCGAAATCACGCAACCAACGGATCTCATCACCTGTCAGTAAGCAGCTTTGATGATAGGAAGCGATTTCCAGAATATCGTCCAAAGCCCAGGGAAAAGCTTCCGCAACTTCGCGAACAGTCTCTAATGCAGGGGGGCGGCGGACGGGTACAGTGTCATCGTAATAATCAAGGTCAATCATAGCGACCTTGTATTGAGTATTGCCATTGTTATCCACTGTTTGAAAAGGAGGAATATTATCGTAACGAATACGCTCTCCTGTCAGCATTCCATTAATGGTAAAGTCAGGAATACCCCTCATGCAGGCCAGCGCCGTCAGATCCTTAATAGCATCACTATAACCTTTGCGGTTCAGACTGTACTCCATATAGTTTGCAAAACTATCTGTTGGTATGTTGACCCGCTCTGTAAGCAACATCGGCTGACCACCTACGATCATTGGGAGCATTTGTGGAACAAACAGGTGTTTCAAGCCAAAAGCCTCAAAAAATGACCTGGCAGAGAGCACTCGACCTAAATTTCCCCGGTCGATTTTCAGAATATAACCAGGGTACTGATCAATGGAGTAAATGGGGCCGCGCCCGCCAGCCAGACGCCTGACTTTTTGATAGTTCACAGGTTCTGTCCTTGAATTCAATTCCGCAAGCACAGCGTCAATACTCGGTTCAGAACTGGCAATAGCGCTTGAAACAAAGCAGAACAGCGAACCCACCAGATATTTTCTTATACCGGATGGTTTCCATGTCTTTTTCAATTTTTCACCTTCGAAAGCTGGATAATTCAGGACACGTAATTTAGACATGGCAGAAAATAAAATGTTCCCGGGAAAGTGCGGCATTTTTAATGTACGGAATTGCACCCAAGTCATGAATACGGGCATTCAGGTAAAAAATATAAACAGACCATTTGAAAGCCTAAGGGTATGCAAATATTTTCACGATCTTAATAAAAAAATACCTTTCTATCATTTTCACGAATCAGGACTCTGTTTTTTTTGTCAGTTTCGCTGGCCTTAATGTTATGAACCTCCATTATAAAACCGACTCCAACTCCATCAGAATTGAACAAATTTTGATTACCCTTTCTGAGCAAGGATTAAAACTGACTCAGGCGCTTTGGAGGAGCCCGATATGAACCCTTTAAACATCAATTCCGGCAATGACAGTTCAACACCTCAGCAACCACAGCGGGAGGAAGCACCTGCAGGTTTCAGTATCGGCAGGGAAGTGATTGTCTATGAGAAAAGTAAATCTCCATTCTTTGATCTGCCCGATTTAGAAAAGTCCCTGATTTTTCGCTATTTGGGTCTTCGCGAGATTACCCGTTTAAAAAGAGTATGCAAATATTTTCACGATCTTGTTGAAAATAATAGAACGCTGGAAAGAGCATGGATTCGCCAGTTTCCTTCACCCTTTCAATCTCAACTAAAGACCATCGTCAGGACAAAAGATGAGCAACAACTTCGTAATTGGGTGCAGGCGTTTGCGGATATGAGCACGGTCGAGTCACTCATGGAACAACAAAAGAATATTTATTTTCCTGCTCAGTTATTTTTCATCAACAGTAAACTGATGTCTCAATGTAAAACGTTCAAGTTAGTGGAAAAAATCGAAATTATCCATGATAAAAAAGTCCAGACAGTCAACTTCAGCCACGATGAACGCCATCTGGCAACCGCCAGTGACGATAAAACAGCGAAAATCTACCACCAGAAAACCGATGGATCATGGGAACCAAAAGCCGTCATTTCCCATAAGGGTGTTGTCGCCTCAACCAAATTCAGCCCCGATGACCGCCATATGGTAACCGTCAGTTACGATAAAACAGCGAAAATCTATCGTCTGGGAGACGATGGATCCTGGCAACAAAAAACCACCGTTGGCCATTATGGCTGGAGCTATTCAGTCAACTTCAGTCCCGATGGCCAACATCTGGTAACCGCCAGTGACGATAACACAGCGACAATCTATGGCCTGGACGAAGATGAACAATGGGGAGTAAAAAACACTATTTCCCATAAAGGAATGATCACTTCAGCCACCTTCAGCGCTGATGGGTGCAATCTGGTGACCGTCAGTGTGGATAGCGTGAAAGTCAGTAGTCAGTTGGACGATGGCTCATGGGCAGTAGAGGGCGCTATTCATGAAAGATATATCGCTTCGGCCAGGCTCAGCTCCGATGGCCGTCATCTGGTGATCTCCGGTTTAGCTGCAGGTGTAAAAATCTATGGTCAGGGGGCCGCTGGATCATGGGTAAAAAAAGCCACTTTTAGTCACAGGGGCCTGATCAACTCTACCAGCTTCAGCGCCGACAGCTGCCATCTGGTAACCGCCAGTAGTGATCGCACGGCGAAAATCTGTCACCTGCAGGACGATGGATCATGGCAAGAAATAACCAGGATTCATCATGATAGTGAGGTCTTCGCAGCCAACTTCAGCGCCGATTGCCGCCATGTGGTGACCGCCAGTAAAGATAACACGGCGAAAATCTATAGCCTGCAGGACGATGGGTCATGGAAAGAGCAAGCCTGTATTACCCACAAAGGGGCGGTCAACTCAGCTAACTTCAGTGCCGATTGCCTCCATGTGGTGACTGCCAGTGATGACAACATGGTGAAAATCAGTGGCCTGCAACTCGATGGATCATGGCGGGAAAAAGCCACCATTCAACACAACAATAAAGTCACCTCAGCCAGTTTCAGCACCGATAGCCGAAATCTGGTGACCGTCACTAAAGATAACAAGGTGAGAATCACTGAACTGCGAAAGAAGGATTGATGATCGAATCATTCCACTGACCTCACTCTTTTGAACTTCCATTATAAAACCGGGTCAAACAGATCGAATCAATTTTAAATGCCCTTTCCAGGCAGAGATAAATAGCGACTCTGGAGCTTAAGAGAAATCAGGCATGGACCCAATAAACAGCAATGCCAGCATTGACAATTCACTCTCGCCAACACCTGAGCAACCTCAGCAGGAGGAAGTACCCACAGGTTTCAGTGCCGGTAAGGAAGTGACTGTCTACGAGAAAAGTCAAAGTTCATTCCTGAATTTGCCCGAATTAACACAGCGTATAATTATCCGCTATCTGGGCTTTCGCGAGATTACCCGTTTAAAAAAGGTATGCAAATATCTTCGCGATCTTGTTGAAAATGATAAATCTCAGGAAAGAGCCTGGTATCGCCAGTTTCCTTCACCCTACCAATATCAGCCAAAGACCATTATCAAGACAAAAGATGAGCAACAACTCTGTAATTGGTTGAAGCCGTTTGCGGATAGGGACACTGTCGAGTCACTCTTAAAACAACAAAAAAGTATTTACTTTCCTGCTCAGTTACTTTTTATCAACAGTAAGCTGATGTCTCAATGCGAAAAATTCGAGTTAGTGGAAAAACTCGAAATTATCCATTATGGAGAAGTCAGAATGCTCAATTTCAGCCCCGATGATCGCCATCTGGCAACCGCCAGTAACGATAGAACAGCGAAAATTTATGCTCAGCAAGACAATGGATCATGGGAACCAGTAGCCACCATTTTCCATAGGGACAAGGTCCTTGCAGCCAAATTCAGTCCCGATGGCCGCCATCTGGTAACCATGAGTTACAACAACATAGCGGTAATCTCTTGCCTGGCCGACGATGGATCATGGGAAGAAAAAACCATCAT
The DNA here is from genome assembly GCF_049275945.1 of Endozoicomonas sp. ALD040. Taxonomy (NCBI): domain Bacteria; kingdom Pseudomonadati; phylum Pseudomonadota; class Gammaproteobacteria; order Oceanospirillales; family Endozoicomonadaceae; genus Endozoicomonas; species Endozoicomonas sp. ALD040. The sequence continues at coordinate 2,111,577 of NZ_CP184829.1, forward strand.
TCCCCATTTTGGCTTTGGCAATGCAATCAACTTCAGTCCCGATGGCCAACATCTGATAACTATGAGTGATTGTGACACAGCAAAAATCTATGGTCTGAATGGAGACGGACAATGGGAAATAAAAAACACCATTTCCCATGATTGGATGATCTTTTCAGCCACCTTCAGCGCTGATGGATACAATCTGGTGACCTTCGATGGGGCTAGTGTGAAAATCTCCAGTCAGATGGATGATGGCTCATGGGTAGTAAAAGACAGTGTTTATGACGGAAAAATCACTTCGGCCAAGCTCAGCTCCGATGGCCATCATCTGGTGATCTCCGATGTAGATGAAGTTGTGAAAATCTATGGTAAGGGGTCCGCTGGATCATGGGTAAAAAAAGGCACTCTCCGGCACAAGAGACTAGTCAACTTTGCCGACTTCAGCACCGACAGCTGCCATCTGGTAACCGTCGGTTTAGATCGCACGGTGAAAATCTGTCACCTGCAGGACGATGGATCATGGAAAGAAATAACCAGGATTTGTCATGACGGTCGGATCTTCTCAGCCAACTTCAGCGCCGATTGCCGCCATGTGGTGACCGCCAGTAAAGATAACACGGCCAAAATCTACAGCCTGCAGGACGATGGATCATGGAAAGAACGAGCCTGTATTACTCACAGGGGGGCGGTCAACTCAGCCAACTTCAGCGCCGATGACCTCCATGTGGTCACCGCCAGTGAAGATAACACGGCCAAAATCATTGGCCTGCAGGCCGGTGGATTCTGGCTGGAAAAAGTCATTGTTCAACATGATTGTGCAGTCACCTCAGCCATCTTCAGCGCCGATAGCCGACATGTGGTGACCGTCACTGAAGATTGCATCGCGAGAATCACTGAACTGCGGAAGAAGGATTGATGATCGAATCATTCCACTGACCTCACTCTTTTGAACTTCCATTATAAAACCGGGTCAAACAGATCGAATCAATTTTAAATGCCCTTTCCAGGCAGAGATAAATAGCGACTCTGGAGCTTAAGAGAAATCAGGCATGGACCCAATAAACAGCAATGCCAGCATTGACAATTCACTCTCGCCAAAACCTGAGCAACCTCAGCTAGAGGAAGCAGCATCAGGTTTCAGTGCAGGTAAGGAAGTGACTGTCTACGAGAAAAGTCAAAGTTCATTCCTGAATTTACCCGAATTAACACAGCGTATAATTATTCGCTATCTGGGCTTTCGCGAGATTACCCATTTAAAAAAGGTATGCAAATATCTTCGCGATCTTGTTGAAAATGATAAAGCTCAGGAAAGAGCCTGGTATCGCCAGTTTCATTCACCCTACCAATATCAGCCAAAGACCATCGTAAGGACAAAAGATGAGCAACAACTCCGTAATTGGTTGAAGCCGTTTGTGGACAGGGACACTGTCGAGTCACTCCTGAAACAACAAAAAAGTATTTACTTTCCTGCTCAGTTACTTTTCATCAACAGTAAACTGATGTCTCAATGTAAAAAATTCAAGTTAGTGGATAAAGCCGCAATCCTCCACAGAGACAGAGTCAAAACGGCCACCTTCAGCCTCGATGGTCGCCATCTGATAACTGCCAGTTTTGATAAAACAGTGAAAATCTATGTTCAGAAGGACGATGGATCATGGCAACCGAAAGTCGCCATTTCCCATGATCATAGTGTCCTCTTCGCCAACGTCAGCCGCGATGGCCGTCATCTGGTGACCGCCAATGTCGATAGAACAGCAAGAATCTATGGTCTGGAGGACGATGGATCATCGAAAATAAAAGCCACCATTACCCATGCTCGCCGATTCAATTCAGCCATCTTCAGCCTCGATGGCCGACACCTGGTCACCACCAGTAACGATAGAACAGCGAAAATCTATGGTCTGGAGGAGGATGGATCATGGGAAATAAAAACCACCATTACCCATACTTGCTGGGTCCTTCCAGCCAACTTCACTGCTGATTGCCGCCATCTGGTGACCGTCAGTAGGGATCATAAGGTGAAAATCCTTAGTCAGGGGGACGATGGATCATGGAAAGTAGAGGACACTATTCGTGAAAGTTCTATCATTTTGGCCAGGCTCAGCCCCGATGGCCGTCATCTGGTGATCTTCGTTAAAGATTTTGTTCTAAAAATCTATGGTCAGGGGGCTGCTGGACCATGGGTAGAAAAAAGCACCCTTCGATACGAGAGCTTTGCCTCTATCAAATTCAGTGCCGATAGCCGCCACCTGGCAACCGCCGGTTGGGACGGCAAAGTGAAAATCTGTAACCTGCAGGACGATGGATCATGGCAAGAAATAGCCACAATGGTTCATGACGATCCCGTCTATTTAGCCACTTTCAGCGCCGATGGCCGCCATCTGGTCACCGCAAGCGATGATAACACGGCGAAAATCTGTAACCTGCAGGCTGATGGATCATGGAAAGAAATGACCACAATTGTTCACGATGATTCTGTCCACTCAGCCACATTCAGCCCCGATAGTCTCCATGTGGTGACTGCCAGTGAAGATAACACGGCCAAAATCATTGGCCTGCAGGCCGGTGGATTCTGGCTGGAAAAAGTCATTGTTCAACATGATTGTGCAGTCACCTCAGCCATCTTCAGCGCCGATAGCCGACATGTGGTGACCGTCAGTGACGATCACAAGGTGAGAATCACCGAACTATGGAAGAACGATTGATCACCGAATCATTCCACTGACCCCACTCTTTTGAACTTCCATTATAAAACCGGGTCAAACAGATCAAATCAATTTCGAATGTCCTTTCCAGGCAGGGATAAGTAGTGACTCTGGAGCTTAAGAGAACTCAGGCATGGACCCAATAAACAGCAATGCCAGCACTGACAATTCACTCTCGCCAAAACCTGAGCAACCTCAGCTAGAGGAAGCAGCTTCAGGTTTCAGTGCAGGTAAAGAAGTGGCTGTCTACGAGAAAAGTCAAAGTTCATTCCTGAATTTACCCGAATTAACACAGCGTATAATTATCCGCTATCTGGGCTTTCGCGAGATTACCCGTTTAAAAAAGGTATGCAAATATCTTCGCGATCTTGTTGAAAACGATAAAGCTCAGGAAAGAGCCTGGTATCGCCAGATTCCTTCACCCTACCAATTTCAACTAAAGGCCATCCTCAGGGCAAAAGACGAGCAGCAACTCCGTAATTGGTTGGAACCGTTTGCGGACAGGGGCACTGTCGAGTCACTCATAAAACAACAAAAAAGTATTTACTTTCCTGCTCAGTTACTTTTCATCAACAGTAAACTGATGTCTCAATGTAAAAAATTCAAGTTAGTGGATAAAGCCGAAATCCCCCATAGAGACAGAGTCAAAACGGCCACCTTCAGCCCCGATGACCGCCATCTGATAACTGCCAGTTTCGATAAAACAGTGAAAATCTATGTTCAGGAGGACGATGGATCATGGCAACCAAAAGTCGCCATTTCCCATGATCACAGTGTCCTCTTCGCCAACGTCAGCCGCGATGGCCGCCATCTGGTGACCGTTAGTATGGATCATAAAGCGAAAATCCTTAGTCAGGGGGAAGATGGATCATGGGAAGTAGAGGACACTATTCGTGAAAGTTCTATCATTTTGGCCAAGCTCAGCCCCGATGGCCTTCATCTGGTAATCTTCGTTAAACATTTTGTTCTAAAAATCTATGGTCAGGGGGCTAACGGATCATGGGTAGAAAAAAACACCCTTCAATACGAGGGCTTTGCCTCAGTCAAATTCAGTGCCGATAGCCGCCACCTGGCAACCGCCGGCCGGGACGGAAAAGTGAAAATCTGTAACCTGCAGGACGATGGATCATGGCAAGAAATAGCCACAATGGTTCATGACGATCTCGTTTGTTTAGCCACCTTCAGCGCCGATGGCCGTCATCTGGTCACCGCCAGCGATGATAACACGGCGAAAATCTGTAACCTGCAGGCTGATGGATCATGGAAAGAAATGACCACAATTGTTCATGACGATTCTGTCCACTCAGCCAACTTCAGCCCCGATAGCCTCCATGTGGTGACCGCCAGTGCTGATAACACGGCGAAAATCAGTGGCCTGCAAGCGGGTGGATCATGGCGGGTAAAAGCCATCATTCAACATGATAATCCAGTCACCTCAGCCATATTCAGCGCCGATAGCCGACATGTGGTGACCGTCAGTGGCGATTACAAGGTGAGAATCACTGAACTGTGGAAGAACGATTGATGACCGAATCATTCCACTGACCACACTCTTTTGAACTTCCATTACAAAACCGGGTCTAACAGATCAAATCAATTTCGAATGTCCTTTCCAGGCAGGGATAAGTACTGACTTTGAAGCTTAGGAGAAATCAGGCATGGACCCAATAGACAGCAATGCCAGCGTTGACAATTCACTCTTGCCAACACTTGGGCAACCTCAGCCGGAGGAAGCAGCAACAGGTTTCAGTGCCGGTAAGGAAGTGACTGTCTACGAGAAAAGTCAAAGTTCATTCCTGAATATGCCCGAATTAACACAGCGTATAATTATTCGCTATCTGGGCTTTCGCGAGATTACCCGTTTAAAACAGGTGTGCAAACAGCTTCGCGATCTTGTTGAAAACGATAAAACTCAGGAAAGAGCCTGGTATCGCCAGATTCCTTCACCCTGGCAATTTCAACTAAAGGCGATCCTCAGGGCAAAGGATGAACGACAACTCCGTAATTGGTTGCAAACGTTTGCGGACAGGGGCACTATCGAGTCACTCATAAAACAACAAAAGAGTCTTTATTTTCCTGCTCAGTTAGTTTTCATCAACAGTAAACTGATGTCTCAATGTGAGAGATTCAAGTTAGTGGAAAAAGCCGAAATCTCCCATAGATCCCAGGTCATGATGTCCACCTTCAGCCCCGATGGCCGCCATCTGGTGACTGCCAGTTTCGATAAAACAGTGAAAATCTACGTTCAAAAAGACGATGGATCATGGCAACCCAAAGTCGCCATTTCCCATGATCACAGCTTCCTCTTGGCCAGGGTCAGCCCCGATGGCCGCCATCTGGTGACCGTCAATGTCGATAAAACTTTAACAATCTATGGTCTGGAGGACGATGGAACATCGAATGTAAAAGCCACCTTTACCAATACTCGCCAGATCAATACAGCCACCTTCAGTGCCGATGGCCGTCATCTGGTCACCGCCAGTAAGGACAAAACAGCGAAAATCTACGGTCTGGAGGAGGATGGATCATGGGCAATAAAAGCCACCTTTCCCCATACTCACTATGTCCTTTCAGCCACCTTCAGTGCTGATGGCCGTCATCTGGTGGCCATCGGCTGGGATAATAAGATAAAAATCCTTAGTCAGGTTAACGATGGATCATGGGAACTAGAGGACACTATTCATGCAGGTCGTCCAAGTCATGCAATATCTATCATTACGGCCAAGCTCAGCCCCGATGGCCGTCATCTGATGATCTTATATGAACAATTTGTTCTAAAAATCTATGGTCAGGGGGCTGCTGGATCATGGGTAGAAAAACTCAGCCTCAAACACGGATGTAGCATCACTTGTTGCATTTTCAGTGCCGATAGCTGTCACCTGGCAACCGCCAGTTTTGATCGCACAGTGAAAATCTGTAACCTGCAGGACGATGGATCATGGCAAGAAATAACCACATTGGTTCATGACGATTCTGTCCGCTCAGCCAGATTCAGCGCCGATAGCCACCGTCTGATCACCGCCAGCAATGATAATACGGCGAAAATCTGTAACCTGCAGGCCGATGGATCATGGAAAGAAACAGCCACAATTGTTCATGACGACTCTGTCCGCTCAGCCACATTCAGCAACGATGGTCTCCATGTTGTGACCACCAGCTGTGATAAAACGGCAAAAATCAGTGGCCTGCAACGGGGTGGATCATGGCGGGTAAAAGCCATCATTCAACATAATAATACAGTCACCTCAGCCATATTCAGCGCCGATAGCCGACATGTGGTGACCGTCAGTGACGATCACAAGGTGAGAATCACCGAACTATGGAAGAACGATTGATGACCGAATCATTCCACTGACCCCACTCTTTTGAACTACCATCATAAAACCGGGTCAAACAGATCAAATCAATTTCGAAAGTCCTTTCCAGACAGGGATAAGTGCTGACTTTGGAGCTTAGGAGAAATCAGGCATGGACCCAATAGACAGTAATGCCAGCATTGACAGTTCACTCTTGCCAACACTTGGACAACCTCGGCAGGAGCAAGCACCAACAGGTTTCAGTGCAGGTAAGGAAATGACTGTCTGCGAGGAAAGTCAAAGTTCATTCCTGAATTTACCGGAAATAACACAGCGTATAATTATTCGCTATCTGGGCTTTCGCGAGATTACCCGTTTAAAACAGGTGTGCAAACATTTTCGCGATCTTGTTGAAAACGATAAAACTCAGGAAAGAGCCTGGTATCGCCAGATTCCTTCACCCTGGCAATTTCAACTAAAGGCCATCCTCAGGGCAAAAGACGAGCAGCAACTCCGTAATTGGTTGGAACCGTTTGCGGACAGGGGCACTGTCGAGTCACTCATAAAACAACAAAAGAGTCTTTATTTTCCTGCTCAGTTACTTTTCATCAACAGTAAACTGATGTCTCAATGTGAGAGATTCAAGTTAGTGGATAAAGCCGAAATCTCCCATAGATTCCAACTCATGATGCCCACCTTCAGCCCCGATGGCCGCCATCTGGTGACTGCCAGTTATGATAAAACAGTGAAAATCTATGTTCAGAAGGACGATGGATCATGGCAACCCAAAGTCGCCATTTCCCATGATCGTAGTGTCCTCTTTGCCAACGTCAGCCGCGATGGCCGCCATCTGGTGACCGTCAGTGTCGACAAAACTTTAACAATCTATGGTCTGGAGGACGATGGAACATCGAATGTAAAAGCCACCTTTACCAATACTCACAAGATCAATACAGCCACCTTCAGTGCCGATGGCCGTCATCTGGTCACCGCCGGTAACGATAAAACAGCGAAAATCTATGGTCTGGAGGAGGATGGATCATGGGCAATAAAAGCCACCATTCCCCATACTTACTGGGTCCATTCAGCCACCTTCAGTGCCGATGGCCGTCATCTGGTGGCCATCGGCTGGGATAATAAGATAATAATCCTTAGTCAGGTTAACGATGGATCATGGGAACTAGAGGACACTAGTCATGCAGGTCGTCCAAGTTATGCAATATCTATCATGACGGCCAAGCTCAGCCCCGATGGCCGTCATCTGATGATCTTATATGTAAATTTTGTTCTAAAAATCTATGGTCAGGGGGCTGCTGGATCATGGGTAGAAAAACTCAGCCTTAAACACAGAAGTCGCCTCACTTGCTACGAATTCAGTCCCGATAGCTGTCACCTGGTAACCGCCAGTTCTGATGGCACAGTGAAAATCTGTAACCTGCAGGACGATGGATCATGGCAAGAAATAACCACAATGGTTCATGCCGACTCTGTCCGCTCAGCCACATTCAGCGCCGATAGCCACCATCTAATCACCGCCAGCGATGATAACACGGCGAAAATCTGTAACCTGCAGGCCAATGGATCATGGAAAGAAACAGCCACAATTGTTCATGACGACTCTGTCGGCTCAGCCACATTCAGCAACGATGGTCTCCATGTTGTGACCACCAGCTGTGATAACACGGCAAAAATCAGTGGCCTGCAACGGGGTGGATCATGGTTGGAAAAAGCCATCATTCAACACGATAATGCAGTCAACTCAGCCATCTTCAGCGCCGATAGCCGACATGTGGTCACCGTCAGTGTCGATGACAAGGTGAGAATCACTGAACTATGGAAGAACGATTGATGATCGAATGAGCCTATAGCTCACTCTTTTGAACTTCCATTACAAAACCGGGTCTAACAGATCAAATCAATTTCGAATGTCCTTTCCAGGCAGGGATAAGTACTGACTTTGGAGCTTTAGAGAAATCAGGCATGGACCCAGTAAACAGTAACGCCAGCATTGACAATGCACTCTCACCAACACCTGGGCAACTTCAGCTGGAGCAAGCACCAACAGGTTTCAGTGCAGGTAAGGAAGTGACTGTCTGCGAGGAAAGTCAAAGTTCATTCCTGAATCTACCGGAAATAACGCAGCGTATAATTATTCGCTATCTGGGCTTTCGCGAGATTACTCGTTTAAAACAGGTGTGCAAACAGCTTCGCGATCTTGTTGAAGATGATAAAGCTCAGGAAAGAGCCTGGTATCGCCAGATTCCTTCAGCATACCAAAATCCACTGAAGACTCTCATCAGGGCAAAGGATGAACAACAACTCCGTAATTGGTTGCAAACGTTTGCGGACAGAGGCACTGTCGAGTCACTCATAAAACAACAAAAGAGTCTTTATTTTCCTGCTCAGTTAGTTTTCATCAACAGTAAACTGATGTCTCAATGTGAGAGATTCAAGTTAGTGGAAAAAGCCGAAATCTCCCATAGATCCCAAGTCATGATGCCCACCTTCAGCCCCGATGGCCGCCATCTGGTGACTGCCAGTTTCGATAAAACAGTGAAAATCTACGTTCAAAAAGACGATGGATCATGGCAACCCAAAGTCGCCATTTCCCATGATCACAGCTTCCTCTTGGCCAGGGTCAGCCCCGATGGCCACCATCTGGTGACCGTCAATGTCGATAAAACTTTAACAATCTATGGTCTGGAGGACGATGGAACATCGAATGTAAAAGCCACCTTTACCAATACTCACCAGATCAATACAGCCACCTTCAGTGCCGATGGCCGTCATCTGGTCACCGCCAGTAAGGATAAAACAGCGAAAATCTATGGTCTGAAGGAGGATGGATCATGGGAAATAAAAGCCACCATTCCTCATACTCACTATGTCCTTTCAGCCACCTTCAGTGCTGATGGCCGTCATCTGGTGGCCATCGGCTGGGATAATAAGATAAAAATCCTTAGTCAGGTTAACGATGGATCATGGGAACTAGAGGACACTATTCATGCAGGTCGTCCAAGTCATGCAATATCTACCATTACGGCCAAGCTCAGCCCCGATGGCCGTCATCTGATGATCTTATATGTAAATTTTGTTCTAAAAATCTATGGTCAGGGGGCTGCTGGATCATGGGTAGAAAAACTCAGCCTCAAACACGGATGTAGCATCACTTTTTGCATTTTCAGTGCCGATAGCTGTCACCTGGCAACCGCCAGTTTTGATCGCACAGTGAAAATCTGTAACCTGCAGGACGATGGATCATGGCAAGAAATAACCACATTGGTTCATGACGATTCTGTCCGCTCAGCCAGATTCAGCGCCGATAGCCACCATCTGATCACCGCCAGCAATGATAACACGGCGAAAATCTGTAACCTGCAGGCCGATGGATCATGGAAAGAAACAGCCACAATTGTTCATGACGACTCTGTCCGCTCAGCCACATTCAGCAACGATGGTCTCCATGTTGTGACCACCAGCTGTGATAAAACGGCAAAAATCAGTGGCCTGCAACGGGGTGGATCATGGCGGGTAAAGGCCATCATTCAACACAATATTGAAGTCATCTCAGCCATCTTCAGCGCCGATAGCCGACATGTGGTGACCGTCACTAACGATCGCAAAATGAGAATCACTGAACTATGGAAGAACGCGCGTAGCCTTAGCTACGCAACCAGAGTTGGAACGCAGAAGGATGGAAAAAGCCGCCGTCCAGAATATGCGAAACCAACTGGTTAGGTACTTATAGCTCACTCTTTTGAACTTCTATTATAAAACCGGGTCAAACAGATCGAATCAATTTCGAATGCCCTTTCCAGGCAGGGATAAGTAGTGACTTTGGAGCTAAAGGGAAATCAGGCATGGACCCAGTAAACAGAAACGCCAGCATTGACAATGCACTCTCACCAACACCTGAGCAACCTCAGCTGGAGGAAGCACCAACAGGTTTCAGTGCAGGTAAGGAAGTGACTGTCTACGAGGAAAATCAAAGTTCATTCCTGAATTTACCGGAAATAACACAGCGTATAATTATTCGCTATCTGGGCTTTCGCGAGATTACCCGTTTAAAACAGGTGTGCAAACAGCTTCGCGATCTGGTTGAAAACGATAAAGCTCAGGAAAGAGCCTGGTATCGCCAGATTCCTTCGCCGTACCAATTTCAACTAAAGTCCATCCTCAGGGCAAAAGATGAGCAACAACTCCGTAATTGGTTGCAGCCGTTTGCGGACAGGGGCACTGTCGAGTCACTCATAAAACAACAAAAGAGTCTTTATTTTCCTGCTCAGTTACTTTTCATCAACAGTAAACTGATGTCTCAATGTAAAAAATTCAAGTTAGTGGATAAAGCCGAAATCCCCTATAGAGACAGAGTCAAGTCGGCCACCTTCAGCCCCGATGACCGCCATCTGGTGACCACCGGTCACGATCACTTCTACCAGATGAACCGTCGCGATAGAACAGTGAAAATCTATGTTCAGAAAGACGATGGATCATGGGAACCAAAAGTCGCCATTTCCCATGATCCTAGTGTCCTCTCTGCCAACGTCAGCCACGATGGCCACCATCTGGTGACCGTCAATGTCGATAGAACAGCAAGAATCTATGGTCTGGAAGACGATGAAACATCGAAAATAACAGCCACCATTACCCACACTTGCAAGATCAATACAGCCACCTTCAGCGACGATGGCCGTCTTCTGGTCACCGCCAGTAACGATAAAACAGCGAAAATCTATGGTCTGGAGGAGGATGGATCATGGGAAATAAAAACCACCATTACCCATACTATCCCGGTCCTTTCAGCCTCCTTCAGTGCTGATAGCCGTCATGCGGTGATCACCGGAAGTGATGAGGTGAAAATCCTTAGCCAGGGGGACGATGGATCATGGGAAGTAGAGGACACTATTCATCAAAGATTTATCAGATCGGCCAATCTCAGCCCCAATGGCCGCCATCTGGTGATCTTCGGTGAAGATACAGTTCAAAAAATCTATGTTCAGGGGGCTGCTGGGTCATGGGTAGAAAAAAACTCCCTTGTATACAGTACCACCGCCTCTGCCAAATTCAGTGCCGACAGCTGCCACCTGGCGACCGCCGGCGGGGATGGCAAAGTGAAAATCTTTAGCCTGCAAGACGATGGATCATGGAAGAAAATAGTCACAATTGATCATGACCGATCTGTTATCTCAGCCACCTTCAGCGCCGATAGCCGCCATCTGGTCACCGCCAGTCATGATAACACGGCGAAAATCTGTAACCTGCAGGCCGATGGATCATGGCAAGAAATAGCCACAATTGTTCATGACGATATTGTCAACTCAGCCACATTCAGCACCGATGGCCTCCACGTTGTGACAACCAGTGATGACGACACAGCGAAAATCAGTGGCCTGCAACCGGGTGGATCATGGCTGGAAAAAGCCATCATTCAACACGATTATGCAGTCACCTCAGCAAACTTCAGCGCCGATAGCCGACATGTGGTGACCGTTAGTGACGATGACAAGGTGAGAATCACTGAACTATGGAAGAAGGATTGATGATCGAATGAGCCTATAGCTCACTCTTTTGAACTTCCATTATAAAACCGGGTCAAACAGATCGAATCAATTTCGAATGTCCTTTCCAGGCAGGGAGTAAGTAGTGACTTTGGAACTAAAGAGAAATCGGGCATGGACCCAATAAACAGCAATGCCAGCATTGACAATTCACTCTTGCCAAGACCTGTGCAACCTCAACAGGAGGGAGTACCAACAGGTTTCAGTGCAGTTAAGGAAGTAACTGTCTACGAGAAAAGTCAAAGTTCATTCCTGAATTTACCCGAATTAACACAGCGTAAAATTATTCGCTACCTGAGTTTCCGCGAGATTACCCGTTTAAAAAAGGTATGCAAATATCTTCGCGATCTTGTTGAAAACAATAAAGCTCTGGAAAGAGCCTGGTATCGCCAGTTCCCTTCACCCTACCAATATCAGCCAAAGACCATTGTCAGGACAAAAGATGAGCAGCAACTCCGTAATTGGTTGAAGCCGTTTGCCGACAGGGTCACTGTCGAGTCACTTTTAAAACAACAAAAGAGTATTTATTTTCCTGCTCAGTTAATTTTCACCAACAGTAAACGGATGTCTCAGTGTGAAAAATTTAAGTTCGTGGATAAAACCGAAATTACCCACGCAGGAAAAGTCAAGACGGCCACTTTCAGCCCTGATGACCGTCATCTGGTGACTGCCAGTGCCGATAAAACAGCGAAAATTTATGCTCAGCAAGACGATGGATCATGGCAATCAAAAACCACCATTACTCATGATGATTGGCTCATCTCAGCCAACTTCAGCGCCGATGGCCGCCACCTGATGACCGCCAGTGCCGATAAAACAGTGAAAGTATATGTTCAGGAGGACGATGGATCATGGGAATTAAAAACCACCATTACCCATAATAATTGGGTCATTTCAGCCACCTTCAGCGCCGATGGCCGCCATCTCTTAACCGCCAGTCACAATAAAACAGCAAAGATCTATGGTCTGGAGGACGATGGATCATGGAAAGTAAAAGCCACCATTTGCCATGATAAATTGATTAATTTTGCCAGCTTCAATGCTGAGGGCCGCCATGTGGTGACCGTCAGTGGCGATAGAACGGTGAAGACCCATAGTCAGTGGGACGATAGCTCATGGAAACTGGAGGACACTGTTCATGAACGTTATGTCACTTCGGCCAAGCTCAGTCCCGATGGCCGACATCTGGTGATCCTCGGTGTAGATTACGCGCTAAAAATTTATGCCCGGGGGGCCGCTGGATCATGGGTAAAAAAAGCGCCCCTGCAACACAAGAGCACAATCACCTCTGTCAATTTCAGCACCGATAGCCGCCATCTGGTGACCACCAGTTTAGATCGCACGGCAAAAATCTGTGACCTGCAAGCCGATGGATCATGGCAAGAAATAACCAGGATTCATCATGATGGTGCGGTCTGGGCAGCCAACTTCAGCGCTGATGGCCGCCATCTGGTGACCGCCAGTGCTGATAGCACGGCGAAAATCTATAGCCACAAGCTCAATCGGCCATGGGAAGAAAAAGCCTGCATTCACCACAGCGGGACCGTCAACTCTGCCAACTTCAGCGCTGATTGCCTCCATGTAGTAACCACCAGCGATGATAACACGGCGAAAATCAGTGGCCTGCAGGTTGGTGGATCATGGCGGGAAAAAACCATCATTCCTCACAACGGGGAGGTTGTCTCAGCCAGCTTCAGCGCCGATGCCCGAACTGTGATGACCGTTTCCAGAGATAACAAAGCAAGAATCACTGAACTACAGAAGAATGATTGGTGATTGATTGTTTCACTGACCTTAATGTTATGAACTTCCATTACAAAATCGACTCTAACTACAACAGAATCTAATCAAGCTTGAATGCCTTCTTCAAGCGAGCATAAATTCTGGCTGTGGAGCTTTGGAGTAACCCGATATGAACCCTTTGAAAAACAATTCCAGCAATGACGGTCCATTCTCGTCAATACCTGAGCAACCTCCAATGGAAGGAACGTCGACGACTGTCAGTGCAGGCAGGGACGTTAGTGTCTATCACCAAAATGAATCTTTATTCTTCTGTTTGCCCGACGAACAAAAATCTATGATTGTTCGCTATTTGGGTTTTCGCGAGATTACCCGTTTAGCAAAGACATGCAAATATCTTCGCGATCTTGTTAAAGAAGGAAAAGCTCTGGAAAAAGCATGGTACCGCCGGTTTCCTTCAGCATACCAAAATCCACTGAAGACTCTCATCAGAACAAAAGACAAGCAACAACTCCGTGATTGGTTGAAGACATTTGCAGATAAGGACACCATCGAGTCACTTTTAAAACAAAAAGAAAGTACTTTTTTTCCTCATCAGCTTTTTTTCACCAGCAGTAAACTGATGTCTCAATGTAAAACATTCAACCCGGTGAAAAAAATCGAAATCATCCATACCGAGGCTATCCGAAAAGCCTCCTTCAGCCCTGATAGCTGCCATGTGGTAACTGCCGCCTTTCTTGATGCAGTGAAAATAACTGGCCAGAAGTCCGATGGATCATGGGAAGCAAAACTCGCCATTCCTAATGAAGGTGCTGTCTTCTCAGCCACCTTCAGCGCCGATGGTCATCAAATGGTGACCGCTGGTAATAGCAGCCGTACGAACAACATCTGTGTTCTGGAGGACGATGGATCGTGGAAAGTAAAAACCACCATTTCCCATGGACTTCCGCTCAGCTCAGCCAACTTCAGCCCTGATGACCGCTACTTATTGATCGCCAGTTTGGATATGACGGTGAAAATCTGCACCCGGGAGACCGATGGATCCTGGGAACCAAAATACACTATCTGGCATAATTCTCCGATCATATCGGCCTGCTTTAGTGCCGATGTCAGCCATTTGTTGGTCTCAGATGGAGATAACACTGTGACAATCTATGGTCAGGAGGACGATGGCTCATGGAAAGTAAAAGCCACCATTCCTCATAACGAATCATCTGCAGCCGTGAGGGCCACCTTCAGCCCCGATGGCAGTCTTGTGGTGACCGCTGGTGTCGATTGCGAGGCAAAAATCTATGGCCTGCAGGCCAATGGATCATGGGACAAAATGGCCATCATTCCCCATGATAATTGGGTCAAATCCGCCACCTTCAGCCCCGATGGCGGCCATGTGGTGACCATCAGTGGCAAGACGGTAAAAATCCACGGCCTGCAAACCGATGGTTCATGGAAAGAAATATACACCTTTGCCCATAACGCCCGGATCACATCGGCCAGCTTCAGCCCTGATAGCATCCATATGGTGACCACCAGTGAGGATAACACGGCAAAAATTCATAGCCTGCAGGCTGATGGATCATGGGATGTAAAAGCCACTGTTTACCACGATAAGAAGGTCAAATTAGCCAGCTTCAGTCCCGATAGCTGCCTGGTAGTGACCGTCAGTGATGACAAAACAGCGAAAATTTATGGTCTGGAACCCACAGGATCATGGCGGGAAAAAGCCATCATTCCTCACAACGGGGAGGTTGTCTCAGCCAGCTTCAGCGCCGATGCCCGAACTGTGATGACCGTTTCCAGAGATAACAAAGCAAGAATCACTGAACTACAGAAGAATGATTGGTGATTGATTGTTTCACTGACATTAATGTTATGAACTTCCATTACAAAATCGACTCTAACTGCAACAGAATCTAATCAAGCTTGAATGCCTTCTTCAAGCGAGCATAAATACTGGCTGTGGAGCTTTGGAGTAACCCGACATGAACCCTTTGAAAAACAATTCCAGCAATGACGGTCCATTCTCGTCAATACCTGAGCGACCTCCAATGGAAGGAACGTCGACGGCTGTCAGTGCAGGCAGGGACGTTACTGTCTACAACCAAAATGAATCTTTATTCTTCTGTTTGCCCGACGAACAAAAATCTATGATTGTTCGCTATTTGGGTTTTCGCGAGATTACCCGTTTAGCAAAGACATGCAAATACCTTCGCGATCTTGTTAAAGATGAAAAAGCTCTGGAAAGAGCATGGTACCGCCGGTTTCCTTCAGAATACCAAAATCCACTGAAGACCCTCGTCAAAACAAAAGATGAGCAGCAACTCCGTGATTGGTTGATGCCGTTTGCGAATAAGGACACTATCGAGTCACTTTTAACACAAAAAGAAAGTACTTTTTTTCCTGCTCAACTCTTTTTCACCAGCAGTAAACTGATGTCTGAATGTAAAACATTCAACCCGGTGAAAAAAATCGAAATCCCCCATACCGGGGCTATCCGAAAAGCCTCCTTCAGCCCTGACAGCTGCCATGTGGTAACTGCCGACTTTGATGCAGTGAAAATAACTGGCCAGAAGACCGATGGATCATGGGAAGCAAAACTTGCCATTGCTAATGAAGGTTTTGTCTTCTCAACCAGCTTCAGCGCCGATGGTCATCAAATGGTGGCAGGTACCGACGACCAAGCGAAAATCTGTGTTCTGGAAGACGATGGATCGTGGAAAGTAAAAGCCACCATTCACCATGATTTTGTTGTCAGTTCAGCCAGCTTCAGCACTGATGACCGCTACTTATTGACCGCCAGTTTGGATAGAACGTTGAAAATCTGTGGCCAGAAAACCGATGGATCATGGGAAGCAAAATACACTATCTGGCATAATTCACCGGTCAAATGGGCCAGCTTCAGCCCCGATAGCAGTCATTTGTCGGCCTCAGGTGGAGACAAGACTGTGACAATCTATGGTCAGGAGGACGATGGCTCATGGAAAGTAAAAACCACCATTCCTCATAACGAATCACTTGCAGTCGTGAGGGCCACCTTCAGCCCCGATGGCAGTCTTGTGGTGACCGCTGGTGTCGATTGCGAGGCAAAAATCTATGGCCTGCAGGCCAATGGATCATGGGACAAAACGGCCATCATTCCCCATGATAATTGGGTCGAATCCACCACCTTCAGCCCCGATGGCGGCCATGTTGTGACCATCAGTGACAAGACGGTAAAAATCCACGGCCTGCAAACCGATGGTTCATGGAAAGAAGAATACACCTTTGCCCATAACGCCCAGATCACATCGGCCAGCTTCAGCCCTGATAGCATCCATATGGTGACCACCAGTGAGGATAACACGGCAAAAATTCATAGCCTGCAGGCTGATGGATCATGGGATGTAAAAGCCACTGTTTACCACGATAAGGAGGTCAAATTAGCCAGCTTCAGTCCCGATAGCTGCCTGGTAGTGACCGCGAGTGATGACAAAACAGCGAAAATTTATGGTCTGGAACCCACAGGATCATGGGGGGAAAAAGCCATCATTTCTCACAGGGCTGCGGTCTACTTAGTCAGCTTCAGCCCCGATGGCCGAAATGTGTTGACCATAAGTAATGATCACACGGCGACAATCACTGAACTAATGGAAGAACGATTGATGATCGAATGAGCGTATTTTGCTGAAAACCGAATAAAAAACAGCCTTATATTGAGAGCACGATGGCAATTTTTGCACTGGACTCTCAATGAAACGTTTCTTTCTATCCTTTTCCCGGGTCAGGACTCTTCTTTTTCTTAACTCAATATTTTGAACTTCCATTACAAAACCGACTCTATTTAGAACGAAGCCATTTTGAATGTCCTTTTCTATGTGAGGATAAATATTGACTCTGGAGGAGCTACTCATGGTCCCTTTGAACAACAATTCCAGCAATGACGGTTCACTCTCGTCAATACCTGAGCGACCTCCAATGGAAGGAACGACGACGGCTGTCAGTACAGGCAGAGACGTTACTGTCTACAACCAAACGCAATCTTTATTCTTCTATTTGCCCGACGAACAAAAATCTATGATTGTTCGCTATTTGGGTTTTCGCGAGATTACCCGTTTAGCAAAGACATGCAAATACCTTCGCGATCTTGTTAAAGAAGAAAAAGCTCTGGAAAGAGCATGGTACCGCCGATTTCCTTCAGAATACCAAAATCCACTGAACACCCTCGTCAAAACAACAGATGAGCAACAACTCCGTGATTGGTTGATGCCGTTTGCAAATAAGGACACTATCGAGTCACTTTTAACACAAAAAGAAAGTACTTTTTTTCCTGCTCAACTCTTTTTCACCAACAGTAAACTGATGTCTCGATGTGAAAAATTCAAGTTAGTGGAAAAAATCGAAATCACCCATGGTGCAATAGTCAACACGGCCACCTTCAGCACCGATGGTCGCCATCTGGTGACCGGAAGTGATGATAATACCGCGAAAGTTTATGGTCAGGAGGACGATGGAACATGGAAACCAAAAACCACCATTTTCCATAATGATAAGGTTTCTCTAGCTAATTTCAGCCCCAATGGCCGCCATCTGGTAACCGCCAGTAAAGATCACACAGCGAAAATCTACGCCCTGAAGGATGATGGATCATGGGAAGAAAAAGCCATCATTACCCATAGGGACTGGCTCATTTCAGCCGCCTTCAGCCCCGATGGCCGCCATCTGTTAACCGCCAGTCTAGAACAAACAGCGACAATCCATGGTTTGGAGGACGATGGGTCATGGGAACTGAAGGCCTCCATTTTCCATGAAAAATCAATCATTTCAGCCGACTTCAGCGCTGATGGGCGCCATGTGTTCACCTTCGGCGATGGTGTGTTGGGGATCCATAGTCAGTCGGAAGATGGATCATGGGAAATAGAGGGCACTATCGATGAGAGACTTATCGTTGTGACCAGGTTCAGCTCCGATGGCCGTCATCTGGCGGTTTGTATTATAGGAGACGGTCTGAAAATCTACAGTCTGGGGGCCGCCGGATCATGGGTAAAAAATGACCCTCCTCTACACATAGGCAGGGTCGAGTCTGCCAACTTCAGCGCCGATAGCTGCCACCTGGCAACTGCCAGTAGAGATTGCACGGCGAAAATCTATGGCCTGCAGTCCGATGGATCATGGAAACAAACAGCCCTGATTAAGCATGATGTTGTGGTCTTCTCAGCCAACTTCAGCGCCGATAGCCGCCATGTGGTGACCATTGATGGTGATAATACGGCAAAAATCTATACCCGGAATGCCGCTGGAAAATGGTTAGAAAAAGGCAGCTTTACCTTCACACAGCCGATCGACTCGGCTAACTTCAGCGCCGATAGCCGACATCTGGCAATCGTCAATCTGGATCACACAGCAAAAATCTATGGCCTACAGGAAGATGGTTCATGGGTAATAAAAGCCACCATTGTCCACAAAGGTTATATCCTGTCAGCCAACTTTAGTGCCGATGGTTGCCTTGTGGTGACCGCCAGTCATGACAGAAAGGCAAAAATTTATGGCCTGAGAAGGGATGGAACATGGGTAGAAAAAGCCACCATTCAACACAATGCAAGCCTCTTCTCAGCCACCTTCAGCGCCGATAGCCGACATCTATTGACCGCCAGTGAAGAAGATTACAAGGTGAAAATCACTGAACTACAGGGGAACGATTGATGATTGTATGAGTACAAAGCCTGATAACGGCAGGCGACATTAGACGTGTTTTTGCAGAAATGACCGAGCAAAGCGAGTGGTGGTTTTTTGTGCGAACGGTTTCTCTTAATTCCACTGGTCTGAATATTTTGAACTTCCGTTATAAAACCGACTCTAAAAGGTTTAATCAATTTTGAATGCCCTTTCCAAGTGAGGATAAATATTGACTTAGGAGCTTTGGAGGAGCCCGATATGACCCCTTTGAACAACCATTCCAGCAATGACGGTTCACTCTCGTTAATACCTGAGCAACCTCCACTGGAAGGAACGTCGACGGCTGTCAGTGCAGGCAGGGACGTTAGTGTCTATCACCAAAAGCAATCTTTATTTTTCTGTTTGCCCGACGAACAAAAATCTATGATTGTTCGCTATTTGGCTTTTCGCGAGGTTACCCGTTTAGCAAAGACATGCAAATATCTTTACGATCTTGTTAACGAAGAAAAAGCTCTGGAAAAAGCATGGTACCGCCGGTTTCCTTCAGCATACCAAAATCCACTGGATACTCTCGTCAGAACAAAAGATGAACAACAACTCCGTGATTGGTTGAAGGCATTTGCGGATAAGGACACTATCGGGTCACTTCTAACACAAAAAGAAAGTACTTTTTTTCCTGCTCAGCTCTTTTTCACCAACAGTAAACTGATGTCTCAATGTGAAACATTCAGCCCGGTGGTAAAAATCGAAATTCCCAATGTCGAGACTAAAAATAAAGCTTCCTTCAGCCCCGATAGCAGCCATTTGGTGACTGTCGACCTTGATCAAACAGCGAAAATCACAGGCCAGAAGACCGATGGATCATGGGTAGTAAAAACCACCACCATTCCCCATGAGAGTCTTATCTTGTCACCCACTTTCAGTCCCGATGGTCATCTGATGGTGACCGACAGTCACGACTGCCATGCAAAAATCTGTGCTCAGGAGGACGATGGCTCGTGGAAAGTAAAAGACACCATTGCCCGTGAATTTGAGCTCACCATGTCCACCCCTCTCAGTTTTTCGGTCACATCAGCCACCTTCAGCACCGATGGTCGCTGCTTATTGACCAGCTGTATGGATGGGACGGTGAAAATCTATGACCAGGAGACTGATGGATCATGGAAAACAAAATACACTATCAGGCAAAATCCTACGGTCCTAGGGGCCAGCTTCAGCGCCGACAGCAGTCATTTGTTGGTCTGTGGAGAAAACAATGTAACTATCTACGGCCAGAAGGACGATAGCTCATGGGAAGTCAAAGTCACTATTAACCATGATAATTCAGTCAGGTCCGCCAGCTTTAGCGCCGATGGCAGCTATGTGGCAACCGCCAGCGAAGAGGGTACGGCAAAAATCTATGGCCTGCAGTCCGATGGATCATGGGAAAAAATCACCATCACTACCTATAATGTTCGGCTCTATTCAGCCACCTTCAGTCCCGATAGCCGCCATCTGTTGACCATATATGAGGATAACACGGTAGAAATCCATGGCCCGCAAACCGATGGGCCATGGCAAGTAAAATACACCTTTAAGCATAACGACCGGATCAGGTCGGCCAGCTTCAGCCCTGATAGCAATCATATGGTGACCACCAGTATGGATAACACGGCAAAAATCCACTGCCTGCAGGCTGATGGATCATGGAAAGTAAAAGCCACTATTTGCCACAAAGATTATGTCCTGTCAGCCGCCTTCAGTCCCGATAGTTGTCATTTAGTAACCGCCAGTCTGGATTGTACAGCGAAAATTTATGGCCCGGGACCCAAAGGACCATGGGAGAAAAAAGCCATCATTTCTGACAGTTGTGGGATCCTATGGGCCATCTTCAGCCCCGATGGCCGAAATGTGTTGACCATGAGTAAAAAAGATTGCACGGCGAAAATCATTGAACTGCAGAAGAACGACTGATGATCGAATGTTCCACTTGTGAACTTTCATCATAGAACCGAGTCTAAACGGTCTAATCAATTTTGAATGTCCTTTCCAGGCAAGGATAAATACTGAATCTGAATTTTTGAAGGATCCGAGAATGAATCCTCTTAACAACAATTCCGGCATTGACGGTCCACCCTCGACAACACCGAAGCAACCTCGGCTGGAAGCCGCGCCAACGGGTATCAGTGCGGGCAGGGACGTTACTGTCTATAACCAACATCAATCTTTCTTCTTCCGTTTGCCCGACGAAACAAAAACGATGATTATTCGTTATCTGGGCTTTCGAGAGATTACTCATTTAGTAAAGGTATGCAGATATCTTCGCGATCTTGTTAAAAATCATAAAGCTATGGAAAGTGCATGGTATCGCCGGTTTCCTTCATCACACCAATATCAATTAAAAGCTATGATTGCGACAAAAGATGAGCAACAACTCCGCGATTGGTTGCAACCGTTTGCGAATAAAGACACTGTCGAGTCACTTTTAAAACAGCAGGAAAGTACTTATTTTCCTCTTCAGCTCCTTTTCATCAACAGTAAACTGATGTCTGAATGTAGAAAATTCAAGTTAGCAGAAAAAGCCAGAATTACTCATTCCTACAAAATCGGAACAGCCACCTTCAGCGCCGACAGCCGCCATCTGTTAACCGCCAGTTTGGACAGGACGCTGAAAATCTATAGCCAGCAGTCTGGTGGGACATGGCAAGAAACCGCCAACATTACCCATAACGGTTCAGTCAGGTCGGCCAGCTTCAGCTCCGATAGCCATCATGTGTTGGCCACCATTTATGATAGGACAGTGAATATCTATGGTCGGGAGGACGATGGATCATGGAAAGCAAATGCCATCATTCCCCATGTTGTCGGTGTCAAGTCAGCCAACTTCAGTGCAGATGGGCGCCGTGTGGTGATTGTCGTTGAAGATCATACGGCGAAAATCTTTGCTCAGGTGGACAATGTATCATGGGAATTGGAGGACACTATTCACCTCATTAGTCAGAACGTTTCGGCCAGTTTCAGCCCCGATGGCCGTCATCTGGCGATCTACGGTTTAAATTTCGCTCTGGAAATCTATTGTCAGTCAGACGCTGGATCATGGGTAGGAAAAGCCGTCATTCCACACGATAGCCCAATCGACTCAGCCAACTTCAGCACCGATAGCTGCCATCTGGTAACCACCAGTTTCGATTACGCGGCGAATATCTTTAACCTGCAGGTCGATGGATCATGGAAAAAAACAGCCACGATTCAACATGGTAATTTTATCACCTCAGCCAACTTCAGCGCCGATTGCCTCCATCTGGTAACCGCAAGCCGGGATTTCACGGCAAAAATCTATGGCCTGAAGTCCGATGGGTCATGGCAAAGAATAACCACCATTACCCATAATGATTGGGTCTGCTCTGCCATCTTCAGTGCCGATGGTTGCCATCTGGTAACCGCCAGTGACGATCGTACGGCGAAAATTTATGGTCTGCAGACCGATGGAACCTGGGCAAAAAAAGCCAACATTACCCATGAGGGCCCTGTCCTTTCAGCCACCTTCAGTGCTGATGGCCATCATCTGGTAACCACCAGTCGGGACTGTAAAGCAAAAATTTGTGGTCTGGAGGCCGATGGGTCATGGCTGGTAAAAGCCATCATTGAACACAAGCGAACTGTCAACTCAGCTAACTTCAGCCCCGATATCCGAAATGTGGTGACCACCTGCTATGATGACACGGCAAGAATTACTGAACTTCAGAAGAACGGTTGATCATAGAATAAAAAAATGTCTTTCTGTCATTTTCCCGAATCAGGGCTCAGTTTTTCGTTAGTTTCACTGGCCTCAATGTTATGAACTCCCATTATAAAACCAACTCTAAAAGATCGAATCAATTTTGAATGTCCTTCCTGAGCGACGATAAATACCGACCTCAGAGCTACGGAGAAATCAGACATGGACGCCATGAAAAGCCATTCCAGCATTGACGGTCCACTCGCGCCAACGCCCAAGCGACCTCGACTGGAGGGAATCCCAACGGGTGTCAGCGCCGGCAGACAGGTTACCGTAAATGACCAAAAAACACCTTCATTCCTCGATTTGTCCGACCTGACACATTCCATGATTATACGCTGTTTAGGTTTTCGGGAGATTACCCGTTTAGCAAAGGTATGCAGATATTTTCACCATCTCATAAAAAAAGATAAGGCTCTGGAAAAAGCATGGTATCGCCGATTTTCTTCACCACACCAATATCAACTGAAAACAATCTTTGCAGCAAAAAATGATCAACAACTCAGCGATTGGTTGAAGCCGTTTGCGAATAAGGGCACTGTAAAGTCACTCGTAAAAAAACGGAATAATGCTTATTTTCCGGCGCTGTTCCTTTTCACCAACAGTAAACAAATGGCTCGATGTGAAACATTCAAGCCCGTAACAAAAACCAAAATTAAACACTTTGACGATGTCAACACGGCCAACTTTAGTGCTGATAGCCGACATTTCGCGACCGCAAGTCTCGATAATACGGTGCGAATCTGTGACCAGAAGACCAATGGATCATGGAAAAAAAAAGCCATCATTAACCATTATAATCGGGTCATATCAGCTACCTTCAGTGTCGATGGCCGTCACTTGGTGACCGCCAGTCGTGATCACACAGCGAAAATCTGTGGTCGGGCGGACGATGGGTCATGGGAAGTAAAAAAAACCATTTTCCATAACAGAAAGGTCAACTCAGCCACCTTCAGTGCTGATGGCCAACGCCTGGTAACCACCAGTGACGATTGCACGGCAAAAATCTGTGCTCAGGCAGACGATGGTTCATGGGAAGAAGAGGCCATTATTCACCATTATGCTGTGGCCGATTGGGCCAGCTTCAGCTCCGATGGCAGTCATTTGTTGGTCTGTGGAGATAACAATGTAGCAATCTACGTTCAGCAGGCCAATGGATTATGGGGAGTAAAAGCCACTATTACCCATAATCTCACGGTCTTCTCAGCTGCCTTCAGTGCCGATGGCCGCCATATGGTAACCGCCAGTGGAGATAAGACGGCAAAAATCCAGAGCCTGCGGACCAGTGGGTCATGGGAAGAAGTCGCCACCATTTCCCACGATGATGCGGTTTACTTAGCCAAATTCAGTGCCGATGGCCTTTATCTGGTGACCACCAGCCAGGATGAAACGGCAAAAATCCATGGCCTGCAGAGCGATGGATCATGGAAAGAAGAAATCACCATTCAACATGAGAAGGCAGTCATCTCAGCCAATTTCAGCGCCGATTGCTGCCATGTGGCGACCGCCAGTGCTGACAATACGTCGAAAATTTATGGCCTCCGGGCCGATGGGTCATGGGTAGAAAAAGTGACCATCACCCACGACGATTGGGTCCTGTCAGCCACTTTCAGCGCCGATGCATGCCTCGTGGTGACCGCGAGTTGCGACAAAACAGCGAAAATTTATGGTCTGGGGAGCAGTGGGTCATGGGTAGAAAAAGCCACCATTAACCACAAGAGTGCAGTCACCTCAGCCAAATTCAGCATGGATAGCCGACATGTGGCGACCGCCAGTAAAGATAAAACGGCGAGAATCACTGAACTGGTGAAGAGGGATTGATGACCGAATGAACGTATTATTGCTCAGAAGCGATTAGCAGACAGCGTTATGTCAAAAGCCCGATGGCAATTTTTTGCACCAGGCTCTCAATAAAAAAATGTCTTTCTATCCTTTTCCCGGATCAGGGCTCTTCTTTTTCTTAATGCCAATGACCTCAATAGTTTGAACTTCCATGACAAAACCGGGTCAAACAGATCGAATCAATTTAACAACTTTTTCCCACGCTGGGACCCACAGGGCCTGAAAGCATGGGAACCGGATATTATTCATTTTAAATATCCTTTTTCTATGCGGGGATAAATATTGACCCTGGCGCTCTGGAGGAGCTGCTCATGACCCCTTTGAACAATAATTCCAGTAATGACGGTTCACTCTCACCAACACCTAAGCAGCCTCAACTCGAGCAAGCGCCAACGGGCATGGTTGCAGGCAGGGATGTTACTGCATATAACCAAAATCAATCTTCATTCTTCTGTTTGCCCGACGAATCAAAAACCATGATTATTCGCTATCTGGGTTTTCGGGAGATTACCCGTTTAGTAAAGGTCTGCAAATATTTTCGCGATCTTGTTGAAAACCAAAAAGCTCTGGAAAGAGCCTTGTATCGCCGGTTTCCTTCACCACTCCAATATCAACTGAAGAGCATCGCTACGACAAAAGATGAACAACAACTCCGTGACTGGTTGAAACCGTTTACGAATATGGACACTGTCGAGTCACTCGTAAAACAACAAAAGAGTATTTATTTTCCTGCTCTGCTCTTTTTCAACAACAGTAAACTGATGTCTCAAAGTGAAACATTTAACTTAAAGACAAAAACCGAAATGACCCATCCTAATGATATCTTTGTAGTCACCTTAAGCGCCGATAGCCGTAACTTAGTGACCGCCAGTTTTGATGGTACAGTGAAAATCTGTAGTCAGGAAACCGATGGATCATGGAAACTAAAAGCCTCCATTCCCAGAAATGGTTGGGTCAAAAAAGCTTTTTTCAGCACTGATAACCGGCATGTGTTGGTCGTCAATCGTTTCAGGGTGGAAATCTATGGTACGAAGGAGGATGGATCATGGGAAGCAAAAGCCAGCATTTCCCATAATAATTCGGTCATTTCAGCCGCCTTCAGTGCTGATGGTCAGCATGTGTTGACAGTCAGTTTCAATAATACGCTGAAAATCTATGGCCAGAAGACCGATGGATCATGGGAAGTAAAATACAGTATTAACTATGATCTTTCGATCTGGTTGGCCAGCTTCAGCGCCGATGGCCGTCGTCTATTGGTCCTTACTTCATCTGACACTCCGATAATCTATGGTCAGAAAGACGATGGATCATGGGAAGTAAAAGCCAACCTTACTGGTGAGAGTGATGTCAATTGGGCCTGCCTCAGCTCCGATGGCCGTCATGCGTTGATCCGCGTTGGACCTAACACTTTGAAAATCTACGGTCAGGAAGCCCTTGGATCATGGGAAGTCAAAGCCACAATTACACATAATCATATTGTCAGCGCAACCACCTTTAGCGACGATTGCCGCCATCTTGCAGTCATCTGTTTCGATAATACAGCGAAAATATATGACCTGCAGGACGATGGATCATGGAAAGAAATAGCCACGGTTTCTCATGATGAATCTATCTACTCTGTCAGGTTCAGCGCCAATGGTCGCCATCTGGTGACCAAAGGTGGTGATTATAGGGCGAAAGTCTATGGTCAGGAGACCCCTGGATCATGGGTAAAAAAAACTACCATTGAACACAATGGGTTGATCAACTCAACCAGTTTCAGCGCCGATGGCAGCCATTTGGTGACCGCCAGTGCTGACAGAACAGCCAGAATCTATGGCCTTGAGGCCGGTGGATCCTGGGTAAAAAAAGCCACCATAGCCCACAAAGATACGGTCCGATCCGCCACCTTCAGTGTCGATGGTTGCCTTGTGGTGACCGCCAGCCACGATAACACGGCGCAAATTTATGGTCTGGGGAAGGATGGGTCATGGGTAAAAAAAGCCACCGTTGTACACAATGAAGCCGTCATCTCAGCCACCTTCTGCGCCGATGGCCGACATGTGGTGACCACCAGTGGAGATTACAAAGTGAGAATCACTGAGCTATGGAAGAACGATTGATGATCGAATGAACGTATTTTTGCTCAGAACCGATTAGCAAACAGCGTTATATCAAAAGCCTGATGGTAATTTTTGCACTGGGCTCTCAATAAAAAAAATGCCTTTCTATCCTTTTCCCGGATCGGGGCTCTTCTTTTTAATGCCACTGACCTCAATAGTTTGAACTTCCATGACAAAACCGAGTCAAACAGATCGAATCACTCGTTCCCACGCTGGGACCCAAAGCGCCTGAAAGCATGGGAACCAGATTTATTCATTTTGAATGTCCTTTTCTATGCGCGCTTTTCTATGCGGGGATAAATATTAACTCCGAAGCTCTGGAGGAGCTGCTCATGACCCCTTTGAACAACAATTCCAGTAATGACGGTTCACTCTCGCCAACACCTGAGCAGCCTCGACTCGAGCCAGCGCCAACGGGCAGGGTTGCAGGCAGGGATGTTACTGCATATGACCAAAATCAATCTTCATTCTTCTGTTTGCCCGACGAATCAAAAACCATGATCATTCGCTATCTGGGTTTTCGGGACATTACCCGTTTAGTAAAGGTATGCAAATATTTTCGCGATCTTGTTGAAAACCATAAAGCTCTGGAAAGAGCTTGGTATCGCCAGTTGCCTTCACCACTCCAATATCAACTGAAGACCATCGCTACGACAAAAGATGAACAACAACTCCGTGACTGGTTGAAACCCTTTGCGAATAAGAACGCTGTTGAGTCACTCGTAAAACAACAAAAGAGTACTTATTTTCCTGCTCTGCTCTTTTTCAACAACAGTAAACTGATGTCTCAAAGTGAAACATTTAACTTAAAGACAAAAACCGAAATGACCCATCTTGACAAAATCTCGGTAGCCACTTTAAGCACCGATAGCCGCCACTTAGTGACCGCCAGTTTGGATGATACAGTGAAGATCTGCAGCCAGGAGACCGATGGATCATGGAAAGTAAAAGCCTCCACTCCCGATAGTGGTTGGGTCCAAAAAGCCATTTTCAGTACCGATAACCGCCATGCGTTGGTCATCAGTATTCTCTGGGCGCGAATCTATAGTATGAAGGAAGATGGATCATGGGAAGCAAAAGCCACCATTTCCCATAATCGTTGGGTCGTCTCAGCCACCTTCAGTGCTGATGGTCGCCATGTGTTGACCGCCAGTTTCGACAAGACGCTGAAAATCTACGGCCAGAAGACCGATGGATCATGGGAAGCAAAATACATTATTAACTGTGATACTCCGATCAGGACGGCCAGCTTCAGCGCCGACGCCCGTCATTTGTTGGTTGTCGATACATCTGGCGTTGCGACAATCTATGGTCAGAAGGACGATGGACCATTGGAAGCAGAAGCTACCCTTGCTGGTGAGAGTCGTGTCGACTGGGCCTGCCTCAGCTCCGATGGCCGTCATGCGTTGTTCTGCATCGGACATAACACTTTGAAAATCTGGGCTCAGGAGGCTACCGGATCATGGGAAATCAAAGCCATCATTACCCATAATCGTGTTATCAACTCAGCCACTTTCAGCGAAGATTGCCAACATCTTGCAACCGCCAGTTACGATAATACAGCGAAAATATGTGACCTGCAGGACGATGGATCATGGAAAGAAATAGCCACGGTTTCTCATGATGAATCTATCTACTCTGTCAGGTTCAGCGCCAATAGTCGCCATCTGGTGACCAGAGGTAGTGATTATAGGGCGAAAGTCTATGGTCAGGAGACCCCTGGATCATGGGTAAAAAAAACTACCATTGAACACAATGGGTTGATCAACTCAACCAGTTTCAGCGCCGATGGCAGCCATTTGGTGACCGCCAGTGCTGACAGAACAGCCAGAATCTATGGCCTTGAGGCCGGTGGATCCTGGGTAAAAAAAGCCACCATAGCCCACAAAGATAGGGTCCGATCCGCCACCTTCAGTGTCGATGGTTGCCTTGTGGTGACCGCCAGCCAAGATAACACGGCACAAATTTATGGTCTGGGGAAGGATGGGTCATGGGTAAAAAAAGCCACCGTTGTACACAATGAAGCCGTCATCTCAGCCACCTTCTGCGCCGATGGCCGACATGTGGTGACCACCAGTGGAGATTACAAAGTGAGAATCACTGAGCTATGGAAGAACGATTGATGATCGAATGAACGTATTTTTGCTCAGAACCGATTAGCAAACGGCGTTATATCAAAAGCCTGATGGTAATTTTTGCACTGGGCTCTCAATAAAAAAAATGCCTTTCTATCCTTTTCCCGGATCAGGGCTCTTCTTTTTCTTAATGCCAATGACCTCAATAGTTTGAACTTCCATGACAAAATCGAGTCATATAGATCGAATCACTCGTTCCCACGCTGGGACCCAAAGGGCCTGAAAGCATGGGAACCAGAGTTATCCATTTTGAATGTCCTTTTCTATGTGAGGATAAATATTGACTCCGAAGCTCTGGAGAAGCTACTCATGACCCCTTTGAACAATAATTCCAGTAATGACGGTTCACTCTCACCAACACCTGAGCAGCCTCGACTCGAGCAAGCACCAACGGGCATCGTTGCAGGCAGGGATGTTACTGCATATAACCAAAATCAATCTTCATTCTTTTGTTTGCCCGACGAATCAAAAACCATGATTATCCGCTATCTGGGTTTTCGGGAGATTACCTGTTTAGCCAAGGTATGCAAATACCTTCGCGATCTTGTTGAAAACCATAAGTCTCTGGAAAGAGCCTGGTATCAACGGTTTACTTCACCACACCAGTATCAACTAAAGACCATCGTTACCACAAAAGATGAGCAACAACTCCGTGACTGGTTGAAGCCGTTTGCGAATAAGGACACTGTCGAGTCGCTCGTAAAAAAACAACAGAGTACTAATTTTCCTGCTCTGCTCCTTTTCAACAACAGTAAGCTGATGTCTCAATGTGAAACATTTAACTTAGAGACAAAAACCGAAATCACCCATCCTGAAAAAATCTTAACAGCCACCTTAAGCGCCGATAGCCGCCACTTAGTGACTGCCAGTTTGGATGGTACAGTGAAGATCTGTAGCCAGGAGACCGATGGATCATGGAAAGTACAAGTCTCCACTCCCAGTAATGGTTCGTTCAAAAAGGTCATTTTCAGCACCGATAACCGCCATGTGTTGGTCGACTTTCGTCTCTGGGCGGAAATCTACGGTATGAAGGAGGATGGATCATGGGAAGCAAAAGCCACCATTGCCCATAATCATTGGATCTGCTCAGCCACATTCAGTGCTGATGGTCGTCATGTATTCACCGTCAGCCTCGATAATACGCTGAAAATCTTCGGCCAGAATACCGATGGATCATGGGAAGCAAAATACACCATTAACTGTGATACTCCGGTCATTTTTGCCAGCTTCAGCGCCGATGGCCGTCATCTGCTGGTTGTCAATACATCTGACGTTGCGACAATCTATGATCTGGAAGACGATGGGTCATTAAAAGCAAAAGCCACCATTACTGATACGAATGGTGCCAGTCAGGCCCGCCTCAGCTCCGATGGCCGTCATGCGCTGATCCGTATTGGTTATAACACTTTGAAAATCTGCGGTGAGCAGGCCATTGGGTCATGGGATGTAAAAGCGACCATTACCCATAATCATAATATCGGCTTAACCACTTTCAGCGAAGATTGCCGCCATCTTGCAACCGCCAGTTTCGATCATACAGCGAAAATATGTGACCTGCAGGACGATGGATCATGGAAAGAAATAACCACGATTTCTCATGATAGTTTTGTCTACTCAGTCGAGTTCAGCGCCGATGGCCGCCATTTAGTGACCGCCAGTGGTGATAATACGGCGAAAGTCTATGGTCAGGAGACCCCTGGATCATGGGTAATAGAAGCCATCATTGAACACAATGGGAGTATCACCGCAACCAGGTTCAGCGCCGATGGCTGTCATTTAGTGACCGCCAGTGGTGATAAAACGGCTCAAATCTATGGCCTTGAGGCCGGTGGATCGTGGGTAAAAAAAACCACCATTGTCCACGAAGGCTGGATCCGATCAGCCACTTTCAGTGCCGATGGATGCCTTGTGGCGACCGCCAGTGAGGATAACACGGCGCAAATTTATGGTCTGGGGAAGGACGGAACATGGGTAAAAAAAGCCACCGTTCTGCACAATAAAACCGTTATCACAGCCAGTTTCTGCACCGATAGCCGACATGTGGTGACCACCAGTGAAGATTACAAAGTGAGAATCACTGAACTATTGAAGAGCGATTTTTCTTGATGTCAATGGCCCCAATATTTTGAACTTCCATTACAAAACCGACTCTAGCAGCCTGTCGGACTTAAGACTGTCCTTTTCTATGCGGGGATAAATATTGACTCTGGAGCTCTGGAGGAGCTGCTCATGACCCCTTTGAACAATAATTCCAGTAATGACGGTTCACTCTCACCAACACCTAAGCAGCCCCGACTCGAGCAAGTGCCAACGGGCATGGTTGCAGGCAGGGATGTTACTGCATATAACCAAAATCAATCTTCATTCTTCTGTTTGCCCGATGAAATAAAAACCAAGATTATTCACTATCTGGGTTTTCGCGAGATTACCCGTTTAGCAGAGGTATGCAA
Organism: Endozoicomonas sp. ALD040; assembly: GCF_049275945.1. Lineage (NCBI taxonomy): Bacteria > Pseudomonadati > Pseudomonadota > Gammaproteobacteria > Oceanospirillales > Endozoicomonadaceae > Endozoicomonas > Endozoicomonas sp. ALD040. The sequence continues at coordinate 2,142,793 of NZ_CP184829.1, forward strand.
ACATCTTCGCGATCTTGTTGAAAACCATAAAGCTCTGGAAAGAGCTTGGTATCGCCAGTTGCCTTCACCACTCCAATATCAACTGAAGACCATCGCTACGACAAAAGATGAACAACAACTCCGTGACTGGTTGAAACCCTTTGCGAATAAGGACGCTGTTGAGTCACTCGTAAAACAACAAAAGAGTACTTATTTTCCTGCTCTGCTCTTTTTCAACAACAGTAAACTGATGTCTCAAAGTGAAACATTTAACTTAAAGACAAAAACCGAAATGACCCATCTTGACAAAATCTCGGTAGCCACTTTAAGCGCCGATAGCCGCCACTTAGTGACCGCCAGTTTGGATGATACAGTGAAGATCTGCAGCCAGGAGACCGATGGATCATGGGCAGCAAAATACATTATTAACTGTGATACTTCGATCAAGTCGGCCAGTTTCAGCGCCGATGCCCGTCATTTGTTGGTTGTCGATACATCTGACGTTGCGACAATCTATGGTCAGAAGGACGATGGACCATTGGAAGCAAAAGCCACCATTACTGATCGGAGCCGTGTCAACTGGGGCTGCCTCAGCTCAGATGGCCGTCATGCGTTGTTCTACATTGGACGTAACACTTTGAAAATCTGCGCTCAAGAGGCTACTGGATCATGGGAAATCAAAGCCATCATTATCCATAATCGTGTTATCAACTCAGCCACTTTCAGCGAAGATTGCCAACATCTTGCAACCGCCAGTTACGATAATACAGCGAAAATATGTGACCTGCAGGACGATGGATCATGGAAAGAAATAGCCACGGTTACTCATGATAATTTTGTCTGCTCTGTCGATTTCAGTGCCGATGGTCGCCACCTGGTGAGTATAAGTGATGATAAAACGGCGAAAATCTTCAGTCAGGAAAGCCCTGGATCATGGGTAAAAAAAGCCACCATTGAACACAATGAGATTATCGCCACAGCCAGCTTCAGTGCTGATGGCCGACATGTAGTTACTACCAGTGAAGATCACAAGGTGAGAATCACTGAGCTATGGAAGAACAGTAGTTTGAACTTCCATGACAAAATCGAGTCTATATAGATCGAATCAGTTTTGGATGTCCTCTCTAAGTCCTAACAACTCGTTCCCACGCTCTGAGGGTGTCGCAAAACTTCAACAGCTCGTTCTCACGCTCTGAAGTCGTCATTCCCGCGAAGGCGGGAATCCAGCGCCAACGGTGGATCTCTGCCTTCTCGGGGATGACAAGGCCAGGGGGACACCGGGCAGTAGGGTTCTGGTGGAGAGTCAGTGTGGATTCCCGCCTTCGCGGGAATGACGAGAATGAAGCCGGGAATGACGAGAATAAGTCCTTTGGATGTCCTCTCTAAGTCCTAATAACTCGTTCCCACGCTCTGAGGGTGTCGCAAAACTTCAACAGCTCGTTCTCACGCTCTGAAGTCGTCATTCCCGCGAAGGCGGGAATCCAGCGCCAACGGTGGATCTCTGCCTTCTCGGGGATGACAAGGCCAGGGGGACACCGGGCAGTAGGGTTCTGGTGGAGAGTCAGTGTGGATTCCCGCCTTCGCGGGAATGACGAGAATGAAGCCGGGAATGACGAGAATGAAGCCGGGAATGACGAGAATAAAGCCGGGAATGACGAGAATGAAGGCGGGAATGACGAGAATGAAGCCGGGAATGACGGGAGTCAACGCGTTCCCACGCCGGAGAGAGTTTTGCGACACCCTCGCTCTGCGTGGGAATGCATACAACAACTGAAAAGCGAACTCTGAAGCTCTGGAGGAGCTGCTCATGACCCCTTTGAACAATAATACCAGCAATGACGGTTCACTCTCACCAACACCTAAGCAGCCCCGACTCGAGCAAGTGCCAACAGGCATCGTTGCAGGCAGGGATGTTACTGCATATAACCAAAATCAATCTTCATTCTTTTGTTTGCCCGACGAATCAAAAACCACGATTATCCGCTATCTGGGTTTTCGGGAGATTACCCGTTTAGTAAGGGTATGCAAATATTTTCGCGATCTTGTTGAAAACCATAACGCTCTGGAAAGAGCCTGGTGTCGCCGGTTTCCTTCACCACTCCAATATCAACTCAAGACCATCGCTACGACAAAAGATGAACAACAACTCCGTGACTGGTTGAAACCGTTTACGATTATGGATGCTGTCGAGTCACTCGTAAAACAACAAAAAAGTACTTATTTTCCTGCTCTGCTCTTTTTCAACAACAGCAAACTGATGTCTCAATGTGAAACATTTGACTTAGAGACAAAGACCGAAATTACCCGTTCTAATAATATCTTTGCAGTCACCTTAAGCGGCGATGGCCGCCACTTAGTGACCGTCAGTTTGGACAATACAGTGAAGATCTTTAGCCAGGAGACCGATGGATCATGGGAAGTAAAAGCCTCCACTTCCGACAATGGTTGGGCCAAAGAAGCCATTTTCAGCGCCGATAATCGGCATGTGTTGGTCGTCAGTAGTTTCAGGGCGGGAATCTATAGTGTGAATGAGGATGGATCCTGGGAAGCAAAAGCCACCCTTTCCCATAATAGTTCGGTCATTTCACCCACATTCAGTGCTGATGGTCGCCATGTGTTGACCGCCAGTTTCAATAATACGCTGAAAATCTACGGCCAGAAGACCGATGGATCATGGGAAGTAAAATACAATATCAACTGTGATCTTTCGATCTTGTCGGCCAGCTTCAGCGCCGATGGCCGTCGTCTGTTGGTCCTTACTTCATCTTACGCTCCTATAATCCATGGTCAGAAAGACGATGGGTCATGGGAAGTAAAAGCCAACCTTAATGGTGAGAGTGGTGTCAATTGGGCCTGCCTCAGCTCCGATGGCCGTCATGCGTTGATCCAGGTTGGACATTACACTTTGAAAATCTACGGTCAGGAAGCCATTGGATCATGGGAAGTCAAGGCCACCATTACCCATAATGATATTGTCAACTCAACCACCTTTAGTGACGATTGCCGCCATCTTGCAACCGGCTGTTTCGATAATACAGCCAAAATATGTGACCTGCAGGACGATGGATCATGGAAAGAAATAGCCACAGTTTCTCACGATAGTTCTATCTACTCTGTCAGGTTCAGCGCCAATGGTCGCCATCTGATGGCCCGAAGTGATCGTATAACGGTGCAAGTCTATGGTCAGGAGACCCCTGGATCATGGGTAAAAAAAACCATCATTAAACACAACGGGTGGATCACCACAACCAGGTTCAGCGACGATGGCCGCCATTTAGTGACTGCCAGTTTTGATAAAACAGCGAAAATCTATGGCCGTGAGGCCGGTGGATCCTGGGTAAAAAAAGCCACCATAGTCCACACAGATAAGGTCCGATCCGCTACCTTCAGTGCCGATGGTTGCCTTGTGGTGACTGCCAGTAAGGATAAAACGGCGCAAATTTATGGTCTGGGGAAGGATGGATCATGGGTAAAAAAAGCCACCGTTGTACACAATGAAGCAGTCATCTCAGCTACCTTCTGCGCCGATGGCCGACATGTAGTTACTACCAGTGAAGATCACAGGGTAAGAATCACTGAACTATGGAAGAAGATTTTAGTGATCGAATGAACGTATTTTCAATCTGAACCGATCAACAAACAGCTTTATATCAAAAGCCCGATGGCAAATTTTGCACTGGGCCCTCGGTTGATCCTCGGCACTGGCCAGAGGATCAATCAGCCCAGGTAGTTTGTTCATCCATGGTCTATGCTTCAGCCTCTTCCATCGGTTAACAGGAGCTGAATGTGACGGACACGCTGTTCAACGAACTGAAAAACATCGGCATCAGTGAGGAGCTGGCGGCAAAAGTCAGTGCCTCCCTCGACCCGGACCACAACGCCAGCAAGAAAGACGTGCTCATCATGCAGGAGGCCATCTTGCAGCACCAGGCACACTTCAGTCAAAAAATGGCTGAAATGAATGCCAAGTTTGATGCCGAATTCAAACGACAGAATGCCAAGTTTGATGCCGAATTCAAACAACAGAAGGCCGAGTCAGACGCTCAATTCAAAGAAATGAAAGCCGAGTCAGATGCTCAATTCAAAGAAATGAAAGCCGAGTCAGACGCCCGCTACTACGAACAGAAAGCCGAATCAGACGCCCGCTACCACGAAGTAAAAATGGACAACATCAGGGCATACGCCGAACTAAAAACCGAAATCCACACCACCATCAACCGACAATACCTTGTCACCTTTGGCAGCGCCCTGCTAACCATCGCTTCCGTACTGGCCGTAAACTGGTACTTTCATGTTTAACAGTGCCTGACTTTCGTTTTCTTAATGGCACTGACCTCAATAGTTTGAACTTCCATGAAAAAATCGACTCTATGTAGATCGAATCCATTTTGAATGTCCTTTTCTATGTGAGGATAAATATTGACTCTGAAGCTCTGGAGGAGCTGCTCATGAACCCTTTGAACAATAATTCCAGTAATGACGGTTCACTCTCACCAACGCCTAAGCAGCCTCGACTCGAGCCAATGCCAACGGGGATCGTTGCAGGCAGGGATGTTACTGCATATGACCAAAATCAATCTTTATTCTTCTGTTTGCCCGACGAATCAAAAACCATGATTATTCGCTATCTGGGTTTTCGGGAGATTACCCGTTTAACAAAGGTATGCAGATATCTTCGCGATCTTGTTGTAAACCATAAAGTTCTGGAAAGAGCCTGGTATCGACGCTTTCCTTCACCACACCAATATCAACTGAATACCATCGCTACTGCAAAAGATGAGCAACAACTCCGTGATTGGTTGAAACCGTTTACGGATAAAGACACTGTCGAGTCACTCGTAAAACAACAAAAGAGTATTTATTTTCCTGCCCTGCTCTTTTTCAACAACAGTAAACTGATGTCTCAATGTGAAACATTTAACTTAAAGACAAAAACCGAAATTACCCATCCTGATCATATCTTTGCAGTCACCTTAAGCGCCGATGGCCGCCACATAGTGACCGCCAGTTTGGATAATACAGTGAATATCTGTAGCCAGGAGGGCGATGGATCGTGGAAAGTAAAAGCCTCCATTCGCGATAATAGTTGGTTCAAAGAAGCCATTTTCAGCACCGATAGCCGCCATCTGTTGGTCGTCAATCGTTTAGGGGCGGAAATCTATGGTATGAACGAGGATGGATCATGTGAAGTCAAAGCCACCATTACCGATAATAGTTCGATCATTTCAGCCACCTGCAGTGCTGATGGTCGCCATGTGTTGATCGCCAGTTGCAATAATACGCTGAAAATCTATGGCCAGAATAACGATGGATCATGGGAAGCAAAATCTATTATTAACTGTGATGCTTCGATCAGGTCGGCCAGCTTCAGCGCCGATGGCCGTCATCTGTTGGTTGTCAATACATCTGACGTTGCGACAATCTATGGTCAGCAGGACCATGGATCATGGCAAGTAACAGCCACCATTACTGATCCGGGTGGTGTCGATTGGGCCTGCCTCAGCTCCGATGGCCGTCATGCGCTAATCCGCGTTATACCAAACACCTTGAAAATCTACGGTCAGGAGGCCATTGGTTCATGGGAAGTAAAAGCCACCACTAACCATAACAATTTTGCCAACTCACACTCCTTCAGCGACGATTGCCGTCATCTTGCAACCACCAGTTTAGATAATACAGTGAAAATACTTGACCTGCAGGATGATGGATCATGGAAAGAAATAACCAGGTTTTCTCATGATCGTTTTGTCTTCTCAGTCAAGTTCAGCGCCGATGGTCGCCATCTGGTGACCAGAAGTGAGGATAATACGGCGAAAGTCTGTGGTCAGGAGACCCCCGGATCATGGGTAGAAGAAACCACCATTAGACACAATGGGAGGATCATCACAGCTGAGTTCAGTGCCGATGGCCGCTATTTGGTGACCGCCAGTCATGATAAAACGGCAAAAATCTATGGCCGTGAGGCCGATGGAGCCTGGGTAAAAAAAACTACCATTGTCCACAAAGGCTGGGTCCGATCAGCCACCTTCAGTGCCGATGGTTGCCTTGTGGTGACCGCCAGTAAGGATCACACAGCGCAAATTTATGGTCTGAGTGAGGATGGATCCTGGGTAAAAAAAACCACCATTCAACACAATGACAGAGTCATTTCAGCCGACCTCTGCGCCGATGGCCGACATGTGGTGACCATCAGTGAAGATTACAAGGTGAGAATCACAGAACTATTGAAGAACGATTGATGATCGAATGAAGGTATGATCAAAAGACCCTTGGCAATTTTTGCACTGGGCTCTCAATAAAAAAATGCCTTTCTATCCTTTTCCCGGATCAGGGCTCTTCTTTTTCTTAATGCCACTGACCTCAATAGTTTGAACTTTCATGACAAAATCGACTCTATTGTAGATCGAATCCATTTTGAATGTCCTTATTCTATGTTTCTGTGCGGGGACAAATATTGACTCTGAAGCTCAGGGAGGAGCTGCTCATGAACCCTTTGAACAACAATTCCAGCGATGACGGTTCACTCTTGCCAATCAGGCAACTTCGGCGAGAAGAAGCACCAACAGGTGTCAGTGCAGGCAGGGACGTTACTTTGTATAACCAAAAGCAATCTGCATTATTCTGTTTGCCCAATGAAACAAAAGACTTGATTATCCGCTATTTGGGTTTTCGGGAGATTACCTGTTTAACCAGGGTTTGCAAACACCTTCGCGATCTTGTTGAAAACAATGAGACTCTGGAAAGAGCCTGGTATCAACGGTTTCCTTCACCACACCAATATCTACTAAAGACCATAGCTACCACAAAAGGTGAGCAACAACTCCGTGACTGGTTGAAGCCGTTTGCGAATATGGACACTGTCGAGTCACTCGTACAAAAACATGAGAGTACTTACTTTCCTGCTCTGCTCCTTTTCAACAACAGTAAGCTGATGTCTCAATGTGAAACATTTGACTTAAAGACAAAAATCGAAATTGCCCATCCTGACAGAATCTTAAAAGCCACCTTAAGCGCCGATAGCCGCCACCTGGTGACCGCCTGTTCAAATGATACATTGAAGATCTGTAGCCAGGAGACCGATGGATCATGGAAAGTAAAAGCCTCCATTCCCAGGAATGGATGGGTCAATGAAGCTTTTTTCAGCGCCGATAACCGACATGTGCTGGTCGTCAGTCGTTTCACGGCGGAAATCTATAGTATGAACGAGGATGGATCATGGGAAGCAAAAGACACCATTCCCAATAATCGTACGACCTTCTCAGCCACCTTCAGTGCTGATAGTCGCCATGTGTTGACCGCCGGTTTGAATAATGTGGATATTGTGGATAATACGCTGAAAATCTACGGCCAGAATAACGATAGATCATGGGAAGTAAAATACATTATTAACTGTGATACTCCGAACAGTTTGGCCAGCTTCAGCGACGATGGCCGTCATCTGTTGGTTGTCAACACATCTGGCGTTGCGACAATCTATGGTCAGGAGGAGGATGGATCATGGGAAGTAGAAGCCACCCTTCCTGATGAGGGTAGTGACAGCTGGGCCTTCCTCAGCTCCAATGGCCGTCATGCGTTGTTCTGCGATGGATGGATGACTTTAAAAATCTATAGTCAGGAGGCCGGGTCATGGGAAGAAAAAGCCACCATTACCCATAATAGTGGTCTCAGCTTAATCTCTTTTAGCAAAGATTGCCGCCATCTTGCAACCGGCAGTTGCGATAATACAGCAATAATATGTGACCTGCAGGACGATGGATCATGGAAAGAAATAACCAGGATTTCTCATCACAGCCTTGTCCTCTCTGTCGAGTTCAGCGTCGATGGCTGCCATCTGGTGACCAAAAGTTATGATAACAAGGCGAAAATCTGTAGTCAGGAGGCCCCTGGATCATGGCTAGAAGAAGTCACCATTAAACACAATGGGTATATCACCGCAGCCATGTTCAGCGCCGATGGCCGCCATTTAGTGACCGCCAGTCATGATAAAACGGCGAAAATCTGTGGCCGTAAGGCCGATGGAACCTGGGTAAAAAAAGCCACCATAACCCACGAAGATGAGGTCCTATCCGCCACCTTCAGTGCCGATGGTTGCCTTGTGGTGACCGCCAGCAAGGATAACACCGCGCAAATTTATGGTCTGAGCAAAGATGGATCATGGGTAAAAAAAGCCACCGTTATACACGATAAAGCCCTCATCTCAGCCACCTTCTGCGTCGATGGCCGACACCTGGTGACTGCCAGTGAAGATTACACGGTGAGAATCACTGAACTATGGAAGAACGATTGATGATCGAATGAATGTATTTTTGCTCTGAACCGATTAGCAAACACTCAATAGTTTGAACTTCCATGACAAAAGCGAGTCAAACTGATCGAATCACTCGTTCCCACGCTCTGTGGGTGTCGCAAAACTTCAACAGCTCGTTCTCACGCTCTGAAGTCGTCATTCCCGCGAAGGCGGGAATCCAGCGCCAACAGTGGGTCTCTGCCTTCTCGGGGATGACAAGGCCAGGGGGGCACCGGGCAGTATGGTTCTGGTGGTGAGTCAGTGTGGATTCCCGCTTTCGCGGGAATGACGAGAATGAAGCCGGGAATGACGGAAGTCAACCCGTTCCCACGCTGGAGCATGGGAGCCAGAGGTTTTGCGACACCCACGCTCTGTGGGAATGCATACCACACCTGAAAAGCAGACTCTACAGCGTGAGATAGGTATGGGTTCCCACGGCATGGGAACCAGAGTTATCGATTTTGAATGTCTTTTTCTACGCGCGGATAAATATTGACTCTGAAGCTCTGGAGGAGCTGCTCATGACCCCTTTGAACAATAATTCCAGTAATGACGGTTCAACACCTAAGCAGCCTCGACTCGAGCAAGCACCAACGGGCATCATTGCAGGCAGGGATGTTACTGCATATAACCAAAATCAATCTGCATTCTTTTCTTTGCCCGACGAATCAAAAACCATGATTATTCGCTATCTGGGTTTTCGGGAGATTACCCGTTTAGCAAAGGTATGCAAATATCTTCGCGATCTTGTTGAAAACCATAAAGCTCTGGAAAGAGCCTGGTATCGACGGTTCCCTTCACCACACCAATATCAACTGAAGACCATCGCTACTGCAAAAGATGAGCAACAACTCCGTGGCTGGTTGAAGCCATTTGCGAATAAAGACACGGTCGAGTCACTCGTAAAACAACAAAAGAGTACTTATTTTCCAGCTCTGCTCTTTTTCAACAACAGTAAACTGATGTCTCAAAGTGAAACATTTAACTTAAAGACAAAAACCGAAATGACCCATCCTGACAAAATCTCTATAACCACCTTAAGCGCCGATTGCCGCCACTTAGTGACCGCCAGTTTGGATGACACATTGAAGATCTGTAGCCAGGAGACCGATGGATCGTGGAAAGTAAAAGCCTCAACTCCCAATAATGAGGTCAAAAAAGCCATTTTCAGCACCGATAATCGCCATGCGTTGGTCGTCAGTCGTCTCAGGGCAAGAATCTACGGTATGAATGAGGATGGATCATGGGAAGCAAAAGCCACCATTTCCCATAATCGTTGGGTCATCTCAGCCGCATTCAGTGCTGATGGTCGCCATGTATTCACCGCCAGTTTCGATAATACGCTGAAAACCTATGGCCAGAAGAATGATGGATCATGGGAAGCAAAATACATTATTAACTTTGATAATCCGATCAGGTTTGCCAGCTTCAGCACCCATGGCCGTCGTCTATTGGTTGTCAATTCATCTGATGTTGCGACTATCTATGGTCTGCAGGACGATGGATCATTGGAAGCAAAAGCCAGCATTACTGATACGAATAGTGTCAGTCGGGCCCGCCTCAGCTCCGATGGCTGTCATTTGTTGATCCGCGTTGATTATGAGACTTTGAAAATCTACGGTCAGCAGGCCACTGGGTCATGGGAAGTAAAAGCGATCATTACCCATAATGATGTAATCAGGTCAACCACTTTCAGCGAAGATTGCCGCCATCTTGCAACCGCCAGTTTCGATAATACAGCAAAAATATGTGACCTGCAGGACGATGGATCATGGAAAGAAATAACCACGATTTCTCATGATAGTTATGTCCACTCTGTCAAGTTCAGCACCGATGGTTGCCATCTGGTGACCAGAAGTGATGATAAAACGGCGCAAGTCTATAGTCAGGAAACCCCTGGATCATGGGTAAAAAAAGCCATCATTGAACACAATGGGGCTATCACCTCAGCCGGGTTCAGCGCCGATGGCCACCATTTGGTGACCGCCAGTCATGATGAAACAGCGAAAATCTATGGCCATGAGGCCGGTGGTTCCTGGGTAAAAAAAGCCACCATAACCCACAAAGATAAGGTCCGATCCGCCACCTTCAGTACCGATGGTTGCCTTGTGGTGACCGCCAGTGAGGATAACAGCGCGCAAATTTATGGTCTAAGCAAGGATGGATCATGGGTAAAAAAAGCCACCGTTGTACACGATAAAGCCCTCATATCAGCCATCTTCTGCGTCGATGGCCGACATGTGGTGACCACCAGTGAAGATTACAAGGTAAGAATCACTGAACTAGAAGAGCGATTGATCTACGAATGAACGTCTTTTTGCTCAGAACCGATTAGCAAACACTCAATAGTTTGAACTTCCATGACAAAAGCGAGTCAAACTGATCGAATCACTCGTTCCCACGCTCTGTGGGTGTCGCAAAACTTCAACAGCTCGTTCTCACGCTCTGAAGTCGTCATTCCCGCGAAGGCGGGAATCCAGCGCCAACAGTGGGTCTCTGCCTTCTCGGGGATGACAAGGCCAGGGGGGCACCGGGCAGTATGGTTCTGGTGGTGAGTCAGTGTGGATTCCCGCTTTCGCGGGAATGACAAGAACGAAGCCGGGAATGACGGAAGTCAATCCGTTCCCACGCTGGAGCATGGGAGCCAGAGGTTTTGCGACACCCACGCTCTGTGGGAATGCATACCACACCTGAAAAGCAGGCTCTACAGCGTGAGATAGGTATGGGTTCCCACGGCATGGGAACCAGAGTTATCGATTTTGTATGTCCTTTTCTATGTGAGGATAAATACTGACTCTGAAGCTCTGAAGGAGCTGCTCATGACCCCTTTGAACAATAATTCCGGTAATGACGGTTCAACACCTGAGCAGCCTCGACTCGAGCAGGCGCCAACTGGCATGGTTGCAGGCAGGGATGTTACTGCATATAACCAAAATCAATCTGCATTCTTTTGTTTGCCCGACGAATCAAAAACCATGATTATTCGCTATCTGGGTTTTCGGGACATTACCCGTTTAGTAAAGGTATGCAAATATTTTCGCGATCTTGTTGAAAACCATAAAGCTCTGGAAAGAGCCTGGTATCAAAGGTTTCCTTCACCACACCTGTATCAATTAAAGACCATCGCTACGACAAAAGATGAGCAACAACTCCGTGATTGGTTGAAGCCGTTTGCGAATAAGGACACTGTCGAGTCACTCGTAAAAAAACAACAGAGTACTTATTTTCCTGCTCTGCTGCTTTTCAACAACAGTAAACTGATGTCTCAATGTGAAACATTTAACTTAGTGACAAAGACCGAAATTACCCATCCTTACCATATCTTGATAGCCACCTTAAGCGCCGATAGCCGCCACTTAGTGACCGTCTGTTTGGATGGTATAGTGAAGATCTGTAGTCAGGAGACCGATGGATCATGGAAAGTAAAAGCCTCCACTCCCGATAATGGTTGGGTCCAAAAAGCCATTTTCAGTACCGATAACCGCCATGTGTTGGTCGTCAGTCGTCTCAGGGCAAGAATCTATGGTATGAATGAGGATGGATCATGGGAAGCAAAAGCCAACATTTCCCATAATCCCTGGATCATCTCAGCCATCACCAGTGCTGATGGTCGTCATGTGGTGATCGCCAGTTTGGATAATACGCTGAAAATCTATGGCCAGAAGATCGATGGATCATGGGAAGCAAAATACATTGTTAACTGTGATGCTTCGACCAGATTGGCCAGTTTCAGCGCCGATGGCCGACATCTGTTGGTTGTCAATACATCTGATGTTGCGACATTCTATGGTCTGGAGAACGATGGATCATTGGAAGCAAAAGCCACCATTGCTGATCCGGGTGGTGTCAATTGGGCTTGCCTCAGCTCCGATGGCCGCCATGCGTTGATCCGCTTTAGACCTAACACTTTGAAAATCTACGGTCGGGAGGCCGGGTCATGGAAAGTAAAAACCACCATTAACCATAATAATTTTGCCAACTCATACTCCTTCAGCGACGATTGCCGCCATCTTGCAACCGCCAGTTCCAATAATACAGCGAAAATATTTGACCTGCAGGATGATGGATCATGGAAAGAAATAACCACGGTTTCTCATAATCATTTTTTCTACTCTCTCAAGTTCAGCGCTGATTCTCGCCGTCTTATGACCGGAAGTGATGATATTACTGTGAAAATCTATGGTCAGGAGACCCCTGGATCATGGGTAGAAGAAGCCACCATTAAACACGATGAGAGGATCATCTCAACCGGGTTCAGCGCCGATAGCCGCCATTTGGTGACCGCCAGTTATGATAAAACAGCGAAAATCTATGGCCGTGAAGCCGGTGGATCCTGGGTAAAAAAAGCCACCATAGTCCACAAAGATTGGGTCCGATCAGCCACCTTCAGTGCCGATGGTTGCCTTGTGGTGACCGCCAGTAAGGATAACACGGCGCAAATTTATGGCCTTGGGAAGGATGGATCATGGGTGAAAAAAGCCACCCTTGTACACGACAGAGCAGTCATCTCGGTCACCTTCTGCGCCGATGGCCGACACCTGGTGACCACCAGTGAAGATTACAAGGTGAGAATCACTGAACTATGGAAGAACGATTGATGAACGAATGAACGTATTTTTGCTCAGAACCGATTAGCAAACAGTGTTGTTGTATCAATAGTTTGAACTTTCATGACAAAACAGAGTCAAACAGATCGAATCACTCATTCCCACGCTGGGACCCACAGGGCCTGAAAGCATGGGAACCAGAGTTATTGATTTTCAATGTGACGATAAATATTGACTCTTAAGGAGCTGCACATGACCCCTTTGAACAATAATTCCGGCGATGACGGTTCACTCTTACCAACACCTGTGCAGTTGCGACTCGAGCAAGCGCCAACGGGCATCGTTGCAGGCAGGGATGTTACTGCATATAACCAAAATCAATCTTCATTCTTCCGTTTGCCCGATGAAATAAAAACCAGGATTATTCACTATCTGGGTTTCCGGGAGATTACCCGTTTAGCAAAGGTATGCAAATATCTTTGCGACCTTTTAGAAAACCATAAAACTCTGGAAAGAGAATGGTATCGCCGGTTTCCTTCCCCACACCAACATCTCCTAAAGACCATAGCTACTACAAAAGATGAGCAACAACTCCGTGACTGGTTGAAGCCGTTTGCGAATAAAGACACTATCGAGTCACTCGTAAAACAGCAAAAGAGTACTTGTTTTCCTGCTCTGCTCCTTTTTAACAACAGTAAACTGATGTCTCAATGTGAAACATTTAACTTAGAGGCAAAAAACGAAGTTACCCATCACAGCAAAATCTTAGCAGTCACTTTAAGCGCCGATGGCTGCCACCTGGTGACCGCCAGTTTGGATAATACAGTGAAGATCTGTAGCCAGGAGAGCGATGGATCATGGAAAGTAAAAGCCTCCACTTCCGGTAATGGTTGGATCAAAGAAGCCGTTTTCAGCGTCGATAGCCGCCATCTGTTGGTCATCAGTCGTCGCAAGGCGGTGATCTATGGTATGAGGGAGGATGGATCATGGGAAGCAAAAGCCACCATTTCCCATAATGGTTGGGTCTTCTCAGCCGCACTCAGTGCTGATGGTCGCCATGCGTTGACCGCCAGTATGGATAATACGCTGAAAATCTATGGCCAGAATACCGATGGATCATGGGAAGCAAAATACATTATTAACTGTGATACTCCGATCAGGTTGGCCAACTTCACCGCCGATGGTCGTCATCTGTTGGTTGTCAATGCATCTGACGTTGCGACAATCTATGATCTGGAGGTCGATGGATCATTGCAAGCAAAAGCCACCATTACTGATCCGGATGGTGTCAATTGGGCCTGCCTCAGCTCTGATGGCCGTTATGCGCTGATCCGCATTGGACATGAAACTTTGAAAATCTGCAGTCAGGAAGCCACTGGGTCATGGGAAGTCAAAGCCACCATTAACCATAATAATTTTGTTCACTCACACTCCTTCAGCGACGATTGCCGCCATCTTGCAACCGCCAGTTTCGATAATACAGCGAAAATATGTGACCTGCAGGACGATGGATCATGGAAAGAAATAACCACGATTTATCACGATCGTTTTGTCCACTCTGTCAAGTTCAGCGCCGATGGTCGTCATCTGGTGACCATCGGTGATGATAAAACGGCGCAAGTCTATAGTCAGGAGAACCCCGGATCATGGGCAAAAAAAGCCACCATTGAACACAATGATCATATCACGTCAGCCGGGTTCAGCGCCGATGGCCGCCATTTGGTGACCACCAGTTATGATAAAACAGCGGAAATCTATGGCCATGAGGCCGATGGATCCTGGGTAAAAAAAGCCACCATAGTCCACAAAGATAAGGTCCGATCCGCCACTTTCAGCGCCGATGGTTGCCTTGTGGTGACCGCCAGTGAGGATAACACCGCGCAAATTTATGGTCTGGGGAAGGATGGATTATGGATAAAAAAAACCACCGTTGTACACGATAAAGCCGTCATCTCAGCCACCTTCTGCGTCGATGGCCGACACCTGGTGACCGCCAGCAAAGATCACAAGGTGAGAATCACTGAACTATTGAAGAACGATTGATGATCGGATGAACGTATTTTTACTCTGAACCGATTAGCAAACAGCGTTATATCAATAGATTGAACTTCCATGACAAAACCGAGTCAAACAGATCGAATCAATTTAACAACTCGTTCCCACGCTCTGAGGGTGTCGCAAAACTTCAACAGCTCGTTCTCACGCTCTGAATTCGTCATTCCCGCGAAGGCGGGAATCCAGCGCCAACGGTGGATCTCTGCCTTCTCGGGGATGACAAGGCCGGGGGACACCGGGCAGTAGGGTTCTGGTGGAGAGTCAGTGTGGATTCCCGCCTTCGCGGGAATGACGAGAATGAAGCCGGGAATGACGAGAATGAAGCCGGGAATGACGAGAATGAAGCCGGGAATGACGAGAATGAAGCCGGCAATGACGGGAGTCAACGCGTTCCCACGCCGGAGAGAGTTTTGCGACACCCTCGCTCTGCGTGGGAATGCATACCTTCCCTGAAAAGCGGACTCTACAGCGTGAGATAGGTATGGATTTCCGCACGGGGACCCACTGGGCCTGAAAGCATGGAAACCAGAGTTATCCATTTCGAATGTCCTTTTCTACGCGCGGATAAATATTGACTCTGAAGCTCTGGAGGAGCTGCACATGACCCCTTTGAACAATAATTCCAGCAATGACGGTTCACTCTCACCAACACCCAAACAGCCTGGACTCGAGCAAGCGCCAACGGGCACCCTTGCAGGCAGCGATGTTACTGCATATAACCAAAATCAATCTTCATTCTTCTCTTTGCCCGACGAATCAAAAACCATGATTATTCGCTATCTGGGTTTTCGGGAGATTACCCGTTTAGCAAAGGTATGCAGATACCTTCGCGATCTTGTTGAAAACCATAACGCTCTGGAAAGAGCCTGGTATCGCCGGTTTCCTTCACCACACCAATATCAACTGGAGAACATCGCTACCGCAAAAAATGAGCAACAACTCTGTGACTGGTTGAAACCGTTTGCGAATAAGGACACTGTCGAATCACTCGTAAAACAACAAAAGAGTACTTCTTTTCCTGCTCTGCTCCTTTTCAATAACAGTAAACTGATGTCTCAATGTGAAACATTTAACTTAGAGGCAAAAAACGAAATTACTCATCCCAGCAAGATCTCAGTCGTCTCCTTAAGCGCCGATGGCCGTAACTTAGTGACCGCCAGTGTGGATAACACAGTGAAGATCTGTAGTCAGGAGACCGATGGATCATGGAAAGTAAAAGCCTCCATTCCCAGAAATAGTTGGGTCTATGAAGCCTTTTTCAGCACCGATAACCGCCACGTGTTGGTCATCAGTCGTTTCAGGGTGGAAATCTATGGTATGAAGGAGGATGGATCATGGGAAGCAAAAGCCACCATTACCGATAATTTTTTGGTCTTCTCAGCCACCTTCAGTGCTGATGGTCACCACGCGTTGACCGCCAGTTCCGATACGCTGAAAGTCTATGGCCAGAAGACCGATGGATCATGGGAAGCAAAACAAATTATTAACTGTGATACTCCGATCAGATTGGCCAGTTTCAGCGCCAATGGCTGTCATCTGCTGGTTGTCAATACATCTGACGTTGCGACAATCTATGGTCTGGAGGTCGATGGATCATTGCAAGCAAAAGCCACCATTACTGATCCGGGTGGTGTCAATTGGGCCTGCCTCAGCTCTGATGGCCGTTATGCGCTGATCCGCATTGGACATGAAACTTTGAAAATCTGCGGTCAGGAGGCCATTGGGTCATGGGAAGTCAAAGCCACCATTAACCATAATCATTTTGTCCACTCACACATCTTCAGCGACGATTGCCGCCATCTTGCAACCGTCAGTTCCGATAATACAACGAAAATATGTGACCTGCTGGACGATGGATCATGGAAAGAAATAACCACGATTTCTCATGATATTTTTTTCTACTCTGTCAAGTTCAGCGCCGATGGTCGTCATCTGGTGACCGGAAGAGATGATAATACGGCGCAAGTCTATAGTCAGGAGAACCCCGGATCATGGGCAAAAAAAGCCACCATTGAACACAATGATCATATCACGTCAGCCGGGTTCAGTGCCGATGGCCGCCATTTAGTGACCGCCAGTTTTGATAAAACAGCGAAAATCTATGGACTTGAGGCCGGTGGATCCTGGGTAAAAAAAGCCACCATAGCCCACAAAGATAGGGTCCGATCAGCCACCTTCAGTGCCGATGGTTGCCTTGTGGTGACCGCCTGTGACGATAACACCGCGCAAATTTATGGTCTGGGGAAGGATGGATTATGGGTAAAAAAAACCACCGTTGTACACGATAAAGCCGTCATCTCAGCCACCTTCTGCGTCGATGGCCGACACCTGGTGACTGCCAGTGAAGATCACAAGGTGAGAATCACTGAGCTATCGAAGAACGATTGATGATCGGATGAACGTATTTTTACTCTGAACCGATTAGCAAACAGCGTTATATCAATAGATTGAACTTCCATGACAAAACCGAGTCAAACAGATCGAATCAATTTAACAACTCGTTCCCACGCTCTGAGGGTGTCGCAAAACTTCATCGCAAAACTTCAACAGCTCGTTCTCACGCTCTGAAGTCGTCATTCCCGCGAAGGCGGGAATCCAGCGCCAATGGTGGATCTCTGCCTTCTCGGGGATGACAAGGCCAGGGGGACACTGGGCAGTAGGGTTCTGGTGGAGAGTCAGTGTGGATTCCCGCCTTCGCGGGAATGACGAGAATGAAGCCGGGAATGACGAGAATGAAGCCGGGAATGACGAAAATGAAGCCGGGAATGACGGTAGTCAACTCGTTCCCACGCTGAGACCCACAGGACCTGAAAGCATGGGAACCAGACTTATTCATTTTAAATATCCTTTTTCTATGCGGGGATAAATATTAACTCTAAAGCTCTGGAGGAGCTGCTCTTGATCCCTTTGAACCAAAGTTCCAGCAATGACGGTTTACTCTCGCCAACAACTGAGCAGTCTCGACTCGAGCTAGCGCCAACGGGTGTCAGCGCAAGCAGGGACGTTAGTGTGTATAACCAAAATCAGTCTTCATTCTTCTCTTTGCCCGACGAATCAAAAGCCATGATTATTCGCTATGTGGGTTTTCGGGAGATTACCCGTTTAGCAAAGGTATGCAAATATCTTCGTGATCTTGTTAAAAATGATAAATCTATGGAAAGAGCATGGTATCGCCGGTTTCCTTCACCACACCAATATCAACTAAAGACCATCGTTACCACAAAAGATGAGCAGCAACTCCGTGATTGGTTGAAGCCGTTTGCGAATAAAGACACTGTCGAGTCACTCGTAAAACAACGACTGAGTACTTATTTTCCTGCTCTGCTCCTTTTCAATAACAGTAAACTGATGTCTCAATGTGAAACATTTAACTTAGAGGCAAAAAACGAAATTACTCATCCCAGCAAGATCTCAGTCGTCACCTTAAGCGCCGATGGCCGTAACTTAGTGACCGCCAGTGTGGATAACACAGTGAAGATCTGTAGTCAGGAGACCGATGGATCATGGAAAGTAAAAGCCTCCATTCCCAGGAATAGTTGGGTCTATGAAGCCTTTTTCAGCACCGATAACCGCCATGTGTTGGTCATCAGTCGTTTCAGGGCGGAAATCTATGGTACGAAGGAGGATGGATCATGGGGAGCAAAAGCCACCATTCCCCATAATCGTATGATCCTTTCAGCCGCATTCAGTGATGGTGGTCGCTATGCGTTGACCGCCAGTTTGGATGATACGCTGAAAGTCTATGGCCAGAAGACCGATGGATCATGGGAAGCAAAATACATTATTCACTGTGATACTCCGATCAGATTGGCCAGCTTCAGCGCCGATGGCTGTCGTCTGTTGGTTATCAATATATCAGACGTTGCGACAATCTACGGTCAGGAGGACGATGGATCATTGCAGGCAAAAGCCACCATTACTGATCCGAGTGGTGTCAATTGGGCCAGCCTCAGCCCCGATGGCCGTCATGCGTTGATACGCGTTGGACATAACACTATGAAAATCTGCAGTCAGGAGGCCATTGGGTCATGGGAAGTCAAAGCCACCATTAACCATAATCATTTTGTCCACTCACACTTCTTCAGCGACGATTGTCGCCATCTTGCAACCGTCAGTTTCGATAATGAAACAAAAATATGTGACCTGCAGGACGATGGATCATGGAAAGAAATAACCACGATTTCTCATGATAATAATTTCTACTCTGTCAAGTTCAGCGCCGATAGTCGCCATCTGGTGACCGGAAGTTATGATAATACTGCGCAAGTCTATGGTCAGGAGACCCCTGGATCATGGGTAAAAAAAGCAACCATTAAACACAATGGGGATATCATATCAGCCAGGTTCAGTGCCGATGGCCGCCATTTAGTGACTGCCAGTTATGATAAAACAGCGAAAATCTATGGACTTGAGGCCGGTGGATCCTGGGTAAAAAAAGCCACCATAGCCCACAAAAACAGGGTCCGATCAGCCACCTTCAGTGCCGATGGTTGCCTTGTGGTGAGCGCCTGTGACGATAACACCGCGCAAATTTATGGTCTGGGGAAGGATGGATTATGGGTAAAAAAAACCACCGTTGTACACGATAAAGCCGTCATCTCAGCCACCTTCGGCGTCGATGGCCGACATCTGGTGACCACCAGTGAAGATCACAAGATGAGAATCACCGAACTATGGAAGAACGATTGATGATCGGATGAACGTATTTTTACTCTGAACCGATTAGCAAACAGCGTTATATCAATAGATTGAACTTCCATGACAAAACCGAGTCAAACAGATCGAATCAATTTAACAACTCGTTCCCACGCTCTGAGGGTGTCGCAAAACTTCAACAGCTCGTTCTCACGCTCTGAAGTCGTCATTCCCGCGAAGGCGGGAATCCAGCGCCAACGGTGGATCTCTGCCTTCTCGGGGATGACAAGGCCAGGGGGACACCGGGCAGTAGGGTTCTGGTGGAGAGTCAGTGTGGATTCCCGCCTTCGCGGGAATGACGAGAATGAAGCCGGGAATGACGAGAATGAAGCCGGGAATGACGAGAATGAAGCCGGGAATGACGAGAATGAAGCCGGAAATGACGGTAGTCAACTCGTTCCCACGCTGAGACCCACAGGGCCTGAAAGCATGGGAACCAGACTTATTCATTTTAAATATCCTTTTTCTATGCGGGGATAAATATTAACTCTAAAGCTCTGGAGGAGCTGCTCTTGATCCCTTTGAACCAAAGTTCCAGCAATGACGGTTTACTCTCGCCAACAACTGAGCAGTCTCGACTCGAGCAAGTGCCAACGGGTGTCAGCGCAGGCAGGGACGTTAGTGTGTATAACCAAAATCAGTCTTCATTCTTCTCTTTGCCCGACGAATCAAAAACCATGATTATTCGCTATCTGGGTTTTCGGGAGATTACCCGTTTAGCAAAGGTATGCAGATACCTTCGCGATCTTGTTGAAAACCATAACGCTCTGGAAAGAGCCTGGTATCGCCGGTTTCCTTCACCACACCAATATCAACTGGAGAACATCGCTACCGCAAAAAATGAGCAGCAACTCTGTGACTGGTTGAAACCGTTTGCGAATAAGGACACTGTCGAATCACTCGTAAAACAACAAAAGAGTACTTCTTTTCCTGCTCTGCTCCTTTTCAATAACAGTAAACTGATGTCTCAATGTGAAACATTTAACTTACAGACAAAGATCGAAATTACCCATCCTGATGATATCTTTGTAGTCACCTTAAGCGCCAATAGCCGCCACTTAGTGACCACCAGTGTAGATGGTACAGTGAAGATCTGTAGTCAGGAGACCGATGGATCATGGAAAGTAAAAGCCTCCACTCCCACGAATGGTTGGATCTATGAAGCCTTTTTCAGCACCGATAACCGACATGTGTTGACCGTCAGTCGTTCCAGGGTGGAAATCTATGGTATGAAGGAGGATGGATCATGGGAAGCAAAAGCCACCATTGCCCATAATTTTTGGGTCTTCTCAGCCACCTTCAGTGCTGATGGTCACCATGCGTTGACCGCCATTTCCGATACGCTGAAAGTCTATGGCCAGAAGACCGATGGATCATGGGAAGCAAAACACATTATTAACTGTGATACTCCGATCAGATTGGCCAGCTTCAGCGCCAATGGCTGTCATCTGCTGGTTGTCAATACACCTGACGTTGCGACAATCTATGGTCTGGAGGACGATGGCTCATTGCAAGCAAAAGCCACCATTACTGATCTGGGTATTGTCGATTGGGCCTGCCTCAGCTCCGATGGTTGTCATGCTTTGATATGCGTTGGACACAACACTATGAAAATCTGCGGTCAGGAGGCCATTGGGTCATGGGAAGTCAAAGCCACCATTAACCATAATAATTTTGTCCACTCACACACCTTCAGCGACGATTGCCGCCATCTTGCAACCGTCAGTTCCGATAATACAACGAAAATATGTGGCCTGCTGGACGATGGATCATGGAAAGAAATAACCACGATTTCTCATGATATTTTTTTCTACTCTGTCAAGTTCAGCGCCGATGGTTGCCATCTGGTGACCGGAAGAGATGATAATACGGCGCAAGTCTATAGTCAGGAGAACCCCGGATCATGGGCAAAAAAAGCCACCATTGAACACAATGATCATATCACGTCAGCAGGGTTCAGTGCCGATGGCCGCCATTTAGTGACCGCCAGTTTTGATAAAACAGCGAAAATCTATGGACTTGAGGCCGGTGGATCCTGGGTAAAAAAAGCCACCATAGCCCACAAAGATAGGGTCCGATCAGCCACCTTCAGTGCCGATGGTTGCCTTGTGGTGACCGCCTGTGACGATAACACCGCGCAAATTTATGGTCTGGGGAAGGATGGGTCTTGGGTAAAAAAAGCCACCGTCGTACACGATAAAGCCGTCATCTCAGCCACCTTCGGCGTCGATGGCCGACATCTGGTGACCACCAGTGAAGATCACAAGATGAGAATCACTGAACTATGGAAGAACGATTGATGATCGGATGAACGTATTTTTACTCTGAACCGATTAGCAAACAGCGTTATATCAATAGATTGAACTTCCATGACAAAACCGAGTCAAACAGATCGAATCAATTTAACAACTCGTTCCCACGCTCTGAGGGTGTCGCAAAACTTCAACAGCTCGTTCTCACGCTCTGAAGTCGTCATTCCCGCGAAGGCGGGAATCCAGCGCCAACGGTGGATCTCTGCCTTCTCGGGGATAACAAGGCCAGGGGGACACCGGGCAGTAGGGTTCTGGTGGAGAGTCAGTGTGGATTCCCGCCTTCGCGGGAATGACGAGAATGAAGCCGGGAATGACGAGAATGAAGCCGGGAATGGCGAGAATGAAGCCGGGAATGGCGAGAATGAAGCCGGGAATGACGAGAATGAAGCCGGGAATGACGGTAGTCAACTCGTTCCCACGCTGAGTCCCACAGGACCTGAAAGCATGGGAACCAGACTTATTCATTTTAAATATCCTTTTTCTATGCGGGGATAAATATTAACTCTAAAGCTCTGGAGGAGCTGCTCTTGATCCCTTTGAACCAAAGTTCCAGCAATGACGGTTTACTCTCGCCAACAACTGAGCAGTCTCGACTCGAGCAAGTGCCAACGGGTGTCAGCGCAGGCAGGGACGTTAGTGTGTATAACCAAAATCAGTCTTCATTCTTCTCTTTGCCCGACGAATCAAAAACCATGATTATTCGCTATCTGGGTTTTCGGGAGATTACCCGTTTAGCAAAGGTATGCAGATACCTTCGCGATCTTGTTGAAAACCATAACGCTCTGGAAAGAGCCTGGTATCGCCGGTTTCCTTCACCACACCAATATCAACTGGAGAACATCGCTACCGCAAAAAATGAGCAGCAACTCTGTGACTGGTTGAAACCGTTTGCGAATAAGGACACTGTCGAATCACTCGTAAAACAACAAAAGAGTACTTCTTTTCCTGCTCTGCTCCTTTTCAATAACAGTAAACTGATGTCTCAATGTGAAACATTTAACTTACAGACAAAGATCGAAATTACCCATCCTGATGATATCTTTGTAGTCACCTTAAGCGCCAATAGCCGCCACTTAGTGACCGTCAGTTTGGATGGTGTAATGAAGATCTGTAGTCAGGAGACCGATGGATCATGGAAAGTAAAAGCCTCCATTCCCAGGAATGGTTGGATCTATGAAGCCTTTTTCAGCGCCGATAACCGGCATGTGTTGGTCGTCAGTCGTTTGAGGGTGGAAATCTATGGTACGAAGGAGGATGGATCATGGGAAGCAAAAGCCAACATTTCCCATAATAATTCCGTCATTTCAGCCACTTTCAGTGCTGATGGTCGCCATGTGTTGACCGCCAGTTTCGATAATACGCTGAAAGTCTATGGCCAGAAGACCGATGGATCATGGGAAGCAAAATACATTATTAACTGTGATACTTCGATCAAGTGGGCCAGCTTCAGTGCCGATGGCCGTCATCTGTTGGTTGTCAATACATCTGACGTTGCGACAATCTATGGTCAGGAGGACGATGGCTCATTGCAAGCAAAAGCCACCATTACTGATCCGGGTAGTGTCGATTGGGCCCGCCTCAGCTCCGATGGCCGTCATGCGTTGATACGCGTTGGACATAACACTATGAAAATCTGCGGCCAGCAGGCCATTGGGTCATGGGAAGTCAAAGCCACCATTAACCATAATAATTTTGTCCACTCACACGCCTTCAGCGACGATTGCCGCCATCTTGCAACCGTCAGTTTTGATAATACAACGAAAATATGTGACCTGCAGGATGATGGATCATGGAAAGAAATAACCAGCATTTCTCATGATGGTTTTATCTACTCAGTCGAGTTCAGTGCCGATGGCCGCTATCTGATTATCAGAAGTGAAGATAACAAGGCGAAAGTCTATGGTCAGGAGACCCCTGGATCATGGGTAATAGAAACCACCATTAAACACAATGCGAGTATCACCGCAACCAGGTTCAGCGCCGATGGCCGCCATTTAGTGACCGCCAGTGGTGATAAAACGGCGAAAATCTATGGCCTTGGGGCCGGTGGATTGTGGGTAAAAAAAACCACCATTGTCCACGAAGGTTGTATCCGATCAGCCACTTTCAGTGCCGATGGATGCCTTGTGGTGACCGCCAGTGAGGATAACACGGCGCAAATTTATGGTCTGGGGAAGGACGGAACATGGGTAAAAAAAACCACCGTTGTACACAACAGTGCAGTCATCTCAGCCACCTTCTGCGCCGATGGCCGACACCTGGTGACCGCCAGCAAAGATCACAAGGTGAGAATCACTGAACTATGGAAGAACGATTGATAATCGAATGAATGTATTTTTTCTCAGAACCGATCAGCAAACAGCGTTATATGAAAAGCCCTCTGGCAATTTTTTCACTGGGCTCTCAATGGAAAAATTTCTTTCTATCATTTCCCGTGATCAAGACCCTGTTCGTTTGCGTTGAGCTCAGGTTTTCTTAGTTTCACTGACCTCAATGTTATGAACTCCCACTACAAAACCAACTCTAAATATCGAATGTATTTTGAATGTCTTTTTCTATGCAAGGATAAATAATGACTCTGGAACCAGGGAGGAATCGGGTATGGATCCCATGAACAGCCATTCCAGCATCGGCGTTTCAAACCCGCCAACACCCGGGCAACCTTTACCGGAGGAAGCACCAACGGGTGTCAGTGCAGGCAGGGACGTTACTGTATATGACCAAAATCAATCTTTATTCTTCTGTTTGCCCGACGAAAAAAAAACTATGATTATCGGCTACCTGGGCTTTCGAGAGATTACCCGCCTAAAAGAGGTATGCAGATATTTTTGCGATCTTGTTGAAAACCATAAACTTCTGGAAAAAGCCTGGTATCGCCGATTTTCTTCACCACACCAAAATCAACTAAAGACCATCGTTAAGTCAAAAGATGAGCAACAACTCCGTGATTGGTTGAGTCCTTTTGCACCTCAGGGCACTGTCGAATCAATGGTAAAACAACGACTGAGTACTTATTTTCCTGCTCTGCTTCTTTTTAACAACAGCAGTCTGATGTCTGACTGTGAACAATTCAAGTTAGTGAAAAAAAACGAAATCTCCCATTTTGACGAGGTCTACACAGCCAGCTTCAGCGCTGATGCCAGCTTTATCATGACCAGTAACGATGGTTCGTTGACAATCTGTGACCGGAAGACCGATGGATCATGGGAAGCAAAAGACACTATTAACCTTGATGGTCCAGTCTTTGCGGCCAGCTTCAGCTCTGATACCTGTTATCTTCTGACTTCCGATGGAGATAACTCTGAGACTGCGAAAATCCATGCTCAGGAGAAAGATGGATCATGGGAAGTAAAAGCTACCACCACCCAAGAGGGTGGTATCATTTCAGCCACCTTCAGCCCCGATGGCCGCTATCTGTTGACCATCAGTCAGTATAATTTGGTGAAAATCCATGGTCAGGAGACCGATGGATTATGGAAAGAAAAAGCCGCTTATAAGCATGATGATACGATCATTTCGTTCAGCTTCAGCTCAGACAGTCGTCATTTGTTGATCGCCAGTTCATATAACACAGTGACAATCTATGGTCTGGAGGACGATGGATCCTGGGATGTAAAAGCCACCATTACCCATGAGGGTAAGATCTTCTCAGCCACCTTCAGCGCCGATAACCGCCGTCTGGTCACCACCGCTGATGATCGCACGGCAAAAATCTGTGACCTGCAGGACGATGGGTCATGGAGAGAAACAGCCACAATTGCTCATGACGATACTGTCTTCTCAACCATATTAAGCCACGATAGCTGCTATTTGGTGACCATCACCCAAAGAAAAGTCAGAATTTTTCATGATAATGCGATCTACTCAGCCAGCTTCATCGCCGATAGCCGCCATCTGGTAAGCGCCAGTGAAGATAACTCGGCAAAAGCCCATAGCCATAAGGCGGCTGGATCATGGGTGAAAAATGCCACCATTTCTCACAAGAAGGGCATCCACTCAGCCACCCTTAGCCCCGATGGCCAGCATCTGGCGATCAACGGCACTGATAACAAGGTAATAATCTATGGCCTGGGGGAAGATGGATCATGGAAGAAAGAAACCGTCATTTGCCACAAAGGTCATTTCTCAGAAGCCACCTTCAGTCCTGATGGTACCCATCTGGTGACGTGGGCCGATAATGACAAAACGGCAAAAATTTATGGTCTGGGTCCCGAGGGAACATGGCTAAAAAAAGCCATCATTTCTCACGAGGAGGGCATCTCCTCAGCTACCTTCAGCCCCGATGGCCGACATGTGTTGACCATCAGTAATGATCACAAGGTAAGAATCACTGAACTGCAGAAACTTTGATGAGCTAATGAGTGTAAAACCCATTGACTGCAGACGGCTATCAGACAGAAATGCTTTTTGCAGGAATGAATTTTCCCGGACCAGGACTCTTCTTTTTCTTAATTCCACTGACTTCAATATTTTGAACTTCCATTTCAAAACCGACTCTAACAGACCTGATCCATTTTGAGCCTCCTTTTCTATGGGAGGATAAATATTGACTTTGAAGCCGTTGAGGAATCGGGCATGGACCCAATGAACAGCCATTTAAGCACCGACGTTTCAAACCCGCCAACACCCAGGCAGTCCGAACCGGAGGAAGCACCAATGGGTGTCAGTGCAGGAAGGGACGTTACTGTATATGACCAAAATCAATCTTTATTCTTCTGTTTGCCCAACGAAACAAAATCTATGGTTATTCGCTATTTGGGTCTTCGAGAGATTACCCGTTTAGTAACGGTATGCAAATATCTTCGCGATCTTGTTGAAAACGATAAAGCTCTGGAAAGAGCATGGATTCGCCGATTTCCTTCACCATACCAATATCAACTAAAGACCCTCGTTACGGCAAAAGATGAGCAACAACTCCGTGACTGGCTGAAGCCGTCTGCGAATGAAGACACTGTCAAGTCACTCGTAAAACATCGAGATAGCGCTTATTTTCATGCTCTGGTCCTTTTTAACAAGAGTAAACTGATGTCTCAGTGTAAAAAATTCCACCTGGTGAAAAAAGCAACCATTATCCATCGTCACGATGTGGAGACAGCTACTCTAAGCACCGATAACCGCTATCTAGTGACCGCCAGTTTGGATAGTAATGTGAAAATCTGTGCCCGGGAGGCCGATGGATCATGGAAAGAAAAAACGACCATTTCCCATAATTGTTGGGTCATATCAGCCACCTTTAGTGCCGATGGCCGTCAATTGGTGACCGCCAGCCGTGATCACACAGCGAAAATCTGTAGTGAAAGAGATGATGGCTCATGGGAAGTAGAAACCACCATTTCCCATAATAGTTGGATCAACACATCGAGTTTCAGTGCTGATGGCAGCCACGTGGTGACTGCCAGTCACGATCACACGGCAAAAATCTGTGGTCGGGACGACGATGGATCATGGTCAATAAAAGCCACCATTCAACATGATGGTCCGGTCAAATCAGCCAGCTTCAGCTGCGATGGCCGTCATGTCCTGACCGCAAGTATCGATCACATGGCAAAAATCTATGTCCGGAAAGCTAATGGGTCATGGGAAGAAAAGACCACCATCGCCCATGAGGATAAAGTCTTCTCAGCCAGTTTCAGCGCCGATGGCCGATATGTAGTGACTGCGGGTGAAGATCACACGGCAAAAATCTACGGCCTGCAGGACGATAGTTCATGGGAAGAAAAAGCCACCATTAGTCATGAGGGTGCAGTCTACTCAGCCTCCTTCAGCCTCGATGGCCTCCATGTAGTCACTGCCAGTAAAGATAACACGGCAACAATCTATGGTCTGAAGGCCTCTGGATCATGGGAAAAAGAAGCCACCATTAACCACATCAGGGCAGCCACTTCAGCCAACTTCAGCGCCGATGGCCGCCATGTGGTGACCACCAGTGCTGACAATACGTCGAAAATCTATGGCCTCCGGGCCGATGGGTCATGGGTAGAAAAACTTACCATCAC
Organism: Endozoicomonas sp. ALD040; assembly: GCF_049275945.1. NCBI lineage: Bacteria > Pseudomonadati > Pseudomonadota > Gammaproteobacteria > Oceanospirillales > Endozoicomonadaceae > Endozoicomonas > Endozoicomonas sp. ALD040. The sequence goes on from NZ_CP184829.1 coordinate 2,170,664, forward strand.
CCACGACGATTGGGTCCTGTCAGCCACCTTCAGCCCCGATGGGTGCCTCGTGGTGACCGCGAGTTGCGACAAAAAGGCGAAAATTTATGGTCTGGGACACAATGGATCATGGGTAATAAAAGCCATCATTTCTCACAAGAGGCCGATTACCTCAGCCACCTTCAGCACCGATGGCCGATATATAGTGACCGCCAGTGAAGATTACACGGCTAGAATCACTGAACTACGTGGGAGCAATTGATTATCGAATCAGCCTGAAGGGGTCATTCTGCCGCTGCAAAGTCGCCCATTCTTTACCGTTAAGGAGAGTCTTATGTCGTTTTCAGTTAAAAATAAAGTCGTGTTGGTAACAGGTGCCAATCGAGGGATTGGAGAAGGTTTTGTAAAGATTTTATTGGCACAGGGCGCTAAATCCATTTACGCCGCTGCTCGTGATCTGGATAATTTGCCGTCAGTCATTGCCCTTGACCCTCGGGTGATTAAGCCCATCCAGTTGGATGTAACGAATAACGCGCATGTGACCAACGTGAGGGAATCCGTACCAGAGCTGGATATTCTTATTAACAATGCGGGGATTGCCACAGGAATCCACACCACCGAGCCCGGAGCCCTTGAGGTGGCACGCAAAGAAATGGAAGTAAATTTATTGGGTCCAATGGCGCTGACCCATGCTTTACTGCCGAAATTAAAAGCGTCTAATCAAGCGGCCATAATTAATATTTCGTCCATTGCTGCCATAAGTAATTTCCCATCTTTAGGGCCTTATTCAGCAACAAAAGCAGCATTGCATTCTTACACTCAGGGGTTGCGAGCAGATTTAAGCGGGTTTGGGATACGGGTTTTAGGGGTCTATCCCGGCCCAACGGACACTCGCCTGGCTGAAGGCATTGAGATGGATAAACCTGCTCCTGAAGAGGTGGCAATCAGAACATTCGAAAGTTTAGATGCCGGGGTTAGTGATGTATTTCCTGATGATTTTGCCAGTCAAATGTATTCTATCTTTTTAGATAAACCTCAAAAATTAGAAGCTTTTTTTGCTGAAATGACCGCGCAAAGTGAATAATAGTTTCTTGCACGGACTGTTTCTAAATGAACAGTAATTAAGCTTAATTTTGGTGAGAACCAATTAAAAAATAGCGTTATATCGAAAGCCCGGTGGCAATTTTTGCACCGGGCTCTTAATAAAAAAATTTCTTCCTGCCATTTTCCCGGATCAGGGCTGTTTTTTTCTTGGTTACACTGACCTCAGTATTTTGAACTTTCATTATAAAACCGACTCTAACTGATCGAATCCATTTTGAATGACCTTTTTAAGCAAGGATAAATACTGACATTGGAGCTCTGGAGAAGCCCGGCATGAACCCTTTGAACAACTCTTCCAGCAATGACGGTTCACTCTCGCCAACACCCAAGAGACCTCGACTGGAGGGAGCACCGACAGGTGTCAGTGCCGACAGGGACGTTGCTGTATATAACCAAAATCAATCTTCATTCTTCCGTTTGCCCGACGAAACAAAATCTATGATCATTCGCTATTTGGGTCTTCGAGAGATTACCCGTTTAGTAAGGGTATGCAAATATCTTCGTGATCATGTTGAAAATAATAAGGCTCTGGAAAGAGCATGGATTCGCCGGTTTCCTTCAGCACACCAATATCAACTAAAGACTATCGTTACAGCAAAAGATAAGAAACAACTCAGTAATTGGTTGCAGCCATTAGCGAATAAAGGCACGGTCAAGTCACTCATAAAACAACGAAAGAGCAGTTATTTTCCTGCTCAGTTACTTTTCATCAACAGTAAGCTGATGTCTCAATGTGAAAAATTTCACAGGGTGACCAGAAAAAAAAATAACCTTAATTACCAGATCACCACAACCGCCTTCAGTCCCGATGGTTGCCACTTGGTAACCGCCAGTATGGGTAAGGTGAGAATCTATGGCCGCAAGACCGATGGATCATGGAAAACAAAAGCCACCATTTCCCATGAGAATTGGGTCAGATCAGCCTCCTTCAGTCCAGATAGCAGGCATCTGGTGACCGCCAGTTATGATCGCACATCGAGAATCTGTGGTCTGGGAGACGATGGCTTATGGGAAGTAAAGACCATCATTTCCCATAAATTTTCGGCCAGATCGGCCAACTTCAGTGCTGATGGCCGCCATCTGGTGACTGCCAGTATGGATGAGACGATGAAAATTTATGGTCTGAAGACCGATGGATCATGGGAAGAAATAGCCACTATCAAACATAATGGTCCGGTTACCTCAGCCAGCTTGAGCGCCGATTGCCGTCATTTGCTGGTCGACGGTTTTGATAGAAATGCCACAGTCTATGGTCAGGAGGAAGATGGATCATGGAAAGTAAAAGGCACCATTACTCATGAGGGTATTGTCTACTCAGCCACCTTCAGCGGCGATGAACGTCATCTGGTAACCGCCAGTGAAGATTGTTCGGCCAAAATCTGTGCCCTGCAGGCCGATGGATCATGGAAAGAGATAGTCAAAATTTCTCATGATGATGTGGTCTACTCAGCCACCTTCAGCACAGATGGCAGCTATCTGGTGACCGCCAGTGAAGATGGTACGGCAAAAATCTATGGTCAAGAGACCCCCGGGTCGTGGGTAAAAGAGGCCACCATTAAACACAAACAATCAGTCATCTCAGCTAACTTTAGTCCCGATGGCCGCCACCTGGTGACCACCAGTAAAGATCACAGGGCAAAAATCTATGGCCGGGAGATCTCCGGATCATGGAAAAAAAAAGCCACCATTGCCCACAAAGGCTGGGTTCGACCAGCCGCCTTTAGTGCTGATGGTTGCCATGTCGTAACGACCGCCATAGGTGACAAAAAGGCAAAAATTTATGGACCAGGGGCCAATGGATCATGGGTAAAAAAAGCCACTATTCGACACAAGGAGAAGCTCAGATTCGCCATCATCAGCGCCGATAGCCGACATGTGTTGACCGTCGATGAATATATCACGACGAAAATGACTGAACTAAGGAAGAAGGAATAAGCTGTTCAATATTTTGAACTTCCATAACCAAACCGACTCTAATAGATCGAATCAATTTCGAATGTCCTTTCCAGGCAAGGATGAATACCAACTATAGAGCTACGGAGAAATCAGGCATGGAGCCCATTGAAAGCCATTCCGGCATTAACGGATCACTCTCACCAACACCTGAACAGCTTTCACTGGAGGAAACACCAACAGGTGTCAGTGCCGGCAGGGGCGTTAGTGTATATAACCAAAATCAATCTTCATTCTTCTATTTGCCCAACGAAACAAGATCTATGATTATTCGCTATTTGAGTTTTCGAGAGATTACCCGTTTAGCAAGAGTATGCAAATGTCTTCGCGATTTTGTTGAAAGAGAGAAAGTTCTGGAAAGAGCCTGGTACCGCCGGTTTCCTTCACCACGCCAGGATCAACTAAAGACCATCGCATCGACGAAAGATGAACAACAGCTCCGTGATTGGTTGAAGCCGTTTGCCAATGAGGACACTGTCGAGTCACTCATAAAACATCAATATAAGGCTTATTTTCCTGCTCTGCTTCTTTTCAACAACAGTAGACTGATGTCTCAATGTGAAGAATTTGACCTGGTGAAAACAGCCGAAATGAGCAAATGTCACACTGTCATGTCGGCCACCTTCAGCGCTGATTGTCGCCATGCACTGATTGCCACTGTCGCTGAAGTGGTGGAAATCCATGGCCGGGAGAACGATGGATCATGGAAACTAAAAGCCACTATTAACCATAACAAAGCGGTCAGATCAGCCGCCTTCAGTTCCGATGGCCGTCATGTGGTGACCGCCAGTAAGGATTGCACAGTGAAAATCTATGGTCTGGAGGACGATGGATCATGGGAAATAAAAGCCAACATTCTCCATAAAATTTCAGTCAAGTGGGCGACCTTTAGTGCTAATGGTCGCCATGTGGTGACTAACGGTTATGATGCCATAATGAAAATCTGTAGTCAGAAAGACGATGGATCATGGGAAGAAAAAGAATCTATCAAGCATAATTGTCCAGCCAGGTCAACCAGTTTAAGCTACGATGGCCGTTATGTGTTGATTGTCGATACAAATAACAATGCGACAATCTACGGTCAGGGAGACGACGGATTCTGGGAAATAAAGTCTACCATTTCCCATAATTATTTTGTCACCTCAGCCACTTTCAGCGCCGATGGTCGCCATATGGCAACCACCAGTAAAGATGGTACGGCAAAAATCTGTGTCCTACAGGCCAATGGGTCATGGAAAGAAATAGTCAGGATTTCTCACTATGAGGAGGCCTACTCAGCCAACTTCAGCGCCGATGGCAGTCATATGGTGACCGCCAGCAGAGATGGTACGGCAGAGGTCTATGGCCAGAGGGCCCCTGGATTATGGGTAAGAGAGACCACCATTTTACACAATGAGTCAGTCAAGTCAGCCGACTTCAGCGCCGATGGACGCCACCTGGTGACCACCAGTGACGATCACACAGCAAAAATCTATGGTCTGGAGGCCACTGAATCCTGGGTAAAAAAAGCCACCATTCACCACAAAGGTCCGGTTCAACGAGCCGCCTTTAGTGGCGATGGATGCCATGTTATAACAACCGCCAGTGATGACAATATGGCGAACATTTATAGTCTTGGGCCCGATGGATCATGGGTAAAAAAAGCCACTGTTCAACATGAGATAGCGTCCAGATCAGCCAACATCAGCGCCGATGGCCGATATATATTGACCTTCAGTGACCTTAACCAAGTGGAAATCACTGAACTTCGGAAGAAGGATTGATGATCGAATGAGCCTGACCTCACAGCCAGGCTCCTGCCACAACAAGATAGGTTCGCTGAGACTCGCCATTACTGATTAAAGGTGCGGGTGATTTCGCCATACAGCTTTTGTGGTTACCAGTCATCAGCTAATACAGCCATTATGCGTTTTTCTGCCACTTTTTTCTGACCATTACTGCTTTTAAAGTCTATATCTTCACATTGGTGAACCAACCCCTTCCTGTTAGTAAAGATAAAACCGCAATTTCTTTTATAACGATGTGTTTCTTTCGTACCTTCATCTGGCGAGTCAACAGCAAACTCAGGGCTTGAAGACTGGCCAATATTAAGCCCACCGCCTGAATATTCAATCTCACAATCGTTGTCATTCAACTGTACGACCAGACTTGCCAGCCCTTTGTCGCGATGCCAAGGCATATCCACAACGTTCCGGGGAGTGAAGAAGAACCCTTCAAAGCTGTCAGCATTGATTGAGGGATAGCGAATTATCCAAAACTTTATATTTTCAACTTTTTTACCTGACCAATCTAATGAATCAGCCATTTTTTCCAATGCCTGACAGCATAGCTCTTTAACAGCTTCTGAACGAGTATGAATAATATTTTTCTTGAACGCTTCTTTTTCTTTTATCTTGCCATTTTCATCAAAATGACTAATTAAGTTTTGGTTCCTGGAATGCAAAAGCGTTGAATGCCGTATGTTAGCGCGCTGAAAGCTGACTAAGATACGATCAAAAACATCATTCTTTGGTATTTCAAATTCATAAGCGGTGGATTTATCAATCTCGCTTTTCAGAAAATCGGCATCAAACAATCGGCGATCTTTGTCTACTTCTTCGTTGACCATTTTTAAAAGATCTTCATCAAATAAATGGTTTACCATTATAAATTTATCACCATATTTTATATGTTTATTAACTGTCCTTTCCCCTGAAACCAGTGGAGTGGCGACATGGCTACCAGCGATTATGCCACTATCTACTCCAGCTTCTGAAACATCCTGCCTGTGCTGTCTGTTGCGCAGAGGCGATTTGCCTGCTTCTGCCATCTCTTTGAAATTATGTGTCAATGATCTAAAAAAAACAGGCACTGCCGAGCGTTTCGATAATTGTGTCGTCGACTCCCGAACATTTGACAGGCTGTTTTTAAAGGAGTTGCTCTGTTGAGGTGATGGGGTTGCGCCAAAGTTAGACGACCTTGCCAGATAGGTATTCGTGGAGTGATAGAACAAGTGCCCGGTTCCCATTTGGAGTAATGACATCAGGTCATTGATATGATCTTGCCTCCAGATTTTTTGCGACGAAATCCCCGTAGCCAGTCTATCTGATGTCGTACTGAGAGCCAGTGAAAACAGATTCTCTGAATGTTGACTTGAGTCAGTGAGCAATAAAAAGCCCGGATGATGGGTAAAAAGATCATGATCAGAGTAAACCAGTCGTGATACCGGGTTATTCTGGCTACTACTCAGGCCGATTACCGCAGCGCCTTTTTGACTTTTTAAAACATCGGTTAAAGGTGGGGAAAAAACCTCCCTTTCAGCGGTATTGCCTGACATTGTGTTTTCAATGGCCCGGTTAACAGCCTTTAAGGTTTGTCCATGAAAGAGGCTGTAAACCTTATCCTCTTGAAAGTGTGAGCAGAGGGTTGTGATTGTCTCTAAGTCCCATTGAACATCCGCTTCAGCGTCAATAAGCAAGTTTATTTCCTCAGAAACCTGATCGCCACTCATCATAAGTTTTAACAGGTTATTATTGATCCCCTGAATTTGGATAGTCAGTTTATCCATACGGTTGTCAGAAAGCGTTTGATATAAGTTGACCCATTCCGGAATATCTTCAGGCGGATCAATTTCAGCACTGTTTCCGGTATTATTCAGAATATTGATTTCCAGGAAAGGCTTTTGATCTTCGGGGAATACAACCTGCTGATAATAATGACTGGCCAGCCAGGGGTGCTCAGGATAGACAGGCATAATGCCTTTGCGGGGAAGTTGTGCGTCACAGGCAAGGATTTTGTTTTCTCTATCCACATATTCAGATAGCGTACTGGTCAGATAGTTAAAATAAAATTTCAGGTTGATCAGTATAAAAAATGCCCTGATCTGAGACTCCAATGTCATTGCAGATACTGCGAAAAAATCGGTTATATAAGAGTGACTGCCTGCTGACGGCTGCCTGAGAACAACCTCGCCGACGGCGGCTATGTAGTAGGGTAAAAATGCGACCCCCACAAGAGACGCAGAAGTTCTCAGTGTGGCCAGTATCTGCTGTGCCATTGTGTAAGAATCCTGGTGTAGCAGAAGGTGGGTCTGAGCTTTTAATAAATGAGGTATTCTCTGACTCGAAAGAGTAGTACCTACCGGATTTTGATTGACTGTAATGAGTGTTTCAGTATTTCCACTTGCAGCGAATGGAAGTGCAGTCAAAATTAAAATTAATGCCATACATCTGGCTAAATTATTCATTTTTTAAATGGCTCCGAATTTACTATTTATGTTTAGTCAACTTCAGCTAACAGCTAAAGAAAGTCCCCTCTTGATGTTTTAGACAGATTGAAACGGATTAGCATTTGATTCGCTGCAATGTGCTAGCAACGCTTCACAAACCCAGCATTGAACTAAGGTCATGAATCAACACATAGCGATATAATACTGAACAACTGGTCAAGGAGATTTCTCAGAAATACGACGGAGTTTCGTACCAGTCTACGGGTTGTGTTTTTTATCTGTTTAAATTCTGCTGCTTTCAGATTTCTCTGAAATTTATATGAGTTCGAAGGGTAGCTGTAAAAAAGCAGAAGTGCTTAATTTTTTCATAATTAATTTTATGACGTGCGTCTGCATCAGGAAAAGCATTCCTGAAGGCTGAAGTCCAAAGTTCACTATTTTTCTTGTTATACACAATGATTTTCATCAACCTTAACTCCGTGGTAGATCATGAAATAATAATTAGAAATTACGTCCTGAGTCGCGACCAGAAAAAGCCTGACCATAGGCATGGGTAACGCGGCCTTATTATCAGATATTGATTAAAAACTGTTAGCGTCCAGCACTGCAATAATTTGAATACAGCTTTTTTATCATTGTGATAGCCATTGCCAATTTCATCCGCTTGCCTCTAACTTTTTTCTATACAGCAAGAGGACAATCCCATGAATAAATCCAAACAAGTAGAGAAAAAACACGATAGTCATAATATTTCAGTTCAGCAACCCAAAAAGCAAAGCGATTGCAATTTCAAGCGCTTCTTGTCGGTTGATTCATGTTTCGCATCTCCTGCGTTGTTTGCAGGAGAAAGACTGGCAGTCAGGTTGTGATTTTTGAAGACGTCCTCAAATGAGCACTTACATAAAAACGCTGCTGGATTCAATTCCAGGGAACTAAAAGCCATTGTAACTGTCAAATACCGTTATCCGCTTTCTAACTACCGTTATGAGCATGTCAAGGAAGCGAAAAGTAATAGCTGGTATTGCGAGGAGCACCAATGCCACCTTGGTACACAGATTGCCGAACAATAGCGTGGTTACAAGGCTCGATTGCTATATCCAGTTATTTTATACACAAGAAAAGGAGATAATTCCTATGGATACTATTAAATCAACCAATTCTCAGTTCGTCTCAGATGAAACTGCTCTAAAAAGGATGACAAACTCTACAGACGATCATTCACAGAGCGTTAAAATCTCTAAAAAAATGCCAGAATCTAAAGTTTTACCCTTCAAAAATGAGCAGTTAGTTCCAAATACTAATCCAGAAGGTATGACTTCATCAAAGCCTTATGCAGAAACAGGCTTAGAAAGGAAGGTGGATATGCTGGACTTATCCTTGGCAGATACCCGACTGGCCCAGCTACAAAGTTCAAGTCCTGCATGCATGCCTGCAGAAGAGATTGTTAAAATACCGGCTACCGAGCTTGATTATAGACCCCATTCTGAAAGCAATAACACCGAAACAATAAGGCCTTGGTTTGATTGTTTCGGGCAAATCTATGAATCTTTGCAAGAAAATGACCATCCAACACTTGAGAAACAATTATATGCACTTAGAGAAGATCAGATCGAAAGCCTTTTGATGGCTGAAGCCCCTAGATCTTTTCTAACTAAACATTATACCCAGAATCACGCCAGTTTACTGTTGCAAGCAGCCAGGGAATCCGAGGCAAACAAAGTTTTTTTCAAGTGTTTATTTGACCGGCTGAGTACGGAAGAATTGCGGATTATGCTTTTAAAGTCTGTCGATGATGGTCTGACACTATTGCATTATGCCAGCTCCGTTATAGAAGAGTCACTATTCAAGCAGCTGGAGCAGAAATTAGGTAGGGAAACACTTCTGGAAATGGTAACCCTTAAGGTAAATAATCATGCTCCTCCTATTGCATATGCCTGCCTTTATAATCAAAGTACATATCTGTTTAATACCGCTCTCACACAAAACAGGGAATTGATAGAAAAACTCCTGAAGGGTGGTCCCGATATTGATGAAAGCTTGTTACAGTTCATGTTTGTTAATTTTGGGAATTACGTGCTAGGAAAGGGTCTAAATAATGAGGAATACTGGGAGCGTTTAAATGATCTGTCAAATTTTCTGATTGGTCAAGAATTTTTGGATGCGCTCAGATTTGCTGGCAAAAAGAATGAGTCTGTTTTTCTGACGGCCTGTAAAAACGTAAACAGCTGGGAATTTTATAAATTAATTGCGGCAAAACTTAGTGATAACAAGCTTTTTGAGCTTTGTAAATGGGAAGTGGAAACGGGCAAGTCACTGTTGCACAAGTGCTTTGAAATAAATCATTCAGTTACTGTTATGCGAATTGTCCATTTAATCCAATCTGCATTATTGAGATTTAAAGTATTGTCTTTGCCCAATGCAGAAGGCGATTCCGTATTTCAACGGCTGTTAGTCGAAAATGATTTTTTTTACAGTAATAATAATGTGAAAGACATATTACGTGATATGGATTCTAGCGAACGGAATCAACTGGTTATTGGTGATGCAAATATTTGGGAGCAATCTGCCGTGAGTAGCGATCGAGCACTCAGACAGCAAGAGCGAAATCCAATAGTAGTTGCCTTGAACAAAGAAAATATGTCACTGGCTGAATATCTCTGGACACAGATTACTGACCCGCAATTACGAATTAAACTCTTACTTTACAGGTCAAAACACCAAAAAAACCTGTTCCAGCACATTTTGGAAAAAGGAGTTAGTCTGCAATGGTTCAACAAAATGCTGACAGATACCGACAGCGGAACCGAACGGGATCTACTCGCGGCTGAATTATATAAGATTGCATCAAAAGCTGATCGCATGAAAGATGCCTCTTATTACCTAAGCCAAATCAGGGATTCACAATTAATAAAGGATGTGTCTAAAGATCATTATAAATATTTTTTAGCTAACCTCTACAAGCAGGGTAAGAAGCTTACAGAAGCTGATTTCAGCAAAACAACCCCATCTCAATGTACAGACGCTATTACATATATATTTGAACATAGCTTCTATACAAAAGAATACCCCGGGAAAAATCATTTGCCGTTGCTTATGGTACAGGAGAATAGAGGTGATAAAGATGCTTTTGTCAAGTGGGCTTTAAGTCCGTTGAACGGAAAGCAAAGCCCATTGATTAAGATCCTGGAACGGTTTACTACTGCTTGTCTTGCGATCAATAGCCCTGATAAAAGTTATCTCTGGGGGAAGCTTTTTTTAGAAAGTAAAAGTGCCAAAAAAGAAATCATGTTGAGTAGGCCGATATTTCAGAAGATCATTAAAATGATGACACTGGAGCAGATAAGAGAGTGGCTTTTGCCTGAACTGGGTGGGAGTAATAATTTATACTTGCTTGTTTATAAAGATATCCTTGAGCCAATCGTGGAAAGACCGGAGGGTTCAGGCAAAGCCTTTCTTGAAAAAACAGACCCGAAGACTGGTGAAAATTTATTGCATATTATTTTCAGGAGCAATCTTATTAGTGAAAATCACGTAGATAAGAAAAGTATGATTGATACAGTTGAATGGCTGGATAAAATCTATGGATTAACCTCGTTTTTGCAAAGTCATTCGGAAAACGATGGCTCAACCCCTTTACATGTACTCTTGAATGCAGAAGGAGGAATACGTCGCTCGAGGGCTGGATCAACACAAAAAAATATTCTGCAGCGCCTATGCCGGACAAAAACAGATCGCATTGATCTGGTTGAGTTGCTCAAACTAAAAGACAACAATGGCTGCACACCTCTGCACAAATTATTTTCCTTTTATAGAATAAATTATGAAATCGTTGATCTGTTAATTGATGAACTTGGTCTTGGAACATTTCGTGAGTTAGTGAATATCAAAGACAATCAAGATGAACCTGCTATAGATGTTGGCAAGTTTGAAAAAAAATTGAACTCTGATCCAAATTACGCCGTTCTGTTTAAAAATTGAGACTCATCGTCAATTGTATCGGTGGCAGAAAAGTCAGCTAATACTAACCCACCGGCAGTAGAAGCCAGGTCAGGGCCGATAAACATAATCACCGGCCTGACCACCGCTGGTGTAGACAGCCGGTGAAGTATGCTGATCCATGAAGAGCACACTCAGTCCGATAAACAGCCTCTTTCTCAATACTCTCGGTTACTGAGAGTCATGAATCAAAAGAGGCGACATCTATCTTGAAAAACTCCGTCAGTTCAGCAACCCAAAAAGCAAAGCGATTGCAATTTCAAGCGCTTCTTGTCGGTTGATTCATGTTTCGCATCTCCTGCGTTGTTTGCAGGAGAAAGTCTGGCAGTCAGGTTGTGATTTTTGAAGACGTCCTCAAATGAGCACTTACATAAAAATGCTGCTGAATTCAATTCCAGGGAACTAAAAGCCATTGTAACTGTCAAATACTATTGTCCTGCTTTCTAACTGCCGTAATGAGCATGTCAAGGAAACGAACAGTAATAGCTGGTATTGCGAGGAGCACCAATGCCACGTTGGTACACAGATTGCCGAACAATAGCGTGGTTACAAGGCTCGATTGCTATATCTAGTTATTTTATACACAAGAAAAGGAGATAATTCTTATGGATACTATTAAATCAACCAATTCTCAGTTCGTCTTAGATGAAACTGCTCGAAAAAGGATGACAAATTCTACAGACGATCATTCACAGAGCGGTAAAATCTCTAAAAAAATGCCAGAATCTAAAGTTTTACCCTTCAAAAATGAGCAGTTAGTTCCAAATACTAAACCAGAAGGTATGACTTCATCAAAGCCTTATGCAGAAACAGGCTTAGAAAGGAAGGTGGATATGCTGGACTTATCCTTGGCAGATACCCGACTGGCCAAGCTGCAAAGTTCAAGTGCTGCATGCATGCCTGCAGAAGAGATTGTTAAAATACCGGCTACCGGGCTTGATTATAGACCCCATTCTGAAAGCAATAACACCGAAACAATAAGGCCTTGGTTTGATTGTTTCGGGCAAATCTATGAATCTTTGCAAGAAAATGACCATCCAACACTTGAGAAACAATTATATGCACTTAGAGAAGATCAGATCAAAAGCCTTTTGATGGCTGAAGCCCCTAGATCTTTTCTAACTAAACATTATACCAAGAATCACGCCAGTTTACTTTTGCAAGCAGCCAGGGAATCCGAGGCAAACAAAGTTTTTTTCAAGTGTTTATTTGACCGGCTGAGTACGGAAGAGTTGCGGATTACGCTTTTAAAGTCTGTCGATAATGGTCTGACACTATTGCATTATGCCAGCTCCGTTATAGAAGAGTCACTATTCAAGCAGCTGGAGCAGAAATTAGGTAGGGAAACACTTCTGGAAATGGTAACCCTTAAGGTAAATAATCATGCTCCTCCTATTGCATATGCCTGCCTTTATAATCAAAGTACATATCTGTTTTATACCGCTCTCACACAAAACAGGGAATTGATAGAAAAACTCCTGAAGGGTGGTCCCGATATTGATGAAAGCTTGTTACAGTTCATGTTTGTTAATTTTGGGAATTACGTGCTAGGAAAGGCTCTAAGTAATAAGAAATACTGGGAGCGTTTAAATTATCTGTCAGATTTTCTGCATGATCAAGATTTTTTGGATGCGCTCAGATTTGCCGGCAAAAAGAATGAGTCTGTTTTTCTGACGGCCTGTAAAAACGTACACAGCTGGGAATTTTTAAAATTAATTGCGGCAAAACTTAGTGATAACCAGCTTTTTGAACTTTGTAAATGGGAAGTGGAAACGGGCAAGTCACTGTTGCACAAGTGCTTTGAAATAAATCATTCAGTTACTGTTATGCGTATTGTCAAGTTAATCCAATCTGCATTATTGAGATTTAAAGTATTGTCTTTGCCCAATGCAAAAGGCGATTCCGTATTTCAACAGCTGTTAGTCCACAATCAAATTTTTCACAGTGATGAGGTGAAAGACATAATACGTGATATGCATTCCAGCGAACGGAATCAACTGGTTATTGGTGATGCAAATATTTGGGAGCAATCTGCCGTGAGTAGCGATCGAGCACTCAGACAGCAAGAGCGAAATCCAATAGTAGTTGCCTTGAACAAAGAAAATATGTCACTGGCTGAATATCTCTGGACACAGATTACTGACCCGCAATTACGAATTAAACTCTTACTTTACAGGTCAAAACACCAAAAAAACCTGTTCCAGCACATTTTGGAAAAAGGAGTTAGTCTGCAATGGTTCAACAAAATGCTGACAGATACCGACAGCGGAACCGAACGGGATCTACTCGCGGCTGAATTATATAAGATTGCATCAAAAGCTGATCGCATGAAAGATGCCTCTTATTACCTAAGCCAAATCAGGGATTCACAATTAATAAAGGATGTGTCTAAAGATCATTATAAATATTTTTTAGCTAACCTCTACAAGCAGGGTAAGAAGCTTACAGAAGCTGATTTCAGCAAAACAACCCCATCTCAATGTACAGACGCTATTACATATATATTTGAACATAGCTTCTATACAAAAAAATACCCCGGGAAAAATCATTTGCCGTTACTTATGGTACAGGAGAATAGGGGTGATAAAGATGCTTTTGTCAAGTGGGCTTTAAGTCCGTTGAACGGAGAGCAAAGCCCATTGATTCAGATCCTGGAACGGTTTACTACTGCTTGGCTTGAGATCAATAGCCCTGATGAACGTTATCTCTGGGGGACGTTTTTTTTTGAAAGTGAAAGTGCCAAAAAAGAAATGATGTTGAGTAGGCCGATATTTCAGAGGATCATTAAAATGATGACACTGGAGCAGATAAGAGAATTGCTTTTGCCTGAACTGGGTGGGAGTAATAATTTGTACTTGCTTGTTTTTAAAGATATCCTTGAGCCAATCGTGGAAAGACCGGAGGGTTCAGGCAAAGCCTTTCTTGAAAAAACAGATCCGAAGACTGGTGAAAATTTATTGCATATTATTTTCAGGAGCAATCTTATTAATGAAAATTACGTAGATAAGAAAAATATGATTGATACCGTTGAATGGCTGGATAAAATCTATGGATTAACCTCGTTTTTGCAAAGTCATTCGGAAAACGATGGCTCAACCCCTTTACATGTACTCTTGAATACAGAAGGAGGAATACGTCGCTCGAGGGCTGGATCAACACAAAAAAATATTCTGCAGCGCCTATGCCGGACAAAAACAGATCGCATTGATCTGGTTGAGTTGCTCAAACTAAAAGACAACAATGGCTGCACACCTCTGCACAAATTATTTTCCTTTTATAGAATAAATTATGAAATCGTTGATCTGTTAATTGATGAACTTGGTCTTGGAACATTTCGTGAGTTAGTGAATATCAAAGACAATCAAGATGAACCTGCTATAGATGTTGGCAAGTTTGAAAAAAAATTGAACTCTAATCCGAATTACGCCGTTCTGTTTAAAAATTGAGACTCATCGTCAATTGTATCGGTGGCAGAAAAGTCAGCTAATACTAACCCACCGGCAGTAGAAGCCAGGTCAGGGCCGATAAACATAATCACCGGCCTGACCACCGCTGGTGTAGACAGCCGGTGAAATATGCTGATCCATGAACAGCACACTCAGTCCGATATAACAGCCTCTTTCTCAATACTCTCGGTTACTGAGAGTCATGAATCAAAAGAGGCGACATCTATCCTGACACGGGGGAATGTGATTTACCAAACTTTAATGTCCACCGACAACAACAAAACGGGCAACAGTCCAGACTACTCCACCGTCACAGACTTGGCCAGGTTACGAGGCTGATCGACATCCGTTCCCTTGATAATGGCTACGTAGTAGGACAACAGTTGCAGAGGTACAGTGTAGAGAATGGGAGCAACGACTTCCGGTGCTGTCTCTAATGGCAATACCTTAATTCCGTCGCCTGCCACCAGACGGGCATGGCGGTCTGCAAAGACAAACAGCTGGCCACCTCTGGCGCGTACTTCTTCCATATTGGATTTCAGCTTTTCCAACAGGTCGTTGTTGGGTGCCACCACAATTACGGGCATATCGTTATCAATCAGAGCCAATGGACCGTGTTTCAATTCACCCGCCGCATAGGCTTCTGCATGGATGTAGGAGATTTCTTTCAGCTTCAGCGCACCTTCCATGGCAATCGGGTATTGAGTGCCGCGCCCCAGGAAAAGGCTGTGATGTTTGTCGGCAAAATCTTCAGCGACCGCTTCAATTTCACTGCTCATTTCCAGCGTACTGCTGATGATATGAGGCAATTCTCTCAGGGCTTTGACGACTTCAGTCTCCTGTTCTTCGGTCATTCCGGTGTGGCGACCAATGGCCGTTACCAGCATCAGCAGGGCGGCCAGCTGAGTCGTGAAGGCTTTGGTTGAGGCGACGCCGATCTCAGCTCCGGCCCGGGTCATCAAGGCCATATCAGATTCACGAACCATGGACGAACCCGGAACATTACAAATACTCAGGGAAGCCATGTAACCCATCTCTTTAGCCAGTTTCAGAGCTGCCAGAGTATCGGCCGTTTCTCCTGACTGGGAAAGTGTGACGAACAGACAGTCTTCAGGCACAAAGAATTTGCGATAGCGGAACTCTGAGGCAATTTCTACACGACAGGGGATTCCGGCCAGCTCCTCAAACCAGTAACGGGCTACCATGCCGGCATGGTAACTGGTGCCACAGGCAACAATCTGGATAGCTTTGGTTTTATTGAGGAGTTCGATACCGTTTTTACCCAGTATGTCGAGGTTCAACTTTGTCTCACCCAGTCGGCCTTCCAGTGTGTTGGCAATGGCATCGGGTTGCTCATGAATTTCTTTGAGCATGTAGTGCCGGTATGGCCCCTTGTCACCGGCATCGTGCTCAAGATTACTTTCTCTGGCGGCACGGGTAATGCTTTTGCCATCCGTATCAAAGACAGACACCTCTGTACGGGTCACTTCAGCCACATCACCTTCTTCCAGGAAAATAAAACGACGAGTCACCGGAAACAGCGCCAACTGATCGGAGGCAATGAAGTTTTCACCCAGTCCCAGACCAATGACCAGTGGGCTGCCAGAACGGGCAACCACCAGCCGCTCCGGGTCTTTGCGATCCATAACGACCATGCCATAAGCACCTTCCAGCCGGGGCACAGCTGCCTGAACGGCGGCGATCAGGCTGTCAGTACTTTTCAGTTCGTGGCTGACCAGATGGGCAATAACTTCTGTGTCTGTGTCAGAGACAAAGGTGAAGCCCTCTTGCTCCAGATAGTTCCTCAGTAACTCGTGGTTCTCAATAATACCGTTATGAACCACAGCGATATCTTCGCCAGAGACATGGGGATGAGCGTTGCGCTCATTGGGCTCTCCATGGGTCGCCCAGCGTGTATGCGCAATACCTGTGCCACCAGGCACCTGAGACTCATTGATCGCTTCGCTCAATTCGGAGACCTTTCCGGTTCTGCGAAGTCGTTGAAGTTCACCACTGGCAGCGATGATGGCGACACCTGCAGAGTCATATCCGCGATATTCCAGACGACGTAAACCTTCTAACAGAATGGGCGCCACATCCCTCTGCGCTACAGCACCGACAATGCCACACATAATTTTCTACCTTTGATTTGTGTTCTGCCTGATATTCAGTTCTTTTTGGTGGGACGCTGCCAGCCGTCAATGTTTTTCTGACGACTCCGGGCTACCCCAAGTTGGTCTTCGTCCAGGTTCCGGGTAATCACTGAACCCGCCGCTGTAGTGGCACCTTTACCAACAGTAACCGGTGCAACCAGTGAACTGTTGGTACCGATGAAAGCATTATTTTCAATGACGGTTTTGTGTTTGTTAATCCCATCATAGTTACAGGTCACGGTACCCGCTCCGACGTTGACACCCGCACCTATTTCAGCGTCGCCTATATAGGTCAGATGATTGACCTTGCTGCCCTCACCGATGGATGCCTTTTTGATTTCGACAAAGTTGCCCACTTTGGCATTTTCTGCCAGTTGAGTACCCGGACGCAGTCGTGCAAAAGGACCTACTTCACAGTGAGCGGCTACCTCTGCATCCTCAAGAATCGAGTGCGCTTTGATGACAGCACCTTCACCAATTCTGGAATTGCGGATGATACAGCCAGCCTCAATGACTACGTTATCGGCAATCTCGACTTCTCCTTCCAGAATCACGTTGACATCCAGCAGGATATCCTTGCCGGTTTTGACATCACCACGAATATCCAGCCGGGCAGGGTCAATAATGGTGACACCGCCGGTCATCATGGCGTTAGCCAGCTGTTGCTGGAAAGCCCGCTCCAGTTCTGTCAGCTGAACCCGGCTGTTGACTCCCTCGACTTCGGTAGCCTTTTGCGGTTGAACGTGCACCACGGGGGTCTCTTCAGACACGGCTTTAGACACGACATCCGTCAAATAATATTCCTGCTGGGCATTGTTGTTATCCAGTCCCATGACCCACTCACCCAGCTTGCTGCCGGGAATGGCCATGATACCGGTGTTCACCTCGTTTATAGCCAGCTGTTCAGGCGTTGCGTCTTTATCTTCAACAATAGCCAGCACACTGCCAGTATCATCCCGGACAATACGACCATAGCCTGATGGGTTAGCCAGATTGATGGTCAGCAGACCCAGACGCTCACCGTTACTGGCGGCCAGCAGGGATTGCAGCGTAGAGGAATGTATCAGCGGCACATCACCATAGAGCACCAGCACGACATCAGCACCTTCGCAACCTGGTACAACCTGCTGAACAGCATGACCTGTCCCAAGCTGCTCTGTTTGCTCAACCCAATTCAGGTCATAGTGTCCCAGGGCACTTTTTACCTTGTCTGCACCGTGACCAATCACGACATGAATTTCACCCTTGCCAATCACTTGCTGGGTTTGCAGGGCACTGAGAATGACATGCTCCAGCATCGGTTTACCGGCAATGGGATGAAGAACCTTGGGAAGGTTAGATTTCATACGGCTGCCTTGACCAGCAGCAAGAATGACGATATCAGCTCTCATGATTAGCTCTTAACAATAGTCTCTTGATCATTCAGAGTTCTCTCTGCGTTACCTGCCGGGGAAAAAATAAAAAGCAAAAAACCACGGCAAAACGACATGGTTCACCGCCCCCGGAAAAATCTTTGAATCTCTTAGCCTGAGCTCATTACTTTTCAATGAACGCATGAAGACAGCAGTCAGGGCAAATAACAGCAGGAAACATCAGAAACAGGTGCCCTTTTCCTACAACCCATGTCATAAGAAAAAGTGACACTTTTCTGCGGTATTCAATTTAGCTTATCCTATACAGACTGAAACACAACTGTGTTTGTCATTGGAAAATTGACAATATGAACCTGGACACATTGAAACAGCTGGGGCTCGACCAGAAGGAAATCAAGCTTTATCTGGCCCTGTTGAAGCTGGGAACCGCCTCTATCCGTGATATTGCGGCCGAAGCGGATATTAATCGCGGCACCACTTATGAGACCCTGAAAGGCCTGGCGGGTAAGGGTATTGTCAGTTACTTCCCGAAAGGAAAAAGACGGGTTTTCTGTGCAGAGCCTCCTGAAAAGCTGCTGGATCTGGCAGAAGAGAGAAAGCAGTCTCTGGAACAGAGCATTGAAGAGATGAAACAAAAGCTGATCCCGCAACTGAATCAGCTTAAACCTGACTTCAATACCGGAAACGTCCGCTTTTATGAGGGAGACAGCGGTATCGAGTTCGTTCTTAAGGATATACTGAACACGGTCGCCAAAAAAAATGATAAAAACTACTCCATTTTCTCATCCAAACCGATCCGGCAGCATCTCTATCGCCCATTTCCAAACTATACCCAGCAGCGTATCCGCAAGGGTATTAATGTCCGGGTCATTGCCATTGGTGAAGGTGGCGAGGATGCCGAGCTTTCTGAGCGCAAATGGATCAATGCCACCGGTAAAATTGATGCCAGCTATATTGCTATTTACCCCCCAAAAGTCGCCATGATCTCCCTGGCCTCGATGGACTACCCCGTTGCTGTTGTGATCGATTCTATTGAGATCGCCAACACTCAGCAAATCATCTTTGATACGCTGTGGAACACTTTGTAAAGGTATGGAAAACATTAATATCTGGGCTTCTGTATGGCAGTTCCACTGCCTGTTAGTCTACCTGACAGCCCTGTCAGTGTAATTCTCCACCCCATCTGGAAGAATCCTTATGATGCTCACGAAACCCTGCTCACCAGCGGGGTCATATATCAAGGAGGAATGACTATGATAACATCGGGAGAAATTTTAAAAGGTATCTGTATTCTTACATCCAGACTCGCCGGTGTGCCCGGCAGAGTTATTGGCCATTTTGGTGGACGCGCTGTGGGTGCCGTGGGTGGTTCTGCTATCGTTGGCGGAGCCAAGCTCTCCAACACGTTGTTCAGAACAGCTTTTGAGCCCCAGTCTGTCAATCAATACTCTGAAGAATCGGCTGAGCGCGCCAGAGTATTGGGTGGTTTCGCCTCCAAGACAATCGTTGCCCTTTCTACGGGCCCGATGCTGGCTATACCCACTGCACTGGGCATTGTTTTTGATCTGGAGAATACAATTAAGGCAATAACGCGTTGCAGCGAACATCAGGCTTTCCTGCGCGGCTTTCCTGGCTGGCATACCAGCCGTAGGTGAGGATGTGCATCCATTGGCGACTTAAACCAGAGCCTGGATGAATTGTTAACAAACCATCAGTAGCCACACGGTTGCTGATGGTTTTTTATGGAACACGGACTGGAACAACGAGAATCAGTCTCCCAACAGCACAGAGTCCAGAGCCAACACAATCATTTCGTTCAAGGATATCTGCCTGTCCTCGGGAGACATGGCCTCACCCTTGCGAATGTGATCGCTGACAGTGCAGATAGCCAGACCTTTGGCACCGTACTCAGCACATACGCCATAAAGGCCTGCGGTTTCCATTTCAACACCCAGAATGCCGTGCTTTTCCATGATGTCGAATATATGTGTCTCCGGGCTGTAGAAAAGATCCGAAGTGAAAATGTTGCCTACTTTTACCGGCATTTTTTTGTCACGGGCACTCTTAACCGCATTCTCCAGCAGGCCAAAGTCTGCAATAGCTGCAAAGTCATGGTTATTAAAGCGGATACGGTTCACCTTGGAATCGGTGCACGCCCCCATACCAATCACTATGTCGCGCAGCTTCACATCGGCAGAGATAGCACCACAGGAACCAATACGAATCAGCTTGTCTACACCGTACTCAGTAATCAGTTCCTTGTAGTAGATGGAGGCCGAAGGAATGCCCATCCCGGAACCCATCACGGATACACGACGACCTTTATATGCTCCGGTGTAACCAAACATATTACGGACGTCGTTTACCAGTTCAGCACCTTCCAGAAAGTTCTCGGCAATATACCTGGCACGCAGTGGGTCACCGGGCATCAGGCAGACGTCGGCAAAAGCACCGGGTTTGGCATGAATATGAGGGGTCATTTTATTCCTCTTGAGGGCTTTTCAAAAAGCGGGCCATGGGGCAGCAGGGTAGCTGTTAACAGTCAGCTCTGTTTATGGCAGAAAGCTGGTCCCGTAATCCATGGACTCCAGATCAAAGAAACTGGCCAGACTCTGACCGATATCTGCGAAGGTTTCCCGTTCACCCAGAGAAACCGGTGGAACCTTTTTGCCATAGACCAGTACCGGTATGTGTTCCCTGGTGTGGTCGGTACCGTGCCAGGTGGGATCGCAGCCATGGTCAGCACTGATGATCAGCACATCGTCTTTTTGCATGGCGTTGAGCAGTCTCGGTATCATAGCGTCCAGCTCCTCCAGAGCCCGGGCATAACCCGCCACATCACGACGATGGCCAAAGGATGAATCAAAATCGACGAAGTTGGTGAAGATCAGGGAGCGATCTCCGGCTGACTCCAGCGCCTGCATAGTGGTTTCAAACAAAGCAGGAATGCCGGTCGCTTTCAAGGTTCTGGTAATGCCCTGATGGGCGAAGATATCCGCTATCTTTCCGACACTGACCACTTCGCCACCGCTGCCCACCAGCTTATCCAGCAGCGTGGGAGCCGGAGGCAGAACCGAGTAGTCCCGACGATTTCCTGTTCTCTGGAAGTCACCGGCATCATCACCTGTGAAGGGACGGGCAATGACACGGCCAATATTGTAAGGGTCGAGCAGCTCACGGGCGATTTTGCAGACTTCATAGAGTCTTTCCAGACCAAAAGTCTCTTCATGGCAGGCAATCTGAAAAACGCTGTCAGTCGATGTATAAACAATAGGCTTGCCAGTGCGCATGTGTTCTTCACCAAGAATTTCCAGAATGGTAGTTCCTGAGGCGTGACAATTACCAATAACACCGGGCAGGCTGGCTTTCTCGACCAGTTGATCCAGCAGCGCCTGTGGAAAGCTGTTTTCCACGTCTTTGAAGTAGCCCCAGTCAAACAACACCGGAGCGCCCATCATTTCCCAATGGCCACTGGGAGTATCCTTGCCACTGGAAATTTCCCTGGCGTAACCGTGGGCACCGATCAGCTTTACATTGGTGTTCATGCCAGCGGGAAAAGCTCCTGAGGAATCTTTAGCCGCGTGCAACAGACCAAGACTGGCCAGCATTGGCAATTCAAGTATACCCCGTCGACCAATGTCTGCCTCGCCCTGTGCGCAGGTCCTGGCGATGTGGCCAATCGTATTGGAGCCTGCATCACCAAACTGATCGGCATCAGCACTGGCGCCAATCCCGAACGAATCCATCACCAGGACAATTGCTCGTTTCATATGAGATACCTTACCAACTCCTTGCGAGTCCCCTAATTATTACTCAGAAAAATACAGAGCAGCACAGTGATTAGTACCTAATCCATTGAAGGTCAGGAAATTAACTGAGCTGTATGCACTTTCATACGCTACTGCAATTCGGGGACTACTCTATCAGGACATTCAGAAACTTCGGAAGGCACTGGAGCAAAACAACCGCAGTCATTTGACAATACCCCTCCTCGTGACTCACGCAGAAATGGGTGTCATGAGGTGCGTCATGAGGAGCACGAAGCCCTGCGCTCCCGGTAACTTCCAGAAAACCGAGTTGGCTGGACGATCAGGCCGGGGCCGCCTGTCGGTTAAAATTGAGCACTGCTGCGATTCGTAGACTACTTTATCAGGGGCATCCATAAATTAAAGAAGGCAGATGTTGATGAGTAACTCCATTTCTCGATTTCCCGGAACAGGAAAACAATCGGTACATTTCCGTCCTGACAGGGCTAGTCAGTGGGTTGCTGCTGTCCTTGGCCTCATCACTATGGCCTGCCCATGTTCAAAACTGCTGGCAGACAGTCCTCTACCAACGCCGGGGGGGGAGATATCTGTTGGCCATAAAACGACAAAAGATTCCAGCTTGCTGGACAACTACATTAACCATTACTCAATTTTGGGGGAAGTCCCTCCAGCTGCTCTCAGCACGGATATGACCCATCTTGTCTTTGCCATGAACTATGAAAATGAGCAAGACGAAAAAAAAGATGAGAACTCGTTAGAGCCGGAGGCAGCTGCAGCACCGCAACAGCAGTCATTAATCGAGATTGCACTCCCGCTAATGAGCCCTTCCCAAGTTTCCAACATTATTCAAGGTATGAATACAGGCCTTAATGTCAACACCGTGAACGTTATGCTGGAGGGCATCCCGGAGACCCCTCCCGTTCACGGCCAGACAATTGCGAACATGATTCAGCATTTGATAGAAACACTCAGTATAAATGTCAACGAAGTCCAGAATGGTTTGATTAGCGCTCTGTATGATATCCATGGCAGCGAATCTCCTGTTGATTTAACCAAACCACAACAGCAACAGAGCCTCGCGATGTTGATAGTGAGTTACTATACAGCCCTTAATTCAAATGGAACATCTCCTCAAACCACTCAGGCTTTTTTTAGCTCATTTTTGCTTCACGCTGTCGGCTTGTCCTGTATCGGGAGACTCCATGCCAAAAAAGAAGACCTTTTAGGTTCAAAAGAACCCATAGAGGATTCCGAAGTTTTAAAAGCAAATGTTAAAGAATCCGGCTCAGTCTTTTCTACCCTTAAATTATTGGAAGAAGCGCGCCGTGATTTTTTGCTACAGCTCGATAATTACGCAGAGGTTGAAAAAACTGACGCACTTCTTGATCCAAAGCTCACAGCCGCTACCAGTCTACTCAACTATCGTGTTGATAAGAACGGGATACCGCTTTATAAACGTAATAAAAAATCACACGAGCGAATGTTGAAACTAATAGGGGTACATGGTGAAAGCAACCCTGAGCTGGTTGCCTGGAACAGTCAGTTTATGACTTTGATTCATGCTATAAGCATGCTTCTTGATCCTTTCGTTATCCAATTCACAGGTTCGCATGTTAACAACCTGTCGCATTATTTTTCTGCACTAAATTGGGATCATCTTATTACTGACTCTGAAGGCAAAGAGCGGAGCATATTTGAAGTATTCAAAGAGGTAGTAGGCGACGCAAAAGATAACCCCGGAAATGAAAGGCCTGAATTATTTAAAAAATTACTTCACGCCCTGCGAGAATGCATAGAAAAGCAATTACAAAAAACGTTCACTGAAAATGATTACAAAGTCGTAATGGTAACTCTCGGCACAGGATTTGCCGACCTTCTGGAACAATCAAATGATATGTTGGAAATATTTGATAAGCAGATTGATGGAGCCAAAGATGACAAGGCAGCAGAAGGGCAAGAAGGACAGAAGCTCAGCGAAGTAGAGAAGAAGAGGAAACATTTGGGGCAAAGGATTAACTACTTGCAAGATTTCGTCATTTGGCTCAGATCTAACTATGATTTTGACATGACGTTGCCTTATGACTCTCACAGCAATAACTCCCACGTTGGAGACTCTGAGAGTAATGATGCTGACAGAAGTAGTAATGATGCCGACGGAAGCAGTAATGATGCTGACGGAAGCAGTAATGATGCTGATAAAAGTAGTAATGGTGATGAAAGAGGCAGTCTTGAAGGAAGTTAAGCTCTAATCCTCATACTGACCGAGTGCCACCAGGCTTCCCAGCGTTCTGCCAGCTCCGAAGTGGCTGCGGTTTCGGTCGGTAAATTTCTGCCATGCCAGTGGCAATGGCTTGTTGTTTTTCAGCATTTTTGCTAATCGCCTCACCCACGGAATTCCAGCCTGCGGCCTGGCCGCCTTGTCTTATGCAAAAGTCTTGATGAACAGCCATTGAATCACAAAGCCCTATGTCTTCATAATTCCTTGTATCTGCAAAACGGAGCTGGCTGTTCAGTATTGGACTATCGTACCCTTGAAATTGTGCACTGCTGCTATCCGTGGACTATTTTGTCAGAGCATACATTATCTGAAGAAGAAAAATGTTGATGGTTAACTCGATTTCGCGATTACCTGAAACGGCAAAACAATCGACAATTTTCCGTCGTGACAAGGCTAATCAGTCGGTTGCTGCTTCCATTGGCCTCATCATTATGGTCTTCTCCTATTCAAAACTGATGGCAGAAAATACTTTATCAACGACAGTGGAGGAGAGATTTTTTGAAGATAAAAGCACAAAATCGTCTGGCTTTCTGGATCACCTGATTAACCATAATGCCTACATGGGAAGAACCACTCCCTTTGTTCTCAATCCAAATTCGACCCATCTTATCTTTGCCATGAACCATGAAAATGAACGAGACCAAAAAAAGGATGAGCATTCAGAAGAATCAGAAGGAGCCGGAGCACAGCAACCACAGCCTTTAATGCACATTCCGCTCCCGCTAATGAACCATGCACAAATTACTACTATGATTCAGGTCCTGAATTCAGACCTTGATGAAGACTCCCTGCCTCCCCTGAACACTATGTTGAGCTACGTACCGGTAACACTCCCCAATGAGAACCTGACCCTTGCAAGCATGATTCAAAAAATCACACAAACACTCAACATTTTGCCTAACTATAACCAGGATGAGGTAATAAATGCTCTATATTCTATCCAGAGCACCCAATCTCCTGTTGATATAACCAAACTACAACAACAACAGAGCCTCGCGATGTTGATGGTCGCTTACTATACGGCCATCAATTCAAGTGGAGCTAACCGTCAGGAAGCTCGTGTTTTTTTTAACTCATTCCTGCTTCACGCTGCTTGCTTGTCTGGTATTGAGAGACTTTATACCAAAAAAGATGACCTTTTAGGCACAAAAAAACCCATAGAAGATCACGAAGTCTTAAACGGGAATATTAAAGAATCTGCTTCAGTCTTCACTGCTCTGAAATCACTGGAAAAAATGCGCCTTGCGTTTTCGCAAGAATTGGAGGATTCCTTAGAAGCTGATGAACCCGGGACATCAGTTAATCCACTGCTGATAGCCGCTTTCTCACTGCTCAATCATGCAGTTAATATAAATGAAATGTTTATCTGTGAGCGTAATATAAGATCGTATAAACGAATGTTAAGGCTGATAAGAGAATATGATAAAAAAAAACCTGAATTAATTACCTCGAATAATCAAATCCTGTGTTTCATTCATGCCATAAGCCTGACTCTTGATCCTTTCGATATACAATCTGCAAGTGAATATGTTGACAGCCTGACGAGTTTTCTCAGTAACTCTAATAGGAATCAAACCATTACTGAGTCTGCAGGCAAAGAAGGCAAAGAGCAGACATTGTTTAAAATATTCAAAAAGGTACTATCCGACGCAAAAGACAACCCGGGGAATGAAAACCCCGCATTATTTAAAGACTTGCTTCTGGTCGTAGCAGAATACATATCGCAACAATCACAAAATACCTTTATTGATCCAAATGATTACCAGGCCATGATGGTAACCCTCGGAACAGGATTTGAGGACCTGCTGGAACAATCACACAAGATGTTGCTATTTTTTGAGGCAACTATTGTCACCGATGCCAATGAACAGGCTAATGCAGCCAAATATAACGGGGCAGCAAAGGCACAAAAGGGAAATGAACTCTGCGAAGAAGAGAAGAAGTTAAAACACCTGAAAGAACGGATAAATTACTTGGATAATTTCGTTGATTGGTTCAGGCTTAACTATGATTTTATCATGAAGACCCCTTATAGCTCTGACAGTAGTGATACTGACAGTAGTGATACTGAAATTCTTGATACTGAAAGTAGTGATGCCGACAGAGCAAGTCTTGACGGCGTTTAATTTTTTATTCATCTTCCCTGCTTTCAGACCGAGTGCCACCATCAGGTTTCCCGGAGAACGTTCGACTCGGAAGCGGTATTGGTTTCAGGCGGTCATTCCATGCTCAGGCACAAACCTATATTGAAGACGGCGTGACCGGATCTGACCTGTTCGTAAAATTGAGTACTGCTGCAATCCATGGACTACTTTATCAGGGCACTTATAAAATAGAGAAGGCCGATGTTGATGAGTCACTCCGTTTCTCGATTACCTGAGACAGTAAAGCGATTGATACTTTTCCGTCGTAACAACACCAATCAGTGGGTTGCAGCTACCCTCAGCCTCGTCGCTATGGCTTGCCCCTGTTCAAAATTGCTGGCAGGAAATCCTTTTTCTACACCGGTGGAGGAGAAATTTATTATAGGAAAAATGACAAAAGAGTCTGGCTTCCTGGAGGATTTGATTAACCATAATACTTATATAGGGAAAAACCCTCCTTCTGCTCTCAGCCCGAATACAACTCATCTTATCTTCGCCATGAATCATGAAAATCAGCAAGGTGAAAAAATGGATGAGGATTCAGAAGCATCGGAGGGAGCTGGAGCACAACAACCGCAGCATTTAATGCAGATACCTCTCCCACCAATGACCCTTGCAGAAGTCGCTACTATTATCGAGGGCTTGAATACAGGCTTTAATCAAGCCACCCTAAACACTATGTTGAGCTATGTTCCGGCGACCCCTCCCAATGGGGACCTGACAATTCTAATTATGTTGCAGCAATTGATAAAAACTCTCAACATTACGGTTCAGGATAACCAGAATGTCATGGTAACTGTTCTATCTTCTATCCAGGGTACCACATCACCTGTCGATATCACCAAACCACAAGATCGACGGAGACTCGCGACGTTGATGCTGGCTTACTATACAGCTATCCATTCAAATGGAGCATCCCCTCGAGCAGCTAATGTTTTTTTTAACTCATTCCTGCTTCACGCCACTCAGTTGTCTGGTATCGAAAGACTTGATGCCAAAAAAGGTGATCTATTAGGTACAGATGAGCCAATAGAAGCTCACGAAATTTTAAAAGCCAAACTCAAAGAGTCTGCTTCAATCTTCTCTGCACTGGTGGCGCTGGAAGAGATGCGCTTTGATTTTTTGGAACAAATGGAGAACCCTCTGCAAGCTGATAGATTCGGAAAATCAGCCGACGATTTACAGCTAATAGCTGCTTCCAGTCTACTCAACTATGACGTTAATGAGAACGAAGAATCACTTTATGAGTGCCATATAAATTCAGCAGAACGAATGTTGATATTAATAAAGGAATATGGTGAAAATAAACCTGAACTGGTTGCCTTGAATAGTCAGTTTATTAATTTGCTTAATGCCATAAGACTGACTCTTGATCCTTTCACTTTACAATCTGCAACTGCACTTATTCACAATATATCGAGTTATCTTAGTAAATCAAAGTCGTATCAAACCTCTACTGAGATTAGAGGCATAATGAGCAAAGAACAGAAATTATTTGAAATATTCAGAAATATATTAACCGACGCAAAAGACAATCCGGGCAATGAGAATCCTGAATTATTTAAAGAATTGTTTGTAGCCATAAAAAAATACATATCACATCAATTGAAAAACATGTTTGCTGATGAAAATGATTACCAAGTCATAATGGTAACCCTCGGCACAGGATTTGCGGACCTGCTGGGTCATGCACGCATGAAGCTGTCAATGCTTGAGCCAACTATTGACACCAATGCCAATGAACAGGCTGATGATGCCGTGCATAGAGGAGCAGCAAAGGGGAAAAAAGGCATAGAGCTCAACAAAGATGGGAAGACGAGAAAACACCTGAAAGAACGCATAGATTACTTTATTGATTTTGTCGATTGGTTCAGGTTTTACTACGACTTTGCCATGAAGAATCCTTATGATTCTGATACCAGTGACTCTCAAAGCGATGACTCTGAAATCAAGATTTTGAGAGTGGTAACGCCTCACTAGAAGCCTGACCGAGAATAGCGCCCGTCTGGGCGACCCCGTCTAGGCGACCCCGTCTCGGCGACCCCGTCTCGGCGACCCCTTAGCGAGGTCAGCAGAAAATTGAGGATGAAGGTGCAGGAACCAGATCAACGCAGGAGCAGTTGCCACGTTCCGGGGAAGGTACTTAAAATTTGGCGCAGAAGCGATCCTTAGACTACTTTTTCAAGTCATTAATAAACTGGTGAAATCAGATGTTGATGAGCAACTCAATTTCTCGATTACCTGGATCAGCAAAGCGATCGATTTTTTTCCACCCTGACAAGACTAATCACTCAATTACCGCGTTCCTGGGCCTCATCATTATGACTTGCTCCTGTTCAAAACTGCTGGCAGAAAGTACATTATTAACGACAGTAGACGACAGATTTATCGAAGACAAAACAACAAAATCCTTTGGCTTCCTGGATGACTTGATTAACCATAATGCTTACATAGGAAAAATCCCTCCATCTGTTCTAAATCCGAATTCGACCCAGCTTATCTTTGCCATGAACTATGCAAATGAGCGAGCCGAAGGAATGGATGAGCATTCAGAAGAATTAGAGGGGGCTGTAGCGTCGCAGCCGCAGCCTTTAATGCATATTCCCCTTCCGCCCATGACCCATGCTCAAATTACTGCCATTATCGAAGGTTTAAATGAAGGCCTTGAAGAAGGCACTCTGAACACTATCTTGAGCTACGTCCCGACAACCCTTCCCAATGAGAGTCTGACCATTGTAAGCATGATTCGGCAAGTGATAAAAAGCCTCAATGTAATAATGACCGACGACCAGAATGTGATGATAAAAGTTCTGACTCACATCCTGGGTACCGAATCTTCTGTCGATATCACCAAACCAGAAGATCAAAAGAGTCTCGCGATGTTGTTGGTGAGTTACTATACTGCCATCCATTCAAATGGGGCATCTCCTCAGGCGGCTTATTTCTTCTTTTACTCATTCCTGCTTCACGCCGCTGGCTTGTCTGGTATAAGAAGTCTCCATGCCAGAATAGGTGACCTTTTAGGTGCAGAAAAACCAATACTGGGCCACAAAGCTTTACAAGAAAATGCTAAAGAATCTGCCAAGTTCCTGGTTGGCCTGGAGGTGCTGGATGAAATGCACCTTCAGTTTTTGCAACATATGAAGGATCTCTCAGAAGCTGAAATATCCTGGACATCAGTCGATTCAGTGCTAATAGCCGCGTCCACTTTGCTGAACTATGACGTTAATAAGATCGAAATCCCCATTTATTGGCGTAATGTCAAATCAGCCAGACGCATGTACAGTCTGGTAAAAGAATATTACAAAAAAAGACCTGAATTAGTTGCCTCAAATAGCCAATTTGTGAGTCTCATTGATGCCATAAACCTGATTCTTGATCCTTTCCTTATACAATCCTCATATGAACATGTTGGCAAGATTTCGAGTTATTTTAGTCAATCAAACTGGGGGCAAACCATTACTGATTCCAGAGGCAAAGAACAGGAATTATTTCAAATATTCGAAAAAGTATTAGCCGACGCAAAAAACAACCCGGAAAATCAAAGTCCTGATTTATTTCAAGAATTGCTTCTGGCCATTGAAAAATACATGGCGCAACAATTACAAAAAACGTTCGTGGATCAAAATGATTACCTGGTTATATTGGCAACCCTCTGCACAGGATTTGAAGATCTACTGGAACAGTCAGACAAGATACTGGAATTTCTTGAGGCGACTATTGTCATCAATGCCAATCAGCAGACTAATGAAGCTAAGTATGACAAAGCACTAAAGGGACAAGAAGAACTCAGCAAACAAGAGTGGCAGAGAAAACACCTGAAAGAAAGGATATTATTCTTACAGGATTTCGTTGAGTTGCTCTGGTCTAAATATGAATCTGTTATCATTACTCCCAATGACTACGACAGCAGTGACTACGAAAATAATAACTATAGCAATATTGACTATGCCAGTATTGACTACGGCAGTAGTGACTCTGAAAGCAGTGATACTGAAAACAGTCACGCTGAAAATAGTGATACCGACATTGAGGCTTCTGAAAGAAATGATGCTGAAAGTAGTGATGCTAACTTAGGTGATGATGAAAGTAGTGATGCTGACAGAAGCGGTCTTGAGAGACTTGACGGATTTTATTTTTAATTTTCTTCCTGTTCTTTAAAACCGATTGCTACCAGAAGCCTTCCCAGCAAATTGCCGGCTCCCAGGTGCAGGTGGTATAGATCCGTTCCTGCCTCATAAGCTCAGTGGCAATCGTCAGGTGTCCTGCGGCGTCCCGGCCCGTGAGTTTAAATCCTACGCTCTCTTTGCCACCGTCACAAATCGCTTCCAGTATGATGCAGACAGATTAAGGTTTGACATTCACAGGCACTCAAATTGAGTACTGCTGCAATCCATAGACTACTTTATCAGGGCATTCATTACCCAAAGAAGGCAGAGGTTGATGAGTAACTCCACTTCTCGATTACCCAAAACAACAAAACAATCGATATTCTTCCATCGTGGCAGGGCCTATCGGTCGGTTGTTGCTTGCCTTGGCCTTATCTTTATGGTCTACCCCTATTCAAAACTGCTGGCAGTACATACTTTATTGACACCAGTGGATGAGAGATTTGTTAGAGAAAAAACGACAAAAGCGTCAAATTACCTGAACGATTTGATTAACCATAACGCTTATTTAGGAAGCACCACTCCTTTTTTTCTCAATCCGGATACCACCCAACTCATCTTTGCAATGAACCATGAAAATGAGCAAGTCGAAATAACGGATGAGCATTCAGAAGAATCGGAGGGGGCTGGAGCACTGCAGCCGCAGCCTATAATGGAAATTCCGCTGCCACCAATGACCCATGCACAAATTACCGACATAATCCAAACGTTGAATACAAGCACTGAAGAACGCAGGCAAATCATGAACGCTATGTTGAGCTACCTACCGATAACACCTCCCAATGAGAGCCTGACCGTTGCAGACATGATTGAGCACGTGACAAAAGCTCTCGGTGTTGTGACGGACCATAAGCAGGATGACATAATAGAAGTTCTATATTCTATCCAGGGCACTCAATCACCTGTCGATATTACCAAGCCAGTAGACAAATTCAGGCTCGCGATATTGTTGGTGACTTATTATACCGCCATCAATTCAAATGCAGTTTCCCCTAAAGTGGCTAACATTTTTTTTAACTCATTCCTGCTTCACGCTGCCGCCCTGTCTGGTATCGAGAAACTCGATGCCATAAAAGGTGATCTTTTAGGTATAAAAGAACCCATAAAAGATTACGAAGTTTTAAAAGCAAATGTTAAAGAGTCAGCTTCGATCTTCATTGGCAAGGGAGTGCTGGAAGGAATGCGCTTTGATTTTTTGCAACAATTGAAAGATAACTCAAAAATTGTAGAATTCGAGACACCAGCCAGTTACCGGCTATTAGTTGCTTCTACTCTGCTCAACTATGGCATGATTGATAACGGAATGCCGGTTTATCAGCGTAATATGATATCAGCTATCCGGATGTTAAGACTGATCGTAGAATATGGTGAAAAAAAACCCGAATTAGTTGCCTCTAATAGTCAGTTCATCAATTTTATTAATGCCATAAGCCTGATGCTTGATCCTTACGTTATACAATCTGCAAGTGAATGTATTAACAACATGACGGATTATTTCTACCAGTCAAACTGGGATCAAACCATTACCGACAATGAAGGCAAAGAACAACAATTATTTGAAATATTCAAAAAGATCCTAAGCGACGCTAAAGACAACCCGGGAAATGAAAATCCTGAATTATTTCAAGAATTGCTTCTGGCCATAGAAAAATACATAGAACAAAAATTACAAAAAACGTTTACTGATCAAAATGATTACCAGGTCATAATGGTAACGCTCTGCACAGGATTTGACCACCTTCTGGTACAATCAAACAGAATGCTGACATGCCTTGAGTGCAATATTTTCATCAATGCTAATCGGCATAATGATGAATGCAACCATGGCAAGGCAGCAACAGAACAAAAAGAGAGGCAAAAGAAACACCTGGAAGAGCGGATATCATACTTGCGAGATTTCGTCGATATGCTCAGGTCTAAGTATGATTTTGCTATGAAGACCCCTCTTAACTCTTACAGCAATGACTCTGACAGCAATGATTCTGGCAGTGATGACTCTGACAGTAATGATTCTCACATCAGTGAATCTGACAGAAGTGAATCTGACAGAAGTGACTCTGGCAGAACTGACTCTGGCATAAGTGTCCCGGGTAGTAGCGACTCTGAAAGTTGTGATGCGGTCATGGATGACCCTGAAAGTAGTGATGCTGAGAGAGGTGCTCTTGAAAGTCTTGACGAAGTTTATTTTTAATCTTCTTCTCTGTTCTTTCAGACCAAGTGCTAATGGCCTTATGGACTGCAGCTTCCAGCATTATGCAGGTAGATTGAGGTGTAGCATTAAAAAGTGCTCAAGTTAGCCAATGCTGCATTCCGTGGACTACTTTATCAGGGAATTTATAAGTTAGAGAAAGCAGATGTTAACAAGTAACTTCATTTCTGAATTTCCTGAAACAGCAAAAAAACCGATACTTTTCCATCGTGACAGGGCCAAACGGTCGGTTGCTGCTTGTCTTAGCTTTATCATTATGGTTAGCCCTTATTCAAAACTGATGGCAGCACATACTTTATTCACACCCGTGGATGAGAGATTTATTGAAGAAAAAACGACAAAAACCTCTAATTACCTGAACGATTTGATTAACCATAATGCTTATTTAGGAAAAACCTCTCCTTTTTTTCTCAACTCGAATACAACCGAACTCATCTTCGCAATGAACCATGAAAATGAGCAAGTCGAAAAAATGGCTGAGCATTCAGAAGAATCCGAGGGAGCTGGGGCACAGCAACCGCAGCCTTTGATGGAAATTCCGCTGCCACCAATGAACCATGCACAAATTACCGCCATTATCCATGAATTGAATACAGGCATTGATGAAGACATCTTAAACACTATGTTGAGCTACGTCCCATTAGCCCCCCCCAATGAAAGCCTCACAATCTTAAGCATGCTTCAGCAATTGATAAAAACTCACCACATTGTGGTTGACTTCGTACAGCTTGAAATGTTGGCAATTCTAACCAAAATCCATAATACCGAATCATTCGTCGATATGACCAAACCAAAAGATCAACAGTGCTTAGCGGTGCTGATATTGAGTTACTATACAGCCATTAACTCCCCCCCTCCTGGGGGCCATTTCTTTTTTGGCTCATTCCTGCTTCATGCCATCGGCTTATCTGGTATAGAGGTCATAAAAGATGACATTTTAGGCGAAAAAGAACCCATAGAAAATCACGGTTGTTTAAAAGCAAATGTTAAAGAAGCTAATTCGGTCTTCTCTGGTCTGAAATTATTGGGAGAAATGCGTCTTAATTTTGCGGCAATTGAATCAACTCTCAAAAGCTGATCAATCCGAGGAACCAGTCAATTTATTGCTAATAGCCGCTACTACCCTACTCAACGATGGCATTAATCGTAACAAAATACCGTTTTATCGACGTAATATAAAATCAGCTAAACGAATATTAAACCTGACAAATGAATATGGTGAAAAAAAAACCGGATTAGTTGTCTCGAATGATCAGTCCATCAGTTTTATTCACTCCATAAGCCTGATTCTAGACTCTTTCGTTAAAAAATTCTCAGTTCTTGAGTATCTCGTTAGACAATTCTCAAATGCAAATATTGATAGCATATCGATTTACTTTGGCAAACTAGACTTGGGTCGAACCATTACTGACTCTGAAGACAAAGAAGATAAAGAAGATAAAGAAGATAAATTATTTGAAATTTTCCAAAAAATATTAATCGGTGCAAAAGATAACCCAAAAAATGAAAACCCTGAATTATTTCAAGAATTGCTTCTAGCCTTAGAAAATTACATAGAACACCAATTACAAAAAAAATTAGTTAATCAAAATGATTATCGCGGCATTTTGATAAACCTCTACACAGAATTTAATAACCTGCTGAAACAATCACACAAGATGCTGGAATTTCTTTCAGCGAGCATTATCATCCATGCAAATCAGCAGGCTGATGTAGTCAAACATGACAAGGCAGCGAATGAACAAGAAGTAAAAGAGCTCAGCAATGACAAAAGGCAGAGAAAACTTCTGGAAGAACGCATATTATACTTGCAAGATTTCATCGATTTGCTCAGCTCTAAATATAATTTTGCTATGGAGACACCTATTAACTATGACAGTAGTGACTCCGATAGCAGTGACTCCGATAGCAGTGACTCCGATAGCAGTGACTCTGACAGCAGTGACTCTGACAGCAGTGACTCTGACAGCAGTGACTCTGACAGCAGTGACTCTGGCAGAAGCGGCTCTCGCAGAAGCGGCTCTGGCAGAAGCGGCTCTGGCAGAAGTGACTCTGAAAGCAGTGACTCTGACAGTAATGGATTCTGGCAGTAGCGATGCTGATATAGGGTAGTCTTGGCGAAACTTATTTTTAGACTTATTCCCGTTCTTTCAGACCGAGGGTCACCAGCAGACTTCCAAGCAAACTGCTGGCTCCGAAGCGGTAGTGGTTTCGGTCGATCCATTCCTTCCCCATAATGTCAACGGCAATAGCCAGGTGCTCTGCAGCGTCCTGTGCAGTTCGGATGCCGCCCGCAGGTTTAAACCCTACGTTCTGTTTGCCACTGTCACGAATGGCTTCCAGCATGATACGGGCAGATTCAGGTGTAGCATTGACAGGCACTTTGCCAGTAGAGGTTTTGATGAAATCAGCACCGGCTTCAATGCAGATCTCACTGCCTCGACGAATCAGGGCTGGGTCCTTCAGTTTGCCGCTCTCAATAATCACCTTGAGTATCACTTTGTCTGCACAGACTTCTTTGCAGCGGCGAACCAGCTCAGCTCCAATGGCTTCATCACCGTTCATAAAGGCGCTATAAGGGAAAACAACATCCACTTCATCCGCACCATAAGCGACAGCTGCCCTAGTTTCAGTGACTGCCAGTTCAATATCATCACTGCCTTTTGGAAAGTTGCTGACAGTGGCAACCGTTACATCGTTCAGACCCAGCTCTTTCAGCGTCTTTTTGGCGATGGGAACAAATCTTGGGTAAACACAGACTGCCGCAGTATTGCCTGCAGGTGTTTTAGCTGTGTGGCAAAGATCAATAATCACTTCCGGCGTATCGTTATCGTTCAGGGAAGTAAGATCCATCAATTGCAGAGCCTGACGACTGATAGCAGTGAGATCGGTCAAGGTTCGGTCCTCTGGCTAAAGAGTTTTGGAGGTGACAAAAAAGAATAGAAAAGTGCCTGAATGGAGCCTGTCGTCAGTCGTAGTTTATCTTCAATTCCCTTAAGAACACCACCGAACCATGTGGGAAAAGCTGTCAAAAACAAAAAACCCCCTACACCAAAGACGCAGAGGTTTTTTTGCTGATCATCCACCTGAGTTTGCAGCGTGGACTGCACACTCGACACTTCGTGCAAGAGTTTCTGTACTGCGGGAACAGGCAACAGTGCAGTACACGACTCCTCATAACCTGAGGTTGCTCGAAGTGAAAATTATTTTAGAGAATTCCTGCCAACAGATACAGCAAGTATTTTTGGACGAGCATTCGGCTTTTTTGAATGCTGATGTAGGTGAGTCCTGTCCTGAGAGTCATCTTATATCACTGGAGGCGAGAACATTACGATAAAAAACTCTTATTTAGACTCCCTTTCTGACAACCTTAGAGATACTCTATTAACATCTGAACGTCAGTAGATAGTAGTATTCTCCTCATGATCCCAACGGAATCCCTCGAAATTGTCAGGGCCGTGGCCCACTTCAGAAACTTTACTGCAGCGGCCAAGCACCTGCATAAAGTGCCTTCAGCCATCAGCTACACCGTCCGGAAGCTGGAAGAACGGCTGGATGTGCAACTTTTTCTCAGGGATAGCAAGCGGGTCGAGCTGACTCCGGCAGGTGAGCACTTTATCCAGCAGACAGGCAAACTGCTGACTCAGCTGGAGGAGTTGGAAAAAACAACCCGCCAGATGGCTTCAGGCTGGGAACATGAAATCAGGATTGCCCTGGATAACGTTGTTAACCAGGGCATGGTTTACGATCTGATTCGCGATCTTCAGGCAGTTCGTCCCGAGACCAACCTGGTGATCAATACTGAAGTTCATAACGGCTCATGGGATGCTCTCTTCCACAACCGTTGCCAGCTGGTCATTGGTGCTCCTAAAACCATTCCAGACAATATTGCTACTAACGACCGCTTTGAATGGAAGTCTATGGGATCGCTGGCATGGGATCTGGTGATGTCTCCAGAGCACCCATTGGCCAATGTTTCCGATCCGATTAGTCAGGACATGCTGAAAACTTACAGTTCGATCTGCATTCAGGATACTTCCAGAGTCTTTCGACAGGGCTACAACCTGCTGCTTGAAGATCAGCAAATCCTCCTGGTTCCCAGTTTCCGTATGGCTATTGAGTGCCTGCTGAAAGGGTTGGGCATCACCATCATGCCCAGCCACTTTGTTCAGCCCTACATTGAACAAGAATTACTGGTTCGCAAGGATGTTCTGGATATTCCCATGAACGACAGCTGCTATCTTGCCTGGAATAAGGAAGCCATGGGCAATGGTATCCGCTGGGTTCTGGACTGGCTGGGTGAAGAAAATTGGCTGAACAAAGTCTGGCTTCAGTATGACATTATGAAGCCTATGGGCTATCACGTTCCCTGAGTCAGAAATGTCAGTCAACTCTGTACTTGAATGCCAGCACAAAATTCAATAATAAGCAGGTTTTCAAGAAGGATGGGGCCAGCATTTCATATGTGGTTCGCAGGCAAGCTCTTCTTCTATAGGACCAATGACTTCTATGTTGCCATAGCAACGATCAAAAATGTTTCTGCAACCCATTTGGGTGGAGTGACCGGCAATCTGGTCCAGCGCTTCCATGCTGCATCCATATACCACTTTTGGGATTCCGGCCCAATATATTGCTCCGGCACACATTGGGCAAGGCTCTGTGCTGCTGTAGAGTGTGCATTCACATAACTGTTCTCTCGGTATCTGTCTGCAGGCATGACTTACCAGGTTCAATTCTGCGTGCCGGGTCTGATCACTTTCTGCTTCGGTAGTACATTCAGACTCCAGAACGATTTTGCCGTTATGCACCAGCACCGCACCAAAAGGCGCTTCCCCTTTGTCCAGGGCCTGAGTGGATAACTCTATAGCTCTATAGATGAAAGGCTTGTGCTCACTCATGGGAAACCCCATAGATGTTGGAGAAAAGTATTCTTATGTTAGCAGGAAGTCTCGGTTCTGCGCCGGTCAAAGCGGTTGCCCATGGCCAGAAGATTCCCCAGCAAAATAATCCCTACGCCCAACACAGAAACCGGTTTCCATTGGTATCCCTCCAGAACGGTTGAGATCAAGAGGGCTATGATGGGATAGATAATATCGACATAAGCGGTTCGGTCAGAACCTATGCGCTGAATCAGGGCGATATAAGAGGTCATGGCCACAACCGAACCAAAAACCACCAGATAAACCAGGGAAACCAGATAACCCGGACTGAAGTCAAACGTGGGTGGTACGCCGCGGAGCAAGGCCAACCCACCCATTTCCAACCCACCATAAAACATGGCAAACACTGTCATAGGTGCGACTGACAAGCCGTCTTTCTCATTGACCTCACAGGAGACACTGCCCAAGGAAAACATCACTACTGCACCCAATGCCAATGCCAGGCCCTTAAGCTCCTCAGAGTTTGCGTCAATCTTTATGATATGGGGAAAAAACACCATGAACACACCGACACTACCCAATGCCCCGCCTACAAGAACAGAACGTTTAACGGTGTGCCCCAACCAGAACCGGGCAATGACCACATTTGAATAAAGAATCCCCGTACAAATCAATGCTGAAAGCCCGCTGCTGATGAACTTTTCACTTTCGTAGACCAGCCAGTAGGAAATACCGCAAAGGAAGGTTCCCTGGAAAAAGAACCTGAGATGCTGTTGGCGGGTAAAGCCTGAAAAGCCGCCCCTGAACCGGCAAATCAGCCATAACAACAGAGCGCCCAAGAGAAACCGGTAAGCCACTGACCACATGGAGTCTACGGTCCCTAGCTGCCAGCTAACGGCATACCAGGTCGAGCCCCACACCAGAGAGCAGATACAGAAAAGAGTGGCATTGGACACGTTCTGAAATTCCCGCATCAGAATGTTGACTGTATGACATTAGGCCAATTGGAACATTTCGCCAGAGCAGTGACCGTTTTATTTTCTGATATGAGGCAGCTAAAACGTTTAGTGGAACGAAAACTTTCCTTCTACCGGGGGAAGACAATGTTCCTGTTCAGACAGAATATAGTGCATGCTCTGGCACTCCCGATACAACCAGCTCTTAGCCTCCAGGGTCATTGCCAGAAATTCGGAAAACTGACTGTAACAGACACCTTTGGAGGTCATCAGGACATCGGAAGCCACCAGCAAAAGATGGCCTGACTCCAGCATCTCCAGAAACAGTTTGAGCGTCGGTAAGCCGAGATTGAGACGCGTCATATCGGCCTGTACTAAAAATGCAGAGCCGGCTTTCAAATCCAGCTCAGTTGAAAAAAGAATACCAAATGGCTCGATAAACAAACGGCTATCAAGTACGCCATCCAGAGACTGAAGGGATGATATGTGCAATCCGTCGCACCGATCGCACGCCCAGAATTCATGACCGGCCTGATCAAGCCAGATCTCTACCTGTTGCCGGTCTGGTATTACTAACTTCTGCATCAACACTATCTCTGTTTTACCAACCATTTTATGAACTCTCGTCAAGCTATGAAATGGTCAGTTTGACCAGACTCTTAGGCATTCCAACTTCACTGGATGAAAATGTGCAAGCATAACTAACCGCTCTGTCAGTCATTTTGGCAGCAAATCCCTGCATACTGAGCCTACAACATGAAATAACACCACAAGGAGTAAAGATTATGCAGGGATCAGGAAGAATCAGTGCCGGTATCCAAACAGCCTTATACGCTTCTGCAAGCCCGATCACAGGCATTGCTGAGGCAGTTCAATTGCTGACCACCATGGTAACCACACCCGGTGCTGTCGCAGGCTATCTGATGGGAAAACTGGTCAGCAAAGCGGTTGAAGCAGGTTGTCACAGACTCAATAAAAACCGGACCATGAAGAGCACGATTGATACCCGGAAGTACGTTCGCCGAACCGTCAGGGGGTTTCAAACTGTCGGTGCCATTTCTGGCTCTCCCCTGGTGATCATGCTGGCACTCTCTCACCCTCTATTGATGGCCTTGTATACCGTTCCTTTACTGACAACAGCCATCAAACAAACCGTTAAGCACCTGATGGCCTGCACAACGGTTTACCGGGCGTTCAGAAGATACGGGACTTCGGGAACTCTGAAGAGTGCTGCAGAACAGATGATAAACTCTGGTCTGATGGCACAGCTATTTCAAAAGGCCAGATAAAAGAAGGCACGGAGGAACATTTCAGCTCCTCCGGCAAATTTCTTTTCTTCAATTCGCGTCAAACAGCCTCATTGGGCGGGGGTGGATGTCAATTGCCGCAACATCAATTGGCGCAACAAAACCCGAGCGTTATCTGTTAGACTGCCCGCCCAGACATCGATCACTGCTACATAAGGCTTTGCTATGCGTTTTCTGGATCAGGTTCAGGCGGCTATGCGTAAGAACAACTCTCTACTCTGCGTAGGCCTGGACCCTCTACCCGAGAAGTTTCCCGCCCACATTCAGGCGCTTGAGCAACCTATTCTGGAATTTAACCGCTTTATTATTGATGCCACTGCCGACTTAGTGTGTGCTTACAAACCCCAGGCTGCCCATTATCATGCCCGTGGTGCAGAAGACGAACTGGCCCAGACCATCGAATACATCAAGGATAATTACCCGGATACCCCGGTCATTCTGGACTCAAAACGGGGCGATATTGGCAGCACGGCTGATCAGTATGCGGCAGAAGCCTTTGATCGCTACGGCGCAGATGCGATCACCGTCAACCCCTACATGGGCATCGACACCATTGCACCTTTCAGCCGATATGAAGACAAGGGCACCATCATCCTTTGTCGAACCTCTAACCCCGGAGCTGCGGCGATCCAGAACCTGAAGGTCGGTGACGACTTCCTTTACGAAGTGATTGCCCGTATGGCCAAAGAAGAGTGGAACAGCCATAACAACCTGCTGCTGGTTGTCGGTGCTACCAACCCTGAAGAACTCAAGCGTATCCGCGCCATTACCGGTGATATGACATTCCTGGTTCCGGGTCTGGGCGCCCAGGGTGGAGACGTAGAAGCCACCGTTAAAAATGGTCTCAACAGTCAGGGTGAGGGCATCATTGTAAACTCTTCCCGTGGCATCATTTACGCTGGCAGTGATGAAAACTTTGCCGAAGCAGCCAGAGCTGCTGCCATTGAACTCAGAGATCAGGTGAATCAGTACCGTTAAACAATGACTACCCGAAGATACCCTGAACGGATATCTTTCTTTAGTTTTCAAGAGCAAGCCCACCCAGGGCTGTGAAGACGGCCCACTGATCTTGCCGGTCGATGCAGGCAGTTCCCGGTATTGGTCTGACTGCCCGCCAATTCCGACTGAACCA
Organism: Endozoicomonas sp. ALD040; assembly: GCF_049275945.1. Lineage (NCBI taxonomy): Bacteria > Pseudomonadati > Pseudomonadota > Gammaproteobacteria > Oceanospirillales > Endozoicomonadaceae > Endozoicomonas > Endozoicomonas sp. ALD040. The sequence continues at coordinate 2,211,717 of NZ_CP184829.1, forward strand.
GATCACGACGCAGGACAACGGCATCACCGGCGGCTCCGGTGCGTCCCGGCAATAGGTTCAGCGTTTCTCGCACCTGAGGTTAGCGCTGAAGTGCTGTGAAGGGAATGACATAACAATCCTTGTATAAGCTATCCTATACTGGCTGTGATTAACGGGGAATCATGTCATGGATAATGATCAGAAAACACTTTACCAGTCCGACTTCTATCACTGGAAAAAACAGCAAAAACAACATTTGCAAAACCGTGAGTTCGACCGGCTTGATCTTGATAACCTTATAGAAGAAGTAGACGAAATGGGCAGAAGCGAGCGCAATACACTGGAATCCCATCTGGTCATTCTGGTGCTGCATCTGCTCAAATATCAATACCAAACCTTTGTGATTAACCCCAACCTATACGAACCCAAAGAGTTCAGAAGCTGGTACGAGAGTATTTCGCAGTCACGTATGACAATCAGCCGGTTAATCCGTAAAAACCCGTCCCTGAAGCACGAACAGGATGATGCCTTAATAGACAGCTACCCTGATGCCAAACAGGCTGCCATTCGTGAAATGAATAAGTACCTGCGGGAAAATCATCAATTAGATAACACCAGCTTCCCCGACAGTTGCCCGTGGACATTCGATGACATCATGGTTGATGACTTTCTTCCCGACCATCCACAGCGCTAGGAGGCCGACCGAGAATAGCGCCCGTAGCGAGGACGGCAGAAAATTGAGGATGAAAATTCGGTTTTGTGAGGAGAATAGCGAGCTATTTGACGAACAAAAGCGGATTTTTAGACCAATTTGCTGCCGCCGCAGTAGGGCAGTCTATTCTCGGTCGGCCTCCTAGGAGCCCGACCGTTGCCTATTCAGCCGCTTGCCTTCACAGTAGCCTTAAAACAGCAGAGCTGTTGCGAGGAATTGCAACGGAGATGCAGTTGTTCGGTACGCCATTAAAACCCTACTGTTATTGGCTTCTATTTCTTCAGCTGTATACTTGTGCGTTATTTCTGATGAGGAAGCTTCCCATGCGCAGACTCAAGAAGCTGTTCGACCAAAACCGTGAATGGTCAGATGCTGTTCGGGAAAAGGAACCTGACTTTTTTGAACAACTTTCTCAGCAACAGGCTCCCAAATACCTGTGGATAGGCTGCTCTGACAGCCGGGTGCCTGCCAATCAGATAACCGGTATGGTGCCTGGTGAGCTGTTTGTTCATCGAAATGTGGCCAATCAGGTCATTCACACCGATCTCAACTGTCTCTCTGTTATCCAGTTCGCCGTTGAGTACCTGAAGGTTGAGCACATTATAGTGACCGGCCATTACGGCTGCGGCGGCGTTCAGGCAGCGGTAAAGAACGGCAAACTCGGCCTGATTGATAACTGGCTGCGTCATATTCAGGATGTACAGCACAAACACCAGACTTTCCTGGACACTCTGGGCAGCCAGGAAGAAGTCTTTGAGCGCATGTATGAGCTGAATGTTGTAGAACAGGCTCTGAATGTTTGCCAGACCCCCATCGTCAGGGATGCCTGGCTGCGAGGACAGGACCTGACGGTTCATAGCTGGATCTATGGGCTGAAAGACGGCCTTCTGAGGGACCTGGGACTTTGTGTCTCTGATCCTGAAAGCCTGCATGGACTTTACAGCGATGCCATCAGGCAGATCACCAGTGCAGCTGATGGATGATATAGGTACCCTTTCATTTTCTAGATCTATCCTTCCTCTGTGAAAACCAAATCGGAAGGATAGAATTATCAGACAGACACTCTTTACTGCACCGCTGTTGCTGCTGTCGTTTTTTTTCATCTCTCGGGCCAGAGCACTTGTTCTGGCAGCAGGTGATGATGTTGAGGCGCCCTCAAACAAAACGGAATCAGCGATTTACAAGAGCCGCGCTATCGGTCGCCCATCTGGATGGAACAACACACTACCACGACTTCTCGATAAATTTTCCACTATCACATCAGTAAAGGGTTGTACTTCCCTTTCCCTGACAATGGTTCTGCAATAAGGACAGGTTGTATTTTGCGATAGCCAAGTCTCCAGGCAGTCTTCGTGAAACATATGGCTGCATGGTTCAAGAACTGTGACTGCCCTTCCGGCAAAAGGTGTGAGACAAACAGGGCAATTATCGCTCTCCTGTTGATAAGGTGCCTGATTATTTGGGCTGCCGGGTGGTGTGATTCCGTTCATATCTCTTACTCCTATCTACTGTTTTTCAAATGAATTGTGACCTTGGATCATTGTCTATCCATTTAGTTCCCTGTGTTTGTTTATTTTTTTTACGCCCGGCATGGGCATGAGCTAATGGGGTGTAAATCCCCTGTGGAAGAAGCTACATCTGACTGTCGGTAAAGATGCCCGTTGATGACAACCACCAGCTTAAGGTGAGTGGAGTCACGCGAGGATCTTTGCGCAGACAATCTGTGCGAAAAAACATAATTTGCCGGAACCAGGTGACAGGATCACCGTTTAAAGTAAGAATAAATGCATCCTTGTGGGTGAAGTTTATTCTTCACTCATAGCAGCCTTGAATAAGATAACGAACTCTAAGCCGCACGCGCTTGCCACTCCAGAGGATAAATCTATGACACCTGCAAAATATCCGTTACTGATGAGACTGCTTCACTGGCTGATGGCCATTACCATCCTGAGTATCATTGCCAGTGGCTGGTACATGGCAGGTCTATCCAAGGACGTCAGCTATAAATACGACATCTACCCTTGGCACAAGTCTTTCGGCATCCTAGTACTGCTGCTGGTTGCGATTCGTATTCTGATACGATTGTTCAGCAAAGTACCCGAGCTACCCAAAGGATTGCCCAACCGTGAGAAGGTATTGGCCAAAATCACCCATTATTCGCTCTATGCCCTGATGATTCTTGTACCTCTGAGCGGTCTTACCATGTCGGATGCAGGAGGGCGTGATGTTTTCTTCTTTGGCATCCAACTGCCCGAATTTATGGAAGACAACAAAGAGCTGGCAGGAACCCTTCATACAATCCATTCCTATATTCCCTATGCATTTCTGGCCATCATAGCCCTTCACGTGGTGGGAGCATTCAAACACCGGTTCATGGATAAGCCTGAACACGATGTGCTGGGCAGAATGTTGTAAATTTGCCAATAAGGGCTCGTTCGGGAGCCCTTTTCCAGACTCTATGCCAATGAAATTAACTGTTAGTGTCGTCAGATGGCCTTATTCGATAAAACTTGAGGTTATAACCTGTTCTCAGAGTATGCATAAGAACCTGTAATGCTTCATTCCATTCACAAACCAAGCCACTGGAAGCTTTCAACGAGGCTCGCTCTCCAAGACCGTCAGAAAAACACAACATTCTCAGTGTCATAATGGCACCATTAACCGAGATAAAAACAGCAAATGTTGATTCATTGGGCTCCTGAATCACCATGACAAAGGTGCCCTCTCCGATGGCATTGTCCATTATCATTTGAATTGAGTTGAACTCCTTAAGCTCATTAACCTCGAGGTCAATATTAAGGGCCATCATCGCTTGATCCATTTCCATTAAACTCAACAAGGGGTATAAATCCGGAAGCTGGGATTCGTCTAACTTCCGAGGTAACGGAATCTTTTGCAGACCTCCAGACATTTGATTCATGAAACATTGCCGAATAGCAACGTCATGCCCCGTTGAGTTATCAGAAACCAGCAACACTTCAACCTCATCGTCATCATCAAATGCCTGCAAGGCTTCCACAGCTTCTTTATCCAGGCAATTAAAAGCCTTAATGGCATTCTCCACCATGAGGTTGAACACATCATCATCAGGCAAGTGAACTTGATAAAGCTGGCCTCCTCTCGACTTATCCAGATAGCAGTTGATCGCAAAAACAAAGAGACTGTGTTTATTACTGGCATAGCCCACCACTTCACCATCCTGATTCAGAAGAAATACAAAAGCCAAACTCTGTTCAATAATAATAAGAGCGAAGGAATAGCCTCCCTGAGAATCAGGAAGCGTCAGAAAATATCCCCGATCTTTCAAAGCCTCGATTGTGCCAAGGGGTCGAGTGTATTCACTCATCCAACCAACAGAGATCAGCCCTGCAATTACATCCTGTTGGATGGCAGCCTTCACCTGAGTCAATAGCTGCTGAAATTTAAGTACCCCGCTATTTGAATTCTCGAGGACGATCTTATCCATGCCGGTCTCCAGATAACAGACATTGAAAGATGAAGCTGAAAAGGCTTTCTGCTGACAGAGAGTTTCATCGACAGGCAAAGTCTGCAACTGGATAACGCTAAAATCACACTGCCGGTTCATCCATTCACAATCAAGCTGATTTTTCTCATCAGATACAGGAGCAGGATCTGGAACATTAACAGCAACAAGAAGAGGTAGCATTTCGCTGGAAAAACCACTCAAGGACGGCTCTACCGGAGTCATCTGGCTGGTTGAAGGCCCATCAAAAGCAGCCATCCTTTTCCTGGGACCAAGCCTCGGAACAGAAGCTGACGCAGCCTCACGGACCAAAGGTCTTTCACACTGGCAAGTATTCTCAGTGGATAAATACACCTCTCTGGATTTAGGGTCTTTGCCTCTGGCACTCTTGGCATTAGACTGCCCTTTTTTTCTTATTGCGGCCTGGGCAATCAGCCTTTTTTCCCTGAACCGCTTGCCACACTGATAACATCGACAATCACAGGCATCAAGATTAAGGTCGCACTGCTTGCACCTTTGGCGACCTGATTTATCCGTTACTATTCTATCTTTCTTATAGTCATCGAATCCGTGACTGTAGAACGCTCCAAACAACAACAATGAAAAAAAAAATATACTCAAACCCGCTCTGAGCATAAAGCCTCCTGAAACAAACCGTTCAGGCAGACTAGATAGTTAATTGACATTCGTCATGGGAAATCAGGAAATTCACTCAACTTTCCGACGAAGTGATCTGTTCCAACCAAAGCGAGTCATCAGATCAGAGAAGACAGCATCCAGCGAAGCAGACAAAAGCAGTCGTTCACGGGTAAGGGGATGAGTTAATTCAAGATCAGTACAGGCCAGTAGCAATCTACCCGCTGAAAAGTGTTTGGCAAAGTATCGATTATGAACGCCCTTCCCATGTTTGGCATCGCCAATGATCGGGTGGGCTATATGCTTCATATGCCGACGAATCTGATGTTTCCTGCCCGTTTTAGGCCAGGCTCTTACCAGGGAGTAGCGACTGGTTGGGTATCTTTCTATGGCAAGAGGCAGCTCAACGGTCGCGAGTCTTTCATAAACAGTGACCGCCTCCTGAGCCGGTTTGTCCTGCCGGGCCTTGCGGTCTGTCATTTTATCCAGCTCTTCTTTCAGAGGATGATCAATCACGCCAGACTCTGGCGCATAACCCCTGACGACTGCCAGATAGGTTTTCTCGACCAGCCCTTCCTCAAATTGTTTTCCAACCTGCCGGGCAACCTCAGGCGACAGGGCAAACACTAAAACACCGGAAGTCGGTTTATCCAGACGATGCAGTGGGTAAACATGCTGACCCACCTGATTTCTGACGATCTGCAAAGCGAACCGGGTTTCATTCCGGTCAATCATGGAGCGATGCACCAGCAGACCCGACGGTTTATTTACCGCTACCAGCCAGTGATCCTGATAAATGATTTCCAGTGTTTCCTGGCTCTCTTCTGACATGCACGACATCCCAACAGCAAAGCTCAATATCAAAGGAGGCTACTTTCGTTCAGACAAGGTACTCTTCCTGAATATGTAAAGGTCGTCAGGCTCCCCGACAATAAACACCGTTCCCTGTCTGTCCATAGTAACCCCTTCTGGCTGCTCAATCGTATTCTTCAATCCATGCCAGCCCTTCTCAAGCACCATAACACTGACGGCCTCTCCATTTTCGTCCAGTTCTGTCAAAGAATCGGACTGATCACTGAGCACAACAAAATGCCTTGAAACCGTATCGAAGTGCATCCCTGACAGGTCCTGATTGAAAAACCTCAGGCTTTCTTCCATTTCTTCCTGCTCACGAATCACCAGCTTTCTATCTTTACCCTGCTCGGTGAAACCATTAATACGAAAAATCCGGATGGGGTCTCTCTCTTTGAGGACATAGATCGATTTTGTCTCTGGGTCCCAGGCAATACCTTCAAAGCCTTTGTTGCCTCCTTCTCCTATGCCAAAGGTAAAAGTGGACGCACTGGAGAAATCGATCTCATTCGAATCCGGTTTAATGTCTACCAGCAACAATTCCTGCTGACGTTCGTTGACAACAATAAAACGATCGCCGTCAGCCCAGGCAATACCTTCTACATCAGCATTAAGATTGGATTTCAGCTTTCTCTTGAGGTTTCCATTTTGGTCGTACTCCAGGACATGGATCGAAGAACCTCCTCCGGATACAACATAAAGGGAATCGGTAACAGGACTCCACGTCACTCCGGATACCTGATCACCTGCATCAACGAGTTTCACAGGTCCGGCCACCAATTTATAATCACTCAACGCAATGGCATTTGCCCACTGTTCACTGGATACCGTATGTGACAGATATTCATTGTAAAGTTTGTCATCGATATCGAAATATTTAATAGCAATCACGGCCACAATCAAAATGACAATGATTCCGAGGGAGAGTTTTCTGAAGTTCTTCATAATGAGGGAATAGGTCAATTTCAGAGGGGGCTTTATGGAGACCGGCAGAGCGCCGTCACATCCCCCCAAGATCAGACAAGTCAGCTCTCATAAGGCCTTCGGTACCCAGATCAAAACCTGCTACTGAAACATGAACATCAAACCAGCTTTTCAGGGCGTTGGCATCTCTCTGACAGGGCCAGCGGCCCGGATCTTCTTCCCAGGCGGAGAGCTCATTTTCCATCATGTCCCGGGCGTGGTTGGCTACTGCTGCTTCCAGGCCCTCCTCTGTTTCCTGTTCATCCAGCAGGTAGGAGCCACCTTCCAGGCTCCAGTCTTCTGGCAATTCTGTCCCCAGCCCTTTCGCCCATTCAATAAAAGGCTGTCTGGGCTTCAGGGTTACAACACAACGATTGATAAACTTCATGACTTTTACCATAAAATGCAGCTTCATCGGATTCTGGAGCCATTTCGACAAGGTCAGCTGCAATTTCCGTCCAAGGAGAATGTCTTATGAGGCATTAACGTCAACAGTGCTTCACGGACGATGCATTATGCTCTTGGCGGATGGAGAAAATCAAACCATGTAAACTAAACATACTGCCCTGCACAATGACCTGAAGCCCAGGCCCATTGGAAGTTAAAGCCTCCCAGATGACCGGTAACATCCAGAACTTCACCGATAAAGAAAAGCCCCGGCTGGATTCGGCTCTCAAATGTTTTCGAAGAGACTTTCGCAGTGTCCACACCACCCAGGGTGACTTCTGCTTTTTTATAACCTTCTGTTCCAGAGGGTTTCAATTCCCAGTTTTCCAGTGCATGGGTCAGGTCCTCAAGATCAGCCGCTGTGTAATGTGCCATCAGCTTTTGACCATTGTCGGTTAATAATCTCAGATGACCTTGACCGCATAGGACTTGAGACAACCTTTTAGTCATATGTTCAGACAAGATGGTTGCCGTCTGTGCCCTGGGTCTCTGCATGGCACAGGACTGAAGCCAACTATGAATATCTGCACCGGGAATCCAATTAATGGAAACCGTATCTCCCGGATTCCAATAGGATGAAATCTGTAAAATGACCGGCCCGCTGACACCACGATGAGTGAACAGAATATTTTCCCGGAAAGACCGTCCATTGCAGCTGGCGATCACTTCTGAGCTTACGCCGGAAAGCTCTAGAAAGTGCTTAAGCCAGGCCTGGTTCATCGTAAAAGGCACCAGTGCAGGCTTTTGTTCAATCAGTTTATGGCCGAACTGTTCCGCTATCTGGTAACCAAACCCTGTGGCTCCCATTGTCGGAAATGATAAACCACCGGTTGCCACTACCAGTGACTGACAGGAGAGTTCGCCGATGTTGGTTGCCAACACGAAACCCGAAGCTTTATTGGACTTTATGGATTCAACACGGGCTTTGGCTCGAATGGTGACGCCTGCATCCTGACACTCGCTGACCAAAAGATCGACGATATCCTTTGAACGATTGTCACAGAAAAGCTGCCCCAGCGTTTTTTCATGCCAGGCCACCTGATACTTATCTACAAGCGCCTGAAAATCCCACTGGGTGTAGCGTGCCAGTGCTGACTTACAGAAGTGCGAGTTATGCGAAAGATAATGGGCAGGTTCGATATAGAGGTTGGTGAAATTACAACGTCCACCTCCTGAAATAATAATTTTCTTGCCAATTTTGTTGGCGTGATCCAATACAAGAACATTACGACCACGATAGCCAGCTGTGAGCGCACACATAAGACCCGATGCACCGGCACCGATAATAATGGCATCATAGTCAGACTGCAGAGCTCTGGTCAGGGGCATATTTATTAGATCCCAAAAACAGATAGGGGAAGCCTTTAGCGTTGCTCCTGCCGGGAGCTAAACAGGCCCCTAAGAAACCAGAGAGCATAAACCGACTGCCTGCAACGGTTTGCCCTTTCCTTCGTTTCTTTAATCCGGGCCTGAGGCACAGCTTCAATGAGTTTTCAGAATGGCCAACACATTATTAAGAAACATTTTGGCTTCCTGGCTACTGACACTCTTACGCAACTCAGCAGGAATCATACGCTGGTACGCGCGGGTATTGACTGGACGAGTAGCCACCAGAGCATTCACCATAGCAGGCTTGAGCAAACGCTGGCTTGCAGGAGTACTTGGGTAGGCTTTACGGATAGATTGAACATCAAATTCAACCAGAGCTTCAGCCAACGGACTATCGGCCACTTCAACAACCACTTCTGGCTCTGATAACACCGGAGCCACTTTGACTTCAACCTTAACTGCCTCTTTGGTTCTTACAGACTCAACAGCAACTTCTGCATGAACGTCTTCAGAAGTGACAAAACCTTGAGCCACCAAAGCTTGAGACAGCTCTTCTCGCATAACCCATACAGCTTTGCCCGCTCCGTTTTCCTCATCCAGGGCAATAACGGAAGCACCAGAGCCAGCATCTACTTCCAGAAACCCGGCAATACGCTTGCCCAGGTTGTTAACGATCATGGACGCACGTTTGGCCCCCGTCAATGTAATCACCTGCTCAGCACTGGCAGCGCGTCCGGGCAGAGAAAACCATGCTGCCAGCAGTTCAATATCTTGAGGACGAACCGCTTTATTATTGTTAAGGGCCTTCAGGAACAAATCTTGGGTGATCAATTGTTTAACCTCTAGAAAAATCCAGCTATTTTTTCAGGAAATGACAAATTATCAATCCTTATATTTGCGGATCTTTATGCTTTTTCTTCTGAGCGCAGAGGTTAAGTACCGACTTCGCCTCTTACCCGCTCATTTCAACCTGAAAACAAGCAATATAAGAAGTCGCTGAGCATTACTTGAAATTACCCCATGCTGAGTTGATAATGATTCTCAACTAAAAACCTAAAATCAGTTGAACAGTTATATGGCAAGATCTCCTGCAAGAGAGCTATCTGTAAAGAGTATTGAATCCCTGAGCCCTCATATGACGCGGGTTATCCTGACCGGAGAATCTCTTTCTGATTTTCCATCGGATCAAGCCAGCGCCTACGTAAAGCTGGTATTTGATAACCCTGCAATGCCCGAGAAGCCACTCCAGAGAAGTTACACCGTGGTTTCCTCTGATCAGCTTGCACGACATTTGACGATTGATTTCGCAGTGCATTCCCATGACCGCGATCAGGGGCCTGCCGCACGCTGGCTGGAGGGTGCCAATATTGGCGATCCAGTTTTAGTATCTGGACCGGGACCTACCAAACTGGTCGACCTCGAAGCGGACTGGTTTGTTATGACCGGAGACCTGACCGCACTTCCAGCCATTCGTGCAAACATAGAGATTCTACCTGCCGATGCAAAAGGCTTCGTCGTTGTGGAAATTCCTCACCAGGATGACCAGCAAGCCATGGCCCTTGAAGCATCGTCGATCCCTGAAGGCATGGAAATTATCTGGGTTATAAACCCTCATCCAGGCCAACAAAAGGAGCTTTTAAGAGACGCTCTGGCCAACCTGCCTCGCCAGCCAGGAAATCCCTATCTATGGGCTGCCAGTGAACTGAACTCTGTGCTGGAGATCAGAAACTGGGTGAATCGAGAATCCCTGGCCCCCCGCTCTTCACGTTATATCAGCAGTTACTGGCAGCTTGGCCTTCCAGATGAAGCTCATAAGGTACAAAAGAGAGAGAGACTGACTGAGTGACAAGGGCCTCCACGCCAGAGATCTGTCGTTCAGCCACTTTCTTTAATGGACAGTCTTTGATGGATAGGAAAGTCTGAATGCACTGGAAGACAATTCGCCCGAGAACTATCAACACCTGTGCTCTTGCCGCTTTTTTGCCACAATACAAAAACCCCAGTCGATCTCTCAACCGGGGTTTTGCTTTATTCAATGCCTGGCGATGAACTACTCTCACATGGGTAAGCCCCAAACTATCATCGGTGGGGCCGCCTAGGTGGGGCCGCCCAGGTGGGGCCGCCCAGGCATGTGTCGTTTCACTTCTGTTCTGCCACATTCCTTTGCCCACAAAACAAAAACCCCGGTCAATCTCTCAACCGGGGTTTTGCTTTATTCAATGCCTGGCGATGACCTACTCTCACATGGGGAAGCCCCACACTACCATCGGCGATGTGTCGTTTCACTTCCGAGTTCGGGATGGGATCGGGTGGTTCCAACACTCTATGGTCACCAGGCAAAACTGGTCGAGCCGTTGGCTCTCGAGCTGGAAGCTTTAAGCTGGAGGCTTGAAGCTGTTTCTCGAAAACTAAGGCTCTGGAATCCAAATCTCTTTTAAGCTGTGTCGTCTATTCTTGCTCAACACTCTCGTTCACTGTGTACGGCTTCAAGCTTCCAGCTTTTGCTGGCAGCTTCGCTGCGCAAATCGCTTTGGCGTTATATGGTCAAGCCTCTCGAGTCATTAGTACGGGTTAGCTCAACGCCTCACAACGCTTACACACCCCGCCTATCAACGTCATAGTCTTTAACGTCTCTTATGGGCCTTGCGGCCAGGGAAGTCTCATCTTGAAGGGGGCTTCCCGCTTAGATGCTTTCAGCGGTTATCCCGTCCGAACTTAGCTACCGGGCAATGCGTCTGGCGACACAACCCGAACACCAGTGGTTCGTCCACTCCGGTCCTCTCGTACTAGGAGCAGCTCTCCTCAAACTTCCAACGTCCACGGCAGATAGGGACCGAACTGTCTCACGACGTTCTAAACCCAGCTCGCGTACCACTTTAAATGGCGAACAGCCATACCCTTGGGACCGGCTTCAGCCCCAGGATGTGATGAGCCGACATCGAGGTGCCAAACACCGCCGTCGATGTGAACTCTTGGGCGGTATCAGCCTGTTATCCCCGGAGTACCTTTTATCCGTTGAGCGATGGCCCTTCCATTCAGAACCACCGGATCACTATGACCTACTTTCGTACCTGCTCGACATGTACGTCTCGCAGTCAAGCTGGCTTGTACCATTACACTAACCGCACGATGTCCGACCGTGCTTAGCCAACCTTCGTGCTCCTCCGTTACTCTTTGGGAGGAGACCGCCCCAGTCAAACTACCCACCACACAATGTCCCCGATCCTGCTAAAGGACCTGGGTTAGAACCTCAATATTGCCAGGGTGGTATTTCAAGGTTGGCTCCATGCAGACTGGCGTCCACACTTCAAAGCCTCCCACCTATCCTACACAAGCAACATCAAGATCCACTGTGAAGCTGTAGTAAAGGTTCACGGGGTCTTTCCGTCTAGCCGCGGATACACTGCATCTTAACAGCGATTTCAATTTCACTGAGTCCTGGGTGGAGACAGCGTGGCCATCGTTACGCCATTCGTGCAGGTCGGAACTTACCCGACAAGGAATTTCGCTACCTTAGGACCGTTATAGTTACGGCCGCCGTTTACTCGGGCTTCGATCAAGAGCTTCTCCGAAGATAACCCCATCAATTAACCTTCGAGCACCGGGCAGGCGTCACACCGTATACGTCCACTTACGTGTTAGCACAGTGCTGTGTTTTTAATAAACAGTCGCAGCCACCTGGTATCTTCGACCAGCCTCAGCTTACGGGGCAAGCCCGATCACCAAAGCCGGCGCACCTTCTCCCGAAGTTACGGTGCCATTTTGCCTAGTTCCTTCACCCAGGTTCTCTCAAGCGCCTTGGTATTCTCTACCTGACCACCTGTGTCGGTTTCGGGTACGGTCCCTCTTGACCTGAAGCTTAGAAGTTTTTCCTGGAAGCCTGGCATCAACCACTTCCCCACCTTGGTGGGTTCGTCATCAGTTCTCGGCTTTGTGAACCCGGATTTGCCTGAGTCCACAGCCTACGACCTTAAACAGGGACAACCATCGCCCTGCTGGCCTAGCCTTCTCCGTCACTCCATCGCAGTCAAAAGGGGTACAGGAATATTAACCTGTTTCCCATCGATTACGTCTTTCGACCTCACCTTAGGGGCCGACTCACCCTGCGCCGATTAGCGTTGCGCAGGAACCCTTGGTCTTCCGGCGAGGGAGCCTCTCACTCCCTTTATCGTTACTCATGTCAGCATTCGCACTTCTGATACCTCCAGCCCACCTTCCGGTGAACCTTCAACGGCTTACAGAACGCTCCTCTACCGGTTCAGTTGTCAGTTTGCAGTTGTCGGTTGTCAGTTTGAACTGAGTTATTTAAAACTCTTGTGCAAACTAACCAACATCTTACTGACTTGGTTGTATTCGGTTTTGAGGTCTTGCCATTGCTGATCGTCAATGTAATTGAGATCAAGGCAGTACCTTAACCAAACTCTCATTTCGTCAGATGATCCGATAGCCATCAATATGAACCTTCGAAACTCTGCTTTTGAGATGATCAGTTTCCCATGTCCTTCAGCAATATTTGCACAGATTCCTTTACTGGCTCTGCGCATCTGATCAGCAAGTCCATGCATTTGTTCAATTCTCGGAAATTCCAGCGAGAGCTTGTGAACTTTCAAAGAAAGCTTATAGGCCCGTTGAAATACTTCTAAATCTTCAAATCGCTGCATACTTACTTCTCATACTGCCAACTGACAACTGTAAACTGACAACTGAACCCCGTAGCTTCGGTGAATAGTTTGAGCCCCGTTACATCTTCCGCGCGAGCCGACTCGACCAGTGAGCTATTACGCTTTCTTTAAAGGGTGGCTGCTTCTAAGCCAACCTCCTGGCTGTCTGGGCCTTCTCACATCGTTTCCCACTTAACTATTACTTTGGGACCTTAGCTGACGGTCTGGGTTGTTTCCCTTTCCACGACGGACGTTAGCACCCGCCGTGTGTCTCCCGTGATTGCACTCATCGGTATTCGGAGTTTGCATGGGGTTGGTAAGCCGGGATGGCCCCCTAGCCCAAACAGTGCTCTACCCCCGATGGTGAGACACGAGGCGCTACCTAAATAGCTTTCGAGGAGAACCAGCTATCTCCGGGCTTGATTAGCCTTTCACTCCTATCCACAAGTCATCCCCTGGCTTTTCAACGACAGTGGGTTCGGTCCTCCAATCAGTGTTACCTGATCTTCAACCTGCTCATGGATAGATCGCCCGGTTTCGGGTCTATTCACTGCGACTGGACGCCCTGTTAAGACTCGCTTTCGCTACGGCTTCCCTATACGGTTAACCTTGCCACAGAAAATAAGTCGCTGACCCATTATACAAAAGGTACGCAGTCATCAGTGGCCAGTTGTCAGTTGTCGGTGGTCAGTTTTGTTCAGCGTCAATTTCAACACCTCTGCAAATCTGCCCGTATTTTCCAACTTGACGACCTGGTAATCAGTCATCTGCTGTCGCTTGCCTACTGGCAACTGACAACTGACAACTGACCACTGACTCCCACTGCTTGTACGTACACGGTTTCAGGTTCTATTTCACTCCCCTCAACGGGGTTCTTTTCGCCTTTCCCTCACGGTACTGGTTCACTATCGGTCAGTCAGGAGTATTTAGCCTTGGAGGATGGTCCCCCCTTGTCTCCGAAAAGACGGTTCAGACAACATTTCACGTGTGCCGTCCTACTCGATTTCACAATAACTGGCTTTTCGCGTACGGGGCTATCACCCACTATGGCCACACTTTCCAGAGTGTTCCGCTAAACCAAAAATTGCTTAAGGGCTACTCCCCGTTCGCTCGCCGCTACTGGGGGAATCTCGGTTGATTTCTTTTCCTCCGGGTACTTAGATGTTTCAGTTCCCCGGGTTCGCCTCCTAAACCCTATGTATTCAGGTAAAGGATACTCACTTGTGTGAGTGGGTTTCCCCATTCGGACATTCCTGGATCAACGCCTGTTTATCGGCTCCCCAAGACTTTTCGCAGATTACCACGTCCTTCATCGCCTCTGACTGCCAAGGCATCCACCGTGTACGCTTAGTCACTTGACCATATAACCCAAAGCGATCTCTTCGAGATCTCAGTTGTCAGTTGTCGGTGACCAGTGGTCAGTCGATTCGTGGCAACTGATGGTTATAGGCAATAACTACCTTTAACGATCTTCAGTAACCGGCAACTGTCAACTGACAACCGGCCACTGATACGCCCTACACTTGAGAGTGTCTCAGCAAGAATTTCATTAAAAGACCAAAGTCTTTTAAATCAACTCAGCTTAATTTAAGTTTGGATTCCACATTGTTAAAGAACAAAACTAACAACTGCCAACTGACCACCGTCAACTGACAACTGATAATCAAACAATTCGTGTGAACGCTTATGGAAGGTCGGTCTTCGTTTAAGGAGGTGATCCAGCCCCAGGTTCCCCTAGGGCTACCTTGTTACGACTTCACCCCAGTCATGAATCACTCCGTGGTAACCGCTCTCCCGAAGGTTAAGCTAGCTACTTCTGGAGCAACCCACTCCCATGGTGTGACGGGCGGTGTGTACAAGGCCCGGGAACGTATTCACCGTGACATTCTGATTCACGATTACTAGCGATTCCGACTTCATGGAGTCGAGTTGCAGACTCCAATCCGGACTACGATGCACTTTCTCAGATTAGCTCCACCTCGCGGCTTGGCAACCGTCTGTATGCACCATTGTAGCACGTGTGTAGCCCTGGCCGTAAGGGCCATGATGACTTGACGTCGTCCCCACCTTCCTCCGGTTTGTCACCGGCAGTCTCCCCAGAGTGCCCACCCGAAGTGCTGGTAACTGAGGATAAGGGTTGCGCTCGTTGCGGGACTTAACCCAACATCTCACGACACGAGCTGACGACAGCCATGCAGCACCTGTCACTGCGTTCCCGAAGGCACCCCTCTATCTCTAAAAGGTTCGCAGGATGTCAAGGCCAGGTAAGGTTCTTCGCGTTGCTTCGAATTAAACCACATGCTCCACCGCTTGTGCGGGCCCCCGTCAATTCATTTGAGTTTTAACCTTGCGGCCGTACTCCCCAGGCGGTCTACTTATCGCGTTAGCTGCGTCACCAGAAATGCAAGATCCCCGACGACTAGTAGACATCGTTTACGGCGTGGACTACCAGGGTATCTAATCCTGTTTGCTCCCCACGCTTTCGTACCTCAGCGTCAGTGTCAGACCAGAGTGTCGCCTTCGCCACTGGTGTTCCTTCCTATATCTACGCATTTCACCGCTACACAGGAAATTCCACACTCCTCTTCCGCACTCTAGCTTGCCAGTTTTGGGTGCCGTTCCCAGGTTGAGCCCGGGGCTTTCACATCCAACTTAACAAGCCGCCTACGCACGCTTTACGCCCAGTAATTCCGATTAACGCTCGCACCCTCCGTATTACCGCGGCTGCTGGCACGGAGTTAGCCGGTGCTTCTTCTGCGAGTAACGTCACAGCTCAAGGGTATTAACCTTGAACCTTTCCTCCTCGCTGAAAGTGCTTTACAACCCTAGGGCCTTCTTCACACACGCGGCATGGCTGCATCAGGCTTGCGCCCATTGTGCAATATTCCCCACTGCTGCCTCCCGTAGGAGTCTGGGCCGTGTCTCAGTCCCAGTGTGGCTGATCATCCTCTCAGACCAGCTACGGATCGTCGCCTTGGTAGGCCTTTACCCCACCAACCAGCTAATCCGACGCAGGCTCATCCGATAGCGCAAGGTTCGCTCCTTATAAAAGAAACGGGTCCCCTGCTTTCCCTCTTAAGGCGTATGCGGTATTAATCCGGATTTCTCCGGGCTATCCCCCACTACCGGGCAGATTCCTACGTGTTACGCACCCGTCCGCCGCTCGTCAGCAACTAGCAAGCTAGTTCTGTTACCGCCCGACTTGCATGTGTTAGGCCTGCCGCCAGCGTTCAATCTGAGCCATGATCAAACTCTTCAGTTTAAATCGTTTTGCTTCCTGTCCGAAAACAGTCCGCTGCTCAATCATTTGCAATTAAACGTACATGAAACTCTTTATGAGAAGATAAATTCTCATAGAATTTAAGGGTATGTTCGCTTGCTTGATCAGCATTTAAATCATTTCAGAGCAAAGCTCTGTTGACCGATGCTATTCCCACAAGCGCCCACACGAATTGTCTGATAATTTGTTAAAGAACCGGATTAAAACAAGAAGGTTTTAATCGACTAAACCAGCTGCCAGCACTGTTCAGTGAGGCGACTATACTACCTTGACGCCACTCGTTGTCAAGCGATTGTTTCAAGAAAGAGAAACAAAAGACTTAAAAACATCGCTAAACATTCCACTAGAAAGATGGAAACTCCGTTCAGCGAGTTGTGCATAACTGCACTCACCAGGATAACTGCCAACAACTACAATTTACTGCTCTTGAAATGACACTCTGGCTACCGAGTCGATACATCTTCAGCCCCGACCGATAGACATAGCTTACCCCTTAAGCCGCCTTTTTCAAAAGATCGGATTACACCTAATTTTTTGCGAAGAATACATGCAGCCCTTGCTGCTGAAGGCTTTCAGAAACATAAGTGTTCATAATGATAATTAACTGGAGTGAGTCACTCTTCATAATTCGAGGTGTTTAATTAATCTCTTCGGGTCTTATATCCCGCCACCTAGAGCAGGGTAGTTTATCGGTGTTACATTGCCAGAAACCATCATCAAAAGGGAGGTCAATATTTTGCCTGCAACCTCCTTTTAATTGGGCCCATCATTCCCTGACCAGGATTTCAAAGGTCTTTGAATCGACTAAAGCGTGGGAGTCTCGATTCGGTGTTGCAAAAGAAGCTTTACAGACTTTGCCCTTCTTAAAATATTTGCCGTAGGTATTGAAACCATTGTTCATAAAACGACAAAAATATTGCGGCACTTTGCTGACTTCTTTGCCTGAACTAGAAAAGCTATACCCGGCAATAATAGCCTTATCAGGCGGCTCAGCCTCAAAAGCCTGCCAGCGAATATTACCGTCAACCACAGGAGTCAGGTAATCGGAAGCGATGCTGCCATCTTGATTGGTAGCAACATAACCACTTTTTCCACTGGTACCAATGTATCTGCAATACTTATCAGGCCCCTCTCTTACCAGTGAGCCCAGTATAAATTCTTTATAAGGCTTTTTGGGGGAGCAAAAGTATTCCTGAACTTCGGTGTTGATTATGCCTTTACCTACTTGTGACGGCACTTTCTGCCATATTACGGAAGATGGTCTGCTTTTATGAGCCTTCTGTCGTACAGGAATAAAGTGGGACACATCGCCTACTGAGTCAGCATCAGCCGTCAGGCCTGCGCACCCATGCCCACAGCTATGAGCACCATCGTTGTACCATTCAGTCCCGGGACTGGCACCGTCTTTACACAAGGTTTCGTGACGCCAACTTTTAGACAACAGTATTGTTGACGCAAAGGGTACCGGATGCCCCTGCGATTCCTGAAATTGGTAGGTGGTATTGCCGTAAATAACATTAATCTGGTAATACTTTTTGTCGGTAACCAGAATATCTCTGGGTAGCACAGTTTCGCTCCCCAAAGATGCCAGAAAATTGTCTCTTTTTCGACTTGATAACAGACATCCGCTGACATTATCAGGTGTATTAGCCAGCATACCAACCAATCTACCGATCCCGCCGATCTTAACACGACAGAATCCGGTCAAATGCTGGTCATTGCAGCGAAACTTTTTGGTTAAAGGTGCCGGCAATGGAGAAATACAAAACTCGTCTGCAGATCCGTAGGGATTAGCCGGATCATAGGTAGTGTTTAATGGAATTAGAGCTGGTTGGACGTCACCTTCATTATGATGCAAGGGTTGGGCATCAAGAAAAGTCGCTCTTGCCCACAGGTACTTCAACTTCTTATTTGAGTCGGTATAGTTATCTTCACTGAGATTAAAAGGAAGCAGGTTATATTGGTCGATAATGGTTTTCTGATAATGCTCAGTAGCCAGCGTGCTACGCATCGGCTCTCTGAAACCGGGACTGACATTACTCTGCGCCAATGGTGGATTATCGGGACTCTTTTTGTCAGCTTTGTCAGCTTTCTCAAGATCTAAAGCATATAGCGTAGAATAATGCCCAACCGAGAACCCCACCTCAAAAACGAACACAGATAAGCCCAATATAGCCAGTACCCTAAATAACTTTGAATCCTTTAATTGTTGTGAATACGAGTACGTAAGCAACTCACGGCCTTGCACTCCAACCACAGCGATAGCATTGTTAGTGACAGCAATAGATAACACCAGCACAGATAAAGCCCGTGAAACTCGCTTCATAGCCAAGCTCCTCCACAATAACTCTCAAAGAAGCCAAGAGTGTAGTGTCTACTCCAACAGCAAATAGTATAGAAATGATTTGTAAAAACTGATCCTTATGAACAAAGTACCTGACCAGTTGGTTTCAAAGATTTTCAGGAATACACACTTCCCTTTCAACTGATTCCGTCATTCCCCGACCAGAATTTCAAAGGTCTTTGAATCAACTAGAGCGTGGGAGTCTCCACTCGGCGTTGCAAATGAAGCTTTACAGACTTTGCCCTCCTTAAAATACTTTCCGTAGGTATTGAAACCATTGTTCATAAAACGACAAAAATATTGCGGCACTTTGCTAACTTCTTTGCCTGAACTTGAATAGCTATATCCGGCAATAACAGCCTTATCAGGCAGCTCACTCTCAAAAGCCTGCCAGCGAATGTTAGCGTCAACCAAGGGAGTCAGGTAATCAGAAGCAGTACTGCCATTCTGATTGGTAGCAACGTAACCACTTTTTCCACTGGTACCAATGTATCTACAATATTTATCAGGTCCCTCTCCTGCCAAGGAGCCCAGTATAAATTCTTTGTAAGGCTTTCTGGGGGAACAAAAGTATTTCTGAACTTCGATGCTGACTGTCCCTTTGTCTTGTTGTGATGGCACTTTCTGCCATACCACAGGAGACGGTCTGCTTTTATCAGCTTTCTGTCGTACAGGGATAAAGTGGGATATCTTGCCTGCTGGCTCTGCCTCAGCTGCCAGGCCTTCGCATCGATTCTCGCTGCTATGAGCGCCATCGTTGTACCATTGGACTCCAGGACTGACTCCATCTTTGCACAGACTTTCATGACGCAAACTTCCAGATAACAGCACTGTTGATGCAAAGGGTGGTAGATTCAAGAGCCAATCCTGAAATCGATAGGAGACATTGTCATATGTAACATTAATCTGATAATACTTTTTGTCGGTGACCAGAATATCTCTGGGTAACAGAGTTTCACCCCCCAACGACACCAGGAAATTATCTCTTTTTCGGCTGGATAAAAGGCATCCGCTGACATTATCGGGTGTGTTGGCCAACATACCAACCAGAGTACTGATCTTGCCATTGAGCATGAACTTGATTCGACAAAATCCGGTCAGTTGCTGATCATTGCAGCGGAATTTTTTGGTTAAAGGTTTCGGCAGTGGAGAGTTACAAAGCTCGGTTGCAGACCCGTAGGTATAAGCCAGATCGTATGCAGTGTTTAATGGAAACAGTGCTGGCTCGAGGTCACCTTTAATAAGGTCCTTGGGATAGACATCAAGGAAAGTAGCCCTTGCCCAGAGGTACTCCAGCTTTTTCTCTGGGTCAGCATAGTTATCATCACTAATATTAAATGGAACCAGATTGTACTGGTTGATAATTGTTTTCTGGTAATACTGAGTTACTGGCGTGGTCCGCATTACCGCATTTAAATTGCTGCTGACAGTACCATGACTCAATGGGAAATCCCGTGGATTTTTTTTCTCCGCGTTCTCGCCCGCTTCCGCTTCTTCAGCAGCACTGCGCCCGAGCATAAAACCTATTCCAAACATTAACCCATCAACCCCCCCCATAAAACACAGCTCAGTAATAAACTTTTTATAGTTACTCAAATATGAATACGTGTACTCTAGAGAGCTTTGCACCCCAGCAAGAGCTATTCCATTGTAAATAACAGAAATGGATAACAACGTCACAGGAAAAGCCCTTAAAACTTGTTTCATATTTAAGCTCCTCGGCGGCAACTGCAGTAAAGCCCAGAATCCAGAAATAAAAGGCCCCGTAATACTGGGGAAAGCTGAGAGTATAGCGTTTATTTCAGCGGCAAATTGTATATAAACGATTTATAAAAACTGATTCTTATGAAGTCTGTTGCATGGCATATGCGTTCAATGATTTTATAGTTTGATAAAGAAATAACCCTATATAGTCTCTGTCTGCTTCTCCCTTATTAAAATCAGCATTTATGCTCAATTCGCGTGAGACCCCACCGAACTAGAGGGTGTCAATTTAGGATTTACGTGCCAAACAATTTATTCCTGATTAGGGTGGTGGGTTTTATTTACGCAAAATTAGCAATACCGGCACTTTTATTAATTTCAACTATAATTGTCAGCCTTAAATAAAATCATAAACAGGATATAAGAAACTATGGATATTAAAAAGCTGAGGGCAGCGTTAACAAGAACTTTATTAATAGCTGCTGTATTAAAAAAACCTCAATTTAAAGCACTTGTACTCGCTCTTTTGTATACAGCCTCTCCGGTTCAGGCAGAAAATGAAGAACAAAAGCACTATTATCAGCTGGTAAGAAAAAAACTGCTGGATATCTCTCTGCTGATTAAAAGCAGCCATTGTGCTGATTCAGCTAAAAAACTATTACCTGCAACCTATGGCTATGCCCATTGGTTGAAATGCAGAGACCATTTTAATTTTTACACCCATGTCAGGGAGGACCTGACAAGAGTCGATTACAATAATAAAATCTATCGTTACCTTGAACTGGAAAGGTCCACCGGACGCCTTACAACTCAGGCCTCTAACGTGATAAGCCTTCACGACCTGCTTGAATATGAGCCTGAAGATCCCAATGCCACGCCTTCTTTCTGGCAGTTTGTTAACCGCATAAACGTTGAAGATAAAACCGATATAACCGGGCTACTTTTTCAGTACTTCACTGAATACCCCGAAAAACTGATACAGCTTCTTAATTCAGACATTATCTATCCGCTTCCCGGTTTTTTTTCAAAACGAGACAATACATCAGAGCTTTATTCAATGGCTATGCAAATAAGGCTTATACTCATTGACAATGGGGGCTCTGTAACAAAACCGAAAAACGACTTTCTCCTGGCCTATTCGGTAACACCAGTTAGTAATCCAATGCAGACAGATCCGGCAACAGGAAGCAATCAGGAATCAGAAGAAATATGGACACAGTTGACTGATCAGGAAAAAGAATTCGTTGGAAGGCTCAACGATGCACTTCATCTGGGTATGGTTTTCACTCTGGCTGATCTGTATAAACGTTTATCACAAGCACTAAGCACCACTAACTTCGATAATATGACAACAGCTGAGCTGTTAGACATTATTGAGAACAAGCCAATCGATGGCGAGAAAGAACTGGCTGCCTGGGAATTGCATAAATTATCCAGCTCGGTCATTCAACTAAAGGGGGCTGTGTATGAAACCATAAAATCAACTTACATGAGCTCAGTTCCCTGGCTGCGACAGAGAAAGACAATGAGGTTCATGCGGGACCCGGACCGGGAGCTGGAACAGCAACGGAAATTTGCACAGGAACAAGAGCAGGCCCTGAGATTGTTTGTCAACCGGCACATATCAAATATTAATGCTTTACTGCGATTGCTTCCGGATCAGAATAAGACTCAATTGCCCTTTAACCCCCAGGATTCTGTTACGCTCAGTGGAGTCAGCTACTCAGCTCTGAAAAACTCTGCGAACAAATATAAAAACGGGCAAACCCAACAACAATGGTTTAGTACAGAAAATCATGTCCCCTCTTTTACATCGACACCTGATTTCTCAGATCTCAATGCCGATCATCGCAGCAGGGATGACAGCGAGAAACCCCGGGGGTTCTTTATGGTTAGCGCGGGTAGTAATAGACTTCCAGAAGGAATCAAGGAGGTCGTTGTAAACTCTCCCATTACAGCACCAGAGTTGCTCAATGAAGGGATTGCCAAGCTTGACACTGATGACATAAGTATTTCGAAAATGCTGCAGGTGATGTTCAGCATTGGTTTTCTGCGCCCCGGTTACAGTGAAATTGATGCCATAAATTTCATTGCTGCTTATAGCTACTCTCCGCTGCACAGCGCACTATGGACATTGATCTTTCATGCGATCGGCGTTGGCGACGCAACGGTTCATCCCCATATGCATTACATAGATGGTTATAAAAGAAAATTCATATTTAACCATCTGGCGCGTGAAGATATTGCACAGCAGCTATCTGCCATCCACCAAAAACTACAAACGACTACCACAGACGGGTCTGAATATGCCAAGCAACTCAATGAACTTCTCGAACAAAAACAGCTGACACTGGGCGATACTCCCGGCGATGGACACTGCTTTACCCATGCATTAGCACAGCAATTACCGGGTTACGATGAAGAAAGCATAAGACGTGCATTACAAATCTTTCTTGCGTCCCCCTCAAACTACCAGGGTTATGTTCCCGAAAGCATTATGTCCTTAGCCCCTGAACTTCTAGCCCAGATATCATCAGACGGGCCAGACGGCTGGGTTGACATATCCATGGCTGCCTTCGCTTCACTGGCATTCGGCAGGAGCGTTGTTGTAATACACCCGCAATTCAACCACAGCTCTGATTTGCAGGTGACTGTGTGGAACCAGGGCCAGCCGGAAGACATTGACCCTGCCGATGTACCTCAACATATCGATAATGCGTTGATCTTAGTATTCATCAATACAAACCACTGGACTTTTGCCTATCAGCAAGATCCGTTCCCCGGTCAACCCAATATCATTAACGTTGATGAATTACCCGATCTTCCTTCTTTGGAAAATAACCTAGGCAGCAACGGTTTCCGGTTTTTCATGCAGCAATAAAAAAGACAAAATACTTCAATCCCGTTGTACCCGCGCGGGTGATTTTTTACAGGTATAAAAAAACCCGGAATAAACCGGGTTTTTTTATAAGACACAAGTTGCTTATTTACCAAGCTTCTTGCGAATGGCCTGCAGAGTACGCAGCTGAGCAGCGGCTTCAGCTAGCTGAGTGGCTGCACGGGAGTAATCAAACTCACCGCTCTGATTAGTCAGCTCCTGTTCAGCCAGTTTCTTGGCCTCTTCAGCAGCAAGCTCATCCATATCGTCTGCACGCAGAGCCGTGTCAGCCAGAACCTTAACCTGGTTAGGCTGCACTTCCAGAAATCCACCTGAGATGTAGAACACCTCTTCTGCGCCGCCCTGGGTGATCAGGCGGATTGGACCCGGATTCAGATCAGTCAGCAGAGGCGTGTGGCCAGGGGCAATACCCAGGTCACCCAGAGAACCGGTAGCAATAACCATCTCTACCAGTCCGGAGAAGATCTCCTCCTCGGCGCTAACGATGTCACAGTGAACCGTGATCGCCATTTGTGTCACCTCCTCTTATGTCCTCGCATGGACGGTAGACCGGAAATGATTGAACCATTCCCGGCACGGGGTGACGCTCCTCAAAAGCAGAGCGTCCCGGCCATTACATGGACTTGGCTTTCTCGATTGCTTCCTCGATGCCACCCACCATGTAGAACGCCTGCTCTGGCAGGTGATCGTATTCACCGGCCAGAATACCTTTAAAGGCACTGATGGTGTCTTTCAGGGAAACATACTTACCAGGTGCACCGGTGAAGACTTCCGCAACAAAGAATGGCTGAGACAGGAAACGCTCAATTTTACGGGCACGTGTTACTGTCTGCTTGTCTGTTTCAGACAGTTCGTCCATACCCAGAATTGCAATGATGTCTTTCAGCTCTTTGTAACGCTGCAGTACGGTCTGCACACCACGAGCCACGTCGTAGTGATCCTGGCCGATGACCAGAGGGTCCAGCTGACGGGAAGTAGAGTCCAGAGGGTCGATCGCAGGGTAGATACCCTTGGAAGCGATGTCACGGCTCAGTACAACGGTCGCATCCAGGTGCGAGAAGGTGGTCGCCGGAGACGGGTCAGTCAAGTCATCCGCAGGTACGTACACGGCCTGGATAGAGGTGATAGAACCGGTCTTGGTGGAAGTAATACGCTCCTGCAGTACACCCATCTCTTCTGCCAGAGTCGGCTGGTAACCTACCGCAGATGGCATACGACCCAGCAGAGCAGATACTTCAGTACCCGCCAGGGTGTAACGATAGATGTTGTCGATGAACAGAAGTACATCACGACCTTCGTCACGGAATTTCTCAGCCATAGTCAGGCCTGTCAGAGCAACGCGCAGACGGTTTCCGGGTGGCTCATTCATCTGACCGTAGACCAGAGATACTTTGTCGATTACGTTGGAATCGGTCATCTCATGGTAGAAGTCGTTACCCTCACGAGTACGCTCACCAACACCTGCGAAAACAGAGAAACCAGAGTGCTCGATAGCGATGTTACGGATCAGCTCCATCATGTTTACGGTTTTACCAACACCGGCACCACCGAAAAGACCGACCTTACCCCCTTTCGCAAAAGGGCAGACCAGATCGATAACCTTGATACCGGTTTCCAGCAATTCGTTGGAAGCGGATTGCTCTGCATAGGTGGGTGGTTTACGGTGGATGGACGCTCGCTCTTCTTCACCGATAGGGCCCTTCTCATCGATAGGGTTACCCAGAACATCCATGATACGACCCAGAGTCTTGGTACCTACAGGTACCTGAATCGGTTCACCACTGTTAGCCACTGTGAGACCGCGGGATACACCTTCGGTGGAACCCATGGCGATAGTACGAACAATACCGTCACCCAGCTGTTGCTGAACTTCCAGTACCAGATCTTTGTCTTCGACGTTCAGAGAGTCGTAGACTTTGGGAACACTTTCCCTGGGGAATTCGACGTCAACGACGGCGCCGATGATTTGTAAGATACGACCACTACTCATAGCCTTTCCTCTACCCTTTAATCTTTTATACAGCCGCCTTAGTTACACCGCTGCAGCGCCACTGACGATTTCAGACAGTTCCTGTGTGATTGCAGCCTGACGAGCCTTGTTGTACACCAACTGAAGGTCATCAATCAGATTGCCGGCGTTATCTGTTGCGTTCTTCATGGCAATCATTCGCGCGGCCTGCTCACAGGCGTTATTTTCTACTACTGCCTGGAATACCTGGGACTCGATATACCTGATCAACAGGCCATCCAGCAATTGTTTGGCATCAGGTTCATAAATGTAATCCCAGGGTCTTTTCAGTGACTCATCTTCATCTGGAACCAGAGGCAACAACTGCAATACCTCAGGAGACTGTGTCATGGTGTTGACGAAGCGGTTGTGAACAACGTACAAACGGTCAATTTCACCGTTTTCGTACTTGTCCAGCATCACTTTTACACCACCAATCAGATCAGCAATGTTGGGTGAGTCACCAATATGTGTTGTGGCTGCTACGACGTTCCCGCCGTAACTACGGAAAAATCCAACAGCCTTGCTGCCGATCAGGCAAAGATCTATTTCAGCACCCTGATCTTTCCACTGAGTCATACTCTCAATGGTTTTCTTGAACAGGTTGATGTTCAGACCTCCACAGAGGCCCCGATCCGTGGAAACGATGATAAAACCGACACGCTTCACCTCACGTTCTGTCATGAAGGTGTGTTTGTACTCGGCATTGGCGTGAGCAACATGCCCTACAACCTGACGGATACGCTCGGCATAAGGGCGGCTGGTTTCTCTCCGCTCCTGAGCTTTACGCATCTTACTCGCCGCCACCATTTCCATGGCGCTGGTGATCTTCTGCGTACCTTTAATGGACGATATCTGCGTCCGGATCTCTTTTGCGCCTGCCATTATTCAGTTCCTCAAGCCAGGCTTTCGAGGCCAGCGGCCAGTAAGCCAGCTTTACTGACCACTGACCACTGACCACTGAAAACTGTTACCATGACTGGGTGGCCTTGAACTTCTCAATAGCCGCTTTGATACCCTCTTCAATTTCACCGTTGTAATCTCCAGATTCGTTGATGCGAGCCATCAGCTCACTGAATTCAGAGTTTACAAAGCTCAACAGGGCAGCTTCAAAGTCCAGGATCTTGTTTAACTCAACGCCTTCCAGGTAGCCTTTTTCAGCGGCGTAGATGACAACACCCATGTCAGCAACAGACATTGGCGCGTACTGTTTCTGCTTCATCAGTTCAGTAACACGCTGACCGTGTTCGAGCTGCTTGCGGGTAGCTTCATCAAGGTCAGAAGCAAACTGGGCAAACGCCTGCAGTTCACGATACTGAGCCAGAGCCAGACGGATACCACCACCCAGTTTCTTGATGATCTTGGTCTGGGCAGCACCACCTACACGGGATACAGAGATACCAGCGTTCATCGCAGGACGGATACCCGCATTGAACAGATCGGTTTCCAGGAAGATCTGACCATCGGTAATAGAGATTACGTTAGTCGGTACGAAGGCCGATACGTCACCTGCCTGGGTTTCGATGATTGGCAGGGCGGTCAGGGAACCGGTCTGGCCTTTCACTTTACCATCGGTCAGCTTTTCAACATGCTCGGCGTTTACACGAGAAGCACGCTCCAGCAGACGGGAGTGCAAGTAGAATACGTCACCCGGATAAGCTTCACGGCCCGGTGGACGGCGCAGCAATAGAGAGATCTGACGATAGGCCCAGGCCTGCTTGGTCAGATCATCATAAACAATCAGGGCATCTTCACCCAGATCGCGGAAGTATTCACCCATGGAGCAACCGGCAAATGGCGCCAGGAACTGCATGGATGCCGGATCAGAAGCACCTGCGGCAACAACTATAGTGTGTTCCATTGCGCCATGCTCTTCGAGCTTGCGTACCACGTTGGCGATAGAAGACTGCTTCTGGCCAATCGCTACGTAAACGCACTTGATACCAGTACCTTTCTGGTTGATGATCGCGTCGATGGCCAGAGCGGTCTTACCCGTCTGACGGTCACCGATGATCAACTCACGCTGACCACGACCCACAGGAACCATGGCATCAACGGACTTGTAACCTGTCTGAATCGGCTCGTCTACAGACTGACGGGCAATAACGCCTGGCGCTACTTTTTCGATTGGCGAAGTTTCAGTGGCTTCAACGGGACCTTTGCCGTCGATGGGGTTACCCAGCGCGTCAACAACACGTCCCAGCAACTGCCTGCCAACAGGTACTTCAAGAATTCGACCGGTGCACTGAACAGTCTGGCCCTCAGCCAACTGACTATAGTCACCTAATACAACAGCGCCGACGGAGTCCTGCTCCAGGTTCAACGCCATACCGTATACACCGCCGGAGAACTTGATCATTTCCCCGTACATTACGTCTTGCAGACCGTGTATACGAACAATACCGTCAGTGACACTGACGATGGTGCCCTCATTGCGGGCTTCACTGGACACATCAAGCTGCTCTATGCGGCTCTTGATGATGTCACTGACCTCGGAAGGATTCAGTTGCATAGCTTACCTGCCAAACTTTTTACTTAAAAAAAAGTAATTATGAAATCATCGCATCGGCAAGCTTGGTCAACCGCGAGCGGACACTGCCGTCGATAACGAGGTCTCCAGCTTTCACGATGACGCCGCCGATCAGGTAGGTATCTACCTGTGTATGCATTCGTACTGATCGACCAAGTCGTTTTTCAACTTTCTTTGCGATTTTGTCCTGCTGTTCATCGGACAGCGGGAAAGCCGAAGTGACGACTATATCCTGATAACTCTGATCTTGTGCTTTCATCTGCTCAAAGATCGCGTCGATCTGGGGAAGCAGAAAAATCCGTTTTTTATTCGTAAGGATCCGAATGTAATTCTCGACTTCAACCGAAAGACTGCCTTTGCACAGTTCGATAAAGGCGTCTGCCTTCATGTCCCCTGTGGTGGACGGGTCTTTCAGCATCCTGCCCACAGCCTCACGCCTGGATATACTCGCACATAAAGTTAGCATCTGAGACCATTCAAATAACTGGTCGTGCTCTTTTGCTATCTTGAATGCGGCCTTGGCGTAGGGACGGGCACATGTAGTCAATTCCATGGTCAATCCCCTTTAGAGTTCAGCAACCAGGTCATCAACCAGACGGCTGTTAGCTGACTCATCCAGATTTTCACCCAGAATACGCTCAGCACCGACTACAGCCAGGGCTGCAACCTGAGAACGCAGAGCTTCGCGGGCTCTGTTGGCTTCCTGCTCAATGTCAGCCTGCGCAGCCACCTTGATGCGATCAGCTTCTTCACGGGCCTGCTCTTTAGCCTCGTCAAGGATCTGGGCAGAACGCTTGTTTGCCAGCTCGATGATTTCCTGAGCCTTTTCACGGGCTTCACGCAGTTCTTCGAGAACTTTTTTCTGAGCCAGTTCCAGCTCTTTCTGACCACGAGCTGCAGCGTCCAGTCCGTCAGCGATTTGTTTCTTACGGTCGTTGAGGGCCTGCATGATGGGTGGCCATACATACTTCATGCAGAACCAGACAAACACAGCAAAGGCGATCGTCTGACCGATGATAGTTGCATTGATATTCATGCGAACTCCAAATGCTCCAGTAAAATCTTAAAATCCTGCCTCAGATGAGCGTACTACTTCTATTTAGCAAAATAAGACGCTCCCAACAAAGTTGTTTAGATCAGCTTACCCAGCCTACGAGTACATCCAGGATCTTTATTCGGCTTTTCGTTTCGTTACGGCTCTCAGACCGGCCGTACTTCAACGCCAAGCCGGATCTTCACTGCAGCGATTACTGAACCAGAGCTACAAAAGGGTTAGCAAAGGTGAAGAACAGGGCTATACCCACAGCAATCATTGGCACAGCGTCAAGAAGACCCGCTACGATAAACATTTTGGTTTGCAGCATTGGTGCCGTTTCAGGCTGTCTGGCAACGCCTTCAAGGAATTTTCCACCCAGCAAACCAAAGCCGATAGCTGTAGCCAGAGCCGCAAGACCCAGCATGAAAGCAACACCGATTGCAGTCAGACCTACTACCAGTTCCATATTTCCTCCCGACCTATTGTGGTCTTTGTTAAATTGAAGTTTTAGGTTAGTTAACACACTACGTCAGTCAGCTGACGTACAATATCTATAATTAATGGTCTTCGCTTGCCATGCTTAGATAAACAATGGTCAAAATCATAAAGATGAATGCTTGCAGAGTGACCACAAGAATATGGAAAACAGCCCATCCAAAGTGCAAAGGTAGCTGCATGTAGCCGACCAGGGCAATCAGGATAAAGATCAACTCACCTGCGTACATATTACCAAAAAGACGCAGAGCCAGAGAGATGGGCTTGGCAATCATGGTCACAGATTCCAGCAGGAAGTTGATTGGAATCAACAGAGCCTGCACAGCTTTGTTAGGGCTGCTGAACGGATGCAGGGTCAGCTCACCAATAAAACCACCTATACCTTTCACTTTGATCGAGTAAAAGATAATTAACATAAAGACAGAGAGGGACATACCCAGAGTAATATTCGGATCTGTACTCGGTACAATCTTCATATAAGGAATGCCCAAAGCAGAGGCCAGCCCCGGGATCCAGTCAACAGGGATCAGGTCCATCAGGTTCATAAAGAAAACCCAACAGAAAATAGTCAATGCAAGCGGGGCGATCAGGTTATTTCTGCCATGAAAAGAGTCTTTGACACTGCCATCCACAAACTCAACGACCATTTCAACCAGATTCTGCATGCCAGTAGGAACACCGGCAGATGCACGCCTGGCCACCATACGGAAGATCGAGATGAACACCACACCCAGCAGAACAGACCAGAACAGACTGTCTACGTGCAGCGCCCAGAAACCCATTTCTTTTGCTTCAGCAGCGGTTCTGGCAAAGGTCCAGGTGTCTTCCGACAGAACACCCAGCTCATTGCCATAATTGTCCACACGTTCAAAACCTGCAGGCAGCTTACCGAAGGTAAGATTCTGCAGGTGGTGGGCTATGTACTCAGTTGCAGTCGTCGCCATGAATTTTCCCGTACACCATCATCATTGTATAAATCTGTCGTCAGTAAACCTGCCTCAACTCTTAATAAGAAGAGGGGTCAGCCAGTTTACCGCCTGAATCAAAGCAAATGCACCGAACATCGTCAGGGGGTCGATTGACGGTATCCGTGTAAAAATCAGAACGAACGCCAGAACCGTTAAGGCAAACTTCCCCGCTTCACCCTGATAAAAAGACCTGACTATTTTCTGTGCCGCACTGGCTCCCCGGTATCGAAATGCTCTCCAGACCAGATAAGCATTGGGGACGCTGCATGCCAAACCACCTGACAGAGCGGATATAGCGAAAGACTTACCCAGCGGCAGCAAAAGCAATGTCAGAGATACTGTAGCCAACAGTTGAGCAACGACAACACGATAGATACGTGGCTGTTGCAGATGCGGGTAACTGGCCCGACTGTCACTTCTAAACATCTCTTTACTTTTGACTCTCCACGTCGTCTTTACAGACACAGGCTCCTGCGCTTGACCTGAGTATCTTAACAGGTCTGATAAGTCTTGATCCGCCCCTCAGAAAATACCAGGGGTTTCAGCCTTTGCGATGTGTGAATACAGTTAAACATCAGATGGCAAAGCTTCACACAACTGAAAATCTTAGAACTTTTTTTCACCCCTACGGCGCGCGAAAGTATACTAGTGACATGCACCTGCGTTCAACTAATATCTTAAAGGTTGACACTATACGACTTCGGAAGAATATTATCCCCTGAGTCCTAATGAATGGCGTTCAATAGCTAATGGACCAAAAGCTCGTCATCCCATTGCAAAATAAACTCAGAGACTTTCTTGATCACGCCACTTCGATATTTTTTCCTGTTAAGTAACAGATAAAAATGACGATTCAGAGTCAGGTCAGACACGTTGATGGTCGATAGCAGACCGGCATTCCTGGCCCGCCATATAGCCAGGTTGGAAATACAACCAATACCCAACCCTTCCATAACAGCCTGCTTGACGGCTTCGGCCCGGTTAAGACTCATTATAACGTTAGGTGTACATAAACGTGTTGCCAAGACTTCATCAAACAGTTCCCGGGTTCCTGAGCCTGGCTCCCTGAGTATCCACTCTTCGTGTTTCAGGGACTGAAGATCCACGGTCTTCCCGGCCATGGGGTGGTCAGGATGACAAATAATAACAAGCTCATCTTCGCGCCAGGGGATCACTTCTATTTCCGGGTGCAGACAGCTGCCTTCAACGACGCCCAGATCAATCTCCATAGCCAATATTCTCTGCTGAATACTGCGGGTATTTTCGACCGCCAGTTCGGCCCTGATATGGGGAAATTCCTTGAAAAACCTCCCAAGAATACGAGGCATCAGGTTATTACCAATGGTAGAACTTGCATGTATCTTCAGCGTTCCCTCTTTATAGCAGCTGTCCTCTATAAACTGGGTTTCAATCTCGTGGGCCCGATCAATCAGCTCTGCTGCCATGGGTAATAATGATCGACCAGAGTCGTTTAATGCCATGGACGCACCAGCATGTCGGTCAAATAAGGGGCCTAAATGCTTTTCCAGTTCTGACAGTGCCATACTGGCAGCGGGCTGCGAAATAAACAGGGATTCTGCTGCTGCTGTAACTCTGCCGGACTGGGCGATCGCCTTAAAGATTTCAAGCTGCCTCAATGTGATACGCATTTACTGCTCCGATATCCATTGCCAGCTCAAAAAGGACGGTGAAATCCCGGGTGGCATAGATAAAATTAACACCTTAAATTTTAGGAGTTGTTATTAGTGAACAGGACACCAAAACCTGGGTTGGCCTAAAAAAATGACACCCGCAATGAAAGAGGTCCTTCGTTACACGCACATTATAAAATAGAGTACGTCATCCCTCGATAACCTTAACGACTTTTGTAATAAAACCGTCAAGATTTTTAAGTAGATTTAGGTTTTCCTCATTTGTCTATCAATTACTCACTCATAAGTGCTCATTATAAGACTCTCTTGATTTATTGATTATTCAGGGAATAAGCCTACTCCTTATAATGCAGTCACCCTCACAGATCAATAATAACACTTATCTTAGAGTTGTTTTGAAACCGTACTCAGAAAGATTTTTATGATAATTGTCCAACAAGGAGTGGCTATGTACCAAGAATATAATGATCGAAATGTAAAGCATTGGGTTGATCTTAAAAAACAAACATCCGTTCTTGAAAAGATTGTGTACTGCAAACAAAAGAGAAAGTATTCATCAACACTTTATAATCTTGGTGCTTTTTCCCGTAAAGCAGATAAACATTTGAAATATTCAGGTCTTCGAAAAAGTTACCCGGTTTTGTCTGCTCCTGCGACTTATTGCAGGACAATATTCGAACGCTTTTTCAAGGCTAAATCTTGTCTGACCATGCATTGAGCTACTTTTTAATAACCGACAAACTTGCCAGTTTTCAGGAGCCCGGTAACAATAACACACAACCCATAAGTTTGACTTATATGCGCCTGTAATTTTATTGATTATCCAGAAAGACTTTCAGAACTCTATAATTCGTTCACCATCATCAAGCGCTATAAATAGCCGCTACCTTCAACCTCCGACATTGAAAGATAAGCAGCTATAAGAGGGATCAGAATAAAACACAACAAGATAAAATAAATGTACAAAATATCTATTATCAGCATCTGGTAATGTATTAATCGATGCTGTGAAAATGGTATCGGATTTTGTTTCTTTAAACCCGTGATCATCAGGACAAAATCCGATAGCTTTTTCCAAGCTGACCAGTGTACGACAAGGTATTAGGCTGCTTTATGCAGCCGTTTTTTTACCTGTAATAACTTCTCTTTTTTGCCGGGAGCCGTTTCAACTGTCACAATCAGGTCTATCTTGCTAGTGATGGGAGCAATGCCCCAATTATTGTTGGCACCGGGAACAGCCTGACCTTTTCCTTCGGCTAATACAATCTGCCAAAATCTGACGGTTTTCATCCGGGGAAGCGAAAGCAACAAACGCCTCTCCGGTACCTGCAATATTATCGCCACAAAACGGGCAGGTTAATTGACAATCACGCTGGTATCAGGATTTTGCGAACAACCTGCCTAGTGTTTATTGGGTATCGGACACTTATTGAATATGCGCCAGAACCCCGTCCAGTTCATCCAGGCTATTGTAGGAAATCACCAGTTTTCCCTTGCCTTTGGCGTTATGAGTAATGGCAACCCTGGCTCCGACACGATCCGATAAGTCATCTTCCAGACGCTTGATGTCAGGATCTATTTTCATCGAGGTTTTTTTCTTGCCCTGTTCTTTTTCCTGCACCATGCGACGCATCAGAGCTTCTGTCTGGCGAACTGAGAGTCCTTTGGCCACAACCGTTCTTGCGGCTTCCAGCTGCTCCATATCAGACAGGGGCAACAGAGCCCGGGCGTGACCCATCTCCAGGTCACCGTATTCCAGCATTTTCTTCACGTCAGAACTCAAAGACATCAGACGTAAGATGTTGGCTACTGCTGCTCTGGATTTACCCACGGCCTCAGCCACTTCCTGCTGCGTCAGTTCAAACTCTTTCTGCAAGCGGGACAGCGCAATGGCTTCTTCAATGGGATTAAGATCTTCCCGCTGAATGTTCTCAATCAGAGACATCGCTATGGCTGCTTCGTCAGGAACATCCCGAACCAAGGCTGGTACCTCCGCCAGACCAGCCAGCTGTGCGGCTCTCCAGCGACGCTCTCCGGCAATGATTTCATAACGATTCCGGGACAGAGGACGAACCACAATAGGCTGCATGATGCCCTGGGCTTTGATACTTTCAGCCAGTTCTTCCAGCGCATCCGGATGCATATCCCGACGCGGCTGATATTTGCCACGCACCATAAACTCGACAGGAATCTCTTTAAGTTCCTTATTCTGAAGTGTTTCGCCTTCAGGCGTTTCTGTCGGGTTGGTTAGTTCATCGGAAACCGATGATGAGAGGTTAGCGCCTCCCATCAATGCACTTAAATTGGTGCCAAGACGTTTTTTAGCCATCAGGTCCCTGTCTTCCTTTCAGTCTTGAGCCCCTTGTTAAGAGCCTCTTGTCTGCGAACCAGCTCACCCGCCAGCGCCAGGTAAGCTACCGCCCCCCTGGAGGTTCGGTCATAAGCCAGCACTGGTTTGCCATGGCTCGGGGCCTCAGCCAGACGCACATTCCGTGGAATAACGGTACGATAAACCTGATCACCAAAATGACCAATCAGCTGTCTGGATACTTCGTTGGTCAAACCCATTCGGGGGTCGTACATAGTCCTGAGTAGCCCCTCAATATGGAGCTTCGGATTAATGGTCTGTCTGATACCGGTAATGGTTTCCATCAGGGCAGTTAAACCCTCCAGCGCATAATATTCGCACTGCATCGGGATAATAACGCCTTCTGCAGCCACCAGAGCATTCAGCGTCAGCATATTAAGCGACGGTGGGCAATCAATCAGAATATAGTCATAGTGTTCACTGACAGAAGCCAGAGCACTTCTCAGTCGGGTTTCTCTGGCTTCCATCGACATAAGCTCTACTTCAGCGGCAGTGAGGTCAGCGTTAGTGGGAACTACGTCGTAGCCCGCATCTTCAGCGTTCTCAATAGCCTGATCGATGGCGCATCGCCCGGTCAGAACCTGATAGGAGGAATACTCCAGGTCATGTTTATTGATACCACTTCCCGTCGTGGCATTTCCCTGAGGATCCATATCAACCAGTAACACCTTTCGCTTGGTCGCTACCAGAGAGGCGGACAGGTTGATGCAGGAAGTGGTCTTTCCTACCCCACCTTTTTGGTTCGTTACCGCAAGAATTTTTCCCACTGCCAATCGCTACCGTATCGTCTTTATGTTTGTGAAAAGCTGTCTGTTTAAATTACACGTCAGCCTTCAGGATAACCAGATGCCTCTGTGCTTCACAACCCGGGACGTCAAGGGCATGGCTTTCCAGCAGGGAAATTTCTGGTCTTAGCTGCTTCAGATCGACCAGTTCCTGTTCCGGGAACAGGCCTTTCATTGCCAGAAACTTACCACCTGCCTTGATCAGATGGTGGCTGCCATTCACCATATCAGCCAGAGAACTGAATGCTCTGGACATAATAACGTCAAATGGCTGGATTGCCTCAAAGGATTCTACCCGGCAATTCGCCACTGTGATATTTTCAAGACCCAGCTCTGTTTTGGCCTGAGTCATAAAACGGGTTTTCTTACCATTACTGTCCAACAGGGTGTAGTGCTTTTCTGGATTAAGGATCGCCATAGGTATGCCTGGCAGACCGGGCCCGGAACCTACGTCCATCAGATGATCCCCTTCCATAAAGGGCGCAATACTCAGGCTGTCGTGTATGTGTCGTGACACCATTTCCAGCGGATCCCTGACGGCGGTCAGATTATAAGCTTTGTTCCATTTGGCAAGCAGCTCTACATAACCTGTCAGCAAGTCTGCCTGGCTGTCCGCCAGTATCAGAGATTGCGCAACTGCTCCCTCGCAGATGCGTTCACGTAAGGACAGAAAAGACATCAAGAAACAGTCCAGATAGGGTACATGGATTCACAGCCTCACGGCTTGATGGATAGTGTATTGCAAATAGCAGATTCAGTCGAATTCATAACCTTCTGATTGCACGTTAATTTTCATAGTCTTATTGATAAAAAAACAGTATCGAACCCGATTTGCGACTTTGCAGGCTGAAATTAAACCTTCTCGATGGTGAACAACCGGTTTGGCGGATAGGTTTAAAGAAAAGGTCGGAGTACAAATCGTCGATCAGACAAGAGATGGTGATGATAAACTCTTGGCTGTGCCTCTACTAATTTCTCTGGGAAGTCACACAATGCGTTATCAACAAACTTATGAAAAAAATAATCAAACGACTCTCACAGACTATTCTGAGCAGGCTTAAGTCAGCGGTTGATCTTTTCTCAGGTGATCCGTCAGAAACCAGATTGACTGTTAGAGAGCAGACTCAGTTAATCACTGACTTTTCACCATCGACTCTGAATATCAGGAAACCCACTCTGATCACTCAACCTGTCACGCCCTATTCGGTAAAAAAAGGACGAGTGGCTCCGCGGAATCCTCTAAAAACAAAGCGCCAGTCATACCGTGACTTGGCTCTGAAAAGGAGTAACCGATTCCCGAATCGAAGCAGGCTTGATTTCTCGACCAGAAAGTCAAGCCTGCGTCAGCGGGTCAAAATCAGGCAACCATCGAGCGTTTTTTAAGATGAATCAGTAGCAAGGAAACCGCTGCGGGCGTCATCCCCTGAATTCGGGAAGCCCGTCCCAGAGTTTCAGGCCTGTTATCATTAAGCTTCTGCTTCAGCTCATTAGACAACCCCTCGATCACACTGTAATCCAGAGCCTCAGGAATCTTTGTGCCCTCATAACGGCGCAGACGATCAATCTCTTCCGTCTGGCGATGGATATAACCTTCGTATTTGGTAGCAATTTCAACCTGCTCACAGACCTGGGGATTAGCTTCCGGTTCACCGGAGAGTGCGGCAACATCCGCATAAGTCAGCTCGGGACGACGCAGTAGTTCCTGCAGGCTGTATTCACGACTGATGGGCTTGGAGAGCTTATTGTCGATTTTTGCAGAAGCTTCGGTCTCTGGATGAATGAATGTGGTCCGAAGGCGTTCATGTTCCTTCTCAATTCGCTCTTTTTTGTCGCAGAATGCCGACCAGCGCTCATCGTCCACCAGACCCAGCTCACGACCTTTTTCTGTCAGACGCAAATCGGCATTATCTTCACGCAGAATCAGACGATATTCGGCACGGCTGGTAAACATTCTATAGGGTTCACTGGTGCCATTGGTAATCAGATCGTCCACCAGAACGCCAATGTAGGCTTCGTCCCTGCGAGGACACCAGCTCTCTTTACCCTGCGCTCTCAGTCCAGCATTTAAACCAGCCAACAGTCCCTGGGCCGCAGCTTCTTCATAGCCAGTAGTGCCATTAATTTGCCCGGCAAAGAACAAACCACCGATCGCTTTTGTTTCAAGAGAATATTTCAAACCTCTCGGGTCAAAATAATCGTATTCAATGGCATAACCCGGACGGGTAATATGCGCATTTTCCAGACCAGGGATGGAACGCACCAGATCGACCTGAACGTCGAAGGGAAGACTGGTAGAAATCCCATTGGGGTAGAGCTCATTGGTATTCAGACCTTCTGGCTCAAGGAATACCTGGTGTGAAGACTTGTCGGCAAAGCGGGTGATCTTGTCTTCAATAGAAGGACAGTATCTTGGGCCAATACCTTCAATCACCCCGGTAAACATAGGTGAACGGTCAAGACCACTACGAATGATCTCATGGGTCCGTTCGTTGGTGTGGGTAATATAACAAGACACCTGACGGGGATGCTGTTCGACAGAGCCCAGATAGGACATGACCGGAACCGGAGTATCACCCGGTTGCTCTGCCATCATCGAAAAATCAACAGAACGGGCGTCAATACGGGCAGGCGTCCCTGTTTTCAGACGCTCAACGGCCAGATCAAGATCTCTCAATCGATTGGCCAAGGCTATAGAGGGAGGGTCTCCAGCTCTGCCACCGCTGTGATTTTCCAGACCAATATGAATTCGTCCACCCAGAAAAGTTCCTGCAGTCAGGACCACACTGGTTGCAAGGAAACGAACCCCCATGTTGGTCACCACACCGGTAACCTGACTCTGTTCAACCATCAGGTCATCAGCGGATTGCTGGAATATCCACAGGTTGTCCTGGTTTTCCAGAATGTTTCGGATCGCTTCTTTATAAAGTGCCCGATCAGCCTGGGCACGGGTGGCTCTGACAGCTGGCCCCTTTCGTGCATTCAAAACCCGAAACTGAATACCCGCCAAATCCGTAGCCCGACCCATGGCACCACCCAGGGCATCCACTTCTTTCACCAGGTGACTTTTGCCAATACCACCGATGGCAGGATTGCAGGACATCATCCCCAGAGTTTCGATGTTATGGGTCAACAAGAGTGTTTTAACACCCATACGTGCAGAAGCAAGAGCAGCCTCTGTGCCCGCATGGCCACCACCAATCACTATCACATCAAACCGGGTTGGAAAGTCCACTGCCAAGGTCACATCACCTTTGTTCGTTTATGGGTCTGGTAAAAAGGAGGCGGATTATACCTCAGCTCTTTTGTCCACAACATGCATCTTTCATGACAAATGCCTTTCCGCCTGTTTTTCCCGATGAGGACTCGTTCAGTTAAAGGCTCTGTTCCTATTGGCGTAAAGCATAGTGCCTTATCAGCCAGGGGTTCAGTCGTAAAGCCCGAAATCTTGTATGTCGTCTTCCTACTGCTTCTAGAGGTCCTTACCTGTGAGTAACATTAAAAACAATAGCCGTCTTTAACGTAGTGTTTATTAGATATTTTTATTATAAATAGTGTGAGTAGTTTTTGTGGATAAGCAAAAAAAGTATATATATATCAATATTTTAAAAAATGAATAAGTGTGTCAGTCTACTGTTGGAATCTTTCGGTTAAGGTGTAGTTTTCTTGTGGATAAAAGAGCCTTTTTCCACAATCGAAATTTATCAATATCTTATCCCGGTATCTATAAATAGTTTCTCTATGTAGCTTTCCACAAGGCATTTCTAACAGAACCACGCTAATGAAAGGTTGATAAAACCTGCGTTTGAAGCGTATTTAGACTTATAAAGCGGTATTTTTTATCCACAACAGGGTATGAGCGACTTCGAATAGTCGGAAGGTTTTTCGCAGACTGATAATTTCTGAAGGGATGGAGAAAAAGAAGATCAGATAAGACGCAGAGTGTTATGGAAGCTCAAGGACACCTCAACCATAAGGAAGGGCATTCGCTCAACCCAGAATCCTGGTCCTGCTCTTTAGTTGGGTGGATTGACAACAATGCTTTGAACTTTCATTCCAAAAACTATTCCAAATTAATGAATGCTATTTGTGAAATATGGTATGCGAATAGAACAAAAAAGTTAGTACTTATGTTCATAAAAACTGGCGATAAGACGAAATTTCTGTAGAATGTGCGAATGATAATGTTTCCTATTTAGATTGATATTATAAAAATACGGTTGTCGTCCATGTTGAAAAATAAAGTCTCTTCAGCACTTTTAGCAGCAGGTCTTATGGCTGCATCTGCTATCTCCCTGGCCGCAGAAGTGGTTAATGTTTACTCCTATCGTCAGCCTTTTCTGGTTGAACCTCTGTTCGCAGAGTTCACCAAAGACACCGGTATTGAAGTCAACATGGTGTTTGCCAAAAAAGGTTTGAGTGAGCGTCTCGAACGTGAAGGCAAACTGAGCCCCGCTGACCTGGTATTGACGACAGACATCAGCCGACTGATGAATCTGGTTGAAAAGGATCTCAGCCAGCCCGTTGACAGCCAATCAATCAATAACGACATTCCTGCCCAGTATAGAGACCCTGAGGGTGAATGGTTTGCCCTGACCAAGCGTGTCAGAAATATCTACAGCACCAAACGTTCAGAGAAGCCGGAAGGCATCACTTACGACGATCTGGCCGATCCAAAGTACAAAGGCAAAATCTGCACACGCAGTGGTAAAAACGCCTATAACGTAGGTCTCGTTGCTGCTTATGTCGCTCACAATGGTGAGGAAGCGACTAAAGAATGGCTTGAAGGTTTCAAGGAAAACCTGGCCCGTCGCCCTCAGGGTAATGACCGTGCCCAGGTAAAAGCTATCACGGAAGGCGTTTGCGACCTCTCTATCGGTAACAGCTATTACTTCGGCAAGATGATGACCAATGAAGAACAGCGTCCATGGGCTGAGTCCGTTTACATCAACTTCCCTGATCAGAAAGGCAATGGCTCTCACGTCAACGTCAGTGGTATGGTTCTGACCAAATACGCTCCCAACAAAGACAATGCCGTTAAGTTAATGGAATTCCTGGCCAGTCAAAAAGCTCAGGCCACCTTCGCTGAAGTCAACATGGAATACCCTGTAAATCCTGATGTACCGGTTTCCAAAATGGTTGCTTCCTGGGGTGAGTTCAAATCCGACGATCTGCCTGTTTACAAGCTGGCAGAGAACTATGCGACCGCTCAGAAACTGTTAGACGAAGTCCGTTTTGATCTGTAATTAAAAGGCCTTTCGACCTTCCGGAGAGTCGGCGGCTGCTTGCTGGCTCTCTGCTTCTGACTCTGGTCTATGAGGCCTTGACGCCTTATCCTTCGATGTAAAAGCAATTCTGCTAGCAGCCTGCGGACTTAAGCGTCCGTAGCGAGGATTGCAAGAAACAGAGATTTTTAGACCAATTTATTGCAACCGCACGACTGCATGGATGCAGGAGCTAGAGCAACGCAGGAGCAGTTGCCGTGTAGGACAGTCTTAAGTCCGACAGGCTGCTAGAGTCCGGATTCCGAAAAGTCCCGGAACATATGCTTGAGTCGGTCATCAATACGGAGCCTGTAATTTTTAATATAGAAGTCACCCTCTAAATAATTCAGTACACTTTTTAACAATAATGAGCGGTCTTCGGTTTTAACCAGCAGCTTTAAGCCTTCATCGTGTACTCTCTGAACAATATTTGTGAACTGCTCAATTTTAATTTTACCACCAGCAGCATCACACTCCATAAAAACAGCCTGATGCTGTGTTTTGGATAAATCGCTGAGAAAGTAATCTGAACTAAATTTTTGTGGGCGTCCGGGCAAAAGAGGGGAACCCACCTGGCGGATCTGATCTGCCGGAATACTGAGTATTCCGGCCATTTCTTCTATTGATACAGCGCGCTCAGTGATCACTGCTGCCGCCTTGCCACCCTGATACTGACCCAGTTGCGATATTGCATCAGCAGCATGAACTTCAGGACTGCGCCACCATTGGGAACGGCGACTGGCTCTCTGCAAATTGCTCAGGTAAAGAAAGTCATGAGCTTTCCTGGTTAAGGGATCAATAATGCCAGGGGTTGCATCTTTGGCAGGAATATGAATATTTGAACTGACCATGATGGCTTTGTTATGAGTTATCACATGTCTCATTGTTTTTGCCAGAAGTTTTTTGCTAAGTAAGCCGTTGGCATCATCGATGACCACCAATTCCTTTCCGGCAAGCTTTTCGTCGATCTTTTCAGCCCATAGCGTTTCATTACCCTCTAAGTCATCGAACAGAGTACCTGCTGTAAAATCGTCTATATAAAGGGTGTCAACACCATATTCGGCTGCTTTTTTGGCAACCGCTGTACATAGATGTGTTTTTCCTATTCCCGCTGATCCGCTCAGGAATAGTCCCATGGGTTTTTTATGCGAGGCTTCATACTGATTATTTATCACAGCGTGTGCGAACTTCAGGGCTGTATCTTTCATCCGTTCCTGCTGTTTTGAGTCGGCTTTGAATTGATCAAAATCAGAATCAAGATTTTCAATGGTGAACGGTGAAACCTGATGCACCGGCTTTGGTTCCATAGTCGATGTGACAGGCAACAGTGGTTGGCAATGCCAGACTTGATCGCACTGCGACAAAAAATATTTCCAG
The DNA here is from genome assembly GCF_049275945.1 of Endozoicomonas sp. ALD040. Taxonomy (NCBI): domain Bacteria; kingdom Pseudomonadati; phylum Pseudomonadota; class Gammaproteobacteria; order Oceanospirillales; family Endozoicomonadaceae; genus Endozoicomonas; species Endozoicomonas sp. ALD040. The sequence goes on from NZ_CP184829.1 coordinate 2,253,487, forward strand.
TAATTATTACTGAAGCGAAGTGCACAAGTGATGCCAACAATGGGGTGGTCATGGGGTACTGTATGGTCTTTCAGCTGGGCATAATGCCTTTCTCCCTTTTCGATTGCACGGATTGTTTCAGGACCCTGTTGTTTATTGTAACCATCAATCAGTATTTTTTTGACTTGGTCGTAGGTTTTCGGTTCATCAAATTCATTCGGACCAAACCCCAGATAGAGATTCTGTCCGCTGCTGTTATGCCCGGTGCATATCAGATTAAAACCTATAGCATTACCCAATTTATGTTTCTTCATGTAGTCACTTACGCCCGAAATGTAGATGATATCACCCTTTTTGAAATCCTGTTTTGACAGTTCCTTGTCACTTGAAGTAATGCCGGTTTCGTGAAGGTGCGAAAGATCGTAAAACAGATTATAGATAGGGTTGCTGATTTCGATCGGTGTTAAATTTTCAGCACCATTCACGAAGTCAGAAGAGCTTTGGCTAATCGTGCAGGAAATTCTAAATTTTGCCACCGGTGAACCAAAGATCCGGTTGAATTCGTCGGTGCCAATGATGGATTCAATGGCTCGATACTGACAGGCCAGCATGGTTGTCGCACAATCTGCAATGGTAGGGCCATGAAAAAAAGCATTCAGACATTCACTGGGGGTATGCCGGTTATCCTTTCCTACAAAGCTGTTTATATAAGTCCTATCAAAATATTTTGGTAGAGTGTGTTTCACGAGGTTAATACCGTTTGACAACTTGGGAAGTTCATAGTCCATATAATCCTCATCATAAAAAACACCCAGACGTTTGCTTACTTCCAGGACTTTTGGCGAACTGGAAGCATTGTTGGTTGCCGTGACAAAGCTATTGTCCCATTGGGTAGAACTTTCGTCCATAAACGGGACGGGATCATAAAAGCTTGTCATGACTGAGCTCCGCTCTTCGTATGATGTGTTAAGTTGCTGGAGCCAATGAATCGTTTTATTGGCAAATTGTTCATCCATGGGCTTGTTACTGTGACTTACCGGGAAGGGTTTGTAAGAGGGAGTTATCACGTCTAAAGATTTGAAATGAATTGCCATAATAGCATCATCAGCTTTTGAGACAGAGGCATTAGAGGAGGGACGATATTGTTTTGAACCTTGTGCAGATATAACAGTACTGCTTGCGGCAGTTTTAGACTCTTCAATGATTCTTTTCCTCAGCCTCTGCGTCTGCCCGCTTGAATCTGCCCTTTCTTTCGGGTTTTCAGCGATGTTCATCTCACCACCATTTTTTACTGGCGAGGGCTTTACACTTCTTGAGGTGGAACCTGAAGTGGTGGAAGTGGGGCTATTTTCTGTTTTTCCGAATTGGAAAGGTACAGCGGGCAGATAGCCGGTAGAAGTAAAAGTTACACTATCCATAATTAATCGTCCTTTTAAGTTGTATCTACTATTAATACCGTCCTTGTGGTTAGCTCATTTGCCTGGCAAGTTTAATTCTTTATGACAGTACTTCAGGCAATCTAAAAAGAAGGGGTAAATTATCTAAATCTTGTACTATCGCTCTATTTATTTAGACAGAAAGGAAATGATTTAGTTCACTGCTAAAGGGGGCTCAAATGAATTTGAACCCTAATGTACTAAATTGTGTAATTGAAGCTGACTGGTCGTTTCATGGGGTGAGTTCAAATCCGACGATCTGCCCGGCTTCTTGCTCTGCTAATGACTGACTTTGGTCGAGGCCTCGGCGCCTTAAATTCCAATGTAAAGGCAATTATGTGGGCCGAGCCCCGAGCCAACTCTAGAGTCCGGATTCCGAAAAGTCCTGGAACATATGCTTGAATCGGTCACCAATTCGGAGCTTGTACGTTTCAAGATAAATGTCTTTCTCCAGGATATCCGGTACAGCTTTTAACAATAATGAGCGGTCTTCGGTTTTTACCACCAGCTTTAAGCCTTCGTCGTGTACTCTCTGAACAATATTTATGAGCTGCTCAACATCACGTCTATAAACAGGATCACACGCCATAAAAACAGCCTGATGCTGTGTTTTGGATAAATCGCTGAGAAAGAAATCGGGGCTTATTTTTAGTGGGAGTTCGGGCAAAATAGGGGAACCCACCTGACGGATCTGTTCTGCCGGAATACTGAGCATTCTGGCCATTTCGTCTATTGATACAGCGTTCTCGGTGATGACTGCTGCCGCCCTGGGGCCATGATACTGACCCAGTTGCGATATTGCATCAGTAGCCTGTATTTCAGGGCTGTGCCACCATTGGGAACGGCGACTGTCCCCCTGCAAATCGCTCAGGTAAAGAAAGTTATGGGCTTCCCTGGTTAAGGGATTAATAACGTCAGGGGTTGCATCCTTGACAGGAATATAATTATTTGAACTGAGCATGATGGCTTTTTTATCAGTCATCACATGTTTCATTGTTTTTGCCAGAAATTTTTTGCTAAGGCATCCGGTGTTGGCATCATCGATGACCACCAAATCCTTACCGGCAAGCATTTCGTCGATCTTTCTGGCCCATTGCTCTTCTTTACCCTGGTAGTCCATATACAGATCGCCTACCATAGCTTCGTCTATGTAAAGGACGTTGGCACCGTATTCGGCTGCTTTTTTGGCAACAGCTACACAAAGGTACGTTTTTCCTATTCCCGGTGATCCAGTCAGGAATAGTCCCATGGGCTTTTTGTGCGAGGCTCCACCCTGATTATTAATCACAGCGTGTGTGAACTTCAGGGACATATCCCTCATCAGTTCCTGTTGTTCTGAGTCGGGTTCCAATTGATCCAGATCAGCATCAAGATTTTCAATGGTGAACGGTGAAACCTGATGCACCGGCTTTGGTTCCATAGTCGGTGTGACAGGCAACCGCGGTTGATGATGCCAGACTTGATCGCGCTGCGACGAAAAATATTCCCAGAACAGATTACTGAAGCGAAGCGCACAAGTGATGCCAATAATAGGGTGGTCATGGGGTAGAATACTGTCTTTCAGCCGGGCATACTGCGTTTCCCCCTTTTTGATTGCATAGTTTGTCACAGAATTCTGTGGTTTATTGTAGCCATCAATCAGTATTTTTTTGACTTGGTCGTAGGTTTTCGGTTCATCAAATCTATCCGGACCAAAACCCAGATAGAGATTCTGTCCGCTGCTGTTTTGCCCGGTGCACATCAGATTAAAACCTATAGAACAACCGCTTTTATGTTTCTCCAGGTAGCTTTCAACGCCCTGAATGTAGATGATATCACCCTTTTTGATATTCCGTTCTGACAGTTCCCTGCCAGTTAAATTAGTGCCGGTTTCGTCACTGAGCGAAAGATTGTAAAACAGATCATAGATAGGGTTGCTGGCATCGATTGGATCAATATTCCCGACGTTAGTAGTGTGTTTGCTGGTATGCGACATAATCGTGCAGGAAATTCTGAACTTTGAGATCGGTGCACCAAAGATCCGGTTGAATTCGTCGGTGCCAATGATGGATTCAATGGCTCGATACTGACAGGCCAGTAAAGCCGTTGCACAGTCCGCAAGGGTAGGACCATGAAAAAAAGCATTCAGACACTCACTGGGTGTATGCCCGTTATCCACTGCTACAAAGCTGTTTCTGTTACCCAGGTCAAAAAATTCTGGTAGTGTGTGCCGCCCGAGGTAGATACCGTATAACAGCTCGGGAAGTTCATATTTCTTATAATCCTCAGGATAAAATATACCCAGACGTTTTCTTAACTCCAGCCGTTCTATCCCCTCATACATCTGAGCAAAGGAAGGAGAACAGTCTGCCCTGGCTGAGTCAGAAAGAGAAAAACTTGTCGAGTCTAAGCCAGTGTTCAATTTGGTAACACTGACTTTTTCTAACGGTGCTTTTTTATGAAAATTATAAAAATCATAAATGCTTGTCATGACCGAGCTCCGCTCTTCGTATGATGTGTTAATGTGCTGGAGCCAATGAATCGTATGTTCGGCAAATAGTTCATCCATGGGCCTATTACTGACACTTGCCGGGAAGGATTTGTAAGAGGGAGTTATCTTGCGCAAAGATTCAATATGGTGTTCTTGAATACCCCGATCAACTTCGTCGAAAGGGTCATAGAAGTAGGGTCGGTATTCTTTTGAACCTTGTGTAGATATGACAGTACCGCTTGCGGAGAACGAAGTACTGGAATTTTCAATTATTCTTTTCCTCAGGCTCTGCGTCTGCCCGCTTGAATCCACCCTTTCTTTCGGGTAGTCAGTGACGCTCATCTCACCACCATTTTTTATTGGCGAGGGTTTTACACTTCTAGAGGTGGAACCGGAAGTGGTGAGAGAGGGGCTATTTTCAGCCGTTATTTCAGATGATTTAGTCACTGTTTTTCCGTATTGGAGAGGTACACCTGACTGATGGCCGGTAGCAAAAACATTTACATTATCCATAATTAATCGTCCTTTATTAAGTTGCATCTGCTGTTAATACCGTCCTTCTGGTTAAGTACTCAACCATACGAAATCATATTTTCTGACTCATTGTTCAGGCACTCTAAAAAGAAGGAGTAAATTATCCGAATCTTGTACTATCGCTCTATTTATTTAGACAGAAAGGAAATGATTTAGTTCACTGCTGAAGGGGGCTCAAATGAATTTGAACCCTAATGTACTAAATTGTGTAATTGAAGCTGACTGGTCGTTTCATGGGGTGAGTCCAAATCCGACGATCTGCCTGGCTTCTTGCTCTGCTAATGACTGACTTTGGTCGAGGCTTCGGCGCCTTAGCTTTCAATCTAAAAGCAATTCTGGGGGCCGAGCCCCGAGTCAACTTTACAGTCCGGATTCCGAAAAATCCCGGAACATATGCTTGAGTCGGTCAGCAATACGGATCCTGTACTTTCTAATACTGAAATCTTTCTCTAAATAATTCAGTACATCTTTTAACAATAATGAGCGGTCTTCGGTTTTAACCACCAGCTTTAAGCCTTCATCGTGTACTCTCTGAACAATATTTATGAACTGCTCAATTTTAATTTTACCACCAGCAGCATCACACTCCATAAAAACAGCCTGATGCTGTGTTTTGGATAAATCGCTGAGATGGGAATCGGGGCTTGCTTTTTGTGGGAGTCCGGGCAAAAGAGGGGGACCCACCCGGCGGATCTGTTCTTCCGGAATACTGAGTATTTTGGCCATTTCGTCTATTGATATAGCCCTCTCAGTGATGACTGCTGCCGCCCTGGGGCCTTGATACTGACCCAGTTGCGATAATGCATCAGCCGTCTGAACTTCAGGGCTATGCCACCATTGGGAACGGTGACTGTCTCCCTGCAAATCGCTCAGGTAAAGAAAGTTATGAGCTTTCCTGGTTAAGGGATCAATAATGCCAGGGGTTGCATCTTTGGCAGGAATATGAACATTTGAACTGACCATGATGGCTTTGTTATGAGTCATCACATGTCTCATTGTTTTTGCCAGAAGTTTTTTGCTAAGTAAGCCGTTGGCATCATCGATGACCACCAATTCCTTTCCGGCAAGCTTTTCGTCGATCTTTTCAGCCCATAGCGTTTCATTACCCTCTAAGTCATCGAACAGAGTACCTGCTGTAACATCGTCTATATAAAGGGTGTCAACACCATACTCGGCTGCTTTTTTGGCAACCGCTGTACATAGATGTGTTTTTCCTATTCCCGCTGATCCGCTCAAGAATAGTCCCATGGGCTTTTTATGCGAGGCTTCACACTGATTATTTATCACAGTGTGTGCGAACTTCAGGGCCGTACCTTTCATCAGTTTCTGCTGTATTGAGTCGGCTTTGAATTGATCAAAATCAGAATCAAGATTTTCAATGGTGAACGGTGAAACCTGATGCACCGGCTTTGGTTCCATAGTCGATGTGACAGGCAACAGTGGTTGGCAATGCCAGACTTGATCGCACTGCGACAAAAAATCTTCCCATCGCTCATTACTGAAGCGAAGCCCACGAGTGATACCAACAATAGGGGAGTCATAGGGCAGAATACTGTCTTTCAGGTCTGCATAATGCGTTCCCCCCCTTTTAATTGCATGGATTGTTTCAGGACTCTGTGGTTTGTTGTAACCATCAATCAGTATTTTTTTGACTTGGTCGTAGGTTTTCGGTTCATCAAATTTATCCGGACCAAACCCCAGATAGAGATTCTGTCCACTGCTATTTTGCCCGGTGCATATCAGATTAAAACCTATAGCAGTACCGAATTTATGTTTCTCCATGTAGATCGCTACGCCCTGAATGTAGATGAGATCACCCTTTTTGATATCCCGTTCTGACAGTTTCCTGACAGGGCAGTTATCGTCAGTGCGGTTAAGATCGTGAAACAGATTATAGATAGGGTTGCTCAAGTCGATCGGTTCTAATTTTTCAGCAATATTCGCGAGGCTAGAAGAGTTTTTGCTGGTATGCGACATAATCGTGCAGGAAATTCTGAACTTTGAGACCGGTGCACCAAAGATTCGGTTGAATTCGTCGGTGCCAATGATCGATTCAATGGCTCGATACTGACAGGCCAGAATAGTTGTCGCACAGTCTGAAATGGTAGGACCATGAAAAAAAGCATTCAGACACTCACTGGGTGTACGCCCGTTATCCTTTGCTACAAAGCTGGATCTGAAAGTATGATCAAAATATTTTGGCAGTGAGAGCAATCCCAAGCCGCTGGCTTTTGACAGCTCGGGAAGTTCGTAGGCCTTATAATCCTCAGCATAATAAACACCCAGACGTTTTCTTTCTTCCAGCAATTCTGGCAAACGAGAAGAATCGTACGTAAAGGTTGCACTGGGTATACCACTGCTCGAATAGGTGTAACTTATGACCAATGTCTTAGGTATTTCACGAAATCTTGTCATGACTGAGCTCCGCTCTTCGTATGATGTGTTAAGTTGCTGGAGCCAATGAATCGTTTTATTGGCAAATTGTTCATTCATGGGCTTACTACTGTCACCTACCGGGAAGCGTTCGTAAGAGGGAGTTATCGGACGTAAAGATGCGAAATGATTTGCCACAATATAATCATCAGATCGGAAGTCAGGGTTATCAGAGCAGGGACGATTTTGTTCTGAGCCTTGTGCAGATATGACTGCACCGTCTGCAGCAGTTTTAGAATTTTCAATTTTCCTTTTCATCAGGCTCTGCGTTTGCCCGCTTGAATCCGTCATTTCTTTGGGGTTGTCAGCGACGCTCATCTCACCACCATTTTTTACTGGTGAGGGCTTTACAGCTCTTGAGGTGGGGGAGCTATTTTCAGCAGCTATTACACCGGGCAGATAGCTATAGCCGTAGCCGTAGCCGGTAGCAAAAGTTTTTACATTATCCATAATTAATCGTCCTTTATTAAGTTGTAGCTGTTGTTAATACCGTCCTTGTGGTTAGCTCATTTGCCTTGCAAATTTAATGCTTCATGACAGTTCTAAAGGCAATCTCAAGAGAAGGGGTAAATTATTCGTAACTTGTACTATCGCCCTAATATTTAGACAGAAAGGAAATGATTTAGTTCACTACTTTGTATGCGAGAACCAAGCCAGGGCGGCTCCGCTTGTTCCCTGAGCAACGAACTGTGAAACAGGAACCTGCAGGTGACTAACAGGAATCCCCGTCCTACTGGATTTGAATTTTGGCTTTTACGACACCCTCTTCAGAGGGTGTCGCAAAACTTCAGCTCGTTCTCTCGCTCTGAAGTCGTCATTCCCGCGAAGGCGGGAATCCAGCGCCAACGGTGGATCTCTGCCTTCTCGGGGATGACAAGGCCAGGGGGACACCGGGCAGTACGGTTCTGGTGGTGAGTCAGTGTGGATTCCCGCCTTCGCGGGAATGAAGCCGGCAATGACGGGAGTCAGCGCGTTCCCACGGCGGAGAGAGTTTTGCGACCCCCTCTTCAGGGTGGGGAGGATGTCAACTTTCTCGCGTAGAGCTTCGTATACCTGCCAAGTATTACCCTCAAAGACCAATGATCTCACTGATATCCTCTTCACTTGGCTGATAGCCCTCACCCTGGCTATGTGTACTCTGTGAGTCTGCAATCTGCCGCATCAAGCTACTATTCTGCAGCACATAAAGAGTCTCTTGTTCCTGCTCCCAGTCATCAGCACTGATCATCACAAAGTCTTCTCCACCGCGCCGAGTGACCTTAAGCGGAGTGCTGTTGCCCACAACCTTCTCTACAAAACTTTTCAGGTTATCCCTGAACTGATTAACGCTGACACTTTTCATAAATTACCTCTACCTTTGGTGTGCATTATTACCGTACACAATTGAGAGCAGGCATTTAAAAGGCAAGTCTACGCCTAATTGGGCCTCGGCCTGCAAAATTGCTTTTACGTCAGAAAATACAGCTAACACACTGTTTTACATAGAAATCGGCAATGCGGATTGAGTCACGCAAGCCATTTGTCATTACTCCAGAAAATGACTTCAAGCAGTCTTTTATCAAAGTACCCAGCCTCTAACTTATTAAGTTTTTCATAGACTTGAGCCAAATTCATCAGGGTGGCAATATTCGTGCTTAAGCATAAAGTTGAGAGGGAACTCTGGTGGTCAAGTTTCATGCGTTTAGAATGGGGGCTTTGTCCTGTCTCGGTCTGATTATCACTGGTACTGATGTGTTGGCAGCATCAGGACTGCCGACCTTTCGGGAGGGGCGCGAACTATATACTCTTCTTTTTATATTGCTGATAGCCGTTGCTGTCGGACTTTTCATCATCCGCCGGAGAAACAATATCGAGCTTAGCCTTACGGATAACACAGATACCAAGATTGAGTTTGGTGATATCTTCAAAGAATCCGGACTCATCGTAATTCCTGTTAACGAGTATTTCGACACTATTGTTGATGACCGCATAATTGCCAAAAACACCCTTCACGGCCAGTTTATTGAGCGATATTACAAAGATGATCAAAATCCACTGAAAAAGGAAATCCAGAAAGGGCTCAAGGGACTAATACCAAAGGTAAACAGTGCCCGTCGGCGCGGAAACAAAAATAGTTATGATTTGGGTACAGCCGTCAGGGTTGACTGTGAAGGCAAGAGCTTTCTCCTCATAGCCATGACCCGATTTAATGAACAGGATCGTGCCGAAGTTACCTGGGATGAGTACACTCGCGTCCTTGCCCGGTTATCCGAACATATTCATACTCACGCTCAAGCCCGTCCTGTCTGCATGCCGCTAATGGGAGGTGGTCAGGCTGGTGTGGATACCCCTCAGCGACTATTGAAAAACATGTTTATCACAATGTCGCTGAACAGGAAGCTCACTCTACCAGGTGGGCTAAAAATCGTTCTTCACGAGTCCGTTAAGGACAAAGTTGATTTAACAAAAATCAGGCTTGAACTCGAACACACAGGGAGCTAATGCGACTATGAATAGAACCGGAAACTATGCGGCATTTTATGTAAATGATGGCACGTTCAAAGAAGGTGGTCTTGGTGCAAATTTGGCTAAAGATTTTTGCCACTACAACATGCTCAGAGCATGGAAAGGAAAAGATCCTACCTTTCCATTTGTGGATTCTCACGGTAAAACCTATAACGTCCGTGACGGTAGCGACTGGGAAAAGACCCTGAAGCCTCGGTTGCGTGAACGCCTCCGAGCATCCAAGAACATGATCCTTTTCTTAAGTGGGCACACAAAAAATTCTGTTGCAGTCCGAGAGGAAATCACTTACGCAGCCAGTATCGGGCTTCCTATCATTGTCGTATACCCAGATTTCAAAAGCCGAGAGGCAATGTACAACGGGAATACTCCCAAAAAAACAGTTGCAGACCTGATGGCAAAATTATCCAGCCTAGCCGCTGCTGCAAACGAAGTTCCGGTTGTTCATATCCCAATGGACAAAGCGCTAATCCGCGCTTACCTTAACAATAAGTTGTACATGGTGAATACTAAGTGCAAGGCTGGTAACTACGCCTGCCTGAACACAGTATCTGCTTAATAATATTGGTACGCTCCTCGATCTGCAAAAGCAATGCTATTTTGCAGATCGACAATACAGGGGTACAAAGATTAACCCACCAATGTTACTGGCTTGGCCTTGCTGGAAACCAAAGTATCAGAAACAAAAACGATCCGGCTCCCTTTCTCCATGCCCTGATATTCATTCTGATAATACTTGTCATGTACCAGCTGACGAAAATGCCATGACCTGTAGTGGCTGTTCGGGGATGTTCTATTTTCCCTAACACCAGACATACTGCCTAAAGTCATATGTTTGCTACGACGATGACCCAGAGATGCAAACTGGTGATTGCTGAACTTTCCTGGCAGTCCATCCTGCAAAATATCGTGGCGATCATTGCTGCGTGCGTACATAACATACACTGACATGGACACCACCAGTTTCAGCAACTCATAATGAGCCTGCAATTCCGCATTATCACAACGCTCCGTGTGAAGATATCCTCTTGAAGCAAACCCTGGGAGAATGTCGGCAAGGTCCTGATATCGGTTTGCAGACAGAATACGTGGCAAATCTTCTAATTTTACAGATATGCGAGAATATGTTGTTGCCGGATCATGAGCAAACTGAAAATTAAACGTCAGCATTCCCTTGCGACCAGGAGGCGTTTGTGCCGACTCGGTGCCTTTGCTGCATACCTTGATGAGTGGATCAATTTTCTCATTCATCTCGTCAGTATTCCGGCACATCGTCACCAGAACTCCCGTTATAGACAATTCGGCAAACTTATATTCCTTCGGGATCGCTAAAATAAACTGATCATAGGGCAACCGAAAACCTTCAACCGCTGATAGGGAAAACTTCGCCTGTAACAGCATGTTCAGAACGTCTGCATCCTTGGGAAATATCATACGGCGCTGACCAATACGCCAGTAATACTCTTCACAACAAATTCCGAAATCTAATGTATTAATGAAGTCTGGTTCGATGTAGTTGGTATAGTGATGGATATGGTCCTCGAACGACCACGATTTCAGGCGGTTAAGCTTAGCTGTCTTCTTGATGATTTTGTCGCTGGCACGAAGATCAAGATTAAAACGGTATTGATAGTATCCAGGCATTTCGCCGCCTTTAATGTTCAGAACTATTGTGCCAAATAATAAGTGATTTCAGTGACATTCTGAAAGGGTTGCTCACAGTACCGAAATAGAAAAATCCAGAGGCCGTACCTGCTTGGCTAACTCAAGACGCTAGTCTCCCAGCCGGTTTGTACTCTCTATGTAAGGAGACAGGTGCTTCAAATCATCTTCAGCGATCTTGTGTCCTTCTTCTCTCAGCTCCTTCAATACTCTCGTCATCACCTCGACGTTATAAAAAATGAGCATGTTAGTGGCAAGGTGATTCCACTTAATGATTTTGTCCTGTTCGTGACGGTCATTTTCCCGAATCACGCCCTTGTTATAGAAGAAAACCCAGTCAGAAAACTTGTTGAAGTGCTCACTTTTATTGGTTGAAGCGTTGATCATACGGCGTAAGCCGCCATCCGCTATATACTCCATCAAAAACTGGGTTCGTATGACCCTGCCAAGCTCCCTGAAGCCATAATACAACTGGTTTTTCCGGCTCTTTCCAGTTAAGTGACGAACAATAGTTGATGCGGTGAGCTTACCGCCCTTGATTGACATGACAATTCCCAACATTTCTGGAAACTCTCTTTCGATTACCTTGTAGTCGATAGGCTCTGCGAAGATACCGTTAATGTGCTTGAACCTGGCGCCAGCTTCTGGCCGGTGCAAATTTAACCGCTTGATGTTCTTTATCCTGGGCATAAGCTTAATTCCCAGCAAATAAGCCAGACCGAAGACTGCAAGGCTTTGCCCATGTGTATCAGAGTGGACGGTATCAGGTTGAATGTCCGAGTCATTCTCCAGAAGCCCGTCCAGGATATAAATTGCCTCGTAAACACCGCAGGGTATAAAGCGGGAAAAGAGGCAGATATATTTGTCGCTGAGGTGGTAGTAGGCGATGCCACCATAGCCTCCATACCGAATATGGTACTCGGACAGAAGGTTATTTTCGTACACATCCCATTTAGTGCCGTCAGCAGATGCTCTTTTGCCAGTTCCCCAGTAGCCAGGTAACAAGAACTGGTTATAGCCATTGATGACATCTCGGATACATTTGATGAGAGTGTATTCGGAACAGTGCTTAAGTTTCAGCCGTGCAATTTGTTTGCGGCTGATATTCTGAACTGAGCGGGACAGCTGGACTGGCCCAAGGTTACAGCCGTAACAAAGCAGGTTGAGGACAAAGCGTTCTTCTGTATTGTCGATTCTGGATTTATTGCCCGACAAAGGCCGGATATGCTTGCTGAGATTCAGCCACTTTTCAGTTTCAGACAGTACATCCAGAATATTTTTGGGCGGCATACGCTCTTTGATCAGGGATGCGAGAGCCTCTTGCTCAGGTGTTGGTTTCTCTGCCTTGACTGGGGTGATACATAGCTTTTTATTAATGATCTGCACTTCAGTATTATCAGGGAACTGCTCATCAGCCTTTTTGCAAACGGCGTGAAGCTTGGCTTTGAGCTGCCTGCAAAAGTCTGCACCATTGGAGGGATAGCCCATCATTTGACAGAAATCTTCGAACTGCTCTTGATACTCTTCTTCTGAGATAAACTGCGTTCTGAAATCACTGAAATTCTCACTGTCTTCAACAAACAAGTCGCCAGACCTGAGTGCTTCTGCAACCAGAGTAAAGAGGCACAGCTCAAGATAAAGGCGATGTACTTTGGTAACGGGTTCGCCTTTCTTTTTGGTATCTGTGACTGAAGTCCACCACTTTCTTGCAGGTATCCACTTTAGGGATACAGAGCTGTTGGATACATCAATATGGCTTTTACGTGATGTCTGGTGTTTCTTGATAAACAGTATGGCTTTGAACAGCTCATAATCACTATGAGGCGTTCTCACCTTCAGTAAGCTCAGGGCATCAAACAGATTTGCTCTATGATTTATGAACATAGGCAACAAAAACGGGAGGTAATTGTTGCTTGAGTAGGTCAGTAGTTGGTCGCAGGAGTCGTTCACTTCCTGCGGATTGTGTTTCAGGGCTGTGCCTATATTCCGGAGTTTATGCTGATCGTTTCTGCTACTCCCCTGGTAAGCAACGGTAACATCCTTCAGCTGCCCGATAAGCTGCTCCTGCTGTTTCGTTTTATTTTTCAGCCAGTCTTTCAGCTTCTTATCTGCCCGAGTATGCATGCGCCGCATTAGTTTGATCAGTAAATCAGCCGCATCATCAAGGGTGCGGGAAAGTCGGTAACGGAGTAGGATCGTCAGCAGCAGCTCTTGCTTACCCTTTCTCAATCGCGCCATTTCCGAACGATCCAGAGCGCGGGCTTCCAATTGTAAGTCCCGGTGTGATATCCGGTAAATTGGGTAAACCTGCCTGTTGCTTGCGAAGCCAGCTCAACACTGCCAGCGTATTGGTTGTGTTTTTTGTCGTCAGTTTTCCTGGTTCTTTTTTCAGCTTCTCCCAGGATTCCTCATTTAGTAATGATGAGAGAACCTGTCTGGATTTTTCATCAATAGAATCGAGGTAATTGCTGTAGAGTTCTTTATTGATCCTTCGGCGCTGGTCACTTGCTACCCGTGCAAGTGCATCAAAGGGGGGAAGCTCATAAGAGTCCTTGATCAGGTTTTCGAGGACTTCATTGATGATATCTGCCAGGTGGTGTTTGCTTTTGGCTGACTCATAGGCCAGTTGTATGAAGATATTTCTACCAGCGGGTTTTACTTTGAAGCGGTCTCTCAGCAGACGCAGATAAATGCTTCTTGCGGAAGAGTCTCGGTGTTTTCTGACTTCTGCATCGGAACTCCGGCTCTTTGTTATCTTCCCGTAATATTGAGTGTATCCATCATGCAGGTCATCAAAACTTGTGTGATAGCCCAAATGCTGAAACATCTTCAGCATGGTCAAAAGTACTTGGCGGTGCAGAGGCTTTTTTACCTGACCATTAATCCAGTCCATTTCATCAGGTTTAGGCTCCCAGATCGAACCATCCAGATCATCAAAAGTGGTACGAGAGCGCAGCCTCGGGTAAGCCGTTTCATGAATTGCGACCATCGGTGGCGGTTATCTTTATTCTCAAAAACGTTGGTTTTCGATAAGATAGCCGAGTTTCAGAATCTGTCCCGAAAAATCTTGCTTTCTGATTCTCAAAAACTATTCTTGAAATTAAATTCTCGATTCCATACTCTTAAATGAGTTTTGATAATCAGGAGACCAAAAAATGCCCCAAGATCGATTCCCTGATCCCCAACTAATCGGTCAGTATCGACGATTTGGCGAGTTGGGTCCTGCGTACAAAATTGTTGCGCCTGTCAGACCGATCGATCAGGATGACTGGATTGTTTTAATTCAGATTCCTGAGTCTGGAGAAGAAGCTGAATACAGGTATTCAAATATCAAAAATGATCCGGTAGCTCACTGATGTTCGCCATTGCCTTTGACCTGGTTGTCGCTGAGACTGAAAAGCATCACCCGAAAGGTGTGCCACAGGCTTATGTTGAGATTGGCTCCACGCTATCTGGCTTTGGCTTCAGACGAGTTCAGGGAAGCCTTTACGTCACAGACGACGAGAACATGGCGAATTTATTCCGCGCTATCACGGCTTTGAAAGCACTTCCCTGGTTTCCTGCTTCTGTCAGAGATATCAGAGCCTTCAGAGTTGAGCAGTGGTCTGATTTTACAGAGATGATCAAGGAAGGCTGATATGAAAATCGGCTACGCAAGAGTATCAACAAAAGATCAGGATCTTTCATTACAGCGGAAGGCTCTATCGGAAGCTGGCTGCACAAAGATATATGAAGACAAAGCCAGCGGAACACAGAGTAACCGAGAGGGCTTAAAACTCGCTTTTGAAGTGTTACGTGATGGGGATACCCTGGTTGTCTGGAAGCTGGATCGCCTTGGGAGAAGTGCCAGAAGTCTGATTACCTTGGTAAATGAGCTTGAACAACAGGACTGCCATTTTGTCAGTCTCACAGACAGCATTGATACTACAACAACAGCAGGACGCTTCTTTTTCCATGTCATGGCAAGCCTTGCTCAAATGGAACGTGAATTGATTGTTGAGCGCACTAAGGCCGGTCTTGAAACTGCACGCCAGAGAGGAAAGATTGGGGGGCGCAAACGGCAGATGACAGACTCAAAAATTGAGGCTGCTAAAAAGCTGCTGACTGACGGCATTCCTCCCAAAGAAGTTGCTGCGAACCTTGGCGTTTCTGTGCCAACACTTTACCGATGGCTTCCTGCATCCGGCAGAACGGGCATGTAACTCTTCAAAATCCTTATGAAAGAGCCTCATTATCCTTACGCTTACAACGAAAATGGTGTTGTTCTTCACATTAACAGCGCACATAAAAGCAGACGTTATACATGCCTGAATTGCCAGGAAAGAATGGTAGCAAAAACAGAAGGCGAAAGAATAAACTATTTCCGGCACTATAATTCTCCACCCTGCACAGGAGAAACATACCTACACAAATTAGGCAAAATCCTCTTCCACCGCGATTATCAAGCTGCATTGGAAGAAAAAAGACCGTTTTATATACATGTTAACTCAATACAGATCTGCCCAACAGTCCAAACCAACTGCGAGTCACTGAAGTGTCGATATGAAAAGCTTATTACTCATGACCTAACACGGTCTTTTGACCAGATATCATGCCCACAAAAAGAAGTGGTTCTGGATCGATATGATTACAAAATAAGACCCGATTTACTTTTAAGTTCATCGAACAATCCTGAGCGTTTATTGCTCATAGAGTTTGCTGTTACACACCAGTGTGAAGACAAGAAAATCTCTACGGGAGCAAAAATTATAGAATTCCAGATTCAGGATGCTCTTGAAATTGAATCTCTTTGGTCAGACGGAATAAAAAGCGGTGATGAAGTTAAATTTTACAACTTTATATTGTCTGAATTTGAAGCAAAGCAGTGCCTAATAGAGAAATGTCCAACAAGTGCAAAAAAAATCACTGTAAATAAACAGTCAGACCTATCAATAACAGACATCAAACTTTCAGCATTACAAGAGCAGGAAGCAACCAGTCAATTCATAGCAACACTCTACAGTGACGATTTTCCGAGTAAGACTGAAATCGCCAAGTTATATCGAAAGTCTCAAAGCAAAGGTTACATTGAGGTTCGATGCTATTGCTGCGAACACTCACAGATAAACAGCAGTTATAAAAAAATATTTTGTACACTGAAAAGTCAGGCTGTTTTTCCTATTGAAGCTACTCGATGCATTGAGTATAAGGAAATTCAATCATGATTTATTATACGCATGAACAAAAAAAAGTTATTTCACATGAAAATGGCCACATGCTTGTCAGAGCAGTTCCTGGGTCTGGAAAAACCAAGACCTTGGTTGGAAGGATTTGCTATTTAATAAACAAAAAAAAGATAGCACCGCAAGATATATTAGTTTTGATGTTTAATCGAGATGCAAGAGATAGTTTTTCAAAAAAACTGTCTGAAAAGAGATTCAACATCCCTCATAACAAAAAGGTTATACCTAATAATGTTAGGGTTTGTACATTTCATTCATTTGCTCTCGAAGAATTAAAAAAAGCTTCAAAATACGGCTATCTTAATATTTTTAAGGGTGAAGCTGATGAAGATAAAGAAATTCGCAAACATTTATTAAGAGATACATTGAGGGAATACGCTCAAAAAGAGCGTAAAGAGTATGATGAGTATAAGCTGACTGAAGAGTTTATAGATAAGGTTAGAAACCT
Organism: Endozoicomonas sp. ALD040; assembly: GCF_049275945.1. Classification (NCBI taxonomy): domain Bacteria; kingdom Pseudomonadati; phylum Pseudomonadota; class Gammaproteobacteria; order Oceanospirillales; family Endozoicomonadaceae; genus Endozoicomonas; species Endozoicomonas sp. ALD040. The sequence goes on from NZ_CP184829.1 coordinate 2,270,173, forward strand.
AAAGGCAGAGTGTTACAACCCATACATAGAAACGACAGAAGAACAAGAACTCTTTGAGAGAGCTTATAAGGGTTTTGAAGAGAAACGGCTGGCTCATAATATTCGTACTGAGGAGGACTGGATTCCAGATTTGGTTAATACCTTGTACTCTACTGATCTCAGTTTGCCTAGATATCAATACATACTGGTAGATGAATATCAGGATATCAATATTGGTCAAAACAGGCTGCTTACTTCCCTATGTCAAACGGGGGGAGTCATAAATGCTGTTGGTGACGAAGACCAGTGTATTTATAGCTGGAGAGGCTCTAGGCCAGACCTGATGAGTGATGAAGTATTTTTGCGAACCTTCCCTGGCAGCTCATTTTACAAACTGACCACTACATTTCGGTTCGGACATTCATTATCCTTGGTTGCAAACTCGGTCATTAATAACAATCAGAAAAGAGAGAAAAAAATCTGTATTTCTCACCTATCAACACCAGATACAAAAGTTAAATTAATAGAAAGCAATAAGCCAAGTATTTCTTTGATTACTCTTATTCAGACAATGAAAAACAAGAATATACCTCTTAGTGATATTTCCGTTTTGACGAGAAATAATGCTCAACTTTTGTTAATACAATTTTTGATGAGGTTATTTTGTATTCCTTATAAAGGCAAGACGAAACATGATGATTCAAGTCAAGATGTTTTCTGCACCATTGGCTTACTAATGCATTTCTTAATGCACAAGAAACTATGCCCGGAAAGAGTTAGAAACGATAACTTTATTAGCCGATTCCTTCGAGGTATGAGTCCATTTTTAAAAATTTCTGATGCAAAGAAAATAGCAAAAGAGATTGCAAAAGATGATACTATCAATCTATGTATTGTCCTTGAGCAAGCAGCCAGAGAGCTAAACAAAAAAGACTTATCTGAATTATCAAAAATAATGAAAGAGCTACACAATATAGAAATAAAGCAAAAAGAAATATCGGCTTTTTCTATTTTTGATCATATGGTAAGAACTGCTGATTTATTCTCTCTATGGGATAAAAAATCAAATTCAACTATTGATTCAAATCACAGGGTTAGGACTTTATCTTTATTCGGACAGGTACTGAGTGATAACAATATTGCCCCTAATGTTTTCATTAGTCAATTAATCAGTCCGTTACCAATAGAAGATGAAAACTCAGTAAGTCTTATGACTTGCCATCGATCAAAAGGTTTAGAGTTTCCATATGTCATTATGGCTGACTTATATGACGAGCAATTTCCATCCGGAAATTTTGACATTAGCAATGATAATCCATTGGAAAAGTTAGGCTTAGAAGAAGAAAGAAGGTTATTTTATGTGGGTATGACCAGGGCAATAAAAGCTTTATTTTTATTATCCCCTGAAGATTCCAGATTAAGCCGTTGGCTCGCAAATCCGAAAACCTTTTCTCATCCAAACCAAGGAGAAATACTTGCTTCAAGATTCATATATGAAAGTGACATTCAAAAACTTGTGCAGTATGGACGGCAGTTGCACGATTCGGGTGCTGTCACTTTACAGCATGGTAAAGATTGGCTGGTCAAGAAATATCTTCGGGAATACAGAGCATTATCAAAACCGCTCTCAAGGTGAGGAATAGCGCAGTGACACACAGGTATCGGAAATATTGATTTCACAAAATTAAGCCGTTAATCTTGCCTCATGGCTTGGGTAGGAGCCTGCTGTCCACATTGGCAAAGCATCTTGCACTACCTCCTCAGTTGCGGCCTGATCAAGGTCATTCCTTAAGTGGACTACGGAATATCTAACACTATGATTAGGTTCCACTATGAGCAATAGCAACCACTATGGCTACCTTTGGCTTGCCGAAATTAAGTTTTTTGCAAAGAAACTCAAGACAACCCATCCTGACTTAGGACACTCTCAGAGACTGGATTATGCAGCTCAGAAACTAGCAAAGCTTCGACATTATCATGAGGCGATTACACTGCATAAAAAATATATTGCTTCTCTGCAAGAGGACCAAGGATCAGGCATGGCTAAATGCAAATATTGTGGGTTCACGTATTGTGCAGACATAGCTGACGACTTGAAATGGCATGAAGATCGCCACTTAAATTATGAAAAGGCAGTGAAGGCATTGGGTTATAAGCCAGAAGGTTTTGTTGATAGAGAAGACTCTAAGGAAAAAGCATACAGCGCCATACATTCGGCGTTTGGGCTCGACGAGCAAATAAATGCAGCTTTAAAAGTATTCCGTTCTCATTTTGACCGCTCTCTGGAAAGAGCGATAGATGATGGTTACTGGAAAGAGCATCCCTCATTCGACGAGTTTGTTGCAATGATGGACTATGCTCCCGGAGTTATTTCAGAAAAAGCAATAGAAGTTATAAGAGAAAAATACGGTCGTAAAGAAGGCCACATCCCCAAAGGAGGCTCATACTGGTTTCCGAGTAAACAAGGCTAATTTGTTCTGACTTGACTACATCTGCAAGTGCTTTCATTCGGCACTTGCAGACGAACAAATGGAAGCTGTCGATGAAGCCATTTATTTCAGATATATCAGCACGTTAAGGCGATTTTCTGACGTAAAAGCAATTTTGCAGGCCGGGGCCCTAATTGCGTTGCTGTTTGAAAGAGAGATGCAAATTTTACTGATATTCATTCCGTTTTCTGTAAAATTGACCGCTTGGCAGAGTTCGGACAGATATTTAAACAGACTTTCATGAAACAGGTGCTTACCGCCTTAGAAACACAGGAAAATGACTTATCACCACTCTCTTTGCAGTGTGGCATTGATAAGTCATATTCAAGACAAGGCCTTTCGATCTTCTGGAGAGCTGGCAGCTGGTTGCTGGCTCTTCTGCTTTTTACTCCGTTTTTGGCTCTGGTCTATGAGGCCTCGGCGCCTAGCGGTGAGATTTTTGCTCATCTGCGAAATACTGTGCTGGGCACTTATATCCTCAACACCGTATTGTTGATCCTGGGTGTCGGTATTCTGGGTTTGATCCTTGCCCTTCCTGCAGCCTGGATCATGGCAAACTGTGAAATTCCCGGTAAACGTTATCTGCAATGGCTTCTGGTACTGCCTCTGGCCATGCCCTCTTACGTGGTCGCCTATATCTATACAGACCTGCTGGAATACGCAGGCCCTGTGCAAAGACTGCTGAGGGATTTAACGGGTTGGCAGAGTGCTGCGGATTATTTTTTCCCGGATATTCGCAGTCTGGGTGGCGCAGTCATCATTTTGGCGCTAGTGCTTTATCCTTATCTTTATCTACTGGCCAGAACCGCATTTCTTGAACATTCCCAGAGTCAGATGCTTGCCAGCCGGTTGCTCGGATGCTCTCCTGTTTCCAGTTTTCTGAGGGTCTCAATCCCCATGGCCAGACCGGCTATTGTCACCGGCCTTGCCCTCATGGGTATCGAAACACTGGGTGATTTTGCCACGGTTGATTACTTTGCTGTACCGACTCTCACGACAGCTGTCTATGATACCTGGCTGGGTTATGGCAGTTTGAATGCCGCTGCCAAACTTTCAGCTATCATGCTGGTTGCAGTGATGCTGCTGATCTCACTGGAAAGCTTCAGTCGCAGGAGACAACAGCTGTACCAGAAAAGCACCGGGCAGGACCACAGGAAAGCCTCCGTTTTGAGGGGTTGGAAAAAGGCCCTGGCCTTGTTCTGGTGCTGGATGCTGGTCATATTGGGCTTTCTTCTACCTGCTGCTATTTTGCTGGATTACGTTTTCCGATATTTCAGTGATTCCTGGAACCAGGAATGGCTGACTTACAGCTTCAACAGTTTGAAGGTTTCATTAACCGCAGCCACATCTGCAACACTGGTCGCCTTATTTCTGGGACTGTATCAGCGCCTTCAGGGCAGTCGCTTTGCCAATATTCCTTCCCGGTTGGTTTCTAGCGGATATGCCTTTCCCGGAAATGTTCTGGCGATAGCGGTGTTAACCCCATTAACCCTGTCTGACCACGGTTTGAATGATTTGATTATGGCCTTTGAGTTACCGCCCGTTGGCCTTATTTTCAGTGGCTCGATATTTGCGCTTGTTTTCGCCTATACCGTTCGTTTCTCTGCCGTGGCCGTTGGCAGTGTTGAATCCAGCCTGGGAAGAGTTTCCCCGTCTCTGGATATGGCCAGCCGAACACTGGGATGCAAGCCTTCAGAAATGGTGAGACGCGTTCATATTCCCATGATTCGCAAAGGCTTGTTGACCGGATTTCTGCTGGTTTTTATCGAATCCATGAAAGAGCTGCCGGCGACTCTCCTTTTAAGACCTTTTGGCTTTGAGTCACTGGCTACCCGGGTTTTCCAGTTTGTTTCCGATGAAAGACTGGAAGAGGCTGCTCTGGCAGCATTGATAATGGTACTGGCCGGGCTGATACCACTGATACTTCTGAACCGTTCACTGGAGGCAGAACAAAAATGACCGCCCTGACAATTGCTGGCCTGAGCTGCCGTTATGAACAGACAGAAGTACTCTCTAACCTGAGCCTTGAGGTAGAACAGGGAGAAATTGTTTGCCTGCTGGGTCGAAGCGGCTGCGGCAAAACCACGCTTTTAAAAGCCATTTCAGGTCTTCTTCAGCCTTCTGCAGGGACCATTTCCCTGCACGGTCAGGTCGTCAGTTCAGTCCATGGAACACTGCCCCCGGAACAGCGTGGAATGGGGATGATCTTTCAGGACTACGCTCTGTTCCCTCATCTGAACGTGTTTCACAATATTGCTTTTGGTTTGAAAAACCTTTCCCGCAGAGATACCCGTAAGCGTGTGGAAGCCATGCTGGAGCTGGTCAACCTTTCTGGCCTGGACAAGCGCTATCCTCATGAACTTTCCGGCGGCCAGCAGCAACGTGTTGCCATTGCCAGAGCCCTGGCTAACAACCCTTCCCTGTTGTTGCTGGATGAACCTTTTTCCAATATTGACAGTCAGGTAAGACAGAAACTGGTGAGGGAGGTCAGGGATATTCTCAAGCAACAGAAAGTCACTGGACTGTTTGTCACCCATAACCGTGATGAAGGTTTTGCCTTTGCCGATTCCGTTGCCATTATGCACAATGGCAATATTCTGCAGCGAGGTCACTCTTTCGACGTCTATAACCGCCCGGCATCTCGTTTTGTGGCAGAGTTTATGGGGTCTGGAAATCTCCTGCCCTGTGAAGTAATAAACAGTCGCACCGTTTCAACACCAGTCGGTGTCGTTGAGTCATCCACTGATATTTCAGCAGACCCCGGTCAGACTGCGGAGCTGTTTATCCGTCCACAAATGTTTTCGATTGAAAGGTGTCGGTGCGAAAAACCGGTGAATCCTGCCCAGATCAAAAGCCAGCAGTTTATGGGAACCCGATTAAGGACCGAGGTTAAGCTGAAAGAAAATGTTCTGGTTGTGGAAAACTCAACCCCGTTCCCTGAAAGCACACCTGTGGATATTTCGGTAAGACCTCACGACCTGCTTCTGTTTGATCAGAAAGGGGATTCAATCTGATGCTTCAGAGTTTATGTTTTACCCGCTGCAGCCAAGCCTGAGTATCCTGAAAACAAAATCAGGTTGTCAGGCTGATCCGAACTGCTGCTACGAACCATTCATGCCCGCTCTCTCTGTCAGGCCATTGTCGTCTTTGAAAATGTGACCAGATTTCCCACTATGTTTGTGGGTAGAGTTCCGTATAATGACCCACAACTGATACCACTTTCGCCGGGCTGCCGGGACAATTGTTTAAGCAGTATAAACGACGGATATAAAGTGGTTTCTGTAAACCACAAAAATAATAAATGGCTCAAAGTCTATCAAAACTTATGAGCCAGATAAGAAACTGGCACAGCCGGGTGGGACAAGTGATTAGCTTTAAACTCAATGGACAAACAGTCAATGTAGACGCACCGGGCGATACACCCTTGCTTTGGGTGGTTCGCGAACATTTAAAAATGAAAGGTACAAAATTCGGTTGCGGTATGGGCTTATGTGGTGCCTGCAGCATGTTAATCGATGGTGTGAGTTCCCGAACCTGCATTATGCCCGTTCAGGCCGTGGCCAATAGAAATATAACCACCATTGAAGGCATTGGTAATCCAGAAATGATGTCCACTTTACAGAACGCCTGGGTAGAAGTCGGCGTTCCACAATGTGGCTATTGCCAGAGCGGGCAAATCATCAGTGCTACCGCATTACTAAGCCAGAATAAAAACCCCAGTGACAGTGACATCGACAACGCCATGAGCGGCAACCTATGCCGCTGCGGTACTTATCCTAATGTGAAAAAAGCCATCAAAAATGCAGCAGCAGATTTAAGAAATGGCAAAGGCCATTTGCACGCCGTGCAACTGTTTGATCCAAGGGCAACTTCTTCACTGGAAACACAGGAAGTGCAATCATGAGTGTCACTGAACAAAACAAATTGCTAACGAAAAACGATCAGACATTAGAAAACAGCTCTCGCCGTAGCTTTCTTAAAAAACTGGGCATTATTGGTGGCGGTCTGGTCGTTGGAATCCCCCTGGCTGCCTGTGCCAGCAATAAATCCCCGAATACTATGAACGGTGATCTGCAACCCAATGCTTTGCTGCAAATTACCGGCAATAATGAAATCTATTTTTATCTTCCCCGCTCGGAAATGGGACAGGGCGTATTCACAGGCCTGACCACAGTGCTGGCAGAAGAACTCGACGTTCATCCAGATAAAATCAAGGTTAAACAGGTTGGCGCCTGCGAAGAATATGCAAACCCGGAATATGGGCTGCAACTAACAGGTGGCAGCAACAGTATTCGTACTCATTTCATTCCACTTCGCCAAATGGCGGCAAATGTTCGTATGGTTATTCGACAAGCTGCAGCAAAGGTACTTCATTTGTCAGTTGATCAAATTCAAACTGATAATGGAATGATTGTAGCCAAAGGTAAAAAGCTACCTTACGGTGCATTCAGCGAAGCGGCTTCTCAATTGAGCCTTCCTGAAGACACACCCATCAAGAAAAGAGCAGACTTCAAATATATTGGTAAATACTCAAAACGTCTTGATGCTGTAGCAAAAAGCACAGGCTTGGCGGAATTTGGTTTGGATGTAGAATTTGAGGGCCTGCACCGGGCTGTGTTAAAGCGTTGCCCGGTATTTGGTGGCACTGTGAAAAGCTTTGATGACAGCAAAGTGAAAAGCATGCCCGGCGTAAAAGCTGTTGTCAGAATCTTCAACGGTGTAGCAGTGGTTGCTGATCATTACTATCAGGCAAAAGCGGCCTTACCTCTGTTAGACGTGCAGTGGGAATTACCTGAAACCCTTTCAAACTTTTCCAGCGCTGCCACTGAAGCAGGTAACGGTAAACAACTCTTTAAAGAAGCTTTGGATAGCGATGAAGCGGATAATGCACACGAAGAAGGAGAGGGTCGCAATGCCTTAAAAGCTTCCGACACCGTTGTATCTGGAGAATACTGGGCCCCTTTCCTGGCTCACGCCACCATGGAACCTATGAATTGTACTGCGAAATTCACGGGTGACAAATTAGACATTTGGACAGGAAGCCAAAACCCCGGAATTGCCGCCAAACTGGGTGCTTTTTATGGTGATGTAGCAAAAGATGATGTCACGATTCATAGTACATTCCTCGGGGGAGGATTCGGACGTCGTATATCAAGCGACTTTGTTGCCGAAGCCGTTTCCATAGCCAAGGCATCAGGCCTGCCAGTGCAACTGATCTGGAGTCGCGAAGATGATACAAAACACGACTATTACCGCCCTGCGACCCTGGCTAAGTTTCAAGTTGGCTTAGATAAAGACGGTAATATCGACAGCTGGAACGTTAAGCGCTCTGGTGCAAACGTCATACCTTATACCATGGATGAACTGGCCGATGCCATGATGCCAGCATTCCTGCCTGACGGTATGGTCGACTGGATCAGTAAAGCCGGTTACGGCCTGTTTGATGGCTGGACGGTAGATCCTACTTCAGTAGAAGGCTTATTCGAAGACTATGATGCCGACCATAAATCCGTTGACCATGTCACGGTTGATCCGGGACTGCCCATAGGTTTTTGGCGAAGTGTTGGTCACTCATTCAGTGGTTTCTTTAAAGAAAGCATGATGGATGAAATCGCCATTTTGCAAAAACAGGATCCTGTCGACTATCGCCTTAAACACTTGAAAAAAAATCCTCGATTGGCGAACACTCTAAAAATTGCTGCCAACAAAGCGGGCTGGGGAAAACCTTTACCAGAAGGTCATTATCATGGCGTAGCAGCTCATACTTCGTTCATGTCCTATGTGACAGAAATCGCACAGGTATCTGTGAACAACGGCCAAATCAAAGTTCACAAAGTGACTTGTGTGGTAGATTGCGGTTTAGCGGTTAACCCCGAAATAGTTATCCAACAAATGGAAAGTGGCATCTTATTTGGTTTAACTGCTGCTCTCTACGGAGAGATCACACTCAAAGACGGTGCAGTGGTTCAAAGTAACTTCCATGATTACCCGATACTGCGAATGCATGAATCACCAGAAATTGATGTAGTCATCGTTGACAGTGATGAAGCACCAAGCGGTGTAGGTGAACCAGGCCTGCCGCCAATTGCAGCGGCTGTGGGCAATGCCATCTTTGCAGCAACAGGTAATCGTTTAAGAAGCTTGCCTCTTAAACTCAGTTGATTTGTCGAGCTTCGTCCCTCAGCATCAAACCGCTGGATAGGTATTGCAGCAGTTTACTGCCCAGAGGCTGCCTGAGGGACGGAATCCTGCCTGGAATGTATAAGCAAAGGTTCACTATGCAAGGTTCACAATTAGACGTTCTGAAAGGTTGTTTATCTTGTCTTGAACAAGGTGATGAAATCTCCCTGGTCAGTGTCGCTAAAACCTGGGGCACCTCACCCCGACCGGTAGGTTCCCTTTTAGCGGTAAGTTCTTCTGGTCGCTTTTTTGGTAGCGTCAGTGGCGGATGTGTTGAAGAAGATTTAATTGCACAGCTAGCCCAAAACCCTGTCAGATTCGTGCAAAAAATCATGTACGGAGAAACTGCTGAAGAACGTCACCGATTCGGATTACCTTGCGGAGGGGCTCTGGAACTCATGGCGGAGCCTCTCAATGAAATAGCAGACGTTAAATTTCTTATTGATCACATTGAAGCGAGAAAAACCTGCTTAAGAAAGGTAAGCCTTGAAACGGGTCAAGTGATTTATACGCCCTGGAAGCAACAAGAACCAGGGTTGTCACAAACCCACTGGCAAAACGTCTTTGGACCAATCTGGCGATTAATGGTGATTGGTGCCGGTGAAACCGGCCGATATCTGGCTGAATTTGCACAAGGCCTTGGATTTGAAGTTTTGGTTAGCGATCCCAGACCTGATTATCGAAGCAACTGGCCCTTAAAAGACTTGCCGTTATTAAAAGGCTTTCCCGATGATGTCATTCAGGATTTAAATGTCGATGTCCGCACTGCCATTGTCGCAGTAACCCACGACCCGAAAGTAGATGACATGGCCTTACTAACGGCATTAAAAAGCGATGCATTCTATGTTGGTGCTCTTGGCTCAAGACTCAACAATCAGGAGCGTCGCAGACGACTCAGGGAGCACTTTGATTTCAGTGATGCTGAGGTTAACCAGCTCCATGGCCCGGTTGGATTAAATATCGGTAGTAAATCCCCCGCAGAAATTGCACTTTCTATTCTTGCTGAAATCACTGCCATTAAAAATGGCATACAGCCTGGTAAGGCGCTGGAAAAGAAAGAAGATCAAATAAGTCAGACGACCGCCTGTGACATCAGCTAACATCAAAAAATTCAACCCTTGCGAGAAAATAACAGCGGTTATCTTAGCTGCAGGCAAAGGCTCGCGATTTAATGGCCATAAAATGATGCATGAGATTAACGGCATCCCAATGGCCATTCTTAGTGCGTTGAATGTCCAGCCCCATGTTAATCAGGTTTTAGTGATCGTCAGGCCTCAGGATGACATTCTTAAACATTCATTAGACAAATACGGTCTTGCTTACACTGAAAACCCTGACTTTGAAAGAGGTATGAGCTCATCCATTGTTATAGCTATTAACAATATTCCTGAAGATCAAAACATCCTTCTCTGCCTGGGAGATATGCCTTACATTGAATTTGACACCTACAGGCAGCTCACAAAAAGCTTTAAAAACAATGAGTACAAGAAAATCATCAGGCCAATCTATCAATCTGAAGATTCAGATCCCGTCCCTGCTCATCCCGTTTTATTTCCGGCTTTTCTGCAATCTGATTTAACATTGCTCAGTGGTGATGAAGGTGCTAAATCTATTCTCAAAATCCACAAACCGATTTTGCTGGAAACTTCTGACGAAGGTGTGATCAGGGATATTGATTATGCTTGAGGCCCTGAAATGAGCTTAGGGAGGTTTAACGCATACAGGGGTCTTTCAGGCTCCACTCAGATCCGTCATACTGACGCCCTGAAAACTGATTCGGAGAAAATCTGATGTTGGACTTCCTTTTCACAGCGATTGATGACCGGGTCATTGATTTTGAAACATTAAAACTACACGAAAAGCCCAATCAATATCTGGTTTTGCCAGAAGGCAAGTTTTTAGCAGAGCCCCATCAGATCAGCCCTGTTCTGAACGTTGGTGTCACAGAGCTGCAAGAGCGGTTTTCAGACCTTGCCCAAAGTCAGGAGAAGGTAGAAGTCTTGCGGACAAGTGACGATGGTCAGCAGGTCGACTACGTTCAGAGAACCCCTTTCATGGGCTATCCGGATACCATTACCGTACGTTTTTATAGTCAGGGGGAAGATACCAGCACACTGGCCATTTACTCTCGCTCACATTACGGCTACTCCGATCTTGGCGCGAACAAGAAAAGAATCACGCTCTGGCTCGACAACCTGAAAGCCTCTCTTAAAGCCCCAAAAGAGCATTAGTTTATTTGGCTACTTACCCGGGCAAAGTAAAGATCACTATGCCAAATGTTAACCCTTATTGACGAAAGCAGAAGATGGAGTTTCAAATGATTATTGACCATCCCGAATGGTTGCTGATGCTGCTGGCTCCGCTGTTTATTGGTTTAATGTTGGCAGAATATTTCATCGGCCAAAGGGGCGGAATGCTTCCGGAAAATTCCGCCTATAAACTGCCAGAAGTACTGTGCAATTTCTCATTAGCAGGTATGCATCAACTGGCAGATATCGTTACAGGCCTGGTGATCGTCAAACTCTATTTCTGGCTTTTTGGCTGGAAGTTACTAGAGATTGAAATGAACGCAGCTTCCTTTGTTGCTTTGCTGATCTTACAGGATTTCTGCTACTACTGGTTTCATCGTGCCAGCCACAGGATACGCTGGATGTGGGCTGCCCATGTCGCACATCATAGTTCGCAAAGAATGAATTTCAGCACCGCGTTTCGCCAAAGCCTGATGTACCCAATTGCCGGTATGTGGCTGTTTTGGGTTCCTTTAGTCATCATTGGTTTTGAGCCTAAATGGGTTATCTTTGCAGTGCTGCTTAATCTGGGGCTTCAGTTCTTTGTCCATACTCAGTGGGTTCGCAGTCTTGGCAAGTTCGAGCTTATTTTTAACACACCGTCCCATCATCGGGTTCACCACGGTATCAACTCTCATTACATCGATAAAAACTATGCCGGTGTTCTGATCGTCTGGGATAAGCTATTCGGTACCTTTGAACCAGAAGTAGAAACTGTGCGCTACGGGGTCAGTAAGCCTGTCAACAGCCATAACCCTCTGACGGTTACCTTCTCTGAATGGCGGGATATGTTTAGAGAAGCAAAAGGTGAACACCTGACACCAAAGCAGCGCCTGAAGATCTTTCTGGCTCCACCCGGTGATAAACCCACGGAGGCAGAGCCTGAAACTTCAGAGCAAACCTTAAAAAAGTAAACTGAACCTCTGAATTTCACCTACTTGCCAATACAGAACGAGGAGAAAATCCTGCCCAGCAAATCGTCGCTGGAGAACTCGCCGGTAATCTCACCCAGGGCCTTCTGGGCATGTCGCAGATCTTCAGCCAGAAGTTCACCTGCCCCCATGTATACAAGCTGCTTCTGACCGTTATCCAGAAACTCCTCTGCTCTTCGCAGCGCATCCAGATGTCTGCGCCGGGCAGAAAAACCACCCTCCATGGCGCCCTCATAGCCCATACAGGCTTTCAGGTGCACTCTGAGAGCGTCCAGGCCGTGTTCTCTCATAGCACAGGCCCTGATCAGGGGGACCCCTTCAACGTCCTCTATGCCTGCCTGTTCGCCTGTCAGGTCAATCTTGTTACGGATCACAGTGAGCTTTTCTCTGGAAGGCAGTCGATCAACAAACTCAGGCCATATGTCGTGAGGATCGGTTGCGTCAGTGGTTGATCCGTCCACCATCAGGAGTACTCTATCAGCGTCTTCTATTTCCCTGAAGGCACGTTCTACACCAATCTGTTCGACTTTATCATCTGTCTCTCGCAGACCGGCGGTATCAATGACATGCAAGGGCATACCATCGATATTGATGTGTTCCCTGAGGACATCACGGGTGGTACCGGCAATGTCCGTTACAATAGCTGACTCCCGTCCTGATAACGCATTCAAAAGGCTGGATTTACCGGCATTGGGACGTCCGGCAATCACTACGGTCATACCTTCACGTTGAATAGCCCCCTGACCCGCTTCTCTCATGACCTGGGCAAGATGGCTGATGATGGTTTTGAGATCGCCTGCCACTTTGCCGTCGGCCAGGAAATCAATCTCTTCTTCGGGAAAGTCGATGGCAGCTTCAACGTAAATTCTCAGTTCAATCAGGGATTCGACCAGCTCGTTGACTCTTCTGGAGAAAGCGCCTTGCAGTGATCTTAATGCCGATCTGGCTGCCTGTTCTGAAGTACTGTCGATCAGATCTGCGATGGCCTCGGCCTGCGCCAGATCCATCTTGTCATTCAGGAAGGCTCTTTCGGAAAACTCTCCGGGATTGGCCAGCCTGACCCCAAGGGCATTAATTCTTTTCAACAGTAAGTCCAAAATGACAGGACCACCATGTCCCTGGAACTCTATGACATCCTCTCCAGTAAATGAATTTGGATTAGGAAAGTAAAGAGCCAGTCCTTCGTCCAGAACCTCATCCTGCTCATCGTAAAAAGGACCGTAATGAGCGTAACGAGGCTTGGGCTCCATTTTCAGAACCTCTCTGGCAACCCACAAAGCTTCAGGGCCTGAGACCCTGATGATCCCCACCCCACCTCTTCCGGGAGCGGTTGCCTGAGCGGCAATAGTGTCTTTATGGAGTGCACGGAGATCGGACATAGCAATTACTGGCTGAGAAATGAGAAAAATGATTAGTCTAATCTAAGGTGGCTGCTGGTGCCATGGCCGTCATGGATCTAAAAAAACGGACCATTGCGGTCCGTTTTTTTTGAGATTTTCAGACTCAGGAGCCTTCTTTCTCGATCTTTTTGGTAATGATGTATTGCTGAATAATCGACAGAATGTTGTTGGTTACCCAGTACAGTACCAGACCTGCCGGGAACCACAGGAAGAATATGGTGAAAATCAGCGGCATCAACTTCATCACTTTAGCCTGAACAGGGTCAGGAGGTGTCGGGTTCAGCATCTGCTGCGCGAACATGGAAGCACCCATGATCAACGGCAGGATGAAGTAAGGGTCCATCTGGGACAGATCCTGAATCCAGCCGAGCCAGGGTGCCTGACGCAGCTCTACAGCCTCCTGCAACACCCAGTAGAGGGCAATGAATACTGGCATCTGGACAAGAATCGGGAGGCAGCCACCCATTGGATTGACCTTCTCTTTCTTGTACATCTCCATCATGGCCTGAGACATCTTCTGGCGATCGTCGCCGTATCTTTCTTTCAGCTCCTGCATTTTTGGCCCCAGCTTGCGCATTTTAGCCATAGAACGGAAGCTGGCCTGATTCAGTGGATAGAATACCGCTTTCACACAAACTGTCAGCAGGATAATTGCCCAACCCCAGTTGCCTACCAGAGAATGGATAAACTGCAGCAACATGAACAGTGGCTGAGCCAGGAACCACAGCATGCCGAAGTCCATGGTCAGCTGCAGACCATCCGCCAGATTCTTCAGGGCAGGCTGATCTTTAGGACCAGCATAAAGCGTTGCACCGGTGACAATTTTCTCACCAGGATTGACTACCAGAGGGTCGTTGTAGAAACCCACCCTATAGTATTCATTGTTACGGGATTCCTGAGTGTAATAATTGTGAGGCTTGTCCTGAGCGGGTACCCAGGCACTGACAAAGTAGTGCTGAAGAATGGCTGCATAACCACCCTCGACTCTTTCCTTGAAAGGCTCTTTTCGGAAATCATCGAAAGGCAGCTTTCTGTATGGCTCATCAATAGAACGAACAGCCGCCCCCAGGTAGGTATTCATGGGGGCGCTGGAGTTTACTGAGCTTGGGTCTTCTGAACCATCCCGCTTCAGCTGAGCATAGAAGGTGTCACGCCATTCCTTGTCGCTGTTGTTGGCGATTTCGTAAGCCAATACGACTTCATAGGAGCCGGGCTTAAAAGTATAACTTTTGGTTACCTGAACTTCGCCAGTGCTGCGAGTCAGTTTAACCGTCAGCTGGTCCTGACCGGCTGGCAAGGTGTAACTGGTCTGTGCAGTGCTGTAGAGGGGTCTCTGATTCTGATCGTTGGTGGGACCATCAGTAGCAATCAGGCCGCTTTGGGCAGTGTAGACACAGGTCACTTCACCCGGTGTGCAGTTGGGCCTGTTAACCAGTAGCTGGAAAGGCGTAGCTTTCTCGCCTTCTTCAGGCAGCCAGGCTGGGTATTTGGGCAGGCTGAGTCCGACAATGTCACCACCGGCGGGGTCAATCTGAAGGTTCAGTGTGTCTGTTTTAACGTTGATCAGTTGAGCAGAAGTCTGAACCTTGTCATCCAGAATTTCCGGAGAGGAAGATGATGGTGAGATAGTGGGTAAATCAGAACCACTTTGAGAAGTGGAGACATTAGCCACAACAGCATCGCTGGCCGGCCGGGTCTGATTGTAATCTTCATTCCATTGCTGAAGTGTAAACACACCAACAACGGCTATAGCACCTATCAAGAGTGTTCTTTGCAGATCCATGATGTCCGAGCCAAAGAGTCTTGGTGATGAATATGATCGTCTGATGACCGGCGTTGCTTGTCCAAGGGAGCAGGCACCGGATCATAACCTCCTGGATGCCAGGGATGGCAACGCAGCAGTCGTTTCAAGGTCAGAAAACTGCCTTTCAGAAAACCATGATGTTGGAGAGCTTCCTGTGAATAGCTGGAACAGCTGGGGTAAAAGCGACAATGCCTGCCCATAATAGGGCTCAGGCAGTAACGGTACACCTTGATCAATCCCATGGCAGAGCGTCTGGGCAAAAGCACGAGAAAATTAATCACAGGTCTGGTCATGTCGACTTTACTCTGTCTGTGCCGAATAGACAGGAAACGCATCGGCTGATTTGAGTGGAGACAGTATGACTGGCTTTCTGAAGAGTGACTGGAGGCAGTTTCTACCTCCACTGTCACGCAGCCCCATAGAGTGCCTGTTTCAGGCAATGGTCTCCATTCAGGAAACCTTCTGCTCGTTCCGACGTCTGGCCAGTTTAAACCATTGATGGGTGAGCAGTTTATTGATATCGCAGCTTTCCAGCTCACCCAGACCTCTTCTGGCCAGAACAACAATATCCAGGTTTCCCAGTTCCCCCTGATGGAGGCGAAAGGTTTCCCGAATGTGTCGTTTGACTCGATTGCGGCCGGTAGCTTTACGGATATTTTTTTTGGCGATCACCAACCCCAGGCGGGGGTGGTCAAGCTCATTCTGGCAAGCCAGTATCAGTAAATGGCGACTACTGACCTTGATATCCGTACGGTTGAAAACCTGCTTAAAATCAGCTGCTGAGCAAAGTCGCAGATCGCGACCAAAAGCGAAGCTCACCTGTCAGTCCAAATCAGGCAGCCAGACGCTTGCGACCTTTGGCACGGCGACGGTTGATTACCGCACGACCGTTCTTGGTAGCCATGCGAGCACGGAAACCGTGAGTGCGCTTGCGCTTCAGATTACTGGGCTGAAATGTTCTTTTCATGACGTTACTCGTTTTATCGATTTACAAAAAGACGGGCATTCTAAGTAATTGAGGGATAAGCGTCAATTTGCATTTGTCAAGAGTTTGCCACCTGGGCTCAGGGCTCAATCCTTAGAGGGCAGCCAGCTCTTTGCGGATATTAAGTGGGGTTATCGTAAAAGTGCATTTTTATAGGGGAAATTACGTCCTTTATATATAGGGAAAAATAACACACCACTAATTTCAAATGACATTTATAAATTAAAAATCTTTTGAGAGTCATTCTGGAAAATTAAGTACATATAATACATATGTACTTGAGTGATGGTGTTTTGTTTTTTTAATAAATATTAGGCAACACTTTTTATGTGGATAAGTTCTGTAAAGCCTTTTGTACTCTGGGTTTGTTCGTGTGTGTGAATGTGTAGAAAATAAGCAACTATACTGTTCTCTGCCTGCTCACAGCCTGTGTATAATTTGGTACCTTATACACAGTACGTCGATGCATTATACTTATTCACAGCTCACTCATCCTTCATCAGCCTTTGTGAACACAGCCTTTTCCACATTATTTTTTCATCACTGATTGTCTCTTTTTTCGTCTCTTTTTGCTTATAGAGTGTTGATAATTAAGTAAAAAGATTATTTTCTGGCCATGCTTTCAACAAATTTAAGGTGTGGATAACTTTTCCCTGAAAGGATACAATTGAAGCTGTTTTTTGGCCTGTTCTTCTTGCGTATCTGCACTGTTCTGCTGTGGAGGAATAGGTGTTTCTGGACAGATTCTGTTTCCTGCCATTAGCGAAGTCGTCCAGCAGGCAGGCTGACCGGCTTCCATTTCACCCATTTTCAGGAGAGCGCCCGTGCCCTTAGAGCTCTGGCAAAAGTGTGTGGACTTGCTTCAAGATGAACTGTCCTCACAGCAGTTCAATACCTGGATTCGCCCATTGAAAGTCATGGGTGATGAACACGATCTTTGCCTGCTGGCTCCTAATCGTTTTGTCGCAGACTGGGTGAAAGAGAAGTTTCTGCCGCGCATCGAAGAGATACTTGATGAACTGACTGATGGACAGGCTCCGGCGGTGGCACTGGCCGTCTCGAACCGTCGCCCCCAGTCTCTCAGCCGAAGGAGTGCTTCGCCTGCCAGCAGTCCTGTACGCCCTGAACAACCCAAGCCTGTCGTAGAAGAAAAGAAGGCGGTGACCCGGGAGCTGGTGTCCAGCCTCAGTGAAGCATCGGGCCTTTCTACTAGTAAACCTGTGTCGTCTGAAAGTGTTGAGCCCCATGGCATACCCAAGAAAGTCAATCCTCTGAAAGCAAAAGAGGACACTGCCAGCAGTCATCCTGCCAGGAAAGAAGAACCTTCTTCCGGACGACAAATAGAAGTCGAGGGTTCAATAAAACATAACAGTTCCCTGAATGCCCACTTCACCTTTGATACCTTTGTTGAAGGTAAATCGAATCAGCTGGCACTTGCAGCAGCCCGTCAGGTGTCTGAAAACCCGGGAGCTGCATACAATCCACTGTTTTTATACGGCGGTGTAGGCCTGGGTAAAACTCACCTTATGCATGCCGTGGGTAATTCTCTGGTTCGTCAAAATCGTAATGCCAGAGTCGTATATTTGCATTCCGAACGATTTGTTGCCGACATGGTCAAGGCGCTGCAATTAAATGCCATCAATGACTTTAAACGCTACTATCGCTCCGTCGATGCCCTGCTGATTGATGACATCCAGTTCTTTGCCGGTAAAGAGCGCTCACAGGAAGAATTTTTTCATACCTTCAATGCCCTGCTTGAGGGGGGACAGCAAATGATTCTGACCTGTGATCGTTACCCCAAGGAAATCAGTGGTGTGGAGGAACGATTAAAGTCCCGATTTGGCTGGGGCCTGACGGTCGCAGTGGAGCCTCCCGAGCTTGAAACCCGAGTAGCCATATTAATGAAGAAGGCAGAGCAGCAAAAAGTTGATTTACCCCATGAAGCGGCTTTCTTTATTGCCCAGCGAATTCGATCCAATGTTCGTGAGCTGGAAGGCGCTCTGAAACGGGTGATTGCCAGTGCTCATTTTATGGGGCGCAAGATTGATATTGATCTCATCAGGGAGTCCCTGAAGGATCTGCTTGCCTTGCAGGATAAGCAGGTCAGTATCGATAATATTCAAAGAACGGTGGCTGAGTATTACAAGATCAAGGTAGCTGATATTCTATCTAAACGTCGTAGTCGTTCTGTGGCTCGGCCCAGACAGATTGCAATGGCTCTTTCCAAGGAGCTGACCAGTCACAGTCTGCCTGAAATTGGTGACGCCTACGGCGGACGAGATCATACCACTGTGCTTCATGCCTGCCGTAAAGTGAAAGAGCTGGTGGATGAAGACGGTGAAATCCGTGATGATTACAAAAATCTTTTGAGATCTCTGACTAGCTGATTTTGATTCAGCCAGCAGATATTTAATGAATTCAGGAAGAAGGTCATTGTGACTTACTTCCAGATAGCCAAGAGAAAGGAAAGCGATGAAATTTACCATTAATCGGGAAGCATTGCTCAAGCCACTTCAACTGGTGGCGGGTGTTGTTGAGCGCAGACAGACTCTACCTGTATTGTCCAACGTCCTGATGGTGGTGGACGGTGATCAACTCTCTCTGACAGGTACTGACCTGGAAGTAGAACTGGTCGGTAGAGTGACACTGGATGAGGTCTCTGAGGGCGGAGAAATTACCGTTCCAGCCAGGAAGCTGATGGATATCTGTAAGTCTCTTCCGGAAAACGCTTTGATTGAGTTTTCCCAGGATGATCAACGAGTCAAACTGAAAGCAGGCCGTTCTCGTTTTACTTTGTCGACTTTGCCCGCCAATGAATTCCCAAGTATTGACGAAGAACCGGGTTCAATGACCTTTACCATTGGTCAGAGCCGTTTGCGCCGATTGATTGATCGTTCTGGCTTTGCCATGGCGCAACAGGACGTTCGTTACTATCTGAATGGTATGCTGATAGAAGTCAGCCAGAATACGCTGCGTTTTGTTGCTACTGATGGCCATCGTCTGGCTATGTGTACCGTTGATGCTGATATTAATCAGCAAGACCGTCACCAGGTTATCGTCCCGCGTAAGGGGATTATGGAGATGGCCCGTCTTCTGACAGAAGGAGACGAGATGGTTCATATTACTTTGGGTGCCAACCATATCAGAGCGAAAACCGGAGACTTTATGTTCACCTCCAAGCTGGTGGATGGGAAGTTCCCGGATTATGACCGTGTTATTCCCCGTGGTGGTGACAAGATTATTATTGGAGATCGTCAGGAGCTTCGTCAGGCTTTCCAACGTGCTTCCATTCTTTCCAATGAAAAGTATCGTGGTATTCGCCTGATACTTTCCGATGGCTTGCTAAAGGTGATAGCAAATAACCCTGAGCAGGAAGAAGCGGAAGAAGAAATCAGTCTGGCATACCACGGTGAAACTCTGGAGATGGGCTTCAACGTCAGTTACTTGCTGGATGTGTTGTCTGTTATCTCAGGTGAATCCGTGAAGATTACCCTTTCTGATCCTAATAGCAGTGCCCTGCTGGAAGAGTCTGACGCCAGTGATTCCAGTTATGTTGTTATGCCTATGAGACTTTAATGAAGGTGTTTTTACCATCATTGAAGGCCTTTTTAGTGTTCTGGGTCTTTTCAGAAAAAAAGGTCCTCTTATCATTGAAAGCCGTTGTGAAAAGTCTCATTTCTGAGGTTTGTTCAAGCCGATGACGATTCACAAGCTGATGATTAAGGATGTCAGGAATCTGGCATCCGCTACCTTCTCCCCTTCCCCGGATATCAATATTCTCTACGGTCTTAATGGCAGTGGAAAAACCAGTATTCTCGAGTCTATCCATCTCTTGGGTTTGGCTCGATCTTTTCGAAGTGCCAGACTTAAGCCGGTCATTCGTCATAAAAAGGGTAAGTGCACGGTATTTGCGCAAATTCAATCCAATAATGACCGACTGATACCGGTTGGCGTTTCCCGAGATATGGAAGAAGAGAATTTTCAAATTCGGGTCGCAGGTGAAACGCTTAAGTCAACGTCCGAGTTGGCCAGACTTCTACCTTTACAAATTATTAATCCCGATACTTTCAAACTTTTGGAAGGTTCACCCAAGCAAAGAAGACAGTTTGTTGATTGGGGGGTGTTTCACGTGAAACACCATGAATTCTTACCTCTTTGGAAGCGAACTCAAAAAGTGCTTAAACAGCGGAACAGTTTGCTTCGGCATGGTAAAATAACGGGTTCATCCTATTCATCTCAGCTGTCTGTCTGGGATGAGGAACTGGTAAAAGCGGCTGAGGCTGTAGATCAACTCAGACAGCAATACTTTGATCAACTGACACCCGTTTTTCAGGATGTTCTAAACCAGCTGACCTCGCTGGGTGATATCAAGATAAGTTATTACCGGGGTTGGGACAGAGAACGACGTCTGGCTGAGGTGTTAAAAGAAAATACAGTTCGTGATTTTCAGACCGGATACACACAATCAGGGCCACAACGAGCAGATATAAGGGTGCGTCTGGAAGGAAGTAATGCCGTTGATATTCTTTCTCGTGGTCAGCTGAAATTAGTCGTTTGTGCGTTAAAGCTGGCACAAGGTTATCTCTTTTCAAAAATGACCCGTAGCCAGTGTGTTTTTCTTGTGGATGATTTACCTTCAGAGCTAGACGCTCCTCACAGAAAAGCTATGTGCAAGATATTACAGAATATGCAGAGTCAGGTATTTATTACCTGCGTAGAGCCGGGCGCACTGGTGGATTGCTGGGAGCCTGAAATCAATCTGAAAGTGTTTCACGTGAAACAGGGATCTGTGAACTTGGAATCTGGGCGTGAGATTCGCCAGACTGAATCGCTGGAGAAAGAGTATGAGTGAACAAAATTACGATGCGTCCAATATTAAAGTGCTGAAAGGTCTGGATGCAGTTCGTAAGCGCCCGGGCATGTACATTGGTGATACCGATGATGGTACCGGCCTTCACCACATGGTTTTTGAGGTGGTAGACAACTCGATCGATGAGGCCTTGGCAGGCTTCTGTGATGAAATTGCCGTCATTATCCATCCGGATGAATCCATTACCGTTCGTGATAACGGTCGGGGAATCCCTGTAGATATCCACGAAGAAGAAGGTGTCTCCGCCGCAGAAGTGATCATGACGGTACTCCATGCCGGCGGTAAGTTTGATGACAACACCTATAAGGTCTCTGGTGGTCTGCACGGTGTTGGTGTTTCCGTGGTAAACGCCCTTTCCAAAGAGCTCAAGTTAACCATTCGCAGGAATGGTCAGGTTCATCAGCAGGTCTATTCTCACGGTGTTCCACAGGAATCTATGAAGGTGATAGGAGAGACTGAAAAGAGCGGTACAGAGGTTCATTTTGTACCTTCTGAGGAGACTTTCTCCAATATTCAGTTCAGCTATGACATTCTGGCAAAAAGACTGAGAGAGCTCTCTTTCCTGAACTCTGGTGTTTTTATCCGCTTGATTGATGAGCGTACAGGTAAAGAAGATCAGTTCCGTTATGACGGTGGTCTGAGTGCATTCGTTGAATATCTGAATACCAATAAGACCAATATCAACAAGGTCTTCCACTTCACAAAAACAAGGGAAGATGGCATTGGTGTAGAGGTGGCATTGCAGTGGAATGATGGCTTTCAGGAAAACATTTTTTGCTTCACCAATAACATTCCTCAGCGTGATGGTGGTACCCACCTTGCCGGCTTCAGAGCCGCCCTGACCCGAAACCTGAACAGCTACATTGAGCGCGAAGGTTTTGCTAAAAACCAGAAAGTTTCCACTTCCGGTGATGATGCTCGTGAAGGTCTCACAGCGATTATTTCGGTCAAGGTTCCAGACCCCAAATTCTCATCCCAGACCAAGGACAAGCTGGTTTCTTCTGAAGTGAAAACAGCTGTTGAGCAGGAGATGAGCAGTTATCTTGCGGACTATCTGATGGAAAACCCACAAGAAGCCCGAGCGGTTGTAAACAAGATGCTGGATGCAGCCAGAGCCCGTGAAGCGGCCCGTAAGGCCCGTGAAATGACCCGCAGGAAAGGCGCTCTGGACATAGCTGGACTGCCCGGAAAGTTGGCTGACTGTCAGGAAAAAGACCCTGCTCTCTCCGAACTTTACATAGTGGAGGGTGACTCTGCGGGGGGCTCTGCCAAACAAGGTCGAAACCGGAAAACACAAGCCATCCTGCCACTGAAAGGTAAGATCCTGAACGTTGAAAAAGCACGCTTTGACAAAATGCTTTCCTCCCAGGAGGTTGGTACCCTGATTACCGCAATGGGGTGTGGCATTGGTCGCACAGAGTTCAATATTGAGAAACTGCGCTACCACAACATCATCATCATGACCGATGCTGATGTTGACGGCTCTCACATTCGAACCCTGCTATTGACATTCTTCTTCCGTCAGATGCCAGAATTGATTGAAAATGGCTATGTCTATATTGCTCAGCCGCCTCTCTATAAAGTGAAGAAAGGCAAACAGGAGCAATACCTGAAAGACGATATTGCACTGGATGACTATTTAACCCAGTCTGCACTGGAAAATGCCACACTGCATGTCAATGAAAATGCACCGGGTATTGGTGATGAAGCTCTGGAATCTCTGGTAAAAGAATACAGAAAAGTCATTGCAACCATTGAGCGTCTGTCTCGCATTTACCCTTCTGAAATCATGAAAGAGATGATTTATCTGGATGCAGTTTCCCAGGAAGACTTGAAAGACCAGACAAAAATGCAGTCCTGGCTGGATACCCTGAATACTCGCATTCAGGAGCTGAAGCTGGCTGGTCGTGAGATGAGCTTTGAGCTGTTTGAAGACCGTGAGCATCAGGTGTGGTTGCCCAAGGTCACTATCATTTCTCACGGTGTGCCAACTGAATATATCTGGAATGTCGACTTCTTTGGTTCCGGAGACTACGGCTCTATCAAAGCCCTGGGAGCCAAGCTACAAGGCTTGCTGGAAGAGACCGCATTCATCCAGAAAGGTGAGCGAAAAAAAGCGATAGAAAGCTTTGAGGAAGGTCTGGAATGGCTGATGACTGAATCGACCAAACGCCACAACATTCAGCGCTATAAGGGTCTGGGTGAGATGAATCCCGAACAGCTTTGGGAAACCACCATGGATCCGGAAGTAAGAAGAATGCTGAAGGTGACCATTGAAGATGCTATTGCAGCTGACCAGATCTTCAATACATTGATGGGTGATCAGGTTGAGCCTCGAAGAGACTTTATTGAGTCTAATGCGTTGAACGTGGCTAATCTCGACATTTAATACCTCATCCTCACAGGGTCTCAGGGGGCCATGAAAAGTGGCTCTGAGCCCAATCTATTAATCCTCTTCCGGGCAAATAAAGTTATGCTGCGCCGTTAATGTATCAGCAGTATACTTTAGGCCTCTGATTCGACAGTTGATAGCCATGAACCATTCAGTAATTCGTGCAGAACTCGAAGAAGCCCAGCAGGTTCTGGAGCGTTTTCTCAATGATGAAACCTGTATTGATGCCATAGACCGTGCGGCGAGCCTGTTGGCGGAATCCTTTAAGCAGGGTGGAAAGGTTATCTCCTGTGGTAACGGAGGCTCCCATTGCGATGCCATGCACTTTGCTGAAGAGTTGACTGGTCGCTATCGTGATAACCGCCCTGCCTACCCGGCCATTGCTATCTCTGATGTCAGTCACTTGTCCTGTGTCTCCAACGATTACGGTTATGACTATGTATTCTCACGTTATCTTGAAGGTGTAGGCTTTGAAGGTGATGTACTGTTCGGGCTCAGTACCAGTGGTAACTCTGGCAATATTTTAAAAGCGATTGAAGCAGCCCGAAAAAAAGGGATGAAAGTGATTCTTCTGACGGGTAAGGATGGTGGGAAAATGGACGGTCTGGCGGATATAGAAATCCGGGTGCCCCACTTTGGTTATGCAGACCGGATTCAGGAAATTCACATCAAAGTCATTCATATCATAATTCAATTGATTGAAAAACACATGGCTGCCTGATACTCATTTGATAAGGCTCTAAATCATTCATCACCTGTTACCCTATACCCGGTGATGAATGATGTTTTTGTTTAAACCTGTTTCGATTTCCCGTTCATGTTGTCGAGTGTATTGGCAATCCAGTTCCGAGCCTCATTATTAATCTCCAGCGCCGTCCTGTCTGTGGTTTCTATGACCGTTCCTATATGAAGCTGAATGGTACCGGGCTTTTTCAGAAAGCTGTTCATAGGCCAGCAAGCAGCAGCATTATGGGCAATGGGTAGTACATTAACCCCGGCCTTTCTTGCCAGATTGACACCACCTCTTGAAAATTTGCCTAACTGACCATTAGGGTTGCGGGTTCCTTCCGGAAAAATAAGAACCCAACGACCGTTGTGTAAGGCATCAGTACCCTGCTCTACTACATCATTTAATGCGGCCCTGGGGTCATCGCGATTAATAGCGATCGGTTTAATGAGTCTGATTGCCCAGCCAAAGAATGGAATCTTAAATAACTCTTTTTTAAGAACCGGAGCCTGAGGACTGAAAAGCATCTGCAGGAAAAAGGTTTCCCAGGTGCTCTGGTGATTACTGATCATGACACAGGGTGTATCAGGAATATTTTCCTTCCCGTGCACTTCATACTTTATCCCACAGATAAATCTGGCCAGTCCCATAGCCATCATCGCCCAGTACTTCACCAATAATTTGTGGCGTCTATTAACAGGAACAAAAGGAATAGCAAAAAACAGTAAAATGGACCAGAAAACGGTGAAGGTGGCCAGCAGAAAATAAAATAACGCTGTTCTTATATATTGAACGACGAATGTCATTTAAAACCTATCTTGTTTATCCTTGAATACTGACCTGTGACGGTTCGAGAATAAAGCGGGTAAATGCAGCCAGGTCTTCAAATACTGGTACATTATGGAGGCCTTCCCCTTTATTCATCGT
Organism: Endozoicomonas sp. ALD040; assembly: GCF_049275945.1. Classification (NCBI taxonomy): domain Bacteria; kingdom Pseudomonadati; phylum Pseudomonadota; class Gammaproteobacteria; order Oceanospirillales; family Endozoicomonadaceae; genus Endozoicomonas; species Endozoicomonas sp. ALD040. The sequence continues at coordinate 2,295,146 of NZ_CP184829.1, forward strand.
TCTGACACCCTTGCCGGTTTTCACCAGAGCTACATTGCACCCCATTGCCTGCCCTGCCTGAAGGTCTCTGAGAGAATCCCCGACCACCCAGGCAGATGATGCGGGTATGTTCAGGGCTTCTTCGATCTGTTCAATCATGCCAGGCAAAGGCTTTCTGCAGCGACATTGATCGTCAGGGCCATGGGGGCAGTATCGAATACAATCTATCTTGCCTCCTTCCAAGGCTAACAGATCCAGCATTTTCTGATGCATGGCCTCAAGGGTTTCTTGAGTAAAGTAACCTCTGGCAAGGCCTGACTGGTTGGTTGCAATGGCAATGGAATACCCTGCCCTGCTCAGTCTGGCGATGGCTTCAATACTGCCTGGTAGAGGAATCCACTCAGCCACCGAACGAATGTAGTGATCGGAGTCTTTATTGATGACTCCGTCGCGGTCAAGAATGATCAGTTTACTCATAATTTCAGTCAGCAGGCTTCATACCTGAAAAACTTTTCCAAAAGATAGAAAAAGTGCGGCATAAATGCCGCACTCCACTTTATCAAGCTTTAGTCAGAATTTCTGCAACAAAGGCAGTCCCGAGTGCAACCTACAGTAATGAAATATCCGCAACGTGTAAGAAAAGGCTGCGTAATTGTTTCAAAAGAGCATAGCGGTTCAAACGAACCTGCTGATCTTCAGCATTGACCAATACTTCATCAAAGAAGCGGTCTACAGAGTCCTTCAGTGGCGCCAGACTTTCCATAGCGACTGTGTATTGTCTCTGTTCCAGAATCGGTGCAGCTTTTTCTTTACTGTCGGCCAGCGCTGTGGCCAGAGCCTTTTCTGCGGCTTCTGTCATCAGTGCAGGGTCAACGGAGTCAGGAATGACCAGATCTCCGGCTTTTGCCAGAATGTTGGAAACACGCTTGTTGGCTGCAGAAAGGGTTTCGGCTTCGACCATCTGACTAAAGCGATGCACTGCCTTGACACGTTGATCAAAGTCGAAGGGGCGGGATGGTTTCAGGGCCTTAACAGAAAGGAAGACTTCAACAGGAATCTGTTCGTCATGATACCAGGAGCGGAAACGCTCCAGCATGAAATCCAGAACAGTTTCTGCCAGCTCTTCATTATTTGCTAAAGCTTTTCCGCTGGCTGCTGGCAGCTCAACCCCTTGTGATTGATAACCTTCGACAGACTGATTAATGAGATCACGCAGGTCCAGATCCAGCTTCTTCTCAACAATAATTCGCAGGACACCCAGGGTGGCCCTTCTCAGAGCAAACGGATCTTTATTGCCTGAAGGTGGCTGATTGATGCCAAAGATGCCGGTGATGGTATCGATTTTGTCAGCAATCGCTACGGCACAACCTGTCAGGCTAGAGGGTAGCTCATCACCTGCAAAGCGTGGCATGTACTGTTCGTTCAGAGCGAGGCATACCTCTTGTGGTTCACCATCGTTTGCACCGTAGTATTGCCCCATGATGCCCTGCAGCTCCGGGAATTCCAAAACCATTTCTGAAGTCAGATCTGATTTGCAGAGTTCTCCGGCTCGGACAGCCAGCTGTTCCTGCCCACCTTCCTGTTTAGCGATAAAACCCGCCAGTTTTGCAATGCGGTCGCTCTTATCGAACAGCGATCCCAGCTGTGCCTGGAAAACGATGGGTTTCAGGGTCTCCCTGCGTGCTTCAAGCGTGTTTTTTTTGTCTGTATCAAAGAAAAATTTGGCATCTGCGAGGCGAGGTCTTATTACCCGTTCGTTACCGGATACTACGTGTTCAGGCTTCAGGCTCTCGATATTTGCAATGGTTATAAAATGGGGAAGCAATGTTCCTTCCCGAGATAGCTCTTTTGACAGGACGTGGAAATACTTCTGATGCTCCTTCATGGAAGAAATCAGGGCTTCAGCAGGGACTTCCAGGAATTCTTCATCAAAACGACCGGACAGAGCAACAGGCCACTCATTCAAAGCGGTCACTTCATCCAGAAGGTCTTCATCGATAACCGCTTCGCCACCTAATCCGGCAGCCAGCTCCGTTACCTGTGTTTTAATGAGACTGCGTCTTTCTTCAAAGAGAGCCATCACCTTACCCTGCTCTTTCAGAAGGTTCTGATAATCGGCAGGCTGGTTAATGGTCAGAGGCTGGTTCCCATGGAATCGGTGGCCTCGAGTCTGGTTACCTGATTTCAGGCCCAGAATTTCGCAATTGACTACCTCTCCACCCATTAGCATGACTAACCAGTGGACAGGGCGAACAAACTCGGTGCGCTGCGCACCCCAGCGCATTCTCCTGGGAATAGGCAGTTCATTGAGAGACTGACTGACCATGTCTGGCAGCAGTTGAGTGGTGTCGGAACCTTGCTGAACCCCACGATAGACAAGCCAGGCACCTTTATCGGTTTCCAGCCTCTCCAGCTGGTCGACAGACACTCCATTAGAACGGGCAAAACCCTCGGCTGCTTTAGTGGCCTTGCCTTCTGCGTTGAAGGCGGCTTTTATAGCAGGGCCGCGGCGCTCAAGCTGCTGATCAGGCTGAGCCGTTTCCAGCCCTTTTATCAGCAAAGCCAGACGACGAGGTGCGGCAAAGGCTTCATAACTGTCAAAAGACAGCTGAGCACTCTTCAGGCGATCAACAATGCCGCGAGTGAAAGCATTGGAAAGGCTTTTAAGCGCTTTTGGAGGCAGCTCTTCTGTTCCCAGCTCGACCAGGAAATCTTTCTGACTCATTACTTCTTCTCCTGTGTCTTGCTGTCTTTCAGACTGGCCAGAACTTCTGAGCGGATATCCTCACTGGCCAGCGGGAAGCCGAGGTTATGGCGAGCGTCAAAGTAGGCTTTGGCTACAGCTCTGGCGAGCGTTCTGACTCGCAGAATAAAGCGTTGACGCTCTGTCACCGAGATGGCGTGGCGGGCGTCCAGAAGGTTGAATGTATGGGAAGCTTTCAAGACGTACTCATAGGCAGGCAGAGGCAGGCCAGCTTCGACCAGACGTCTTGATTCACCTTCATAAAAATCGAACTGATGGAACAGTTCCTGAGTGTCAGCATGTTCAAAGTTGAAAGTAGACATCTCTACTTCCTGCTGATGGAAGACGTCGCCATAAGATACTGTGCCCTGTGGGCCTTCAGTCCAAACCAGATCGTAGACGTTATCAACACCCTGAATGTACATGGCCAGACGCTCAAGACCGTAGGTGATCTCACCAGTCACCGGATAGCACTCAATACCACCCACTTGCTGGAAGTAGGTGAACTGTGTGACTTCCATGCCATTCATCCAAACCTCCCAGCCCAGACCCCAGGCGCCCAGTGTGGGGGATTCCCAGTTGTCCTCTACAAAGCGAAGGTCATGCACCAGTGGATCAATGCCCAGCTCTCTCAGGGAGTCCAGGTAAAGTTCCTGAATGTTATCCGGAGAAGGTTTCATTACCACCTGAAACTGATAGTAGTGCTGAAGACGGTTTGGGTTCTCACCATAACGACCATCTGTTGGACGACGGCTGGGCTGCACATAGGCAGAATTCCAGTTTTCCGGACCGATAGCGCGAAGGAACGTCGCTGGATGGAAGGTGCCTGCACCCACTTCCATGTCCAGCGGCTGCATAATGACACAGCCCTGGCGAGCCCAGAACTGCTGAAGGGCCAAAATAAGGCCCTGGAATGTCTTGATATCAGGCGTGCTTTGAGAAGTCACAGTACTACCTCATGGAGGCTCAAATTAGGCTTTAATTTTCTGGAAACAGCAGCGGATTATAACGTTTTGGCTCTGGAGCGGATACCGTTGTATCCCTCTGGAAATGAGGTCGTTGTGAATAAGAGGGTAATAATATCCGGAAAACTCCACGGGACAGGATCATGGAGTTCTGAAGAAAATGTGGATAAGCTGTTAGCTGTTGTGAATAACTTTTCCCGTCTCAGTATTTCCAGAATGTGGGTGTGAATAGTACCAGCAGTGTGAAGATTTCCAGACGACCCAGCAGCATGGCAAAACAGAGAATCCATTTCGCGGTATCAGGAAGCGTGCTGTAGTTTTCGGCGGCTTCTCCCAGGGCGGGGCCCAGGTTATTCATGCTGGAAGCGACGGTAGAAAAAGCGGTAGTCAAATCAACACCCGTTGCCATCACAGCCAGTATCATAACGGCAAACAGGAATACATAGGCGGCAAAGAACCCCCAGACCGCCTCACCGACTCGGCTGTGAACAGCCTTGCCACCGAGTTTGATGGAGTAAACGGCGTTAGGATGAACCAGACGACGAAGTTCTCTTACACCCTGTTTGAAGATCAGCAGTACACGAATCACCTTAATCCCTCCTGCCGTCGAGCCTGCACATCCCCCGATAAAACTGGTCATAAAGAGAAGAAGTGGCAGGAATGTTGGCCAGGCTGAGAAACCGCTGGTGGCATAACCGGTCGTCGTGGCAGCAGAAACCACCTCAAAAATACCGTAATCGAGGGAGTCTGCCAGATCATAAGTGGCAGAGAAGTAGAGCCCTGCCACTGTAATCAATGAAACCACCAGAAGGATCAGCAGGTAAGTGCGAAACTCAGGGTCTTTCCAGTAATGGTAAGTAGATTTATTGCGCCAGGCGAAAAAGTGGAGGGCAAAGTTAATACCGGCTACCAGCATAAAGAAAGTAGCCGTGGCATTAATTAGTGGTGATTCAAAATAGCCAATACTGGCATCGTGGGTTGAGAATCCACCAATGGCTATGGTCGAAAAGCTATGGCTCACAGCATCAAAAAGGTTCATACCTGCCAGCCAGTAACCCAGGGCACACACTGCCGTTAATGTCACGTAGAGCAGCCAGAGTGCTTTCGCGGTTTCTTTAATTCGGGGCGTCAGCTTGTTGTCCTTTATAGGTCCCGGCGTTTCTGTCCGATAAAGCTGCATCCCTCCGACGCCCAGCATAGGCATGATAGCGACAGCCAGAACAATGATCCCCATGCCTCCCAGCCACTGCAGTTGCTGGCGATAAAAGAGGATCGATTTGGGCAGGTGATCGATGCCCGTCAGTATCGTAGCGCCAGTGGTGGTCAGGCCCGACATGGACTCGAATAGGGCATCAGTGACGCTGAGTCCCGGGTCTGTCATTAATAAAAGTGGCAGGGAACCCATGCCTCCCAGGACCACCCAGAAAAGAACAGTGATAATAAAGCCGTCACGGGGGCGAAGGTCCGATTTAATTTTTCTGAAGGGAAACCAAAATAAGAAACCGATAAGAAAAGTCAGAAAAAAAGTATATAAAAACAGTGAAATTTCAGATTCCCCATAGATCATCGCCACTGCCAGAGGTGGAAGACTGGAGAAGCTGAATAGCATCAAGAGAATACCCAGGACGGGCAAAACGACAGAAAACTGCATAAGACCCTGTTTTTCTAGTTATACAGACAACGGCCATGCCGTCTGATTCAATTATCAATAAGTACACAAGACTGGTACCACCCCATCGGACCCCCCAGATGCGGTAATACCTCCTAGGAGCCTGACCGAGAATAGACTGCCCTACTGCGGCGGCAGCAAATTGGTCTGAAAATCCGCTTTTGTTCGTCAAATAGCTCGCTATTCTCCTCACAAAACCGAATTTTCATACTCAATTTTCTGCCGTCCTCGCTACGGGCGCTATTCTCGGTCAGGCTCCTAGGAGCCTGACCGAGAATAGCGCAACCAGACCAACAGAAGTTTTCCCAAATCTTAAAATGAGCAAAAAATATCCAATTATTAGTGGGATTTTGCTCATTTTTGCATATTTATGCCTTCTCACAGCCTCTATGCTGCCTTTTTAGCCTCTTTCAAATCTTCGAGACGGATTGACCTCGTGGAAGCCGCTTTTACAAATTTTTTGATATTATGCGCAGTGCATACCAGTGAAAATTCCGCTGAAACTTTTTCTTTGCCGCGGAGACTGAACCCTCGGAAACCAGATTCTTTTATCTGTCCAAATGGTGGCTCCGCAATAACTTTACGACGCTCATATATGGCTTTCGCACCGGCTGTCTCCATTTTCTTATTCATAGCCTGACGTGCTTTTTCAAACTTATCGGTACGGATAACCCTGCCAGCCTCTTTCTTTGAATCACTGCAATTCCGACGATAAGGGCATTCCCTGCATACCGTCTTGTTTGCCCGGTAGCTTTTTCTTTTGCTTTTGCTGGCCGGGTTCGTTACCAGCTTTTCCCCTGCCGGACAGATAAATACATCAGCTTCGGAATCATACGCAAAATCCGCTTTGACAAACTTCCTGTCAGAGCTTTCAAGGTCGTCAGCGGCAGGCTTCTCCGCCTTGTCGGTTGCGATATAGGCATCAATCTCATGTCGCTCGACTGTATGTAAGTTTGACCCTGAAAAGTAACCATTATCCATACTCCACTTATCTACAGCCGCGCCATCAGTGGCTCCTGATAATGCCCTCAGCGCCGGCTCCACTTCCTGTACATCGTTGGCGTGTTGGCTGACATGCTGGCCAACAATGATCTGGTTATCGGAATCAACTGTAATTTGAGCATTGTAGCTGTACTCACAATACCCCTTCTTGCTCATCACGCGGGCATCGTGATCTGCAAAACTGATCTGCTTTTTGTCGTCTATTGGTTTGTCTGGATTTAAAGCTTTTTCACGTTCTTCAAGTGCTTTCTTGGCCTCTTTGATTTTTTTCAGGCGCTCTTCTTTAAACTGGAGGTCTTCAGGAATGCTGTAACCATTGGTTGCTTTGTAGGCGTCATCTTCTTCCTGATCACACTGACTGGCTTTTTTGATCAGCTCATCCACTTCGGCACTGAGTTCTGCCTCTTTCGCTTTGAGCCTCCCGTAGCTCATGGCCTTGTGTTTTGAGCTGTTGGCTTTGAACTTGGAGCCGTCCAGGCTGATATGACCCAGTGATGCCATTTTGAGTTCAATGGCCAGTTTGACTGACTGTTTGAAGCAGTCATGGAAAAACGACAGATTATCCTTACGAAAGTCACCAAGAACCCTGAAATTCGGGCAGTTCATTTGTGAGATATACATGAACGCCAAGTCTTGTCGACACCGTCGCTCAATCTCACGGGAACTGAAAACACCATGGCTGTACGCGTAGATCAGAATAGCGACAATGAGCTTTGGAGGGTATGCGTGCTGACCAAGGTGGTGATATTTTTTTTCGACTTCAGACGTATTAATGTTCTGAAAAATGCTTTCATAAATAAAACAATCATGATCTTTGGGAAGCAAATCGAAAACGTTGGTTGGGAACAGCAGATGCTGATCAAACTCAACAGGACTGTCCTTAAACTTTGGTGGTGGTGACATTTGGCATAATCAGAGTTGGTTTAAGGCTTATCATAACAGATAAGCCTATTCTCGGTCAGGCTCCTAGTCATGGGTGTCATTTTTCAAGTCTGGTAAAAAATAAACCGCTGACTCTAATGTCGAAATGTATCGTTTAAAAGAACCCCAGTCCAACCTGAAAGAGTTGTTCTACTTCGTGAATACGTTTCTTGTTGGTCAGGAACAGAATGATATGATCCCCGGACTCTATACGAGTAGTGTCGTGTGCAATCAACACTTCATCGTTTCTGACTATGGCTCCGATGGTTGTTCCGGGGGGCAGCACGACCTGTTGAACCGTTTTACCGACGACTCTGGATGAATTTTCATCGCCATGGGCAATGGCTTCAATGGCTTCTGCTGCACCACGACGAAGTGAGTGAACATTGACAACGTCCCCTCTTCGTACGTGTTTAAGAAGACTGCCGATGGTGGCCTGCTGTGGAGAAATCGCAATATCTATCTCGCCGCCCTGGACCAGATCAACGTAGGCAGGGTTATTGATCAGGGCCATGACTTTTCGGGCGCCCAGTCGTTTAGCCAGCATAGCGGCCATGACGTTGGCTTCATCATCGTTGGTCAGGGCACAAAAGACATCCGTCTCTTCGATGTTTTCAGAAATCAGCAGCTCTTTATCGGATGCATTGCCATTGAAAACCATGGCTTTGATCAGCGTCTCAGACAGGAACTGACAGCGCTCCATATTCTGCTCAATGATTTTTACCTTGAAATCATTTTCAGCCGACTGAGCAAGGCGCAAACCAATGTTACCGCCACCGGCAATGATGATGCGTTTGTAATCATCATCCAGCCTCTGCAGTTCACTCATGACAGCCCGGATATGACAGCGGTCGGCGATGAAGAATACTTCATCGTCGGCCTCGATCACTGTGGTCCCCTTGGGCATGATGGCCTTGCCACGGCGGAAAATTGCAGCCACACGGGTGTCAACGTTGGGCATATGTTCACGCAGGTAGCGCAACTCCTGCCCGACCAATGGACCGCCATAATAGGCTCTCATGGCCACCAGCTGGGCACGGCCATCGGCAAAGTCGAGAACCTGAAGAGCACCGGGACGTTCAAGAAGGCGTCGAATGTAGTTGGTCACCACCTGCTCGGGGCTGATCAATACGTCGATGGGCATAGCATCATCGCCAAACAGTTTATCCCTGTTCAGATAAGCCGCCTGACGAATACGGGCAATCTTGGAAGGTGTGTGAAACAGGGTATAGGCAATCTGGCAGGCCACCATGTTCACTTCATCGCTGTTGGTTACCGCCACCAGCATGTCAGCATCATCAGCACCGGCCTGTTTGAGTACAGAGGGGAAGGAGGCCATACCCTGAATAGTCCGGATATCAATACGATCCTGCAACTCTCTGAGAAGCTCTCCGTTGGCATCCACTACCGTGATGTCGTTCTCTTCACTGGCCAGGTTTTCAGCCAGGGTTCCGCCTACTTGTCCGGCACCGAGAATGATGATTTTCATAGACTTTCCTGATGGCTTTTTATTGGCTGAAGGCTGTTTGTCTGCTCAGAGTGCTCAATGGTTTCGTCAGAATCATGGTCCACTTTTTTCAGCAGGCTGTAGAAAAAACCGTCACCTGAACCGGGCAGAATCTGTCGGCCAAAGCCGGTATCCAGTCCCCATTCTCCTGGAAAGGGTTGCAGTTCGGCGTCTTCCTGATGTTCGAGGAAGGCGGCAATCTGTTTGCTGTTTTCAGCAGGCATGATGGAACAGGTTGCGTAGAGCAGTGTGCCACCGGGCTTGAGCAACGACCACATGGTATTAAGAATCTTGCCTTGAAGCTCAGCCAATGCATCAATGTCTTCGGGTTTGCGAAGCAGTTTAATATCCGGATGGCGGCGGATGACACCGGTTGCCGAGCAGGGGGCGTCCAGCAGAATATGATCGTAACTCTGTCCATCCCACCACTGCTCTGGCTGAGCACCATCACCGGTCATGAGTCGGGCCTTCAGGCCAATACGATCCAGATTTTCCTGCACACGAGCCAGTCGCTTCTCATCTATATCCAGAGCATCGAGTTCAATGCCCGGGAACATTTCCAGCAGCTGGCAGGTTTTGCCTCCCGGAGCACAGCAGGCATCGAGAACCTTGTCACCTTTTTTGACAGGCAACAGGTTTCCGGAAAGCTGAGCAGATTCATCCTGAACACTGACCACACCGTCCGAAAAGCCGGGCAGCTGATCCACCGGGAGAGCCCGCGTCAGGGTTATTGCCTGGGGAGACACCCGAGAAGACGAAGCCTGAATGCAGTCATCCAGTAATTTTTTCAGGTATCGATCACGCTTTAAATGCCGCTCATTGACCCGCAAGGTCATAGGTGGAGACTGATTATTGGCCCGGGTGATATCCTGCCAGTGCCCGGGCCAGGCATTGCGGATTTTGCCGACCAGCCATTGGGGGTGAGCTGTAAGACAAATGTCGTTGGATTCAGCCAGTGCATTGAGCGCTTCTTCCTGACGCTGTGCAGAACGCAGAACACCATTCACAAGACCTCGGGCCCAGGCTTTACCCATCATGCGGGTGACCTGAACGGTCTCCCCAATAGCGGCGTGTGCCGGAATGCGGGTGTAGAACAACTGGTAGAGCCCCACCAGAATCAGACTGTGAATCGTCTGCTCTTTTGCTTTCAGCGGTTTGTCCATCAGGGTGCTGAGCCAGCTATCCAGTCGAAAATAGTAACGCAGTGTGCCGTAAGAGAGCTCTGCCAGAAGCGGTTGGTCTTTCTTGCGCAGGGCTTGCTGATATTCAGGTAATACCTGGCTCAGGGATTCACCGGAAACAACGCGGCTGATTACTTTGGCTGCCGCCAGTCGAACGGAAGATTGCTTGGCCATCAGTTGAATTTTTTCCCGGGTACAAACATATCCCTGCGGCTGTTGAGCAGGTCCTGCACTGGCATGGCACGGCTGCCAGATAACTGCACGTTAGTGAGACGCAGTATGCCTTCTTCAGTAGCAATATCCAGGCCTGATTTGTCAGCCTTGATCAGGGTGCCGGGTGCCAAATCATGGTTTCCTGTAACAGGCTTTGCCTCCCAGACCCGAATGGCATTACCTTCCAGCTCTGTTGTCGCCACTGGCCAAGGGTTGAATGCCCGTATCATACAATCAAGATCAGTTGCTGATCTGTTCCATTGAATACGGGCTTCCTCCTTGCTCATTTTATGGGCGTAACAAGCATTACCATCATCCTGCTTTTCTGCACGGATAGTGCCTTGAGCAATAGCATTGACGGCTTCAATCAGAGCCGGCTGCCCTACTTCGATCAGACGGTCATGCAAATCGGAAGATGTGTCTGTTGTGTGAATCGGACAGCGGGCTTTAACCAGCATATCGCCAGTATCCAGACCTTCATCCATCTGCATGATGGTGACACCGGACTCTTCATCACCCGCAGCAATAGCCCGTTGAATAGGAGCTGCTCCACGCCAGCGTGGCAGAATTGATCCATGCACATTGATGCAACCAAAGGTTGGAATCTCCAGAACACTTTTCGGAAGTATCAAACCATAGGCCACTACAATCATCAGATCGGGTTTGAGCGCAGCGAGTTGTTCCCGGGCTGCGTCATCTTTTTTCAGAGATTGTGGCTGAAACACCGGGATGTCATGTTGCAACGCCAGCGCTTTCACCGGGCTGGGCTTGAGTTTTCTGCCTCGTCCCGCCGGTCTGTCGGGCTGGGTGTATACGGCAATGACTTCATGCTGACTGTCCAGAACCGCCTGAAGGTGGGCGCTGGCAAAATCCGGAGTACCGGCAAAGACAATACGAAGACTTTTCATTAGGTTTTCTAAAGGCTCGACAGAACGATTGGGATGGCGGCGATGATAGATAAAGTAAGGGCCTGAGTAAAATCTGAGTCCCCCGGAGCGGCTTTTCCTGTATTATCCGGGAGATCATCAGAGTCATTAAGCTGTGGCAAGGCGCTTGTTCTTCACCAGCTTTTTGCGAATACGTTCTTGCTTCAGTCGGGACAGATAGTCCACAAACAGTTTGCCATTCAGGTGATCCAGCTCATGCTGTACGCAGACAGCAGCCAGACCATCCAGGTCTTTTGAGTACTCGTTTCCGTCTCTGTCCAGTGCGGTCAGACGAATCTCAGCCGGGCGATCCAGCAGCTCGAAGAATCCCGGGATGGACAGGCAGCCTTCAGACAGATCCGTCAACTCTTCGGTCAGAGGTTCGAATGTTGGATTGATCAGAACCATTGGTTCGTTGCCATCATCGGAAAAGTCCATCACCACTATGCGCAGATGAATATCGACCTGAGTGGCTGCCAGACCAACGCCTTTGGATTGGTACATAGTTTCCAGCATGTCATCGACGATTTTACGAATATCGTCGTTTACCTCGGCCACGGGCTCAGCAATAGTGCGAAGTCTTTCGTCAGGGTATTGAAGGATTTCCAGAAGCGCCATGGGGATTCTCAAGCTGTTTCATTAAATTAAAAAGTAATTTTAAATTTCTTTTAGGTATATAGGTAGTTTTAAGTGCGAATGTTCCATTTTTTAAGTGCTTATTGACGGATAGGCGATGAACTTAAGGAGGAGCTATCTGTGTTTTGAGCGCCGTTATCAGGAGAAATGATTAGATGACTGCGGGCTTAGCAGGAGTGTGGCATCGGAGTGTGATTTCCATGACCGTGCCAGGAGGCTGGTAATCAGTCAGATATCGGCAAGCAATGTTAAATTCCGGTGCTCAGGGCTTTTGCCACCAGGTGCTGAAGCTGGTGGTGTATTCCGGCAGTTGCTCAGGCCAGCCAAATTTGTCCCAGTGAGCCACCCTCATGTAAGTGGAGTGCCACTTCGGGATGCCATAGTAGTTCCACAGTAGCACCCGGTCCAGTGAGCGTGTCAGGGTTTGGAGTTCTTGTTGTGAATTCACTTCAGTCAGTTTCTGAAGGAGTTGATCTACGACCGGATGGTCAATGCCGGCAAAATTTCTGGAGCTGTTGTCATGGGCCCGGCTTGAATGGAAATAATCGAACAGTTCCAGGCCTGGCGAGAGTGTCTGCGGCAGTAATTGTGCAATCATATCAAAGTCCCGGGATCGCATTCTGGCGTAATACTGGCTGGAGTCCATGACCGTGTATTTCATGGTGATTCCTATGGACTCGAGGTTTTTCTTGAAAGGCAAGAGATAGCGGTCAGTAGCGTGAGTGGTTTCAATAAACTCAAAAACAAAAGGTTGTTGAGTGATGTTGTTGATCAGCTGATTGTTTTTCAAGGTCCAGCCTGCCTCTTTCAATAAGGAAAGGGCTTTCCTCTTTTGTGTTCTTAGCTGTCCATCTCCTGACGTTATGGGAAGGAGAAATGCCTGACTGACAATCGGGTTCGGTAATGAGGGAGTTAATGACGCTAGTAGCTTCTGCTCTGCGGAGGTTGGCTTATCAATAGCTCCCAGAGAACTGTTGGGAAAGTAGCTGTGAGAACGACGGTAGGTATTATGAAAGATCACCCGGTTCGTCCATTCATAATCAAACATCAGGGTAATGGCCTGGCGAACCCGTATATCCCTGAATAATGGACGACGGGTATTGAAAAAGAAAAAGCTGCTGCCATAAGCCATCTGATGGGGAATGGTTCGTTTTTTTATTCGCCCGTCGATGACAGCGGGGAAGTCGTAGGCGAACTGCCAGTTCTTGGCGACGACTTCAAGATGCAGATCGTGTCCATCGGATTTAAAGGCTTCCAGGGCTACCTGAAAATCGCGATAGAAATGTATGTTCACTGTGTCGAAATTATATTTTCCCTTGTTAACGGGTAAGTCCCCCAGTAATCCTCGACCCTTGAGAACACAATCAGCTTGCCGGGTTCCACATGACTGACTCTGTAGGGGCCGCTGTTTAAAGGTGGAGTGAGGGTTGATTTATCGATGGCCCTGTTCTTCCAGAAGTGGGCTGGCAGAACGGGAAGCTCCGCTGCGTGGAATAGCTGTTGGCGGGAACCCGACTGTTTAAAGTTAAAGCGGACTTTTCTCCGGCCCAGTGCCTCCACCGAAGCAATGGAGTCCAGCTGCATTTTGTATCGGGGGCTTCCTTTTTCACTGAGGGCTTTGAATGAAAAGATGACATCTTCCGAGGTGATCTCATGCCCGTCATGGAAACGGGCTTCGGAGCGAAATAAGATGCAATCATGTGATTTTCAAATATATATCACATTCGAATTAATGGTTGGCACGACTTATTAACTTTTTGAAATCGGAATGTTATCGATGGAGTGGTGAAAATTGGGGCAAAAAAGGAACTTTTTCAATTTAAAGCTATCTAAATAAATATTAATTCAAGGGAATGTAATTATGAATCCATCAAGCCGTATTTCACAATATTTGTCGTGTTTGCCAATATCGTGTCTAAGCTCCAACTCTCAGACCAGTCAAGCAACCACAGCTGGACATGGCAATGCATTCTGGGAAGGAAGGAAAGTCGATCAAATGGTCCCATTGCAGGTGTGTAGTTATACATCACTATCTTTAAAAGCCCTGGAATGTCAGGATGATACTAATCTCTTCATTCCCACCATTTGGGATCGAGCCAAAAGTGGTGACAATCTTGATATCTTAAGTGATGAGCCAACAAAACTAGTACGCTTTGACTCTGGATCGAGTACAGATATTGCCATGTCGGATACCGGCTTTTCAAAAGGCATTCATATTCTGGACATTGAATGGCCGACATTGAGGCGAGGCTCTCATCCGGTGATTGGGGTTGCACTGGAAGGAACTCCTAAGCATGGAAAAGCTTACACAAACCTTCTTGGTAGCACGGAGTCCTCATGGGGCTGGAACATAGAAAACAACAAACTGATTCATAATGGCCAAACGATAGGCAATTACCCCAAAGACGAATCAAACAGTACATTTAATGCGCCTGAAAAGATAAGTTGCATAATAGATATGAATGCTGGAACGATAGGCTTCAAAACCAACGGGAAATATTTGGGAGATGCGTTTTCGGGGCTAAAGCATAAAACCGTTTTTCTGGCTGTGAACGTTGTCAGGTCATACGCAACAATCTCTGTCAAATATATCAAAGGCTCAAATACCCCCCTTTCGCTACAAGAGCTGTCAAAGCTGGCAGTAAGAAGTCGGGTTCAATTTGAAGAGCAGATTGCCCACCTTCCTACCGCTCCACCATTAAAGAGATTCATTGCTGATAAAGAAATGACAGACGACGTTGAGGGTAACGATAGCAATAGTAGCCAGTAAAGCATATAACCTTTGCTGGCTGCTTTAACAGGTATTTTCATTACTTTATTCTCGACTAATTGAAGTCCCCTGCCGACAGTTTCAAGCCCTGCTATTCCTCAGGCAACCAGCCATCTTTCATCACTTGCTCATAGGTCCATGAGCATTCTTTTGGAAAAGTCCTGGTGGGGAGGCCGGTTTGCTTAACCGCCAGTACAACCGCCCTTTTATAGGCCTTGCTGAAAAGTTCAGGTACTTTCAGCCCCAGACTTGGATTCTCCTCAAGCAGTTCTTCAACATCCTCCCTGTGGAGAATAATGGAGTCCTGCCAGCTTCTTGATCGACGCTCTGGTTGAAACTGCCATTTGAGGAGATGCATAAGTAGTTGCTTCAGGTGGCTGGTGAGTGACCGGGGCTCATGCCTACCCATATCGTCAACTTCCTCAATGAGATGTTCCAGATCAAGCTGGTCAAACTGACGGTTTATCAAAAGTTCTTTTTGTTGTTTGACCCATTGGTAATAATCAGTTTTATAAAGGTTTTCCATATATCACCTCCCTAGCTGCCTTCCAGCCTACCTAATGTAGGCAAAAATCACTGCTTTGGATAGTTTCCTGATTTGCTCTGAAGTACAGAAAGGCCGTTGCCGGTCGAGAACAATAGTGACTCAGATTTGTCCCTGAGCTTTTGTTTTATCGGCTATGGGTGCAGTGGAATAAAAAAGATAAGTCACAATTTTGTGGGCAGATTTTCTTCATATTGAAGGGTTTGATTGCCCGATGACAGGACCCGTTGATAAACTGCTGGAATAAAACCAACAACAAGTGCAAGGGATCGGTAACCAATGAGAAGCATAGTACTGGGCGTTCTTCTGCTCTGCCTGTCGTCATCAGGGATAGCTTACGAGAGTCCGATCAAGTCAGATTCTCCCCGGGATTACATGGTAAAAAAAGGGGATACGCTGTGGGAAATTTCCAACCGCTTTCTGAAAAGTCCCTGGCTATGGCCTGAAATCTGGCACGCAAACCCCCAGATTCATAACCCTCATCTTATCTTCCCCGGTGATCTGGTGAGCCTGGTTTACATCGATGGTCGTCCAAGGCTGACGATTGTCCGTCGTGGCGAGAGTGGCAGAACCATCAAGCTCAGCCCGAAAGTAAGAACACTGCCTGCTGAATCCGCAATTCCTGCTATCCCGCTCAGCGCAATCGATGCCTTTCTCAAGAGCAGCCGGGTATTTACCTCTAAACGGGCTTTAGAAAGTGCTCCTTATATATTTGCTTCCAGACAGGAACGAATTATAACCGGCGCGGGAGACAAGGTTTATGTCCGGGGACAAATAGGCTCTCTGGACAAGAGTCTCGACATTCTGCGAGCCGGAGACGTTCTGAAAGATCCTGACAGCGGTGAAGTACTGGGTATTATTGGCCATCAAGTGGCCGATGCTTCCCTGCAAAAAGTCGACAATGGCATTGCCAGTCTGAAAATCCAGACAAGCCAGCAGGAGGTTAGGCCTGGTGATAAAGTGGTGCCAGCAGACACCTTCAGCCTTCAAACTACCTTCTTCCCCAGAGCACCTGATGCACCGGTGGAAGGTAAAATTGTTTCTGTGGTTGATGGGGTGAAAAAAGTCGGTCAGTTCAACAGCGTTATTATCAATCGGGGTATCCGGGAAGGTTTGCGTCAGGGCGATATACTCAATGCCTACAAGAACCTGAAGGTTAAGGATCAGATCAGTGGTGAAATGGTCAATCTGCCTCCTGAAAGAGCCGGTATGATCATGATTTATCGTACTTTTGAAAAAGTGAGCTATGGTATTGTGCTGACTGCCTATGAAGAAATAGGTGTAGGAGACACTCTGAAAAGCCCCTGAGGTGCAATGACTCAGCAAATCCATGATTCCATCTGGCAGCCTTTACGCAAATGGCTGCTGCTTTCCTTTCAGCCCGGATTAGGTGCGGTTCGCTTCAATGGCCTGATCCGGGAGTTTGGTTCTGCAGACGCTATTCTGTCAGCCTCTTATCAGACATTGAGAATGGGGCTGCCGGAAAAACTGGCGGCGCAATTATCAGGGAATCCTGAGACCCCCGATATTCTTGAGCGTCTGAACCATTGTCGACTCTGGCTGGAATCCAGCCAGGCTCATCACATAATTACCCTGCAATCGCCTCAATACCCTGTTGCTCTCAAAGAGTTAAGTGACCCCCCTCCCCTGCTTTACGTGATCGGTAATATCGATCTCTTGAATGAGCCTCAGCTCGCCATTGTCGGCAGCCGCAGACCGACTCCCCAGGGGCGTCGACTCGCTCAGGAGCTGGCTAAGGAACTGTCTCGAAAAGGACTGGTTATTACCAGTGGTATGGCATTGGGGATAGATGCAGCTGCGCATCAGGGAGTGCTGGGCAGTTATGGCAGTACCATAGCGGTTCTGGGAACCGGGGTGGATGTGGTTTATCCAAGAAGCCATGGCGACCTGTATCAGGCCATAGCAATCCAGGGCGCTCTCGTGAGCGAATTTCCCCTGGGGACGACACCAAACCCCGGACATTTTCCAAGAAGAAACCGCATCATCAGTGGCTTGTCATCGGGTGTATTGGTGGTTGAGGCAGCACTGAACAGCGGATCCCTGATTTCAGCCAGACTGGCTGCCGAGCAGGGGCGCGAAGTCTTTGCTGTACCGGGTTCTGTGTTAAATCCTCTCAGCCGTGGCTGTCATAAGCTCATAAAGGAAGGGGCTGTTCTGGTTGAATCGGCAGAGGATATCCTGATTGAGTTGCAGAGCTATCTCCGGGCTTTTGTTGAACCCTCTCATAAACCTGAATCCGCCAGCTCTGACTTGTCAGGGTTACAAAGAGTCATTCTGGAAAGCATGAACGGTGAAGCCGTCAGTGTGGATCTGATCTGCCAGATATCAGGGCTCTCGTTTGACCAGGTCTCTGTCATTCTGACTGAAATGGAGCTGGAAGGTTTTATTGAGTCGGTGCCTGGTGGTTATATCCGGACGGGCTAGGAGGCCGACCGAGAATAGACTGCCCTACTGCGGCGGCAGCAAATTGGTCTGAAAATCCGCTTTTGTTCGTCAAATAGCTCGCTATTCTCCTCACAAAACCGAATTTTCATCCTCAATTTTCTGCCGTCCTCGCTACGGGCGCTATTCTCGGTCGGCCTCCTAGTTCTCAATCTGAACAAAAAACAATCATTTTCCCGACCATTGAGATTTTATTGCAAGATTTTCTAATGCTTATTCGCTCAAACGTACAAGTCTTCTTATAATCTACCCCGAATCATCCACCGACCATTACACGGCTTACAGGAGTTTGAGATGGAAGTCGGCATTATCATGGGGTCCAGGTCAGACTGGCCAACGATGAAACTGGCAGCAGAAATGCTGGATCGGTTTGGAGTCCGCTATGAAACCAGAGTGGTTTCAGCACACAGGACTCCCCAGCTGTTGGCTGATTACGCCTCAGGCGCAAAAGAGCGCGGCCTCAAAGTTATCATCGCAGGCGCAGGCGGTGCGGCTCACCTGCCCGGTATGGCTGCAGCTTTCACCAGCCTGCCTGTTCTGGGTGTGCCGGTTCAGTCCAAAGCACTGAAGGGTATGGACTCATTACTGTCCATCGCCCAGATGCCCAAAGGGATTGCCGTGGGGACTCTGGCCATTGGCGAGGCAGGTGCAGCCAATGCCGGTATTCTGGCCGCTCAAATCATTGGTACCCACAACGAAGCGGTCATGGCTAGAGTAGAAGCTTTCCGTAAAGAACAAACGGACACGGTTCTGGCTAATTCCAATCCGGCAGAGGATTAATCTGATGCAGGTTTTAGTGCTGGGGGCCGGTCAGCTGGCGCGAATGATGTCATTGGCGGGCGCACCGCTGAACATTCAAATCAGTGCTTATGATGTAAGCAGCGAAACAGTGGTTCACCCACTGACTCAAATGACCACCGGTGATGACCTGGAATCGGCAATCAGGCAGGCTGATGTCGTTACCGCAGAATTTGAGCACATTCCCCTCGATATTCTGGCTATCTGCGAGAAAAGCGGTAAATTCCTGCCATCTACAGAAGCTATTGAGGCCGGTGGCGACCGCCGAATCGAGAAAAAACGGCTGGACGATGCAGGCGTTCAAAATGCCCGATACTTTGTCATTCAGTCATACGAAGACTTCCGGAAAGCCATTGAGCACGTGGGGCTGCCCATGGTGCTCAAGAGTGCTCTGGGCGGC
Organism: Endozoicomonas sp. ALD040; assembly: GCF_049275945.1. Classification (NCBI taxonomy): domain Bacteria; kingdom Pseudomonadati; phylum Pseudomonadota; class Gammaproteobacteria; order Oceanospirillales; family Endozoicomonadaceae; genus Endozoicomonas; species Endozoicomonas sp. ALD040. The sequence continues at coordinate 2,313,863 of NZ_CP184829.1, forward strand.
TATGACGGTAAAGGGCAGTGGCGGTTAAAAGAGGCGGATCAGGCTGATGCCATCTGGACAGAAATGGCCGAATGCATTGCAGCTACAGAGCATCAGGCCATTGTTGCCGAAGAGTTTGTCCCTTTTGATCGTGAAGTCTCACTGGTCGGTGCCCGAGGCGCAGATGGAGCGGTTGCGGTCTACCCTCTGGCCGAGAATGTACATACCAACGGGGTGCTGAGTCTTTCTACTGCGATCACTGATCAGGCTTTGCAGGGACAGGCAAAGCAGATGTTCATTGCAGTAGCAGAGAGTCTGGACTACGTCGGAGTGCTGGCTTTGGAGTTCTTTGATGTCAATGGCTCCCTGCTGGTCAATGAAATAGCGCCAAGGGTTCACAACTCCGGGCACTGGACTCAGCAGGGAGCTGAAACCTGTCAGTTTGAAAATCATCTGCGCGCTATTTGTGCAATGCCCTTGGGCAGTACCCGTCTTATCCGTGAAACCACTATGATCAACATTTTGGGTGAAGACACGCTTCCCGATGCTGTGATAGCAATGGAGGGGGCTCATATTCACTGGTACGGCAAAGGAAAACGGCCTGGTCGCAAAATGGGCCACATCAATGTTTGTGGTGGGAGTACCGTCAGTGTGCAAAACAAGCTCTGTGAGCTGACGCAATGGCTCGATCAGGCAGCCTACCCTGCGCTGCATGAACGTGTCGGAAAGTCATCAACAGAAGCCTGAGTCAGTCCTGATCAGCTAGCGGCGTTTTTACAGCCTTGCTAAACTCCGCTACTCGCTGATCAAGTTGATGAAACGCTATGTCTAAAGTTCAGGCTGTTATCGAACAGGGGGGGGTCATAGCCTACCCTACGGAAGCGGTCTGGGGGCTCGGATGCGACCCCTGGAATCGGGAAGCTGTTTACAAAGTGCTGGCTATTAAGCATCGCCCTGTTGAAAAAGGGTTGATACTGGTTGCCTCATCTCAACAACAGATTGCTCCCCTGCTTTCCAACCTGACCGAAGCACAGCTTGAAACCTTATCAGCCAGTTGGCCGGGGCCTTATACCTGGCTACTGCCTGATACTGAGCGATGGACACCGGACTGGGTTCGTGGAAAGTTCGATACGGTCGCTGTCAGGGTCAGTGCTCACCCGGTGATTAAAAAGCTCTGTGAACAGGCCGGGCAGCCACTGGTATCCACTTCTGCCAACCGGGCAGGAGAATCTCCTCTAATGACTGAGCAGCAGGTTCAGGAACAGATGGGAAACCTGGTATCTCTGATTGTTTCCGGTGAAACGGGCCCACAGACCGAACCTTCTGAAATTCGTGATCTTCAGACAGGACAACTGATTCGGGCCGGTTGATTCCGGCTCTGTTAAACTGCATCTCTTTTTTATCCAGCCAGCCCAGGGAGTATTATGGTGACCGATGCCCAAACCGGAAAAGCCACAAGTCCGGAAAACAGCAGCGAGCCTCTAGATGTCGAGCCTCTAGACAGCCATGAACAGGTAGAGAGGGTCAGGCGATACCTGCTGTCATTGCAGGACGCTATCTGTAACGCCCTGGAAAAAGAAGACACTGGTACTGTTTTTCGTGAAGAAACCTGGGATTACCACGGTGGTGGTGGTGGCCGTGCCCGGGTTATTGAAGATGGTTCTCTGTTTGAAAAAGGGGGAGTGAACTTCTCCCACGTAAAAGGCGATAAACTGCCCCCTTCCGCCACCGCAAAAAGACCCGAGCTGGAAGGCCGGAGTTTTCAGGCCATGGGGGTCTCTCTGGTGATTCATCCCAGGAATCCGTTTGTGCCAACGTCTCATGCCAATGTTCGTCTGTTGATTGCCGAAAAAGAGGGGGCTGATCCGGTCTGGTGGTTCGGCGGTGGCTATGACCTGACACCCTATTACGGTTTCGAAGAAGACTGCATACACTGGCATCAGGTGGCCAGATCCGCATGCGAACCTTTTGGCGGAGAGGTCTATCCCCGCTTCAAAAAATGGTGTGACGAATACTTCTTCCTGAAGCATCGGGACGAGCCCCGTGGTGTCGGCGGTCTGTTCTACGATGATCTTAACGAGTGGCCATTTGAACGCTGCTTCGAGTTTATGCAGGCGGTAGGCAACAGTTATATCGACGCTTATCTGCCCATCGTTCAGAGGCGTAAGGACACTGAATACACAGAACAGAACCGTTATTTTCAAGAGTACCGGCGCGGGCGTTATGTTGAGTTTAATCTTGTATACGACCGTGGCACACTGTTTGGTCTGCAATCCGGTGGCCGCACCGAGTCTATCCTGATGTCTCTACCGCCTGTTGTGCGCTGGGATTACAACTGGCACCCTGAAGACGGGACAGAAGAGGCCCGTTTGTATAATGAATTTCTGAAACCCAGAGACTGGGTCTGATATTTAAAGTGACACTCCCCGAGAAAAAACAATGGCCATACCTGTTGATCATTACGCTGTGATGGGAAACCCCATTGAGCACAGTAAGTCGCCCAGAATTCATGCCATGTTTGCCGAGTCTGTGGGGCACAGGCTGACTTACAACGCCCAACTGGTTCCGGTTGATGATTTTGAACAGGCCGTTAAACGCTTTTTTGAAAATGGCGGTTACCTGGGTCTGAGTGTAACGGTTCCTTTCAAGGAGCAGGCCTGGCAGCTATCAACTGTGCGAACGGCGAGGGCTCAGAAAGCCGGGGCAGTTAATACCCTCTGGCTGGATGAACAAGGTGCTCTCAACGGAGACAATACCGATGGACTCGGTCTGGTTCAGGACCTGACGGTCAACAATGGTGTTTCAATCAAAGGAGCGCGGGTGCTGGTTCTTGGGGCTGGTGGTGCGGTAAGAGGTATCCTTGAGCCGATCCTTGCACAGGAGCTGTCCGAACTGGTGATTGCCAACCGCACTGTCAGCAAGGCCGAGGCTCTGGCAGACCTGTTTCCGGAGCAACCCGTAAAAGCTTCCGGTTTTTCAGAACTGGAAGGTCATTTTGATATTATCATCAATGGAACCTCTGCCAGTTTGCATGGCGATCTGCCTCCAGTTCCACCATCAGTCATTGCTGCTTCGACCTGTTGTTATGACATGATGTATTCAGCTTCTTATACAGTATTCAACCGCTGGGCATTGGATCAGGGGGCGGGAACCGTGATTGATGGTCTGGGTATGTTGGTAGAACAGGCCGCAGAGCAGTTTGCTATCTGGAGAGGTGTCCGTCCGGAGACCATTCCTGTTCTGGAAATGCTCAGAAATGAGCTCTCTGGGGGTTAAACGACTGAGCAGCCAAACTCCGAGGCTGGCGAGATCATGAAGGTTACAGGCGATCCGTAAGCTCGAAAGAAATGACCCCCCGACGATTTTGCTAACCGTTCTATGGAGCAAGAAGTAAGGGAATTACTGGAAACCCATTACCCGAAAAAGCTGGATACCCTTGAACGCATCAAAAAACCGATGGAACCAGTTACCGGAAACTCATCACGAAGAAACGAGCGAGTGGCGAAACGAAGGGCGCCTCTGATGGTAAAAACTAATCCACGATAAAAAGCTGCTAAAAAAATACCCTGCTATCGCCATAAAGCCAGAGATGAACATTCGTAGTGCCTGATTATAAGAACCTGCAAAGCATTGCAATTTTTAAGGCAGAATCCTGTGTAGGTTCTTCCACAAGGGACTTTCAGCCCATAAGTTCATGCCCATGCCGGGCGTACCAAAAAAATAAGCACTGGGAACTAAATGGATAGACAATGATCTAACGCTACAGGTTATTTGAAAAACAGAGATAGGAGTAAGAGATATGAACGGAACCACACCACCCAACAGCCCAAATGATCAGTCAGCACGTTATCAAGAGCTGAGCGAAGAATGCCCTATTTGTTATGCACCTTTTGCCGAAAGTGAAGTCAAGGTTTTCGAACCATGCACCCATATGTTTCATGAAAGATGCCTGGCGACCTGGCTAGTGAATAATAGAACCTGTCCCATGTGCAGAAGTCTCGGGGAAAGGGAAGTACAACCAATGCCCGCCACGCCATTCTCTCAATTTAGGGGCAATAACAATTTGTATGGGGATGGTGTACATGTGGTTACGCATTCAGTTGATGAACGGCAAAATTTTTAGTTTTATAGGAGTCCTGTGGATGATTATTTCTCTCCAGATGGGGGAGTTCTCTCCAGATAGGTCTGGCAGTATATGGCTGGAAGTGCAATCTGGTGAAACATTGTGGATTAACAATGACCAAAAGAAGTCAGTTAGGTATTTCTATGGGGGCACCTGGCCAGGGTTGCTACTTTCTGGTGGATTGAGGTTTCACTGACATAACATCACCACCCGACCAGTGCTGCTTATATTCAAGTTGCCACCTGAACTCATACCGTCAGAGCTTCTGCGCAGGCTGAATTTGAAGGATGGTGACAGTATCGTTATTGAGGAAGTGAAAAACAGTCTGGTGATTACCAAGGCCACCAAGCGGCCACGCTATTCAATGGATGAGTTGCTGGCCCAGTGCGATCTGTCAGCGGCCATGCCGGAAGAGTTAACCGAATGGGATTCTATCCCGCCTGTTGGGGATGAAGCACTTTGAGTATTTACGACCGTGGCGATATCGTCCGGGTGAATCTAAACCCAGTGTCGGGATCTGAAGTGCAGGGAGAGAGCCGACCTTGTCTTGTACTCTCGGTAAACGCATTTAATCGCTTGGGCTCTATGCTGGTTGCCCCAATTACCCAGGAAGGTAATTATTCCCGTGTGCAGGGTTTTACTGTTCCATTGATGGGAACGGGAACAGAGACTCCGGGAGTGGTGCTCATTAATGGTGTGAGGATGATTGATCTTAGGGCAAGGCCATCAAGGAAGGTTGAGAGCGCCCCTGAAACACTGGTTAATGAAGTCCTGGCAAACCTTCAAACTGTTATTGAGTAGCGTCCTGTGACAAAACGAATCAGAAATAGAAGGATGGATCATCCAGGGAAATTGTAAGGTTCTGTGTTCTGGAGCCTATGAATCTTTCGGCGGCTGAGGCTGCAGAAAACCTGAATATTTCCAGAAATCTCTCATCAGGTTTCATGAGGATTTTGATAAATGACTGAGCAGCCAAACGCAATTTCCATTCCAGAACTGCAAAAAGGCGACCTTCTGTTTCAACTGCGCAAGGGAGGAGAGCTGGAGTGGGTTATCAGCAGACTGTTTGCCGGTTACAACGGCATGGCTCTGAATCATGTCGCCATTGCTATGGAAGGCGGGGAGCTGGTTGAAGCGGTCATGCCAAAGGTTCAGACATTAAGCCTGAATCAGTTTATCGACAAATCCGTATGTGATGGACTGGGGCGGCCTTGCATTCTGATGGCTCGTCTCAAGTCTCCATGGCTTGCTTTAGTTGATGAAGCGTTGGCCTTTGCTGATGAGCAATTGCACTCGCCCTATAACAGAAACTTCTCTCCGGAGGGTCATGCTCAATCCGATATCAGTGACCGAGCCTGGTACTGCAGTGCTCTTGTTTTGGAAGCGTTCAGGTCTGCCAACAAGGGAGAGCCGGTATTTCCGGAAACCCCCATGGGGTTTCGTGATCTGGAAACCGGAGAAATATTCCCCTACTGGGTCGACTTCTATCAGAAGATGGGACAGCCGATACCGGAAGGCGAGCCGGGTTCACACCCTGCCCTGCTGTCATGTTCCGATAAGCTTGAAGTGGTCAGAGTGGTAGGACAACTCCCTGCCAGGCAAAGCACCAACGGGCAGCTTGCCTGAGCCGGATGGTTGTCAGGTGGCTTTTGATTGGGCTGCCTGAAGATAAAGCATCTCGAGAGCAATCGTAGCACCAGCCAGAGCGGTAATATCGGCGTGATCGTAAGCCGGCGCGACTTCAACCACATCCATGCCCACAATATCCAGACCTTCAAGACCTCTGAGCAGCTGTAAAGCCCGGTCCGAGGTCAGGCCGCCACAAACCGGGGTTCCGGTTCCCGGAGCAAAAGCCGGGTCCAGACAGTCGATATCAAAGGTCAGGTAAACACGGCGATTACCTGTTCTTTTACTTATATTGTCAATTATCTCTGCCACTGGGGTACTGTTGACGTAACTGGCATCCAGAATATTGAAGGGGGTGTTCTTGTGATCGTAATTGGTTCGAATACCGACCTGGGTCGAAGCCGAGGTATCAATCAACCCTTCAACCTGGGCATGATAAAACATGGTTCCGTGGTCGAATTTACCACCCTGGTCATAGTCGTCGGTATGAGCATCAAAGTGAATCAGTGCCAGAGGTCCATAATGTTTGGCGTGGGCTCTGAGCAAAGGCAGGGTAATAAAGTGATCGCCGCCAAACGTCAGCATACGTTTGCCAACAGACAATAACCGGTCGGCATGTTGGAACAGGGTATCGCTCATATCCTGTGCATTGCCGCATTCAAAGACCAGATCACCGCAGTCAGCCACAGAAAGATGATCTTTCAGGCTGAAGAACCAGGGCCAGCGCTTGCCCTCCCAGGTCAGGTTGACTGAAGCCTTGCGAATAGCCTCAGGACCAAAGCGAGCGCCGCTGCGCCCTGTAGTCGCCAGATCAAACGGAACACCGGTAATGATCAGGTCAGTACCAGACTGAACAGGGTTGAAATTCATTGGCAGCCGCAGAAAGCCAAAGGCATTAGCGTAAAGGGAGTGGTCTTCCTTCTTTGTCAGCGTAGTCATGATCTTATCCCGTCAGCTCCACGGCCTGCAGTGAGCGCTGCTCTGTGTGCTGGTAATGATTAAAACTCATTTCATAGCCACAGGCCAAAGGCAGAAGGCATTCTGTCAGACAGCTGAACTCGCCATTTTCCCGCAGGGGAGCTGGTGCATTAAAGCCAATCAGGTCCCAACTGCCCGGGCGCAGGGCTTCCAGCAGACTTTCCAGAATAGCAGCGTCTTCCATATTCAGGTTGGTCTCAAAACTGACATAGGAGCTGTCTTCCTGAGGTGTGATATGGAAAGTGGCGTAACGATCACCTCTGATGGCGTTGAGAGAATAACCAAAAGGTTCAAAAAGCCAGTCACTCAGATCAAAACCGGGCAATATTTCTTCCAGTCTGAGTAGTTTTCGGATACCTTCAATCGTTTGCCCTTCACCGCGCAGATATTGAGCGCTCTCACCTTTGATGTGATACATCAGTAACTCACTGGTCTGGTCATCGGCCCTGGGCTGGTAGGGACGATTCAGATGGAAGATATAGTTGTGATGACTGTCCAGACTGCCAATACGAAAAGCACTACCTTTCAAATCAGATTGAATCCGGTGAATATCCTCTTCAAAAGAGGTTTTCTGCAGATGTGAAAGGTACTCATTTTTGCGCTGAAAGCTGGCAAACAGAATGTGTTCGTCAGCCACATGTTCCAGAAAAAACAGGAAGGCATCGACCAGAGTTGTGGTTCCACAAGTCAGCATCAGGAAGCGGTCTTCCCAGACAAAGAGGCTGGATTCAGACAGCAGGTAAGCGTCGCAGTAGTCATTGCTCAGGGTCGTCAGAATGTCCGCCTGAGCCTTGGCTACCATATCGGACCAGAAGTTTTTGCCCAGCCCACGCAGCGAACCGGCTTCAGTCGCTATAATGACTTCTACTTTTTTTTCAGAGCCTTCGAAGAACATCACAGCTCAATTCCTCCCAGGTGTTCAAGGTAGGTGTAACCCTTCAAGCCCGCTTCCAGCTCTGCCAGCACAGAGGCCCGGCTGGATTCCGGCAGATACTCTTCCACCAGTTTCTTGTAGGTATGCAGGAAGCTTTCCGGCTTCAGATTGACGTACTTAAGAACATCTTCCACTGTGTCTCCGGTCTGGAAATCAAACATCTCGACTAATCCCAGTTCCGTGACACGAACAGATACCGTGTCGGTGTCGCCAAATAAGTTGTGCATATCACCCAGAATTTCCTGATAGGCGCCGATCAGGAAAATACCAATCATATAAGGCTTATCCGGGTGCCACTCAGGTACCGGCAGAGTGGTTTCAATGCCCTGACCATCAACGTACTGGTCGATGGTGCCATCGGAGTCACAGGTAATATCCAGCATAACGGCCCGCTTTTCCGGCGGACGGTTCAAGCCGGAAAGTGGCAGCACCGGGAAAACCTGATCAATCCCCCAGGCATCGGGTAGAGATTGAAACAGTGAAAAGTTGACATAGAATTTGTCAGCCAGTTTTTCACTCAGCTCATCAATCAGAGGTCTGTGAGAGCGGTTTTTATGAGACAGACGTCTGGACAGCTCATAACAAATTCTCAAATTAATACTTTCTGCCCAGGCTCTTTGCTCAAGATCCAGCAGACCGATTCCGAACTGTGTATGAACCTCTGAAAGGTCACTCTGAGTGTCGTGGAACAGCTCAACCAGTGCCCGTTGCTCAACACCTTTCACCAGATCTTGCCAGGAGCGCCACATGTTATGGAGAAGTTGTGGGGCCTCTTTGCCCGGTGCATCAGGTTCTTCCGGCTCGTAGCTTTCAACACCCACTACGTCGGTGATCAGGACGGCATGGTGAGCCGTCAGGTTTCTACCCGACTCGGATATAATCCTGGGTACAGGAATGGCCTGTTCGGCGCAAAGGTCTCCCAGGGTATAAACGATATTGTTCGCATATTCCTGGAGGCTGTAGTTCATGGAGCAGTTACTCTGGCTTCGGGTTCCTTCGTAGTCCACAGCCAGACCGCCACCCACGTCCAGACAATGGATCGGTGCACCCAGGCGATACAGTTCTGCATAAACTCTCGCGCATTCGCTGATGCCCTTGCGTATATCACGAATATTCGACATCTGGGAGCCCAGATGGAAATGCAGCAGCTGCAAAGAGTCCATGTTGCCATTGTCTTTTAGTCGCTTGATGACATTCAGTACCTGGCTGGCAGACAGACCAAACTTGGATTTCTCGCCACCACTGGCCTGCCATTTTCCCTTACCCTGGGAAGCAAGGCGAACACGAAGCCCCAGTCTTGGGGTGACACCGAGTTCTTTGGCTTCTTTCAGAACCATTTCCAGTTCGGTGATTTTTTCCAGAACGATATAGACCTGATGCCCCAGTTTTTCACCAATCAGTGCCAGACGAATGTATTCCCTGTCTTTGTAGCCATTGCAGACAATGACAGAGCTGGCACGCTTGGCCATGGCCAATACCGCCAGCAACTCAGGTTTACTGCCAGACTCAAGACCCAGTTGGCGATCCTGCCTGGCGGCCTGGCTTTCCAGAATCTCTTCAACCACGGCTCGCTGCTGATTCACCTTGATGGGGTAAACCGCAAGGTAATCATTGCGATAGCCATATTCTCCAATGGCCTGGTTAAAGGCGTCACACAGTGTGTTAACCCGATCGTGGAGAATCTCCGGGAAACGTACCAGGATCGGTAATGATGCACCTTTGCGGACCAGTTGGGCGGCAATATTATTGAGACTGACTGCCGGTCTGCCCCTGGGCAGATAAACGACTTCACCATCGTCGTTAATATCGAAGTATCCCTGGCTCCAATAGCGGGCGTTGTAGGTGGAGCGTGAGGCTTCAACGCTCCATCCGCTTTCTCTGATCACCGCGTCAGGGTTGTTTATCGGGCCTTCCGGAAAGCCGGGCATCACTGGGTTAGTCATTGACCTTCTGTATCGCCTTTTCTACGTATCCGGGCAGAGCAAAAGCTGCCTTGTGGATAGCGGGAGTGTAATAATGTGTTTCGACACCGCAGGCTTCAAAACGTTCAGTCACCGTTGCCAGAGAAACGTGACGGGCTTCGGGATTGTCGGAGCCCCAGGCAAAGGTCATGATACCACCTACATAAGTGGGTACAGCGGCACTGTAGAAGTAGCAGTCCTTCATATAATGGCCCAGACGACGGCTGGTGGTCTCTACTTCATCCAGTTGCATAAAGCAGACGCCGTTCTGAGCGACAAAGATGCCACCTTCTTTTAGCAGACGTTTGCAGCCAGCATAAAACTCTGTAGAGAACAGCACTTCACCGGGACCGATGGGGTCTGTACAGTCAGAAATGATGACGTCAAAGCTGCCGTCAGGTGTTTTTTCACAGTCACTGACAAAGTTGATGCCATCGTCAATCACCAGTTGGGCCCGTGGGTCTTCGTAAGCGCCAGCGGAGTGATCAGGCAGCCATTTTTTACACATATCGACCACTGCGCCATCAATCTCAACCATAGTGACGTGTTCAATGCTTTTGTGCTTGAGCACTTCACGCAGGATACCACCGTCACCACCACCGATGATCAGAACACGACGGACGTTACCGTGAGTCAGGATCGGCACATGGGTCATCATTTCGTGATAGATAAACTCATCTTTTTCTGTAGTCTGGATAACACCGTCCAGTGCCATCATGCGACCAAACATCTTATTGTTGAATATGACCAGATGCTGGTGTTCGGTTTTTTGTTCGAACAACATCTCATCGACGGAAAAGCTCTGGCCGTAGCCACTATAGAGGGTCTCAAGGTATGTGTTGTCTTTTAGCATGATGCCTTTCCTTTTAAAACCAACCTTCAATAACGGGAAGGTCCAACCAGCCAGTCAGGACAGGGATAGAGAAACTGGAAATTAAGAACCAACAGTGAATGGGAAGCACTTATTAAGCGTTTCACTCTGCCGGAAGGCTCGATCGTTGATCAAGCTCAGGGCTGTTTAGAATGCGCGAATTAAACCCTTGAAATGCCCAGATGACAACCCCTGAAACATAATTAATCAGTACGCTTCAGGGGTGATGTCGGGTTTTCAGTCATTCAGTCTGACCGGCTTGCGGAGCCATGGGCTTCGTCCCAAACCAGCTGACAGGCAATATGACTGAGTGATTTAAATTCATTATATCTTTATTGGAAATCCATTTTAGTCTTAACTAAAATCCATAATAGTCTTAAATGAAATCCATTTTAGTTTTAACTAAAATCCATAATAGTCGGGTTTAAAATCCATTTTGGTCGAAAATATGCCCTACATTACCAGAGCTCTTGAACGGTACCTTCAGGAATGTCTGACTGATACACCCGTAGTGGTGATAACCGGCCCAAGACAGTCTGGAAAGACTACTCTGAGCAAGCATCTTCTGGAGCTGCCCGAGCTAATAGAAAAGGGTAGTTATCTAACTTTGGATGACGAAAATATTCTATCCATTGCCCGTGATGATCCTATTGGCTTGCTGCGTCATCAATTACGCCCTGTCATTATTGATGAAGTTCAGAGGGCTCCTGAACTGGTGCGTACTATCAAATTGTTAGTAGATGAAGATCGTCAGCCTGGTTCTTTTATTCTGACCGGCTCTGCTGATCTTATGACGCTGCCCACACTGGCAGATTCTCTGGCTGGTCGAGTTGAGTTCGTGACCCTGTATCCGTTCAGTCAACCTGAGCTGCAACAGCCTTTATTCAGTAGTGATGAAAACGATATTATTAAACAACTCTTGTCTCCAGATTTTGTTCCAAAGCCCTTGATTTCTTTTGGATACGATGACGTTATCTCGGCGATTGTCTGCGGCGGTTATCCTGAAGTTCAGCAACGTTCACCAAGACGGAGGGCTCGTTGGCATCTTTCCTATAGCGATGCCATTGTTCGGCGAGATATCAAAGAAGTGTTCCAGCTGCAAAAGCTGGATGAAATGGCTCAACTACTGAAACGGTTAGCCTCTATTTCATCAAATGCTTTGAACTATGCCAGTCTTGGAAAGGCTGTGCAGATGGATATTAAATCGGTACAGAAGTATGTTTCGGCATTGGAAAATCTTTATCTGGTGAAGCGAATTCCCGGTTGGCATCGCAATGAGCTGAAACGAAGTGTCAAGCAGGCCAAAATACATTTTGTGGACACTGGACTGCTTTGTGCGCTGAGAGGTATCAATGAAGATTCGCTTCAGGCTGATAAAAATCTGATGGGTCCAATGATGGAAACCTGGGTTTGCTCAGAATTGCTGAAAGCTATCGTTGTCAGTGATGAGGACTGTCAATTGTTCCATTACCGTGACAAAAACAAGCGAGAGGTGGATTTTATTTTGTCCGGACGTAGCGGACGAGCGACAGGTATTGAAGTGAAAGCAGGCTTAACGATTAAGAAGGAAATGTTTGCGGCTCAGGAAATGCTGATAAAAACAGGATGTATTCAACGAGGTGTTATCGTCTATAACGGAGACAGGGTACTACCCTTCTCGGATCAGCTAGTGGCTGTGCCAGTCAGTTACCTGTTTTGTTCTGCAGGTTTATGAGAAAGGGAGCCATATCTGCGTCAGCAGATATGGCAAGAAGTAAAGATACAGGCCTTGGGACAGGCACCGCAGTCAGCAGCGCTTTAGTGTAAGGATGACGGGGGCGACATATATCGGCTCGGCTTTGGCGGTCTCTACTTCATTACCCAGGTACATCACCAGTACCCGGTCACTGATGTGCTTGACTACGCCCAGGTCATGGGCAATAAAGATCAGTGACAGCCCCATCTGTAGGAATCTTTCTTCAGTTCGCCTTTGCTCCCCTTTTTGTTTTTGCCTAAAGTGGAAGAGCAATGGAGGTAGCTTATGGAAAACCTGTACGAAACTGACTTTTATCGCTGGAAAGAGCAACAGAAAGATCACTTGATCAACCGGCGCTTTGATCAACTTGATCTGGAGAGAGTCATTGAGGAGTTTGATGATATGGGCAATGATCGAAACACCCTTCGATCCAGGCTAACGACTCTCTTGCTGCACTTGCTCAAATACCAGTACCAGACTCAAGTCATTAATCCGGTGCTTCCAGAGCCATATAACTGCCGTAGCTGGAAAGGCACTATCCGGGAACAGAGGGAACAGCTGGTCATTCTGCTTCAGGACCGTTCCCACCTGAATCATAAAGTCTGTGAGGTATTTGACGACGCTTACGCCAGTGGTAAGAAACTGGCTATTCAGGCCATGAATGATTACGTCCAGCCCCATCAGAGACTGGATGAGAGCAGTTTTCCAGAGAGCTGTCCCTGGGATTTTGAGCAAATCATGACAGAGAATTGGTTGCCGGAAGGCTAGCTGAACGGCAAGACGACTCACCTGCCATTAGACAGGTGAGAAGTTAATCAGGCCTTGGGACAGGCCGCAAAATGCTGGTTGCCTACATTCATCAGTCTTGGACGATGCTCGGCGCAGCTGGTTTCTGCTATCGGGCAGCGGGTCCTGAAGACACAGCCGCTGGGTGGGTTGATAGGCGATGGCAGTTCACCTTCCAACAGTTCAATCTCTTTCTCTTTTTCCATTTTCGGGTCAGGGACAGGCACCGCCGACAACAAAGCTTTGGTGTAGGGATGACGGGGGGCATCATACATTGGCTCGGCTTTGGCGGTCTCTACCTCATTACCCAGGTACATCACCAGTACCCGATCACTGATGTGCTTGACTACGCTCAGGTCGTGGGCAATGAAGATCAGTGACAGTCCCATCTGTTGCTGAAGCTCTTTCAGCAGGTTAACCACCTGAGCTTGTATGGACACGTCCAAAGCACTCACCGGCTCATCACAAATCACCAGTTTCGGCTTGAGAATCAGTGCCCGGGCAATACCAATACGCTGACACTGACCACCAGAGAACTCGTGGGGATAACGGTTAATAACATTAGGCAGCAGGCCCACCCTGGTCATCATTTCACGAACCCGGGAAAGAATCTCATCTTTCGAGAGATCCGGGTAATAGTTGTGAAGAGGCTCGGCAATGATATCGCCTACGGTCATTCTCGGGTTCAGTGACGCCAGAGGGTCTTGAAAAATCATCTGGATATCCTTGCGGATACTTTTCATGGCTTTTTCCGGTAGCCCGGCAATATTGCCGTCCTGCCAGAGAATTTCACCCTCCGTAGCCTTCACCAGACCAATGATCGAGCGGGCCAGTGTTGATTTGCCGCAACCGGACTCACCTACGACACCGAGGGTTTCTCCTTCGAAGAGATCAAAACTGACACCATCAACGGCTTTGAGGACCGGGGATTTCTCCCAGGGCCAGTTTTTGGCTTTATGAATCGGGAAATGAACCTTAACATCCCGAACTTTCAAAATAGGCTGAGGGCTTTCTATAGCTCGCTGAGGGCTTTTTATAGATCGCTGAAGGCTTTTTATAGGCCGCTGAAGGCTCATGCTGCCACCTCCCTGCCGGAAGTATTAACGGGGTTGTCGGGTGTCCAGAAACAGGCTTTCTGACGACCTTCGCCAAAGCTCTCCAGTGGCGGCGCTTCCTGCTGGCAAGGTGGTATGACATGAGGGCAACGTTCCTGGAAAGGACAGCCCTGCGGAAGGCTCAACAGGTTCGGAGGATTGCCCGGAATAGTGGGCAGAGTTTCACCCTGTGTATCCAGTCGTGGAATCGCAGCCAGCAGGCCTCGGGAATATGGATGACGAGGATCATAGAAGACCTCGTTGGTCGTGCCATATTCCATGGTACGACCGGCGTACATTACCAGTACCTTGTCACAGATGCCGGCCACCACCCCCAGGTCGTGAGTGATCATAATGATGGCGGTGTTGAACTCGGTCTTCAGTTCATTCAACAGCTCCATGATCTGGGCCTGAACGGTGACGTCCAGAGCGGTGGTCGGTTCGTCAGCAATCAACAGTTTGGGACGACACAGCAATGCCATGGCAATCATAACCCGCTGACGCATACCGCCTGAAAACTCATGGGGATACATACTCATACGCTTGCGAGCTTCAGGAATTTTTACCGCATCCAGCATTTTTACGGATTCTTCAAAGGCTTCTTTTTTACTCATGCCTTTATGCAGCTTTAGAACTTCCATCAGCTGAGGCCCTACTTTCATGTAAGGGTTCAGCGAGGTCATGGGGTCCTGGAAGATCATGGCGATCTTCTGGGCACGAATACGATTCAGCTCAGCCTCACTCAGCGCCAGAATATTCTGTCCTTCAAACCTGGCGGAACCTTCAATAATGCCGTTTTTGGCCAGCAGCCCCATGAGAGCAAAAGCGGTCTGACTTTTACCTGACCCGGACTCTCCTACCAGGCCCAGTGTTTCACCAGCCTTCAGAGAAAAGGTCATATTGTTTACGGCTGTGACATCCCCGTCGGGTGTCGTAAATCGAACCCGCAGGTTATCGACATCTAATAGTTGCATATCAACGATCCTTCGGGTCCAGGGCATCACGGAGCCCGTCGCCAATAAAGTTGAAACAGAACAGGGTAATCACCAGAAAAGTGGTCGGGAAGGCCAGCTGCCAGACCGCCACTTCCATAGAGATGGCGCCTTCGTTGACCAGTGCACCCCAGCTGGTCATGGGTTCCTGTACACCCAGTCCCAGGAAGCTCAGGAAGGATTCAAACAGAATCATTCCGGGCACCAGCAGGGAGGCGTAAACCACCACAATACCGAGCAGGTTAGGAATCAGGTGACGGAAAATAATCTGGCTGGAATTGGCGCCACTGATGATGGCCGCTTCGACAAACTCCTTGCTCTTCAGGCTCAAGGTCTGACCCCTGACGATACGCGCCATATCCAGCCAGGAGACGGCCCCTATGGCGATAAAGATCAGCAATATGGAGCGTCCGAAGAAAGTGATCATCAGAATAACCAGAAACATAAACGGGAAAGACTGAAGAATTTCCAGGGCCCGCATCATCAGGTTATCAACACGGCCACCCAGGAAGCCCGCCATGGCACCGTAAATGGTTCCGATAATAACGGCCACCAGAGCCCCCAGTGCACCTACCATGAAGGAGATTCGTCCGCCTTCAAGGGTCCGTACGAAAAGGTCCCGACCGAGGTGGTCGGTACCAAAGAAATGTCCGGTTTCCATAGAGGGTGGTGCAGCCATATTGGCCCAGTCAATTTCTTCATAAGTGAACTGACTGGCCGCAGGGCCAAAGATAATCAGCAAGGTGACCGCTGCCAGAACGATCATACTGGCGACAGCGGCCTTGTTACTCAGAAAGCGTCGGCGGGCATCGGCCCAGAGGCTGCGCCCTTCAATCTCCAACCGCTCGTTGGCAAGCTGTTCGGAGAAGTTTTCCACAGCCTTTTGGCTCTCTTTTTTCACCATGTTATTCACAGTGCCGGTTTTCATGGAAATAGACGCCATGGTTTAACCCCCCACCCTGATTTTTGGATCGATCAGCCCATAGAGAATATCGACGATAGCGGTGAACAGGATGGTCAGTGAACCAATGATGATCGTCAGTCCCAATACCAGCGAGTAATCCCGGTTCAGTGCTCCATTGACAAAATGCTGGCCCATGCCCGGCAGGCCAAACACGGTTTCAATCACCACAGAGCCGGTGATAATGCCGACGAAAGCCGGGCCCAGATAAGAAACAACAGGCAGCAATGAGGGTTTCAGGGCATGTTTGAGAATCATGTGATGCTTTGGCAAACCCTTGGCCCTGGCAGTACGAATAAAGTTGCTGTTCAGGGTTTCAATCATGCTGGAACGCATGATTCGGGCTATTGCCGCTACATAAAGAATACCCATGGCGGCGACAGGAAGAATCATGTTCTGCCAGCTGCCATCGTTCCAGCCACCCGCAGGCAACCACTTCAGGCTGATGGAAAAGATCAGTACCATCAGTGGCGCAATCACAAAAGAAGGAAGTACAACGCCCACCATGGAGAACGTCATTATGGTGTAGTCGATCCAGGAATTTTGCTTCAGGGCTGCCAGAGTTCCCAGTCCAACTCCCACAATAACGGTGAATAAAAACGCCAGTGAGCCAATGGTCAGGGAAACCGGGAAGCTCTGGGCCACCAGTTCGTTAACGGTGTAATCCTTGTACTTGAAAGACGGTCCCAGGTCGCCCTGCAGAAGGTCTTTCAGGTAATAGGCAAACTGTTGCCAGAGCGGCTTGTCGAGGTGGTACTTGGCTTCAAGGTTGGCCAGGATCTCCGGTGGCATATTGAAATCGCCCGTGAAAGGGCTGCCCGGAGCCATCTGCATCAGAAAAAACGACAAAAGTACGAGAATGAACAGTGTCGGAATGGCAACGCCGATGCGTTTCATAATAAATATAAACATAGGTACACTCTTTGTTAGTCTTAGACGACTATGTGTCCCTGACTGTATGTAAAACTTGTTTCCATGCAGGAGAGGCTGTTACCAACCCTCCGGTTGCCGGGCTTCAGTCCGGAAACCGGAGGTTTTGTGACATCCCTCAAGAGCGTGGGAACCAGGGGTTTTCCACGCCAGAGAGATTAATGTTTCCTGATATACAAATCTCTGGTGTAAACGTTGTCCTCAACATTGCTCATTGGGTAACCACCGACGTATGGCTTAACCAGTCGGCTGGTGACGTATTGGTAGATAGGAGCGACAGGCATCTCATCAGCCAGAACTTTCTCGGCTTCAGTGTAGAGGTGGGAGCGCTCTTCGTCGCTGGTCACAACTCTGGATTCCGCCATCAACTTGTCATACATCTCGTTAACAAACCTGGAGTCATTCTGACCGTGGGTGGAGGTATTCAGGTCCAGCATGGTAGAGGCTTCATTGTAGTCGCCAATCCAACCGCCACGGGCTACTTCGAACTTGCCGTCGTTACGGGAGTCGAGGAACGTTTTCCACTCCTGATTAACTAAAGTTGTTTTTACACCCAGTGGCTTCCACATCTGGGCAATGGCGATAGCTATTTTCTTGTGAGCTTCGTCAGTGTTGTACAGGATTTCCAGTTCCAGCGGCTTGTTTGGGCCGTATCCAGCTTCAGTCATCAGGCGTTTGGCTTCTGCATTACGCTCTGCCTGGGCCATTTTGCTGTATTCAGTGGTTGGTGGTACAAAGCCGCTGATGGTATCAGGGGTGAAGGTGTAAGCAGACTTCTCACCCTGACCTTTCACGTATTGGGTGATCGCATCACGATCGATGGCGTAGGACAGAGCCTTACGAACACGGGCATCGTCAAAAGGTTTACGTTCCGTGTTAAAGCTGTAGTAGTAGGTACCCAGGTATGGAGTTACCTTCACTTCACTGGGTGCCTGCTTTTTCAGGGACTTGAAGTGTTCAATAGGAATCACGTAAGTCATGTCCATTTCGCCGGCCTTGTAGCGGTTCAGCTCTGGAGTGTTCTGGAGAGGCAGGTATGTCACCTTGTTGATAACGGTTTCATTATTGTTCCAGTAGTTATTGTTACGCTCCAGAACGATTTTTTCGTTTACACGCCAGTCAGCCAGTTTGTATGCACCGTTGGATACCATGCTGCCGGGGCGGGTCCAGCTGTCTCCTAACATTTCAACAACTTTCTGGGGAACAGGGAAAGTGGTCTGGTGAGCCAACATTTTGACGAAGTAAGGAACAGGTTGTTCCAGAGTGACCTGAAAGGTTTTGTCGTCAATAGCCTTAACACCCAGACTGTCTGCTGGCTTCTCGCCTTTGACAATGGCAGATGCGTTAACGATGGTTGGGATTTCCATGAACCAGGCATAACGGGACGCTGTTTCAGGATCAACCGCGCGCTGGAAAGCGAAGACAAAATCGCCCGCAGTTACCGGGTCACCATTGGACCATTTCGCAGTGTCACGAATTTTAAATGTAAATACTTTATTGTCTTTGGAAACGGTCCAGCTTTCAGCCTGTCCCGGGATAGTGTTGCCTTCTGCATCCTGAGTTACCAGACCTTCAAACAGATCTTTGGTGATGTTAGAACCCGGAACACCTTCTACTTTCTGAGGATCGATAGAAGCAGGTTCAAAGCCGTTACCGCGGACCAGCTCCTGGACCTGTGCCAGTTGTGTGCCTGCCGGAACGATTGCGGCGTTGGCGCTGGAGGCGGCCATGATGCTGGCGGCCAGAGTCAAAGCCGGAATGCCGGCAAGCGTCAGAGCCTTGAATGGCTTCTTCATATTGTTATCCCCTTCATTCGATGACCGGTCTGATAACGGTCAACGCATAATTCTGATTGGAGTTATGGTAATGGGCGGGTGCTGTTGCTGCTGACGGATGTGTCAGAGCAAGACGAGTAACACACGATCCTGTGTATTGCCGTTTTATAACACCTTGTTCAATGTTCTCAACTTGAGTAAAGAGTCATCTACTGGGTGGTTGTTTTTATTTGATGGACTACTGTCGTCAATTCCGCCGGGTGTAGCATTGATCCCGAAAAACAGATCACGGAAATCTTCCCCGACCCTGATCATCGACTATTCGGATTATGTGTTTTTAATACAGAAAAACCGAATCACAGTGGTCGGGTAACCGAATATAACTAAAAGTTGTAAAAAGGATCAAGAAGGTTTTTGAACGTATGTGCGTAAAAATTGAATCGTTCAAAAAAGTTAGACTTGTTGAAATTTATAAAAATACAGGTGAATAAACTGACTTTTCCTTAATCTATGGTTATAAGTTTTTTTCATAAGGGTTATGCAGTTTTTTTATGCTGACAAAGTTACACCTTTTTTGCAGCGCATCAGGCGATAAGTATTTTGTATGGAAGATATAAATTAAGGATACTTTTACGGCTTTTGAGATTGGAGGCTGACTTTTTGCAGCCTCCAAACGATTAGGAATTATCCCAGATACTTGGCAATACCATCCATAAACATTTGCACAGAAAGCATCACCAGAATCATCCCCATCAGTCGCTCAATAGCGAATACACCACGGTTGCCCAATACTCTCATAAATTGATTTGAGCACATCAGGATGGCGGCGGATGCAGCCCAGGCGATCAGCAACGCCGTCACCAGTTTAGCCTGTTCTCCCGGGTGCTGATTACCCAACAGAATCAGGGTGGCCAGGATAGAAGGACCGGCAATCAAAGGAATGGCCAAAGGTACGATGAAAGGCTCGCCATCGGGAGTGTCACCCATGATGCCACCCCCTCGGCTGGGAGGGAAAATCATCTTGATGGCGATAATAAAGAGGATAATCGCCCCTGCAATACTGACCGCTTCCTGCCTGAGATGGAGTACCCGTAGCATGGCATCGCCGACAAACAGGAAAATCACCAGAATCAACAGGGCGATCAGCATTTCCCGCATCAGAATTTTGACCCGACGCCTGGGGGGCACAGCTTTTAGAACAGAGATAAAGATTGGCATATTGCCGAGCGGATCCATAATCAGGAACAGCAATATGGCTGTGGAGTAGATTTCCATCGGTTCAGCTTAAACTCAGAATTAGAATAAAAAAAATTGAGCGGGCTTATAACATCTGGCCTTTAAAAAAACCAATCCTGATTTGTCGATTTTACACGACAAATCCCGGCCATTAAAATCTGGCGGGCTTTTTGTGGAAGGGTAAGTTTTCGGAAGTGATTAGTTTTGTGTATTGGGAATTCTCTGACGAATGAGTAACTCGAGCCGATCAAAACGCTCGTCGACCTTGTCAAAGCGCCGATCGACTTCGTCAAAGCGCTTGTCATGTTCATCAAAGCGCTTGTCATGTTCATCAAAGCGCTTGTCATGTTCATCAAAGCGTTGGCGGGTTTCCCTGACGAACTCATTGTGTTGTTCATCCGCCCTCTTGAACCCTGCGTGGGTGGCTTCTGTCAATGCAGCTATGCAGGCTTTCACACCAGCGAGATCCGTCTTCACCCCGGAAACATCTAACTTCAATCCGGCAATATCATGCTGATTAGTGAGTGCGATGTTTTTTATATCTGCACACACCCTGGCCAGACTGTGCACATCTGCGTCAAGGTTTCTATGCTGGGTTTCAAGCTTTTCAAGTCTTACTTCTAGGGACATGAATTATGGAACCTGTTTACGTGAATGGAGCTGACAGCATAGCAGCCCCAGTCAATCTGCATAGGCTCAAATAACAAAATTCTTTTGGCTCAGCAATAATGCGAGTCTTGCCTGTTTATCTTTCATATATCCAGAATGCTGTTCAGCGGTTTGGGCGCTGAGGTTTTCATGAAATTTCTCAGCCTGCTTTTCAGCGTTGTAGATTTCCTGCTTATCCATCTGGCTGTCTGCGATCCAGTGGGACTGTTGAGTGGCTGCTGTGTTGATGGGCTTAATGGCTTCGCTCATGGTGAATCTCCCCAAATCATTTGCTGATATGGGAAGATTAGGTCTGGATAGTTCAAGCGTCTGTAATACTTTGGGCGAAAGTAAACTTTAATTATATTAAATTTATTTTTAATAACCTTTTAAAGGCCTAAGTATTCGTTTTTCAACTTCACATAGTTGTCCGCACCGTAAGAGAAGAAGGCCTTCTCTTTTTCACTGATCGGGCGAGCCTTCTGGGCTGGATTGCCTTTGTAAACAAACCCGCTTTCCAGTCGCTTTCCCGGTGGCACCAGGCTGCCCGCAGCGACAATCACTTCCTCCTCGACCAATACGCCATCCATCACCACGGCTCCAATGCCAATCAGGCAGCGATTGTGGATCGTACAACCGTGCAGGGTGACCTTGTGACCGACCGTCACTTCATCACCAATAATCAACGGATAACCATCGGGGTTAAACGCGCTGGCATGGGTGATATGCAACACCGAACCGTCCTGAATACTGGTGCGTGAGCCTATGCGGATGCGATGCATATCTCCGCGCACCACCGCCATGGGCCAGACGGAGCTGTCTTCACCAATTTCTACGTCGCCCAGGACCAGGGCGGTTTCGTCAATAAATACCCGGTCACCCAGTGCTGGGGTATGACCTCTGAAGGTTCTGATGGATTGGCTTGTCATGATGTTTGACTTCTTTGCTTGCTCTTTGTCTGGGCTTTAAGAGGAAAACGGTCAGGAGATTCAATCATTGTTTCAGTAAGATCAACATCAATATCTGGCCAATAGAAGTGACCTTTTCTGAGTTCTTCAACGTTGATGATTGCGCTAACTGGCTGGTCCTTGAACCATAGAAAATCTTCGTAAGACATGAACAGCTCTTTGCCACTGGTCATTAGCCAGATGCCATGAGATGAGATATTTGTCACTTCAGTTCCGGAAGTGCATATTCCATGCGTTGATGATGGCATAGTGCTTCTCCTTGAATACAGTTGGACTCATCTCATGCCTCAATAGTTTCTCAGACAGGGAAAGTTAGAACAACAATTGCTCAAACTGAAAGAAAGTTATGCCTTTTAGACAGCTATTGTCGCGAAGCAGAACGCTTTCAAGTATTGCATTGTCCTTGAAAACCGATAATCCTGCACCCATAGACATAAAAAGAACCATCAGTTTGGACAATAAACAGCGAGCATCTGAATTATGAGCAACCCACTGCTGGAAACCTGCGAACTGCCTCCTTTTGCCAAGATTAAACCAGAGCATATAAAACCGGCTGTAGAGACCATTATTGCCGAAAGTGAGCAAGCGGTAGACGCACTTCTGGCAGATAAAAATCAAACCTTCAGCTGGAAGACGCTTCAGGAACCCATGGACAGTCTGGGAGACAGGCTTAATCAGGCCTGGTCACCGGTGGGTCATATGAATGCTGTCGTCAATACCGATGAGCTAAGAGATGCTTACAATGCTTGTCTTCCCCTGCTTTGCGAATATTCAACATGGCTGGGTCAGAATCAGGATCTCTATCAGGCCTATCTGACGCTGTCTGAGTCAGAGGGGTTCGAGAATCTGGATAAGGCTCAGAAAAAAGTCATTACCGATAATCTGCGGGATTTCAAACTGGCGGGTGTTGCCCTGCCGCAAGAGAAAAAAGCTCGTTATGGCGACATTCAAAAACGTCTTTCTGAACTGACCAGTAAGTTTTCTGACAATGTTCTGGATGCCACCATGGCCTGGTCCAAACTGATTACCGATGAATCAGAGCTGGTCGGCCTGCCTGAATCCGCATTGGCAGGCGCCAGACAGTTGGCTGAGTCCAAAGGTCACAGCGAAGGCTGGATGCTGAATCTGGATTTTCCGAGCTATTTCCCGGTGATCACCTATGCAGACAATCGTGAGTTGCGGGAAGAGGTTTATACAGCGTTCAGTACCCGGGCATCGGACCAGGGTCCGAATGCGGGTGAATTTGATAATTCAGGCAATATTAATGAAATCCTCAAGCTACGTCAGGAGCTGGCCGAACTGCTGGGGTTCAATAACTATGCGGAATACTCACTGGCGACCAAAATGGCTGACTCCACTGACAAGGTCGTTGCGTTTCTGGAAGATCTGGCCAGTAAGAGCAAGCCTCAGGCAGAAAAAGAACTGAATGAACTGAAAGCCTTTGCCAAAGCAGAACACGGTGCTGAAGATTTGCAGGCCTGGGACATTGGCTACTATGGCGAGAAGCTCAGACAGCAGCGCTACGCTATTTCTCAGGAAGAGTTGCGTCCCTGGTTTCCGTCAGAAAAAGTAGTGAATGGCATGTTCTCTGTCGTGGAACGCCTATTTGGAATTACCTTTGACAAGGTCACCGACGTTGAAACCTGGCACAAAGATGTTGGCTTTTTCAATGTTATTCGCGATGGCGAAGTGATTGGTCGTTTCTACCTCGACCTCTATGCCCGTGAACACAAGCGCGGTGGTGCCTGGATGGGTGAGTGCCGGGTGCGTCGCAGGATTGGCGACAAAGTTCAGCTGCCAGTGGCTTACCTGACTTGTAACTTCACGCCACCCGTTGGTAATCAGCCAGCCCTGCTGACCCATGATGAAGTTGTGACCCTGTTCCATGAGTTTGGTCACGGTCTGCATCATATGCTGACCCGGGTCGATTATTCTGCCGTATCCGGAATCAATGGCGTAGCCTGGGATGCAGTCGAGCTGCCCAGCCAGTTTCTTGAGAATTGGTGCTGGGAAGAAGAAGGTCTGGCTTTGATCTCCGGCCATTTTGAAACGGGCGAGCCTCTGCCTGAAGATAAACTGGATAAATTACTGGCCGCTAAAAACTTCCAGTCCGCCATGATGATGGTGCGTCAGCTGGAGTTCTCACTGTTTGATTTCAAACTGCATAAAGACTTTTCAAAAAGCGTGAGTGAAGGGAAAACGGTTCAGGCGGTATTGGATGAAGTTCGCAGTCAGGTCTCTGTGGTTATGCCTCCGGCCTTCAATCGTTTCCAGCATGGCTTCAGCCATATCTTTGCTGGAGGGTATGCGGCGGGCTACTACAGCTACAAATGGGCTGAGGTATTGTCTGCGGATGCCTTCTCTCGATTTGAAGAAGAGGGTATATTCAACCGCCAGACCGGTGAGTCTTTCCTGCATGAAATTCTGGAAAAAGGCGGTTCTGCGGAGCCCATGGAGCTGTTTGTAAATTTCCGGGGCCGGGAGCCAGAAGTGGATGCTCTGTTGCGCCATTCGGGTATCTCTGTCTGAAAAGAGAATTTTGAATGAAAGGCTCTGAGATCATGGGATCTCGGGGTCTCGGTATTTCTTTATGTGCTATAGGCATTTATGCGCTGTGGCACCTGTTTGCTGTAGGCCTCAGAGCTATGACAACGAAAAGATTTATTGCCGGAGCCGTCTGTCCATCCTGTGGTCAGCAGGATTCGGTGAGGATGTACACCGAGAACGGTGAAAACTATCGCGAGTGCGTGGAATGCCATTATTCGGATGTGATGGAAAAAGATCCTTCTCTTGCGGGGAAACCACCAGTGACGAGGGTCTCCCCAGAAGACAGGAAGTCGGATGATGATGCTAAAAAGGAAAGCGCTGTTCAGATCGTAAGAATACTGGATCAACAACCCTGAGTTCGAAATCAGATGTTATGATAAACCCTCACAGCTGTGCTGCTTTGCAAATGCGCCATGGCTATTGGAGTTTAACAAGCGATGTTCAAATACAGTCCTCTGCATTAACGTCTACTTCATCGTCAGTGCCCCGGATCAGGCTGCTGACGTAAACTTCAGTTCAATACCCATACGGCTGGACAGGCAATTCCATTTTGACCAGGTCGTTACCCACTGCTCCGGATTGCGGTTGTTGACGAAATCCTTGAACATGCGATCGTTATAAAGCTCCTGCGAACGAATCATGTGCCTGACCGTCTGCTCAACGATTTTGTCCAGCTCATTGCCAAACTCTTCACCCAGAATGGCATGAATGATCAGGTTGGCCCAGGTCATGTTCATCGGGATCAGGGGAGAGCCGATTCGAGATAGGTAACTGTCGTTTACTTCCTCAATCAGTCGATGCGTAAAGTAGGCTTTATCCAGCAGATCAAACAGCCCCACATTATTTTGGGACTGCAAAACCGGTGCCAGAAAGTTCTCTTCGGCAATGCTTAGAAAAGGGGAAATGAAAGCCTCAATGTCCAGTTCCTTTGAAGCCTGATCCAGCGCTTCAAGAAAGTCAGGTACATGATCAATGTATTCAACTGCAAACTTCAGCAGTGTCTCACTGGCCATGTCGTCGGGAAGTTCGATTGTGTGGTGCAACTGCTCCACCTGTTGACAGACAAGCGACTGAAGGTGGCTTGAGCCCTCTTCATGCTTTCGGGCACAATCGATCAGATTATTAATTGCCACTACGTCCATGATTGTCTCCGTTGCGGTTGCTATTAATTTGGGTACTGCAACGTCACCGTGAAGGTGTTAAAAAGACCATAGTACCAACAAGAACTCAAGCTTTTTTAAATACCTCTTTTTCATAATACAAAGATCTTTTATTCATTAAATTAGAATTTAAAAAAGACTGTAAATTACGACAAAAATGAAAAAGTGCAAGCACTTGTGCAGTCAAAAAAATGACACACTACATATGCTTAAACAGGCTCTGAAAGTTGGTTCTGATCCACCCATTTCGAGGTGTAACAAAAATATCATAAAGAAGATGAATGGATGTTTGTATCTGTGACAGGCGTTACAAAGTTGTGCTGACTCAATAAGAGTGATCGAAAAAAGTCTAAACAGGTATTCTTTCCATTGAATTCACGTTACCTTATTTTAAACGACAAGTGGCAATTTTTTATTAAAGGTATTTTTTGACAAGACTCTTTTCATTTTGTGCAATCATGTTGTTTAATGAGGTTCTGGGACTATACTTGATGAGCGATCATTGTCAGGTTGAATGAATCACTCAATGCGTCTCACGGGTATTGTTATTTGCAGGGTGTTCCTGTGCAGTAGGTTTTGCAGGTCGGGTCCGAAGTAGTATGACGTTGTCGGTTACTTAGCGCTCTCTTGCGATTGAATATTGGCACTTTGACTTTCCGCAGATAGCCTGAACCGGGTTGTTTTTTTCTCCACAGCGAAAAAGAAATAACAGGTAGACGGTTGGCTGAAATCTCTGTAAATCAGCAGCTCTGGTAGTTAGCTCTGATAGTTAAAGTGTATTGCAGTTTTTCTGGCAAGATGCTGTGTGGCTCCTGTCCGGTAACGACAACTAGTCAAGTCAGTAAGCATTGCTCGGGGATGTCCGGATGCTTGCTGCCCCGTCGCCTCTGAAAGCAAGACTTGGGTCTGCTGAACAATAATAATAAGTCACCGCCTTGTCTGGGCGGACAGTCAGGGGATGTAAGGGAATGATGCAGCACGCACTAGCTCTCTTTCTTTTGATAAAAACTGCCATGAACGGGACGAAAAGCATGAGCGGTAAATATCGCCCATCCCGGATGGTGCCAGTGGCGGGGTTCCGGTATGGTGCCATTTTTCGAATAGTCCGGTCGTTATTGTCGCTCGGATCAGGAAAAGTTCTGGTTTCTTCCACTTGTTTAACTTCCAGAAAACGACCCTCTTCTATTGTTTCCGGGGGAGTCGGTCAATACTTTCTGGTTTTTCTGACCACACTATCAGGTTTTATGATGCCCAGCCGTCTGTTGGCTGATTGGAAAGTCAATATGACCGAGGGGGTTACGGCAGTCAGTCGTTCGGTTTACGACTTGCACATGACCATATTTATTATCTGTGTGGTCATTGGCATTCTGGTATTCGGTGTTATGTTTTACTCCATTTTCATGCACCGTAAATCAAGAGGCGTTAAGCCCCATCCCTTCCATGAAAGTACGATTGTAGAAATACTGTGGACGACTATCCCACTATTAATTCTGGTGGGCATGGCGATTCCGGCAACAAAGACACTGATTGATATTTACGATACGGATGAAGCTGAAATTGATATCAAAATTACCGGGTATCAATGGAAGTGGCAGTATGAGTATCTGGGAGAAGGAGTGTCCTTCTTCAGTAATCTCAAAACTACACCGGAACAGATTTATAACGTTCGCAACAAAGACCCCAACTATCTTCTGGAGGTTGACGAACCACTGGTATTACCTGCGGGTAAAAAGATCCGTTTCCTGGTTACTGCCGCAGATGTTATTCATTCATGGTGGGTACCTTCATTCGCCGTTAAACGGGATGCTATTCCGGGTTTTATTAACGAAGCCTGGACCAACGTCGAACGTCCCGGAATTTATCGTGGTCAATGTGCAGAACTGTGTGGGAAGGATCATGGCTTTATGCCCATTGTAGTGGATGTCAGGTCACCGGATGACTATGAAGACTGGTTGTCAGAGAAGAAAACACTGGCTGCTAAAGAGCGTGAGTTAACCAGTAAAAACTGGACTATGGCCGAGCTGATGGAGCGTGGAAAAAACACCTACGAAAGAGTCTGTGCGGCCTGTCACCAGGTCAATGGTGAGGGTATGCCGCCCCTGTTTCCTGCTCTCAAAGGATCAAAAATGGCTGTTGAGAAAGATCAGGTCAAAGCGCATATCGATATTGTCGTGAACGGCAAGAAGGGTACCGCCATGCAGGCCTTTGCTGCCCAGTTGAGCGAAGTCGATCTGGCGGCAGTCATTACCTACGAAAGAAATGCCTGGGGTAATAATACCGGTGATCTGGTCACGCCGAAGCAGATTCTGGAATACAAGAATACCGGGGAGTACAAAGCGACGGATGCTGAAGCTTCAGGCGGGTCTGCTGCTGTCAGTAAGCCAGCGGTGAATGGGCCGAATACTAATACACATCAGGCTGGACTGTGAGGAATGCAACCATGACTGCTGTGACAGACACATGCGCAAATGACAAGCCAAGCGAGCATCATGACCATCACGGTCCTGCCAGGGGATTGATGCGCTGGGTGCTAACCACGAACCATAAAGATATTGGCACCATGTATCTCTGGTTCAGTTTTATTATGTTCCTGACCGGCGGTGCTATGGCGATGGTTATCCGGGCGGAACTGTTTCAACCGGGGATGCAGATCGTTGATCCCGGCTTCTTTAACCAGATGACCACCATGCACGGTCTCATCATGGTATTCGGTGCGGTCATGCCTGCCTTTGTCGGTCTGGCTAACTGGATGATTCCATTGATGATCGGTGCGCCAGACATGGCGCTGCCAAGAATGAATAACTGGAGCTTCTGGATTCTGCCTTTTGCAGCCGTGATGCTGATCAGCACGCTGTTTATGGAAGGCGGCGGTCCAAACTTTGGCTGGACATTCTACGCACCGCTGTCAACCACCTATGGACCGCCGTCAACCACCTTCTTTATCTTTGCCATCCACATGCTGGGTATCTCGTCCATCATGGGGGCGATCAATATTATCGCCACCATTCTGAACTTGCGGGCACCCGGCATGACCATGATGAAGATGCCGCTGTTTGTGTGGACCTGGCTGATTACAGCGTATCTGCTGATTGCTGTTATGCCGGTACTGGCCGGTGCTGTGACTATGATGCTGATGGACATCCACTTTGGCACCAGTTTCTTTAATGCAGGCGGTGGTGGCGACCCTGTTCTGTTCCAGCATATTTTCTGGTTCTTCGGACATCCGGAAGTGTACATCATGATCCTGCCTTCCTTCGGGATCGTGTCAGCCATTCTGCCAGCATTCGCCAGAAAACCCCTCTTCGGCTATACGTCAATGGTCTATGCCACCGCAAGTATTGCTTTTTTGTCGTTTATTGTCTGGGCGCACCATATGTTTACCGTAGGTATTCCGCTGGTGGGTGAACTGTTCTTTATGTACGCCACCATGTTGATTGCCGTGCCTACCGGAGTGAAGGTCTTTAACTGGGTTACCACTATGTTCAGGGGCGCCATGACCTTTGAAACCCCCATGCTGTTCAGTATTGCTTTTGTGGTGTTGTTTACCATTGGTGGTTTCTCTGGGCTGATGCTGTCTATTGCCCCTGCTGACTTCCAGTATCACGACACCTATTTTGTCGTGGCTCACTTCCACTACGTACTGGTACCCGGTGCAATTTTTGCCATCTTTGCTGCGGTCTATTACTGGTTGCCCAAATGGACAGGTCATATGTATGACGAGACGCTGGGCAAGACGCATTTCTGGCTGTCCTTTATCGGTATGAACCTGACCTTCTTTCCGATGCACTTTATCGGGCTGGCGGGTATGCCTCGCCGTATTCCGGATTATGCCCTGCAATTTGCCGACTTCAACATGATTGCCAGTATCGGTGGCTTTATGTTTGGAACCACGCAGCTGCTGTTCCTGTTTATCGTGATCAAATGCATCAGGGGCGGCGAGAAAGCCAAGGCTCAAAGCTGGGAAGGTGCAGAAGGTCTGGAATGGAGCCTGCCTTCGCCAGCACCTTACCATACCTTCACCACACCACCGGACGTGAAGTAATGAGTGAGAAGGATGATACCCCGGCCGACCTGTCGCGGAGAACTGTCATCAAGACTGGCTTGGTGGCTGGCGGTATGTTTGGTTTCGGCTTTGCCATGGTTCCCATATACGACGTGTTTTGTAAGGTAACGGGACTCAATGGCAAAACCGATCCGAATCCATACCGCTACAATGCCGAAACGGCTGAGGTGGATACCAGCCGGAAGGTGAAAGTGCAGTTTGTGGCAACCAACAATGCTGAGATGAGCTGGGACTTCAAACCCAGCGTCACAGAAGTGGTGGTTCACCCCGGGCAGGTTGGCGAGCTGGAGTTCTTTGCCCGCAACCCGACCGGCGAACGAATGATCGGTCAGGCCATTCCCAGTGTTTCACCGTTTCAGGCTACCAACTATCTGCACAAGGTAGAGTGTTTCTGCTTCACCACCCAGACATTGGAAGCAGGCGAAGAAAAAATCATGCCGCTTAGAATTATTGTGGATCAGGCATTACCCCGGCATATCACCAAACTAACGTTGTCGTACACCTTGTTTGATGTGACGACAATGGGAGAGAGGACACTGCCGTCCTGAGGAGATTCTGATGGCTCAAGAAGGTGAAGGTACCTATTATGTTCCGGCCCAGAGCAAGTGGCCGATCATTGCCTCGATAGGTCTTTTTACCATGCTGTTGGGTGCAGGCATGATGATGAACGACATGTCTGCCGGGGTAAAAGATTCGTTTGCACATTATGTGTTTTTCGGCGGCTCCCTGATCATGGCCTACATGATCTTTGGCTGGTTCAGTAATGTCATCGAAGAGTCCCGCAAAGGTCTTTACAGTGAGCAGATGGACCGCAGCTTCCGCTGGAGTATGGGCTGGTTTATCTTCTCCGAAGTTATGTTCTTTGCGGCTTTCTTCGGAACGCTCTTCTATATCCGTTACTTTGCCGTTCCCTGGTTGGCCGGCGAGGGAGACGGTGCTTCTACTCATGAACACCTCTGGCCAGAGTTTGAAGCGGACTGGCCGCTGATGACCAACCCGGATAATGAAACATTCCCGGGAGCCCGAGGGGTCATCGATCCATTCCATCTTCCTCTGCTGAACACCCTGTTACTGGTCGCTTCCAGTATTACCCTGACGATTGCACACCATGCCCTCAGAAAGGCAGAGAGAACCAAGGTGAAGGTATGGATGATTCTCACCCTGATTCTGGGTTTTACTTTCCTTTATTTTCAGGCTGAAGAATACGCCGAAGCCTACAATGAGCTCGGGTTGACCCTGAGCGCGGGTATCTACGGCTCAACGTTCTTTATTTTGACGGGTTTTCACGGGGCACATGTCACCCTGGGTGCCATAATGTTGCTGATCATGCTGATTCGTATCTATAAAGGGCATTTTAAGCCGGATAACCATTTTGCTTTTGAGGCATCCAGCTGGTACTGGCACTTTGTTGATGTGGTCTGGCTCGGCCTGTTTATCTTTGTTTATCTGATATGAGGAGAGCCCGACATTTCCGGGAAGAGGTGGAAACTAACGACTTCCGTCGTTTAGCGGTACAGCCAGGGAGCGTTACTATGAACATCTCCAAACAGCCAGGCCACCACAATGATCAACATGATCAGGGCGGTCAGGCCAACCCGGGCGGTGAGTGAATTTACCAGTTTGGCGGAACCGCCATCACCTTTAAGTAGAAAGTACATGCCTCTGCCCAGACAGAAGAGTACGGCAAGAAAAAGAACAACAATAATAATTTTTAACCACATATTACGCTCCCTGCTGATGCCTGATTTGATGAAAAACGGTTTGCTTAACCGATTGTTAAATCAATCTGTGTCGCACATGTTTTTTCTTACGTTAAAGGCATTCAGATCAGAATAACAGCGGAGTTTGGTAGAGCACCCGATGTTGAAGTATAGCTATCGATCCCTTAAGAGCTATCGCGTTAAGTTGTCGCTATTGGTGTTGCTGCTTTTGCCCCTGCTGATCAAACTGGGGTTCTGGCAGATGTCCCGATACCAGGAGAAGCTTGAGCTTGAGCAGACCCTGGCAGAACGACAGACCATGCCCGCTCTCAGCCTGTCTGATATCAGCCGCTACTCTGATGCCATGTATCTGCCGATAAACGTCCGTGGTCGTTTTATTTTCGGTCGGGCTTTTTTTCTCGATAACCAGATTCACGAAGGTCGTGCCGGTTACGACCTGATCATGCCTTTTCTGGCCAATGATGGTCAGTACTTGTTGGTCAACAGAGGCTGGATACCTGCTCAATCCAGAGACAGTTTGCCGGAAATCAAGACACCTGATGGAGAACTTGAGTTAACGGGCAAACTCTATCGGTTATTGGGGAATCCGTTCACGCTGGGTGAAGATATCTGGCATGAAGAGTGGCCCAAACGTATTCAGGCCATCCACTTTGACCGAATGGGGGAAGCATTGGGGCAGACGCTACCTCTATATATTCTGAAGCTGGAACAGAATCAGCCCGGCGCTTATCTGATACGCCCCCTGACAATGAAAACTACCTCTCAGAAACATCTCGGCTACGCTATTCAATGGTTCCTGATGGCTCTGGTCCTGCTCTTTCTCTATCTCTGGCAGATGCTATGTTCAGGCTTGGGTCAAAGCCAACAAAAGCACCATAAAGAGGTGTCCGCAGCTGATGCAAAAGAGGATGATTCACTGTGATTAGCAGAATTTTTTGTTTATGTGGCCTGCTGTTTTTTATATTCCTTATTCCGGAAAATGGATTTGCAGAAATTCGCCACGCCTGTTTTATTGTTAATCCCACCAGTAATAATGGCCAGGGGGAAAAAGTCTGGGACAGTATTAAGGAAGCCCTCGACCATTACCAATACTATACAGCAAGCGGCTCTATGGACCAGGCTGCTTCTCCGTTAGGGCCGACATATGAAGTGTCTTTTACGGAGCACCCTGGTCATGCAACGGAACTGGCACTTCGGGCATACCGGAATTGGCAGCAAGGGCGACACGCTCATGGAGATCAGTTACTGATCGTTGCCGTTGGCGGGGATGGCACTGTCCATGAGGTGGTTCAGGGTTTAGAAAATCAACAGCCGCAAGTCGTTATAGGGATTATACCGGCAGGTACGGGGAATGATATAGCAAGAACACTTCGTTTGGGTAATCCCATGCATGCCCTTCGGAGTCTGGTTTATGGAAGACCTGCCCCCTTTGGTGCCTACAAAATTGAAGGTTGTCAAAGAGGAACTTGCGAGAAGAAAACGGTTTTGGCAGTGGACGAGTTTGATCTGGGTGTGACGGCTCAGGCGACAAAAAAGAAAAACGAACACGACAGTGGCGAGCGACCAAGCCGACTGCTGAGATGCTCTCCCAGAAGAATGGTCTATACAATGTCAGCCCTCAGTTCAGCAATGAGATGGCATGCACCTACAGTCGATTGCAGTATTGATGGCGGTAGCAGCTTCAATATCCCCCTGAATCTGCTGGCAGCGGGAACTGGGCCAACGATTGGAGGTGGAGTCAGACTTTTTAATGGTATGCGTCCGAACAGTGACCAGGGACAGATGCTCTACAATCAGCGGAGGGCTCACCCGATTTCGACACTTTTTCAGATGACCATGCAGAGATTATTCAATCGGTCAGCTCTGCAACAGACTTGGTTTACTCAAATGGACATTGGGCACGGTCAGGCACCTCAGAATATTCAGGTTGACGGTGATATTTTGCTGCAAACCCCGGCACGAGTAACCTGGGTGCCAGAAGTATTCCAGTTTATGAGACCCCCTGAACCCGGTGATTTCGGTTATGAGGCAATGCGTCGTGAAGAAGAGCTGACTTTACTTGAATTTTTTAAACGTTAAGTAGGGCTTGAGCATTACACGGAAAAACTTCGTCTAAGCTGTCTAATGGTTTTTAATGCTGGGTCCTATGGCAGATGGAGACATCAGTCTTCTGGAAGCTGGCAAAAACCGCATAAAAAAGTTCCGGTACTTACAGAAATTAGGATGGCTCAACGTGACTGGCAGAATTTTTTATTTATATGGACTGCTGCTTTTTGTATTTCTTGTTCCGAAAAACGGATTTGCGGTGATTCCGGGAAACCCATACCCAGAGATTCCGAAAAGCATATTGGCAGATATCCGCCACGTCTGCTTTATCGTTAATCCAGCCAGTAATAATGGACAGGGTGCGAGAGTCTGGGAAAGTATTGAACAGGCTGTCAATCATTATTTCACAGCAGTAGGCTCACAG
This sequence comes from Endozoicomonas sp. ALD040, assembly GCF_049275945.1. NCBI lineage: Bacteria > Pseudomonadati > Pseudomonadota > Gammaproteobacteria > Oceanospirillales > Endozoicomonadaceae > Endozoicomonas > Endozoicomonas sp. ALD040. Next base: position 2,347,421 of record NZ_CP184829.1, read on the forward strand.
GACGAGGCTGCTGCTCAGGATCGAGCGACATTTGAAGTGTTTTTTACGGAATATGCAGGTCATGCAACGGATCTGGCAACCCAAGCTCATCAGAACTGGCAGCAGGAGCATCAGGAGCAGCGGGAGCAACAGGAGCAGGAGCTGCAGGGGGACGAGCATAAATTATTAAAGAAGAAGTTATTACATTATAAAGAAGCCGGGAGGAAGGCGTTGAAGTCCGCCTCGGCCAGGCAGTTATTAGAGAATCAGTTGTTAATTGTTGCAGTGGGAGGAGACGGCACTGTTCATGAGGTGGTTCAGGGTTTAGAAGCTCATCGACAACAAGTTATTATTGGGGTTATACCGGCGGGTACGGGAAACAATATAGCAAGATCACTTCAATTGCGTGACCCGATGCATGCCCTTCGGACACTGGTTTATGGAGCCGTTCAACCTTTAGGTGCGTATAAAATTGAAGCTTGTGAAAGAGGAAGTTGCCAGAAGAAAACGGTTCTGGCAGTCAATGAGTTTGATCTGGGCGTGACGAATCAGTTAACAAAAAGGAAAAATGATTACGGGAGCGGTGAACGATCGGGTCGACTGATGAGTTACTCACCCGGAAATATGATCTATCCACTCTCAGACCTCGCTTCAGCAATGAGATGGAATACACCTATGGTCAAGTGCAGCATTAATGGGGGTAGCAGATTCCATATCCCTCTGAATATACTGGCCGGAGGGGTCACGGGGCCTATAATCGGAGGCGAGTTTGGCCTTCAGGATGGTGTCAGAGCAGACAGTTCGCAGGGGGAGCTGCTTTATGGTGAGAAGTGGGATCCACCCCTTTGGGCACTTGTTCAGGTGGCTATGCAGAGATTATTCAATTGGTCAGGCCTCAAACGGGCTCAGTTTAATCAACTGGACATTGAGCACGTGAAGGAACCACCTCCGGATATTCAGGTTGATGGTGATATTTTACTGCAAACACCGGCACGAATAACCTGGTTGCCGGGAGTGTTCCATTTTATGAGACCTCCCGTATATGGTGATTACAATTATTTCGACATGTACTTTGAAGAAGCCGAGGACGAAAGAGCGAAGAAAAAGCAGGATTCCATGTAAATTTTGAGTATTGCAGTGGGACTATTTCTCAGAAAAACCTCGGCTACGCTATTCAATGGCTGGGTCTGTGTCTCCGGTAAATGTCTCTGTCGGGCCCGGACAGAGCCAACAAAAACAGTTACCCGTGACCGACAGAAAGGGGATGGTTTACTGTGAATAGTCGAGTTTTTTATTCATATGTTCTGCTGCTTTTTGTATTTCTTATTCCTGTAAACGGATTTGCAGCGATTCGCCATGCCTGCTTTATCGTCAATCCTGCCAGTAATAATGGTAAAGGTTGGAGGGTTTGGGACAGAATTGAAGAAGCGGTCGACCAGCACTACACAGCAGTTGGCTCACAAGACCAGGCTGCAGCTGCGCTACAAGCGACATATAACGTTTTTTTTACAGAACATGCGGGTCATGCAACGGAACTGGCAATGCAGGCATATCTGGACTGGCAGCAGGGGCAACATGATCAGGAAGATCAGTTACTGATTGTTGCTGTTGGTGGCGATGGCACTGTCCATGAGGTGGTTCAGGGTCTTGAAGGTCAACCACAAGTTGTTATTGGTGTTATACCAGCGGGTAAGGGAAACGACATTGCGAAAACACTCCGATTGGGTAAACCGATGCATGCCCTTCGGACATTGGTTTATGGCACTCCTATGCCTTTTGGTGCCTACAAAATTGAAGGTTGTGAAAGAGGCAGTTGCGAGAAGAAAACGGTTCTGGCAGTGAATGAGTTTGAGCTGGGTGTGATGACCCAGATGAAAAAAAAGAAAGATGAACACGACAGTGGTGAGCGACCAAGCCGACTGCTGAGATATTCACCAAGAAGTATGGCCTATCCAATGTTAGCCTTCAGTTCAGCAATGAGATGGAATACACCCAATGTCAGGTGTCGTTTTGATCGTGGAAGCTATCATGATATCCCCTTGAATTTTCTGGCAGCAGGGACAGGGCCGACGGTAGGAGGCGGGCTTACCCTTTATAACGATATGGGACCGTCCAGATTCTTTGGAGAGCTGCTTTATAATCAGCACAGGACTCATCCTGTTTGGACACTTATTCAGATTAACATGGAGACAAGCACGCACCTCATTTGGAGACTTATCAAGATGACCATTGGGAGATTATTCCACTGGCCAGGTATGCAGCGGCTTTGCTTTACTCAACTGAATATTGAAAACGAGGTTGAGACACCTCTGTCTATTCAGGTCGATGGTGATATTTTACTGCAAACACCCGCACAAATAACCTGGCTGAGGGGGTTGTTCCAGTTTATGAGACCTCCCGAACATGGAGAACTCGGTCATGCCCTGATGTATCTCGATGAAGTGGAGGATTAAAGAGCCAGGAAAAAGCAGGGTTCCATTTAAATTTTCAGTGTGGCTATCAGACTGTTTCTCAGAAAAACCTCAGCTAAGCTATCCAATGGTTTTTAATGGCTGGGTTTGTATCTATGGCAATTGCCACCGCCAGGCCCGGATCAATGCCAACAAAAACAGGTATCCGTGACTGACAGAAAAGGGGATGGTTTACTGTGAGTAGTCGAGTTTTTTATTTATATGTCCTGCTGCTTTTTGTGTTTCTTATTCCTGTATATGGATTTGCAACGATTCGTCACGCCTGCTTTATCGTCAATCCTGCCAGTAATAATGGTAAAGGTTGGAGGGTCTGGGACAGAATTGAAGAAGCGGTCGACCAGCACTATACAGCAGTCGGCTCACAAGACCAGGCTGCAGCTGCGGTACAAGCGACATATAACGTTTTTTTTACAGAACATGCGGGTCATGCAACGGAACTGGCAATGCAGGCATATCTGGACTGGCAACAGGTGCAACACGATCAGGAAGATCAGTTATTGATTGTTGCTGTTGGTGGCGATGGCACTATCCACGAGGTGGTTCAGGGTCTTGAAGGTAAACCACAAGTTGTTATCGGTGTTATACCGGCGGGTAAGGGAAACGACATTGCGAATACACTCCGATTGGGTAAACCGATGCATGCCCTTCGGACATTGGTATATGGCACTCCTATGCGCTTTGGTGCCTACAAAATTGAAGGTTGTGAAAGAGGCAGTTGCGAGAAGAAAACGGTTCTGGCAGTGAGCGAGTTTGATCTGGGTATGGTGACCCAGATGAAAAAAAAGAAAGACGATCACAACAGTGGTGAGCGACCAAGCCGACTGCTCAGATATTCACCCAGAAGTATGGCCTCTGCAATGTTAGCCATCAGTTCAGCGATGAGATGGAATACACCCATAGTCAGGTGCACTACTGATAATGGCAGGTTCAATATTCCATTGAATTTTCTGGCCGCAAGTACAGGGCCAACGTTCGGAGGTGGAATCGCCCTTTTTAATTACATGCTCCCGATCTGTACGCGGGGAAAGCTGCTTTATAGTCATCAGAGGACGCATCCCATTTGGACACTTATTCAGATGACTATGGAGAGATTACTCAATTGGTCAGGTCTGACTCGGACGAATATGCAGAAATTACGCAATTGGTCAGGTCAACGGGAGCTTGTTTTTACTCAACTGGGCATTCAACATCAGGATGAGACACCGCTGTCTATTCAGGTCGATGGTGATATTTCACTGCAAACACCGGCACAAATAACCTGGTTGTCGTCAGCGTTCCGGTTTATGAGACCTCCCGAATATGGAGAACTCGGTTATGCCCTCATGGACCTTGACGGAGCCGGGGATGATCCGGATTCCTTTTATATTTTGAGTGCAGAAATGTGACTATCTAATCAACCGGGTATTATAAGAATGAAAAGAGTAAAGAAAGCAAAAAGTCGCTGGCAACTGGCCCTGGTTATTCTCATGCCTTCTCTGGCAATGGGTTTGGCCTGGTACTTTTATTTCTTTGGAACACAGTTTGTGCCGGATGGTCGTACGAACAAAGGTGAACTGTTGTTACCCCCTGCCAGCTTCCAGAGTATGACGCTTGAGAAAAATAATGAAATGTTTGATCTGCAGGGGCTGGAGGGACGTTGGGGGGTTCTGGTGTTTGGTGACGATGCCTGTTCTGATCAGGCCTGTCAGGAAGCGCTCTATCAAACCCGTCAGGCGCATCTGGCGCTGGGTAGAGACAGTGACCGGGTCGTTCGGGTGTTCATTTCTTCCTCATCGAATCCTGAATTAAACAAGCGTTTACTCAGCGAACACCCTGATCTGATCTGGTTAGGCAGTCGTAAAGAATCGGTGTTGAACGCTCTGGGTAAAAACCCGGGTGAAAAAAGAGAATGGCCAACCAATGGCTTTTACATCGTTGACCCCCTGGGGAATATCATGATGAAGTATCAGCCAGGGCAGTACGGTGGAGATTTATTAAAAGACTTAAGGAAGTTGCTTAAAGCATCAAACATCGGCTGACATTGAAAGGTGTTCTATGACGACAGCGTCTATTAAAAAAACAAGAAGCCAGACAAAACGACAGAGAACGGGTTTTTATCTCTCCCTGTTTGCAACCTTGCTGGCCGCTGTGGTTGTCGGGTTAGGGGCTTATACACGACTGGTTCACGCAGGACTGGGTTGTCCTGACTGGCCAGGTTGTTATGGCTTCCTGACAGTACCTGAAACAGCGCAGGAAATAGCCATAGCGGAAACACTCTTTCCCCATGCCCCGGTAGAGGTCGACAAAGGCTGGGCTGAAATGGTGCATCGGTATGTCGCAGGCTCCCTGCTGCTGCTGGTTTTGATGATCGCCATTCAGGCCGTCCGGAACCGGAAAGAGCCGGGACAGCCATTAAAACTGCCTTTATTGATTCTGGGGCTGATTATTCTGCAGGCGGCTTTCGGCATGTGGACTGTGACATTAAAGCTCTGGCCCCAGGTGGTGACCGCTCATCTTCTGGGTGGCTTTGCTACCTTTAGTTTGTTGTTTTTACTGACCCTTCGTTTATCCGGATTGGTTTGGCCAAAACTCCCCTCCTCTGGCCAGAGAGATCGGCTGCGAGGCTTAGCCGCTGTCGGACTGCTGGTGTTGATTTTACAGATCACACTGGGAGGCTGGACCAGCTCCAACTACGCCGCCCTGGCCTGTCCTGATTTTCCTATGTGTCAGGGGCAATGGCTGCCTGAGGCTGATTTTGCCGACGGTTTGAATGTCAGCCAGTCTATTGGTCCGAATTATCTGGGTGGAAAAATGGACTCTGAAGCCCGGACTGCTATACATCTTTTACACCGATTAGGGGCACTGGTGACTACGGTGTTTCTGCTGTTCCTTTTTGTACAGGTACTTCGATATAGTAATACACAGTTGTCTAATAACCGAAACAGCCTGAGAGTGCTGGCCACTTTGATGCTTCTGGCTCTGCTGGTACAGGTCATTTTGGGGGTCAGTAACATCCTGGGCAGCCTGCCACTTTCAGTGGCAGTGGCTCATAATCTGGGAGGTGCTGCTTTGCTGTTGACACTGGTGGCTCTCAACTTCCGTATGAACATATCTGAAGGATTCAGTGAGGTTCAATCATGAGTAAGGTCATTCAAAAGAGCAGTAGTGCATCCCTGCAGGAATCCGCTCACTGGCGTGATTATCTTGAGCTGACCAAACCCAGGGTGGTCGCCCTGATGGTTCTGACGGTAGTGATTGGTATGTGCCTGGCAACGCCGGGCATGGTGCCCCTGGATATTCTGCTGTTTGGTAATCTGGGCATTGCTCTCTCGGCCGCTTCCGCTGCGGTGATCAATCATGTGGTCGATCGACAGATTGATGCGGTTATGGCCAGAACCCACAAGAGACCGGTAGCCACAGGGCGTGTTGAGCCACTTCAGGCTTTGTTGTTTGCCTTTACTCTGGGTGTGCTGGGCATAGGGATTCTGGTGTTTCTGGTCAACCCTTTGACCGCCTGGCTGACACTGGCCTCACTGATGGGTTATGCCGTGATTTACACTCTGATTTTAAAGCGTGCTACTCCACAGAATATTGTCATTGGCGGGATTGCCGGTGCCTCCCCTCCCCTGCTGGGATGGACGGCAGTGACCGGACACTTTGAAGGACACGCCCTGCTGCTGGTCTTGATTATTTTCGCCTGGACGCCTCCTCACTTCTGGGCTTTGGCTATTCATCGCAAAGCTGAATATGCCAGGGCGGACATTCCCATGTTGCCGGTGACTCATGGAGAGGCATACACCAAACTGCATATTTTGCTGTATACAGTGATCATGATTCTGGTCAGTGTTCTGCCTTTCCTGACTGGCATGAGTGGTACTGTTTATCTGGCGGGTGCATTGATTCTCGGGGGGCGCTTTCTTTACTGGGCTATTGCTCTGTTGCGAGAAAGCAGGCCCCATGCCGCCATCAAGACGTTCAAGTATTCCATTACCTATTTGATGTTGCTCTTCGTGGTATTGCTGGTGGATCATTACACGTTCTATTTGTGGCTTTAACAGGCATAGGCTTGAAAGCAGCCACAGTTTTTTTCGAGCTGTATACGAGCCGAGGGCTTTTTTTATGAGCTTAGGGCTCCAGAGGACTGTCCATGGAATCTGGGATCAGAAACAACGTGAATAAAACAGTATTGATTCTGGTGGCCATTGTTGCGGTCATTATGGGTCTGACGTTCTACAAGTACACAAACAAGCCATCGTTGACACTGGAAGAGTTACAGCGAATGGGTACAGTGGTTTTCGACAAGCCACGCACCTTTGAAATGAAGGGTATGGTGGATAACAAGGGGCAACCTTTTACCCAAGCCAATCTCGAAGGCAAATGGTCCCTGGTGTACTTTGGTTACACCTTCTGTCCGGACATCTGCCCTACTACGCTGGGTCAGTTGAACCAGATGGATAAGCTGTTGAAGAACGATAACCCTGAAATGGCAAAGAAAATGCATTATTTCATGGTGACAGTAGATCCACGGAGGGACACAGTAGAGAAGCTTAATGGCTATGTCCCACATTTTAACCCTGATTTTGTGGGTGTGACGGGCTCCCAGAAAGCTATCCATAACCTGGCCGTGCAAATGAACATCCCCTACACACCGGTCATCGATCCGGAAGATGAATACTATCTGGTGGATCATGGCGCTAACCTGGTCATCATCAATCCAAAGGGGGACTACCACGGCTTTATCCGCCCGCCTCTGGATTCAGAAAAACTGACACGGGTAATGGTGGGTGTTGATGAGCTTTATCAGGAATAACTCGGTTATCAGGCTTCGGGGCCAGAAAGACTGGCCCGTCGATCAGCTGCGTTTGAAGCTCAAACCCAAAACAAAAATCAGGAAGCTACAGACGACAACGGAAGGTCCTGACGGTGTATCCAGTTGCCAGGATGCAGTCAATCCTCCTGCCACGCTCAACAGGCCAATGATGCCAGCGATGATAGCCATCTGTTCCGGTGTTCGGGAAAACCTCTGGGCTGTTGCGGCCGGAATAATCATCAGTGAAGTGATCAAAAGCACACCAACAATTTTCATAGCCACAGCAATCACAAGGGCCATCAGCAGGGTCAGAATCAGTTTGGTTCTTCGCACCGGAAAACCTTCAACCTGGGCCAACTCTGCATGAATAGTCATGGCCAGAAGAGGTCGCCACAGCAGGGCCAGAGTGATGAGAACCAGTGCGCCGCCGCCGTATATCCAGAACAGGTCTGTGGGTGAGGTCGCCAGAATGTCTCCAAACAGGTAGGACATCATGTCGATCCGGACGTTCTCGGAAAAACTGATCGCAACAAGACCGAGAGAAAGGCTGCTATGGGCAAGAATCCCCAGGAGTGTATCGGACGCCATTTTTTGTTGTTCCTGCAGCGAGACCAGGAGAACCGCAAGAAACAGCGAGCACACTACAATGGCCAGATTAAGATCAACATCGAGCAGCAGCCCCAGGGCTACGCCCAGCAGTGCCGAATGAGAGAGGGTATCGCCAAAGTAGGCCATCTTTCTCCAGACGACAAAACAACCCAGAGGCCCTGCCACTATAGCAACCCCTGATCCTGCCAGCAGTGCGGTAAGGAGCAGTTCAGACATGAGTGCTCCCGGTGTTTTTCTTGTGAATGATATGACCATCAACAGTATGTTCGTGGTCATGGTGGTGAGCGTAAACAGCCAGTTCCTCGGACTCTCCACCAAAAAGTTTCAGATAGGCCGGGTGTTGACGAACCTGATGAGGGTGACCTGAGCAACAGAGGTGCTGGTTAAGGCAAATGACCCGATCTGTTGAGGCCATCACAAGATGAAGGTCATGGGAGACCATTAAGACAGAGCAGCCGTCTTTCAGCTCAGGGTTGTTGCCATTTCTGAGTTCGGTGATCAGGTGATAAAGCTCTTTCTGACCATTGACGTCTACTCCCTGAACCGGCTCATCGAGCACCAGAAGATGAGGTTTGTTGAGCAGTGCCCGGGCTAACAATGTTCTCTGAAGCTCTCCGCCTGAAAGCGAATGAACCGGTGAGTTGATGACGTGGGTTACTCCGGTTCTTGCCAGTGCCGAACGAATCTGTTTTCCTGATTGTCCGGTCAGGGAAAGAAAGCGTTTAACGCTCAGGGGCATGCTTTCGTCAACATGTAATTTTTGTGGCATATAGCCGATACGCAGGCCTTCTTTCATGGTCCGGCTACCGGAATCAGGTGTCTGCAGGCCCAGAACAACTCTGACCAGTGTCGTTTTACCGGCCCCGTTCGGTCCTATCAGGGTCACGATTTCACCCGCTTTTACGTCCAGAGAAATATCGGAAACGACTTCTCGTTCGCGAAACGCAACATGGATGTTGTTCAATCTGATTAACGTCTCTTCAGACATAGGGGCATTCAGATCCTTTGTGGTTACTGTTTTATGGCCAGACGTTTTTTTACAGGCAGAGGCTTGGTCTGAACTCATAATGACTCTTGGAATTTCTGGCAGCTTGAGCACAAACCTGTGAGTTCAATCGCAGTGTCAACGATCTTGAATCCCTGATCAGAGGCACAGGAGCTAATCGACTGGTTAATGGCCTGATGATCGATTTCCTGTGTCACGCGGCACTTCTCGCAGATAAGAAAACAGCTGTTATGTTTTATGCCGGGATGCGGGCAGCCAATAAAAGCGTTAAGAGAGGAGAGACGGTGAACCAGGCCCTGCTCCAACAAGAAGTCCAGGGCGCGATAAACCGTGGGGGGTTGAGCTACCCGCTCTTCCTGCTTCGTCAGTTGGGCAAGAATCTCATAGGCTCCAACGGGTTGATGGCTCTGCCAGACCAGTTCCAGTACTTTCTCACGGAGATGGGTCAGCCTGACTCCCCTCTGTTGACAGAGTATACGAGCCTCCTGCAAGGCTTCTGATATACACACATGATGGTCGTGATGCTGGTGGACACTGATCATGACAATGAAAGGTAGTTGGTGAACGATGTTATATTATAACCAAACTTCTATCCATAATCGAAAGAGTATTCATTTCGAACCGGGCGGGAGGTCAATTTCGTCAGAGCTGACGGGCTGATCCTGATTCTCGATGTATTCCTTGATGCAGAGAAAGCCCTTCGAAGTGTAGCTTTATCCGATTATTGTGAGGAATCGTTCCTTAACGGCTGTTACATCATAGTCATTTTATTTACTTCCGATCACCCTGATTTTCAATTCTCTGGCGTTTGCGTTTTGGCTCCTCGCTATGCATCCTGCGACCGTGGGCATTAAGGCTGGCAGAAGAAGCAAACCGGCGATTACAGTCTGGTTTGTCACAGGCATAGGGCTTTTCCATAGTATGTTTACTGCGAGTGTGGGTATCACGCTCGGTTGCAGTAACGAACTGGCGATCACAGTCTTGCTCGTTACAGGCATAAGGCTTTTCACTGGCATGCACCCTGAGAATGTGGGCATCACGGTCGCAAATAAAAGCGAATCGACGATCACAGCCTGGATCGATGCAGGCATGGGGCTTTTCCCTATTATGCATTCTGCGAAAGTGCATGTTGCAGTCGGAATTGGAAATGAACCGGCGACCACAGTTTGGATTGCTGCAGGCATAGGGTTTTTCCATAGTATGCATCCTGCGAATATGTCTATCACGCTCCGTTGCAGAAGCGAACCGGTGATTACAGTCTGGATAGGTGCAGAGATGAGGCTTTTCCCTGGCATGTATCCTACGAATGTGGGCATTGCGGTCGCAAATAACAGCGAACCGGCGATTACAGTAAGGATCGGTGCAGGGATAGAGTTTTACCTCAGTATGCTTCCTGAGAACGTGGGCGTTACGGTTGGAAATAGAAGCGAACTGACGATTACAGTCTGAATCGGTGCAGGCATGAGGCTTTTCCCTGCCATGCATCCTGCGAGCGTGGGCATTTCGGTTGGAAACAGAAGTGAACCGGCGATTGCAGTCTGGAGCGATGCAGGTATGGGGCTTTGCTGTTTCTGAGGCGGCTTCGGGGAAATTGGCTTTTGTAGGGGTATCAAAGTAGAATTCGGGGTGCTCACAAAATGATTCACCACAAGTTCGGCAAGGCTCGATATCTTCATGATGGTTTTCTTCTGTCTCCGCGTTTTCTGATGTGTCTTCGCTCGTGCCTTCATCCTCATTTTCCTGATTCTTGGTATTCTCAGGACTTGATTGGCCTTCATTGCCTGTCGCTCCTTCACTGTTTCCATCACCGGGCGAGGCTCTGCTTATTTGGCTTTGATCATCGGAACAGCGCGGCAGGCAGTAGCGGGTATCAGGCTTTAAGGGTGTCTCCTCGTGAGCTGGCTCTTCATATCGAATATTTGCATCATTGGAGTCATCAGGCTCATTCCCACTCTCTTCAAAGACATACCACTCGATAGTTTCATCCTCTCCGTCCTGTTTACCCTCACGTACCGGCCCATCTGTGCATTCCCAGTAGCTGCGAAATAACTTCGGCCATCTGCCCTGTTTGTAAGCTTCAGTCCCCGAGTCAAACTCAGGGAATACACTCTGCCCGGCAAGGGACACTGAAGTTGATGATGGGAGTGATGCGTTGAATTTCAGTTGTGAAATACTCTGGGGAGATAGTCCGAGCTTGATGCTTTTGGTGGGCTGGAGCCGGACACGGGCTGGATCCTTGTTCCCGAAACACAGCTGTTCTCCCTGGATTTTCGTAGTTATGCAATGTGTGTCAGGGAATGGAAGGACATTCGCTTCTTTGAGGTATATTGCTTGCGTGGATGTGACCTCAACAAAAAGTTGTTGGGTGGTCAAAAGTGTTCTGCCGTGCGCCATAAAAAAGGCAAGATATTCGTCCATGCTGTAGCAATTTGAGCTGACTTTGCTGAAGGCCGCGATCCAAATCAGCAAGAATTTTTTTACAGCTTGCAATGTTCGAGTTTTCCTTTGAATGTAAGTTGAAAACTCAGGTTAGACAATCTTGGTGATAGTGAGGCGTTTTAAGCAGAAATCATTGCAAAATCGTGAACAGGTAGCAGTCTGACGGGAATCCCGCACCCACTGAGAGTAAAGGCTCAGCCATCTACTCCCATTTAAAAATAGTCCAGGATGGAATCAGCATTTCGGGTTTGGTGGGATCTATAAAGTTACCCATATGATCCGCTGCGACCAGATAGTAAGGTTCGCCAAACTCGGGGGTGACATGGATCCCGTAAAGAAAGCCATTAATTCGGTATTCCTTTATGATTCCTTGGCTGCCGGGACGAATGACTACGGTAGTGTCATCCCTTTGCTCAAGATCTTCCGGACGCAGGTTTTTAGGAATTTTTTCAAAATCTTCCTTGCTGATCGTTGTCGATTCAGGTTGAACGACTTTGGGAGGCTTTTCCAGAGCAGCTTCTGTCGGGTTGGATGACGGTGGAGAGTTGGCACAGCCGAGAAGAAATAAAGACATGATTGCAGCAAAAGCCATTGAACCTGTTACTGATTTCATAGCGTGCCCCAAGTAATAACCATGTGTCCGTTTGCAAAAAGAGATTAAAATAGCAGTCTACTCCAATATTTGGGAGGCTGTAGCCGATGGTGTTCAGTTATATAAATGTCTGAATGCTACTTTTGCGACAGTCTCTTTAACCAGAGATCAATTCAGCAATGTCAGACCAAGCCAATCCGCCCCTTGTGCTCGTAGATGGATCTTCTTACCTCTATCGGGCTTTCCATGCTTCAGAACGAGCGAACCTGAGAACATCAGACGGTCGTCCAACAGGTGCTATCCGTGTGATGACGAACATGCTGAAGAGTCTGCTTAAGGAGTATCCGGGCAGTCCTGTAGCGGTCGTCTTTGATGCCAAGGGGAAAAACTTCCGGCATGATCTGTACGAGGAGTACAAGGCAACCCGCAAGCCTATGCCGGACGATCTGCGCTCACAGGTCCAACCGATTCACGAAATGGTTCGAGCCCTGGGTATGCCGTTGTTGATGATTGAGGGTGTGGAAGCAGACGATGTCATTGGCACTCTGGCAAGAGAAGCCACTGAGAAAAAAATTGCTACCGTCATCTCAACCGGTGACAAGGATATTGCGCAATTGGTTTCTGAGCATGTCACTTTGATCGACACCATGAACGATACCCGTACTGATCTGGATGGCGTTGTGGACAAGTTTGGTATTCCAGCGCACCTGATTATTGATTATCTCGCCCTGATGGGTGACTCCAGTGACAATATTCCCGGCATGCCCGGGGTTGGTCAGAAAACCGCTTTGGCTCTGTTACAGGGGATTGGCAGTATTGACGAGATTGCCAAACGTCTGGATGAAGTCCCTGCCCTGGGCTTCAGGGGCAGCAAAAATTTTGCTCCCAAGTTTGAAGAGCACCAGGATATTGTGCGGCTTTCCCGGGATCTGGCCACTATCAAAACCGATGTCCAGCTGCCTGTTGCAATTGAGGACCTGAAAGCGGAACCGGTAGATAAAAATGCTTTGCTGACTCTCTATAAAGAGTATGAATTCCGTTCCATGATCGCTGAACTGGAAAAAGACATGGACGGAGGCGCAGAAACTGGGTCGGCCAAGCCAGCTGTACACGCTGAATATGAGACGGTTCTCGATCAAGAGACTTTTGGCCGCTGGCAGAAAATATTGAATGACTCGGAGCTGTTTTCTTTTGATACCGAAACCACCAGTCTGAATTATATGGAAGCAGAACTGGTTGGACTCTCTTTCGCTGTAGAAGCGGGTAAGGCCGCCTACGTTCCGGTGGCCCACGACTATGTTGGCGCACCCGCTCAGCTGGATAGAAACTGGGTGCTGGAGCAGCTAAAACCGCTACTGGAGAATCCTGAAAAGAAAAAAGTAGGCCAGAACCTGAAATACGATAAAAGTGTGCTGGCTAACTATGATATCAGTCTGGAAGGTATCCATTGGGATACCATGCTTGAGTCCTATGTGCTGAACTCAACCGCTACCCGCCATGATATGGATAGCCTGGCTCAGAAGTACCTCGACCATCAATGCATCTCTTTTGAAGAGATTGCAGGCAAAGGTAAAAAGCAGCTCACTTTCAACCAGATTGATCTTGAAATAGCGGCGCCCTACGCGGCGGAAGATGCCGACATTACCCTGAGACTGCATGAAACGATTGCCCCTCAACTGGAGCATGAGCCGTCTCTGTACTCTGTATTTCGTGATATAGAAATGCCCCTGGTAGCTGTTATGTCGCGGATGGAAAGGCAGGGAGCCCGAGTTAATGGCCACCTGCTGGCGCAGCAGAGTATGGAGATTGGCGAGCGTCTACATGAGCTTGAAAAGCAGGCTCATGATGCAGCGGGAGAGCCTTTCAACCTGGCGTCTCCCAAACAATTGCAGGCGATTCTGTTTGAGAAGCTGGGTCTGCCGGTCATCAAGAAAACACCGAAGGGGCAAGCTTCCACCGCTGAAGAAGTACTTCAGGAGCTGGCACTGGATTATCCCCTGCCAAAACTTCTGATTGAACATCGTGGCCTTAGCAAGTTGAAGTCGACTTACACCGATAAGCTGCCCCAGATGATCAATCCGGCCACTGGGCGAATTCATACTTCTTATCATCAGGCGGTGACAGCAACCGGTCGTTTGTCCTCCTCTGATCCTAACCTTCAGAACATTCCTATTCGTACCGAGGAAGGACGCAAGGTTCGCCAGGCCTTTGTCGCTCCTGAAGGCTATCAATTGATTGCTGCTGACTACTCACAGATAGAGCTGAGAATCATGGCTCATCTTTCTGATGACGCCGGTTTGTTGGAAGCCTTTGCGCAGGGTCTGGATATTCACAAAGCCACAGCTGCGGAAGTCTTCGGCGTTGCGCTGGATGAGGTCACTTCAGAGCAGCGCAGAAGTGCCAAGGCGATTAATTTTGGTCTAATCTACGGAATGTCTTCTTTCGGACTGGCCAAACAGTTGGGTATTTCCAGAAAGTCAGCACAAGAGTACATCAACCTTTATTTCGATCGTTACCCTGGTGTGCTTCATTACATGGACCGAACCAGAGAGTCTGCCAAAGAAAAAGGGTATGTTGAGACCTTGTTTGGACGCAGGCTCTACCTTCCCGAAATCAATGCTCGCAATGGTATGCGTCGTCAGGCAGCGGAGCGGACTGCGATCAACGCCCCCATGCAGGGAACGGCGGCAGATATCATAAAAAGAGCGATGGCTCATGTGGATCAGTGGCTTTCAGAGAGTGAACTGGATGCCAGAATGGTTATGCAAGTCCACGATGAGCTGGTGCTGGAAGTAGCAGAGGATCAGCTGGAGATCGTAAAAGCCGGTGTTGTGGAAAAAATGTCCCAGGCTGCAGACCTGAAGGTTCCCCTGGTGGTAGAAGCGGGCTCCGGATACAACTGGGATGAAGCTCACTGATGCATCAATGAGGGTAATGTTTCCACGAAAGATTTGAAGATGTGAAAAAAATATTATTTTTTTCACATCTTCGGGAACTTTTTTGAATTTTGATTGTCTCAGTATATGTAGGGAGGCGAAAAGCCTTTCTGCAAACTCCTTGTGTGTTTAGTGTTGGCAATAAAAGCAACGCTGTGTTTCCCGACACAGTCTGCGAGGAACCGGTTACCTCCCCCCTTGGTAGCCGGTTTTTTTTGCCTGATGACCTGTCAGAAAAAAAATCAAAAATATTTTCATCCATCGGGAACTTTTTAAAAATTCAGTTGTCAAAAGTTGTATAGCGAGGCAAAACCTTGTTACCAAGTCCTTGTGTGTATGTTGTGTGTGTTTAGTGTAGGTATTTAAAGCAGTGCTGTGTTCCCCGACTAAGCCTGCAATGAACCAGTTACCGCCCCCCCTTTGGTAACTGGTTTTTTTTTGCCTCGAAGAGCGTCAGGCATTGGACGAGTCTCGTTTGGAAGCTGGAGTTACAACTGTAAGGTTTCTGTTCGGGTCGATAGTCCGATGTGAGAGAAATTCCCCTCCCTTTTCTCTCACTGCAATCTGTGTGTTTGATCTCTCCTTGTCAAGGAGCTTGGCGCTCCAGCCATCTTCCCCCGTTGGCTGGAGCTTTTTTTATTCCAGCGCTTCGTCATCCAACAGCAACCAGGTATCCAGACGTTGTGCCAGTTGATCAACACCGGTTTTCTTAAGGGCAGAAAAAAGTTGTATCGAAATTTGCGGATATTCCGAGAGTTCTCTTTTCAGGTTGTTCAGGGCCTGTTTTGCGACACCGGACTTCAATTTGTCACTTTTGGTTAAAAGAATATGCAGTGGCATTCTGGATTCAATGCTCCACTGGAGCATCATTCGGTCAAATTCCTTCAGAGAGTGGCGGATATCAACCAACAGTACGAGACCCACCAGAGATTCCCGGTTGGTTAAATAATCATCAAGATGTTTTTGCCATTCGATTTTCACAGCTTCCGGTACTTTGGCGTAGCCGTAACCGGGAAGATCAACCAGATGGATGCTCTCTTCGATATTGAAGTAGTTGATCAGTTGGGTGCGCCCGGGAGTTTTACTGGTACGGGCAATTTTTGAGCCCGTCAGGGTATTCAGCGCACTGGATTTACCTGCATTGGAGCGACCAGCAAAGGCAACTTCCCTGCCATTGTCGGGCGGGCACAGTTTCAGCTTGGGAGCGCTGGTCAGAAATTTGGCCTTGCGATAATTTAAACCGGTTCTGGTTTCACTCATGTGTCAGACCTGTCAGGAAGCTCCCTGGTCCGGGAGTTTCGCTATAGAAATGAAAAGTTGGCGCAATTTTGCTTGACTTGTGGGGCAAATGGAATAGCCGCGAAGTATTTGCCGACAATTGGCAACCGCTGGTCGCAGGCTAAATGCCCCCAAAAAAAACAGTTTGTCTGAACACTGGCGAATTTACTGGGCTCAACGACCTATCGGAAAATAGCATTAAGGTATATAATGGCCATCGTTTTGAGGCATATGCAGCCATTTTAATCCAGCTTTTTCAGAATAGAGGCCGAGCACAGGTCGAAAAAAGTAGCTGAATAAAGAGGATGTTTGTAAAGACAGAGGGGTCTCCGCCTTTACAATCAGACGCTGAGCAGCTGACTGGAAGGGTTGGGATAATAACAGTCACTCATGGCAAGTGCCGTAGCTGGGTCAGGTTAATGAAAAAAGTTATTTTCGGTCTGGTAGTGTCCTTGGGGGTATCAGGTGTGGCATTTGCGAAGGGGGATGCAAATGCTGGAAAAGCCAAAGTGGCAACCTGTACCGCCTGCCATGGAGCAACAGGTGTAAGCCTGGCGCCCAATTTCCCCAATCTGGCAGGACAGGGCGAACGCTATCTGGTTAAACAGATTTCAGACATTAAAGCCGGTAACCGCAATGTTCCGGAAATGGCGCCTTTTGTAGGGCAGCTTACAGAGCAGGATATCGAAGATATTGCTGCTTTCTATGCGAGCCAGCCTGCGCCAAAGGGGATAGCCGATCCTCAACAGGTGGGGCTGGGTGAACAGCTGTACCGCTTTGGTGATCAGAAGAAAGGCATTCCTGCTTGTGCAGCCTGTCATTCTCCAACGGGTCAGGGTAATTCCCTGGCAGGCTTCCCGAAAATCAGTGGTCAACACGCTCAATACACCGCCAAGCAGTTGCGTGATTTCCGAGAAGGTGAGCGTGTTAATGACGGTGATACCAAAGTGATGAGAAGCATCGCTGAAAAACTGAGCAACAAAGAAGTAGACGCTCTGTCGAGTTACATCAGTGGTCTGCGGCAATAGCGGCGGCCGGTTGAGCAGTACTGATGTCTGGCGATTCAGCCGTAAGCACAAAAAACGGTTTGCAATGATAAGTTGTAAACCGTTTTTTTTATGATTGGAAGAAAGGTAGAAAAATTTTTCTTTGTATGGGCTTTTTAACGTAAAAATTTTTTTATCAATAGTCCGACATTCAACAAGAATTTGCCTTGAAAATACCTTATCTTTCCTGATCGATACGATAGGATAACAGAGAGGGTTACCTCTGCTTGGACTCACTGCCCAGACTTCTGTTAACTTGTCACTCTGATAGATCATTATAAAAGCCTTGGAGTGTTTTTAGATGCCAAAACAACTGAAATTTTTATGGTTGGCTCTGGTTTTGCCATTAATGGCGCAGGCTGCTGTGCAAGACAAATATAAGGAAGGTCAGGACTATCGGGTACTGCCTGATCCGGTTCAGACTTCAGTGAAGAAAGGCCAGATCGAAGTGGCTGAAGTCTTCTGGTATGGCTGCCCACACTGCTACACTCTGGAACCCATTGTTGAGCGTTGGAAGCCTTCTCTGGAAAAAGACACCCGCGTTCTTCGTACGCCCGGTTTCTTTGGTCCAAACATCTGGAAAACCCATGCCCAGCTTTACTACACCTTGGAAACCATGATACCTGAAGAGAAAAAACTGAACGAGATACACAAAAGTATTTTTGTTGAAATCCAGAATAGAAATAACCGTCTTGGCGACGTAAAAACTATGAGTAATTTTCTTCAGGAGCGCTACGGCATTAATTCCAAGCAGTTTGCAAGCTTCTATAATTCCTTCGGAGTTCTGAACCTGATGAATCAGGGGGGGGCAAAAATCAGAGGTTATCATCTCAATGGTGTTCCAGCTTTGGTAGTCGATGGCCGATATGTAATTGAGCCCAGAGTTGGGTTGGAAAACATGCCCGTTATTGCTGACTTCCTGATCAAGAAAGTGCGTGATGAGCGTGCAGCCCAGCTAAAGCCTAAGGTTAAGGAAGAGTCAAAGGCAAAAAGCTGAACATTTTGACCTCTTCGACAAAATGGATGCCGGGCTGACCAGCATCCAGAATTCAGGTTTAACTGATGCCGATTAGAGCTTTGAAGGGGGCCTTGTCTTCTCGCTTGAAGAGGGACAGAGCTCCGGGATCTGTTCACTGCAGTGAGCTGGTCTATAACCCCCGATCACAAAAGCCCGGACACATTCGTCTACTGAGTTTTAATATCCAGGTAGGCATCAACACCCAGCAATTTCGTCACTATCTGACTCGCAGCTGGCAACATCTGTTGCCTCATTCCAGGCGCGCAAGAACACTGGATCAGATTGCTGCCGCCCTCCCTGATTTTGATCTGGTAGCTCTTCAGGAAGCCGATGGTGGCAGCCTCAGAAGTGGCTTTATCAATCAAACCGAATACCTTGCCCTGAAATGCCAGTTTCCCTATTGGTATCACCAGTTGAACCGGAATCTCGGAAAACTGGCGCAGCACAGTAACGGATTGCTGAGCCGATACAAACCCATCATTCTTGAGGATCATAAACTGCCCGGATTGATTCCCGGACGGGGAGCTATCGTTGCCCAGTTTGGTGACCAGGGGGATCCTTTAGTTGTGGCGATGATGCATCTGGCTCTCAGCCAGAGGGCCAGAAATAATCAGCTTTCTTATATCAGGGATCTGGTCAGAACTTACAATCATGTGATCCTGATGGGCGATATGAATACCCACGCTGAACAACTGCTAAACAACTCACCCCTGAAAGATACTGACTTGCAGGCTGTTCACTCAGAACTGAACACTTTTCCCAGCTGGCGTCCCAGTCGTTCACTGGATCATATTCTGGTCAGTCCTTCCCTGACAGTGCATCAGGTCGGTGTACTGAATCTGCCAATTTCAGATCATCTGCCCATCGCAGTCGAAGTGGAAGTACCGAAGAGTGTCATTTTGGAAACAACATCATGACCGCCAGGAAAATAGGAGTTTTGGGTTCTGCTTTTAATCCGCCGACGTTGGGGCATCTGGATGTATTGGAACAGGCCCGACAGCAGTTTGACCTGATATTGCTGGTGCCCAATGCTGCCCATGCTTTTTCCAAGTCGATGTTACCGTTTCATCATCGGGTGGCCATGTGCCAGCAGCTGGTGAATGCGGTACAACTGCCTCAATGTCAGATAGAAGTCTCAGACATTGAGCAGAAAATGCTGGCAGATAATCCCGAAAAACCGGTATATACCTTTGATTTGTTGGAACTCCTGGAGCAGAAATACCCCAGGGATCAGCTGGGTTTTATCAGAGGGCCCGATAATGCCGATCCCCGGATCTGGAAACGCTTCTATCGGTCTGAAGAGATTGAACAACGCTGGCAGGTCTTTACTGCACTGGAACGACAGAATATTCGAAGCACTCAGGTAAGAGAGCTGTTAGTTTCAGGAAGTTCTGACGATAACAACAAGGAAGCCGTGGCTGCTTTGCTCTTGCCTTCGGTTCATGATTACATTCTTCAGCATCATTTATATCAATAAGGTGTGCCATGAAATTATCTGGTCTGGGAGTCGAAGACGCTCATGTTGAAAGTGAAGAGCGAGTCTGGTCTGGATTTCTGAAGCTATGCCGATATAAAGTCAGGCATGCCCTTTTTCAAGGGGGGTGGAGTAAGACACTGGTTCGGGAAGCGGTTTTGCGAGTGCCATCTGTGGGTGTACTTCTCTATGACCCTTTTCTGGAAAAAGTCGTACTGGTCGAACAGTTTCGCATAGGCCCTCTGATGAGCCATGATGACCCCTGGTTGCTGGAAATTGTTGCAGGCATATCCGAGCCGGGTGAATCTCTGGAATCGGTTGCCATTCGTGAAGTGAAAGAAGAAGCCGGTTGTGAAGTGAAGCATCTTTTACCGGTATCCAATTTTTACGTCAGCCCCGGCGCAACCAATGAACGTTTCATGCTCTATTGCGGCATTGTTGATGCCTCATCGGCAGGTGGGGTTTACGGGCTGGCGGAAGAAGGTGAAGATATCAGAGTGCATGTGTTGGCAGTAGAAGATGCCTGGCAGATGGTTGAAGATGGTCGTATTTCCAACGCTCCGGCTATCGTTGCCCTGCAATGGTTAAGGTTGAACCATGGAGAACTTAAAGATTATGTTCAATGAAGCCAGGCCCGGATTTTTAATACTGATTTTAACTGCAGTGCTGGCTCTGACAGGCTGTCAGTACACAGGTTTTAATAACTCGGGTGGTCTGGGCGGTACGGCCGCTTCCTCAGGTTTGTATCGTGAAGGTCTGCCAGGTACCGCTAACTGGGCTGTCCTGCCTTTTATCAATCACAGCGAAGACTCCAGTATCACTACTCAGGTAGAAAGAATACTGATGGTTAATTTGCCTTCACGGGGTATTGAAGAAGCCCGCTTGTATCCTGAGTCAGAAGTGACGACTGCCTCAAAATCGCTGGAAGCGGCTCATCGCTATCAGAATGGCAAACAGTGGGCTATGCAAAATGATATCAGCTTTGCAATTGCCGGTGAGATTTTCGAGTGGTACTACGATGACAGTGGCAGGCCCAATGTTTCTATGGGACTGACGGTTATTGATATCCGCAGTGGTGAAGTGATCTGGGATATAAACGGTGCCAGTGAAGGCTTGCAGGGTGACGATCTGTTTGATATCAGCCGGGGTTTGATATCCGATTTGCTAGAGTCTTTACCTATCAACCGGCGTATTTAGGAGCAGCAGGATGCTATACGCACTCAAAGATGAGAAAGGTGAAATTCAGGCGGTTGCTGACCAGCCGCTGACTGACGATTGGGAAATCGTCAATCTGGAAGATGAAGCCGTCCATAACTTCCTGCAACGAAACCCGACCATCGGTGGCAAGGTCATGCAGGCGGCGGATGCCGATTTTATCCGGGTACTTGAAGATTTGATCGACCTGCTCATTGATAAGCAGATCATTCAGTTTACCGAGCTGCCAGATCCGGTACAGAATAAACTACTGAACCGACGCCGGTATCGTGAAGAGTTACGTGATCAGGATGATACGACCCATCTGATTGATGGCGACGATGAGATCTTCTAGTTTTATCAGCGCCTATTAGAAATCTGGCCGCGCGTCGTCTTGCGGGCATTTTCTGTTGGCCAGCCTTCTGCCCATTCTTCCTGATACTCAATCGACTGATTGGGAATTATCAGACTTTTATCTTCCACCCTCACAGGGAAAAGCTTCCCGTTAAGGTGATCCAGTTCATGCTGCATTATCCTGGCAGTAAAACCTGAAAGGTTGCTTTCATGCCGCTCTCCGTGTTCGTTATATCCAACCACTGTGATGCTTTCAGGGCGCTCAATCCAGGCTCTCATGCCCGGAACTGAAAGGCAGCCTTCCCAGGTCCAGCAGGTATTTTTACTGAAATCGGTGATTTGTGGATTGATCCAGAATGCAAAAGGGATGTCCGGAGCCTGTGGATATCTGAACCGGTTAAGTTCTGAAATACCAACACTGAGAACACGGGCGGGCCAACCTATCTGGGGAGCGGCAAGTCCCACTCCAAGGGTATTTAATTGCTTCTGCTTGAGAATCTCAAGGTTGTGCTGAAAGTCATCTGAAGTTATTTCTCTGACGTCGACCTGGGGTTGTTCCTGAAACAGCAGAGGGTGGCCCATGAGTAATACATTTGGATCTTGATTCAGTCTCATCACAATAGATTCCGTAATAAAAATACGCTGTCTGTTTTATAGCCTAATATTGATGCAGCAAAATAGCCCGAGGAGCTGTGTGTCTATGTCAGGAACCTATATACGCGCCAAACATTCATCATCCCCAAAGTCATCTGTAAGGGTTCTCTGACAACAATTTATGCAACATTTCTACATAGGCGTCGATGTCGGCTCCGGCAGTGCCCGGGCGGGATTGTTCAATGCAAAGGGAGAGAAAATTGCCCTGGCCGTCAGTCCAATCAGGCAGTTTCGCCCTGCCGCAGACTTTGTTGAACAATCGTCGTCTGATATCTGGGAACAGGTCTGCAAGGTTGTAAGCACCGTTTTGAAGGATTCAGCTATCAATCCGGAACAGGTAAAGGCATCGGGTTTGACGCAACCTGTTCCCTGGTCTCTGTTGATGCAAATAATAACCCTGTGACCGTTTCGCCCACAGAACGGGATGATCAGAATATCATCATGTGGATGGATCACCGGGCATTAACCGAGGCAGCCGAAATCAATGCCACCAACAGTGAGGTTCTGAAGTTTGTCGGTGGCGAAGTCAGCCCCGAAATGGGACTGCCTAAACTGAAATGGTTAAAACGTCACCTGCCGAAGCATTATGAACGCACTGCACGTTTTTTCGACCTGTCGGATTACCTGGTTTACCGCTCCAGTGGCAAGGACCTTCGGAGCACTTGTACCAGGGTGTGCAAATGGACTTATCTTGCCCACGACCAACGTTGGGATACCTCTCTGTTTCAGCAGCTGGATCTGGAAGACCTGATTGTCGATGAAAAAATCGGTCAGACAATCATTGATCCCGGTTCGCCTGCTGGACAGCTGACTGATGAAGCAGCAAAAGCGCAGTACATATGAGATTCTGAACCAAGAGGTGGCCCGCCTTGAGTCTGAAAATCCCCATTTTACCGCCCATTTCCATCTGCTGGGCTACCATCATGGCAACCGTTCACCTCGGGCTAACCCTTATTTAAAAGGCATGGTTTCAGGCTTGTCATTAAATGAGGACCTGACCGAACTGGCTAAAATTTACATGGCTGCTATTCAATCAGTGTCCTACGGCACACGTCATATCATTGCGACAATGAACAATGCCGGGCATCAAATAAATCGCATACATATGTGTGGCGGAGTCACAAAAAATCCCTTGTGGCTTCGTGAGCACGCTAATGCAACGGGTTGCGAAATCATCCTGAGTAAAGAGGACGAAGCGGTGATCCTTGGTTCTGCCGTGCTGGCGGCAACGGCCTGCGGTGATTTTGCCGGGTTAAAGGATGCCATGTCCGCTATGTCATCCACAGGCAAGGTCATCAAACCCCAAACATCAACCCGGGCTTTTCATGATGCCAAGTACAAGGTTTTTCAAGAAATGTTCGAAGACCAGATGAAGTACAAAAACATTATGGGTGAATTTTAATCAGACAAACACGGCCTAAGGAGGTTTAAATTGTGACTGCTTTAACCCTGACCCTGCCTGAGAAAAGACAACCTGTTGCCCTGCAAAATAAAGAAGTCTTTGTTATTGCAAATGGCGATCTCAGGGATACTGCGAATCAGACATGCTGGGATGTTCAGCAGTCTTTTGAGAGAAAACTGGAGGCGGCCTTGAAAGAGAAGTTTGATTTCATTGCCCGCCGCGCCCATCCCGTAAAAGAGGTACAGGGACACGGATTCATCAGCAACCAGCGTGAAGGCTCTGATGTTCTGGCCTCGATTAACCCTGAGGCTCCGGTTATTGTGCTGATGACCGCGTGGCAATACTCGCATCATATAGCACCCTCCCTGGTTCATCACAGGGGCCCTATCCTGTTGCTGGCTAACTTCGATGGCACATGGCCCGGTCTGGTGGGGGCATTGTGTATGGCTGGCACCCTGACCAGTCTTGGCAAAGATTACAGCCGCCTGTGGTCCGAAAACTTTGATGATGATTTCTTTTACATGGGTCTGCAAGCCTGGCTGGAAAGCGGACAGATTGAACACGATACCTCCTACCTGAAAGAGATCACCAGAGAGCACCCTGTGACTGGCACTGAAGCCGGTAAAATAGGTCAGCAGGTGGGAGAATACATTCTCGAAAACAAGGAGATTATGGGACTTTACGACATGTTCTGCATGGGCATGATGAACGGCGTATTCCCACAGGAATGCCTCGTCAGGATTGGAATGCCCATTGAGGCATTATCCCAGTCCGCGCTTTTGCACGACATGAGTCTTGTTTCAGAAGAGCTGCGTGAGGAGTGTTTGCAATGGTATATCGATCGCGGTATGGCCTTCAAATTTGGTAGCGATGCTGCCACCGAGCTGACCCGCGAGCAGGTAAAAGAGCAGTGCGCCATGATGATTGCCATGGCTCGTGCGACCAAACGCTTTGGCCTGACAAGCGTTGGGGTTCAGTATCAACAGGGTTTGAAAGACAGTTGTGCTGCCTCGGACTTTGCAGAAGGTGCCATCGGCTCAACCGCCCGCTTTCCGATTAAAGACGACAATGGAGACGTGATTTCCGAAGGCAAGCCCATTCCCTGCATTAACGAGGTAGACATGGGGACCGCTATTCCACAAACCATGCTGTTTCGCCTGCTCGACAGTCTGGGTCTGCCATCGGAGACAACGCTGCACGATATTCGCTGGGGCAGTGAGTTTGAAGGTACATTTTATTGGGATTTCGAAATTTCCGGCTCTGTACCTTTCGAACACATCAAGGGGGGAATCGGCGGTGCTATCGGTCACCGACAGCCTGCCATGTACTTCCCCTTAGGCGGCTCTACGCTGAGCGGCCAGAGTAAAGCAGGCAGGTTTGTGTGGGCTCGAGCGCACTATGAGGGTACAGACGTTCACATGCATATCGGTACCGGTACGGCCTTCGAACTGCCTCAGGAAGAGTTTCAGCGTCGTCTTAATGCAACCTGCAAAGAGTGGCCTTTGATGAACTGTGTACTGGACGGAGTGGGTCGTGACGACCTGATGGCGGGTCACCAGAGCAACCATATTTCTATTGCCTATGTGCCGCAAGAAAATCTGAAACAAGTGATTCAGGCATTTGCCACACAAGCCCTGACTCAAAACATACGTGTTCATTTAGCTGGCGATATTGCCATTTGAAACTCTGGCAGAGGTGTGACATTAGGGCCAGCTAATGAATAAGATAATCCTTGAATAAAGGTTTTATCTGTGGATAACCTGTTAAAAGGTGTGGAAAAAACTGTCATTGATGTGTGCATAAATGCAAGGAGGCGTTATGAAACTGGAAAAGTGTCCCTGTTGTCTGGGCGAAGCAGAGTTGGCCAGCATGATGGTTGGGGACACTGAAATGTGGCAGGTGACCTGTTCAAGCTGCGGGTTATCCACAGAGCTGGATGATGACCAGACCTTTTCGGAAGAACGATGGAATCTGCGTCTGGAGCGTTCAAAGTTGAAAATGTGGGTAACCCTGCTGGCTTCCCTGCTGCCTTTTCTGGCAGTAGCCGCGTTTCTTGGTGGCAGTTTTATGGGGCTCAGGCTTCAGTAAATACCCCGATCACCTGTCAATTGCAGGTTCACGGGGCTCTTTTTAACGGGGCTCTTGTTAAATTGTAATTACTGCTTCAGGCAGCTGACGATGGTGTTGGTCAAACTGTCCATAAACTCGATATAACCATCAGGGCCGACAGCGACATCTGTGGCCAGAGGGTCGAGCACAGCAACATGGGCGTTGGTGTCTTCAATGATCCTGTCAATATAAGCAGGCTGGAACTGCGGTTCACGGAAAACGCAGCTATTACCGGCTTTTTTAAGCTTCTCTTGCAGATGAGTCAGATGTTTCGCACCCGGCTGCTGTTCCGGGTTTGCAGTGAAATGATCGACAATATTCAGCTCGTAATGCTTCTGAAGGTAACCATAAGCATCATGGAAAACGAACATGGGCTGATTATGGTAGTCAGTCAGTTTGCTGATGTTGCGCTTATCTGCTGCCTGTACCGCTTTTTTGAATGCGTTGTAATTATCTGTGTATTGCTTTTTATGCCCAGGGTCCAGCTCACTCAGCTTCTCTGACAGGGTTTTGGCTATCGCTATGGCGTTATCGGGGCTTAGCCAGATGTGGACGTCATACTCGCCGTGGTGATGATGGCTTTCCCCGGCATGGTCATCATGGTTCTCATGATCATCATGATCTTCTCCGGCATGATCATCGTGGTTTTCTCCACCATGATTATCATGGTTCTCTTCTTCGCCTTCATTAATTTTCAGAAGCTTTAACTCACTTTCCTGCATTAAAGGCACGGAGGTCGCTTTTATTGAACCTGACAGGGTTTTATCCAGAAAGACTTCCATATCGGGTCCGACCCAGAAAACAAAATCGGCTTCATAAAGCTTTCTGGCGTCTGAAGGCTTCAGGCTGTAACTGTGGGGAGAAGCACCAGCAGGAAGTAACACGTCAGCAGAAGTAACACCTTCGGTGATGGAAGCCGCAATCAGCTGCAAAGGCTTAATAGAAGTCAGTACTTTGGGTGGTTCTTTGCTCCAGGCCGACAAGGTCAGAGGGAGTAAAAGGCCAGACAGCCAGAGCATTATCTTTGGTTTTCTTGAGAAAATCATAGTTAGACAACTGTATCGGTATCAAAAATAAACGTTATATTATAACGATTCTGAGAGTGAATGCTCGAGTTTTTCTAACAAATTGGTTTGTTGTCTGACTGTCGCCGGCAATAGGATTGCGAACAGCTACTGAATACTCGGCGGTTAGCAAAATCGTCATAAACCCTCGCCCAATCGAGGGTGTCGCAAAAGGGTATGGTCAGCAGGATATATCAAGATCGTCGTTCCCGCGCAGGCGGGAACCCACCACGAACAGTGGATCTCCGCCTTCGCGGAGATGACGGTTTGAAGCTTGAAGCGTTTTAATTGACCTTTTGCGACACCCTCAATCGGGCGGGGATATAAGACGGGAAGGCAGAGACAACTGCCCAACCGCCCTTGAAGAACCAGACGAGCCCATACCTGAGTGACCCGTTAAGGCTGCGGCAAATCAAACAAAAGACCAATAATAACCGAGGGGCACCCGGTTACTGCTGATGGAGGCTTCTGTGTAAGTCCAGTCGCTATAGGCTGGCTGTAGCCTGTGAAGTCAGAAGCCTCGCCTGACAAGGCGGGGAGTGTCACAGAGTCGGATGATATAAGGATCGTATGAGGGAAAGCGGTGGGAAAGTAAAATCTGGAATGGTCAGCAAAATCTCAGCCCCTTGATAAGGGGCTGAAAAAATGAATGGTCAAACATCACCCCAGTAGCTGTCGCCGAAGAACGAGCTGAGTTTTTTGGTTTCTTTTCTGTCTTCCAGGGCCCTTCGAATCTGCAGTGCGCGCTTTGAACCTTTATTAGGTAAATCGTCTCGAACAATTTCTTCTTCCTGAAGATAATCTTTCTTAAGCTGTATATCTTTGTTAGCCATGGCGGCACCTCTTTGTTCTTTTTGATTTTTATTGTTTTTATGATGCTTTCTGACAGTTACGAAATTATGAAAAATGTTTGAGAAGAACAAGAGAAAAATACGACAAAGTGTGTGAGATATGTCTCACGGTAGTGATTTTTAGCAGAATTGTCTTAAACCTTCGTCCAAACGAGAGTTTACGACGATGTTGCTAAAACCTTGTACAATTCCTTAACGGCTCTGGTTGCGCATTGAGCAGCCGGACTGCATGGTTTTTATCTAGCTGGAAAGAATGCTGTCTATGGACGTAACCCCTATCATTGACTCCCTGAACGATGCCCAGCGACAGGCGGTCACAAGTCCTCCGGGTTCACTGCTGGTTCTGGCAGGAGCTGGCAGTGGTAAAACCCGGGTACTGGTGCATCGTATTGCCTGGCTGATTCAGGCTGAAGGCATGTCGCCCTACTCCATCATGGCAGTGACTTTTACCAACAAGGCAGCGGCAGAGATGCGAAGCCGTATCGAAGAACTGCTCGGGATTCCACCTCGTGGCATGTGGGTTGGAACTTTCCACGGGCTGGCTCACCGGTTGTTGAGGGCTCACTTTAAGGATGCAGGCTTGCCTGAGAACTTTCAGATACTCGACAGCGATGATCAGCTGAGGGTGATCAAACGTCTGATGAAGGCCATGAACCTTGATGAACAGAAGTGGCCTCCCCGTCAGGCCCAATGGTACATCAACAGCAAGAAAGATGAAGGGCTCAGACCTGACTATATCGATCCGGGTTATGATCCTTTTGAAAGAACCATGCTGGATGTTTACCGGGCTTATCATGACTATTGCAACCAAACAGGTGTTGTTGATTTTGGTGAGCTGCTGCTACGTTCACATGAGCTCTGGCTGAAAAGACCGGATATTCTTCAGCACTATCAAGAGCGATTCCGTTACCTGCTGGTGGACGAATTTCAAGATACTAACGCCATTCAGTATGCCTGGTTGAGGATCTTGACCGGTGATCAGGACAAAATGATGATCGTCGGTGATGACGATCAGTCGATCTATGGCTGGCGTGGTGCCCGTATTGAAAACATACGACAATTCTCAAAAGACTTTCCGAAAGCCCAAACCATTCGTCTTGAGCAAAATTATCGCTCTACCAGTAACATCCTGCGTGCAGCCAATGCAGTGATTGCCAATAACCCGGACAGGCTGGGTAAAGAGCTCTGGACCGGCGGTTATGAAGGAGAGCCCATCCAGCTTTATGCCGGTTTTAACGAAATGGATGAAGCCCGATTTATCACCGATCGTATTCGTGAGGCTTCTGAACAGGGCATGGCTCGCAGTGGTATAGCGATACTTTATCGCTCTAATGCCCAGTCCCGTATTCTCGAAGAAGCCATGCTCAGGGCTTCCATTCCCTACCGAATTTATGGTGGTCAGCGGTTTTTTGAACGGGCGGAAATCAAGAATGCTCTGGCCTATCTGAGACTGGTCAGCTCACCTGATGACGACACTTCCCTCGAAAGGGTTATCAATATTCCTACTCGTGGTATTGGTGAAAAAACCGTTGAAAAACTCCGTGAAACAGCCCGTTCACAGGGCCTGAGTTTATGGGGTGCCGTCAAAACTGTTGTTGCCGCCAGTGCCATTGGTGGCAAAGCCGGTCGTTCTCTGGGTGAATTTGTTGACTTGATAGAAAGCCTGAGTGCTTCAGGTGATGAGCTGAATCTGGGGGAGTTGGCCGACCATGTAATATCCGTCTCTGGTTTGATTGATCATCATGAGAAAGAGAAAGGGGAAAAAGGTCGTGCCAGGGTAGAAAACCTGGAGGAACTGGTCACCGCCTGCAGCGAATTTGATATTGAAGACTTCGATCAGGATGAAGAGACAGAGCCCATGTCTCCGCTGGCAGCATTTCTGGCCCACGCGGCTCTGGAAGCCGGAGACAATCAAGCTGACCCATTTACAGACAGCGTTCAGATGATGACCCTTCATTCAGCTAAGGGTTTGGAGTTTCCGCTGGTTTTTCTTGCCGGTCTGGAAGAAGGTCTGTTCCCCCATAAGATGTCTCTGGAAGAAGGTAACCTGGAAGAAGAAAGACGACTCTGTTACGTCGGGATTACCCGGGCTATGGAAAAGCTCTATCTTACCTATGCAGAGAATCGCAGACTCTACGGGAGTGACACCATGAATCGCCCTTCCCGCTTTATTCGGGAAATTCCCGGCGAGCTGCTGCAGGAAGTGCGTCTGGGTGGATCAATTACTCGTCCGGTTTCTGTTCAAACATCTGACCATGGATTGGCTTTAGGCCAGCGTGTTCATCATGATGTCTTTGGTGAAGGGGTGGTCCTGAATTATGAGGGTGAAGGCGGCCAGGCCCGGGTTCAGGTCAACTTTGATTCGGAAGGTTCAAAATGGTTGATGATGGCTTACGCTAACCTGAGTCCGTTGTAGGTATAAGCATCTGGTCAGCGACCTGGATCTTCCCCCGTCTAAAGAGGGTGTCGCAAAACCCTGGTTCCCAAGTTTTCAGACCCTGTGGGTCCCTGCATGGAAACGAGAGCTTTGCGACAGCCTTAATTCAGGTGAGGAGTGCCGCAATTGATTTTGTAGCGTGATTCACAGTGCGTCGTAGTAATCCCCCCACTTTTGTCTGAAAAACACGTTACAGTACTGTAACTCCAATTCTAATGGCGATTCGTTGGTGACATTGACATAAGGGTTAAGTTCCAATGTGACTACTACTGACTCTCCCGCCAGCAGCTTATCGTACAGTGCTCGTTTTCGCCCTTCATTCTCTGAAGCTGGCATTCGTATAATGATATTTTTTTTGCAGTTTGATGCAGGTATAGGAAAGTATTTTTTGGGCACCAATATTTCAAATTGACCACCCTGGTTAAAACCATAGTGCTCGTTAACCCTGTACTCGCCAGACTTCAGTTCATATTGCATATGATAATAGTCAGAGTATTTGCCCGGGTTTACTTTTATCCATTCTGCATAAGTTATTGCAGTGAATAGCAGCATGAATAGGGTTAAAATTTTGTTCATAAGTACCTGGCCAGTTGGTTAGTGATTCTAACCCGTTCACAACGTATAGATACTGTTGATTTTTCAGAAAATAGATCTGCACAAGCGTGTATAGCAGGTGTGGATTTCCCCATTCTGCTATACCGCAAGGTCTTTACAAACAGAGGCAGTCAAGAGAACTGTCAACTGTGTAGTTTGATTCATCAGTAACTGAGGAGACTTTTACAAGTCTTAATGATCATTTAGTGTCAAGGATAATTACATCATAATTAGGAATAAACTCGCCCTCAATAAGATGATGGTTATGGTTTTTTCGCAAATTGCGAACATAATAGATAATACCAGCAGCTATAGTAGTTAAAACGAACCCCACGGGGATTCCAACGGCGATTCCTGTCTCTATTCCCTTGCTGTAATCTCGTGATAATTTTTTCCAGTCGGGGTTGGGATAAAGACACTCCTGTTGAGGCAGTTCTTGATGTATAGCGATGGGCGAGTTGAGTCTATTGGCAAGATCTGCTTTTTGGGTTCTGGTATCTCCGGGATAGAAAGTATGTGTTTGCGAAAATGGGCTTTGGGTGGATGCTTCTATCACCTCAGGGTCGGAGAGATTTGCTTTGACAACCAGGTCTGTGGTTAGCGTGTGGAAAGTTTTTAGAGAGCGTGTCACTTCTATATCACAAAGATAACGACCAGCATCAGTTACATTGACTCCGTGCATAGTCACAGTGAAGGTATAGTTCCCAAGATTGGAAAGATCCAGTGAAATATTTCTCAGATTGGAAAAACTCAGCGATGTGTTTCCCGGACTGGAAAAATTCATCGGTACTTGTCTTTCGGCATTTTGATAGGAAATACTTTCTACCTTGTCTTTCTGCCAATAAAGGTAGGTTTCGATACTGCCATTTTTTTGCTGGGGGCCAAAGCGAACCGAATCCAGTGATGGTATCTCATTATCAACAGTGGGATTGAATCTATATTGGAATCTGGCTTCATTGCCCTGAAGAACAGCAATGTTTGGATTCACTGGCCCATGATGAATGTGTCTTAGTTCAAGATCGCATCTGAATATAACTGGTGGGAAGGAGTCATAACGGATGCGTGCGCCATAAAATCCGGCCTCTTCTGGCTGTACATCCTTAAAAAAGATTTTCAGATTAGCGCCTGCCGCATCTCCTTTGTAAGAATAAGAAAACCGTCCTTCGTAACCTTTTTCTGTATCCAATGTATGATTTTCTAACTTCATCATAGAAAAATCGACCCACTTATATTGACGATTCCAGAGCCCAAACCAAATCTCCTCTTTTTCATCAAAATTCCCTGTCGGGCAAGGGCCATGATCAATCCTGACAAAAAGAACAACTGTGCCTTTAAAATATTCATGCAACTGTGGCTCAAACTGACAGCTACCTTCGCAAGTTTTAAGATTTTTGGCATCTGCAAAGCCGCTATTTTGATTATCAGGACGGTTAATAGCGGAGTGGAGAACAAACATGGTTGCCAGAGATTGTAGCCAGGAATTAGAGTTTAAATATGGAGAAGAACGGGCATAAGGTGAAACAAGTGGCAGCATGATGAGCATCAACACCAGACTGTAATTTGAATATCTTAATTTTTGAATAAACATAACATCGCCTTTCAGGTATCAAATGGATTGAAAACTGCTGATTGGTTTTTGACAGATAATGAAATCATGGCATTGAGCGTAGACGAGAATCCGGATCACAGCAGGCAGGCAAAACAGACCCATGTATCCTTTGATGCATGCCGCTGAGTATTACAACATTCCTGAGAACTTTGATTGTCAGCCTGACGGGGTAATCCCGATCAGGCAGTCCAGACAGGTTATTTCCGAAAAATTCATGGCTTCCAGAGCGGGTAGCAATGACGTGACCGATTTGTCTGAGCCCGTATAAAGGAAGCAATGTTCAACAGGCCCTTCATGATGGGAATAATGCACCTCCAGCAAAGAGGCCACTCTGCGGGCGATAGCTTCACCGGAATCAATCCAGGTAACGGGGGCGGGTACGACAGAATCCAGAAGTTCCTGAACCAATGGAAAATGGGTGCAACCCAAAACGATACAGTCTGGCCAGTTAGTGCCATTGAACAGCGGTTCAATAATCTTTTTCAGATCATCAGGGTTTATTTTTTCACCGCGCAGATGTTGTTCAGCAAGGTGCACCAGTTCACTACTGCCTACCCGAATCACCTCACAGTCTCCTGCGAACTCATGGATCAGCTGACTGGTATATTCTCTTTCAACGGTTCCCGGCGTGGCCAGAAGGCCAATGCAGCGTTTTTTTGAAGACTGGCTGGCAGGTTTGATGGCTGGCACAACGCCAACAACAGGAATTTCGAGCAGCTGGCGGGCCCTGGGCAAAGCAATAGTGCTGGCTGTATTGCAGGCGATGATGGCCAGGGAGGGTTGAAAGTTATTAACCAGCCGTAACAGACAATGAAGAGTTCGGTCAACCACATCATTTTCAGACTTTGGGCCATAGGGAAAACCTTCACTGTCAGAGCAGTAAATCACGGACAGAGACGGCAGTTTCTCCCTGACTTTCTGGTAGATGCTGAGACCTCCGACTCCGGAGTCAAAAATGACGATAGGCTTCTGTTGCATAAGATGACAGAGGTACCGGTTCAATGAAAATAAACAGCATAGACTAGAGCCTTTGTTTCTCTTTGAAAATAGTTGCTTAAACTTAGTTTCTGCATCCCCATCATTTGTTTTCGATACTGAGGGTTCTCCTTGGCATCAATGGCCGAATTGACCAGCCCAAAACCACGGGCAGAGCCCCCGGCAAAGGCATCTGTGCTTTGGTAATTCATTTTGATTCCCTTCTGTTATTTGCCTACAGTGGTAGGGCAATGGAGGTATTTTATGGAAAACCTATACAAAACCGATTACACCCAATGGCTCAGCAAGCAACGGGAGTTACTGGCTCAGCGGCAATTTGACCAGCTCGACATAGACAATCTTCTGGAGGCGATGGAGTACGAGATGGGCAACAGTATCAGGGCTTTTGACTCTCATTTAACTATCTTGTTGCTGCATCTACTCAAGTACGATTATCAGAAACGAGTGTTAAAAGACCCTTGGGTGGAAAGTATGGTAGCCCATTTATGGGTCACTAGTATTGGGCAATCAAGAGTTCAGATCAATCGCCATTTAAAGGGTGACCACTGTCTTGAATCCAAGGCTGACGAGCTGATAACCGACGTTTATCAAGATGCTAAAAAGCTTGCAGTTAAGGAGATGAATCAACACGCTCGTAGTGAAAGCCAGAAACTTGATAGAAGCAGCTTCCCAGACCAATGCCCGTGGACCTTTGAGCAGATCATGACAGAAGACTGGCTGCCGGAGGCTGACCATGAGTAACCTATACAAAACCGACTACACCGCATGGCTAGGTCAGCAACGCGAACTACTGGCCAAACGACAATTTGACCAGCTCGACATCGACAATTTGTTGGAGGCGATGGAACGACGTATGGGAGATGAGGTTAAAGAATTACGCGCCCACTTGGTGGTATTGCTGGTTCACTTGCTGAAATACGACTACCAGAAGCGGATTCTTAAAGACCCTTGGGTTGAAGACAAAGTTCTCTACACTTGGATACCCAGTATCAACAATCCGAGAAGGGAAATTGAGCTCCACGTTGAGGAAAACCGGTGTCTTCAGCCAAATGCTGAAGAGATAATGGCCAATGTTTACCCGAAGGCTAAACGGGATGCTATTGACGAATTGAATAGATACATCAAGATCAAGAGCAAACGCCTGAACAAAAACAGTTTCCCCAAGGAATGCCCATGGTCTTTTGAGCAAGCCACCAAAAAAAACTGGCTCCCCGGCGACTAAAACAGCGCAGCAGCCCCAATCCCCGCCACCGACCCAATAGCGCCAGAGAACCCACCCTGGTTCCGGGCACTCTGCTGAACCGCCGCCTGGTTGCGCTGGCTTTACAATGCGGCTGCCGAGTTAATCCCCTGCAAACCCTGACCCTGTGCGCTTCTGACAAGATTCATCAAGCCTGTCCTCAGACTGTCCTGACGTTGTGCTGCCCCTTCCCGCACGGTATTGGCGGCGACAATCCGGGCACCGTTCCGGCTCAGTGACCTCATGCGCTAGCGGGCCTGTTTCTGTGCTCCTGTCAGCCCGGCACCATACCCGGCCAGTTGACAACACATAATCAGTTCTCCTTGCCAGAGTAGCCGTTATAAATCTTTCTGCATCCCCATCATTTGTTTTCGATACTGACGATTCTCCCTGGCATCAATGGCCGAATTGACCAGCCCAAAACCACGGGCAAAGCCACCGGCAAAGGCGTCTGTGCTTTGGTAATTCATTTTGATTCCCTTCTGTTAATTGCCTACATTGGAGGGGCAATGGAGGTATTTTATGGAAAACCTATACAAAACCGATTACACCCAATGGCTCAGCAAGCAACGGGAGTTACTGGCTCAGCGGCAATTTGACCAGCTCGACATTGACAATCTTCTGGAGGCGATGGAACGACGTATGGGCGATGAGGTTAAAGAATTACGCTCTCACTTGGTGATATTGCTGGTTCACTTGCTGAAATACGACTACCAGAAGCGGATTTTGAAAGACCCTTGGGTGGAAGACAAGGTTATTCAGTCATGGATGCCCAGTATCAGCAACCCTAGAAAACAGATTGAGCTGCACGTCGAAGAATATCCCCACCTGAGCAACCGTTTTGACGAATCACTCGAAAAAGCCTATCCGAAGGCTAAACGATACGCCATTGAAGAACTAAACCGCTATATCAGGATCAATAGCAAACGGCTGAACAAAAAAAGCTTTCCCGACCAATGCCCATGGAGCTATGAGCAGGTTACACAAATGGGATGGCTGCCCGACGACTAAAACAGCTCAGCAGCTCCAATCCCCGCCACCGTCCAAATGGTGCCAAAGAACCCACCCTGGTTCCGGGCACTCTGCTGAACCGCCACTGCCTCCAAAACACATAATCAGCTCTCCTTGCCAAAGTATCCGTTACAAGTCATGCAAATCACTAATGCTGATCAACTAAGTCCAATCCTGTGTCTGGACTAGCTTCCGGGTGTGTTCTTCTGTCTGCAGAGTCCGGATCGACGACGGACTGTTCTTGATCGTTCGTCAGCAAGGAGGCCGTGTCAAAATCTGTGACAGTTGTTTCTGTTTCAGAAGATCTCTGAGCAGAAGGGACAGGTGCTTCTGGCGAAGCTTTAGCTGAGCCATCTGACATGCTGGTGTGGGAATCATCTGGCTGCATCTTTGCGTCTTTTAAAATATAACCGACGCCGTAAAGCTCGCCATAAGATTTCAGGAACATCCAATGACGGTAGCCACCACTTGCATCACTTGTAGCCCCGGCGTCTGTGTTAGGAGAGGTGACGGTTGTTTCTGTTTCAGAAGATCCCTGAGCAGAAGGGACAGGCGCTTCTGGCGAAGCTTTCCCTGAGCCATCTGACATGCTGGTGTGGGAATCATCTGGCTGCATCTTTACGTCTTCAAAAATATAACCGCGACCGTACAGCGTGCCATAATTTTTCAGGAACATCCAGTGACGGTAGCCACCACTTGCATCATTTGTAGCCCCGGCGTCCGTGTCAGGAGTGGTGACGGTTGTTTCTGTTTCAGAAGATCCCTGAGCAGAAGTGGCAGGTGCTTCTGGCGAAGCTTCCCCTGAATCATCGGATTTGCCAATGAGGTTTTCCAGCTTCTGTATAAGATGTCTTATGCCTATAACTTTAAATTTATCACCAATAGCATCCTGGGCGAGCACTAAAGCGTATCGCAGCTTCTCGAGTTCTTCCTTTGGCATATCTTTCGGAATCTCTTCTCCAGAATGTGCACTAAAAGAAAATGCACTAAATGTTACGCCTTCAGATGCATAAATTGCTGTAGCCTTTTCCCTGTCAGAGAAGGTCCAGCCTTGTCGCTCGTAGACTTCACTAACCTTGGCTAAAAGCAAAGAGATGTCATTCATTAAAGAGATATAAACATAATCAGACTCGTTTCTGTCTTCTGGAGGAGTTCGGGAATAATCGGTTGCTCTTTCCGGTGGGTCATTGTCTTCACCGCCTGAGCCAGCCCCAATACCTCCACCACTGCCGATATTACCTGCCCGAGAGTCAGTGGACCCGGAAGCAAGAGGTGCATCGGCAGGCTTTTTCACTTCACCTCCCTCACCTTCTTTTCCATTATCTGCATCCATAGGCTCTTCGGAGGAATAAGGATCGCTGATAATGGCCGCTTTACCATGTCCTGAATAGACCAGCCAGGCATATTGGCTCAGGGGAACACAGTGACTGCTGCCTTTGCAGAAGCTTGTGTTGGGATAAGTGGGAAAAAGAGTCATGTCGGGAAAAATAAAATACTCATTTACTTCAGCCTGTTTCAGCACTCCCCCAGGGAAAGCTTCTTTTCCTTCCAAGCCGTCAGGATGTTCATTCAGGTGCTGGATCAGGTTGATAATCAGTTGAAGAACTTCCGGCATTAATAAGATAGCCGGGACCAGGAATGAGTGATAGGGTTCGGATATCTCAGAATCGCTGAATTCAGAAATAATGAACGTTTTTCCATGAAAAGAAAATCTCATGGTGTTGAACTGAGAATCAAACACCAGCCTTATCTTGTTCAGTCTGAGAATATCCAGATGATTCAGATAGACCTGCTCTAATGCAGATGTTGTTTTGGAAGTTCTTTCTGCGGTTTTAAATGCAGTGACGAAAACACCTTCATCAGGTTCAGAAATCTCAATAGAGGAGGAACCGGCAGTGGCAACATTTAATTGAAGAAATGTTTTTGTTTTACTCAAAGGGGACGCTTCGGGTTGATAAAACAAATTATCAGTCCATTGTGATTCAGGAAGTCCCAATACTTCTATAGGTGATAGATATAAGTCCGTTGTTTTGGGTTGGTAGTTATAAGAAATCGAATGATGGACCAGGTCAGACCATTGTCCTGCTTCACTGTAAAATGACACAAGGAGAGGGACTATCGGAAGCAACCGATACTGCATTTGTATACTCCACTTTAGTACCTAACCAGTTGGTTTCGCATATTCTGGACGGCGGCTTTTTCCATCCTTCTGCGTTCCAACTCTGGTTGCGTAGCTATGGCTACGCGCCCGTCGTTGCGCCTTGAAGGATGAAAAAATCCACTCGCCAGAATATGCGAAACCAACTGGCCAGGTAATTAATCAACATTATTTATGCAAAGGTTATTTTTAGCAGTAGTTGATCGATATGCAAAAAAATTGTTTTTTATTTGTCTTCCAGCCATTTGGCAGAACTGCTTTCAAGGTTTGTGACGATTTAGCTGATTACGCTTGGAGGTAAATATTTTTCAGGATACACTCATTCAATAGGTCAGCAAGGAAGCGCAACTGATGAAAATCAATCCGTCTTCTACTTCGACTGCACTGGACTATGGTGAAAACCCAAACAAAAGCTCAGGCGATCAGGGTGAAGGTTCTCAACAGGGTGGCGATGAGTATCAGCCTAAAGTCCCTCAAAAGGAGCGGGGGCTCAACTCTGCCCGAAATCTGCGATCCCGAAAAGCTTCAAAAAAACGCAATAAGAAGCGTGGGGCCCGAAAACTTTCTGAGCGTCGGGCCCGTCAAAAAGACAAAGACGAGTATCAAAATGGCAGCGAGTCTGATGTCTAAATCTCATCAATGTTGATGAGTAACCTCCTTTCTTTGGATGACATACCTTTGCGCAGCTCTCTGTTTTTTGAAGGGCCAGAACTGACTACGGGCTCTTCTTCATCCTTCGCTACCAGCAATGGAGCTGTGTCAGGAGGCACGACTGTTGTCTCTGTTTCAGCTGATTCCTGATCAGAAGTTGCAGGTGCTTCAGGTGGTGGTGTGGATGGTTTCTGGGACGCTTCCTTTGAGTCATCGAATTGAACGCTTTGGTCATTCGTCAGCTTCTTCCAGCTTCTTTTACCATGATTTATACGATAAAAACGGCCTCTGAAATTTGCGAATTTTTCTATCTGGACAGTCTCGATGCGTCTGTCTTTTGATGCATTACGATTCAGTCTGGCAATTGTAGACCTTTCCTGGTCAGACCTTGATTGAGCATCTCGCTCGTCAGCTTCATCATCTTCAGGTAGTAGGAAAGAGGTTTCGTCATCTTCAAATTCGTTTCTGTCTTCTGGAGGTGTTCTGGAATAATCTGTTGCTCTTTCAGGTGGATCATTTTCTTCACCGCCTGAGCCAAGCCCGACGTATCCATTTCGGACATTACCGACCCGGAAGTTAGTCAATCCGGCAGGTGCTGGTCTATAGACCGTTTTTTTCCCTCTATCGCCATTACCTCTTTTTCCTTTTTTTCCATCCATAGGCTCATCGGAGGAATAAGGATCACTGATAATGGCTGCTTTCCCATGCCCTGAATAGACCAGCCAGGCATATTGACTCAGGGGAACACAGTGACTGCTGCCCCTGCAGAAGCCTGTGTTGGGCTGAGTGGGAAACAGAGTCATGTCGGGAAAAATGAAATACTCATTCTCGTCAGCCTGTTCGAGCATTCCCCCGGGGAAAGCTTCTTCTCCCTCTATACCATAAGGGTGTTCATTCAGGTGCTGGACCAGATTGACAACCAGTTGCAGGACTTCGGGCATTAACAAGATAGCCGGGACCAGGTATGAGTGATAGGGTTCGAAAATTTCAGAATCGCTGAATTCGGAAATAATGAAGGTTTTTCCATGAAAAGAAAATTTCATGGTGTTGACCTGAGAGTCAAAAATAAGACTGATTCTGTTCAGTCTGAGAATATCCAGTTGATTCAGATAGACCTGCTCTAATGCAGGTGTTGTTTTGGAAGTTCCTTCTGCGTCTTTAAATGCACTGACGAAAACACCGCCATCGGCTTCAGAAATCTCAACACAGGAAGCACCAGCTGTAGCAATGTTCAATTGAAAAAGTGTTTTTGTTCCACTCAGGGGGGGTGTTTCGGGATGATAAAATAATTCATCGGTCCATGGTACTTTGGGAGCTTCCGATA
The DNA here is from genome assembly GCF_049275945.1 of Endozoicomonas sp. ALD040. NCBI lineage: Bacteria > Pseudomonadati > Pseudomonadota > Gammaproteobacteria > Oceanospirillales > Endozoicomonadaceae > Endozoicomonas > Endozoicomonas sp. ALD040. Next base: position 2,386,706 of record NZ_CP184829.1, read on the forward strand.
ATTGAAGTAAATGTGGAAGATTCCGGTCCATTATTATTTTGGGTTGGTTGTAATAATAAGAAGTTGAATACTGGGCTAAGTTAGGCCATTGTCCTGCTTCACTGTAAAATGACACAAGGAGTGGGACTATCGGAAGAAACCGATACTGCATTTGAATACTCACTTAATAAATTTTATTTATGATGACAATGTATTTAGCAGTAGTTGATTGATATGCAAGAAAATTGGTTTTTATTTGTTAGATGCTGCGACATCCTTCCTGATTCGGGTAGTTGAGCATTCAGCGGCCCTGTGGTCATATGGGCCGGTTATCTGCACAGATTGGGTTAATGGGAAGTGAGGCTATGGTGAAATCAGAAAACTACGATGTACTGGTGGTTGGCGCAGGTATGGTGGGTGCCGCAATTGCTTGTGCTCTGGGTCTCAAAGGTATTCGTATTGCAGTTTTTGACCGGGCCTTACCGTCAGCATTCAAACCTGATCAGTTGCCGGACCTGAGAGTGTCGGCACTGAGCTATGCATCAGAGCAGATTCTGAAAAACCTGGGAGTCTGGCCATACCTGCAAACCATGAGAATGTGCCCATACCGACGCATGGCTGTATGGGAGAAATTGCACTTTCCGCTCGGCAGTGAAACGGATAAGCGTCCTAATCAAACCGTATTCAACGCAGCAGATATCAGGCACGACCAGCTGGGTTTTATTGTCGAGAATCGCATCACTCAGCTGGGTCTTTTAAAAAGGCTCAAAGATGTAGAGTCGGTATCCTTGTTCGCCCCGGCAACTATTGAAAGTATGAATCTAAAGGGTGAAAAGCCTGAAATCATGCTGCAGGATGGAAGTGTATTTAAAGCGGATCTGCTTATCGGGGCTGACGGTGCCCAGTCCAGAGTCAGGGAGCAAGCCAATATTCGTCTTGACACTCGTGAATATGAGCAACAGTGTCTGGTGGCTACTGTAGAGATTGAAGGCGGCTTGCAGGACATTACCTGGCAGGCTTTCACGCCTACCGGACCGGAAGCCTTTCTGCCACTGCCCGATATCGACAGCAAAAGTTATGCGTCTATTGTCTGGTATAACTTGCCTGAGAATGTCCAGAAACTCATGAAACTTTCGGACACTGACTTTCTGGAAGAGCTGTCATCGACTTTTCCCAAAGAGTTACCACCGTTGCTTAAGCTGCACGGGAGAGGCTCGTTCCCGCTGGCCCGTCGTCATGCCATGAACTATTTCACTAATGGAGTAGTACTGGCAGGCGATGCCGCACACACCATCAACCCTCTTGCGGGTCAGGGGGTCAATCTGGGCTTTCAGGATGTTGCCTGGCTGGCAGAGTTACTGACTGATGCCTTTCAAGCGGGTGAGTCACTGGGTAGCCAGAAAGTGCTATCGCGTTACGAAAAAGCTCGTCGCAGAGACAATCAATTGATGATGAGTACTATGGATGCTTTCTACCTTGCTTTCAGCAACAACAGTTTGCCCCTGAAGGTTTTGAGAAACGTTGCATTGAGTCTTGCCGCTAAATCAAAGCCTGCCGTGAAGGAAGTCATGAAATATGCCATGGGCATTTCCGGGCGACAGGCTGAATTAGCAAAATCGTCGTAAATTTTTGACAGGGTAGGAAGTGTCAGAAAAAAGGCCTGAAAAAACAGGCCTTCATTTATTAGTGCACTTTAGTCCATTATGTCACTGCTTCAGACAACGTCTTTTGGAGAGCTCTGCCGCCGGACTGGAGGCCAGTGTAGCCACCAGATCTTTAGCAAAGTACTCTCTGACCTCACCAGTGTCCATCAGTACCTTGATCCGACCATTTCGCAGGCATTGATATAATCGCCCCTGCTCGCAGGTGATTCGATCTTTAACTATCAGATTTCCGGCCATCTTCCTAACCTTGTTACTCAACCATCTGAACGAAGTTCCCTGTTATGAAACTTGCCGTCACAGCTCTTTGAATGTTTCTCATCTCTGTCATCTTTACCCGCGAGGCTATTCCATACTGCTGATCAGGCATTAGAATCTCGGGAACCCATATTATCGGGCCTTAGTCCTGACTCTTTAGTGACAGTTTTGCTACAGATAAATTAATTGAAAAGTCCGAACCAAAGCGCCGATAAGGACGGTAATGAAGTCAGCGTTCGGAATGTTTATGAGCTTTCAATCAGGCATGTTAAGCCGACTTTTTTTACCTTCTATCATTGTAATGCTGATCTATGGTTTCTGGGTCAGCCCCGAATTTCGTGAGATAGCGGCTGGTGTTGCTATTTTTTTGTTTGGCATGGTTTATCTGGAGCAGGGCTTTAAGGTCTATACCGGAGGGCTTCTTGAAGCTCTGCTCAAGAAGACTACCGATAAGGTCTGGAAAAGCCTGTCCTTTGGTGTGATTTCCACCGCTTTTTTGCAATCCAGCTCTTTGGTTTCGGTTATCGTCATTTCCTTTCTCAGTGCCGGACTGATAGGCCTGACGGCAGGAATCGGGATTATTTTTGGTGCAAATCTTGGCAGTACAGCCGGTGCCTGGCTGGTAGCTGTTTTTGGCTTGAAGGTTAAATTGTCAACCTATGCCATGCCCCTTTTAGTGATAGGAGTGCTCCTGAAATCCAACAAGTACAAGAATATTAATGGATTAGGTTACATCCTTCTTGGTATAGGCTTTCTGTTCCTCGGTATCCACTTCATGAAGGTGGGCTTTGATGCCTTCAAAAGCTCCATTGACCTGGCTGAATTTGCCATGCAGGGCTTTTCGGGGGTGCTGGTGTATACCGGGTTAGGTATGCTGGCCACCATCATTATGCAGTCAACCAACGCAACAATGGTTTTGACATTCTCGGCTCTTGCTGCAGGTCAGCTCAGCTATGAGAATGCCCTGGCCCTGGCCATCGGCTCAAATATTGGCACCACGATTACGGCCATCCTTGGAGCCATCAGTGCCAACGCAGAAGGTAAAAGGCTGGCTGTTGCCCACCTTGCTTTTAATGTCGTCACGGCCACCATTGCTATTGCTGCTCTCAAACCTCTGATGGGCGCAGTGGACTATCTGGCTTCTGTTTATGGTATTGCCGCGAATAATTACACCTTGAAGCTGGCCATCTTTCATAGCCTGTTCAACATCATTGGTATCGTGACCCTTTTGCCCTTCCTCAATAAAATGGTGCATTGGCTACAGATGCTCTTTACCGAGAGCACTCCGCAGGTTCCATTAAATCTTGCGGGGGATGAATCTTTGAAGGTTGAAAGAGCTATTTACCTGAACCCGGTCACTCTCAGTTATCCCGATACCGCATTGAGAGCCATTACCAAGGAGTGTGGACATCTCTATCGCAATACTCTTGAGTTGATCTGTTATGGCATTTATCTCAGCGGTGAAAAGCTTCGTGAGTCTGACAACCTCGAAGAGTTGGTTCAGAGCTGGCGCAGGGATGACCAGCCCTGGACGATCAAGGAACTTTATATTCGCCACATAAAGGGTATCTATGCGGATATTGTCCAGTATTCTGGTGCCCTGGAAGGTAAACTCCCCAGGCAGCAAGCTCAGGAGCTGTTTGCCCTGAAAGTGGCCTGTCGTGATTTTGTTCAGGCCATCAAGCACGTCAAGCATATTTACAAGAACATGGGCAAATACACCCAGTCGGAAAATGAGCAGATTCGGGAACAGTACAATCAATTGAGGCTCTGTCTGGCTTCCGTTCTCAAGCTGGTTGACATTTTGGGCGTTCGTCGCAGTTACAGCCATATCCGTGAACATGCGGAACAACTGAAGAAAGAACTCAGGGAAAGAGACGGGCAAACCAACGAGACTCTGAACGAACTGATTCGCTCCGGACAGGTCGACCCATTTATTGCAAGCTCACTATTGAACGACAGCGCTCATGTTCACGATGCCTGCACAAACCTGATTGACGGTGCCGTCATCATGCTCACAAGGGACAGGGAAGAGTATCAGGAATTTGATATGTCTTCCGAACAGCCCCCCGATCCATCAGTTCACAGTTAATTTGAAGCCGACCTTATTCAGATACATTTTTTCTCGTTCAAAGTCGGCTGCTGTCAGGGGGTGATCTCCTAACCAACCTGATTCAAAGCTAACATTCAGAGTACGGTGACCCGCTTTTAAATCATAATGGGAGAAAGCCCCGTCCCGTATATGATTGAGCACAATCCCCAGACGCAGGAGCACAGTCAGCTTTAACAGCAGGTTGCTGTCTGAATGTTCAAGCAAGCCTTTCGGAATGGCTCTGCGATGCCCATGCACCAGCAGAGCCAGCTTTCTCTGCTGCTCTTTATTGAACCCCATCAGATCCGAGTGCTGGATCAGATAAGCGCCATGACGGTTGTATTGTGCATGTGAAATATCCAGGCCTACCTCGCACACCAGTGAAGCCCAGTTCAATAACTCCCGATCAGAAGCCACCAGTCCCCAGCTCTTTCTGACCTGATCAAAACAGGCCTGTGAGTAACGGTTAATCCCTTCTGCATTGGTCAGGTCAACATGATAGCGTTTCATCAATGCCGACAGGGTCCGGCCCCTGACATCCTCATGATGGTCCCGACCCAGCATGTCGTAAAGAACGCCCTCCCGAAGAGCACCCTCTGAGTATTGCATCCTTTCTATCTCGAAAGCGTCAAAACAGGCCATCAAAATGGCCAGCCCGGCAGGGAAGATAGCCTGCCGATCCGGTTTCAGGCCAGGGAAACGGACTCTGCCAGTGTGACTGAATTCCAGAACCTGACTTTTGAGCATGTCCATTTTTTCATGGGTAATAATTTCACCATGGCCCATGGCTGAGAGAATCGAACTCACTGCCCGAATAGAGCCAGAGGAGCCCACCGCATCCACCCAACCAAGATTTTTGTAGGCTTGTTCAATATTCAGGAGTTCCAGGCGCGCCGCATAATAAGCCGACTGAAAGCGCTCGGGGGACAGCTCTGCGCCGGGAAAAAACCGGTCGGTATAGGCAACACAACCCATATGAAGACTCTCGAGCAGTCTGGGTTCGAAGCGCTCACCTACAATCAGCTCGGTGCTGCCACCACCAATATCGACCACAACTCTACGATCATTGTCGTCTGATTGAGTCTGGGCTACGCCCAAATAGATCAGACGGGCCTCTTCCCGACCGGCAATAATTTCAACAGGATGATTGAGGATTTTTTCAGCTTTTTCGACAAAATCGCTGCTGTTCTTCGCTTTTCTAAGGGCATTGGTGCCAACGACCCTAAGTGCCTGAAAGTGCCTTCCGGACATATACTGGGCAAACTGTGCCAGGCAATTCAGTCCTCTTTTCATGGCCTGCTCAGAAAGACAATCATCCTCACTCAGACCGGCAGCCAACTGTACTTTTTCTCCAAGTCGTTCAATTGGCCTGATTTCCCCCTGTTCCACTCTGGCGACAATCATGTGAAAACTGTTGGAACCCAGATCAATAGCTGCCACGAGAGGCTGGCTGTTGGACTCAATACGACCCTGGTCTGTCATAATGTTCTTCTTCGACACTCCCGCAGCAATCAGTCCGGTTTTTTTCACCCGGGGCCCGTTGAGCTGACGGTTGGTTGAATAATCAGGCCATGACCAGACAATCAGTTTTTGTCATGCAAATCATGGTGCTGGCTAACATAAACCAGCAATATAACAGAAGGCTCTGGTTACAGCACATTTACTGTCAGCCGCACATTGTTGTATACCGGGCTGCTTGCGCTTAAAGCTTCTGTTTACAGGTTTTGGCAGAGATTTCGTGAAAGGAAAAAAGCCATACTTTCAAGTTTCTGATGATGAAAAATAAACATCCCATGAGTCATAAATTCGGCTGCAAAATCTGATTCATGCTGACAGCCGTATACAAATAATCATAACTCTGTAAACTACCACCCACAATAAAATCAGAGTGATCGAATTTGTTTCCGGGTTCATCCCTTTGCTATGATTCGTGCTCTGACATTAAGCAAAATGGCTAGGAGATCCATTCCATGAGCGAAATTGTCAATGTGACAGACGCTTCCTTCGAAGAGGACGTGCTGAAGGCAGAATGTCCTGTACTGGTCGACTATTGGGCTGAATGGTGTGGTCCCTGCAAAATGATCGCGCCCGTACTGGACGAAATCGCACTGGACTACGACGGCAAGCTGAAAATCTGTAAACTGAACATTGATGACAACGAAGCCACACCTCCAAAGTATGGCGTTCGAGGCATTCCAACACTGATGCTGTTCAAGGGTGGCAATGTTGAAGCGACCAAGGTTGGAGCCCTGTCCAAGTCTCAGCTGACAGCATTTCTTGATAGCAACCTGTAACAGAATCAATCTTACGGCTTTAGAGATTTCAGAAGCTTTCTGATACTCCCGGCCAGGAGATTTCTGGAAAAAATCAGCCGGATGAAGTCGAATCATCCAGCTGGTTTCACAGCATTGTGTGATATCACAAAGCAATGAGTCAGGATAGTCCGGCGCCCATCCATCATCGTCAGAATGAGGCTGATGAAAATCAAAAACACAGATACGAAATAGCTGTTTTCATGCTTGCTCCGAAGGGAAATATTTCTCAACAAAAAGTTTCTGAAAAGTTGACGTAGCAGGAGTTCTTGATTATTTTCCAGAAAAGGATATAGACTGTTAATTCGGGAGTTATTAGATCTGCTTGTTTCAGGTAAGCCTGTTGGATGCTTTTCTGGAGCTTTGAAGGTCCTTCTGAACAGCAGTAGTGGATACTCCGGCCACGTTTGTTTCGAGCTTGCCTTTACGATGTGGTTACAGCTTGAAAGCCGTTTTTATGAGCTTAGGCAGGCATCGATATTAAACGATGCTGAAAATAATAATCTCAATAATATCTGATCTTCCTGCAACTACGACGGCCATTACCTTTCAATTTAACGTTCGCGAACTCTTATGCATCTTACCGAACTGAAAAAAAAATCTGTTCCTGAACTTCTGGCGATCGCTAATGAAATGGGCCTTGAAAATCTGGCCCGTTCCCGGAAGCAGGACGTAATCTTCTCAATCCTGAAGCGCCACGCCCGCAGCGGGGAAGACATCTATGGCGATGGTGTTCTTGAGATCCTGCAGGATGGCTTCGGCTTCCTGCGTTCTTCCGACAGCTCTTATCTGGCAGGTCCTGATGATATTTATGTTTCACCCAGTCAGATTCGTCGATTCAATCTGAGAACCGGTGATAGCATTGCGGGTAAAATTCGACCACCTAAAGAGGGTGAACGCTATTTCGCACTGCTAAAAGTCAATGAAATTAATTTTGACCAGCCAGAAAACGCCCGTAATAAAATTCTATTTGAAAACCTGACCCCGCTGTTTCCACAGGATCGTCTGGTCATGGAAATGGGTAACGGCTCCACCGAGGATTTAACAGGCCGAATTATCGACCTGGTGGCTCCAATCGGTAAAGGTCAGCGTGGTCTGATCGTCTCCCCCCCTAAGGCTGGTAAGACCCTGATGCTGCAGAATATTGCAGCTAATATCACCCGTAACAACCCCGAATGCCACCTGATCGTTCTGTTGATTGATGAGCGTCCGGAGGAAGTGACCGAAATGGCCCGTTCCGTGCGTGGTGAAGTGGTGGCCTCGACCTTTGACGAGCCTCCGTCACGACACGTGCAAGTGGCTGAAATGGTTTTGGAAAAAGCCAAGCGACTGGTTGAGCATAAGAAAGACGTGGTGATCCTGCTGGACTCCATTACCCGCCTGGCTCGTGCCTACAACACAGTTATTCCTTCTTCCGGTAAAGTTCTGACCGGTGGTGTTGATGCCCACGCTCTGGAGCGTCCCAAACGTTTCTTTGGTGCTGCCCGTAACATCGAGGAAGGTGGCAGTCTGACCATTATGGCTACCGCCCTGGTGGACACTGGCTCGAAAATGGACGAAGTGATCTTCGAGGAATTCAAAGGTACTGGTAACATGGAACTGAACCTCGACCGTCGCATCGCTGAAAAGCGCGTTTTCCCTGCCATTAACTTCAACAAGTCCGGTACTCGTCGTGAAGACTACCTGACCACAGAAGAAGAATTGCAGCGCATGTGGATTCTGCGCAAGATCCTGCACCCAATGGACGAAATCGGCGCCATTGAATTCCTGCTGGACCGCATGAAGCACACCAAGACCAATGAAGAATTCTTCCAGTCTATGAAGCGGAAGTAATCCATCATTATCCGGGGACAGGTCAGCCTGTCCCCATCTTCTCTCAGCCTCAGCTTTAACTTCCAATGAAATACAGGGACCTACGGGACTTCATCAAGCTGCTGGAAAAGCAGGGTGAACTCGTCAGAATCAAGACCGAAGTCGATCCGTATCTGGAAATGACCGAAATCAGCGACCGAACGCTTCGCAAGAAAGGGCCGGCACTGCTGTTCGAAAATCCAAAAGGTTATGACATGCCGGTACTGGCCAATCTGTTTGGCACAGAGCGCCGGGTGGCTCTGGGTATGGGGCAGGATAATGTCAGCGCGCTGAAGGAGGTAGGTCAGCTCCTGGCATATCTTAAGGAACCCGATCCACCCAAGGGCTTCCGTGATGCTTTGACAAAGCTGCCTGTCTTCAGACAAGTGTTGAACATGGGACCCAAAGTGGTCAGTAAAGCCGTCTGTCAGGAAGTCGTGCTCAAAGGTGATGAGATAGATCTGAACCGGATTCCTGTTCAAACCTGCTGGCCCGGCGATGCGGGCCCTCTGGTCACCTGGCCTCTGGTCATCACCAAAGGCCCTGGAAAGGATCGACAGAACCTCGGAATTTATCGCCAACAGCTGATTGGTAAAAACAAACTGATCATGCGCTGGCTCTCTCATCGTGGCGGTGCTCTGGACTTCAGGGATTGGCAACAGCAATACCCTGATAAACCTTTCCCCGTAACCGTAGCTCTGGGTGCTGATCCGGCTACCATCCTGGGGGCAGTGACCCCTGTGCCTGACAGTCTTTCAGAGTATGCCTTCGCGGGCCTGTTAAGAGGCAGTAAAACCGAACTGGTTAAAAGCATCACCAACGATCTTCAGGTACCTGCCAGTGCCGAGATTGTTCTGGAAGGGCATATCTATCCGGGAGAGATGGCGGACGAAGGCCCGTTCGGTGATCACACCGGTTACTACAACGAAGTGGAGCGTTTCCCGGTCTTTACCGTAGAGTGTATTACTCACAGAAGAGATCCCATTTATCACAGCACTTACACAGGCAGGCCTCCCGATGAGCCCGCTATCCTGGGAGTGGCCCTGAATGAGGTATTTGTTCCCATTCTGAAAAAGCAGTTTCCGGAAATCGTGGACTTTTATCTGCCTCCGGAAGGCTGTTCTTACCGAATGGCGGTGGTGACCCTGCGTAAGGAATACCCGGGTCATGCCAAGCGAGTCATGCTCGGTGTATGGTCATTCCTCAGACAATTTATGTATACCAAGTTCGTTGTTGTCACCGACGATGATGTCAATGCCAGAGACTGGAACGATGTCATCTGGGCCATGACGACTCGAATGGATCCCAAGCGGGACTGCGTCTTTGTTGAAAACACTCCCATTGATTATCTGGATTTCGCTTCACCCGTTGCAGGTCTTGGTTCCAAGGTGGGTTTTGATGCTACGAATAAATGGCCCGGAGAAACCGATCGGGAATGGGGGCAAACCATAACCATGACGCAGGAAGTCAAGGAACGGGTTGATGCACTCTGGGGTGATTTGGGTATAGACTGAAACAATTACAGCTCTTGATTATCACTCGGTTACCCGAGCTAGGAGCCTGACCGAGAATAGCGCCCGTAGCGAGGACGGCAGAAAATTGAGGATGAAAATTCGGTTTTGTGAGGATTGCGCCTTGCAAGCGCGTAAAATCTTGTGACCTGAAATGGTCATCGCGGTAAAGCTGTGGTCGGCAGCCGTGTACCGAGTCTTGCGTGGTAGAAGGTAACGACTACTGCGAAGCGTAGACAGGGTGATAACAGGCCGTAACGTCTGCTAAGGGATAATTAGCCCCGAAATTGAACGTGGTTGAAGTAGCTGACCTTCTTTCTCAATGGGGAAAGCGGAAGTCGGGAGCTCCGCTAATGACAAGGCATCCCGACTGCTTCCGGGGTTCGTACCCACGGCATGTTATCGAATGATTTTACGTGAACAAGGGAGATCCTGAACGTTCAGGCGGAGCCTGTAGGGTCCGACGAGCCTGTAAAGCAAGAACGACTTGATGACGTTCAGGAAGTCAGACCAGCTGATAGTACTCCGAGGCGGGGAGAGCCCGTCACATGGGGAAGCGGCTGGCGGTATTTGAGCCTTTCCAGGGAAACATGGGCTCCACATCTGAGGGAGTTACGGTCTTTTACGCAGTGAGAAGGTAAACCAGCCATGGCAACGGGACTGGAGAGGGTAGCAGCGAAAGCCCGGAGTTATCCGAAACTTCGCTTTACAAGTCTGGCACATCATATTACCCCGGCGAGCCTGTGTATGAATCTGAACAAGATTCCACACAACACATCGCCCGGAGTCGATGGGCTGACTGTCGAAGAGACAAAGAAAGACTTTAAGCGGTGGTTGGAACAGACACTGACGTCTATCCATCGGCAAGGCTACAAGGCACCGCCGGTCAAAAGGGCATGGATACCCAAGCCGGGAAAAAAGGAAAAGCGCCCTCTGGGTGTTCCCTGCATCAATGACCGGGCTTTGCAGCGAAGTGTTGCTGATGTGCTGAATGCTATTTATGAGCAGGACTTTTTGCCCTGTTCCATGGGTGGCAGGCCACGACTGGGAGCGCACCATGCCCTGTCCACTTTTAACGAGGTGGTTTCAGGCCGAAAGGTCAGCTGGGTGCTGGAAGCGGACTTGAAGAACTTCTTTGGGAGTCTTGACCATGGATGGCTGCTTCGTTTTGTGGAACACCGGGTCGGTGATCCCAGAATCCTGAACCTTATACGGCGCTGGTTGAAAGCCGGGGTGATGGAGGCCGGGGAGTTGCAAGAGTGTGAAGAAGGTACGCCTCAGGGTGGGCCGATCAGCGTAGTTCTGAGCAACCTGTACCTGCATTATGTACTTGACCTCTGGTTCGAGTGCATGGTCAAGCCTCGGCTAAAAGGCGAGGCATGGCTGATCAGGTACATTGATGACTTTGTGGTGTGTTTTCAGTATCGCAGTGATGCGGAGCGGTTCATGAATGTGCTGCCACAGCGACTGGAGAAGTTTGCGTTGAAACTGGAGCGGGATAAAACCCGGTTAGTCAGGTTCGGACGTTTTGCCAGTCGTGGGGGAAGACGACCGGAAACGGTTTACTTCCTTGGCTTTACGCACTACTGCACAAGGAATCTGAAAGGAAACTTCATGGTGGGAAGGAGAACGGAAAAATCCCGCCTAAGACGCAGCATAGCCAAACTGAAGGAACTGCTGAGACGAATACGCCATGAACCGCTGCACGAACAAGTGACAGCGATCAATCGACGGTTGAGAGGGCATTATGCGTATTACGGTCTGGGAGGAAACTTCCGAAGTATGGAGAAGCTTTACCGGTTTGTTGACCGCTACTGGTACAAGATGCTGTGTAGCCGATGCCGGAAAGGCAAGATTCCATGGGAAAAGTACCATAACCTCAAGCAGCTTCTGCCGCTACAGAAACCGAGGATAATGCTGCCTTTTATGGCAATGAAATCCATGGCTGTGCTGTGAGTCAAATATCGAAGAGCCCGGTGCGGGAAATCCGCACGCCGGGATCTGAGGGGGTTGGAGCTACAATTGGTAGCTCCTTCTACCCGGTGAATAGCGAGCTATTTGACGAACAAAAGCGGATTTTCAGACCAATTTGCTGCCGCCGCAGTAGGGCAGTCTATTCTCGGTCAGGCTCCTAGCAGCCTGTCGGACTCAAGCGCCCGTAGCGAGGATTGCGAGAAATTGAGGATAAAAATTTCTGCTTCTGAGGAGAATAGCGGGGCTATTTGACGAAGAGGCAGGAATTTTTAGACCAATTTATCGCAACCGCACGACTGCACGGATGCAGGAGCTAGAGCAACGCAGGAGCAGTTGCCGAGTAGGGCAGACAGGCTGCTAGAGAGTTACTTCTTAATACGGTCATCAGGGAAACCCCGGGCATTCCTGCTGGCTGTGATATTCGGGAGGGAGGTATTGTGCAGATAAGCGAGTCTTCCAGGCTGCGGTGCTCAGTTGCCGATACTCAGCTTCTCAGTTCCGACATTTACCGTATCAAACTGACTGCTGAGTCAGACTGCTTTCCTGGCTATTATCCGGGTCAGTATCTTGTTGTTCACCTTCAGAATAATGAAAACAATTGTTTTTCTATTGCTTCAGCGCCGCAAAAAAACCAGCAGCATCTGGAGCTGCATATTCAACAGCTGAAAGGCAGTCCAAACTCTCAACAGCTCTTTCGGGAAATAAAAGAAGGTGTGCTGAACGTCAGTTTGCCTCTAGGGAATTGCCATCTCCCTGACTCAATCGACAAACAGCAGCCCCTGCTTTTCGTTGCCGCCGGAACCGGCTTCTCCCAAATGAAAAGCATGATTGAGTATTGCCTGCGTCACCATCATCACGGTGAGATGCATCTTTACTGGGGAGCCAGAACACCTGCAGACTTCTATCTGCCCAACCTCCCTGTGCAATGGTCTGGCCAGGGCGTTCATTATCATCCGGTAGTCAGTGAAACCCATCATGAAGATGACTGGTGTGGGCGCCATGGGCTGCTGTATGAAGCGATTCTGGTCGATCGCGAAAAGCTGCTCGATTGTCAGACCTATATCAGTGGCTCACCACAAATGGTTTATGCGACATATGACGTAATGATTGGAGACGGATTCCCGGAAAAAAACCTGCACTCTGACGTTTTTGACTACGCACCAAGAAAATAATATCGTCACAAATCTTGCTACCCTTCTGAATTGCAAATATAAACCCTGACCCATTAGCACAGTAATAAAAAACACTGCCGTAATTTATGTGCAACGAATGGTAATTGCGCAACTCTTGTCTATATTCATAGTCGATCGTCATAACACCCAATCAATATACGGAGATTTTATGCAATCTTCCGCTGCCAAAGTTCAGCAGACGGCTGTGAGAAGCAGTCGTGTGCGCCAGAAAAATATTAAGGTCATATTGCAAGCTGCAGAGGACGAATTCGTTCTTAGTGGCTTCAAAGGAGCTTCAATCAGGGATATTGCAACCAGAGCCGGGTTGCCAAAAGCCAATATTCATTATTACTTCAACAGCAAGGTCGATCTGTATGGTGCTGTTCTTGGCCATATTATGGAACTCTGGGAAGCGGTTTTTTCCGGCTTGAACATAGAGGATGATCCGGCTTCAGCCTTTCGTCAGTACATACAGGCAAAAATGCAATACTGTCTGGCTCACGCCAACGCTTCCCGTATATTCAGCAGTGAGATCATTCATGGTGGGCAACATCTTAAAGAACATTTTGAGTACTTCAAGTCATGGATCAAAGAGAAATCACGAGTTATTGAATTTTGGATAGAGCGAGGCAAAATGGACCCTGTCGACCCTTTGCACCTGTTATTTACCATCTGGGCTACCACCCAATATTATGTGGATTACAGCCCACAGGTAGCCTGTGTTATTGGTAAGGAGGCTCTGTCCGATGAGGATTTAGAGGCTGCGACAGAGCATCTTTGCAACCTCATCATCAAGGGGTGTGGGATCAGAAGTCGCTGATCGCAGTCACTGGGTGCAAAGACCGTCATGGGTTTTTAACGGTCGTCAGCGACGGCTATAAAAACCTGTGACCGGATGACTCAGGCATCGAGCTTAACAATCCTCCTCCTCCTTGTTCGCCCGAATAACCTCAACACTGTCCACTTTCTGGAAGCCTCGGGGCAGCTTATTGCCTCTGCGACCTCTCTCTCCGTGGTAATGCTCAATATCTGCCGGTTTCAGAGTCACATGCCGTTTGCCGGCGTAGAGAACCAGAGCATCGCTCGAGTTCATCACCGCCAGATGAACCATCAATTCGATTCGATCCGATGCCCGTGCCGCAGGAATATTAATGATCTTGTTACCTTTGCCTCTTGCCAGCTTGGGTAATTCAGATAGCGGGAAGATCAGCATACGCCCTTCGTTGGTAATGGCAGCCAGCACCTGGTCTTCGCCCGTTACCGGTATAGGTGACATGACCCGGGAATACTTGGGCAAAGTCAGCAGAGCCTTACCGGCTTTGTTCTTGCTGACCATATCAAAATGCTGAACGACAAAGCCATAACCAGCATCGCTCGCCAGCAAATAACAGTCATCATTGTCACCGACACACAGCCCTTCAAAGGTCGCCCCGGAAGGTGGATTGACACGCCCGGACAGCGGCTCACCCTGGCCTCGCGCAGAGGGAAGAGTATGAGTTAGAATAGAATATGCACGACCAGTAGAGTCTATAAATACCGAAGACTGGTTACTCTTGCCCTTGGCAGACAGTCGATATCTATCCCCTGCCTTGTAGTTGAGACTGGCGGGGTCAACCTCATGTCCTTTGGCACATCGCACCCAGCCTTTTTCAGACAGCACGACAGTCACTGGATCAGATGTCATCAGGTCAGTTTCCGAGAGAGCCTGGGCTTCCTGTCGAACCTTCAAGGGTGAACGACGATCATCACCAAACTCTTCTGCATCGGCCTTGATCTCTTTTTTGACCAGGGTTTTCAGTCGACGCTCGGAACTGAGGGTCAGCTCAAGATTTTTGCGTTCGTTTTCCAGCTCTTCCTGTTCAGCACGGATCTTGATCTCTTCCAGTTTGGCTAACTGGCGCAGCTTGATTTCCAGAATGGCATCGGCCTGAAGCTCGGAGAGGCCAAATCGAGTCATTATGACTTCCCTGGGCTTGTCCTCATTGCGAATAATTTCGATGACTTCATCAATATTCAGGAAGGCTGCCAGTAAACCTTCAAGAATATGAAGTCTGGCCAGTACTTTATCCAGACGGTGCTGCAGGCGACGTCTGACGGTGTCGGTTCTCCAGACCAGCCACTCCTTCAGCAGGGTATCCAGAGCCTTGACCTGGGGCTTGCCATCGACACCGATCATATTCATATTGACCCGGTAGGTCTTCTCGAGATCGGTTGTGGCAAACAGATGGTTCATCAAACCATCGACATCAATACGGTTGGAGCGGGGAACAACCACCAGTCGGGTAGGATTCTCATGGTCTGATTCGTCCCTCAGGTCTGCGACCATGGGCAACTTCTTGGCCTGCATCTGGGCGGCTACCTGCTCCAGAATTTTGGCTCCGGAAGCTTGATAGGGCAGCGCTGTAACAATGATTTCTCCGCCTTCCTGCTGATAGACGGCTCTCATTCTCAGAGAGCCTCGTCCCTGCTCGTAAATCTTCAGAATTTCTTCGCGGGGTGTGATGATTTCAGCTTCGGTGGGGAAGTCAGGCCCCTGAACATGCCCAACAAGCTCGGCAGTGGTTGCCCCCGGATGATCCAGCAGATGAATACAGGCGTTTGCGACTTCTCTCAGGTTGTGAGGAGGGATGTCGGTCGCCATACCCACCGCGATACCGGTGGTACCGTTCAACAGCAGATTGGGCAATCTGGCAGGCAAGATGGATGGCTCTTCCAGTGTTCCGTCAAAGTTAGGTACCCAGTCTACCGTGCCCTGTGCCAGTTCACTGAGCAGAACGTCAGAATAACGAGTCAGTCTGGACTCGGTATAGCGCATGGCGGCAAAAGACTTGGGGTCATCCGGCGACCCCCAGTTACCCTGACCATCTACCAGCGGATAGCGGTATGAGAAGGGCTGCGCCATCAATACCATGGCTTCGTAACAGGCAGAGTCGCCATGGGGATGAAATTTACCCAGAACATCACCCACCGTACGGGCTGACTTTTTAAACTTGGCGGTATTTTTCAGTCCCAGCTCACTCATCGCATAAACAATACGACGTTGTACTGGCTTCAGGCCGTCGCCAATGTGGGGCAGAGCGCGATCCAGAATGACATACATGGAGTAATTCAGGTATGCGCTTTCTGTATAGGCCCTCAGTGACTGACGTTCTATTCCATCATCACCTATGAAGGTCTGTTCCATTCTCTATAAACCTTGGGAGCTTTAAAAATGAGCTAATCGGGATATGATAATACCCTGATCGCAGATAGGACAGTGGAATGGGCTCATTCATCCCTCTGAATATATTGAAACGTATGGATTCTCCCAGCCCTGAACCTCGGCAATACGAGCATTACGCTCAATTTCCCAGGCGGTTGCCGGATAGAGCCGATCCCAGGACTCATAGAGCTTTTTCTGACTTTTACTGATTCTGAAGGCGTAACGGCTTGCCATATACAGATAGATACGGGCAATCTTGCCTCGTTTTGTTATCGGTGGTTGTGCTTTTCGCTCCTTGAAATTGACTTTAAAGTCACACTGGCCATACATTTTGGGCGTATCTTGCAGAAAGCCAAAGCGGTAGTTGGATCGATCGCCATTCACCTCTCCTATGGCGGGCACCAGATTGTGGAGATCCGATTCCATTTTGCGAAAATCGGGATTCTTTCTACAGAGCTTACGGCCCCCTTCCTGCCAGCACTGGAGCTGATGACCAAATTCCCAGGCCGGTACAACATGTTCCCACTCAATCCTTGAAGCACGGTTTGGTTGTTTTCGTACCTTGTAGCCGCAGGATTCCAGGTCAGGCACCAGTTTCTTGCCGCGGACGGTTATATCGCAACCGCAATAAAAACTGGTGAGGTGATCGGAATAGATTTTCACCGCTTCTCGCTTGGCCTGAGAAAAACTGGCGGGTGCAGACCAGGCAGAAAAAGGAAGCAGAGCAACGGAAAATACAACCAATAAACGAGAAGCAATGGACACGAATCAGACTCGGACATAAAAGACACAGGTCTTATTTTATTAAAAATTAGCCCTGTAATTCCATATATGTTGCAGAATAGCCCTGACGTCTACTAAGTACCTGGCCAGTTGGTTTCGCATATTCTGGCGAGTGGATTTTTTCATCCTTCAAGGCGCAACGACGGGCGCGTAGCCATAGCTACGCAACCAGAGTTGGAACGCAGAAGGATGGAAAAAGCCGCCGTCCAGAATATGCGAAACCAACTGGTTAGGTACTTACGTATTGCGGCATCATAAAGACTGGCTGACACGGAAGAGTAGAAACCGATGAAAATTGTCATTGCCCCCGATTCCTTTAAAGAGTGTCTAACGGCTGCCCAGGTAGCCTCTGCGATCGAAACCGGCTTTAAGGAAATTCTTCCTGATGCACAGTACGTCAAAGTACCTGTTGCTGACGGTGGCGAAGGAACACTTCAGTCACTGGTTGATGCCACGGGTGGACATTTTATAGAAGTGCCCGTCACAGGCCCTCTGGGTCATCAGATTCAGGCTGAGTTTGGCATACTGGGTGACGGCACAACCGCTGTCATTGAAATGGCCAGGGCGTCCGGACTGGAGTTGGTAAGTCCTGATCACCGTGACCCGATGATTGCGACCACACAGGGTACCGGTGAGCTGATCCTGAGTGCGCTGGACAGGGGCGTCGAGAAAATAATTGTCGGGATCGGTGGCAGTGCAACCAATGATGGTGGTGCCGGTATGGTGCAAGCTCTGGGGGTTCGTTTATTGAACGACCAGGGCAAGGAGTTGCAACGCGGTGGTGGTCAGTTATCAAGCCTGACCAGGATCGATACTTCTAACCTGGATCAGCGCCTGCAATCAGTAGAGATTATTGCTGCCTGCGATGTTGATAATCCACTGACCGGTGACAATGGAGCTTCCGCTATTTTTGGTCCGCAAAAGGGAGCAACACCCGATATGGTCAAAGTTCTGGATCAGTCCCTTGGTCATTATGGCCTGATTATGGAACGCGACCTGGGTGTCTCTGTCTGTGACAGGCCGGGTGCCGGAGCAGCGGGTGGCATGGGGACGGCATTACTGGGTTTTCTCAATGCCCGGCTGGAGCCGGGTATTGAAATCGTCATGGCTGCTGTTGACCTGGCTGAAAAAGTCAAAGGGGCCAATCTGGTCATTACAGGTGAAGGCCGCATTGATGGTCAGACTGCTCAGGGAAAAACCCCAGTGGGTGTGGCCCGTATTGCCAAATCATTGGATCTTCCGGTAGTGGCATTGGCCGGTTCAGTTGGGCAAGGGGCAGAGGCCGTTTATGCTCAGGGGATCGATGCCTTGTTTCCTGTAGTTCACGGAGCGGTGACTCTTGAGCAGGCACTGATGAAAGGAGAAGAAAACCTGATCAGGGCTGCCAGAAATCTGGCTGTAGCTTTGACAATGAAGCTCTAGAAAACTCAAGAGTGTGGGAGCGAATTGTTAGAGTTTTTTGACAGTCTCATAGTTTAAAACTGTGATTTACAAGACTAGCGCGAGAGTTGCAATCAGGCATCAGGGTTTAACGCGGTCTTTTATTTTTTAATCTTTTAGTCCCTGGCAATAGAGGGTGTCGCAAAACTCCAACAGCTTGTTCCCATGCTCTGAGGTCGTCATTCCCGCGAAGGAGGCTGTCGCAAAACTCTGGTTCCCATGCTCCAGCGTGGGAACGAGTTGTTAAGGAAGTCGTCATTCCCGCGAAAGCGGGAATCCAGCCCCAACAGTGGGACTCCGCCTTCTCAGGGATGACAAGGCCAGGGGGCACCGGGCAGGATGGTTCTGGTGGTGAGTCAGTGTGGATTCCCGCCTTCGCGGGAATGACGAGAATGAAGTCGGGAATGACGAGAATGAAGTCGGGAATAGCGAGAATGAAGTCTGGAATGACGGGAGTCAACTCGTTCCCACGCTGGAGAGGCTTTTGCGACAGCCTCGAAGGCGGGAATCCAGCGCCAACGGTGGATCTCTGCCTTCTCGGGAATGACGAGAATGAAGCCGGGAATGACGGGAGTCAACTCGTTCCCACGCTGGAGAGAGTTTTGCGACACCCTCCAATAGCGTGAGAAAGACCTGAAATTTTGGAAATCGCATTCACAAACAAATAATTTGATCTATTTTTACCCATTGGCCTGAGTAAGTCGTAACCTGATCTATTTCCCATGCGTTCCGGAAATCCGGCAGCTTGATCGGAATCAGGCCGGTAAAGAACAATAAGAGTTATACCAGTCGTATTTTCTAACTCCCGTGATGAGCGTGGAGATTTGAGCCTTAGCTATGACGGCGATCGCCAACGCAGGATTAAGGCTCAAATCTTCAGCGCAATAGGGAGTTAGAAAGTTCGATTGGTATTAAAAGAAAAATACTCTGTAACGAGCTGCTTATTACTGAACACTTTCAAGAATGAAGTCTAAAAATATCAATAAGGCAGCAGCCTGTCTGCTCTTCACCTTACTCCTGAGTCCGACACTCCGGGCATTGACGCCTTCAGTTGTGATCGTAGGTGGTGGGCCTGCAGCCATGACGGCCGCCCAGACGATTGCCAGATACAACCCAATGGTCAGGATACGGGTGATAAAAAGTCATAAGAGTCAGGGGCAGCTTGAAGGGGCGGGTACTATTGAGAACTGGCCAGGTAGCCTGACAATCACAGGGAGAGGCCTGCAACAGTTGATGGAAAACAAGGCAAGGAGCAGTCCTAATGTCCAAATCATTGAAGATCATATCGTTGCCACTCAACTGAAGGGAAAAATGAAGATTTTACAGGGGGAGCGCTCCGTCTATTATGCGCCCCTTGTTATATTGGCATCGGGGGCAAAACCGAACCTGCCGACGATTCTGGAGCCCTACAAAGGCAACGGAGTATTTACCTGTACCGATTGTGATGGTCCCAGGTTTGCGGAAAAAGATGTTCTGGTGGTGGGTGGAGGAGCCTCAGCCATTGAACAGGCCATCAGCCTGCTCAGCCTCAATGCCAACAAGGTGCATCTGGCCGTTCAAGGCAGTAGCTTCAAGGCAGAAAGCATCTTGATTGATCTTCTCTACAATGCACTGGAGAGAAGAAAGAAGGCTCTTTTTCTCTATTTCGAACATAATCTGGAGTCTGTTTACATCAATCAGGATGGCTTGTTAAATGCCACTACATTGAGTTTTGAGGGTGGCAGGCGCAAGCTGAGTCTTCCCATTTCTGGCGTGTTCTCAGCCATCGGACAGAAACCTCAATCCAGTATGTATCCTGATATTTGTCTGAATAACAAGGACTATATCCAACGTTATGATCTCAACCAAACCCCATGGTCCCAGCCCTTGATGAAGAGCAGCATACTGACACTGGGTTCTGTTGATAGCCCCTTTGTTACTCTCCTTATGGCTGCTGCCAGGGGAACCACCACTGCCCAGTGGCTGAATAAAACGGTGACAAAAAGTATCTGGCCGAAAAGGAGGGTCGCTATTCTTGGCGCAGGGATTGGCGGAAAAACCGCTGCTTTATATGCCAGTCGATCGGGATTTGATGTTGTTCTCATTGATACCCGAAACAGAAAGTCATTGAAAGGCTTCTGGCCAGTCCCCGACAATGAATCCAGCCTGCTCACAAGTCTGGATAAGCAGCTTCTCAAGTTATCCGTTTCTGCAACAACCGTAGATACCATTACCTTGACGCCTTTAGAAAATCTCTACCATATTCAGGCTGACAGCCGTTCCATCGTGGTGGATGGCGTCATTGCAAACACACTGGAATACGCGCCGGAGAGCCTGGGAATTGGCTCAACAGCGCCCGAGAGTCCGGATAACGAATACCGTTGGAGCCATACCTGTCAGAGCGGCGTGCTGACTGCCGGGGATGTTGCTGTCCAGCACGACCTGCCCAGACAAGCAATAACGGCCTCTTATTCTGGCTACCTTGTCGGCTTGCGGGCACTGGAAGAAATCCTGATGATGGAAGCGCAAGAAGCACTTCTCGATAGACCCTGAGCAACAACCGTCCAGCCTGTTCATTATTTGTTGTGGGGAAAGACAAAGAAAATGCATGGGCCGGTGGCATTTTTGTTAGTTGTTCTTAACAAGAAGTTCTTAACTTTTACTCTAAAGCCGACTTTACTTCACAGCGTTAATTTTGAATATTTTCTAATCGAGGACAAATACTCACTTCGAAGACTCCGAGTATGAATAGAACAGATAATAACAACACTGTTGGCGGTTCAGTTCCCCAGAGACCTTTTCAATCTACATTGGCGCAAGCACCAACTGGGGTCAGTGAGGGCAGAAATGTCACTCTATCTGACGAGAGTAAACCTTCACTGCTCCATTTGTCCGTCGACACACATTTGCAAATTATTGGCTGTTTGAGGCTTAGGGATATTGCCCGTTTAAAACAGGTATCTACCTACTTTCGAGAAGTGATTCAAGAAGATAATTCGCTGGCAAAGGCGTGGTATCGGCGTTTTTCTTCAAGGCACCAGTTTCTACTTAGTACAATCGTCACTTCTAAAGACGATGATCAGCTCCGTTGTTGGATGGAGCGGTTTATAAACGATAAAGATTTAATCGAATCACTCATACAACGCCGAAGCAGTCCTCATTTACCTGCTCTGCTTCATTTCACTAATGCTGAACGAAAGTCTCAATTTAGAGCCTTTAAGTTAGCGACAAAAACCACTATTTCAGATGATGGCCTTGTCAACTCGGCCTGTTTCAGCGCTGATGTTCGCCATATGGTGACTGCCAGTTATAACGGCACGGCGAGAATCTTTGGCCTGGAGTCCGATGGATCATGGAAACCAAAAGTCCTCATTCTTAACTGCCATTCATCATGTTCAGCCAGCTTCAGCGCCCATGGCCGCCATTTAGTAGTCTCCACTTACAACGGTACAGCGCGTATCTATAGTCAAGAGGTCGATGGTTCATGGGAACGAAAAGCCGTTATTGTTCATGAGGACTCTGTCTATTCAGCCACCTTCAGTCCCGATGGTCGCTATTTGGTAACCATCAGTGCAGATGGCGAGGCGAGAATCTACGGTCTGGAAGCTGATGGTGCATGGGTAAAAAAAACCGTCATTTTTCATCAGGATCACTATGTATCAGCAACCTTTAGCGCCGATGGTCGCTATGTGACGACCGTCGGTAGAGATCACACAGCGCAAATCTTCGGCCTGGAGGACGATGAATCATGGCAACCAAAAGCCATCATTCGGCATAATACTTCAGTCAGGTCAGCCAGCTTCAGCGCCGATAGCCGTCTTGTGGTGACTGTCAGTCGCGATCGCAATGCCAAAGTCCATGGTCGGGAGATAGACGGATTATGGCAAGAACAAGCCACTTTACCCAATGATCTCGCGGTCGCATCAGCTCGCTTCAGCCCCGATAGCCGCCACGTGGTGACTGTCGGTGACGATAACCTTGCAAAAATCTATAGTCAGAAGGATTGTGGATTGTGGGAAGAAAAAGGCATCATTTCCCATAATGGTTCGATTCAATCACTTAACTTCAGTGCTGATAGCTGCCATGTGGTGACTGCCAGTGCTGATGAAACGGCGAAAATCTATAGCCTGAAAGCCGATGGGTCATGGGAGGAAAAACAGACCGTTTTCCATGAAGATTGGGTTAGATTGGCGACCTTTAGCCCTGATAGCTGCCATCTGGTGACTGCCAGTGACGATGGTATGGCGAAGATCTACGGCCTGAAGGTCGATGGGTCATGGGAGGAGAAAGCGACCATTACTCATAGTGGGTGGGTCTATTCAGCGGCCTTCAGTACTGATGGCCGACATGTGGTAACTGCCGGTGACGACGGCGCGGCAAAAATCTGTGGTCAGATGCTCGATGGAACCTGGTTAGTGAAAGCGACCATTTCCCATGATGGTTATGTCCGATCAGCGACCTTCAGCGCCGATGGCGACTATGTAGTGACCGTCGCTGACAATAATTGGGACCATGATGGTCGTCGAACCGTGAAAATCACCGAACTTTGGGTGGAAGATGAACCCCTGTGTGAGGATATATGTCGCCTCTTATGATTCATGACACTCCTCAATAGATCCTGAGCAACATCCATCCGTTCTGTTTAAGTAACTGGTAGGTACTTATCATTGGTTGCGGAGAAAAACACTGAAAATGCATGGCAGCATTTTTGTTAGTTGTTCTTACCAACATGTTATGAACTTTTATCCTTAGACCGACTCTACATTGCCTCATTAATTTTGAATTTTCTTTCTAATCGAGAACAAATACTCACTTTGAAGATTCCGAGCATGAATAGAGTAAATAATAACGGCACCCTTGGCAGTCCAGTTCCCCTGAGACCTCATGAATCTATATCGGCGCGAGCACCGAAGGGAGTCAGTAAGGGCAGAAACATCAATGTATCTGACGAGAGTAAACCCGCACTACTCAATTTGTCGGTCGACACGCATTTGAAAATTATTGGCTGTCTGAGGCTTAGAGATATTGCCCGTTTAAAACAGGTATCTACCTACTTTCGGGAAGTGATTCAAGAAGATAATGCGTTGGCAAAGGCGTGGTATCGCCGTTTTCCTTCATCACACCAGCTTCTATTTAACACAATCGTCACTTCAAAAGATGATAATCAGCTCCGTTGTTGGATGGAGCGGTTTATAAACGATAAAGATTTAATCGAATCACTCATACAACGCCGAAGCAGTCCTCATTTACCTGCTCTGCTTCATTTCACTAATGCCGAACGGAAGTCTCAATTTAGAACCTTTAAATTAGCGACAAAAACCACTATTTCAGATGATAGCCTTGTCAAATCGGCCAGTTTCAGCGCTGATGTTCGCCATATGGTGACTGCCAGTAGTAACGGCACGGCGAGAATCTTTGGCCTGGAGTCCGATGGATCATGGAAACCAAAAGTCCTCATTCTTAACTGCCATTCATCATGTTCAGCCAGCTTCAGCGCCCATGGCCGCCATGTAGTAGTCTCCAGTTACAACGGTACAGCGCTTATCTATAGTCAAGAGGTCGATGGTTCATGGGAACGAAAAGCCGTTATTGTCCATGACGACGCTGTCTTTTCAGCCACCTTCAGTTCCGATGGTCGCTATTTGGTAACCATCAGTGCAGATGGCGAGGCGAGAATCTATGGTCTGGAAGCCGATGGTGCATGGATAAAAAAAACCATCATTTTCCATCAGGATTGCTCTGTTTCAGCGACCTTTAGCGCCGACAGTCGTTATGTGGCGACGATCGGTAGAGATCAGACAGCGCGAATCTTCGGCCTGGAGGACGATGGATCATGGCAACCAAAAGCCATCATTTGCCACCATAGTTCAGTCAGGTCGGCCAGCTTCAGCGCCAATGGCCGCCTTGTTGTGACTCTCAGTCGCGATTGCAATGCGAAAGTCCATGGCCTGGAGATAGACGGATCATGGCAACCAAAAGCCATCATTCGCCACAATCGTTCAGTCAAGTTAGCCAGCTTCAGCCTCGATAGCCGCCACGTGGTGACTGCCGGTAAGGATAATTTTGCGAAAATCTATAGCCAGAAGGACGATGGGTCATGGCAAGAAAAAGGCATCATTTCCCATGATGATTCGATTCTATCAGTTAACTTCAGCCACGATGACTGCCATTTGGTGACTGCCAGTGCAGATCAAACGGCGAAAATCTATGGCCTGAAAGCCGATGGATCATGGGAAGAAAAAGAGATTATTTTCCATAAAGATTGGGTCAGATCAGCGACCTTCAGCCCCGATGGCTGTCATCTGGTGACTGCCAGTGACGATGGTATGGCGAAGATCTACGGACTGAAGGACGATGGATTATGGGAGGAGAAAGTGACCATTTATCATAGTGGATGGGTCTATTCAGCGGCCTTCACTACTGATGGCCGACATGTGTTGACTGCCAGTTATGACTACACAGCGAAAATCTGTGGTCAGATGCTTGATGGAACCTGGTTAGTAAAAGCGACCATTTCCCACGATGGTCGCGTCAGATCAGCCACCTTCAGCGCCGATGGCGTCTATGTAGTGACCGTCGCTGACAGTGATCGGAACAATTTCCTTAGTCATACCATGAAAATCACCGAACTTTGGGTGGAAGATGAACCCCTTTGTGAGGATATATGTCGCCTCTTTTGATTCATGACACTCCTCAATAGGCCCTGAGCAACATCCATCCGTTCTGTTTAACATTGGTTGCGGAGAAAAACACTGAAAATGCATGGCAGCATTTTTGTTAGTTTTTCTTACCAACATGTTATGAACTTTTATCCTTAGACCGACTCTACATTGCCTCATTAATTTTGAATTTTCTTTCTAATCGAGAACAAATACTCACTTCGAAGATTCCAAGCATGAATAGAGTAAATAATAACGGCACCCTTGGCAGTCCAGTTCCCCTGAGACCTCATGAATCTATATCGGCGCGAGCACCGAAGGGAGTCAGTAAGGGCAGAAACATCAATGTATCTGACGAGAGTAAACCCGCACTACTCAATTTGTCGGTCGACACGCATTTGAAAATTATTGGCTGTCTGAGGCTTAGAGATATTGCCCGTTTAAAACAGGTATCTACCTACTTTCGGGAAGTGATTCAAGAAGATAATGCGTTGGCAAAGGCGTGGTATCGCCGTTTTCCTTCATCACATCAGTTGCTACTCAGGACAATCGTCACTTCAAAAGATGATGAACAGCTCCGTTGTTGGATGGAGCGGTTTATAAATGATAAGGATTTAATCGATTCACTTATAGAACGCCGAGGCAGTCCTCATTTACCTGCTGTGCTTCATTTCACTAATACCGAACGAAAGTCTAAATTTTGGACATTTGAATTAGCTACAAAAGCCACTATTTCACATAATAGGCCTGTCAACTCAGCCAGTTTCAGTGCTGATGCCAGCCACGTGGTGACTGCCGGTCAAGGCGGCGTGGCGAGAGTCTTTGGCCTGGAGGCCGATGGATCGTGGATACCAAAAGTCCTCACTCATCAAAGCGATTTTGGCTGTTCAGCCAGTTTCAGTGCCAATGGCCGCCGTGTGGTAATCTTCGGCTACGACGTCACAGCGCGTATCTATGGTCAAGAGGCCGATGGCTCATGGGAACGAAAACTCATTATCGTTCATGGGAGCACTGTCTCTTCAGCCACCTTCAGTCCCGATGGTTGTTATTTGGTAACCAGCAGTTGGGATAGAAAGGCGATAATCTCCGGTCTGGAGAGTAATGGTTCATGGGTAAAAAACTCATTATTCTCGGTCACAATTCCAATGCTTTGGTGAATTTCAGTGCCGATGGTCGCTATTTGGTGATGATCGCTGAAGATCACACAGCCCACATCTTAGGTCTGGAGGACGATGGATTATGGCAATGGGTAGCCATTATTCGCCACAATAATACAGTCAGGTCAGCCTGCTTTAGCGCCGATTGCCGTCATGTCGTGACTGTCAGTAGAGAGCACAATGCGACAGTCCATGGCAAGGAGATAGGCGGGCTGTGGCAAGAAGAGGCTACTCTACCCCATGTTCCCCCGGTCAAATCAGCCCACTTCAGCCCCGATAGCCGCCACGTGGTGACTGTCGGTGACGATAATTTTGTGAAAATATTTAGTCTGAAGGAGGGCGGATTATGGGAAGAAAAAGGCATCATTTCCCACAATGGTTCGATTCGATCACTTAACTTCAGCGCTGATAGTTGCCATGTGGTGACTGCCAGTGCTGATAAAACGGCGAAAATCTGTGGCCTGAATGACGATGGGTCATGGGAGGAGGAAGTAACCATTTCTCATAGGAATTGGGTCATTTCAGCGATTTTCAGCCCCGATGGCTGCCATGTGGTGACTGCCAGTGTTGATGGTATGGCGAAGATCTATGGCCTGAATGCCGAAGGGGCATGGGAGGAGAAAGTGACCATTTCTCATAGGATGTGGCTCAGTTCAGCGACCTTCAGCACTGATGGCCGACATGTGGTGACTGCTAGTCGTGACGGTACGGCGAAAATTTGTGGTCAGGTGCTTGATGGAACCTGGTTAGTAAAAGCGATCATTTACCATGCTGGTTGCGTCAGATCAGCCACTTTCAGCGCCGATGGCGACTATGTGATGACCGTCGCTGACAATGATTGGGACGATACTCGTGGTCAAACCGTGAAAATCACCGAACTTTGGGTGGAAGATGATCCCTTTGAGGATATATGTCGCCTCTTATGATTCATGACACTCCTCAATAGACCCTGAGTAACATCCATTCGTTCTGTTTATCATTGGTTGCGGAGAAAAACACTGAAAATGCATGGCAGCATTTTTGTTAGTTGTTCTTACCAACATGTTATGAACTTTTATCCTTAGACCGACTCTATATTGCCTCATTAATTTTGCCTCATTAATTTTGAATTTTCTTTCTAATCGAGAACAAATACTCACTTTGAAGATTCCGAGCATGAATAGAGTAAATAATAACGGCACCCTTGGCAGTCCAGTTCCCCTGAGACCTCATGAATCTATATCGGCGCGAGCACCGAAGGGAGTCAGTAAGGGCAGAAACATCAATGTATCTGACGAGAGTAAACCTTCACTACTCAATTTGTCGGTCGACACGCATTTGAAAATTATTGGCTGTTTGAGGCTTAGAGATATTGCCCGTTTAAAACAGGTATCTAGCTACTTTCGGGAAGTGATTCAAGAAGATAATGCACTGGCAAAGGCGTGGTATCGCCGTTTTCCTGCATCACACCAGTTTCTGCTTAACACAATCGTCACTTCAAAAGATGATGATCAGCTCCGTTGTTGGATGGAGCGGTTTATAAACGATAAAGATTTAATCGAATCACTCATACAACGCCGAAGCAGTCCTCATTTACCTGCTCTGCTTCATTTCACTAACACTGAACGAAAGACAAAATTTAGAATATTTAACTTATCTACAAAAGCCACTATTTCACACGATAGGCCTGTCAACTCAGCAAGTTTCAGCGCGGATGCCAGCCACATGGTGACAGCCGGTCAAGACGGCGCGGCGAGAGTCTTTGGCCTGGAGGCCGATGGATCGTGGATAGCAAAGGTCTTAAATCATAGCGATGAAACATGTTCAGCCAGATTCAGCGCCAATGGCCGCCGTGTGGCAGTCTTCGGTGACGACCGCACAGCGCGTATCTATGATCAAGAGGCTGATGGTTCATGGGAACGAAAAGCCGTTATTGTTCATGAGGCCCCTGTCTATTCAGCTACCTTCAGTCTCGATGGTTGTTATTTGGTAACCAGCTCTTGGAGAAGGGCGGGAATCTATGGCCTGGAGGCCGATGGTAAATGGAAAATAAAAGCCAGCATTCCCGATCAGCAAGGCTTGCATTCACCGATCATTAGCTCCGACGGTCGCAATATGGCGATCATCGGCAACAATCAGACAGTGCGAATCTTCGGTCTGGAGGACGATGGATCGTGGGAACCAAAAGCCATCATTCGGCACAACAGTTTAGTCAGGTTTGCTAGCTTCAGCCCAGATGCCCGCCTTGTGGTGACTGTCAGTGGTGATCGCAATGTGAAAGTCCATGGCCAGGAGATAGATGGATCATGGCAACAACAAGCCACCTTACACCATTATCACTCGGCTGCATCAGCCTGCTTCAGCCCCGATAGTCGGTACGTGGTGACTCGTGACGATTGGGTTGCGAATATCTATTGTCAAAGGGACGATGGATTATGGGAGGAAAAAGGCATCATTTTCCATAATCGTTCGATTCGATCACTTACCTTCAGTTCTGATAGCCGTCATATGGTGACCACCTGTGCTGATAAAACGGCGGAAATCTATGGACTGAAAGCCGATGGATCATGGGAAAAAAAAGAGACCGTTTTCCATGGAGATGGGGTTAGATTGGCGACCTTTAGCTCTGATGGCTGCCATGTGCTGACCGCCAGTTGTGATGGTAAGGCGAAGATCTACGGCCTGAAGGACGATGGGTCATGGGAGAAGAAAGTGACCATTTCTCATAGTAGCTGGGTCAATTCAGCGACCTTCAGCACTGATGGGCGACATGTGGTGACTGCCAGTAAAGACGGCACGGCGAAAATCTGTGGTCAGATGCTCGACGGAACCTGGTTCGTAAAAGCGACCATTTCCCATGCTGGTCCCGTCAGATCAGCCATTTTCAGCGCCGATGGCGACTATGTGATGACCGTCGCTGACAATGATCATAGTAATAATTGTGGTCAAACCGTGAAAATCACCGAACTTTGGGTGGAAGATGAACCCCTGCGTGAGGACATATGTCGCCTCTTTTGATCTATGACACTCTGGCTTCCACGCTGTGCAAGGTGGTCCTTCGACCCTGAGCAACATTTATCCGTTCTGTTTATCACTTGTTGTGGAGAAAACACTGAAAATGCATGGCGGCATTTTTGTTAGTTATTCTTAACAACATGTTATGAACTTTCATCCTTAAACCGACTTCACATTACCGAATTAATTTTGAATTTTCTTTCTAATCGAGAACAAATAATCACTTCGAAGATTCCGAACATGAATAGAGTAAATAATAACGGCACCGTTGGCAGTCCAGCTCCCCTGAGACCTCATCAATCTATATCGGAGCGAGCACCAGAGGGGGTCAGTGAGGGCAGAAATATCACTGTATCTGACGAGAGTAAACCTTCACTACTCAATTTATCCGTTGACACACATTTGAAAATTATTGGCTGTTTGAGGCTTAGAGATATTGTCCGTTTAAAACAGGTATCTACCTACTTTCGAGAAGTGATTCAAGAAGATAATGCGCTGGCAAAAGCGTGGTACCGCCGTTTTCCTTCATCACACCAGTTTCTGCTTAACACAATCGTCACTTCAAAAAATGATGATCAGCTCCGTTGTTGGATGGAGCGGTTTATAAACGATAAAGATTTAATCGAATCACTCATACAACGCCGAAGCAGTCCTCATTTACCTGCTCTGCTTCATTTCACTAATACCGAACGAAAGTCAAAATTTTGGAGATTTAACTTAGCTACAAAAGCCACTATTTCACACGATAGGCCTGTCAACTCAGCCAGTTTCAGTGCTGATGCCAGCCACATGGTGACTGCCGGTCAAGACGGCGTGGCGAGAGTCTTTGGCCTGGAGGCCGATGGATCGTGGATACCAAAAGTCCTCAGTCATCAAAGCCATCTAAGATGTTCAGCCAGATTCAGCGCCAATGGCCGCCGTGTGGCAGTCTCCGGTTACGACCGCACAGTGCGTATCTATGGTCAAGAGGCCGATGGTTCATGGGAACGAAAAGCCGTTCTTGTTCATGAGGACGCTGTCTATTCAGCTACCTTCAGTCCCGATGGTTGTTATTTGGTAACCAGCTCTAGGAGTGGGGCAAGAATCTATGGCCTGGAGACCGATGGTAAATGGAAAATAAAAGCCAGCATTCCCGATCAGCAAGGCTTGTATTCAACGATCATTAGCTCCGACGGTCGCAATGTGGCGATCATCAGTAACGATCAGACAGCGCGAATCTACGGTCTGGAGGACGATGGATCGTGGGAACCAAAAGCCATCATTCGGCACAATAGTTTAGTCGTGTCAACTAGCTTTAGCCCCAATGGCCGCCTTGTGTTGACTGTCAGTGGCGATCGCAATGCGAAAGTCCATGGCCAGGATATAGACGGATCATGGCAAGAACAAGCCACCCTGTACCATGATCTTTCGTATTCATCAATCCACTTCAGCCCCTTTGGTCGCTTCAGCCCCGATAGCCGCCACCTGGTCACTGCCAGACATAATTTTGCAAAAATCTATAGTCTGAAGGACGATGGATGGGAAGAAAAAGCCACCATTCCTCGTAAAAGTTTTCTATCAGTTATCTTCAGCGCTGATAGCCGCCATGTGCTGACTGCCAGTGCTTATAAAACGGCGAAAATCTATGGCCTGAAGGCCGATGGGTCATGGGAGAAAAAGGATACTATTTTCCATGATGATACGATAATATCGGCGACTTTCAGTTCTGATAGCCGCTATTTGGTGACTTTCGGTGGCGATAAGGCGAAGATCTATGGCCTGAAGGGCGATGGATCGTGGCAGGAGAAAGTGACCATTTCTCATAAGGGGAGGGTCAATTCAGCGTCCATCAGCACTGATGGCCGACATGTGGTGACTGCCAGTAAAGACGGCACGGCAAAAATCTGTGGTCAGATGCTCGATGGATCCTGGTTCGTAAAAGCGACCATTTCACATGCTGGTCGCGTCAGATCAGCCACCTTCAGCGCCGATGGCGAGTATGTGATGACCGTCGCTGACAATGATTGGGACAATCGTGCTAGTCAAACCGTGAAAATCACCAAGCTTTCTATGGAAGATGACATTCTTGAGGATATATGTCGCCTCCTTTGATCTATGACTCTAGCAGCCTGTCGGACTTAAGACTGTCCTACTGCGGTTGCAATAAATTGGTCTAAAAATCCCTGTTTCTTCGTCAAATAGCTCGCTATTCTCCTCGGAAACAGAGATTTTTATCCTCAATTTCTTGCAATCCTCGCTACGGACGCTTAAGTCCGACAGGCTGCTAGGAGCCTGACCGAGAATAGGCTTATCTGTTATGATAAGCCTTAAACCAACTCTGATTATGCCAAATGTCACCACCACCAAAGTTTAAGGACAGTCCTGTTGAGTTTGATCAGCATCTGCTGTTCCCAACCAACGTTTTCGATTTGCTTCCCAAAGATCATGATTGTTTTATTTATGAAAGCATTTTTCAGAACATTAATACGTCTGAAGTCGAAAAAAAATATCACCACCTTGGTCAGCACGCATACCCTCCAAAGCTCATTGTCGCTATTCTGATCTACGCGTACAGCCATGGTGTTTTCAGTTCCCGTGAGATTGAGCGACGGTGTCGACAAGACTTGGCGTTCATGTATATCTCACAAATGAACTGCCCGAATTTCAGGGTTCTTGGTGACTTTCGTAAGGATAATCTGTCGTTTTTCCATGACTGCTTCAAACAGTCAGTCAAACTGGCCATTGAACTCAAAATGGCATCACTGGGTCATATCAGCCTGGACGGCTCCAAGTTCAAAGCCAACAGCTCAAAACACAAGGCCATGAGCTACGGGAGGCTCAAAGCGAAAGAGGCAGAACTCAGTGCCGAAGTGGATGAGCTGATCAAAAAAGCCAGTCAGTGTGATCAGGAAGAAGATGACGCCTACAAAGCAACCAATGGTTACAGCATTCCTGAAGACCTCCAGTTTAAAGAAGAGCGCCTGAAAAAAATCAAAGAGGCCAAGAAAGCACTTGAAGAACGTGAAAAAGCTTTAAATCCAGACAAACCAATAGACGACAAAAAGCAGATCAGTTTTGCAGATCACGATGCCCGCGTGATGAGCAAGAAGGGGTATTGTGAGTACAGCTACAATGCTCAAATTACAGTTGATTCCGATAACCAGATCATTGTTGGCCAGCATGTCAGCCAACACGCCAACGATGTACAGGAAGTGGAGCCGGCGCTGAGGGCATTATCAGGAGCCACTGATGGCGCGGCTGTAGATAAGTGGAGTATGGATAATGGTTACTTTTCAGGGTCAAACTTACATACAGTCGAGCGACATGAGATTGATGCCTATATCGCAACCGACAAGGCGGAGAAGCCTGCCGCTGACGACCTTGAAAGCTCTGACAGGAAGTTTGTCAAAGCGGATTTTGCGTATGATTCCGAAGCTGATGTATTTATCTGTCCGGCAGGGGAAAAGCTGGTAACGAACCCGGCCAGCAAAAGCAAAAGAAAAAGCTACCGGGCAAACAAGACGGTATGCAGGGAATGCCCTTATCGTCGGAATTGCAGTGATTCAAAGAAAGAGGCTGGCAGGGTTATCCGTACCGATAAGTTTGAAAAAGCACGTCAGGCTATGAATAAGAAAATGGAGACAGCCGGTGCGAAAGCCATATATGAGCGTCGTAAAGTTATTGCGGAGCCACCATTTGGACAGATAAAAGAATCTGGTTTCCGAGGGTTCAGTCTCCGCGGCAAAGAAAAAGTTTCAGCGGAATTTTCACTGGTATGCACTGCGCATAATATCAAAAAATTTGTAAAAGCGGCTTCCACGAGGTCAATCCGTCTCGAAGATTTGAAAGAGGCTAAAAAGGCAGCATAGAGGCTGTGAGAAGGCATAAATATGCAAAAATGAGCAAAATCCCACTAATAATTGGATATTTTTTGCTCATTTTAAGATTTGGGAAAACTTCTGTTGGTCTGGTTGCGCTATTCTCGGTCAGGCTCCTAGGTTTCCCGCGCTGTGCACGGTTATCCATACCTCTGTTCAGGGTAATTGAACAAAAAATGTCTTCAGTATGTGTCATCCAGTCTGTTAATCATTTGTTGTGGAGAAAGACAAGGAAAATCCATGGGCTGGTAGCATTTTTGTTAGTTGTTCTTAACAACATGTTATGAACTTTTATCCTTAAAACGACTCTACATTATCGCATTAATTTTGAATTTTCTTTCTAATCGAGAACAAATACTCACTTCGAAGATCCGAGCATGAATAGACTGGAAAATAACGGCACAGTCGGCGGTTCACCTCCACCAGAACCCTATCACTCTATATCGGCGCAAGCTCCAACGGGAGTCAGTGAGGGCAGAATTATCACTGTATCTGACGAGAGTAAACCTTCACTACTCAATTTGTCCGTCGACACTCATTTGAAAATTATTGGCTGTTTGGGGCTTAGAGATATTGTCCGTTTAAAACAGGTATCTACCTACTTTCGAGAAGTGATTCAAGAAGATAATGCGCTGGCAAAGGCCTGGTATCGCCGTTTTCCTTCACCACACCAGTTTCTGCTTAACACAACCATCACTTCAAAAGATGACGATCAGCTCCGTTGTTGGATGGAGCGGTTTATAAACGATAAAGATTTAATCGAATCACTCATACAACACCGAAGCAGTCCTCATTTACCTGCTCTGCTTCATTTCACTAAAACCGAACGAAAGTCTCAATCTAGAACCTTCAAATTAGCTACAAAAGCCACTATTTCACATGATAGCCGCGTCAACTCGGCCAGTTTCACCGCTGATGCCAGCCACGCGGTGACTGCCAGTCAGGATGGCACGGCGAGAATCTTTGGCCTGGAGGCCGATGGATCATGGAAACCAAAAGTCGTCATTAATCAGGAGGATACATCATATGATGCCAGCTTGAGCGCCGATGGCCGCCGTGTGGTTATTTTCGATTACGACGGCACAGCACAAATCTATGGTCAAATGGCCGATGGTTCATGGGAACGAGAAGTCATTACTGTTCATGAGGACGCTGTCCATTCAGCCGCCTTCAGTCCTGATGGTTGCTATTTGGTAACCAACAGTCAAGATGGCATGGCGATAGTCAGCGGTCTGGAAGATGATGGTAAATGGGTAAAAAAAACCATGATTCCCAATCAGAAATGCTTTCATTCAGCGACCTTTAGTGCCCAGGGTCGCTATATGGTGACCATCGGTCGCGATCGTACAGCGCAAATCTCCGGCCTGGAGGACGATGGCTCATGGCAACCAAAAGCCATCATTCGGCACAATTATTCAATCAGTTCGGCCAGCTTCAGCGCCGATAGCCGCCTTCTGGTGACTGTCAGTAACGATAGCAATGCCAAAGTCCATGGCCTGGAGATTGACGGATCATGGCAACTAAAAACCAGCATCCGCCACAGGAGGTCAGTCAAGTTAGCCAGCTTCAGCCCCGATGGCCGCCACCTGGTCACTGCTGACGATTTATTTGCGAAAATCTCTAGTCAGAATGACGATGGATTATGGGAAGAAAAAGGCATCATTTCCTATCATGGGATTCTATCACTCATCATCAGCACTGATAGCCGTCATGTGTTGACTGCCAGTGATGATGGTATGGCGAAGATCTATGGCCTGAAGGACGATGGAGCATGGCAGGAGAAAATGACCATTTCTCATAAGAGCATGGTCTATTCAGCGACCTTCAGCGCTGATGGTCGGCATGTGGCGACTGCCAGTGGTGACGGCACGGCGAAAATCTATGGCTTGAAGGACGACGGAACATGGCAGGAGAAAATGACCGTTTCTCATAAGAGCAGGGTCTATTCAGCGACCTTCAGCACTGATGGTCGACATGTGGTGACTGCCAGTGATGACGGCACGGCGAAAATCTGTGGTCAGATGCCCGATGGATCCTGGTTAGTAAAAGCGATCATTTCCCATCACGGTCAAGTCTTGTCAGCCAGCTTCAGCGCTGATGGCGACTATGTGATGACCGTCTCTGATAATGATCAGGATGTTGGTGGTCAAACTGTGAAAATCACCGAACTTAGGGTGGAAGATGAACCCCTGCGTGAGGGTATATGCCGCCTCTTTTGATCTATGACACTCTGGCTTCCACGCTGTGCACGGTGGTCCCTCGACCCTGAGCAACATCCATCCGTTCTGTTTATCATTTGTTGCGGAGAAAACACTGAAAATGCATGGCGGCATTTTTGTTAGTTGTTCTTAACAACATGTTATGAACT
This sequence comes from Endozoicomonas sp. ALD040, assembly GCF_049275945.1. Classification (NCBI taxonomy): domain Bacteria; kingdom Pseudomonadati; phylum Pseudomonadota; class Gammaproteobacteria; order Oceanospirillales; family Endozoicomonadaceae; genus Endozoicomonas; species Endozoicomonas sp. ALD040. The sequence goes on from NZ_CP184829.1 coordinate 2,421,955, forward strand.
TTCATCCTTAACCCAACTCTACATTACCGCATTAATTTTGAATTTTCTTTCTAATCAAGAACAAATACTGACTTTGAGGATTCCGAACATGAATGGACTAGAAAATAACGGCACCACCGGTGGTTTACCTCCACCAGAACGCTATCAGTCTATATTGGCGCAAGCTCCGACGGGTGTCAGTGAGGGCAGAAATATCAGTGTATCTGACGAGAGTAAACCTTCACTACTCGATTTGTCCGTCGACAAGCATTTGAAAATTATTGGCTGTTTGAGGCTTAGAGATATTGCCCGTTTAAAACAGGTATCTACCCACTTTCGAGAAGTGATTCAAGAAGATAATGCGCTGGCAAAGGGGTGGTATCGCCGTTTTCCTTCATCACACCAGCTTCAGCTTAAGACAATCATCACTTCAAAAGATGACGATCAGCTCCGTTGTTGGATGGAGCGGTTTATAAACGATAAAGATTTAATCGAATCACTGATACAACACCGAAGCGATCCTCATTTTCCTGCTCTGCTTCATTTCACTAATACCGAACGAAAGTCTCAATCCAGAACCTTCAAATTAGCTACAAAAGCCACTATTTCACATGATAGCCGCGTCAACTCGGCCAGTTTCACCGCTGATGCCAGCCACGCGGTGACTGCCAGTCAGGATGGCACGGCGAGAATCTTTGGCTTGGAGGCCGATGGATCATGGAAACCAAAAGTCGTCATTAATCAGGAGGATACATCATATGATGCCAGCCTCAGCGCCGATGGCCGCCGTGTGGTTATTTTCGATTACGACGGCAGAGCGCAAATCTATGGTCAAAAGGCCGATGGTTCATGGGAGCGAGAAGCCATTATTGTTCATGAGGACGCTATTCATTCAGCCGCCTTCAGTCCTGATGGTTGCTATTTGGTAACCAACAGTCAAGATGACATGGCGATAGTCAGCGGTCTGGAAGCCGATGGTACATGGGTAAAAAAAACCATGATTCCCAATCAGAATTTCTTTCATCCAGCGACCTTTAGCGCCCAGGGTCGCCATATGGTGACCATCGGTGGCGATCGTAATCAGACAGCGCAAATCTCCGGCCTGGAGGACGATGGCTCATGGCAACCAAAAGCCATCATTCGGCACAATTATTCAATCAGGTCGGCCAGCTTCAGCGCCGATAGCCGCCTTGTGGTGACTGCCAGTAAAGATCAAAATGTGAAAGTCCATGGCCTGGAGATTGACGGATCATGGCAACCAAAAGCCAGCATCCGCCACAGGAGGTCAGACAAGTTAGCCAGCTTTAGCCCCGATAGCCGCCACCTGGTCACTGCTGTCGATAATTTTGCGAAAATCTCTAGTCAGAATGACGATGGGTTATGGGAAGAAAAAGGCACCATTTCCCATGTTCACTCGATTCTATCACTTATCATCAGCACTGATAGCGGCCATGTGTTGACTGCCGGTTATGATGGTATGGCGAAGATCTATGGCCTGAAGGACGATGGAACATGGCAGGAGAAAGTGACCATTTCTCATAAGAGCAGGGTCTATTCAGCGATCTTCAGCATTGATGGTCGGCATGTGGCGACTGCCAGTGATGACGGCACGGCGAAAATCTATGGCCTGAAGGACGATGGAACATGGCAGGAGAAAATGACCATTTCTCATAAGAGCAGGGTCTATTCAGCGACCTTCAGCACTGATGGTCGACATGTGGTGACTGCCAGTGATGACGGCACGGCGAAAATCTGTGGTCAGATGCCCGATGGATCCTGGTTAGTAAAAGCGATCATTTCCCATCACGGTCAAGTCTTGTCAGCCAGCTTCAGCGCTGATGGCGACTATGTGATGACCGTCTCTGATAATGATCAGGATGTTGGTGGTCAAACTGTGAAAATCACCGAACTTAGGGTGGAAGATGAACCCCTGCGTGAGGGTATATGCCGCCTCTTTTGATCCGTGGTTCTGGCGTCCAGGCTGTGCATGGGTATCCACTCTCCTGTTCAGGCCATCTGAATAAAGATGTTTTTTATTGGACTCCTCAACAAGGCCAGGTACAGGTCTTCGATTGATGATTGGCCTTGAATCAATAAATGACAAACCTGTTGGTAATGCCTGAACTCCCGAAAGGCACCCTGATGGAAATAGAATATGATGGTCATTATTTCACTGAGCGACAGTTTTGATATATCACTTTTGCGCTATTGGCATCGCAGACGAGTTGCTTATGCTGCCCGGTTGCAAAACTCAGGCAGAAATCATCGACATCACGGAATACACTGGTCATAGACACGAAGCCTTTGGTAGTTGTCTATGGTTTGGTATCTTGACGTTAGCCAAGATGTCTGGAGGTTTTCTGCGTTGAACTCACCTTAACTCATGGATATAAGAAAAAAGCATTTCTCAATTGACGCGTTTGCTATTTAACTGATGATTACGACTGGATTCAGGTATCCATATTATGAATTCACCCTACTCTGCAGATAACTATCAAAGGCCTGTCCTGAAGTCTCCCAACGGCTCAAGGAGAATTTTATTGCATTCTTGTTGTGCACCTTGCGCCTGCGAAATCATTAGTGCCATTAAAGCCTCTGGTTTTGAGCAGACGGTATATTTTTATAATCCTAACATTCATCCTCTGGAAGAATATGAGTTAAGGAAAAAAGAGAACAAGCGTTACTGTGAAAAAAATGACATCAACTTTATTGATGCCGACTATGATACTGAAAACTGGTTTGATCGTGTTAAGGGTTACGAGGACGAGCCGGAGCGTGGAGAAAGATGTTCAATATGCTTTTCGATGCGTTTTGAGAGAACAGCGTTGTATGCTTTTGAACATGGGTTTAATCTCATCTCCAGTACATTGGGTATTTCTCGCTGGAAGAACCTTGAGCAAATCAATCGCTGCGGCGTTGAAGCTGCCGGACGGTATCCGGACCTGACGTACTGGACTGTTAATTGGCGCAAACAGGGTGGCGCCTCAAGAATGATTGAAATTTCCAAAGATGAGCATTTCTATCAACAGGAGTATTGTGGCTGTGTCTATAGCCTGAGAGATACTAATCGATGGCGAATGAGTCGGGGTCGCCCTAGAATTAAACGACTTATCAAGTTTTATGGTGAACGCTGAATGGTGCCTTCACAAGCTGACGGCATTTGTTTGATACACTGAGGTCTGATGATGAATATATTTGATGAACTTCTGCATCGTCTGGGTAGTAAAACCAGAATCCGTTCTCTCTTCAAGGATATGGGTATGGATGAGATGGAGCGCATCATTAACCGGTTGAATGAGGTGCTGGAAGAAAAAAATCAGGAAAAAGAAGCCGCTGATATAAAAAGAAAACAAAAGCTTCAGAGCGTAGAAGAGATCAAGAAAGTTATGGAGGCCAAAGGCCTCTCGATGTCTGACCTGAATCTTTTGCAAGAGGTAGGCAAGGAAGGCAAGCGTAAGAGAAACGTCTCCAAACATAACTTTGAGTTTCAGACAAACTCCGGAGACACGGTGCGCTGGTTCGGTTCAACAACAGGGCGCCTGCCCAAAGATTTTCAGGACTATCTGGATCGTACCGGTAAAAAGCGGATTGAATGTGTTGTTGAAAGTGAGTAGTTGTTGATGATGGTAATAGTGTCTGCCAGCGGGTTTTATCAGGCTTGCAGATGAGTTATCAGAGAACGCATCCATAAAGACAGATCACTGATGTCGTCCAGAATCAGAAACAGCAGGGCGACATCCACAGGGTCTATTTCGCTTTCCGTCAGGCAGGTTTGTTCACGAATCTCGTGACAGACCTTACTGAGCTCATCGACATCACAGGCCAGACTTTTCCTGTAGCAACCTTGAGATTTGTTGTGCTGCTTTCTGAATCCGCCCTTGCTGAGTTCATCTAATTCGATGGCGGCCTGCTTTAATTGATACGCCGTCTTGCCAAAGTGCCCGGTCAGGTTATTCAGCGGAACAATCATTTCGGCTGGCAATCGAAGGGGGCGGTAGCTCAGTCGTTCTGAAAGTCGAAAGATCTGATGGGCGAGCTGGCTCTGTGCCTGCAGTGTATCTGCGATTACTTCCCTGGGTTGAGCTGTCAGCGATGGTTTTTGCAGCCGGGACAGCACTTCTTGCTCCATGGCTTCAAGCTGATGTGGGAGTTCTTTGATCCAGGGCTTGCTGGAAGGGGTCGGCGTGTTTTCATACACAAAACCTTGAAGTTGTCGGTTGAGGTGCAAAAGTGCATTCAACACGGCATTACGATGTCGTAACAAGGGTTTGAACGGTGAGCCTGAGAAGAGGCTGGCAAAGGTTTCAAGATCCATAAGGCCGTTTATCGGCCAGGAGTCTGACGAACTTAACTGTCCCTTCATCGGCCTCACTTTCATCAGCGTCTTCTTCTAGGTGTGATAGCCGGGCTATGAGGTTGTTGGCTTTTTAGGCCTTTGTCTCCAGTTAAGATTTCCACTGCTATGGCGTTGGTCCTGGCATAATAATCGGCGACATCTCTTATCGTTGTATCGCCAATACCTAACCCTTGAATAGCGAGATCTGGCCAAGTTTCGGCCAGTTGTATCAGCTTGTCTGCTCCCCATAGCTCCGTTTGATGGCCAAATGCTGCCCACGGGTCTGTATCGGTAGCCGCTTTGCGAATATATTTTGAAAGGCTTTTTGCTAATGAATATCTGTCACCTGATGCAAAAGCAATGTGATTTCCAGTTTCTATAATAGTGGCCAAAGGTAATACAAACGTACTGCCTGCTTGTAACTCTTCTGACACTTTTTGTTCTATGCGTTCAAAGTACCAACGATCACCTTCCGGGCCACAAGTATCTTTTCCTGGCACCTGCAACCAGCAACATAGTACAGATTTATCAAAGATAATGACTTTACTGCTCATTACTGACCTATACCTCCGGACAATTGCTCCTGACGAAGCGCCTGTTCAAGCTTTCCCTGGCTTGAAAGAGTGCCAACAGGACCTATAGCAAGCAGTTTGGGGAGTTTCGATAAATCTTCCAGAAGAGTCAGACGACTGTGCCCTGTCTCACTATCACGATGACTTATCGTGATAAAAGGCGTCATTTCCTGTCCCAGGCTATCCAATAGTGCTGGATTGTGTGTGGTCACCAGGATATCGATATGACGTTGTTCTCCAATAGACCTCAAAACGCTCAAAAGGACATTGGATCTTGAAGGATGAAGACCATTATCAATTTCTTCTACTACCAGAAGGCTGTGCTCGGGGCGGGTGAGTAAGGCAACCAGTATGGCCAAAAACCTCAATGTACCATCTGACATACCTCTGGCATCAACGGAAATCTTCTTGTCGCCCCACAACTCATCACAATATAACATGGCATCGGATTTGAAACGGCCAACAGTTTCAGAGTATATCCGACCAATATTCTTTTCTGGCAATAAACTGACATGCTTTGTCAATGTCTCTTCAATGTGCTGTTTTTGTTGTACATCAAGAGCCGCAATGATTCCGGCCATGTTGGCTGCATCGCTATCGAGATCTTTTGACAAGGGGGCATAATTCCTCATGTGAGATGGGATAGGGTCAAGAATAAAAATACTTGTTAGTGCCCCGATAACGGCTTCAACCCCCTCGGTAATATCTTTACTCAGATTTTGAGAGAATGCTTCCGGGTGTAGCTGACTCAAAATAGTGGATTGTCGTGCCGAGGGTCTGGGTTTACCTTGTTTTCTGTTGTAGAGACGGGCTGTAATAGCAGGTGCATCCAGTCCGCAATCATCAGTTTTGAATAAAAATATATCTGAGGAGATGGCTTGGGCTCCTGGTCTGTACTTCACTCGTCTCAAGCTTTCTGAGGCAATTTGTGGTAAGCCCTCAATATTGACTTCAAGCCTGTAAATATAATCAATGAGTTCATTGCTTCCAGAGGCTTTTACTTCCAAGGCAAACTGTTTTGTACCCGAACGACATACCCAGTCTATGCTGCCACGCAATCCCGGGAAATTACTGTCTCCCTGAAGAATAACATTCAAAGGCACGCTTGATGCACTGAGGTTCAGAAATAGTAAGGCGTCCATTACATTGGACTTACCACTGGCATTGGTGCCGATGAGAACTGTGAGAGGGTCTATGTAAAGGGTCGAGCTTTCGAAGCTTTTCCAGTCTTCTACTCGGATTTCTTTTATCATAAAGCTACCGTTTGCTTGATCTGCCGGGAGAAAGGCTTTCTTGTCTTTTTCTTTTGACACTACTCCAGATAGTAAGTGTTGGAACGTTTGGAATGAATGGTGGATTGAGGGTTGACCAAACTGGTCCAAAATAGACAACTCAGTTACAGAGCAGTTGCAGGTTATATTAAATCGTAATGTATTTGAACGTAAGAAGAACATGAGGAGGAAAAGTGGGCCCGACAGAGCATCGGGCCGGAAAGAACTCAGGATCTTACTTGATCTTGTATTCTTTATATTCAACGTGCTTGCGTACAACCGGGTCGTACTTTTTGAACACCAGCTTGTCTGGAGTGTTACGCTTGTTTTTGGTCGTGGTGTAGTAGTGACCTGTGCCAGCCGATGAAACCAGCTTGATTTTTTCACGAATACCTTTAGCCATGACTTATTGCTCCCGCTATCTTAAACTTTTTGACCGTTAGCACGCATTTCGGACAGAACGGTGTCGATACCTTTCTTGTCGATGATGCGCATGCCTTTAGCAGATATACGCAGGCGAACGAAACGCTTCTCGCTCTCTACCCAGAAACGCTTGTGGTGCAGGTTTGGCACGAAACGACGCTTGGTCTTGTTGTGCGCATGGGAAACGTTGTTTCCGGTAACCGGGCGCTTGCCGGTAACCTGACAAACTTTGGACATAGTAGTGGCCTCTCAAACCAAAAAAACCCAGCCATGAGGCCGGAGGATTCCGTTATTCTTTTTCGGGCAGGTCTGCCCAATGTTAAGAGTCAGAACTCTCAGCAGCTACCCATATACAAAGACCGCGCTTTATACCAAAGTCAAGGCTTTGGTGCAAGTTGGGCGCTGTAAGCGTTTCCGCCTGTTGGCTCGAAAGCCTTCTCCTTACTGGCTCCTGAAAAACTGAAAGAGTCAGTTCTTCAAGGGTCGCGGTCTGAATTATCCACGGATTTGAACAGAATCTGTAGTGGTAAAAATCGATATTTGTGGTGTCAGGGTATCTGATTATCACGTATTTGTGTTGCAGGAAGTCTATTGGATCTCTTCAGCATTATACCCATCGTTATACCCATCGCTTGCCAGATTCACATAAGGCCTTGCTCGGCCAGAGAAGCCGATACGCCTTTGCCAATAATAATGTGGTCCAGTAGCCTGATATCCACCAGGGCCAGTGCTTTCTTAAGGGCTTCGGTAATTCTTATATCAGCCTGGCTGGGCTGCGGATCACCTGATGGGTGATTGTGGCTGGCTATAACCGCCGCCGCGTTGAGTTCAAGGGCTCTTTTTACCACCTCTCTGGGGTAGACAGGCGCTGCATCGAGTGTGCCCTGAAAGAGGGTTTCCAAAGCCAGAACCCGGTGACGGGTGTCCAGAAACAGGCAGGCAAACTCTTCTCTCTGACAGCCCCTGAAATGGAGCTGAAGGTATTGACGGGTGGCATCCGGGCAGTTGATCGTGCTCTGCTCAGACATTTTTTCTGAGAGTACTCTCTGGCAGATTTCGAGAATGGCACTGAGTTCAGTCGCCTTCGCTTTCCCAAGTCCTTTTAAAGCTTGTAATTGCGCAGGTGTTGCACAAAGCAAACCATCTAACGACTGAAAGCGCTGAATCAGCTGGTTAGCAAGAGTCAGCACATGAGTGCCTTTGTAGCCAGTACGCAGCAGAATGGCCAGTAGCTCGGCATCACTCAATACGGCAGGCCCCCGGGAGATCAACTTTTCCCTGGGGCGCTCCTCTACCGGAAGTGCTTTAATGGCTGTGTCCTGAGGTTGATGAGTCATAAGGTCTGAAGTATCGACTGTTAAGTTGGTGTTATTTCAGACACAAGAAAACCCGAAAAATTCCCTGATTTATCTCGTTCCCACACTTGGACCCACAGGGCCTAAAAGTATGGGAACGAGCCATTTCCGTTACCGTATCTCTGAAACCAGAGGGCTTTGTGGTCATTGGCTCACTCGCCCGCAAGATCCCACTTGACGGGGACAGCCGCTGCCGGTCAGTTCTGCGGTTATGCATTCAGCGCCATAAAATAATTATTTTTTCAACTTTAAAGTTCCGTCACCTAATAAAATTCTACCGTTGTAGTACGGAAGAGCATGGTTTGCCCAAGAATAATTTTTTATGAAACTTTCACCTATGACCACATTCATTGAGTTCACATAATGTGCATGTACTTGGCTATTTATGCTTGCAAGATCAGATCTTGCTGAAACAGCTAACACTCTACTAAATGGGGAAAAAAGGAATGCAGAGGCAATATTGTTCTTATCTGGAAATCCGCCGTAACAAGAATAAAGATCAATAAATCTGCTTTTAGAATGGGAGTTGTAAAGGATTTCTTCAGCTTTAATAATCTGATTATTTACAGAAATTAAATCCCTATTACCATGAACGTTAATTTCAGTTATGGTTGCGTTAGATTCATTCACAGCTTTCCAAAAATCATCCGTACTATAAACAACATTGGGTAAATAACTTCCCAAAGAATATAAAGCATGTATATAGTAATTAATTGTATCATGGTAAGACTCAATTGATGATATTGCATTGATATGGTTATTCCAATAATAGTTGCTTTTTCGATATTCATGGTTCCGCTTAAAGTAATTCTTAAGCAGCGCTACGTTATCTAGATTTGTTACCAGGCTAGGATCGATACGGCTCACCCAAAAATCTGGTTTTATCGAGAAAAAAAATGAATTAGCAAAAGTGCACTCACTACAACTAATTAAATGATCATCTTCATATGGGAAATTGCCAATTAAGACTACACCTTTCATTTTTTGTATTGAATGTTGTAAGACTAATTCTTTATGGAATTCACTATATGAATAATATTTTTTATCTTTAAAAAGAAAATTAACATTCCAACCTTCTGATTCAAGGTCATTTTTGTAAACCTCTAGTTCTTTTTCAAGTAAAGATGCATAACTAGTATCAGAAATAACTAAAACCATATCATTTTGGGCTAATGCAGAGTTCATCGTAATAAAAGTGATGAACAAAAAAAACAAACTTTTCATAATCAAACTATCCATAGTAATTTCCATATAAATACTTAGAGCTTCTTATGTGGAATAAGTTTCTATGATTTGTTAGTCAAGAAAACAGTATTGAAAGAATGCATAACAAAAAATTCCAGCAGATATCTTCGGTGCCGCTGAATCGAGTCTGGTCAGTCTTCCGTGCAAGTGAGCAGGGTTATTAAATTTCTGTCCCCAAAAAGATCTGGGCTCATCCTTCATCCAGCCCAATTTCATGTAAAAAAACGGGTTCCCATTTACATGTTTATCTAAGAATTCCAGTAACACTCTGCCAGTGTACGTCTCTAAGCACATCGCTTTTAACTCAGTGCGAATGCAACATAATAACAGCATTGTCTCGGACTCGCTGACGCTCACCCGACACCACCTTTGGCGGCTCGACTTAATCAGGCAGCATACTCTCAATAAAACCAGCTGTTATTGTGTTTCCGTCTTTGGCTCAATCTGAGTCTCTGTTGGCTCATTTAGAAAATCCGTGAGCTCTTCAAGACCTTTTTCAAATTTCGAATGATCGTCTTCGCTTAACTCTGATAAACGCTGAAAAAACAAAGTAGATAATTTTTGGTATAATTCTCTGCTGATATCGTCTCTTGCTGGGTAATGTTCTTGTGATTTTACGAATGGAGCTGCAAAAACTAAAAATTTCGGACTTGCCGGACCCCTTTGTAGTGCAACAATCATTGATGCCTGAGACTCTGGTCTGGTAAGTGCCTGTGACAGAGGTTCTTGCTCAATACAAGTTTTATGATCTGCTGAACTTGCACCATGATGTACTCGTGCTCGCCGCCTACAAACCGGGCATAATAGATCCTGATGAGTTGATCGTAATGTATCTATACAATCCTTATGAAAATCATGTCCGCAGCAAAGGCTGGTACTTTGCTGACTACTGTTAATTTCATGCAGACAAATTGGACATACGTCAGCGTATCCTGTACTGATTGTTAAACTAAAGTTGAAAACTAAAAAAATAAACCAGCGCATAAACAGCTACACCATTTTGATTTGAATCAAGAGAACAAGCATTAAAAAATTTCTTAAGGAATGCATCTACTTCACAGTCTCTGAATTTATTATTAAGTGCTACTTTCAGATTTGTGCACTACTTATAGTGGCCAGTGTCATGTTCGTCCAGATCAAATTTCATAAATGCAGAATCTTATGCTACTTCGGATAGGGCATACCTTTAATGTTCTGGAATTGATTCTGTTGTCGCCCAAGGCTTCAGCTCCCAAACGTTTTTTTCCACTGGCAGCAAAGCATAAGCGGGTCATGGTTCTCATGGTTCTCATGGTTCTCATGGGTCCACTTGAGAAACTGACTGGTGCTGTCTACCTGGTCGTCGTTAGGCGACAGAGGGAAGATGGTCAGCTTGATCGCATAGTTCGATAACCAGGGAGTCACTTCCGGTAAAAAACATGTCTGCTTCAAACAGGCTTGAAAGTTACCGCTGGCGACTCAGCTTGGCCACAAGAACACAAAAATGATCAATGAAGTTTACGCAAAATGGATGCCTTCAAAGTCTAAAGATGAGTCCAGAAGAATCTGGCAGACAATGACTGATCAAGGTCATCTATCTAATGCCTGCCTTATAAATTAAAATAGCCCGAAAATAGACCCAAAGGTTTAAAGGAATTGAGAAATCCCCTTTATTTATCGAACATAGGCCTACTATGCAACGTTTAAGAAATAAACGGATCTTGCTCGGTGTAACAGGTGGCATTGCTGCCTATAAGAGTGCTGAGCTGATTCGCATGCTTCGCAAATGGGATGCGGATGTCCGGGTGGTCATGACCAAAGCTGCCTGTGAATTCATCACGCCTCTGACGCTTCAGGCCCTTTCCCTCAATCCGGTCCACCTGGATCTGCTGGATGCCAGGGCTGAAGCCGGAATGGGTCATATTGAACTGGCCCGCTGGGCTGACGTAGTGCTGGTGGCTCCGGCCACAGCCGACTTCATTGCCCGACTCACAAGCGGTCAGGCCGATGACCTGCTGACTACACTGTGTCTGGCAACCAGTGCGCCTATCTGTCTGGCACCTGCCATGAATCAGGGCATGTGGCGTGACCAGAGCACACAGCAGAATATAGAACTGTTAAAAGAGCGCAGCGTTAGCATCTTCGGGCCTGACGATGGCAGTCAGGCCTGTGGTGATATTGGTCCGGGCCGAATGCTGGACCCCGAACTGATTGCCCGGCATACCGCTGAAATGTTTGAACATGATGTATTGAGTGGCCTGAATGTTCTGATTACCGCCGGACCTACCCGGGAAGCTCTGGACCCGGTGCGGTTTATTTCCAACTACAGCTCTGGAAAAATGGCATACTCTCTGGCGGCCGCAGCCGTGGAAGCCGGTGCATCGGTCAAACTGGTCAGTGGCCCGGTTGCCCTGGAAACACCCGACCGGGTTGAGCGCATTGATGTCATCAGTGCCAGAGATATGCAACAGGTTGTTCTGGATAACATCGAAGGGGTTGATATCTTTATTGGCTGTGCAGCGGTCTGTGATTATCGTCCTGTTGAAATCGAGAAAGACAAGATCAAGAAGAACCCTGACGATCCTTCTGAAACGCTGGAGATCAGGTTGGTCAAGAATCCGGATATCGTTGCATCGGTGGCCGATCTGGAAGAACCTCCTTTTGTTATCGGGTTTGCGGCAGAAACCCGAAATGTTCTGGGTTATGCAATAGATAAACTGCGTCGCAAGAAACTGAACCTGATTGTTGCCAACGACGTGTCAGATGATGAAATAGGTTTCAGTAGTGACAATAATGAAGTGACCATTCTGGGTGAAGATTTTGAAGAGCCCATACCAAGAGCTTCCAAGACCGTTCTGTCCAGAAAGATTCTGAAAATTGTCGCGCGTCGTTTTGGTAAATGGGAAAGAGAATACAAAAACACGTCAGGTGACCAATGAAAGCACTGAAAACCCGAATTCTTGATACACGACTGGGTTCTGAATTCCCTTTGCCAGCCTATGCAACGGATGGCTCTGCAGGGATTGATCTCAGAGCTATGCTGGAAAAGCCGTTAACACTGGAGCCGGGGCAGACCGAGCTGCTGCCTACCGGTATGGCCATTCATATTGAAGACGCTGCTCTGGCTGCCATGATCCTGCCTCGTTCCGGGCTGGGACATAAGCACGGTATTGTTCTGGGTAATCTGGTGGGCTTGATTGACTCTGATTATCAGGGGCAGCTGATGGTTTCCTGTTGGAACCGGAGTCGTTCGACTTTCACCATCGAGCCCGGTGAGCGCATTGCTCAGCTGGTGCTAGTGCCGGTGGTTCAGGCCAAACTGGATATTGTTAACAGCTTTGATGAAACTGATCGCGGTGTCGGTGGCTTTGGTCATTCTGGAACTCGATAAATCAGTGTCGGCAATGCGAGCCAGTGCCTGAGCCGGAAGTGTCATAAAGAGTCGAACTTTTGCTCTGGTATTTTTTCGGCTGATTGTGTTTTGTGAGGAGTATTGATGGATAAAGCAACCCAACTGCCATTGCATGATCGGGCCCGGGTGCTCACAGAGGCTCTGCCTTATTTACAGCGTTTTGCAGGTAAAACCATAGTCATCAAGTACGGTGGCAACGCTATGGAGAGTGAAGAGCTTAAAAATGCCTTCGCCCAGGGTGTCGTCATGCTGAAAGCTGTGGGCATCAATCCTGTTGTTGTTCATGGGGGCGGCCCTCAAATTGGGTCCATGCTGAAACGCCTGAATCTGGAAACCCGCTTCGTGCAGGGAATGAGAGTGACAGACTCCAGTACCATGGATGTTGTCCAGATGGTGCTCGGTGGTTTGGTCAACAAGGAAATAGTCACGCTGATAAATAACAACGGTGGTCGTGCAGTGGGTGTCACAGGTAAGGATGGTCGCTTCATCCGGGCACGTCGTCTGCAAGTGACTCATAAGACACCGGAAATGTCTGCACCGGAAATCATAGATATTGGCCATGTGGGTGAAGTGGAGTCCATCGATACCGGTATTGTTGAGATGCTACAGAACTCGGACTTCATTCCTGTAGTTGCACCTATCGGTGGTGATGATTCGGGTCTGTCTTATAATATCAATGCCGATCTGGTAGCGGGTCATCTTGCAGAAGCTCTGAATGCGGAAAAGTTGTTATTGCTGACCAATACTCCGGGGCTACTCAGTAAAGAAGGTGAATTGTTGACCGGACTGGATTCCGTGCAAGTTGAGAAGCTGATTGCTGATGGCACGATTTATGGCGGTATGCTGCCAAAAATCCAGTGTGCCCTGAGTGCAGTCAGTAATGGGGTAAACCGGGCTCATATCATTGATGGAAGAGTTCCCCATGCCCTGCTACTGGAACTTCTGACCGATCAGGGTGTGGGTACCCTGATTACTGGCGGTCATGCGTGAACAGCCTCTGAGAAAAGAGACAGTGATATTTACAGTCAGAGGTCAGCGGCATTTTCGGCTCAAGGCTGTTTGGAGGCTGAAAATTTTTTCACGGACATAGTAAGAGTGTGTCGAGAAGTAATGGATAAAACCAGAAAGTTTTCCCGAAAGGATCAAATTCTGCAGGCACTGGCTCATATGCTGGAAAATGCCCCCGGGGAGAGGATTACTACCTCGTCTCTGGCCAGAGAAGTGGGGGTGTCTGAAGCAGCGCTTTACCGCCACTTTCCCAGCAAGGCCAAGATGTTTGAAGGACTGATAGAGTTCATAGAAGATACTCTGTTCTCAAGGGTTAATTTGATAATGGAAGAAGAGCAGCAGGCTTTGCGGCGCTGCGGCATGATGCTGCAACTTCTGCTGGGTTTCTGTGAGAAAAACCCTGGTTTGACTCGTATTCTCACAGGCGATGCTCTGGCTGGAGAGCCTGATCGCCTTAGACAGAGAGTCTTCAAACTGTTTGACCGGTTGGAAACCCAGATCAAGCAGGTCCTGAGAGGTGCTGAATTAAGTGAGGGGCTGAGACCTCAAGCTACTCCGGGTGCTATGGCTAATATGTTGCTCTCCATTGCTGAAGGACGTATTTGTCAGTACGTGCGCAGTGAGTTCAAACGGAAGCCAACTGAGCAGTGGCTCGCACAATGGGAAGTGCTTGCAACCGTCGTCTTCAGATAAGCACGATGTGTCAGTGGGCGACTCAGTGATCGCCCTTGCTGCTTTGACAGCCGTCTGCGTTTAGACTGGCGCAAGAGACTGTCAGAGCAGCGAAACAGGCCGACATGATCGAAGAGAGCCGCTTATTTCTGATGCCAGAGATTGTTATGAGACTCCGTAACGTTCCCTGTATTCCCTGATGGCAGGGGCATGCATCTTTATATCTTTATTCTCTTCGGCGTACGACAAAAGGTCATTCAGTGTGACAATGCTGACCACAGGGATGGAAAAATCTCTCTCAACTTCCTGGATGGCTGACAGTTCGCCCTTGCCTTTTTCCTGACGGTCCAGAGCAACCATGACTCCCGCCGGACTGGCAGGGCTCTGATCAATAATTTCCATAACTTCACGAACAGCAGTACCTGCTGTGATCACGTCATCCACAATAATGACACGACCTTCAAGGGGGGCTCCGACGATATTGCCTCCCTCGCCGTGTTCTTTAACTTCCTTGCGGTTGAAACACAGGGGCGTATTGAGGTCGTGATGCTCAGATAATGCAACTGCAGTGGTAGTGGCCAGAGGGATGCCCTTGTAGGCCGGACCAAAAAGAATATCGTACTCAATACCAGAATTGACCAGGGCGTGAGCATAGAACTGCCCCATTTTGCTGATGGCTTCGCCAGTGTTGAAAAGGCCGGCATTAAAGAAGTAGGGCGATTTTCTGCCAGATTTGAGGGTAAACTCACCGAAGCGAATCACCTGTTCTTGCAGGGCGAAGTCTAGAAATTCTCTCTGATAATCGAGCATGATCTATCAAGTGCTTATTCGAAAAAAGGTAGCTTTATTTTACCGCGAAAATTCTTCTCATGCAGGCTCTGAAGCGATTTACATGATTCCGGTCAAATAAAGTTTGGGTCACTGGCGCCGCTTGCAGCAGGACGAACCGTCAACCTGTAGGAGGCTTTTATAAAACCCCATAAATTGGATCGGAAATGCTGAACGCTATTCTTACGACAGTGAGTTTGTAATTCTGTGTTTAGCCTTGAGTAAGAAGGTCAGTAAACTGTATGGGAACCCTCAATTTTGAAAATACCTTTGCCAACTATCCATGGGTGCAGCTATTCTCGAAAGTAGTGTCTTTAAATGAAAAAAAGCCAAAGTGATGTTTTGATGCCTGACGACAGTGCACTGCTCTGATATTTTGAGAAGCTGTTGCAGCATTTATGCGGATAAACATATCGGCGACAACCCTGTATCATTCTTCAGTTAAAATTCCCTCTTTTCCTGTACTCTGTGTAGTTGAACTTTTACCTTGGAAATGCAGCACTTTTAACTATTAAGTCATTTCCAGGGTTTAATCAGGGCTGTATAAGGCTGGTCCCGGATCCGGGAAGCAATGCTCTGGTTATGGAGAGAGACCTGTGACTATTCAGGTTATGAGTCGATTCCCAAGTCATTGGAGGCCGTCGCAAAGGTGCTGTGCCTGACTGATACTGCGTTAAAAGGTGATTCAAAATGCTCATTTACTCCTTGTAAACTTCGCTTTTTGCCACTTTTTTCCCTGTCTCAGCTTTGTCGCTGCTTTTGCAACACCCTCATTGGCCTGAGGCAGATGCAGGATTAAGCCTGTTTTAATGACTGTTGACTCAGGTCGACAGTTCAATCAGGTAGTTTGCTTTATGCCGGGCCAGGTCTGGTTCAGGTAAGGTGTAGTCAATAATGAGAGTTATCAGCTTTAATTGCGAAGGCATAAAAAACGCGCGTGAAAAAGGTCTGCTTGGCTGGTTGATGGACCAGGATGCCGATGTCATCTGTTTGCAGGACATTCGAGAAGATGAGTTTGCAATGGAAGAAGACCAGTATCAGCTCAATGGATATTTCTGTTATGCACACGGTGGTTATGACAGGAAAGATTGTGGCGGTGTAGCCATTTATACACGTCAGGCGCCCAAAGCTATTATCAGCGGGCTTGGTTTTTCCGAGGCGGACGAAACAGGGCGTTATATTCAGGCTGACTTTGACAAGATCAGTATTGCCAGCATGCATGTGCCTGAAGGTCATGATGCTGCCAGCCAGAACTTCAAGTATCGCTTTCTGGACAATTACTCCCATCATCTGAACAAACAGCGTCGCAAGCGCCGTGAATTCATTATGGCGGGTACCTGGAACATTGCTCATCGCAAGATTGATGTGGCCAACTGGCGCGATTCTGAAGAAGTTTCAGGTTTTCAGCCTGCTGAACGTGGCTGGATGGAAGGTCTGCTGGGTGATATGGGCTTCTTTGATGCTTATCGTGAAGTGGATCGTGAGTCTGGCAAATACAGCTGGTGGCAGGATGAGTTTCTGCGTCACGATAATCTGGGCATGCGTATTGATTATCAGATCATTACGGCCGGGATGCGTCACAGTGTCCTGAATGGCGGCATCTACAAAAACCAGGCTTTCTCCAGCCACGCGCCGGTCATCATCGATTTTGACTGGGAACTGGAGAGCTGATCTGTACCTTCTTAATAGCAGTTTGTGTCGATAATGTCAGACGGGTTGCCTGACAATGACAGTAACAGCAGTGTCGCAAAGAGTGGGTGTTTAATAATTCTATCCTTGCCTCCTGATCTACAGAGAGGAAGGATAGATCAAGAAAATAAGTGTGTTTTTTTGACTTTCTCATCAAAGGGCGGGTATCAGTTCAAGGGATGAGGTCATTATCCTGGTTCGCATCAACAGGCTTGCGTTTTCGATGAATTCTTTTGTGATTCGAAAGGGCTTTAGCATTCTGACCGACCCATCCGCATGGCCGTGGCTGGCGATCCTCCCCGATTACTGTCAGGTTACAGGTTTTTTGTCTGGTGTGGGTTCTTTTGTGATTCGACAGAGCTTTAGCATTCTGGCAGACCATTCCGCACGGCCTTGACGGGCCATCCTCGCTGACTAGTATTACGTCACAGGTTTTTTGCCCGGTGTGGTATTTGGTTTTGTGATACGACAGGGCTAGCTTATGCTTGTAGATCTTCCCGCACAGTCGCTGCTGGCCATCTTCCCCGGTAACGGTTGCACCACAGATTTGTTGCCTGGTGTGGGCGTATCTTTTGTGATTCGACAGGACTTGTGCATTCTGGCAGACCGTTCCGCATGGCCGAAGCTGGCCAAGTTCTCCGACGACTCTTACGCCACAGATTTTTTGCGTGGTGTGATATTGGGTTTTGTGGTTCGACAGGGCTTTAGCATTCTGGCAGACCATTCCGCATGGCCCAAGCTGACCATCCTCACCGACTAAAGTTAAGTCGCAGGTTTTTTGCCCGGTGTGGTATTTGCTTTTGTGAGAAATAAGTACTCTTTCATTCTTGAAGACCTTCCCGCATTGCCGCAGCTGGCCATCATCTCCCATCAGGATCACGTTGCAGGCTGCCTGTCCGACAGGGGGAGTTGTATCAGCTGTCTCTGAAACCATTGAGTTTGAGGCGACTCCGTTTACACTATTGGATGGGTCGGAAGATTGTCGGAATCGACAAACGTCGTCACAGGGATAGACAAAACAATTTAAACCCAAAGTATGGAGGGATTGTCCAGGGTCTTCATTACCGCCGCCAGTGTCAGAATACAGTAGGCCGCTGTAATAGCATGTAATATGAGTAGTGGCCTGTGAGGTATTCTGGCCCGGTGATTGTGATGACTGATATTGTGGTTGGTCCTGTTCAGTGCCAGGCATCATAGTGGTGATCGCAAACGGGGGATTTTGACCCGTCTCCTGTCCTTCAATTGGGTTAAACAGCGATGAGTCGGGGTTCCAATAGTTTTTTAAAAGCCAGCCGACAGTGATAACCGCTTCCAGAAGCAGCCATGAATAAGGGGTTGGGCACTGGGAGGTTTTTTTTATCCAGTAACTGTCAGGTTTGTGTCGTTTGTTATCAGTCTGTGAATCGGGTTCTGTATAGCCGTTTGTGTCGGCAATCTCAGACGGGTTGCCTGACAATGTTCGTCGGTCAAGCTTTATCAAAAAGTTCTGGTTTGAAAAATCTGCATTCCGTTCAAGCTCGATAACAAAGTGTTTTGTCAAGGGTTTAGCCTGGCAGATGGCAGACAACGTCAGTAACAGCAGTGCCAAAAAGAGTAAGTGTTTAATAGTTCTATCTTTGCCTTCTGGTTTACAGAGAGGAAGGATAGATCAAGAAAATAAGTGTGTTTTTTGTGTCTTCACTCATGAAAGGGCAGATGTCAGTCGCAGGGCTTGGGAAATCATCCCGGTTCACATCAAAAGGTCTTGCCCTTTCGATGTGCTCTTTTGTGATTCGACAGGATTTTTGCATTCTCGCAGACTGTCTCGCATTTAACAGATAGCTGCCAGGCTGTCGGTTATCAATATCCTTTCGTCCCATCGGGTTATGCCAGACCGGCAGGCGGTCTGGATCAAGCGGTTTATTCTGCCAGAGCCTCTTTCTGCAGGTTAATCAGGTCATTAATGCCTGCTTTAGCCAGAGCTAACATGGCTGTCATCTCGTTTTGACTGAACGGTGCTGCTTCAGCGGTACCCTGAATTTCAATGAAACCACCCTCTTCTGTCATGACAACGTTCATATCGGTTTCAGCGTTGGAGTCTTCCGGATAATCCAGATCAAGAACCGGGCTGCCTTTGTAAATACCTACAGAAACAGAAGCAATCAACTGAAGGAATGGATCATTCTTGATGATCTTTTTCCTTTGCATATGGCGGATCGCATCAACAAGAGCCACGCAGGCACCGGTAATAGAGGCTGTACGGGTACCACCGTCTGCCTGGATAACATCACAGTCGATGGTGATGGAATTCTCGCCCAGTTTTTTCAGGTCAACAGCAGCACGCAGTGAGCGGCCAATGAGACGCTGAATTTCCAGAGTGCGGCCACCCTGCTTGCCTCTGGCGGCTTCGCGGCCCATGCGATCTGTGGTTGATCGGGGCAGCATACCGTATTCGGCGGTCACCCAGCCTTGTCCGGAGCCTTTCAGAAATCGGGGGACTGACCTGTCGACAGACGCTGTGCAGATCACTTTGGTGTTGCCAAACTCAACCAGCACTGATCCTTCAGCGTGCATGGTGTACTCACGAGTGATTTTGATGTTGCGTAACTGATCCGCAGTTCTTCCACTAGGACGCCGCATTGTCTTACCTTCTACCGCCGGGAATATTAAAAGCGGAATTATAACCAACGCCGACGTTGGGCTCTATGTTTGCCATAAAATAACCATTAATGGCCGGAAGTTGATCGAGGCTTGATACTGCTTGCTGTTGATGTATCCTGCAACACCGGACCACAAACTTTCGCTCTGAAAAAGATTGGGTGGTTCCCGTTCTGCTTCCTGATCCGGGTTGATCAGGATTCCGACATCTTCAAAGGCGGCACTCGGGGCGGTTGCTTTTCAGTGCAGTAATTTATGCTCAGCCGATGTGGCTGACGGTTCTTTTAGCAGGGATACTTATGACTTCCAGTATGACGGCATTTGCCCGCACTCAGGTCCAGGAGGGCTGGGGCAGTCTGGTGTGGGAAATTCGTTCAGTCAATCATCGCTACCTGGAGCCTCATTTTCGTCTGCCAGAAGCTGTCAGGGAAGTAGAACCTGCATTGCGAGAAGCATTGAGAAAGCATCTGCACAGGGGTAAGGTCGAATGTTCATTAAAGCTGCAACTGGCAGAAGGTCAGCAGCAGATGAACGTCAATGAATCGGCCCTGGAAGCTCTGCAGTCAGTGGTCAACAAAGTTGAAACCTACTTCATCAATGCTTCCGGCGTAAATCCTCTGGAGGTCTTGCAATGGCCCGGCATTATGGACAATGAAGAGACCAATATGGCTCCGGTTCATGCGGCGGTTATCAAAGCCTTTGAAGAGGCTCTGATACAGCTGTCGGATTTCCGTCGCAGAGAAGGGGGCGAGTTGGAGAAGTTCATCCGTTTAAGGCTGCAAGGCGTGACCGAAGAAGTAGAGAGCGTGCGTTCTGTTCTCCCTGATTTGCTGGAGTCCCAAAGACAAAAAATCATGGATCGTCTGAAAGAAGCCAAGGCTGAACTGGACCCGGATCGACTGGAACAGGAATTAGTGTTTCTGGCTCAGAAAATGGACGTTGATGAAGAGCTGGATCGTTTGTCGACCCATGTTTCTGAAGTTAAACACACCCTGGGCAAGAAAGGAGCTATCGGGCGCCGACTTGACTTCCTGATGCAGGAACTCAACCGGGAAGCCAATACGCTGTCCTCAAAATCCATCAACGCAGGTCTGACACAAAGTGCCGTTAATCTTAAGGTGTTGATTGAGCAGATGCGGGAGCAGATTCAGAATATCGAATGATTTCACTATAGTGTCACACACTGTTAGAAAACATCCTAAAAGTCCTGAAAAAAGGGCTTTTTTTATAAATCCTGAATTTTTCTTGTACCAAAGTATTAGATTTAATGAGTCAGTATCCCGTTTGATTGGTGACATTAACCATACTTTAAGTGCAAAAGTATGTGATGGCCGCTTGTGGATACTGTTTTTCAGGTGAATTATGTTCCTGACAACTGCTTCCAGACTTTACGGTAATCATCCCCAGACATTGAAGCACCTTCAGGACGAAGCCTCGACCAATCTTCAGAGCTCAAAGCACTGACGTAGCCAGCGGCAAGAGTTGGTGCAGTTGCAGTATCAGTATCTTGATGCTGTCGTTTAAAGTCTGCACCCAAATTTTCAGCGATACTGCGGGGAACAGAGTTCATCCGCATCAAAACACCTTCTTCAGATTTGACGCCGTGATAAAGCATCGCTGGGAGGTTATTCAAGGTTCTCAGCTCATCGTCTGACAGGTTATCAAAGTCGATACCAGCCGTTGGCATCTTACTCAGGGCAGACAAGCCCCAAGCCCCATTGTTCGCGAGATCCCTATATACCGCTTTGCAAGCTTTAGATAGGTTGCTAGTCAGATCGCCCTCATCGAAGAATTGGTTGGCAATATCTTCAAGGGAAGAGCCATCAACCCACGCCTGAGTGATATCAGCAAGCCGTTGATGCCCTAAACCATCGCCACCGAGCTCAGTAAGACTCTTCTGGAGTTGCGGAACCCGCATCATGACTCCCATTAGATCTGATAAGGTCGAACGCCCCTTTTGGCTTCCGAAGAGGCTACTTGGTTTCCAGTCTTCTGCGGTTAGCTTGTTCTCAAGGTTCTTGAGTTCTAACAACGCAGTTCGCACACCTTCCGGTGAAAAGCCGGTTGAATCAGCCAGCGCTGCGTTCTCAGGATGTTTTGCAATCTGTCTAACGTATCCCCTTGTCGCTTCCAGCAAAGCGTTTGCCTGCTGCTGAGAGTGTGAATCTGACTTTGCCCGTAACGAGCTGAACCCATAGGTATTGCGCAGTAGTTGCTCGGCCTCAGCAATGACCTCATCAAGGTTTTTCTTCTCGTTCCACAGATGTGCAATATAGCTACGAAAATCAGCCCACTGTTCCTGGTGAATGACAGCGATAAGAGCATGTAGCTCACCGGCAGTATCTATCTCTTCGAGCATACTTACCAGGCGAGATAGAAGCTCACCGGTAGCATCACTAACAAACTGTCTGATTTCATTAGGGTTGGTTCCCGCTGCAATGCCAACCACGCCAACGCTATCATGGCCAATCCGTCCTGCTCGGCCAGCAAGGTTCCAAAACTCACGAGACGACATTTTTATCCCGTAAGGGTGTTTCGGGCTCGCCAGGAATACGGATGAGACTGGAAAGTTCAAACCTTGTGCAACCGTTGTCGTCGCACACATTACCTTGATATGGCCTTCTTCTGTAAGCCACTCAATAAGAGCCAGAGCTTCAGCTGGCAGGCCAGCATGATGTACTACAACCCCTTTTTTCAGCATTCCTATGAGTTCAAAATCTGGGCTGATCTCAGTACTCAAGAAGCGCTGCACCAGTTCAATCTCTTCCGGAATTCTGACCAGAGGCTCCAGCTCCTCGGCAATCAGTCTGGCCACACTCCATGCTGATGGAATATTTTGCGTTACAGCAATGCTGGTGCCACGCTTGGAAAACACTTTAGCCATAGCACCTGCCAGACTATTTATGCCGACTTTACTCATGCTCAATGAACTAATTGGTCGAATGCCATCCACATCATGCTTGCCATGCAGATGAATGGTTCGTTGAGAAGTTGTTAATGTTTCAAAGGTTAATTTCCAATCTCCACGCTTTCCATTCTCAGCTTTTTCGGCATCAAACAGACCAACAATTCTGTCGTTTGGTTGCCAGGCAGACGTGCTGAGGCTGATGCTCTTGCCTCGGCCTGAGCCAAGCCACTGCGCTAGCTCACTGGCATTTGGTACATATGGCATCAGCAATAAGAAGTTTGCTTTTGAAGCCTCCTGTTTAATGGTTGCCAACAGTAGTTCAATGCGCAGACCACGTTCCTTGTCTTCTATGTTGTGCGCCTCGTCCATTACTAACAATGCTAATGGTCGCTGAACCTTCTTGTTACGCATAACAAGCTGCAACTTCTCCGGCGTTGCGACTAACACCTGGAAGGCTTCTTGTTCGCCTAAAAGGGCATCTTCAAACGCATCAACTTCAATCGCCCCGGTAAGTTGCTCGACCTTGATACCGAGTGATCCAAAGTCAGAACGTAATCTTCTGGTGATCTGTGAGACAAGTGCTCTGGTCGGCGCAACATATGCGATCCAGCCACCATCGTCAGCAAATTGATTAAGTGCCTGAAGCATCCTGAATTGCGCCAGCTGCGTCTTGCCGCCAGATGTAGGCATGTCGATCACAATTGCGCGACTCGCTGGATCAAGCAGGTTTTGCTCTTGCAGCGCAGCTCTCTGCGGCGGTAACAACTCAAACATGCTCTTATGGCGAGTGACATGTTCAACAAACCGGGTCACTCTGGAGTTAACGCTATGAGCAACCCACCAAACCGAACCTTCAACCATTTTTCGGCTAGAGACATGCAGCCAAAGCAGCAACATTTCTAACTTTGTATCACAGGATATTTGAGCGGCTTTAAGTGCGGCCTCAAAGTGCTGATCAAGCTCTGATTCAATTGCCAAAGGTTCCCCTTGCAGCATGTATGTTGCAAGGCGCTCAGTCGCTTTCGCCCAGTGATACAGAGAGACCAAACGAATAGCCTCACTCTGTCTGGAGGTACCTTGAGCCTGATCCAGGAAGGCTTTTTCGTGGCTGGCCTGATCATGACGAAGGCCTACAATGATTTCTGCGATTTGATCTAAATCGTCCCAGGAGCGTTTGCGTAGCAAGCGGACCCAGGCATCAAACAAACGGTAAACTACACGTTTGTTCCAGGCAGCATCCGCAACAGAAGGAACCTTTAGCTCTTTTTCATGTTCTTCAAACCAGCGTCTTAAGTCTGTCCAGCGATCACCGGCGTAGGCTAATCCTGCCATGTGCAGTACATGGAACACTCGCTGATCTGTGTCTTCAGGTATTGGCAATGCTCGAATCAGCCCAAAGGCTTTATTCGCACCTGCAATGGCCAGATCTTTTGTTTGTTGCTCAGCAGACGAAGGGCTCAGTAATGTTGCAATACCTTCAATCGCTGCCAGTTCATAAGCCGATGCAACTTGCTCTATGGAAGCATAATCAACTTCAATATGCGTACCCGTTAACAAGCTACCCAATGCACTATGTACCAAGCCGTCTTTTGCTGCATCAAAAGCGTTTTTGCGAGTCGCAGGATCAATTGCTTTTACAGCCCAGTGGTTATCCGCTGATTGCAGTTGCTCAAATGATAAGGTCATGCTCCCCCCTCATCATTCATTGCTGACAGCGCGCGTGTTGGCAAGTTTTTGATTTCACCGGTAGGAATATGAACGGCGTGTAGCTCAATATCTGTTGCTTCTGGGCAATTCTCTGCAAGAGCCCGTGCTCTTCCACGGATGTCAGCTTCGCTGGGCGCAGTATCACGCACCAATACACCATATACAGCTATATCGGTTCCACTTGATCTAAAGTAACGCCTCGCTGCGCTCTGATACTTGCTAAGCCAAGGTTTGCCTATAGCGTGTCGCCCGAGGTACTTGACCAAGTCATTCTTAACGGCCTTGTCATCACGTAAACCAAAGAGCTGTTTACCAAGGCTCGTCATGACACTTGGCGGCGAATTTGGATCGTAGGATGTCTTAACCTCACCAAAGCTAAATCGGTAAGGCAGTTCTTGATCATCAAGCCTTTGAAGCCCGGTCAGGTCACAACCCGCAGGGCTTGCATTGGAATTTTTGAGGTCACGAGATGTTGGCCAAGGGTACTCGCATTTGCCACGATCTGCGACAAATGCCTCGGCGATAGCCTCGCCAACTAACCAATCTTTAAACTCGTGCTCTTCAGCAAGCACTTCAGCCAATTCGCTCTGCTCAAAATCTGTGGTTACAACGCCTGCTAGCAAGCCTGTGAGTTCTTCCTGCCCGGCAGCATCCTGCAAAATTGCCTTTACTGGCCCGGCCAGTATCTGGTCAAGCTGTTGATTGCTATAGGAAACTCCATGGGCAGTGACCGGCGGGGAAGTGACGTCGTATTCCAAAGTGGGAGCAGGCATGGTCATTAAACTAGCTCTCCCCTAAAGGCTTTATCTAGGATCGCAGGAAGCAGAGCATCAAGTTCAACTTCACTTGATTTATGAATGTTTTTGGCGGGTGACAGGTTATCCATTGTAGATCTAATTTTATGTTGCCATTCAATAGGCGGTAACCATATCTCTTCGGACAACAAGTCGCTTTCTTTTAACCGAATACGGCGATTTCCAGCTCCGCCACCGATACCTGTGACTTTTCTTTTTAGTGTTTCCCAAACAACTGGAGTAGAGAAATAAGCCAGTAGATACTCTGGTAAAACGCGCTCCAAATCACACTCAAAAGTCGGAAACTCATTTGAAACATGATGACCGTCATAGTCGTCGTTTATAATTGCAAAAGCTCCTTCATAAGCATTTAGTCGACCGTATATAAACTGCCCTTTTTTCACTTGATAAAGTTTTTTAGCCTTTATTTCGTCACCTAGCAATGGTGCTTTCTTGAACAAACCTTTAACAAAGCTGTAAATGCCGAAGTGAGGATATTCGCCATCTGGCTCTACTTCTATAGGGGTAGATACTTTTTTAAGCACATCGCTCAAAAGAACAGGACTCCAGCCTTGCTTATGCTTTTCTGAGTCACTGAGATCTGCCCTATGTGCCATTGCTACAGGCAGGTTATCAATCTCTTTTCTAACCTCTTCTCTTAAGGTTGTTACTTCACAGATCTTACCAACTACATCGTCTATTTTTGCAACAATTTGGCGTTGTCGATCAAGACTTGGAAGTGGAATGGTATACTCCAAAACATTCTTAGGTCTTATTGCTGCATAATTAGTCGTACCCTTTGCTTCAACTTGCTCACGAAATTGATGTGCTTTTACATAGTAACCGAGATAACTCTCATCAAGCATGGATGCGTTAATTGAGTAAAGGAAATAATGGCTACTTACGATAGCACCTTCCAACTCGGGAGGAACCATGCCAAACCCGCCAACTTTAGCATCGATTTCAGCTACCAAAAGCTCACCAGTTCTACATACCTGTTGACTTTTAGTTCGAATTGACGATCCATCAACCTCATCCCGTAATACAACACCTCTCGCCCGAACTTGTACACGACAGCGCTTGTAGCGTTGTTCATCGCTAATAGTAACAAACTCTTTGCGATGCTCAATTACTTCCCCAAGTGGAATAGGCTTATTAATCCACATCAATTGACACCTTTTTCCATCACCAAGTGAAGCTCTTCCATAATTTCGATAATTCGTCGCTCCTTGGACAGCATGCTCTTCACTAGATCTAACGGTGAACGGTGCTCTAACACCTCCAGACTATTAGGGTTTTTAATATCCAAGTTAGCTGAAATCAACTTTCCAGATTTGTCATACTTAAGCACATCGGCAGCTCTCACCAGCCATGCGTTAGTGTGCTCTTCACGCTGATTCCACCACTCTGCACATGGGGTAAACTCATCAAATTCCATAGGCTTCGTTTTACTGTATTTCTTACGCCCCGGAGGAGCTGGTAACTCGTAATACCAAATATCTCCTGTTGGACCACTTCTATCAAAGAACAGTAAATTGGCAGGAATGTCAGTATACGGGGCAAAAACACCTTCAGGTAGACGAACAACTGTATGTAAGTTGAAGTTCTTGAGCAGCTCTTCTTTAATCCGTGCACCAATGCCATCACTAAACAGTGTGCCATTAGGTACAACAACCGCAGCCCGACCGCCAGAATCTGAACCTTGCCCCGGCCTTTTTAGCTTGCGCATAATAAGTTGCAAAAACAAAAGCGCCGTTTCCGCCGTTTTCATATCATCTGGAAAGTTCCCCAATATCCCTTTCTCTTCCTCGCCACCAAACGGCGGGTTGGTCAGGATCACGTCAACGCGGTCTTTGTCACCGATCTCACGCAGTGGGAAGCGAAGGCTGTTACCTGAGTCAATCTGAGGGTATTCCATACCGTGTAACAACAGGTTCATCTGGACAAGCAGATAGGGGAGAGGTTTTGGTTCGCCACCAAACAGGCTTGAACCTTGCAGCATCGCGCGATCTTCCACTGTTGTGCACTGGCCTTCCAGATAAGACAGTGCTTCAACCAGAAACCCACCGGTACCACAGGCAGGGTCGAGCACGCTCTCGCCTAACTGCGGCTTGGTAACTTCGACCATGAAACGAACCACTGGCCGTGGTGTATAGAACTCACCAGAGTCACCTGCTGCATCACGCATTTCTCGCAACATGGTTTCATACAGACGACTAAGTGTGTGCATTTCCTCAGATGAATTGAAATGAATACCATTGACCTTATCAATCACATCACGTAACAGGTAGCCGTTAAGCATCCTGTTATGTAAGCCGCTGAACACTGTTGCAATCACATCACGGCGATCCATCTGGCCGTTTTCACCCTGAAGTTCTTTTAAGTAAGCGAACAGACCCCCACCCTCTGTACCATCCGGTCTAACGGAGATGTCATTGTTAACGAAGGAGATGAGTTCATCACCGGTGATCCCGCCTTCTTTTGCTGCCCAATCACGCCAACGGTAAGGCGCATCAATGGCTGCTTTGAACTCTTTACCTTCGACCAGCGCTTTCGTCTCTCTGAGGTTTTCCAAGTCGTCAAGGAACTTGAGGAACATTACCCAGGTAAGCACCGGCAATCTGTCGAGATCACCGTTAAGGCCTTTATCCTTGCGCATGATCTGACGCGCACTTTTCACAATAGAACCCAGCTGTTGGGCTGTTGTCATTGGCTTTTCAGCCTTCTTTTTAGCCATCAATTACTACCAGTATTTTTATGAGTGGTAGAGCAGAGATTGCATCTGCTCTACCGCACTTTTCATCTCTCTCGGCCCACCAAATCGACCCGCAATTTCTATCAAATTGCCGAAATCGGAAATGGGTGGTACGTCAACTACTTCTGCGAGGTTGAATTGTGTTGGTCCGTGTTCTCGGTACTTGTTCAAGAGTGCCTCAAGCACTTCTCTGGCCTGAGGGCCGTATCGGTCAAAGAAGTCGGGGTTCGACTTGCGCAGATATTCAGCACGCTCGCGTCTGGTTCTCAGTGGGGCATCGAACGCTAGATGACAAAGCAAGTCAAAGGGATCTGCATCCGGCTTACCTACTTCCTCGCTCACATGTCGGAAATCTATGCCCTTGTCAGCCAGCGACTTGATAACGTCTTCGCGTTTAACCGGGTCAGCCCAGCTATCACGAAGCTCGTCTGGCGAAGAAAACAGGGTTCTCACGCTTTCTGCCGTGTAGTCGGTAAACTGGACTGCATTTAGCTGTTTACCACTTCCATCAAACTCATAAACGACATGGGTAGAAATGCTTACACTGCCACCATCAACATAGTAACGTGCTGGTTCAGGCTCAGAGACACATCCTACAGAGCCAGTATCTTGTCCTTCTGGTGGTGTTTCACCCTCACCTTCACTACCGTCACTTTCGCCTGGTAAATCATCACCTTCTTGAGGCAGCTCGTTACCGTCTTCGTCAATTATGGTGTCATCTTCAATGTCAGGGAAACCATCAAAGGTCGGGTCGGCAAAGTTCTGAGTAGCTGATCCTGTATAATCCAGAATGCTGAACCAGAGCTTGCCGTAATCTTCGCGTAAACGGGTTCCTCGCCCTATGATCTGCTTGAACTCACTCATAGAGTTAACAACCCGAACTAAAACTACATTTTTGCATGTCGGAGCATCCACGCCAGTAGTCAATAATTGCGAAGTCGTTAATATAACCGGTGTCCTCGTTTCCAGTTCCTGGAATCGACTGAGGTGCCCTTTACCTATTTTCTTCTCATCTGACGTCACACGGGCAACGTAGTCCGGAAATTTTTTGACTAAATCGCTGTTCAGGTTATTCAGAGCCCGGCGCATTTCGTCGGCGTGAGATTGGTCTACACAGAAAACGATAGTCTTTGCAAACCTATCGGTTCGTTTCAGAAAGTCGGTGATATGTTTCGCAATTGTCTCAGTCCGTGCCTTGAGGACAACTTTGCGCTCAAAGTCTTTCGTACCATACTCCTCATCCGGGATTTCACGACCGTAGCGATCCAGCTCACCCTTAGTAGGCCTCCAGCCCGTAGCATCTACCTGAGTAATAACGCGATGAACTCGGTATGGCGCAAGAAAGCCATCTTCAATGCCTTGTGCAAGGCTGTAGGTGTAGAGTGGGTTTTCAAAGTACTTATATGTATCCCGGTTGTCCTTACGAAGCGGTGTTGCTGTCATTCCGACCTGATAAGCAGGCTCAAAGTACTCAAGGATGTCTCTCCAGTTACTATCATCTCTGGCACTGCCGCGATGGCACTCGTCGACGATGATCAAGTCAAAGAAGTCAGGAGAAAACTCCCTGTACAAACCAGGCCGATTCTTATCCTTAGCGATGGATTGATAAATCGCGAAGTACATCTCACGACTTTTCGTGATCTTACCGCCTTCGATCTTGTGTCGAGCATCGCCGAATGGGGAAAAAGTCTTATCTTTTGGGTCATCAATAAGCACATTTCGATCAGCCAGGAATAAGATCCTTGGCTTGCGGTACTCACCTGAAGTGTTCCACCGTGAGTGCCATAACTTCCAGCATATTTGAAAAGCGACCATCGTTTTTCCGGTACCAGTGGCCATTGTGATCAAATTACGCTTCTTTCCCTGCAAGATAGAAAGCACAGTTCGGTTGATAGCGAGCTGCTGATAGTATCTTGGTGAGAATCCTCCGGGTGCGTGATGGTAGGACGTTAAGAGCCTATCGAATGATTCCTTGTCTAAGCCTTCACCGCCTGTAAGACGAGCAATTAACTCCTCAGGCGTTGGGTATTTGTTGATGACTTGTTCAACCCCAGTCAGGAAATCAAACTCTAAAATCTCATGGCCGTTAGTGGCGTAGGCAAATTTGAGACCCAGAATTTCAGCATAAGCCTTAGCCTGCTGCATACCTTTGCCAACAGGTGCTGATTCCGGCTTCGCTTCAACCACCGCGACAGGGTAGTCCCGGTTGTAATTCAGCAGGTAATCAGCCCGATACTGCTCTCCACGAAAGGTTTTATCGCCTCTAACGGTAATGCGCCCGTCGGTAAGTTGGAACTGTTCCCTTATTTGGTGAGGAGCATTATCCCAGCCTGCTTCGACAAGTTTAGGTGTCACGAACTTACGGCAAGTATCTGCTTCATTGAGCTTTTCCTGTTGTGACTCAGCACTTTTGTCAGGCCAGTAGCTTTCCGGTGCTTGAGGTGCTGACTGCTTGTTGAGAGTTGTATAAAAATATGAGTAGCGAGAGAAAGTATTCCCGTGGCTGAGCTCCAAAACGGTTCGAGGCTTGGGCGGTTGAGGGCGACGAGGCAAGCTCGATACTTTAGGAGCTGTTGACTCTTCTTCATTATTTTTTTTGGTCATCCCTCATTTGCTCCTGGTTTGCCTGGCTCCATTTTAGTCGGCGATGCTAGCTCGGCGACAGGTGTCGAAATTTGGTGAACGACAATTGGCTTCCTGGGTGATGACGCGTCAAGGTCTGCAGCGATGAACAGCGTACTTGCCACAATAAAAAAGCCTACCGAAGGCAACGACCACTTGTAGAAACAGTGCATCTTGCTGAGGCGCTCCTCATTAACCTGACTGTTCTTCGATGATATTTTCGCAAAGCTAACCAGTAAGTAGTCCAGCATGTCACTTTCAATCGACCCGTTCTCGCTTGTCTCGGAATAGTGGCGCTCCAGATCTTGGCGATAGGACTCAACATCGGTCAGAAGTGGCAAATAATCATACTTATTACCCCAGAAAGCTCTACATAAGATCCACACTGAGTAACAAAACGGAACTAGTGCTAAACCAAGGCAACCCACAAAAAGCCAAACGAGATGGGCTGACTCCGAAAAGTCCAGCATCCTCAGCATGTAAGCCGATAGCGCTACGCCTGTTGCAATGAATGCGAAGCGCACTTGAGCTTGGCCGGTTATGCGATCCTTTCGTTCCAGCTCATGAAAATAGAGTTCCTTATAAAATTGGAGCAATTCCTTCTTGTTCAACGAAGTCTACCTCGTAGCTAACTAGCCTGACTCTCCAGAGCTTTATTAAGGGTTGGCCGACTAACCCCAAAATGCGCTGCCACTTCTGCTTTGGTCATGTTCGGATCTAACAACATGGCGTGTGCTTTCTTGACGTCAGAGGCACTAAGTTTCGCTTTGCGACCACCTTTTCTGCCTCGCGCACGAGCCGCGCTTAACCCGGCTTTCGCGCGCTCTGAAATCAGACGTCGTTCGAACTGGGCGATGGCATCAATTATGTGAAACGCAAGCTCGCCAGTTGCCATTGTTGTATCGATATTTTCCGTCAGAGAAATGAAGTTAACTCCGCGCTGATTGAAGTCATCCAGCAGCTTGATCAAATCTTTGAGGCTGTGCCCAAGGCGATCCAGGCGCTGTACAATGACGACATCGCCATCGCGAAGGCTATCAAGCATTCTACTCAGCTCTGGTCGCTGTTTTGACTTGCCCTTTATGCTTTCTTGATAGATGCGGTCGCAGTTCGCCAGGATAAGTGCATCCATCTGAGATGCAGTCTCTTGGCCCTCTGTACTGACCTTTGCATAGCCAATACGCATCACTTCCCTCAGGTAAAACAAACCCACTTTAGTTTTCAATTGAAAAGTTTACGGGATTGTTTACGTAAATCAAAATGCAAAAAGAACTATTTTTTGTGACAGATCGGGTTGTAAATACAAAGGTAATTCAGATTGCGCTCGTTTGGCCAACAGAATAGGTACAGCTATTACCGCGACAATGTGTATCGTTTTCGACCCCCCCCCACTGTGTCTGCAGGAAGTCATCTTTCATATCAGCGCAGCGGAAAAGCTTGATAAAATTGGCTCTTATACAGTGCAGTAGGGTTTCGTTGCCAGCTCATGTAGTGGGAATGCGCTAATGATTTTCGCCTTATGCTCAGCATTCGCGAGAACTACAGGGAATTGCCAACGCTATTCTGCGATCAGACTCGGGATATAGAGTAAATAGACTTGGTATCAGTTTTGCGTTCTCTTTGCGTAAACGCTTTCGTCGTTTACTCACTCAGACGACATCTTTTTAATTTTATCCATCGATATCGATTGCCAGTACGGGCAACCGGTGTATCGCCAGTTTTGAATGACGCCTTTGGAAGAAGTAGTAAACGACTGTCGACAAGTGCTCATCAGGTAGGCTGAGCCCCAGTTAGAGACCCAGCTATAAACTTTATTACCATTCTTCAGTTCCAGCATGGAACTGGGGGCTCCCCAGTTACTGATGGCTTCTTCTACGTGGTGGCCGTGCCAGGAATCCATGACCTCCTGAGTGGTGCTACAGCCTGTCAGAAGGAAGATGAATGGCAGTACATATTGCAAACAATGGTTGCTGAACACTTTATTGCCCCTGCTTCGATCTTCAGGGTTGAATCGAAGAAAGTATAGAAGCGATCAGTACTGATCTTCCAGCAGCCGAAATTTGAACTGTCTATAGCCTGGTGAACTGGAGATGCATTCCAGCAGTTGACCTTTTCGGATTTTGTCTCCCTGAAGCAGAGTGAATTTCAGTCCACTTTTGAATGAGACCCTGGGCGTTATCAGGGTGGGCATATCATTCACGGCTGGCATGACCGGTAGAAGGAAAGCTCTCTGATAGTGACTGGTGTCCATGTTTTTTTTCAGAGGCGTAAGCGCACAGGGTTTTGTTGAGGCAGACAGAAGTTCCAAACCTATGAGCAGATCTTTTTGATTATTCACCTGAACCCAACGGACTGCGGCCAGTAACCAGTTTTTCTGGCCGGTTTCCCTGACGGCCAGAAGCTCCCCGGTTCGCAGTTGGCGTTCAAGATCACCACTGGTGCTCAGGCAGTAACCCCCTGCGCAGGTATTGATGATCGAGCAATCATAGACGGGATAGAGAGAGCCCTGATTGCCTGAGCGGGTAAATTGAATGGATGAAGTGCTCGTGGACATCTTTGTATCTTCATCCGTATGGGTGTCATGGGCTTCGGACCAGGCATCACTACTGTCATTGGAAGAGAAGCTACTCATACCGGATTGGTTATGGGCTATATGTCTGGAAACCATTTCATCAAACGACTGCTGGCCGTGCAGGAAATAATGAACAGCGCTGAAGCCAAAGCAGATTTCACAGCTGTCTGAGCTTGTCTGACGTTGGTGTTTTCGTTGCCCGGGAAGGCTCCATGCAGCTGCCAGATGATCAATGACCCGTTTTGTCAGAGCTCCGGGTTTTTCTTCCGAGACCGATTCGCTCAGCTTTTTGAGGTGCGCGGTCAGCAGCCTGGAATCCAGAGCCATAAGGTGATCATTTTTTTCTCCTTCCAATAGAGAGCTGTAGAGCAGCCCTTCATCGGAATCCAGATTGACCACAAAGTGCGACCGGCTGTTTTCAACCGGCTCGAGTTTGCTGTGCGGTGCCCAGAGACAGAGGGCCTTGAAAATCTGTCGGATTTCCTGAGGTCTCAGCTGGTTGGATCGGGAGCGACTGAGTAGCAATGCACGCTTATACAGATCTGAAAGAGACAGTTTTCTGGCCTTGGTAGTGATGGCATCCTCTAGGCTGAAAGTGTCCAGATTTTGTGTGCGGGCAGTAAAGTACAGGGTGTGCATTTCCAGCCACACCCGCTCGGGAGCAGGTCGATAATACTCACAGGTAAAGAGCAGAATGGAGGCACTTTCAGTCAGTGAGCGATGCAATGCGGCGCCCAGAGGGCTGGAAGCATCCTCCTGGTTCTGGCTGCTGCGCACAATCACTTTGTAGACTCTCAGCAGTCTGAGCAGCAGTTTCAGACAATTATCGTATTCTACCTGCTGAGCATCGTTAAAAGTGATGATATCTTTCAGAACCTGATTCTGACTCTGATGAACCAGAAAATAAACGACGGGTCTGAATTGCTCAACCAGAGACCACTGAAGAGAAGGCTGTACTTTGAGGCGAGCCAGCTCTTCCAGTGCCTGCCCTATTGATTTAAACGACAAAGATCTATCAATTTTAGGCAGCTCACTGAGCCATTGATGAACTCCGTGCACATCGGTCTGGCTGAACGATAAAGTGTTCAGGCTCTGAGACGGGAGCTGCAGCGGAATCCTTTCGTTCTGCGCGTCCATGAAATCATCCTGATTGTCTGCCTGTTAAAAATCCTTTAGGACCATTTCTTATATTAAGATCACGGGCTTAAAGAATCCAGCGTGACAGACAGGCTAATTAACCGGTATGGGGGTTTTGCTGGCTTCTCCTGCTACTTCTTTGACCAGCCTGGGGACCAGGTAACCCGGACATTTCTGCATCAGCTCCTTAACGAGCACTTTGGCTCTTTCTTCCGTTACGTCAAAGTGGGCGGCACCCTGAACCCGGTCCAGAAGATGCAGGTAATAGGGTAGAACTCCGGCATTGAACAGGGTGTGACTCAGATCGGCCAGTGATCCGGAGTCATCATTGATGCCTTTAAGCAGCACCGTCTGGTTCAATACTATTGCACCCGCTTGTCTCAGCTTTTGCAGCGCTCGTTCAACCTGTTCATCGATCTCATTGGCGTGGTTGCAGTGAATCACCATAACGGGTTTCAGCCTTCCGCTACAAAACCAATGAAGCATTTCTTTGGTGACTCTCTGGGGAATAACAATAGGCAGTCGGGTATGAATTCGAAGCGTTTTCACATGGGGTATATCGGACAGTGCCTCTACCATACGAGCAAGGCGACTATCCGTGGTAGCCAGTGGATCTCCGCCACTTAATATGACCTCATGAATACTGTTCTGAGTGCGAATGTATTCTATCGCCTGCATCCAGTTGTCTCCGCCCAGCCGGTTGTCCTCATAAGGGAAATGTCGCCGAAAGCAGAAGCGGCAGTTTATGGCACAGGCTCCGCTGATAATCAGAAGCAGTCTTCCCTGATATTTATGAATAATGCCCTCGGTCGGGTTCTGAGACTGTTCTGCCAGAGGGTCGAGACTGAACCCACTGACTTCCTCACACTCTTCACCCAGAGGCAGAACCTGTCTGAGCAGCGGATCGTACTGGTCACCCCGGGTCATCCGATCTATAAAAGGACGTGGAATCCGCATACGAAAAGACTTGTCGCTTTTGATGGCCCCCGGCAACAAAGTGTCTGGAAGATTCAGAATGTTGAGCAATACTTCAGGGTCGGTGACTGAATCAGCCAGCACTTTTTTCCAGTTGTCTGGTTGCTCTTCAGGAAGCATAAAACGGGTTGATAGCTTGTCAGTATGCACACCGTCCTCGTAACGGGTTATCATAGGGGTTTTCATTTTGCTGGTAGTGTCCGATGGCTAGTTATAGTACCAACGAATTTCGTTCAGGTCTCAAAGTGATGCTGGAAGGTGATCCCTGCGTCATCATTGAAAACGAGTTTGTAAAACCGGGTAAAGGTCAGGCCTTTAACCGCGTCAAGTTCCGCAACCTGATGAGCAACCGTGTCTGGGAGCGTACCTTCAAGTCTGGTGAAAGCATCGAAGCGGCAGACGTGATGGACTATGACATGGAGTACCTCTACACCGACGGTGAATTCTGGCACTTCATGATGACTGACGGTTCTTTCGAGCAGCACGCTGCCAGCAAGGAAGCCGTGGGGGATACTCTCGATTGGCTCAAGGAGCAGGAAGTATACTCCGTAACCCTTTACAACGGATCTCCTCTTTCTGTGAGCGCACCTAATTTCGTAGAACTGGAAGTCATTGAAACCGATCCGGGCCTGAAAGGTGATACTGCCCAGGGCGGCTCCAAGCCAGCCAA
>NZ_CP184829.1:2462500-2542500 GCF_049275945.1 Endozoicomonas sp. ALD040
CGGGGGTAGAGCACTGTTTGGGCTAGGGGGCCATCCCGGCTTACCAACCCCATGCAAACTCCGAATACCGATGAGTGCAATCACGGGAGACACACGGCGGGTGCTAACGTCCGTCGTGGAAAGGGAAACAACCCAGACCGTCAGCTAAGGTCCCAAAGTAATAGTTAAGTGGGAAACGATGTGAGAAGGCCCAGACAGCCAGGAGGTTGGCTTAGAAGCAGCCACCCTTTAAAGAAAGCGTAATAGCTCACTGGTCGAGTCGGCTCGCGCGGAAGATGTAACGGGGCTCAAACTATTCACCGAAGCTACGGGGTTCAGTTGTCAGTTTACAGTTGTCAGTTGGCAGTATGAGAAGTAAGTATGCAGCGATTTGAAGATTTAGAAGTATTTCAATGGGCCTATAAGCTTTCTTTGAAAGTTCACAAGCTCTCGCTGGAATTTCCGAGAATTGAACAAATGCATGGACTTGCTGATCAGATGCGCAGAGCCAGTAAAGGAATCTGTGCAAATATTGCTGAAGGACATGGGAAACTGATCATCTCAAAAGCAGAGTTTCGAAGGTTCATATTGATGGCTATCGGATCATCTGACGAAATGAGAGTTTGGTTAAGGTACTGCCTTGATCGTCAATTACATTGACGATCAGCAATGGCAAGACCTCAAAACCGAATACAACCAAGTCAGTAAGATGTTGGTTAGTTTGCACAAGAGTTTTAAATAACTCAGTTCAAACTGACAACCGACAACTGCAAACTGACAACTGAACCGGTAGAGGAGCGTTCTGTAAGCCGTTGAAGGTTCACCGGAAGGTGGGCTGGAGGTATCAGAAGTGCGAATGCTGACATGAGTAACGATAAAGGGAGTGAGAGGCTCCCTCGCCGGAAGACCAAGGGTTCCTGCGCAACGCTAATCGGCGCAGGGTGAGTCGGCCCCTAAGGTGAGGTCGAAAGACGTAATCGATGGGAAACAGGTTAATATTCCTGTACCCCTTTTGACTGCGATGGAGTGACGGAGAAGGCTAGGCCAGCAGGGCGATGGTTGTCCCTGTTTAAGGTCGTAGGCTGTGGACTCAGGCAAATCCGGGTTCACAAAGCCGAGAACTGATGACGAACCCACCAAGGTGGGGAAGTGGTTGATGCCAGGCTTCCAGGAAAACCTTCTAAGCATCAGGTCAAAAGGGACCGTACCCGAAACCGACACAGGTGGTCAGGTAGAGAATACCAAGGCGCTTGAGAGAACCTGGGTGAAGGAACTAGGCAAAATGGCACCGTAACTTCGGGAGAAGGTGCGCCGGCTTTGGTGATCGGGCTTGCCCCGTAAGCTGAGGCTGGTCGAAGATACCAGGTGGCTGCGACTGTTTATTAAAAACACAGCACTGTGCTAACACGTAAGTGGACGTATACGGTGTGACGCCTGCCCGGTGCCGGAAGGTTAATTGATGCTGTTATCGCAAGAGAAGCGGTTGATCGAAGCCCCGGTAAACGGCGGCCGTAACTATAACGGTCCTAAGGTAGCGAAATTCCTTGTCGGGTAAGTTCCGACCTGCACGAATGGCGTAACGATGGCCACGCTGTCTCCACCCAGGACTCAGTGAAATTGAAATCGCTGTTAAGATGCAGTGTATCCGCGGCTAGACGGAAAGACCCCGTGAACCTTTACTACAGCTTCACAGTGGATCTTGATGTTGCTTGTGTAGGATAGGTGGGAGGCTTTGAAGTGTGGACGCCAGTCTGCATGGAGCCAACCTTGAAATACCACCCTGGCAATATTGAGGTTCTAACCCAGGTCCTTTAGCAGGATCGGGGACATTGTGTGGTGGGTAGTTTGACTGGGGCGGTCTCCTCCCAAAGAGTAACGGAGGAGCACGAAGGTTGGCTAAGCACGGTCGGACATCGTGCGGTTAGTGTAATGGTACAAGCCAGCTTGACTGCGAGACGTACATGTCGAGCAGGTACGAAAGTAGGTCATAGTGATCCGGTGGTTCTGAATGGAAGGGCCATCGCTCAACGGATAAAAGGTACTCCGGGGATAACAGGCTGATACCGCCCAAGAGTTCACATCGAC
Organism: Endozoicomonas sp. ALD040; assembly: GCF_049275945.1. Taxonomy (NCBI): domain Bacteria; kingdom Pseudomonadati; phylum Pseudomonadota; class Gammaproteobacteria; order Oceanospirillales; family Endozoicomonadaceae; genus Endozoicomonas; species Endozoicomonas sp. ALD040. Next base: position 2,464,565 of record NZ_CP184829.1, read on the forward strand.
GGCGGTGTTTGGCACCTCGATGTCGGCTCATCACATCCTGGGGCTGAAGCCGGTCCCAAGGGTATGGCTGTTCGCCATTTAAAGTGGTACGCGAGCTGGGTTTAGAACGTCGTGAGACAGTTCGGTCCCTATCTGCCGTGGACGTTGGAAGTTTGAGAAGAGCTGCTCCTAGTACGAGAGGACCGGAGTGGACGAACCACTGGTGTTCGGGTTGTGTCGCCAGACGCATTGCCCGGTAGCTAAGTTCGGACGGGATAACCGCTGAAAGCATCTAAGCGGGAAGCCCCCTTCAAGATGAGACTTCCCTGGCCGTAAGGCCCATAAGAGACGTTAAAGACTATGACGTTGATAGGCGGGGTGTGTAAGCGTTGTGAGGCGTTGAGCTAACCCGTACTAATGACTCGAGAGGCTTGACCATATAACGCCAAAGCGATTTGCGCAGCGAAGCTGCCAGCAAAAGCTGGAAGCTTGAAGCCGTACACAGTGAACGAGAGTGTTGAGCAAGAATAGACGACACAGCTTAAAAGAGATTTGGATTCCAGAGCCTTGGTTTTCGAGAAACAGCTTCAAGCCTCCAGCTTCAAGCTTCCAGCTCGAGAGCCAACGGCTCGACCAGTTTTGCCTGGTGACCATAGAGCGTTGGAACCACCCGATCCCATCCCGAACTCGGTAGTGAAACGACGCATCGCCGATGGTAGTGTGGGGTTTCCCCATGTGAGAGTAGGTCATCGCCAGGCATTGAATAAAGCAAAACCCCGGTTGAGAGATTGATCGGGGTTTTTGTTTAATCGTATCCCATTACTCTCAAAACTTTTTCCTTCTTTGGTGCATGTTCACACAAAATGCACCGATTCACTTCTTTCCCATCAACTATTTTCTTCAGGTACTTGCCATCCTGTAAATAGTTAACTTATTAAAAATCAAATTGTTAAGTGATAAATCAAAAGACAGGCATCTTTTTTGCTGTGCAGGACTCGACGAATAATAAAATTAGCGAGATGGAATTATATGGCTTATATCGAACCCGATCAGTTTGTCAAAAAAATGGTGGACTCCGGTGAGTCAAAGATCTTTATGTCAACCAAAGATACTTTTATTCGAGCCTTCATGGCAGGAGCTATTCTGGGACTGGCGGCTATCTTTGCCATTACAGTGACTATCAATACTGGCTCACCGCTGATCGGAGCTCTGTTGTTCCCGATTGGTTTTATCATGTTGTATCTCATGAAATTTGACTTGTTGACCGGCGTCTTCACCCTGGTTCCTCTGGCGTTAATTGATAAACGACCTGGTGTGGATATGCGAGGGCTTCTCAGGAATTGGGGTCTGGTATTTCTGGGGAATTTTGCCGGAGCACTGACTACTGCTTTCTTTGTGTCGTTTATTTTGACCTATGGCTACAGCATTGATGGTGGAGCCATAGCTGCGAAAGTCTCCGCCATTGGTGAGTCGAGAACATTGGGCTATCAGGAGCATGGTCTTGCAGGTTGGTTAACGATTTTTGTTCGGGGAATGCTCTGTAACTGGATGGTATCAATGGGGGTTGTCGGCGCCATGATCTCAACGTCTGCAGGTGCAAAGATGGTGGCCATGTGGATGCCTATTATGCTGTTTTTCTTCATGGGCTTCGAGCACTCTATTGTCAATATGTTCCTTTTTCCCTTCTCAATGATCATGGGTGGTGAGTTTACTGTGATGGATTACCTGATCTGGAATGAACTGCCTACCGCTCTGGGGAATTTGGTAGGAGGTTTCCTTTTGGTTGGCCTGCCACTTTATTTGACCCATGTAAGAACCAGCCCGGAGCGAGGACTGGCTTAACGTATCAGAGTGACTGCCTCTCTTACATAAAGAGGTAGTCACAAAAGTTGTCTTGAGAAAAAAGAAAAGAACGGAAGGAATTTTACGTGGTGGCTCAGGTTTATTGCCGGGGCTCTGTAACCGCAACGCTCTCAAGAAAATCCATGATAGTCTGAACATCCTCCAGTTCACCTTCTTCATTCCAGAGTACTGCGATGGAACCTGCCCGGAAGCTCACTCTGACAGCGGAAGCAGGTAATTTGGAGAGCTTTTCAGAGCCGACTCTAGTGTTTTCAGGCCAGCATCCATCGGCTTTTTCCAGAACGATAACGGGATCATTATCTTCAGTCAAAGACACAGTGGAATACTCAAGCCATGGGCTCTGCTCGATAATGGCAGATTCAGGTAAAAGATCTTTGTCTTTGATTTCCCGACAGGTAAAGCCAGACAAGATGGCTTTGTTTCTAAGCTTCATACGACGCCTGTCTGACTTGGAAGGCAGGAGCCACATGAAGTTACCAATAATAATCAGAGCAATGAGTGCGATGATCCAGATCATGTCATTATTCTACTGTAAGTACTCAACCATACGAAATCATATTTTCTGACTCATTGTTCAGGCACTCTGACTGCGTTGCAACCCTGGTCATATAGCTTGCTATGTTCCCGTCGTTGTGCCTTGCAGAGCACCTGCCCAATAAGCCAGAAATATTCGATTCCGTATGGCTGAGTACTTAATGCCTTAAGCAAATGTTTATGGACAAGGATAATACCATAAGGAATTAAAAGTAGTTACTGACCAGCAGCAGGACTGATTTGTACCTATGTTCAGTAAGTCCCACCTGTGTTCTGTATCACGGACAGAGGCGATTAAATCAGATTCAGGAGCTTGATAATAGATTGATGTCTCTACAATTACTCCAGCTGTGAGCCCTATCAGCGGATATGATTCATTATCCGGATTGAAGTAAAAAAAGTAAGGATACCGTTGAACTTTATAAAAAAATAATAATCTAAGGAATATGAAATTAAAAAAGGAGAAGACAGATGATAGCCACTGGAGGAGCACCCAATAGCAATATTCTTGAGAATCACAGCCTGCTTGGTAGAAGCAATTCAGCTCAAGGACAACAGAACAGTGAGACACGGACCTGTTCCTGGGCTCAGCATAAAGTTAACAAATTGCATCTGAAATTAAGAGGACCAGATTCAGCATTAATGAAAGCAGCCAAACACAACGATACTAAGCTGATCAGCTATATCATTGACAGGCACCCGACCTCTTTACAACTTTGCTTGAAGCAAAAAAATCGAAATCCGGCCATTCAGGCGGCAGTTCATGGTAAAACGGAAGCACTCCAATTGTTAATTAACTATGGAGCATTACCGGATACAGTATTGGCGAGTGAAAGCTATGAAAAAGGAGAAGGTAACCTCCCCCGACTATTTGTTCGCAGTGGCAGGCACTCTAGTTATTCGCCTGCTGATTTCACATCAAAAATAATGAAGGTGTTACTGGAAAACAATGATACCAACGTTAATAGCGTCAATTGTATTCAAGATTTTACTGGAAGTATGTACATGACACCAACGGAATTAGTAAACAGCCAGGTAGGAGCCAAAAACAGAGGCGTAATCAGTGAATTACTGGCCAGCGATCCCAGAACCCGGGTAAATACAAAAATAGGATTTGAGTACTCAGGGCCTTTTAAATCTTCCTTTCATATTAAATTTCCTCCTGAGTTTTCATTTTATAAAAAAACGGGTGAAAGAAAGATCCCTGTTAGCCTTATCGGTCAGGCCATATTGTTAAATAACCCTCATTTAGCACTTACACTACTTGACCGTCCGGATCTGGATCCCGGTAAACCCGATGGAACAGTCGAAAACCTGCTGATTATTTTCTTTAATAAATTAGCAAAGGGCTTGTTTTATAATCTGGGAGATCCTCTGAGAAAAAAAATGATTGCATCCGAAGAATTTCGCAGGCAGATCCTGAACTGTGACTCATTGTTAGCCAAGAGACGATTCATCTTACTCTTATCTATGGATTTCAAAAGCAGGAATATCCAACACATCGAAGAACTTATTTGGCTTAATCGCGATGAATTAAACACGCGCATCAGACATGAACTCTCTCAATATGATATAAGAGAATCTGTCGAAAGAGAGGTTTAGTCTGGTTATTGCTGTCATAAATGTCTGGTTTCAGGCTCCTTCATAATAGGTCTAGAGTATGAGGAGGAGTTATTCAGCCTCATAAGCCTTTCGGTAATGACCCTCATAATCAAAGAGCTTATCAACGACCGACCAGTAGTGTTTCTCTTTTCTGGCAATCACGAAGTCTGGTTTGCGAAATTTCTTTTGTTGACTGATAACGGAGTCGACTGACTTTGCCCTGAAGGGCTCAGCACGATTAATCAGGGCATGTTTGCCAAAGTGATGATAAAAAGCACCTTGTTGTGCAGCGGTGTCCAGACGGAAATACTCGCTGACTTCAGCTCCGTCTTCATCGTAGTAGGTGATTTTGATTCTGGGGTGATTTCCTCCGGAGTCAGATTCCATCGTCATACCGGAGCAACGAAGCACCATACAGTCTTTCAGGTTAAGGGCATCTCGCAGTTTTTGATCCGGATCAACCAGTGTTTTTCTGCATTGATGACATTTTCTCGCGGCAATGTCGTTTTCTGCACCGCATTCTTGACACTCCTTGAAACGATAGCGGAAATCGCATCGAACGATTTGACCTTCAAACGTTTCAACGCCCTGGCAACGGCGACCATAGTGCTCGATCAGATCACCGTCATCATCGACAATGCCCCAGAAGCTGTTCTCATGGCCACAGGCAGGGCAGGGAACTGTCACCGCAACGGATTGGGAGTCTGGCTTTGGACTACCTACTTCAGGGCTGAACAGATCATAGCGATTGCCGGCAAAATCTATAACCAGACAATCTTTCTTGCCTCTTGCCAAACGTAGCCCACGGCCCACAATCTGTTGATAAAGGCTGACAGACTCGGTGGGGCGAAGAATAGCGATCAGATCAACATGGGGGGCGTCGAAGCCGGTGGTTAAGACCGAGACGTTGACCAGATATTTGATCTTCTGAGCCTTGAAAGCCTGAATCAGGTTATCGCGTTCCTGAGTAGCCGTGTCACCAATGATCAAAGCGGATTCAGATTCTGGCAGATAGCCCATTATTTCCCGGGCATGGTCCACGGTAGAAGCGAAGATCATGATACCTTTTCTGTTTTCCGACGCTTTCAGAACCTGATTGATGATCTGTTGTGTCGCCCGCCCTTCGCCCTTGAGCAGCGTGTTCAGATCAGCTTCGCTGTAGCGACCAAAACGGTCCCTTGATAAAAGACTGAAGTCGTAAAAAACAACAGGAGCATCAATCAAGGTTGCCGGTGTCAGATAGTTGTTTTTGATCATGTACGACAACGGAAGTTCATAAATGCAGCTTTTGAAAAATCGCTTTTCTGCCGTTCGCAGGGTGCCTTTTTGGTTTCCGGGCAGGTAATGCTGATAAATCCAACCCATGCCAAGCCGGTAGGGCGTTGCCGTTAATCCCAGTATTTTCAGCTTTGGATTGAGCTTTTGAAGGTACTCAATAATCTTGTGATAACTGGAGGTTTTCTCCAGAGAAACCCGATGACACTCATCTATGACCAGCAACGTGAAGTCCTCGTCATTAAACTGATCCAGGTTTTTAACGACAGACTGAACACTGCCAAATACAACCTGCTCAGTAGCCTCTTTCTTGCCCAGCCCGGCACTGAATATGGAAGCTTTCAGCTCATAGCTTTCGTATTTGACATGATTCTGTTCAACCAGCTCTTTGACATGAGCCAGAACCAGGACCCGGCCACGGGCAATGCGTCCCAGCTCACTGATGACCAGGCTCTTGCCAGCACCTGTGGGCAGTACCACAAGGGCAGGGTCGTCACTGTTGCGAAAGTGCTGTATCACTCTGGAAACAGCGTCTTGTTGATAAGGGCGTAGCTGGAAAGTCATTGGCTGATTATATCGGTCCTTTGCTAAAGGCTGAACAGCAGGCCTCTTTTTTATCTGTGCACGTTTAATCAGATCTGCTGTTGTATAATTGCTCTTTCATTCTTATTTCAGGACAAAACAGAGTATGGCAAACGCTTTCGCGCGTCGATTCCAGTTGATAGTTGATCGTCTGGCAAAGGGAAACAAAAAGCAGTTTGCCGAAATGACAGGCAAATCCGCCTCTCACATCTATAAAATCTGTCGGGGTACAAGCCGCCCTTCCATGGCCTATCTGGAAAGTCTCTATGATGAGTTTCGGGTCGACCTGAACTGGTTGCTGACTGGCAATCAAAACGACAGTGGACAAATATCTGATACTAAAGAAAGTAAAGAAATTGTCTTCGCTCCTATGTTTGATGTAGAGGCCAGTGCAGGAATGGGTTCAGCTGTTCAGGGTGAAGAAGTCAGCGATTATTTTGCTTTCAATAAAACCTTTCTGAGCCGACAATTGGGCGTTTCCGGTGAAAGTCTGGCATTTGTCACCATCAGCGGTGACAGTATGCTGCCCACCTTTCAGGACGGAGATCAGGTGTTGGTGGATCTGTCCCGGAGATCAGTCCATAGTGAAGCTGTTTACCTTATTCAAACCGAAGATGGTTTGATGGCCAAGCGGGTAAAACAGGTGCAGCATGAACTGAAAATAACCAGTGATAACCCTGAATATCCCCGTTGGAATATGGATCTGAAAAAGGTGGAAGAGAATCCAGTTGTGGGCAAGGTCATCTGGTGTGCCAGGGCGGTCTGAGTAGCGCTTCAGAGGTACACTATTAATCTGTAAATTTTTTCGGCGCACAAAAAAAGGGTTACAATTTCTCGTAACCCTTTGATATATGGTGCCTAGGGGCGGAATCGAACCACCGACACGCGGATTTTCAATCCGCTGCTCTACCAACTGAGCTACCCAGGCCAGACTGCTTTTCGACTTAATAGCACCATCGTGAAGATCGATGGTGCCTAGGGGCGGAATCGAACCACCGACACGCGGATTTTCAATCCGCTGCTCTACCAACTGAGCTACCCAGGCGTTTCATGCAATCATGTGCGAGGCGTATTAAACGGATTTCACCCCTCTGAGTCAAGTCGGCTACAACGATTTTCGGTCTTTTGAAGAAAAAAATTGGGTTGGATCAATAGATTAGAGATGTAACGCAGCAGACAGAGCTTGCTTTGTCATTGAAAAACGACATAGTCTGCCAATTCTTCCAGAGAGTCCAGTTCCGCTATTTCTTCAATCGGTGCCTGCCCTTTTTCTTCCTTGTAAGTCTGATAGGCCCGGGTATCTACAACAATGTCGCCATTTTCTTCCTGAAAGAGGACGGAGTGGTCGCTGATAGCAGAGAGGATCTGCTTCTTTTTGTTGTTAGAGATGGAAATGTCTTTGATGTTCATGGTAGAGGCTCCTAATCAGTTTACTTCTGCTCAGGCACAAAACCATCAGCGGTATCATAATCTTCACCGGCGAAAAACTTATCCATCTGTTCGGTCAGGTATTTGCGGGTTTCAGGGTCCAGCAAGTTGAGGTGTTTCTCGTTAATCAGGCGAGTCTGGTGGGCTTGCCATTCGCTCCAGGCTGTCTGGGAAACGTTCTCATAAACCCACTGGCCTTTGGGTCCGGGCAGAGGTGGTACAGCAAGACCTTCGGCTTCTTTTTTGAGTTTTACACAATGTACGGTACGGGCCATGGGTATCCTCATTTTCTTAATCAGTAACAGGTTGGAATGGTATAGCAAACTATCCGTCAGGACGAGCAGCTGACTTCCAGCTTTTTACCCCACTCAGGGGGCTTTTGAGCATAATGTTCCAGATCAGGGTGCTCATCATAGGGGGACTGCAACACTGTCATCAGTTGTTCAATCTCGACGTAATCCCCTTGTTCTGCCTTCTCGATAGCAGCCTGGGCGAGATAGTTTCGCAGAATGTATTTGGGGTTAATTTGCTTCATACGTTGGTGGCGCAGCTGCTCTGGCTCGGAGTTTTGAGAAACTCTTTCATCATAGCGTTGCAGCCATTGTCCGAGCGGCTCAGATTCGCTGCATAAAGCAACGAATGCGGATACTCCCTGACCCACATGGTAATCAGACAAGGTTCGGAAAAACAGGGTGTAGTCCACATGTTGTTCATGGAGCAACTGCAGAAGATCCTTGATCAGATCTGAGTCTTTGGGGTCTTCTTCCAGGAGTCCCAGCTTTTCACTCATCAATGACAGGTATCTGGCTGAGTATAGTGCAGGATAGGTGTCCAGTATTTTTTGCAGAACGGATACATCGTCGAGCAGAGGCACCAGGGCCTGTGCCAGTCGGCCACAGTTCCAGTAACCGATATCAGGTTGCTGGCTGAAGGCGTAGCGACCGGAGTGATCAGAGTGGTTACAGATGAAGTGCCAGTTGAAATCATCCTGAAAGCCGAAAGGTCCGTAATCAAAAGTTTCGCCGAGGATACTCATGTTGTCGGTGTTCATCACCCCATGCGCAAAACCGTTAGCCTGCCAAAGGGCAATCATTTCAATGGTTTTGTCTACCACCGTTTTGAAAAATAAACTGTATTTGTCGTTTTTATCGGAACACTCGGGAAAGTAGTTCTCAATGGTAAATTCGCCCAGAGTTTCAAGGGCATCGTATTGTTTGCTGTAGTAGAAATACTCAAAGTGACCGAAACGGATATGAGTTTTTGCCATTCGCAGCAGGGTAGATCCGCGTTCCTCAGTTTCACGGTAAACCGGAGTGTCGCTGGTCACCACACATAGGGCGCGGGTGGTCGGGATGCCCAGGTGAAACAGAGCCTCAGAGGCCAGGTATTCTCGAATGCAGGAACGTAGAACGGCCCGACCATCTCCAAATCGGGAATAAGGCGTCATACCTGCCCCTTTCAAATGGAGATCCCAGCTTTCACCCAGGTTGTTGGTCACTTCTCCAAGAAGCAAGCCTCGTCCGTCACCCAGCTGTGGATTGTAGCTGCCAAACTGATGTCCGGAGTAGATCATTGCCAGAGGATCGGAACCTTCCAGAGTTTTTAAGCCTCCAGCCACCTGGGCCAACTGTTCTTTGCAGGTGTCACTCAGCTCAAGATCTAACAGATCAGCGGCTGGCTGACTGACGGCTACCAGCTTTGGATTATCCAGAGGCGTGGCCTGAAGACGGGTGTAGAACACGTCAGGCAGCTGGCCAAAGCGGTTGTTAAAGTTGAGCTGATCCAGGCTTGTTCTCATTCAGGATTTTCCATACATCAGAGGACGGAAATGCCACCACTCCCTTCGACGGCATTGCTACGTTCAAATAATACCTTAGTATTTTACTAGGAAATCGTCCTGTAGGGGAGAGCTGTTCAGAAATGCTTATATAAAAAACGTCGGCTCAAGAGACGAGACACCAGAAAGAGCAGGAAGCATTTGTTAGATGGCGGTCGGAACATAAAGTTTGAACTTTCTTCAAAAAAAGCAGTCTAAACATTATTAATCAAATTTTTTGTATTAACATGAAAACCACAATAAAAATTTTAATGATCTGCCTCTTGGTTGAGCTTATGTCATTGTCTTCAACTGCTAAGGCATATGAAAGGGTATCCTGTAACTCCAGAAGTATTCAGGACTGTGTATTTGATATTTCAAATTCTCTCGGTATTGAGAATTATGAAGCTTGTGAGTTGAAAAACCTTAATTTTGAAAAAGGCTCTGTCACTAAAGATGGTTTCTATTCTTTAATATGCTCGTCTGATAGATTTTTTTTAAAAGAGTCACGAAAAAGCAATTATCAAGAAAACACACTTATTTATGACTACTTATCTACAAACTGCTTCTCTGAATTTTGCTCAATGTTAGTAAAACCAGTGAGAGAAGTTTCCCTTTCAAGTGATTCAGAACCCTTTTATTACGCTGTCTTTCCTTATGTAGAAGGAAAAACACTAAGTACAATAAAAGAAAAAATGTATTCAAATGGTTTAGATCGAAAAAAATTAAATATATTGTATAGAAAAATTGGAATGACTCTCGGTACTTTGCATAGCTCAGGGATAATCAATAAATATGGTGAAAACAATTTTATTTTATTGAAATCGCGCTTAGTGCATGGAGATTTGCATAGCTCAAATATAATCGTCAAATCTGATAATTCTGTGCTCTTTGTAGATACAGATGGTTTATACAAATCAGTAAAATCACCACAGCAGATAGTTATTGATATTAACACAGTGATACTTCAAGTTTTACCGGGGACGGTGTTATTACTTGATGACCCTGATTTATCTGATTGGATAAGTGCTTTTCCAGAGTTCGTTACTAATTTTGTAGATGGCTACTGTAGTTTATTTACTGAAATCCAATATAACGAGTGTGATTCAAAAATAAGAGTGCAAATGGTTTCGTTATTGAGAACTGTATATCAGTCACTTTTGACAAAGGATGATTCTGAATCAGAGGATGAATCAGAGGCTGTTGCTTACATAAATGCATACGTTCTGGAAAGTAGACTTGGAAAGTTGCTTTCGTCACATATTGAAAGCAAGCGTAAACTCTAGGCCAAAAAGAATTTTTTGGCCTAGGAGTCAGAATGAAGGCTGTATTATACGACTATGTTTTAGCTTTTTTTACCAGCTTCAACGATTGTCATTTAACAACACCTTCCTGACGCTGACTCATTTCCAGCATGAGCTGATCTTTCTCTACCCAGAGCTGATTGACCCATGCCTGAAAGTCATTTCGAAATTCAGCATCCTGCTGGTAGCTTCGACCTATGAATGATTCCGGGATCGTTTGTTGTTCAAAATGGATACTGACGCTTTTAATTCGACCACACAGGAAGTCCCAGAAGCCCAGCTGGTCTTTTTGATGATAAACAATGGTGATATTCAAAAGGGTTCTCACCTGCTCACCCAGTGCTCCGATCACGTAGCTGATACCGCCAGCGCGGGGGTTTAGTAAATGTTTGAAAGGTGACGACTGCTTTTGCTGTTTTGCTTTGCTAAAACGGGTGCCTTCAAGGTAATTGACAATGGATACCGGCATGGTTTTGAATTTTTCGCAGGCTTTGAGGGTATTTTCCAGATCTTTGCCACGTTTTTCCGGGTGCTTTTCAAGATAAGCTTTGCTGTAACGTTTCATAAACGGGAAGTCGAGAGCCCACCAACAGAGACCTATGACCGGAACGTAGATCAGCTCCTGTTTGAGAAAAAACTTCATCAAGGGGATTTTTCTGTTGAGCAGATGTTGCATCAGCAAAATATCAGCCCAGCTTTGATGGTTGGCAGTGACCAGATAATAGCCATTGGGGTTCAGATCTTTCAGGCCGCTGATATTCAGACGGGTTCCTGATAGCGCTCTGATCCAGAGAGAGTTGATGCTGATCCACAGCTCCGCCACAGAGTGGGCTATGCGTCCCATAAGGCGACGAAAGCTTTTTAGAGGGACGACGAGTTTTAAGAGAGAAAAACAGAGCAGCGGCAGGCTGAGAAAAAGGGTGTTGATGATCAAAAGGGAGACAGATAAACACCCTGTGACGTATTCTTTAAATCTACGGATCATGTTGGACTTGGCATTGTTTCATTGGGGTTGCGTAGTTTAACTCGAAATTTTTTTCAACTCTAACCCGGTAATTTCATATTGCTTATCGCCTTTACAGGCTCATCCTGATTTTACTTAACAGCTTGCTGACCGGAGCAGCCAGCCCCAGCTCGGACGGCTGATCAGGTTGAAACCAGTGCCATCGATCGCCATCCGCTACTGCAGAGGCTTTGTCAGTAAAAGATTTGATGGGGGTGATATCCAGGTGATAATGGCTGAATGTGTGTCGAAATGACGGCCACTCTTCAAAATCTTGCAGACTCAATCCGGTCATGTTTTGAGCAGCTTCAGACAGCACCTCCTCGATCTGGATTTCCGGAAACCCCCAAAGTCCTCCCCAAATACCCGTAGGAGGTCTTTTTTCCAACAGAACCTCTCCAAACTCGTTAATTACCATTAACATTCTTACCGATCGTTCCGGCTTGTCTTTTTTAGGTTTGGGCTCTGGGTAGCGGGTTTCTTCCCCGGCTTTATGGGCCAGACAATTTTGCTCTAACGGGCAAATCAGACAGGAAGGTTTGGTTCGGGTACAAATCATAGCGCCCAGATCCATCATCGCCTGAGTGTAATCAGCATTGCGATGATGTGGAGTATACTCTTCAGCAATACTCCAGAGTTGTTTTGCGACAGCGGACTGTCCGGACCAGCCAGGAATGGCCTGATAACGGGCCAGAACCCTTTTGACATTGCCGTCCAAAATCGGAGCACGAATACCCATACTGATAGATGCTATCGCTCCGGCAGTGGATAAACCAATCCCTGGTAACTGAGTTAATTCAGCAACAGAACGTGGAAACTCACCGGCAAAAGTGTCCATGACCATTTTGGCCGCCTTATGCAGGTTTCTGGCTCTGCTGTAATACCCCAGCCCACTCCACAAATGGAGTACATCATCGATCTCCGCTGAAGCCAGGTCTGCAACCTTGGGAAATCGCGCCATAAAGTTTTCAAAGTACGGAATAACGGTAGCGACCTGGGTTTGTTGCAGCATGACTTCGCTGATCCAGACCCGGTAGGGGTTGATGTTTTTCTGCCATGGCAGGTTCTTGCGGCCATGACCATCAAACCATTGGAGTATTTGCAGGCTGAAGGCTTCATTATTGCTATCTGGCGACATATCAGGGAGTCTGGGTTTGAAAATTGAGTCGTGCATTCTACTATGAAAAGTGCAATGAAATGCCGCTCAATCTGATTTCAAAGAGTTTTTGTATCTGCTTGCACTGCGAAGAGGGAAACATGATCTTCTGCACTTTAACCTAATCATTTTTCTGGCGCAGGCTGTTTTTATCGGAAGTATATGGCCTTCTTAAGTATAAGACTTACTGATCTTAATTATTTAAAAGTTTGAATTTTCTTATTCACCAAACAGGTTATTTTATTCACATGCCTTTTAAAAGCTGCTCAAACAGCCATGTGCGATGACAGACACTCTCGGTAATAAGCAAGATGAATAAGACTGCAAATCCAGGCCGCACGGCTGGTCTGGTAACAAGACTAAGCCGTGTACCCACTCCTCTTGGAGGCTTGGCTCTAGGCATTGCCAGCCTTGGTGCTGCCTGGTCTCTGGTCATGCCCGACCAGTCCCAGGGGCTGAAGCTGACCGCTGCGGTTATCGCCGCTATTCTGGTCTTCAAGGTGATGCTGAAGTTTATTTTGCACCCGCATTTGATTCGTGAAGATCTTTCACATCCCGTCATCAGCAGTGTTATGCCAACCTGCGCCATGGCGACTATGGTGATCGCCTCTGCACTCATGCCCGTTTCCGAATTTGCGGCACGCTTGCTTTGGGTGGCAGCCGTGCTGACACATCTGATATTACTGGCAGGTTTTGTGACTCACAGGATTCGGGACTTTGATATTGAGCATATGGTGCCCAGTTGGTTTGTACCACCCGTTGGTATCATAGTGGCTGCGGTCACCAGTACGGGTATGGGTTTTGAGTCGCTGGTCAGGCTGCTGTTTATCTTTGGAATGTTCTGCTATTTCGTAAAGCTGCCCATCATGTTCTATCGCCTGATCTTCAAGAACGCTATTCCTGATGCGGCGCTGCCTACTTTTGCCATTATGGGGGCACCTGCCAGTCTGTCTCTGGCGGGATACCTGACCATCACTGATAACCCCAGCCTGATTATGATCAGTATTCTGACGCCACTGGCTATTTTTATGACGGCAATGGTGTATATGGCTTTTATCAAGCTGCTGAGATTGCCATTTTCACCGGGCTATGCAGCCTTCACCTTCCCAATGGTGATTGGTGCCACAGCGCTGCTTAAGCTGGAAGGCAGGGTAAATGGTGTCTTTGCTGATCTCTTTTTTCAGCTGGGGCTCATGGAACTCTGGGTGGCTACTGCCATTGTGGCTTATGTTGTTATTCGCTATACCCTGTTTTACCTGAAGCCCAGGCCGCAAATGGCACAACCTGAACAGTAAATGACTGGCTTGATTCTTGTGTTCTGCCAGTCTTTTTTCAGGAGTATGATCCTCTCTCAACGGTCAAATTCTGGAGTGTATTCAGGTTTGGCTGTTAATCCCCGTAGACCGTTATCAAGCACGAAATCTGTCATTACTGGCATGGTTGTGGAATTTTTTTGGAAATTAATAGTCCAAAACATATGTAGCTGAGAAAATTAAATACGGTCAATGGAGTGACCTATGAATATAAACACTACCAGAACAAATACTCACGTACTTTACGAAAGCAGTCTTGCTAAAGAAAATGTTGATGAGAGTTTTGATTCAGAGCAGAGAGAAGTCAAGAGCTTTTCAAAAAAACGATGGGTTCAAGATAAATTCTCTGCATTGACAAAGCGGATACGAGGGCTTGCTTGTATTCTGCCAGATAGTAGTCATCGAAAGGCTAGTCAGACTATTCCCGAGAGGAAAGTTTCCCATTGGGTTACTACTGATGCTTTTGAAGTCCCGGATGAAGCAAGAAGCAGAGTGAGCGAGACGTTTACCGCAGTGGAAGTGGCTGAGCGTTTTCGAAATACCATTGAAAACCTTTTACATAGGCTGCGATACGACGAAATCGCAATGGAATATCATGAAGATGATCAAAGAGAAGAAATAACAGGAATTTTTATCGACTTTATTTTATGCCAGGAAGGTTTGGTCCATGATCGGTGTTTTACCGTTGAAAACAGTCCCGATAAATATGTGGCGGGTAAAACTACGAGCCAGGAGCGGATTAAAGAGATAGAGTCTTACTTGGATGTTATTTTTACCGAACAGGCAGCAGAGGCATCGAAATTTAATAAGCCCAGGTTACGTTATAGTCTGGGTGACATGCTGGTCGATTATCTTAACAAAAAAGAGAACGTACCGGATGATGTTACCCCAAAGATTAAGGTTACATATGATTTTCATATTTATGAGATTACTTACAAGAAATTGCTGAAAGAGATATATCCATTTTTTCAAACCCTTCTTGCAGGAAGAGGCTTTTTTTCCGAGTTAGTTTTGGTGTTTAATTGTGCCGCAAAATACAGACGGGAATTGATTGATAGTGCTTGTGTACCGTGTAAAACCGGCAATATGTTAACCATTGGTCTGCGGCTTAGCGAAAGTGATGTGAGAGAGTATTTTAATCGAAGTGTTATGGATGTTATTTTTTCAGGGCGCTGTGATGGTATTGTTAATGCCATGTTTGAAGGCTGTTCTCAAACTGACAATGAAGTGGAACCGGTAAACAGACCAAACCTTAAATTTGGTGAAGAACTTGAATATGATGTAAAAAATAAATTTTCTCGTACGCGGGGTCGGCTTTGTAATGGTTTTTCATTTCTACTCAAAGAAAAAGGGATGGTTTTACAAGCTTCCAATGACAAACGTGGCCCACACTTTGGCTTTGATAATAGCTTTACCGTAGTCTCTTTTTATGACTCAGAGGATTGGTTTGAAATAAACTGCACGCCTTATCATACAGATGATCAACGCGCAAAACTATCATTTCACAAGGTCATTGAAGCTACTGACTCAATGCGCAAGGAAGGATTGATTGATTATAGCTCCGGACATAAACACGTTGATGCTATGAGTGCCACTCAGGGTGATACCAGCGTGCTTCTGGCGATGGAGTCTGAGATCCAACGAAATCCTTTTTTGCTGAGAGCGTTTGGAAATAATGATCGTATCCTGCAGGACGATGAGGCCAGATGGTATAAAACATTTGCTGATTATAATCCAGACACAAAACCTTTTGCCTTAAAGCGGTTAAATAGAATCATTGACCGATATAATAAAAAAATAGAAGAAAATTATACTGAAAGGCCAAGCCATAAAGTGAGCACTGATTCGGAAAACAAAGAAAGACTTGAAGAATTTGCGCATTTTTATAGCCAAGTTGTTCATATGACGACTATACAGAAGGGAATTGGTTTCATTGGTGGCGATATAATGGGAAAGTTTATGGCTATGTCTTTGTTGCATATTACCGGAGCAAGCGGAGTCAACAAGTTATCTACGCTGGAATTTCGTTTTTTCCGTTGCCCGAAATCAGTACAGGAAATTGAGTTGATTAACCAATTCTTACAAACCTGGTTTCAATACATTCATCAGTGCAGGAAAGATAAAATTCCTTTGCAGCCTGTCCCTGAAGATATTCAATCCTCTAAAGACTATACGGCAGCTGAAGTTCAGCTAAAAACCATTGATTATCTCAGTAAACTAGGGCTGAACCCGGAGCATTATCGCTGTTTTTGGGGCGAAGTAAGAGATATTCCGTCAGCGACCGACTGAATGTAAAACTCAGGTTATGAACTATAGTGTCAGTTTTTAATGCTGGCGCTGGGGTGATTGGCCCCCAACCTCCTGATTTACCTCACTTCTTCTGAATCATTCCATCCCGATCATCAGCCTCATGCAGCAGGCCAGCACTGAGTAATATGAATCATCGTTCCGGCTTGTCTTTTTTAGGTTTTGGCTCTGGGTAGCGGGTTTCTTCCCCGGCTTTATGGGCCAGACAATTCTGCTCTAACGGGCAAATCAGACAGGAAGGTTTGGTTCGGGTACAAATCATTGCGCCCAGATCCATCATCGCCTGAGTGTAATCAGCATTTAACCTGAACAGAAAATGACTGGTTTTGATCCTTGTATTCTGCCAGTCTTTTTTCAGGAGTATGATCCTCTTTCAACGGCCAGTTCCGGAGTGTATTCAGGTTTGGCTGTTAATCCCCGAAGACCGTTATCAAACACGAAATCTGTCATTATTGGCAGGGTTGTGGAATTTTTTTGGAAACTAATAGTCTAAAACGCATAGCTAAGAAAATTAAATACGGTCAATGGAGTGATCAATGAATATAAATCCTAACAGAACAGATGCATATGGACTTTATGCAAGCAGTTTTGCTAAAAAAAATGTTGATGAGAGTTATGATTCAGAGCAGAGAGAAGTCAAGAGCTTTTCAAGAAAGCGATGGGTTCAAGATAAATCTTCTGCATTGATAAAGCAGATGCGCGTACTTGCTTGTAATCAGCCACATTTTTTTGATCGAGAGACTAGTCGGACTTCTTCCGATAGAAAAGTTTCCCATTGGGTTACTACTGATGGTTTTAAGGCCTTAGACGAAGCAAGAAGCAGAGTGAGCAAGACGTTCACCGCAGAGGAAGTGGCTGAACGTTTTCGCAATACCATTGAAAACCTCATACATAAGCTGCGATATGAGAAAATCGCAACGGGATATCATGAAATTGATCAAAGAGAAGAAATAACAGCAATTTTTATTGACTTTATTTTATGCCAGGAAGGCCTGGTTCATGATCGCTGTTTTACCATTGAAAGCAGTCCCGATAAATACTTGGCAGGTAAAACCATAAGCCAAGGGAGGGCTGAAGAAATACAGTCTTTCCTGGATGCTATTTTTACCGAACGGGCAGCAGAGGAATCAGAATTTTATGAACTTCGAATGTATTATAGTTTTGGGGATATGGTGGTTGATTATCTTAACAAAAAAGAAAGCGTATCGGATGATGTTATCCCAAAGACTGACTGTAAAAATGATTTTTGCCTCATTGAATTTACTTACGGGAAATTGCTGAAAGCTATATTTCCATTTTTTCAAACCCTTCTTGCTGGAAATGGCTTTTTTTCTGAGCTGGTTGTGATCTTTGATTTTGTCAAAAAATTCAGACAGGAAATCATTGATAGTGCATGTAAACCGTGTCAAACCAATAATGTTATAACCATTGCTCTACGCCTCAATGGTAATGATATAAGAGAGCATTTTAATCAAGATGTTATGGATGTTATTTTTTCCAGGCGCTGTGATGGTATAGTCAATGCCATGTTTGATAACTGCGCTTTTGGGACTGACAATGAAGTGAGACCGGCAAGCAGATTAAATCTTAAATTCGGTGAAGAGCTTGAATATGATATAAAAAATCAACCTTCTGGCTCAAAGTATCGGCCTGTTGCTACTTTTACATGTCGACTCCAAAAAAAAGGTATGATTTATCACGATGCTAATGCTTGCGGACCTGATGCATCTTATGGTTATGGTTTTGATAATAGCTTTGCCGTATACCCTTTTTACGACTCAATGAGATGGTTTGAAATAAACTGCACGCCTTACCATTCTGATGATCAACTCGCAGAATTATCTTTTGAGAAGGTGATTGAAGTGACTGATTCAATGCTCATCGACGGGTTGATTGATTATAGTTCCGGGCATAAACACGTCGATGCCTTGAGTGCTACCCAGGGTGATACCGGTGTACTTCTGGCGATGGAGTCTGAGGTCCAGCGAAACCCTTTTTTGCTGAGGGCATTTGGAAATAATGATCGTATCCTGCAGAACGATGAAGCTAAATGGTATAAAACATTTTCTGATTACGATCCAGACATAAAACCATTTGCCTTAAAGCGGTTAAATAAGATGATTGACCGATACAATAAAAAAATAGAAGAAAACGATACTCAAAAGGCAAGCCATAAGGAGAGCACTGATTCGGAAAAAAAAGAGAGGCTTGAGCAATTTGCAACTTTTTATAGCCAGTTTGTTCATATGACGACTATACAAGAGGGGTTAGGTTATATTGATGCCGATGTCAGCGGAAAGTTTATGGCTATGTCTTTACTGCACATTACCGGAGCAAGAGGAGTCAAAAAATTATCAACGCTGGAATTTCGTTTTTTCCGTTGTCCGAAAACGGTACAGGAAATCAAGTCGATTAACCAATTTTTGCAAGTCTGGTTTCAATACCTTCATCAGTGCAGAAAGGATAAGACCCCTTTGCAGCCTGTTCCTGAAAATATCCGATCCTGCATAGATTATACGGCAGAGGAAGTTCAAGCTAAAACCATTGATTACCTCACTAAATTAGGGCTGAATCCGGAGCATTATCGCTGTTTTTGGGGCGAAGTAAGAGATATTCCGCCAGCGACCGACTGAATGTAAAACCCAGGTTATGAACTATAGTCTCAGTTTTTAATGCTGGCGCTGGTGTGATTGGCCCCCAACCTCCTGATTTACTTCACTTCTTCTGAATCATTCCATCCCGATCATCAGCCTCATGCAGCAGGCCAGCACTGAGTAATATGAATCATCGTTCAGGAATTTTTTTACAAATTAGTAGTCTAAAGCACTAGAGCTTTAAAGAATTAAATGTGTTCATTAGAGATATTTATGAATATAAATACAACGAAAACAGATAGTTACGGATTTCATAAAAGCGGCCTTGCTGAAAAGACTGATGAAAGTTTTGATTCGGAACAGACAGTTTTCAAAAGTTTTTCAATAAAGCTACAGGTTGGGGATACATCCTCCGCACCGGTAGAGAAGATACGAGGGATCGGTACTATTGTACCAGGTTCGAGCCATCAGATTGCCAATCAGACTATTCCCGAGCGAAAAGTTTCCCATTGGGTTACTTCTGATGATTGTGAGGCCACAAATGCAGTCGGAGTCAGCGAGACGTTTACGCCTGAGGAAGTGGCTGGGCATTTCCGAGCTACCATTGAAAACCTCAGGCATTCACCGATAAACGAAAAAATCGCAAGGGAAAGCTATGAATATGATCAAACAAAGGAATTAACAGAGATTTTTATCGATTTTATTTTATGTCAGGAAGGTCTGGTCCATGATCGGTGTTTTACTGTTGAACGCAGCCCTGATAAATACGTGGCGGGTAAAACCATGAGTCAGGGGCGGGTAGCAGAGATAGAGTCTTACCTGAATGCTATTTTTAGCGAATGGGAAGCAGAGGGATCGAAAACTTATTGGCCTAGAGTAGATTATGGTTTGGAGAACATGCTGGTTGATTATCTTAAAAAAAAGGAAAACGTACAGGATGATGTTGCTCCAAAGATTGTGTCCTCTGGTAATTTTTGGCATAAAATCAGGTTCGAGAAATTACTGAAGGAGATATATCCATTTTTTCAAACCCTTCTTGATGGAAGAGGCTTTTTTTCTGAGTTCGGTGTTGTCTTTAATTTTTTCGTAAAATTCAAGCAAGAACTGGTTGATAGTGCGCGTGAACCTTGTAGAACCAACAAATTAAACATTGGTCTGCGCGAGAACAGAAGTCATATGAGAGAGTATTTTAATCGACATGTTCTGGATGTTATTTTTTCCAGACGCTGTGATGACATTGTTAATGCCATGTTTGGTGACTCCTCTTTTGAGACTGACACTGAAGCGAAGCCGTCAAAAAGATCAAACCTTAAATTAGGTGAAGAGCTTGAATATGATGTTAAAAATGATTTTTCCCGTACACGGGGTCGGCTTTGTAATATTTTCTCATCTCTACTAAAAGAAAAAGGGATGAGTAATCAGGCTATCACCGACCAACGTGGTGTGCACTATGGTTTTGATGATTGCTTTACCGTAGTCTCTTTTTATGACTCGACGGCGTGGTTTGAAATAAATTGTACACCTTACCATCCTGATGATGAACGCGCGAAATTATCTTTTGAGAAGGTGATTGAAGTTATTGATACAATGCGTAACAAAGGATTGATTGATTATAGCTCCGGGCATAAACACGTCGATGCCTTGAGTGCTACTCAGGGTGATGCCGGTGTGCTTCTGGCGATGGAGTCTGAGATCCAGCGAAATCCTTTTTTGCTGAGGGCGTTTGGAAATAATGATCGTATACTGCAAAAGAATGAAGCCAGATGGTACAAAACATTTGCTGATTACAATCCGGACACAAAACCATTTGCCGTAAAGCGGTTAAATAGGATCATTGACCTATACAATAAAAAAATAGAAGAAAATCATACTGGAAAGCCAAGCCATAAAGGGCGTACTGATTGGGAAAAAAAAGAGAGACTTGAGCAATTTGCCCATTTCTATAGCCAGTTTGTTCATATGACGACCATACAGAAAGGGCTTGGTTATATTGATGTTGATATCATGGAAAAGTATATGGCTATGTCTTTGTTGCATATCACCGGCGCAAACAAAGTCAACAAATTATCAACGGTGGAATTTCGTTTTTTCCGTTGTCCGAAAACGGTACAGGAAATTGAATTGATTAACCAATTTTTACAAGCCTGGTTTAAATACATTCATCAGTGCAGAAAGGATAAAATTCCTTTGCAGCCTGTCCCTGAGGATATTAAATCCTGCAAAGACTATACGGCAGCTGAAGTTCAGCTTAAAACCATTGAATACCTCAGTAAATTAGGGCTGAATCCGGAGGAGTATCGCTGCTTTTGGGGTGAAGTAAGGGATAATCCTTCAGCGCCTGATTGAATGCAAAGCTCAGGTTATGAACTTTAAAGTCAGTTATAACGCTGGCGTGGGGGTCATTGGCTCCCAACCCCTTCATTTATTTCACCTCTGCTGAATCATTCCATCTCGATCAACAGCCTCACGTAGCGGGTCAGCGAGTAATATTGATCATCGTTCCGGAATTTTTTCAGTAATTAATAGTCTAATGCACTCAAGCTTTAAAGGATTAAATGTGTTCAATAGAGGAATTTATGAATATAGACACTACCAAAGCAGATGCTTACGGATTTCATAAAAGAAGCCCTGCTGAAAAGACTGATGAAAGTTTTGATTCTGAACAAAAAGTATTCAAAAGTTTTTCAAGAAAGCTAAAGGTTGAGGATACATCCTCCGCACCGGTTGATAAGATACGAAGGCTCGGCTCTACTGCGCCAGGCTGCAGCCATCCGATTGCCAAACAGGCTATTCCCGAGCGAAAAGTTTCTCACTGGGTTACTTCTGATGATTGTAAAGCCATAAATGTAGCCGGAGTCAACGGGACGTTTACCGCTGAGGAAGTGGTTGAGCGTTTTCGGACTAGCATTGAAAACCTTATACATTCAGTGATATACAAAAAAATCACAAGTGAAGGCTATGCATTCTTTCAAGTAGACGAATTAACAGAGATTTTTATCGACTTTATTTTATTTCAGGAAGGTCTGGTCCATGATCGGCGTTTTAATGATGAAAGCAGCCCAGATAAATACCTGATGGGTAAAACCATGAGCCAGGATCGGGCTGAAGAGATAGAGTCTTACCTGAATGCTATTTTTACCGAATGGGCAACAGAGGAATCAAAAGCTTATTGCCCTAGAACGCTTTATAGTCTGGAGGACATGCTGGTTGATTATCTTAAAAAAAAGGAAAACGAACTGGATGATGTTAACCCAAAGATTGTGTCTTTTGATAACTCTTGGCATAAAATCAGGTTCGAGAAATTGCTTAAGCAGATATACCCATTTTTTCAAAACCTTCTTAATGGAACAGGCTTTTTTTCTGAGTTCTGTATTGTCTTTCAATTTTTCGTGAAATTCAGGCAGGAACTGGTTGAAAGTGCGCGTGAACCTTGCAGAACTAGCAAGTTAACCATTGGTCTGCGTGAGAACAGAAGTCATATGAGAGAGTATTTTAATCGACATGTTATGGATGTTATTTTTTCCAGGCGCTGTGATGCTATTGTCAATGCCATGTTTGATGACTCCTGTTTTGGGGGTGACAATGAAGCGAAGCCGTCAAACAGATTAAACCTTAAATTGGGTGAAGAGCTTGAATATGATGTTAAAAATGAAGATTCCGATACAGAGGGTCGGCTTTGTCATATTTTTTCATCTCTACTAAAAGAAACAGGGATGAGTAGTCGCACTATCACTGACAGACGTGGTGTACGCCATGGTTTTGATGATCGCTTTACCGTAATCTCTTTTTATGACACGTCGGCGTGGTTTGAAATAAATTGCACGCCTTACCATCCTGATGATGAACGCGCGAAATTATCTTTTGAGAAGGTGATTGAAGTGATTGATTCAATGCGTAACTTAGGATGGATTGACTATAGCTCCGGGCATAAACACGTCGATGCCTTGAGTGCTACTCAGGGTGATACTGGTGTACTTCTGGCGATGGAGTCTGAGGTCCAGCGAAATCCTTTTTTGCTGAGGGCGTTTGGAAATAATGATCGTATCCTGCAGAGAAATGAAGCGAAATGGTACAAAACATTTGCTGATTACAATCCAGACATGAAACCATTTGCCGTAGAGCGGTTAAACAGGATCATTGAACGATACAATAAAAAAATAGAAGAAAATTATATTGAAAAGCCAAACCATAAAGGGGGCACTCATTCGGAAAAAAAAGAGAGGCTTGAGGAATTTGCACGTTTTTATAGCCAGCTTGTTCATATGACGACTATTGATCCCGAAATAATGGGAAAGTACACGGCTATGTCTTTGTTGCATATTACCGGAGCACGCGGAGTCAACAGGTTATCAACGCTGGAGTTTCGTTTTTTCCGCTGCCCGAAAACGGTACAGGAAATTGAATTGATTAATCAATTTTTACAAGCCTGGTTTGGCTACATTCATCAGTGCAGAAAGGATAAAATTCCTTTGCAGCCTGTCCCTGAAGATATTAAATCCTGCAAAGACTATACGGCAGAGGAAGTTCAGCTTAAAACCATTGAATACCTCAGTAAATTAGGGCTGAATTCGGAGGAGTATCGCAGCTTTTGGGGTGAAGTAAGGGATATTCCGTCAGCGACCGATTGAATGTAAAACTCAGGTTATGAGCTTTAAAGTCAGTTTTAACGCTGGCGTGGGGGTTATTGGCTCCCAACCCCTTCATTTATTCCATCTCTGCTGAATCATTCCATCTCGATCAACAGCCTTACGTAGTGGGTCAGCGATTCAATTGATAGTGGTGATGCGTTTTATAAGATCAGCAATTTGTTAACAACAGCTTTGCGTAATAACAGGCGACACCGTAGCGAGGACGGCAGCTAGTTGAGGATGAAAATTTGGTTTCGTGAGGAGAATAGAGAACTATTTGACGAACAAAAGCAGATTTTCAGACCAATTTGCTGCCGCCACCGACTGCATGGATGCTGGAGCTAGAGCAACGCAGGAGCAGTTGCCACGCAGGGCAGTCTATTCTCAGTCAGTCTCCTTGCGATCATAACTGACCCAGACTTTAATTTTGTTGCTATCGGTATTGTCAATCCATACTAATCCGTTTGGATCTGTACCTTCGTCTACCCTTGCACGGGGATCCTTGCCAATCTCTTTCTCCCACCAAAGTCGAGCCGATCTCCCGGAATGATCTTTGCTTTTCACCTCGAACAGCTGTGCAGCGCCCGACAATTCGCTACAGTAACTCGTATCCAGGTAATGAATATTCATAGTTTGTCCGTTCTCATAGCCCGGAATCGTCTGAATATACTGCGGCAAGACATAGTCAACGCACATCCCCGATGAATCCCACTTTGCCGTAACTACATAGGGATCCTTATCAGTCCCGATTTTCTGTAAGAATTCTATTTGCCTGATACCATCGGAGAAAGCATCCAGGGGAAATAGTAAGAACACAACCATCAACAACGCTGGCATAAAGCTTTGGCTTGTCTTTTGCATCAACATAATCGAACCTACTGCCGTGTAACGACAATAGTTATACTAGGACACTCTGGTGTTTTTGCTAGGAGCCTTATATGGTCCGCCCCGTTTTGCAAGAGCCTGTTTTGTTAATTAGCAAACAAAGATAACTGCAATCATATATACGGCCTATTCATGAGGTCTAACCCTCTGGCCCTGATGGGTATCCGCGCAACCTGGCCTTATCAGTCCGACGGCCTCAAGGGCCAAGACTCCTATCAGGTTTCAGGTTGCCGGTTTTTACCTGTTTGCCATCAACTGTGCATGCTCATCGCAATCTGCGGGGGGGTTCCCCTTTGATTAAGCTTATGCTTTACTTTGCCGCTGCCGCCTTTACCTCATTATGCAGCCTTGTAAACTTCATTTCGGGTCATGATGACCCAGACAATCCGAGCCATTTTATTAGCCAGACCAACGGCGGCAACGTTGTGATTGCTGCGCTCATTAAGTTGGCTAACCCATTTTTTACAGCGGTCATCCTTATTTTTGAGGCAGTGGAGTACCGAACGTGCGCCGTGTATCAATAATGTGCGCAGGTATTTATCACCCCGTTTACTGATGCCCAGCAGGACTGACTTACCGCCTGTGGAATGCTGTCTTGGAACTAATCCCAACCATGCGGCAAGGTGTCGACCAGATTTAAAATACGTCGCATCACCAACGGCTGCCTTCAATGCTGTGGCAGTGATGGCTCCGATACCCGGCATAGTCATCATTCGACGACATTCGTCGTCGTTTTCAGCCAGCTCCTGAATTTTCTGGTCATACTGTTGAATACGCTTGTCAAGACTGGCCAACTCTTCTGATAAACCATGTAGCAGCTCACGAGTCAGCGAATGGAGTCCATTTTCAGCATCTTCCAGAATTCGTGGAAGCTGTGCACGAACTTTACCAATACCCTGGGCAACCACAATACCTTCTTCCAATAGTGACCCCCGGATCTGGTTAACCAGGGCAGTTCTCTGATCAACCGCTTGTTGACGATAGCGGTGCAGAAGTTGCCAGGCCTGCTGCTCTGACGTTTTAACAGGTACAAAACGCATGCTGGGCCGTGAAGCTGCTTCTGCAATCGCTTCAGCATCGTTGTAGTCATTTTTGTTGGTCTTGACATAAGGCTTGACAAATTGAGGTGAAATCAGCTTGACAGTATGCCCATAGTTCTTTAACTCCCGACACATAGCGGCAACCAAGCCAAGGTGGTTGAGGTTCTTAGACTGGTATTGAGCTTGAGGCATGTTGGTGCACCTGAATGTCTGTTTATTTCTTTGACAACAGATTTTAGGCAAATATCAATCGGGGTGGTGAAAGGCAGTTATAAAGACTTTAATAGCTATTTCCAAGGTTGGTCTAATGAAATTAAGAAAGGGTAGAAGATGCGTTTTTATGCTGCATGCACACATAATTTTTATCACAAAGTACAGAGGCAAAGTATTTACAGACGGAAACCTGAAAACACTTGAAAAAATATTCCAAAGCGTATGTTCTGATTTTGAAGTAGAACTGGAAGAATTTAACGGCGAGCAAGACCACGTACACATTCTGGTAAACTACCCACCAAAAGTAGCAGTATCAAAACTGGTAAACAGTCTGAAAGGTGTTTCAAGTCGAAGATTGAAGCAATACCATCCAGAGTTGATAAAGCCTGCATATATGAAAAATGCTTTATGGAGTCCAAGCTACTTTGCGGGTTCCGTAGGTGGTGCACCGATTGAAGTTCTTAAACAATACATCGAACAACAGGATAGACCGCATTAGGAGTCCTATTGGACTCCGAGCTATCCTTCCCAGCACTAGAAGTACTGGGCTTGACGCTCTTTCCGGTCAGCAAACTAATTCTGAACTTGAACTCGTTAGAAATGAGTTGCGACAGCAAAAAAACTCAGCTTGATAACTTAACAATCGCTTTCTGTTCAATGTTTATTTTTGGGCTTCTTGTATTATATTGTGTTCGGAGATGAGGGGTGGCGCCTGCAACTATATGGGAATGCTTTAGATAGCAGCATCACGATCTGGTTAGCATGACAACATCAGTAAATTGATTGTCTGGTTAGATAAGAGCGCTCCCTGATTTTGGGGTGAAGCAGCTCATCAGCCTCATGCAGCGGATCGGCATTGAGTAATATGAATTATCGTTCTGGAACTTTTTCAAGAATTAATAGTCTAAATCTACATAGCTAAGAAATCAAATACGTTCAATGGAGTGAACAATGAATATAAATTCTAACAGAACAGATGCTTGCGGACTTTATGAAAGCAGTCCTGATGAAAAGAATGATGATTGTTTTGATTCAGAACAGAAAGTATTTAAAAGTTTTTCAAGAAATTTGCAGTTTGATGATGAATCCTTTGCACAGGTAAATAAGATAAGCAGGCTTGGCTCTATTGCGCCAGGTTGCAGTCACCAGATCGTCAATCAGACTATTCCCGAGCGAAAAGTTTCCCATTGCGTTACTACGGATAGTGCTGAGGTAATGAATGTAGCCAGAGTCAGCGAGAAGTTTACAGCTGAGGCAGTGGCTGGGCATTTTAGAAATACTATTGAAAACCTCATACATACACTGAGATACAACGTAATCGAAAAAGAAAGCTGTAGAGGTGATCAAAGAGACGAATTAATAGGGATTTTTATCGATTTTATTTTATACCAGGAGGGGCTTGTCCATGATCGATGTTTTACTGTTGAAAGCAGCCCTGATAAATACGTGGCGGGTAAAACCATTAGCTTGGGGCGGGTTGAGGAGATAGAGTCTTTCCTGACTACTATTTTTACCGAAGGGGCAGCAGCGGAATCAAAAAGAGATTTGCGTGGATTATGTTATAGTCTGGTGGACATGTTAGTTGATTATCTCAACAAAAAAAAGAATCTATCGGATGATGTGACTCCATATATTGGGTATTGTAATCATAAATTTACCTACCAGCAATTAATGAAGGATATATTTCCATTTTTCGAAACTCTTTTTGCTTCAAGAGGCCTTTTTTCTGAGCTGGGTATTATCTTTGATTTTGCTGTGAAATTCAGGCAGACAATTATTGATAGTGGTTCTGGAGATTACAAAGACAGAAACTTGTTAACCATTGCTTTACGCAGAAACAAAAGTGATTTAAGAGAGTTTTTTAATCGAGATGTTATGGATTTTATTTTTTTGCGGCGCTGTGATGGCATTGTCGATACCCTGTTTGATAACTGCTCTTTACCGAATGACAATGGAGTGGATTTGGCAAACAGACCAAACCTTAAATTTGGTGAAGAGCTTGAATATGATCTAAAAGATGATTGTTCTCTTCGTTATGGTGATCATCGTAAGATTTTTTTATCTCGATTATCAGAAAAAAAGTTAACTGATCAAGGTACTGACGTACAACGTCGTGTACGCTATGGATTTAACAGTAAATTTACAGTGATCCCTTTTTATGACTCACGGCGGTGGTTTGAAATAAACTGCACGCCTTATCATTCTGATGATCAACTCGCGGAGTTATCTTTTGAGAAGGTGATTGAAGTAACTGATTCAATGCGAAACGAAGGATTCATTGATTATAGCTCCGGACATAAACACGTCGATGCGATGAGTGCTACTCAGGGTGACACTGGTGTGCTTCTGGCGATGGAATCTGAGATCCAGCGAAATCCTTTTCTATTGAGGGCGTTTGGAAATAATGATCGAATCTTACAGCAGGATGAAGCTAAATGGTATAAAACATTTGCTGATTATAATCCAGACACAAAACCATTTGCCGTAAAGCGGTTAAATAGAATTATTGACCGTTACAATAAAAGAATAGAAGAAAATCATACTGAAAAAACAAGCCATAAAGCGAGCACTGATTCGGAAAAAAAAGACAGGCTTGATCAATTTGCCCATTTTTATAGCCAACTTGTTCATATGACGACCATACAAATGGGGCTAGGTCCAATTGGTAATTATTGTATGGAAAAGTATATGGCTATGTCTTTATTGCATATTACCGGAGCAGAAAAAGTCGAGAAGTTATCAACACTGGAATTTCGGTTTTTCCGTTGCCCGAAAACGGTACAGGAAATTAAGTTGATTAACCAATTTTTACAGGCCTGGTTTGGCTACCTTCATCAGTGCAGAAAGGATAAAATCCCCTTGCAGCCTGTCCCAGAAGATATTAAATCATGCAAAGACTATACGGCAGTTGAAGTTAAGCTTAAAACCATAGATTACCTCAGGAAATTAGGGCTGAATCCGAAGGATTATCGCTGTTTTTGGGGCGAAGTACGGGATCTTCCGTAAGTGGCCTTATTTATGCCGACCTCAGGTTATGGGCTAAAAAGTCAGGCTACCAGAAGGTGAGTCCTTCTGGCGCTTTTTCATTGGCTATCAGCGCCTGCTCAATACTCTGAACAGTACACAGACAGCTGTCAAACTAACGACAACTGTCGCACCACCAGGAAAGTCATAAAGACTCGATAGCACCAATCCCAGAATCACACCTGCTAATCCTGCCAGATAGCCGAAAGCAAGAGCTTTCTTTCCAGACAACTGATTGACAGCCAGAGCGGGCATAATCAAGGCGCTGAATACCAGATAGACACCCACCATTTTGACGCTCAGTGTGACCATCAGGGCAAAGAGCGGGTAAAAAAGTCTGCCATCAAGGATTTCTGGTCTCATGATTGTCACTGCAAGAAAAGCCAAACTTGCCAATCCCGGAACCACCATGTCCTGCCAGCCAAGCCAGAGGATATGACCGTTCAGGGCTCTGGAAATATGCTCCGCGCCTTGGGGATCACTGGACATAAGAAGAGTGATAGAAGCAGCAGAGACCACATAAATGCAGCCAATAATCGCTTCCAGCTCTTTCTCTGAGTATTTGGCCAGCCATGCAATCAGGCCAGCACCACCAATGGAAAAGGCAAAGGGCATTAAAGCTCCTAATCCTGCGGAGCCATCGTGGGGAACATGACGGTGAGCCTGTGTCATCGTCAGGATATGAGCGACGATGGCACCCATAGCCGCGACCTGGGCAATAGCCAGATCCATGAAGACAATACCACGCTTCAGAACCTGTCTTCCCAGGACCAGGTGTGTACTGAAAACAATGATGCCTGCCACCAGGGCAGGCATCATGATTGCAAGAAGAGCCCATTCCATTATGAATCTTCCGGTTTGCCTGTCACTTTCAGCAGCTTTTGAATGAGATCGTCATACAAGCTGATCAGGTCTTTACTCTGTTTGCTGCCACCGACCGTCATCGGCAACTCTGTGGCGGGCACACCGGCTTTCTGACTTAACCAGTCCGCACCTTTTTTGTCCTGATAGGAGGCGTACACGACGGCATCGATAGACGTCTTTTTAGAAAGCTCCAACAAGGATGCCAGGTGTCTGGTTGAAGGTGGCAGACCAGGTTTGGGTTCCAGGTCACCAACAACATTCACACCCAGCCACTCCAGCAGATAGTCAAAGTTGCTGTGATAGGTCACCAGGTTTTTACCTTTCAGTGGAGCGGCTTCCTTTTCCCAGCGCTTGATATTGGTCTCCCAGACTTCTGAGAACTTTTTGGCGTTTGCCAGATATTCATCCCTGTTCCCCGGGTCAAGCTCTGCCATGCGTTCTGCCAGGGCCAGGGCGATTTTCTGCAGTCGATAAGGATCAAGATGCAGGTGAGGGTTTCCTTCCGGATGAACATCGCCCATGGTTGGATCTACTTTTTCAAGCTTACCGATGGTCTCTACCTGATCAGCAGCAAAGAACAGCCCTTTGTCTCCGGTCTGAATTTTTGGGTTGGCTGACTTCATTTGCAGAACCGGCAGCCAGCCGGTTTCCAGCTCAGCACCTGAGCAAACGACTATGTCTGCCTTTCTTATTTTCGAGATCAGTCCCGGACGAGCCTGAATGTGGTGAGGGTCCTGTCGGGCCGTTGTTGCCGTGTAAACCTTTGTATCAGTAGCGAGCTCTTCAGACAATGCAGCCCACTCAGGCTCACAGGCAAATACGGTCAATGCTCCATGACTGGATGCTGGAAAGGCCAGAGCGGATGCCAGCAACAGTTTAGAAAGTGTGCGCATCATGAGCTCCAAGGGACATAACATACTGAAGGGTTACGATGTTGTTGGTGTTTTCGAAACCGTCACCTGTCTGATGAGTGTACTGCAGTCTGACTGTGGAGAAGTGAGAGTGGCTCCAGGACACCATAAGTTCAGTTTCTTGCAGCTTCTTCTCGTCGAAATGGTCCTCGTGGGCTTCGAAGCCCCTGAACTCCCCGTAACGAGCACCCACTGCCCACTGAGGCGTCATCTTATAAACGCCACTCAGGTAGAAGCCTTTATTCTTTTCATTACCCTCAAAGGTGTCGCTGAGATCCTGTGTTTGCAGATATTCCCCTATCAGGGTCAGGCTGCGGTACTTGAAGTTACCATCAGGAGCCCACTTCCATACGGCATCGGCAATATAGGTGTTCTTGCCGGTAAATTGGGCGTTATGAGAGTGGCTGTGGCCCTCATCTTCTTCATGTCCGTGATCTTCATCGTCTTCGTGCTCATGGTCATGATTGCTGATGCTGGCGCCGTTGTCATTTCTGAGATAGCTCAGACCCAGCTGCCAGCTGTGCTCTTCATTAAAATCACCACCAATTTTGGTGAAGGCGGTGTAGACTCCCACTGATTTTGGATCGGTTAAATCTGCAGCCTGCATCTTTTTACCACTAAAAGCTTCGGTACCGATCGTCCAGAACGTATCGGTAGGCATTACATAACTCAGGCGTACACCGTCGTCATAGTAGTGTGACCCCAGCATTGCCCGGTAAGCGGCAGGCCTTTCAACAAATGAATCCGTGTGAGCGTGCTGACTATTCAGGTAGCCGATGTCAGACAGAAATCGACCAGCGCGAACACTAAAACCGCCAGGCAGAGCCAGAGTCTGGATAAATGCCTCTTCTGTTTCGAACTCGGTTTCGCCGCCGTGATGATGCACAACACCGGTGAACTTGCCGTAGAAAAGATCATCAATAGCCGCACTGACACCCAGTTCAATATGACCCAGACCAAAGCCCTTTTCATATTCGCTGAGAGCGCTGTCAGCTGACTTGTAATGGCCGTCCAGAATAAGGCTGAAATTTGGACTGAATCCTTCAGCATGAACAGTTGCGGTGGCTGACGCTGCTAGCAGAATCAGCGCTTTTGCCATTTGGCTGTAAGCTGATCTTTTGCGGATAGCTCCTTTAAAGGGAGTAACTTTGGTTGCTGGAGAGTGGAAGTCAGTAAAAATAATCGGCGGGTTGACTGCAGGCACAGAAGGCTCCTAGTGTGAAAATGCTCAATGCGTTGGGTGATATAAAGCTAGTCAATGCTTGTTATTTTGTAAATGTTATAACATAACGATTTGCATTCACAAGTTCTATTACTTCTGTGAATCCACCTTCGGCTGACAGCTTCTCGCATTCCCCCCCACTGATACCGACACGGATGAGCGGGGGGCAATAGAGCAGGAAGCATTGGAAAAACGGTTTTTTTATTTGAAAAGACCTTTCAGGGCATCTTTCAGGTGTCCGGCTTTCTTCTCAATCTCTTTTTCCACACGCTTTTTCACTTCTTGTCTGGCCAGTGAAGCAATGGTGTCGGCCAGACGTTTGGTATCAATACCACACTCCTGCTGTCCCAGCTTGCCTTGACAACGAACCGGCCAGGCGACATTGACGTAGTCTTCGTTGACCTCGCAGGCTGGGTCACTATCGGGAGCACGGTCGCCACTGATGTTCAGGCCCACATGAAAATCCATAGTCTGTTTGACCAGATTGATATCGCCGTCACCCTTGAGATTCAGGTTGGTCAGAGCAGCAGTCAAATCCTTATTGCTGGCTACCCCGTTGCTGATGGTGAAACTGCCTCCGAGCTGGGTGAACCGGGTGGTATGACCCCAGTCTTTTTTCTGCAGATCTTTCTTGCGTATTCTGGCAATTCCCTCACACACCATCTTGTCAAAGTTGGCCTCCGTAAAGGCTCCCTTATCGACATTGAAGTCAACCTTTCCGTTCAGGTTACTGATCAGGACACTCTGAAGCTGGCCATGGGTTGTCAGGTTCATGTCTGCATTGACCTTACCTTCAATGGATTTCAAAGCCGGTATGGGCTGAGCCAGAGCCTGCAGATTTATAGCGTTCAGATCTGCTGTTGTCTGAATTTCAGGATTACCCTGTTTGCGAACATCCAGCTTGCCGTCCAGATCAATGGTGCCCTCGTAGAAGCCGGAAGCCAGCTTGATATCTTGTTGTCCGTTCAGGGCTGTAAGCTGGACTGAAGGCTTGTTAAAAGTGAGTTTTGCCACGGTCAGGGAAGCCAGTTCCAGAGAGCCTTTGACGTTCAGAGGACGCAGGGCGTCTTCCGGAATCAGTGGCAGCGCCTGGTTGGGCTGAAGCTCTTTCACAGTACCTGACGCAAAGGTCGGAGGCTCTGTGCTCTGCACACCTTCAGACTTGCCTTTTGATTCTTCTTTGGTCTCTGTCTGTTCGGAGGCAGGTGGCAGGTAGCGATCCAGGTTCAGGTCACCGCCCTTGAACTGAAAAGTCATGTCCTGTTGTTGCAGGTTTCCGATTTTGAAGAAACCATCCAGATTGAAACCATCAAGCGTCAGATCCAGTTTGTCTGCAGAGAAGCTTTTACCATCGGTGTTAAAGCTGCTCTTGAAAGCCAGCTGGGTCATTGCCCCGGGATCTGCCATGGGGGGAAGCAGGATCTTGATCTCTTTCAGAAACTTGCCTGGATTGAACTGTGTGACATCCAGGTGGCCTTTCACCATCAACGGTTGTTGCTGAACGTTCAGGGCGCCGACAATTTGCAGGGTTTCGGTGCTTGTCCCGACAAGATTATCTGCTGCCGGGTTGGCCGATATTTTGAGATCCTGCAGATCATAGGTGCCCTCTTTGAGGCTGAACTTCAGAACACCCGTGATGCCAGTCATCAGTGTCAGATCGGGTTCACTGCTCTTGATACGAGCTTTCAGATTAAAGTCAAAAGGCTCATTGTTGCGAATTGCCCCGGTTTCCAACCCGGCCTGATCAACCAGGTAGGTTTTACCTGTGCTCTCGTCGTCATAACGGATCACCAGTCCTTCAACACTGACATTGGCAATATCCAATTCCAGAGGTGTAGATTCGGTGGTACCTTCGGGCGATACAACTGTTGTGGTCTCTGTTGCAACAGGCTCGCTACCTGTTTTTCTGGAAACCTCCCAGTTGCCCTGGCCGGACTCGTTCCTGACCAGATTAAGATCCAGCCCTATCAGCCTGGCTGTTTGCATTTCTACTTTTTTGCTTAACAAAGGTAGCAGCTTAACACTGACTTCCGCTGTCCCCAGTCTGGCCAGCTCGGAGTTGTCTGCCCCTTTAACATTCACCTGTTCAAGGGAAAGTCCCAGCCAGGGAAAGACCGACCAGCCAATAGGGCCGTCAATCGTGAGCGTCAAACCAGTATTGTCGTAAACCATTTTGGAAATGTCATCCCGGTAATTGTTGGGATCTATCACTTTCGGAAGAATCAGGGCAGCAGCAACAACAAGAATTATGATGCCAGCCACCAAAAAGGCGATGAGTTTAATTGCACGGTTCATTGGAGACCTCGGGATCTCTGGGTACAAAATATTGTTATTCCTTGGTCAGGATAGTGTACCGCAAGTGTTTGAGGAGTTGGTAAGGGGGGTGAAAATATTGTCCCCCCCCTAACTTTCCCGGGCCTGTAGTTTCTTGAGGGATTTTACCGAGCGGGTCCAGGGGTAGAGGACCTGGACAGCGTCTTTCAGTTGAGGTGAATTGAGAACAGCCAGAGCTTCTTTACTGCTGGTGAACTGACCTTGCAAAAGGACATACCAGTCTTTCTGGTTTTTTCGGTATCGCGCCGTAACTGCAGACTTCAATTCCGGGAATCGTTTTTTCAGCTTCTCAATGGCTTCTGGCTTGTTGGCTGAAAACCACTGAATGGTATAGCTGTTTCCCGGCCCACTGATGATTGTCCCTTGCGGTTGAGTAACCTTTCGGGAGGTTATCTGCTGAGTCTTTTCTGACTTCCCTGTAATGAGACTTTGTAGTTCATTAACCGATCGGACTCTGGGGGAGAGGCGTATAGAAATACGGGCCAGCTCCGGGCTGGAAAGTGCTCTGTTAGCCTGATCTTTGCTGGTATAGGGAGGACCCACGAGTAAAAACCAGTCCTGATATCCTTTCCGATAGTGGATGATCTGGGTGTCACTCAACTGTGCATACCGCCTGCGGACTCTTTCGAGCGTATCTCTTCGGGTTCCAGCCAGCCACTGGATAGCGTAACTGTGCCGGGAAGCTTTGAGAATGTCATGTCTGGCCGGTTGCTGGTACTCTCTGGCTTCTTTTGGACGACGATATTCGTTGGTCTCTTCCTGGACCGAATACGTTGAATAACCCTCATTCAGGTAGCTCTGCTGGTAGTGCAGTTTTGTCTGAAAGTCCTCCTTTTCAGGAGTCGTCCGGGTATAACGCTGCGAACGAGGAGCACTGTAGTTCAAATCCATTGGTTCTTTATAAGGCTCGGACTGATAGGACGAGTGAAATGGTGGCTCAGATGTCTGCTGAGAATCGACGTTGTAATCCCGATGGGTTTCTTGTTGCTGCAATTTTGGATAGGCGGGAGCGATACTGGCAAACAATCGATTATTGTCCGGCTTTACAGGATTATTGTAGGCATAACGCTGTTCGTTCAGTGGCTGTGAGGGGTCACCGGGATCTCTGAGTTCACCTGGCATAATCAGGTTGAGCTTCTGAATGCTGGCCAGAGACCGTGTCCAGGGATAGAGTTTGTCGGTCAGCAACAACCGGGGAGGACTGTTGAGGGCTGTCATTGCTGACTGGCTATCTTTGAATGGTCCGTCCAGCAATAAAAACCAATCTTTGTTTTTGCGCTGATAGCGGACAATCGTCGCTTGCTGCAGGACCGGGAAACGACGCTGTAGATCCCTTAATGGTTCTTCGGTATGGGTTGCGAGCCACTGGATAACAAAACTCCCATGTTCCGAGCCCATTAGTTCGTTGACTCTCTGCCGGAGTTGTTGTTCTGGAGTCGTCTGTTGATAGGTGTAGGAGTAGTTGTTACCCTGCCGAGGATAGTCCGGCTGCACAAACTCCTGTTTGAACTGGTTGTCTGGCTCCGCTTTGACAGGCTCATAGTGCTGCTGAGAAATAGTTTCCGGGTACCCGTTATTTCTATTTGAAGCAGAATAAGCAGCGGTTTCCAGAGATTGTTCGTAACGATCTGTCTGGCTGCTTCGGCATAGCCAGTCGCTGCTCTGATCGGAGCGACAATCCCATGATGAACTCAGTGTCAAGGGTTTTGGAGGCAATAAAAGGGCATCCGCCGAAAAAGCGGTGAGTGTTGCCAGGGTAGCAACAACTCCGAGCCTGATGTTTTTTTCCATAAACAGCACTCGAGCTGACATGAATCAGATCCTTCTGATCATTGCTTTTAACAAATCAGGTTTGAAAAATAATTGCAAGTCTTGTGTTGAATTAATTTTTCAGTCGCCAAGTGTTGTCTGGCTCATCGAACAGCAAGCAATGACCCCGGGAAATGTTCAACCCTCGCTATGGTGCGGCAGTTCAGCGACTAATATGGTGGTGAGGTTGTTTGCGTGACTCTGCCTGGGGAAAATCGGCCTCTGCCGCCTGAATACGTTGGGAACGGGTTATGGAGACAATGGACGCTTTTGGGATAATGTCAGTCAAACGATGGCTGGCAACAATGTTCTGCCTGGCTTTGCCCGTCTCTTCATGGGCTTTGGACCTGGCGTGTTTCCCGAGGGTTGATACCACTCAAAAGCAATACCTTGTTGCTTCAGACATGCTGATGCTGGAAGCAGCCAGGGAGAAGAAGCTCAACAAAGACAAGGCTGAGTTCCCTGTCTGGGTCAGCGGTTATCAGCGGGGCTGGTTTGCCAGAGTCGTTGAAAAATCACCGACAAAGACCGTTCCGGGTGTTACCCCAAAAGAAGGGAAGTTATTCAATGGCTTGTTGTTGGCATCATCCGGTCATCAGATCAGCAGCCTGGATCGCAATGAAACTCTGAACTGCAGAACCCTCATCAGTGTCAGACAACTCAAGACAATGGCTGGTGGCCAGCTACCCGGGAAGGGGCAAATCTGGATCTATGTCCTCAAGCCCGGGAGTATGAAGAGAGCGGCTGGCAAATACCCAATCCAGCAGTCGGATGTCGATAATTTCCTTACCGGGTGTGTGGAACAGTCCAGGGCATTTTCACTGCCTCAGTTTGCTGAACAATGTGTGGATTTTACTGTAGGCTGGTCGCAGAACTGGGCCAATGACCGTGAAAGGCCTTCCGGTGGCAGGCTGGTACAGAACAAACGAAAGGAGATAGACAGATTGCTTGAGAGGCTGGAAGCAGAACTTTTCGAAAAAGTACGAGATGAATAGCTCGCCTGCTTGATAGCTGCTCCGTATAATGGCCGGATTGAGGTCCGGGAGTCAGCAAGCATTCAGGTTTGAATGGTCTTTATTTGAGTCTGGTAGTAATAACAGCTCAGACTCTATGTACAGAATAGATATAATTGGAGATTATCATGGCTGAGCGCAAGGCCAGTGTTGAAAGAAATACGCTGGAAACCCAGATCAGGGTTGATATCAATCTGGATGGCAGTGGCAAAGGCCAGTTCGACACTGGTGTGCCATTTCTTGATCATATGATGGACCAGATTGCCCGTCATGGCATGATGGATCTGGATATCAAGGCTGTGGGTGACAACGAAATCGATGACCACCATACCGTAGAAGATATCGGTATTACCCTGGGGCAGGCGTTCACCAAAGCCATTGGTGACAAGAAAGGTCTGACCCGATACGGGCACTCCTATGTACCGCTGGACGAGGCGCTTTCCAGAGTCGTCATCGATTTTTCCGGACGTCCCGGCCTTGAGTTTAATGTCGATTTTACCCGGGCCATGATTGGCAAGTTTGATGTCGACCTGTTCTACGAGTTCTTCCAGGGCTTTGTTAATCATGCCAATGTGACGTTGCACATTGATAACCTGCGCGGTCGCAATGCTCACCATCAGATAGAAACGGTCTTCAAGGCCTTCGGCCGGGCATTGAGAATGGCCTTGGAACTGGATCCTCGTATGGCTGGCCAGATGCCATCCACCAAAGGATCGCTGTAATCAGCCATGAGCAAAAAACAGCCATGAGCGAAAAAAAGCTTTGAGTCCACTTCAAACAGACAGGGTGATGCAGTCGGTATGTTTTTCATTAAGCTGTCAGGTGAGTTAAAAAAATGAAGACAGTTGCAGTCATCGATTATGGGATGGGTAACCTTCACTCTGCCAGTAAAGCTCTGGAACACGTGGCCAGCAGCGATACCCGTGTCAAGGTGACTTCTGACCCGAACATTATTCAGCAGGCCGATCATGTGGTGCTTCCCGGTGTCGGTGCTATCCGTGATTGTATGGCAGAAATTCGTGCCAAAGGCGTAGATGATGTGGTGCGGGAAGTGGTCGAAAGCCAGCGCCCGCTTCTGGGTATTTGCGTTGGTATGCAAGTCATGTTGAATCACAGCGAAGAGAATGGTGGCGTTGATTGTCTGGGTCTGATGCCCGGGCAAGTAAAATTTTTTGGCAAGGGGCTGGTGGATGAGGCCGGTGAAAAACTGAAAGTTCCTCACATGGGCTGGAGCCCGGTTCAGCAACATCGTGACCACCCTTTGTGGAAAGGCATCGAAGATAATGCCCGCTTCTATTTTGTCCACAGCTATCATGCTCATGCAAATGACGATGGGATGGCTGTTGGTCGTTGTCACTACAGCGTTGATTTTGATGTGGCTTTAGCACGGGACAATATCTTTGCGGTGCAGTTTCACCCTGAGAAAAGCGCTGACAGCGGCTTGAAACTGCTTGAGAACTTTTTGAACTGGAATCCTTAGAGGGGGCTCGACACTTAAAATACGTTCGAGCTTAAAAAAATGGACATAGACGCTTTGCAACCATTTATGAAAAAGCCCGATTCCAATGAGAAGAATTGGGCTGTTTTCTCCCATATTCTGACCTTGTTTGGCTGTGTCCTGCCAGGCACGAACCTGTTGATCCCTTTTCTGATCTGGTATCAGAAAAAAGATCAGTCTATGTTTATTGCCCATCATGCCAAAGAGTCTCTGAATTTCCAGATCACGGTGACTCTGGTGATTGCCATCTGGGGATTACTGAATGCTGTTCTGATCGGGCTGCTCTTTCTTCCCCTGATTCCGTTTGCGGTGGTTTTTGCCCTGATTTTTGTGATCCGGGCCAGCATGAAAGCCAGTCGGGGAGATGAGTACCGATATCCGGTATGCCTACGTCTGGTCAACTGAGTCTTTAATCGGTTTATTGCAAAAAATAGAGAGGCCGCTCAATGGGCTTAGCGAAAAGAATTATTCCCTGTCTGGATGTTGACAATGGCAGAGTAGTGAAAGGCGTCCAGTTTCTTGATATCCGTGATGCCGGTGACCCCGTTGAAGTGGCTCGACGCTATAACGAAGAGGGTGCAGATGAGATCACCTTTCTGGATATTACCGCCAGCCATGAAGACCGCGACACCATGGTTCATACCGTTGAGCGTATGGCCAGCGAAGTGTTTATCCCTCTGACGGTAGGCGGCGGCATTCGCAAGGTGGAAGATATTCGTACCCTGCTCAATGCCGGTGCCGACAAAGTCAGTATTAATACGGCTGCTGTCTTTAATCCTGAATTTGTTCAGGAAGCTGCCGATCGTTTTGGCTCCCAATGTATTGTTGTTGCCATCGATGCCAAGAAGGTCAGCCTGTCAGGTGAGCCTGAACGCTGGGAGATCTTTACCCATGGCGGCCGAAAACCAACCGGACTGGATGCGATTGAGTGGGCCAGGAAAATGGAACAGTTGGGAGCTGGCGAAATTCTTCTGACCAGTATGGATCAGGATGGAGTAAAGAACGGTTACGACATTGGCGTAACCCGAGCCATATCCAATGCTCTGGACATTCCTGTTATTGCCTCGGGTGGTGCCGGAAATCTGGATCATCTGGTTGAAGCTGTGAAGGAAGGTAAGGCCGATGCTGTTCTGGCTGCGAGTATTTTTCACTTTGCTGAATACTCTATTCCCCAGGCCAAAGCTTACATGGCCAGGCATGGCATTGAGATGAGAGTCTGAAATAGTAAGAAGGAAAGAAATTAAACTTTTTCCTTCCCGCATTTTTAGAGTCAGTACAGCATCACTTTTCCAAAAATGATCATTACAGCGACCAGCAGCACGACTGACGTTTGTTCTGCTTTTGTCGCAGAATCATGGGCTTCTGTGCTGACCACTGTTGACTCATCAGCACCCATTTTTATCTCGAAATGGGCCGAGTTGTACTGACCGTCTGGTAATACACTGGGCAGTGAATAGGCCCGATTAGTCAGAATTTTGTAAACATCAGGGTCACCTGATTGTACTTTAGCTCTGGTGTTTAATGTCCATTCATTTTGGATTTTTTCCAATCGACCGGGAAACTCTTGACCGCCGAGCATCGAAGTCAGTGCAAAATAAGTATATTCAGTGATCATGCAACTGTAGTTACAGCTTTCATCCTCATAAGTGAACCAGGCGTGTTTAGGGTAACTGTCCGGGATTGTATCAAACCGACCACCACGAGCTTTGTCCATGGCATCGGCAATCAATGAACCGTGTCGCTCGCCAAACACTTCAGGATAAATTTTGCTGTAGCCAAGATGGGTGATCAAATGCAGTACTTCTTCGAGGGCGCCATCAAATACACCTCTGTCCGCGCCATTTGGGTGTGTTTCGCTTGCTTTCAGGTCTTGCAGATTGGGTAGTTTCTTTTTATTTCCGACTTTATCCCTTACAGGCTGTAGTTCGGAATCGTCAGCTATCATTGCCAAAGTGGCTTTTTGTGCAACTAACATATCTACCACTTGCTGATTGTCGATAAGGCCATCGTCATTGTTATCGAGGTATTCAGCCAGGATTTTCGCAGCATGAAGCAGCTTTTCATCGGGTACTTTTTCTGTGCCCCGAACTTTAATACCAAACACAGTCGTGTATTTTGGAAACACCATAGCCAGAGTTTGTTGGTTTTCAGATATAGGAGTTGGAGCAAGCGTTGTCGTCTGCGTCGTGTTTTGTGAGTAATTACCGCTGCCGTAGGCGTATAAACTCAAACTAATAGCTATCGCTATCGCTGTTTTAACTATGGCTAGATTGGACTTCATGATCTCTCCGTAAGTATTCAGCACCCTTTACGAAAAATAGTTACCTTGAAGATATTTGAGTCTCGATCATCAATAAAATCTATATCTGGGTAGGCTTTGATTGCTCGCTTGATGCCACTACCAAGACCTCGGTATGGCAGCAATCTGGGGGCAAATGATGCAAGGACGGGGTTGCGAACATTAGAGTTGCCCATTTTTATGTTCTCTACCGTCAGGTTATTCGGCAGATGTCCTGGGCTTATAATTTCAATGCGGTCAGTAAATACCAATAATTTTACAGGTGCTGAGATATAGTAGTCTCTGTGTATTAACGCATTGGCGATGAGTTCTTCAAGAACAATACGTGGTATTTCAGGCTCACCAATGGAGTTAAACCCTTGATCTTTTTGAATGTGCTTGATGTTCGACAGCACAAACCCCAGAGACTGCTGAAAAATATCGGTTAGTTTGCCCTTAACATCCTGACTATCAATATATTGAGTGTCCTCAATATTTTTTCCAGGGAAGGCAACCGCTTTGACAATGAAAACAGGCAGTCGAACTTGTGGGCGAGTGGAAAACAGTAATGTACCTGCAATATTCAGCAAGTCATCTTTTGCAAGATTCATGTTTTCTAATAACTGTGAACGAGAAATGTGCTGTTTATCTGCAGACTCTCCGTATTCTCGTTCAAAGAAAGTATCAAAAAATTCTTCATCAATCTCAGTTGTAAAAGAGTTTTGCACCGATGATTCATCAGCATGTACCAACCCTGCTTCCTGAAACATCCGCTGAAGCTCCTCGCGGGCTGTGACTCTTCTCTTATCAGAACCATTTTTTACCCAAATGTAACCACTTGAGTCCATGTAGGGTTTGACTAAACCAGCCTCGACGGTCAGTACGATTACTCTGCCTCCAGGAAGAGTAAAGTTCTGGGTAATCGGGTTGATTGCTGGCATTACTCTGTTTGTTGCCGCATTGGCAATATTTTGATTGATTTCTCGTAACTCAGCATCAGACAGCCCTGTTATTGTGCCATCATCATTGACGCCAATGAGAATATGGCCACCCTTTGAGTTGCTAAAAGCGGCCATTTCTGATGCTAACGAATTAACGTTGTTTACAGTTGCTTTAAACTGGTGTCTGGAATCTTCACCGTTGGCAATAATGCCTAAGAGTTCTGCGGTTTCCATGCCTCGTATACCTGTTTACGTTTTTCAAATGCTTCTGTTCCGCCTTCCATGACGCTAACAATTCGTTGCTGTATGTTGCAGCAGTCAATACTTCCGCTATTAGACTGGATTCTATCATCACGGTATTCGCAGGCAACGACCAGTTCGGAGTCACCCAATACAGGTATGTTTGCGTTGTGAGTTGCAAAGACAAACTGAGTTTTTGGTTTTAGTTCCTGTATTAACTTGATGACATCGTCATAGATGGTTTGGTTATCCAGATCGTCTTCTGGCTGATCTATGATAACAACATCATTTTCACGCTGGCTTAAAACAAAGAGCATGAGGGCAGAAGCTCTCTGACCTAAAGAGTGTTGAGCCAAAGGTTTGTTGTGATATTCAATGGTGTAAGTATTAGGCACCTGCCACGTAACTAAGCTATCTAGTTTATCTTCAAAGTACTGCCAGAATGTATCAAACGAGCCACCCAGAATGGATTTCAGTCGATCTTTCTCACGCCACATAGCGCCAAAGTCCTGAAACTCATCAACAACGCTTTGCAGCGTTATCTCACGAATACGACTCCCACGGAACAAGTCCTGAATATGTTTAAGCATAGCGGCTTTACTGGCTTTGAAATCGGATCGAATTTTCAAAGGAGAGTCAACAAGGTTAATCTTATTTAGGATCTGTTCGATGGCACGATATTCGTCTGACCATAATTTATCGAGGCCATCCAACTCCTTCCCAAGAGTTCCACCAAGATCGCTGTATTGTTGTTCACTCTTGGCTAACACTTGTAGCATTTGCTCTGCCTGATCCAGCAAAGATTTTAGTTGCTTAAACTCTTGTGGGCTGATGGCCTGTGCACCAGCTTGCTTGAGTTCTCCTGCAAGCTTTCGTTCTATTTCCGCAAACTCTTCTTTCAGAGATAGTTTTTGTTCACTAAAGCCGAAAAGTTTTTCTCGTAATTGTTGCAACGTAGCCTGACTATCGGTAACTACCTGCTTTATGCTATCAAAGCCAGCTAACAGGCTTTGATAGGTAGTAAAAAAGTCATCAAAAAACGGTTTGTTCTGTGGTGACTTATAGAGAACCTGATTTTTTAGCTCATCTTCAAAGTTGGCTATAAAACGGTTCAATTCAGACAGGTAATTATCAGCACCAAGAACAACTTGTTGTGCTTTTCGTTCATCGCGGTCAAAGTCAATCTGTTTTTGTAGTTTGGTTTCCACACCGTGCTGCTGATAAAACTTCAGTTGAAACTGAGCATCTTGCTGTTTTTGTGTCCACTCCTGTTTTTGAGATACCGCCCGGTTAAGCCTCTTGATCTGGTGAATTGCATCCAGCACATTGTGTTGACCCTGTTTAATTTTTTCACGCACGGGTACGAGAGCATCACCTACCAGTTTTTCTATCAGATCTTTTTCAAATCCTGCTCCAGTACTGGAAAGATCTTTTTGACCAAAATAGATAGGCTGATGAAGGACGGTTTCCCGGATAGAGACTCCCGGTTGTAATTGCCCGTTAACAAAAACATCGGGTCTTTCGCCTAGAATTCTGCGAACTTGGTAGAGCTGTCCGCGACGGTCGATGGCATCAATAGTGATTTTTCCACCACTATGTAACAGGTGCTTAACCAGTCCTTCCTTGTAGTCAATATCGGATGCTTTTGCCCCAAAGGGAATGTTCAGTGCATAACGAATTCCTTCAAGAATGGATGACTTCCCACTACCCCGAATACCTATCAAAGTATTCAGTCCAGGAGAAAGAAATATCTCTGTACCACCCAGAGTGCCAGCACCTTCAAAGCTGATTTTCTGGATATATGAGTGAGAGTATTCTGGTTGAATAGAACGAACTCTGGCTTCTTTGCACTGAAGGGCAAACTTAACGGCTTCAAAACTAAAAGCTCCCAGTTTTAAAAAACAGGACTCCTTTCTGACAGACATATCTGCCAACTGCTTAGCATCACATCCTTCGACTTCAGCTGGGTAGAGCTTGTCCAATGCTTGCCTGATTTTATCTCGCGTATCATGGG
The DNA here is from genome assembly GCF_049275945.1 of Endozoicomonas sp. ALD040. Lineage (NCBI taxonomy): Bacteria > Pseudomonadati > Pseudomonadota > Gammaproteobacteria > Oceanospirillales > Endozoicomonadaceae > Endozoicomonas > Endozoicomonas sp. ALD040. The sequence continues at coordinate 2,508,235 of NZ_CP184829.1, forward strand.
ATCGAACCTTCTGAAAAGCCAAGGCTCTGCGCTGAACGGCAGTAGTATCAAATAACTCCTTAACACGCCCAGGTGACAGCCCACCCCACAAACCATTGGGTGCTTCGACATGAGCAAAAACCAAAAAATAATCTTTTTGGAATTTATCCAGTTCCCGGACAGTGTCCACCAGATTATGGTTAGAGCGAGCATTTTCATCTTCAAAGTTGGCAATACCCGCAAACGTCAGGCTCAAGAAACTTTGTATATGGTTAGCTTGCTCCTTGTTGTTAAACCACTCATCAGAAAATACGACCAGAGTATGTACACCTGATTGCCCATCTTTGACTGACAGCTCAATACCCGGCAATAAACCAATGCCGGACTTTTTGGCTTTTTTGCGCAGAGCTTTGAATTCATTCAGATCAAATTTGTTGTGGTTGGTAATGACTCCAAGACCAATGTCTGCAACCAGCAGGGCTTCTATATATTGATTAAGATAATCATTATCTTCACCCTTATAGCTGAATTCTTTATCTGCGCGTGTGTGCAGATGAAAATCGGCCTTTAACCATTGACTGCCATTTTGAAATCGTTTTAGAGTCATTGACCACCCTCCTGAGTAGATTCTAAACAGCTATGAGCGAAGAAAACAGTAGGCGTTGACTATCGCTCCAGCTCCCGGCTGATGGAATAAGCCTCCTGCGCAATGGCTTGCTGCTGTTCTGCAGGTAAACCGGTGACCTCCACAATATCTTCGCCCTGTTCACTGAGTTTTATTTCGGGCTCTCCGGCTGGCAGCCAGTTGAGCTGATCACGAAACATGTGAATACCTTCCGAGTCAGGAAGACTCGCCAGCATCAACGCATGACTGGCGGCATTGTCGGATTGTGAGGGATGCTCGCTACCGGGGAAATCACAGATACCGTCACTGATACAGATACCCAATCCCATCTCCAGCGAAGCGATGTTCTGCTCGCCAACCACCCTGTTAAGACTTTGTATTAACAGGGCACAACTCAGGGCATCCATGGCAAAAGAAGCACTTTCCAGACTGGAAAAGTGAATATACCCGGTGCCATCTGGTGTGTAACTTAACTCGCCCTGGTAATGTTGAGTGGCACACCTGAGCGCTTCGCTCTGAGTCTCAATAATGTTCATCAGATCGTGGGGGGCCAGCAGTTGCCGCAATCGGGACAGGTTTTTATTGCGGACACTGATAATGGCCGAGATTTCCTCTTTTTCCTCTTCCTCGGGTTCCGGCTCAATGGAGTCCATCAGTTTTTCAGTCAGTTGTTTTTCCACAAAACCAGAGAGTCGAAGTACTTCATTTCTAAAGGAGACCGGATTGGCCGGGGATTGCAGAATAGAATGCAACTGCCTTTCAATAAGCTTAAGTCGGGAAGTGATATTGGAGGCGAAAAAGGAGAGCAACAACAATCCACTGATCAGGAGAATGATGCTGATCGTAATGATCAGTGTCAGAGCATCGCCGGAATTTCGGGTCAGTAACTCACTGTCCAGTTGCAGGCGGACATAGCCTGCAATTACGTCCTGATAGTGTATCGGTGACGAATAAGTTTCACCCTTCTCACCGACCTCATCGCTCTCTGAAGAGGCTATTTCACGATTATCAATGCTGTATATGGCGGCCTTGGCCACGTAAGGGTTTTGCACCAGCTGTCCCAGCAATACGTTGAGACTGAGCCTGTCTCCTGTGACCAGCATATCGGTGGCCGCACTGGCTGTCTGGGCACTCAGCAGGCTTCCGATGGAGTCAGCCTGATGACGGCTGGCAGACTCCAGCTCGCTGCTGACCAGAAAGCCGGTAGACAGAGTCAGGGCTGTGAAAAGCACGCCAAACAGCAACAATAGTTGTTGGCGAAGGGACAGAGCTTCTGATTGTCTGGCAAACAGGGTGATGATTTTTTTCGGCAATGACAAGGCCGAACCTCCTAAGGTGTTATGTCAGGCGCTTCCATTGAACTGTTCTGCCAGAGTGCCGATCACGCGGAGCTTTGTGCATTGAAGTACGCATTGGGTGCCAATAGGCACGATTCTAACAGAGAATGTGGTTAAAACCTGACTTTCAAACACGCACGTTTGTTTAAATAAGGTCATTAGTGCCCATCAGCGGTTGGTCGGCATCGGCTTTTAAAGCGATGATTTCCGCTGCCGTATGACCGGTAATAGCAAAATGAAATTTGTCTTGCACATGGGCATAAAACAAACGAGTGGTGTCTGATTTGGGATGATAGTCGATACTGCACTCGGCAAAGATATCGGTAATCTGCTGGTAAATACGCCGCTCACTGGCATGGATGGAACGCACCCGCTCCAGCAGCTCTTTAAAGTAATCCTTACCAAAATACCGGCCATTTTTTAAACGTTCATCATCCATGGCAAAGTCCTTGATGATGTATTCCTTGATTAAGGCTATCGCCCAAATGCGGAACTGTGTGGCTTGGGTTAGCCTACGGAAATGACGGCATCCAGGTTGTAGTACTCGAGCTTGCGTTTTACCTCCCGCTTACCCTCCCTGTTGAACTGTTTCCAAAATGGAAATAGTTGCTTTTTGATCCAATTCGCCACTGGAGTAGATATTCTCCAGATGCCTGGAAATAGCTGGAACACCCACGCCAAACAGTTCAGCCATACGCTTCTGGGTTAGCCATAGGGTCTCATTGTTCAGCAGGACCTCTCTGCCTTTACATCTCCACCGGGAGCGGTATAAAGCAGGAATTTGGTGGTTTGGTCTTGCAGGCTCAGGTTTTTATGGCTCATGTCAGGCTGCCCTCTCTTCTGGCTTTGGGAAGCTTAGCAGCAGGTCACGGTAGTATTCGTACTGCTTTTGGTGCAGCTCAATTTCTCGGGGTAAGCCTTCGGTGATGGAGTGGGTCAGGGTGTCGAATTTATCCATTGATATCACCAGAATCCAAGAGCTGTTTGGCTTTTTGCTTGCTGAGCTTTTCTTCTGCTTTGGCCAGTTCTATTTGGTCGGTGATGTTTAATTTATTGGCCGGAATCATGGCTTGCCTCCATTTTTCTTTTGGGAGGCTTCTATTTTTTTTATCTCTTTGTCGAAGTCACTTTCAAACAGACGGTCTTGAACAATGCGGTACTTTTCAAATTCACTTTCTGCCCAGTCCTTTGCAATTTGCTTTGATACTGTTCCAGAGTTGTGCAGGATCTCACGGTCATCGAATTCGAGGAACTGGTCCAGTCTTTTGGCCCAGTCCTCCATGGTCATGGGCATCTTTCTCAGGGCACGTGCTTCCGCCAGTTCAAGGTAGGCGTTGACGATTCGGCTCAATCCATCCATCTCCTCTTTACTAAGATAGTTTTTCGCAACAGAGACATCAGTTTTCAGGACTTTGCCATCGGGTGAGTTTTTCCAGCTGGTTAACCCCATATTTGCTTTTTCGCTATTTGCGCGTTCTTTGATCAGTTCAGCTGCAGTGTGGCCATGAATTGCGTAATGAAGTTTATTCTGAACCTTTGAAAAAAATTCTCGGGTGATAGGAGCATCCTTGTTGTAATCGATGCTGGTCGAGTAAATATCAGTTATTTTCTGATAAAATCTGCGTTCGCTGAGGCGGATCTCGCGGATTTCTTCCAGCAGTCTCTCAAAGTAGTCTTCCCCGAGAAAGGAGCCATTTTCCATACGCTCTTTATCGATGACATAACCCCTGATGGCAAAGTCTCTCAGGGCTTGGGTAGCCCATTGGCGAAACTGAGTAGCACGCACAGAGTTCACCCGATAGCCCACAGAAATGATCGTGTCCAGATTGTAGTGCTTGGTATTATACTTTTTGCCATCTGTGGCAGTTATCCGGAAATTCCGGATAACTGAATTTTCTTGTAATTCGCCCATTTGGAAGATATTTTTCAAATGTTCATTCACTGTTCGCACATCAACCCCAAAGAGTTGCGCGATGAGTTTTTGTGACAGCCAGATGGTTTCATCTTCATAACGAGCTTCAATGCTCTGCGTTTCGGACTGGGCTGTAAAAATCAGAAACTCCGCAGTGGAGTTGCGGACGAATTTTTTGTTGTCTTTTCTCATGCCTTAACCTCTGTACCTTCTAACTCAGCCACAATGGCATCAATCTCCGAGCGTAGTTGATTTATTTTTGCCAACCGTGTTTTCAGCTCAGCATTCACCTGGGTAATATCAACCTTCTCCCGGGTATCCCTGGCTTCTACATAACTGCTGACCGACAGGTTGTAGTCATTGTCAGCGATCGTCTCAAGGCTGACCGACTTTGCGACATGCTCCACATCGTCCTTGCTGTCGAAGAACGCCATAATCTGCTGGATATGTTGATCCGTCAGCACATTGTTATTGGTCTCTTTTTTAAAATCACAGCCAACTACTGAGCCACGAACGTCGTTGGACACTGGTCATTGAGGCACTCCTGAAAATAAGGTTCTTCTGACAGCACGCTACCGCTCAGAGATTTGGCTACTGCAATCAGCAACAGGCGGAGCATGGGTCTCGATAGCTCTGTCAGTAAAAAAGAGTTCAGTTTATCACTTTCGCTGAAAAGCCTCGCCCAGAAGTGGGCCGGGAGCGTCAAAATACTACAAAATGACAAGCAACAGTCTGAAAAGTGGGCTGATTTACCGTAAATATAAAATCACCGAACAGATCAGCCCTTATTCACAGCTTTGTTAATTGCAATGACTTCAATGTTATGAACCTTCGTTCCAAAACCAACTCTAAACTATTGAATCAATCTCAAATGTTCTTGCTAAGTGAGAACGAAACTAACTAAAGAGGTATTAAATATGAATAACGTCGATAAGAATTCCGGAATTGTTGGTTTATTTTCGCAAAAGCCTAAGGAAGAAATACCAAAGGGTGTCAGCTTCGGCAGAACCACAATGGCAGCTGACAAAGTTGATTCTTCATTGAGCCATGTTGTAAACGGAAGTGGCACCGATCACTCAAGCCAGAGGTTGGAAACTATTGCCAGCACCAGCACGTCACTTGGACAGAGAGTAGTGTCTAACCAGACGAACACCGAAATAGACGCAGCAAAAACAAAAGCTCAGGAGAATGTGTCGGCAATCATAGATCACTTGGATGGTATGAAAGAAAGACTAATTGCCAAGGATAAATATTGTAGAAATACAGCTCATAACCCAGATATCCAAGTATTTGAGAATGTAATCCAATTACTTGGGCATCTTGAACCTGGTAATATTTCAGAATTTGCAGAATGCTGTGATTCCACATGCTTTGTTAAATTCGGTGATCATTCTTTTTGTACTACTGATTTTAATTTTTATTATGGGTCTGAGGTATTATTCTCTTTACACCATAATGTTTTCATGCCTTGTGGTAAAGGTTATTCTTTAAAGAAGGGAGCTGAAGTTATTGAAACCAGCGCCTTATTTGATGAACTCTATTTTGCTCCTGGTGCTCCTGGTGCTCCTGGTGCTCCTGGTGCTCCTGGTTATCAAGCTGCAAAAAGTGAGTTTGAGAGACTTCAGAGCAGCTGATTTTATCGGCTTGTCCGTTCGCTAATAACCTGACGAAAAAGCAGCTTATAGTGAGCTATATTTTGCCATTCTGTTTGAAATGGCTCGCACAGTACTTAAAGCTGGACAGGGTGAGCGGACATTTGCCGGGTATAATTGATGACCCCGCACCAACAGCTGAAAACAGCCTGCTGGGAGCTGGTCATTGAGGCATTTCTGAAAATGATCTTCTTCTAACAATACGCTGTCGCTCAGAGATTTGGCTATTGCAATCAGCAATAGGCGGAGCAAGGATCTCGATGGCTCTGCCAGTAAAAGAGGGGCAGTCTACTTACTACCTTTGCCGAAAGCCTCGCCCAGAAGAGGGTGTCGCAAAACTTCAACAGCTCGTTCTCACGCTCTGAAGTCGTCATTCCCGCGAAGGCGGGAATCCAGCGCCAATGGTGGATCTCTGCCTTCTCGGGGATGACAAGGCCAGGGGGACACCGGGCAGTATGGTTCTGGTGGAGAGTCAGTGTGGATTCCCGCCTTCGCGGGAATGACGAGAATGAAGCCGGGAATGACGAGAATGAAGCCGGGAATGACGAGAATGAAGCTTGCAATGACGGGAGTCAACGCGTTCCCACGCCGGAGAGAGTTTTGCGACACCCTCAGAAGAGGGCTGGGAGACTCAAAATACTACAAAATGACAAGGAACTACCTGTAAAGTCGCCTTACCGTAAATATAAAATCATCGAATAGATCAGGTCTTATTCGCAGGTTATTCAATTGCAATGACTTCAATGTCATGAACTTTTGTGCCAAAACCAACTCTAAACTATTGAATCAATCTTAAATGTTCTTACTAAGTGGGAATGAAGCTAACTAAAGAGGTATTAAATATGAATAAAGCAGATAATAATTCCGGAATTGTTGGTTTATTTTCACTAAAGCCTAAGGAGGAAACACCAAAGGGTGTCAGCTTCGGCAGAACCACAATGGCAGCTGACAAAGTTGATTCTTCATTGAGCCATTTTGTAAACGGAAGTGATACTGGTCACTCAAGCCAGAGGTTGGGAACTCTTGCCAGCACCAGCACGTTGCTAGAACAGAGAGTAGTATCTAACCAGGTGAGCACCGAAATAGTCGCAGCAAAAAAAAGACCCCAGATGGCTGTGTCAAAAATTATAAATCACTTAGATGATTTTAAAACAAAAATAATTGCCGAGGATGAATATTGTAGAAATAAAGCCCATACTCGGGATATCCAAGTATTAGAGAATATCATCCAATTACTTCAGCATCTTGAACCTTGCAAGATTTCAGTAGTTGTAAGATTTAATGTTGGGGCAGGTTCTGTTAAAATCGGTGATGATTTTTTTAGTACTGTTGATTTTAATGTTTATTATAGGGGTCAGATGTTATTCTCTTTATTGCAGAATACTGTCAGTCCTGGTGATACACGTAATCCTGTGAAGCTGGGAGCTAGAGTTGTTGAAACCAGCGCCTTATTTGATGAACTCTATTTTGCTCCTGGTGGCCCCGGTTATCAAGCTGCAAAATGTGAATTTGAGGTATTGCAGATCAAATCGTTACTTGATGGTCTTAAAGGTTTACCTGTCCACGAATAACCTGAGCGAAAAGGCAGTTTATAGTGAGCTACAGCTTACTCGTTTTGTTTGATATGGTTTGCACAGTACTCAAAGTTGAATAGGGTGAGTAAATCAAAGACAGCTGCGGGGTAAAATCAATGACCCTGCAATAACAGCTAAAACAGTTTGTTGGAGCTCTGGTCATTGAGGCATTCCTGAAAATGATGTTCTTCTAACAATACGCTGCCACTCAGAGATTTGGCTATTGCAATCAGCAATAGGCGGAGCAAGGATCTCGATAGCTCTGTCAGTAAAAAAGGGACAGTCTACCTTCGCCGAAAGCCTCGCCCGGAAGAGGTCTGGGAGCGCCAAAATACTACAAAATGACAAGTAACTGTCTGAAAGTGGCCTGACTTACCGTAAATATAAAATCATCGAATAGATCATGCCTTATTCGCAGGTTTGTTAATTGCACTGACTTCAATGTTATGAACCTTTGTTCCAAAATTAACTCAAAACTATTAAGTCATTTTTTTAATGCTCTTGCTAAGTGAGAACGAAGCTAGCTAAAAAAGGTAGTAAATATGAATAATGTAGATAACAATTCCGGCATTGTTGGTTTATTTTCGCTAAAGCCTAAGAAGGAAACACCAGAGGGTGTCAGTTTTGGCAGAACTACAACGGTAGCTGATAATCTTGATTCTTCATTGAGTCATGCTGTAAACAGGATTGATCCCGATCACTCATGTCAGAGGTTGGGAGCCGTTGCCAGCACCAGCACGTCACTTGAACAGAGAGTAGTGTCTAACCAGACAAGCAGTGAAATAGACGCAGCAAACAAAAAAGCTCAGGAAACTTTGTCAAGAATCATAATGCGCTTGGATTCAGTTAAAAAAAGTCTAATTGCCATCGATAAACTTTTTGAAAAGACAGATTCTAGCCAGTATATTCAAGTATTTGAGAAGGTCATCCAATTACTCGGGTATCTTGAACCTTGCAATATTTCAGAAGTTATGGAACATAAATCCGGTGATGGTTTTAGTGCTATTTATAAGCACTTTTATTATGGGGATGAGGTGTTATTCTCTTTATTCCATAATAGTGCTATTAAAAGTGCACTCGAATGTGGTCATATGAATGGGTTACCAGCTATTCAAACCAGCGTCAAATTTGAAGAACTCCTTTTTGCTCCTGGCGGCCCCGTCTATCAAGCTGCAAAATGTGAATTTGAGGTATTACAGATCAAATCGTTACTTGATGGTCTTAAAGGCTTGTCTGTTGGCTAATAACCTGACGAAAATACAGCTTATAGTGAAAAGGTTTACTTATAGAGACTTACCTGGCGGCATAGTTTGAGATCAGAAACTCATAGGTATCACCAAACAGGTCAATTGGGTTTGCCACCATATTTTTTTTCATACCATCTTTCAAAATCACTGTTCTCGCTTGAGCTTGAGCTCGAGCTTGAGGTTTCATCTTCATCTGACTCTTCTATGCCTGCTCTTTCTTCGGCATGTCGCATATGACGCATTGCAAGACATGATGCTGTTAGTATGCCTGCCAGTAGCAATTCATCATCTTGATGAAACCGTGAAAATATTTCTTCCCTTGTAACCGCCGGTCCAAGAGATTGTTCCAGGATAGAATTGATTCTTTCATCTGTATTTTCCGGGAATAGTATTCTAATCAATCTGGCAATCGCACAACCCAGTGCTGTCACTGCGTTTTGAGACCCTGGCAACGCTGCCGAAGCGCTCCCGGTCGCACCATCAATAGTTTGGGACGCATTGTCTATTTCTCTTTGCTTTCTGGATACCAAATAATGATAAAGACTTTCCAGCTTCAGCGATTGATGCTGGTCTTCCACCCAGAATCTTTCATTAAATTCTTCTTTATCAAGAAAGTCTTCAGAAAAATCTGTCATTAGAAGAGAATGAAGCATTTCTATTGTTTTCAATTTCTCCACCAGGAACCTCAGCAGAATCATAGTGTCATTAACGTTTTCAGTATCTGCGTAGTTTTCATAATTCATAAAGGCCGTCACTTCTACAAAAGTTGGTGTTATCGGATAATCCAGAAAGTTAGAGAGTATTGATTTGTCGTCGTTTATTCCCAGAAGTCCATGACTTGTTGACAAGGGAGAGTTTCCCTTGCTGCCAAGACCTGCAAGAGAAAAAATAGCCTGATCTGGAGTCAGGCTGCCTGAATATTGTTCTCGCTGACTGCTCTTTCGATAATCGCTGCTTTGTAAAAAAACACTCGTCGGCAAGCCGTTTAAACCAGTTGGCAATGTTTTTGCCTTTATAGTGATGCCCGAAAAAAACTGTCCTGTTTTTTCAGTCTGAATTGAAGCATCAACAGGCACAAAAGCAGCCTTCTTCTTCTCTAACAGAGCCTGCAAATCAATGTGGATCAGATGACCTGAACGATCAGTCACAACCAGAGACTGGCCACCATCTGCCCGAAGTCTGATGGTATCTTTTTCGTTAATGTCTGAAATCAGCAGTACTGAGCCTTTTTGGGAATCAAAAAACGGAGTAAAACCATGGATGGATAAAATTATATCGCCCACAACAATAATGGAACCATCGCCCAGCACTATAGATAATGGCTCAGGCGAAGGGGTTGGGGGAGAATCTCCTTTAACTGTTCCTACTGCAATCAAAGTAAAAAATAACAATGTTTGCCGTAAGCTGTTTCGCATTGAAAAACCCCACTTAGCAGAAAATAAATTGGAAACACCTAATGCTTGAACGGTGCCGACTATTGATCACTCCGACCTGCAATGCTACACAAACCCTGATTGTCGTATGTTGAGTGGGGATATTGATGCAGAGCAGGTAAATACCCATTGCCTTTGATGGATTACTGCAACAAATCGACAGTGTAGCTTGTTTTCCAATTCCCAGATTTTTCTGACTCATAAAGTGTTTTATTTGAGCTGTCCATGACGTGATTCCCCCTTTTAACCAGATCAGAATATAGGACAAAAAGCGTCAGGGCTCCTCACTGCCTGACGGCAATGAGCTCTATGAGTTACAATGCATTGTCTAACCACCATGAGCGATAGAACAAGGCTGGTTACCACCGTTTTTCATTCAAAACGATAAGAAGTCAGGTGAACTGTGAGAGAGATTCTGCTGATCAACGTGACAGGGCAAGACAAGCCCGGTCTGATGTCCACAATAACGACCATCATGGCCACCTGTGCTCATCAGAACGGGGGGCTGGAAATGCTTGATACTCGCCAGTCGATTATCCGTGACACCCTGACCGTGGGGACTCTTTCATGGCAGATCATCCTTCGATTGCCAGAAGGTTTGGAAACCTTTCCCGTGGTGACAGATCTGCGTTTTCACTTTGATGAGCTTGAACTTCAGTTTAATTATCAGGCCCTTTCTGATGAAGACTATGAACAGTGGGTATCCGGTCAGGGCAACAATCGTTACATCCTGACCCTGCTTTCCAGAAATATAACGGCAGAACAAATCGCCGGTGTTGCCAATATCACGGCTGAACATGGGCTGAATATCGATCAGATTACCCGACTGTCTGGCCGTTGTCTGGAGTTCTCGGTCGGGGGTGTTTCTCCCGATCTGGATAAATTGAGAGCGGACTTTTTACACATCTCCCCGGAGATGGATATGGATGTGGCCTTTCAGGAAGACGACATCTATCGTCAAAATCGCAGACTGGCGGTGTTTGATATGGACTCTACCCTGATTGAAGCCGAGGTTATTGATCGGCTGGCTGAAGCGGCGGGTGTGGGTGTCAAGGTGGCAGAAATCACTGAAAGGGCCATGCAGGGCAAACTGGATTTTAATGAGAGTTTCCGCGAGAGACTGGCCATGCTGAAAGGTCTGGATGAGTCGGTTCTGGCAGGCATAGCCGAAAAGCTTCCTATAACAGAAGGGGCTGAGAAGCTGTTTCAGAGCCTGAATGCCCTGGGCTATAAAACAGCCATTCTGTCTGGTGGTTTTACTTACTTTGCTCGCTTCCTTCAGGAGCGATTAGGGGTCGACTATATCTTTGCCAATGAACTGGAAATAGTTGATGGCAAAGTGACTGGTGCAGTCAAAGGTGAAATCGTCAATGGCGAGCGCAAGGCGACCCTGCTCCAACAGATCGCCCGGAGAGAGGGGATTTCTCTGGAGCAAACCATTGCCGTAGGCGATGGAGCTAACGACCTGCCCATGCTGGGAGTGGCCGGGTTGGGTGTTGCGTTCAGGGCCAAGCCCCTGGTCAGACAGAGCGCCAGACAGTCTGTCTCAATATTGGGTCTGGATAGCATACTTTACCTGTTAGGCTTCGGTGACAAAGGCCTGCAAATGTTGAGTCAGGATAACAGCTAAGCGAGGTTCTGGCGTTCAATGATTAGAAGACAGTTTTTATTCATTCAAGTAATGAACCCTGCACTGTCTCACTGCACTGATCAGCCCTCTCACCGTCAATCAAAAGTTCCCCTTCCTGGTCACCCTGCCCATCCAGAACCCGGTAGAGCAGTGAATAAGCGACCCGCCACTGCCCTTCTGCCACCTTCAGGGTGACCGATTTAGTATTCAGACGGAGGACATGCCCAAAATGTTCCTCTCCCTGCTTATCTTTAAAACCCAGCAGATCTCCAACAGCAATGGCATGGCGACTCAGCCCTTGCCGGGTTTCATGATTAACACGGGCATCGGCTCCTTCAAGATTGAGCATGTAGTAAGGCACTGACCAGCGTTTACCATCGGTAAAATCCAGTACCAGTGCTCGCTTTTGCCTAAGCTGCAAGACTTCACAGTCACGAAGCGAATTGCTATTACGGTCAAAATAGCTCATTCTGTCCTATGGTCAGTGCCGCCTTGATCCGCCCTATGCGCTCTGACGACTCCAGCTCCAGGTCGATCATGGCGTTCAGCCGGAACAGATCGAAGGTGCTGGCTCGGTTCAGAGCCTCCAACAATTGAGCATAATCCATAGAGGGCTTGACTGGCGGGTTACTGTTATTCATTTGTTATCATTACTCCAGTAAAGAACATTCGACCATCATCACATTCTGAACTCGGGAGGCTCATCTTTACCATAAAGCTCTCCCTTCAATCCGCTAAACAGTTTGTTTAACGTCCCTGACAAATAGCCTGAAAATTTTTCCTTACCCAGTGTGCGTTCATAGACGTCAGAAGGTATAAATCGCTGCATTTCCGTTTTCAGACGACCATCGGATACCATTTCAGGGATATTCTGAATCAATTGATCCAGTCGTTGTTCAAAATAACCAAAGTCATCAAGCAGGTAATCGTTCACTTTCTTTTTCACCAGCTCAACATTCATTTCGGCACCCTGTTGCAGAAGCCAGGGCAGATCCCATATATCACGGTAGCGAATGTATTTTTGTGTCGCAGGCAATGCAATCAGCTTGTCTGCAAGCACTTCGTCAAGGGTTTTAGTGAATACCAAAGTGTCGCCATAGCCATCGGGTAGAAACGGATAATTCACTCTCAGTGGCAATGCTTTTTTGGTGTATGCAGGCACATTAGCGACTTCAATCTTGATTTTTTGCCGAGGAGTATCTTTACGGCCTGGAGAAGTTATTACTGAGATTTGCCATTTGTCGATGTTCATTTGTGCATAACGAGGCTCTGGCGCTGTCCAGAATATCGGCGACTGATCGGCGGGTGTGGGTAAATTCAAGAACCCCAAAAGGGGTTTTATATTCTCCCTTCCGCCCCGTAGTCATGATGGTCAGCCGATCCACTGGGATCTGGGAAATAGCACCATATTCCGATAGCGCGGATTCCAGACTGATGTAGTTGTACTCCCCCCTTCGCAAGGCTATGGCAATGGATTGAACATTTTTAAAGCAAACCGTACCTTTCAAAACCAATCAATGATAGCTGGGGCTCAAGGCAGTCTGTGATATCTAATTGATTAATAAGCAGCGGTCGTTTACCGGCACCTTAACCCCTGCCAGTGGCTGGTTTTCTTGGCATAACGCTGTTTTAGCTCTGCCAGCTTCCGATCGTAGGTTGTTTGTCTGTCGAGCATTTTGGCCATGAGTTGAAGATCACCAAGCTCTGCAGACAATTCAGAATACACCGTAGAAGAACGCCTTTTCTCAAACAACTCTTCCACCCGGCGCCAGCAGGCATCTTCATTGGTGGCCACAGTTGCGGCCTTTTCCTGTTGTTGCCGCAGCTTCTGTTCCATAGCCTTTTCATGGGCCTTTTTCCGCAATTCCTCGGCGGAAGCCAGCAGTTGGCCAACCGTGACCGAACTGCTGGAGGGCACCTCCTGAGCCCGATCAACCAGTGCTTCCGGCTGAACACTGACATAATCCGGTTTGACCCGGGCCGACGCTACAACCCGCTGAGCATCGAGTTTCAGGAAGTCACACAACGCATTCTGGCTGGCAGAAAGATCATCAATGCCGGGTGAGATGGCGGGGGAAAGGGAATCTGGCTCCAGCCAGTCCATTTGAGATAACCAGGACAGATACAGTGAACGTTAGTCACCGTGCATCAGCTCATTGCGAATGTTCAACAGGCTGCCCATCCAGCCATCACCTTCATCCCAATCGTCGTCGTAGCCGTCTTCATTTTCATAAGCAAACTCAATGATCCAGTGACCAGCCACCCCAGTGTAACTGCTGGTATCATTCACCAGATAACGAAGCAGCAGCGACTCATCGATAAGATTTCGAGGCGTCTTGATGGCAAAAACCTTGTAGCCAAAATTGGAAACATAAACATAAGCATCAAAAAATCTGCTCAGCAACTGCCTCGGGTCGGCTTTTAAATCACCGTAGTTATAAGTGTTACAAAACCGGGTAGACGATATCTGTGCCCGGCTGGAAATCCCCCGGAGATAGCCCATCTCCTCTTTGGACAACTGTCGGTCAACGGCTACCAACTCATAATACTGGTATTCAGTCATGCTTTTTATGCCTATTACACCTTCTTACGCCTGCGTACCTCATCAAGGCTGACCACATTATCTGGTAAAGCCAATGATGCCTCCTGCCCGTTAAGAGTAGTTGCTTTAGCAGGAAAAGGGTTTCTTCACTCTCCTTCAGTTGTTCCAACCCATAAAGTTCATAGGACTGGCTCAGCCACTGCTCAGCATCCGTAACATGTCCATTGACGCTTAGGTCGGTATTTCTGAAAAACCGGATGACCTTATCCCTATCCAGAAACTGGTCATACATGGTCTGAGCCTGGTCTTCTGTGGTAGCGCCACTCTACTATGGCCATATGGATAGACTCTCTGGCCCAGCGCTTGGTAAATCGCTCAGCAAACTCGTTTAAATCAGAAAACATCGGGTTAGAAAAAAGAATGGCATAGCGGCTGCGGGCTTCTACTGCAATAACATCCGTGTACTCCTTTCTATTCCGGTAGCCCTTAACCGCATGCACCTGCCAGGCAATGACATGATCGCCAGAAGCGATGGGCTGGGTGCCAATGCGCTTTCCGTCCGGACTGGGTAACCGATCCAGATCAGCCTTCATATTACTTGCAAAAGGCATTGGTAGCAGAAATTAATACTTCAAGCATTGACGGTATCTCTTGATTGTTCCCTTGCAGGTTGGCTTGTTGGCCGAATAGGGAAGATTTGAAACATCTGTGCTGGTGAGACTACATGGTGCGACTATTTCGAGGGCCATGCCAGACGTATTTGCGCTATGGCCTATGATTGTTATGGGGATACTCACACGCTATTGAGCCGTTTTGACCAGCTGCCCAACCCATTCAGCGAGCCATAATCCCTGCCAGTACAAAAAAATGCCATCCCGTAAAACAACCGAAAAAACCGAATCAGCTTTAGTTGTCGGTTTTTTCGAGTGCTATCTCTCCAATAACGTTAACATGCACTCTGCAACAAAAATCTGCTTATACCAGCCCAAAAGCGGTACAAGCTCAACCCAGCAAAGAAAGGGCAGCAGACCCTAAGCATGTGCTATTCATTAATACCGACCGGGAATACCGTGAAGGCAAAGCCAAGAACCGTCTGCGCCCGGAAGATATTGATAATTTATCGAATTAAAAGTCGCCAGGTTTGTCACCATGCTGATGGAGGCTTCTGCGTAAGTCTCGTCGTTATAGGCTGCCTGTAGCCTCTGAAGTCAGAAGCCTGGCCTGACAGAGTCTATTTTTTAAACCCTGCTCCACAAACGACATATTCCTTTCACGCCAGTGCCGATATCAACCCAAGGTGATCGGAAAAGGGGTTAAAATCCCTGTCGGCGTAGAGCAATGGTATCTTTTGCTCGATACAATATGTGGCAATGATGACATCATTGGTTTTTCTAACCGTGATCCCTTTGTTGCGTAATGCCCGAAAGTTATTAGCGCACTTAATGACCATGGACGGGCCAAACAGCGTATATTCATCCAATAACGACAGCTTGCTTTTTACTTTTCGGAACTGTTTGTCATCCCGGATACCTTGCAGAATTTCCAGAAAAACAATGTCTCCCATGGCGAGGGTACCCTCAACAAGACAGGCATCCAGTAAATCCGATGCCGGAGTGATCTTGCCATTGAGATAGTCAATCCAGACACTGGTATCCGCCAATATCATCGTTGACGCCTCATTTCATCCAAATCCCCTTCCCACTGGATTTTGCCCCGCAGGCTTCTGATGGATTGTTGCTGAGCGCGTCTTACCAGTAGTTTCAAGCCTTGCTCCACCACTTCTTTTTTGGTTTCCAGTCCAGTAGCCTTCAATGCCTGTGCCATTAAATCATCATCGATTACTATGTTCGTGCGCATGATTCACCAATGTGTATATTATTTGTATATTTACACATATTAGTGACGATAGAGTATTACAGCAAAAACCCTGGCCTGAACCTCTCCTCCTTGCAGGAATGCCCAAAACCTCTTTTTGTATACAGCTTATCCACAGTATGCCAGGCGTTGAAATCCTCTGTATAACCCAGCTGGAAACTCTGGCTCGGCGCAACGGCGGCAGCATCCTTTGCTACCCTGTTCCAGTGTTTGAGGCAGATGCCGTTAGGCTGCTGTTCGATGGCAGCCCCAAGTGCCTGCTCATTGGTTTGGCTGACCATCATTATCTCTCAATTGACACTGGAACCTTTGAGGTTACACTTTAGCTATGATAATCAGTTTTCTGCATAAGGGGTTGGAGCGGTTCTATCGTACCGGTAAAACCTCGGGAATACAGGCGCAACATGCCAGAAAATTACAGCGTATTCTCACTAACCTGGACGAAGCAGAGCACATTTCTGAAATGGATTTTCCCGGCTACCGTCTGCACCCGCTGAAAGGAGAACGGCAGGGTATCTGGTCGGTCACCGTCAGTGGCAACTGGCGAGTTACCTTCCGACTGACTCAGGCCGGTGTCGAAATAGTCAATTACGAGGATTACCACTGATGGCAATATATAACCCCGCTCACCCCGGTGAAATTCTGGGTGAAGATCTGCTGAAGCCGCTTGGACTCTCCGTTACCCAGGCAGCCGAACACCTGCGCGTAAGCCGTAAAACCCTGTCCAAAATCATCAACGGTGGGGGGGCGATTACCGCAGAAATGGCATTGCGTTTGGAAAAGGTGTTTGGCAAACCCTCTGCCGACCACTGGCTGCGGATACAAAATGCCCATGACCTGTGGCACCTGAAGCAGAAAGAACTGGACGTTACCCCCTACCAGCCGGATGCTGCCTGATGCCCTGAGGCTACCTTGATTTTGCCGGTTACGGCGCTATTGATCAGGGTGGCTTTGAACTCTTTCAATCGTTCAATTTCAAGTCACAGGCTGCTAGCTGCTGAAGTCGTAGGTCATGGATTCAAGAGGCGGTTGCAGATAATGACCCTGCATATAATCAACACCCAGCTGCCAGATGCTGGTCAGTGTCTGGGCATTTTCTACCCCGGGCATGATAATGACTTTATTGAGGCTCTTGAGATTTTTCGTGGCTTTCCTGAGATGAGCATCGTCATTACGATCAAGCTTTTCCGTGAACAGATAATCCAGTTTCACAAACACCAGATCCAGGTGTTCCATGATTCTCATGGAGCGTGACTCGCCCGAGAACTGGGTCATGGCAAACTGACAGCCAACAGGCTGCAAACGTTCCGCGAAAGACTTAACCTGATTGAGATGCTGGTGAATCAGTCTTTCGGCCATTTGCAGGATAATCATATGGCCTGGAACATCTGCAGCTTGCAGTAGGCGAGACAGACGCTCAGTAAATTCTTCGTCATCCAGACTGGCCTGACTGATGTGAATCATCAGTCGAGTATCTTCACCGTTTCTGAGCTTTCTGGACAGCAGCTTCACGGACTGACGGATAACCCATCGGTCAATAAATGGCATCAGGTCACTGTCTTCTGCGGCATTGATAAACTCGCCGGCAGGGACTTCTCTGCCCTTCTGGTCAAGAAGACGCAACAGAACTTCATAATAGCCAGGACCATCTCCGGCTACGCTGATCACAGGTTGGAACAACAAACGAAAACTGTCGTTTTCAAGAGCCTGACGAATTATGGCAACGGTATCACCATTACAGGCTTTCTGATTATCGATAGCGCTTTGGGAAAAGAATTCGAGCTTATTACCTCCGCTGCAGGCTGCCAGATGACAGGCCAGACGGGCGCGCTCCAGCATGGCTTGTCCATCACATTCCTGACCATTCTCAGCCAGGCCAATACTGGCTGTGGTGAAGAGAGTTTGCTGCCCTGCAGAGATCAGTTCATTTTCCAGAGCCTTTCTTAAAGGCTCCAGATCGGTAATATTCTTTTCATGGACATTGATCAGGTATACTTCGTCACCATAGTGTGTGGCCGTGCTCTCGGGTACATGTTCACAGAGAAGCCGACTGATTGTTTCCTGAACCGCTATGCTGCCGTCAATGCCTATATTTTCCCGAATCGAGTCATAGTTATCGAGCCTCAGATAAGCCAGGGTTTCCGGCTCCTGTTCAGAGTTGAGCACCGAGGTAAAGTGTTTTCGCGGAATCAGAATAGAATCGTCTTCCTGATGAACGACCGTCGTTGTTGCTGATGCGGGAGCACTGGCTTTGACTATGACCTGAATGCACGGCTCGTCATCAAACACTGCATCAGATAACAGGACTGTTGCCGAAAACGTCTGGTCTTCAGCATTTATTAGCTGGCACTCAACAGCGGGCTGTTCATCGCCCGGTTTGAAATGCTTGATCAGATTTTTAAACAGAGGCTGGTCTTGGGAAGCGATCATATCAATCAGAGGCATACCCGCGAGATCATCCGGGTCTTCATAACCAAACAGTTTGATGTAAGAAGGGTTGGTATCGATGTGCATGCCTTCGTGAACATAGGCAATGGCCTGTGAAGTATTGTCCATCAATAGTTGACAACGCTGCTTAAGGTCGTTCAGCTCTTTTTGCAGCTTTTGCAATTGTTGTCGGCGTTCCTGACTCGCTTTTTCTCTGAGAATGGCGTGCAACATGTGTTCTTCGTGACAGTGATGGATGGCATCACCTGCTCCTTTCTCCAGCCAGTGCTTAATCATGTCGGGTTTATTATCATGAACAGATACAATGACTGGAATATCGAGCTTTAATCTCCTGATGCTGGACAAAACCTGCTCGGCATTGAGCATGGGCGTTTCTTCAACCGTGAGCAATAAATCCCAAAGGCCAGTGTTCAGCGCCTCTTCAAGCTCATCCAGAGTTTCCAGATGTTGTACGCGGGCCGGAAGGCCGGAGTTGCGGAAAAGTTTAACCCAACGCTCTGCCTCGTTTCTGGAAGTCTCAAGCGTCAACAGGCGTACCGGCTGTTTGTTATTATTCATGGTGGCCTCGTTGCAACCCCTGCAAAAACTTATTCTACTAAAGAAGACTTATTAGCTTCTGTTAAACTGCATTCTAATCATTCTCCGCAATGTTCAAAAGACTTAGTGTGCATCGGAAGTGTTTCATTTAAATCCCCGGCAGTCTTACTGCTGTCGTTTGGAGATATCATGGTAAACAAAGGTAAACTCTATATCATCGCAGCCCCCTCGGGAGCCGGCAAGACCAGTCTGGTCAAGGCTATGGTTCAGTCGACTCCCCATGTGAAGGTATCGGTTTCCCACACAACCCGTCCGATTCGACCCGGCGAAACAGACGGAATGAACTATCACTTCACCAGCAAGGACGTTTTTCTGGAGCTGATGAACCAGGACCGGTTCCTGGAACACGCAGAAGTCTTCGGGAATTACTATGGCACCTCTGAAGCCTGGGTACGGGAACAGCTGGATACCGGCGAAGACGTTATTCTTGAAATTGACTGGCAGGGTGCCGAGCAGGTGCGCAAGCTGATGCCAGAAGCCGTCAGCATCTTTATTCTGCCTCCTTCCAAGGAAGCGCTTCGTGAGCGTTTGATCGGTCGAGGCACCGATGACTTAGAGGTGATTGAACGTCGTATGAATCAGGCTGTGAATGAGATGTCTCACTATGCAGAGTTTGATTACCTGGTTATCAATGATGAGTTTGATCTGGCTTTGCGTGACCTGCAAACGATCATCAGGAGCCGTCGCTTGTCTATTGGCTGGATGCAGCACTACAAGTCCGGCCTGATTGAAGGTTTGTTGAACTGAACATAAGGAGCAAAACGACAGCCATCGGGCTGCCGTTTTATTCTATAGTTGCCTCTGGTCAGACTGATTCCGTGGCGTTGGTCAGCCACTTCAGATCTTCCCCTTCCAAAAGTGGAGACAGTTCACGCCTCACTCTGGCGTGATAGTTGTTCAGCCACTCAATCTCCCCACTGTTGAGCTTATCGAGCAACAGTGGACGGGTATCAATCGGTGCCAGAGTCAGGTCTGTCAGTTTGTAGAAATCGCCGAATTCGGTTTTGATATCTTCTTCAACCAGCATGATATTTTCGATCCGGATACCGTGCTTGCCATTACGATACATACCTGGCTCATTGGTAATCAGCATACCCGGCTTCAGAGCCACATCCAGGAAGTATTGGCTGACACTGTGCGGGCCTTCATGAACATTCAGGAAATATCCTACACCATGACCGGTACCGTGATTGTAATTCTGACCTTCAGCCCATGCCGGTTGCCTTGCCAGCATGTCCAGCTGGATGCCACGGGTACCTCGCAGGAAACGAGCCCGTGCCAGGTTAATATGACACCTGAGCACCAGAGTGTAGTCTTTCTTCTCCTCTTCGGTCATTTCACCGCAGGCAAAGGTGCGGGTAATGTCTGTGGTGCCATCCGGGTATTGGCCTCCCGAATCAACCAGCAGAAGCCCCTTTGGCTGAACTGTAAGGCAGGTGTCTTTTTCAGCCCGATAGTGAATGACCGCACCATTAGGCCCATATCCGGCAATGGTCGAAAAGCTTGGTCCCTTAAATTCAGGAGCCATTGCCCGAAATGCCTGAAGGTTTTCATCCAGGGTAACTTCGGTCAGGGTTCCCGTGGAAATCTGGCCTTCAAGCCAGCGCATAAAGCGCACCATGGCGATACCATCACGACGATGGCAGTCATTCATGCGTTTGATTTCAAAGGGATTCTTAATCGCTTTGAGGTTTCTGGCCGGGCTGGTGGTCTCAATAACATCGACGCTGTCTGCAATAGCCTCAAACAGCGACTGAGAGGTAGTCGCGGGATCAATCAACAGTGCAACATTGTCGAGTGACAACAGACTGTCTGCAATCGCTGAATAAGCTCTCAACTCTACAGATGAGGCTTTCAGTGCTCCCAGAGCGTTTTTATCTATACGACTCTCGTCAATAAAGAGCTGTGCCGAGTTTTTGGTAATATGAGCATAAGCAAGAAAAACCGGGTTGCATTCAACGTCAGAACCACGCAGGTTGAACAGCCAGGCGATGTCGTCCAGGGCTGTGAGCAGAACATGATCGGCTCCGGCTGCTGTCATTTCTTTCCGTACTTCAGCCAGCTTTTCTTCACGAGTTTTTCCTGCCATCTCATTGCTGTGGAGGAAAACGGACTCAGCAGGCATGGCTGGGCGGTCTTTCCAGATATCACTCAGCAGGTCAAGATCGGTTTTAAGGGAGAGGCTTTTGCTATCAAACGACCCTTTGAGATTTCTGACGAACCTGAGGCTGACAACCTTGCCATCAAAGCCAACGACCTGACCTTCTTCAAGGTTATCTGCTATCCATCTGTTGATTGGCGGCACATCAGTCTGCCCCTGTTTCATCAGTTCAATGCCGCTGCCCGCCAGTTGTTCTTCAGCCTGAAGGAAATAACGGCCATCGGTCCATAAGGCCGCCCGCTCCTGAAGTACCACAAGGGTACCTGCTGAGCCATCAAACCCGGACAGCCAGGCACGACCATTCCAGCGATCGGCCACGTATTCGCTCTGGTGTGGATCGGAGCTTGGAATAATCCACGCGTGAATGTTCTGGCTTTTCATTACTGATTGCAATGCTGCCAGCTTTTCCGGAGTCGTCAGCTGATTAACCGTGATTGTCATAAGTTTTGTTCTGATTTGTCGGTGGCAAAATAATAATGTCAGGTGACGGCGATACTATATAAATAACTGCATAACTACCTCTAAGGGAAGTCCGAAAGGTAGAAAATCTCTACTTCTTTAGCCTTTGTCATAGTCTCGTGGCTGTCCAGTAAAAAGAGCGGATGTGTCATTATAAGGATGTGCTTCGGAAAGACCTATTGATCTGACGCAATCAAATCAGTTGCCGATAAATAACCAATGACTGATGAACTGACCTTCCGTAGTATGGCTGCTGACCCGTCACGGGCTTGTTTGGACTCGGGTCGTAAAGTAAACTGTAAGGTCGGAAAACAGGCTGTTTCAGCCATGGAACAAAAGTGCTCTTTCCAGGGAGTCTGACCGAAAAGAGGCAGAACATTAACCCCGGTCGGGCGAATAGGAAAGGGCATTTCCACAGTGATCAAATTTGAGAGGTGAGCAGTGGCTCGAGTAACCGTAGAAGACTGTCTGGACAATGTTGATAATCGCTTTGAGCTGGTTATGGTCGCTTCCAAGCGTGCCCGTCAGCTGGCGATTGGTGGTAAGGACCCCAAATTGGAGTGGGAAAACGACAAGCCCACCGTTATGGCGCTACGCGAAATTGCAGAAGGTCTGGTAACCCCTTTGTCTGTTGAAGAAAAAGTGGTAGACGAAGACGAAGCAGCCATGTTTCTGGCTGGCGTTGAGGGTTAATACCTCCAGATCTCTCCCGGAGATGTTCTGGATGGCTGGATGGCTGCACAGGAGGAGCGGGCTTTGCTGACTATTGAAGAGTTTGCCGGCCGCTTGAAGTCCTACCTGAATCCCGAACAGGTGAATCTTGTTCGTAGGGCTTACTATTACGCTGAACAGGCGCACGACGGTCAGACCCGGCGTAGTGGTGAGCCTTATATTACCCACCCCCTCGAAGTAGCTGCGATTCTTGCAGACATGCACATGGACCATCATAGTCTGATGGCCGCCATGCTGCATGATGTTATCGAAGATACCGGAATTGAAAAATCTGCCATTCACGAACAGTTCGGTGAAGTGGTAGCCGATCTGGTTGACGGAGTCAGCAAACTGACGCACATGCAGTTTGAAAACAAGACTCTGGCCCAGGCCGAAAACTTCCAGAAAATGGCTCTGGCCATGGCACGGGACATCCGGGTCATTCTGGTCAAGCTGTCAGACCGACTTCACAATATGCGTACTCTGGGTGTTCTCAGACCCGACAAGCGTCGTCGGATTGCCAGAGAAACCCTCGACATTTACGTGCCGATTGCCAACCGGTTGGGTATGCACAATCTGCGGATTGAACTTGAAGATCTCGGCTTTCAGGCCATGTATCCCATGAGATCCCGAATGATACGTCAGGCAGTAAAAGAGGCTCGGGGTAATCGCAAGGATCTTGTCGGTCAGGTTCAGAGAGCCATTGCTGCCCGCCTTGAAGAAGTCGGCCTGATGGGCCGGGTGGTAGGACGGGAAAAGCACCTTTACAGTATCTATCGAAAGATGCGTAACCAGAGCAAGTCCTTTGCCGAAATCATGGACATGTTCGCATTCCGTATCATAGTTGAAAGTGCCGACTCCTGTTACCGTGCGTTAGGCATGGTTCATAATCTTTACAAGCCTATTCCGGGGCGTTTCAAAGACTACATTGCTATCCCTAAGGCCAACGGCTATCAGTCACTTCATACCAGTCTTTTTGGTATGCATGGCGTTCCCATTGAGATCCAGATCCGTACCCAGGAAATGGAGGATATGGCCAATAATGGCATTGCTGCTCATTGGCTCTATAAATCCGGAGATGAAGCGCTGTCCGGCAGTCATGCCCGAACACGTCAGTGGCTTAAAGGTGTTCTGGAACTGCAAAAGAATGCCGGTGATTCACTGGAGTTTATTGAGAACGTTAAGATCGACCTGTTCCCGGACGAAGTTTACGTCTTTACACCCAAGGGGCATATTCTTGAATTACCCAAGGGTGCCACTCCCGTTGATTTTGCCTACACCGTGCATACTGATGTGGGTAACACTTGTGTAGCCTGTCGCATTGACCGTCGTCTGGCTTCCCTGAGTCAACCATTGCAGAGTGGGCAGACGGTAGAAGTGGTCACAGCGCCCGGTGCAAGACCTAATGTCGCCTGGTTGAATTTTGTTGTGACCGGAAAAGCCCGATCCAATATACGTCACTTCCTCAAGAATCAGCGGCGCAATGAATCCATTGCCCTTGGTCGTCGACTGTTGAACAAGGCTCTGGTCAGCTTCGAGAGTCATCTTGATGATATGGACGACCAGGTTCTGAAAGGTCAGATTGAAGCGCTGAAATTCGATACTGTGGATGACCTTCTGGAAGATATAGGCTTAGGCAACCGCATGGCATACGTCGTTGCACGTATGCTGATGGAGCCTGGCAGTGTGGAAGCAGAAAAAAACCAGATCGATACTTCTGACTCAGAGAAACCACTGTCGATCCGGGGCACGGAAGGCATGGTGATCAGCTTTGCCAAGTGCTGCTACCCGATTCCGGGTGACCCGGTTGTCGGGCACGTCAGCTCAGGCCGTGGCATCGTGATTCATACCGAAAGCTGTAAAAACATTGCTGATATTCGTCATAGCCCTGAAAAAGTACTGGAGGTGGATTGGGACAAAGATGTTTCCGGCGAATTCACAGTCGAGTTGTTGGTAGAGCTGGAGCACCACCGAGGCATGATTGCTTCTTTGGCAACCAGTGTCACTGCAGTGGAGGGCAACATCGAAAAAATCAGCATGGAAGAGCGTGATGCCAGCTTCTGCATGGTTCAGCTGGTGATCAAGGTAAGGGATCGTCTCCATCTGGCCCGAATCATTAAACGCCTTCGTGTGATCAAGGGCGTTCACTCCATTAACCGTCGCAGAGAAGCCTAGGAGCCTCGTTTATGGGCGAAAACTTCAGAGGGACTTGAAAAATACGTGTTGTCCCTTACTATTTGGCTCTTTTCTGTTTAGAAGCGAGCGCATAATGAGTAACAGACAGACCATAAACACTGAGAATGCGCCTCAGGCCATTGGGACCTATTCTCAGGCGGTTAAGGCGGGAACGACCGTTTATGTTTCCGGCCAGATTCCTCTGATTCCGGAGACCATGGAACTGGAGCAGGGAGACTTCAAGGCGCAGACCCGACGCTGCTTTGAAAATCTGAAAGCCATTGCCGAAGCTGCTGGTGGGGAACTTCAGGATGCGGCAAAAGTGGGCATTTTCCTTACCGACCTCAGCAATTTTAATGCGGTCAATGAGGTTATGGCCGAGTATTTCACTCAGCCCTACCCTGCCCGTGCTGCTATTGGCGTCAAAGAGTTACCCAAAGGTGTTCCGGTCGAGATTGATGCCATTCTGGAGTTGAGGTGATTTTTTAATAGCTATCCGGGGGGATTATACTCAGGGAATCTCTCCATCGAGTATTGAGGTATTTTTTTCTGTGCAGGCTTTTTTCGCTCGCAGTTAAAAATATCTCAGCCACAGGCGGAAGGATGTTTGTCAGATAAACCCATTTTCCTGGCTGCATGGTTGTTATATTTCTTCTTGTTCCAAGTCTGTCCTTTGAGCGCAGCGCTCTATCCGATAAGCGATTTTTTCATATTCCTTTAACAAGAATTACTCAGAAGACATTGAGCTTAAAAGCTCTGAGTAGCCAGCTTTATAGTTTGGGTACCTGAAAGTGTAACCTGCATCAACAATTCTTTGATTGCTGCAACGTTTGCTGCCTCTCTGGGGCTGGGGAGCAGGATGGTTGTCATCCAGCACTATATCGAGTTGATCCGCAAGCCAGTGCAGTACTTCATATAATGGCGCAGGTTCATGGTCAACTCCCAGATAAAGGGAGTCAACGGGAAGCTTCTGTTCATCGCGTTGAATCAGGTGAGCCAGAATACCGGCGCAGTCATCACGGTGTATACGGTTGCCGTAGATGACAGGCTCTGCTTTGCAACCTTCACCGGCTCTTACCCGGTTGGTCATGCGATGTCTTCCGGGGCCATAAATACCGCCAAAGCGAACGGCTGTTGCAGGAAATGGACTGTTGATCAAAATGGCTTCTGCTTCCAGCATGATCTTCCCGGAATAACGACCAGGATTCGTGGGTGAGGTTTCATCCACCCACTGACCATCATTCTGGTGGTAACAGCTGGTACTGGAGGTAAAGAGCACTCGTTCTGGCCGATGGCCGTCTGCCTGAAGGCGGGAAAGAACGTTGGAAAGACCTCTTAAATAGGCTTTATGATAATTGTCTTGACCGGGTCCATCGGCAGCGGCCGCATAGACGACATAGTCAATTTTGTTGGGCCATTCGCCCAGCTGCTCCGGATTCGAGAGGTCGCCCTTTACAGGATGAACGCGTCCGGGTAAACGGTCGATGCTCCGGCGTAATCCCCAGACGAAGTAATTACCTGTGTCCAGAAGCTGCTGTGCCAACTCGCAACCGACATCACCACAACCGGCGATCAATACATTTTTATTCATAGCGGCCCCGTCATTTTTTAAAAAAAGGACACCCGTGAGTGTCCTTTATCTTCAGGGAAATGCAAGTAACCTTACTTAAATTGGACGTTTCTCTCTGCGGCTCTGGTAATACACCCTCTGCTTTTGACAGAAAGCCAAAGGAATAGTTTGAAAAAAAAACTGTTTAAATTTACAGTGTTCTGGTATTTTCCTGGCAGGCGCCTATCATTATGACTCTCACAGAATTGCGCTATATTGTGACTCTTGCTCAGGAGCAGCACTTTGGTCGTGCTGCTGCCAAATGCCATGTCAGCCAGCCTACGCTCAGTGTGGGAGTGAAAAAGCTGGAAGATGAGCTCGGGCTGGCACTTTTCGAACGATCGCGAAATTCGGTACGGGTGACCCCGATGGGGGAAAAGGTGATCAGTCAGGCCCGGAAAGTTCTGGAAGAAGTGTCGGGCATCAAACAGATTGCCAAAGCCGGGCGCGATCAGTTGAGCACTCCCCTGAGGGTGGGGGCTATATACACCATCGGGCCTTATCTGTTTCCACACCTTGTGCCTCAGTTGGCACTGGTGGCGCCTAAAATGCCTCTGTATATAGAAGAAAACTTTACTGCGGTGTTGCGAAAAAAACTGAGGATGGGCGAGTTGGACGCCATTATCATCGCCTTGCCGTTTACTGAGCCTGATGTATTGACCCTCCCTTTATATGACGATCCTTTCAGGGTTTTATTGCCAGCCGGGCATCCCTGGCTGTCGAAGCAGGATATAGATCCCGCAGAGCTGGTGAACGAAGAGTTACTGCTCCTGGGTGAAGGTCACTGTTTCAGGGATCAGGTTATGGAGGCCTGTCCGCTTCTGGCTCAGAAAAACGATGCCGGTGATGATGGAAGCGGTATCGAAGCCTCTTCTCTGGAAACCATCCGCCATATGGTGGCTTCCGGAATGGGCATTAGTGTGCTGCCTGAATCGGCCCTGGTCGGTAGCCACTACGCCCCAGATGTATTGTCGTCAAAGCCTTTTCGCCCGCCATCACCCAGTCGGACGGTCGCTTTGGCCTGGCGTGCCAGTTTTCCGAGACCCAAGGCAATAGATGCATTGTCCAGTGCTCTCAGGCTATGCTCTGTAACGGAAGCGAAATGAATAAAAAGTAATAGCAGTTTATTGAGGTGATATGGTGAAGCCCCTGCATGAGATTCCTGTGACAGCGCTGAAAGGTGTTGGGGCTGCACTTGCCGACAAGTTGGCAAAAATCCATATTCACAACCTGCAGGATCTGCTTTTTCACCTGCCCCTGAGATACGAGGATCGTACCCGCATTACACCTATTGCCGCTATTCATCCGGAAGGGGATTATGTCATTCAGGGCTCTGTTGTAGCGTCTGATGTTTTGATGGGGAAACGCCAGAGTCTGCTTTGCCGCATCAGTGATGGCACCGGTTCTGTGGGATTGCGGTTCTATCATTTCTCCAGCGCACAGAAGAATAGCCTCAAACCGGGTACTGAGGTTCGTTGTTTTGGTCAGCCCCGAAGAGGAGCCAGCGGTCTTGAGATTTATCACCCTGAATACTGGGTCATCAAACCGGATAATGATCTGGATGTTGAGGAAACCCTGACGCCTGTCTATCCGGCAACTGAAGGGCTTAACCAGCAGAGAATTCGGAGCCTTTGTGTACAGGCGCTGGAAAAACTCGATCATCCTGATGCGCTTCAGGAGTGGCTGCCTGAAAATGTCAGATGGCAGTACCAGCTTGGCGCGCTGGTGGATGCGGTGGAGTTCCTGCACTCGCCTCCCCCCGATGTTTCTCTTGAACTGCTTTCTGAAGGTCGCCATCCGGCGCAAATACGACTGGCTTTTGAAGAACTTCTGGCTCACAACCTGAGTATGCAGAAGCTGCGTAGCCTGATCCGAACAGTAAAAAGTTATGCAATGTCACCCAGGCAGACGCTAACCCGTGATTTTCGTGAGCAGCTGCCATTTTCCCTGACGGGAGCTCAGGAAAAAGTACTGGCGGAAATCAGTGAGGATATGATGAAGCCTGATCCCATGTTGAGACTGGTTCAGGGCGACGTGGGTTCGGGTAAAACAGTGGTGGCTGCCCTGGCGGCACTTCAGGCGGTCGAGAACGATTATCAGGCTGCTGTTATGGCTCCCACGGAAATACTCGCTGAGCAGCACGAAAAAAACTTTAAAGAGTGGCTGAAACCTCTGGGGGTTTCTGTCGCCTATTTGTCAGGAAAAACCAAAGGGAAGAAGCGTCAGCAGGTTCTGGAAGAGATTGCCCGGGGCGATGCGGCTGTGGTTGTGGGCACTCATGCCCTCTTTCAGGAAGACGTGCAATTCAAGAAGCTGGGTCTGGCCATTATCGATGAGCAACATCGTTTTGGTGTGCATCAGAGAATGGCACTGCGAAAAAAGGGTGAGTTAAAAGGTGGGCAACCTCATCAGCTGATTATGACCGCAACGCCTATTCCCCGAACGCTGGCTATGAGTGCCTACGCTGATCTGGATTGTTCCGTTATCGATGAATTACCTCCGGGCAGAACACCGGTTAATACGGTCGTGATTGGCGATGACCGACGTGATCAGGTGATAGAGCGACTGCGCTCAGCCTGTCTGGAGGGACGTCAGGCTTATTGGGTCTGTACCTTGATTGAAGAATCAGAAGCCTTGCAGTGCCAGGCAGCTGAGGTGACGGCTGAACAGTTACGTGAGGCATTGCCTGAGCTTTCTATAGGACTGGTTCATGGTCGAATGAAAGCGGCTGAAAAGCTTGAAGTGATGGATGCTTTCAAATCCGGACACATGCATCTGTTGGTGGCCACTACAGTTATCGAAGTAGGAGTAGATGTACCCAATGCCAGCCTGATGATTATTGAAAACCCGGAGCGTCTGGGTCTGGCTCAATTGCATCAGCTAAGAGGTCGTGTCGGTCGGGGCAGCATAGCAAGCCACTGTCTTCTGATGTATCACGCCCCGCTTTCGCAGCAAAGTAGAGAGCGTTTGCAAGTCATGCGCGACTCCAGCGATGGTTTTGTCATTGCTGAAAAAGACCTGGAATTACGTGGACCGGGTGAAGTGCTCGGTACCCGACAGACCGGGCTTGCCCAGTTCAAGGTAGCCGATCTTGAACGGGATGCCATTTTGCTGGATCAGGTCAGGGATGCAGCCCAGAGTGTCTTGAAAGAGGCACCACAAAACGCAGAGCCATTGATCCTGCGCTGGCTGGGTCATGCTGAGAAGTACGCCAATGTCTGAAGCCAAGTGAAATCGGTGCTTATCATTTATAAAAAAATTATGGTTTCACATTCCTTTCTTTGAATTTCTCGTGTGACTAATTTGCATTCAGGCAGAGATCGACTAGTCTCAGCCAGTGGCATTGACCTCAAGAGTATGTAATTAACTGTGAGGATTCTAGTCATGAATCTGTTAAGAGTCTCCTGCCTGAGCTTGGCTCTGGCCTTTTCTGTTCCTGCCGCCCTGGCCTCTCCTTTAGCGGCTCCTCTTGATCACGAGATTCCTCCTGAGGACAAGGTTCCTCCTGATGCCAAGGTTCCTCCTGATGCCGAGGCTCCTCCGGCTTCGAAGGATACGACAGAGTCGAGTTACCAGTTTTCTTGTGGGGATGCGAAAGGTATTTGCGGCGAGGAGTATTGTCAAAGTGATACGTATTTACCTGGTGCACTCAAAATTGTCACACCGTTTCACAAGAGGTCTAGCACTGACAGCCACAGCCAATTCTATAATTTGGCCAGCATGCTGCTGCGAGGCGATCATGATGGTGAACTTGAACGCTTTTGCGTAGATGAGTCGCTGTTGAAAAAACCCGGGGCGGGCTTCGACATTGATCAGCTGGAAGGAGAAAGCTTTTGGGGTATTCTCAAACTAGAGCAACTGGCAACAGGACAGCTTTTCTACGTGCCGCTCGAAACACAGGGGTTGCTCGTAACCGACAAGGGTGATTATAAGGCAGATGAGAAGGCAGCTGACGAGGTAATCTCTTACAAGTACAAGCTGGAGATATCAAATGCTGGCCCCTATCTCCAGGATCCTCACCTCCAAGAGCAGTATGGGCTTGCTGTCATGAACTGGATGTTGTTCAGTTGGCTGGTTGACCGATACATTCAAGATTCCGTATTCTTTGGACTCTCAGAAGATAATAGACTGGATTTTACCCTCCCCACACTGAACGCCAATTTTTTGGAGAATGGCAGCCCCGACGTCGAACTCAATTTGACCTCCGACAATCGTTATGGGGTAGGTGTTGTCTACAATGCCGTCATTGCTGGCACACTTGCTTTGCCTAACGGGGATGTGGTGGAGGATCTGAGATTAGAATCAAAAGCGATCCGCTTTCCCAGTTACGGGGTCGATCACTTCAGGATGAACAAGCGTAATCCCAAAGGCGTCAGTTTTGTTCCCTCTCGTGATTCTCAGTCAAAGGGGCGCTCAGGTCACTTTAAGGTGATAGATCTTGAGTTGATGCCGAAGAAAAAGTGAAACAGCTTGAATGAATCGGGCTTGTGACGATTTCTGATTGATAGCATGGCAAATAAATGGGGAAGCTCCCGTTTTGTGAGCTGGATTCAAAACCTCGTTTCTGATGATTGTTACTTTGCTCCTGCTTACCATGATGGCTGGTGGCAATCAGCTGATGATTGA
Organism: Endozoicomonas sp. ALD040; assembly: GCF_049275945.1. Classification (NCBI taxonomy): domain Bacteria; kingdom Pseudomonadati; phylum Pseudomonadota; class Gammaproteobacteria; order Oceanospirillales; family Endozoicomonadaceae; genus Endozoicomonas; species Endozoicomonas sp. ALD040. The sequence continues at coordinate 2,538,827 of NZ_CP184829.1, forward strand.
AAATTCAGGGCAGCATCAGTGCCGGGAGATATCATGATCAAATGGTTTTTTCCGGCACTGGTTGTCGTCTGGTTTTGGAATTACAGGATTTCTTCACCGGACAAAAAGATTGTCACTAAGATACGCTAATGTCTGAAGCCTGGTCGTCGCTGGTGACGGAGTTCAGCTAATATTCCAGACTCTGCCGTAACGATCTGGCTCATATGTTAACACTGAACTTATCCAATATTTTCCTGAATCAGTCTGCTGAAAATAAGCTGGAGGTAATAGAGCTAATCGGCCAGAAAATGGTTGAGGCTGGATATACCACTGAAGCTTACACGGTTGGTTTAAAAATGCGTGAAGCCATTTCCTCCACGTTCCTTGGAAATGGTATTGCTGTCCCCCATGGTACGCCGAACACTCGTGATGCTGTCATCAAAACCGGCGTGGTCATTCTCCAGTTTCCTCGCGGCGTTGACTGGGGTGACGGTGAAAAGGTCTTCATGGCTGTTGGCATAGCAGCCTGCTCCAATGAACATCTGCAGATTTTGAGAGGGCTGACACGAATGCTTGGTAACGACGAGCTATGCAGCACTCTGGCAAAAACAGAAAACCCCCAGGACGTTATTGATGCTATTAATTCTCCGCCCAGAGTGCCTGAGCTGATTTCTGAAGAACGGGTTCGTAGACGTGTTGATTCTAACACTCCATTTGCATTGAAAGCTACGGCGTCAAGAGGGAGTGTCTGGCCTGCACCGGAAAAGGAAGTGCTTAGCCGGGCGTTCACTATTTTTAATCCGAATGGAATGCATGCCCGTCCTGGTAAGGTCTTTGTATCCACTATCAAGCCTTTTGAGTGCCGGATAGACGTTAGAAACCCTGATAAAAGTGGCGCATTTATTAACGGCAAAAGCCTGATGAAACTATTGAGTCTCGGGATTACCAGAGGCACCACCATAGAAGTCAAAGCCTCTGGTCCGGATGCTCAGGAAGCCATGGATGCACTGGAGCAGGCGATCAACGAAGGGCTGGCAGAATAATCGTGACCGTGGGCGCCTTGTATTTTTCAAAAAAACAAAAATTAACTTGCAAAAGGGCAGGTTAGGTATAGAATGAGAATCATTCTCATTGACAAGAAGAAAGGAGTCGCCTATCGAAACTAGACTTTTTGACCTGATTAACTGGTAAACAGCTACCAGTGACTCGCATATCCTCATCGTTTTGGCGGCTCGTCCCAAGCCGCCTTTTTTTATTCCCGTTCCGTGACTCTATCTGATACTAAAGCTCTGCTAATTTTATTTTTTTCATCCAATTTGGAAAAAATGAGGTATAACCTTCTTAAACCAGATAAGGATAGACTTAATGGATGTTCTGAGATACGAAATGCCACTGTTAAACGGAGATATTCAGTCTCTGGCTGAATATAAAGGCAAGGTAGTGTTGATTGTTAATACTGCAAGTCAGTGTGGTTTTACTCCTCAGTTCAAAGGATTGGAAGAACTGCACAAGAAGTATCAAGGGCAGGGGCTGGTGGTGTTGGGTTTTCCCTGTAACCAGTTTGGCAAACAGGAGCCCGGTGACAGTAGTGAAATCGGTGCTTTTTGTGAAAAAAATTATGGCGTCACATTTCCTGTCTTTGAAAAAGTAGAAGTGAATGGCGACGGTGCTGCTAATCTCTACAAGGATCTGAAGCAAGTAGCGCCCGGTTTGATGGGGACTAAAAATATTAAGTGGAACTTCACCAAGTTTCTTTTGAATCGTCAGGGTGAAGTGGTTGCGCGATATGCACCCACAACCAAGCCTCAGGAACTGGAGTCATCCATTAAAGATCTGCTTTCACAGGGTTGAGATAGCATTCGGAAGGTTCCGCAGTCCTTCCGGCAGACTAAGAATTTGACTGGGTTTGCCGACTCTACCGCTAATGACAGATGACTGTAAACCAGGAGACTGATAATGTCTGAGCTCGATTTAAATCCTCAAAGATCAGACAACTTTGAATATGCTGGATTTCTCGACCGATTCTGGGCAACGTTGATCGATACACTGGTTCTGATCATCATTACTCTACCGCTTGCCATGATGATTGACGGTAACCAGATGACAATGAAAGATTCAAAGCAGCTCCTGGATCCGGTCGATATCATGATCAACTGGTTATTTCCGGCGATGGCGGTTGTCTTGTTCTGGCATTACAAGAGCGCTACACCGGGCAAAATGCTTATTACCATGAAAGTCGTTGATGAAAAGACCGGCCTTGCTCCAAGCCTGTCTCAGTCTATCATTCGCTACCTGGCTTACTTTATCTCAATTTTACCCCTGTTTTTGGGTTTTTTCTGGATCGTAGTGGATAAAAAAAGGCAAGGATGGCATGACAAAATTGCCGGCACTGTTGTCATAAAATTCAGGAAATAAACCATTGCATTCAGAAAGCCTGTAGCTGATGCTTCTGAGCGAGTTAAGAGAATGAACGACAGGATTTTGATTCTATCATTGACAACAATCGAACGGGTCAGGAACCGTCATTTTCAAGACTATCTGGTCGTTGTCTTCTGCCAGTCTCTTCTTTAGAATTCACGTAATGTTTCTCCCTGAAAATTAACTCTTTGCCTCTGTTTATCAAACAGAGCAGTGTTCCTTTTATTGGGCATAGAGCTATTTAAAACGGTTTTCTATCCGACAAACCCATATCGGCTCGTATAATTAAAAACTAATCTTTCGCCACCCACCTGCCTGTTTGAATCGGAGGCAATGTTGTTCGATCTTAAAGCTAGTAAGGTAGCTACCATGAAAAATGACCTGTTGTCAGGTCTGACGGTAGCACTGGCATTGGTGCCCGAAGCGGTAGCTTTTGCATTTGTTGCGGGTGTTGAACCACTAGTGGGTCTCTACGCTGCGTTTATGGTAGGTCTTATCACAGCTGCAATCGGTGGTCGTCCGGGCATGATTTCTGGTGCTACCGGTGCACTGGCTGTGGTTATGGTCAGTCTGGTGGCCGACCACGGTGTTCAGTATCTCTTTGCAACCGTTGTACTGATGGGGATTATTCAGGTTCTGGCAGGGGCGTTGAAGCTGGGTAAATTTATTCGCATGGTGCCCCACCCGGTGATGCTGGGCTTTGTTAACGGCCTGGCGATCGTTATTTTCCTGGCTCAGCTGGGTCAATTTGGTGTAGAGGGTGCGACAGGCTGGTTGTCTGGAACCTTTATGGAAGGCAGTGTTATCGATATAGCCTGGATGCAGGGAAGTGAGCTCGGCATGATGCTGGGACTGGTGGCTTTGACCATGGCCATTATTCACTTTTTGCCTAAACTGACGACGGCGATTCCTTCTTCTCTGGCAGCCATTCTTGTGGTTTCGCTGCTGGTCATTGGCCTTGATCTTGATACCCGAACCGTAGGTGATGTAGCAGGCATTGCCGGTGGATTACCTGAATTCAGTGTTCCCATGGTGCCATTGAGCATGGAGACTTTTCTGATTATTCTGCCCTACTCTCTGATCCTGGCGGCCATTGGTTTGATTGAATCTCTCTTAACCCTGCGTATGGTGGACGAAATTACTGAAACTCATGGCAGCTCGAACCGTGAATGCATGGGTCAGGGCGCAGCCAATATTGTGACCGGCTTTTTTGGCGGTATGGGCGGCTGTGCCATGATTGGCCAGAGTATGATCAATGTTAACTCCGGGGGGCGTGG
>NZ_CP184829.1:2545000-3427500 GCF_049275945.1 Endozoicomonas sp. ALD040
CACGTGCTACAATGGTGCATACAGACGGTTGCCAAGCCGCGAGGTGGAGCTAATCTGAGAAAGTGCATCGTAGTCCGGATTGGAGTCTGCAACTCGACTCCATGAAGTCGGAATCGCTAGTAATCGTGAATCAGAATGTCACGGTGAATACGTTCCCGGGCCTTGTACACACCGCCCGTCACACCATGGGAGTGGGTTGCTCCAGAAGTAGCTAGCTTAACCTTCGGGAGAGCGGTTACCACGGAGTGATTCATGACTGGGGTGAAGTCGTAACAAGGTAGCCCTAGGGGAACCTGGGGCTGGATCACCTCCTTAAACGAAGACCGACCTTCCATAAGCGTTCACACGAATTGTTTGATTATCAGTTGTCAGTTGACGGTGGTCAGTTGGCAGTTGTTAGTTTTGTTCTTTAAAAAAGTGTGTTTAATGAATCGGTTGTTTTGGCGGTGCGCTGAACCAGCAGGATTGGGTCTGTAGCTCAGTTGGTTAGAGCGCACCCCTGATAAGGGTGAGGTCGGCAGTTCGAGTCTGCCCAGACCCACCAATCATGATTCGGAATATGGGGCTATAGCTCAGCTGGGAGAGCGCCTGCTTTGCACGCAGGAGGTCAGCGGTTCGATCCCGCTTAGCTCCACCATTAATCCGAACGACTCATTCATTAAGCGTATTTTGCTTCATTGTCCCCTTCTTTAATAGAAAGCGGACAATGCGATCTTTAACAATGTGGAATCCAAACTTAAATTAAGCTGAGTTGATTTAAAAGACTTTGGTCTTTTAATGAAATTCTTGCTGAGACACTCTCAAGTGTAGGGCGTATCAGTGGCCGGTTGTCAGTTGACAGTTGCCGGTTACTGAAGATCGTTAAAGGTAGTTATTACCTATAACCATCAGTTGCCACGAATCGACTGACCACTGGTCACCGACAACTGACAACTGAGATCTCGAAGAGATCGTTTTGGGTTATATGGTCAAGTGACTAAGCGTACACGGTGGATGCCTTGGCAGTCAGAGGCGATGAAGGACGTGGTAATCTGCGAAAAGTCTTGGGGAGCCGATAAACAGGCGTTGATCCAGGAATGTCCGAATGGGGAAACCCACTCACACAAGTGAGTATCCTTAACCTGAATACATAGGGTTTAGGAGGCGAACCCGGGGAACTGAAACATCTAAGTACCCGGAGGAAAAGAAATCAACCGAGATTCCCCCAGTAGCGGCGAGCGAACGGGGAGTAGCCCTTAAGCAATTTTTGGTTTAGCGGAACACTCTGGAAAGTGTGGCCATAGTGGGTGACAGCCCCGTACACGAAAGGCCAATTATTGTGAAATCGAGTAGGACGGCACACGTGAAATGTTGTCTGAACATGGGGGGACCATCCTCCAAGGCTAAATACTCCTGACTGACCGATAGTGAACCAGTACCGTGAGGGAAAGGCGAAAAGAACCCCGTTGAGGGGAGTGAAATAGAACCTGAAACCGTGTACGTACAAGCAGTGGGAGTCAGTGGTCAGTTGTCAGTTGTCAGTTGCCAGTAGGCAAGCGACAGCAGATGACTGATTACCAGGTCGTCAAGTTGGAAAATACGGGCAGATTTGCAGAGGTGTTGAAATTGACGCTGAACAAAACTGACCACCGACAACTGACAACTGGCCACTGATGACTGCGTACCTTTTGTATAATGGGTCAGCGACTTATTTTCTGTGGCAAGGTTAACCGTATAGGGAAGCCGTAGCGAAAGCGAGTCTTAACAGGGCGTCCAGTCGCAGTGAATAGACCCGAAACCGGGCGATCTATCCATGAGCAGGTTGAAGATCAGGTAACACTGATTGGAGGACCGAACCCACTGTCGTTGAAAAGCCAGGGGATGACTTGTGGATAGGAGTGAAAGGCTAATCAAGCCCGGAGATAGCTGGTTCTCCTCGAAAGCTATTTAGGTAGCGCCTCGTGTCTCACCATCGGGGGTAGAGCACTGTTTGGGCTAGGGGGCCATCCCGGCTTACCAACCCCATGCAAACTCCGAATACCGATGAGTGCAATCACGGGAGACACACGGCGGGTGCTAACGTCCGTCGTGGAAAGGGAAACAACCCAGACCGTCAGCTAAGGTCCCAAAGTAATAGTTAAGTGGGAAACGATGTGAGAAGGCCCAGACAGCCAGGAGGTTGGCTTAGAAGCAGCCACCCTTTAAAGAAAGCGTAATAGCTCACTGGTCGAGTCGGCTCGCGCGGAAGATGTAACGGGGCTCAAACTATTCACCGAAGCTACGGGGTTCAGTTGTCAGTTTACAGTTGTCAGTTGGCAGTATGAGAAGTAAGTATGCAGCGATTTGAAGATTTAGAAGTATTTCAACGGGCCTATAAGCTTTCTTTGAAAGTTCACAAGCTCTCGCTGGAATTTCCGAGAATTGAACAAATGCATGGACTTGCTGATCAGATGCGCAGAGCCAGTAAAGGAATCTGTGCAAATATTGCTGAAGGACATGGGAAACTGATCATCTCAAAAGCAGAGTTTCGAAGGTTCATATTGATGGCTATCGGATCATCTGACGAAATGAGAGTTTGGTTAAGGTACTGCCTTGATCGTCAATTACATTGACGATCAGCAATGGCAAGACCTCAAAACCGAATACAACCAAGTCAGTAAGATGTTGGTTAGTTTGCACAAGAGTTTTAAATAACTCAGTTCAAACTGACAACCGACAACTGCAAACTGACAACTGAACCGGTAGAGGAGCGTTCTGTAAGCCGTTGAAGGTTCACCGGAAGGTGGGCTGGAGGTATCAGAAGTGCGAATGCTGACATGAGTAACGATAAAGGGAGTGAGAGGCTCCCTCGCCGGAAGACCAAGGGTTCCTGCGCAACGCTAATCGGCGCAGGGTGAGTCGGCCCCTAAGGTGAGGTCGAAAGACGTAATCGATGGGAAACAGGTTAATATTCCTGTACCCCTTTTGACTGCGATGGAGTGACGGAGAAGGCTAGGCCAGCAGGGCGATGGTTGTCCCTGTTTAAGGTCGTAGGCTGTGGACTCAGGCAAATCCGGGTTCACAAAGCCGAGAACTGATGACGAACCCACTAAGGTGGGGAAGTGGTTGATGCCAGGCTTCCAGGAAAAACTTCTAAGCTTCAGGTCAAGAGGGACCGTACCCGAAACCGACACAGGTGGTCAGGTAGAGAATACCAAGGCGCTTGAGAGAACCTGGGTGAAGGAACTAGGCAAAATGGCACCGTAACTTCGGGAGAAGGTGCGCCGGCTTTGGTGATCGGGCTTGCCCCGTAAGCTGAGGCTGGTCGAAGATACCAGGTGGCTGCGACTGTTTATTAAAAACACAGCACTGTGCTAACACGTAAGTGGACGTATACGGTGTGACGCCTGCCCGGTGCTCGAAGGTTAATTGATGGGGTTATCTTCGGAGAAGCTCTTGATCGAAGCCCGAGTAAACGGCGGCCGTAACTATAACGGTCCTAAGGTAGCGAAATTCCTTGTCGGGTAAGTTCCGACCTGCACGAATGGCGTAACGATGGCCACGCTGTCTCCACCCAGGACTCAGTGAAATTGAAATCGCTGTTAAGATGCAGTGTATCCGCGGCTAGACGGAAAGACCCCGTGAACCTTTACTACAGCTTCACAGTGGATCTTGATGTTGCTTGTGTAGGATAGGTGGGAGGCTTTGAAGTGTGGACGCCAGTCTGCATGGAGCCAACCTTGAAATACCACCCTGGCAATATTGAGGTTCTAACCCAGGTCCTTTAGCAGGATCGGGGACATTGTGTGGTGGGTAGTTTGACTGGGGCGGTCTCCTCCCAAAGAGTAACGGAGGAGCACGAAGGTTGGCTAAGCACGGTCGGACATCGTGCGGTTAGTGTAATGGTACAAGCCAGCTTGACTGCGAGAGGTACATCTCGAGCAGGTACGAAAGTAGGTCATAGTGATCCGGTGGTTCTGAATGGAAGGGCCATCGCTCAACGGATAAAAGGTACTCCGGGGATAACAGGCTGATACCGCCCAAGAGTTCACATCGACGGCGGTGTTTGGCACCTCGATGTCGGCTCATCACATCCTGGGGCTGAAGCCGGTCCCAAGGGTATGGCTGTTCGCCATTTAAAGTGGTACGCGAGCTGGGTTTAGAACGTCGTGAGACAGTTCGGTCCCTATCTGCCGTGGACGTTGGAAGTTTGAGGAGAGCTGCTCCTAGTACGAGAGGACCGGAGTGGACGAACCACTGGTGTTCGGGTTGTGTCGCCAGACGCATTGCCCGGTAGCTAAGTTCGGACGGGATAACCGCTGAAAGCATCTAAGCGGGAAGCCCCCTTCAAGATGAGACTTCCCTGGCCGCAAGGCCCATAAGAGACGTTAAAGACTATGACGTTGATAGGCGGGGTGTGTAAGCGTTGTGAGGCGTTGAGCTAACCCGTACTAATGACTCGAGAGGCTTGACCATATAACGCCAAAGCGATTTGCGCAGCGAAGCTGCCAGCAAAAGCTGGAAGCTGGAAGCTTGAAGCCGTACACAGTGAACGAGAGTGTTGAGCAAGAATAGACGACACAGCTTAAAAGAGATTTGGATTCCAGAGCCTTGGTTTTCGAGAAACAGCTTCAAGCCTCCAGCTTAAAGCTTCCAGCTCGAGAGCCAACGGCTCGACCAGTTTTGCCTGGTGACCATAGAGCGTTGGAACCACCCGATCCCATCCCGAACTCGGTAGTGAAACGACGCATCGCCGATGGTAGTGTGGGGTTTCCCCATGTGAGAGTAGGTCATCGCCAGGCATTGAATAAAGCAAAACCCCGGTTGAGAGATTGACCGGGGTTTTTGTTTTGTGGGCAAAGGAGTGTGGCAGAACAGAAGTGAAACGACACATGCCTGGGCGGCCCCACCTGGGCGGCCCCCACCGATGGTGAGGCTGTCGCAAAACTCTGGTTCCCATGCTCCAGCGTGAGAACCCATAGCCATCTCGTGCTGCAGAGTCCGCTTTTCAGGGGAGGTATGCATTCCCACGCAGAGCGTGGGAACGAGTTGTTAGAGTTTTGCGACAGCCTCTGGTAGTGTGGGGCTTCCACATGTGAGAGTTGATTATCGCCAGGCATTGAATAAAGCAAAACCCCAGTTGAGAGATCAGCTGGGGTTTTTGTATTTTGGTAACCGAACTCGCAATTGACAGGATCATCCAGAACGACTTTGTAGAGTTGCAGCATTCTATCAAGAATTTATTAATGCTCGAATCTGCAAATTGTTATTTCTTTTGGTTAGAAGGTGCAAGACAGACTCTGTCTCCGTAATAGTCATCGTTGAAATTGCAATCGTTTTGCTTTTTGGATTGCTTAACTGAAACATCGAAACTATCTTGTTTATTTTCTAACTGTTTGGATACATTCATGGAATTGTCCTCTTGTTGTATAAAATAAAAGTTAGAGGCAAGCAGATGAAATTGGAAATTGGCAAAGACTATCACAATGATAGAAAAGCTGTATTCAAATTATTGCAGTGCAGGACATTAACTGTTCTTAATCAATATCTGTTAATAAGGCCGCATTATCCATCCCAGTGGTCAGGCTTTTTCTGGTCGCGACTCAGGGCGTTATTTTTAATTATTAGTTCATGATCTACCAAGGAGTTAAGGTTGATGAAAATCATTGTGTATAACAAGAAAAATAGTGAACTTTGGACTTCAGCCGTCAGGAACGCTTTTCCTGATGCAGACGTACGTCATTGGGTTGAAGAAGCGTGTCACGACTGGCTGGCGGATTATGCAGTGATCTGGCAACCTCCGGCCGAATTCTTTCAACAACAGACCCAATTAAAAGCAGTATTTAACCAAGGTGTCGGTGTTGATGGACTGGTAAATCTTGAGAGCCTTCCTGCTGATCTTCCAGTCTTCAAGTTAAGAGGAGTCGGCATGGAGGAATACATGTCGGATTATGTGATATATGGTCTGCTGCATTTCTATCGAGATTTTGATTATTACAGGCAGCAACAGCTAGATAGTCATTGGCAGCCCCATAAAATAAGCAAAAAGTCAGAATGGACGGTAGGCATTCTCGGTCTTGGTGTTATTGGTAAAGCAGTGGCAAAGGCAGTCAGCGATTCAGGATTCCCGGTCATTGGCTGGAGTCGAACTGAAAAGCAGGTCGACGGTGTTAATGCTGTATCAGGCGATGCAGGATTGGACTACCTTCTGAAACACTCCAGAGTGCTGGTCAATCTCTTGCCCTCAACACCTTCTACCCAAAAGTTGTTGAATCAGAAGGCTTTGGAAAAGCTGCCTGAAGACAGTGTTCTTATTAATGGAGGACGGGGCGATGTTATCGAGATAGAGGCTTTGCAAAATCTTCTGGAAACAGGCCGCATGAGGGGCGCCGTGCTGGATGTGTTTGAAGTTGAGCCACTGGACAACAAGCATCCCCTTTGGCAGAACAGACGGGTTATTGTTACGCCTCATGTTGCAGCTCCTACTCCGATTGAGCGGGCGATGGAACAGATTGTTGCAGACGTAGCGCTTATTGAGCAGGGAGAAATGCCGCCAGCAATAGATAAAAGCCTGGGTTACTAGATTGCTCCGGAGCATATAGAATACCGGCCTTCAGTATACAAAGGTGTTGTTATGGCAATTAACTGGTTTCCCGGGCATATGCACAAGGCTCGAAAGGAGATCAAGAAAGTGGTTCCGGAAGTCGATCTGATCATCGAAGTTCTGGATGCCCGTCTTCCTTTCAGTAGCGGAAACCCTCTGGTGCCTTCTCTGCGTGGTAAAACGCCCTACATTAAGGTCTTGAACAAGAGTGATCTGGCTGATCCTGCTGTCACTGAGCGGTGGATCAGGGAGATGGAAAAAGAAGAAGGGGTTAAGGCCATTGCCCTGACCCAAAGTCAGCCGGAAAAAGTGCGCGGTGTTCTGAGGCTGGCCGAGAGCATGGTAGAACGCAAACTCGACATCAAAGGCATGAGAGCCATGATCCTGGGGATTCCCAATGTCGGCAAATCCACCATGATCAACACGCTTGCCAACCGTATTATTGCCAAAACCGGAAATGTCCCCGCAGTTACCAAGCAGCAGCAGCGCATCAAGTTACCTAATGGCATGATGCTTTTGGATACGCCCGGATTCCTCTGGCCCAAGCTGGAGCCGGAAGCCTGTGGATATCGACTGGCCATTTCCGGAGCGATTAAAGATGCGGTTCTGGAATACGAAGACATCGCCCTGTTTGCCGCTGAATATTTTCTGAAAGCATACCCGGAAGCTCTCAGGCAGCGTTTTCAGATCAATGAGTTGCCTTCCAGTGATATCGAACTGATGGATGTGATTGCTGCCCGCAGAAACTGCATGAGAAGAGGCGGTATAGCTGATCTTCATAAGGTCTCTGAGATTCTCCTGAATGAATTCCGCAGCGGTGGCCTGGGACGGATCAGTCTGGAAACACCGGAGATGGTTGATCAGGAAAAACCTGAGCCAAAAGAAGCAGAGTAATCAAGTACCGGAGCATAAAAAAGCCCGCTGAGCGGGCTTCTAAGGAATTTGATTGAGCGATTACTGGGTGGCAATTAGTGATTCCCTGGGTGAGTAAGTTTTGTGGACGTACTCTTCAATCATTTCCTTGTACTCTTCAGTGATATTGTCACCCTTGAGCGTAGTTACTTTTTGACCGTCGATAAACACAGGTGCCGAAGGTGCTTCACCGGTTCCGGGCAGACTGATGCCGATGTTGGCATGTTTACTCTCACCGGGACCGTTAACAACACAACCCATAACCGCTACTTTCATTTCTTCCACACCCACAAATTTGTGACGCCAGGTCACCATTTTGGTACGCAGAAAGGCGTCGACTTCATCCGTCAGAACCCTGAAGAAAGTACTGGTGGTTCGACCGCAGCCGGGGCAGGCGGTCACCTCAGGAGAAAAGCTACGGACATCCAGTGCCTGTAATATCTGTTGGGAAACAATCACCTCTCGATCACGGCTGCCATTGGGCTCTGGAGTCAGGGAGGTACGAATGGTGTTGCCAATGCCCTGCTGAAGCAATACGCCCATGGCAACACTGGACGAAACAATCCCCTTGCTGCCCATACCCGCTTCGGTCAGACCCAGGTGGAGTGCATATTCACAACGCTCTGAGAGCATTTCGTAGACACTGATCAGGTCCTGTACCCGGGAGACCTTGCAGGAGATAACAATTTTGTTGGCCCCCAGCCCTCTTGCTACGGCTGCATCGGCACTGGTCAACGCGGAGAGTACCAGAGCTTCGTGCAGAACTTCCTGAGAGGATTTAGGGTTTTCAGAATGTGCGTTTTCATCCATTAAACGAGTGGACAGCTCTTTATCCAGACTGCCCCAGTTCACCCCGATACGAATCGGTTTGTCGTACTTTATGGCTACGTCAATCATGGCGTTGAAGCGATCGTCTTTCTTGTTGCCAAAGCCAACATTGCCCGGATTAATGCGATATTTGTGCAGCAGGCGGGCGGTATCATCGTACTTGGTCAGCAAAATATGACCATTGTAGTGAAAGTCGCCGACAATAGGGACGTTATAGCCCTGCTGGTTCAGCTTCTCATAGATGGCCGGAACTGCAGCAGCCGCTTCTTCGGTATTGACTGTCACCCGGACAATCTCAGAGCCAGCGTCCGCCAGAAGCTTTATTTGCTCAACCGTACGCTCGACATCAGCAGTATCCGTATCCGTCATGGATTGGACGACCACAGGCGCATCGCCACCGATGGTAATGTGTCCAACCTGAACAGCGTGGGTTTTATGGCGTCGGCCCATTAAATTGATTCCTCCGGAATAGGTTATCGAGTTGCTTCGACAAAAAAACTGGCAAGTGCCCTTGGTGAGGTAAAAGTGCTCACAACGAATGTGCAGGCAGCCAAACAATCTAGATAGTTTAACACTTATCGGGAAAAGCGTAGCAGGAACAACGCATCCGTTGGTCGTCTGTTTCATGTACCATACAGGAAATCATGAATTCCAGTCAGAAATATGTCACGGGAGATACCACTATGGCTAAAGAAACCACCGTCAGAGCGCGTATCGACGAAGCGTTAAAGGAAGAAGCGGAACAAGTGCTGCGTAAACTGGGACTAACGACCTCCCAGGCTATTAATCTCTATTTCAGCCAGATTGCCCTGAGAAAGGGGCTGCCGTTTGATGTGGTGATTCCTGACAAAAAGAAAACGTAAACTATACTCTCGGGCCTAAGCCGGATAGGAGACAATTCATGAAAAATCTATACGAGACTGATTATTATCGCTGGGTTGAGCAGCAGAAAGAGTATCTGACCAATCGTCAATTTGACCAACTTGATATAGATAACCTGATTGGGGAAATCGATGATATGAGCAGTGAGTTGGATACCCTGGAATCTCGTTTGACGACACTCCTGCTCCATTTACTGAAATATGATTATCAGATTCGAGTTTTGAATCCTGTGCTGCCCGAGCCTTATAACTGCAGAGATTGGAAAGGAACAATTAATAGAACAAGGCTGGCAATTAACAAGCTTATAAAGAGACGGCCTCATCTTCAGAGTGAGGTGAAAAGCCTTTTCGATGAAGCTTATGTTGATGGAAAGGTCTTGGCTATCAAGGCAATGAATGACTATGTTCAGCCCCATCAGCAACTGAATGAACATAGCTTTCCTGAGATTTGCCCATGGACATTTGATCAGATTATGGAAGAAGATTGGTTGCCGTTTGATGCAGTAATACCTGATGAGAAGAAAATGTAGACTATACCTCTGAGTTTGAGCCGGATAGGAGGCTATTCGTGAAAAACCTGTATGAGAGCGATTTTTATCGCTGGGTTGAGCAGCAGAAAGAGTATCTGACCAACCGTCAATTTGACCAGCTTGATGTAGATAACCTGATTGGGGAAATCCATGATATGAGCAGTGAGTTGGATACCTTGGAATCTCGTTTGACGACACTCCTGCTCCATTTACTGAAATATGAGTATCAGATTCGAGTTCTGAATCCTGTGCTGCCTGAGCCATATAACTGCAGAGATTGGATGGCAACTATAGACCGAACAAGAATTGCAATTAGGAAGCTCCTGAAGAAGCGACCTCATCTCAAGGGTATGCTGAACATCAGTATGGATGAAGCCTACCCAGATGGAAAACTGCTTGCGATTAAAGAAATGAATCGATATGTGATGAAGCATCAGCAGCTTGATGAACACAGCTTTCCTGAGATTTGCCCATGGACATTTGATCAGATTATGGAAGAAGACTGGCTGCCTTGAGTCGTTGATTCATTCAAGGCCATCGCTAACTCAGCAGGGATTTTCCAGACACCCACCTTAAGGATTGTGGTCTGACCATTTCTGCTTTCGCCTGATGGTGTAATATACCAGTCCCATTCATTTACAGGTTTACCGGGCCAAAGGGGGCACGCAACGGTCGTGATAACCTCAATGCCATCGTCTTTGTACTCGTGGCGTTCGTAATCAGAAATTAAGAGAATGGTAAAGCCCATCGCTTTTAAAGTCATGATGTGGGCTTTCTGGATAGCCGTCATCATGCGTATTTCTGCGTCGCCTTCCGGTGGGCTGTTGGAGAATGATAACGGAATCTGTGAAAGCATATTCACACTAATTGCCAGGCTGAAACCCTTGAGCGGCAGCGGTGCAGAAGTGGGCAGGCTTATCTTCTTGCTGCTGAAGTTGCTACAGAGTTCCTCGAGAAGGCCGGTGACATCTCTTAGTTCAAATTTAATATTTGGATACTGTTTCAGCTTGGCAGCAAGCTGCGGCGGCTTTACGGCGTCGAACAATAGGGCACCGGTTGGATGATCGTTGAGTGTTTGCAGTGGAAGATCAAGGCCCAGTCCTGAGCCCAGAATCAGAATGGGTTCAGCAGGATCAGCTTCCTTTATGGCGGCATTAATGGCAGCGCGGGTTTGCTCCAAATGGGGTTGCCAGGCTTTTTTGTTACGCTGGTACTTCCCTGCAATCGCAGCAACCTCTTGCACAAGTCCTGCCTGTCGTGCGCCTTTTACTGCCCTTGAGAAGGCCCATGTGAACGCCTCGATAATCATTTGAATATTTTTCCGGGGTTCATGATTCCATCCGGGTCTGGGGGCTGTCGGATTTAATGCTTTCTTACTGCGGTAATGGGTTTGCCATGGCCTATGTCTGTTCGCCGGTGCAGACAGAAGTCGTCACTCAAGTGTCTCGGAACTCTGAAAAAAAGGCCAGCCTTTTTCGAGTCAGCAAAAGAGATGACCTTGCTCAAGAAGGGTGCACAATCTGTTATACACTTTTTATGCACAGGTTTTTTCCCGTGAGCTTAAAGAAAGCGACAAAAAAAACATCACATAAATAAAGGCCTCTGGACGACTATGGAATTTGTCTATTTAAACTGATCGCTGCTGACAACTGTATTTATCCACAGCTTCCATAGAGAGTTTTCCACAGAACCCCATTGAGTCTCCCTCTTGTCAGACTCTTTCTGCCTATTGGGAACTTTAACGGGAAAAGCGACTGAGCCGTTTCTCTTTCAGATGCTCTGCTGAGTTGGTTTGGGACCGACCCCCTGTGAGTCATTTAGCAAAGTAATACGATGGCTGCTGTAAGGGATTGTGATCTACAGGTTGTCTCCCGATGAAACACTTATTCCTGATAGCAATATATTGCCTCCAGCAGGCCCAAAAGTTTTCTGGCAGGCTGTGGATGCACTGGTTTGGTTTGAGCAAGCCAGCAAGGTGAGAACCAGGATCAGGGCATGAGTCTTCAATAAAATCGACAAACCGTTGAAAGATAAATAATTTAGCTAAACGATGGCTCGGAAATAGTAGTAGGTAAATGAGTGCATTGCCTCTTTTTCCACAGAAACTGCCTACACTGAATCCGTTGCGAAGTCTAAACAGTGTACTGGCATGATGACCAAACAAGAGAAGCACAACGCACCGGGAGTTCAGTGGGTGACACTGGATAACGGTTATCGGGTCTGGACTCAGCGGGTGGGCTCTGGGCCATTAAGGTTACTGACACTGCACGGTGGGCCGGGGTGTTCCCATGAGTACCTGGAATGTCTGGAAGATTTTCTTGCTCCTCAAGGAGTGGAGGTCATTTTTTATGATCAACTGGGTTCATGGTGCTCAGATCAGCCTGAAGATGGATCACTTTGGCAATTGGAACGATTCATTGATGAGATCGAACAGGTTCGGACGGCGTTGGGCCTGGAGGATTTTTACCTCTTTGGCCACGGCTGTGGTGGCTTGTGGGCAATTGAATATGCACTTAGGTACCAAAAATATCTGAAAGGACTGATTCTCGGCAGCATCACCGGCAGTATTCATTCCTATATGGCTCATACCAAGCACCTTCGGGAGCAGTTGCCACCGGAAGTGGTCGATCAAATACAACCATTCGAAGCAGCGAACGATCTGGACAATGAAGAGCACCCTTCTCTTTTGATGGAACATCTCTATCGCAAGTACATTTGCAGATTGCCGAGCTGGCCTGAAGCCCTGAACAGGGCCTTTGATCACAGGAATCTGAGTGTTTACAACACTATGCAGGGTAATAATGAGTTTGTTTTTACCGGCAATCTGCTGGGCTGGGATCGTTGGAATGATCTGGCCGGGATCCGTGTTGCAACACTGGTACTGGCTGGACGCTACGACACTACGGCGCCGGACGATCAGAAGCAGATGGCTTCCATTCTGCCTCACAGCAGGCTGGTGCTCTGTGATAACGGCAGTCATTGCTCTATGTGGGATGATCCGGAAAATTACCGGCAAGCGCTCGTGGATTTTTTGAAAGATGTAGAAAGCGGAAGAATATAACCACTGCATGGAATGGGCTTCAGTGATTCTTACTAAGACATTGTCTGAATGATCCGATGACAATAGCAGATATCAGAAAAAGTCCGGAGGTTGACCGAGAACAGGCAACCTCCTGCCTACATTAATGACTTGAATCAGCACTGAGAACAAGGAAGGCACAAGGATTGTGAAAATTTCGCGCAATTATTTTTTACCCGTTGCGGCTTTAGCCACGGTAGTGGCTTCTGCCCAGGCTAATGAAATTCAACCGGAGGCTTCGGCCGCAGTTCAAAAAACAGGGCTGACTCTGACCAATAACGTTCACAATATCATTTTCAGTCGTAATCAAGGCATTCGTCGTGGTTTTAGTTATGGCGACCAGTTTGTCGATGGTGCAGCCTGGGGTCAGCTTCTTTATACCGAGGGTGAACAGGAGGCTGTTGCTCAGGAAATGGGCTTCAAGAATCAGGTGGGAGGCATGACGCTGGGAGTGGACGGTGAGCTGGAAGGTAATATCAGATTCGGGTTTGCCATGACCTTATCCAAAGCCTCTATTGAAATGGATGATGGCGCCAGTACCCGTCAACAAAGTTATCTGACCTCGCTCTATGGCAGCTGGAATTACCGAAGACTGTCCATGAACGCCATGGCATCTGTGGGAAGTGGTTCCAACGACAGTAAAAAAACAGTTAATGGCCAAAGAGTGAAAGGCGACTTCAAGGCTGACCAGTGGGGCCTCAGAGTCACTGGTAGCACCGCCTGGCAGCTGGGTAGCTGGAGTCTGGTGCCTCGGGCTTTGTTCAGTTATGGTCAGCTTCGGATCCAGGATTATTCTGAAAAGGGAAACTCCGGGTTCGAGCGAAAAATTGAAAATGATGACTACCTCACAGCTGAGCTGGGTGCTGGATTCAAGTTTAACGGAGCCATTTGGGGACGTCAGACCGTCTTTAAACCTGAGCTGACACTGATGGGCTATTACGACTTTATTTCATCCGGAAGCGAATTCAAAGCGACCTACCTGGCTGACGGCTCAACTCTCAAAGTGGCTGGGCAGGACAGGGACCCCTATCGTCTCACTGCAGGTCTTGCTTTTGCCGTCAAAAGTGGTCATCACTGGACACTCAGAGCAGGATATGACCATAACTGGAGTCAGCACTACACCACCGACAGTTTTTCAGCCAGAGTGCGCTATGAGTTTTAAATCAGCTCGATTATTATGGGCCGATACTGCTCTTTCAGGCTTCGTATCTCCCTTGATGATGCGCAGTGAGCGCCATTGTCGGCTCATGGCTGTTTGAAGAATCTATTTTCTGAGCAGCCATCAAACTCAGGAACTGGAAACTTGTTGGAACTCTGCGCTGTTGATGATCTTGAAAACCCGGGAAGTAAAGGTTTCGAAACCGAAAAAGGCTCTATTTTCGTTGTCCGTCGAGATGAAGAGGTCTTCGTCTACGAAAACAGTTGCCCACACCTCGGTATTAATCTGGAATGGCAGCAAGACCGCTTTCTGGACAGCGAAAAGCGAGTGATCCAGTGCGCTACTCATGGGGCTCTGTTTCTCATTGAGTCAGGAGAGTGTGTGGCAGGCCCATGCCTTGGTGACAAACTGACCCTGGTTCTCTCAAAGGTGGAAAAAGGTGTTGTTTATCTGATCTGACATTAATCGGCCAGGTTGGATTTCTGCCTGAGAATATCCCTTCTCTGTTTTTTATCCGGACGGCGATCCGGCCTCGGCGCCATGGCACCGCGCATTGCCTTGCGTTGTTCTGCTGCCACCTCACGAGACTGGATGCTGGCCGCAGTCTCTTTGTAGAGTTGTTGTGCCAACTCGGCTTTCTGACGTTTGTCAGAGAGTTCCCGAACAATCACTACTCTTTCATCCCAACCGGTACGCAGTTTCAGCTGGTCACCTACTTTGGGCTCTTTACCGGGTTTGCAGCGCTGGCCATTCAGGTGCACCTTGCCACCTTCAATAGCTTCTTTGGCGATATTTCGGGTCTTGTAAAAGCGGGCAGCCCAGAGCCACTTGTCCAGGCGTACTTTGTCCGACTGTTTGTTGTGAACACTACTTTGCTTGGCCATTCATTACTCTCAAAAGTCATTAAACTGGTTTTCAAAGCCTAATCAAAGATGAATAAGCTCGTGAAAATCTTCAACAGCCTGATATTCACCAGTATCTTTAGCACCCTGTTTGCTGTCTGGGTAACGGATAGCCAGTAAATGGGCGATGCCATAGGTTTTGGCAGAATCCAGGACCGGCAGGCTGTCATCAATGAACAGGGCTCGTTCCTTGTCCGTTCCTATATCGGCTTCAAGGTTGTGCCAGAATGCCTGGGTTTCCTTCGGGTAGCCGTAATCATGGGAGCTGATCAATTTGTCAAAGTAGTGGGCCATGGAGAGTCTTTCCAGCTTCAGTGACAGGCTGTCCCGATGGGCATTGGTGATCATAATCACTTTCTTGCCCCGGTCGCGGATATTTTGCAGGAAACGGTCGGCACCGGGTCTGAAGCTGATCAAATGAACCAGCTCCTGCTTCAGAGCGATGATATCCAGGTCCAGCTCTCTGGCCCAGTAATCCAGGCAGTACCATTCCAACTTGCCGTATGTCTGGGCTACCCTCGGATGCAACTCTTCTTTCGACTGCTGCAGAGTAATGCTGTGTTTTTCGGCATATTTATGAGGCACATATTCCATCCAGAAGTAGTTATCAAAATGGAGATCCAACAGTGTGCCATCCATATCGAGGAGAACCGTATCTATGGTATTCCAGTTAATCATAATCACCTCGATATTCTTCTGTTGTCATAATGGCGTATCCAGACCCTGAACGGCAATCTTGCTGTATTATTGGCGCAAGGCTAAGTGAATTAAGTGTCCATCGACGTATGTAAGCAATGGCTTAGACACATATAATAACGGCTGAACAAGAGGCAGGGAATCATGTCAGAAAAACCGGTCATCAAAGCGTGTCGTGAAATTGCACGCACTCGTCTGTTCAGAATAGAAGAACTGGATCTCAAATTCTCCAATGGTGTTGAAAGAACCTATGAACGATTGGGTTCTTTTGGAACAGGGCATCAGGCGGTCATGGTGGTGCCGCTGCTGGATAATCATCGTTTTCTGATGATCCGCGAGTATGCCGGTGGTACCGAAGACTATCAGTTGACTCTGCCCAAGGGGTTGGTTGAGCCGGAAGAAAGTCTGCAACAAGGCGGTAACCGCGAGCTAAAGGAAGAAGTCGGTTATGGAGCCCGGCAATGGAAGTACCTGAGTTCATTTACCCAGTCACCCAACTACATGAAAAGCAGAATACACTCAATGGTGGCCTGGGATCTTTATGAAGAAAAGCTCGAAGGGGATGAGCCAGAGCCCCTGGAAGTGGTTGAGTGGTCCTTTGACCGCTTGCTGGAACTGAACGAAAGGCCGGACTTTTCCGAAGCAAGGGCGTTGGCTGCCCTGTTTCTGGTCAGAGAGAAAATTCAGGCCGGATGGCTGGAGAATCCTGATGTTTGACAACAAGCTGATTGAGTCCGTAAAGCAGATTGCCCGAGAGGCCGGAGAGGCCATCCTGACCCTTTACCATCAGCAAGATCTGGGTGTTCAGCATAAATCTGACAAAACGCCGGTTACTGTGGCAGATCTCAAAGCCAACGAAGTGATTGAGCGGGGCCTGAAGGCTCTGGACGTTCAATACCCGATTTTATCAGAAGAGTCAGAGCATACCGCTTTTACCGAACGCTGCCAGTGGGAACGCTATTGGCTGGTGGACCCCCTGGATGGCACCCAGGAGTTTATCAATGGAAATGGCCAGTTCACTGTGAATATCGCCTTGATGGAAAAGTCAGAAGATGGTCGAAGCTACCCGGTATTGGGTGTGGTTCACGTCCCTGATGAGAATACTATTTATTGGGGTGGCAGTGATCTGGGGGCTTTCAAGCAAACTGAGGACCAGCCTGCGGTCATTATTACTCCAAGAAGTTTTCAGCCAGGAAAGGAAACTGTGGCACTGGGCAGTCGCAGTTATGGCACCGAAAGAGCTGCTGTATTTATTGAAAAACTCAGAGCGCTCTATCCCAATCTGGAGGTAAGGCCTGTCGGCAGTGCCCTCAAGAGTTGCCATGTCGCAGAAGGGCTGGCAGACATCTACCCAAGGCTGGGGCCGACATCCGAGTGGGATACCGCAGCAGCTCAGGCGATACTGGAAGGTGCCGGAGGCTTACTGCTGGACCCTCACGGCAAGCGCTTTTCCTACAACTTCAAAGAGAGTCTGCTGAATTCCGATTTTCTGGTGGTGGGTGATCGAACTCAGGACTGGTCGAAGATCTGGAATGCACGGTTATTAATTGGTCTTTAGGAGTCTGAATAAGCCAAACCTGCCTGCCAGAGCAATATTCCCAAGAGGAGCATGCTACTGGAAGGCAGGTTTGGATAATGTAATGGAAGCCCCGTCTGGAAACTTCGCGGATTTTGCTGGTTGACACTCTTAATCTGTTAGGAAAGATAAAGTGGCCGAGTGATTTGTATTTTTTGTATTAAAAATCAATTAATTTAATACAAAATCTGATTTGTGTATCAGGTTCAGTACGCTACCGTTATTGTGTATTAAATATTGCAATTTTTAATAAAAAATTTTGTGTTGGATACGACAGACACAAAAGGATTTATATATTAAATATTCTTTTTTTTAATACACAAGGTTTTGGCATGACCCCGTATATACCTGATACGCTTCCCCTTCAAGGTCTTGATTTCAGCCGTCTCATCACGCTGGTTGGTGAAGCTAATGCGGCACTTGCTGAATACAGTGGTTTGCTGCAGGGAATCATTAATCCTGCGGTCATGCTATCGCCCTTGATGAATCAGGAAGCGGTGTTATCATCGAGGATTGAAGGGACCCAGGCCACGGTTGAAGAGGTGCTTGAGCATGAAGCAGGTGCTCAATTTGACGAGAGAAAAAATACAGACATTCAGGAAATACTGAACTATCGAAAAGCATTGATGCTGGCTCAGGAGTACCTGGCTGAAGGGCGAACCATCTCTTTAAGCCTCTTGTTACAGTTACATCAGCTACTACTGGACAGTGTAAGAGGGCAAGGCAAAGCACCGGGTGCTTTTCGAAAGGATCAGAATTGGATTGGTCGAGCTGGATGTACCCTGGAGACCGCAACCTTTGTTCCCCCGGACCCCATAAAGCTGATGGATCATCTTGAAGCCTGGAATCATTATCTGGGCGAGAATGATTTTGATGTATTGGCTCAGACCGCCATTGTTCATGCTCAATTTGAACTGATACACCCATTCAAGGATGGCAATGGTCGTATTGGTCGTTTGGTTATACCGCTGTTTTTATACAGTAAACAGAGACTCTCCAGTCCTATGTTTTATCTTTCAGGTTATCTGGAAGCACACCGGGATGAATATTACGAACGGCTGAAGAGGATTTACCAGGAAGGCGACTGGACAGGATGGATTGAATTTTTTCTCAAAGCCATACTGATTCAGGCTAAAGAGAACGTTCAGAAAGTAAAAACGATCATGTCGTTATATGAGAAGACTAAAGTCAGTGTTCAACAAACGACAGGCTCAAAGTTCACTATGCAACTGATAGATACACTCTTTGACAGACCTATCTTTCAAGTGAACGATTTTGCTAAACGGTCTGGTATCAGTAAGCCTACTCTGCACGGTCTTTTGCGCCAGTTGCATGTGCCGGATGGTCCCATTGTGACGCTCAGGGAAGGATCTGGCCGCCGACCTGCAATTTATGCATTCCCGGAACTGCTCCATATCTGTGAGGGTTAAAAACAGTTCGCAGAAATCTATTATAATCTAAAACCATCTTATAAAATCTCAAGCATGGATAAGTGATTAGTGAAGATTAGGTGGGGCAGCTCGTTTACATGGTACAGACCCAATAACACTTTGAAAATCGGAAAGTGCAGGTGAGCTGCTTCCTGCCAGAAAGACCAAAGTTGGAACTTGTTACTACGACGTGTCTGAATTGATGGGCTACAGTAACGAAGCTGCGCCAACGCTTTGCTATTGCAGAGTATCCGGTCACGACCAAAAGCCAGACTTAGA
The DNA here is from genome assembly GCF_049275945.1 of Endozoicomonas sp. ALD040. Taxonomy (NCBI): domain Bacteria; kingdom Pseudomonadati; phylum Pseudomonadota; class Gammaproteobacteria; order Oceanospirillales; family Endozoicomonadaceae; genus Endozoicomonas; species Endozoicomonas sp. ALD040. Next base: position 2,563,835 of record NZ_CP184829.1, read on the forward strand.
CAGGCAGCAAGAGTTACTGGAAGCCTGCTGTTCTGCAAAAGGTTGGCGAACTCAGGTTATACGAAAAAATGCTTGAGACTTTGCAAGATGTTGTTAGCTCACAAGATTGGACTCAGACCGACAAAACAACAAGCCGATTATCTTGATAGGGCTTGTGGTTCTCGTCGTCATGCGTTCAATCAACTGTTGGCACATTTCAATCAAGAAGGCGTTAAATGGTCAAAGAAGGCTGCGAATGAAAAATACCAAGAACTCAGGCTTGAGTTTCCCTGGTATGCCGAAGTCAGCCAACGTGTCACCAGGAATACAATCGACGATCTTCATGACGCCTTTACTCACTTCTTCCGTCGGGTGAAGAAAGGAGAAAAAGCAGGTTATCCAAGATTCAAGAAGCGAGGACTACACGACAGTTTTTCTCTCAGAGAAAAACCCAAGTTCGATGTTGATGGCAGAACACTTCGCATTGAGAAACTGAAAACCCGCATCAAGATGCGCCAGGAACTGAGATTCACCGGAACACCTTGTCAGGTGACGATCAGTAAGCGAGCCGGAAAGTATTTCGCTTCTATTTTGGTAGACACTCAGGATTACCACCCAAAAGCACAAAGCCATGAGTCTGTAGGCGTTGATTTTGGCATCAAAGGTTTAGCTATTTGTTCGAATGGCAAAACCTTTACTGCTAATCAGAAACTGAAAGGCTCTCTGAAACGCCTTAACAGGAAACAGAGGGCGTTAAGCCGCAAAACAAAGGGAAGCAACCGCTATGTGAAAGCCAAGCGAGCGGTTGCCAAACTGCATTACCGGATAAGTAACCAGCGATCAGCCGTACTACATGAGGTAAGTGATTATCTGACGTCAAGATTCAAAATAATCACCCTCGAAAATCTGAATGTCAAAGGCATGGTAAAAAACCGCAAACTGGCAAGAGCAATCAGTGACGCAGGTTTCGGTAAGCTGAGAGAACTTGTTGAATACAAGGCAGAGCTGAGAGGATGCCAGGTTGTGATTGCAGATCGGTTCTTTCCCAGCTCGAAGAAGTGTGCGGTTCATACTTGCGACTACGTAAATGACAATCTTACTCTGTCTGATCGTGAGTGGCGGTGTCCAAAATGTAAAACTCTGCATGATAGGGATTACAGTGCGAGTTTGAACCTTGATAATTACGGTCGAGACAGGTTACAGCTCGACGGGGTCGCCCAGACCCTAAACCCTACGCAAGAGTGGAGTTAGACACGATTCGTCGTGCATCCATGTCGACGGCGTAGATTAAGTCTACATAATTACAGATTATGTTAGATTTTTAGTAGCGGTAAAAACTAAATACTGCCATAAAAAACTAAATTTACCCGGAAAAAATGCCTGAAAAATAAATATTGGTCATATTTTGCCTATCCAAAATATAACGCTGGAGGGTGCCGGAGATTTACTGCTCAACTCCGACTTCCTGGTGGTCGGTGACCGCACTCAGTAATGATCGGAGATCTGGAATGCACGGGGGCGGATTAGTCTTTAGAAAACATAAAGAATCTTGTCGGCTTCCACTACAATGGGTTTGTTTGGGTCTTTCGTGACCTCACCTTTGATGATGGTAGGGGAGCGGAAGAGCAGACCCTTTTTGGGTATGTCGTCATTCTTAATCTGAATCTGGATTTCTCCGGTTTTATCTCGAAACAGGTAAATTGAACATCTAAGCTTCTTGATGATTTGACCGGAAAGTCTCACTAGCTCCTCATCGTCTCCGCTGTCGATCAACTGTTCGATGCTCTGCTTTTTATAATCATGAGCTTCTGCGGAAGCAGGCGGTGATGGCAGAGGCAAGTCGTTTTCTGAAAAGGCGGGCAAGGACAACAAGCAGAGGCCGCTGAAAATGAGTCCTTTCATAAAAATTATCCTTTGATCGTCTATTGTTCAGAATAGCTCAGTTGAATGGCTATCTATACCTGTCGCCCTTGAAGATACGGGGAGATCTCAAAGAAAAGTCCAGTCACTGAATGCAGCAGCCTGACCCCGGTATTCATCTTCCTCATCGTAGAGATTCCAGACCAGCGCCTGCTCAATCAGAAACCGTCGTCCGGTACTGGAAACCCGGATACCTGAATAGTTTTTGATGTAGCCGCGTTCACTGACTTCTTTGAGCAATCTGGCCCGCTCTTCCCTGTTGGGCTGCCCTGCAGAGTGCCTGGAGGGCATTTGAGTCAGGATGTTCCAGTCCATTTCAAAGAGAGACTGGGCACTCAGGTTGCCATAACAGAAAATCGGATCACTTTGTGTGCCATGAGACAACAACACTGACGAGTGTTCATACAGCTTTAAACCCAGTTCGGGGTCTTTCAGAGGCAGTCCGAAAAGCAACTGACCCGTCAGGGTAAAGTAACTGCTGGCCATCAGCAGGCCTTGTTGCTGAAGAAAAGGATCGTGCGGTGATATCATGTTTTGCCTTGTTGCGACAGTGAATAGCAGGAAAGTAAAATGAAAAAAAGCCTAAACGCTCATGGCTTAGTCGTAAAGAACTGATAAAAGATGAAATCGGATAATGAAGTACCCTGCACCTTTGAGACCCGGCAGTCGAATCGCAATCACAGCATTTTCTTCGGGTGTTTCAGAACCCTGTCACCCTCGTCTTGATCGATGCCTTGATGATCTGCGCGCTCAGGGCTTCATTGTGGTTGAAGGTCAGTGTCTCAGGTCGAACCAGCATTATGTCAGTGCGCCACTGAAGAAAAGGGCAAGGGAACTAACTGATTTTCTGCTGGACGACGCTATTGATGCAGTTATGCCGCCCTGGGGAGGAGAGATTGCCATGGATCTGCTTTCAGTGCTGGACTTTGACCAGATAGCCAAAGCAAAACCCAAATGGCTGGTGGGCTTCTCTGATATTAGTACGCTGACGTCTGTAATCACCAGTCAATGCGGTTGGGCGACGGCTCATTGTACTAATCTGATGCAACTCCATCGTTCGCAGCAGGAGCCTTTAACGACCAACACTCTGGCTTATCTGGGAACTACTGAAGCATTCACTCAATATTCATCAGAAAAGTATCAAATCTGGGGAGCATCCTACGCTGAAAACCCCAATGCATTATTCAACCTGACTGAGTCCACGTGCTGGAAATCTATGGGCGGGAACCAGCAGGTTGTAGAGTTTTCCGGTCGTTTGTTGGGAGGCTGTCTGGATACCCTGTGTCATCTCTTAGGGTCAAACTATCTGGATTTAAAAGCTTTCCAGCAGAGATACCCTGAGGACGGAATTATACTGTTTCTGGAGAATGCAGAGTTTTCTCCCACTGCTCTGATCAGAGCGTTGTTGGGTCTGAAGTACAGAGGTATCTTTAACCTTCTGAATGGGCTGTTGATGGGTCGAAATCCACCTGATGAGCATCATGGTCAATCCCTGACTTATCATCAGGCACTAAGTTATGTCCTGGAAGGTCTTGAGATACCTATTATCTACGATGTTGATATCGGGCATCTACCACCTAATCTGACCCTGATTAATGGGACCCTGGCAGAAGTCAGTCTTATTGATGGCAGAGGCAGGGTTCAACAGAAGTTGATCTGAAGCAGAAGGGCTTTTTGTATTAATTCAGGGGCACAAAATATCCAACGTGGGGAAGTAGGTTGAGAAACGCCCTTTATTTCTTGTGATCAATCGTCCTTTTTCAACGGCTGCCTGTGCACCAATAAAAAAATCAGACAATACGCCACTTTTCTTACCGCCCCTGCGACGATATTCAAGGTGCTTTTTTGATGCCAGAAATAAAGTTCTATGGCATGGAGCCCTGAGAGTAAGATTAAGATCCTTAAGTAAAGACAAAGCCTCTTCAACTGTACGTAGAGGCGCACATATTTCAGAAAAGGCTATTGGGGATATAGATAGCTCCTCGTATTGTTCCAGTGCTGATACAGCCCACTCGTAGTGAGGTGCTTTTGTATCAAGCACATCTATAACGACGCATGAGTCTAAATAGACTACCGACATATCAGATATCCGACCGGCTATCGTCTATAAGTTGATTGAATTCTTCCCGGCTCATATCCATTGAATATTTATTGTGTAAATTACGAATATCCACTTTCTGGTTTTTGGCGGGTGTCAGAATGATTTCTCCATGATCATTGAGATTAACGCTTATTTCAGTTTCCTGATTAATGCCCAGCTTGGCTCGAATATCTGCGGGAATGGTAACCTGACCATGCTGATTAGTTCGTACGATCCTCATAATTTTGTACCTATTAGAATCTATTGAAATATATTAGATCACTTTTACAGTGCGTGACACTCTTTCAGATTCTGTTTACATCCTCGGGTGATCCCGGGGTGCCTATCAGCCGCAAGCCAGACGAGCCAAAATCAGATCTCAATTCATTCAGCACGAGAGGATGTTTCTTTTCCGGACGAAACCAGGTGTTGGGTGGGTTGAGTTCATGAATAGTCTGGAATGTTAGCAATACTATCCTCCATGTTAGTTTTTTTCTGGAACATTTAAGAGGAAATGTCATCTGACTCTATATGTTGTATTGATGAACCCTTCAAACTCGGAGATAACTATGGCACCAATCGAGATCAAATCGACTCAACCGACTCAACAGAGTCAACCGGCTTCACAACAAACGGTAAGACACATATACCGACTTGAAAGCAAAAAACCGCAATGTTACATGGCAGCCTTTGGCTTCACTGTTGGTGCCTTTTTGGGGCGCCCTTGTGATGGTTGCATTCTTGGCTTAATAGCTGGCTGTCTTTTCAAACACTCCTTAACATCCTTCAACATTTATGAACGAGATGTTGAGGTGCAAAATATCGAAGCGAAAGATATTGAAGTGAAAGTTATTGGCGCGGATAAGATTGCCAGAGATTGAGACTGTAGAGAACTTTTGCATGAAGTTCAGCGAGTTATATGCCAGTTTGAGCGAGTTGGGCGTAGCAGGTAAGCTCGCTGCCAAACCATGGTAGCACCGGCAGAGATTAGTTTGACTGATAAGGCTCAACACCGTCGCCCAGGTAGCGATTATTTTCTTCACGTATTCTGGCTGCCGCATCATCGTAAAGAAATGGCAGGGTGACATAGCGGGTGCCACTGGTTACCGGTGTTGCTGCATGCATAAGAGAACAGGAAAAGACAATGGCACCACCTGTGGGGGGCTTATAGCGACGGTTGCCGTATTCTGGAAACCACAATTCTCCCCCTTCGTATTCGTCACTATTCAGGTTGATGCTGATAGCGAATCGCCGGTGTGCAGTGCCCTTCGTAGTGTTATCCCGGTGTTCTTTGAAGAAGCCCGCATTGCTGCTGTCGTAGCAGGCAACAATATAGCGCTCAATGCGTGTGGCCTGAAACTGAAAAGCTTTGGCTATTTCGGGAGTGAGGCGGGTTCTTATTCGATGTTTCAACGCTGCCTGCAGGTTTTTATCGTCAATACTGAGGTCGGTTCGACGTTTGACATGGTTATCCTGAAGTTCCAGTGTCTTGCCGCCAACGGTTCGCATAAAGCCCGAAGGCTCCGGCTGCCCTTTCTGATAATAACGAACAAGGGTTTCGCAAAAGTCGCTTTCCAGCACCCTGGGCACCAGCAAAACCGGAGCCCAGGGTTCTATATCTGGAGATGAGTGATACACTGGGTCAGGCAGCTTCTGCATAGTTGTTATAAAAATATCAGGCTCGTCAAGATTGCCTTTGGCATAGACACGAAGCGTTGGGTCCAGAATTAACCAATAAGGATAGAAAATTTCTTGCTGTTCTGAGCGTTTGTCCATGGCTCCATATTGCCTGCAAACAGTTCCTCCTTCATCGTAAAAAATACGTTGATTTGGGAATGCTTTCAGTGCCTGCGGGTTGTGCAGGTCTCTTTGATTCAGGGTGACTGCGAAACGGACGCTTTTGTCGTCACGAGTCATTAAGTTTGATTGACTGACTGCTTCCAGAAACTTGATGACCGGTTTTGCGGAGCAGTCTCCGAGAAAGACCAGTCCGACAAAACGTCCGCCGAGACTGGAAAAAGCAAATTGAGGGTTGTTGGTTGTGTGAGCGTGGAACCAGGGGGCAGGTTCTCCCCATGAAGGTGATTTATTGTTCATTTATATATGCGTTCTAATTTATTGATAATTTTTTTATTTCAAACCTTATTAACTATCGACCAGTTTCTGTTAAAAAATACTTTGCACAGCTTTTTGAGGACTTAACATGGATGTACTGGGGCTTGTGCCACAAGGGCTCGAATTTAATGGCAATTCTGGTGTCCCAGCGAGTTGCCTTAAATTGCCATGAGAGCCCAACCGATTGATATCAATGGGTTAAAACTGTCCGAAGCATTGTTGCTGACGAGGCAAAAAATTAAAATACAAAACCTTCATCCTCCCAAACTTCTGCTACTATCACTGGGTCAATATTGATCAGAAAAACGAGCGCTTTATCAGGTTTCAGTGGCGGGTGTTTCGACCCCGAAAAACAGGGTGTGACTGTAATGTCGTCAGGTAAGTTAGCGAGTATTTTTGCAATTTTGTGCTCAGTGGTAACGGCAGTTTATGGTTCTGATCCGGAAAAGAAAACTGCAGTAGTCAATGCGGGCAGTACCGGTTCAAGACTCTATATCTATGAACATTCCTCAGACCCTGCCAACGGAATTCCTGTTATCAAGAACAAAACGCCAAGCAAAATAAAAGGAGGCGTTCATGAAGAAAGTGTAGATAGTGTGAGTGGCTATCTTGATCGGCTATTCGATTCAGTCAGCAAAGAAAATATTAATAATATTTACTTTTATTCAACCGCCGGAATGCGGGTAATCAGACCTCAGAAAAGAGCAGCTCTGAATGATAGAATTGAAAAATGGTTAAAAGAAAACTTTCCTTCAGCCACTATTGAAGTGGCGACAATAACAGGCAGAAAAGAGGGACTCTATGCCTGGCTGGCGCTGAATTATGACAACTCGCGCATAAAATTACAGGGAGACACAGTAGGTGTTCTTGACCTGGGCGGTGCTTCTACACAGATTGCTTATGAGGTAGATAAGGATGAGGATTTCACCGTTAAGATAAACGACAATACTTACAAGCTTAAGTCAGAAAGTTTTTTGGGTTTAGGGCTGGATCAGGCAATAAGCCAATATTTGAACCGGGCGTCATGTTTCCCTATGGGCTACCCTTTGCCAGATGGCAGAAACGGAACTGGTGATTTTATTACCTGCACTGCGAAAGTTAAGCCGTTGATTACAAGAGTACAAGAAATCAACAACTATATTGGATTTCACCCTCCCCGAAATACGCACAGTTTTCTTGCTATTGCAGGATTTGACTATACCGCAGCAGAGTTAGGTATTAGTAAGGATTTTTCCATTGCCAGTCTGGATGAGAAGGGTAAGACGTTTTGCGATAGTGCCTGGAATGACCTGAAGAGTGGAAAAACTCCTTATCCGGTCAATTCTTTCTTATGGCATTATTGTTTCGATGCAGCCTATGAGAAGGACTTGTTAACATTTGGGTATAGGTTAAACACCAGAAATACTCCTATTAAAATGGCTTCCAGTATTGGCTATAAATCTGATTGGACCATAGGCGTTTTGTTTAACTCTTTTATCACCTCGGTTAATAAAAAGGAACGAGAGTATCATACTGAATTCTTCAGATCAGAGAATTGCATGCACAATAGTGCAGCTTCTTCCATGTCGTTTTTTTAGACCACTGCACCTGCTCTTAAATGGCAACATCAGAGAGTCAATGATTCGGACGATTTTTAACTCAGTGGTGCCTGGGGATTGGTGATCAGGGCGCTTTCAGGCAGCTCGGAGAGACGGCAGATTTGCGATGACATCCGAACCCTTGTCACAAGCATCGGCACATCAATGTTAAGTACCTAACCAGTTGGTTTCGCATATTCTGGACGGCGGCTTTTTCCATCCTTCTGCGTTCCAACTCTGGTTGCGTAGCTATGGCTACGCGCCCGTCGTTGCGCCTTGAAGGATGAAAAAATCCACTCGCCAGAATATGCGAAACCAACTGGCCAGGTACTTAAGTCGTCAAAAAAACTGTTCAAAGTATTGGTTAAATAGACTGTCTTTTATTTTTTGAATTAATAAAGTTAGCTATCTATACCTACTTAATAGGGGTTGTATTTTAGATAGATCGCTTGTTTGTTTGTGACGATAAATATTTATCAAGATTTATAATTTTTAACATCATTACACAAGGGTGTAATCATGGCTGATGATAGCAGTGCCAGTAGTGAGCAGCAGTCGCAGACCTCTAGTGATTCCGAATTAAATTCAGACGTCGACACAAATCTTGAAAAAGTTCGATTTGATAAACCATCAAAATCAGTTGTCAAATCAGTGTCAGCTGATACCCAGTATCTTTTAGACTTTAATTCCGACGACGTAAAACTGGAAGTCAGGGGGCCTGACTTTGTTCTTGTCTTCCCAGATGGTGTTGAAATCACCTTGTTACTTGCGGGGGTGATGGCTGCAACAGAGCAAACACTTCAATTTAAATTCGCCGATGGCTCAGTTATCAATGGTGATGAATTCATTTCCAAATCCAGTTTTGTTGAATCGGAAGATGTACCTGTTTCTACTCTGAAGGGACAGGAGAGTGAATCTGAAGAGGAAGAAACGCCATCAGGCAAGGAAACGGAAGAAACATCATACAGTGAAACGACTGATTCAAAGACTCAATCAAAAGCCAGCAAGGAAATAAAAAAGAATGATGAGGCGTTTAAGAAAAAACCTGTAGAAGAGGTAGAACCCCGGGATGATGATTTTACCGACACGGCGCAGGCAACCAGCACCAGCTCGTCTTCTTCGCCTCCGGTTGAAGAAGTTACTCCAACAGAAGCTGCTTCAACAACGGAAGGTACCAGTAATCTTACATTCTCGGTTTCGGTGACCAATGTCGGTTCAAGTTCTGCAGGTCAGCTCATTATTGGTGGTGGCGGCAACAACTCTTCGACCAGCCAAAGCGATCCTGAGCAGCATCTTGAGATTGAGCGCTTTGGTAGCAGCCTGGACGGAGACTCTGATGTTCAGCTCAATTACAACAGTGGCCTGGAAATTTACGGTGAAGATCCCTTACTTTTTACTGACTCATTAAACAGTAAGAATCTGGTTCTGCAGAATGATGCAAATATTAATGATATTGCAGCTATTTATGTTGAAAATATGCCCGATGGCTGGGGAGTTGCCGGTGGCGCGACTGAGGGTGACGGAAGCTGGCTGCTGCCGAGTCTGACCAATTTTATTCTGACCTACCCTACTGAAACTGACAGTCAGGTGGTGGATCTTTCCTTTAAACTGGTTCTCAAAGACGGTTCAGAAAATGAATACGTCATCCCTGTTATCCGCCGAGATGCCTCCGATCCGGGTGAACTCACTCTTTCCTCATCGGAACTTTCCCCCCTGGTACTGGATACCAGCCCAACCAGCGACAATATAACAACAGGCGACAATGATGACATCATTCACGCAGGCGTTGGTGATGACATTGTTGATGCGGCAGGTGGTGATGATTTTGTTTCCGGCGGTATGGGTGATGATCAGCTCGATGGCGGGGCGGGTTCTGACACTATTCAGTTCAGCTATGAATATGGTGCCAATACGATAGGGCCTGAAAGCGGTGTCAAAATAGATCTGGGCTCCGGGTCGGTGACTGATGACGGCTATGGCACTTCTGATGCCATTAGTAATTTTGAGAATGTCATCGGCACAATCCATGACGATACCATCACCGGTAGCGAATACATTGACGCCGACAACAGTGGTGATAATACGCTTGGCGGCCTTGCCGGCGATGATGTTATTAGCGGTTTGAGTGGCGATGACTTTCTGGTAGGTGGTGTCGGCACAGATACTCTCTTCGGCGGTGCCGGAAGTGACGTACTGGACGGTGGGGCTGATGATGACAATCTATCGGGCGGTGCGGGTACCGATATCCTGAAAGGTGGCGCCGGCGCAGACAGCCTGGACGGTGGCGCAGGTTCGGATACGGTGGATTACAGTGATGAAACCGGTTCTGTCACGGTTGATCTGGCAGGGTCGACCGCCACCGACGGCAATGGTGATACAGACACCCTGACCAATATTGAGAACATTACCGGTAGTTCCGGGGATGACCAGATTTTTGGTGATTTTGGGGCAAACGTTCTCAACGGAATGGATGGCAACGACACTGTCTCTGGTGGTGACGGAACGGACACCATAAATGGCGGTAGCGGTAACGACTACATAAACGGTAATCAGGGTGACGACCTTATTGATGGCGGTGCCAATGATGACATCATCCATGGTGGTTTTGGTAACGATACCCTCAATGGTGGTGAAGGCATTGATACGCTGGATATGGTGGGGACGGTAACCAGCCTTTTCGATACACCGGATGATATCACGATTGACCTGAGTACCTCACCGGATGGAACCGGTTCCGTTACGGTCAACAAGAGTTATGGGAGTGGCCTGTTCACTGGTGTTGATACCATCACTGGGTTTGAGAACATCACCACGGACCATGGTAATGACACTCTCACGGGGAATGATCTCGATAATGTGCTGAGCAGTGGTCGCGGCATTGACAGGCTTGATGGAGGGAATGGTCGGGATACCCTTCAGGGCGGTGCTGATGATGACACGCTAATCGGGGGCGCCGGTAATGACATTCTTGAAGGCGGTGACGGGAACGATGTCCTGGATGGTGGTTCCGGAAACGATGATCTTCGAGGAGGTGATGGCGTTGATACGGTCAGTTTTGCTGCTCTTTCCAGTGCCGTCAGTGTTGACCTCGGCGATGGCCGAATTTCCGATGATGGCCTAGGTGGCACAGATACTATTCAATCTATTGAAAATATTGAAGGTACCAATCTGACGGGGCAGGGCGACACACTGCTCGGTGATACCGGGGATAATGAAATATTCGGTCTGGACGGGGATGATACTCTGGGAGGTGGTGGGGGTACCAACAGGCTGGATGGTGGTGCCGGGAGTGATACCGTCAGTTATGGCAACGAGACCAGCGGCGTTACCGTAGACCTGGATGACACCCTGAACCCCGTTGTAACAGCGTCGGGACAGGACACGTTGATTTCCATTGAGAACCTTTCCGGTGGTTCCGGAAACGATTTTTTGAAAGGAACTTCAACTGAAAATACCCTCAGTGGCGGCAGTGGTGACGACACGCTGATGGGCCGGGGGGGTAATGATACGCTGGATGGTGGTATTAATGGCCAGACGGGTGACTGGGTCGATTACAGTGAAGCTTCGTCAGCGGTGATAGTGAACCTTTCCGGCACAGATCACACGGCTTCATACGGCATTGGTGCCAATGCTGCTATCGACGGTGACGGCGGAACCGATGCCCTGAAAAACATTGAAAATGTCACAGGCTCTGCAGGAAATGATGTTCTGATCGGCGATGAGCTGAATAACCACCTGCAGGGTGGCGACGGTAACGATACCTTCGTGGGCGGAAATGGTAGCGATATCTTCGATGGTGGCAGTGCTTCGGAGAGCGATACGGCTGACTATACGACAGTCACCGGAAATATTGTTGTTGACCTGGAAAATGATACGGCCAGCAATGATGGTTTCAATAACACTGATACCCTGACCAGTATTGAGAATGTGCTGGGAGGCTCTGGTGATGATGTTATTAGCGCCGGTACGAGTAATGAAAGTAATGTGCTCCGGGGCAATGCTGGCGAGGATCAACTGTCTGGTGGAGCAGGCACAGATATACTCGACGGCGGTGATGGTGATGACAGACTGATTGGTGGCTCCGGAGCAGATCAGCTGATCGGTGGGGATGACAATGAAACCCATGGCGATACAGTTGATTACAGTGCCGCTGCCATTGGCCTTCAGGTTGATCTGGCCAGCGGGGTGGTGGCTGATGATGGTACTGGCAGCCAGGACACTATTTCAGGCATAGAAAATGTCATAGGCGGTTCCGGTGATGACCAGCTAACCGGCAACAGTGATGCTAATACGCTGACTGGCAATGCCGGTGATGATGTCCTCAATGGCGGCGGGGGCGAAGACACCCTGCTGGGAGGGGATGGTGACGACCGGCTGACCGGCGGCAGTGGCAATGACACTCTCAATGGTGGCATCCAGACAGCCAATGGTGATACAGCCGATTACAGTGCTGACTCAACCGATCTGAATGCGGATCTGGATACCGGTATTGCCAGCAGCACGCTCAGTGGCAGTGACACATTGGTAGGTATTGAAAATATCACTGGCGGCAGCAGTGATGACCGCCTGCTGGGGGACAGTTCCGATAACCAGCTGTCCGGCGGTGCCGGGGACGATGTGCTCACTGGCAGGGGAGGCAGCGACACACTGGATGGTGGCACCGGGAGTGATACCGCTGACTATTCTGCAAGCACCGGCATTGTTACTGTTGCTCTGGATGGCTCATTAACCAATACCAACGGCATTGATGCTAGCACGGATACCCTGATTGATATTGAGAATGTTACTGGCGGCAGCAACAACGACAGGCTGGTGGGCAATAGCGATAACAACCTGCTTAGCGGCAATGCCGGTGACGACCTGCTCCGTGGTGGTGCCGGTAATGACACTTTCTATGGAGAGACAGAAGCTGCGGGAGTTAATCCTGGCAGTCAGGACACGGATACCGTCAGCTATTCACTGGCAGCGGCAGGGGTCAGTGTTGATCTCGCTGCCAATTCAGCCAGCGATGATGGCGACGGTGGCAGCGATCAGTTGTATGGCATTGAGAATATAACGGGCAGTAATGCTCAGGATAATATCAGTGGTGATGCCGGGGACAATGAGCTTAAAGGTGAAGGAGGCGATGATATCCTTGCCGGTGGTGGCGGTGATGACGTTCTTGATGGCGGCAGTGGAACGGCTGACCAAGCGAATTACAGCAATGCAGCCAATAGCATCAGTGTAGATCTGGCTGCTGGCCAGGCTCTGGATGATGGGGATAGCGGTACCGATACCCTGATCGCCATCGAAAATGTCACTGGCAGTGATCACAATGACGATATCCGGGGCTCTTCAGATGCCAATACCCTGAGCGGGGGGGATGGTGACGACCTGCTCTTCGGTGGTGCCGGTAATGACGTTCTTGATGGAGAAAGCGGCGCTGATACCGTGACCTATGACGACTACGGTCGTTCGGTTATCGCAACGCTTGCAGATGCTGGTGATGGCCAGGCAACGGATGCCGGTGGAACGGAAACCGATACCCTCCGCAACATCGAAAACATAACAGGTAGCAGCAGTTATGGCGATACGCTGACCGGTAACAGCAGTGACAATGTTCTGTCCGGCAATGGTGGCGATGACATTCTCAGTGGCGGTGCAGGTGCCGACACGCTAAAGGGCGATGACGGCAATGACACGCTTTCTGGTGGTATCGGGGCGGATAATTTCGATGGTGGTGCGGACGTGGATACGGTCACTTATGCCGGAGTCTCCGTTGGCGTCACTGCTAACCTTCGGACTGGCCTCGGTAACGACGGTAGCGGTAGTAGTGAAACCTACAGCAATATCGAGAACCTGATCGGGGGCAGCAGTGACGATACCCTGACCGGAACTGACAGCTCCTCCCAGGGCAACGAACTCTCTGGCGGAGCCGGTGACGACGCTCTGACTGGCGGTGCGGGTAACGACATTCTGGATGGTGGCAGTCATGGTGTAGCCGGCGACACGGTTGTCTTCAGTGATGGCAGTAGTGGTGTCACGGCCAGTCTGGTTGATGGCCAGGCCACTGATAGCGAGGGCGGCCAGGACGTTCTGCAGAACATTGAAAATTTAACCGGTACCAGCAGCGATGACAGTCTGACCGGTGACGCATTAGACAACGTGCTTAGTGGTAATGCCGGTACAGATACATTGCTCGGTAATGGCGGTGATGACACCCTCAATGGTGGTAATGACAACGATATCCTGGTGGGTGGGGCCGGTGCAGATACCCTCAATGGCGGAGCGGGCAGTGACACGGCGGATTACAGTGACAACACCAGCATTGTTACGGTTGACCTGTCACAGGCGAGTAACAAGGTGACTGAAGGCGGGTTCATTACCGATATCCTGAACGACATCGAAAATGTTACCGGCGGCTCCAACAATGACACCCTGAGAGGTGATGATGATGCCAATGTCTTGACCGGCGGGGACGGTGACGACCTGCTGGTGGGTGGCCGTGATGACGATGAGCTGGTCGGCGGTGATGGTATTGACACGGTGGACTACGGTACCAGTCATCAGGCTGTCACCGTGAACCTGAACCTTGGCACTGCGTCTGATGGCTTTGGTTCCTCGGATACATTGAGTGGCATTGAAAAAGTTATTGGCAGCGACCATGACGATAGCCTGACCGGAAATAACGATGATAATGAGCTGTCTGGTGGTCTGGGCAGTGACAGCCTCGTGGGTGGGGGCGGCAATGATATCTTCCGTGGCGGCAGTGACGGTGCCAGTGAGAACACTGTTGATTATACCGATGCGGCAGCCGCTGTAACCGCGAGCCTGACGGACGGTACAGCGACAGACGATGGTGATGGTGGCCAGGATACCTTCCACGATATCGATAATATTCGGGGTAGCAGCCACGACGATGTGATCATCGGCGACGCTAACGTCAATGATCTTTATGGGGGAGCAGGGGATGACACCCTGACAGGACGGGCAGGCAATGACCGTCTGGAAGGTGGGGGCAACACGGCGGTGGGCGATACCGCCGACTACTCTCTGGCGGCCAGTGCAGTCACTGTCGATTTGTCTATCGGCAAGGCGACGGATGACGGTGATGGTGGTGGTCAGGATGACCTGATCGGGATAGAGAATGTTACCGGCAGCGACGGTAATGATGTGCTGACAGGTGACACGGCTGCCAACAGGCTGCAGGGTGGCGACGGTGACGACAGTCTGAAAGGCGGACAGGGTGATGATTCCCTTGAGGGCGGTGACGGCTCCGATACGCTGGTAGGAGGAGAGGGAGTTGACACCATCGACGGTGGCACGGGTGTGGACACGCTCAGTTACGCTTCTGATCAGGACACCAACAGCGACGGTATGGGTGTGGTAGTCGATCTCTCTGCTGACCAAGCCACCGATGGCAGTGGTGCTACTGATAGCGTCACTAATATTGAAAATGTCACCGGCAGTGACTTTAAGGACACCCTGACCGGTGATGCCAATGCTAATACCCTGGCTGGCGGCCTTGGCGATGATACTCTGGCCGGTGGTGCCGGAGCAGATACACTGGATGGCGGAACTGAGGGTAGCGACGGCGATACAGCGGATTACACCGATGCATTGGGGGTTGTTACAGCAGACCTGTCAGGCGCAAACGATACGGCCATTGTTGATGGCGATGCCACTGATACCCTGATCAGTATTGAAAATATCACCGGCAGCCAGTTTGCCGACACGCTGACCGGTGATAACAATGCCAATACTCTGCTGGGCAATGGTGGTGATGACACCCTGATGGGGGGGCAGGGAGAGGACATACTGGCCGGTGGTGCCGACAACGACACACTGGACGGGGGATTGGATGCTGACACCCTCAGGGGAGAAGCGGGCGAGGATACCCTGGTCGGTAATGAGGGTGACGATATCCTGGAAGGCGGTGACGATGCAGACCGCCTTGAAGGCGGCACAGGTGCCGACCAGTTGCGAGGCGGCGCTGGCATTGATACCGCCGTATACAGCAATGATGCCAGCGGTATTACTGTGAACCTTGCTGATGCCGCGCCCAATGCCACCGACGGTTCAGGAGCTACGGATACCCTGGACAGCATCGAGAATATTGTCGGCAGTGCCAGTGCTGACAGTATTACCGGTGACAGCCAGGTCAACCTGCTTCAGGGGGGCAGTGGTGACGATACGCTGCGTGGTGGCGATGGCGACGATACCCTTCAGGGGGAAAATGATGCCGACACGCTCTTTGGTGATGCGGGCGATGACACTCTGGAAGGCGGTGGTGGCGACGATACCCTTGATGGCGGCCTCGGCAGTGACAGCCTCGACGGCGGTAGCGGTAATGACACTGTTGATTACAGTCTGATGTCCGCCAGTGTGGTGGCGGATATTTCCGGTAGTGTCGATACGGTCACCATTGGCAGCGACACCGATACCCTGACCAGTATTGAGAATATTAACGGCAGTGATCACTACGATACGCTGACGGGTGACGGCGGTGTCAATATCCTGCAGGGCAATGATGGTAACGATACCCTGAGCGGCAATGACGGTGCCGACCAGCTATTCGGTAACGAGGGTGATGACACCCTGCAAGGCGGCAGTGGCAGTGATACTCTCAATGGCGGTGCTAACGGGGAAACCAACGGTGATACGGTTGACTACAGCAGTCATAGTCGTGCAGTAACGGTTGATCTTGACAGCGGTACTGCCACCGATGGAACTGCCGATACTGACACCCTTGTCGATATTGAAAACATCACAGGCAGCGGGCTGGGTGATACCCTGACCGGCGATATTCACGACAACCTCATAGCAGGCAGCGGTGGTAGCGATACCATCGACGGCAATAGCGGTGATGACCACCTTCAGGGGGGCAGTGGCAATGACGTTCTCATTGGTGGCCTCGGCAGCGATACCCTTGATGGTGGCACCGAAACGGACACGGCGGACTACAGCGCGGCTATTGGTTCGGTCAATGCCAACCTGTCTTCCGGCACTCCTCAGGCGTCAGTGAGTGGCGACGCCACGGACACACTGATTAGCATTGAAAATCTGCGTGGCAGTAATCAGGCCGATACCTTAACCGGCGATAACAACGCCAATGATCTTCATGGCGGTCAGGACAACGATACCCTGACTGGCAACGGTGGCGTTGATCGGCTCTATGGTGAAAGTGGTGATGACACCTTGGTCGGTGGCGATGGTGCGGATACTCTCGATGGTGGTAGTGGTGGTGAAGCGGCAGGGGATACGGCAGATTACAGCGCCCGAAATACGGCGGTGACCATCAATCTTCAGAACCAGTCCCTGAACGATGACGGTAGTGGTGCTCAGGACACTCTGGTGGATATAGAGAACGTCACCGGTGGCAGTGCCGACGATACGCTCACGGGGGATGCCGCAGACAATGTGCTGACCGGGGGCGGCGGCGATGACATTCTGGTAGGCGGTGGCGGTCAGGATCGGCTGGTAGGCAGCGGCGGTTCTGATGTGGATACGGTGGATTACATTGGTGCTGCCGGTGCCGTGGTAGCTGACCTGTCCAACTCGCAAGCTAGTGATGATGGTGATGGCAGTTCTGATGATTTGATTGATATTGAGAACCTGATCGGTAGTAACAACGGAGACTCCCTGACCGGTGACGCTGAGGCCAACAAGCTTGAAGGGGGTGCCGGTGACGACACGCTGAAGGGTATGGGTGGCAACGATGTTCTGGAAGGGGGGGCGGATAACGACACCCTCAGTGGTGGGGCTGGCACTGACAATCTCATAGGTGGTACAGGTACCGATACGGCAGATTACAGCGATGCCCAGTCCGGAGTGACGGTTGATCTTTCCGCAGCCTCGAACCAGACTTCTGACGACGGTGATTCTTCCAGCGATACCCTGGACAGCATTGAGAATGTTACAGGCAGCCTGAATAACGACACACTGACGGGAGATAACCAGAATAATACTCTGAGCGGGCTGGATGGCAGCGACATCCTGTCTGGCGGAGGCGGGGCGGATACTCTCGAAGGCGGCAATAACGACGATACCCTGCGTGGTGATAGCGGTAACGACGCGCTGAAAGGGGGCAACGGGAGCGATACCGCTGATTACAGCGGAGTCACCGGCAGCGTCACTGCCAGTCTGTTAAATAAGCAGGTCTCCGACGATGGTGATGGTGGTCAGGATACTCTGGACAGTATTGAGAACCTTATTGGTGGTACGCTCGGCGATAACCTGGCGGGTGATAACCAGAATAATCGGCTGGAAGGTCGTGAAGGAAGCGATGTTCTCAGGGGCGGTCTGGGTGATGATGTATTGATTGGTGGCGATGATGCTGGTACGACTGACCGGGCAGATTATGATGATGCCTCGGCTGGTGTCACCGTTAACCTGACCACAGGCAATGCATCGGGCGCCAATGGTAATGACACTCTGAATGGCATTGAGGATATCAAGGGCAGCAACCACGATGACACACTGACCGGAGACAGTGCAGCTAATGTTCTGGAGGGGCTGGACGGCATCGACATCCTCTATGGTGAAGGTGCAGACGATACGCTCTATGGTGGTAACCAGAACGACACTATTTTCGGCGGTGACGGTAGCGACACCATTCGTGGCGAGGATGACAATGACACGATCAGCGGAGGTGCCGGAAACGATGATCTGGATGGTGGCGCTGATTTTGACACTCTGGATTACACTGACCACACCAATAACCTGACCGTAGACCTGAACAACTCCACGGTTAACGCCGGCTCCAACAATACCGATACCATCAGCAATTTTGAAGCGGTCATTACTGGCAGCGGTGACGATACACTGACCGGGACAGCGGATGCCAATACCCTCAGGGGGAATGTCGGCAATGATACTTTGACCGGTGGCGATGGTGCCGATTCTCTCGAAGGCGGAACCGGCAATGACGTGTTTATTGAGGGGGGTGGCAGCGACATTATCGATGGCGGCGATGATATTGATACTGTGGATTACAGCTTGCTGGGTTCAGGTCATTCAGTTCAGGCAACACTGGTTCTGGGAGGGGACGGCTCGGCTGTGTCGGGATCTGACACCGATACGCTTCGTAATATTGAGAACATCATTGGTTCTGATGCGGCGGATACCCTTACAGGGAGTAGCGCAGATAACCAGCTATCCGGTGGTTCGGGGAACGATACGCTGACCGGTGCTGCGGGCGATGACACACTTGATGGCGGTGATGATACCGACACCGTTGATTATTCCGCAAATACCAATGCCCAGGCCGTTGTTATTGATCTGGCCAACCAGGCTATTAACGATGATGGTCTGGGAGGCAGTGATACCCTGAGCAATATCGAGATTATCCAGCTTGGTGCAGGAAATGATGTCGCCACAGGCGATAGTCATAACAATGAATTTTACGGCAACGACGGCACCGATACCCTCAGTGGGGCCGATGGTGATGACCAGCTCTACGGTGGTAATAAGGATGACATCTTGCGGGGTGGTGCAGGAACCGACTTACTGGATGGCGGTTTGGGTACTGACACAGTGGATTACACTGATGCCACCGCAGCCGTTGAAGTGGACCTCTCCGCAAACCGAGCCAAAGAGCAGGGTATCCTCACAGACACGTTTAATGATATCGAAAATATCTTGTCCGGTGATCACAATGACACTCTTATCGGCGATGGCGACGTCAACCGCATAGAAGGTGGAGCGGGTGATGACAGTATTACTGGCAATGCCGGTAATGACCAGCTGTTTGGTGATGACGGCGCAGATACCTTCTACGAAGGTGCAGGCAGCGATACCATCGATGGTGGCTTGGGTATTGATACGGTGGATTACAGCTCGGTATCAGGTGTTGAGCTGACGGTTGATCTTGATGGTGGCTCAGGTTCGGGGTCTGCCGTATTCAGTGGCGGCAATTCAGATGTTGATACCCTGGTTGATATTGAAAATATCGTCGGAACTGACAATAACGATACCATTACCGGAAGCAGCGAAGTTAATGAACTGGATGGTGGCGATGGTGATGACTGGCTGGTGGGTGAAGCTGGCAATGATACCCTCAGAGGCGGTGGTGGCACGGATACCGCCGACTACAGCTACCAGACCAATAACGTCCTGATTAATCTGGCAGACGATACCAATAATAATGATGGTCATGGTGATCGGGACAGTCTTGTTGATGTTGAGAATATCGTCAGTGGCTCCGGTAACGACACTCTGACCGGTGATTCTGCCAACAATACGCTTGATGGCGGGGCAGGCGATGATACTCTGTCTGGCGGCTCTGGCAACGACACCCTTACCGGTAATCTTGGCAGTGACACGGCGGATTATCGGGACGCTGTATCCAGCCTGACGATTGATCTTTCTGCTGGCGCTCCGATCAATGATACTCTGGGCGGTCAGGATACTCTCCAGTCCATTGAAAACCTGATGGGCGGTGACCATGCCGATTCGCTGACCGGCGACAGCATCAGTAATGTTCTCTGGGGGGGAGATGATAACGACACCCTGAATGGACTGGGAGGCGCCGATACTCTGGAAGGGCAGGAGGGTAATGATACCCTCGATGGGGGAGATCTTGACGACACCCTCAGAGGCGGTAATGGCGATGATACGCTGATCGGTGGTTCAGGTAATGACAATCTGCAGGGTGATGCCGGGACTGATACCGCAGATTACAGTGCTCAGACTCAGTCTGTCACCATCAACCTTCTTGATCAGTCACAAAACAACGATGGCCAAAGTGGCCAGGACACCCTCTCTAATATTGAAAACCTTTCTGGCGGCAGTAACGACGACACGCTGACCGGTGATAATGCCGACAATACGATTCGTGGCAATGCCGGTAACGATACCCTCAGTGGCAGTGGCGGTGCTGATCAGCTCATAGGTGATGCGGGTGATGATACCCTGCGAGGCGGTGCTGGCAACGACACCCTTGATGGTGGTCAGGGTGCCGGAGATACGGCAGATTACACAGGGCATGGCAGTGCTGTCACGGTAACACTGACCAGTGGCGGTGCCGGCAGCGGTACAGCCACTGATGCCGCCACCAGTGACATCGATACTCTGGCGGGTATCGAAAACCTCACCGGCAGCAGTAATGATGACACATTAACCGGTAATGACCTTGCCAACACTCTTCATGGCGGTGACGGTGCGGATACCTTGATCGGTGGAGACGGCGCAGATACCCTGCGTGGCGGCGATGAGACAACCGATAACAGCCTGAATGATACTGCCGATTACAGCGGCGCCTCCGGAGCCCTGACCATTGACCTGGCCAATGAAGAAGCCACCGATGATGGCTACGGCAACCGTGATGCAGTGATCGATATCGAAAGAGTAGTTGGCACTGCTTATGATGATTCGATTCGGGGGGATGCTGAAAGTAACCAACTCACCGGCGGTAACGGCAACGATACGTTTTATGGTGCTGGAGGGGTTGATACGTTTATCGGCGACGCTGGCACTGATACTGCCGATTACAGCGATGCCGGTAGTACTATCAATGTGAACCTGCTTAATGGAGTAGCTACTGACGATGGCGATGGTGCCAATGACGTACTCACAGGCATCGAGAATGTTATTGGCTCTGCCAACGCTGACACCATAGAGGGTG
This sequence comes from Endozoicomonas sp. ALD040, assembly GCF_049275945.1. Classification (NCBI taxonomy): domain Bacteria; kingdom Pseudomonadati; phylum Pseudomonadota; class Gammaproteobacteria; order Oceanospirillales; family Endozoicomonadaceae; genus Endozoicomonas; species Endozoicomonas sp. ALD040. The sequence continues at coordinate 2,585,109 of NZ_CP184829.1, forward strand.
ATACTCAGGCGAACCAACTGGAAGGTGGCGATGGCGCCGATACTCTGACCGGTGGTGATGGCGATGACGTGTTGCTGGGTCAGGACGGTGACGACATTCTTGAAGGGGGCCTTGGTGCTGACACACTTGATGGTGGGCTGGGTAATGACCGGGTGGATTACAGCGCCTTCGCCGGAGCACTGACTATTGACCGCTCAGGAGGCGGAAATAGTTTTCAGGTCGATCTCGGTGGTGGCAATGTTGATACCCTGACCAGCATTGAAGACCTGGTGCTGGGTGCGGGTGATGACCATATCATCGGTGATAGTGGAGACAACCGTTATGACGGTGGAATAGGTAATGACAAACTGGAAGGCAGGGGTGGAAACGATACCCTCAACGGCGATGAAGGCGATGACACCATCAGCGGAGGCAGTGGCAGTGACACTCTCGATGGCGGTGAAAGCGCCAGCGATAACGATACCCTGGATTATTCTGACAATACCACAGGCCTGACGGTTGACCTGGGTTCGTCTTCGGTGGTGGACGGGGCCGATACTGACACCATTGCCAATTTTGAATCTGTGCTGGGTGGTTCCGGTGATGACATCCTGACAGGTACCGCAGAAGTCAATATTCTGGATGGTCAGGACGGTGATGACATTCTTTATGGCAAGGCCGGTGCCGATACCCTGAGGGGCGGAAACCACAGCAGTAACGGTGATACCGCTGATTACAGTACCCATGGCAGCGCAGTCACGGCTACGCTGACTGCCAACGGTAACGGAACAGCTAACGATGGTACCGATACCGACAATCTGGAAGGTATAGAGAACATCAGCGGCAGTGCTTATGGCGATACCCTGACCGGTGATAACAATGCCAATACCCTCAATGGTAATGCTGGTATTGATACCATTAATGCCGGTGGTGCAGCAGATACAGTCAATGGTGGTGATGGTGCGGACATAATTGATGGTGGTGCCGGTGCGGACACACTTCATGGGGACGCTGATGGTGACACTGTCAGTGGTGGCGATGACAACGATACCCTCTTCGGCGATGCTGGCAATGACACTCTGAATGGCGATGCCGGGGATGACACTCTTTATGGTGGAACCGGTGACGATACCCTGGATGGAGGCAGTCATTCCAGCAATGGTGATACCGCCGATTACAGCGGCAAGTCGGCAATCACTGTTGATATGAACCTGGGCAGTAACCAGGTCAGTAATGACGGTGAAGGTGGTCAGGACACGCTGCTTAATATTGAAACTATTATCGGTACTTCCAACAACGACAGCATGATCGGCAATGCTGACAGCCACCGGTTTGAAGGGGGCGGCGGCGATGACAGCCTCTCAGGTGGCGGTGGCGATGATGAGCTGGTTGGCGGTGATGGCAACGATACCATTGACGGTGATGCGGATAACGATGATATCGAGGGTAATGCCGATAACGACATCCTGACAGGGGGTCAGGGTGAAGATTTCCTCAAAGGTGGCACAGGTCAGGATACTCTTTCAGGTGGAACCGAGAATGACACGCTCTGGGGTGAAGACGGTGATGACACTCTTGATGGGGGCGGCGGTGATGACTCCATCAACGGTGGAGCAGGAACCGATACCCTGTTATTAACCGGGGCAACACAAGCGGTCAATATTGATCTTCAGGCCGGTACGGCAACCAACGATGGCTATGGTACCAGCGACTCCAGTATTACCAATATTGAGAATGTTACGCTTGGCGCTAACGGTGGCGTCGTCACGGGTAGTGCCGATGATAATGTGCTGACCGGAAGCACTGGAGTCGATCAGTTCCACGGCGGTAGCGGCAATGACAGGCTGGAGGGCCATGACAACGATGACCTGCTCTACGGAGATGCCGGTCAGGACACGCTGTATGGTGGTGCCGGAGCAGACACCCTTGAAGGGGGTACGGAAAATGACACCCTCTATGGCGAGGCAGACAATGATACGTTGCGTGGCGATGCCGGTCAGGATCAGCTCTTTGGCGGTGTCGGCAATGATACCCTGGAGGGGGGGAATGACGACGATACCCTCGAAGGTGGCGCCGATGACGATACCCTCCACGGTGGTGACAACAATGACACGCTGCGTGGAGAGGCCGGTGCCGATCAGCTCAACGGTGACGCTGGTGATGATGTGCTTGAAGGAGGGGATGGCATTGATACCCTTAACGGCGGCGATAATGATGATACCCTGCGAGGAGGAGCGGGAGGCGACACGCTGAACGGGGGTTCCGGTGATGACACCCTGGTTGGCGGAGCCGGTAATGACAGTCTGGACGGTGGTGTCGGCACAGCGGACTGGGCCGATTACAGCGACGCTATCGGTGATGTTACCGCTGATCTCAGCGACCTGGTTGGCACCAATGCCGAAGATGGCCAGGGTTTCAGCGATACTCTCGTAAATATTGAAAATATCCGAGGTGGTGCGCATTCTGACGACCTGACAGGGGATGCCAACGCCAATCACCTGGTGGGTAATGGCGATAATGATACCTTGTCCGGTGGTGATGGTGCGGATCATCTGCAAGGCGGTGACGGCAATGATTATCTGACGGGCGGTGCCGGTGCCGATACGCTGGATGGCGGTGAAGAGGTCGGAGACAATGATACCGTTGACTATGCCAGTGAAAGCTCGGCAGTCACCGTAGATCTGTCCAGTGTTTTACAGACGGCAACCGTCAGCGCGGTGACAGACACCCTGTCCGGTATTGAAAGTGTGGTCGGAGGCAGTAGTGACGACATTCTCACCGGTAACGGCGACACCAATGTATTGCAAGGCAATGCGGGTCAGGACACGATTGAGGGTGGTGCCGGTGATGATACGCTGCAAGGTGGTGCTGATAATGACACCATCAATGGTGGTCTGGGCGATGACACTATTGACGGTGGCAGTGGTAATAATGACCTGCTTGACCTGAGCATGGCAACCCACACCATTAGCCTTAACCTAGGTAATGGAAGCGCCACTCAGGATGGTTATGGCTCATCCGATAGCAGTATCACCGGGATTGAAGACGTTACCGGAGGTGGTCAGGCCGATGATATTACCGGCAATGCTTTGGCCAATATTCTGCGTGGAGGGGGAGATGCTGATCTTCTGAAAGGTGGTTTTGGCAACGATACTCTCTATGGTGACAGTGGTGCAGACACGCTGCAAGGCAACGCCGGTGACGATGACATATATGGGGGTACCGGTAATGATACGGTCAGCTACGCTGACGGTGGTGCGGTTAATGTCAATCTGAGCACTGGCATAGCCACCGGCAATGGCACCGATAACCTTTACGAGATCGAAAATATTACCGGCAGTTTCTCCGACGATACGCTGACAGGTGACAGTGGCGATAATACCCTCGATGGCAGCTCGGGAGACGACATACTGATCGGTGGTGCCGGTAATGATGTGCTGGAGGGAGGAGCTCACAGCAGTCTGGGTGATACGGTTGATTACAGTGGCGCTACCAGCGGCGTGACCGCTAATCTGACCAGTGAGACAGGCAGTAGCGTTGATCAGGGCACCGATACCCTGAAGAATATTGAAAATATTATTGGCAGTAGTCAAAACGACGCACTGACCGGCAGCAGTGTCAGCAATTCGATCAATGCGGGTACCGGCGCAGACACCATTTATGGCAGTGATGGTAACGATACTCTTGATGGTGGTGGCGACAGTGACACGGTGGATTACAACACATCCCACTTCAACAACTCTGGTAGTGGTTTAACCATCACTCTTAACGGTTCTGCCAACGGCACTTCTGTTCATGGTAGTGATACTGACACGCTCAAAAATATTGAAAATGCCACTGGCTCCGGTAACGCCGATACCCTGATCGGAGACAGTGGCAATAATACCCTCAATGGTATGGCTGGCGACGATATTCTGGAAGCAGGCACCGGGACAGACACTCTCGATGGTGGCACAGGTTCTGATACTGCGGATTACAGTGGCCATGCTAATTCCGGTATCACGGTTGTGCTCAATGGCAGCGCTAACGGTACCGTCAATGATGGCACTGATACAGACACTCTCCGCAACATCGAAAATATTATTGCCACAGATGGCGCCGATACCATAACGGGTGATGATGAGGACAATACCATTAACGCCGGTGATCAGAACGACACGATCCACTCAAGTAATGGTACCGACATTCTGGATGGTGGCAGCGGCACGGATACTATCAACTACAGTACCAACAGCAGTGGTCTGACCGTCACTCTGGCTGGCGCATCTGATGGCTCAGTAGCCAAGGGTGGTAATACCGATACTGTCCGTAATGTGGAAAATGTCGTTGGTACTGCTTTTATCGATACCATGACCGGTGACAGCAACAGCAATAGTTTCAGTGGTGCGGGTGGCAACGATATATTCTATGGTAGCGGTGGCAACGATATTCTGGATGGCGGTGCAGATACCGACACCGTGGATTACTCTGCGTACACTGCCACTGTCACTGTCACTCTGGCCGAAACCGGCAACGACGGTACAGCCACCACTTCTGCGGGCACGGACACCCTTCGTGAGATCGAAAATATTATTGGCGGTAGCGGGGACGATTTGCTCACCGGTAACACTGCCAGCAACGACCTTGATGGTGGTGCCGGTGATGACACGCTTCGCGGTGGTGCCGGTGCTGATATGCTTGATGGCGGTGATGACATTGATACTGTTGATTACAGTCAGGATTCAGGAGCAGTTTTTGTTAATTTAACAGGAGGGAATGCCACAGATGGTAGCGGTGGCATCGATACGTTGACAGATATCGAAAACATTACTGGCTCCGACAATGCATTAGGCGACCAACTGTATGGTGATGCGTCAGCCAACACCATCAACGGGGGAGATGGAGGAGATACTATTTTCGGTGGTGCGGGTGCTGACACCATTAACGGGGGAGACGGCGACGACAACATTAACGGTAATCAGGACAATGACACCATTACGGGTGGCGCTGGCGATGACATCATCCACGGTGGCTTCGGAAACGATAAATTAGATGGCGGAGCTAATACTGCGGCGGGCGATACGCTGGATATGGTGGGTAACGTCACCGGACCTGGTGACACACCGGATGATATTACTGTCGACCTCTCTGCCACTGCAGATGCTGATGGTTACATCACAGTCAACAAAAGTTATGGTGGCGGAGCCTCTACCGGTAATGACAAGGTCAAGGGTTTTGAGAATGTCACTACCGACCACGGCAACGATACCCTGATTGGTGACAGCGCCAACAATATTCTGAACAGTGGTAGCGGTAATGACACACTCCGGGGTGGAAACGGAAGCGATACTCTCATTGCCGGTTCCGGCAACGATATTCTGGAGGGTGGTGCCGGGGCCGACATACTGAACGGCGGGGACGATGAGGATACTGTTGATTACAGCAGTGAATCCAGCGGCGTCACGGTTAACCTGGACACTGGCGTGGCCACCGACGGTGGCGGCAGTAACGACACCCTGACCAGTATCGAGAAGGTGCTGGGCTCCAGCAGTGGAGATAATCTCACCGCCTCCAGCACGATAGCTAACGTACTGGAAGGTAATGCGGGTAACGACACCCTAACGGGCTTTGCTGCTGATCAGCTTATTGGCGGAGCTGGTGACGACACTCTCAATATTGATCTGGCAGCCCTGCAAAACAGCGCCACACAGGTAGATGGTGGAGCTGACAGCGACACGCTCAGTCTTAATAACGGTGGCAGTTGGGATCTGGGTAATTACACCAGCCTTATCGATAATTTTGAAAAAATTGATTTCAACGGAGGAAGTGCCGATACCATCACTATCTCAATGGATGATGTCGGTGCACTTTCCGGAAGTAACAGCCTGACCATTGATGTTGATAGCAGTGATGGTATTACTGTGAATGATTCGACCAGCAGTGATACCAGTGATGCCAGTCAGCACATTTACCATGACAACAGTGGCAATACCATAACAGTCAACTTCCTCTGATGGATTCAGGCCAGTAGGTTCAGAGGGCGCCAGGATAAATAAAAGAGCGCCTCGTATGCTTAAATTTCACCTCAAAGATTGTTTCCTCAGCGTTTGCCATTATATGGGTGCCGATGTTGTCAGTGAGGATTTAGAGGCGCTCACACGGGAAGGTCAGGAGTTTGATCATTGGCGTCTTAAACAGGCCGCCGCCTACTGTGGCCTGGACATGAGGAAAAAACACAGCGAACTCATTGATATTACAGAAGATGACTTACCCTGCATCATTCAGTTAAAGAAAAAAAAATTCATGACTATCACCGAAATTCGCAACGGTGAGTATTTTGTGGCGTCACGAAAGTACCCTCTGGGGTTATGGCTGTCTTTGTCGCGATTGTCATCGGTTTATACCGGCACGATTTTCTGTTTCAGTGAACACAAGGAAAAAGCCACTGCCAGCAAGCTATTGATGCCTTCCTGGTTTCGCACACAGATGAACGAACTCCGACCTCACTACGCCCAGGTATTGCTGGCGACCGTGGTGGTCAATCTGCTGACTCTGGCGCTACCGTTATTCACCAACATGGTGTTCGATAAACTCATCCCAACCTTTGCTACAGATACGCTCCTGGTTCTGGGGATGGGTATGCTGGTAGTGGTTATCTTTGATTTTGTCTTGCGCTGGCTTCGCACTTATTTTGTCGATGACGCCTGCCGGATTATTGAAAAACGCAGCGAACAGTTCATCATGGGGCGTCTTCTTCAGTTGAAACAAAGTGAACTGCCGGACTCTGCGGGTCGCATTACCCATGCCGTGGAAAATTTTGCCCGGGTTAAGGAATTTCTGTCCGGAACGATAGTGTTATCACTACTGGATGCGCCATTTTTTATTCTGTTTACACTGGTAATAGGATTGATCAGTGGCGTCATGGCACTCATTCCTCTTGGCATTGCGGCCTGTCTGATACCGATTGCGATATACAGTTATCGAAGTACACGACATCGTGCCAGTCAGCTGACCCGGGCCAATAATGCCAAAAGTGCTTTTCTCTATGAAGTCAGCTCAGAGCTGGAAGCGATTAAAACACTCGGTGCAACACGCAAGACTCAGGCGCGCTGGCGAAGTCTGGTAACCCTTTCTGCCTGGGCATCGCAGGCCAGTAAACAGTCTAATGTTTTGCTAAACACGCTGGTGGCAAGTGCCAGCCAGAGTGTGGTCATCGGTATGCTTATTGTGGGTGTATTCCAGATACATAGCGGTAACCTTTCTTCTGGCTCCCTGTTTGCCTGCATTATTCTTGGAAGCAGGGCTGTTGCGCCATTGATGAGTCTGGCCATGGCAGTGAATCGCCTGAGCTTCTCCATCAAGGCGCTAAAAGAGATTAACGAACTGTTAGGTCTGGCAGGAGAGGATGACCTCAACGATAAACTCAATGTTCCAACCCTGAAAGGACTGATTGAATTCGATAAAGTGTCCTATCGATATAAAGCCACAGAACCAGAGATTTTGAAAAATATCAGTCTGAAGATCGAGCCGGGGGAACGAGTCGCGATACTGGGGGCTTCCGGCTCAGGGAAGAGTACGCTCATCCGCATGATTCAGGGACTGGTGGAGCCGACTGAAGGTAATGTTATGATCGACGGTCGCAATCTGCAGCATCTTAACCTGGATCATTACCGCAGCCATTATGCTGTGGCACCGCAGAAGCCTAGTGTGTTCGCCGGAACACTGAAAAGTAACCTGATGCTCGGACAGCGTGCAGCATCTACTAAAAAGCTGGACGAAGCCTGTCATGGGGCTTGTCTGGATGGATTTGTTCAGAAGTGCTCCCGGGGCTACGCCCATGAAATCATGGAACGGGGCGAGAATCTCTCCGGTGGTCAACGACAGGCGCTTTGCCTGGCTCGTGCGCTAGTGCGTCAGAGTCGTTTACTGATCCTTGATGAACCAACCAGTGCCTATGACAATTATAACGAAACACTATTCTGTCAGCGTCTTCCGGGCATCCTGAAGGACGACCAGACACTGATTCTTATCACGCACCGGCAAAACCTGCTGCAATTGGTGGACCGGATTATCGTGATATCCGAAGGTCGTATTATCGGTGACGACAGTCGCAGTCGAGTGCTGAAAGAGCTGAATTATCAGCGGTCAGCAACATCATCAGCACCGACTGCATAATCAAAAGCTCTTTTAATGGGAGGGAGCGAGGTGCGTTTCAGTCTGACTTTTCCCTGCCAGCGACCCGCTTGACCCGGCTGGATAGCCGGATTATTAATGCCGATGTAATAAAATTGCTGTGCCTTGCCTGATTTCAGCTTCGGGAAGGTATGCTGCCTGATCAGTTCGCCATTGGGTGCAACGAAACTTAATGTTACCTGATCACCCATTGACAGCCCGATGAATCGAACCCAAAAAAACAGGCGCGGGTTTTTGTCACCCGAACCGTCATTAAAATTTCCGGTTTCAATCGCCTGGTAGTTGTCCGGGGGGGTATGACTGAAACCATGATCCAACAGCCAACCCGGGAAGTAGACTATCTTGTTGCCTGCGATCCCGAGCCACTGACTGTTGAGGGTATCCCCACATTTGCCTCTGTCCGGTTTTCCTATGAACGGGTCGATCGTCTTATTGTGATGTGTCACCTGAAAATGAACATGGGGAAATTCGGTTAATCCGGACAGGCCGATTTCACCCAGTGGCTGTCCCTGGATAACCCGGTCACCTTTTTTGATGGTCAGACTGTCTTTTTTCAGGTGGCCATAAATTGTGCGCCAGCCGTCCCGATGCTGGATAACAACGGCATTACCCAGACCGATCTGTTTTATTTCCTCACGTCTTGCCGGGTCCAGATAAGTATCTGTAATGCCATCTCGTGTCGCGACAACCTTGCCATTGGCTGCTGCCAGCACAGGAACGCCCTTATCCATTTGAGGCAGGTTGACCAGCCTGATGTCGGTACCAGAGTGGCCGTCATAGGTTTGCTGACGGCACTGGTAGTCGCTGAAGCCAGCAGTGGGGTCATGATCAACATAGTTCTGGATAAAGCAATCAACACCATATCGACAAGCCACCGGGAAAATAAAATCCGGACTCTCGTCAGCCGAAGCGGCCAGACTCCAGACCAGAGCAATGATATGCCGATGAGCTCTCATTGCTCATTTGCCTTTAATTCTGGCTCTTACATCCTTAATTGCTCTGGACATGGAGATGAACATCTTTTCCATTCGTGATTGTCTGATTTGGCTGTCCTGATTATCTTCCTGAACCTTATCGGAAAGTGCCTGTAACTGCTGAGAGACGCCTTTAAGTTCGGTAGCAGAGGCGTCTGTTTTCTGCGAGATGAACGCTTTTAGCTCGGAGACCTGCTCAGTGGTTTTCACATGACTACGCCCCAGCGCTCTCTGCTCATCCAGCAGGGCGTTGACAATCTGAACCAGCCGATGCTTGCTCTCCTGGACGGCCCCCAGTGCTTCTGTGCTGGCATCGGTCTGAGTCGTGAACAACTGTCGTAGTTTTTCTGATTCCTGTAGTTGCAATTGCGTCTGGGCTAACTGATTCGATTGAAGCTCGGCAGAAGTTTCAATATGTTGTTCTGCTCGCAGTAAGGATTCAGACAGCTGAGAGGTCTCAGTCTTCAGCTCAAGGTGGTTATTTTTGAGTAAAGCGATCAGGCTTTGCCACTGTCTGTCATTTGCAGACTGAATGCTGATTTTCTTCAGAGTATTGGCGATGGTGCCGAGCTGGGTGGTAATCTGCTCCAGTTGCCCGTTTCCCAGGACTGGAGTGGCGGTGGTTGCAGCCGCTCCACCATTAGAATTTCTCTCAACTGTGTGCTCAGCCAGCCAGTTTTCCATGGCAGAGGTGAAGTAATGGCCAGCCTTGTCGAGACTGAGCAGAAAAATACCCAGTACCAACGAAGTGCTCAGTCCCATAAGGGAAGAACCGAAGGCGGTGCTCATTCCGCCAAGAGGTCCTTCCAGACCCCTGATCAGCTTGATCAGGGTTTCCATAATATCTCCACCATCTAGCCCACCCGCCAGATCAGACAGGATGCCCCCGATGGAGCCAATGGTGATGGTCAGACCGAGGAAAGTTCCAAGTAGCCCGATAAAAACCAGAAGATCGGTGAAGTAGCGAATGAAGGCGGACTTTTCACTCATACTGTCTTGCAGGGAGTCTATCAGGGCCCGTGTTGCAGGGGCCGAGAGTCGGATAACACCCAGAGATGCCACGTTGTTTTTGAGCAGGGTGACGGTTGGCCCCATCAGGTGCATCTTCAAGGGTACGGGTTCATTCTGCTCTTGCTTGTTGTTATCTCTTTGGTCGTTCTTATTGTCCAGATCGTCTTTGCTTTGAAACAGGATCTCATCCAGTTTGGCAACCACCAGAACATCATCTTTGAGTTGAAACACATAAAGGAAACAGAGCACCGAACCGATTATGAACACCGATAAAATCGTACCGTTCAGGGGCAGGTTCGACATAAGTGCCGTGATAAAAAAATCCCTGGAAAAATACACCAGAATCAGACTGGCTACGACGACAAACTGCATTCGCCTTATGAAGCTCACTATTCTTTTCGGGTCGGCAATATGCAGCTCAGACATGTCCTTATTATCCTGTTTTGTCCGTGTTGCCCGTTGTTTTCTCGCTTTTCTTCTGAAGCATCATTCCGATTCGTCTGCCAGACTTCGTACAGTATTGATGACATCGTTCAGGTAATAACGGATTCTCAGCGTGCTTTTGTAATACTCAAACCGGAACACGGCACTCTGGACTCTGCTGTTGTGGTAATCCCCCTGGGCTGTGGTGATGTCCAGCAGGGTCTTTTCACCCAATTCAAATTCTTTGTAATAGAGATCGACAATTTCACGGTTGGTTTCCAGTGCTTCTTTATTGACGGCCTTCTCATCTTTTAACTTCAACATCGCGCTGTAAGCTTCCTCTGCCTCTTTTTCCAGTGCCAGTGTAGCCTCTCGTAACTGATGATTAGCCCGCATCACTTTGGCATTGTTTTCATCAACATTGCTTCGGGCCTTGAAGCCGTCCCAGATGTCATAACTCATTGTGATACCGGCAGCCTGTGTGGTTGACCATTTCCCGTTGGTATCCAGAGAATTTTCCCTGTTGGTTTCAATTTTCAGGTTAAATTTGGGATAAAGATCGGAACGGGCTTTGTCTCGATTTTCTTTGGCGAACTCAATGTTTTTTTTGAGAGACTGGATCTGATAACTCCGGGTTGTTGCAAATTCGACCAGTTCCTTCGGGGTTTGCTTGATTACCAGTCCGTCCATTGAAGGAATTGTCAGGTTTTCTGGCTCAATGTTCGTCAGGCTTTTAAAGGTTTTACGGGCAAACGTCAGGTCCGTCTGATACTGGATCAACTCAAGCTGGGCATTCTGGCTCAGACTGGTCAGACGCTGAACATCAGATTTGCTGGACGCGCCTGTCTGATTTCGAGTTTCAAGGATGCCCAGAAAACGATCGTAAAAGGCTATATTCTCCTTGATATAGCCGATCACCTCCTCGAGTTTCAGTATCTCCAGAAAGGTGTTTGAGGTGAGCAGCACGAGCTGCTCACGCCCGTTATCAAGATCCTGTTGGTAGGAATTCAGCTTGTATTTTCTGGCGCTGATCTGGTTGGAAATCCGGCCAAAGTCGTATACAACCTGATTAAGTGTTACGGATGATTTGCGTTTTTGCTGCCAGTTACTGTCTGAATTGTTGCTCTTGCCACTTTCTAACTGAAGGGTAATCTTCGGGTGGTAGTCGGCATAACTCTTGTCCAGTTGTGCCTTTCCAACCTCAACCGTAGACTCCAGAGACTTCAGGGTCGGGTTAATCGCCAGTGCTTTGTTAACCGCTTCAGGTAACGATAAAGCACTCACCGGGGAGAGAAACAGTAATGAACTCACTCCAAGCAGACTTTTTAGTTTCATAAAATTTGATCCTGCCTGTCCTGTTTTTTTTGCTGCTTACCCGCGTTTTCAAAATGACTCTACACGTCTCAGAGTCTTATTCGGCTCACAAGACGAAAACTGCAAAGGATGGTTCCTTTTTACATTCAGCTTTGGGTTGACGGTTATTAAGAAACAGATCAGACAGGCGATAGATAGTCAGACAATATCCTTCCCGCACACCTGCTACTGGAGCACCATGGCTAAAAAAGTTGAAAGCAACCCATGGCCCGGATTTGTGGATGCTCTGTCGACCACTCTGCTGGTCTTTGTTTTCCTGGTTGTTGTGTTGGTTATGGTCGTTTCTGCGCTGAGTGTTCAGGTGGGGTTTGATATTGCGCAATCATCAATTGAAGCTGAACACGCGGCAGCCGGTTCAACCGAAGGGCAGGAAGCGGGTCAGCAGGCTTCGGTGGAAGCGGATATTGAGAAAGAAATCGTTTCTGAAGCCCTGAGTGTTAATTTAGAGAGCCAGGTATCCACAGAGATAAAAAGTAAACTCATTCGTATAAAGTACGAGGATTTCAATTCACGGCTTTCTGAAGCCGCAAACAAAGAGCTGCAAGACTGGGTTCAGGCAAACATGGATGATTTTCAGGGTAAAACGATCCATGTTATCAGTTTGCTCAATAGCAGAAGTCTGGCAAAAACGGTTTCTTACGAAATTGCCTTCAATCGAATCTCTCAAGTTCGAAAAATTCTTCTTGATGCAGGTATGTCCGCTGAATTTATCAAGATCAGACTTGACGAATCCGGTACAGAGCAAAGAAACCAGGTGGTTATCAGGGTGTTGGAGAGCGAATAATGATGAAGCCGCTGTTAACCCGAATGCGGTTTCGTTCGATTTCCCGCTATTCCGTTATTTTCACCATCACTTTTATTGTCCTGTGTTTTCTGGTTTGGTCAGCCATTGTCGAAATAGACGTGGTTGTCAAAAGTCATGGCCGGGTGACTACTTTCAGCAATAACCGTGTAGTTGAGCATCTCGAAGGCGGTATTCTCACCGAATTGCACGTGACAGAAGGGCAACGGATTCACAAAGACATGGTGTTGTTTTCGGTGATGAATCCTTCTCTGACCGAAAATATCAGCATTTTGAACCAGAGACTCATAGGGCTGACCGCAAAAGCGCAACGATTGTATGCGGAAATGACGGGTAAAGAACTGATCACTGCCAGTAAAAAAACGGCTCGAAATAACGAGCACTACCTTAACGAACACGAGTTGTATAAAAAACGTGCCAGAAAGCTCAGCGAACAAATCTCCATTGTTCGGCAACAGATTAGCAAAGAGGAAGCCCAGCTATCTGAGCTTGACCAGGTCATTAAGGATATGAAAAACGAGCGGGCAGTCGCTCAGAAGCAGTTAGATATATTGACGACGCTTCTCAGAGAGGGTGCTGGTTCGATTCATAATCAACTGGAAAAAAAGATGGTGTTGCTGAAAATCGAGACCAGAATCAACCAGTCAACGAAGCAGATTCCGGTCATTAATGCCAACCTGTCTGAGCTGCGCTTAAAGAAAACCAAGCTGATGACGGATTTTCGTGAAGAGGCACAGCACAATTACAACAAGGTCCGATTAGAAATTACCCAGATTCAGGCACAGATTCGTTCTTCCAGTGAACGGGAGATCCGTAAAAAAGTGGCAGCACCGGTTACGGGTACCTTGCATACCCTGCATGTCAATACTATCGGCGAGGTTGTCTCACCGGGTTCGATATTGGCGGAGATAGTCCCGGATGGCGTTCCCCTGATGGTCGAAGCCATGGTGGCCCCACATGACAGAGCCAGAGTCTGGCCCGGTCAGTCGGTAAATGTTCGGGTTTCTGCTTACGATTACACGACTTATGGTTCTCTAAAGGGCAAGGTTCTGGAGGTGAGTGCTGACACCTATTTAGATAGTGTCACGGCCAAGCATTACTATAAAGCGATGATTGAGACGGAAAGCTCAGGGTTTGGTGAAAATAATCAGTTGATTCCCGGCATGACCGTTGAACTAAATATTCTGGCAGGCAAACGCACGCTGCTCGGTTATTTACTGGGGCCCTTGTCTGAATCCATTGAATTTACTGCGACATTGTAATTCAAATTGTGTAAATACTCGTGGCTGTCATCAGGATATCATTAGACCACTTCACTCCTCTACTTCTTATTCTGAGTAAAGTAAAGGCTAGGCTTTGTTTTACACTAAGTCCAATTGAGCAGAAATAAGTTAATTGGACACGATAGATCAGTGACTTAGCGTCGTGCTGTGGTCTGTCCGGAAAGTACACTTAACTTGACACAAGCCGGTTCAACCATCCTTTGTCTATAATATTTGCACGCTCTGTTGCAGGCTGTAATGCTACAACGTCCCAACGGAGGTGTGACGGGGCAATTAGCACCAGAGATACCGGCAGGGCTTCACACCTTCAACCCAATAAAACTCTTGCTTTTGGTGGTAATTGGGCTGACGTACAACATCTGGTATTTTTGAATGAGTATTGAAAGAAACTTAACATTTTGAATGATTTTAAGTTGACTTACCCACCTGATGAGCTAGTATTTCGGGTAACACGGCCCCCGCCTCTTCGTTGCTTGCAACCTACGCGGGGGTTCTTATTTTTACCTTCCTATAAGTCCTTTCCACCCATCCTGTAGCCCGATATCGTTTATTGACACCTTCCTGTCGGACTTGATTTCAGGGAATTCATCCAACTGCTGTATAAGTCTGTCGTGCCATTTCGTGGCAGGGCAAATAATACTCAACAGGTGAGCAACAATGTTGATCAGCAGAAAGGGTTTGGATATCAGTTCATTCTTTCCAAGGTAATGGTCACACCAGCTAATCTCACCCGGAGCGGGTAATTTCGGCTGATCAATCACATTGCGATTCCAAAGGCGGCTGTGGTGAGCGCAGAGATTACGAAGGTAGTTCAACGAGCGTAACCAACTGGAAAATACCTTGAAGTCTGTCACCCCATACTTTGAGGAAATTTTCCTTTGATCAGGCACTTTCATCATCGAAAACAGCTGCGACATGGCCCCGAAGTCCCAGACCTCTATAGCAACCCAAATGGGTAAGTCTGCACCATGATTGTGACGATAATGCTTAACGAAATCTTCCTTTGATCGTTTCAGCAGATTTTCATATTTTTTCAGCCAGTTAGCATGTCGCTTATTTTTTCCTGCAAACGTCGGATGAAACTGGTCAATATTCTTGTAAGCGTAGGTATCTCGCTCACCGAGCAAATAAGCGATATCGACCCTCAAAGCCACTTCAATCCGTTCAAGTGCATCCAGCATCAATTGCCGTAAGTTCTTATCAAAAATATAGAGATTCACGGCATCAGAAAAGTGTGTGTTTGCAACAAACTCGTTTTCTTTAACCACTTGGAAATTTGGCTGAATGCGAAAGACCCGGAATGGATAGAGGTAGGCACTCAGCCGGTAATAACCAATGCGCTGGAGATGATTAAGTGCAGCAGTTTTGTCTGAAACCACCAGATTACGGGAGACCAACAAATCCAGTTGTTGCTGGAAAGTTTTCCAGGGACGTTCGTAAACCATTGAACCTCAGTATTTATGCCTGATTTTTTATTTGGCAACCTGCCAGCGTGTTATTCACTAACAGGATACTATAGTGACCTGCTAGATCCTGCACCAACATAAAATATCAATATCAAGTGACTTTAATCCCTTATATCCCAAGCCCGTTTGAGCACCCTGACGAACGATCAGCAAGCAGTCGGGGTTCAGAATGGATATATCTTGAAATACCTGCTCTTCAAGCTGGTTTTCGTTATCCAATGGAGCAGTGGGCAGGTTTTGCCCATTTTCCAGATGCCTTGTTGTATTGCCATACTGAGTTCCTTGCCTCACTGTCAGGCGACTGCTTGTTCGACCATTGCATTGGCCAGTTGTAACTGGGTGGTTTGAGTTTGGTGGATTTGGGATTTTAGGGTGTTGCAAAACCCCATCAACTCATTAACTTTTGAAACGATGCGACTTTTCTCTTTCGCAGGTGGTATTGCAACTAAACACCCTCTGAGTTGTGTTTTGTTGATGGATGCTAGGTTGGTAGTTTGTTTACTGGAACCTGCAAAATAAGCCCTTGCGAACGGAGCATTAAGATACATTTCAATCCAGTCTTCGCTCTGTTCCTTGAGGAAGATTCGGGCTTTGAAGACATGGTTCTGATGAGCGACATAAGGTAGCTCTCCAGACCAAACCGATGTACGACCTACTTTGTCCCAATCACCACCTTCAGTAATGAGCAAGTCTCTGGGGATAACTTCGTATTTTTCCTTTTCCTCGATTGGAATTTCAACTTCCTTTATCACAGTTAGATCAAGCGCACTACGCTGCACATTAGCAACTCGCAAATACGGAACAGAAATCAGGTTTCTTCCAGCTAGCTTGCGACCCTTGGTGATACCACTTTGAATATCCACGATATCCTCAAGCTGAGCAAACACCCAACCAGCGGGCAGATTAAAGGGCTTTTCTTCATCGGTAATCACTGGCAACGGTTTCTGCTTCTTAATCTTCTTGTCTTTCACTAACTGCGCTTTCTCAGCCGCAATTTTTTCCAACAGTACTGAAGCCGGTTCATCTTCCGGATTCTGCGGCACCAGCCTGCCCATTACCGCCAGTTGCAGAACGGTTTGTTTAAGCTGGTCAACGCTGTGGTCGGTGGTGAACAGGGTGTCGAAATTCTCGGCAATTCTGGCCCAGTTTTCAGCCACTTCATCGGCAGTAGTGCTGTTGGTTAAGGTGGCTAGCAGTTCTTCCACCAAGGTTTGGTGGGCGGTGATGCTGTTGGTTTGTTGTTGTTCCAGTTGGTCGCATAAAGTCATTAGTTCGTTGACTTTTGCTGTTATACGAATGAACTCCGCTTCTGGGGGAAAAGCAAAAAGAATTGTATTCATCTTTGCTTGATTCATCTTGGGTTGAGCAGTACCAGTAACATAAGATTCCAGTGAAATAGCATTGATAAAAAGTCCAAGATATATCAAAAATTCTTCTGTTATACCGTCCAGTACATGGGCATGGTTGTTTACCCAATACTTACCATAAGCCATAAATGCAATGGGAGTTGATCGATTGATTAGGTTTGCACCATCCTCCCCAATTAGCAAAAGCGGCTTATCAAACAAGTAGCCATCAATTGAATCAATCACCCCGGAAGCACCGTAATAATCATACTTTCCTTGGCGGCTTCTGCGTTGACTAACAGATAACGGCACCCGTTCGGCATCGCGGTTAAACGTCACATCGCCAAACCTAACCCAAACCCATCCTTCCGGCAGTACAAAAGGTTTTTCCTTATCGGTAATAGGTGGAACAGGCTTCTGTTTTTTAATCTTCTTTGTTTTGAGTAACTGTGCTTTCTCAGCCGCAATCCGCTCCAACAAAACCGAAGCCGGTTCATCGTTCGAGTTCTGCGGCACAAGCTTTCCCCGAACCGCCAGCTCCAGAATCAGCTCCCGCAATTTCTTAATGCCATGCAAATCCAGCTTGCTGCTACTGCCTCGGCCGGACGCACTTTTGGTTGTGTGAGCACTGCCCCAGAGGTCAAAGTTTTCGCTAACGGCGTTTAACATCATTTGACTCCCTTCTCAGTGTTACCAGTTAGGGCTTGTGCCAAAATTTCTTTCAGCTGACGGCGGGTTTCTGCCATTTCCTTCTGCTGAGCAGCGTACTGGCTCAACAGCTCATCCGGGTCATGACTGACTTGTTCGCCGATATGAGGGTTGTCGATATCGAGGTTGTAGATTGGCCAGTAGATGGCATCGGCTGCTTTCTTTTCCGTGTCGGCTTTTGCCTTGAGTGTTTTGGCTTCCTGGGTTTGCTGCCAGATCTGTTCGTTCAGGGCTGCTTTTTTGCTGACAACAGAGACGGTTTTCAGATCTTCTTTTAGCTGCTTAACGCTGGATTCCAGCCGGTTGGCCTGTTGCTTGTAGTCGGCTTCTTTATCTCTGTGTGGCTGTGCCTTTTTTTCGGCTTCAGCTTTGATGGTTTTGAAGTCTATTTTCCAGGCAAACTCACTCTGTTCCCGGCTGGCAAAACCATCCGCTTCGTTGCCCCACCATACTTGCTCAGCTTTGAACTCTTCCACCCGCATGGGCCGGGTTTTGCTGTAGTTCTTGTAACCTTCCGGATAAGGGTGTTGGTAAAACCAGATGGTTTCTGTTGGTTGCCCCTTGGTAAAAAACAGCAGGTTGGTTTTAATGCCGGTGTAGGGATTAAACACACCATTGGGTAAACGGACAATGGTGTGCAGGTTGCACTCTTCCAGCAGCTTTTCTTTCAGCTTCGATTTGGTGCCTTCGCCAAACAGGAAGCCATCCGGCAAGACCACAGCAGCACGACCATTCTCTTTGAGCAGGCGAATAAATAACGCCATGAACAAATCAGCCGTTTCTCTGGTTCGGATATTGGCCGGGAAGTTTTTTTCTATCCCTTCTTCTTCTGTGCCCCCAAAAGGCGGATTGGCCACAATCACGTCTACCCGTTCATCTTTTTTCCAGTCAGTTAATGGGCGGGAAAGGGTGTTGTCGTGACGTATCTGGCTGGGCACTTCAATGCCGTGCAGTATCATATTGGTGGTAGCGAGCAGGTGAGGAAGAGGCTTTTTCTCTACACCGTATATGCTGCACTGTAGCTTCTGTTCATCGGCGGGCACTTTAACGTAATGCTTACGCTTATGCTCAATCGTGCAGGTCAAAAAGCCGCCAGTTCCACAAGCGGGGTCCATGACTTTTTCATTCAGTTTTGGATCGATCTGGCTCACCATAAACTCGGTAACGGCACGGGGGGTGTAGAATTCCCCTGCGTTACCGGCACTTTGCAGATCTTTGAGGATTTGTTCATAGATATCCCCAAAGGCGTGACGTTCCTGTGCCTAGTTAAAGTCGATGCTTTCCTGAATTTTATTAATGACCTGTCGGATCAGCTGGCCTGACTTCATGTAGTTGTAGGCATCTTCAAATACACTGCGAATCACGAAGGCTCGTTGATCATCACCCTTTGGTTGAAGGGTTTGTAATTCCGGAAACAGCTCATTGTCGATAAACTTTTTAAGCTTGTCACCGGTAATGCCTGCAGGGTCTGCGGCCCAGTTCCGCCAGCGCAATTCTTCCGGAATAGGTGATTCATAGTGTTCTTTGAACAGCTCCCACTCGTGCTCCCGGTCGTCAAAGATTTTCAGAAAAAGCAACCAGACCAGCTGACCAATACGCTGGGCATCACCGTCTACCCCTACGTCCTGGCGCATAAGATCCTGAATGGATTTGATCGTACTCGTGATACTCATTGGTCTTCAGAAATTTCCCAGTAAACGGCCTGATGGCTGACTTCGGACAGGTGAAACCAGCTTGTTGCAACCAGGTTAAATAAAACGAACGCCCGTCCTTCATTGATGTAGTCTTCATCAATCAAATAACAGGCTTTGAGCTGTCTGTCGGAGAAGGCGATAGAGCTATCCCACCCCTTGAAAGCGTAGCCATTAAGGGCTTCCAGTAACTCAGGGTAATGCTGTAGTAAGTCGGCAATAGTATGCCACTTCGACTCACGGTAAAAGCTGTCAGCAGGCTGGGTTCGTAGTTTGCTGACAATATCGTCGCTGGTAAGCAGTGAATCAAGGAATGCTTTAAACGATGGATGTTTAACATTTGTCATTGCATCAAGGTACTACCTATCCAAATAATACAGTTGCGCTTCCAGTTCTTTAAACGCCTTCTGGTACTGAGACTTGCCACCAAACGCTCTTACCAATTCTATTGGCGCACCTATCTGGCTAAATGCCTGATCTGTCAGAATAGTCATATCTTCCACTGGCTCGATGCCCACATCGGCGTATTTGTCGAGTAATGTTTCCAGCACCTGACGAGCTACCCCTTCGTATTGGCTGAAATAGTTTCGCTTCTTCACATTATTGGCACGCTCCCGTCGAGTGAGGGCTGGCCGGTCAAATGCAATGTGACAGATCAAGTCAAACGGGTCCAATTCTGTTCCCAGTTTCTCGCCGACATTATCTTGTAACTCCTGCCAGAAAACACCCAGTTCTGTCAGTTCATCAATTATGGCTTTTTTCTTGTCGGCAGCGGACCACTTGCGGAGGAAATCATCCATGCTGGCATACTGCTTTACGACACACTGTTTGGTGTAATCGTGCATGGATTCGGTGACCAGTTTGCCGCTGACATCCAGATGCTGAACTCGATATTTGGTGACTTTAAACGCCTGCCCTTTGACATGGTACTTGATGCGGGGTGACTCCGGCGGTGGTTCAGGGTCGCCTTCATCGCTCCCTCCGGGTGGTATGGGTTCTGGCTCAGGTTCCGGTGTTATTTCGCTGGGTGGATCAGTGATGATCGGCGGATCTTCCTCTATTCCTCCTCCGCCACCTTCTCCTTCGGGATTTTCAGGTTCATCCTCTGGCGGGATAATGGGCTCACCTGGCTTAGGCTTGAATATCTGTACCGGCTCGCCATCGAAGTCTTTGTCGGCAAAACGTTCAGTGGCTTTTTTAAAGTCCATGATAGTGAACCAGTGTTTGCCGTGATCTTCATCAATACGGGTGCCACGACCAATGATTTGCTTGAATTCAGTCATGGATTGGATGCTCTGATCGAGAACAATCAGCTTGCATGTTTTGGCATCCACACCGGTCGTCATCAACTTGCTTGTCGTGGTGATGACCGGATAAGTGGATTCGGGGTCAATGAAGTTATCCAGCTCATCCTTGCCTTCTTCGTTATCACCGGTAATCCGCATCACATACTTGCGGTTCTCTTTCACCCGATCCGGGTTCAAATTCACCAGTGCTTCCCGCATGCGTTCAGCATGATCGATGTCGTCACAGAAAACGATGGTCTTCTGAAACTCATCGGTTTTCTGCAAATACTCAGTAACCTTCAGCGCTACCAGTTGGGTTCGCTCGTCAAAGACAATGTTTCTGTCCATATCCCGCTGGTTGAATATGCGGTCTTCAATCAGGTTGCCATACTTATCGATCTGTCCTTTTTGTGGTCGCCAGCCTTCAAGATCAATATCGAAATCAAATCGGATGACTTTGTATGGTGCCAGGAAGCCATCTTCAATCCCTTGTTTTAGAGAATAGGTATAAACAGGTTCACCAAAGTAATGGATATTGGAGACTTCCTTCGTCTCTTTTGGGGTGGCGGTTAAACCAACGTGTGTTGCAGAGGAAAAGTATTCCAGAATTTCTCGCCATGCAGAGTCTTCACGGGCGCTACCACGATGGCATTCGTCTATGACAATCAGGTCAAAGAAATCAGGATCAAACTGTTTATAGATGTTTTTTTCTTCTTCATTGCCTGAAACGGCCTGATAGAGCGACAGATATATCTCAAACGCTTTGTTGACCTGGCGCTTTTCAATTTTGGTCATCGCTGGGCCAAAGGGTTTGAAGTCGTTGGACTTGGTTTGGTCCACAAGAATATTGCGGTCGGCAAGAAACAGAATGCGCTTCTTCTTTTCAGATTTCCAGAGCCGCCAGATGATCTGGAAAGCGGTATAGGTCTTCCCGGTTCCAGTTGCCATGACCAGTAGAACTCGATTCTGGCCTTTGGCAATGGCTTCAATAGTGCGGTTAATAGCGTTTGCCTGGTAGTAGCGCGGAGTGCGCCCGGAACCATCATCGAAATAAGGGTAATTGACGGTTTTTTGAGCTGGCTCGTCTAATTCTTTTGCCTGGCAGTAGCGACTCCATAGCTCACCAGGCGAAGGGAATTCATTAAGGGACAACTCTGTTTGGGTTTGATCTGCATTACCCGTGCGGTCGTAAAATTTGAAGCCATCTCCATTACTGGAGAACACAAAGGGAATATCAAGTGCTTCTGCATAGCTCAGGGCTTGCTGCATTCCGGAGCCCATGCTGTGCTTGTTATCTTTGGCCTCGATGACCGCTATGGGTTGGTTTTTCTGATGATAGTGGATGTAGTCTGCCCGACGTTTTTTACCTCGGGCATGGAGCTTACCGCGAACGATGATGCGGCCTGCGGTAAAGGTTACTTCCTCTCTTACTTGAGTTTGGATATCCCATCCGGCCTTTTCGATGGCTGGGGTGATGTATTTGGTACATATATCACGTTCGGATAGTTCTTTTTTGTTCACCTCTCAGATCCTGTCACGTCAAGACCTCCCAAACTGCAATGAATCGCCACGAAAATAAGCCTGAATATGAGCGAAAAGCTTGAATAGTGGGATCATTGTACAAGTGATAATAAAGAGAATGGGAGTGGCAAAGTTTGATAAAAAATGAACTGTATGTACGTCGACTTCTTGGTGTTTGGTGCTGGCATCTAGTGTTGAGATCGGGCTGGATGCAGGTTCGCTTTCCAGACTGGAGCAACCTGAATAATCTCAAATCAGTTCTGGGGGTTCAGCTGATCATGCTGCTTCAAAAAAATAGCTATCCTCCGGTTGTTTTTAATGAAGTGTATCAGGGTGTGTTTGAGCAGTTAAGGCATTTTAAGACGTATAGAGTGGGTTGGGTATATGTGATAGAAGGCACTGGATAACCTTCCCCTAATCTAGTGTTGACCTATTCCGACGGAAAGAGGGCGCATTAGCAGGCGCAAAAGCTCAGAAAGCAAAAAGCCCGTAGTGTTCACTAACGCTACGGGCTTTGCTATATATGGTGCCGGCACCAAGAGTCGAACTCGGGACCCACTGATTACAAGGTACGTTAGTACTAATTCCGTACCATTCCACATAATTCCTTATCTTGCTTGTAACCCTTTGTTTACTGGGTTTATTATTTCCGTACGATTTCAGACTGTACTATAGTTTTCCTCTACAGTCCGACAGAAACGGGGACCAAAGTGGGGACCAAAAATACAAATATTCACATTTGCTTTACAGGGACCAAACACGGAGTAAGTCAGTATGGCTAGATTGTCAGACCTGCAATTGAAAAAGCTTTAGGGAAAAGTAAGCGAGCCTATAGGCAGTCGTGGTGATGGCACTCTTTTCTTTAAGCGCAGAGATTGCGGCACCATCGAGGCATACTACCGTTACAGGGATCAAGGGAAGGAATCACTAATCAAGATAGGTCAATACAAACTCACCAGAGACGGGCACGGTTACACACTGGCAGAGTGTAGGGACAGAGCACAGGAGTTCGCCACCATTCGACGTGAGCAAGGCAGTGACCTTAAAGCCCACCTTGAAGATCAGGCGAACAGACGCAAACAAGCAAAAGCAGAGCAGGCCCGGCAGGATCAGTTAGACGCAGCAAAAGGCACACTGTCTGATTTGATCGAAGCTTATCTAGCCAATCTTCATAGGCAGGGTAAGCCTACCGCTAAGGATGCCCGGTACATGCTTGAAAAGTACGTTACCAAGGCTTACCCACTACTGGCAGAAAAGAAAGTGCACCAGGTTGTAATAGAGGACATATCGGAAGTTCTTCGACAGATGATTAAGGACGGACTCACCACCAGCGTTAACCGTACCAGAAGCTTTTTACATGCTGCCTTTGCTTTCGGCTTGAAGGCAGACCATGATCCACGGCACCAGCTGGAACACGGTAGCCGCTTCCACCTGCAGCATAACCCTGTATCCGCGATTCCCAGACAGGCAGACTTTGAAAAGACCAGAGATAGAACTCTGAGCATTGAGGAAGTTAATTCCCTGTGGCATGAGGTTATGAACGTCAACAAGCTGGGTAGAATTATCGGGTTGTTTATTCGTTTCATGCTGGCTACTGGAGGGCAGAGACCAAAGCAGCTACTGGCTTCTGGCTGGGATCGTTACGACACCTTCAGAAAAACCCTGTTAGTTGATGACACTAAAGGCAGGGGAGGTAATCGGGAGCATTTAATACCACTGACAGATAGAGCATTGGCAATCATTGAAGAAGTCCGAGAGTTGACCGCCGATTATCCTTGGCCTTTTGCTACCAACCACAACGCACCCATAAGACTTGATAGCCTGTCTACTGCCTTTACCCGCTACTGTGATGCTCTGGAAGCTGAAGCCAAGGCAGCAGGCACACCAACACCTGAACGATTCACAGCCAAGGATATTCGACGGACGGCTCACTATCTTATGGTGGATGCCGGTTTAACCAGAGAGCAAAGAAATCTGTTACAGAATCACGCCCAAACAGGCATAGATACCAGGCATTACAACCGACACGACCAGTTACCAGAGAAGCGGGAAGCGATCCGCAAGTATGACGCTTGGCTCTCAAAGATCATCGACGGAAAGGCTAGCAAGCTGGTGGATCTTGACCAGTACCGGCAGTCCACCAGCAGCGTTAAAAAATAGGGAATACGTAAAACGGACAGATCCAAAAAGTACCATTTAATCAATTACCGGAGATAACACCATGCCAGCACAACCAAAGCCACAATACATAACCGATGACCAGGGCAACCGGGTATCTGTCGTTCTGCCTTTGGATCAGTACCAGGAACTGATAGAAGACCTTGAAGACCTTGCGACAGTGGCAGAGCGCCGAGACGAGGAAACCGTATCACACGAGGAGCTTATCAAGTCCCTGAAGGCAGCCGACAAGCTATGAGCCGGTTCGTGTTGAGCTGGAAGAAATCAGCACAGAAGGAACTCAGAAAGCTACCCAAGGCAACAGTAATAAAGCTGGTGGCCTTGGCTGAATCGCTGGTGAATGATCCACACCCGGACGGATGCCGCAAGCTGTCAGGCACAGAACACACCTACCGGGTAAGGTCTGGTGATTATCGGATTGTGTACCAAGTACATAACGCTCAGCTAATCATTGAAGTGGTGAGGGTAGGCCACCGGAAAGAAGTCTACCGATAAGAACGACGCGGGCCCGAGCCTGTAACAGAATAGCCAGTCTAGGGTAGCTCCCGAAAAGGCGGATAACCCACCCGCCCTGACTGGCTGACTTAACTGTGGGGGATCGCTGGGGGCAGTGTAGTGGTCAAGTAAAAACGGACACCTGATTAAGCTGCTTTTTTCAATTTTTGCTTCTCGAAGTCTACTGGAATCATATAGTCCAGATAGGAATGCAATCTGTTATTGTTGTAGAACAAAATGTAATCAATAACATGTGCCTCTACTTCTGCCCGAGTATCATAAATATAATGATCCGTTCTTTCCCTTTTCAGGCTGCCAAAGAACCGCTCCATCACAGAGTTATCCCAGCAATTACCCTTGCGACTCATACTACAGACCATCCCATACTCCCTGAGTTGATTCTGATACTCCAGAGACGCGTACTGGCTGCCACGATCTGAATGGTGCATCACACCATCTCCAGGCTTTCTGCCCCAGTAAGCCATTCTCAAAGCTTCCAGGGGCAGCTCTGTCGTCATACGGTTACTCATCGACCAACCGACGACTTTCCGCGAAAACAGATCAACGACAGCCGCCAGATAAACCCAGCCTTCACGAGTCCAGAGGTAGCTGATATCAGCTACGTATACTCTGTCGGGTGCTGAAACTGAAAACTCACGATTCAAAAGGTTTGCCGCCACTGGCAGTTTGTGTTTGCTGTTGGTTGTCACCTTGAATTTTTTGACCACCCGAACCCGCAGGCCAAGCCGTTGCATCAGGGTTTTGGCCTGATAACGCCCTATGCTGTAACCTTTTTCCATAAGAGTCACCTGATTGAGCAAAAATCTCTCGGGCATCTGCCTCCAGGCGAAACATCTCCGGGTCAATCTGTTGATTTTTTGCCTGTTGTTTATTCCATTCGTAGAAACTACTGCGACTAACTTTTAGTGCTTTGCATAGCGTTACGACAGGATAGGCCTTCCTCTCCCGCTGTATGAAGGCGTATCTTACAGCTGGTCTTTCGCAAAGAAGGCCATGGCTTTTTTTAAGATTTCCTGTTCCATTTTCAGCTGTTTGTTTTCAGCTTCAAGCTCTTTGATTCTCTGCTGTTCAGTCGTCAGGGCCTGATGGCCTTTGCCGGGGAAAGCCAGCTCTTTCTTCTCTTCACTGAGTCGAACCCAACGACGGAGGTTAGTCGCACAAATTCCTAGACTTCTGGCGACTGCTGTAGGCGACTGAGCATGTTCAGTAACCAGTTTTACAGCTTTGAGTTTGAATTCCTGAGAATAATGTTTTCGCGTTGCCATTATGAACCTCGTTACTGGTTGCACTATTGTGCTTAACGAGGTGTCCGGTGTCATTAGACCACTTCACTACAGCATGGCGCTGTGTGACCAGACACACCCAAACATTAAAGTAGTTCGGCCTGAAGCCATACAGGAAGAAATCAGGCAGAGTGGTTTAGACAGTGGGAGCAGGCCCGCTATTGATTGGCCGGAACTGCTACCCGTTCAGGAGATTACACCGGATATGCTCCCCCCGGAGCTTTCCGGCTGGCTGGTGGACACGGTAGAGCGAATGGACAATGCCCCCTTTGAATATGCCGCTGTTGCTGCTGTAACTGCCCTGGGGAGTCTGATCGGTCGAAAGGTTAGTGTGAAACCAAAGCAGTATGACGACTGGGCAATCATTCCTAATCTGTGGGGCTGCTGTATTGGCAGGCCAAGCCAGAAAAAGACACCTGTCATCAAAGACACTACCAAGCCATTAACCCGGCTGGAGGCTGAAGCCAGAGCAGAGCACAAGGAAGACCTGAAGCGTTACCAGGCGCAAGAGAAAATAAACCAGATGGCAACCAGGGAAGCAGAGCGACAGGCACAGGCACTGGTAAAGAAAAAGGATCTACAGGCCGCTGAAGCCCTGTTGATGGATGACAGCAGCGACCCGGAGAAGCCCGCCAGCCGCCGTTACATCGTCAATGACGCCACTGTAGAGAAACTGGGTATATTGCTGTCTGAAAATCCATGGGGGTTGCTACTGTTTCGTGATGAGCTGGCCGGATGGATAGCAGGGCTCAACCGGGACGACCAACAACAGGACCGGGCTTTCTGGCTGGAAGCGTTCAACGGCGATGGAACATACAGCTATGACCGTGTAACCCGTGACGATGTTTACATAACCTCTAACACAGTGTCATTGCTTGGAGGGATTCAACCGGGGCGATTACTGCCACTGTTGATGACCCAGAGAGACGGGAGCGGGGACGATGGACTTGTAGAACGTTTTCAGCTGCTGGTGTATCCAGATAAACGATCATTCAGGCTGACCGACAGGAGCCCGGACAAGGCATTGAAGGAACAGGCATATCAGGTATTTCGAAGGCTGGATAACATCCCATACCAACCAGAGGAAGAGGACAGGCCCGCTATCCGATTTGATGATCAGGCACAAGCAGTGTTTAACCGCTGGTACTCTGATCTGATGACCCGGATCAGTGGCGAAGGTGTCAGCCTGCAGATGGAAAGCCACCTCGGTAAGTATCCGTCTTTAATGCCAGCACTGGCCCTTGTGTTTCATGTTATCAGCAACGGGGCAACAGGCCGGATCAGCAAGGCATCAGTTGAAATGGCTATCCGCTGGTGCGATGTATTGGAGACTCACGCCAGACGGGTTTATGCCTTGGCCGACGATCCATTAGCCGGGGCCCGGATACTGGCGGACCGTATAGGGCAGTTGCCGCAACCCTTCAAAATGGCAGACCTTGAGCGTAGAAGGTGGATAGGGCTGCAGGAGAAGCGGGACCGAGAACAGGCTGTAAAGTGGTTAGAACTACATGGCTATATTGTGCGGGAAGAGTCAAAAGGCCGGGGCCGTCCTTCAGTCACTTTTCATATAAACCCGGCTTGCTTGGTAGAAGAAGAAAAAAACGAAAAATAGCAGGGGTAGGTATCAGTAAAAACCAGTAAAAAGACTTTTTACCCCTTTTTACTGACCCCTACCCTACATGATTTCTGTTTTTTTTCAGGAGAACGACCATGCTAATCAATGCTGAAAACAGGTTCGTTGCTAACCAGTGGATGATAATAAATTGGGTAGCTGAATACCTGAGTGTGCCGACAACCCACGTGAAGATAACCAGGCTACTTAACTCTGAACTGGGGTTGCTCATTACAGGGCAATACAGAAAGGTGAATAGCCAGCAGTGGGAGCCCTTCCAGCCAATGACCCGGATACATAGTCAGCAGCCGAACAAGAAAAATCTGCAGAGTTAGAAACAGGGCGCTAACCACCACAGGTGATAGCGGGAAGTACCGCTATCAATCCTGCCTCACCTGGGAGCTTATGAGAATTTACTGAGGGTGGTTGTTGTTTAGTTGTTACTGATAACCGATTGGGCCTGAAGATAAAAAAAGAACTGATAGAACAACCAGACGGCCACCAACCCCCAAACTGTGCAGATTCGCATAGTTTCAACGGGACCCTGACCAGATCGGCATAGCCACGGGGGAACGGATGCGCGGGAATTGGCAAAATTCCTGTGTTCTATGGTCGTCAGCAGCAGCTCTATCAAGCCCTTGCTTCTACTGGCCTGAGAGCTGGCGAAGCTGACGACAGGGAAGGGGGGGGGTAAGAAAATCTCTAAAGCTTTATAGGATAGTGACCGTCGCCCCAGGTAGATTTTTATGTGTACAAAATTAAAAAATCCGATTTGGTGATTTGTGAGTAATGCAGAGCGGGAATTCCCGCTTAGGTTATGAATTCGTCAGGGTCCTTTCTGGTCTAATTGCTGCGGGTGCGAAAGGTCGCGGTGTTTTCAGTTTGCGTGGCTCTGCTTTAGGCCGGTTCCGTTTCCGCTTTGTTAAATGTGGAAATTCCCGTAATTACAAGCTTGCTTGTCTATCCAGAAGCGGAAACGGGTAGCAGTCTTTCACACCCGCAGCAATTAGGTCAGAAAGGACCCGGACCAGTCTGGGGTAACTGCAGATGTGGACTGCCTGTTTTTAATATTTCTGAATACCGACAGGAGAGAGCGAAGATAGGCTGATAAATATCGGTTTCATTCCCATGTAATGCCGCTACAGTCCGACAGAAACGGGGACCAATATGGGGACCAAATCGACAGATAGAAAAAAGCCCGTAGTGTTCACTAACGCTACGGGCTTTGCTGTATATGGTGCCGGCACCAAGAGTCGAACTCGGGACCCACTGATTACAAGTCAGTTGCTCTACCAACTGAGCTATACCGGCAAAGAACGAGGTGCATAATATGTATGAGCAGGTTCTTTGTCAATAACACCGGGTACAAAAAACAGACCCTGCGGTCTGCTTTTTGTACGATCCTTGTGAAACCTCTTCCTGCTCTGAAACGAGCATCCTGCTATCCTGGTCTTTCCTGACCACTTCAGGCGTCCTGCCTCAATTTACTTCCCATCTGAATGCTGACTTCAAAGCTTCCTGCTTTGTCCGCTTCCTGCGGTATTCAAGTCTTCCTGAGTATCCCGAGGCGTCCTGCCTGAAGTAATCCTTGTCAGCTAAAGTCTTCCTGACTTTACGAACGTCCTGTTCCCTGCTGACGATTCCTATTATCCATGGCTAGGTATTTTCCGAAACCGGAGGTTTCCCCTTCCTTTTGTGAGACATTGGCCATAGTGCGTTGGAACAGTTATCGCTGACTGGCAGCCAGAAGCCCGCCGCAGGTTATAAACATTGAGCCAAACAGTCGGTTTTGCAGCTTCCCGTATTTTTTCAGAAATGGCATCAGCTTTAGGGCGAAGCTGGCGTAACCCAGCATGACCAGGCTATCAACCAGGATCATAGTGATTCCCATAATCAGGTATTGGGGCCAGAGTGTCAGAGCAGGATCAATAAACTGCGGCAGGAAAGCCGCCTGAAAAACAATGGCCTTGGGGTTAGTCAGATTCACCAGAATGGCACTGGCAAAGGATTTTTTCTTGCTGGTGCGGATTTGGCTTTCGACCGAAAACTCATTGGGTGCTTCACGCCATTTCATGATGCCCAGGAAAATCAGGTAAAGAGCGCCTGTCCACTTGATCAGGGTAAACAGTGTCTCTGAGGCTGCAAGGATGGCCCCAAGACCGGCAGCGACGACAATCAGAAATATAATCAGAGCGACCTGGAGTCCCATGATGGATGGCAGGGTCCGGATCAGCCCTGAGCGAATGGCGTTGGCCATGGTATTAACCGCACCGGCTCCCGGCGTTAAGCTGATAATGATGGTTGCGGCCAGAAAAGTCAGCCAGGTATTAAGTTCCATTGAAGATTCCAGGTTAGAAAGCCAAGTCTTTCTAGAGTAGGCCCGATGGTTTTTAATCGATGAAAGCTTAAAGCCGTGCAAGAGTAAATAGTCACATCCCGATAGTAAAAGATATATATGGACCAATAGGCCACAGACAAGAGGCAAAGTGATGAGAATTGAACCGTTCAGCTTCGTAAAAAGAAAGCGGCTAACCCGGACTTGAAAGAGCGAATCGTCTTGAAACCAAATGGCAAGGTTTACATCATTGAATCCTTTGAGAATAGAGAGCGCAGGCAAGAAGCTATCGCACTGCTGAAGCTATTGTCTTTCGGTGCTAAAGATGAGTCAGAGGGCAAAACACTATCCGGTGATCAGGTGCTGAATAATATCAGGGCAAAGTATCTGAACAATGCCTGTTATCTAACCTGAGTCCTGTCAGCCCTTTATGAAGCTGATGATAGAACCCAAAGCGACCAGACACCCTGAAAACCTGTGACATTGGCCTCTTTTGAAAGCAGGTCGCCATTACAACTGCATCTTCATTGGAGGCTTAAGACGATTAGCTACTGAAGAAAAGCGATAGCGCGGCTCTGTCAGTGGCAGTTTCAGGTTTCTACGGTGATTAACATTCTTTTTAAAATATTGGGATGAATCGCGATCACATACCTACGAAAAAGGCCGGATAGCATAGTCAGCATCTATCAGAGTGAACGACATTTGTCTTTTGCGAGAACTCAGCAAAGCACTCTGTAAAACTCACCAACGGGAATCTTCTAAAAATTTCAAGAGAGCCAAAATCGAGCTCAGTTCATCAGTAACACCTTCTACTGCTGATTTCCTTTACCTCTTTAATCAAAAATCGATCCGAAGACTACCTGGTACTTGTGTAGCAATATCTACATATAATTAAATATAATTACATATAAAATTATAACTTCAAAAAGTATTAAATAATGCCTTTCCACACATTTATGGACGATCTGGGGGGGTGCAGTGTCTCAATTTTACGATGTTGAACCATCGCTTGATAATTACTGGCGCAGCATTATTCTTTTCGGCAACAATGTAGCTTCTTACAAATTTGCCCTTGCCTGTTCTCTTTATGAGTTGTCCAACTCAAGCGATGATTTTATCTCTCTGGAACAGCTGGCAGGCCCATTCTCTCGCCATATCTGTGAGCATCTGAAAGAGGCACCAAAACAGACGACATCAAGATCCAGTAAGTTTCTGTCAGCATGTTCAGATTTCAATCTTGGTAGGGTTGATGAGGATTATCTCTGTGCCCAAACAGTAAGACTCGGTTTTCAAAATGTCATTGACGCCTTTCACAATGTTAATCGTCGTGAAGTCGACAAACGCTTTTTCATAGATGAGCGTAAAACGACTAACAAAGGCATCCGACTTACAGAAAATTTTTACACCCTCATGGCATCAGAAGCCATAAACAGCATAAAACCCGAAACCGATGCTCGTTGGCGATTGGTAGAAAGTGCTTGGCAGTCAGGCCTTGCAAGAAATCTCTTGCGTGTTGAGCATGACCACCATAGCAAGCAACTATTCACTCATCTGAATGACCGCAGGGTAAACATTACCAGCTCCAGAGACAGCTTGAACGGCTACCAGAAAGGAAGATGTTTTTACTGTTTTGATCATATATCCATTCAATCAGGGGCGACCGACCTTGCTGATGTAGACCATTTTTTTCCATGGTCAATCAGAGAGTACATACCCACTATTGATGGTATCTGGAACCTTGTTCTTGCCTGTCAGAGCTGTAACAGAGGGGAGGATGGTAAGTTTGCTCAGCTTCCACATATTGACTATCTGTACAGACTTCATGCCAGAAATGAGTATTTTATCAACAGCCATCTGCCTATCAGAGAGACTTTGATTCAACAAACAGGCAAAACAAAAGCATTACGTAAAGCATTCCTCCAGCACAGCTACGATCAGGCTAAATTTCAACTTCTGCATAGTTGGAAAAAGCCCGAACCTCGTGGATCGAGAATCTTTTAATCATTCAGGCCTAAAATTACATTTAGCCATTGCTCAGTGGCTCTTTCTGGCCTTAGGTCACGGGTGGTCCAGCTGTTGTGAATCCATAGCTCAGTTGAGCTCAGCATGTTTTGTAATAGAGCGTCATCCATATACGTAAAATGACGTCCATCCCGTAATGCCTCACCCCGCCCGTATTTAAAGGAACAGTAAAAATAGCCGCCCGGGACCAAAAAACCAGCCAGGTGGTTAATGGTTGCAGCGAGATCTGAATAAGGAACATGAAGCAGGGAGGCGCAAGCCCAGATTCCATCAAACTGTCGTTTTGTTTGAAACTCATCAAACAGGCAAGTCTGAACTGTCAGACCCGTTAGCTGAGAGGCCATTGCTGCAAGATTGGCGCTGGCATCAAATGCAGTGACTTTGTAGCCCCGGTTAAGAAAAGCTCTGGCATCCCGGCCTGAACCACAACCAGCGTCAAGGATATGCCCTCCATTGGGAATCAATGGTAGGAAAAACTTATAAAGTTCCCGAGCATCAACGCCAACAGTTGAACTATAAAATTGCAGCGCATTTTTCTGGTAAAAATCTGAGGTGGTGGTCATGGCTTGGCTTGTAGTGTTTTGCAGTAAATCTATCATGTTGATAATACCGAATGAGGTTCGGAATGAATAACATGTCATTTTATAAAAAGCCTTCAGCACTTCATTAGGGATTGCCTGTAAATAATGTCATTTCTTAAGCAGGTCTGCACTGATCCGTACTCGCTTTATAAAGCAAAGAGGCAACTTTTTGTCTGCCAATGAAATACAACTGTGCACCAAGGTGGCGGGTAAGGAGCCTGGTCTGCGTAGTCAGACATTGTAGTGTTTGACATCCTTCACCACTGATTTCTTTGAATCAGTCGTGGAGGATGTCAAAATAATGCAGGTCACACTGGGCGGGTCAAAAATCTTTTAACAGCAATGAATGCCACCCTGCTCTGGGCATCAACCGATGCCTGTGAACAGGCGGTCAATAATTTTGCCAAGTGCCTTTGTGACATTCTCGATTGTCTACTAAGCTCATCGCTCACACAACAAACTGTAAAGGTAAATGTATGAGCCTTGAGGCAAGAGTTGAAAGACTTGAGGAGCAACATAGACAGATGGACGCTAACATGCACAGTCTGGTGAAGGTTTGCGCAGACACACAGAGCATTGCTATGACTAACCAGCATGACATTGCAGACTTAAAGTTGGATATTGCAGGGGTCAAATCTGAGGTTATCAGGGTTAAATCTGATCTTTCGGCACTGACACAAGCAACACTTGCAGGCTTTAAGAGAGTTGATGAACGTTTTGACGAACAAGATAAGCGTTTTGACGAACACGATAAGCGTTTTGACGAACACGATAAGCGTTTTGACGAACACGATAAGCGTTTTGACAAGATTGATAAACGACTCGACGCACACGATAAGCGCTTTGACGAACACGATAAGCGCTTTGACAGGATTGATGAACGCTTCGACGAGCACGATAAGCGCTTTGACAAGATTGAAGAAACACTTGCCATCATCGTGAATCATCTCAAAAAATAACCACGTCATTTAATAGCAAAATCCAGCGGCTTGTCTACGACAGCCGCTGATATACTGGCGTAGTGCAGGTATACATCAGAACTGTTTACAGAAAGATAGTACTTCCACGATCTGAAAGCCAAATGCTTGCCTGACCATGAAGGATTAGTATCCGGCCACAAAATACTGGAAGTGAAGAAGACTCAAATCCGGAAAAACCAGCAAGTAAGGGATGAGAGAGAATAAAAAGGAAGAGAGATGAGAGAGCCGGGAATTTACCGGTTTTCTTGCCATGAATCACACGACAAGATCTTGAGGATTGGTGCCCAGGAGAAGACTCGAACTTCCACGCCCTTTCGGACACTAGCACCTGAAGATACTACCACAGCCTTATAATTCAAAAACTTACCAAATTAATTGGTTCTTTTGATATGGCTTTGAGTTGCCTGATATCTGTTTTTCTGTGCTGTTGAACGTAATGATCAGCAGTACGACCGTAGGCATCGTGACTGTAGGATATGGCATCCACTCTGGCTGCCTGTTTTGATTTCCAGACGAATCCCTCTTTCTCGTATGCGGTATTCTTTTTTCGAATCCTGGTAAAGAAGTAGTTGGCACCACCAGAGTACAGGTCTTCGGAGTACGACATTCCACCCAGCTTTATGCCTCTACGGATTTTATCGGTGGTAGATGCCATCTGACCGCCTGAGCTGAGGACGTTCTTCAGGGTTTCAACGATGTTTTTCTCAGCAGTATTCTCATGGAATATTCGATAGTCCTTTTCAAAACCTTTAAAGGCTTTGTCTTCCAGAACCTCAGGTCGATAGTGAACTCTGCGACCATGACCGAATGCCTGATGTTGCCCCATGGGTTGATAGGAAGGGCTGTTCTTTAGATCCAACTCTAATGTTTCGCTGAGTGAACTGAGCTTCAGATCTATGCGTTCCTGCTGGTCATCCATTCCCTTGGTCAGGTTGGACAGTTTCTTATCCTGCTTGTGGATGTAGGACAGCTTATCAAGATAGAGTTCCTCAATATCCAGTGCAGAAGTCCGCTGGCTGTCTATGCCCAGTTCAGTGATGGCATCAAAGATCTTGAGTGCATCGTCCTGCTTATTGCCGGGTACCTCAATTTCCACCCTGCCCTGCAGGGCAAAGCGCACGTCATATTCTCCCTGGGGCCAAAAGCGTATGGTGGCACCATTCACTTTAGTTTCGTAATGGCTGGTACCCACTAACTCCTTTGATTTCCCATGTCTCTGGTGACCTCTGTCGAAGCTTGAAAGGCCATACTCAGTGTTCTTCTTCTGCCACTGCAGGCCACTAGTCTTTGTGTCGGACTTGGCTGGTTTAATAGTGAACTTCTCGTAGAATCCCAAGTTTTTGTCCCAGCTCGGTATCTCGCCAGATACCTGGTTTGTTCGAACCTGCGACAGTTGACTAATGAAGGGCCCTGTCTTTTTATTGAACTCCATCAAATCTTTATTAGGACGAAGTTTCTTAGCAACGTCTTCTGTGAGTATTTTTTTAATCTCCTCGTATCGTTCAATAGCAGCATCAATATATCCAAAAACATGAGGTTCCAGTGCCATGTCGTTGTCTGCTCTGTGGGCGACTGACTTAACCGCTTTGATGATTAAGCCATGAAGGTCGTCATACTGCTTGCCATCTTGAGTCTGGCTGAGTGTTCTTTCCAGCTTTCTCATAGCAGTAGGCATGAGTTTGAAATAGGCACCTGTTTGCTGTTTACCTTCCGGGCTTTGCTTGTGATATAGAAGGACGTTGTGGTCTTCAATATCGCCTTTGTCAGTGGCTATGGCATAACCGTTGGATCGACTGTTCTTGATCTGCTCATGTTCCAGGCGAGTGATCGGAGTGCTGATTGTTGGCTGAGCCTGTTTTTTCTGGACGGCTTCAGGGAATTGTTTAGCTATGTCTTTTTGCCTGGCCACCAATGTGTTGACCAGTTTGGTTCGCTCACGTTTCGTGGTCGGTCCGTAGGCTTCTACCATTTCTTCTATTTGTTGCCTGCTGAGGCTCAGTACTTTCCTGGCACCTGTCACCATGTCGTCTTTAGTGACATTGGCAAAGACCGCTGCTGACTGAGGGTTCATGCCCGTGTCTCTCAGGCTCTCAATTTCCAGTACTTCCTTGCCGAATGCTTGCCCTTTCTGACCTCCCTGGGCTCGATAGCGAAGGGCTCCACCCACATCGATGTGAATGGCCTTGCTGCCTTTGATGAGCAGGTTGTCATAACCAAGACCGGCCACATCCCAGTTGGCTAACCAGGCATCCACCATAAAGTTGTCGTTGATTCCCTGAATTTTCCCGCTGGCCAGCTGACTGCCATCCTGCTGCAGGTCTTCTATGATCTCGGAGGCAATGCGTACTGTTTTGCCTTCTTTCATCAGATGCAGGGTTGGCACATCTACGCCTGCAGCTTCATAGAGCTTGGCTGCTAATACTTCATTTCTAGCGATGTCCTCGCTGGCGGGTTCTTTGACGTAGTACTTCTTGCCTGTCGTTGTGTCCTGGTAGATGCCTCCCGGGTTGGAGCCTTTCTGGTTGCCGATCTTGGTAAGGTTTGACCACTCCGGCGCTTTTGCCTGTGGCTCCACAGTGGTGGGTGCTGGGTCTGTTTTCTCGACCGGATTTGAGGTGGTTTGCTTTGTCTTTTTCGGTACTGTGACTACTGGCTCACTGGCAGCAGCTTTCTTGGCCACATCCACTTTGGCCAGAAACGTATCTTTCGCTGCATCATCCAGGCTGTTGAAAGCAGCTTGCTGTCCGGGTGTTGGCAGCTTGCCTTCCAGCACTTTTTTCTTGTAGCCAGATAACTTGGCAGCGACTTCTTTCTTCGCTTGCTCAAGTTTGTATTGTTCTTCCACCAGCTGGAGCAGTTTCACCGGAGTCAGATTTTCTGCCTCACCTGACTTCTCGAGCTTTTGCAGTATCTGGTGCTTGAGTGTCTGTCCCTTTGGGTTGTCTTTAATGTCTTTCAGAGTTGCCTTTGCCTGATATTGGCCTGTCTTTAATTCGATGGCATCGTCAATGGCTAACTGAGCTTCTCCCGGGAGGTTGTCGTAGGCTGCCTGAGCTTTGGAACTGGGCTGCTTGTCACTGACCTTGGCTTTTTTGTACTGATTCAGGAGTACGGATTGCTCGATGCTGGTGGCTTTCGTTTTTGCTTTGGCTAATAGCTCTGTGGAGCTGAGTCCGGCACTGCCTTTCTGCTTGTTCAGCTGCTTGATAGCATTGGCCAGATAGGGTGTATTCTCACTGATGGCAGTATCCAGCTGGTGCTGAGCAGCTCTCTCCAGTGTTTTCTTCTTCTGCCGTTCAAAAGCACCATCGATTTCTGACTGGCCCAGCTTTTTCAGAGCCTGGTTTGCTGCCAGCTGGGTCATGTAGGCTTGCTGGGCTTTTTTGATAGCCTGGTCACTGACTTTGTTGGCTTGTTGTTGGGCGATGGTCAGCTGACCGATTTTTTCTTGCTTGACCTGTTTCAGATGATCAAGTCTGCGTTTGCCGGGGTTATGATCCCAGCCGGGATCAAGATCAGCAGGGACGTTGCGTACTTTGCCTGTTCTGGAGTTTGTCCATAACCGCTTCTTGATCTTGGGTTTGGGTGAGAGACTAATGCCCTGCTGTTTCATCTCATCACGGGTCATTTGAATGACGCCACAGCGACAATTCCAGCCATTGGGCGGGTAGTGAGTCTGCCAGAAAGGGTCATCCACGGGTCGAGCAGTGCCGTTCCACTGTTGATGTTCTGGTCGGGTCCGATGATCTTCTACTGCGTCGTACATCAGGTAGGGAGCGGTTTCCTTGTTGGCATCGATACTCTGCCACTGACCTACCGCATAGGCGCTTTGGAGATTGGTTCTGAAGATGTTCTCCAGACGGGAGGCACTGCCCAGCTGCGCTTTGATGACTTTGCCGGTGAGCGGGTCGACCACATCCTTTTTGCCCCACCAGCCAGCTTTCTGCAGTCTGGGGATCATCTGTCGTTTGAATTCGTTCAGGGTAAGACCGTCGTCGATGGCCTTGTCCAGATGCTTCTCAACCGTGGACAGCAGATCGTTGTCCATCATCTTGGCCACTGTCAGTGCTGCGTCGTTTTCTTCGCCGATCATGTCCATCCAGCTGAAGCTGGTGGTTAATCCTTTGCTTTGGAAGTGGCGGATAGCATCTTCGGGCTTGAGGCCAAATGAAGTCGTGAGTTCAAAAAAGTTAAAAATCTCTGTGGCCATAAAAAGCTCCTCTGGTAGTAGGAGCTTCTTTGCTGTGGCTTTTCTTGATCAGTCAGGAATATTCCGTTACCTTTTTTTATTCCTACCTAAAATCTCAAAGGAATGAGACCAATGAAATTGCTTAATCGCAACTTTTTTGCTTTGTTGATTCTGATTTTTTCTTCTCTGACGTTCTCCATCACTTCTAATGCTTCAGAATCCATCCCAATGAAAAAGCATAAGTTTGAATTGCTTGGTGATGCTAATGCTGCTCCTGCCCTTGGTCTGATGGCACAGCCTTTTAACGCCTCCACTATTACTGGAGCATGGGCTGACTCTGTGACTGGACCGACTATGTATCTTAGAGGGTAGTACTATATTTCCTCTTTGATGGGATCTACAACTTCCATTCCAACCAATGCCACAGTGACTCTTGTTCAGTGGAACTGGAACATTGCCAATAAACCGGCAGGGCTGATTGTATATCTCTGCGATACTATCGGTGGTTGTTTAAACGTATCTGGCTATCAATCAGCTGGTAGTGAGGCTTTCCGGGGACGCTCTGCAAACGCAGAGTACTATTTTGCTTTCGGTGTGCCTGGTAGCGGTAACATTTCGCCAGTACCTTTTGGTATGACAAATAACATTATCGTGAACTGGACAAGTAACAATTGATCCTGGATTTTTTGAGGTGAGAACCAGCATTCTCACCTTTTAATGTCCCATCTCAAATATACCCTATCTTCAGTTTGAAGCTCTCTGGCAGGTTAGCATACAGATCGAATATTTTTTTCATGATCTCAATAGATGAGGTGCCTTCAGCCCTTTCTTTTTCATACAATTCGATTCTCTGTTGCCTGAAGAAATCAGCCTCAGCTTCGAATTTTGGTCTGTAGCTAGTGTCAGTGACCGGTGTTCCATCCAGGTACTTATGGTCAGCGATTCTTGGGCTGGTTGGTGCTGGAACAAGGAGAAAATTAATACCATAGGCAAATTGTTTTGCGTCAACAGCAGCTTCTCTTGGGTTGTTTTTATAATACTCGATCTCTTTAGGATTTAATGTGTATGCCTGTTTTGTACTGATCTTACTCAAATCCCTTGCTTGCTGACTGATCTGAACTTGAACTTCTTTATTACCTGAAGGAGTCTGAGATGCTGAAAGAGGGTTTTTTGCAACACCTGTAGCTGCTGTATTGTATCGGTTTGTTGAGATTGAACCAATTTCCATGAAGGTATCCTCTAAATATGCAGATATTCGTTCTATCGCTCAGGTCTTCTTTTTTTTTAGTACAGAGTTCGATCTGCTTATGACAGCAATATGAGTCAGAAAGCATTTTGTTTTATGCACTCTCTTCATGTCGATTTTTGAATACCCCCCATCAACCTCCCAAAAAACGAAGCATTCCTCACCTGCTCTACCGCCTCATTAGCAGGCGGCTCTTCCATCATCTGGGTTAGATTTTCCCTGAACGTCTCTACATCCCCGGTTTCCTCCATATATTGCAGCAACTGCTCCACCCGCTTGCCATACATCTCCTTATACTGACTTCCCAAATACTCAGCCGCATCCACAATGGCCTGCATATCGGCCCGATGTGCTGCTCGTTTCTGAGTCAGACTACTAATCTCCGAAAACTCCGCAGGTAGCTCCGGTGAGCCTTTCCCCACAGGCGGCAGAGGACTGCTTTCTTTTTTCTTCCAGCCGGGGCCGTAGACTTCTGTAATGTATTCTTCGGAAGGCTCGTAGCCGAGCGTACTGATCTTGTTGTCCCGTTCTGCCCGTTGCATCAGATCTTCTTCAGGCTCGGTGTTTCTCCAGACTCGGGGTGGGGTGGCGTTAGGAAAGTTCCATTCAGTCAGCCATTTGATGACTTGCTGGTTCAGGCTCTCACACACCAGGTCTGCATCACTCTTGATAACCGAGCGAGCTACTCCCTGATGGACTTCAGCCTGGCTGCGACTGCTGCCATCGTCAGTGGTCATGGTTTGGCTGAGGATGACTTTGCTGATGGCTTTGTCCATACGCTGACAGAGCACGTCATAGTCTGCGGTGCCGGATCGAGCCGCCTCGATCAGCTCGATGACAATATTGTCCGGTACCACTATGCCGCTGTCGGTTTGTATGGCATCTAATGCCGCCAATGCTTTGTCTCGTTCGATGGGATCTTGTGCCTGTCCGGGTGGCAGCTTGGCCGCTGCAGTGGGCATGCCGAACTTCTCCAGAAAGATCAGCCAGAACTTAATGCCGTTGCGCTTGAAGAAGGTGGGCCAGTAGAGCGCATGAGCCAGACCGAGGCCGTAAGGGTTATCACTGTGGTCAGCACCGGCTGAAAAGACCCAGAACTTATTCTCAGGCATCAGCTTGCCGTTGGGGTTCTGGACGTTGATCAGTCTCAGGCGGTTTTGCACATCGAACTTGAAACGGGACCTGTCCCTGATCTTGACCGTGTCCAGGGTGATCCGATGACCATCTGTTTGCCAGAGACATTCTGCTACCGAGAGGCCATAGAAAACGCCGTACAGCATCTTGTCGGTAATATCATCAAACACCAGCTGAGTAAGTTGCTGTTTGATAAACTCTGCGGCTGCTACATCTTCAGGACTTTCACTGGCAGGCTCTACATCCCACTCTGACTGTGTGACAGCCAGACGTCTTTGCTGGAAACAGGACTTTACCTGGTCATCACGCAGGATCTCTTCGTAAAGCTTTAGGTCACGGCCTCGTTGTTGTAAGACAGTGTCAGGGTTTGACAGTAACAGTGACGTATAAGCCTTGGCCATGCGTATGCCATGGTCGGCCTTTGCGATTTCTCCGAGACTGGCTTTCCCTGCCATGATAGTATCCTTCTTGGTATGGTCGGTGATGATATTATACCTTATGTACGGCATATCCAGTGCTATGTGTCTAAGGAGTAAGTTTGAAACCCGCAATTTTCATTTTAATCGTAGCGTGGATAGTATCTGTAATCGCTTTGATTACAGACCTTTTGGGTTATACCGCTTCAATGACCTTGTTTGGTAGAACTGGAGCAGTTTTAACCTTATTTGCAGTCGTACTTGAGTATAAAATTTCCACAAAAGGTCAAAAAAATACATCCCATAAACCGGATGGGCGAATTTCATTGGGGGCTGTAGGTAATGCTGTTCTCCTGACAGATGGAGAGAAATGCGCTCAATATTTTGCGCATATATCAGTCATTCTTGGCACATTCATTTGGGGCTTTGGTGACTTGGTTCTCCGGTTTACCAACACATGCCAAGTCATTCCATGTTGACGCCTACGGCGTACCTGAATGAGGCGTTAGCATTCTCTACAACAATCACACTGTTCTTTCACTATTCGACTATAAATATAAAGATTCCAACATGGAGTAAATAAGTAATGCTTATCAGTATCAAAAACAGAGATGATGTTTTCTATTACGAGTTCAATAGTCTTGTAAAGACCGAAGGTTATGCTCAGGGAATATTACATGAATATTATATAAATCCAGAATCTCTTTGTTCTTTCAAGATTTGTGAAAATCTAGAGCATAGCTTTTCATTTGGTGGTGTGGGCTGTGATGAATGTCGGAAATCAATAGTTCTTAATTTTGGTGGAACAATCGAAGTTTTAGCTTTTGAAGATAGTGCTGTGGGTGAATATCATAGAATTAAGCGAGAGCTACTAGAGCACTTTGAGGATAAAAGTGAGTCAGTTTCTGAGGTGCAGTCAAAAGCCAGCAGCTCAAAATAGTCCGAATGCTAACAAAAAATACCAAGGGACGCCATTGGCGACCCTGAATTTGGCATTATGCCGCTGAATTAAGTCTTGTCAGTCTTACATGTAACTGAGCAAGGTTATTGAACTTCTGTCCCCAATACGATTTAGGCTCATCCTTCACCCTGCCCAATTTCATGTAAAAAAACGGGTTCCCTTTATCATGCTTATCTAGGAACTCCAGTAACACTCTGCCAGTGTATGTCTCTAACGACATCGCTTACCTCAGTACAAATGCAACATAATAGCAGCATTGTCTGGGAGTCGCTGACGCTGGCCCTTCAGTCATCGGAGCAGCCTGCTTTTTTTATCACCGATATAAGCGACAAGGTTATCAGTCTGTTCATTCATCAGAACAAACAGGGGCAATGCCGCATAATAAATACTCCCAGTTCGTTCTCTTCGCCCACCCGACGCCGCCTTTGGCGGCTCGGCTTCAGCAGGAGACATTCTCTAAATAAAATCAGCTCTGCCCGCGTCCGCTTAATGCTGTCATCCGCTGAGCTGCTGAATCTTCCGCCACTTCGGATAGGGCATCCCTTTAATGTTCTCACCACGTTCCAGAAAACCCAGAGCCTCCAGAGCTTCGCACTGATCTCTAAACTTCCCAATGGTGCAGTACCAGGCTTTGAAGTTCATGTCTCTTATCATGAGTGCCGAGTCCAGATCCGTAGCCTCTATCAATTCATCAAATGTCATCAGTATCCTCTGAAGTCGTTGTTGCCTCGCACACTGCCGTAACCTCTATCGGAGTCGATTCTGCTGTCGCCCAGAGCTTCTGCTCCCACCCGCTTCTTACCGCTGGCGGCAAAGTCAAAGCTGGCCTGATTCTCATGGGCCCACTTGAGAAACTGACTGGTGCTGCCCACCTGATCATCGTGAGGTGCCAGAGGGAAGATGGTCAGCTCGATC
Organism: Endozoicomonas sp. ALD040; assembly: GCF_049275945.1. Taxonomy (NCBI): domain Bacteria; kingdom Pseudomonadati; phylum Pseudomonadota; class Gammaproteobacteria; order Oceanospirillales; family Endozoicomonadaceae; genus Endozoicomonas; species Endozoicomonas sp. ALD040. The sequence goes on from NZ_CP184829.1 coordinate 2,627,513, forward strand.
TCTTAGTCCAATAACCAGGGAGCCACTTCTGGCAGAAAAACCATGCCTGCTTCAAACAGGCTTGATACGGCGATAACTCGATCCACTTTGTTGATGCCCTTGGGACCTATGGCAATCACCGGAATACGCACTTTGCTCTGGTTCATATCCACGCCAGCTTTCAGCTCCTGAATCAGGCTTTGGCCGCTGCCCTTGTCTTCTATCAGGACGCCCTGTGGCCGCCAGGCTTCGTATAAGCTGGCTGCTGCCCGCTCCAGTGCCGGGTACTCCATACGTTCTCTGAAGACATCCAGCAGGTACCATCCCTGTCGTGTTTCGCCCCAGGTGGTGCAGACACTGGGATCGTTCACCTGTTCTGGTTTATAAGCGGTATCCCAGCTTTGAATAACACGCAAAAATTCCGAGGGCTGAACGTTGTACCGCTTGAACCACTGTGCCTTGAGCAGGCCGCCTTCGGGTGTAGCGTTCCAGTCACCTTTCAGCCATGCCTGAACCAGCCAGGAGGGACCTGACTTGCGTATTCTGGCGATATACTTCGGGTCGTTCTGCATCAGTAGCTGGTTGTCTTCCAGACGACTGGGGATATAAATACGCTTCTCGCCGCTGCTTTCATCCGTCACTGGACGCATACCCAATGGAGCCGGATCGATGTAACGTTTCTTGATCCACTCATGGCCGGGTCCGCCCGGGTTGGCACTGACATTGAAGCTGGAGGGAATACCGTAGGGGTTACGCAGTGTGGCGTTCAGTTTGTCGATGGGCGCTGGGTCTGGAAAGTTGCCGCCTTCGTCTATGTAGATATCGGTGTAGCTGTGTCCCTGGTATTTGCCTGCATCGGCATCCCGCTCCAGGCTTCTGAGTCGGAGCATGGCTCCGTTGGCCATGATCCAGGTGCTTTTCTGGGCTTTCCAGGTGGCTCCCAGTGGTGTGAATATCTCCTGGCTGCGGCCTATCACCTCATCCAGCTCTGGCATGCTGCGTCGCACAAAGAGCCCTTTGCTTTTGCCGCCATAGTGCTGGCTTCGCATCAGCCACTTGCCCAGAAAACCATCGGTCTTGCCACCACCACGGGCACCGCCGTATAGAATGTCTTCGATGGGACAGGTGAGCAGTGCCGTCTGCGGACCGGGCGGTGACCAGGTGATCACTCTTGTTCCTGCTCGTCCTGGTGGTAATGCTTGATCCAGTCTTCCAGTGCCATGGGGGTCGGAACAACAACAACGCCTTGCTGTATCTCTTCGCCATCGGGTGTTGTGTGAGCTATCTTCTGGGGTGCCTCAAAGCCGTAGATCTTGGCTCGCTGGTCTATGGCTTTCATGATTCTGTCCATGGCCTGCAGATCACCCTTGAGAGCCAGCTTCATGGCCTCTCTGATAATCCAGTCCAGTCGTTGTAGATCGAGGGTCTTGTTGAGCTTGGCCAGCTGACGAGTTTCTTCCTGAATCTCTTGCAGAGCATTCTTCACTGCCTTGTAAGCAGCCGTCTTGGAGACCCCTAATTGGTCGCCGACTTGCTGGTAGGAAAGACCAAGTGTACGGAGTTCTAACGACTTTCGTTTTAACTCACTGGTTTTTAAGCGTTTTTTGTCCATTTCCTTGGCCTCATCGTTAACTTCCTTATGCGTTAACCTTTCTTACTATTTTATCTCCTTTAGATTCTTGATGATTTTTATTGTTGTTTTAACTGCCTTTCGATCAGGTTCTGCCTTTTCACAACGGCTCCTACCTATGTAACCGAGCCCAGTGATCAATAGCTCTCTCGTAGATGACTTCCCGGCAATCTGGAGAAAACGTTGCGCTTTGGATCAAACCAAGCTCTGGTGGCCTGTCAAGCAATGGTTGTGCTTCCCTGTCCCCGAGACTGTGTCTGCAATAAGGACAGGTTGTATTTTCCGACAGCCATTTACTCAGGCAGTCTTCGTGAAACATATGGCGGCATTCTTCGAGAACCCTGACTTCCCTTCCGTCAAAAGCTTCGAAACAAATAGGGCAATCACCGGTCGCCTCTTGATAAGGCGATGATGGACTATTAGGGTCGGCGGGTAGTGTGTTGGGTGGTGTGTTGGGTGGTGTAATTCCGTTCATATCCTTTCTCCTCTCTCTGTTTTTCAAATAACTTATAGTTTTAGATCATTGTCTATCCATTTAGTTCCCCGTGTTTATTTTTTTGTTTAACATTTCTAATCCCTGAGGTTATGTGTGTGGTTATTTTTACTGTATAAATCCATACAGATAAGTTATCTATTAACACTTTCAAAACATAAAATCTTTGACTGCCTGACTGGTGACTATTGTGAATGCTTTCTTTTCCATGCCTGTGCTGCTCGGTCTTTAGAAGTTTTTAATTCCGGCTCTTAATCAAATCATCCAGCGATTGACCGCTTTGACTGTGGATGATTTCTACATCCGGATACTTTCGCCTGAAACGTTCCAGTGCCACATCGCAGTATTCAGGTGCCAGTTCCATTGCATACATTTTTCGGCCAGCTTGCTCAGCGGCGATCAGACTGGTCCCTGATCCTGAGAATGGTTCATAGCAAATATCATCCTCGTCTGTGAAGGCTTCGATAAAGTGCTGAGGCAGTGCGACTGGAAAGACCGCCGGATGATCGATGCCATCGCCGATACTGCCTTTCTGACGCATGATTCGGATAACGCTGTCCGGTATTTTAAAGTCTTGGATGGGTTGGCCAGCATGGGTCCAGCCACCGACATCACCATCGACTTGTCGAATTCCGCCGGCATTTCTATCATGGCTGACTTCACCGGCACCTTCGCAGGGTACAATCTTGTTGGGTTTTCGCTTCTGCTTGTTGAAGTGAAAGATCAACTCAAAGGCAGGGGCAAATCTGCCTGCCCAGTCACCCGGCATACCGGGTCCCTGATCCCAAACGTATAAACCAAACCTTCGCCAGCCACCGATACTCATCCACTCTAGCCAGTCCTTCCAGTAAGGCAACCACTCATTTTTGTGGTGTATCAATCCAAGGTTAACTAACACCTGGCCGCTTTTGTGCAGAGCACTGCCGAGGGTGCTTCCTCCAAAGACGCCGGTCATTAATTTGTCCCAGTCGCTGATACCATCTGTGGTGTAGTCTCTCTGGTTGCCATAGGGCGGGCTGGTAAAACAGAGTCGTGCTTTGCGGCCGTCCATCAATAGATCAACGCTTTGTGGATCTGTGCTGCTGCCACACATGAGCCGATGTTCATCGATCTGCCAAATGTCACCTGATTGCGTGACCTTAGGTGCGCTGAGTATTTCTTCTTCGGGTTCTTCTGCTACGACTGTTTCTGTGTCTTGTGGATAATCCGGCTCAAGTTCTGCCAGCAGTTCCAGCAGTCCATCGTTGTCTGTTTCAACCTGGCTCAGCAAGGCTTCGAGCATTTCTGCGTTGCTGTCTGCCAGAGCGCTGATAGGGTCCAGGGTGGCAAGGGCCAGTTTCTCTTCTTCCTCTGTGAGGTCGACGTAAATGACCGGCACTTCTTTGGCTTTGTGTTTTTTGGCCAGCTCTACACGCAGGTGGCCATCTATCAAACGGCCCGTTCGCTGATTAACGATGATTTGCTGAATCCATCCCAACTCATCGAGTGCGCCTTTCATTGCTCTTTGCTGGGACTGCGGGTGGACTCGCCAGTTGTCTGGGTTCACTAATAGCTTCTGGGGATCCTCGGTACCCTGGCCTGTGATGCGCTGCTTCCATGTCATGCTTTGAACTCCTGTCCATTCTCATGCTTGGCCACTTGCCCGGTGAATTCCTGCCACCGCTTGATAATCACATCGCAGTATCTTGGGTCCAGTTCCATGAGCCGGGCTTGTCTTTTGAGTTTTTCGCAGGCAATCAGGGTAGTGCCTGAGCCTCCACACAGGTCGAGCACCCGGTCCTGGCGAGTGCTGCTGTTGCGAATCATATGCACCACCAGAGAAACAGGTTTCTTATTTTTTTGACGAGGCACATTTTTTAACAGCAATGAATGCCAACCTGCTGTAGGCGTCAGCCGATGCCTGTGAGCAGGTGGTCTATAGTTTTGCCAAGTGCCTTCGTGACGGCCTCGATTGTCTACTATGCTCATCGCTCACACAATAAACTGTAAAGGTAAATGTATGAGCCTTGAGGCAAGAGTTGAAAGACTTGAGGAGCAACATAGACAGATGGACGCTAACATGCACAGTCTGGTGAAGGTTTGCGCAGACACACAGAGCATTACAATGACTAACCAGCATGACATTGCAGACTTAAAGTTGGATATTGCAGGGGTCAAATCTGAGGTTATCAGGGTTAAATCTGATCTTTCGGCATTGACACAAGCGACACTTGCAGGTTTCAAGAGAGTCGATGAACGTTTTGAAGAACACGATAGGCGCTTTGACGAACACGATAAGCGCTTTGACAGGATTGATAAACGACTCGACGAACACGATAAGCGCTTTGACAGGATTGATGGACGCTTCGATGAGCACGATAAGCGCTTTGACAAGATTGAAGAAACACTCGCCATCATCGTGAATCATCTCAAAAAATAACCACGTCATCTAATACCAAAATCCAGCGGCTTGTCTACGACAGCCGCTGATTTACTGGCGTAGTGCGGGTATACATCAGAACTGTTTACAGAAAGATGGTACTTCCACGATCTGAAAGCCAAATGCTTGCCTGACCATGAAGGATTAGTATCCGGCCACAAAATACTGGAAGTGAAGAAGGCTCATATCCGGAAAAACCAGCAAGTAAGTGATGCGAGAGAATAAAAAGGAAGAGAGATGAGAGAGCCGGGAATTTTACCGGTTTTCTTGCCATGAATCACACGACAAGATCTTGAGGATTGGTGCCCAGGAGAAGACTCGAACTTCCACGCCCTTTCGGACACTAGCACCTGAAGCTAGCGCGTCTACCAATTCCGCCACCTGGGCCTGTCACTTAAATTGTACGGACTTTGCGTCCTGCCCAATCATTGTTAATGATTGGTGCCCAGGAGAAGACTCGAACTTCCACGCCCTTTCGGACACTAGCACCTGAAGCTAGCGCGTCTACCAATTCCGCCACCTGGGCCCTGTGATCAGCAGTAGGCTGGTCAACAAGTGCGGCGAATGTTAGGGATTTAAAGCGAAAGTGTCAACACCCCGGTCGAAAAATAGGGGTTCGGAATGTACGCTATAAGCATTTGAACGACGATGAAGGTCTGGCGGGCTTTTGATGTAAACCCGGACTGATAGAGGCTACTCACTATGATTTGTGAAAAGACAGGCTCTGGTTCCTGAAGACATCTTAGGAGGACATCATGAAAGTGAATGAAAAACAGCACCGATTTCTGCAAGCAACACTGGAGAACTGGTACCGGGATGGTCTTCTGGATGAAGTTAAAAAGGAAGCCCTGCTGGACTCTCTGGACGTGCACTCCTTTCAGTGGCGTATGTTGGCTCAATACGCTTTTTGGGCTGCATTGTCTTCCATGGTGCTATCCCTGTTAGCGGTGGTTATGGATGAGGCTCTGATGGCATGGCTGGAGCGTTTATTGACTCTTCAGGACGGCACCCGAAGTTTGTTTTTTGCTGCGTTGTCAGTTGGTTTTTATCTGTTTGGCGGTTGGTTCAAGTCCCGTCAGACAGGCCGTGTCTTTAGTCAGGAGCTTGTTTTTTTTCTGGGCGCTGCATCCACAGCGGCTTCCATTTACTACCTGGGTCGGGCCGTTTATACAGGAAGTGGCCACTATTCGCTGCTATTACTTCTTGGTGCCGTGATCTATCTGGTGCTGGCGTTACTGCTGGAATCGCTGTTGCTCTGGGTTTTGTGTCTAGGAGCATTGGCTTTCTGGTTTTTTGCTGAAACGACTTACTGGGCTGGTGGTTACTATCAGCCGTTTTTCGGGATGAGCTATCCCTTGCGATTTCTTTTCTTCAGTTTGGTGGTTCTTCTGTTGGGCTATGGCCTGCCCTTTTTTAAACGAACCAGAGCCTTTTTTGATGTGACTCAGTTTATTTCCTTAATGATGCTTTTCGTGTGCTTGTGGATTTTGTCCATGACGAGTAATTACAACTACGGGCTTAAAGCCCTTGAGGCATCAGAAATGCAGCTTTGGTTATGGCGACTGGCCATGGCGGCAGCGTCAGGTTTGGCGATGTTTATCGGTTTTTGCAGAGATGACTCTATTCTGAGAATCAGCGGAATCTCCTTTTTGTTGCTGAATCTGTATACCCGGTTCTTTGAGTACGCTTGGGAAGAGATAAATACAGCACTGTTTTTTGCATTGCTGGCGCTTAGTTTCTGGCTGCTGGGAAGATACTCAGAGAGGCTCTGGCTGTCTGGAAAAAGAAAGGTTTCAATAAATGAGGTTGTTCTGTAAGCAGAGCAACCTCGGGTATTATTGGGCTCAGCCGGTATCAGCCGTTAACTGCGTCTTTCAATGATTTACCTGGTTTGAAGGCGACCGTATTGCTGGCAGCAATCTGAATCGGCTCTCCTGTTTGCGGGTTTTTACCTGTGCGTGCGGCTCTGCTGCGTTGCAGGAATGTACCAAAGCCTACAAGGCTGACAGTGTCTTCTTGTTTCAGAGCGGAGGTTATGACTTCAATCATGGCGTTGAGTGCCTGATTGGCTTGTTCTTTTGTCAGATCTGCCTGATCGGCAATGGCGTTAACGAGTTCTGGTTTACGCATGGTGTCATGCACTCCTTCTTGTTTTTCTTTCTTCCGATGGATAAGCAGTCATGAACAGACTAAAACACTGTAAAGGTTAGAGCAATAGGCTTTCTCGTGAAAAACACGGGAATCGGATTATTTCGACCAAATTAGCCAATTTTGACCATTTCAAAGTCTTCTTTGCCGACACCACAGTCAGGACAGTGCCAGTCTTCAGGAACATCCTCCCAGCGAGTACCCGGCTCAACCCCCTCATCAGGCCAGCCCTGTTCTTCGTCATAGATAAAACCGCAAACAACACACTGCCATTTCTTCATGTCTGTCTCCATTAATGGCCATTTAAAAGTCAGTGACGACTGTCTCAATCTTATACAATGAAAGCTGCTCGGGGGTGAAAAAAAGGGCAAGGAAAAAGCATTGGAATAACAATAACACCCCGGGCTCTGTTTTTGACAGAGCCCGGGGTGATGAAAACTGTGACCTTGTTCTCCTATTCAGATTTCAGCTGCTGATACCACTGCCCCAGAAGCTGGCGTTCTTCTTCCGTCATCTCTGTACGGTTTGCCAGTGGCATGATCTGTGTCTGAACGGACTGACTGTAGATTTTGTCCGCTTTGCTGGCGATGGATTCATAATCGTCAAAGATCAGGCCACCTGGCGCTGTCTGGAAGAGAGGGTCAGTTGGCTTGGCCCCATGACAGGTAGAACAGCGGCTGGTGACAATCTCGACAATTTCCTGTTTGTCAAAAGCGGGTGCTTTTGCAACCTCGGATATTGGAGCCATTTGTGGTCGTATAACAAACGCCAGACTCAACATGACAACGGCAGCGGCAGGCCAGAGCCAGGTTAATACAGCACCCTGGTTACGACGGTTAAAGAAGTGTCGGATCAGAATCGCAGCCAGCGACAGGGCAGCAAGAATCGCCCAGTTCCAGTCATGACCATAAGTCATTGGGTAATGGCCGCTGATCATGATAAACAACAGCGGCAGGGTGAAGTAGTTGTTGTGCCTGGAGCGAAGCAGTGCATGTTGGGCAATGGCCGGATCAAAGCTGTTATCACCTCTTTGTGCTGCGTCAACCAGCTTCCTCTGGGACGGGATGATAATCCGGAAGACATTACCCACCATCAGGGTTCCGATCAGGGCACCAACGTGGATATAAGCTGCTCTGTCGCTGAACAGTTGCGCATATCCCCAGGCGGCAAAAACAATCAGCCCAAAGAGTACCGCGCTGAACAGTCTTTCATTTTTAAACAATGGCGTTCGGCAAAGAAAGTCATAAGCCAGCCAGCTCACGAACAGGCTGAATAGGCTGACCGCAATAGCTGAGGCCGGGGACAGTGAAGAGTCTGACGACAGCAGATAACTTTCTGCTCCCCAGTAGTAGATGATGGCCAGCAGGCCAAAGCCACTGAGCCAGGTAACATAAGCTTCCCATTTGAACCAGTGCAGGGTTTCCGGCATTTTCTCCGGTGCCAGATGGTATTTGTTTACTTCATAGAAGCCACCACCGTGCACAGCCCATAATTCCCCTTTAATACCTTTTTTCTGTTTTGCCTGAGGAGCTTTTTCCAACCGGCCTTCCAGCCAGTTGAAGTAAAAGGAGGCACCAATCCAGGCAATACCTGCTGTGACGTGCAACCATCGAAAAATCAGGTTCAACCAGTCTTGTATATAGGATTCCATACTCAGCTTCTTCCTCGAGTTTCCTGGCCCATGATAATGGCTTTTTCAATGACCCGGTCGTCACCCATTACCATCAGTACACCCAGCAACTCTTCAAGTGTTTGTGTTTTCTCTGTTCTGAATTTCAACAAAGGTGTGGCTTCGGGATTAAGCACCAGAAAGTCTGCCTCGTTGCCGACCCGGAAACTGCCAATGCGGTCATCGAGATGCAGGGCTCTGGCCCCACCCAGAGTGGCCAGGTAGAAAGCTTGAAGAGGAGATATCGTATTCTCACCCAACTGAGATACCTGATAAGCGTCTTTCATCGTGTTCAACAGACAAAGACTGGTGCCACCACCCACGTCTGTGCCCAGCCCGACACGAATATTTTTGTTTTTAGCATTAGAAAAACGGAATAAACCGCTGCCCAGGAACAGGTTGGAACCCGGACAGCAGGCAATGGATGAATCACTTTCAGCCATTCGCTCCCAACTCTCGTCGCACAGATGGATGGAGTGGGCAAAGATCGAGCGGGGACCCAGCAGACCGTGCTGGTCATAAACATCCAGATAATTTTTACTGTCAGGAAACAGTTCCTGAACCCACTCTATTTCTTTGGGGTTTTCAGACAGGTGGGTATGCAGGTAGAGACCGTTATGTTCTCTGAGCAGTCTTCCAGCCAGGGTGAGCTGCTCGGAAGAAGAGGTTGGAGCAAAGCGGGGAGTGACGGCATAAGACAATCGACCCTTGTTGTGCCAGCGATCAATCAGTTGCTTTGACTCTTCATAGCTGCTTTCCGGGGTGTCGAGCAGGTAGTCTGGCGCATTGCGATCCATCATGACCTTGCCGGCAATCATACGCATCTTGCGCTTTTGCGCAGCTTCAAAGAAAGCATCAACTGATTGGGGAGAGACTGTGCCAAAAACCAGTGCGGTAGTCGTTCCACTGTTCAGGCACTGATCCAGAAACAACTCTGCAATGTCCCGGGCATATTCAGGATCTGAAAAGCGGGCTTCAGCAGGAAAAGTATACTGTTCCAGCCAGTCCAGCAGTTGCACTCCGCAACCTGCCATGACTTCCAGCTGGGGATAGTGCACATGAGTATCGATAAATCCCGGTATGATCAGCCTGCCTGAAAGGTCTCTGATTTCACAGTCTTCCGGCAGTTCTTGCAATAAGTTCTTGGCAGGGCCGCAGGCTTTGATACAACCCGACTCAACCAATAGTCCACCGTCGTCAAAGTATTCCCAGCTTTGTTCTCCCTTATCGGGATCGTCCAGAAAGTGGAGTACAGAAGCACGCCAGAAAACAGGGGTAGTTGCAGTGCTCGTCATAAGGGTGCTCCCACGGTCAGGGAAAGGTGGGCAGGGATTAAAACTTCGTCACAGTTGTGTCCTGGCCCGGCCCGGTCAATCACCAGATAGGAGATTCCGTCACCGGCAGAGAGTAGCGGATGATGCCAGGTGCCCGGATGGTAATTAATGCCCTGGGAACCATCAGTGATGAAACAGCGAATATGATTAAAGTCCGGCTCCGAGTGGTTATCAGGAGCAACAACAATCAAAAACGGCTGCTGCTCCAGGGGCATAAAGGTCTGGCTGCCCAGAGGGTGGCGTTCCAGCAAATCCAGTTGGTAGGGCTGTTTGATGGCTTGCGTGTGGTAAATATGAATAGCCACTTCCCCCACGGCATCGGTTTGAATTCGGGTGAGATCGTTAAACTTACGACAGCGGCCCTGATTGATGATCATGGCGTCACCACAGGCTTCGATCACATCGCCGAAGGGTTTGAAAGCTTCGGCAGACAAGGGCTCTACAGGGAGAGCCCGGGTGGTTAACGTGGTTGGCATGGAATGCCTCTTTATATTTATTTTCTGTTAGCTCAGGGCTTTTTGGGGCTAAGGGCTTTTCGCTAAGCGCTTTGCAACGCTGTTCATGTTTGACTTACAGACCTTATGAACAATGGAAATCAGCTACCTCTGTAAGTCGAATACCCAAAGGGAGATATCAGCAATGGCACATGGTGGTGGCGATTGTCGCTGACTTCAAAAATGACCGGGACTTCCGGATAAAAGCATTTTTGTTCCAGCCGGTTAAAGTAATCCTGAATCGCAAAGTCCAGCTTATAAATGCCTTCCGGAAGGTTTACTTCGTCCGTAGTCAGACTGTTTACTCTTCCGTCGGCGTTTGTTTTGCCCCGTCCAACCTCTACCCAGCTGTCTTCAGCCTGTTTGTATAGAGTGACAGGAACCTGGTCGGCAGGATGGCCACGAGCTGTGTCGAGGATATGAGTACTGATCCCGGTCATTAAATTACTCCTTCTTTGGCCAAAGAGGTGTTCTTGAGCATTTTGCACAGGCGAATACTGGTTATTTTATGCTGTTCAGCCGCTGCAATGGAGAGTTCTTCCTCTGGCTCGTTACTCAAACGTTCCTCCAGCAGCGTCAGCATCTCGCTGGCACTTTTGCCGGTAGCGCAGACAATGAAGATATAGCCAAACTGCCGTTCGTACTGTTCGTTGCCTTCAGCCAGTGCCTGGAGGGTTTTTTCATTGGCCTCATCGACGCCGGACTGCTCATGGCCTGCCATGGTTTGAGTATTCCTGTATTTTTCTTTCAGGCTGTTGATGTCACCGATTTTCGGGTGGGCATCAAACGCTTCCAGGTAGTCGGGCTTCTGGCAGTGAGACCAAACGGCATTAGCAGCAATCAGCAGGCTTTCAATATTAGCAAAGGGTCTTGCTGCTACCATGGACTCAACCCACTGACCGCTGGCACAACACTGACGAAAAGTTTCTGATGCCTGCTCTTCGCTCAGGGTATTCAGTTCGTTCAATGTCATTTTGTGGGCTCCGGCTGACCGACAACTCTCAATCTTGATACGCCACCATCGGGGAAAATATTCAGGCGAACATGGGTGTATATTTCCTGAGTATTTTCCAGATTCTCTACAAAAGAGTGATTACGGTGAGCATGAAGTTTCTGTTCGCTCAGGATCGGGCGCCATTGTGCCGTGTCATCAGGCACATCTCCCTCAAAATAACAGCCTTCCAGGCTTCCTCTGTCAGGATAGTTTCCTTTGAAGTGCAGGGTATCAATCTCAACCCGACCAATTTTACCGGGTGTCGCCAGCCTGATGATCATCCAGTCGTGACCGCCATTGCGTCTTCTGCGGGTTTCCCAGCCATCATGCATATCGGCACCGCGACCCGGACGAAGCAGGTTTTGCATCGGACTGAAGAAAGCGTCTGAACAGCTGACAGGGCGGGCTCCATTCATCAGAGCCGATAGATCAACGGGTTCGTTGGGAAGAAGGTGTTGAGTGTTAAAGAGGATTTTTCCATAAACTCTCAGGCGGGCAACACCGCCATCGGGGAAAATGGTCAGACGAATATGAGTGGCTTCGACAGGTTGGTCCAGACAGATCAGATTTCGGTGGTCGGCATCAACCGCCATTCTTGCAGTCATAGGCTGCCATTGACTTTGTTCACTGGGGTCAGATTCGCTGGCGATGTATTCCAGCTGAACGGCGCCCGGTGCATTACCTTTGAAGTGGCGGGTATCGACTTCTACCCCTTCCACCATTCCCGGGGTCGCAAGTCTGACGATGACCCAGTCATGATCGCCGCTGCGGCGTCGGCGGGACTCCCAGCCGTCCATCCATTTGCCGTAAGCCGTGTACTTTTCCGGAAGAAAAACCGGCTCGGAGTCCAGCAAAAGGTTGTCTTTTTCAGCAAAGAAGTCATCGCTTGCAGACAGTACATCTCCACCCAGGGCACGGGCGGCCAGATCGACTTTTGTCTGTCGCCATAGCAGGGCTTCGTCAGGGCCGTCAGTGGTTGTTGAGCCATCAGTCATTGTATTCATCGCATATCCTGATTTTTGTTGGTTTTTTATTGGAGTATTATTGTCCCCAGCTAAAAGGGCATATTTTTCTGTGTTCTGGCAAAATGGATGTTGTAAATTATAAGCAAAATGTTGACCAAATGGTCAGACTTTGGGAGTTTATGCCATAGATACTACAGGTCAATCAATATATTGATTTAAACAAAAAAAATAAGTCGGAGTTTGCCATGAATCTCAGTGATAACCACTACCCCAGAGACTTAACAGGGTATGGAAATACCCCACCTCATCCGCAATGGCCGGGGCAGTCGCGGATTGCCGTTCAGTTTGTCATAAATTACGAGGAAGGTGGTGAAAACTCTGTACTTCATGGTGACAGGGGTTCAGAAGCTTTCCTTTCCGAAATTATTGGTGCCCAGTCGTATGAGGGGATGCGCCATATCAGTATGGAATCTATCTACGATTATGGGGCCAGGGCCGGTTTCTGGCGGCTGCACCGTATCTTCACCCAGAGAAATATTCCTGTGACGGTGTATGCCGTAGCCATGGCCATGCAGCGGAACCCCCAGGCGGTTGAGGCCATGCTGAAGGCTGACTGGGAGATAGCCAGTCACGGCTATCGCTGGATTGATTACCAGTTTCACGATCCTGATGAAGAGCGTGAGCACATGCATAAGGCCATTCAAATTCATACAGAAATGACCGGTCAGAGACCTTCCGGTTGGTACACAGGCCGCTGCAGCCCCCAAACAGAGCAGCTGGTGGCAGAAGAGGGAAGTTTTCTCTACCACGCAGACAGTTATGCAGACGATCTGCCTTATTGGGATACCCGATTTGATCAGCCGCAGTTAGTCGTGCCTTATACACTGGACTGCAATGATATGCGTTTTGCGACCGCTCAGGGTTTTAATTCTGGCGATCAGTTTTTCAGTTATCTGAAAGATGCGTTTGATGTGCTCTATGATGAGGGAGCCGATCATCCAAAGATGATGTCAGTAGGGTTGCATTGTCGTTTGGTAGGCAGACCGGGTCGTGCGGCTGCACTGATGCGTTTCCTTGATTATGTGCAGTCGAAGGAAAAAGTATGGCTATGCACCCGTGAGCAGATTGCCCGCCACTGGCATGAGCATCATCCCTGCAACGAGACCGGTGCTCAATAGATTAATATCGCTGAGCCCGTTTGAACCCTATTAATGGTCAGCGCAGATGGTGGCCATTGGGGAAATCGTAGATTCATTAAACTATCTATGGCGGCGCCCCTCGTTTGGGAAGTTCGTCAATCACCTGCCAGCAGCGGCCAAAAGCTTTCAGCTGATCAGGGTCTGAACTTCTGGTGGCTGAGGCCAGGTTAAGATGCCGATTGGCCTTTGCCAACTCCAGCAACGAATCATCAATCTCGTACTGTTTATTTTCTCTCAGCCAGGTCAGCAAGGTTTCAAGAGGCCAGAGTGCCTGTTTGCCCTCGTGAACCGGGGCGGGAAAACTCTCTGGATTACTGGTCATCAGTTTTCGCATATTCTGTCTTGAGAAACCCAGTAGCTCCGCTGTGTCCGTCAGCCCAACGAGGTCCGGTGAAGCTTCAAGAAGCCTGATATCAGGAATCACTGCTTTCACGTCCCGTATTGCGCTGCCAACGGCATCAGCAGCACTGGTGCCATCCCGGTCGAACATCATGGCCATTCGCCCTGCCTGACCAATACCAATCAACATGTCATTGCAACCCGCCTCGCCCAGCGCTTCGATAATATCATCAACGTCCTGAGCGCACTCTTTGATGCTGAAACGAAGGGTAAATTCATAGGATTTCATAATGGGTAAAATTCAAAAACTTAGTGATGACTATTCAGGTTGTCAATTGACAACCTGAAAGTTTTTATTCAAAGGCAAGCCGAACAGTCTGGTATAAAATCTCAGTTCGCCATTCGAGTGTGTCGCAAAACTCTGGTTCCCATGCTTTTAGGCTCTTTGGATTCCAGCGTGAGAACGAGTTGACTCCCGTCATTCCCGACTTCATTCTCGTCATTCCCGACTTCATTCTCGTCATTCCCGGCTTCATTCTCGTCATTCCCGGCTTCATTCTCGTCATTCCCGACTTCATTCTCGTCATTCCCGACTTCATTCTCGTCATTCCCGACTTCATTCTCGTCATTCCCGCGAAGGCGGGAATCCACACTGACTCACCTCCAGAACCATACTGCCCGGTGACCCCCTGGCCTTGTCATCCCCGACTTCATTCTCGTCATTCCCGCGAAGGCGGGAATCCACACTGACTCACCTCCAGAACCGTACTGCCCGGTGACCCCCTGGCCTTGTTATCCCCGAGAAGGTAGAGATCCACCGTTGGCGCTGGATTCCCGCCTTCGCGGGAATGACGACCTCAGAGCATGGGAACGAGCTGTTGGAGTCTTGCGACACTCTCAGAGCATGGGAGCGAGTTGTTGGGCTTTCGCGACAACCTCAGAGCGTGGGAACGAGTTGTTAGAGTTTTGCGACAGCCTCCTTCGCGGGAATGACGACCTCAGAGCATGGGAATGAGCTGTTGGAGTTTTGCGATGGAGTTTTGCGACACCCTCTTTAGGGTGGGGAGGATGTCATGCCAGTACTATGGATCCAGCACATTATCAATTGACAACCTGAAAGTATTTGTTCAGAGGCAAACCGAACAGTCTGGTATAAAATCTCACTTTCGCCATTCAAGGGAGTGAATATTATTTATCTGCTCTGTCATTGCTTTGAGTTTTTTCTACAGGCTCAACACCGCTTTCACGTCAAAAAAGTCTGTAACGACACTTTAACAGGCAGTTTCTGAAACTTTTCGCTCCCATTGTTGTCTGATCTGGAAAGTGTAAATATTTAAGGAGAATTATTATGCAGGCTATCAGCGGTACATCATGGAAGGCTACGACTTTATCGTCTGACACGGCCGACATAAGCAATGACGATAAAAGCGTATGCGTCATCTGTCAGGTGGAATTCGATAAGAAAATCGTTGTAGATAGCTACGGGCATGCATTTCATTCTGATCAGCGTCAATGTGATAAGTGCATTGGAGTTCGGAAAATTACCTCTGCCACCCAAGCGAAACTGGAGGCAGCAATTCGCGACGGGAACTTCTCTCTTGCACAACGTCTGGTCAATGACCATGGCGCTATTCTGACCGCAGATATTCTGAAAGTGGGCCTGGAAAGTGCCGCAAAAACCCTCAATGTCCAACAGGCCAGGAGCTTATTTGAACTTTCATCGTCCGAACCGGCCACTCAGGCGGTTGCCCGAACGGTATTGGATGGTGTACTGCAAAAAGCTCTAGCAAGTGCCAAGGCTACTACAAGTCTTTACATGCACCGCAATACCGTGGAATTTACCCGGCTTTTTTTCAACCATGACATCGTTAACAATGAGCTGGCGAATATTGCCCTGTATATCTGTGTTCTCAGAGATGATCTTGTGTCAGCACAAGAATTCAAAGCAAAATACCGGGCACAACTTGAGGCTAGCCATTTCCAGACAGTTCTGAGGCAAATAGTCCAAGAATTGGAAGAGGGGATTTGTCTACAAAAAGGAAAAACCGATATTCTATTGGATCTGGTAACGCCTGATGCAGCCACTCAAACCATTGCCCAGGATATCCTGACGCATTTTCTGCAAAACGCGCTGCCGCAGGCCGTTAATATGAGCAGGACCAAGTACAGCGGAATCAAGGAATTTACCGATCTTATTCTTGGTCATCACTTGGGTAATATTGAGCTGGCGAATATGGCCCTGGAGATCTGTGTTCTCAGAGGTGAACTTGAGTCTGCACTAAAATTCAAAACTGAGCACAGGGCACAACTAGGGGTTACTACTTTCCAGAAAGTTCTGCAGCAGATGGATTTGAAATGGGAGACTAACCGGATCGATATCCTATTGAGTCTGGTAATGCCTGACGAAGCTGCTCAAAATTTTGTCCTTGATATGCTGACGGGGCTGCTGCAAAACGCGCTGACTGAGTTTGAGAATATGTCCGATCCCGTATACCGCGATATCATGGCCTTTACACATATTGTTTTCCGCCATGAAGTTATCAACTCGGCCCTGGTCAACACAGCACTGAGAATATGTATACTCAGGGAAGAGACTGAACAGGCACAAAAGATAAAAGCACTTTATGGTGCATTTGTTTTTGAAAAAGAATACGGAATGCACACAATTGAAAGTTTTGCTGAAAAAATTGGTTACAAGCTGACAACAGATCGGGCTAAAGACTATAGAAATATGGCGAGAATGGTTCACTCTGATAAGCAGCAAAGTTCTGACGAACTCATGAAAGAATTAAACAGGCTCTACGATAAATAAACATTCAGTGAGGCGTTACTGTTTGGAGATAATCACCTAAAAAGATTACCCTCCTGCTGTGAGGGCCAATGTCTTTTCATTTCGTAAGGTGCTTCGTTATCCTGCAAGATGGCCCATTGCCTCTTCCAGGCCATTAAGAGCGTGTTGCAAAGCTCTCTCCAGCGTGGGAACGAGTTGACTCCCGTCATTCCCGCGAAGGCGGGAATCCACACTGACTCACCACCAGAACCATACTGCCCGGTGCCCCCAACTGGCCTTGTCATCCCCGAGAAAGCAGAGATCCACCGTTGGCACTGGATTCCCGCCTTTCGAGCGTGTCGCAAAACTCTGGTTCCCATGCTTTTAGGCCCTGTGGGTCCCAGCGTGGGAACGACTAGTTGGAGTTTTGCGACACCCTCCATTCAAGGGAGTGAATATTATTTATCTGCTCTGTCAGTGCGTTGAGTTTTTTCTACAGGCTCAACACCTGCTTCAACACTGCGTCGAGAACACTCCGGATGGGGCCGAAGCTATGGAGCGAACAGAAGGCATTCGTCATGCCTATACTATCGATCCAGCACATAGCATTTAAAACTGAATATTGAAATGATTACTAAACTTGCAGCTCTATTACTTCTGGCGGTTACCTCTAAAATTTTTGCTCAACCCGATGGCTGTCTTGAACAAAACGCTTCAGCTTTACAAAAAACTGAGGCAAGGTGTCATCAGATGTTCGTCGAAACTGAAGAGGCGTTAGTATGTATAAAAATTGATAGATCTAAAAAAAGAGACAAGACTTTTACTGGTTTGCTTCAAGACGGTTTGGAGAAGAGAACAGTATTAAAGTACCTTCCATTTGAAATAGAATATGACCTTTTTAACTGCATCAACGGGAATGAAAGGGATAATGATTTAGCACAGAAAATTGGTGACAATACGCTGGGAAAGGTTATATCTTTTAACATTAAAACAGATGATGGCAATCGCAACTACAAGCCTTCAAATTCATGGCAGGAACGATTCATAAAATGTATAAGTCAAGGCTTACAAAATATTTTTGATGATTTCCCCCCAGAGTTTGGAAATCGTTTACCAGGAAATAAAACTTTTAGCGATTTTTATAAAGGTGAAAAAACGCCAACAACCTGCTTTCAGTTTGTTAACTTAATGGAGGTTAATTCACAATCATACCATGACGAACTTTACCTTCAACTTACAGCTTTAGAAAACTCAGACATAGAGGATCATTTCATTGCTCTTGCAATTTTAAACAATAACAAACTTGTTCATACATTCATTCATATTGGAGATAATGTTTGTGTAGGTAAAATGGGAGGTAGTGGTATTTATTTTCATACTGTTGAAGATATATTAAGTCATTACCAGGAGTATTATGAAACTCCTTTGAGTTTAGCGATTGCAAATATAAAAACTTTACAGTAGCCGTATGGTAAATAGAGCCTGCCCGAAAACCCATAAATAATCCGGTTCAGCAGGCAACAGTCAAAATTTTTTGATTAAAATTCAGCCCACGCATTTGTGGGTGCTACTTTTTGGTTGATTTCTGATCATTCATAGTGGGTAAAATTCATTTCTATCATTTAAATTTTTCTATTCTTCATCCATGATTACATGCGACCCCTTTCCATACCTGCTAACTGATTGAATTGAGGAGCAATGTCATGTCCAGAACAACTCTGACCATAACACCTGCAATCGCCACTTATCTCACCCATGCAGGCATGCGCGATCATCCTGTACTGAGTGAGCTGCGAGCGCGGATGGCAGACTTTTCCGAAGGGTACATGCAGGTCTCGCCGGAGCAGGGGGCTTTCATGCAAATGCTGGTGAAGATGAGTGGTGCAAGAAAGGGAATAGAAATCGGCACATTCACTGGCTACAGTGCTTTGGCAACCGTATTGGCCATGCCAGAAGATGGACACCTGACTTGCCTGGATGTTTCTGAGGAATGGACGAACATTGCCAGAGAGTACTGGCAGAAAGCGGGGGTGTCGGAGAAAATAACCCTGAAAATTCAGCCTGCTCTGGACAGCCTGGCTCAAATGCAAGGTCAGGAGGGTTTGTTCGACTGGGTGTTTATCGATGCCGATAAAGAAAATTATCTGGATTACTACCGGCGTGGTGTTGAGCTACTGAAGTCTGGCGGACTGGTGTTAGTGGACAACAGTCTCTGGGGTGGCTCGGTGGTGAATCCTCAGGATGCAGAAACCAGAGCCATTGACGAATGCAACCGCTTTATTCAACAGGATGACAGGGTTGATATGGTATTACTGCCGGTAAGCGACGGATTGATGATCGCTCGCAAGCGTTAACTGTTCAGGCTGATGACGCCTTTCTGGCAATAATGAGAAACTCCCGGTTTCCATCACCCCCTTTGATCGGACTGTCAAAATAATCGGTGGTTTTCAGACCCTGCTCTCCGAGACAGCTTCGAATGGATGATTCTACTTCAGAATAGACAGTCTGCCAGTTGCGGGCATGTAACACTTGCACCTTTCCTTCAGCAATAAACTTCTGTGCCTGGGTGCGGGAGGCAGCAAGGCCGTTGTCTACCAGCAGACGATCCGCTTTTTCCATTCTGTATGTTCATCACGGGAGTTAGAAAACACGATTGGTATTAATCATTAACTACTACCACTATGATGCGTTTTTCTTCCAGATCATCATCATTTTCGCTGAGGTATACGATATCCCCAGCCCGATGAATCAGGGAATGTTCATTGGAAAATACAACCCCGTTATTTCGGCCATCATATGAAAATGACTCCTCAGTGCCTTTATCAAGGAATATTTCTGCTGAATTAATACGCGATGAATTTTTGCCAATATCAAGCCCGCCTCCTGAATACTTTACACCCGTTCCAGTTGCGTTGGTATTGTCATTCAATTGGACGACCATGCTTTTTTTGCCGGGATCCTTATGCCAGGGCAAATCTTTAATTCCCCTTGAGGGAATTAATGGGTAACGAATCAGGACAAGATTAGAAACTTCTACCGAACGATCCCGCCATTGAAATTCATCGGCCATTTTTTCCAATGCCTCTGAGCATAGAGCCCGGATTTCATCCGATGAAGTAGCCAAGCAGTCCTTTCGGAAAGACTCTTTAATCAAATGACTATTTTTATCAAACTGAATTCGCTTTTTATAGCATAATTCGGCCATGAAAACGGGATTTTCATGATTTAACCCAAATTTCAGATGGTCAAATATTGTGCTTGATTTTATAACTTTTCCTACCATTCTTTCATTCAGCAGATGTTTGACAAAAGCCGAATTGAAATAACTTTTGTCGTCATCTATTACCCGATTGGCCTCTTTTAAAACACTTTCAGAAAACACCGAGGAGACTCTTCTGAATGTATCGCCAAATTTTATGCCTTTGGCCTGCGTTTCAACAGAATATGCCGAGGCGGCATCTGAAAAAACCTGCATCGTTGGGCGGGAAGAAATATTATTAGACAACATCATTATCACTCCTTTGATCTATTAATTATTCAATTACAGGACTAACCAAACATCATTCAACGATTCTGGAGTGTCCAAAGCAGAATAGTTCAGCAAAAAGCGTATAAACTGGTAATTTCAACCATCCCCGATGACGAAACATGAGATGGTTGCCTTACTCACAAGAGATCACCGGGTAATCCCTCAGAAGTTTGCTTTTTCGCCGATACCTGCCTTTTACTTTGCTGGAAGCTGACTCAGTGTTGGTATCCTATAAAGTCTGAGTATGAAACATCGTAGGGTATTTTTTGTAAACATGACAGGCAGAAACGCTGGCGTTTCGGTCAGGAATACTAACCTTGGCAGGTCCCTGTCAGGTCAAGAGGAAAAGATTTTTCTTTTCTCCGTGGCAAGGGTTTTTTTTACTGGATAACATCATCGTAAGTGTGGAAGTTATGTCAAGACAGTTCCTTAGAGTCTGTCGCCTGATATTTTCTGGCAATAACAAGAAACTCCCGGTTTCCATCACCCCCTTTGATCGGACTGTCAAAATAATCGGTGGTTTTCAGACCCTGCTCTTCGAGACAACTTCGAATGGATGATTCTACTTCAGGATAGAGACGCTCATCCCGAACAATGCCTCCTTTGCCAAGACCTGCTTTTCCCACTTCAAATTGCGGTTTGACCAGGCTGACCAGAAAACCTCCCTTTTTAATCAGCGGTGCCAGCGAAGGTATAATTTTGGTCTGGGAAATAAAAGAAACATCCATCACCGCCAGATCAAACCCGGCTCCGTTTTCAGTATGCTCTAACAGCTCCGGGCCAAGCTCACGGGCATTAATACCTTCCAGACAAACTACCCGCTGATCCTGCCGCAGTTTCTCTACCAGTTGCTCATGCCCTACTTCAATACCGACTACTTTCGTCGCGCCTGACTGCAGGGCACAATCAGTAAAACCGCCCGTTGACTGACCCACATCAATCACGGTCATTCCCGTAATATCCAGACCGGCTTTCTCCAGAGCACTTGCCAGCTTGAGTCCGCCACGGGAAACAAATCTATCCGACTCATCCAGAGTGACTTTCAGCTCTGCCTCTCCGGTCAGTTTCTCGCTGGGCTTTTTTACGGTTTGCCATTTGCTGGAATGCAACACTTGCACCTTTCCTTCAGCAATAAACTTCTGTGCCTGGGTGCGGGAGGCAGCAAGGCCGTTGTCTACCAGCAGACGATCCACTCTTTCCATTCTAATAACCGTATTGGGAAACAGATAATACCAATCGAACTTACAACTCGTTCCCACGCTCTGAGGCTGTCGCAAAACTCTCTCCGGCGTGGGAACGCGTTGACTCCCGTCATTGCCGGCTTCATTCCCGCGAAGGCGGGAATCCACACTGACTCTCCACCAGAACCATACTGCCCGGTGTCCCCCTGGCCTTGTCATCCCCGAGAAGGCAGAGACCCACCGTTGGCGCTGGATTCCCGCCTTCGCGGGAATGACGACTTCAGAGCGTGAGAACGAGCTGTTGAAGTTTTGCGACACGCTCCATCACTGGAGTTAGAAAGCAAGATTGGCATAAAGTATAAGTACCTGTTCGTACAAAATCATATTTTCTTACTCATTCTGTGCTGACCTTTTAAAGGGTCAGGGGAACCATTTCCTGAGTTGAATGTCCAAATTAAGAGAAGGCAACCATCTGACAACGGAAGTCAGTCAATCAATGAACAGGAGTTTCTTATGAATATAAAGCCCATCCCTTCACCGCCGCCGAGTTTCACTGATTTCGCTAACATTGAGGCTTCAGCGAATGATCCTGCTCAAAAGCAGGATGATCTGTCTAAACAGATTGCAACTCTCGCTACACCTGAAGTTGCCAAGCAGATTCCCTTAACAGAAGGTAACCTGAGTCAGTTTAAAAAAGCGTTGGAAGAGCACAGCGTAACCGCCGCAGATGCAATGCATCACCCTCTGGCCTCCATTGTTGGCAGCATGGATGGTTGTGTATCCGCTCTGAGTAAGGCGATTTTGAACCCAATACCCTTTACCTCACGGCGTCTTCCTGTTCTTCCTTTGCTTTCTTTCAAATACCTGGGCCTGAAAAAAACCTTGGCACTCTATATTGCTATTGGCGCAGCCGGAGGCTTTTACGGCAGGCTTAAGGCTGCTTCTGAAATCTACCAGAAGACACCTGAAGATAATCTGACAGAAACAGTAAAACGCCTCGAGAAGGAGTGTTCCGAGTTAAAGGAGCAAATGCTGGAAGCACGGCTTGAGCGATTGAATGCGTTGAATAATTGTCGTCGACTGGCACCTTTGAAGATTTTTATAAATGATGCAAATGTGCGTAATTTTTTCGAACGTACATTGAATGATTGTGTTGAATTGACGATGCCGACGGATATCCAGTTTTATGAGAAGGTACTGCAAAAACAGGCCTCAGACATTCAGGCTCTTGAAGTAAAGCTTTACAGTTTAGAAGAGAAAATGACCGAAGGTAGGGATGTTAAGCTGAAATTTCTGCGAACAGCTCTTGATCTGGACGCCGAAAAGGAAGCGTTCAAACGCGTACAGGCATTACTGGACAGCGCAAAGGCCAACCCGGTAGTTCAGGATTTAGCTGGGCATGCCCGGCAGTTGGATGAGTTAGCAAATAGTTTGTCTGAGAATTCCAAGCTTCAGATGACATTTGAAGCTCAAAAAAAATACCTCGCAGCTGAGAGCAATTTCAGTAAATTGCAGCATGACTTTATAGAAAAACAGGTGGAACTTATTAAAGCTCTTGTCAGCAAGCAACGGATTTTTATGGCTCGGGGCGAGGGCATGACGACCAAAAAGGAAGATAGAGAGGCATCTCGTGCAGGTGTTTCCGCTAGTGCAGATAGCCAATCTCAGACCTCTGGGGCGGCTGGTTCAAGCCCGGTATAAACTGACCAGACTCAATTTTCCTTTACCAACAGGCAGAGAAAACTGTGCTGTCCGGTAATGCCATGGGAGTATCAGTACGGGGCAACAGGCTCATAGTGGTTGTGTGGGATTGTGCCTGCTAGAGGTTTTTGAAAAATTCATCCAGATCCTCAATGCCTTGAGATTCATTCATTAGATCCTGCCAACTGTCAGGGGGCGTTCCCGCACTCACCAGTTTCCTAAACACCGAATATGCATCGGTCTTGCTACCGTAGGCACGTTTGGTTTTTTCGTCATTTACCCAAGCATATATGATGATTCTGGCTGCCTCGTCGTAGCGGAAAAACAGCCGGTACTGTTGAAAAAACTTAGCTCGAAACCAATGCTTTCTGGCTTTTCCAAGCGTCAAACCTTGACGGTATATTGGATCAGAGGGATTGCTCGGAACCTGTTCAAACGCCAACTGGTTTATTGCCGCCAGTCGTTTTGTGGCGTTTTTCTTTTGAAAAGAATCAGGATGTTGTTGTTTCAGTTTTTTGACTTCAACAGCCAAGCTCTTGAGTTGAGCGACAAACATTGGGTGGGCCAGAATCGTCCAGCCATGAAAATCATTACGGTTGGAAGGCATTGCCGATCAATCCCCACCAAGAGGCTCATCGAGATCAATATCGATCTCCCCAACCAGATCAGTGAGCTTCTGGGCAAGCTCCGGGGAAACCGGCTTCAGTGTTCGGGGATGATTTTTCATGTCCCGCTCAAGAAAATCCAAGAAACCTGCTATTACAGGGTCTTCTTTGTCACTCTGGCACTTAGAAAGTAGGACGCTGCCATCGGAGCGAATCTCATACTGAAGCTTTTCCTGCTTGTTCAATTCCAACGCCTTTCTGACCGAGGCCGGAATAGTCGTCTGATAACGATCCGTCAGGGTGGATCGATCTACGGACACATTTTTCATGATGAAACCTTAGATTGTTAACTATTACTTATTATGGTAATGCAAATGCATTATTGTGTCAAAATCAGGATTGAGGATGAGTCGGTGAACAAGCGGACTCTGATCTGACCGCCCTGCTGCCGGTAGTTCGGGGTTTTTGCGCATTCCCTCAGAAAGAAGCTGAATCACCCTCTTCCCCCGAAGACAAGGAATCCATGACATCGAGCATTTTTTCAATTGCTTTGCCCATGCTCATTTTGCCGTCAGCAAGGGCTTGTAGACGGTAATACATAGCTTTCCTGACTCGGATTCATAAGTCAGTGTTGATATCTCTGACAATCTTATCTTCTGACTGTTTAGAGACTGGCATCCTGCGCAGGCCTAATAAAACGGTACGCCCCGCATACATGGAGTTGATGGGCAAGCTCACTCTGGAACACCTTGTTGGCCTCTTAAAAAAGGAAAGTGAGGATGTCATAGGTATCGTGTTTGCTTGGGGCAACTGTTGAAGATGAGGCCATTGTTTTTGAGTACCATTCGCAGCTGTACAAGTACGGGTTCTGCGGGGTGTTGTTCAATGAGGCATGTCCTGGAAGCTGCCTAGGTCAGGGCAATGGTTTTCTCGCTACAGAGCTCACTCGGGATGCTGATGCCATGATTTGTCTGATCGAGGCGGACCTTTTTTCTTTGACAACAGATTTTAGGCAAATATCAATCGGGGTGGTGAAAGGCAGATAGAAAAACAGATGGAATTTATTAAAGCTCTTGTCAGCAAGCAACGGGTTTTTATGGCTCGGGGCGAGGGAATGACGACGAAAAAGGAAGATAGAGAGGCATCTCGTGCAGGTGTTTCCGCTAGTGCAGATAGCCAATCTCAGACCTCTGGGGGGGCTGGTTCAAGCGCGGTATAAACCCACTTCCAAGTCTTCAGGCTTGGTGGTGGTCGTTTATTAATTTCTTGAGTGTCTGCCAGGGAATACCCTCCCTTTTTCGGACAAGGCTGTCACGAGAGCCATTTCTGACAGCCAGTATCTCTGCAGCAATGGCAATGGCGATCTCTGCGGGCTCTCTGCCTCCCACTTCATTGAGTCCGACCGGACATCTCATCTGTTCAATCCGCTCCGGGTTGAAGCCCTTATGCTCAAGACGCTTACGGAATCTGCTGGCTTTAGTCTCGGAGCCTATGACGCCCAACCAGCCAGTGTCTGATCGTTTTAATGCCTGTTCAGCAATCGCATAATCCAGCTGGTGATTGTGGGTGACCACCAGAATAAAGGCGTTTTCGG
Source organism: Endozoicomonas sp. ALD040 (assembly GCF_049275945.1). NCBI lineage: Bacteria > Pseudomonadati > Pseudomonadota > Gammaproteobacteria > Oceanospirillales > Endozoicomonadaceae > Endozoicomonas > Endozoicomonas sp. ALD040. The sequence goes on from NZ_CP184829.1 coordinate 2,652,556, forward strand.
GCAGATCTGCCACTTCTTCATCAGGCTGTTCACTGAGAATACAGGTGACATTTTCAGGGGTATTCCGGGGGAAAAGTTCTGCCCGATTATCAATCCAGGTAATACGGCAATTCAGAGGCGTAAGAACATGAATAAGCGCTTTGCCAATATGCCCGGCCCCAAACAGAGCGATATGGAAGTGACAGCCTGCAATGGGCTCCAGCATCACGCTGACACTGCCACCGCAGCACTGACCTAACCGTGGACCCAGTGGGAAGTGCTCCATAACAGGCTCATGCTGATCTGAAGCCATCAGCTCCCTGGCTCTCTCAATCAGCAGAAACTCAAGATGCCCGCCACCCACAGTGTCAAAGCTTTTTTCTTCTGTGACCAGCATTTTACTGCCTGATTTTCTGGGCGCAGAACCGGCTGATCCCAGGACGGTCACCAGAACGCCAGGCAGACCAGAACGCTTGAGCTTTGACAGCGCGTCAATCCACTCCATAGGCGGCCTCCTCTTTTTTTAGAGGTTCTGTGTGGGGCCGCTCTTTAATTTTCGAGATGGCTTTCAGCACTCTTTCCGGAGTCGCGGGAACATCAATGTCCGGGCTGACGGTGTAGTCTGAAAGGCTCGAAACGGCATCACGTATTGCCGACCACACCGAGATGCTGAGCATCAGGGGAGGTTCGCCGGTGGCCTTGGAATGATAAATCGTATGCTCCGGATTATCCTGCTCGAACAACTCAACGTTAAAGATAGCCGGTAGATCTTCAATCGTAGGAATCTTGTAAGTCGCCGGGTTGTTACTGAGCAATCTTCCCTGCTCATCCCAGACCACTTCTTCAGTGGTCATCCAGCCCATACCCTGAATAAACCCGCCTTCAATTTGGCCACGGTCAATGGCGGGGTTCAGTGATCTGCCAACGTCGTGCAATATATCAACCCGCTCCACCCGGTATTCACCGGTCAGGGTATCCACTACCACTTCAGAGACTGAAGCACCGCAGGCAAAATAATAAAAAGGGCGGCCACTGGCTGTTTCCCGGTCATAGTGAATCTCGGGAGTGCTGTAAAAGCCTGAGCTGGAGAGTGAAACCCGGTTGAAGTAAGCGGCCTGAATCAGTTCAACAAAAGGAATGGTCCGCTCTTTCATGTGGACATGACCATCAGCGAACTGAATAGCCTCAGGTTGTTCCTGATAATGTTCGGCAGCGAATGTTATCAGGCGATCACGAATTTTCTGACAGGCATCCTGTGCGGCCTTGCCGTTCAGGTCACTGCCGCTGGAAGCCGCCGTCGGAGAGGTGTTGGGTACCTTGTCGGTTCGGGTGGAGGTCACTTGTACCTGATCCAGGCCAACCCCAAATTCATGAGCAACCACCTGGGCCACTTTAACGTAAAGCCCCTGTCCCATCTCGGTACCGCCATGATTTACCTGAATACTGCCGTCTGTGTAGACATGGACCAGAGCGCCAGCCTGATTGAGATGTTTGGCCGTGAAAGAGATACCAAACTTCAGCGGGGTCATGGACAAGCCTTTCTTTAATACCGGGCTGTTCCGGTTGAACGCTGTAATCTCCTGCCTGCGCTTTCGGTATTCAGAACTCTCTTCCAGTTTTGCCATCAGCTCCGGCAGAACATTGTGTTCAAAGGTCTGGTGGTAATGAGTGACATTTCGTTCGCCAATGCCGTACAGGTTATTAAGGCGAACATCCAGTGGGTCAAGACCGGTAGCACGAGCAATGTCGTCCATTGCCCGCTCTATTACCAACATGCCCTGAGGCCCGCCAAAGCCTCTGAATGCGGTGTTGGAAGCAATATTGGTTTTGCAGCGGTGACCAGTGACTATGGCATTATCGAGGTAGTAAGCATTGTCGGAATGAAACATGGCCCTGTCGACAATAGCGTCTGTGAGGTCAGGGGAATAACCGCCATCACCTGCGACCTCTATATCTATCCCCTTGATAACTCCTTTACTGTCAAAGCCTGCGCGATAACGGTGTCTGAAAGGGTGGCGCTTGCCGGTGGACATCATGTCCTGTGAGCGGTCGACCCGGAATTTTACGGGTTGTCCTGTTTTACTGGCCAGAAGTGCTGCAATACAGGCCGGACCAGCAGCCTGGGTTTCTTTGCCACCAAAGCCTCCCCCCATGCGTCGAACATCCGCCACGACTTTGTGCAAAGGAATGCCCAGAACTTCTGCTACCAGCTTCTGCACTTCAGAAGGGTGCTGGCTGGAGGTGTAAATATGGTATTGGTTGTCTTCCAGAGGGACGACGCTGGCAATCTGTCCTTCCAGATAAAAGTGTTCCTGAGCGCCGTTGCTCATGGCACCTTCGAGTCGTCTGGGTGCTTCGGCAATGGCACGATGGGCGTCGCCTTTACGCATCACATGCTCAGGTCTGAGAAAGGATTCTTCCTGCATGGCCTGATCGATGCCCAGCACAGGCTCTAACGCCTTGTATTCAATGTTTGCTTTTCTGGCCGCTTTTTTGGCGGCCAGGTGAGACGTGGCCGCTACCGCAAAGACCGGCTGACCGATATAGTCGACCTTGCCATCAGCCAGCAACATATCACCAGGGTAAACCGGGCCAATGTCTTTGTGTCCGGGAATGTCGTCAGCGGTGACGACCATGACCACACCGGGACTGTTTTTGACTGCCTCCAGATCCATGCTGATGATTTCAGCATGGGCCTGGGTAGACAGGCCAAATCCGGCGTGTAACTGACCGGCCATTTCGGGTCGATCATCGATATAGGTGGCTCTGCCGCTGACATGCAGATGGGCACTGTCGTGTTTGGCTGTCTTCGGGGAAGACCGGGTTTTGCTGATATCCGGTAACTTACGCATGAGCAATGATCCTCGCAGTTTGTCCGGACATTTCCAGAAAGTATCTTTCCAGCAGGTTGCAGGCTGCCTGCAATCGATAGTCGCTGCTGCCCCTGACATCGGACAGTGGTGTAAATTCTGAACGAATGGCTTTCTGCGCCTCTTGCAGAGTAGTGGCGCTGGCCTCTTTTCCTGTCAGGGCTTTTTCGCAGGCCAAAGCCCGTTTGGGTATGGCTGCCATACCTCCAAATGCGACTCTGGCCCGGGTAATGATTCCGTTGTCGTTCAATTCCAGATTGATGGCGGCCAGAACGGCGGATATATCATCACCATAACGCTTGCTCAGCTTGTAAACCCTCAGTTGATGAGGCTTGAGTGGAATGCGAATGCGGGCAATAAATTCACTTTCTTCGAGCTGGGTCTTTTTGTAGTCCAGGAAAAAATCTTCCAGAGGCAGGGATCTGATGGTGTTTCCTTTACGCAGTTCAACCTCTGCATCCAGTGCCAGTAACACAGGAGGCGTGTCGCCTATGGGCGAGGCATTACCGATATTGCCGCCCAGAGTGCCTGCATTTCGAATCTGTTGTGAGCCCAGACGCGAAAGCATTTCTGCAAACTCGGGAAAGTGTCTGGCCAGCAGAGGTTCCATCTGACGGAAGCTGGCTGCAGAGCCAATGATCATTTCCCGGTCAGTACAGGTGATCTCTTTTAACTCATTGACTGAGGTCAGAGTGACCAGCGACGGTAAATCCTTCATCTGTTGAGTCACTTCCAGCCCAAGGTCTGTGCCACCGGCCAGTAATCTGGCTTGTGGATGTTGCAACAGATAATCAGCCAGTGCCTGCTCGGAGTTCGGCATGAAGACACCATTGGCGGTGTCATCAAGCCGGGCTTGCAGTGCGTTGAGTTTCTCAACGGTCTCCTGTTCCTGATGCTTGAAGCGGTCAGAAGGTGTCAAGCTGGCGATTTCATCAGCAGCATCAACGATAGATTGGTAGCCGGTGCAACGGCAAAGGTTGCCACCCAGAGCTTCAGGAATGTCAGGTCTGTTTTCGGGGGCTTCATGATGGAAGGCAAACAGGGACATGATAATGCCGGGCGTACAGAAACCGCATTGAGAGCCGTGGTGATCCACCATGGCCTGTTGAACAGGGTGCAGTTTTTCCCCTTCAGCAAGATCTTCAACGGTGATCAGTTGCTTGCCGTTAAGTGCCGGTAGCAAAGCAATACAGGCGTTGATGGTCTGATAGTTCAGACGGTCGTTCTCCGGCTCCGCAACCACCACAGTGCAGGCACCGCAGTCGCCTGAACAACAGCCCTCCTTGGTGCCGGTTTTTCTATCCGGATTGTGGCTGTGATTACCCCGGAGGTAGTCCAGTACGGTGGTATCGGAGGGAGTGTCTCTAAGTTCAACCAGAGTCTCGTTGAGCAGAAATCGAATCACGACGACTGACTCCTTTATTCTAATTCTCTATAGGGAAAAATATTCTGCATGGTCGTTTTTTTGTTTTTGATTTACGTAGAATATTTTTCTTAGCTCATATCTGCGACTTGTAATTTGACTATTTGGTCGGGAAAATAGCAAGCGAAATCAGCAAAATGCTGGTATTAAAAACAGGCTGGTATTAAAGAGGCAGGCAGCAGACTCAGCTGTCCTGGAACGAATAATGCTATCAAAAAAGCCTCGTATACCTTTGGATCGTTTTTTATTGACCCGGGGTAAATTCAGTATTATCAGTTTTGATCAGTTGCTTGGATCATTGCATCGATAAGAACAACAATTATATGGAGTCTGGAATGGATAACGCTGAAATGTCGCCCGCTGTGGGTGGGGATAAGGGTGCATCATTGCTCGATCGTCTCTTCAAACTCAGTGCCAAAAACACGACAGTAAAAACTGAAATGATGGCAGGTCTGACGACCTTTGTTACCATGTGTTATGTGGTGTTTGTCATACCGGGAATGCTCAGTGATGCCGGGATGGATAAGGGTGCCCTGTTCACTGCCACCTGTCTGGTCGCGGGCCTGAGTACCATTGCCATCGGTCTTTTCGCTAATTGGCCTGTAGGACTGGCTCCGGGTATGGGTTTGAACGCTTTTTTTGCCTACGCGGTGGTGCTGGGAATGGGTTACACCTGGCAAGAAGCCATGGGTGCTGTATTTTGGGGCGGCATAGGCTTTATGTTGTTGAGCCTTTTCAAAGTCAGGGCATGGATTGTAGACAGCATTCCTGTCGGTCTCAGAGTCGGAATCACCAGCGGTATTGGCCTCTTCCTGGCACTGATTGGTCTTAAAAATGCCGGCATTGTGGTGGCCAGCCCCGGCACCATAGTGACGTTGGGGGACATCACTCAGTTTGGCCCAATGATGGCCTGTCTCAGTCTGTTTCTTATTCTGGGTCTGGCATTCCGTGGCCTCAAAGCCGCCGTGCTGATCGCTATTGCCGTTGTCACCTCTATTGCCTTGTTGGCCGGTGATGTTGCCTTTAGTGGCGTGGCTTCAGCACCACCCAGCATGATGCCTATCGTCGGTGGACTGGACATTATGGGTGCTCTCAACCCTGAAATGCTGGGTGTCATTATTGCTTTCATGTTCGTCAATCTGTTTGATACGACAGGTACCCTGATTGCTGTGGGCGACAAGGCGGGTCTGGCCGACAAAGACGGTAAAATGCACAACATGAACAGAGCCATGATCACTGACGGTACAGCTTCATGGGCGGGTGCACTGGTGGGTACACCGACGGTCACTTCCTATGTTGAAAGTGCTTCAGGTGTGGCCGCAGGAGGTCGCACCGGTCTGACAGCGGTTACCATTGGTCTGCTGTTTTTGCTCTGTGCTTTCTTCTCTCCCCTGGCCGGGATGGTACCTGCTTATGCAACTGCGGGAGCGCTGATTTATGTTGCCGTTCTGATGGTGGGCAGCCTTGCTAATATCGACTGGAACGATCTGACTGAAGCCGGACCGGTCATGATGACTGCTATCATGATGCCACTGAGCTTCTCTATTGCTAATGGTATTGCTCTGGGATTCATCGCTTATCCGGTGATTAAAGTTCTGGCCGGACGTTCCAGCGATGTCAGTATCAGTGTCTGGGTATTGGCTGTGCTCTTTGTCCTCAAGTTTGTGTTCTTTGGCGTTTAAGCTTCTCTGGCTTGCTCATTTCTGGTGAGCAAGCCTGTTCACTTTCAATCTGTGTAGATTATGGCTTCAGCTCTGTGATCGTCGCTGAGTTCATCGCTTTTATCAAACCGGGCTTTACGACAGTCATCAGATATAAAACCGCCTTTCACCACCCCTATCAGGAATACATGGACTCGTAAAAAATGCCCAAAATTTGAATGATCGTCCACTGCCTTTCCTTCAAGCCAATCACATGTTCCTCCTGATTATTGACCGTTAATACACTAAGCCCCTGGAAACAGAAAAATACCCATCTTGCTGTTGGGTTCTGGCAGGGCTTTTTTTTCTGGTCTGGAAATACACGACTTTGCTTTTTCAGTTCCTGCCTGATTCTGTGCTGGATAGCAGCATAGACCATCAGGCATAGAGTCATCACCATTAACAGGGCTTCAATACGTTCCGCTTTCTTCAGATAGAGCGAAGAGACCAGAAAGTCCGGGCTCTTCAGGAACCGAAAGCCGCCTTCAACTTTTTGTTGCGACTTATAAGTAGACAGCAGCTCAGAGGCATTCAAACTATTTTTATCCAGTTCATTGGTGCTTAGGATAAAACAACCCAGTGAGGCTTCTGCATGCTCCCTTTTCTCGCAGGAAACAAAGCATTCAGCCTGCACAAAGTACTCGAAGTGATCAGGCTTGCTATCCGGCGATGGTCTTCCTTTGCCCGAATAGCAGGGTTTACGGATAACCTCTGGCTCTGTTTCGCTTTGGCAAAGTTTCGATTGTTTCTGCCACAAGGCAAAAGCCTTCAATGCATCGTCCCGGCACAAAAAGGCCTTTTTGCTCAGCTTCTCCAGATCACGGGCCTCTTTCAGTGACTGCTTTTGCATCTTCCGGGTCAATGTTTTCCGTTCACTAAGCCCGCGCTTTTTGTTGAGAAACAGGAACCATCGTTGCTGAACCCCTCCGTAGCAGGAAGGCACTTCAGCTGAGTAGTAATCTTCATAGCCTTCAACAGGCACCAGCGACATGGTTGGCGCTTTGCAGACCAGCTCCTTTGCCTCCTTGATGTTCAGGGGCACCCGGGAGATAAACAGCTGCTTTTGCTCATCAAGCAACTGAAGGGTTTCTGCAACATACATGGCAGCATCAGCAACCAGATAGCGGCTATTCAAAGCGGCCTTAAAACATGACAGATGATTTTTGATAATTTCCTGAAAACAGGTTTTGTCGTTTACATTACCGCTGGCAGGGGCCATAAACACAGGGATGCCCGCCTGATTTTCAGTCATTAACTGCAAGACTACCTGATTCAGGTCAGGCCGGTGGTCACGGCTGTAACCTTGGCAGATATGAATACAATTTAAGTCGTCTGGATTGTCATGACTGTTATAGACTCCATCCACATGAAAGCTGGTGCCATCCAGATTTAATGCCTTGCAAGGAAGTTTCAGATGATTGACGACCTTGACGGCCAGATTGAGATACAAGTCGCTAACACCAGCGTCGTACAAACTGTCGAGAGCCCGACCAAGTACCTTGTCGTTCAAGTGTTCGGCCTGTATATCTTCCCCGATAAGGCGGTCAATCGGCTTATCCTCAAAAAACTCAGGGAGCATGTACAGAGTTTGCCCCGTAAAGCCCAAGCCATTGATGATCATTGCGACTACAGCTTGTCCAATAGTGACATTACGAACATCGGAGTCATTTGTGATACGGGCATCAATGTATTCGGCTATCTTTAACTCCCGACACATAGCGGCAACCAAGCCAAGGTGGTTGAGGTTCTTAGACTGGTATTGAGCTTGAGGCATGTTGGTGCACCTGAATGTCTGTTTATTTCTTTGACAACAGATTTTAGGCAAATATCAATCGGGGTGGTGAAAGGCAGATAAAACATCGGCGTTTCAGTAAAATTCCATAACCTTTGTCATAGGTGAGAGAATCCAGGAACCACTATGTTTTAGTTTCGTGCCCCTCATCTTCTCGTCTATCCTCACTGCTCCTATCCCTGGAAAACAAAGGATAGAACCATTAACAGCCTACTCTCCCACATATTGGTCTTTTTGCCTTTCGTCTGCCCGGTTGAGCCACAGACTTATTGTTTTATCGTTGAGGTTGATCAGAATGAGGCTTCGACAAGCCAGAGTTTTTCTATAAAAACTGAGCCGGACCTATTAACTGCAATGCCAATGACCGATTGGAGGCTAATGCAAAACGAACCATCACACATGACCAGCACAGACGGATATTCAGGGTCAGGCATGCTACCCGATGACAAACCCAGTCGGCGAAACCAACTTCAGATCATCACCTTGATGTACGGAACGGGCGGCGGTAACTATTCCCGGACAACGGGGTCAGAGGATCATGGACAGTCATTCAATAGACATTCAGAAAAATCACATTATTTATACGACAACGACAACAATGATGAAAATTCGGGTCAGCCCACCGACTCGCGACATAGCCTTGACAAAAATTGCCATGAACAGCCCTGTTGTAATCAACAAGGAGTCTGTATCTTCGCTCCTTACAAAAGTACCCACTGTCGTTCAATCTCAGATGACTCTTTCGCTAGCACAACAGATGTCTATTTGCAGACAGGAGATCAGGAATCTGACCCGGTAAGCCATCCTGCCAAAGCACCGAGAGTTGTCTCAGGAGCTGACAGCACGACCGGTTCATCATTAAAACTAAATCCATCTCCTGCGAAAAAACAAAAGAAGACGGACTCCAAAAAATACCGATGTAATCACCCCGGCTGTGAAAAATCATTTAGCTCCCAAGGCTCATTGAGCACTCACAAAAGTCAATATCACACCGGAGAACAAACCTGTCTTGAGTGCCAGAAGCCCCTGCCAAACGCTCGAGCCCTGGCGATTCACAAAAGAAAAGATCACACCGGAGAGCAAACCTGCCCTGAGTGCCAGAAGCCCCTGCCAAACGCTCAAGCCCTGTCGGATCACAAAAAAAAAGAACATAGCGGAGAGCAAGCCTGCCCTGAGTGCCAGAAGATTCTGCCAAACATTCAAGCCCTGTCGAATCACAAAAGAAAAGATCACACCGGAGAGCGAACCTGCCCAGAGTGTCAGAAGACCCTAGTAAACATGAAAGCCCTGTCGGATCACAAAAGAAAAGAACATAGCGGAGAGCGAACCTGCCAAGAGTGCCAGAAGACCATGCCAAACGCGCAAGCCCTGTCGAATCACAAAAGTCAATATCACACAGGAGAGCGAACCTGCCCAGAGTGCCAGAAGACAGTGCCAAACGCGAAAGTCCTTTCGGCTCACAAAAGTCATTATCACAGCGGAGAACAAACCTGCTCTGAGTGCCAGAAGAGCCTGCCATACGCTCTAGCCCTGTCGTATCACAAAAGAAAAGAACACAGCGGAGAGCAAACCTGCCCAGAGTGCCAGAAGACCCTGTCAAACGCGCATGTCCTTTCGGTTCACAAAAGTCAATATCACAGCGGAGAGCAAACCTGCCCTGAGTGCCAGAAGCCCCTGCCAAACGCTCGAGCCCTGGCGGTTCACAAAAGAAAAGAACACAGCGGAGAGCAAACCTGCCCAGAGTGCCGGAAGACCCTGCCAAGCTTGAAAGCCCTGTCGAGTCACAAAAGGCAACACCGGAAACGAAAGCTTGATGATGCAAAGTCAAGTGATTGATTTCTGCCCGGGAGGGAAAGGCAATGTTCACAGCTCTTAAACCCTGTTGGAAAAAATAATTTATACGACATTAGATTTTTTTTTGCGCTTTTTTAATTCCCATAGAGCTTGCCAACATTGAAAAACGCCCTAAATTCCTATCGTCTATCCTCACTGCTCCTATCCCGGGAAAACAAAGGATAGAGCCATTAAAAGTCTACTCTCGCACGTATTGGTCTTTTTGCCTTTCGTCTGCCCGGTTGAGCCGCAGACTTATGGTTTTATCGTTGAGGTTGGTCAGAATGGGGCTTCGACAAGCCAGAGTTTGTCTATAAAAACTGAGCCGGGCCTATTAACTGCAATGTCAGTGACCGACTGGAGGTTGATAAAAAATGAACCATCACACATGACCAGCACAAACGGATATTCAGGATCAGGCATGCTACCCGATGACAAACCCTGTCGGCGAAACCAACTTCAGATCATCACTTTGATGTACGGAACGGGCGGCGGTAACTATTCCCGGACAACGGGGCCAGAGGATCATGGTCGGTCATTCAATAGACATTCAGAAAAATCACATTATCCATACGACATCGACCATAATGATGAAAATTCGGGTCGGCCCACTGACTCCCGACATAGCCTTGACAAAAATTGCCATGAACAGCCCTGTTGCAATCAACAAGGGTTTTGTATCTTCGCTCCTTCCACAAGTACCCAGTGTCGTTCAACTTCAGATGACTCTTTCGCTTGCATAACAGATGTCTATCTGCAGACAGGCGATCAGGAATCTGGCCCGGTAAGCTATCCTGCCAAAGCACCGAGAGTTGTCTCAGGAGCTGACAGCACGACCGGTTCATCATTAAAACTAAATCCACCTACTGCGAAAAAACAAAAGAAGGCGGACTCCAAAAAATACCGATGTGATCACCCCGGCTGTGAAAAATCATTTAGCTCTCAAGCCTCAATGTACAATCACAAAAGTCAATATCACACCGGAGAACGAACCTGCCTCGAGTGCCGGAAGCCCTTGCCAAACGCTAATGCCCTGGCGTTTCACAAAAGAAATGCTCACACCGGAAAGCAAACCTGCCCTGAGTGCCAGAAGACCCTGCCAAATGCGAATGCCCTGTCGGCTCACAAAAGTCGATATCACACCGGAGAGCAAACCTGCCCTGAGTGCCAGAAGACCCTGCCAAACGCTGAAGCCCAGTGGACTCACAAAAGAAAAGAACACACCGGAGAGCAAACCTGCCCTGAGTGCCAGAAGATCCTGCCAAATGCGAATGCCTTGTCGGCTCACAAAAGTCGATATCACAGAGGAGAGCAAACCTGTCCTGAGTGCCAGACGACCCTGTCACATAATCAAGCCCTGTCAGATCACAAAAAACGATATCACACCGGAGAGCGAACCTGCCCAGAGTGCCTGAAGACCCTGCCACACGCTCAAGCCCTGTCGGTTCATAAAAGTCGATATCACGCTAGAGAGAAAACCTGCCCAGAGTGCCAGAAGCCCCTGCCAAACGCGAAAGCCCTGTGGGCTCACAAAAAAAAATATCACACCGGAGAACAAACCTGCCCAGAGTGCCAGAAAACCCTGCCGAACTATCAAACCCTGGCGTATCACAAAAGAAAAGAGCACACCGGAGAGCAAGTCTGTCCTGATTGCAAGGAGCCCCTGCGAAACGCTCAAGCCCTGTCGACTCACAAAAAAAAATATCACACCGGAGAACAAACCTGCCCTGAGTGTCAGAAGGCCCTACCAAGCACTCAAGCCCTATCGGCTCACAAAATTCGTTATCACTGCGGAGAGCGAACCTGCCCTGAGTGCCAGAAGACCCTGCCAAACCCTCCAGCTCTCTCGGCTCACAGAAGAAAAGAACACAGCGGAGAGCAAACCTGCCCTGATTGCCAGAAGTCCCTTCCAAACGCGAAAGCCCTGTCGACTCACAAAAGTCAATATCACACCGGAGAGCAAACCTGCCCAGAGTGCCAGAAGACCCTGCTAAACGCTCAAGCCCTATGGGATCACAAAAGAAAAGAACACAGCGGAGAGCAAACCTGCCCAGAGTGCCGGAAGACCCTGCCAAACGCGAAAGCCCTGTCGAATCACAGAAGAAAATATCACACAGGAGAACAAACCTGCCCTGAGTGTCAGAAGGCCCTACCAAGCACTCAAGCCCTATCGGCTCACAAAATTCGTTATCACTGCGGAGAGCAAACCTGCCCAGAGTGCCAGAAGACCCTGCCAAACCCTACAGCCCTCTCGGCTCACAGAAGAAAAGAACACAGCGGAGAGCAAACCTGCCCTGATTGCCAGAAGTCCCTTCCAAACGCGAAAGCCTTGTCGACTCACAAAAGTCAATATCACACCGGAGAGCAAACCTGCCCAGAGTGCCAGAAGGCCCTGCCAAACGCTCAAGCCCTGTGGGATCACAAAAGAAAAGAACACAGCGGAGAGCGAACCTGCCCAGAGTGCCGGAAGACCCTGCCAAACGCGAAAGCCCTGTCGAATCACAGAAGAAAACACCGGAAACGAAAGCTCGATGATGTAGAGTCAAGTCATTGATTTCTGCTTGTCACAGGCCCAGGAGGGAAAGGCACTGCACACGTTTGGGCATGATCTGAAGTGCAATGCTCACTATCGTCTATCCTCACTGCTCCTATCCCAAGAAAACAAAGGATAGAATTATTAAAAGTCTACTCTCGTACGTATTGGTCTTTGTGTCTTTCGTCTGCCCGGTTGAGCCGCAGACTTATGGTTCTATCGTTGAGGTTGATCAGAACAGGGCCTCGACAAGCCAGAGTTTTTCTATAAAAACTGAGTCGGGCATATTACCTGCAATGCTAATGACCGATTGGAGGCCGAGGCAAAACGAACCACCACAGATTAGCAGCACAAACGAATATTCCCGGTCAGGCATACCAATCGATGACAAACCCTGTCGGCGAAACAAACTTCAGATCATCACTTTGATGTACGGAACGGGCGGCGGTAACTATTCCCGGACAACGGGGCCAGAGGATCATGGTCGGTCATTCAATAGACATTCAGAAAAATCGCATTATCTCTACGACAAAGACCATAATGATGAAAATTCGGGTCGGCCCAATGACTCCCGACATAGCCTTGACAAAAATTGCCATGAACAGCCCTGTTGCAATCAACAAGGGGTTTGTATCTTCGCTCCTTCCACAAGTACCCAGTGTCGTTCAACTTCAGATGACTCTTTCGCTTGCATAACAGATGTCTATCTGCAGACAGGCGATCAGGAATCTGGCCCGGTAAGCTATCCTGCCAAAGCACCGAGAGTTGTCTCAGGAGCTGACAGCACGACCGGTTCATCATTAAAACTAAATCCACCTACTGCGAAAAAACAAAAGAAGGCGGACTCCAAAAAATACCGATGTGATCACCCCGGCTGTGAAAAATCATTTAGCTCTCAAGCCTCAATGTACAATCACAAAAGTCAATATCACACCGGAGAACGAACCTGCCTCGAGTGCCGGAAGCCCTTGCCAAACGCTTATGCCCTGACGGTTCACAAAAGAAAAGATCACACCGGAGAGCAAACTTGCCCTGATTGCCAGAAGAGCGTGCCAAATGCGAAAGCCCTGTCGGATCATAAAAGAAAATATCACACGGGAGAGCAAACCTGCCCTGAGTGCCAGAAGCCCCTACCAAGCGCTCAATGCCTGTCGGCACACAAAAGAAAAGATCACACAGGAAAGCAAACCTGCCCTGAGTGCAAGAAGATCGTGCCAAACGCTCAAGCCCTGTCGGATCACAAAAGAAAAAAACACAGCGGAGAGCAAACCTGCCCTGAGTGCCAGAAGCCCCTGTCAAACGCTCAAGCCCTGTCAGACCACAAAAGAAACTATCACACGGGAGAGCAAACCTGCCCTGAGTGCCAGAAGCCCCTGCCGAACGCGAAAGCCCTGTCGTATCATAAAAGAAAACATCACACGGGAGAGCAAACCTGCCCTGAGTGCCAGAAGAACCTGCCGAACACTTTAGCCCTGTGGGCTCACAAAAGAAAAGATCACAGCGAAGAGCAAAACTGCCCTGATTGCCAGACGACCCTGCCGAACGCGATAGACCTGTCGTATCATAAAAGAAAATATCACACGGGAAAGCAAACCTGCCCTGAGTGCCAGAGAACCCTGGCAAACGCTCAGTCCCTGTCGGCTCACAAAAGTCAATATCACTCCGGAGAGCAAGCCTGCCCTGAATGCCAGCAGACTCTGCCAAGCACTCAAGTCCTGTTGGCTCACAAAAGAAAATATCACACAGGAGAGCAAACCTGCCCTGAGTGCCAGAAGACCCTGCCGAACAACCAAGCCCTGTGGGCTCACAAAAGAAAATATCACACCGGAGAGCAAACCTGCCCAGAGTGCCAGACGACCCTGCCAAATGCTCAAGCTCTGTCGGCTCACAAAACTCGACATCACACCGGAGAGCAAACTTGCCCTGAGTGCCAGAAGACCCTGTCAAACACGAAAGCCCTGTCGGATCACAGAAGGCAACACCGAAAACGAAAGCTTGGTGATGTAAAGTCAAGTGATTGACTTCTGCTTGTTACAGGCTCAGGAGGGAAAGCACTGCACACGTTTGGGCATGATCTGAAGTGCAATGCTCACGTCCATCTGTCTATCACCTGCGGGGGTATCGTCTATCCTCACTGCTCCTATCCCGGGAAAACAAAGGATAGAGCCATTAAAAGTCTACTCTCGCACGTATTGGTCTTTTTGCCTTTCGTCTGCCCGGTTGAGCCGCAGACTTATGGTTTTATCGTTGAGGTTGGTCAGAATGAGGCTTCGACAAGCCAGAGTTTGTCTATAAAAACTGAGCCGGGCCTATTAACTGCAATGCCAATGACTGATGGGAGGCTGATGCAAAACGAACCATCACACATGATCATCACTTTGATGTACGGAACGGGCGGTGGTAACTATTCACGGATAACAGAGTCAGAGGATCATGGTCAGTCGTTCAATAGACATTCAGAAAAATCACATTATTTATACGACAACGACAACAATGATGAAAGTTCGGGTCAGCCCACCGACTCCCGACATAGCCTTGACAAGAATTGCCATGAACAGCCCTGTTGTAATCAACAAGGAGTCTGTATCCTCGCTCCTTCCACAAGTACCCGGTGTCGTTCAACCTCAGGTGACTCTCTCGCTTGCGATGTCTATTGGCAAACAGGCGACCGGGAATCTGGCCCGGTAAGCCATCCTGCTGAAGGTACAAAAGTTGTCTCAGAAGATGACAGCACAACCGGTGCATCATTAAAATTAAATCCACCACCTGCGAAAAAACAAAGGAAGGCAGGCTCCAACAAATACCGATGTCATCACCCCGGCTGTGAAAAATTACTTAGCTCTCAAAACTCATTGTACAATCACAAAAGTCAATATCACACCGGAGAACGAACCTGTCCTGAGTGCCAGAAGCCCCTGCCAAACGCTTATGCCCTGTCGGTTCACAAAAGAAAATATCACACCGGAGAGCAAACCTGCCCCGAGTGCCGGAAGAGCCTGGCAAACGCTCGAGCCCTGTCGGATCACAAAAGAAAATGCCATACCGGAGAGCAAACCTGCCCTGACTGCCAGAAGCCCGTGCCAAACGCGCAAGCCCTGTCGGTTCACAAAAGTCGATATCACACCGGAGAGCAAACCTGCCCTGAGTGCCAGACGACACTGCCACACGCGCAAGCCCTGTCGGATCACAAAAGAAAATGTCACACCGGAGAACAAACCTGCCCTGAGTGCCAGACGACACTGCCACACGCGCAAGCCCTGTCGGATCACAAAAGAAAATGTCACACCGGAGAACAAACCTGCCCTGAGTGCCAGAAACCCCTGCCAAACGCGCATGCCCTGTCGGCTCACAAAAGTCAATATCACAGTGGAGAGCAAACCTGCCCTGAGTGCCAGAAGACCCTGTCAAACGCTCAAGCCCTGTGGACTCACAAAAGAAAAGAACACACTGGAGAGCAACACTGCCCTGAGTGCCAGACGACCCTGCCAAACGCTCACGCCCTGTCGGATCACAAAAGTCATTATCACAGAGGAGAGCAAACCTGCCCTGAGTGCCAGAAAACCCTGCGAAACATTCATGCCCTGTCGAATCACAAAAGAAAAGAACACACCGGAGAGCAAACCTGCCCTGAGTGCCAGAAGATCCTACCAAGCGCTCAAGACCTGTCGAATCACAAAAGTAAATATCACAGCGGAGAGCAAACCTGCCCTGAGTGCCAGAAGACCCTGTCAAACGCTCTAGCCCTGTGGAATCACAAAAGAAAAGAACACAGCGGAGAGCAAACCTGCCCTGAGTGCCAGAAGACCCTGTCAAATGCTCTAGCCCTGTGGAATCACAAAAGAAAAGAACACACCGGAGAGCAAACCTGCCCTGAGTGCCAGAAGACCTTGGCAAACAGTCAGGCCCTGTCGGCTCACAAAAGCCAATATCACACCGGAGAACGAACCTGTCTCAAGTGCCAGAAGCCCCTGCCAAACGCTCTAGCCCTTTCGAATCACAAAAGGCAATATCACACCGGTGAGCAAACCTGCCCTGAGTGCCAGAAGCCCCTGCCAAACGCCCTAGCCCTGTCGAATCACAAAAGGAAACACCGGAAACGAAAGCTTGGTGAAGCAAAGTCAAGTGATTGATTTTATTGCGCTGAAGATTTAAGTCTTTAGAGCTTGCCAATATTGAAAACCTTCCAAACTTTCTATCGTCTATCCTCACTGCTCCTATCCCTGGAAAACAAAGGATAGAACCATTAAAAGTCTACTCTCGCACATATTGCTCTTTGTGCCTTTCGTCTGCCCGTTTGAGCCTCAGACTTGCCGTTTTATCGTTGAGGTTAATCAGAATGGAGCTTCGATAAGCCAGAGTTTTTCTATAAAAACTGAGCCGGGCATATTAACTGTAATGCCAATGACCGACTGGAGGCTGATGCAAAACGAAGCATCACACATGACCAGCACAAACGGATATTCAGGGTCAGGCATGCTACCCGATGGCAAATCCTGTCGGCGAAACAAACTTCAGATCATCACTTTGATGTATGGAACGGGCGGCGGTAACTATTCCCAGACAACAGCGTCAGAGGATCATGGTCAGTCATTCAATAGACATTCAGAAAAGTCGCATTATCTCTACGACAACGACCATAATGATGAAAGTTCGGGCCGACCCACTGACTCCCGACATAGCCTTGACAAAAATTGCCATGAACAGCCCTGTTGTAATCAACAAAGAGTCTGTATCTTCGCTCCTTCCACAAGTACCCGGTGTCCTTCAGCCTCAGATGACTCTTTCGCTTACACAACAGATGTCTATTTGCAAACAGGCGGTCAGGAATCTGGCCCGGTACACCATCCTGCTGAAAGTTCGACAGTTATCTCAGAAGCTGAAAGCACAACCGGTTCATCATTAAAATTAAATCCACCTCCTGTGAAAAAACAAAAGAAGGCAGGCGCCAAAAAATACCGATGTGATCACCTCGGCTGTGAAAAATCACTTAGCTCTCAAACCTCGTTTTACAATCACAAAAGTCAATATCACACCGGAGAACGAACCTGTCTCAAGTGCCAGAAGCCCCTGCCAAACGCTCATGCTCTGGCAGTTCACAAAAGAAAAGATCACTCCGGAGCGCAAACCTGCCCCGAGTGCCAGAAAACCTTGCCAAACAAAAAGGCCCTGTCGACTCACAAAACTCAATATCACACCGGAGAGAAAACCTGCCCTGATTGCGAGAAGACCGTGCCAAACGCGCAAGCCCTGTGGGATCACAAAAGAAAATATCACACCGGAGAACAAACCTGCCCTGAGTGCCAGAAGATCCTGCCGGACGCACAAGCCCTGTCGACTCACAAAAGAAAAGATCACACCGGAGAGCAAACCTGTCTTGAGTGCCAGAGGACCTTTGCAAACCTTCAAGCCCTGTCGGCTCACAAAAGTCAATATCACAGCGGAGAGCAAACCTGCCCTAAGTGCCAGAAGACCCTGTCAAACGCTCAAGCCCTGTGGATTCACAAAAGAAAAGAACACACCGGAGAGCAAACCTGCCCTGAGTGCCAGAAGACCCTACCAAACGCTCAAACGCTCTCTGTTCACAAAAGTCAATATCACACCGGAGAAAGAACCTGTCCTGAGTGCCAAAAGACCTTGCTAAACGCCCAAGCCCTGTCGAATCACAAAAGGCAACACCGTAAACGAAAGCTTGATGATGCAAAGTCAAGTGATTGATTTCTGCTTGTCACAGGCCGAGGAGGGAAAGGCACTGCACAGTTTGGGGTATGATCTGAAGTGCAATGCTCACGTCTATCTGTCTATCACCTGCGGGGGTATCGTCTATCCTCACTGCTCCTATCCCCGGAAAACAAAGGGTAGAGCCATTAAAAGTCTACTATCGCATGTATTGGTCTTTTTGCCTTTCGTCTGCCCGGTTGAGCCGCAGACTTGTGGTTTTATCGTAGAGGTTGATCAGAATGGGGCTTTGACAGGCCAGAGTTTTTCTATAAAAACTGAGCCGGGCCTATTAACTGCAACGCCAATGACTGATGGGAGGCTGATGCAAAACGAACCATCACATATGGTCAGCACAAAAGGATATTCAGGGTCAGGCATGCTACCCGATGACAAACCCTCCAGGAGAAACAAACTTCAGATCATCACTTTGATATACGGAACGGGCGGCGGTAACTATTCCCGGACAACAGAGTCAGAGGATCATGGTCAGTCATTCAATAGACATAGAGAAAAATCACATTATTTATACGACAACGACCATAATGATGAAAATTTGGGTCGGCCCACTGACTCACGACATAGCTTTGACAAGAATTGCCATGAACAGCCCTGTTGTAATCAACAGAGAGTCTGTATCTACGCTCCTTCCAAAAGTACCCGGTGTCGTTCAACCTCAGATGACTCTTTCGCTTGCGATGTCTATTTGCAAACAGGCGATCAGGAATCTGGCCCGATAAGCCATCCTGCTGAAGGTTCGATAGTTGTCTCAGGAGCTGACAGCACAACCGGTGCGTCATTAAAACTAAATCCACCACCTGCGAAAAAACAAAAGAAGGCAGGCTTCAAAAAATACCCATGTGATCAACCCGGCTGTGAAAAATCACTTGGCTCTCAAGCCTCATTGAACACTCACAAAAGGCAATATCACACTGGAAAGCAAAGCTGCCCTCGGTGCCAGAAAATCCTGCGAAACGCGAAAGTGCTGTCGGTTCACAAAAGAAAAGAACACACTGGAGAGCAAAACTGCCCTGAGTGCCAGAAGACCCTGCCAAACGCTCAAGCCCTGTCGGATCATAAAAGAAATTATCACACGGTAGAGCGAACCTGCCCTGAGTGTCAGAAGACCCTGCCAAGCGCTCAAGCCCTGTCGGCTCACAAAAGAAAAGAACACACCGGAGAGCAAACTTGCCCTGAGTGCCAGAAGACCCTGCCAAACGGTCCAGCCCTTTCGGCTCACAAAAGAAAAGAACACACCGGAGAGCAAGCTTGCCCTGAGTGCCAGAAGACCCTGCCAAACGGTCCAGCCCTTTCGGATCACAAAAGAAAAGATCACAGCGGAGAGAAAACCTGCCCTGAGTGCCAGAAGACCTTGCCAAACGCAAAAGCCCTGTCAGTTCACAAAAGTCGATATCACACGGGAGAGCAAACCTGTCCTGAGTGCCAGAAGACCTTTGCAAACCTTCAGGCCCTGTCAGTTCACAAAAGAAAAGATCACACCGGAGAGCAAACCTGCTCTGAGTGCCAGAAGCCCCTGCCAAACGCTCAAGCCCTGTCAGCTCACAAAAGTCAATATCACACCGGAGAGCGAACCTGCCCTGAGTGCCAGAAGATCCTGCGAAATGCGAAAGCGCTGTCGGTTCACAAAAGGAAAGAACACACCGGAGAGCAAACCTGCCCTGAGTGCCAGAAGCACCTGCCAAACGTCCAAGCCCTGTCGAATCACAAAAGACAACACCGAAAACGAAAACTTGATGATGCAAAGTCAAGTGAATGATTTCGACTTGTCACAGGCTCAGGACGCAAGGGCACTGAGCACGTTTGAGCATGATCTTAAGTGCAATGTTCACGTCCATCGCGGGTTGACTGATAACAAAAAGACATGGGAAGAAATTTTCTTCACCAAGCAGTACTTAAACCTTATTTTTTGACATCCTCCCCGCCGTGAAGAGGGTGTCGCAAAACTCTGGTTTCGCAAAACTCTGGTTCCCGCCTTCACCCCCGTCATTCCCGCGAAGGCGGGAATCCACACTGACTCACCACCAGAACCATACTGCCCGGTGCTCCCCTGGCCTTGTCATCCCCGAGAAGGCAGAGATCCACCGTTGGCGCTGGATTCCCGCCTTCGCGGGAATGACGAACTCAGAGCATGGGAACGCGCTGTTGGAGTTTTGCGACGCGCTGTTGGAGTTTTGCGACACCCTCTCAAAGTACGGGGTTTTGCGCTAATTCGATAAGCCAGTTGGTTATCTATCTACGCTTTGTAACTCCTATAGAGCTTGCAAGCACTGAAAAACTGCCAAACTTCTTCTCGTCTATCCTCACTGCTCCTATCCATAGAAATCAGAGGATAGAACCATTAAAAGTCTACTCTCGCCCGTATTGCTCTTTGTACCTTTCGTCTGCCTGTTTGAGTCGCAGACTTACCGTTTAGTCGTTGAGGTTAATCAGAATGGGGCTTCGACAGGCCAGAGTTTTTCTATAAAAACTGAGCCGGGCCTATTAACTGCAATGCCAATGATTGATGGGAGGTTGATGCAAAACGAACCATCACACATGATCAGTACAAACGGATATTCGGGGCCGGGCATGCTACCGGATGACAAACCCTCAAGGCGAAACAAACTTCAGATCATCACTTTGATGTACGGAACAGGCGGCGGTAACTATTCGCGGAAAACGGGGTCAGAGGATCATGGTCAGTCAGTCAATAGACATTCAGAAAAATCGCACTATCTATACGATAACAACCATAATGATGAAAGTTCGGGCCGACCCACAGACTCCCGACATAGCTTTGACAAAAATTGCCATGAGCAGCCTTGTTGTAATCAACAAAGAGTCTGTATCTTCGCTCCTTCAACAAGTACCCGATGTCGTTTAAACTCAGATGACTCTTTCGATTGCACAACAGATGTCTATTTGCAAACAGGCGATCAGGAATCTGGCCCGGTGAGCCATCCTGCTGAAGGTCCGACAGTTGTCTCAGGAGCTGAAAGCACAATCGATTCATCATTAAAATTTAATCCACCATCTGCGAAGAAACAAAGGAAGGCGGGTGCCAAAAAATACCTATGTGATCAACCCGGCTGTGAAAAATCACTTGGTTCTCAAGCCTCATTGAACACTCACAAAAGGCAATATCACACTGGAAAGCAAAGCTGCCCTTCGTGCCAGAAGTCTCTACCAAGCGCACAAGCCCTGTCGGCTCACAAAAGAAAAGATCACACCGGAGTGCAAATCTGTCCAGAGTGCCATAAGACCTTGCCAAACGCTCAAACCCTGTCTGTTCACAAAAGTCTGTATCACACCGGAGAGAAAACCTGTCCTGAGTGCCAAAAACCCCTGCCAAACGCTCATGCCCTGGCGGTTCACAAAAGAAAAGGTCACGCCGGAGAGCAAACCTGCCCTGAGTGCCAGAAGACTCTGTCAAATGCGAATGCCCTGTCGGTTCACAAAAGTCAATATCACACCGGAGAGCAAACCTGCTCTGAGTGCCAGAAGACCTTGCCAAACGCAAAAGCCCTTTCGGCTCACAGAAGAAAAGATCACACCGGAGAGAAAACCTGCCCTGAGTGCCAGAAGCCCCTGCCAAACGCTCAAGCCCTGGCGAATCACAAAAGAAAAGATCACACCGGAAAGCAAACCTGCCCTGAGTGCCTGGAGACTCTGCCAAACGCTCAAGCCCTTGCGATTCACAAAAGAAATGCTCACGCCGGAAAGCAAACCTGCCCTGAGTGCCAGAAGACCTTGGCAAACGTTCAAGCCCTGTGGGTTCACAAAAGAAAAGATCACACCGGAAAGCAAACCTGCCCTGAGTGCCAGAAAACCCTGCCACACGTTCAAGCCCTGTCGGTTCACAAAAGCCAATATCACACCGGAGAGAAAACCTGCCCTGAGTGCCAAACGACCCTGCCATATGCTCAAGCCCTGTCGGTTCACAAAAGTCAATATCACACCGGAGAGAAAACCTGCCCTGAGTGCCAGAAGACCCTGCCACACGTTCAAGCCCTGTCGGTTCACAAGAGCCAATATCACACCGGAGAGAAAACCTGCCCAGAGTGCCAGACGACAGTGCCACACGCTCAAGCCCTATCGAATCACAGAAGGCAACACCGGAAACGAAAGTTTGATGATGCAAAGCCAAGTGATTGATTTCTGCTTGTTTCAGGGTCGGGAGGTAAAGGCACTGCAAACGTTTGGGCATGATTTGAAGTGCAATACTCACGTCTATCGTCTATCACCAGCGGCGGTTAACCGATGACAAAAAGACAGGAAGGCAATAGAGCTTGCCAACATTGAAAAGCTTCCAAACTTCCTATCGTCTATCCTCACTGCTCCTATCCCCGGAAAAAAAGGATAGAAACATTAAAAGTCTACTCTCATACGTATTGGTCTTTTTGCCTTTCGTCTGCCCGGTTGATCCACAGACTTATGGTTTTATCGTTGAGGTTGATCAGAATGAGGCTTCGACAAGCCAGAGTTTTTCTATAGAAACTGAGCCGGGCCTATTAACTGCAATGCCAATGACTGATGGGAGGCTGATGCAAAACGAACCATCACTCATGATCAGCACAAACGGATATTCGGGGTCAGGTATGCTACCCGATGACAAACCCTGTCGGCGAAACAAACTTCAGATCATCACTTTGATGTACGGAACGGGCGGCGGTAACTATTCCCGGAAAACGGGGCCAGAGGATCATGGTCAGTCATTCAATAGACATTCAGAAAAACCGCATTATCTATACGACAACGACCACAATGATGAAAATTCGGGTCGGCCCACCGACTCCCGGCATAGCCTTGACAAAAATTGCCATGAACAGCCCTGTTGTAATCAACAAGGAGTCTGTATCTTCGCTCCTTCCGCAATTACCCGATGTCGTTCAGCCTCAGATGACTCTTTCACTTGCACAACAGATGTCTATTTGCGAACAGGCGATCAGGAATCTGGCCCGGTAAGCCATCCTGCTGAAGGTCTGACAGTTGTCTCAGGAGCTGACAGCACAACCGGTTCATTATTAAAATTAAATCCACCACCTGCGAAAAAACAAAGGAAGGCAGGCTCCAAAAAATACCGATGTGATTACCCCGGCTGTGAAAAATCACTTGGCTCTCGAACCTCGTTGTACAATCACAAAAGTCAATATCACACCGGAAAACGAACCTGTCCAGAGTGCCAGAAACCCCTGCCAAACGCTCAAGCCCTGGTGGTCCACAAAAGAAAAGATCACACCGGACAGCAAACCTGCCCTGAGTGCCAGAAGACCTTTGCAAACATTCAATCCCTGTTGACTCACAAAAGTCAATATCACACCGGAGAGAAAACCTGTCCTGAGTGCCAGAAGCCCCAGCGAAACGCTCAAGCCCTGGCGTTTCACAAAAGAAAAGATCACACCGGAGAGAAAACCTGCCCTGTGTGCCAGAAGACCCTGCCAAATGCGAATGCCCTGTCGGCTCACAAAAGTCGATATCACACTGGCGAGCAAACCTGCCCTGAGTGCCAGACGAGCCTGTTACACGCTCAAGCCCTGTCGGATCACAAAAGTCGATATCACACCGGAGAACAAACCTGCCCTGAGTGCCAGACGACCCTGGCACACGCTCATGCTCTGTCGGTTCACAAAAGTCAATATCACACAGGAGAGAAAACCTGCCCTGAGTGCCAGACGACCCTGGCACACGCTCAAGCCCTGTCGGTTCACAAAAGAAAAGATCACAGCGGGGGGCAAACCTGCCCTGAGTGCCAGACGACCCTGGCACACGCTCATGCCCTGTCGGTTCACAAAAGTCAATATCACACCGGAGAGAAAACCTGCCCTGAGTGCCTGAAGACCCTGCCACACGCTCAAGCCCTATTGAATCACAGAAGGCTACACCGGAAACGAAAGCTTGATGGTACAGAGTCAAGTGATTGATTTCTGCTTGTCACAGTCTCAGGAGGGAAGAGCACTGCACACGTTTGGGCATGATCTGAAGTACAATGCTCAGGTCTATCTGTCTATCAGCAGCGGCGGTTAACCGACGACATAAAGACATGAAAGGCAATAGAGCTTGCCAACATTGAAAAACTCCCAAACTTCCTATCGTCTATCCTCACTGCTCCTATCCCCGGTAAAAAAAGGATTGAACCATTAAAAGTCTCCTCTCGCACGTATTGGTCTTTTTGCCTTTCGTCTGCCCGGGTGAGCCACAGACTTATCGTTTTATCGTTGAGGTTGATCAGAATGAGGCTTTGACAAGCCAGAGTTTTTCTATAAAAACTGAGCCGGGCCTATTAACTGCAATGCCAATGACTGATGGAAGGCTGATGCAAAACGAACCATCACACATGATCAGCACAAACGGATATTCGGGGTTAGGCATGCTACCCGATGACAAGCCTTCCAGGCGAAATAAACTTCAGATGATCACTTTGATGTACGGAACGGGCAGCGGTAACTATTCCGGGACAACAGGGTCAGAGGATCATGGTCAGTCATTCAATAGACATTCAGAAAAATTACATTATTTATACGACAACGACCATAATGATGAAAATTCGGGTCAGCCCACTGACTCCCGGCATAGCTTTGACAAAAATTGTCATGAACAGCCCTGTTGTAATCAACAAGGAGTCTGTATCTTGGCTCCTTCCACGATTACCCGGTGTCGTTCAACCTCAGATGACTCTTTCGCTTGCGATGTCTATTTGCAAAAAGGCGATCAGGAATCCGGTCCGGTCAGCCATCTTGCTGAAGGTCCGACAGTTGTCTCAGGAGCTGACAGCACCACCGGTGCTTCATTAAAATTAAATCCACCACCTGCGAAAAAACAAAGGGAGGCAGACTCCAAAAAATACCGATGTGAGCGCCCCGGCTGTGAAAAATCACTTGGCTCTCAAACCTCATTGTACAATCACAAAAGTCAATATCACACCGGAGAACGAACCTGTCCTGAGTGCCAGAAGCCCCTGCCAAACGCTTATGCCCTGAGGGCTCACAAAAGAAAAGATCACACCGGAGAGCAAACCTGCCCTGAGTGCCAGAAGACCCTGCCAAACGCTCAAGCCCTGTCGAATCACAAAAGTCAATATCACAGCGGAGAGAAAACCTGCACTGAATGTCAGAGGCCTCTGCCAAACGCTCAAGCCCTGTGGGCTCACAAAAAAAAAGATCACACCGGAAAGCAAACCTGCCCTGAATGCCTGGAGACTCTGCCGAACGCTCAAGCCCTGTGGGTTCACAAAAGAAAAGATCACACCGGAAAGCAAACCTGCCCTGGGTGCCAGAAGACCCTGCCAAACGCTCAAGCCCTAACGGTTCACAGAAGTCTATATCACACCGGAGAACAAACCTGCCTTGACTGCCAGAAGACCCTGCCAAACGCGAAAGTTCTGTCGGCTCACAAAAGAAAAGAACACATCGGAGGGCAAACTTGCCCTGAGTGCCAGAGGCTCCTGCCAGACCCTCAAGCTCTGTCGGAGCACAAAAGAAAAGAACACACCGGAGAGCAAACTTGCCCTGAGTGCCAGAAGACCCTGTCAAATGCCAATTCCCTGTCGGTTCACAAAAGTCAATATCACACCGGAGAACAAACCTGCCTTGAGTGTCAGAAGACTCTGCCAAACGCGAAAGCCCTTTCGGGTCACAGGAGAAAAGATCACACTGGAGAGCAAACCTGCCCTGAGTGCCAGAAGACCCTGCCAAACGCTCTAGCCCTGTCGAATCACAAAAGGCAACACCGGAAACGAAAGCTTGATGGAGCAAAGTCAAGTGATTGATTTCTGCTTGTCACAGTCTCAGGAGGGAAGGGCACTGCACACGTTTGGGTATGATCTGAAGTGCAATGCGCAGGTCTACCTGTCTATCACCAGCGGTGGTTAACCAACGACAAAAAGACATGGAAGGCACTAGAGCTTGCCAACATTGAAAAGCTCCCAAACTTCTATCGTCTATCCTCACTGCTCGTATCCCCGGAAAAAAAAGGATAGAACCATTAACAGTCTACTCTCGCACGTATTGGTCTTTTTGCCTTTCGTCTGCCCGGTTATGCCACAGACTTATCGTTTTATCGTTGAGGTTGATCAGAATCAGGCTTCGACAAGCCAGAGTTTTTCTATAAAAACTGAGCCAGGCCTATTCACTGCAATGCCAATGGCTGATGATAGGCTGATGCAAAACGAACCATCACACATGATCATCACTTTGATGAAAGGAACGGGCGGGGGTAACTACTCCCAGACAACAGAGTCAGAGGATCATGGTCAGTCATTCAATAGACATTCAGAAAAATTACACTATTTATACGACAACGACAATAATGATGAAAATTCGGGTCGGCCCACTGACTCCCGACATAGCTTTGACAAGAATTGCCATGAACAGCCCTGTTGTAATCAACAGAGAGTCTGTATCTATGCTCCTTCCAAAAGTAACCGGTGTCGTTCAACCTCAGATGACTCTTTCGCTTGCGGTGTCTATTTGCAAACAGGCGATCAGGAATCTGGCCCGGTAAGCCATACTGCTGAAGCACCGATAGTTGTCTCAGGAGCTGACAGCACAACCGGTGCGTCATTAAAATTAAAACCACCACCTGCGAAAAAACAAAAGAAGGCAGGCTTCAAACAATACCGATGTGATCACCCCGGCTGTGAAAAATCATTTAGCTCTCAAGCCTCGTTGAACAATCACAAAAGTCAATATCACACCGGAGAACGAACCTGCCCTGATTGCCAGAAGCCCCTGCCAAACGCTTATGCCCTGACGGTTCACAAAAGAAAAGATCACAGCGGAGAGCAAACCTGCCCTGAGTGCCAGAAGCCCCTGCCAAACGCTCAAGCCCTGTCGGCTCACATGAGTCAATATCACACCGGAGAGCAAACCTGCCCTGAATGCCAGAAGACCCTGCCAAGCGCTCAAGCTCTGTCAACTCACAAAAGAAAAGAACACACCGGAGAACAAACCTGCCCTGAGTGCCAGGAGACCCTGCCAAACACTCTAGCCCTGTCGAATCACAAAAGAAAAGAACACACCGGAGAGCAAACCTGCCCTGAGTGCCAGAAGACCCTGGCAAGCGCTCAAGCCCTGTCGAATCATAGAAGAAAAGATCACACCGGGGAGCAAACCTGCCCTAGGTGCCAGAAGACCCTGCCAAACGCTCAAGCTCTGTCGTCTCACAAGAGTCAATATCACACCGGAGAGCAAACTTGCCCTGAGTGCCAGAAAACCCTGGCAAGCGCTCAAGCCCTGTCGAATCACAAAAGAAAAGAACACACCGGAGAGCAAACCTGCCCTGAGTGCCAGAAGACCCTGGCAAGCGCTCAAGCCCTGTGGGTTCACAAAAATCAATATCACACCGGGGTGCAAACTTGTCCCGAGTGCCAGAAGTCTCTGCCAAGCGCTCAAGCCCTGTCGGGCCACAAAAGTCAATTTCACAGAGGAGAGCAAACCTGCCTTGAGTGCCAAAAAATCCTGCCAAACTCCGGCGCTCTGTCAAATCACAAAAGACAACACCGGAAGCGAAAGCTTGAAGATGCAAAGTCAAGTGATTGATTTCTGCTTGTCTCAGGGCCAGGAGGGAAAGGCACTGCACACGTTTGAGTACGATCTGAAGTGCAATGCTCACGTCTATCTGTCTATCACCTGCGGGGCTTAAACGATGACAAAAAGACATGGAGGGCAATAGAGCTTGCCAAGATTGAAAAGCTCCCAAACTTCTATCGTCTATCCTCACTGCTCCTATCCCCGGAAAACAAAGGATAGAACCATTAACAGTCTACTCTCATACGTGTTGGTCTTTTTGCCTTTCGTCTGCCCGGTTGTGTCACAGACTTATCGTTTTATCATTGAGGTTGATCAGAATCAGGCTTTGACAAACCAGAGTTTTTCTATAAAAACTGAGCCGGGCCTATTAACTGCAATGCCAATGACTGATGGGAGGCTGATACAAAACGAACCATCACACATGGTCAGCACAAACGGATATTCTGGTTCAGGTATGCTACCCGATGACAAACCTTGTCGGCGAAACAAACTTCAGATCATCACTTTGATGTACGGAACGGGCGGCACTGACTATACCCGAACAACAGAGTCAGAGGATCATGATCGGTCATTCAATAGACATTCAGAAAAATCAAATTATTTATACGACAATGACCATAATGATGAAAATTCAGGTCGGCCCAACGAATCCCGACATAGCCTTGACAAAAATTGCCATGAACAGCCCTGTTGTAATCAACAAAGAGTCTGTATCTTCGCTCCTTCCACAAGTACCCGGTGTCGTTCAGCCTCAGATGACTCTTTCACTTGCGATGTCTATTTGCAAACAGGCGATCAGGAATCTGGCTCGGAAAGCCATTCTGCTGAAAGTTTGACAGTCGTCTCAGGAGCTAACAGCACAACCGGTGCGTCATTAAAATTAAATCCACCACCTGCGAAAAAACAAAGGAAAGCAGGCCCCAAAAAATACCGATGTGATTACCCAGGCTGTGAAAAATCACTTGGCTCTCAAACCTCATTGTACAATCACAAAAGTCAATATCACACCGGAGAACGAACCTGTCCTGAGTGCCAGAAGACCCTGCCAAACTCTCAAGCCCTGTCGGTTCACAAAAGAAAAGATCACACCGGAGAGAAAACCTGTCCTGAGTGCCAGAAGACCCTGCCAAACGCTCAAGCCCTGTCGGTTCACAAAAGAAAAGATCACACCGGAGAGAAAACCTGTCCTGAGTGCCAGAAGACCCTGCCAAACGCTCAGGTCCTGTCGTTTCACAAAAGAAAGGAACACACCGGAAGGCAAACCTGCCCTGAATGCCAGAAGACCCTGTCAAACTCGACAGCCCTGTCGACTCACAAAAGTCGATATCACAGCGGAGAGCAAACCTGCCCTGAGTGCCAGAAGCCCTTGCCAAACGTGAAAGCCCTGATGGTTCACAAAAGAAAAGAACACACCGGAGAACGAACCTGTCCTGAGTGCCAGAAGACCTTGGCAAACAGTCAGGCCCTGTCGGCTCACAAAAGTCGATATCACACCGGAGAGAAAACCTGCCCTGAATGCCAGAAGACCCTGGCAAGCGCTCAAGCCCTGTGGGATCATAAAAGAAAATACCACACCGGAGAACAAACCTGCTCTGAGTGCCAGAAGCCCCTGCCAAACGCTCAAGCTCTGTTGATTCACAGAAGAAAAGATCACAGCGGAGAGCAAACTTGCCCTGAGTGCCAGGAAACCCTGCCAAACACTCTAGCCCTGTCGAATCACAAAAGAAAAGAACACACCGGAGAGCAAACCTGCCCTGAGTGCCAGAAAACCCTGGCAAGCGCTCAAGCCCTGTCGACTCACAAAAGCCGATATCACAGCGGAGAGCAAACCTGCCCTGAATGCCAGACGACCCTGCCACACGCCTATGCCCTGTCGACTCACAAAAGCCGATATCACAGCGGAGAGCAAACCTGCCCTGAGTGCCAGAAGACCCTGCCAAACGCTCAGGCCCTGTTGGTACACAAAAGAAAAGATCACACCAGAGGGCAAACTTGCTCTGAGTGCCAGAAGCTCCTGCGAAACCATCAAGCTCTGTCGAAGCACAAAAGTCGATATCACAGTGGAGAGCAAACCTGCCCTGAGTGCCAGAAGACCCTGCCACACGCTCGAGCCCTGTCGGTTCACAAAAGTCGATATCACAGTGGAGAGCAAACCTGCCCTGAGTGCCAGAAGACCCTGCCACACGCTCGAGCCCTGTCGGTTCACAAAAGTCGATATCACACCGGAGAGAAAACCTGCCCTGAGTGCCAGAAGACCCTGCCACACGCTCTAGCCCTGTCGGTTCACAAAAGAAAAAAGCACAGCGGAGAGCAAACCTGCCCTGAGTGCCAGAAGACTCTGCCGAACGCTCAACTCCTGTCGACTCACAAAAGAAAAGAACACACCAGGGAGCAAACCTGCTCTGATTGCCAGAAGATCCTGCCAAACGTTCAAGCTCTGGTAAATCACAAAAGACAACACCGGAAACGAAAGCTTGAAGATGCAAAGTCAAGTGATTGATTTCTGCTTGTCACAGGCTCAGGAGGGAAGGGCACTGCACACGTTTGGGTATGATCTGAAGTGCAATGCGCAGGTCTATCTGTCTATCACCAGAGGCGGTTAACCGATGACAAAAAGACATGGAAGGCAATAGAGCTTGCCAACATTGAAAAACTCCCAAACTTCCTATCGTCTATCCTCACTGCTCCTATCCCCTGAAAAAAAGGATAGAACCATTAAAAGTCTACTCTCGCACGTATTGGTCTTTTTGCCTTTCGTCTGCCCGGTTGAGCCACAGACTTATGGTTTTATCGTTGAGGTTGATCAGAATGAGGCTTCAACAAGCCAGAGTTTTTCTATAAAAACTGAGCCGGGCCTATTATCTGCATTGCCAATGACTGATGGAACGCTGATGCAAAACGAACCATCACACATGATCATCACTTTGATGTACGGAACGGGCGGCAATAACTATTCCCGGGTAACAGAGTCAGAGGATCATGGTCAGTCATTCAATAGACATTCAGAAAAATCACATTATTTATACGACAACGACCATAATGATGAAAATTCGGGTCGGCCCACTGACTCCCGACATAGCTTTGACAAGAATTGCCATGAACAGCCCTGTTGTAATCAACAGAGAGTCTGTATCTACGTTCCTTCCAAAAGTACCCGGTGTCGTTCAACCACAGATGACTCTTTCGCTTGCGATGTCTATTTGCAAGCAGGCGATCAGGAATCTGGCCCGGTAAGCCATCCTGCTGAAGCACCGACAGTTGTCTCAGAAGCTGACAGCACAACCGGTGCGTCATTAAAATTAAAACCACCACCTGCGAAAAAACAAAGGAACGCAGGCTCCAAAAAATACCGATGTGATCACCCCGGCTGTGAAAAATCACTTAGCTCTCAAAACTCGTTGTGCAATCACAAAAGTCAATATCACACCGGAGAACGAACCTGCACTGATTGCCAGAAGTCCCTGCCAAACGCTTATGCCCTGACGGTTCACAAAAGAAAAGATCACACCGGAGAGAAAACCTGCCCTGAGTGCCAGAAGACCCTGGCAAACGCAAAAGCCCTGTCGGATCACAAAACTCGATATCACACCGGAAAGCAAACCTGCCCTGAGTGCCAGAAGCCCCTGCCAAACGCTCAAGCCCTGGCGGTTCACAAAAGAAAAGAACACACCGGAGAGAAAATCTGTCCTGAGTGCCAGAAGACCCTGGCAAGCGCTCAAGCCCTGTCGAATCACAAAAGTCGATATCACACCGGAGAGCAAACCTGCCCTGAGTGCCAGACGACCCTGGCAAGCGCTCAAGCCCTGTTTAATCACAAAAGCCGATATCACAGCGGAGAGCAAACCTGCCCTGAGTGCCAGAAGACCCTGGCAAGCGCTCAAGCCCTGTCTAATCACAAAAGCCGATATCACAGCGGAGAGCAAACCTGCCCTGAGTGCCAGAAGACCTTGGCACATGCTCGAGCCCTGTCGGTTCACAAAAGTCAATATCACACCGGAGAACAAACCTGCCTTGAGTGCCAGAAGACTCTGCCAAACGCGAAAGCCCTTTCGGCTCACAGAAGAAAAGATCACACCGGAGAGAAAGCCTGCCCTGAGTGCCAGAAGCACCTGCCAAACCCTCAAGCCCTGTCGAATCACAAAAGAAAAGAGCACACCGGAAAGCAAACCTGCCCTGAGTGCCAGAAGACTCTGCCAAACGCGAAAGCCCTGTCGAATCACAAAAGAAAAGCACACACTGGAGAGCAAACCTGCCCTGAATGCCAGGAGACCTTGCCAAATAGTCTAGCCCTGTCGAATCACAAAAGAAAAGATCACACCGGAAAGCAAACCTGCCCTGAGTGCCAGAAGACCCTGCCAAACGCTCAAGCCCTGTCGGTTCACAAAAGTCAATATCACACCGGAGAACAAACTTGCCTTGAGTGCCAGAAGACTCTGCCAAACGCGAAAGCCCTTTCGGCTCACAGAAGAAAAGATCACACCGGAGAGCAAACCTGCCCTGATTGCCAGAAGCCCCTGCCAAACGCGAAAGTCCTGTTGGCTCACAAAAGAAAAGATCACAGCGGAGAGCAAACCTGCCTTGAGTGCCAGAAGACCCTGCCAAACGTTCAAGCTCTGTCGGAGCACAAAAGTCGATATCACAGAGGAGAGCAAACCTGCCATGAGTGTCAGAAGACTCTGCCAAACCCTCAAGCCCTTTCGGCTCACAAAAGAAAAGAACACACAGGAGAGCAAACTTGCCCTGAGTGCCAGAAGCTACTGCCAAACTCTCAAGCTCTGGTAAATCACAAAAGTCAATATCACAGTGGCGAGCAAACCTGCCCTGAGTGCCGGAAGACCCTGCCACACGCTCAAGCCCTGTCGACTCACAAAAGAAAAGAACACAGCGGAGAGCAAACCTGCCCTGAGTGCCGGAAGACCCTGCCACACGCTCAAGCCCTGTCGACTCACAAAAGAAAAGAACACAGCGGAGAGCAAACCTGCCCTGAGTGCCAGAAGACCCTGGCAAGCGCTCAAGCCCTGTCGACTCACAAAAGAAAAGAACACAGCGGAGAGCAAACCTGCCCTGAGTGCCAGGCGCTACTGCCAAACAATCAGGCTCTGTCGAATCACAGAAGACAACACCGGAAACGAAAGCTTGAAGATGCAAAGTCAAGTGATTGATTTCTGCTTGTCACAGGCTCAGGAGGGAAAGGCACTGTACACGTTTGGGTATGATCTGAAGTGCAATGCTCACGTCTATCTGTCTACCACCAGCGGCGGTTAACCGATGAAAAAAAGACATGGAGGGCAATAGAGCTTGCCAACATTGTAAAGCCCCCAAACTTCTATCGTCTATCCTCACTGCTCCTATCCCCAGAGAACAAAGGATAGAACCATTAACAGTCTACTCTCGTACGTATTGGTCTTTTTGCCTTTCGTCTGCCCGGTTGTGCCACAGACTTATCGTTATATCGTTGAGGTTGATCAGAATCAGGCTTCGACAAGCCAGAGTTTTTCTGTAAAAACTGAGCCGGGCCTATTATCTGCAATGCCAATGACTGATGGGAGGCTGATGCAAAACGAACCTTCACACATGATCATCACTTTGATGTACGGAACGGGCGGCGGTAACTATTCCCGGGTAACAGAGTCAGAGGATCATGGCCAGTCATTCAATAGACATAGAGAAAAATCACATTATTTATACGGCAACGACCATAATGATGAAAATTCGGGTCGGCCCACTGACTCCCGACATAGCTTTGACAAGAATTGCCATGAACAGCCCTGTTGTAATCAACAGAGAGTCTGTATCTACGCTCCTTCTAAAAGTACCCGGTGTCGTTCAACCTCAGATGACTCTTTCGCTTGCGATGTCTATTTGCAAACAGGCGATCAGGAATCTGGCCCGGTAAGCCATCCTGCTGAAGCACCGACAGTTGTCTCAGGAGCTGACAGCACAACCGGTTCATCATTAAAATTAAATCCACCACCTGCGAAAAAACAAAAGAAGGCAGGCTTCAAAAAATACCGATGTGATCACCCCGGCTGTGAAAAATCACTTAGCTCACAAAACTCGTTGTGCAATCACAAAAGCCAATATCACACCGGAGAACGAACCTGCCTCAAGTGCCAGACGACCCTGCCAAACGCTCAAACCCTTTCGGATCATAGAAGAAAATATCACACCGGGGAACAAACCTGCCCTGAGTGCCAGAAGACCCTTCCAAGCGCTCAAGCCCTGTCGTATCACAAAAGCCGATATCACAGCGGAGAGCAAACCTGCCCTGAGTGCCAGAAGAACTTGGCACATGCTCGAGCCCTGTCGGTTCACAAAAGTCAATATCACACCGGAGAACAAACCTGCCTTGAGTGCCAGAAGACTCTGCCAAACGCGAAAGCCCTTTCGGCTCACAGAAGAAAATATCACACCAGAGAGCAAACCTGCCCTGAGTGCCAGAAGACCCTGGCAAGCGCTCAAGCCCTGTGGGTTCACAAAAGAAAAGATCACACCGGAGAGAAAACCTGCCCTGAGTGCCAGAAGACTCTGAAAAACCCTCAGGCCCTGTCGAATCACAAAAGAAAAGAGCACACCGGAGAGCAAACCTGCCCTGAGTGCCAGAAGACCCTGGCAAGCGCTCAAGGCCTGTCAAATCACAGAAGCAAACATCACAGCGGAGAGCAAACCTGCCCTGAATGCCAGACGACCCTGCCACACGCTCAAGCCCTGTTGCATCATAGAAGAAAAGAGCACACCGGAGAGCAAATCTGCCCTGAGTGCCAGAAGACCCTGTCAAACGCTCAAGCTCTGTCGGCTCACAAAAGTCATTATCACACCGGAGAGCAAACCTGCCCTGTGTGCCAGAAGACCCTGCCAAATGCTCAAGCCCTGGCGAATCACAAAAGAAAAGAACACACCGGGGAGCAAACCTGCTCTGATTGCCAGAAGACCTTGCCAAACACTCAAGCCCTGTCGACTCACAAAAGAAAAGAACACAGCGGAGAGCAAAACTGCCCGGAGTGCCAGAAGACCCTGTCAAACGTTCAAGCCCTGTCGACTCACAAAAGTCGATATCACAGCGGAGAACAAACCTGCCCTGAGTGCCAGAAGACCCTGCCAAACGCTCAAGCCCTGTCGACTCACAAAAGAAAAGAACACACCGGGGAGCAAACCTGCTCTGATTGCCAGAAGACCCTGCCAAACACTCAAGCCCTGTGGGGTCATAAAAGAAAATACCACACCGGAGAACAAACCTGCCCTGAGTGCCAGAAGCTCCTGCCAAACTATCAAGCTCTGTCGGAGCACAAAAGTCGATATCACAGCGGAGAGCAAATCTGCCCTGAGTGCCAGAAGACTCTGCCAAACGCTCAAGTCCTGTCGAATCACAAAAGAAAAGAACACACTGGGGAGCAAACCTGCTCTGATTGCCAGAAGATCCTGCCAAACGTTCAAGCTCTGGTAAATCACAAAAGACAACACCGGAAACGAAAACTTGAAGATGCAAAGTCAAGTGATTGATTTCTGCTTGTCTCAGGGTTAAGGGAGAAAGGCACTGCACACGTTTGGGTATGATCTGAAGTGCAATGATCACGTCTATCTGTCTACCACCAGCGGCGGTTAACCGATGACAAAAAGACATGAAAGGCAATAGAACTTGCCAACATTGAAAAACTCCCAACCTTCCTATCGTCTATCCTCAGTGCTCCTATCCCCGGAAAAAAAGGATAGAACCATTAAAAGTCTACTCTCGCACGTATTGGTCTTTTTGCCTTTCGTCTGCCCGGTTGAGCCACAGACTTATGGTTTTATCGTTGAGGTTGATCAGAATGAGGCTTCAACAAGCCAGAGTTTTTCTATAAAAACTGAGCCGGGCTTATTAACTGCAATGCCAATGACTGATGGGAGGCTGATGCAAAACGAACCATCACACATGATCATCACTTTGATGTACGGAACGGGCGGCGGTAACTATTCACGGATAACAGAGTCAGAGGATCATGGTCAGTCGTTCAATAGACATTCAGAAAAATCACATTATTTATACGACAACGACCATAATGATGAAAATTCGGGTCGGCCCACTGACTCACGACATAGCTTTGACAAGAATTGCCATGAACAGCCCTGTTGTAATCAACAGAGAGTCTGTATCTACGCTCCTTCCAAAAGTATCCGGTGTCGTTCAACCTCAGATGACTCTTTCGCTTGCGATGTCTATTTGCAAACAGGCGATCAGGAATCTGGCTCGGAAAGCCATTCTGCTGAAAGTTTGACAGTCGTCTCAGGAGCTGACAGCACAACCTGTGCGTCATTAAAATTAAAACCACCACCTGCGAAAAAACAAAGGAAGGCAGGCTCCAAAAAATACCGATGTGATCACCCCGGCTGTGAAAAATCACTTAGCTCTCAAAATTCGTTGTGCAATCACAAAAGCCAATATCACACCGGAGAACGAACCTGCCCTGATTGCCAAAAGCCCCTGCCAAACGCTCAAGCCCTGATGGTTCACAAAAGAAAAGATCACACCGGAGAGAAAACCTGCCCTGAGTGCCAGAAGACTCTGCCAAACGCTCAAGCCCTGTCGGTTCATAAAAGAAAAGAACACACCGGAGAGCAAAACTGCCCTGAGTGCCAGAAGACCTTGGCAAACAGTCTTGCCCTGTCGGCTCACAAAAGTCAATATCACACCGGAGAGAAAACCTGCCCTGAATGCCAGAAGACCCTGCCAAACACTCAAGCCCTGTGGGTTCACAAAAGAAAAGAACACACCGGAAAGCAAACCTGCCCTGGGTGCCAGAAGACCCTGCCAAACGCTCAAGCCCTGGCGGTTCACAAAAGAAGAGAGCACACCGGAGAGCAAAACTGCCCTGAGTGCCAGAAGACCTTGGCAAACAGTCAGGCCCTGTCGGCTCACAAAAGTCAATATCACAGCGGAGAGAAAACCTGCCCTGAATGCCAGAAGACCCTACCAAACACTCAAGCCCTGTGGGATCATAAAAGAAAGTACCACACCGGAAAACAAACCTGCCCTGAGTGCCAGAAGATCTTGGCAAATAGTCAGGCTCTTTCGACTCACAAAAGTCAGTATCACACTGGAGAGAAAACCTGCCCTGAATGCCAGAAGGCCCTGCCAAACACTCAAGCCCTGTGGGATCATAAAAGAAAATACCACACCGGAGAACAAATCTGCCGTGAGTGCCAGAAGCCCCTGCCAAACGCTCAAGCTCTGTTGATTCACAGAAGAAAAGATCACAGCGGAGAGCGAACTTGCCCTGAGTGCCAGAAGACTCTGGCAAACACTCTAGCCCTCTCGAGTCACAAAAGAAAAGAACACAGCGGAGAGCAAACCTGCCCTGAATGCCAGACGAGACTGCCACACGCTCAAGCCCTGTCGACTCACAAAAGAAAATATCACACCGTAGGGCAAACTTGCTCTAGGTGCCAGAAGCTCCTGCCAAACCATCAAGCTCTGTCGGAGCACAAAAGTCGATATCACAGAGGAGAGCAAACCTGCCATGAGTGTCAGAAGACTCTGCCAAACAATCAAGCCCTTTCGGTTCACAAAAGAAAAGATCACACCGGAGAGCAAACCTGCCCTGAGTGCCAGACGACCCTGCCACACGCCCAAGCCCTGTCGAATCATAGAAGAAAAGAACACAGCGGAGAGCAAACCTGCCTTGGATGCCAGAAGACCCTGCCAAACGTTCAAGCTCTGTCGGAGCACAAAAGTCGATATCACAGAGGAGAGCAAACCTGCCCTGAATGCCAGAAGACCCTGCCAAACGCTCAAGCCCTGTCGGATCACAAAAGAAAATATCACACCGGAGAGCAAACCTGCCCTGAGTGCCAGGCGCTACTGCCAAACATTCAGGCTCTGTCGAATCACAGAAGGCAACACCGGAAACGAAAGCTTGAAGATGCAAAGTCAAGTG
Organism: Endozoicomonas sp. ALD040; assembly: GCF_049275945.1. Lineage (NCBI taxonomy): Bacteria > Pseudomonadati > Pseudomonadota > Gammaproteobacteria > Oceanospirillales > Endozoicomonadaceae > Endozoicomonas > Endozoicomonas sp. ALD040. The sequence goes on from NZ_CP184829.1 coordinate 2,689,842, forward strand.
ATTGATTTCTGCTTGTCTCAGGGTTAAGAGGGAAAGGCACTGTACACGTTTGGGTATGATCTGAAGTGCAATGCTCACGTCTATCTGTCTATCACCAGAGGCGGTTAACCGATGACAAAAAGACATGGAAGGCCATAGAGCTTGCCAACATTGTAAAACTCCCAAAGTTCCTATCGTCTATCCTCACTGCTCCTATCCCCGGAAAAAAGGATAGAACCATTAAAAGTCTACTCTCGCACGTATTGGCCTTTTTGCCTTTCGTCTGCCCGGTTGAGCCACAGACTTATGGTTTTATCGTTGAGGCTGATCAGAATGAGGCTTCGACAAGCCAGAGTTTTTCTATAAAAACTGAGCCGGGCCTATTAACTGCAATGCCAATGACCGATGGGAGGCTGATGCAAAACGAACCATCACACATGATCATCACTTTGATGTACGGAACGGGCGGCGGTAACTATTCACGGATAACAGAGTCAGAGGATCATGGTCAGTCGTTCAATAGACATTCAGAAAAATCACATTATTTATACGACAACGACCATAATGATGAAAATTCGGGTCGGCCCACTGACTCACGACATAGCTTTGACAAGAATTGCCATGAACAGCCCTGTTGTAATCAACAGAGAGTCTGTATCTACGCTCCTTCCAAAAGTACCCGGTGTCGTTCAACCACAGATGACTCTTTCGCTTGCGAGGTCTATTTGCAAGCAGGCGATCAGGAATCTGGCCCGGTAAGCCATCCTGCTGAAGCACCGACAGTTGTCTCAGAAGCTGACAGCACAACCGGTGTGTCATTAAAATTAAAACCACCACCTGCGAAAAAACAAAGGAAGGCAGGCTCCAAAAAATACCGATGTGATCACCCCGGCTGTGAAAAATCACTTAGCTCTCAAAACTCGTTGTGCAATCACAAAAGTCAATATCACACCGGAGAACGAACCTGCACTGATTGCCAGAAGTCCCTGCCAAACGCTTATGCCCTGACGGTTCACAAAAGAAAAGATCACACCGGAGAGAAAACCTGCCCTGAGTGCCAGAAGACCCTGGCAAACGCTCAAGCCCTGGCGGTTCACAAAAGAAAAGAACACACCGGAGAGCAAAACTGCCCTGAGTGCCAGAAGACCCTGGCAAGCGCTCAAGCCCTGTCGTATCACAAAAGTCGATATCACAGCGGAGAGAAAACCTGCCCTGAATGCCAGAAGACCCTGCCAAACACTCAAGCCCTGTGGGTTCACAAAAGAAAAGAGCACACCGGAAAGCAAACCTGCCCTGGGTGCCAGAAGACCCTGTCAAACGCTCAAGCCCTGGCGGTTCACAAAAGAAGAGAACACACCGGAGAGCAAAACTGCCCTGAGTGCCAGAAGACCTTGGCAAACAGTCAGGCCCTGTCGGCTCACAAAAGTCAATATCACAGCGGAGAGAAAACCTGCCCTGAATGCCAGAAGACCCTGCCAAACACTCAAGCCCTGTGGGATCACAAAAGAAAAGATCACACCGGAAAGCAAACCTGCCCTGGGTGCCAGAAGACCCTGCCAAACGCTCAAGCCCTGGCGGCTCACAAAAGAAAAGATCACAGCGGAGAGAAAACCTGCCCTGAATGCCAGAAGACTTTGCCAAACGCGAAAGCCCTGTCAGTTCACAAAAGTCGATATCACACGGGAGAGCAAACCTGTCCTGAGTGCCAGAAGACCTTTGCAAACCTTCAGGCCCTGTCAGTTCACAAAAGAAAAGATCACACCGGAGAGCAAACCTGCTCTGAGTGCCAGAAGCCCCTGCCAAACGCTCAAGCCCTGTCGGCTCACAAAAGTCAATATCACACCGGAGAGCCAACCTGCCCTGAGTGCCAGAAGATCCTGCGAAATGCGAAAGCGCTGTCGGTTCACAAAAGGAAAGAACACACCGGAGAGCAAACCTGCCCTGAGTGCCAGAAGCCCCTGCCAAATGTCCAAGCCCTGTCGAATCACAAAAGAAAAGAACACACCGGAGAGCGAACCTGCCCTGAATGTCAGGAGACCTTGCCAAATACTCTAGCCCTGTCGAATCACAAAAGAAAAGATCACACCGGAAAGCAAACCTGCCCTGAGTGCCAGAAGACCCTGCCAAACGCTCAAGCCCTGTCGGTTCACAAAAGTCAATATCACACCGGAGAACAAACTTGCCTTGAGTGCCAGAAGACTCTGCCAAACGCGAAAGCCCTTTCGGCTCACAGAAGAAAATATCGCACCGGAGAACAAACCTGCCCTGAGTGCCAGGCGCTACTGCCAAACAATCAGGCTCTGTCGAATCACAGAAGGCTACACCGGAAACGAAAGCTTGAAGATGCAAAGTCAAGTGATTGATTTCTGCTTGTCTCAGGGTTAAGAGGGAAAGGCACTGTACACGTTTGGGTATGATCTGAAGTGCAATGATCACGTCTATCTGTCTACCACCAGCGGCGGTTAACCGATGACAAAAAGACATGGAAGGCCATAGAGCTTGCCAACATTGTAAAACTCCCAAAGTTCCTATCGTCTATCCTCACTGCTCCTATCCCCGGAAAAAAGGATAGAACCATTAAAAGTCTACTCTCGCACGTATTGGCCTTTTTGCCTTTCGTCTGCCCGGTTGAGCCACAGACTTATGGTTTTATCGTTGAGGCTGATCAGAATGAGGCTTCGACAAGCCAGAGTTTTTCTATAAAAACTGAGCCGGGCCTATTAACTGCAATGCCAATGACCGATGGGAGGCTGATGCAAAACGAACCATCACACATGATCATCACTTTGATGTACGGAACGGGCGGCGGTAACTATTCACGGATAACAGAGTCAGAGGATCATGGTCAGTCGTTCAATAGACATTCAGAAAAATCACATTATTTATACGACAACGACCATAATGATGAAAATTCGGGTCGGCCCACTGACTCACGACATAGCTTTGACAAGAATTGCCATGAACAGCCCTGTTGTAATCAACAGAGAGTCTGTATCTACGCTCCTTCCAAAAGTACCCGGTGTCGTTCAACCACAGATGACTCTTTCGCTTGCGATGTCTATTTGCAAGCAGGCGATCAGGAATCTGGCTCGGTAAGCCATCCTGCTGAAGCACCGACAGTTGTCTCAGAAGCTGACAGCACAACCGGTGTGTCATTAAAATTAAAACCACCACCTGCGAAAAAACAAAGGAACGCAGGCTCCAAAAAATACCGATGTGATCACCCCGGCTGTGAAAAATCACTTAGCTCTCAAAACTCGTTGTGCAATCACAAAAGTCAATATCACACCGGAGAACGAACCTGCCCTGATTGCCAGAAGGCACTGCCAAACGTTCAAGCCCTGGCGGTTCATAAAAGAAAAGAACACACCGGAGAGCAAAACTGCCCTGAGTGCCAGAAGACCTTGGCAAACAGTCATGCCCTGTCGGCTCACAAAAGTCAATATCACACCGGAGAGAAAACCTGCCCTGAATGCCAGAAGACCCTGCCAAACACTCAAGCCCTGTGGGTTCACAAAAGAAAAGAACACACTGGAAAGCAAACCTGCCCTGGGTGCCAGAAGACCCTGCCAAACGCTCAAGCCCTGGCGGTTCACAAAAGAAAAGAACACACCGGAGAGCAAAACTGCCCTGAGTGCCAGAAGACCCTGCCAAACACTCAAGCCCTGTGGGATCATAAAAGAAAATACCACACCGGAGAACAAACCTGCCGTGAGTGCCAGAAGACTCTGGCAAACACTCTAGCCCTTTCGGTTCACAAAAGAAAAGAACACACCGGAGAGCAAACCTGCCCTGAGTGCCAGACGACCCTGCCACACGCCCAAGCCCTGTCGAATCATAGAAGAAAAGAACACAGCGGAGAGCAAACCTGCCTTGGATGCCAGAAGACCCTGCCAAACGTTCAAGCTCTGTCGGAGCACAAAAGTCGATATCACAGAGGAGAGCAAACCTGCCCTGAATGCCAGAAGACCCTGCCAAACGCTCAAGCCCTGTCGGATCACAAAAGAAAATATCACACCGGAGAGCAAACCTGCCCTGAGTGCCAGACGACCCTGCCACACGCCCAAGCCCTGTCGAATCATAGAAGAAAAGAACACAGCGGAGAGCAAACCTGCCTTGAGTGCCAGAAGACCCTGCCAAACGCAAAAGCTTTGTCGGATCACAAAACTCGATATCACAGCGGAGAGCAAACCTGCCCTGAGTGCCAGAAGCCCCTGCCAAACGCGAAAGCCCTGTCGGATCACAAAAGTCGATATCACACCGGAGAACAAACCTGCCCTGAGTGCCAGACGACCCTGCCACACGCTCAAGCCCTGTCGGTTCACAAAAGTCAATATCACACCGGAGAGCAAACCTGCCCTAAGTGCCTGAAGACCCTGCAACACGCTCAAGCTCTGTGGGATCACAAAAGAAAATATCACACCGGAGAACAAACCTGTCCTGAGTGCCAGAAGCCCCTGCCAAATGCTCAAGCCATGTGGGTTCACAAAAGAAAAGATCACAGCGGAGAGCAAACCTGCCCTGATTGCCAGAAGCCCCTGCCAAACGCTCAAGCCCTGGCGGTTCACAAAAGAAAAGAACACAGCGGAGAGCAAACCTGCCCTGAATGCCAGAAGACCCTGCCAAACGCTCAAGCCCTGGCGGTTCACAAAAGAAAAGAACACACCGGAGAGCAAACCTGCTCTGAGTGCCAGAAGACCCTGCCAAACGCGAAAGCCCTGTCGGCTCACAAAAGTCAATATCACACTGGAGAGAAAACCTGCCCTGAATGCCAGAAGACCTTGCCAAACGCTAAAGCCCTGACGGTTCACAAAAGAAAAGATCACACCGGAGAGCAAACCTGCCCTGAGTGCCAGGCGCTACTGCCAAACATTCAGGCTCTGTCGAATCACAGAAGGCTACACCGGAAACGAAAGCTTGAAGATGCAAAGTCAAGTGATTGATTTCTGCTTGTCTCAGGGTTAAGAGGGAAAGGCACTGTACACGTTTGGGTATGATCTGAAGTGCAATGCTCACGTCTATCTGTCTACCACCAGCGGCGGTTAACCGATGACAAAAAGACATGGAAGGCAATAGAACTTGCCAACATTGTAAAACTCCCAAAGTTCCTATCGTCTATCCTCACTGCTCCTATCCCCGGAAAAAAGGATAGAACCATTAAAAGTCTACTCTCGCACGTATTGGCCTTTTTGCCTTTCGTCTGCCCGGTTGAGCCACAGACTTATGGTTTTATCGTTGAGGCTGATCAGAATGAGGCTTCGACAAGCCAGAGTTTTTCTATAAAAACTGAGCCGGGCCTATTAACTGCAATGCCAATGACCGATGGGAGGCTGATGCAAAACGAACCATCACACATGATCATCACTTTGATGTACGGAACGGGCGGTGGTAACTATTCACGGATAACAGAGTCAGAGGATCATGGTCAGTCGTTCAATAGACATTCAGAAAAATCACATTATTTATACGACAACGACCATAATGATGAAAATTCGGGTCGGCCCACTGACTCACGACATAGCTTTGACAAGAATTGCCATGAACAGCCCTGTTGTAATCAACAGAGAGTCTGTATCTACGCTCCTTCCAAAAGTACCCGGTGTCGTTCAACCTCAGATGACTCTTTCGCTTGCGATGTCTATTTGCAAACAGGCGATCAGGAATCTGGCTCGGAAAGCCATCCTGCTGAAGCACCGACAGTTGTCTCAGGAGCTGACAGCACAACCGGTGCGTCATTAAAACTAAATCCACCACCTGCGAAAAAACAAAAGAAGGCAGGCTCCAAAAAATACCGATGTGATCACCCCGGCTGTGAAAAATCACTTAGCTCTCAAACCTCGTTGTACAATCACAAAAGCCAATATCACACCGGAGAACGAAACTGCCCTGATTGCCAGAAGCCCCTGCCAAACGCTCAAGCCCTGACGGTTCACAAAAGAAAAGATCACACCGGAGAGAAAACCTGCCCTGAGTGCCAGAAGACCCTGTCAAATGCTCTAGCCTTGTCGGTTCACAAAAGTCAATATCACAGCGGAGAGAAAACTTGCCCTGAATGCCAGAAGACCCTGCCAAACACTCAAGCCCTGTGGGTTCACAAAAGAAAAGAACACACTGGAAAGCAAACCTGCCCTGGGTGCCAGAAGACCCTGCCAAACGCTCAAGCCCTGGCGGTTCACAAAAGAAGAGAACACACCGGAGAGCAAAACTGCCCTGAGTGCCAGAAGACCCTGCCAAACACTCAAGCCCTGTGGGATCATAAAAGAAAATACCACACCGGAGAACAAACCTGCCGTGAGTGCCAGAAGACTCTGACAAACACTCTAGCCCTTTCGGTTCACAAAAGAAAAGAACACACCGGAGAGCAAACCTGCTCTGAGTGCCAGAAGACCCTGCCAAACGCGAAAGCCCTGTCGGCTCACAAAAGTCAATATCACACTGGAGAGAAAACCTGCCCTGAATGCCAGAAGACCTTGCCAAACGCTAAAGCCCTGACGATTCACAAAAGAAAAGATCACACCGCAGAGCAAACCTGCTTTGAGTGCCAGAAGACCCTGCCAAACGCGGAAGCCCTGTCGGCTCACAAAAGTCAATATCACACTGGAGAGAAAACCTGCCCTGAATGCCAGAAGACCTTGCCAAACGCTCAAGCCCTGGCGGTTCACAAAAGAAAAGAACACACCGGAGAGCAAAACTGCCCTGAGTGCCAGAAGACCGTGCCAAACACTAAAGCCCTGTGGGATCATAAAAGAAAATACCACACCGGAGAACAAACCTGCCGTGAGTGCCAGAAGACTCTGGCAAACACTCTAGCCCTTTCGGTTCACAAAAGAAAAGAACACACCGGAGAGCAAACCTGCCCTGAGTGCCAGACGACCCTGCCACACGCCCAAGCCCTGTCGAATCATAGAAGAAAAGAACACAGCGGAGAGCAAACCTGCCTTGGATGCCAGAAGACCCTGCCAAACGTTCAAGCTCTGTCGGAGCACAAAAGTCGATATCACAGAGGAGAGCAAACCTGCCCTGAATGCCAGAAGACCCTGCCAAACGCTCAAGCCCTGTCGGATCACAAAAGAAAATATCACACCGGAGAGCAAACCTGCCCTGAGTGCCAGACGACCCTGCCACACGCCCAAGCCCTGTCGAATCATAGAAGAAAAGAACACAGCGGAGAGCAAACCTGCCTTGAGTGCCAGAAGACCCTGCCAAACGCAAAAGCTTTGTCGGATCACAAAACTCGATATCACAGCGGAGAGCAAACCTGCCCTGAGTGCCAGAAGACCTTGCCAAACGCTAAAGCCCTGACGATTCACAAAAGAAAAGATCACACCGCAGAGCAAACCTGCTCTGAGTGCCAGAAGACCCTGCCAAACGCGAAAGCCCTGTCGGCTCACAAAAGTCAATATCACACTGGAGAGAAAACCTGCCCTGAATGCCAGAAGACCTTGCCAAACGCTAAAGCCCTGACGGTTCACAAAAGAAAAGATCACACCGGAGAGCAAACCTGCCCTGAGTGCCAGGCGCTACTGCCAAACATTCAGGCTCTGTCGAATCACAGAAGGCTACACCGGAAACGAAAGCTTGAAGATGCAAAGTCAAGTGATTGATTTCTGCTTGTCTCAGGGTTAAGAGGGAAAGGCACTGTACACGTTTGGGTATGATCTGAAGTGCAATGCTCACGTCTATCTGTCTACCACCAGCGGCGGTTAACCGATGACAAAAAGACATGGAAGGCAATAGAACTTGCCAACATTGTAAAACTCCCAAAGTTCCTATCGTCTATCCTCACTGCTCCTATCCCCGGAAAAAAGGATAGAACCATTAAAAGTCTACTCTCGCACGTATTGGCCTTTTTGCCTTTCGTCTGCCCGGTTGAGCCACAGACTTATGGTTTTATCGTTGAGGCTGATCAGAATGAGGCTTCGACAAGCCAGAGTTTTTCTATAAAAACTGAGCCGGGCCTATTATCTGCAATGCCAATGACCGATGGGAGGCTGATGCAAAACGAACCATCACACATGATCATCACTTTGATGTACGGAACGGGCGGTGGTAACTATTCACGGATAACAGAGTCAGAGGATCATGGTCAGTCGTTCAATAGACATTCAGAAAAATCACATTATTTATACGACAACGACCATAATGATGAAAATTCGGGTCGGCCCACTGACTCACGACATAGCTTTGACAAGAATTGCCATGAACAGCCCTGTTGTAATCAACAGAGAGTCTGTATCTACGCTCCTTCCAAAAGTACCCGGTGTCGTTCAACCTCAGATGACTCTTTCGCTTGCGATGTCTATTTGCAAACAGGCGATCAGGAATCTGGCTCGGAAAGCCATTCTGCTGAAAGTTTGACAGTCGTCTCAGGAGCTGACAGCACAACCTGTGCGTCATTAAAATTAAAACCACCACCTGCGAAAAAACAAAGGAAGGCAGGCTCCAAAAAATACCGATGTGATCACCCCGGCTGTGAAAAATCACTTAGCTCTCAAAACTCGTTGTGCAATCACAAAAGTCAATATCACACAGGAGAACGAACCTGCCCTGATTGCCAAAAGCCCCTGCCAAACGCTCAAGCCCTGATGGTTCACAAAAGAAAAAAACACACCGGTGAGCAAACCTGCCCCGAGTGTCAGAAAACCTTGGCAAACAAACAGGCCCTGTTGAATCACAAAAATCAATATCACACTGGAGAGAAAACCTGCCCTGAGTGCCAGAAGACTCTGCCAAACGCTCAAGCTCTGGCGGTTCATAAAAGAAAAGAACACACCGGAGAGCACAACTGCCCTGAGTGCCAGAAGACCTTGGCAAACAGTCATGCCCTGTCGGCTCACAAAAGTCAATATCACACAGGAGAGAAAACCTGCCCTGAATGCCAGAAGACCCTGCCAAACACTCAAGCCCTGTGGGTTCACAAAAGAAAAGAACACACCGGAAAGCAAACCTGCCCTGGGTGCCAGAAGACCCTGCCAAACGCTCAAGCCCTGGCGGTTCACAAAAGAAAAGAACACACCGGAGAGCAAAACTGCCCTGAGTGCCAGAAGCCTCTGCCAAACGCTCAAGCCCTGGCGACTCACAAAAGAAAAGAACACAACGGAGAGCAAACCTGCCCTGAGTGCCAGAAGACCTTGGCAAACAGTCAGGCCCTTTCGACTCACAAAAGTCAGTATCACACTGGAGAGAAAACCTGCCCTGAATGCCAGAAGACCCTGCCAAACACTCAAGCCCTTTGGGATCATAAAAGAAAATACCACACAGGAGAACAAACCTGCCGTGAGTGCCAGAAGCCCCTGCCAAACGCTCAAGCCCTGGCGGTTCACAAAAGAAAAAAACACACCGGTGAGCAAACCTGCCCCGAGTGTCAGAAAACCTTGGCAAACAAACAGGCCCTGTTGAATCACAAAAATCAATATCACACTGGAGAGAAAACCTGCCCTGAGTGCCAGAAGACCTTGGCAAACAGTCATGCCCTGTCGGCTCACAAAAGTCAATATCACACCGGAGAGAAAACCTGCCCTGAATGCCAGAAGACCCTGCCAAACACTCAAGCCCTGTGGGTTCACAAAAGAAAAGAACACACCGGAAAGCAAACCTGCCCTGGGTGCCAGACGACCTTCGCAAACAGTCAGGTCCTGTCGGTTCACAAAAGCAAAGAGCACAGCGGAGAGAAAACCTGCCCTGAATGCCAGAAGACCCTACCAAACACTCAAGCCCTGTGGGTTCACAAAAGAAAAGAACACACCGGAGAACAAACCTGCCCTGAGTGCCAGAAGACTCTGCCACACGCTCAAGCCCTGTCGGATCACAAAAGAAAATATCACACCGGAGAACAAACCTGCCCTGAGTGCCAGGCGCTACTGCCAAACATTAAGGCTCTGTCGAATCACAGAAGGCAACACCGGAAACGAAAGCTTGAAGATGCAAAGTCAAGTGATTGATTTCTGCTTGTCTCAGGGTCAGGAGCGAAGGGCACTGCACACGTTTGGGTATGATCTGAAGTGCAATGCGCAGGTCTATCTGTCTATCACCAGCGGCGGTTAACCGATGACAAAAAGACATGGAAGGCAATAGAGCCTGCCAACATTGAAAAACTCCCAAAGTTCCTATCGTCTATCCTCAGTGCTCCTATCCCCGGAAAAAAAGGATAGAACCATTAAAAGTCTACTCTCGCACGTATTTGCCTTTTTGCCTTTCGTCTGCCCGGTTGAGCCACAGACTTATGGTTTTATCGTTGAGGTTGATCAGAATGAGGCTTCGACAAGCCAGAGTTTTTCTATAAAAACTGAGCCGGGCCTATTATCTGCAATGCCAATGACCGATGGGAGGCTGATGCAAAACGAACCATCACACATGATCATCACTTTGATGAAAGGAACGGGCGGGGGTAACTACTCCCGGACAACAGAGTCAGAGGATCATGGTCAGTCATTCAATAGACATTCAGAAAAATCACACTATTTATACGACAACGACAATAATGATGGAAATTCGGGTCGGCCCACTGACTCCCGACATAGCTTTGACAAGAATTGCCATGAACAGCCCTGTTGTAATCAACAGAGAGTCTGTATCTACGCTCCTGCCACAAGTACCCGGTGTCGTTCAACCACAGATGACTCTTTCGCTTGCGATGTCTATTTGCAAGCAGGCGATCAGGAATCTGGCCCGGTAAGCCATCCTGCTGAAGCACCGACAGTTGTCTCAGGAGCTGACAGCACAACCGGTGCCTCATTAAAATTAAAACCACCACCTGCGAAAAAACAAAGGAAGGCAGGCTCCAAAAAATACCGATGTGATCACCCCGGCTGTGAAAAATCACTTAGCTCTCAAACCTCGTTGTACAATCACAAAAGCCAATATCACACCGGAGAACGAACCTGCCCTTATTGCCAGAAGCCCCTGCCAAACGCTCAAGCCCTGACGGTTCACAAAAGAAAAGATCACACCGGAGAGAAAACCTGCCCTGAGTGCCAGAAGACCCTGGCAAATGCTCTAGCCTTGTCGGTTCACAAAAGTCAATATCACAGCGGAGAGAAAACTTGCCCTGAATGCCAGAAGACCCTGCCAAACACTCAAGCTCTGTGGGTTCATAAAAGAAAAGATCACACCGGAGAACGAACCTGCCCTGAGTGCCAGACGACCTTGCCACACGCTCAAGCCCTGTCGGTTCACAAAAGTCAATATCACACCGGAGAGAAAACCTGCCCTGAGTGCCAGAAGACCCTGCCAAACGCTCTAGCCCTGTCGAATCACAAAAGCCGATATCACAGCGGAGAGCAAACCTGCCCTGAATGCCAGAAGCCCCTGCCAAACGCTCTAGCCCTGTCGAATCACAAAAGCCGATATCACAGCGGAGGGCAAATCTGCCCTGAATGCCAGAAGCCCCTGCCAAACGCTCAAGCCTTGGCGCTTCACAAAAGAAAAGAACACACCGGAGAGCAAAACTGCCCTGAGTGCGAGAAGACCCTGCCACACGCCCAAGCCCTGTTGGCACACAAAAGAAAATATCACACCGGAGAACAAGCCTGCCCTGAGTGCCAGGCGCTACTGCCAAACAATCAGGCTCTGTCGAATCACAGAAGGCTACACCGGAAACGAAAGCTTGAAGATGCAAAGTCAAGTGATTGATTTCTGCTTGTCACAGGCTCAGGAGGGAAGGGCACTGCACACGTTTGGGTATGATCTGAAGTGCAATGATCACGTCTATCTGTCTATCACCAGCGGCGGTTAACCGATGACAAAAAGACATGGGAGGCAATAGAGCTTGCCAACATTGAAAAGCTCCCAAAGTTCCTATCGTCTATCCTCACTGCTCCTATCCCCGGAAAAAAAGGATAGAACCATTAAAAGTCTACTCTCGCACGTATTGGTCTTTTTGCCTTTCGTCTCCCCGGTTGAGCCACAGACTTATGGTTTTATCGTTGAGGTTGATCAGAATGGGGCTTCGACAAGCCAGAGTTTTTCTATAAAAACTGAGCTGGGCATATCAACTGCAATGCCAATGACTGGTTGGAGGCTGATGCAAAAACAGCCATTACATATGCTCAGCACAAACGGATATTCGGGGTCAGGCATGCTGCCCGATGACAAACCCTGTCGGCGAAACAAACTTCAGATTATCACTTTGATGAACGGGGCGGGCGGCGGTAACAATTCCCGGGCAATGGGGTCAGAGGATCATGGTCAGTCATTCAATAGACATTCAGAAAAACCGCATTATCTATACGACAACGACCATAATGATGAAAATTCGGGGCAGCCCACAGACTCCCGACATAGCCTTGACGAAAATTGCCATGAACAGCCCTGTTGTAATCAACAGGGAGTCTGTATCTTTGCTCCTTCTACAAGTACCCGGTGTCGTTCAATCTCAGATGACTCTTTCGCTTGCGATGTCTATTTGCAAACAGGCGATCAGGAATCTGGCCCGGTTAGCCATCCTGCTGAAGCATCGACAGTTGTCTCAGAAGCTGACAGCAGAACTGGTTCATCATTAAAATTAAATCCACCACCTGCGGAAAAACAAAGGAAGGCAGGCTCCAAAAAATACCGATGTGATCACCCTGGCTGTGAGAAATCATTTAGCTCTCAAGCCTCATTGCGCAATCACAAAAGTCAATATCACACCGGAGAGCGAAGCTGCCTTGAGTGCCAGAAGTCCTTGCCAAATGCTCAAGCCCTGTCGGATCACAAAAGAAAATATCACACCGGAGAACAAACCTGCCCTGAATGCCAGAATACCCTGCCAAACGCTCAAGCCCTGTCGCATCACAAAAGAAAATATCACACCGGAGAACAAACCTGCCCTGAGTGCCAGAAGATCCTGGCAAACGCTCAAGCCCTGTCGTCTCACAGAAGAAGAGATCACACCGGAGAGAAAACCTGCCCTAAGTGCCAGAAGCCCCTTCCAAACGCTTATGCCCTGGCGGTTCACAAAAGAAAACATCACACGGGAAAGCAAACCTGCCCTGAGTGCCAGAAGCCCCTTCCAAACCCTTATGCCCTGGCGGTTCACAAAAGAAAACATCACACGGGAAAGCAAACCTGCCCTGAGTGCCAGAAGACTTTTGCAAACGGTAAGTCCCTGTCGGCTCACAAAAGTCAATATCACACTGGAGAGAAAACCTGCCCTGAATGCAAGAAGCCCCTGCCAAATGCTCAAGCCCTGGCGTTTCACAAAAAAAAAGATCACACTGGAGAGCAAACCTGCCCTGAGTGCCTGGAGACTCTGCCAAACGCTCAAGCCCTGTGGGTTCACAAAAGAAAAGATCACACCGGAAAGCAAACCTGCCCTGGGTGCCAGAAGACCCTGGCAAACGCCCAAGCCCTGTCGGTTCACAAAAGTCTATATCACAGCGGAGAACAAACCTGCCCTGAGTGCCAGAAGATCCTGCCAAACGCGAAAGTCTTGTCGGTTCACAAAAGAAAAGATCACACCAGAGTGCAAACTTGCCCTGAGTGCCAGAAGCTCCTGCCAAACCCTCAAGCTCTGTCGAATCACAAAAGACAACACCGGAAACGAAAGCTTGATGATGCAAAGTCAAGTGATTGATTTCTGCTTGTCGCAGGCCCAGGTGGGAAAGGCTAGCACCTGGCAGGCTGGTTGCGCTGGTATAGTACCCCAAAAAAAATTGAATAATTGGTCAAGGAATTGCAATACTCACTCTGTATAAAAAAAAATAGACGGCAGGAGTATGCATGAATAGCCAGACTCATAATCCCGACCTCATCCACCAATTAAACGACAAACCACCATTATTTCGAGCTTTTTTCAGTGCCCTGCAGCATATGATAGCCAGCTTTGTGGGGGTTGTGACACCGACCCTGGTCATCGGTGGGGTGTTGGGTTTGGGAGAGCATATTCCTTACCTGATCAGTATGGCGCTGATCGCCTCAGGGATAGGTACCTTTATCCAGGCCAGACGGTTTGGTCCCCTGGGGTCTGGTTTGTTGAGTATTCAGGGAACCAGTTTTGCGTTTTTGAGCTCCCTTATTGCTGCCGGTTTTGTGGTTAAGAGTCGGGGAGGCAGCAGTGAAGAGATTATTGCACTGATGACGGGTCTTTGTTTTTTCGGGGCATTTATCGAGATTGTCCTGAGCCGCTTTTTCCATAAGCTGCGCAAGATTATTACGCCAACCATTACCGGAATTGTTATTTCACTGATTGGTCTCAGCCTGATTAAGGTAGCTGTGACCGATATGGCCGGTGGCTTCAATGCGCCTGATTTTGGTGCGCTGAGCAACCTTGCAGTGAGCATCACCGTGTTAGCGACTGTGATCTTTTTTAATCGCAGTTCTCGTCCCATGGTGCGTCTCTCGGCGATCTTCCTTGGCTTGCTGGTGGGCAGCCTGATAACACTTTATACCGGTAAAATGACTCTGCAGGGATTGTCGGACTCGGTTTTATTTACTGCTCCGGTGCCTTTTAAATATGGAATGACCTTCGATTGGGAGCTATTCATTCCGATTGCTCTCATTTATGTCATAACGACCATTGAATCTACCGGTGACCTGACTGCGACAGCAAAACTTTCGGGTGAACCTATTGAGGGTGATGGATACGTTGAGCGTATTCGTGGCGGTATTTTGGCTGATGGCGTGAACTCTCTGACCGCAGCTTGCCTGAACAGCTTTCCAACGACGACGTTTAGCCAGAACAATGGTGTGATTCAAATGACCGGTGTCGCCAGCCGGTTTGTTGGCTATATCATTGCCGGTTTGTTTTTAGTGATGGGACTTTTCCCGATACTCGGGGCCATCCTGATGCTGGTTCCCAAGCCTGTGCTGGGTGGGGCTACATTGGTTATGTTTGGCACGGTGGCCGCTTCAGGTATTCGCATCCTGGCTTCAGGATCACTTGATCGTCGACAGGTAATGATCATTGCTGTGTCCATGGGTATGGGGCTGGGCGTCACTATTGTGCCCGGGGTGCTGAGCCAGATGCCGGAACTGGTCAAAAACATTTTCAGCTCGGCGATTACCACCGGAGGTCTGACCGCTATTTTGCTGACACTGGTTTTGCCTGAAGATTCCGGGCCTGAATCCAGCGATCAGAGAAAAGTGGTGAAAAATATTAATGCATCTTCGGGAGCCATCAAAGAAGAAACCACTTCCTGATTATTTCCGTCATACCCTACAACTCGTTCCCCGTCATAAATCTCTGGAGCATTGGAACCAGAGATTTACGACAGCCTCTCAAGACACCAGCTTTCTGGCAGAAAGCTGGTGTGCAGCCATGATGGCCTCTTGATCAAGATGAAGTAGTGTTTCATCTTTAATCAGCCACTTTCCTGCACACATAACGGCAGCTGCTTTATGGCCTCCACAAAGAACCAGTGCTGCCAGTGGGTCATGGCTGCCACTGAAACGCAACTCATCCAGGCTGAAAAGAGCAAGGTCGGCTTGCTTTCCTTCTGCCAGTTCTCCAATATCGCCCCTGCCAAGCACTTTGGCTGAGCCTTTTGTTGCCCAGTACAGAGCATCGAGATGAGTGACTTCGTCTGCGGCGTAACGCAGACGATTGATCAGCAAAGCCTGACGGACTTCCTGCATCATATTGGAGCCGTCGTTTGAAGCGGAGCCATCCACACCCAGTCCGACGTGCACGCCTGCAGACGCCAGTTCTTTGGTGCGGCAGATGCCCGATGCCAGCAGCATATTCGAGGTAGGGCAGTGACAGACGCCCATGCCCGCCTGTCCCATTCTTTTGATTTCATCGTCATTGAAATGAATACCATGGGCCAGCCAGACATCGTCAGCCAGCCAATCCACAGATTCCAGGTAATCCAGTGGCCGTAAACCGAACCGCTCGATGCAGAAGTTGTCTTCATCATGGGTTTCAGCCAGATGGGTATGTAATCGAACATTGTGTTTACGGGCCAGCCCAGCGGTCTCTTTCATCAACTCTGTGCTGACTGAAAAAGGTGAGCAGGGTGCCAGGGCAATCTGAACCTTTGCCCCCTCGTCTGACTCATGATAACGATGAATCAGACGTTCGGAGTCGTCGAGTATCTCAGCTTCTGTTTGCACGGTAGACTGGGGAGGAAGGCCTCCATCCTTCTCTCCAAGGCTCATGGAACCCCGAGTCAGTATAACCCTGCTGCCAATACTGTCAGCGGCCTTCACCTGAATATCAATGGCTTCTGTGAGTGCTTCCGGGAATAGGTAGTGATGATCTGCCACTGTTGTACAACCGGACTGCTGCAGTTCTGTCAGTCCCAGCTGAGTGGCGTTAAACAGCATCTCTGGCTTCAGTCTGGCCCAGACAGGATAAAGCGTTTGCAGCCAGGGAAAGAGTTTTTTATTCAGTGCCGGAGGGAAGGCGCGGGTCAGGGTCTGATAAAGATGGTGATGAGTATTGATCAGACCGGGAAGGAGAACCTGTCCGGAAGCGTCATAGCTTTGATCACAGGAGACTTTCGGAGACTGTCCCGAGGGAACCAGCTCTGTGATCTTGCCGGAGCTTTCATCAATCACCACGCCGTTACCGGCGTCCTGACTGTTTGCGGTGAAAATAGCCAGGGGATGTTTTATCCAGACTCTCATCATCTGCCTCTTGTTATGAGCAGGACGGTCTGGATAGTGCAACAAGCTGCCGTATACCATAGACCGCCAATACAGCAGTTTATGGCAGTGACTTGCGTGTTAATCTGCCCGGTTCATTTTTACCTTGTGACTCTACAAGATTTTTATCGTTTCTCAAACCTTCAGACCGCAACCACGAAGAACAATGTCGCAGATAGTGTCAGCGGCTTGATCGTAGGTTGAGGCAGGCAGTTTCTTTTTGTTCATGATAAGGCAGATCTGTTTTTCATAATCAGCGTAATGCTGAGTCGATCCCCAGATCATAAAAATCAGGTGCATGGGCTCTACCCGGGCCATTTTACCCTCATCCATCCAGTGCTGAAAAATCTCTGTTTTGTTTTTAAACCACTGCTGGGTAGAGTCCTTCATGGACGGAGACAGCTGCTGGCAGCCATGAATGATTTCACTGGCAAAAATTCGGCTGGCTGTGGGGTATCTTCTGGAGACTTCTATTTTTGAGCGGATATACCGTTCAAGTGACTCTGCAGGGTCATCTTTCGGATGAAAGCTGTTCAGTTTGTCATTCCAGAGATACAAAATATTGTTAAGAACTTCGTCATAAATTTCCTGCTTGTTACTGAAGTAATACAAGACAGTCGGTTTTGGTAAATCGGCCAGGTCAGCTATACGCTGGATTGTGGCTCCCCCGAATCCATGCCGGGCAAACTCCTGTTCGGCAGCTTTCAAAATCAGCCGAACTCTCTCGGTTCTTATACGACCGGTCTTTTGGGGCGTACGTTTTACGACAGCCATGCGCGGATCCTGATTTATAGTTTTCGATCATCCCTTGGGGATGATTTATACCATTGGCAGGAAGCATAGAAAAGAATTCGGTCGTGTCCATTAAAGTCAGGCAGAAAGAAATTGAGGAAACCGTGACACTCCCCGCCTTGGAGCCTGACCGAGAATAGCGCCCGTAGCGAGGACGGCAGAAAATTGAGGATGAAAATTCGGTTTTGTGAGGAGAATAGCGAGCTATTTGACGAACAAAAGCGGATTTTCAGACCAATTTGCTGCCGCCGCAGTAGGGCAGTCTATTCTCGGTCAGGCTCCTTGGAGGGTGTCGCAAAAACTCTGGTTGCCATGCTTTTAGGCCCTGTGGGTTCCAGCGTGGGAACGAGTTGTTGGAGTTTTGCGACACCCTCAATCGGGCGGAGGGAGATATAAGTCGGGAAGGTCGGGCCGCGTAGGTCGGGCCGCGTAGGTCGGGCCGCGTAGGTCGGGCCGCGTAGGTCGGGCCGCGCTGGTGAAGAGCCTTATGCTTGCGTGTTTGTGCATAGTTGGCTAAATTCACTGTCGGTCTGTCTCTATGCAGAAACTCACGATGATGAAAACCAAGCACTGTTAACAAAAAATTAAGGCAGAGCCAACTGCCCAACCGCCCTTGAAGAACCAGATGAACCCATACCTGAGTGACCCGTTAAGGCAGCGGCAAATCAAACAAAAGACCAATAAATAACCGAGGGGCACCCGGTTGCTGCTGATGGAGGCTTCTGCGTAAGTCCGGTCGTTATAGGCTGGCTGTAGCTTATGAAGTCAGAAGCCTCGCCTGACAAGGCGGGGAGTGTCAAGGTGAGCTGCCTTGTTTCCTCCCGGGGCAGTTCTGGAAAATTGGATTTGTGCAGCAGGAGTGATGGTGCCTTTTATTGATTTTTCAGGCTTATCCTGGAAGCCGAGACATTATTTGAAACAGCAGATTCCAGAGCCCTGGAGAGACTGGCTGCTGGACAGAGGTTCCCTGACTCAGCGTTTGAAACATGAGTTTGACGGCGACTTCAGGGTTCAGGTTATTCGTCACGGGACCTTTATGCCGACCTGTTCGGAGCTAAAGTTTCTCAATAACTATGAACAGTCAAAGGCTACGTCCACGTCTGGTGAGTTGGCAGGATCATTCGAAAACAGACATTGCAGCAAAATGGCTTCTATCAGGGAGGTTCTGCTGATCTGTGGTGGCCGACCCAGAGTGTTTGCACGAAGTGTATTGCCTCACAGCAGTCTTATTGGCACGAACAGAGAGCTGCTGCAACTGGGCACTAAGCCCCTGGGGGAGTTTTTATTTAATCATCCCGGTATGCGTCGGGGACCATTTGAGGTAGCGGAACTGCCGGCTCGTCAGTTTAATCCTCATCTGGTTGAAAAATACTCTGATGAAACAGCCTGGGGAAGGCGGTCGTTATTTTATTTGCACGAAAAGTCTATATCTGTTTGTGAAATCTTTTTGCCGGACCTGTCTGAACAGACAGAGAAGCACTCCAGAGTCATGTCGAAGCATCCTGAACCCTGAAGCTCTACAAGAATGATTGTTTGTCGAAGCACTTACCTCGTGAAATATAGAGATTTCCGCAGTCGGTCTGGTCATGGCCTGATTGAGAACCTGGCCTGACCTGATAAACTGGCGATGCGGGTCATGATTCAGGGCGATGAGCAATAAGAATCTCAGCGATGATAATAAAGATGCAGATAAGCAGCTAAATATTATGATGCAATTCAGAAAACCAATGGCGGTATTGGCAGGCACTGAAGTAGTTCTGCAACGATTTCCCCGTTTAAAAGATTTCTTACGGCTGGCCCGGCTGGACCGGCCTATTGGTATTTATCTGTTGTTCTGGCCTACTATGTGGGCACTCTGGGTGGCGGCAGAAGGTGTACCGAGTCTGAAGAATCTGGTGATTTTTTCGGTCGGCGTGGTTTTGATGCGCAGTGCAGGCTGCGTTATTAATGACTTTGCTGACAGGAAAGTGGACGGCCATGTTAAGAGAACACAGCATCGACCGCTGGTAACGGGTAAAATTCAGGAAAAAGAAGCGCTGATCTATTTCTCCGGTATGGTACTTTTGTCTTTCATTCTTGTACTCTTTACCAATACTCTTACCGTCCAGCTCTCTTTTGCCGGATTATTGCTGGCCTCGGCTTACCCTTTTGCCAAAAGACACACTCATCTGCCTCAGGTGGTTTTGGGGGCTGCTTTTGGCTGGTCGATACCCATGGCTTTTGCGGCTCAGAGTGGCTCGTTGGGAAACATCGTCTGGCTGATGTTTCTGGCCAATCTCTTCTGGACAGTGGCTTACGATACTCAATACGCCATGGTGGATCGTGACGATGATCTGAAAGTAGGTATCAAGTCCACAGCCATTCTATTTGGCGAGATGGATAACCTGATTGTTGGTTGCCTGCAGGTACTTACCCTGATGACACTGGCCATGGCAGGCCATCAACTGGAGTTAGGTGCTCTCTATTATCTCTCATTGTTGGCTGTCGCAGCCCTTTTCGTTTACCAGCAATGGTTAACCCGTCGTCGTGAGCGTGAAGCCTGCTTCAGGGCGTTTCTTAGTAACCACTGGGCCGGAGCCATTGTATTTGCAGGTTTCGTGTTGAGTTATCTTTGATCTTCAATCCGGCTTAGAGCCCGGTAAGTATTGCTACTTATGGTGGCTGTGGGGATAAATGGCGAAAAGCCTTACCCTGTAAACCCTGAGGGATCTTTTTATTTTTAAGCTGCAATATCAGCCTTTAGTGTGTCATCTGCCTGTAACATTTCAAAGGTGTAATGTCCGGTGTATAGTGCGGTTGATCAAAGTAGTGAGAAGCAGCCTGAGCGATAGGAAAGGTGCTGTCCTGAGACACTACCATCCTGATATAGCCCTAATGAGCTTCAGCTGATAGATGCCAGAACGTCACCGCCGAAATCGAATCGACAGATAACAGGTAGAGATTAATGCCAGGAAAGACCATTCTGATCGTAGATGACGAAGCACCGATTCGCGAAATGGTGACCGTTGCTCTGGAAATGGCAGGGTATGACTGTCTTGAGGCAGCAGATGCCAGAGAAGCGCACTCTCTGATTGTGGATAACAAACCCGATCTGATCTTGCTGGACTGGATGTTACCAGATGTCTCTGGAATTGAACTGGCCCGTCGTCTGAAGCGCAATGAGCTGACCTCTGAAATACCCATTGTTATGTTGACGGCCAAAGGTGAAGAAGACCACAAAATCCAGGGACTTGAAACCGGTGCCGATGACTACATCACCAAGCCTTTTTCTCCCCGCGAGCTGGCTGCTCGTTTAAAAGCGGTTCTCCGTCGTACAGGCGGATTTGATAACCAGTCTCCCATTGTCATCAAGGGATTGGAGCTGGACCCTGTCAGCCACAGAGTCTCTATTGATGGCTCACCTGCTGAAATAGGACCTACCGAGTACCGTTTGCTGCAGTTTTTCCTGACGCACCAGGAGCGTGCCTATACCCGTGGGCAGTTACTGGATCAGGTCTGGGGTGGCAACGTTTATGTGGAAGAGCGAACCGTTGATGTACACATTCGACGCTTGCGTAAGGCCTTAGGTGATAACTACGAAGCCTTTGTGCAAACGGTTCGTGGTACTGGATATCGTTTCTCAACGAGGGTGTAAACCTTTTATGCTCAGTGCTCAGCAGTTATCTGGCCGGGAGTAATATGACAACAATTTCAAAAACCCATTTGCTGAGCCGCATGATCGCCTACGTGATTGTCGGGTTTTCCCTGGGCTGGTTGTTTGGAGAGCCTTTTTTAGGACTCTGTGTGGTCATGGGAGGTTATTTTGTCTGGAGCTTCCGTCAGCTTTTCAAGCTGCTGGACTGGCTGAATGACCCCAAGGCCAGGAGCAAAGAGCCTCCTGAGAGTAAAGGGTTCTGGGGGCAAATTTTTGATGGTATCTATCGATTGCAAAAACAGCACAGTCGTTCCCGGCAAAAGCTGGCCGGAGTGATTGAACGTGTTCAGGAATCAACTGCTGCGCTGAACGACGGTGTTGTAATGATAGATAATCAGAGCAACCTGGAATGGTGGAATCCCGCCGCTGGAACTTTGATAGGGCTTAAGACGCCTGACGATCAGGGGCAGTTGATTACCAATCTGCTACGTGATCCAAGGTTTGTCGACTACTTTGAGCAGGGTGGTTATCAAAAAGCTCTTGAGATCCCCTCGCCAATCAACCCTGATCATCAACTGCAATTTAATATAACGGTTTATGGCAAAGGCAATCGTCTCATGACCGTTAGAGATGTCACGCGCTTGAATCAGCTGGAAGTCATGAGAAAAGACTTTGTTGCCAATGTCTCCCATGAACTGAGAACACCACTGACGGTTGTGTCTGGATACATCGAAACCATGCTGGACAGTCTGGGCCCGGATTCAGGTCTGCCCCCTGTTTGGGAAAAAGCACTGAACAGGATGCAGGAGCAGTCGCTGAGAATGCAGAATCTGGTGGCAGACCTGCTGTTGCTGTCCAAACTGGAGTCGGCTGAAGCTCAGGCAGACGAGAATGGGGTTCATGTTAAAACCCTGCTCAGCAGTATCGTTGAAGACGGATGTGCACTCAGTGGTGAAAGCCGGCATCAGATTTCTCTGGATTGTCCTGAAGATGTCTTTTTGGCAGGCAGCAGTAATGAGTTGCGCAGTGCCTTCTCGAATCTGGTCTTTAATGCCGTGCGCTATACACCCGAGGGTGGGAAAATACTTGTGCGCTGGTGGCAGGACGGGGAAGGCGGACATATGATGGTAGAAGACAATGGTGTCGGTATTGATCCAATGCATATTCCGAGGTTGACTGAGCGCTTTTACCGGATTGATAAAAGTCGTAGCCAGAATACCGGGGGAACGGGGCTTGGCCTGGCTATCGTCAAGCACGTCATGCTGAGACACGGAGGCAAACTCACGATCAGCAGTCACCCAGGAAAAGGCAGCCGCTTTATTTGCCACTTTCCGGAAAAATGCCTTGAGTTGGAACACTCATGAAAGCAGAAAAGGGCCGGTGGCACCTTTTCTGCTTTTAGGACTACCATCAAAAAATGAATAATCTTTTCATGGTTTCATCATTCGCGAACAGTCTGTTGTACTACAGACTGATCCTGACTATCTTTACTCTGAAACGCTAATCCCCGGGAGCTGGCAGGGTGGTGGATTTTAACCATCCTGCAAAGACCGGGCTTGCGTATTTGTATTTTCTTTACTAGTTTGTATCTGTCTCTTGAACACCTGCTGTGGGGTGCACTGCGGGCTGTTGGTCAGAGTGTTGATGAGAGTGGTCCCACCTGAGCACTCTGTAATGGGATCCCCAACTGATTACTTCGAGTCAGAGGGGGAGGTTTTTCAAAGAATGATACTTTGATCCATTGGTGTCTCTATTCAAGAAGTTGCAGACCGGGCATGAACCCGAAATACTGACGAAGGTAGACTTACTCTTCGCCAACGACGCATTCCAGACGTTTTTTGCCGGTGCGGTCCAGGTAGCTTTGGAAGTCACGCGGCAAGCGCCCTGTGGTAGAGCCATCCCATTGGACAGTGTCGCCGGCTTCTGTCTGGTACTCAAAAGTAAACCTTTGGACATTACGACGACGTTTTTGAGTCGCTATTTCCAGATGGTCCAAGTCTTCCATTGAAATGCCGCGTTCGGCCATGATCTGCTTAACGGCTTCAATGTTTTCGAGTTTGGCTTGACGCTCTTCGTCAATCTTATTGCGGGCTTCAACTTTCTCCTGCATTACGTCCTGCATTCTGGAGATGATACGCTCAAGATCTTCGACATGAACATCTTTAAACAAAGAGCGGATACGAGTTTTACTGCTCAGGCGGTGATGAATTTCTTCAAAAACGTTCATTCAGGAACTCCCAATTCAGACTAATTCGACCGGGTATTAATGGTTATCAATGACGGAGGTAACTATTTATACAGGAAGCTTTAAATTGATGGAAGCATTTAATGTGCTTTTATGGACTATTTAAATAGATTTAATAACGCTTTATGTGATGGTAGGAATAATTTTGTGCAATACATAAACGGTTATGAGTCATCAAGACATGCAAATGAATTGAATTGCTTTGAGTGGGTATTGCTTGTTTTTAAAAAACAGCCATTCAGCCGTGCATCTGACTCTTTGAAAATATCGTTAATAGGCATCAAGCTTCTGGTTATCACCGTAGTCAGTATTTTTTGCATTGAACGGAAGGGCTGGTTCTTTCTGTCGTGGCAGCGGGGATTCGGTTTTAAGTGGATAGGATATGTGGGGCCAGAAGCCTGCCGGACTTAAGGCCGTCCCAAGCAGCTACTGCTCCTGCATCCATGCAGTCGTGAGGTTGCAATAGCAACCCTTGCTGCGGGGTGACCCGGACGGAGGCTTAAGTCCGGGAGACTCTCGGATGGCTTTTTAATTCTTATTAGTTTTCAATATAAAAAGACCCTCGTCTTTCAATCAGATCTTTTTAGTGAGACTTCCCGGAATCTTTTTTATCCGGGCACTGATAGCTTTTGCTTACCTTGTTATCAATGGTCACCGACTCCAGTTTGACATCAAATTGCCAGAGCCGGTGTACGTGCCTGAGTAATTCCTCTGTACTTTTATCCAGTGGACGTCCCTGGTGCTGGTAATGTCTGAGAGTCAGGGTTCGATCGCCACGCACATCCACATCAAAGACCTGGATATTGGGCTCCCGGTTGCCAAGATTGTATTGAGCAGCCAGCGACTCCCTTACTTCTTTGTATCCGGTGCTGTTATGAATCGCATCGACTTCCAGGTAGGACTTGCTTTCGTCATCCAGAACCGAGAAGAGTCTGAGTTCTCTCATCACCTTGGGAGACAGGAATTGCAGAATAAAGCTTTCATCCTTGAAGTTTTTCATCGCAAAATGCACGGTTTCCAGCCAGTCACTGTCGGCAATGTCCGGGAACCAGTGTCTGTCTTCATCGGTAGGATTTTCACAGATTCTGCGAATATCCTGAAACATGCTGAAGCCCAGTGTGTAGGGGTTGATGCCGCTGTAGTGCGGGCTGTCAAAGGGAGGCTGGTATACGACACTTGAGTGAGAGTGCAGAAATTCCAGCATAAAGCCATCGGTGACTTTTCCTTCATCATAAAGCTCATGGAGAAGATGGTAGTGCCAGAAGCAGGCCCAGCCTTCGTTCATCACCTGGGTTTGACGTTGAGGGTAATAGTATTGGGATACTTTCCTGACTATTCGCAGCAGTTCACGCTGCCAGGTTTCCAGCAGTGGCGCATTTTTTTCCAGAAAGTAGAGAATGTTCTCTTCCGGGTCTTTAGGAAAGCGTTCAACTTTTTTCTCTTCTTTGTCTTCCGTCTTTGGAATAGTGCTCCAGATGTCGTTCAGGGTTCTCTGAATATACTCTGCTCTTTCCTGCTGGCGCTCTTTTTCCTGTTCTGCTGAAAGTGGTCTCGGGCGCTTGTAGCGATTAACACCCTGGTTCATCAGGGCATGGGCAGCGTCCAGAACATCTTCAACCGCTTCAACGCCATATTTTTCTTCGCACTCAGCAACATAACGCTTGGCAAACATCAGGTAGTCAATAATGGATTCGGCATCGGTCCAGGTCTGGAACAGATAGTTACCTTTAAAGAATGAGTTATGACCATAACTGGCATGGGCCAGTACCAGAGCCTGCATGGTCATGGTGTTTTCTTCCATGAGATAAGCAATGCAGGGGTTGGAGTTGATCACAATTTCATAAGCCAGCCCCATGCGGCCGCGTTGATAATTCTGTTGGGTATGGAGAAACTGTTTGCCAAAGCTCCAGTGACTGTACATTAATGGCATGCCTGTAGAAGAGTAGGCATCCATCATCTGTTCGGCACTGATGACCTCAATCTGGTTCGGGTAAGTGTCGAGCCGGAACTTGTCTGCCAGCCGCGCCAACTCACGGTCGTATTCCTGAATGAGATCAAAGGTCCATTCTGAACCCGTGGAGATGGGTTCTCTCTCTTTAATATCTGTAACCTCACTCATGGCGGATGCCTCACTTATACGGTTTCTTTTTTCTCAAACAGACGACGGAACACCGGATAAATGTCATTCGGTGTTTTGATCTGTTGCATGGCAAACTGATCGGCGAACTGTTCAGCTATGCTTTCGTATTCACGCCACAGGTTCTGGTGAGCCCGGTCGGTGATTTCGACGTAGGAAAAGTATTGAACCTTCGACATGATCTGCTCGGTCAGAATTTTCGAACAGACGCTGGAATCTCCTTCCCAGTTATCACCATCGGAAGCCTGGGCGACGTAAATGTTCCAGTCCACCGGGCTGTAACGTTTGTTGATGATGTCACTGGTCATTTCCAGAGCACTGGAGACAATGGTTCCGCCGGTTTCTCTGGAATAAAAGAAATCATCCTCATCAACTTCTTTTGCGGCAGTGTGGTGCCGAATGAAGACCACTTCGATCTGTTTGTAATTACGTTGCAGGAACAAATAAAGCAGGATGAAAAAGCGCTTGGCCATGTCTTTGATTTCCTGTGTCATGGAACCGGAGACATCCATGACACAGAACATTACGGCCTTGTTACTGGGGCTGGGAACTTTAATCAGGTTGTTGTACTTGAGATCAAAGTCATCAATAAAGGGCAGCTTTTTCAACTTGCCATTGAGCTCTTTAATCTTCTCGCGAAGTTCTTCTACAAGTTGAGAATCGGCTTCCTCCGGACTGACTTCCAGCTCACGAAGCTGCCGTCTTAATGCCCTTACTTCCTTTCGGGCACCGCCACCGAGGGCAATTCTTCGAGCGTGTGCTGATCTCAGGGAGCGAACAATGTTCAATCGATCAGGAGAGCCTTCGCTGGTGTAACCGGCGTGCTTCATTTTGAATTCAGTGGCATCCTGAAGCTGCTTTCGAACCAGGTTTGGCAGCTCAAGATCATCAAACATGTGATTCAGAAATTCTTCATGGTTGATCTGGAAACTGAACTCGTCCATGCCTTCGCCGGAGTTACCGGCTTTGCCCCGGCCTGAACCCTGCCCGGAACCACCGGATGGTCGTTTGATTCTGTCGCCGGAAACAAACTCTTTATTACCGGGATGAACCTGTTTGTAGCGGCCACCCTGACCATGCTGAAAGTGGGGTTCAGAGAGATCTTTAGTAGGAATGGTAACCTGACTCCCAGATTCCACATCCGTAATGGAGCGTTTGTTAACCGCTTCAGAAACCGCTTTTTTAATGTGCTTTCGGTATCTGTCCAGAAAACGCTGTCGATTGACAGTACTCTTGTTTTTCCCGTTCAGACGTCGATCAATAATAATGCTCATCAGCACGCTCCCTGTCTGTTATGACACAGAACATTTCATGATTTCCATGTCGCCAGTTTTGAACTGCCTGTTCAAAACCTTGTTATTCCAATCCCTGCTTGCCATGATTTTTTTCGCTTACCGCTTTTTTTGCTCATGGTTTTAGTAGTTATCGGAATAGGGTGACATCTTTCCACCGTTTTTGTGTATTTTGGCTCCGAAAGCTATTTTCTGACGTTCGTCAGTCACTTTCGAAGCGGTCTCGAAATTATTTTTTGATCACTTTTTTCACCTGCCCATGGTCGTTGGTCGGACCTGTAAATGATCAAAGAATAATTCCATTAAGTACCTGGTTAGGTACTTAAAAAGGGCCTGCGACGCTGTCGCAGGCCTCAGCTCTTACTGTGACTTTCTGACCCTGATGTACCATTCAGCCAGCAGTCTCACCTGTTTCTCGGTATAGCCTCTCTCGACCATGCGCTTCACAAACTCGTTGTGTTTGCGCTGGTCTTCATTGCTGCTTTTGGCATTGAATGAAATGACCGGCAGAAGGTCTTCAGTATTGGAGAACATTTTCTTCTCAATCACGGTGCGCATTTTCTCGTAGCTGGACCAGCTTGGGTTTTTACCCTGATTGTTGGCCCTGGCTCTGAGTACAAAGTTCACCACTTCATTACGGAAGTCTTTCGGATTGGCGATACTGGCGGCCTTCTCAATCTTCTCCAGCTCTTCATTGATTGAAGCCCGGTCGAGTATGTCTCCGGTTTCCGGATCACGGTATTCCTGATCCTGAATCCAGAAGTCAGCGTAGGTGATGTAACGGTCGAAGATATTCTGTCCATACTCAGAGTATGATTCTAGGTAAGCAGTCTGGATTTCCTTGCCCAGAAACTCAATGTACTTCGGCGCCAGAAATTCCTTCACATAACGCAGGTAGCGTTCATGGATTTCTTTCGGGAATTGCTGCTGTTCTATTTGCTGCTCCAATACGTACAGCATATGAACCGGGTTTGCCGCCACTTCGGTGGGATCGAAGTTGAAGACCTTGGAAAGAATCTTGAAAGCAAAACGGGTTGAAAGCCCTTCCATACCTTCATCCACTCCTGCAGCATCTTTGTACTCCTGCAGCGGCTTGGCATTAGGGTCGGTGTCTTTCAGGTTTTCACCGTCGTAGACTCGCATCTTCGAGTAAACGTTGGAGTTTTCAGGTTCTTTAACTCGAGACAGAACCGAGAACTGGGCCAGCATCTTCAGGGTATCGGGTGCGCAGGGCGCTTCTCTCAGAGAGCTGCTGGAGAGCAGTTTCTCATAAATCAGAATCTCTTCTTTCACCCTTGTGCAGTAGGGCACTTTGACAATATTAACCCGGTCAATAAAGGCTTCGTTGGTTTTATTGTTCTTGAAGGTTTGCCATTCTGATTCGTTGGAGTGAGCCAGGATCACACCATTGAAAGGAATCGCGCCCATCCCTTCGGTACTGTTGTAATTACCCTCTTGAGTGGCAGTCAACAATGGGTGGAGAACTTTGATAGGAGCCTTGAACATCTCCACAAATTCCATCAGACCCTGGTTGGCGCGGCAGAGTGCTCCGGAGAAGCTGTAAGCATCCGGATCATCCTGAGAGTATTCTTCCAGCTGACGGATATCCACTTTACCCACCAGACTGGAAATGTCCTGGTTGTTTTCATCACCGGGTTCGGTCTTGGCGATGGCCACCTGGTTAAGAATGCTGGGGCAGAGTTTTACAATCTTGAACTTGGTGATGTCACCACCAAACTCGTTAAGACGCTTCACTGCCCAGGGTGACATGATGCCGCCCAGATAACGTCTGGGAATGCCGTATTCCTGAGTCAGAATGTCACCATCTTCATCGGCATTGAACAGATTCAGTGGTGATTCAAAAACCGGCGACCCCTTAATGGCGTAGAAAGGTTGCTTTTGCATCAGGGCTTTCAGTTTTTCCGCTAGAGAAGATTTACCGCCACCCACCGGACCCAGCAAATAAAGGATCTGTTTCTTTTCTTCCAGTCCCTGGGCAGCGTGCTTGAAGTAAGAAACAATCTGTTCAATGGCTTCTTCCATACCATAGAACTCTTCAAAGGCGGGGTAACGTTTGATCAGTTTGTTGGAAAAAATACGACTCAGGCGAGAATCCCGGGAGGTGTCTGTCATCTCCGGTTCGCCAATGGCCATCAGCATTCTTTCTGCTGCATTGGCATAGACCCCGGGATCATCTTTACAGAGGTCGAGATATTCCTGAATGGTAAGCTCTTCCTGCTGCGTGGACTGGAATCGCTCCTGGTAGTGGTTAAATATATCCATATTGTGCCCTGCCCTGTCTGATGTTCGGATTCGACAGCCGTATCGGG
Organism: Endozoicomonas sp. ALD040; assembly: GCF_049275945.1. Lineage (NCBI taxonomy): Bacteria > Pseudomonadati > Pseudomonadota > Gammaproteobacteria > Oceanospirillales > Endozoicomonadaceae > Endozoicomonas > Endozoicomonas sp. ALD040. Next base: position 2,718,817 of record NZ_CP184829.1, read on the forward strand.
GGGGCGCCCCCTTTATTCACGACTGTCTCAAGATCAGTACATTGGCCACTCTTATGATTGAAGAGAGTCAGTATAGAAAGTGGCCCGGGCTGGCAGCCGTCCATTGGCTGACATCATGGAAAGCTCAACTAAAACCTGGAAGCCTGATCAAGAATTTTTTTATTCCCGGTCAGTCTCCTGTTCGTTGACTCAAACACAATGGCAGGAAAAGTCCAACCCATTAGATTTTATAATGTGGAGTTTTTAATCAATCTGCAATAGCTGTCGTCGGGTTTAGTGCAGAAAATAGCGATTTTTTTTCTGCACTCAAAAAAAATGCACTGAGCTTTTGGGGTTTGTGACAGTTTTGCCATCTTTGCATAAATTAAAATTATACGACTAAGTTAATGTAAAAGATTTGCAGCCAAATACTTCTGAATCAGGGGCTGATAGCTGCCTTATTTGCACCGCACTTTGTAGCTAAGGAAATTTCATTCATAGCTTCGCCGAGGGGCTATATTTCCTGTTCAGTCAGTTTTTCCGGGAAATTATCATGAAAAAGTTATTCAACCCTTTTCCGTTACTTTTGTGTTTGTTTTATTCGGCGGCACAGGCCAGCCTCCCCTCAAAAAATGATTTTGATTTTCTTGAGCCTTTTAATGACAACGCACTGTTTGCAAGCGGGCTTGAGTTAACGAAAAGCATTGCCGGGCTCTCTTTGTCTACCCTGATGAACCTGGGTATCTGGTGGGGTGTCTGTAAAACAGCGGGAATGGTCACAGGGCTTACAAGGACACATAATCTGACTGAAACGGATACAAAGGAGCTGGAGAGTTCGCAAACGGATTTCTGTCTGCAGCTGGCGTCCGTGATGACTATCGCCGAAGTGGCGCTGGCCGGGCATGTGTCTCCCTGGCCCACGAAGCGCCGGTGGAAACCTCTATATTATGCCGGTGCAGGATTGGCAGCTTATGACGCTATTGCCCAAACAAGGGAGTTAGTGCCTGTCTCAGTCTTGACCTACCTTGCGTCAGAAGCGGTATCAAGAACTATAGCCAGCACTATGGCGGTGTTAATTCTAAGAAAAATGAGCGTAAGGGATATTACAACTGAATGGTATGTGGCCAGGGAATACGTATTATCTGCGCTTAGTTTGGTTATTGCAGGCAGTGTCGCCTACGAAGCTTTGGTCCATAAAGGCTTCAATGCAACAAAACGGATTCTTGCTACTGCTGTCAGCGCAGCGATTTTAGGTACCCTCTCGAGAATTATTTCAGGGGCAATAATTGATGTGGACGGACAGACAAATACCAGAGCCCTGGCCCGAGTCGCAGTCGAAACCATATACTTAGCCGCAGTCACAGCCGTGGTGTCAGCCGGAGCCACAGCCGTTAACATAATTGAAGATGAAACCGGAGCTCCATCTCTATCCGGATCCGCAGCTTTAGTCGGAGCTTTAGTCGGATCCTTAGCCGGAGTTGGAGTCGGAGCCGAAGTCAAAGCCGAATCCCAACCCGGAATGGAAGTCGGAGTTGTAGCCACAGCCCTGGGTGGAGTCGGAACCTTGCTTACGTTGGGACGCTCGCAGATAATCTCAAACAACCCGGTTATCCAGGCCGGTGTCACTTTGGTGCCTGCGTTGGCTTTCGCTGTTATCAACAGTCTTTCAAACTACGCCGTTTATGGCTATCCACTGGAACAAGGCATTTCAGAGACCAGCTGGACTCAGTGGAAAAAGTTCTATGCGCCCCTGGATTATTTCTCGACTCTGTTTAAATGACAGACCTGACTGTCAGCCACTGAATCAGCGGTGAACTCTGGCAGCTAACGGCTGTTTCAGTCGCTGTGCCCAAGGCGTAGCCTATTGGTAGCATTTAATAGCTGCATTATTTGTAGCGCACCTTGTCGTTAAGGGAATTGTCATCCATAGCTCCGTTCAGGGTCTATATTTCCCGTTCAGTTACTGTATCTGGGAAGTCACCATGAAAAAGTTATTCAACCTGTTTCCGTTACTTTTGTGTTTGTTTTATTCGACGGCACAGGCCGGCCCCCCCTCAAAAAATGATTTTGATTTTCTTGAGCCTTTTAATGACAGCGCACTGGTGGCGAATGGGCTTGAGTTAGCAGAAAGCATTGCCGGAGTCTCTTTGTCTACGCTGCTCAACCTGGGTATATGGTGGGGTGTCTGCAAAACAGCGGGAATAGTCTCCGGGCTTTCAGGCAAATATGATCTGGCTGCATCGGATACAAAGGAGCTGGAGGAGTTGAAAGCGGATTTCTGTTTGCAACTGGCTCCTGTGATAACTACCGCCGAAGTGGCGCTGGCCGGGCATGTATCTCCCTGGCCCCTGGAGCAGCTCTGGTGGAGACCCCTGTATTTTGCCGGTGCAGGAATGACAGCATACATCGCCAATACGAAAACAAGGGGGCTTATACCTGTCGCAGTCTTGACCTATCTGGCGTCCGAAGCGGTATCAAGAACTGGAGCCAGTGCTATGTCGGCGTTAATTCTTAGAACAATGAACGTAAGGGATATTACAACTGAATGGTATGTGGTCGCCGAATACTCAGCATTGTCTATGATTAACGGGGTTATGCTAGGGGGGGGCATTTATGAGAGCAAGATCCGCAAAGGCTTCAGGCATCCACAAGCAACTATTGCTGCTGTTTTCAGCGCTGCGAATGCGGGTGCCCTTTCGGGAATTATTTCAAAGTTAGTAATTTATGCGGACAAAAAAAAGGCCGGAGTCGGAGCCGGAGCAGGAATCGGAGCCGCAGCATTAACCGTAACCATAATCGAAATCGGAGTTTTATACGGACTTGTGCCCGGAGCTTCAATCGGAGCCGTATCCGGAGCCTTGGCCGGAGCCTTGGCCGGAGCTGTATCCGGAGCCATAGTTGGAGCCAAAGATGTAGCTGGAGGCGCAGCCGGAATCGGAGTCGGTGTTGCAGTTGGACTGGGAGCCTCAGCCCTGGGCGGATTCGGAGCCTTACTTATGTCGGGTAGTTCGAAATTAACCTCAAACAACCCCTTCATCAAAGCCGGTGTCACTTTGTCGCCTGCGTTGGCTTTTGCTGTTATCAACAGTTTTTCAAACTACGCCGTTTATGGCTATCCACTGGAACAAGGCTTTTCAGAGACCGGCTGGACTCAGTGGAAAAAGTTCTATGCGCCCCTGGATTATCTCTCGACTCTGTTTAAATGACAGACCTGAATGTCAGCCACTGAATCAGCAGTGAACTCTGGCAGTTAACGGCTGTTTCAGTCGCTGTGCCCAAGGCACTGCCTATTGGAAGCATTTGATACCTGCTTTATTTGCAGTGCAACTTGTAGTTGAGGATATTGCCATTTATAGCTCCGTTTAGAATCTATATTTCCAGTTCAGTCACTGTATCTGGAAATCACTATGAAAAAGTCATTCAACCTGTTTCCGTTACTTTTGTGTTTGCTTTATTCGATGGCAAAGGCCACCCCCTCCTCAAAAAATGATTTTGATTTTCTTGAGCCTTTTAATGACAGCGCACTGGTGGCAAACGGGCTTGAGTTAAGGGAAAGCATTACTGGACTCTCTTTGTCTACCCTGCTCAACATGGGTATATGGTGGGGTGTCTGTAAAACAGTGGGAATAGTCTCCGGGCTTTCAGGCACACATAATCTGGCTGCAACGAATACAAAGGAGCGGGAGAAATTGCAAACGGATTTCTGTCTGCAACTGGCTCCTGCGATAACTATCACCGAAGTGGCGCTGGCCGGGCATGTATCTCCCTGGCCCCTGGAGCAGCGCTGGTGGAGACCCCTGTATTTTGCCGGTGCAGGAATGACAGCATACACCGCCAATACGAAAACAAGGGAGCTTATACCTGTCGCAGTCTTGACCTACCTGGCGTCCGAGGCGGTATCAAGAACTGGAGCCAGTGCTATGTCGGCGTTAATTCTTAGAAAAATGAGCGTAAGGGATATAGAAACTGAATCGTATGCGGCTGGGGAATACACAATATTGTCTATGGTTAACGGGATTATGTCAGGGGCTGTCGTCTATGAATCCATGATTCATAAAGGCTTGAATCCAGCAAAAGCGACTCTTGCTTCTGTTGTCTGCGCAGCGATTGTGGGTACCCTTTCGGGAATTATTTCAGTGCTAACAATTGATTTGGATGGAGAGACACAAGCTGAAGCTGGAGCCGCAGCCGCAGCCGCAGCCGGAGCCGTAGCCGGAGCCGGAGCCGGATTCATTGTCTCAGGCTTGGCCTCGGTCGCAACGAAAGCAGCAGCCGTGACCCTCGGAGTCGGAGACGGAGTCATAGCCGGAGCCGCAGTCGGAGTTATAGCCGGAGCCTTGGCTGGAGCCTTGGCTGGAGTCGGAGTCGGAGTCGGAGTCGGAGCCAACATCGGAGTCGGAGCGAGCATCGGAGCCGGAGCCGGAGTCGAAGTTGCAGGCGCAGCCCTGGGCGGAGTCGTAGTCTTGCTTGTTTTGGGCAGTTCGAAGATAACCTCAAACAGCCCGTTTATCAAAGCCGGTGTCACTCTGTTGCCTGCGCTGGCTTTCGCTGTTATCAATAGTCTTTCAAACTACGCTATTTATGGCTATCCGCTGGAACAAAGCCTTTCAGAGACTGGCTGGACTCAGTGGAAAAAGTTCTATGCGCCCCCGGATTATCTCTCGACTCTGTTTAACTGACAGCCACTGAATCAGCGGTGAACTCTGGCAGCTAACGGCTTTTTCAGTCGCTGTGCCCAAGGCACTGCCTATTGGAAGCATTTAATAGCTGCCTTATTTGTACCGCTGCTTTTCGTTAAGGGAATTGTCATCCAGAGCTCCGTTCAGGGTCTATATTTCCCGTTCGGTTACCGTATATCGGAAGTCACCATGAAAAAGTTATTTAACCTGTTTCCGTTACTTTTGTGTTTGTTTTATTCGACGACAGAGGCCAGTCCCCCCTCAAAAAATGATTTTGATTTTCTTGAGCCTTTAAATGACACCACACTGGTGGCAAACGGGCTTGAGTTAGCGGGAAGCGTTGCCGGGCTCTCTTTGTCTACCCTGCTCAACCTGGGTATATGGTGGGGTGTCTGTGAAACAGCGGGAATAGTCACCGGGCTTTCAGACACCTATAATCTGGCTGCATCGGATACAAAGGAGCTGGAAGAGTTGAAAACGGATTTCTGTTTGCAACTGGCTCCTGTGATAACTGCCGCCGAAGTGGCGCTGGCCGGGCATGTGTCTTCCTGGCCCCTGGAACAGCATTGGTGGAAACTCCTTTATTTTGCCGGTGCAGGAATGGACATTTATGCCTCTATGACGAAAACGAGGCGGCACATACCTGTCAGAGTCTTGACTTACCTTGCTTCAGAAGCGTTATCAAGAACCGTAGCCAGCGCTATTTCGGTGCAAATTCTAAGACACATGAGGTTCGTAAGAGATATTACAACTAAAAGGTATGTGGCTGGGGAATACGCGATATTGTCTTCAATTAATGGGGTTATGGTTGGTGCTGTCACTTATGAAGCCCTGATCCATAAAGGCTTCAGGCCAGCAAGAGCAAGTCTTGCTGCTGTTGTCAGCGCAGCGATTGTGGGAGTCCTCTCGGGAATTGGTTCAGAGTTAATAGCAGATGTGGAAGAACAGACAAAGGCCGGAGTCGGAGCTGGAGTTGGAATTGGGGTCGTAGCCGGAGCCCTGGCTGGAAGCCTGGCAGGAGCCACAGCCGGATCTGTATCTGGAGCCGGATTCGGAACCGGAATCGGAGCCGGAGCCGGACCCGGAACTCTGTCTGGAATCTTAGCCGGAGTTGTATCCGGATCCGTAGTTGGAGCCGGAGTTGTAGCCGCAGTCGGAGTCGGGCTTGGAGGCGTAACCGGAGCCCTGACCGCAGCAGAAATCGGACCAAGAGTCGGATCAGGAGTCGGATCAGAAGCAGGATTTGGAGCAGGATTTGGAGCTTTTGTCGTAGCCCTGTCCGGAGCCTTAGCCGGAGCTGGAATCGGAATCGGAATCGGAATCGGAAATGGAATCGTAGACGGATTCGGAATCACATTGGGAGTAGGATCCACAGCCGCAGCCCTGTTCGGAGTCGGAACCTTGCTTATGTTGGCCAGTTCGAAGACAACCTCAGACAACGTATGTATCATAACCGGTATCACTTTGGCACCTGCGTTGACTTTGGCTGTTATCAATAGTCTTTCAAACTACGCTGTTTATGGCTATCCACTGGAACAAAGCCTTTCAGAGACCATCTGGACTCAGTGGAAAAAGTTCAATGCACCCCTGGATTATCTCTCGACTCTGTTTAACTGACAGACTCAACTGACAGCCACTGAATCAGCGGTGAGCTTTGGCAGCGAGTGGCTGCTTCAGTGGCTGTGACGAAGGCGCAGCTTGTTGGAAGCATTTGATAGCTGCTTCATTTGCACCGCAACTCGTAGTTAAGGATATTGTCATTCATAGCTCCGTTTAGAATCTATATTTCCAGTTCAGTCACTGTATCTGGGAAATTATCGTGAAAAAGTCATTCAACCTGTTTCCATTACTTTTGTGTTTGCTTTATTCGACGGCAAAAGCCAGCCCCCCCACAAAAAATGATTTTGATTTTCTTGAGCCTTTTAATGACACCGCACTGGTGGCAAACGGGTTTGAGTTAAGAGAAAGCATTGCTGGACTGTCTTTGTCTACCCTGCTCAACATGGGTATCTGGTGGGGTGTCTGTAAAACAGTGGGAATAGTCTCCGGGCTTTCAAGCACACATAATCTGGCTGAAACGGATACAAAGGAGCTGGAGAAGTTGCAAACGGATTTCTGTCTGCAACTGGCTCCTGCGATAACTATCACCGAAGTGGCGCTGGCCGGGCATGTGTCTCCCTGGCCCCTGGAGCAGTGCTGGTGGAAACCCCTGTATTTTGCCGGTGCAGTAATGGCAGCTTATGCCGCCAATAAGAAAACGAGGGAGCTGATACCTATCGCAGTTTTGACCTACCTGGCGTCCGAAGCGGTATCAAGAACTGGAGCCAGTGCTATTTCGGCGTTAATTCTAAGAAAAATGAGCGTAAGGGATATTGCAGCTGAACGGTATGCGACTGGGGAGTACGCAATGTTGTCTTTGATTAACGGGATTATTGTAGGGGCTGTCGTCTATGAATCGATGATTCATAAAGGCTTGAGTCCAGCAAAAGCGACTTTTGCTTCTGTTGTCAGCGCAGCGATTACGGGTACCCTCTCGGGAATTATTTCAATGCTAACAATTGATTTGGGTGAACCGACACAGGCTGGAGTCGTAGCCAAAGTCATAATGGGAGTCGTAATGGGAGTCGTAGTCGGAGCCGGAGCCGGAGTCGTAGAATTAGGCTTAGCCTCAGTTGGAGCGGAAGCCGGAGCCGTAGCCTTAGTCGGAAACGCCGGAACCAGTGTCGGAGTAATAGCTGGAGCCTTAGTTGGAACCGGGGCCGGAGCCGGAGCCTTAGTTGGGGCCGGAGCCGGACCCAGAATCAAAGTGGGAGCCGGAGTCGGAGCCGGAGCCATAACTGGAGCCTCAGCCCTGAGCGGAGCGGTAGCCTTGCTTATGTTGGGCAGTTCAAAGATAACCTCAAACAACCCCTTTATCAAAGCCAGTGTCACTTTGGCGCCTGCGCTGGCCTTCGCTGTTATCAATAGTCTTTCAAACTACGCTATTTATGGCTATCCACTGGAACAAGGCCTTTCAGAGACCAGCTGGACTCAGTGGAAAAAGTTCTATGCGCCACTGGATTATCTCTCGACTCTGTTTAAATGACAGACCTGACTGTCAGCCACTGAATCAGCGGTGAACTCTGGCAGCTAAAGCCTGCTTCAGTGGCTTTGCCGAAGGCGCAGCTTATTGGAAGCATTTGATAGCTGCCTTATTTGCACTGCACCTTGTAGTTAAGGATTTTTTCATTCATGGCTCCGTTTAGAATCTATATTTCCAGTTCAGTCACTGTATCTGGAAATCATCATGAAAATGTTATTCAACCTGTTTCCTTTACTTTTGTGTTTGTTTTGTTCGACGGCACAGGCCAGCCCCTACTCAAAAAATGATTTTGATTTTCTTGAGCCTCTTAATGACACCGCACTGGTGGCAAATGGGCTTGAGTTAACGGAAAGCATTGCCGGGCTCTCTTTGTCTACCTTGCTGAACCTGGGTATATGGTGGGGTGTCTGTAAAACAGCTGGAATAGTCTCCGGGCTTTCAAGTACATATGATCTGGCGGCATCGGATACAAAGGAGCTGGAAGAGTTGAAAACGGATTTCTGTTGGCAACTGGCTCCCATGATAACGACCGCCGAAGTGGCGCTGGCCGGGCATGTGTCTTCCTGGCCCCTGGAACAGCACTGGTGGAAACTCCTTTATTTGGCCGGCGCAGGAATGAATATTTATGCCTCTATGACGGAAACGAGGCAGCGCATACCTGCCGAAATCTTGACTTACCTTGCTTCAGAAGCACTATTAAGAACCGCAGCCAGCGCTATTTCGGTGTCAATGCTGAGAAAAACGAGGTTCGTAAGAGAGATTACAACTAAAAGGTATGTGACTGCTGAATACGCAATATTGTCTGCGATTAATGGGGTTATGACTGGTGCTGCCACTTATGAAGCCTTGATTCATAAAGGCATCAGACCAGCAAAAGCGAGTCTTGCTGCTGTTGTCAGCGCAGCGATTGTGGGAGCCCTCTCGGGAATTAGTTCAGAGTTAATAGCGGATGTGGACGAGCAGACAAAGGCCGGAGCCGGAGCCGGAGCCGGAATCGGAGCCGGAGCCGGAGCCCTGGCTGGAGCCTTGGCTGGAGCCGTAGCCGGATCCGTATCTGGAGCCGGAATCGGAGCCGGACTCGGAGCAGGAGCCGGAGGTGGAGACGGAACTCTGGCTGGAATCTTAGCCGGAGTTGTATCCGGATCCGTAGTTGGAGCCGGAGTCGTAGCCGCAGTCGGAGTCGGACTTGGAGGCGTAACCGGAGCCCTGGTCGGAGCAGAAATCGGATCAGGAGTCGGATCAGGAGCAGGATCAGGAGCAGGATCAGGAGCAGGATCAGGAGCAGGATTAGGATCTTTGATCGGAACCCTATCCGGAGCCTTGGCAGGAGCTGGAGCCGGAATCGGAGCCGGACTCGTAGACGGAGTCGAACATGGAATCTTAATCACACTGGGAGTCGGATTCACAGCCGTAGCCTTGGTCGGAGTAGGAATCTTGCTTATGTCGGCCACTTCGAAGGCAACCTCAGACAACCTGTGTATCAAGGCCAGTGCCACTTTGGCGCCTGCGCTGGCTTTCGCTGTTATCAATAGCCTTTCAAACTACGCTGTTTATGGCTATCCTCTGGAACAAAGCCTTTCAGAGACCGCCTGGACTCAGTGGAAAAAGTTCTATGCGCCCCTGGATTATCTCTCGACTCTGTTTAAATGAAGACCCAACTGTCAGCCACTGAATCAGCAGTGAACTCTGGCAGCCAGCTGTTTCAGTGGCTTTGCCGAAGGCGCAGCTTATTGGAAGCATTTGATAGCTGCTTTATTTGCACCGCTCCCTGTAGTTGAGGATTTTGTCATTCATAGCTCCGTTTAGAATCTATATTTCCAGTTCAGTCACTGTATCTGGAAATGATCATGAAAAAGTCATTCAACCTGTTTCCGTTACTTTTGTGTTTGTTTTGTTCGACGCCACAGGCCAGCCCTCCTTCACAAAATGATTTTGATTTTCTTAAGCCTTTTAATGACAGCGCACTGGTGGCAAACGGGCTTGAGTTAACGGAAAGCATTGCCGGAGTCTCTTTGTCTACCCTGCTGAACCTGGGTATATGGTGGGGTGTCTGTAAAACAGCGGGAATAGTCACCGGTCTTTCAGACACCTATGATCTGGCGGCATCGGATACAAAGGAGCTGGAAGAGTTGAAAACGGATTTCTGTTGGCAACTGGCTCCCATGATAACGACCGCCGAAGTGGCGCTGGCCGGGCATGTGTCTTCCTGGCCCCTGGAACAGCACTGGTGGAAACTCCTTTATTTGGCCGGTGCAGGAATGGACATTTATGCCTCTATGACGGAAACGAGGAAGCGCATACCTGCCGGAGTCTTGTATTACCTTGCTTCAGAAGCGCTATTTAGAACCGGAGCCAGTGCTATTTCGGTGTCAATGCTGAGAAAAACGAGGTTCGTAAGAGATATTACAACTAAAAGGTATGTGACTGGTGAATACGCAATATTGTCTGCGATTAATGGGGTTATGGTTGGTGCTGTCACTTATGAAGCCTTGATCCATAAAGGCATCAGGCCAACAAAAGCGAATCTTGCTGCTGTTGTCAGCGCAGCGATTGTGGGAGCCCTCTCGGGAATTAGTTCAGAGTTAATAGCGGATGTGGACGAACAGACAAAGGCCGGAGTTAGAGCCGGAGTCGCAATCGGAGCCGGAGCCGGAATCATGGCTGGAGCCCTGACTGGAGCCGTAGCCGGATCTGTATCTGGAGCCGGAATCGGAGCCGGATTCGGATCCGGATTCGGAGCCGGAGCCGGAACTCTGGCTGGAATCTTAGCCGGAGTTGCATCCGGATCCGTAGTTGGAGCCGGAGTCGTAGCCGCAGTCGGATTTGGACTTGGAGGCGTAACCGGAGCCCTGGTCGGAGCAGAAATCGGATCAGGAGTCGGATCAGGAGTCGGATCAGGAGCAGTATCAGGAGCAGGATTAGGAGCAGGATTAGGATCTTTTGTCGGAATCCTGTCCGGAGCCTTGGCCGGAGCTGGAGCCGGAATCGGAGCCGGACTCGGAGACGGAGTCGAAAATGGAATCGGAATCACACTGGGAGTCGGATTCACAGCCGTAGCCCTGATCGGAGTAGGAACCTTGCTTATGTTGGCCAGTTCGAAGACAACCTCAGACAACCTGTGTATCAAAGCCGGTGCCACTTTGGTACCTGCGTTGACTTTCGCAGTTATCAATAGTCTTTCAAACTACGCTGTATATGGCTATCCACTGGAACAAAGCCTTTCAGAGACCGCCTGGACTCAGTGGAAAAAGTTCTATGCGCCTCTGGATTATCTCTCGACTCTGTTTAAATGAAGACCCAACTGTCAGCCACTGAATCAGCAGTGAACTCTGGCAGCCAGCTGTTTCAGTGGCTGTGCCGAAGGCGCAGCTTATTGGAAGCATTTGATAGCTGCTTTATTTACATTGCTCCTTGTAGTTGAGGATATTGTCATTCATAGCTCCATTTAGAATCTATATTTCCAGTTCAGTCACTGTATCCGGAAATCGTCATGAAAAAGTCATTCAACCTGTTTCCGTTACTTTTGTGTTTGCTTTATTCGATGGCAAAGGCCGCCAGCCTCCCCGCAAAAAATGATTTTGATTTTCTTAAGCATTTTAATGGCACCGCGCTGATTGAAAACGGGCTCAAGTTAAAGCAAAGCATTACCGGAGTCTCTTTGTCTACCCTGCTCAACCTGGGTATATGGTGGGGTGTCTGTAAAACAGTGCAAATAGTTTCCGGGCCTTCAGGCAAATATGATCTGGCTGCATTGGATACAGAGGAGCTGGAGAAGTTGAAAACGGATTTTTGTTTGCAACTGGCGCCCGTGATGACGACTGCCGAAGTGGCGCTGGCCGGGCATGTGTCTCCCTGGCCGCTGGAGCAGAGCTGGTGGAAACCCCAGTATTTTGCCGGTGCAGGAGTGACAGCTTGTGCCTCTATGACGAAAGCGAGGGAACTCGTACCTTTCGCAGTCTTGACCTACCTTGCATCAGAAGCGGCATCAAGAACCGGAGCCAGCGCTGTGTCGGTGTTAATTCTAAGAAAAATGAGCGTAAGGAATATTACAGCTGAACGGTATGCGGCTGGGGAATACGCAGTATTGTCTCTGATTAATGGGGTTATGGCAGGGTATGCCGTTTGTGAAGCCATGATTCATAAAGGCTTCAGTCCAAAAACAGCGCTACTTGCTTCTCTTGTCAGCATAGGGATTGTAGTTATTTCAGAGTTTGTAATGAATGTGGACGGACTGGCAAAGGCCGCAGCCGAAGCCGAAACCAGAGCCGCAGCCGAAACCAGAGCCGAAGCCGAAAAAAGAGTTGCAGCCGAAACCAGATCCACAGCCTTAGCCGTACTCGGAGCCATAGCCGTAGCCGAACTCGGAGTCCTCGCCGTAGCTGAACCCTTAGTTGTAGGAGCTGCAACCGGAGCTTTATCCGGAACCCTGGCAGGAGCTGTAGTTGGAGCCGTAGTCGGAGTCGGGGCTGGAGCCGGAATCGGAGCTGGAGTCGGAGCCTCAGCCCTGGGCGGAGTTGGAACCTTGCTTATGTTCGGCAGTTCGAAGATAACCTCAAACAACCCGTTTATCATAGCCGGTGTCACTCTGGTGCCTGCGTTGACTTTCGCTGTTATCAATAGTCTTTCAAACTACGCTGTTTATGGTTATCCACTGGAACAAGGCCTTACAGAGACCGACCGGAATCTGTGGAAAAAGTTTTATGCGCCTCTGGATTATCTCTCGACTCTGTTTAACTGACAGACTCAACTGTCAGCCACTGAATCAGCGGTAAACTCTGGCAGCTAACACCTGCTTCATTTGCTGTGCCGAAGGCGCAGCCTATTGGAAGCATTAGATAGCTGCTTTATTTGCACTGCACCTTGTAGTTAAGGATATTGTCATTCATAGCTCCGTTTAGAATCTATATTTCCAGTTCAGTCACTGTATCTGGAAAATCATCATGAAAAAGTCATTCAACCTGCTTCCGTTACTTTTGTGTTTGCTTTATTCGATGGCAAAGGCCAGCCCTCCCTCACAAAATGATTTTGATTTTCTTAAGCCTTTTAATGACACCGCATTGGTTGAAAATGGACTCGAGTTAACGCAAAGCATTGCCGGAGTCTCTTTGTCTACCCTGCTCAACCTGGGTATATGGTGGGGTGTCTGTAAAACAGCGGAAATAGTCTCCGGGACTTCAGGCGAATATGATCTGGCTGCATTGGATACAAAGGAGCTGAAGAAGTTGAAAACGGATTTCTGTTTGCAACTGGCGCCCGTGGTGACTACCGCCGAAGTCGCGCTGGTCGGGCAAGCGTCTCCCTGGCCCCTGGAACAGCGCTGGTGGAAACCCCTGTATTTTGCCGGTGCAGGAATGGCAGCTTATATCGCCAATACGAAAACAAAGGAGCTCATATCTGTAGCAGTTTTGACCTACCTTGCGTCCGAAGCGGTATCAAGAACTGGAGCCAGCGCTATTACGGCGTTAATTCTTAGAAAAATGAGCTTAAGGGATATTGCAACCGAATGGTATGCGACAGGGGAATACACAATATTGTCCATGACTAACGGAATTATGGCAGGGGCTGTCGTCTATGAATCCATGATTCATAAGGGCTTGAGTCCAGCAAAAGCGACTCTTGCTTCTGTTGTCAGCGCAGCGATTGTCGGCACCCTCTCGGGAATTATTTCACTGCTAACAATTGATTTACAGGCACAGGCTGGAGCCGGACCCGGAGCCGGAGTCGGAGTTGTAGCCGGAGTCGGAGCCGGAGTCGTAGCCTCAGGTTTAGCCTCAGTCAGATTGGAAGCCGGAGCCAGATCCGGAGTCTTAGCCGGAGCCGGTGTCGGAATCATAGCCGGAGCCTTGGTTGGAGCCGGAGCCGGAGTTGGAGCCACAGTCGGAGTCGGAGTGGGAACCGGAGTCGGAGCCGGAGCCATAGCTGGAGCCACAGTCCTGGGCGGAGCGGGAGCCTTGCTTATGTTTGGCAGTTCGAAGATAACCTCAAACAATCCGTTTATCAAAGCCGGTGTCACTTTGGTGCCTGCGTTGACTTTCGCTGTTATCAATAGTCTTTCAAACTACGCTGTTTATGGTTATCCACTGGAACAAGGCCTTTCAGAGACCGGCTGGACTCAGTGGAAAAAGTTCTATGCGCCCCTGGATTATCTCTCGACTCTGTTTAACTGACAGATCCAACTTTCATGATAATCGGCTTCTACCCATTGGTAAAAGCCGATATAAAATTATTCGGACAACTTCTGAAGGATACAATGCAAGAAGCGAGTGGCTTCTCCACCAGTAACTGCGCGATGATCAAAGGCCAGAGAGACAGGAAGAATCCGGTGATTCTGGATCTGGCCGTCTTCGCTGACCACCCGGGCTCTCAGTCGGCCAACACCAATGATGCACACCATGGGCGGCACAACAACAGGGGTAGCGAACTGACCCGCAAAAACACCAAAGTTGCTGAGAGTTATGGTGGCACCCTGCATTTCTGATGGCGGAAGGCTGCGTTCCTCAACCGCTTTTCTAAAATTGTTAATGCTGTCTCTCAACGCAGTGGCATCCAGTTTTTCTGCGTCTCTGATAACAGGCACAAACAGACCTTCTTCACTGTCAACAGCCAGTCCCAGGTGAACGGAAGTAAAGACTTCACGACTCATCAGCGTTTCATCAAACCAGGCATTGAGTGCCGGTTCTTCCTTGCAGGCTGAGGTAACGGCCTGAATCAGCCGAACGCTAATGTCTGTACCTTTTGGCCAGTGTTCAATATCCACATCATCAAACAGAGTGACAGGTACTACTTCGGCATGAGACTGCGCCATGGTACGAGCCATGTGTTTTCTGACGCCTTTGAGAGGCTCAGGGTTTTCCAGGGGATAGCTTTGACGAATGGAGTTTCTGCCAACGCTTTGCTGATCGATGGAGACACCCAGTTTGGCGGCCAGTGCAGTGACGTCACCTCTGCTTTCAGCAGCAGGGGCTTTTCCGGAGTCAGGTGGTGTACCGATAAAAAAATGGTCATCGGCGCTGTCATCATGAGCGGCGGTTGCCAATTCGCCGACCACCGTGCCGGCATCTTCCTGATCACTGACGAACTCCAGCAGAGGCGCTCCGGTCATAATGGTGTCGCCGGGTTTGCCATAGAGTTTTGCCACAACACCGCTGACGGGTGAAGGAACGTCGACAATAGCCTTGGCGGTTTCGACTGAGACAATGATCTGGTCTTCTGTGACGGAGTCGCCTTCCTTGATATGCCATTCAATAATATCGGCTTCGGGAATGCCTTCACCCAGGTCGGGCAGGTTGAAAAATTTCATATTCTTTTCCTTGTTACTGAAAGCCCTTTTGCTGAAGGCTCTGCGGATATTATTGATACGCCAGTGTTTTCAGGGATGCCTTGATGATGTCATCAGGTTGGGGAAGGTAATGATTTTCCATCCGATAATAGGGCATGGTCGTGTCATATCCTGTCACCCGTTCGATCGGTGCTTTCAGATCCATGAGCGCTTCCGAGGCCAGCCCGGCAGCTATTTCAGCACCTACGCCAAAGCTTCGGCAGGCTTCGTGAATAATCACACAACGGCCTGTTTTGCGAACCGAAGTCAGGATCGTCTCCATATCAAGGGGCTTAATTGTGGCGACATCAATCACTTCCACGGAAACGCCGTGTTGTTCCAGAGTTTTGGCGGCCTGAAGGGTTTCACTGATGGAAGCTCCCCAGCTGATCAGAGTCAGGTCGGAGCCTTGTTTGAGAGTAAAGCACTTGTCGAGTGGGAGCAGTGGAGTCTCTTCAGAAACGTCCTGCTTGACCGCGCGATAGATGCGTTTGGGCTCCAGAAACAGGACCGGATCAGGATCATTAATCGCAGAGCGCAGCAGTCCGTAGGCTCTGACGGGCGATGATGGAATGACCACTCTGATGCCGGGAATATGGGCAAAAAGAGCTTCAGTACTTTCAGAATGATGCTCGGGAGCGCGGATACCACCCCCGAAAGGCGCTCTGACAACCATTGGGCAGCTGAGGCGTCCACGGGTACGGTTTCGCATTCGGGCAGCATGACATATCAACTGTTCCATGGCCGGGAAGATGAACCCCATGAACTGGATTTCCGCAACAGGCTTCAGACCCTGAGTGGCCATACCAACACTGATACCGGCGATCAGGGCTTCAGCCAGGGGCGTATCCATGACCCTTTTCAGGCCATACTTTTCTCTCAGACCCTGAGTCGCGCGGAAAACACCGCCATTAACACCGATGTCTTCACCCAGCAGTACCACCTCAGGGTCTTGTTTCATGGCGTGGTCCAAAGCCAGATTGATGGCTTCCACCATGGTGATTTTATTTGTGCTGCTGTCGACAGTCGATCGGATCAGGTTTTCAGATACTGAACTATTCATCAATGAGTTCCTCCGTCGGCTTTAAACATAGCGGCTTGTTTTTGCTGTTCCAGTTGCGGGGGCATATTTGCATAGGTGTGATCGAAGAGGTCGCTGATAGAAGGAAGTGGCGTTTCCAGATAGGTTTTGACTTCTTTCTCAACCAGGGCGGCAGCTTCCTGTTTCAGCGCCTGCTCTTTCTGCTCATTCCACAGGCCACGGTGATGCAGGAAGTTTCTGAGTCGTTTAACCGGCTCTTTGTTCCAGGCATCCTGCAGCTCTTCACTGTTGCGATAGCGACTGGCGTCGTCTGCCGTAGTGTGATCGCTCAGGCGATAGCTGATGGCTTCAATCACTGTAGCGCCTTTGCCGCCTCTGGCGCGCATCATGGCTTCATTGATGACTTCGTGCAGCGCCACAACATCGTTACCATCCACTTGTGCGCAAGGCAGTCCGGCAGCAACGCCTTTTTGAGCCAGTGTCGGGGCTCCGGACTGAATGTTACGAGGAACAGAAATAGCCCATTGGTTGTTATTGATGATAAATACCAGAGGCAACTGCCAGACCCCGGCAAGGTTCAGGGCTTCAGTAAAGTCACCTTTGGAAGTAGCGCCATCGCCCAGGGACACCACCGCCACCTGAGGTTGGTGTCGAATTTTGATCGCGGTGGCCACCCCGGCAGCATGATCTGCCTGGGTAGCAATAGGAACGCAGTTCGGAAAGTCATGACCCCAGGCCGGACTGGAACTGCCGCGCTCATCTCCACCCCAATAGAGCATGATATCGGAGAGGGGAACCCCTCGTAACATCAATCCGGGAAGGTCTCGATAGTAAGGAATCAGGACGTCTTTTTTCTCCATCAGTGAACCAAAAACAGTGCTGATAGCCTCCTGTCCCAGACAGGATGGGTAGGTCCCCATCTGACCGGTTCTCTGCAGGGCAACGGCTTTGGCATCACCTGCTCTGGCTATGACCATGGTGCGGTAATATTGAATCAGGGTGTCTTTATCTTCGGTCCATTCCGGCAAAGGTTGGAGGACTTCTCCCTCCTCACTGAGGTACTGATAGAACGGAATCTGACAGGCATCGTTGGTTTTCATAAGGTGCGCTCCTGTGTTTTTTACTACGGGACTCTGTTTGACCACCGGGATAAAAAGAAATGCGCATACCCATAGTTGTGACAAGTAATGACTGTGAGAAGTCAGTCAGGCAATTAGTTGTCAGGATTGCTATTTGAATAGCAGAGCTTCTGCCATATGATCGGCAATCACACTGCTGGGAGTCTTCCGCTGCTGTTCATAGCGAAAGACCTGCAACAAAGTCTCTTCTATGGCGTTGATGCGATCATTTATTTCGCTCTGTGGTTTACCCTGGTGTGTCATTGCTACGAAGATCAGTCCACCGGCATTGATCAGGTAGTCCGGCGCATAGAGAATGCCTCTGTCAAACAGCAACTGGCCACATTCGGGAGTCAGCAGTTGATTGTTTGCAGAGCCTGCTACAGCAGTGCATTGCAATTGACTGATGGTGTCTTTATTGAGAATGCCTCCCAGACCGCAAGGACTGAAAATGTCACAGGGAACCGAATAGATTTCTTCAGTACTGACGGCGGTTGCCCCCAACTCATCAATGCACTGCTGAAGTTTCTGTTCATTGATATCAGTGACAATCAGTTTGGCGCCACCCTGATGCAGTAACTGGCAAAGGGCAAAGCCGACATTACCAAGTCCCTGAACAGCGACTCTGATACCTTTTAGTGAAGAACCAAATTCCGGATGAGCTTTCAGGGTAGCCAGAATGCCCTTGTAAACACCGAGGGCGGTGGAAGGTGCGGGATTACCACTCGAAGAGGTACAAGAAACGTGTTGAGTTTGAGAGGCGATGGCATCCATATCAGATACTCTTGAGCCGCTGTCCATTGCAGTAATATAGCGGCCTCCCAGTTCTTCAATAAACTGGCCAAAAGCTCTGAACAGTTGTTCCCGATCGTAGGGGGCTGTCGGCTCCATGATGACGGATTTGCCGCCACCGAGATCCAGTCCGGCAAGCGCCGCCTTATAGCTCATACCTTTGGCAAGACGGATAGCATCGGTAACTGCATCTTCAGTTGAGGTGTAGGGAATTATACGACAACCGCCGAGGGCTGGTCCTCTTCGGGTGTTATGGATTGCAATGATTGCTCTGAGACCTGAGGCTTCATCGTATTTCAGATGGATGTCATTAAGCCGGGCCTCTTTTATCTGTCTGAACATAACGGGATCTCCGTATGTGTCAGAGCCGATAATGCTCTGTTTTGCTTATAGTTATTTTTTTTGTAGCCAAGGGTCAGGATGACTGCCCAAAACAGCGATGATCAGGGCTTTTAGCCCTTCAACGATTACAATACGTCAGCAGGTGTATTGTCAACCTTAAAACAACAATAGCTTGAACGTACTTTAACGGAGACAGGATATGAATCCTCACAGCTATAACATTACCGTCCGTCGGGCTAATTTCGATGGTGAGGTATTTTTTGAAGCTCGGGTCAAAGAGCTGCCAGATGTTGCTGAGTAGGCTGATACTGCCGAAGAGGCCTACGCCCTGGCGATTGACACTATAGAAATTACCGCAGAGATCTTTGCCGAAAAGAGTAAGGTAATGCTTTCTCCTTGATGAGCTTACAGACGACTTCAGTGGCAGAGTAACACTGCGACTGGCAAAAAACCTTCATCGCAACCTTGCAGAAGGTGCAAAGCAGGAGGGGGTAAGCCTGAACCAGCACATAGTCAATATCCTTAGCTATTCTTCAGGCTTTTGCGCTGCCACCAGTGATTGGTGTCATTGAGATTCCATGAGAGCAAAATTCTGCTTGTTTTGGCTGAGGGAGTTGACTTCAGAAAATCGAGTCAGGCCGTTTTCTGCTGGAATACCTGTATTTTTTCAAGGTCGCTTTTTTCTGCAGTTTGAACGTTATATAAATCCCAGCGAACCTGCAGACTCAACCAGAAGTCTGGTGACATTCCGAAAAAACGGGCTAGCCTCAACGCTGTACTGGGTGTGATCCCACGCTTTTTATTGACCAATTCATTCACTCGCTGATAAGGCACGTGAATGGCGTCCGCTAACTCCCTTTGTGAAATATTCATAGGCATCAGGAACTCTTCCAGCAACATTTCGCCGGGATGGGTAGGTGGTCGGCTTTCAGGCACTCTGGTCATCCGTTGCTCCTAGTGGTAATCGGTGACTTCAACATTTTCCGGTCCCTTGTTGCCCCACCGGAAGCAGATTCGATACTGGTCATTAATCCTGATACTGTGTTGCCCTTTCCGGTCTCGGGTCAAGGCCTCAAGACAGTTACCCGGTGGAACCTTGAGTTCATCCAGGATTAGCACAGAATCCAGCTGATCGAGCTTTCTTGCAGCGATTCGCCAAAGCGACTGGGGACAGACTTTGCGAGCCTGGCGGGAAGCCTTACCGTTAAAAATATCTGCTGTAGCCTTGTCTTTGAAAGAAGCGATCATGGATTACATGGTAGCACGGATACCATGCCAAAGTGTTCGATGTTGTTGGGTTGAGTGTGTAGTGGCACACTCTTGACTCGCAGGATGCACTATCCACATTGTGGGTGGCCTCTAAATTTTGTCACACCATCTCCAGGCTTTCTGCCCCAGTAAGCCATTCTCAAAGCTTCCAGGGGCAGCTCTGTCGTCATACGGTTACTCATCGACCAACCGACGACTTTCCGCGAAAACAGATCAACGACAGCCGCCAGATAAACCCAGCCTTCACGAGTCCAGAGGTAGCTGATATCAGCTACGTATACTCTGTCGGGTGCTGAAACTGAAAACTCACGATTCAAAAGGTTTGCCGCCACTGGCAGTTTGTGTTTGCTGTTGGTTGTCACCTTGAATTTTTTGACCACCCGAACCCGCAGGCCAAGCCGTTGCATCAGGGTTTTGGCCTGATAACGCCCTATGCTGTAACCTTTTGAACGCAGGGCTTTCGCCATTCGACGACTTCCATAAGAGTCACCTGATTGAGCAAAAATCTCTCGGGCATCTGCCTCCAGGCGAAACATCTCCGGGTCAATCTGTTGATTTTTTGCCTGTTGTTTATTCCATTCGTAGAAGCTACTGCGACTAACTTTTAGTGCTTTGCATAGCGTTACGACAGGATAGGCCTTCCTCTCCCGCTGTATGAAGGCGTATCTTACAGCTGGTCTTTCGCAAAGAAGGCCATGGCTTTTTTTAAGATTTCCTGTTCCATTTTCAGCTGTTTGTTTTCAGCTTCAAGCTCTTTGATTCTCTGCTGTTCAGTCGTCAGGGCCTGATGGCCTTTGCCGGGGAAAGCCAGCTCTTTCTTCTCTTCACTGAGTCGAACCCAACGACGGAGGTTAGTCGCACAAATTCCTAGACTTCTGGCGACTGCTGTAGGCGACTGAGCTTGTTCAGTAACCAGTTTTACAGCTTTGAGTTTGAATTCCTGAGAATAATGTTTTCGCGTTGCCATTATGAACCTCGTTACTGGTTGCACTATTGTGCTTAACGAGGTGTCCGGTGTCATTAGACCACTTCACTTGCCAGTGACTTGTCGGTTTTGATCAGCGCCTTAATACGGGCAATCAGACTCTCTGCGGTTTTGCCGATGTCTTTCGCCCACTCGCTCCAGTATTCCCGGTCGCCCAGCTTTTTCGGAATGGCGGCATAAACGGCTTCGTTGACTTCGTCGAAGGGCAGGTTCGGGATGTCCAGCGGCAGGTCGAGGTTGTCACCACCATCACCTCCTTCTCTATCACCACCGCCGGTCTCACCAGTAACGACCTGTATTTTCTTACGAAACTCAGCTTCGTCCACCAACGATTCATCATGGGCACGCAGTGCCTTGATAACCTTCCAGATGCCCTTGAACTGCGGGTTGCTGTCGATGAAGCTGTTGTAATCCTTGACCCGCTCAGACGGCATACAGACCGGCAGAATGATGTAGCCGTACTGCTTTTTGCCTGCGGGGTCTTTACGCATGACACGTCCGACCGATTGAACAATATCGACAATGGATTCACGGGTATCAAAGAAGATCACCGAGTCCAGAGAGGGCACGTCGATCCCTTCTGACAGGCATCGGGCGTTGGAAAGAATACGGCAGTCACCTTCTGATATGTCATCTTTCAGCCAGCCGAGCTTTTCCTGCCGCACATGGGCATTCATGCTGCCATCCACATGGTCGAGTTCGCAATTGACCATTGAGTTGTCGACGTTGCGGTAGGAGTTCTGGTAAGTCTCGACCAGCTTTGCGAATATGTCGGTGGTCTGCTTCGAATCTTTGATCGAGCGGGAGAACGCCACTGCCCGACGCATCGGAGCAGTGTCTTCCGTCATGTCTTCCTGCTCGCCTGCTTCGTCGACCATCACCAACCCCTGCTTCGAGAGACCTTTCCAGCTGCCGATGATTTTGGTGGCCAACTTCATATCAATGGCTTTGTCGTCGGCGACTTTGAAGGCGTTATAGTTGTTGACCAGATTCGCCATCTTCTCTTCTTCAACGGCGACGATCAGCACCTTGTATTCGGTCAGCAGGTCTTTCTCAACGGCTTTGCCGAACCCGAGGCGATAAAGTTCCGGGCCGTAGAGGTCTTTATCGTCCATTGAGAACAGCACGGCATCAGCTTCGTTGGCCTTGCTTTTCGATTTGTCGGCGTATATTCGAGGCGTAGCGGTCATATAAACCCGCTTGTCCGCCTTGACGATATGATTCTGGTGAACTTTGACGAACTCGGAGTAGTCTTGACCTTTCAGGGTAAGGCCGGTAGTACGATGCGCCTCATCGCAGATAATCAGGTCAAAGTCGCCAAGACCCTGTTTTGGGCTTCGCTGACCACCTGAATAGACTGATAGGTGGAGAAAACAATGGTGCGCCGGTCTTTACTGACCACTTTTGCTGCGTCAGCCAGTTTCTTTGCATCGGTGGTGGCGGGGTAGGCCAGGTCATGCAGGCTGATGTCTTCTTCATCTTTACCCACCTTTGAGTCAGAACAGACGACGAAGGCATTGATTGGGCTGACACCCTGGGCGGTCCATTCCCGCAATGACTGCGCTACCAGCGAGATGGACGGAGCCAGAAAGAGTATTCGGCCTTTCTCTGGCGTAACTTCTTCCATCAGGCGCAGGGCGGTGAAGGTTTTACCCGTACCGCACGCCATGATCATTTTACCCCGGCTGTGCTGTTCAAAGCCTTTCTTTACTGCGTCGATGGCTTCACGCTGGTGCTCACGGGGTTCGTGCTTTTTCTTGAGCTTGATGTCCTTGATATTGCTGAGGCTGAACTGACTCCAGTCGATTGGGCTGTCGGCCAGGTCTTTGAAGAACAGGCGGCTTACAGGGACGGTTTGCGCTTCGAGGGTTTTATTTGCCTTGGATGACCACTTCTCGGTGGTGGATACGATCAGTCGTGTTGTAAAACTGAATGCGCCATCCGTGGTGCTGAATTGCTTTCCTGATGCGGCCAGGAATGTGTCAATGCCGCCCTTGTCAAGCGTGTTTGCCGGATCGAAGAATTTGCACTGAATCGCCCAGTATTCCCCCGTACCACGCTCACGGGCGACCAGATCAATACCGTTATCACTTCCCCAGCGATACGGCCACTCTCCCCATAACCAGACATCCGAAAGCCGGTCAGCGTATTGCGGGTCAGTCATCAGATAGTTCGCAATCAGCTTTTCAAACTGCGTGCCCTTATCGCGGTTGTTGCGGGTTGCTTCGGTAAATTCGTCTAGCAGGGCCTGTAGAGTATTCACTTTCATTTCCTTATGTAATTGTAAAATGGTTGCAATCGTCGTTTATATGCTACAGAAACAGGTTGTGTGTCAATACGAGCAATCGTTCGGATATCAGACGCTGCAGACCTCTTGAATAGGTGATGATACCGATTATTATTAGAGTAATGTCGTACATAAGCATCGAGTAGTGTTTATAAAATCGAGCCTTTATATCGGCGTGCATGAGAGTTCTTGATTAAGACCCGAAATGGACCTCGCCTGACTCCTGAATTGATTGACTCCGCTATCGCAAAAACGCAGTTCCATGTTTTTGAAGGTTCGTGTCTGACAGTTTGCTGTATGACGTTGAAAAATGGTTTCACGGTTACTTTACTGGTGAGAGTGCTTGCGCCAGCCCTGCAAATTTCGATGCAGTGATCGGACAAAAGATCGCAAGGGATAACGCCAGAAATAAGATATGGATGCCTGCTCATGCAGGGGGGTATGCGGCGATAAATGAGGGGCTCGGTCGCGGTATTCAGAGGGCTACGACCGACAGCCAACTTGAACATGGGGTCTTTACGCAAATGGTTGCTGTTGTTGGCATCCTGATAACCGCAGGCCATTTGCAGCACTCTTTGTGTCAGAAGATCCTGTATGGAATGGTCAATATAGGATTGATGTCGTTTTTCCTGGATTGCCTTGACGAGCCTGGGGATTAGCTCACTACGGATGGCTATTTCACGAAGCAGCAGTGTGCCAAAATCAGAAGACAACTCCCCTCCGTTAAAATCAACTCTGACAGTTTTACCATTAACAGAGTGAAAACGAAGAGTTTCTTGTGTATGTTTTGCCATGGCAGGTTCCGGTTTGCTTCTTCCGAAGCTTATTTTTGGTCGACTCAATCATGTAAGGTGATTGGGCGGAACCTGCTCATATTTATGAGATATCCCTAGCCTAAAGCTTCTTCAGTATCCCAATCGAACAAGTGGCATTGAGAGACTGTGAATTTCAACAACGCAGAGTCACCACTGGCTAACACTTTGTCTGCGTCGAAGGGTATCCTTGATATCATCTTGTCACCTCCCAACTGAAAATAGAGGTAAAGCTCACTACCCATTGACTCCACTACATCAATTTTGTGGCGTTGGGTGTTGACGTCTGAGGTGTTTGTAGCATCGTTGGCTAACTGAATATGCTCAGGGCGAATACCAAACCAGACCCACTTACCTGCTCTCTGTCTGGCCAGGTTCTGCTTATGTTGCGGCAACTCCCAGCGATGACCACTCTCTGTAACCACACTCATTACGTCATCGACTTCATCAATAAGCACCTTAATGATATTCATCGCCGGAGAACCAATAAAGCCGGCAACAAACTTATTAGCAGGGTATTGATAGAGGTTCATTGGCGTATCGACCTGCATAATCTGGCCCTGGTTAAGTACACAGATTCTGTCGCCCAGTGTCATGGCTTCCACCTGATCATGGGTAACATAAATCATGGTTGCATTTTGCCCTTCCGCTTTAAGATTATTATGCAGCCGAGCAATACTGACCCGGGTTGAGACTCTGAGTTTGGCATCCAGATTTGAAAGCGGTTCATCGAAGAGAAAAACAACCGGCTTGCGGACCATGGCACGGCCCAGTGCAACGCGCTGTCTCTGTCCACCGGACATTTCACCGGGTTTATTTTGCAGTAGATGCTCAATTTCGAGTGTCTTTGCCGCTTCTGCAATACGCTTTTCTATTTCGGCTTTTGCCAGCTTTTGCTGCTTCAACCCAAAGGCCATATTTTCATACACGGTCATGTGAGGATAAAGAGCGTAGTTTTGGAAAACCATCGAGATACCGCGATCTTTTGGAGGCAAATCATTCACTCGCCTATCACCAATGTACACATCGCCCTCAGAGATATCTTCCAGGCCCGCAATCATTCTCAGCGTGGTTGATTTTGCGCAGCCAGAGGGGCCCACAAACACCATGAACTCACCTTCACGAATGTTGAGGTCGACACCATGTACCGCTTTAAAACCATTCGGATAGGTTTTTTCTACCCCTTTCAGTGTGACTTCAGCCATTTCTCATCCTCAAGTCAATTCATTAAGTGCGTATGGGTCAAACTGAGCCACCGATGGAATAACAAGATCCGCCACAGGTTCCAACTCGCTCGCTGAAGCAGTCCCTGTCAGGACACCAATTTTCTTTGCCCCGGCATTGGTAGCGAATTCCATATCCGACACCGTATCTCCGAACATGATGACCTCGTGGGGTTCAACTCCACATTGCTGACAAAACGCATGGAGAAGCGCGGGACCTGGTTTGGGTTCTATATCCCCGTCACTGTAGCCAATATAATCAAACAACTCCTTCAGGCCTGATTGTTCCAGCGTATAGAGTGTCGAATCTTTGGTGTCCGCTGTTGCAATGCCTAAAATCATCCCTTGTTGCCTGAGAGAAGTGAGCCTGTCTGCCACTCCGGGTAAGGCTTCGATCCATTCAGGATTTTCTGCAACCTCCTGATTAAAAGCGCTTTTCGTCACTCTGGTGAATTCTGTCAGTGTTACCTGAGGGTTGAGCATTTCAAACCATGCAGCAGCGGTGTCTTCAACAGGGTTAGAAGCGAGCAGGCCATGATTGTCGACTTTGTCTCCCTCAACGCCAATCGCCGAGAGTAACCCGGTCTCAGTGACATTTTGATGACCTTGTCTCTCGTCGCTATATTTTTTTACTCGATGACAGGCGCTGCATGAAACCTTTAGCCACATATTGTGGAATTCCAATAGTGTGCCATCTTTATCAAACAATAGTGCTCTATACTTCATCACTATTTAATCGCTCTATCAGCTCTCCCCAACTATGCACTTTCGGGGTTTTAAAAGTAGGTTTGGTACCGTTATAAACAGCGTTGATACAGCCTTCGAATTCCCGGGTCCGGGCTCTGCGAATATCAACTCGACACCAGTGATAATCGGAATCGACCTTAATCGTTTTCGGCTCTGTACCCAGCATGACGTTGGCAACCAATTCGCCATCGACAATGCACTCAGCGAGATAACTCAACTGAGTATCTTGTACAGCTATTCGGTAGCTCAGAGGCTCGCCCGAGCTGTCAGCCCCCGGCAAGAGTTGATGGTTGTTGATATCAAACGAAAGGCCGCATCGTCGCTCTATGTAGACCTGACCGTTGCGCAAACCGGACAAGATGCCCTCACCACTCAAACCCTGGCTGAAGACAAAGGTAGAAGGGTCGCCATATATCGACGGCTCCGTCGCTTTGGGGTTGCGCTCATGTGGCTCGAGATGTGAGTCACTTCCACCTATGGCAGCCACCCGATGACCGCAATTCCACATTTCATTGAGCACCCGCAGTGCAGACTCTGTGGCTTGCGGCGATGTTGGCCAGGTGGGATCGCAACAGACTTCAAAGGTTGAGATCTTCACAAGTAAAAGCGGCGAATATTGCCAATGCCATGGTTTCATCATCGGGTGATTAATGCTGATTGAGCTCTGGCCCTCGCGGGCGAGTTGCAGACCTGTTTCGATAACCTTTTGGTTGCTAAGCTCGACACTTCTGAGATCCAATATGGATTGCGGCCCGTGAACATTAAAGTGTCCCAGGTCAGTGGTCACCTCGATGCCGGGCAAGAAAAGACATGAGTCTGAGACAGGCAGTCTTGGCTGGCAAATGTTGTGTTCGGTAAAGAAAAAGAAATCGAGCTCTTGAGACTCCACAATCTGCTTTGCCGCAGAGAGACTGTTATGACCATCAGAAAGTCTGGTGTGAGCATGAAGATCACCACGATACCAGCGTGATTCAGATTTAATCAGTCTGCTGTAATCAAAGTGGATATTGTGGTCAGTCCCGACAACATCTTCGGTGAGAAGGTCTTCATGTTTTTGCTCCTGATTGAAGTCAACCCGGATACGATATTCTATGGCATGCTTGGGTTTAAACTCAGCATCCAGATTGTACAGATCGAGATACCATTCCCCTTCCATAACATCGCCATCAATCGCACCAAACCCGGAGCGTTCAGGTTTGACACACAATGACTTGTCAGGTTTTTCAAACAGTATTTTGCCACGATATTGGTCCTTTGCATCGTAGACAGCGGCATACAAAAACCTTTTAGTAACCGTTGAACCGGTGATATTTACCGATAAGGTTCCGTTCGGTACCTTAAATGGCAGACGAGTTCGGCCAAAGGTCAGCTCACCCTGAAATTCAGTCATAGCGTCCGGTGATTAATCCGTTTCTTTAGAAATGAGAGCCCGTTTGAAACGGGCTCGAAAGGCATTAAGAGCGGTTCACTCTATCTAACGCCCGCTGCGCTTTTTTTGCTGCCTGTTTAAGTGCTTTCTCAGCAGGAACGTTTTGGATTTGAATTTGGTCAGCAGCCACTCTCAGCGCATCCATAATCTTGCCGTTGGTTGGATCAAGAAAGTCAGGGCTTGCTGAGCTGGCTTGCTTCAACGGAATCAGAGCTTGTGGATTCTTCTCTGTAAACAACTTGTACTCAGCGACATCCGCTGCACTCATGCGAACCGGGATGTAGCCTGTGAACATTGACCAGGCGGCGGTTTTTTCGGCACTTGTGTAAAACTGCATAAATTCAAACGCCCCTTGAGCCGCTTTTTCATCGGTTCCTTCAGGCATCACGTAAATAAGTGCTCCTGCCTGAGGAGCCGGAGGATGCGACCCCCAACCAGGCTGAGTGGTCGCTGCCAATTTAGTGAAATCCAGATCACCCTGATCACCTGAAGAACCGGTATAGCCCAGCGCTTGGTCTTTCATCACGTCGTCAATGGTCTTATACCAGTATTCCCAGCCCTGGCCACCGTAGTGAATACGCATGATTTCATCATCATGAATCCACGTGCGGAAACTATCCCAAACCTCAACCCACTCCTGTGAATCGATCAGCACCTTCTTGCCATCATTACTGATCACACGGGCGCCGTTAGAAAAAGCGGCATCGATCAAATTATCAGCGCCCCACATTGGTTCCCAGCCGTAAAACACTGTGTTGCCTTTCTCGTCACGCTTAGTCACTTTTTCTGCAACTTTTGCAACACCTTGCCAGGTGTTTAAATCCTCTTCTTTAAAGCCATTCTCTGCCAACACTTGTTTGTTGTAATAGAAAACCTGTGTGGTGCCGTAAGCGGGTAAACCAAATACTTGCCCATCTTCTGCCGTTACCTGGTCTCTAAAGGCAGTGACAAAGTCATCAAAGTTGAATTGTGCATCCATGTAAGTATTCAAGTCACGGCTTAAACCACGCTGTCGCATGGCATCAGCGTAAACCGGGTCCAAAAGTACTAACTCTGGCGCAGTTTTTGACGCTAAACCTGCCTGAAGTTTCTGGTAAGTCTCGGTGTAATTTCCCTGCAGAGCAGGTTTAATCACATATTCATCCTGACTCGCGTTGAACTCTGTAATAAGTTCAGTCATCATTTTCTGAGGCTTTGTACCGCCTGAATACCAGAAGTCCACTTCGGTTTTTGCCAGTACACTGCCTGAGAATAAAGACGCACTCACTGCGCCGGTAAGCATAAGTGCGAGACTGTTCAGTTTCATGTCCGTTTACTCTTTTACGCCGTTATCGGCGATGCCTGAAAGAATCGTCTTTTGACACACGACGAATAGAATCAATAAAGGCAACACAGCAATTGTGCTCGCAGCCATAATCTGCGACCAATTCAAGCCGTAGTTACCTTCAGCGATAAAATATTGGCGAATACCCGTTGCGATCAGGTTCAACTCTTGTGAAGTAATCACCAGGCTTGGCCACATGTAACTGTTGTAGTTAGTGATGAACGTAATAAGGAACAATGTGGCAACCGCAGCCCGACACTGGGGAAGCATAATGGCCCACAAAATCCTGAATTCTCCAGCTCCGTCAATGCGTGCCGCTTCGATCAGTGAAGGGTGTATTTTTATAAACACCTGACGAAGGTAGAAAACACCAAAAACAGAGGCCGCATTAGAGATAACCAATCCAGTGTGAGAGTCGAGCAAACCCAGTCTGGCCAGCGTGATGTAGGAGGGAATATAGGTCACCGCACCGGGCAACATGTAGCAACCCATCACAACGAAGTAGAGCACAGTTTTGGAGCGGAATCTCAGTTGAGTCAGTGCATAGGCAAACATGGCTGAGTTGATGATCACCAGCAGAGTTGTCAATAACGCCACACTAAAACTGTTAAAGATGTACAAACCAAATGGCGCACTGTGGAATGTTTCAACAAATGTTTCCCAACGGAATGTCTCCGGGATTAAATTAAGTGGGCTGGAAAAAATTTCATCATTCGACTTCAAAGAGCCCGATATCATCCATAAGAATGGAAACATCATCATGGTTCCGCAGGCCATCAGAAAAATATGCTTAGCCAGCGCAAGAAAAGCCTGTCTTGCCACTAAACGTTCTTTAATGGCAATTCTCTTACGGCTAACGGCTTTTATCTGACCTAACGTGATTGAACTATCAATAGCTTGTGTCGTCATAACCCTGTCCTTAGTAGTAAACCCAGCGCTTACCGATGCAGGTATTGATCAGGGCAAGCAAACCTGTGATCGCTAAAATGACCAGCGAGGTTGCTGCTGCCGGGCCCATTTCATACCGCTCAAATGCCTGTTGATAGAAAAGATACAACAAGGTCCGTGTTTCCCCGCCGGGGCCACCCTGAGTCAGAATCTGAAACTGATCGAATGCCTGCACAGCCGTGATGATATTGACCACCACCAGAAAAAATGTGGTCGGTGAAACCAGTGGTAGTGTTATCCTCAGAAAACGGGTCAGACGACTGCATCCGTCAATTAAAGAGGCTTCATATAAAGATTCGGGAATCTTATTTAAGGCGCTGATGTAAAACAGCATTGTCCAGCCAATAGCTTGCCAGATAGTCACGATGACCACGGCCACCATAGCGGTATCCCCTTGTTCCAGCCACGGGATTTTGTCAAAGCCCATAGACATTAACAGTTGATTCGCAAGACCCGATTTAGACTCAAAGACCCAGGACCAGACGATGGAGACAGCAACCGTCGGGGTAATCCACGGAGAAAAGATCACCGCTCGATAAAACTGACTGCCGACAAAATTGCGGTGTAACAGCAAAGCAAACACAAGACCAAGCACAACGGTAGGAATGACCACTGCGAGCGAGAACCAAAAGGTATTGAGTAAAGCTTGAGTGAACTCAAAGTCCTCTACGATATACTGGTAATTCTCCAGACCAACGAAATTGTATTCTGGTGAAATGTAGTCCCAATCGGTAAAGCTGATATAGACGGAGTAACCAAATGGCACCAACCAGAACGTTACGAGCGGTATCAGTAAAGGTGCAGTAAAAAACAGCACCTTTAACCGGTTCGAAAAATGTTGAGAGAAGGTACGCATGGCTTAACCCTGGCACTTTTAATAATTGTCGATAATTTAAACGGGATATATGACAATTATGTTGAAAAGCACCTCATTTTTTTTATGGGTGCTCATAAGAAAATCTTTAGATAAGGCCATCCCTTTTAATCTGATGGTGCAGCCAGTCACAGAAGAAATTCACCTTTGCGTTGCGATTATTGTTAGTAATCATATAGTGGCCAGACTCCGCAGGCATTGACGCTTGATGTGCCAGCACAATTTCGTTTTTGTTTAGTAACTCGGATGCTGCCAGTGAGCGAACTAACATAACCCCAACGCCGTGCTTTACTGCTTCCAGAGCATGGAGTGAGTTGCTGATTTCCAATTGCACTCTGGGTAAGGTGGTCTCAATTTGATTGTGGCTCAGCCACTGCAGCCAGTTCTCCTGATAGCCCTTAACCTGTACCGCAGGTAATTGAGAGAAGTCTTCATCTTTTAATGATTGTTGATAATCTCGTTTGAATTGCGGACTGCATACCAACTGCCAGTGTTCCTGAAACAGTTTTTCTGCATTCGTTTCTTCGCTATCTACTTTGCCGTTAGTAAGCTCTATATCAACATTTTGACAAGGAGTTGTGGAAGGCCAGTCCACGAGTTGGATATCGAGGCGAATGAAAGGGTATTTCTGATAAAAGCTGTCTAATCGGGGGAGTAACCAGTTGTGGCAAAATGTTTGATTGGCTCTCAGCCTCAACACATCCGCTTTTGGCTCACCAAAAAGAAGCTGAGTCTGCAACTTTAAATGAGCCAGAGAGCCAGAGACTATGGGTTGATATTGCAGTGCCGAAGAGGTGAGCTTGACGCCTCTCCTGGTTCGTTCAAACAATGTGGTATCAAGAAATGCTTCCAGACTCTTGAGCTGTTGGCTCACTGCGGCTTGTGTTACACACAATTCCCGCGCTGCGGCACCAATAGAGCCAAGCCTGGCCACTGCTTCAAAGGCCACCAGGGCTCTTAGTGGGGGTAGCATGAATTCACCTGACTGAAATAAATAAGTACCTGGTTAGGCGCTTATTCAAGCTACTTCAGGCAGGTTACAAGATTTTGACACCCAGATGAAAGATTAATGACTCAAAGAAGATGAGAAGAGATTAATGATAACGGTTCCGGTTAGAATAAAGCCAATACCAATCAATGCATAAATATCCAGCTTTTGCCCATATATCAGCCATGACAAAGCTGCGACCAAGACAATACCTGCACCACACCAGATCGCATAAACCACACCCAGTGACATGGTTTGAACCGTAATCGACAACAGGTAAAATGCCAGGCCATAGGCTATCAATACCGCTGTTGTCGGTATGGGGGCGGTAAATTGATGGGTTCTGGGCAACCAGGACGTTGCAAAGACCTCTAATACAATCGCTAAGGTCAAAGTCAGAGCAGGCGTATTGGATAGCAACATATCAAGCCGTATTTAAACTTTCAAATTCCCGAATTCTGCGAGCCTTGTAAAATTGCAGCTATCTTTGTTTGCAAATTAACGAAACAGGCTCTTGTAAAACGGGGCGGACCATATAGGGCTCCCTGGGTAATAAGATGTCAGCAATATTCCCCATCTGGAGCTTATTAAAATTGATAGATTGACTCTACTGGTCCATCTGAGTCGGTCTGATACACAGCGTCCCGGCAGATGGATATAAGTACTCAACCATACGAAATCGTATTTTCTGACTTATTGTTCAGGCACTCTGACTGCGTTGCAACTCTGGTCAAATAGCTTGCTATGTTCCCGTCGTTTCGCCTTGCAGAGCACCTGCCCAATAAGCCAGACATATTCGATTTCGTATGGCAGAGTACTTAAGGTAACTTATAACAGAATTGGGTTGCCAAATGCAGCAGAATTTTGTCATCTTGCTAAAAAGTCGGTATCTTGAAATTTCGCTTTATGAAAGAGAGGAGTTGTTATGACGGATACTGTACTTGAGAAGCGGCGCTATCCACGCAAGGTTCTGGCTGAGCCCGCCCAGGTCGTGGACAATGACAGTGGTCAACTACTGGGGGTTTTGGAAGATGTATCCAGAGGAGGGTTCAGTATTACTGCGGATCAACCCATTCGGTTGGAAGACGTCAGGAATGTTACCATGGTACTGCCTGGTCTTAATGACACAGCGCACCACGTAACACTGGTGGCCAAATGCGTCTGGTGTCAGTCTGGTAATAAACAGGGCGATCACAGCAGGGACTTTGCCGCTGGATTCCAGCTTCATGATATTGAAGAGCAGGATGCAGTCGCCCTGAATTATTTTATCAGGGATTACTGATTAGTCAGGAATTGGGAGATTCAGTGTTTCTTTCAGTTCTTCCATGACAATGTAGCTTTTGGATTCCCTCACTCCCGGAAGCTTCAGTAATATGTCGCCCAGCAACTCCCGGTAAGAAGCCATTTCTGAAATACGGGCCTTGATCAGGTAGTCAAAGTTACCGGAAACCAGGTGGCATTCCAGCACGTTTGGAAGAGCGACAACTGCCCGTCGAAACTCGTCAAAGATATCGGCCGATTTGGTATAGAGGCTGATTTCAACATACACCAGCAAGCCTGCTTGAAGGTACTGGGGTTTTAACCGGGCACTATAGCCCTGAATGATGCCTTCCCGCTCAAGGCGTTTGACCCTTTCCATGCAGGGTGTGGTACTCAAGCCCACCCGATCTGCCAGATCCACATAGGAAATTCGACCGTTTTCCTGGAGTGTGCGAAGAATATTACGATCGATCCTGTCCAGTTGCCGGACGACTTCTTTTCGACTTCTCATTTCAGCAATCGTCTGATTCAGGTAGTTTTGGGCATGGTATAAATTACCGCATTGCTCCAGGTGTCGATGTACACCGGGACGCCTTTTTCCCCGTGGCTCCTGACCGTCATAAGAAGGCTTCAGTCACGGACTGAGAAGAGTATGGCACGTGCAGAGAATATACAAGTGCTGAAACGGTTCTGCAATGTAAAGGATTTGACAGATGCGCTGGTTATTAAAGCGTTCCCGGCAATCGGACAATTTTTCAGGTGGATTCATACTCTCTCTTTGCAGGTAACTTGCTGAGAGTACGAAATAGGAAACCGGTTTATATTACACAACAGCTGATAGGGAATTGTGCCCGCATGTCGTGCTACTTCATTCACCGACAAGTCTTTACCCCAGAGTAAAGCAGGATCTCCCACGTTCACATCACCTATTTCTGACAAATCAACCGTTAACATATCCATGGAGACCCGACCTGTCAGTGGTACTGGCTGACCATTGACGAGTACCGGCGTACCATTGGGAGCCAGGGGATAGCCATCGGCATAACCCATGGCGATGACGCCTAAACGCGTCGTCTTGTTGGTCACTGCGGTACCGGAATAGCCTACCGGGCTGCCAGCAGGGATTTCCTTGATATTGATAATGGCTGAGTGGAGCTCCATGACAGGCTTGAGCCTGGATTCAATGTTATGAGCCTGATCAAAAGGAGAGGCTCCGTAAAGCATAAGACCGGGGCGGCTCCAGTCTGCCCTGGCAGCGGCACAATGAATGAGACCGGCCGAATTGGCAATGCTTCTTTTACCCGGCAATCCAAGGGTATGTTGCTCAAAGACTTCAAGCTGCTGCAGGGTGTAGCCATTGTCAGTTTCGTCGGCACAGGCAAGGTGAGTCATCATGAGAATCTCGTCGATCCAGGGCAGTTGCTCAAGCCTTGCCCAGGCATCGCGATAATCGCCGGGAAGAATACCCACTCTGTGCATGCCGGAGTCCATTTTCAGCCAGACCCTGACAGGCTTCTCCAGTGGGGTTTGTTCAAGCTGTTTTACCTGTTCCGGACTTTGTACGACAATGTCAATATTTTCTGAGGCAATATTGGTGAGTTCGGAATGTTCAAAGAATCCTTCGAGAATAAGCAGACGGTTTCTGATACCGGCTGCCCTGAGCTCCAGGGCTTCTTCAATACAGGCCACTGCAAACCCGTCGGCTTCCTCTGACAGGGAGTGGGCACATCTGATAGCACCATGGCCATAAGCGTCGGCTTTTACAACGGCCAGAACATTGCCCCCGCCCGCCAGTGATTTAGCCAATCGATAGTTATGCTTTAGAGCGTCAAGATGAATGACGGCCCTGGCCGGACGACTCATAGTAGTCGCATTTCCCCCGAGTCAAATCAAACAGCCATGAGCCGAAAATACAGCTCAGGCTGAAGTCTGAAAATGGCAGCAGAGTCTGATAGCGCTGCATTTTCAAAGTTATCTGGATGCTATCAGTTAATAAGTTATTGCTCTTTAAGTGTTTTTATTAATTCTATTAGTGACTAAATAATACCCTTTATAGCTAATTCTCCCTATATTTTGTTTCTTATTGTTCTAAACAGTTGGTCGTCATCTGTATCTAAACTGTCTCTCCAAATGAACATTCACCTGCGATGGCAGCTATTTTTTCATTAGACCGTCAGAGGTAGCGTTTTTTCGGTCACACTCAAGAGGGGCAGTATGATTTTTGTTGATGGGCTGGAGTATCCAGTGTCCGCTTTGATATTAAACGACGGAAGTTTAGTTGTTTCAGAAGTCGGTGAGGAGAGAGGTCGTCTGACCCGGGTTTCAGCCTCAGGAAAGCACCGCCATGTTTTTGCGCAGGTCGACAGGCCCAATGGTATTTTACAGGACAACCATGATGGCAGTATCTGGGTTGCCGAGACCCGTGAGCCATCTCTGCTCAGGCTCAACCCCGATGGCTCACTGGCGGAGAGACTTTACGGAGACGGTGAGAACCCCTTTCTTTGGCCCAATGATATGACTCTGGGGCCTGAAGGGGCCATTTACCTGACAGATTCTGGTATCCGCGTCGCTGACCTGATCACTCGGGAAGGGCCTGATCCGGAAGTCTGGGAGGGGCCAATGCAGGGAAAATTGTTTCGCATTGATCCCGTCAGTAAACAGGTGGATTGCCTTGATGACGGGTTTCGTTTCGCCAATGGTATTGCCTTTGCTCCTGATGGGAAGCTCTATCTCAGTGAGTCGGCAACAGGGAATATCTATCGTTATCCGTTTACAGACAGACTGGAGGTTAGCAGCCGTGAACAGTTTGTGTCGGTCACCGATACTGCCGGCCCATGCCGGGTTGTGGGGCCCGATGGAATCTCTTTTGACAAAGAGGGTAACCTTTATGTGGCCATGTTTGGTCAGGGGCATGTGGCCACTGTCACTCCCGATGGCGAGATTCATCGAACCATTGTGACCAGAGGCTCATGCCCCACCGATGTTGTTTTCGGTGGCAAAGGTAGCAAAAGACTTTACATCACCGAATATCAGCGGGGTAGAGTTGAAATCACCGAAGTACCTGACGAGGGTTTTACTTTTCAATTTTTGTGATTTTGGAACCTTCCAGAGTCAGGTTATACATCAATCCCTTGTTATTGCTGATAAAGCCAATGATGGGAGCTCTAGCGGTTTTAGTGTCTATACCTTCTCCGGCACCAAACTCAGCAATAGCAATACTTCCATCGATACCCGCTTCCCAACCTTCGCTGTTCACGAAGTTGTTCAGAGCCTCGCTGGTCATGAACATGACAATCTGGGAGCGAGCCTGTGCGCCCAGCTGGAAACCGATAGAGGCCGATACGGTATTGTAATAGTCCTGTATTGCTCCATTCTTTAAAAGTGCGCCTTCACCGTATTCACCACCCACAACCAGCCCGCCTTTCAGTACCTTGGGGAAGACCAGGATTCCTTTCGCTCTGCTGCCCAGAGATTTTGCAGCACTGCTCTGTGCATAAAGATTTTTCAACGCTTCATGGACGGTAGCATTGAGTTCAGTGCTGGAAGCAGCATGGGCAGAAAGTGACAAGAAAAGGATAAAAGCCGTTACCAGGAGGTGTCTGAGAGAAGCCATATCGGTGCGATTCCGGTAAATAGTGTTGGTCAATGTGGGATCTTGCAGGGTATGTAAAACGAGAGTACCTGCTTTTCCGGGCGAATAGTACCAGATAAATGAGTGGGTTGAAGGCTTTAATACCGGGAGGGATAGAGGGAAAACGAGAGTACAACACCCTGAAACAGAGTCCTCTCGAAAGCGTCAAAGTTAGAAGTCGTACTTCATTCTCAGGTAGTAGTTCTGAGCTTTGTAATCTGAACTCTGGTTCAGTTCATAACCCACAACGAAGCTCATGTTATCGTTGCGACGGTAGGTCACACTGGCTGAAGCCTGATAGCTGTTCTTGACAGCGTCGGCCCCTTTTGAGGTGAACTCGGGTCCACCGAGCACGTAACGTGTGGTGGTTTCTACGACATCACCCTTAAAGTCATGCCAGGCCATCAGTTTCAGAGAAGGTTCGAGTTCACCCTGGTCGACTTTGAAAGCCTGACTGATTTCAACGCCAGCACCCAGCTCGACCTTTTGATATTTCTGGCTGTCCACATTCAGGGCAAAACCGGTCGCATACTTGTCATCTTCCTTAAAGGCTTTACTTTTGACCATGGTGTAGTTGAAACCGACCATTGGCACTATCTTCATCTCACCAAAGCTCTGGTTCATGCCCAGCATGGTGGTCAGGCCGTACTGATGACTGATATAGTCCGAAGTAATCGGCGCATCGACAAAGCCATCGATATAACGGCTACGCTCGTTGTTACTGCGACCGATGTTAATGACGCCATCCAGGAACCAGTTATCTTGCTCCCAGGAGCCGTAGAGGCTGACCTGGTAGTTCTTGATGGTAGAGTTGTCATTAGAATCGTGTTTGTCTATTTCGGCATTGGCTACAGTGAATGCAGCTCCTACCAGGTAGTCATCGTTGATGGTGGTTTCTGCGCCCAGTGTCAGACCACTCAGATCGGCATCGAAACCGAAAAGTCTGTCTCCACCATCGTTTCTGCGATCATCCTGAGTGACGTCCGAGCCAAGAACCTGCAACCAGAAACCCTGATTGGTGTAACTGCCACCGTATGACAGTCCGCTGTCAGACAGGTCATCTTCCTGAACCGCCCTGACGTGGGCCAGAACGTTGGTCTTAACCTTGGTTTCTGCCGTTACGTTGGTCATCTGGACGGCGTCAGAGTTGTTGAATTTACTCTCTCTGGCGAACTCAGCCAGTTTCTTTACATCAGTAATATTGGAAACGGTCTGGTAAAAGTTATTGAAACTCGTGGAGTTGGTGGAGTCCCGGGTAATCACTGTCATCGTAGCCGCCAGAGCTTCTTCAGTGGTGGCTCCGGCACCTTCCTGTGCAATCAGATTCTTCAGTGCTTCGAGGGTTCTTGGTGTCAGATCTGTGGTCAGAGCATTGCCGTTCTGTGTGACCTCGGTAGTATCAATCAACACAGAGTGCTCAATCGTCAGATCGGAAGCATTCAGGCTGTTGTTGGCTTCAATAATTTTTGCATCTTCTACGGTGTTACCAGCTTCTACGACTTCCAGGGTAGGAACAATTTTCAGCGTTGAACCTGGGTTAATATTGGCAGTACCGGTGACAATCAGAGCTGCATTGGCGTCGGAGCCGGTACCCAGCTCTGTTGTAATGACCCCTGTTGAATAAACAGTCAGATCACCATCAATGGTCTGTGCTCCGGGTTTGTCAAAGCTGGCAATACCAGAGATTTTGACGTGTGTTGCGCCGGAATTCTTCTTGATATCACCTCGGAAACTGACGACGTGTGAATCTGACCTTACGACCAAGATGGATTCAATATCCTCAATATCGCCACCAAATGTCGAGTTACCACCTATCGTCAGAATATCACCGGAGCCGGTATAACCCAGCACTTTGCCCTCTACCGTACCGTCAACGACCCCCATGACAAGGGCTCCACCGGCATCGCTGAAGTCAATAGAAGTATCTCCGTTTGTTTTCAGTACACCGCCATTAACTAAGATCGTAGCATTTGTTCCGAGCTTCCCACCTTCGGCTGCTGTGATGGCTGTGTTACCTTGCAGTGTCCCGGTTATGGTGACGATGCCCGACAGCTCTTCTTCAATTCTGAAAGCATCTCCGTCTTCTACCTGAATAGTGCCGCCCAGATTGGTTTCTCCAACATTGATTTGAATGACGCTGGCTTCGCCGTTACTCAACAGGATACCGTGGGCTGTACCTTTACCATACAGGCCGCTGAGCGAAGGCATATTCACGGCGTAGCTGGTATTAGCCTGGCGATAGAGCAGAATGGCTTCGCCATTCGGGTTATCGAGATTGATATTGACTGGCTGAAGTAACGAGCCCTGGACGTAGAAAGTACCGTTGTCAGCATCCAGAATGAATGCATAGGTGTCGGTTGCTTCAGCATTAACATTGCGTGTCACTGCACCGAATAGCCCGCTGGCGGCATAACTATCTCCATCACTGGTGATTTCTGTCACTGCGCTGGACTGGGTGGCGGCAAATGGAATTGTTGCAGCAATCACTGCAGCGAGAGTCTTCTTCCTGAACAGGCTCTTGTTCATCCTTTCTTCCTTGCAGTAGATGACTGCGATTTTTTCAAATTTGAAATCCGGCTGAATCCACTATCGGCAGACGGCTGGGAATACTTCAGGGCTGAAGAGAAAAAAACCGGACTTTGGTCAATTGACAGGTCAGGAGGTCGATATTTCTCTGGTCCTTTACCCATGAATGGAATCAGACCGGATGAATCAAGACAGGAAGGGTGAGGTATTTTCGGGGCTAAGTGTCTGCAAAAAACGCCTGGCAACGGCCATATCGGCGGTGATGGCTCTGACCTGTGAAATAGCCTATTCCAGACAGATTGTGACCAGCAGCGAAACCATTGAGCCTAACCAGATCATTCAGGCCTTGCCTGAAGATGAAACCGCTATTGAAATTCGCAATCCTTCTGGCAAAAGCGTGCTTCTGATTGAGGGACTGGTTTTGAATCCGGATACCGATGGCAATGCACAGTCTGCTGTTCGATACATTGGCCCGAGTTCCGGTTTTCTGCTCTGGCTGGGCCCAAAAGGCGAGATAAGAGGGGAAGGACAGTCAGACGGCATTCTGATTGACGCGGGTCAGTAGCCCGACTCTGAAAATCCTCATTGGACTGAGAGGAGGAGCAGTCAGTGATATCTCGGGAGTAGAGCAGATCATTGTTTATGATCATGGCAGAGACGTGGATGATGCACCTGTTCTGAAAGGCAATATCCTGCAAGGCTCCAGTATCGAGCGTCCCGATTTGTTCATAGAAGGGCCGTTGAAGATTGTTAATGATGCCACCACTGCACAGACGCTGGATGTGGATATTCAGCAATCAGGCAATGGACGTTTGATTATTTCTTTACCTGAAAATGCAGAGACAAGCGCCCCTGTTGTGGTCACCGGGCAGGTTGATTTTGGTAGTTCGCCCGCTATTCAGGTTGTTCCCACTGGTGAAACCTTTGTCAGATAACGGATTGCCACTGCGATGGCCTCGGCCATACTGATGGCAGAAGCAACGCCTTTCCCGGCAATGTCGTAGGCAGTGCCATGATCTACTGAAGTTCTCAGGAAGGGTAAGCCGCAGGTGATTGAAATGGTTTTATGGAAGTCCACCATTTTGGTCGCAATGTGTCCCTGATCATGATAGAGCGAGATGACAGCATCAAACTTTCCATTCAGAGCCTGATAAAACACCGAGTCAGCAGGCAGGGGACCGGACACGTTCAACCCAAGCTGCTGTAGTTCAAGAACAGCAGGCCTGATTTCTTCCTGCTCTTCATGTCCAAACAGTCCGTTATCTCCACAATGAGGATTTAACCCGGCTATAGCCAGATGGGGGGTCTCAATACCCAGAGATTTCATGGCATCAACCGCTTTTTGAGCACATTGAATCAGGTGATGTCGGGTGACGTAGTCACAGGCCAGCTTGAGAGACAGATGTCGTGAAAGAAAAAAGACTTTCAAGCCCGCAACCTCAAATAAAGTGAGTGGGTTCTTGCTGTTTGTCAGCTCGGCAAGAATCTCGGTGTGTCCTGCCTGTCTGATATTAGCCGCGTCCAGGGACATCTTATTAACAGGGGGCGTTACCAGAGCCTGGGCCTGCCTCTCCAGAGCCAGTTGTGTTGCCAGTTGAATACAGTCGTAGGCCATCTTTCCTGCGGCTGGGGAAACTCTGCCCGGCTCGACACTTTGAGGAGGGGCAGGTGGCTCAAGGACATTGAGAATACCTGTCCGTGGATCAATATCCGAACAGGCCTCAACAGAGTTGATAGTAAGAGGCGAAGCGCTGATCGAAATGGCTTGCTGAAGAATCTCCACGTAGCCGACGACCAGCAATCGACAGGTATTGGAGAAGTCATTGGTTAAAAGTGCCTTTATCAGGATTTCCGGGCCAATTCCGGCCGGGTCACCCATTGGAATACAGATAAGGGGTTTCATCACTCACAGCAACGTCTGGCTGGACTCAGTCTGATTGATAGCTGTGAGTTTAGTCCATGCAATCAGGAAGAACATGCCATCCTATTCAAAGTATAATTGCATTGTCGTGCAGTCAGGAGCGGATGATATTACCACCTGCCTCGCTGATGGCCGCCAGGCTCTCATCATCGAAACGGCTGTCTGTGATAATGGTATCCAGCTCATTCAGCTGACAGATGGTTTTCATGCTGGAAGCGCCAAACTTGCTGGAGTCTGCCAGCAGTACACTGCGGGCTGCACGTTCCAGCATCTTGCGACGAATAAAGTAATGGTCGGTAGACGCAGTAGTCATACCGTGTTGCAGACTCCAGCTGTTGGTTGCCAGAAAGGCAACGTCAGCATTAATGCTGTCCAGGAAGGACAGGGCCGTTGTGTCACAGTGAGCCTTGGTAATGGCACTGACCAGTCCCCCCGTCGTGTAGACCTTGGCGGTTGAAGAGTCTGACAATTGCAGAGCAATTTTCAGGTCGGGCGTAATAATGGTGACCTTCATGCGCATCAACAGCTTGGCCAGGGCCATGGTACTTGTGCCAGCATCCAGCAGAATGATCTGTCCTTCCTTAACCAGATTGAGGGCCTCGTGAGCAATGGACTTTTTCTCTTCAATGTTGACGGCGTTCTTCTTTTCGTAGGGGATATCCTCCATAAGGAAGCTTTTAGATACCGCACCGCCATAGGTGACGCGCAATTTGTCTTCCTGCTCCAGGGTTCGTATGTCGCGACGAATAGTCATCTGGGAAACATCGAATTTCTCCGCCATCTCTTCGATGTTGGCACAGCCTTTCTCTTCAACATAAGACAAAATGTGCTCTCGACGCTCAACGGGAAGCATACCTGGACCTCTTGAATCATTGTGTATCTGTTATTAACGCCTCTCAGGGAGCTCTGGGGCGTAGTACTGGTTCGTGCTGCCGATATAGAGACAAGGCAATCAGAACAGCTAAAATTCACTGGCAGATTATATGGCAGAATTTGTTCAGTTTCTTCCCCAGATATACCTATATGGTTAAAAAAGAGACGAGTTTTGATTCAGGCATCAGGCTTTGTCCTGACTGTGATCTGATGATAAATACCCCGGTCTTCAATCATGACCCGGCCTGTCGGCAGCAGGCTGTATGCCCCCGATGCGGCTGTGTGCTGGAGTCTCACCGCCCTGCAGGTATCCAGAGTTGTCTGGCTCTGGTTGTGACTGGCTTAATTCTGTTTATACCGGCCAATTATTACCCTGTTCTATCCATGGATATTCTGGGAAATGAGCAGCAAAGCACGATTTGCGGAGGTGTTGCTGCTCTCTATCAAGGGGATTATGGTGCTATAGCTTTGCTGGTGCTCCTGTCTGCCATACTGATC
This sequence comes from Endozoicomonas sp. ALD040, assembly GCF_049275945.1. Classification (NCBI taxonomy): domain Bacteria; kingdom Pseudomonadati; phylum Pseudomonadota; class Gammaproteobacteria; order Oceanospirillales; family Endozoicomonadaceae; genus Endozoicomonas; species Endozoicomonas sp. ALD040. The sequence continues at coordinate 2,760,764 of NZ_CP184829.1, forward strand.
CCTCTGTTTCGCCTTTTGATTCTGCTTAAAATCATTGTATCTGCCATCACTAGCCGGGGGCGCAGAATATCCAGAAGTTTGCTGAGACTTTATACACGCCTGCAAGAGTGGGGCATGACGGAAATCTATTTTCTGGGTGCGCTGGTCGCGGTCATCAAACTGGCAGATATGGCCAGCGTGCAGATAGGTACAGGGTTATATTGCTTTGCCGGACTAATGCTCTGCGAACTGATTATTGCCCAGAACCTGAACGAGCATGAGATCTGGACAATGCTGGGAGAGGATGAATGACTGCATCGGATTCGGAGCAACCTGGCCCGATGTCCAGCGGTGCTGATTGTGGGATAAAACTCTGTCTGGATTGCCACAGGGTTTGTCAGGCAGAAGATGTCCGGTGTCCCCGTTGTGGCAGTAAAGTGCGATCCAGAAAAAAAGACAGCCTGTCCCGTTGTTGGGCTCTAACCCTCACCGCCGCGCTGCTCTACATACCTGCAAACATGCTGCCGATAATGATCGTAAGTCGTTTTGGGCGCAGCAGGCCGGATACGATCATGTCGGGGGTTATGGAACTGATACATCATGGTATGGCACCCATTGCGCTGCTGGTTTTTACAGCGAGTATCCTGGTCCCTTTGATGAAACTTTTGGGCATGGTATGGCTGCTGGTTTGTGTGCATACAAGAAGGATCAACCCGGGTCGTCAGACTGCCTTGTATCGATTGATTATCTGGATTGGCCGCTGGTCCATGCTGGATATTTTTATTATTTCCCTTCTCGTCGCACTGGTGCAGTTCGGGCACCTGGGCACTGTCACGGCGGGTCCTGCGGCTTTTGCGTTTGCTGCAGTGGTGGTGTTGACCATGTGCGCGGCAATGAGTTTTGACCCCAGATTGCTTTGGGACCGGTCAAGGCCGTTCAGTCTGAAAGGAGATCAACAATGAGCGATGAAAAGATCGCTGTGAACGCTGATCTGAAAGAGCGTCGTCGTGTTCCGGCTATCTGGCTGCTGCCCCTGATTGCTCTGATGATAGTTGCCTTTCTGATCTGGAGAACACTTTATCAACACGGTCTGGAAGTTCACGTTCATTTTGACAGTGCCAAAGGCATGCAAGTAGGCAAAACAGAAGTCAGGTACAACGGTTTGGCGGTAGGTAAAGTTGCTCGAATGACCATGACGAAAGACCTTGAAGGTGTCGATGTCGAGCTGGAAATGGATCGGCAGATGCAGAAATATCTCAGAGATAACAGTCAGTTCTGGCTGGTTCAGCCCCAACTTTCTGTAGCGGGCGTGTCCGGTCTGGATACTCTGGTCTCTGGCAACTACATCGCTTTTAAGCCCTCCGAGAAGGGGGAAAGGCAGCTATCCTTCCTGGCGCTGAATTCACCACCCACGCCGGGCATAGAAGAAGGTGGGCTGAGCCTGGTACTTCAGGCTGAGGAGTTGTCCTCTGTGCAGGAGGGAAGTCCGGTCTATTATCGCCGTCTGAAGGTTGGCGAAGTGACTCGTTACGCTCTCTCCCCGGATAACGAAAGAGTCGATGTCCATGTTTACATCAAACCGATGTTCACTCATCTGGTAAGAAAAAATACCCGTTTCTGGAATGCGGGAGGGGTGGATATTTCCGGAGGTCTGACGCACCTGAAGGTCAGAACCCAGTCGTTGATTTCCATTATCCAGGGCGGGGTCGCTCTTTACACTCCGGAATGGGAGGAAAAAGAACCGAAAGCATCCGATGGCACCCGCTTTCCTTTGTACGACGATTATGACGCAGCGGAAGCGGGAATTCGTATTTCTATTAAGTTCCCTCTGGATGTCGCTCTTGGCCAGGAAAAATCAAAAATACTGTTTCATGGTATGGAAGTGGGCGTTATCAAGAATACGTCGTTTAATGAGGATTACTCAGCCATTATTGCCGAGGCCGTTATTCGTCCTGAAGCCAGGAGCATTCTGGTAAAAGGTGCCCGTTTCTGGATGGTGGCACCACAAATAAACCTCAAAGGCATCACCGGCCTGGAGACCTTATTGGCTGGCCGCTATATCGCTATGGATGTCAGTCAGGTTGATATGAAAAATGCCGAACCGGAAACAGATTTTATGGGTCTGGCCACCAAGCCTCCGGCTTCACCATCTTCTCCGGGCTTACACCTTGAGCTCAGGGCTGACTCCCTTGAAGGTCTGAATCAGGGTAGCCCTGTCCTCTACAGAAAAATGCCTGTTGGTGAAGTGGAGTCCTACACGCTGGGAAAACAGGAAGTGGTGATCAAAATATTGATCAAGCCCAAATATCAACATCTCGTGAATAAAAGCACGCTTTTCTGGAATATCAGCGGTGTAACTCTGGAAGGTGGGTTGCAGGGATTCAAAGTCAGGACAGGAACACTCAACTCTATGATTTCAGGAGGCATTGCATTTAAAACCCCAAACCCTGATGCAGCCAAAGTTGCCAATAAAACCAGGTTTGTTTTGTATGACGATATTAACCGGGCAAGTGAAACCGGCAAGGTGATACATATTCAATTTGAATCGGCGGATGGCCTTCAGGTAGGTACACGACTGAAGTACAAGGGTCTGGAGATGGGAAAGGTGACAGAACTTAATCTGGATGATGCCAAAAAAGCCATAAAAGCCAGCGTCTTACTCAATGGAGGCGCTGATTGGCTGGCTCGCAAAGGTTCCAGGTTCTGGCTGGTTAAACCTAAACTGGGTCTCACCAACACAGCTCACCTGGAAACCTTGTTGACAGGTCTTTATATCGACGTGTCGCCAGCACGCTCCCAGGCTGCTGCCAAGCGTGATGTTTTTGTTGCAGACCCAAGAGCGCCTGATGATCAGCCTCGTTCTGGTGGTCTGCGTATTCGCTTGGTCAGTGCTCAGCTGGGTTCCATTAAACCGGGTAATCCCGTTTATTACCGGGAGATTCCGGTAGGCGTGGTTACCGGATTCAAGTTGGGTAACCCTGCCAACAAAGTCATTATTTTTCTCAACATCGAAGATCGCTATGCGCCGCTGGTAACCCATAAAAGCCGATTCTGGAATGCCAGTGGCGTGGATTTCAATTTTGGTTTGTTCAGTGGTGCCAGGCTTCGAACGGAATCCCTCGAAGCGGTTCTGGCGGGTGGCGTTGCCTTTGCGACGCCGGAGCAGGGACACAGGGTTGCTCCTGAAACTTCGTTCGAGCTGGCGGATGAACCGCAAGCTGAATGGCTGAAATGGGCTCCTGCCATCGTCTACCCTGAATAGCTCCAGAACGATTATTTGCATCTTTTTCTCATGCAGGCATCATAGAAAACTGTTTAAACAATAATACTGACAGCAGGAAGCCATTGCAGTCTATTCATAGCCAGGTTTCCAATTATAAAGAAGAACACTGATGTACCTGCATACCCTTGCTCCCCGATTTTGTGAGACAGATGCCCTCGGGCATATCAATAACACGGTTCTGCCCGTCTGGTTTGAACAGGCCAGAGAGCCGATTTGTCGTCTGTTTACTCCCGGTCTCGATACAGAAAGCTGGCGACTGATTATTGCCAGAATTGAAGTGGATCCGCCTTTCACCACCCCTATCAGGAATACATGGACTCGTAAAAAATGCCCAAAATTTGAATGATCGTCCACTGCCTTTCCTTCAAGCCAATCACATGTTCCTCCTGATTATTGACCGTTAATACACTAAGCCCCTGGAAACAGAAAAATACCCATCTTGCTGTTGGGTTCTGGCAGGGCTTTTTTTTCTGGTCTGGAAATACACGACTTTGCTTTTTCAGTTCCTGCCTGATTCTGTGCTGGATAGCAGCATAGACCATCAGGCATAGAGTCATCACCATTAACAGGGCTTCAATACGTTCCGCTTTCTTCAGATAGAGCGAAGAGACCAGAAAGTCCGGGCTCTTCAGGAACCGAAAGCCGCCTTCAACTTTTTGTTGCGACTTATAAGTAGACAGCAGCTCAGAGGCATTCAAACTATTTTTATCCAGTTCATTGGTGCTTAGGATAAAACAACCCAGTGAGGCTTCTGCATGCTCCCTTTTCTCGCAGGAAACAAAGCATTCAGCCTGCACAAAGTACTCGAAGTGATCAGGCTTGCTATCCGGCGATGGTCTTCCTTTGCCCGAATAGCAGGGTTTACGGATAACCTCTGGCTCTGTTTCGCTTTGGCAAAGTTTCGATTGTTTCTGCCACAAGGCAAAAGCCTTCAATGCATCGTCCCGGCACAAAAAGGCCTTTTTGCTCAGCTTCTCCAGATCACGGGCCTCTTTCAGTGACTGCTTTTGCATCTTCCGGGTCAATGTTTTCCGTTCACTAAGCCCGCGCTTTTTGTTGAGAAACAGGAACCATCGTTGCTGAACCCCTCCGTAGCAGGAAGGCACTTCAGCTGAGTAGTAATCTTCATAGCCTTCAACAGGCACCAGCGACATGGTTGGCGCTTTGCAGACCAGCTCCTTTGCCTCCTTGATGTTCAGGGGCACCCGGGAGATAAACAGCTGCTTTTGCTCATCAAGCAACTGAAGGGTTTCTGCAACATACATGGCAGCATCAGCAACCAGATAGCGGCTATTCAAAGCGGCCTTAAAACATGACAGATGATTTTTGATAATTTCCTGAAAACAGGTTTTGTCGTTTACATTACCGCTGGCAGGGGCCATAAACACAGGGATGCCCGCCTGATTTTCAGTCATTAACTGCAAGACTACCTGATTCAGGTCAGGCCGGTGGTCACGGCTGTAACCTTGGCAGATATGAATACAATTTAAGTCGTCTGGATTGTCATGACTGTTATAGACTCCATCCACATGAAAGCTGGTGCCATCCAGATTTAATGCCTTGCAAGGAAGTTTCAGATGATTGACGACCTTGACGGCCAGATTGAGATACAAGTCGCTAACACCAGCGTCGTACAAACTGTCGAGAGCCCGACCAAGTACCTTGTCGTTCAAGTGTTCGGCCTGTATATCTTCCCCGATAAGGCGGTCAATCGGCTTATCCTCAAAAAACTCAGGGAGCATGTACAGAGTTTGCCCCGTAAAGCCCAAGCCATTGATGATCATTGCGACTACAGCTTGTCCAATAGTGACATTACGAACATCGGAGTCATTTGTGATACGGGCATCAATGTATTCGGCTATCTTTAACTCCCGACACATAGCGGCAACCAAGCCAAGGTGGTTGAGGTTCTTAGACTGGTATTGAGCTTGAGGCATGTTGGTGCACCTGAATGTCTGTTTATTTCTTTGACAACAGATTTTAGGCAAATATCAATCGGGGTGGTGAAAGGCAGGTGGATTATACTGCAGAGCTAAAGTACGGGGCTGACGTCGAGATCAGAACCTGTCTTGAAAAGGTGGGTAATTCATCCATGCATATCCATCATGAAGCCTGGCAGAACAACGTTCTGGCGGCACGTGGCAAGGCGGTGGTGATTCATTATGATTTTGCAGCCGGAAAAGCGACTTCCATTCCTGAAGATATCCGGCAAGCGTTGTTAGAGCACGTTCAGTAATGACTGATGTCTTTGAAATCAGGGCCGGTTCCACAGCTCTGGAAAAAATACGAGATGAAGGTCTTCCCCAGTCCGGTATTGATATCATGCTGGGGGCTTCAGGCGGCCCCAAATGGTTCGTGTTAACAGGTCTGGACAAGTGTCTGATCGGTGAATATTTTAAAGACAGACAGCAGCCCCTGAACCTCTTAGGCACGTCTGCGGGAGCGTGGCGCCTCAGTTGTTATGCTCAGGAAAATGCCCTCGAAGCTCACCACCGGCTTGAACAGGGTTACTTGCTGACAGAGTATTCAATAGAGCCAGATGCTGCGGAGGTCAGCCGAAAGTGCCGGGTTCTGGCCCGGGACATGTTGGGTGAGAATGGAGCAAACGAGATTCTTGCCAATGGGGTCATAAGATTTAACCTGATTGCAGCCAAGAGCCGGGGGCTTATCAAAAGCGATGTGAACCTGAAACAGCTCTCGGGACTCAGCCTTGCAGCAATCGGCAATACATTCAGCCGCAAAACACTGGGGGCTTTTTTTACCAGAACGCTTTTCCATCATCCTGATGCCAATGCTCCGTTCTACAAAATGGACAACCTGCCAACAGAGAGGGTTTCTTTATCCGAAGAGAATATGCTGGATGTCATTATGGCTTCCGGATCAATTCCTCTGGCGATGGAAGGGGTGCGGAATATTGCCGGTGCCCCGAAAGGTGTGTATCGGGATGGCGGCATCACAGACTACCATTTTGACATGGCATTTCCGAAGGGAGAGGGCCTGATTCTTTACCCTCACTTCTATCAACGAATCGTGCCTGGCTGGTTTGATAAAAGCCTGAGGTGGCGAAAACCGGCCATTGAACACTGTGACAAGCTGGTTTTGGTGTACCCTTCTGAATCCTTTGTCAGCAAACTTCCCTATGGCAAAATTCCGGACAGAACCGATTTTAAAACCTTTTCTTTTGATGAAAGGGTTAAGTCCTGGCAAAAAGTCATTAAAGAGAGTGACAGATTGGGAGACGCTTTTCTGGAAGCTATCGAAACAGGAAAGATTCGACAGAAAGTGAAACCTCTTTAAGAAGAGAGGTCAGAATGGCACCGAAAGTCATAGTTTACCATTCAAAGGAATCAGCAGAACAAACGTCTTCTGGCTCCCGAACCTGTGATGATTGCGCTTATTGTTTTATTCCACTATCAACGGCAACTTCACTGACGGGAAGACCAAGATAAAGCGAAGGGTTGTGATAGATTTCACACGATACAGGGCGATCTCCGTCATTCTGAATATACGATTGAGGGCTCATAAAAAAGTGTAAAGATAAATCTGCATTGTGCTCGTTTTCACTGACTACATTCATAATGGCTGTGAGTGCATTCGTTAAATTACTGTGTTGATTATTAAAATGCAGTGGCAGAGGCAGGTGTAGATCATTAAAAAGCATTGCTGGGGTTCCCCATACCAGATGAACATTGGTAGACTCTGAACAGCTGCTGCAAGGATTGAAGGCTTCTGGAATAATAGCTGCAAGCATCACCGGCGTGACTGTGCCAGCGGCAGCCTGATTACCCGCATCGGCCACCGCCATTCGAGTAACGATCAGCTGTATCATATTTCCTTCCTGAATAGCTTGAAAAACAGCAGTAAGATCGAACATCAGTGAGGCGTTCTGAAACTCAGCAGTGAGTAGGTGAGTCATTCCCATATATGACAGGTCCGGCCATTGAGATGGGTCTATTTTCGCCGCTCTTTCACGAGACAATGCTTCTACCCTGACATGGATTGGCGTCTTTAACATTACTGTCTGTCCGGCTCCCGCACTACGCGCTGCCAGATACATTTTTTCCAGGAACTTCATCTGCTTTTGCTTCTGCTCCACCATTTCAAATAGCTTTGGCAGACGTTCCTGATCCCCCTCATCCAACGTAAAATTGACATGATCTATCTCTCTGAGATTGCTCATATCTACAAGATTAGAAGCAATTAGCTCAGCCAATCCCTTGGTAGATGCATCGCCATCTTCTTCTGTTTCTGCACGCTGGATAGCATCAATAACCCTGCCTCGGACTTTAACCTTGACAATCAACGAATCACCATTTTCACCCTTCTCTACTGACGAGAATCTATAGGGTATCGGATCAAACGCCTCGGGATCAGGTATCTCAGAGTTCGTTGCTCCGGTGGTGTTTTTAGCTGCAGAGCTTTTTATATCTTCATCAGCAGAGGATGACGGACCGGAAGGAGGAGAAGTAGAGTTCCCGGAATCACAGGTTCGGCAGAAAAGCTCTTTGCCGCACCTCTTACAGGTACAGGGGGAAGCCAGCACTTGCGCGCTAAGTAACAAAACAAATAAAGAAAGCCATCTCGATTGATGAATAAAATAATGATGCATATCCCAATTCGCCCTTAATAAAAAAACGAATATGAGCATAGACTAAAATTTTGCACTGCAAGCCAGGGCATTTCTTAAAGAAAGGCAAGCTCAGACCAAACCGATAATATGACAGCTCGCCCAGGATCAGAGGTCAGTTTATGATGCGGTCAAACCGCACTGTCAGAATCAGCAGAACAAACGTCTTCTGACGCCTGAGTCTGTGATGATTGCATTTATAAGTACCTAACCAGTTGGTTTCACATATTCTGGACGGCGGCTTTTTCCATCCTTCTGCGTTCCAACTCTGGTTGCGTAGCTATGGCTACGCGCCCGCCGTTGCGCCTTGAAGGATGAAAAAATCCACTCGCAAGAATATGCGAAACCAACTGGCCAGGTACTTAGTCTTGTTACATCTTCGCTGAAAATGCACTATCGGGAAGATTACGATTAATCGAATGTTCGATATCGGGGATTGATGATAGAGGATCTTCGTTATTCTGAATATACGTTTGAGGAGCCACAAAAAAGTGTAAAGATAAATCAGCATTTTGCTCGTATTCACTGGCCACATTCATAATCGCTGTGAGTGCATCCATTAAATCATGTTGATTAAAACGCAGTGGCGGGGGCAGGTTCTCATCATGATAAATCATTGGCAGGGCTCCCCATACCAGATGAACATTCGGAGACTCTGCTTGATCACGGCGCTGAGTGGGGTCTTCAATAAGAGCTGCAAGCATCACGGGCGTGACTGTGCCAGCGGCAGCCTGATTGCCCTCATCTGCAGCCGCCATTCGGGTAATGATCAGCTGTATCATATTTCCCTCCTGAATAGCCTGAAAAACAGCAGTAAGGTCGAACATCAGTGAGGCGTTCTGAAACTCAGCAGTGAGCAGGTGAGTCATTCCCATATACGACAGGTCCGGCCATTGAGATGGGTCTATATTCGCGGCTCTTTCACGAGTCAGAGCATCTACTCTTTCATGGATTGTCCACCTTCTAAACGTTATTGCTCGTTCGTCTTCTGCACCAAGCGCTGCCAGATACATTTTTTGCAAGAACTCGATCTGCTTTTGCTTTTGCTCCACCATCTTAAATAGCTTTGGCAGACGTTCCTGATCCCCCTCCTCCAACTCAAAATTGACATGATTTATCCCTTTGATGATATTGCGCATATCTACAAGATTAGAAGCCATTTGCTCAGCAAATGCCATGGCACATGCATCGCCATCTTCTTCTGTTTCCGCCCTTTCGATATCATCAATAGCCCAGTCTCTGATTTTAAATTGAACTATCAACGTGTCATCATTTTCCCTCTTTACCGACAAGAATCTATAGGGTTTCAGATATAACTCCACGGAATTAGGTGTCTCAGAGTTCGTTGCTCCGGTGGTTTTAGCTGCAGAGCTTTTCATGTCCTCATCAGCAGAGGATGACGGACCAGAAGGTGGAGAAGTAGAGTTCCCGGAATCACAGGTTCGGCAGAACACCTCTTTGCCGCACCTCTTACAGGTACCGGGTGCAGCCAGCACTTGCACGCTAAGTAACAAAACAAATAAAGAAAGCCATCTCGATTGATGAATAAAATAATGATGCATATCTCAATTCGCCCTTAATAAAAAAACGAATATGAGCATAGACTAAAATTTTGCACTGCAAGCCAGGGAATTTCTTAAAGAAAGGCAAGCTCAGACCAAACCGATAATATGACAGCTCGCCCAGGATCAGAGGTCAGTTTATGATGCGGTCAAACCGCACTGTCAGAATCAGCAGAACAAACGTCTTCTGACGCCTGAGTCTGTGATGATTGCATTTATAGTCTTGTTACATCTTCGCTGAAAATGCACTATCGGGAAGATTACGATTAATCGAATGTTCGATATTGAGGATTGATAATAGAGGATCTTCGTTATTCTGAATATACGTTTGAGGAGCCACAAAAAAGTGTAAAGATAAATCAGCATTTTGCTCGTATTCACTGACCACATTCATAATGGCTGTGAGTGCATTCATTAAATTACTATGTTGATTATTAAAATGCAGTGGCAGAGGCAGGTGTATATCATTAAAAAGCATTGCTGGGGTTCCCCATACCAGATGAATATTCGTGGACTCTGAACAGCTGCTGTAACGATTGAAGGCTTCTGGAATAATAGCTGCAAGCATCACCGGCGTGACTGTGCCAGCGGCAGCCTGATTGCCCTCATCTGCTGCAACCGTTTGAGTAATGATCAGCTGTATCATATTTCCTTCCTGAATAGCTTGAAAAACAGCAGTAAGATCGATCATCAGTGAGGCGTTCTGAAACTCAGCAGTGAGCAGGTGAGTCATTCCCATATATGACAGGTCTGGCCATTGAGATGGGTCTATTTTCGCCGCTCTTTCACGAGACAGAGCCTCTACCCTAAAATGGATTGGCGTCTTTAACATTAGTGTCTGTCCGGCTCCCGCACTGCACGCTGCCAGATACATTTTTTCCAGGAACTCCATCTGCTTTTGCTTTTGCTCCACCATCTCAAATAGCTTTGGCAGACGTTCCTGATCCCCCTCATCTAACTTAAAATTGACATGATCTATCCCTCTGATATTGCTCATATCTACAAGATTAGAAGCAATTAGCTCAGCCAATCCCTTGGAAGATGCATCGCCATCTTCTTGTGTTTCTGCACGCTGGATAGCATCAATAACCCTACTTTGGACTTTAACCTGGACAATCAACGAATCACCATTTTCACCCTTCTCTACCGCCGAGAATCTATAGGGTATCGGATCAAACGCCTCGGGATCAGGTATCTCAGAGTTCGTTGCTCCGGTGGTGTTTTTAGCTGCAGAGCTTTTCATATCTTCATCAGCAGAGGATGACGGACCAGAAGGTGAAGTAGAGTTCCCGGAATCACAGGTTCGGCAGAAAAGCTCTTTGCCGCACCTCTCACAGGTACAGGGGGAAGCCAGCACTTGCACGCTAAGTAACAAAACAAATAAAGAAAGCCATCTCGATTGATGAATAAAATAAAGATGCATATACCAATGCGCCCTTAATAAAAAAACGAATATGAGCATAGACTAAAATTTTGCACTGCAAGCCAGGGCATTTCATAAAGAAAGGCAAGCTCAGCCCGAACCGATAATACGACAGCTCGCCCAGGATCAGAGGTTAGTATGCGGTCAAACCGCACTGTCAGACTCAGCAGAACAAACGTCTCCTGACTCCTGAGTCTGTGAGGATTGCATTTAGTAAGTACCTAACCAGTTGGTTTCACATATTCTGGACGGCGGCTTTTTCCATCCTTCTGCGTTCCAACTCTGGTTGCGTAGCTACGGCTACGCGCCCGTCGTTGCGCCTTGAAGGATGAAAAAATCCACTCGCCAGAATATGCGAAACCAACTGGCCAGGTACTTAGTCTTATTACATCTTCGCTGAAAATGCGCTATCGGGAAGATTACGATTAATCGAATGTTCGATATTGGGGATTGATAATAGAGGATCTTCGTTATTCTGAATATACGTTTGAGGCGTCGTAAAAAAGTGTAAAGATAAATCAGCATTTTGCTCGTATTCACTGACCACACTCATAATGGCTGTGAGTGCATCCATTAAATCATGTTGATTAAAACGCAGTGGCGGGGGCAAGTTCATATCATTATAAATCATTGGCGGGGTTCCCCATACCAGATGAACATTCGGAGACTCTGCTTGATCACGGCGCTGAGTGGGGCCTTCAATAAGAGCTGCAAGCATCACCGGCGTGACTGTGCCAGCGGCAGCCTGATTGCCCTCATCTGCTGCAAGCGTTTGAGTAATGATCAGCTGTATCATATTTCCTTCCTGAATAGCTTGAAAAACAGCAGTAAGATCGAACATCAGTGAGGCGTTCTGAAACTCAGCAGTGAGCAGGTGAGTCATTCCCATATACGACAGGTTTGGCCATTGAGATGGGTCTATATTCGCGGCTCTTTCACGAGTCAGAGCCTCTAATCTTTTATGGATTGTACTCCTTCGCATTATTGTCCGTTCGACTTCTGAACCATGCGCTGCCATAAACATTTTTTTCGAGAACTCGATCTGCTTTTGCTTTTGCCCCACCATCTCAAATAGCTTTGGCAGACGTTCCTGATCCCCCTCATCCAACTTAAAATTCACATGATCTATCTTGCTGTGATTGCCAATAGCTACAAGCTTAGAAGCAATTAGCTCAGCCAATGACTTGGTACATGCATCGCCTTCTTTCTCTACTGCTGCCCGCTCGATAGCATCAATAACACTCTCTCGGACTTTAACTTGAACAATCAACGAATCACCATTTTCACCTTTCTCTACCGACGAGAATCTGTAGGCTGGCAGATAAAACTCTTCGAGATCAGGTCTCTCAGAGTTCGTTGCTCCGCTGGTGTTTTTAGCTGCAGAGCTTTTCATATCTTTATAAGCACAGGATGACGGACCAGAAGGTGTAGAAGTAGAGTTCCCGGAATCACAGGTTCGGCAGAAAAACTCTTTGCCGCACCTCTCACAGGTAAAAGGTGCAGCCAGCACCTGCGCGCTAAGTAACAAAACAAATAAAGAAAGCCATCTCGATTGATGAATAAAATAATGATGCATACACTAATTCGCCTTTAATAAAAAAACGAATTTGAGCATAGACTAAAATTTTGCACTGCAAGCCAGGGAATGTCTTAAAGAAAGGCAAGCTCAGCCCAAACCGATAATATGACAGCTCGCCCGGGATCAGAGATCAGTTTATGATGCGGTCAAACCGCACTGTCAGAATCAGCAGAACAAACGTCTTCTGACTTCTGAGTCTGTGATGTTGACACTGATTGTCTTATTCCAGCGTCACAGTGGCTTATCATTGGCAAATCCGGCAACAGGAAGATTAGGATTAATCGAACTTTCGATATCGGAGATTGATGTCAGAGGATCTTCGTTATCCTGAATATACGTTTGAGGGATCAGAAAAAAGTGCAAGGATAAATGAGCATTGTGCTCGTTTTCATCAAGCACTTTCATAATAGCTATGAGTACGTTCATTAAATTATGTTGACTAACACGCACTGGCCGGGGCCCCATTAACAGGTGCATATCCGAAGACTCTGTATGATCGTTCATAGTGGGGGCTGGAATAATAGATCCAAGCATCGTAGGTCTGGCTGTGCCTGCGGCAGCCTGGTTGCTCTCATCTGTCACTGTTCGAGTAATGATCAGCTGTACCATATCTCCTTCCTGAATAGCCTTAAAAACAGAAGTAAGATCCATCATCAGTCGGGAATTCTGAAACCCTGCACTGAGCAGGTGAATCATTCCCGTATCTGACGGGATTGGCCATTGAGATAGCGCTATTTTCCCCGCTCTCTGATGAGTCAAAGCCTCTGCCCTCTCATGGATTGGTATCCTTTTTGTCTCTTCAGCTCCTGCACAAAGCTGTGCCTGATGTAGTCTTGGAAAAATCGTCATCTTATTTTTCTGCTGATCCCGCAACACCATTCGCTCTTGCATTTGATCACGCATCTCCACGGTATCAACTATCATATGATCGGTATTGGTGCTGCGAGCAATGGTTAACAGATTCTCAGCAATTGTCTTGGCAAATTCCCTGGCAAATGCATTGCCTCCTTCCCCCTCGGCAGCAGCCACAGCCGCTTCACTGATTTTAACTTGACTCATCAACACATTTCCTTCCTTCAATAACAAGACGCTATACCTCGACGTATTCAAATCAGGGGAATCAGGTATCTCATCGTTCGTTGCTCCGGTGGCGTTCTTTCCGGCTGCAGAGCTTTTTAAATCTTCATCAGCGGAGGATGACGGACCAGAAGGCGCAGACGCAGACTTTCCGGAATCACAGTTTTGACAGAACATTTGCCCATCTTCACCGGGCTCGCTCTCTTTGCCGCAATTCTTACAGGGGGTAGCCGACACTTGCAGGCTAAACAACAAAACAGATAAAAAGAGCCATTGCGATAGATGAATAAAATTATGATGCATATCTCAATCTGCCTTTAATAGAAAAACGAATCTGAGCTTAGACTAAAGTTTTTCCTTTCCAGTCAGAAAGCTTCTTAAAGAAAGGCTAGTCCTGCCTAACCCGATGATATGAGGGCGCTTCCGGGATCTGAGGTCAATTTATGATGTGGTCAAATCGCGTCATCAGAACAAACATCTTCTGACTCCTGAGTCTGTGATGGTTGCAGTTATTGTCTTATTCCAGCGTCACAACTGATCAGTGGCAGATCCGCTATCGGGAAGATTACGATTGATCCAATCTTCGATATTGGAGGATGGCAGTAGAGGATCTTCGTCGGGTGGAATAGACGTTTGTGGGATCAAATGAAAGTGTAGAGATGCATCATTATTGTGCGAGTTTTCAGCAACTACCTCCATGGTGGCTGTGAGTACGCTCATTAGGTTTTGTTGATTTACACGCAGCGGCTGCTGGGTTCCGATGAACAGGTGCATATCTGTAGACTCTGCATCACCCTCCGTAGCAGGGTCTGGAATAATAGCTCCATGAATCTCCAGCAGCCTGGTTGTGGCGGCTGCGGCAACCTGATTGCCCGCATCTGCTGCCACCATTTGAGCAGAAATGCTCAGTTGTATCATATCTCCTCTCTGAATAACCTGAAAAACAGAAGCAGGATCCATCGCCAGTTGTGAATTCTGAAACCCGACACTGAGCAGATAAACCTTTTTCATATATGACATGTTCGACGATTTAAATCGGTTTTCTTTCGAGTGTCTCTTACGGATCAAAGCTCTTACCTTTTCATGGATTGGCATCCTTTCTGTCTCTGTAGCTCCTGCACTAAGTTCTGCCTGATGCAGCCTTTGCATCATCTCCGGCTGTGCTTGCAGCGGAGCCCACGAGTCCATCAACTCTTTCCACAGCTCCCTGAACTCTAAAATGTTCGTCTTGTCCTGAGCAGGTATCTCATCGTTTGTTGCTTCGGTGGCCTTCTTTTCGGCGGCAGAGCTTTTCAAACCTTCATCAGAGAAGGATGGCGGATCATGGGGTGGAGAAGCAGACTTTCCGGAATCACAGGTTTGGCAGAACATTTGCCCATCTTTACCGGGCTCGCTCTCTTTGCCGCAAAGCTTACAGTGGGTAGCCGACACTTGCAGGCTAAATAACAAAACAGATAAAAAGAGCCATCGCGATTGATGAATAAAATCATGATGCATATCTCAATCCGCCTTTAATAGAAAAACGAATCTGAGCTTAGACTAAAAATTTTCCTTCACAGCCGGAAAATTTCTTAAAGAAAGGCTCGTCCCGTCCGGCCCGATGATTTGAGGGGCTCTTCCGGGAGCGAAGGTTAATTCATGATGTGGTCAAATCACGTCATCAGAACAAACGTCTTCTGATTCCTGAGTCTGTGATGATTGCACTTATTGTCCTCTCACAGCTTCGGTGACAATGCGCTATCAGGAAGATTACGATTAATCGAATGTTCGATATCGGGGATTGATGATAGAGGATCTTCGTTAATCTGAATATTGATTTGAGGGCTTAGAAAAAAGTATAAAGATAAATCGGCACCGTGCTCGTATTCACCAGCCACCTCCTTAGCGGCTATGAGTATGTTCATTAAATTTTGTTGATTAACATGCAGTGGCTGCTGGGTCCCGATTAACACGTGCATATCCATAGACACTGTATCATCGTCTGTAGCAGGAGCTGGCATAATTGCGCCAAGCATGAACAGCCTGGTTGTGCCTGCGGCAGCCTGATTACCCTCATCTGCTGCCACCCTTTGAGTAACGATAAGCTGTATCATATTTCCTTCCTGGATAGCCCGAAAAACAGAAGTAAGATCCATCATCAGCAGGTCATTCTGATACTTAATACTGAGCAGGAGAGTCATTCCCGCATCTGACAGGTCTGGCCATTGAGATGGGTCTATTTTCGTGGCTCTTTCGCGAGTCAAAGCTATTGCCTTTTCATGGATTGGCATCTTTTCTTTCTCTATAGCGCCTGAACCAAGCGCTGCCTGATGCAGTTTTTGCATCATCTCCTGCTGCTCTTGCAGCTGATCCCGCACCTCCATCTGCTTGAAGTCACGTATAAAAAATGCCAGGGAGTTATGCAGTTCTTGATTATCCTGCACCTCTAACTGCTTTTGAAAGTGACGTATAAAAAATGCCAGGGACTTATGCAGATGTTGATGATCTCGCCTCTCCTTTTTCTGATGACAGTGATGCTCCTCCTTGAAACTGATGTCCAGCTGATTCACCTTCAGGCTTCTGGCAATCTTTGCCATATTCTGAGCAAGTACTTTAGCAAGTGACTTGGCATATGCATTGCCATCTTTTCGCTCAAAAGCATCTACAGTCCTGTCACTGACTTCAACTTGAACATTCAACAGATCTTCATTTTCATCACTCATTACCCAGATCCCGAAGGGTGACGAATCTGACTCTGAGTGAGCAGATAACTCATCGTTCGTCGCCTCAGTGGCATTCATTCTGGCTGCGGATCTTTTCAAACCTTTATCAATAGTGGATAACGGACTGGGAGGTGGAGAAGTAAGTTTCCCGGAATCACAGGTTCGGCAGAACATTTGCCCATCCTTACCGGGTTCACTCTCTTTGCCGCAATTCCTGCAGGGGGTAGCCAGCACTTGCAGGCTAAATAATAAAACAGATAAAAAGAGCCATCTCGATTGATGAATAAAATAAGGATGCATATCTCAATCAGCCCTTAATAAGAAACGAATGTGAGCATAGACTAAGTATTCAACCATACGAAATCATATTTTCTGAATTATTGTTCAGGCACTCTGACTACGTTGCAACTTGCAGAAAGGCCAGTCCCGCCCAACCATCCCGTCAGCATAGAACAGAGTCATCAGAACAAACGTCTTCTGACTCCTGAGTCTGTGATGATTGCACTGATAGTCTTGTTACAGCTTCGGCGACAATGCGCTATCGGGAAGATTACGATTAATCGAATGTTCGATATCGGGGATTGATAATAGAAGATCTTCGTTATCCTGAATATACGCTTGGGGGGGCAGAAAAAAGTGTAAGGATAAATTGTGCTCGTTTTCAGCGAGTATATTCATAATGGCTGTAAGTGTGTTTATTAAATTATCTTGATTAACATGCAGTGGCAGGGTTCCCAATAACAGATGCATATTTATAGGCACTGTTTGAGCGTTCATAAAAGGGTTTGGAATAATAGCGCCATGCATCACGGGCATCACGGGCATCACTGTGCCTGCTTCAGCCTGATTGCCTTCATCTGCTACCGTCGTTTGAGTAACGATCAGCTGTACCATATTTCCTTGCTGAATAGCGTTAAAAACAGAAGTAAGATCGATCGTCAGTGGTGAATTCTGAAACTCAGCACTGAGCAGGTGAGCCATTCCCATATCTGACAAGTCCGGCCATTGAGATGGGTCTATTTCCGCAGCTATTTTACGACTCAGAGATTCTGCCTTTTCATGGATTGGTGTCTTTATTAGTCTCACTGAAACAGTATCTTCACTAAGCAACGCCTGATGCAGTTTTAACAAGAACTTCAACTGCGTTTGCCTCAGCTTTAACCTCCCCAATTGCTTTTGCCCTTGCCCCGCTACCTCCAATAGCTTTTGTGCTTGCTCCACTATTCCCAACAGGTTTTGCAGACGGTCCCTATCCTCCCGCTTATCCAATAACGTTGGGGAGCCTCCCTCTTCCCGCTCAACTTTCAGAACATCCAACTTAATGAGATCGTAAAGATCTATGAGATTCAGAGCAATTAGATCTGCCAATGTGGCATACACATCGTAATCGTCATCTTCCCGCTCAAATTTCAGAATATCCAACTTAATGAGATCGTAAAGATTTATGAGATCCAGAGCAATTAGCTCAGCTAATGTGGCATGCAAATCGCTATCTTCCCGCTCAGCGGCATAAACAAGCATGCTACCGATTTGAACTCGGGCAATTAACTCATCATTGTCGTCCTTCTCTAAGAACAGGAAATTATAGTTTACCGGATATAACTCGGGAGCAGGTATCTCAGAGTTCGTTGCTCCGCTGGTATTTTGAGCTGCAGAGCTTTTCAGACCTTCATCAGCGGAGGATGACGGATCAGGTGGTGGAAAAGCAGACTTCCAGGAATCACAGGTTTGGCAGAACATTTGCCCATCCTTACCGGGCTCACTTTCTTTGCCGCAATTCCTGCAGGGGGTAGCCAGCACTTGCAGGCTAAATAATAAAACAGATAAAAAGAGCCATCTCGATTGATGAATAAAATAAGGATGCATATCCCAATCAGTCCTTAATAAGAAACGAATGTGAGCATAGACTAAAATTTCGCCTTTCCAGCCAGAAAATCGCTTAAAGAAAGGCCAGTCCCGCCCAACCATCCCGTCAGTATAGAACAGAGTCATCAGAACAAACGTCTTCTGACTCCTAAATGTGTGATGATGGCAGTTATTGTCTTATTCCGACGTCAAAAGGCCTTACTTAGTGGCAAATCCGCTAACAGGAAAATTAGGATTAATAGAATTCTCAATATTGGGGATTGATGACAGTGGATCTCCGTTATCCTGAATGTTGATTTGAGGGCTAAGAAAAAAGTGTAAAGATAAATCAGCATTGTGCTCGTGTTCACTGACTACATTCATAACGGCTGTGAGTGCGTTCATTAAATTATCTTGATTAACATGCAGTGGCGGGCTTCCCAATAACAGATGCATATCTGCAGACTTTGTTTGACCTGCCATAAAAGGGTTTGGAATAATAGCGGCGAATATCAGAGGCGTAACTGTGCCTTCGGCAGTCTTATTGCCCTCATCTGCTACCGCCATTCGAGTAATGATCAGCTGTATCATGTTTCCTTGCTGAATAGCTTGAAAAACAGAAGTAAGATCCATCATCAGTGGGGAATTCTGAAACTCAGCAGTGAGCAGGTGGACCATTCCCATATCTGACAGGTCCGGCCATTGAGATGGGTCTATTTTCGCGGCTCTTTCACTAGTCAGATTTTCTACCCTTTCATGGATTGGCATCTTTACTATTTTTGTTCCTTCAGCAGCTCCTGCACTGAGCACTGCCTGGTGAATTTTTTGCGCGAGCTCCAACTGCTTTTGCTTTTGCTCCACCATCTTCGATATTTGTTGCAGTCGAGTCCCCTCCACAAACTTGATTTTCAGATGATCCACCTTCATATGACCAGCAAGATTTATCTGACTTTGAGCAATATACTCAGCCAATGCATCGCCATTTCCTCGCTCAAAAGCATCGATAGCCAAGCCACTCAATTGAGCTTCAACAACAAGCACATCATCATTTTCATCCGCGTCAAACGACAAGATCCTGAAAGGTAAAAACTCGGGAAAAGGTTTCTCGGAGTTCGTTGCTCCGGTGGCGTTTTTAGCTGCAGAGCTTTTCAAACTTTGATCAGCGGAGGATGACGGATCAAGAGGCGGAGAAGCAGACTTGCCGGAATCACAGGTTCGACAGAACATTTGTTCGTCCTTCCCGTGCTCAATTTCTTTGCCGCAATTTTTACAGGGTGTAGCCAGCACTTGCAGGCTGGATAACAAAACGAATAAAGAAAGCCATCTCGATTGATGAATAAAATAATAATGCATATCTCAATTCGCTCTTAATGAAAGACCGAACTTGAGCTTAGATTAAAATTTTGCACTGCCAGCCAAAAAGTCTCCTCCAATATGAAATGAGCTTGGAGGTGAACCCGATTTCCAATTTGAAAAAGCAGGAAACTTCCGCAGAAACCATTACCGGCGAACGGCGAAAAAAAAATTGCTTTGAAGACTCTGTAACTGACCAGAGGTTGCGCGTCAGTCTGGCAGACGGTTTAATCGCTGTCAGCGTAGAGAAGAGTCAGCAG
Organism: Endozoicomonas sp. ALD040; assembly: GCF_049275945.1. NCBI lineage: Bacteria > Pseudomonadati > Pseudomonadota > Gammaproteobacteria > Oceanospirillales > Endozoicomonadaceae > Endozoicomonas > Endozoicomonas sp. ALD040. The sequence continues at coordinate 2,780,454 of NZ_CP184829.1, forward strand.
AACAAACGTCTTCTGACTCCTAAGTGTCTGATGATTGCCGTTATTGTCTTATTCCGACGTCAAAAGGCTTTACTTGGTGGTAAATCCGCTAACGGGAAGATTAGGATTAATCGAATTCTCGATGTTGGGGATTGATGATAGAGGATCTTCGTTAACCTGAATATTGATTTGAGGGCTCTGAAAAAAGTGTAAAGATAAATCAGCATTTTGCTCGTTTTGACCCGCTATCTCTATTGTGGCTACGAGTACGTTCATTAAATTTTGTTGATTAACAAGCAGTGGCTGCTGGGTTCCGATTAACAGGTGCATATCCGCAGACTCTGTATCAACGTTCATAGCAGGGTCGGGAATAATAGCGCCAAGCATCAACCAGGTAGGTATGACTGCGGCAGCCTGATTGCCCTCATCTGCTGCCACGTTTTGAGTAATAATCAGCTGTATCATATTTCCTTCCTGAATAGCCTGAAAAACAGAACTGAGATCCATCATCAGTTGGTCGTTCTGAAACTCAGTACTAAGCAAGAGAGTCATTCCCATAGCTGACAGGTCAGGCCATTGAGGTGGTTCTATTTTCATGACGCTCTCACGAGTCAAAGCTCTTGCCTTTTCATGGATTGGTCTCTTTTCTGTCTCTGCAGCTCCTGCACCAAGCGCTGCCTGATGCAGCTTTTGCATCATCCCTGTTTGCTCTTCCTCACCCCGACGCTTCATTTGCTTTTCACATTGATAGATAAAATATGCCAGGGACTTATGCCAGTGTCGATGATCCCACTGCTCCTTTCTCTTATGACCGTGATGCTCATCCTCGAAACTCATGTCCAGTTGATCCACCTTCATGTTTCTGGCAATCTTGTCCATAATCATAGCGAGCAACTTGGCAAGAGCCTTAGTATATGCTTTGCCATCTTTCCGCTCAAAAGCGTCCATAGTCTTATCAGTGACTTGAACTCGAGCCATCAACACGTCTTCATTTTCATCTTTCGCTAACAAGATCCTGAAGGGTAACGGATCTAAACATGAGGGGGCAGGTATCTCATCGTTCGTTGTCATGGTGGCGCTCTTTTTAGCTGCGGAGCGTTTCAAACGTTTATTAGTGTGGGATGACCGACTGAGGGCTGGATAAGTAAGTTTTCCGGAATCACAGGTTTGGCAAAACATTTGCCCATCCTTACCGGGCTCGCTCTCTTCGCCACAATTTTTACAGGGGTTAGCCGACACTTGTATGCTAAATAACAAAATAAATGAAAGAAGCCATCTCAATTGATGAATAAAATAATGATGCACATCTAAATCCTTCCTTAATAAAGAAACGAATGTGAGCATAGACTAAAATTTTGAACTGCCAGCCCGAAAATTTGTTCAAATAAAGTTGAGTCCCGTCCGACCCGATGATGTGAGGGACTCTTCTAAAGGCCTTGCTTGGTGGCAAATCCGCTAACGGGAAGATTAGGATTAATCGAATTCTCGATATTGGGGATTGATGATAGAGGATCTTCGTTATCTTGAATATTCATTTGAAGGCTCTGAAAAAAGTGTAAAGATAAATCAGCATTTTGCTCGTTTTGACCCACTATCTCTATTGTAGCTATGAGTACGTTCATTAAATTTTGTTGATTAACATGCAGTGGCTGCTGGGTTCCGATTAACAGGTGCATGTCCGCAGACTCTGTATCACCGTTCATAGCAGGGTCGGGAATAATAGCACCAAGCATCAACCAGGTAGGTATGCCTGCGGCAGCCTGATTACCCCCATCTGCTGCCACCGTTAGAGTAATAATCAGCTGTATCATATTTCCTTCCTGAATAGCCTGAAAAACAGAAGTAAGATCCATCATCAGTTGCTCGTTCTGAAATTCAGTACTGAGCAGGAGAGTCATTCCCATACCTGACAGGTCAGGCCATTCAGGTGGTTCTATTTTCGTGGCGCTCTCACGAGTCAAAGCTCTTGCCTTTTCATGGATTGGCCTCTTTTCTGTTTCTGCAGCTCCTGCACCAAGCGCTGCCTGATGCAGTTTTTGCATCATCCCCGTTTGCTCTTCCTTAAACCGCCCCCTTATTTGCTTATGAAATTGACGGATGAAAAATACCAGACAATCATGCCGGTGTTGATAATCCAGCCCCTCCTTTTTCTTACGATTGTGATGCTCTTCCTGGAAAGTCATTTCCAGTTCATTCAGATTCATTTTCCCGGCAATCTTTGTCATATACCGAGCAAGCAATTTGGAAAGTGTTGTATATGCATTGTCATCTTTGTGATCAAAAGCATCGAAAGTCTCGTCGCTGAGTTGAATCCGGGCATTCAACACATCTTCATTTTCATCATTCACCAACAAAATCCTGAAGGGTGATGACGGGGGCGCAGGTATCTCATCGGTCGTTGGCTCAATGGCGTTCTTTATAGCAGCCGAGCCCTGCAAAGCTTCATTAGCGGGGGATGACGGACTGGGAGGAGGAGCAGTAAGTTTTCCGGAGTCACAGGTTTGGCACAACATTTGCCCTTCCTTACCGGGCTCGCTCTCTTTGCCGCAATTTTTACAGGGTGCAGCCAGCACTTGCAGGCTAAATAACAAAACCAATGAAAGAAGCCATCTCGATTGATGAATAAAATAACGACACACGTCTGAATCCGTCTTTAATAAAAAAACGAATGTGAGCATAGACTAAAAATTTGAACTGTCAGCCCGTAAATTTGTTCAAATAAAGTTAAGTCCCGCCCAACCCGGTGATATGAAGAGCTCGTCCAGGATCGGAGTTTGCCGGCGTCAGCTTTTTCCCAGGCCTGCTGGCAGAAGATCGGGCGATTTAATTTTACTCCAGGAGTGGCTGGAGACTAGTCCAGACATTTTCGAGCAGTTTTGGCTGTGCTTCGGCAGTTGGGTGAATTCCATCGGGCTGATTCAAGTCACTATTACCCGCTACTCCTGCCAGAAAGAAAGGCACAACAGTCAGGTTATAGGTTTTGCCCAGTTCCTGAAAAATATTTGTAAATTTACGGGTATAGAGCGGACCATAATTGGGAGGGATCTGCATCTCAAAAAGGACGGTTCTGACTTTCTTGGCCTGAGCCATTTTAATCATTTTTTCAAGATTCTGTTTCGTACTCTTTAGAGAAGTACCCCGCAGTCCGTCGTTTGCCCCTAATTCCAATAGCACGAGGTCAGGCTTATATTTATCCAGTGTCGTTTTTATCCGACTCAAGCCTCCTGCTGTTGTCTCACCACTGATACTGACATTGACCACTTTCCAGTCGGGGTTGGTTTGTTGCATTTTTTGCTGTAATAAATAAACCCAGCCTTGATTAATTTCAATACCGTAAGCCGCACTGAGACTGTCGCCATAAACCAGCAGTGTTTTCTCAGTGGCAGCGGATGCGCTCCAGCTCAGTGCAAAACATCCGATAAGCAACCATGAACGTATTAAAAGGCACAAGCGAAGAAAACTATGTTGTGTCATCTTCGAATATGAACGCGGGCAACGAAAACTATTTTTCACGGAACACAACCGCCCAATAACAATTAATTTAAACATCGGCAAACAACTGCGTATGACCATTAGCACAGAATCCTCCATTGCCGTTTCGGCACAATCCCTGAGTAAAACAGTGACAGCCCAGAGTGGTTCGCTCACCATCTTGTCCGGACTCGATCTCAAGATCAAGTCCGGAGAGTCTGTCGCCATCATCGGGACTTCAGGGTCCGGAAAATCCACTCTGTTGGGCATTCTTGCCGGTCTTGATCGGCCTACTGAAGGCGAGGTGGCTCTGGCTGGTAACCGGATTGATCATCTCGATGAAGACGGCAGAGCCCGGGTCAGGGCCGATCATACCGGTTTTGTTTTTCAGTCTTTCCATCTTCTGCCTAATCTGACGGCTCTGGAAAACGTCATGTTACCCCTGGAACTGGCAGGAAAAGAGAACGCAGAGGCAGATGCCAGAACGTTACTCGACAGGGTGGGTTTATCTGAAAGGCTGAGCCACTACCCAAAACAGCTATCCGGCGGAGAGCAGCAGCGGGTTGCCATTGCCAGAGCTTTTGCCGGGCAGCCGGAGATATTGTTTGCTGACGAACCGACGGGCAACTTGGATGAGAAAACCGGGGAAAGCATTATCGACTTGCTCTTCGAGGTGAACCGTGAGAACAAAACGACACTGGTTCTGGTGACTCACGATTTGCAGTTGGCCCACCGCTGTCAACGAGTTTTAAAGTTGACCCGGGGGCATCTGGAAGAAGAGATAGCCAAAGCGAAGGCTGAAGAAAAGCAAGTTGAACATCCCGGAGCACTGAAATGAGTCAAAGTCTTTTGCTTTCGTGGCGTTTTCTGCTGAGGGACTGGCGATCCGGTGAACTCTGGCTGTTGATGTTATCCCTTCTGATGGCCGTGAGCGTCAGCACCTCTATTGCGATTTTCAGTGACAGGCTTCAGCTTTCATTGGGTCGACAGGTAGCCGAAGTGATGGGTGCGGATCTGGTCATCAGCAGTTCCAAAAAGCTGTCTGAACAGGTCAGTCAGGCCATAGAGAACGAACCTGTTGAACAAGCCACTGTTCTGGAATTTCCGTCGGTGGTTATGGCTGGAGACCAGATGCAGCTGGTGTCAGCAAAAGCAGTCACCCTTAATTATCCTCTGCGTGGACACATGCGAACGGCTGATCAGCCTTTTGTAGCGGATGAAGTGACTGAGGATACGCCCGGAGAAGGAGAAGTCTGGTTGGAACCCAGACTGTTTCCACTATTGGAAGTGGAAGTGGGCGACACCCTTCTGCTAGGGGAAGCAGAGTTCAAAGTCGCGCGAGCGATCACTCTGGAAACCGATCGTGGCAGTGGCTTTTACAGTCTGTCACCCCGTCTGATGTTTAACATCAACGATCTGGATGCGACTGGAATTATCCAGCCGGGAAGTCGGGTTCACTGGAAAACATTGATTGCAGGTGAAGCAGAACAGCTGGCCATATTTAAAAGTAAGGTTGAGCCCCTTTTATCCGACAGCGAAAAACTGAATCTGGCAGAAGACGATCGTGAAGACCTGCGCGGTTCTGTCGTCCTGTTAAAGCAGTTTCTGGGACTGGGCAGTATTGCGGCCATGCTTCTGGCCGGTATTGCGGTTGCTATGTCCAGCCGTCGATTTGCTGAACGACGCTTTGATGGTATCGCAGTGATGCGGTGCATGGGCGCACAGCAGAATCAGCTTATGCAGATTTTTGTCGGAGAACTGCTCTGGATGGCTGTTCTGGTTTCAATACCCGGTGTCATCATTGGCTGGCTGTTACAGGCGGGGGTGGTCAAACTGCTGGCGAATGTTTTGCCCCCATGGCTCCCTGAGGCCGGTCCTGTGCCCATGATAGTGGGTGGTTTGACCGGCATTATTACACTGGTCGGATTTGGCCTGGCGCCATTACTGAGACTGAGGGACGTTACGCCACTGAGGGTACTCAGGCGTGAGCTGACACCAGCCGCCGCAAGCGTCTGGTCGGTGTATGGGTTGTCTCTGATTACCATGCTGATGCTGCTCTGGTATCACACAGGCCAGTTGTTGATGACAGTGGGAATGATTCTTGGAGTCAGCGCCGTCATATTACTCATCACGCTGGCGATCAAAGCCGGACTAACAAGCGTTCATCGTCGCTTGTCTGGGCAACCCGTACCCATGCCCTGGCGGCTTGGTCTGAAACGTCTGCTTCAGGAACAGGGACAAACGTCTGCCCAGTTAACAGCTTTCACCCTGACGTTCATGGCTATGGCTCTGGTGCTTTTGGTAAGAACGGATTTGCTGGAACGCTGGCAACAACAATTACCTGAGAAAACCCCCAACTACTTTGCGATCAATATTCAGCCAGCAGAAGTGAAATCCTTTCAGAACTTCTTGCAGAGCAATGATATAAACGGAACCACTCTCTATCCTATGGTTCGGGGTCGACTGATTGAAATCAATGGACTCTCGGCCAAAGAGGCTGTTTCAGAAGAGCAGAGGAATCATAACTCCCTGCATCGTGAGCTGAACATGACCTGGTCAGACCAGCCCTCATCTGAAGTCGAGGTAGTGGCAGGGGAGTGGTGGCAACCGGGTGATACCGGTGAGATTTCCATTGAGAGGTCTATTGTTGAGCATCTGGGGGTTGGGTTGGGTGATGAACTGACGTTTATGATTGCAGGTACTAAAGTGACTGCCAAAGTCACCAGTATCAGGGAAGTTCAGTGGGAGTCTTTCCAACCCAACTTTTACATGATTTTGCCAGAAGCCTCGCTGAAAGGTTTGCCAGCGACCTGGCTGAACAGTTTTTATCTGCCACAGCAGGATCGGCTGGTGTTGAATGAACTGGTTCGACAGTTTCCAACCATCAGTCTGCTGGATATGGACGCTGTTATCAGTCAGGTGCAGGTGATGCTTGAGCAATCCATTCTTGCGGTGGAAGCCATGCTTCTGGCGCTATTACTGGCGGGTTTACTGGTTCTGGCATCGGCCATAGAAGCCAGTCTTGATACCCGACTGCGTGAAGGGGCTCTGATTCGATCTCTGGGTGGCAGCAGAAAGCAACTTGTGATCATGCAGGTAGGCGAGTTTTTCATTCTGGGGGCATTCTCCGGCATGATGGCTGTGGTGGGCACAGAAATCTGTAGCGGGTGGTTGAATGTGCAGGTCTTTGAGCTATCTTGGCAGCCAGCTATCTGGCTCTGGTTTACGCTTCCCATTGTCAGTGCCTTGCTGATTGGCCTATCGGGCTGGCTTGGCATCAGACGTGTGCTAAGGCAGTCGCCTGGCGTTGTTCTCAAGTAGTTTTATGTTGCAAAACTTCAACAGCTCGTTCCCACGGCGAAGAGAGTTTCGCGACACCCTCAGAGCGTGAGAACGAGTTGTTAGAGTTTTGCTGTTAGAGTTTTGCGACACCCACTGGTTGGCAGGGAGTGATTCATTGATGAGCTGGTTGTTTTTTGATCAGTTCTTCAATGAAGCCAGATTCAGAGGAAGTTTCTCACTTATCCACAGTTCATTCAGGGGTTTGATCAGGGTTTTTGTGGAAAAGTGGATAACTTTTTTGAAGCAGTGGTTTTTCCGGTCATCTGTGCCTTCTGTTCAGATGCTGGAAAACGGGTCGATTTTCTCTATGGGCATTTATGATGTCCATGTTACAGTGATTTTACGGATCACTTTCTGAACGCTGTCGAAGTGATCTTCATCCGCAGTATTGCTCAAGCCTGAAGACAGCCGTAAGTCTTCTGATAACGAGTTCCGGGTGTTCTATATGGACTGAGGAGACACTCCATGACTGATCAGGAAGAAGCTTATCTATCCCTTTTGTGTCTGCGCAACAGCACTTTTCGGATTGCTCAGTTGTATTGGACCTATATCAAGCTTCGTTCCCTGACGGGGCAGGCTCCTCCCATTCTTATCATTATGCTGAGTGTCCTCTGGGAAAAGCAGCAGGGACTCCATAACAGACTGCTGGCGGCTTACCCGGAAGATATGGCCGTTGAAAAATGGCATGGACAGGATGAAATGAATGATCGATTGGGTGATATGAGCCGGGAGACCCAGGAAGATCTTCAGAGAATTTGCCAGACAGAAATGCAGATGCTGCAACTGGTCGGCATGATGATGAAGCAATAGCGATCCAGTGGAATTGATATTCTTCCCACCTTAAAGAGCGTTTCGCAAAGCTCCTGCAACTCGTTCCCGCCAGGCGTGGGAACGCATCCCCCCGAAAACCGGCCTCTAGAGTTTGAGATAGCGGATGGGTACCAGAGTTTTACCTGCAACCTGTGGATAACTTGTTGGATAACTGTGTCTTTGTTGTGGTTTTTTATGGTAGTTTTCCCCAATTGACTGTCCCATGGGCTTTGTCTGATCTGAGAGCTAGCTATACTCCGCTCTTCTGAACGGATAGGGAATTTTATGAACCGGTTTACTTTTTCTTCCGGCAGTCTTTTTTTGATACTTCTCTTTTTGGCAACCTGGGTCAATGCTTCCTATTGGGTCGGGGTCAGTAAAGCAGACATCACAGGCTCGGCAGTAGGCAGTGGCATGATGGGATATGCCGACAGCAGCCAGATAAGTGCTGGAATCAATGATCGGCAGTGGGCCAGAGCCTTTATAGTGAGTCAGGGAAGAGAGAGCCATCGTCTTGCTATTGTGGTCATTGATGCGGGAGCGGTTTTTGCCAGTGTTTATCAGGCGGTTCTAACTCGGTTGGAACAAGAGTTTGGTTCTCTTTATAACCGCCACAACGTCATCCTGTCAGCGACTCATACCCACAGTGCCGCAGCCGGTCAGTCTCACCATTTTCTATACAATATGCCCTATGGCGTATTCGATGACCGGGCTTTTGAAAAGATGGTGTCGGGCATTATCCAGGCCATCAGGATGGCCCATGAAGACCTTGCTCCTTCTGAGATCCGGATGAAAACGGGGTTATTGGACAATGCCAGCCGCAATCGGTCCCTGTCTGCCTATGAAAACAATGTAGATGCCAGCCGGCGAGGTTCTATTGACCGGTTTGTTCAGCAACTCAGGTTTGCCCGGGGCGGTAGGCCATTAGGTGCTATCACCTGGTTTGCAACCCATGCAGTCTCCTATCCCCGCAGTAATCTCCTGTTGAGCAGTGACAACAAAGGCTATGCCAGCTGGGCTTTTGAACGCTATGCAAAGTACAACTGGGGAGTGGATTCTTTCATTGCAGCCTTTCCACAAACCAATGCCGGGGACATGACACCTAACCTGAATCTTGATGGCACCGGGCCCGGCAAAACGCCCGAAGAAAATGTCAGGGAGATCGGTCAAAGACAGTTTAAAAAAGCCCTGGAACTTTTTAATGCCAGAGGCAACAGAGTTTATGGACCCATTGAGTCGGTGCATAACTGGGTGGACTTTTCCAACTACGAAGTCCGGCAAGAATATTCAGGGCAGCAGAAGCAAGTAACAACCTGCAATCCAGCTATGGGATACAGTTTTGCCGCAGGCACGGAAGATGGTCGGCCGCCCTATTTTGTGAGGTTGTTACTTGGGGCCTATGAAGGCCGCAAGAATGAGCAATGGTGGATCAGAATGGTAACCGATTTTCTGACCTCGCCGTCCGAACAAGAACTGATATGTCAGAAGCCCAAGCCGGTCATGCTGTCATTGGGAAGTCGGAAAAACTTTCACTATTTCAATGATGTGTTTCCCTCAGGCAATATGCACCGGGAAGTCATTAACCAGCCCTGGGTCCCCGAAGTCCTGCCCTTGATGCTGGCTCGGCTGGGCAATTTTCAGATTGCTGCCTTGCCTGTTGAGCCGACAGTTATGGCTGGAAGACGGCTTCGAAAAAGATTGTCAAAACTTTCAGGGATTCCTGACAGGCATATTGTCATCGCCGGGTATTCCAACGATTATGCCAGCTATTTGACCACAGCAGAGGAGTTCTACAAACAGCACTATGAGGGAGCATCCACCTTATTCGGTCCATGGGAGCTCAGTGCCATGATTCAGGCTTTTTCAAGTCTTTCCAGGCAATTGAGTAAAGAGGAGCAGCCTCCTTCGGATGAAGCAATGCCGTTGGATTTGAGTTATCTGTACGACGATGTTCGTATGGATAACATCCCGGAAAAAGAACATAGCCAATACGGAAGTATAATAACTGACAGTCAGGATAATATTCACTCAGGCCAGTCAGTGAAGCTTCAATATATTGCATCACACCCAAGATCAGGCATGGATCTCGATAGTTTTTTTTATGTGCAGAGGAAGAATGACTGCACAGGATCATGGGATACAGTTGCCACAGATGATGACTGGACTACCCGGTTCCAATGGCAGGCGGGAGTGGCTACCGTCGAGTGGATACCCGATATGTACGACAAAGAAGGTTTATATCGCATTGTCATTCGCGGTGAATATTACACGGTCATTCCCAGAGGGCGTTTACTGAAAAAACACTATGAGTCGATATCAGGGGAATTCTATTATTCTGCTCATGATCCTGACGCCCACTCGAGATCTTTACTCAATACTTTTTCAGGATTGGAAAGAGGTCGTTCCTGTGAAAGATAAAATGAGCAGGAAATAAGGTAGCGGCTTACTTTGAGTTTCCACCTTTTAGCAGGTTTTTGAACTGAACGGCAAAATCCTGCTGGTTTTGCCTGTTATCAGGCGGCAGGGGGGATTCATCAAACCTGTGAATCAAATTGACTTGCTGGTTGGTGACTCCCAGCAATATATCTTTTTCGCCTATACGAATCAGACAGACCCTGGCCTGGCTGGAAACCGGAACGCTTGAGACTACTTTTATTCCCTGGCCAACGGCGGGTGTGCCTATGTTCAATTTCTTTACGATCCAGGCCAGGGCAAATATCAGCACAATGACAAAAAACAGAGGCGCAATAACCTGAGTGAGACTCAGGTCGGCTGGCTTGTCTGTTGTTACTTCTGCAAAAGCAATCGCTGAAAAACCGGACAGTAAAAGCAGATTGAGCCCATAAGGATATTTTTTAAATCCTGAGAGCAAAGAAAGACTTTTCAGATAAAAAAACAGTTTTTTCACGCAGCCTCCTGCTCGCGCTTGAATGGTCCACGCACCTTCATTCCATTCTTATCATATTCACGGGAAAGCATGAAGCGAAAATTCCAGGAGAGAGCCTGCATAATCCAAAGCAGTACAGCTTTGTGTGCAGGCACATCATTGAAGGGTAATGCTGTCATGTCTACTGTATTAAGTCTTGTTGACCAATAATGTGCCGAAGATAAACAATAGTAGTAACTCAACGATATAAATGGGAGTGATCATCGTTCTGGATAATCCACATGACAGATGGCATTGGCATGACTGTCTACACTCAGGCTCAGGCTGGCATCGCTGATGGTAAAGAGGTTACCGATGAAAAAACCTGACATTACCAAAGGGAAACTCCGGGAGTCCATTTTTAATCTCGGGGAGGCTATCCGTAACCGGGACTGGACAACGCTGGAAGCTCTGGATACTGAAGCCCGTCAGGTAATTGAAGAAGCTCTGGAAAGTGGCTCAGCCCCCTCCGAAGAGGTGAAGGCGCTTCTCAAAGAGCTCCAAGCGCTCTACCGGGAAATGATATTGGCCTGCCAGCTGGAACGAGATCGTGTACAGGAACAGCTGGCGGTCAGCAAACGTCGTCAGGAAGCCATTGAGGGCTATCAGAAAAGTAACAAGAGATGAAGTTGATCGGTTCTGAATCCTGCAAACATTCATTTGAAAAACTGGCCATGGCTCAATTAAAATGCGCCCTTGATCTCAGAGCAGTGGGCTGGCTAGTCTATAAATTCAACGGACTCCAGGTTTTTTACAGGCAAATTAATGGTTCTAAGTTTCACTTCACATCCCAGCCCTAACTTTGATGACCGGGAAATTCCAGTAGAGTTTCTGATCTTGCATTATACGGCTGTGGATCTCCAGGGTACGCTGGACATCGTCTCGAGTAAGGGGTGTGAGGTTTCAGCTCACCTGGTAATTGATCTGGACGGTACCGTCTACGAGCTGGTCAGTTGCCTGAATGGTACGGCTCACAGAGCCTGGCATGCAGGCGTCAGCCGCTGGCAGGAAAAAGAAACATTCAACGATTTTGCCATTGGAATAGAGTTGGTTAACTTCAATGGGAATGTTTTCCCTTTCACCGATGCACAATATTCTGCTCTGAAAGATGTGATTCAACACTTGCAGAAGCACTACCCGAGTTTGAATGATCCACAACGGATTCTTGGCCATGAACAGATAGCCGGTTTCAGGGGAAAGGCTGATCCGGGTTGTTACTTTGATTGGGATCGTTTTTTTAGCGATAGCTATCCTGACCAACCCCGACCCGTACGCGAATCAGTTTGCCCGAAGGAGCTTCAGGCTTCGCTTAAAAGACTTCAGCCACTGGAACCTGACGATAGAGAGCAGCGAGTGCTCTTCTGGCAAAGTATTAACGAGTTAACAGAAACGTCGGTCAGACTGATTCAGAAGGAGGCCGGGTCTCGTTCATAAGTAAAGTCTTTGGCATTACGAGTGATAATAGCTTCTGCGCCAGCCTGAATTGCAGAAGCATGAAGCACACTGTCTTCGTAATCGCTAAAAGAGCTGGCTAAAAAGGGAGAGCGGTCAAGAAGTACGTTCAGGATAATATTGGTCTCGACCAGAATGTTTACAGATACTTATCCTAAAGGTATTTTTTGTGATCCTCCTCGTTTGATACTTCAGAATCCGCCATAACACCCCTGAGACTCTGTGTGAGAGGGGTGAGCTTTTTGGTGGCATCAGATTCCCCAAGGATTAGCGCATTAAAATAATCAGCTACCCGTTGAGACAGAGATTTACCCTGGTTGGCAGCATATTCTTCGGCTGGCTCAACAAGCTTGGCTTTCATCCATAAGGTAAGTTTATGCATAATGGTTTCTTGACGTACCTTTGGCAAATTTTTCTATTGCTGTCTCATTGCTGGCATCAGCAATATCACCAAAATCTTTTAACCTTTTCTGAACCATTGTCCAGGCTTTTTGAACATCGCCTTTATGCACGGGCTTTTCTACTGGAATCAGAATGTCTTCCGGCAGTTCATTAAGCTCTTGTAAAGTGCTCAGTTTGTCAATCCAGAGGTTTCCGTGCTCAATAATTTTTTCCGGCTCAGTACGGTCAAAATGCAGAGGCTGAATCGCTCTTAACCGATTCTCTTCCGTAATCTGCACTAACGGCATAGTAACAGGGTACAGAGTACCGATTTTTTCCTTCTTGAATTGATGGCGCAGATTTAAGCTGCGGACAAAGTGTCCCAGCCTGGTTTGCAATTCATGCTCATAATTGTTCTTCTGGGCAAAATCATGAAGCACAAAACGATCAAACAACTCATTGGCAATTGCCAGAGGCTTTTGAGTCATTTTGACCCGCTCTTTATTGAACCTGAGAATAGCTTCAAGAGGACGAACAATAAGTTCAAAGGCCTGCACTGCCGTCATCTGACCATTGCTGACCGATTCTTCCAGGTAAAGTAACTCTTCATGCAAGTGCTTGACTGAGTGAGTAAAAACCCTGGGGTCAAGGTGTTTGAAAAATTGGGTCAGCCGGGTGTACCTGGTCAGCTCCAACTGGAATGCAAAGTGATTTTGACCAGGCACTACCGCGACCACCCCGACATTGGCAAACTCGCCGGTCTCAGGGTAGGGCATGAACTGCACAATGGCATAACGGCAAGCGTATTTAGTCATCTCATGCTCCAGAATTGTTCGGTAGTATATTCGTCCAGTATGGCAAACAGGGCTTTGGAGTCTAGGTCAAACACCATGCTTTCCTCAAGATCCCGCCAAGGCCACTCATTTTGAGCCGTTTCAGCTCATTTATGAAAGTCAGTTAATGCGACCTCCATCCTTTCTTTACACTCAGCGATGGTTGCCAGATCACTGAAAATTCGGCCCTGTTCTGAATTAAAGACATGATATTTGAAAAAAGATTCCCTGGTGAAGTCAGGGTCAAATGCAAGATTGTGGTCAATAGGCAAGAGGATATAAGAAGCCACACTTCAAGATGATGGTGTACTTGCTGACAGGAAAGCTCGACTTCAGTGGAGTGAATGAAGCCTGCTTACCCACTTAAAATTCAAAAGAACCGGTTCTGGCTATCTTTTAATCGTATCTATCGGTGTTGAAAACCACTCTATCTAAGGTGGTTTTAGCTGCATGGCTTGGCAGGTTTGTCGTTCTCACTGAACAGGGTGGCGTGGTTGGCTTGCACAGTCGCTTTTTCGGACTCTCTACCCAGAATTTCTGTGAAGATTCTTGCTCTTCCTCTCCTTGCCTTTGTAAGGTGCTGGTAAACTCCGATAGCTGCATTAGCATCGTCGGTTTCCTTTTCCCCGTAGTTTCTTACGACAGGGGTAATGTTGGAGGTGTTTGCGAAACAACGGATTGAACCCGTTTCATTTTTTGGTTGATATGAGCTAACAGCAGTGCTGTAAGAATTGTTGCTTCCTTTTCGCCATATTCAGTATCACTGTCCACCAGATCCACTATGGCTTTATAAGTACGCAGATCGACTGGCTCGTCACTCTGACTGAACATGGCGGCGTAAGTGGCGTGCATAACCGCTTTATCAAACTCTACGCCCAGAATTCTGGTGTAGTTTCTGGCGTGCTTCTCGCACTCTTTGCCTTTCATGGTGTTGATGGCCTGAGCTAGTTTGAGGTCAGGGAGTTTGAGCAGGTCGCGGGTTTTCATGGTTGGTAAAGTACTTTTTATAAAGTAATTTAAGGCCGATGCGGGAGTTTATTCGATGGTTGAGGGAAAACCAAGGTGTACCAAAGAGATACTTGCTAAAAAGCATACGTCATTTCGAGATGCTGAAGAATTCTATGGAAATACTCCCTGTCCTACGCACGCAGTTTTTTTAAGTGCGCTGTCACCTTGCCTTTAACAAGCTTGGGACGAGCCAAGTTTGTTTTATATCAGAGCCTCATCCAATTATAGAGCCAGCAATATGGCCAGAATGGTTATAAAACCTAAACCCCAAGTCATTCTTTTTGAATCCGCTGATGAAGTGGTGGCCAAGCTGCCAGATGAAGTGGAGGTCAAGCTGTTATTAGATATCGTGTTGCTTCTAAAAGCCCTATCGGTAATAAAAGCAGAGGTCGTAGCGACTGTCGGGCAGACTGCTGATTCAAAGAAGAAACGACCTTCGAAGTTGGTCAGTCCGTCACAGGCCGTGGCAGACGAGTTAATGGCCGTCCAGGTATTTAGAATCTGGCTGATGGTATAGGGAATGGTTGTTGGCACGGAAACGCTTGAGCCAGCCGATGGCATGGCAACCGTTGAACTTGGTGTTGACATGTCATTGGGTGGAGTCGTCGGTTTTTTGCACTTACTTCCCAGTCGTAATGGATCATCAGCTTTCAGGCTGAAGTGTTGTTGCAGTTGTTGCCATGGACTGGTGGCTTGCAGTTGGTTACAGGCCAGGGCCAGCTTAAGAGGGGGGCTGACGTTTATAGCGGGCGCTGTTACCCGGATCCGGTTGCCTGCCAGGTTAAAGAGAGGAGGCTCTGCATTGGCATCGGTATGACCTATAAGAGTAAAGCCTCCCACCCGGGGCGATCGTTGGGCACGAGCGTCGCGAAGTGTGTTAGTAACGCCATCATTGATAATGTCTACGGTATTTCTGAAGATATCCAGATGGGTTCCGGACCCGAGAGTAAATTCACCTGCCTCTGCCATTCTGCCCCGGAATCTATTATCAGTAACAGTGATTCTCTGTAACTGGTTCCTGATAGCAGGAAGATTTACAAATATCCCATCTTCGGGCATATAGTTCAGGTACCAGGTCTTGATGAGGTAACCCCTGACCGTGTTATTGGCAAACTGCAGGCCCGGGCCAGGACGATCAAGATCGGCCGTTGCATCCAGTGGTTCTTTGCAATCAAGATTAATTGCGGACCTCTTGGGAAGATGGAATATGTTGTCTTCTACAATCAGTCTCCGGTTGTAACATTCTGCGAAAACAATAGAGTCAGGTATGGGGTGGGCAGCGTCTGGGTGACCAGCTGTGTATCCAAGTGGCCGGAAAGTAAGGTGTCTGATATGGCTGTCTCTTTTTTCTCCAAACCGGAAATTTTTAGTGGTTCCTACCTTGACCATGTAGAAGTCTCCGTGACCTCTGAACTTGATAACGATTTCAAAACCGTCATCAGCGGCTCCAATAATGCTCTGGCCATCCTTTAAAACTATCGGATCTTTCAAAAGGTACTCAACCGGGTTTCTACCTCTGACAGGAACCGTTTTGGAAGAGAGCAGTATCACCGTATTTTCAGGAGCCTGATGGATCAATTCATCTAAATTTTCTTTCTGGTTGGCACTGAGAACAAGACACTGTCGTCCGTGAACAAGCTCTCTATACTGGTTTAGCCGTCGCTGAACACCCGCCGTTTGTCCTGTGAGAGAGTCGCACGACACCGGGGCAGGCATAGTCGCCGACTGAGCCTGTAAACACAGAGCGTGCAACAAGAATAGCGGGGCGACAAACAGGGTCAGATAAAGCTGCAGGCTACTCACATTCTGGATTCCATAGAAAAGTGAATAGGAAGCCTAGACGTTGCGTTTATGCTTAGCCACCTGAAAGCCGGGTCGTTCAGAGGGTGTCAGTTATATTCCTCCAGCCCCAACAGTTTTTTACCCAGCTCAGTGAGCCGGGCGGGCTCTCCCGGTTCCGGATCTTGTTGATAGTTTAGGCCCCGCCACTTTTCTGGTGCTCTTTTTTCCTGCCAGAGTTGTATGCGCTCTTCAGCCGTTTCTTCCAGGCCTGCCGGAAACATTGAGATGTAGACGGCCAGTCTGGGTCTGCCCGAAACATTCAGCATGCCAGAATGGGGGAGTCCTGAGTCCCAGATAACCAGTGAACCGGCCTCGCCTTCTATAGGTTCTATCGGATATTGACTGAGTTCCTCTTCAGAGAACCAGAGACTTTCACGGTGCTTAAGAACCTCATCTTTTTTGAAAAGGCTGGGTACACAGCAGAATGCCCCCTGGTCTTTTTTGGTGTCGGTCAGATAGAGAATGCCCTGCAAGCGCAACGATGTCAGTTTTTCAGCCGGAAAGTCGAGATGGATATGACGTTTTAGCTGATCTGCTTCGGGGTCAAGAGAGGGAGGCTTGAAAGACAGTCTATCCATTCGAACCCAGAGTTTTTCAGTGCCGAGGAACTGAGAGAAGAGTGTGTGAATATTGGGATGTTGTCTTATATTCCAGAGGCTCTGGTGCTGGTGAACGGGAACAAGTCCGTTGTAACCCAGGTCTTTTTTGTACCAGCTTTCCGGCTCGCCGAGGTCAATTTCAAGAAACTGTGTGATTAAATCAATTGCGTCATCACAGAGGGGCAGGGGGATGGCATCAGGAATGACTGTGTATCCGTTCTCGTTGAGTTGGCGCCTGTTTTCCTTTGACAGAGTCAACATGCTTATGCCTCACTGATTCAGTTCAGGTGTTCTTTCAGAATAAACAGTCCTGAACTGAATAAACAGCCCTGAGCTGAATAAGCAGCCTTTGAGACTCTTTTCAGTGGATTGTTTCGTCGGCTTCTCTTTCTTCCAAACCTTCCAGCAGGGATTCGAGAACGATCTTGAGGGTATCGGTTTCTTTGTTGAGTTCATAATGGCGAACCATGGCCACCATGGCCTGCGCCATCGGATAGAGACGAAGGAAGTTTTTCAAATCGTGTGGCTGAATAGCCTGGCCGGCATTCTCGACAAAGTGATTGGCACCGGAGGCTGACCCTTTATTGGCAGATTCTACCAGAGACATAATCTGCTCGAGATCTTCCAGGTCATTAAATCCCAGAAGCATTTCAGCCAGACTCTCTTGAAGACGCGCTCTCATAGTCATTACTCCTACAGGAGTCCGCCGGAATTATGACCCGTCAGGCTCCAGGCAAGTTAATAACTTGCAGAGTAAAGACGGATTATCTTGTAACCAATTCGTATGTCTGTCGATTTTTTGCGACTTACCAGAATGTTGGTTAGCTTTTTAGTGCTTTTTCAGAGAAAAACACTTAACGAGAGCCTCTTTTTTTCAGGTGTCGAAAAGCACTGGTAGGTCAATCACTGATAAGGGTCAGCACAGAGTGATAAACATCCCGGCATGACCGAAGCGCCCTGAACCCTTATAATGGCTCTTTTCCTGTTTCCTCCTTGCCGCTCTGGTAGTAACTCCATGACGTTAAAAACTCTCCGCCTGAAGAATCGGGCTGATCGTCGATTGAAAGCTGGCCACCTCTGGATCTACAGCAACGAAGTCGATACCCGGACTTCTCCCCTGAGAGATTTCAAAACAGGGGAATTGATCAATATCGAAAGTGCTGAAGGTAAACCTCTGGGGACAGGTTATATCAACCCGAATAGTCTGATCTGTGCCCGGCTGGTCAGTCGGGACAGCAAATATGTCCTGGATCGTTCACTGCTGGTGCATCGTATTCAGGTAGCCTTGAGTCTCAGGGAGAGAGTATTCGACAAACCTTTCTACCGTCTGGTCTTTGGCGACAGCGATGGTTTGCCGGGACTGGTGGTTGATCGTTTTGGCGATATTGTTGTTGCTCAGATGTCCACTGCCGGTATGGAAACGGTCAAGGATGACATTGTTGATGCTCTGGTCAAGGTGCTCAAGCCTTCAGGTATTCTTCTGAAAAATGACGGGACTGGTCGCCAGCTGGAAAAGCTGCCTGAGTACGTAGAAGTGGCTTATGGCGAAGTGCCGGAAAAAGTGGAGCTGGAAGAGAACGGTGTAACCTTCAGGGCGCCGGTCATCAAAGGCCAGAAAACGGGCTGGTTCTACGATCATCGCCTGAACCGCGAACGTCTGCGTCACTACGTCAGCGGTAAGAAAGTACTGGATGTTTTCAGTTATGTCGGTGGCTGGGCCGTTCAATGCGCGGCCTTTGGTGCGAGTCAGGTGACCTGTGTTGATGCTTCTGAGCAGGCGGTAGAGCTGGTCCATGAGAATGCCGGGCTTAACGGCCTTGGGGATCGTGTTGAGTCTATCCGGGGGGATGCTTTCACAGTCCTGAAAGCTCTCAGGGATGAAGGTGAAAAGTTCGATGTTGTGATTGTTGATCCACCGGCCTTTATCAAGAAACGCAAGGACACCAAAGCGGGTGAACAGGCCTATCGCCGGATTAATGAGCTGGCCATGAGGTTGCTGGAAAAGGATGGCATTCTGGTGTCCTGTTCCTGCTCCATGCATCTTCAGAAAGATTCACTGTTCGATGCCCTGAGAGCGGGCAGCCGCTATATTGACCGTAATTTGCAAATTATCGAGCAGGGTCATCAGGGCCCCGATCATCCCGTTCTGCCTGCCATACCGGAGACGGAATACATCAAGGCCATTATTGCTCGAGTGACCCGGGCCTGATCAGAGCCGGTTAATAACCTGAACCAGTTGGTCTGCGTCTTCTTCCGTATTATAAATATGAGGTGAAAAACGCAGACCTTCGGATCTTTGATCGCAGAATATGCCAGCATGATCCATGGCTTGCATCGCTTTCTGGTTATCCTTGAATGAGATGGCCAGAGTGCCTCCTCGACGGTTTTCCTGCATTGGAGAACGAATCTCTCCCTGATTAATTTGAGCGATAATATGATTAATCAGCTTCTGGTTATGCTGAAAAATATTTTCCGTACCGATACGATCCAGAGTCCGGATACTCTCTGCGGAGACGGTAAAAGGCATAATGGAAGGGGTTCCTCCCATAAAACGCCCTGCGTCAGCCGCATAGTCAAAGTGATGAATATCAAACGCCATGGGGTTCTGATGAGAGAACCAACCGACATCCATGGGCTGACAGCATTCGATGATGTCATCACTGGCCCAGAGATAGCCGCTGCCGGGACCGCCACACAACCATTTAACACTGGAACCAATGACGAAATCGGCTTGCCAGGTATTAAGGTCAATGGGGACAACTCCGGCTGACTGGGCGATATCCACGATAGAAATTATCGACTTCTTTTTGGTCAGTCCTGTGATGTCAGCTACGGGCAAGCGCAGACTGTCATTGGACTGAACGTGAGTGATAAAAGCCAGCCAGACATCGTCGGACAGCATGTCATCCCAGCAGTTCAGGTCTGTAAGGTTCGTTTCGTGAGGTATGAAGCGGGGCTTCAGTCCAAAACGTTTACACAGGGTCTGGATCACAAACCCCATGGAAGGAAAGTCTCGTTCTGACATCAAAATATGCTGGCCAGCAGAAGCCGGTGGCAGCGAACCTACTATTTTGGTCAGTGCACTGGACAGGTTGTTTTGCGGGCAAAACTGTTGGGTTTTAGCGTTAAGCAGATTGGCCAGAGCAGCATTGAATCGGGTCAGGTTTTCGAGCCATTGTCCCCATGCGTGGCTGCCCTGATGTTTCCAGGGCTCCAGAAAATGACTCTGAAAGGCATCACTGGCGGAAGCGGGCAGACAGCCAACCGAGTGATTCAGAAGATATACGCCTCGTTCGGGCCGATGGAAACGCGCTTGAATATCAGTTGTCATGAGCGGCATTTTTGGTGTTGCCCAGGGCATCTCTTTTTACGCCGTATTCTCCGCCCCAGGCATCGGTCATTGCGCCACGGATATCCCAGAGTTCGGGAAAAAAACGCTGTTGAATGCCTTTTTGCAGAAGTTCAACAGAGCGGCCTTTTAAGGATTTTGCACCTATGCCAATGGTTCTGTAGATCAGCTTAAGATGATGAATACGGAAAGCCTGAAACTGTTCATCAAATTCGGTGAGGGCTTCTGCCACAACATAGGCTTCGCAGTGACTGTATTGTGAGTTATAGATCTTTTCTACCGTCAGCCCTTTCTGGTCGAGGTAATGTTTTTGATAACTCTCCCAGAGGAAGGGGGGCATTTTCAGCAAGGTTCTGAATCCGGGGGATTCCTGCCCGCTGCCATTACCCAGTTGCAACCGGATTTCCTGATATTCTTTTGGCGACATGCTTTCCAGCAGACGCAGTTGGCTGGTCATCAGGGTAAGTGTCTGGTGTACTCTCTGGAACAGGCTGATAACTCGGTGAGTATTGGTCTCTTGAATGTAATCATCGATGTCCAGAAGTGTGTAACCGATCAGTTTCATCCAGAGTTCTTCGATCTGGTGAACGACCTGAAACATCAGTTCGTCTTTATTACAAAGATCAGCCATGGGCTTCTGGGCTTTCAGAATCTGTGAGGTATTGAGATAGACCTCGTAGTCCAGCTTACCTTCACCTTCCATTAATGCGTAGAAGTGGGATCTGTCCATTGTTTCTCCGCTTTTTTGATGATTGTGAGCAGAGGTCCGGGTAAGGCCAATCTGCTGCTATGGAGACACCAGCAATGAATGGAGAATTCGCTGGTACCTCATAAATAAAGCACAGAAACGGACGGTTCTTAAAGAGTAAAATAGATTTATCTGAGGCTGATGACGGGCCATCCTTTCTCATGAGCGACTGTGGTCAATTCAGGGTCAGGATCAACCGCGAACGGGTGATCTACCTGACCCAGCAAGGGCAGGTCATTTTTTGAATCACTGTAGAAGTAACTGCCTTCCAGAGAATACTCAGAGTTTTCCTGCAACCATTGCTTAAGGCGGATCACCTTTCCCTCCTGAAAAGTCGGTGTGCCGACCACTTTGCCTGTATAGCGGTTATCTTTAATCTCAAGCTCAATGGCCAGTAGCGTATCGACATCAAAGGCTTTGGCAATGGGCTCGGTAACAAATCGGCTGGTGGCGGTTATGATCATCAGGTGATCACCCTGTTGGCGGTGTTTTTTCAGGAGGTTCGCAGCTTTTTCCAGCATGATGGGGCGAATGGTCTGTTCCATGAACTGGTCATGTCGGACTTTAAGTTCGTCCAGAGTGTAACGGGTCAGTGGTTCAAGGCAAAAGTCGAGGTATTCGCTAAGTACCAACGTACCCGCTTCATACTGACGATAGAAATATTCATTGCCATCATGAAAGCTGGCTGCATCCACCATGCCTTCATGGGACATGAATTGTCCCCAGAGATAGTCACTGTCACCGGCTATCAGGGTGTTATCAAGATCAAAGATTGCCAGAGCCACAAATCCTCCTGCCAGACTGCGCTGCTATAAATGTTTGCTGATTGTACTATGAAAATCTTCTGAGAGGCTGTTCATGATTTCTTAGGAAAGCGAAAACGGCGAGAAATTGTTTCTCATGTTAATACTCTTGTCACAGTTTTGAAGAGTAATAATTGATTAATTATCAAAAGTGGCATCCTGATTGCAAATATCTTGATTGCCGTTGTGCAGCGGTTTATGAAACAATGCAAAGCAATAGATAGTTTAAGGTAGTCGCTTACGTGATTGACACAGATGGATTCAGGCCCAATGTGGGCATAATCCTCGCTAATCATCACGGACAGGTCCTGTGGGCCAGGCGAATCAGACAGGAAGCATGGCAGTTTCCCCAGGGGGGCATAAACGATGATGAAACCCCCGAAGATGCCATGTATCGCGAGCTGTATGAAGAAATTGGGCTTCAGCCGGACGACGTAAACGTTCTGGCGTGCACTCGTGGCTGGCTGCGTTATCGCCTGCCCAGAAGACTGGTTCGAAGGGATCAGCATCCGCTTTGCATTGGGCAGAAACAGAAATGGTTTTTGCTGGAGCTGCTAAGCAGTGATGACCGGGTTAGTGTGGATCATACGGGATCACCGGAGTTTGATGGCTGGCGATGGGTCAGCTACTGGTATCCCCTGGGGCAGGTCGTTTCATTTAAAAGGGAGGTCTATCGCCGTGCTTTGCGCGAGCTGGTTCCCCGAATAGGACGCCTGCAAGCTAATCAAGCTAACAATGTGTAATTGTCATGACTTTTGACACTGAGACTGTTGCCAATGCTGACATCAGCCTGAAAGGCACAGATAATATTCACTGAGGTGCTATCCTTGCACTTGCGTGATGAAAGCCTGTTTCTGACAGTCATCACACAGAAACCATTTCATGGTAAACAACAGAGACGGGCGTCTGTTATTTTTAGATAGCAGACACAGGAGACAGATAAGCAGACTGGACTAAGTCACCATGCTGAACACCCTGCGTACGATTGTACAGGAAGTCAGTGCCGCCTCGGATTTGCAGGCTGCGCTAAATATTATCGTGCGGCGGGTTCGGGATGCGATGAATACCGAAGTCTGCTCAGTCTATCTCTACGATGCTGAACAGGCTACCTATACGCTTATGGCGACAGAGGGCCTCAATAAAAAGGCTGTCGGTGTCGCTCGTTTATTCCAGTCTGAAGGTCTTATCGGTCAGGTCGGTCTCAGAGAAGAGCCCATTAATCTGAAAGCAGCTTCCTCTCATCCTAAATATCGTTACATTAAAGAAACCGGTGAAGAAAAGTTTCATGCTTTTCTTGGGGTTCCCATCATTCATCATCGGATGATTCTGGGTGTGCTGGTGGTTCAACAAAAAGAACAACGCCGGTTTGACGAGCATGAAGAGGCTTTTCTGGTCACCATGTCTGCCCAGCTTGCAGGTGTCATTGCCCATGCTGAGGCCACAGGTTCCCTGCATGTTACGGTCAATACCCGCAAGACAGCTCGCTTTCAGGGGACGCCTGGCGCGAGCGGTGTTTCCATTGGTGAAGCCGTTGTCGCTTCTCCGGTGGCGGATTTGGGGGCCGTTCCTGATCGTACCTGTCACGACATCAAAAGAGAACTGGACTCTCTGGATCTGGCTCTGGAGTCGGTTCGTTCGGAAATGAAGGCCACAGCCGAAAAACTTTCTGGCCATCTGCCGGCAGAAGAGCAAGCATTATTTGATGTCTATCTTCGGATGCTGGACGACAATGCTCTGGGGTTGGAAATCAGGAACCGGGTGAAGCAGGGTAACTGGGCACCGGGAGCGCTCAGGCAGGTAATAGACGAGCATGTACGTACTTTTGAAATGATGGACGATCCCTACATGCGTGAGCGTGCGGTTGATGTAAAAGACTTGGGTCGTCGGGTTCTTGCCAGTATCCAGCAACACGATCATGAA
Source organism: Endozoicomonas sp. ALD040 (assembly GCF_049275945.1). Taxonomy (NCBI): domain Bacteria; kingdom Pseudomonadati; phylum Pseudomonadota; class Gammaproteobacteria; order Oceanospirillales; family Endozoicomonadaceae; genus Endozoicomonas; species Endozoicomonas sp. ALD040. The sequence goes on from NZ_CP184829.1 coordinate 2,803,917, forward strand.
TGCATAACCTACCCCGATCAAACCATACTGATTAGTGAAGAACTGACGGCCAGTATGCTGGCAGATGTTCCCCAGGAGAAGCTGGTGGGCCTTGTCTCTATTCAGGGTTCGAGCAATTCCCACGCGGCCATTCTGGCCAGGGCTCTGGGCATTCCTACCGTAATGGGGGCAGTCGATCTGCCCTATCACAAGATGTCCAGCAAGCAACTGATTGTCGATGGCAACCTTGGGCTGGTTTATGCCTCGCCTTCCAGAGAACTGCTGGAACACTATCAGGCCGTTGTCGAAGAAGAAAAAGAATTCAGCGAAGGGCTTGAAGCAATCAGTGACCTGCCCTGTGTTACCCCGGACAATCACCGTTTACCACTGTGGGTTAATACCGGTCTTATGACTGACACGGTTCGTTCACTGGATCGTGGAGCAGAAGGTGTCGGTCTTTATCGTACCGAAGTTCCTTTTATGCTCAAGGAACGATTCCCCAGTGAAGCAGAGCAGGAAAAAATTTATCGTCAGCAGCTTGAAGCCTTTGCCCCCAGACCAGTCACCATGCGTACGCTGGATGTGGGCGGGGACAAGGCTCTGTCTTACTTTCCCATTCAGGAAGACAACCCCTTCCTGGGGTGGCGAGGTATCCGTGTAACCCTGGATCATCCGGAAATATTTCTGGTTCAAATCCGGGCGATGCTTAAAGCCAGTGTTGGACTGGATAATCTTCGAATCATGTTGCCAATGGTGACCAGTGTTTATGAAGTAGAAGATGCACTGCATCTTATCCACAGAGCGCATGGCGAAGTGTCAGCTGAAGGTTTATCGGTTGTGATGCCTCCCGTCGGAGTTATGATTGAGGTTCCTGCTGCGGTCTATCAGGTCCGTGAACTGGCGCAGAGTGTAGACTTCATGTCGATCGGTTCCAATGATCTCACGCAATATCTTCTGGCAGTGGATCGAAATAATCCCAGGGTGGCTGACTTATATCACTCTTTCCATCCGGCTGTTTTGCAGGCGCTTCGAAAAGTGGTCGAAGATTGTCATAAAGAAGGCCGAACCGTCGGTATTTGTGGTGAAATGGCCGGTGATCCAGTCGCTTCTGTTCTTCTTATGGCCATGGGGTTTGACATGCTTTCCATGAGTGCCACCAACTTGCTCAAGGTGAAATGGGCGCTTAGGAAAATCACTCTGGAAAGAGCCAGAGAGATTCTTGATGACGTGATGATGCTGGACAATTCTCATTTGATCAGGAGTTCGCTGGAGTTGGCTCTTTGTCGTGAGGGACTTGGTAAAGTCATGGGTATCAAAAGCAAGCGCTTCTCCAGCCAGGAGCCTGACCGAGAATAGACTGCCCTACGCGGCAACTGCTCCTGCATTGCTCTAGCTCCTGCATCCATGCAGTCGTGCGGCGGCAGCAAATTGGTCTGAAAATCCGCTTTTGTTCGTCAAATAGCTCGCTATTCTCCTCACAAAACCGAATTTTCATCCTCAATTTTCTGCCGTCCTCGCTACGGGGTCGCCTAGACGGGCGCTGTTCTCGGTCAGGCTCCTAGTAGTGCAGACCTTCCATGGTCTGAGTCGCTGACAGAAGATCCTGAGCTTTGAAAAGGATAACACGACAGAAACTTTGTATCAGAGCTAGGATTTCTTCTCGGAAGTGTCAGCTTTGATTCCATAGACCACCACATTGGATGAGTGATCGAGGGGAGCCTGAATATAAAGTACAATTTTTTTAATAGAGCGGCCATGGTCAGGAATCGGGAATCCGCGTGTTTCCAGTCCTGGCAGCACTAACTTCTGGACACTCAGGTCAATCACTTGTCCGTCACTCATATGCACCTTGGCAGAACGAATCTTCAAGCTGCCCTGAGTGATATGAAATTTGATGGTTTTGTAGGAAGTATCTTCGTCTGCAGAAGATATTTTGATGGTTGCCGTGTCTTGAGAAGGGATTATATGCTTTTCGCCAATTTGCTGCCAACCTCCAGCGGCTTGCAGGGTCATGGAGAACAACAGCACCAGCGCGGCCAGCAGGGACTGATAAAGTCGGATCAGAGCTTGTGATCTCATCGTTTTACCTCAACAGGATACCCCGTATTTCTAGTGCGGGGTTCAGTGACTTCGTATTGACTGCGAAAACGTGCACTTTTCGGAAGATGCTGAAAGCGATGTTTCAGACCTTCTAATAGGAATAGAGACAAACTACATGCTATGAAAGTTAGCTGCTTTTGGCTGCTTTGTGGTCTTTTTTTAGGTCGACCAATCAGGTGGCTGGCTACCATGACACTGGAAATGACATTGAGAACCGGAGTTTTTTTCCAGTTTCTCCGTAGGGCAGATAGATTTGCTCGGTCCAGCTGAGGGAACCCTGTTTGTCGAGAATCAGGACACTGGTGTTTCGGGTTCCATAATGTTCACTGGCCATAAAGCAGCTGGATAGAAACTTTTCCTGCTCCTGGCTTACACCGGTATCGGGAAGTTGGTCATCGGGCGCTTTTGAACTGTCGTGCATCATAAAAATCAAGCCTTCAGGTTCGGGTTTCTGATGATGCTTGACATGCAGCGCCAGTCCCTGCCTGACTTTCTCCAGCTTGGGCCAGGGGCTGTTCAAGAGGTGATTGCTAAGGGCATGGAAGCCAGGCTTCAGTGAAACAACACGACCCATACGATTGGAGTAGTAGTAAAGACCGCTGGAATCACCGACCAACAGGTTAAAGCCGGAGTAATGATCCGCTTTAAGATGAATCTGGTTCAGGAATTCTTTGGGTGACAGATCACTATTTAAAAAATCACTTACCAGGTGACCACGGGACAGGGTTCCCGGGTAAACAGGCGATTCCCGATAGTTGGTGACTGCGGCCATTCTGCCTTTGCGACTCAGGGCCAGCCAGCTGCCTCCAGCTTCTAAATCCCGGCCACCAAAAATCTCCGGATTGTCTTCCCAGAAGTGAATGGTTCTTGCTGGCCGCTCATAGAACTCATCGCGGTTGGCGGCCAGAATCAGCGGGTACTGAGCCTCTGGTTGCCAGTGCAGGGTAATCAGACACATAGATTGAGATCATCTCTTTTTTTATAAACATTGCTGAAATTCAACAAACCGCTGCGAGTCGGGATGTTGTCTGACGATAACAATAAACGAGATTAGGTTAACAAGTAACAACATTATCTAAAGTAAACTTTGCTCAATCTGATCTGAATGCTGGTGTAAATCGGCTTCTTGAGAGACGGGTCTAATACCAATTGTGCTTTCTAACTCCCGTGATGAGCATGGAGATTTGCGCCTTGGCTATGGCGACGATCGCCAACGCAGGATTAAGGCTCAAATCTTCAGCGCAATAGCGAGTTAGAAAGTTCGATTGGTATTATCAGATCTATTAAACTGGAGAGGTTAACCTATGGCAGAGGGGAAAGCCTATGAGTAAAGCGGTAACCGCTGCTGTGGTCCAGATGTGTTCCGGACCTGATGTTCAAGCCAATCTTAAGCAGGCAGAAGATCTTTTTTCAAGCATAGAGTCTTCAGCTGACATAATTGTGCTGCCTGAATGTTTTGCTCAGTTGGGGGGGGATATTCCCGCTCTGGGCAACAATACCAGCGTGGTCAGAAACTGGATGTCCCGCATTGCCCGACAATTCGGGGCCTGGCTGGTAGGGGGGTCTATACCCTGTGTCGTCAATGAAGGAGAGAACAGCAGGGCGTCCTGCTTTGTTTATGACCCCAAGGGTAATGAAGTCACCCGCTACGACAAGATCCATCTCTTTAATGCCGATATATCGGACGGCACTCGCCGTTACAGGGAATCCGATGACTATTCGCCGGGGAATGATCTGAATGTAGTGGATATGGAATTTGCCAGAACAGGCCTGACCATCTGCTATGACGTTCGTTTTCCGGAGCTCTATCGAGAACTGAGAGTCAGGGAGTCAGAAATCATTACTGTACCTTCCGCATTTACCAGGGTGACTGGTCAGGCCCACTGGGAGCCGTTATTAAGAGCCCGCGCTATCGAGAACCATTGCTATGTTCTGGCGGCTAACCAGGGCGGGACTCATCCCAACAAGAGAGAAACCTGGGGACACAGCATGATTGTTTCGCCCTGGGGTGAAGTGCTTGCAGAGGCCGATAACACTCCCTGTGTACTGACCACCGAGCTGAACATAAAAGCACTGCAGGAGATCAGAAAGCAAATGCCTTGTTTTGAACATCGCGTACTGTGAAAGAACTGTTCCTGTAATTGTGCGGTCGATGGATTCAGGCAAAAAATCAACTTTGTCCTGAATCCCTCTCTGCAAATCAGTGAGTGTAGTTTGCAAGTGTTTCCAGCAACCTTCTCTGGGCATTCCTGCGACGATGGCCCCGTGATGGCTTGTTCTGCAGATACTGACCATCACTTTGTAGTTGCCAGCTAAGGGTATTATCTGACAGATACAGTTCCAGCTCTTTCTTCACTCGTGCAGCCAGCTTCGGCTCTTCAATGGGAAAGCAGGTCTCAACACGCATATCCAGATTACGAACCATACCATCAGCACTGGAGCAGTAGACTCTGAATTTCCCATCGTTCTCAAAGTAGAAAACCCGGGTGTGTTCAAGAAAACGGCCGACAATAGAGCGCACCTGAATATTTTCTGACAATCCGGCAATACCGGGCCTCAGGCAGCAAATACCCCGAATGATCAGGTGAATCTCGACACCGGCCTGTGAAGCCCGGAAAAGAGCCTTTATCAAATGGCTTTCAGTCAGTGAGTTTACCTTGATGATCACACGAGCCGGTTTACCTTCTCTGGCATTAACGGCTTCCTGATTGATCAGTTCGATCAGGCTTTTCTTGAGTGTGAAGGGCGCATGGAAAAGCTTACGCACGCGCACCGCTTTACCCATCCCCGTCAGCTGTTGAAAGATTTTGCGCACATCGTTGGTGATATCCTTGTCGCAGGTCAGCAAGCTATAGTCGGTATAGAGTCGTGCGTTACCCGCGTGATAGTTTCCGGTACCCAGGTGTGCGTAACGCTGAATCTTTTTTCCTTCCCGACGAACAATCAGAATCAGTTTGGCGTGGGTTTTGTAGGCAACCACTCCATACACGACAACCGCTCCGGCTTCCTGAAGTCTTCTTGCCAGTGCCAGATTTTCTTCTTCGTCAAAACGTGCCCGGATTTCCACGATAACCGTGACTTCTTTACCTTTCCTGGCCGCTTCCACAAGAGCATCGACCATCTCGGAGCGAGCTCCGGTACGATATAACGTCTGACGTATTGCCAGAACATTAGGATCAGTAGCCGCCTGGCGCAGCATATCTACAACCGGAGTGAAGGACTCGAAGGGATGATGCAGCAGAATATCGGACTTGCGAATGGCATCCAGCATATTAACAGACCGTGAGCTTCGGGCTTGCAACGCCTTGGGGTAACTGGGTGTAAAGCTGGGGAAGGTCATGTGCTCAAACTCGGGTGATGCCTCGTTGCATACCGACATCATTCGGATCAGGTTCACCGGACCATTGACCCGGTAGAGCTCATCCTCCGTCAGGCCAAATTCTTTCAGCAGGAAGTCAACCAGTGGCTCTGGGCAGTTATCGACCACTTCAAGGCGCACTGCCTCTCCGTAGCGGCGGGAGAGCAACTCACCCTGCAGGGCCTTGGCCAGATCTTCTACTTCGTCTTCAAGGTCCAGATCACTGTTTCGGGTCAATCGGAACTGGTAACACCCTTTGATGGTCATACCCGGGAACAGGTCCTGCATATGCAAGTGGATGATAGATGACAGAAAGACATAATTTCTACCGCCCTTGTCACAGACGTCATCGGGCAATTCAACGACCCGAGGTAACGATCTTGGCGCAGGAATAACAGCCATACCCGTTTCACGGCCAAATGCGTCTTTGCCTTCCATTGCCACAATAAAACAGAGCAGTTTGTTGGCCAGTCTCGGGAAGGGGTGAGCCGGATCCAGTCCAATGGGACTGATGATGGGCATGACTTCGTTATAGAAGAAGCGCTTGATCCAGGCTTTCTGTTTGTCGTTCAGCTGATGACGCCGAATAAATCGAATGCCTTGCCTGGCCAGACGAGGCAGCAGTTTGTCGTTCAGGATTTCGTATTGAAGCTGAACATTTTGCTTGGCCTGATGGCTGATCTCTTTCAGCACCGCCTGAGGACCCAGGCCATCCAAACCCACTTGTTCACGGGCAAATTCTACCTGCTGCATCAGGCCGGCAACTCGGATTTCAAAAAACTCATCCATGTTTGAGCTATAAATCAACAGAAACCGCAGACGTTCAATCAGGGGGTGGTCGTCGTTCATCGCCTGCTCAAGCACACGGCGGTTGAACTGTAAATGGCTCAGCTCCCTGTTGATGTAGTAGTCCGGGTTGCTAAGGTCTGTAATACGAGGCGTTGGAGCAACAGGCTCCTGGCTCTCTTTTGTGCTGACTCCGGGTTCAGGGAGTTCCCGGTCTTTTGAATTATCCATGGGACCTCTTACAGCATCGGTAGTGGCAGTATACGAATACATGTATAAGCCGGACTGACAATGGGCTCTTGTTATAACGTAATTGTACGACGTTTTGATGACTGAGTTGAGTGCTAAGGCGTTATTGCCTGATCAGGCGAGCCGCTTCTCTGGCATAGTAGGTCAGAATGGCATCGGCTCCGGCTCGTTTGAAACAGAGCAGAGACTCCATCATGATGGCATTTCGGTCCAGCCAGCCGTTGGCAATGGCCGCCTGATGCATGGCGTACTCGCCACTGACCTGGTAAACAAAGGTGGGTGCCTTGAATTCATCCTTGGCTCTTCTGACAACATCCAGATAAGGCATACCGGGTTTAACCATAATCATGTCGGCTCCTTCATTGAGGTCTGCTGCGATCTCATGCAGAGCTTCATCAATATTGGCTACATCCATCTGGAAGTTATGCTTGTTGCTTTTGCCCAGATTGCCCGCAGAGCCGACAGCATCGCGAAATGGGCCGTAGTAGCTGGATGCGTATTTGGCAGAGTAGGCGAGAATCCGGGTGTTCAGGTGACCGGTCTCTTCGAGTCGGGTGCGAATGGCAGAAATTCGGCCATCCATCATGTCGGAGGGTGCGACAATATCAGCTCCTGCTTCGGCATGAGACAGAGCTTGTTTAACCAGGACATCAACGGTTGGGTCGTTTACGACATAACCTGATTCATCAATCAGACCGTCCAGTCCATGACTGGTGAATGGGTCCAGGGCCACATCAGTAATAATGCCCAGCTCCGGCAGTTTTTGTTTTAACTCACGAACGGCCCGCTGAACCAGGCCTTCCGGATTCCAGGCTTCGGCGGCATCATCAGACTTTTTCTCAGCCGGTGTGACTGGAAACAGGGCAATGGCCGGAATACCCAGCTCCAGAAGCTCTTCACCTTCACGAATCAGCTCATCGACCGTCATTCGTTCTATGCCCGGCATTGAAGGAATAGCTTCCCGGTGACGAGAGCCTTCAAGAATGAATACCGGGTAGATCAGATCATCCGCAGTGAGGCGGTTTTCTCTCATCAGACGGCGGGAAAAATCGTCAAAACGCATGCGTCTGGGACGGCTTGCCGGGAAGGGTCGCTGGATCATAATTACACTCTGAAGAGGGTGGTTAAAAGTATTTGTTTCGCTCGTCAACCCTGTTCGTTATGAGGGGATAGAGCGAAATGTCCGGTTCATGACGTGTGAAACCTTATGGGTGTAGCTAACGTATAGTCTGACAGGCATTATACGAAAAAGATGCGTTATGCGCTTTCCCGACAGGATGTTGCAACCGTTCCGCAGGAAGATTCCTTGTATGAATAAAAGTAAAATCATTCTACTGGTGGCTGTTATGGCAGCCATTACTGCATTTTTTGCACTGGATGCACAACAATATCTGACTCGTGATTATTTTCAGTCGCTTTACAGCGATAATCCTGCACTTACCATTGCCGTATTCTTTGCCATTTATGTGGCTGTAACGGCGCTTTCGCTTCCGGGCGCTGTTATTCTTACTCTGGTTGGTGGTGCTATTTTCGGGTTTACGACGGGCCTGATAGTGATCTCTTTTGCCAGCACGATAGGGGCCACCCTGGCTTTCCTCATTTCCAGAACGCTGTTGCGGGAATGGGTCCAGGGTAAGTTTGGCCAATATCTGGCAACCATTAACAAGGGTATTGAGAAAGACGGTCTGTTTTATCTTCTGACCTTGAGATTGATTCCAGCAGTTCCTTTCTTTGTGATTAACCTGGTTATGGGGCTGACGCCCATGAAAGCCAGAACGTTTTACTGGGTCAGTCAGCTTGGCATGCTGCCGGGAACGGCTGTGTATGTGAATGCCGGTGCTCAGCTGGGACAGGTTCAGGAATTATCCGTCAGTGGTATTTTAACACCGGGGCTTATTGGTTCCTTTGTATTATTGGGGATTTTCCCATGGCTGGCACGTAAAGCTATCAGCCTGATCAAAAAGCCTTCAATCAGTGAAGAAAATAAGGAGGAGTAAGCATGTTGGGTCATTCCGGTGTTTACAAGGGCTTCAGAAAACCCCGCAGGTTCGATAATAACCTGACTGTGATAGGAGCGGGTTCTGCCGGACTGGTAAGCAGCTACATTGCAGCGGCCGTGAAAGCCAGAGTCACTTTGATTGAAAAGCATAGAATGGGTGGCGATTGTCTTAATACCGGCTGTGTTCCCAGCAAGGCTTTGATTCGATCTGCCAAGATGGCCCATTACATGAAGCGAGCCGACGAATTTGGCCTGGAGAATGTGCAGGCTGATGTCAATTTCACCGCTGTAATGGAACGAGTGCAATCGGTCATTAAGCAGGTTGAGCCCCATGATTCGGTCGAACGTTATACCGGTCTGGGCGTAAACTGCGTTACGGGTGAAGCCAGGCTGGTCAGTCCCTGGGAAATTGAGGTGGACGGTCAGCGGATTTCCAGCCGAAATATTATTATCGCCAGTGGCGGCAGACCCTTTGTGCCGCCTTTGCCCGGTGTTGATCAGATTACCCATTACACATCAGATACTCTCTGGGATATTCGTGAAAAACCACAAAAGCTGCTGGTCGTCGGCGGCGGACCGATCGGTTGTGAATTGACTCAGGCTTTTACCCGACTGGGTGTCAATGTGACTCTGCTCGATCATGGTCCCCGCCTGCTGCACCGGGAAGATCCGGATGTTTCTTTGGAGGTGATGTCCCAGTTTCGCAAAGACGGGGTTGATCTTAAGCTGAAGCACGAAACCCGATCCTTTCACAAAGACGGTGATAAACAATGGCTGGTAGCTGAGCATGAAGGCCAAACCGTTGACATTGATTTCGATGCTGTCCTGTTTGCCACAGGTCGCAAAGCCAACACCGGCAGCCTGGGGCTGGAAGCGCTCGGGCTAGAAACCACAGAGCGTGGAACCATTGCTGTGAACGAATATTTGCAGACACGATTCCCGAATATCTACGCCTGCGGTGATGTGGCGGGACCTTATCAATTCACACATGCAGCAGCGCACCAGGCCTGGTATGCCTCTGTGAACGCACTCTTCGGACGCTTCAGGAAGTTCAAAGTGGATTACTCGGTCATGCCCTGGTGTACGTTTACTGATCCGGAAGTGGCCAGAGTAGGCCTTAATGAAACGGAAGCCAAAGAACAGGGAGTTCCCTACGAAATCACCCGCTACGGTATTGATGATCTGGACAGGGCTATTGCCGATGAGGAAGCCAGAGGGTTTATCAAGGTTCTTACCAGGCCGGGCAGTGACAAGATTCTGGGGTGCACTATCGTGGGTTACCATGCCGGTGAACTGATCACCGAATACATCACCGCCATGAAACACGGTCTGGGAATGAACAAGATTCTTGGCACTATTCACATTTACCCTACGCTCAGCGAATCCAACAAGTTTGCTGCAGGTGAGTGGAAACGGGCCCATGCGCCGGAAGGTTTGTTGAAGTGGGTCAAGAAGTATCATGACTGGATGAGACGCTGACTCAGATCCTGGCTCCTAGGAGGCTGACCGAGAATAGCGCCCGTAGCGAGGACGGCAGAAAATTGAGGATGAAAATTCGGTTTTGTGAGGAGAATAGCGAGCTATTTGACGAACAAAAGCGGATTTTCAGACCAATTTGCTGCCGCCGCAGTAGGGCAGTCTATTCTCGGTCAGCCTCCTAGCAGCCTGTCGGATTTAAGACTGTCCTACTGCGGTTGCGATAAATTGGTCTAAAAATTCCTGCTCCCTCGTCAAATAGCTCGCTATTCTCCTCGGAATCAGAAATTTTTATCCTCAATTTCTCGCAATCCTCGCTACGGACGCTCAATTCCGACAGGCTGCTAGATTAAAAATAAAGGGTCTCTTCTCCGAGGCCTGTTTACAAAATGATCAGGAACCCGATGTCTCAATCCAGCATTTCACAGGCAGGGATATCCCCAACCCTCCCCAAAACTTCAGGAACGGACTCAGCGCCTCTCATCCGGCAAGAAGCTGAAAATCCTGCTCGTCTTAGTCGTGACTCTATCATCGGGGTTGATCTGAGTGTCAGTCTGAATAATGGCAGCCTTGAGCCTTCCGGACTGTCTGGCAAAAGCCTGTCAGAATTCGATATTCAGGCGGCTTCGCCCGATGATGTGAAGAAGAAATTGCCTTCAGGACCTTCCCGCGAAGAGCAACTTTTATCCAAAGTCAGTAATGTTCGGGAAAAAATTTCTTGGGAAGGCTCGAAAGCAAGACCCAAAGTCGACAGAAGCAGCAAAGATGCCCTGACAGCGGCTCTGAAAGAGGCCAATGAATCATTGAAAGAAGCCAGGAAACTTAAGTCCGAGGCTCACAGTCTGGCCAGACAGGGAGTACTGGAGGAGAACTTGCTGGAATTAGGACTGGGCGGTAAGAGAATGACCGGGGCTGAAAGTGAGGCATTTTACGCAGCCCGGGAGTCTGACCAGTTGGTGAGTACACGAAAGCACGAAGTGAAGGATCTGGAGCGGGCACAGAAGGATCTGAAAGCAGAGCAAAAGAAGGCTGCAAAGGCTGGTAAGAAAGCGCGTCAGGCGCTTGAAAGATTGCAAAAAGAGTTACTATCCCTGGGGAAGTCGGTACCTAAAATTCGCAGTAAGGTGATAGCAGCCAAAGATCAGTCCAGCAAAAGATTGGGAGAAGCGCTCAAGTCTTTGCAAAGGGCTCAGAAGAAAGCGAACGCTCTGACGGTCCATGGCGAGAAGTTACTGGCCAAAGCCGATGAAAAGCAGGTTAAGCATGGCATTGATGCAGAGGCCGTAAAAACCTTGATCAAGCAACACATTTCGGACGCCAGGGCTGAAGCAAAACAGTTGCAGCTCGAAGTGGCCTTGTTAAAAGAAAAAGTGAAGTCAGCGCGAGAATCCGAAAAAGCAAAGAAGCAAGAGCAAAGAGAAATCGATAGAAGTCTCAGGCAACAGAAGAAAGCAGAAAAACAGGCTTCCCGGAAGAAAACCGGACCGCCTGAGAAAACGCAAAGTCGAGAAGAGCCGCTAAAGAAACATGAAGCATCAAAAGTTGCAGAGCCAATAATTGGAGAGCAGAAGCCAGCGATTACCAGAACACTGTCCGACAAGGTCAGTTTCAAGTCGTCAGAACAACCTCCTTTGAAGCCTTCCGGAACCCAGATGAGAGCTTTTCTCAAAGGTATAACGCCTCACAAAGCAATGAGTATCCAGGCATTGGAGAAGTCCATGGATAACCTGCGCAACCCCAGTGATTATCGACAGGTGTTGGCCGATATTTTGGCTTCAGGACTGGTTTTTGGTGAAAAAGTCAGGCTCAGGTCCAATCTCAGCGCTTGCCTGTTGGGAGCCATGAAAGATCCCGAAAAATTCAAGCTCTTTAATAGGGAGTTTATTGAACATATTATGTTTGGCGATAGTATGGATGAAATCCAGCAGCAATATCCTGTGTCAATGAAAAAAGACCTGGAAAGAATTGATAAAGAAGCAGCGAGGAAATAACAGCATTCATGGAATCTGAACATCTTCAGCAGCTCCAGCAGCGGGTAAGTGATGCAGAAGCCTTTGAAACTTCTATTTTGAGAAATCTTGAAGAAACCCGGCACCGGGTTGGAGAGTGCTCCGAAAAACTGACCCGGCTTAATGGGCAGATGGCGTTGCTGGAGGCCAGTCATGAAGCCGATGAAGAACTGGCGAAGAAAATGGATGTGCTCAAATCCCAGCGGGATGACGCCGAGGCAGCCTATCGTGAACAGACTGCCCAGGAGTCAAGATTAAAGAAAATGGGCCTGGACGCCATCAGCCATCTCAAGGTGGCCAGAAATGAGCTGAAAATAGCCCAGCTCAAGTCCGGCTCCTGAAGATACCATTACAACTCTGCTGGTGGCTTTTTGTCAGGTTGATCGGGTTGAGAGGGTTGATCGGGTTGAGCAGATTGAAGGTCGTCCCGAAACAGTACATTAGTTATGTTAACAGCGGCGTCATTGCAGTCCCAGGTCCATGCCACGCTGTCATTGAGCTGCACTTTTGCTTCCATAGCCGCCCCCTTGGTAAACCTGAATTCTCTGATTACCCAACCCGGCTTGTTGCCGGTGTCTGACGTGATTATGAGGTCTTCAGAGCGCACCAGGTAGGTAGGATTTGGCATGTCATCAAAGGTTACTCTCACAAGGTGAGAGTTATTGAGGCTGATACCCACATCCTTGATACTACCCGGATGATTAAAAACACTTTGTGCTGGATTTTTCATTTCTGCCTGACTGTTGGGATCAACTCGCATTATACATTTGCCGAGATCAACGTTTCCATTCAAGCCAATGCCCTCATTAAAAATAGCTTCTACGTGTTTCGTTGCATCGTCTGCGAAATCCCCATGGCTGAGAGGAGTGAAGCCGATGAACAGGCCTGACAAAGCAACAAGGGAAGCCCTGCGACATAAGCCGTCTGGTTGTAGCAGATTCATAATAGATATTCTCAATGAAAATGAAAATGAAAATGAAAATAGAGATGCTGAGGTGTTGCGAAAGCAACAAAAAAAATTATAGGCAGTGTTCAGGTATCTTCCCATTGATTTGATAGCTCGATCCATTATGAAAGAGCCGTTATTTATTTACAAAAATAATTTATCCTTAATTTGCTTAAAACGCCCCCATCGAACTGGGGGTCTTGATGAGCAATCAGAAAGATGACCTGATCAGATTGATTAATCTTCAGACAGTTTCAGGCTGTGGTTTTTTTCCTGGGAATCCCCAGTCGTTGTCGTCTCTCCCAAAGTGTTTTACGACTAATGCCGAGTTTCTGAGCCAGCTCGGTTTCGGTCATTTGATTCTGGTGTTCAAGCACGAAGCGTTGGAAGTAATCTTCCAGTGACAAACCATCCTGAGTCTCAACCACGTTGTTATTGTCAGTATTGCCGATGTCAGTCCTGAAGAAAGTCGATTTGACGTGAACATCCAGATCCAGAGTTTCAGGCGTAATGATGTCATCGTCACAGAGAATGACAGCCCGCTCAATGGCATGTTCCAGCTCTCGCACATTCCCCGGCCACTGATGTTGACAGATAGCTGCCATGGCTTCAGGAGAGTAAGAATACACTTCCAGCTCCATCTTGCTGCAGACTTTTTCCAGCAGCTTCTCTGCAAGCATCAGGACATCGTTGCCTCGCTCACGCAGAGCCGGAATTCTCAGTTCTACCACTTTCAATCGATAATAGAGATCTTCACGGAAGTCACCACTTGCAGAGAGCTGGCGCAGATTTCTGTGGGTAGCAGCAATCAGTCGTACATCGACTTTCTGGGATTGCACGGAGCCCACTCTTCTGATTTCTCCTTCTTGCAGAACCCGAAGCAATCGAGCCTGGGCCTCCAGGGGAAGTTCACCGATTTCATCAAGGAAAAGGGTGCCGGTATTGGCTGCTTCAATCAGGCCCGTCCGGGCAGCAGTGGCTCCGGTAAAGGAACCCTTCTCGTGACCAAATAGTTCTGATTCAATGAGGGTCTCCGGAATGGCCGCACAATTAACCGAGATCATTGGGCCATTGGCACGGCGGCTGTTCTCATGGAGGGCTCTGGCGACCAGTTCTTTACCCGTACCTGACTCACCCTGAATCAGAACAGTGGCATCGGTCGGGGCAACTTTTCGGATGCGTTTGAAGAGCAGCTTCATGGCGTCACAATGCCCCAGAATACCGCTGTATCCTGTATGTGTGTCACTAAGCACGTCTTCAGTTGATCTGTCAGGTAAAGCCGGTTTGTTTGCCATAATAGCGGCAACACGTTCCAGCATTTCAGAGTGATCAAAGGGTTTGGCAATATAGTCAACAGCGCCCATTTTCATGGTGTTCACGGCTGAGTTCAAGCTGGCATAACTGGTCATAATCAGGACCGGTACGTCCTCAGCAAGGTTGATCATCTCGGTACCGGGTGAGTCAGGCAGGCGCAAATCACTGATGATCAGGTCAAAGTCTTTTAATCTGTAGGACAACTCAGCTTCGTGGACAGAACCCGCTTCGCTGACGCTGTAGTCGTTTCTTTCCAACAATCTTCTCAGGGAGGCACGAATAATCTCTTCGTCCTCAACAATGAGAATATTACCCGGGTTCATACGGTTTCCCCCTCCTGCTCCCATGAATCATGGGGCCGATAAGTCATATAACCATGCTGCTGCCTGATGCTCTGCGGCTCATGACGCGGCAGGGAAATTTCAAAACGTGTACCTTTATCCAGATTTTTATCGGTTGGGCTGATGACTCTGATGGTACCAAAGTGCTCTTCAATGATATTCCAGGTCAGTGCTAGACCGAGGCCGGTACCTTTACCCGTCTCTTTGGTGGTGAAGAAGGGTTCAAACAGACGCTCCTGAATGCTGGCAGGAATGCCATGACCCTGGTCTTCGACGTCGACTTTGATGGTATGGTCAGAGGCCGATGTTCTTATAGTGATTGTGCTGTTCTCATCGGAAGCATCCACAGCATTATTCAGCAGGTTGATGAAAACCTGTTGCAGTTTTTGTGGGTCACCCGCCACCCTGTGATCTGGATCACATAAGTTAAGAAAGCTGATATTGCTGCTCTTTCGTCCAAGTTGCAACAGGCTGATAGACTCCTGAACGCTGGTAAAAAGATCGACGGGTTCATGAGTGCTCGTTTCTGATCGATTCTTACCGTTATGGGAGTAGCTCATGAGCATTTGCACAATTCTGGAAACTCTTTTGGTCTGTTCCAGTACCTGACCCGCCACTTGCCGGGTATCGTCTTCTTCTGAAAGGGCTTTCAGCTCTTGGGCCAGACAATCAATAGCCGTGACCGGGTTGCCAATCTCGTGGGCAACACCGGCCGCCAGCTGTCCAATGGAAGCCAGTCGTTCACTATGAAACAGTTGATCTTCCAGCATCTGGTTTTCAGTATGATCTTCCAGCAGCATCACTTTGTTGCCACTGACACCGGATAATGGTGCTTCAAGGTTAGCCTTATGAAGATTGAAATAACGCAACTGCCCATTAATTTCTACACCATGTTTAGGAAGGTGGTGACTGTCTATCCGGGCAAAGTTGCCGAGAATCTTATTCCAGGGCTCTGGAATCTGGTTCATAGGGCTGCCCAGGACATCCGAGGCGGGAATATCGGTCATATGACTCATAGCCTGGTTCCAGAGCATAATCTCTCCTGCCGCATCCACGGAGCAAAGAGCCATGGGAAGATTATTCAGAGTGTCCCGATGATATCGCCTCAGATCGTCAAGCTCTCCGGCCAGTCCGCTCAATCGGCTGTGATAGGCCTCCAGTCGGGATTCCATGAAATGAATGTCCCGGGTAACGTAACCCTTGTTTTCATCCCAGGGCAAGAAAGTGTCAACGATATCGTGGGCCACAGTCGGTCCCATCAGGCCCGAAAGGTTTTTCTCGATCCGCTCCCTTAGCCGACGAAGCGCATGGGGGCGATTTTCCTCTTCGCTAATGTTGAGATCGCTGAGTGCTCTGGATACTTCCTTTTGGGCTACCAGTTCCCCCAGAGGTTTGCTCAGCATTTCATGGAAATCATGGGCGGACTTGGCTTCAGGTACTTTCTGCTCGTTTCGGCTATCGCTTTCCACCAGACAGGCACTGGCGGCTGAACGCTCTTCGGGGGACATACGGGTAAACTTCGAGACCAGATAGATAAGTACTGCATTGACCGACAAGGCAGTCATACCCAACAGATGCCACTGTTGGTAAAGATAGGTCGAAACTTCATTCATGGTCGAACTGAAGAGGCTGAAATCGACCATCTGGGGCAACATCATAGTGAAGAACCAGAAGGTGGTACCGCCGATCAGGCCGACAATAAATCCTTTATGATTGGCTTTGGGCCAATAGAGTACGCAGAGCGCTCCCGGCAGAAGTTGCAGGGCGCCTACGTAGGCAATAACCCCCAGATTATAGAGTGCGCGCTCGGCTTCGAGCATGCGATAGAAGCCGTAGGAACTGACAATCAGTGCCACAATAATGCATCGCTTGAACCAGATCAGCCAGCGATAGATGTTCACCTCAATCTGAAGGCGAGGCGGGTGATAGGGTAACACTATATGGTTCATGATCATTGAAGACAGGGCCAGTATTGTGACAATCGTCAAGCCACTGGCAGCCGCCAGCCCTCCTATGTAGGCGACAATGGTTAGCCATGGCATATCCAGAGCCTGACCAATGAACAGCGTGAAGTAGTCAGCCGCTACCGGGCTGTCCAGCTTGATACCGGCCCAGAGAATCAGCAGTGTGGGCAGACTCAGTATCAGCAGAAAAAGGGGAAGTGCCCAACTGGCAATATGAAGAGAACGCTGGCTACGATTCTCGGCAAAAGTCATATGGAACATATGTGGCATGACAATCGCTGAAGCAAAAAACATCAGCAGCATGCTGCGCCAGGGACCGTCCTCAAGCGGTGTTTGCATTTCTATCAGTGAATCCTGATGGACAGCAAGCCAGACTTCCACGCCATCAAGACCATGAAAAACTTCAAACAAAATTACCAGGCCCAGGGTTGCCATAACCACCAGTTTGACCACTGACTCAACCGCTATTGCCATGACCAGACCCTGATGTCTGTCACGGGTTGAGGGATTACGAGTCCCGAACAGAGCCGCAAACAGGGCTACCATGACACAGAAAACGATGGCCAGTCGTTCCGGAGAGTACTCCTTGCTGATCAGGTGAATACTGTCGGATACCGCCTGAATTTGCAGTGATAGCAGAGGCATGGTTGCGGTCAGCATCAATACAGTGGCCAGGGTTCCGGCGACAGGGCTACGGAACCGGAACGCAAAAAGGTCTGCCAGTGAGCTGAGCTGGTAAGTTCGGGTAATCTTAAGAATCGGATGGAGCAAAACCGGAGACAGCAGGAAAGCACCACTCACACCCAGATAGAAAGCAAGAAAAACATAACCATGCTCATTCGCGAAACCCAGACTGCCGAAGTAGGCCCAGCTGGAGGCGTAGACACCCAGAGACAGCACATAGACAGCAGGGTGGCGGGTGATTTTCCTGGGAATCAGACCTTTCTCGGTCGCCCAGGCACAAAAGAACAAGGCCAGCAAATAGGCGACACTGACCAGCAGGAGTTCTTCGAGCTCAAAACTCATCGGACTTCCCTCTCGGCTGGAGCAGGAAGCCTGCCAGAATCACGAAAAACCAGAGAATCCAGGGTTGGTACCAGCTATCGCCAGTCGTAATCCACCATCCCATGATGGCGGGAGAGAAAAGGTAGATACTGATAACCAGAAGCAGAACCAGACGATAGATGTACATGAAACTTCAGTACGAGCTTTAAATCGGACTGTCCATGTTAACCAGTGTTGAGATAAACCGCAAAAGAGGGTGAATTTATCTCGGGAGGTGCTGAAGTTTGTATTAATATGTAACGACAAACTAATACAGGAGCTTGTTAATGGGCAGAAATACATCTGTGACACTTGGGCATCACTTTGAGCAGTTTGTGGCTGCAAAAATCAAGGAAGGCCGTTATCAGTCGGTCAGTGAAGTGGTCAGGGCAGGATTGCGGAAGTTAGAAGAGGATGAAGTAAAACTTGAGGCTCTCAGAAAAGAGTTGGAAGAGGGAGAAAATAGCCAGGTTGCAGAAGACTTCAGTACGGATGGTTTATTGGCTGAACTGCACAGGAAACATTTGTGAGTAGTAAATATAAAATTCGTAAAAAAGCTCTGATGGATCTTGAGAAAATCTGGCTTTATACATTCAATCATTGGGGTGTGGAACAAGCCGACGACTACGTACGCTTGATAACGGATAAATTTGAATGGTTGGCTGAAAATCCCAAGGCGGGTCAACCAAGGCATGAGATCAAATCAGGATATCTAAGCGCTCTAGCGGGATCTCATCTTATTTTTTATAAATTGACCCGTCATCAGCCAGACATTGTAAGTGTCATACATCAAAAAGCAGACATTTCAAGTAGAGTTGGAAGCCCGAAAGAAAAGTTTCTACCCTGAGGAAATGTCCACATCAAACACCCGGTGGATCGTAGGTCACCCAGTAAACCATATTGCCCGGGCAGTCGTCGCCCAGTACGTCGCTCATTAGTTCGTTGGCTTTCAGGTCAGCCATTTTCCTGATCCAGTCAGTGTCGTCCAGTTTTTCTTCCAGAAACCAGCTGGGCAGGGCGTTGATGTGCTTATCGTAATAAGCCAGAGGGAATTTGAGGTCTCTTGGCAGGCGAGAGCGTTTGATACTCAACGCGGCATCGCAACGAACCACCAGACTCTCTGCCACCTGTCTTCTTTTGCTGAGGTAGTTTCCTGCTTCCCTGCGATACTTATCTTCGTAAGGGCCCATCAGCTCTTCATAGCGGTCCTCCAGGCAGTGATCGTAAGCCCGGCTGACATCGTCGTTCTGGTAGCCCATAATCTTGCAGGCTTCTTTCACCCGTTCACGAAACTCACGGCTGATCTGCAAATACCAGGGAGCGTGAGGACCAAGGATGTTCTGTGCTTCCTGGTTAGCAACGAAAAACAGGTTTTCATCCGGGGTAAAGCAGAGTGCAGCATCCTGTGCGGTGACCACCTCAATTTTCGAAAGATCCGGCTCTTTGCCAACAGCCTTTTCGCGTTCAAAACGAGCTTTTTGACAGAACTCAGAGTCGGTAACATCGAATGTAGCTCCCGGGACGGGCTCGATTTCCTGAGAGGTAAACGCCAGAGAATGGGGGATAACAAGCAATGTGGCAGCAGGCAGCCAACGACGTACAATTTTTTTAATAACGGTGTTGATGACGGACATATCCACTCCTTAGACACATCTTTCTCGACAAGGTTAATAGTCTATGTATACCACTCCCGATCTTCAGGATAAAGTCGCCAGTGGCACAATAGGCTGTTTTGCGACCTTTTCTATCTGCCAGTGCGCTATACCCCACTGCAGAATCTCGGAAACACTGCTGCCATCCAGTTCGGCATCCGGATTTTGTCCCAATGCCCTCAGCGCTTTAATTAACTGTTGTTCAGGTCGATCAAGAGGAATCCCGGGAGCATGGTTCTGCTTGCTGAGCTTGTCGCCGTTTGCAAGGGTGATAACAGGAACGTGAGCATAAACAGGCGCAGCAGTGTTAAGCAGAGACAACAGATGGATCTGCCAGGGCGTGGCATTGAGAAGATCATGACCCCTGACGATGTGTGTGATTCCCTGGTAAGCGTCGTCTGCACAGACGGCCAGTTGATAGGCAAAGAGACCATCCTTGCGTTGAATGATAAAGTCACCCAGATCTGGCAGCGCATATTCGATCGATCCCTGAATCTGATCCTGAAACGCAATGATTGTGTCAGGGCATCTGACCCTCAGGGAGTGTGGGGATTTTGTGTTGACTGTTTTGTCTCGACAGATACCCGGATAGACGCCTCCTGTCCCATGAAGATCTTTGCGTGTAAAGGTGCAGGGGTATACGAAACCTCTGACCTTCAGGTCACTGATGATGTCCTGGTACGCCTCGTAACGCTCGCTTTGGTAGAGCACCTGGTCATCCCAGAGCAAGCCATAGACTTCCAGCGACTTCAGAATCTGATGGGCTGCGCCAGGTTGTTCTCTGGGAGGATCAATATCTTCCATGCGGACCCGCCAGATTCCGTTTTGCGAGCGGGCATCAAGAAAACTGGCCAGCGCGGCGACCAGTGAGCCAAAGTGTAGTGGACCGGAAGGAGAAGGTGCGAAGCGGCCAATGTAGTTTGACTTTTCTTGACTGAGAGCAGGTTTTTTTGCTGTCGGCATGTTCAGGCTCATCAGACCATAAGCAGATGAAAGGGAGTATTGTCGATGCTTCGGCAATACAGTTTGATAAACGCAAAAACAGCAAAGCCGCGATATGATTCGCGGCTTTGTGTAAAGTCAGCAATGACCGGGTATTATTGACCCAGCTGCTTCTCCTTGATTTCAGCCAGGGTTTTGCAATCGATGCAAAGAGTGGCTGTAGGTCGAGCTTCCAGACGGCGCACACCAATCTCGACACCGCAAGAGTCGCAGAAACCGTAATCTTCTTCCTCAATACGAGTCAGAGTTTTATCGATTTTTCTGATCAGTTTGCGCTCGCGATCCCGGGTGCGTAGCTCCAGGCTGAACTCTTCTTCCTGACTGGCACGGTCAGCCGGGTCAGGGAAGTTAGCTGCTTCATCCTGCATATGGTTTACGGTGCGATCCACTTCTTCCATCAACTCCTGCTTCCATTGCCTTAGGATGTTGGTGAAATGTTCGACCTGCTTTTCATTCATGTATTCTTCGCCTTCTTTCTCCACATACGGAGTGAAAGAGCGAAGCAAATTACCTTGATCGGCTTTTTTCTGTGCTGACATGATTACAGCCTCATCACCTTCTCATTAAGTAGCTCGACATACTTCTTGCCAAGCTTTCCATCCGAACGCCGGATAAGACCGGCTTCCTTGAAAGCTGAGGTCAACACTACGGGTTGCCAGAATCAGCTGCTAAATCTGGCCCCTATGCCTCTTGCCTTCCTCACAGAAGCGATGAAACTACCAAAACCTATGGCAATGCGCCATAAAAAAATGCTTCTGCCGCTGTCGACAAGTGATCATCCACATATTACATAGTAATCACAAAATACTGTCGGAGGAAACCGTCAACTGAGTATCATAGAATTCAGATTTAGAATATTAACGTCCGATTTAATAAAATATTGATATGAAATTTGAAAAAAATCTTCAGTCAGCCCTCCTGCTTCGTCGCTATAAACGGTTCATGGCAGATGTTGAGCTGGAGGATGGCAGTAGCATTACCCTTCACTGTCCGAATACCGGTTCCATGAAAAATTGTCTCTATCCGGGTAAACAGGTCTGGTATCTCGATTCCGGCAATCCCAAACGGAAATATCCCTGCACCTGGGAGTTGGCCGAGATCCCCGTTATGTTCGGATCAGAGGAGAAAAACACCCTGGCCGGATTGAATACCGGCAGAGCCAACAAACTGGTGGCAGAAGCGCTGAACCTGAAACAGATTTCCGGGCTGACAGAATACGATAAGGTTCGCAGAGAGGTACCTTACGGTGAAGAAAAAAGCCGTATCGACTTTTTGCTGCAGCAAGAAGGTTTGCCAGATTGTTATGTTGAAGTGAAAAGTGTCACTCTGGCAGTGGGTGATGGTCTGGGCTTGTTTCCTGATGCTGTCACCACACGAGGGACAAAGCATCTCAGGGAGTTGATGGCCGTGGTTGAGTCAGGCTATAGGGCGGTGCTGCTGTTTTGTGTTCAACACACGGGAATTGAACGTGTCGCTCCGGCTCATGATATTGACCCGGAATACGGTCGGGCCATTAAAGAAGCTGCAGCAGCAGGGGTTGAAATTATGGCTCTGGGCGCTGATATATCGACGCAGGAAATTACTCTGACCCGGACATTGCCCGTTTTTGATATTCAATAATCGGCTGATTCAACAACCATTGATAAGTCGCCTGCCCTGATTTCCAGATCCAGTGGCTATATTTCATTCCTCTTTTTGCATGATGGTTCGTGTAGCCTGCGAAATTACGTCTATTTTTAAGGGCGTGACATCATTACGTTATGGAACCTTTTAATGCTCAGAACCGCAGTAGTCGGGACGGGATATCTGGGAAAGTTTCACGCCCATAAGTACGCCATGTTACCTGGATCTCAGCTGGTCGGGGTGGCAGACATTGATGAAGACAGTGGTCGTCTTGTTGCCAGAGACTGTGCTACAGAGTTCTTCGCTGATTACCAACAACTGTTAGATAAGGTGGATGCTGTCAGTATTGCGGTACCTACGTTGCTTCATCATAAGATTTCCAGGGATTTTCTCAGGGCTGGTGTGCATGTACTGGTCGAAAAGCCCATAACCTCCAGCCTGAATGAGGCCCATGAGCTGGTTCAGATAGCCAGACACCAGAAGCTGGTTCTGCAGGTAGGTTGCCTGGAGCGCTTTAACGAAGCACTTTCCGGGGTAGGCCCGCTGTTGAACAGACCCCGCTTTATTGAGTCCCACCGGCTGGCCGGATTCAAGCCACGTTCCATGGATATCAATGTGGTTATGGATCTTATGATCCATGACCTGGATATTATTCTCAGCATGGTCAACCAACCACTGGTGGATGTCGCTGCCAACGGTACCGCTGTTCTGTCTGACTCGGTGGATATTGCCCAGGCACGGCTGACATTCAGCGGTGGCTGCGTAGCCAATGTGACCGCAAGCCGGATCAGTCAGAAAGCCAAGCGAAAAATGCACATCTTTCAGGAGAAGTCGTGCATTTGTATCGACTTTCAGTCTCTGAATCTGTCGCACTTTTACAAAGGCAAAGGTGAGATGTTTCCCGGCATTCCAAATATTGAGTGTGATGCACTGAATTATAAAGACAGCGACTCCCTGCGCAGGGAAATAGAAGATTTCCTAAACTGTGTTCGTCACTCAAAAGCACCCAGGGTCAGCGGTGAAGATGGCCAGCGTGCCCTGGAGTTAGCTACCCGGATTTCCGACATCATTGAAGGAGGCATCCAGTGAGCTCGGAACCACTGATCCCGATGGTGGATACACTCGCCTGGCACAAGCCTGTTCAGCAGGAACTCAGGTCGGCGGCCACACGGGTACTCGACTCAGGTCGTTTTCTGATGGGAGAGGAGGTGATGGCTTTTGAGCAGGAAGTCGGAACCTTTCTCCAGGCTAATCATACAGTCAGCTGCGCTAATGGCACCGATGCCCTGGTGCTTGCACTCTCAGCAGCGGGTCTGGGGCCTGGTGACGAAGTCATCACGACGCCCTTTACTTTTTTTGCCACCGCTGAGGCCATCGTTCGGGTGGGAGCAACACCAGTGTTTGCGGATATAGAACCAGAGACGTTTAATATTGATCCGCTTCGGGTAAAGGAAGCGATTACTGAACACACTCGTGCAGTGCTGGTGGTTCATCTGTTTGGTTTGCCTGCCCGTATTCAGGAAATTCAGAGGCTCTGTGAGGAGCGATCTCTGCTGCTGATTGAGGATTGCGCCCAGTCTTTTGGTGCTTCAGTCAACGGCAGAATGATGGGAACCTGGGGTGACCTTGGTTGTTTCAGTTTTTTCCCCAGCAAGAACCTCGGTGGTTTTGGTGATGGCGGTCTAATCACCGCAAAGACGGAGTCTGTGGCGGAGCAGCTTAAGCTATTGAGAAACCACGGCAGTAGCGCCCAATACCGACATGAACGCATGGGTTTCAACAGTCGACTGGATGAAATGCAGGCGGCGCTGCTCAGGGTCAAGCTAAAGCATATTGCACGTTATAACGAAGAGCGAAAAAAAATAGCAGAAGACTACCGCTCCTGTCTGCAGGGGATGGATGTTCTGTTGCCGACAGGACAGGAGCATGTTTACCACCAGTTTACGGTATTGACCGATCAGCGAGATCAACTGAGGGAGCATCTGGCCAGCCAGGGCGTTGCATCAGCCCTGTATTATCCGATGCCACTGCATCAGCAGCCGGTGTTTGAGGGTTTGCCAATGACACAGGATCTTTTTGTTGCCGAGCAGGTGTCCCGGCATTGTCTTTCCCTGCCTGTTTTTCCGGGGATGACGGAGACACAAGTGAATCGGGTCGCTGAGTCGGTTTCCCGTTTCTTCTCGGATGACAGTGCAGAATTTGCGTACTGGTTCGCCGGAGTCGCACCCTGAATAACTGGCACTGTGCGGTATTGGTAATGGCCCTTTTTTCCTCTCAAGTGGTCCATTCAGCCCCGTTTTATGATCAGCTTGAGGCGGTTCAGCTGGACGATGCCCACTTTGATGCTCAGGGGCGAGTGGTGATGATCGGCAATATTGATCGCAAGGTTGTCTGTCTTCGCCCTATGCGAAAAGGGTTGCCAGAGATTAGTGCCGAGAGTCTGGGTGAACAGTTAAGAGTCCATTTATACGGTCATGGAGGCAGTGGCTGGACGCTTCTCTGGGGGAGTGTCGACAAGGCTATGGCCCTGTTTGAGAAGAAGGCCAGAGAGCATAAATTCAACGACCAGGTCCCCATTACGGTCATTGGCGCGGGCTGTATGGGAAAAGCCTTGGCTTTATCACTCCATCATGCAGGCTACCGGAGCATTCGTATTGTCGCCGAGCAAGACAACCGTATTGCTTCTCTGAACTCAACCGGCTATCTGGCCATGGTGTCTCTGGCAACAGAAAATGAAACAGAGAAAAAAGAGGCTGAACAGCTGGCCATTGAGACGCTCAAGGGTTACCAAAGGGTAGACAGCGGAACCCATCCCATCATCAATGAAGGGGTTCATCTTATTGATGTTTACAGTGGTCTGGGCAAAGAAGACGAGGAAGGTCCCCTGGAAACTTATACCGGTATTGAGCCCTTTGCCGAGGCAGGATTGTTACCCAAACCAGAGAAAGGCGTGGTTGAGTTTTCGACCGGTGTGAGTTACCCGATGCAAAAATTCCGGACTTACTTTATGGATACTGCTGTCATTATGGCAGCCTTTGATCGTGAACTCAGAACCAGAAAGATTCCCGTGATCCATAAGACAGTGGACAGTCTGGATGATATTAAAACCGATGTTGTTTTTAACTGTTCCGGGCTCGGGGCCGGCAAACTGAATCACGATGACAGGGTCTACCCAAACATGGGATTGTTGCTGGATCTGGCTCATCAACCCCTGAAAAAGCTCGACTACATTATTTACACTCGCTACCAGCCGCCGGGAGCACCGAAACGAACCAGCCCTGCGGATAAAGCGGACATCTATTTTATGCCCAGAGGGGGAGGGTTACTGGGAGCCACTTTTGTCGACCACAATGACGGCTCGGATAAGGCTCTGAATGAAGCCTTATTTACAAAAATACTAAGGGAAAACAAGCAGTTTTTTGGCTATCCAATTAACCCTCATTGAGACGCTGAGCAGGTATCAAAGAACGGACCGATGAACCCAGCCGAAGTCAAAAAAACAGCAGCGCCAAAGAGGCATAATGACCAACTATGGGGCTGCCGATGGCTACAGCAAAACCAGCCAAAGAATTGGCAACCGTTCCGAGTCCGGAAATTCCTCCAAACGGTAAACCCAACTCTCAACTTTGTTACCTGAACAATTACCGGAGAGATGAACGCACAGCAGCCAGCCTGCCGGCACTGAGGGCCATATTCGTGAGTAATCCGGAGGCAATGTCGGCCCCATCCCTGGCTCTGAAAACAGAAGGAATGGCGCTGTCAAACAGGTCGTCGTCTGATGAACTGGACGAAGAGCTATCATCAGAATCGGACTGAACAGCAGTCCTCCTTGGCTGAAACTGAACAGGATTGCAAGAGCCATAACTATTTCCTGTGTCTGATGAAGACACTGTCAATAGTCGCTCCTGAGACGGTTGCAGCGCATTGGAAAGGGTGTCCATCCTGATAGAGTTGGTGATCTCTCGCTCCCGAATATCAGTGCCCCTGAAGTCATTGCCAGCAACACAAAGGCAGCTAATACCAGCGCCAACAATAGCGCCAACAGGACCGCCGAGGTAGGCACCTACGGGCTTGAAACCGGCTACACAATAACAACCCAGAGCTGAGACAGCACCACTCAACAAGGTAGCGCCGCCAACCGGTAAAACCCATTTTGAAACAACGCCATCCGGACACTTAAAAGTAGAATCCGATGCTCTGTCAGCCGTCAGTTGTGGCTGTTTTATCACCGGTGGGAACGCAGAATTTGCTCCATTCATATTTCTTTTCTCCTCAGAAAATAAGTTATTTACACCCCGGGATTTTCCATTGCATTAATGCTGACTGTACCCGGTGGATTAAATTCTGAGACTGAATCATGCTGCAAAAGTTCCTCCGGAGTTGCGCCGGGAGTAGCGCTTCTACGGATAGATCTTTAAGTTAAGAGATAAGGAAGGATCACCCGCATTTGGCTGATAACGAACAGCAGCTCCTATCCGGGGACAGCCAGCAGCAGTTGGCTGGGACCGAACAGGACCGGTACTGCCAGAACTATTGCCTGCGGCCAATGAAGTCAATGCCGATGTTAGCTCCTGACACTGTTGCTGCTCACCGGTGAGGATGTTCGTCATCGTAAATCCTGTAATTGCTCGTTCCTGAAGCCCGGTGCAGCTGGGGGATTTGCAGGCAACATAAGTGCCAACAGCGGCTCCAGCAACAGTGCCAATAACAAGACAGCAGGCAGCAGAGGCACCTACAGCAGCACTACTTGAGCTGGTGTAGGCATTTACGGGGTTCAAGCAGGCTGTAGCAGCACCACACAGGATACCGACAACACCACCGATCACGGAACCGCCGCCAACCTTTGAAACAGCGCCATCCGGACACTTACAGTTATTATCCGGTGCTATCTGAACCGTCAGTTGCGGCTGTGTTATCACCGGTGGGAAATCTAATGTATTCATATTTCTTCTCTCCTTAGAAAATTAAGTTATTTACACCTCAGGATTTTCCATTGCACTAATGCTGGCTGTAATCGCTGGCATTAAATATTTAGATCGAATCATGCCGCAAAAGTTCCTCCAGAATTGCCACAATTCAGGCTAAAGGCTCTTGTAAGGGCTAACGGGGATGTTACTAAGAAGCCTTCGCAAGAAGGGTAAAGCCCACTAATGGCGAAGTAATGAATTTGCTGGGCTGGAAAAACTTCGAGGTCTTAAAGGGCAAACTTGAGCTTTAATGTCCGTTGCCTGTGCAAGTATTAAGGTTAATGTGAACTTTAAGACCTTCCGGCGTGGTGGGCTTGTCGGGAATGCTCAACCCTTCCACCGGTTGCAGTACCTGAGTGATATAGTCCGACGATGCTGGCAGCTCCAGGTTCTGCCCCTGACTGCCCGCCAGACCCAACTGCACCAGATCACGGCGCAAGACAACGGCATCACCGGCGGCCCCGGTGCGACCCAATAGCCGGTTCAGGATTTCCCGAACGTAGCGGTCAACACTGCTGGGTAGTGCAGGGAAGCTCATAATTCGTTAGTCCTTTATTTCTAATCATTATTCGCCTATAAGTACGTATATGCGTACAATGAAGCCAATAAAATAAATACTGGAGTTTGCATCATGGATGTTATGAGTTATTCAGATTTTCGTGCACAGCTGGCCAGTACCATGGATAGGGTGAATGATAACCACAAGCCTGTAATGGTCACACGGCAAAATGGTAAGCCAGCTGTACTTATGTCTGTCGAAGATTTCAATGCTTATCAGGAAACGGCTTATCTAATGTCCAGCCCTGAAAATGCTCGTCGTTTAAATGAAGCCATCGCTGAAATTGAGGCCGGTAATGCAGTCCAGCATGGACTAATAGAGGAATGATACTTTCTTGGGCTGAAACCGCATGGGAAGATTACCTGTTCTGGCAGTCTCATGACAACAGAATGCTAAAGCGTATTAATACCTTAATAAAAGACACTAAGCGGCAGCCGTTCGAAGGTCTGGGTTGTCCAGAACCACTTAAACATGATAAGTCGGGTTACTGGTCGAGGCGTATTGATCGGGAGCACCGCCTTGTTTATAGAGTGACTGATGCCGGTTTATTTATAGCTCAGTGTCGTTTTCATTATTAAAGTGACCCCATACTGCTGGCCATAATCACAGCGGTCACGGTATCGGTTCCCTCTAACTCAAAATGCCACCGTGAACTCCGACCGGCTGGCAGACGAAAGCCCCGATCTGAGTCACGGCCTGTGTCATCACCAGTTCATCATCGCGATAGAGTTTAAACGTCAGACTGTTGTAACTGCTGGCTTGGACCCTGGCGGCGTTAGACTTGACCGGGCTGCCCTGATAGACCTTGCTGCGCCATTGATAGGGTAGCAGTGCTGTGCCTTTATCCCAGGCTTTGATGCTGGCACCGGTGCCCATATACAGGTTGTCATCTTCCAGATCACGAAAGCAGGCACTGGCATACTGACCCTGTTCGTTAAAGTCGCCAGACTCTGGATCAAAGATAAAGCCACCGCCGTCGGCTTCGCTGCCATAAAAACCAAAGTAGTTGCCATAATGTCCGTTGCCTTTTCTTAACTTTTAATTCCCATAGAGGATATATTATGACTTACGGAGTAACCACAACAACCAGCACCGCAACTGGTGCAGTATTTCAACCGCCGCAGAATAGCGCACCATAGTCCAAGGCCAAAACGGGCACTGTACAGTCTGTTCCTCATGCAGTCTTTAGCAATGCTGGATTCGTGCATGATGTTGACACTGTATCGTTTATTCCACGTGCAGAACATTAGAAAACAGTCACAAGCCTGTCAGACCGGAAGGCTGAAAGTCTTTTGCTGGCTCTGCATAGCAATAAAACAAAAGCCGATAGTGTCAGTGATTCCGAAATCACTGACGCAGATTGGGCTCTTGCGAAAGGTCTCGTAGAGGCAAAGATGCAGCGTCAAAGAGAGGCTGAGCAATTGGCTAAGGCTCTGGAAAACTTTTATAGATCTTCTCTAGCGTAAGCCACCTAATCCACCGTCTCTGACGGTGCGACTCAAAAGAACTCTGACGAAACCATCGTACAGGGTGCAAATATGGCCTCCTCTGGACCACAAGTTCTTTAAGGAGGCCGTTATCGAGACTGGCAAAGCAAATCCGGATTGATTCAGCGAGTAATATTCTGACTGACATCTCAATGCACTCACCTGCGCTCTCACCAGGCAACCTGCCTCCTGGTTTCGCCTGACACTGCTTTAAGATTGGTTCTTAAAAAACTCGCACCGAAATTCCCCGGTCTCATCGACAACGTGAAATATGAACTTTTATATCCCTCTGCCTGTCTAAGTATTTAGGTGGACAAGGATTTTAATGTCCATTGCCCATTCTTAACTATTCATGGAGGATTCATTATGACTTACGGAGTAACCACAACAACCAGTCCTGCAGCTAGTACGGTATTTCAACCGTCGCAGAATAGCGCACCAGAGTCCAAGACCAAAACGGTTACTGTTGTAACGTCTATTCCACCTGCAGATCATTCGGAAACGGGCAAAAGCCTCAAAGCAGACCGGGCAGCATCTCTCTTCGAGGCTAACACTATGCTGCAGGAGACATGCTTAACAATAGAAGTCAGTCAGGATGATGCGACTCTGGTGCAAAGTCTTATTGATGCAGGTAGTCGTGTGGAAAATGATGTCGTGACTAAAGCTCATTCGCGCTCTACGGAAAGCAATAGGCCGATCGGGCTGTAGCCCAAGCTTACCACCAGGCAGACAAAGATAAGGAGCTATATAAGAATGGTTGGGCTCGCCACTAAGGTTACTCAAAGAACCAAACCCTGGTAAACCCGCCTCTGCGGTGTGACTCGAAAGAACTCTGGCGAAACCATCGTGCAGGGTAAAAAATGGCCTCCCCTGAACCACAAGTTCTTTAAGGAGGCCATATTCGAGACTGGCAAAGCCAACCCCGGATTGATACAGCCAGAGATATTGGATTGCATCAGACATCTCAGTGCACTCACTTGTGCTCTTACCAGGTAGCCTGCCTCCGGGTTTCCTCTGACACTGCTTTGAAATTGGTTCTTGACGGGCCTCGGGATTCTCCAGTCTCATCGACAACGTGAAATATGAACTTTTATGTCCGTTGCCTGTCCAAATACGTAGGAGGGCGAGAACTTTTATGTCCGCTGCCGATTCTAAATTATTAATTTTCATGGAGGATAGATTATGACTTATGGAGAAAGCCAAACAACCAGCACTGCAGCTGCTACGGTATTTCAACCGCAGCAGGGTGGCGCACAGGACTCCGATACCAAAACGGTTGCAGTGCCGTCTATTCCACGTGTTGGTCAACTTTCGCAAGCAGGTACAAGTCTTGCGGCTCGAAAAGCAATGTTAAGCGAGGCTGAAACTGGAATGTACTCTTCGGCAAGCACTGAAGAGGCCATTGCCTCTGGCGAGAGCCTCAGCGAAGCCTGCTTCGCAAGAACAACGGACAATGACAGAAGCCTGCCCTCTGCTTTCTCTGTATTACCGTTAGCCAAAGCCGTCCCATCATGGGAGGATTTTCTCCCCCCTGAAGGCACATTCGATCAGGTCGACAGCGGTTTTCAGTGGCTCAGGGATCAAAACGCCCGACTGCAACCATTTTTTAACTCCGGTGGCGGACTGGATTGTCTCGCAAACC
This sequence comes from Endozoicomonas sp. ALD040, assembly GCF_049275945.1. Lineage (NCBI taxonomy): Bacteria > Pseudomonadati > Pseudomonadota > Gammaproteobacteria > Oceanospirillales > Endozoicomonadaceae > Endozoicomonas > Endozoicomonas sp. ALD040. The sequence goes on from NZ_CP184829.1 coordinate 2,834,414, forward strand.
CGGAAAAACTGAGCATGACACCGGAAGGATTAAAATTACTGGCAGAGACCAGTGACAACGTGAATCGGCTGCTTCATGGGGCTCACACAATGTTGTATGGGTACCAATTATTCTTGTCGCTGGCTGGAAACAACGGTTCAGGCGTGGTCAATTCATTGCGGGCAGAATTACCGCAATTGGTCAGCCGGTTCGAGACACTGAAACAGACCATCCGATCAGGGTTAGAGAGTGTCAGACATGCTCTTTATGACGTTGAAGAAGGGCGGATGTACTGTAGTGACTGGGTGGACGCTTGTCATCAGCTTCACTTCTGTCTTCAATCAGTCAACCCCACAGAGCCTGAGCAGGTTCAGAGTGTCCGTGCACTGATTTTTGTCTTGCAACTGTGCTCCATAAAGATAAAAGCATTAATCGATTACTCTGCACTCGGGTCAGAGTGGTGATGCTTTGGCTGTTCTGTAATTGTGTTGTATAAACTACTCATTTTCCAACCTCCGGTAGCCAGTCGTCATCCATGATCTTTTCAAACGTCCATGGACAATACTCGGGGAAGCCGCTTTTGTTCAGGCGCTTGCTTTCGATCTTGATGTATTTGTTCATTTGTTTGACGGCTTCTTTTTTAGCCTGAGAGTAGGCTTCTGCAAGTACTTCGTCTATCTTTGGCTGAAGACAGGGGTTTTCTTTTATATGGTCTTTAATATCTACTCTCGGGTTGTTGATACTGGGTATCCAAGTGTAGAGAACTTTGTCTTCTACCCACGAATCTTTCAATACTAGCTTTTGGTAAGCGTATTTCAAAAGATGTATGAGCAATGTTCTTAGATAAGACCTTAATTCTTTTTTCGTATCGCCCATACGTTGTTCCATCGCCTCCAACAGATTGTCGATGTCGAGTTTGTCAAATTGGCGCTGGGCCAGCAGTTCACGCTGTTGGGTCAGCCATTGGGTGTAATCGGTTTTGTATAAACTACTCATAAAGGCTTACTCCGTTCAGTGGATACCAGTCTTCAGACATCATTTGGTCAAAAGACCAAGGGCAGGTGTCGGGAAAGCTGCTGTTATCCAGTTTTGGGCATTTTGGCGGCATGTGACGATTCATTTCCCGAATGGCTCCTTTTTTCCCAGCAGGATACGACTCACTTAAAACATCTTTCACCCGTTGTTTTAGGCTGTGATTTTTTATGATTAATCTATTAATCGCATCCCTGGCGTTATCGATAGTATCCATCCAACCTTTAATTACTCTTTCAGAGGCTACCGAATCCTTCAGAACGGATGTTTGATAATCCATTTTAAGTAAATGAAGTATGAGATTAATTAGATAGCTCTCCAGATTGTCTACCTTGGATTCTATCCCCAACTCCAACTCCTCCAACAAATTCTCGAGGTCTAATTGTTCAAAATTACGATTTCTCAACAGGGTCACCTGCTGACTCAGCCATTGATGATAATCAGTGTTATATAAGCTATTCATCGTTTTACCTTAACTGGATACCTTTAAAAAAATACCTCCATTGCCCAACCACTTTAGGCAAATAACAGAAGGGAAGCAAAATGAATTACCAAAGCACAGATGCCTTTGCCGGGGGCTTTGCCCGTGGTTTTGGGCTGGTCAATTCGGCCATTGATGCCAAAGAGAACCGTCGGTATCGCAAACATAAGCACAGGGAACTCAATGGATAGACATTGGTCCAATAACGTAAGTTATTTGAAAATCAGAGAGAAGAGTAAGAGATATGAACGGAATCAAACCGCCCAGCAGCCCAGACAGCCAGTCAGCACTTTATCAAAAGCCGAGCGACAATTGCCCTGTTTGTCTCGAAACTTTTGCCGGAAGGGAAGTCATGGTTCTCAAACAATGCAAACATATGTTTCACAGAGACTGCCTGGAACGGTGGCTATCGAAAAATTCAACCTGTCCATCTTGCAGAACCTCTTTAGTGTCCAGGGAAGTAGAACTATTGCGAGCCTTAAGACCCAGTGATCAATCCCGAGCCCAAGCCTTGGCCATGTTATCGAGACTTTCTGCTGCGACCCGTGAGAATGGAAACTCCTCTACAGACAGGCAGAGATTGGACCGGCAGGCTAGAGAAGCCATAGCATCGAGCTATATGGCTATGCGGGGTGAGACAGACAGGCAGGAGCCAACGAGTTCAGATTTAAGTAATATAATGCTCTGATTCAGTTGCCTTTGCAGGCACTTTAACATCATTACCTGCTGCCAGAGCAAGCGTTCTGCCCAGTGAGTTGGTCAGTTTCGTCACAACCGATTCAAAGAAGCCAGCGAGGGATTCTCATTAGAATGCACGTCTGTGGCCTGATGATTTGTTGTAAAGAAACAAGAACATCGTCCCAATAACAGGATTCAAGCTCAGTGATCTCTTGGCCTGTTCAGATGTTTGATTCGACCGGTTGCCACAAACAGATCAGAAAAAACAACATCATTTGACCACTGAATATCAGACCTGTAGTATCTTCCGCCCTCTCGCCTGAAATTGTTTAATACTGAGGTAGTCTCAGCGCCTTCACTTAAACAACTTCACCTGAAGAGCTTCAGTCAATCAACCTGACTTTGGGAGCCACTCGTCTTTATGTCTGATCTTTCAGAATCACGTCACAGTCTTAACTTGCCCGTCTTTGTCGGTGCAGCCAGTATCATTCTTCTGATAGTAGTCTCTACGGCTCTGTTTCCGAAGCAGGCCGAGCTTTATTCCACCTTCTTGCAAACGGCCATAATGACCAACGCCAGCTGGTTTTATGTGACGGCAGTCGCCATTATCCTTATCGGCGTCGCTATTGTCGGCCTCTCCCGTTATGGCGATATTAAGTTAGGCCCTGACCATTCCGAGCCGGACTTCAGCTTCGGCTCCTGGTTTGCCATGCTGTTTTCAGCCGGTATGGGGATTGGCCTGATGTTCTTTGGCGTGGCGGAACCCGTTATGCACTTTCTCACTCCCCCTGTGGGCGATCCTGCATCCATCGAGTCCGCCCGGGAGTCCATGAGAATTACCTTTTTTCACTGGGGGTTTCATGCCTGGGCCATCTACGCCATTGTGGCTCTGATTCTGGCGTTCTTTGGCTATCGTCATAATCTGCCGTTAACCCTCCGTTCAGCGCTTTTCCCGATTGTGGGTGATCGTATTCACGGTGTTATTGGTCATATTATTGATATCTTTGCCATTCTGGGTACGACCTTTGGTGTGGCTACAGCTTTGGGTTATGGCGTGCTTCAGGTCAACTCGGGCCTGAATTACCTGTTTGATGTTGATGTAAGCACTCATGTTCAGGTGGTTTTGATCGTAGTGATTACCGCTCTGGCCACGCTCTCTGTTGCTTCAGGGCTTGATAAGGGAATTCGTCGTTTATCCGAGATCAATCTGCTGCTGGCACTGTTGCTGATGGCCATGGTCATTATTCTCGGGCCTACTATCCTGCTGTTGCAGATACTGGTGCAGAATATTGGCAGTTATCTGTCCGATATCGTCGACAAAACATTTAATCTCTATGCCTATGAACCGACCGACTGGATGGGTGGCTGGACTCTGTTTTACTGGGCATGGTGGTTGTCCTGGTCGCCTTTTGTCGGCATGTTTATTGCCCGTATCTCCAGAGGCAGAACCATTCGCGAGTTTATCTGTGGCGTGCTGTTTGTACCGGCCTGTCTGACCTTTATCTGGATGACCGTATTCGGAAACACTTCCATTGATCTGATTATGAATCATGGTGCGGAAGATCTCGCTGACATTGTTCAGGTCGATGTTTCACTGGCGCTCTTCAAGTTTCTGGAGTATTTCCCGGCCACTGAGTTCCTGTCAGGAATCGCCATTATCATGGTCGTGGTGTTCTTTGTAACCTCTTCCGATTCCAGTGCCATGGTGATTGATATGCTGGCTTCTAAGGGTGAAGGGAAAACACCGGTCTGGCAGCGGGTATTCTGGTCTACCCTGATTGGTCTGGTTGCCCTGGTACTGATGCTTGCCGGAGGTCTCAAGGCGCTCCAGACAGCCACTATTGCAACGGCTTTGCCATTCGCTGTGGTGTTGCTGGTTTCCGGTTATGGGTTGTTAAAAGCGCTGGCACTGGATGCTGCCAAGAAAGAAAGTCTGACCCAAACCACCCTGGCTCCGAGCCATGCCAATGTTTCAATTCCATGGCAGAGTCGATTGCAGAATATTACCCACTTCCCGGCGCGCAAAAGTGTCAGGGTCTTCATGAGAAGTGTCGTGTTACCGGCAATGAAGTCCCTGTCCAGAGAGCTGGAAGAGCAGGGAGTGGAAACCGGAATTGATTTTGATCGCAACAAAAGTATTGCCTCTCTCAATGTTTTTCATGGTGAGGAACAGGACTTTCTCTACAGGGTCAGCCCTCGTTCCTATGTTCAACCCAGTTTTGTCATTGATGACGAAGAAGAGAGCAAGTATTACCGGGCAGAAGTCTTCCTGAGGGAGGGTGGTCAGGATTACGACATTATGGGCTGGACCCGGGAACAGGTCATTGGCGATATTATTGATCAGTACGAGAAACATATGCACTTCCTGCATATGGTTCGCTGAATCAACGGCGCTCGCTCTGCTGGAAAGTTGTCGTTTGGCAGGCTTTCGGGCTTAAGGTTTATCGAATTTTGCGTAAAACCCCCTCGCTTTAGAGGTTGTCGCAAAACTCTGGTTCCCATGCTCTTAGGCCCTGTGGGTCCCAGCGTGGGAACGAGCTGTTGGAGTTCTGCGACACCCTCTAGCACTTAGCCTTTTGCATCTCTTCTTGGTTGTTGTACCGGTTATTATCGTTTTACCTTGTATCGTACCGCCGCGATAGTCAAACCCGACTATACTCAGCCCACCCAAACAATAACCTACGGTAAAAATAATGCTTCACCAACCTTTGTATACCGCTTTGCTGGAAGCCGGTGTATCCGATGAAACCGCCAAAGCAGGAGCGCAAATAGAATGGCACGTTACAGAGAGCCGACTGGACAGAATAGAAAAAAATCTGTCAATCGTCGGCAGCGACACTGCCGCACTGAAAGACGGGCAGAAAAAACTGGACTCCAGAATGGACAAGCTGGAAGCCAAAGTAGACAGGCTGGAAGACGGGCAGAAAAAACTGGACTCCAGAATGGACAAGCTGGAAACAAAAGTAGACAAGCTGGAAACCAAAGTAGACAGGCTGGAAGACGGGCAGAAAAAACTGGACTCCAGAATGGACAAACTGGAATGCAGTCAGGAAATACTCGTCAGTGACCATAGAAAAATAGTAACCAAGCTGGAGGAACACGACGTAAAACTGGAACTAATACTCGACTGCGTAAAAAACATCATGGACAACACTTAACAGAGCAATGGATGGAACTAATTATTGGATTAACAGTCAAATGTTAATGTGATTCGTCTTTATTCAGTCAGATTGGTACTGCAAGGACAGGAATGAGAAAATCAGCTTCAGGGTTTTTCTTTGTATTAAAGATCGGAATGCTGATTTTCCAGAACTTATGGTATTTGGCTGTCCTGTAATGGTTCCAACATACGCCCACAATGGAGTTAGGCAAAATGGATTTTTATCAGTTAAAAGGTTTGACTCAACAGCTGCATGAATTGAAGGTGGTGCAACCCAATGGCTTTTCAACAGAAGCAGAAGATGGCTCCACCCAGTTCCTCGGCAGGCAGGTAAAGCGACAGGATGGCACCACCGCACAGACTGAGAAAACTGCTCAAAAAAGACCGGCAAATGCAACAGACGACCCTTTACTGCCCGGTAAACTTCGTAAAATAATGCCAGAAACTGAACTTTTACCTATGAAAAATGAGCAGTTAATGTCAGAGGGATTATTCATTACTGCTGGAAGTAAACCGCTATCTGAACGGCAGGTTAATCTTGAGACACAACCCTTTGATTCAAGAGCTGAAGCTATACAGATGGCCGCCAGGAATCTGGTGAGTCAATTTCAACTTGAGGCAATAGAAAAGTCACCAACCAATGAAGTGCAATGTGCCGTTTTCCTTGAGTGCCTGAAACTTGATGTTGATAATACGCTGATAAGGCTAAACACAACAACATCTTTAAATGGGGCTCAAAAGCTCCTGATTTTGTTGGCAGCTGAAGAAGAGCAGAAACAACAGAATAAATGTCCACTTCCTGAGGGCTACTGGATACTTGCGAGGATTCCGTTATCCATCGGTTTTGAGAAGGCAAAGAACCTGTTTCAGCGCCTACCTGATACGCCTTCTCTGCCAGAGGTGGACAATGTCATTAATGAGCAGTTGACAGCATTAAGACCTGATAAAATGCTCAGGGACAGACTTTTGGAGGTCAGACAACCCCTTAAATCGGAAAACAACGAACTTTCCAGACAGCTGTTGTGTGAAGTTGACAATATTGAAAAAAAATTTATCCCAAAAGTTGGATGGAACGGCCGTTTATCAGACGCTGAGGATTATAGAAATTTCAAGGTCTATACAAGAAGATTGTTGTATCTCTATGCATCCTGTTCCGGTTTTTCACAGCAGGCTGATATTGCTGAGTTAACGTCGTACATTAGATCCGTTCTTTACATCATCGAGCCAAATAACCGTATACCAGATAACATCTGGCATATTGCTAAAGAGCTGGCCTATTTGTCGAAACAACCCGGCTCCATCGATTATTGCCACTATATTAGTACCCTGGCCCATTGTTTGAAAACACCGGCACCTGTCGCCTTACAGTTTAAAAATCTCAAACAGCTCAGTGATATCAAAGGGTTCGCTTTACTTGAAAGCAAACCGCTGGACAAGTATCTAACCGTACTCAGAGCAAACATTGATAAGATAGCCCCGGAATATTCGCGGGTATTGCTCGATGCAGTTGACGTTCTGGAAAAAGAATGTGCCGGTATATCACTACCTGAAGGCAAGTCTGATATCAAAGCGAAAGTGCATCGACTTTTAATGATTATTGCCGCCTGCAAATCATCCAAAGAAATAATGGATACTTCAGTATTGGTTCATTTTGTCACGGCCATCATGGAACATGGCAATAAAAAAAATATACCTTATCTAATCGCTGGGCTGGCCCGTCTGGTTCAGAGTACCCCGAAAATACAGAAAATACTGGGTGCCCCCGGAATCAGTGGCGGACCGCATTTGCGAATGGCGCCGCTGCAATGGCTGGCATTTGTACCCGATAGACTCTCAGAAGATGACATCGAGGAACTCTGTCAATCTTTGCAAGCTCCCAGCGCCAGCAAGAGCAGGCGACGGATGAAAGATGGCAAGATTTTCCACCAATGGCTGTCTACCCTTGAGCAGATGTTGGCCAGCGAGGTTATGAATAAGGCCATGGTAATGCCGATCCTGAAAAAGCTTACCCAAAGTCTGACTTATGAAAAACTGGGCTGGCTTTATATGTTATTCAACATGGGATACAGGTTTACTGCATTTCTGGACAGAATGGGCTTGAGCTGTCAGAAGGAAGGATTACCATTGATGATCGCTGAAAAAGGGGCTGACGCTTTGGTGGGAGTGAATAAAAAGTTCTCAAAATGGCTAATGAAACAACGACATCACCATCTCCTGCCTTTTTACATGGCATCAATGATAGAACAGGGGAATGCAGAAGTTGAAGACCTTACCCATCAGTTTATAGAGACCAGTGTTAACAACACTTTTGTTCAGAGCAGGCAGTCACCGCTGCACAATCCACACCTGCAAGCCATTTACAAGAAATATCCCCGATTGGAAGCAGGTTGGGGAGCGAACTTCAGTGGTTTCAGCGAGGAAACCCGAAACAAGCTCTTGTCCCAGGGGGAAACCCTGAAGCTGACAGAGGACCCCTGGGATCTTTTTATCAGTGGGCTTGAAGTTAAAAGCTGTCTATCACCTGACGCCCTGAGTTTTAAAATTGGACTGATGAGTTATGTGATGGATGGACGCAATGCCATGATTGTCATAAAGAACCAAAAAGGAAATATCCTCAGCAGAAGTGTGATTCGCATGGTGCTGGATCAGGATGATTGCCCTGTGTTATTGCTTGAAAAAGGCTATCCCGATAAGCGTAATTTATTGTTCATTGATGCCGCACGGGACATTGCTGACGAGATGGGCCTGCCCCTTTACCACTACCTGGATGCTAAAACAGGTACAAAAGGTATGATAAAACTTCTGGAAGGGAGAGCACCTCTCGATTATTTTGACGCTTTTCCTTTATTAAAGGAGAGACAGAAACTTACGATTACCGACGTACAACGTGATGTAAGGTAGTCATAACGGATGCTTGCAGGCTCCTCAGCTCTTGATTAAAACCGCAACGAGCGCAACACTCGCTGTTATGGCTAAGGTTCAAGCTACCTTGTCAAACACTTAAGAAAGACATTTCTGGCACCGTTGATGTCACGATCAACGGTGAAGCCCTCACCCTTAATAACCTTGAAAGAACCTAATTTTTCGTCAATGGTATCGTTCCATCCGCCTTTCACCACCCCTATCAGGAATACATGGACTCGTAAAAAATGCCCAAAATTTGAATGATCGTCCACTGCCTTTCCTTCAAACCAACCACATGTTCCTCCTGATTATTGACCGTTAATACACTAGGAGGCCGACCGAGAATAGCGCCCGTAGCGAGGACGGCAGAAAATTGAGGATGAAAATTCGGTTTTGTGAGGATTGCGCCTTGCAAGCGCGTAAAATCTTGTGACCTGAAATGGTCATCGCGGTAAAGCTGTGGTCGGCAGCCGTGTACCGAGTCTTGCGTGGTAGAAGGTAACGACTACTGCGAAGCGTAGACAGGGTGATAACAGGCCGTAACGTCTGCTAAGGGATAATTAGCCCCGAAATTGAACGTGGTTGAAGTAGCTGACCTTCTTTCTCAATGGGGAAAGCGGAAGTCGGGAGCTCCGCTAATGACAAGGCATCCCGACTGCTTCCGGGGTTCGTACCCACGGCATGTTATCGAATGATTTTACGTGAACAAGGGAGATCCTGAACGTTCAGGCGGAGCCTGTAGGGTCCGACGAGCCTGTAAAGCAAGAACGACTTGATGACGTTCAGGAAGTCAGACCAGCTGATAGTACTCCGAGGCGGGGAGAGCCCGTCACATGGGGAAGCGGCTGGCGGTATTTGAGCCTTTCCAGGGAAACATGGGCTCCACATCTGAGGGAGTTACGGTCTTTTACGCAGTGAGAAGGTAAACCAGCCATGGCAACGGGACTGGAGAGGGTAGCAGCGAAAGCCCGGAGTTATCCGAAACTTCGCTTTACAAGTCTGGCACATCATATTACCCCGGCGAGCCTGTGTATGAATCTGAACAAGATTCCACACAACACATCGCCCGGAGTCGATGGGCTGACTGTCGAAGAGACAAAGAAAGACTTTAAGCGGTGGTTGGAACAGACACTGACGTCTATCCATCGGCAAGGCTACAAGGCACCGCCGGTCAAAAGGGCATGGATACCCAAGCCGGGAAAAAAGGAAAAGCGCCCTCTGGGTGTTCCCTGCATCAATGACCGGGCTTTGCAGCGAAGTGTTGCTGATGTGCTGAATGCTATTTATGAGCAGGACTTTTTGCCCTGTTCCATGGGTGGCAGGCCACGACTGGGAGCGCACCATGCCCTGTCCACTTTTAACGAGGTGGTTTCAGGCCGAAAGGTCAGCTGGGTGCTGGAAGCGGACTTGAAGAACTTCTTTGGGAGTCTTGACCATGGATGGCTGCTTCGTTTTGTGGAACACCGGGTCGGTGATCCCAGAATCCTGAACCTTATACGGCGCTGGTTGAAAGCCGGGGTGATGGAGGCCGGGGAGTTGCAAGAGTGTGAAGAAGGTACGCCTCAGGGTGGGCCGATCAGCGTAGTTCTGAGCAACCTGTACCTGCATTATGTACTTGACCTCTGGTTCGAGTGCATGGTCAAGCCTCGGCTAAAAGGCGAGGCATGGCTGATCAGGTACATTGATGACTTTGTGGTGTGTTTTCAGTATCGCAGTGATGCGGAGCGGTTCATGAATGTGCTGCCACAGCGACTGGAGAAGTTTGCGTTGAAACTGGAGCGGGATAAAACCCGGTTAGTCAGGTTCGGACGTTTTGCCAGTCGTGGGGGAAGACGACCGGAAACGGTTTACTTCCTTGGCTTTACGCACTACTGCACAAGGAATCTGAAAGGAAACTTCATGGTGGGAAGGAGAACGGAAAAATCCCGCCTAAGACGCAGCATAGCCAAACTGAAGGAACTGCTGAGACGAATACGCCATGAACCGCTGCACGAACAAGTGACAGCGATCAATCGACGGTTGAGAGGGCATTATGCGTATTACGGTCTGGGAGGAAACTTCCGAAGTATGGAGAAGCTTTACCGGTTTGTTGACCGCTACTGGTACAAGATGCTGTGTAGCCGATGCCGGAAAGGCAAGATTCCATGGGAAAAGTACCATAACCTCAAGCAGCTTCTGCCGCTACAGAAACCGAGGATAATGCTGCCTTTTATGGCAATGAAATCCATGGCTGTGCTGTGAGTCAAATATCGAAGAGCCCGGTGCGGGAAATCCGCACGCCGGGATCTGAGGGGGTTGGAGCTACAATTGGTAGCTCCTTCTACCCGGTGAATAGCGAGCTATTTGACGAACAAAAGCGGATTTTTAGACCAATTTGCTGCCGCCGCAGTAGGGCAGTCTATTCTCGGTCGGCCTCCTAAGCCCCTGAAAACAGAAAAATACCCATCTTGCTGTTGGGTTCTGGCAGGGCTTTTTTTTCTGGTCTGGAAATACACGACTTTGCTTTTTCAGTTCCTGCCTGATTCTGTGCTGGATAGCAGCATAGACCATCAGGCACAGAGTCATCACCATTAACAGGGCTTCAATACGTTCCGCTTTCTTCAAATAGAGCGAAGAGACCAGAAAGTCCGGGCTCTTCAGGAACCGAAAGCCGCCTTCAACTTTTTGTTGCGACTTATAGATAGACAGCAGCTCAGAGGCATTCAAACTATTTTTATCCAGCTCATTGGTGCTTAGGATAAAACAACCCAGTGAGGCCTCTGCATGCTCCCTCTTCTCGCAGGAAACAAAGCATTCAACCTGCACAAAGTACTCGAAGTGATCAGGCTTGCTATCCGGCGATGGTCTTCCTTTGCCCGAATAGCAGGGTTTACAGATAACCTCAGGCTCTGTTTCGCTTTGGCAAAGTTTCGATTGTTTCTGCCACAAGGCAAAAGCCTTCAATGCATCGTCCCGGCACAAAAAGGCCTTTTTGCTCAGCTTCTCCAGATCACGGGCCTCTTTCAATGACTGTTTTTGCATCTTTCGGGTCAGTGTTTTCCGTTCACTAAGCCCGCGCTTTTTGTTGAGAAACAGGAACCATCGTTGTTGAACCCCTCCGTAGCAGGAAGGCACTTCAGCTGAGTAATAATCTTCATAGCCTTCAACAGGCTCCAGCGACATGGTTGGCGCTTTGCAGACCAGCTCCTTTGCCTCCTTGATGTTCAGGGGTACCCGGGAGATAAACAGCTGCTTTTGCTCATCAAGCGACTGAAGGGTTTCTGCAACATACATGGCAGCATCAGCAACCAGATAGCGGCTATTCAAAGCAGCCTTAAAACATGACAGATGATTTTTGATAATTTCCTGAAAACAGGTTTTGTCGTTTACATTACCGCTGGCAGGGGCCATAAACACAGGGATGCCCGCCTGGTTTTCAGTCATTAACTGTAAGACTACCTGGTTCAGGTCAGGCCGGTGGTCACGGCTGTAACCTTGGCAGATATGAATACAGTTCAAGTCGTCTGGATTGTCATGACTGTTATAGACTCCATCCACATGAAAGCTGGTGCCATCCAGATTTAATGCCTTGCAAGGAAGTTTCAGATGATTGACGACCTTGACGGCCAGATTGAGATACAAGTCGCTAACACCAGCGTCGTACAAACTGTCGAGAGCCCGACCAAGTACCTTATCGTTCAAGTGTTCAGCCTGTATACCTTCCCCGATAAGGCGGTCAATCGGCTTATCCTCAAAAAACTCAGGGAGCATGTATAGAGTTTGCCCCGTAAAGCCCAAGCCATTGATGATCATTGCAACTACAGCTTGTCCAATAGTGACATTACGAACATCGGAGTCATTTGTGATACGGGCATCAATGTATTCGGCTATCTTTAACTCCCGACACATAGCGGCAACCAAGCCAAGGTGGTTGAGGTTCTTAGACTGGTATTGAGCTTGAGACATGTTGGTGTACCTGAATGTCTGTTTATTTCTTTGACAACAGATTTTAGGCAAATATCAATCGGTGTGGTGAAAGGCAGTTCCATGATTGAGTCTTGGATGTATAGGCTTCGTTGCAATCAACTACATGCTTTCCATACTTTTTTGCGCACCACTTAAGCCGAATTTTGAATTGGTAGTGATTGAGGTCAAGCATCTGGCGGCAGGTGTTACGGCGAATGGTGCGAACCTTCTTATCTTTGCGTGTGACCATACCTCTTGTCTCAAAGGTTGGCAAAAATACAACGTCGTAGTTCGACACCAGCTCGAACGCCAGCCGGTTATGCAGATCAAGAACAATGTCATCCTTTTTGCATTTCAGCCGGTCAATTTCCCTCTTGAAATGAATAATCCGATCTCTTGCCCACTGGGGCATGTCGGGGAACTTAACGCCCTTCTGAGTGTTCAGGATTTTTTGCTTTTGACTGATCAAGCTGTCCACTTGCTTCATCAGTGGGAACAGCTTTGTTTTTGCAACCTTATCACCCGCTATCAACGCCTCTTTTTCGCTGTAGCAAGTGGCAAAGGTGCGAACTCCGGGGTCAACTCCAACGCATCTAACCTTCCCTTGGATTTCGGGATTTAGTTCAATATGTTGTTGAACCTGAATGAACCAGCGACCTTTGTCGTAGGTTATGACACAAGACTTGCCAATCGCTTCTGCTGGCACATCTTCTGTCAGGTGAATCTTGCCAAGAGCCTGTACGCAGGGATTTAACCCCTTTGGCAAACGGTCAATAGAGAATGAGTGCCTGCTACCTTTGCGGCTTTTGAAACTGATTTCTGCAAAGCCCTCTTTAGCTCCCTTGAGCTTCTTGTTGTGCTCGCAAACCGCTTTGAATGTGGTCGCTGCCGCCAGTGTTCCATTATCAGAAACAAGCGAGTTATAAGCCCTGCCACTTTCTTTTTGCTCTTGCTTCACTTGAGCTTTAATGGCAGGTCGCATGTTGATGAATTTTCCGCTGGCATCTTTATAGTCATCATTGCGGAAACGCTCAACAGCAAGGTTGTACGACCTGCGATAGAGTATCAGGGCATCGTGATAGGCTTGCTTATTCTCTGGGTAAAACCTGATCTTTTTTGACGCTACTATCTTTGCGTCTTTTAGCAGATCGCTTCCCGTAGTGGCTATTGCAGAATGAGGTAATGAAACCGATAAGCTCTTGGGTGTCGAATGGCTCACAGGCGTTATCCGGGTCATCCAAAACCTCGATGTATCCTCCCGATAATTCAACAAGCCATTTGATGAGTCCAAACCCTGATCGGGCAAGGCGATCTTTCGTGGCAACCACAATATGGGTTGGATTTCCGCACACCGCTGATTCCAGAATGGTTTGCAGTCCTTTTCGCTTAAAGTTGAAAGCACTGGCAATGTCGCTGATAAATTCTGCATCAGGGTGCTCTTTGAGTAAGATACGCTTTTGGCTAGCTTTGTAGTTGAACCCCACAAGATAAATTCACCTTTTGACGATTTATCTTGTGTCTGGCGTAATTAATTTTGCGATTGTTGCAATTTTATTTGACTGCCCGATCTAAATCAATAATCTGGTTCTTGTGAAGTTTTTTCTTTGTTTTCATGAAGGTTATTGTTGCTACTACCTTCATTTCTCATCTTCCAGAAATTCATAATCAACCACTTCCCCTGAGTCCATTTCCGCCTTTGCAATAAGTATCCTTTCAACAAAGGAATAGGTTAAATCGGGGTTTTCCTCTAATATTTTTCCAATCTTAGCCCAGTGCTCTATTTGCTTGGGTGGGGTTCTACTCAGAGCCGAATCTACGATAGTAGCCTTTCGGACTAATTCATCATTAAGTCTCAATGGTGCAGAAGGCATGACAAATTCTCCAACTGATGATCATTCGTGATATGTAGCAGAGTACAATAAAAGTAGCAAATAGCTACAAAAAATCCCCGAGACTGGCAACAGACCCACAGTTTTAACCGGGTAGTCTTCCAACACTTAACAGAGCAATGGATGGAACTAATTATTGGATTAACAGTCAAATGTTATAGAGATTCGTCTTTATTCAGTCAGGTCGGTACTGCAAAGACAGGAATGAGAAAATCAGCTTCAGGGTTTTTCTTTGTATTAAAGATCTGAACGCTGATTTTCCAGAACATATGGTATTTGGCTGTCCTGTAATGGTTCCAACATACGCCCACAATGGAGGTAGGTAAAATGGATTTTTATCAGTTAAAAGGTTTGACTCAACAGCTGCATGAATTGAAGGTGGTGCAACCCAATGGCTTTTCAACAGAAGCAGAAGATGACTCCACCCAGTTCCTCGGCAGGCAGGTAAAGCGACAGGATGGCACCACCGCACAGACAGAAAAAACTGCTCGAAAAAGAACGGCAAATACAACAGACGACCCTTTACTGCCCGGTAAATTTCGTAAAAGAATGCCAGAAACTGAAGTTTTACCTATGAAAAATGAGCAATTAATGTCAGAGGGATTCTTCATTGCTACCGGGAGTAAACCGCTATCTGAACGGCAGGTTAATCTTGAGACACAACCCTTTGATTCAAGAGCTGTAGCTATACAGATGGCCGCCAGGAATCTGGTGAGTCAATTTCAACTTGAGGCAATAGAAAAGTCACCAACCAATGAAGTGCAATGTGCCGTTTTCCTTGAGTGCCTGAAACTTGATGTTGAGAAAACGGTATTAAAGCTGAACAAAACAAAAACTCTAAACGGGGCTGAAAAACTTCGGATTATGTTGGCTGCTGAAGAAGAACATAAAGGACCACTTCACGAGGCTTATTGGACACTTTTGAGGATTCCTTTATCCATCGGATTTGAGAAGGCAAAGAACCTCTTTCAAAGTCTTCCTGATACGCCTTCTCTGTCAGAGGTGCACAATCTAATTAATGAACAGTTGACAGCATTAGACCCTCAAATAAAGGTCAGGGACAGACTTCTAGGAGGCTGACCGAGAATAGCGCCCGTAGCGAGGACGGCAGAAAATTGAGGATGAAAATTCGGTTTTGTGAGGATTGCGCCTTGCAAGCGCGTAAAATCTTGTGACCTGAAATGGTCATCGCGGTAAAGCTGTGGTCGGCAGCCGTGTACCGAGTCTTGCGTGGTAGAAGGTAACGACTACTGCGAAGCGTAGACAGGGTGATAACAGGCCGTAACGTCTGCTAAGGGATAATTAGCCCCGAAATTGAACGTGGTTGAAGTAGCTGACCTTCTTTCTCAATGGGGAAAGCGGAAGTCGGGAGCTCCGCTAATGACAAGGCATCCCGACTGCTTCCGGGGTTCGTACCCACGGCATGTTATCGAATGATTTTACGTGAACAAGGGAGATCCTGAACGTTCAGGCGGAGCCTGTAGGGTCCGACGAGCCTGTAAAGCAAGAACGACTTGATGACGTTCAGGAAGTCAGACCAGCTGATAGTACTCCGAGGCGGGGAGAGCCCGTCACATGGGGAAGCGGCTGGCGGTATTTGAGCCTTTCCAGGGAAACATGGGCTCCACATCTGAGGGAGTTACGGTCTTTTACGCAGTGAGAAGGTAAACCAGCCATGGCAACGGGACTGGAGAGGGTAGCAGCGAAAGCCCGGAGTTATCCGAAACTTCGCTTTACAAGTCTGGCACATCATATTACCCCGGCGAGCCTGTGTATGAATCTGAACAAGATTCCACACAACACATCGCCCGGAGTCGATGGGCTGACTGTCGAAGAGACAAAGAAAGACTTTAAGCGGTGGTTGGAACAGACACTGACGTCTATCCATCGGCAAGGCTACAAGGCACCGCCGGTCAAAAGGGCATGGATACCCAAGCCGGGAAAAAAGGAAAAGCGCCCTCTGGGTGTTCCCTGCATCAATGACCGGGCTTTGCAGCGAAGTGTTGCTGATGTGCTGAATGCTATTTATGAGCAGGACTTTTTGCCCTGTTCCATGGGTGGCAGGCCACGACTGGGAGCGCACCATGCCCTGTCCACTTTTAACGAGGTGGTTTCAGGCCGAAAGGTCAGCTGGGTGCTGGAAGCGGACTTGAAGAACTTCTTTGGGAGTCTTGACCATGGATGGCTGCTTCGTTTTGTGGAACACCGGGTCGGTGATCCCAGAATCCTGAACCTTATACGGCGCTGGTTGAAAGCCGGGGTGATGGAGGCCGGGGAGTTGCAAGAGTGTGAAGAAGGTACGCCTCAGGGTGGGCCGATCAGCGTAGTTCTGAGCAACCTGTACCTGCATTATGTACTTGACCTCTGGTTCGAGTGCATGGTCAAGCCTCGGCTAAAAGGCGAGGCATGGCTGATCAGGTACATTGATGACTTTGTGGTGTGTTTTCAGTATCGCAGTGATGCGGAGCGGTTCATGAATGTGCTGCCACAGCGACTGGAGAAGTTTGCGTTGAAACTGGAGCGGGATAAAACCCGGTTAGTCAGGTTCGGACGTTTTGCCAGTCGTGGGGGAAGACGACCGGAAACGGTTTACTTCCTTGGCTTTACGCACTACTGCACAAGGAATCTGAAAGGAAACTTCATGGTGGGAAGGAGAACGGAAAAATCCCGCCTAAGACGCAGCATAGCCAAACTGAAGGAACTGCTGAGACGAATACGCCATGAACCGCTGCACGAACAAGTGACAGCGATCAATCGACGGTTGAGAGGGCATTATGCGTATTACGGTCTGGGAGGAAACTTCCGAAGTATGGAGAAGCTTTACCGGTTTGTTGACCGCTACTGGTACAAGATGCTGTGTAGCCGATGCCGGAAAGGCAAGATTCCATGGGAAAAGTACCATAACCTCAAGCAGCTTCTGCCGCTACAGAAACCGAGGATAATGCTGCCTTTTATGGCAATGAAATCCATGGCTGTGCTGTGAGTCAAATATCGAAGAGCCCGGTGCGGGAAATCCGCACGCCGGGATCTGAGGGGGTTGGAGCTACAATTGGTAGCTCCTTCTACCCGGTGAATAGCGAGCTATTTGACGAACAAAAGCGGATTTTCAGACCAATTTGCTGCCGCCGCAGTAGGGCAGTCTATTCTCGGTCAGCCTCCTAGAGATCCGGCAAACCCTAACATCCGAAAATAACGAGCTTTCTAGAGGATTGTTGAGTGAAGTTGACAGTATTGAAGAAAAATATATCCCAAGAGTTGGATGGGATGGCAATTTATCAGACCATGATGATTATGTCGAATTCAAAATCTATTCAAGAAGATTGCTGTATCTCTATGCAGCCTGTTACGGTTTTTCACAGCAGGGTGATATTGCTGAGTTAATGTCGTACATTAAATCTGTTCTTTATATCATCGAACCAAGTAACTCCTTTCCAGATAACATCTGGCATATTGCTAAAGAGCTGGCCTATTTGTCGAAACAACCCGGCTCCATCGATTATTGTCACTATATTAGTACCCTGGCCCATTGTTTGAAAACACCGGCACCTGTCGCCTTACAGTTTAAAAATCTCAAACAGCTCAGTGATATCAAAGGGTTCGCTTTACTTGAAAGCAAACCGCTGGACAAGTATCTAACCGTACTCAGAGCAAACATTGATAAGATAGCCCCGGAATATTCGCAGGTATTGCTCGATGCAGTTGACGATCTGGAAAAAGAATGTGCCGGTATATCACTACCTGAAGGCAAGCCCGATATCAAAGCGAAAGTGCATCGACTTTTAATGATTATTGCCGCCTGCAAATCATCCAAAGAAATAATGGATACTTCAGTATTGGTTCATTTTGTCAGGGCCATCATGGAACATGGCAATAAAAAAAATATACCTTATCTGATCGCTGGGCTGGCCCGTCTGGTTCAGAGTACCCCGAAAATACAGAAAATACTGGGTGCCCCCGGAATCAGTGGCGGACCGCATTTGCGAATGGCGCCGCTGCAATGGCTGGCATTTGTACCCGATAGACTCTCAGAAGATGACATCAAGGAACTCTGTCAATCTTTGCAAGCTCCCAGCGCCAGCAAGAGCAGGCGACGGATGAAAGATGGCAAGATTTTCCACCAATGGCTGTCTACCCTTGAGCAGATGCTGGCCAGCGAGGTTATGAATAAGGCCATGGTAATGCCGATCCTGAAAAAGCTTACCCAAAGTCTGACTTATGAAAAACTGGGCTGGCTTTATATGTTATTCAACATGGGAGACAGGTTTACTGCATTTCTGGACAGAATGGGCTTGAGCTGTCAGAAGGAAGGATTACCCTTGATGATCGCTGAAAAGGGGGCTGACGCTTTGGTGGGAGTGAATAAAAAGTTCTCAAAATGGCTAATGAAACAACGACATCACCATCTCCTGCCTTTTTACATGGCATCAATGATAGAACAGGGGAATGCAGCAGTTATAGACCTTACGCATCAGTTTATAGAGACCAGTGTTAACAGTACTTTTATTCAGAGCAGGCAGTCAACATTGAACAATCCACACTTGCAGGCCGTTTACAAGAAATACCCCCGATTTGAAGCAGGTTGGGGAGCGAACTTCAGTGGCTTCAGCGAGGAAACCCGAAACAAGCTCTTGTCCCAGGGGGAAACCCTGAAGCTGACAGAAGACCCCTGGGATCTTTTTATCAGTGGGCTTGAAGTTAAAAGCTGCATATCACCAGACGGCCTACATAGTTATAGACGTGGACTGATGAGCTATGTGATGGATGGACGCAATGCCATGATTGTCATAAAGAACCAAAAAGGAAATATCCTCAGCAGAAGTGTTATTCGCATGGTGCTGGACCAAGATGATAGCCCTGCGTTATTGCTTGAAAAAGGCTATCCCGATCAGAGTAATTTATTGTTCATCGATGCCGCACGGGACATTGCTGACGAGATGGAGCTTCCTCTTTACCGCTGCGTGGATGCAAAAAAAGGTGAAAAAGTGAAAGTTCTGGAAGGAAGGGCGCCTTTCGATTACTTTGACGAGTTTCTGTCAACAAAAGAGAGGCAGGAACTTACGATTACCAAAGTACAACGTGATGTAAGGTAGTCACAACGGATGCTTCTAGTACATCACTCCGATTTGATCGTCGGGTAAAGCTTCTTGAGTTTTACCCGAGCATCCTCGGTCGTAAATCGCCATTCCATTTTGCTTTCTACACCATTACGCTGGGACTCCCACGCTTCAATCTCTGCCATGTTGAGCCAGCTTCCATGCTTGGGTGTATAGATGATTTCCAACTTACTGGCCAACCGATGAGCCTCTCCTGGTTCAAAGGCTTTATAAAGAGATGCAGGTGTATGTGTGTTCAGGTTATCCATGACAAGACGGATGACATCAGCTTTTGGGAAGTGAACATCAACCAGCTGTTTGATCTGGTGAGCCCAGTCGCAGGCAGTTCGGCTATCAGTCACCTCGATATGTCGCCAACCTTCCAGTGGCGCAAAAAACATGAAGAGAGAACTCACACCATTGCGCTCATACTCATTGTCATATTTTAGGGGTTGGCCAGGCTTCATAGGGAGTGGAGTCCTGACCTCCAAAGTATGCTGCTTACTGCTCTCATCCATACAGATCAGTGGTCGATTCGGATCATGTGGTTGTTGATAAACATCCAAAACACGTTCCATAGCGCAAACAAATTCTGCGTTCGCTTTTTTTGGAATACACCACTCCTTTTTCTGCCAAGGCTTCAACTCGTTTTTTTTAACTCTCGGCCAATGGTTTGATGCGAGATGAAATCGACATGCTCCAACTCAACTATACGGTCAGCGAGAAGCTGTAGCGTCCAGCGGCTATGACCTTCTGGTGGTGTTGAGCAAGCCAGAGCTGTCAATGCCGCCTGCTGCTCCCCCTGGAGTTTTCTTGGGCGGGCAATGCCATTGAACTTGCTATTAACAGCAATATCCAGCCCTTCAAGTACACAGCGTTTGCGTGTTCTCTGAACCGTTTTCGTTGAAACACCACAGGTTTGGCTGGTCTGGAGCTCCGTCAGTTTTGGCCCGTTTTCATCGAGACACAGGAGGATCTGTGCATGAATACGTTTATGCTTGGCCACCTTGGTTTGGTGAATGAGGTCTTTTAATTGCTGCTGTTCGTCTATGGACAGGCGGATACGGTATTGAGCTGGCATAGGTCACCCTGATCTGAATCAGGGAGAATAATGCCAGAATGGAAAATTCCGGCATTGCTGCAGGACAAAGAAATTTGAGTTATGTACTAGGCTCCTCAGGTGTCAACCGCTATCCCCAAAACCACTGCCCGTATCACTCACCATCTGGACCGTCATCGCCGCCATAGCTACCGAAATGGTAGGAATGACCATAGATACTATCTGGTTCCTTTTCTTTCACCTTGTATGCAGGCACCCGCCAGGCACCACGTTTCACCAGCTTTTCGAGGATATAGCGGTTCTGATGGGCTTCACTGTAGTAGTGAGCATAAGTGTATGCCGTCCACCGAGAGGGGGGGCACGGTAGGGAGGTGGTGGTGTAAGCATTAATATTTTCTACAGCACCCGGGGTGTTAAGAAGGGTTTCCATGGTATGGGTGTTACCTTTTTTTGCTGCCAGTATCAGGAGCGTTTTACCTGACTGTGTCTTACAGTTAAGATCAAAAAGTCGCCGCCCGGCAGAATCTTTCAAATTCACCAGATACTTCGTTGCTGCTGCCGGGTCACGATAGTTCATCACTACATCTATCATAAGCTTGGAACCTATCTGTTCTTGTTTTAATGCGCTGACCAGATGAGAGTTTTTCAGCAACTGATTGCAAAATAACTGACAATTTCTCAAGACTGCATGTTGAAAGGCATAAACGGCAAGTAACTTTGTCTGACCGTTTGCCAACTTAATCTGAGCTTCAGGCTGATTTTCGAGGGCTTTTAAAGTAAGTTCCCTCTGTTGCTGATCGGTAATCTTGTAATCCCCCCAGGCGCTAAAAATCAGCATCAACAAATGAAAATCAGATTTGTTTTGTTGATGCACAGTGGCTTTTTCCTCAAGCAGTAAACTAACCATTGACCAATGATTCGCCTTGGCGGCTGCAATTATTGGCGTGTCGCCACTTTTAGGGCTTTGATGGTTGATATCAACACCCGCCTTTCTCAACAGACTTTCAAGGACTACTAGATTATTGGCAACGGCTTTTCTGTAGAGCCTTTGACCGGATTCCGTTCGGGCAAAAGATTGAAGCAGCTGTTCAACTCGTTGCGCTTGACTGCTCACCAAACTCGCAGGCGAAAAATTATGAGTTGATTTTTTGAAGAAATTATCAACTGCTTTTGTTACCAATCCATTCAGCTTGCGCCTCTTGAAGAAACCAGGACTTTTGCCAGAACCACCATCGGGCTTAATTTCCGGGCTGAGAGCTTTTTGAAGCAGTATCGTTTCCAGCAGTGCTTTAGCTTTATCATTGTGAGATCCTTTTCTTCCTCCAGTCTGCTGAACTCTATCGCCATGCAAAAGTGAGGGATCTGGTAATGATAATTCTTCGAGCTGTTCGCGCAATCTACTGTCAGACTCTGAATGAAATTTGTCTCTGTTAGTTGTTGCACAGCTGGTGTATTCCATTGCATTTGCGAACCGGGGGGACATATTCCTGCCTTCAGTCGTCATTCGATCAGCAAGTGGAACTGCCGCTGGGTATGAAGGATGCCTTCCAACAACGGGTGGTGAGTAGCCAGAGCTGCCAGCGCCGACGCAGGTGCTGGCACGACCCTGAAAATTACCCGGTTGATTACGTTTACTGTTTGCACCAGAGACTGGGCTAAGGACAGTACCCGCTTTTAAGTTTGTGGCTGGCTGCATTATTCGTTCCTCCCTTCCTGATTAATCGCATTAATTATATTGATCCTAAGATTTTGACTCGAAAATGCATCAAAAAGTTCCCTGATTCAGTTCGATTTAAATTGAGGACAAAAGGTTCTCCTGTTTCACAGCGAGGTATTTTCATAATCTCCTGATTTTTCTGGCTTCGGGGAGTGCGCCAATACTTAAACTGAGCACAGCCTGATAATGGATGGAACTAATTATTAGCTAAAATGTCTGAATTATTATGAGTCTCGACTCAATCGTCTTATATCTCCGCCTGCCCGGCTCGATTGGGCAATGCTTCCAAAGTCTGACTTACGAAAAATTATTTTTTGCACAGCATGGGCTTCAGCTGTCAGAAGGAAGGATTACCATTGTTGATCGCCGAAAAAGGGGGGGAGTGTTCTGGAGGGAGAAAATAAAGCGCTCTCACTTTGACTCGATCAAAGGAGAGACAGGCAGTGACGTTTACCAATGTAAAACGTGATGTAAGGTAGCCAGATGCTTGTCCAGTGAATAAGTACTCAACCATACGAAATCATATTTTCTGACTTATTGTTCAGGCACTCGCGGCAACTGCTCCTGCGTTGCTCTAGCTCCTGCATCCATGCAGTCGTGATGCGTTGCAACTCTGGTCACATAGCCTTGCTATGTTCCCGTTGTTGCGCCTTGCAGAGCAGCTGCCTAATAAGCCAGAAATATTCGATTCCGTATGGCTGAGTACTTATGCCTACCGTACCGCTGAGGTAAAATGAATTTTTATCGTTTAAATGGTCTGACACTACAGCAGCTGCATGCATTAATCATGGAGTCATCCATTGGCTTTTCAGCAGGAGGTGACTCCGTTCAGTATCTTGGCTGGCAGGTACAGCTGCATGATGGCATTACCTTACTGTCTGAACAAACCCTCAATACCGATGGCAGTAAACAGCTGTTTGAACGGCTGGTTAATCTTCACCCTGATCTTGTCAATCAATTACCCGGTTCAAAAGTAGAAGCTATAAAAAGAGCTGCCAGCAATCTGGTGGAAAAATTTCATGATGGGGCAATAGAAAAGTCTCCAACCAAAGAGGTGCAACGGGCTGTTATTAATGAGTGCATGAGATTGGATGCTTCGAAGACGGTAAAAAAGTTATTCGAAAAAAAATTTTTAAGCGCGGCTGAAAAACTCCGGATTATGTTGGCTGCTAAAGAAAAGTTTGAATTGCCAGCGGAAATGGTCGCCCGGTACCTTGAGAGAATTCCTTTGTCCATCCGATTAGAAGAGGCAAAGAACCTGTTTCAACGCCTTCCTGATAAGCCTTCTCTGGCAAGGGAGGACAATGAAATCAATGAAAAGCTGACAGCACTAAACCCTGTAGAGGATGACAAACTGGTCAAGGACGGACTTCTGCAGATAAGGCAAATCCTTGAATCGGAAAATAACGAACTTTCCAGACAGTTGCTGAGTGAAGTTGACAATATTGAAAAAGAATTTCTTCCAAGAGTTGATGCGGATGGCTATTTACCAAGCATTTTTGTTGATGATGATTTCAAATTCTACACAAGAAGATTGTTGTATCTGTATGCAGCCTGCTCCGGTTTTTCAAAAGAGGCTGATATTACTGAGTTAACGTCGTACATTAGATCGGTTTTGTATACCGCTGATTCAAATAGCATCTGGCATATTGCTAAAGAGCTGGCCTATTTGTCGAAACAACCTGATTCCATTGATTATCACCACTATATTGATACTGTGGCAAATATCTTGAAAGCACCTGCTCCTGTTGCCTTACAGTTTGAAGAACTCAAACAGCTCAGTGATATCAATGGGTTTGTTCTACTTGAAGGCAAACCGCTGGCCAGTTATCTGAGGGTACTCAGAACAAATATTGATAAAACGACCCCGGACTATTCACAGGTATTGCTCCGTGCAGTTGACGATCTGGAAAGCAGATTGGCTGCTCTATCATTGCCTGAAGGCAAACCCGATATCAAAGCGAAAGTGCATCGACTTTTAATGATCATTGCCGCCTGCAAATCATCCAAAGAAATAATGGCTGCTTCAGTATTGGATCATTTTGTCAGGGCCATTATGAAACATGGCAATAAAAAAAATATTCCCTATCTCATCGGTGGGTTGGCCCGTCTGGTTCAGAGTACCCCGAAAATACGGCAAATACTGGGTGAGCCCGGAATCAAAGGTGGCGATCATTTGCGCATGGCCCCGCTGCAATGGCTGGCATTTGTGCCCGATATCCTCTCAGAAGATGACATTGAGGAACTCTGTGAATCTTTGCAGGCTCCCAGCGCCAGCAGGAGCAGGCGACAGATGAAAGATGGCAAGGTTTTCCATCAGTGGCTGGTTACTCTGGAACGGCTATTGGCCAGCAATGATATGAATAAGGCAATGGTAATACAGACCCTGAAAAAACTCACCCAAAGCCTGACGTATGAAAAACTGGGTTTGCTCTACATGATATTCAACATGGGAGACAGGTTTAATCAATTTCTGGACAGCATGGGCTTAAGCTGTCAGAAAGAAGGATTGCCATTGTTGATCGCCGAAAAAGGGGCTGACGCTTTAGTGGGAAAAAGTAAGGAGGTCTCACAATGGCTATGGAAACAACGACATTATCATCTCCTGCCTTTTTACATGGCAGCAATGGAAGAATATGGAAATAGAGAAGTTACAGATCTTATCCATCAGTTTATAGAGGCCAGTGCCAGCAATACTTTTACTGTGCGCAGGCAGTCACCGCTGAACAATCCACACTTGCAGGCCGTTTACCGGAAATACCCCCAATTTAAAGCAGGTTGGGGCGCGAACTTCAGTGACTTCAGTGTGGAAACCCGAAACAAGCTGCTGTCCCCGGGAGAAACCCTGAGGCTGACGGAAGACCCCTGGGATCTTTTTATCAGTGGTCTTGAAGTTCGCACTTGCCTGACACCGGACGGCGCTCAGGATTACAGCAGAGGACTAATGAGCTACGTGATGGATGGACGCAATGCCATGATTGTCAGAAAGAGCGCCAAAGGAGATATCCTCAGCAGAAGCGTTATTCGTCTGGTGTTTGATCGGGATGATCGCCCTGCGTTATTTCTTGAGAAGGCCTACCCCGATAAGAGTGATTTATTATTCATTGATGCCGCACGGGACATTGCCGACGAGATGGAGCTACCGCTTTATCACCGCGCGGATCCTAAAAAAGGTGAAACAGGTGAAGAAGTGAAACTTCTGGAAGGAAGGGCACCTTTTGATTATTTTGACGCATTCATGGTATCGAAGGAGAGACAGGAAGTTACGATTACCAATGTACAATATGATGTAAGGTAGCCATAACGGATGCCTGTCCAAAAATGGTTGCTTACAGTACTTATGCAAAGTATGTCGACTTATAAAAGTTATCGTTATTAATCAATTCGCATAATTCAGCCAGATGGGGACCATAAGCTGAACCTTTTGTTTTTTTGCACTCAAAATACCTTTGTATTGCAAGAGTTACATCTTCATCATGTTGGGAAGAAAATTTTTCAGCAATTTCAGAGCAATCATGATCATCACAAGTGAATAAATGATAAATTTCTTTTCTTATTTTGGCCAGGTTCTCATTTTCGAAAAACACTCCGCCCCATACGCCGATCATTATGTTAATTATCTGATGATAAACAGGGATTTCCCAACTAATCATATGGCTTTTAGAGGATAGAAACTCATCAACTTTTTGCTCAAAGTATACTGTTGATAAATTATTCCTTATTAGATTTGCTGCAGTCCCTGCTTCAACCGGAGTAAGTGTTTCCAGACTTTTATACCAGGTTTTATAGGCTTTTTTGGTAACCAGCGCCAAGTCTTTAACTTTTGCTCTTTGAGAGATTTCGGGTGACTCATTCAATGCACTTTGGATAGAGTCAAACAATTCGGGCATTTTTTGAGTTGAAAATCGGTAATATAATTTATTCAGCTCCTCATTAGCATACAAAGCATTGCACGATAATATGGTCCATGCACATAACATTTGAGTCAGTGTTTTTAACATTTTTGAATACTCCTTAAAGTTGATTGCCTTTAAGGATATGCATCATTTGCCAGTTTTCAACCTAAGGCCAGATTCTCCTGAAAATTTTCTATTGATGCATTATTTTTCGTAAATGTAATCTTAACAATTTTCAAATAATGAGATGTGTCATGGCAAATCTGCAACACAGGTCGCGGCTAAACTAAACCGATAAATTTTGGAAAAAATTCTTTAATCTCTATCTGGGCTTTATTGAGCCCGAGGATATAAAAAGTCAGTAAATTAGCCCTGATAATGGCTGAAACTAATTATTGGATAAACTGTCTAAATCAATAAT
This sequence comes from Endozoicomonas sp. ALD040, assembly GCF_049275945.1. Taxonomy (NCBI): domain Bacteria; kingdom Pseudomonadati; phylum Pseudomonadota; class Gammaproteobacteria; order Oceanospirillales; family Endozoicomonadaceae; genus Endozoicomonas; species Endozoicomonas sp. ALD040. The sequence goes on from NZ_CP184829.1 coordinate 2,860,669, forward strand.
GGATTCGGTTTGACTCCAAAAGTTCAGAATTACAAGGACAGTAGTGAGGGCTAAAAAAATGGATTTGTTCCCTATCAACGCAGGAAAAGTACGGGCGCCTTTTGAAGACTCAAGGTTATCTGAAAATATTGATAAGACAGGCAGCGCTTTTGCCAGAAAAGTGAGAATAAGTGGAGAGTTAATGCCCACAGATGTGGCTTCTGCAAAGTGGGTTGACGCGGACAATAATGATTTCTCGCACAAGACCGGGCACAAACGGGCCGCTACTGATATTCTCCCGAAAATAATAGAGACAGAGCTGGAAACGCTGACCATTGAACCGGTAAAACGTCCGAAAATAGCTGCAACCGAAACAGCCCATTGGCCGGTCATTGATCAATCGTTGATTGAATCTACTCAGGTAGCGAAAACGGCCTTGCTTCAGCCTTATTGTCCTGAAGGCATTGCGCCTCCTGCACAGGCAATTGCCCGCGAGGTTCATGGTGTCCAGCACAGTTGCCGGACGGCAATCTGGGCAGTAGCCCTGTTGCAACAGCGTAAACTGCACGGCGATCGCCTGGCGCGGGAATTTCCCGACCAAATGATACCCCTGCTAATCAAAACCTGCCTGTTTCACGACACGGGCCGTGAAGGCGATGGGTTCGATACGTTGGAGTGGGAGCGGGCCAGTGCTGACAACCTGAGGGAACACCTGCGCAACTTTGGCGTGGATCAGTCCTTGGCCTGGCAGTGTGGTGAAGCCATTTGCCACAAGGATAATCCGAAGGGCTGCGAGCATCTGCCCGAGGCGATACAGACCCTGCGCAGTCTGCTCCATGACGCCGATACGCTCGATGTTATGCGGGTCAGAGGAAGCTTTTACATGGATCGGCTGGAGTGTTTTTCTGACTGTCAGGATGATCAGCAGAGGCAAGAATGGCGCGAGCTGGCCGAAGAGGTCTGCCGGGTGATTGCCAGGCAGGGGGACCTCTGGTATCCGATCAAGTTGCAGGACAGTGACGCAAGCTGCGAACACTTCTTCAGCATCGGTGCCGCCAGCCAGTGTGAAAACACCAAAAAGCAGTGGGAGCACCACCCTTCGCCCTTCAGTTATGAGCTGTTTAGCATAGGTGAGCAGTCCGGTGTTGTCCGGGAGTTGATTAGGCCCTATACCGGACAGCTGACAGAACCTCTGGAATCATCCTTCTCCCTGTCAAAACTGACCCCGCAGAGTGTGGCCATGGAAGAATGCCAGAGCAGCACCTGGCCAGCAGGGCTTTACAGAGATCCTGTTAGCCAACAGGTTTATTCCATCAAACCGGCGAGCTGTGAGTTAAGTGCCCGCAACCAGCTACTGATGGCCAACCTCGCCGGGCTGCTGGGCATCGCAGTACCTCAGAGTTTTGTCCATGAAGAGCAGGGTCATTTTTATGTGGCCAGCCCTGTCCCCAGACAATGGCAGGATAAGCTCAAAGGCGGGGAAGCGACGCTGCGCTCTCTGTCTCAAGAGCAGTGGGCCAGATTATTGCTGGTCAATGTGATTGTCGGTAACGAAAAAATGGTCAACAGTGCCTGGGAGGGCATTGAACTGACCCCGGAAGGGGAGCCAGTCATGTTCCACTGGGATTATGCCGGGATGGCAACTCGCTACCCGTGTCCTGAAAAACCAGAGCCCGCCTCGAAAACAGATGATTTTTCCTCCATGCCCTTGCTGCTGAATAAACTGCGGAACCCTCAGGCACCCCCCATGAACACGTTGCTGATCGACAATCCCTGCGTTGATATTCTTGCACAATTAAAGGATGACTTACTGGGCCATACCCTGAAAGATATCCTGCGGCAGGTTGACTGGCAGGCCCTGGACCGGCAGATCGAACACAGCGGTTTTCTGCCCGGTGACCGCAGCTGGTTACGGCAGACTATTCATGATCGCATTGCCTGGCTGACCACCCGCTTTCCCAACAGCCTGGAGGCGGGTGAGCGGGTATCCATGGCGGAATATAAAGCGATAGAGGCGGCAGGTATCCGTGGCGGTTGGCTGCCGGTCAAAGGCCGCGATATCCGGGGCGGGCAGATCGGTATCAGCCAGTTACTGGATGCCAATGGCCAACCCATCACCCGGATGACCCTCAAGCTGTCCCGGGAAGCGGGCAATAAACTGGCTGATAACCTGGCCCTGGAACGGGGATTGCACCGTCTGGCCAGCCGGGTTAAATATACCAACTCTGCCCTGAACAGACATTACCGCGACTGGCGCAGCGACCTGATCAGCCTGGCCAATGACTGTGAGGGCTTGGCGGAGCAGTTAACCGGAGATAAAACACGATGGCACGAAAGGAACCAGGATACAATTGATAATACCGTGAGGATTCTGCAGGACATTGCTAACAAGTGCCGGGCGTCGTTAGCCGCCGACCGGCCTTCCATTGCAAAACTGCCAACCATCGAAACTCCTCTGCCTTTCCCGGCCTTACCTGCAAGAGTCAGTTCAAGAACCGGCAAAAACGTTGAAGCAAAAGTGCAACTGGCGGAATTCAGCCACGGTTTTGCCAAACTGACAGGCCAGAGTGTCGGTTATTTGAGTCCGGAACAACTGGATGCTGCCTACCTCAGTGACCCACCGGTTCGGGCAGTAGAACTCGAATCGACCGTCTGTGGAGGCGGCAGTATTCTGTTTTCTCCCCCGAGCCTGCCTGAGGCCATGAGCTTTGAAAATCAGCTGACCCTCACCTTTAGGGGACACAGCAAAGCAGTGGTTGAAGCAATGTTCAGGGAACTGGCAGAGCTGGGTATTGGTGGAGAGCGGCCGGATATCAACGACTTGGAAGAACAATGGCTGGACGCCCTGGCCGATTACCACGGCTGCCTTGGTGATATGAACCTTGATGTGGCAGTGGATATCAATACCCCGGTAAAAACCCGCAAAAAAGCCTTTCTTAAAGAATTACTGAACTTCAGTGATGAAGAATTGCTCAATTGGGAAAACCACTGTCGTATTCGTGCAGGGCGTCTGGTGTTCTACCGCCCAGGGTTGCCCCATGGCATTGAGACAAACCCTGCCGGGAAGTTCTGCTCCGTACACGATACAAACTTTCATGCGCAGCGGCAAAGGAACAGTGAAGAGGTTGTGGCCGGTAGCCTGGAGAATGATGCTACCCTGAGCTCCTTTGAACGACGTACCCAGATTGGGATGGAACCGCTTGGGCATGAAAGTGCCGTGGCTTCGGCACGCAGGATGAAATGCAACACCGAATACACATTTTCCCGAGTCATAGCGGTGCTGGTGGATAATTCCGGGTACCGCTGTGGTGGGGTTACGTGTTTGCTCCTGACTTCTGCAACACTCGGCCGTATGGATGCACAAATTTATGCCGATCAAAGCCAATACCTGGCGGATTTCTCTGGTTTGGAGTCCTTCGCCCGTAACGAGAAAATTATCGCTCAGTCAACCGATGACTACAGACGTGTGATTCAGGACGATGAGGCACAGGAAACCCGTTTTGCCAATCCTCTCTCCTTGTTTGACGAGTTGCACAAACTTGAGATTAGTTCTCCTGAAAGACACCGGCAATTGCTGGGTACACTAAAGAAACGCTTTAGCCACTGGCCCGACGGGCGCCGACTGGAACAGATTTTTCCGCAATCCTGGTCAGCCTTTTATCATGAGATAACCCGTAAAGGCAGCCAGTTTGACGAAGGCATCAAAAGTCTCGTCAAGGCTTGCGGCGAAGAGCGCATACAGTCGTTGTTTGAGCAAAACCCACAACTGTTGAAGGGCAGGCTGGATTCCCTGGATGGCTTTAATCTGAATGGGTGGATGTGTGCTCTTGAAGGGTTTGATTGCAGCGGCTGTTCAATGAATGGCACAGTGTTGCAATCCTTTCTTTTTTGGGAATGTAAATTCAATACAGAGCTGTTAAACAGAGCCATTGTTAAAGGTTGCTTTTTCACCGAATGCTCTTTTGAGGGTAAGCGGTTTTCATCATCGATATTAGACAATGTCCGTTTTAACCCTGAATCTGGGAGGGATGACCTGGCGTGTGAAAGAACACGCCAGCTTTCCCGGATCTTATATCAGTCGTGTGTTAATCAGCACAATAAGTTTAATCTGGAACAATGGCTGAAGGTGATGCTTAAAAGTAGTTTTCTACAATCCGGTTCTGCACCACTGGATGATTTAACCCAGGATATTCTGTCCCAACATATGGATGAAATTTCCAGAATCTATCCAAAGCAACTTTGTGAAATTATTTATGAACTTTTTTTCATTAATTTTCAAAATACTGCCAATGCGATAAATTTTGTCTGGAATAATCCTGGATTCTATGATCACAAAATCAAAGATCTCAAAGATTTTTATTTTGATTTCAGAAGCATCTTCCTGAAAGAAGGAGATTCTAAAATAGGGTTATCAGGTGATCCATTTGGAAGATTTTTTACGTCCGATTATGGACCAGACAAAAGTTATTCCCGGGAAGCGCTTTTGGCGCTTATGTTAAATGTTATTAACCTTGTTCTGTTTCCTGAATCCAATGATAAATACATAGACTTTGACGTCAATGCCAACAGTGCGGATGAGCATGACGGTTGCTTGAAGGCCATTCCTGAGGTAAGTAGCGAAGGTACACAAAGCAACACAGATGGCCTGCCTCTGGTTGAAATGCAACGTTATAAAGCTCTTCTCTGTAAATCTCAGCTTAAAGAATACCGGAACCGTATTCATCGGTTCTGGAAAGAATGCTCAGAAAAGAGTCAATTAACAATAGCCAAACACTGTTTGCTTCATCAAAATGTTGTCGTTAGCCCTAAAACAACCAAGCAATTTAGAGATTTGTTGTCTCAAGACCACGACGAGCAATATTGGCAGGAAATCTATCGCGCTAACATGGATAAACATAAAAAAAATGAGGATGAATTGAATCGCTTGCTTTTGGAAAATTTTGGAGAGCAGGACCAAACCAACTGGTTAGGTACTTATTGAGCTTGAATTGCCTGCCTTCCTCAATGTGGCATTTTTAACAATAGGCAAGGTGATGTTGCGATTCGGCAGGTGTGGAGCCAATCTCACAGTTTTGCCCAGTCTTCACAGAATGGATGGAACTAACTGACTGGATAAACTGTCTAAATCAATAATGGATTCGGTTTGACTCCAAAAGTTCAGAATTACAAGGACAGTAGTGAGGGCTAAAAAAATGGATTTGCTCCCTATCAACGCAGGAAAAGTACAGGCGCCTTTTAACGACTCAAGGTTATCTGAAAATATTGATAAGACAGGCAGCGCTTTTGCCAGAAAAGTGAGTATAAGTGAAGAGTTAATGCCCACGGATGTGGCTTCTGCAAGGTGGGTTGACGCGGACAATAATGATTTCTCGCACAAGACCGGGCACAAACGGGCCGCTACTGATATTCTCCCGAAAATAATAGAGACAAAGCTGGAAGCGCTGACCATTGAACCGGTAAAACGTCCGAAAATAGCTGCAACCGAAACAGCCCATTGGCCGGTCATTGATCAATCGTTGATTGAATCTACTCAGGTAGCGAAAACGGCCTTGCTTCAGCCTTATTGTCCTGAAGGCATTGCGCCTCCTGCACAGGCAATTGCCCGCGAGGTTCATGGTGTCCAGCACAGTTGCCGGACGGCAATCTGGGCAGTAGCCCTGTTGCAACAGCGTAAACTGCACGGCGATCGCCTGGCGCGGGAATTTCCCGACCAAATGATACCCCTGCTAATCAAAATCTGCCTGTTTCACGACACGGGCCGTGAAGGCGATGGGTTCGATACGTTGGAGTGGGAGCGGGCCAGTGCTGACAACCTGAGGGAACACCTGCGCAACTTCGGCGTGGATCAGTCCCTGGCCTGGCAGTGTGGTGAAGCCATTTGCCACAAGGATAACCCTAAGGGCTGCGAGCATCTGCCCGAGGCGATACAGACCCTGCGCAGTCTGCTCCACGATGCAGATACGCTGGATGTTATGCGGGTCAGAGAAAGTTTTTACATGGATCGGCTGGAGTGTTTTGCTACTTGTAAGGATGATCAGCAGAGGCAAGAATGGCGCCTGCTGGCCGAAGAGGTCTGCCGGGTGATTGCCAAACAGGGTGACCTCTGGTACCCGACCAAGTTGCAGGACAGCAATACAGACCTCGAACATTTCTTCAGCATCGGTGACCCCAGCTTGTGTGAAAACACCAAAAAGCAATGGGAGCACCACCCTTCACCCTTTAGTTACCAGTTGTTTAGCATAGGTGAGCAGTCCGGTGTTGTCCGGGAGTTGATTACGCCTTATACCGGACAGCTGACAGAACCACAGGAATCGTCCTTCTCTCTGGCAAAACTGACCCAGCAAAGTGTGGCCATGGAAGAATGCCGGAGCAGCACCTGGCCAGCAGGGCTTTACAGCGATCCCGTTAGCCAACAGGTTTATTCCATCAAACCGGCGAGCTGTGAGCTAAGCGCCCGCAACCAGCTACTTATGGCCAACCTCGCCGGGCTGCTGGGCATCACAGTTCCGCAAAGCTTTGTCCATCAGGAAGAGGGTCATTTTTATGTAGTCAGTCCTGTTCCCAAACAATGGCAGGGCAAGCTCAAAGGCGGGGAGGCAACGCTGCGCTCTCTGTCTCAAGAACAGTGGGCCAGATTATTGCTGATTAATGTGATAGTCGGTAACGAAAATATGGTCAACAGTGCCTGGGAAGGCATTGAACTGACCCCGGAAGGGGAGCCGGTCATGTTCCACTGGGATTATGCCGGGATGGCGACCCGCTACCCGTGCCCGGAGAAACCAGAGCCTGACCCCAAACCGGATGACTTTTCTTCCATGCCTTTGCTGCTGCAAAAACTGAGAAACCCTCAGGCACCTCCCATGAACTCTTTGCTAATCTACAACCCTTGCGTCGATATTCTTGCACAATTAGAGGATGACTTACTGGGCCATACCTTGAAGGATATCTTGCGGCAGATTGACTGGCAGGCCCTGGACCGGCAGATCGAACACAGCGGTTTTCTGCCCGGTGACCGCAGCTGGTTACGGCAGACTATTCATGATCGTATTGCCTGGCTGACCACCCGCTTTCCCAACAGCCTGGAAGCGGGTGAGCGGGTATCCATGGCGGAATACAAGGCGATCGAGGCGGCGGGTATCCGTGGCGGTTGGCTGCCAGTCAAAGGCCGGGATATACGGGGCGGGCAGATCGGTATCAGCCAGTTACTGGATGCCAATGGCCAACCCATCACCCGGATGACCCTCAAGTTGTCCCGGGAAGCGGGCAATAAACTGGCTGATAACCTGGCCCTGGAACGGGGATTGCACCGTCTGGCCAGCCGGGTTAAATATACCAACTCTGCCCTGAACAGATTTTACCGCGACTGGCGCAGTGATCTGACCAGCCTGGCCAAAGACTGTGACGGCATGGCGGAGCAGTTAACCAGAGATAAAACACGATGGCACGAAAAGGATCAGGATAGCATTGCTAATACCGTGACAATTCTGCAGGACATTGCAAACAAATGCCGGGCGTCGTTAGCCGCCGACCTGCCGTCCATTGCAAAACTGCCAACCATCGAAACGCCTCTGCCTTTCCCGGCCTTACCGGCACGAGTCAGTTCAAGAATCGGCGAAGAAGTTGAAGCAAAAGTAGAGCTGGCTGAATTCAGCCACGGTTTTGCCAAATTGACAGGCCAGAAGGTCAGTTATTTGAGTCCGGAACAACTGAAGGTTACTCGCCTGAGTGCCTCACCGGTACGAGCCGTTGAGCTCGAATCGGTCGTCTGTGAAGGCGGCAGTATTCTGTTTTCTGCTCCGAACCTGCCAGAAGCCCTGAGCTTTGAAAATCAACTGACCCTCACCTTTGGGGGACACAGTAAATCGGTGGTTGAAGCATTGTTCAGGGAACTGGCAGGGCTGGGCCTTGGTGCGGAGCGACCGGATACCACCGACCTGGAGGAGCAATGGCTGGACGCCCTGGCTGACTGCCATGGCTGCCTTGGTGATATGAACCTTGCCGTGGCAGCGGATCTCAATGCGCCGGTAAACATCGGCAAAAAAGCGTTTCTTAAAGAATTGCTGAACTTCAGTGACGAAGAACTGCTTGATTGGGAAATCCATTCTCGTATTCGCGCAGGACGTTGGGTGCAATTGCGTCCGGGGTTTCTCCATGGCATTTCGGCGACCCCCGCCAGAAAGTTCTGCCCCGCGCACGATACAAAATTTTGTGCAGATCGGGAAGGAAAAGAAGAACGATTTGTGACCGATAGCCTGAAAAATGACGCTACCCTGAGTTCCTTTGAACGACGTACTCAGATCGGGATAGAACCCACTTGGCATATCCATCCCAGCGCTTCGTTGGCCAGGATGAAATGCGACACCGGTTATGCATTTACCCGAATCATCGAGGACGGCGAGCTGGCGGATTATTCAGAGCGGATTCATGAAGATGGGATCATGTGTATGAAATTGACTTCTGAAACACTCGGCCGTATGGATGCAGAAGTTTATGATAATCAATGCCAGTTTAATGAGGCTCTTGGTTTGGACTCCTTTGCTCGTAATGAGAAAATCATCAAGCAGTCAAACTGTGACTACCAGAGTTTGATTCAGCTCAATAATCCAGCTAATCCACAGGAGACTCGTTTTTCCAACCCTCTGTCCTTGTTTGACGAGTTGAATCTGCTTGATATCAGCTCTAGCGAAAGTAGACGGCAATTGCTGTCTATTTTGAAGAAACGCTTTAGCCACTGGCCTGATGGGCGTCCGCTGGAAAAGCTTTTTCGGAAATCCTGGTCAGCCCACTACCATGAGTTAATCTCCGAAGACAGTTCGGTTGACGAAAACATTAAAAATCTCATCAAGGTCTTTGGTGAAAAGGGTATTCAGTCGCTGCTTGAGCAAAACCCAAAACTGTTGGAGGGAAGATTGGATTCCCTGGATGGTATAGAGCCGAAAGGGAGCCTGTGTAAGGGATGGATCAAGCGTGAATTAACCGGGATTGATTTCAGCCGCTGTTCAATGAACGGCACGGTGTTGAAATCCGTTTCATTTGACGAGTGTAAATTCAATACAGAGCTGTTAAACAGTGCCATTATTGAAGATGGTGATTTCACCAACTGTTCTTTTGAAGGTAAGCGGTTTTCATCATCGATATTAGACAATGCCCGTTTTGACGTTGAAAGTAATAAGGATGGCCGGGTATGTGAAAGTACACACCGGCTTTCCCAAATCCTGTATCAATCGTGTGTTAATGATGACAATAAGTTCAATCTGAAACAATGGCTGGAAGTGATGGGGAAAAGTCATTGTCTGCGCTGCGGTCCAACACCATTGGACGATTTGAGTCGGGATATTCTATCCCAACATATTGAAATAATTAAAAAAAGTTATCCACAGCAACTTTCTGATATTATTTATGGGGTTTTTTCCATTAGATTTGAAAATGCTGCCAATGCAATAAGTTTTGTTGAAAATAACCCGAAATTCTATGATCGCAAGATCAAAGATCTTAAAGACTTGTATTTTGAGTTCAGAACCATCTTCCTGAAAGAAGGAGAATATTGTAGTCAAGGTAGTCCATTTGCACACTTATTTGGCCTCCATAATGTTAAACGCGATGATTATTCCCGGGAAGCGGTTTTGGCGTTGATGTTAAATGTTATTAACCTTGTTCTATTTCCTGAAGCCAATGATAAATACATAGACTTTGGCATCAATGGCAACAGCGCGGATGACCATTGCTTGAAGGCTATTCCAGAGGTAAGTGGCGGAAGTACACAAAGCCACTCAATCTCATGCCCGGAAACAGATGATGAGTCTCTGGATAGAATGAAACGTTACAAAGCCCATCTTTGTATGCATCGCCTTACAGAGTATCGGGAATATATTCATCAATTCTGGGAAGAATGCTCTGAAAAGAGTCAAGTAACAATAGCCAAACACTGTTTGCTTCATCAAAATGTTGTCGTTAGCCCCTTAACAACCAGGGCATTTTTTAAGTTATTGTCTAAAGAACACTGCGAGAAAAATTGGCGCGACATCTATCTCGCTAACATGAGTAAGCATATAGGAATTGAGTATAAGTGGCGTATGTTGCTTGTGGATAAAATTGGGGAATGGGCCAAAACCACCAAATTTTATTAAGTTCGAATGGCCTGCCCTCCTCAACACCTCCTGCCATTCGGCAGGTATGGAGCCAATCTTATAGTTTTCCCCAGTCTTCACAGAATGGATGGAACTAACTGACTGGATAAACTGTCAAAACTGTAATGGATTCGGTTTGACTCCAAAAGTTCAGAATTACAAGGACAGTAGTGAGGGCTAAAAAAATGGATTTGCTCCCTATCAACGCAGGAAAAGTACGGGCGCCTTTTGAAGACTCAAGGTTATCTGAAAATATTGATAAGACAGGCAGCGCTTTTGCCAGAAAAGTGAGTATAAGTGAAGAGTTAATGCCCACAGATGTGGCTTCTGCAAAGTGGGTTGACGCAGACAATAATGATTTCTCGCACAAGATCGGGCACAAACGGGCCGCTACTGATATTCTCCCGAAAACAATAGAGACAGGTCTGGAAACGCTGACCATTGAACCGGTAAAACGTCCGAAAATAGCTGCAACCGAAACAGCCCATTGGCCGGTCATTGATCCATCGTTGATTGAATCCACCCAGATAGCGAAAACGGCCTTGCTTCAGCCTTATTCTCCTGACAGCATCGCGCCTCCTGCACAGGCAATTGCCCGCAAGGTTCATGGTGTCCAGCACAGTTGCCGGACGGCAATCTGGGCAGTAGCCCTGTTGCAACAGCGTAAACTGCACGGCGATCGCCTGGCGCGGGAATTTCCCGACCAAATGATACCCCTGCTGATTAAAGTCTGCCTGTTTCACGATACGGGTCGAGAAGGCGATGGAGACGATACGCTGGAGTGGGAGCGCGCCAGTGCTGACAACCTTAGGGAACACCTGCGTAACTGCGGCGTGGATCAGTCCCTGGCCTGGCAGTGCGGTGAAGCCATTTGCCACAAGGATAATCCAGAGGGCTGCCAGCATCTGCCAGAAGCCATACAGACCCTGCGCAGTCTGCTCCATGACGCAGATACGCTGGATGTTATGCGGGTCAGAGACTTCTTTTACATGGATCGGCTGGAATGTTTCGCTGCCTCTGGGGATGACTATCAGAGGCAAGACTGGCGCCTGCTGGCCGAAGAGGTCTGCCAGGTGATTGTCAGGCAGGGTGACCTCTGGTACCCGATTAGATTGCAGGACAGACCCACAGACCGCGAGCATTTCTTCAGTATCGGTGACGCCAGCCGGTGCGAAAAAACTAAAAAGCAGTGGGAGCATCACCCTTCTCCCTTCAGTTATCAGCTCTTTAGCGTAGGTAAACAGTCCGCTGTTGTCCGGGGGCTGATTGCGCCTTATACCGGACAGCTGGCAGAACCATCGAAATCATCATTCTCCCTGGCAAAACTGAACCTGCCTGCTATCTATACGGAATGTCAGAACAGCTGGCCAGCGGGGCTTTACAGCGACCCCGTTGACCAACAGGTGTATTTCATCAAACCGGCGAGCTGTGAGCTTAGCGCCCGCAACCAGCTGCTGATGGCTAACCTTGCCGGGCTGCTGGGCATTACAGTTCCTCAAAGCTTTGTCCATGAAGAGCAGGGCCATTTTTATGTGGTCAGTTCTGTCCCCGGGGAATGGCAGGGCAAGCTCAAAGGCGGGGAGGCGACGCTGCGCTCTATGGCTCCAGAGCAGTGGGCCAGATTAATGCTGATTAATGTCATTGTCGGTAATGAAAATATGGTGAACAGTGCCTGGGAAGGCATTGAGCTGACCCCGGAAGGAGAGCCGGTCATGTTCCACTGGGATTATGCCGGGATGGCGACCCGCTACCCGTGTCAGGAGAAACCAGAGCCTGACCCCAAACCGGATGACTTTTCTTCCATGCCCTTGCTGCTGCAAAAACTGAGAAACCCTCAGGCACCTTCCATGAACTCGTTGCCAATCTACAACCCTTGCGTCGATATTCTTGCACAATTAGAGGATGACTTACTGGGCCATACCTTGAAGGATATCTTGCGGCAGATTGACTGGCAGGCCCTGGACCGGCAGATCGAACACAGCGGTTTTCTGCCCGGTGACCGCAGCTGGTTACGGCAGACTATTCATGATCGTATTGCCTGGCTGACCACCCGCTTTCCCAACAGCCTGGAAGCGGGTGAGCGGGTATCCATGGCGGAATACAAGGCGATAGAGGCGGCGGGTATCCGTGGCGGTTGGCTGCCAGTCAAAGGCCGGGATATACGGGGCGGGCAGATCGGTATCAGCCAGTTACTGGATGCCAATGGCCAACCCATCACCCGGATGACCCTCAAGTTGTCCCGGGAAGCGGGCAATAAACTGGCTGACAACCTGGCCCTGGAACGGGGATTGCACCGTCTGGCCAGCCGAGTTAAATATACCAACTTTGCCCTGAATAATCCCAGGCACGCCCCGAACGACCATTACCGCGACTGGCGCAGTGACCTGACCAGCCTGGCCAATGACTGTGCCGACATGGCGGAACAGTTAACCAGAGATAAAACACGATGGCACGCAAAGGATCGCAAGACCATTAATAAGACTGTGATCATTCTGCAGGACATTGTTAGCAAATGCCGGGCATCGTTAGCTACCAATGTGCCGTTTATTGCAGAACTGCCAGCCATCAAAACGCCTCTGCCTGCCCCGGTCTTGCCTGCAAGAGTGAGTTCAAGAACCGGTAAAGACGTTGAAGCGAAAGTGCAACTGGCTGAATTCAGCCACGGTTTTGCCAAATTGACAGGCCGGAGCGTCGGTTATTTGAGCCCGCAACAACTGAAGGCTGCCCACCTCCGCGCCCCACCGGTTCGGGCAGTAGAACTCGAATCGGCCGTCTGTGAAGGCGGCAGTATTCTGTTTTCTCCCCCAAGCCTGCCTCGAGCCCTGAGTTTTGAAAATCAACTGACCCTCACCTTTGGGGGACACAGTAAAACGGTGGTTGAAGCATTGTTCAGGGAACTGGCAGAGCTGGGTATTGGTGGGGAGCGACCAGATATCCTTGATCTGGAGGAGCAATGGCTGGACGCCCTGGCCGACTACCATGGCTGTCTGGGTGATATGAATCTTGCCGTGGCAGCGGATATCAATACCCCGGTAAACACCGGCAAAAAAGCCTTTATTAGAGAATTACTGAATTTCAGTGACGAAGAATTGCTCGATTGGGAAATCCATTATCGTATTCGCGCGGGACGTCTGGTGTATTACCGCCCGGGGCTGCCCCATGGTATTGAGGTCAATCCCGTCAGGCAGTTCTGCCCCGGGCACGAGTTAGACTTTTGTGCGCAGCAGCAACAGAAAAGTGAACAGATTGTGACCAGCCTGAGAAATGAAGCGGCTCTGAACTCCTTTGAACGACGAACTCAGATCGGGATAAAACCGCTTTGGCATATTGCTGCCAAGGCTTCGGCGCGCAGGATGAACTGCGACACTGAATATACATTTTCCCGAATCATGGAGGAGCTGGCGGATAATTCCAAGTCTATAAATGGCAGGGCCATGCACATGCGTTTCACTTCTGCAACACTGGGCCGTACGGATGCACAAATTTATAGAGATGACGGCCAATGTTTTGGGGATTTCTTCGGTTTGGAGGCTTTCGCCCGTAATGAGAAAATCATTGCGCAATCAACTGATGACTACAGAAGTGTGATTCAGCACGATAAGTCACAGGAAGCTCGTTTTTCCAACCCTTTATCTTTGCTTGACGAGTTGAACAGAATTGAGATCAGTTCTCCCGAAAAACAGCGGCAACTGTTCGGTACACTAAAGCAACGCTTCAGCCACTGGCCCGACGGGCGCCCGCTGGAACAGCTTTTTCAGCAGCCCTGTTCCCATCAGTCAACCCGCAAAGAGAGCAAAGTTGCCGAAGAGATCGAAGGTCTCGTCAAGTGTTGTGGTGAAGAGTACAGACAGTGGCTGTTTGAGCAAAATCCACATCTCTTGGAGGGCAAGCTGGATTCCCTGGATGGTATTAAGCTGGACGGGATCCAGCATACTTTTAAAGGGATGGATTTCAGTCGCTGTTCAATGGAGGGTACAGTTCTGCAATCCGTTGTATTTCAGAAATGCAAATTCAATACAGAGCTGTTAAACAGCGCTACTGTCGAAAATGGCTTTTTCAGCGAATGTTCTTTTGAAGGCAAGCGGCTTTTATCCTCGCTATTGGACAATGTTCGTTTTGTCCCTGAAAGGGATATAGAAGGCCTGGTGTATGAAAGTACACGGAAGCTTTCCAGAATCCTGTATGAGTCGTGTGTTAATCAGAACAATGAGTTCAATCTGAAACAATGGCTGGAGGTTATGGGGGAAAGTGACTGTCTACGCGGTCACTCAACACCGCTGGATGAGTTAAGCCGGGATATTCTGTCCCAACATATTGATGAAATTAAAAAAACATATCCACAGCAACTTTGTGAAATTATTTATGCACTTTTCTCCATTAAATTTAAAAGTTCTACCAATGCAATAAATTTTGTCTCGAGTAATCCGGAATTCTATCAACGCCCAATCAAAGATCTCAAAGATTTGTATTTTGAATTCAGAACCATCTTCCTGAAAGAAGGAGATTATAAGAACTCGTCAGGTGATCCATTTGATGAATTATGCGCCCCCTATATCCTCGAACACAATGATTTTTCCCGGGAAGCGGTTTTGGCGTTGATGTTAAATGTTATTAACCTTGTTCTATTCCCGGAATCCAGTGGTCAATACATAGACTTTGGCGTCAATGCCAACAGCGCGGATGACCATTGCCTGAAGGCCATTCCTGAGGTAAGTAGTGAAAGTACACAAAGCAACATGGATGATCTGCCTTTGGTTAAAATGCAAGGTTACAAAGCTCATCTTTGTTACCTTAGCCTCAAAGAGTATCGGAACTATATTCATAAATTCTGGGAACAATGCTCAGAGAAGAGTCAATTAACAATAGCCAGACACTGTTTGCGCCATCAAAATGTTGCCGTTAGCCCCTCAACAACCAGAGAATTTTTAAATTTGTTGTCTAAAGAAGATGGCGAGGAAAATTGGCAGGAAATCTATACCGCTAACATGAGAAAACATAAAAAAAATAAGAAAGAGTGGGACCTCTTGCTTAAGAAATATTTTGGAAAGTAGGGTAAAGGCAACAGTTATTATTGAGTTCGAATTGCCTGCCTTACCCAATGTTGCACTTTTGCCAATAGACAACAGGCTCCCAGGAGCCAATCTTATAGTTTTGCCCAGTCTTCACAGAATGGATGGAACTAACTGACTGGATAAACTGTCCAAGCTTTAATGGATTCGGTTTGACTCAAAAATGGTCAGTATTACAAGGACAGTAGTGAGGGCTAAAAAAATGGATTCGCTCCCCGGTTACACAGTAGATGGAACAAGAGAACAGGCGCCTTTTGAAGACTCAAGGTTATCTGAAAATATTGATAAGACAGGCAGCGCTTTTGCCAGAAAAGTGAGTATAAGTGGAGAGTTAATGCCCACGGATGTTGCTTCTGCAAACTGGTTTGACGCGGACAATAATGATTTCCGGCGCAAGACCGCGCACAAGCTGGCCGCTACTGATATTCCCCCGAAAATAATTGCGACAGGTCTGGAAACGCTGACCATTGAACCGGTAAAAAAGCGTCCGAAAATAGCTGCAACCGAAACAGCCCATTTGCCGGTCATTGATCCATCGTTGATCGAATCCACTCAGGTAGCGAAATCGGCCTTGCTTCAGCATTATTGTCCTAACATTATCGTGCCTCATGCACAGGCTATTGCCCGCCCCGTTCATGGTGTCCAGCACAGTTGCCGGACGGCAATCTGGGCAGTAGCCCTGTTGCAACAGCGTAAATTGCACGGCGATCGCCTGGCGCGAGCATTTCCCGACCACATGGTCCCCCTGCTGATTAAAGCCTGCCTGTTTCACGACACTGGTCGTGAAGGCGATGGGCGCGATACGCTGGAGTGGGAGCGGGCCAGTGCTGACAACCTGAGGGAACACCTGCGCAACTGTGGCATGGAACAGTCCCTGGCCTGGCAATGTGGTGAAGCGATTTGCCACAAGGATAACCCGAAGGGCTGCAAACATCTGCCAGAAGCAATACAGACCCTGCGCAGCCTGCTCCATGATGCGGATACGCTCGATGTTATGCGAGTCAGAGGATGCTTTTACATGGACCGGCTGGAGTGTTTTGCTACCTGTCGGGATGATCACCAGAGGGAAGAGTGGCGCTCGCTGGCCAAAGAGGTCTGTAAGGTGATTGCCGGGCAGGGTGACCTCTTTTATCCGATAACCTTGCATGACAGTCCTGCAAACCGCGAACATTTCTTCTTCATTGGTGCCGACAGCCAGTGCGAGAGCACCAAAAAGCAGTGGGAGCACCATCCTTCGCCCTTCAGTTATCAGCTCTTCAGCATAGCCAAGCAGTCCAATGTTGTCCGGGGGCTGATTACGCCTTATACCGGACAGCTGGCAGAACCATCGGCATCGTCTTTCTCACTGGCACAACTGAACCCCCAAACTACTGCCATAAAAGACTGCTCGGGCAGCTGGCCAACGGGGCTGTACAAGGATCCCATTAACCAACAGGTTTATTCCATCAAACCGACGAGCTGTGAGCTAAGTGCCCGCAACCAGTTACTGATGGCCAACCTCGCCGGACTGCTGGGCATCACAGTACCTCAGAGCTTTGTCCATCAGGAAGAGGGTCATTTTTATGTGGTCAGTCGTGTCCCCGGGGAATGGCAGGGTAAGCTCAAAGGTGGGGAGGAGACCCTGCGCTCTTTGTCTCCAGAGCAGTGGGCCAGATTATTGCTGATTAATGTGATTGTTGGTAATGAAAATATGGTTAACAGTGCCTGGGAGGGCATTGAACTGACCCCGGAAGGGGAGCCGGTGATGTTCCACTGGGACTTTGCCGGGCTGGCGACTCGCTACCCCTGTCCCGAGAAGCCAGAACCTGCCTCCAAAACGGATGACTTTTCCTCCATGCCGGTGCTGCTGAATAAACTGCGGGACCCCAAGGCTCCCCCCATGAACTCGTTCCCGATCCACAACCCCTGCGTCGATATTCTCGCGCAATTGGATGATGACTTGCTGGGCCATACCCTGAAAGATATCTTGCGCCAGGTTGACTGGCAGGCCCTGGACCGGCTGATCGAACACAGCGGTTTTCTGCCCGGTGACCGCAGCTGGTTACGGCGGACTATTCACGATCGTATTGCCTGGCTGACCACTCGCTTTCCCAACAGCCTTGAGACGGGTGAGCGGGTATCCATGGCGGAATACAAGGCGATAGAGGCAGCGGGTATCCGTGGCGGTTGGCTGCCGGTTAAAGGCCGTGATGTCCGGGGCGGGCAGATCGGTATTAGCCAGTTACTGGATGCCAATGACCAACCCATCACCCGGATGTTCCTCAAGTTGTCCCGGGAAGCGGGCAATAAACTGTCAGATAACCTGGCTCTGGAAAGGGGATTGCACCGTCTGGCCATCCGGGTTCAATATGCCAACTTTGCCTTGAATAATTCCAAAAACCTCCCGAACCACGATTACCGTGACTGGCGCAGTGACCTGGCCAGCCTGGCCAACGACTGTGAGGGAATGGCCGAGCAGTTAACCAAAGATAAAACACGATGGTACGAAAAGGATCACTACGCCATTGATAATACCGTGATGATTTTGCGGGACATTGTTAAAAAGTGTCGGGCATCGTTAGCTGCCGACGTGCCCTCCATTGCAAAACTGCCAACCATCGACACTCCACTGCCTTTCACGTCCTTGCCTGCACGAATCAGTTCAAGAACCGGCAAAAACGATGTAGCGAAAGTACAGCTGGCTGAATTCAGCCGCGGTTTTGCCAAACTGACAGGCCAGAGCGTCAGTTATTTGAGTCAGGAACAAATGGATCATGCCAACCTGATCGCCCCACCGGTTCGGTCAGTTGAACTCGAATCGGCCGTCTGTGAAGGCGGCAGTATTCTGTTTTCTCCTCCGAACCTGCCTGAAGCCCTGAGCTTTGAAAATCAATTGATCCTCACTTTTCCGGGACACACTAAAGCGGTGGTTGAAGCATTGTTCAGGGAACTGGCAGAGCTGGGCATTGGTGGGGAGCGACCAGATATCCCTGACCTGGAAGAGCAATGGCTGGACGCACTGGCCGACTACCACGGTTGCCTTGGTGATATGAACCTTGACGTGGCAGCGAAGATCAATACTCCGGTAAACACCCGCAAAAAGAAATTTCTTAAAGAGCTTCTGAACCTCAGTGACGAAGAACTGGTTTGGGAAATCCATTGTCGTATTCGCGCAGGACGTCTGGTGCATTATCGCCCGGGGTTGCCCCATGGTATTGAGGCAAACCCTGCCAGGAAGTTCTGCCCCGCGCACGATCTAAACTATTCTGCATTGCAGCAAAGCAGCAGTGGAAAGTTTGTGGTCGAGAGTCTGGAAAATGAAGCGACCCTGAGTTCCTTTGAACGACGTACCCAGATCGGGATAGATCCAACCGGGAATGTTTCGGCACGCAGGATGAAATGCGATGCCGAATATGCATTTTCGCGAGTCATGGAGGAGCTGGCGACTAATTCCAGGCAAAGTAAAAGTAGAGGTGGGGTCATGTGTATGCGCCTGGATTCTGCAACATTCGGCCGTCTGGATGCACAAATTTATAACAACCAAAGCCAAATTGCGTCGGGATTCTTTGGTTCGGACGCCTTTGCCCGTAATGATAAAATCATTACGCAGTCAGCAGGTGACTACCAAAGTGTGATTCAGCACAGTGATTTACAAGAGATCCGTTTTTCCAATCCTGTGTCCTTGTCTGACGAGTTGAAACTGCTTGAGATGGGTTCTCCCGAAGGTCAGGCATTGTTGCGCAGGCTAAAGAAACGCTTTAGCCACTGGCCCGACGGGCGCCCACTGGAACAGCTTTTTCCGCAATCCTGGTCAATCCTTTACCTTGAGATAACCTGTAAAGGCAGCCAGTTTGACAAAGGCATCAAAAGTCTCGTCAAGGTTTGTGGTGAAGAGGGCATACAGTTGCTGTTTGAGCAAAACCCACAATTGTTGGAGGGCAAGCTGGATTCCCTGGATGGTCTTAAGCTGAATGGTGGGGCTCATATAAAAAGGATTGATTTCAGGGGCTGTTCAATGAACGGCACAGTGTTGCAATCTGTTTCATTTGAGGAGTGTAAGTTCAATATAGAGTTGTTAAGCAGTGCTACTGTTGAAAAAGGTTCTTTCAAGGGATGTTTTTTTGAAGGTCAGCGGTTTACATCATCGCTATTAGACAATGCCCATTTTCACTCTGAAGGTTATGAGGATGGCGTGATCTATGAAAGTACACGTCATCTTTCCCAAATCCTGTATCAGTCGTGCATTAATGAGAACAATGAGTTTAATCTGGAACAATGGCTGGAGGTGATGGGAAAAAGTGATTTTCTACGCTTCGGCTCAACACCGCTGGATGATCTAAGCCGGGATATTCTGTCCCAACACATTGAAGAAATTAAAAACACTTATCCAAAGCAACTTTGTAAAATTATTAATGGACTTTTTTCCATTAAATTTAAAAGTACTGCCAATGCAATAAATTTTGCCAATAATAATCCGAAATTCTATGATCTCAAAATCAAAGATCTCAAAGACTTGTATTTTGAGTTCAGAACCAACTTCCTGAAAGAAGGAAAATATCTGGGTGAATCAGGGACTCCATTTGATAAATTATTTAAACTCTATAGCGTCAAACGCAGTGATTATTCCCGTGAAGCGGTTTTGGCGTTGATGTTAAATGTTATTAATCTTGTTCTGTTTCCTGAATCCAATGATCAGTACATAGACTTTGGCGTCAATACCAATAGTGCCGATGTGCATGACTATTGCCTGAAGGCCATTCCAGAGGTAAGTAGCACAAGTGCACAAAGTAACACAGATGACCTGCCTCTGGTTGAAATGCAACGTTACAAAGTTCGTCTTTGCAAATTTCGCCTTCAAGAGTACCGGAACTATATTCATCAATTCTGGGAAGAATGCTCAGAGGAGAGTCAATTAACAATAGCCAAACACTGTTTGCGTCATCAAAATGTTGCCGTTAGCCCCAAAACAACCGGGGCATTTTTTAATTTGTTATCTAAAGAACACGGCGAGGAAAATTGGCGCAACATCCATTTCGCTAACATCGGAAAACATGTAGAAATTCAGAGTGAGTTGATTCCGTTGCTTGTTGAAGAATTTGGCGAATGGGGCAGATCCACCAAATTTTATTAAGTTCGAGTTGCCTGCCCTCCTCAGTGAGGCACTTTTAACAATAGACAAGGTGATGTTGTGATTCGGCAGGTATGGAGCCAATCTCACAGTTTTGCCCAGTCTTCACAGAATGGATGGAACTAACTGACTGGATAAACTGTCCAAGTTTCAATGGATTCGGTTTGACTCAAGAAGGTCAATATTACAAGGACAGTAGTGAGGGCTAAAAAAATGGATTCGCTCCTCGGTAAAACAGTAGGTGGAACAAGAGAAGAGACGCCTTTTGCCGGCTCAAGTTTATCTGAAAATATTGATAAGACAGGCACCGCTTTTGCCAGAAAAGTGAGTATAAGTAGAGAGTTAATGCCCACGGATGTTGCTTCTGCAAAGCGGGATGAGGCAGCCAATATTCATTGCATGCGAAATGTCGGGCAGGAAGTAGCCGCCACTGATATTCCCCCAAAAATAATTGAGACAGGGCTGGAAACGCTGACCATTGAACCGCTAAAAAAGCGTCCGAAAATAGCTGCAACCGAAACAGCCCATTGGCCGGTCATTGATCCATCGTTGATTGAATCCACTCAGGTAGCGAAAACGGCCTTGCTTCAGCCTTATCGCCCATCAAACATCTCACCTTCTGCCCAGACCATTGCCCGCCAGGTTCACGGTCTCCAGCACAGTTGCCGAACGGCAATCTGGGCAGTAGCTCTGTTACAACAGCGTAAACTGCACGGCGATCGTCTGGCGCGGGCATTTCCCGACGACATGATACCCCTGCTGATTAAAGCCTGCCTTTTTCACGATACGGGTCGTGAAGGCGATGGGAACGATACGCCGGAGTGGGAGCGGGCCAGTGCTGACAACCTGAGGGAACACCTGCGCAACTTTGGCGTGGATCAGTCTCTGGCCTGGCAGTGTGGTGAAGCCATTTGCCACAAGGATAATCCGAAGGGCTGCGAGCATCTGCCCGAGGCGATACAGACCCTGCGCAGTCTGCTCCATGACGCCGATACGCTCGATGTTATGCGGGTCAGAGGAAGCTTTTACATGGATCGGCTGGAGTGTTTTTCTGACTGTCAGGATGATCAGCAGAGGCAAGAATGGCGCGAGCTGGCCGAAGAGGTCTGCCGGGTGATTGCCAGGCAGGGGGACCTCTGGTATCCGATCAAGTTGCAGGACAGTGACGCAAGCTGCGAACATTTCTTCAGCATCGGTGACGCCAGCCTGTGTGAAAACACCAAAAAGCAGTGGGAGCACCACCCTTCGCCCTTCAGTTATCAGCTCTTTAGCATAGGTGAGCAGTCCGGTGTTGTTCGGGAGTTGATTACGCCTTATACGGGGCAGCTGGCAGAACCACAGGAATCGTCCTTCTCTCTGGCAAAACTGACCCCGCAAGCTGCTGCCATGGAAGAATGCCAGAGCACCTGGCCGGCGGGGCTTTACAACGACCCCGTTAGCCAACAGGTTTATGCCATCAAACCGGCGAGCTGTGAGCTAAGTGCCCGCAACCAGCTGCTGATGGCTAAACTTGCCGGGCTACTCGGCATCACAATACCTGAGAGCTTTGTCCATGAAGAAGAGGGTCATTTTTATGTAGTCAGTTCTGTCCCCATACAATGGCAGGGCGAGCTCAAAGGCGGGGAGGCAATACTGCGTTCTCTGTCTCAAGAGCAGTGGGCCAGATTATTGCTGGTCAATGTGATTGTCGGTAACGAAAATATGGTCAACAGTGCCTGGGAGGGCATTGAACTGACCCCGGAAGGAGAGCCGGTCATGTTCCACTGGGATTATGCCGGGATGGCGACTCGCTACCCATGTCCTGAAAAACCAGAGCCCGCCTCGAAAACGGATGACTTTTCCTCCATGCCCTTGCTGCTGCATAAACTGAGGAACCCTCAGGCGCCCCCCATGAACTCGTTGCCGATTTATAACCCCTGCGTCGATATTCTTTCAGAATTAGAGGATGACTTACTGGGCCATACCCTGAAAGATATCCTGCGGCAGGTTGACTGGCAGGCGCTGGACCGGCAGATCGAAAACAGTGGTTTTCTGCCCGGTGACCGCAGCTGGTTACGGCAGACTATTCATGATCGTATTGCCTGGCTGACCACCCGCTTTCCCAACAGTCTGGAAGCAGGTGAGAGAGTATCCATGGCGGAATACAAGGCGATAGAGGCGGCGGGTATCCGTGGCGGTTGGCTGCCGGTCAAAGGCCGGGATATCCGTGGCGGGCAGATCGGTATCAGCCAGTTACTGGATGCCAATGGCCAACCCATCACCCGGATGACCCTCAAGTTGTCCCGGGAAGCGGGCAATAAACTGGCTGATAACCTGGCCCTGGAACGGGGATTGCACCGTCTGGCCAGCCGGGTTAGATATACCAACTCTGCCCTGAACAGACGTTACCGAGACTGGCGCAGTGACCTGACCAGCTTGGCCAATGACTGTGACGGCATGGCGGAGCAGTTAACCGGAGATAAAACACGATGGCACGAAAAGGATCAGGATACTATTGATAATACCGTGACGATTCTGCAGGACATTGCAAACAAGTGCCGGGCGTCATTAGCCGCCGACCTGCCGTCCATTGCAAAACTGCCAGTCATTAAAACGCCATTGCCCGCCCCTGTCTTTCCTGCACGAGTCAGTTCAAGAATCGGCGAAGAAGTTGAAGCAAAAGTAGAGCTGGCTGAATTCAGCCACGGTTTTGCCAAATTGACAGGCCAGAAGGTCAGTTATTTGAGTCCGGAACAACTGAAGGTTAACCGCCTGAGTGCCTCACCGGTACGAGCCGTTGAACTCGAATCGGTCGTCTGTGAAGGCGGCAGTATTCTGTTTTCTCCTCCGAACCTGCCAGAAGCCCTGAGCTTTGAAAATCAACTGACCCTCACCTTTGCGGGACACAGTAAAACAGTGGTTGAAGCATTGTTCAGGGAACTGGCAGGGCTGGGCATCGACGGAGAGCGGCCAGATACCACCGACCTGGAGGAGCAATGGCTGGACGCCCTGGCTGACTGCCACGGCTGCCTTGGTGATATGAACCTTGCCGTGGCAGCCGATCTCAATACGCCGGTAAACATCGGCAAAAAAGCCTTTCTTAAAGAAGTGCTGAACTTCAGTGACGAAGAATTGCTTGATTGGGAAATCCATTCTCGTATTCGCGCAGGACGTTGGGTTCAACTACGTCCGGGCTCGCCCCAAGGCATTTCGGCAACCCCCGACAGAAAGTTCTGCCCCGCGCACGATATACAATTTTGTGCAGATCGGGAAGGGAGCGAAGAACGATTTATGATCGATAGCCTGAGTAATGACGCTACCCTGAGCTCCTTTGAACGACGTACTCAGATCGGGATGGAACCTACCTGGCATATCAATCCCAGGGCTTCGTTGCGCAGGATGAAATGCGACACCGGATATGCATTTACCCGAATCATCGAGGACGCGGAGCTGGCGGATTATTCAGGGCGGGTTTATGAAAATGGGATCATGTGTATGAAATTGACTTCTGAAACACTCGGCCGTATGGATGCAGAAATTTATGATAATCAATGTCAGTTTAATAAGGCCCTTGGTTTGGACGCCTTTGCTCGTAATGAGAAAATCATTAAGCAGTCAACCTGTGACTACCAGAGTTTGATTAAGCACAATAATTCGGCTAATCCACAGGAGACTCGTTTTTCCAACCCTCTGTCCTTGTTTGACGAGTTGAACCTGCTTGATATCAGCTCTAGCGAAAGTCAGCGGCAATTGTTGTCTATTTTGAAGAGACGCTTTAGCCACTGGCCTGATGGGCGCCCGCTGGAACAGCTTTTTCGGCAATCCTGGTCAGTCCTTTACCATGAGATAATCTGTGAAGGCAGCCAGTTTGACAAAAGCATCAAAAGTCTCGTCAAGGTTTGTGGTGAAAAGGGCATTCAGTCGCTGATTGAGCAAAACCCACAACTGTTGAAGGGCAAGCTGGATTCCCTGGATGGTCTTAAGCTGAAGGGTGGGTTTAATATAAAAGGGATTGATTTCAGAGGCTGTTCAATGAATGGCACAGTGTTGCAATCCGTTTCATTTGAGGGGTGTAAATTCAAGACAGAGCTATTAAATAATGCCACCATTGAGAACGGCTTTTTCACCAAATGTTCTTTTGAAGGTAAGCGGTTTTCATCATCAATATTAGACAATTCCCGTTTTCACGTTGAAAATGATCAAGATGGCTTGGTATATGAAAGCACACACCAGCTTTCCCGAATCCTGTATCAGTCGTGTGTTAATGAGAACAATGAGTTCAATCTGCAACAATGGCTGGAACTGATGGGCAAAAGCTATTGTCTATGCGGGGACTCAGCACCGCTGGATGATTTGAGTCGTGATATTCTGTCCCAAAATGTTGATGAAATTATCGCAACGTATCCACAGCAACTTTGTCGTATTCTTTATGGGCTTTTTTCCATCGAATTTAAAAACACTGCCAATGCAATAAATTTTGTCAGGAGTAATCGGGAATTCTATGATCGCAAAATCAAAGATCTCAAAGATTTGTATTTTGAGTTCAGAACCCTATTCCTGAAAAAAGGAGATTATAGGGGGCTGCAAGGTGATCCATTTGAAGAATTATTCAAACTCTACTACGTCAAACCCAGTGACTTTTCCCGGGAAGCGGTTTTGGCGTTGATGTTAAATGTTATTAACCTGATTCTATTCCCGGAATCCAATGATCAATATATAGACTTTGGCGTCAATGCCAACAGCGTGGATGACCATTGCTTGAAGGCTATTCCTGAGGTAAGTAGCGAAACTACAAAAAACAATTCAATCTCATCCCTGAAAAAAGATGCCCTGCCTCTGGTTGAAATGCGACATTACAAGGCTTGGCTATGTGACAGTTACCTTAAAGAGTACCGGGACTATATTCATCAATTCTGGGAAGAATGCTCAGAAAAGAGTCAATTAACAATAGCCAAACACTGTTTGCGTCATCAAAATGTTGCCGTTAGCCCTTCAACAACCGAGGAATTTATAACATTGTTGTGTAAAGGTCAGGATGTGGAAAATTGGCTGAAGCTCTATAGAGCTAACATGGAAAAACATATAAAAATTCATAAAGAGTGGGCTTCGTTGCTGGTGGACGAATTTGGGGAATGGGCCACCCCCCCCGAATTATATTAAGTTCGAATTGCCTGCCCCCCTCAACACCTCCTGCCATTCGGCAGGCTTGGAGCCGAAGTTATCTGATTGTCATCTCGGGCAGCAGCCAGCCTGCAATGCGGTGTTTCAAACTCATTCAGTCCTTCCTGAGAATGACCAGATGACCAGGACACCCACACCTTTCTCAGCCTGCCTGCGAGCATATTACGCATCGTCTGGATTTTTAGCCCTGACAATGGAGGGAACTAATTGTTGGATAAAAAGTCGAAAATCACATTCGATCAGGTTCGTCTTAATCAGACTGGTGTAACAAGGGCAGATGCGAGGACTAAAAAATGGATCCGCTTCCTATTAAAACAACAGAACAGCCAGCTTTTGCTGGTTGTATCCGTTCCTCTGGCAATAGTGCTAAGACAGGCGTCGCTTTTGCCAAAAAAGTAAGTATAAGTGAAAAGCTAATGCGCCCGGATGTTGCTTCTGAAAAGTGGAATCAGGCAATCAAAATTGATTGTCAGGCCGGGCATAAACGTAATGTAACCGTTGCTGAGATTACCTCGAAAATCAGTGGCACATCACTGGCAGCGCTGACCATTGAACCGTTAAAAAAGCGTCCAAAAATAGCTGCAACCGAAACAGCCCATTGGCCGGTCATTGATCCATCGTTAATTGAATCTACTCAGGTAGCGAAAACAGCCTTGCTTCAGCCTTATCGCCCATCACACATCTCACCTCCTGCCGGGACCATTGCCCGTGAGGTTCATGGTCTCCAGCACAGTTGCCGGGCGGCGATCTGGGCAGTAGCCCTGTTGCAACAGCGTAAATTGCACGGCGATCCCCTGGCGTGGGCATTTCCCGACCAGATGATACCCTTGCTGATCAAAACCTGCCTGTTTCACGATACGGGTCGTGAAGGCGATGGGAACGATACGCCCGAGTGGGAGCGGGCCAGTGCTGACAAACTTAGGGAACATCTGCGCAACATCGGCGTGGATCAGTCCCTGGCCTGGCAGTGTGGTGAGGCCATTTGCCACAAGGATAATCCGAAGGGCTGCGAGCATCTGCCCGTGACGATACAGACCCTGCGCAGCCTGCTCCATGACGCCGATACGCTGGATGTTATGCGGGTCAGAGGGTGCTTTTACATGAATCGGCTGGAATGTTTCGCTGACTGTCAGGATGATCAGCAGAGGCAAGAATGGCGCGAGCTGGCCGAAGAGGTCTGCCGGGTGATTGCCAGGCAGGGTGACCTCTGGTCTCCGATCAAGTTGCAGGACAGTGACGCAAACTGCGAATATTTCTTCAGTATCGGTACCGGCAGCCTGTGTCAAAACACTAAGAAGCATTGGGAGCACCACCCTTCGCCCTTCAGTTATCAGCTATTTAGCATAGGTGAGCAGTCCGGTGTTGTCCGGGAGTTGATTACGCCCTATACCGGACAGCTGACAGAACCACCGGCATCGTCTTTCTCCCTGGCAAAACTGACCCCGCAAGCTGCTACCATGGAAGAATGCCAAAGCTGCACCTTGTCAGCGGGGCTTTACACCGACCCCATCAGCCAACAAGTATATTCCGTCAAAGCGGCGAGCTGTGAGCTAAGCGCCCGCAACCAGCTGCTAATGGCTAACCTTGCCGGGCTGCTGGGCATCACAGTACCTCAAAGTTTTGTTCATGAGGAGCAGGATCATTTTTATGTGGTCAGTCCTTTCCCCAAACAATGGCAGGGCAAGCTCAAAGGCGGCGAGGCGACGCTGCGCTCTTTGTCTCCAGAGCAGTGGGCCAGATTATTGCTGATTAATGTAATTGTCGGTAACGAAAGTATGGTAAACAGTGCCTGGGAGGGCATTGAACTGACCCCGGAAGGGGAGCCGGTCATGTTTCACTGGGATTATGCCGGGATGGCAACTCGCTACCCGTGCCCGGAGAAACCAGAGCCCGCCCCCAAAACGGATGACTTTTCCTCCATGCCCGTGCTGCTGCAAAAACTGCGGGACCCTCAGGCGCCCTCCATGAACTCGTTGCCGATCTATAACCCCTGCGTCGATATTCTCGTGCAATTAGAGGATGACTTGCTGGGCCATACCCTGAAAGATATCTTGCGCCAGGTTGACTGGCAGGCCCTGGACCGGCTCATCGAACACAGCGGTTTTCTGCCCGGTGACCGCAGCTGGTTACGACAGACTATTCATGATCGCATTGCCTGGCTGACCACTCGCTTTCCCAACAGTCTGGAGGCAGGTGAGCGGGTATCTATGGCGGAATACAAGGCGATAGAGGCGGCGGGTATCCGCGGTGGTTGGCTGCCGGTCAAAGGCCGGGATATCTGCGGCGGGCAGATCGGTATCAGCCAGTTACTGGATGCCAATGGCCAACCCATTACCCGGATGACCCTGAAGTTGTCCCAGGAAGCGGGCAATAAACTGGCTGATAACCTGGCCCTGGATCGGGGATTGCACCGTCTGGCGATGCGGGTTAAATATACCAACTTTGCCCTGAATGATTCCAGGTATGCCCTGGAAGGCAGTTACCGCGACTGGCGCAGTGACCTGGCCAGCCTGGCCAATGATTGTGAGAGAGTGGCCGGGCAGTTAGCCAAAAATAAATCACGATGGCAGGCAAAGGATCACAATACCATTGATAACACCGTGACGATTCTGCAGGACATTGCTAACAAGTGCCGGGCATCATCAAAAGCCGACGTACCGTATATTGCAGAACTGCCAGCCATCAAAACACCACTGCCCGTCCCTGTCTTTCCTGCACGAGTCAGTTCAAGAATTGGCGAAGAGGTTGAAGCGACAGTAGAACTGGCTGAATTCAGCCATGGTTTTGCCAAACTGACAGGCCAGAGCGTCAGTTATTTGAGTCCGGAACAACTGAAGGAAGCCCGGCTGGCCACCCCACCGGTTCGGGCTGTATTACTTGAATCGACCGTCTGTGAAGGGGGCAATATCCTGTTTTCACCTCCGAACCTGCCTGATGCCCTGAGTTATGAAAATCAACTGACCCTCACCTTTGGGGGACACAATAAAACGGTGGTTGAAGCATTGTTCAGGGAGCTGGCAGAGCTGGGCATTGACGGGGAGCGGCCGGATACCAGTGATCTGGAGGCGATATGGCTGGACGCCCTGGCCGACTACCACGGCTGCCTTGGTAATATGAACCGTGCCGTGGCAGCGGATATCAATACCCCGGTAAACACCAGCAAAAAAGCGTTTCTTAAACGGTTGCTGAATCTCAGTGATGAAGAACTGAAATGGGACACCCACTCTCGTATTCGCGCAGGACGTTGGGTGCAATTCCTTCCGGGGTTTCCCCATGGCATTTCGGCAAACCCCGCAAGGAACTTCTGCCTTGGGCACAATTTAAACTTTCATGCAGAGGAGGAGCGGAACAGTGAACAGTTTTTGCTCAGCCTGGAAAATGAAGCTGCCCTGAACTCTTTTGAAAGACGTAGTCAGATCGGTATGGAACCCCATGATATCGGTGCGATGCATACGGTAACAAGGATGAATTGCGACACAAAATACATATTTTTCCGAGTCATGGAGGGGCTGGAGGATAAGTCCAGATACAAACCTGGTGGGGCCATGTCTTTGCGCCTGACTTCTGAAACACTCGGTCGTATGGATGCAGAAATTTATAGAGATGAAAAGCATTATGGGAAGGAATTTTCTGGTTTGGAAGCCTTCACACGTAATGAAAAAATCATTACGCGATCGACCTATGACTACCGAAGTGTGATTGAGCACAGTAGTTTACAAGAGACTCGTTTTTCCAATCCCGTGTCCCTGCTTGACGAGTTATACAAGCTTGAGATGAGTTCTCTCGAAGGACAGCGGCAATTGTTGGGTACACTAAAGAAACGCTTTAGCCACTGGCCCGATGGACGTCCGCTGGAACAGCTTTTCCGGGAATCCTGGTCAATCTATTACCACGAGTTAATCTCTGAAGGCAGCGAGTATCACGAAGGCATCAAAGGACTCGTCAAGTGTTGTGGCAAAGAGCAAATACAGTTGCTGTTTCAGCAAAACCCACAACTGTTGGAGGGCAAGCTGGATTCCCTGGATGGTCTTACGTTAAATAGTGAGGGTCGTATAGAAAGGATTGATTTCAGCGGCTGTTCAATGGAGGGAACAAGACTGAAATCCACTCTTTTTAACAAATGTAAATTTAATACAGAGTTGTTAAACAGTGCCAAAGTTGACTATGGCTTTTTCAGCAAATGTTCTTTTGAAGGTAAGCGGTTTTCATCATTGGTATTAGACAAGGTTCGCTTTTACGCTCCAGCTGGTAAGGATGGCCTGGTACTTGAAAGTACACACCATCTTTCCCGAATCATATATCAGTCGTGTATTAATCAAAACAATGAGTTCAATCTGGGGCAATGGCTGGATGTGATGATAAAAAGTGATTTTCTACACTACGACTCAACACCGCTGGAGAATTTAATCAGTGATGTGCTGTCCCAAAATATTAATGAAATTAAAAGCACTTATCCAAAAAAACTTTGTCAAATTACTGATGTACTTTTTTTCTTTGAATTTGAAAATACTGCCAATGCAGTAAGTTTTATCGAAAATAATCCGGAATTCTGTGATTGCAAAATCAAAGATCTCAAAGATTGGTATTTTGATTTAAGAGCGACCTTCCTAAAAGAAGTACGTTGTGTCAACATGCGATTAAGTCCATTGGAAAGATTATTTGCCAAGAATCGCCTGAAACACAATGATTCTTCCCGGCAAGCGGTTTTGGCATTGATATTAAATGTTATTAATCTTGTTCTGTTCCCTGAATACAATGATAAATACATAGACTTTAGCGGTAATACCAACAGCGCGGATGAGCATGACGATTGCTTGAAGGATATTCCTGAGGTCAATCGCGAAAGTACAGAAAATAACTCCATTTTATCCCTGAAAACAGACGGCTTGCCTCTGGTTAAAATGCGAGAGTTCAAAGCTCATTTTTGTAAATTACACCTTAGTGAGTGCCGGGAATATTTTCATCGACTCTGGAAAGAATGCTCAGAAGAGAGTCAATTAACAATAGCCAAACACTGTTTGCGTCATCAAAATATTGCCGTTAGTCCTATAACAACCAAGGAATTTATGGATTTGTTGTCTAAAGACCAGGACGAGCAATATTGGCTGGAAATCTATCTCGCTAACATGGGTAAACATACAAAAAATGAGGATGAGTGGAACCGCTTGATTCCGGAATATTTTCGAGGGTGGGCTAATAATAACGAATTTTATTGAGCTCGAATTGCCTGCCTGCGAGCCTATGAATGACCAGTGACCAGGACACCCACACCTTTTTCAGCCTGCCTGCGAGCATATTACGCATCGTCTGGATTTTTAGCCCTGACAATGGAGGAAACCAACTGGTTAGGTACTTATTACAAGGACAGCAGTGAGGGCTAAAAAAATGGATTCGCTCCCCAGGAAAACAGTAGGTGGAACAACAGAACAGCTATCTTTTGCCGGTTGTATCCCTTCATCTGACAATAGTGTTAACAAAGGCGTCGCCTTTGCCACCAGGAAAGTGAGTGAACTTGAAGAGGTCATGCTCCCCGGTGCTGCTTCTGAAAAGTGGAATCAGGCAATCAAAATTGATTGTCAGGCCGGGCATAAACGTAATGTAACCGTTGCTGATATTACTTCGAAAATCAGTGGCACATCACTGGCAACGCTGACCAGTGAACCGGTAGAAAAGTGTCCGAGTATAGGCGAAACCGAAACTGAACCAGCCCATTGGCCGGTCATTGATCCATCGTTGATTGAATCCACTCAGGTAGCAAAAACGGCCTTGCTTCAGCCTTATCGCCCATCACACATCTCACCTTCTGCCCAGACCATTGCCCGCGAGGTTCACGGTCTCCAGCACAGTTGCCGGGCGGCGATCTGGGCAGTAGCCCTGTTGCAACAGCGTAAACTGCACGGCGATCGCCTGGCGCGGGAATTTCCCGACCAAATGATACCCTTGCTGATCAAAACCTGCCTGTTTCACGATACTGGCCGTGAAGGCGATGGTTTCGATACGTTGGAGTGGGAGCGGGCCAGTGCTGACAATCTGAGGGAACATCTGCGCAACATCTGCGTGGATCAGTCCCCGGCCTGGCAGTGTGGTGAAGCCATTTGCCACAAGGATAATCCGAAGGGCTGCGAGCATCTGCCCGAGGCGATACAAACCCTGCGCAGTCTGCTCCACGATGCAGATACGCTGGAAGTCATGCGGATCAGAAGATGTTTTTACATGGATCGGCTGGAGTGTTTTGCTGACTGTCAGGATGATCTCAAGAGGCAAGACTGGCGCCTGCTGGCCGAAGAGGTCTGCCGGGTGATTGCCAGGCAGGGTGACCTCTGGTGTCCGATCAAGTTGCAGGACAGTGAAGCAAACCACAAACATTTCTTCAGCATCGGTGCCGCCACCCGCTGTGAAAACACTAAGAAGCAGTGGGAGCACCATCCTTCGCCCTTTAGTTATCAGCTGTTTAGCATAGGTGAACAGTCCGGTGTTGTTCGGGAGTTGATTACGCCCTATACCGGACAGCTGACAGAACCACCGGCATCGTCCTTCTCTCTGGCAAAACTGACTCCGCAAGCTGGTGCCATGAAAAGTGCTGCCATGGAAGAATGTCATAGCACCTGGCCAGCGGCGCTTCACAACGACCCCGTTAGCCAACAAGTATATTCCGTCAAACCGGCGAGCTGTGAGCTAAGCGCCCGCAACCAGCTGCTAATGGCTAACCTTGCCGGGCTGCTGGGCATCACAGTCCCTCAGAGTTTTGTTCATGAGGAGCAGGGTCATTTTTATGTGGTCAGTCCCGTTCCCGAACAATGGCAGGGCAAGCTCAAAGGCGGCGAGGCGACGCTGCGCTCTCTTTCTTCAGAGCAGTGGGCCAGATTATTGCTGATTAATGTGATTGTCGGTAACGAAAGCATGGTGAACAGTGCCTGGGAGGGCATTGAACTAACCCCGGAAGGGGAGCCGGTCATGTTCCATTGGGATTATGCCGGGATGGCAACTCGCTACCCGTGTCCTGAAAAACCAGAGCCCGCCTCGAAAACGGATGACTTTTCCTCCATGCCCTTGCTGCTGAATAAACTGCGGAACCCTCAGGCACTCCTCTACCGTGAGTTAACCTCTGAAGACAGTAAGCATCACCCAGGCATCAAAGGTATCGTCAGCTCTTGTGGCGAAGAGCGCATACAGTTGCTGTTTGAACAAAACCCACAACTGTTGGAGGGCAAGCTGGATTCCCTGGATGGTTTTGAGCTGAAGAGGAAGAGTCGTATAAAAAGCATTGATTTCAGTGGCTGTTCAATGAAGGGTACAATCCTGCCATCCATTACATTTCAGCAATGTAAATTCAATACAGAGCTGTTAAACAGTGCCATTGTTGGCAGTTGCTTTTTCGCCCGATGTTCTTTTGAAGGTGAGCGGTTTTCATCATCGGTATTAGACAATGTTCGGTTTTACACTCCAGGTGGTAAGGATGGCGAGGTACTTGAAAGTACATGCCAGATTTCCCGAATCCTGTATCAGTCCTGTGTTAATGAGAACAATGAGTTCAATCTGGAAAATTGGCTGGAGGTGATGGGGAAGAGTGATTATTTATGCTATTTCTCAACATCGCTGGATGATTTAAGCCGGGATATTCTGTCCCAACATATTGATGAAATTATCAGAACTTATCCACAGCAACTTCATAAAATCATTTATGGACTTTTCTCCATTGAATTTAAAAGTACTGCCAATGCAATAAATTTTGTCCGGAATAATCCGGAGTTCTATCATAGTCAAATCAAAGATCTCAAAGATGTGTATTTTGAGTTCAGAACCACCTTCCTGAAAGAAGGAGATTATAATAGTACGAGTGGAAATCCACTTGAAGAATTATGCCCCCTCAATAGCCTCAAAGACAATGACTTTTCCCGGGAATCAGTTTTGTCGTTGATGTTAAATGTTATGAACCTTGTTCTGTTCCCTGAATCCAATGACAAATACATAGACTTTGGCGTCAATGCCAACAGTACGGATGAGCATGATGATTGCTTGAAGGAAATTCCTGAGGGCAGTAGCGAAAGTATACAAAACAACTCAATCTTATCCCTGCAAATAGATGGCCTGCCTCTGGCTGAAATGGAAGCTTACAAAGCTTTTTTTTGTAATTATCAGCTCAAAGTGTATCGGGAATATTTTCATCAATTTTGGAAAGAATGCTCAGAAGAGAGTCAATTAAGAATAGCCAAACACTGTTTGCTTCATCAAAACATTGCCGTTAGCCCCTTAACAACCATTGAATTTTTTAATTCGTTGCCTGAAGGCCATGACGAGCAATACTGGCTGGAAATCAATCTCGCTATCATGAGTAAACATACAAAAAATCAGGATGAGTGGGACCAGTTGCTATCGGAATATTTTGGAAAGTGGGGTGAAGACAACAGATATTATTGAGTTCGAATTGGCTGTTATGGTGCGCCTGTTTTTTGAATCTGTACGCTTATTTTTAGCAAAATCGTCGTAAACCCTCGCCCAATCGAGGGTGTCGCAAAACTCTCTCCGGCGTGGGAACGCGTTGACTCCCGTCATTGCCAGCTTCATTCTCGTCATTCCCGGCTTCATTCTCGTCATTCCCGGCTTCATTCTCGTCATTCCCGCGAAGGCGGGAATCCACACTGACTCTCCACCAAAACCATACTGCCCGTTGTCCCCCTGGCCTTGTCATCCCCGAGAAGGCAGAGATCCACCGTTGGCGCTGGATTCCCGCCCTCGCGGGAATTACGACTTCAGAGCGTGAGGACGAGCTGTTGAAGTTTTGCGACACCCTCACAGCGTGGGAACGAGTTGTTGGGCTTTTGCGACACCCTCAATCGGGCGGGGATATAAGACGGGAACGCAGAGCGTTGCGGTTGAGTATTTGTACGTGGTTGGTTATATTTTCCATCGGTCTGTCTCTATGCAGAGACTCACGGTGACGAAAACCAAGCACTGTTAACAAAAAATTAAGGCAGAGACAACTGCTCAACCGCCCTTGAAGAACCAGACGAGCCCATACCTGAGTGACCCGTTAAGGCTGCGGCAAATCAAACAAAAGACCAATAAATAACCGAGGGGCACCCGGTCACTGCTGATGGAGGCTTCTGTGTAAGTCCAGTCGCTATAGGCTGGCTGTAGCCTGTGAAGTCAGAAGCCTCGCCTGACAAGGCGGGGAGTGTCACTTGCGTAGGTATAAAATTAAAGGAACCAATTTCTCATCCTGGCGTTCGAGGGGGATGAGAAATTGTGAAAAGATCCCAACAGAGATTAATTATTGATAACCAAAGGACAGCCATGAGCTGGATGCTCCGAAATCGTAACATCCACATCAAACACAGCCTGTAACGTTTCTGCGGTCAACACTTCATGGGGTGTTCCCTGGGCTGCTATAGCCCCTTCTTTTAGAATCATCAGACGGTCTGAGTAACGGGCTGCCAGATTAAGATCGTGCAGAATAACCATTACACCTACACCTTTCTCAGCCTGCTTGCGGGCCATTTTCAGAGTCAGTTGCTGATGAGCCGGATCCAGTGCTGAAGTGGGTTCGTCCAGCAACAGGTAGCGTTTGCCAAAATCCGGTTCGTCCCAGATCTGGGCCAACACTCTGGCCATATGAACCCTCTGTCGTTCACCACCGGAAAGGGTGGTGTACCGACGATCTCTCAGATGCAGACCATCGACTTCTGTCAGTGCCGCCTCAACGATGGCCAGATTTTCTGTCCGGTCTGTAGCACAGGGAATGCGTCCCAGAATAACCACTTCTGCAACCGTGAAAGGAAAGCTCAGTGAGGAAGACTGAGGTAACACGCCCAGCATAAGAGCTTGTTGTTGCAGTCCCCAATCAGTTCTGTCATTTAACAGTACCTTTCCTGAAGAAGGCTTTTGCTCTCCACTGATGACTTTCATCAGGGTGCTTTTACCAGCCCCGTTAGGGCCCAGAACTGTGACTATTTCACCGGGAGCGACTGTAAGACTGACGTCATCAAGCAGTCTCTTTTCAGCAATCTGCACTGTGGC
Organism: Endozoicomonas sp. ALD040; assembly: GCF_049275945.1. Taxonomy (NCBI): domain Bacteria; kingdom Pseudomonadati; phylum Pseudomonadota; class Gammaproteobacteria; order Oceanospirillales; family Endozoicomonadaceae; genus Endozoicomonas; species Endozoicomonas sp. ALD040. Next base: position 2,896,128 of record NZ_CP184829.1, read on the forward strand.
ATTTTCAACCTTGAGACAACTCATCAGGCGATCCTTTTGCGTTGCTGCCATAGCAGGGACATGAAGAACGGAGCACCCATCAGGGCGGTGACAATACCAATGGGCAGTTCAGCGGGAGCGACAGCGGTTCTGGCGATCATATCGGCTGCCAGCAACAGGGTACCCCCCAGCATGGCTGAGGCAGGTAACAGTGTTTTGTGATCAGGTCCTGCCAGCAAACGAATCAGATGGGGGACTACCAGTCCGACAAAGCCAATGATACCGGCGACCGATACAGAGACACCGACCGCCATGGCCGTCACCAGGATCAATTTAAGCTTGGTTTTCTGAACATCAATGCCCAGATGTCGGGCTTCGGATTCGCCTAGCAACATGGCATTGAGAACCAGTCCGTAACGACACAGCAAGAAAATAACTGGACCTAAAAGGGTGAAACAGAGCAGGACCGAGTTCCAGTTGGCACCACCTATGCTGCCCATTTGCCAGAAGGTCAGGCTTCTGAGAGTGGCATCGTCAGCAATGTAATTCAGGATTCCCATACCTGCGCCTGCCAGTGCAGAGATCGCCACACCGGCCAGCAGCATGGTAGCGACAGAGGTGCCGTTGCTGGTGGTACCCATTTTATAAACGATCCAGGTCGTAAGAACGCCGCCGCCAAAAGCCAGCAGTGAAACGCTGTAATCCATAAGCAGTGGGCTGGAGAATCCTGCGAAAAGCGCCGATCCTAAAACAATACCGATACCCGCTCCAAGGGCCGCGCCGCTGGATACACCGATGATACTGGGATCAGCCAGCGGGTTTCTGAACAAGCCCTGCATGGCAGCACCGGCAATGGCCAGAGAGCCGCCAATCATGATACCCATCAGTGTTCTTGGCAGGCGGATGGATTCTACGATCAGACGTGTCTGGTCGGATACCTGACTGTCAGTGATGCCCAGTCTATCCAGGAAAATGCAGATAATATCCAGAGGGGCAATGGCCACCGGACCGGTGCCCACGGACAGCACCATGACAGTTGGCAGGGCCAAGGCCAGCATTATCAGCAACAGTGCCGATTTACGACTAGGGTTCATTGTTGTTCTCAGTGACGGTGATCAGGATTCCGGATAAAAGGCCTTGGCCAGACTCAAAGCTGTTTCTCCGGTTCTGGGACCCAGACCTCCCAGCAGTAATCGACCGTCTACGGGAATAACACGGGCATTTTTACCCGCAGGCGTCTGTTTCAAAACAGGCTGGCTGTCGAACAACTGTTCCATGGTGAGGCCACGACCACGATCCGAATAGATAATCACATCAGGAGCGAGGGTCAACAGCGATTCATTGGAAAGAGGTTTATAGCTGTTGAACTGAGCTTCTGCAGGATTAAAACCACCGGCCAGCTTGATCAGGGCATTGGCTTCGGTACCGGCACCGGAAACGGAGGGGTTTCTGCCTTCCATGGCCAGCAGGAACAGGACTCTGGGTTTATCTTTGCCTTCGGCCAGTTGCTGTGAGGCTTTCAGGTCGTTCTCGATGGATTGCCAGAGAGCGTCGCCTTCTTTCTCTTTATCCAGCAATTTCGCCAACGAATGTATTCGCTTGTGAATGCTTTCGGCAGAGTTGTCGGTGGCGTAGGATTCAACTTCCAGACCCGCCATTTCCAGTTGAGTGATGGTGGTTTTTGGACCCATGTCGTCTGTGCCAATGAGCATGTCAGGCTTCAGTGCCAGAATACCTTCGGCAGAGAGCTGCTTGTGATAGCCGAGTTTGGGCAGTTTGTTAACCTGAGGAGGGTAGTTACTGGTGAGATCCACTGCTACCAGCTGGTCACCAGCACCCAGTGCGTAAATGATTTCAGTAATACCACTGCCGGCAGAAACAATACGTTTCTCCTCTGCTGAACGGTTGTTCTGGGCGTTGGTCACTGCTGCCGTTGTGAAGAGAGACACTGGCAGCAGGAAAGCCATTGCCAGAGAGGCCAGAAGCTTCTTTCCAGGCACTGTGTTCATGGACTTTTCTCCTCCATAAGGACTTGTGCGGCAGTGATTTCGTGCTCACTTAAAAACATCATTAGCTCAACCAGGTTACCCAGAGGTGCTTCCTGATCACCCGCGATCAGGACCGTGGTGTCAGGCGCTTGCTTGACGCGGGCCAGCAGCGCCTGACTAAACACTTTAAAACTGTCGTATTTATTCTCTGCCAGTGCCCAGGGCTGACCATTTGCCAGAATACTTACGGTCAGTGTTTCAGGCTCCTCAGTCAGGGCAGCTTCTTCACGGCTGGCTTCAGGCAGATTCACAGGCAGACTCAGGGTTTGCACATTGGCTGTGAACAGAAGGAAAACCATGACAATAAAGACAACATCCAGCAGCGGTGTCAGATCCGCTGCGGAAAAAGAGGCGTTTGTTTCGTCACTATCGGAAATACGAATCATGCTGGAACGGCCTCAGGACAGGTGCCGGTTTCCTGATTAAGGGCAATGCCATCGTCGTTCATTTTCAGGCCTTCCAGCAGCAGGTTGGCATGGTTCAGGGCAAACTCCAGTTTGGACACATAGTGATTGGCCCAGATGCCAAAACCGTGAGCGGCTGCCAGGGATGGAATGGCCACCATCAGACCAAAGGCGGTGGTGAACATCGCTTCCCAGAGGCCGCCAGCCAGAATATCCGGTGTTACCGGGCCCTGTACTTCAGAAATTCCCTGGAACATACCAATAAGGCCAAGAACGGTGCCCAGTAGTCCCAACATAGGTGCCAGAATACCAATCAGCATCAGTGGTTTCAGCCAGGCATGAAGGGTGTTTTTTTGTTTCAGGAGCCAGAGGCCTGCTACTTCTTCACGCATCTCTTTTTCGCAGTCATTGTGGCTCAACAGAATAGCGATACCCTTGCGAACACCTTTTCCGGCAACAAGGTTTTTGCAGAGTTTGTTCTGGCTATTATTGCAGTGGGAGCAGCCGCGAACTTCATTGAGCAGGGTATTCATGCTTTTTTTATTGAGGCTGGGCAGCAGCGTAAAAGTGATCAGTCTTTCCAGGATAAGAGCCAGACTGATGCAGGAGATAATGATCAGGGGCCAGCCCATGAGTCCCAGGGAAGAGATCTGTTCCAGTAACATCAATTAATACCTGTTTTTTATCTTCAAAATCTTCTATTTTGGGTGAGCCAGAGGCTGTTAATTCAGTTGGAATGCCACGGGAATATGGACCCGGGAAGCCACCAGCCGGTTGTTACGCTTCTGGGGTTCGAACTCCCAGTCTTCAACCGCTGCAATAGCCGACCGGTCGAGTAGCCTGAAACCGGACGACTCCAGCACTTTTATGCTCATTGCATGGCCTTCAATATCTATCAGGACTTCCAGCATAACGACGCCCTGCTGGTTTCTTCGTTGCGCAGTGCGCGGGTATTTGGGAGGGACGGACTTGCGAATAGCAGGTCTGGAGACGAAAACAGGCTCGTTGCTGAGACCTTCTGCTTCACTCTTTTCTGTGGCGGTTTTGACTACCTGAGTCTCTGCTTCTTTTTTGGGCGGTTCCGGTTTTTTCTCGACCACCTTTTCTGGCTCAGGTTCTTTTTTAACTTCGGGCTTTTCAGGTTGCGGCTCTGGTTCCGCTATCTTGACGACGTTTTTCTTTGGCTCTGGTTTCTTGATGGGCGTTGGTTTTTTCTCGACAGGTTTGGGGGTATCCCTGACAGGCTCCGGCTGGGGAGCAGCCTGCTGCACTGAAGAAAAGGTCATTCTGATGGGAGCCCTGATGCTGCCCTGAGCCACTTTAGTCTGCTCAACTTCCTGCTGACCATGGTAGATAGCCGCTGCCATATGTACGGAAATGGAGATGATCAATGTGAGTAGCAGCGTTCGAGACATAATCGGTTTACTTGTGCATTGGCGAGTGAAGATTACTGCAACTTTAAGACGTATTCAATAAGTCAAATGATAATAATTCGCATTTATTGGGTGCGCTGCAGTAACCGTCACAGGGTTAAAAGTCAGAACATATAGCGCACGTTCAGCTTGATATTGCGACCCGGCTCGTAGAGTGTTTCCCAGGCAGAAATGTAGTACTCGTTCATCAGGTTGTTGACTGTCAGATCGGTCTTGATGCCTTTCAAAGCGCCGGTAGTTGGCTCATAACTAGCGTAAAGGTCGACCAGATCGTAGCTGTCGTATGAGGACTGGCCGTCGTAATCGGAACGAATATCTTCCTGAGCACTGACATAGGTGTACCGTGAACCAATTTTCAGGTCACCCTGCAGCATCAGGTAGGCAGCATCTGCAACCACTTTGTCGGCCGGTATGTTATCCAGATATTCACCCGTCTTTTTATCTTCGCCACGGGTCTGGCCGTAGGACAGGCCGAGCTGGATATCCTGGTAACGATACTGGCCGGCCAACTCAAAGCCCTTCAATTGAGCTTCATCAACATTCTTCCAGGTTGTTTTGGTTGGAACACCAAAGATGTTTGGATCATAAACGAACTGGGTAATGAAGTTATCCACATCGTTCTGGAAGACGTTGGCTGTGATGGTCAGTTCATCATCACTCAGAAGGCCAGCAAAATTCATCCGGGCTGAAATTTCCTTATTCTTCGCTTCTTCAGGTTTGAGGTTCGGGTTGGGTACGAACCTGTTGGTGCCAACTGGCGTTGCAAAGTGAGTTCCTGTAGAGAACATTTCTTCCATATTCGGTGCGCGGAAGGCTTCATTGTAACTGGCAGTCAGAGTCAGCCAATCAGTGGTGTCCCAGATCAGGGCAACAGAAGGGGAGACTGCGTTGTCAGACTGTTTCTTGTCTTCAATGTCGGAGTCAGGACGGTTGTCCTTGGTCTCAAAGCGGTCATATCGAACCCCGGTTTGCAAAGTCCATGCCTCTGCCAAAGGAACATCTGCCTGAACAAAAGCACCTGCAGTGGTGGACTCGCCATCGAGATTTTCCGGGCGATTACCTTCATTTCCGAAGTCATCACGAACTGTTTCAATGGTGTTTTTGTAGGCATCAAGACCATAGGTTAAATCTAAATGAGTCAGCTTTGATACGTTGGTAAACGCTGCACCCAATGTCTTGTATCGGGTATTATCAGTCTGCTCGTCTTCAATACGATACTCATCAAATTCAGTATCGGTGTAAAACAGCTGGAACTTGCTGTCCACCAAAACGCTGTCAGGATTAAAAAGATAAGCAGCAGACAGGTTGGTGTTGGTGGACTCTTGAATAATCAATGGGGAGTCCGTATCTACAGCCGTTGCGGGATTGCTGGGAACTTTGGCATTGGTTTGAGCCTGCTGAGCTTTAAACTCAAGACGACTGTCGTCATTCAGCTGCCAGCCCAGTTTGGCCATACCACCCTGTTCGCGGGAGCCGGAGTTCTCAACCTCGTCTCCATTCCCTTCGCCGCTGGTCCCTGTTTCATAGTTACCACCGTCGTTATAGTAGCCATTGAGCAACCAGTCGAAGTTGTCATTCACACCATAAAGCGAGCCGCTGGTGCGGGATTCATTATTGTTACTGTGGAAGCCTTGGGATACATAGCCACCCAAAGTTTCACCGGGTTCCAGCATTTCTTCTGCGGATTTGGTGTTTTGCACAACGACACCGCCGATAGCACCTGAACCCCACAGGTTACTGGATGGACCCTTAACCACCTCAATAGATTTCAGCAGTTCCGGGTCTGTGAAATAACTACCACGGTGGCCGTTGGAGAAGTTTTGGCGGGCACCATCGGTGATCTGAAGAACACGAGTGCCTTCCAGACCGCGAATATTAATGTTCTGGGAGCTAGTGCGCGGGCCACCACTGACGGATACGTTTGGCAGAGACTGGACGGCTTGAGCCACAGACTCAGGTTGTTCCTGCTGGATCTGATACTGGTCTACGACTTCAATCGTCTGGGCTACATCGGTGATGTCTTTTTCAGATCGGGTGGCAGTGACTGTCACCTGATTGAGAAGGGTTGCATTGGTCTGAGGTGTGCTGTCTGCGTAAACAAAACCGGAAGACACTGCCATGACAGCAATTGCCAGTCTACTTTTGGTAAACGTCATTGTTGGCCTACGTGTACTGCTATTAGAGGATTCTTTATAGGGATCAATCACACAAGCGCAGTGTTCTGAATACCCCGAAGCGCTTGTGATGATGTTGCAGGATAATATGCAAAACACAACCTAAACGCAAATCATTATCATTTGTATAAAGAAATTGGTTTTTGCGATTGTGATATTTTTGGTTGCTCTGTAGGTTTTTTTTTACAGGTTTGTAATTTTCATTCTGCTTTGCTTCCTGCCGGGAGTCTGTCGGACTTAAGCGTCCGTCTGGGCGACCCCGTCTGGGCGACCCCGTCTGGGCGACCCCGTCTGGGCGACCCCGTCCAGGTGGACGCTTAAGTTCGACAGGCTGCTGGTTTTCGGTTGCCTTATTCTGTCTTGCATCTAAAGTGGTAGCTTATACACTGTGCAAATCTCGCAAAGGTCTCGGTATGTTTGTAACTCTCGTTCCGCCAGTGTTTGGAGTTGTTGTACGAGCAACATATTTCAGTCCTTCCTATCTGGTCTGGGGCAATTATCCAATACATCATCAGCAGCAAATAAATTTTTGTAACAGGTTTGATTGGCTGGATCGGCCCACTGGAATTTTTATCCACGGGATTAGATTTTCAACGAACACGGGTGATGTTTTCTGGGGGTTTGATACATATTTTTTCCGTGAGCAGGTACTACTGGACTGGCTAGTGAATTTTATTCCACTAGCGTCCTTTTCTAATGGGTTCTAAAGTCAAATGAGGCCTGTTCCAACATGATTTTCGCTTGGCGAATAGGCTTTAGTGACACTCCTTGCCTTGTCAAAGAGGTGTGAAATGAAAAAGACACTACTGGCGCTAACTGGTGTGGTGATCATCACAGTGGGCTGTCAGGATGAGAAACCGCCGGAGACAAGTGCGGTTGACGGTCCTCAGGCAACACATCAGAAAAACGCAATTGATGTAGCTCCAATCGAAGAAGAGCAGCTGACCAACACCGATACTTTTGTCGATTCTGGTCAAAACGCGCAAAACGCTCTGAATTGGATTGGCATTTACGAAGGTAAACTTCCCTGTGCAGATTGTGCAGGCATCGACACAACGCTGACACTCAATGAAGACGGCACCTACTCACTGGTTGAGTTGTATGAAGGCAAAGAAGGCGACCCAATCAAATCTGGAGGTAAATTCACCTGGAACAAATCGGGCAACGTCGTCACCTTGGTTGACGAGTCAGGTCCAAACCAATACTTCGTTGGTGAAAACATGCTTATGAAACTGGATGTGAACGGCGAGAAGGCAACGGGTGATTTAGCTTCACGCTACAATCTGAAAAAGATGCCCTGATGGTGACACTTGGCAAAGGAGAGTTCGAATGAACTCTCCTCGCCAGAACTACTGCTCGATCTTATGCTTCAGAGTGGCTTCAACCCGGCGGTTGGCGGCACGTCCTTCAGCTGTTTCATTGCTGGCAGCAGGCTGATCTTCGCCGTAACCAACGGCTGTGATGCTGTCGCCTGCAATACCATAATCATTGATGAGAATGTTGCGAACTGCATCTGCACGACGCTGTGACAAGTTTTTGTTGTATTCCTCAGCACCTCTGTTGTCGGTGTAACCTCCAATCTCCACAGGTACTTCAGGGTAGGCTTTCAGGAACTGAACCACTTCGTCGACGTTATCAATCTCGCCGGTTACCACGGCAGAGTTGGTAGCAAAATTGACGCTGAGCTTCATGCTGATGTCTTTTATCAGTGCGATTTTGCAGCCATTGTCGTCGACTTTGCGGCCTTCGGGAGTATTCGGGCACTGATCCATATAATCCGGAACACCGTCTTTATCGCTGTCCAGTGCACAGCCACTGGCATCAACCGTCGCACCGGCTGGTGTATTTGGGCAATTATCACGACTGTCAGGTACACCGTCCTGGTCGCTATCTGCTTCAACAGGCGCCGGGGCAGGAGCTGAACTTCCACCGAAGGCATAACTGATTCCGACGTTGACCAGACTGTCCCAGGTGCTGTCGTCGGCTCCGTGGATGCCACGAACATCCCCGCGCAGCGACCAGTTTTCGTTAATGGCATAGCGAACACCAACACCGGCGTTGGCCTGTGTTTCCTGAGAGTCATTGAGCTTGCCTTCAAATTCCCCGTGGCCCACACCCAGAATGGCAAAAGGTTGCCACCTGGCTGTCATGGGTTTGAAGTAGTAGAGAGCATCCAGGTAATACTGGTTGACATCGGTATCCCCAATTCTGCTGTCAGCATTGCTGTCGAGAAATCTCAGTTCTGTGGCCCATTGGTCGTTAAAGCGATATTCACCCCCCAGAGTCAGTGTGGTGGCATCGTCCAGATTGCGATCAGAATCAAAATTCTGAAGACCAATCGCAGGGTTGATATACCAGCGTCCTTCGTCAGCATAAACCGAAGCGGCCAATCCGGTGGAAATTACAAAAGCCAGTAACTGTCGTTTTTTATACACGGCTACATTCCTTGGTGTCGTTGGGATGTAGGCGAAGTGTACCTATTTAATGTGCATCTGTTAAATGTCTTTGTGGCGTTAAATGAGATTTCTACCCATATTAGACGACATAGACTTTGTAATATTGTAATGCCTTTATCCAAAAGCAGGTCGTTCAACCTGTACTGAAGTTCTGTATAAACGCGATAGTCAAAAAGAAATTGTAAGAGCCGCAGAAAACTGCGGTCTATACTGGGTATCCATGGTCGGCAATGAGAAGCTGGTTGAGAGCAGACTCTGGCCGATCTGACGTTTATCCAGTCAGGGTGGAACTATGCCTTCAGATTTGAAGACCACTTCTTTTCATTCGTGGTTATTGTTGATCACTGTGTTACTCAAGCTGGGGCTGGCAGCCGGTTCTGCTTTTGCCAAACCCTCTGTTCAATGCACCGGAACACCGGAAAAGCTTGAAGCCGGTCAATCCATCAAAGTGATGACCTGGAATGTGCAGTTTATGGCCGGAGGCATCTATGAACTATGGAAGCCCCCGCAGCAACTCGAAGCTCTGGCTCTTGACAAGCAATTGTCTGTTTTTCATCAGGTAGCAGACCTGATTGAAGAAGAGAACCCTGATATCCTTCTGCTTCAGGAAGTCGACGTAGACCCCAGAGTCAGGATGAACCAGATCCAGTGGTTGAAAGACGCCCTGCCTGTAAGGTTTCATTGCAGTGCCTTCACCGCTTATAGTTATTTGAACGAACGGGCCTCACCGAATGTCCGGAAAGAGCCGGGTGGAGTGAACCTGCTGACCTTATCCCGGTTTGCTATTGACAGTGTCGTCAGGCATGACCTTCCTGCCATACCTGATCAGTCTCTTTATCCTGCGACCACTCAACGGGCCCTGCTGGAGACCGAAATCAACCTGGGAGCCGGGTCACTGACGGTGATTAACACGCATCTGGATGCTTTTGCCCAAGGGCTGGATATTATGCAAAGGCAGGTAAAGCAATTGGCTGAGCGGCTGGACCGGATGGGGGCCGACTCCCTGTGGATTACCGGAGGGGATTTCAATTTGATTCCGCAGGGACAGTATGAGCACCTCGATGACTCCGAGCAGTTCTGGTATCAGAAAGACTCCGAGTTATCCGTACTGACCGACAGGTTTCCGGTTGTTCCAACGCCTCAACAGGCTTCTGGAGAGGAAAGGCAACGGTGGTTCACTAGTCGAACCCGTCAGGATCTGGGTCTGGATCGGACGCTGGATTATCTCTTTTACTCAGCAAAGCTGGATCTAGTGAAGGCCAGAGTGGTCCAAAAAGCTGAAATGCTCTCGGATCATGTGCCTTTAGTGGCGGAGTTCAGATTGCAGAAGAACTGATTTATTTTCAGGATTAACCTGACTGATCTCTCAATTATCAGTCCTGTTCGTCATACTCGGTCACTGACTCGGGAGACGCTGTAACAATCGCATTGACGCCCGAACTTCAGGAATTGCTGTTAAACAATGAGCCTACCTGCGATTCAAAAAACACATCTGGCCCTGGCCGTCATGGCAGTAGCAAATGTCACAGTCAAGGCTGAAGAAGCTTTGCCGTCTATACAACCCACTCTGCTGGACCAGGTGACTGTATCAGCGACACTGACTGAACAGAATCTCGATTCGGTGGCCAGCAGCGTGGATGTCACCACGGCGGATGACATTGAAAAGAGAATGGTCAATGACATTGATGACCTGGTTCGTTACGAGCCGGGGGTCAGGGTCACAAATGATGGCAGAACCGGTGCGGGCAGCTTCAATATTCGTGGGATGGATGCCAACCGGGTCAAGATTACTGTAGACGGAGTGGATCAGGCCAAAGCCTTTGATTCCACCAAAATGTTTTTGCGTTCCCAGCGAAATTTTATTGACCTCGAAACCATCAAGGTCGTTGAAGTCTTAAAAGGTCCGGCATCGACCGTACATGGTAGCGATGCTATTGGCGGTGTTGTTGCTTTTGTCACCAAAGACCCGGCAGACTTTCTTCATCCCGAAGGTAATGACGCCAACGCATCACTGAAGGGGGGATACTCCTCTGCTGACAGTGCCTTTACTGAAACAGCAACGTTTGCTAATCGCAGTGATGATCTGGAAAGCCTGCTGATTTATACCCGTCGCGATGCCAAAGAAACCCGGACCCATGGTGGTGCCGATGTGAAGGGTGAGGCCAGGGAAGAAGCCGACCCCAAGGATATTAGTGTCAATAACGTACTGGGCAAGTTACAGTACCAATTGAACGACGATCATCGTATGGGGCTGACAGTTGAGTGGCGGGAGCTTCACTCTGACACTGATTTATTGTCAATGGTCGGTGTACAGCCCACTGGAAACCCTTCTCCTTACAGCAAATTTGAAGCAGAGGACTCAACAAAACGTCAACGCCTTGGCGTGTTTCATGAGTGGGAAGCGTTCATACCGGTTTTCGATACGCTTAAGTGGACCCTGAACTGGCAGGAAACCGAGACTAATCAGATTACCTACGATGAAATGCTGGTCGAGGTCCCGGGCCCTTCGAAATGGAAAACCCAGGCGAGAAACAAGGATTACATCTACAGGGAAACCAGCTGGCAGCTGGATCTGAAGATGACCAAATGGCTTGACTTCAAATCCTCCGATCACCTTATCAGCTATGGACTGGAGCTGGGAAGAAAAGAGCAGAATAACCTGAACAAGACCACATACGTCAAAAATCCAGCTGGTGAAGAGAATGACATTAGTCGTTATGCGCCGCTGGCGACCGTTGAATCTTCGGGTATCTATCTTCAGGATGAAATAACCCTGCTGGACGATCGTCTGACCGTGACACCAGGCATTCGTTATGACAGTTTTTCACCAGAAACTGAAACGGATCAATACTATAAAAAAGCATATAAAGACAAATCATACGACAGTTGGTCTGGAAAACTGGGCGCTGTTTACAAGTTCACAGACGTATTTTCAGGGTTTGTACAATACAGCCAGGGCTTTGGCACACCTGATTTATTTGCGATGTACTTTGAAGAAATCGTACCTGTCGGTTCAATGAACATTCATGTCATGCCTAATCCCGATCTGGAGCCCGAGAAAAGTGACTCTATTGAAGTAGGATTGAGAGCGAACGGGCGACTTGGAAGTGCAGAAATCACTGCATTTTATAATCGGTATGACGACTTTATTGAAATGGTTCCCCTTGGAACAGTTGGGAGAGATGTTCAGTACCAGTATCAGAATCTGGATGACACAACCATCAAGGGTCTTGAGTTCAAGGGCCAACTCTGGCTGGATGAAGCCATAGGGGCGCCCATTGGAACAAGTTTTAAGACAGCGGTTGCCTGGAGTAAAGGTCAGGGTACTTTCTCCAATGATAAGGGAGAATTATTTAAAGACGATCCTTTAAACAGTATTGCTCCGCTCACCGCTGTTATTGGACTGGCCTATGATTCACCCGATGACAACTGGGGCGGGGAAATGATGTGGACTCTGGTCGCCGCGAAAGATAAAGACGATATCTCTAAAAGCGATATTGCTTCAGACGAGAGTGAAGCAGGGGGCGAACAGTTTGCAACACCTGGCTATGGTCTTGTAGATATGACCACTTATTGTAAGCCCATTAAAGACGTGATTCTCACTGCCGGTATTTTCAACATTACTGACAAGAAATACTGGAAGTGGGATGATGTACGCGGTCTTTCTGACACCTATAAGGGCCTTAACCGTTATACCCAGACCGGCAGGAACTTTTCTGTCAGTGTGAAGTGGGAGATATGACCAGGCTGTGTCACAACTCTGGTTCCCTTGGGAACCCATTCCTTGCCTCAACCTGAAAACTTCCTTTAAAACACACCATTATGTTGCGAATGTTGCCGCCACTCATCATTGAATAGAAGCGCATAAAACCGTCCAACGATCATCGAGAGAACCGGCCCATGTTCGCTCAGGTAGAAAAACGTTTTGATCAGCAAGACCACAAGATCGAGGCTTACCAGTCTGAGAACTGCAAACATTTTGACAAAATAGAAGAAACTCTCGCCATCATCGTAAACCACCTTCGTAAATAGCCACGCCGCCTGGCAACTCGCTTGACGGAGACAGCTACGCTGCCCGTCAGCTCTATGGGTTAGTCTACTTTGTCATACTCTCCATCAGGTCATCAGTAGAACCGTTAATATCAATATTCGGCATGATACTTTGTGGCTTCCAGATGATTCGGTTGTGATAAACACTCACACCAACACCGTTCGTCTGTTCAGCGAAGTATGTGACATTATCGGACAACCCCAAGAAGTGCTTTTTAAATTCATTGGGACCCGTCTTACAGGTGACCTCTAGCTGCCTGTTGCTGTCTTTGATTGAACACTTGCCCTCGAGCGAAAGCATATAGTCGCCTGTAATGCCATTGTAAAAAACAACTCTACGATCAATTTCAAATTGATCCGCTGCTTTCGATAGATTCCTGGATGCGAGTTGGGCATCACGATCACAGCCAGACAGCAATAGAGCCAGTAAGACTGATGTAGAAAAAAATAGCTTTTTCATTTTCTTATTCCCTCTCATTTTTATAGTTCAAATGTCCCCGCATTGCTTAGGCATCGGGCTTAAGTCCTCCCCGAGGGCCGTCATGCACAGGAGATTGCAATCTCTAAGAGACTCTGCACTTGTGCAGAGCCTTTAGTGTGCTTTTGCAACACCCTCTTTACGGCGGGGAGGATGTCAACTGGGGCGGCGGTCACTGCCTTTAAGGGCTCTGGAGATTTACTTACACACTCACTTTTTAATACCGTTACAGTCCGACACAAAGTAGGTGCATTAGTAGGCACAATAAACGAGACACAAAAAAGCCCGTAGTGTTCACTGACGCTACGGGCTTTGCTGTATCTGGTGGGCCTTCCGGGACTCGAACCCAGGACCTGCCGATTATGAGACGAAAGTACAAAGCCTTATGGTATTTTATGGGGATTCGCTTATAATTCCTAAGTCCTTGATTATTAAGATATACCGCTATGTTTTATTCTATAAGTGTTTTTTTGTACCCGTATCTTATCCCGTTACAACCCTGCCCCTTACCTGCCCCTTTGCCTGCCCTGATTGGGAGGGCAGGTTATGAGTAATCTAACGGACCTTGAAGTAAAAAACTTGTCAGAAGACAGTTACAAAACAGAATCCTTAGGCCGTGGTCGCGGAGCCTTCATGATTCGCAAAAGAGGTAAAAGCTATCAGGCGTTCTATCGCTACTGGCGAGGTAAGCAAAAGGCAATGGTGCCTATTGGCAGTTATTCACCACCCCGGACCAAAGCTTCAGGACTTAGTCTGAAAGAAATCAGGGAAAAGGCGACTGAGCTGGCCACCCTGCGCCAGCAAATCAGCCCCCAGGACTTGAAAGAATATCTTGAACAGCAGGAAGCTGACCGGCAACAGCAGGCCGAAGAAAAAAGGCGTCAGGCTGAGATAGAATCTTCTTATGGTACTTTAGAAGACCTATGCACCAGTTATCTTTCAGATATGGAGATTAAAGGTCTTAAGTCCGTCAAAACAGTACGTAATGCATTGAATCTATATTGTCTTGAGGCTTTTCCCAAGCTGGCCAAAGCTAAAGCCCGAGACATAACACCGGACGATATTGTAGCGATTATTCGTAAAATGATGGAACAGGGCATTACTACAACCTGCAACCGCGTCCGCTCATACTTGATGACGGCTTTTAATTATGGGATGAAAGCTGATCACAATCCACGGCAACTAACAGAACACGGTAAGCGCTTTAACATAGATTTCAATCCAGTCATGGCTGTACCAAAACAAGCTGATTATGAGCGGGTCAGAGATCGTCGTCTGTCAGATGATGAAATTTATGATATGTGGATAAATGTTCATCAGGGCAAGTCATCATGGTCGCCTGTTTATGGTCTTTTTGTTCGGTTCTGCCTGGCCTGTTTTGGCAATCGTCCGGAGCAGTTGAATGATGTCAAATGGTCAGATATTGATTTTCGGATGAAGACATTAAGATTTACTGATTTCAAAGGGAAGCACGGTACACCCAAAAAACGCATTATTCCATTAACGCCAACAGCCTTGGATATATTAGAGCAGGTCAAGTCAGTATCGGGTGATTATTCATGGCCTTTCAGCACATCCGGTAAAACACCGATTCGAACAGACAATGTGGCTAATTTCTTGCGTGCTTATAATGACTGGCGAAGTAAGCAGTTGAAAGAAAAGAACAGGGAAGTGCCAGACACCTGGACACAGAAAGATTTAAGAACCACTGCAACAGGCCTGCTAACCCGATTAAGAATACCCAAGGAGCAACGCTATCTTTTACAGTCCAGAGAAGACGGCAGCGTAGAATCAAAACACTATGATCACGATGACCGGCTTGAAGAAAAATGGGATGCCGCGATGATATACGATGACTGCCTTCAAAAGATTATCAGTGGTAAAGCATCTGACACTTTGGTAGACCTTGAACACTACCGGCAAATCAAGGGACATTAAAAACTATACTGCTGAAAGGTAAGGGCACGGCCAGCGACACCGTGCCCTTTTTGTATCTGGATAACAGCAGGGCAGTGCTATGACACCAGACAGGAAAGATTATAGCCTTGATGAAGTGGCTTTGATGAAAGCCGGTATTGATCCGATGACGTGCCTGGATAGTGTCCGGTGCGCCGTAAAACGGCAATTGCCCGGCTGTTATCAGGCTGAAGCGTATCTGATGCAACTGATTGAACAGGTCGAAGCCGGGCTATTGAAGCGAACACGGACAGAAGAACCACCGCCGTATGTATTAAGTTTGGATGATGACGTCTATATCAGCAAAGAGGATGCTGAGAACTGGCAGCCTGAAGCGCCAGTACTATCACCCGCCAACGCTAAAGCTAAGTCATCCAATACACCGGGTGAGCTTACCGGCAAGAGCAGAACTGCCTTTTTGAAGTTAATAAAAGCGTTGTGTTTGTTAGTCGCCAGATACGAACAGGGTCAACCAAAACCCGGTCATTTCAAAGACAGAAAAATCCTGTCGGATGATGGGTCAATTAAAACCCAAGCGTTAAGGGAATTACTACAGGAGATAGACCCTGGTACACCAGGCAGGGCTGAACAATTGATAAAAGAAGCCTTTAAGCCATTCAATTAATTTCTGCATATACCCACTATTTTCTGCATATGCAGTTTTTTTTAAGCATCTTCGTCTTAACTGTCGGTTGTCTTTTATTACTGAGGCAACCTGTTATGCACCAGAAAGATTACAGTCGGCAATACCTGACCTATAAGCAGGTCTGTTCACGCTATGGCATCGGGTCCACCACCCTGTACCGCTGGATTGAGCAAGGGCGACTGCCGGAAGGCGACAAGATCGGACCACGGGCGCGGCGCTGGAATATCCGGGACCTGCTGAAGTGGGAGCGGGAAAGGATGGGTGAAGCATGAAGACTTTTCAAGTGACGGCCCACCCGAAAAAGGAGCATTCAGGGAAGGCCGCCCTATCCAGCACACCCTTCATTCTAGCCAATATCATCCACGTCTGGATGTTATTCATTGCGTCGCTTGTTGCTGAAGCTGAACGCCTTAAGGTTCTGTTGATTGACCGGAGGGCGCAGGGATGACTATCAAAGCTGTTCGCAACCGTTATCGAGATTATTCACCTTCTGTCACCGTTGAGCTGACCCAAAAACAGTTGAACGCCATTTACACGGCATGCAGTGAGCTGACCATTATCCGCTATCAGTATTACCACCTGATTGAGCACCCGGAGCAGAAGAAAAACATCAAGATGAGCGTCAGGCAGCTGGTCACTTACGGAGCACTTGACACCCTGGAAGATGCCCTGGAACACGCCTTCAGCCTGGGAGACATTGACAGCGAATTAAAACCACCGCAGGAGGACAGCGCGTGAGCCATCGTAACTTCACGGCGGCTGTCAAGGGTGCTGCCTTCGGGCAGTGGCCCTTCATCCTGCAACAGCTGGTCGGATTAACTGACCTACAGGTCGATACCCGAACCCGGTCCACCGGCACGGCCTGCCCGCATTGCGGCGGTCACGATCGCTACAGTTTCAAATCGGCTGATAACGGCGACTGGGCTTGCCGTCACTGCAGCGGCGGCGATGGTTTTGACCTGCTGATGAAGTGCCACGGCTGGTCTTTTCCGGAGGCCGTCAACCGGGTTGCCGGGCTGCTGGGCGTGAGTCAGGAGGACACCGAAGAACAGACACGGCTTCTAAAGAAGCTGAACAGCGGCGTTGTGCGCATGAACAACAGGCCCGGCAGAAGGAGCTGGAGCTGGCACAGCAACATCAGCGCAAGGCTGCTTATGCGCTGTACCGGTGGAACCATTCATACCCGGCTAGCCCGAATCACCCGCACCTGGTCGCCCGGCATCTGCCACCGTTCGACCTGCGCCAGTGGCAGCACCCGTACTATGGCGACTGTTTGCTGGTGCCCATGGTCAATGAGGCGTGGCAGCTTATGAACCTTGAACAAATCAACCAGGACGGACAGAAGCGTCCCATCAGCGGCGCACTGAAGAAAGGGCTTTTCTATCAGTTCGGGCGACAGACATGGACCCTGTACATCTGTGAAAGCTGGACAACCGGAGCGGCCATTCATCTTGGCAAACCTTGCCAGCCCTGTGTCATGTCAGCCTTCAGCCGGGTCAACCTGGAGGCAGTGACCGCCATCGCCCTTCGTCTGTATCCCGACAGCGATATCGTGATCGCTGCTGACAATGACCCACCCGGTATCGAGGCCGCTGTGCGCGTCGCCAGACGATACAACCTGAAAATTGTTCTGCCCACAGGAGCCGGTCAGGACTTCTGTGATTCGCTAATGCAGGAGTGCACCCCATGAGTCTTCAAGATGAATTACAAAATGAGCTTAGCCCGGATGAGGCGCTGGCTTTTCATGCGCTGCGCCTTGAGCAACAGAAGCCAGAACCTGAAGAGCCACCACGACGGCCAAGAATCATTTCTTTGTGGGAGGCCGCCAATCATGTCAAACAGCCCGACTGGCTGGTGTATAAGCACGCGGAGCTGAACACCCTGTCCGGCCTGTTCGCACCGCCTTCCAACTGTAAAAGCCTGGCTGCCATTGACCTGGCGTGCTGCGTTGCAACCGGCAGGGACTGGCACGGTTACAGGGTCAGCCAGGGCGGCGTCGTCTACATCGCCGGTGAAGGCAGCGCGGGCCTTAAGAAACGCACCCGCGCCTGGAAGATTCGCCATAACAGCCACGAGCAGCAGATCCCGCTGTATCTTTGTGAGCATTCAGTCAATGGCCAGTCGGTCACTGACATTCTGGCAGTGTGCCTGGATGTGGAGCAGCTGCACGACATTCAGGCAACGCCGATCAGGCTGGTCGTGGTCGATACCGTCGCCCGGAATTTTGGCGCGGGCGATGAAAACAGCGCCAGGGATATGGGTTCGTTCATTCAGCATATGGACACCATACGCAACCGCTGGCGCTGTCACGTGCTGTTGCTTCACCATACCGGGCACAATGAACGGGACCGGGCCAGAGGATCATCGGCCTTTAAAGCGGCCCTGGATGCCGAGTATGTCATTCGAAAGGATGAAAGACTGGTTGAGCTGAAGAACACCAAGATGAAAGACGCGGACGAGCCGGACGCGATTCAATTTGAACTGCATTCGGTCGATCTGGGCATTCTGGACGACGACGGTCAGCCGGTGAACAGTGCTGTTCTTGACCTGACCGACAAAGCCATGCCAGCACCGGCAGAGCCACCAAAAAGACCCAGGCTGTCAGCCAATTACCAGGCCGCGCTGCATATCCTGGAGGGCATATACAAAGAATACCGGGAAAATTTATCACGACATGACAAGAATCCTGATAAGGCCCTGGTGGAAACCGTCCACTGGCGGCAGCGCTGCATCGATGCGGACATAACCACCAGCAAACATTGGAGCCGGATACCAAAAACCCTTGAGGAAAAAGGTTTTATCCTGCGCAGGGATATGCACACCTTTTTAATTGATGATTGATTCACCCTTTTCTGACACTCCCCACCCCACCCCAAAACCCTAGTAAAGTGGGGTGGGGTGGGGAGTAAGGAAAAACCGCTGTAACCCTTGTCTGCCAAGGAGTTTCTTTGATCAGACAGACCATTCATAAATCGGCCGATTGAGGAGCCTGTTATGACTGATAAACCCAACCTTAACGATGACCTGGAACAGTCCATAAAACACCTGATGGAAGTCTTCAGTCGGGAGTTTGGTATGGACCCAACCATGTCCGATCTCGCCGGGCTGATGCTGGCCAAAGAAGTCAGTTTGATGACCCTGGCACTGGATCGCATTGAGGGTCGACTGAATGAGCTTATCGAACCGTTGAGAATCCATCAGCCGACTGAAACCGAGCACTGAAAAGGGAGTATCCCGTCATGCCCAGAAATTTAGCCCTTAACATCAGCGTCGGCGCGCTGCTGGACAGCAGTGTCGTCAAGACCTTCAAAGCCGCCACCGACTCCAGCGAAAAGCTGGGCCAGCAGCAAAAGGCGCTGAACAAGGAAATGCGCCAGCTGAACGCGGTGCGCCGCTACACCGACCAGCTGGACAAGCTGCGCAAGGAAGCCAAGGCCAGCGGCAGTGTGTCCGACACCCTGGCCCGCAAACTGCGGCTGACCGAGACCCGGCTCAGTGCCGCCAGCGAAGACGCCCGCCGGATGGGCCTGAACATCAGGGACCTGGGTCAGGCCGAAGCGAAGCTGAACCGCCAGCTGGCGCGCAACAACCGGGCGCTGAAGGTGCGGCAAAAGCTGGGCACCAGTATCAAGCGACTGAACCAAGGCGCCGGGTTTGTCAAACAAAAGGCCGTCACCGGGTCACTGATCGGCGGGACCGCGATCGGCGCCGGGCTGACGGCGCTGACCGTCACCAACCGGCTCAGTGCCGAACAGGCGAATCTGGCCCAGGCGGCGGGACTGAGCGCCAAACAGATGGCCATCTGGACCGCGATCGTCAGCCAGGTCGGCGGCGAGGCCAGTGACGTCAGCGACCTGGTGCAGGAGCTGAACAACAAGTTCGGTGAATCCAAAGGCCTGGGTGAACAGACCACCGAAGTCCGGGACGCCCTGCACATCCTGCGGCTGGATTTTGAACGGCTGAAGCGATTGCGCCCGGATGAGCAATTCAACGCCATCATCCGCCAGGCGCAGAAGATCGGCGGGCAGGAAGCGATCTCCGGTGCGGACGCGCTGCTGGGCGGAAAAGCCAGTGAATTTGTCGGCTACATCAACAGTCTGAAAACGCCGTTTGATGAACTGATCGCCCGCCAGGAGACGCTGTACATCGGCACACAGGAAGGCGTCCAGGGCGCGCAGGCCTTCACCACCGCCTGGCGTGAACTGAGCTTCACCCTGGGCCAGGCGTTCAGGGAAATCAATGGCCTGATCGGCAAGGACCTGGCGCCACAAATGCGACAATGGTCCAGTGAGCTGGCGAGCTGGTTCCGTGATTCCCGGAACGAAGTCAAGAAGTTCAGCGAACAGATGGGCACAACGCTGGTGAACCTGGGCGACGGGCTGGCCCAGCTGGCCCTGCACCTGCCGGAGATTGTCGGTGCGATGTCGACCCTGTCCGGCCTGGTGCTGAAATGGTTTGGCGGTCGGCCCAAGCCGGGCAAGAATACCTTCACCCATGAAACCGGCGCCGCCGAATCCGGTGATAACCCGATCTATCAGGAAATGCGCCGGCAGCTGAAGGACTTTGACCGCGATCAGCAGGCGCGTGAGATGATCGAATCCCGGCAGCCTGCCGCCCGGAATGTCAGCCAGGACAACCGCGTGACCTTCAACATCACCCAGCAGCCGGGCCAGAGTCCGGAACAGCTGGCCCACCAGATTGAACAGCGCATCCGGTCGGTGCAGAACGATCGCATCACCAACGACGCCTATGACCAGCCGGAGGCCATCTGATTTTTAAATTGCACGCATAAAAATTTGCGCATCGGCGGCGGTCTGCGTTCAAAAAGCTGTAGCTATTTAACACGCCCTCCCTGTTAGAACCGCAAGGGCTGCCGCCGAATCTATACTTACCCTGTTGTCTTCCTGTCATGATCCTTAGCCATGCCCAGAGCCCGCAAGCCCACCGCCGTGCACCAGCTGCAAAACACCTACCAGCCCTGTCGTCATGCCGAGCGCAGGGACAGCGCCGCCAGCAACCGCCAGCGTCGTGTTATCCCGGCCTGGCTGCCGGATGACGTCAAGGTGATCTACCGCAAGCTGGCCGAACGCCTGCCGCCGCTGGACAGCATTGATGAAACCACCCTGGCCCAACTGGCGCTGCTGAAGCACCAGCTACAGACCGACCCGGACGGTTTTCGTGTCCAGCAGCACAGCCAGCTCAGGCAACTGACGGCCACCGTCCGCCAGTGGGTAGCAGCGCTGGACGATGATGATAAAGCAGCCGGTCAGACTGAATCCCTGGACGACTGGATGAAGCGCCGGTCCAGGATGAAAAAACAGTATCCGGTGATTGTTGACTGATGTCGTCCCGCCACGTCGGCGGCGACCGACACCTTGACGTCGCCGGCCTCGACTTTTTCGATCAGTTCGGGGATGCCCTGGCGTCGGACGGTTTTGGCGGAATAGATGCTGCGTTCTGACACATTGAATAGTTCAGCGGCTTCATCAGTGGTTTTGCAATTCTGCAAATTTGCAGAATTGAATTGTCCCACAAGTCGATTGGCCACCTTGCTGGCCACCATCGCCCTTTGGCTTTCCGACAGGTGCCGCCGGTGCAGGTTCAGCGACACCACGAAATTCAGTGGAATGCCCTGGCGACGGACGGTGCGGGCATGATGCACCGCCCGGTCGGATACGGTCATCAGTTCGGCGGCCTGGGACACGGTCAGATCAGTCTGCCAATTGGCAGACTGATCGGATTTGCGGTCACCGCCGTTTTTCACCGTGGCGATTTTTTCCGCCACCATCGCCCGTTGGCTTTCCGACAGGTGGTCGCCGTCATCCTGACCGGATGATCTGCCCGTCCGGAAGATGCACCCGGCACCGGCCCAGTTCGACCGTCGCCAGGTGGTACCCGTCCCGGTCGCGCAAGTACCAGTTGTTACGTTCAAAGTTCGAATACCACCGACAGGGTAAACGACGGTGGTTGCTGACTTGCTGATAGCGTTTCACCGCGTCCTGGTAGCTGGTTTCAATCAGTGCCTGCATACCTCACCTCACGCTGTCGTGTTTGTCCTGAATGTCAGGTAAAACCCGGATACCGGGCTTTCAGCCGAACATGGCCTGTGTCGCCTACCCTATAACTACCCTTTCAATTTACAGGAGTCTTCATCATGAAGATTACTAACCAAACCCTGTTTGAGAAGTTCGCGCCCGAATCCCTGGACGCATTGCGAAACTACTGGTCAGCCAGCACCGGTGTGATTGAGTTTCGATCCACGGACCTGGGCAATACCCTGGAGCAGGCCGAACAGTTGAAGGACTGTCTGGAGGTCGTGAAACAGGACGTGCTGGCGTTGGCCAGCGATGTTCACAAGTACCCTGACGATGCCATGAACCCGGCCCGACAATCGGTAATTCGCGAGCTGAAAGACTATGCCGACCGGTTAGCCGATTGTATTGATAACGATACCCGGATCAACCTGCCACCGCCCGGAACCGGTGAAGCCATCAGGGACGAGCTGGGAAATCCCGTGACCCTGGACAGACAGCGACAGGCTTCAGAGCTGAGCGAATTCGAACCGCTGACCCAGGACCAGCGCATGAGCGACTGGTGCCATAAGTTTGTGCGTTCTGAAGACCTGGGCGATTTGAAGCTGGGCGGCTATGTCCGCGCCTGGCTGACCGGCGAGCACAATCAGCAGACCCGGCGCACGATGACCAGCACCGGCACCGGCGGTGTGCTGATTCCGACCCCGCTGGCGGCTGAGGTGATCGACCTGGCCCGCAACAAGTCGCGCGTGCTGACGGCGGGTGCGGTGGTCTGGCCAATGGACAGCGCGACCCTGACCGTACCACGCCAGACCGGCGATGCGTCCGCCGCCTGGCGGCCCGAGCTGGGTCACATCCACCGCACCGGCATCAGCCTGGAGCCGGTGGTGCTGAAATCGTGCAGCCTGGGTGCGCTGGTGACGCTGTCGCGTGAATTGCTGGAGGACGCCATCGGCCTGAACAGCTTCCTGACCCGGACCCTGAGCAACGTCATGGCCGAGGGCATTGACCAGGCGGCACTGTCCGGTGCCGGTGCCGTCGACAGTGAAACGTCCGAGCGCATCGAGCCGGTGGGTGTGCTGAACACCGCCGACGTGCAGGTGATCGACCTGAGCGCCGCCCTGGACAGTTACGCGCCGTTTTCACAGGCCGTGACACGGGTCCGGCAGGTCAACGGCGAACCCAGCGGGCTGATGATGGCGCCGGTCAATTTCGGTTTGCTGGATGCCCTGACCGCCACCGATGGCCAGCCGCTGATGCCACCGGCCAGCTGGTCACAGGTCATGCACTACGACACCAACCAGCTGGATGAGCACACCGCCATTGTCGGCGACTGGTCACAGCTGGCCATCGGTGTCCGCCATAACCTGCGGCTGGAATACGCCACCACCGGGCAGATTCCCAAGGAAGGCATTCAGGAGGAACTGAGCCTGTTCAGCCAGAACGCCATCGCCATCCGGGTGCTGTGGCGTGGCGATGTCGCGGTGCAGCGTCCGGACCAGTTTGTGAAGATCATTAACATGAATCCGGCGCCTGAATCGGCATCGACTGAATCGGCATCACGGAAGAAAGATAAGGTGGCTTAGTGCTGTAAGAAACCTGCCCTTTTACCTGCCCTAGATTCGTAGACACAAAAAAGCCCGTAGTGTTCACTGACGCTACGGGCTTTGCTGTATCTGGTGGGCCTTCCGGGACTCGAACCCAGGACCTGCCGATTATGAGTCGGATGCTCTAACCAACTGAGCTAAAGGCCCCATTTTGACACCAACCCCGTAATCTTTCCTGTTGGTAGCGTATAACGCACAAGACTTCAGGGCTTGGTTCTTAGTGGAGGTGAATTATAAGCATATCAGGGCGCTCTCGCCAACCCTCTGATTTTAATAAAGCTTTTATCGATCAAAAAAGGTTCTTTAACAGGTCTTGAAGTGTAAAAGAAGCATCATTGGTGCCTGCTTTTTTGTCAGCGCCTGCTGTGTCTTGTCGAAATAAAAGCAGTGCCTCTGTTGGATGGAAGTCCGGCAGGTCATGAAGGATTGTGGCAGGGGCATTTTCCCGCCCTATCAGCAAAGCGCAGCAATTTTGCGATAGCCTCGTAGTGGGCGAGAGCTCACGGCGTTTTGCCAAGCGGTCATTCACATAGTGCAATGACTGCGTCTTTAATACCCGCACTGAATAGAGGATAATGAACAGGATTCAGATTGGAGCAATGAGGAATCTATGGCTCTGGAAAAGATAAAAGAGCGTCTGTCTTCAGTAACTGAGGGTCTCACGAGCACCCTGAGTGGTGGTATACCTGGGGCCAAAATGATTGCTGTTGCTGTTGGTGTCCTGATAATTGGCCTGACTGCTTTAGGTATTTACTGGAGTATTGAACCGGATAGTTTTTCAGTAAAAGCCAATACTGAGCAGATGGCACAGGCCAATGACCAGGAAGTTGTGGTGGGTTACACGACTACGGCTACGCTTTATCGTATTGCGGACACGCTGCTGAGCAAATCCGGTGGCTATACCCGAAATGATATCGGTCCTCCCGGTGTGTTTATGGATAATATGCCAAGCTGGGAGCTGGGTGTGTTGGTTCAGGTGCGTGATATGGCGCGCTCTCTTCGTAAAGATATGAGTCGTTCGCAGTCCCAGTCTCAGGAAGATCGCGATCTTGCCATTGCCGAGCCTCAGTTTAACTTTGATTCCAGGAGTTGGATTCTTCCTTCCAGTGAAAAAGAATACCAGCGTGGTATCGATAAGCTGGGCAATTATATGCGTCGACTGCCCGATAAGCAGGATCCCGCCCAGTTCTACGCCCGTGCCGATAACCTGACCCGCTGGCTGACCGATGTTGAAACCCGTCTGGGCAGTCTTTCTCAAAGACTCAGTGCCAGTGTCGGCAAACCGCGTATTAATACTGATCTGGCAGGGGATGCGGAAGCTTCCCAGTCCACAGAAGCAGAGACGCTGGTGGAAGTGAAAACGCCCTGGACCAAAATCGATGATGTTTTCTACGAAGCCCGTGGTTCTTCCTGGGCACTGATTCATCTAATGAAGGCGATAGAGGTCGACTTTGCCGATGTACTGGAAAAAAAGAACGCTACGATCAGCCTGAAGCAAATTATTCGGGAACTGGAAGCTACTCAGGAAACAGTCTGGAGTCCATTCATTCTTAACGGTAGCGGATTTGGCATACTGGCCAACCATTCACTGGTCATGGCCAATTATATCTCTCGCGCCAATGCCGGCATTATCGATTTGCGCCGACTGCTTGAGCAGGGGTAGATGCACTGTGAATTGTTAGTTCTGTTTTTAATTTTTCCTGAAGCCGCAAAGCGGCTAAAAATGCTACAAAATTAGCAAAATCGTCGTAAACCCTGGACAGGGCGGTGGGCATTCACAAAGAGCCGCCCGATAACGGGCCTGGTATACCCACCGTAAATATAAAAAAATTCGAGTAGGTTAGATCCTGTTCGAATGTCCCTCAGACTATTCTATTTATTTGTAATCAGGTTAGGGGATCTAGCCGCGATTATTTGGTATTGTTGCTTTGTCCTCACAGGGTGAGCAGTTCTCAAAGGAATGAAGAGCAAAGTCAAGGCTATTGAGCCGAGCCATCTTCGCTCAGGATTAGCACTGACAATTATAATTAAAATATTATTAAAAGGCTGTTTAAGTGAAGCTAACAAGATTTAGTCTATTTTTCCTGGCCATTATAACTTCAGGTTGGTCCAGTGCTGCTGAAGCAATTTCCAGTTCTGATTTGTACTGCATGATATTTTATTGCGAACCCGAACCCGAGTATGACTTTGTTGTCGTAGGTGCTGGTTCAGGTGGTGGAACTGTTGCATCACGACTGGCGCACCTGGGGCATTCAGTATTACTCATCGATGCAGGTGGTGATCCGGCTGATAGAAACCCAACCTACCCCATTCCTGCCAATCACCCCTTTGCAAGTGAAAAGCCGGGCAGAAGTTGGTCTTATTATGTCGAACATTACAGTGACCCAGCGAAGGCTGCACGTAACTCTAATGCGATGTGTCGGATCAATGATGATCCCGGGAAGCGCGTGAGCTGTATTGTTCAGGACAATGGCAACTGTGACTGTCCCTCCGGAACCTCGCGAGAAGGCATTTTTTATCCTCGAGGCACAGGGATAGGTGGTTCTTCAGCGAACAATGCCATGATCAACGTGCTGCCAAAAAATTCAGACTGGGATTCCTTGGCTCAATTGACGGGCGATGACTCTTGGTCGGCTAGCAATATAAATAGTACTTATCTGCCTATTCTCTACGATTGGGCTTCTATTGAAAAATATGAAGCGGACTGGCTGGTTAATGATGTACATGGTCAATATGTTCAAGAGATGGTCGAGTCTGCAGTATCAGTTGTGAATCCTCCTAATTTTGACAGTAATAAATCCATCGTTGAAAATCTGAACGACAATAACCTTCTGGAAGCATCGGTAGCTAACGAGGAAGAAGGCATGTGGGTGTTGCCTGTGGCTCACAATGATGGCTTCAGGGCGAGTGTTCGTGAACGAATCTTGGCAAGCGCCTGTATGGAAGATCCCTTAAATCCAGACGGATTGTCGGACGGTCAGCGTGAAAATAAGTGTAAAAGTGATGGTCTCTGGGACTATGACAATGATAGTCCGCTGTTAGTTGTCCAGTACAATTCTTTGGTCACAAAGGTGTTGTTTGATAGTCAGGATAGCAAGAAAGCGACGGGGGTTGAGTATGTAGTGGCTGAAGGTGCATACAAAGCTGATCAAACTCATAAGGATGCTTCGGGCCAAACTCGTGATCAAGTCTTTGCTGCTAAAGAGATAATTCTGGCGGCTGGTGCCTACAATACACCGCAGCTGCTTATGTTGTCCGGTATTGGTGATCCTGAAGTATTTAATCGAGCTGATATCAACATTTCCCTGCGCCATGCATTACCGGGAGTAGGGAGAAATCTTCAGGATCGATATGAAGTCGGCATGGTATATGAGGCACCCGCCAAACTGGAGTGGATCGAGAATTGTTTTTCATTGTTGAGTAATATTCTTGGTGAAGGCTGTGTAGCGTATTTGACGGGTGCGAAGGCGCTGAACACACAAAGCGAGAAATCGGTGTTATCGACTAATCTAAGCTTTACGTCGATACTGACAAAGTCTTCAGCCGACAAGCCTGAAGAGGACCTGCATATCTTTGGCCTGGTTAATCAGTTTACGGGTTACTTTGATGGCTACAGTGCGGCAGGACTTCAACCAAAACGATTCACCTGGGTGGTATTGAAAGGTCATAATGAAAACCGTGGTGGTGTTGTAACACTTAAAACGGATAGTCCTTTTGATCGACCTTCAGTTAATTACAACTCCTTCGAAGACGGTAATAAGAACACATTAGAACTGGGTGGAAATCCGAATTCCGGTGAGACTGACCTGGCAGGTGTTCTTGCGGGCGTGAAATTGGTGCGTGATATTGTTCAGAACGCAGAAGCTACTTATGGAACGCAATACCAGGAAGTCTGGCCGGGGAGATCGTTGCAATCCGATGAGGAACTCAAGCAGGCAATTAGAGATCGAGCCTGGGGCCATCACGCATTCAGTACTGCCGCCATCGGTAGAGAAGAAGATACTTTTTCGGTGCTCGATAGTGACTTTCGTGTGCGAGGTATCGAAAATTTGCGCGTCGTTGATGCATCAGTATTCCCAAGACATGTGGGTACTTTCCCGGTACTTGCTGTTTACATAATGGCTGAAAAAGCCGCTCACAATATCGACAAGGCAAACTAGACAAGCATTACCAAGATTTGTATTGTCCAGATTCATCTGACACCCTCGCTGTCCTTTCGAGGGTGTCGCAAAACTGCAACAGCTCTTTCCTTCATTCCGCGTGGGAATTTTATCATCCTGAAAACCGGGCTCTGCAACTTGAGATAGCCTATGGTTTTTTGCGCTGGGACCGACAGAGCCGAAAAGCATGGCAGCTATATTTTTGCGACAGCCTCTGAAAGTGATGGGCTTTCTGCTCTTTCTGGTGAGATTGAGCAAGTCACGGAAAAAGGCTGGCTGAAAAGAGATTGAGGTGAAGAATGAGCAGCAAACTGGTTTATTCGACCGATAAGGGTCGCATCAAGGAAGAAAAGCCCAGGGAAGAAGTGGGTGATGGCAACGTCCGTGTCCGCCCTGAAAAGAAAGGTCGTGGTGGTAAAGTGGTCACAGTGATCAGTGGCTTGCCTCTTGCGGGTAATGACCTCAAGGCCTACGCCAAAACATTGAAAAAGCGCTGCGGCGGTGGTGGTTCTGTAAAAGACGGCAATATCGAGCTGCAGGGAGATCATGTGGATGTCATGGTCGATGTGCTCAAGAAAGCTGGCTACGATGCCAAGCGATCTGGCGGTTAACTTCGACAAAAACTTCACGGAAAAAAACGCTCTTTTTTTTCCTGAAAGCGCCTTTTTTTTTGGAGAATTAAAAAATAATTCTCTCAATCTGTTTGTTTTGTATACACTGGATAAATGTTTTCTTTGAGATATAGACTCAGTCTTCGGGCTTTATGTTGTACATGTGTACTAAGTTCATGCAGTGCTCCGGGGAGATACAACGAATAAGGACGTTTTTGTAAGGAAATTTTTCATCCCGGATGGATGAGATTTTCTCGGTACAAATAGCCATGAGTGAAGGACATTATTTTTCATGGCATAAAAAGGTACACTTGAATGGACCATGAAAACACTGCGTACGGACAGACTCCGGAGAATGCTCCACAGTTTACATCCAGACTGGGTTTCTATCTTGCGGCTGTGGGCTCCGCTGTAGGTATAGGCAATATTTGGGGATTCCCTGCCCAGACTGCCGACAATGGTGGTGCTGCCTTCGTTCTAATCTACCTTTGTTTCTCTTTCCTCCTTGCCTGGCCGATGCTGGTGGCTGAACTGGTAATTGGCCGTTATGGTCGCTCAGACCCGGTTAGTACCCTCGCAAGTGTCAGCAACAGATATTTTTTCAAGCTGCTGGGTAAGCTGACTGGCTGGGTTTCAACAGTCACAGTTCTGCTGATCTATACCTTTTACGCCATCATTTCCGGCTGGATCATCTGTTTTGGTCTGGCTCCCATAGCGGTGGCTCTGGGTCTGGACAGTCTGGCCACCTCACTGACTTCATTTAATCCTTTGCCCACCATGATAGCGGCCTGTGCATTCATGGTCATAGTAGCGGCCATTGTCTCCGGCGGTGTTGCTGATGGCATTGAGAAATGGTGCAGCCGTCTGATGCCAATGCTGGTGCTGCTGATTCTGCTGCTGATCGGTTTCACCATGACACAGGAAGGAGCCCTGAAAGGTCTTCGGTATTTTGTGCTGCCTGATTTTTCCAAATTGTTGAATAAGGATCTTCTGATCAGTGCCCTGGGTCAGTCATTTTTCTCCATGTCTCTGGGGGTAGGCATCATGGTGGTTTATGGTGCCTACCTGACCCGCGACTGTAATATTCCGGTGATGGCTGCCAGTGTTGCCGTCACTGATACGCTGGTCGCAGTGATGGCCGGTTTGCTGATTATTCCGGGTATGTTTGTTGCGCTGAATCACGGAATTGATATCTACACCGCAGAGGGTGCTCTGAAAAGCGCCGACAAGCTGGTGTTTGATGTTTTGCCACAGCTCTTTCTTCAGTTTGGTTCACCGGGTATTTTGCTTTCCCTGGCCTTCTTTCTTTTATTAACCATTACGGCTTTGACCTCAGCAGTTTCGATTCTGGAAGTACCGGTAGCGGTTTTTCAGAGACGACTTCATGTCCGCAGGACTGCCAGCTCCTGGCTGATCTCGCTGATTACTTTCGGGGTTAGTGTCTGCGTGATGATCTGGTTTGATGTGCTCTTTGACTTTGTGGTCAACCTGACAACCCGCTATGCTATGCCTCTGTTAAGCCTGGTCGTCTGTATCTATGCGGCCTGGATATGGTCCAGAGATCAAAAACTGAAAGAACTGCAGAAAGGATATCCGGATATTGAGCACAGTCTTTTCTGGAAGATCTGGCCCTGGTACATCCGGTTTTTCTGCCCGTTCATGGTGATGGTCCTGATCTTTTTCACTTTTTGATGATAACCGGAATTCAGACCGAAATGGTATTAAGTACAGGTTCCTGGTTTCCGGGTTAAGAGCTTTCTCACAGAATGAAAATTTGGGTTGATGCCGATGCCTGCCCGGTGGTGATCAAGGAAATACTATTCAGAGCCGCCGACCGAACCGAAACCCCACTGACTCTGGTGGCCAACCAGCCACTCAGGGTTCCGGGGTCACGCTTTATAAAATCCCTGCAGGTCGCCTCCGGCTTTGATGTGGCAGACAATGAGATTGTTAAAAGAGCCGAGTCAGGAGACCTGGTTATCACCAGCGATATTCCTCTGGCCGCCGAAGTGATTGAAAAAGGTGCTGCTGCGTTGAGTCCTCGTGGTGAACTGTTCACAGAAGACAATATTCGGGCAAGGCTGAACATGCGTGACTTCATGGATACACTTCGCGCCAGTGGTATTGAATCCGGCGGGCCTCCGGCACTGAGCCAGAGTGATCGCCAGCAGTTTGCCAACCAGCTGGATAAGTGGCTGGCAAAGGTTCAGCGCTGAGCGTTCATCATAAATTTGCTCGAAGGCATTTGACAAAATTCTGGAAGCTGGGAGATTGATTTTTATCAATATCCATATGCGGTGGGATCTTTTTGGACCATTCTTTCTTTTTATCCAGAGAGTGTGGTCCTTCAAAGTCAGCAGTGAAGTTATTTTCACACCAGGCCAGTAAGCTGTTCAATTCTTCAGAAATAGCTGCTTGATTTTTGTCATCAAGATCCGGAAGAACAACTACAGCTCTATCCTCATTGGGTGCTTTGGAATATGCCCTTAGTCTGACAAGGCTGTTAGCTCAGTTTGACCTTCAACCAGAATTTCAAAATGCATGCTTGGCTTCCTTGCCAGACCCATTATTGAGCTCCAGAAAAGAGAATGGCCAGCCTGTTTTTTTGGCCTCTCCGTCTCTGTCTGAGTCGCCCGCTAGCAGCCTGTCGGACTTAAGTGTCCGTAGCGAGGATTGCAAGAAATTGAGGATAAAAATCTCTGTTTCTGAGGAGAATAGCGAGCTATTTGACGAAGAAACAGGGATTTTTAGACCAATTTATTGCAACCGCAGTAGGACAGTCTTAAGTCCGACAGGCTGCTAGGAGCCTGACCGAGAATAGCGCCCGTAGCGAGGACGGCAGAAAATTGAGGATGAAAATTCGGTTTTGTGAGGAGAATAGCGAGCTATTTGACGAACAAAAGCGGATTTTCAGACCAATTTGCTGCCGCCACAGTAGGGCAGTCTATTCTCGGTCAGGCTCCTAGCAACTATAGGTCTTCCATGACGATCAGTACCAATAGATAATTCATACGTGATAGGGCGTTCGTTTGAGGATTCTCTATAGTAGATTTCAAACTCGATGTTATTATCCGATCCTCCTGATCTGAGGCGTTCAAATCCACCTCGTCCATTTCTATGACATGCCTCATCAACGCCGAATTTCAGGCAATCTGCAAGAAAACCAAAAGCATCGAACAAAGAGCTTTTTCCAACGCCATTCTTGCCTACTACGACTGTCAGAGGGGTAAGTGACTTTCGTTGTCTATCCTGCCAGGTTTTTCCAAGAGTCACATCTCGTAATGATCTGAAGTTACGGATTTTTAGACCTTCAATAAGTGCCATAGCGTATGAACTCTAACTGTAGTGAGACATTTTTTTAGAATTCTACATGAATAGGAATACAGATATAGTTCTATGAAATTAGAACTATATCTAATAAAGCCTCGCTTCAGAAACAAACTAATTCGATCAAAAGGGAGCATTGAAACAGGGCTTTTAAGTGGAACTTAGCAGCTGCTTGACCACCGCCGGATCAGCCAGTGTACTCAAGTCACCCAGATTATCTTTCTCGCCCTGGGCCAGTTTACGCAAGATGCGTCGCATGATTTTGCCAGAGCGGGTCTTGGGCAGGGCAGGGCATGGGTGAAGTATCTCCGGGCGAGCGAATGAGCCGATTTCACTGGCTACCAGATTTGAAAGTTCCTCCATCAAGTCATCGTTGATTTCAATACCGTCCATGGGTGTCATGAAGGCATAAACAGTTTCACCCTTCACTGGATGAGGAATTCCCACTACGGCTGCTTCTGCAATCGCCTCATGCAATACCAGGGCGCTTTCTACTTCTGCCGTGCCCAGTCGGTGACCCGCAACATTAATTACATCATCCATTCTGCCTGTGATCTGGTAATAGCCATTTTCATCCCTGCGGGCTCCGTCTCCCGTGAAGTAATAACCCGGATACTGGCTGAAGTAAGTGTCAATTGCTCGCTGATGATTGCCATAGACGGTTCTGATCTGACCTGGCCAGGAACCAGTGATCACCAGACTTCCCTGACCGGGCCCGACAACCTCATTACCCTCATTATCCAGAATGGCAGTACGGATGCCCAGGAAAGGCCGTGTTGCATACCCGGGTTTTAACGCGGTGGCTCCCGGCAAAGGCGTAATCATCATGCCACCCGTTTCTGTCTGCCACCAGGAATCGATAATGGGACAGCGTTCTTCTCCCACGATCTGGTAGTACCAATGCCAGGCTTCCGGATTAATGGGTTCGCCCACGGTTCCCAGAATTTTCAGACTGGCTCGTGAAGTTCGTTTAACGTATTCATCCCCCTTGGCCATCAGAGCCCGGATTGCCGTAGGCGCTATATAGAGTGTATTCACCCGGTGACGATCTACAATTTCCCAGATTCTAGAAGCATCGGGCCAAAAGGGGACCCCCTCATACATGACCATAGTGGCACCGTTGGATAAAGGACCATAGGCAATATAGGAGTGGCCGGTAATCCAGCCTACATCAGCACCACACCAGAAAATGTCACCTTCGTGGTAATCAAAAACGTAGTGAAATGTGACCGTGGTATGAAGCAGATAACCCGCTGTGCTGTGGAGGACACCTTTAGGTTTTCCGGTGGAGCCGGAAGTATAAAGAATAAAGAGGGGATCTTCAGATTCCATGATCTCAGGTTCACAGGTAACGGGCTGGTCTGTTGTCAGCTCCTGATAAGAAATGTCGCGTCCTTCCTGCCATTCAATCCTCGCTCCGGTTCTCTCATAAACCACTACAGTACTGACATCAGGACAGTCTTTCAGAGCTTCATCGGTATTCTTTTTGAGAGGGATATGTTTCCCTCCCCGAACGCCCTCATCAGCAGTGATCACTGCCCGGCAGCCACAGTCGAGAATACGGTCACGAAGGGAGTTTGGAGAGAAGCCGCCAAAGACTACGGAGTGAACAGCGCCAATGCGTGCACAGGCAAGCATGGCATAAACGGCCTCAGGAACCATGGGCATATAGATACAAACCCTGTCCCCTCGGTTGACACCTCGCGCCTTTAAGCCATTGGCCAGCCTGCAGACCTCATCATGCATTTCCTGATAGGTAATTTTACGCTGCAGGTCTGGCGTGTCACCTTCCCAGATAATGGCTACCCGGTCGGCACGATTTTCCAGGTGTCTGTCTATGCAGTTGACGCTGGCATTCAGCTGTCCACCTTTAAACCAGCTCACTTCACAGCTGTTGAAGTCGCCTTCATAAATGGCATCCCAGGGGCGATACCAGTCCAGATAGCGTTCAGCCTTTTTACCCCAGAACGCTTCCGGATTCTCCAGAGAATAGTGATAGAGCGCCTGATATTTTTCTTCGCTCATCCATGAGTCTTGAAAAGCCTCGGAAACCGGGTAGATCGTTGCCTGGGTCATGGCCTCTCACCTGCCTCGTTTTTATAAAGTTAACCCAGTATAGAAGTGAGTGCGTTTGCGGGCATTATATCCTGGCTTTTTTGACCATCTCCTTGAGAGGGGCAAGCGACTGACATCCTCCCCTACCTGAATAGGGTGTCGCAAAAGTAGTGAAAAAGCGCAAGTTACAGGAAGTAGATGAGCATGCTGGGCCACTTTTTAACTAAACTCGTGAAATTCTCCATCCATACCTCCAAAGGTCAGGGTGTCCCCGTCGCTACGCTTCCGATGAGAGGCTATGGATAGAGAATTTCGCCCTTTCCGTTAAATGCAGCGTCCACGCTTCCTGTCGTCTTTTTCAGAGTCCTGAAAATGATCAAGCTGCAACATTAACTTACAGTCGGTTTGTCTGGTTTTTTGGTTGTTTGTTTATTCAGAAATTGTCAAAAACTATAGATGGCACTGAGAGACATCGAATGCGCTTCTGGTTTGTTTTCTACTTCAGCTCCATAGTCATAATCAATGTCATCGAACTGGCTATATCGGTATTCAGCCCTGAGTGACAGGGGGAGACCGGCTTCATTTTTAAATTCGACACCGAAGCCACCATGCCAGCCGGTAACCTTGTCATCCCCTTTATTCCCGTCAGAGGTTTTAGCTTCTGACTTTAATTTACTCATTCCGAAACGACCATAGACGTTTACAGTCTCACTGTAAGCGTGGCCTATAATCAGGCTTGCACCATATTCATCTTTAAACCGGACCTCTTCTTCAAAGGAACTCAACTTATACTCAGCCTTGGTTGTGTGATGGTTATATTCAGCCTCCAGTCCCACATACATAGCACGGTCAACAGGGAAGTTATAACCGACAAAAGCACCATAGATACTCCCCTGATTACCAAAAGAATCAATCTTCAGTGATCCGTACTCCATCTTACTGCTGATTGATTCATAGCCAGCTTTAGCGCCAATATAGAAACCCTCTTCAGATGCAAGCGCAGAACCTGCAAAGGTCAGGGCTATAGCTATCATGATTATTCTCATAATTACCTTCCTCAGTGTTGTTGACTGAACACCGCCATAAGTATGTGCTACCTGAATCTCAGTGTGGTTTTTTTACATTGCAAGACAGCATTGGATAAACCAATAAGCAAACCTCAAGGAATAAGTACTCAGCCATACGGAATCGAATATTTCTGGCTTATTGGGCAGGTGCTCTGCAAGGCGCAACGACGGGAACATAGCAAGCTATGTGACCAGAGTTGCAACGCATCACGACTGCATGGATGCAGGAGCTAGAGCAACGCAGGAGCAGTTGCCGCGAGTGCCTGAACAATAAGTCAGAAAATATGATTTCGTATGGTTGAGTACCTCATCGTTTCTGATAAAGATAATTCCCTGCAAGCCGAGAAAATTACAGGAGAAAATAAGCCGGGACACAAGGCAGCATGAAAATTGGTTCTCAAAAAAGCATGCCTTCGAACCCAGTCGAAAAGGTCAGTAGAAAGTCTTCAGCAAAGGCAAGCACGGGCCACACCAAAGGACGCAGCGTCACAACAACCGCTCTGGTAAAGCCGCCATACTTATCCCTTGGTGAAAAAGCAAAATCTTCAAATATCGTTCAGGCATTGAGAACGGTATTTTCCTTTGGATTAATAAAAGATCGAAATATTACGGTCGTTCAACCTGATGGCACCAAGCTCAAACAATCCATTAGCATCAACCAACTGGCCAGAGAAGGATATATTAGCGTTGACCAGAAGGCACAGTTGCTGGCTTTTCAAAGCAGTAGAGAGCGAGGAGAGAAACTGGCGGCAATTCTGCAAGAGGTTGATCAGCAACTGTTGTCCACTAAGCCGCAAAAGAGTGAAACTGAGCATGACTGGACCCGGCGAGTGATTTCCGAACACAGTATTCAGCCAAGAAAAAAATACTGTCAACAACGGATCAGTCTTGAAATAGAGCCTGACCAGATAAGCTATTACAACGATCTACAGCAAACCATCGCAAAGCTCATCCCTAAGGAAAGCCAAAGGCCAACCATCGACCTTCATATCGTTGGTAAATCCGCTCGAAAAAACAATTGCCAACGTAGCCAGCTGGGGGTTCTTGGCGGTATGGGTCCGCTGTCAGATGCCAAAATAGTGACCAGAGCTTTGGATGATTTTTTCACAAAAGGAGGAGATAAAGATCATCTGGTAATGAACCTGTTTTCCTGCCCACCACCCCGGACCTTGTGGGAAGTGATTGCCAGTGGTTCCAGCTTCATAGATAACATTCGAACATTTGCAGCCCGTCGGCACCGGAGCTACGTAATAGCCAGTAATGCGGCACATGCCAAATGCCCCACATTAAAAAAACTGGGCATAAAGCCACTTTTGCATCTGGTGGATCAGATAGCGAGCAGAATTGCAAAAGATCAGGTGCCCTCTAAAAACACGACGACATTGGTTCTGGAAACGACGCAAGCTTATAAAAACAAACTTTATTCTCTGACTCTCAGGCAGCAGGGGGTAGATTCGATTAACCTGTCACAAACTGACCAGAAAGTTTTGCAACAGCTGATAGATCATACAAAGAGAACGGGGGGGAGCGATAAGCAGGAGGAGCTGTCTTCGATGATCCGTCAATACGTCAACAGTGAGAGAAAGGCGGGCAGGGAAGTGGGGCACGTGCTGTTAGGTTGCACAGAGCTACCAATGGCTCTGGGTAAAGAAAAAATGGAAGAACTCGAAGCAGAGTTACAGGTTAACCTTGTGAATACGGAGGCCGTATTCGCCGAAATATTCGCCGATAAGCTAACTGAGGCATATGTTGAAATCTGACCGAATGTTTTTTCGTGTGAGGGGGTTAAAACGAAGCTAACCTTAACACGCTTAACTCTCCTAAGGTTTAAGAAGTTCAAGCTCATGAATCACGCAAAATTTTTTAAAAGTCTTTTATTGTTCGTGCTGTCGTGTTTCGCAGGGATGCAAGTGGCTAATGCGGAGCTTAACAGTCACGCTAAGGAGCACGACGGCGTCCCCTTGTCTGTGTATAGTGCTGACTGCCCCCACAACCAGATATGCACTGGTGATATCGTGCAGATTGGCATGGCTGATTTCAGTGCGCATAGTGATATTACCATGGTCCATACTATGGTTCATGTCGCCAAGAACGCATATGACCTGTCGGAAGGTTACACTCAGATGGCTAGCATCGGATCGTTCTTGAATGGTTTCTACTATCGGGTAAAACCCGGTAAGACTTATTACTTCAGGGCTACCTACTCCTACAGAGAATCAAGTGGTCACTTGGGACGCGTCACCCGGGATTTATATTTTAAATCCAGAGATGATTCCCACAATCCGGGCGGATACGGTGAAGATGGACCCATATACGCAGGCGATCCTGGAACCATAGGGCTTCCGTCGATACCAAAATGCCACAGTGGAACGGCAGGGGAATTCTGTGCCAACCAGGTAGTGCACATCTTCTGGAATAATAATCGTGGTCAGGAAGCACGCGTAATTGATGTTGACCTTTACATTGACGGCCAACACACCAAACACGGAGACGGACCCTACTATGGAGGCAATTTCCAGGACTTCTACTATGTACTGCCTGACTCGAAATACAGCGGAGTACCGGTGAGGTTCCAGGTTACTTGGAAAGTTTGGGGCTGGGACTCCTCTGCTCACTTTGAAAACTCGCAAATACTGGTAAGCAAATATACGCCAGAACGGGCCTCTGCATGCAAACTAAATGACCATTGGCTGAAATGCCAAGATCGTTCATCTGGTCGCTAGCTTATAAGTATTCAGCCATACGGAATTGGCTCGTTCCCACGCTCCAGAGGGTGTCGCAAAACTCCAACAGCTCGTTCCCATGCTCTGAGTTCGTCATTCCCGCGAAGGCGGGAATCCAGCGCCAACGATGGATTTCTCCCTTCTCGGGGAGGACAAGGCCAGGGGAGCACCGGGCAGTATGGTTCTGGTGGTGAGTCAGTGTGGATTCCCGCCTTCGCGGGAATGACGACTTCAGAGCGTGAGAACGAGCTGTTGAAGTTTCGCAACACCCTCCCCAGCGTGGGAATGCATATCAGACTGACAGATCACTTGAAATTAAACATGGGAACGAGTCAATTAAAGAAGTTATCCCAGAGTCAGGAAAATCTGAGCTTTTTGTCTAGAATAATCCTTTTTCTTCTATTGGAGCTTGGTTATCAATAATGAAGAATATGTGCTGTGTCTTTATTTATGGCAGCATTATTTTGTCAGCTGGCAGTCAGGCTGCAATTTCTTACGTTTCGTCAATGATCTCTGGCGTTGGCATTGATGCGATTTTTTCCTCTTTTTTATCCGACCCTATTCGTTTGCCCAAGACTAAGGTTGTTCCGCTTTTGTTGTTTCAGAAGGGAAAAAAAGGTTCGATAGTCAGTTCGACTGTCTCTGAATTGAGAGGATTACAGCCAGATAAAGGAACGGTGTTTTCTGCCTATCCATTCGAAT
Organism: Endozoicomonas sp. ALD040; assembly: GCF_049275945.1. NCBI lineage: Bacteria > Pseudomonadati > Pseudomonadota > Gammaproteobacteria > Oceanospirillales > Endozoicomonadaceae > Endozoicomonas > Endozoicomonas sp. ALD040. The sequence continues at coordinate 2,934,036 of NZ_CP184829.1, forward strand.
TAAACCGTTTTGGCAACGAAAACAGGGAACAGTCTAAAACCGATGTTAAATCACCATCACCGCAGCATAAGCAACAAAGTAAAAAGCAAAGTAATAAAGGGCAGAGTAGTTCTGGCTATTCAGATTCCTCAAGCTCTGGTGCAGCATCAGCATCGGCTTTCGGAAACGATGAGAGTTATGTCAGGCATCTTGAAAAACTGAAAGAAATACTTAAGGCTGCTGAAAAGTCATTGAAAACAATGGATCAGAAAAAAAATATTGATGACTTTTATGCAGAATTGCAGGAATTGTATCGGGCAAACCCCAATCTTTTGGAAGAAAAAGGTTTCCTGGAGAACAAGGAATACCGTTGGAAAGGGATTTTGAGGCTGCTTCAGCTTCATTTTCCCGGAAAGCTGGAAAAAGGTGAATTGACACATATTTCATTAGACTATCCTGCGTTTAAGACATTGCCAGCAGTCTTAATCAGATTATTTACCGAAGTTGTGCTCCCTGAGTCTGAGTTACCTGAAGGGTTGCCCAACTATGAGCCAGCTGACAGACTTGTGGGTACTGCCAAGCCGAACATTATAAAACTCATGAATGTTTATCTTGGTTCCCATCAGTGTCTTCGTCAGCTACTTGCATTGTTTATAACCCAGCTGCCATTCATTACTGTAGAAGAACCAAAAAATTATGTTTTTCAGGATAAAACAGGTCATGTCTGTGTTGTTTCTACCAGGAGAAATAGTGAAGGGCATTATCAGTTTTTTTTCGTTGATAGTCTGAGTATTTTTAAGCGCTTTCAGGCAGAAAAAACTTATTCACCCATGTCGCATTTTGTCAGTTTAGCGTTGACGCTGGCGATAAAATATCACGGCTTCACTGATTCCCGTTTTTATTTTCTGCCTCGACGCCAGGTTACTGACTTTGGTTGTGAGTCATTTATGATGCACGATTTGGAAACATTGTTGGAATTCCCTGTCTTGGATCAAAACGTTTATTATGCGGACAAAGAATCCCTTACTAAAGATATTACAATGTCGTTTTTATTGCAGATAATGTATCTGGAGTCGGCCAAACAATTGGGTCGATTAGTAATTAATGGTGAGATTAAGGACTTTATCGAAACAGCAGACAAACCTGCCTTTGATGCGCTGGACCTCGACTTCTTTATTGTTATGGCGCTCCGAACCTGGAAGGAATCGGGGTTGGAACCAGATTTGGTTCAATTGTATCAGTTACGCCAGTTTCCTCTGAGGTTTGCACACCTGACCCAGGGACAGCAGAACCTGAATCGGTTGCTGGAGCAATTTCCTGAAGAACGTCAAAAGGAGGTGAAGCAGGTGATCGATGAAACTCGGGGCCTGTTAACCGTCGATGGAACTCTCCGTAACAAGGTGAACCTGGCTGCTACTCTACTGTCGATGAAATTAAATATTGAGTTGTTGGACAGGGACTGCCAGGGGCAGAGAAAATAAATCAGCGATGGCCGCAGTTATTGCCTATAACAAAGGAGCAGAGAGATTAATTGTACTTAGGAGAAGGCGTTTTTTTTAGCATAATTGGTCATAGCAAACTTTACTTTCATACGATTGAAGCAATCATTAATGCCTACGGAAATTATATTGGAATGCCTCTCAAGTACTATGAGGTAATTTATAGAAATGATGAACCACCGCCTCCTCCTTCCGCAGGAGCAGCTTCAGCCATGTAACAGGGGATATACGGACATAAAGATCCCGGTAATCGTTCAACAAAGTCATGAAGTTCATTTGCGCGACGGAGTTCGGGAGCCGAGGTGGTAGACGGGTTTTTACTGAGTGCAGGAATGAACTGGATGACGATCAGTAAAACAGCAATGACGCCGACCAGTCCTACAAAATAATTACCCGTCTTTTTCAGGGTCGTTGAAAACAAATTTACCACCCAATCAAACTGCCTGGCTGACTGATTGAAAAAACTTCCCGCCCTGCCAGATCATTAATGATGCTTGCTGATCGCCAGGCGGTCAGACTCAGTTGTGGCTCTGCAATACCATGACTGTGCAGACCTGCGTTGACGGCGTAAATGCTTCTGTTGTCCGGACCATCCCAATCAACGGCAAAGCTGGAAGAAAGTTTGAAACGCTGGTGTTCGTCAAGGTTCAATCTGGACTGAATTGGCTCCAGATAGCGGGGCAGTAGATTCTGAAAACCTGTACAAAGAATGACGATATCAGCAGAGAGCACTTCATCCTCTGAAGACAGCGAATTGGTGAGCTTGAGGTCGTAAAAGCCACTCGAAGATTCAGACATGGCCGTGAGGGTCCGGTCAGGCAGCAGTTTCCAGTTTACCTGACTCCGAGACAAGTAGGTGCGGTCATAAAGTTCCCGGTAGATTTCCAGCAGGTATGCAGGCGTAATGCCGTCGCTGGCCAGCTTCTGATATTTGACAATGGTTTCTTTTTTTTCCTCAGGCAGGGATAAAAAGCGGCTAACATAGCCGGGCGTAAAATATTCATTGGTAAATGGACTTTCATCCAGAGGCTCAAAGCTGGCCCGGCGGGAAATCCACTGAATCTCATCAGCTTTACCCCATTGTTCACGCAGACAGTTAAGGAAGACTTCTGCACCCGTCTGGCCGCCCCCAATAACGGCAACCTTTTTATTGCGAAGATCAGGCTGGCGGGTCATCAGTTCGCTGGCATGGAAGCAATGCCTACCCACCAGAGCTCGAGCGCAATCAGGTATGCAGGGTACTTTGCCTGTTCCCAGACATAGATTACGAGCTTTAACCTTCTCCTTGTCCGAGCGCAGCACGAAGCTACCCTCTTCAAAGCTGACTTCCCTGATCTGCGAGTCAAACTGCAAAGACTCCAGGTTTTCTGCGACCCAGTTCATGTATTCGACAAATTCGCTGCGGCTGATCACCATCTTTTCAGTGGCTAAAAAAGAATAAAACCGTCCCTTTTCCACCAGGAATGACAAGAAAGACCAGCGACTGGTGGGTTGTACGGCAGTTACCAGATCTTTCAGGCAGGAGGTCTGCATGTGAGCACCAGGCAACATAAGCCCCGGGTGCCAGCCGAAGGCGGGTCTTTTGTCAAAGAAACGGACCTTTAGCTCGGGAAGACTGTCCAGCAGTGCTGCAAGACTCAGGTTGAACGGGCCAGATCCCAGTCCGGCCAGATCCAGAGGGGCGGTTTCATCTTGGTAGTGTGTAAAGTTCATCATTCTTCCCTGAGTGTTATTGCCAGAGGGTTCTTGAGAGGGGTTCCCAGTTCTGGCAGAGGGCGTTCGCTGGTGTCGCCATAGCCGAGTTTGAAACGAACCCGGTTCAGACAAACCCGGGCCATTTCCGGTGTGAACAGATCAAACAGTTTGAAGCGATTTTCCAGTTCGGGATGTGCCTTTATATACGACTTAAGTTGTTCACCCAGTAACTGGTAGAAACGGGACTCGGAAAAGCCTTTTTCAGCCAGACAGGCAGAGATAAAGCGAAGAACGGTCACAAAGTGACCGGTCTGCAAGTCGTGAATAAGGTGAGCAGCAGGCAGGCGAGCAGTGACTGAAAGGGCGTAATCACTCAGAGTGTCAAGTTCAGGGAAGTCCTGATCGATCAGTCTCAGGTCACCCTGAAAATCCTTCAGCGCTACTCTGACTGGCAGATGATTATCCAGAACCAGAGTAATATTCTGGCCATGAGCCACCAGACCAACACCGTATTTACACAGCAGGTGATAAAGAGGAACCACCACCAGATCAAAAAGCTTTGATAACCACTGTTCTGTTGTTAATCCCGAACGATGAATGTACTCGCAAATCAATGGATAGCCATAGCCGTCTTTCTGGAACAGGGTAGAGATCAGGATAGCCCGTTCCGATTCTTCGGTTTTAGCGTGAACACTCTGGCGCCAGATGCAGCCCAGCATTTCATGATAACGGTAGGGAGCATCCGCTATCTGTTGGAACTGAGGGTTTGGATAATAAGCCCCGGCAGGCTCTTCCAGAATAATGGTTCTGCGGTTGCACAGGGTTGGATCAGACGCAGCTATTTCAGAGAGCCAGCTCGAAACCATGGGACCTGCCTGGATATATCGACCGGGAATACCCCGGTAGCAGGAGGTATTTAAAATGGAGAGTGGCAGTTTGATGTTCAGTTGCTCTGGTCGCTTCTTATTGGACAAAGTTCGAAGAGACTGTTGTGGAAGCATAGGGTCTCCATAGCTTCCCAGATGAACGATGTGACCTGCAGCAATTTCAGAAGCGAACAGGTTGACCAGACGGTTGCGCCATTGCCAGGGGTGCACCGGCATAAGGAAAAAGTGGCTTGAATCAATATTGAGTTGACGACATCTGGCGTACAGCTCTGCCTGCTCCCTGCTGTTAAGAACAGCGCTGATCAGATCATTTTCCTGAAGGTCGACGGCCAGAGAGAGCCTACAGTTTTCACGGCTCAATGCCACCCACTCAAGTTGGATTTCGGGCAGAAACTCAGTAGCGTAATCCTGATAATCCTCCTGTCCCCAGCCGAGGCGTCCTTTGCTGACGGTGACTTTGGGATGGCCATCCAGATAACATTGCAGTTCGTCATCCTCCAGCTCGATCAGTTCGGCTGCACTTTTCTGGTGATAGTTTTTCTGAACCTGTACCTCGGCCATTAGCGTATTGGCCAGTTCTTCGAGGAAGTTTGCCAGTGTTGTTGAGTCCAGTCCCAGCTCCTCCCTGGCGTCTATAAAAAACTGACTGACTTCCAGCGCTGAGTCGATGCAACTGTCCAGATAGCTACGGGAAATGGACGCAGTATCCACTATTAATTGATCCCAGATGGTTCTCCAAGCATAAAAGCGATAGTTCACGCCGCTTTTCAGTTCAAGGATAAACAGTCCGCCACTCACTTCTTCAGGAGCAATTGCTTTGGGGATGATGGCTTCTTCCCAGCTCAGCTCACTGAGTGTTTTTGCTAACAACCGACGGTTAGCTTTCTGCCAGAACTCAAGGCACTGATTGACAGGTAAAGCCGTAACAGCCTGATTCATAACCGGATCTCCTGGAAGAAACTCTCCCGGTAACAGTTGACCAGTGCCGCACGTTTGTGAGGGAAGTCAAACTCTTTGACCAATGACCAGCCAGCGGGACTCAACAGCTTCAGCAATCTCTTGTTGTCAGCTCTGGGCTCTCCCACCAGACGAGTCGTTCGGGGCTCGTCCAGGAACAGGAAGTGAGTAATGCACTTTGTCCAGCTGTTGGAATATCTCTCGCCCAGAAATTCCAGATTCCCTACCAGAAGGTGAAAGCCACGATCCCAGGGCTGGCAATCGTAGTAGGGAGCAATACGGTCTTCCAGAGCCCAGTAGAGTTCGAAATACCCGAAAGGCTCACCGTTGATGCACCCGATCATTGGCCAGGTTCTCCGGTCTTTCAATGCTGACTGAAGATAGGCTGTCAGTTCTTCCCGGCTCTGGGCCATCTCCCAGAACTCTGCGACACGAGGCTGATTCATCCATTCATGGAAGAGATCAAGATCCTGGTCCGGATCAAGGGTTCTGAAGGAGACAGTGAGGTCATTTTGATAGTCATAACGCTTATAAACGACACCTTTAGGCTGTTCCTGACGAAGTGGATGCGTGACAGCTTTTTCGTTTTCAGTCCAGATTTCAGGTATCGTCTGATGATCTCTCTGATAGTGCCAGAGTGTTCGGTCCTGATAGAGGCCTGAGCGATAACAGGTAGCTTCCTTTGAGCTTTCTTTATGGCTGTGTATCAGCTGATTATCTTGAAGCCTTTCAGCCAACGAAGCTGCAACCTGAATTTGGAAGAGATCCGGATTGCGGGAAAACAGGTAATCCAGACTGGCTGCAATAAGGTGATTGGGTACATTCTCAGGGAGATCGGATTCGTTAGCTGCAGTTATTAAGGCACTATCCTGCTCCGAGATTTTTAACAGCAGAGATTGATTGTTGTCATGCACCGTCAGGCTATTGGATGACAGTAATTGCAGAGAAATCTTGCAGTCTGATGCCCCTGGCAGGGTAATCGTTGTTATTTTAGTCATTGCTCTTCCGTAAGAGTGAGTCTGAGTAGCCTTGTGCGAAGAAAAACAAGGTGCGTCATGCTCAAATATGAAAATGGCATTGCAAAATGTTTTTCACGATAAAATTAATGGGGTGTATTACCGGACAACCTCACTGAATGCCTGCAAGGGGTTTCTCATGGAGTGATAGACATCCATCGGGTTCTTTAATGTGTTCTCGTTAATGTTGCAGTAGGTGCAGTAAAAGTTACCTTTTGACCAGAGCTCTCTGCTATCGAGCATGTAATCAAGGCAGCTGGTGTCCCGGCGGCCCTGCTTGCGCAGGTTGTCCAGAAAACGGTAGAGGGAGGACAGAAGCTCTTTCTCCGGAAGAATATTGCTGGCTCCCAACACGCTGATAACACCAAAGGTGGAATTAATCAGCAGATAGTAAGTAAATAGCCGGTTGCCAAGCTGTTCACTGACGTGGTGCTCTTTTTCTTCATCAGCCAGAGGCAGGTGTGCTTGCAAGAGTTCTCTGGCCAGGCGGCTGTACCCCGTGCCCTGACAGTCGCGGAAATAGACGGTTTCCGGGTAACCCTCTGGCATTCTGAGCAACAGGTTTTGTTGATGTGCGCCCATTAGCAGACCAAAGTCTGATTGAGCAACGATCATGGGCTCTAAAACTTTGGAAAGATATTTTCCAAACCACTTTTGTGCGACAGCTTCAGGCCTGGCCCTTTCCTTTACAGCTAATTCCCGGATCAGAGCAATCAGTCTGGGCTCACCTACCGGGTTGTCCTGGGTAAGACTGGCCAGTAACTCAGTGCACTGGTTGACGGTTTCCCGGTTGAAAGGATTTTCCCGAAGCACCATCATGGTTTCAGGCAGCACCTGGCCGTCTTCTCCCTTGATGGCGGCATGAGCCGGTTCGGTAATGATTTCGAAGTCCGGATACAGGCTTTTTAAATCATTACCCAAAGGAGTCTGGTATTTCACCTGATGGATTTCCTTACCTCGAATCACTTCTTTGGGCAGCAGGTGACGGATCGAATTAGTCAGTTTGACGCTGAGTGAATACTTCAACATCAAGGAGGCGTGTATTCCATGGATCGCCCGTACTGAAGAAGTAGCACGCCATTGGCTACCATGCAGACCATAGTTAATAATTTGGCCTTCACTGAGCAACTGCCGTATATAAGCATTCTTTAACCATTGCTGAGCCTGCCAGGGGTGAGCGGGTAACAGGGTGTGGTGTTCGGAAATGTCTTCAGGAAAACGACCGGAGAACTCCGGATCTTCAGAAGCCAGTTGGCGAGTCAGTTCATGGAATGAATATTCATGAACACTGTCTGCTTCCAGCAGGTTGGCATCAATAGAAAACCAGTGCAGCTGGAAGCTGTTTCCGTATTCAGGAATATAGCGCTGTGAGTCTTCTGCGGTAAATTGATCGCGACTTTTGGGGGTAGGGTGAACGGAGTGACCTGCCAGCAGGGCTTGCTCTGAAGATTGAAAATCTGTGCAGCCGGAAAATAGTTGGTCAAGTTCGTTTTTTCTTAATTCAAGAACAGACGCCATATTCTCAACGCTTCTTTTAACACGATTAAAAAACAGTTGTCTCTGCCCGGCGTCACTGTTCCATAAAGCATTGTCTTTAACGATTAACTGAACACTTTCAGTGAAGGATAAATCAGTGATGGTGTTGTTTTTTTGGTTAACCAGGGCAATGGGTTTGCAGAACTGATGCCTGCCGCTGATGGATAAATATTTAATATAAATCAAAAGCCGACAGTCGCTTTTGTTCAAGGGGATTGAAGCAGTGGCTTCAGCGTCAACAGGCGGCTGCCAGTCTGAACTTATTGATTGACCACTCAACCACTTCTTGTGGCTACCAACTGGCTCTAATGACCAGTCTTTCCATTCCCTGAGCAAGGCATTAAAAAAGCAGCCAGCACTCAGGCTTTCAGCTTGCTCATGACTATTGCAGTCGTACGTAAGCTCATGTCCGAACCTTTTATAGGATGAATCGTATACAGCTTTGATGGTTGTGGTTTCTAAAAGCGGTGTGGACACTGATTTCATTCTCCAGAATGATCTTATTATTCAGCACATAATTTGGAAGACCTTAATTACTGTTACGAGGATTTTATTTAAGGTCTGGCTCAATAGGGCTTGAATTGTAAATGAGAATTGTTATCATTTGCAACAGATCACAACAACAAACATCAACCATGCAACAAAATGAGCTTGGCCCTGTTATAGCAAAACCCGTTTATGAGACCGGAGACTCCATCAAAGAGTTCAGCCAGTTTGGGTCGGTATTTATGCTCGGTGCCGGGCAGACGACGCTATTGATCTGCCTGCCAGCCATTGCTGAAGAAACCGGTTTAGGTTATGGCCTGCTGACGCTCATGGTGGCACTGGGAACCTGTCTGTTTATTTTCACTTCGCCCCTATGGGGAAGAATAAGTGACCGTTTTGGACGCAAGAGAGTGGTTCAGTCCGGGCTCTTTGGTTTTGCGGCCAGCTTTTTACTGCTGGCATTCGCGCTTCACGGTCTGGGCTCTGGTCTGCTGAGCAGAGAGTTGGCCATTGGTTTGATGTTTTTCGCCAGGACTATTTATGGTCTATTGGTATCGGGTTTGTATCCAGCGGTTCAGGCCTGGGTTATAGACGACAGTAATCATTCTAACAGACTGCCTGGTCTAAGCCGGATTACAGTCAGTATAAATGCCGGGCGTCTCATAGGTCCTGTGATTCCGGCAATGTTGATTTCCCAGGGCAGCCTGTTCCCTGTTTTAGCACTGGTAGTTTTTGCTATCCCCTTGCTAATACAGGTCTCAATATTAACCAATGACAAGCCTTCAGAAGTCAGGCAGGAAAAGGGTAGCGAAGAAAAGAACCCGTTCAGGCAAATGCTGAAATCACTCTGGCCTGTTTTGCTGGTGGCCTGCTCTGTAACAACGCTCTTTGGCCTGTTGCAGTACCTAATAGGTCCTATTTTGCAGGAGCGTTTTTCTTACGACGGAGTATCAGCATCAAGAGTACTTTCGATGCTCATGATGGTGGCTGCTTTTTCGACGGTGGTTGCTCATTTGCTGGTATCTCGTTTTGCTCAGGGCAGGCTGATTCTGTCATTAAAAGTCGGCAGCGTTTTATTACTGTTCGGTAGTTTCCTGCTGATCACCTCCACTCAACTGATATGCCTGATATTCGGACTGGTCATCAGTGCCGCTTCGATTGCATTACTGACGCCTGCTTACACGACACTGGCGTCAGAACAGGTAGGTCAGCAGGGCGTTCTGACAGGAACCCTCGCTATGATTCATACCCTCGGATATACCATGGGAGCGCTTCTGGCCGGACTGGGAGGATCACTGGGCATTCAGATGGCAGAAGTTTTCTGCATTTTTCTGGCTGTTCTGCTTCTGATGATTTCCTTTTTATTAGTTGAATCTCCAAAGAAACGGAGTTGTTAGGTTTACATGAACTCAATTCAAATGGTGGGCTGGCCCATTGTCACAGTCAGCTTTAATCGCCCGGCCTGCGACGATGATGCTCGCCAATGGCTAGTGGATCTTTCTGGGCTGCTGGCAAGAGAGCAGCCATTCAGTCTCATTATTCAGGCAAAGCCCAACAGTGAGTTTTCACCGGAAGCCAGAAGAGAACTGGGGCTCTGGTTTAAAGAGAACAGGATAAAACTGGGAGCGTTTTGCCGTGGTATTGCCCGGGTTGTGCTTTCCGAACAGGAGGGTGACAGAGTGGTCAGTGACAACATGAAAAAGGCTATGCCTTTTCCCATGGTGTCCTGTCTCGATTTTGATCAGGCTCGTGACTGGGCGATTGAGCGGTGCCATCAAACGACAGTTTAAGCTTGATGGTGTAAATAATAACTATTATCATTCGCAACCATTATCCATTGGTTGAGACAATGGCTATCAGCATTGCACGACTGCATCAGGACAATATCAGGCAGTCTGAAATTGAAAAATAATTATTGAGTGAATGGTCAGTCCGGCTCAACAGAGAGTACGGGAGCTTGCTTCAGTTGTCTGACAGTAAAGCGATCACACTTCCACAGAACAAAAGAAACTGAGGCCATGGAGCAGACCCTAACGCTTGACCAGGCATGTTTGCGGGTGGGAACAAAAACCATTCTGCAACCAACCCATCTTGACATCACGGCAGGAAAAATTACCGCTATTCTCGGACCCAATGGCTCGGGTAAAAGTACCCTGCTGAAATTGCTCTCCGGTTTGCTTGAGCCCAGTGATGGGCGGGTGCTTTTGGGAGGGCAGTTGTTGAAGTCACTCCACCGTAAAGAACTGGCTAAAAGTCTGGCGTTGTTGCCACAACACTCACCGGTTCCACTTGGTATGTCGGCAACGGATCTGGTGGCTTGTGGCCGATACCCCTATGCAGGCCCATTCGGGCGATTGAAAAAAGAGGATCACAGGGCCGTCAGTTCGGCACTCTCCAGAGTCGGTATGGATCATTATGCCGGTGAACAGGTTGATCATCTCTCCGGTGGTGAAATGCAGAGAGTCTGGCTGGCCATGGTGCTGGCCCAGGAAACCGGCATTTTACTTCTGGACGAGCCGACCTCATGGCTGGATATCGCTCATCAATTGCGCCTGCTGAATATTGTCAGACAGCTGAATGATGAAAAGCAGACCACCATTATCTGGGTACTTCACGACCTGAATCAGGCCCTTCAGTTCAGCGACGAAATAGTGCTTATGGATCAGGGGCAGGTGATTAGAACAGGTGCAGCTACAAAGGTACTGGATAAACGCATTATCTCGGATGTATTTGGGGTAGAGACCTGGGAAGTGCAATTGGAAGGCAGAAAAAAGTCGCTCTTTTTGCCCTTGGGTGAGCATCAGGCTGAGCCCGTGATCCATCGTGTTTTGAGCAAGGAAGTCGCCTGATGTTTGCAGTCCTGAAAAAAAGCTGTTGTTGCCTGCTGTTTACATCGGTAGCAGCGATGGCTTCAGTCACTGAACCCGATCTGGCCGAAACCCCGGAAAAGATTGCAGCACTGAACTGGACCCAGGCTGAAATGCTGCTCACCCTCGGTGTCGTACCTGCAGGGGTGACTTCCATAAAGGGTTATCGGGAGTGGCAGTCCGATGATCCGGTTATGCCGGCAAGTGTTACCGAACTCGGGCAGAGAGCTGAGCCGGGTCTGGAAGCCATAGCGGCTCTCAAACCGGATCTTATTCTTGGCTATAAATGGCGTCATAGTCGTATAGTTTCAGAGCTTAAGAGCATTGCTCCAACCGTTCTTTATTCCCAGTACCCGAGCCAGAAAGATCCTTTGGATTATTTTCTGAGAATGCAGGGTATTTTTCGTTCAGTGGCACATATTCTGGGGCGCGAAGCTCTGGCAGAAAAGAGACTCAGGGAAATGGAGTCTGAGCTGGAACAGGCCCGCAATATGATCAAAGCAGCGGGACTCTCCGGCCAGAAAGTCGTTGTGGGTAAGTTTGTCGGTATGGGACTGGGACTTCGAGTCTACGGCGATTTGTCTCTGGCGGGTGCCATTGTTAACAGGATTGGTCTGGAAAACAGCTGGCACTCTTCATTACCCGGACGGGATTTTACCCATGTTGACCTCCTCAAACTGACCACTATTGGCGACGCCAGTCTGATCATTATTGGCAGTCAGCCCGAAAATCTGCCAACGATGGCGCAATCATCGGTTTGGAATGCCCTTCCGGCTGTTGAAGAAGGCCGGGTCTATTATCTGCCCGCACTCTGGTCATATGGTGGCCCTGAGTCGGCTGCTCGAATGGCCAAGGCTTTTGCCCGTTACCTGGCTCCGGAGGTGTGATGTTTATTCTGGAGTCTGTAAACAGTTTTTATGAAGGCGTTAAAAAGACGGCAGTGACATTGTTTTTGTTCATCCTTCTGGTCACTGTTTCCCTGACAGTGGGGCCTGCCGGCATTGATCTTGATTTGTTGAATGGATTGCCGTTCCTGCAGCAACCCGCCGATCATGCTATGGCCTCTGAAATAGTGACCTGGCTCCTTCTGCCAAGAACATTGATGGCATTGTTATGCGGTGCCGCACTGGGGGCAGCGGGTGTGTTGATTCAGGGAGCGACAAGAAATCCCTTTGCCAGTCCGGCAACACTGGGAGTGAACTCCGGGGCCATGCTCGCCGTAGTGCTGGGAACTGTTCTGTTGCCTGAACTGACCGACCAGTACCCAGTTGTTGTCGCCTTTTCGGGTGCTGCGCTTACCACTTTACTGGTGTTCAGGCTGGCCACAGCTATCAGTGATTCACCGGTTAACCTTGTTCTGATTGGCATGGCCATTACCCTGTCACTGGGTGCTCTCAGTGCCGGTATTCTGATGTTTTTCGAGAATCGTCTGGAGGGCCTGTACACCTGGGGGGCAGGGAATCTTGCCCAGTTTGACTATCAGGCTATCAACAGCAGCTGGCCGATCTTTACCCTGATGATTCTCTTTGCCACATTGCTGGCCCGACGTCTGGACCTGATTGAGTTGGGCAGAGATCAGGCCGAGAGTCTGGGGATAAATGTAAGACGAACCGTTGGCTTGTCGCTGGTGATTGCTCTGCTTTTGTCTGCCACTGTCGTCAGTCAGGTGGGAATGATCAGTTTTATTGGTCTGATTGCCCCGCACATTGCCCGTGGTCTTGGTTATCGCTCAGCATGGAAACGTCTGCTGGCGGCCAGCCTGACAGGTGCATTGCTGCTACTGGGTGCAGATGTGCTGGCCAGAATGATTCCTTTCCTGATGTCCGAAGCCCATTACAGTATCCCGGCCGGAGCCATGACAACGGTTGTCGGCGCACCTTTCATGATTTTCCTGTTGAGCCAGCGTAAAAGGATCAGCAATTTGGCCAGAGCACCCGGTGAGACAGGAATACGTGCTCTGTTTCACGTGTCTCCGGTAAAAGTCCTCTGGGTTCTGCTGTCCTTAGTGCTGGTCGCTTTTTACTTCAGTCTGTTCAGCGGCCTTGACCGGTCCTGGATCGACCTGCGTTGGCCCAGAGTTTTAACGGCAGCTTTTGCCGGAGCTGCGCTGGCTGTCTCTGGTCTGGTTCTTCAGACCCTGATGAGAAATCCTCTGGCCAGTCCCGATGTTTCTGGTCTGACGACCACGGGCGTTTTGTTTGTGGTCCTGGGCTCTGTCATGGTGCCTGGTCTTGAGCGTCTGGACTTGCTCATGCTGTCGATGTTTGGCAGTGGTTTTGCCCTGCTTCTTTTAATGGCCCTCAGTCGGATGACCGGGTTTAATCCCCAGCTTTTTGCCCTGGCTGGCCTCTGTCTTTCAGCGGTTTCGGCAACGCTGATCAGCGTAGTGATGGTGCTGGGCAGTAATCAGTCCAGCGAGGTGCTTGTATGGCTTTCAGGCAGTACCTATGCAGCCAGCAGTGAGTTGGTTTATCTGTTGTCTTCTGGTGTCTTAATCCTGATACCCATGTTTATGCTGATGTGGCGAAAGCTGGACATTCTTCAGTTGGGCGCCTCCTGGCCTTCCCTGCTGGGCATCAGAGTAAAGGCTTCAGTGTATCTGCTGATGCTGCTGGTCGCCCTTTTGAGTGCAACCAGTGTTGCGACAGTGGGGGGTATTTCTTTTATCGGGTTGATGGCGCCCCATATTTGCCGCGTCACCGGCATGTCAAGCCACAGACATCTGATTCCGGCTACTGCCATGACGGGCGCTTTGCTGCTGGTCATCAGTGACTGGCTATCACGATCGTTGATGGCTCCTTTTGAAATTCCTTCAGGTCTTCTGGTCTCAGGAGCCGGTGGTATTTATTTCATCCTTTTACTGCTCAGTGGTAAATACGTCCAAAGTCGTTAAATAACCTTTTTGAAAAAATCACAAACCTGCGGGAAGCGGGCTTGGAACAAGAACAGGGATCTAATGAGAATGATAATCAAACACAGGGAAAGCTAACCTATGAAAACAAATAAAACGCCTCTTGCCATCGCTATAACCATGGCGTTGGGAAGTCAGAGTGCTTTTGCAGAAGGCAATGATTCCGTGACCCGGCTGGAAGAAGTCGTTGTTACCGCTTCCCGCTCTGAAGCCAGTATTTCTGATGTTTCCGGGACCGTACAGGTCATCAGTGGTGAAGCAGTGGCCCAGCAGAACGTGTCCGGTCAGAAACTGGCTGATATTCTTGAACGGCTGGTCCCTGGCTTTGGTCCCAGCACTCAGACGGTGACCGACAGAACCCAAAGCGTCCGTGGTCGTAAGGCTCTGGTTTTGATTGATGGCATTGCTCAGACCGAGAACCGTCAGATCAGTCGCCAGCTCAGCATGATTCGTCCTGAAAACATTGAACGTATTGAAGTGATTTCCGGTGCCAGCGCAATTTATGGTGGTGGTGCGACCGGCGCTGTTATCAACCTGATCACCCGTAAGCCAGCCGAAGGCGATATCCAGTTTGCTTCTGAAGCCGGCATCAAGGTATCTGGTGACGAGCTGAGCAGCTATACCCTGAATCAGAGTATCAGTGGCAGTAACGGTAATTTTGATTACCTGTTCAGCGGAACTTACGAGAGTCGTGATGGCATTTTTGATGCCGATGGTGACCGGGTTAACCCGGACCCCTCTCAGGTCAGCCGAAGCGATACCGATACCAAAGATGTTCTGGTGAAACTGGGTTATGACTTCAACGCGGAGCAGCGCCTGGAGACGACACTGCAATATTTTGATGATCAGATGGATTCTGATTACGCGCCCGACATTTCCTCTCTGATCACTGGAGATGCTGCTGACGCACCACCACCTGTTAAAGGGTTGCAGCTGGAAGATCAGCCTTACAGCAAGAGAAATTCCATTGATCTGGTCTACAGTGATGCTGACTTTTTAGGCAATAATTTTCAGTTGCAAACCTACTATCGTGAGCGTGACGCAAGGTTCTTCCCTTACCCGAATATGTTAGGTTCCACGATATCCCCGGGCACTACTTTTGTTAATCAGTCGACGTCTACCTCAGAAGTCTATGGCTTGAAGCTGCTTCTCGACAGGGCTCTGACCGATACGTTCAGAATCTCCTACGGTATTGACTACGATGTTGACAAAGGCGAACAGAGAGGACAACTGCACGATCTGCAAAAGTACATTGACAGTGGCGGCACAGTTATTGAACCGACAGGATCTTCCTATGAATACGGTCCGGATGTCGATGCCAAGACCCTCGGGTTTTACTTGCAGACCGCCTGGGATATTACCGAACAGCTGACCATGAACGCCGGTGTTCGTCACGAGCGCGCTGAATTGGATATTGCTGACTACACTCCGTTAGCAGAAACCTGGTTTTTGCCTATTTTGTTTCCTAATGCAGATGTAACTGTATTAGAGGGTGATGTCAGAAAGTATGACGATACTCTATTTAACGTTGGTCTGGTCTATCGGCTGAATGGCAGCAATGAAGTGTTTGTTAACTACTCTCAGGGTTTTGAAGTCCCTGATGCTTCAAGGATTTTAAGGGATGTGATTTCACCAGACAGCATTCTGGCCATAGTTCCCAATCTGCCATTGAATCCTACCGATATATCACAAGCCAATCTGGACGCCATCAAGACTGACAGCTATGAACTGGGCTGGCGTGGACGTTTTGAAAACCTGCTGGCCAATGCCTCTGTCTTTTATAACGAGTCTGATAAAACCATAGACTTTAATGAAGATTACAATGTGGACCTGCTGGACCAGCAAAAGAAAGTCTACGGCTTTGAAGGCTCTCTGGAATATTTCGTCAATGATTTCTGGAGTGTCGGTGGCAGCTATGCCTTCACAGAAGGGCGCAGCTACTACGAAGAAGTGGGCAAATGGCTTGACCTGCAGGCAGCCGATGTCTCTCCTGAAAAGTACGTGACCTATGTCACCTACGATCAGGAAGATATGAGTATACGTCTGCAGTCGACAACCTTTGCCGATTACGACAAAGGCAAGAAAGTGTCTGGTGGTAATGTCGTAAGTTATGAGGTTGACGGTTATACCACTGTTGATCTGCTGGCTTCCTTCGCTATGCCCGTGGGCACTCTGAAAGCAGGTATTACCAACCTGTTGAATGAGGACTACGAAACGGTCTACAGCCAGTGGGCTGGTGACACTTACAATGGCATCAGTGCTCATAATGCAGAAGGTCGTGCTTACACTCTGAGTTATCGCGTAGAGTATTAAGCAGGAAAAGCGGCCAGGCAAAAACTGGCCGCTAATTTAGGGCAACCAGCCAAGAACCCGGGGTATCACCCACGGAGCCAGAAGGGCACTGATACTGGCAGAAAGTACTAACGCCAGCGCACTGTAAGCGCCTTCTTTCAATGAACTTTGAACCATTCTCGCAGTGCCCAATGCATGACAGGCTGTGCCCATAGCAATACCTCTGGCTTTTGGATCAGTGATTTTCAGCAACGACAGTAATGGCAAGCCAAAAATAGCACCCATCAAACCCGTCAGGATGACGGCAATAGCCGTAAGAGAAGGGACACCATTCAGGCTATCCACAATCATCACAGCAATGGGTGTTGTCACCGATTTGGGTGCCAGGGAAATAGCGACCTGACCATCGGCACCAGCCAGAACCGCGAGTATAACCGTGCTGACAAGGGCAAACAGGCTGGAAATAAAAACCACCAGAATCACACCGGGCAGCTCCTGATGAATATCCCTCATCTGTTGATAAAGAGGCACGCCCAGAGAGACAACCGCGATGCCCAGCAGGTTGCTTAGCCAGTTACCTCCCTGTTGGTAGTCGGAGTAGGGAATATTGTCGGCAAGAAGAATACCCACGAGTACCAGAATGCTGATCAGTAACGGATTAAGCAGTGAATACTTAAAACGATTCTGAAGCTTCCAGGCGATCAGATAGACGACCAATGTCAGAGAGCAGTAGAGCAGACCCTTCATCGGAGTGGTCGAAAACATCGGGAACAAAGTCATTGTCGTGTACGTTCCAGCCATTGAAACAGCCAACCGGCAATGGCCATAACGACCACTGTCCCAAAAATACTGGTCAGCAATAGAGCACCAAGACTGTTGGCCAGCAGATCCAGCTGATTGATAACACCAACTCCGATGGGAACAAACAACAGGGACATCCAGCGAACCAGAAAGCTGGCACCGGCTTCAACCCAGGACAGTCGAATCAGGCCACTGCCCAGCAGGGCTGCCAGAAGCAGCATGCCGATAATACTGCCCGGAAGAGCATGATTGATCCAGACGCTGAACAGCTCGCCTGTCCAAAGACAGGCCATCAGAATAATGACACTGCTTAGCCAGGCTGCCATACGTCGGCATAGAAAGGCTATTTTCACTAAAAAACTCCACTATGATGCTTAACCATTGCTCATGCCAGTAAAGAAGGTACCTGAACGATCATGAAAATCTGTATCTTTAGTGCCAAAAAATACGATCGTAAATTTTTTGGCCAGTACAATGCCGACTAAAGCTTTGAACGGGAATACTTTGATATTCATCTGGATGAGAAAAAAGCACACCTGGTCAGGACGGCTGATGCAGTCTGTGCTCTTGTTAATGACGATATCAGTCGGCCGGTTCTGAGTGTAATGACGGAATATGATATCAGACTTCTGCCCATGCGCTGTGTCGGATTTAACAATGCTGATCTGGATACGGCAAGAGAGTGGGCACCCAGGTAGTGTGATTATTTCTTAAGGTGATTTACGACGATGGCTAGCAGCCTGTCGGACTTAAGACTGTCCTACTCGGCAACTGCTCCTGCGTTTCTCTAGCTCCTGCATCCATGCAGTCGTGCGGTTGCAATAAATTGGTCTAAAAATCCCTGTTTCTTCGTCAAATAGCTCGCTATTCTCCTCAGAAACAGAGATTTTTATCCTCAATTTCTTGCAATCCTCGCTACGGACGCTTAAGTCCGACAGGCTGCTAGGAGCCTGACCGAGAATAGACTGCCCTACTGCGGCGGCAGCAAATTGGTCTGAAAATCCGCTTTTGTTCGTCAAATAGCTCGCTATTCTCCTCACAAAACCGAATTTTCATCCTCAATTTTCTGCCGTCCTCGCTACGGGCGCTATTCTCGGTCAGGCTCCTAGAGTATCCTCGATTTTGTCAAACCGCTTGTTGTGTTCATCAAACTAAGTAGGAAGTTGTCATTCCCGCGAAGGAGGGTGTCGCAAAACTCTGGTTCCCATGCTTTCAGGCCCTGTGGGTCCCAGCGTGGGAACGAGTTGACTCCCGTCATTCCCGGCTTCATTCTCGTCATTCCCGCGAAGGCGGGAATCCACACTGACTCTCCACCAGAACCATACTGCCCGGTGTCCCCCTGGCCTTGTCATCCCCGGGAAGGCAGAGATCCACCGTTGGCGCTGGATTCCCGCCTTCGCGGGAATGACGACTTCAGAGCATGGGAACGAGTTGTAGCATTGATACTCCTTCGATAGTCATTCTCGCAAAGGCAGGAATCATTCAGCTTGCGTTTAAACCTGCTGGCTAGCACCCACTCTCCCTTTTATACAAGATCCATTAGAGAATTGTCCCCTGCAGAGCACCTTATCTTAACCGCAACTCGGGCTCTGACAGGACCGGGATAACAATACTGGCACAGTCGTCTAGATTTAATGATGAACTGTTAATGTGAACATATCTGCCACAGGCATCTTTTTTAAAGCCAAGAAAACGAATTTTCTCGTCAAACAATTGTTCCTTTTTATTTTCATCTATCTGACTGACTCCAAAAAGTCTCATATTTAATTCAAAAATGTTTAATTGATTTAGAGCAGTATTTGTAGAAGCTTGTAGTATCTCAACCTTTTCCTGATCATTAGATGAATAACATTGATTGGAGATCAATCTGGTATCATGATCGCTGATGCGAGTCATGGTAATTAGATAGTTCGATGGTAAAAGTTTTTCAATTCTATTATCTGTATCACTTTCCTTTTCTTTGGCTATGACCTTGGAATTGCCATCTAACAAGATTGATTTCACCGTTATTACCCGAGAAATTGAATTCACCGTTATTGCCCGAGAAGAAAAATCAATCAATACTTTTTTCGTTATAGCATCAGGATGTAATCCATTGAATAAGTCATGCTCATAAAGCAAATTTGAACTTTCGTCCAAAAATTTGATATTCACTTCATAGTCATCGGGGTTATCGATTTGGAAAAAAAATCGGTTATCAACACAAACAGATTCGTTTTCTTCTGAACAAAAACCCGTCACGGCGATAATCAGCATCGCCCAAAAAAATATAGTTTTCATAAAAATCCCTATCATTTAATTAAATCCTCTGTCGAAGGTAGTAGAAAAGATTAAACATTCAAACATTCACAAAAGAACAGTTCGCATCATTAGGGTTTGCTTGCTGTTTAGTGTTGTAAAATTCCTGGCGTTAAAGGCCTGATCAGCGAGACCCGGCCTGCCCGGCTAAACCGGGAGATTCAAATCAGACCACAGCCCGGAAGAGCTCCCATACGTTGGCATAGAAAGGCTATTTTCACTAAAAAATTCCGCTATGATTCTTATCAGTTGCCCAGAGTTTATGGCTGTCAAATGCTCATGCCAGTGAAAAGAGGAACCTGAACCGATCATGAAAATCTGTATCTTTAATGCCAAAAAATACGATCGTGAATTCTTTGACCTGTGCAATGCCGATACCGGCTTTGAACTGGAATACTTTGATATTCACCTGGATGAAAAAACCGCTCACCTGGCCAGAGCGGGTGATGCCGTCTGCGCTTTTGTTAATGACGATCTCAGTCGGCCAGTTCTGACTGTCATGGCGGAGTATGGTATCAGACTTCTGCTTATGCGCTGTGCCGGATTTAACAATGTTGACCTGGATGCGGCAAAAGAGTTGGGTATCACTGTAGCAAGAGTTCCGGCTTATTCTCCCGAGGCCACGGCTGAGCATGCCATTGCCCTGATCATGACCTTGAATCGCAAAACCCATAAAGCGTACCAGAGAACCCGGGATGCCAACTTCTCACTGGAAGGGCTGACAGGATTTAACCTCCATGGTCGTGTAGCAGGGGTTATTGGCACGGGCAAGATCGGTCTGGCTGCTGCCCGTATTCTGAAAGGCTTTGGTTGCAAACTGCTGGGTTACGATCCTTATCCGAACCCGGCTTTTGAAGATCTGGGCGGAGATTATGTTTCCCTGAATCACCTGCTGCAACAGAGCAAGCTGATCACCCTGCACTGCCCTTTAACGAAAGACAACGAGTACATGATCAATGAGGACGCATTTAACCGAATGCAACCCGGAGTGTTACTGGTCAATACCAGCAGAGGTAAACTCCTGGATTCAGTGGCAGCGATGAGCGCCCTGAAAAAAGAAATACTGGGTGGACTGGCGCTGGATGTCTACGAAAACGAGCAGGACCTGTTTTTTGAAGACCTGTCCGATGAGGTGATTCAGGACGATGTTTTCAGACGCCTTTCAGCCTGTCACAACGTTATTTTTACCGGCCACCAGGCTTTTCTTACCGAAGAGGCGCTGATGGCCATTGCCAAAACCACACTGGGCAATGCCAGAGCTTTTTTCGAGGGAAAAGCCTCTGGCAACGAAATAGCCAGAGATGTGCCAGATCAGCATTGAGGTCGGACCAGTGAGGCCCGACCCATATACTCAGTGTTTGGCAGCTTTGAGCGCTTCTTTCTCAGCGTCACTCAAAAAAGAAATGGCCAGACCATTTTCCTGAGCCTGACGGATCTGCTCAGGGGAGAGACCAGCAGCAGGCGCCGCGACTTCATACTCATAGGGCAGCTCAATGCCTTCCACCGCCGGATCATCGGTATTGATGGTGGCCAGCACGCCATGTGCCAGGAATTTCCTGAGCGGGTGCTTTTCAATACTTGGGAAAGTGCTGGTCTGGATATTTGACGTCAGGCAGGACTCAATACCAATGCGGTGTTCGGCCAGGTAATCCATCAGCGCCGGGTCCTCAATGGCTCTGACACCATGGCCAATTCGGGTGGCACCCAGATCACGAATAGCCTGCCATACGCTTTCGGCGCCCACTGCTTCGCCCGCATGAACCGTGACATTCAGGCCAGCATCACGGACCTGTTTGAAGTGCTCGACAAACAGCTCACCCGGTTTGCCGAACTCGTCACCGGCCAGATCAATTGCAACCAGTCTGTCCTTGAAGGCCAGACAGGCATTCAGTTCCTGCTGGCAGGCTTCCTGGCCAAAAGTACGACTCATGATACCGATGAGGTTGGTTTTGACGCCAAAATCACGGCTGCCGGCCTGAACACCGTCCACGACCGCTTCGACCACACCCTGAGGATCAAGGTTGTGAGTCATGGCCATATAGTAAGGGCTGAAGCGCAGTTCGGTATAATCAATTTGGGCATTCAGGGCGTCTTCAACATTCTCATAGGCGACTCGACGACATGCGTCGTAATCTGCCAGAACCTTTACACCCCAGTCCAGCTTGGCCAGAAAACTCACCAGGTCAGGCTCATTGCTCATAACCCGAACATGGGGAATCAGATCTTCCAGATTATTGGCGGGTAACTCCAGATTGTGCTGCTGGCCCAGCTCCAGAATGGTCCGGGGGCGAATATTACCGTCCAGATGACGATGAATGTCGGTGAGGGGGATGGACTTGTCAATCATGTTAATGCTGCTCTCATCAATTTCAGGGTCCGCGTCTCTTTAGCCCGGGACCATTACAAAATGCGATGTCGGGGGGAATGAATATTACAGGGAATCAGTCATAAGTCTAAGGCGAGAGTAGCGGATTTCCCTATTGGCTGGGGAAATTTTGTCAGAATGGCTAACAACAAAGTTATTCAGGACCAAACAGGGGAACAAGCCGTACTGGTCAGAGTCAAAAGCTATAAGACTTATTGAATTAAATATTGTAAGAGGAGTATTACTATGGCAAATCCATCTGGCGCAGTGGGCCCCCCATCAGCGGCTGGCATGAACGTTCAGACGACACCTAAAATGCCCGCGAAGCCCCGGGGTACTACTGCGATGTATTCATTGAATCGATGCTGTGAATATAAAAACAAATTAAAAAAGGTAACCTCAGGTTCCGAATGGCCAATTGCTCCTGGTTCGCCTCTCAGGCAATCTTCTGCGAAGGTTGAAAAACATCTGGAAGCCCGGTCGATAGAAGCTGCTTCATCCAGTCAGGGCTCGTTAACCAATCCACAAAAGATTAGCGGGACCACTGAGGCTGGAATTCACGCTGAGCGAAAGGAAATGGTTGAATGTACGCTGGAGAATTACTTGCGCCTCTGTGAGCATAGTCGGCAGTTAAGCAAATTTTTTGCTGTTGCTTTAGAGATTGAAATGGGATTGGATGACGATATTTCCTTCTATCAGAATGCTTTAGTTGGTCCGCATATCGATCAGCAAGAATTACAATCAAAGGCTCTTGCGCTGAATGAGAAACCCAAAATGTTTGGAGCCAAAGGTCAGGAGGCTCTTGAACTGGAGAGTAAAATTCAGGAGCTTATTCGACAACCTCTAGGTAGCAATAAGCCAATGAATCGACCCCAGGGCGAGCAAGGAACAAAGTCGTCTGTTGATGAAAAAGTCATGAATTTAGAGAAACGTCTGAAATTAGCTGAAAGTCAGATAAAAGATATGCAGAACGACCTTGGCAAAACGCAGAAAGAAAAAGATGCATTATCCAAGCGTCTTAAGCTGCGGGAAGCTTCTATAGAAGCTTACATCCGTCGCATTGAAGAAGATTATCATATCAAAGAAAAAACCCGGGTTGAAAAAGAGAAACAATCCAGACGGGCTGACAAGCTGCAGAATGATTTATCAGCAGCTTATCAACAAATAGATGAATGCAATAATTCCATTTTCGAAATCAGGAAAGAAAAAGATGCCCAATCCAGACAATGGGATATCGACAGGGCTGCTATGGAAAGAGAGATTGAAACCCTGAGAACTAGCCTGAGAGCACTCTCGGTTAACAACCCGACGGCAAAGACGAAAGCCTCCCCGTATGCTCGTTAATCGTCAAAACAGTTGTGAATTTTTTAATGTTGTAAAAGGAGTATTACATGATAGGTCCATTTGGCGCAGGAAATCCTTCAGCAAAAACTGACCTCGCTCAGGAGTTACCTAAGACGCACAGAGGCACTGCGATGTTTGCATTGTATCGATGCAGTTATTATCGACAAGCATTACGCAATATTTATCTGAACGGGACCTGCCTGACTTTACCTCCCCCCCCAGAACATTGCACGCTTCTGGAGGGTGGTAAACGTCTACAAAAACGTACGGTGGACGTTTCTTCATCCCTGCAGGAGTCAACTGCATCACAAAAGCTTACCGAAGACAGTGAGGCTGGACCCCGGGCTGAGCTGGAGATAACCCGGGCTGAGCTGGAAAGAATGCATGAACGTATTCAGGGAGATTACCAGCGCTTCTGCAAGCTCCATAAAAAGTTCACTGAAGTTATGGGCCTTGTTGAGGATGCTGAATCGGCATTGATTAAAGACTTTGATTTCTATTATGACCGAGTGTTACTCAGTCTCAAAGAGGATGAGAGGGAGAATGACTCTTACAGACTCCGGCATGAAAAAGCTGTGCTATCCAGACGGAATGAGCAGTTAGAGAAGCAGTTACATGAGAAGAACACAGTGCTTGATGCCAAAGAAAAACAACTGTCTGACATGCAAACCACAAACGTTCAATTGCTTCAAAGGCTAAGAGATATGCATCAAAGGCTAACGTCCGAGGGCGCTGATGTGGTACCCAAAGAGGCGCTATCTCAGCTACAGAATGATCTGCGAGAGACTCAGGCTCTCTTGCAAGAGAGAGAGAATAAAGTGAGTGCCCGGGTTGCAAAGGCTACTCCGAAAGCACTCTCAACTGACAACCAGACGGCAGGGACAGAAGCTGGACCGGACGAGGCTCGTTAACAGGCAAACGGTTTATGAATTTTTGAATGTTGTAAAAGGAGTATTACAATGGCCAACTCACTCGACTTAACAATGAGTCCGCTTGGACATGACCCCATTAGATCTGAGATGCCAAGGGGCCATTCGGACAGCATTGCGAGATATGCATTGCGTCGTTGTTATGTTTGTAAAGATGCATTAGGAAAATTACCGACAGAAGACACGATCATGTCGGGTTTTTCTGCCCCTCCGGAAAATAGCCCTTTTTGTCGTAAAGATCTGGAGTCCCGAGAGGTGGCAGTATCTTCATCTTGTCAGGGCCCGACAACTATTCTGCGAAAAGTTAGCGAGGCCAGTGAGGCTGAAATCGAGGCTGAACTGGAGAAAATGAATGAACGTATTCAGAATGATTACAAGCGCCTTTGTGAGTACCGCTCGCAGTTAATGGAATTTATACAATTTGCTAGGCAGACTGAAACTATATTGGAAGAAGATATTCTCTTCTATACGAAAGCGTTTTTAAGTCTGCCTAAGGATCAGCAAGCATTAGAGGTAACGACTAATGAGCTGCATCAGAAAACCAAAATGTTTGAGGCCGCAGATCAGGAGGTTCGTGAACCGGCTAGAAAATTCCAGAAGCTTACACTACCGCTTGAAGATAGCAAAAAGCCAATGAAGCGACTGCATGACGAGCAAGAAGCAAAGGCGCTTGTTGATGAAAAAATTAAAAATTTAGAGAAGCTTTTGAGTGAATACCATAGTCGTTTATCGAAGATGTCTAGCATCTTTAGCGAAACCGAGAAAGAAAAATATAAAATATCAAAAGAAAATGATTATTATCTGGCGTTATTGAAAAAAGAATATGCACGACGTTCGGATAGAGAAAACCAGATCGTTAGAGAACATGAAGAACAAACTGAGAAACAATCCGAGCGGATTAAAAACCTGAGGAAATGTATAGCAAGATATAAAAGTGACTATCAGAAACAATCCAATAAGATTAAAAGACTGAGGAAGCTTGCAGTACAAAATAAACTTCGCTTCGAGACTGATAAGGCTATCAAAAAAAAACTCAGTGATGAAAAAGATGCGCTATCCAGACGGGTTGAGGAACTAACGAATGAGTTACATCATCAAACCGCACTGCTTGAAGGCAAACAAAAGCAACTCTCCAATACAGTAAGTCAAAATGCTCTTTTTATGAAAATGCTGAAGCGTTCATCTCAATTGAACAGTACCAGAGTGCTTGAATTGATAAAGAGTAAAAAGATGTTCTCTCAGCTTCAGAGTGAGCTGAAAGAGACTCAGTCTCTTTTGAAAGCGAAAGAGGCTGAACTGAGCTCAAGGGATGCTGAATCCATACAGTGGGATATCGACAGGGCAGCGACGAATAAAAAGATTAAAAACCTGAGGGCTAAACTGAGAGCACTCTCAATGGACGACCAGACGACTGATACTAAAGCTACATTGGATGAGGCTAGTTGATAGTCAAAATAGTTGTGAATTTTTAACGTTGTAAAAGGAGTATTACAATGGCAAATCCAACAGGTGCAGCAACCTCTGCACACATAATTGACCAGAGTGTTCGGATCAAAGATATGATGTCCGGCGACGATCCCGCCAGCGTTGCAGAATATTCATTATATCGATGCAGTGCTCTTACAGAGCCATTAAGCAAGATGCGTAAAGGGATCACTGTGGAAGGGTTACCTAAACCCCCTTCGCAGTGCCATCTTTTGAGTGATTTTAAATGTCTGGATCGTCGGACGGTGTCAGCGCATCCATCCCTCGAGGATAGTACTGAGGAGATGCCAAGCGTTTTAAGCAGGATTAACGTAGGCACAAGAAGCGTTTTAAGCAAGATTAATGCAGAAAATGGCTGTGGAATCTGGGCTGAACTGGCAAATATGGATCAGCAAAGAAGGGCGTACTACCATCGCCTCTGCCAGCTTCACAGTCAGCTCTGTGAATCTCTGAATGTCGCTCAACAGGTTGAAAACTTATTAGAAAACGATATTTCTTTTTATATCGAAGTGTTACAAGGTCAGCATAAGGGTCAGGAAGAATTACCGGTAATGGGCAGTAAATTCTCTCAGGCTTTGACTGCACACTTAGGTTCTCTTGAGAGTGCGCTAGATCAGAAGACGAAAATACTTGAAGCCCGAAATGAGCAATTTCATGAAATGGATAAAAAAATCCAGGAGCTTACGCAGCAGGCTGTACTTAGCAAAAATACAGCGTTTTCGGTAGCGGACGAACAAGTCAGAACCATTCAAACTAAGGAATTAGTCAAAGAATTAGATGACCAGCTGAGTCTATCTCGTAAGCGTTCAGCTCTGATGCGGGAAGAGCTTAAGGAAGTTGGAATAGAAAGAAAAGAGGCTCAAGCTGCCCTTCGCAGTTTCGAAGCTGGAAAACATGTGAGCATGGAAGATTTTAAGAAGTTGAAGGCGGATTTAGCACAAGCTCGTGGCGATCAGCATATTTTAAAAATAATAAAGAAAGATAGAGATGAACTATTCGGAATAGTTAAAACGCTGCAGGATGAAAAAGGTAAACAATACGAAGAATTTTACAGGACGAAGCAGAAGTTATTAGAAATTAGAAGGTTCTCAAATAATCAGCAAGTTGAATCAGAAAAAATGCAAAAAGCAATGCAAGAAAAAAACGATGTGTTGTCCAGACGGGTTGAAGGGCTGGAGGCAGAGTTAGCAGAAGCTCGTCGTTGTTCAGAGGCTCATCTGGCTCTTTTAAAAAAAATGCGGAAAGAAAAAGCTCAACAATCCAGGGGAGCGAGCCAACGTGAGAATGAGTCAGATCCAAAAACCACAGAGCGTGACGACATTCAGGGGGAACTGTTTGAACTGGAACTTGAAAACAATCATTTGATGAGCCAGTTGGCCTGTAGAGAACAAAGTCTCAGAGCTGAAAAAAGAATGCGCTCTCAGCTTGAGAATGAGCTGGAACAGACCCGGTCTCTTTTGCAACAGAAAGAAGATGAGGTGATCGCCTGGGTCAATCAATCGAGACAGTGGAACACCGCCAGGGCGGCTATGGAAAGTGAGATTGAAAATCTGATGGATAAACTGAGCATGCTATTACAGAACAACCAGTCAGAGGAGATGGAAGTTTCCTAATAGTCAAACGGTTTATAAATTTTTTAATAGTGTAAAAGGAGTATTACTATGACTTACCCAATTAAATCAGCAGCAGGATCTTCATTTGTATCTGACCCCAGGGTCAATGAAAATGTTGCGATGCCACCTGAAGCGCCTCGCAAATGTGCGGACGGTTCTGCAACGGATTCATTGCGTCGATTCTCTGCTGTTATGGATACATTAAGCCTGTTGCGCAAAGGCATGACCGTGGAAAAGTTGCCTGACCGTCCTGAGCCTTGCCATCTTCTTTATGGTGCTAAAAGTCTGATGTTACGGAAAGTGGTAGCTTCTTCACCACGGTATGACTCGCCAACCGATTCAGGAAAGCTTGAAGACAGAGAGCCTGAAATTCTGGCTGAGCTGGGGAGAATGGAAAGACGAACTCAGGAGGATTATCAGCGGCTCTCCAGGCTCCATAGTCAGCACTCTGAGGCTATGGATGTTGCTCTAAAGACTGAAACGGAATTGAAGAACATTTTTCCCTTCTACCACAGTGCAATGGCAAGGCAGCATCATGATATGCAAAAATTAGAGTCAATGCTTGTTGAGTTGCACGAACAAAACAAAATCCTTGACGCCAAAGATGAGGAAGTAGATGAACTGGTTAGAAAAAATCAGGATCTTACACGAGAGCTTGAAAGCAGCAGAAATAAAGCGTTCAATTTGCAGAATGTGGAAGACATAATCATTCGTAATGAAGCATTAGTCAGACAGTTAGAGAATAGTTTAAGAGAAGCTTTTAGTCGTTCAACATCGATGCAGAAAGAGCTTAATAAACTCCGGCAAGAAAAAGCTGCAAAATGGAAACCTGCTGACAAGCCGGATAGGGATTTAGCAAAAGTTCAACCTGATCCAAATGTTGATAAGGATACCTTAAGCACAATCCTTAAAGAAAAAACTGCACTATCCAAACGGATTGAAGAACAGGACAGATTGTTAGAAGACACCAGGAAACGCTTGAAAGTTGCTGAAGATTACATGGTCGATATGCGGAATGAAAAGCATGCACTAGGCAAACAGCTTCGGGAACTGAAGAATAGTCTGGAAAGAGCTAATTGTGACGCAAGTGAGCATGCAAGCGCATTAAAAAAGGAGCGTGCAGAAAAATACGGGCTATCCAGACAGCTTAACGATCTGGAGAAGCATTTATCAATTGCTCAGCATGCAACAGGTTATTATCAGAAAAAGGCTATCGATGCCCAGATAGAATTAATAGAGCAATCCAGAAGGATTAAGTAACTTGAGGATGAGTTACGCCAGAAGGGCATAGCAGAGACAGAAGCCTCCATGGATCAGGCCCGTTAACAGTCAAACGGTTTATGAATTTTTTAATAGTGTAAAAGGAGTATTACTATGACTTACCCAATTAAATCACCAGCAGTACCTTCATTTGTATCTGACCCCAAGGTCAATGAAGATGTTGCGATGCCACCTGAAGCACCTCGCAAATGTGCGGACAGTTCTGCAGTGGATTCATTGCATCGATTCTCTGCTGTTATAGATACATTAAGCCTGTTGCGCGAAGGCATGACCGCGGAAAAGTTGCCTGACCGTCCTGATTATTGCCATCTTCTTTACGGTGATAAAAGTCTGATGTCACGGAAAGTGGTAGCTTCTTCACTGCGGTATGACTCGTCAACCGATTCAGAAAAGCTAGAAGACAGAGAGGCTGAAATTCTGACTGAGCTGGGGAGAATGGACAGACGAACTCAGGAGGATTATCAGCAGCTCTCCAGGCTCCATAGTCAGCACTCTGAGGCTATGGATGTTGCTCTAAAGACTGAAACGGAATTGAAGATCATTTTTCCCTTCTACAACAGTGCGATGGAAAGGCAGCATCATGATCAGCAAAAAATAGGGTCACTGTTTGGTAAGTTGCAAGAACAATACAAAATCCTTGACACCAAAGATGAGGAAGTAGGTGAACTGGTTAGAAAAAATCAGGATCTTACACGAGAGCTTGAAAGCAGCAGAAATAAATTGTTCAAGTTGCAGAATGTGGAAGACATAATCATTCGTAAAGATGCATCAGTCAGACTGTTAGAGAACAGTTTAAGAGAAGCTAATCTTCGTCTA
Source organism: Endozoicomonas sp. ALD040 (assembly GCF_049275945.1). Lineage (NCBI taxonomy): Bacteria > Pseudomonadati > Pseudomonadota > Gammaproteobacteria > Oceanospirillales > Endozoicomonadaceae > Endozoicomonas > Endozoicomonas sp. ALD040. The sequence continues at coordinate 2,963,093 of NZ_CP184829.1, forward strand.
ACATCGATGCAGAAAGAGCTTAATACACTCCGGCAAGAAAAAGCTGAAAAATGGCAACCTGCTGACAAGCAGGATAAGGATTTAGCAAAAGACCAACCTGATCCAAATGTTGATAAGGATACCTTAAGCACAATCCTTAAAGAAAAAACTGCACTATCCGAACGGATTGAAGATCTGGAGAGACTTTTAGAAGACGCCAGGGATCGCTCGAAAGCTGCTGAAGATCTCGTGGCCGGTACGAGGAATAAAATGAATCAAAAAGACAAACAGCTTCGGAAACTGAAGGAGAGTCTGAAAAGTGCTGATCGTAACGCAAGTGAGCATGCAAACGCAGTAAAAAAGGGGCATGCAGAAAAACACAGGCTATCCAGCCAGCTTAAAGCTCTGGAGAAGCAGTTATCCATTGCCCAGCAGGCAACAGGTGATTATCAGAAAAAGGCTATCGATGCCCAGATAAAATTAATAGAGCAATCCAGGCGGATTGAGCAACTTGAGAATGAGTTACGCCAGAAGGGCATAGCAGAGACAGAAGCCTCACCGGATCAGGCTCGTTAACAGTCAGACGGCTTATGAATTTTTGCATAGTGTAAAGGGGGTAATACAATGGCAACACCAGCAGGCACAGCAAACCGACCGCTCGAATCTAACATTTTGGTTAATCAAGATGTTGAGTTGGCATCTGAGTTGCCCAGCAACCATACGCGCCATACTGCGATCTATTCATTGCATCAATGCAAAGCTCTTACAGAGATATTAAGCAAGATGCGCAAAGCTACGATCGTAGAAGCCTTGCCTGAACCCCCTGTGCCTAGCCGTTTTAAAAGTCTGAAGTCGCGGACAGTGGCAGTTTCTTCATTCTGGCAACGTTCGCCAACCGATTCAGGAAAGTCTGTCCAGGCCAGTAAGACTGAAATCCTGGCCGAGCTGGATAAAATGGATGAGTGTCTTCAGCAGTATTATCAGCGCATCTGCCAGCTCCATAGCCAGCTCACTAAAACGCTGGAAATTGCTTTGCAGACAGAAACGGCATTGAGCGACGATATTCCCTTCTATGAAAAAGCGTTACAAGGCCAGTATGAGAATCAGGAAAAATTACCGTTAATGGGTGGTGATTTCTACCAGTCTTTGACGGCAAACAAGCGTTCTCTTGAGAATGAGCTGCACGAGAAGACTAGAATGCTTGAAAAAAAAAATAAGCAAGTTCATGAACTGGGTAAAAGAATCCAGAATCTGGTACAACGGGCGGAACAAAGTGAAAATAAAATGCTTGCGGCGCAAAACGAGCGGCTCAGACTAATTGAAGGTGATCAAGAACTCAGTTTTTTACACAAGCGTCTGAAAGATTATGATAGTAGTGAAAAACTTCTTAAGCGAAATCTTGATGAAGCTCAGCAAGAACTTAATAGGGTTCGGCAACAAAAAAGAGATGCTGCTAAAGCCTTTGAAGGGATTAATAGAGGGCTTAAGGATGATTTAGTATCAACTAATGCTCGCTTAATAGATAGCGGGTATGAAATAGATCGTCTAGGCATTGACGCTGCAAAGCTGAAGAAGAATTTGGAAGAAGCTGAAGGCTCTCTTACTGCAGCTGGAAATGACATAAGAAAATTCGAGGAAGAAAAAGATGCGCTATCCAAGAAGGTTAAAAAACTGGAAAAGGATTTAGCAGAAGCTAACCGTAACTATCAGGAATCCATAAGAACAATCCGGGAAGAAAATGCAGTTCTTAATCGTGGCTATCAAGAAATCATAAGAAGAATGCAGGAAGAAAAAGACTTACTTGATCGTGCCTATCAAGAGACCATAAGAATAAACCAGGAACAGGCTGACCATCTAAATTGGCGTATATCAAAAGCTCAACATACTGCAGGTTCTCATCAGGATGACGATATCAGAGCCCGTTTAGAGCGATTGGAACAATCAAGACCGACTGAGCAGCTTGAGAATGACTTACGCCAGAAGGCCACCATGCTTAAAGCCACACAAGAGCAACTGTCTGAAGTTGAAAGTCAAAAAGCTCATATGCTGAAGAAGTTAAAAAATATGCATAAAAAGCTCACTGCCAAGGGTATTGATGTGGTACCCAAAAATACACTGACTGAGCTTCAGAATAACCTGCAACGGACCCAGTCTCTTTTGCAACAAAAAGAGGATGAAGTCACTGCCTGGGTCAACCGATCCCGACAGTGGGAGACCGACAGGGCAGCTTTGGAAAGGGAGATTGAAACCCTCAGAGCCCAGCCAGGCAGGTTTATACAGCACAACCCGACAAGCGGAGATGAAAGCCCCCTGATCAGGCGGGCTGATAGTCAAACGGTTTAAGAATTTTTTAATGAAGTAAAAGGAGTATTGCTATGTCCAATCCAATACACAATCCCGCAAGAGCATTGACTGAATCTCAATTTTTGGGGAGAGAAGGGGGGCGGATAACACGAGAGAAACCCGGCAAGAATCCAGGTCAAGCTGTGGAGTACGCATGGAGACGCTGTCGTGCCTCTAAAGGCAACTTAAGCATGGTGCTGGCAGGAAAGACGGTATCAACCTTGCCTGCCCGGCCCGAGCATAGTCGTTTTGTGAATGGCGGTAAATCTCTGGGGGACCGGACGGTAGGGCTGGAGCCGTCTGCATCCTGGTTCGGTAGTTTTTTGCCAACCTGTTCGCTTCAGCCTGCCCAGGCCAGCGATGCTGAAACTCAGGCTGAGCTGAAGAAAATGGATGAGCGCATTCATGAGTATTACCAGCTTATCTGTCAGCTCCATAGTGACTACTGTGAAGTTTTGAAAGCTGCGCAACAGACTGAAGATGCATTAGGTAACGATATTCCCTTCTATGAAACCGTGTTAGAAAGTCAGCGCAAGGATCAGCAATCGTTACAGCTAATGGCCAATGAACTTCTGGATGAGTTCGAAACATTAAAAGACAGCTTCCTTGCTGATATCCAGCAAAGAGATCAGAGACATTTGCAAGCTTATGATCAAGATCCTTCAAAAGCTAACTTCGCGCAGGCTTTGATTGCCCACGTTCGCTCACTTGAAGATGAGCTGCGTCAGAAGACCCTGTTGCTGACAAATAAAGATGAGGAAGCTCATGACCTGGATAGAAAAAATCAGGAGCTTACACGACAGGCTGAGTTTAGTGAAAAACAAATGATTCAGGCGCTGACCGAGCAAGACAGAATGGGACGTGTTAAAGAGGCAGCTGGCACACTAGAGACGAATTTGCATGAGGCTAGTCGTCGTTTAAAAATTTTCCAGAACGCCATTGATAAACTCCACAAAGAAAAAAATGCAGAATCCACAAGGGCTGACAATCTGAAATTCCAGCTAAATCAGGTCACAGCCCAGTTACGGGAAAGGACCAGGAAGGAAGGGCAACAGTCTGAAACAGAGCTTGAAAACATTCGCTTGAGGAGGCAGTTGGATAATGCACAAAGCAGCCTTAAATCAGTATCAGAACCTTTAGAGAATTTTGCAGCGTTGCAACTCAGAAGTGAACAGTTAGAGACGCTGACAAAAAATCAGACGCAAGATTTGCAGAGAATCAGGGGTGAGCGAGATCAGGCCCATTCGAGAGTTGTGGCTATTGAAGAACAGTTGAAAAGCCACCACGCAGAAATGAAGCAAGTCATGGATGAGACAAAGAAAGCCGAAAAAGGCCTGAACCAGCTGCAATCTCAGATTCAACGGCTGCAAGCCCAGCTCGTCGAAGCACGAGAGCACAATGAAAAATTGCAGGCCGACAAGCTGTCTTCTGACACTGAGGTGCGTCAACTCAGAACACGTTTCGCCAGTCAGGTCTCTGATGCACGAATCAAGGCCAGCCAGGCCAATATCCAGCTTAATATGGAGTTAAAAGAGAAGAAGAAGCAGCTTGAGAAAGAAAGAGCTCATTACCACGAGCTGTCGGCTCAGCTTGAGTTCCTGAACGGTGCCATGAAAAAGGAGAATGAAAAAGCATCCGGGTATTTTGAAAAAAGTCAAAGGCTGGAAGAGAAATTCAGACTGGGTAAAGAGCGGTTAACCGAGCTTGAATCTCAAAAAACGCAGCTGAAAAAACAGTTAAAGGATACCCAAATTCAGCTTAAAGGCTCTAACGGTCGCGTTTCAGCGCTGGAAGTTCAGCTGGGTCAGCAGAACAGGGAACTGGAACAACTCAGAGCCACGGGAGACGAACTGAAAGCCAACAAAGAGACGCTCGCTCAGGTTCAGACTGACCTGCGACAGACCCGGTCTCTATTACTAAAGGCTTCTACGGCAGAGACAAGCGTAAAAGAAGCGCTGCAAAAGAAAGAGCATGAAGTGAGAACCTGGATCGCTCAATCCAGGGAGTGGAATACCGCCAGGGCAGCTCTGGAAGGAGAGGTGACTACCCTGAAAGCTGGATTGCAAACCGTGTTAAAAGAGCAGCGCAGAGCGGAAGCAGAATTCACCCAACAGGCCAAGAGCCTTGAGGATCTGGCAAAGTCGCTGCTGGCATCAGAAACAAAGCTGAAACTGGCTTCCAGAGAGGCTCAGTCAGCCCGGAGCTCTCAAACCCAGCAGATTGAATCGCTGACTGTTGAGGTCTCTGAACTGAGGCGTCTCAAAGAGAAAGCTGAAGATGCATTGCTGACATTCGAGACCCGGTTCAAGGAGGACTATAGCCAGTCTGAGCGCAGTGTGAGTGAATTGAATCAACAGCTCATTGCCTTGAAAGCTCAGCTGAGCAACGTTTCCGAAGCGGAGCAGAGAGCGATCGGTGAAGTAGCGCAGGCGAAGTCAGACTGCAAAAAGTTCAGGAGTGATGCTGTTCGTCTTGAGCAACAGGTAGACAGGCTCACCAGAGAGGTCTATCGACTCAGGGATGAGCAGAAGAAGGCCAAAATAGAACTCGGGAAAGAACGGCTTGAGTTGAGAAGTGAGGTAGCAACGCTGAGGGAGAAAGCTTCAAAAGCGGATATTATTGAGCAGGAGCTGCAGCTTAAGCAAAAGGCCTTCTCCGATCAAAAAGCTCAGTTTTCCCAGACGGAAAGTGCACGCAAGGCTCAGCTTGAGCGGCTCAGGCAGGATCTGGACGAGTCCAATCAAAAGCTTCATGAAGAAGAGGCGGCTAAATTAGGCTTTCAGCTGGATTACAATTCTGCCAAAAGCCATTTGGAACAGTTGCAGCAAGAGCACGCTGAGGCCATGGCTGAAATTGACAGGTTGAAAGTCTTGTTAGAAAACAGTGGGCAGGCGGCAAGGACTGGTACTGGTTTTGATTTCCGGGAGTCCGGCGTCGAGTTTGACGATCAGGGAGCCTATGTCAGTCTCAGTACCGCCACACATCAACCCAATTCTTTACTTCAACCTCTTTCTATGGACGGTGAAACCAGGTTGACCGATCTTCAGGCTCAGGGTCCTCGAGGTGTCTCTCGCTTTGAGTATCAGGATCTTATGAGGAAGAAGAATGAGTTGGAGCAGCAGATGTCAGACCTCAAGGAGGAACTCAAAATGGCTCAGGATCAAAAGCGAGAGCATAAAAAACGAGTCAGTGAGGCCGCCCGTGAAGTGGCAGACATCAAAAAACAGCTGACAGAGGTTAAGGCAGAAAGTGAGCAATTTGCGCACATTGCGAGCGATCGGGCAGAAGAAGAGAAAAAATGGCGTGAAGAGGTCGGTAAACTGACCAGAGCAAAGGCGCAGATTGAGCTTGAGAAACAGACTCAGGTGGATGAATCTCTTGAATTTGCCGATAAAACCGTGCTTCGAAATGCTGAACTGGAGACAGAGGCGGGGTACTTGAGAACCCGGTTGGAGGATCTGGAATACCGTCTGGAAAAAGAAATGCCTACTGTTATGCAGGAAAATGAGAATCTGACTCTGCAAAATGAAGCCTTCAAGACGGCACTTCTTGATGTGGTTGGTTTATTCAGAGAGAAGCTGTCTGAAGCGGATCAGCAACAACTTGAAGACAAGCTTTTGAAGATACAGTCACTGCTGCTACCGCCACAGCAGTAAAATACTGCCTTTGAGGTTAAACGGCATCTATTGAACAGATGTCGTTTTTTTCAGCTCTAATACCAATCGAACTTTCTAACTACCCGGATTGCCGACGTAATGGCGTCATTCAGTGACAGCAAACAATCAATCTTTCTTCCGTAGTTCGGTTATTTGCACCGTACCCTCTTCAGTAACAGTGAACACATGGCTGCCATCGCGGCTGAAGCTGGCTGTGACAAGACGACTATCATGGGAAATGATAGCTTTTTCGACCCATGTCCCACGGGTCTGCTGACCAATGATTTTAGTGGTTTTGTCCTTGCTGGTAGTTAGCACGTGGCGGCCATCAGGGCTGAAACTGGCCAAAAAGACCTCCTGTTCATGAAAAAGTATGGCTTGACGAATCCAAAATCCATGGGCTCCCAGACCATAAATGCATACCGTACCAAAGGTTGAGTGAGACGAGGTACTTCCGGCGCCCACCACATAGCGGCCATCCGGGCTGAAGCTGACAGAGACGACGCGGCTAATATTGCGAAAGATGATTTGTTGCCTCCATGATTCATAGGCATTCTCGCTATAGATTTCTGACTCTCCATAACGATTGAGGGTAACCCAATGGCGGCCATCGGGGCTAAAGGAGACGGTGGCCGATTCGACATCAGCCCTGTGGGAAATCTGTACCCATGATCCATCAGCTGCCTTGCCATAGATTTTTGGCTTGTCATATCCAGCGGTTATTACCAGATGGCGGCTATCAGCGCTGAAGCTGGCTTTCACTTGAGGACTTCTCTGGCGACTGGAACCTGTTTCTTCCCATGATTCATCGTCTTTCAGGCTATGAATTTTTATCTCGTGACCCCAACTGGCGGTCACCAAATGGCGGCCATCGGAGCTGAAGGTGGCTGATGTGACTATATTGTGATGGCGAATGATGGCTTTTTGTTCCCATGATCCAGTGTTACTCAGACTATGGATGTGCGCCGTCCTATCGTGACTGATGGTCACCAAATGGCGGCCATCGAAGCTGAAGATGGCTGATGTGACCTTATCGTGATGGCGAATGATGACTTTTTGTTCCCATAATCCGGTGTCTTTCCGGCTATGGACCTGCGCCGTCCTTTCGTTAAAGTTGGTCACCAAATGGCGTCCATCGGGACTGAAGGTGGGCGACATCAGATTACGTCGATGTTTAATGGTGGTTTTTAGCTCCCATGATCCATCGCTCCCCAAGCCAAAAATTGTTGCCGTGTTGTCCTGACTGGCAGTCACTGCATGCTGACTATCGGGGCTGAAGGTGGCTGAACTGATAGGATGATCATGAATGATGTGTTTTTTTTCTGGCCATGATCCATCATCCTCATGACCGAAGATTTTCACCGTCCTATGAGAATTGAACACCATCAGATGACGGCCATCATCACTCAGGGTGGCTGAACGGGATTGGTAATTTCTTTCAATGATGGTTTTTGTATCCAACTTGAATGTTTTGTATTGAGACATAAGTACAGTCTTGGTGAAAAATAGCAGAGCAGGTACAGAAGCACCCGTCTTTTGGAGATGGGTAAGTGACGTCAATAAGGTCTTATCGTTCGTAAACGACCCAAGCCAATCATGGACTTGTTGATTACTTTTTGTAGTGATGGTTTTTCTCAGTTGATACTGGTGTGATAAAGGAAACCGACGAAACCATGCTTTTGCCAGGGCGTTATCGCTTTTAATAGCATCGCGAAAGTGGGTGCATACCTGTTTTAAGCAGTGAATATCCCGGAGCGACAAATATCTGAAGATGAGGGAATATGATGTTGTGGATAATAAATGCAGCAAAGATTGTATCTGCCTGTCAGGTACAGTGACGGACCTGTCGGCGTGGATAGCAGTGGTTGTTGCCGATTGAGCTTGCTCGGGTGGTGGTGAGGGTAAATCTGTAATTTCGAGCTTGTTATTTATAGAATTCATAGTGTTTTTTACTTACGTCAGGATTTCCTTTCGACCAGTTACGACATTTAAAAATTGATTTTGGTAATTAGATTGGGTTTTGGAATAAAAGTTCATAAAAATTTTTTGAGTGCAACTAACAAATTTAAAAAGACACCCATAAATTTGCTTTACAAACATTTAAAAACAAACATTTAAAAAGACACCCATAAATTTGCTTTACCATCCACCTGGTCTACTTTTTCACCCATCACTGATTTTTTACCCAGACAGGTGAGTTCATGGCTCAGGCCCGCAATACTCTGATTGACCCCGGTTCAACGCCCTATTACCACTGCATAGCAAGATGTGTTCGTCAGGCTTACCTCTGTGGAGAGAACCACCTGACTGGCAAGAACTACGAGCATCGCCGCCAGTGGGTGGTGGATAAACTCCGGGAACTGGTTTCAGTCTTTGCTATCGAAGTCTGCGCTTACGCTGTCATGTCGAATCATTATCATGTGGTTTTGCACATCAATCAGTCATCTGCCAGAGGCTGGTCACGGGACGAAGTGCTTCACCGTTGGACGACCTTGTTTACAGGCCCACTTCTGGTACAAAGGCATTTGGCTCCTGACAAACTGGGCAGCGCTGAATTGGCCCGTATTGATGAATATGCTGAGGAATACCGACGTCGTTTAACGGATATCAGCTGGTTTATGCGCTGCCTGAATGAATATCTTGCTCGTGAGGCCAACAAAGAAGATGAGTGTAAAGGACGCTTCTGGGAAGGTCGCTTTAAAAGCCAGGCATTGCTGGACGAAGCAGCGTTACTGACCTGCATGGCCTATGTTGACTTGAATCCGATTCGGGCAGGAAAGGCAGAAATACCGGAAGAGTCGAACTACACGTCGATTCAGGAACGAGTGGAGCAGGTTAAACATTCTGAGACTAAAAAACAGCCGCTGACCCTGAAACCTTTCTGTTTGCAGGGACAGGAAGCGGACGTTGCCCTTCCCTACCTTCTTCACGACTATCTGGAACTGGTTGACTGGAGTGGCCGCATTGTCAGGACAGACAAGAAAGGTTCCATCCCGTCGTGTACCCCTCCTATTCTTCAAAGACTGGAAATTGATCCGGATGAGTGGCTGAAAACCATGCAATGGAATAATCGTTTTTATCGGGCAGTTGGCCGTCTGGAGGCGATGAAGGCCTTTGCACTTGAAGCCGGACAGAAGTGGCTTCGAGGTTTAAACGCCTGCAGTCGTTTGTACCTGACAGGTTAGTGTAGAAGTCAGTTAAGACGTCAAAGACCCTCTCTTTATCTCTTCGACTTATGTCGGAATGGATTTGCATTGTCTGAATTATGGCTTGGACAGCCTTTGTTCGTTGGATGGCGCTGTGTGTCTCATTGATACGCTACTTGAGGATAGATTTTCTGATCCTTTTTGGGAATACAGTTTTTGAATGTCTTGTTTTTTTTATGGGTGTCTTATTTTTTTTTTGGGTGTCTTATTTTATTATTTTAATTTTTTGACGAGGCTGTTTTTTTATGGGTGTCTTATTTTTTTTTTTTTTTTTTTTTTGTTGATGTAGATGTTCGACTTAGTGCTTGGATTGCAATGATCGATAAAATAACTTCTTGATTCACACGACAGAATGAGGAGCCGCAATATCCACTGAGGCTATCGCGGCTCTTTTTTTGTTTTGCAGTTTGGCTGGAGAGAAACCAGCCAAAACGTTACAAAGAGATTTCTTTCTCGTCAGGTGATGATGAAATCGTAGAGTTATCAACTCTTTGAACAGATGCCGTTTAATTCAACCTCAATCAGGCATTAAAACGCTTGAAACGATTAGCCAGTCCATTAGTGGAACTGTCCTGATCGGAAGTCGTACCGGACTCTTTCAGGCGGTCATAAACCCGGTTGCCCAGAACCTTGCCCAGTTCTACACCCCATTGATCAAAAGAGTTGATCTGCCAGAGGGTTCCCTGCACAAAGACTTTCTGTTCATAGAGTGCCACCAGAGCACCCACCACCTCCGGAGTGATTTTCTCAGGCACAATCATATTGTTGGGACGGTTGCCGGGAATCACCTTATGAGGCGCCAGAGCGTCAATATCGGCACTGCTTATGCCCGCCTTCGTTAACTCTTCACGAACCTCATCCAGATTCTTACCCTGCATCATGGCCTGACTCTGGGCCAGGGCGTTGGCAAATAGCCATGGATGCTGTTCGCCCAGTGGATTATGGCTGGTGGCCGGAGCAATGAAGTCCACAGGAATCAGTCGTGTACCCTGATGCAGCAACTGGTGATAGGCGTGCTGGTCATTAGTACCTGTGCCACCCCAGATAACGGCACCTGTCTGGTAATTAACGGTGCTGCCATCTCTGCGGGTCTGCTTGCCGTTACTTTCCATATCCATCTGTTGTAAATGGCCCGGGAAGTCACGCAGGAAGTAATCGTAGGAAATAACGGCGTGGGACTCTGAGCCAAAGTAGTTCTGGTACCAGACGCCCAGCATACCCAGGATAACCGGCATGTTCTTTTCCAGAGGTGCCTGGGCAAAGTGCCTGTCCATCTCCCAGGCACCTTTCAGCAGTTTCTGGAAGTTCTCAAAGCCCACTACCAGGCTGATCATCAGTCCAATGGTGGACCAAAGAGAGTAACGGCCACCGACCCAGTCCCAGAGTGGCAGGGTGTTTTCCTGGGCGATACCAAACTCATCAATGGCTTTCAGATTGGTGGAAATAGCCACGAAGTGTTTGCGAATGTCGGACTCGGCACAACCTTTTTCCAGCATCCAGGCACGGGCAGCCTGGGCATTCTGCAAGGTTTCCAGTGTGCCAAAGGACTTGGAAGCCACGATAAACAGGGTGGTTTCTGGATCAATCCTGCGGAAAACTTCTGAAATTTCGTTCGGATCAATATTGGCTACATAGTGATGTTCGAGCCCTTCAACATGATAAGGCGTCAGAGCATTGATGACTGTCTTCAGACCCAGATAGGAGCCGCCAATACCAATATTGACAATGTGTTTGATGGCTTTGCCGGTGAAGCCTTGCCACTCGCCAGAATGCACTGAGTCGGTAATGCCTTTCATGCGCTTGTGGGTATCACGAATTTTAGGCATGACATCTTCACCGTCGACCATGACCGGATCTGTGCCAGAGTTACGCAGGGCTGTGTGCAGAACGGCACGATTCTCGGTGTAATTGATTTTGTCACCACGGAACATGGCCTGAATGGCCTCTGGCAGTCTGGCTTGTTCAGCCATCGTCATCAGGGAAGACATTACATCGTCGTTTATCAGATTTTTGGAGTAATCCAGAAACAGGCCAGCCGCTTCCAGGCTATAGCGTTCAAATCGGTCCTTGTCAGCTGCAAACATTTCTCGCAGGTGCGTGCCTGCCATCTTTTGTTGCAGGGTTTCCAGCGATGAGGATTCAGGCAAGTGTTGAATAGGACTCATGTGAGTACAGCCTCGGAGTGTTGTGATAGAAAGTAGAATTTATGAATGGTAAGTACTCAACCATACGAAATCATATTTTCTGACTTATTGTTCAGGCACTCGCGGCAACTGCTCCTGCGTTGCTCTAGCTCCTGCATCCATGCAGTCGTGATGCGTTGCAACTCAGGTCACATAGCTTGCTATGTTCCCGTCGTTGCGCCTTGCAGAGCACCTGCCCAATAAGCCAGAAATATTCGATTCCGTATGGCTGAGTACTTACGAATGCTTTGTTGATTTAATGAGGTTTCTGCTCCTTATATTTTTGACTGCATATATCATCAATTTTTTTTTCTATATTTTTGTAGGTATCTTTTTTAAATTTCAATAAGTGGCGCTGCTCTTGATCAATCAATGTCAAATGCTCACCTGACCGCTCAACGTTAGCCAATAAAGTTTCCTTCTCTTCATCGTCGTCATCCCTGGCAAACAGTTGCCAGGGCTTCTCTGCTTCTTTTTTGGCTGATCCTGTAGACACGAAGTCTAAACAGCCATGGATTCCGTTATCTTCAAGAAAAACCAGAGTGAAATGATTTTTTTCTCCACAATCAGAATCGCTGGAAGCATTTCCCGAGCAAATTATCAATGCACCCGCTGTCACTTTCTTCCCCAGCACTTCAGGGTTTAGTAACAACCACATGCCATAGGGAGCTTCCTGGGCAGTCAAAGCAGGAGGACTGTAGCTGATGAGTGTCAGTAATCCTATACTCAAAACACTCATGCACCGGCTAAACCAGTGTGAAACCTGTCGTGTCCTGTCTTCCATAGAGTCTACCTTCGTATCGTTGAGTCTGGTTCAGTATAAGACACTCCTTCCCTGTTTAGCTCCCGGTTAATTCAACCATTGCTAATCTTTCTGACTTGTTATCGTGATGTTGTCAATCAATCGGGCCTTGCCGAGGTAGGCGGCTGCCAGAATCACCAGGTTCTGGTCATCGGGACCCGCTGGCAGAAGCGTGGTAGTACTGCTGATGTTGAAATAGTCCGGCTTGAATCCAGCCTGTGCCATTTTTGCAAAAGCGTCACGGCGCAGCAGGTCATAATCACACTCGCCCGCCAGAATAGCTTCACGTGCGGCCCGCAGACAGCGATAAAGCGTGGGGGCTATTTCTTCACGTTCTTCCGGTGTCAGATAACCGTTGCGGGAACTCATGGCCAGTCCGGTATCTTCGCGGGCGATAGGTGCACCGACAATCTCAACAGGTATGCACATGTCTTTGGCCATTTTGCGAATAATGGCCAGCTGCTGGAAGTCTTTTTCTCCGAAGACAGCCACATCGGGACGAACAATATTAAACAGTTTGCTGACCACTGTGGCTATACCTGTGAAAAAGCCCGGACGGCTTTTGCCACAGTGCATGCCATCCAGCTCTTCGACACTGACGTGGGTGTGATGTTCGCTGCCTTCAGGATAAATTTCTGTCGTCTGGGCAGTGTAGAGCAGATCTACTCCCTGCTCGATCAGGAGCTGCTGGTCCTGCTCCATGGTGCGAGGGTAAGAGTCGTAGTCTTCATTCGGGCCAAACTGCAGTGGGTTGACATAAATGCTGACAACGACCACATCGCAGAGTTTCTGGGCTTTTTCGACCAAAGTCAGGTGACCGCCATGCAGATTACCCATGGTCGGCACGAAAGCTACGGTTTTGCCTGCGGCTCTGCAAGCTGCTACCCCAGCCTGGATTTCAGCGATGGTATGAAGTGTTTTCATAGCGAATAACTAGACGATCAGTGACTTTAAAAAAGCCAGTATTTCTGGCTTTTGGCGGTTGTAAGAGATTCTGTTTATACCATTCAGCCAGATCATTCAGAAACCTGACTGAATGGAGAGACTCAATTGAAGCTGTGTTCCGGACCCGGGAAAGTGCCATCTTTAACTTCTGCAACATACCGAGCCACAGCTTCCTGTGGGGTGGCACTGTCTTGCATGTAGTTTTTGACAAACTTGGGCTTGCGGCCTGCTGTTAGATGGAGCATGTCATGGAGGACCAGAATCTGGCCATCGGTTGCGTCTCCGGCACCAATGCCGATAACCGGGATGTCAACTGCTTTGGTGATTTCCCGAGCCAGGTCATTGGGTACGCATTCCAGAAGCAGCATGGCCGCACCGGCAGCCTGCAGATCAATGGCAGCCTGGATCATGCTGTTGGCTCTTTCCTCTTCCCGACCCTGAACCTTGTAGCCGCCAAAAACATTAACAAATTGTGGGGTGAGTCCCATATGGACACAGACAGGAATGCCCTGCTGCCTGAGGCAGGTCACGGTAGGAGGCAACCAGCCTTCACCCTCCAGTTTCACCACTTCGGCACCGGCCTGCATGATTTTGGCGGCACTGATGACTGCCTGTTCTTCGGTGGCGTAGGAAGCAAAAGGAAGGTCTGTCATGACCATGGAGTCATGAGCTGCCCTGGCTACACAGCGGGTGTGGTAGCACATGTCATCGACGGTGACGGGAACCGTGCTGCTATTGCCCTGTATGACATTGCCAAGAGAGTCCCCCACCAGAATGACTTCAACCCCCTGAGTGTTGACCAGATGGGCGAGCGTCGCGTCATAGGCCGTCAGGCTGGCAAATTTCTCGCCGGATTGTTTCATGTCGGCCAGGGTTTTCAGGGTTACTTTAGCCATCTATCAGGACCTTGAGCCTTTAGCGTTAACTGGAAAGTGCTTTGTGGCGGATTATACGCAAAGCAGTCAGGTGTGTCAGTGCTTCTGGGGAAGCGTGATTCGGAAGTTTATCGAATGAGCGTAAACCTCCGTACTTTCGTTACGTGCTTTCGTTACTTGCTTTCGTTACTTGCTTTCGTTACTTGCTTTCGCGACACCCTCTTTCATGTCGGGGAGGATGTCAAAGCCAGGGATACTTTGTTGCCATGACTTCAATACCTGCAGTTCCGACTTCTGCCAGAAGTGTGGCTGCCTTGCGGCCATCAGGCAGGGTCAGGTCAGGGTCTATATCCAGAAGTGGACAGAGCACAAAGTTTCTCAGATGCATCTGATAGTGGGGCACTGTCAGACGATCGGAATCAATGATTTCATCACCGTACAGGATAATATCAAGATCGAGTGTTCTCGGCCCCCAGTGCACGGTTCTGATTCTGCCATGGTTATTTTCAATGGCTTGTAAGGCGTCCAGTAACGGCAGTGGTGCGAATGTGGTTTCAATCCGAACGGCAGCGTTGTAATAGTCAGGCTGTCCTGCAGGCCCCACCGGTTCACTGATGTAGAGCTTTGAACAGCCTGATAATTCAACTTTGGACAGGGAATCGATGTCGTCCACGGCTCTTTGCAATTGCAGACCGGGATTGTCCAGATTGCTGCCCAGGGCTATATAGACGCTGGTCATAATGCTTCAGCTTCGCTGGTTTATTGCGGTTTGTTCGTAACAGGAGGACGCTTGCGTGGGCGGCGTCTTCTTCGTTTCTGGCCTCCCTTACCACCGGGACGGGAATGAAGGTCGCGAATCATGCTGTTTCTGTCCTGGTCAGCAGAGTCCTGGATGTCGGTCCACCACTCCCCCGCTCCGTCCAGTGCTTCACCGGCGGCTTCCCTGAGTACCAGAAAATCGTAGGCGGCCCTGAATTTAGGGTGCGCCATCAAGGACTCAATGGCTCTTGGCTGACGGCGTTCCAGTCTGTGCTGCATTTCCCATATATCCCGTACTACCATGGTGAAACGTTTTGGAACCGCAGTGTGAGTACACTGATTGTCCAGCACGACCATGGCTGCCTGTTGCAGAGCGGGTATGGGAGGAATGCCCTGCTCACGGAGATCTCCGGCCAGTCTTTGCAGCGGCGTCCAGAGGAAGGCAGCAAATAAAAAGGCGGGAGTGACGGGTTTGCCACGGGCAATGCGTGAATCGGTACTTTCCAGCGCCCTGATAATCAGTGCTTCAGCAAATTCATCCTGAGCTTCAAGGCTGTGATGTGTTGCCGGGAACAGGTACTGAAGCAGACTGTATTCACGCAGAAGGTGGAAAGTTCTTACCCCTTTGCCTGATTGCAGTAGTTTCAGCACCTCGTCAAACAGCCTGGCCGATGGTATGTCACTCAGCAAATGACCCAGATCATAGATGGGGTCCGCAGTTGCAGGGTCCATATCGAAATCCAGCTTGGCCATAAAGCGCAGCGCCCGTATCATTCGGACCGGATCTTCGTGGTATCGTTTAACCGGATCACCGATCAACCTCAAGGTCTGATCTTCAAGATCTTGAAGACCACCGCAGTAATCTATGACAGAGTGATCACGGACGTCGTAATAGAGTGCATTGACGGTAAAGTCTCGACGAATAGCGTCGTCTTTCATTGAGCCATAGACGTTGTCTCTGAGAATCCGTCCGGAATCAGAGTGATCGGACTTGTCCTTGCTGTGGCTATCATTGCGGGCATCATCATGACCGGCCCTGAAGGTGGCGACCTCAATCATTTCGCGACCAAACAGAATATGCACCAGCCTGAATCTTCGACCAATGATCCGTGAGTTACGAAACAGTCTGCGGACCTGTTCAGGCGTTGCATTGGTGGCAACGTCAAAATCCTTGGGGTGCAGGTCCAGGTAAAGGTCCCGGATACAGCCCCCTACCAGGTAGGCTTCATAGCCATTATTGTTCAGTCGGTGAAGTACTTTCAGAGCATTTTCACTGATTTCACGCCGTGAAACAGGGTGGTTTTCTTGAGGAATGCGAGTCTGGTCTTCAGACTGGGATTGGTCAGGCTCCCAAACAGAGTCGGGTTCAGGAAGCTGCGATTCAGGGGGTGCAGAGTCTTTTTCTGTGGATGGCTTAAGCAGGAAGTAAGCAGCAAGCGATATGCCCAGCACCACTAATACTGTAATAATGATGCCTGTCATGATGAGTTTTGCATGAAATCTTTGTTGGTTAGTCAGTAATATCGTCGCGGTGGATCAGATGTACTGCTCCAGTCTGGCGTACATCATAGCATTCCAGTGGGGGATGTTGACACAGGTTTATAGTCTTTAGGAGCTCATATCAGGACATCAGACAGGTGTCAGATAGAAAAGAAAAAAGGGGGAAAGGCAAACCTCCCCCCCTTAGTTGGCGAATCATTATTATTTTTATTGTATCGCCGGAGACTGTAAACGGATGATTTTGCTGGCTACCTTTTCCATGGTGAACCCGGAGGGCATACTGCAAAATAATCAACTTACTTTTGCCCTTATTGTTGTTATTTGGGCAGGGTTATTATTTTTATTATTTGTGCTTATTGTTATTGTTTTGTCAGTCTTTAGCATAGGTTGTGCCAGTTTTTTAACTTGTTGATTTTTAACAATAATTAAATTGTTCGAAGGGAGCAAATGAAGAAAAGGTTACGAGACTTTGTTACTTTCGCAGAGAATAGGTATTAATGCGTAACAGGTGGGGGGTAACACTTCGGTGTTAACGAGGTGACAGAATCAGGTAGTTACGGTCCTGGTCGATCTGAAAGTGAAACTGACCCAGTACATTCATACCCAGCAACCCTTCTGCAGAGGCGTAGTCCAGCTCTAATCCGGCCACCTCCAGGTCTTTGACAATGTATTGACCGAGGTGTAGCTCCTTCACCCGATAAATAGGAGCAAAGACAAACCCACTGGCTGTTTTCAACTGGGTATGATTCACCCGATGGGCCATTTTCTTGCGTTTAAGCTCTTTCAATAAAGTATTGGGCAAAGTTGTCAGGCTGGCTCCGGTGTCAATCAGCAATCTTGGCTGGCTTTTATCCTGAGTTGACGCTACTACGATGTAGTGATTGCCTTCATTAACGAGAGAAATGGCTGAGGTTGGCATTTCCTCGGGTTCTTCCTGAACAGGGGGCAACAGGTCAGACAGTTGTTTGAAAGCCATTCGGCCAAACTCTTCATCGGTCTGCAATAACTCGAGTTCGCGAATGGCATTGTTGGAATCCTCGGCAGACAGGTAACCCTGAGCCATTGCAAACCGGTAAAAGGCACGCTCGGGTTCCATGGTTGCCAGTTTCTGGAAGAGGGGCAGGGTTTCCTGGAGTTGTTGGTTTTTCTGCCTGTTTTCATAGATCATGCGGCTGAGCTTGTGAATACTGTCGGCTGTGTTTTCCAGCTGATCAGGCAGGCTGATGAATGAGCGGACGCTGATCAACACTTCAATGGCTTTCTCCAGCTCCTGCTCCTCGGTGTAGAGCTGGGCCAGCTTTTTCAGAAAAACCGGGTTTTGATAATAATGTTGGGTAAAACGTTCCAGTGCAGCAATACTGTACTCCCTGTGTTCATACCATTCATCTATTTTTTGCAGCAGGACTGTTTCCAGTCGTTGACTAAGTTCCGAATTCTGTCGCTCCTGCCGTTGAAAAATGATCAGGGCGTCATCGTACCTGTGTTCTTCCAGTGCCCGCTCAAAATCAATGATTTCCTGAGGTATGTCAGGCCACTCTAGCGTGTTAGTGAAATCTCCAAGAGGCAGCCAATTCCTGAAGTCCTGATTTTCGAAGTAAGTCTTTTTGCCCTTAACAGCCAACACTTCATGCCACCACCAACCGGTAATCAGGCCAGTGGCAAACATCATGATGGATAATGTTAGAAGTCTTAGAGCCAGAATTTTTTTCAACAGGACAGGGACTCCATTCAAGTATTTTTTCTTCAGTCTAGCTTGACTCCAAAGGGATCGTCGACGCAATCCATCTGCGTGTTAATTGTGCAAATTATTTCATCCTTCTTTGCTCTATAGTATTGAAGAGATTTTTTCGCCTGTGGCTGATGATTTTCAGAATCTGTAGTCTGCCGCTCTTTCGTGATGGCATGAAATGGAGACTATCCATGAGTAAAAAAGTAGCTGTTATTCTTTCCGGGTCCGGTGTTTTTGATGGTAGCGAAATCCATGAGGCTGTTTTGACCCTGCTCAGCCTTGATCGCTGCGGAGCCAGTTACCAGTGCTTTGCCCCCGATATACCTCAACATCACGTTATTAATCATGTAACGGGTGAAGAAATGGAAGAAGGCCGCAACGTATTGGTAGAAGCGGCCAGGATTGCCCGGGGTGAGATCAGGCCGCTTGAAGAGTTGAAGGCGGAAGATTTTGATGCCCTGATTCTGCCCGGTGGTTTCGGAGCGGCAAAAAATTTATCGGATTTTGCCTTCAGGGGCAGTGAACTCAAGGTTCAGAGTGGCGTCAGCCTGGCGGTCAAGTCTTTCGCAGACGCCGGAAAACCGGTCGGGATGATGTGCATTTCACCGGCTATTGCCGGTCGCATATTTGGTGAAGGGGTTCTGGCCACCATCGGCAATGACGCTGAGACCGCTGCTGCACTGGAGCAGACAGGCGTCAGGCACGTGGAGTGTGCTGTGGATGATATTGTGGTTGATGAACGGCACAAGCTGGTGACCACTCCGGCCTATATGATTGCCAAGAGTATCAGTGAAGCCGCTGTCGGGATCGACAAGCTGGTTGATCGGGTTCTGTCTATGGTCTGATTTCCCGAAGCCTTGTCCTCCTTTGTCTGGGATGGCAAGGCTGCTGTTCAGTTGTCAGTGGACAGTGGACAGTGGTCAGTTGGCTTGCCCTCCCTTGGGTGATGAATATGCCTCATCTACGCAAATTAGTGATATTTATCTTTCTAATATTGTGTGCTGCTTCTTACGGGTATCAAGTTGATACTTATGAAGTGCATATAAGTTTCAACCATAATGTTTCCTATGAAGATTACGACAAGAGTTTTTCCAGTGGTCTGTTGAATTTATTAACTGCTTTCTCGTTATATTATGATGAATATGTAAGTTCCGACCATTCTGCGTCATATGAAGATTACGTACAGAGTTTTTACACTGGTCTTTTGGATTTATTAACCTATCTGTCATTATATTACGATCATCTAAGGCTGCCTTTACGATTATCTGAAATGGTAAATGTTGCTTTATTACGTTTCCTTATATCTAAAAGCGCTAGTAATCATAATTATATATATATTGCTATTTTATCAATAAGCCTATTATCAGGTTTTTTGGTTAATACTGCTTATGACCTAAGCGTATTTTTTAATAGTAATGAAAGCTCGTTATTAGCCATTTTCAGACTCATTGCGAAAATAGCAGAGCACGAATTATCTATAGAAGCTTTCTGCTGCTTGGCAAGACAGCTTTTTCCAGGATTATGTCTTATTTGTTTAGATTCCTTGAAAGACCCTGCAGCTGCGTCCTGTGCAAAACACTGGTATTGCCAGGCATGCATTGATGAATGGGCGAAGCAATCACCTTTCTGCCCTTTATGCGAGCGTTAGTACCCTCCGATGCGCTATTGTCAGGCGCATCAGTCAAGCCGACCGGGGGATCGACAAGCTGGTTGATCGGGTTCTGGTAATGGTCCGATAAGCTAATGACAGACTATGTCCTGCAGTTCCGCTCAACCTTAAAAAATCATTCCGTGTTTTTGGTGGATGTCAGCGCCTGAAGAATATCCTGTTGCCCAAAAACACGGGCAAACTCTTCTGCTGTCTGGCCGACATTGTTCTGCTGTCGAGGGTCGCACTCACTTTTCATTAACCGGTAAGCCATCTTCAACTCGCCACGGAAGATGGCTGCCATTAATGCGGTATTTCCCCTGTTGTCCTTAAGGCAAGGGTCTGAACCCTCTGATAAAAGCAGGTTAAAAGCATCGGGCTGTCCGTTATAGGTAGCCACCATCAGGGCTGTGTAGCCCTTTTGGTTTTTAGCGTTTACCGGAAAACCAGCTTTCACAAATGTGCTAATCACTTCTGTATCGTTGATACGGGCTGCTGCCAGAAAAAAGTCCGTAAGTTGTCGTGCAGTCTGACCTTTAACGACTTTTTCAGAAGCTGATGGTCTGACTTCAACGGGATAATCAGGAGTATCAGCCTGTAACTGTTGAGCAGTGGCAGCGAATCCTAAAAACCATGAAAACAAAATAACTAAACGCATAAATCCACCTTCATTTTGAAGACAGTGGCACACACTTTGTGAGCGCCACTGCAGTGGCGTTATCTGGACATGCTCTTGACGGTTTTCAGGTTGCCGCCAACGGCTTTTGCAAGTTGTTCACCAAATTCGCTGTCAGCCTGATAGAAGTGACTGAGCATGATGTATTTCACATCTTCGTTTTCAACCTTGCCAAGATCTCCAGCCAGATTGCTAACAAGATTTTTGCGCTCCTGTTTGTTGAAGCTGCGATAGAGGACGCCTGCCTGAGCAAACGGCAACTGTTTCCTGATAGCTCGCTGCAGATACTCGCCTTCAACAGGTAAAGAACTGTAGCGGCCTTTGGCCACTTCCTTTCTTGGGTCTAAACGACTGGGTTGATAGTTAACGTCAGAAGTCTGATTGCCATGGTTGGAGGCGCCGTCCTGATTCCAGTTGCTGACCGTTGCTTTGGCACGGTTAACAGGAATTTGCTGATGGTTGGTGCCCAGACGATACATTTGAGTATCGGCATAGGAAAACACCCGACCCTGTAGCAGGCGATCTTCAGAAGGTTCAATCCCTGGTACAATATTGGCCGGGGCAAAAGCGGACTGTTCCGTTTCCTGGAAGAAGTTGTCCGGTGTTCGGTTCAGCGTCATCGTACCTACTCTGGTCTCTTCGATATCGAGCCACATCTTTGTGGCATCCAGTGGGTTGTAGTCAAAGTCATCCAGTTGTGATGGCTTGAGTACTTTTATGAAAAGATCCCACTTCGGGTAGTCGCCTCTGGCAATGGCTTCATACATATCACGTGTCGCATGGCTGAAGTCCCTGCTTTGTATTTCTGCCGCTTCTTCGGCTGTCAGGTTCTTGATGCCCTGGCGACTTTTCCAGTGAAATTTCACGTAGGAAACATCACCGCCAGCATCAATGAATTTGTAGGCATGCACACCAAAGCCGTCCATCTGACGCAGGTTGGCCGGTGTGCCAAAGTCGGAATAGACCCAGGTCAGCATGTGAGTGGATTCAGGAACATGGCTGAAGAAATCAAAGAATCGATTCGGGTCTTGCTGATTCGTCACTGGAGACGGTTTTAGTGAATGGACCATATCCGGAAATTTGATGGCATCGCGGATAAAAAACACCGGAAGATTGTTGCCTACCAGATCCCAGTTACCCTCACGAGTATAAAACTTGGTCGCAAAACCTCGCGGGTCACGCAAAGTTTCTGGTGATCCTTTGCTATGGATTACGGTAGAAAAACGAACAAATACCGGAGTGACTTCATCTTTTGTGAAAACAGCGGCGCGGGTTAAATCGGAAATATCACGACTGGCTTTAAATTCACCATAAACACCGGTTCCACGGGCGTGGACAACACGCTCAGGAATTCTCTCCCGGGCAAAACGCTGGAGCTTCTGAATGAGTTGAACATCCTGGAGTAGAACACCACCGTTCTCCCCGGCGGTGTATGAATTCTGGTTGTCACCCACTACTGCTCCGTTATCCCGGGTCAGAGGAGCGGCCTGAAGGGTGGCGGATATGGCAAGGGCAAGTAATGTGCAATATGCAAGCGGTTTCATCGCTTTTATCTCCTAACCTCCATGCAAGCATTTGTAACAGCGAAGATGCTTTCAAAAGGAATTTTTTAAATGTGATTTTTTTATGGTTAGCCGAGTCAGTCGATCATAACCAAGCTTGGATTTATTGAATCAAGCGGGAGAGTAAGGAGACAGTTACTTCTCTCTATCTGGACAATAGAGAAAGTTAATGGCTTTAAGTCTGTTGTGTAATTGTTATCTATGGTTGTTTAACCATGCTTATTTTGATCTGAAAAGAGCATTGGAGCGAATTTTAAAAATAAGTGAGAAGCCTGTGATAATTCTGTGAGAATTTCCTGTGATGTTTTCAGTCAACCGCAGTAAAGGTGAAAAGTACCATGAGCCCAAAAGGCTTTCCGTTGTCACTTTTCAATATCGTGTTATTTGACTGGAGACAAAAACAATGAGGATGGAAAGTCACAACAACCCGGTGACCTCGCTATCACTAAACCAATCTCTGGAAGATGCAGTTCAGAATAGGAGGTTTAACCGGCAGGCGCTGGCAGGACTGAGTCCCGCTGATCAGAAGAAATTTGAGGCTTTTGGCCGGGGCCCTGAACGACAAATCTCGCACCATGCTATTCATCAGGCTTTTGAGCTGCAGGCGTTGAAGCAGGAGAAAGCCATTGCTGCCCAGCACAAACAGGAAAATATTTCCTACGGTGAACTCAATCGAAAAGCCAGTTGGTTGGCTGTGCAACTGGCCACTATGGGAATAGGTCAGGGAAATAATGTTGGGCTGTTTCTTGAGCGATCCATTCACATGCTGGTGGGGCTGGTGGGTATTCTGAAGACAGGAGCCGCCTATGTGCCTCAGGATGTCAGAATTACGCCGGAATCCACCCTGATCGACGTGATGGATTCTGCAGATATCCATATTGTTCTGACACTGTCACATCTGGTGGAGAAAATTCCTGTCAGGGACCACCAGAGAGTTCTGGCTATTGATAGTCTGGATTTTCCAAAGTCAGAGGATCAGCAATCCTGGTCCATGACAGTGCCTCGCTCTGCTGCAAGCCACGGTGACAATTGCTTTATTCTTTTCACGTCGGGAACCACCGGTAAGCCTAATGGTGTCCGGGTTACTCATGGCAATGTCTGCAATATTCTGCTGACAGCGCCAGGTAATTTGGGAATAAAGCCCGGCTATAAAGTGTCGCAACTGCTGAACATTGCTTCCGATATGGCGGCCTGGGAAATTCTGGGTTGTCTTGCCCATGGCGGAACCTTGGTGATCCGGGAAAACGATTTCACTGAAGCAGCCAAGCAGTGCGATGTCATCATCGCTACTCCCAGTATTCTTGCAAAAGTTGATGCTGACCAGTGTCAAAGAATCAAAAGTGTTGCTGTTGCAGGCGAGCCATGCCCAAGATCACTGGCAGAAAACTGGGCTGGCAGATGTCGCTTCATTAACAGCTGCGGCCCAACCGAAACCACCATCATCAATACGGCCCAGCACTTTCGCCCACACTCAATGGCTCTCACTATTGGCAAACCGACACCCAATAATACGGTGTATGTGCTGGACGAGCATATGCAGCCCTGTGCGATGGGAGAAGTGGGTGAGATCTGGGCCGGGGGTAAAGGTGTTTCAGCAGGATACATCAATAATGCCCGTCTGACCCGTGAGCGTTATCAGCCTGATCCTTTTATGGCCGATGGTAGCCTGATGTTCAGAACGCGAGATCTGGCACGCTGGAATGAAGAGGGCGAGCTGGAACACTTTGGGCGCACTGATGATCAGGTCAAGGTTAAAGGCTTCAGGGTAGAGCTCGACGCTATTTCAAACGTCATCGAGTCAGCGGGTCTATGTCAACAGGCTGTGACCATGAAGCTAAACGACAAAGAACTGGTGACATTTGTCAGACCCGCTAATAGCAGCATTGAAAAATGTCTGAAAGCTATAGAAGACAGATTGCCCTATTACTCTTGATTAAATCCGCAACGAGCGCAACACTCGCTGTTATGGCTAAGGTTCAAGCTACCTTGTCAAACACTTAAGAAAGACATTTCTGGCACCGTTGATATCACGATCAACGGTGAAGCCCTCACCCTTAATAACCTTGGAAGAACCTAATTTTTCGTCAATGGTCCCGCTCCATGATCGAGTCTTGGATGTATAGGCTTCGTTGCAATCAACCACATGCTTTCCATACTTTTTTGCGTACCACTTAAGCCGAATTTTGAATTGGTAGTGATTGAGGTCAAGCATCTGGCGGCAGGTGTTACGGCGAATGGTGCGAACCTTCTTATCTTTGCGTGTGACCATACCTCTTGTCTCAAAGGTTGGCAAAAATACAACGTCGTAGTTCGACACCAGCTCGAACGCCAGCCGATTATGCAGATCAAGAACAATGTCATCCTTTTTGCATTTCAGCCGGTCAATTTCCCTGTTGAAATGAATAATCCGATCTCTTGCCCACTGGGGCATGTCGAGGAACTTAACGCCCTTCTGCGTGTTCAGGATTTTTTGCTTTTGACTGATCAAGCTGTCCACTTGCTTCATCAGTGGAAACAGCTTTGTTTTTGCAACCTTATCACCCGCTATCAACGCCTCTTTTTCGCTGTAGCAAGTGGCAAAGGTGCGAACTCCGGGGTCAACTCCAACGCATCTAACCTTCCCTTGGATTTCGGGATTTAGCTCAATATGTTGTTGAACCTGAATGTACCAGCGACCTTTGTCGTAGGTTACGACACAAGATTTACCAATCGCTTCTGCTGGCACATCTTCTGTCAGGTGAATCTTGCCAAGAGCTTGTACGCAGGGATTTAACCCCTTTGGCAAACGGTCAATAGAGAATGAGTGCCTGCTACCTTTGCGGCTTTTGAAACTGATTTCTGCAAAGCCCTCTTTAGCTCCCTTGAGCTTCTTGTTGTGCTCGCAGACCGCTTTGAATGTGGTCGCTGCCGCCAGTGTTCCATTATCAGAAACAAGCGAGTTATAAGCCCTGCCACTTTCTTTTTGCTCTTGCTTCACTTGAGCTTTAATGGCAGGTCGCATGTTGATGAATTTTCCGCTGGCATCTTTATAGTCATCGTTGCGGAAACGCTCAACAGCAAGGTTGTACGACCTGCGATAGAGTATCAGGGCATCGTGATAGGCTTGCTTATTCTCTGGGTAAAACCTGATCTTTTTTGACGCTACTATCTTTGCGTCCTTTGCGTCTTTTAGCAGATCGCTTCCCGTAGTGGCTATTGCAGAATGAGGTAATGAAACCGATAAGCTCTTGGGTGTCGAATGGCCCACAGGCGTTATCCGGGTCATCCAAAACCTCGATGTGTCCTCCCGATAATTCAACAAGCCATTTGATGAGTCCAAACCCTGATCGGGCAAGGCGATCTTTTGTGGCAACCACAGTACGGGTTGGATTTCCGCACACCGCTGATTCCAGAATGGTTTGCAGTCCTTTTCGCTTAAAGTTGAAAGCACTGGCAATGTCGCTGATAAATTCTGCATCAGGGCGCTCTTTGAGTAAGATACGCTTTTGCGTGTCAATGCTGGATTTTTGCTTTCCAGAACTCACTCTTGTATAGCATATCTTCCTCTGCTGGTTGATGAATATGCGGAAGTGACCACCACTGGTTTGCTTCACTTTTTCGTAGTGACCGCTTTCGATCTTGCGCCTCATAGTTTGGCTGGTTACGCCTTCAATCTTGGCTAGCTTTGTAGTTGAACCCCACAAGATAAATTCACCTTTTGACGATTTATCTTGTGTCTGGCGTAATTGATTTTGCGATTGTTGCAATTTTATTTGACTGTCAAAGCTGGAGTCAGGCAGCAAAAAGCCTGACTTTGAGCACTTTCTTCTGGCTGAGCTGATGTACGACACGGTTCAGAGCTTCAGGCTGACTCTGAAAGAACGGGGGATTTCCCTGTCCATAGAGTGTAATGAAAGTCAGACACAGGTTTTTGCTGATATCGGAATGATTCAGAGGGTGTTTGATAATCTTCTGAAAAATGCTATTACCCACACTCCGCAGAATGGCTCGATCCTGATCCGTCTGAGTACCACAGCAAGGGGCGTTAATGTAACGGTTGAAGATACAGGCAGAGGCATTGATGAGGAGGATCTGCCAAGAATATTCAATCGTTTCTACCAGGCATCACTGGCCGCAGAGCATCGCAACAAAGCCGGAGGTATTGGCCTGGGGCTGGCCATCGTGAAAAGAATTCTGGAGTTGCATGGCAGTCATATAGAGGTGACCAGCCGATTGAGAAAGGGGACCAGTTTCCGGTTTACTTTGCCTGTCTAGGAGCCTGACCGAGAATAGCGCCCGTAGCGAGGACGGCAGAAAATTGAGGATGAAAATTCGGTTTTGTGAGGAGAATAGCGAGCTATTTGACGAACAAAAGCGGATTTTCAGACCAATTTGCTGCCGCCGCAGTAGGGCAGTCTATTCTCGGTCAGGCTCCTAGCAGCCTGTCGGACTTAAGACTGTCCTACTGCGGTTGCAATAAATTGGTCTAAAAATCCCTGTTTCTTCGTCAAATAGCTCGCTATTCTCCTCAGAAACAGAGATTTTTATCCTCAATTTCTTGCAATCCTCGCTACGGACGCTTAAGTCCGACAGGCTGCTAGACAGAGCAAGCTTAAGGCATTGGATGAAGGAACCTCCGTGGCCATAAAGCTGCCCTGTGAAAGCACTGTCTATGCTGCCGTTACAGGAGGCATGGAGGCTACCAGTTTCAATACTTCATTGTCGATGTAGTAGAGACCCTTGCCCTCAAAGCCAATCATATCGATTTTATCCAGAATACCTTTGAACAGCTTTTCTTCTTCGTGCTGCTCGGCTACATACCACTGCAGAAAGTTGAAAGTACTATAGTCCTTTTCAGTAAATGCAGTGTGCGCCAGCTCGTTGATACAACGGGTCACTTCGCACTCGTGCTCGTAAGTCCGCTGGAAGATATCTCTTACCGATTCATACTGGTGGGGAGGTGCATTGATTGCACCGATGATAGCCATTGCCCCAGTCTCATTAACATAGTCAAAGAGCTTTTGCATATGCTCCATTTCTTCCCGGGCATGCCGACGCAGAAACTCGTTGCAGCCATCAAGCCCCTGGGCTTCGCACCAGGAAGCCATTTGCAGGTAAAGGTTGGAGGAGTAGAACTCAAGATTGATCTGATCGTTGAGCTTGTCGATCATGGTTTGAGTCAGCATGGTTTTAACCTGTTCGTGCCAAAAACTGAAGTATAACGGCTTGGTGCTCCAGTTAAACATTCAGGGTATGATTTCGCCTTTTTTCACACGCTTCTGGACTGAGTCATGACTTCTCCTTTTGTTCATTCCGATACGCTTTACTGCAAAATGAAAACAGCCTGTGCTGATGACTGGCACCGCTATTGTCACCATGAGTTTGTTCAGGGTATTGCGGACGGCACACTGCCTCTGGAAAGCTTCAAGCATTATTTGCAGCAGGACTATCTGTTTCTGATTCACTTCGCCAGAGCTTATGCGCTGGCGGTCTACAAGGCTGATAATCTTGAGGATATGAGGGCAGCTTCCGGCTCCGTGGCCGGGATTCTCTCAGAGATGAATCTTCATCTAGACTACTGTGCCGAGTGGGGAATGACTGAGCAGGATGTGGTCAGTCAGCCAGAAGCCAGGGCTAATATGGCTTATACCCGCTATGTGCTGGAGCGAGGAATGGCAGGTGATATTCTGGATCTGGAAACTGCCCTCGCCCCCTGTGCAGTAGGCTATGCAGAGATTGGTCTGAGACTGATCAATGACCCGGCAACTAAAAGAGAAGGAAACCCCTATTGGAAATGGATCCAAACCTATGGGGGAGAGGAGTTTGTGCAAGGGGCTGTCAGGCAGGTTGAAGCGATTGAAACACTGGCTGCCAGCCGTTTCTCTGAAGGCCGGATGGACTCTCTCTGTCGTACTTTCAGAGAGGCCACCCGTCTGGAAATTGGCTTCTGGGATATGGGGCTGAATCGGACTTTTTAAGGAACATTATTCAAGGTGGGCTGGAAACAGTTCACTTTGATAAAAATAAACCTTCTGCTTCTAAAGGCTTCTTTTAATCCATTTATCCCGCTGTATGGCTCTGCTTAGTTTGAATGCCGATCTGCCTTACTCTCTCCGAAATTCAATACCTGACACAGGCAGTAATGTTCTGTTTTTTTAATAATTTAATCTTTGTCGTTTACTTGTGAGCCGTAAAGTCTCTTTTTTAGCGAAAAAGAGTGTGTTTCTTTAATCAACTTTTACCCGGTTTTTAAAAAATTTACTTAACCGTCTGCGCTAAATAGTTACGGTAAAAAGACAGGTCGGGGAGTTCAATAGGTAAGTATCTCTATTTTAATGGTGGCTTTAACTGCGTGCGAACTTAGTCGTATAAGTATAAATCCTCAGCAATATCAAAAATTGAATAAGTATATGAGTTTTAGTGATGTGATGAACGTCCAATAACTTATAAGAATCCGCATATAACTGCTCGGTCATAGAATGATTTCTAATAGTTCGTGATCACATATAAAAAGCAGAAAAGATCCACACAACACAACACATTGAGTTAGGAGTCCAGTGATCATGCAGAAGAAACTGCTTGCCACTTTAGTCGCTTCCCTCGTTGCCGGTCAGGCAATGGCCCTGGAAGTTTATAACGATGACGTTAACAGCCTGTCAATTGGCGGTAAGATCGGAGCTAAGACCGTTAAGAGCAATGGTTCTGACGCTGAGATGAAAGATGCCAGCCCACGCATCAACTTCAAATACGCTCACAAGTTTTCCAGCGGCTGGACCGGTTCTGCTGTTGCTGAGTGGGGCTTCTACGCTGTTGACGGCGACCAGGACGATCAGTTCTTCAACCGTCTGGGTAATGTTGGCCTGAGCCACGATACCTACGGTGCCTTCACTGCAGGTAAAGCATGGTCTGTAACCTCTGACGTATCTGGCTGGACTGACCAGTTCGCCATCGGTGGTGGTGCTGCTATGGGTGTCTACAGTGGCCGTACAGGTCTGGTAAGTGATGCTGATGCTGCACACGACAATGGTGACACTGATGGTACTGCACGTGCTGACGACGTAATCCAGTATCGCAACAGCTTTGGCGGTCTGAATGTTGGTATCCAGTACCAGCTGAAAGGCACCGGTGGTAAGACTACTGATGAGGGTGGTGAGACTGTAGACGGTACTCGTGACTCCAGTTACGGTGTTGTACTGAGCTATGACCTGCCAATGGGTCTGTCTCTGGGTGCTACATACAATGAGGCTAAGTACGTTGAAGAACTGGGCGTTCTGCCACGTTACAGCGGTTCTGACAAGTCTACCTCTGCTACCGTTGGCGCCAAGTTCGAAAACGAAGCTCTGTACCTGGCAGCTACCTATGGTCAGTTTGAAAACAAGACTGCTGTAGTCAAAGGCACTCTGGACAAAGAATCTACCGGTATTGAACTGTACGGTAAGTTGGCCCTGCCTCAGGTTGTTGATGGTTTTTACCTGCAGTCTGGTTTCAACCAGCTGACTGCTGACGACACCTACACTGGTGACAAGACTGACGCTCAGTTCACCGACTACATGGTGGGTGCCATCTATGAAACTGGCCCAATGCAGTTCGCTTTCGAATACACCCGTGGTGAGAAAGTCGCTGCTGCTGGCAATAAAGATTTTGACGACACCTACGCTGTGCAGGCTCTTTACTACTTCTAATCATCAGAAGCAGTCAGCCTGGCAGTAAGCAGTATCTGAGGAGGCGCAATCTGCTTCCCCAGACTCTGTCAAAAAAGGCGAAGCTCTATCCGGGTTTCGCCTTTTTGTTTTTTAGGAAACCTGAACCAGGGAAGCTAAAGCTTCACCAGCACTTAAACGGTAAGTTCTACTGCCTCCCCATACTGCTCACTCAAACAGCGATTCAATACCTGCATAAACGCTTCGCCGTTGCTGTCAGCAATCCACTGTTCTTTGCTTTCATCGTAATCGAAGTGAAAGCCGCCGCCTTTGGCGGCCAGCCATAATTGCAGCACGGGTGTCTGGCGGCTCAGAATGACCTTGGAGTTGTCTTCACAGGTCAGAGTGAGAATGCCTGCGGCGGTTTCATAATCAATATCCAGCCCTGCCTCTTCTATGGCGTCTTCAATAGCGACCATCAGGTCGTCCAGGAGGTCATGATATTCGCTTTCGTTCATCAGTGTATCCGTCAGTTAGGGCTATCGCCGCTGTTTGATGCAGATTATACTCAGCGGTTGATCATTGCTGAAACAGCCTTTTCAAAGAAGGGCTGTTCTGGTGGTGAATGACTATCCACACAGCCCTGAGCAAATTCAGCTCATGGTAAAAAGTACAAGGAGCCTTTCATGAGAGCCCTTATTGCCCTCATGTTCACCACTCTTCTGCTTGCCGGGTGCGGTCAGAAAGGGGATTTGTATCTTCCAAAGGATGGTGACACCCAGCAGTTGA
Organism: Endozoicomonas sp. ALD040; assembly: GCF_049275945.1. Lineage (NCBI taxonomy): Bacteria > Pseudomonadati > Pseudomonadota > Gammaproteobacteria > Oceanospirillales > Endozoicomonadaceae > Endozoicomonas > Endozoicomonas sp. ALD040. The sequence continues at coordinate 2,993,364 of NZ_CP184829.1, forward strand.
CTCATGGTGGGTCAGAGTAATCAGTCTCCGGGGAGAGACAGGCGACTGAAGCGCATAGATGCCTCAAGTGCATGGATGCCTCAAGCCCGGAAAAGTAGAATAATGCTCCCCAGAAATTTTATGACAGAGAGTAAGACAGTCTGATGGATTGGTTTCCCAGCCGTAACGGTGAGCTTTATGCTGAACAGGTTCCCGTTACTGAAATTGCTGAACAGTTTGGTACCCCGGCCTACATCTATTCCCGCAAAGGGTTTGAAGAAGGGTTTAAAGCCTACAAACAGGCGCTGGAAGGGTGGCCTCACCTGATTTGTTACGCCGTTAAAGCTAACAGCAACCTGGCGGTTCTGAATGTTCTGGCAAAACTGGGAGCGGGTTTTGACATCGTTTCCGTTGGTGAACTGGAGCGGGTTATTGCTGCCGGCGGTGAAGCCTCTAAAGTGGTTTTCTCCGGTGTCGGCAAACAGCGTCATGAAATCAGAAGAGCCCTGGAACTGGGTATTCACTGCTTCAATATTGAGTCAGAAACGGAGCTGGAAAGAATCCAGCAAGAAGCAGAAATCATGGGCAAAGTGGCCGCTGTTTCTGTCCGGGTGAATCCGGATGTCGATGCCCGGACCCACCCTTATATTTCTACGGGTCTGAAAGACAACAAGTTCGGTATTGATATCAAGGCTGCGCCTGCCGTTTACCAGCGGGCAGCTGAGCTAGCGAATATCGAAGTGGTGGGTGTGGACTGTCATATCGGCTCTCAGCTCACCACCAAAGAGCCCTTTATTGATGCTCTTGATCGTCTATTGCTGCTGGTTGATCAGCTTCGTGAAATGGGTATTATTCTGAAGCATCTGGATATTGGTGGTGGCCTGGGTATTTCCTACGAAAAACACGAACAGCCACCGACACCCTCAGAATATCTGGGGCAAGTGAGAGAGCACCTGGCTGCCAACGAGCACCACAAGCACCTGAAAATTGTGGTTGAGCCCGGGCGATCTATTGCCGCACAGGCAGGGATGCTGATCACTGAAGTTGAGCTGATCAAACAGTCTGACCATAAGGCTTTCGCCGTGGTTGATGCGGCCATGAATGATCTTTTGCGTCCTTCAATCTACAGCGCCTGGCATGGTATTGAACCGGTGGTGCGCAACGACGAGAGAGGGGAGCTATTGTGCGATGTGGTCGGGCCCATTTGTGAGACCGGAGACTTTCTGGGTAAAGACAGAAAGCTGAAAGTGGCTGAAGGCGATTTGCTGGCGGTCCGCTCTGCCGGTGCCTATGGCTTTGGAATGAGCTCCAATTATAATTCCCGTTGTCGCCCTGCTGAAATTATGGTCGATGGTGATCAGGTACATCTGGTTCGTCGCCGGGAAAGGCTGGCTGACCAGTGGGCCAACGAAATACTGCTGCCAGAAGGATAATTATTGCGCTATGTTGTTGCACTTCACAAAAATGCACGGCCTGGGCAATGACTTTATGGTTGTTGACAGAGTCACCCAGTCCATACGCATTACGCCGGAAAAAATCCGCAGCCTGTCTGACCGGAATTTTGGAATTGGTTTTGATCAGTTGCTGATGGTTGAGCCGCCCACCGATCCCGATATGGATTTCCGTTATCGGATCTTCAATGCCGACGGCAGTGAAGTGGAGCAATGTGGCAATGGTGCCCGTTGTTTTGCCCGTTTTGTCAGGGACAAGAAACTGATTGGACGTGACACCATTCGTGTTCAGACTTCAGGTGGCAATATGGAACTCACCATTGAAGACAATGGCGATGTTACGGTGGACATGGGTATTCCGGTGCTGGAGCCTCAACAGATTCCGTTCAACGCACCATCCATGCAAACCACCTATGACCTTGATGTGGACGGAGAGCGTTTGATAGTGGGGGCAGTTTCCATGGGCAATCCTCACGCCGTATGGCAGGTGGAGGATATTAACCGGGCACCGGTTGAATCAATGGGTCCCAAACTGGAAGGCCATAGTCGTTTTCCAAAACGCTGTAATGCCGGTTTTATGCAGGTACTGGATGCCACAGAGATCAACCTCCGGGTTTATGAGCGAGGCGTGGGTGAAACCCTGGCTTGTGGTTCCGGTGCCTGTGCGGCGGTTGTCGCGGGTCGTTTACAAGGACTTCTGGATGAAGAGGTTCGGGTTAATCTTACCGGTGGCAGTCTTCTGATTCGTTGGCGGGGAGAAGGTCACCCGGTTATGATGACAGGGAGTGCCACCAGGGTATTCGAAGGACAAACAAGGATATGACAGACTCGGCCACCAGTGATAAAGCCTCAAACAAGAAAAACGCTGGCAGAGAAAACCAGATCACTGCTATGACGGCAGATCAGGTGATTCAGTATCTGAAGAACCATCCTGACTTTTTTTTGAATCAGGATGAACTGCTGTTGGATCTCAAGATTCCCCATGAAAGAGGGGAAGCTATTTCACTGGTTGAACGTCAGTTACAACTGCTCAGGAAACACAATCTTGAGTTGCGGCGCAGGCTTGGCAAACTGGTGGACGTTGCCCGGGATAACGATCGCCTGTTCGAACAGACTCGCAAACTGGTGCTTGGTATGCTGGAAAGTCAGGACCTTGAGCAGGCGACTGAAACCCTCAAAGATGGTCTGGAGCAGGATTTTGAAATCGATTTTCATTCCCTGATTCTGTTTACCCGCCAACCAGCCAATCTGACCATCCGGGAAGAAGATCCTGATACAGCGGATGAAATTCTGGGTGATCTGCTTTCAGGCTTCAGGGATAAACAATCTTCCGGTCAAAAGGTCATCTGTGGCCGAATGAAGTCCCGCGAACTGGAATTCCTGTTTCCGGACAACCATGGGGAAATCGGTTCAGTGGCACTGGCGCCATTGAATTTCCCGGATAAAGTGGGTGTTTTGGCACTGGGCAGCCGGGATGAAAATCATTTTCGGGCTTCCATGGGCAGCCTGTTCATTGGTTATCTCAGTGATGTGACCAGCCGCGTCTTGAGTCGTCTTATCTGAAGGAGGCTAAGCCAGCGGCGACTATTAAATCCGCTCAGACGTTTAATCATTGTGTTCATGCTCCTGAGTAAATAGGGGGTGCCTGCAAACAGGGCAGGTTCTTACCCCGTTATTAATCATTGCTATGGCACATTCCTTATGGACTTTGTGGGAGCAGGCTAATATCTGGCAGCCGCTAAAGGCATCTTCCAGACAGATGCAGCACTCATCGTGGCCTGAGTTTTCCCGACATTTGTGATTGCCCAATAGCCTGTTATCAAGGCAGACACCGCAAACATCACAGTGAAAGGAATTATCTGAGTTTATTCGGCAAATACCACATTTATCGCAGTGATGCGGTTTATTATGTGCTGTGGTGAAGTGTTTGCAAATTGCGCAGTAGTATTCCGACATTTGCTCTCCACATCCGGGGCATGTCTGGGAATCTTCATTAATTTCTCCCTCATATCCACACAGAGAACACTTAAGCCGTACTGCATTGAGAGCCTTATGTGTAGCTGTACATGAAGGATCCTTGTTTTCGTTATGACATCTATGGCAGGGGAAATACCCCGGACAGCAAGGAAAACCCACAGAGCAGAATCTCCGGTAATGCTGGCACCCTGCTCCGTGAGACTCTTGCAGTGGAAGCCGTTGTAAATCTACGTTTGAACAGCCTGCCTGCTCATCGGGCGGGTTTGCATGCCCGCTTTGGGTGCACGGCTGCTGGTAAGGGGCAGAATATGAGTCAATGATCTGCAAAGTGTTGGCTGCGGCCATCTGTTGATTTTCTCCATGAGGCATATCGCTTACAGATGGTGGCCCTGAATCGGAGGAGTCAGACGAGTTTTCCAGCTCATTGTGAGTGATCGAGTGATCGTGAGAAACAAAATCGGCTGAGATTCGCATCGTCGGCCAGACCTCTGCCATAGGTTGATCTGTTCGATCATTCATGCGGTTTGCTGATCGTAGCTGACGAAGCTCACGCATCAATATTGAATATTGGTTATTCAAGCTTCTGTTTTGATCTTCAAAATAAGTTACGCAGCCTCGCAACCCCTCAATATCTGCATTTAATTCTTGATTCTTTATCGTTAATTCATGATTTTCTACATTTAAGTTTCGATTCTCTATATCTGAATTTTGATTTTCTATTCTTAATCTTTGGTTCTCTGTTCTTAACATTTGGTTCAATTCTCTTAACTGTTCGTTTTGTCCAGTTAACTTTGCAATCTTTTCTTTATCTTTCTCCTGATCGCATCTTTGCAGCTCAATCATTTCTGTAAGCCAGTGGTATTGATTTGTAGCATGTTCTAACTCTCTTAAACTGCTATTCAAGTTTCCAAGTTCATAAAGGGCAGGGTTTTCGAATGCATTAAATGCATTTTCCGGAGCAATCGGTGAAGGATTTGAAGGCAGTCCGTTGCTATCCCACATCTGTGCAGGCAAAGAAGGTTGGGGATAAGTTTGGGCGACGAGAAGAGAAGCATCGGTCGTATGTTTACTTAAGAAGTCTTGATTTATCCCTGACACTTCCATATCGGATCGGTCACGTGCCCTACTGGCGTGATAAGCACCGTGTGAACGTCCTGCCTGTAATCGCCTTTCGAAAGGGCCGATTCGCTGATTGGTAAGTGCAGTCTGCTTTGGCCTTGCTCCCTGCTGTAAATATCTGTTTGTTGGTACGTTAGGGGTGCTGCCGGTGGCGCCAGAGGCACTTTGGAAGCTACCAACGGGCCGGAGTGAAAGAGTGTTTGAACTGGCCTTGAAGCCGTCAACAGACCAGATTGAATGTGTGTTTGCACTTGCCTGGAAGCTATCAACGGGTCGGATTAAATAAGTGTTTGCACTTGCCTTAAAGCTATCAACAGTCCGGATTGAATGAGTGTTTGCACTGGCCTGGAAGCTATCAACTGGTCGGACTGAATCGGTGAATGAACTTGCCTGGAAGCTATCAGCAGGCTGGATTGAATGAGTGTTTGCACTGGCCTGGAAGCTATCAACTGGTTGGACTGAATCGGTGAGTGAATTTGCCTGCAAGCTATCAACTGGTTGGACTGAATCGGTCAATGAACTTGCCTGGAAGCTATCAGCTGGTTGGACTGAATCAGTGAATGAACTTGCCTGTAAGCTATCCACAGGCTGGATTGAATCGGAGAATGGGCTTGCATTGCTGACAATTATTTCGTTGGAGGTATTATCACCGTTACACTCGGATTGATGTTCATCAGGCTCGGGGCAGGCACCGTCAGTTGTGTCGTCGGAGATATAATCTCTGTTACGGATTAAAGACGCTTGTGGTGAAGAATCTTTTGGCGAAGGCGCTTGTGATGATGAGTAAGATTGCACCTGCCTCAAGAGTTTATCTGAAAAGCTTAATAATTCTTGAAACGACGGGTGCTGATCAAATTGCGTAATATTTATAAAAGGCTTGGGAAATGTAAACGGCCTTGCGTGGAACAAAATATTACTTCGTGTGGTTATATCTGATACTTTTCCTAACAGTTCACGAATAGGCCCAAGCGGTTTTTCATAGAACAGGAACAATTGAACAAAGTATTCAGTAAAGCAACATTGTTCAAATTGTCCTACTGGTGGCTGTTGGTCAGATTGATTGACCCTGTCAATTATGTCCTGAACAATCTTATACAAAATCATCAGGTTGTTATCGGCAGCTTCCGGCAGTGCCTGCTCAGGTGGAATAATCGGTTCACTTGTAGACAGGGTGCCAAGGTCATTCAAAGCCTGTGTTTCATCGCTCGTGGCTTCTATCAGCTGCCTGATAAACCGGTTGCGCACTGAGTTCTCACGGTAAGTACGCTGCAGTTCCAGTACCGCCTCAAGAGGAGTGACAGCATTACCCCTGGTGTTTGTGCTTTTGGTATCCAGAACCTGCAAACGCTCAGGCATGTCCAGCTCATTCAGTATTCGCCTTAGCTTGTGAACGGCGTTGGGGTCGTTGCTCTTAATGATGGCGACAAGTTGGTTCGCAAGTACCTGAAGGTCCTGAGTCCCGGTGTTTTCTTCATTCTCATCTTCATCTTCATCTTCATCTTCATCTTCATTGTCGTCTTTTCTGTTATTCCAATCTTCACTGCTATCATCACCTTCCCCCGGTGATCTGCTCTCCTGACCTTCAGGTTCATCTCTTTGTTCTTTTTGTTGATAGTTATTTTCGTCCTTTGATTCTCTGTCTGGTGCCCTGCCAGTAGGTTCACCATCCCCATTGCCCGCTTTCAGGCCACTTGTCTTCAGGGCTGTGCGCTCAAGAAATAGTTTCAAACAGCCAAGCTGCCACTGAAGACTTTCGCTGGCCGGGCAAGAATTGGCGGCACGCTGCAAAAGGGTGTTCCAGAAATTAACATCGGTCAGTTGATTTACATCCAGGAAGTCAAGCCAACCAATGGGTATAACGGCCTCACTGGAAGAGCCATCTGCGTTGACGCGTGTCATCTTCAGACGGGCCGGAGACGGCTGTTCCTGAAACGAGATAGAATCCTTACCAATAAACATCAGCCAATTGATGATGGGGTTGAGGATAACCAGGTCTATTTCGAATAATCCCGATGGTCTGCCCCCACCACCTCCCCAGGGGGGAGGGGGAGGCAAGTAGAAGAAGCCGCCATTGCCACCACTGGGAAAATTGCCCGTGCCAGTGAACTGGCCTCCTGTCGATGACAGTGTGTTATTTCGGGTTTGGCCGGTTTCCAGTCCACTGTTTGCTATGTTGTCGGGGTGGACCAGAAGGGTCATTGGAGCAATATGGGGCTCGTCCTTCAGCGGTTGATCGCTGGTTACAGAAGTCAACTCTGGTCTGTCTGCCGTCGTGGATTTTAAGCGAACAAGCGTGCCATTTTCAGAGGTACCCTGTGAGACATCCTGGAAGATGGGTGTTTGCTCTTCCTCCATTATCAGTAGCTGATAGCAATAGTCACTCAAGTCGTTCGTGAGCGATATTGCGATACTGTTCGAATCTTCTGGAGTCACAGGCGCCTTAAAGCAGAGAATGCTTTTTCGGTCATTAAAACCTTTCGGAAGCAGCAAGTTTACTTGCCACCGACTGACACCCTGTGGATCTGCAGCATCATTGATTTCAATCTGAACCCTGCTCCCGTCTAAATGATGTCGGTCAATGAGGGTTGAGGAGTAGCATAATGGCACAACCACCATAGCAAGCGGGAAAAGAACAAACGCCATGAATAAACGGTAAAAATGCATTCAAATCTTTCTATATAATTATGTTAATAACACCAATTCCACCCTCCTTGTCTGATATAAAAACGTCCGGACAATCTGTGCCGACTTTCTACTCTGGAAAAACAAAAGAGCATTATTGAGCGGTTTTATTATTCTTAGAACAAACAGATAATAGACAAGAATTTCTGAATTGCTATGTGGGTTGCATGCCTTTTATCGTAAAGTCTTGGGAAGCAGCAAACTCTGCACCGCCAGAAACTGCACAATAGCCACTCCTTCCTGCACTATAAACATCAAGTAATTACCGGTGGTGATTATTTAATCCGGTCGGAGGGTTAATTGCTATTTTCAACTAACGGAGTATATAGAGGGCTTCTGCAAACAGGGCAGGTTCTTATCCCGTTTTTAACCAACTCAATGGCGCATTCCCTATGAATTTTGTGGGAGCAGGGCAGTATCCGGCAGCCGCCGAAGGCATCTTCCAGGCAGATGCAGCACTCATCGTGGCCTGAGTTTTCCCGGCATTTGTGATTGCCTTGCAACCTTATGTCCAGACAGACATTGCAAACATCGCAGTGAAAGTTCTCTTCCTCGTTTATTCGGCAAATACCGCATTTATTGCAGTGGAACGGTGTGATATTCATACTGGTGAAATGTTTGCATTTTGCACAGTAATATTCCGACATTAGCTGATTGCATCCCGGACACGTCTGTGAGTCCTCTGTAATGTCCCCCTCATAGTGACACAGAGAGCACCGAAGCCTTATTGCATCAACAGCCATGCGATCGTCAACGTCGCAGTCATTACTAATGTTGTGACATCTTTGGCAGGGGAAAAATCCGGCACAGCATCCAAAGTTCACAAGGCATAACCTCTGGTAATGACCGCATAATGAGTTTCGTTCTGGTTGCGCAGATGTATTTAACTGCGCGTTCGATGGGTTTGGCTCTTCATTCAGGGGGCTTGATTGCTGGTAACATGCGTGAGACTCTGCTTCGTTGTTTGCTATCGAGCCCGGGCTTGCCGCTGCCGTCTGATACCGTGCTTGTTGGTTCACATAGTCTACTGACTCTTCCAAACGGGCCCGCGAATCACAATACCTCCGATTCTCTCTTCTTAATCCTTGAACCTCTTCAGTTAATTCCTGATGCCCTCTTCTCAACCATTGAGACTCTGAAGTTAAATTCTGGTTTTCTCTTCTTAGTCCCTGAGCTTCTGAAGTTAACGCCTGATTCTCTCTTCTTAATTCTTGAACCTCTAGAGTTAACTCTTCAATCCGTTGTCTTTTTTTTTTCTTTTTCCTGAGCGCGTCTTTTCAGATCAACGAGAATAGAGTTATCGATCGAATGTTTAATTAAGAAGTTTTGATCTATTCCCAACTCTTCCAGATCAGATCGGTCGTCTGCCCAGTTGGATTGATGATGACCATGTGAATGTCTTGTCTGAGATCTCCTTTGGAAGGAGGCATTTTGGGGACCTGCAAGGGCAGGCAGCTTTGGTCTGGCTCCCTGCTGTAAGTATCTGTCAGTTGCTAAGCCAGGAGCGCTGTCGGTAGAGCGAGAGGCATTGTGGTAGCTATTAACTTGCTGGATGGAATGGGTGAGCATATTTCCATTGTTTGCAGTGGTAGTTTTAAAGGCAATATCTCTCTGACTGATTACAGGTTCTGTGAAAGGGGCTTGTAGTGAAGAGGCTTTTAGTGAGGAGGCATGTAGTGAAGAGGCTTGTAGTGAAGGCATTTGCAGTAACTCGATAGTATGCGCCTGCTTGATCAACTCATTTGAAAGGCGCACTAATTCAAGGCGCGATGGGTGCTGATTAAGTTGTATAAAGATATCGCGAAAAGAGATGGAGAAGGTAAATGATTGTGCAGAAATCATAATATCACGGCTGATGCCCGAATCTGATATTTTTCCTAACAGTTCACGAATAGGTACCAGTGGGTTTGAACAGAGCAGGAACAATTGAACAAAGTATTCGGTAAAGCAACATTTTTCAAAGTTTCCTATGGGTGGCTGTTGGTCAGATTGATTAACCCTGTGGATGATATCCAGAACAATCTTATACAAAATCATCAGGTTACTGTCGGCTGCTTCGGGCAGTGCCCAGTCAGGTGGGGCGATTGGTTGGAGTTCAGAGGGGTTGTTAAAATCATCCAGGATCCTTGTTTGATCACTCGTAGCTTCTATCAGTTGCCTGATAAACTGGTTGCGCGTTGAGTTCTCATCGAAAGAACGCTGCAGGTGCAATATCGCCTCAAGAGGCGTGACAGTATTGCCCGCAGTATTTGTGCCCTTTGTCTCCAGAACCTGCAAACGCTGGGGCAGGTCCAGCTCGTCCAGTATCTGCCTCAGCTTGAAAACGGCATCGGGATCGTCGCTCTCAATAATGGCTAAAAGCTGGTTAGCAAGTAGCTGAAGGTCCTGAGTCCTGGTGCTTTTTTCACTTTTTTTGCCATTGTTGTCTTTTCTTTTGTCACCATCTCCACTGCTATAACTGCCTTCTCCCGGTGAATTGTTCTCCTGATCTTCAGGTTCACCTTTTTTCTTTTCAGGGTGGTCGTTATTTTCGTCCTTTGGTGTTTTATCTGGTAAATCACCCGATGCTTCTCCATCCCCATCAGCGGTCTTTAAGACACCGGCATGATCTGTTTTCAGGGCTGTTTGCTCAAGAAATAGTTTCAAGCAGCCAAGTTGCCACTGAAGGCTTTTGTTGGCTGGGCAAGCAGTGGCGGCACGTTGGAAGAGAGTGTTCCAGAAATAAACATCGGTCAGTTGTTCAATATTCAGGAAGTCAAGCCAACCGACGGGTATAACGGCCTCACTGGAAGAACCATCTGCGTTAACGCGCGTCATTTTCAGACGCGCCCGGGATGGCTGTTCCTCAGTTGAGGTAGAATCCTTGCCTAAAGACATCAGCCAGTTGATGACGGGTTTCAGGATAACAAGATCTATTTCGAATAATCCCGTTGGTCTCCCTCCTCCCCCGGGTGGAGGGGGAGGCAAGTGGAAGAAGCCCCCGTTGCCACCACTGGGAAAATTGGCTTTGCCAGCGAGCTTGTCTCCTGTTGATGACAGTGTGTTATTTCGGGTTTGTCCGGTTTCCAGCCCACTGTCCGTGATCTCGTCGGGGTAGACCAGAAGGGTCAGTGGGATAGCCCGAGGTTTGACGTTCAGCGATTGATCCGTGGTGACAGAAATAAGCTCTGGTCTCTCTGCCGTCGTGGATTTTAAGCGAATCAGTGTGCCATTTTCAGAGGCGCGCTCTGAGACATCATGGAAGAAGGGTATATGCTCTTCCCTTACTATTACTGGCTGATAGCAATAGTCACTCAAGTTGTTCCTGACCCATATCGAGGTACTGTCGTAATCTGCTGGCGCCACAGGTGCTTTAAAACAAAGGAAGCTGTTTTGGTCATTGAAGCCTTCCGGAAGGAGCAAAACCATTTGCCACTGAATCACACCCTGCGGATCCGTGAAATCTTCGATTTCAATCCGAACCCCGTGCCCATCGGGATGATGCTGGTCAATGAGAGTTGAGCAATAGCATAACGGCACAACCGCCATAGCCAGCAGGAAAAGTACAAATGCTATGAATAAGCGGAAAAAAGTCCATTCAAATCTCGCTTTACAACTTGTGTCGACAATTCCAACCCGTACTCTTTGCCTGATAGAGTGCGTCAGAACAGTTCCACCCTGAAAAAATAAAGGAACATCTTTAGCCAATCCTGTTATTTGTTGTAGAAACAGAGAATAGCCAAGTATTTCTAAATTGCTATGTGGATTGCTTGTCTTGTGCGACAGAGCCTTCGGCAGCATCAATCTCTTAACCGGCAAAATACTTGTCTGTTATTCTTCCTTCCATAGTTCAGTGATTTTTGCAGAGTGGTGGCGACCATATGACACGAAATGGGTGGTTACCAGAAAACGGCTATTGGCGCTGAAGTTGGCTGAGAGTACCGTACCACTGTGACAGGTAGAGATTTCTTTTTTCGATGATGCATCGCCCTCCAGGGTATGGATTTTTGTCTTCCTGTCGATAGTGAAGGTCGCCGCAAAGCGGCTATCGGTGCTGAAGGTGGCTGAAGGGAAACAGACCCAATCTTTATAAAGGGTAGGGCTGTCTTCTTTCCATGATCCATTGTCATTCTGGCAATACTCTTTGCTTGCCCTGTCGATACTGGTGGTTATCAGACGTCTGCTACTGGGGGTGAAGGTGGCTGAGAGGACCTTATGGTAGTGGCAGATAGTTATTTCTTCTTCCCATGATGCATCGGTTTTTTTGCCATAGATTTTCGCCGTATTATCGTCACTGGCGGTCGCCAAATGGCATCCATCGGCGCTGAAGGTAGCTGAGTTGATCCGATCTTCATGGGCAATGATGGCTTTTTTTACCCATGGTCCATTGTTCTGCCTGCCATAGATTTTAACCAGGTCATCCCTGCCAACAGTCATCACATGGCAGTCATCAGGGCTAAACCCGGCTGATTGGATCGGGCCATCGCTGTCGATATGGCTAATGGTCAATTCTTTTTCCCATGAGCCATCGTCCTGTTGGCCATAGATTATTGCCGTAGCATCGTCACTGGCAGTCACTATATGGTGGCTATCAGCGCTGAAGGTAGCTGAGTTGACAGCGTCATCATGGGTAATGATGGTTTTTATTTTCCATAATCCATTGGCCAACCTGCCAGTGATTTTTACCATGTTATCTTTACCGACAGTCATCACATGGCTACTATCGGGGCTGAAGGCGGCTGATTGGATCGGACCATTGTGTCTAATGGTGACTTCTGGTCCCCATTGTCTGTTGTCTTTTTGGCCAAAGATTATTGCCGTACGATCTTCACTGGCAGTCACTACATGGTGGCTATCAGCGCTGAAGGTGGCTGAGTTGACCTTACCAGTATGTTGAACACAGTGTTCTTCTTCCCATGATGCATCGTCCTTCTGGCCAAAGATTTTCGTTGTGTGATCTGTGCTGGCAGTTACTACGCGACAATTGTCGTTGCTAAAGCTGGCTGATTTGACCGGACCATTGTGGCGGATAGTGACCTCCTCTTCCCATGATCCGTCGGCCTTATAGCCGTAGATTTTCGCGGTACAGTCGTCACTGGCGGTCACCATCCGGCGGCTATCAGGGCTGAAGGAGGCTGAGTTGATCTCAAGGTCATGGGGAATGTTGGCTTTTGTAACGGGATGAATTATTGTCCTCAAGATATTGACGAACTGTGAGTCATCTGGACCCTGATTGTTGTGCCTGCAAAGTTGGACAAAATGGTATAGGGCTTCATAACATGTTTCTGTTATATTCCATTCCTTAACGGCTCTATTTGCACTGTCTAACGAATGACAATTGCCGTATTTTTTCAATAGACTGATAAAGTCGTTAAGTTTTTCTCTTAAGTCATTTAATTCTGATCGACATACAGGACAAGTTTTAACTGAAAGGTCAGATAGCCCTTTTTGGAGCCACAGATTTAAACAATGCACATGAAAAACGTGATGACATGGCGTTTTCACTAATCTTGCTGTGCGTGAAAAGCGCTTACAACATATTGGGCACTTATTATCAGTAATTTGTGCATGTTTCACCTTATCCACTTTAAATGTATTATCGCGAAAGGCATTGATATTTATATAATCATCCATTGTTTTCTTGCCAGGCACAGCCATGGCTCTACCCGCACCGACAAAAGATGATGTACTTGCCAGACGAGTTGAATGACCACCGTGTGATCGTCTTTTCTTTAATCGTTTTTGGCGCAGCCCATTTGCCTGATGAGTAAGGGCGGGTTGCTTTGGCCTTGCTCCCTGCTTTGAGTATCCAGTACCAGAGGCACTTTGGCAGCTATTAACTTGTGGGGTAGAACTCATTACTGGCTCATGGGGTGAAGGGTCGGTACGCAGCTGAATTAACTGTTCATTTACGAAATGTTGTAATTCATGAAGCGCCGGGTGTTGATGAAAATGTGCAAAGGTATCTGCAAAAGAGGCAGGAAATGTAAATGATTGTGCAACGGTTATAATATCAATCCTTATGGCTAAATCTGATATTTGTCCTGACAGATAATGAATAAGCTCAAGTGGGTTAGAGTAGGTCAGGAATAACTGGACGAAGTATTCAGCAAAGCAACGTTTTTCAAAGTGTCCTACAGGTGGCTGTTGGTCAGATTGATTGACTCTCTGGATTATGTCCTGAACAATCTTGTACAAAATCATCAGGTTGTTGTCACCAGCTTCGGGTATTGCCGGGTCCGGTGGAATTATTGTCTGGAGTGCAGGCAGAGTGTCAAGGTCATTCAAAGTCTGTTTTTTATCGCTTGTGGCTTCTATCAGCTGCTCGATAAATGGGTTGCGCAATGAATTCTGTTCGAGAGAACGCTGCAGTTGCAGTACCGTCTCAAGAGGAGTGATACTTTCATCCCTGCTGTTTGTGCCTTTTGTTTCCAGAACCTGCAAACGCTGAAGCATGTCCAGCTCATCCATTATTTTCCTGAGTTTAAAAACGGCACTGGGATCGCCGCTTTCAATGATGTTTATAAGCTGATTTGCAAGTACCTGAAGGTCTTGAGTGGAGTCATTATTTTTAGTCACCGATTCATCGTCGTCTTTTCCGTTATTGCCATTCCCATTGCCATCATGGCCTTCACCCGGTGATTGGTTTTCCTGATCTTGAGGTTCTTCTCTTGTTTCCTTTTGATGGTGGTTATTTTCGTCCTTTGGCTTTGGATCAGGTGCTCTGCCAGAAGGCTGCCCATCGCCGTTACCTGCCTTCAGGCCACCGTTATGATTTGTCTTCAAGACCGTTCGCTCAAGCCATGGTTTGAAACAACCAGGCTGCCATTGGAAGCTTTCGCTGGCGAGGCAGGAGAAGCCGCCACTCCCGCTACCGGGAAAATCGTCGATGCCAGCGAGCTTGCCACCTGACAATGTCTGTGTGTTATTGCGGGTTTGGCTGGTTTTCGGTCCGATGTCAGCCAGGTTGTCGGAATAGGTCAGAAGGGTCAGAATCCGAACCTCGTGCCCATCTGGATTATGCTGGTCAATGAGGGTGTAAGAGTAGCCTGACGGTGCAATCACCATAGCTGGTAATGACAGGACAAAGGCCATGAAAGCTATAAATGTGCGGTAAAACTGCACTGAAGTCTCTCTGTAACCTGGTCGATAATATCCAATCCGCCCTCTTTGTCTGATAGAAAATGCCGGGACAATCGGTGCTGACTTTTTGCTCTGGAAAAATAAAGGAACGGCATTGGCCAATCTCATCATTTGCAGTACAAACAGAGGATAGCCAAAAATTTCTGAATCGCTATAGGGACTACTTGTCTTGTGCCACAATGTCTTCCGCAACATCTTGAAGTCAGAGAAGGGCGGTTTGCTTTCATTCGTCCTTCCAGAGTTCAGTGATCATCGCAGCCTCCTGATAGCGACCAATATCTGAAATACAACTGGTGTTCACCAGAAAGCGGCTATCAGCGCTGAAGTTGGCCAAGAATACCGCACCATGATGATAGATAGTGATTTCTTTTTGCCATGATGCATCGTCTTTCAGGCTATAGATTTTCGCCTTCCTATCGATACTCGCGGTCGCCGCAAAGCGGCTATTGGCGCTGAAGGTGGCTGAACGAACCCAGCCTTCATGAAGGATGGTGGTCTTTTCTTCCCATGATCCATTATTATTGTGGCTATGAATTTTTGCCGTCCTGCCTCTGCTGGCAGTCACCACATGTTGGCTATCGGGGCTGAAAGTGGCCGATAAGAGTCTATGGTTGTGGCAGATAGTCATTTCTTCTTCCCATGCTGCATCGGTCTTTTCGCCATAGATTTTGGCCGTATTATCAGAACTGGCGGTCACCAAATGGCATCCATCGGCGCTGAAGCTGGCTGAGTTGATCCGATCTTCATGGGCAATGATGGCTTTCTTTACCCATAATCCATTGTCCTGCCTGCCATAGATTTTAACCAGGTCATCCCCGGCAACAGTCATCACATGGCGGCCATCGGGGCTGAACTCGGCAGATATGATCGGACCCCCGCTGTCGATATGGCTAATGGTCAATTCTCTTTCCCATGATCCATCGTCCTGTTGGGCACAGATTATTGCCGTACCATCGCCACTGGCGGTCACCACACGGCGGCTGTCGGTGCTGAAGGTAGCTGAGTTGACCGTGTAATCATGGGCAATGATGACTTTTTCTTGCCATGCTCCATTGGCCGACCTGCCAGTGATTTTCACCAGGTTATCTTTACCGAAAGTCACCACATGGCTACCATCGGGGCTGAAGGTGGCTGATTGGATCGGACCATTGTGGCTAATGCTGGCTTCTGTTTCCCATGGCCTGTCGTCCTTTTGGCCAAAGATTATTGCGGTACCATCGTCACTGGCAGTCACCATACGTTGGCTATCAGCGCTGAAGCTGGCTGAGTTGACCGTACCAGTATGTTGAACGGTGAGTTCTTCTGTCCATGATCCATCGTCCTTTTGGCCCAGGATTTTCGCCTTGTGATCCTCACTGGCAGTAACTACACGACAGCTATCGCGGCTGAAGCTGGCTGATTTGACCTTACCATTGTGGCGAATAATGGCCTCTTCTTCCCACGATCCATCGGCCTTATGGCCATAGATTTTCGCAGTACAATCTTCACCGGCGGTCACCACCTGGCGGCTATCAGGGCTGAAGCTGGCTGACGTGATCTCAGAGTCATGGCGAATGTTGGCTTTTATAACGGGATAAATTATTTTTCTCAAGATATTGGCATACCGTGGATCATCTGACGCCTGACTGTTGAGTCTGCAAAGTTGGACAAAATGGTATAAGGCTTCATGACTTGTTGTTCTATTCCATTCCTTAACGGCTCTATCTGCAGTGTCTAACAAATGACAATTGCCGTATTTATTCAATAGCCTGTTAAGGTTGTTAAGTTTTTCTTTTGAGCTTTTTAATTCTGATCGACATACAGGACAAGTTTTAATTGCAAGATCAGGTAGCCTTTTTTGGAGCCACAGATTCAAGCAAAGCACGTGAAAAATGTGATTGCAGGGTGTTTTCACTAATCCTGCTGTGCGTAAAAAGCGCTCACAACATATTGGGCACTTATTATGAGTAATTTGTGTATGTTGCACCTTATTCACTTTCAATGCATCATCGCAAAAAGCAATGATAGTCATGTCATCATCCCCATAAGATCGTTCTGTTTTTAATCGTTTTTGGTGCGGCGTATTTGACTGATGAGAAAGGGTGGGCCGTTTTGGCCTTGCTCCCTGCTGTGGGTTTCTTAATCGTTCATTTAAGAAATGTTGTAATTCATGAAACGAGGGGTGTTGGTGAAATTGTATAAAGGCATTTGAAAAAGAACTGGCAGATGTCAATGATTGTGCAGCAATTATAATCTCATGGGTTACCGCTGAATCTGATATTTGCCCTAACAGATTACCAATAAGTTCAAGTGGGTTTGAATAGAACAGAAACAATTGAACGAAGTACTGAATAAAACAATTTTTTTCAAATTGTCCTATTGGTGGTTGCTGGCCAGATTGATTAACTCTATGGATTATGTCCAGAACAATCCTGTACAAAATCATCAGGTTGTTGTTGCCAGCTTCGGACAGTGGTCGGGCTATCGGTTGCAGTGAAGCCAGAATGTCAGGGTCATTCAAAGTCCGTGTTTTATCGCTCGTGGCTTCTATCAGCTGCTCGATAAACCGGTTGCGCGATGAATTCTCATAGCAAGAACGCTGCAGTTCCAGTATCGCCTCAAGAGGACTGACAGCATTACCACTGGTGTTTGCGCTTCTCGTTTCCAAAACCTGCAAACGCTGTGGCATGTTGAGCTTATCCAGTATTTGCCGCAGCTTAAAAACAGCATCAGGATCGTCACTTTCAATGATGGCTACAAGCTGGTTGGCAAGTACCTGAAGGTTTTGAGTCCTGGCATTTTTTTCACTCTCCTCGCCATTGTCGTCTTTTCTGTTATTACCATCCCCGCTGCCATCATTGCCTTCTCCCGGTGAGTTGTTGTTCTGATCTTCAGGTGCTTCTTTTTTGTCCTTTTGATGGCTGTTATTTTTGTCCTCTGATCTTGAATTTGGTGCGCTACCAGAGGGTTGGCCATCTCCATTAGCGGCCTTCAGGCCACCGCCATGATGTCTCTTCAAGGCCGTTCGCTCAAGCAATAGTTTGAAACAGCCAAGCTGCCTAATAAGGCTTTCGCTGGTGGGGCATGAAGTGGCGGCATGTTGCAGGAGGGTGTTCCAGAAATCAACATCGGTCAGTTGTTCAACAGTGAGGAAGTCGAGCCAGCCAACAGGTATAGCAGCTTCGCTGGAAGAGCCATCGGCATTAACCCGTGTCATTATCAGACGCGCCGGGGAGGGTGGCTCTTCAAACGAAGCAGAATCTTTACCAATGGACATCAGCCAGTTGATGACGGGTTTCAGGATAACCAGATCTATTTCAAATAATCCCGATGGTCTCCCACCGCCACCTCCCCAGGGTGGGGGGGGCGGCAAAAAGAAGAAGCCACCGTTGCCACCACCGGGAAAATCGCCGATGCCAGCGGGCTTGCCGCCCGTTAATGTCAGTGTGTTATTCCCGGGTTGGCCGGTTTTCAACCCACTGTCGTTTATGTTGTCGGTATAGGTCAGAAGGGTTAAAGGGGCAGTATGGGGCTTATCGTTGTGAAGTTGATCGGTAGTGACAGAAGTTAATTCCGGTCTGTCTGCCGTCGTGGATCTTAAGTGAACAAGCGTGCCATTTTTAGACGCATGTTGAGAGATATGTTGGAAGTCGGGTGTTTGTTCTTTTGTCAGTATCATCAGTTGATAACAATAGTTGCTCGGGTCGTTCGTCACCAATATCGCAATACTGTTGGAATCTGCTGGCACCACAGGCGCCTTAAAGCAAAGGATACTGTTTTGGTCATCGAAACCCTTCGGTAGCAGCAAGTTCATTTGCCACTGACTCACAAACTGAGGATCTTTGCCATCATTGATCTCAATCCGAACCTTGTGCCCTCCCGGATTATGTCGGTCAATGATGGTTGAGGAATAGCACAAAGGCAAAACTGCCATAGCCACCAGGAAAAGAACAAATGCTATGAATAAGCGGTAAAGGTGCATTCAAATCTCACTAACTTATGATAACAACCCGGACCTGTCCTGTTTGCCTGACAGAGTACAATCAGAAAGGTCTGTGCTGGCCTTCTGCCCTGAAAAATAAAGAAACATTACTGGAAGGTCTTATTATTCGTAGAAAAAACAGATAATAGACAAGAATGTCAAAATTGCTAAATGGATTAATTGCTTTGTGCCACAGAGCCTTGTCCTCTTCCCGTGTTGCAATACTGAAGCGGTCACTGGCGGCGACTATTAAATCGAGCCAGATGGTTAATTATTTCTTTCAACCGGCGGAACGTATAGAGATTGTCTGCAAACAGGGCAGGTTCTTATCCCTTTACGGAGCATTGCAGCGTAGCAATCATCATGTACTTTGTGAGAGCAGTACATTATCAAGCAGCCGTCGAAGGAATCTTTCAGGCAGATGCAGCACTTATCGTGGCCTGAGTTTTCCCGGCATTCGTGATTACTTTGATACCTTACATAAAGGCAGATATTACAAACATCACAGTGAAAGGACTCATCCTTGTTTATTCGGCAAATTCCGCATTTATGGCAGTGGAATGGTTTTAGTTCCATATTGTCGAATTCTTTGCATTGTGCGCAGAAATACTCCGACATTAGTTCGTTGCATCCCGGGCACGCCTGGGAATCTTCCGTAATATCCCCCTCATAGTTACAGAGAGAACATTGAAGCCTTTTTGCTTGAAAAGCCTGACGATCTGTAAGGTCGCATTTCTTACTTTTGTTATGACATCTATAGCAGGGAAAATACCCTTCACAG
Organism: Endozoicomonas sp. ALD040; assembly: GCF_049275945.1. NCBI lineage: Bacteria > Pseudomonadati > Pseudomonadota > Gammaproteobacteria > Oceanospirillales > Endozoicomonadaceae > Endozoicomonas > Endozoicomonas sp. ALD040. Next base: position 3,012,436 of record NZ_CP184829.1, read on the forward strand.
CACCCAAAGTTTACACGACATAACCTATGGTAATGATTGCACAATGGCATTCGTTCTTTTCGCACAGGTGTCTTTAACTGCTCGTTTGACGGGTTTGCCTCCTCATTATGGGCACTCGACTGCTGGTCAGAAGCAGAACGCTCTGCGCCATTGCTTTGCATCGCCGGGCTGGCCGCTACCCTCTGTTGTTTTTCTCTCCCTGGTCTTGGATCAACAGATGAGGGTCCTGCCTGTAATCGCTCTTGGGAAACGTTATTTTGCTGATAGGCAAGGGCAGGCTGATTTGGCTCTGCCTCCAGCTCTGAGTATCTACCAGTCACTATGCAATGGGAACTGCCGGAAGAGCCAGAAGCTCTTTTGTTAATATCAGCTTGCTGGTGGATGGTACTTGTATCTTTATTGCTGACAATTGTTTCGTCAGAGATATTATCGCTTTTACCGGTGACAGGCTCTATAGAAGGCACTTGTTGTAAGTGGGGATTTTTTGCATAACCCATCAGCTCATCTGAGAGGCGTTCTAATTCAGAAATCGATGGGTGTTGGTGAAATTGTATAAAGGTATTTAAAAAGCGGTTGGGAAATGTCAATGATTGTGGATTAATCATAAGAACATGCCTTGTGGGCAAATCTGATATTTTCCCCAACAGATTACGAATCAGTTCAACCGGGTTTGAGTAGATAAGGAACAATTGAGCGAAGTACTCAGCAAAGCAACATCTTTCAAACTGACTCATAGGTGGCTCTGTGTCAGATTGATTGACCTTGTGGATTATGTCCAGAGCAATCTTATACAACATCAACAGGTTGTTGTTGCCCTCTTCGGGCATTGCCCGGTCAGGTGGAATGATTGGTCGAAGTAGAGACAGAGTGTGAAGGTTATTCAAATACTGTTTTGTATTGCATGTTGCCTTTATCAGCTGCTCGATAAAAAGGTTGCGCAGTGAATTCTCGTTGCAAGAACGCTGCAGTTTCAGTACGGCTTCAAGAGGAGTGACAGTATCCTCGGTGTTGATGCTTTTTGTTTCCAGAACCCGCAAACGCTGTGGCATGTCCAGTTCATTCAGTATTTGCCTGAGCTTAAAAACTGCTCCGGGATCTTGACTTTCAATGATGGCAACAAGCCGGTTCGCAAGTACCTGAAGGTCTTCAGTGGTAGTTTTTTTTTCACTCTCTTCGCCATCGTCGTCTTTTCTGTTGTTGCCATTTCCGCTGCCATCATGGCCTTCTCCCGGTGACTGGTTCTCCTGATTTTCAGGTTCTTCTTTTTTCTCTTTTTGGTGATCGTTATTTTCGTCCTTTGGCCCCGAATTGGGTGCGCTACCAGAGGGTTGTGCCTCCCCATTCGCTGCCATCAGGCCACCGCCATGATTTGTCTGCAAGGCACTACGCTCAAGAAATCGTTTGCAACAGCCAAGCTGCCATTGGAGGCTTTCGCTAACGGGGCAGGAAGTAGCGGCCTGCTGGAGGAGGGTGTTCCAGAAATCAACATCGTTCAGTTGTTCAATATTGAGGAAGTCAAGCCAGCCAACAGGTATAGCGGCTTCGCTGGAAGAGCCATCGGCATTAACCCGTGTCATTTTCAGACGTGCCGGGGAGTGTTGCTCTTGAAACGAAATAGAATCTTTACCAATGGACATCAGCCAGTTGATGACGGGCTTCAGGATAACCAGATCTATTTCAAATAATCCCGATGGTCTCCCCCCGCCACCTCCCCAGGGTGGGGGTGGGAGTAAATAGAAGAAGCCACCATTCCCGCTACCGGGAAAATCGTCGATGCCAGTGAGCTTGTTGCTTGTCAATGTCACTGTGTTATTCCGGGTTTGGCCGGTTTCCAGTTCACTGCCGGTCGTGTTGTCGGAATAGACCAAAAGGGTTAATGGGGTCGTATGGGGATTGTCGTTAAGGAGTTGATCGGTAGTGACAGAAGTTAATTCTGGTCTGTCTGCCGTCGTGGATTTCAAGCGAATAAGTGTGCCATTTTCAGAGGCCTGTTGAGAGAGGTGTTGGAAGTCGGGTGTTTGTTCTTTTGTCATTAGCAACAGTTGGTAGCAATAGTTGCTCTGGTCGTTCGTCAACAATATCGCAATACTGTTGGAATCTGCTGACACCACGGGTGTCTTAAAGCAAAAGGTGCTGTTTCGATTGTTGAAACTGTCCGGAAGCAGCAAACTCACTTGCCACTGACTGACAGCCTGAGGGGCTGTGCCGTGATTGATTTCAATCCGAACCTTTTGCCCACCGGGATTATGTCGGTCAATGATGGTTGAGGAGTAGCACAAGGTCACAACCAACATAGTCATCAGGAAAAGAACAAATGTTATGAATAAACGGTAAGAATGCATTCAAATCTTTCTGCACTAAATGTGTTATTAATACCAACCCGCCTTCCCTGTCTGACAGAAAACGCCAGGACAATCTGTGCCGACTTTCTGCTTTGGAAAAATAAAGGAACATTATTGACCGGTTTTATTATCCGTAGGACAAACAGAGAGTAGACAAGAATTTCCGAATTGCTATTTGTGTTACTTGTTTTGTGCAACAGAGCCTTCGTCAGTATCAACCTGAAAGTGACTTGCAGGACTTGATACCGGGCTGTGGTAGCAGTATGGTGCTGCTATTTTTAAAAACTCATTTTATACCAATCGAACGTTCTAAGTACCTGGCCAGTTGGTTTCGCATATTCTGGCGAGTGGATTTTTTCATCCTTCAAGGCGCAACGACGGGCGCGTAGCCTTAGCTACGCAACCAGAGTTGGAACGCAGAAGGATGGAAAAAGCCGCCGTCCAGAATAGGCGAAACCAACTGGTTAGGTACTTAACTCCCTATGTAAGTCAGACGCGGTCACCGGTAGCGACTATTAAATTCAGTCAGATGGTTTAATGATTGTTTCCAACAAACCAGGCGTCTGTAGGGTTTCTGCAAATAGGGCAGGTTCTTATCCCGTTTTTAAGCATTGCAGTGCTGCACTCACCATGTACTTTGTGGTAGCAAGGCATTATCTTGCAGCCGTGGAAGGTATCTTCCAGGCAGATGCAGCACTCATCGTGGCTTGAGTTTTCTCGGCATTTGTGATTGTCTTGAAACCTTGTATTCAGGCAGATATCACAAACATCACAGTGAAAGGCCCTATCCTTAAATGTTCGGCAAATTCCACATTTATCGCAGTGGTATGGTTTTTTTTCTAAATCGGTGAAGTGTTTGCATTGTGCACAGAAATACTCCGACATTAGTTCGTTGCATCCCGGGCATGTCTGGGAGTCTTCCGTAATATCCCCCTCATAGTTACATAGAGAACATTGAAGCCTTTTTGCATGAAAATCCTTACGATCTGTAAGGTCGCATTTCTTACTATTGTTATGACATCTAGGGCAGGGGAAATACCCTTCGCAACACCCAAAGTTTACACGACAAAACCTATGGGAATGATTGCACAATGGCATTCGCTCTTGCACAGGTGTCTTTAATTGCTCGTTCGAAGGGTTTGTCTCCTCATTATGGGTACTTGACTGCTGATCAGAAGCAGATCGGTCTTGTGCACTAGTGGTTTGATCATCACCGGATGAAGGTCCTGCCTGTAATCGCTCTTGGGAAGCGTTATTTTGCTGATAGGCAAGTGCAGGCTGATCTGACTCTGCCTCTGCCTCTGGCTCTGCCTCTGGCTCTGGGTATCTATCAGTCAGTATGCAAGGGGAACTTCCGGAAGAGCCAGAGGCTCTTTGGTGGCTATCAGCTTGCTGGTGGGTGGTACCTGGATCTTTATTGCTGACAAGTGTTTCGTCAGAGAGAGTATCGCTGTTATCGATGACAGGCTCTACAGAAGGCACCTGTTGTAAGTGAGAATTTTTTGCATAACCCATCAGCTCATCTGAGAGGCGTTCTGATTCAGAAATCGATGGGTGTTGGTGAAATTGTATAAAGGTATTTAAAAAGCGGTTGGGAAATGTCAATGATTGTGGATTAATCATAAGAACATGCCTTGTGGGCAAATCTGATATTTTCCCCAACAGATTACGAATCAGTTCAACCGGGTTTGAGTAGATAAGGAACAATTGAGCGAAGTACTCAGCAAAGCAACATCTTTCAAACTGACTCATAGGTGGCTCTGTGTCAGATTGATTGACCTTGTGGATTATGTCCAGAGCAATCTTATACAACATCAACAGGTTGTTGTTGCCCTCTTCGGGCATTGCCCGGTCAGGTGGAATGATTGGTCGAAGTAGAGACAGAGTGTGAAGGTTATTCAAATACTGTTTTGTATTGCATGTTGCCTTTATCAGCTGCTCGATAAAAAGGTTGCGCAGTGAATTCTCGTTGCAAGAACGCTGCAGTTTCAGTACGGCTTCAAGAGGAGTGACAGTATCCTCGGTGTTGATGCTTTTTGTTTCCAGAACCCGCAAACGCTGTGGCATGTCCAGTTCATTCAGTATTTGCCTGAGCTTAAAAACTGCTCCGGGATCTTGACTTTCAATGATGGCAACAAGCCGGTTCGCAAGTACCTGAAGGTCTTCAGTGGTAGTTTTTTTTTCACTCTCTTCGCCATCGTCGTCTTTTCTGTTGTTGCCATTTCCGCTGCCATCATGGCCTTCTCCCGGTGACTGGTTCTCCTGATTTTCAGGTTCTTCTTTTTTCTCTTTTTGGTGATCGTTATTTTCGTCCTTTGGCCCCGAATTGGGTGCGCTACCAGAGGGTTGTCCCTCCCCATTCGCTGCCATCAGGCCACCGCCATGATTTGTCTGCAAGGCACTACGCTCAAGAAATCGTTTGCAACAGCCAAGCTGCCATTGGAGGCTTTCGCTGGCGGGGCAGGAAGTGGCGGCCTGCTGGAGGAGGGTGTTCCAGAAATTAACATCGTTCAGTTGTTCAATATTGAGGAAGTCAAGCCAGCCAATAGGTATAGCGGCTTCGCTGGAAGAGCCATCGGCATTAACCCGTGTCATTTTCAGACGTGCCGGGGAGTGTTGCTCTTGAAACGAAATAGAATCTTTACCAATGGACATCAGCCAGTTGATGACGGGTTTCAGGATAACCAGATCTATTTCAAATAAACCCGATGGTCCCCCCCCGCCACCTCCCCAGGGTGGGGGTGGGAGTAAATAGAAGAAGCCACCATTCCCGCTACCGGGAAAATCGTCGATGCCAGTGAGCTTGTTGCCTGTCAATGTCACTGTGTTATTCCGGGTTTGGCCGGTTTCCAGTTCACTGCCGGTCGTGTTGTCGGAATAGACCAAAAGGGTTAATGGGGTCGTATGGGGTTTGCCGTTAAGGAGTTGATTGGTGGTGACAGAAGTTAATTCTGGTCTGTCTGCCGTCGTGGATTTCAAGCGAATAAGTGTGCCATTTTCAGAGGCCTGTTGAGAGAGGTGTTGGAAGCCGGGTATTTGCTCTTTTGTCATTAGCAACAGTTGGTAGCAATAGTTGCTCTGGTCGTTCGTCAACAATATCGCAATACTGTTGGAATCTGCTGACACCACGGGTGTCTTAAAGCAAAAGGTGCTGTTTCGATTGTTGAAACTGTCCGGAAGCAGCAAACTCACTTGCCACTGACTGACAGCCTGAGGGGCTGTGGCGTGATTGATTTCAATCCGAACCTTGTGCCCACCGGGATTATGTCGATGAATGATGGTTGAGGAATAGCAAAAAGGCACCACCGCCATAGCCAGTAGAGGAAGAACAAATGCTATGAATAAGCGTAAAAAAAGCATTCAAATCTCGCTATATAACTGGTACAACAATTCCAATCGGCCCTCTTTGCCTGATGAAGTGTGTGAGAACAGTCTGTGCTGACTTTCCGCTATGGAAAAATAAGGAACACCATTGGTTGTTCTTGTTATCCGAAGTAGAAACAGAGAATAGCCAAGAATTTCTGGATTGCTATGTGGGTAAATTGCTCTGTGCCACAACGCTTTCGGCAGCATCAACCTGAAAGTATCCTGCAGAGCCTGATACCGGGTTGTGGTACCGGTCAGGCTGCTAGCGGCGACTATTGATTACGGTCAAAATCCTGTCAATTAACTGAGCGGATAGAGGGTATCTGCAAACAGGGCAGGTTCTTATCTTGTTCGTAATCATCACCGTAGCGCAATCCTGGTGAACTTTGTGAGTGCAGGGCAATATCACGGAATTGTGGAAAACATCTTCCAGGCAGATGCAGCACTCATCATGGCCTGAATCTGGCCGACATCGGTGATTGCCTTGTGCACTTTTATCCATACAGAAATTGCAAACATCACAGTGAAAGGACTTCTCCTTTTCTGTTCGGCAAATTCCGCATTTATCGCAGTGGTATGGTTTTTTTTCTAAATCGGTGAAGTGTTTGCATTGTGCACAGAAATAGTCGGACATTAGTTCGTTGCATCCCGGGCATGTCTGGGAGTCTTCCGTAATATCCCCCTCATAGTTACATAGAGAACATTGAAGCCTTATTGCATGAATAACCTTACGATCAGTAAGGTCGCATTTCTTACTATCGTTATGACATTTGTTGCATGGGAAATAACCTTCACAGCACCCAAAGTTTACGCGACATAACCTACGGCTATGAATGCACAGTTGCCTTTGTTTTTTTTCCAAAGGCGTCCTTAACTGCTCATTCGACGGGTTTGCCTCCTCATTATGGGTGCTCGACTTCTGGAAAGAAGCAGAATGCTCTGCGCCATTGCTTTGCAACGTCGGGTTGGTCGCCATCATCTGTAGCCTTGCTATCATTTGTCTTTCCAGCTGTTTTAACTGTTGTCTTTTTTGCTCTTGTTTTGCCTCAGCGTGTCTTTCCAGCTCGGCGAGAACATGACTTGGCAACGGAGAGCTGACCGGCAACATCTGTCGCCTTGCTATCATTTGTCTTTCCAGCTGTTTTAACTGTTGTCTTTTTTGCTCTTGTTTTGCCTCAGCGTGTCTTTCCAGCTCGGCGAGAACATGACTTGGCAACGGAGAGCTGACCGGCAACATCTGTCGCCTTGCTTTCATTTGTCTTTCTAGCTGTTTTAACTGTTGTCTTTTTTTCACCCGTCTTTTCAGAGCGTGTTTTGCCAGCTCTTCGAGAAGGGGTCCATCGATCAGGAGGTTACTTAAGTGGTTTTGATTTGTCCTCAACACTGCCAAATCGGATCGTTCCTGTGTCCCGGTGGCTTGAAGATCACCAGATGAAGGTCCTGCTTGTAATCGCTCCCGGGAAGCGTCATTTTGCTGATGAACAAGGGCAGGCTGATTTGAACTTGCTTCCAGCTTTGGGTTTCTACCAGCCAGTAAGCAAGGGGAGCTGCCGGTAAAGCCAGAGGCTCTCTGGTTGCAGACAGCTCGCTGGATGGTACTTGTATCTCCACTGCTGGCAATTGTTTCGTTAGCGGTAGTATCGCTGTTACTGATGAAAGGCTCTATAGAAGGCACTTGTTGTAAGTGGGAGTTTTGTGCCTGCCTCATCAGCTCATTTAAGAGGCGCTTTAATTCAGGAAAGGATGGGTGTTGGTGAAATTGCGTGAAGTTATATAAAAAACAGGCGGGAAATGTCAATGATTGTGGATTAATCATAACATCATACCTTAAAGCTAAATCTGATATTTTCCCCAACAGATTACGAATCAGTTCAACCGGGTTTGAATAAATCAGGAACAATTGAGCGAAGAACTCAACAAAGCAACACTTTTCAAATTGTCCCACAGGTGGCTGTTGGTCAGATTGATTGGCTTTGTGGATTATGTCCAGAACAATTTTATTCAAAATCAACAGGTTGTTGTCGCCTGCTGCGAGCACTGCCTGATCAGGTGGAATGGCCGGTCGGAGTGTAGATAGAATGTTGAATTTACTCAAATTCTTTTTTGTATTGCAAGTGGCCTTTATCAGCTGTTCGATAAACAGGTTGCGCGATGAATTCTCGTTGCAAGAACGTTGCAGTTTCAGTATCGCTTCAAGAGGAGTGACAGTATCTGCGGTGTTGGTACTTTTTGTTTCCAGAACCCGCAAACGCTGAGGCATGTCCAGCTCATTCAGTATTTGTCTCAGTCTAAAAACTGCTCCGGGGTATTTATTTTCAATGATGGCAACAAGCCGGTTCGCAAGTACCTGAAGGTCTTCAGCGGTAGCATTTTTTCCACTCTCTTCGCCATCGTCGTCTTTTCTGTTATTGCCATTCCCGCTGCCATCATGGCCTTCTCCCGGTGACTGGTTGTCCTGATTTTCAGGTTCTTCTTTTTTCTCTTTTTGGTGATCGTTATTTTCGTCCTTTGGCCCCGAATTGGGTGCGCTACCAGAGGGTTGCCCCTCCTCATTAGCTGCCATCAGGCCACCGCCATGATTTGTCTGCAAGGCACTACGCTCAAGAAATCGTTTGAAACAGCCAAGCTGTCGTTGGAGACTTTCGCTGGCGGGGCAGGAAGTGGCGGCCTGTTGGAGGAGGGTGTTCCAGAAATCAACATCGTTCAGTTGTTCAATATTGAGGAAGTCAAGCCAGCCAACAGGTATAGCGGCTTCGCTGGAAGAGCCATCGGCATTAACCCGTGTCATTTTCAGATGTGCCGGGGTGGGTTGCTCCTCAAACGAAATAGAATCCTTGCCTATGGACATCAGCCAATTGATGATGGGTTTCAGGATAACCAGATCTATTTCAAATAATCCCGATGGTCTCCCCCCGCCACCTCCCCAGGGTGGGGGTGGGAGTGAATAGAAGAATCCACCACTCCCACCACCGGGAAAATCGGCGATGCCAGCGAGCTTGCCGCCTGTCAATGTCACTGTATTATTCCGGGTTTGGCCGGTTTCCAGTCCACTGCCGGTCGTGTTGTCGGAATAGACCAAAAGGGTTAATGGGGTCGTATGGGGTTTGCCGTTAAGGCGTTGATCGGTGGTGACAGAAGTTAATTCTGGTCTGTCTGCCGTCGCGGATTTCAAGCGAATAAGTGTGCCATTTTTAGAGGCCTGTTGAGAGAGGTGTTGGAAGTCGGGTGTTTGCTCTTTTGTCAGTAGCAACAGTTGGTAGCAATAGTTGCTCTGGTCGTTTGTCATCAATATAGCAATATTGTTCGGATCTGCTGACACGACAGGTGTCTTAAAGCAAAGGGTGCTGTTTCGATTGTTGAAATTGTCCGGAAGCAGCAAACTCACTTGCCACTGACTGACAGCCTGGGGGTCTGTGCCGTCATTGATTTCAATCCAAACCTTTTGCCCACCGGGATTATGTCGGTCAATGATGGTTGAGGAATAGCACAAGGTGACAACCAACATAGTCGTCAGGAAAAGAACAAATGTTATGAATAAACGGTAAGAATGCATTCAAATCTTTCTGCACTAAGTGTGTGATTAATATCAACCCGCCCTTCCTGTCTGACAGAAAACGCCAGGACAATCCGGGCTGACTTTCTGCCCTGGAAAAATAAAGAAACATTATTGACCGGCTTTATTATCCGTAAGACGTACAGAGAGTAGACAAGAATTCCTGAATTGCTATTTGAGTGACTCGTTATGTGCATCAGAGTCTTCGGCATTATCAACCTGAAAGTGTCTTGCAGGGCCTGATACCGGGCTGTGGTAGCAGTACGGTGCTGCTATTTTTAAAAACTCATTTTTACCAATCGAACGTTCTAACTCCCTATGCAAGTCAGACGCGGTCGCTGGTAGCGACTATTAAATTCAGTCAGATGGTTTAATGATTGTTTCATCAAACCAGGCGTCTAAAGGGTGTCTGCAAATAGGACAGGTTCTTATCCCGTTTATAAACATTGCAGCGCCGCACTCACGATGTACTTTGTGACTGCAAGGCATTATCCTGCCGCCGGAGAAGGTATCTTCCAGGCAGATGCAGCACTCATCGTGGCTCGAGTTTTCCCGGCATTTGTGACTGTCTTGAAGTCTTGTATTCATGCAGACATTACAAACATCACAGTGAAAGGCATTATCCTTAGATGTTCGACAAATTCCGCATTTATCGCAGTGGTATGGTTTTTTTTCTAAATCGGTGAAGTGTTTGCATTGTGCACAGAAATACTCCGACATTAGTTCGTTGCATCCCGGGCATGTCTGGGAGTCTTCCGTAATATCCCCATTGAATCCACACACAGAGCATAAAAGCAGTGTCGTGTGAAGAGCTTTTCGAGAGGTAACTTCGCATCGATCACTTTTGTTATGACATTTATGGCAAGGGAAGTACCATTGACAGCACTCAAATTTTACATAGCAGAGCCTGCGGTAATCTTTGCACAATGGCTTTCGTTGTTCTTGTGCAGATGTCTTTAACTGCTCTTTCGGCGGGCTTGCTTTCTCATTGTAGGTGTTCAACGGATGGAAAGGAGCTAAAAACACTGTGCCATTGCTGTTCATCGCAAGATTATTGGTTTGTACCCTCTGATTGGCCGATGCCGTCTGATAATCTGATCGATGGATCAAATGGTCTACTAATTCTTGTTGTCTTCTGAGATCAACGTGCAACTTTTTGATTTGTTCCTTCAAATGCAGCGCTTCAGTATTTGATTTGTCCATAGACTTGTATAGCTCCTGATTTTTTGTAATCAGGTTTTCATTCATCGCAACCAACACCTGATTCTCTAGTCTTAATCCTTGAGTCTCCTTAGTTAGCTCCTGAATCATTGTTTTTAACTTAGTTAGCTCCTGAATCACTGTTTTTAACGCTTGAACTTCTGCAGTTAAAGACTGCTTCTCTATTGGTAATTCTTGAGCCTGTTCAGTTAACTCTTTAGTCTGTTGTCTTTTTTTCTCTTTTTTTTCCTGAGCGCGGCCTTTCAGCTCAACGAGAAGGGAGTCATCGGTCGAATGTTTAGTTGAGAAGTTTTGATTTATTCCAGACGCCTCCAAATCGGATCGGTTGTGTGCTCCGTTGGTGAGATGATTACCATGAGAAGGCCCTGTCTGAAATCGCTTTTGGGAAGAGGGATTTTCCTGATCACCAGGGTCAGACAGCTTTGGCCTGGCCCCTTGCTGTATGTATCTATCGGCTGGCAAGACGACGGGGGAACTGCCGGTAGACCCGGAGTCACTTCGGTAGCTGTTAACTTGCTGGGTGTAGTGTGCGAATCTGTTTGAGTTGTTTGTGGCTCTGCCATTGGTATTATCATGGTTACTGATTACAGGCTCTACTGAAGACACCAGTAGTGGGGGCTCTTGCAGTATGCGGGAAGCGGGCGCCTGTCTCATCAGTTCATTTGAGAGGCGTTCTAACTCATGGAACGATGGGTGCTGTTCAAGTTGTATCAGGGTTTCTCGAAAAGGGATGGAGAATGTAAATGATTGTGCAAAAATCATAATATCGCGTCTTATCACTGAATCTGATATTTTCTCCAACAGTTCACGAATGGATTCAAGTGGGTTTGAATAGAGCAGGAGTAATTGAACGAAGTACTCAGTCAAGCAAGATTTTTCAAAGTGTCCTAATGATGGCTGTTGGACAGATTGATTGAACCTGTTGATGATGTCCTGAACAATCTTATACAAAATCATCAGGTTATTGTCACCAGCTTCGGGCATTGACCGGTCAGGTGGAATCATTGGTTGGCGTTCAGACAGAATGTTGACAGTATCCAAAGTCCTTGTTTGAACGCTCGTAGCTTCGATTAGCTGCTCGATAAACCGGTTGCGCGTTGAGTTTTCATAGAAAGAACGCTGTAGTTTCAATATTGCCTCAAGAGGCGTGGCAGTATTTCCACTGGTGTTTGTGCTTTTTGTTTCGATAACCTGCAAACGCTGAGGCATGTCCAGCTCATCCAGTATTTGCCTCAGCTTAAAAACGGCATCGGGATCGTCGCTTTCAATGAGGGCAACGAGTTGGTTCGCAATTACCTGAAGGTCTTGAATCCTGGCGTTTCTTGCACTTTCTTTTCCATTGTCGTCTTTTCTGTTATTACCCTCTTCACTGCCATGATTGCTTTCTCCCGGTGAATTGTTCTGCTGATCTTCAGGTTCACCTTTTTTCTCTTTTTGATGGTCGTTATTTTCTTCCTTTGATGCTTTATCGGATGCCTTACCTGATGGTTTTCCATCCCCATTACCTGCCTTTAAGCCACCAGCATGATCTGTCTTCAAGGCAGTGTACTCAAGAAATCGCTTCAAACAGCCAAGCTGCCACTGAAGGCTTTCGCTGTCCGGGCAAGAAGTGGCGGCACGCTGGAAGAGGGTGTTCCAGAAATTAACATCGGTCAGTTGTTCAATGTCCAGAAAGTCAAGCCAACCCAAGGTTATAACGGCATCACTGGAAGAATCATCTGCATTGATGCGTGTCATTTTCAGACGCGCCGGGGATGGCTGTTCCTCAAATGAGCTGGAATCCTTGCCCATGGACATCAGCCAGTTGATGACGGGTTTCAGGATAACCAGGTCTATGTCGAATAATCCCGATGGCCTCCCATCTCCTCCCCATGGTGGAGGCGGTGAATAGGAGAAGCCTTCATCACCGCCAGCGGAAAAATCTGTGTTGCCAGCGAGCTTGTCACCTGTCATTGCCAGTGTGTTATTTCGGGTTTGTCTTGTTTCCAGCACACTTTCCGTGATGTTGTCGGAATAGATTAGAAGGGTAAGAGGAGCTGTATGGGGTTTGACGGGTTGATTGCTGGTGACAGAAGTCAACTCTGGTCTGTTTGCTGTCGTTGATTTTAAGCGAACCCGTGTGCCGCTTTCAGAGGCCCGTTTTGAGATACCATGGAAGACGCGTGTTTGCTCCCCTGTCACTATGACTATCTGATAGCAATAGTCACTCAAGTCGGTCGTGACCAATAGTGCGATACTGCTCGAATCTGCTGGCACCACAGGTGCTTTAAAGCAGAGGATGCTTTTTCGGTCATTGAAGCCTTTCGGAAGCAGCAAACTCAATTGCCACTGACTCACACCCTGAGAATCTGTTCCCTCATTGATCTCAATCCGAACCCTGTCATTGGGATTGTGTCGGTCAATGATGGTTAAGCAATAGCATAAAGGCACGACCGCCATAGCCAGCAGTGAAAGAACAAATGCTGTGAACAGGCGGTAAAAATGCATACAAATTGCACTACAGAACTTGTGTCAATAATTGCGACTTGTTCTCTTTATCTGATAGACAGAATGGGCAAAAACAGTTCTGCTCTGAAAAATAAAGGAACATCATTGGTCAATCCCGTTATTTGTAGTAGAAACAGAGAATAGTCAAGTGTGTCAGAATTGCTATAAGTACCTGGCCAGTTGGTTTCGCATATTCTGGCGAGTGGATTTTTTCATCCTTCAAGGCGCAACGACGGGCGCGTAGCCATAGCTACGCAACCAGAGTTGGAACGCAGAAGGGTGGAAAAAGCCGCCGTCCAGAATATGCGAAACCAACTGGTTAGGTACTTATTACGGTTTGTACAGAGAGCGTCTGCAAAGAGGGCAGGTTGTTATCCCACTTTTAATCATTGCATCGCCGCAATCACGATGTACTTTGTGGGAGCAATGCAGTATCACGCAGCCGGAGAAGGCATCTTCCAGGCAGATGCAGCACTCGTCGTGGCCTGAGTTTTTCCGGCATTTGTGATTGTCTTGATACCTTTTATCCAGGCAGACATTACAAACATCACAGTGAAAGCACTTATCCTTGAATTTTCGGCAAATGCCGCATTTATCACAGTGGAACGGTTTTTTTTCTAAATTGGTGAAGTGTTTGCATTTTGCACAGAAATAGTCCGACATCATCTGGTTGCATCCCGGGCACGTCTGGGAGTCTTCCGTAATGTCCCCCTCGTAGTTACAGATAGAACACTTTAGCTTTATTGCTTTATCAGCCCGGAGATCTTTAACCTCGCAATAATCACTCATGTTATGGCAGATATGGCAGGGGAAATACCCGGCACAGCAACCAAAGTTTACACGGCATAACCTATGGTAATGACCGCACAAAGGCTTTCGGTTTTCTTGCACAGATGTCTTTAGCTGCCCGTTCGGTGGGTTTGTTTCCTCATTATGGTTGCTCGACTGCTGGTTAGAAGCAGAACACTCTTTGCCATTACTCTGCATCGCCGGGCTGGCCGCTGCCTTCCGTTGTCTTTCTATCTGTCTTATCCGTTGTCTTTTTTTCTCTCTTTTTTCATCAGCGTGTCTTTTCAGCTCGACGAGATGGGAATCATTGATCGGATATGGACTTAAGACGTTTTGATTTCTCCTCGACACTTCCAAATCGGATCGTTCCTGTGTCCCATTGGTCTGATGATTATGATGTGCACGTCCTGTCTGGAGTCGCTTTTGGGAAGAGGGATTTTGCTGATCAGAAAGGGCTGGAGGTTTAGGCCTGGCTCCCTGCTGTAAGTATCTATTAGCACTTAAGTCAGTAGAACTGACGGTGGACCCGGAGGCACTTTGGTTGCTATCAATTTGCTGGATGAAATCGGCGAATTTATTTGCATTGCTTGCAGTTGTGCAGTTGAAGGTATTACCACTGTGATTGATTACAGGCTTTATAGAAAGCACTTGTTGTGAGTGAGTAAGCGCCCGCCACATCAGCTCATTTGAAAGGCGTTCTAATTCATCGCGCGATGGGTGCTGTTTAAGTCGTAAAAAAGCGTTGCGAAAAGAGATGGAGAATGTCAATGATTTTGCAAAAAACATAATATCACAGATCATGACTGAATCTGGTATTTTCTCTAACAGGTCACGAATCGATTCAATTGGGTTTGAATAGAGCAGTAACAAATGAACCAGGTACTCGGTAAAACAACATTTTTCAAATTGTCCTAAGGGCGGCTGCTGGTCAGATTGATTGACCCTGTGGATGATATCCAGAACAATCTTGTACAAAATCGTCAGGTTGTTGTTGACAGCTTCGGGCAATGTCCGGTGAGGTGAAATGATCGGTTGGAGTTCAGACAGAATGTTAAAATCATCCAAAGTCCTTGTTTGCTCACTGGTAGCTTCTATTAGCTGCTCGATAAACCGGTTACGCGTTGAGTTCTCATAGAAAGAACGCTGCAGTTCCAATATCGCCTCAAGAGGCGTGGCAGTGTTGCCTTCGGTGTTTGTGCCTTTTGTTTCCAGCACCTGCAAACGCTGAGGCATGTCCAGCTCATCCAGTATTTGCCTCAGCTTAAAAACGGCATCGGGATCGTTGCTTGCAATGAGGGCTATGAGTTGGTTGGCAATTATCTGAAGGTCTTGAGTCCTGGTGTTTTTTGCACTTTTTTTACCGTTGTCGTCTTTTCTGTTATTACCCTCTTCACTGCCATCATTGCCTTCTTTGGTTGAATGGCTCTTCTCATCTTCAGGTTCACCTTTTTTTTCTTTTTGATGGTCGTTATTTTCGTCCTTTGGTGCTTTATCATTTGCCTTGCCTGATGGTTCTCCATCTCCATTACCTGCCTTTAAGCCGCCAGCATGATCTGTCTTCAAGACAGTGAACTCAAGAAATCGCTTCAAACAGCCAAGCTGCGACTGAAGGCTTTCGCTGGCCGGGCAAGAAGTGGTGGCACGCTGGAAGAGGGTGTTCCAGAAATTAACATCGGTCAGTTGATCAGTGCTCAGGAAGTCAAGCCAGCCAACGGGTATAACGGCTTCACTGGAGGAGCCATCTGCGTTAACGCGTGTCATTTTCAAACGCGCCGGGTATGGCTGTTTCTCAAAAGAGCTGGAGTCCTTGCCCTTAGACATTAGCCAGTTGCTGACGGGTTTCAGGACAACCAGATCTATGTCGAATAATCCTGATGGTCTCCCACCTCCTCCCCATGGTGGAGGGGGCGAGTAAAAGAAGCCTCCATTGCCGCCACCGGAAAAATCTGCGTTGCCAGCCAGTCTGTCTCCCGTCATTGTCAGTGTGCTATTTCGGGTTTGGCCGACTTCCAGCCCAGGGTCAGTCATCCTGTCGGGGTAAACCAGAAGGGTTAGTGGGTTAGCATGGGATTTGCCGCTCAGGAGTTGGTGGATGGCGACAGAAGCCAACTCCGGTTTGTCTGCCGTCCTGGATTTCAAGCGTACAAGCAGGCTGTTTTCAGAGGCACGTTTTGAGACATCCTGGAAGACGGATGTTTGCTCCTTTGCGGCTATTACCAGCTGATAGCAATAGTTACTCAAGTGGTTGTTGACCAATAGTGCGATACTGTTCCAATCTGCTGACACCACGGGTGCCTTAAAGCAAAGGGTGCTGTTTTGGTCATCGAAATCTTCCGGAAGCAGCAAACTCATTCGCCACTGACTCATACCCTGAGGATCTGTGCCATTATTGATTTCAATCCGAGCTCTGCGCCCATCGGGATAGTGTCGTTCAATGATGGTGGAGGAATGGCACAACTGCACAGTCATCATAGTCATTAAGAAAAGTGCAAATGCCATGAAAAAACGGTAAAAATGCATTCAAACCTTTCCAAATAACTTGTGTTAATAACACCAGCACCAACTTTCTGGTCTGATAGAAAAAGTCAGGACAATCTGTGCTGACTTTCTGCAATTGAAAAATAGAGGAACATTATTGACCGGTCTTATTATTCGCAGAACAAATAGAGAATAGACAAGAATTTCTGAATTGCTAAATGGGTTACTTGCTTATAAACATGAAGCGATCACGACGGTGATTATTAAATCCGGTCAGACGGTTAATTATTGTTTTCATCCAACGGACTGTATAGAGGGTATCTGCAAACAGGGCAGGTTCTTATCTCGTTTTGAATCATTGCAATGGCGCACTCATGATGAACTATGTGGGAGCAGGGGAGTACTTTGCCACCGCGGAAGACATCTTCCATGCAGATGCCGCAGTCATCGTGGCCTGCGTTTTCCCGGCATTTGTGAACGTCTTGTAAACAGGTATTGCAAACATCACAGTGATAGCTTCCATCCTTTTCTACTCGGCAAATGCCGCATTTATCGCAGTGGTATGGTTCTTTTTCCGTATCGGTAAAGTGTTTGCATATTGCACAGAAATATTGCGACATTTGCTCGTTACAGTTTGGACATGTCTGGGAGTTCTCCGTAATCGTCCCTTCATATC
This sequence comes from Endozoicomonas sp. ALD040, assembly GCF_049275945.1. Taxonomy (NCBI): domain Bacteria; kingdom Pseudomonadati; phylum Pseudomonadota; class Gammaproteobacteria; order Oceanospirillales; family Endozoicomonadaceae; genus Endozoicomonas; species Endozoicomonas sp. ALD040. Next base: position 3,029,348 of record NZ_CP184829.1, read on the forward strand.
CACATACAGAACATAGAAGCCATGTTGCATCAACAGCCCTGCAATCTGTCACTTTGCATTTATCGCTCTCGTTATGACATTTGTGGCAGGGGAAATACAAACCACAGCACTTAAAATTCACACGGCAGAGCCTGTTGTAATGTTCGCACAATCGCTCTCGGGTTTTTTGAACCCGTGTCGTTAATTCTGCACCCGACGGGGTTGCCTCCTCATTATGTAGGTGGGAACCAGGCGCCTGCCTTATCAGTTCATTTGAGAGGCCTTCTAATTCATGGAACGATGGGTGCTGTTCAAGTTGTATAAGGATAGCGTGAAAAGGAGTGGAGAATGTTAATGATTGTGCAGAATTCATAATATCATGTCTGATAACTGAATCTGACATTTTCCCTAACAGCTCACGAATGGATTCAACTGGGTTTGAATAAAGCAGGAGTAATTGAACGAAGTACTCAGTAAAGCAAGATTTTTCAAAGTGACCTATTGATGGCTGTTGGTCAGATTGATTGAATCTGTTGATGAAGTCCTGAACAATCTTATACAAAATCATCAGGTTATTGTCGTTTGCTTCGGGCATTGACCGGTCAGTTGCAATGATCGGTTGGAGTTCAGACAGAATGTTAAAATCATCCAGAGTCCTTGTTTGGTCGCTCGTAGCTTCTATCAACTGCTCGATAAACCGGTTGCGCGTTGAGTTCTCATAGAAAGAACGCTGCAGTTTCAATATTGCCTCAAGAGGCGTGACAGTATTGCCACTGGTGTTTGTGCTTTTTGTTTCGAGAACCTGCAAACGCTGAGGCATGTTCAGCTCATCCAGTATTTGCCTTAGCATAAAAACAGCATCGGGATCGTCGCTTTCAATGTGGGCTACGAGTTGGTTGGCAATTAGCTGAAGGTCTTGAGTCCAGGTGTTTTTTGCACTTTCTTTTCCATTGCCGTCTTTTCTGTTATTACCCTCTTCGCTGCCATAATTGCTTTCTCCCGGTGAGTCGCTCCCCTTATCTCCAGGTTCACCTTTTTTTTCTTTTTGGTGGTCGTTACTTTCGTCCTTTGGAGCTTTATCTGATACCTTGCCTGATGGTTCTCCACCACCATTACCTGCCTTTAAGCCCTCTCTATGAGAAGTAGTATGGGGTTTCAGCGATTGATTGGTGGTGATAAAAGCCGACTCTGGTCTGTCTTCCGTCGTGAGTTTTAAACGAACCAGTGTGCCGTTTTCAGAGGCATGTTTTGAGACATCCTGAAAGACATGTGTTTGCTTCTCTGTCAGCTGGTAGCAATAGTCACCCGGGTCGTTCGTGGTCAATAGCGGGATACTGTTCGAACCTGCTGGCACCACAGGTGCCATAAAACAAAGGCTGCTTTTTCGGTTATTGAAGCCTTCCGGAAGCAGCAAACTGACTTGCCACAGACTCGCCCGCTGCAGATCTGTATCATCATTGATTTCAATCCGAACCCTGTGTCCATCGTGATTGTTTTGGTCAATAATGGTTGCACAATAGCACAACGGCAGGACCGCCAGAGCCAGTAGTAAAAGAACAAATGCCAGGAAGAAACGGTAAAAACGCATTCAAATCTTTCTAAACAACGGGTGTTAATAATACCAACCCGGCCCTTCTTGTCTGACGGAAAACGCCGGAACAATCTGTGCTGACTTTCTGCTCTGGAAAAAGAAAGGGACGCTATTGACTGATGTTGGTAGAACAGACAGAGAATAGACAAGAACTTCAGAATTGCCAGACGGGGTACTTTCCGTGAATCGCAGAGCCTTAAACGCACTCACTCGCTCGAATCAGGATAATTGTACGGTTCATTGCCTTAATCACGAGTCACTGCAAGGTCGAAGCGGATGAAAGTGAAACTCACCTCCTACTGTTATATGATGTAAAAGCTATTGAAGCCCCCGAAATGACCCCTACTATAACCCGTTCAGGGAAAGCTTTAACGAAAGAATTATTAGACACAGCCAAAGCCATGACACTAGCCCCGAATGCAGCCCCAGCAGCAGTTGAATAAACTCTGGGGACACCAGTAGCAGCCCCGAGAGCCCCGATAACACCTGTTGGAATAGACACGGCAGGATTCAAAATACTGGTAATATATGAAACTGAGAAAGCTTCAGACTTTAACTTAATTGCGGAAACAGCAACGTAAATGCAGCAAAACCTGAGATAAAACGAAGCAGTTTTGGTAAAGATTGGGGTAGCTTTTTTCAAAACATTTACAGTTCGATCATATAACGGGAGATCGTTTATCTGTGTTATTTCGTCATCAGTTAATTCTTTTCTACACATCGGGCAGTTCTTTTGGTCAGAACTTTCCATCCATACCCGTACGCACGATTTACCAAAAGCATGTCCGCATGTTAGTTTGAAGGGACTGCAATCTACTGAATCGTGGCATATTGCACATCTAACACCTTCGGTAGCATTCATATGAAAACCTCACTGTTTTAACATTTGACACCTGTATCTGGTTTTGGTTCCCTGCGGGTAACGGGAGGTTGGTCGCGAGCTATATTTCCCGCAAAAATGCAAAAGAACCATCGTTATCGATATTGCATGGACAGAGGGCTTGGTGAATGATGAACAGATGTGCTTACCAAAGGTTCTGTCATGGGTTTCCTGCAACAGGATATTGATGCTTTTCTCGATTATCTGAAGTTTGAAAAAAATAGCTCTGTTCACACCTGCTCGGCCTATCAGAGAGATCTGGGTAAATTACTGAAGCAGGCCGAAGTGCTTGGAATCACTCAGTGGCAAAAGCTTGAAGAACGTCAGCTCCGGACATGGCTGGCAGAGTTGCATGGCCAGGGCCTTGGGCAGAAGAGTCTGCATCGCCTGCTTTCATCCGTTCGCAGTTTTTATCGTTACCTTAACCGGCAGGGAAAGGTTGCGGATAACCCTGCCCAGAGAGTCACTGCACCCAAGGTGGGCAGAAAGTTACCTGTCACCATGGATGCCGATCAACTCACCAGGCTGCTTGATCAGGAGGATGATGACCCATTAGTGATCAGGGATCTGGCTATCCTGGAACTGTTCTATTCTTCGGGGCTGCGCCTCTCGGAACTGGTTGGCTTGAATCTCAATAGTTTCCAGGATGATTACAGGCAGGTGATCGTATTGGGCAAGGGCAAAAAAGAACGCTGGCTGCCGGTGGGTCGAAAGGCGCGTGAAGCTATAAAAAAATGGCTGTCCGTCAGAGTTATTTTTCCGGAAAAAAATGCACAGGCCCTGTTTCTCTCAAAGCAGGGTAATCGTATCAGTGCCCGTCAGGTGCAAAACCGTGTGAGTCAGCTATCCAGAGACAGGGGTCTCTCAGGGCGTATGCATCCTCACCTGCTGAGACACTCTTTCGCCAGTCATTTGCTGGAGTCCAGTGGCGATCTCAGGGCGGTTCAGGAGCTGTTGGGGCACAGTGATATTGCCACTACCCAGATATATACCCATCTTGATTTTCAACATCTGGCCGACGTATATGATAAGGCTCATCCGAGAGCACAGAGAGTCAGTAAGACGTCCTCTGTTAATGAACCGTCTGATAGGGAAGAGAGAGTTACCGAAGATCAGGAGCCTTCAGCAATAAAAGAACCCAAAAGGAAAAAATAATGATAAAGCTGATCACTTTCGATCTGGATGACACGCTCTGGGAAAACATGCCGGTACTGATTCGGGCAGAACAGAAAGCCTGGAAAAAACTCTGTGAGTACTGGCCAGCAACCCACGATAGAATGAACCCCAAGCAAGTGTTTGAGTATCGGGTCAAACTCCTGGAGGATCATCCGCAGCTCAAATATCAGATTACGGAACTGCGCCGGTTTTCTCTGCAGAAGATTCTGCAAGACTGCGATTGCCCGGAATCAAGAGCGGAAGAAATTGCCGGTGACTTGATGCGGGAGTTTATGGAGTGGCGTCATGATGTGAAGTGTTTTCCCGAAGTTCAGCCAGTCCTTTCTCATCTGTCAGCAGACTATACGCTGGCTGCGGTCACCAATGGCAATGTCGATGTTGGGAAATTGTCGGTCAGTGAGTTTTTTGACTTTGCTCTCAAGGCAGAGGATTACAACAGTCTGAAACCAGAGCCGACTCTGTTCCTGAAAGCCATGGAGCGTGCCGGTGTGACTCCCGATGAGACCCTTCATGTGGGAGATTGCCTGAAAGCCGATGTTGCTGGTGCCGGAGCACTGGGAATTGGAACCGTCTGGTTTAATCCTGCTGACAAGGCGTTCAATGGCGACCGCAGACCTGATTACGAGATACGATCGCTAACCGGTCTGCTCAGGGTTTTGGACAAGGATCTTCAGCCAGAATATTAAGGCTTCGCCTGACTGACCGGGTAATTAATTCCATCTATCACAAATTCATGGACAGCACGACAGTGCTGTCCTTCGGAATTTTTTGTCAGGTATCTATGGATTCCTAATATATATTTCACTGAACTGTATTTTTTTTGGATACCAGGAACCTGATAATGAAACTTAACTATGCAGCTTGCATAATACTACTTCTGTCTTTTACTTATTTACACGCCGATGAAGTGGAAAAGCAGATAATAGGCACTTGGCTTATCAGAGATAATTTACCCTTTAATAGATATATAACTTATCATCCACCTTGTCAGTTTGGAGGGTCGGCATTGTTCAATATTAGAGGATGTGGTGAATGCTTTAGCGAGGATGTATTATACGGCAGATATGATGTGGTTGTAGAAATGCCAATGCTCAGTAGTAAAGCAATAGCTTTCAGTGGTTTATGGTTCTTTCCCAGAGACTCACAGGAAAAAATGATTCTTGATATTAAGAGCAAAAACGTTGATTTAGATCGTCATAGAGTCAGAAAAGAAATTTTAGACCCAGCTCAAGGTTTATCTCTTACCAGAGTTGTACAAGTCGATGCTAACGAATTTATCTACGAAGAATACAATCCAGATAGCAAGGGATTTGACAAATTCAAAACTGTTAAACTTCCGGGTCAGTCAATGGAGCAGATAAAGCAACTACCGCATCTCGAAGATATCCGACTGACTTTTTTGAGGCCTGACAGGCAGAGCGGTTGGCCTCAGAACGGTTCGTCCTCTGCCCATCGGTGATTCAGCATGCAGTTTCTGGTGGATGGAATGTTTTTCAGGCATCTCTGGAACTTAATCCATATTCCGTTGGTCTATATGTTTTTGGATAGGAGAAACCTGATAATGAAAATTAACTATGCAGCTTGCATAATACTACTTCTGTCTTTTACTTATTTACACGCCGATGAAGTGGAAAACGAGATAATAGGTACTTGGCTTTCTGAAGATGATTTACCTTTTAACGAATATATTACTTACCACCCACCTCAGCGCTATAAAGGTCCGGTAAAGTTCATTATTACAGGGTATGGTGAACACTACAGTGAGGATATATTGTACGGTAGATATGATACGGTTATAGAAATCCCGGAACAGAATCTTAAATTAATAGCTTATTCTGGTGTATGGTTTTCCCCTGAAGACACGGGGGAAAGGTTGATCTTCGATCTTAGACATATTTCCCCCAAAGACACCTGGGAAAGATTGGAATTCGATTTTAAATATAAAGACGTTGATCTAAATGACTTTAAATCGAAAGCCAATATTATTAACCCGAAAGGTGGTTTGGATATTACCAAAGTTATTAAAGTTGATGGTAACGAATTTGTCTATGAAGTATTCAATCCAGAAAATAATGCATTCGACAGATTCAACGCCGTTAAAGTTCCGGTGCAGTCACCGGAACAGATAGGGAAATTACGGTATTACGATGAATTTTGATTGTTTTATCTGATGCCTGTCAGGCAGGGCAGCTGACCTGAAGCTGCTTTGCCCTCTGCTCATCAGAGATTCAGCATGTAGTCTTTAGCTTCTGGAATGTTTTTCAGATCGCCATGGGCCTCGAGAAATCGGGCAAAACGGTCATAGCGCCCTGTGTCTCTGGCCGAGGGTCTGAGAGCAAAGCGTGACACCGTATCAAACCATGCCCGTTGGTTAAGCTCGTTATCCAGCTTTTTGGGACTGTAATCCCTGAAAATTTCCCAGGAGGCTTGCGGATTGTTGACAATAAACTGGGTGCCCAGTTCGATGGCTCGCAGGAATTTCCTGATCACCTGCTTGTCATGCTTCTTGCTGTTGGCAATAAAAATCAGCTCGTCGTAGGGAGGGATACCATTTTCTTCGTAATAGAACATCTTGCCCTGTCGACCTTCGATGGCCAGCTGGTTCAGCTCAAAGTTCCGGTAAGCACCCATAATTGCATCAACACGGCCTGACATCAGGGAAGAAGAGAGGTTCCAGCCAACATTCACCATCTTGATGTCTTTTGAAGAAAACCCGTAAGGTTTGAACAGCGTATCCAGAAAAGCGTTCTCATTGCCGCCAATATTCAGGCCAATGGTTTTCCCTTTCATGTCTTTCAGGGATTGGATCGGCCCATCTTCCAGAACAATCAGTCCATCCAGAGGTGTCGCAACCAGGGTGCCCGCCCAGGCCAGAGGCAGGCCGTTGGCGACGCCGCGAGTCAGGCTGGGTTGATAATAGACGGCGAGGTCAACATCACCGGCGGCAACCAGCTTGGGAGGCAGGTTAGGATCAGCAGGCTCCTGTATATTTACTTTCAACCCCTGATCCCTGAAGTAGCCGTTTTGCCGGGCAATCACGATAGGCCCATGATCTGGATTGACGAACCACTCCAGCATCAGGTTCAGCTCTTTAACAGGTTGGGCAAATGAAAGTGAGCTGGCCAACAGAAGCGACAGCAGAACAGACACTTTTCTGAATAGTTTTTGTGCGAGCAAAATTATGAGTCCTCAGCAGAGTCAGGTGGCAGGTTGCCAGGGGATAAGTTTTTTCAGAGCCAGATCGGTCATGAAGTAAAGACCGACAGAGCAGATAGCCAGTACCGTCAGCGCTGCGAACATCTGGTCTACCCACAGGCGCGCATTGGCTTGCAACATGAGGTAGCCCAACCCGGCGCTGGAGCCAACCCATTCACCGACTACAGCTCCTATGGGAGCCACGACAACCGCAACCCTCAAGCCGGAGGCGAGGGCAGGAAGGGCTGCCGGCCAGCGGATATGACGCAGTGTGGAAAAACGGTTCCCGCCCATGGTCTTTGCCATGTCCAGCCAGCCCTGATGAGTGTGGCGCAAGCCGTCATAGCAGCAGGTGGCTACCGGGAAGAAAATCACCAGAATGGTCATGACTACTTTGGAAGCCAGGCCGTAGCCAAACCAGAGCATCAGTATGGGAGCCAGTGCAAAGACCGGAACCGCCTGGGTAATGAGCAGCAGTGGTAGAAGCCATGGTCGAAGTGTTACGAAATAAACCAGAATCATAGCCAGCAGGATGCCCGACAGAACCCCCAGAACCAGACCCAGCAGCATCTCTGTCAGGGTGACGAGTGTGTGTTCCCACAGCAAAGAGGCATTGTCGTACATACTGCTCAGCACTGCCAGCGGACCCGGTAATATATAGTTCGGCATAGAAAACAGTACGACAATGGCTTCCCAAATGACTAACAGGCCGAGAACTACCAGAAAAGGCTTGAGCAGCGGCATCCAGAATTTCATTTATGCTCTTCCTCATGTCTCAGTCGTTCCAGCAGTTCACCCTGCAGGCTCAGCAAGGTTCTGTTTGCCAATGATCTGGGTGGGGTACCGGGTGGCATAATGGCTTCGGTTAATTTTGCGGGGTGTCCCTGAAGGTGATAAATACGATGGCCCAGCCTCAGGGCTTCCAGAGGGTCATGGGTGATCAACAGTACCGTTCGATGAGCCAGTAGCTCACAGGCAAGGTCCTGAAGATTCAGTCGGGTGATGGCGTCCAGGGCGCCGAAGGGCTCGTCCATTAATACCAGGGGGCGATTTTCCATCAGGGTTCTGGCCAGGGCAACGCGCTGTCGCTGTCCACCGGAAAGGTTCTGGGGTAATTCGTCAGACTTATCCACAAGGCCAACCTGCTCGAGAATATGTCTGGCTCTTGCCATTTCTTCGGCAGGGACTTTTGTTCGTCTAAAGAAAGAGCCTCTGAGCCGTTCACCCAGCGTAATATTGTCAATGACTGAGAACCAGGGCAGCAGCAGATCCTGCTGGGCCATCCAGGCAATGCGACCTTCAAGGGAAAAGCCATCCTGGCAGAGCACAGTGCCGGCTGTGGTTAAGACATTTTTTTGGGGGGTAGAGGGCTGGCCTGTGGATAAACCGGCAATCAACCGCAACAGGCTGGTCTTGCCAACCCCGCTGCCACCGAGCAGACAGGTCCACTCGCCTCCTGCGAGAGTCAGGTCAAGACCATTAAAAATAACCTTTTCACCATAAGCCAGAGCAGCATTTTTTACTAAAACATCAAACATTCAGACCGGATCACCAGATGTTGTAAAAGTGGTGAACAGGTCCGCTACCCTGACCGATGTTCAGCTGATCGGCATGGGCAATGGCCTGGGCAATGTACTTTTTGGCCTCCGGAATGGCTTCACTCATGGAGTAGCCACGAGCCAGCAATGCGGTGATCGCTGAGGAGAGTGTGCAGCCTGTGCCGTGGGTATTAGCGGTTTTTATCCAGTTGGACTCCAGTCGGTGCAAAGAACTCCCGTCGTGATAAAAATCAGTGGCCTTATCATCGCTATTGCCAGCACTCAGGTGACCACCTTTAAGAAGAACTGCCCGGGAGCCAAGCGCCAGCAATGGCTCAATCATATCGATCATCTGATCCGGATTTTTGGGCACCGGGCAGTCAAGAAGCACCGCAGCTTCATGTAGATTAGGGGTGATCAGACTGGCTTTGGGAATCAGTAATTGCCTGAGAGTCTCAATAGCGCTCTGGTGCAGCAGAACGTCACCACTGGTAGCCACCATCACAGGGTCAAGCACAAGATAGGCCGGGCGGTAGTGAGCCAGACTATCCGCTACCGTTGTGATAACGTCTGGCTGGCTCAACATGCCCACTTTAACGGCCTTGATAGCCAGGTCGGAAAAGACTGAATCCAGTTGTTGGCGGATAAAGGTAGGCTCAACGTCAAAAATACCCTGCACGCCCTGAGTATTCTGGGCGGTCAGAGCGGTAATAACACTGCAGCCGTAGGCACCCAATGCTGAAAAGGCTTTCAGGTCTGCCTGTATACCGGCGCCACCACCACTGTCCGATCCGGCAATGGTAAGGGCAATTGGTGTTTCATTAGTCATCGTTCGGTTTACTTCTTCGAACTGACGTAGAAAAGGTATCTGAAGAACGGTGCCGGGGAAATCCTGTCGGGGATAGCGAGCCCGTTCAATCGTCGGTTTCCTACGCCAGTATAATCCGGTTCAGGTTCAATGGGTCTCTCTCAGTCCGGAAAACATTCATTCCGAACACCCCAACCAACGGTGCGAGTCTATTTTGTTTCTGTAACTATGTCTAATCCTCAAAAGGTCGGTTAAATCCCGGTTCAGATTAACGCTGGCATTTTTTACAGTAACAGGTACTGCGATTACCCAGGCGGATCTCTACTATAGGTGTTGAACAGTGCACGCAGGCTTCTCCCTTGCGTCCATAGACGGCTAGTTCCTGCTTGAAGTAACCGGGCTTGCCGTCGCCTCCGACAAAATCCCTCAGTGTTGTTCCACCCTGTTTAACGGCTTTTGCCAGAGTCTCTTTGATGCTTTCGGTCAGTCGCTCGTAACGGGCTTTGGAAATTTTTCCGCAGGGCCTGTCAGGCCGGATGCCTGCTTTGAACAGGGCTTCATTGGCGTAAATATTCCCGACCCCAACAACAACATGGCTGTCCATGATGAACGTTTTTACCGGCTGTTTTTTCCCCCTGGATTTGAGATAAAGCCTCTGGGCTGTAAATTCATCACCGAGTGGCTCCGGGCCGAGTTTGCTTAACAAGTCATGTTTCATAACATCGTCGTCGATCCACAGAACCGCTCCGAACCTTCTTGGGTCGGTGTATCTCAGCCTTATCCCGTGACTGAAAACCAGATCGACATGATCATGCTTTCGGGCTTCCTGCGGTTCTTTCAGTATGCGCAGGCTTCCGGACATCCCCAGGTGAACCAATAAGGTTCCGGCGTCGGTTTTGATCAGGAGATACTTCGCCCGTCGGGTGACTGCACGGATAACCTGCCCGGACAAATGCTGTTGCAAATGTTCCGGAACCGGCCAGCGCAGTTGTGGATTGCGAACAATAACATCCGATACGGTGTGACCAATAATATGAGGTGCAATACCTCTTCGGGTCGTTTCAACTTCAGGTAATTCAGGCATCCGCCGACAGTAGCAAATATGTCATCAAAAGGCGATGTAACCGGCTAAAGGAAATAGGTAAAAATCCCGCGCAGGGCCCCAAAAAGTCACGGCAAATTAGCCATATCAAATGTTGTTATGTGACTGGTAAGATGGTTTAACTTTTACCCCGATTCAGTATTGGTAAAAGCACATCAGAACAGTGAGTAAAAATGACAGCCAGCCCAACGTTATACCAACGATATTCCAAGGAACTTAAAGAGCTTATTTATTTATCTGCCCCGATTCTGGGTGCGCAGCTGGCAACTACCGGTATGGGCTTTGTGGATACCAGTATGGCGGGTCAATACTCTGCAGAAGATCTGGCAGCGGTGGCTATTGGCTCCAGTATCTGGGTTCCGATTTATCTGTTAATCAGAGGTATCCTGATGGCGACAACACCGACTGTCGCCCATCTGTTTGGTGCCCTAAAAATTGACCAGATTGCTTCACCGGTTCGTCAGGCCATGTGGCTGTCTCTGGTGTTAAGTGTGGTCGGTATGGTGTTGATGATCAATGCCATGCCATTGCTCAATGTTCTGGAAGTCAATGCCGAAATGGCTGCCAGGACGGATGCTTATCTGGATGCATTGGCCTGGGGTGTGCCCGGGATCTGTTTATATCAAACCATGGTCAGCTATTGCGAAGGGCGCTCCATTACCAAGCCGGCCATGCTTATCAGCTTTGTCGGTTTGCTGATCAATATTCCGCTTAATTATGTGTTGATTTATGGCAAGTTCGGCTTTCCGGAAATGGGTAGCGTAGGTTGTGGCTATGCAACAGCCATCTGTTTCTGGGTGATGTGCCTGTTGATGTTCTGCTACACCCGGTTTAATCAAAAGCATACAGAAGTGAATCTGTTCGACCGTTTTGAATCGCCCGACATGGGGCGAATAGCTGCTCACCTGAAACTCGGCGTTCCCATCGGTCTGGCCATCTTTTTTGAAGCCAGTATCTTTTCGGCGGTCGCTCTGGTTATTGGCAAACTGGGCGCAGTGACCGTCGCGGGTCACCAGATTGCATTGAATCTCGCCAGCATGGCCTTTATGGTGCCGTTGAGTCTATCCATGGGAATCACCATACGGGTCGGTCAGGCTCTTGGGGCTGGTGATCCTCAGGCCGCGAGGTTCTCGGGGTATTCGGGTATCGTAGCGACCCTGCTGACAGCCACCCTGATTGCTGCTGTTATGTGGGCGTTTGCCGATGCTCTGACATCGCTTTATACCCGGGATACTGCGGTTAAAGCTTTGGCTGCCCAGCTGTTGATCTTTGCTGCACTGTTCCAGTACGCCGATGGTATTCAGGTCGCTTCCAATGGTGCATTAAGGGGTTACAAAGACACCCGGGTACCTATGATCATTATTCTGATTGCCTGCTGGGGTATAGCTCTGCCACTGGGTTATACGCTGGGACTGACGGATTTTATCGCCGATGAACCTATGGGTCCCCATGGTCTCTGGATCGGATTAGTGCTGGCACTGACGCTTTCTGCTGTATTCCTGCTGCTGCGTTTCAGATCGCTGAGCAAGAGAGCCATTGTGACGTAATCGTTTGCCATGAATATTGATTGAAAAATGTGCAATCTGAGTGTCAGAAAGGGCCGACGAATGTCGGCTCTTGTCAGTATCCGGTGCCTTGAGAGCTATATGGACAATGTCTCAATTTTACCAATCAGTGCACACCTGTTCTGTCAGGGTTGGCAGTGTGATGCCGGATGAGATAAAACCAATAAGAATAAGTACGACACATCATGAGAATGTCTCTATTTGGGCAGACTTATCAGGGGTTTGCTATTATCAGTCGGTGCATGCGTAGTCTTGGCTGCTCAGAATCAAGCTGACGAATTCTGATCCAATCGAAAACACGAGAGCAAGGCTCTTACTCCCCAGACTTTCAGTGCATGGTTAAAGTGACTTTTGTTGTTCACTTGTACTTTGATTCTATAAAAAAGTCGCTTGACGTTTTTTACTCTTTCCCTGCATCCGTTTCACTGAACAATGAAAAAAGAGTTATTTATGAAACCCCTCATGCATAGGCTTTTTTTCACGCTGCTTTTATTGTCCACAATTACCCTCAATGTTCGTGCCGATACCTGTCCCGGGAACACGCAAGCTGATTTCAGCTCTGGCATGATGAAAGGTGCTGGCGAATTAACGACAGATATCTTTGAGGCTGCTCATCCCGATGTCCTGATGTGCATGCCTTCCGACACTCGAGCCGATGCTGGCGATTTGATTGGTAAGGTCATCCCCGGAACTGAACCTGATTCGTTTGTCTGTGCATACCCGCGACTACTTGGTGTTGTCGTCCAGGACACACAGTACACCGCTAACTTCGATTGGCTCGATGCAAACTATGAGCAGCTTGCCACCTGGCTTACTTCATTTGCCCATATTGAAAAAAACGACAATGGTTATTATTACGTATCCAGGAGCTATTACGTATTCAAAAACAGAAATCAGAACGCAGGTCACCTGGACATCTGTGTGCAGTCTACCGTTGGCAAAGGATTTGAATTTGGATATGAAACGCTATCGGATAATGGTGAGAACTCATGTGGGTTGTTTGTTGGTGCCTTGTATTTCTCGCCCTTCTTCCGACCAGCTTTGAACGACCAGAGCGAGAGTGATGAAGGTAGCAATGAGGGTAGCAATGAAGTTAGCTATGCAGCTAACGATGAAGACGATTTTTGCTCCAAATGCGAGAGCCCATCGTTCCATGGTGACTGCCCCAGATGTACATGCACTGTTGAACAGTTTTCTCCTGCTTGCCATTTATGTAATGGTGATGGCTGCAATCCTTTTCGTTGCTCTATTTTTACAACCTGGGATTCTTGCCCTTCAGGTTCCACCTTCTATGAAAATATCCTCTGCTTCGGTTTGAGCTGCCCAAAAAAACCTGTTTGTAGTAGGAAGCGCTGTCACAAGAAATCAGAATAGTCTTCTCGTCCGGTTAAAAATATTCAAGCTTCAGACGCCCCTGATTATGGAGCTTGAATGTGTTTAACCGGACAGCAGTGCCGCCTGTGGTTGAGATGCCTGCCTTGCCTCTTCTATAATGCCGCCTTCCCGTTTCCAGTAAAGTGCCCATTGCCACTTCGTGAGGCCTATGAGTGACCCCATGACAAAGACCAAAGTATTAACCGGTATTACCACCACAGGCACGCCGCATCTGGGCAATTATGTGGGTGCTATCCGTCCTGCGATTGAAGAAAGCCGTGACGAAAACATTCAGTCCTACCTTTTTCTGGCGGATTACCATGCCCTGATCAAGGGGCGTGACCCCAAGCGTATTCACCAGTCCGGGCTGGAAATTGCCGCGACATGGCTGGCTTTGGGTCTGGATACCGATCGTGTCACTTTTTATCGTCAGTCTGATATTCCGGAAATTATGGAACTGAACTGGATTGTCGGTTGCATGACCGCCAAAGGTCTGATGAATCGTGCTCATGCCTATAAAGCAGCTACCCAGAGCAATCAGGAAGCGGGCGAGTCTGACCCGGACAAGGGCGTGCTGATGGGGTTGTTCAATTACCCGATCCTGATGGCGGCGGATATCCTGATGTTCAATGCCAACCGTGTTCCAGTGGGTCGTGATCAGGTTCAGCATCTGGAAATGGCCAGGGATATTGCCGGTCGAATGAACCACCACTACAAAACCAGGTTTGTGCTGCCAGAAGCCGTGGTGGGTGAAAACACTGCGGTTCTCAATGGTCTTGACGGTCGCAAGATGAGCAAGAGCTACGACAACACCATCCCGTTGTTTGTGCCAGAGAAAAAGCTGCTCAAGCTGATCCGCAAGATCAAAACCAACTCTCTGGAGCCCGGTGAACCTAAAGACCCGCAAACCTGCACTCTGTTTCAGATCTTTTCAGCCTTTGCGACGGAACAGGAGGTGGCTGAAAAACGGCAGCAGTACGAAGCCGGTGCTGGCTGGGGTGACCTGAAAAATGAACTCTTTGAATACATCAACAATGTACTCAGGGAGCCTCGTGAACGCTATAACGCGTTGATGGCTGACCCGGCATTTATTGAAGCTGAGTTGCAAAAAGGTGCAGAAAAAGCCCGTGCTGAAGCAGTGCCGTTCCTGCAGGATATTCGCAATAAGGTGGGTATCCGTCCTTTTGCCTGATTTTTTTCCCACGCCAGACATTTGCTTTCTTAAGAGCGTCCTTTCAACAGACGCTTCTTATCTGACAATAAAGAATGACAAAGCTATGCTCTTATGAAACTTTCATGTTCAGGAGCCTGCCCGAGATTGGTGCCCGAAGACACTTTTTAACGTCTTATCAGTGCAGCGCGGCATTGCTGAAACAGTCTCGTCGGGCCGGGGAGCACGGTTAATGCCTTACGCTTTGTTGTCTTTTATCTTCATATTATTTGCGATGCTTGTCGCCTGGTTCAATCGAAGATGGGGCATCGTTTTGTTCAGCATTTCTCTCGTTCTGATTGCATTGATTTTTATGCATCATATTTCTGAGCACCTGGAAATTTATCTATAGACACCTGTCGGAGATCGGTCATGAACTCTCGCAGTGAGATCAATGATTTTGTGAAATTTGCCAGTGTTTTTGAATTGACAATCACCTGCCTTCTTCTGGTTGTCGCTTTCTGGTTTCAATTTGTGATGGGGGAGTTACCCTGCCCTCTCTGTATATTGCAGCGGCAGGGAATACTAATCATTGCCTCAGGGTTTCTGCTCAATATGAGGTATCATATTCGACCTGGTCATTACAGTCTGTCGCTGCTGGCAGCCGTCTTGACGAGCTTTATTTCTCTTAGGCAAATTGCACTGCATGTGACAACACCTCAAGGATATGGTGAAGCTATCCTGGGGCTGCATATGTATACCTGGTTGTATATTCTGTGCTCTGCTTTAATCGTGTACATCGCACTGGTCATAGGCTACTCCAGACAATTTGAATTGTATGCATACAGGAACGAGGTTTCAGAAGCGAGAGACCCAAGAATTCGAAGGTTTTCCCATTTGGCCTTTGCGTTTCTAGTGTTTCTGGTTGTTGCCAATATCGTTTCAGTCTTCTTTGAGTGTGGCCTTGAGCAGTGCCCGGACAATCCGCTGCGTTATATGTTTTATGGATGGCTCTGACCATGAGACGCATTGCTGCCGTGCTCAGGATAAACATCCGGAGTGACAAACACCCGGGTAGTAAATGACAGGTCACGATAAGGTGGATTGGGATAGATCAGTTCTACAAAGCTGGCTTTCCAACCTTTTTCGGGAGCTTTTAACGCAACATCGGCCCGACAGCTTTTATGGCAATGGAATTTGAGTGTTTCGGATTTAAACCGGGTGACTGTGGGGTTGTCAGGGCTGGTTCGGAAATCTTTGGTTTCAGGATTTTCTGCAGTCCAGAGTTTCATGGCTTTGGGGGGCATTGAGGCTTCCACTTTCAGGTTTTGCTTAGAGACATCCCAGTTGATCCTGGGCATGGGACGATCTTCAATGGTGGCTCCGTAAAAGGATTCGATGGTTTCACTGACCAGTGTTTGATCCATTCTGAGAATGTAATGCCGCAGGTCAGGAAGAAATCTCAACCATTTTTCGCCTTTCAGATCATTAAAGTAATAGCGGCTGGAATCGGGTAAGAAAAAATCATCGCCCGTGGCATTGATGATGTATTTTGGCATGGCCAGCTGAGGAAGGTAGGAATAGGGGTCGATCACTTCCATTAACTGAGTCAGAGGTTGGGTACCGAGTGTGTGCATCAGAGAATAATAGTCTTTGATAGCCGGAGCCCAGCCCTGGTAGCTATTGAAATGGTGGCGCATACTGTCTTGCAGGTTAAGCACATCAATGACCATGGGTATAATGGCGGAGACCCTTTTGTCCATTGCTGCAGTCAGCCAGACTGTCCAGCCTCGTTTTGACCCCCCGGCTAATACAAAACGGTCAATTTTTATATGTTTTTCTTTCATCAGTGCCTGAACTGTATCCATGGCTCTGACGGAAGCCTTGACCATGGGCAGTCGGAGTGGCCAGTTATAGTTTTTCTTCGGGTTATCGAGGAATTTTTGCCAGGTATAGGCAATCAGAGCATCCTCCTTCAGTGGTTTTTTGTCTCCAAATTGCAGGAACTGGTTTGGAATATCTTTCAGGTCAACGACGACTGACCGTGTTCTGGCAGCTATATGGGAAAAATGCAGGGCATCGGTGAACCTCTTGTTGTTATCGGGCTGACCTTCAGGCCAGTGGATGATGCCGCCGTTGATATTGAGCAGCGCTGTGTCGGCGCTGACCTTTTCCGGTACATAAACCATGACCCGGTGCTCCCAGACGGGGTCAGAGACTTTGTCCTGCTCGCCAACAGTCCAGCGCAGAGACTTCATATTGACAGGGTATACTTTGACCTTCAGCACTTTTCCATCCAGCTCAACGCGCTCTTCAGTTGCTGGTGAAACACTCCACTGATAATTCTTATCTTTCTGCTTCAGGTAGCAGGGCAGCACGTCATGAAAGTGCTTACCCAGGTAAGAAGGGGTACAGTTTCCGGGAGAGACTTTCAGGTGATCTCTGGCATGAACCTGATGCCTCAGAATCAGAAGACAGAAGCAGAGCAATGTCAGTAAGCCGAACCGAGATCTGGGGATGAATTCTTTTGCCATTTTGTTACTCTTGTTTTGCAAGTTTCCTGGTCGTCCTGAAGGGTGTTAAATCATGGTTTCTTACTCTAAAGGTGCTGTTAACATGAAGTCTTTCAGCCTTGATTCATGATCTCTTTGAAACCTCGCCTTGGTATTACCGCTAACAAATTTCTTGCAGGCTTCTGATCCAAGATCCAGGCAGGCCGGAACCCTTTTTTGATATCGAGACTGACCTTCACTCTTTAACCAGAGGCTCTGACCAGGCAGAAAACTGAACTCCAGGCTGTTGCGTGCGAACTCAACAATCTGGTCAAAGGACAGGAGAAAACTTTCGCCGGTCTGATCAGGGCTGAAGCCGTGGACGGCCTCAACGAACTGACTGGTCAAATCGACTTTCAGAATACCCGGATAGTCAGTAGCCAGCGTCACTGCAATATTACTATTGACATAAACAGGAAAGGGGTGACCGCTCCTGGGCCCGGTAGCGCTCAATCGCTGGTTACTGGTGAATGGAATTTCAACAGCAATGTCATGATCCAGCATGGTTTTGAGCAGTTCGGCACTGCAGTTGGCGTATTCTTCATTACCGGAGCCGGATTGCTTCAGACAGTTCTGTGCCATGAGGCTTATTCCGTGGCCTACACGCTTGGGCTTAACGATTTGAATAGCATCTGCCATGGCGGTTCGATAGTAAAAATCCTCAACTGTGGCCCTGGCCATTTCTCCTGCGTTAAGGCTGATACGCTCTTTCACCAGAGGGTATTGTTTGTGGTTTTTCAGAAAACTCAGCATTTTCATATGACTGGGGTAATCATTCAGTGCCGTATCACTATTTTCAGATCCGCTTATGTTAATGCCCAGCACCTGAGGGTTGCTGCCGGAGAGACTCAATTGAGCCAGTTCAAAGGCAAAGATCATCTGGGCGTAAACCTGGGGCAGGGGTTCGGTCCGGTGAACCTGGTGCAGAAACCGGACGCTAACAGAACAGGCAGGGTGAGAGTGACTGTGGGAGCAGTTCAAATGGTCGTCAGAAGCTTTCAAGGCGTTGGCTATCTTTCCGGCAGCGGTCTTTAACTGGGTATGAAAATCTGACTGGGAACTCAGTTTGGCACGAAAGTCTTCCAGACTCTGGGTGCTGTCAGGGTTTGGTGTGGGAAGGTGAGTGATAAGGGAAAATAACTTATCAGGTCCGTTCGCTTCATCGAAGTAGACAGTAGATTCAATGTAGGAAAGTCCATCAACAGCGGCCTTTTTTCGTATATATGAAATGAAACGGGCATCTATCCCATCGAACAGGGCTTTAAGGGTGGGAAAGTAGTTGAAGAAAAGCTTGTTACGAACTTCGACAGGATCGTGACTGTCAGGAAGTGATAGCTGCCTGATCAGAGCTGCATGGTTTTCTTCATTATCGACATACTTCTTCACGGACTGGGTGCAGCAGTCACACGGAGCCATGTGATGGTTTTTGTACATGCAGAACCCACGTTCTATCGCAATATCAATGATTTCTTTGGGTTCGATGGCCCCCATGAGGTGATGGTGGAGATTACCGCCTTTTGGCAGTTTATTCATAAACATCTGGAGCAGTGGACGGTTGTTACGAATACTCTCCAGGTAGTCACTGGTCCGCTGATGCCCTCTGGTTAACTCGGAAATCTCAAAGTCAGAGGCTGAAAAACTGCTGTTGGCCGTCAGGATCAGTATCACCAGAGCGGCTCGAACAAGAATATTGGAATGCATAATTTAACGATGCTGAGTGCAGAGGATATCAGTATAGATATATTTTGTGTGATCATTCTAATGTGGATTATTTCTGTTGTTAGTCGTATGTGCATCCTTTTCGTGATTAACCACCATGAAGCAGAGAAAAGAGTTACTATAGTCAAGCAGTTAATCTTTAAAGGTTTTGCTTATGTCATTGAAAACTCCTGCTTTACTCCTGCTGGCTCTGTTTATGAGTGGTTGCTCCACGCTGGGCTGGAAAGCGGGGGATATGGCCAAGATCCAGTTTGATCTCAATGAACTCAACAGGGAGGGTCTGCGTGGTAAAGATGACAGCTTGACGGCAGTGTCCTATGAATTCTGTATTCCTGACAATATCGAGTATGTTGATCAGGTTATGGCGATTGATCCAACGCTGGTTGTTTACCGGGTTTCGCCGGGAAAAATACAGTGCCGCTCAGGCGAGTATCTGGCCGTCGGTGACACCCATCAGCAGGATTACTATGAAGTTCTGAAAAAACTCACAGAGCTGGAGTACGTTAAGCGTATTCAGGAAGCGACATTTGAGTAAGTGTAAAGAGCCCCGTTTGGCTGATCAGGTAGCAACAGAAAAAGGCAACCTTCTGGTCAGAAATCCATTGTTGCGACTCTTGTATCAGGGGTTGGCAGTACTTTGCATTGTGCTCGGCATTATAGGTGCTGTGTTGCCTCTGATGCCAACGACGGTGTTTCTGTTGATGGCATTGTGGCTCAGCGTTCGCTCTTCACCAAAATTGAATCAGTGGCTGCTGGGGCACCCAAGGTTCGGTCCGGTCCTGAAAGAATATCTGCATGACAGGGCACTCTCACCCAAAATAGGGTATCGGGCTCTGGCATTATTATGGCTGGGCATAGGGATTTCAGTCTGGCTGGTTCCCCAGGTTGTTCTGAAAATATTGCTGGGACTGATTGCACTGGCGGTGAGCAGTTATCTGTGGGTACTAATGCGCAGATACCAAAAACAGTGAGTCAATAGCACACTGATCTTTGTAATCATGCCACGGGCAAGAATAAGGGAGCAGGTCGTTTTGATATTCATTTTCCAGGCTCTGACTATAGTGAAGAAAAGGTATTAAGTCAGGGCATCATCATGGATTTGAGAAAACTTTTGCTGGGCGTCGGCATTTTATTGATTCCGGTTACAGGGTACGCGAAGCCAATTTACAAATGTCAGGTAAATGGCGCTGTGGTTTTTACAGAAGAAAAGTGCGACAGCAATGCCAAACCTATTGAACTTAAGGGGTTGGCGGCACCCCTTGAGCCATTTGATATGGATAAACTGCGGGGAATGGACGAAAAGGCCCGCGCCCGGATGATCGAAGATCGTATTGCTCTGAGACAAAAGCGCATTCGGACCTACCGTGATCGCATGCAGAGCGAGCTGAAACAGCTGCAGGCCAAAATCAATAAAAAGACCCCTCAGAATAAAAGCCAGCCCCGAAACAGTGTTAAGGAAAAAGACATCAATACTCAATCGAAGTCTATTGCAAACAGTGTTGATCAGAAGACCAAAGGAACCTTGTCTGATCAGATGAATGCGGTGGTAGCCCGTTATAAAACTCTGATTGAAGCGGAACAGTTTCAAATTGAACTGTTGCTGCAGGAGCTCAGGGTTAGCCAGATGATGCACCAGAACACCTCACAGAATAATTGATTTATAAATTCCGGGTGCCGGATTCATTTCATCACGCAGGATGCAATGAGGAAGTTGTGGAAGCCCGAAAGGCTGCGTTATCAGCTCTGGCCATTGGGCTTTGTTAGAGTGCCTATCGTTATTGTTATGAACTTTTCTTGAATGTAGACACGGCCCTGAGTAGTTCTTGACTATTTTGACGAAATCGATTGCCATAAAAAAAAGTGAGGATTGAGAGTCCAATGAATCAGTTAGAGCAACTCAAGGGAATGACGAAAGTAGTGGCAGACACCGGCGATATCGAAGCCATTCGTCGATATCAGCCTGTAGATGCTACAACCAATCCATCCCTCATTCTGAAAGCGGCTGAACTTCCTGCTTATGAGCCACTTTTCAATAGTGCTCTGGAGTATGGCAAATCCAAAACTGATGATGGAGTGGCGCAGGTCAGGCATGCCTGTGATTGGCTGGCCGTAGCGATTGGTAAGGAAGTCCAGCAGGTCGTACCGGGTGTTGTCTCAACAGAAGTCGATGCTCGTTTATCATTTGATAAGGATGCCACCATTGGCAAGGCTCGGGAGCTGGTTGCCCTTTACCGCGAGCAGGGCGCGGACCCTGAACGTCTGCTCATCAAGATTGCTTCTACCTGGGAAGGCATTGAAGCTGCGAAGGTTCTGGAGCAGGAAGGCATCCGTTGCAATTTGACCCTGTTGTTCAATTTTGCCCAGGCTCAGGCTTGTGCTGAAGCTGGTGTATTCCTGATTTCTCCATTCGTTGGCCGTATTCTTGACTGGTACAAAAAAGCTGAAGGTCGTGACTTTGAAGCGGCTGAGGATCCGGGTGTGGTTTCTGTGACCCGCATATACAACTACTACAAGCAGCATGGCTACAATACTGTGGTCATGGGTGCCAGCTTCCGTAACACAGCTGAGATTATTGAGTTGGCGGGTTGTGATTGTCTGACGATCGGCCCGGGTCTGCTGGATGATCTGGAGAAGACAGAAGCGACGGTTGTTCGGAAGCTGTCTCCGGAGAGTGCCACATCCAGTCATGAAAAAGTGGTACTGAACGAACAGGCTTTCCGCTGGGCAATGAATGAAGATGCGATGGCCACAGAAAAACTCGCCGAAGGCATTCGTAATTTTGCCAGAGATCAGGTGAAGTTGGAGAGCCTGATCGAATCCAGACTGTGATTTTTTTCCCAAAACAACACGACATCAGACCCTGAAGCAGATACAGAAACGCCCGGTATCTGCTTTTCATCAGAACTTTTATCTGCCGACTGCGGCCATGGTAATTCTCGAAATACAGGTGAGCCGCCCCTGTTCATTTTCGATCCTGATTTCCCAGACCTGTGTGCTTTTGCCAATGTGAACGGCTCTGGCGGTACCAGTCACCCGTCCGGAAGTGACTGACTTAAGATGATTGGCATTGATCTCAAGGCCGACACAGTATTGATCTTTTGCGCAGCAGAGGTTGGCTGCAATGCTGCCAAGGGTCTCAGCCAGAACCATCGATGCGCCACCGTGTAAAAATCCAAGGGGCTGTTTGGTTCTCTCGTCTACCGGCATGGTGCCACGAAGAAAGTCGTCGCCTATTTCTACTATATTGATACCCACATGACTGCACATACTGCCTTCACATCTCTGATTCAGGCTTTCTGGAGTAGCTTGGGTCTTCCATATCGACATGGCAGGCACCTTTCATGTTATGTATCACACACCTTTTTTGCTCTTCAAGGTGTATGAGCAGTCAATTTCACTGGAGGAATTGCTATGAAAACCGGGGCATCTTTTTATTCTCTGGACAATCATTCGATACCAGGAAGCATAATCTTCTGTCTATCGGTGGTTTCCATTCTGCTGGTGTTTTGCTCTGTCGAAGTAGAAGCGGCTCCGAGCAAAGCGCCCGTGAATATGGAAGAAGCATACAGTCAGCTGGAGCAAAAACTCAATCTCACGGATGAACAAAAGCCCAATGTAAAGGCCATCCTGAAGGAGAGTAGGGAGAATGTGAAAAAGATTCAGGCCACCGATCAGGACCGGCTTGCAAAAGCCAGGGCTCTCAAGGCAAACAGGGATGAAACCAATAAGAGACTGGCGACGGTACTCAACGATCAGCAGATGCAAACCTATCGAGAGTCACGCAAGGAACTACGGGATAAACTGAAAGAATATCGGGATATGAAAAAGTCTGAGTAGCCCCCTGATATCGCTCAGTGCTATTGCGATATATGATCTCTGATGGGCTGTCCGGTTATCCTTTTTTGTCGAGTGGATAAACAGTCAGGGCTGCTCTAAGGATAAACGTCAGGAGTCACCCGAACGCCTGATGTCAGGATCAGATCCGGATAAGGCGCATTGTTGAAGACCAGCTCGATAAAGAAGGCAGTCCACCCATTCTCGGGCGTTGCAGGGTAAAACTGATAAGTCCAGGGCATTGAGACGACAGGTTCTATACGGGTTGCCTGATAGCGGATACCTGCCTGTTGCAGTACATCTTTTCGGAAGTCTCTGGCCTCAGGGTTATGGCAAACCCAGGCACGGGCTAATTTAGGTTCAAGGCTGGTTCTGATTTCCAAACCACCTTCATCCAGCAGTTGCCAGTTCATGGCGGGCATATCCTGCTCCGAGATCAGCGCACCAAAGACAGAAGCCATGATCTCATCGGTGTTTACGTCACTGTCCCGGCCCAGGTAATGGCTGGCATTCGGTAAATACCTCAGCCAGGTTAATTCGGATAACTTCGGGTAATAGAAACGGGCAGAGTCTGGTGGAAAGAACTCGTCGCAACTGGCGTTGACAATAAATGCAGGCAGATGAAGCTGACTTCTGTAGACAAAGGGGTCAATATCATTGAGCAATTGCTGCATACCCTTGGATTCCAGGCTTGACAGAATGTCATGATCACTGTCTGCATAATCGCTGATAGCGCTGGCAAAGCCGCCATAAACATTCAGATGATGATTCATGCAGGCTTGTACGTTCAATGTATCGATCACCATTGGAATAAGAGCCATGACCCTTTGGTCAGCGGCTGCCGTTAACCATGAAATCCAGCCCCGTTTGGAAGCCCCGGCGATAATGAAGTCATTTATTCGGGAGCATTTTTTTTCACTGATCTCTTCACTGAACTCGCACAAAGCATCCATGGCCCGGATAACACTTTTCACCATGGGCCATTGAATGGGCATAAGACCATTGTGTTCAGGATCTTCCAGAAAGGCTTGCCAGGAAAAAGCAACAAGATCATCTTCCGACCTGGGAACACCATCCCGAAAGGTCAAAGGCTGGTTGGGAACATCTTTGAGAACGGCTACCGGGGCTTTGGTGAGTTGGCATAAATGTGCGCCATCGACATTATGCGAGGGAGTGAGTTCAAGGGATGGATCGTGCCTTGATCCACCATTAATCATTAACAGACAGGGACTCTCTGAACCTCCTTCAGGCCAGTAAAGTGTGAGGCGGTGTTGCCATTCCGGCTGAAGGAGGCCAAACCCTGAGCCTTCCTGCCAAGTCTGGGAAATCAGTTCTAAATGGCTAACGGAGACGACCGGAAACTCTTCGCAATGAGAAGTTTCAAGGCAGCGCCAGCTGAAGCTTTCGTCTTTTCTATTCAGGTAGTCCAGAAATATAGGGTTCAATGCCAGACCTCATAGTTACTCAAGTTCCTTTAAGTTTCATCGGCGGTTCTGGAGTGAATAACAGCCGGGAGTCACTTTGCAGTCAGTCTATCGTGTCTGGGAAAAAAACGTTCGATCTGGCGAACTTTTTTTATCGGTTCAGGGTCGAAGAGAGCAGTACTCTTTTTATTAATTGGGTACAGATTCTGGTTAAAGCGAAAAAATCGACTAAACCTTATCTTGCCTGGTCATGAAGTTTCTGGAGTCTCATGTGCTGATTGTTGCCGAAACACCCCGACTGATCCTGCGAACCTGGCAAGAAGCTGACTTAAAGCCGTATGCCGATATCATTGGAGCAGTTCACCAAGAACTGCATTACAGTATTCACTCCCCCGCCAGCGAAGCAGAAACCGATCTCTGGCGTTTTCAGATCGAACTTGACCATAAAGGCTGGTCTCGTTGGGCAGTTGTTCTAAAAGAGAGTAACAGGCTGATTGGCAACTGTGGATTTTCGGCCTATGGCGATACCATAGAGATGAGCTGGCGGTTCAGTCAGGAGTATCGCGGTCGTGGGCTGGTCATCGAAGCGGCTGAAGCTGTGACCGATCTGGGGTTCAAAAGATTGGGCTTCAAGGAAATCATCTCTTTTGCTTCACCCCAAAACGAGTTTGCCCTTGATGTGATCGAGTCACTGGGTATGAGTCTGGCCGGTTATGAGGGATGGTGTAATTTAACGGTTGCCCGGTTTTCTCTGAGTTCGGCAGAAGCTCTCAGTCACTCTCATTAGTCTGGATAGACCATCAAAAAAGTAAACAAACTTCCTCTAAAGCGATACCTTTTCCGTGCGATCATTTAGCTTGAGAATAATGACGGGATTGCATTTTATGGTCTATCGATTTGTACACTTTTCTGATCCCCAGTTGGTTCCGGCGGGCATGTTGAATTACGACATTGACCCACAGGCAAGGTTGAAAAACTGTGTCGATACACTTGTGCAGCAAGTGCCGGAATCCAGCGCCTGCATTATTACCGGTGACCTGACACACTGGGGCGAGAAAGAGGCTTATAGAGCCCTGAAAGAAGAGTTGGACAGGTTGCCTTTTCCGGTTTACTGCCTGATGGGCAATCATGATCACAGGCAGAATTTTCTGGATGTTTTTTCGAGTCACCCAAGGCAGCAGGAAGGTTTTATCCAGTTTAAGCTCGAAACAGAAGGGGTCAACCTGATCTGTTTGGATACTCTGGATGACAGAAAGCGCAGCGGGATTCTTTGTGAGCAAAGACTGGCATGGCTTAGAGATGAACTGAAGGCATCAGACAAACCGGTTTGCCTGTTTATGCACCATCCTCCTTTTGAAACGGGGTTGGCGAGTATGGACAGGGACAATCTGATCAACTCAGCAGCACTCTGGTCAGCGATCAAGCCCCATAAGGAACGGATCAGGCATTTGTTCCTGGGGCATTTGCACCGCTCTGTTTCAGGCAGTTGGCAGGGGATCAGCTTTTCATGCCCACCTTCACTGGTACACCAGACACCTTTTGATTTTGATAACCCCAGGCCAGACTCTGTTTCGCCGGAGCCTCCGGTTTATAATCTGGTGGATATTCACCCGGACAGAGTGGTTGTCCACACTCACAATTTTTTGCATGATTTTCCGGCTATTAACAGCAGAACCTGTCAACGTTACCAAAGGCCTGTGGATCCCGAATCATGAACTTTAATGAACCTGCACTGCTGAAAAGCTGGGAAGAACGTTTTGTCGAATACCTGCAAGACAGGGACTGCGATGATGCCTCGCACGACATTTCCCATTTTCAGCGGGTCTGGAAAACCGCTCAACAATTGATGGATGAGGGGCGTTTTGACATTAACCGGCTGGTGGTTCTTGCTGCCTGTTATTTTCACGACATTGTGATGTTGCCAAAAAACCATCCGGAGCGCTCCAGGGCTTCCACCCTGGCGGCTGAAAAGACCCAAGTCTGCCTGAAATCTCTGGCCTTTCCAGAAGAGCTGACGGCTGCCGTGTGTCATGCAGTAAAAACTCACAGTTATTCCGCTAATATCACTCCTGAAACTCTGGAAGCTGAAGTGGTTCAGGATGCTGACAGGATGGAAGCTTTGGGCGCGATTGGTATTGCCCGCTGTTTTTATACGGGCGGCAAGCTGGGCCAGAAACTGTTCGATCCCGAAGATCCCATGGGGAAAAACAGGGCGCTGAACGATCGTCAATACTCGCTGGACCATTTTGAAATCAAGCTTTTACAGATTCAAAAGACCATGAAAACAGAGCCCGGGCGTAAAATGGCGGCACGTCACAGTGATTTTTTGCAGACCTTCAGAACCCAGCTGTGTAAGGAGCTTTCAGGCGACTACAGCTGAATAAACCCTTGGTTTTTTTGTGTCTTTATACTATTAACCTTTTAGAAATCTACTTATACTTTCCGGCAATCTTGTCGGAGCGCCACAGGCTGAGACCGAATTGCTGTTTTTCGGAATCCGTAGAACCTGCTCAGGTTAACACCTGCGAAGGGAACAAGATGGCCTATCCGGCAAGCTATATCGAAACCGTCATGAACTCAACGTGAAGGATACAGAAACGATGGCTTGCGAGAAAAATGCGTCCGGGTTTGACCGGCAGTTGCTAATGGACGCCTGTCGCCCTTTTCCCAACTCTCAAAAAACCTATGTAACAGGCAGTCGCGAAGACATTCGTGTGGGTATGAGGGAAGTTCGCCTGCACGATACCCCCGAACGTTTTGGTGGCGGCAAGAATGAACCGGTGCGTATTTATGACACTTCGGGCAGTTACACAGAGACCGGCGTTCCTCATGATTTGAATCAGGGCCTGCCTGGTTTGCGCTCACAGTGGATTGAAGAGAGAGCGGATACTGAGCTGCTCGACGATCGCTCCTCGGAATTTGCCCGCTCCCGTCAGTTCGACCTGCGCTTGCAAGATATTCGCTTCAAAGCACTGAGAACGCCACGCAGGGCCAGGGCTGGCCAAAATGTCTCCCAGCTGCATTACGCCAGAAAGGGGATAATTACTCCGGAAATGGAGTTTATTGCGATTCGCGAGAGTATGGGGCGCACTGATGGCTCCCATATCACCCCGGAGTTTGTCAGAAAAGAAGTCGCTGAAGGGCGTGCCATTATCCCGGCCAACATTAATCACCCTGAGTCCGAGCCCATGATCATCGGGCGTAACTTTCTGGTGAAGATCAATGCCAATATTGGCAATTCTGCGGTGACCTCTTCCATTGAAGAAGAAGTTGAAAAGATGCTCTGGTCGGTTCGCTGGGGTGGCGATACGGTGATGGACCTATCCACAGGCAAGAACATCCATGAAACCCGTGAATGGATTATCAGGAACTCGCCTGTGCCTATCGGTACTGTGCCTATCTATCAGGCTCTGGAAAAGGTCAGGGGCAAGGTGAAAGACCTGAGCTGGGAGGTCATGAAAGACACCATTATTGAGCAGGCAGAGCAGGGTGTGGATTACATGACGATCCATGCCGGTGTTCTCAGGGAACATGTTGCTAAAACCAGAAACAGGGTAACAGGCATTGTTTCCCGGGGTGGGGGTATTCTGGGCCAGTGGGCAGAGATGCATGATGCTGAGAATTTCCTCTACGACAATTTTCGGGAGCTGTGTCAGATCTGTCAGGCGTATGATATCAGCCTGTCTCTGGGGGATGGATTGCGTCCCGGCTCTATCGCCGATGCCAACGATGAAGCGCAATTTGGCGAACTGAAAACCCTTGGGGAACTGACAAAGATTGCCTGGGAATACGATGTTCAGGTCATGATAGAAGGACCGGGTCATGTACCCATGCACCTCATTAAGGAAAACATGGAGATGCAACTGGAGCATTGTCATGAAGCGCCTTTCTATACCCTTGGACCTCTGACTACCGATGTGGCACCCGGCTATGACCATATTACTTCGGGCATTGGTGCTGCCATGATTGGCTGGTATGGCTGCGCCATGCTCTGTTATGTCACACCCAAAGAGCATCTGGGCCTGCCTGACAGAGATGATGTAAAAGCCGGTCTGATTGCTTATAAAATTGCCGCTCATGCTGCTGATTTGGCCAAAGGTCATCCCGCTGCCCAGGTTCGGGATAATGCCCTGTCCAAGGCGCGCTTCGAATTCCGCTGGCTGGATCAGTTTAACCTGGCTCTGGACCCTGATACGGCCAAAGCCTATCACGATCAGACATTACCTCAGGAAGGTGCGAAAGAGTCTGAGTTCTGTTCCATGTGCGGACCCGATTTCTGCCCTATGCGCATGACCCAGGACGTCCGTGAACTGGAAGAAACTGCCTGAAAATAAACTTCGGGAGTCAGTCCTCTGGCTGACTCTCTGTCGCCTGTCGAATAAGTGACGTAACCACAGCTTGCTAAGCTTTTGGGAATGCTTAGCTATGCCAATGACAAGGAGGTCATAGTGGTTCCGTTTTCTCCCCTATCATTTCTTGATTTCTATAAATCCAATAAAGACGTTCAAGGCAAATACCCCATTCTTGATAATGGTCGCTTGTCATCGGAAAAAGTCGGCTGGGTTCTGGGGCCGTCCGATAAGTACAATGCCTTTTGTCGCTCCGTAAGCATTTATTACCAGCGACACAATGAGCTTATGGATAAACCGGAGCTAGTGGGCGTTAGTCGTGAAGTACGGACGGCCACCGGGGCCAGAACCCCGCTGTTAAAAAGAGATGTATCCATCACAGATCCGGCTACGCCAAGAAAGGCCAGTGTCTGGAATGATGAATGTGTAGCCTTAAACCAGGCCAGTCTGACCGTTCTGCATGAGGCTGAGGTTGAGCTGGTTCAGCTACTCCTGAAAAAAGCACCAGACAATGAAATAGTGGCAGCCGTCGAAAACCTGATCTCAAAGTTCTGTTTGACCACTAAAGCCCGAGACAAAGATGACTGGGAATCTCATTTAAAGGACTTTATGGAATCCGAGAAAGTCGATATCCGGATTCAATGTGCGAAACATCGGGCTCCTGATGAAGAGAAGCCTTATAGGGTTACATTACTTCAATCAACAACGGATACAACTCGCAAAAATGTGTTCACTTCCCGGCATACTGGCGATCTGGACCAATATTTTTACGTCATGGATCAGGCTATTGATTATTTCAAGACAAACCCTCCCAGAGAGCTTCGATGTACCAGACGGGAGCGGGCGAATGCCCGCCGTAGTGATGCACTTGATACTCAGCGCCTGTCTGCGATTACTCCGCCGCAAATCAGAGAGAAGCTGGTTCACAGGGCATGTCAGATATTTGTGGATATTCTCGGAGACAGACAATACAGTTTGACCGTTCAGGATATGAAACAGGCTTATCGGGATAAAGTGATGACCGATGAAATGGTCAATGCCTGCCTGGATAATATGAAATTTAATGATCCTCTGCTCAACGAATTGGGGCGCACGGTTAATGAGGGTAAGTTCCTGTACGGCGTTCTCCCCGCAGAAGATGTTCAGGCAGCTTCAGAGGCTGCTTCAAAGACCGTAGAGGACGACAACGCAATACCTGTGTTTACCAGCCTTGAGAAATTCTATAGCTACCTGAGACAGTCTTCTGCAAAGCCCCATGACATCAGTGACGAGCTGGACGACGATTATAGGCAAATGGGTTTTAGCCCATTGGGCGAGGAGTTTGTTGGCCCTCAGCAACCAGCAACTAGGGAACAGCTGGAAGCCTTTAAAAAAGCCAGGGCATTCAACCCGGATATAAAGGATGCAGACCTTGCAGTGGCTATTCATCTTTTAAATACCGATGAGAGGCTGGCCCGGGGAGTTTTGAACAGAAGCCCTCGTCAGCAGGACTACATCCGTGAGTTTTCCGGGAAAATTGTGGTAACAGCCAAAAAGGTGATTGCAACAACGGATGGAGCGTCTGTTGTTCCGCAGACAGTCACGATACCGCCTCCTGTTTCTGAAAAACAGCCAGAAGCTTCTGCTGCGAATACTATGCCCTCTGAGCAGTCTTCATGGCAGTTGCCGGAAATGGACGACGCTCAACAACAATTCCTGACCATGAAAGCTCAGTGGGATCGTATACAGCCATCCGGCCAGCAACCCGACCGGGTTGTCAGTGGCCGGTTTAATCAGCATAGGGTTCATGCAGTTTCTTTTGAGGATGCTGTGCGTGATCTGGAAAAAGAGCGTCGACAGATGCTCATTAATGTCCAACCGAATACGGAGGCAGAAGCATTTAACCAGATTAAGGAAGATATTGACCGTGGTTATAACCGTTCCAAAATTGATCTTGAATACCAGTACGGACGGATTGATAAGGATGAAGCCACACGACAGATAACGGCTGGAACTTTTGGCGCTGATAGAGTCAATCGCCTCGCCGATCTGGATAAATTGACAATCCACAGGCAGACCCTGATTTCAGCCGATGAAGAAGTTGAATTTGAACTCCTCAATAACGTTGTATCCGAACTCTATAAGAGACAGGCAGCGGGTAATTCAAATTGTCAGGGCTTTGCCAACTCTCTGGAGCATTTTGCCAGAGGCAAGGGGTATAACCAGGTCCATGCCATTTCAACGCCAATAGAGATTCCTTTTGATAACAGTGAGACGACGCCTATTGTGGGTTGGGCCCAGATCGACGGTATTGAAGAAAAACAGCATCACCATCAATTTCAGAATCATGTCGGTGAGTTTTTCGAAGCCATCAAAAAAGGTCAGCAGAGACAGCCCGGTGCCGCCAAAAGGCCATTAGCCGAGGCGTTTGATAGTGACCGGTATGTTGTCCTGAAATCAGGCGAAAGCGGTGGTGCCGGTCATTACACCTTTCTGCAAAGACTGAAGTCATCCGGGCGATTTATCGTAGTGGACGCGCAAAACCGACAGATGTTCCCTGTGCTTAATCCCGATGGAACACCGACGGATGAAGCCAGAGATTACTTCAACACTGTCTCCGTCCAGGCGTACTCTCCAGAGTTTGTCACTGATGAGCAATATGACAGGGAGATTGACAGCACCAACCTCTGTCTGGCCAGTGATCGAAATTATGGCCATCTGATAGGCGTGTTTGAGCAGCTGGATAAGGTACCTGAACAGTGGCAGGTCAGCATTGAAGCAGCTGCTGACTGGTTATCCAGCCATGTCAATGGGGCGCCTGCCAGGGTTGAAATTATCAAAGGTCTGGAGAGAGCTCCGGGACGTGAGCTGTGGCCTTCTTTGTGGGATGGCACCTACCAGCTGAGAAGACCCGCTGAAGTCGAACCTTTGAAGCATCGTTTTGATGCCTTCGATCCAAACAAAGGGCGAGAGTCGTGCCGTGATCTGATAAAGAATCTGGTGCTTCTGTCACCTGAGCAAAGAAGCAGTCGTCGTACGGCTTATGAGGCATTTCAACAGCTCAGAGGCAGATATATACAGATTGATCAGGCAATGAGGGATGTTCAGGAAACCAACTTTAATGCAGCTTTTCCAACGGAACGGGAGTGGAATGAGTATTGTGGTCCCGATGTCGATATGAGGCTACAGGCTAATATCGACAAGGCTGAGCAACAGGTGATTAATGCTCAACCGATAAGTAAGTCGACTGCAATGAAACAACTAATGGACGACTTATGGAAGTTATCTCCCGCAGCATCACAAAGTCGAAAGCAGGCTGCTGAGGAATTGGTCCAGATTCGACCTGAACTCCAATTGAGTCCAGCGGAGGTAGAAGCGAATCTATCCAGATGTTTCTCTGAAGCGGGTTGGGATTTCCTCTGGGGGGGATTGAACCTCAAACGCAGCCAGCTGATCTCTCTGCAGATGAAAATGGACCAGGCGCAAGTTTCCAGAGCAGAAGACATGAAAGCATTGATGCATGAGATGTTGAGGCTTTCTGATCCTGCTGCCAATAACATAGAGCTTGCTTCGCAGGAACTGGCTCAGATACGACCCGATTTAGGTCTTGATCCTCTGGAGATTGAAAGAAACCTGAAACAGGTATTCCCAGATAATGACTGGAAAACAGAAAACCGCGCGCTCAGGGGGAGGGCCAAAGAAGTCAAAGATGATATCAAGCTGAATTTGATGGGCCGGGGACGTCAGGTCATGACCTGGGGGCAGAATGAGCTTCCAGCTGCTCAGGCAGTCACGGTTCCACCTGGCGAGGTCACAGTACCTGAAGCAGCGAGTGCTTTACCAGAAGCTCTGAAAGTCCGTGAGTCAGTTAGAGTGCCGAAATCACAAGACATCAGGGAAGTGCTGGCACATATCAAGCCCGGTGAACCGGTCCTGGTCTGTTTCGATTTGGATGAGACGCTGATCGCCAAAGATTTAGTGGCCGAGGGTCGTCAAGAGAGACGTCTGGTCAATCCTGATACGGCCAAAATCATTCAGGATATCCGAACAAAGGCGGGTCCGGGCAATGCCAGAATTATTCTGCTTACTGCCAATGACGAAGACTCTTTGAGAAAAAAAATTGAGGAAACACAACTCGATAGAAATCTGTTTGATGATGCAATCTCGATCAAAATCCAAACGGGGCCACTGAAAACCAAGGAGCAGGGCTTGCATCACTACCTCGACAAATCCGGGCATCCGGCACAACACATCGTCATGGTGGACGACTTGCAGGACATGCTGAAGTCTGTTGAAAAAGCCGCTGATGACCGAGGCATACCCTATACGACATTCCACTTCTATGGCGCTAAACCGATGATTTACAGGGTCGACTTTGCTGCCGACCGGGAAATGTTCACGTCTGGAGATGGAAGAGGTCCTGATATCAGTTTTGAGCGATTTATCGAGCTGCAGGAGCTAGCTGATGATAACGGTTGGAATTCTGGTGATTTGACAGCGATCTATATCAACGAATCGCCTTCAATGAGAGATATGATTGATGGGCAGAGAGAGTTCAACCCTAGTTTTGATTGGCGAGACTATAAATTACCAACAGGCTATCAGCCTCCTGCGCATTTGGGGAAACCTGTGATTAACTATCAATAATCAGATTATCCGGGACCAGGTTTGGATAAGAGACTCAGTCTGGGCCTTGTTGCCCAGATTAATTCTCAAGCCTGTTTTACCACTTTCATCGGCCTTCGGTCGAACCAGTATATGGTGAGACCGGAGGTATTTTTCGATCTCATCCGGGTTGTTCGGGAATGTCCAGATAAAGTTGGCGACACTGGGCCAGTAATCAATTCCTTTGCTGTTCAGAAAATCTTCAAACATGGGTTTGGAGACTTCCATCACTTCTTTAACATACTGTTCGGTATAGCCAGGGTTGGAAAGCGCTGCATCTATCGCAACCACTGCCAGCTGATTAACGTCGTACGGGCCGCGAACATTCAGCAGTGCTCGTATATTCTCACTATTACTGATGACATAACCAAGTCGAACAGAAGGTAAGCCCCAGGTTTTTGAGAAGGTGCGGGTAATCAGCAGATTGGGGTATTGTTCAACGACATCTGCCACTGTTTTCTGCGTGTATTCAAAATAACATTCATCCACAAGAATAGCGGCGTTGGGGGCAGCGGCGGCAATTTCAAGAATGTCTTCCCTGGCCACAATAGTGCCGCTTGGGTTGTTGGGATTGGAAATCACTATAAGCCGGGTTTTATCGGAAATAGCATCAAGCACAGCCTGTCTGGGGAAACCATTGTCTCTGGAATATGAGGGCTCAATAATGTTGAGGTTTTCTACCCTGGCCACCTGCTGATACATGGCGAATGAGGGGCGGGGAATAATGGCTTCTTCACCTTCACGGCAGGCTGAGCGGATGATCAGTTCGATACCCTGGTCGGAGCCGTTGGTGATCATCAGCTGATCAGTATCAACATGGCAGTATCTGGCAATCTTTGCAGCAATGTTCCCATAGGATGGGTAGCACTGCAGGCGATCAGCCCGAATGAAATCAATCATGGCCTCTTTCACTGAAGGGCAGACGGGCAGGGTACGTTCATTAAAGTCCAGCAACAGATGGTCATGAGGGTCCCGGCCTTCCAGAGGGGGGGTGTAGGCTCCCATTTGGACAATGTGGGATTTGAAAATACTCATGACGAAGGTTCCTGCCTGTTCTTTCAGGGCGCAAGTATATGCAGAGCGTGTCTGGCAAGCCAAGGAAAATAATGCGAGTAGCTGGATGCAGGCCGAATAACATGAGTTTGCTGTTTGTTTTCTGGAAGGTCGGATCAAGCCAAAAGATCAACCATGACAGAGGCTTAATTGGCCAGATGGCTTTCCAAAAACATCATTGCAGTATTATGCCCTGAAGAACGGCGGTTAGTAATGCGATTAGCGAAAGGGCTGTGAGTGTCGAAGAATTACCCATTTCGGTGTTACTTTTTATTCTGGTTACCGGGCTGGGTTCTTCACAGTATTCTGTTGTAGTGGCCTCTGTTGTATTGACTGCTGTTGTATTGACTGCTGTTGTATTGACTGCTGTTGTGATGACAACTGTTGTAATCGTTTCAGTTGTGCTGGCTTGAGTTGTAGGCGCTCTTACACCATCGACCCTGTATATCGCGACCTCTGTTCTACCGACTGACAGCCATTTACCGTCGGGGCTGAATGCAAGAGCGTGTGCCGGGAGCGGTGACTTTATGTACGGCAGAGTGTCGGTGAACACTTTGGATAACGGTGTGATTTTATAAATACTCACATATCCATTTATATGCCCAACCAGCAGTTGGGTACCTTTTCGGTTGAAGGCAATGCTCGATACTCGTCTCGGTGCGGTAAAGGTTTGCAGAGGAGCGTCAGGGTCCGTCCCGTTAAAAAACTTGATCCCTCTTCGGTCATCCGCATATACCAGCAGAGTGCCGTCGGGGTTGTAGGCAAGAGTCGATATCCGGGCGCCTGGAATAAAGACTTCTTTCAGGAGGCTATATGGGCTGGTCCCGTTGTAAATTCTTACCCTATTGTTATGCTCGCCGACTGCCAGCTGGCCGTTGATGGGGTGGAAGTCAACGTTTTGTATCTTGGCTCGTGCATCGGACAGGGTTTTCACGAGGGTGAACAGATTTCTCCTGTTTTTAACATAGAGCCAGACATCATTATCTTCCCCCCCTGCTGCCAGCAAGGTGCCGTTGGAGTTAATGGCAACAGTTTCTATATCTCTATGCCCATCGGTCAGGCGTTGCAGGCGTGTGAACGGGCTCACTCCTTCAAAAACATTGACCGTATCATCATCCCCTCCGGTTACCAGCTGAGTGCCGTCGGGACTGAAAGTAACGCTTCCTATAAAGTCTGTTGCGTGCACGAAACGCAGGAGCCTGGGGTATCCTGAACTCATATCAAAGATTTGCAGGCTTCCTGAAAGACCGCAGGAGCTAGTGCCGGAACGTACTCCCACAGCCATGAGCGTACTGTTTTTATTCCATGCAATACTCAAAGCCCTGTGGGGTCCACAAGGTGTCGGCGTGGTGGCAGTGGGCGTTGAAGTGGGTATTGCCTGTGGCTGGTTCGGACCTATGTCAATTACATAGAATAATTGAGGAGGTATTTCTCCTGGCCCAATTGAGCGCGGATTTTGAGCCTGTATGCAGCTTACCGGAAGTGAGATAATCAGACTTGCAATAGCCAGATGCTTCCCAAAGTTCATTACCTTCCTCCAGAACTCCAGCTTTGAATAATTCGGACAGTTTCCTCAACCGGTGTGGCCATGACAGAAAACAGTGAAAATAGAGAGACGAGGCTGCTTCAGAAGCGGGCAGCGCTTCCGGGCTTCTGGAAGAAAAAACTGCTGTTCATTCAGGATTGGAACAAAGAGTATCTGGGTTGATCGTTTACGATTGAGTATAAGCGTCTGTATGAAAGAACACCAAAAACATCTCTGTAATATCATTTCCTGAAGAACCGCTGAGAATAATGTGACTGGTAAGAGGTTTGCGGGAATCGTAGCGTAATGCACTTCTGTAACAGCTTTTGTGGGGCTCGTCTTATGAGTGGGAATTTTTCATCATCTTTAATGACGCTTCTTATGGAATCTGTTGAGACAGACTGAATGTCTGAATGATTTGAGCAGCAGGAATGAAGCGCATATTATTTGCTCTCAGTTGTTGGGAGTGGTTGATGGATAAATTACTGGGCTTGTTGGCAGACGGGCAGTTTCATTCCGGTGAAGATCTGGGTGAGCAGCTTGGGATCAGTCGGGCCGCTGTCTGGAAAAAACTGAAAGCGATTGAAGAGCTTGGCCTGGCAGTGGATTCTGTGCGAGGTAAAGGTTACCGCCTCGGCAGTGGTATTGAGCTTCTTGATAATAAAAAGATTCAGAGCAATATAGATGTAGACGTTCGAAATAAATCTGAAGTCCATACCTGCTTTATTACGGAATCAACCAATGATCTTGTTCGTAACCTGGGCTCGGTTCCTGCCGGAGTCACCCGTTTTTGTCTGGCAGAGTATCAAGCAAGAGGGCGAGGGCGACGGGGTCGGGTATGGAGCAGTCCTTTTGGGTCAACAATAAGCTTGTCTGCCCTTTGGCAGAGTGGTGAGGGAACGGCTTCGCTGGAAGGGCTCAGTCTTGCGGTAGGTCTGGCCGTTGTAAAAGCACTGGAAACATTGGGAGCCAGAGAATTAAAGCTTAAATGGCCCAATGACGTTCTCTGGCAGGGTAAAAAACTCTGTGGTGTGTTACTGGAAGTCCATGGAGATCCCACGGGTGAGTGTGATGTGGTGATCGGAATAGGGATTAATGTCCGTTTAAGTGATGGGCAGCTGGAGTCCGTGAGTCAGCCGGCTGTTGATCTTTTCCGGGTATGTGGCAAGACGGTGAGCCGAAATGCGGTCGCAGGGCAGTTAATCAATACCCTGACTCATTTGCTCGATGGATTTGGACAAGGTGGCTTTAGACTGTTCAGGGAGCAATGGTGCGAATACGATGCCTATCGTGGCAAGGAAGTTACGTTAATGGCTTCTAACCGATCCGTAACAGGGCGTTATATGGGAGTGGATGATCAGGGGGGGCTGCTGCTCGAGACAGTTTCTGGTCTTCATATTTTTAATGGTGGAGAAGTGTCATTACGTCAATCATGAACGAGCTCATCGATAGACAGTTGCAGCTGGATGCCGGAAATACCCGGCTTAAATGGCGTCTGATGGTCGGTGGTGCTTCCGCTCAATCGGGCTTCATTCATAATGATGCTGACTGGCAGATTATCTTGTCCCTGCTTCTGGAAGAGTTGGGAACTCTTGACTCCATTTCTATTTCAACAGTCTCAGGGAACGCAAGATTAGAGCAGTTAGTGCGCATTTTGTCAGAAGCTACCGGCGTGGAGCCATTTATTGCTAAAACCCGAAAAAGCTTTGCTGGTCTTACAGTTATCTATAAAGAAGTAGAAAGGTTGGGTGTAGATAGGTGGCTGGCCATGCTGGCGGCACATGCTCATTCTCTGCACAATACTAAAATCGTTGTCAGTTGTGGTACAGCTATTACAGTGGATGTGATTGATGGTCACGGAAACCATCAGGGAGGATTCATTGTTCCGGGTATCCGCTTGATGAAAAAAGCTCTGGCCGTCAATACGGCCAATCTCGATAACATTGAGCATCCTGCAGAAGCAACAGCATTGGGAACCGTCACTTCAGAATGTATTAACCATGGTGTTCTGGCTATGGCAGTATCTTTCATTCATGAGACCTGTCTTAAATGGCCGGGCGCCCGTTTGTTTCTGACCGGCGGCGATGCTTCTTTGTTGCAAACTCACATAAAGGAAGAAATAGAGCAGGTGCTGATTGAAGAGCTGGTTCTGGATGGACTCTCGATTGCCTTTGAAAGACAATAATGTTTTTTAATCACCCAGATTTAAAATTAATGGGAAGTCATACTGTTTATAAAAGCTGTTTATAGAAGCTATTTACAGAGTTTAACTTCCAAAATTCGGTTTTTAGTATGCGCTGGATCGTCCTGGTACTTCTCTTTGCCAATGCCGGCTATTTTGTCTGGGGCTATTATCATCAGTCCCATAAGCCCTACCGGGCTGTAAACGTAGGTGCCGAAGTTTCTGTGCAGGCAGGTAAAAGATTGATGCTGCTCTCTGAGGTAGCATCAGAACTCCCTGTGCAAACGCGGGAGAAAAAAACGACAAAGAAAGTCGCTGAAGCCCAGTGTCTTGTAGTTGGGCCTTTTGAATCCTCTGCAAAAGCAGACCATCTGCAGCAGAAACTCTTTTCTCTGGGTATTTCGAGCAGGGAGCGTTCTGACAACGAGGCAGTACTTGCTGACTACTGGGTGCATATTCCTCCCCGAAGTAATCGGCAGTCGGCAATAAGGTTGTTAAGAGAGTTGCAGGGGCAGGGAATAGACAGTTTTGTGATTACCCAGGGTGAGCTGGCTAATGGCATATCTCTGGGGTTATTCAGCAAGGAAATTTCGGCGAATGAAGTCAGTCGTCGTGTACAAGAGGCGGGTTATGAACCCGCTATTAAAAAGCTACCCCGTGAGCCTGAAACATTCTGGCTGGAGATGACAGATTCAGAAGCAAAGAAGTTAAGCGTCGGTTTCTGGGAGAGGCAGGCTGACGAATACAATGATCTGAAAATGCTGGAAAAAAACTGCAAAAGCGTTGCATCCGACGATTCGATTCACTAATATACGCCTGCGCTTCAGGGCGGCTAGAGAAGACAAGCTTTCTGCATAGTTGGCAGGGAACGGGCTTGACATTGAAATGCTCCTGAATAGAATGGCGCAGCACTTGGTGGGGTTCCCGAGCGGCCAAAGGGATCAGACTGTAAATCTGACGCGAAAGCTTCGCTGGTTCGAATCCAGCCCCCACCACCAGATTTCTAAGTCTTCTTTCTTGTAAGTTGGCTTGATAAGTGGGCATACTGCATGATGTAGGTCCTGCTTTGCGGGTATAGTTCAATGGTAGAACCTCAGCCTTCCAAGCTGATGATGCGGGTTCGATCCCCGCTACCCGCTCCATTAATTCTGATTTAAGTGCTCTTGTAGCTCAGTTGGTAGAGCGCACCCTTGGTAAGGGTGAGGTCGGCAGTTCAAATCTGCTCAAGAGCTCCATATGGTGTAAAGGGGGGTGGATTCCTCCTGTTGGTTGCCTCTGTTTATGGGGTTTAAAAAAGAATAAGACTTTTCAGCTTGATTGGGGTCGATTATAATTGATCGGTCCTTGTATCGGGGTAGGTATCACAAGACTGCTCAAAGATACAGGCCAGTAGTTCAATTGGTAGAGCACCGGTCTCCAAAACCGGGGGTTGGGGGTTCGATTCCCTCCTGGCCTGCCATTTCTATATTATGTCAGTATAATTTCTGGCAAAGCTTTTCCGAATAGAGATAGTCAACCGATGAGTGGAAAACCTGAAGTAGCACCTAAAGGACGACTGGATGGCCTCATGTGGGCCCTTGTTGCGGTTCTGATGGCCGCTGGTGTTGGTGGGAATGTTTACTTTGGTGAGTATTCTGTTCTCTACAGGGCGCTGGCTTTGGTGGCCTTGGCTGCAGTGGCCGGGTTTGTTGCGCTTCAAACCGTAAAAGGTGATGCTTTTTGGACGCTGGTCAAGGAAGCTAAGGTTGAGATTCGCAAAGTAGTCTGGCCGACTCGTCAGGAAACTGTTCAGACCACGCTGATTGTTGTAGCTGTGGTTGTAATTATGGGGCTCATTTTGTGGGCGCTTGATTCTCTGCTAGGCTGGATTATCAGCAGCCTGATTGGATAGGGATAAATAATGGCGAAACGTTGGTATGTGGTTCATGCCTACTCCGGCTACGAAAAGCAGGTGATGCGTTCGCTGATTGAGCGCGTAAAGCTTCACGGTATGGAGGATCTCTTTGGTGAGATTTTGGTGCCTACCGAAGAAGTGGTTGAAATCAGAAACGGTCAGAAGCGTAAAAGTGAGCGTAAATTCTTCCCTGGATATGTATTAGTCCAGATGGAAATGAACGAAGATAGCTGGCATCTTATTAAAGATACCCCTCGGGTTATGGGTTTTATTGGTGGTACGGCGGACAAGCCTGCACCAATCACCGAAAAAGAGGCGGATGCCATACTGCAGCGTGTTCAGGAAGGTGTTGAGAAACCACGTCCCAAGACGCTGTTTGAACCTGGTGAGATGGTTAGAGTCATTGATGGGCCGTTTGCGGACTTCAATGGCGTTGTGGAAGAAGTGAACTACGAGAAGAGCCGTCTGCATGTTGCGGTAATGATCTTCGGTCGCTCTACACCGGTTGAGCTGGAGTTTGTCCAGGTTGAAAAAGTTTGATCAGTCTTGAGCGGGTCTTGAGGCATAACAGACTTTAAAAAATTCAAGACCCTGTGCTGCGTAAGTAGTGCAGGGTTTTTATCTGAAGGGCGCAAGCCCTGAACGGGTAGCTGAGGCAGTCTGGTGGAAGCCGAAAGTGACTGTTAAAGCGAAGACCCACTATTGAGGTTGATATGGCTAAAAAAGTCGAAGCTTACATCAAACTGCAGGTGCCTGCAGGTAAAGCTAATCCTTCACCACCTGTAGGTCCTGCTCTGGGTCAACACGGCGTGAACATCATGGAGTTTTGTAAGGCGTTCAACGCAAAGACTCAAGAGATGGATGCTGGTATGCCGATTCCGGTAATAATTACCGTATACGGCGATCGAAGCTTCACCTTTGAGACCAAGACTCCGCCTGCATCTGTTCTGCTGAAGAAAGTTCTGAAATTGAAGAAAGGCTCCGGTCGCCCTAACACTGAAAAAGTGGGTACTGCTACTCGTGAGCAGCTTCTGGAAGTGGCCAAGATCAAAGAGCCTGATCTGACTGCAGCAGACGAGGACGCGGCAATTCGCACCATTGCTGGTTCTGCTCGTTCCATGGGTGTCAACGTGGAGGGTGTGGAATAATGGCTAAGATGACCAAGCGCGCCAAGATGATAGCTGAGAAGGTTGTAGCTGAAAAGGCATACTCCTTCGAAGAAGCTGCTAACGTCCTGAAGGAAGTATCCAGCGTTAAGTTCAAAGAATCCGTTGAGATTTCTGTAAATCTGGGTGTGGATCCTCGTAAATCCGATCAGGTAGTTCGTGGTTCTACCGTTCTGCCTGCAGGAACTGGTAAAGACGTTCGTGTTGCTGTATTCACACAGGGCGCTAACGCTGAAGCAGCTAAAGAAGCCGGTGCTGACATCGTTGGTATGGATGATCTGGCTGCTCAGGTCAAAGCGGGCGAAATGAACTTTGACGTAGTTATTGCTTCTCCGGATGCGATGCGCGTTGTAGGTCAGCTTGGCCAGATTCTGGGTCCGCGCGGCCTGATGCCTAACCCGAAAGTTGGTACTGTTACTCCAAATGTTGCTGAAGCGGTTAAAAACGCCAAGGCCGGTCAGGTACGTTTCCGTACTGACAAGAACGGTATTATCCATGCGGGCATCGGTAAGATCGATTTTGAAGCGGGCTCCCTTCAAGAGAACGCTGAAGCACTGCTGGCTGAATTGAAGAAGCTGAAGCCTTCTTCCAGTAAGGGTGTTTACATGAAGAAAGTCACTCTGTCCTCTACCATGGGCCCGGGTCTGACTATCGACATGAGCTCCCTGAATATCTAATATTCACAGCTTTGCTGAAAACAGCCCGGAGCTGAGAGTCAGCCCTAAGCTGGTTAACGAATAGTGGAAAGCTGCAGGCAGGATATCTGCAGTATCCGAAAGACTTTGGGGTCTCCGGTTTTCGGAGGCCGTCAAAGATCGTAGGTGTGAAGATCTGTGCCTGTTAAATCAGGGTTGGGCCAGGAGGCCTGACAAAAAGATCGACGCTTAATTTCCTGCGTAGACGGTGAGCAATACAAAAGACTGTTTCAGTATTTTGTTATTAACCCTTCACCGTATTGTAACTGCCCGGTTACTCAGTGGCTGAATAGCCGGGTGTTAACTTCATAATTTGGAGTAAAGCCAATGGCGTTAGGACTCGAAGACAAGAAGGCGATTGTCGCCGAAGTCAGCGAGGCTGCACAAAGCGCTCTGTCGGCTGTAATCGCGGACTACCGTGGTCTCACGGTTGACCAGATGACTCAACTGCGTAAGCAGGCTCGTGAAGGTAACGTATACCTGAAGGTTGTACGTAATACCTTGGCCAGGCGCGCTGTTGAAGGTACTGATTTTGAGTGCCTGCAAGACTCTCTGGTTGGTCCAACTGTGCTGGCCTTCTCTCAGGAAGATCCGGGCGCTGCTGCGCGTCTGATTAAGGACTTCGCTAAAGAGAACGATGCTCTGGAAGTTAAGGCTCTGTCCATCTCTGGACAGCTTCTGGGAGCAGAACAGATTGATGTTCTGGCCAAGATGCCTACTCTGGATCAGGCTCGCGCGATGCTGATGAGTGTAATGATTGCACCTGTAACCAAGCTGGCCAGAACTCTGAACGAGTTCCCAAGCAGCATTACACGTGTAATGGCAGCTGTTGCCGACGAGAAAAAGAAAGCCGCCTAAGCCTCTTGGCAGGCATTAAAGCCCTTAGTGCGTGGGAGGCCTTTAATCCGGGTGCTCTCCAGCTGGCTGATTTTTTCTCTTATTTAATGAATTCCGGGGTTTTACCCCAAAAAAGATTTTTGGAGACATACAATGGCTCTGTCTAAAGAAGATATCCTGAATGCAATCGCTGAAATGTCCGTAATGGACGTTGTTGAGCTGGTTGAAGCTATGGAAGAGAAGTTCGGCGTTTCTGCTGCTGCTGCAGTTGCTGCTGCCCCTGCTGCTGCTGGCGACGCTGGCGCTGCGGCTGCCGAACAGACTGAATTCGACGTAATTCTGACTGCTGCTGGCGACAAGAAAGTAAACGTAATTAAGGTTGTTCGCGGCGCGACTGGCTTGGGTCTGAAAGAAGCTAAAGCTGTTGTAGATGGCGCTCCTGCTCCTCTGAAAGAAGGCGTGAGCAAGGAAGAAGCTGAAGACCTGAAGAAGCAGCTGGAAGAAGCTGGCGCTTCCGTAGAAGTTAAGTAATTCTACGACAGCGTTGAAATATCCAGAGCCTATTGCATAATAGACTCAGGTGGCTGGTGCCTCTATGGCACCGGCCTTTTTCCGTTGTATGAGCTATATCGTTCCATGCTGGATGGCAGTGTTCGATGGCTTATTAAATTGATGGGATTCAGATCGGTATTGGCACAGGCTGAACTGTGTGTTACCGCCGAAGTAAATCTCCATCAATCTGAGAAAGTTGCAGTGTCATTGGCAGAGTGGGAGCCTTACCGGAAATCGACAGCTCGGATCATGATCCGTTGGAGCGCAATTTCCGGTCAGATTCTCAGAATGAAAGCCCTGCTTTCATTCTGGACGCTAAAGCTCATGCAACGGTAACGGTTGAAATCACCGTTTTTTAATTGGGTATCAAAAGGGGGCCACCCGCCCTCAATAAACCTAGATGGCCAGGCCAGACGGTCTGAAGCCAGAACCAGGTGACCAAGCTGGGGAACGCTGATGGCATACTCGTATACAGAGAAAAAACGCATCCGCAAAGACTTCGGCAAACTGCCGCATGTCATGAATGTGCCCTATCTTCTGGCTATTCAGCTTGATTCTTATCACAAGCTGCTGCAGTCCGGAAAAGAGCCGACCGCACGTGAAGACATTGGTCTTCATGCTGCATTCAAATCCGTATTTCCAATCGTAAGCTACTCTGGAAATGCGGCGCTGGAATACGTGAGCTACAGGCTCGGTACTCCTGCGTTTGATGTCAAGGAATGTCAACTTCGAGGTGTAACTTACGCAGTACCTCTGCGGGTGAAAGTGCGCCTTATCATTTATGACAAAGACTCTGCCAACAAGGCAATCAAAGATATCAAGGAACAGGAAGTTTACATGGGCGAAATTCCGCTCATGACTGAGAACGGTACCTTTGTAATCAATGGTACTGAGCGTGTTATCGTATCTCAGCTTCATCGTTCTCCTGGTGTATTCTTTGACCACGATCGTGGTAAAACACACTCTTCAGGCAAGCTGCTATACTCCGCTCGTGTTATTCCTTACCGTGGCTCATGGCTGGACTTCGAGTTCGATCCCAAGGACATGCTTTACGTGCGTATCGACCGTCGTCGTAAGCTGCCTGCTACGATCCTTCTGCGTGCTCTGGGCATGAGTAATGAAGAGATCCTGAACTACTTCTTCGATACTGTAGATTTCAGCATCGGTGCTGAAAGTGTCAGTACCGAGTTTGCCGCCGAGCGTCTGCGTGGTGAAGCTGCAAGCTTTGATATTAAAGACGGTGAAGGCAATGTTCTGGTTGAACAGGGGCGTCGTGTTACTGCACGTCACATCCGTCAGCTGAAAAAAGCCAATATTGAACAGCTGGAAGCTCCCGTTGAGTACATTTACGGAAAAGTCCTGGCCAAAACCGTTATAGATTCCGCGACCGGTGAGATCATTGTTGATTGCAACACTGAAATTACCCTGGAAGTATACGAAAAGCTGCTGGCAGCTGGTATCAAGCAGGTTGAAACCCTGTACATCAATGAACTGGATTGCGGTTCATATATTTCCGATACGCTGCGCAGTGACACTACTACAAACCGTCTGGAAGCTCTGGTAGAAAT
Source organism: Endozoicomonas sp. ALD040 (assembly GCF_049275945.1). NCBI lineage: Bacteria > Pseudomonadati > Pseudomonadota > Gammaproteobacteria > Oceanospirillales > Endozoicomonadaceae > Endozoicomonas > Endozoicomonas sp. ALD040. The sequence goes on from NZ_CP184829.1 coordinate 3,073,700, forward strand.
CTACCGCATGATGCGTCCTGGCGAGCCACCCACTCAAGAAGCAGCAGAAACCCTGTTTGGTAACCTGTTCTTCTCTGCAGAGCGTTATGACCTCTCAGCTGTAGGTCGTATGAAATTCAATCGTCGTCTGGGTCGTGAAGAAGACATCGGTTCCGGTGTTCTGGACAACACCGATATTGTTGATGTTCTGAAGACGTTGGTAGACATCCGAAATGGTCAGGGTATCTGTGACGATATTGACCATCTGGGTAACCGTCGCGTCCGTTCTGTGGGTGAAATGGCTGAAAACCAGTTCCGTGTCGGCCTGGTTCGTGTTGAGCGTGCCGTTAAGGAACGTCTGAGTCTGGCAGAGTCTGAAGGCCTGATGCCTCAGGATCTGATTAACGCCAAGCCTGTTGCAGCGGCTATCAAGGAATTCTTCGGCTCCAGCCAGTTGTCCCAGTTTATGGATCAGAACAACCCGCTGTCCGAGGTGACTCACAAGCGTCGTGTATCAGCACTCGGCCCGGGTGGTTTGACCCGTGAGCGTGCCGGCTTTGAAGTTCGGGACGTACACCCGACTCACTACGGTCGTGTATGCCCTATTGAAACGCCTGAAGGTCCGAACATCGGTCTGATCAACTCTTTGGCGACCTATGCCCGTACTAACGATTATGGTTTCCTGGAGTCTCCTTACCGCAAGGTAGTAGATGGCAAGGTAACTGATGATATTGATTACCTCTCTGCCATCGAAGAAGGTGAGTATGTTATCGCTCAGGCTTCTGCGAAAATGGACGACAGTAATAACCTGACTGAAGAGCTGGTTAACGTTCGTCACCGTAACGAATTTACTCTGATGGGTCCTGAAAAAGTCCAGTACATGGACGTTTCGACCAAGCAGGTGGTATCCGTTGCGGCATCCCTTATTCCATTCCTCGAGCACGACGATGCTAACCGTGCTTTGATGGGATCAAACATGCAACGTCAGGCCGTTCCAACCCTGCGTGCCGACAAGCCTCTGGTAGGTACTGGCATGGAGCGTAACGTGGCTTCTGACTCCGGTGTTTGCGTTGTTGCCCAGCGTGGCGGTGTGATTGATACCGTTGACGCTGCCAAGATCGTTGTTCGTGTCAACAACGACGAGTTGCAACCAGGTGAGGCCGGTGTCGATATCTACAACCTGACCAAGTATACCCGTTCTAACCAGAATACCTGTATTAACCAGCGTTCTCTGGTTCGTGCCGGTGAAACCATCGCTCGTGGTGATATTCTGGCTGACGGCCCATCTGTAGACATGGGTGAGCTGGCTCTGGGTCAGAACATGCGCGTAGCCTTCATGCCATGGAACGGTTACAACTTTGAGGACTCGATCCTTATTTCCGAGCGCGTTGTACAGGAAGACCGCTTCACCACGATCCATATTCAGGAACTGACCTGTGTGGCTCGTGACACCAAGCTGGGACCGGAAGAAATTACTTCTGATATTCCTAATGTCGGTGAGTCTGCACTGAACAAACTGGATGAAGCTGGTATTGTTCATGTTGGTGCTGAAGTGGGTGCCGGTGACATTCTGGTCGGTAAGGTAACTCCTAAAGGCGAAACCCAGCTGACTCCGGAAGAAAAACTGCTGCGTGCGATCTTCGGTGAGAAGGCTTCCGACGTTAAAGATACTTCCTTGCGTGTGCCAACTTCTGTTAAGGGTACCGTCATCGACGTACAGGTATTCACCCGCGACGGCGTTGAAAAAGACAGTCGTGCCCAGGGCATCGAAAAGGCGGCTCTGGACGAATACCGCAAGGACTTGAACGAAGAGTTCCGTATCGTTGAAGAAGATACCTTCGATCGTCTGCGTGAAGCTCTGCGTGGTCAGCCTGTCGACCGTGGTCCTGGCCTGAGCAAGGGCAACACCATCACTGACGAATTCCTGAATGATCTGGAACACGAACAGTGGTTCCGTCTGTCCATGTCTGACGAGGCCCTGAACGAACAGCTGGATCTGGCTAAAGAACAGCTGAAAGAACGTCGTGCACAGCTCGACGAGCGCTTCGAAGACAAGAAGAAAAAGCTGCAGACCGGTGATGACATGGCGCCTGGCGTCCTGAAAATTGTCAAGGTTTATCTGGCTATCAAGCGTCGCATTCAGCCAGGTGACAAAATGGCGGGTCGTCACGGTAACAAGGGGGTTATCTCCATCATCATGCCTGTCGAGGACATGCCCTATGATGAAGAAGGTAATCCGGTTGATATCGTACTTAACCCGCTGGGTGTACCGTCTCGGATGAACGTAGGGCAGGTTCTGGAAACTCACTTGGGAGCTGCGGCTCGTGGTCTGGGTCACAAGATCAACCGCATGATCGAGTCTCAGAAGAAAGTCGCTGAAATCCGTGAATTCCTGGATCAGGTCTATAACGGAGTGGGTGGCGGACGTGTTGAGGAGTTGGACAAGTTCACTGACGAAGAAGTCATGGAACTGGCCAACAACCTGCGCGGCGGTGTACCGATGGCTACTTCAGTATTTGATGGAGCCAAAGAGTCTGAAGTTAAGGAGCTGCTGCGTCTGGCAGACCTGAGCGACACGGGACAGGTAAAATTGCACGACGGCCGTACTGGCGATGCCTTTGACCGTCCTGTCACTGTGGGCTACATGTACATGCTGAAGCTCAACCACTTGGTTGATGATAAAATGCACGCACGTTCTACAGGCTCCTACTCTCTGGTTACCCAGCAACCGCTGGGTGGTAAGGCCCAGTTCGGTGGTCAGCGTTTCGGTGAGATGGAGGTATGGGCACTGGAAGCCTACGGTGCTGCCTACACCCTGCAGGAAATGCTGACTGTTAAGTCTGATGATGTGACCGGGCGTACCAAGATGTATAAAAACATTGTCGATGGTGATCATCGAATGGAAGCCGGGATGCCCGAATCCTTCAACGTACTGTTGAAAGAGATTCGCTCTCTGGGTATCGACATTGAGCTGGACACCGAATAACGAATACGTGAAATCCGCCGGTCAGGCATAGTCTGGCCAGCAGGTGGATCGAGGAGATGCGATCTTGAAAGACCTACTGAATCTACTCAAGACCCAGGGTCAAACCGAAGAGTTTGACTCGATTCGTATCGGTCTGGCTTCCCCAGAAATGGTACGTTCCTGGTCTTACGGTGAAGTTAAAAAGCCGGAAACAATCAACTACCGTACGTTCAAGCCTGAGCGTGACGGCCTTTTCTGTGCCAAGATCTTTGGTCCGGTCAAGGACTACGAGTGCTTGTGCGGTAAATACAAGCGTCTTAAGCACCGTGGTGTCATCTGTGAAAAATGTGGTGTAGAAGTTGCGCTGGCGAAAGTGCGTCGTGACCGTATGGGTCACATCGAACTGGCCAGCCCTGTTGCTCACATCTGGTTCCTGAAGTCTCTGCCATCCCGTATCGGTCTGTTATTGGACATGACCCTGCGTGATATCGAGCGGGTACTGTACTTTGAGTCTTACGTAGTGATTGATCCGGGTATGACGACCCTGGAGAAAAACCAGCTGCTGAACGATGAGCAGTACTACGAGGCTCTGGAAGAGTTTGGTGACGACTTTGATGCCCGTATGGGTGCTGAAGCCATCAAAGCTCTGTTGGCTGACATCGAGCTGGGTGAAGAAGTTGACATGCTGCGTGAAGAAATTCCGCAGACCAATTCCGAAACCAAACTGAAGAAACTGAGCAAACGTCTGAAACTGCTGGAAGCTTTCCACAAATCAGGTAACAACCCTGAGTGGATGATTCTGACTGTTCTGCCGGTTCTGCCACCCGATCTGCGCCCTCTGGTGCCGTTGGATGGTGGTCGCTTTGCGACGTCTGACCTGAATGACCTTTACCGTCGTGTAATCAACCGTAACAACCGTCTGAAGCGTCTGCTCGATCTTAATGCTCCAGACATCATTGTCCGCAATGAAAAGCGTATGCTGCAGGAATCTGTTGACGCGCTGCTGGATAATGGTCGTCGCGGTCGTGCTATCACCGGTTCCAATAAGCGTCCCCTGAAATCCCTGGCTGACATGATCAAGGGTAAACAGGGCCGTTTCCGTCAGAACCTGCTCGGTAAGCGTGTTGACTACTCTGGCCGTTCTGTAATCACCGTAGGTCCTACCCTGCGTCTGCATCAGTGTGGTCTGCCCAAGAAAATGGCTCTGGAGCTGTTCAAGCCATTCATTTTCGGCAAGTTGGAAGCCAAAGGTCTGGCGACCACCATCAAAGCTGCCAAGAAGATGGTAGAGCGTGAAACCCCTGAGGTTTGGGACGTTCTGGCTGATGTAATCCGAGAACACCCGGTGATGCTGAACCGTGCACCTACACTGCACCGTCTCGGTATCCAGGCGTTCGAACCGGTTCTGATCGAAGGTAAGGCGATTCAACTGCATCCGCTGGTGTGTGCGGCTTATAACGCTGACTTTGATGGTGACCAGATGGCGGTACACGTACCTCTGACTCTGGAAGCTCAACTGGAAGCCCGTGCCCTGATGATGTCTACCAACAACATTCTGGCACCAGCAAGTGGCGAACCTATTATCGTACCTTCCCAGGACGTAGTACTGGGTCTTTATTACATCACCCGTGACCGTATTAACGCCAGGGGTGAAGGCATGGCCTTCGTTGACGTAAACGAAGCCCTGCGTGCCTACCGTACCGGTCATGCTGATCTCCATGCCCGTATCAAGGTACGTGTTGCTGAAAAGTACAAAGACGACGACGGCGTAGAGCACAGCAACGCTTTCCTGGCAGATACTACCATTGGTCGTATCCTGTTATGGGAAATCGTACCTGAAGGTCTGCCTTTCGAACTGGTCAACCAGACCATGAAGAAGAAGGCGATCTCCCGTCTGCTGAATACCTGTTATCGCAACGTGGGTCTCAAGGAAACCGTTATCTTCGCTGACCAGATGCTGTATATGGGCTTCCATTATGCGACGATTTCCGGTTCCTCAATCGGTGTTAACGACTTTGTTATCCCGGGCGACAAGAGCCGTATCATTGATGACGCTAACGAAGAAGTGCGTGAGATTGAAAACCAGTTTGCTTCCGGTCTGGTGACACAGGGTGAGAAGTACAACAAGGTGATCGACATCTGGTCCCGTGCCAACGAATTGCTGGCCAAGCGCATGATGGACAACCTGAAGTCCGACACCGTGATCAACCGTCAGGGTGAAGAGGAAGAACAGGAATCCTTCAACAGCGTTTACATGATGGCCGACTCCGGTGCTCGTGGTAGTGCTGCACAGATTCGTCAGCTGGCCGGTATGCGTGGTCTGATGGCCAAGCCGGATGGCTCCATCATCGAAACGCCGATTACCGCAAACTTCCGTGAAGGTCTGAACGTACTGCAGTACTTCATCTCTACTCACGGTGCTCGTAAAGGTCTGGCAGACACCGCTCTGAAAACAGCGAACTCCGGTTACCTGACCCGTCGTCTGGTAGACGTTGCCCAGGATTTGGTAGTGACTGAAGACGACTGTGGCACTGTCCGTGGTCTGCAGATGACTCCGCACATCGAAGGTGGTGAAGTCGTAGAACCTCTGGGTGAACGTATCCTGGGTCGTGTGGTTGCTGAAGATGTACTCAAGCCGGGTGCAGAGAATGAAATCGCTGTACCTGCCGGTACCCTGATCGATGAGGCCTGGGTTAAGCGCCTGGAGCTGATGAACGTTGACGAAGTCAGGGTTCGTTCTCCAATTACCTGTGAAACCCGCTACGGCATCTGTTCCAAGTGTTATGGCCGTGACCTGGGTCGTGGACACCTGGTTAACAAAGGGGAAGCGGTCGGCGTTATCGCTGCCCAGTCAATCGGTGAGCCCGGTACCCAGCTGACCATGCGTACCTTCCACATCGGTGGTGCTGCATCCCGTGCATCTGCACAGGACAACATCTCTGTTAAGAACAAGGGTACCGCCCGTCTGCTGAACCTGAAGCACGTTGAGCGTAAAGACGGTGCGCTAGTTGCTGTAAGCCGTTCTGGTCAGCTCGCTATCGCAGATGAATTCGGACGTGAGCGTGAGCGTTACAAGCTGCCATACGGTGCGGTTCTGTCTGTCAAGGACGGTATTGAAGTAGAAGCCGGTCAGATAGTGGCCAAGTGGGACCCACACACCCACCCCATCGTGACCGAACTGTCCGGTACCGTTAAGTTTCTGGGCATGGAAGAAGGCATTACCGTCAAGACTCAGACGGATGAGTTGACCGGTTTGTCCAACATCGAAGTTCTGGATCCTAAGGATCGTCCTTCTGCTGGAAAGGATATCCGTCCTGCTATCCAGTTGCTGGATGCTAATGGCAAAGAACTGAAGCTGCCAAATACTGATGTAACAGCACAGTACTTCCTGCCTGCGAACGCTCTGGTGAACCTGGCCGACGGCGCGACGGTAGAAATTGGTGACGTAGTTGCTCGTATTCCGCAGCAGTCCGGCGGTAACAAGGACATCACCGGTGGTCTACCACGAGTGGCCGACCTGTTTGAAGCCCGTAAGCCCAAAGAGCACTCTATCCTTGCGGAAATCACTGGTACCATCGGTTTTGGTAAAGAGACCAAGGGCAAGAAGCGTCTGGTCATCACCCCGAACGATGGCAGCGATCCTTATGAGGAGCTGATTCCGAAGTGGCGTCACCTGAACGTGTTCGAAGGTGAACAGGTGACCAAGGGTGAAGTTATTTCTGACGGTCCTACGAACCCCCACGACATTCTGCGTCTACTTGGCGTTGGTGAGCTGGCCCGTTACATCGTTAACGAAATCCAGGATGTATACCGTCTGCAGGGCGTTAAGATTAACGACAAGCACATCGAAACCATTCTGCGTCAGATGCTGCGTAAAGTTGAAGTGACCGACACCGGTGATTCTTCTCTGATCCGCGGTGACCAGTTAGAACTGACCACTGTTCTGGAAGAAAACGAGAAGCTGGGCGATCAGGATCAGATTCTTGCCAAGTACGACAGGGTTCTGCTAGGTATCACCAAGGCATCTCTGGCCACTGAGTCCTTCATCTCTGCGGCTTCCTTCCAGGAAACCACAAGAGTTCTGACCGAAGCAGCTGTTACCGGTAAGCGTGACTACCTGCGTGGTCTGAAGGAGAACGTAGTCGTGGGTCGTCTGATTCCTGCAGGTACAGGTCTGACTTACCACGAAGAACGTCGTAAGGGTCGTGAAGAGCCTGAGTTTGAAGTACCGAGCAAGGTATCTGCTTCTGAAGTTGAAGCGGCTCTGTCTGAAGCTCTTAACTTCGGCGAGGTGTAAAAATAGGCTGACGCCTGTTTTTATACAGTGAGCTAAATGAGAGAGGCTGCCTTCGGGTGACCTCTCTTATTTTCACAGAGCCAGTTGCTGTCTCGTAAATGTTCAACGATGGTTTTTATTTACCTGTAGTTTGGTACGCTCTGACGCAGACACGGTAAGCTATTTCTATGTAACGCAATTTCGTGACAACCAATAGCAATGGCAGGTTGGTTGAACGAGTGCTGCTGCTTATTTCCCAGCCAGCCAGATATAAAATTGGCTTTCTGATATTCCAAGGCCAATGATAGCGCCAGCGTGGAGATTGTTAAGGTCGGTCATTGTCATAGCCATAAACCTCTCAACATCTCCGATGCCATTGTTCAGGCAGAATTGTTCGATAAGTTGAGCCGCATCTTGACGGTGTAAATTATCACGGATGACCTGACCCATGACCTGTTTTCTCAACTGTCGGTGTTGGACTCGGAAGGCATCGATCTCTCCCAGTGACTTTTTGACAACTTCGTACTGATTGCAGGAGCGAAGATAAGCCCAGGCAAATAGATCCAGCATAGGGCTGATGTCATTAAATTCATAAATTGCCAGCAGTGCGGCAATATAGTCATCGCGGGGGACATCGGTAAAGCTTAGAGGGCATAGATTCTGCTTGATAAATGGGATATTACAAGTCAGGCGAGAGGTGCGCTTATTGACATCTTCAAATGCCTGCAAGTATGAAAGATGCACCAGAAGAAAGAAGCTCTGTTCGAATGGGTCTTCTATTTTATTGGCTTTGACCAGTATCAGTTCCAGCATTTCTCTAAGGATATGAGGGTTTTCGAGAGGCGTGTAACTTGATTTTCCTATTTCGACGGTTACTGTTCGGATGTTACCGCAACTCTGTGGATTTGCCAGTAAGTCCTGGGAGAGGAGGTTGTGCAGGTTGAATAGAGTAAAACTGTCGAGTTTGATCAATTCTGCATTTTCAATGAGAAACAGAATTGCTTCTTTGTGATTCATAATCATCACGGTTTCTTCATGAATTTTTCCATCAGCCGTAATGCCATTTTCAATCAGCTTCTGAGTGTCAAGTTTTGAGTAAGTATTTCCCTCAAGTCGACTTGAGTTGTAAGACAGGTCAATCAGAAGTCTCTGACATATCTGACGGGCATAGGTGCCAGCGGCTAACTGTTGATCAAAGCGTTTACCTTTCAGGAATAGTTGTCTGCGAATGTCATAAGGGACATAACTTGTTTCGTTAGGGACATAAGCTTCGATAAATTCCCTGTTATAGGACACTCTCGTCCGGGCATGGAGCGGTGTTTCCAGCAAATAAAGAGCATTCTGGCTATTGGGGCTGAAAATTAAGCTCGATTTGTCCTTATTTTGTCTCTTACTATCGGTTCGGGAAAGATGAGTCGGATAGTACTTTGTTGTTCTTTTGTTTCCTTCTTTTGCAATAACTCCGTTAGCACAAAGGCTGTTTAACCGTCTCTGTAATGTCTTGTTATTTATAGAAAAAGAAAGTAGATCTGAGATCTCCTTTCGAGCCAGACCTCTTGAATTCAGCTCTATAACTTTAATGATTTCATGAAGTTGATCGCCAATACTTAACGTCATCATTGTCTCTTAAATGTGTCCCTTAAAATCCTATTCGGACAATTATAGGACATGTAAAGGACAAATAAAGGAGATTCTGGGACGTTTAAAGGCAGACTGACCTTAGACCGCAAATTTCATTTGAAATGAGCCTGAAAGACAATGGAATAAACGCCTCCCGTCACTCTGACAAATGCGTCATTTTCATGCATTGGACGAATGTATAACTCATCGCCAGAACTGCTTCTTTGCACATCGCTAAGAGCGGTTGTGATCATTACGTGCCTGGGCTTTGTTGCAGGCTGTTGTGAGTTAAGAAATGTTCCTGCACTTGCGAGGTTATATAATCCCTCCGTGGTAACAAATGGTGTTCGTTGATTGTCACTGAGCTGCTTATAATATGCAGCTAATGGAGAGTCTGGTACTTCGAAGGCTTCATGGTGTAGATAGTGGTTCCCATCGTTTGTTCGTATCAGAAACCTTGTGAATATAGCCTGCCTGATGACAGCTATATAGTTCACCATTCCTATTGGCTTATCTATTAGAATTTTTCTTATATCACCTTGATTGTTTTTGTATTCAAATTGATTGTTAGAAATCTTTTTTATTTCAGCAGCAGTAGAAATAAACGAGATAAATAAAAATATTATCATTGATCTTTTCACTGTGATTCTCTCTTGAAAATTTTACTTTGATTCGGCCTCGATCACAGTTAATCAACATTAGCACAAATACACTATTCAAGCAGTCACATAGTAAATGCTATCTGCTCGTTCGCTGCGCCCAGCCGATCGTATAAGGCGGCTGAAGCAGGCATTATATTTTTCTACCAATTATCGAGAAAGGTAATAATATGAAGAAATGCTTTTTTGAGGAACGAGTTGATGGAAACAGCTTGCTATGTCTGTGTTAAACAGCAACCGGCTCAGGAGAAAAGCCCTCTTTTTTAAACTTGAGAGGTTTAGAGATAAAACCTTCAACAGACGACTGACTACAGGCAATAAAAGACTCACTGAACATTCACGAGACATCAACAACCTCATGATGTAGTCTACGGTGTCAAGCTTGATGCTCTTGAGGAGTTGCTGTGGCGGGAAATAATTTCACAAAATTTATAGGTCGAAAAGGCAAGGTTTATAACGCTCGCTGGGAGGTGGCATTTGACCGCATCCTCACGCCTTTTGAAGAATTTATCCATCGTCAAACGACCAGCGGTATCCTTCTGATGATCTGCGCTGTCATCGCTCTGGTGATCGCGAACAGTAATCTGTACCCCCTCTATGAACAGATCCTGAAAACCTACGCCGGAGTCTCATTCGGCGACGGTGGTCTGAAGATGTCTGTTCACCATTGGGTCAATGATGGCTTGATGGCTTTTTTCTTTTTCCATGTTGGTCTCGAACTCAAGCGTGAATTCCTTGTCGGTGAGCTTTCCGACCTCAAGCATGCCGTATTGCCTATCATGGCGGCGATTGGTGGTATGGTGGTGCCCGCACTGATCTATGCCGGTATCAACCCGAGCGGTGTTGCTGCAGACGGCTGGGGCATTCCAATGGCAACGGATATTGCTTTTGCTGTTGGTACTTGTGCGCTGCTGGGTGGTCGTGTTCCTAAAAGCCTGATCACCTTCCTGGTGGCCCTGGCCATTGTGGATGACCTGGGCGCTATCATGATCATTGCCGTCTTCTATACCAACGAAATCAATCAGCTTGCTTTGCTATGGGCTGCAGGATTTACTGCATTATTATGGGTTCTCAATGCTTCCGGTATTCGTAGTCCATTGCCTTATCTGCTAATAGGTGCGGGCCTCTGGTTTCAGCTCTACGAAGCAGGTATTCATGCGACATTGGCTGGTGTTATTACCGCTTTTGCCATACCGGCAAAACCCAAATACGATCCAGTTGCATTCAGCTTTCAGGTAAAAAATCTGATTCGACGATTTGACCGGAGTTACCGCCCTGGTGAAGATGTTCTGCGAAATGAAAAAGTGCTGGCTTACGTTCGGGCTCTGGGTAATGGTGCCCGCCTTGCAGAAGCTCCACTGCAGAAAATAGAAACGGGTCTGCACCTGCCTGTTACCTATATCGTCATTCCTATTTTTGCCTTGGCTAACGCCGGTATACCCTTTAATGTATTCTCCGGGGATACCGAGATTTTCAATAACGTCACTCTGGGTGTTACTCTGGGTCTGGTATTAGGGAAGTTAATTGGTATTGCCGGTGCTACCTGGGTAGGCTGGAAACTGGGATGGGGTGATTTGCCACACGAATGTAACTTCCTGCATATTGTCGGTGTTGCCTTCCTGGGCGGAATTGGTTTCACCATGTCTATCTTCATATCAGAGCTGGCATTTGCTGGCAGCCCCAATGATCTGGTACTGGCAAAAGCAGGGGTTCTGATTGCCTCCCTGATCGCGGGTATTGCAGGCTTTATCTGTTTGACTAAAGCTTCTCCAAAGGCTGATGAAAAGGCTACTGCTGAGCAGGCTTGAAGTCAGACTATTATCTGAGAACGAATAACCCGGAGTTGGCTCCGGGTTTGTTTTTTAGGGATATAGTTACGGCTCTCGCCATTGCAACATAATTCCTTGAAAGTGTTGTTCAAAGACTCGCAATATACGAAAGAGTTTCTGGATGGCGCTGGACCAGCCTAAGCAGGGTAACGACCTGACCATTGGGTACACTGCGCCCTTGCTCCCAGTTCTCCAGGGTGCGGACAGAGGTATGCAGCAAGCGTGCAAACACGCCTCTGGACATATTAAACGTTTCACGAATACCGACAATCTCATCTGGTGAGATGCTCAACTCGCCTTTATCGTCTACCTGATGGCTTCTCAGCGTCAACTTACCTTCTGAGTGCTCCCTGGCTTCAGCAAGAGCAGAGCTGAGTTCCGAGAATAAATCACGATTGCTCATTACGCCATGCCTCCATAAATAGTCTTAACTTTTTCCTCTGACTGGCAGTCAGGTCTGTCATTTCATTTTTGCTGTACAGGGTCAGCAGATAAAAGCGCTGATGTTCATCCAGATAATAATAAATGACTCGTAAACCACCGCGTCTGCCTTTACCCTTGCCAGCAAAGCGCATCTTACCCCGGAGGCATAATTTTTAATGCTAACACGTTACACAAAAGTATAAATTTCTCAGCTGCTTGAAATATTTTAGGATTTGCATTTGCCGCTGATGCAGATGCTACGAAGTAAAGAAAAAGTAATGTTAATAACTTCCTCATCATAAACTGCCTTTATCGATGGTCAGAGCGTTTCAAGGTAGCATTTTTTTTGAGAAATATGACAGCGGGGTATTCCTTTATGCTATAGCCTCTCCAGTGGTGGGACGAGAAAAGCCAGTTTTTGTCGTCTTTGTGTCAACAATGTCATTAAATAGTCATTTGTAACCGTTATAAAAAGCCCTGATCAAATTGAATAAAATCAGGAATCTCAATGGAACTGAAACTCGCTCGCAACGCTATCACTCTGGCAGCTCCCTTCATTTTGGCTGGCTGTTCAATGGTTCAGGAAAACGTTGAAGTTTCCCATCCCACCATGGAGCCGATCGCTCGATATGCTTCTGGCACTTACCATAAAGGGGCTGCAGAGATTGTGGCCTGGCATAAAGCCAGTCAATCTATCTATGTTGTCAACGCCCTGGATAAAACCGTAGATATTCTCAGCGGTAAATCACTCAAGGGGCAGCCACTGGCTGATCCGACCATGGATTCCAATATACTCAAAATTGGCAAGATCAATCTTGAATCCAGTATTGACGGCATGAAGCTGGGCACCGCCAACAGCGTTTCTGTTCATGGCGATCTGCTGGCTGTTGCTGTTGAAAATAGTGACAAACAAAAGAAAGGCGTTGTCATTGTTTATAAGCTCGATTCTGAAGGTGGCGCTGTATTCAGTGACTATAAGGTTGTAGGTGCACTGCCTGATATGGTGACCTTTACGCCCGATGGAAAATACCTGCTGACAGCAAACGAAGGTGAACCCTCATCGGATTACAAAATTGACCCGGAAGGTTCAGTCAGTGTCGTCAAGGTTACCTCTGAAGGCAAACTGGAAGAACCACGTCATGCTACTTTCACTGCTTTCAACAAGGGGTACTCCAGAAACAGTGAGCTGCCAGAGGATGTCAGGGTTTTTGGTCGTGATGCTTCTGTGGCTCAGGATCTTGAGCCCGAGTACATAGCCGTTTCTGATGATTCCAGAACAGCGTACGTCTCTCTGCAGGAAAACAATGCCCTGGCATTGGTTGATATTGCCAATGCTCGCATTGATTCTATTGTTCCCCTTGGTTACAAGGATTATGGTCAGTTTGCGATGGATGCCAGCAATAAAGACGGTGGTGTGAATCTGCAAAAATGGAGTGGTGTCTATGGTATGTATCAGCCAGATACCATTGCTACCTATTCCGTAGAAGGTAAAACCTATGTTGTAACAGCCAACGAAGGTGATGCCAGAGATTATTGGTACAAAGCTGCTTCTGAAGCTCAATGTCTGGCTTCTGGTGGTCTGAAATACGATGATGAAGACGGTTGCCTGGGGTTCACAGAAGAAGTTCGTACCAAAAAGGTTAAGGTGGCCCTGGAGCATCCTAACGCTGAAGCAGCCAAAGACCAGAAAAAGCTGGCTCGTCTGAAAATTACCAACACTCTGGGTGATTCGGATAACGACGGCAAGTTTGAAGAACTTTACTCCTACGGAGCACGCTCATTTTCTATCTGGAACGAAACAGGTGAGCTGGTCTATGACTCAGGCAGCGACTTTGAAGAAGTGACGGCTGCTGTGCTGGGTAAACACTTCAACAATAATGACGAAGAAACCAAAGGTGATAACCGCAGTGACGACAAAGGCCCTGAGCCAGAGGCATTGGCTGTGGGTGAGATTGATGGACGTCAATATGCGTTTATTGGTCTGGAACGAACCGGCGGTGTCCTGATGTACGACGTGACTCATCCTGAAAAAGCCAAGTTTGTCAGCTATGTCTACAACCGTGATTTTTCAGTTGATACTGAGAAAGAACCAGAAAAAGCGGGGGATGTTTCTCCGGAGGGTATGAAGTTTGTAGAAGCCACTGACAGTCCAACTGGAAAGCCTTTATTGATAATCGGTCATGAAGTCTCTGGTTCTACACTGGTATATCAGGTAGATTGATTAGACGTGCCTTTCGGTAGATTATTATCGTTTTTGTCTTCAAAGGGTTGAGGGTTGCCAGAGAATTTCCGGCAACCCTTGTTTAAAGTGAAGCTCTGTTCAGATGACGGTGATTTTTTCGACTTCTATCTCGGTTGTTTCAAAAGCACCGCTTTCTACTTCGCCCAAAATCTTAACTTTGGTCTTTTCATTGATCTGCACCTGAGGCATGTCTCTGGATTCAATCTCTACCTGAATGCTGTCGTTGCCATCTGAAAAGGTGTAGGTTTCATCGTCGATTTTGTTGGTCAGGTAACCGGTAAGTTCCACCTGGGAGTCATCAACCGGGTTTTCGATGATGGAAGCAACATCATTGATCCTGGGTGTGCTGCTGGGCCCGGTGTATTCAGCAAATGCGTTGCCAGTGGTCAGTGCGATCGTTGAAGCAGCGAGGAAAGCAGATAGTGTCTTATTCATGGTTTCAATCTCCGGTTTTCTTTCGAAATGGGTATTTGTGTAAAAGGTGGGCTTAGATTAATCGAAAGCAGTTAACCGGAAGATGAGTGAATCATTAAACTTTTTTCATAAAAGAAAAAACTGTGGCTTCAGGGGCCAAGCTTCCAGGTAGTAACCGGCAGTTTATAGTGCTCCAGAACCTGTTGTAAGCGTTCCCAATATTCATGGTCGGATGGTTTTCTCAGAATCAACACAATCCCAGCCTGTTTTTTGGTCAGCATTCCATAGGCAAGAGACTGGCCGATGGCTTCAGGCCATTTGTTGGCAAAATCCATTTCGATGGCGTGAAGGTCAGTTATGCAATCGACACGTCTACCGTCGTCGAGTCTGGCTTCAACTTCTCCGCCTCTACCTTCGCACCAGACCTTCTGATACCAGAGCTCGGGTTCCGATGCCCAGGCCAGATTGACAAGCAGAAGCGATAAAAAAATCGTAAGGAGGCGCGGCAGTGTCGTTAACATGTGCTCAATCCATTGAGTCAATGTTTTAACGCTACCTGTCACGGCTGCTCAGTGCAATGCTTTAAGACCCAAAGGGAATTATCTATCGCCTTCCGGGAGAGGAAAAGCACCTTGATGACAGAACGATTTAAAAATCCAAGTATTTATAAGGAACTAAAACCAAATTTAAATATCTAAGATTGTAATGGGAAAAAAATATAACAGGGGGGGTGTATGGAAAGTAATCACAGTGTTAATGATACTACTCAATGCTCAATTTGTTTTGGCGCAGTAGAGTGCAAAAGCATCAAACTAAAATGCGGACATGTTTTTGGTTTATCATGCATAAAGCAATGGATGAAAAGGACTAATCAATATAACTGCCTTTTCTGTAGAGAACAATTAACTGATGATCAGATAAAAGAGATAAAAAAAACCTCGTTGTGGGAACGTGTGGTAACTATTCCGGAAAAAACGATTAAATTTTTGTTCCAATCTATTGTGGCATTATCTCTTCCAGTATCTCCTTCGGCTGCTGTCGGGCTTGCTGTCGGGGCTGCCGGAGCTGCCGGAGCTGCTTTTGCCGGGGTTGGCGGGGTAGATGTTGTACCTCCCGCTGCGGCCGTGACTGGGTCTCTTATCGCGTGTGTCTGGGCTGCTAGTGAGCCTGAAAGGCATGTCAGTGTCGTTCCCGGTATCGTTACCGGTGTAGCTACCGGCATTGTCTTCGGGAATTATGCGGGTGCTGGCTTAGCTATCGGGTGTACTGCCGCGACTATTATCTGTGATGTTGGTAATTATCTCGGAATAAACGATTTTTAATGTTGCAGAGCAATTTCGACGCGTACTCCTATGGCTGTTCCCTCTACTACTGTCGTGGCAGATGCAGCATATGAGGCAGGAGAGCTACTGACTATTCTCAATGGTCAATGGCTCATAGGAAAACAGGGTTAAAGGATGACACCCTTGATGTCGCCATCTTTACGATCCAGATAGTGGATAGACTTGATACGATGGATCGTACGGGATTTACCACGAATCACCAGTGTTTCGGTTTCTGCGATATTACCCTTGAGGGAAACACCTTTCAGCAGGTCGCCCCTGGTAATACCGGTGGCCGGGGTGTCGTCAGCCAGTAAAGCAAGATCCTGTTGATGTCCTGCCTCATTGCCCTAAAGGGGATTATCTATCGCATTTCGGGAGAGAAAAAACACCTTGATGACAGAACGAGTTAAAAATCCAAGTATTTATAAGGAACTAAAACCAAAAATAAGTATCTAATAATGTAATAAGCGAAAAAGTATAATAGGGGGTTTTGCTATGAATGGTGATTGCAGAGTTGATGATATTAAGTGCGCAATATGTTTTGACACAGCAAAATGCGACAGCATCGAACTAAAATGCGGGCATGCTTTTGGTAAATCATGCATGCAGAAATGGTTGGCAAGGAATGACAAAAAAAACTGCCACTTCTGTCGAAAAGAATTAACTGATATTGATTTAAAAAAGATAGGGAAAATTCCATTGCATGAACGCATGGTAGTTATTTTGGAAAGAACTATTAAATTTATTCGCGAGACTGTTGACATGACTGTTGACATGTTTGTTCACCCAAATCCCTCGCTTCTTGTTGGGATTGCTGGCGGGGCTACCGCAACTTTAGCTGCAGTAGTTGCAGATGAGAACGATGCTGGGATTGGCGCTTCTATTTTTATTAGTTGTACTATCGGCGGTTTCGTGAGTATTCATGAATGGGAGCGTCAATTGACTGTCGAACTTGCTACTGGTTTTGCTACTGGTGTTGCTACTTTTGTCTCTATGGGAAAGCCCGCAGCTTTCAGTTTAGCTGCCGTGTCTGTTGTCAAGCTTGCTGCCAATTATCTTGTAAGAAATCATTAAAATGATTTGCTGAGCTATTTTGAAGCATATTCTCCTGGCTGATCCCTCAGTCACTGGTGCCAGATTTAATTGACAAGAGCCATGAACAAAAGAAGGAAGGAGCCATTTCTGTTTTTCAATAGACAATGGCTCCGAGGAAAACAAAGTTAAAGGATGACACCCTTAATGTCGTCGTCTTTACGATCCAGATAGTGGATAGACTTGATACGACGGATCGTACGTGATTTACCACGAATCACCAGTGTTTCGGTTTCTGCGATATTACCTTGGCGGGAAACACCTTCCAGCAGGTCGCCCTTGGTAATACCGGTGACCGGGGTGTCGTCAGCCAGTGAAGCAAGATCCTGTTGATGTTCTGCCTCATCGCCCTAAAGGGGATTATCTATCGCCTTTCGGGAGAGAAAAAACACCTTGATGACAGAACGAGTTAAAAATCCAAGTATTTATAAGGAACTAAAACCAAATATAAGTATCTAATAATGTAATAAGCCAAAAGTATAATAGGGGGGTTTGCTATGGATGGTGATTGCAGAGTTAATGGTATTATTGAGATTAAGTGCACAATATGTTTTGACACAACAAATTGCAAAAGTATCAAACTAGAATGCGGACATGCTTTTGGTAAATCATGCATGCAGCAATGGTTGGAAAGGAATAAACAACAAAGCTGCCGTATCTGTCTAAAAAAATTAACTGCTAGTGATATAAAGCAGATAAAAAAAATTCCATTGCAGGAACGCATGGTAACTATTTCGAAAAGAACTCTTAAATTTATTCGCAAGATTAGTTACACGTTTGCTCACCCAACTCCCTCGTTTTTTATTTCGGCTGCTGGCGGGACTGTAGGAGTTGCAGGTGGAGTAATTGCAGATGACGTCCGTTCTTCCGGGGCACTCGCCGCTGCCATGGTTGGTGGTGCTATCAACACTTTCTTGGCTACTCAGCTGCGTGGAAAGACTGTCGATGTTGCTACTGGTGTTGCTACCGGTATTGCTAGTGGTGTTGCTACTTATGCCGTTATGGGAATCCCTGGAGTTTTCTGTTTAGCTGCCGTGTCTGTTGTCGGGGTTGCTGCCAATTATCTCGTAAAAAATCATTAAAATGATTTGCTGAGATATTTTTTGAAGCATATTCTCCTGGCTGATCCCTCAAGCACCGCTGCTCAGATTTAATTGACAACAGTTGCGAATAGAAAGAAGGGGGAGCCATTTCTGTTTTCAATAGACAATGGCTCGGAGGAAAACAAAGTTAAAGGATGACACCCTTAATGTCGTCGTCTTTACGATCCAGATAGTGGATAGACTTGATACGACGGATCGTACGGGATTTACCACGAATCACCAGTGTTTCGGTTTCTGCGATGTTACCCTGGCGGGAAACACCTTCCAGCAGGTCGCCCTTGGTAATACCGGTTGCCGAGAATACCACGTTATCAGAACTGGCCATATCATCCAGACGCAAGAGAATGCCGGGCTCAATACCCATTTCTTTACAGCGGCTGCGTTCAACATCACCGGCAGCCCTGTTTTCAGGCGTATCGCCTTTGGCTTGATCGCGGGTCATCAGACGACCTTGCATATCGCCACCCAATGCACGAATCACAGCTGCCGATACTACGCCTTCGGGTGCACCGCCGATGCAGTACATCATGTCGACTTCGCTGTCGGGCATACAGGTCAGAATAGAGGCGGCTACATCACCATCAGGAAGGGCAAAAACCTTTACGCCCATTTTTTGCATCATCTCAATGGCGCTGTCGTGACGAGGCTTGGCCAGTGTGATAACGGTCAGATTTTCTATGGGCTTGTGCAGTGCTTTGGCGACATTATGGATGTTTTCTTCAAGGCTAAGGTTCAGGTCGATGGCGTTTTTCGCGCCAGGACCGGCAACCAGCTTTTCCATATACATGTCGGGCGCTTTCAGGAAGGAACCTTTATCGCCAGCAGCCAGAACGGCCACAGCATTGTTCTGACCCATTGCAGTCATGCGGGTACCTTCAATAGGATCAACGGCAATATCAATACTCTCGCCCTGACCCTTGCCGACTTTTTCTCCGATGTAGAGCATGGGGGCTTCGTCGATTTCGCCTTCACCAATGACAATCTCGCCATCCATCTGAACTTTGTTGAGCATGGCTCTCATGGCTTCAACTGCTGCACCGTCAGCCGCATTCTTATCGCCTCTGCCAAGCCACTTATAACCAGCCAGGGCTGCCGCTTCGGTCACACGTGAGAATTCAATCGCCAGTTCGCGTTTCATGGTAATCCTGAGGGTGATCTAGGGTATGGGCGGGACTTTATCACAACTCTGACATCCGGAGTGAATCGCAATAATCGGGATTTTACTCCGCGAGCTTCACTTTTACACGATTTGTGTTATCCACAGACTTGACGCAATTCCCAGCATTCCGTAAAATTTCGCCGCTTTATATTGCCCCTAGCTGTATTTGAAAGGGGTTGGTAGATGCCGGTTTTTACGCCGGCTTTTGCCGTTGAAGCAAAGAATCTTCTGCGCACTCCTCTGACGCAGCTGATTCTTACTTACTTAGAAACGACTGGAGTTCGCCAATGGCAACAATTAACCAGCTGGTTCGCAAGCCTCGCAAGCGTAAGGTCAAAAAGACCGACGTTCCTGCGCTGCAGGCCTGCCCACAGCGTCGCGGTGTATGCACCCGTGTTTACACTACTACCCCCAAGAAGCCAAACTCTGCGCTGCGTAAAGTTTGTCGTGTGCGTCTGACCAACGGCTTCGAAGTGACTTCCTACATTGGTGGTGAAGGTCACAACCTGCAGGAGCACAGTGTTGTTCTGATCCGTGGCGGTCGTGTAAAAGACTTGCCCGGTGTTCGTTACCACACCGTTCGCGGTAGCCTGGATACTCAGGGTGTTAACGACCGTAAGCAGGGCCGTTCCAAGTACGGTACCAAAAAGCCTAAGTCTTGAACTGGTTGCTTGAAACCAGTGTCCAGAGACTAGACTTGAGAACGCTCAGTAGAGCAAGAATTTAACAGTAGGTTGATAAGAGTAAGGTCAGGAGTTTTTTCCTGAGCTACCTGAAGGCCGAAAAGAGGGCTTATCAATGCCAAGAAGACGCGTAGTCGCCAAGCGCGAAGTACTGCCAGATCCAAAGTTTCATAACAAGACTCTGGCAAAATTCATTAACCATGTGATGGTTTCCGGTAAAAAATCTGTTGCCGAGAAAATCGTCTATGGCGCACTGGACAAAGTTCAGGAGCGTACCAGCAAGGACCCTCTGGAGCAGTTTGAAAAAGCGCTCGAGTCCATCGCTCCTGTGGTAGAGGTAAAGTCCCGCCGCGTCGGTGGTGCTACCTACCAGGTACCTGTAGAAGTTCGTCCAAGCCGTCGCACAGCACTGGCTATGCGCTGGCTGGTTGACGCTGCGCGTAAGCGTGGCGAGAAGTCTATGGATCTTCGCCTGGCCGGCGAACTGATGGATGCTGCCGAGAACAAGGGTGCCGCTGTCAAGAAGCGTGAAGACGTGCATCGCATGGCTGAAGCTAACAAAGCGTTCTCTCACTACCGTTTCTAAGTATCAGAGGATTGAGTCGTGGCCCGTAAAACCCCTATTGACCGCTATCGCAATATTGGTATTTGTGCCCATGTTGACGCGGGTAAGACAACGACCACTGAACGTGTATTGTTCTACACCGGTCTGAGCCACAAAATTGGTGAGGTGCACGACGGTGCAGCTACTATGGACTGGATGGAGCAGGAGCAGGAGCGTGGTATTACCATTACTTCTGCTGCTACTACATGTTTCTGGCGTGGTATGGATGCTCAGTTTGATGAGCATCGTGTAAACATTATCGATACTCCCGGACACGTTGACTTCACCATTGAGGTTGAGCGTTCCCTGCGTGTACTGGACGGAGCTGTCGTTGTTCTGTGTGGTTCCTCTGGTGTTCAGCCTCAGACTGAGACCGTATGGCGTCAGGCTGACAAGTATGAAGTACCTCGTATGGTCTTCGTCAACAAGATGGACCGTACCGGTGCTAATTACCAGATGGTAGTAGATCAGCTGCGCGATCGTCTGAACGCAAATGCTGTTCCGATGCAGATGACAATTGGCTCTGAAGACGAGTTCAAAGGTGTTGTCGATCTGGTTAAGATGAAGGCGATCATCTGGAACGAAGCTGACCAGGGTATGACCTTCAACTATGAAGACATTCCTGCCGAGATGGCCGATGTCTGTGCAGAAATGCACGAATACATGGTTGAAGCAGCTGCCGAGTCCACTGAAGAGCTGATGGAGAAGTACCTTGAAGAAGGTGAACTCTCCGAGGAAGAAATCAAGGCCGGTATCCGTGCTCGCACCCTGGCTAACGAAATTATTCCGGTATTCGGCGGCTCTGCATTCAAAAACAAGGGTGTACAGGCCGTTCTGGATGCTGTTATCGAATACATGCCTTCTCCGAAAGAAGTTAAGGCCATTGAAGGTATTCTGGACGACGGTAAAGACACGGTAGAAACCCGTGAAGCTGACGACAATGCTCCGTTTGCTGCGCTGGCGTTCAAAATTGCTACCGACCCATTCGTGGGTACCCTGACCTTCATCCGTAGTTACTCCGGTACCCTGAATTCCGGCGACACCGTTTACAACCCTGTTAAGGGCAAGCGTGAGCGTGTAGGTCGTATGGTTCAGATGCACTCTAACAACCGTGAAGAACTCAAAGAGTGTCTGGCGGGTGATATCGTTGCTCTGATCGGTATGAAGGACGTGACCACTGGCGACACTCTGTGCGCCATGAACAGCGTTATTACTCTTGAGCGTATGGAATTCCCGGAGCCTGTAATCTCTGTTGCGGTTGAGCCAAAGACCAAGGCCGACCAGGAGAAGATGGGTATCGCTCTGGGTAAACTGGCCCAGGAAGATCCTTCTTTCCGTGTTCATACCGACGAAGAGAGCGGTCAGACCATCATCTCCGGTATGGGTGAGCTGCATCTGGACATCATCGTTGACCGTATGCGTCGCGAGTTCAAGGTTGAAGCGAACATTGGTAAGCCACAGGTTGCTTATCGTGAGAAGCTGAAAGCTACCGTTGATGCTAACCACAAGTTTGCCAAGCAGTCTGGTGGTCGTGGTCAGTACGGTCACGTTGTGATTGAGTTCTCTCCGGCTGAAGAAGGTGAAGAAGGTCTTCAGTTCGTCAACGAGATTGTTGGTGGTGTTATTCCGAAAGAATACATCCCGGCTGTTCAGAAGGGTCTGGAAGAGCAGATGCAGAACGGTGTTATTGCCGGCTACCCTCTGCTGGGTCTGAAAGCTCGTCTGTACGATGGTTCTTACCACGATGTTGACTCCAACGAAATGGCGTTTAAAATCGCTGCTTCTCAATGTCTGAAGAAATACGCGCCACAGGCTAACCCTGTTCTGATGGAGCCCATGATGAAGGTTGAGGTGGTAACACCTGAAGACTACATGGGTGACGTTATGGGTGACCTGAATCGTCGTCGTGGTATTGTTCAGGGTATGGAAGATACACCTTCCGGTAAGGTTATTAACGCTCAGGTGCCACTGGGTGAAATGTTCGGCTACGCCACAGATCTGCGTTCAGCAACTCAGGGGCGTGCTACATACTCGATGGAATTCAGCGAGTATGCCGAAGCTCCCGCCAGCATTGCTGAAGCGGTCATTAAAAATCAGGGTTAATAGTGTATCTGCGGTGTTCTAACAGGCATAAAGGGCTGTTAGAATGCTGCACGAGAATCACTACCCCGAACCATTGATATTTATCTAAGGGTCAAGAGAAATGGCTAAGGAAAAATTTGAACGTTCGAAGCCGCACGTAAACGTCGGCACCATCGGTCACGTTGACCACGGTAAAACTACTCTGACGGCTGCACTGACTCGCGTATGTGCAGAAGTATGGGGTGGCGAAGCTAAAGACTTCTCTCAGATCGATAACGCTCCTGAAGAGCGTGAGCGTGGTATCACCATCTCTACTGCTCACGTAGAGTACGACTCTCCTAGCCGTCACTACGCTCACGTAGACTGCCCAGGACACGCCGACTACGTTAAGAACATGATCACCGGTGCTGCCCAGATGGACGGCGCTATCCTGGTATGTTCCGCTGCTGACGGCCCCATGCCTCAGACTCGTGAGCACATCCTGCTGTCTCGTCAGGTTGGCGTACCTTACATCGTGGTATTCCTGAACAAAGCTGACATGGTAGACGACGAAGAGCTGCTGGAACTGGTTGAAATGGAAGTTCGTGAACTGCTGGACACTTACGAGTTCCCGGGTGACGACACGCCAATCATCACTGGTTCTGCCCTGATGGCTCTGGAAGGTAAAGACGACAACGAAATGGGTACTTCCGCTGTTAAGAAGCTGGTTGAAACCCTGGACGAGTACATCCCTGAGCCAGAGCGTGCTATCGATCAGCCGTTCCTGATGCCTATCGAGGACGTATTCTCCATTGCTGGTCGTGGTACCGTAGTAACTGGCCGTGTTGAGCGTGGTATCATCACTGTTGGTGAAGAAGTAGAAATCATTGGTATCAAAGAGACTACCAAGACTACTGTTACCGGTGTTGAAATGTTCCGTAAGCTGCTGGACGAAGGTCGTGCAGGTGAGAACATTGGTGCGCTGCTGCGTGGTACCAAGCGTGAAGAAGTTGAGCGTGGTCAGTGTCTGATCAAGCCAGGAACTGTAACGCCTCACACCAAGTTCGAAGCAGAAGTTTATATTCTGTCCAAGGACGAAGGTGGTCGTCACACTCCATTCTTCAAGGGCTACCGTCCTCAGTTTTACTTCCGTACCACTGACGTGACCGGTGCCGTAGAACTGCCAGAAGGCGTTGAAATGGTAATGCCTGGTGACAACATTAACTTCGTAGCTACCCTGATCGCTCCAGTAGCGATGGAAGACGGTCTGCGCTTCGCTATCCGTGAAGGTGGTCGTACTGTAGGTGCTGGTGTTGTTGCCAAGATCATCGAGTGATATTGAATCGCTGGTAATCTAGACCACCCTATAAAAACCCCGGACTTGTCCGGGGTTTTTTTGTCTTTAAGCCGCTGGCTTTCCTGGTGGATGGGTGAAAACCATCTCAACGAATTGCGAAACCATGGCCCACCTGTCTGAAGAAAAAACTCAACCGGGCCTCTAGTTTATCTCGATTTGCCGACCGTCCCTGCCTTGACAAGGTTAACAATATTGCTAACCTCACCTTATGAAAAAATTAACTTGGCACATCCATTTCTACAGTGATCGAGTCGCCAAGGACATGGATAAGCTGCCTGCCGGGATACTGGCTGATTTCATTGATCTTCTTGATCAGGTTGAAGTTCACGGTCCAAACCTTGGTGAACCTCATACCAAACCAATGGGGCGTGGGTTATATGAACTTAGGGCTAATGGATCTGAAGGAATAGGCAGGGGTCTTTTTTGCAGTGTGAAAGGAAACCATGTTGTTATTTTGCATGTGTTTCAGAAAAAAACTCAAAAAACATCTAAAAGAGACTTAGATCTTGGATATAAGCGGATGAAGGAGGTGCAGCATGGCAAACTTAAGTTATAAAGCATTTCGCAAGAAGGCGCTTGAGCGCGAAGATGTTCAAGCTGCGATGGAAGAAAAAGCAGAGTTCTTTGCACTCCGCCGTGAACTGATTCGAATGCGGCAGGAAGCTGGAATGACCCAGGAAGACATTGCCCGGGCGATAGGTACACAGAAAACCAGTATCTGCCGTCTCGAAAGTGCCAACAGTAAAACGCTCCCGAGTCTGGGTATGCTGAAAAAATATGCACAAGCCACCGGACACAAGCTCAACATCACTTTTTCTCCTTTGTGACACTTCCCTTGGTTTAATGCTGTCGTTTTAATGATGACAGCCAACTGGTTTTCAGGTGTCCATTTATCTGGTTTTTTTGTCGTTTTCAGTCACAGGTACTCCTTGTGATCTTCCTTTCTTGCGTTTTTCCAACCTCGAGAGTAATAACTAAGGCATGGATAAAAAGGTTTCATTTGATTGAAACATATCCGGAGTAAGGTGATGCCAGAAAATGTCGTTGGTTCAGGTCGATTCTAGTTGGAGATGACCTTATGAAAAAATGGATGACTGGTCTGGCTCTGGCGTCAGTATCTGTTGTTAGTAACACTTCTTTGGCTAATTCTCCTGAGGAGTTGACTGTTTACACGGCCTTTGAAACAGATCTGCTATCAACATTCGAAGAGGCTTTTGAGAAAGAGCATCCGAATATCACAATCAACTGGGTTCGTGATTCTACCGGAGTAATCACTGCCAGAATACTGGCAGAAGGCAAAGGAACTCCTGCTGATGTGGTATGGGGGCTGGCTGCTTCGTCTCAGGCTCTTCTGAAAAATCAGGGCATTATTAAAGCCTATACTCCGGAAGGTGTCTCCGAGCTTAAATCCGGCATGGTGGATCCGGAAAGCGATAAAGCCTGGTACGGACATGATGCTTTTTTTAATGCGATCTGTTTCAACAGCGTAGAGGCTGAAAAACTGGGTCTGCCAAAACCTGAAAAATGGGATGACCTTCTGAACCCGGTTTACAAAGGGCATATTATCATGCCTAATCCAGCCTCTTCCGGCACGGGTTACACTCAGGTGGCTGCCTGGCTGCAAACCATGGGTGAAGAAAAGGGCTGGGCGTACATGGAGGCTCTGGATAAAAATATTGCCAAATACACTCACTCTGGTTCCAAGCCTTGTGTTGAAGCAGCCCAGGGAGAAACGGTGATTGGTATTTCATTTGCTCTGCGTGGCGCTAAATTGAAAACTCAGGGCGCACCAATAGATCTTGTGATGCCTCAGGGTGTTGGCTGGGATCTAGAGGCAGTTGGTCTGGTCAATACAAGCTCCGATGCAGCAAAAGCACTGGCTGACTGGTCGGTATCTGAAGAAGCCAATGAGCTTTACAACACGGTTTACCCGGTTGTCGCTCACAAGGATGTGAAAGGCGAAGTCAAAAATTACCCCGATGTTGAAGCTGTCATGGCTGACGTTGATTTTGGTCGTATGGCCAATGAGCGCGATGCCGTTCTTAAAGAATGGTCCGCTAAGTTTGAGTTTAAGTCAGAATAATAATACTCATCGCCAAAACACTTAATAAAAGTAAGGCTGTGGTTTTAAGGGGATGCCATGCTTGAGCTGTTCAACGATCACCTGTTTTTCCACGATAAGCCATTTCATTACTTCTGGCTTCGCGATAACTGTCCTTGTGATCAATGCCGACATGAGTCGGGGCAAAGGCTGATTGAGGTCATGGACGTGCCTATGAATATCAGGCCAGAAGCGGCAGCTGTCGTTGATATTGGTGTTGATAAAAGCTTGCAGATTCTCTGGCAGAATGGTCACCGGTCAATCTATCCAGCAAGTCTGCTTATCGCTGAGGCGTTTGTCCCTGAAACACCAAGTTTGTGGGGAGGGGCTTTGCAGGCTGACAGTATTCGTTTTGACTACAACGCCATAGACGATCCTGAGATTAAACGACAGTGGCTGCAAGCCATTGAAACCCACGGTCTGTCATTTCTCTACAATGTGCCAGCTCAGGCAGGGCAGGTGCTCAAGGTTGTCGATCATTTTGGCTACGTCCGTGAAACCAACTATGGCCGTTATTTTGAAGTAATACGCAAAGAAGAGCCGGAAAATCTCGCCTTTACGCCCAGGCCGCTGAGCCTTCATACGGATAATCCTTACCGTCATCCAGTGCCAACACTGCAATTGCTGCATTGCCTTGAGGCTGCGCCGGAGGGTGGCATCACTGCTCTGGCGGATGGTTTTTATGCGGCACAGTTGCTGAGACAGCAGCACCCTGAATACTTCGCTCTGCTTTCGACAATTACCCTGCATTACAACTTCAGTAGTGATAGCGCCAGTTTGTCGAGCAGTGGTCCGGTGATTGAGTTGGGTTGCGAGGGTGAAATCATCGGTATTCGTATTAACAACCGTTCGGTCCAGCCGGTGCGCCTGCCATTTGAAAAAGCCAGAGACTTCTACGAAGCCTATCAGTGTTTTATGAATCTTCTTCACAGTGAAGCCTGTAAATATACCTGTAAGCTGGCTCCGGGCGAATTGATGATGTTCAACAATCAGCGGGTTCTGCATGGTCGTGAAATGCCAGCCCGGGGTAAACGACATCTTCAGGGTGCTTATGCGGATATTGATTCCCTGCGCAGTGAACTTAAGCGAATGAATTGATCCAGAAGAAAAGATTATTGAAATGAGAGTTATTGATTTTATCCGCACACAATATATCGAGAATGGTCATGTTGCTTATGGTGAGCATATCTCAATGGCCAATCATATGTTGCAGTCAGCCTTTTACGCTGAACAGAGTGGCAGCTCAAAGGAAGTAGTCGTTGCTGCTTTCCTTCATGATATTGGTCATTTGTTGCATGGTCTCCCGGAAGATATTTCCGATCATGGCATTGATGGCTTTCATGAAGATATTGGTGAGCGTTGTTTAAAAGGTTATCTGCCAACACTGGTCACAGACTGTATTCGACTTCATGTTCAGGCAAAGCGATACATGTGCACACTCAAGCCTGCCTATTACGACAAGCTTACCGAGGCTTCGCGGGAGTCACTTGCTGTACAAGGTGGTCTGATGAGTGATCAGGAGGTCACTGCCTTTGAAGCGGAACCTTATTACAAAGAAGCTATGCGAGTTCGGGTTTATGATGATATGGGCAAGCAAGCCGAGCTGGAACATCCTGATCTGGATTACTACCTGAAGCTGACTGAAGAGTGTTTGGTGATGACTGAGATGCCTGCTCCCGATAACTCATTGAGCATATAATAAAGTCGAAGACGGAATTCGTAAAGCCGAGCTGCAAGGTGAAGAAAAAAGGAATACCGCCAACGGAGGGTCAAGCATCTGACGTGTAGCCTTCGCTGTGTCCCAGCGCGGAGAAAGAACTGGTTTTTTTGCTGGACAGAAGAGGGAAGGGGATAATGATACTGTGTTCTAGACGTAATTGTCAGTTTTCTTCTTACAGGTAGTGATTCATCTCAGTACTTCATCGATGTCCTTCAGCGCATCATTTTTCATTTTTCAATCAGCTCGAGATATTCGAGAGCTGATCCCGTGATCCTGGAAAGAGAAATTCGAGTCGAGTCCGTTAAAATCCGGTCTCGACAAGTTGGGGTGAATGCCCTTGGCTTTAACGGTTGCTTTTTGTGCCTCATTCTTCTGATTCTCTTTTGCTTGGTACTCTTTATTAACTAAAGCGGTTTTGTTTCATCCTAATTCCATATTGCACCCTTAAGATGTTATTAATTCTAACATTTGTGTAATTGAGTAGATTGTTATAGATCAATATCATTCAGTACAAGTTCATTGAGGAAAGAACTATTACGGAATAAATACTCATAAATCTGTACAAATGGAGGTGTAATATGCATTTAGATCAAATCAATTATTCTGGTGTAACGGGTCAGTATCCAGCGCCATATCAAGCCACTTTAACAGACAAAAATGAAGCAAGTCTTTCTGGTAAGAAAGTAGCTATCGTAGCACCCTTTAATGAGGGTTCTCATGTGCCTGTAGGGGATAAGGGATATGAGGGTCAGCCATTGCAAGCCAGAAAAACCAATCGTGCTCTGGCCGCATTGTCAGCGCTGGCGCTGGGCGTTGCATCAGTGTTACACGTTATGCCAACTGCCACGTCCGTTGGGGCTTTCACAGCGGGTTCCATTGGTGCGGCGGTTGGAGCGTTAGCGGGGCCACAAGGTCTGTTTGCTGGTGCTGTTGCTGGTGTCACTGTTGGGTCTTTTATAGGATTAAGCGTGACAGCCTTTTTTACCCCCTATTTGATGGCAAAGGTTTACAATGCGGTCCTGGATGTAACGAATGGCAATGGCTTTGAACGATCAAAGCTTGCTGACAGGGTTGTGGCTTATTATGAGGGGGAAGCTTCAACATCAAAGGCATAAGCCTGATGCGATCCTAAACAATAAACCAAAAATCACTGCGATCCCCGCAGTGATTTTTTTATCCGCCGTTTTTCCGGTTTTCTGTTGCCGGGTACACTTAATTAACTAAATCAGTTTTGTTTGAGCCTGATTTCGAAACACTGATGGGTTGTGCCCAGGATCAAAAGTAACCAATAAAAATATGAACCTGGCACTTCCAGAGGGCAGAATAGTAGATGTCAGTCAATTGGGCAGCTAGCTAAGTTAAGTTCTAACGTCCGATATAGCCTTAGCACTTTAGTGCTGTCGTATATATTTTTAGCGTGATCGTAAAGGCCAGGTGGGCAACTTGCTCAACACTCCTTAGCAGTTTTCCTTATCTCATTACTCGTTCTATTAGGTTATCATGCCGTCTTAACTACGCGTGCGGTGGCTGAAACAAGTGTCGAATTATTTTTCGTCAGGCACTTGTGTTGACTTTAAGTTTTGTGCTTAGTAGAATTCCGCGTCCTCTTTTGTC
Source organism: Endozoicomonas sp. ALD040 (assembly GCF_049275945.1). Taxonomy (NCBI): domain Bacteria; kingdom Pseudomonadati; phylum Pseudomonadota; class Gammaproteobacteria; order Oceanospirillales; family Endozoicomonadaceae; genus Endozoicomonas; species Endozoicomonas sp. ALD040. Next base: position 3,102,926 of record NZ_CP184829.1, read on the forward strand.
TGGGTGGCATTGTTCACCGGACTTAGTTCTTTATTGATAGATGGTTACAACAAGATGAGTCAAGCTCAGCAGATTCGCATTCGTTTGAAGGCTTTTGATCATCGTCTGATTGACCAGTCCACGCAGGAAATTGTTGATACTGCGAAGCGAACTGGTGCTCAGGTGCGTGGTCCAATCCCTCTGCCAACCCGAAAAGAACGTTTTACGGTTCTGATCTCTCCACACGTAAACAAAGATGCGCGTGATCAGTATGAGATTCGTACTCATAAACGTCTTCTCGACATTATTGAGCCCACCGAAAAGACCGTTGACGCACTGATGAAGCTAGACCTGGCAGCTGGCGTTGAAGTGCAAATCAGTCTCGGTTAATAGCGGCACGGGCAGCCATTCAGTGTGCACAAAACTTTTGTGTAACGCTCTGGAATGAGCGGCCATAGTGGGTGAAAGCCCCGTACACGAGAGAGGTTGAAATGACTATTGGATTAGTCGGTAAGAAGTGCGGTATGACCCGTATCTTCACAGAAGACGGTGCTTCTGTACCAGTCACTGTAATTGAGGTTGATCCTAACCGCATCACTCAGGTTAAAAGCCTGGATGTTGATGGTTACAGCGCAGTTCAGGTGACTACGGGTACTAAAAAAAGCAGCCGTGTTCGCAAGCCAGAGGCTGGCCACTTTGCGAAAGCAAAAGTAGAGGCTGGCCATGGTCTTTGGGAATTCCGTGTTGACGATTCTGCTTCTTACGAGCTGGGTCAGTTGATCGGAGTTGACCTGTTCGAGCAGGGTCAGAAAGTAGACGTAACTGGTCAGTCCAAAGGTAAGGGCTTCCAGGGTGGCGTAAAGCGTTGGAACTTCCATATGCAGGACGCTACACACGGTAACTCTCTGTCTCACCGTGCTCCTGGTTCCATCGGTCAGTGTCAGACCCCGGGTCGTGTCTTCAAGGGTAAGAAGATGGCTGGGCATATGGGTGCTGAGAAAGTGACTGTTCAGTCCCTGGAAATCGTTCGCGTTGATGCTGAACGTAACCTGCTGCTGGTAAAGGGTGCAGTACCTGGTGCTACTGGTGCTGACGTTATCGTTAAAGCTGCAGTTAAAGCGCGCGCCTGAGGGGATTAGACGATGGAATTGAATGTAACAGGTGCTGGTACGGTTCAAGTCTCTGACGTGACCTTCGGTACTGAATTCAACGAAAGCCTGGTTCACCAGACTGTCGTTGCTTTCATGGCCGGTGCTCGTCAAGGTACCCGTGCTCAGAAAACCCGCAGCGAAGTAAGCGGCGGTGGACGCAAACCCTGGCGTCAAAAAGGTACTGGCCGTGCACGCGCCGGTACAATCCGTAGCCCACTGTGGCGCGGGGGCGGTAAATCTTTTGCTGCTAAACCACAGGATCACGCTCAAAAGCTGAACAAGAAAATGTATCGTGGTGCTCTGCGTTCTATCTTGTCTGAGCTGGTTCGTCAGGAACGTCTGGTGGTGGTTGAAAGCCTTGGTGCCGAAACGCCAAAGACCAAGCTGATGGTAGCCAGACTGAAGGAGCTGAATGTCGAGAGGGGTCTGATTGTTTCTGATGAAGTAGATCAGAACCTGTATCTGGCGACTCGCAACATTCCCCATGTGGATACACGTGACGTACAAGGCGTTGACCCCGTCAGCCTGATCGCTCATGAGAAAGTCGTGATGACTGTTGCAGCCATCAAGAAATTCGAGGAGATGCTGGGATGAACCAGGAACGTATTTATAAAGTTCTGCTTGGTCCGCACATTTCCGAGAAGGCGACAGTGGTGGCTGAAGAGCATGGCCAGTACGTCTTCAAGGTAGCCAAGGACGCAACCAAGCTTGAAATCAAAAAAGCGGTAGAGCAACTGTTCGAAGTCAGCGTTGATGCTGTTCGTACAGTGGTTGTTAAAGGTAAGACCAAACGTACTCGTTTCGGTATGGGCAAGCGCTCAGACTGGAAAAAAGCGTACGTCAGTCTGGCGCAGGGTCAAGAGATTGACTTTGCCGACGCGGAATAAGGAGTTACAGGATGGCCGTAATTAAGTGCAAGCCGACTTCTCCGGGTCGTCGCTTTGTTGTCAAGGTTGTAAACCCTGACCTTCACAAGGGTCGCCCACACGCGCCTCTGGTGGAAAAGAAGAGCAAGTCTGGTGGTCGTAACAACGCTGGTCGCATCACTACCCGTCATCGTGGTGGTGGTCACAAGCAGCACTACCGTATCGTAGACTTTCGTCGCAACAAGGATGGCATCCCGGCTATCGTTGAGCGTCTGGAATACGATCCAAATCGTACCGCTCATATCGCCCTGCTGAAGTACATGGACGGTGAGCGTCGTTACATTATCGCACCTAAAGGTGTGAAAGCTGGTGACGAGCTTTACTCTGGTGTTGATGCTCCTATCAAGCCAGGCAACACACTGCCTCTGCGTAATATTCCGCAGGGTTCTTTAGTTCACTGTGTTGAGCTCAAGCCAGGTAAAGGTGCGCAGATGATGCGCAGTGCCGGTACTTCCGCTCAGGTCGTAGCGCGTGATGGTGCTTACGTAACCCTGCGTCTGCGTTCCGGTGAAATGCGTAAAGTACTGGCTGACTGTCGTGCAACTCTGGGTGAAGCCTCTAACAGCGAGCACAACCTGCGCTCTCTGGGTAAGGCGGGTGCCAAGCGTTGGAGAGGCGTGCGTCCGACCGTTCGTGGTGTTGCCATGAACCCGGTTGATCACCCACACGGTGGTGGTGAAGGTCGTACCTCCGGTGGTCGTCACCCAGTGACACCATGGGGTGTTCCGACCAAGGGTCGTAAGACTCGTTCCAACAAGCGTACGGATAAAATGATCGTACGTCGTCGCAGCGCGAAGTAAGCCTAGAGAGAGGATACGACAGTGCCACGTTCTTTGAAGAAAGGCCCATTTATCGACCTTCACCTGCTGAAGAAAGTCGAAGATGCGGTTGAAAGCGGCAACAAGCGTCCGATCAAGACCTGGTCACGCCGCTCAATGATCCTGCCAAACATGGTGGGTCTGACTATCGCCGTTCATAACGGTCGCCAGCATGTGCCTGTTTTCGTTAGCGAAGACATGGTAGGCCTCAAGCTGGGCGAGTTTGCTGCTACCCGCACCTACCGCGGTCACGCTGCAGACAAAAAGGCCAAGAAGCGCTAAGAGGGTAAGAAATGAAAGAAGTAGCTGCTATACACAAAGGCGCTCGCATTTCCGCCCAGAAAGCGCGCCTGGTTGCTGACCAGATCCGAGGCAAAGCTGTTGGTGAAGCCCTGGACCTGCTGGCATTCAGCCCTAAAAAGGCTGCAGAGCTGGTCAAGAAAGTGTTGGAATCTGCGATTGCTAACGCAGAGCACAACGAAGGCATGGATATCGATGAGCTGACAGTGTCTACTATCTTCGTTGACGAAGGTATGACCATGAAGCGCATTCGTCCACGTGCCAAGGGCCGTGCTGATCGCATTCTTAAGCGGTCTTGCCATATCACGGTTAAGGTTGCAGAGGTCTAAGGAGCGATCACATGGGTCAGAAAGTACATCCAAATGGGATCCGACTGGGCATCGTAAAGCCCCACAGATCTGTATGGTTTGCTGAAGGTCAGCAATACGCTGACAAGCTGATTACGGATCTGGAAGTTCGTGATTTCCTGCAGAAGAAGCTGAAAAATGCTTCTGTAAGCCGCATCGACATCCAGCGTCCAGCACAGAGCGCTCGCGTTACCATCTACACTGCCCGTCCAGGCATCGTAATTGGTAAAAAAGGCGAAGACGTTGAGAAGCTGCGCCAGGCTGTTACCAATATGATGGGCGTACCTGTTCACATCAACATTGAAGAAGTTCGCAAGCCCGAACTGGACGCAATGCTGGTTGCACAGTCCATCGCTGGTCAGCTGGAGCGTCGTGTAATGTTCCGTCGTGCCATGAAGCGTTCTGTACAGAATGCTATGCGTCTGGGCGCGAAGGGCATCAAGGTGCAAATCAGTGGTCGTCTCGGCGGCGCCGAGATTGCCCGTACCGAATGGTACCGTGAGGGTCGCGTACCTCTGCACACTCTGCGTGCAGACATCGATTACGCAACTTATGAAGCCCTGACTACCTACGGTATCCTGGGCGTTAAAGTATGGATCTTCAAAGGCGAAGTGATTGGCGGAATGGCAGCTGAAGCTGAAAAGCAGCCTAAAGAGCCAGCCAAACGTCCTAAGAAGAGACAGGCTAAGAAGTAAGGAGCGCGGTAATGTTACAGCCAAAGCGTACGAAATTTCGTAAGCAGCAAAAGGGTCGCAATCGCGGCCTGGCACACCGCGGCTCCACTGTTAGCTTCGGTGAATACGCATTGAAAGCAACAGGCCGTGGACGCATAACTGCTCGTCAGATCGAAGCAGCACGTCGTGCCATGACCCGTCATATCAAGCGTGGTGGTAAAATCTGGATTCGCGTCTTCCCTGACAAGCCGATCTCCAAGAAACCTCTCGAGGTTCGTATGGGTAAAGGTAAGGGTAGTGTCGAGTACTGGGTAGCACAGATCCAGCCGGGTCGTGTCCTGTACGAAATGGAAGGTGTGTCCGAAGAGCTGGCTCGCGAGGCATTTGCCCTGGCTGCAGCCAAGCTGCCAGTGGAAACTGCCTTCGTTAAGCGGAGCGTGATGTGATGAAAGCTGCTGAATTGCGTGAAAAAACGGTTGAACAGCTCAACGAAGAGCTGGTCACACTGCTGCGGGACCAGTTTAACTACCGCATGCAGAAAGCGACGGGTCAGCTGAGTCAGACTCATCTGCTGAAGCAGACCCGACGCGACATCGCCCGTATTAAGACGGCGTTGAATGAGAAGGCAGGTATTTAACAATGGCTGAAGACAAGAAAGTCCGTACTCTGACCGGTAAGGTTGTGAGTGACAAGATGGACAAGACCGTCACCGTTCTTATTGAGCGCCGTGTTAAACATCCGCTCTACGGTAAGATCGTTAAGCGGTCCACCAAGTTGCACGCTCACGACGAAAACAATGATTGCCGTATGGGCGACATTGTCACAATCAAGCAAACACGTCCTTTGTCTAAGTCCAAGACATTTGAACTGGTTTCCATTGATGAGCGTGCTACTCAAATATAAGGCCACGGTGCCCTGGGTCTGAGTGGAAGTGGCTGGCCTTGTGGTCGGCCAGTTGTACAACGACTGGCGGGTACCCGTCTGCAGTTTGGGCTTGGAGAATAAGCATGATCCAGACAGAATCTCAACTCGAAGTAGCCGATAACTCCGGCGCTCGTCGAGTACAGTGTATCAAGGTGTTGGGTGGATCCCACCGCCGCTACGCCCACATTGGCGACATCATCAAAGTCACCGTTAAGGAAGCGATTCCACGCGGTAAGGTCAAAAAAGGCCAGGTGATGAACGCCGTTGTTGTGCGTACCAAAAAAGGCGTTCGTCGTCCAGACGGTTCCGTAATCCGCTTCGATGGCAATGCTGCCGTTCTGCTGAACGCAAGCAATCAGCCAATCGGTACCCGTATCTTTGGGCCAGTGACTCGTGAACTGCGTGGTGAGCAGTTTATGAAGATCATTTCCCTGGCACCAGAAGTACTGTAAGGGAGCAGGAAATGAAAAAGATCCGTCGTGACGACGAAGTAATTGTCATTGCTGGCAAGGACAAAGGTAAGCGCGGCAAAGTGCAGACCGTTCGTGCCGATGGCAAACTGATTGTTTCTGGTATCAACATGATCAAGAAGCATCAGAAGCCTAACCCGACACTGGGCACCCCTGGTGGCATCGTTGAAAAAGAAGCTCCAATTCAGGCTTCCAACGTTGCAATCCTGAACACAGAAACCGACAAGGCTGACCGTGTTGGCATTGCTATCTCTGAAGATGGCAAGAAACAGCGCGTGTTCAAGTCTACCGGTCAACCGGTTGACGCGTAAGGGGTGGCATAATGGCAAACTTCAAGACTAAATATCGTGAAGAGATCCTGCCCAAGCTCAGAGAAGAGCTGGGCGTGAGCAACGTTCACGAAGTTCCTCGTATCACTAAAATCACTCTGAACATGGGTGTGGGTGAGGCGATCGGTGACAAGAAAGTCATCGAGAACGCTGTTGCTGACATGGAAAAAATCGCCGGTCAGAAAGCAGTCGTTACCAAGGCACGTAAATCCGTTGCAGGCTTCAAGGTTCGTGAAGGCTGGCCAATCGGTGTTAAAGTGACCCTGCGTGACGAACGTATGTACGAATTCCTGGAGCGTCTGGTTGACATTGCTCTGCCTCGTGTTCGTGACTTCCGTGGTATCAGCCCGAAGTCTTTCGACGGCCGTGGCAACTACAGCATGGGTGTCAAAGAGCAGATCATTTTCCCGGAAATCGATTACGATAAAGTCGACGCTCTGCGTGGTCTGGATATTACCCTGACTACCACAGCCAAGACTGACGACGAAGGCCGTGCACTGCTGAAAGCCTTCAACTTCCCGTTCCGTAACTGATTAAGGTACGAGCCCATGGCAAAAGTATCCATGAAGCAGCGGGAGTTGAAGCGTCAGCGCACCGTTGCCAAGTATGCAGAGAAGCGCGCTGCGCTGAAAGCGATCATCATCAGTCCTGACAGCTCAGAAGATGAGAAGTGGGACGCTCAGGTAGCACTGCAGAAGCAGCCACGTGATGCCAGCTCATCTCGTCTGCGTAATCGCTGTCGTGTAACAGGTCGCCCTCACGGCTACCTGCGTAAATTCGGCCTGAGCCGCATCAAGCTGCGTGAAGCGGCAATGCGTGGTGATGTTCCAGGTCTGGTTAAGGCCAGCTGGTAAGCGCGATTGATCTTCTGGAGAGATAGATAATGAGTATGCAGGACCCGTTAGCAGATATGCTAACTCGTATCCGTAATGCCCAAATGGCAGAACATGCATCTGTCGAAATGCCATCTTCCAAGGTAAAGGCTGCTGTAGCCAAAGTACTGAAGGAAGAAGGTTATATAACCGATGCACGTGTAGAAGGCGAAGTTCAGAAAACTCTGATCATCGACCTGAAATACTATGAAGGCAAACCTGTTATTGAAAACCTGAAGCGCGCAAGCCGTCCGGGTCTTCGTTCTTACGCAGGCAAAGAAGGTCTGCCCAAAGTGAAAGGCGGTCTTGGTATTGCCATTGTTTCTACCAACAAAGGTGTAATGACCGATCGTGCTGCCCGTGCAGCCGGTGTTGGTGGCGAAATTCTTTGCACCGTATTCTAAGGGAGGGGTCAGATGTCTCGAGTAGCAAAAAGCCCTGTAGAAGTCCCTGCCGGTGTTGAGATCAAGTTGAATGGTCAGCATATCTCCATCAAGGGTGGTAAAGGTCAACTGGAGCTGAGCATTCACTCCAACGTTGAAGTAAAGCAGGAAGAAAACGTCCTGACTTTCGAAGCCCGTGACGGTGCCAAGCACTCTCGTGCATTGGCTGGTACTACCCGTGCGCTGGTTAACAACATGGTGACCGGTGTGACCGCTGGTTTCGAAAAGAAACTGCAGCTGGTGGGTGTAGGTTATCGTGCGCAGGCCAAGGGCAAGAGCCTGAATCTGAACCTTGGCTTCTCTCATCCGGTTGACTACAGTTTGCCGGAAGGCGTCACTGCGGAAACTCCAAGCCAGACAGAGATCCTGATCAAGGGTATCGACAAGCAGCTGGTTGGACAGGTTGCAGCGGAAATCCGCGAATTCCGTCGCCCAGAGCCATACAAAGGCAAGGGTGTCCGCTACGCCGACGAACACGTTCGTCGTAAAGAAGCCAAGAAAAAGTAAGGTAAGGTGATCATGATTGATAAAAATTCTGCTCGCCTGCGTCGTGCCCGACGTGCACGGATGAAGATGCGTGAATTGGGCGCTAACCGTCTGAGCGTTCATCGCACACCGCGTCATATCTATGCGCAGGTGGTTGCCCCTGAGGGTGACAAGGTGCTGGCCTCTGCCTCCACCGTTGAGAAGGAGCTGCGTGGCGAAGCTACCGGTAACGTTGAAGCTGCTAAAAAAGTGGGCGCTCTGATTGCTGAGCGAGCTAAAGCTGCTGGTGTTGCCAAGGTCGCTTTCGACCGCTCCGGTTTTAAGTATCACGGTCGTGTTAAGGCTCTCGCCGATGCAGCCCGTGAAGCCGGTCTGGAATTCTGAGGGTAGGCATCATGGCGAAAGATGAGCGTAAACCGCAAAACAATGACGAAGGCCTGATCGAAAAACTGGTGCAGGTTAACCGTGTAGCCAAAGTGGTGAAAGGTGGCCGTATCTTCGGTTTCACAGCCCTGACCGTTGTTGGTGATGGTAAAGGTAAAGTAGGCTTCGGTCGTGGCAAGGCGCGTGAAGTGCCTGTCGCTATTCAGAAGGCTATGGAAGCTGCCCGTCGCAACATGATCCAGGTAGACCTGAACGGTGATACCCTGCAGTACCCTGTAAAAGCCCGTCACGGTGCTTCCAAGGTCTACATGCAGCCTGCTTCTGCAGGTACCGGTGTTATTGCCGGTGGTGCAATGCGTGCTGTTCTGGAAGTGGCTGGCGTACACAACGTACTGGCCAAGTGCTACGGTTCCACCAACCCTGTGAACGTTGTTAACGCAACCTTCAAGGGTCTGCGCGACATGCGTTCTCCTGATGACATTGCTGCCAAGCGTGGCAAGTCTGTTGAAGACATTCTGGGGTAAGTCATGGCTGAGAAGATCAAAGTGACGCTCGTAAAGAGCACTAACGGTCGCCTCGAAAGCCACAAGGCTTGCGTCCGTGGCCTGGGTCTGCGTCGCATCAACCACACGGTTGAAGTGGAAGATACTCCTTCCGTTCGCGGCATGATCAACAAGGTATCTTACCTCGTTAAGGTCGAAGGAGAATAACATGCGTCTGAATACTCTGAGTCCTGCCGAAGGCAGTCGTAAAGAGCGCAAGCGCGTTGGCCGTGGTATCGGTTCCGGTCTGGGTAAGACTGGTGGTCGTGGTCACAAAGGTCAGAAGTCACGTTCCGGTGGTTCTGTAAGACCAGGTTTTGAAGGCGGCCAGCAGCCACTGCAACGCCGTCTGCCCAAGTATGGTTTTACTTCCCGCAAGGCGCGTTTCACTGCTGAAATTCGTCTGCATGAGTTGGCCAAGGTTGAGTCCGAAGTGATCGATCTGGCGGCTCTGAAGGCTGCAGACCTCATCAACGGTAGCATCCTGCGAGCGAAAGTGATACTGTCCGGCGAACTGAACAAGGCCGTAACACTAAAAGGTCTGGCAGCTACCAAAGGCGCTCGCGCCGCGATCGAAGCTGCTGGTGGTAAGATCGAGGACTAAATGGCTAAGACACTACCTGTTGGGAATCAAAGCGGTTTGGGCGAGTTAATTTCTCGCCTCAAGTTCGTATTTCTGGCGATCCTGGTATATCGGATCGGTGCTCATATTCCTGTGCCTGGCATCAACCCTGATGCCCTGGCTCGGATGTTTCAACAAAATGAAGGGACCATTCTTGGCCTGTTCAACATGTTCTCCGGTGGTGCATTGGAGCGTATGTCGGTGCTGGCACTGGGAATCATGCCCTACATTTCGGCGTCCATCATCATTCAGTTGATGACCGTGGTCAGCCCCCAGTTGGAACAGCTCAAGAAGGAAGGTGAATCGGGTCGACGCAAGATCAGTCAGTATACCCGCTACCTGACAGTGTTGCTGGCGTTCGTCCAGGGTACTGGCATGACCGTAGGTCTTGCTAACCAGGGCGTGGCGTTCAATCCTGATATCAGCTTTTATGTAGTAGCTGTAGTCACCTTCGTAACCGGTGCCGTCTTTATGATGTGGCTGGGTGAGCAGGTGACTGAACGCGGGATTGGTAACGGCATCTCTATCCTGATCTTTGCAGGTATTGTCGCTGGCCTTCCCAGTGCGATCGGGCGGTCATTCGAGTCCGCCCGTCAGGGTGACATCAATATTCTGGCATTGCTCGCAATTGCTCTGCTGGCCATTGCAATTATTGCATTCGTAGTATTCATCGAACGCGGTCAGCGCCGTATAACTGTCAATTACGCCAAGCGTCAGCAAGGTCGTAAAGTGTTTGCGGCACAGAGCAGCCATTTGCCCCTGAAAGTAAATATGGCTGGTGTTATTCCAGCCATTTTTGCTTCCAGCCTTCTGCTCTTCCCTGCATCCATTGCACAATGGTTTGGTCAGGGCGAGGGCTGGGAATGGCTCCAGGATATCGCACTGGCACTGGGTCCGGGTCAGCCGCTGAACATAGTCTTGTTCTCTGCAGGTATCATCTTTTTCTGCTTCTTCTACACTGCGCTGGTCTTCAATCCGAAGGATGTTGCAGACAACCTGAAGAAGTCAGGGGCATTCATCCCGGGTATTCGTCCTGGTGAGCAGTCTGCCCGTTACATTGATGGTGTCCTGACTCGTTTGACCATGTTTGGCGCTATCTATATGACAGCAGTATGTCTGCTGCCACAGTTCCTGGTAGTTTCGGCTAACGTGCCTTTCTATCTGGGTGGTACCAGTCTGCTGATCGTAGTAGTGGTCGTCATGGATACGATGGCTCAGGTGCAGTCACACCTGATGTCACATCAGTACGAGTCACTGCTGAAGAAATCCAATCTTAAGGGCTACGGTGGTGGTGGCCTGATCCGCTAACACCGGTTCTGCATCGAATGCCACTAGCTCTGAAATGGTGGAGTGAATAATGAAAGTACGTGCATCGGTTAAGAAAATCTGCCGTAACTGCAAGATTATCAAGCGCAAGGGCACTGTTCGTGTCATCTGCGTTGAGCCACGTCACAAGCAACGCCAAGGTTGATTGTGCATGAGGTCTTTCGGGTTGTCCCGGGCCGTTATGGCTTGACCTCATAAGGCTACAGATAAATACAACCGTTCATGAGCATCATGAGCGGTTGTATTTTGTCGTTGGTGGGATTAAAATTTCCGCTTTTCGACCTGTTAGTTGTGTAAGCATCTAACAATGGATTGGGAGGGCATGCTTTATAGCATTCCCGACAGTATCTTCAGGTGCTGATCCGGTCCGTGTTATCTGCCTATAGATGGCGAAGTAGATAAACATCGCATGACTGGCTGCAAAGTTGGTTGATAAGTCTACAGGCGAAAATAACCGTGAACTCAAAATGTCCCTGTCTGTACAGGCAAGGATGAACTCACGGAGAAAACAAACGGAGACGATTGAATGGCCCGTATTGCTGGCGTCAACATTCCGGATAACAAACATGCTGTTATCTCGTTGACCTACATATTCGGCATCGGCAAGACCACAGCTAAAAAGCTGTGTGAGACCACTGGCGTTAAGCCAGAAGCCAAAATCGCTGATCTGAGCGAAGAGCAACTTGAGTCCCTGCGTGGTGAAATCGCCAAGCTGGACGTTGAAGGTGATCTGCGTCGTGAAATCAGTATGAACATCAAACGCCTCATGGACCTGGGTTGCTACCGTGGTATCCGCCACCGTCGCAGTCTGCCGGTTCGTGGTCAGCGTTCCAAGACGAATGCTCGCACCCGAAAGGGTCCTCGCAAGCCTATTCGTAAGTAAGTATCAATTAAGAATGGTTATACCGTTCTTATGAAACAGGATTTATTCTGATATGGCAAAGCCAGGTACTCGTTCACGTAAGAAGGTTAAAAAGCAGGTTGTTGACGGTGTTGCTCACATCCACGCTTCTTTTAACAACACTATCGTGACCATTACCGATCGTCAGGGCAACGCTCTGGCCTGGGCCACAGCCGGCGGTTCCGGTTTTCGTGGTTCTCGTAAGAGCACGCCGTTTGCAGCGCAGGTTGCTGCTGAGCGTGCAGGTCAGGCTGCCGCTGAATACGGTCTGAAGAATCTGGATGTCTGCGTGAAAGGACCTGGTCCTGGCCGCGAATCCGCTGTACGCGCACTGAACGCTTGTGGTTACAAGATCACTAACATCACTGATGTTACTCCGATCCCCCACAACGGTTGTCGTCCGCCTAAAAAGCGTCGTGTATAAGCAGGAGTCGGTATAAATGGCTAGATACATTGGTCCAAAGTGCAAACTGTCTCGTCGTGAAGGCACCGATCTCTTTCTGAAGAGTGGTGTTCGTGCACTCGAGTCAAAGTGCAAAGCAGAAATTGCTCCAGGTCAGCACGGTCAGCGTCGTGGCCGTCTTTCTGACTACGGTGTACAGCTTCGTGAAAAGCAGAAAGTTCGTCGTATCTACGGCGTACTGGAGAAGCAGTTCCGTAACTACTACAAGGCCGCTGATCGCAAGAAAGGTGCAACGGGTGCAAACCTCTTGCAACTGCTTGAGTCTCGCCTTGATAATGTAGTTTACCGCATGGGATTCGGTTCCACCCGTGCCGAAGCACGTCAGCTGGTAAGCCACAAAGCCATCCTGGTGAATGGAAAGACTGTAAACATTCCTTCCTACCAGGTTCAGCCTGGCGATGTTGTCGCCATCCGCGAAAAGGCTAAAAACCAGCTGCGTATCAACGCAGCCCTTGAACTGGCCGCTCAGCGTGGGTTTTCTACCTGGGTTGAGGTTGATGCCAGCAAAAAGGAAGGTACCTTCAAGGTGCTGCCCGAGCGGAGTGACCTGTCAGCTGACATCAACGAAAACTTGATCGTCGAGCTGTACTCCAAGTAAGGGATAGACAGTTAGGTGGGGTGTAACATCCATGCAGAATTCGGTTACTGAATTTCTTACTCCTAGACACATTGATGTCGAGGAAATTAGCCTGACGCGCGCTAAGGTAACTCTGGAACCGCTTGAGCGTGGTTTTGGACATACCTTGGGCAATGCTCTGCGTCGTATCCTTCTCTCTTCCATGCCCGGCTGTGCCGTGACAGAAGTTGAGATTGACGGCGTACAGCATGAATACAGTGCGATTGAAGGTGTTCAGGAAGATGTTATTGACATCCTGCTGAACCTCAAAGGTCTTGCCATTCGCATGACCGGCCGTGACGAAGCAACACTGAGTCTGACCAAGAAAGGTGCTGGCCCTGTGACTGCTGCGGATATCCAGTTGGACCACGATGTTGAAATCGTTAACCCGGATCATGTGATCGCCAATCTGAATGAGAAAGGCGACCTGAACATGCAGCTGAGGATAGCTCGTGGCCGCGGTTATGAGTCTGCTGACAGCCGTCATCAGGATGAAGATGAGACCCGTGCTATTGGCCGTCTGCAACTGGATGCCACCTATAGCCCTGTTTACCGCGTCTCCTATGTCGTTGAAAGTGCCCGTGTCGAGCAGCGTACCGACCTGGACAAGCTGGTTCTTGATCTGGAAACCGACGGTACTCTGGACCCGGATGAAGCCATCCGTCGTGCTGCAACCATTCTGCAGCAGCAGCTGGCTGTATTTGTTGATCTGGAAGGTGAGCCAGAGCCTGAGCCAGTTAAGGAAGAGGATGAAGTTGATCCTATCCTGCTGCGCCCTGTGGATGACCTCGAACTGACTGTTCGTAGTGCTAACTGTCTGAAGGCAGAAAACATCTACTACATCGGTGACCTGATTCAGCGCACTGAGGTTGAACTGCTCAAGACCCCGAACCTGGGTAAGAAGTCCCTGACCGAGATCAAGGACGTTCTGGCCTCTCGTGGTTTGAGCCTGGGTATGCGTCTCGACAACTGGCCACCGGCCAGCCTGAAGGGCGACGACAAGATTTCTGCTTAAGCAGCCATTGGCTTTTTCACTCACTCCAAAAGAGTGGGTGTAAGGCAAATGGTAGAATGAGGAAGTTTGTGCCATGCGTCATCGTAAGAGTGGCCGCAAGCTCAACCGGAACAGTTCACATCGCAAGGCGATGTTCAAGAACATGACTGCTTCCCTGGTAGAGCACGAAGTAATCAAAACAACACTGCCTAAGGCTAAAGAGCTGCGCCGTGTTGCAGAACCGCTGATCACCCTGGCTAAGGAAGACAGCGTAGCCAACCGTCGTCTGGCGTTTGATCGTCTCCGTAACAAAGAGACTGTTGGCAAGCTGTTCTCCGAACTGGGCCCTCGCTTCAAAGAGCGTCCAGGCGGCTATATCCGCATCCTGAAGTGCGGATTCCGTAAGGGTGACAATGCACCTATGGCTATCGTCGAGCTGCTGGATCGTCCAGCTGCTGAAGTGGAAGCTACTGAAGAGTAAGATTTTTACTCCTTCAAAAAAAAACCGGACCTTGTGTCCGGTTTTTTTTTGAGGCTCCTAATGACAAGCCAACTTTGAATCGATTCAGCAGAAAATCACAGGGGAACCAGGCCATCTTTTCATTGTCTAAATTGTAAAGGCATTGCAGTTTTGCGAATGGGGGGGTCTATGTCAAATCAGGGTATTGAAGCAAAACGTTCCATAGAAAAATACGCCAAATCAGAATGGACCGCCAGGGACACAGGTTGGATGTTCAGTCACATAGGTACAGGCATAGGTGCAGGGCTGCTTTACCTCCCCATAGTCGCCGGTAGTGGTGGTATATGGCCTCTTTTCTTCATGGCCCTGGTCAGTGGTCCCATCATATTTCTCACCCATAGAGGGTTAACCCGTTTCTGTTTGTCTTCCCGGAAACCTGATGGGGATATCAGCAGTATTGTTAGAGAGAACTTTGGTGATAAAGTCGGTCAGTGGTTGATGCTGCTCTGTTTTTTGTCGATGTTTCCTGTCCTGCTGCTTTATACCATTGGCATTGCGAATGTTAGTGAGAGTTTTCTGATAAATCAGCTCAAATGGGAAGGCCTAATAAACAGACCTTTGCTTGTTTTTTTGCTTGTCACGGGCATGATCGCGCTGTTTAGTGGCTCAGAGCAGAAAATGTTGAAGCTGATCAGCAGTCTGGTTTTTCCTCTGACTGTGGTGCTTCTGTGCGTAAGTCTGTATTTGATACCTCAATGGCGAATGGATTTTCTCCGTCAGGAAGTGCCCATGGTGGATATCGTTAAAACCTTTCTTCTGACGTTACCCGTGCTGGTATTTTCTTTCTACCATGCGGCTGTTTGTCCATCCTTTGCCCGATCGTACCGGCGTCAAATGCCTGAGCTTCATCAGTGCATCGCCAAGACCGACCAGATTCACTTCAGAAGCTCTCTGGTTTTACTGCTTATCACATTGTTCTTCGTGCTTTCGTGTGTATTGGCTCTGGCGCCAGAACAGATTGAGCTTGCGAAAGTTCAAAATCTACCAATTCTTTCCATCCTGGCTAATCAACCCGGTAATCGTTTATTTTCCAGTCTGGCACCTGTTATCGCTTTTGTGGCGATTTTAACTTCTTACTATGGTTTTTTTCTCGGCACTATTGAAGTGATCAATGGCTTTATTGGTGTGGGGCTGGAACGGTTCAGGCCGGGTGAGTTAACAACCCCTTCTGCCAGACCCAGACGCTTGAGTATTTTTCTGGTGGCCCTGGGATGCTGGATTGCAGGTGTTGGTGATTGGAGTATTCTTATGATCATGGATGCCATAGTAGCCCCCATAATGGCGATTATCCTGTTCTTTATTCCGGTCATAGGGCTCTACAGGTCTGCTGCTCTGAAACGATATCGCAAGCCTTTGAACGATTTTTTTGTGGTGATTTTTGGTGTGATTGTTGTGGCAGGATTTCTGGTTTCACAGCTAATAAAATAAAAAAAACCAGGTTCTCTCAAACTTGGCTTTATATACTAACAGGCTATATCAAGTGTTATGATTTTTATACTTGGTCCCTTGTATTATTTTTTCTTATTGTGAAATCGTTCTTATTGTGTGTTTGCCCTTGCTCCTATGGTTCGTACTATACGTATTAACGCTTACAAGAGAATTGATCTGGATCAATACTTTTCTTTTCAGGTAGGTGTTTTTCCATAAAAAATTGGTTCGTACTGCGAATTTAAGCTTCGACACGGCAAGCTTTATCAGTCCCTAAAAGGCTGCGAAATAAACAGTCAAATAAAATTGCAATAATCGCAAAATCAATTACGCCAGACACAAGATAAATCGTCAAAAGGTGAATTTATCTTGTGGGGTTCAACTACAAAGCTAGCCAAGATTGAAGGCGTAACCAGTCAAACTATGAGGCGCAAGATCGAAAGCGGTCACTACGAAAAAGTGAAGCAAACCAGTGGTGGTCACTTCCGCATATTCATTAACCAGCAGAGGAAGATATGCTATACAAGAGTGAGTTCTGGAAAGCAAAAATCCAGCATTGACACGCAAAAGCGTATCTTACTCAAAGAGCACCCTGATGCAGAATTTATCAGCGACATTGCCAGTGCTTTCAACTTTAAGCGAAAAGGACTGCAAACCATTCTGGAATCAGCGGTGTGCGGAAATCCAACCCATATTGTGGTTGCCACAAAAGATCGCCTTGCCCGATCAGGGTTTGGACTCATCAAATGGCTTGTTGAATTATCGGGAGGACACATCGAGGTTTTGGATGACCCGGATAACGCCAGTAAGTCATTCGACACCCAAGAGCTTATCGGTTTCATTACCTCATTCTGCAATAGCCACTACGGGAAGCGATCTGCTAAAAGACGCAAAGGACGCAAAGATAGTAGCGTCAAAAAAGATCAGGTTTTACCCAGAGAATAAGCAAGCCTATCACGATGCCCTGATACTCTATCGCAGGTCGTACAACCTTGCTGTTGAGCGTTTCCGCAACGATGACTATAAAGATGCCAGCGGAAAATTCATCAACATGCGACCTGCCATTAAAGCTCAAGTGGAGCAGGAGCAAAAAGAAAGTGGCAGGGCTTATAACTCGATTGTTTCTGATAATGGAACACTGGCGGCAGCGGCTACATTCAAAGCGGTCTGCAAGCACAACAAGAAGCTCAAGGGAGCTAAAGAGGGCTTTGCAGAAATCAGTTTCAAAAGCCGCAAAGGTAGCAGGCACTCATTCTCTATTGACCGTTTGCCAAAGGGGTTAAATCCCTGCGTACAGGCTCTTGGCAAGATTCACCTGACAGAAGATGTGCCAGCAGAAGCGATTGGCAAGTCTTGTGTCGTAACCTACGACAAAGGTCGCTGGTTCATTCAGGTTCAACAACATATTGAGCTAAATCCCGAAATCCAAGGGAAGGTTAGATGCGTTGGAGTTGACCCCGGAGTTCGCCCTTTGCCACTTGCTACAGCGAAAAAGAGGCGTTGATAGCGGGTGATAAGGTTGCAAAAACAAAGCTGTTCCCACTGATGAAGCAAGTGGACAGCTTGATCAGTCAAAAGCAAAAAATCCTGAACACTCAGAAGGGCGTTGAGTTCCCCGACATGCCCCAGTGGGCAAGAGATCGGATTATTCATTTCAACAGGGAAATTGACCGGCTGAAATGCAAAAAGGATGACATTGTTCTTGATCTGCATAACCGGCTGGCGTTCGAGCTGGTGTCGAACTACGATGTTGTATTTTTGCCAACCTTTGAGACAAGAGGTATGGTCACACGCAAAGATAAGAAGGTTCGCACCATTCGCCGTAACACCTGCCGCCAGATGCTTGACCTCAATCACTACCAATTCAAAAAGCGGCTTAAGTGGTACGCAAAAAAGTATGGAAAGCATGTAGTTGATTGCAACGAAGCCTATACATCCAAGACTCGATCATGGAGCGGGACCATTGACGAAAAATTAGGTTCTTCCAAGGTTATTAAGGGTGAGGGCTTCACCGTTGATCGTGACATCAACGGTGCCAGAAATGTCTTTCTTAAGTGTTTGACAAGGTAGCTTGAACCTTAGCCATAACAGCGAGCGTTGCGCTCGTTGCGGTTTTAATCAAGAGGTGGTATTCATTGCAATAACGGATGAGTTGATCACCGGTTATTCATAAAGAGGAAAGAGTGTCTTCTTTCCTCTCGGAGGATCAGGTAGATCCAAGTTTCTTGACCTTGACTTCATTTTCTTCTTCAGAGGGGTTGGGCAACAGTTCGCCACTTTTGTGCATACGTTCCATCTTGCCATTTATGGCAGCTCCGGCCGCGATTTCCATCACATCGTAATATACGTTGCCTTCCACATGGGCCTCGGCTGATAGCTCAAGCTTTTCAGTAGCATAAACGTCACCAGTTACACGACCATTGATGACTATTTGGGCGGCAGTAATATTACCCTCTACACGACTGCCGGCAATCAGTTGAAGTTTGCCATCGTTGGAGCTGACATTGCCCTTGATCTTACCTTCAACATGAACGATGCCACGGAAACGGATGTCTCCTTCAACTTCTGTGCCTGCAGCTATCAGAGTGATGGTGTCATCATTTCTGGTGCTGCTGACCAAACTGTTTTCTGAGCTGTTCTTGCCCCACATAGTGAACTCCTTAGAGTGCTTAACCCGAGATGCCCGAAACGAAAGAAAAAGTGGTATGCGTCCAGCTGACTGAAAACGGAAGACCCTTTTTCAAGGCAAAACTTTAAGGGGAGAATCATCCTTCATTGCGCCTTCAGCTTCAATCTGTAAACGCTATCGATATCCGAAAGAGTGCTCCCGTCGAATCCGACGGGAGTGAATTCCATTAGCCCGTCAGGGCTGATATTGGTTCTCTGTTATTGATCAGGTGACTTTAGCATCAGCTTCAGGAAGCGACCGGTATGGGAAAATTCGTTGTCAGCCACAACTTCAGGCGTGCCCTCGGCAATGATCTGACCTCCACCATCACCTCCCTCGGGTCCCAGATCGACGATCCAGTCTGCTGTTTTGATGACATCGAGATTGTGCTCAATCACTACCACGGTATTCCCGCGATCTCTTAGCCTGTGCAACACTGCCAGTAACTGTTCAATATCGTGAAAGTGCAGGCCTGTAGTTGGCTCATCAAGAATGTACAGGGTCTTGCCGGTATCCCTTTTGGAAAGTTCCTTGGCCAGTTTCACCCGCTGTGCCTCACCGCCGGAGAGTGTGGTAGCATTTTGTCCCAGATGAATATACGACAAACCAACATCCATCAGAGTTTGCAGTTTACGTTTAACGGCAGGAATCGGTTCAAAGTATTCCAGAGCTTCCTCGACGGTCATTTCCAGAACTTCATGAATATTCTTGCCTTTGTATTTAACGTCCAGCGTTTCACGGTTGTATCGTTTGCCCTTACAGACGTCACAGGGCACATAAATGTCAGGCAGGAAATGCATCTCTACCTTTATGACACCGTCGCCCTGACAGGCTTCACAGCGACCCCCTTTAACGTTAAAGCTGAAACGTCCGGGCTTGTAGCCACGGGAACGGGCTTCCTGGGTTCCGGCAAACAGTTCACGAATCGCGGTAAAAATGCCTGTGTAGGTAGCTGGGTTGGACCTTGGAGTCCGACCAATAGGGCTTTGGTCAATGTCGATGCATTTATCGAAGTGGTCCAGACCGCTGATTTTCCTGTGCTTTGATGCCGTTAAAGTAGTGGCAGCATTCAAGACCTGGGCAGCAATAGGATAAAGAGTACTGTTGATGAGGGTGGACTTTCCTGAGCCGGAAACGCCTGTTACACAAGTCATCAGCCCCACCGGGATTTCCAGGGTGACATTTTTCAGGTTGTTGCCGGTGCAGCCCGTGAGTTTAAGTCGTTTCTTTTTATCCGCTGGTGTACGCTGTTCAGGTATCGCGATTTTTTTAGTGCCAGTCAAATATTGGCCTGTGACCGATTTTTCGTTGTCCATAATCTGGGCAGGTGTGCCCTGGGCAATAATTTCACCGCCATGAACTCCGGCACCCGGACCGATATCAATCACGTGGTCGGCAGTGCGAATGGCGTCCTCGTCATGTTCTACAACAATCACTGTATTACCCAGGTCGCGGAGACGGGTCAGTGTATTCAGTAGACGTTCGTTATCTCGCTGGTGCAAACCAATACTGGGCTCGTCCAGAATATACATAACGCCAACCAGGCCAGCACCAATCTGACTGGCCAGTCGAATGCGCTGGGCTTCACCTCCTGAGAGGGTATCCGCACTGCGATCTAGTGTCAGGTAGTTAAGACCCACGTTCACCAGGAAGCTCAGACGATCACAGATCTCTTTCAGAATTTTTTCTGCAATCTCACCTTTCTGGCCGGGAAGACTGAGTTGTTCGAAATAAGCAAGCGCACGTTCTACCGGTAGTTTCACCAGATCGGGCAGTGTTTCATCTTCGATAAAGACGTGTCTTGATTCCTGACGGAGACGAGTGCCTTTACAGCTTGGGCAGTGCTGGGTACTCAAATACTTGGAAAGCTCTTCACGCACAGACTGGGATTCTGTCTCACGGAAACGGCGTTCAAAGTTGGGGATAATGCCTTCAAAACGATGGCGCTTTTTATAAACATCGCCCCGATCGTTGACGTAACTGAAATCAATCTGCTCTTCGCCGGAGCCATGAAGAATAATCGTCTGTTGCTCCGCAGTAAGATCATCAAAAGCGGTATCAATATCAAAGCCGAAGTGTGCAGCCAGTGACTTTAAGAGGTGAAAGTAATAGACGCTGCGGCGATCCCAACCACGAATGGCGCCTTCCGCCAGGGTTAATTCCGGGTGCTGGACAATACGGTCTTCATCAAAAAACTGCTTGACCCCCAGACCATCACAGGTGGTGCAGGCCCCCGCCGGGTTATTGAACGAGAACATGCGGGGCTCCAGTTCATTGATGCTGTAGCCGCAAGACGGGCAGGCAAAGCGGGCTGAATACACAATGTCCTGCTCCTCCGCGTCCATAAAGCTGACTGCTGCCAGCCCGTCGGTCAGTTCGAGAGCTGTTTCGAAAGATTCTGCCAGACGCAACTGCAGATCTTCTCTTACCTTGAAGCGATCAACCACCACTTCGATAGTGTGCTTCTTCTTTTTGTCCAGCTCAGGTGGGTTATCGAGGTCGGTGACAATGCCATCAATGCGGGCTCGAATAAAACCCTGGGCTCTCAGTTCGCTGAAGACATGGAGGTGTTCACCTTTTCGATCCCTGACCACAGGTGCCAGCAACATCAGTTTGGTACCTTTTGGCAATGCCAGTACCTGATCCACCATCTGGCTGACGGTCTGGGCTTCCAGGGGTAAGTGATGCTCTGGGCAGCGGGGTGTACCGGTTCTGGCAAAAAGCAAACGAAGATAGTCGTATATTTCAGTAATGGTGCCGACTGTCGAACGAGGGTTATGGCTGGTGGACTTCTGCTCAATGGAAATGGCAGGAGACAAACCCTCGATGTGATCGACATCCGGCTTTTCCATCATCGAGAGAAACTGTCGTGCATAGGCAGACAGAGATTCCACATAGCGACGCTGACCCTCGGCATAAAGGGTATCGAAGGCCAGGGACGACTTTCCTGATCCGGAAAGACCGGTAATGACAATCAGGCTGTCCCGGGGCATATCGAGATCGATGTTCTTCAGGTTATGGGTTCTTGCACCCCTTACGGTGATTGTGTCCAAAGCCAGTCCCTCAGTACCATCTGTCAGGCAAAGGAGCAATTATATAGGCTTTGCTTGCGCAAACCCATGTTAAGTAAATGGCTAGCTGGTTTCACCTGTCTGGACGGTGGCTTTTTCTATCCTTACGAGTTTAAACCAGAGCACTTTAAGCTAAAATCGTGTGATATTTTGGCTGCAGATATTATATTGTTCGCCTGAAGAAACATCGTTGAAGATCCTGCTGACAGTCCTTACACGTATACCCTGACACTAATTCGAAAGTAATGGAGCAATTTGAATGTTTACAGGCATTGTTCAAGGCATGGCCAAAATTGGCCGTGTGGATGACCACGATGGCATCCGAACCTTTGACATTGAGTTCCCGGAAGGCTTTTGCCAGGGGCTGAATGTAGGGGCCAGTGTTGCGGTGGACGGCGTTTGTCTTACGGTAACAGAAATTATCAGTCCGACTCTGGCCAGATTTGATGTTATTTTGCAAAGCTTACGTGTAACGACATTAGGAGATCATGTCACTGGTCAGGCCGTGAATGTCGAGCGAGCAGCAATGGATGGGGCGGAAATTGGCGGACACCCTCTTTCTGGACACATCGACTTTCGGGCTCAGATTCTTGAAGTTGAAGAGATCGAGGGAAACTGCCGTATGCGGTTTGCATACAGCAATGAATGGGGGCAATACATTTTCCCTAAAGGGTATATAGCGATTAATGGATGCAGCCTAACCTTATCCGATGTCGACAAGAAGAAAGACTGTTTTGAAGTCTGGTTGATTCCTGAGACCCGAAGAGTCACAACATTCAATGCTAAAAAAGCAGATGATTGGGTCAACATTGAAATTGAGCGTGGTACGCAGGTGATCGTCGACACCATTAAAGACACGCTCGAAAAGCAACTGGGCGCTCTTTATCCTTTACTGGAAGCATTAATGGAAGAAAAAAATATTAACTTAACAGAGTCACTGACCACGAGCCTTGCGCAAACAGATCACGTCCGGCGCTGATTCAGCTCACTTCTACCCGGAAAGGGCCTGAAAACAGAGGAACCAGTGATTTGCAGCAGCCAGAGAGCCCTGCAATCCAGGGCTTTCTGTTCTCAGTGCTGAAGTTGAGTCAGGCGCCATCGAGCTTCAAAAACTGTCTTACCCGAGGTGAATCCGGATTGGTAAAGAACTTCTCTGGCGGACATTTTTCAATCAGAATACCTTTCTCCAGGAACACCACCTGGCTTGAAACGTTTCTGGCAAACTCCATTTCGTGTGTGACCACCACCATGGTGTAACCCTCTTTCGATAACGCCTGCATCACGGTCAGAACCTCATCAACCAATTCAGGATCAAGGGCTGAGGTGGGTTCATCAAACAGCAATACCTCTGGTTCCATAGCCAGTGCACGGGCGATAGCGACCCTCTGTTTTTGACCGCCCGATAGCATATTTGGATAGCTGTCGAGTTTATGGGACATACCAACTTTTTCTAACTGCACTCTGGCGATTTTTTCCGCCTCCGCTTTTGGCATTTTCTTAACATGTAACAGGGCTTCCATGACATTCTTGAGCACAGTGAGATGAGGCCAGAGATTGAAGCTTTGAAACACCATACCGATACGCTCGCGAATCCTGGCGAGCTCTTTGTATTTGAGCGGTTTCCTGGTAACAGGATTGATACCTATGCGCTCATCACCCAAATGGATGCTGCCTCGTTCCGGTTGTTCAAGCCAGTTCATACAACGAAGCAGGGTCGACTTACCTGAACCGGAAGAACCCAGAATACTGACAACGTCGCCCTTTTTGATGGTGAGGTTAATGTCTCTCAGCACCTCGATGCCATCAAACTGTTTGGACAGGTTCACCACCCTTACAATATCCCGGGCATTGGATTCGGTTTTTGGGTACTGGACAGGCAGTTCTACCACAGGTGCGCTTTCCTGAGCGGTTTTCGGGGTTTCAACTGGCTTGGTGAGAATCTTTTCATTAAGCATGGCTTAGCCCTCTATCCTGAACTTTATTAAGTGTGATTTTGCTGACCTGTTCGATGGCGATACTGATAATCCAGTACAGGGCAATAGCCACAATAAATGCGTTAAGCGGAATAAAGTAGGTTGATTGAATACTGTTAGCGGCCGCTGTGATCTCACCAACGGTAATAATGCACAGAAAGGCGGTGTCTTTCAGGCAGATGATCAGCTGATTGGCAATGAGCGGCACGGATCGAAACAGCACATTGGGCATGATAATGCGGGTAAAGGTCTTGAATCTGGAGAAGCCACAAGCCTGGGCTGCTTCCGTCAAGCCTGAATCCAGTCCTTTGCGAATACCTCTGAAGATCTCGCAGAAATAGGTGCCATGATAAAGGCATAAAGAGATCAGCCCCGCAGTAAAGGCATCCATGCGGATTCCGACCTCTGGCAACCCGTAATACAGCAGATAAGCCAAAATCAGGAAGGGCAGGGTGCGCATCATATTGATGATCAGGATTACGCTGCCTTTAACACCTTTTGAGCCATTTTCCAAGGTGTAGAGAAGGGTCACACCCAGGATGAAACTTGCGATTGATCCCGCCAAAAACAGTATAAAAGTATTACCAAAACCTGAAATAAAGATGTCTCTTTGCTGCCAGATTATTTCCCATTCAGCCATGATTACTCCTTATTATCAGCCAGCCAGGTAGTTAGCCTTTTTCTCGGCCATTTGTTGTAATTTGATTAGCACACCTATGATGCACATATAGAGAATGCCAGCACACAGAATAGGAAGTAGAGGTTCATAGGTGACGGCTGCGATTCGGTTGGTAACACGAGTCAGATCAACAACGCCAATCACGGCAATCGCCGGGCTGCCTTTGATTAAGAAAGACATCTCGTTGACCAGTGCGGGCAGGCTCATGACCACCATTTGAGGGAACATGATGCGCCTAAAATAGATCAGTCGTCGCATACCCAGAGCTTCAGCGGCCTCTTTCTGCCCACTGGAGAAGTTAAGGAATGCATTTCTCCAGATCTCGGCATTAAAGGCAGAGGTATTCAGGGTTAAACACAAGATGGCCGAGAAGTGTTTATCGAGATTGATGCCAAAAGACGGAAAAGAGAGGAAGATGAACAAGGCTAATGTCACCAGTGGTGTGGCTCTTGCCCAGCTGACATAGACACCTAATATCTGATCGACAATTGGCAGTTTCGCCATACGAATAAGCGCTATCACGAGCCCGAAAACCACCCCCAGGGCGATGGATACCATTGATATCCATGCCGTGGTCCATGCCCCCTGAAGCAATTGCATCCATCCGTAGTGATCCATAAATACCTACCTGTCTGCAGCAGTATTAACGTTGATTTTTTAAGTAAGACCAGGGCGATAGGAGTAGTCGTTTTTAAGCCCTGGTCATTACTGAACTGTGAGGAGTGGTTTACCGGACTGCAGTCAATTTATGGTACTGTTCAACTGAAACGATGGCGTTGGTTGGCAGTTCATCAAAGGATTCACCGAACCATTTTTCCTGCAACTCAGCCATACGACCTGTCTCTTTTAAGTGTGCAAAGAAGTCGGTCAGATAGGCCAGCAGTTCAGGGTTGTCTTTGGGTACAGGCCAGCTTACAAAGCCGGGGCCGGATACAGCTTCACCTTTCTTGAATACCTTGGGCTTGGTTTTTACCAACTCATTTATATTGACGATACTGTTGATCACGTAATCGATGCGACCATTTGCCAGGTCGGCGTAGGCTTCAGGGTATGATTGATACTCAACCACTTTTCCTAGTTTCTTATCCTGGGCTTCAAGCATGGTTTTCAATTCGGGAAGCCTTTCCAGTAGTGCGCTGCCTGCCTGCAAGCCAACTGTTTTTCCATCCAGATCTGCAATCGTGTTTACGCTGTCGTCTTTTGCCCGGGCGACGAAATAGTGCTGTGCGGAGGCGATGGGTGGGGTGAAATCGAATGCTTTGAGGCGAGCGTCAGTAATGATTGCACCGGTAAGGGCAAGGTCATACTGACCTGCGGAAACGGATGCCAGAAGACCTGTCCAGGGCAGAATCTCCTGCTTTACTTTAAAGTCGGAGTAGTCGCGCAGTTCATCCAGAAGATCTTTATTTATCCCGGTTGGCTTGCCTTTATCGATAAAGTTGAACGGAGAGTAGTTATCCTCTGTCGCAACCTTTATTCCCTTGCTGGCAAAAGATGGCGACTCATCGGCAACAACCATACTGGACATGCCTATAGTCATCGTTGCTGCGGCAACGGCTACCCATTTTCTAAGTTTTATTCCATGTCTCATAATTTGTTACTTGCTGTGATTTGTGAACGCCTTCACTTTAGAGATGAGATAGATAGTTGGGTTAGAGCCAATTTTCCGTGCTGATTGGGACAGTGGTTAGAATATAAGATAAATACGACTAATTAAGTATATTGGCTTGCTTTTTGCTGTGGTGAATCGAATGCAATGAATAAAAATATCCAAAAGGTTGACTCCATGGGGATAAATTACAGCTGTTTCATTGAGTTTGATTCGAAGAGAAGTTTGCAGGAGCAGGTAAGAGAGTATCTTGTTAAAGCAATACTCGAAGGTGTGTTCTCTGCCGATGAGGCGCTGCCTTCCTGCCGTAAGCTTTCAAGTCAATTGAAGGTGTCACGCAATACTGTGTCACTGGTCTACGAAGCACTGTCAGATGACGGTTACCTGATAAGTAAGCCAAGAAGCGGTTATTACCTGTCGGAAAAATATTCCACCAGACTTGAAGAGGTGGAACAGGAGTTGAACCATTTTGAGGCAGACAACCCTGCCAATGCCGCAAACTGGAGCCGTCGATTCAAGGTTTCTACAGATGCTTTCCCCCGTATAGTTAAACCCTCCCACTGGAGCTGTTATCAATATCCCTTTATCTATGGGCAACCAAGCATTCAAGATTTTCCTCTGGCGCAGTGGCGAGAATCCACTCGTAAGGTGATAGCAGACCCGAAAGATCATAGCTGGCTGTGTGACAAAGTTGATAAGGATGTAGAGTTATTGGTAGAGCAGATCCGAACCCGGGTACTCCCACAGCGAGGCATTCACGCCAGGAGCGATGAGATTCTCATTACCGTTGGCTCACAGAACGCGCTCTATTTGCTATCCAGGATGTTAATGGATAAACACACTCGAGTAGGGGTGGAAAACCCTGGCTATAAAGAAGCTAACAATATTTTTAGTCTGGCCCGGGCACAGCTTCATCCGCATACTGTTGACCAGAGCGGGCTGGTGCTTAACGAGCTGTCATCCAAGTGTGATTATTTCTATGTTACACCGAGTCATCAGGCTCCAACGGGCGTGACCATGAGTAAGCAACGCCGACATGACCTTTTGCAATTAGCGCAAAAGAGTGACGCCATCATTATAGAAGATGATTACGACTCAGACAGCAACTCCGAATGGAACCCCTTGCCTGCACTAAAGGCATTGGATAAAGACAACCGTGTTGTCTACGTCAGTAGTTTTTCCAAGACATTGGCACCTGGTCTACGCCTTGGTTATATCGTTGCTCCGGAAGAGTTGATCTATGAGTTACGAACACTGCGTCGTTTAATGTATCGCCACCCGCCAAGCCGGGTGCAAATGGAAATGGCGCATTTTATCTCACAGGGTTATTACGATAGCTTCCTGCGACGTTTCAAAGACAATACACGCCAGCGCTGGCACGAGATTAATGAAGCGGTTCAGCGCTATCTTCCCGATTGTAAGCGATTGGCCAAGGGTAACTATTGCAATGCGCTGTGGTTAGAAACACCCGACCGAATAAGCAGTCAGCGACTGGCGTCCAGAGCATCTCAACGGGGGGTTCTGATAGAAACAGGATATTCGCATTTCATGGGGCAGGAACAAGCTAACCCTGAAACCAATAGTTTTTTCAGGCTTGGCTTTCATGCCATCGATAAGGCGCTCATTACCCCCGGGGTTGAACAACTGGCAAGCGCCCTGGAAGGTTAGGCTTTATATAGATTTTTTCCTTTTGGAGGTGTCAACGCCAAGACCATTGTCCTGGCGTTTTTTGTTCAGGTTTTAATCAAAGTCCGAGAGTACCTGGCTAATAATGGCCACACCCTGGGCAATCTCATTGGGTTTAATGATAAGAGGCGGCGCTACGTGAATACGGTTGTTCACCATAAAAGAAAGTAGGCCCTTGTCGGTTAATCTGGCTTTAATGGAGGCCATTTTCTCATTGCTTAAAGGCTCTCGTGTTGTCCTGTCTTCGACCAGCTCCAGAGCCCAGAACATGCCCTTGCCACGAATGTCGCCAATGCTGTTGTGTTTTTCCATCAGGTCGATTAATGCGGGTCCCAAAACCGTGTTTCCTACCTCATCGGCATAGCGAACAATGCCTTCCTCTTCCATTGCATCCAGAGTTGCGACAATGGCGGACATGGCCAGTGGGTGGCCAGAATAGGTGAGGCCGCCCATAAAGAAGTGGCTCTTGAAATATTCGGATATTGGCTCGCTTACAACAACGCCGCCAGCAGGAACGTAGCCTGAGTTAACCCCTTTGGCAAAGGTGATCAGATCCGGAATAACGTTAAAGTGCTCAAAAGCAAACCAGCGGCCAGTGCGACCAAATCCCACCATCACTTCGTCGAAGATCAGTTGTATACCATGTTCGGTGGCCAGATCTCTAACCCCTTGTAGATAGCCTTCCGGTGGTAAAAGAAAGCCTGCTGTGCCCGGGATTGTCTCCAGAAGAATGGCGGCAATGGAATCTGGTCCTTCGCATTCAATCACTCGTTTCAGGTGCTGCAGAGCTCGCTCACATTCCTGTTCTTGCGTCTTTGCATTGAACTCGGTGCGATAAAGATAAGGGTTAAAAAAGTGTACATGCCCGCGGCTGTATTCATTGGGTACACGACGAAAATCACCTGTGGCAGCGATCGCTGAGCCGGTATTGCCATGGTATGAGCGGTAGGCAGAAAGCACCTTGTCACGACCGGTAAATTGTCTTGCCATGCGAATCGCATTTTCATTGGCATCAGCACCAGCGTTAGTAAAAAACACCTTATTGAACTTAGCCGGTGCTCTATCCAGTATGCGCCTGGCTGCTTCACCCCGGGCAAGGTTTGCTGTTGCCGGAGCTATGGTCACCAGAGATTCAGCCTGGGCCTTGATGGCATCAATCACCTTTGGGTGCTGATGCCCAATATTGGTGTTCACCAACTGGCTACTAAAATCCAGGTACTGCTTTCCTTCGAAATCCCAAAGGCTAGATCCCTGTGCACCGGCAATGGCTACCGGTGTTGCTGACTCTTGTACCGACCAAGAGTGGAATACATGTTTATCCAATTCCACGACATGATGATTTGATACATCTGATCCCAATACATCCATTTTAATTCTCCAGTGGGGTAAGGATTGAGTCTTTGTTTGTGATTTGCAGTTATCTTGGCGAGAAACATAAAAAAGGATGTAGGGACAGTTTAAAAAAAGCCTTGTGTCAGGGCGGCTGTTGGCGCTACTGACTCAGACAATCTGAAAAACTGGCTCTATAGGATAGGTCGTGGGCTGATTACATTGATGGCCTTCAGAAGCAATGTGTAATGTTTAACGGAATTGATGATGGGCTTAGCAACGGTATTTGTTTTGTTTGCCGGGTTGGTAAGGGGTTACAGTGGCTTTGGATTTGCCATTATTGCTGCCCTGTGCCTGAGTCTTGTCTATTCCCCCTTTGATGCCATTGCTATTGCTCTGACACTCGATCTGCTCAGTAGTCTGTGTCTGTTGCCGGGCGCCAGGAAGCAGGTTAATCGACGTCTGCTGACCATGCTTTCACTGGGCATGCTAGGCGCAATACCGGTCTCGCTTTTGTTTATTTCGGTCATATCTGCACATGAACTGAAGATGATGATTGCAGGCTTCTCATTGATTGCCGGTACTTTGATCATGTTTGATCTGCGGTTCACCTGGCTTAACCATCGCTATGCCATGCTTGCTGGTGCATTGTCAGGTTTTGGCATGACAACGGCTTCAGCGGGCGGTCCACCACTGGTTTTGTATCTGTTAAACCTGTCGTTAAAGGCCAGTGAAAT
This sequence comes from Endozoicomonas sp. ALD040, assembly GCF_049275945.1. NCBI lineage: Bacteria > Pseudomonadati > Pseudomonadota > Gammaproteobacteria > Oceanospirillales > Endozoicomonadaceae > Endozoicomonas > Endozoicomonas sp. ALD040. Next base: position 3,132,193 of record NZ_CP184829.1, read on the forward strand.
CAGAGCAACGGCGATACTGTTTTTTATCCTGAGTTCAGCGACATCACTGTTGGGTTTGCTTTATGTCGATGCTATCTCGGCCCGGTCTGTTCAGTTCAGCCTGGTTCTTTTTCCTGTTGCCATGCTGGGCAGTTTATTGGGAAAGAAGTTGTTTGATTTATACCCGGATTCATCACCAAAAAACACGGTAGCGCCCATTTTGATGATGTTGGCACTGCTCACAATCATGATTTAACAAGGAAAACATGATGAAGAAAATCGCATTTATTACTGGCGCGACCTCTGGTTTTGGTAAAGCTGCTGCACACAGATTTGCCAAAGAGGGGTGGTCGCTGGTTCTTTCGGGGCGTCGTTTAGAGAGACTTTTGGACCTCAGGGAGACACTGGATGTTCCTGTGCATGTGATGCAACTGGATGTACGCGATTCAGAAGCCGTCAAGAAAGCAGTAGCGTCGTTGCCAGAGGAATTTTCAGCAGTAACGGCTTTGGTCAACAACGCAGGACTGGCACTGGCTCCCCAGGGAGCACCCGAGGTTGATCTTAATGACTGGCACACCATGATAGACACCAACGTTACTGGCCTGGTCAATGTCACGCATGCACTGCTGCCTGCCTTAATCAAGTCTGGGGCAGGCGCTACTATCATCAATGTAGGTTCGATTGCAGGTCAATGGCCCTATCCGGGAAGCCATGTTTATGGTGCAAGTAAGGCATTTGTTAAGCAGTTCAGTTATAACCTGAGGTGTGATCTGCAGGGGACAGGTGTGCGTGTTACGGACCTGTCGCCAGGCATTGCAGAGACCGAATTCACCCTGGTTCGTACCAAGGGAAACCAGGAGGCATCTGATAACCTGTACCGTGGCACCACGCCTTTGAGCGCAGAAGATATTGCCGAGCAAATGTTCTACATCGCAACCTTGCCGGAACACATCAATATCAACCGTGTTGAGGTGATGCCAACACGTCAGGCCTGGTCTCCATTTGCTATCGACCGTGATCAGTAGAGGGTGTCGCAAAAGGTCAATTAAAACGCTTCAAGCTTCAAACCGTCATCTCCGCGAAGGCGGAGATCCACTGTTCGTGGTGGGTTCCCGCCTGCGCGGGAACGACGATCTTGATATATCCTGCTGACCATACCCTTTTGCGACACCCTCAGTAGGGGGGGATAAAAAAGCCCCCAATATTGATGAGGCTTTTGCGACACCTTCTTGATGATCGGGGCTGAAGACTGTCTATGACAATACCGTGCATGCACTTAAACTGAACTGACTTTGTTTTCGGGTTACTCGTGATCAAGGACATGAATGGGCAGAATGTCCTTGGTTGCCGGAGTTAATCTGACTGGTCTGGGCATAGGTGGCCAGGGAGAGCCAAGCTTCCAGGCATAGGCAAATTTAGCCTGGCTGCTGGACAGGCGAGTCGCTATGAAATACTCGTTGTGTCCGTCATGATGCAGATGAGTAACGCCCTGTTTTGGCAGTTTGAAAACCAGTTCGCCTGCAGAGTCGATCATCGGAGGGTTCATGCCGGCGTTTCTTGGATAGTGATAACAGGTTTTAAAGTACTGGTTAGGCTCGAAGTCGCTCATCGCTATGCTGAAATAACTCATATCTTCTTTGGTAGCTTCTTTGTGATTGGGTTTCAGCGCTACCTGATAGGGAGTGAGGGTCAGAATGTTGGCTCTGTATACCATTTCCGGAAGCGCAACATTAAAGGCTTCTGCCAGATCAATACCACTGACTTCATGGGGAAATACCATATTGTTTCTGCTGAACCAGGCGTTGCATTGGTCGTGAATATCTTTTAATAGGTTTTTATTCACCTCTTTGACTTCCAGGATGGGGTTACAGACAGCCGCTTTTTTTGTGCCCTTCAGTTGCAAGAGGGTCCCTTTAAATTCGATTATTTCGCCTTTCGGGTCTACCGAAGGGGCAAGCCTGACATCAACGGAGTGATGGTTTTTTAACGCCGCCTCCTTTTTGTAGGTGATGACGGGCAATTGCAACGAGTGCTCCTGATTTTCAACATCCCCGGAGTAGTTTGAACCACCTGAATAGGAAGTCTCAATTAACAGCAGCAAACCGCCCACAAAAACCACTCCAGAGGAAAGAAGCGCATAGCGAAGCGTTCTGTCGTTAGCGGCCTCTGCTGGCTTGGGAGTTGCCAATGTGAAAGCAATTACCGCCATCATGAAAAGTGGTAAATGACCGAAGCGTCGGGCAGGGTATATCATGTTGATCAATCCTCTTTTTTTATTGCTTGGGCTACCTGTAAGCGGCCTCAGGTCTGGCAGACTTCTTGTTCATGGTTGTAATGATTCCACCGGAACGATTAAAAATAGCTGATTTTCGGGAAGTTGCAGGTAAATGTAAGTTTTTTTTTCTATTTTTAAATCCAATGGGCATATTGTCTTTCGGCGACTCCTTTCTTCAAAAGTTTTTCCTGATAAAATAAGCCGCTTGCAATGTTATATAAGAAGTCAGGAATGTCTCCGCAGGAACTGAAATCAACGGTCTCACTGTCACTGGTGTTTGTATTCAGGATGTTTGGCCTGTTTATGGTACTGCCTGTTCTGGTCCTTTATTCCGAAGACCTGCAGGGGGCCACTCCAGCCCTGGCCGGCTTTGCGATTGGTGCTTATGGGTTAACCCAGGCGGCTCTGCAAATTCCCTTTGGCTGGATGTCAGACCGGTTCGGGCGCAAGCCGGTTATCATAGCCGGTATGATGATCTTTATGCTGGGCAGTCTGGTTGCCGCTCAGGCCGACTCTATTTATGGAGTCATTTTTGGTCGGATTCTTCAGGGTGCTGGTGCGGTATCCGGGGCTGTCACCGCACTTCTGGCTGATTTGACCCGTGAGCAGTACCGTACCCGGGCCATGGCGGTATTTGGTATCAGTATCGGATTCTCATTCTGCATCGCCATGTTACTGGGCCCTCTTTTTGCCGACTGGTGGGGGCTGGAGGGGCTTTTTGGCAGTAATGCTGTAATGGCCGGATTGAGCATTCTGATTCTATTGTTCATGGTGCCAACTCCGGTAGTGACCCGGACTGATCTGAACACCAAAGTCAGTATCAAAGATGTGGGCAATGTTATAGGTAATCGGGAAATGCTCAGGTTGATGGCCGGTATCTTTACCCTGCATTTCACCTTGATGGCCCTGTTCGTATTCCTGCCTCAGATGCTGGAAGACACCCTTGGGATGGCCCGGGAAAATCATGGCTGGATTTACGTGGTGGCACTCTCGGTCTCTTTTGTGATGATTGTACCGGTGATTATTTTCAGTGAAGCCAAACGTCGCCTGAAACAGTGCTTTGTTGGCGCTGTCACTGTCCTGCTGGCAGCCATTGCCGGTATGTGGCGTGCCGAAAGTGTTTTGCTGGGAATATTCCTGTTTTTTGCTGCATTCAATTTTCTGGAAGCTACACTACCTTCTCTGGTCAGTAAATTATCGTCGGCAGGCACCCGGGGAACCTCCATGGGCGTATATTCAACCAGTCAGTTCCTGGGGGCTGCTCTGGGTGGAAGCCTTGGTGGACTCGCCTTTCAGTACTGGGGAGCGACCGGTGTCATGATGGTTTGTGCAATCCCTACTGCACTCTGGTGGTTATTGTCTGTTACCATGAAGCAACCTCCTTATGTCAGCAGTATGGTGATGGCCCTCGACTCCTCCATGAGCCTGGATGCCCGTGCTATTGGCAGGGAACTGGCCATTATTCCCGGGGTTGAGGAAGTGACTGTCCTGGACAGTGAGAGAACCGCCTATCTTAAGGTGGACAGAAAAATAGTGGATATGACCGCGCTGCGCCAATACGGTGAGTGCTGACATAAATGAATGAGAAAGCGACAACCAGGAGCCTGTTTTCATTCCTGTGAGGATGAAAAGGGTTCATGTTAAAAATTACTGGAGAAACTGATGGCACGAGGTGTTAACAAGGTCATTCTGATCGGCAACCTGGGCAATGATCCGGATGTCCGTTTTACCCCGAATGGCAGCGCTGTAGCCAACCTGAGTGTTGCGACCAGTGAGTCCTGGAAAGATCGTAACACCGGCCAGCCACAGGAAAAAACCGAATGGCACCGGGTGGTCATTTTCGGCAAGCTGGCTGAAATTGCTCAGCAATACCTGCGCAAGGGTTCCAAGGTTTACATTGAAGGTAAACTGCAGACCCGTAAGTGGCAGGATCAGTCCGGTCAGGATAAGTACACGACAGAAGTTGTTGTTGACGGTTTCAGTGGCCAGCTGCAAATGCTGGATGGCCGTCAGGACGGAATGGCTATGCCTGCGGGTGGTGGCGAGTTCCAGCCAAGAGCTGCACAACAGCCTGCTCCTCAGCAACAATACAATGCACCCCAGCAGCCGATGCAACAGCAGGCGCCTGCAGCCGCTCCACAGCAGCCGCAGCATCAGCCTCAACAACATCAGCCTCAGCAACATCAGCCTCAACAGCGTCCTGCTCCGCAGCAGCAACCTCAGCAACAGCCTCAGACTGCGCCAGCAGGTGGCTTTGACGACTTTGATGATGATATTCCGTTCTAGCAGCCTGTCGGACTTAAGACTGTCCTACACGGCAACTGCTCCTGCGTTGCTCTAGCTCCTGCATCCATGCAGTCGTGCGGTTGCAATAAATTGGTCTAAAAATCCCTGTTTCTTCGTCAAATAGCTCGCTATTCTCCTCAGAAACAGAGATTTTTATCCTCAATTTCTTGCAATCCTCGCTACGGACGCTTAAGTCCGACAGGCTGCTAGGAGCCTGACCGAGAATAGTCTGCCCTACTGCGGCGGCAGCAAATTGGTCTGAAAATCCGCTTTTGTTCGTCAAATAGCTCGCTATTCTCCTCACAAAACCGAATTTTCATCCTCAATTTTCTGCCGTCCTCGCTACGGGCGCTATTCTCGGTCAGGCTCCTAGTCAGGAACTGAACATAGCAAAAGGCCGCTGAAATCAGCGGCTTTTTGCCTTTTCTGGAGAGGCAGACGCCGATTTCTGACAGGCATCATCCATTTCAATCATTGAGTATTTCCTTTCAGCAGTAGACAATATTGCTCCAACAGAACAATGTCGGGTGTCATCTCAGATGGATCGAGCCAGCCTGCGCAAGCAGTTACGAAGCAATCGTCAATCCCTGTCGGCTGAACAGCAACTTACTGCGGCAAAGAAATTATCCTCTGTCGTGTGTAACAGTGAGGCTTTTCGGCACAGTCAGCATATCGCTCTGTATCTGGCTAATGATGGTGAAATTGATCCCGGATTTATCGCCGAAGCGATCTGGGAGCAGGATAAGTTCTGCTATCTTCCGGTTCTGGATCAGGAGCAGCCTGAAAAGATGTATTTCCAGCTCTACAGACCCAATACCCGGATGGTAGAGAACCGTTACGGGATTGCCGAACCGGAACTGGATCTTGAAAAAACCGTTAAGGCAGAAGCACTGGATCTGGTGCTTATGCCGCTCACCGGGTTTGATGAGCAGGGCAATCGTCTTGGCATGGGAGCGGGTTATTACGACCGGACTTTTGCCTTTCTGGAAAACCGCAGTAAACCGATACTGATGGGGTTAGCGCATGAGTGTCAGAAAGTCAGTTCAATTCCGGCGGCGGACTGGGATGTTCCAATGAAGAGTATTGCAACAGAAAAGCAGCTATATGGTGAGAAAGTTCAGTAAGCCACTCCCTGGCCTACGCCATCAGCTTGTCAGATCAGAGTCGAAGTCGCTGCTGTTGTTAACACGGCGACGATAAAGACAGCTAATAAAAGGCTGATTGAACTGGGTTTTGGGTTAACCATTTTCTTCAGAACTCCACTTTATTTTAATTATTATTCATGGCCGTCTTGAACACGGGGAAGTCAGCCAGTCATTGATTTGCCATCAAAAGCGACTCTTATTTTAATCGCTACGGGCATCAATTGCTTTTTTCAAGCGTTGGTGAATTTCGCATAAAGAGGTGTTAACTGCAAGCGAATGATAGACAGGGGCTTCATCTTAGTATTGGTATTGAGTCGTATGTCTCAAAACTTAGCCTGTCTCTCAACGCTTGCCATGGGCAGACCTTCGGAGCACTGCGTGACACTGAGTTGTTATTCACCACTTTATAATGGCGCGAGTGAGGGTTTTGTCCGCCTGATAAATCAAATGTTATGCTGAGGCAAAAGGAGCATCTCAATGAAATTTTTTACCCAATCTACCAAACTCGTTTTGCTGAGTTTGTTCGGCTTTCTTGGCATGCTCATGAGCGTCAGTGTCGTGCATGCGGCCCCTGAATCTGAGTTGATTCCTTTCTGGAATAAAAGCGACGAAAGCAATAAAGCTGTCATCGATCACAGCGACTGGCAACATACCCTCGACACATACTTGGACAACAAACATGCCTCCGGCGTGAACCTGTTCAATTACGGCAAAGTCTCCAAAGCCGACAGATCGCGGTTGCAAAACTACCTGAAAAAAATGACCGCGCTTGACCCCCGCAGCTATTCAAAGCAAGAGCAGTTCGCTTACTGGGTGAACCTCTACAATGCGCTCACGGTGGAATTGATTCTTGAAAACTACCCCGTGGATAGTATTACTGAGCTTGGCAAAAGTTTCTTCGGCTTTGGCCCCTGGAACGACGATATCACCCAAATTCAAGGTAAAAAACTCACGCTCAACAACATTGAGCACAATATCCTGAGACCCATCTGGAGCGAAGCACGCATCCATTACGCTGTCAACTGCGCCAGCTACAGTTGCCCGAATATTGCCGCAAAAGCTTTCACCTCAGAAAACACAGAAACACTGCTTGAAGCCGCCGCAACCGATTACGTCAACCACGAACGCGGCGTGACCTTTGACGATGGCGAACTGCTCGTCTCAAGTATCTATCATTGGTATAAAGTCGACTTCGGTGGGAATGACCAATCTTTGATCGCCCACTTGGTGAAATACGCCAAACCTGATCTGCGCACCAGGCTTCAGCAGTACAAAGGGGATTTAGATCATCACTATGATTGGGGTTTGAATGGGCCATAGTGGGTCGCTCTGTTGAATGTATAACGCGCTTTAAGAAAGTAGGCAATGCTGGAAATTTATCTGAATGGGTTGCTATTAAGCGGCGGCTTGATCATAGCTATTGGCAGTCAGAATGCATTTTTGCTGGCTCAGGGCTTACGTCGAGAGTCACCTATCCTGGTTGCCACAATTTGTGCAGTCTGCGATGCCTTATTGATACTGGCCGGTGTCATGGGTCTTGGTACACTTATCCAAAGTAATAACACACTGCTTGAAGTAGCCCGCTGGGCGGGTGTTGCTTATTTGACTGGATTTGGCCTGATGTCACTGAAGCGTAGTTTCAAAACCGGGCAACTCAAAGCAGAAGGGCAGGTGCAAAAGTCTATTCGGGGTATTGTGTTTTCGACTCTGGCGGTCACTCTGCTGAATCCGCACGTTTATCTTGATACGGTCATTTTGTTGGGCAGTATTGGTGCTCAATACGGTGATCAGCGTGGTTATTTTGTACTGGGAGCTATCACCGCATCGCTTATCTGGTTCTATGGTCTTGGGTTTGGTGCTGTGAAGCTGGCACCCCTGTTAGCCCGTCCAAAAGCATGGAAAATCATTGATCTGGTGATTTGTCTGATCATGTTCAGCATTGCCCTCAGTCTGCTGCAAATGGATCTGACCAATATTTTATAACGTTTCTGTCTAAACAATTATGCTTCCGGGTTTCATTTCATTGGCTATTTTGATGATCAGGTGCTTTTTTTAATGACGTTTGCACAGAAGTGCTGCGGTTCGCTGATACAGCAGTGTCCCTGCTGTAAGGTTTGCTAAAAAAGGGGTTGATCCGATGAAGCTCAGGCTTATAGGCAGTGTTGTCTTGATCTCTCTCAGTTTGTTCTCTTCACTATCCTTTGCCAAGACCTATTCAGACAATCTGGTGCTGGTGGTCTATGAAAGCAATGCCGAGGTCAACATGGTGTTGGCTTCGGCAAATAATCCAGAGAAGGTACTGGCCAGCTCTGTGGCCTCTCCGGTCCATGTCAGTTACAGCCAGTCATCTGGTAAAGAAGACTTTTATGAGGCTTCACTCACCGGTATGGGTCATCCGGGCAATCTGGCGTTCCGTGACTCGGAAACAGTTCTGTTCGCTAATGCTCTTGATAATCTCAGGAAATCGGCTCGCTTCCACTGGCCTGAGCTGAAAGATGACGACGAAATCGGGCTTGATGCCGTTTACGTCGGTATTGCCGGATATAATGACCATCACAAAAGAGCCGTTGTGGTCGGTGGCAGGTTAGTTCTGAAAGAGCAGTACATTCGCGAGAACATGGAAGAAGTTCTGAAGCTTCGTCATTTCCAGATGCCCCCCGATAAGCATTTACAAATGGATTCAGATACCCGTCTGATGGCGAAACTGGCCAGACAGAAAGTGGGTGAAAAGACAGAGCTAAGGGATCTGGATTTTATTCAACTGACCACCTACGCCATTGGTTACAAAATTCGGGATGGTGTTATGCGCTATGATCGGGTGAGCTACGACAGTGAGGGTGGGGGTTATGAGTATGGCGTAGCCATCCAGGTGTTCTTCCTCGATCAGCTGCCAGCAGCCTGCACAGCCAGTGATTTTGACACACTGGATTTGAAACATGTACCGGTTCTGAAAGCCATGAATGCTATGCCAACCGTTGACGTTTATGGACGGGCACCTAAAGGTGATTATCTGGCCTATCCTGTTCTGGGCTATAGCAAAAAGGAACAGGAGCGATTGAATACCACCCTGCCAACCAGAAAGTTTAATCACCTGTTTGTTCGCTTGAAAGATAAGAAAAATGAAGCCGGCTATGTCGGCTTCTGGGTGCTGCAACAGAATACAGTGCCAGAGGGTGTCAATGAAAAAGACTGGTATGCCGGTCAAAACGCATTAACCCGATGTGCCAGGGATACCTTTATTCCAGCCATCAAAAGAGTGGTAGACGGGCTGGGTGAACTGGGAATTGGCAAGGACAAGGAAGGCGCCAATTTGCCTCTGTTGATGGTAGGAGAGTTTCCGTTGGGTCAGACTGTGCGGATGAAAGAGGCACTTGATGAGATTCTGGGCGAGGAGGATTTTAAGCGGATTGTCTGGTTGAAACCTTTGGAATACCGTCAGCTTCTGGCGAAAGCGGGCATCAAGCTGGCCGGGAAGTATGTCTACAAGGAGGGCAATTTGGAGCTTGGCCAGGAATAGCTGCCTTACCCGGCAACTGCTCCTGCGTTGCTCTGGCTCCGTGTTCATGCAGTCGTGTGGTGGCAGTAAATTGGTGAAAATCTGCTTTTGTTCGTCAAATAGTTCGCTGTTCTGCTTGCAAAACCGGATTTTAATTATCAGTTTTCTGCCATCCTCGTTACGGGGCCGTCCTGTCTGTCAATTATCTAAAATTTATCCAAAGATAGTAATTCGTGAGTTTCTGTCCCTGATCCAAATCTCTGCCTTTTGAACTTCTTAATGGCCAGGATGATTGCAATTGTTGCAACAGTCACACTGCCGGCTGCAATAAACCCGATTCCCAGGCCACTCATTCCTTCAGTCGATCTCTCAGACGAGAAAGCGATAGGGGATACTTGGTAGTTGTAGTTTTCTATCTCCAGAGAAATCTCTTGCATACGCACAAGCCGTCTACCCTCCTCAATATTGGTATTTTCAACGGCCAGATAGGCGTTATTGCGCACAAAAACCGGGCGCATAGACTTTGCTGCTGCAGGTGTGAAGGTGGTGTCGAAACGATGGACGTTAACCTGATTTTGATAAGTAACTACGTACGCTTGTCCATCACTGTTGTAAATAATGGCATGTAATAAATCGTCTCTTGGTATCAGCCTGACAGTTGTTGTTGAGCCCTTTGTGCGGGAAGAAAAATCAATCCTGTCGTCAATAATAAAAGCACTGTCCATCTGTCCATTTTCGGTGGCGAACCGGCGAATAGAAAGTTTCTCTCCCTCATGGCTGAATACGGCAACGTAGGACTGGTCTTTTTGTATCAGGATGTACTGACTGTTGAACGTGTCAATGTCATAGGTGGCCATTATCTCTTTGCCATTGTTTCCAAAAGAGGCAGCGGGGTTTAGTTGGTTACTGTCGTACTCTCTGATAAACAGAGGATGGGGCGCATCCTGATCACTTTTTCCAGCAACATAAAGACGTTTGCCATCTGGGGAGAGTCTTAAAAAAAGTCCTTCTTCCTTATCTTCAGGATACTTTTCATGCAAATAGAGTCGTCGCTGGAGGTAACGGCCAACAAACAGGCTGTTATCGATGCTTCCTGTTAAATACATGACACCCTCATGATAAGCGGTATCATTAATTTGAACATTGTCGGGGAACAGGTTCTTGCGGACCCTGAGTCGTGCCTGGTCTCTCTGGGCCGCAGTTAACGGGAACTCAAGCAGAGTCGCTTTTCCTGACGTTGTCGTTGCAACAATGTCAAGATGAGGACCTGTGGTTTCATGAATAACCTGCCCTGTCAGAGACTGGTAAGAATCCAGTATTTTGGCCTGGTTGACAGAGGTTGTGTATTTCACAGTGCCGCATGAACCAAATTGTTTATCCAGTTCAGTGCCCTGGTAGCGTGCCAGAATAATCCCGGAAGGCTCATGTGACTCAGGCTGAATGACAACGTATATGCGCTGGTTCTCCCGGTCATAGGTCTGAAAGAGAGGTGTGCCTTCCGGTAGCGGGCAGTTATCCGACAGGCTGGCTGATGGCTTTTCCGATGACGATGATGAACCCGACGGAGTTATCTCCTTTTTCTCGCTGCAGTCAAACCCACTTGGTGTGCAATCAATTCCGGCCAATAATGTTTGTGCTCCGAAAAAAGCTTTTAAGAAAGGTAAATAGCCATCCTGACTGTTCCAGACAGTACGACTGAAAAAGGTGGCATTTGAGTTACCACCAGGGTCTGCAAACTCATTCAGGGCCCTGGGAAACTGGTTGTTTGCCTGTTTGGTACCGTTTATTCGGACAAGTTCGTTGTAGGGGGCGTTAATGCCTTTGAGCATCGGCAGCTGTGATGAATCACCGGAATTCCAGAGCTCGCTGCTCAAACCACTCAGGTTTGATTTTAGGACGTCTCTCGGTACTCTCACGACGCCTGTATTATATCCATCCCATTCGACGAAAGTAAGAACACTGCGATTCTTTGTGAAAGTATCCAGGTTATTCTCAATACGTCCGGCTTTGCGAATGTTTGCTACTGCCGCACTTTTTCGGTTGTCATAATAATATGTTTTAATCAACCCGGTGTTTACATTATTGTAAACGTTGGCCCCGCGGGCTGTTCCTGAAATACCAGCGACTGGGCTGCTCCTGCCTCTTCCTACGACCGCTCCAGCATTTAGGTTGTCATAAATGTTTTCACCTCTGGCTTTTCCGGCAATACCTCCGCTATAGGCAAATTTGCCGTCAGTAGTGACAGGTCCGACATTGACGTTTTGAACAGCAGGAGTCTTGACTACTCGCCCTGTTATGCCACCCACGTGGGAGCCATATTTTCCAGAAATACTCCCTGTATTGAGGTTGTTGCTGACGAGGCTATGGCTCGAGGCCTCCCCCACTATTCCGCCAACATTACCACCCCCCCGTTGGGAAGTGCCGTCCAAATAATCGGAAGCAATTTTTCCAGTGTTCAGGTTTTGTACGACTCTGGCTGCCTCGGCTTCTCCGGCAATGCCTCCGGAATTTTCGGTATGGCCGACATTAACCTCACCGGTATTCAAATTGTTATAAGCAAGGCTACTGATTTTAAGTCTGCCGACAATGCCGCCGGCAGGTGAGTCATGTAAGTTTCTGGGCGTTATTTTTCCGGTATTCAGGTTGTTTGAAATGACGGATGCCTGTTCGGCGAGTCCAGTGATGCCGCCAGCGCAGGCAATTCCGGTTGTGATTACGGTTCCGGTGTTGAGGCTGTCGCGTATGATGCTGTTATCAGAAACACTGCCCGCTATCCCACCGGCATGACTGCCGGAACCGCTCGTTTTGATGACTCCGGCAGAACTGGCCACTTCTTCAATCCGGCTCTGTTTCATCTCTCCCACCAGTGCGCCGGTCGGGCTTGCATCTCCGGAGCTGGTAACTTTTGGCTGGTTAAGCAGGATCTGTCTTATGGTGCTGTTCTCCAGTGACCCGAACAAGCCTGCTGTAGTGTTATCTGCTGATGTTGAAACTTCAAGGCCGGAAATCACGTGGCCGTTGCCAATGAGAGTGAGAGTAAACGGAACGGATTTATTGCCAACGGGCTCCCAGTGAGTGAATCGGCTCAGGTCAATATTACTGATTAACTCATAGTGACCTTTGACCGGATGGTCGGCATTTAGATATTGATTGAAATTATTATTGTCTAGCTGAATAGTCCTGGCCACGCTGGTTGATGGCTGTGACGATGATGCAGGGACAGCGGATGATGCTTCCAAAGATGACCCAGAAGTTGGTGAAGTACCAGTTACAGAAGCCGTTGTCAGTTCCCTGGTTTTCGGCTGTGCCGATGACGATGGTACAGCGGATGAAGCTTCCAATGATGACTCAGAAGTGGGTGAAGTACGAACTACAAAAGACGTGCTCAGTTCGCTGGTTGTTGGCTCTGCTGTTGACGATGGAACAGTGGACGAAGCTTCTTCTGATGGTGACTCAGAAGTGGACGAAGTACGAGCGGCAGAAGCTGTGGTCAATTCGCCAGTTGTTGGTTGTGCCGTTGACGAAGGAACAGTCGATGAAGCTTTTTCTGACGGTGACTCAGAAGTGGACGAAGTACGAGCGACAGAAGCCGTGTTTAGTTCGTCGGTTGTTGTTTGTACCGTTGACGATGGGACGGTAAATGAAGCTTCTTCCGACGGTGACTCAGATGTGGGCAAAGTACGAGCGACAGAAGCCGTGGTCAGTTCGCCGCTTGTTGGCTGCGCCGTTGACGATGGAACTGTGGATAAAGCTTCTTCCGACGGTGATTCAGAAGTGGGTGAAGTACGAGTGACAGAAGCCGTGGTCAGTTCGCCGCTTGTTGGCTGCGCCGTTGACGATGGAACACTGGATAAAGCTTCTTCCGACGGTGACTCAGATGTGAGCGAATTAGTAGCGACAGAAGCTGTGGTCAGTTTGCCGGTTGTTGGTTGTGCCGTTGTCGGTGGGGCAGTGGATGAAGCTTCTGACGGTAACTCAGAAGTGGGGGAAGTACGAGCCACAGAAGCCATGGTCATTTCGCTGGTTGTTGGCTGTGCCGTTGACGGTGGGATAGTAGATGAAGCTTCTTCTGACGGTGACTCAGAAGTAGGGGAAGTACGAGCCACAGAAGCCGTGATCAATGTTCCGGTTGACGTCTGCGCGGATGACAAGGGTATAGCGTTTGAAGCTTCTGATGGTGACTCAGAACTCAGAGTACTGTCCGTGGGTGATTGAGTAAGCATTTCTTTGCTGCAGTCAAATCCCCCTTGTGTGCAATCAACTCCGGCCAGTAGTGTTTGCGGTTCAAAGAAAGCTTTTGGAAACGGTAAATAGCCATCCTGACCGTTCCAGACAGTACGATTGAAAGAGGTAGCATTGGCGACACCACCAGGGTCGGCAAACTCATTCAGGACGGGAGGAAACTGGTTGTTTGCCTGTCGGGTCCCATTGATTCGGGCAAGGTCTCGGTAGGGGGTGTTAACGCCTTTGAGCATCGGCAGCTGTGTTGCATCACCGGCATTCCAGAGCTCGCTGCTCAAACCGCTCAGGTTTGCTTTAAGATCAGCTTTTGATATCCTCTCGACACCCGTGTTATATCCACTCCATTCGGAAGCCGGGTGATACTTTGTATAAGTATCCAGATTATTCTGAATACGGGCTGCGTCGTAATTGGTTGCGACTGCCGCACTTTTATTGCGTTCATAATGTGTTTTAATCAGACCCGTATTAACATTATTGTAAACTGAGGCCCGTTGGGCCGTCCCTGAAATACCAGCGACTGGACTGTAATAATCTTTCCCTATAACAGCTCCGGCATTTAGGTTGTCGTGAATGCTTGTACCTCTGGCTTTTCCAGCAATACCTCCGCTATAGGCATATTTGCCATCAGTAGTGACAGGGCCGACATTGACATTTTGAACAACCGGAGCGTTTATTACCTGGCCGGTTATTCCTCCCACCTTGGAGTAATATTTTCCAGAAATACTGCCTGTATTAAGGTTTTTGCTGACGCGGGTATGGCTTGAGGCCTGCCCTACTATTCCACCCACATTACCACCTCCCCGGTAGGAGGTGCCGTCCAGGTAGTCGGAGGCAATTTTTCCGGTGTTCAGGTTTTGTAAGACACTGGCCGCTATTGCCTGCCCTGCAATCCCTCCGGAATCTTCAGTATGGCCAGCATTAACCTCACCGGTATTCACATTGTTATTAGCAAAGCTATTCCTTTTCAGCATTCCGACAATGCCACCGGCGGGAGAAGAATAGAGGTTTCTGGAGGCTATTTTTCCGGTGTTCAGGTCATTTGAAACAGAAGATGCCTGATCGGCCAATCCAGCGATACCCCCTGAGATAGCGCTTCCGGTTGTGAAAATGGTGCCGGTGTTGACACTATCCCTTATGACGCTATCAGAAATACTGCCCGCTATACCTCCGCTATGACTGTGAAGACCCCCCGTTTGGATGGTTCCGGCATAATTAACCACCTCTTCAATCCTGCTGCTTTTCAACTCTCCCACAAGCGCACCTGACGGACTGTTAGTTCCGGAACTGGTCACTTTTGGCTGATTAAGCAGGATCTGTTTTATAACGCTATTCTGCAACGACCCGAACAAGCCTGAGGCCGTGTTATCTAACGAGGTTGAAACTTCGAGGCCGGAAATTACGTGGCCTTTGCCATCCAGAATGAGAGAAAACGGAATGGATTTATTGCCGACGGGTTCCCAGGGCCTGAATCGGCGCAAGTCAATATCACTGATTAACCGATAGCGACCTTCGACCGGGTGGTCGGCGTTCAGATATCGATTGAAATTATTATTGTCCAGCTCAATCGTGCCGGCCCAACTGTTCCAGTCTGGAAAACAGACGACAAGTGACAGTAATAATAAAGATGGCTTTTTGTTGATAGGCAGGCTACGCCAGTTCTGATTTTCTATCAGGTTGGTACTCATGGAAGCATTACCATAAAAATAATGATGATAACTACTCGTATTCTCATTTGTATTTATAGACTATAAGGGGTCATCATGAGCAAGCATGGCAAGCAGATTTTGTTATCCAGACGATCCGTAATAAAATCCTGTTCAGCTCATCAGTCACGGTTCATGCCAATGTTAGCAAAATCGTCGTAAACCCTCGCCCAATCGAGGGTGTCGCAAAACTCTCTCCGGCGTGGGAACTCGCTGACTCCCGTCATTGCCGACTTCATTCTCGTCATTCCCGCGAAGGCGGGAATCCACACTGACTCTCCACCAGAACCATACTGCCCGGTGTCCCCCTGGCCTTGTCATCCCCGAGAAGCCAGAGATCCACCGTTGGCGCTGGATTCCCGCCTTCGCGGGAATGACGACTTCAGAGCATGAGAACGAGCTGTTGAAGTTTTGCGACACCCACACAGAGCGTGGAAACGAGTTGTTGGGCTTTTGCGACACCCTCGATTGGGCGAGGGTTTACGACGATTTTGCTAAGAGGAGTCATTATGCAGGAACATATCAGGCAGCTTTTGTTATACGGATGATCCTTGATAAAAGCGTCTGGAAGTTGCATTTATATTGCTGATAGAGGCGGTTGTTTCTTGAGGGTCTTAATGGCTATCACAATTGCAATCGTTACAGTCATCACAGTGCTCGCTGTAATAAGCCCGATTCCCAAACCAAAAACTGCTGCAGAAAGTTTTCCGGATGATTTCCTGGACAATCCGAAGGACGATGGCGATTCCTTATACAATATGGCGGCAGGGGGTTTTTGATGGTTGTAGTTTCCAGGATGCAGAAAAATTTCCTGCATCTGAACATGCCGACTCCCCTTCTCACTCTCATAATCCTGAACGGACAGATAGACTTTATTGCCCACAAAAACCGGTCGCATAGACTTTACTGCTGCCGGTTTGAATGTGGTATCGAAACGATTAATGTTGGCCTGATCTTTATAAGTAACTACAGACATTTGTCCATCACTGGTGTAGATAATGGCGTGCGAATAATCTTCCGTTGTCACCAACCTGACAGTTGCAAACGAACCCGATGTGCGGGAAGGAAAGCCAACGCTATCGTCAATCATAAAAGCACTATCCATCTGGCCATTTTCAGTGGCGAACCGGCGAATAGACAGTTGCTCTTTCTCAGGGCTAAATGTTGCAACGTAGACTTGGTCTTTTTGTATCAGGATATCCTGCTGAATATTGACTCTGTCGATGTTATTGGTGGGTATTATCTCTTTCCCGCTGTCTCCAAAAGTGGCAATGGGGCTTAGTTGACTACTATCGAACTGCCTGATAAACAGTTGATAGGATGTATCTCTATCACTTTTGCCCGTTACATAAAGGCGTTCACCATCCGGGGAAAGCCTTAGACTAAGCCCTTGTTCCTCATCATATTGGCCACTGCTTTCGGCATAATCTATAGGATAAAAGAGCTGCTGCTGGTGGTAATGGCCAATAAATATGTTGTCATCGACTGTTCCAGTTAAATACATGAAACCCTGATGATGAGTAGCATCATTAATTTGCAGATTTTCAGGGAATAAGTCGTTATTAACGGTGAATTGTGCCTGGTATCCCTGGATAGCACTTAACGGGAACTCGAGCAGAGTCGTTTTTCCTGAATCTGTTGTTACAACAAGGTTAAGGAAGGAACCAGTTGTTTCCTGAATAACCTGTCCTACCAGTGACTGGGAGGGATCCAGCATTATGGCGTGGTTGTCAGAGGGGGTGTATTTCATAACGCCGCACAAACCAAATTGTTTATCCAGTTCGGTGCCTTTATAGCGTGCCAGAATAACCCCTTCCGAAAGTTCTTCATAATGTGTTCCAGGCTGGATGACAACGTATATCCGCTGGGTTACCGGGTCGTACGCCTGGTAGAGAGGTGTGCCCTTCAGTGGCGGACAGTTATCCAGCGGATTGGCTGAATGGGTTGTGGAGGATGTACTATCAGGTAAGGCTGTATGCAACAATTTTTCTGATGGTGACTCCGAATCAGGTAAAGTACGAGCCCCGAGTGTAGTGTCCAATTCGCTGATTGAATGCTGTGCAGATGACGATTGGGCCGGAGATGAAGTTTCTGACGCTGACTCCGAATCCGATAAGCTATGGGGTCTGGAAGCAGTGCTTAATGAAACGGTTGAGAGCCGAGCAGACGACGATGGTGTAACCGACGGAGTTGCCACGATGTTCTTATCCTCGCGGCAGTCAAATCCTCCTTGTGTGCAATCAATTCCAGCCAGTAGTGTTTGTGGTTTGTAGAAAACTTTTGGAAACGGTAAATAACCATCCCGTCCGTTCCAGATAATACGATTGAAAGAGGTAGCATCTGTCTCACCACCAGGATCAGCAAACTCATTCAGGACGGTGGGAAACTGGTTATTTGTCTGTTGGGTACCATCTATTCGGGCAAGGTCACGGTAAGGGGTGTTAACGCTTTTGAGCATCGGCAGCTGTGTTGCATCACCGGCATTCCAGAGTGTGCTGTTCAAACCACTCAGGTCTGATTTGAGAGCAGTTTTTGGCAGTCTTTTGATTCCTGTATTTCGTCCATCATCACCTAAACTAGCCGATTGATTCTTTGTGAAAGTATCCAGGTTATTCTCAATACGATCTGTCATCCAGATTCTTGCCACAGCCCCGCTCAGATAGAGACTTCCTTCCTGAGCCCCAAGTGACCCCGTATTTACATTGTTGTAAACCGAGTCCATATAGCTGGCATCTCCGGCAATACCACCGACATAGCCACCAATATCAGATGATACAATTGCTCCGGCATTAAGGTTGTGCTTAATGATTCCACCTTCAGTAGCCCCGGCAATACCTCCCACTGGGCCGTCAGCACTGACAGTCCCGGCATTTACATTTTGAACAACAGAACTCTCGTCCACTTGCCCCGCTATTCCACCCGCATGTGTTGGAACATACTCTGAAAAAATGTCACCAGTATTGAGGTTTCTGCTGACCATAGTTTGCCCGGAGGCCTGCCCCACTATTCCGCCCTTGCCTCCTGTTTTTATAGCGTCGACTAATCTCGAATTTATGGACATTTTTCCGGTATTAAGATTATTTAATACCCTGGCCGTTTCTGCCTTTCCTGCAATTCCCCCGGAATTTTCGGTATATCTGACAGTGACCCCGCCGGTATTCATATTATTGTTAGCAGTACTGTTATTTTTCAGTGTTCCAACAATGCCACCTGCGGGTGAGGAATGCCAAAATCCGGAGATTATTTTTCCGGTATTCAGGTTATTTGAAACAGATGATGTCTGATTGGCCAATCCGGCGATTCCGCCTGTGCTGCCTCCAAAAATTGTGGTGACGGTGCCGGTGTTTACACTATCGCGTATGACGCTGTCAGAAACACTGCCCGCCAAACCGCCGGCGTCACTGCCGTAACCGGTCGTTTTGATTGTTCCGGCATAATTAACCACCTCTTCAATTATGCTGCCTTTCAAGTCTCCCACAAGCGCACCTGTCGGGCTCACAAATCTGGAACTCCTTACTTTTGGCCGTTTAATCAGGATCTGCCTGATGACACTGTTCTGTAGTGACCCGAACAAGCCAGTGGCAGTGCCATAATGTGAAGTTGAAACCTTGAGGCCGGAAATAACATGTCCGTTGCCTTCCAGAGTGAGGGAAAACGGAACGGATTTATTGCCGACGGGTTTCCAGACAATTTGGCTCAGGTCAATATCACTGATTAACCGATAGCAACCTTTGACCGGGTGGTCAGCATTCAGATATTGCCTGAAATTATTATTGTCCAGCTCAATAGTGCTGGCCCAATTGCTTCCGTTTGAGAAACAGACGACAAGTGACAGTAATAGTACAGAGAATTTTTTTTGATAGTCAGGCTTTGCCTGATTTTGATCTTTTATCAGGCTTTTATCCATTGCGGCAATACCATGGAGATAATGATAATAGGTAGGTTTATATAGACTACTCAGAGTCATCATGCCGACTGGCCTTGTTATTTGCCCGTTTCTTCAGGGTCGCTACTTACGGGTTTTCATTCCTGACCTTTTAAACTTGTTGATGGCCAGGACGACTGCAACCGCCGTTGTAGCGACTGCAGCGCTTCCTGCAATAAGCTCAGTTCGCCAGTCAGAAATCACCGCAGACGATTCTGCAGACCATAAAGCGACAGAGGGTTTTTGACGATTGTAGTTTTCAAGACCCAGAGAGATTTCTTGCATCCGAACCTGCCGACCGCCCTCCTCAGTATCAGGGTTTTCAATGGCCAGGTAAGCTTTATTGCCTACAAATACCAGGCGCATAGATTCTACCGCCGCAGGCTTAAATCTGGTGTCAAAACGATGGACGTTGACCTGATCTTCATAAGTAAATACAGACAGTTGTCCATCGCTGTTGTAAATAATGGCGTGCAGATAATCTTCCGTTGTCATCAGCCTGACGGTTGTAGGTGAATCCGGGGAGCGGGAAGAAAAATCAATCCAGTCATCAATAATAAAAGTACTATCCATTTCTCCACTGTCAGCGGCAAACCGACGAATAGAAAGTTTCTCTTCTCCGGGACTGAATGTGGCAACGTAGGTCTGGTCTTTTTGTATCAGGATGTCCAGCCGAGAGTTGACCGTGTCAATGTTACTGGCGGTTATCAACTTTCTATCATCGTTTTCAGAAGCAGCAGCGGGATTTAGTTTTACGTTGAATTGCAATCGGTATCTCTGGTTGGCCGTTAACGGGAACTCGAACAGGGTCGTTTTTCCTGACTTTGTTGTTGCAATAATATTGAGGGAAGAGCCTGTGGTTTTGTGAATAACCTTTGCTGACAGAGACGGGTATGAGCTCAGTATTTTGGCGTGGGGGCTAGAGGTTGTATAAGTCACAATGCCGCACAAACCAAATTGTTGATCCAGTTCAGGGCCCTTATAGCGTGCCAGAATTATACCTCCAGGAGCCGATTCAGAAGACGGTTCAGCTTTAATCACAACGTATATATGCTGGTTTTCCGGGTCATAGGTTTGCAAGAGTGGTATGCCTTCTGGTGGCGGGCATTGACTTGAGAGGCCGGGCGAATGGGGTGGCAAAGGCTGTGTGGATGTTGGAGTCTGCGAGATGTCATTGTCTGTACTGCAGTCAAATCCTTCTTGTGTGCAGTCAATCCCGGCTAATAAGGCTTGTGATTTGGAGAAAACGTGTAGAAAGGGTAAGTAACCATCCCGAGCGTTCCAGACATCAGGATTAAAAGAGGTGGCATTTGAAACACCACCGGGGTCTGCAAACTCACTCAGAACTGTCGGCAATTTGTTACCACTTATTCGGACCAGTTCACGGTAGGGGATGTTAATGCCTCTGAGCATAGGCAGCTGCGATTCATTACCGGCATTCCAGAGCGTGCTATTCAATCCGGTCAGGTTTGATTTGAGATCACTTTTCGATAGTCTTACGACACCTTTATTACGTCCACTGCCTCTCTCACTGGTCCATTGGTACTTTGTGAAAGTATCCAGATTATGCTCAATACGACCTGCCTTCCAAACTCTTGCTGCGGCCCCGCTTACGTAGCTGAAGTTTCGCTGGGCTTCAACGGACCCTGTGTTGACATTGTTGCACACTGTGGCTGAAAGGGTGGCTGCCCCGGAAATAGCACCTATATGACCACTAACACCTTTCGTTGTGATTGCTCCGACATTCAGGTTGTCCCTTACGCTAGAACCTTCAGCTTCTCCGGTAATACCCCCGGCGGATGCCTGAGGGCCTTGAGTAGTGACAGTTCCGGCATTGACATTTTGAGCAACAGGAGCCTTGACCACATCCCCCGCTATTCCACCTGCATAGGTACGCCAATACTTTGTAGAAATGCTACCCGTATTGAGATTTTTGCTGACCAGAGTTTGCCCGGAGGCATGTCCCACTATTCCACCACTGCTACCACCTTCCCCGCAGCAGAAGCAGAAGCTTCGCAAATAATCCGAGGCAACTTTTCCGGTATTCAGGTTATGTAATACCTCCGATGCTTCTGCTTGTCCTGCTATCCCACCGGAATATTCGGTATAGCCAACATTAATTTCACCGGTGTTTATATTGTTGTTAGCAGTACTGTTGTTTTTCAGGGTTCCGACAATGCCACCGGCAGGCGAGGAGGAATATAAAATTCTGGAGGTTATTTTTCCGGTATTCAGGTTATTAGATATGGAAGATGTCTGATCGGCCCAGCCAGCGATACCACCTGCGCTGGCAGCTCTGATCGTCAGGACGGTGCCAGTATTTACACTGTCGTGTATAACGCTATCAGAAACACTGCCCGCCAAACCTCCGCTATGACTACCAGGACCGCTCGCTCTGACGATTCCGGCATAATTGACCACCTCTTCAATCCTGCTGCCTTTCAATTCTCCCACAAGGGCACCTGCCGGGCTTGTAAATCCGACAGTGCTCACTTTTGGCTCTTTAAACAGGATCTGCCTGATGGTGCTGTTCTGCAGTGACCCGAACAAGCCTGAGGCTGTGTTATCGGCTGACGTTGAAACCTTGAGTCCGGAAATAACGTGGCCGTTGCCATACAGTGTGAGAGAAAACGGAATGGAGGTGTTGCCGATGGGTTTCCAGGGAGTGAATTGGCTCAAGTCAATATCACTCACTAGCTGATAGTGACCTTCGACCGGGTGGTCGGCATTCAGATGTTCTCTGAAATTATTATTGTTCAGCTCAATAGTGCTGGCCCAATTGTTTCCGTTTGAGAAACAGACGACAAGTGACAGTAATAGTGCAAAGGATTTTTTTTTATAGTCAGGCTTTGCCGATTTTGATCTCTTATCAGGCTTTTATTCATTGCAGAACTACCATAGAGATAATGATAATAAGTACGTTAATGTAGACTATTCAGAGTCATCATGCCGACTGACTTTGTATTTGCCCGTTTTCTCAGGGTCGCTACTTACGTGTTCGCATTCCTGACCTTTTAAACTTGTTAATGATAAGGATGACTGCAACCGCCGTAGTAGCCACTACAGCGCCTGCTGCAATAAGCTCAGTCCGCCAGTCAGAAATCACCGCAGACGATTCCGAAGACCGTAATGCGACACAGGGTTTTTGACGATTGAAGTTTTCAATGCCCAGAGAGATTTCTTGCATCTGAACCTGCCGACCGCCTTCCTCAGTATCAGGGTTTTCAATGGCCAGGTAAGCTTTATTGCCTACAAATACCAGGCGCATAGACTCTGCTGCCGCAGGTTTAAATCTGGTGTCAAAACGATGGACGTTGACCTGATCTTCATAAGTAAATACAGACAGTTGTCCATCGCTGTTGTAAATAATGGCGTGCAGATAATCTTCCGTTGTCATCAGCCTGACGGTTGTAGGTGAATCCGGGGAGCGGGAAGAAAAATCAATCCAGTCATCAATAATAAAAGTACTATCCATTTCTCCACTGTCAGCGGCAAACCGACGAATAGAAAGTTTCTCTTCTCCGGGACTGAATGTGGCAACGTAGGTCTGGTCTTTTTGTATCAGGATGTCCAGCCGAGAGTTGACCGTGTCAATGTTACTGGCGGTTATCAACTTTTTATCATCGTTTTCAGAAGCAGCAGCGGGATTTAGTTTTACGTTGAATTGCAATCGGTATCTCTGGTTGGCCGTTAACGGGAACTCGAACAGGGTCGTTTTTCCTGACTTTGTTGTTGCAATAATATTGAGGGAAGAGCCTGTGGTTTTGTGAATAACCTTTGCTGACAGAGACGGGTATGAGCTCAGTATTTTGGCGTGGGGGCTAGAGGTTGTATAAGTCACAATGCCGCACAAACCAAATTGTTGATCCAGTTCAGGGCCCTTATAGCGTGCCAGAATTATACCTCCAGGAGCCGATTCAGAAGACGGTTCAGCCTTAATCACAACGTATATATGCTGGTTTTCCGGGTCATAGGCTTGCAAGAGCGGTGTGCCTTCTGGTGGCGGGCATTGACTTGAGAGGCCGGGCGAATGGGGTGGCAAAGGCTGTGTGGATGTTGGAGTCTGCGAGATGTCATTGTCTGTACTGCAGTCAAATCCTTCTTGTGTGCAGTCAATCCCGGCTAATAAGGCTTGTGATTTGGAGAAAACGTGTAGAAAGGGTAAGTAACCATCCCGAGCGTTCCAGACATCAGGATTAAAAGAGGTGGCATTTGAAAGACCACCGGGGTCTGCAAACTCACTCAGAGCTGTTGGGAATTTGTTACCACTTATTCGGGCCAGCTCACGGTAGGGGATGTTAATGCCTTTGAGCATCGGCAGCTGCGATTCATTACCGGCATTCCAGAGCGTGCTGTTCAATCCGGTCAGGTTTGATTTGAGAGCACTTTTCGATAGTCTTACGA
This sequence comes from Endozoicomonas sp. ALD040, assembly GCF_049275945.1. Lineage (NCBI taxonomy): Bacteria > Pseudomonadati > Pseudomonadota > Gammaproteobacteria > Oceanospirillales > Endozoicomonadaceae > Endozoicomonas > Endozoicomonas sp. ALD040. The sequence continues at coordinate 3,155,648 of NZ_CP184829.1, forward strand.
CACCTTTATTACGTCCACTGAATGTCTCACTGGTCCATTGGTACTTTGTGAAAGTATCCAGGTTATGCTCAATAGGACCTGCCCGGTACACTCTTGCGGCTGCAGGACTGACATAGGACCACGCTCCCTGTTGTGCCTCAACCCGCCCCGTATTGACATTATTGTAAACTGAGGCCAAGTGGGCCGCAGCCCCGGTAATACCACCTACGTGGCCATTAACGCCTTTCGTTATGACTGCTCCGGCATTCAGGTTGTCCTGAACGCTTGTACCAATCGCTTCCCCGGTAATTCCTCCGGCAGATGCCTGATTGCCGTGAGTCCTGACAGTTCCGACATTGACATTTTGAACAACAGGCGCGTTGATCACGTCTCCTGCTATTCCACCTGCGTAGGTACGCCAACGCTTTGTAGAAATGCTACCCGTATTGAGATTTTTGCTGACCAGGGTTTGCCCGCAAGCATGCCCCACTATTCCGCCACTGCTTCCACTTACGCTTCCAACTAACCTGGAGTAGGCTCTCGAATAATCTGAAGATATTTTTCCAGTGTTGAGGTTATGTAATACCTTGGCTGTTTGTGCTTCTCCTGCAACCCCCCCGGAAAATTGGCTAAAGCCAACATTAACTTCACCGGTATTGACATTGTTGTTAGCAATGCTGTTGTTTCTCAGAGCTCCGACAATGCCACCGGCAGGTGAGGCATATAAATTTCTGGAGGCTATTTTTCCGGTATTCAGGTTATTTGACAGGGACGATGCCTGAACCGCCAATCCGGCGATACCGCCTGCGCTGGCATCTGCGGTCGTGATAACGGTTCCGGTGTTTACGCTGTCGTGTATAATGCTATCAGTAACACTGCCCGCTACACCTCCGGCATGACTGAGAGAACCAATGGTTTTGACGGCTCCGTCATAATTGACTACTTCTTCAATCCTGCTGCCTTTCAACTCTCCCACAAGGGCACCTGCCGGGCTTGTAAATCCGGTACTGGTCACTTTTGGCTCTTTAAGCAGGATCTGCCTGATGGTGCTGTTTTGCAGTGACCCGAAAAAGCCTGAGGTCGTGTTATCGGTTGAAGTTGAAACCTTGAGTCCGGAAATAACGTGGCCGTTGCCATTCAGAGTGAGAGAAAACGGAACGGACGCATTGCCGATGGGTTTCCAGAGAAATTGGCTCAGGTCAATATTACTGGTTAACTGATAGTCACCTTTGACCGGATGGTCAGCATTCAGGTATTGATTGAAATTATTATTGTTCAGCTCGACAGTGTCAGCCCAACTGCTGCAGTCCGGAAAACAGGCGACAAGCGACACTAATAGCAAAGACGATCTTTCACCGACAGTCAGGCTTCTATTCATACGGGTACTGCGATAAGAATAATGATAACAACCACTCGAGTCTGTATGTATAGACTACGGGGCGTCATCATGCAGAAAGATTCCAGGCACCCCATTGACTGGGTCAGAGTCGCCTTGAAGCTGGCAGAAGAAAAATCCGAATGGTTTTTAAGGCGGGCTGCTGTTGCTATTCAGTCGCTCAACCGGCTGCGTAACATCGCCAGAGCTGCATTACCGGTCAGGGCATTCTGTTCCTTACTGGCCTTCTCGCCGAATCCTGTATATTCCAGGTCTTCCTGTGGCAGTTCGTCGAGGAAACGACTGGGTGTGGTATCAATGATTTCACCGTACTGCTTTCGCTGCCCTGCCAGCGTCATGGTCAAAGTCTTTCTGGCGCGGGTGATGCCGACGTAAGTCAGTCGTCGTTCTTCTTCAATATTGTCTTCTTCAATGCTGGTACGGTGGGGCAGAAGGTCCTCTTCCATACCCATCATGAATACATAGGGGTACTCAAGCCCCTTGGAAGCATGAAGCGTTAACAGTTGTACCTTGTCGTTATCTTCTTCCTCTTCCTGCCGTTCCATCATATCTCTGAGAATCAGTCGGGCGATGGCATCTTCAACCGTAGCATCTTCGTCGCCTCTTTCGAGAGTCTGTTGCAGTGAGTCAATCAGGAACCAGACATTGCCCATGCGTTTCTCTGCCCCTGCAGGCGTTGCTGTGGTCTGCATCAGCCAGTTTTCATAGTCGCAGTCGTTAATCATTTCACGGATAGCGGCAATGGGGTCTTCATCGGTCTGGCAGCGGCGGGATACCGAATCCAGCCACTGGGTAAAGTTGCGTAGCTTCTCGACATACTTGGGCGACAGGTCTTCCTGAAGACCCATTTCCTGCGAAGCAGCGTACAAACTCAGGTTGTGAGTACCGGCGTAATTGCCCAGTTTTTCCAACGTAGCAGGGCCTATCTCCCGACGGGGGATGTTGACAACACGCAGGAAGGCGTTGTCATCATCCTGATTCACCAGCAGTCGGAGATAAGCCATCATGTCTTTGACTTCAGCGCGGGCGAAGAATGAAGTGCCGCCATTGATGCGGTAAGGAATTTGATGATGCTGAAGCTTCATTTCCAGCAAGCGAGACTGGAAGTTGCCTCGATACAGCACCGCGTAATCTTTCCAGTGGGTACCGTTTTTTAGTTTCTGGGTCAGTATTTCGGTAGCAATGCGTTCACATTCCATCTCGTCATTACGGCATCGAATAACCCGAATAGTCTCCCCCATGCCCAGTTCGCTCCACAGCGTTTTTTCAAACACGTGGGGATTATTGGCAATCAGGGTATTGGCCGCTTTCAGGATACGGCTGGTGGAGCGGTAATTCTGTTCGAGCTTGATAACTCTTAACGAAGGATAATCGTCCTTGAGCAGTGCCAGGTTTTCAGGACGGGCACCACGCCAGGCGTAAATGGACTGATCATCGTCACCTACCACGGTGAGTTTGCCCCGGTCTCCTACCAGTCGACTGATCAACTCATACTGAGCACCATTGGTATCCTGATATTCGTCGACCAGCACATAGTGGGTTTTGTTCTGCCAGCGCTCCAGAACTTCCGGATGCTCACGGAACAACATGACCGGTTGCAGAATCAAATCATCAAAATCGACCGCATTAAAGGCTTTTAACGTGCGGTTATAATGTTCATAAACCCGAGCAGCGAGTTGCTCGTTGGGCTGACGGGCATTGGCCATGGCCTGTGGGGGCAGAATCAGGTCATTCTTCCAGTTGGAGATCATGTGCTGGACGGCATCAACGCTCTCTTCGTCTGATCCCATTTCCCGCTGCATCAATTCGCCTATCAGAGCGTGGGCATCCTGGGCATCAAAAATGGAAAAGCCCGGCTTGTATCCCAGCGTCTTGCATTCCTTGCGGATCAGGTTGAGCCCCAGGTTGTGAAAGGTTGAAACCGTCAAACCGTAGGAGGCCCTGCCCTTGACCAGTTTGCCGACACGCTCTTTCATTTCCCGTGCGGCCTTGTTGGTGAAGGTCACGGCAATGATATTGCGGGCATTGATACCACATTCCTGAATCAGGTAAGCGATTTTGGTGGTGATCACACTGGTTTTGCCACTGCCCGCACCGGCCAGAACCAGCAAAGGGGTATCAATGTATTTGACGGCTTCGGCCTGTCGGTCGTTGAGTCTGTGCACGGGGGGTCGCTTTGGTGTTGTGTCTTGAGCTGAGAGGATCAGTATATCAGGAATCTGGCTGTACCGTTGTCTGTTTTAAAATTGACATAAAGGCTCTCTGGCACCATTCTGGTCACAGGATCAATATAACAATGACAAAAATTCAAGTGGTTTTTGAGCCTATGAAATTTCGTTTTATTTTCAGTGTGCTGTCACTGCTGTCAGTCTCTTTAACTGCTCAGGGTACTTTTTCTATTGTTGCCGTTGACCCTGTTACCAGAGAAGTTGGGGCTGCCGGGGCAACCTGTTCTCCTCTAAGCGCCTTCCAGCGTACGGAAACCGATTTTTTATCACGACTGCATCCGGGCAAAGGTGTCATCGTCAGCCAGGCTTTTTACCACGAAGTCAATCAGCAAAATGCCAGCAAAAAGATGGATGAGGGTATGAGTCCCGAGCAAATCATTCGCTGGCTAAAGGCCAATGACGTGGATCAATTCCCATCCGCCCGGCAGTACGGCATTGTCGATTTTGATGCTGCCAATCATCCACGGTCTGCTGCTTTTACGGGAGAAGATGTCTTTATTGCAGATGGACATCGTACGGGAAACCATTATGTGATTCTGGGAAATTCTCTATTACATGAAGCAGTATTGGATAATATGGAAGATAGTTTTAACGGTACCCAGGGCAGTCTGGCTGATAAACTCATGGCCGCCATACAGGGCGCTAATTTTGCTGGTGCCGATCGCCGCTGTTCTTCTAAAGGGGTTTCCTCATTATTCTCTTTTTTGGTGGTTGCCCGACCTGATGACACCGAAGAGAACTACTACGTCGATTTGGGCGTAGCGTCCGTTCCCGCAGGTGTCGATCCGATCAATGAGCTTCAGGCTCAGTTTGACAAATGGAAAGCATCTATTTCCGGGAAGCAGGTGCATCAAGACCTTTGATATCCTCCCCGTCGTAAAAATATTCTGCTTCCCATGCTTCATCGTGGGAACGAATCAATCACGTTCCCACAGACCAGCGAGTTTTGAGTGCTTCAGGAGTGCTTCCACTTCTGGGTTCTGTTCAATAGCAATTTACCCAACGTCATATGAGCTATCTTGACGCAGGCTGCGGTTGCCAGAATCAAAACCGCCATGGCTGCGGCCGGGCCTGTTTGTCCGGCATCTTCCATATTCATTACAGAAACGGAAGCCAGCATAGTATCCGTGGAGTAAAGGAAAACAACAGCCGACGTGGTGGTCAGGGCGTTGACGAAAAGGTAGATCGCTATATCCAGCAAAGCAGGCGTGCAGACCGGCAGGGATACTTTCAGGAAAGCTTTATACTGTGGAATCTTGAGTGATGCGGCTACCTGTTCGATCTCGGCGGGTAACTTCTTCAGAGCGGTCAATGCCGTCAGGTGCCCGACAGTGAAATAGTGGGCCACGGTGTTGATAACCAGAATAGCCATGGTTCCATAGAGTATACCCAGCGGATTACCGGCCTGATTAAAGAAGAAGATATAACCCAGACCCAGCACCATACCGGGTACTGCCATCGGCAACATGGCCATAATGTGGATAAAGTGCCTTAGTATGGGGGGTAACTTACTTTTTTCCACATTGTAAGCGGTAATGAAAATAATCAGGGTTCCGGCAATAGCCGTATAGAACGCCATTTCCAGAGAGTTGAAATAGGGTTCCCAGCCATTGGCACTGAACCTTTCAAACTGATAGTTGTTCCAGGATAGCTCCATATTCCAGGGCCAGAAAGTGACCAATGAGCCATAAATCGCCATGCCCACCACGGCCAAAATGGCCAGAGAGACCAGGCTACAGAGCAGGAAGAAAATGCTGTCCTTCACGGGGTTTCGCTCGGGCTGGAAATTGACTGAGCGAGCGCCAAACAATTCCTTCTGTTTTTTCTGCACTCTGTGATCAATCACAAAAGCCAATAGAGCGGGTATCAGCAAAAGCACACTGATGACAGCGCCCATGGCAAAGTTCTGCTGACCGGCGACCTGTTTATAGATGTCGGTAGCCAGTACGTTATATTGGCCACCAATCACTTTCGGGACACCAAAGTCGGTTACGACCAGGGTGAATACGACAGTGACCGTGCTGATCAAACCAAACTTGGCAGCTGGAAGCGTGACTGTTGTAAACGTTCTGAATGGAGAGGTACCCATGGAGCGAGCTGCTTCATAGAGTCTGGCGTCGGATGTTGAAAGCGCCGTGGTAAGAATTAGCAGTGCATGGGGAAAGGTCCAGAAAGCCAGACCCATAACAATACCGGGCAGACCATAAATAGAGTGACCAAACAGCAGGTCTACAGCCACCCCCTGATTACCAAACAGATAAATCATACTGATGGCAGGCAATAGGGAAGGTGCCAGTATGGGTAACATGCCCATTACTTTGAAGAGCGGTTTCAAAGGCATCTGGGTTCGTGTCAGTCCGTAAGCAAACAGGAATGACAAGCTAACGACTATTGTCGTAACAATAACACCGACTTTCAGCGTGTTGCCAATGGAATGACTCAGGGCCGGGTTGCCAAGATACTCAGCAAAGTAACTCAGACCAATAAACGTCCCACTGCTGTCCTGAACGCTTCTTGCCAGCATGGCCAGGAGTGGCAGAAGCAGTGAAATGATCAGATAGAGAGCAACCGCTCCGATGACCAGCCCAAGAATCCATTGATCCCTGCTGATGGCTGGCAGCAGAGGCTTCCGGCCCAGTGCTGGAGAGTTTGCATCCGCTGGGGTGTGTGTAGATAGACTCATATTTAAAGCGGGCTCATCATGCTGCAGGGAAGACATGGATATGTTTTTCACTCAGGGACAACCGATTCTGGCTCCCCGGTTCCAGCTTAAGGCCAGCCAGCTGGTGGACAGGTACATCGACTTTAATCAGTCGCTCACTGCTCCAGCCAACAGGGCTGCACTCTGCACGAACAAAGGAGCCCTGAAACTCCAGACTTTCAACACTGACTGGCAAAGCAGACTGACCTTCACTGAAGCTCAGGTCTTCCGGACGAATCCCCAGAATCACTTTTCTCGTTGTTGACTCAGTCACTGGCAGAGAGAGTGGCTGGTTGGCCAGTACGACCTGATTCTTTTTGTTGGTATCACCTTCCAGAAAGTTCATGGCGCCAACAAATTCAGCAACGAAGCGAGAGGCTGGCTGTTTGTAAATTTCTTCCGGTGTGCCTATCTGTTCTATGTTTCCGTGATTCATCACCACGATGCGATCAGCCATAGCCATGGCTTCTTCCTGGTCATGGGTCACCATAATGGTGGTAATGCCCAGTTTTCTTTGCAGCTTACAGATCGTTTCCCGCAACTTGATTCTGACTTTGGCATCCAGGGCCGAGAGGGGTTCATCGAGCAACAACAACCCCGGAGAGAGTGCCAGAGCCCTTGCCAGTGCTACACGCTGTTGTTGACCGCCAGAAAGCTGAGAGGGAAATTTGAGGCCGGAATCCTGCAGGCCGATAATATCCAGCCATTGGTTCACGCTGTCCTCAACTTCACGTTTGGATTGACCCTGGTTTTTCAAACCAAAACCGATATTTTCTGAAACACTCAGGTTGGGGAACAGGGCATAGGATTGAAAGACAATGCCGAAGTCTCTTTGTTCAGGTGGGAGTGCTGTTATGTTGGTGCCATCCTGCCAGATCTCTCCCTGTTTACAGGCTTCCAATCCGGCAATCATTCTCAACAGCGTCGTCTTTCCGCAACCCGAGGGGCCGAGAAAACAGATGAATTCACCCTTATTAACGGACAGGGAAATCTCTTTGAGAGCGGTGAAATCGCCGAAGCGTTTCCCCAGGTTTTCGATGGTGAGAAAGGGTTTCATAGCGTTAACTTCCTAAAGCTCCAAACCTGAAAAGCCGTTTATTCCCGTTGGGGAATAAACGGCACTTTCTGTGTAACTAGTGTGATATCACGACTTGGGTTCGGACATATGATCGAAACGCTTGGACCACTCAGCAAGTACAGTCTCACGCTCACTGGCCATTTCACCAAAGTCCAGATCCACCATGGCGCTTTCTACATCTGGATAGTTAGGTACTTCTTTACGGACGTCTTTGTGACCGACAACGGGGTAAGCCTCTACATAATGCTCATTCGCTTCCTGGCTGAGAGACCAGTCGATCAGTTTTTTTCCAGCTGCAGCCTTGTCGGTACCTGCAACCAGACCCACTGACTCCACATCCCAGCCAATGCCACCTTTTGGCAGAATCAGATCCAGTGGCGCGCCCTGGCTTTTCAGTTGAGCTCCACGAACTGCCATGGAAATACCAATAGCCACTTCACCCATGGCAGCCTGAACACAGGGCTTGGAACCTGAGTGAGTGTATTGGGACATGTTGTTGTTCAGCTTATCCATATAGGCCCAGCCTTTGTCTTCACCCATGCTCTGCAGCCAGGCGGAAACCTGCATATAGCCAGTGCCGGAAGAGGCCGGGTTAGGCATGGCAATCTGGCCCTGATAGACCGGATCAAGCAGGTCTTGCCAGGATTGAGGCTTGGGCAGTTTTTTGGCTGCGGCTACCGCTTCGTTGTAGCAAATGACATTGAAATAGGCCTGGTTGCCAAACCAGGCTTTAGCGGCATCAGGATCAACCAGCTGAGTCTTGATTTGATCCAGACCTCTGGGCTTGTAGGTGCCCAGTACGCCTTCGTCCTTCAGCAGTGCCATGCTGGAACCGGCCAGACCCCATACGACGTCTGCCCTGCTGTTATCTTTTTCTGCCAGCAGTTTAGCGGTCATGATACCGGTAGAGTCCCGTACCCATTTGATGCTGATATCGGGATTATCCTGCTCAAAGGCTTTCTTGTAGCGATTCAGAATGTCGGTCTCAAAAGCAGTATAAACCGTCAATTCCACAGGAGATGCAGCGAAAGATGAAGCGCTGAAAATTGAAGTTGTTGCCAGGGTCAGGGCTGTCAGGTGTTTTTTCATGGAGCTCTCTCCAGTCGGATAATCATTTTGTTCTGGCTAAGACCAGAAGGGATATCGCGATTCTACGAGAGAGAAATGACTAAAATATTACAGATCTTTTTCGACTCTGTGACAGCTTCCTGCAACATGGCCAACTCCTGGTCGTCGGAGGCTGTGCAATCAGGCGGCGGTTCGGCAGAGTGCCCAGAACCAGGGCGGGGTCTTTGGCACCATTATTACGGTGGCGGGGATTGGGGCTGCTGCGCTGCTTTAGTCGCCGGGCAGCCAGTCGTCATCTGTGATCTGTTCAAAGGTCCATGGGCATTGGCCGGGAAAGCTTTTTTTGCTCAGCTTCTGGCTTTCACTGCGAGCGTAATTGTTCATCTGCTTAACTGCTTGCCGACAAGCATCGGAATATGCACCCGCCAATAACTCCACGATCATGGGCTGTAAATGAGGGTGTTTTGAAATTTGCTTTTCAATCGCTGCTCTGGAATTGTAGATACTTGGCATCCACGTCTGGACAACCTTATCCTCTACCCACAAATCTTTCAGAATGCGTTTCTGATAATCGTATTTGAGAAGATGTAAAACCAATACCGATAAATGAGACTCAAGAGTATCTCTGGTACTGCCCATTTCGTACTCCATCGCCTCCAACAGATTGTCAATGTCGAGTTTGTGAAATTGTCGCTGAGCCAGCAGCTCCCGTTGCTGGCTTAGCCAGGCGGTGTAGTCGGTTTTGTATAAATCAGTCATCATCAGCCTCCGGCAGCCAGCCATCTTCCATGATTTCGTCATAGGTCCATGGGCACTCAGACGGGAAAGCGTCGGGTCTGCACTGCATCTCGTTGGCAGCAAGCTTTCGGGCGTACTGATAGGCTTTTGGCAAAATCTCGTCCAGTTTACTATTGAGAGCGGGATTTTCTTCAAGCTCATGCTCAATGGCAATACGTTGTTTACTGATACTGGTTGACCAGCTTCGGAACCATTGATCCATCTCATGCAAATCATTTTTTTTACGCTGCATCTGCCATTTAAGCGAGTGCATGAGTAATTGAGACAAACGGCTCTGTACTGAACGATAACGGGCTCTACCCATGTCCTCAACTTCCTCGACCAGGTTGTCCATATCAAGTTCATCGAAACGGCCTTGCCTGATAAGCTCGGCTTGTCGATAAGACCATGTGTAGAAATCAGTGTCATACAAGTTTTCCATAAATCACCTCCATTGCCCTACCACTGTAGGCAAATAACATAGGGGAATCAAAATGAATTGCTAAAGCACAGATGCTTTTGCCGGGGCTTTGCCCGTGGTTTTGGGCTGGTCAATTTGGTCATTGATGCCAGGGAGAACCGTCAATATCGCAAAGAAATGATGGGTTTGCTGAAAGATTTATCGAATGAGCGTAAAACCCCGTACTTTAATAGGGTGTCGCAAAACTCTGGTTCCCACGGACCAGCACGGGAACGAGTTTTTGGAGTTGTGCGACACCCTCTTTACGACAGGGAGGATGTCAAAGGATGTTTTCAATATTCTTTTCTGCAATGCCGGGAGCCAGGGTCATGCCCTTGCCACCGATGGCCGTGAGAAAATGAATTTTGTCGTCTATATCATCCTGGTAGTAGTGATCGGTTTTACTCTGGCAATAATAACCTGCCCAATATTCCGCGATATCCCAGCAAGGAAGCTCAACAATGTTTCTGGCTTCTGTCAGCATCCGTTCATTGATGGATTGATTCATTGTGAAGGAGAGTTTCTCTGCCTCGCGGGCATCGGCGTACTCGTGTGAGTCGCCAATGATGATGGACCCGTCAAGCTCCTGTTTGAACAGAATATGTATCCCGTACTTATCCAGCTCTGAGTCTTTTTCTCCGGCACTCCAGGAAGGCAAGTTGCGAAAGCTCTCATAGCGTCTGATAGTCCTGCCCGAAAGCAAATTGCCATTGAGACTGACGCTCTTCAGTGGTTTGGTACGCATCATTTGGAGCTTGACCAGCTCAATATCACTGTTGAGAAAGCGTGATGGAAACAGGGTTTTGAAATCATGCCCGTTACAGACTATCGCTTTTGAAGCCCGGTATTGCTCACCAGCTGAATCCATACTGATGACTTCATCCTGCCCGGTTTCCATGCTGATGATTTGGGTGTTGGGTCGGTATTCAACGGTGTATTCCTGCTGAATAAACTCAATGATGCGGTAAATCAGTTGCAGGGGGTTAACACTGAATTCCTCCGGGAAGTACAAGGCACCTTTTGCATAACTTTTCTTGACGGCAGGATTGGCACGTATAACCTCGTCAATACTTAGCAGTGATGAAGGGTAGCCCGTTTGCTGATTTCGTTGGTGTAGCTCTTGCAACATGGCCAACTCCTGGTCATCGGAGGCTATATACCAGCTGCCATTTCTTCGGGCTGAAATATCAAACTGATCTTGCAGGGTCTGATAAATGCTCAGAGAGTCCAGGGCGGTCGGCAGCAGGTCTGCTGTCATGCCGGATGGAACAACCATGCCAAAGTTTCTGACGGTGGCCTGTACCGGTTGACTGTCTTTTTCAACCAGCAGTACCTTATACCCCCGCTTCGCAGCAGCGAAGGCGTGAAAAGTGCCAAGAATACCTGCACCGACAACCATTAAATCGTATTTCAAAGGTGTCTCCCTGTGTTCAAATGTGCTTAAGGATATCGGCCAGGCTGTCGAGCACCAGCGTTGGAGCGGCTGTTGCCAGTTGCTCCCGGGTCTGGGCGCCTGTAGTCACGCCAACCGTGATACCGCAGTGGGCGTTTTTTCCTTCCTCGATGTCAATGGCTGAATCTCCGGCTTTAAGTACCTGTGAACTGTCGTGAATACCGGTTTTCTCCATGGCCAGCTCAATCATGTCCGGTGCTGGTCTGCCGTTTGTTACATCATCCGCAGTGATCAGGGTGTCGAATTCGACCCCGGGCAGCCAGTTCATCTTTTTCAGCAGGCCTGTTGCTACCTGTCGGCTATAGCCGGTGTTGAGTGCGACCTTGATGCCTCTTGCCCGCAGCTCTTTCAAAAGTTCGGGGACGCCGTCAAAAGAGGTGACTGCCAGTTCTTCATAGGCCCGTGTCAGTTGTTTTTTAAAGGACTGGAAGATTTGTTCCGAGTCCGAGTGGTCAAAGCCTTTGGACGACAGGGTATCTTTTATGGCCTGATGCTTCTCTTTGCCTGCGCCATGCTCAAGGACTTCGTCCAGAGTGAAATCGTAGCCTGCGTCGACAAGGCTCTTCTGAACGGTTTTGTAAACGACGTTGTGTTCATTGACCGTGGTACCAGCCATATCAAAAACCGCGAGTTGAATTTTGTTCATTGTGACCTCTTCTCATTTTTCAGATTCGGAAATTAAAGGGTTTGGACGTTCAGTAAGAAAATGGCTCATACCATTGGCACCAGCAGGTATTAATGACTCTCAAGTCATGGGGCTCACAGTGGTGTCAGCGGCTATAACCACCGCATCCTGCCGCCAATACTCAAAGTCACAGTCAATCAAGACATTCGATTGATCGTAGTTTGTTCGCTCAACCAACAAACCGGAACTGCCCGTGGTGACCTTGAGGTGCAAAGAAGCCTCGGCATTCAGGCCTACCGGGTACAACCTGAAACTGACCCGGGCATACTGGCGGTTATAATGCTCCTGATAGATATCGGAGAGTGATCGAGACAGATCATGCTTGAGCAGATCCGGGAAGTAGGCAGGGTTCATGTAATTTTCAACGTAGAGGACATTTCGCCCATCCACTGAACGAAGGCGTTGCAGCCGATACACAGGGGTCAGAGCTGGGATCTGAAGTAGCTTTTGAACCCTGGGCGGTGCTGGAACCCGTTCAGCATGGATCATCCGGGTACCGGGTACTCTGCCCTGGCGGGTAACGATGGTATGAAAGTTAGCATTCACCGTAGGGTCATAGGTCACTCTTTGCGGAGAAACAAACCAGCCTCTGCGATCTTCTCGATAGACCAGTCCGTCGGCTTCCAGTGATGACAATGACTCTCTGAGAGTAATGCGGGTGGTACCGAATTTTTCACTCAGCAATCGCTCCGAGGGTAGCTTGCTTCCCGGTTTTAATGCCCCGCTTTCTATCTGCTCGTTCAGGGCCGTGCGAATGATTTGATACTGATTTTTTCCCTGTCCCATAAATACTATTCTCTAAGGGTCAATGGATTTTCAACTGGTATAGACCATACTAAACGACTTTTATGACAATTAAATGATCGCTTTTATGACAATTAACTATTTGCTTGACTGACGTTGGGGGAGCTCTTTTAGCTGTTGTTTCCAGACTGGTATGAATGTGAAATTTTTATGAAGAGTGGTCGCTGGGTATTTACAGAAAAAAGTGTCTCCATCATGATTTTGTACCAATTGGTATATACCAGACGATTGAAATTTCTGTTTCTACAGGTGTCTCATTAAAGTCATGTCTACAAAAGAAGTGCCCACTGTGAAAGAAAAGAGCCTGGAAAATCCTTATCTTCTGTTGACTCCGGGACCCCTCTCAACCTCTGCCAGTGTCCGAGAAGCGATGCTGCGTGACTGGTGTACCTGGGACGATGATTACAACCTTGGCGTGGTTGAAGAGATCCGCAGTCAGCTGATTAAACTGGCCTCGGATACTGATGACTACACCGCCGTTCTCATGCAGGGTAGTGGTACTGCTTCGGTAGAAGCAACCGTCGGGTCGGTTATCTCTGATGAAGGGAAATTACTGGTCATTAACAATGGGGCTTACGGTGCCCGTATTGCCCGGATTGCCGAGTATCTGAATATTCCCCACAGTGTTCTGAATTGTGGTGAGATTAATCCGCCGACGCCGGGGGAAATTGATCAGGTACTCTCTGAAGATAAAGCCATCACTCATGTCGCCATTGTTCATTGTGAAACCACAACAGGCATGCTGAACCCTGTTGAAGCAGTCGCACAGGTGGTGAAGAAACACGACTGTATTCTGATTATTGATGCCATGAGCAGCTTCGGCGGTGTGCCGATTGACCTTGCCGGGCTGGGTATTGATTTTCTGATCAGCTCTGCCAACAAGTGTATTCAGGGCGTACCCGGTTTTGGCTTTGTTATAGCTCGTCGTACTCTTTTGTCCCAATGCAAAGGCCTGGCCCGCTCTCTGTCTCTGGACCTCTATGATCAGTGGCAATGCATGGAAAAGAATCACGGTAAGTGGCGTTTTACTTCCCCCACCCACACCGTAAGGGCTTTCCATCAAGCCCTGGCAGAGTTGATTGAAGAGGGGGGCATTGCTGCCCGTCACAAGCGCTACGCCAGCAATCAGCGTTTGCTCGTCCAGGGTATGAGTGAGCTGGGCTTCCGGTGCCTGTTAGACACTGAACTGCACTCTCCGTTTATAACTTCATTTTACTCCCCCGAGCACCCCGATTATGAATTCCTCCGCTTTTATGAGCAGCTGAAAGGGAAAGGTTTCGTCATTTATCCCGGTAAAGTCTCTGATGCTGACTGTTTCAGAATTGGCAATATCGGGGAAGTGTATCCGGAAGACATCAGCCGATTGATTAAAGCCGTTTCCGAAAGCATGTACTGGCAGGAACAGTAATACTGTCAGGGTGTGAACCTGAAAGTAAGCGCTGACTGATAGATGATCTGCCTGAGCCGCTGAGCTGATAGCCAGAGATTGAAAAAACAGCTTCATAACAAAGAGAGGTTATCGGTTAACCTGGTTCACGATCCAGCTTTCTGTAATGCACCGCTTCAGCAAGATGCTTCTGTTGAATGTCTTTGTCCTCATCAATATCCGCCAGAGTTCGGGCCACTCTCAGTATTCGGTGTACGGCTCTGGCTGAGTAACCCAGTTTGTCACACAGCCGGGTCATAAAATCCTGTTCTTGCTTATTCAGTGAACAGTATTCATCCATCTCGCTGGCAGACAATCGGGCGTTGGGTTTCCCCTGCCTGTGCTGCTGGATAGACCTTGCCTGAATCACCTGTTGACGTATTTTTTCAGTTGACAGGTTTTCATCTTCGGGCGGGTTTTCAAAAAGTCGCTCCGTTTTCTGACTGGAAACCTCTATCTGTAAATCAATGCGATCCAGTAAAGGACCTGACAGTTTTCGTTTGTAACGTCTGACCTGCTCGGCAGAACACTGGCAGGCTTTCTGTGGATCGCCAAGATATCCACAGGGGCAGGGGTTCATAGCGGCAATTAACTGAAAGCCGGCAGGGAAGCTGGCCTGACCTTTGGCCCTGGAAATAACCACTTCCCGGGTTTCCAGGGGCTCTCTCAGTACTTCCAGGGCTACCTTTTGAAACTCCGGCAGTTCATCCAGAAACAGGACACCATTGTGAGCAAAGGAAATCTCTCCTGGTCGGGGCTGACTGCCACCACCCACCAGGGCGACGGCTGAAGCGGTATGATGGGGGTTGCGAAAGGGTCGCTGCTTCCATGAAGGGGGCTGGCTGTAGGAAGACAAAGTATGTATGGCGGCCACTTCCAGAGCTTCCTGGTCATTCATCTCGGGAAGAATCCCGGGCAGGCGACTGGCCAGCATGGTTTTGCCGGTTCCCGGAGGACCGTAGAAAATCAGATGGTGAGCACCAGCGGCCGCCGTCATCAAACCTCGTTTAGCCTGTTGTTGCCCCTTTACATCCAGCAGGTCGGGATAATCGACAGGGGATTCATTCCTGTTGCAGGTGGCTTCTGTAAGATGTTGATTACCGGTGAGATGAGCGCAGACGCCCAGCAGGTTTTCTGCTCCCAACACTCTGGCATCAGGGCAAAGGGCTGCCGCTTGTGCATTCATTTGGGGAAGCAGCAGTGTGTGAGCCGATTGGCTGCAGGCTATGGATGCTGGCAGTGAGCCGGTGATCGGTCTCAGCGCGCCTGAGAGGGCCAGTTCACCAAGAAACTCGTAACCTTCCAGAGACTCAGGTTTGAGCTGGCCCGATGCCGCCAGAATACCCAGAGCGATAGGCAGATCAAAGCGACCGCCTTCTTTGGGAAGATCAGCGGGTGCCAGATTAACGGTAATACGGGAAACCGGAAACTCAAAGCCACTGTTGAGGATGGCACTTCTTACCCTGTCTTTGCTTTCACGAACAGCAGCTTCCGGAAGACCGACCATATTCAGGGCTGGCAGACCTGCCGACAAATGCACTTCAACCGATACCGCAGGCGCATCCAGCCCGGTTTTGGCGCGGGTTTGAACAACAGCTAGCCGCGACATAAACACTCCCTTCTTTTTGTGCTTGTTTTTGTTGTTTTGGCACACCGGAATGGAATGCCTTTGCAAAGCTGAAGGGTTGAGAATAGCAGTGATTCAGAGATTTGCTGGCAGAATTGCCCGGCCAGCAGGCTGGCCGGTGCAGAGGTCAGTTAATGATTTTCCAGGAACCGTCTTCCTGCAGGCAAGCCTGACCCCAGGCATCCTCAGTTTGACCACCTACTGTAATGGACTGTTGAAATTCACGGCAAACCAGACCGCTGGAGGCACTTTTGCCTTCTTTGGTAGTAACAACATAGCCGGAGGCATCGCCTTCATCCCAGATGATTTTTTCACCGACAGGCGCTGTAGTGGCTTTGATCTGTGCTTCTTCGTGAGCACGCTGCGCCGCTTCATTGATGTTGTCGAGAATTTTCAGCGTGATGGCCGTAAACGCCAGCCATTTGTAGGCATCGTTGTCATCGTGGTAATGGCCATAGCCGTAGTATGAGTTACCATAGTTTCTTACCACGACAATATTGTTTCTGATCACCCTTTTTCTAGGGGCTACAACGACCAGGTTGTTCTTAATGACCTTTGGGCCATCCCAGCCATTATGACGGTGGTCTTGACGATCATCTCTTCTGTCTTCTCTGTTATCCTGGCGGTCGTCTCGACGCTCTTCACGATTATCCTGACGGTCGTCATGACGTTCTTCGCGATTGTCCTGACGGTCGTCTCGACGCTCTTCACGATTATCCTGACGGTCGTCACGGCGCTCTTCACGTATTTCATCCCGATCATTATTGCCCGGGCTTGCATGGACCATTGTTGAGACCGGTGAAAAAGTGGTGAGTAAAACTAAAAACGTAAACAGTCGTTTTATCATATGGGTTCTCTCCAGAGAGGTCTGAAGCTCAATGGCTCC
The DNA here is from genome assembly GCF_049275945.1 of Endozoicomonas sp. ALD040. NCBI lineage: Bacteria > Pseudomonadati > Pseudomonadota > Gammaproteobacteria > Oceanospirillales > Endozoicomonadaceae > Endozoicomonas > Endozoicomonas sp. ALD040. The sequence continues at coordinate 3,172,216 of NZ_CP184829.1, forward strand.
AGACCCGGAAGCTTAGTCGTTCAGCTGCCACTTCTCGGTTGTCTGTTATCAGGCAGACTTACCCATCAGCAGAACACTGGCCTGAACGCGTCCGGTTCCTTCGGTGTCGTAATAGAATCTTACTTTTTCAATGGCCCTTGCTTTGCCGGGCAGGTCAATGACGCGGGAGCTACCGCCTTTTCTGACTTTGCTGCGGATGGCTACTTCACGGCTCTGACCGTTCTCGTAGTGAACAATCACTTTGTCGAAATCCACGTCTGCACCTTTGACCTTGAACTGCAGACGCTTGAAAGCACCGTCTCTCAGACCAACACGGATGGTGTCTACTTCTGCACGACGACTGACTTTCTTTTCGCCCAGAAGCTCCCAGCCAGCCGCAGATGCAGTCTGTGCAAAGCCAGACATCACCATGGTCATCAGCAGAGTAAACATTGAAAGTGCGCGTTTCATAGTGATTGTTCTCCTGAAATTTTCACTATTTGTCCTTGAGGCCATCCTGTCTTTGTAGGGATATGGCCATTGCTACCAAATGGAGTTGAGGCAGTCATCTTAATTTGTAGAGCAATGCTATAGCGAAGAAAGTAGTATCTCTATAGGGATAACTACCGAGGGGGATAATTTTGATTTCAAGTTAACTTATTGATTTGAATTATTTTTTTATACAATGAAAAGTGTCAGTGAAGAGTAAAATCTGGCAGTGCGTGGGGCAGCCGTTCTCAGGGCAAGAACGGCCAATGACATCAGCAGCAACCGTCGGACGATCCAGCTTTTTCCAATTCGGCCACTTTCTTTTCGAGGGCTTCCAGTCTTTCACGGGTATGCTTCAGAACCGCGACCTGGGCATCAAACTCGTCACGGGTGACCAGTTCAAATTTGGCCAGAGCACTGCTCACCATTGCCTTGATGTTGTGCTCAATATCTTCCCGGGTCTGGCTTTTCTGCCCACCCAGAACCTGTCCTGCTTTGCCGGCAATACTACCGATAAGGGAGGCTTTATCGATCATCGATTATTCCTGCAATTGCTGTGATTTAAAACCGGCAGTGATGATACCACAAGCAGCTATTTCGCCGTGTCTGCTTTTATGTGCTAAATTGTTGGTTAATTCATGAACATTGACTTGGTGAACTCATGGATTTGGCTTATGCCAAAGACTCAAATCAAACTTGTATCTGCCCTCGGCTGGTTCTCTCTGTTCGTAAGCCTTATCCTCTCAAACAGTGTCAGCGCAGCGGGTAACAGAGACGACGCCTACGCCACGCCAACCGAAGATTTCTCGGTGCACGCAATCAAACATGGTTATAGCCTGACCGATGCACGACGGTTGCATAATGAGTGGAGCTTGAGCAAGTTTCTAAATATTACCGAATCGGGTGCTTACTCTTATTTGCACTTGGGTGAGTTTCTTCCGCAAGCCATGATTTACCATGATGGAGGGGTGGTCAGGCTTAATGAAAATGCCAGGAAATCAATTGCTGAAATCGCACTCAAAAAAGACGGCGAATCCACTACATTCGAGCAAGTGATCCTGGATAAGCATTCACCGGTTCAGGGCGTTCTGGTTGTCAAAAACGGCGAAATTGTCTACCAGCAATACCCCGGCATTAGAGAGAACGACCGCCATGTGTGGATGTCGAATTTAAAACTGATCGTCGGCACGCTCATCGCTTTGCTGGAAGAGGAAGGGCGTATTGATCTACAGAAAACCGTGGCAGACTATCTACCCAAAGCAAAAAGTACAGCTTGGGGGAAAGTGAAACTATTTGATGTGTTGAATATGCAGTCGGGCCTCAATTTAGAGGAAAGTCCCGCAACACGTAGCGGTGATACCCCTTACAACGCCTTTGTGAGAGCAGAGGTTGGTTTGCCCGCTGATGACGGAAAAGTTTACACCCACGACGATGCCTTATTCGCGATTCCTTATCTGAAAAAGCCGGGCACGGCTTTTGAGTATTCATCCGCTAATACACAGATGTTGGGTTTGGTAATTGAGGAAATCACACAAAAAAGATTGGCAGAGGTTGTTGCTGAGCGGATTTGGTCCAAAGCGAGCATGGCGGGCGATGCAACAGTTGGTTTAAGTCCGCAGGGTAATGCCATTATTCATGGCCTGGTCAGCTCTCGTTTAGATGATATGGCACGTTTTGGCATGTTGTTTACCCCGAGTTAGAAGAAGCTTTGCGATAGACGCATTGTTTCAGAAAAAATGCTGAAACGTATGCAAACATCAGGAGAACGCGATAACTATTTGAAAGGCGCACTTGGGCCCAGGCTGGCAGAAGAGTTCAGAGATGCACCACTATTTAATAGTTATCAGTGGGATGCTGTATTCGCTGATAGTGACCTCTATAAGAGTGGTATGAATGGCCAGGGCTTATATGTGTCACCTTCCAGAGATAATGTAGTAGTCTGGTTTGCTACCGACTTTACGGAAATTCCGATGGAAGCTTTCAGCCGAAGAGTCAGCCTGTACCTGGATTAGAGTAATTTAAAAGTCTACTGTCGTTATGTTTAAGTTTCTGTCATCGTGTTTAAGCCTGATTCTCTGCCTGTCAGGTTATTGTGACGACAATGAGCTGGCAAAAAAATTAACCAACCCTGTCGCTGATTTGATCAGTGTGCCCGTGCAAGCCAATTATGATACGGGCTTTGGTCCTCAAGACGGGCACAGAGTAACTGTTAATATACAGCCTGTTATACCCATCGAGATGAATGATAATTGGAATATCGTGTCCAGAACCATTCTACCTTTGATCGAACAAAATGATGTGGCAGGTAACAGCGGTTCGCAATCGGGTACTTCTCTCCTGCACCCAAAAAGGCTGGACATATACGCTACAATCCGAAAGCACTTACGATTGGGAGAATAGTCAATGGAATATTCCAGTAAATGCTGTGCTGTCAAAAGTAGTTCGCATAGGCCAGCTACCGGTGAGCTTTGCAGCTGGTGTGCGTTACTGGGCTGATGCGCCAGAACAGGGCGCTGAAGGTTGGGGGTTCCGCTTTGCGGTTACGGCGATGTTCCCCAAGTAGCTAGCCAGGCTTTGTATGAGAGACAGAGGCTGATCCATTGCATCAGAAGAGTGCGCGATTTAAGTGCGAGAATTGTTAGAGATGGGCTTTGTTGGTGCATGAAATTTAACAAGTGAACGGAAATGGGCCTTTTTTACTCTAAAGACCCGTTTATCAGGTTATTTTCAAAATTTGGCACATTGTCTGCATGTAAGCCACCAAACTCAGTTGGAATCTAGATCAGCTGAATATTCAGGGCTGGGAGCGCGGATCACAATAACAATGTCCGGATTTTCCCTGTTGGCCAACAGGATTCACTCAGGAGAGCTTTTATGAAGTTGGTATCAGCCATCATTAAGCCATTCAAACTGGACGACGTGCGAGAGGCTTTGTCCGAGATTGGTGTTCAGGGTATCACTGTCACCGAAGTTAAGGGGTTCGGTCGACAGAAAGGACATACTGAGCTTTATCGTGGAGCTGAATATGTGGTTGATTTTCTGCCCAAGGTTAAGCTGGAGGTCGGCATTGCAGATGACTTGCTGGATCAGGTGATCGAAGCCATTTCTTCAGCTGCCAACACAGGAAAGATTGGTGACGGGAAGATCTTCGTTACTAATCTGGAGCAGGCGATTCGGATCAGAACTAACGAAACTGGCGAAGACGCTGTTTGATGTGCAGAGCAGCAAGAGACCATAGTCAGGAAATTGATGGTTCTCAGGGTGCATGCACAACAATAAAAAAACTTCGTCGTTTGTTGCAGATACACTAAAAGCACCAGACGACATTCGCAAGAATAAAAATAGCTAATGTGGAAACAGTTTCCGAGTTGAGGAGACTGTTTTCAGGGCACAAATGCCGTAGCAAAAGACTACTTATCTGCTGAACTTTTTTGGGAGGAGCCCTGTGGAAAATCTGGCTCAAGTGTCGTACGCACTCGATACTTTCTACTTTCTGATGTCCGGTGCGCTGGTAATGTGGATGGCAGCCGGTTTTGCCATGCTCGAAGCCGGTCTGGTCCGTTCTAAAAACACCGTTGAAATTCTAACAAAGAATATCGCCCTGTTTGCGATTGCCTCTACCATGTACCTGCTCTGTGGTTACGCCATTATGTACCCTGGAACCAATGAAGGCGGTATCCTGCCGGTCCTTGGCTCTTTGATTGGTACTGAAAACACGGTTGCAGCGGTAACTGCGGGTGGTGATGATGCGCCATACTACTCTGTACGTTCAGACTTCTTCTTCCAGGTGGTCTTTGTAGCGACTGCAATGTCGATCGTTTCCGGTGCGGTTGCAGAGCGCATGAAACTCTGGTCTTTCCTGCTGTTTGCGGTCTTCATGACTGGCTTCATCTATCCCGTTCAGGGCTTCTGGAAATGGGGCGGTGGATTCCTGAACGAAGCTAACTTCCAGGACTTCGCAGGTTCCGGTGTTGTGCACATGGCTGGTGCTGCTGCCGCTCTGGCAGGTGTGCTGCTTCTGGGTGCACGCAAAGGCAAGTACGGTAAAGACGGTGCTGTTAATGCGATCCCCGGTGCCAACCTGCCACTCGCTACTCTGGGTACCTTTATTCTGTGGCTGGGATGGTTCGGTTTCAATGGTGGTTCTCAGCTGAAACTGTCTGATGTTGAAAGTGCGAACGCTGTCGCCCAGATCTTTGTCAACACTAACGCTGGTGCTGCTGGTGGTGTCATTGCTGCTCTGATCATAGCCCGTGTCCTGTTCGGTAAGGCTGATCTGACTATGGCTCTGAACGGTGCTCTGGCCGGTCTGGTATCCATTACCGCTGAGCCGCTGACACCAACCGCAGTATCTGCGACTCTGATCGGTGGCGTTGGTGGTTCTCTGGTTGTTCTGGCCATCCTGGCACTGGATAAACTGCGCATCGACGATCCAGTGGGTGCCATTTCAGTACACGGTGTTGTAGGTATCTGGGGTCTGCTGGCAGTACCGCTGACCAACGACGGTGCAACTTTCGGCGCCCAGCTGTTGGGTATCGGTTCAATCTTCGCCTGGGTATTCCTCTCTTCCCTGATCGTCTGGGCTGCTATCAAGCAGATACTTGGTCTGCGTATTACTGAAGAAGAAGAGTATGAAGGTGCTGACCTGACCGAATGTGGTATGGAAGCTTATCCCGAGTTTATGGGTAAACAGTGATAAGATGCAGGTGATTAAAAAAAGCTGTCGCCGTGTGTGTTGATACTTCCATAACGTGACATAAAACGTTTAGGAATGACATAAAACGACGACTTTGACAAAACAGACCCCGGCAACAATACTTCTGGTGTTGTATGACCGGGGTCTTTTTTATGTATCGTAGAAAACTCGGAAAATCCAAGGTTAACAATATTCATCGTTTCGTTAGCCTCAAGAACCCTTCAACGATCCTCACTGAATCAGCGCTCGAATTTGATAGTTGTTACCCTCTTGAATACAGCTCAAAGGTACTCTCCTATGAGTCCCAGCCTGAGGGTTATGAGTATGTTTTTGAAGGTCGCATTTGCAGATATACCCCTGATTTTCTGTCTCGAATGATAGGAGGTGAAAGACCATATATAGAGGTTAAACCAGAGAGAGTTGCCAGGCGGAAAGATTTTCTGGAGCGTTTTCATTGCATGAAGGCTGCTGCAGAACGTTCAGGCACTCAGCTCTTGTTGTGGACTGAAGAGTATATCCGGAGACAGCCTTACCTAAATAATCTGAAAATACTGCACAGGTATAGGACTGGTGGTGTTCTAGCATCAGAACAAAGAAAAATAATTGAAATAGTGAGATCAAACGAAGAACAGCAACTAAGTCTTCAGGATCATGCTGTTCTGTCTGATATGGAGCTACCTTATTTTCTTCCGCTGGCATATGACCTTCTTGCCAGAAACGAGTTGACCACTGACTTAGATACTTCTCCCTTGACCAAAGACTCTGTAGTGAGAATATGCCATGACCATCGTCCAGCGTTTCACTGAAGGAACTGTGTTTAAGTTTTTTCCAGAGGAGGAAACGCAAGTTGAAAAACTTTTTCGAGTGGAGAATCGCAATGAAAAGGAGCTTGCTCTAAGAGATCTTTTGCAAAGTGGTGAGGTTCTCAAAAAAAGCATAGAAGAGATTGAAACCAGTCTGGCTGCTGGAAGAGTTGAGTTTGTGATCAATAGTCCAGAAAGCTTGGAAGAGGATTCTTTATCTGAAGATTTAGCCAGCTTACCCAAAAAGCAAAGAGAAGAAGTACTACGAAGATTCAAATATGTCAGTAAATTGCGAAAATCTGTTGATTCTTGGACAGAGAAATCACTTTCTCCATTAATTCCTGAGATTGCCAGAGAGCTGAATGACTCAAAACCTCCTGGTTGGAGAACTCTCGCACGCTGGAATGCTGCGTACAGTTCCAATGGTCAAACAGTGAAAGCATTATTTACGGATTATATTAAGCAGGGAAATCATACCAGCAGACTACCAGAGGAAGTTGAGGATTTCATAAAGCAGGCAATAGAAACATACAAGACCAAAGAACGTATATCGATTCAGGAAGCGTGGGATAACCTTGATGGTTATATAACAAAGGCGAACAAGCAAAGATCTGAAGATGAAAAACTCAAAACACCTTGCTATGACATATTCCGAAAACGTATAAAAGCTGAGCCGCCCTATGAATTGATGATGGCAAGAGAAGGAAAGAGAAAGGCTGATATTGAGTTTTCTTCTACAGGTAAGTCCTTGAACCTAGAAAGGGTTTTACAACGAGTAGAAGTCGATCATACGAAGCTTGATGTCTTTGTTGTTGATGATGAGAACTTCCTACCTCTTGGACGTCCCTGGCTGACTACTTCCATAGATGCTTTGTCTCGCTCTATTACTGGCTTCTATATAGGCTTTCATCCACCGAGCTTTTTGTCTCTTATAAAGCTGCTCAAGTCGATAATTATTCCCAAAAATTATATTAGTGAAAAATATCCGGAGATACAGAATCCATGGATTTGCTCTGGTGTGCCAGAGCTGTTTGTTTTTGATAATGGAAAAGAGTTTTGGTCAAAAGACCTTGAGGTTGTTCTGGCAGAGTTAAACATCCAGACCCAATATAATCCTGTGCAAAAGCCGTGGCTGAAAGGGAAGGTTGAGAGGTTATATGGAACCATCAATAAACAATTGTTGATTGATCTACCGGGTAAAACCTTCTGCAATATCCTTGAGCGAGGTGACTATGACCCAGCCAAAAACGCCGTAATAACTTTTACTACCTTCACAGAAATTCTATATACCTGGGTAGTGGATATTTATCAGCAGCAACCAGTAGCGAAAGGAACCATTATTCCTGACCTTGCCTGGAAGGAAGCCATCCTTGATTTCCCTCCTCGGCATGTAGATCCAAAAAGACTGGATGTTATCTTAGGTCGAACCAAGTACAGCAAGTTGCGTCGTGGTGGTGTTCAGTATTCAAATCTTCGATATGACTCAGATGAACTGGCTATGTTGAGAGGCAGAATCGGTAGCGGTACGGTCATGTACAAAGTTGACCCTGATGACCTTGGGTATATTCATGTGTTTAATGAATCGGAGCGGCGTTACTTGAAAGTACCTGCTGTCGATTTTGAATATGCTGATGGTCTCTCTGAATGGCAGCATAAGGTACATAAAAAGTACGCTCGGAAATATATTTGTGCGAAATACAGGCATGATGACGTTGTAGCGGCAAGAGACGCTATCAAAGAGTTGGTTCGAAAGGAGATTGAGCGTTGGGAAAGTCATGGAAGAACCGGAAAAAATAGTACGTCTGTCAGAGCTGCTAGGTATGCCAAAGTCGCAGACAACTCAACAGGCTCTTTGACAAGTGTAACCAAGGAGCCTGGAAATAATGCAGTGAGCTCCAATTCCAGTGATTCATCAGATCAAAAAGATGATTGGTATGTTCCTATTGACCGTTCAGCTTGGAGTTCTTCTGGAGGTGAAGAGTAATGGCGTTAGTACTGTCAGACTGGCAAAAAAAGAGAAGTGCTTACGTCAGAGACCTGCGAATCTGGATGGAGATTCATAACCTTGTTTTTAGTGACATGGAAGAATGTAAGGAGCTGGCAAAGTACGGGGGAGAACCACCATGCATGTTATGTTACGGAGACACTGGAGCAGGTAAGTCAGCACAAATCGAAAAATTTAGAAATGACCATAAGCGCTATGAGAAGGCGGATCGATCAATAATGCCTGTCGTATATTGTGTCTTGCCTACGAAACTGTCAGAGAGAGGCCTGTTGATCAAGATTCTAAAAGCCATTGGTCAGGAGATTGAAGATTACAAGGAACTGGATGAGGAGGATCTGCTGCAATTAATAGTTAAATATGTGGATCAGCTTGGTATTGAGCTTTTCATTATTGATGAAGCCCAGGGGTTTCTGGAACACGAAAGTAGAAAATTGGTATATGACGCTACAGAGTGCTTAAAAAGGCTAATCATTGAAACCAAAAGACCTTTTATCCTGTTTGGGATGCCTTGGTGCCTGCATGCCATTGAACAGAACTCCCAGTTAGCAAGTCGTTTTCTTCGTAGAAGATATCTGTCTCCATTTATCATCTCAGACAAACCAAAAAAGGCAATTTATCTCAACTTTCTGGATGAATTGGACGAGGAGCTTGGGTTTGAAGAAAAAGCGAATTTGAAGAGTCGAGAAATATCTCTTCGACTTTTTGTGGTGAGTCGTGGCAATTTGCGGGTTTTAAGGAATGTTATCGATCAAGCTGCATTCCTTGCAATCAAAGAAAGTACTCGACAAATTACTTACGACCATTTTCTGAAAGCATGTGAGGTATTCTTTCCAGAGGATAAAAATCCATTCCGTATGAAAGACCTTGATCAGATAGAATTTGTTGAGCTAGAGAAACCATCGTACTGGGATCAAAATGCAAAGAGAGGAGTAAATCCAGTTGTTGAGGAAACATTTACAGAAGTGAGAACTCTATCCGAGATATTATAGAGTCCACGTGTAGGTCAGGTTTTATCTGGCCTACACAAAAATAAAAAATTTTTCACCACCCACGCTGCCGCCAACTCCCCGCTTCTTTCGTAACCTCAACCTTGTCTCCAAAGCGAGACTCGAAACGCAACCTACGGTGGGTTGTGTAGAACGCTTGAGGGTTATCTCATGGCTAATAAGTCCAAGACCAGTGCTCCTATGACACCCAGTGCAGCGGCACGCATCCAGAGCAGTGAAGCTAAAGCAGATGGTGGAAAGGTTTCCAGTGGCAGTTTTGCTTCTCGTGCACAGTCTGCTGCAGCTAAGAATACAGGAAGTTCCAAAAAGTAAGTAAATGAATATGGCAGGTGTATGAATGCACCTGCCTTCAAGGATGTTGATAATGCGAAAGTTCAGCAGTTGTAAAGAGATCGGCGCACTGGTCTCAAAGAAAGTCGACCAAGGCTGGTTATTTCAGAACGGTAAAAGGCATGGAAAGCTTATTTCCCCATTTGGCCCATTTCTTAGGGTACCATGCTCACCGAGTGACAAGAGAGCATTTCAGAATTTCAGACGTGACATGAAGGCCATTGAAAGGGAGTATCTATCGGCCTACAAAATTGCTTTTACGTCAGAAAATGCATGTAACTCATTGATTTTTAAAGACTTAATGCTAAACTCCAAGAATTAACACTTTGTATGAAAAAACGGACAGAATGCACCCTACACTGAACTGGATGACAAAGTTTGAGGTTTGTGAATTAGTAAATGAAATACTCTTCGATACAAATATTGTCATTAGGGAAAACCATAAAAAAGCGAAGATAGCATGAATAGTGACAAGACTATATAGCGTTGCAATATTGCTACCGTAGTAGCCTGAAAATTGTGGGAACACAGAAATATAAAACAACGAAACTTTAGGGTTTAAAGTATTAGTCAAGAGTCCTTCTGTTAAAGATAAGATGTATTTTCTCCTATAAAGGCACCGTCCTTTTTCGATGTTGTATCCATCACTCTTTAATTCTCTATATTTAATAGATGACATAAAAGCTTTAATCGCCAAATATGCAAGATATATAGCTCCTATAGTTTTTATTGCATTGAAGATCCCAGTAGAAGTCAATATAATTGCTGATAATCCGAATATAGATAAAGTACCGTGTATAAAAAATGCTGCTACTATTCCAAGCACATTATGATAACCATGCAATTTTCCATATTTTGAAACTGTTTTTATTATAAGTGCTCCATTAGGCCCTGGAGTAATTACCATTACTGATACCGCAAGAAAGAAAAATAAAAGCACTGGTGCACCCCCTATAGTTGTCTGGCGAAATAGATTATTTCAAATAGACGATCCCTGATTTGATTAGAGAATCAGCTATATTTAGTGCATCATCAGAATCAATATCACTAACCTTGAATACCTTCTTTTCGAGTAATAGTCGTTTAATAAATATATGCGCTTGATCTATAGTAATTTCACCTCCTATATAAAAAATCTTATTTTCATTCTCTGAAAAGAATAGGTTTTGGTCTTCGCAAACAGTTAATATCGAATTATGATCAACAACCCTATTCATATCAGAGAATTCAAATGTCGAGTTTATTGATATTGTTCTTTGATGATCGTGAATATCTTTTATTAAACTAAGAGCTGCGTCAAGTAGAATTCTTTCTTCTGTTTTTTCAATACTGTTACATATGAACTCATTAAGAGAGTCAACTAAACGTGTTATTGATCCAGTGTCTTTCCCACTTAAGGTTTTTTTAATGTCGCTTAAAGTAACCGCTTTCCTTAAAAAGGAATGATTATTAACAGCCTGCTCCAGCATTGCATGCAATAAGTGTATCTTTCTGTACGGTGTTAGCGATATTGTGAGGTGAATAGAAGTATTATCACCTTCATTAAGGGCTTTATGAACACAACCTCTTGGCAAATAAAGAATACTCCCAGGAGTTAAAACCTCTGAGTGAAGTTCTATAATATCTTCGACATGTTGGTCATCGTAATCATTGTCCATTGGGTATAAGGTTGATTCTTTTTCAAAGAACCACTTCTTACAGCCTTTTATCTGAAGCACTATTACATCTTGAGTATCATAATGAGCTTTCAAACCTTGAGTGTTTGGAGGTGTAATATACATATTGCAATTTGATTTGCAAAAAAAACTATTTTCAAAATCCCTACAAAGTTTATAAAGGTCAATATTGTTGAGCGCCATAGCCTTCCAAACAAGCATTTGCAACCATTTGGTTCGCAAACCACTCACCATCATTAGCAAGCTCTCTGTAAGCTCGAGAAAATTTATCTTTTGCAAAGATCGGGCTATTAATATCAAAAGAGTGTTTTAAAATCTTTTCGTACAATGGATACTTATTAGCACCTATACTTTTCAACTCCCTAATAACATTTTCAGCAAGCTTCATAGTCTTATCCTTATCGCCTAAAATGTGTCTGACAGAATGAACTGCTCCACTCTGCCAAACAGCTTGCTTTATCAAAAATACAGCTTATTTTTTTGATTTAAACGCATGATTACGAATAGTGAATGCACTTGGGCTTTTTGTTTCAAATGCATGATTACGAATAGTAAATGCACTTGGATTTTTTGTTTCAAATGCATGATTACGAATAGTGAATGCACTGGGGGCATCGACATTAACATCTGCTTTAATTTACATTTTATCATTCCTTTCAAGCTCATGGGTTGGCTACCTTATACTTCACAGGAAGCATGAGAAAATTTAATTGGATCGTCTGCGTAAGTCAATAATTTTTCAAAATAGGAAATGCCTTATATGAGTGCGAAAGTATGCTTTCAAATGGTGCAAAGGCTTTAGCTTTTTGATTTTTCTTAAAAAATATTGTCTCTATGTTTACCCTGTATTTGTAGTTTAATTATTTCAGGTAAGTTCAGCTAATTTTTAGTAGATTTATGCCTTCACATGCAAGAGTGTTACTGTGTCAGTTCAAATTTTAAAGCGTAAGTCAGATGATTGCAGCACAATCCATAGAAGCGCAGGAAAATGCCACTCCGTGTGGAGAATTAGCCGCTATATTGATGCTCAGAATTCCTGAGTAATGGTGCTTATGTTTCTGATCCGCCCAGACCCTGAATACGACGAATCTCTGGAGAGCTATATTATCCGGCTCGCCGAAGAAAACCATTTCAGGGTAAAGAAGCTTTTCCCCCATTTAGGGAAGCTCCTGCAAAAGCAACATGGCAAGTTGGCAGGGGCAATGCCCACAGACCTTGGCTCTTTCAATCTCTATCACGCCAACACTTCCTCAAGTAAACGCTACTGGGCGTTGAGCCTGCTATCTGATTTGTGCTGCAAAGAACACCTGCCTTTTCTGGAGCTGTCGGTACTCAAAACAGATCGGCTGTTTGCGGGGCATCACTCTTCACTGTACTGGAAAGGGCTTGATATTCCCAAGGTGTTTTTTCGATCAGAGAACATTCCTGTATGCCCTCAATGTTTAAAAGAGAAATCTTATATCCCAACTTTTTGGCATATCTCTCTGGTGCGAGCTTGTCCCAGGCATGGTACCGCGCTTGTTTTTAAATGTCCTCAGTGCGGGGTGGGTGTCGATTATATACGAGACGCAGCAGTCCACTCTTGCCGGTGTGGCTTTGATTTAATCTCGGCAAAAACTGAAATTGGGAATCCTCAGTTGGTGAAGTTGGCGGAACGGGTCTACGGGTACAAGACAAAAAGCAAAGGAGACAATCTTCTGTACAGTGCTTCAACGACGGAAGCCGTTTTTGGAGCAGTGCTGTGGTTTATGCTGTGGGCTGATGATTCTGGCGGACCATCTGTGGATGAAGACGACGTTCTGCTTCGGTGCATTGATTTCTTTGATGACTGGCCGCGCAAGCTATACGTCCGGCTGGATCAGCTGGCTCAGGGCGGACTTGAGTATTCTGTGCGGTCGATGCAAGAAACTGCATTTCGCTCTATTTTTGGTTCGTTGCTGAGAGTAAGCCGTTATTTGCCAGATAGTCGGCTGGCGACCAACGACATTCTCAAGTTCGTATTTTCCTTTTTTGACCGGGCTATTTTTCAGGAGGGGCATCCCTATGCTGAAATCGGACAAACCCTGCTGGATGGTTTTGAGGCCTGTGTGATTTTAGGGATTAATACTCGGCATCTGGCACGGCTGATTGAAGAGGGGATGCTGCATCCGTATAGGCTGCAAAAAGACAAGCAACTCATAAGCCCTGAACAGCCGTTATTCAGATTGAATGACGTTTTTGTCCTATGGTGCGTGAGCTTTCAGTCAGGAGAATCCAACCGCAGCCTCTATCTTTCAAGGTGGTGATAATGGTGAAACTGAGTGATCTGCTGGAGGGTAAGGACAGTCAGGAGCGTAACATCAGAATGAAGCATGCCTTTTTCTCTGATGTTCCTGTGGTGATTGATGGAAGTATTGCTCAGGCTCTGATCATTCTGGCAAATTTGACACGATCAATGGGTGACAAGACGGATTTGTTTGATGAAATGGCAGCAAAGGAGCTCTTCAAAAGTGAGCACTGGCATAAAGGCATACTTGCAACCGCGCCATGGGTGGTTACCCATTACTTTAAGGATCCAAACAGTCGTGCCTCTGGTTGCGCCCGATGGTTCCCTGAACACTATGGCGAGGACGGCCAGAAGCATTTGGGATATTCCCATAACAGCAACAAAGTATCGAAGAGCCATTTCCTGGCGACGGAGTTTTTCTGGCATAACCGAGTGACCTCGCTTTTTGAACAGTTCTCGAACGAGAGGGGCAGCCCGTTTATTCAAAAGCTTATCACCCTTGGGTTTCCGGAGAAGCGAGTTCAACCACTACAGGATGCTTGTCGAGGGGGAATGTATAACACTCTACCTGATTTTGTGAGTCCAAACAGTGTGGTGGTCTCTTTTCCCGATGGAGATGGAAATTATATCGCTGTTACCCCGTTGGTTGAGGTTGGTTTTCAGAGATGGATACACAACCTGGTGAGGCATACGAACATTCGTTGTCGTCCGTTATTCTATGCGTGGCCCTTTCAAGTCAGCAGTTTTTTGGCGACTTGCGGAGGGAAACTGTATTGCCTCTATTACCCGCCAAGTCTGGATAAACGTGATCTCAGCCTCGAATCCATACTGGATAAGTGGCGATCTAAAAAACATGTGTTCAATGATCGGGCTATTTTTCGTAAGGGAAATTTGAGCTTTCTTCTGCAGTTGATCTCGAACAGGCAGATTGTTGAAACGGAAAGGCAGAGACAGGAACGACTGAGTAATGAAAGGAACAAGTTAGCACAGGTCATTGAAGAACTTTTTTCATTCCTTTTTATCTTGAGGACTCACTATTTGGCAGGTCAGAGCCAGATTTCCAGAGTTCTAAGTGAAGCTTTGGAAATGAGGCTGATTCAGGGGGGCCTGAATGAGGAAGATCGAGCCGCTGAATATGTGTTGACTTATATCAATACCCTTTTTGAGCATTCCTGGTATTCAGCACAGCTGTCCTACAATCCTGATCTGTTGCCTCTACTGGAACAAGCAGTAAATATCACGCTAAATAAATTTACAGTACCGATTAAAGTCCCGGCAATTTCTGGCCGGTTCCTGCACTTCAAACGACTTTTAGTCTACAACGCCAACGCTAGAAGCAATCCTTATGTTATTGGTCTGCCCTCATTAACAGCCTGGACTGGGTTGGTGCATGCCTTTTTATGCAACCTCGGGTATGAACCTGGCAGAACGGATTTTCGGTTTGCTGTGGTGCTGCGAAAATACGGTCTGAACAAAGGGCATCCCGCTTCGGCTCAAGAGATGAAAAACAGTAGCTTGGTTAATAGTCCAGTGATTGACCACAGAAGTTGTGATGTTGAGTTCGATCTGATCGTACAGCTTCCGGAGACCAGAGAAGAGATAGACCTGAGTGAAGACAACCTGTTTGGCTGTCTACCCTCAAGGTTTGCTGGAGGGACTTTAACGCACCCAATGGAGGGAATTTATGGGCAATGTGAGCTTTACAGGAAATGTGATCGTTATGGGACTGTGGAAGAAGTCTCAGCATCATTGGTGCGGATGCCTAGTTATGGGAGAGTGATTGTCGCTTTACGTAATTCTCCCGAGAGAAGCGAACTGCTGAAATGTCTGTCCCAGGGCAAGAGTTTTCCCATTGGTGGCGGGTTCCGATTCCTGGGTAAACCGGAAACAAGAGTGGGTGCTGGAGGTTGCTCTCATGCTTTTGCGACACCTGTCGTATCCGTTGTTGCATTGCGTCCGGTGCAGCAAATAAATCCACTTGAACGTGCTTTTTGGTCTATTACTTTCAGCAGCTCTGGTATTGAGGTTTCAGTAAAGGAGAATCCAGGTGATGAAGCTGTGTAGTCAGCATGCTCAACAACGATCGATCTACCTTGGGAAAGGATTGTTTTTTTGGGTTGATAATGAGGCCAGGGAGCATCCGCTGTTGCCCGATACAACCACTATTGCTGCAACCAAAGAAGGTTACGCAGAAGCCTATGCTGCTAAAGGGGGCGTAAAAGAAAGTTGCCAGCCCTCATCGTTATCCCATGCGAATATCCAAACCATTCAGGAGGTTTATATGCCACCTGAGTCCGAGGCATTGGTGGTTCGTTTTTCAATAAGGATTAAGGCGCATTCTGGGCAGTTGTATCAATGTGATCGCCCGGAAATGAAGGAAGCCGTGGCGAGGCTAAGTGATGCCTACAAAGAAGTGGGCGGTTATCGAGTGTTGGCCCGAAGGTATCTGGAGAACCTGTTGTTGGGTAACTGGCTATGGGAAAACCAATACACTCTCGGTACAGAAATTCGCCTTCATGATTGCAGGGATAAAGATCAAATGATCATTGATCATGTGGAAACAAGGCGGTGGAACAGAGAGCTGGATGACCTTGAGGAATCCATCGAAAAATGGGTTGATCGATTTGAAAAGGCTCTGACATCCTTGAGAGATTCCTGCTCGCTATTGGTTGAGGCAAGGTTGATGTTACCGCTCTGTTCTGAGGTATTTCCAAGCCAGGCATTTGCCGATGGTGAATCAAGAAGTAAGTTGCTGGCCACTTGTGAAATCAATAGTGAGGAGCAAGTGGTATTCAGCCGCCATAAGCTTGGGGCAGCGTTGCACGAGATTGATGACTGGTTTCCTGGGGCAACATCTCGGAAAAAAGTGAGTGCATATTGTGCGGATAGGAAAGAGCTGACAGCTCACCGACACCCAAGTACAGGAAAGGATTATTTCTCCCTGTTAAAGAATATAGAGCGATATATTGAGTTTCTGGTAGCGAAACCTGATTTGAATGATCCAGCAATGGATGATATCCACTTCCTTATGGCCTGCCATGTGTGCGGTGGTATGAGACCGGAGAAAAAAGAATGAAACGCTTTACCTTCGGTATCCAGTTTCAGCCGGGATCGAATAATGAACTGTTGGTTGGCAGGTGCTTGAAAATCCTCCATGGGTTCCAGTGTAGGCATAGCATCAACAGTGTGGGGGTCACATTTCCGAAATTCTGCGATAAAACCATCGGTGACATCATTGCTTGTGTTTCAGTAGACCGGCTCTGCTTACAGCAACTAATGTCACAGCCGTACTTTCTGGAGATGCAAAGACTTCAGAAGTTTTTCTTTCATGAGATCACCATAGTTCCTGATAACGTTAAAGAAGTTCGATACGGAAAAGAATTAAAAAGCGATAAATATTGTGAAGGAGGCAGGCAGCGGCGCATAAGGCGTGGGCAGCGAATAGCTGAAAAAAAAGGCTATAAATATCTACCGAGGCAGAACCCATCAAGTCGTGTTCGCAATATTCAGTTGTTTCATAACATTCCAATGACCAGCTCTGAGGATCCCACGCAAGTGTTTTACTTTAGGCTCCAGAAGCACGCGGCTAAAAATATATGCTGTGATGGGTATACCAGTTATGGGTTAGCAAACCAGGAGTGTGTATGCGGAACGGTGCCGGATCTGACTTTTACCAAAAAATAATCAGGGCTTTTAGCTGGTTGTTTTTTTAGAAATTTTTTGATCGAGCTAAAAAAGGGTGTTTTGTGGATTGTTGGCCTATCCTCTTGAGCTGTGAGGGTTATATACATTTTCCCTCCCGGTGACCTGCCGAGCAGGCAGTTGGAAATTACACACAAATAGGACGTGTCGAGAATGGTTCGTGACCTGCCGAGCAGGCAGTTGGAAATGCCGACGGTAACTGTTAAGCACCCTCGCCCCCGTGACCTGCCGAGCAGGCAGTTGGAAATCGGAGATCGGACAGCGACACTGATTTTGTAATGTGACCTGCCGAGCAGGCAGTTGGAAATAGAAACAGGTGTAGCGTAAAGTTATCAATTTTGTGACCTGCCGAGCAGGCAGTTGGAAATTGCACGGCAGTGAACATGCTCTGGCTGTCGCTACAAGCATCTCATGACATAAAACAGATAAAAATGACATAGATACAAACAACTTTGACATACCAGACCCCAGCAACAATACTTCCAGTGTTGTTTAGCCGGGGTCTTTTTTATGTACAGGAGAACACTTGATTTGAGAAAGTATAAAAGTGACGCCGGATTAAACTGCTTCTGTCTACTCATCTTTTTCAGAACTAACATACCCATTAGAAATGTGGGTGTCGCAAAACACTCTCTTAATATCAAATTCAGCTTTTATCAGTCTGCCGGGCAGGTTTGGGCAGCCGATTTTCCTTGATTAACTTACGTTCATTGCTTTTCACGCGACGAGACAATTTGTTGATATCTTCTTCTGGTGGCAACTCTTCTGGTGTAATGCCACGTTCCTGCAACATTGTGCGAACGCTTCGGTTGTTCTGAACATGTTCTTGCGTAATGGGGCGCTCTCCCTGCAAGTCATGCTCAGTGACATTGTGGTTGGTAATTTCGGTGGCCAGATTCTTCGCTGCAATGGTCACCGTAGGCAGGAAATCAGCCAGTGGCCGCTTCTCAGGCATACCCAGCTTTTGTTTCATGTTTCTGGTGTTGTTGCCTCCAAACAGGGCGGCATCACCTTTTGACCGAATACGACCAAAACCCCGTTCATCAACGCCCCGCTCATAGATATTTCTCGAAAGCTCGGTTTCAGATTCCCTGAGCTTTTGCCGGGCATCCAGTCGATCCTGAAGCCGTAAACGTTCTTCCAGAACCTCCTGTTTTCGGGTCTGAAGAGCAAAATAGGTTTGGGCAAAGGCAATGGATTCTTTACGGGGGTCGCCATTCTGGGCAACCAGATAGCAGGCATAGCGGGTCAGCATAACATCAGCAACAGGGCGCTGTGCACTGGAGCCCAACTGAACCATTTTCGTGACGTCACGAAAATGGTCGTCTTGAGGATTTCCTGAGTTTTCACAGGCAGCTCTGGCCTTATCTACAACCTTGGTGAAGTTTTCCCAGCGGTCATACCCCAGCTCAGACATCAGCTCCCGTGCATACCAGAACTCTATGGTTGCATCGGCTAATGTGTGGGTAATTTCCTCGAATCGGTTGGTTAGCTGGGAAATCAACGCTTTGTTCATAGTGGTAACCTTCGATTAAGTTATAAAAAATGCTTTGGGTATTATTGCTCAGCAGAGTCTACAGTGCTTTCAATCTTGACGTTTCGCAAGTCGATTTTCCCAGTGACGGCAGCGGTAAGTACAACATGACACCCATATGGCTTATGCTAAGAAAAGTTCTGAAGGAAGCTATACCACCCAACAGGATGTGGTACGGGCCAGTCTGGAAATTGAGCGTAGAATTCAGGAAGAAGCAAATGGCTGGGATATCAGCTCCACTGCTTCTGTCAGCTCTACTACGGCATTAGCCAAATACTTAGACATCGCACAAGATGCGAACTCCAGCCTGAATGAAGGTCTTGAGGCAATAGCGTCTCCCTCTAAAAAAACCGATAAGGAGGTTTCAACGGCTTCAGTTGTGGACTTTGAGTTAGAAGATGATGAGATAGATACAACTGGATGGCAGAGTAATGTGTCATGAATGCACTTTATGATCGATATGACAACATAACGGATGAACAAGATAAAAAGATTCTCCAAGTAAGAAATTGCTATATCAGTTCTCCTAACCTGGATCGTATTCTAGCCGACATTCACCGATGCCGTAGAATATCGGAAAGAGGTGGGTATCCAGAGTGTATGCTTGTACTTGGCGAGCCCAGTGCTGGAAAAACGACTTTAAGGAAGGAGTACCTAAGGCTAAACCCCACAAGAGAAGAGCTAGAGAGATCCGTCGTTAGTGTTTTTTCAAGTGACTTCCCAGATAGAACTGTACCAAAGCAGGCCGCTATCTGCTTTTTGGAGGATCTTGGCCATGAGCTTTCATCTAAAGGGCTTTCAGCACCACAGCTGACAAAAATCCTGGCCAACTTAATGAGGCAATGTGGTGTTGAGATCAGTCTTCTGGATGAATTTCAGCATCTAATTGAAACGAAGTCATTCACTGTTCTTGAAGATGCTGCAAAGTGGCTCAAGATTCTAATCAATACATCAGGTCTTCCTGTTGTTCTCTTTGGTATGCCATACAGTAAAATTATTCTTGATTGTGATGATGCCCTTGCTGGACGGTTTATGATCCAGAGAAGAATTGAGCCATTTCGAATTATTGATAAAGAGCAGCGGAAAGACTTCAGAACTTTTTTAAAAGTATTTAACGACAGCTTGCCATTCTCTAAAAAACCTGGGCTTCACGAGGTGGAGCTTTACCCAAGACTTTTTACCTTCTCTAAAGGCAATATGAGGAGATTGAGGGTTTTAATAAATTATGCCGCTGAAGAAGCCATCCTGAATAATGATGATGAGCTGAATATGGAACATTTCATAGCAGGATATCACTATTACATGGATCACATTACAAAAAAAGACCAGGTTGATGCAGATGAAAAGCTAGAGGCACAACCAAACCCGTTTGATGTTAGTATTGATGAATTGGAGTTCAAACAGATGCAGTCTGCCTCTTGCTGGAAAATGGATGCCCGCAAGGGGGAGTCCCGTATTATACCCGCAAAATATACAAGACTGATTCCTTTACGCTCTTTACTAAAACGCAGATAATATGCGGTTCATTAACACCATGTAGGCATCTTTGAAGTACTTCAGATCCCCCTAGGGTCTGAAATACTAAATTCCAAACCGCTGGTTTAAAGTGTGAGCAGGTGAAGAAAAATTATGACTGTAAAATTTCGCTCATTCTTTCCTGAAAATAGCTTGGGTATTTTTCTATCACAGCAATGGCCCTGTCTCGCTCCTGTTTAAGTTGTTTCACAATTCCTTTTTTATCTGCCCCTGTAAGATTGAGAGATGCCATGAGATCCTGAGAAATCACACGATCTGAAAAGCCGAGCTCATACACAGTGATCGTTGTCTCAGAAGGCAGTCCATATTTAAGCTGTTTTTGAAAACGTTGCAGAAGCTGAACCAGCTTTTCTGTATCGTTTTGGTCAAGCAATTCAACAATTTCGCAGATTGCACCAATAAGGAGAGCACCATCGTAAGCAATCTTACCCTCACAGACTTCTACGACATGATCAACCTTAAACTCCCGTCGTTGGTTACCCCATATCATTTTGGTTTTCTTTGTTTTAATTAGCTTCAGTAAATTACTGAATGATTCTCCACAAATCCATCCATAAGTAATTTCTTTGAGTACTTCCGGTGGGTCAAATCTACTGAAAACACCTCCCCCTACATATTCAGTAATCATAGGCCATACAAGATCAAGCACTTCTATATCCTCTACAAGAGAAAATAAGTTGGTTTCATTTGCACGAACCCAACCTTCAATAGCTTGTGCGTCTTGAACGCCATATAGTGTTCTTCCATAGATTTGACGATGGTTAGAATCCGGTATTTTAGTGTAAATGTTTTTCGCCAAAAGCAGGAATAATTCTCGGATACGCTCTTTTTTGTAGTAGGCATTGGCTAGAAAGAAAGCAAGCGTGCCCTCTGCTAATCCAATGACATCTTCTTCCAAAAGGCTGCCTTCGTTTTCATGCCAATGTGATAGTAAAAAGCTTTCAATGGCGTTGATAAGCTCAATCCTCCATCTAATCTGCCTTTGGAGCTCTTCTCTTGGAAACCCAGTATCAGCAAGTCTTTCAATCAATCTTGCAACATCATCTGGGCCTCCGATGTGAGCTACCGCAACATCTAAATCATCCAAAATTATTCTTATCTTGCCGTTGCTACTCTTAATGAGGTCAAAAAAAGAAAGAAGGTTACTAATGCAAGGCTCCGAGTTTTGTGGCTCAAGCAGTTCTTTTACTTGCTCCCAGCGCCATCTGTCTCTACGAACCTTTTTCTTGTCATAAACCACAGGATCTGAAAATAATATACTGCCTTCGGTATGTAATCCTGCTCGGCCTGCACGACCTATAAGGTTATGGAAGTCACGAACTTTAATACGCTCTGTCCCCTGGTAGACGCTGGTAACAATAAGGTACCGAATGGGCAAATTTACACCTTGAGCCAAGGTGGAGGTGCATATGACAAAGCGTACGAGGTTCTTACGCATAGCGTGCTCTACCGCAAGCCGGATACCATGCGGCGTATTACCATGGTGAGTGAAAATACCGTGAACAGCACTCTGGGATACCGCTGCATCAGCCCCCAGATTTTGAACATACAAGTTCGATAAATGGTCAACCTCCTGCATGTCTGAGAATTCTGTTGGGAACGTTAATGGAGCTCCTCGCTTAATAACGTTTATAGCTTTCTCACAGATCTTGGTAGCTGTTGACTTTCTTCCACAGAAAATAGCGATACTTCCGTTAGGAACGAGTTTAAGGCCGAGATAAAGAGCAATAGACTGTTCATCATTTTCGTTTGGAAAAAACCGATCAGTTCTTTCTCTATCGATTCTTCCAAGGTTTAATTTTTCAATAACTCTGGGAACAAAAAACTCTCTCTCCTCAGCATTTTGGCTATTAACGTACTCAATCCTTCCCAGCTGATCCATCCAACTTACAAATCCAACAGATCTGAAGGTTGGACTAAGAGCAGTTCCTTGCACTACTTCAGGGCTACCATTTAACCATTCTCCAATCGCTTCCGCGTTACTAATGACTGCTGAAATCAGCACTTTTTGAGTGATCTCAGGAAGCATGAAGCGTAGTGATGTCAGAAGTAACTCATAGCTTATGCCGCGGGAGCCATCATCAAACTGGTGACCTTCATCAAAGACAACCAGTCCAACCTGAGATGCAAGCTCCGGATCATGTCGTAAGACATAAAGCAATTTTTCAGGAGTAACAACAAGAATCTGTTGGTGTCCCAGAAACTCAGTTGCTTCAAAATCAGCCTGGGGAGTATCAGACAGTTCATCCACTCTGACTGTCTCATTAAGGAATGCTTCAGCAAGACTGTTCTTTATCTCATGGCATAGCGCTCTGAACGGCGCAATAATGATGGCCAGTGACACACGTTCAGCCAGAAAGGCACTCCTTAAAACCAGCTCAGTTGCTTTCGTTTTGCCTGCACTGGTAGGCATTTGGACGATAGCTGATTCACCTTTAAGAACACCTGCCCGACCCAATAAGTGTTGAGCTGGCCAGAACTCTTTGATAAAGGTCTCTTTTTGTAAGGCAGAAAGCCATTTGACACGGTTCAGTCCAGAATAGAGCGGCAGCGCTTTCCATGAAGAGTTGTCGAGTTTTTTTCTTAATACAGCACCTATTACATCTCCGAATAACAGTTGCCTGGGTGTACCAAAGTCATAGACAGAATTCCTAAGTTGTCTAGCCAGATCAACCAGGAGCTCTTCGCCATCTCCCTCCGCAATATAGCGAGAAAGTTGTCGTGAAATTTCATCGATCAATTTACCGTAAGGCCCGGTTGACCCTTCAAAATAGGTGTTGATGTTCGCCTGCAACATCCAGAGTAATAAAGCCTCAAGTCCTTCTCCATCCAAGTCAGGACAGTTGCCTTTGATACATTTGGCCAGGACTGAAGCACTACCGGGTAAATCACAGAGGTAGTATGAGGAAGATCCTAGTAGTAGAAGATAAGGGTCAAGCGATTCATTCAGTTTTGTTTGAAGGTAAGAGTCAAAGAAACGTGCAGAAAAGAGCAGATTACTTTTCAGCTCAGTGAGCAAGTCTTGATCTGGTTCCTCAAGGTTGATTGCCGCAGCGAGATCTCCCAGCAATGCAATGGATATTCTGAATAGCTTGGCTGGATCTTGAGTGATTTTGATATGGTGCTCTCTGGGCACACTGTATTCGAGCATCTTGGCTTTTGAGCGGGTGACCCCCAGTAGATGCAGGGATCTTTGTTCAGGCCTCATTAGCAGCCCTCCTGTATAGCTCGTGAACCAGAGTCATCATATTAGGACCTTTGATCACCAGTAGTACCAAATTATCGATGTTTGGATGGGGTAGAAACTCTTTGGATTTTGCTGACTTGGGGATTTGAGTGCAGTTGGATAATGCAAGTTCATCAACATCAAAAAATTCATCGGAAATAAGTGCAGCAGCGCCAAACTTCTCCTCATAGGGGATATCTACTGGGGTCTGAAACCTTGCAATCTTCCGGGCCTGTTCAAAATCGCGCCTCTCATGGAGTTTTCGCTTAATGAAGTTCAGCGACTCATCAATACGAATATGATCCTTGGCTGAATCATTGATAGCATCCTGCAGACGATTAATCTTTGACTTTGAGAACTTTGTTTTGGATTCAAAAACAAACAGGCTATCCTTGCCCGATGCTTCACCGCTCTCCTGATCGAACCTGAACCCTATCACATCGCTTCCTTTGGGGGACTCATCTCTGACAACTTTGGATGACCACCGTATTCTGGGAACCCAGAAGCCTGAAAACCATTGAAGGTAATCACAAACCAGAATTTCTCCAAAGTCGCCAGCACGTATGCCCGGACCCAGTTTGCTGCTTTGACAGGGGAAAATAGTGTTGTTCAGGTAGTCTGCACACGAAAGCCTGCCACGGAGAAACTCGATATCACTATCCAGGCAGTAGTGATTCCGGAAATGCCTGGCCCATGCTGTGAGCACTTCCTCGTCCTCCGCATGACGAAACTCCCAGAGCTCAATTTCTTTACCATCAGCAGTCCTTAACCGTTCACCAGTATCAACGAGCCACTTTTCAACATGCTCTGTAGTCCAAGGCATTTACTTCTCACCTATGGCAATTAATCACTTAGATCCTGAATGGCAAACTCATCATTGATTTCAAACAGTGCTGGCGTTGAGCTTTTCACGCCAATGCCGTATTCCATCAGAAGCGTTACCAGTTGTTCACCATTCATCAATGCGATTGGGGTCTTGTCGGGTTGTGCAGCCTCGTTGATCGCTCCTGAACTAAAGTTGCTGGTAGTAATTATTAGCCCTTGCTCATGTACGCCGAGACTACCACGAACCTGCTGTACAACGGGAGCCTGGATATTATTTTTGGGTTTCCATTTTTTAGCCTGTACAGCCATTTTGATGCGGACTACATCGCCAACCACCAGGATTCCACGAACATCAATGCCGCCATCACCGCTCAGCTTGGTAACTTCGACACTTTCAAAACCCATTTCTGCTAGCAAAAGTGAAATGAGTTCTTCAAACTCTCCGGGCTTCATAGCCAGCAGCCGCTTATGTAAGGCCTTGCGAATCTGAAGATTATGCTGCTCAATCTGGAAGGTTAATCCTCGTTTCATCCATTGACTTAAGCCAACATAACCCTTGCCATGTTGAACAAAACGTGGATGATCCCCACGTTTTTTTTGCCTTTTGATCTCGCTAATCACCTGAGCATACATAGTGGCTTCTGGTGTTTTTCCAGCCGTGACCAGCCAGCCTTGTTGCAAAGCCTTCTGGGTGATCTCCTTATAATGCATAGGCTTTTTGTTACCAAAATTCTCAAGCACTTTCTGAGCACATTGAGTGAATGAAAAGCCATGATTTTCAGAGGCTGATTCCACCGGTTTTTTTACAGCCTTATGAACCAAGCCATCCGGGATCGGCATTTCACTACTATTCCGAAGCGCAAATACCTGAGGGCCAACTTTTACAAAAGCAGAGTCATCCCCTTTAGCCTTGATATCAGAATAAATACGGGCGCTAACGCTAGCATTTGGTGTTTTACCTGCCGACTGCCATAGGCCATCAGAGATGATCTGTTGAGCGATATCTTTGGCATGCAGCGCTTTCCCCGCCTGCTTTAAAACCTGAATGGCAGCGGATTTAACATCCATGATTAGCTCCTGGTGAGGTTCGTCCTGAATCTTGCTGATAGGTCACACCAAACGTAGTGTCGCCCTGCCATTTCTTGAATGAAGGGTTATCGCTGAACTGCTTGAATAACTCGGTATTATCCGCCAGCAGATCAATCATTACCCGTTGCAGGGCTGCATCGTGCTCTATTCTGGCAGTCTTCTTGTCGTTATTTTTCATGGCATTCTGGTAGGCTGCGTCTGCTGCTACCTTGGCCGGGATTTCTTCGACAATAATCTTGCTGACTTTGTCGCCATCCCTCCAGTCGAAACTCCCGAACTGGTCATTGAATGTCTTGATAATATTGCTGAGTTGATCCAGTTCCGGCTCTGGCATGCGGCCACCCCCACTGGTTGGCACTGAGCCTATTTCGGCATCCTGATCTTGTAGACTGATGCTCTGACTGCTTTTCACTTCAACGCGGTAACTGTTCATATCAATGGCTTCCAGTATGCCCCGGGAGCAACTCGTTGCCCTCGTCGTCCTGAACCGGCTTCGGGCTTATATTGATGCGGTTGTCGAGAAATTTTTCTACCAGGTGGCCGAGAATATCCGCTTCAATCAGTGTTGGGATCTGATTGCGGAACTTGAACTTATCGAGAATCTCCTTCACGTTGTTGGAGAATCCATCCAGATATTCTTCAAAATCGGCTTTAAACTGTTGTGTTTTTGCGCGGTTTTTCAGATCACGGAGTGTGAAAGGAGAGATATTATAAAACGCTTCACCAGAGGCCTGGCAGAGTGCAGCGTCCTGATTGGCGATACCAGCGTTAACCAGCTGCTCCTGCATTGCCAGTACACGTTCTTTGCTGGGCTCCAGTACAGCATCCAGACGACGAATGACTGTCATCGGCAGAATAACGTCGCGATACTTGCCACGCACATAGATATCCCGAAGTACATCGTCGGCAATACCCCAGATAAAACGCACAATACTGTTATGGATTTCGTGGTTCATAGCCGGGTGTTACTCCTGGGTTATCTTTTGGGGGCTTCTTTTGGGTGACTTTTTGGGAGGGGAAGGTTCAGCAGCTCCGCCCGTTTTAACCCAGGCATCAAGCTCATCTTTTTTGAACTTCCAACGTCGGCCCAAGCGGTGGGCTGGCATACCCTGCTTATCGATCCAGCGGTATACAGTATCGCTGCTCACACCAAGATACTTACCGATTAGCTGCACTGTCCAGATTGACCACCTCTACCGTTCAAAAGTCACCCACTCTGCTGTTATCCGGTGACCACCCCGCTGCTCAAGGTCCAACATATTTCTTATAATCGTCCATTCTGTCCAGTAGTTTTTTAATATATGGGTGTTGCTCCAGCCTGATTGGTTTCTCATTGAACAAAACATGCTCAAGCTGTTGTACCTCTGTCAGAAAAACCGACCATAAAAATGCTCTCTCATCCAAGACGGTTTTCTGAACCAGCTCTATTTCTTTAGCTTGACTTAACCACTCTTCAAACTATGACAGGCTGTTGTAAAAAAGTTCATACGCATAACCGAAAAAACAATTCATTATGCAGTCCTGGTTCTGATTGCGATCTGTGAACACAAAATAGAAAGGTTCGCAAGAGTCGATGCTATGCAAGCGCCGAAGTCGCTTTGAAATGACGTCATAGAGATCATGTGCTATCGCCGACATGGGACTCAAAACACAAAGCCGAAGAAATAGCTTAATGGCTGTAATCTGTCGTCCATGTATCCGATAACAGTCGTCTTCTGACCCTGCCACTCCTTCCTCAATAGCCAGTACCAGAAAGCAGGTAAGTGAATTCAAATCATAAGTACCTGGCCAGTTGGTTTCGCATATTCTGGTGAGTGGATTTTTTCATCCTTCAAGGCGCAACGACGGGCGCGTAGCCATAGCTACGCAACCAGAGTTGGAACGCAGAAGGGTGGAAAAAGCCGCCGTCCAGAATATGCGAAACCAACTGGTTAGGTACTTAAGGCACTTCTACTTGAAAGTGTTCGTTATTTGTTCTTTTGATGAACATTTGGTGACATTTAGTGGTAAATCTTGACAAGCACTGCCATAAAAGTATCCAATCCAAACTCACAAGGAACAGAATAATTATAGGAAGTCGCACCGATGGATGGTGTACGCAGTTCGGAATCAGCAGTGACCTGTCTGGTGATGCTGGCCCGTTTTCATGG
Organism: Endozoicomonas sp. ALD040; assembly: GCF_049275945.1. NCBI lineage: Bacteria > Pseudomonadati > Pseudomonadota > Gammaproteobacteria > Oceanospirillales > Endozoicomonadaceae > Endozoicomonas > Endozoicomonas sp. ALD040. Next base: position 3,199,529 of record NZ_CP184829.1, read on the forward strand.
ATTGGCCGCTCAGCCGGAGCAGATCAAACACCAGTTTGGTGATTCCGATCGACCTGTTGAGGGGTTAGACCTTTTAAGGGCCGCAAAATTTTTAAAGCTCAAGGCTCGTCGTACAGAAGTTCAGTGTGAAAAACTTCAAGATCTGCCTCTACCCGCCATTGCCCGTCACTCTGATGGCCATTACTTTATCATTGCCCGCTTTCATGATGGCAAAGCACTGATTCAGGACCCTTTGAAAGACCGGCCTGAAACGGTATCGCTGGATGTACTGGTAACCCTGTTCACTGGTGAACTCTTTCTATTCACCAAGCGATCATTGCTACCAGGGGGAATGGCAAAATTCGACTTCAGTTGGTTTATTCCGGCCATACTCAAGCATAAAAAACTGATTTATGAAGTGCTGCTGGCATCCTTCTTTATTCAGCTCTTTGCCCTGATTACGCCTCTGTTCTTCCAGGTCATTATCGACAAGGTTCTTGTCAATCAGGCACTAACGACACTGGATGTATTGGCTTTTGGTCTGCTCGTGCTGTCAGTCTTTGATATTGTGCTGAATGGGCTCAGGAACTATGTGTTCAGCCATACTACCAATCGGGTAGATGTGGTGCTGGGTTCCCGGCTTTTTAATCACCTGCTCCGCTTGCCCGTTGCTTTTTTTCATGCCCGCAGAGTCGGTGACACGGTAGCCCGTGTCCGTGAGCTGGATACAATTCGGGAGTTTATTACCGGTTCTGCGCTGACGCTGTGTATTGATTTGTTGTTTACTATCATTTTCTTTGTAGTAATGTACCTCTACAGCCCGACACTGACCTGGATTGTTCTCGGCTCTATTCCTTTCTATATCATTCTGTCCCTGATAGTAACGCCTGTTCTTCGTGCCCGATTGAATGAAAAGTTCAAGAGAGGCGCAGAAAACCAGTCCTTTCTGGTGGAATCTGTCACCGGGATGGAAACCATTAAAAAGCAGTGCGGTTGAGCCTCAGATGCAACGAGTCTGGGAAGATCAGCTTGCAGCTTATGTCTCTGCCGCGTTCCGGGCGATGAACCTGGGTAATATTGCCAGCCAGTTTGCAGGGCTAATCAACAAGGTAGTCACAGTGCTGATTCTCTGGGTTGGCGCCACCCTGGTGATCAATGGTGAGCTATCGGTCGGTATGCTGATTGCCTTCAATATGATTGCTGGCAGGGTCAGTGCACCTATTTTGAAACTGGTTCAACTTTGGCAGGACTTTCAGCAGGCAGGTATTTCCGTTCAGCGGCTGGGCGATGTTCTGAATAAACCCACAGAGCCGGGACATGACCCAAATCGTACGACACTTCCAACACTGAAGGGTGTTGTCAAGTTTGAACATGTCACGTTCCGCTATCAACCCGATCGTCCTGCTGTCTTGAATGGCATCTCCATCGCCGTCAAACCGGGTGAAGTCATTGGCATTGTCGGTCGCTCCGGTTCAGGAAAAAGCACACTTACCAAACTGGTACAGCGACTTTATGTGCCTGAGTCTGGTCGAGTATTGGTCGATGGCATTGACCTTGCGTTAGTCGAGCCCGCCTGGTTGAGAAGGCAAGTCGGCGTGGTGCTTCAGGAAAACTTTCTGTTTAACCGCTCAGTACGCGACAACATAGCACTGGCTGATCCGGGTGCCTCTATTGAGCGGGTCACTGCTGCCGCCCAGCTGGCAGGTGCCCATGACTTTATTCTTGAATTGCCTGAAGGTTATGACACTCAGGTTGGTGAACAGGGTAGCTCCCTCTCTGGTGGGCAGAAACAGCGTATTGCCATAGCTCGGGCATTACTGACCAATCCGAAAATTCTGATCTTCGATGAAGCCACCAGTGCCCTGGACTACGAGTCCGAGCATATTATCCAACAGAATATGAAGCGGATCAGCCGGGGTAGGACGGTTTTTATTATTGCCCATCGTCTTTCAACTGTGCGGGATGCTGACCGCATCATTGTCATGGAAAAAGGTCGTATTGTGGAAGAAGGCGCTCATGATCAACTGGTTAAGCAAGGCGGCCATTACGCCCGACTGAATGCCCATCAACATGGTTTGCGGGAGGCTATCTAATGGTCAGACCACTTTGGGAAAAAGCGACCAGGTTCCTGTTGTCCAGAACAGAAAAGCAGGCAGCATTGCACAATACACGACGCCAATTTCTACCGGCAGCTCTGGAAGTGGAGGAAACACCGGCGAACCCGACCAGCCGAATAATTGTAAAAACCATCATCCTGTTATTCACAATAGCCATTGTGTGGGCTTGCGTGGGCAGGATTGATATTGTTGCCACGGCACAGGGCAAAATCGTACCGGGCGAGCGCGTAAAAACCATTCAGCCGATGGTGATAGGTGAAGTACAGGCCATTCACGTTCGGGAAGGCGATGAGGTGAAAGCTGGCGATCCACTGGTTTCTCTGGTTGGCATTGTGACCGAGGCAGAACTGGTCAGGCTGAAAAAAGAAATAATCGCTCTTGAGCTGCAACTGGCCAGACAACGGGCGTTTGTTAGTTATCTTGATCAACCAGCCCAAGACCAGCCGGACAGTATCCGGGTACCCCAATATAAGCCAGCTGACCAGTACTCGAGTGGCTCGCCGACACAGGAAACACTGGCTTTTGAAGAACAGTTGCTTGCCCAGCAGATAGAAGACTACTTAACGGCTTCAGACACCCTAAAGAGCCAGCTTAAGAGTAAAGTGGCTGAGCAGCGGACTATTGAAGCTATCGTCAGCAAGCTCCAGCGGATTTTACCGATCATTGAAGAGCGAACACTGGCACTGGAGGGGCTCTACAAAAAGAACTTCGGCTCAAGGGTTCAGTATCTCGAACTGGAACAGCAACGCATAGAGCTGGAAGAAGATATCAAGGCACAAAAAGCGTCGGTTCAGCAGCTGGTCGCAGAACAGGAAGAGACTCAAAACCAGCTGCACAGCCTCCATGCCCAGAAACGCCGGGAGAGCCTGGATCAACAGGAGCAGGTTCGTCGCCAGCTGACCAGCCTGAAGCAGGAAAGCATCAAGGCCCAGGAACTGCATGACCAGCAGAAGATTGTTTCGCCCATAGACGGCACAGTGCAGCAACTACAGATCCACACTATTGGCGGTGTCGTCCAGCCTGCACAGGCACTGATGCAGATCGTACCTAAAGAAGCAACCATGGAAGTTGAAGCCTGGGTGCTGAACAAAGATATCGGCTTTGTGCAGGAAGGCCAGCGGGCAGAGGTGAAAATCGACACCTTCAACTTCACCAAATACGGTCTGATTGGGGGTGAGCTGATCAATATCTCCGACGACGCTGTACCCGATGAAAAGCAAGGATTGCGGTACCTGGCCAATGTCCAGATAGAAAAAGACTGGATGCTGGTAGAGAAAAGGAAAGTGAATCTGTCGCCTGGCATGAGTGTAGCTGTGGAAATTAAAACCGGGCAGCGGCGATTGATAGAATACTTTTTGAGTCCGCTTTTGAGGTTTAAGCAGGAGAGCATCAGGGAAAGGTAAAGCCTTTTTCTGGGCAGTCTATTTTATTGATTCAGTTACAGGTAGAGAGAATGAAGAAGAGAAAAGTAAAACAAGAAATGCAAGAACTACTCAACAAAGGTATGGGAAAAAGTGAAATTTACAAAAAATATCAGGATAACGGCCTACCAGAGAAAAAACTGGCCTTAATGGTAACTGCACTTCCTGATCCTTTCTTGTGCCAGAAGTATGAAAAAATGAATAACCTGCTTATTCTTATAATGTTCGTTCAGGCAAGCATCGCAGCTCTGATTGGTTTCAATACGGGGGCCTTGTTAGGAGGGCATAACATTATCCTTTTTGGTCTGATCAGTATTGCTGTGCCCGTACTGTTTATTATTGGTTTCTATCGCTATAGCTTAACAGCCTACAATGCTTTTCTTATCCTTGGCATTATCCAGTTCCCCCGCTTATTCAAAGATATAGGGCAAGTGCCAGTTTTTACCACTTTGGTCGTTGTCTTTTCAATATTGAGCTTGGGCTACGTCTGGTTTTTGAAAAGTAGGCTTTATCCAGACAGTGGACTGTTTGGTGTAAAGAAAGTTAATGAGTGGGGTTAACCACTTTAATAGCTATTATTGCTGTTTGAATATAAAAAAACTGATACGAAAGATTTTGGTAGTGATATTTTATTTTTGAGAAAAGATTAATAAATGTATAAGGTTTTTAAAATCATAGCTAAAGCCTCTGTTTTCGTTTTTCTCTTAGCTTTTATTATGTGCCTAGTGATCTTGGTGAGCTATAGAGAATATATCGATAGAGTAGTTATGGCATTTTACCCAGCTTATGGTCAAAGCCAATCCATAAGTATGGAGCTTGAATATATCAGTATACCAAGTATTAGTGGAAGTAGTGCTAATAATAAGGTGGTTTATTTTGGTATACCTAAAACATACTTATTATATAACAATGAAGAAGAAAGTAGCCGTGATTTAATTCGTCTGCAGTTATTTTTAAAAAATGGTGATCTACATTCACGGGCAGATTTTTTTAGCGGTAGTTTAAAAAAGAGTGAAGACTATTATATGATTTTTGTTGATATACAAACATCTAATGGTCTTTATATTAAAGAGCGTTCTATTCCGAGAATAAGAAAACCGAATACTTATAAGTATGTTAGCTTTTATGAAGATTTTGTTCGATATGAAAATGAACGAAATACTGGAACTAACTACATACTTTTGCCAAAAAAACAGGAGAATGAAAATGGAATATACATAGACTGTCCAAAAAATGGAAATCCAAAAAACCTTCTTTGTACTGCTTACTCTCACCTTAATAGAGATGTTGCGTATTCATTTATGGTTAAAGCTATTGAGATTGACAGCTATAAGCAGATTGATAAGAAAGTCAGAAGAATGATTTTTGATTTTATGAAAAACCATAAGAAAAAATAGGACTTAAGTTTGAATATACAAGATATTCTATCAACTAAAGCAGTTGATCAAGTTACAGAACAACATTTGGCTATAATGGATAGCCTTATAAATCAGGGGAAGCGAGCTGAAGCATACATTTATTATGCAAAATTAAGCAACCTTAATGTTGAACAAACTAATCAACTTATGTTGCAGGCTCAAATAACAACTTATAGTGGTGTTATTGGCGGTGCAGCACTCGAAGGTAATTATGGAGCAAAAGTATCAGATCCAGAGAATTACAATTTATCACTAGATCAATTTACAGTGGATATAGAAAAAGGCTTGGTTAGTGCTATTAGAGCAGACATAGAGTCTGGTAATTCAGGAAGAATCACTCAAAACCAAATACAAAACGCTGATCAGGCTGTTTGGGCAAGTAAGGGGATGTATAGTTTATTTCCAGGTAATTATCAGACGCACGACAATATAAATGCAATAGATACTAATAATCTAAAAGATTACCTTCTGGCAGTAAGTGCGTTAGAGGGTTCTGGTTTAGGTAAGTTGCAATCGGAATTTTCGAGCATAGAGTATGACTCTATTTCAGATAATGGTTATACCTTATATGTCAGTAAAAAAACAGGTGTAGTAGAAGGTGTTTTTCCTGAAAGTGGCCCTTATGCTGTAGCAAATAAGTTTTATGATTCCATAGGGCTTTCAGAAGCTAGAGCTACAGAGCGAGATGCAAAGTGGAGCTTTTTAGGAGCAAACGGAAAAGAGTTTGATCCTAATGCTATTGCCCCTGAATATGGAATTAATATAGTTGAGGAGCTGAATGACGCTGTTGATGAAGTAAAGGGGGCAGCAGATTATCTTAGTTACTTGTTGAAAGAGTACTTTGGTGCGGAAAATCATGACGTAGACAACTCCCTCCTCGACATCGACACCCACACCACTCAGGGTACTTCCGAAAACTCGCATTTCGATCCAGAGCAGTCATCCAGCCTGATTGATGAGGGGTATCTGGAATACGACAGTAACTGGTATGCGCTCTCTACCGACAGCATTGTCAACGACAATGGCATTCACAACACCCTGATTGGCGATATCATCGGTAACGGATTACGGCCCGGTAACCATAACCTCAATCTGGAGTTCGACTATGGTCTGGGTTCTGTCTCCTCCCTCCACCAGGCTGTTGCCAGCAGCTATCCGGGTAGAGAACAACGAACAATGGAGCGATTGTCGTGATGAACCTCTTTTACTCCACGTTGGGATACGGGTACCTCCTGAAAAAACTGAAATCAGCGGTTAGCCTGGTTTTCTTATTGCCAGTCACCCTCTGGGCAGAACACAAACAATCTGACAACTTTCGGATCACCCGAGACCGCTCTAATTTTGTAGAGGGCATTGAAGGGAACGTCTGCAAAGCTTTTCTGGAGGTTATCAATCGTATTCCAGAAGAAAAGCTGTTGCCTTGTCACACCCCGGATTTCAGTGATAGCCCCTTTAATCTGGTGCCTTTTACGCCGCTGGACAGTAAACGACAGATTGAATACGGAAAGATTCTCTATCACCGGGATAATGGCACAGAAGCTTACCGGAATGCCTGGCCGGAGAAAGAAAAAGAGTATGAGACAGGCTACAGCAAACTCTCTGAGGCTTTTCTAGACTTGGATGGGGATGGGGTTAAAGAGCATGTAATTGAAGAACGAGTTCCAACCAAGCTTTGTATACCTTCAATAAAAGGAGAAGCGCTATCGACTAAGGAGAAGTGGGATGACTTAAGTAACGATCAAAGATATAGGGCTGCACAAAAGTACGGCTTCAGCAAACATTATGTTGTGTTCACAGCGGATAGAAAACGTGAATGGATGGCTTTGGTTGAGAATATTGTCCAGTATGAACAGCGTTTTTTTTCAATAGCAACAATATTCACTCTAGATCGAAAAAATAAGATAGGAAACTGGAGAGATAGGGAATGGGTTGAGCTAGATAGAATACAAAAAAACAGAAAAAAAGCTCGCTTCGAAGCATGGCCTTCATGCAAATATTGGCTTAATGAAAATGTAAAATGATAAAAGGATTTTATGATGAGTCTGTTCGAAGAAATAAAAAGATTGGAAGATGCAAAATTGAACGTTTATGCTGATTCCAAGGGCATTCCCACGATTGGGGTTGGTTATAATCTACAAGAACGAATAGTACTTGAAGCTGTACTGAACCAGTTTGGTTACAGCATTAATTCTATTGGAATTGATGAGTTCAAAACTCTTACGGATGAATTATTAGATATTTTTGATAAAACTTGGTCCCCACAAAACACGCCCACCTACACTATCCAGGTCAACCAAATCCTGTCGGACTATGCGATCAAGGTCACAGACGGCAGCAGCCCGAGAATCACCTTCACCTTTGAAAACACCACCACGGATATGGAGCCCGTATTCGATACGGCCATTGCTTTTATTGAAGACGATGTGGTCAACCGTCTTCAGGTTAAGCTGGGTACAAGCCAGCAAAATGCCCAGAACCTGTTTGATGGCCTGTCCGATGCCCATAAGGCTTCCCTGCTCTCTCTGGCTTATAACGGTGGTCCAGCGATTATTGGCAACAACCTGAGCAAGGCCATGGATGAAGGAGATTGGGCCAGTGCTTATTTTGAGATTGCCTATGCCAGTAACTGGAATGACACCGATGGTAATGGCCAGGGGGATACCCGAATCTACGGTATTCATCTCAGAAGACTGGATGAGGCCAGAAGCTTTTCGGAGAACCTGGATACGGCTCAGTCAAAGGCTTTGCTTGACAAGTTGTCTTCAGAAAAGAACCGTATCACGGGTTATTTAAATGAGCTAAAAAGCAGCCTTGAAAGTGGGGGTTACGCTGAGGTGGCCATTGCAAAACGGGTGGCCTTGTACGATGACCTGAATAATATGGCAAGAGACCTGAGAAATGAACTGGGCAGCTCTGGCGTTAATCCGCCTTTCACCACCCCTATCAGGAATACATGGACTCGTAAAAAATGCCCAAAATTTGAATGATCGTCCACTGCCTTTCCTTCAAGCCAATCACATGTTCCTCCTGATTATTGACCGTTAATACACTAAGCCCCTGGAAACAGAAAAATACCCATCTTGCTGTTGGGTTCTGGCAGGGTTTTTTTTCTGGTCTGGAAATACACGACTTTGCTTTTTCAGTTCCTGCCTGATTCTGTGCTGGATAGCAGCATAGACCATCAGGCATAGAGTCATCACCATTAACAGGGCTTCAATACGTTCCGCTTTCTTCAGATAGAGCGAAGAGACCAGAAAGTCCGGGCTCTTCAGAAACCGAAAGCCGCCTTCAACTTTTTGTTGCGACTTATAAGTAGACAGCAGCTCAGAGGCATTCAAACTATTTTTATCCAGTTCATTGGTGCTTAGGATAAAACAACCCAGTGAGGCTTCTGCATGCTCCCTTTTCTCGCAGGAAACAAAGCATTCAGCCTGCACAAAGTACTCGAAGTGATCAGGCTTGCTATCCGGCGATGGTCTTCCTTTGCCCGAATAGCAAGGTTTACGGATAACCTCTGGCTCTGTTTCGCTTTGGCAAAGTTTCGATTGTTTCTGCCACAAGGCAAAAGCCTTCAATGCATCGTCCCGGCACAAAAAGGCCTTTTTGCTCAGCTTCTCCAGATCACGGGCCTCTTTCAGTGACTGCTTTTGCATCTTTCGGGTCAATGTTTTCCGTTCACTAAGCCCGCGCTTTTTGTTGAGAAACAGGAACCATCGTTGCTGAACCCCTCCGTAGCAGGAAGGCACTTCAGCTGAGTAGTAATCTTCATAGCCTTCAACAGGCACCAGCGACATGGTTGGCGCTTTGCAGACCAGCTCCTTTGCCTCCTTGATGTTCAGGGGCACCCGGGAGATAAACAGCTGCTTTTGCTCATCAAGCAACTGAAGGGTTTCTGCAACATACATGACAGCATCAGCAACCAGATAGCGGCTATTCAAAGCGGCCTTAAAACATGACAGATGATTTTTGATAATTTCCTGAAAACAGGTTTTGTCGTTTACATTACCGCTGGCAGGGGCCATAAACACAGGGATGCCCGCCTGATTTTCAGTCATTAACTGCAAGACTACCTGATTCAGGTCAGGCCGGTGGTCACGGCTGTAACCTTGGCAGATATGAATACAATTTAAGTCGTCTGGATTGTCATGACTGTTATAGACTCCATCCACATGAAAGCTGGTGCCATCCAGATTTAATGCCTTGCAAGGAAGTTTCAGATGATTGACGACCTTGACGGCCAGATTGAGATACAAGTCGCTAACACCAGCGTCGTACAAACTGTCGAGAGCCCGACCAAGTACCTTGTCGTTCAAGTGTTCAGCCTGTATATCTTCCCCGATAAGGCGGTCAATCGGCTTATCCTCAAAAAACTCAGGGAGCATGTACAGAGTTTGCCCCGTAAAGCCCAAGCCATTGATGATCATTGCAACTACAGCTTGTCCAATAGTGACATTACGAACATCGGAGTCATTTGTGATACGGGCATCAATGTATTCGGCTATCTTTAACTCCCGACACATAGCGGCAACCAAGCCAAGGTGGTTGAGGTTCTTAGACTGGTATTGAGCTTGAGGCATGTTGGTGCACCTGAATGTCTGTTTATTTCTTTGACAACAGATTTTAGGCAAATATCAATCGGGGTGGTGAAAGGCAGTTTTATCCTCAATTTCTTGCAATCCTCGCTACGGACGCTTAAGTCCGACAGGCTGCTAGTGCCATTTTCTTGGGCCAGGTTCGCCGAATGATGCCATTCGTGTTTTCGTTAGTTCCTCGCTGATAACTGGCATAAGGTTTGGCAAAGTAAACATCCGCATTGAATGCCTTGCTGACCTTCTCGTGAGCAGCAAACTCACCCCCGTTATCCAGTGTAATTGTATTAACCGATGAGACGCGCTTCAGAAGTTCTATCATCCTATCTGCCACGGTTTCAGCTTGCTTGGTGTCAACTTTTCCAATCAATGTTAAACGACTCTTACGATCAACAAGGGTAACCAGGTGGGCGTTCTGTCCAAAGACGGTATCGCCCTCCCAATCCCCTATGCGAGATCGCAAACCAATGATCTCAGGACGTTCCTTGATATCGATCCGGTTTGGGATAAGTGCGACCGAGGTCTTTTTTTATGTTCCGGAGAACACTTGATCTGAGACAGTATATAAGTGACGCCGGATTAAACTGCTTCTGGCTATTCATATTTTTCAGAGCTCACATACCCGTTAAAACTGTGTTGACGCGTCCGACTATAATCAATTGGTTCTTTTGAAAAACGAGTGGCTAACGGAGTATAGTGCTCTCTCAATCTTTCCCGTTAAACTAACCTGAGTTACCTCTCCATGGAAGACCTGTTTCAGACAGCTCTCGGCATCGCCTCTCCCTGGTTTATTGAGTCTGTTAAGTTCAACACTGAGCAGTCACGGCTGGACATATACGTTAACTTCCAGAAAGGCTCTACCTTCCGGGACAGCATAGAGGATGACCCTTCCGGCAAGGCATACACAGCCTTTGACACTGTTAAGAAAACCTGGCGGCATCTGAACTTCTTCCAGCATGAGTGCTACCTGCATGCTCGTGTACCACGGATTAAACGAGATGATGGCAGAGTCCGTCTGATTCCTCCGCCCTGGAGTGGCAAGCTCAGCGGTTTTACCCTCTTGTTTGAGGCTTTCCTAATCCAAATGTGCCGATCAATGCCGATTCACCACGTCAGCAAGATAACCGGGGTTTCTGACTACCGGCTATGGATACTTCTTGAACTCTACGTCAATGCGTCCAGATTTGATGAAGACTACAGTCGTTTACATACCTTGGGCATGGATGAAACATCGGCCACCAAAGGGCATGACTACATCACGCTATTTGTGGACCTTGAGGAAAAGAAAACCCTATTTGTCGCTGACGGAAAAAGCAGTGATACCGTTAAGGCGTTTACAGAGGACCTGAAAGAGCACAATGGCAAGCCGGAACAGGTCAAACAAGTGAGCTGCGATATGTCGCCAGCCTTTATCAAAGGAGTTCGAGAGGAGCTGCCATCAGCAGAAATCACCTTTGACAAGTTCCACATCATCAAGATCATCAACGAAGCTGTCGACAAGGTTCGCCGGGAAGAAGCTAAAACCAACCCGCTGCTTAAGGGGGCGAAGTACATCCTGTTAAAGAATGAAAGCAACTTGACGGCAAAGCAAAAAACACATCGTGAAAGTCTGAGTTTGCCTGGCCTCAACCTGAAGTCAATTCGAGCTTTGCAGATACGGGAGACCTTTCAGCAGCTCTACACGGCGACCAACAGAGAAGAGTTTGAAGCAAGGCTCAAGAAGTGGTACTTCTGGGCAACACACAGCCGCCTGAAGCCTGTTATCAATGCAGCGAAAACCATCAAACGACATTGGGATGGCGTTATTCAGTGGAAAGACAGCCAAATCAACAATGGCTTACTGGAGGGGTTAAACTCGGTGATACAGGCTGCAAAGCGAAAGGCAAGGGAATATAAGAAGCCACACTTCAAGATAATGGTATATTTGCTGACAGGAAAGCTCGACTTCAGTAGGGTGAGCGAAGCCTGCTTACCCACTTAAAATTCAAAAGAACCAATCAATTTCAATATATTCAAACACCGCCTGACGCATCTGCTGCCCCATTCATCATAGGCATACAAAGCTGCGTTTCTACTTTCAAAGAATGAAAGTAGCTTTCAACGCAAGCATTATTTCAGCAATCAACTTTACGACTCTTACTTTGCTCTCATTCGTTTTTGTAGAGGATGTTTCTAAAGGTTTTTAAACCCTACTGGCTTCCTCGACCACGAAGTGAAGTGTCGGTAGACAGAACTCTGGAGAATGGCAATGGGTATTGCAAAGAGCTTGTCTATTGCGGGTTTGGTTCTCTTATTGGCATCAAGCTGTATGCAGGCATTTGCTCAAACGGCCGTTACTGCCTCGCCAACAATGCAACCTCAACTGATCCACGGGCTTAATATAGATCCGAACATGTTGCCGGTAACGACCGCTCCAACACCCACAGGAGGCGTTGTCCCACCAAGACATTGTGGGCCCCACAGGGTTATGAGTGTCTCATGGAATAAGGACAGTACACTCATGGCTGTGGGAATGGGTTCCGGCGGTTCCGGATGCCCTTTTTCAGGTCCCGTACAAATCTTTGATATGAGTGACCCGGCGAGGCCCAGACTGCTGCATACCCTGCACGATTTTAAAGACCGGGTGAGGGCTGTTGCCTTCAACCACGACGGCACCCGGCTGGCAGTCGGGGGAGATGATAAAAAGGTCAGGATTTATGACCCAGTGTCCCCGTCCGCCCCCCTTGCTACCCTGTCCGATGCGACAGGCCCGATTCGCAGCGTTAAATACAATCACGGCGGCACTCAGCTGGCAGTGGGTGGGAACGATCAAAAGGTCAGGATTTATGACCCAAGGGACCTGTCCATTCGCCCGACAATTCTGACCGATTCACGAGGCTGGGTAATGGACATTGACTACAGCCACGACGACACCGAACTGGCAACGGTATCAAGAGACTACAGACTCAGGGTTTATGACCCGAGGGATCTGTCCATTGCCCCGCAAGCTAAGATCCCTTGGCTTGGTCAAATGCGGAGCGTTAAATTCAACCACGATGGGACGCTGCTGGCAATTGGGGGAAGTGATCTTGGAAGGCCGGAAAAAAGGGTTGGGGTTTATGACACAAAGAACCTGGCCAGCACGAAGTATACTCTGTTGGGTGCGACAGACAAGGTCATGAGCATTGACTTCAATCACGACAGCACCCGAATCGCCGCCGGGTCGGCTGATTATAAGGTCAGGATATATGACATGTTGAATCTGCCTGGCGTTTTGTACACCCTCTCTGATGCGACAGATGTTGTACGGAGCGTTGAATACAACCACGACGGCACCCTGCTGGCAGTTGGGGCGGAAGATGGAAAGGTGAGGATTTATCAGGTCGCTACAGGAGCGCCAGCGACAACATCGTCATCTGCGCGTCCCTCAACCAGTCAACTCACAACTGCTTCGCCATCTGCACGTCCCTCAACCAGTATACCTACCACTGCTTCTACAACCATTTCGAGATCTCCATTAGGAAATTCAACGCTGACCAGACCTTCATCGTCGTATACAACCCAGCCAACAACGTCTGGTACTACAAACATGCGCCCTCTATTGATCCATGTGATTAATATAGATCCGAACGTTTTGCCGGTAACGACTGCTCCAACACCCACAGGAGGCGTTGTCCCACCAAGATATTGTGGGCCTCACAGGGTTATGGGTGTCTCATGGAATATGAACAGTATGCTCATGGCTGTGGGAATGGGTTCCGGCGGTTCCGGATGCCCTATTTCAGGCCCCGTACAAATCTTTGATATGAGTGACCCGGCGAGGCCCAGACTGCTGCATACCCTGCACGATTTTAAAGACTGGGTGAGGTCCGTTGCCTTCAACCACGACGGCACCCGGCTGGCAGTCGGTGGGGATGATAAAAAGGTCAGGATTTATGACCCAGTGTCCCCGTCCACCCCCCTTGCTACCCTGTCTGATGCGACAGGAGCGGTACGCAGCGTTAAATACAACCACGACAGCACCCAGCTGGCAGTGGGTGGGCAAGATCAAAAGGTCAGGATTTATGACCCGAATGACCTGTCCATTTCCCCGCACACTCTGTCCGATGCAAGTGATTGGGTAATGAGTGTTGACTACAACTACGACGGCACCCAGCTGGCAGTGGGAGGGAGAGATAAAAAGGTCAGGGTTTATGACCCGAGGGATCTGTCCATTTTCCCGCGCATTCTGCAGGATTCAAACGGTCAGGTACGGAGCGTTAAATACAATCACGACGGCACTCAGCTGGCAACTGGGGGAAGTGATAATAAGGCACGGAATAGGGTCAGGATTTATAACCCGAATGACCTGACCTTTGCGCCGCAAGTTCTGTCCGATGCGAGAGACTGGATCATGAGCATCGACTTCAATCACGACGGCACCCAGCTCGCAGTTGGGTCGGGTGATCGAAGGGTTAGGATATATGACATGTCGAATACATCTGACCTCCTGCACACCAAACTGCCCCCGCCCATTGCGTCCAAGGCAATAAATCCAACACGCCCCCTGTACATCATCTCTGATGCGAAAAACGATGTACGGAGCGTTGAGTATAATCACGACGGCACCCTGCTGGCAGTTGGGGGGGAAGATGAAAAGGTCAGGATTTATCGTTTCGATATAAGAGCGTCAGCTACAACATCGTCATCTACACGTCTCTCAACCAGTAAACTAACCACTGCTTCGTTCTTTGCAAGTCACTCAACCAGTAAACTCGCCACTGCTTCTACAACCATTTCGGGAGTTCCATCAGAAAATTCAACGCTGATCACGCATTCATCGTCGTATACAGCCCTGCCTCACAATACAAAAGCGCCAAGCCTGCCGGGTAGTTGCCCGCAGCCAGAAGGAATACCCCTGTTTCAAGCGTATGATGCAAAAAATGAGCAGATATACGTTGTCATTCAGCCTGAGTCGCATACCAAAAAGGTTAATCTGGCACGTTATAAAGGCTCTGAACTGGATGAACAATTTGGTCTGTGTGGCATTGTGACTTACACAACCTCTGCCAGCAGTTTCAGAAGGTTGGCTTCCTATCAGTCTCTGGCTGGACAGGTTATTCACGAAACTACAGGCTCTCACCTTGACCTTATTGCAACGCCAACGTCTGGAAAAACGGTTCTGTTGGAGTTTCCGTTAATTGTCGGCCAGGGATACCGGGCACGATTCAGCGTACACGACAAGGTATTTCCTGAAGGGGTTCAAATTAATGATACTGCTCATCATCAAGGTGTCATGTATTTAACAGGAAAAATCAATAACAAACTGTTGATGAGCAGTTATCATCAACAACGACTCACGTTTCCTAAAAAATGTTTTAAGAGCGATGGGGAACGAGGACTTTTTTTGAGGGTTTCCCCAGATGGCAAGCACCTTTATGTAACAGGCATCAGTGGCGGTAAAAATGCGCCCTATTCTGTATTTATAAGACAGTTCGAAAAAAAACAACTCAATCCCGCTTTCTCTTTTGGATACAATGGCAAAGAGATAGTAATTGACACAAACATTGAAAGTGACAACAGTCTGCAGGACATTCTGATTCAAAAGAACCATGTTTATGTTGCCGTATTCAACCCAGCATCAGAGAAACTCTCCATTTGTCGGTTCGCCACTGACAATGGACAAATGGATAGCGCTTTTATTATTGACGATACGATTCGTTGTTCTTCAGGCACATCTGGTAGGTTTTTAACCGTTAGACTGGTGACTGCGAAAAATTGTTTGCAAGCCATTATTTACAACAGTAATGGGCAACTGTCTGTTATTACTTATGAAAATCAGGTCAATGTCCATCATTTTGACACCGCATTCAAGATCCCGGCAACAAGGTCAATGCGCCCGGTTTTTGTGGGCAATAACGCCTATCTGGCAGCTGCATACGCCGATATTGAGAAGGGTACCCGGCATGTCCGGATGCAGGTGATTTCTCTGCATCTTGAGAACCTGTCGCCTTCACCCCCCGGAGAATTCCCTGAGTGGGGTATTGGGCTTATTACAGTGGTTGTTGTGGTCCTGGTTGTCGCGGTTTCAGTCTTAGTCCATAAGAAGTTCAGGAGGAAACCACCCGTTCCAGTAAGTGATGCCACGAATGCGCTCCAAGAGTGATGATCATTAATAACCACCAAACAGTCTGGCAACCAGATCAACCCGCTGATGATCCTCTGGGATTAACGAGAAGACACCTGACATTCCTGTACAGCGTATCAAAGCCCATTATCAGCAAATAGGGTCAGCAACGCTTCCGCATGAAATCGTATATATTTATCCATACCGAAAATGGTGATTTTTTTTAACGATGTGCTTACGAGGATCCAGTAATCACAGTACAGCAGCGTTAACATCTGGAAATGAATGGATTGATAGCTACCTATCTGAAAGTCGTCGTAAGATACAGCGTTTAGCAGAAGATGTTGAAGAGCTGATTGAAGCGCCAACACCCACTGAGACTCACGTCTATTGTTGCTGTTTTCTGAAATAGCTGTCTCGACAACTGTTATTTTACCGCTGACCGACAGCGTCAGGCACCTCACATCTTTCCCTGTTTTTTAACCGGGCGGCAGTGAATTTTGTGTCCATTTTCATTGCCTCAGATCACCAAGCTGGAATTCTGGAGAGTGGTTATGGGCATTGCAAAGAGCTGTTCTATTGCGGGTTTGGTTATCTTATTGGCAACAAGCTGTATGCAGGCAGTTGCTCAAACGGCCGTTATTGCCCGGCCAACAATGCAACCTTTACTGATCCACGAGATTAATATAGATCCGAACATGTTGCCGGTAACGACCGCTCCAACACCCACAGGAGGCGTTGTCCCACCAAGTTATTGTGGGCCCCACAGGGTTATGAGTGTCTCATGGAATAAGAACAGTACGCTCATGGCTGTGGGAATGGGTTCCGGCAGTGCTGATCCCAAATGCCCTTCTTCAGGCCCCGTACAAATCTTTGATATGAGTGACCCGGCGAGGCCCAGACTGCTGCATACCCTGCACGATTTTAAAGACTGGGTCAGGACTGTTGCCTTCAACCACGACGGCACCCGGCTGGCAGCCGGGGGGAATGATAATAAGGTCAGGATTTATGACCCAGTGTCCCCGTCCTCCCCCCTTGCTACCCTGTCCGATGCGACAAAAGCGGTACGCAGTGTTAAATACAACCACGACGGCACCGAGCTGGCAGTGGGTGGGCAAGATCACAAGGTCAGGATTTATGACCCGAATGACCTGTCCATTTCCCCGAAAATACTGCCATATGCAAATGATTGGGTAATGAGTGTTGACTACAACCACGATGGCACCCAGCTGGCAGTGGGAGGGAAAGATCAAAAGGTCAGGGTTTATTATCCGAGGAATCTGTCCATTCTCCCCCATACTCTGCACGAGTCAAATGGTCAGGTACGGAGCGTTAAATACAACTACGACGGCACTCAGATGGCAACTGGGGGAAGTGATAGAAAGGTCTGGAATAAGGTCAGGATTTATAACCCGAATAACCTGACCATTCCGCCGCAAGTTCTGTCCGTTGCGAGAGACTGGATCATGAGCATCGACTTCAATCACGACGGCACCCGACTCGCAGTTGGGTCAGGTGATCGAAAGGTTAGGATATATGACGTGTCGAAACCAGCTCGCCTCCTGCACACCATCTCCGATGCGAAAAGCGATATACAGAGCGTTGCCTACAACCACGACGGTACCCTGCTGGCAGCCGGTGGGGAAGACCAAAAGGTCTGGATTTATCAGGTCGGTATAAGAGCATCAGCGAAAACATCACCCTCTACACGTCTGTCAACCAGAAAACTGACCACGACTTCTACGATCATTTCGGAATCTCCGTCAGCAAATTCACTGCTGAACAAAACTTTATCGTCGAATACAACTCTGCCTCACAATACAAATGCACCCAGCCTTTCGGCTGGCTGCTCACCGCCAGGAGGAATACCCCAGTTTCAAGCGTATGATGCTGCAAATCAGCAGATATACGTTGTTATTCAGCCTGAGTCGGATCCCAAAAGGATTATTCTGGCACGTTATAAAGGCTCTGAACTGGATAAGCAATTTGGTCTGTGTGGTATTGTGACTTACACAACCTCTGCCAGCAGTTTCAGAAGGTTGGCTTCCTATCAGTCTCTGGCTGGACAGGTTATTCACGAAACTACAGGTTCTCACCTTGACATTATTGCAACGCCAACGTCTGGAAAAACGGTTCTGTTGGAGTTTCCGTTAATTGCTGGCCAGGGATACCGGGCACGATTCAGCGTACACGACAAGGTATTTCCTGAAGGGGTTCAAATTAATGATACCGCTCATCATCAGGGTGTCATGTATTTAACAGGAAAAATCAATAACAAACTGCTGATGAGCAGTTATCATCAACAAGGACTCACGTTTCCTGAAAAATGTTTTAAGAGCGATGAGGAACGAGGACTTTTTTTGAGGGTTTCTCCAGATGGCAAGCACCTTTATGTAACAGGCATCAGTGGCGGTAAAAATGCGCCCTATCCTGTATTTATAAGACAGTTCGAAAAAAAACAACTCAATCCCGCTTTCTCTTTTGGATACAATGGCAAAGAGATAGTAATTGACACAAACATTGAAAGTGACAACATCCGGCAGGACATTCTGATTCAAAAGGACCATGTTTACGTTGCTGTATTCAGCCCTGAGAAAGAGAAACTCTCCATTCGCCGGGTGGCGACTGACACTGGAGTGATGGACAGTGCTCATATTATAGACGATGTGATTCGTTTTCCTTCAGGAAAACCTGGTTCGTTTTTAATCGTCAGACTGGTGACTTCAGACCATTATTTGCACGCTATTATTTACAACAGTAATGGACAACTGTCTGTCATTACTTATGAAAATCAGGTCAATGTTCATCATTTTGACACCGCATTCAAGACCCCGGCAACAAAGTCGATGCGCCCGATTTTTGTGGGCAATAACGCCTATCTGGCAATTGCAGACGCTGATATTGAGAAGGGTATCCGGCATGTCCGTATGCAGGTGCTTTCTCTGGGTCTTCAAAACTACAACCCAAAGAACCTTCCCCCTTTATCACGAGCAGAAATCCCGGACTGGGGTATTGGGCTTATCGCGGTGGGTGTTGTCTTCGTTGCAGCGGTTTCAGCTACCGTGTTCGTTAAGAAGCTCAAAAGCAGACAACCAGTTCCCGTGAAGAATGTCACGGATTTGTTCCCCGAATTATGATCATTTCCGGTGTTTGAGACATAAAAAGTCTCCACAGACACTGAGTCGGCTACCTAACTCGACATCACCGGATAATAAAAACTACAGAAGGCGTATAAAACGACTGGCCCTGAATGTCTATTTTGTCATCCATAGTTCCGTTTAGAGTCTATATTTCCCGTTCAGGAACTGTATCTGGCAAATCAGAATGAGAAAGTCATTCAACCTGTTTCCGTTACTTTTGTGCTTGCTTTATACGACGGCACAGGCCAGCCCCCCCTCACAAAATGATTTTGATTTTCTTAAGCCTCTTAATGACAACGCACTGGTGGCAAACGGGCTTGAGTTAACAGAAAGCATTGCCGGAGTCTCTTTGTCTACCTTGCTCAATGTGGGTATATGGTGGGGTGTATGTAAAAGAGCAGGAATAGCTTTCGGGCATTCAAGCACACACAGTCTGACTGAATCGGATGCAAAGGAGTTGGAGAAGTTGAAAACGAATTTCTGTTTGCAGCTGGCCCCCTTGGTGACTATCGCAGAGGTGGCGCTGGCCGGGCATGTATCTCCCTCACCCCTGGAACAGCGCTGGTGGAAACCCCTGTATTTTGCCGGTGCAGGAATGGCAGCTTATGCTGCCAGTTCGAAAAGGAGGGAGTACATACCTGTTGCAGTCTTGATTTACCTTGCGTCCGAAGCGGTATCAAGAACTGGAGCCAGTGCTATTTCGGCGTTAGCTCTAAGAAAAATGAGCCTGAGGGAAGTGGTAACTGATTGGTATGCGGCTGGGGAATACCCAATATTGTCTGTGATTAATGGGGTTATGGCAGGTACTGTCGCCTATGAAGCTATGATCCATAAAGGTTTCAGGCCAGCAAAAGCGATTCTTGCTTCTGTTGTCAGCGCAGCGATTGCCGGTACCCTCTCGGGTTTTATTTCATTATTAACAATTGATGTGGGCGGACAGACAGAGACCAAAGCCGGGACCGGAGTTCTAGTTGGAGCTCTGGCCGGAGTAGTAGTCGGAATCGGAGCAGATGTCGGAGCTGTGGCCGCAGCCGCAGCCAAAGCCACAATCATAGCCGCAGCCATAGCCAAAGCCACAGCAACGGCTACAGTCATAGCCAAAGCCGATTTCAGAGCAGGAGTCGAAGCCGCAGCTGGAGCCATAGCTGGAGCTTTTGCCTTTGGCGGAGTTGCAGCCTTGCTTATGTTGGGCAGTTTCAGGATAACCTCAAACAACCCGCTTATTAAAGCCGGTGTCACTCTGTTGCCTGCGTTGACTTTCGCTGTTATCAACAGTCTTTCAAACTACGCCGTTTATGGCTATCCAATGGAAGAAAGCTTTTCAGAGACAGCTTGGACCCAGTGGAAAAAGTTCTATGCGCCCCTGGATTATCTCTCGACTCTGTTTAACTGACAGAATCAACTTTCAATTCCATTTACCCGAAGTGCCCCTGAGGCTAACAGGAAGCAGACCATCAGGCCGTGATGAGACTTCAGTAACAGAGCCTCGCTATGTGTCTGCTGCCTTAGGATTTTGTCATCCATAGCTCCGTTTAGGGTCTATATTTCCCGTTCATTAGCTGTACTGGGAAAATTACCATGAAAAAGTCATTCAACCTGTTTCCATTGCTTTTATGTTTGCTTTATGCGACGGCACAGGCCAGCCCCCACTCACAAAATGATTTTGATTTTCTTAAGCCTTTTAATGACACCGCACTGGTTGCAAAAGGGCTTGAGTTAACGGGAAGCATTGCCGGAGTCTCTTTATCTACCCTGCTCAATGTGGGCATATGGTGGGGTGTATGCAAAACAGCGGGAATAGTCTCGGGGCTTTCAAGCACATATGATCTGGCTGAATCGGATACAAAGGAGCTGGAGAAGTTGAAAACGGATTTCTGTTTGCAGCTGGCCCCCCTGGTGACTACCGCCGAAGTGGCGCTGGCCGGGCATGTGTCTCCCTGGCCCCTGGAACGGCGCTGGTGGAAACCCCTGTATTTTGCCGGTGCAGGAATGGCAGCTTACGCCGGTAGTACGAAAACGAGGAAGCACGTACCTGTCGCAGTCTTGATCTACCTTGCATCCGAAGCGGCATCAAGAACTGGAGCCAGCGCTATTTCGACATTAGTTCTAAGAAAAATGAGCGTAAGGGATATGGTGACTGAATGGTATGCGGCTGGGGAATACGCAATATTGTCTCTGATTAATGGGGTTATGGCAGGCGCTGTCGTCTATGAAGCCATGATCCATAAAGGTATCAGGCCAGCAAAAGCGATGTTTGCTTCTGTTGTTGGCGCAGCGATTACGGGTAGCCTCTCGGGAATTATTTCATTGTTAACAATTGATGTGGGCGGAGAGACATTAGCCAAAGCCGGGATTGGAGTTTTAGCCGGAGCTGTAGCCGGAGCAGGAATCGGACTCGGAGCAGGAGCAGGATTAGGAGCCGGGGCCGCAGCTTTACTCACAGTCACAGCTGCAGCTTCAGCCGCAGCGACAGCCACAGCCACAGGCGCAGTTCCAGCCGCAGCTCCTGCCGGGTTCAGAGAGAGATTAGTAGCCTTAGTTGGAGCCGAAGTTGGATCTTTTACCTTTGCCGGATTCGCAGCCTTGCTTATGTTGGAAAGTTCCAGGATAACCTCAAACAACCCACTTTTTAAAGCCGGTGTCACTCTGGTGCCCGCGTTGACTTTCGCTTTTATCAATAGTCTTTCGAACCTCGCCGTTTATGGCTATCCACTGCAAGAAGGTTTTTCAGAGACCGCCTGGACTCAGTGGAAAAAGTTCTATGCGCCTCTGGATTATCTCTCGACTCTCTTTAACTGACAGATTCAACCTTCAAATCCATTTACTCGAAGCGCCCCTCAGGTTAACAGGAAGTAGACCATCAGGCTGTGGTGAGACCTCATTAACAGAGCCTCAATATGTGTTTGCTGCCTTATCTGCACCGCACGTTAAGGATTTTGTCATCCTTAGCTCTGTTAAGAGTCTATATTTCCCGTTCAGTAACTGTATCTGGCAGGTCACCATGAGAAAGTCATTCAAACTGTTTCCTTTACTTTTCTGTTTGCTTTATACGACGGCACAGGCCAGTCTCCCCTTAAAAAATGATTTTGATTTTCTTGGGCCTTTAAATAACACCGCACTGGTGGCAAACGGACTTGAGTTAACTGCAAGCATTGCCGGAGTCTCTTTGTCTACCCTGCTCAATGTGGGTATATGGTGGGGTGTATGCAAAACAGTGGGAATAGTCTCCGGGCTTTCAAGCACATATGATCTGGCTGAACCGGATACAAAAGAGCTGGAGAAGTTGAAAACAGATTTCTGTTTGCAGCTGGCCCCGCTGGTGACCACCACCGAGGTGGCGCTGGCCGGGCATGTGTCTCCCTGGCCCATGGAGCAGCGCTGGTGGAAACCCCTGTATTTTGCCGGTGCAGGAATGGCAGCTTACGCCACTATTGCTTCGAAAACCAGGGAGCACTTACCCGTCGCAGTCTTGACCTACCTCGCGTCCGGAGCGGTATCTGGAACTGGAGGCAGCGCTATTTCGGCGTTAATTCTAAGAAAAGTGAATGTGAGGAATATTACAACTGAAACGTATGCCTCCTGGGAATACTCATTGTTGTCTTTGATCAATGGGATTATGACAGGCGCTGTCGTCTATGAAGCCATCATCCATAAAGGCTTTGGGCCAGCAAAAGCGGCTCTTGCTTCTGTTGTCAGCTCAGCGATTGCAGGTACCCTCTCGGGAGTTATTTCAGTATTAACCATTGAGGTAGACGCACAGGCACAGGCTTTAGCCGGAATTGTAGCTGGAGCCATAGCCGGAGCTGGAGCCACAGCTATAGCCGGAGCTGGAGCCATAGCCGGAGATGCAGCCGGAATCAAAGCTGTAGTCGCAGTTATAGCCGGAGCAGGAGCATGTGCGGGTGCCATAGCCGGAATCGGAGGTGGGGCTTCAGCTTCAGCAGTAATCAGAGGCATAATCGGAGCCGGAGTCACAGCCGGAGCCTTTACCTTTAGCGGAGTCGCAGCTTTGCTTATGTTCGGCAATTGGAAGATAACCTCAAACAACCCGTTTATCAAAGCCGGTGTCACTCTGGTGCCCGCGTTGACTTTCGCTGTTATCAATAGTCTTTCGAACCTCGCCGTTTATGGCTATCCACTGGAAGAAGGTTTTTCAGAGACCGCCTGGACTCAGTGGAAAAAGTTCTATGCGCCCCTGGATTATCTCTCGACTCTGTTTAACTGACAGATTCAACCTTCAAATCCATTTACTCGAAGCGCCCCTGAGGTTAACAGGAAGTAGACCATCAGGCTGTGGTGAGACCTCATTAGCAGAGCCTCAATATGTGTTTGCTGCCTTATCTGCACCGCACGTTGTAGTTAAGGATTTTGTCATCCGTAGCTCTGTTAAGAGTCTATATTTCCCGTTCAGTAACTGTATCTGGCAGGTCACCATGAGAAAGTCATTCAAACTGTTTCCTTTGCTTTTGTGTTTGCTTTATACGACGGCACAGGCCAGTCTCCCCTTAAAAAATGATTTTGATTTTCTTGGGCCTTTAAATAACACCGCACTGGTGGCAAACGGACTTGAGTTAACGGCAAGCATTGCCGGAGTCTCTTTGTCTACCCTGCTCAATGTGGGTATATGGTGGGGTGTATGCAAAACAGTGGGAATAGTCTCCGGGCTTTCAAGCACATATGATCTGGCTGAATCGGATACAAAGGAGCTGGAGAAGTTGAAAACGGATTTCTGTTTGCAGCTGGCCCCCCTGGTGACCATCACCGAAGTGGCGTTGGCCGGGCGTGTATCTCCCTGGCCCCTGGAGCAGCGCTGGTGGAAACCCCTGTATTTTGCCGGTGCAGGAATGGCAGCTTACGCCAGTGTTACGAAAACGAGGAAGCACATACCTGTCGCAGTTTTGACCTACCTTGCGTCCGAAGCGATATCAAGAACTGGAACCAGCGCTATTTCGACGCTAATTCTAAGGAAAATGAACGTGAGGGATATTAAAGCTGAAAGGTATGCCGCTTGGGAATACATGATATTTTCTGCGATGAATGGGGTTATGGCGGGCTCTGTCGCCTATGAAGTCATCATCCATAAAGGCTTCAGTCCAGCAAAAGCGGCTCTTGCTTCTGTTGTCAGCTCAGCGATTGGGGGTACCCTCTCGGGAGTTATTTCAATGCTATCAATTGATGTGGACGGACAGACGCAGGCCCTGACCATAATCGTAGCTGGAGCCTTAGCCGGAATCGAAGCTGGAGCCATAGCCGGACTCGGGGCTGGAGTCTTAGCCTTGGCCTTAGCCAGATTCGGAGCTGAAGTTATACCCACAGCCACAATCGAATCTGTAGTCAGAGCTGTTGCCGGTGGAGGAGCATGTGCAGGAACCCTGGCCGGAATCGGAGCCGGAGCCGGAGCCGTAGCCGGACTCGGAGCTGGAGCCTCAGCAGAAGTTAGTAATGGAATCTCAGGCGGAATCGGAGCCGGAACCCTTACCTTAAGTGGAGTCGCAGCCTTGCTAATGTTCGGCAATTGGAAGATATCCTCAAACAACCCGTTCATCAAAGCCGGTGTCACCCTGGTGCCTGCATTGACCTTCGCTGTTATTAATAGTCTTTCAAACTACGTCGTTTATGGCTATCCACTGGAAGAAGGTTTTTCAGAGACCGGCTGGACTCAGTGGAAAAAGTTCTATGCGCCTCTGGATTATCTCTCGACCCTGTTTAGATGACAGACGCTTGAAGTGCCCCTGAGGTTGACAGGAATTAAACCATCAGCCTTGGTGAGAAGAACACGGTAAAAGAGCCTCATTATGTGTTAGTTGCCTTATCTGCAGCGCACGTTGGAGTTAAGAATTTTGTCATCCATAGCTCTGATAAAGGTCTATATTTCCGGTTCAGTAGCTGCATCTGGTAAATCACCATGAGAAAGCCATTCAACCTGTGTCCATTAGTTTTGTGTTTGCTTTATACGACAGCACAGGCCAGTCCCCCCTTACAAAATGATTTTGATTTTCTTGAGCCTTTAAATGACACCGCACTGGTGGCAAACGGGCTTGAGTTAACGGTAAACATTGCTGGATTCTCTCTGTCTACCCTGCTCAACCTGGGTATCTGGTGGGGTGTGTGTAAAACAGCGGGAATAGTCTCGGGGCTTTCTAGTAAATATGATCTGGCTGAATCGGATACAAAGGAGCTGGAGAAGTTGAAAACGGATTTTTGTTTGCAGCTGGCCCCCCTGATGACCAGCACCGAAGTGGCGCTGGCTGGGCATGTGTCTCCCTGGCCCCTGGAGCAGCGCTGGTGGAAACCCCTATATTTTGCCGGTGCTGTAATGGCAGCTTATGCGGCTATAACGAAAACGAGTGGGAAGATACCTGTTACAGTCCTGATCTACCTTGCGTCCGAAGCATTATTAAGAACTGGAGCCAGCGCTTTTTCGGCGGTAATTCTAAGAAAAATGAGCGTGAGAAATACTACAACTGAATGGTATGCGGCTGGAGGGTACACGACATTGTCTGTGGTCAATGGGATTATGGCAGGCGCTGTCGCCTATGAAGCCATGATCTATAAAGGCTTCAGTCCGGCAAAAGCGACTCTTGCTTCCGCTGTCAGCGCAGCAATTGCGGGTAGCCTCTCGGGAATTTTTTCATTGTTAACAATTGATGCGGGGGAACAGTTAAAGGCTGAAGCTGGAGCCTTAGCCTTAGCCGGAGTCGGAATCGCAGCTTTAGCAGGAACTTTTGCCGGAGCCGGAGCCATAGCAGGAGCCGGAGCAGAAGTCGGAGCTATAACCGGAGCCGGCGCTGGAGCCGAAGCCGGGGCCGTAGCTGGAGCCATAGCCAGTGCCACGACCTCAGCCGGAGCCTTGGCCAGATTAGGAGCCGGATTCGGAGTCGGACTCGGATCCTCAGCTGTGGGCGGAGTTGGAGTCCTGCTTATGTTCGGCAGTTCGAAGATAACCTCAAACAACCCATTTATCAGAGCCGGTGTCACTCTGGTGCCTGCATTGACCTTCGCTCTCATCAACAGTCTTTCAAACTACGTCGTTTATGGCTATCCAATGGAAGAAGGCTTTTCAGAGACCGGCTGGACTCAGTGGAAAAAGTTCTATGCGCCTCTGGATTATCTCTCGACCCTGTTCAACTGACAGACTCAACTTTTAGCAATTGAATCAGCGGTGAACTCTGGCAGTTACACAAGGCTCTTTCGTAGATCAGTTTGAACTCAATGACCTTTTTCTGCTGGTTTTTTGTGTTTTTACATTGGTCCAGTCTTCCACGAGCAGAGAGGGTACCCTGGCGAATTCACGGGTATTGTTGGTGATGCATGTCATGCCAAGACTTCGGGCATGACCCGCAATGAGATTGTCGTATACGCCGACTTGCTGGCCTTTTGAGCAAAGGTGTTGCCGGATATTGGCTGAGTGATCGGCGGCTTTTTCATCAAAGGGCAAAATGGACACCCTCATGAGAAACTCGTTTAGTATAATGATTTTGGTCTGCTTTCGTTTTTCGCTGTCTGAGTTATAAACACCGAACATCAGCTCATCATAGGTGATTGAGGAAATGAACATATCACCATTGTGGCTGGTTATCTTTTGGCGTACTTGCCTGGGGTCGTCTTTTTGCATAGCGAAGATAACCATGTTGGTATCCAGCATATATTTCATTCGCCCCAATCCCCCAGATCTCTGGCCTGCATGTCGGGTTGAGGCTGACGCTCAAACTCAACAGCGTTTTCATCAACCATCTGAAAGAATGAGTCCCAGTCTCCTTTTATCGGAGTGATCAGTATAGATTCTCCACGTTTGGAGATCCTGACACGATTTGTGCCTTCTGGCAGCTCAAGCTCTTTGGGGATTCTGACCGCCTGTGAACGGTTGTTTCTAAATACACTGGTTTCCATGTTTAGTCCTGTATATATATTTTGTATATCCAAAAAGTAGACTATAACAGCGGGTAGATCAATAAGTTCGGAGAGGTTGTCATCAATAGACGGCGCAACTATCGACGCCCCTGAGCTGGAAAATACTCTACTACCCCTTCGTTCAGTGTTGCTTTGCCTGATTTTCATCATTACATGAATGGCTGGTGTAGAATTGGGCAGCTAATGGCAGGCTTAGCCGGAAGGCTTCATCTTCGAAGCTTCGGTCCAGATAATGCTTTTTAAACTCACTGTTTTCGATTGAGCCTTCTTCCAGCTGCCGGACATGCACCAGTTCATGAGCCATGGTGACTCTTATTTCACTGGGTTCGAGTCCTTCTGCCAAGGCTATCAGGTACTTTTTCGGCCCGAGCTGTTTGGTAAAGCCCTTTATTTCGGGCTTATCCATTTTTTGTGTCAGATGAACAATAGTGACACCACTGACTCCCAGTTCTTCCATATAGAAAGCCTGCATAGCAAGAAAGTCACAGCCAAAGTTATTCAAATCGTTGGCGTGAGACAGTGCTGTCAGAAAAGAAAGAGGCAGTATGAAAGCAAACCAAAATCTCTGAATCATTAAACAGGCCTGTTAAGCTATCCAAAAGGGCTTAATGCCCAATGCAGTTCGGCAAAACAGGAGAAGACTTGATATGAGTTGGTTTCAGAAACTGATTCAACTGTCGGAAAAAGACAGGGGCTTCCATCTTATCACTGATGAGCTGGAGTCAAAGCTTCCCGAGCTTTCACTCTATCAGGTGGGTCTGGCTCATATCTTTATTCAGCACACATCCGCGTCCCTTACTCTGAATGAGAATACAGATCCGGATGTTCGTCATGATATGGAAACATTTTCCCTTCAAGCTATTCCGGATAGTGCCGACTACTATCGCCATGTTCTTGAGGGGGCTGATGATATGCCGGCCCATATAAAATCAAGCTTGTGGGGTGCCAGTGTGATGATACCTGTTACCGGGGGCCGATTTAATCTCGGGACCTGGCAGGGACTCTGGTTAGGAGAGCACAAAAAGCGCGGCGGAAAACGTCGCTTGATTGCGACTTTACAAGGCCGTCTATATAGGTAATTATAATTTCATTGGTCTTTTTTAACAGCAGTATATCAATGGAGGACTCGAACCGACTGGCGTTTTACCAACGCTGGACTATAACTAAAAAAATCGGAACTAAAGTCTTAAAATATGGGTTGGAGCACAGATTGCTCCATTGACCAGTATCCAAGAGGAAATAGCTATGGCACGGAAAACGCCGAAAAAAGCTGCTGCTGGTTTTGACGGGGTTGATATCAGTTATCTGGGGAGTCGAGACGAACCCGCTGATCAACGCACAGTTGAATCCCGGAAAAAACTCAGAGAGAGTCTTAACGCTCAGGTAGAGGCCTTTCTTAAGTCCGGTGGTGAAATAGAAGAGGTCCCATCAAACGTTACTGCTGATCCGCCCAAAAAACCTTCGAGCGAATACGGTAACCGTACAATTTAAACCGATTTTTAAGCCCGACATTGTCGGGCTTTTTTTTGGCGGTGCGCCGAGTATGGCGCGTAGCGCCAAACGGCGCTGTTCCAGTACGCGTGGTGGCGGCTGGATGACTTGGAGGTGAAAGTCCTCTATCAGCCCGGCAAGGGGAATGATTAGCCGAACGGCAAGGGTGTCCATCGTGAGGTGGAATCTGAAGAAAGCTGAAGGCAAAACACTGACCCGACGAACAGGAATCGCATAGTAGGCGGTCGTAGTGGGTAAGAAGGCCATTATCTTCAAAGCCCAATACTTGCATGGAAACTGCGGACGTAGATGCGGCGGGTATAAGTGGGAAGGTCACGCGCATTACCTCGGGAGATCTGTTCTCCTGCCTCAGGCTACCGGCATCGTGAGGTGTTGGGATGGGAAAACAGAAGTCAGCAGACTCCATAGTAGGTTTGTTGCCGCAAACTGAAGGGCTGAACCTGTAAATGATGTGAAGTAAGCGATCTCTGCCTGTTTAGAACAGATGCTCGAAAGAGGCCTTTAAATCCGAAAGAGTGGAAGACAGTATCTGAAGCTTGGGTTGGGTGTTTATTGGACAGCAGGCGACGTATTACAACGAAAGCTGAGTTTACAGGAACCGCCGTGGTACGGAACCGTATGCCCGGTGGTGTGAAAGGACGGCGGGGGCAACCCCGCCTCCTACTCGATCCTCTTATATCTGAACCCTCACTAAAGGGCCCTCTGAATATTCTTCCAGCTCACCAATAGACTCCAGTGAAAGACCATGCTGCCGGGTGATGGCCAGAAACGCTTCTTCGCTTTCCCTGTCCACAGCGACCAGTAAGCCACCACTGGTCTGTGGATCACACAGGAGTTGTTTTTGCTCTTCTGTGATGATCCCGGCTTTATGCCCATAACTGTCAAAATTGCGTACAGTACCGCCCGGAATGCAACCTTGTAGTTGGTATTCACTGACGTGGGGGAGTAGTGGTAGAGCGCTCATTCTGATATTGGCCGCTACTTCGCTGCCTTCACAGACTTCAATCAGATGACCCAGCAGACCAAATCCTGTGACATCGGTCATGGCACTGATACCCGGTAATTGCGCCAGCTCTGAGCCAATTTTGTTAAGTGTGCACATGGCATCACGAGCCAGGTGGCTGTGTTCGTCCCTGAGCAGCTTTTTCTTCTGGGCTGTGGTGAGAATACCGATACCAAGAGGCTTGGTAAGGTAAAGCTTGCTACCTGCCCGGGCCTGGTCATTGCGCTTGAGCTGCTCTAGCGGTACTTTGCCAGTGACCGCCAGTCCGAAAATAGGCTCCGGTGCATCAATGCTGTGCCCACCTGCCAAAGGAATACCGGCATCAGCACAAGCCCGACGACCGCCATCGACAACTTGTGCGGCAATTTCAGGGGGCAGCCTATTCACTGGCCAGCCCAGAATGGCAATAGCCATCATGGGCTTACCTCCCATGGCGTAGATATCACTGATCGCATTGGTGGCAGCGATTCGTCCAAAATCGAAGGGATCATCAACAATAGGCATGAAAAAGTCAGTGGTGCTGATCACGCCTTCACCATTTCCGAGGTCAAAAACAGCGGCATCGTCCTTGCTGGAGTTACCGACAATCAGTCCGGGGAAGTCAGGCAGCTGAAGGTTGGTTTTTAGAATGCCATCGAGAATTTGTGGCGAAATTTTGCAGCCGCATCCTGCACCATGGCTGTATTCAGTCAGCTTGATGTTGTTGGTGTACTGGGAGGTCATTAAAATGCTCAAGAGGGATAAAATGGAAAAATCATGCACTTTAGCACTAATAGAAGTAGAAGCAAGCAGTGGGAGAGCCGGAGTCCAGGGAATCAATGCCAGATAACAGGCTACCAGGTTGTTAGTGCTGTCATCACTCTTTAGAAGGGAATTGTTTTAATTATCGTTCTCTTATGTTTTGTTGCTAATTAATGGGTGTCATTTCCGGCAGAATTTGGTTAAGGCCATCTGGTTCAATATATCGAATGGATGGGTCCTGCTGAGTCAGGCTTTCAATATCCAGCGATGAATCGGAAAGAAAAACAATACCGCAGGATCCGAAGGGGCGTACCAGTGATATCGTCACCTCTGAAGAGAGTTTGTCCAGCTTTTCGATCAGTAGTTCTGCATCGCAGCTTTTAACAATACCTGAGTTAAATACGGCAACCCAGCGATGAGTGTAGTGACTGAATTCTGAATATGAGAAGAGTGATAGTGAAGCAGTGAAGAAAAGCAGGAGTAAACGATTCATTATTTTCCTTCCAAAAAGTTAGATGGCAGAAAAACGTATGTTACTAATCCAGTATTTTCGGAGTAAGAAGGCTCTGCCTGTTTTTATTAAGTAATAGCAGATATTTTTCACCCGTCCGGAAATAAAAAGAAAGGAGCCTTTTGTTATGAATTATTCAAAGCAGGCTCCGGTTCTTATTATTGTTTCTGGGCGTATCATGGTAAATGAAAGGGCGCTTTAGTCATCAAGCTCAGAGAAAATCAGTTGTTTATAGGCAAAGACAATTTTGATTGAAGGTCTTTTCAGAATTTTTTGAATCCAGAAGCTGAACCATTGTGGTGCATTCATATCCTCTTCTTCATAATCGAACACTGTCGGCAGGTATTCAATGGGGTGAATCGTACCTTCGTCATCAATGACTGAGAAAAGTAAACCAGGTGGGTTGGCTATGCCGTCATTGCTTAGCCAGGGCTGGCAGAAAAAACTCATTTCAAGATCCATCGACCAAAGCTTAAAGTTCTTACTGACAATCAGTTTGAAGCGAGCCTTGTTTTTGGTTTTTCCCGCGCTCGCTATGTATTCAAGAGGCTCTGCACGGGCCGGCATTTTACGAACATTCAGGCCTTCTATGGGTTGGGTCCCGGACTCGAACCAGGACTTCATATCAGCTGCCTTTTGAGTCAGAAAGTTGCTGGCATTAACAGGGGGGGCTGAGACGGTCATCAAATACTTTCCTTTTTTATTTTCGCGCACTATGTCATCTAGAGCTCATCGCCCGGAAATGTTGTCAGGCTACACAGAAATGACGGCATATTACAATAGTTTATGTAACTAAAGTGATACTTTTATGTAAGCGTATTTGAGAGCAGACTCTTTTTGAGCCTGTTTCTGTGGCAGCAATTCGATAGCAGTGATTTTTCAGACTCAATAACAGGTGAGATTATTTCGGGTTCTGGAGACGATATTTTTCCCACCAGACATCAGAGAATGTCAGAATAATATTAATAATTATTGTTGCGGATATTGAAAGAATAGCCACTGCCTGCCATGTGGGCAGACAGGAAGATACATAGGTAAACTGTAACAACAGGAAGTAATGTGCTGCACTCAAAATAATAAGAAACAGATTGCCTGTCAGTCTGCTTTTACCTAACCAGCTCAGACTATGACGGATGGTCAGTCCCAGCATTATCCAGATACAAGCCAGCCATGGCGGAAGAATTCGACTCTCACCGGCAAATTGAAGAACGCTTATATTGCTCATCACACTGTCCAGGGCGCTACCGAGAATCAGGGTAATAAACATAATCTCCCGCTCTTTTTTCCATGAGCCGTAGGTAGAGAAGTGTACTATCAGAATGATGACTGCTGCGGCAACAGCCCAGGTTGATCGGGTTGTCATGCACACCAGCCAGCCTGCCAAAGCCAGGCCACTGTTAAGCCAGAAAGTATTCAGTTGTTTCATCTAAAAAACCATTTAAAAGACAATGGGTCTGAAAACAGGTTTGGGGTCAGAGGCCAGAAGTTCGCTGATGGTTTCCAGTCCTCTTTTGAGTTGATCTCTTGATGATGGACTACTGATACAGATTCTCACGGCCTGAGGCGCAGCCGAGCTGCCAACCGCAAAAACTTCAGAGTGCAACACTTTAACATTTTTACTTTCCAGCTGTTGGACAAATGTTTCTGCCCGCCAGGGTTCTGGCAGTCTCAGCCAGGCATAAAAACTATAAGGCTGTGACTGAATATCAAGGTGCCCGATAGTTTCTTTCAGAATGTCCTGCCGGTGCAGGATTTCTTCCCGCTGCCAGTCTGTCAGTTGCCGGGCTTCCCCGGAGTCAATCCATTCCGTTACCACTTCTGACATCAGTGGCGGTGCGCTCCAATAATTGTTTTGCATGGCAATTCTGATTTTGAGGTTCAAGTCTTTCGGGCTGCAAATAAAACCGACTCTCAGCCCTCCCGCCAGGAATTTGGAAAAACTTGAAGTGTACACCACTCGTTCCGGCGCAAGGCTATAGAGAGACGGTAAGCGGTTTTCAGGTGGAATAAACTGCACATCGTCTTCAAGAATCACAAGGTTGTGCGCAGCAGCAACGTCCAGAATTTCCTGACGCCTGGCCAGTGGCATTAAAGTGGCCGTCGGGTTCTGAAGGTTTGGCGTCAGGTAGAGAAGACGGAGTTTGAATTGATCACAACATTGCTCCAGCGCCTCAGGCGTCAGACCGTGCCGATCCATGGCCAAACCCATATGGCGAAGCTGCCAGTGTCTGGCGGCATTAATAAATCCGCGGTAGGTCAGATATTCTGACGCGATAACATCTCCGGGCCTCATGAGACCCTGGAGGGTAAGCATGTTAGCGTTCTGGCCACCGGATGTTATCAGAATATTGTCTGGCGCCGCTTTCATTCCGTGATAGCCCATCCAGCGAACTATGGTCTCACGGTGCCGGGGGATGCCCGTTTCCGGATGGTAATCCAGTAAAGGCGACAATTGTTGCCATTTTTCGGCTATTGAACTTAGGCTCCTGGCCAGGGTTTGCTCTCGGTTGGCCGGGACGGGCAAGCTGAGGCTAAGGTCGATCAGGTCGGATTCCCGGGGCTCTGGAATAGAGAAATCTCTTTTTTCCCAGACCTTGCCAAGAACAAATGTACCACTTCCCACTCTTGCGATGATAAGCCGCCGTCGTTCAGCTTCAGCGTAGCCACGTGTAATTGTCCCGATGGTGACACCCAGTTGCTCAGATAGAGAGCGATGTGTGGGCAGCCGGTCGCCATTGTTTAGCTTGCCCTCCTTTATGGCTTCTTCTATAGCGTCAGCCAGCGCTTTGTATTTGGGACCGGAAAAACGATCCAGATCAGGTTGCCAGTCGATCATAGATTCAGCTATTTACATGATTGTCATGGTGACAATAAAAGGATTGAACCATTTTAAGCAGCCTATAAACTGCAATCAAATGAAAAAAGCAAAATAAAAATAAAATTGTATGGTGACAATTTATGCCGGTTGAAAGTAAAGGCAAAAAAAACAAGAGAGTCCAAATCGTTTTTGATCGGACAACCGAAGAAAGGAACAAATAATGAAAGTGCTTCCCATTCATAAAGAAGATCCGGTCACCGGTTCAGCTCATACTATGCTAACTCCTTATTGGTCTGGACTATTGGGCAAAAGAACACTCAAAGCTGAACAGATTTCCCGAAGAACGGGGGAGCTGGGGTGTGAATGGGTTGAGGACAGGGTGTTGCTGCGTGGAGCCGCTGTACTCTTCCTCAAAGGCCAGATAACAGTATCGGGAGTTTCATAATGAGTGGCGAGTTGAGCATCGTTTTGTGGCCCCTGCTGGCTTTTGCTTTTTCCAGTACGATTACTCCGGGACCCAATAATGTCATGATCATGACCTCGGGGATGAATTATGGCACCCGACAGAGCATCCCCCATTTTTTGGGCATCTGTCTTGGCTTTCCTCTGATGGTGTTGTTTGTGGGTTTGGGGCTGGGGGCGGTGTTTGATCTTTTTCCAGTGCTTCACGATATTATCAAGGTTCTGGGTGTCGCTTATCTTCTATACCTTGCCTGGCTCATCGCAAAGTCTGCACCTGCCGATTTAAATGGCGGCAAGTCCAGACCACTGACTTTTATACAGTCAGCCCTGTTTCAGTGGGTAAACCCGAAGGCATGGATTATGGCGACAGGTGCCGTGGCTGCTTATACAACAGTGTCCGGAGATGTATTTCTGCAAGTGATTGTCATTGCCCTGGCCTTTCTGGTCGCTGCGATTCCCTGCGTAGGCGTCTGGTTATTTTTTGGTGTTCGTCTGAAAAAGGTGTTGCAACAGCCGTCTTATCAAAGGGCATTTAACATCACTATGGCGCTTTTACTGGTGCTGTCTATTATTCCGGTTATTGGTGAGATGATCTGAGGCGTTTTCTGGAGTCTTGCTTCCGGTGCAGCCAGGAACTGATATACACACTTCGTTCGTTCTGAGCTTGTCGCAGGATGGCGGCACGTAATTCGACAAGCCCGATGCGAACTGTATGGGGTTGACTATGCATGCTTTCAAGACCGTTATGGTGGCCATTACCAGAAGTCATACCAGCGAGCTCGAGTTAAGACAGGCCTTCAGGCTGGTGGCTGATAACCACGCCAGGCTTATTATGGCCTTTTTTGATCAAAGCCTGGAAATTATGCGCAAGCTTCAGTTCATACCTCTGGAAAGCAAGCTGGAGGCTGCCATGAGAAAGCAGTTGGAACTGGATGCCGAGAAGTTCAGGCAACTGGCGTGGGAAGAAGGCATCGAAGCCGAAGTTCATATTGTTGCTGGCAAGCCAAGACAGCTTATTGCGGGTTTAATTGAAGAATTTGGTGTAGACCTGGTTATCAAGCTTGCAGATCCCTCTGGGGCATTGGTTCGTAATCAGTTAACAGGTAATGACCTGGCGCTGCTAAGAAAATGTCCGGTCCCTGTATTGATGATGGCCTGCAGGGATCAGCTGCCTGATTTCACCGGCAAGATTCTGGTAGCGGTCGATGTCGGTGACCCGGACTCTGATGCGGTGGCCCTGAATAGAAATCTGCTCCTTCATGGTCACTATCTCAGCAGTCAGGAAGACGCTGAGCTGCATATAGTGACAGTCTGGAACCTGCCGTTGAACCAGCCTGCATTGAGGATGTTGGGTGATGAGGAGATCTATGATCTTCAGGAGAGCACTCATCAGCGCTATCAGCAGAGACTGGATAAGACACTGGTTGATGCGGGCATTGATCCTGAATCTGACAGGGTAAAAGTACACCTGTTGAAAGGCAACGCTGCCAGAGAAATAGAGAATTTGGCCAACGAAATTAATGTGGATCTGATCGTTATGGGAACTCTGAGCCGTCATGCCCGTGGAGTACTGATGGGGAATACGGCTGAGAATATTCTGAACAATATCTACTGTTCAATTCTGGCTGTTAAGCCGGAAGGCTTTGTCAGTCCACTGGCCTGAGAGCCAGTGAAGCTGACAACACTGAAGCGTATCAGGGCTTGAGACCACTCATGAATTCAATGGCGTTGCTGATCTCTTCGTCAGAGCAATCTCCACAGGTTCCTTTTGGAGGCATGCTGCCGACACCTTTGATGGCATTACCCAGCAGCTTGCTGAAATCACCCGCTGCAGCCAGTTTGGTTTCCCAGACAGCCTTGTCGCCTTTCTTGGGAGCGCCAAGCAGACCGGAAGTATGGCAGGCAGTACAGAACTGGTTGAAGATCTGCTCACCGGAACGAGGACCACTGGCGGTGCTGGCAGTGGCGCCGGCATTGGCAGCACAGTCTTCACCTTCAAGACACACAGAGCCAAGAGGAGCGATGCGCTCGGCTACTTCTTTACGGGAAATATCATCCAGCTCAACAGGCTTGGCGAACGCCAGGGCGGAAAACAGGCCTCCGACCAAGGCAATTAACGTACGTATTTGAGTTACCCGAGACACTCACTTATCCCCTATATCGACAAAGGCCCGCGGCACCATGTAATGAGTCAGTGGCACAATTTACTGTAATTGGCCAGTGGCACTTGGCTACGTCAGGCATCTCAACGCTTATGCTGCTTATGGTTAGATCTGGTGGACCTGAATAAACCATTGAGATGATCTTATTATTGTGTGCTCAGGGCACCGCCAGCAACCGAATTGTTTTTAAGCAACGCGGATTATAGAACAAAACGTTTGTCATATCAGCTAATTGTTTAACAGATTGATTGTATTGAACTATTTGTCGAAATATAAACATTGGTGCTTCTTTATTTGCGACACCCTCGATTGGGCGAGGGTTGACGGCGATTTTGCTAAATAAAATCAGCTGTCATTGTGTCTCTGACTCTGTCTCTGCCTCTGTCACTGTCTCTGTCTCTGTCTCTGTCACTGTCACTGTCATTGTCTGAGTCTGAGTTTCTGTCCGAGTCTCTGTCTCTGTCTGATTCTCTGTCTGAGTCTGTGTCTCTGGCTTGCATGTTATATCCATTATCATTCGAAAAGCTTCTACTGATTTCCACCGATCGGCTTCGCTTAACTCTGAAAAACGCTGAAAGAACAAATCAAGTAATGTTTTGTATAATCTTCTGTCATTATCGTCTCTTGGTGGACAATGGAGTTGTGATTGTACAAATAGAGCTGCTGCAGATAATAACTTAGGACTAGCCGGTTTGTTTTGTAGCTCGACAATCATATTTGCCTGAAGCTCTGGTCTGGAAAGTGCCTCAACCGCAGGTTCTTGCCCAAAACAAACACTATGATCTCCCGAACTTGCACCATGGTGTACTCGGGATCGCTGCCTGCAAACCGGGCATAACAGATCACGATGATTTGATCGCAATGTCTCTATACAATCCTTATGAAAATCATGTCCGCAACAAAGGCTGGTACTTTGCTGACCACTGATAATTTCATGCAGACAAATTGGACATACGTCAGCGTACCCTATTGTTAAAATTAAGTTGAAAACTAAAAAAATAAACAAGCGCATAAACAGCTACACCATTTTGATTTTAATAAAGAGAGCAAGCGTCACAAAAAAATCCACAGGAATGCATCTACTTGGCAGTCCCTGAATTTGTGATTAAGTGCTGCTTTGAGATTTGTGCTTGATGTATAGAAGGCAGTGTCATGTTCGTCCAGATCAGATTTCATCTTTTCCCATCAGTTCCCTGAGTTCATGGCAAATGCTGAATCTTACGTCACCTCGGATAGGGCGTTTGAAAAAGCAAAAAAGGTTGGTCACAGGTATTTCCACCAGACAAGACACGCTTATGCATGCAGGACCCCGGCTGCCAGGAAAGGTTATTAGCTGACAGTTGACGAATCCGCCAAAACCTGTTCAGCTTGAGATACCAGTGTCTAAAACCGTATTTGCGGCAAAAAGCCATAGACAGGCAGGAAGCTGATCAGTAATATTGGCCTCCGCTGAAAGCCCTGAAGTCAATTGGCTTTCAAACAGTCGTAGCTCAGCTGGACAGGGATTCTAACCTGCCTCAGCCCTGTCGAGGCTACGCCAGACGATGCTCTCGTGGTGTAACGGATAACACGCGGCCCTCCGGAGGCTGAGATTGGGGTTCGATTCCCTACGAGAGCGCCATTTCATTGATTGTCCCCGTTGACACCGAATAATGAACCTTTTCGGGTTCAGCCACGCTATTCTCTGCATCACATATCAGAGACTGTGCCTGTCTGGCACTAAGCAATGATCCCCGCTGCTCCGTGATTGTTGACAGAGAGAAAAATTCATTTTTCTGACAAAAACTGTGGAACTTTTTTAATGCACCTTAGTCCAATAAAGTAATAACAACATAAATCATTAATGGAGGTAGGATGTTATGCAGGTATCAGGAAGTGCAACAATATTAGAATGTATTTGCCCAGACCCAACGACGAAAACTGCTCGAAAACACGGCATTCTTGGCGGAACTTCTGCATGTTGTGGAGGCCTGATTGCCGGCTTCACCGGGAATGTGCTGCCTCTCGCAACCGCAAGTACTTACGCAGGATTTCTTATCGGATGCTCTTCTGGTTGCTGTCTTGGTGGCCTGTCTTACGCGGCTTGTAGTGCATACCGGACTGAAGGCTGCACTATCCGCTGCCGTCGTATAACTGAGACAAACGTCGCTTGTCACAGACACCTGCCAGTAATGAACCAACCCGGAAGCAACCCCATGCTTCAGGGGTCATTCCGTGCTGATGAAGACGCCGGTAGCCACTCTTATCCGCCCATTATTTCAATGCAACCGCCACCCTATGAAGAAAGAGACAGTCGAGCCACCCTGACCACACCTGCAGATCCTCCGCCACCCTACCAAAGACATGATTCAGCGTCGGATGGGCAAGAGGAAACTTCTTCAGAAACTACGGTTTGAAAAAGCATTTAAAGTATTAACTCACTCTCAAAGGCTCTGGATGTTTTCTGACAAAAACTGAGGAACTTTTTTCAGATACTTTAGTCCAATTGAATAATGACAACATAAATCATTAATGTGGGTAGGATGTTATGCAGGTAGCAGGAAGTGCAACAATAGTAGAATGTATTTGCCAGGACCCGACGTTGCAAAGTGCTCGAAGACACGGGATTTGTACTGGAATTTCTACAGGCCTTGGAGGTGCTGTTGGTTTCCTTATAGGGAGTATTGCCACTATTGGAAGCGGAACCAGTCCCACAGGACTTATTATCGGTGGCATTACTGGCTCCAGTATTGGTTGTCTGGCTTACCTAGCTGTCAGTGCATATCGGAACGATGGCTGCAGTATCCGGTGTCGTCGTATAACTGAGGCAGATGATGTTTGTCGCAGACATTTGCCAGTAACAGACCAGCCTGGAAGTACTCCCGTGCTTCAGGGTTTACTCCGGGCTGATGAAGATGCCGGTAGCCATTCTTATCCGCCCATTATTTCAATGCAACCGCCACCCTATGAAGAAAGAGACAGTCGATCCACCCTAACTGCACCTGCAAACCCTCCACCAGCTTATCAAAGAAATACCTCAGCGTCGGACGGGGAAGAGGAAATCTTTTCAGAAACCGGACTCTGAAAAAGCATTTAAGCCTGACCACGATAAAAGGAAAGTCGGTCAAGTGTTAGTGTGCTGTAGCCAAAGAGGCTGATCTCGGCGATGGTCATGACACCATTCTGACTACTGCCAATCCAAATACATAACTTCAGCCGGTATATCGTGTTCGGAAAAAAATGAAAGCCAGCGTTTCTGATTGTCCTGAAGTCGGTCACCAGGGCCTTTTACTTCTACCCATCGATACTCCCGGGTTTCTGGCTGAAAAAGAATCAAGTCGGGAAAGCCAGTACGATTATGGGCAAAGTCGAAAACCAGTTTTTCCAGCATGGCTTTCAGGTGAGGCCAGGGTATCAGGTCGCAGGCAAGCGTGATTAACTCTTCTGAAAGCCCGGGCCAATAGATTAAACGGTTGGAAATGCCCCGCTTTTGTTGATAAATAGTCAGAGCCTCCCGGGTCACATCAGACGTTTTCAGTTGTCTGAATCTTTTTTCAAACAAATTCTGTCGTTTACGGTAAAAGTCGGGGGTCGATAAGTCAGCAGGCGCACTCTGGAAAGGATGAAAAAAGGCATCTGGAATATCGGTAAACAGAATGTCCCAGAACAGCAGACCTGCCAGCCCACAGATCAGAGTATTTTCTACATAGAATGTTTTCCAGCCATTATTCTGAAAGTGTTTTTGCACCTGAAATTCAACCCTTTCGCTGCTATCAGGTAGGGAAAGGCGTTTTTCAGAAAAACGGGATTGTTTTCGTAAGGCTTTCTCCCTCTTTAATTTTCTGATGAATCGTTTGGCAAACTCCAGCTCCATATCGCTGGCAGGTTGTTTCAGAATATGGGTGCAAATCGTTTCGCTGGCTTTTATCTCTCCAAGCTTATGGTGGATACGAGCCATTCTTTCCAGAGCTGGCGGCAGGTTTGATTGTGCAAACAGGCTCAGAGCTTCATCGAACCGTTCTTTACGCTCCAATTCTCTGGCGATCCGGTTGACCAGGCGGCTGAAGCGTCTTTTTAGAATGGGGCTGGCAGGTGGGGCGGGGAGTTCATTTTGTAAATGGCAAAGGGCTTGAGAGTCTTTATCAAACTCTGCTTCATAAGCGAGAATGCCTAACTTAGATAGTTGTAAAGCGTCGTTTAATTCCTGCCGGGTTTTGAATAGTCGATTGCTTTTTTCCAGAGGGTAATTTTCAAACTTATAAAGTCCCAGGTCTTGCAGCACAAATTCGTTCAGATTCTGATGGAGATTACCAAAAAACAGGAATTGTAGATTCTGAACCTGTTCGGCGAAAAGAGGCTTATAAATATCAAAAGGCAGATCGGGTGACTGAGAGACTTCAGCCACAATCCGTTCAACAAGTTCAGGTCTTTTCAACTTCGAAGCAATGCCACTGACTGAGCTGAACCACTTCAAGAGCTCTGGCTTGGTGCCAAGTTGAACCAGTTCCGAGACGTTAATATCAGGATTAACAGCCAGTAGCCCCAGCTTCTCAAGCTCACGGGCTGCCGGGGTTATGGCCAATATTTCCGGATACTTCAATAAGTCTGAGCGGAACAAGGGGCCCTTTCTGCAAATCAGACGTACATAGAGACGCCGGGCAGGTTCAGAGGCAGCATGGAAACAGCTGAGAAAACTATTTTCATCATCCACCAACAGGTCTTCATAATGATGATTAACAAAATCCAGCAGTGACAGGAAGTTGGTTAGATAATAGTCTTCCGGAATTTCAACCATTTCAGTCATCGTCAGGCTGCCAATCGATAAGGTAAAACGCTAAGATTACCCCATTTAATAATCGGAAAACTGCCATGATTGATGATGATCTGGTCACTGAGGCGCATTTGCTGGAAATCGTAGAAAACCAGCTGACCGGGAATAACCCCACAAGGGTTAAAGAGACACTGCTCAGGCTGACCATGACGGGTATGGATAGACAGGAAGCCATGGACTATATTGCCTGCGCCCTTTCGGTCGAGATTATCGATGTGATTCAAAAT
Organism: Endozoicomonas sp. ALD040; assembly: GCF_049275945.1. NCBI lineage: Bacteria > Pseudomonadati > Pseudomonadota > Gammaproteobacteria > Oceanospirillales > Endozoicomonadaceae > Endozoicomonas > Endozoicomonas sp. ALD040. Next base: position 3,240,435 of record NZ_CP184829.1, read on the forward strand.
GATGCGACTTTCAATCTGAACAGATATGAGCAGAATCTCGATAAACTGCCTGACACTCCCTGGATGACAACTTAACCAGCTACTTATGAGAAATTAGACTCTTGTGCGACGGGATTTCAGGAAACGGATGTCTTTGACACTGCGATTCTTAAAGAGCAGAGATGGAATGGTGACGCCGACGGCGAGGGATAAAAGAATAAATAGTGTATTCAACCCATAGCTGACGGTTTGCATTAAAAGATCGCTTGAGAAGGTGGTGGCCTGGCTCATCTCCATAAGCCCCATAATGCTTCTATAGGCATAGACGCCCGGCACCATCGGAATAACAGCGGGTGCCATAAAAACAGTAGTAGGCGTGTGCACCCAATGTGCTAACTGAATCGACAGCAAGCCCATGGTGCATGATGCCAGCAGTGTGGATGTCAGTAAATCGAGACCAAACTGCAGGGCTACACCTCTCAGCCCGTATCCCAGGGCAGCCAGAAAAGCTGAAGCCCAGAATGCCCGAATAGGCGAAGTGAACAGCGTAGCATAGCCCATGGCGACCAGAGCAGCCCAAAGACACTTTTCTAACAGCAAGCCGCTCATTATTGATGAACTCCCAACAGTGCGGAGCTGATGACGATACCTGTGGCAATGGCAAATGCGATAACAATGCCCTGCGTGGCGCGTGCCTGTCCGACAATAATATAGCCATGCATGAGATCAATAATACTGTTGATCAGCGGCACGCCCGGAATCAAAAAAAGAACGGAAGTGGCTACAGCTATTTCCGGAGAATCTCCCCAGTGAAACACCAGACCCAGTCCACTGATAGTACTGGCGATAAAGCCAGCAGCGACAACGGTCAGGGCAAGGTTATAACCCTTGGCCAGCAATATATTTCGGGCTGTAAAGCCAATGGCTGTTGCCGCACCTGCCAGCAGCATGGCCAGAACTTCTCCGCCGGCCAGTCGACAAAAGGCCATACCTGCCAGAGTTATCATGACCAGCAATACCATTTTTGGGTAATGAGGAATGCTTCGGATGCGCTCTATTTCTATGGCAATGTCGGTCATGGGCCAGTTTTCAAAAGCGACTTTCCAACTCATTCGACTGATGGCGGATACCACACTGAGGTTTACAGCGTAATGGCCAACTCTTTTAAAAGCAGTGTGTTGAAGGTGGGGGCTCTCTCGATCAGATAGAGTCAAAGTAATCCCGGCAAAGGAGAAGAATAGTTCAATGTCATATCCCAGGGCATAAGATATTCGTCGTATATTACGATCAACCCTGTCAGTATGTGCACCGGATGACGTAAGCAGAACAGCGATATCCAGCAGAAGGCTGGACACGGCTCGGTGATTATACTCAGGGGCAAAATTCGATATAGCCATGAAAAGCAGATTCTGGAGTGAGGCAAGGATTCAGAAACCAGATCGGCCAATAATGCCAGGCTTCCCGATTCAGGTCAGGATTTTAGCAAACAGCAGAGATAGAAATATACCGCCATTGAACCACGCCAGCGACGGACACTTATATGAGCTGGCAGCCGAGATATGATATAAAGCTTCTCAGCCACAAGTGAAAAAGTGAAATTATTTTTCATTATGAAAGACCTTTTCACAAACAGTAAGCGGTAATATGGGCTGAAAAACATGCTGCAATTCTTTAAAGATGTAAAAAATATGCATTGGGCCCCAAGGCTGATTCTGGCCCTGGTCGTCTTGAAAGTGATCGCCGACGTGGTACGTGAACAGGCCATTTTTTAATCCTGAAAGCGTATAAAAACGCTGCAAATCAAGAGAATGGCTGAGCGAAAAGCTCGATAGTTTACGAAATTTCCAAGCTAAAACATTATCAATGGATTGGAGAGCATGGAATGGTCTTTGTCATCCTGGGGTTGTTGATTCTTGTTCTGGTGTTTGGTCCCCAGATCTGGGTAAAGCGAACAATCAGACTACATAGCAGTGATCGTCCGGATCTCCAGGGAACCGGTGGCGAGCTGGTTGAACATCTTGTGGAACGCTTTGGCCTTGAGGGCGTAAAGGTTGTCAAAGGCAGCCAGGGAGAAGACTTCTATAACCCGGAAGAGTGGCTGATTTCGCTTTCTCCGGAAAACTACGATGGACGTTCAGTTTCAGCAGTTGCTGTCGCGGCCCATGAAACCGGACATGCGCTTCAGCATCAGGAAAAACATGCCGGATTTATGCTTCGTCAGAGGCGGATACGTCTCGCCATAACCATAGAGCGTTTCAGTGCCATGGCGCTGATGATTACGCCACTGATTTTCGCCCTGACCCGGGTTCCACACAGCATGTTGCTAACGGTTTTGATCGGTGTCTCCGGTATGCTAGCGGCCATCTGGGTGCAACTGATCAATTTGCCCGTTGAACTGGATGCCAGCTTTAAAAAAGCCCTGCCCATTCTGGCGGAGGGTTACCTGTCAGAAAAAGATATGCCTGCTGCCAGAGAGGTATTAAAAGCGGCTGCCATGACTTATGTTGCTGCGGCGCTGGGCAGCCTGCTCAATCTTGGCCGCTGGATTGCTATTCTCAGACGTTAGTTTGAATGAGCGTCATAATCTCTCCGGAGTATTTATTCTGAAGGAGCTCGAGGATGTTGGATTAGTTGAACTGATCTACTATGATTGCGTGCCTTTCTGTACGGATCACCTTCGGATATCTCCATGAGTCCTTATACCTCTCCTATTTCTGAACTTCTTGGTCTGGGCCACTGCGACTGGCAGGATTGGACGGATTATAGCCGTTTTGAATTTAATGAGTCGCACATCCCGGAGCTGTTGAAGTTGGCTCAGGACTGGACCTTCTTTGATCATGACGATGCCGATACCGTCTGGTCACCCGTTCATGCCTGGAGAGTTCTGGGTATTCTGCAGGCAAAAGAAGCGGTAGAACCTCTGCTGGAGCTGTTCTACAAAGATGATGAACATTTTGTGATTTCAGAGTATCTGCCTTCTGTGGTCGGTCGTCTTGGTAAAGTGGCCACTGATCGCCTTTGGAGCATTGCCAGAAACACCGGGGAAAATGAAGATGCCCGGGATCTGGCTATAGAGTCTCTGCGCTGGAATGCGACTTACCATGACGCGGATCGTGAAAGCACAGTAGCAGGCCTTCAGCAGCTTCTGGAAGACAGGGAAGATGATGGGAACTATCTGAATACGGCCTTGGTCGGTGCCCTGATCGATCTGCACGGCAAAGAAGCAGCTAAAGTCATCCGCGATGCTTTTGAGCGTGGTAAAGTTGATCGTGAGGTTCATGGTGATATTGAGGACGTGGAGATTGAGCTGGGTTTGAGAGAAACCCGTTCCTTCATTCCTGACTGGCGTTTTGACGATGCCCAGAAGGCAACATTGGCAACCATGCTGTCTGAGTATGGCCAGATGTCCTATCAGGAATTGGAAGGTTTCCTGTTTGGTATCTGGGGCTCGCCTCAACCGGTGCCACCCAACCGCTGGTTTAAAAAAATCTTTGGTGAAACACCTGCTTTTACGGATGCGCAGCAGGAAAAAGACGCTCACCGTATATTGTTTAATCTTTGCGACACGATTGAGCGGACTGCTGCAATGGGGCTGGATATCATTCCTGAAGACTGTCTGTCAGAAACGCCGGAAGATGAGTTGTTCCCCAATCTTCAAAAGTGGTCCAAAGGTTTCGGTGAAGCCAATGCCATGCTGGTGAACTTCTGGGAAGAAATATTCCAGCACCAGGCCATGAAAGAGCTGGAAGAATCCTGGACAGCCTGCACCATTCTCCTCAGCGTCTGGTCCAACCCTGAGCAGCTAATGGATAAAGCCAAAAAACCGGGGGGGCCTGACATTGGCAAGATGCTGTCTGCAGTGCCCTCTGTAGCCAGGGAGCTGGCTTCCATTGACTTGGGAGTTCGCACCCGTTGGGAAGCCATTACGGAAACGCCAGATCCGGTTTCTGTTACCAAAATTGGTCGCAATGATCCTTGCCCCTGTGGCAGTGGTAAAAAATACAAGAAGTGCTGCGGCGCTTGATTCTGGCAAGCTTATTATCCAGATGAAACACAACACTTTCTGGAAACGGGATCTCATGGAGGTCCCGTTTTTGTAACTGGTAAAGCCTTCACTCTGAATCGGGCACCAATCCTGCCGCCTGGCACAATAACTCTTCAATCTCATCCCATGCCAGAGGTTCGTTGTGAATCACCTCAATCCGACTGTTATCGCATTCTTCCAGTTCCATGATGCTGACTACTCCATCCTGGGCATTAAATGCCCTTGGCCCGAGATGGGTATTAACCACAGCTTTCAGACGTTTGGCGGGTATGCTGTTGAAGAGATGAAACAGTGCATCGAAGGAAAACACCAGCATTGAACTGTACAGCCAGCCGCAGCTGAAATGGCCCTGTCCCTTGTTCTCTCGCCGGATAAACAGCTCACCATCGGGCAGTTGCAGGGGAGCGGTTTCGGGCATGGCGCTGTGTGAGTGATGCGCATCCGGGTGCAGAGCGACCTGATGACCTTTGGGAAGATCTAGCCATTGCTGCTCCAGTGCGCCATGGGCTACCCAGGCTGTTTTGAATGTTTTGTTTTCCATAGAGCTGCAGAAGTTGTCAAAACGCTCTTTGTCGGAATCCTCACAACAGTCGGTCTTATTGGCCACGATAACGTCTGCCAGAGCGATCTGATCCTGAAAATTTTCGTTATCCAGATACCGCTGGTCTTTCAGATTCCGGGGGTCCACCAGACAGATACTGGCTTTCAGATCGAGTACATCGCAATAGTGCTCACCTGACAGCGTCTGCAGAATCTGCTCCGGATGCCCCAGTCCTGTGGGTTCGATCAGAATACGGTCTGGTTTGCTGCGGGCAATCAGCATATTCAACCCTATCTGCATGGGCAGCCCGGCCACGCAGCACATGCAGCCACCGGGCACTTCCCGGACAACTGCGCCTTTGCCCGACATTATGGCGCCATCGATGCCGATTTCTCCAAACTCATTCACCAGCACACCCCAGGTTTCTTCTCTGGGCTTGTTGGCAAGAAGATGAAGGATCGCAGTAGTTTTACCGGATCCGAGGAAGCCGGTAATCAGGTTAGTAGGGATTGCTTTGGTCATGACATCTGAAACTGATTGAGGTTGTTATAATATAACGTTTTTGCCGAAGGTATGGGAGAAGAATTTCTCTAAACACTGTCCAGTGATGGAAGAAACCTGAAAATCGTCGATAGTTAGATGTAAGGTATTTTCAGCTTTCAAGGAGGATCATGAGCCATGGCTGGACCAGTAAATTTTCTCAAAGGCTTGGTGGGAGCTTCAACTTCACAGAGTTCGAACAAGGTCAAAGGCAAGCAGGTCGGGCGATATGATCATCGAGCAGCTGAGGCTGTCGATGGCAAACCCATCCTGAAGGAGTCAAAAGAATTCTTTTTGGCTCAAGCTGATCATCTGGAAAAACAGGCTGGACAGTACAGGTCGAACGTTGCGCAACAGTGCACACTAGAGCAAGCTCAAAAATTCAGAACCCAGGCGGAAAATGCCAAAACCAGTGCCCAGCTTCAAAATGAAAAAATTCGTAAGGAACAAAGAAGCCGAATGGCCGAAGCAAGGAAAGCAAGACAGAAGGGTCCTCTGAATCAGATAAAAAAAGCCGCAGTTAAGGTTGTTGATGCCGTCAAGCATGAAGCAGAAGAGTTTTATCAGACTGCATCACAGGCTGTCGAATGGGGGGGGCGTCAGGTCAGATTAGTTAACGAACAAGATGTATTGAACAATATGATTAAGCAAAAAGACAAATTGAAGTGGTATAAGAACCCTGCAGAAAGCTTTCAACTGTGGCGGGACATAAGGCAGGTGAGAGCCAGAATCAAGACTCTCGAGAATGAAAAGTAACAGTAAAACATCCGCTCACAGGGAAGTTTTTTTAGTCATATTGACTTCCCTTAGTCCTTCGATATGACTCCCCAGCCGCCAGATTATGAATAAACTCACCAATGTGGCGACGGATTCAAAAATAAGCTCTGACTGTTCCATGGGTGCAAAAGCCAATATTAAAAAGATCGGCAGGCTGAACACCAACGCTCTCATGGTGACGACCCAACCTATTGAAATCAGTCGGGTCCAGAACTGTTCTCCCTGAAGACCCCCGTTGCAGAGCCAGGCGTAAAAGATAGCAATGACAGGAATCAAGAGCTCTATGGCCTCAAGCCAGACTGAATGGGCAGAGCGGTCATTGATGCTTCCAGGAAAAAAAGCCAGGGTTAGAAATGCCAGCCAGCATATCGCATAGAGGTAAGTTTCCCGACCAGAGAGAGGCTTCTTTCTCAGTCGTTCCTTCAGCCAGTTGATATCCCAGAACACCACGAATTGCATAATCGTACCCTCCAAAAGCTTATATAGTTTAGAGTCTCCGGGGAGTGAAAAGTTCCCCGGAAGTGTCTGCTCAGTTTCAGATCAACAGAAAACCAATGCCTGCAAAAAGGGGAACCATCCAGGCAATTGGCAGCTTCCAGACAGCCAGAAGCAGATAAGCCAACAATGCCAGGGCAACATCCTGAGCATCCTTGATGGCCAGAGTAATCACCGGATTGTAAAAGGCTGCCAGAAGCAAGCCTACCACCGCCGCATTAATGCCATTGATAGCGGCTCTCAGCTTTGGCATGGCTTTCAGACGATTCCAGAAGGGCCAGGCCGCTGCCAGCAGAAGGAAAGAGGGAGCAAAAATACCCAACAGAGCGGCCAGTGCATTGGAAATACTGTAGCTATCGCCGTATACACCGCCCAGAAAAGGAGCCAAAGCAAACATAGGGCCAGGTACTGCCTGGGCGGCACTGTAGCCAACCAGGAAAGCGTCCGGAGTAACACCGCCGGGATGTACAACTTCAGCCTGAAGCATCGGCAGAACAACATGACCGCCGCCAAACACCAAGGCACCGGCGCGATAGAAACTGCCAAACAAGCTCAGGCTGGTAGAGTCTGACATATCTGCAAAGAAAGGCAGCAAGATAAGGCCGGCAAGAAAAAGAACCAGTGCAGCAAAGGCCTGTCGTTTGCTGCCTTTAACCCGGGCATGGTCGTCATGAGCAGACTGATCTTTGTAGATGACGAATCCACAGGCTGCCGCCACAAAAATCACCCCAATCTGGGTGAATACATGGGGAAGCAGCAACATGATCCCTGCTGACAACACCGCTAATGTCACCCTGGGACGATCCGGACATAATGATTTGCCCATTTTGATGAGGGCATCCGCCACGACAGCAACGGCAAACAGCTTGATGCCCTGTAGCATTCCCATAGCGGCAGGGATGCCGGATATCTCACTGTAGCCCAGAGCCAGCAGGATCATGATCAGGGCAGAAGGAAGGGTGAAACCCAGGAATGCGGCCACAGCACCCGGCAGGCCGGCACGTTCAAAACCTATGCTCATTCCTACCTGACTGCTGGCCGGTCCGGGCAGCATCTGGCAGAGGGCTACGGTGTCAGCGTAATCTCTTTCGCTGAGCCATTTGCGACGTCCTACAAACTCTTTATGAAAGTAGCCAATGTGGGCTGTGGGTCCCCCGAAGGAGTAGCAACCCAGCACCAGAAAGCGCCAGAAGATGTCGAGAATCGAGTGTCTCATAAACTGTCCTCACAAATATTGCCCGTTATTGTAAGGATGGGTATGTCATTAATCGAATGAATTCACTTAAGTACCTAACCAGTTGGTTTCGCATATTCTGGACGGCGGCTTTTTCCACCCTTCTGCGTTCCAACTCTGGTTGCGTAGCTATGGCTACGCGCCCGTCGTTGCGCCTTGAAGGATGAAAAAATCCACTCGCCAGAATATGCGAAACCAACTGGCCAGGTACTTATTGGAAATCATTTCAGATAGGGTTCTGTGCAGAATGGCGGCTGTTTTTTTCGCAAGTAGTGGCTGTCCTATTGAATCTACTGATTGTGAGAAGGGTTTTCAGTTGAGTATGCTTAAGTATCTGGCCATCGGAGTGATTTTCAGGATAACAAATAAATGTCGTCTACTACCGAGAGCAGTGACAAGCAACAACCTTTGGTTCAGCATCTGCTAGAGCTGAGAACCCGTATTCTGCGCAGCATCGTTGTTATGCTGATTATTTTTGCCGGGCTCTTCTACTTTTCCAGTACGCTCTATGAATTCTTTTCAGAGCCTCTGCGAGTTTTCCTGCCGGAAAATAGCAGCATGATCGCAACGGATGTTGCTTCGCCCTTTCTGGCACCTTTCAAACTGACAATGGTCCTGTCACTGTTTGCCGCTATTCCTTTTATCCTCAATCAGATATGGGGGTTTATTGCGCCGGGGCTATACAGGCATGAGAAGAGGCTGGCTGTACCACTGCTGATTGCCAGTGTCGTACTGTTTTATGTCGGAGTGGCTTTTGCCTACTTTGTGGTCTTTCCGCTGATCTTTGGGTTCTTTACCAGCACCGGCCCTGAGAGTGTCACGGTGATGACCGACATAAACAGTTACCTGAATTTTATTCTGAAACTGTTTTTTGCCTTCGGTATGGCATTTGAGATTCCTGTTGTCACTGTGCTTCTGATCTGGTCGGGAGTCTCAACCGTTGAGTCCCTGTCTGGAAAGCGTCCCTATATTGTCGTAGGCTGCTTTGTTCTGGGCATGCTGCTGACCCCTCCTGATGTAATTTCCCAGACTCTGCTGGCTGGCCCGATGTGGTTGTTGTTTGAGGTGGGCATTATGTTTGCTCGTCTGACGTCACGAAAACCAGAGGAAGCCGAAGTGAAGCCGTGAATCAGAGGCCTTTTACCTGAATGAGCGGAAAGCCCCGTACTTTTAGAGGATGTCAAGATAAAGCTATCTCATCAGCTTAAGGGTGATAAGATGGCTTCTTTGTTCATGACTGATTTAATGACTCTGCAGGGTGCTCCCACTGCCACGCTATTCGCAGGAATGTCACGAGTCACCACACTGCCCGCTCCAATCACAGAATTATCGCCAATAGTCACTCCGGGATTGACGCTCACATTGGCGCCCAGCCAGACGTTATTACCGATGGTGATGGGTTTGCAGAACTCCAGCCCTGTGTTTCGGGTTACTGAATCCAGAGGGTGTCCCGCAGTACTTATGGTGACACTGGGGCCAAACAACACATCATTACCAATGGTGACTTTAGCACCGTCGAGAATCGTGCAGTGATGGTTGGCATAAAAGTTCTCTCCCAAGTGGATATTGTAGCCATAATCACAATAGAAAAAGGGCTCTATCCATGCTTCTGAAAGGGTACCCAGAAGTTCATTGAGAACCTCTGCCTGTTGTGTTTTGTCGTCCGGTGAAACTTGATTAAAGCGGTGACACAGCTTCTTGGCCTCGAGGCGATCCTGGGTCAATTCAGAATCAAATGCAAGGTAATCCAGTCCTGCAAGCATTTTCTCTTTTTCGGTCATAAGGCTACTTCAATAAAAGTTTGTCAGTGGCTTTATTAACTCATGTCTGGATCAGGGGTTTAGTACGTGCTTTCCGATCTATTATCAGGATCTCTTGTCAGATAAATAGTCCTGAGCCGGAATACCGAATACTGGATGTTACGAAAAAGCTTAAAATATCAGCATTAGTGGCGGCTGAATAAGTAAATTCTTATTGATCCCATCAAGCTGGGCCTTGTCATTTTTTTTGACTCATTGCTATCAGGTTGAATGCCTGAATCAGATCATTCTGACAGGCTCCTGAACGGTTAAGCTTTTTTCTCAGTAACGATGTTATATTGTTGGTGAATTACAGTAGCTGATTGGGGTGAGAGGCTGACAGCTTCCCCCCTTTAATATTTTATGGATGCTGATTTTGGGAATGATCTTTAAAACATGATCTTTAAAACAACAATGGGCTTGCTGGCGTGGTTGGCCCTGATTTTTCTCTATCTGCTTTCGGTTGCCCCTATTGCCAATCTTCTCGCCAGGGGGCTGGAGATATATCCTCCTGTTGATAGGAGTCTTTGTAAAAAAGCCGATGCCATGGTGCTGCTGGGAGGGGGAAGGCCGAGAAGCTCTGCTGAACTGGAGGGTTATCAGCCGACTCCTCTGTCACTTGAGCGTATTCGTTATACCGCTTTGTTGTACCGGGAGTGTGAAGTCCCCATTCTGGCCACTGGCGGTGGGAAGCGACCTGAGTCGGAAATGATGGCCAGAGTTCTGAAGAATGACTATAACGTTGATGTCTCATGGAAAGAAACTCAGAGCACGACAACCCGGCAAAACGCCCGGAACAGTAAAAAGCTGCTGGGTAATAAGCTGGCAGGTAAAGAGCAGATAACGGTTGTCCTGATTACTCACGCCTGGCATATGCCCCGGGCAGTGTTGAGTTTTGAAAGGGCTGGCTTCAAAGTGATTCCGGCACCCACAGCATTCAACTCGAAAGAGATCACCTGGCAGAAAGGGGCCAACTGGATCCCGAGGGTTCGCAATCTCAGGCTCAGTGAACTGGCCCTGAATGAATATCTGGGCTTAATCTGGTATCGGCTGACCATTCGTTAAGGGTGTCGAAAACGGGTTTTTGTGACGCCCTCTTTAGCAAGCCGGGCTATTTGACAATGCCGCCTTTGGTGGCCCGTCCAGGGTCCAGAATCTTCTTCAATGCCTCTTCCGACATACCGGTTTTTTCTTTAGCAACTTCGATGACCGGACGTTTCTCACGATAAGCCTGCTTGGCAATTTCAGCCGCCTTCATATAGCCAATCAATGGGTTCAGGGCTGTCACCAGTACCGGATTGCGCCTCAGCGTCTCCTTGATATGAGCTTCCCTGACAGTAAAGTCGGCTATAGCCTTGTCGGCGAGAATCAGGCTGCTATTGGTGGCCAGAGTAATGCTATTGATCAGGTTGTTGGCGATCAGTGGCAGCATGACATTGAGCTGAAAATTGCCAGACTGGGCGGCAATCGCGATGGCTGAGTCCAGCCCCATGATCTGGGCGGCTGCCATGGTAACCGATTCGGAGATAACCGGATTCACCTTACCCGGCATGATACTGGAGCCAGGCTGCAGGGTAGGCAGTTCAATTTCACCAAGCCCTGCCAAAGGTCCACTGTTCATCAGGCGCAGGTCATTGGCGATCTTCATCAGTGACACCGCCACACTGCGAAGGTCTGAGGACAGTTCAAGCGCTGTGGCCGGCAGGCTCTGGGCTGCAAAGAAGTTATTAGCAGGCTTGAAAAGCAAACCGGTATCCTGACTCAGTTGTTTGCTGACTTTTGTTGCAAAGTCGTGATGAGTGTTGGTTCCGGTGCCAACAGCAGTGCCACCCAGAGTGAGTTGATAGAGACGCTCAAGGGTCTGCCTGATTCGTTGTTGGTCATTATTGATCAGTGCTATCCAGCCACTGATTTCCTGACCAAAGGTTACGGGCATGGCATCCATCATATGGGTTCTGCCTGTTTTTACGGTATTCTCAAGCTCTAACCGACGCTTTTTCATCACTTCCAGAAGATGATTCAAAGCGGGCAGCAGGTGATTATGAATCAACAAGGCAGACGATACGTGAATAGCAGAAGGAATGACGTCGTTGCTGCTTTGTCCCATATTGACGTGATCATTGGGCGAGATTTTTAATCCTGAAGTACGATTGACCAGATTACTGATCACTTCGTTCACATTCATATTACTGCTTGTTCCGGACCCGGTCTGGTAGACATCGATAGGAAACTGATCCGCATATTTTCCTTCAATAAGAGTATCTGCAGCTTCGATAATGGCCAGGGCATTCTCTTCAGCCAGTAACTCAAGTGACTGATTGGTTCGGGCTGCGGCTTTTTTGATGCGGATAATGGCTTCTATGAAAGGATGAGGCAATGGCTGCCCACTGACAGGAAAGTTCTCAACTGCCCGCTGGGTCTGGGCACCATAGAGGGCGTCCCTGGGAACAGTCACTTCTCCCAGGCTATCGCGTTCAATTCGCACCCCGGTTGGGCGTTCTGCAGAGCTGTACATGGCTGTCGACTGTCCCATTAGTAGTGCCAGAGTCAAATGTCGCCAGGGTTTTTGCTTGAGGTTGGTGTTTGTCATTGAATCGAAACCCTATCCAGTCCGGAATTCGAATGTGAACGCCAATATCATAGACCCTTATAGCCTATTGGCGGCTATTGAGAATAAAAAATCAATTTTTTGTATGAAGCCGGTTTAATGCTTTTAATACCGCATAAAGCTTGTTCTTTTCTTGAACTGAACGATAAAATCTCGCCACTTTTACTGACCGGATATCAGGATAATGGACGTTAAGGTAGTCGATTATAAGGCCACAGATGCAGCTCAAAAATTTGTTGAATCACTCCGCGAAACCGGCTTTGCGGTTTTAACCAACCACCCTTTGAGTCAGAATCTGGTTCAGTCAATTTACGATAACTGGTTGAACTTCTTTAATTCTCCCGCCAGACAGGATTTTCTGTTTGATCCTGAAAAGCAGGACGGCTATTTTCCACCAGAGGTTTCTGAAGTGGCCAAAGGGCATGAGAAGAAAGATATTAAAGAGTATTACCATATTTACCCCTGGGGCCGGATTCCTGCTGAACTGAAATCAGAAATTACAGATTATTATGAAAAAGCTTCTGATCTGGCGGGTGAGTTGCTGGGATGGGTTGAAAGTAATGCGCCTTGTGAGGTAGCAGAAGGCTTTTCCGAGCCGCTTCCACATATGATTGAAGACACGCCAAATACCTTGCTCAGGGTACTTCACTATCCTCCGTTCACTGGCGAAGAAGAGCCGGGAGCCATTCGCGCAGCAGCCCATGAAGATATCAATCTGCTGACCATTCTGCCAGCAGCCAGTGAGCCCGGCCTGCAGGTCAGATTGAAAGATGGCAGCTGGGTCGATGTTCCTTCAAAGTTCGGCTACCTGATCATCAACACCGGGGATATGTTGCAGGAAGCTTCCGGCGGTTATTTCCCTTCCACCAGTCACAGGGTGATCAACCCGACTGGTGGTAAGGGTGAGAAATCCAGAATGTCCCTGCCTCTGTTCTTGCATCCACGCAGTGAGGTGGTCTTGTCTGAGCGTCATACTCAGCGTAGTTACCTGGTGGAACGACTGAAAGAACTGGGCGTGGTTTGATTTTTTATCAAAGGATGGCCGAATTAAAAAGGGTGACTCAAAGCCACCCTTTTTAATTCAGATAACAGACAGCCGATCCTTACTTCTGTGAATCAGAGACAGATCTTCTTGCGCTGAGAACTGCCACAATAATCATTATCAAACTCAAGAATAAAACAGGCCAGGACCCCAGTAACATGAAAGGAGTGTTGCCTGTCATGACTTTAGCGGTGCCTCTCAGTACTCCGGGTTTGAAACGTTCGATGCTTTCAACCATCTGACCTTTATCGTTTATCAGGGCAGTGATACCGTCGTTGGTCGCGCGAATCATGTATCGACCGGTCTCCAGTGAGCGCATACGGGCCATCTGGAAATGTTGCTCGGGGCCGATAGACTTGCCAAACCAGGTGTCATTACTGATGGTTATTAACAACCCACTGTCTTTTGCCTGCCGGGCAGCAAAGTCGGGGTAAACCACCTCATAACAAATATAAGTGGTTATCACAGTGTTGGGGACTCGCAGTTTTTCCTGACCACCAGGCCCCGGGCTGAATGCCGACATAGGCAGGTCAAAAAAGCTGATCAGCCCGCGCAGGAGTGAATCAAGAGGAACATACTCCCCAAAGGGAACCAGCTTCTGCTTGTAATAGCGACCTTCTCCCAGACCCATGGCGATTATGCCGTTGTAATACTTTTCGTCGAACAAAGATTTTGTGTCCTCAGATCGCTCATCAATAGGTAAGCCGAGAATCAGGGCGCTGTTGTGTTCAGCTGCTTTACGATTGAGCTGACTGAGCACCGATCTGGCCTGACTGTAGTAAAGAGGCATGGCATTTTCAGGCCAGATGATCAGCTCCTGATCCCACTCGTCTTCAGAAAGTCCATAGAAAGTATTCAGTGTTTTCTCAACATAGCCGGGGTCCCATTTCAGGAGCTGGGGGATATTCCCCTGAACAGCGCTGAAGCTTATCTCCCCCACGGGGTGAGTCCACTGTAATTTACCCAGTGGAACCGATGCAACCCAGAACACCAGGGTGATTGACAGTGCGATCAAAGATGGGTTCCGATGGGCTCGATCAGTGACCAGTGTCGCAGTAATCAGGGCTGCAGTCGAAGCCATGAGCAGAGTCAATCCAAAAACACCTACGACAGGTGCCCAGGATTGAACAGGGGTGTCGAGCAGTGAGTAACCCTCAAGAAGCCAGGGGAAGCCAGTGAGTAGCCAGCTACGAACCCATTCAAACAGTGTCCATAATCCGGCGAAAATCAGAGCTTGTTGCCAGGGAGCCTGAATATTGAATCGATGCCTGAGTTTTGCATAAAGATAGAAAAGCGGCATGACCATCAGGGCAGCCATCATAATAACGAACAGAGCGGTTAACAGAGCTGCCAGAGGGACTGAGGCAGCACCAAAGTTATGGATGCTGACATAAATCCATGAAGTCCCTGTACCGAAAAGGCCCAGCCCAAACAGAAAGCCTCGGACAGTGGTCGTCTTTACTGTTTCTGTGCGGGTATAAGCAAAGCCTGCTGCTGTAGCAACGATCAGGACAGGCCAGATGTTAAAGGGACTGAAACCCAGTGGAAACAAACTTCCAGCCAACAGTGTGGCAAGGTGACCAAAGTAGAGCGTTTTTTTGTTCATAAATGGAATTCGGAAAAGTCAGTTTCCTCAGCGGTGACTGGCTGGAGAACCGTCGGACTGAAACCAGTCACACCGTGAGTCCTCCCCACCAGTTTGCCTGATTTTGCTAGACGGGGCTAACTCGCAACAGTCGAATTCGGCGACCGTCAGAATTCAGAACATCAAATCGGAAACCGTTAATTTCCACGAACTCATTCCGTTTGGGCATATGTCCGAACTCCTGCAGGACAATCCCCCCAATGGTATCGAACTCTTCGTCGCTGAAGCTGGATTCAAAGTGCTCGTTGAAGTCTTCTATAGGGGTCAGGGCTTTGACGATAAAAGTACGGGCCTGTTCCTCAACCGGTTTGATGAAGCTGTCCTCTTCAACATCGTGCTCGTCTTCTATATCCCCGACAATTTGTTCGAGAACGTCTTCGATCGTGACCAGACCGGCTACACCACCAAATTCATCAATGACTATGGCCATGTGATTACGGTTGGTTCGGAACTCTTTCAGGAGCACATTCAGACGTTTGCTTTCAGGAATGAAAGTGGCAGGACGAAGGTGGTCCTTGATATTGAATTTACCATTCTGGAGAATCAGCGGCAGAAGATCCTTGGCCAGAAGAATGCCGATAATCTCGTCTTTGGTATCGCCGATGACGGGAAAGCGGGAGTGGGCTGATTCGATCACCCTGGACAGGAAGTCCCGAGGCTCCTGGTCTTCATCAACACAGACCATCTGGGAGCGTGGGATCATGATTTCCCTGACCTGCATGTCAGCCACCTGAACAGCGCCCTCAATAATACTGAGAGCTTCATCGTCAATAATGCCCCTGAGTCCGGCATCATTGAGTAGAGTCAGTAGCTCACTCCGGTTCTGAGGGTCCTGAGCGAACAGAGCCGTCAGTTTGTCTTTCCATGTCGGGGCGGGCGAGTCGCCCGGCGCAGTGTCGTCGTTCATTACCTTGTATTACCGTGAAGGCCTTCTCATGGCATCATCTGCATGATTCGGCCAGCCTCTCCTATGATGATGATCCGCCCTTTTCAGACTGGTACGGATCAGGAAAACCAAGGCTTTGGAGAATCGCTGTTTCCAGAGATTCCATCGCCTCGGCTTCGTCTTCTTCGATATGGTCATAACCCAGCAAGTGCAGTGTGCCATGAACCATCATATGAGCCCAGTGTGCCTGAAGGGTTTTTTCCTGTTCCCTGGCCTCACGTTCAACCACAGGTGAACAGACAACCAGATCGCCCAAAAGCGGCAGGTTGAGTTCTTCCGGCAGGTCAGAGGGAAAAGACAGAACGTTGGTGGGACCGTCTTTTTGGCGCCATTGCCGGTTGAGTTCTGCACCTTCCTCACTGTCAACAATACGCAGACTGATTTCGGCTTCTTCGCGATGATTGCCAACTGCTGCAGCTGCCCATTTGTGCAGATCCGATTGCGAGGGTATTTCGGAACTCCCGCTGGCTATCTGTACGTCGACATGGACGTCTGCAGACATTACTGAACCCCTGCAACAGATTTGTTCTGACTTAACTGATCAAAGCGATCGTAAGCCCGCACAATTCTCTGGACAATCGGGTGACGGACAACGTCCTTGGCGTTAAACCAGTTGAAGCCAATACCGTCGACACCTTTGAGAACATCAATGGCATGAGCCAGACCAGAGCGGGTGCCCCTGGGCAGGTCGACCTGGGTAATGTCACCGGTAATGACGGCGGTTGAGCCAAAACCGATGCGGGTCAGGAACATTTTCATCTGTTCCGGCGTCGTGTTCTGGGCTTCATCAAGGATGATGTAAGAGTTATTAAGAGTACGGCCACGCATGTAAGCGAGAGGGGCAACCTCGATCACATTTTTCTCGATCAGTTTGTCGACTCGCTCAAAGCCCAGCATTTCATAGAGTGCATCGTAGAGAGGACGCAAATAAGGATCGATTTTTTGAGACAGGTCACCCGGAAGAAAGCCCAGCTTTTCACCGGCTTCCACAGCGGGCCTTACCAGCAGGATTCGACGGATTTCCTCTTCTTCCAGAGCCTGAACGGCAGCAGCAACAGCCAGATAGGTTTTACCGGTGCCAGCCGGGCCAATACCAAAGTTGATATCGTGAGTAAGAATGGAACGAACATATTTCTGCTGGTTTTCACCTCTTGGAGTGACTGTGCCCTTGCGGGTGCGCAGAGTGATCAGATTGTCGGATCTGGCTTCGTGGACCCATTCAACAGCTGACTCCTGAAGATAGAGGTGCACTGTCTCAGCCGTCAGGTGTTCTGTTTTTCCGGTCTCCCGGTATAGACGCTTGAGTATCTCCGAAGCAGCCTGGGCACTCCGATCCTCACCCCTGATCGTGAACTGGTTGCCACGATAACGGATATCAACGCCAAGGCGCTGTTCTATCTGTTTCAGGTGCTGATTGAATTGTCCGCAGAGCTCTGCGAATCGATGGGGATCGTCCGGTTCGAGAAGAAACTGACAGGTTATACCTGCACTTTTTGTCGGTGTTGCCTGGATCTGGGTATTCAAGTCGAGAATTCAGCTCTTACTGCGATTTATATTGGTTAAGCATATACTGCAGTCCGATTCTTGCCGTATTTTATTAGCTATGAGTGTATTTTGCTGTGCACTCGCAGCGGGCAAAAATGAGTGAATCAGACTGCTGAAAAATAGGATTTTACCGTAGGTTTTAACAATGTCATCTGTTTAATCCATTCATTCTCTGCGATCAGAGAATATGTTCCAGCCCGTATACCAGTTCAGCCTTGTCGTGGATGTACTCACTGGCCATAAGAATGCCTGGCATGTAGCTTGTTCGTTCAATGGAATCATGACGGATGGTCAGGTACTGACCAGTGTCGCCCAGAATCACTTCCTGAGAGGCTACAAAGCCTGGCATACGGACTGCGTGAAGCTTTATTCCCCTGTAATCACCACCCCGCGAGCCTTCAATGTTGGCAACCTGATCATGGGTACCAATATTGAACTTCTCGCGCTCTTCGCTCATCAGTTCGGCTGTTTTTACTGCGGTACCCGATGGGAAGTCTACTTTTTGCTGGTGATGGTACTCAATGATTTCGGCGTATTCATAATAACGGGCGGCCTGCCTGGCAAACTGCTGCATCAGCACGTTACCCACGATGAAATTAGGTGCAATAAAGCAGCCTTTGCCGGTTTCCCTGACCCAGCTCCGAATGCTCTCCAGGTCTTCAGGCGTAAAGCCGGTGGTACCGACTACCGCTGAAGCACCAGAGAACAGAGTGTTCTTCACAGTTTCCATACGAATTTCCGGACGGGTAAAGTCAACGACAATATCGGCGTCGTTGTTTTTCACTTCCGCTGCCAGGTCATCGCCCAGGTCGATGGATGCGGCCAGTTCCAGACGGCTGTGTTTTTGGACAAACTCAACCACTGTCTGTCCCATTTTGCCTTTGGCTCCGTTCACAGCGATTCTCAAAACTGACATGGTGTGCTCCGTGGTAATTGTCTGATGTTATGGGAAATGCCAACTAACGGGTTTTGGCATGCAGGTGAGTGACGACACTGTAACGGATCAGGTGGAGCTGTCAATGGTCGACCAGCGAACCTGCGAGAAAAGAAAATAGGGCGACATCTATTCTGACACAGAGGGGAAGGCAGCCAGAGAAAAAGCCATTTCCTACAAACCGTACTGAGTGGCTGTCAAATCCGGGCTTGTTCAACAACCGGATAAGATTGCGGCTACGCGCAATCTATCCATATTCGTTAGGTGCTGGAGCTAATTATATTGGGAGTGGTCTCAATCATCTAGAAACATAGATCTAGGAACATTAAATCTATCACTTAATCTATCTATGTGATGTAATTTAAGCGTTGCTTTTCCTGAAATTATTCTTGATACATATGGTTGCTTACCAATTTCAGGTAAATCATATTGTGATAGATTGTTTACCTCCATCAAATGTAATAGAAAATCTATTCCTCTGGCTTCAGGCAATGCTTGAAGATTCTTGTCTTCCCACATTTTCATGAAATGATAAATAAAATCAACTTCTTTATCAGTACCCTTTTTTGAGTCAAGTTCCTCTATTAAATCACAAGCTTTGTTGTAATCTGCTTCTGATGATAGAGGCAAAGAAAATCCGAAGCTCGTTTTAGCTTCATGAGATACTGACGCTACAAACTCTCTCATTTGTTCATATATAGTCATCGTATTCTCTCTATTTTCAAGTGCTACTAACATTGTCAATTCACTTTTTGCATGTTTTGGTGGGAGCTCAAGCTTCCGCACTAGCTATATCATCTATACTCATTCGTAAATTTTTCATACTCTTTATGAGTCCCAACAAATTTCACAAAAACTCTACCCGATCTGAAATTAATTCCGAGTACAGTTCGATATTTGTTACCACCAATATTAATAACCCACCAATCTTCCACGTACTTGAATCTATCTAAGCTTGGGAACAGGTTCTTAAGCTCTTGAGAGTTGTTTGGTTTACACTTCATACTGTCAAGCAACCTGTACGTTCTCAAGATAGGTTCACGATCCATTGGAAACCGAACAGCAAGGTCATCGAATGGTTTTCGCTTTATTACCAGTTTCGCCGTAAAGCCTCGCCCAATGCGGGCGGGGATATAAGGCGGGAACGCGTAGAGCGTTCCGGTTGAGTGTTTGTAGGTAAACTGCTACCTTTTGTCCTGTCTCTTGTAGACCTACCGTCGGGCAGACGGGATGTTAAGTCTGTGGAGTTTGTGTGAGACTTGGGGAGCATGGGGCTAGGCGCCCCCGTTGATTCGCCATCGTAAAAGCTCTCACTGTGGAACTTTTATGCGATAACCAAGCCTGTTCCCTGAGCAACGAACTATGAAACAGAAACGTTCTTGAGCGATCAAGAACCCTCGCCCGATAGGGCGGGGAGTGTCAGATGCAAAAAATCCAATCTCCCATAATCTATGATAGACAAATGATTCCTGCCAAGAATGATGGCTCACAGGAATCGTACTGTCAATTTCATGAGAAGTTTCAGAGGTGGTGTCACCTAACGCTCGGCTCATCGGCGAGTGAAGCGAGTCCGTTGGAGGCCGCAGGCCGGAACGAAATGCAGCCGCTTGTTAGCTACACATTATTCACGATAAATTCTGCCCGTTTCTTGGTAGAACATTTTGGCACTTCCACTAAGTCATAACCGAATTTGTAGTAGGCTTCAACCATGTGTTCGTACGTAGCTACAGCCTCGTTGAAATCTTGTTTTCGTTCCAGATCATTAGTGAATATTGATTCCCAAGGTGGGAACAAAAAAACCGATTTACGATAGCTAATCTCAATGCAATATCTGAGCAACATATTTGATACTGGCAACTGCTCCAGCGTACTATACCCGTAACAATCAATCACACATCGATCAAAGAAAACTGTGTCTTTGATCATTCTATATCTCTCATAATTTATGATCTCCTCTCTCACCATTTCGTCACGAAATGCCACTTTGTTACACCATGGTAACGCGAGACCTTGAGACTCTACTTGCTTCTTAATTACTTCACGACCGACTTCGGGGGGCACACTCATACCCGAGTTCTTTCAAGTGATTAATAACAGATGTTTTACCTGAACCTGGACCGCCAGTAAAAACAATTAGATTTTCCAAATGAACCTCCTGTCGCGCCTAACATTGTGTCAAGGTGCTGCCCAAGCTTGCTATAATTTGAGCGAAGCGAAATCAGCAAGCGTGGGTAGTCACTCTTAAACGCTTTGATGAACCAAGCCGCTAACGCGGTAAAAAAACTCTCAATATTGTCTAATAATTCCTGATACCACATCAATTCTGATGTGTCTGAATAACAGGAATACTGAACATGAATTCAACCGAAAAAACAGTTCGAAGAACTTTGCCAAAAACACCTGACCAATAGAAAAGGGCTTAAATTCACTCAACAGAGGAGAGCCAGCACAATCTGAATACATAATTTCACGACAATGCTCAATTAATGGCTGGGGCGGGGGCACGCTTAGCTTAACAAAAGTCAAAACCAACCTACATCAGCTATGAAGGCAGCCAGAGAAAAAGCTATTTCCTACAAACCATACTGAGTGGCTGTCAAATCCGGGCTTGTTCAACAACCGGATAAGATTGCGGCTGTGCACAATCTATCCTTATTCGTTATGAATCATCCGAACTTTAACTTAAAATTTAGAATTACTAATCATCGTCATCGTCGCAACCAAATCCGATATACCCTGTGATGTCCCAACTATCCCTATTTTTATAGATAGTACGACGATCCCAACCTATAAAACCAACCTCATTCCAACTACTAGCATTTTCATAAATAACATTTTTGAAAACGCTAATATAACCTGTCACTTTTTCTTGATGTGGGGTTTCGTAGAAGATTTTTGAAAAAATACTATAACCCAAGTTATTTGTTAGCTCAAAAGCAAACTTTTGTAGCATGTCAACGTAAACATTTTTATGTGATTTATCAGAAATCTTGTAGATGGTTTGGTTATCTAAACCAATGTAACCAATGGCCGTCCAGCTGTTGGAACTCTTATATACTAGACATGAAGCGTGCCCTAAATTCGAGATGCCTGTAATAAAAAGGGCGCATATAAAGCTCTTGATAAATTAAACTCCTTATATCCGGTACTAATGATTAGTATTTATGCGCTAAAGCCAACTCATAATGAAAGCATGTTACGTGCGATTAACGAAACTCAATAAATGATAGATATGTATGCGAAATCTCTCAATTTTTTGATAATCACGCTTTTCAGGAGCAAAGGCCTACAGGTAAATGTATCCAGTCTGCACGATCTTGGCAGCGGATTTGCCCGAGGGTAAAAGAAGATTGATAGCTGGCCTCGGTGAGCTTGAGACCAGCCACTCTGTTCGAAGGGTCAGGCAACAACACCCAGTTCAGAATCAATCAGGCTGCCACGCAAACTGTGAGGGAACGCCTCAACAATCTCAACCTCGGCAAATCGACCAATCAGGCGAGGTTCGGCACACTTGAAGTTAACCACACGATTGCACTCTGTCCGGCCACTCAGTTCGCCCGGGTCTTTTTTGGAGTAACCCGTTACCAGAATTTTCTGGGTGCTGCCTACCAGACGACGACTGATTTGCATGGTCTGTTGATTGATTCGCTCCTGCAGAATTTTCAGTCGCTGCTTTTTGGTGGACTCAGGAACGTCGTCGGGCATGTCGGATGCCGGGGTTCCGGGGCGTTTGCTGTAGATGAAGCTGAACGAGGCATCGAAACCGATCTCGTTGATCAGGTTCATGGTGTCTTCAAAATCTTCATCGGTTTCACCCGGGAAGCCCACGATAAAGTCTGAAGAGAGACTCAGGTCAGGGCGGTGTTCACGCAACTGGCGAATCTTGTCCCGGTACATCTCAACTTCGTGGTTACGTTTCATCAGGGAGAGAATTCGGTCAGATCCGGCCTGCACAGGAAGGTGCAGGTGGCTGACAAGCTCCGGTACCTGAGCGTAAACATCGATCAGGCTCTGGGAGAACTCTTTCGGGTGAGACGTGGTGAAACGAATTCGGTCAATGCCGTCTATCGCAGCGACTATGGTGATCAGCTCAGCCAGATCACAAACAGTACCATCGTCTTTTTCGCCACGATAAGCATTTACATTCTGCCCCAGCAGATTGACTTCCCGAACCCCTTTCTCAGCCAGACCGGCGCACTCGGCAATTACGTCATCCATGGGGCGGCTGACTTCTTCACCACGGGTGTAAGGAACAATGCAGAAAGTACAGTATTTGCTGCACCCTTCCATGATGGAAACGAAGGCCGTTGGCCCTTCTACAGAAGGCTCTGGCAGCCGGTCAAACTTTTCAATTTCCGGGAAGGTGACATCGACCACAGGGATATGGTTGCTCTGGGTGGCATCGATCATCTCTGGCAGGCGGTGCAGGGTTTGTGGTCCGAATACTACGTCTACCTGGGGCGCACGCTTGCGGATAGCTTCCCCTTCCTGGCTGGCCACGCAGCCTCCGACACCGATCACCAGGTCGGGATTGGCTTCTTTCAGTTTTTTCCAGCGACCCAGTTGATGGAACAGCTTTTCCTGGGCTTTTTCCCTCACAGAGCAGGTGTTAACCAACACAACATCGGCTTCTTCCGGATTGTCTGTTAACTCCAGAGTATGGGTTTCTCCGAGCAGGTCAGCCATTCGAGCTGAGTCGTACTCGTTCATCTGGCAACCGTGGGTTTTGATATAAAGCTTTTTTGTTGCGCTCATACTTTTGCTTTCTGGGTTCACATTTTTTTCGCTCAGGGCTGTTTGTTCGCTCAGGGCTGTTTTGGTTATTTCAGACGCCAAAGCCGGATTCCTGTCTGCTGTATAATGGTCTGAGACCCTGAAGCTGTAATGTTCAGGCCTCAGGTGACTCAGAATAGCAAAATCAGCGATCACTGATCTGGCTGGTGAAAAAGTCGCCATTATAACGGCAGTCGACCCCGTAAGGTAGTGAGCAATATTTCTGACCCTCCATACAGAGACTACGTGATAACCATTCGGCTATAGTTCGTCTTTCAAGCCTGTTTTGGGGGTGTAGACAGGCATCAGTGTCATTTTTACAACCCCGGTTTTCATGACGACATAACTTTGCACGTCGGTTCTTTGCAGACGAACGGTATCCAGGAGATCATCGGCATTCATTCTGCCCAAGGCATCATAGAATTCGGTCTCTTCCGATGAGAAGCGATTATTGAGCGTATCGAGAGCACTCTTGATATGGCCTATTTCAGGATAACTGGCGCTGGCCAGCTGTATTCCAATGGCTACAGCCTTGCTGAGGATTTTGCCGATCAGTCTGAAGGGGATTTCCCAGTCATTTTCCATCAGAGTCAGCTGTACGGAGTCTGCATTCATCCAGATAATCAGTTCTGTTTTGCCTTTATTGACGCCTTTTTCTTTTGCCCAGGGGATTTCAATCGTATCCTCACGAATGGGCTGGTCGCCATTGTAGTAGGTCAGATGCATGTAGATTTCAGGCTTGGTGAAATACTCGCCGACCCGTTCCAGGTTGAGCTCCAGAAGATAATCACGTTCAGGCAGGCGCTCTGTGGCAGTGGTGTTGGGGTCGACAATGGGTTTCGTATGCGTTACCGGAGTACTGAGTCGGGCAGGGCGATGAACCAGCAGGATGACATCTTTATCCAGGTCATCGACATTCTTAGTGGTGAAGTCGCAGTGTTTATCCCGGCAGGATGAAGAGCTGGTGACTTCCGCTTTGCGGGGCTGATCCCGCTCCTTTGGTAACAGGAAGCCAATATAGGGGCTATCGGTGTCTTGTACCTTCCGGTAACGCAGTTTCATCAGCGACTCTTTGTTTCGCTTACCAAAGTGGAAACAGTCTGCCACCCTATCGAGTTCTTCTATCTGCTGACTAATATCTTCCTGAATGGTTTTGGGCACTTCCGGATAATTTTTTTGAATGATTTCAGGGATGCTTTGCAGGGCAAGATCCCCTGCTTCATCTAATTGCGAGGGGTTGGTGGCCTCTTTACGAATATGATCCAGGTGTTTCCAGGGTTTAAGGGTTTCGATGAAGCGCTGTTTCATATCAATCAATCTTTGCTGCTTCTCTTTCAGGCCAAGAGCGTCAATGTCGGAACACTCTTTGTCGGCAAAAGCAGGAGGGATAAAAAGAGACAGGAGTATCGGTATAAGCAGTGGGAGTCGTGTATTCATGAGGAGCCTTAGGAGATGTTAAGGAATGAACAGGCAAGATATTGGAAGGAAAGCGGAGCACATATTTTAATTAGATACGATTGTCGAATCTGTCAAATTCCGCTGTGGAATATCGGAATCAGTCGCTAACACCTGTTGTATTTCATCCCAAGTGAGCCCTGGGTGGTACACGCTCCTTGCTTATGGAGTCGTCTTCTTTGGCCCTTTTTGCAACAGTGGCCGTATAGTATTGATTCGCATTGCACCCAGGATATTGCTTATGCTCGCAAGAACACGGTATTGGGCATAAACGTACTGATAATCAGCAGCGAGGTATTGCTTGCGCGCTTCAAACAGCTCGTTCTGAGTATCAAGCAAATCCAATAACGTACGATGGCCAGCCTTAAATTGTGCCAGATATAACTCCGTACTCTCTCTGGATTGCTCTACATAATCGTGTAAATGGACGCGTGATTGCTTTAGTGTCACGAAAGCGTCCCAAGATGATTCTGCATTGGCCTGAACCTCGCGATACACCTTATTCGAACGCATCCGGGAGGCTTCCTCCCGATAGAGAGCCCGACGATAACGGGAGCTGCTTTGTCCCCCGGAGTAGAGGTTCCAGTTCATTTCTACAAGCAGTCGCGATTCATCTTCCCGACCATCAAAACCAGACACATTATCTTTCCAACTACGATCTGCAACTAAGTCAAAGCTGGGATAGTTTTCAGATTGAACACCTTTCACATCAGCTGTTGAAGCATTCACATCGAGTCTGCTGGCGATGAGTAGCTGATTATTCTGAAGTGCTAATTTAATGGCTCGATCCTGGCTTTCAGGTAAATAAGACTGATCGACCTCCGGACGGATAAAGTCACCGGGATAGTCACCAGTGAGTTGCTTGTATAAAGTTTCAGCATCAGCCAGGTTGTTACGGGCAGCTAGTATATTGGCTCTGACTCTGGCAATACGTCCTTTGATTTGCGTAAGATCAGATTTATCCGATATGCCTTGTCGCTTGCGTGCAGCGACCATATCGTAAGTTTCGAGATGTTGCTCCAGGTTTTCTTGCGACAAACGCAGTACCTCTTGAGCATTCATTACATGGGTATAAACCTGCGCCACCTGTAAAGCGAGTGATTCAGCTTGTGCCAGTGTCTGATGATAATGAGCCTGCATGTTGAAGTCAGCGCGCGAGTATTCACTGGTATTGGCAAAACCACGAAATAGCGGGATTGATAATTTCAGCCTGGCCTGCTTGCGAGTTTGATTGGTTTCTCCAACATTAGCTCTATCCTGATCTTCTCGCCCACTATCAGCTCTTAAATCAAGACTGGGTAGAAACCTTCCCTGGGCAATGTCGAGTTCAGCCTGCGATGCAAAGTAAGACTGTAAGGTTACAGCCATATCCGGGTTGGTCTGTATGGCATCATTAATCGTTTGCTCAAGGCTTTGTGCCCAATTCGTGTTGCACCAAAGCATACCAAGCACTGTTAGTGTGGTGCGTAATACAGGCTTCATTGTCATCAGCTCCAATATAAACACATAATCGCCACTGCAATTATCACTTTAAAGCTCTCAATAGTGGCTTCATGATGTACTGCAATACACTGCGTTCTGCCACGCTGATGTCGACAGTTGCCTGCATGCCAGGAATGACATTCAGGTGGCTGTAACCCTCGCCAAAGTAAGCTTTTTCGACTCTTACTTTTACGATGTAAAAACTATCGCCATGGGGGTCAGTAATGGAATCTGCGGAAATGGTCTGTACTCTGCCATCCAGCCCACCGTAAACAGCAAAATCAAACGCCGAAATTTTCACTTTTGCATGCTGGCCGTGCTGCACAAAACCAATATCTTTAGGCTTTATCTTAGCCTCAACCAATAGCTCATCATCTACTGGCACAATATCGATAAGCTCAGCCCCTGGTTTTGCGACACCACCAATGGTTGTGACATACAAT
The DNA here is from genome assembly GCF_049275945.1 of Endozoicomonas sp. ALD040. Taxonomy (NCBI): domain Bacteria; kingdom Pseudomonadati; phylum Pseudomonadota; class Gammaproteobacteria; order Oceanospirillales; family Endozoicomonadaceae; genus Endozoicomonas; species Endozoicomonas sp. ALD040. Next base: position 3,266,718 of record NZ_CP184829.1, read on the forward strand.
TTTTGAATTACCCCATCAACCGGCGAATGCAGCTCGGTGTTTTGAACACTTGCCTCGTTGACGGTTTTTTTACCACGTGCAATACCGAGACGAGTTCGCACTTCGGATAGCTGTTCCTGAGCTTCCGCCCGGAAGCCCGACAGAGTACTGCCTTCTTCTTTCTCAAGACGCTGAATCTCTGCTTGCAGCTTTGGGATCTGGTTGTTTGTTTTATTAACCTCTGATTGTGCCTGACTGAGCCTTTGTTTAACGTCAATCACAACAGACTCAGATACTGCACCCATTTTAAGTAGAGGCTCGTTCATTTTGAGCTGCTGCTGGATCAAATCAACCTGTCGCTGCTGATCTTCCACCTGCTGTTGAGCTGAGACAAGTTCCTGGCGAGCCTTGCTTGTTTTCAGATGGATGTCATCAAGCTGCATATGAAGCTCATCCTGTCTCACCTTATAGAGCTTTAACTGTGTATCTATAAAAGTGTTATGGGTAGCAATTTGTTCAGGGGTAAATTCTGGGTGAGTACCAGCAACTTCTGCTGCAAGGCGCGTTTCTTTTGCAAGTAACGATGAAGTCTCCACGACCGACTGTGTCAATGACCCGCTCGCTACCGTTGGATCAAGTTCCATGAGCAGCTCACCCTGCATGACCGACTGCCCTTCAATGACGTGGATTGCTTTAATAGTACCGCCTTCGAGGTTTTGAATGACCTGTGTACGGCTAATGGGGGTCGCTTTGCCCTGGCCGCGAACGATTTCATTGATGTTGGCAAAATAGGCCCAAACCAGCAAAAACAACACCATCACAAATACTATCCAAAGCGTCACTCTGGCTGCAGACGGTGTTCGCATTAACTCACCTTGAGAGGCGTCAGTGATAAAATCGAGATCGGCCTGAGTGAATGCTTTGCCTTTTAACCGTGATAAACTCATACAGCCCTCATCCTGCCGGGAGATTGACTCGCAAGCTGATCAAGAATTTTTCGCTTTTGTCCTTTCATCAGTATCTCGCCATCATCCATAACCGCGATGGAATCAAGTAAACTCAATATGGCAAGCCGTTGTGTAAAAACAATGATGGTTTTATCAGGTGCCAGTCGATTCAGGCGCTGTATCAGTTTTCTTTCCGAGTCTTGATCAAGGGCACTGGTGGGCTCGTCAAAGATCAGAATTTTAGGATCCCGGAGCAAAGCGCGAGCAAGTGCCACACACTGTCGTTGACCTCCGGAGAGCATTCTCCCCTGCTCGCCGCACTCTCGGTTCAAGCCGTCCGGGTGCGTCCCGGTAAATTCGATGACGCCTGCCATCTCTGCGGCTTTAAGAATCTGCGCATCGGTAGCATAAGGTGTACCCGTGGCGATATTATCGCGTATCGTTCCAGAAAACAGGGTCGGCAGTTGCTCAACTGAGCCTATCATCTTGCGCAGGTCACTTGGATCAAGTTGACGAATATCAATACCGTCGAGCTTAATGACACCTTCGGTAGGCGTATAAAGTCCCATTAAGAGCCGAAGCAAAGTGGTTTTTCCGCAACCAATGCGACCAATTACCGCCAATCGACTTCCCGCAGGAATATTAATGGACACTCTTTTGATAACAGGAACAGTTTGCTCAGGAAAGGTTAACGAAACATTTTCAAGCTGATAATGACCGTCAGTAAGGTCGCACTGAAGGTACTGTTTTTCATCTTCCCGTTCGACAGGCATTGCCATAATACCGGCAATACCCTTGTAAGCTACTTTGGTTTGCCCCCATCGTGCGATTAAGCCTGCAACATGGGTCATTGGAGAAATTACACGCCCTGTTAACATACTGGCCGCAATCAACCCACCCATGGTCAGATCATGGTTTGCAATTTTATACACACCAACAATGAGTACGGCAACCGTCGACATTTGCTGGATAAAGCCAGACGTACTCGTACCAAAGGTTGAATAAAGCCGGGAGCGATTGCTCCAGTACGAAGCTTCGCCAATATTCTGTTCCCACTTTCGCTGATTTAACCCCTCCATTCGATTACTCTTAACGGTTTCCAGGCCATTAAGGGTTTCAATCAGCAACCCATTCTTTACCGAGGATGCACCATAGCTATGAGAGATAGCCTCATCAACTGGTCGACGGATCAACAGTGTAATGACCAAAATAATAAAAATTGAAACCATCGGGACAATAACGAGGTAGCCACTAAATATATAAATTGCGATCAGGAAAATAATGACAAAAGGTATATCAACCAATGTGCTAAGTGTTGCAGAGGTAATAAAATCCCGAATACTCTCAAATTCACTCACCATTCTGGCAAATGAACCCACTGACCTGGGTCGGTGTTCTAATTTCAAAGCCTGAACATGAGCAAAAATTCTGGATGAAAGAATGACATCCGACTTTCTCCCTGCAACATCCAGGAAAAAGGTCCGAATCAATTTAAGCAAAAGATCGAAGAAAAAAATAATGGCGACGCCAATTGAAAATGCCCACAAGGTATCAAAAGCTGAGTCAGGGACGACCCGGTCATAGATATTTCGGACATAAAAGGGGGTGGCGAGTACAAATAAACTAATAACAACAGAGGCAATGATCACATCACGATAAATTGGGAAAGACAGTCGCAAGGTGTCCCAAAACCAATGTTTGCCCGCCTCACCGGTTATCAGGCGGCGGCCTTTATCAAATTTATACTCACGCTTAATAAAAAAACAGAACCCTGTGTACAGCAGACGCAGCTCATCAAGGTGCATTTCAGCCTTGCCCAGACCTGCTTCCGGGCGAATAATTGTGGCTTCGTCAGCTGTAATGTCGAGCTTGGTCAGCACGCAGGCATTGCCATTGTGAAGCAACAAAATAGCTGGCAAGACTTCGGGAAGTATTGTGTCGAGTTCACGATTCAATAAGCGCGCAGACAAACTGGCTCGTTCAGCCGCCAGTGGTAACAGAGCAAGGGTGAGTTTATTCTCAATCAAAGGCAAGCCTGCACTTAAGGCAGTCGCCGTACTTGGTTTATCATACAACTTAGTCACGATAACCAGGCTATCGAGCAAGGCATCAAAGTGTGTCCGCTCGGGAGATCCTGTATCCCATCGATCAGTGGCTTCAGTGTTGCTCTGATCTGTCATCTATTCTCCCAAACATTGAGTTTTGGAACGGTTCTTGTCTGCGTTTGCACCGATTGTCAGTTGTGTCGTTAAATCGGTGGAAAGGAATTATCATCCGGCTTTGGTACCAGATTCTCTATGTGAAAGCTTGAACTCCCTGAGGTTGCATCATCGTGGGTAGTCTCTGTGTTACTGCTTGCCAAGGGTTTTTCATCAGTCGGCTGTGATGGTTCGCTTTTTAGCTCATTGGAAATGGTTTGTTCTCCAGCGTTCTCGCTTTGTTGTTCATTGAGATGTTGCTCAACCTGACGCCGTAAAGAGCCCTCGGCTTCATTTTCGGTAGCTGCTTCAAGAACGACCTCGGCACGTATGATCCGGGCATTGTTGATATCACCCTGAGTACGGGGTTGATTTTGATCACGCAGCGCCTCCAGATTGACTTGAGGTTCATTATCAGAAACGCTTACCTGTATAGGTCCTTCAGTTGCTTGTCTATCATGTTGAACGTTAATGTCGGCGCTTTCACTCCCCGGAGCCTGCTCATGGCTTGAAATCGGCGGTGCTGGTAAAGGCTGGGTCGGATCCATTATCAACGGCGCAGAATGTTCACTGACCGTATCACCTCCTGCACCGGAGGTTGTTACGACTAGCCGGATATTCATATTTTGCGCATTCCCACCTGGTAACAGTGCAGTCAAGTCGGTGGTTGTCCAGTTTTGAACATCGACATGTTCTGTCATTTGGGTAATTGTGTGAGCGTGACCATGGCCATCACTTAATACCGTTCCGACATTAAAACCTGTGAGTTCAATCTTGCTGATACGGTCTTGCGGATCAGCAGGTGGTGTTATCTTTGGGTGTAAATGCAATAGTGCAGAGCTATTGGGAGTAGCGATATCCGTATCGACTGATACCTTCTGTTCGGTCAATGCTCCGACCTGTGATAACTGATGATGACCTGTCACATCGACAAGCATGCCAGAATAGTCTGCCTGTATATCAAAAACCAGGCCTGCATTTTTTGATATTACTTTGCCCAGGGGAGAATGAGTCAGCAGAGTTTTGTCAACATCAACATTGGCAGCCATCGATACACTGAATATCTGACCATGATAGGCATCGTTAGGGTTAAATCCATGGTTTCCTGTGGCAGCAGGTCCCGACTCTTCTGCATAATGATCCTGGTCCTGGGCAAGAGCAAAAACGCCGTGCCCCGGGATCTGGTAGCCTGTTGCAATGTGGTCATGACTGTAAGCGCTCTGGCCATCGACAAGAACATCCAGGTGACCGGTCACTGAGTCCCATAATAATGAGTAGCGATGGCTATTTCCGTCAGTTGTATCAATGCCGGTAGCGTATTCATGGTGACCTATTCCAATGGTCAGGTTATCTGGTCTCCAGACATAAAACTCATTTGGATCTGCCGGGACGCCATAACTCAGAAACGTAGCGCCGTGATGAGCACTTGTGGCAACTTGCTGACTACCGATAATGTTAAACTCAACGGCCAACTTTGTAATAGGGTCTGGTGTATCAAGCTGGCCCTGGTTCAGAACCCCCCCGGTTCCCGCACTGCTAAAGGTCATAACTTTTTGCTCAGCGGAAAAACTTAAAGCAACTGATGCTGCATCAGTTACAGAGTTGGCCATGACCGAAACAGCTTGGGGAGGAGAGGTAACAGAGTGGGTGCCATCAGTCGTCGTTGCAGTGACGTATAACGGCATGGAGCCCTGATAATTCGTTGGAGGTGTTAAAGTCAACGATGAGACATCGCTCGCATTTACTACCCACCCACCGGAACCATCGCTATGACCTGATGAAAACTGAGTACCGGCTAAAAAACCTGTGAGGGTAATGCTTTCCAGGGTATCACCGTGTGATGCAATAACCAGGTTTAGTGCGATGGCCTTATCTTCATCTCCTGCAGGTGGGGCACTGGTTGAAATGGCAGCGGCATCAACAACACTCGAAACACTGATGTTGCCAGTTGCTATGGCTGAATCTGCCGTACCATCGTTAACGGTATAAGTAAAATGTACATCGCCGTTAAAATTGGCGGCAGGGGTGAATACCAAATTGGGGATAGCACCGGTCACTATATTTTGGCCGACAGTCACATCTGCACCATTTAACTGGAATTTGCCCTCATTGGCTGCAGGCAACCGGGTGATGGTGACATGATCCAAAACTGCACCCGCATCCACATCCTGAAAGCCAAAGTCACTGGCACTGAAGGTATAGGCTGTGTCTTCAGTACCACTTAGAGGAACTGTTGCAACCGTGGGTTCATCATTGCTACCCGTGATGGTGATATGAACGGTTTGAGTATTGCCATCACTGGCCGTAAATGTGTAAGAGTCTGCAGCCTGGCGCTTGCTGGCATCCGGAGCAGACGGGTTTAGTTCCTGCACCTTGCTCTGGTCAAGCAGATAGGTCCACAAGCCATTAACCATGGTGAAATGACCATAGGTTGTTGCAGTGGGCGACACATTGTGGAAAACCGGATTATCACCAGCATCAACATCACTAACAGTGAGCATGCCTCTGACATTAGTGATATCACCGATGTCACCTTCGGCAACAGTGGCAACAAGGTTTCCGGATATTATCGAAGGATGATCAATAGCAGCCAGATTCATTGAAGCCGTCTGGGTGACAGAGGATTGATGCTCGTCCTTGACCTCATAGCTAAATTGCACCGGGCCGTTGTAATTTACAGTCGGGATGAAGGTGTATGTGCCGTTATAATTATCAGTAATACGACCATGGTCTGCTGACAGCTTATGAATACTAAGCTGAGCACGGTGATCCACATCAGTGGCGTGAGCCAGAAGGTCAGAAGCCTTTATGATAACCACCTGATCCTCTGTACCCGGAGGCAACACTACTGTTGAAGAGAGTGCTGGTGCGTCATTGGTGCCGCTAACCGTCATCATCAAGGCTTTAGTGTCAGTAGCGCCACTACCGTCAGTCACCATGACCGGGATCACGATTCTTTGCGTATCGCCTTGAGCTAGACCATCGTAGGCCGGATCGGCCGGGTCGAAAGAATAGTTGCCATCGGCATTCAATGTAAACCCTGGCACTTTCATAGTGCTGGAGTAAGTTGCAGTGTCGCCCGTATCGATATCGGTGGAAGTAATGCTTCCCGTGGTCGGCTGGCTGTCACCTTCTATTGCAGAGGCGGGGGAAATGGCGTTCAGTACAGGGCCATCGTTAGAACCGTTAACGGTGATAACAATATTATGGGTTGTGCCATCCGCACTCTGAATCTCGATTGTGTCGGTCAGGCTGTTAGTGGTCGTTGCGCCAGCCCCCAGCGCCTGAACGTCGGCATGGGTCTCGTCCAGGTTATAAGCCCAATGACCATTAGCATCAAGATTTAAGTTGCCATGGGTTGCAGCGTAGTTACCTGCCTGGAAGTGATCCTGCCCTGCATCCTTATCGCTGATACTCAGATTACCAGTGACTTGTAATAAAGAATCCTCGGTGACGCTACCGGACTCTGCTCCAGCAATCACCGCAGCATCCGATTGACCATGCACAGTAATGACCAGATTCCGGGTATCAGTAGCTCCATGTTGATCCGTAGCCGTAATGGGGATAGTCACTGTTTTATCCTGACCGGCCGCAAGAGACTGGTAGGCAGCATGGCCCGGATCAAAAGTATATTGACCATCCCTGCTGAGCATGAAGCCATCAACCGGAGTAGCGATTGAATAAGCGACGGATGCATAGTTATCCGGATCTTTTGACGTGATCTGTCCGCTAAGTGGGCTGTCGTCTTCCGTCGCGCTTTGTGCCTGTATCTGATCAAGCACGGGGGCGTCGTTGGTGCCGCTAACCGTCATCATCAAGGCTTTAGTATCAGTAGCGCCACTTCCGTCAGCCACCGTGACCGGGATCACGATTCTTTGCGTATCGCCTTGAGCTAAACCATTGTAGGTCGGATCGGCTGGGTCGAAAGAATAGCTGCCATCGGTCTTCAGCGTGAACCCTGCCACTGTCGCTGTGGTGGAGTAAGTTGCAGTGTCACCCGTATCGACATCAGCGGAAGTAATGCTTCCCGTGGTCGGCTTGCTGTCACCTTCTATTGCGGAGGCGGCAGAAATGGCATTCAGTACCGGGCCATCGTTAGAACCGTTAATGGTGATAACAATATTATGTGTTGTGCCGTCAGCACTCTGAATCTGGATTGTATCTGTCAGGCTGTTGGTGGTCGTTGTGCCAGCCCCCAGCGCCTGTACATCGGCATGGGAATTATCCAGGTTGTAAGCCCAATGACCATTAGCATTAAGGTAAAGGTTGCCATGAGTCGCAGTGTAGTTAGCCGTCTGAAACTGATCCTCCCCGGCATCTTTATCGGTAATACTCAGGATACCAGTGACTTGTAATGAAGAATCCTCGGTGACGCTACCGGAGTCTGCTCCAGCAATCACCGCAGCATCCGGTTGACCATGTACAGTAATGACCAGATTCCGGGTATCAGTGGCTCCATGTTGATCCGTAGCCGTAATGGGGATAGTCAGCGTTTTATCCTGACCGGCCGCAATGGACTGGTACGCGGCATGGCCCGGATCAAAAGTATATTGACCATCCCTGCTGAGCGTGAAGCCATCAACCGGAGTAGCGACTGAATAAGCGACGGATGCATGGTTATCCGGGTCCTGTGAAGTGACTTGTCCGCTCACTTGACTGCCATCTTCCGTCGCGTTTTGTGCCTGTATCTGATCAAGCACAGGGGCGTCGTTGGTACCGCTAACCGTCATCACCAAGGCTTTAGTATCAGTAACGCCAAGACCGTCGGTCACCGTGACCGGGATCACGATTTTTTGTGTATCGCCCTGAGCTAAACCATCGTAGGCCGGATCGGCTGGGTCGAAAGAGTAGGTGCCATCGGCATTCAGTGTAAACCCTGGCACCGTCATAGTGGTGGAGCAAGTTGCAGTGTCGCCTGTATCGACATCAGTGGAAGTAATGCTTCCCGTAGTCAGCTGGCTGTCACCTTCTGTTGCAGAGGCGGCGGAAATGGCATTCAGTACCGGGCCATCGTTAGAACCGTTAATAGTGATAACAATATCATGTGTTGTGCCGTCAGCACTCTGAATCGGGATACTATCGGTCAGGCTGTTGGCGGTCGTTGTGCCAGCCCCCAACGCCTGAACGTCGGCATGGGTGTTATCCAGGTTGTAAGCCCAGTGACCATTGCCATCAAGATGTAGTGTGCCATGGGTTGCTGTGTAGTTACCCGCCTGGAAGTAATCCTGCCCTGCATCGTTATCGGTAATACTCAGGATGCCAGTGACTTGTAATGAAGAATCCTCGGTGACACTACCGGAGTCTGCTCCGGCAATCACCGCAGCATTGGATTGACCGTGTACGATAATGACCAGGTTCCGGGTATCGCTGGCCCCGTGTTGATCCGTAACCGTAATGGGGATAGCCAGCGTTTGATCCTGACCGGCCGCAAGTGACTGGTAGGCAGCATGGCCCGGATCAAAAGTATATTGACCATCCCTGCTGAGCATGAAGCCATCAACCGGAGTAGTGATTGAATAAACGACGGATGCATGGCTATCCGGGTCTTGTGAAGTGATCTGTCCGTTAAGTTGACTGCCGTTTTCGGTCGCGCTTTGTGCCTGTATCTGATCAAGTACAGGGGCGTCGTTGGTACCGCTAAGCGTCATCACCAAGGCTTTAGTATCAGTAGCGCCACCGCCGTCGGTCACCGTGACGGGGATCACGATTCTTTGTGTATCGCCTTGAGCTAGACCATCGTAGGCCGGATCGGCTGGGTCGAAAGAGTAGGTGCCATTGGCATTCAGTGTAAACCCTGCCACCGTCGTAGTGGTTGAGTAAGTTGCAGTGTCGCCCGCATCGAAATCGGCGGAAGTAATGCTTCCCCCAGTCAGCTGGCTGTCACCTTCTGTTGCAGAGGCGGCGGAAATGGCATTCAGAACCGGGCCATCGTTAGAGCCGTTAATGGTGATAACAATATTATGGGTTGTGCCATCCGCACTCTGAATCTGAATGGTATCGGTCAGGCTGTTGGTGGTTGTTGCGCCAGCCCCCAGCGCCTGAACGTTGGCGTGGGTGTTATCCAGGCTGTAAGCCCAGTGACCATTGGCATCAAGATGTAAGTTGCCATGGGTTGCTGTGTAGTTACCTGCCTGGAAGTGATCCTGCCCTGCATCCTTATCGGTGATACTCAGGCTACCAGTGACTTGTAGGGAAGAATCCTCGGTGACGCTACCGGCGTCTGCTCCGGCAATCACCGCAGCGTCCGATTGACCGTGCACAGTAATGACCAGATTCCGGGTATCAGTGGCTCCATGTTGATCCGAAGCCGTAATGGGGATAGTCACCGTTTTATCCTGACCGGCCGCAAGGGACTGGTAGGCAGCATGTCCCGGATCAAAAGTATATTGACCGTCCCTGTTAAGCGTGAAGCCATCAACCGGAGTAGCGATTGAATAAGCGACGGATGCATGGTTATCCGGGTCTTGAGAAGTGATCTGCCCGCCAAGCTGGTTGCCATCTTCTGTCGCGCTTTGCGCCTGTATCTGATTAAGTACGGGGGCATCGTTGGTACCGCTAACCGTCATCACCAAGGCTTTAGTATCAGTAGCGCCACTACCGTCAGTCACCGTGACGGGGATCACGATTCTTTGCGCATCGCCCTGAGCTAAACCATCGTAGGCCGGATCGGTTGGGTCGAAAGAATAGGTGCCACCGGCATTCAATGTAAACCCTGCCAGCGCCGCAGTGGTGGAGTAGGTTGCAGTGTCGCCCGTATCGACATCAGCGGAAGTAATGCTTCCCGTGGTCGGCTGGCTGTCACCTTCTGCTGCAAAGGCGGCAGAAATGGCATTCAGTATCGGGCCATCGTTAGAGCCGTTAATGGTGATAACAACATTATGGGTTGTGCCATCCGCGCTCTGAATCTGAATGGTATCGGTCAGGCTGTTGGTGGTCGTTGCGCCAGCGCCCAGCGCCTGAACGTCGGCGTGGGTGTTATCCAGGTTGTAAGCCCAGTGACCATTAGCATTAAGGTTCAAGGTGCCATGGGTTGCTTTATAGTTACCTGTCTGGAAGTGATCCTGCCCTGCATCCTTATCGGTGATACTCAGATTACCAGTGACTTGTAATGAAGAATCCTCGGTGACGCTACCGGAGTCTGTTCCAGCAATCACCGCAGCATCCGATTGACCATGTATGGTAATCACCAGATTCCGGGTATCTTTGGCCCCATGTTGATCCGTAGCCGTAACGGGGATAGTCAACGTTTTATCCTGACCGGCCGCAAGGGACTGGTAGGCATCATGGCCCGGATCAAAAGTATATTGACCATCGCTGCCGAGCATGAAGCCATCAACCGGAGTAGCGATTGAATAAGCGACGGATGCATGGTTATCCGGGTCTTGTGAAGTGACTTGCGCGCTAAGCTGGCTACCATCTTCCGAAGCGCTTTGCGCCTGTATTTGATCAAGCACGGGGGCGTCGTTGGTGCCGCTAACGGTTATTACCAGGGCTTTAGTATCTGTAGCGGCACTTCCGTCAGTCACCGTGACCGGGATCACGATTGTTTGCGTATCGCCTTGAGCCAGACCATTGTAGGTCGGATCGGCTGGGTCGAAAGAATAGGTGCCATCGGCCTTCAGCATGAACCCTGCCACTGTCGCTGTGGTGGAGTAAGTTGCAGTGTCACCCGTATCAACATCGGCGGAAGTAATGCTTCCCGTGGTCGGCTGGCTGCCACCCTCTGTTGCAGAGGCGGCGGAAATGGCATTCAGTACCGGGCCATCGTTAGAACCGTTAATGGTGATAACAATATTATGGGTTGTGCCATCAGCACTCTGAATCTGAATCCTGTCGGTCAGGCTGTTGGTGGTCGTGGTGCCGACCCCCAGCGCCTGAACGTCGGCATGGGCGTTATCCAGATTGTAAGCCCACTGACCATTAGCATTAAGGTTCAAGTTGCCATGGGTTGCTTTGTAGTTACCCGTCTGGAAGTGATCCTGCCCTGCATCCTTATCGGTAATACTCAGGCTACCAGTGACTTGTAACGAAGAATCCTCGGTGACGCTACCGGAGTCAGCTCCAGCAATCACCGCAGCATCCGATTGACCATGGACACTAATGACCAGATTCCGGGTATCGGTGGCTCCGTGTTGATCCGAAGCCATAATGGGGATAGTTACCGTTTGATCCTGACCGGCCGCAAGAGACTGGTACGCAGGATGGCCTGGATCAAAAGTATATTGACCATCCCTGTTAAGCGAGAAGCCATCAACCGGAGTAGCGGTTGAATAAGCGACGGATGCATGGTTATCCGGGTCCTGTGAAGTGACCTGCCCGTTAAGTTGGCTGCCATCTTCCGTCGCGCTTTGTGCCTGTATCTGATCAAGCACGGGGGCGTCGTTGGTACCGCTAACCGTGATCACCAGGGCTTTAGTATCAGCAACGCCACTACCGTCAGTCACCGTGACCGGGATCACGATTGTTTGCGTATCGCCCTGAGCTAAACCATCGTAGGCCGGATCGGCCGGGTCGAAAGAATAGGTGCCATCGGCCTTCAGCGTGAACCCTGCCGCTGTTGCTGTAGTGGAGTAAGTTGCAGTGTCGCCCGTATCGACATCGGCGGAAGTAATGCTTCCCGTGGTCGGCTGGCTGTCACCTTCTGTTGCAGAGGCAGCGGAAATGGCATTCAGTACCGGGCCATCGTTAGAACCCTTAATGGTGATAACAATATCATGCGTTGTGCCATCTGCACTCTGAATCTGGACTGTATCGGTCAGGCTGTTGGTGGTCGTTGTTCCAGCCCCCAACGCTTGAACGTCGGCATGGGTGTTGTCCAGATTGTAAGTCCAGTGACCATTAGTATTAAGGTGCAAGGTGCCATGGGTTGCTGTGTAGATACCTGCCTGGAAGTGATCCTGCCCTGCATCCTTATCGGTGATACTCAGGCTACCAGTGACTTGTAATGAAGAGTCCTCGGTGACACTACCGGAGTCTGCTCCAGCAATCACCGCAGCATTGGATTGACCGTGTACGGTAATGACCAGATTCCGGGTATCGGTGGCTCCGTGTTGATCCGTAACCGTGATGGGGATAGTCAGCGTTTTATTCTGACCGGCAACAAGGGGCTGATAGGCGGTATGGCCTGGGTCAAAGGCATACTGACCATCTCTGCTGAGCGTGAAGCCATCGACCGGAGTGGCGATTGAATAAGCGACGGATGCATGGTTATCCGGGTCTTGTGAAGTGATCTGTCCGCTAAGTTGGTTGCCATCTTTCTTTACACTTTGCGCCTGTATCTGATCAAGCACGGGGGCGTCGTTGGTGCCGCTAATTGTCATCAACAGAGCTTTTGTATCAGAAGCGCCGCTAGCGTCAGTCACCGTGACCGGGATGACGATTTTCTCCGAATCGCCCTGAGCCAAGCTGTTGTAAGCCGGATCGGTTGGGTCGAAAGAATAGGAGCCATCGGCATTCAGTGCGAACCCTGCTACTGTCATCGTGGTAGAGAAGGTTGCAGTGTCGCCAGTATCGACATCGGTAGAGGTAATGCTGCCAGTGGTCGGTTGACTGACACCTTCAACTGAATGGCCTGCATGTCCACCATTTACGACTGGCAAGTCATTAGAGCCTTGAACTTCAACAGTAAACGCGCGGGAGAAATCAACACCGTTTGTATTTAGAGCATGTACGACAAAATGCTCAGATACACGCTGTCCATCATGCAGCCCCTGAACATCAGATGCACTGTTATCCAGCGTGTAGCCCCACGCACCACTTTCCTCAATGGTCAGAACACCATATTTACCCTGATAAACTTGCGCGGGGAAAGTGCCCTCCCCATTTTTTAAATCCAATTGTCCATAAGCACTGATCTGCGAATCTTCGATCACTTGACCAGCAAAACTGCCGACAATTGTCAGAGGTAAATTACTCGAAGCAGCATTTTCGGATAATGCTGGTGACCTTCCTGCTATCTGTGGAGCAACGGTCCCGTTTCGTGAATTTAAAAAAGATTTTTCATTAAATAGCGAAACTGAGCCAGAGTCTGTATTTAAATCGCCGGTGTAGTCTCGTGCAGATTGATCATTAGCGGAAGCTTGTCCTTTCGAAACCTCCACTTCAAGGTTAACGCGCTCCACAATAGCTGCTGCCTTATGATGCCCGTCTTCAAACTCTATAACATGCATAACCCGACGGTCATTATGCTCTCTGGCTGTTTCAGTCGCTTGCAGTGTTTCATCTGAACCACTGTCAGGCAAACTATTGGCTGAGTGGACACTGTTTATTGCAGAATTAGCAGCATTATTCTGCAAGATGTCAGCCACAGGTTGAAGGTCTTTCACTAAAACAGAGATCGGGGATCCTGATTCTTCCTGAAGAACCACATGATGCTCATCGGGACTTGAAATTATCGTGCTCTCAGAAATCAGCATGCCCGATTCAAGGGACTCAAGCTCACCAGAGTTAGCTAGATAGAAAACCGGGCCCGAAATTTGCGACACTGTAAACATATCGAATACAAACCATGTTCCATAACCAGCCCACAGTGAAATATAGTTTAGATATCGAAAAATTACTAAAGTCCAATAAACCCCCGTTTTCATTAGCTCATGGTCGCCCAGTCTGTGCTATGCTAGCCGCCTTTAGTATTACATGCCCGAAATGACCATAGGCGTTAGAACCAGTCCCTAATCTCCTTTGGAAATGAATGTTTTTCATTAAAGTTTCCGGCGTCACAGGTGTTTGGAGTCAATGTCGAAATCTCAGATTTTTCGCGTTATTTTTCAGAATGAGTCTGAAGTCTTTGAAGTGTATGCTCGACAGATTTTCCAGAGCGAGCTCTGGGGATTTATTGAAGTAGAGGAATTTGCTTTTGGTGAGCGTAGCCAGTTGCTGGTCGATCCCAGTGAAGAGAAACTAAAGAGCACTTTCGAAGGTGTTAAGCGGAGTTATATTCCTTTGTCGTCTATTATTCGTATTGACGAAGTTGAAAAAGAAGGGGCAGCCAAGGTTTCTGAAGCAAAAGGCAATAACGTCAAACTGTTTCCAATGCCTCCGGCATGAGCCTTCGGGTTTGAGCCCTGATCGCGCATTTGTTTGCCGGTCGCCTGCTGCTGGCAGTGCAGCAGGAAAGGGGAGGGTTCGTTTATTCCTGATTGATGTCTGCTTGTTCGAAAGGCCGGTTCTGGTTTTTCAATAGCATGAACAAACCGGTTGCCATCAGCAGGCTTCCCAGGGCAAGCATGTAGCGGAATAGGTTAAGCCTCAGGTATCCGCCCAGGGTGCCCTGATTGCCAATGACCAGGCCGCCAATAAAAAAGCTGATGAACGCAATGAGCAGTAAGCCTTTGGGTCCGGGCTCTACCTGTGCTCTGACGACACTGTAGAGGGCTATGAGCAGGCTGACAGCCAACAGGGCGTCCCTGTAGAGTGTTTCAACCCCGTACCAGCGGCTTATTTCGTAAGCCAGACAGAGTCCGATGATCATCCTTCCCCAGGCCGGCTTGCTCCACACCCTGTTAGACAGAAGCAGGGCAATGGCTGTACCAACTAATGGTGGCGAAAGGTAAGTAGCGGCGTTATTCAGAAAGAGATAGACACCGGTCCAGATCTCTGAAAAGCCATACTTCAGGGTGCCCGCTGCCGACGCCAGAGCAACTAGCAGGAAGCCCAGGAGGGCCCCCTTGGTAGCCGTTCTGTGAATCTCGGCAAATGCCTGTTGCTGGCAGAGCAGGAAAACAGCAAAGGTGCTGGCAGCTGCCAGCACCGCATCCGAAAGAGCCAGTGAACTCATAGTGAATACAGCCGTGAGGTAAGAAAACTATTTTGCGTCATTCTCATGTATGAATCCGGTGAGCATGGAAAACGACGCAGTAAAATATTTTTCACGGTCAATTGATTACCTTATCGACAGTGAAGAAAAGCACGATCCGCAGCCTCTATGGTTTTCTGAATCTCCAGATCACCATGAGCTTCGGATATAAATCCGGCTTCGAATGCGGAGGGAGCCAGATAGACTCCCTCATCCAGCATGGCGTGGAAGAAGCGACCATAGAAGGTTCCATCGCAGGCCATTACCTGATTAAAGCGGTCGACGCGAGGCTGGTCAGTGAAAAATAAACCAAACATACCACCCACTTGAGAGGTTTGCAGGGGAATACCATGTTGTGAGGCTTTCTCCTTGAAGCCTGCCAGTAACTTCGCTGCTTTTTCGGTAAGTTCTGCGTGGAAGCCGGGACGGCTCAGGTTTCTCAGTGTCGCCAGCCCTGCGGCCATAGCCAACGGGTTACCAGACAGGGTACCAGCCTGATAAACCGGTCCCAGTGGAGCCAGGTGCTCCATGACCTCTTTTCGGCCACCAAAAGCACCCACTGGCAGACCGCCACCTATGATTTTACCCAGTGTCGTCAGATCTGGTTTTACGCCATAGTGAGCCTGTGCTCCACCCAGGGCAACACGGAATCCGGTCATGACTTCATCAAAGATTAGCAGGGCGCCGTACTCACTACATACTTCTCTGAGACCTTCAAGGAAACCTTTGACCGGGGGAATGCAGTTCATGTTACCGGCCACTGGTTCGACGATGATACAGGCCACTTCGCTGCCTGTTTCTGCAAAAGCCTGTTTAACAGAGTCAATGTCGTTGTACGTCAGTGTAATAGTGCTTTCTGCCAGAGCTTGAGGAACTCCCGGAGAACTTGGCACTCCCAGAGTCAGTGCGCCAGAGCCAGCCTTTACCAGCAGTGAGTCAGAATGGCCATGGTAGTTGCCTTCAAACTTGACAATTTTGTCACGGCCGGTAAAGCCCCTGGCCAGACGAATAGCACTCATGGTGGCTTCGGTGCCCGAGCTCACCATTCTGAGCAGTTCCATGGAGGGAAAAATTTCACGGACTTTCAGAGCCAGCTCGGTTTCCAGGGTTGTGGGCGCACCAAAGCTCATTCCATCCAGAGCCTGATCGCGAACGGCGCTGACAACATCCGGATGGTTATGTCCGAGAATCATCGGACCCCAGGAACCCACATAATCAATCAGGCTGTTGCCATCGACATCTTGAATATAGGCACCTTTGGCACTTTTGAAGAAGACTGGCTTGCCACCGACACCCTTGAACGCTCTGACCGGTGAGTTGACTCCCCCCGGGATGACAGCCTGGGCTTCAGTAAACAGAGTGCTAGAGCGTTCATGGGGAAGGGACATGATCTATTCCTGATTAAAACAATTCAGTAAAACTGCGGGCACGACTCTGAATATCTGTGGAAGCAAATAAATTATGAACCACTGCCACCATATCAGCACCCACTTCTATGAGCTGCGGGGCATTATCCACAGTAATTCCTCCAATAGCTACAACAGGGACTTCAAAGGTCTCCCGGGCAGAAGGCAGAAGTGACGGCTCGGCAGGCTTGGCGTCAGGCTTGGTATGTGAGGGGAAAAAACGTCCAAAGGCAATGTAATCGGCACCCTCCTCAACAGCCTTGTGGGCCAGATCGAGAGATCCTTCACAGCTGATACCAATAATAGCGTATTCCCCGAGCCTTTTTCGGGCGGATTTTATGGATTCATCCTGTTGTCCCAGGTGCACGCCGTCTGCTTCCGATTCTGCAGCCAGTTCAATGTCATCATTGATGATCAAAAGGGCCCCGTAAGTGTGGCAGAGCACCCTCAGAGTACTGGCCTGACGGAACCTCTTTTCATGATCCAGACTTTTGTCTCGGTACTGAAGTACTTTCATGCCGCCCATCAAAGCCTGTTCAACCGCTTCCAGTAGAATACGATCGTCGGGGAGAAGCTGGCTGTCGGTTACACCGTAGAGACCTTTGAGCATTTTCTAACCTGATTTCAAACATTTCGCCGGATTATAACAGGATGAGTGTCGACCCGGATAATTCAGATAGCCTCCAGTGCCTCGGACAGTTTGTGAACACCGACAACAGTTAATCCTTCAATGGGTTTTCTGGGCTTGTTTGCTGCCGGAACAATGGCTCTTCTGAAACCATGTTTGGCCGCTTCAATCAGGCGCTCCTGACCATTGGCAACGGGCCTGATTTCACCCGCAAGGCCCACTTCCCCAAAGGCAAAAAGGTCTTGGGGCAGAGCACTGTCGCGCAGGCTGGAAACGACTGCCAGCAAACCGGCCAGATCGGCGCTGGTTTCTGTGACTTTCACGCCCCCTACCACGTTGAGAAAGACATCCTGATCGCTGGTAAAAATACCCCCGTGTCGAGTCAGTATCGCCAGCAGCATGGCCAGCCTGTTTTGATCCAGTCCCACTGTTACACGTCTTGGGTTGCCTAGCTGCGAGTCTACGACCAGTGCCTGAATTTCCACCAGAAGAGGGCGGGTGCCTTCCCACAAAACATTGATAATGCTGCCTGAGGTGGGCTCAGATGCCCGGGACAGGAAAATGGCTGAAGGATTTTTGACTTCTTTCATGCCCCTTTCCGTCATGGCAAAGATGCCCAGCTCATTCACCTGACCAAATCGGTTCTTGGTTGCCCGCATAACCCTGAAGCGTGAATCATCAGTATTTCCAAGCATGATCTGGGTATCAATAATATGGGACAGGGTCATGGGGCCTGCCAGAGAATTATCTTTGGTCACATGGCCCACCAACAATAAGACAGTGCCTGTCTGTTTGGCAAAACGGGTGAGAAAGGCAGCGGACTCCCTGACCTGGGCAACGCCTCCGGGAGCCGCATCCACACCGTTCATATACATGACCTGGATAGAGTCGATAACAATAACCCCTGGCTTCTCCTGTTCGGCCACAGCGACAATATTTTCGGCTGAGGTTTCTGCCAGCATCTTCAGGCGATCAGCAGGCAGGTCGAGGCGTTTGGCCCGGGCTGCAATCTGTTGCAGTGATTCCTCACCGGAGACATAAAGGGCATTCATGCTCTGGGCAACATGACACAGGACCTGAAGCAGGATGGTACTCTTGCCAGCCCCCGGATGGCCGCCAATCAGGACAGCACTGCCTTTGACAAAACCACCGCCGAGAACCCGATCAAACTCTGACGTGCCACTGCTGAACCTGGGCGCTTCAGCAACATCCACCTCACTCAGGGTCTGAAGACCACTGAGGGTGCCTGCAAAGCCTGATTTATTGACGGCACCAATAGAGGGGGAAGCCGCAGGTCCCAGGTTGACCTCTTTGAACGTATTCCAGGCTTTACAGTCTGGACATTGCCCCTGCCACTTGGAGGACTCGCTGCCGCACTCGGTGCAGACATAGGCTTTTCTGGATTTTGCTTTGGCCATTAGAAGGTTTCAGATAAAACTGTATGGTAGCCTGTCCTTGTGTCAGCTCCAACTTAAAGCGCCATCTCTTTGTTGCGAGTCTGAAGCCTTTTTCGCACAGGGCTCACAGCCATGACAGCAAAAGTCGTATGTGCAATCAGTCAGTTTTTTAGAATCCTGTTTACTTCGAGCTTCAGGGCTGCTCCCTGTCATGGCCCGGGTGCTGGGGGGTGGTATCTTGCTATGTGAGTCCTCAGGGCCGCATAATTACTGAAGACTATCCCACATTGCCGCAGGCCGTCATTCTCGTCGATTAAGATCATGTTGCAAGCTATTGGACCACGTACTCTCGAATGGATATCGAAAGAGGCCGTTTGTGAGGAGCTGACACCCCGGGACTCGTCATAAGGCTCCGGCAAGTGCTGCTGTGCCCCATCGCGTACTACAAAATCTGGTGAGTTTGCTAATGAAGACAGGCCTACTCTGCAATACGGGCAGATTTCCGGAGTTGTCTGAAATATATTTTGTAAACAATGTTTGTCAATTTTCTGTGAACAGCAGGGCGTAAGAATCGCATTGGTAAACATTTCAAAGCATATAGGGCAATCGGCACTTGCTTCAGGTAGCTTTCTGCTCTCAGCTGGTGGTCGTAATCGACAAACGCCTTTACAAGAGTCGACGTAACAATCTAAACCGTAAGTGTGCTGCTGTTGTTCGGGGTCTCCATTACCGTCGCGGTGGCAAGAGAGAAGCCTGGCAAAAGAGCCTATAAGACGGTTGATTGTTCCTGAGGCCTGCTGACCAGATGATGCTGATGTCTGGCTTTGCTGGCCACTTTCTGTTTGACCCTGTCCCGGAAGGACCATAGTGGTGATCGCAAACGGATGATCCTGACTTGCCTGCGGTTGATCCAGCGGATTAAACAGAGGTGAATCCGGGTTCCCATAGCTTTTCAAAAGCATTCCGACAGCAACAAGCGCTTCTAATGGTATCCATGAATAAAGTCTGGCGCTCAAAGAGGTGTCACTGGTGTTCAGGAGCAGTTTGTTAGCCGCCAGCAGATGAGTGGCAGAAATCAGCTCCCACGATATCGATTCAATAAAAGAGGTTGTTTCAACGTAACTGTTGAGTTTTATAGAAACGCTCCCTTTTGGAACGCCTCCATTCTGTTCAAACTCGGCAATAAAATAGCTTTTCGACGGTTCGGCGGAACATATAACAGAAACCGACATTAACAATAACAGCAGTGCCGCTGAAAATGGGTTTTTCAAAGGTTTAACCTGACAGCTATTTTGTGTCTTTGAGAATGTGGAGGCTAGACCAGAAACTCATCAGGGGTATATTTATTCGAGATACCCGATCAGGTCTCTAACATACTTGTAGACTCTTTGACATGGCCCATCCTCGCCAACTATTGGCAAGTCTCCGTTAACAGAACCTGTTAAGTCCTGCGGTGCCTCTGCGCTTGCTATAAAACCTAGTGATCGTAATACTGATAACGTGCCTGCTGTGCAAAATGGGCAGTGTCCCGACTCCGACCATACCAAAGCATCCAGTAGACAACATGTCTCGACTCTTTTCGAACAACAGGGAGTCACAAGTACATCATCTCTAAACATTTGATGGCATATAGGGCACTCCCCATCTGCTTCACTTGGAGAAAAATCCGGTGATTGAGCTAGAAAAGACAAATCTTCTCTGCAATATGGGCAGGTGTTCCCAGTTTTCTCAAATGCCTCTTGCAAGCAGTGTTTGTCAATTTTCTGTGAACAACAAGGAGTAAGAATCGTATTGGTAAACGTTTCACAGCATATAGGGCATTCGTCACTTGCTTCAGGTGACATACTGCTAGCAGCGGGTGATCGAAATCGACAAACGCCATTACAGGAATCGACGTAACACTCTAAACCGAAAGTATGTTGGGGTTGTTCAGGGTTCCCGTTACCGTCGCGGCGGCAAGTCTGGAGCTGGGCGAAACAGTTTTTAAGGTGGGTGGTTGTTACTGAGGCCTGCTGATTGGATGATGCTGATGCCTGGCTTTGCTGGTCATTTTTTTGTTGACCCAGTCCGGGAAGTACCATAGTAGTGATGGCAAACGGATGATCCTGACTGGCCTCCAGTTGATCCGTCGGGTTGAACAGCAATGAATTGGAGTTCCAATCACTTTTCAAAAGCATGCCGACGGCGACAAACGCTTCTACCGGTATCCATGAATAAGGTTTGGCGCTCAGGGCATTGTTGTAAGGTTCGGCGTAACAGATAACAGACAACGACATCAGCAAGAACAGCAATGCCGCAGAAAATGGTTTTCTCAAGGGGTCATCCTTAATATCTATTTCGTATTTTTTGAAATAGAGAGGCTAGATCAGAACGTTGTTAAATCAAGAAAAAATGATCGATTGGTATGAAATTCCCCGCTCCAATCATAGAGGGGGCTCTCTGGCCACGTCACAGTTTCATCGGCGAAAGTGGAAGTGTGATACATGATTGGCCAGGGCTGCGTGATTTTTGCAGACCTTCCCACATGGCAACACCCTGCCAATCCCGTCCATTAGGATCACCTCGCAGACTGCTAGATCAAGTGCTCTCATAGTGTTAGTGAAAGAGGCCGTTTGTGAGGAACTGATACCCGAAGGCTTGTTATCAGCAACTGTTAAGTCCTGCTGTGATTCTACACTTGCTGCAAAATCCGGTGATTCTGCCAGGAAAGACAGATCTCTTCTGCAAAATGGACAGGTTTTCGTTGACCCTGGTGAAGTGCTCAGAAATATCTCTTTTAAACAGTGTGTGTCAATTTTATTCGAACAACAGGGAGTCACAGTTACTTTTCCAAACATTTCAAAGCATATGGGGCACTCCTCACCTCTATCAGGTTGCCTGCTGCTATCAGCTTGTGATCGGAATTGACAAACGCCATTACAGGAATCGACGTAACAATTTAAGCCGAAAGTATGCTGATGTTGTTCGGGGTTTTCTTTGCCTTCGCCAGAGCCGCGAGACAGAAACCTGGCGAAAAAGCCTCTACGGGTGATTGTTCCTGAGGCCTGCTGACCGGATGATGCTGATGCCTGGTTTTGTTGGCCATTTTCTGTTTGATCCTGTCCCGGAAGCACCATAGTGGTGATCGCAAACGGATGATGCTGACTTGTCTCCAGTTGATCCACCGGGTTAAACAGCGATGAATTGGAGTTCCAATAGCTTTTCAAAAGTATGCCGACAGCGACAAACGCTTCTGCGGGTATCCATGAATAGGGTTTGGCGCTCAGAAGCGGGGCGCTGGTGGTCAGAACCAGCTTGTAAGCAACCAGCAGATGAGCGACATAAATCAATTCCCACGGGATTGATTCAATAAGAGGCGTTGTTTCTCCATAATCGCCAAGTCTGTATGATTTGTGATCAGGCGGAAAAATTGATCCTGAGTCATCATTTGTTTCGGCAGAGTATGACTTATCGTACGACAATGTGTTTTTATTGTATTCTATGAAAAAACTCCTTTCTGGAACGCCTCCATCTTGTTCAAACTCGACAATAAAATGTCTTTTAAAAGATTTGGCATTACAGGTAACAGGCAGCAATATTAGCAATAACAGCAGTGCCTTGGAAAATGGCTTTTTCAAAGCTTTATCCTTACATCTGTTTTGTGTTTTTAAGAATTGAGAGGCTAGACCAGAAAATTGATAGATCAAGAAAATAAGTATTTTTTCAAAAACAAAGGTTTCACCGTGCTAGAAAATGTCTTCTAAGTAATTAACGCCCGGAGTATTCATGACAACACTGGCCTTATCAGCAGTTTTTTGGCGTTAGTTGACAATTTTTATTTCAACTGTCGATACCAAACACCTCTACTCATACAACCTTGGCTTCAGGCCGTGTTTCGGCCGCAGGCATGGTCTTGCCTGCGATGCCGAGTTCATTTGTCTATCGTCGTTTATGATTCGGTATTGACTTGAGCTGCCAATTTCCTCTGATTTCAAACCTGAATCAGGTTTGATTTCCGAGAGGGTGGCAATTTCAAAAGAGAGTGATTGGGCGATGGCTATCAACGTTCTGTAACCAGCACTTTCTACCTGTCTGGGTAACTTCAGTACTTTGCTTAACATATCCGGGTTGTTTTTCAGGAAGCTCTTTACCTGAGCTGCGAAAGCGTTGGGAAACCGGCAAACCACGGGAGGTGTTGCTGACATTTGTCGGGTGATCAATTTATGAAAACCGGAAGGGTTTCCAGAAAAGAGCTGTTGCCAGTTTTCAATACTGAGCTGGGTCGCATTTTCTGCGATAAACCCGGGCCAGAAGTCGACCAGATCAGGGTGAGCAAGTAGTTTTTTAAAAACAGTCGGCTCAATGTCGAGAGCCGCTTTTGGGTAATGTTTGATGAATTCCAGAGTGATAGTTTTTTCCTGGGTAAAGTCAGACAGTAGCAGTGTACTTCGGGTGGCTTTGCACAAAAGCGGTGACCGGGCAACCATCAAGCCGTTCTGGTGCCTCAGATAATGTTTTGAGGCTACGGTAATATAGTGCTCTTCCATTTCCGGGCTGAGTTGAATCAGAAGAATGAGCTGATGCACGAGGGCTGACTTACATCGAGCCAACACATTCGGGTATTTCAGATAAAGACCAAGACCCATCATGTCAGGATCATCCTGTGGCAGACGGGCAATAATGTCGGTGCTCTGCTGCCGGGCAACAGAGAGAACAATTTGATAAAGAGGATCTTGTTTCTTGCGCTGAGGCTTTGTAATGCGCAGGAGGTGATCATCCAGTGAAAGCTTCATGCTCTTCAGGTCCATAGCTAGGGCGTCAGGACATTTTTCCAGACGGGATCTGAGTTCAAACCCTTTAACTTTCAGAAACCTGTCACCAAGATCTTTATCCTGACGGATCTTCTTCAGCAGTCGTTCCAGATTTTCAGTGTTGGATGATTGCAACCAGCCATCCATTTCAATCAGTGATTCGGCATTATCATCCCACTGTCGCTTCTCATCTTTTGCAACCTGATTCGCTGCCTTGGCAGAAGAAGGCGTGACAACATTGCCCTGAGTCTCAGTAATAAGGTCTTTGGTGAAGGCATCAAAACAGTTCCGGGTGGTCTGATACAGGTCATTCAGATCGCCCTGAGTTGCGCACAGATGACTGAATTCATCCAGCCATTCAAACAGTGCTGTTCTGTAGAATCCGACCAGCTGGTTGAGATCGCTGACGTCCATAAAGTCGCAGAATCTTGAAAAGCCTTCATGCAGGGTTTGTTTCAGTTCGACCTGAATATTTTTCCCGGTTTTTTTGGCTTTGACGGAAGCTTGCAGCAGATTATTGAGCTGCTCTCTGGTACGAATGATCTGACAAGCGGGGGTTTTCAGGAATGCTGCGACCTGTTTGGTCAGTACTGAGAAGTCCAGCTCTCCCGCTACCTTTGCTTCAAGCATTGAGGCGGAACGATCACTGAGGTTGAGGTATTGATTCACATCCTGGGCTGATTGAATTAGCGAGCCGAGCAGGTTTCTCAGGCGAACCGGGTCCGGATGAGTGACAATCCAGTCTTTATAGCTGGCTATTACTTCCACCAGTTCGTATTGGTCATTGAGTCCAACCCTGGTACCCGGTGCAAACTTATTACGATCTAGCGTCAGATCCCGAACCTGTTCATAAAGACCCTGAGTCATTGTTTACTTCCCTGTTTTAAAACCTCTTTATCAAGAATCTAGCAACAGAAACAGAGTCAGGATCAGAGTCAGAAACCTGATTCAACATTTAGATAAGCTTTAACAGTGAGTGGAGATGACAAAAAGGCGTCAGCAGGAGAGCACCCTGAGCACTCTTCAGTACAGATCAGATTTCCTTGTGAGGGCCGAATCCTGGTGAGCGCCCGGGATTTCAATCTGCTCACGAATCAGTACGATGACCCCCTGTGTCAGCGTTCATGGTGGTTTTGGAAGGTTGCACGCTGGCTGATCTGATTGAGAATCCTAATGAGCTGTCAGAGCTGTTGGCAGTGGGTTGAGCACTGTTATTTTACTCGTTCATCAAGGCCAACAGCCTTGAGACCGGGTGAGGAATCTCGGTATTCCCAAAACGCTTAACCTGACTTCTACAGGAGTAGCCGGTAGCCAACAGTTGATCCTGGTTGTCAGGATTCTCGATCACAGGTTTCCAGCTCATGTCGTATAGCTTGCGGGACGTTTCCTGGTTACGGGTTTCATGTCCGTAGATACCCGCCATACCGCAACAGCCAGTAGCCTGGTAAGTCAGTTTTAGTCCACAGGCGGCAAACAGCTTTTGCCACTGTGCCGGTGCTGCTGGCGCATTCGTGGTCTCCGTGCAGTGCCCCAGCAGCTTGAACTCACCATTCAGATTTAACTGAAGCTCACGAATGGTATCTGCCTGACTGGCAAACCATTCCGAGAGTAATTGCACTTTGGGAGCTTCTTCACCCATGATCTCATGGTATTCATCGCGATAAGTCAGGGTAACGGCAGCATCAATCCCTATCAGGGCTACACCTTTATCGGCCAGTTTTTTGAGTGCTCTGGCATTGGTTTTCGCGACTTTCTCAAAACGCCCCAGAAAACCATAGACATGCAACACTTTGCCGTTGGGTTTATAGGGCGCAACGAGAGGACGATAACCGAGTCTGACCAACAGCTCGACCAGGTCAGTCAATACCGGAGTTTCGAAAAAACTGGTAAAGGCGTCCTGAACAATCACCACCGTTCGAGCCAGCTCTTTTTCTGTCATGGAAGCAAGCAGACTGTCTGAGGCCACGGAGGCACCAGAACGACAGCTGTCTTCCAGAGGGGATGCACTGGTGATAGTCGGCAGATCCTGAAGACCGGACGTTTTGGCCGAAAGCTTGTTCATCAAACCCGAGTTGGCCACACGGTTGTAAACAGATTTGGCTTTTGCCAGTGTTGGCAGAACGGGTTCCAACATCGCAGCAGCATGATGTTTAGCAGGGCGCAGGTAGCGAGTGTGGTAAAGCTCAAAGTACCGGGACCTCAGGTCAGGCACATTCACCTGAATAGGGCACTGACCTGCACAGGACTTACAGCTCATACAGCTGTCCAGTGCTTCATAAACATCATGACTGAAATCTTCCTTGCCTCGCAGCTTGGCAATGCTGTTGCGGGTCTTGTCCATGGCGTTATAGAAAAGTCCGGACTGGCGAGCTTCGTCCATTGCTTCAGAGATGTTGCTGCCCGCCGCGCTTTGCAGTCGCAACCATTCACGTACCAGTCCTGATCGGCCTTTGGGTGATTGAGTTCTATCCAGAGTGGCCTTCCAGGTTGGACACATGGCGCTGTTGGGATTGTAGTTGAAGCAGGCGCCATTGCCATTGCAATACATGCCATGGGTAAAAGCATCGAAGGCTTTTCTTTCGATGGTTCTGTCCAGCTGGCCACGGGTTTGCACACCGTCAATCTTCAGCAGGGTTTCTGATGCCCGGGTGGAGGGTGTCGCTATTTTTCCCGGATTCAACTGATTATGGGGGTCGAAAGCACTTTTGATGTTTTGTAGTACCGGGTAAAGATCCTGAAAAAAGTCGGGTGCGTATTCAGAGCGAACGCCTTTGCCATGCTCTCCCCAAAGGACGCCACCATGGGCTTTCGCCAGCGCAGAGACTTCATCACTGATGGTTCTGACCAGAACCTCCTGCTCAAGATCTTTCATATCAATGGCGGGTCTTACATGGAGAACCCCGGCGTCGACATGACCAAACATGCCATAAGACAGGTTATGGCTATCCAGTAACGCCCGGAAGCGAGCGATAAAAGCAGCCAGATTCTCTGGTGGCACGGCAACGTCTTCTACAAAGGGTATAGGTCGTGCGTCGCCTTCCATGTTGCCCAGCAATCCCACGGACTGCTTGCGCATATTCCAGATCTTTTTAACGTTTGGAGTTCCTGTCACAACGCTGTGACCCACCCGTTGGATTTCCGATGGCTTGTCCAACTCCGCTTTCAAGCGCTCAATACCTTCTTGAATATCGGCTTGCGACTGACCGGTGTACTCAACAAAGTTAATGCCGTCTATTTGATCAACATCATCCGGGAAGTACTCTTTGACGCTCTCCCAGACACTGTCTGCTTTGGCAAGCGAAAGAACTTTGGAATCAATGGTTTCAACAGAGCTTGGAGTCGCTTGCATAAGGGACTGGGCATCCCTCAGCGATTCCTGAAAGCTGGAATAGAACACCAGAACCAGTGCAGAGGTTTCAGGTATGGGCAGAAGGTTGACCTTGATTTCACTGATCATGGCCAGAGTCCCTTCAGAACCGCAGAGAATGGCATTGAGATCAAACTTGCCAACGTCTTCAGGGTTCACAGGATCTTTTCTGCGGATGTTGGCCAGATCGTAGCCGGTCAGATTACGGTTGAGCTTTGGAAAGATGGTTTCGACACGATCTTTATTCTGGTTATAGGCTTCAATCACCGTTTTGTGAACCTGCCCTGCGCGGTCTTTGCGCTGACAGATTTCATCAAGCTCCTGTTCTGTCAGTGGTGATGAGTTCCATACGGTGCCATCAGCAAAGACCGAGGTCAGTTCAAGGACATGATGGCGGGTTTTGCCATAGACAACCGAACCCTGACCACTGGCATCGGTGTTCACCATGCCACCCACTGTCGCCCGGTTGCTGGTGGACAGTTCCGGGGCAAAAAACAGTCCGTGCTTTGCAGCCAGATCATTCAGATAGTCTTTGACGGTACCGCTTTGAACCCTTGCCCAGCGCTCTTCAGGGTTGATCTCCAGAACCTGATTCATATAGCGACTGGTGTCTACCATAAATCCCGAGGTTAGTGACTGGCCGTTGGTGCCGGTACCTCCTCCCCTTGGAGAGAGTACAACCGTTTGAAAAGAAGGTTCATTAGCCAATGACAACATTGTGCTCAGATCTTCGGTGCCTTTGGGGTATAGGACACCTGCCGGATACACCTGATAGATCGAGTTGTCAGTAGCCAGCACAGTCCGTTCTGCATAGCCCAGCTCTATATCGCCCTGGAATCCGGAGCTGGCCAGCCGATCGGCAAAATTCTGATACAGCGTCCCTTCTGCGCTGGTGGCATTGACGGCCTGTTGGTTCAGTTTGCTGATCACTTTCCTACTCCCGGGCTTTGCTGTTTTATCGTCTTGCGAAGCGAAGGTGACGTTTCTCGGACTGCGTATTGTACGCAATTAAAAGTCTTTAGTCAGTGGGGATTTTTGCTCATTTAGTTGTTTCATGATTTCGGTGCTATATTGCACTGGGTTACAATTTTTCAGGTTTATTAAGATGCGTTTTTTTTATATCCAATTTATGTTTATTCCGGAGAGTTTTTAGATGCCATAAAAAGTGCAGATAAGGAGAAAGTTACTCTGCTCGTTACGCAAGGAAAAGATATTAATGTAAGGGAGTTCGATGGAGTAGTTGAAGATGAAGAAATCTATGAAGAGGCTGTCTATCCAATAGTGGCAGCTCTTCAGCATGGAAGTGTTGAGATGA
Organism: Endozoicomonas sp. ALD040; assembly: GCF_049275945.1. Classification (NCBI taxonomy): domain Bacteria; kingdom Pseudomonadati; phylum Pseudomonadota; class Gammaproteobacteria; order Oceanospirillales; family Endozoicomonadaceae; genus Endozoicomonas; species Endozoicomonas sp. ALD040. Next base: position 3,294,539 of record NZ_CP184829.1, read on the forward strand.
TACTTCATTTACTTCAAAATGGGGCTGATCCCAATGTGTCTGCTTTTTGTATTAGATTTATTGGCTATTCTTCTTTCCATCCAGCCATTTTTGAGACAGAAAGCATGCAGATTATTTTTTTATTATTAGTATATGGAGCTGACCCGAATGCTGGTTTAGGTAGTTCTTACCATATTGATTGCAATACTATATATACGTATGCGAGAGATAGTTGTTTATTTAACCATTATTTTATTTTTTTCTACTGGTTTCTTTTGCCAGAAGATACACGGGCTGAGCTAAAGAGAAATATAACGAACATCCAGGAATTAAATAAAGCATTATTTGATCTTTTTCCGGTGCTAACAATTACTGCTTTAATTACCATATTATCTATAACGCCACAGTTACAATTATCACGCTTCCCATATGCCTTTAGAAAAGTCTTTGAGGGGGTATTGAGACCATTTTTATATGAACGTAATTATATGCGTTATGAAAACTCTTCAATCAATTGTACTGAAAATTGGGATGAGTAACATCTAGAAAAAGGTTTTCAAAGACATTCTTTCATTTGGTGTGATTTTTTCAATTCGTAGTTAACTCTTATCGAGGGGTGAGGTTTGGCTATAGAGTTTCACAAAGAATGACTCATTACCATGAACCGGCATAGGAACGAGTCAAACTAGTCAACAGGCTTTCCCGGTTATTGAAAAGTCTCAGGCCGATCATTTATCAGTTGATATGCGGCTTTAAATAATTCAGAAATTATAAGTTTCCACTGTTTGTTATCGTTTACTTTACTCTTGGCAGCTAGCTCATTCTCTCTTTCATATTCATCTAAAATGTCCTTAACAAGTTCGCCTTTAATTTTATTAGTGTTTTTTGTTGTTAATTTATCTGATTTTGAAGTAACAGAACAAAGACGGTTTTCCGTTACTTTTGCAAGAAGTGAGGAGAGTATAATCTGATTCTCTTGCTTTATTTTTTTATTTTCGTTAGGAAGTGCTTTTTTAAAATTGGTTTCAGCAAATCTCGGGTTTTTTATTTTTAAAATGACAGGTTTTTGGTATTTTAAAAATTTAGGCTGCACAGGCTTAATAACAACACCTTCTGCAACATCACCGGTTTGACTATGAAAACTTGTAAAAACCGGATTGAAAGAAAGAGCACTTTCAAGGGAGTCACATATTTTTATCTCTGTAACCGTAGGGATACCAATGGCTGAAGTCCACTGTTTAAAAGTGTTATAATCTATTTTTTGTTTGTTGACGAAAATGTCAAAAGCCGCAAATTTTATATTATCCTGATAAAAAATTTCTTTCTGAATAGATTTGCCGTAGAGTTCGCCCGTAACATTTAAAATGTCTCCTTCTTTACAGAACTTCCGGTGCATATCAAGAATCATTTCTCTGTATTGTTCATTTACCGGGCGGTGGTTAAAAAAGTTTTCATCTTCACCAATCCAATCATTCCTTCTACCCACCTTAACAATGCTGCCGTCCGTCCAGAAGCTGTAGTTGCAGCCGTGAATTTTTTCAAGTACGACCCATGAAAGATCCTGTTCATCATTTTCTTCAATGAATGCTCTAATGGCATCAAGCACGATTTGATTCGAACTGTTTTCTATTGAGTGATACGTGTTGAAATTTTCAGATAGAGGCTTCGGCGTTAGATCAGCTTTTTCATCCAGCGCTGAGGCTTCCGATCGCTGTGTGGGGGTTGAAGCAGTTTCGACTGTGGTCGAGGAATCTGTTGTCGCTTCTGAAGTAGTGTCTTCCGAGTTGGGGTCATCACCGGACGAATTGGTCGTTTGCTTTTCCTGTTGCCCTCCGTTTTCGCTTTTTTTCTCAGGGCTATCAGGCACTTTTCTGATAATCTGCTCAAAAAAACCGGATGTGGAGTCAGAGTCCTTTCCTTTTGGGTAAACCCTGATGGTATCCCGAGTTTCAAAATCAAGGTCAATATAATCCCCCTCGGATGCCGCTGAGGACACAGGGGTCAGCATAGGAATAGAAGCTGTCGCATAAAATGTATTTTGAGTCTCCTGATAGAGTTCCAGCTCAGAATAAGCGATCGTTTTAGAGTTGTATTCCGTTGGCGGGGCGTACAGAGTGGGTGTAGAAAGAACGATGGTTTTATCGATTACGGTGGTTGCCAGTGATATAACGCTGTCGTTCAGCAGTTGTAGCCCTCTGGTTTGGTCAATGGTTTGAATGCCTGTGGCCGATGGGGTTGGCTCAATCAGTAGTGGAAAATAAATGGTGTCTGGCAAGTTGTTTTTATCTTTGTAAATTTCTATCTTGTCCGGTTCTATTTCTATTTTTTGAATGCCTTTGTTATCCATTGCCAGAGACAACGGGTTGCTTTTGTGAAGCATTTCGTTGTTTTTAAACAGGGCCTTATCTCCCTGAACCTGTACTGCCAAGCTTCCCATTCTCCCAATAAAAACCGCTCCGGAAGCTTGTGCACTATTTGACAGTATTGAGCCTGTAATAGTGCACATCAAACCAAGACGCAAACTACCGAGTGCCTTAAACAGCATAGCCATAAATCCTGAATTATTTTGCAGAAGTGAGAAGACTAGATGAATCTTAGGAAAGTTCTATTCTTATTCGGGATTAAGCGGTCAGGGTCTGAAAAGAAACGGCTCTTAAGTACTTTTTCGTTCGTGACCGCTTAAAAAGCAAGTAGCCGGAAGTGCTGAAGAGCATTACTGTACCGGGTCTCGGTTGATGTTGAAAAAAAACAAATGTGTATTATTTTAAACACGTTGTTCAAAAGGTTATGAGATGTTTAAATCCTATCTGATATTGCCAATAGTTATTATGTGCATGTCTTTCGAAGCCTTTGCAGAGAAGACAATGGAGTGCGTTCGAACTAAAGAAGGATTGCTGTTTTACGAACAGGAATTCAGGTTGAATCCACCAATTTCAATTGATGGAAAAAGAATCCACTATATAAAATTAAGATCAGCACTGAAGGTTGCAACAGAGTTAGGAGCCGATGAACCATTCTTCATTATGGGTAGGGGGATGAGGATATACGCAGGTGAAAATTCCGCAGAGGGGCTGATAATACAACAGTTGGATGGAACGACAAATCCAAATGAAATAATTTCACAAGTTCCGCAACTAAGTGGATATAACACTGATTGTGTTATCGACTACTCAAATAAACTTGATGAGAAGCTGCCATTATTCAACGCTGGAGATCCAATGGCTGAACTTAGTAGATTCAAAGTCAAAGTTGTTCCCATGCATGGCCGCAGCAACTTTTAGAGCGCAGCCAGACAAATTGAGAGCCCCGAAAACAAATGTTTCCATTTCTTTTCGGGGCTTTGTCGATCGGTTGAAGCAGACATTCGTCGTTTTTTCATATTACAGGGGACCTACTCTCAGGTCTCAGTCAATGGCTGAGTAACCGGACGAATCACGCACTGCTGACTGAAGAGCGTAGCCAGAAAGCTACGCTCTAGTCGGCTGGCAATCAGGCATCAATACGCTTGTATTTCATACGATGAGGGCCCGCTGCCTCTTCACCCAGACGCTCTTTGCGATCGGCTTCGTACTCGGTGTAGTTGCCCTCGAAGAAGGTGACTTTGGAATCGCCTTCGTAAGCCAGGATATGTGTGGCCACGCGATCCAGGAACCAGCGATCGTGAGAGATCACCATGGCGCAGCCCGGGAAGGCCAGAAGTGCATCTTCCAGTGCACGCAGGGTCTCAACATCAAGGTCGTTGGAGGGTTCGTCAAGTAGCAGTACATTGCCGCCTTCTTTCAGTGTCGCGGCCAATTGCAGTCGACCGCGCTCACCACCGGAGAGCTCACCCACACGCTTCTGCTGGTCACCGCCTTTGAAGTTGAAACGACCAATGTATTTGCGGGACTGCATTTCGTAGCCATTGATGCGAAGAATGTCCTGGCCATCGGAGATCGCTTCAAAAACAGTTTTGTCGTCTTTCAGCTCGTCACGCATCTGCTGAACATTAGAGATTTTGATCGTCTCGCCGTGTTCGATGCTTCCGGAATCAGGCTGTTCGTCTCCGGTAATCATCTTGAACAGGGTGGTTTTACCAGCACCGTTACCCCCGATGATACCGACAATAGCACCCTTGGGAATGCTGAAACTCAGGTCGTCGATCAGCAGCCGATCACCAAAGCCTTTGGAAACATGATTGAATTCCAGAACCTTATCACCCAGACGTGGGCCGGGTGGAATGTAGATTTCGTTGGTTTCGTTACGGGCCTGAAATTCCTGGGACTGCATCTCTTCAAAGCGTGCCAGACGTGCTTTGGATTTGGACTGGCGACCTTTGGCATTTGAGCGGGACCATTCCAGTTCCTGTTGCATCGCTTTTCGATGAGCGTCCTGTTGCTTGCTTTCCTGCTCGAGTCGGGCTTCTTTTTGCTCCAGCCAGTCGCTGTAGTTACCTTCCCAGGGTATACCGTGGCCACGGTCCAGCTCCAAAATCCAGCCCGCTGCGTTATCCAGGAAGTAACGATCGTGGGTGATAGCCACAACGGTTCCCGGATATTCAACGAGAAAGCGCTCCAGCCAGGCCACTGACTCGGCATCCAGGTGGTTAGTAGGCTCGTCCAGCAGCAGCATTTCGGGACTGGAGAGCAACAGGCGGCAAAGAGCTACACGACGGCGCTCACCACCTGACAGATTGTCTACGACAGCGTCCCACTCGGGAAGACGCAGAGCGTCGGCAGCGACGTCCAGTTTGCGCTCCAGGTTATGGGCATCGGCCGCCTGAATAATGTTTTCCAGTCTGGCCTGTTCTGTCGCCAGGGCGTCAAAGTCCGCATCGGGCTCAGCGTAAGCTGCGTAAACGGCTTCCAGCTTGTCCTGGGCTTCCTTGATTTCACCTAGTGCCTCTTCCACCACTTCACGGACTGTTTTACCGGGTGTCAGTTGCGGCTCCTGAGGCAGGTAACCAACATTCAGACCGGGTTGTGGACGGGCTTCGCCATCAAATTCCTGATCGACACCAGCCATGATGCGCAGCAGAGTGGACTTACCGGCACCGTTCAGACCTAGGACGCCAATTTTGGCACCGGGGAAAAAAGAGAGGGAAATGTCTTTAAGAATCTGGCGCTTTGGGGGAACGATCTTGCTCACCCGGTTCATGGTATAGACGTATTGTGACAATTTAGGCATCCATAATAGGTTTGATCGAAACCCCCGTATGATAGCACTTTTGAGGCATTTCTGTATGCTCGTACTTACCTCCGCAAAGGCGTCAGCCTCTGCATGCTTCATTTTGATTCCCTTCCGTTCTTTGCCTACAGTGTTATGGCAATGGAGGTATTTTTATGGAAAACCTGTATGACACTGATTTCTATAGCTGGTCGTATCGTCAGGCCGAGTTGATTAGGCAAGGTCGTTTCAATGAACTTGATATTGCCAATCTGGTAGAGGAAATTGAAGACATGGGTAAGGCTCAGTATCAGGCTTTACGCAGTTGTGTTAAAGAATTGCTCTTGCACCTGCTGAAATGGCAAATGCAGTCTGGAAAAGACGATCAGCACACAATGACGGACTGGTACAGGAGCTGGCTGGTCAGTATCGCTAAACAACGAGGTGCCATCTTCGATCTACTCGAAGATAACCCTGGCCTAAACAGTAAGATTGATGAGGTCTTGCCAAAAGCCTATCGGTCTGCAAAAAGAGATGCAGCGGCTGACATGAAATGTAAGCCCGATGATTTCCCGGCTGACTCCCCCTGGAGCTTTGATCAGATCATGACTGAGGACTGGCTGCCAGAAAGCTGAGCCAGAGCCCATGAGTCTCGCTCAAATTGACATGAAACTTTTTCGATACGAAATCCTGAACAGCTGTATTAGAATGGTCGCCGAAAAACCTCATTAACAGGCAACATTCCGAGGAATCATTAATGTTCAGAAAGGACATGTCCATCGCTGAGTTCGACCCTGAACTCAAGGCTGCCATAGACGCTGAAGCGGTTCGCCAGGAAGAGCACATCGAACTGATCGCTTCCGAAAATTACACCAGCCCCAGAGTGATGGAAGCACAAGGGTCTGTCCTGACCAACAAATACGCAGAAGGTTATCCGGGCAAGCGCTACTACGGTGGCTGCGAGCATGTTGATGTCACTGAACAGCTGGCTATTGATCGTGCCAAAGAGCTGTTTGGTGCCAGCTACGCTAACGTTCAGCCTCATTCCGGCTCCCAGGCCAATGCGGCGGTCTACATGGCTCTGATCAAGCCCGGTGACAAGGTTCTGGGTATGAGCCTGGCCCATGGTGGCCACCTGACTCACGGTGCCAAGGTCAGCTTTTCCGGCCGTATTTACGAAGCGGTTCAGTATGGCCTGAATCCTGAAACCGGCGAGATCGACTACGAAGAAGTTGAGCGTCTGGCGGATGAACACAGGCCAAAAATGATCGTTGCAGGCTTCTCGGCCTACTCCCGTGTTGTGAACTGGCAGCGTTTCCGCGATATAGCCGACAAGGTAGGTGCTTTCCTGCTGGTTGATATGGCTCACGTGGCTGGTCTGGTTGCTGCCGGTGTTTACCCGTCTCCGGTAGGTATTGCCGATGTTGTTACGACAACGACTCACAAAACCCTGGGTGGTCCCCGTGGTGGTCTGATCCTGGCTAACGATGATGAAGAGTTGAACAAAAAGTTCAACTTTGCGGTATTTCCCGAGTCCCAGGGTGGTCCTCTGTGTCACGTGATTGCAGCTAAAGCGGTTTGCTTCAAAGAGGCCATGTCCGATGACTTCAGGACTTACCAGCAGCAGGTCGTTAAAAATGCTCAGGCGATGACCCGGGTTATGCTCGAGCGCGGCATCAAGGTTGTATCCGGCGGCACTGACGACCATCTGTTCCTCATGGATCTGATCGGTAAAGAGTACACAGGTAAAGACGCCGAAGCGGCTCTGGGTGAAGCTAACATTACGGTCAACAAGAATGCTGTTCCAAATGATCCTCGCTCTCCATTTGTCACCAGTGGTCTGCGTATTGGTACTCCGGCCATTACCCGCCGTGGTTTCAATGAAGAGGATTCTGCTGCTCTGGCAGGCTGGATCTGTGACGTACTTGAAAACATTGGTAATGAACAGGTTGTCGGGGATGTGAAGGCGAAGGTTTTGGCAATCTGCAAGCGTCTGCCTGTCTACAGCTGATCCAGGGCTGTTTTTCAAAGTAAGACCGCTGACCTGAGAATCGGGTCAGCGGCTTACCCACACAGAATCACTTCATTCTGCAAAGTCTTGGTAATTTTACAGGGGTGAATTATGATGGAAGACTCACTCTGAAAAACGTTTCTCTTACCCATGCACTGCCCTTTTTGCAACGCTGTCGATACCAAAGTCATTGATTCCCGCCTGGTGGCAGACGGTAACCAGGTTCGCCGTCGTCGTGAATGTTTGACCTGTAGTGAACGATTTACGACTTATGAAATGGCAGAGTTGTTGATTCCCAGGCTGGTCAAAAGGGACGGTTCCCGTGAACCCTTCAATGAAGAAAAACTAAGGGCAGGCATATCCAAAGCTCTGGAAAAGCGTCCTGTCAGCGTGGAACAGATTGAAGAGTCTGTGAACCGGATCAAGCATCGGCTTCGGGCCACCGGTGAGCGGGAAATAAAATCCCTGGTTTTGGGGGAAGAAGTGATGCGTGTACTTCGGGAGCTGGACGAAATAGCCTATATCCGGTTTGCCTCTGTTTATCGTCACTTCAAGGACCTGAATGAATTCCGGGAAGAAATTGAACGACTGGAAACCATTGATAAACAATGAGGCCATTGCTGACCTCATTGCAGAGTTTTTCGTTCATAAGTCAATGATTGACAATGCCAGCACACCCATAGTAGACGGCAAATGCAGCAAGAATAATGGCACTCTTATGACGCGGTACCCTGCTGCATGCCAATCTTCCCATAGTCATGGATGAAGAGGTGCTGGCGCGATCCATTGACAGGCTGGTTAGTATGCAAATCGCCAGAAGCTATGAGAATGATATCCAGAGGAATTACCGAAGTGCTGCCATACAAATATGTCTTAGTATCTGTTTTGGTGGTCTGTTCTCAGTTTCCGGCTTTTAGAACAGGCAGTTTCGGTTCAAAACTTTCGTCTCAGGGATTGACGGCAGGTTCCAGCATCGTAATAGTCCCTTTACTTGCGTCGATACGAACCTTCACACCTTCACCAATGGTAAATATACTGGCCTGATGGCCAATCATTGCTCCATTCCAGGCTGGAATATTCAAGGGTGAAATATGTTGTTTTAACACCTCCTGCAAGCGGTAAGAGCCATAAGGAACCTTGGCATTACAATTTATACATTGACCAAAAATAAAACCAGAGATTTCTTTTAATATACCGACAGTTTGTAACTGGGTTAACATGCGATCAATTTGATAAACATCTTCACCGGTATCCTCCAAAAACAGAATTTTATTTTTAAAACTGGGTAAGTAGGGGCTTCCCAGCATAGAAACTAAAACGGATAAGTTGCCACCCAGAATTTCCCCTGTGGCAATGCCAGGGCGAATAGTTTGAATCCTGGCAACAGTACGGGTTAAATCATCGCTTTTGATGATGGGGTTGCTCATGGTAATGGCATTACCTTCAAAGAGAATTTTCTTTAAATAATTAACGGTGTATTGTGTCCAGGGGTAAGCTGCAGCCATCGGGCCGTGAAACGTTATTAAGCCGGTTTTCTGGTGGATGGCTAGCAGCAAGGTGGTAATGTCGCTAAAACCCATAAAAATCTTGGGATGCTTTTTGATTAAAGGGAAATCTAAATATTCCAGTATTCGCGCTGACCCCCAGCCGCCCCGCAACTCGATAATGGCTTTTACTTTTGGATTGGCAAACATGTCATTGATATCAGCAGCTCGTGCCTGATCAGTACCTGCAAAATATCCGGTTTGTTGAAAAATAGTTTTACCGTAGATAACGCTCAAGCCCAGTGCCTCGAGTCGTTCTGTTGCAAATTGCACATCCTGGGCGGTATTAACACGAAAGCCACTGGAAATTAAGGCAACGGTATCACCCTTATTGAGAGGAGCCGGTTTAATAGCAGGTAACGCCAATACAGGGCTGGTCATTAGCCAACATAGAATAATAAATAATAATTTTTTCATAGTTTACTCCGGAAGAAGGGCTTGTTTTCCTGGCCTCTCCCTCTCTTATCTCCGGGCTTGTCATCTTCCCGACAGACTTCATCAATGGGTACGTCGTTTGTGAGGGGTGGCTGTCATTACGTCCTGTCATCACTTGCATGCGCTTAGTTCTTAGCCATGAAACATCTCATACAGGGCTGAAAGCTATCTAGGATAGTCTAGACAACATATCAGCTTCGAACAGACTTTGAGCTATTGATTAACAAGCGTGAATGACTCAGTTTTAAACGCTTGTTTCTTTCTACTGTTTGAATGGCTATGATGCTCGGCATAATTACTAGAAGATTTGAGTATGTATCCATTCATTCGACTGCTGACCACAATCCGTAAAGCCAAAAAAGCGCCCAAAATTTCCGTCGATGCTGTCAGTGAAAACTGCTTTCGCTGTATGCCATGGGATTTAGATCTGTTCATGGAAATGAACAATGGTCGGGTTTTGACGCTTTATGATCTGGGCCGGTTTACTCTTTCGATTCAGTGTGGGCTGTCTGATGTCCTCAAAAGAGAGAGCTGGGGATTGGTGGTTGCTGGCAGTACCACTCGTTATCGAAAGCGGGTCCGGATGTTCGACAAAGTAACTATGTACACTCAGGTGGCTGCGATGGATGAGCGATGGGTTTATATTATCCAGTCCATGTGGGTCAAAGGGGAACCGGCTTCTTCAATTCTGTTAAGAACGGCCGTCACCGAGAAGGGCCGGATAGTCGCCACTGAACGAGTCAGAAAAGCCACGGGCAGGGAAGACTGGCGTCCAGAGCCGGAAGGTTGGGTCAAGGCCTGGATTGAGAGCGAAGAGCAGCGTCCATGGCCTCCTTTGTCAGCCCGGACTTAAGACGATATGGGCCATTGACTGAATCTTTTTTAACCGAAAGCATCCCGCTAAACTCATTTACTTTTGGCTGATTCTCCCTGGCTGAAGGGGGCAATGAGAAGTGAGTATTGTCCTCTTTAAATTTTATCGAGCGCTTTCACCAGTGAGTGATGCCGGAGGTAAATTCATATAAACTGGCCCCATTTCTGACTGAGCCTGGAGAAGGTCCCATGGCGTCTGCGATTGATCATGAAATGATGTCTCGTGCGCTGCAACTGGCACGTAAAGGGTTATACACCGCAATGCCCAATCCCAGGGTAGGGTGTGTGATCATAAAGGATGGCGTCATTGTCGGTGAAGGCTTTCATGAACGATCGGGCGAGCCCCATGCTGAAGTGCATGCCCTGGAAATGGCAGGTGACCGGACTAAGGGAGCAACGGTCTATGTCACCCTTGAGCCCTGCAGTCATTTCGGAAAAACACCGCCCTGTGCAGAAGCGCTGATCAAGGCCAGGGTGAGCCGGGTGGTCGCTGCTATGGAAGACCCTAACCCCCTGGTATCCGGTCGTGGGTTGAAAAGGCTGAGTGACGTCGGCATTGAGGTTGAATCCGGTGTTCTTGAAGCCGAAGCCAGAGCATTGAATCCTGGCTTCATCAAAAAGATGATGAGCGGGCAACCTTTCGTCCGACTCAAGCTGGCCATGAGCCTCGATGGCAGAACGGCTATGGAGAGTGGTGAATCCCAGTGGATTACCGGACCCGATGCCCGCAGTGAAGTTCAAAAGCTCCGGGCGCAGAGCTGTGCCATTGTTTCGGGTGTTGGCTCGATTCTTCATGATAATTCTTCATTAACAGTCAGAGCTGAAGAGCTGGGGCTGCCAGACGCTGAAAAACTGGCCCGCAGACAACCATTAAGGGTGGTTCTGGATTCATCCCTGCAAACCCCTGTCGACGCGAAAGTGGTCACCGGGCCCGGCAGGGCTCTGATTGTCTGCACGGATCAGGCAGAACAGAGCCGACAGGCTCAGCTGGAGGCTGCCGGTGCTGAAGTGATCAGGCTGAACGCCGGCAGACAGGTGGACCTGAACGCATTAATGAGCGAACTGGCTCAAAGAGATTGCCAGGAAGTTTTGCTGGAAACAGGAGCAACCCTTGCCGGAGCCGCTGTCAGTGAAGGACTGGTGGATGAGCTGAATATCTTTATGGCCCCGATCTTGATGGGGTCAGCAGCCCGGCCATTGTTGAACCTTCCATTCCAGTTTATGTCAGAAAAGCTGGGTCTTAATATCTCTGATATCCGTGCTATTGGCGATGACTGGCTTATTAAGGCAACGTTTAAACAGAACACTGATTACTGAGATTCACTATTCATGTTTACAGGCATTATCGAGGCTGTTGGTAGCCTGCAGAAAGTAGAACCCCGCTCTGGTGATCTGAGGTTAACGGTCAACTCTGGTTCGTTGGATCTTTCTGATGTAAAACTGGGTGACAGTATTGCCACCAATGGCGTCTGCCTGACTGTGGTGGAATTGACCGGACAGGGATATGTAGCCGATGTTTCCCTGGAAACGCTTGAAAATTCAACGCTTTCGGGACAGGCTGTCGGTTCTGCCCTGAATCTGGAAAAAGCTCTGACGCCTTCAACCCGGCTGGGTGGCCACCTGGTCAGTGGTCATGTCGACGGTGTCGGTAAAATTGTCTCCATCGAACTCTCGGGTCGTTCGACGGTCTATTGGGTGGAGGCTCCCGTTCATCTGGCCCGGTACATTGCCCACAAGGGGTCAGTCACGATAGATGGTGTCAGTTTAACGGTAAACAGGGTGGATGGCTGTCGCTTTGCCCTGAACATCGTGCCTCATACCCGGCAGGAAACCATTATTGCCGGGTACCGGGCAGGAACAGAAATCAATCTGGAAGTGGATCTGCTGGCCAGGTATCTGGAAAGGCTAATGGACCCGAGCCTCAGGGAACAGAGTGAATCGGCTCCTGCCAGCCTGACAGCCGGTTTTCTTGCTGAACATGGCTTTATGAAGTGACTGCTTCCAGCTTGGGAACGAAACCGTTAGAATACGCCGGTTTCGCATACCGGATGTATAAAAAACACACATGGGGGTGTTATGCAGCTTAACTCCATTGAAGAGATTATTGAGGATATTCGCCTCGGGAAACCTGTCATCCTGATAGATGATGAGGACCGTGAAAACGAAGGTGACCTGATAATCGCTGCTGAAAAAATCACTCCTGAGATCGTGAATTTCATGGCCCGGGAGGCCAGAGGTCTGCTCTGCCTGACACTGACCGGAGAGCGCTGTGATTTTCTGGGGCTGCCACCGATGGTGACTTCGGAAGACAATGCATCGGGCTTTGGTACACCTTTTACCGTTTCCATTGAAGCCGCAGAAGGCGTAACCACAGGTATTTCTGCCCATGACCGGGCCAGAACCATTCGAGTGGCAGCGGACCCACTGTCCCGCCCCGGCGATATTGTTCAGCCAGGTCATGTATTCCCATTGAGAGCGCAGCCTGGCGGTGTACTCAGCCGTGCGGGTCATACCGAAGCCGGTTGTGACCTGGCGCGTCTGGCCGGACTGACACCGGCAGCCGCTATCATCGAGATCATGAACGAAGACGGCACGATGGCTCGTCGTCCCGATCTGGAAGTGTTTGCCAAAGAGCATGATCTGAAAATCGGCACCATCGCCGATCTGATCAACTACCGAATCCTGAATGAGAAAACCGTTGAAAAGTCAGAGCGGCGCACACTGGATACCGATTTTGGCCAGTTTGATATGACGGCCTACAAGGATTCTATCAGCGGCGCTACGCACATTGCCCTGACCAAGGGCTATATTACACCGAACTCTCCGGCGCTGGTGCGAGTTCACGCTATGGAACCATTCCGTGATCTGCTGTCGGCACATCCGGAAAGCGGTAAGTCCAGCTGGCCGCTGCACAAGGCGATGGCCAAAGTGGCCAGTGAAGGTCGTGGCGTGATTGTGCTGCTGGACTCTGAGTCCAGACTGGACCTGGGCGGAGCACTGGAAAAGTTCTCGGAAGGCAAGAGTGGCAGCAACGGTATGTCCGGTGCTTATCTGACCATTGGTACCGGTTCACAGATTCTGCGTGACCTGGGAGTAGGCAAAATGCGCCTGCTCAGCTCACCGGTTCGCTTCGCTGCCCTGTCCGGATTTGATCTGGAAATTGTAGAATATATCCCGTGTGAAGACTGAACGTCAGAGCACATGTACTTTGAAGTAAGTGCATTACAAAGATTTATTGAGGAAAGCGCAATGTCATTGCAAACCATCGAAGGTACTCTGCAGGCTAATGACGGCAAGTATGCGATTGTTGTTGGCCGCTGGAATGCCTTTGTTGTAGAAAGTCTGCTCAATGCGGCTGTGGACAGCCTGACCCGTCACGGTGTTGCGGAAGAAGATATTACTATTATTCGTTGTCCGGGTGCGTTCGAAATTCCACTGACTGTTAAAAAAGTCGCCAAAACCCAACGCTTCGACGCTATTATTGCTCTGGGTGCCGTCATTCGTGGTGGCACGCCACACTTTGAATTCGTTGCTAACGAGTGCGTGAAAGGCCTGTCCAGCGTGAATCTGGAGGAAGAAATTCCAGTGAGCTTTGGTGTTCTGACCGTAGACACCATTGAACAGGCTATCGAGCGTGCCGGCACCAAAGCGGGTAACAAGGGTGAAGAGGCTGCCATGGCAGCTTTCGAAATGGTGTCCCTGCTCAAGAAACTGGAGGCCTGAGTTGTCCACTGAGAAGCAGGAAACCGGGCAGAAACCTGCCCCGCGTCCTAAACCATCTGCCCGTCGTCGTGCACGTCAACTGGCGCTGCAAGCCCTGTACCAGTGGCAGATGTCCCAGTCATCCGTCACCCAGATTGAAATGCAGTTCCGTGCGGACAACGATTTCAGCAAAGTTGACGACGGCTATTTCCACATGCTGCTGACCGGGATTGCCCGTGAAGTCAGTCAACTCGATGACGCCATGTCGCCGCTGCTGGACCGTCCCATTTCACAGCTGGACCCGGTTGAAATGTCGGCTCTACGCATTGGTTGCTACGAACTGATGAATCGCTCTGATGTTCCATACCGCGTGGTCATCAACGAAGCGATTGAGCTGGTTAAGCGGTTTGGTGCTCAGGATTCTCACCGTTACATAAACGGCATTCTGGACAAGCTGGCACCCCGTGTTCGTCCTGACGAGGTGCGTAACTTCCGTCGGAAGTAATCGGTTTTTGATCAGGAGGTAGCGCTGTTGTCTCCTGATCTGTTAACCCGCCTGACAGCAGGTTAAACTCATATTTTAGCTTGGCTGGAACCTTTCCTATGGCGCTTGGCGAATTTGATCTGATTCGCAGTTTCTTCGATCGTCCGGGTCTTCGATCGCACTTAAGTGATGTCGTTGGTATAGGCGACGATTGTGCGCTTCTGTCTCTTCAACCTGGTCAACAACTGGCTCAATCCCTGGATACGCTGGTTGAAGGCATTCACTTCCCGAAAAACTGCGACCCTTATCTGCTGGGTTGTCGGGCGCTGGCCGTTAATCTCAGTGACCTCGCCGCTATGGGGGCAAAACCCCACAGTTTTACGCTGGGTCTCACCATGCCTGAATCGAATGATGTCTGGCTGCAGTCGTTTTCTGACGGTTTGGCAGAGCTTGCGTCAACCTATCAGATAGGATTGATCGGGGGTGACACCACCCTCGGGCCATTGACCCTCTCGATACAGGTACAGGGAACATTACCTGTAGCTCAAGCGCTGCGGCGAAATGGCGCTAAAGTCGGAGACCTGATTTACGTCAGTGGTTGTCTTGGTGACGCTGTCGGTGCATTACCTGATGTTTTGAGAGGTGAGAGCCCGGACAGTGTTCGCACCCTCGAACAGCGTCATCTGCTGAAACGTTACTATCGACCGACACCCAGAATAGCGTTGGGTCAGTGGTTACTGGAAAATGGAGCCACAGCTGCCCTGGATATTTCCGATGGTCTATTAGGCGATCTGGGGCATATTCTCAAAGCTAGCCGGGTAGGTGCTCAAATCAGTACTTCATCGGTTCCCGTCTCCAAAGAGCTCGAAAGTTTGCAGGGTCTGGAGAAAGCCAGGGAGCTGGCCCTGGCTGGAGGCGATGATTATGAGCTGTGCTTTACATGGCCCGATCGAAAAAAGTTGCAGCTTCCTGACAGCCTGCTGGCTGAAAATCCTGTAACCTGTATCGGTCGAATAACTTCCGCTACCGGGCTGGTGGATGCAGAGACGGCAGAGCCACTTTCTCCACGAGCCTACCAGCACTTTTAGTGACATCTTTTTTATGAAAGAGCATTCTTTCATGGACTACAGAAACTTATGAGCAATACACCCTCAGTCTGGAAAAATCCGGTGCACTTTTTAGCCTTTGGTCTGGGTAGTGGCCTGTCGCCTGTTGCGCCGGGAACCTTTGGTACGGTAGCGGCCATTCCTTTCTATTTGATGTTCCAGTACCTGCCGCTCTGGAATTATTTTTTAATACTGGCTGTCAGTATTGTTTTGGGTATCTGGCTGTGTGGAAAGACTTCTAAAGATCTGGGCGTCCATGACCATCCGGGTATTGTCTGGGATGAATTTGTCGGTTACTGGATTACTATGCTAGCTGCTCCCAGAGGCTGGGAGTGGGTGTTAGTCGGTTTTATCCTGTTCCGAATCTTCGATATCTGGAAACCCTGGCCCATCGGTTGGTTAGACAAGAGAGTGCATGGTGGTCTGGGTATAATGATAGACGACATTGTGGCTGGTATTTTTGCGCTTGTCTGTCTTCAGGTTATTGCTTATTTTGTGCTCTGATGGCTTGTGTCCTGTTGGATCTCAGAGCCATAGAGCTGAGTGCCGACTCTGAGAGTTGGTGGGTGTTTTCGAGAATAAAATATTCGGCTGTGTCTAACAACTTGACCCTATCGCCTGTGGTGAGCAAGATAGAGCCTAAACGGAATTGGTTATAACCCTTCGTGGGTGATCAAAATAAAAAATAGAATGAAATCAGTATTCTCTTTCAAGGTGATTGCTGGGGTTTTTACCAGCCTATTGTTGTCTTTTTCATACTCTTCCCACGCCGTCAATGTCAGGGTAGTGGCCCTGTTTCCAGACAAAGCTCTTGTCTTCATTGATGGTGAACGTCAATTTCTTAAGGCCGGTCAAGAACCGGTGAAAGGTGTCAAACTGATCGACGCCAGCAGTCGAAAAGCCCGGCTCGAAATCAATGGCGTAGCGAAAGATTATTTTCTCAGTCGCGATATGGGTAACGGCATTCAATCGCCGGAGCTTTTGACGTTTCGAATCAACAGAAGCAATGATGGGCAGTACCTTGCCCAGAGTGTCATTAACAATAATCCGGTTCAGGTGCTGATAGATACCGGAGCGAATGTTGTCGCCATCAACGGTGCCACGGCTGACCGTCTTGGCATTCGCTACAGGGATGGCAGCGCGGTTCGTGTCGAAACGGCCAGTGGCGTCGTCAGGGGTTTTCGGGTGATGCTGGATTTCGTGTCCGTCGGCGGCATACGGGTTGCCAATGTTGAAGCGACGGTCATCGAAGGCAGCAGCCCTGAAAAGGTGTTACTGGGTATGAGTTATCTGAAGAATATCCGATTCAGTGAGGAAGGCGGGGTCATGACACTGGAGGCTCCATATTAACTCGCCTGTAACATCTTGTACTGTTACAATCCCAACGCACGACTGTCTTGAGGAGTAGTGAGTGTCTGTTCGTTACGTTGCAGAGTCTCGCTTGCCCACCCCTTTCGGTGAGTTCATGATGCATGGATTTGAAGAGAGTGGCACCGGCAAGGAGCATCTGGCTCTCTCCATGGGGGATGTGAGTCAGGGTGGTCCCGTTCTGGCACGGGTTCATTCAGAGTGTCTGACCGGAGATGCTCTTTTCAGCATGCGCTGTGATTGCGGCCCCCAGCTTGAGGAGGCCATGCGCAAGATTGCCGAAGCTGGTCGCGGGGTTATCCTGTATCTGCGTCAGGAAGGCCGTGGCATTGGTCTGCTGAACAAAGTACGGGCTTACCAGCTTCAGGATACAGGTCTGGATACCGTAGAAGCCAACGAAGAACTGGGTTTTGCTGCTGATCTGCGCAAATACGATATGTGCAAGACCATGCTGGATCATCTGGGGGTTACACAGTTAGTACTGATGACCAATAATCCTAAAAAGGTTGAAGCCTTGACCCGTCAGGGGATTGATATTATTCATCGTCAGCCCCATCAGACTGGGCAGAATCCTCATAACGAGAAGTACCTGACCACCAAGGTCTGGAAGCTGGGACACTTGTACGATACTGCATGATGTCTGAGCTGGAGCCAGATGCGACCTGTTTCTGGCTCTTGGTGAAAAAAGTAGGACATCCATATAAATACAGCCCATAAGCCGCGAGCCCAGCAGCCCGTCAAACCCTGACAGCTCCCCAGAATAATCGTTTGTCATAACAAACGACAAACGAATGACTCAAAAGGGGAAAAAGTCAGAAATAGCAAAGGTCCCATATGAAATAAACTGGGCACCCAAAAATGCTACTGGAAACAAATCAACCATATATCCCAAAAAAGGAACAGGTTACGAGTGTCTTGTATTTTCCATTGTTTTCGGCACTTGACAGTTTGCACAGAACTTAGTGCAAGCTGTCGGCTAATGAGGATTTAATCATGAAATATTCTGCCCTCTTTTATGATTGATTTATCGGATGAGTCTAATATCACGTATTTGTTATGTCTTGCATCACACTGAATATCGTAGTCGGATGCGGTAACAGGATTTTCATTAAAAAAACACACATAAACGTCGCTGTTGTTACCCAATCTGGTACCATTTTCAACAAGATGGGAGTAGAGTTCATGGTCTCTTACAAAAAGTAGTTTTTTATACTTTTTATCACCGAATTCCTCTAAAAAATCATCGACCTCTCCCTTATGAGAGTCAAGGTTTATTTCATTCATGGCAGTATGCATGGCTGCATTAATTCTGTTCTCACTCGCAGAAATCAGAAGATAACAATAACGATGACACGCACTATAAATGGAAGGCAACTCAGCCCAAATTGAATCCCCTGTTCCCAGGATAACTTCTATATTTGATCCTAACGGATCGTCATAACTAAACGTGCTAGCATATTCTGCGTTAGTCATTTGTGAATATTTTTCATGGTTATTTTCTCTATTTTCCAAAATGGAAGTAGAGGGATGACTGCCAGAAGGCGGCCTGTCTGTCGGAACCAACAGTACTTCTTCAAACTTTCTTTTAGTTGCTTTACGGGCTGCAATGCCTGAAGCCTCATCTACAGAAGGCTGATCAACACGTGGAATAAGCGTTGTAGCCTCCGAATCGGTCCTGGACGCGGCTGCACTGTAATGCGGCGGTTGAGTTACCGCACTGACTGCGGCGCTGGTTGTTACTCCGTAAGTCATTATATATCCCTCGTAATAATTTGTAGTTTTAGACTAGCAATGGCCATCTAAGTTTTAGACAGGTAATGGTCATTAAAGTTCAAAAGAAAAATAGGACATCCATATAAAAATATAAAATACGGCCTATTAACCGCGAGCCCAGCAGACCATCAAACCTACAGCCAAGCAGAATAATCGTTTGTCATAACAAACGACAAACGAATAGCTCAAAAGGGGAAAAGTCAGAAATAGTAAAGGTCCCCATATGACAGGACAAACAAATAACAATGGAAAAGTTGGGCAGTCAGCTTACGCCATGAAATGAGCGACTACAGGTAAACGATCCCTATACTCATTACTGCCCCATTTTCCGAGCAATAGTTTTCATGGCTTCCAGCCTGCCCATTGCCCGATAAAGGCGGTTATTCCATCTCATGGTTTTGAGCCATTCATTTGAATCAATTTCCAGTTGGTTCAGAATGGGTGGGATATCTGAAGAAATTGAACCTTTCTTATCGAATGAGCGTAAAACCCCGTACTTTGAGGACGGGGATGAAAGCTCGGCTTGCAGAGCAAGCCCCTTGTGCTGTTTTGCTATCCGTCAGGTGTTTTTAGCGATTACGCTACCTGACAGGAAAAGTAAAATACCTTCCGCTTTCTGCCCGTGTTTGTTAAAGGGGTCGCCCAGACAATCTGAAAGGTAGAGCAGATTGTCGAATAAGGTGTATGCCGCTGTTGGGTAAGGTGTACACTGCGCTCGGGCATGACCCTCTAGGAGCCTGACCGAGAATAGTCTGCCCTACTGCGGCGGCAGCAAATTGGTCTGAAAATCCGCTTTTGTTCGTCAAATAGCTCGCTATTCTCCTCACAAAACCGAATTTTCATCCTCAATTTTCTGCCGTCCTCGCTACGGGCGCTATTCTCGGTCAGGCTCCTAGCTGTAGGAATCCCCGTCGTTCAGAGGGTGTCGCAAAACTCCAACAGCTCGTTCCCATGCTCTGAAGGTCGTCATTCCCGCGAAGGCGGGAATCCAGCGCCAACGGTGGGTCTCTGCCTTCTCGGAGATGACAAGGCCAGGGGAGCACCGGGCAGTACGGTTCTGGTGGTGAGTCAGTGTGGATTCCCGCCTTCGCGGGAATGACGAGAATGACGGGAGTCAACTCGTTCCCACGCTGGAGAGAGTTTTGCGACACCCTCTTCACGGCGGGGAGGATGTCGAAGGTAGGAATAGTACTCATGAATGCAAAGGTAATGACTTATCAGCAAAAAGTGCAACTTTTCTGTGATGCTCTACAAATTGTCCTGGCAAAGCATGACACCTCAAAAGTGACTGATTATTTTACGGAGGACGCCGTCATAATCATCAATGAAAGACGTCTGGAGGGCAGCCGACAAATTTGCGAGCGATTACAGTGGATAAAGGAGCATACCAGAAGCGTAGATATTTCTGTGCATCGGATTTTTTTTGACGGTGACCGGGGGTTCGATCACCACACCTCCAGAGTAACCTCCAATGAGGGCACTACCGCCTTGTTTAAAATATTTGGCTATATAGAGATGCGCGACAATAAAATATCACTGTATGAAGATGTGACCATTCAGATGGAAGGCGAAGAAGCTATGCATTTAGCAACATCTGTTCAGCAATAGATCAGAGTATCAGAAGTGAAATGAATCAGCCTCCCATGAACAGGAGGCTGATAATGAGATGATCAGGCCGGGGTGACGTGGGCGATTTTAATCGCTCTTTTCAGGCTCCGGCTCATGCGTTTCAAAATGGATCGTCTGATACCCTCGGCATCCAGTCCACACTCGGCCAGTTGTTGTTTGTGACTGGCGGCTTCGATGTAGTCATCCGGAATGCCCAGCTGCATGATGGGCACATTAATGCCATGCTCATTCAGGAACTCGGAAACGGCTGAGCCGGCTCCACCGGCAATGCAGCCTTCTTCCAGAGTGACCAGCAGTTCATGATCTTTGGCCAGTTGTTGAATGAGCTCTTTATCCAGCGGTTTGACAAAGCGCATGTTTGCGACAGTGGCATTCAGTTCGTCAGCGACTTGCAGAGCGTTCTGCAGCAAAGTGCCGAAAGAGAGAATAGCTACTTGCTGTCCCCGACGACGAATTTCTCCTTTACCGATTGTCATGGGTTCCAGACTTTCACTGATCGCGACACCGGGTCCGGTTCCTCTGGGATAACGGACAGAAGCCGGTCCCTGATACTGGTAACCTGTAGAAAGCATACGACGGGTTTCATCTTCATCAGAGGGCGTCATGACCAGCATTTCAGGTACACAGCGCAGGTAGGCAATATCAAAACAGCCGCCATGAGTCGGGCCGTCTTCGCCAACCATGCCTGCCCGGTCGATGGCGAAAAGGACATCCAGCTTTTGAACGGCAACGTCGTGAATCAGCTGATCGTAGGCTCGTTGCAGGAAAGTAGAGTATATCGCTACGACGGGTTTCATTCCCTCACAAGCCATACCGGCAGCCAGAGTCACTGCGTGCTGTTCGGCAATGGCGACATCAAAATAGCGATCCGGGTAGCGATCAGCAAAGCGAATCAGGTCCGAGCCTTCACACATGGCCGGGGTAATACCGACCAGTTTGTCGTCTTTTGCAGCCATGTCGCAGAGCCATTGACCAAAGACATTACAGTACTTGGGTTTTTTGGGAAGACTGGGTTTTTCTTCACTGGCTTTGGAGCTGGGTTCCAGTTTTGTGATGGCGTGATAACCAATAGGGTCTTTTTCTGCCGGTGTAAAGCCTTTACCTTTGCGGGTTACTACGTGCAGGAATTGAGGACCGTCCAGATCTTTGAGGTTCTCAAGAGTATGCAGCAACATGGGCAGGTCGTGGCCGTCAATAGGACCAAAATAGTTAAAACCCATTTCTTCGAACAGAGTACCGGGAATGATCATTCCCTTCATGTGTTCTTCGGTCCTGCGCGCCAGCTCCCAGGCATGGGGGATGCCATTAAGTACTTTCTTGCTGCCTTCCCGAATATGGTGATAGGTCCTGCTGGATAAGATTTTGGTCAGATAATTCGACAAGCCGCCCACGCTTTTTGAAATGGACATGTCATTGTCGTTTAAAATAACCAGCATGTTGGCTTTGAGGTCGGCGGCATGGTTCATGGCTTCATAAGCCATCCCGGCCGTCATGGAACCATCGCCAATCACGGCAACGGTACGACGTTTTTCTCCTTTCAGTCGAGCGCTGGTCGCCATGCCCATTGCGGCACTGATAGACGTACTGGAGTGACCTACGCCAAAAGTATCAAATTCACTTTCTTCTCTTTTTGGAAACGCAGCCAGACCGTCTTTCTGTCGAAGAGTGCTCATTTTGTCTTTGCGACCAGTGATTATTTTATGGGGATAGGTCTGGTGGCCCACATCCCATACCAGGCGATCATGGGGGGTATCGAAGAGATAGTGCAGGGCGACAGTCAGTTCAACAACACCCAGCCCGGCACCAAAATGCCCACCTACCTGACCGACCGAGTAGAGCAGAAATTCTCTGAGTTCCCGGGCCAGCTGGGGCAGATCTGTCCTGTCAAGTTGGCGCAGCTGATCAGGCGTATCGACCTGATCCAACAGCGGAGTATCAGGTTTTGTCTTGGGTATTTCGTGAAACATGTTTGCTTGCGATCCAGGCCTCTCAGCCATAAAAAGCGACTTTTTCAGGGGAAGCGGTGTTCCGGGTCGCTTTTCAAAAATTCGACGTAGTTCCTCATTCACCACAACTTGTATGGGACGGGAAGGGGAAACCTTGATGCTTCCGGCAGTTTGCCAGGTTTGAGGGTATCGAAGCCTGACAGCGTCATAACACAGTCATGAGAGACTGATATCATTCCACACTCTTCTCAAAGGGCAAAGAATGATAACAGTAAATGTCATCGGTGAATTATAGGATTGTACCTGAACAGGAGGTTTTTTCTATTGGAATACTGCTCAGATCGGTTCAATGAGATCTCTGGATGAGATACTCCGCCATTTGCCTGAGTATTATGGCTCGACTCCCGAAGCTTTCAAGGGAGTGAATCGCCTGCTGAGAAAGGGAGTTGGCGAGCTCTCTGGCTCCTTCCAGTCCCATGAGCGATACGTAAGTGGGCTTGTCGAGAGCCAGGTCTGCCCCCTGTTGTTTGCCCAATACTTCGGTGTCGACAGTGACATCAAGAATGTCATCCTGAACCTGAAAAGCCAGACCAATAGCGTTCGCATAACGAATAAGGTGGGTCAGTTGTTCCCTTTCGACTTTACCGCTTGAGATGGCGCCCATGACAACACTGGCGCGAATCAGCGCCCCGGTTTTGTGGCTGTGCATTAACTGCAGCTGTTCCTGATTCAGAGGACTGCCTACCGAGTTGAGGTCCATGGATTGGCCACCGCACATGCCCCCATGGCCAGAAGCACGGGCCAGCTCCCTGACCAGTTGCAGACGGACAGGCGCGGGTAATTCATGACTGTTGGTAGCCAGTACTTCAAAAGCCAGGGTTTGCAGAGCGTCACCGGCCAGAATGGCTGTGGCTTCATCAAAAGCTTTGTGGCAGGTGGGTTTGCCTCTTCTAAGGTCATCGTCATCCATTGCTGGAAGATCATCATGTACCAGGGAGTAAGCATGGATCAGCTCTACAGCGCAGGCAGCAGGGTCTGCCTGAGCCTGCTCGCCGCCGAGGGCTTCAGAGGCGGCATAAACCAGGATCGGTCGGACGCGTTTGCCGCCGTTAAAAACGGAGTAGGACATAGCCTCAACCAGTCTTTCACTGACCTGACTGATTCCGGGAAGATGATTTTTGAGCTGCTCATCAACGCGGCTTTGACAACCCTTGATGTATTCCAGCAGAGTCATGGATTATTAGCCTTCTTCTGTCGGATCGAACGGGCGGGTTTCCGGCTGGCCCTGATTTTCCAGAAGCTGCTGGACTCTCTGTTCTGCTTCAGTCAGGGCTTTCTGACATTCACGTGTCAGCTTTACCCCTTTTTCAAAGGCCTTCAGTGACTCTTCCAGTGACATATCACCGGATTCCATTTGCTGGACCAGTGTATCCAGTTCGGTGAGCGACTGCTCAAAGGCGAAGCCCTGCTTTTTTTCCGGCATGCTCAGAAACCTTTTCCATTGACTTGGTGGGGGAATACCTGCCTTTGGGATGACCTTTCACAGCCAGAGTGCTTCAGTGCATGGCAAAAAGGACGGTACTCACCTGGATAACTTTAAACGGGCTCAAGCATATCACAAATCCGGGTTAGGACAGGTTCTGCTGAAGCGGTTTTATGTCAGGCAGGAGAGCATTTTCAGGAAAAAGAGGTCGGGCAGGTGGCTCGACCTCAACAGATGTTATTCAACAGCCGTCTGGACCTTCCCTTTCGGGATAGGGTATGGTTGAACCCCGCCAGCATTGTGCTCCTGCCATACGTCTTTATCCATGGTCTTATCAAGCAATGGAAACTTCTTACGGTTAAATACCGGGACAACGCCGTCAGCCACCTGTTCGTCAAAGTCTTTCAGAACCTGCACAACGATGCCTGACAGTAGCAGAATAGCGGTAATGTTGATCAGGGCCATGATACCCATAGACAGATCGGCAAAAGCCCAGACGGCAGGAAGATTGCCAATAGAGCCCCAGAACACCATAACCAGCACTGCCAGACGATAAAGCACCAACAGAGGCTTGCTGTTTTTGATAAACAGCAGGTTGGACTCACCGTAGTAGTAGTTGGCAATGATGGAAGTGAAAGCAAACAACAAAATGGCTACTGCAACCAGATGTTCACCCCAGGAGCCTATCTCACTGGACAGGGCAGCCTGAGTCAATGCAACGCCGGTCAGGCCACTGCCCGGTTCCAGCATGCCAGACATCAGAATGATAGCAGCCGTGGCTGTACATACGACGATAGTGTCCATAAATACGCCCAGCATTCCCATCATGCCCTGACTGACCGGGTGAGTAGAGTGTGCAGTCGCTGCAGCGTTAGGTGCGCTACCCATACCCGCTTCGTTGGAGAAAAGACCGCGCTTGATACCTTGCATCATCGCCTGGGAAACCATGTAGCCAACACCGCCACCCATAGCTGTTTCAAGACCGAAAGCACTCTTGAAAATCAGAGTGAATACAGCTGGCAGTTCAGAGACATTCATGGCAACGATCACGAGAGCCACAGCCAGGTAGCCCAGAGCCATCACAGGAACAATCATTTCAGCGACTTTGGCAATGGAACGAATGCCGCCAAAGATAACAATGCCGCTGACCAGTACCAGACCTGCACCAATGTACTCAGGAGCAATGTTATAACCCGAAAAAGCAGCCGCAATAGAGTTGGACTGAACACTGTTGAAAGCAAATCCGAATGCGATAATCAGGGCGATGGAAAAAGCAATGCCCATCCAGCGCTGACCCAACGCTTTCTGCATATAGTAAGCGGGACCTCCGCGATAGGTGCCGTCGCCATTGTTGGTTTTGTATATCTGGGCGAGAATGTTTTCAGAAAAGCTGGTTGCCATACCCAGCAGGGCGATCAGCCACATCCAGAAGATAGCACCGGGTCCACCCAGGTAGATGGCAACGGCAACACCGGCGATATTACCGGTACCTATTCGGGCCGCAAGACTGGTGCAGAATGCCTGGAACGCAGAAATCTGGCGGTGGGAGTGGGTTCTGCGACTTCCCATCATGGTTTTGGCGGCCAGACCGAAGCGGCGAAACTGCACGAAGCGGGTACGAATAGTGAACAAAATACCGGCTCCTAGCAGCAGGTAAATCAGGATACTTCCCCAAAGAAGATTATTCGATGCAGAAATGAAATCGTTCATAGTAATTCCGGAATATCAATATGACATAAAGTTTGTTTGTTATTATTTCCATATAATATAGATGAATAAACGATGATGGATAGGTACAAACCCTGTCTTTACGGTTCAGCTGAAAGTCACGAATAGCAACGGGTTAAGAGGCTGCTGAAAAACTACCGAGTCAAGCTGAGACACAGCACCAATTGGCGAAAAAGGCCAGTTTACAACGAGTAAATGAGCATCCCAGCCGCCTCCAGGGCTGCCCTCGGAGAAGCGCAGCACTTTTGCGACAGCCTCTTAGAAGTGTGGGTGAAACCACAACAATGAGTCAGCAGGCATCATCAGAGAGGTTTTTCGTCATGGGAATGCAGTCCAGCTGAAATCCTCTGGAAGAATGATAAGTCGATACTTCATTTCCTTCAAAACCACAAAGTCTATAAAAGGGAGCCGCATTCAAAGTTGAATTCAGCTTCATCTCAGGCAGACCGGCTTCTCTCGCAATCTGTTCCAGGTGAGTCATCATCCTGCGGGCTACGCCCATTCCCATAAATCGAGGGTCCACAAAGATGGCATCGATCATACCGTTCCCGATATCAATCATTCCTGTACCGGCCACTTCCCCTTTCATCATCACAACATGAAAATTCTGCTCAACGTCATCGACAAATTTCTCAGTGGCAGAACCATCAGTCCAAAGAGCGATGGCTTCATCACTGTAATGGCCTTTGCATTCAGAACGTATCGCCAGAGTTCGAAGCTCAAAAGCTCTATGGGCATCGCTGCGTTGTGCTTTTCTTATTTCCATTGTTGTCAGGGATCTACTGCTTTTTTGCGAAGAATAGCTTTTAAAATCTAACAGTTATTGACATGTTATTTTAGCCGTCTTTCTGCTTGAGGCCGCCAGACTGTCGATTGATAGCAGTAATCCCTGATATTACAGTTCCGGTTTGCCTGAGGGTTGATCAGGATAATTTAAAAGATAAGCGTCGTTTATGCCGTCGGCTGTGTCATCGTAGTCAATCAGATTGCCAGTTTGATAGTGACCGGTTTTATCAACGCTACAGTACTCGTGGCCTCGAATCATGGCCTGAAGCAGGCAATATTCTGTGGAGTAGGGAGGGCCATAAACCGTATGCGTGGCAAATGGCTGACCATTGCGCACAGCCCAGCCAACGCCTATCCACGTGGCATAAGACATATCTTTACGCATAGCCTGCACCAGACGGAGGGGCAATACACCTTCGCCTACCGCTGCATCAAACACCTTGCATTTAGCCTGTGTGGAAAGTTTTCCGAAAGCAATGCTTTCGTTCTGCAAAGGTTTTGCGCACATGCTGATATCGCTTGAATCAACCACTTCTGGTTTTTCAGCAGAGCAGAACTTGAAAAGATCTGCCAGAGCGCCTGAGCTCAAAACCCATTTATCAGACTGATCAGGGCTGAGTGGATCATTTTTGTGCTTAGGCAGTATTTGAAATCTTGACTGGACCTCACTTTCCGTCGCATCCAGCCAGAAATAGTCATTGCTGCGCCTGATGTCATAGCCACCTTCACTCTTTACTTCATAAACACAAAAGTGTTTTATTTTGCCATCCGCCTGGTCGGTTTCACTCAGATCCAGTGCCGCCCTGCCGAAAAACCATTTTGGTTGATCTGGCTCCACTTTATCATCGATGAGAATACACAGGTTGCCGTCGGCAGGCAGAACCGACTGTTGCTGCCAACATGGTTCGGCACTCGCACCCAGAGAAAATAACAGGGTGAAAGGAAGGCCAAATTTGAGAAATCTCTTCATTACACGATCCTCCAATCTTCAGAACACTTCGCTTCAGTCAAGAAGTTTAGTGAATTAATAAGAATGAGCTGATATTTAAAATTGCTTAAGCCATGCACATTAGACACGCCGGACCCCGTGTAAGTTCCCGAAAAACACTAGCTGATGGCTGCTGCATGGTTAAAAATCCGAAAATCACTTTACCGGTGGTCTCCTCATATCTTTCCATCTGGAATGGCATCCCGGGTGGCAACTTTATCGACGAGAATATACAGGTCGCAATCGGCAGGCAGAATCGAGTGTTGCTGCCAGCATGGTTTGGCATTCACACCCAAAGAATGTATCTATCCTATTTGTTCTTCATAAATTTCCGAGAAGGATCTACTAAAAAAAAATTACCCATCCCTTCTCTTCCAAGTAACATCAGATATGTCATCTTTGCACGGTTAGAAAGTGTTACATCGATAGTCCAGATGTAGTCATGCAATTTTAATGTGGTACTAATCACATACCGTTTTTCTATCATCCCGTTTGATGACCTTATGGTTTTGATATCTTTAACAGGCGCTTTACAGCTTAGAACTTCTTCCACGTTATGGAGGTTTGGATGCAGGTCAAACATAACCCATGGGCTCCCCTCGTCTTCAAAGGATATTAAATTGTCCACATGCAGGGAGGAGGTTTTTGCTCCGGTATCAATGCGTACTTCAACGCCACAAATACCCAGGTCTGGCAGGTCGCATAGCTCTACACAGCCAATAACAGGTTTGTTGTTTGCTTTTTGTATTTTTTTAAACATTTAAGTTACTCCAAGACGGACGATTCAGTTTGCAGTTCTTCCTGCATCATTTCTATATCTTCAGCAACATCATCATCGGATGCAGAAAAGAAAGCGATATGAAACATAGCCTCACCCTCCTGAACGAGAGGGATATTCTGTTTACCAATAATGATGCCTGCCTGTGTCGCTTTTACTACATCAATGATTTCACCAAGTGGGCTACCAATAGTGGCTAATGGAGTTCCCTTATCAACCTGATCACCAAGATTTTTAAGTGAGTTGATAATGCCGCTGGCATTAGCCCTGACCCACGAACTTTTGTTCGCTATGTAGGGAGTAAAAGCTTTTATTTTGCGCCTTAGTCTGAGCATCCCCAGTTCAGCTAACACATTGATAACGCCATGAACTCCCGCACGTATACTGACTTCATCAAATCTTAAGGCTTCTCCAGCTTCATAAAGCAGTATTCGCGCATTGTGCTCTTCAGCTGCCTGTCGAAGAGAATTATCACGAATATTGGCGTTCAATAAAACGGGTACACCGAATGCACGGGCCAGAGAGAGTGTTTCTTTATCCATCAGGTTGGCACGAATCTGAGGCAGGTTTGAGCGATGAATAGCACCTGTGTGGAGGTCTATGCCGTATTCACAGAGGCTGACTATTTCTTTCAGGAATATATGAGCTAACCGGCTGGCCAATGAGCCTTTCGGTGAACCGGGAAAGCTTCTGTTTAAATCTCGGCGATCTGGGAGGTATCGGCTTTGATAAAGCACGCCATAAACATTAACCATTGGGACAAGAATTAATGTGCCCACAGTAACTTTAAATGTCTTTAAATTTATTAGCCGACGAATAATCTCAATTCCGTTCAGTTCATCACCATGAACAGCTGCAGACACAAAGACTTTTGGACCCGGTTTTTTACTGTGTATAACATGTACAGGTACTGAAAAGTCGGTATTGGTGTACAGCTTTGCAACCTCCAGACTAACTTGTCTGGTTTGCCCGGCCTTGATCACAGAGCCACCGATACTGATATCTGGTAATAACATCTTTGTCACCTTCAGCCTTTTCCACGGGTTCGGGTTGATTTAGTTGCTTTGCTTTCAATAAATTCGTAGATCATGCCAGCAACATTTTTTCCTGTTGCTGTTTCAATGCCCTGCAGTCCCGGAGAGGAGTTAACTTCCATAACGACTGGCCCATTGTCAGATTGTAAAAGGTCGACACCACAGACATTCAGTCCCATTACTTTTGCGGCATTAACGGCAGTCGCTCTCTCCTCTTTTGACAAACGGACAAGCGTTGCTGTTCCACCGCGATGGAGGTTTGAGCGAAATTCTCCATCTGCTCCCTGTCGTTTTATAGCGGCTACGACTTTGCTGCCAATCACAAAGCAACGGAGATCTGCACCTCCTGCTTCTTTTATAAACTCCTGAACTAAAATATTAGCTTTCAACCCAAAAAAAGCCTCAATTATTGCTTCTGCTGCTTTCTGATTCTCTGCGAGAACTACTCCGATACCCTGAGTACCTTCCAGTAATTTTATAACCAGGGGGGCTCCACCTACGTTTTTGATAAGGTCCTTTACATTCTCGGGTTTACAGGCAAAGCCTGTTCTCGGTAATCCAATATCTTTTCGTGACAACAATTGTAAAGAACGTAATTTGTCGCGAGAGCGAGTAATGGCAACAGATTCATTCACACAGAATGTGCCCATCATTTCAAATTGCCTGACGATGGCGGTGCCATAAAATGTAATTGAAGCGCCAATTCTTGGTATGACTGCGTCGTAGTATGGAAGAGACTCACCATCACAACGAACAGTGGGGCGACTGCGTGTTACATCCATATAACATCGGAGTGTGTCAATAATATCAACTTCATGTCCTCTTTCTTCGCCGGCTTCTTTTAAACGACGAGTAGAGTACAGTTTGGGGTTGCGAGACAGTACTGCAATTTTCATATTGACTCCAAATTACTTCAAGATAGAAGTTTGTGGGAACAAACAAACTTGATAAGAAATCTTTATTTCTTCAAAAATAGTCCGTCAGGGATGATGTGTTTCAGGCAGGTGGCAAATGTTCATGCGCTCGAGAATTGCACGACCCGGAGATAAACCTGCGAAAACGGCTGGAAGTTTCGCTCGACAAACCTTTGATACTTTTTCGGAACCC
The DNA here is from genome assembly GCF_049275945.1 of Endozoicomonas sp. ALD040. Classification (NCBI taxonomy): domain Bacteria; kingdom Pseudomonadati; phylum Pseudomonadota; class Gammaproteobacteria; order Oceanospirillales; family Endozoicomonadaceae; genus Endozoicomonas; species Endozoicomonas sp. ALD040. The sequence goes on from NZ_CP184829.1 coordinate 3,324,438, forward strand.
TGAAGAAAAAGTGTCTTGTCAGACATAAAAAAAGCCCTGCAGATCAATTATCCACAGGGCTTTATATTGGTGGAGGCGGCGGGAATTGAACCCGCGTCCGCCGATTCTCAGCCTTCGGCTCTACATGCTTAGATCCGCCTTTGGATTTAACTCAGTAACGACCCAGCGGTCGGGGTTCTACTGAGCGATCCTGTTAAGTTTTAGCTGGCCAGCCACAGGCATACCGGGCCTCGCGAGTCTACTTACGGTGACAGTCCAAAAACCGGCCAGTAGACGAGCCGGAGAGACTGGAAGACTCGTAGGGTTTAGCTACGATTAAGCTGCAAGTGCGATCTCTTCTTGATCGAAGAGTTCGTTTTGAGCGTCTCCAAGAGCTACCAGGTTGGCAACTATAAGGTTTGTAGTGTTTTGATTAACGAGAACCACTACGTCCTCGGCATGCACCTAAGGTTTCGATACCGTCGTCGAATCCAGATCGCCCCCGGATCAAAACTTCATTGGATCATTTAGTTATAGGCCATCTATAGAAGTAAGACAATTTTTTATATATCTCGCTCCCATCTCTTATTGTTCCAGCAGCACCTGGCGCACAGAAGTCCGGCTATCCAAATTACCCCAGAATCTCTTTGATTTTAGAAATGTAATACAAAGGCAGGACTCTGGCAGCAGGGTCATCCAGTGAGCCTGTTGAACCAATCAGCTTGAGTGTTGTATTTGGGCTATATCGCTGGACATAAGTTTGCAGCGATTTGGCTCGAGTCCTTTTGCCACTTTTTACTTCTACAGGTACGATGTCACCTGCTTCGGTTTTATACAGAAATTCGATTTCACTTCTGGCGTATTCCCATGAATAGGTTGGCTTGCCGATCAGGGTGATGAGTTCGTTTTGTATGAAGTTTTCTGCGATAAAACCCTTGTAGTGATACTTCTGATCCCGATGCTCCTTGTAGTTGATCTGCAGCATGTGTCCCAGTAAGCCAATATCGAATAAAAACAGTTTGAAGATATTTTCTTTGGCCAGTGGTTTAAGGGGGGAGTCAGGCTTGCAGTCTATGGGGTGACACTTGGAGATCAGTCGGCAATTTTCCAGCCAGTTAATGGGGCCCGCCAGCTCTTTGTAGCGACTTTTTTTCTCTAAAACGTCTTTGAACTTAAACCGTTTAACTGAGTCGTCCATGGTATTGGATAACTGAACTGGCACATTTTTAAAAATTGCCTGTATATGTTGTGCAGAAAGTTTATCGGAGTACTTTCCGAAATCGCGCTCATAACCCGAGAGAAGTGAAGTATGTATTTGTTGGACTGTCCGGGTTCTTTCAGTGATGTCTTTATCAATCTCAAACCAGGCCTTTACTGCTTCTGGCATCCCTCCAACAAAGTAATAGTCAATAAGCAAACTGAAGAGCTTTTCATGAGCTACCTTACCCAGATTCATTTGTTCAAAAGCTTTAAGCAGAGGCGGTTGATTGGAGGCCAGGAGGAATTCCTCAAATGTCATTGGGTAGAGTTCAAGCCATTCCACCTTACCAACGGGAAATGAATCCAGAAGACCAATATTTGACCCCGATGCACAGAGATACATATGAGGACACTGTTCAGCAAAAAACTTCAGGGAGTGAAGGGCCGCCAGACACTCTCCAACCTCATCAAAAATGATGAGATCCTTTTGCCTGTCAATGCTGATGTTCAGTTCAATCTCGATATTGGTGATAATATCGTCTGGTTTGAGAGAGTCGGCAAACAGGTTCGCCAAACCGGGCTGCTCAAGAAAATCCAGGCGTATGACTTGTTCAAAGTGTCCACCGAACAGTGTTTCAAGGAGAAAAGATTTGCCCGTTTGCCTTGCACCATCAAGCAGAACAGGCTTTCTTGAGGGGCTTTGCTTCCAATCAAGCAGTTTTTTCAGCAACAATCTTTTCATGGGTTATGTCGGATTTTTGATCGTTCTTCAATAAAGTGTAGGTGTATACACTTTTATGCGCAATAAAGTGTATTTTTATAACATTTTATTGCGCATAAAAGTGTTATAACAGTTTTTTTGCGTGACCAACATTCTGTCCAAAAGATCAGGCATGAAGGTAGATCTGTCATTAGTTCGCTGCAGACAAAGAGAGCATGACCCTCAGAGATTCATTCGATATGCACCCGCCATTTCACGCCCGCTTCACTTTATGCTATTTTCCCACGACCCTGACGATCAGGAGCCTGTCCGAGTCTGACAGAAAGGACTCACCCGCAAATGATACGGGTAGAAAACGGTGGCCTTTGTCCCGTCACATTCAGCAAACTGCGCTGTTTCAAGCCCATAAACCAGTCTGGTGACAGGTTATTCAATGACCATACAAGAAAAACTACCCAACACACTGACGTCAGCAAGCCCTCTGTCGTCTGAGGTATCTAAACAGCCTGCCAGGTCGCTTAAAATCTGTCTGCTGTGTTATCGAAGTCATCCTTTCGTGGGCGGTCAGGGCATCTACCTCAAATACCTGAGCAAGGCTCTGGTCGAAGCTGGCCATCAGGTGGATGTTATTTCCGGCCCTCCCTATCCGGATCTTGATCCCCGGGTGGGACTGATTGAAATCCCCAGTCTGGATCTGTTCAGCCAGGAAAGTCATGTCACAGCCCTGAGACCCAGACACCTGAAATCCTGGTCTGATTTTTTTGAATGGTGGGCCATGCTGACCGGAGGCTTTGCCGAGCCCTACACATTTACCCGTCGTGTCGTGAAATATCTGCACAAAAACGGTCATGACTACGACATTATTCATGACAACCAGAGTCTGGGCTATGGCCTTCTGGACCTGCAAAAACAGGGTATTCCTGTTGTCGCCACCGTCCATCACCCCATAACCCGCGACAAACAGCTGGCTCTGGATGCCGCGCCTGACTGGAAGCATCGTCTGTTGACCCGTCGCTGGTATTCTTTCCTGACCATGCAGGGCAGAGTGGTTCGTGAACTGAAGCACATTGTCACTGTTTCGGAACAGTCCCGGGGGGATATTGCTGAAGCCTTTGAGCGTCCAGCTGACGACATTAGTCTTATTTATAATGGGATTGATACCGAAGTCTTCAGTCCTCAACCCCATATCGAACGCAAGCCGTTCAGAATTATGACAACAGCCTCTGCGGACCAGCCTTTGAAAGGTTTAAAACACCTTCTGGAAGCCATGGCTTTGTTAAAACCGGACTATCCTGAGCTGGAACTGCTGGTGGTAGGCAAACTGAGAGCAGGTGGTCAGACAGAGCGGCAGTTGAAACAACTGAATCTTGGTTCAGTGGTAACTTTTGTGTCCGGCATTTCCACTGAACAAATGGTGGAATACTATTCCCAGGCCGCCATTGCTGTGACCCCTTCACTCTATGAGGGTTTTGGGCTGCCGGCCGGAGAAGCCATGTCCTGTGGATGTGCGGTAATTTCTTCAGACGGAGGAGCTCTCCCTGAAGTTGTGGGAGATGCTGGCCTGATTGTCCGGGCTGGCAACAGCAAAGCCCTGGCACAAGCCTTGCGGACACTGTTGGAAAACCCTGAACAGCGGATGAAATACGGCCAGCTTGGCCGACAACGAATTCTGGATACCTTCTGCTGGAAACTAGCCGCCAGACAGTTCAGCCAGTATTACCTGAACCTGTTGGATACTGAACAAGAACCCGAAGAATTAAAAGCCACAATCGCTGCCGATGCAGAGCCTGACCAGCGAACCGCTGTCAGCGGGTGATGCCAGAGGATAACTGAAACAATATGCAAACCATAGATTTTAATCGTCTGAAGTTACGCAGTGGCGATAAAGTGCTGGACGTGGGTTGCGGTGAGGGCCGTCACTCCATCGCAGCCTGGCTGAAGGTCAGAGTGGATGTGACAGGTTTGGACCTTTGCGAAAAAGACTTGCAAACAGCCCGTGACAGGCAGCAGGAGTCTGAACAATTTCTGCAGGGGGCAGAAGACGGTCGCAGTCTTCGTTTTATTCAGGGCAACGCTCTGGAATTGCCTTTTGAAGACGACACGTTCGACAAAATAATCTGTTCCGAAGTGTTGGAGCATATTCCCGATTACCTGGGGGTGCTGGCCGAGATCAAACGGGTATTGAAGCCCGATGGTTTGCTGGCAGTCAGTGTGCCCAGAGCCTGGCCGGAAGAGATCTGCTGGCGACTGAGCAAAGCATACCATGAGGTGGAAGGTGGCCATATTCGCATCTTCAACGCCACGCATCTGCGCCATGATATCGAATCGCTTGGCTGGCGTCGTTATTCACGACACTGGGCTCACGCCCTGCACGTTCCCTACTGGTGGCTGAAGTGCTGGAAATGGGAACAGCCCTCTAAACTGGTCGATCACTATCACAAACTGCTGGTATGGGATCTTATGAAAAAGCCGAAGGTGACCCGCATTACCGAAAAGCTGCTTGATCCGGTCATGGGAAAAAGTGTCGTGATGTACTTCGAGTGGGAGTCAGGCAGAGGTAAATCCAACGATACCAACAAGGAGGTCTGTTATGGATAGCCTGCTGCTGACCAAAGGCCTGTTCCCAAGAGATTTTCTCAACAAAACGGCAGAGCACATCCTCTCTGTACAGCAGGAAGATGGCAGCATTCCCTGGTTTACCGGTGGCAAGCTGGACCCCTGGGATCATACCGAAGCGACCATGGGACTGAGTATTATTGGTCATTATTCTGAAGCTGAAAGCGCCTATGGCTGGCTGCGAAAAGAGCAGCTGGAAGATGGCAGCTGGTTCGCCAACTATCAGGACGGCAAGCCTCTATACAGTGATAAGCGAGAAACGAACTTTGTCGCCTATGTGGCGACCGGTGTCTGGCATCACTATCTGATTACTGAAAATATCGGGTTTCTGGAACTGAACTGGCCCATGGTCGAAAGTGCCATCCAGTTTGTACTACGACAACAGTCGTTTACTGGTGAGATTTACTGGGCGGTCATGGAAGATGGTGAGCCACACAAAGATGCGCTGATTACAGGCTGCTCTTCGGTTCTGAAAAGTCTCGAATGCGCCATTCTGATCGCTCAAGCGCTGAACAGGAAGGTTGAGCCATGGCTCAATGCCTGGCAACAGTTGGGGCAGGCTCTGAAATTCCATCCCGAGTACTTCGACCGCACCTGGGAAAGCAAAGAGCGTTTTTCCATGGACTGGTTTTATCCCATTCTGGCCGGTGTCTTCCGTGGTCAGGAAGCCCGTGACCGAATCCAGACATTCTGGGACAAGTTTGTACGTAAAGACATGGGCTGTCTCTGTGTCAGCGATCAACCCTGGGTCACCATCGCTGAATCCTGCGAGCTGACCATGGCGCTGCTGGCTGCCGGTGAAAAGCAGAAAGCCACTCAGCTCTATAGCTGGTTGCACAACTGGCGTGACAGTGATGGCGGCTATTGGACAGGCTATCAATACGTTGAAGAGGTGATCTGGCCGCAGGAAAAAACGACCTGGACTGCCGGTGCTATTTTGCTGGCAGCCGATGCTCTGACCGAACACACAGCCGCTTCCCGTCTGTTTCTGGAATCGAGTCTGGAGATAAAACCGGAAGTGGAACTGCCAGAAACCGAAGAAGCTCTGGCAGCAGTCAACAATTAAAGGCGGCGGAAAAGCCCCAAAGTGTTGACCATGGGCAGCTCTTCAAACAATCCGGAGGCTTTCGCCAGCTTCCAGATATTGTAAGGCGCCTGCCCACCGTCTTTCGGATCGGGGAAGATATCGTGTATGGCCAGAATGCCGCGGGGCTTGATAAAGCTGACCCAGCTGCGAAAATCTGTCCGGGCGGCTGCTTCACTGTGACCGCCGTCAATAAACACCATGCCCAGAGGCGTGGCCCAGTGACGGGATGCTACCGCTGAAGGTGCAACAACAGGGACAACCGTATCTTCCAGTTTGGCTTCGCGCATTGTGGTTCGGAACGCTTTAAAGCTATCCATCTGTTGAATGCTGGCATCGTAGAGGTCACTGTCATGGTACTCTTCTCCCAGCTGGTGCTCTTCTGAACCCCGGTGGTGATCGACGGCGTAGAGCACACTGTTATTTTGCTGACAGGCAACACCCAGGTAGACCGTAGACTTGCCACAGTAACTGCCAATTTCCAGACAGGGGCCCAGCTGGCTGGCTTTCAGGGCGAACTGATAAAGTGCTTCACCTTCATCCGGTGCCAGAAAGCCTTTAACCGAATCGATATTGAGTGGCAGTTTTAGAGGCATAGCTTGTAAAAGACCCGTTTGTAAAAGACCTGTCTGTAAAAAGGTCGTTCGTTTTTTTCAATTTATACGTCGGAAGTAGTTCAGTCAGATGACTGGCTGCAAAGGCATAATAACAAATCAGGCTTGGACAGTGCGTAAAAATCATAAACCTTTCTGGATCAAGGTGCTCTCAGACCGCTGGCAGCGGTTTTATATCCGGCACTTTTTCAGCAAACATTTTGAACATCTGGGCGAACACCCCATGGTGGTTCACCCTTCTACTGTCAATGTTCATGGTGCCGGTATTTCCATTGGTCGTTTTGTCCACCTGATCAGTATCCGCCATAACCCGGTCAGTCTTTCCACCTGGAGCGGCCGGGGAATCCAGGGTGATATCAAAATAGGTGATCATTGCCTGATATCTCCGGGAACTACAATATCTTCAGCAGCCAGCATTACCATTGGTGACAACTGTATGTTAGCCGCCGATTGCTACATATCCGACAGCGACTGGCACGGTCTCTATAACCGTCTGCGCCCCTTCCGTTGCAGCAAACCTATTGTGCTGGAAGATAATGTCTGGGTAGGGCATGGTGCAAAAGTTGGCAAGGGTATCACCATAGGCGAGAACAGTGTTGTGGCAGCAGGTGCGGTGGTTGTGAAAGACGTGCCTCCCAATACGGTAGTGGGAGGCAATCCGGCCAAAGTCATTAAAAAGCTGAACCCCCAACGCCGGATGCTGAAAAGAGAATTTATGTTTCGGGACAGCGATCGTTTCCTTCACATGCAGGAGGAACTGGATCGCTATGTTTTGGGGGGGAATAGCCTGAGAGGCTGGGTTCGTCACAAGCTTTTTCCCAGAAAAGGGGATTAACTTTGACGCCCCGGCAGGCTCTCATGAACAATTAGCCCGGAATCAAGCGAGTTTACAGGTCAGCCATTCTCCAGATTCCCAGCAGATCCGGCACTTCATCCTTGCCTCTCATAAAGTCATTAATGGCTGCCGCCAGGGTTGAATAATCGACTCTGCTTGCGGGCATTGAGGCAATGACGACCGGAATCGGTTTGTTATCATCAGCCGCAAAGGTAATGTTGATGAACCCCCTGGCAATGCTGACGGTGAAATACTGGTATTTGGACTGACCATAAAATGCCAGCAGGTAGACGACGTCTTCATGTTTTGCAGCGTGCTCTGTAACGGCAGCAATGATGACATCAGCCTGACTTTTGCCACTGTAATGGCTGACGACTTTTCCGGGGTCTACTTTACTTAGTTGCAGGCCAGATCCACCGGCTACGGCATTAAACCCCTTGCTCATGCCCTCGGCATTGCCGGTGTTGCTCCTTATGAGTCTTGAATCTTTGCTGTTCGAGGTAAAGCTGACGATGTCATTAACCTGGTCAGTACGTGCCTTTGAACCGATGCCCAGTAAATTAAGAAGATCTTTATTGATATTGAAAATCATGGTTCTGGCATGGCTGCTTTCTATGAGCTTTCTGAAACTTCTTGCACGAGAGGGCAGGAGTGACTTAAAAGCTTTTTTAATCAGGGAAGGCGTTTTGTAAAGTAAGAGCCCGTCATCTCTGTTGCGGGATGCCTCAATGCCGGCATTAAATTGCCTGCCGAAGTCCAGCGCCTTCATGGCATCCAGAACATCCTGTGCCGTCGGTTTACTCTCGGAAGCTGACAATTTATAGGCTTCACAGAGTTTGGAAAAATTCTCCTCAGCCTTGGCTCCAAGAGCTGTATAGGCTTCAGAGAAAGCAGGGTCCACAGAGTGGTCGTTACCGATGGCTCCGGCAGCGAGCATTTGTTCATAATAAGCAGAATTGCCGACCACTAAAGCAGTCTCGGGATAGGCGCCCGATACGCTCAAACCGTAGGCTGTGGAAACCATATCAATCATTCCCTGATTGATTTCTTCCGCTGGAGCTTTAAGTGGCAGGGCCAGAATCAATAGAATTGTCCATAAATACTTCATAATGGTACCTCCTGATAGTAAATCCGTTTAATAATTTAGACACGACTAAGGGTGAGAAAGTTCCTCTTGCCCCAGAAGGCATTAAAGGTAAGGATGTAGGCAGATACTTGCGAAGGTTCTATGAAAACCTATTCAACACTGAGGCTCATCCTCGGAGACCAGCTATACGCTGGCCATAGCTGGTTCAGTAACAAAGAGCCGGATACCCTCTATCTGATAGCAGAGCTCTATCAGGAAGCCTCCTATGTAAAGCACCATGTACAAAAGATCTGTGCCTTCTTTGCAGCGATGGAAGCCTTTGCTGCGGCACTGGCAAAGTCCGGCCATGAGGTTTTGCATTTAACCCTCGATGAGACGGCTCAATACGAGGATTTGCCATCCCTTCTGCGAGCGCTGGTCAAAACCCACGGGATCAAGCGGTTTCAATACCAGAGAGCCGATGAATACCGGCTTCTGAGGCAGTTGCAGGACATGAATATCGGTGTCCCTGTCCAGGAAGTCGATAGCGAACACTTTCTACTGCCGTTTGATGAGCTTTCGAGCTATTTCTCTCAGGGCAAAGCCACAAGGATGGAGCACTTTTATCGCAAGATGCGAAAGCGATTCGACATTCTGATGGACGGCGATCAGCCAGAAGGCAGACAGTGGAATTATGACCAGGAGAACCGTAACTACTTCAAAGCCAGTGATCTTGAAGAGATCCCGGAGCCACTGGTGTTCAGTAATCCGGTGACAGGCATTCTGGAAAGGCTGAACAGACAAAATATTCAATATTTTGGTAAAGCCACTCCCGAGCTGATCTGGCCGATTACGAGGCAGCAGTCACTCAAACAACTGCGTTACTTCTGTCAACACGGATTGCCGCGGTTCGGGCAGTTTCAGGACGCTATGACTCACCGGAGTGATAAAAAATGGAGCCTCTATCACTCTCGTCTGTCCTTTGCCCTGAACAGTAAAATGCTGACCCCAATGCAGGTGATTCAGGCCGCAGTCAGAGCCTGGCGAGCAGACCCCGAGTCCATCTCCATTGCCCAGGTGGAAGGATTTGTCCGACAGATTCTTGGCTGGCGGGAGTACGTTCGGGGCATTTACTGGGTCAACATGCCAGAATATTCCTCACTCAACTACTTCAAGGCTCAGCGTGCATTGCCGGACTTTTTCTGGACCGGCGAAACCCGAATGACCTGTCTGCAGGAGGCGATTGGTCAGTCTCTGGATTATGCCTATGCCCACCATATCCAGAGATTGATGATTACCGGCACATTCTGTTTGTTGGCAGGAATCGACCCCGGTCAGGTTGATGAGTGGTACCTGGGCATTTATGTGGACGCTATTGAGTGGGTCGAACTCCCAAACACCCGTGGCATGAGCCAGTTTGCAGACGATGGTTTGCTGGCTTCAAAACCCTATGCCGCCAGCGGTAACTACATCAACAAGATGAGTGACTACTGCAAAAGCTGTCACTACGACGTGAAGCGAAAAACCGGTGAGCGGGCCTGCCCATTCAACAGTCTTTACTGGCATTTTATGGTGAAACACAGAGAGCAACTGAGCAAGAACCCCAGAATCGGTATGATTTACAAGAACTGGGACAAACAGTCCGGTGATGAACGGGCAGTTATTACTCATCAGGCAGAGGTGTATTTGGGGGAAATAGACGAGCTTTAGCAAAAACGCCTTAAACCCTTGCCCAGCCGAACATGTTAGAGCTTTTGTATTGGCTAAGGCTGGCCCACTCGCCGCCTGACCAGTAACGATTGATTTAAATAGCGATGCTGGGCTGATGAATGTGTATCCATTTCAAAATCCCCGGTCAATTCGTAAACTGCCCAACCGGAGGAAAAGTTATCCAGTTCAGTTTGGTTATTTTGCATAAAAGCTGTGGCTTTTCTGGCACTTTTAAACGCCAATCCACCGGGATATAACCCCCAGAACATAGGTCCAAACTTGATGATATTTTTCCCTTTCGACAGGGCGCTCTGATAGCTGGCATCACCAATGGTAAATACGGGGTGGGTAATATCCTCTCTCGCCAATGGGCTGAACGAATCCATTACCCCAAACCAGACAATGGCAGCCAGGACAGCGGTCAGGATGATGAGGTACTTGGCAAATTTCATAAAGAGTGAGATCTGTTATTGGTTGATCAGCCTCCCAAGTCTCCGAAACAGGGTGCCGTTGAGTCCATTCTGGCACAACCTGAAGAGACCATTATTGATTCAGCCGACCGGTCACACCAAAATAGGCTCTATAGGGCAAAATTCTGAGCATTCCCATCATCATGCCAAACACCTTCGGAAATCGAATTTCAAAATGTTTGCCATTTAAACCGCGCAGAATAGCTTCTGCTGCTGGCTCAACATCCATCAGAAAAGGCATTTCAAAGGTGTTTTTATCCGTCAGAGGGGTTTTTACAAATCCCGGGTTGATCAGTTTGATATCCACACCTTTCGGTTTCAGATCCGTATACAGGGACTCAGCCATATTGATCAGAGCTGCCTTGCTGGCCCCATAAGCGGCGGCAGCAGGTAAACCACGATAGCCGGCCAGCGAGGCATTAATCGCCAGGGTTCCCGACTGCTGGTTCACCATCATGGGGATTAACGCATCCAGACAATGACAGACGCCCATCACATTCAATTCGAAGTGTTGACGCATATGGGTGGATCTGAAATCCACGCCTGCTGTTTTGATAAATGTGCCTGCATTCAATACGGCAATATCCACCTGACCAAAGCGGCTCATAATCTCCTCGGCTACTCGCGTCACCTCATCCTGACGGGTCACGTCGGCAGGCAAAGGGATAATAACTCCCTCCAGATCAAGCGCTTCGTTCTGTAGCCTGTCCAGATTGCCGAAACTTCGCGCCGTAGCTATGACCGTGCCACCTTGACGGGCCATCATTAAAGCCAGCTGGCGACCGATTCCCTGACTGGCACCGGTAATCCAGATTACCTTGTTTTTCAGAGATGGGAGTTTCTTCATTTTTCCTTCTCTGATTCTGTATTCGAAAGCTGCAGTTTTTCCAGCGATGATGCACTGATCAGCGAAGCATCTTTACTGAAATAGAAGGTCAGGGTGCCCAGCCTGAACCCCCATTTGCTGACATCAGCAATATTGAGAATCTGGCCATTTTCCTGCAGGAACAGCCAATCATCAAATTTCACCCGCCAGTTGATTCCCTTGATGGGTAAATTCATTTCATAGGTCCAGTTAAAGGTGTTGCCCTGACTGCTGCCTGTGGCCAGACCGATCAAATCATCTGCCTGACCTTCGTAGTGGCTGTCATCCAGTGTTTTTATTTTCCAGAGCCGGTTGGATGCAGTGCCATCGTCATAAATAAAGTCCTCATCCAGTATTAGTGTATTGTCTTCTATTCGACCTTTCATGATGACTTCAAAGTAGTTCCGCACTTTACCAAAGCGATCAACAAACTCTCCCCAGGCATAGGTGGTGCCCTGGAAATATTGTTCAATGGTTAGAACAGGTTGGTCCTGCCTGTATCGCTTCTGTATTGCTTCCCGCATAACTAAGACCTCCCTGCCTGCTTCATATACCGGGCTTACTGATTCGATAAAGTCTCACGTCAATGCTGTCCTGCTTAAAGCCGGCTTCACAATAAGCCAGGTAGAACAACCACATACGTTTAAAATGTTCGTCAAAGCCCAGAGTCACAATCTCTGGCCAGTGTTGCCTGAATGATTGGGCCCAGATTGAAAGTGTTCTGGCGTAATCACGGCCAAAGGAATGAGTGTTCTCGATATTCAGGCCTGCCTGATGACACTGGTCGTGGATCACCTGGTCTGTCGGGAGCATGCCGCCCGGGAAGATATAACGCTGAATAAAGTCGGCTTCCGCCCGATAATCGCTGAAGCGCTCTTCATCAATGGTAATCACCTGAATCACCGCCACTCCGCCAGGCTTGAGGGCATCAAACACTTTCCGGAAATAAATGGGCCAGTGGTTCTCTCCCACGGCCTCTAACATCTCTATGGAGACAATGCGGTCGTACTGTCCCTGGATATCCCGGTAATCCTTTAGCTGAAAGTTAAAACCGGCATCCTGCTGAAGCGAATCACGGGCAAACTGTAACTGCTCTCTGGACAGCGTCACTCCGGAATAATTCTGTCCTCCCTGCTGCTGTAATGAGCGGGCAAAACCTCCCCAGCCAGAACCGATTTCGAGCACGGAATGTTCTGGCATCACATCCAGCCAGTTCAGTACCCATCTGTATTTATTGGCCTGAGCCTGTTCAAGTGTTTCATCGTTGTTGCTGAACAAGGCACTGGAATAGGTCATGGAGTCGTCCAGCCACAATCGGTAAAAGTCATTGCCCAGATCATAATGGGCGGCAATATTGCGACGACTTCCTGAGCGACTATTGTTGTTTAAAAGATGACTTAATCGATTCAGTTTTCGAAATAGCCAGTTTGAGGAAAATTGCTTGTCTAACTGCTTTTCATTAAACATTCCCCAGTCCAGCAGAGCCTGCAGGTCTGGCGTATCCCAGTCGCCTTTCATGTAAGATTCTGCCAGCCCGATGATCCCCCGGTTGGCTGCCAGGAGCATGCTGAAAGGGTGATTAATTCTGACTCTGGCAATCGGTACGTCCCGTAGAGACGAACCTATTTTTATCACACTGTTCTTTTGTACTAACTCAATACGACTCAGCGAAGCCTTCTCCAACCGTTTAACCAGCCAATTAACGGCTTTGGACGATGTTTTATTGAGAAACAATTCACTTTCGCCAAGGGCATTTCCTTCGCTGTGGGCGCTTCTTTCAGCATGGAGGTTAGCTGCGCTCTGCCCGGAAGGCAATCCATTCTGCGACAGGGTTTTTCCTGAGATGTCCAACATTTACGCCCCCTGTTTCTGGTACTTTTTTTGTTCGTTCATGGTTGTTGTTTTTCCTGTGCGTTTCAGGGTGCTATTCCAGCGGTGTGTGATGCCGCGACTCCAACTGAAGAAGCGATCTTTTGGAACATGGCGAACTACCCGAACACCTTTAATGAATAGCCGGAGAGCTTCCCAATGAATGGCCAGAGTTACCTTGAAAGCCTGCAATGGCAGAACAAACAACTGCCTGAGAATGTTCAGATCACTGAGCGCCTGTCGCTCGCCCTTGAGAACTGCTGCAAATAGCTGGCCATCAGCATTATGTAGATGAATGCCAAGTTTCAGAATCTGGTCGGGCAAGCGGGCCTTGAAACGGTATTCACATTCGGTTTCAAAAAAGGGTGAAACGTGAAGTTGCTTCTTGACGGACTGGTGAAAGGTTGTTTTTTTACCCTCACTGTTTTCTATCGGTATAACGTAACTGTGTCGTTCACCAAAGGTGTTGGACACCTCATAGATAAGGGTAGACAGTTTCTGCTCTGAGTCCAGACAGTAATAGACCGTCAGAGGATTAAAGATATAGCCAAGTACTCTGGGGTAACACAACATAAAGATTTGTTCAGGTGCCGGGATGTCATATGCCAACAAAAGCCTGGTTGCCTGGGTTTTGAGACAGTTTCCGGAACCGTCAGCAAAGTCTTTTGGATGAAAAGAGAGCACATTGAATCGGCTCACTGAAAACAGCTTGAGCTCGTCATCAAGCTGATTCAGCTCATCCAGATCGATAAGCCAGGAAGCCACCCGATAACTGAAACGGTGCTTCCGGGGCCGAATACGGTTATGCATTAACTGTCCCCAATAGACCGCTGACTTCATGTCCGCCTCCCATTACTGACACTGCTGTCTGTAACCTTGTTGGTAGTGCTGTTTGTAAAATGAGAAACCGGCCTCTTCCCGATACCATGTTCGGGCCAGATCAATCTGTCATTCTGGTTTTCAACAGACCAGGGTCTTCTTTTTCCACCCAGTGCTTCGGCAACGGCCAGCCCGGATTGAAGGCCGTCTTCATGAAAACCGAAACCAAACCAGGCGCCACAGAACCATGTACGATTACGGCCCTGTAACTCCCATAATCTTGATTGTGCCTCCAGAGCATTTCGATCAAACACAGGGTGGTCGTAGAGGTAGCAACCATGAATAGATTCAGGCTCTATGGAAGGGTTGAGAGTGACAAACAGAGGAAGACCTTCCAGATGCTGAAGACGATTCATCCAGTAAGTGACGGAAGGACCCTCATTGCTCTGGGTGCCAAAATAGTTCCAGCTCGCCCAGGCTCTTTTTCGTTTAGGCATCAGTCGTTCATCACTGTGCAAAATAGCCCGATTACGCTGGAAACTGAACGATCCTAACAGTAATTGTTCCAACTCACTGGGTTCACTCAACATCGCCAGAGAAGTATCTGCGTGACAGGCCATAACAACATGATCAAACTCATGAGTATCGCCCTGCAAGTCAGAAATGATAACCCGGTCTGCATGGCGCTTGACCTTTCGAACACAGCGATTTTTGATGGCCAGGCCGTCCATGTCATCCAGAATGCGGCGAACATATTCTTTGCTACCGCCATTGACAGTTTGCCATTGAGGACGATTTGTCAGCTGGAGTAAGCCGTGATTCTGGCAAAAACGCATAAAAGCCAGGGCGGGATAATCCAGCATTCGATCGGATGGCGTTGACCAGATAGCCGCTCCCATTGGCACCAGGTGATCATCCATAAAACGTTGGCTGTAGCCCCGACCTGTGAGCAGTTCCCGGAGCGTGACTGATGGGTCCAGCTGTTTCATTAATTTGGCACTGGACCGATAGAACCGGAAAATATCCAGCAACATTTTCAGAAATCCGGGCTTAACGGCATTCAACCTTTGGGCAAACAGTCCATTCAGGTCTGTTCCGGAATATTCAGTCTGTCCTTTATTCATGGATACCGCAAAAGACATATCCGTATTGGTGACAGGTACATCCAAATGGTCAAAAAGAGCTGTTAGATTGGGGTAAGTTTTATCATTGAAGACAATAAAACCGGTATCCACGGGTATAGACTGGTCATCATCCTGAACCATCACCGTGTTACTGTGACCTCCAAAACGATCATCTTTTTCAAATAGAGTGACTTGATGCTGCTTGGACAGTAACCAGGCGCTGGAAAGCCCACTGATGCCTGATCCAATTACAGCAATGCTGAGTCCTTTAGCTGTCATAGGGCGACCTGTAAACATAATCTTCAAGATTTTTACGCTATAACGATTTATTTGGATCACTCACTAAAAAATCGGAATCCAGATGATCCAAACGACATTTCATAGCGTAAAGAGAGACAAATGAGCTGGACACACGATACTCTCATGATAAGTCCATCTACGAACAAGACCACAATGGATTCAGAAAACAGTCACTCTGAAATGCCAGACAAGCTCAAGCAGTCATTGGTTGATCTGGGCCGCTATCGGGACAAACAAACGTTTGCGCTCCTGTACAGTTTTTTTGCACCCAGACTCAAAAGACACTTGATGACTAAAGGCGCACACGGAGAAATGGCTGAAGAGCTGGTTCAGGAAACCATGCTCTCTGTCTGGAGACATTGCAAAAGTTACGACCCCGAGAAATCTACGGCGTCCACCTGGATCTTCAGGATTGCACGCAACCTCTGGATTGATCGGTTGAGAAAGGAAAAAGCGGACTTGATGACGCCGTTAGATAATTATCCGGAAAGCCATTTTGAGCCAGCCATGGCGGAGCTTGATTCAGAAAAGATCAAGTCCGCTCTCAAGAGCCTGCCTCAACAACAGGCTCAGTTGGTGTACAAGGTCTACTACGAAGGAAAAAGCCACCGGGAAATTTCTGAAGACATGGACATGCCTCTGGGCAGTGTCAAGTCAGGCTTGAGACTGGCTTTCAACAAACTTCGTAGTCAGGCGGGAGGGTTAAAATGACTACACATCATCCTGACCTCAGCACCCTGATGAGCTACTCTGCGGGCAGTCTGCCTGATGCCATTGCTACTGTGGTTGCTGCTCATCTGAGTGTTTGCAGTCATTGCAGACAACAGGTTCAGGAAGCTGAACAAGTCGGTATCAGTTTACTGGAAGAGTTAGAACCAGCACCCATGTCTGACCATGCTAAAGACGACATTCTTGCCCTGCTTGATGAGATTGAGCAGGCTCCCGTCAGTAGCAGAGAGGAGCGGGATGTTCCGGTTGATGCCGATATACCGGCTCCTTTCAGACCCTTGCTCGGCTATTACCTGGACGATCTGCATTGGCGGTACATGGCTCCGGGCCTGAAGCAATTCTTACTGCCAGCGTCTGGTGGCAGCAACCTGCGGTTGTTAAAGATCGCACCTGGCACCTGCATGCCTTCCCACGGGCATACCGGCTCAGAACTTACCATGGTATTGAGAGGTTCCTATTCGGATGAGCTGGGTCGATTCTGCGCTGGAGATGTAGCCGATCTGGACCCGGACGTTCAACATCAACCGGTGGCAGACACAGGCGAAGACTGCATTTGTCTGATTGCCACTGATGCACCTTTACGATTCAATGGTCTCGTTCCCAGGCTTCTGCAACCCTTCTTCCAGCTTTGAGTTGAGTCATTTTACAGTCAGTCTTCCGGGATGCATGGGTTATCCACACTCTTTGCATTCCGACGACTGAATCTAAACGACAGCCTTAAAGTATCTACATAAATAGTTGGTTGTTTTTTGATCAGTTGACAAAAAAACCGTTTAATGAGGCTTCCAGATGTATCCAGAAAGAAGTCACAAGGTTATCCACAATATTTGTGGATAATGAAACATAACTGTCATCATCGTGCAGATATGACGTGGTATTCCAGCAATCCCCGGTGTTGCATCCAGCGGATAAACCAGACCAGCAGCCGCAAACGAATCCAGACTTTTGGACGGGTAACAGGCGACAGTTGACGATAGTGCTGCGAGAACCAGAAGCAGAAGCCCGAAAGAACATCCTGGCTGATGTCCAGACACTCAACTTTTTCAAAGCCCGCTTCTTTAAGATGGAATTCATACTTTTGCCGAACCATTAAGCCTTTCACAGAAATACCACAGGGTCTTGCCAGCAGGTTTACCATTCTTCGTTCCATGGGATTCCTGAAAGGGCGGCTGAGTATCATATCGGTCAGGGTAAGGCTGCCGCCATCCTTAAGGACTTTTCTGGCGTTGTTGAAAAAACGCGATTTGTTATCAAACTGGTAAGCGCAATCAAGGGCCAGCAATTTGTCAAAAGAATCAGCCTCCAGCTTCGCCAGCTCCAGCTCGTGGCCTCTTACCAGCTTCAGCTGGTCATAGTGATCACACTGGTCCTGGGCGCCTGCCAGCAGTTGCTCTGTTTCTGCCAATGCGGTGAGTGAATCAACCTGATAATAATCGAGCCAGACCAAAAGCTGATCGTTGCTGGAGAAACCCACATCCAGCACCTTATCCTGATTGGAGAGGCAGGCTTTATCGGCAAGCAGACCTGCCAGCTCGGAACAGGCATGACCATAATCGGAAGTCTCGCGCCAATAACCGATCAGCCTCCAGCCGGAGGAAGTTGATACACCACTGTTCAAAAGCCACTGATCAGCCAGCATGCCACGCTCTCCATTAGAAGGGGGCCACCAGATATTGACGATCAGACTGATCAGCTGGGACAAAAGTCCTGACATTACCAGCCAAGTTAACAGGATGCCTGAAAGAAATGCGAAGATGGTCATAGAATATAAATTATTAATTCCTTTGGATAAGCCTGTATGTCCGCACAGAGCTCGGGCAGTTAGCTGATAATAGTGAGATCCTTCTTCTATTGCCAGCGGCAAACCGGGAGGCCACAGCCGTTTGCTGACGGACACTGTCACTATCAACAGGGAAGTATGGAGCACCTCTGATAACCAAACAGGCACATTTGTGTAATAATTGGCGGTTTATCTTTTAAATGATGTATAGGCTGTCTGGTCAGGCAGATCGCCAAGGGGGAGCTAGGTTATGCTGATAACGTCTAATGTGACCATGCAATTCGGGGACAAACCCCTCTTTGAAGATATCTCCGTCAAGTTTGGCGACGGCAACCGTTACGGTCTGATCGGTGCTAACGGTTGTGGTAAGTCCACCTTGATGAAAATTATCAGTGGCGAACTGGAACCCTCTGCCGGCAATGTCAGCTACGATCCCAACGAGCGTATTGCAAAGCTGAACCAGGATCAGTTCGCCTATGAAGAAAACACGGTGATTGATACCGTGATCATGGGCCATGCCGAACTCTGGAAGGTCAAGGAAGAGCGTGACCGCATTTATGCCAAGGCTGACATGACAGAAGAAGAAGGTATGCGTGTCGCAGATCTGGAAGTTCTGTTTGGTGAAATGGACGGTTATTCCGCCGAAGCCCGTGCCGGTGAACTGCTGCTGGGCCTGGATATTCCTCTGGAGCAACACTATGGTCCAATGAGTGCTGTTGCCCCGGGCTGGAAGCTCCGTGTTCTGTTGGCTCAGGTATTGTTTGCCGATCCGGACATCATGCTGCTGGACGAACCCACCAACAACCTGGACATCAATGCGATCCGCTGGCTGGAAGGGGTACTCAAGCAGCGCGACTGCACCATGATCATTATTTCCCACGACCGTCACTTCCTGAACAGTGTCTGCACCCACATGGCTGATCTGGACTACGGTGAGCTGCGAACGTTCCCGGGTAATTACGACGAGTACATGATTGCGGCTACCCAGGCTCGTGAGCGTATGCAGGCTGATAATGCCAAGAAGAAAGCCCAGATTGCGGAGCTCCAGAGTTTTGTCAGTCGCTTTTCTGCCAATGCTTCCAAAGCCAAACAGGCGACCTCCAGGGCCAGGCTGATCGACAAGATCAAGCTCGAAGAGGTTAAACCTTCCAGCCGACAGAATCCGTTTATCCGTTTTGAACAGGAAAAGAAACTGTTCCGCAATGCGCTGGTGATGGAAAAAATGTCCCAGGGTTACCAGGACAACATGCTGTTCAACGACGTTAACCTGATGGTTGAAGTAGGTGAGCGCATTGCCATCATTGGTCAGAACGGTATTGGCAAGTCCACATTGCTGCATACTCTGGCCGGTAAGATGGCACCGAAGGGAGGCACTATCCAGTGGTCAGAAAACGCTGATATCGGTTACTACGCCCAGAACCACAGCGACGAGTTCGATAAGGATATGAACCTGTACGACTGGATGAGTCAATGGATGAACGAAGGCGACGATGAGCAGGTGATCCGTGGTGTTCTGGGCCGTATGCTGTTCTCCCAGAGCGACATCAAAAAGTCAGTCCGCGTTATTTCCGGTGGTGAGCAGGGCCGTATGTTGTTCGGCAAACTGATTCAACAAAAACCGAACGTATTACTGATGGATGAGCCGACTAACCACATGGATATGGAATCCATTGAATCTCTGAACCTGGCGTTGGAAAACTATCCGGGCACACTGATCTTTGTCAGTCATGATCGTCAGTTTGTATCGTCTCTGGCGACCCGCATCATTGAAATCACAGAAAATGGCATCGTCGATTTCCACGGAACTTATGACGATTACCTGCGCAAGCAGGGGGTTGTTGAAGAATAAGTGATTAATGGGGCAGAGGGTCTCTGCCCTTATCATGAATGAATGGTTTATTCGATACCCAGCAGCTCCACATCAAAGATCAGCGCAGAGTTGCCGGGGATTTTACCGGCACCCCCGCTGCCGTACGCCAGATTGGCAGGAATAAACAGTCGGAACTTGTCGCCTACCGACATCCGTTGCAGACCTTCGGTCCAGCCCGGAATCACCTGATTCAGTCCAAAAGAAATCGGCTGTCCACGGTCTACAGAACTGTCAAACACCTGACCATTAATTAACGTACCGTGATAGTGCACTTTCACTTTGCTGGTGGCTGTGGGGTGATCGGAATCTTCACCCTTCTCAAGAATCTTGTACTGCAATCCGGACTCTGTAGTCATCACGCCTTCTTCATTCCGGTTTTTTTCCAGAAAAGCCTGACCCTGAACCAGGGCCTCCTGAGCCAGTTGTTTTTTCTGGTCAAAGCGGCGTTTGCCCCAGAACAAGATGACAGCAATAAAAACAATGAGGATAGCAGTAGACACAAGGATCACCCGATCTGTGGATAAGTCGATGAAAAATACCTTATCCGGACAGCTAACTCAAAAATATCAGCCTCCTATCTCCGCTTCCCTGTCGGTTTCTGCGGGCTCAGGTTTGGGATTAACCAGCTTTTCCTCTTTGGGCCATTGTCCACTCTGTTTTCGGGTCCCCATAAAAAGAACAGCAACCATACCCACCAGAATCAGCCCCATCTGAACCATAAAGATCAGCATGATCAGCGGCAACATCAGTACAAACAGGCCCGTGAGAATAACGGTGCCGAGAATTGCTTTAAACGGGCTGATGGCAGCGCCATTACGCTGCTCAAAAAAAGCAGTCTTAACGTGAATGAAGTCATTTTTTAATTGATTGAGCCATTTTTCCATGATTTACCTCGATCAGGGAGGAAGTTAGTCATGGCTCAAGTGTAGAGGGTTGTGGATAAACAGATCGTGTCCGGTAGATTAAAGTTTGTTCATCGAAAAGGGTTGTGTTTTTAAAGGACAGGAGTTGCCACTGGCCGGTGAAGGACTGTTTTGACGAAGATTACTGGCTTAGTCTGATCCCCCGTTACCCCTGCTCCAGTCATAAAGCAAAATGCCAACTCGAGGTGAATATACGCATGCTGCCAGACCTCCATAGATTAAAGCACCTCTCAACGCCCTGATGTGGGGTGATCCATGGTAAATACAATACCCTGTAACAGCGCCTATGAATGCGTGTGGAGTCACAGTAAAAACAACAACTCCCGTTCCGAACAATGCCGCAAAAGTATTCACCAAGCTTTTCGGAGTGTATAAACCCCACAAAATGGTTTTTTTGCTGTAGCTGTCAGGACCAAAGTTGTCATCATCATCGCAGCAGCCATAATTGTAATTGCCATGATCACTGCTGCCACTGGAGAAGACAGCGCCTGAGAAAATAATCACATATCCAAGCATTATGACAAACAGGAAGTTTTTCATTAGATGATCTCAATGGCCATTAGTTCCTGATTGAACACGCAGGATAGCATTTGACTGAAAGCTTGCAAGCCGGGCTGCTTTGAGCGTGATTGAAAAAATTATTGAACCATCGTCCAAGCTAAGAAGGTTCTGATTGGAATCAGCATCTTTGGTGAAAAGGCAAGAAAGAAACGAAAGCTACCTTGAGAGTCAGGCAGCAGGTTATATATTGTGCAAGGAACAATAGAGGTTATCGACGCTTTAAGCCAGGGAGATTAAGAAATATACGGGTGATCTGTTTTTCTTTCAGTGCGACCCCTCTTTTACATTATCTATGCGGCAATTATAAAGCATAACGCCAGCTGCAGTTGAAAATGCACATGCTGATAGCCCTCCCAGAATTGCAGCACCCTTCAACGCCCTGATGTGGGGTGATCCAGAGAAAAAATAATATCCTCCAGCAGCGCCTAGACATGCACGTGGAATAACCCAATAAACAACAAGCCCCATTGCGTGCAATGCCAGCAAGGTCCTCCTCAAGCTTATCTCATCGTATAAACCCCACAGCATGGGTTCTCGATTGTGGCTGTGAGGGACGACGTAGTCATCATTGGAGTTTTCCTCATCGTATAAACCTGACAACATGGGTTTTTGATCGTAGCTGCGAGGGACGACGCAGACGTCATTAGAGCGGGCAGTGCTTGAGAAAACACTCGTATACCCAAGCATTATTACAAACAGGTAATTCTTCATAAAGCGACCTCAATGGTAATTAATTCATGATTGGACATGAAAAAATAGCATTTGACTGAAAACTTGCAATTCTGGCTGCTTTGGGTCTGATTCAATGGATTGGAAAATTGTAAAGCAATACATTAGTTGCTTTTCTCAAAAATGAAACTAATATGTTTCTTTATAGCTAACAAAGCAACTAGTAAGTTGACAAGATGATATGGATACTTTGCTTCAGCAACTTAAAAAAAGGCGCTTGGATTTAGGTCTGAAACAAAACGACATGTTGCTGCGTGTTGGTGTTTCCCGCCAGCAATATCAGCGCCTGGAGTCTAAAGGGAATCCACGGCTTGACACGCTCCAATTGATAGCAAAGGGCTTAAATAGTGAAGTAGTGCTTATACCCAAAGAGAAGCTTGGGGCGGTTCTGACCGTCCTGGGGAGAAGCGTTAACGAAGAGCAGGAGGCAGGATCTGAAGGCGTTAGCTCAGGCCAAAGAGATCAGTCTAATTCAGTGAACAAGAAAAGCTTGTTTGATGATCCGTGGCAAGATTTGCTTGGAGATGATTCGTGAGCAACGATGTTAACGTCATTAAGCTGACACTTCATGGAGAGTGCGTGGGTTATTTGGCTGGCTACCAGAGTGGTAGGAATGTACTTTTTTTTGCCGATGAATTTAGCAGTAATATTCATCGGTCAACGTTTAGCCTGATCACCCATCCTGCATTTCCTCATTCTGATAAATTGATGTCAGAGCCTTGGGCACGAAATCAACGCTTGCATCCAACGCTATCAAATTTATTACCAGAAGGATCGCTGCGAGAACTCATTGCACAGGGATTAAAGGTGCATATTGATAATGAATTTCAAATCTTCTCTTATCTGGGGGAAGATTTGCCCGGAGCAATCATTGCCACACCATTAGAGCCAGAACACGTACCTGATGATGTTGTATCCCTTATTTCCAGAGGTCATTATCGAAATGCGAAAGTGATTAAGTTCGAAAAATTAGAACGAGAAAATAAATTTTCCCTGGCAGGCGTCCAGATGAAGTTTTCAATGGAAGAAAAGGATGGGCGTTATAACCTTTGTAAATCCGGGGTTTTAGGCGATTGGATTATAAAAACGCCATCAACAAAATATAGAGATGTTCCTGTTAATGAATATTCGGCGATGACTCTGGCATCCATAGCGGGTATTGATATACCGGAAATCAAGCTGGTTGATATGGGACAGTTGGATAACCTGCCACAAATCAATTTACCTGAAGAATCCCTTGCTTTTGCGATAAAGCGTTTTGATCGAAAAAAGAGCAGGCGAGTTCATATGGAAGACTTCGCACAAGTATTGGTGAAGTATCCCCATGAAAAATATCGCACCGCAAACTATGAACAGATTGCCAGGGTCTTGTACGAGTTTTCTGGTGATGCATTAACAGATGTACAGCAGTTCGCAAGACGACTGTTAGTGAATATTTTGTTGGCAAATGGTGACGCGCATTTAAAAAACTGGAGTCTTTTATACGAAGACAAGGTGACACCACGGCTATCTCCTGCTTATGACATAGTAACGACAAATGTGTATATCGATGGGGAGCGAAACTTTGCTTTGAATTTGGGAAAAACAAAAGATTGGTATGCTGTATCATTCTCAAACTTCAAGGCGTGGTCAGAAAAATCGGGCATACCATGGCGAGCAGTAAGGCCTCATCTAGAAGATGTAATGTATAGGGCCCGAACATTGTGGCATTCCGCTATTAAAGAACTTCCGATGAATGTGAAACACAAAGAAAAGTTAACAGAGCATTGGAAAAACTTGCATCAGGATTTCAGGCTGTAAACCTATCTTGATGAAGAAAAGTGACAGAAGGGGCAAGGCCTCATGTATTGCTCAGCGGATGGTCTGCCATCTTCCCAGCTCTCAAGACACTGCGATGGTGCTAGTGGCAATGGTGTCTACAAACTTTTTTTGCGGCAACCTTTGGTTTGTTTCTGAAGGCAAATTACAGTTATTTTTTTGATTTGCCATTTTTCTGGTCTATCAATTACTCTCCACAAAATTAAATTGTATAGACCGGATAATGAAACAGCTGTTTTTTACGACATTGCTCTTACCGCTTCTGTTGCTGTCTGTCATCTGTCAGGCAGAATCGTTGACAACACGTTTTCTTGTCGAGCATGCACAGTTATACCAGAGCTTTTCTATTAAGTGCGCCTTGAATTCATTGCAGTACACCCCGTCAGGCGATGCCGATACAAACGACTATGCATGGGCAACTTTTCCGCCTGATGACCAACTACGAAGGCTTGTTGTTTACGGGCGAAAAAAGAACTTTATCGAGTCCATTTCATGGCGATTGCTTTTCACCATCAATCCGCTGGTTGCTTACGAACTGATCCTGGCCAAAGGTGACACCGCTTCCAGCGGCAAACCTTATTCATGGATAACAGCAGAAGCGTTTGTCGCTGTTAGCTGGCTTTTAAAAAGCTACTGGAACTCCGATTCACTGCTGTTTAAGCCAATGGATCAACTGGAGGCAAGTCAGGATGACTCGTTTGCAATCACCACTTTGATGCTCCCGGGACAAAAGCAACAACAAAGTGACCAACAAAAGCCGC
Source organism: Endozoicomonas sp. ALD040 (assembly GCF_049275945.1). Lineage (NCBI taxonomy): Bacteria > Pseudomonadati > Pseudomonadota > Gammaproteobacteria > Oceanospirillales > Endozoicomonadaceae > Endozoicomonas > Endozoicomonas sp. ALD040. The sequence goes on from NZ_CP184829.1 coordinate 3,348,881, forward strand.
CATCAGAATCATCCGGTCATCAAGCCTCAGGGACAAGTACCCGTGTTTCAGGCTCTATCACAAGTCGACTGTCGTCTGGATCTGGCGGCGGAAAGGAAGACCCTGAACAAAACCAGCATACTTTGGATTTAAATTGTTACGTCGGTTCCTGTTGTGGTGTTTGTGAACTCCGACAATCATCTGATAGTAGTGAGCCACTTGTTAACGCCTTTCCAGCGGAGCACAGCACTTTTTCGGCAGTCGCAAAAGCTCATGAAGTTGTGTCAGGTATTATAGGGCACATGAACTCTTTAAAAAAAATTCTGATTGAAAACGATGAGCATTATGGCCCGAAAAATCCTAACACGGATATTCAGGCATTCGAGAATGCCATCCAATTACTTGAATATCTTCAACCTTGGGATATTTCAAAAGGTGAAGATGTTAAATTCGTGCCTGATGTCTGTGGAAACTATGATTTTGGCATCAATACTTATTACCATGTTTATTATAAAGGTGATGTGTTATTCACTGTTAATGAAACTGTTAGTGAAAGAAGATTTTCAACTAAGTACAGTTGTGGACAGTTAGCAGATATTAAAACCAGTACGTTATTTGATGAACTCTATTATGCTCCTGATGCCCCCGGGTACCAATCTGCAAAAAGTGAATTTGAGGCGTGTGCAAAATCAACTGGTTAGGTACTTAATGACGTATATTATGACCGGGTGCTGGTTCAGATTAAATAAGTTATCCAAGAGTGAGGAAAATCTGAGTTTTTTGTCTAGAATGATGTTTTCGCTTCTATTTGGGCTTGGTTATCAATAATGAAGAGTAATTGTTGTGTCTTTATTTTTGCCAGCATATTTTTTTTCAGCTGGCAGTCAGGCTGCAATTCCTTACACTTCATCATTGGTCTCTGGTTATGGTGTAGATACAATTCTGTCCTCTATCTTATCCGCCGACCCAGTTCGTATACCAAAACCTAACCTGCCTTTGATGCGCAAGACCTCGACTCTTTTATTTACATGATGATCCACATTTTGAATATATCGGGGCCGGAACCCGATTTCGTTACATTGTGTCAGTTACGCCAGTTTCCTCTGAGGTTTGCACACCTGACTCAGGGACAGCAGAATCTGAATCGGTTGCTGGAGAAAATTCCTGAAGAACGTCAAAAGGAGGTGAATCAGGTAATCGATGAAACTCGGGGCCTGTTAACCCTCAATGATGGAACTCTCCGTAACAACGTGAACCTGGCTGCTACCCTACTATGGATGAAATTGAATGTTGATTTGTTGGATGGGAACTGCCAGGGGCAGGGAAAATAAATCAGCCTTGCTTACTCTTTTGTGACACCCTCGACAAGGCGGGGAGTGTCAAAGTGCGCAGGTCGAATAATGAAACAATCGCTTTTTGCGACGCTGCTGTTCCTGCTTTTAGCGCTGTCTATTGTCTGTCAGGCAGAATCGTTGACAAGACATTTTGTTATCGAGCATACGCCAATCACTCAGAGCTTTTCTGTAAAGCACAACTTCAATCCGTTGTTGGGCAATCCGACAGACCTTGCTGACACAAACGACTGTGCAGGATCAACTTTGCCACATGATGACAAGCCAGGCAGACACGGTGTTTACGGGCTAAAAATGAACTTTAGTGAGTCCATTTCATGGCGATTGCTTTTCGTCACCAATCTGCTGGTTGCTTACGAACTGATCCTGGCAACCAATCACGCCGCTCTGAGTGGCAAACATTATTCATGGATACCTGCAGAAGCGCTTGTCACTGTCGGCTGGCTTTTAAAAAGCTATTGGAAGCCCGATTCGATGCTGTTTAAGTCAATGGGTCAGCTGGGGGTAAGTCAGGATGACTCGTTTGCGATCACCACTTTGGTGCTACCCGGACAAAGCCAACAACAAAATGACCAACAAAACCCACAATCAGAATCATCCGGTCAGCAAGCCTCAGGCTCAGGGACAACTACCCGTGTTGCAGGCTATTTCACTTATCCACTGGCGTCTGACTCTGACGATGGAAAGGAAGACCCTGAAGAAGAACAGCATACTTTTGGTTTAAATTGCTATGTCGCTGCCTGTTATGGCATTTGTAAATTCTCTCTATCATCCAACAGTAGTGAGTCTGATGAAGGGGCGCTGAATTCCGTTGAAAGTTCGACAAGCCAAAGTCATCACGCGATGAAAGAAAAACAACGCTCTCAGCCACGCGCCGATAAGGCTATTGCAAAAGTAGAGAGACAAGCTAAGAAAAGAAAAAAAGAGAAACGGAAAAAGGAGAAAAAGAAAAAGGAGAAAAGGAGAAAGGAGAAAAGGAGAAAGGAGAAAGTGTCAAAAAAACGCAGGTTTGAGGAAGTAGATGAGCATGTTGACGCCTCTTCTGACACTGAACAATCGAAGCGTAGGCGTACTTCTTCGACCGCTTCAAAAGCTCATAAAACTGTGCCAGGCATCATAAAGCATATGAACAGGTTAAAAAAAATCCTGACTGAAAACGATGAGCACTATCGCGCAAAAAAACCTAACCCGAAGATTCAGGTATTCGAGAACGCCATCCAATTACTTGAATATCTTCAACCTTGCGATATTTCAAAGGGCGAAGATGTTCATGACGGGAATAATATTTGTTCATGTTGTGAAGGTTATAGCAGTACTTATTATCGTGTCTATTACAGGGGTGAAGTGTTATTGACTGTAACTCAAACTGTTAGTGAGACAAGATTTGCTAAACAATATACATCTGGGGAATCTGCATATATTGAAACAAATAATTTGTTTGATGAACTCTATTTTGCTCCTGGTGCTCCCGGTTACCAATCTGCAAAAACTGAATTTGAGGCGTCTGCAAAATCAACTGGTCAGTTAGTCAAAGATTGATTCCGTTGGGCATGTTTAAACGGTAATATTTACTACAAAATGGAGTAGCGGGTATTTGTGATCGATGATTATCTGCCTGAGCTTGAATCAGTTCTGAAAATACGTCTAAAGGTAACATAGACGGAATTCCCGGTTTTTAGTTAGTTGATGTCGTATATATTGAGCTTCTGATCTGTTTAAGACAATCTTCTTAAGACAAAAAGAAGACACCACCTAGTCGGGCAAATCTGAGTTTTTTGTCTAGTATGATATTTTTGTCTTTATTTGAGCTTGGTTATCAACAATGAAGAATATGAGCCATGTCTTTATTTTTGCCAGCATCTTTTGGTCAGCTGGCGGCCAGGCTGTAATTCCTCACACTTCGTCATTGCTCTCCAGTGGTGGTGTCGATGCGATTCTTTCCTCTTTCTTATCTGACCCCATTCGTTTACCTGAGTCTAAGGTTGTTCCGTTTTTGCTGTTACAGAAGAAAAAAAAAGGTTCGATAGTCAGTTCACCTGTCTCTGAATGGGGAGGATTACAGCCAGATAAAGCAACGGTGTTTTCTGCCTATCCATTCGAATTGAACCGTTTTGGTAATGAAAACAAGAAACAGACCAAAACGGGCAATCAATCGCCACCACCACAGCAGCAGCGACAAAGCAAAAAGCAACGCAGTGAAGGGCTGGGCAGTTCAGGTTCCTCTGCTGCAGCGTCAGCGTCAGCTTCCGGAAACGGTGAGGGTCATGCCAGGTATCTTGAAAAACTGAAAGAAATACTTAAGGCCACTGAAAAGTCGTTGAAAACAATGGATCAGAAAAAAAATATTGATGACTTTACTGAAGAAGTGAAAAAATTCTACGCCGAAAACCCCGGTATTCTGGAAGAAAAAGGCTCTCTGGAGAAGAGTCAATACCGTTGGAAAGCGATTCTAAGTTTACTTCAGCTTTATTTTCCTGGAAAGCTGGAAACTGGTGAAATGACACATGTTCTACTTGACTATCCAAAGCTTAAGAGTTTGCCAGTAAATTTAATCGAATTTTTTGCCAAAGCGGTGCTTCCTGAGCTTGAGTTACCCAAAGGGCTGCTCGACGACGAGTTAGTTGAGAGGGTTTTGGATGCTGCCAGCCCGGATATTATAAAACTCATACATATTTATATTGGCTTCCCGCAGTGTCTTTACCAGCTGGTTGCGTTATTTATAACCGAGCTGCCATTAATGGCAACCGAAGAGCCAAAAAACTATATTTTTCAGGTTAAAACAGGCCACATTAGTGTTTTTTCTATCAGGAAAAATAGCAAAGGGCATTATCGGGTTTTTGTCGCTGATAGCCTGAATGTTTTTAAGCACTACAATAATGAACAAACTTATTCACCCCTGCCGCATTTTGTCGCTTTAGCTTTAACACTGGCGATAAAATATCACGGCTTTACTGATTCCCGGTTTTACTTTTTTCCTCAACGTCAAGTCAGTCGCTTTGGTTGTGAGTCATTCGTGTTTCACGATCTGGAAACATTGTTGGCATTCCCCATGTTGGCTGATAACGGTTATTATTCAGAAAAAGAACCTCTTACTAAAGAGAAGATGTTGAGGTTTTTTTTGCAAATAATGTATCTGGAGGGAAGTGAACAACTGGGACGATTGGTAATCAATGGGGAGGATAAGGACTTTATTGAAACGCTAGACAAGCCTGCCTTTGATACCCTTGATCTGGAATCCCTTGTTATGATGGCATTGCGAAATTGGAAGGACTGGGGGCTGGAACCAGATTTGGTTAAACTTTATCAGCTGTGCCAGTTTCCTCCGAGGTTTGCATATCTGACCCAAGGGCAGCAGTGTCTGAAACGATTGCTGGAAAATTTTCCTGAAGAACGCCAACAGGAGGTGAATCAGGTGATCGATAAGACTCGGGGCCTGTTATCTCTCGATGATGGAACCTGCCATAACAACGTGAACCTGGCTGCTACTCTGCTGTGGATGCAACTGAATATTGATTTAATGGATAAGAGCTGCTCAGGGCAGAAAAAATAGATCAGTACGTTCAGTGTTTACTGTTGGTGGACAGCACTAATCCCTGAATATTCCAGAGTGATGTTTTGTTTCTATTTGAGCTTGGTTATCTACAATGAAGTATCTGTGTTGTGCCTTTATTTTTGCCAGCATTTTTTGTAGTGGTCAATTAAAAACGGACACCTGATTAAGCTGCTTTTTTCAATTTTTGCTTCTCGAAGTCTACTGGACTCACATAGTCCAGATAGGAATGTAATCTGTTATTGTTGTAGAACAAAATGTAATCAATAACATGTGCCTCTACTTCTGCCCGAGTATCATAAATATAATGATCCGTTCTTTCCCTTTTCAGGCTGCCAAAGAACCGCTCCATCACAGAGTTATCCCAGCAATTACCCTTGCGACTCATACTACAGACCATCCCATACTCCCTGAGTTGATTCTGATACTCCAGAGACGCGTACTGGCTGCCACGATCTGAATGGTGCATCACACCATCTCCAGGCTTTTTGCCCCAGTAAGCCATTCTCAAAGCTTCCAGGGGCAGCTCTGTCGTCATACGGTTACTCATCGACCAACCGACGACTTTCCGCGAAAACAGATCAACGACAGCCGCCAGATAAACCCAGCCTTCACGAGTCCAGAGGTAGCTGATATCAGCTACGTATACTCTGTCGGGTGCTGAAACTGAAAACTCACGATTCAAAAGGTTTGCCGCCACTGGCAGTTTGTGTTTGCTGTTGGTTGTCACCTTGAATTTTTTGACCACCCGAACCCGCAGGCCAAGCCGTTGCATCAGGGTTTTGGCCTGATAACGCCCTATGCTGTAACCTTTTGAACGCAGGGCTTTCGCCATTCGACGACTTCCATAAGAGTCACCTGATTGAGCAAAAATCTCTCGGGCATCTGCCTCCAGGCGAAACATCTCCGGGTCAATCTGTTGATTTTTTGCCTGTTGTTTATTCTATTCGTAGAAGCTACTGCGACTAACTTTTAGTGCTTTGCATAGCGTTACGACAGGATAGGCCTTCCTCTCCCGCTGTATGAAGGCGTATCTTACAGCTGGTCTTTCGCAAAGAAGGCCATGGCTTTTTTTAAGATTTCCTGTTCCATTTTCAGCTGTTTGTTTTCAGCTTCAAGCTCTTTGATTCTCTGCTGTTCAGTCGTCAGGGCCTGATGGCCTTTGCCGGGGAAAGCCAGCTCTTTCTTCTCTTCACTGAGTCGAACCCAACGACGGAGGTTAGTCGCACAAATTCCTAGACTTCTGGCGACTGCTGTAGGCGACTGAGCTTGTTCAGTAACCAGTTTTACAGCTTTGAGTTTGAATTCCTGAGAATAATGTTTTCGCGTTGCCATTATGAACCTCGTTACTGGTTGCACTATTGTGCTTAACGAGGTGTCCGGTGTCATTAGACCACTTCACTTTAACTCCCAACACATAGCGGCAACCAAGCCAAGGTGATTGAGGTTCTTAGACTGGTATTGAGCTTGAGGTATGTTGGTGCACCTGAATGTCTGTTTATTTCTTTGACAACAGATTTTAGGCAAATATCAATCGGGGTGGTGAAAGGCAGCTAGAATGTAAGTTGTTGTGATGTAGCGAGAGATTCCATTATGTTGACGCAAAATACAAGGCAGGCCTTTAAGCTCGCGTTTTTAACGGTTGTGTTCTCTTTATGCTCCCTGAATGTTCTCTCCGACGGTGTGAGGCAGGTAGAAATCTTTCAGAAAGTCGGACCCGATGAGGACGCCTACTCCGTTAAGGCAGTGTGGGACTCATCGGGCGTATGTGTTGACTTTGTCGTGCCTCGTTATGTGGGGACGATTCAGGCGTATGAAAACGGTCAATCCATGAATATCCATTATCTTGAATCCGGTGCTTGTAGCGAAAAGTCGGCTGCTACCCAGCTGTTCCTGGTGAAAAGCAAAGCACACTCTGAGAGAGTGGCGAAATTTTGGTGGGAGAAAAAGACTGGTGAGGCCCCCAGTGTCAGTGTGAGTGAAGGCGCGGATCCATATGGATTATTATGGATTGATAATGGCGATGCCAACAGGATTAAAGTCTGGGTCAGTTATGATGGCAAGAAGAAGCCTGATGGATTCGAGAGTCAGTAACGAGGGTTGATAGTTAATTTAAAATAAAAAGCCCTAATGGTTGCTAAGAACTCATTAGGGCTATTGACAAGTTGGTGGAGGCGGCGGGAATTGAACCCGCGTCCGCCGATTCTCCGCCTTCGGCTCTACATGCTTAGATTCCGTTATTAGGTTAACGCAGAACGACCCAACGGTCAGGGTGACACTGCGCGATCCTGAAAAGTTTAACCTGTCAGCCCCAGGCAGACATCAAGGCGATCCTGTTTTCAGTAGCGGTCATTTCCAGCCAACAGGCAAGTCGGAGTGACCGGGAGGAGGCAGGGTTTAGGCTGCCAGAGCTCCTTGGAAGTTGTCTTCGTTAGCAACTAAAAGGTTGTAGTGTTTTGATTTACGAGAATCACTACATTCTCGACATGCACCTAAGGTTTCGTAACCGTCGTCGAATCCAGATCGCCCCCGGTGAAACCTGAGACTAATTATTCAAAAAGTGGGTTCAAAGTCAACCACTTATTATTAATGAGCGTAAAGCTTATCGTAGCAATAGTTAGTGGCTTCGATGAAACCTTCAATACTGCCGCAATCGAACCGTCTGCCCTTGAATTTATAAGCCAGCACACAGCCAAGCTGAGCCTGGGTCATCAGCGCATCGGTAATCTGGATCTCACCTCCCTTGCCCGGCTGGGTATCTCTGATCAGGTCGAAAATGTCCGGAGTGAGAATATAGCGCCCGATAATGGCCAGATTACTGGGAGCCTCTTCTCTGGCAGGTTTTTCCACCATATTTTCTACGCGAATCAGGTCATCAGAAATAGCCTGTCCGGCAATGACACCGTATTTATGGACTTCATCTTCCGGCACTTCCATGACTGCCACAATTGAGCAACGGAACTGTTTGTAGAGCTGTGCCATCTGTGCCAGTACACCAGGCCCATCGGCATTGATACACAGGTCATCGGCCAGGACCACACCAAAGGGCTGCTTGCCAATTAATGTTTCACCACAGAGAATGGCATGGCCCAGACCTTTCATCTCTCGCTGTCGTGTATACGAAAAAGTACAGCTGTCGATCAACTGTCGAATATTGGTCAACAATGTTTCTTTGTCCGTACCTGCGATCTGGTGCTCCAGCTCGTAATTGGTATCGAAGTGATCCTCCAGTGCTCGCTTACCGCGACCAGTCACCATACAGATGTCCGATAAGCCAGCCTGCAGGGATTCTTCTACACCGTATTCAATCAGTGGTTTGGACACCACCGGCATCATCTCTTTGGGCATACTTTTAGTAGCAGGCAGAAAACGCGTACCGTACCCGGCAGCAGGGAAAAGACATTTTTTCAGCATAATCAATTGTACTTTTGTGATTTAAGAGCTTTTTATGCCCTTTGGGGAAAATGGCTAATACTTTAAGGCAGTGGGTATTTCTGTTCTATCTGTTTAGCCCGATGAGAATAAAGCGTTACCAGCCGCTGATGACTGCTATTGAGCATCTGCTGAGTCGGCTCAGTCAACCATCCGTGATAATATCTGCCAAGAATGCTGGCGTTTTCCATCACGTACTGTTCCCACGGACCGAGTTGGTCAGCGCGAACCAATGCCTGCTCAAACGACGAGTCAATTAATGATCGCTGTGAACGAGCCTGGGCATAGTTGCTCCAGCTATAGGGCCAGGCGGGTCTTGATAGAATGGATTGTTGCCAGGCGTCAAGTTCTGACAGCTCTCCGTAATCATGCTTTGACCAGCCCGCTTGTACTCCCCGATCAAGTACTTTGGCACGCATCACCAGCAAGTCCGGAGAGCCTGGCATATTGTCTAACGCCTTATCTGCACCATTCAGCGTGAGTTGCCACTCTTCTTTATCCACCGAGAAGCCGTCATCTTCTTTCGTTTTAGCAGCCCAATGATCGAGAAAGTTCTCTGTCTGGGAGCGCCATATCTGCGACTGCACCAGATTCCATGCAGTATTCAAGGCGGTTACCAGCAGAACTATCGCTGGAAAAACCATCAACCATCGCTTAAACATCACGTCCAGCCTTTAAGAGTGATTGGTTACCGAAGAGCGAAAAGGTCAACAAGTCCGGATTGATCATCGTCAACTGATCCCGAAACTCCTTACCGTACCAGTCATCCAGCATCTCTGCAGCAGCCTTCATCGCGGGTGGTCGATGTTTGCTGTGATGAGCATCAGAAGCCACAAATTGCACCAGTTCATGATCCAGTAGCCAGCGGGCTGAGGTCTGCGCCTTTTCACCAAAAAAACCGGGAATGCATCCTGCGGTCACCTGCAACAAAGCACCCCTCTCCACCAGCGGGAAGATTCGCTCAGGGTAGGCCATCAATTCTTTATTACGTTCCGGGTGAGCAATCACTACCCTCACATGCTGCCGAGTCAGCCACTCAAGCATCTCTTCAATACCCATGGGAATATTCTGGTGAGGCATCTCCAGCAACAGACAGTCGTTGCCTTCCCACTTGCCGATCATCGGAATACGCTCATTGCGGAGCTGAAACATCAACTCGTCACTGAAGCGCACCTCAGCGCCCATGGCCAGTTGAATACTTACGCCTGCTTCAAGGGCTAAGCCCACCAGTGCATCAAAGGCAGGAGTAATGGTGGTGATATCGTTATCGTAACGGCCAGGATGCATATGGGGCGTACAGACCAACCGCTGGATATCATTGGCTTCGGCAATACGCAGCAGTTCCAGAGATTGCTCCGGGGTGTCCGGACCATCATCAATGGCGGGGATAATATGGTTATGAATATCGATCATGTTTAAAAGCTATTCACCGCAAGGGCACGTGAAATTATCGGTTGAGCAAAACGTTCGCAGTGCAGCAGGCATTAAACGGCAGCTTTCTTGCAAATCCTGGGCTTGTTGCTCTGAAAGACTTATGGATCAGGTTTCACCATCCTCGGTCAATCGCCAGGCGCGGACCCGCATACTGTTGTGGTGTGGGGAGAGCTGGAGAAAGACCAGCTCTTACCCGATTTAGGCTCCGGTAGGCAGAGAGGTTAAATTTGAGAAGCATTGCTTAGAACTTCTGAAGCCCACTGGTTCAGGCTTTTCCCTTTTGCTTCGGCGGCAGTCGCAGCAGCAGCATGAACTTCCGGTGAAATCCGCAGCATCAGATTGCCCGAATAGGGTCTCTGAACCGGACGCCCCGTTTTTTCACTGATTGCAATATAGTCATTAACCGCATCATGAAAAGCCGTTTCCAGTTCATCTACAGAAGAACCATGAAAACCAACAATATCTTTTATGCCAGCCAGATGCCCTACAAATATACGATCTTCATCATCGTATTCAACTCTGGCTATATAGCCTCTATATTTCATTATATTCATGGTTTAATCCCTGCCTGTTCCAGAAAACGCCTGGCATCCTTAATCCGGTACCGTAGCGATGCTTTGTCTGGGTGCGGTCTATGAAAATCAGCACGTACATCATTCAGAACGAAACTGACTGAAGAACCTCCCTTAGTTGTCCGTTTGGCTCCCAATGACAGAAACAATGCTTCGAGCTTGCGCCACTCAATATTGCCATTTATCGGGTCGGCAAATAGCGCCTTTAGTGTTTTTCTATTTGCATTATTCATGATTTGAAATGATAGCTTAATGCGCAATCATACCAAATGATATTTTAGGAGCCTAACGCCAAATTCAGCGGCACGAACGGAGCTAGTGTCCGCTGAAATTTTTTGGTACGCCCGGCATGGGCATGAAATTATGGGATGAAAGTCCCTTCTGGGTAAACCAGCATCGGATCTTGCGCTTAACAGGCCAACTGATAAGATTGATGGGCAATGCTACCCCACTCGGGTAGGTATGTCACAAGGTGGTCCACTTTAACCGCTACTGTCGAATGTACTTCTTGATAACCTGGACAAGGAACTGGAATACCGGGGTCACTGTTTCGCAAGATATTGCGATGACTTCGTGATATTGGTTCGCAGCCAATGGGCAGGGGAAAGGGTGATGGAAAGCATCACTCAGTACCTTGAACGTCGACTAAAACTGACAGTCAACCCGACCACAAGCAAGGTGGTGAAATTCACGAGATCGAGTTCCTGAGTTTTACCTTCACAGGGAAGAGAATCCGCTGGTCACAGAAGGGCCTGCTTCGCTTTAATTACTGCCCCATACTGTTACTGGATCAATGGATACGTCGGCGCATCCGTTGCTGTTTTATCAAGCAGTGGCGTAAGCCGAAAACTCGTTATATAAATCTGATCAAGTTAGGCGTTGACCATATCAAAGCCGCCTCGATCGCAGCCAGTAACAAAGGGTATTACCGGTTGAGCAAAACGTTCGCAGTATAGCAAGCATTGAACGACAGCTTTCTTGCAAATCCTGGGCTTGTTTCTCTGAAAGACTTATGGATCAGGTTTCACCATCCTCGGTGACTCGTGTAGTGCGGACCCGCACGCTTCGTGGAGTGGGGGCTGGAGGTTAGAATCCTCCGGCTACCCGATTTATGCTCCACTGAAGAACACAGACGGCGATATTTTGAACCGTTGTGAAAGAGCCTGAATATGATCTCTGGTTAGATTTCGTGAACCATTCAAGATCATTGAAACCAAACTCTTACTTCCCAGCTCACTTTTTAAATCATCAGCTTTGAGCTGATATTGATCCATTAGTGTTCTTAGAACAGCTACACCATCATCCAGAGCTTCAATTCTTGCATTGAAATCTGAAAAATCCTCAGACTCATCTTCCCATTTTTCAATGGATATAGAGAGAACTTCGATTAGAGGAAGATATTTATCGTAGTCTTCGATGAGTTCTTCCATTAATTCCAGAGCTTGTTCGTACTCTTCCTCACTATGAATACGACTTACAAAGCCTGCTTCAGAAAAAAAGTCTAGAGCCTTTTGCTTAAGATTTGTGTATCTCATGTACCAGCCTCCTTTGCGTACTTCTTGCATAGTTTGTCGTATTCAGAGTGTGAGACGATGTGTTTGACATACATTCTACTGTCTCTGAACTCAATGAAAGCTATGAGTCGAAGGTTGTTGCCACCAACATCTATTACCCACCATTTATCTTTGTACTTGAAATTATCCAAGCTGGGGAATAGTGAACTCAACTCATTCGGGCTATGAAAATCACTATTTCTCAATGACTTATAGGTTGCGTCAATTGCAGTAGCATCGTTTGGATACTTTTTTGCAGCCTCGTTAAACGGCTTTCTTGAGATAACGTGCATAATAGTCTCTATATTCACGTATTGTGAACTCTAGCACGCATAAGGGAATTTTACAAATTGTGAACTAGAAGAATTGATAGGAGCATAACGCCTGGTTCAACCGCGCTGCGGACGTCGGTTGGAGGGGGCGCAGGCCCGGAACGAACTGGAACCATTCGGTACTTATTGAGCCTTCTCCCCAGCTTATTGCCGAAACAATAAGCTAAAGGCAACCAATCAATCCCACATGGAGAAGACCCAATGGGATTCTGCATTAATTCTCACCCATATTACTGCGGTATAGATCTACATGCCCGAATGCTTGGTTGACTCGACTGGGGAGAGCTGGAGAAAGGCCAGCTCTTACCCGTTTAGGTGCGTGCTACAGGGGAGTATGAAAACTATAATACCGCTAACTTACTGATCTATAGCAGGTTGCCAGCGTGAAAAGTAAATACTTTCAGTATGTATTGTTTGTCATTTGCCTTAGTAGCTCATCTGTTCACTCTGATTACGAAGAGATATTAGATCGGCTTATGTATGATGAGCACAGGGTAGCATGGTGTTTTGGTGCTCGCAGAGTCTTAAATTTAATGATAGAAAATTTAAATCGATGTGATCATTGCTTGTCTGAATATTTCAATTTCATGATAGAAAATAGAATTCAAGGCATCAGGATATGGCGTTTATACCACTATCTATCTAATGAATCTCTCATACACTTTATCGGAATTATCCAAGATGGTATTTCCAAAGTAGTAACTCCAGAAGCTATTCAGGAAATGGCAGACTTGGAAAGACATGATATTAAGCCTAACTTTGAAATTCATCCAAATATTCATTTGTTCAATTTTCATGAATAGCACTTAACGATGAGCAAAGCGGCGGCACGTCTAGCGTCGTCTGCTTGTGCTCCTTGTTATGCGTGCTCTCTGATTTTTGCAGCAAGAATGGTTAATTTTTCATCATCAGCTCTTTCATGGTCATGTGATGAAATATAGCTTTCGTATTGCTCGAAGTATTTTTTATTATTTGAAGAAATTGGTTTGAGAGTTGAATCATATCCTGTTCCGTGCATTGGAAACAGCTTACTATGCAAATGATCAATACCATAACCCTCAAAGAACATACCTGTTCTTGCCACACCATCAAGTGTTTTATCCAGAAGTTTGGCGACTTTCTTTGTTGCTAAAACAAGATTGCTCAAAACCTCATCAGATTGATCGAAAGCATAACTTGAATGATGTTGTTTTGGATTCGCATTTTGTGATTTGTATATTTTTCGGTCAAGAAATCCTTGTGATTACAGACTGCTTTATTTTCACTTATAAACAAAAAGTTAACTATTCAGTTGATTTTCTACATATACGAACCAACTTGACTGTATAAAAAAAACAGCATCAAGCAACAAGTATTAAGTGCCCTGGTTTTTTTGTACAAGCAAGTCCTGGAAGGTCACAAGATGATGCGTTAATCACCGGCACCTCTGCAACTACCACCCAAAGGAGAATGGTGGCATTAGTCAGCACAGGCTTGTTCATGATTTTCGCCATGATAATGACATTTTCACAACACTGACCACCAGAAACCCCACACGCACGTTCGCAGTGCTGAACTCCTGACGCCCTGACCCTGAGCAATCATCGGGATAATTAGGTACATCGCCATTTAATGCCTCTGGTCAGCACCCTCCGGCAACACCATCCTCCATGAATACACTTAAGGAAAGGTTAAAGAAGTAGTACCTTCATGGAGGAAGATATGTTGTATTCTCTAAGGCTGCGCTATGCAGCTGGTTTTCTTTCACTGGCTCTGATGCTGTTATTCCCGCCACTGTCTCAGCCCCTTTCGGCCAGCACTTCTCAACAGTGCAATATTGGCAACCGTTACCTGGTGGGCCATCTGGAAACCGTGACTCGCATTGACCATCAGTTTGATACCCAACTTCCCGCACTGATTGACTCCGGTTCCACCACATCCTCTATGGATGCCAGGGATATTAATTTCGAAACCTCAGTCAATGGTTCAGACTGGGTAAGGTTCAAGATCCTGACAGAGCGGGGCGGCTATGGTCGGGAAGTGACCCTGCTCAAACCCGTTAAACGGTTTATTCGTGTACTAACCCATTCCGGGAAACCACAACGACGGCCCGTCATTGAAGCCACTATCGAACTGGGCAATATAAAAACCACCACCGAATTCAGCCTTACCTCACGTTCCAAATTTCCCCAGAGTATTCTGCTTGGGCGGAATACGCTGGATGACCTGGCAGTGATTGATACCTCACAACAGTATCTTCTGGATAGCTGCCAGCCAGCCGGGGGCATTGCTTTCAGCCACTGAAAAGTGGCTGAAAGGCTTAAAAGCCTGGGGAAAAATCACGAAACCTCACACCCAGCAAGGATTTCAGACAGGTATTGTGTGCTCATGGCTGCCTTTCATTGCCGAAGTCTTCAATTTCTTACCGATCTTCACAACCTGCAATGACCGCAGAGATGGTTAAGAGCAGAATATCAGCAAGTTTATGATCTACTTTCCATTGTTGACATGCGTCATAAATGACAGATTCGTTATGTTGCTAATGCACAAAACTACAATTTGTTCATTTACCTTTGAGCCTGATACTTTTTATCTATTTCGAATACAAAAGAGTTGACTAGGGCTATACAGTATTGTAAATCTTGATCTTCAATTACTACTTTATTTCCTTCAAGATCGTAACCATTTCTGTGAATGATGTGGTGCCTTATGTTGAGAATTTCAAGCAATGTTGTACTGATATTAATCTTTATACCAATTACATTTTTGAACAAAACATCAATATCGTTAAGTCTATGCCAGACCATGTTTTTCATTGCATTAATTAAATATTCTTCAACTGTATGATGAAGCAAGTAAGGAATTTTCAGTGATTCAGTTCTAAATTTATTCTGCATTCCTAATCTTACAATCGCCTCCCTATTTGAAGAGATTTCATTTATGAAAAGGTCATATAGATATTTTTCCATCAAGCTTATTACATTAGAAAAATATAATTTATTGTGAAACTTATCATTACTTTGGTTTTCTATTATTTCTATACCAGAACAGAATTCTTCATAGAAACTACTTTTGCATCGGTCAGAAGTCATTTGGGCGATACTCCACACCAATACGTTCTTTTAAGTTTTCTCTATTATTAGTTGACGTTATGTCTAGCTGCCAATCCACACCCACATTTGAAGACCATACCGATATTGAAAATTCATTTCCATTCGAGTCTTCAAATTCATCATGATTTTCTGAAATGCTGTCCTTATGTCTATCTGCAAATATATTTGGAGATGGAACACTAACAACATGTATTTCCTGGTTGTCAAGAAAAATGATTAAATAACCTCCTGAAAGTGGAGGCATGCAATCATTACCTTCAATAGTAAATTTCATGCTTATATGTTGCTCCAATACATATGTGACAGAAAATTATAGTCTATTAAGGTGGACATCCTTATAGCCATTGAACTCAGTGACTTCGGGGGCTTTCATGATTTATCCCTATTCAAAAACCTCTCACCAGAGATCTTTTACCTGCGTGTTTTGCCAACCGTCGGCAAATATCGCGCCAGCAATGCCAGCGCCATCATGCAGATAAAATACGCTGAGTTAGAAGGGATTTGCAGATTAAAATCCACCGATGAGTGAATCATAATGGCCAGAATGCCCATAAAGGCTGTAAAGCCCATACCAATCATCAGCCGATTACGACGCTGGCGCATGGCCACAATGGCATGCCAGACCGCAGCAAGCACCATCAGCGCCAGAATGGCATAAGCGAGCAAACCAAACTCCAGGGGAAACTGCAGAAAATCATTATGGGCCAAGTCATAATACCCCCTCCAGCTACCATCGTGATAAAAAGGCAGTGTCGTATAGAAGGAGCCGCCACCGGAGCCGGTCAGGCCAAAATCGCCAATGGCATTTAGTGTCACTTCGGAGACATTGGGACGGGTCTCCCGTTCCAGTGAAGTCTGCTCAAGACGCTCCACCACCTTCTCCAGGCCAAACCATTGACTGACAATAGCAATGTCGATCACCAGTAAACTGACAAACAGCACCACCATACTCCGGCTCAGCTGTTTTCGACAGATGACGTACAAAAAGCCGGTCACCATCAGGCTTGTGAAAAACGCAGTATTCCCCATACGTGAGCGCGAGAGCACCAGACCAATCACCATAATGGCCAGCCCGGTGCGGAGAATTACCTTATTGCTCATCAGGGTTTTCAGGGTGCGGTGCAGCCATTCCTGCCAACTTTGGGAAGGTCGCTCATTAAGCTGGGCAATCAGCAACCCCATACCAGCGGCTAAAGTCATCTCCAGAAAACCGGCAAAACTGTTACGGTTCACAAAGGTACCGGTGGCGACACCGAAGTAAGAGGGCTTATCCCGGAACAGCAAAACCTCCAGACCTGACAGCGTAGTTAATGAACCAAACACTGCTTGTAAAATACCTGAAATGACCAGCACCCAGGCAAAGATTTTCAGTTTCTCAGGCCGGTCAATCAGTAGAAGACACAGGCAAAACAGCAGGTAATAAGCCATTGTCAGCAAGGCCGTAACCAGCGTGGCAAAAGGATCAATAGAGAGTGGGAGCCATTCGGGAAGAGGCAATTCCAATGCCAAACTGGCTTGAGAATGAATATCCCACGCATGGGGGGAAATCGTTTTTACCCAATTAGCCGGTAGCGGCGTTTGTTGTATAAACAGCCAGCTGGTGATCAGAATAAACCCAACGTGAAACCAGCGGGCTTTCTGAAAAACAAGGGTCACCGGCAGCCGATTCAGGGCATAACCCAGTAACCAGAACAACGCCAGCCCGAAGACCAGCATCATCATAATCCCTATCGCCCACTCGGGCTTGCTGCCTTCGGGTAACGGCAGCCAGAGCATCACCGCCAGCAATGCTAAAAAAAGAACTTGTTTCATGTTTATTTAAATCCGCTGCCCGCTGCTCATAAAAGTCTCAGTCTTATCTTTTTCGGGCAAGGCAGGCAGCGTCAAATCAATAGGCGTTAGGGTTCATAAACCCTTTAAACACGGTACCGATGATAATCCTGATATCCAACCACAGCGACCAGTTGTTGATGTATTCCAGGTCACACTCCACCCTTCGCTGCATCTTATCCAGTGTATCGGTCTCACCCCTGAAGCCGCGCACCTGGGCCAGACCGGTAATACCCGGTTTCACTTTATGGCGTTTCATATAGGATTCCACCAGGTCTTTGTAATACTCATTATGAGCCAGGGCATGAGGCCTTGGCCCGACAATGGACATCCGCCCCTGCAGCACATTAATAAACTGGGGCAGCTCATCCAGACTGGTGCGGCGAATAAAGGCACCGACTTTAGTCACTCGCGGATCACCTTTGGTGGCCTGGGTTACTTTACCCTCGCCTTCCTTATGTACCTTCATACTGCGGAATTTATACACTTTCACCTGCTTGCCAGAAGCACCGTGACGGTATTGCCTGAAAAACACTGGCCCCGGTGACGAAAGCTTCACGGCAATGGCGACACCTATCATCACGGGTGATATCAGCAACAGAATCAGGCTAGCAAACAGAATATCAGACATCCGTTTAATAAAAGCGTTACTGTTGTCCATGGGGGAGCAACTGATATCCAGGGTAACAAAATCACCGACTTTGGTAATGTTATGGTTTAACAGCGGCAGATCCTGCAGCCCTGGCATGTAACGAATGTTGGCGGTACTGTGGCGCAGGGTGAACAGCACCGGCTGAAGCAGAGAGTTTTTGTTAAAAGGAATACAAAGCCAGCACTCATCAAAGCCTTTATTTTCAGCAAGGTATTCTTGTAGCTCTGCCAGTGCCTGCTCATTATTGTGATGCTCAATCACATGTTGCAAACGGAAACCCAAGCTGTTGTCTTTGGAAAAATAGGCGCGCATTGCCTCAAAGTTACGGCCTTCGCCAATCACCAGCACATGCCGGGTATTGCGACCGCGCCGTCGAATCGACATCAATATACGATAGAGAACAAAGCGGGTCAGCAGCGCCATGAAAATGCCCCCCACCCCCCAGATCAATAACCAGATTCGGGAATACTGCGCAGAGGTTTTGGTCAATACCAAAATGGCAAACAACGTCATAAACGACAGAAGCCATGCAGCAAAAACTCTGCTGAGCCGCTCAATGAGTTTACGCCCACGCCACGGCGAGTAAACATCACACAAAAACGAAAAAACCACGACTAAAAGGGCCTGTATGGCCATCGCATTCACATAATGGGTGGCATGATTCCCAAAACGGATATATTCGGACAGCTCAGCACAACCAATTGCGATGGCTATGTCCATAATCACCAGAGAAAAAAGAGGCAGCCGGGAGCGGCCCGATAACAAAGAGGTAGGCATTTACGTAGACTCTATCTTTTTGGAGTACAACTCTTCTTCAGAATTCTCCACTGCGCTACCATAAACGGCAAAGCAGCCAACAACAACCCGATACAGGTTACGAGAAAATCCAGCGGGTTAAAATTTCGTAGGGGTAAAAAAAACTGCACGCTTTCATCCAGTGCACAGCCAATAATCAACAGTATTAACAACCAGCCCCGTTGCCAGAATCCTGAGCTGGCCAGATGTGCCAATGCAGAGAGGATAAACGCCATGACAAAATGCATCTGCAAATTGCCGCCCAGAAAATGCTCAATACTGCCCCAGGCCCATTTGCCATAGCCCAGACTCTTACTGGCGGAAAGAATCACCACAAAGGCCAGCCAGCCAGCCGCTATAATCCGTACCATTCACAACCCTGTTTATTGGCGACAAAGGCACAGAGAATGAGTTTTTTAAAAAGAAAAACTCCATGCCTCCGTGTCCAAAACAATCACTGCCGAATCAAACTCAACAGTTCAGATGTTTTTTCTTCCATCAGCGCCACATCCCCCCGGCTTTCCACATTCAGCCGAATCACTGGCTCAGTGTTAGAAAGGCGCAAGTTAAATCGCCAGTCACCCATGTCCAGAGAGATACCATCGGTATGGTCCACCGCCACCGCATCCTTTTCATAAATTGCCAGAGTGCGATCAATAGCCGCTTGTGGATTATCCAATGTACTGTTGATCTCACCAGAGGATGGAAACAGGGCAATCCGCTCGGCCACCAGTTCAGAAAGCTTCTTGTTTTTATGGGACATCAACTCCGCCACCAGTAACCAGGGAATCATCCCGGAATCACAGTAGGCAAAGTCACGGAAATAATGGTGCGCGCTCATCTCTCCGCCATAGGCCGCATCTTCTTCCCGCATCCGTTCCTTAATAAAAGCATGGCCGGTTTTACACAACACTGGCACACCACCGGCACTGGCAACCTGATCAATAGTATTCCAGGTCAATCGGGGGTCATGGATAATTTTCGCACCGGGATAGTGAGCCAAAAACGCCTCGCCCAACAGCCCGACAATATAATACCCCTCAATAAACTGGCCTTTTTCATCAAACAGGAAGCAACGGTCAAAATCCCCATCCCAGGCAATGCCCATATCGGCCTTGTGCTCAAGAACCGCATCCACCGTTGCCTGCCGACAGTCGTGTAATAACGGGTTAGGAATGCCATGGGGAAAGTGACCATCCGGCTCATGGTGAATCTTCACAAACTCCACCGGCACTTCAGATGCCTTAAACCGTTCCTCAATGGCATCAATCACATGCCCGGCAGCGCCATTGCCGGCATTGACCACCAGTTTCAGAGGCTTTAGCTCATCCGGTTTGATATACCCCAGAATGTGATCCACATAGGGAGCAAGGTTGCTGATCTGCCGATAAGAACCTAATGGGGTATCCGGGGAGCCCGTTCTATTTGGCTCCACAAACACATCTTCAGCCAACCGCTGAATTTCACGCAACCCGGTATCCCCGGAAATCGGCTTGCTTTCTTCCCGCACCAGCTTCATCCCGTTGTAGTCTTTCGGGTTATGGCTGGCCGTGACCATAATGCCGCCATCTGCCTTCAGGTGCGATGTGGCAAAGTAAACCTCTTCAGTGCCACAAAGGCCGATATCAATCACATCCGCCCCGCCTGCCCGAAGACCGTCGCTCAGAGCAGCTTTTAACTCAGGCGTAGACAAGCGAATATCGCCCCCCACTACCATGGTTTTGGGTTTTAGATATTCCGCTGTTGCCCGGCCAATCCGCCAGGCGACAGCTTCATTCAATTCATCAGGCATGCGGCCACGGATATCGTAAGCCTTGAAACAAGAGAGTTTGGTCATTGTAAACCCCGAAAATAAAAGTCCGGCAACCAGCTGATTTATTAACTAAGTTACCTCAATAAAAGAAAAACAATCCGGCTCTAATGTTGATATAAGCCAAAAACCAGTGAGAACTTCGCTATGCCATTGACACGAGATTGCAAAAAGACAATACAGGCCCGGGCAGAACGAGATCCTGATTTTGCCTGTGTCCTCCTGGACGAAGCCACAAACCTGTTCCTTAACGGTGAGCCTGATGCCGCCCGAATGGCTCTAAGGGATTTGGTAAATGCCACGATCGGTTTCGAGCAGTTGGCGAATACTACCCAAAAATCCGGCAAAAGCCTTCATCGAATGTTATCGGGCAAAGGAAACCCCAGTATGGATAATCTGGCAGATATATTTTCTGCACTGCGAGAAAAAATGCAGGTTTCATTGCAGGTTCAGATCGTGCCTCAGCCATAAGCTCTGAAAGTTCTGGTCAGGCTGGATGGGAAGCACTGGACTGCCGTATTTACGCCACGTAAAGATAAAACCCGAATTATTTCAGTACGTCGCTCAAGATCCAAAGAGATAGCCGCATATGAAAGCCAAAGAATTTGACCAGGCCTTTGATGAAGGCCACGACAGCATTGATGAACATATTGACTGGCCCAGCGCTCAGCGTCCCGGCCTAAACCCGTCGAATCAATATCGACTTTCCTGCGTGGATGATCGCCGCGCTCGATCGCGAGGCAGCAAGGCTTGGTATTGCCCGGCAAGCTGTGGTCAAAACCTGGCTGGCCGAAAGACTGGATCAGGGAAGGCGGAGTTAGCTAATTGCTCAGACGTTAGTTCTGCAGAACCGCTGTAACAGCATTTGCGGACACCGTCCAGATTTACCAGCTCACCTCTAATTTCTTGCGATGAGAGCACTATTCCCAAGGCTTTTAAACCCGGCCAGTCAAGGGAAAAAATCCACAAACTCATCGAAATGCCAATTTATTTTTGTGTGCTATGCCGATCCCTCAGCCACCTTTCAGTAGTAAAGCATGAGCTTGAGAAATCACCGAACGTCTGACACAGAACTTGACCATATCCGAGACACCCTGACGGGTATGGTCACATATGCCAGCAATACCCGTGGCGAAATGCTCCGGAGGTTTGATCATCAGGATAAAGAAATTGCTGCATTAAAATCGGATGTCACGGTCCTAAAGAAAGATGTCACAGTCCTGAAGGAAGATGTTGGGGAAATCAAAGGAACGTTAAAAATCATACTATCCCGACTTCCCGGCTAAAATTTTATACGGCTAACGACTTTCAAAAAGAAAACCTTGTCCCAGAATTTTTCTTTAGGTTTTCTTTTAGAAGTTTTTCAGCTCTGAAAAAGACAATACACTCTTTTTCAGTAAATCTGGATGAGTACGAAAGTAATTATCCTGTTTATTTATCAAATTTTGATCAATATCAGTTGGAGTCTTAAATGATGCTCTGTCGAAGCTTTTTCCATTAAAAAATAATGTTGCAAAACGGTTATCACTCTGGCCATTAAAAACCAAAAGGTCAAATACGACAACGCCACAATAATCAATAGACTTAAGCTCAACACTCAATGCTTTTAAATGTTGCAAAGGATGATATCCAGCAATAGCAGTAATCACTGCTATTTCCGAGTTATCGACCTTGCGAAATTTAATCATTTTGATTTCCTCACCCAGATACTCCGCTATGAACCTCGACCAATTCAAGGTCAAATTTGCCAGTATCACTTAAAGAGGGCCAACAAGTGTAACAGGATTAAATCACGTCAATAAGCAAGCCTGGGGTTCACTGAATCTGCTATTTTGTACAAAATTTACGTACAAAAAAGAGATCACCATGGAACTGATCAATATCAGTGAACTACGAGCCAATCTGTTGAGCTATCTAAAAAAAGCTCAGGCAGGTCAACCAGTTACGGTCACTTCCAATGGCGAAATGCTGGCCACGATTGCCTCACCTGTCGCCCTGAGACAATCAGCCGGTAAAGCTCTGAACGAGCTGGCGTCAAAATCACAGGCCGATGATCTCACGGAATGCACCAACGAGCCATGGAAAGCCATGCAATGATCATCCTTAATAACTGTACGTTTGCAGCTGGTCAAGGTCATTTTCCACTTTTCGGGCAGCGAGTAGCGATAATAGTTGCCCTGTGTACAATCTGTGCCTACAGATAATATTACTATTGCAACACAGTAATACATAAAGAGGTGCGATGTGCATAAATTAACGACCAAAAGGCAAGTGACTATTCCTCAAAGCATCTGCCAAAAGCTCGGGCTAAAAACAGGCGACTTTATACAGGTTTTCGAGCGCGACGGTGTGGCACATTTGGTAAAAATGAACTCCGATGATCTCTCTGGCACCATCAAATTATCCGCTGATACCCATCTGCCCCTGACGCCAGAGAACACCAAAAAAGCCATCAAAGGCAAAGCCGCCAGAAAATTCCGGGGCGAACAATGATTGCTGTGGCTACCAATGTGCTGTTGCGTTATGGCTCGCAACACATTGAACAGCCTGCATAAAATCTTTTTTCTTTTTCGAGAATTCTTCTTTAACAGGTCTATCTCACGTTCTCATTGATGAAGCAAAGCCATTGCCTGGGCAGGATTGTTGCGAAACATAATAAGTAGCGATCTGGCTGGGCCGAGCGGTTTTCTCACCTTTTGTTCCCAACTCTGCACTGTCTTGATGCTCACACCAAGGAGGGCGGCAAACTTCTCCTGTGAAAGGTGCGTTGCCTTCCTGATAGCAAAGACGTCAATCTCTTCATATTTGAACGACCGTGAAGGTTTCTTAATGCCTTTGTTAATGTCGATCGCTTCCCTGACGCTCTCCACCAATTCATCAAAGTTAAATTCATGGTCACTCATTGCAAAACTCCCTCGCTAGTTCTGACAGTAACTTTTTCTCAGCACTTGTTAAGTCTTTTTGTCGGTTTTTGGTGTAGGCATACAGCATGTAGCAGATTTGCTGGTTATGCACAATGAATGACCAGATACCGGCTTCTTCACAGGGAATGAATAGTTAAGGAACGCCGCTCGCCTCCCGCTCCCCATAAAAGATAAGAGCTGTGCTTTTTCGGGCAGCGGGCGGCGTCAATCAAGCCCTACCGTAAGTATCCTCAAACCGCACAATATCATCCTCACCCAGATACCCGCCGCTCTGCACCTCAATCAACTCAAGGTCAAACTTGCCGGGGTTTTCCAGTCGATGCACGACACCAATGGGAATATAAGTCGATTGGTTTTCGGTCAGCAGAATTTCCTGATCGCCATTGGTGACCAGCGCAGTGCCTTTCACAACAATCCAGTGTTCGGCCCGGTGATGGTGCATCTGTAAAGAAAGCTGTGCACCCGGCTTAACAGTAATGCGCTTAACCTGGAAGCGGTCGCCCATATCAATCGAGTCATAGGCACCCCAGGGGCGATAAACCTTACGGTGCAATTTAGCTTCAGACCGGTTAGCTGCCTTTAGCCGTTCAACAATCTTTTTAACATCCTGCACCCGGTTCTTATGGGCCACCAGAATGGCATCATCGCTTTCGGTGATCACCAGATCATCGACGCCCAAGGTGGCAATCAGTTTTTTCTCACTGCGCACGTAAGTGTTACGGGTATCATGAAGCAGAACATCACCCAGGGTGGAGTTTCCAACCTCATCTTTTTCAGAAATATCTGCCAGCGATGACCAGGAGCCAACATCAGACCAGCCTGCATCCAAGGGAACCACCACTGCATCGGTGGTTTTTTCCATCACGGCGTAATCTATGGACTCCTCCGGGCAGGCTTTAAAGGCCAATTCATCCAAACGGACGAAGTCCAGATCAGCAGTTTGTACTTCCATGGCTTTCTGGCAGGCTTCCAGAATATCCGGACGGAACTTGTTCAATTCCTCCAGATAGCGCGAGGCTTTGAACAGGAACATGCCGGAGTTCCAGTAATAGTCACCTGTAGCCAGATAACCCTGTGCCGTTTCCAGATCTGGTTTCTCTACAAACTGCTCCACAGGCATTATTTTTTCAGCAGAAAGGCTCGAAGGCTCAAAGGTTTCTTTTTGCTCATCAGAAGAAAAACCTTGTGCCTTTGTCTCACTGTCGTTCAAGGCTTTTATATAACCGTACCCTGTTTCCGGATGACCAGGCACAATCCCGAAAGTGACCAGCTTGCCATCAAGAGCCGCAGGCAACGCAGCCTCAACAGCCTGATGAAAAGCATTGACATCATTAATCACATGATCCGCAGCCAATACCAATAACAGCGGTTCTTCATCTTCGGAGAGGGTCTTGGCTTTTAAAGCAGCCAAAGCAACAGCAGGTGCAGTATTCCGCCCCACTGGCTCCAGAATAATTGCAGAGGCTTTGCGATTCACCTGGCGAAACTGCTCTGCTACCAGGAAGCGGTGCTCTTCATTGGCAATCACCATTGGATCGGAAACAGAGTTTAGCCCATCCAACCGGCTCAATGTGTTTTGCAGCATGGTCTGTTCATTGACCAGCGGCAGAAACTGCTTTGGGTATAAAGAACGGGACTGGGGCCAGAGGCGGCTGCCGGAGCCGCCGGACATGATTATAGGTATTAAATTCATAATTTTTAAGGTGCAGTCTTTTTAAAAAATAATCTTTGGTGTCTTAATACACTTGTGATAAGCATGGAGATTTGAGCCTTAAGACAAGGCGACGATCGCCAACACAGGATTAAGACTCAAATCTTCAGCGCAATAGGGAGTTAGGAACCGTTACTCACGTCCTGCTCAATATTGATCACTATAAAGAGATCACCCGCAATGCTGCCAGTATTCTTGAACTGCTGGCTATGCCCGAAGCGAAGGATGTCGATCTGGTAGCAGAGCCTTTAAAAGACAACTTTCTGAAACCGGCAGATTTTTCCTGATGTACCTGCTTGATACCAACGTTGTCTCGGAGCTACGCAAATTTAAAAGCTTATTTGCCCCATAGGCAACTTATTTAGAGGACAATTCCTATGCAGCTGGCTTAACCAGTTTACCGGATTCTTCCAGCCTTTTATAAAGGCTGCCCGCACTGAACTCCAGGCCATTAGGCCAGCAAAGAGCACCCAGCTCGATAAAGAAGCGCTGAAAAAAAACGCCATCCTCTAAAGCCAGGGTAAGGCTGGTTTTATGTGACAACATTTCACTAAAATCCATAACACCAAAGCTGCCATCAGAAAAGCGAAGCTTTATTTCCAGCCTTGTCTGATAAACAGCCTGAACAATTTTAATCATTATCAGCTCCTGCTATACGCCCAAGTGGTTGGAGATCTATTGCCCTTAGAGGGTGTCGCAAAACTGACTCCAGCGTGGGAACGAGTTGACTCCCGACATTCCCGGCTTCATTCACGTCATTCCCGGCTTCATTCACGTCATTCCCGCGAAGGCGGGAATCCAAACTGACTCACTACCAGAACCATACTGCCCGGTGCCCCCCCTGGCCTTGTCAACCCCGACTTCACTCTCGTCATTCCCGCGAAGGCGGGAATCCACACTGACTCACCACCAGAACCGTACTGCCCGGTGCCCCCTTGGCCTTGTCATCCCCGACTTCACTCTCGTCATTCACGCGAAGGCAGGAATCCACACTGACTCACCACCAGAACCAAACCGCCCGGTGCCCCCTGGCCTTGTCATCCCCGAGACAGAGATCCGCCGTTGGCGCTGGATTCCCGCCTTCGCGGGAATGACGACCTCAGAGCATGGGAACGAGCCGTTGGAGTTTTGCGACAACCTCAGAGCGTGGGAACGAGTTGTTGGAGTTTTGCAACACCCTCGACAGGGCGGGGAGCAATCATTTTTGGCTTATGAGGGAATAGTTAATGCCAAGAAACGCTGCCCTGTGCCCGCTTACCAAAAGAACAAAACGCTTGCGATTAACGTGAGGCGGGCAGCGGGTGGCGGCATTCACCCACGACTCATTACACCCTACCGTACGTATCCTCAAACCGCACAATATCATCCTCACCCAGATACCCGCCGCTCTGCACCTCAATCAACTCAAGGTCAAACTTGCCGGGGTTTTCCAGTCGATGCACGACACCAATGGGAATAATAGTCACCGGAAGCAAGATAGCCCTGAGCCGTTTCTAAATCTGGCTTTTCCACAAAATTGTCTACCGGAGAAACCTGTTCACTATTCCCGGTTAATGTTTTACTGGCCTTAATATAGCCATACCCGGTTTCCGGATGGGTAGGTACGATACCAAAGGTCACCAGCTTGCCATCGCTTGCCGCAGGTAATGCAGCTTCAATCGCCTGATGAAAAGCCTGAACATTCTGAATCACATGGTCCGCAGCCAATACCAGCAGTAATGGTTATTCCTCTTCAGACAGGGATTGAGTTTTCAGGGCTACCAGAGCGACGGCAGGTGCCGTGTTTTTACAGACAGGTTCGAGAATAATGGCTGAAGTCTGCCGCCCCATCTGGCGAACTTGTTCTGCTACCAGGAAGCGGTGTTCTTCATTGGCAATCA
The DNA here is from genome assembly GCF_049275945.1 of Endozoicomonas sp. ALD040. NCBI lineage: Bacteria > Pseudomonadati > Pseudomonadota > Gammaproteobacteria > Oceanospirillales > Endozoicomonadaceae > Endozoicomonas > Endozoicomonas sp. ALD040. The sequence continues at coordinate 3,375,779 of NZ_CP184829.1, forward strand.
CTAACGGATCAGATACCGAATCCAACCCGTCAAGCCGGGCAAGTGTGTTCTGCAACATGGTTTGTTCGTTTACCAGTGGCAGGAACTCCGAACTGCTTAGGGTATATAGAGCGGGACTGGGGCCAGAGGCGGCTGCCGGAGCCGCCGGACATGATAACGGGTATTAAATTCATAGAGGATATTTGCCAAGAGTTAACGGAGGCACAGACTTTTTTTTAGCACAGGTTTTCACCGTGCTTTTGCAGCCAAAAAAAATTAAAGAAAGTAGTCTTTGGTGTGTTGATGCAGTTGATTGGTCAGATCTAACTCATCATGACTTCGGGTGATCAGTTCTATATCAGCCTGTCCAGACAGCTGACGAACAATAGCCGAGCCCACCATGCCCTGGTGGCCCGCCACATAAACGTTATTTATAAACTTTGAAAACCATAAATAATGTAGCTACATTACTACGTGGTGAATAGTTAATAGTGAAAAGTTAATAGGGGCAGAGGGATTTCGATATGAGTATAACGACCATTTCATCACGGACATTCAACCAGAATGTTACTGAGGCTAAACGATCTGCGCTCAAGCAGCCGGTATTTATTTCCGACAGAGGGACCGTCACCCATGTCCTGCTTAATATCGAACACTATAAAGAGATTACCCGCAATGCAGCCAACATACTCGAGCTGCTGGCGATGCCCGATGTGGAGGATGCCGATCTGGAAGCGCTGCCCCTGAAAGACAACTTCCTGAAACCGGAAGATTTTTCCTGATGTACCTGCTTGATACTAATGTTGTGTCTGAGCTGCGCAAGTGCAGTGCAGGCAAAGGTCATCCTTCAGTGAGTCATTGGGCCACAACTGTGGCACCGAATGAACTCTATTTATCAGTCATCAGCGTCCTGGAAATAGAAATGGGCATCCTGTTGAAAGACAGGAAAGACCCAGTGCAGGGCCGGTCGCTCAGAGCATGGATGAACGAGCGAATGCTACCCGCTTTCGAGGGGCGCATTTTGCCACTAGATACCACGATTGCCCTGACCTGTGCCCGGTTACATATCCCCAATCCAAAATCCGAGCGGGACGCCATGATTGCTGCCACAGCAATCACCCATCAACTGACGGTCGTTACCCGGAACATTAAGGACTTTGAACAGACAGGGGTGAAATTGTTAAATCCTTGGGAGTTTTGGGCTGGGAATAGAGAATAGTTATTGAGTTTTTTTGATGGCGCTGATTAAGCCTGACAGCACTCTGAATAGCCCATCGACTTTCGCTAATATGGTTCCAGGTGGAAAAAAACCCAGCTCACCTACGATAATAAGCTGTGTTTCCAATTCACGGAGTGCACCTCTGGCAATATAAAGAAAGCGCAAGTAATCCTTGTTGCTGCCCCGCCCAGCACCTTCCGCAATATTGGATGGCACTGATACACCAACGCTTGCCGCAGGTAATGCAGCTTCAATCGCCTGATGAAAAGCTTGTACATTCTGAATCACATGGTCCGCAGCCAATACCAGCAGTAATGGGTCTTACTTTTCAGACAGGGATTGAGCTTTCAGGGCTGCCAGAGCGACGGCGGGTGCCGTGTTTTTACCGACAGGTTCAAGAATAATGGCCGAAGTCACCGCCCCCCATCTGGCGGACTTGCTCTGCTACCAGGAAGCAGTGTTCTTCATTGGCAATCACTAACGGATCCGATACCGAATCCAACCCGTCAAGCCAGGAAAGTGTGTTCTGCAACATGGTTTGTTCGTTTACCAGTGGCAGGAACTGCTTAGGGTATAGAGAGCGGGACTGGGGCCAGAGGCGGCTGCCGGTGCCGCCGGACATGATGACGGGTGTTAAAAACATAGATATTCTTACGTTAACTCAAGGTAATGAATGATGTAGTCAATCTTGACATGTAATAAAAGGAATAATATTTAACACTAGGTATATTAAGGCTTACCGATTAAAGTAAAGATTAGGTGTAAGGCGATTTAGTTTTTTAAGTATATTTCTGGGTTTTTGTAGCCTGCTAGCAAGATAACATATGATTTTATTTTGTTATGTATTTAGAACTAATTAGTACAGTTTTCGTTACTTAGGAGTTTTAAAAGTGGTGGAACCATTACTCTAGCTGCGTAGGTGGGTGCAGGGTGAATCCCATCTGGAATATTTTCTTTAAGTTCATCAGAAAGTATACTTTCCCATTTTTCATAAAAATCAATCACAAATACATTATGGAGCGTGGCAAACTGGTCATAAATATCGTAGAAAGATTTAAGCCTAGGTCGCATTACTTTCTTTAAGCCAAGAGCAGGATTCATCTTCATCATGATTATCTTGGCTTCAGGATAAGTTGTTCTTATATTATTTATTAGTGTTGTTGTTTGCTCCTTGCTTTTAGTAAACGTTACACCTTTAATAAGGTCGGCATCGTTAACCGAAAATTCAATAAGAAAAAAATCAGCTCTATTTTTAAGAATAAGATCAAGTTGACTTAAACCATATTCAATGTTTCTACCAGGGTATCCGAAATTTAGGTGCTTTACTGGAGCTGATAAACATTTGCTTAATTCGTTACTTAATTCTTCTAACCATATACCGCGCTTTGTCAAGCTTGTCCCAATAGCAATGATCTCAATATTATTTTTATTTTCATATGCTTCTGTGGGAGTCGATATCATAGTAATCAAAACAATAAATATTAAATCATAAATCTTCATGGCAATTTAGTTTGTTAATTCTGTAATTTTTAAACCAAATACTCTGATCTTTTGGTGATTGACTGCCCCATAGATAAATATCTCCCCCCCATAGTTCAGTCAGGAGTGGTCCACGAATAAACCAGTCATCTGCATTTCTAAAAATCAAGTCTCTCACAATTAAAACGAGCTTATCGTTCAACCAGAGATAGGACATACCATCGTTTCTATTAGGGGAGTTCAAGAAAACATCTATAGCTATTTTGTGCCAACGATTAGATTCAATATAAGTGGAGCTAATGTGAGTAGAGCCATATACTTTCTTATCCGAACCTGATGACCTGTTTAGGTTATATATGTATAAACCGAGGAGTCCTTGATTTTCAATCAACCTTATACTGAATCCATCTTGCCTTGTAGGTGGGCAACCACCTGCAAGGCATCTGCTATCCAAACTGCCACCCCATAAACCGAGTGGTAGCTTATGACCACCGCGACTGAACTCAAATCCATCTTCAAGAAAAATATCAAAGGTTATTCTGGCAGCTGTTATATTGCGATCAAATAAAGTAAGTTTGATTTGTGCTATATCATTTGGACCCTTAAAAACATTTCTCTTTAGTGACGGTGAATCATCTGGAGCAAGCGCCATGATAATAGATGATGCGGAACTACCTTTGAATCTTAAATTCTCCGAGTTAGGCTTCCATAAGATTTGGCAGCCTGTTGCAGGCTTTTCCTTGGTAAGGGTGCTTGTGCAACCATACAGAGTGAATAGTAAAAAAGACGAGAGAATAAATAGGATTTTATTTCGTGGAATGATCATTCTCTGCAATGAGAACTCCATATTTATCTACACAGATATTGGACCGTAATAACTTTGCCGGATTACCTACAACAATAGAATTGTTGGGTACATTTTTTGTTACTACAGCCCCAGCAGCCACAATGCTGTTATCACCAACAGTTATGCCTGGTAAGATAATGCTGTTAGCACCGATAAAGCAGTTTTTGCCAATAATAGTATTCGTTTTAATCCCCCTAGTCATATCATGCGTCAGGATTGAGCATCGGAATGCTAAGTATGAGTATTCACCTATATTGACTCCTTTAGGGTAGGTTTTATCTAGTTTTGCACTCATAGATATAACGACTGTTTTATGTATCTTCATTCCCCAAAAATGTGTATACCAAAACAATCTCAGCTTTACTAAAGCTCTTTGTAAAAAAAGGAATTTGTTTAGAGTCATCTTTCGTTAAGTTCTTAAAAGAAAATAAAGTTAATTTGGAATCACTCAAAAAAATGAATATGTCAGCTTCATAAGTCTCTAAGCCTCGTAGTAAGCCCAACCTATGAAGGATTTTTAATTTTTAATAGACTTTTTTGAGGGAGTTTATATTTATTATTTGGTTATTAAATTTTAAAACACAAAAGTATTTAAAACAGTTTTTTGTCCCCTCCACTTTTACTACGAGAGCTAATTCTATTTTGATTACTCATTGCAAAATCCTAGCAAGAGGTAAATAGTTTACGGTTGTCGCATAGAAGTACGCATTGGTTCCATGCGAGTCATTACAACAACAATTAAGAACAAAAAACCAGAAACTGAAGAAATTGCATTCTCAGTTATACAAATTAATAAAAATAATATGCTGGACCAAATTATTTCAAAGGGCTTAGTACATTCTGTCAGCCTAGCCTTGAGAATAAGTGCGAGGAGCAAAAGAGAATAGAATACAATAGTTTGGATGTATCCAATTTCCACTGCGACTCTCAAATACTCATTATGCGCACTTATTGTTCCACCCACTAAAATTCTAACCTCATCTGGAAGGATTGTAGCCTGATGCCCATAACCAACACCAAACCACCAATGTTTGGCGAGTACGTCGTTAAGATAATCCCAAATGATTTCTCTGCCACTTAAATGTGTTTGAAAAATACGACCAATTATAATATCGCCCAACAATATCAAAAATAAAATTAAAAATATAGCTGCTGCAATAATTATGAGTCGTTTTAGATTCATGTAGTTTTTGAAGCCACCCCAGAAAACTGGAAAGCAGAGAAGAGCACCAATAAATAGCGCCATTCTCCCTCCAGTTAAGATAAGTATGACTGTATTAATAAAAACTAACCAGAGATAACGTATATCATATGTATCAGCATACCTTAAAGATGAATAACAACCTGCAATACAATAGGCTCCAAGATAGGCAGGTATTAACGAACCTTGTAGCCTAGGTAAACCACTAGCAAACTCATAACTAAATATGCTTCTGCCAAAAGCAACCCAATAAAACATACCAATTAGTATTGAAAAAGTTGGTAGCCAGGTAACCACCTTTAAGACGAACCTTATTTCAGCCTCAGTTAATCTGGCAGATAAGAAAATAAAAATTGTAATTATTTGAAATAAAGCTTTTCCGTAAATAATCCAACTAAAATCAGAGTAATCTGACAGGATCGCACTAAAAAGAGTGATCATTAAAATAACAAATAGTATTGCTATTATTCTATGATCAAAATGCCGTCTAAAAATTAGTACCAATGCTGAAAGTAGTAGGAAGGATTTTTCTATTGGATTTGCAAAACCGACATTAAAAACCATTCCAACATTTAATACTAATAAAAGCAATGAAAATGAAAAAAGCTGGTAGAAAATCATTATCTTTTAAAAAACCAATATTGAAATACAACCTGGCTATAAATCTATAACAGATTACTAAAGTATAAATTTACCGAATGACATATGTGGGGGGTAATTGATTTAAGCAATTCTTATGGTTTAAAGCACAAAAACTTGTAACTAGTTAATCGAGAATAAGAACAGTATTTTTTGCTTTTTGCTACAATACGAACTACGCCTGCCAAAGCAAAGTAGCACCTCCTTTAAACAAGCCAGAATTGAAAACCGAATTTTACAAATTAAAAATCACAAGTTAGTAACTTAAATACTGTTTTACCAAGAGTGAGACTAGACAACATTTAAACTGTTCAAATTAATCGTATGTTTTTTTCTGAAAGCGAACTGACAACCTCTACTTTGGATTGAACATTTTTTTTGAGTTCATCTACATTATGAATCCCATGCTCACAAAATTTTTTAAAAAATGAAGCGTCAATAATCTTCTCTGGTGATGCAAGCACGTAACTTGGAAGTTCGAAATGTTTAATAAGACCCTCAAATTTATCTTGATAGGTTATTCCTAATATAGGTACGCCTGAGCCTAAGGCTGCTATTGATAAATGCATTCGTCCTGTAATCACCAAATCAGCCAATGATGCTAAACCCTTTAAGTCTGAGGCAGGAATATCATTGAATACTGTTGAAAGATAACTCTTATCACTCTTACACTTGGAATAAATCTCATTCAACATAAAAACATCACCAGTGTTTTTATCTCTGAAATCATGTGCTACAAATAAAACGCTTGCATTATATTCAGATATGATAAAGTCAACAGTTTGTGCACAGCTGTTAATCATTGAGGTCAGTTTTTCTTTAGAACGATCAGGAACTAAAATCGGGTGGATGTTAAAAATAACAACCATTCTTTTGTTATTTTTCTGTATCTCAACCCATTTTTTTATATCACTCACTTCTTTACTTAAAGTAGGAGCAAGCATAAATGCATTATCTGCGACGAGTTTGGCATCAAAGCGAGCTATTTGATCATAGCGCTTTAAAGAACAAGAGTCCCTTAAATTTACAATGATTTTGTCTGATATAAATTTAGTTAAAAAGAGTTTGGTAAAAGTAGCAGGCAAAGAATTAAATGAAAACCCTCCTATTATTGTTTTTTTTCCATGTCGAGCCATCAAATCTGAAATTAGCCAAAGCCGCAGTGACTTAATGTCAGAATAATAGCCATCCATAACATCTGCACCTATGCAAATACTTGCATCATAATCCTTTACATGGGCAAAAATATTTTTAAGGCTCCATGGATAAGACCAGCACTCAATTGGTTTTACATCAAGCTTTTTCAAAGGAGAAACAAATGCTCCAGGTTCAACCGCTATTGCTAACTCGATATCAGGGTTTTGAACCTTTAACTTATTGACAAGTGCAATAAGCATTGCTTCATCACCTTTAGAGCCGAAAGGGTTGCTTGTATGGGGTGAGAAAAATACCAATTTTTTAACACAATTATCAACTTTGATAGGAGTTATCTTGCGTTTTAAAAAATACCACGAAGTAAACATTAGCGGTGGCAAAATAAACTCTCTAATCTGAGATTTGATTGATTTTGTTTCCTTACTTTTTTTTTGATTGTGAAAAACCATAATATTTATCACCTAATACAATTTTCAAAACTAAATTGGCTTTCGAATTAAAGAAAGTCACCAAAACAAAAAAATAAATTGATACTGAAATTATTCCAAGTAAAAATAAACTCAGAAGGGAATTATTCAAAGATAATAACGGGTGATCTCTGAGATGAGTAACACTAAACGCCATTGCAGTGGAAGCTAAGAAAAACGGATATGTTTTTTTAACAATATTAATTAATGAGGTTTTGGAGTATTTTGCGACCATCAAAAAACTGGCTGGTACAATAAAAAGTTGGACTGTGAAGTAGAAAAAAACAAAGTCAGAAAAACTTACTTCTGTGGCAAATATCATTAATGTCAACACTCCAATACTTTTTACTAAAAGTATTTTAAGAGTGAGATCTGGCCTCCCTATAGCATTTAGAAGAGTACCATTATAAAACTGAATAACTTGTATTGCACCTAAAATAGAAAGATAAAAGGCCACCCTTTCAGAACCTTGCCCATTATGCGAGTAAAGTATATTAACGACTTCAGGCGACAAAATAGCTAGTATAATAAATATGGGTGTGCCAATAGCAGCTGTAACAGTTACTGCTCTATAGTAACAACTGCTAAGTTCCTCATGGGAAGATTTTAACAATGAAAACTTGGGCATATATACATCTACGGTCACAGCAGAAATAACTTGCATGGCCAGACTGTATAATCTTTGCCCCATTACATACAAAGCAAGTGATACGGGCCCAAAAATTGTAACCACATAGATTTCTACAGATCTATTTGAAAAATAATCCAGTACTTTAGCTCCAATTAAATTTGATCCAAACTTAACTAGCGGTTTGGCTTCTGTAATCGAAAAAGAAGTGCTTGGACGCCAGTCAACTCCTTTCCAAACCAGTACCACATTTACAAGAGCCATTAATAGAAACTGAGCCAGTAGGCTCCATACACCAAAGCCTGCCAATACAAGGGTTATACCAAAAACACTACTGATTAGAGCACCCCAAGCTGCTCTTATTGCCAGCCATTTAAACTTAAAATTTTTCCTGAGTAACGCTTGTGGTACAAAGCCAATAGCGTTCATTAATAGTGCAAGGCTACCAAATTTAAGAATTTCTGTTATTCCCTCCATTGGCAAAAGAAAAGCCAAGTTGTCTGAAAAAGACCATACCGAAACAACCAGTATAAGGGCAATGACAATATTTATAGCAAAAGCAGTATTTAATATTATATCATTAAGCTTTTCTCTTTGAATAAGAGCATCACTAATACCACCATCACTAAAAATTTCTAGGAATGCTAAAACTGCAAGAACTGCTGAAAATATACCTAGTTGTTCTGTTTCCAAAACCCTGGCCATTACTATAAAAGTAATAGCACCACTGAATCGGACTAGAGAATTTTTTACTGCTGACCATAATAAGCTAGATCGTATCTGTGTCACTATTCAAACCTAATTTTTTAAAACAACCAGCCATTGATTTTGCTGCAGACTTCCTTGTAAAAATCTCTAAAACAGCCGAACAATATTCTGCTCTTTCAGTTACTAATTTACGGTCACCTATCCAGCTAGAAATAGCATTGATATACTCACTAGCTGTTGATACACAAATATATGGCACATGATCACCCTTCGGATACCCGTATCCACCTTCTTTTGTGGTTATTGTCGGTAACCCTAAAGCTAAGTAATCAAGAATTTTTATTTTTATCCCGCTCCCCATTAATACCGGATTGATTGCAAATAGGCAGTCTTTAGCAATTTCCTCTATGGAATCTAATCGACCAAGGAAGTTGACATTTTCTGGCGGGCTTTGAAAAGCATCACAAACTGAACCGATAATATTTAAATGTATATTTGGATGCTGTTTGAGAATGGTTGGCCAAATTTCATTAAAAAACCATTTAAGCCCATCAACATTGTGGTTTGCATTAGCACCAATATATAAGATACTAGATCCATTATAAGTACGTAATGCCGGATAGGTGTTATTAGAAACACTTGGATAAATGGTTACCACTGACTTATTCTTTATTAATGAAGATATTAAATCCATCTCTTCAATATTGATTGCTGCAATACAATCAAATTCTTTCCATATACCAATCTCTTTATCCTTTGTAATACTAGGTGATACTTCATAACCCCGTTTTTGAAATGATTTAGTCCGATCAAAAAATACATCATGCGCTATTAATATTTTTTTTGACGATAGCTCATCAATAATTGCTGACCTAAATATTGTGTCTACAACAACTAAGCTGCATTCTTTCGTAATCAGTTTTTTTGTAGAGTTGGTATCTCTTTTTGATAAAAACTTACCAATTGTCATTTTTTTTTGAGGACTATGACTATCAAAAAACAAATAACTTATTTTTTTTAATGGCCTTAAAAATGAACGCCATGATTTAGACAGATAAATACTAAAAATCTTTACCGCATTTACATATTTAGTTTTAACTTGTGGATGCTTGATTTCGTATTTGCTTGAAAAGATAGCAGGAAAGTAGTCACCAGTTATTATTACAGTTACCTCATAACCACAGTCTAACAATGCATTAATTATATTAAGGTTGTAGCTTTGAGCGCCACTGAAGCCCAAGCTTGGTAATCGTTCACATACAAAAATAGCTTTCATAGTCATTGTTTAGTTGTTAGTGTGCTTTGTAATTAATGCTGTATATTTTATACGGTGGATCATTAGCGTCTTTTCAATAAATTGATATGGTTTTTCAAAAAAACTAGAAGTGTTCGTTCTTTAATATTTAGCCTTCATAAGTTTAGTAATATTCATATCTCCTTTAATAATCAATACGATCCCAACAATCAATTTTCGAAACCATTGGTAAAAAAGGGTTGGTTTTTTAAATGCATGTTTTCTTAAAGCAATATGGCTACCTTGGAAATATTTTTCTTTCAGTTCTAACATTTTATCTCTGTGACCAACCAGTTCATTATCAATAAATTCTGTTGACCTAGATGATAAGAATAATTTTATTGCATAATCCAAATCTTCACCCCCATTATTTGGTGTGCCCACACCTAATGATTCGTCAAAGCCACCTGCATTTATTGCTATATTTGACCTGACAAATATAGTATTTGATGAAGCATTTTTTATTAGATCAGTAATTTTAGCTTTTTTTGGTTTATTACTATCCAATGCATCTACCGGCTTAGATGAATACTTACAAAATAAGAAGTCAAGGTTGTTTTTGCTTGCAAAGATAGAGCTAATGTATTCCAGAAAACTTTTTGTATACCAACAGTCGTCATCGGGGTAAGCAATTATATCAACATTTGACAAAGTACCTTCTTTTCTAGCCTTTGCTAACATTAGATTTCGTGCTTTTGATAAAGACATTTTTGAATCAAAAGTCATGAAATCAATTAATCTCGAGTGTTTTTCTATAAAAAACTGATATTCTTCTGTAAAGTTTTGAAGAAGAACTATGTGTTTAATTTTTTCTAGCCTTTTCTCTGATTCTTCAATACTGTTAAACAGGCGTTCTAGTTCCTTTATTGCTCTTTCGCTTAATATTGAAGTTGTCATAAGTAAGAATTTCATAATTCATTCCCTTCAATAAAAGAATTGATGAAATTTTTCAACTTGTAATATTCAGGATTATTTTTTTGTTCAGGTTTCTTTAATCTATTCCATTTATCTAAGTAGTTGTGTATTTCAGTTTCATTTGTCGCAACATAGATTCCAGATACATCTTTAAATTTGTTTGCTGTTGATGTTTGATGATCATTCCTATGCTCACCAAGAGCAAAACTTCTAGGGAAAATTATAATAGGAATATTCAATTCATAAGCGGTTAAAATAGAACCCATGCCAGCATGCGCTACTATAACCTTTGTTTTTTTTAGCAAGCTTGAATACTGTACTGGAGTTAAGAAATCAGTACTCTCTATATGTTGTGGCTTAATTCCACCTTTACCAATTTGGGCAAATATCTCTACTTCACTATTTATACTGCCCCACTTGTCTACAGCAAGAACCATTCGGTCAAAAGGAAACTGTGTGCCTGTAGTAACCAATATCAATGTACTTATCTCTTAAATAATTGAACCATGATAAAAAACTTTTCTACCATCACAAAGGTTTTCCCATTGTGAAAGCGTTTTATGCGCAAAGAAGGTGGATAATCTACCACACATAGAAAGTTTTTCACCATTTGCTATGCTATCGATCCATAGTGTTTTTGAGCCTAAAAGCCGACCACACACTATTGTTAATAAGCCTGGTGCAGCACCTGTCGAAATAATAATATCTGGCCGTTCCTTAACAATCATTTTAATGACTTCATAAAGAAGATTGGGTATTTTTAACTTTTCAGTACTGCTAGCTTCAGGCAAGATATATGAGTTTTTAATACCCTCTTGTTCAGCCAAACCTTTGATAGTTGTTGCATATATTATATTTGCTTTTTCTAATTCAGGTTTCAATTTAATTAGTTGCTTCCAGTGACCACCACCGGAAGCCACAGCAAGAATTTTTTTCATTTTGAATTTATTCCGTTTTTGGTTAACCAATTAATCAACTGGGGGTAGTTCTTTAATCCTGAATCATTAACTGTTGCTCTGCTCTACTCAGACATTACGGCAAAATTATGAAATCGCCTCCCCAGCAAGGACATCAGCCAGTTAGCTTATACTTATAGCAGCTTTCTTTTGTTTTCTCTTCAGGCCCGTTTTGAAGGTTTTCGTATTGTTCAGCAGTTTGACTCTAAAATGTCTAAAAACATCTACATCAAACCAACCGTGCACCTTCCAGCTTGGCAATTCGGTGAATGGGCTGTTCAGGGTGCTGGGTGTCGTGAATCAGAATATCCACTTTTTGTTCACCCCATCGGTCTTCCAGTGCCAGGCGTAAGTGGTTTTCTTTTCGACCAGGTTGCTTAAACCATCGATTTCAATCAACAAGTCAATATCGCCACCCCGTGCGTCATCTCTGACCCTGGAGCCAAAGAGCCAGACCCTGGCCTGCTGGCTGATCTCTTTCCTGACCAACTCGATGATGTCGTCTTTCTGTTCCGGACTGATTCTCAATGGTCACGACCTAACTTTATATTGTGGAGCCTGAGTACGTACGCTTCGATCTGTTCAGTGATTTCAATCAGTTCCGGAGCCACAGCCCATGCCATGTTAAGCGCTTCAGCCCACTGCGATTCAGCTACCGGGTAGTCGTGAGAAAATGCATTGCGAATTTCACGCATTTTCCGCCAGCTGTCGGCAGAACTGAGGATATGTCGCTTTTGCATCCATTCAAAAACTTAACGAAGATGATAACACTGACAAAATACATCTGGCTTTCTGCCCTGGCAGTGACAGCACAGATGGTCAGAAAAAGGTTAGGTGTCTTTGTGCCATCTTTTATTGACTGCTATGCTCAACGCACAAGAAATAATCACAGGGTGTACGAATGAACCACGATAAAGACACAGACGATTTCTTTAATGCCATCAGTCGTGTAGAGGTCAGTGTAAAAAGCTCACAGGACGATATTAGGAAGCTTTACCTGCACAGCGCACGGCAGGAAATAGCTATTGAGTCACTTAATGAAAAGATTGAAGCTAACCAGCAAGAAGTTCGCCAATACCAGCAAGAAAATCGTGAACGTTTTGACAAGATTGACGTTAACCTGCAAGAAAATCGTGAACGTTTTGACAAGATCGACGCTAACCAGCAAGAAAACCGTGAACGTTTTGACAAGATTGAAGACACTCTGGCTATCATTGTAAACCACCTCCAAAAATAACCACGGCACCTGACAACAGCATCCACGGGACTTCTCCCGTGATGCAAAAGGCTGTCTTTTAGCTGTTGTCAACTTACCAAGCTTGGCGAGGGTTACTGATAATAGAAAGAAAACCGGGGTCAGGTCTTTCATCGTTCACAATGTAACCCAACATCCTTATTATACTTTTATACTTTGTATTGTCCGATGCCAGAATAACACTAATGCTAAGGGCTGATTTTCAAACTCACTCCCAGAGCCTGAAGAATTTTGAACACTGTTTCAAACCTTGGTTTCGCACCTGGTGCCAGGGCTTTGTATAGACTTTCCCGACCAAGGCCTGAGTCATTGGCTATCTTCTGCATCCCTGTTGCCTTGGCGATATCACCAATAGCCGATAAGAGCAAAGCCTGGTCACCCGTTTCAATGACAGCATTCAGGTACTCTGCAATCGTTTCACTGTCGTCAAGATACTCTGATGCATCAAAGGTCTTTAGCTTCCTGCTCATGTCATGCCTCCAGATTTTTTAAAATGGCTTTTGCTTTTTCAATGTCTCTGGACTGGCTGGACTTGTCACCACCATTGAGTAATACGATGATGATATCCTTTTGCCTGGCAAAGTAGATCTTATAGCCTGCCCCCTAGTGCACCCGAAGCTCTGACACTTTGCCTCCAACTGATTTCCAGTCCCCGATGTGCCCCTGCTCCAGCAATTTCAGAGAGGCCAGGATTCGAGCCTTGCCCGGCTTGTCTTTGAGTTTGTTCAACCACTTCTCGAAGTGGTCAGTGGTCTTGAGCAAGTACATTAAAGAAGTATGTATCCATTTGGATACGTGTTCAAGTTACAAAAACCGGAAAGGAAAACCGGGGTCAGGAAAACCATGTTCAGGTCTTTCATTGTCAATCCTTATTAAAACTGCGCATAACTTCTTCTGCGAACCCGTTAATTTCATCAACATGGTTTTCTATAACAGATTTGAGAATAGCTATGTTCAATTTTTGGTACTCATGAACCGCTATATTCCTGAACCCCACCATTTTTGTCATACTGACTGTGAGTGGGGCTGATACTAGTCCATGATCGTTTAGTAGCTGGAAAGATTCTCTGGCATTCTGGGGGATTCCCAATTTTTTCAGTTTGATAACGTAGTTCGCCATATCCTGGGCAGCCTGGCAGGCTCTCTGAATATTCAGAATTATAGAATCCTGCTGAGTGTAATTTGTCGCCAGTTCAGACTCATGACCTTTGTATTCTTCATTAATACGGGCAATACAGCGCTGAATGATTGAGTATTTGTTAAGAATAATGTCATTCATTACGCAGCCTTCTTTGTAAGTCGTCCAGGATTTCCCGTCTATCGTATTGTAGCTGCTGGTACAACGACATAACCTGGAGTTCGAATAAGTCACAGGTTAGGGTATCTTGCTGCCACAGCCAGATTCCTGTATTGATCACTTCATGCTGTAGTACAGTAGTTGCTGCGCGTAAATCTATCAGGTCAATATTGGTATTCACCTGGCTGGCTAGTGTCTGGGCGTTTTCCCATAGTTCAACCGGGTCAGCCATACCGTCAATCAAAATACCCAAGTCTATGTCACTTTCTTTATTGGCTGTGCCGTTGGCATGGCTCCCAAAGAGCAGTATACCTTGTGACAAGTCACCATAAGCTTGCCTGAGAAATGAGATGATGACTGCCTTGTGCAGTGGTTCCATTGGTTTGATATTAGCTCTATCGGTAATGGTTTAGGCAACGTAACTTTTTTGCCGGGTTTTTCCAAGGAAAAACCAGGGTCTGGGCTTTCATTTGGAGTCTGACCATGATTGAGATGAACCCTTTCGCCTGGGCTCTGGCTATTTTCTTTTCCATTGTCTGTGCACTGGTGATCTGGGTTAAGTACCTGAACCGTAATGATCATAAAAAATAGCTGCTGGTTTCAGGTCTTCCATATCTGCTATGTAACTGTCAGCCGAATAGTGCGTAAACCCATTGATGTCTTTCTTAAGAAACAGCAGGGAAGTCAGTGTAAAAAGCTGATTTTCACTGTTGGTGTTGAATTTCTGGTGATTATCAAAGGCAATTATTGGGCTGCTATTGGCTACGATTTGCGAAGTATCCTCGGCTTATCCAAGGTTTTCAAGGTCACTGTCCAGATCCGCAGGGTCATGGTCAACTACAGGAATGCCTTGTGCACCCAGAATCTGGATAAAATCACCCAGTGGAACCCGGGCTATCCTGGCCCCTTTAGCAAGGGTAACCACGTCATTTCGAAACAAATGAATGGCCAGGTTAATTGCCACTCCCTGTTCCAGTATTTGGTCTGTAAATGGAATGCCCAACAGAGCATTCAGGTCAGGTGTTTCCAACGCTGTTTTCATGACCAGGTTTCATCGCTCATGCTTACATAAAGCTTTACGGAATCTTTGATAAAGGCATCCATAATATTTAGTGCAGCTTTTGCTTTTTTCCCATCGTAGTCGTGAGAAGTTCCGATGCGAGTGTCTGCGTATGTCATCCACTGAGCGACATCAGATGTTAGTAAGCGGTTCTCATTGGCTATCCGAAACAGCGGCTTTGGACTGTTAGGCACATCAGGGAGACCAAGGCCTTCTTTCAGGTAGTGTTTCAGGGCTTTCCATAAGCAGTCGTAGCAGGTTACATACCGCCGGATAACGGATTCAGAAACTGCTTCCTGAATCCATGAAGGTAATGAGGTATCCAGAGTTTGCCAATTTCCGAATTGCGATTCTAGAAGCACAAGTGACTGCTTGAACTTTCCAAAGTCGATCATTTTTTCACCCATGTGCTTTTGGTTACTCTTCATCACCCATTACAGGTGATTTTTTAGCCACTGAGCACAATCGCTACGATCTTGTGTAACTTGCGTATTATTGAGAGCATCATGGTCATCCAGAACATCATGCTCTGCAGACCTTGTCTTCAAAGCCTCTTTTTTCCACTCAGGCCAGTCGGCTGTCAACTTTTTTGTGCTTTTCAGATAACGCAGAAAATTACTCTCTGTTTTCTTTTTCATGGTTTTCTACCTTCAGCTTAAGGTAAGACAAATATAGTTTTACTTTAAGGTGCGAAGAGTAGGAAACCAGGTTCAGGTCAAAAAACTGAGGTTAGGGGATTTTTCAGTTTTATATCGGCTCTGCCTGGCTAAGAACTTCTTCTCTGATCGAGTCTGAAAGTGAGCCGGGGGTCAGGATGTCAACTTTTACACCGGTTAGCTGCTTTAGCTTGTGGCGAGTCGCTCCAATATCAAATAGGGTCATGCCCTGATCTGGGTCAATCAGTATGTCCAGGTCACTGGTTTCGGTGTCTGTTCCATTCAGTACAGAGCCAAATACTCTGGCATTGGCCGCTTTGTGCTCTTTTATGATGGCCTTGATCTTTACCCGGTATTTTTTTAATGCTGCCGATGGTCTCATGGAATGCCTCAGCCGATAGTCGTTTCTACCTGGTCTTAGTCGGTCACTCAGGTTTTGCGATTGTTCAGCCATTGGCAATGGATGAGCACTCGGGCTAAATTGATTTTTTGTGTAAACCATTGTGTAGCAGTTGATAACATGCCATCAAACCTCGCTATAGACGACGACTTGATTGCTCAGGTCCAACAACTGGGTGGCTATAAAACCAAAAAAGCAGCCGTTAACGAAGCTCTCGCCGAATTTATTCGCCACCGCAAGCAGTTGGAACTACTGGATGATCTCGGCACCATTGATTACGACGCTCAGCCCCTTAAAAAAGAGGCCCGAAGAAAATAATGGTGCTTGTTGATACCTGTGTATGGTCGGCTGCACTGCGTCGACGCAGGACTGAATCCATACCTGAAGAAACAATACTGTTGCAGAGATTAATCCGCCAACACCGGGCTGTGATGATTGGCCCGATATTGCACTGACGACGGATAGGGACTTTATCGAATTTTGCGTAAAACCCCTCGCTTTAGCGGGTGTCGCAAAACTCTCTCCAGCGCGGGAACGAGTTGACTCCTGTCATTCCCGGCTTCGTCCTCGTCATTCCCGCGAAGGCGGGAATCCATACTGACTCACCACCAGAACCAGACTGCCCGGTGCCCCCCCCCCCCTGGCCTTGTCATCCCCGAGAAGGCAGAGATCCACCGTTGGCACTGGATTCCCGCCTTCGCGGGAATGACGACCTCAGAGCATGGAAACGAGCTGTTGGAGTTTTGCGACACCCTCTTCAGGGCGGGGTTCAGTGACGGATTTTCTCCTGATTCTTTCAGTATCAGCGCACGTATCATACTACGTATTCTTTGATTCTGCCTGGCCGAGAAGAGTGCCCGCAGTATGGACGGCAGAAAAAGATAAGAAAAACTCAGACCCGCCCTGACTTCACGAATCCACCCCAAATAAATCACGGGTATAAACTTTCTCCGCAACATCTTCCAAATCAGATTCTTTGCGGTTGGCAATAATCACATCACTGACTGCTTTAAAGGCTTCCAAATCGTTGATCACCTCTGAATGAAAGAACTCATCTTCAGTCAGAACCGGCTCATAGACGACCACTTTAACCCCTTTGGCTTTTATCCGTTTCATCACACCTTGAATGGCTGATGCACGAAAGTTATCGGAGCCGGATTTCATCACCAGTCGGTAAACTCCGACCACTTCAGGGTTGCGCCGGAGAATGGAGTCGGCAATAAAATCTTTTCGGGTGGTGTTGGAATCAACAATGGCTCTGATCAGGTTATTGGGCACATCCTGATAATTGGCCAGTAACTGTTTGGTATCTTTTGGCAGGCAATAGCCGCCATAACCAAAACTTGGATTGTTGTAGTGGTTGCCAATCCTTGGGTCCAGCCCAACACCTTCGATGATTTGCCGTGAGTCAATACCGTGGGTTTCACAGTAGGTGTCCAGTTCGTTAAAGTAGGAAACCCTCAGTGCCAGGAAAGTATTCGAGAAGAGTTTCACGGCCTCGGCTTCGGTGCTGTTGGTGAAAAGAATGGGAGTATCTTTTTGCTCCGCACCCTGAGCAAACAGCTCCGCTATTTTTTTTGCCCTCTCTGACTGTTCACCAATGATGATTCGGGAAGGGAAGAGGTTGTCGTGCAGTGCCTTACCTTCTCTCAGGAATTCCGGAGAAAAGATGATGTTGTTGCTGCCGGTGTCTTCTTTTAATTGCCGGGTGAAGCCTACCGGTACCGTTGATTTAATGATCATGACGGCATCCGGGTTGATGTCCATCACATCACGAACCACTGTTTCAACACTTTCGGTATTAAAATAATTGGTCTTCGGATCATAATCCGTAGGGGTTGCGATAATGACATAATCAGCCTCGGCAAATGCCTGCTGTTTATCCAGAGTGGCCCGGAAGTGAAGCATCTCACTGCGAAGGTAACGTTCAATATCGTCATCCTCGATCGGTGAGAGGCGTTCGTTCAGCATACCCACTTTCTCAGGGATAATGTCCAGCGCAATCACTTCATTGTGTTGGGCCAAAAGCATGGCATTGGACAAACCGACATATCCGGTTCCGGCTATTGCAATTTTAGGCATTGGAGTCACTTGTATATTCAGAGCGTCAAAATTGCCGAGGCAGATTTGTGATCGTGTATTTTCGCAGCAGCCCGGCCAAACCGGTTAAAAAGTGCTGGGTAATGCGTGAAGCGTTAATTTTGCTCAAAGCCGTCAGACGCGGGTGCGGGAACTGGTTAGATAAACTAACCGGAATTCATAGAATCTGGCAGCATTAGACAACTATTGCGATAAAAAAACACGCTACCGCCCCTCAGATTTTCGGTTTTTACTGAAACAACCAGCGTTGAGTTGTGATGTCTAACCATACGGCCTCGGTAACAGGCATTGCTTACATCGCCAACCACGCTGCCTGTCAAATAAAAAAAAGCACACCACTGACAACCAATGATGCAGGTATGAGCAGACAGGGAAAAATTAGAGAGATCTAGCACCCCGATAACAATGGAGATACATTTTACGGCTACAATATTACATTTCAAGTACGACGCATGTTTTGTACTGTGTTCACATGAGTGTATGACCGCATTAAACCCCATAAGTCGTTGTTTTCAGGGAGTTTGTACTACAGCCCTGAATAGTTTTTTGGTAATTTCACTGGCTCAGTAGCGAAAAGCTATGGTTTTTAGTTTTAGACAATATTTTTATATTTAAAGTATCAGAGGTCACGCCGAGCATTAAAAATAACATATTTAATCTGTCGTACATAATCAATATTTCGATTAACTAATATACGACTTTGGTCAATACCTGCCACAGCAATTGGTCTATCATTGGCAGGTATCAGGCTCTCGTTTTTGGCCTCAGCTTGAATTGCTCCCGCGACATAAAACGGTATTTTTCGATTTACCAAGAGCCTAAGGCCATTTTTTAAGCCTTAGCGCTCTTCACGATTTAACAGAGATCAGGAGGCTCCGGAGTAGTAACCAGTTGTGTCGTAATACCGCTGGTTATAACCGTAAGGATCTTTGGCTTTCGGGTTAATCTTGTTCAGCACCGCTCCGGTAACCGGAGCCCCGGCCTGCAGCAGTCGGCCAACCGCCGCGTTGACGGCATTGGCCTGCATACGGCCGGCTTCCACTACATAGACCAGCCCGTCACAATGGCGGGAGACCATCAATACATCGCTGACGTTCTGCACCGGTGGGCAGTCCAGTACGATGTAGTCGTAATGCTCCCTCAGTTTGGTCAGCAGGCTTGCCAGTCGATCAGAAGCCAGCAGTTCTTGTGGGTTCGGAGGTACCATGCCGCAGGGAATCACATCAATCTCTTCCAGTTTATGCACCGCATCGGACACTTTGGCGGTACCGGCCATTAAGTTGGCCAGCCCGGCAGAACCCCCTTTGATATGGAAGTTTTTACCCACCACCGGGCGACGTAAGTCACAGTCAATCAGGAGGGTTTTGCCCAGCTGCCCAAGAGCCAGCGCCAGGTTGGAGGCCACCGATGATTTGCCCTCACCGGGCACCGTTGAGGTGACACCAAACAGTCGGTGTTTCTCGTCCATTGCTGTCAGGTTGACGCTTGTACGGATGGTGCGCACCGCCTCCCCGAATGAAGCCTGCTTCTTGTCGGTAAATAGGTTGAACACACGGTCCAGCAGGGCTTTATCGGTGAGTTTTGGCAATACCCCCATTACCGGCAGGTTTAGCTTCTCTTCAACGTCTTTCGTCGTACGAACAGTGTTGTTCAGCATTTCCAGCAGGAAGGCGATACCGCAGGAGATCAACAAACCCATCAATGCGGCCACGGCAATAATCAGCTTTTTCTTCGGTTTGATCGGCGAGTTCGGCACAAAGGCTTGATCCACTATTCGGGCATTGGCGGTTTGCAGGTCGCTGGTAGCGGAGGTTTCCTGAATCCGTGTGAAGAAGGCGTCGTACAGGTCTTTATTGGTCTGTACTTCACGCTCCAGAGCTCGCAGGCGGAATTCTTTGCGGTTGGTCGCCTGAATGCGTTTTTTCAGCGCTTCTACCGCCGCAGTCAGGCTGCGTTCATTGGCCTTGTCGATTTCGTATTCTCGCTCTACCCCTTCGACGATGGTGCGAATCTGGAGATTAAGGTTGTCCTGAATACTTTTCAGTTCAGACCTTGCCGAAATCATATCAGGATGTTTTGGGCCGTAACGGCGGGACAGATCCGTTACCTGTCGTTGAACTTTTGATTTCTCCTGCTTCAGATTTTGAATCAGCGGGTGTCTAAGCACCGCCTGCAGGGATGCATTGTCGCCTTTGCGCGTTTCACCGGTAGAGATCTGTCTATAGATGTTCTCAGATACCGCCAGCTTGCGGCGCACTTCCACCAGGGCATTGGTTAGCGCCTTGAGTTCGTCACTGGAAGCGTTCAGGACTCCTTCCAGCTCAATCAGGTTCTCCTGTTCACGGTAGTCCTGTAACTCCTGTTCTGCCACTCTTAGCTTTTCGGAAAGTTCACCCATTCTGCCCTGCATCCAGTCAGTGGCGTTCAGGGTCAGGGCCAACTTTGATTCCATGTAGGCTTCGATATAGGCGTTGGCAATGGCGTTGGCGATTTTTGCCGCCAGTTGCGGGGTTTCGGATTGGGCATGGATTTTTACAATCTGGGTTTTTCGCACGGGCTCAATGGAGACACTGGCTGACAGTGCATTGATGGTATCGCGCATGATCATGCCCGGATCTTCCGGTGCTTTCGGCTCTTTCAGTCCGAACCAGCTGCGCCAGTCCAGCATGCCTGCATACCAGGGGGCTTCTTTCAGTCGACCGTTAAACTCCGGGTTGTTCAGCAAATCAAGCTTGTTGACTACCTTTTCCAGTACGCCACGGGATTTCAGCACCTCAAACTGGGTGTTGAGGTAGCTGTCGGTTCCACCATCAATGCCGTAGACCTCTTCAATGGACAGGACTTTGGCCTGCTCCTGCTCGATTTGCAGGGTAGCGGTGGCCTGGTAGATGGGTGTCATGGAGAACACCACAAATATCGCCACCAGGGTGACCGCAGCGGTAAAACCGACAATCGCCCAGCGGTGACTGTTGAGCACATGGAAAATCTGGCGAAGGTCGATAATCTCTTCGTCCCGGGGCAGTCTTGTTTTTGCAGAGGCTTCGGGTGGCGATGATGCCTTTCGGGTTTCTGTGTTCATATCGGGTACATATTTTTTGCCATGGAGTCACTGAGGAAATTATTTTTAAAAGAAAAACCTCGTGCCTTCGTGGTTACTGAAAAAGAGTCTGGTTAGCTGCCGGTTTTCTGAGATGTTGCACGAGAATAGTCTTCTATTTTTCGGACTCTATTCTCGTTCAACCTCCTAGAAGAAGCTTTCGCTGACAACGATAATATCACCGGGCAGAACCGAACCATTAAGCGACAGTTCCTTTTCTTTCTCACTGCCATTTTCATCGCGTGTGACGATAATGCCTTTTTTGGAAGCCCGCTGAGTAAAACCACCCGCCAGAGCGATAGCTTTTTCCAGGGTCAGCCCCGGTTCAAAGGGAAACCCTCCCGGTTCCTTGACTTCACCGGTGACAAAAAACTTGCGGTATTTCACCATGGAGACGCTAACCCGAGGGTCAATGAAGTAGCCGTCTTTCAGTTTTTCCGTTATCAGCCTTTGTAGCTGACCCAGGGTGAGACCTTTGGCGCGAAACTCCCCAAGGAACGGATAGGAAATACTGCCCGCATCCGTCAGGATTATTTCTTTCTCCATCCCTTCTTCACCGTAAACGGAGATCATGATTTCATCCCCTGCACCCAGTTTGTAGCGAGAGAGGCTCATGGGGTTGGCAGCCAGCAGGCCACTACTGAAGACCATGATTGATAGTAAAACGACTAAAGTCGTCAGCTGCCGCAGTGGGTTGGTTAGGTATTGTCTGGAAATCATTGCTTGTACCCTATTGAAATCTCCTGAAAAGGCTGAGGTTTATTTGAGGCGATAGATTGAAAAAAGTCCTGAATAAAAAAGCAAACATAATAACATAACATGCTAAACGCTTCCCGCCTTCTGAAAATAGGGGCTTTCAGAGGTTGGCTGACCAAAACCCAGATAAAGCTGCAGAAATGTTCGGCAAATAACAAGACGTTCTTCCTGCTAGCAAAATATTGCACTTGCTCAACCTGTTTACTGGGGGTTACCCGAAAACAGGTTGAGCATCATTTTCTTATTTGCATGTGTTAATGAATCGGTTCTAAAAATAGATCAACCCTTGAAAGAACCGAAAAAAAGACAGATTGATGCTAACACGGGCAACTGAAAGTGAGCAGCGGTAGTGCTTTAAAGAGCTAAAGTACCTGTGAGCATATAGTAGCTCCGCTTGTAATCTTCAGCACCGGTAAAGCCGTTTTTGTCGGTTTCATCGCGGCTGACATGCTGCCAGGAGGCAGAGAGTAGAATGTTATGTTTGATGTTCCAGTCTACCGCCAGACCCAGCTGGTTTACCTTGCGCTCTTTCTCGGTGATGCCGGTGCCGTCTTGAATCGATTCGTCGGAATAACTGTAGCTGGCTCGGGTGTTGATTTTTCCGGTCCACTGGTGCTCCCAGGTGAGTCGGGTTGTGGTGCCTTTGGTAAAGTCCGCACTGGCCGGGTCATCCGATTCCAGACCGTAGTCCCGGGTGGTGCTCAGCTGAATCAGAGAGCGGTCTACCGGTAGATAGCTTACACCCAATTCCCAGCCAGTATAATCCTGGCGTTCTATGCCAGTGGCACTCCGGTAACGGCGACCCAGTTTGGCGTAACCACTGCTTTTGGCGGTGGCATCCCAGCTGAGACCTACGAGATAGCTGGTGATATCGTAAGCAGCATTCTGTTCCTCGGTGTAGTCCAGCTTGCGCTCCTTGATTTCTATCAGGGCACTGGTCTTGGGCATGAACTGGTAATAGCCGGTGGCACCATATTCAGTAGTCTTTTTGTCTTCGCCACCCGCTCTGTAATTCTGTTTGTTGTAGCTGCCAAACAGGTCGGCACGCATTATCGCCTCCTGGGCGCCAAAGCCGTATTTCAGGCTGCCCTGGGTGCGATTATATTCCGGTGCGGACTTATCGGTGACATCATTAACAGTAGAGCCAGCATCGTGATAGCGGCCAAGGTCAAATCCGGCATCCAGCCTGTGGCGGCTGGTAAATTCCTGGTGGATATCTCCCTTAACACCAACGTCGGTATAACTGGCGTCGGACTGACTGGAAAAATTGGTGTTACGGGCTGCCAGGGTTGCCGCGTAGGTGTTGAGACCGGTTTGGGCTCGGAACTGCGCTTCGGCGTTCAACTTGTAAACTGTAGAGCCTTTATCCGCCAGTTCGCCTTCACCTTTACGGTAAACATTGTCGTCGTAGCCGATACCGGCACTGACTACCGGTACCATTTCCACAGGACCCAGATTGATATGGCCTGCATCCTCAACGGCAGCCATCGCATTCGTGCCATACATAGCCAGCAGACTTGCTGTGCTGAGCTGCTTTATTCCCTTCATGCTAACTGTCTCTACCTTAAACTGGAACGGCTGGTGTAATATAAACGACGTACATCTGGATAAGCCCGTATATTAATGTCTATTACTGCTAATTAACAGGCACTGTTTAAGAGGCTCTGTTTAAAAGACACTTTAAGACTTTTGCCAGTTTGTATTGGTTGAGGTCTGCCAATATAATTTCTCGCAGTCCCTGCCTATACATGGATGCGACAGTTGCTGTATAAAAGGTGCATGTCCAGGGAACCGTAACCGGAACAACGATGAAACCAAAACTCATATTTGCATCCACTGCGCTGATGATGGCGGCCCTCTCGGGTAGTGTCCGGGCCGACCTCGCGCAAGATCTGACGACCATGCCCGTCGAGCAGGCACTGGCCAAGGCCATGGAAAATGATGACCAATCCATTGAAGCGCTAATTTCAGGGGCTACCGCAAAGTTGCAGGATCAGCCAGACTTGCTGGCTTCACTGGTGGTGGCTGCGGTTGCTGAATTTCCGGATCAGATGAAGCCGATTGTCTATATTCCAGCTTGTCAGGTTTCTGAACAGAACAAAGAATCGATGGTCGCTGCGTTGATGACCGCCTCAGCAGGCAATGCTGCTTTGCAGGGCGCGATTGGTCAGGCCGCCGCAAACTGTGAGCAGGCACTGGCGGAAACTGAGGGCACAACAGAAGAAGCGGAACAGACGGAAATTGAAGCGGAACAAACAGAAGTGGCTGTTGACACCACGGTGCCGCCACCACCTCCACCTAACACAGGTGCAGGTGACAGGCCGCCGGAGATCAGTCCGAACTGAAGCTTTCTGCTCCCGGGGCCTCCGGGAGCAACCTTTTCTTCTCTGCTTAGCTGAACCTGCTGTGTGATTCTGAAAAGTTTAACCTTTCACCCCCGATGCATAACCCGCTGCTTTTCAATATTCCACTCGCGCTCTTTGGTGGCGGCTCGCTTGTCGAACTCTTTCTTGCCTCGGGCAAGGGCTACCTGACATTTGACCAGATGGCCTTTCCAGTAGAGCTTGGTAGCGATACAGGTATGACCTTTCTGTTGAGTTTCCGAGAACATCTTGGCTAGCTCTCTTCTGTGCAACAACAGTTTGCGGTCGCGCAGAGGATCTGCCACCACATGGGTGGATGCCGTATCCAATGGAGTGATCTGGGCACCAATCAACCAGGCTTCGCCATCTTTGAGCAGAACGTAGCTGTCTACCAGCTGTACTTTGCCCATGCGAAGGCTTTTGACTTCCCAGCCTGCCAGTGACAGTCCCGCTTCAAATGACTCATCTATGTGGTAGTCATGACGGGCCTTTTTGTTGACGACAATGGAGGAGTCGCCTTTACCGCTTTTTTTCGATCTTTTAGCCATGCGCGGATTATAACGTGGATAGAGTATAAAACCAGTCGTTGCTTATGACTCTTACTTATTCAAGTTCCTGACGATTTTTCGTATTTGTCCGGAATTTACATTGTTTAGGTTAAATATTCTGGGCTGTAAATTATTTTGGAGGATATTTCTTTTTTTGTGGTGATTGTAGGAAAAAGTGGTTGAGGTGAGAAATTAAACCGATACAATGCTCAGCGTCGCCCTCATGCTCCAGTGAAAGCTTTATGGTAGCTGCTTTATCCGGTGTTGAGTGGGCTGTTATTTGTGCCCCTGGCTGTAAGTAATGACTCTACTCTCTTCTTCAAGCTGGTTGTCGTTTGAGCTCCTTTTCCTGACTGTCTGATTCCAGACTGAATAGCCCGGGCGGCTTGCAATTAAATGCAGTGTTGTTTGAATTATCCTTGCAGCACTCTGCATGAAGGTTTCACTCGATAAGAATTTTGCTGTATATCATTGAGGAGTCTCATGTCAGGACAAAACCCGACAACCTCGCGCAAAACCTGGAACAACCGTTGGACATTTATGCTGGCTGCGGCCGGCTCTGCCATTGGTCTGGGGAATATCTGGAAATTCCCATACATTGCCGGTCAGTACGGCGGTGGTGCCTTTGTTCTGGTTTATCTGCTTTGTATCGCTCTGGTAGGTATTCCTTTGCTGATGGCTGAAACGGCCATTGGTCGTTCAACCCGCCTGAGCCCCCTGAATGCCATGCGTAAACTGACCAGCGACGCAGGTGTCTTTCGTGGCTGGGAAGTGATTGGCTGGATGGGGATGGTCACCGGCTTCATCATTCTGACCTTCTACAGCGTAGTAGCCGGCTGGGCGCTGTCATACGCCTGGGATCTGTTGACAGGTGTCTTCAATGGTATGTCAGCTGATCAGATTGGCGGTGAGTTTGAAGCTCTGACGGCCTCGGCGCCAAGACAGATTCTGTGGCACACCCTGTTTATGGTTATCACTGTTCTGATAACCGCTCGTGGTGTTCATAAAGGTCTGGAAAAAGGTCTTCAGGTTATGATGCCAACGCTGTTCGTCCTGTTGTTTGCCATGTTGGGCTACAGTATTCTGGCCACCGGTGAATTTATGCGTGGTTTCCACTTCATGTTCGATGTGGATTTCAGCAAGATTACCGGCGAAGCGGTTGCGGCGGCAATGGGTCAGGCCTTCTTTACCCTGAGTCTGGGTATGTGTGCCCTGATGGCGTACGGTGCCTACATGCCTGCTAATAACTCTATTCCGCGTACAGCTCTGAATGTTGCATTCCTGGATACCCTCATGGCCATCATATCTGGTCTGATCGTATTCCCGATTGTTTACGCTCATGGTCTTGAGCCTTCTGCCGGCCCCGGCCTGCTGTTTGTTTCCCTGACCTCTGCCTTCGCTAATATCACTGGCGGATCGATTCTGGGCTTCATATTCTTCACGCTGGTAGGTATCGCTGCCCTGAGTTCAGCCATCTCCCTGATTGAGCCTTCTCTGTCCTGGGTGACTGAGCGCTTCGCTATCAATCGTGTACTGGCGACCTGGTTGATTGGCGGTGCTATCTGGCTGGTTGGTCTGGGCTCTGTGTTCTCCTTTAACATCTGGGCCGACGTCAAGTTCTTCGACAAGACTATCTTTGACCTAGCGGGTTACATGACCGACGTTTTCCTGTTGCCTCTCGGTGGTGCTTTGACAGCGATCTTTGCTGGCTGGATTATTAAGCGTTCTGTTATGTCTAACGAACTGGCTATGAGCGTTGGTCTGTTCAATGTATGGCGCATTGCCGTTCGTATCATTGTGCCCGTAGCGGTAGCTCTGATTCTGTACACAGCGCTGAAATGATTTGAAGCCTTTTTAAATCATAATCGACGCAGAGCGTAGCTATGGGGCTACGCTCCTCCCACACCTTCCGATGCTCAGTTACACTGTCCTTCCTGCAGAGTCCTGAAAGCAAAAACTTTGACAATATGGTATGCTCGCGGGCCCTTGTTTTGTAAATTTGCAGTGTGTCATGCCAAGAGTTTCCCGTTCAGCCCTGATCATGCAGCCAGTAGAAAAAATGTATCCGCTGGTGGCTGATGTTGAAGGTTATCCTGAGTTTCTACCCTGGTGTTCAGGGGCCAGAATACTGAAGCAGGAAGGGGAAGTGCTGGAAGCCGCTCTTGAACTGTCAAAAGGGAGTCTGGGTTATGAGTTTTCCACAAGGAACCGAATGGTGGAAAATCGATCTATTGAAATGTCATTGCTGAAGGGGCCTTTTTCAAAGCTGAATGGGCTCTGGACATTCAAACCGTTGGGCAATGAAGGCTGCAAGGTATCTCTGGAGCTGGATTTCGAAATATCCAACCCGGTGCTCAGAGCTACAGTCGGTGCAGTGTTCAATAAGGCAATGAATAAAATGGTTGACGCCTTCTGTCAAAGAGCGGAGCAGCTTTATGGCTGAAAACAATAACCGGTCGGAGCCGGGGGAAGATTCCAGAGTAAGCGTTGAAGTGGCTTACGCCAAGCCGGATGATTACCGAATCCTGACTGTAGATGTTAAAGAAGGTACTTCAGTACTTGATGCTGCCAGACAATCCGGGATGAAGTCGATTTTTTCTGAGATTGATTGGGACTCTGTTAAACTGGGTATCTTTGGCAAAGCGGTTATCAGACCTGCCGATCAGGCAGTGAAAGAAGGTGACCGGATAGAAATTTATCGACCATTGATAGCTGATCCGAAAGAAGTGCGCAAGAAGCGTGCGGAGACAGCGAAGCTCAAGAAAGAGGCAGCTGCATCCTGAGGGTGAGCTGCTCTTCCAGTCAACAAAGCTGTCTTAAGGTGTTTTACCAGCACCGGGACGAAAGTCTCCTTCAATAGAGGTAAGTTTGTCGTCCTTGAAGAAGATAGTCAGGGTTTGCTGGGTGCGCTGTTCGCCGCCAGGCTGAAGACTGGAAATATAATCCCAGCGGTCCCGGTTGAAGGCGTCTTCCATAAGAGGGGTGCCCATAACATACTGGACCTGGTTACGGGTCATTCCCGGACGAAGTTGATCGACCATTTCCTGGGTAATGACATTACCCTGCTGGATGTCGACCTTGTAAACACCGGGGAAGCTGATGAGTTTGGAGCCACTGTCTGTTGAACTGGCACACCCAGCCAGAAGAGCAGCGGCACTGAGAACAACGGTGGTCAGGGCTGGACGTTTTTGCATCGGTTTCAGACTTCCACTATCTTCTTCGAAAATGAATGTTCGGTTTAAAAGTGTGATAATAGCAGGGATTACCTGCTAAATGCTAAAGGTTAGGGAAACGTGTTGGAAAATCAAGAGTTGCGCAAAGCGGGTCTGAAGGTCACGCTGCCTCGTGTCAAAATCCTTCAGATTCTTGAAAGCTCTCAGGGCCTTCATATGAGTGCGGAGGATGTCTACAAGGCACTCCTCGGAGCAGAAGAAGATGTCGGTCTGGCTACCGTCTACCGGGTGCTGACCCAGTTTGAAGGGGCCGGTCTGGTGATCAGGCACAACTTTGACAGCGGGCACTCGGTGTTCGAGCTGGCCAGAGGTGAGCATCACGATCATATGGTCTGTATGGAAAGCGGTGAGATCATCGAGTTTATCGATGAAGATATTGAGCGTCGTCAAAAAGAGATTGCTGATAAGCACGGCTACGAGATTGTTGACCACAACCTGGTGCTGTACGTAAAGCCAAAACAAAAGTCCTGATTTATTCTGGAACACGTTTTCTTGGAAAGCCGGTCACAGTGGATCGGCTTTTTTTGTGAGTTGCGTTTCTTTCATTCAGCTGAATACCCTACAAGATTGATGTGTCAGCCGTCATGGCAGCAGTATCTTTTGAACAAAGGATTGCTAATGGCGAAATACTTCATTGACCACAATCTTCCCCCGCGTTTAGCCCATGCTATTCGGGAACTTTGTTCCTATGACAAGTCTTCAGAGATATATGCCTTGACGGATAAGTTTTCTGCTAAAGCTAAAGATGTCGACTGGATTACCTCATTGGGAGGGTGTCGCAAAACTCTGGTTCCCGCCTTCACCCCCGTCATTCCCAACTTCATTCTCGTCATTCCCAACTTCATTCTCGTCATTCCCGATTTCATTCTCGTCATTCCCGCGAAGGTGGGAATCCACACTGACTCACCACCAGAACCATACTGCCCGGTGCTCCCCTGGCCTTGTCATCCCCGAGAAGGCAGAGATCCACCGTTGGCGCTGGATTCCCGCCTTCGCGGGAATGACGACTTCAGAGCGTGAGAACGAGCTGTTGAAATTTTGCGACACCCTCAGAGCGAGGGAACGAGTTGAAAAAGACCAGAGTTGAATGAGCGGAAAAATAAATGACACCAATTTCCTTATGACCCCGGCTGTTTCCAACAATTGTCAGTGTTGCTAACTGAGTTGTCATTATAGTCAGGGTGAATTTTCTATATCTTTTAAAAAATATTAACTGCCACGGAGGTAATTCGTATGAATATACAGGGATGTCCACTAGCAAATACCTTTCACATCAAGTCATGGAAAAATAGCATGGCTGATGAAACACTAATTAACGAAGCTGGTGAGTTTAGAGGTGAAAAAGTAACCTTTTACTCTGAGGAAGCAGAAAGAGCTTACACTGTTTATGTCCACGAAAGTAACGTTAAAGGCAGATTTGTTAATGTCAATGTCACAGCCGAAACAGGTAGGAAAAATATTTTTAGCCGTATGGTTGGTGCAGTTGCTGACGCATTTAAACGGTTGGTTACACCGGGTATGAGATTTAATGAAACTCGTGCGCACCAAATTAAGAGTAAACTTGAAAATGGTATTCTGAAACAGGCTATAGATGCTGCTACTAAACCTTACGGCAATGTAAAGACTATCAAAGATGGATTCAGAGCCGCAACTCAGCTTAATAATAAATTGGGTGTTGATGATCTTGAAAATAGAACTCGTCTCAATCTGGCGAAAACCCTTTATAAAAATCACTACGACGCCTCTATGCTTCTTCAACTTCAAGATGAACTTGTTATCAGAATGAATAAGTTAGAACGAGAAGCTGCGAGCGTCTCAGCATCGGCCAGTTTTTGTCAGGGTCAAATGGTACTTAATAGTGTTGATGGTGCTTTAAATATGACTCATTTAGCTTTGACTGGAGACAATAGTGCAAGACAGCGCGTAGATGATGCCAGAGGCAGGATCCATTCTAACTTGTGGATGCAAAATCACTACAACCGTAAGCTGGTTAAAACGAACGAAACTATCAGGTCAGTTGGTGCACTGTTATCAGAAGTTAACTATGCTATTTCTCATAGAATATTTTAAATTATCGAATGAGCGTAAAACCCCGTACTTTGAGGACGGGGATGACCGTCTAGCCGAAGGAATCCCCGTCGTTCAGAGGGTGTCGCAAAACTCTGGTTCCCATGCTCCAGCGTGGGAACCCATACCCATCTCGCGCTGCAGAGTCCGCTTTTCAGGGGATGTATGCATTCCCACGCAGAGCGTGGGAACGAGTTGTTAGAGTTTTGCGACACCCTCTTCACGGCGGGGAGGATGTCAAAAATGGGACTGAAGCATTGGGCAGACAGTGTCTGCACAATTGTCTCCGCAGTGCGGAGACAATTCATTCGATCAGGAGCGAAAGTGGTTAGTCGGAAAAACATGCAAGGCCTTCATCGCCTGATAATGACCGGGTAAACGACGATATATTTCTAGTGCCAGGTCTTCTTTGTAGGTGTGGGAAGTCAGGTTGCGGTCCTTCAACATACTCAGCCACGCTTTTTCGTCATCGAACCAGTGGGCGGCGTACGCCAGCTGCATACATTCTCTGGGGGTATTGGCAGTGATGCCTTCTTGTGCAAGGCATGCTTTCAGAGTTTTCCAACTCAGTTCAATGGAAAAGTCGAATCGCTGAATTGAGGCATTAATCACCAGGGGTTGCGACTCTTCATACTGCAATTTATTGTTGGCTGGCTTTCAGGGGCTGTGTTTAGAAACCGGCCAAGATTTATCCATCACCTGCTCAAAACTCCAAGGGCAGACTTCAGGAAAACTGCTTTGATTGAGCCTTTGGTGATCATGGCGAGCGTATTCATTCATTTCATCAATGGCATCTTGCTTACCGATGGAATAAGCCTTAGCCAAAACACGATCTATCTGGGGTTTTAGATTAGAATGCTTTTCAATCAATTGTCGAATTTTCGCCCTTGGGTTTCTAATGCTGGGCATCCAGGTATGTTTCACGCATTCGTCCACCCATGGATCTTGTAATACTTTTTCCTGATAATCCCATTTTAATAAGTGAGTAATCAGGATCATCAGGTGTGACTCTAATGTATCCAGGTTTTGATTAATACCCAACTCTAACTCCTCAATCAGGTTTTCAATATCCAATTGATCCAATTGACCTTGAATGAGGAGTTCCCGCTGTTGTCTTAACCACTGGTGATAGTCAGTGTTGTATAAACTTTCCATCGTTCTGCCTCGATTTGGGGACACCGTACTGTTTGAGGTTTGAGGATAGCAATTGGTGAGGGGAGGGCAAGTTGTCAAACACAACATGATAGTAAGTCTCCCCAAGCTGCCGCTGTCACATAAGCCCGTCGCCGTTAAAGCAACGGTGGGGATTGCTGTGATGAATCGGGCTTTCCACTGCAAGGTGGACATGCGCTCCAGCATCATCGAGGAATCCCCGGTATGGTATTATCAGCCCGGGTCTTTAATGACTGGCAAACAGGCCAGGGAGACTTGACCGGAATTATATCGGTTATGCCGTGTAAGTCTGTAGGTTTTTTTTGCTATTGATCTTTTGACTGATAGCTCAATTGGTTTTTTGCCAACATTGAACCATCAGGCCAGAGCGGTCAGGGGTTTTAGCTTTCGATCAACATGAGCGCCTGATCCAGCTTACCAAGCATCTGTTTGATCTGTTCCTGAGCATCGGAATTGTCGGTCAGGCTTTGCTGCCTGCTCTGTAGCAGTTCGTAACTGATGTTAAGTGCCGCCATGACTGCAATACGCTCTGCACCTATCACGCCACCCGCACGGATCTGCTTCATTTGTTCATTTAAGTGTCGGGCTGCCTGATGAAGATTGGTTTCTTCCTGTTTGGGACAACTGACCAGGTATTCTTTGTCCAGGATATTGACGGTGGTAGTGGATGAACTGTCCATCAGGATTCATGCTCCAGAGTGCGCAAGCGGTTGATCATGGCCTCGACCTTGCTGCGTGCGACATCATTCTTCTCCATCAGCTGCGCGCGTTCTGCCTGCCAGGTTTGTTCCTTGGCGCGCAGTAGCCGGTTCTCTTTTTTCAGTTTCAGGCTGATGGCTACCAGGTCATCGATTTTCTGGTTCAGAGTTGTGAGTTCGTGGTCGTTCATAGGTTCCGGGACCGAGCTATTGGATCTACTATAGCGGCTGTCAGTAGACAGAACAATGCCTTTGCGATTTGCCCAACCGATAAATCTGGTACACTCACAGACCATCGGGTTTTTCATAAAGCCACTGGGATCCGGTTTCCTGCCGGTTTTTCAATCCACGCGGTTATTGATCGGTTGTTATGTGATCAACGGGCTCATTCCAGTAAGGCTTTCAGGGTAATTGTAATGACAAATAATGATGCGGCTCGTGACCTTGTCGCCTTTGATGAGCTGGCTGATCGTCTGGTTGAGTTGGGCGGTGAAAGTCATCCTTCTGAACTGCATGGCATTCTCTGTGGTACCTTTGCTGCAGGCAGTCAGCCCGGCGTGGAAGCCTGGTTCCGCCAGGTGTCCGGTTTACTGGATGATCAGGAGCTGGACAGCCGCTTTCAGGAACTCCTGATGCGCATGTATCAGGGAACCTTGCAAAAGCTTGATCAATCAGACTTTTCCATTGCTCTGCTTCTGCCAGATGACGATGAAGCCCTGGAGCAAAGAACCGAAGCACTGGGCTTTTGGTGTCAGGGGTTTCTGTTCGGTTTCGGCGAAGTGATTGGCGGTCAGTCTCTGAGTCAGGAAGTGGAAGGGGTTCTGGGAGATTTCTCGGAAATTGCCCAGATCCGGCCTGAAGCGGATGGCAGTGATGAGTCTGAACGTTTGTTCATAGACGTCAGTGAGTATGTTCGGATGAGTCTTTTAACCATTTTTTCTGAGGTGGCGTCTCAGGAAAAATCGGCAAAGCGTAATACAAAAACCATTCACTGATAACCAAAAAGGCTACCGTTGTCCTCTTAAGTGATGAGTGTTTTCATGGTTGAAAGGAGAGAGAGATGACCGGGAAGTACGATGTCCTGATCATTGGTGGTGGGCTGGTGGGTGCCAGTCTGCTGTGTGCTCTGGCGTCTGCGATCGATGAACATGGGCTGAAGGTAGCGCTGGTTGAAACGCATTCTATTGACGAAGCGCGGGATACTTCCCCTGACGCTCTGCCCAAGTCTCCACCGGGCTATGATGCCAGGGCCTCGGCACTCTCTTATGGCACTCGGCTGATCTATGGTGAACTTGGCATCTGGCCCGATCTTGATCCGTTTGCCATGCCTATTCTGGATATTCAGGTCTCTGACAGAGGGCATTTTGGTGCCACCCACCTTAATCATCAGAAAGAAAATGTACCTGCACTGGGGTATGTGGTTGAAAACCATCGGCTGGGTGAAGTGCTGCTCAAAAAGCTGAAAGCTTATCGCGATCAGGGGCAGGTAGACGTCCTGAGTCCGGCACAGGTTCAATCTTTACAGCCACTGCCTGACTCAGAAACGAAAGTGGTTATCAATCAAGGGGGTGAATCTTTTGAGAAAATGGCGTCGCTTGTGGTCCTTGCCGATGGTGGTCGTTCCCGTTTGATGGCAAAACTGGGTATTTCACGCAAGCAGTATGACTACCAGCAGCATGCACTGATTGCTAACGTTTCCCTGAATAAGCCTCACAATGGCATAGCCTATGAACGCTTTGCCGGAAGGGGACCCATGGCTCTGCTTCCTCTCTCTGGAGATCGTTCAGCACTGGTCTGGACAGTGCCGTCTGACGAAATTGACGACAAAATGTCTATGGATGACGAGACTTTCCTGATCACTTTACAAGAAAAGTTTGGTTATCGTGCTGGTGAGTTTATCAAAGTTGGTGTGCGTGAAAGCTATCCTCTGGCTCTCAGTGTTGCCCGTGAGCAAGTCAGACCTGGTCTGGTTGTTCTGGGCAATGCGGCTCACGCTATGCATCCTGTCGCAGGCCAGGGTTATAACCTGGCCATCAGGGATACAATGGCTCTGGCCGGGAATATCGCTGAATCACTCAGACAGGGTATGGCCCCGGGCAATCTGTCCCGCTTGCTTCAGTACGTCGATGAGCAGAGAATCGATCAGAGGATGACTCTGGACTTCTGTGACGGTCTGGTGAAATTGTTTTCCCGACAGGAGCTGCCGGTGATTCTGGCCAGGAACCTGGGGTTAAGCTGTCTGGATATGAGCCGGGGATTAAAAGGTCGGTTTGCCAGAAAGGCCATGGGCTTTTAATTGCCAGAGCCTTTAGCAGAAATACAGCCTTTAGCGGAAATACAGCCTTGAGCTGAAAAAACAGTATCAGCAGGAGATCTCGGTTGAAATCATTTGATCTGGTGATTGCCGGTGGTGGCATGGTTGGGGTATCTCTGGCCCTGTCGCTGTCAAAAACAGACCTGAAAATAGCCCTGGTCGATCAACAGTCGCTTTCGGCTCAGGTATTCTCTCCTGACAGTCCCTATGCACCGAGAGTCAGTGCCCTGACCGAAGCTTCTTCCCGGTTATTCCAGCGACTGGGAGCCTGGGAAGCTATGACCTCACAGCGTGCAATGCCCTATCAGCATATGTATGTCTGGGACAGTGAAGGAACGGGTGAGATTGCCTTTGATGCCAGGTCAGCAGGTTTTAAGACGCTTGGAAATATTGTTGAAAACGATGTGGTTCGCAATGCGCTGCTGGAGCAGTTGGCTAAGACGGGGGTTGAATGCTTCCCCAACCAGTCAACCATTGCCTATCAGCTGGGAGAGCCCCATCAGGTTCAACTGGACAATGAAAAGATAGAAGCTCGTCTGCTGGTGGCTACCGATGGGGCCGAGTCGCGCCTGAGGAAACTTTCGGGCATTCCTTCCAGTCAGAAAGACTGTCTCCATCATGCGGTGGTCACCACCGTAGAAACAGAGAAATATCATCAGGACACCGCCTGGCAGGTCTTTCTGGCCTCCGGGCCTCTGGCGTTTCTGCCCATGCCCAGCCGGGGAGAAAAACACTTCTGCTCCATCGTTTGGTCGCTGGTTCCCGATGGCGCCGACGAAGTCCTGTCCCTGGATGATGAGGCTTTTTGTCAGGCTGTAGAATGCGCTTTTGAATCCAGGCTCGGGAAGGTGCTTTCAGTCGATCCCCGTTTTCGCTTTCCTCTCAGGCAGCGACACGCCCGCCAATATCACCGGAATAGAATTGTGCTGGCAGGTGACGCAGCCCATACCATTCATCCTTTGGCGGGTCAGGGTGTGAACCTTGGGCTGCAGGATGTGGAGGTTCTCTCTGAAGAAATCATTCGTGCTATTGAGCGTGGCGATGACTTTTCTGGCAGTCATATCCTGAATCGGTATGAGCGCAGAAGAATGGGCAGTAATTTGTTGATGATGAAGTCCATGGAGGGTTTACAGAACCTCTTTGCCGCTGACGATATCGGTCTTCGCTGGCTGAGGAACACCGGACTGAAGTGGACGAATAGTCTGCCTTTTGCCAAAGATATGTTGATCAAACATGCACTGGGAGTCTGAAAGCTCGAAATTGTTTGTCTATCCAGACGCATTTTCTGAACAATTGTTACTTTTCTTTCTATGCTCTGTTGTCTGATTCTTTAATTAATCAGGAATAAAAGAATGAAAGAGTGTCTTCTGGTCTGGGGTATATTGTGTTTTTTAATGACGGCTCATGCTCAGTCAGAGCCTGACGACAATGACAATCACCGCGACTCTCATGACTTCATTGTCACACTGGTGCGACATGGAGATCGAAGTCCAAGGTACCCTTTAAATCCCGAACTCTGGCCCATGGGACCCGGTGAGATGACAGACATTGGCTTCAAGCAGTGTTATGAAGCGGGTAAGCATTTCAGGCAGACACAACTTCCGACTGATTTTCCTTCCCGCTGGAATCCGGATCTCAGTTATCATCAGGCCCGTGGCCTGGACAGAACCATCCAGTGCGCCACCACCATGCTTCAGGCTATTTACCCCGACAGTCTCAAAACAGGCTCAGGCAATGAGTTTGCGGCTGTTCCACCGGTTTATGCTTACCCTCTGCGAGACGATTATTTTCTCGGATTTACTCAAGCCTGCACTGGCTACAAAGCCCTGATTGGCGGTCTGCAAAAGAGTCCTCTGTGGCAAAAGAAGGCAGAAGAAATGGGGCTCGACAGGATCAGGCTCTGGGCCAAAGAGTCAGGGCACAGGCCAACACTCCATGCCATGATGAGCCTTGCCGACGCATTGCATATCAGAAAACTGCATAATCTTCCTCTGCCAGAGTTTCTGACCCCCCGGGATGAGCAGCAGCTGGAGGGTCTGATTGACTGGTTTATGCCTCAAATGGGCAAAGACAGCCGTATAGTCCAGCTGGCCAGCCAGTATCTTGTGAAGGCGATTGACCAGCGTTATCAGCATTATCAGAGCTGTCTTGAAAGTGGCAAAACCACCTGTGAATACTTCTATCTGTTGTCTGTCAGTGACAGCAACATACTGACCCTGATGACGGCTCTGGGGAGCCCCGCAGAGTCTAATGTTCCCTATACCAGTATGTTAACCCTGCGCTTCTCGGCCTCAAACAGAACTGTTCAGGTTTCACTAAATGACGAGCCTCTGGCTCTGTCCTGTGGGAAAACCTGTTCTCTTGAGCAATGGGGTCAGTTGGTAGCTTCTGTGCAAAGCTCTGACTGGCCGACATTGTGCCAGCTAAAAGAGCCTGAGGCTCATTCAACACCGGATATATCCACAGGGACTAAAAAAGAAAAATAACAATTTTTCTGAACTATATTTAACCAGCTCCGTCTAATGATATTAATAAGGCAGAATTTTGCCAGGTCCCTGTCGGATTCAAATCATGGCAATCTTGATGGTCAATGGTTTTTATGTTGGAAATTACAATTACCCCTCGGGAAGGAGAGTCGAATGCGTAGGTTAATGTTTGCAGGTATCGTACCTGTTGTTTTATTACTGTCACTGCTTCAGGGCTGTTCGGAGAAGCGGGATTGTCCGAAGGTGGCTCCTTCAACCGGTGAGCCTGCCCGTCCGGTTGCCGAAGAAGAAGCCTATGATTGCACCACTGTTGATACCACTGATGCGCTCAAGCAGACATGGTGTGAGGCACGTGGAGCTTTTGATCAGAGCCCAATGGCTGGTAATGTTGCCAACTTTGGCAATTATCTGAAAGGTTACCGTCAGGGTATCAACGATGCCCGTCGAGCGGAAACCAGTCAGGTCTCTCGAGAGGCTCTGGAAGGAAAGACTGAAAAGCCTGATGAAGCGGGTTACCGCGAAGGCTATCAGCGAGTGGTTGCAGAGCTGGGTGTTCTGGAATACAACTGCCGTGATGAAGATAAAGCCAGTGAATACAAAGATCGCTGGTGTGAGGCCGACGATGCCTATCGTTCTGCCAGTATCGGCAGCAGTGAAAACCCGTTTCTGAGAGAGCGCTTCATTGACGGTTATATGGCTGGTGGTCGTGTCGCTCTGACCGTTCCCACTTCCATGGAAGCCTTCTTCAGTGGCGAAAACCCTGAAGGCAAACAGTCTGCTATCTACAAGCAGGAAGGTGATGATGTTAAGCCTACCGAGCAGGCTTTTTATCGTGGCTTTGATGAAGGCTACAAAGCGATGATTGCCAGCATCAGGGATTCTATCAACCAAGTCATGCAGCAGATGCAGGTGCCCAACAACATGGAAATGCCTGAAGGTTTGATGGCGCCTCCGCCTAATCAGTAAACTCTGACTGTTAGAGTTGAGGTAATAAGCCTGGTTATTTTTAATGACCGGGCTTGTTCGTGTGTGTGCTGATTTTGCTAAAATGATACAAATCTCGTTACTGGCCACAGGCCCCCTGCGGCCGATATCATAATTTGCTTGAACACGCGGAATGGAGTCCAGAATGAATAAGGCTACCTTCTCTGTCAGTTTGAATTCAGAACAGGTCCTGCAGTATTACCAAGGCAAGAAAAACCGTGTCCAGGTCAGTACCCGGGAGGGCTTTAGCATGAGCATTCCCTACGATGTCCTTCTCAAGTTTGTCACTCGTGAAGGGGTTCATGGTACTTTCGAAATCTCCTATGGGTCCGATGGCAAACTGGGAGAGCTTCGAAAGATTAGCTGAACCTCCTTTCTGGTTTTGTTTTGATCGGTCCCATCAATGTGCTGACTTTTCTGTGTCAGCACAGACTTCCTTCAAAATATTGGCCAAAGACTTTACGGCAGGGCCAGCATAATCCTGATCGGTATAAATCAGGTATATCTGGTGACGCCGAGAGCCATGAGGCTGAAGGTTTAATGGTTTCAGCACCCCAGAGTCCAGTTCCTGTTCTATGTGAGCGATTGGTAGCCAGGCAAACCCAAGCCCTTCGGAAATCATTCTTACCGATGTGCTGATATGGCTGACGGTCCAGCGTTCTGTCGCTTCCAGCCATCCGGCATCCACTTTCTTGACGCCAGAGTCTCTGATGACAATCTGGCGGTGTTGCTTGAGATCATTGAGGCTCAGGGGTCTGTCTAACTGGTGCAACGGGTGGTCCTTGTGAGCGACAGCCTTGAAAGTCACTTTCATCAAAGGTTCTCCCATAAACCCCTGTGGTACCAGGCCACTGATCACCAGATCTCCCTGACCAGTAGCCATCATGTCTGTAGTACCTGAAAGTACCGTTTCCACGAGCTCAATATGGGTCTGCTGGCACTCGGAGGCCAGTCTTTTCAGACAGGTTGAGAGCAGCTGGGGCGGAAAGATGACATCAACACCCAGAATGATGCGACCTTCCCAACCCTGTGACAGGCTGTCAGCAACCTTCTCTATTGCATCAGACTCTTTCAGCAGGGATTGGGAGCGCCTGATCAGCACTTTTCCGGCTTCCGTTAATTCTGCTTTCCTGCCTTTGATGACCAGAACTTCAACATCCAGCTGCTGTTGCAATTTATTTACGGCATAGCTGACGGTGGACTGGCTTTTATGGAGGGCTTCTGCGGCTTGTGCAAAACCGCCATGTTCAACGACCGCATGGAGCATTCGCCATTGTTCAAGGGTGACTTTAGCCATGGTTTACGAACTTATAATCTAATAATTCGATATTTATAAGGGATATTTTGCGCTTTTTATTCGTAAAAATCGATATTAAATTAAGCTTAACCAAGGCAATTTAATGAACCGGAGATTAATATGAGTACTATCCTGCAAATCGATTCCAGTCTGTTTGGCTCAGAAGGACAGTCAGGGCAGTTGGCCAGACAGTTTGTGGAAAAATACACCCAGACCCGGACTGTGGATAAAGTGATCTATCGCGATCTGGGTTCAGAACCAATTCCTCACCTGACAGCAGAAAGCTTTCAGGGTTTCAGCCTGCCAGAAGCAGAGCGTAATGAACATCAGAAGAGCATAGCCAGCCTGTCAGATCGTTTGATCAATGAGTTGAATGAAGCCGATGTGCTGGTAATGGGGCTGCCTCTCTACAACTTCACAATGCCATCAACCCTGAAGACATACTTTGACCATATTGCCCGTGCAGGCATCACTTTCCGCTACACCGAGCAGGGACCACAGGGGCTTTTGAAAGGTAAAAAAGCCTATATCCTGGCGGCCAGAGGGGGTGAGTATCAGGGAACACCCATGGATACACAAACGGCACTGATTAAGCACTTCCTTGGCTTTATCGGGATTACTGATGTTGAGTTCATCTATGCAGAAGGACTTGCCAAAGGTGGTGACGCAAGAGAAGTAGCGCTGGGTAAAGCTGCAGAAAGAATTGATCAACTGGTGGCATAAAGTGACGCAAGCAAGAAGTCTGCTGGAACTAGTGTCGGCCCGTCCGGCTTCAGACGGAGCCGGGGTGAAACTCAAGCGAGTGATGGGCTCTGGACAGCATAAGCTTATGGATCCTTTTTTGATGCTGGACGAAATCAGAACTGACGGTTCTGGCGATCTGGGTGCCGGATTTCCGGCTCATCCTCATCGAGGCATCGAGACGGTGTCGTATATGAAATTGGGGGGCTTCAGACATGAAGATCATCTGGGTAATCAGAGGTCTATTGAGTCAGGCGGTGTGCAGTGGATGAAGTCTGGCAAGGGGATTGTTCATTCAGAGATGCCCATTCTTGAAAATAATGAGCTGCATGGTTTCCAGATCTGGCTGAATATGCCCGCTGCCCGGAAAATGAGTGATCCGGAGTATCTTGATATCAGTGAGAATAATTTCCCTGTTCTGTCCTGTGAAGGCTGGTCAGCAAGGTTGCTGGTGGGTGAAGTAGAGCTGGATGGTCGGCAATTATCAGCTCCACTGAAGAGAGAGGTGACCGATGCGCTGTTGTTGGACGTATCGCTGAAACAAGACAGTACTATCAAGCTACCTCTAAGTCACAAAAAACTGATGGTCTATGTCTATGAAGGCGAGGTAAAACTGCAGACGGACACCGATCAACTCATCAGCCAATCAGAATTGGCGGTTTTCGCAGAAGGTGACGAGCTGGTAGTGAGTGCAGAACGTCAGGCTGACTTTCTGATACTGGCCGGTAAACCCTTGAATGAGCCTGTTGTGCAATATGGACCTTTTGTCATGAACAGCCGTGAAGAGGTGATGCAGGCTGTTCGGGAGTATCAGAGTGGGGAGTTTTTGAGTTAGGAGTCTGTTTGCAGGCAGACTCCAGTGGAACATGAGCAATGAAAAAGACCGCGATCAGGCGGCCGCCGTAATAATCAAATACTTTTCCATAAGCTCATCCTGTGACTCGACATTATTCGGGTCTTTGGGGATGCAGTCGACCGGGCAAACCTGCTGGCATTGCGGCTCATCGTAGTGACCAACACATTCGGTGCAGAGGTCAGGGTCTATCTCGTAAATCTCTTCCCCGGGAGAGATCGCACTGTTCGGGCACTCAGGCTCGCAGACATCGCAGTTAATGCAGTCATCAGTAATGATCAGGGACATGATGTAATCTCCAGTTCCGCACGAGTGTTTCAGCTCAAGCCGCCAGGTTCGTGGCGCTCTATCAGCTTTTGACGTGTGGACCAAATTTGTCTTTCAGGGCTTCCTGAACGCAGGGGGAGACAAACTTGTCGATATCTCCACCCAGTGAGGCTATCTCCCGTACCAGCGTAGAAGAAATATAAGAATACTGCTCAGCAGGTGTCAGAAACAGGCTTTCAACACTGGGTGCCAGAATCCGGTTCATGTTGGCCATCTGAAATTCATATTCGAAGTCGGATACGGCTCTCAGACCACGCAGAATCACAGTGGCCTTCTGTTCTTCCAGAAAGTGAGCCAGCAGAGAGCTGAAACCTGTTACCGAAACATTATTAAGGTGAGCTGTCACTTCTTCTGCCAGCTCAACACGTTTGGCCAGATCAAACAGAGGCTTCTTTTTAGGGCTTTCTGCTACCGCTATGACCACGTTATCAAAAATTCTTGCCGCCCGTTCTACCAGGTCCAGATGGCCTTTGGTGATAGGGTCAAAAGTGCCAGGGTAGATTACTTTGCTCATTGAAAATGCATTTCCTGCTGATGTCCCGGGAAGCCTTTGAGTCAGGTTGACCCCGACCTGCCAGGATCAATATTCCGAAAACTCCATGACTTCACAGATGCCTGTAGTGAAAGACTGTGCGTCCTGATCTGCCCGTTTCTACTGAAAATGGTTAAAGCAGAGTTCTTCAATCTAAAGATAACGAAGGCCGAATGGTATCGAAATCAATCGAAGGTGACAAACAACCTGACTAAAAACAGGGTAACTGGATGATAGATAGTTGCTTTCAGAACTTCTTTGAATAAAGATTCCGGACTATCGAATGACAGTCCGGATCCGAATGATCAGGAGCCTGACAGGAATTTGATCATCTTCTTCTTCAGCCAGGTATTATAGGGGGGGAATACAAATCGGACACTGTTGAAACGTCCTTTGCTAAAGACCGATTTTGCCTTGGACAACGCCTGAAAGCCCTCTTTTCCGTGATAATGGCCCATACCGGAAGCACCCACTCCACCAAAAGGTATATCATCGATAGCAACATGGAAAAGGGTTTCATTCAGGCAGACACCTCCTGAGTGGGTGTGAGTCAGAACTTTGTCCTGAGTCTGTTTGTTTTCACCAAAATAATAAAGCGCCAGTGGACGGGGACGGTTATTGACGAACTGAATGGCGTCATCAATGTTGTCGACCTCAATGATGGGCAGCAGTGGACCAAAAATTTCTTCCTGCATGACGCTCATATCTTCCGTAGCATTCAGAATCAGGTGTGGAGGTAAACGACGGGAACCATCGGTTATTTCCTCATTATTTCCCACCCGGATTTCAGCTCCTTTATTTTTGGCATCCTCAATATGGCTGAGCAACCTCTGGTGTTGCCTCTCGTTGATAATGGCAGTGTAATGCTGACTGTCATTCACTGACGGATGCATACTGCTAAATGCCTTCAGGTAGGCTTCTACAAACTCTTCCCTGCGTTGCTTCTTGACCAGAATGTAATCAGGGGCAACGCAGGTTTGTCCGGCGTTCATTGATTTGCCGTAGCAGACACGCTCGGCCACTTCCTGTATCGGGAAGTCGTCGTCGATGATTACCGGGGATTTTCCGCCGAGCTCGAGGGTTACAGGGGTGAGGTTTTTGGCAGCAGCGGTCATTACGTGCCTGCCGACCTGTGTGGAGCCGGTAAAGAGAATATGGTCGAATGGCAGAGCGGTGAATGCGGCTGCCACTTCAGCTTCACCATTGACGACAGTGACCAGGTCAGCAGGAAAGATATCCGCAATCATCTCGGCAAACAGTCTGGAGGTGGCCGGAGTAAACTCGGACATCTTGATCATTGCCCGGTTTCCGGCAGCCAGAGCTGTTGCCAGAGGCCCTATGGCCAGA
This sequence comes from Endozoicomonas sp. ALD040, assembly GCF_049275945.1. NCBI lineage: Bacteria > Pseudomonadati > Pseudomonadota > Gammaproteobacteria > Oceanospirillales > Endozoicomonadaceae > Endozoicomonas > Endozoicomonas sp. ALD040. The sequence continues at coordinate 3,418,850 of NZ_CP184829.1, forward strand.
AAGAGAGGGTAGTTCCAGGGAACAACAATACCGACAACGCCCAGAGGCTGATACACCACTTTTGCCGAAGCCGGCTGCATAGTGATTGATACATGTCGTTTACTGGGCTTCATCCATTTAGCCAGATTCTTGCTGCAGTAATCGATGGTAGAGAGGGATGGCATAAACTCGGCCAACAGAGTCTCGGTTTCGGCACGGCCCTCAAAATCTCTGTTAATGGCATCTACCAGAGCCTTTTGGTGTTTTTTCAAACCTTTTTTCAGTGTTTTAAGCCATTCCCTGCGTTGCTGGAGAGAGGGGTTTGGCTGAGTTCGAAAAGCTTGTTGCTGGGCCTCCAGAGATGATTTCATCCTTGCGATCTGACTGGAAGATGGATCACTGGCGGTGATTTGCTCCGATGAGCCAGTCTCTGTAGGCTGGTCAATTTCACTAAGGCTCATGATACAGGTCTCCTTCAGCCGATCTGGTTTACATGTTTTTTACTAAGAATCTGGCTGGTTAGTGGGTTTTTGATTGTTTAGAGTAATTACTCTAAACTGAAATTTAGCGATTTGCTGACAGGATTTCAAGGGTATTTATGGCAGTTAAAACTCGTGATCGTATTTTGGACAAAGCTCTCGAGCTTTTTAACGACCGGGGCGAAAGGGCGGTAACGACCAACCATATTGCCGCAGACCTGAGGATTTCTCCCGGAAATCTCTATTACCATTTCAGGAATAAAGATGAGATTATCCTCGCACTTTTTCAACGTCTGATAGACAACATTGCCGCCAGTATGGTTATTCCGGAAGACCGTCCGCTGAACTTTCAGGATAAGCGAAGCTATTTGGAATTGGCCCTGGCCGGTATGTGGGAGTTCCGTTTTATCTACCGTGATGTTCATGGGGTTATGAGCAGGAGCAGCGAGCTCCGTTCTGCCTATCAACAGTTTGCAAGGCTCTCTCTGGAGGTACTGGAAAAAATTATTGCAGGGCTTGTGTTGTCAGGCTTTATGGCAGTGCCAAAGCATGAAGTGGAAGCATTGGCGTTGAACCACTTCATGGTGCTCAGCAGTTGGCAGGAGCTGGTCAGTGCGGCGTTTCTTGAAGAAGACGAATTGTTGCCAAAAAAACTATACCGAAGAGCTTTTTATCAGATTTTGCTTATGGACCGGCCTTATGTCAGTGAAGTGGCCAGAGACTCCTTTGCCGAACTGGAAGCAGAGTATTTTGTGCCTATGAGGGGTCTGAATGAATGAGTTGAGAGGCAGCAGAAAAAAAGAAAAAAGGAGCTGATAGACTCAGCTCCTGCAGGAGGCGGATCAGCAGATGCGATCCGCTTTGTAGTAAACGTCAGCCTTGTCGAGACCATTGTCGTAAGCGGTCTGGCCAGTACGCTCAGACTTTCTCAGATTTTCACGGGACTCAACGGTTTCAGCTGGCAGCAGGTGATCGACAGCCGCTTTCTCGCTCAGCAGTTCTTCTTCGGTCTTCTTCATCATGCTTTGACCGTATTCGTTGATCTCCAGGCCCTGAACGATCTGGTAGCTACCGAATTCGCAGATACATGGGAAAGAGTAATAAATGCCTTTGGCTACGCCGTAGCTGCCGTCGGAGATAATTCCCATGCTGACAATTTCGCCATTGCTGCCCAGAGCCCAGTCACGCATGTGGTCCAGGGCGGCCTGCGCGGCAGAGGCAGCGGAAGAGAGACCACGCCATTCAATGATCTCGGCACCACGCTTCTGGATGCGAGGTGTAAAATCTTCTTTGTACCATTTCTCGTCAATCTTGCTGATGGCAGACTCTTCGCCCAGAACAGTAGCGTGATGAACGTCAGGGTACATGGTTGGAGAGTGGTTACCCCAAACGCAAACACCGTCGATGTCAGACGGGTTAACGCCCAGTTTGTTACCCAGGATGCCTTTGGCACGGTTGTGGTCCAGGCGGGTCATAGCGCAGAACTGGGAAGGGTCCAGATTCGGGGCATTGCGGGACAGAATCAGGCAGTTGGTGTTAGCCGGGTTACCTACCACCAGGGCTTTAACGTCGCGATTCGCCACTTCGTTCAGTGCTTTACCCTGCTCGGCGAAGATAACGGCGTTAGCTTCCAGAAGATCGGCACGCTCCATGCCTTTGCTACGTGGACGTGCACCCACCAGCATGGCGTAATGAACACCACGGAATCCATCGAACGGATTATCGTGCAGGCTGATGCCGTGTACCAGTGGGAAAGCGCAGTCTTCAAGTTCCATGGCCACGCCACGCAGCTTGTCCATAGCCTGAGGAATCTCAACCAGCTGCAGAATCACCGGCTGATCCGCGCCCAGCATTTCACCAGCAGCAATTTTAAACAGTAGGGAGTAACTGATGTTACCGGCTGCACCTGTGACTGCGATACGGACGGGTTGTTTCATTTGACCACTCCTTAGAGTTCTCGTCTGAAAAGAGAGTGTTAGAAGAATCTCGGCGGTGTGAAGGTTACCTAGAACGATAGGTTAAGTCCACTACCATGTGACTGATGTTGTTTTCGAATGGTAGGGTTTGTATCGATTGTTCAGCTGCTTTTGGTTTATAGCGAATGGTGGCTGTGATGGTCAGGGTGAGTGGCTCAATTCAGCGACAGAGTCTCTGGCAGAAGCATTGGGATAAAATCTTGATTAAAAGCGACATAAGTCGCTTTTATCAGGGGTGGTGATTTTGAGCTTCGGAGCGTTTTTGAGCATTGAAAACAATCTCTTTCTGTTCATCCTGGTTGGCCCGGCTCCATCGGGCAATTTCTGCCCGGCTTCGAAAACAGCCGGTACAAACCTGATCTTCGTTAAGTGCGCATTGGCGAATGCAGGGAGACTCTACTTTACTCATCATTTTTGTAGCTTAAACTCACTCGACACTTAACAGGTAGTAACTTAGCCGACCTGCGTTTTTGGTTTTCGTAATGGTCCAGTTTGAAGGTACGGGCAGAGGAGATAGTTCTCTTTCTACCTCAATGTAAATAAGGGTGTTGCTGTGAATGTATCCATTTTTATCAAGCAGATGACATGTCTCTTTCAGTAATCCCTGTCTGAATGGAGGGTCCAGAAAGATCAGGTCGAATGTCTTGTCTGCCACTTGCTGTAGCCATATCAGACTGTCGGTGCGAATGACTCTGGCATTTTCTGCCTGAAGGGCTTTCAGATTTTTGCTAAGGAGTGAGGCCGCCTCGGCAGCTGCCTCAAGCAGGGTGGCTTCCCTGGCGCCACGAGAGAGAGACTCAAGGGATAGAGCGCCAGTTCCACTGAAACAATCAAGAACACTGGCACCCGGAACACAGGGCGCCAGCCAGTTAAACAGGGTTTCTCTCACACGATCTGAGGTGGGGCGCAAGCCCGGAAGATCAGCGACAGGCAGCTTGCGGCTGCGCCACTGCCCGCCAATGATTCTTAATTGTCCGCCACCTTTATTATTAAGGCCATGCCTGAAGGCTGCTCTTCGCGCCATTGATCACTCCGGTTGATGGCATTGAGGCAGCGATTGTACATCAGTTGCCGAATGAGATAACCATGGTTTCTGAGGAGATACCCTTACCTTGCTGGAACTATTTTAATTTTAAAAAGCTTCATTCGTTCATGGCTGTAAGATAGGATACACAGTTCCGGAAGGCTGTCAGGCATTTTAATTGCTCTTGATTAGCTTCCTGAGACCCACCTGCTTTAATACGGTGACCCTTTTAATCCATTCTGATGAAGTAGTTTATGTTCGGTTCTCGCAAAAGTGATGAGAAAACGGCGAAGCGACGTTTTTGGCCCTGGGGACGCAAAGAAGAGAAACAGAGCGAGCCTGCCCCGGTTATAGATGAGAGTCCGAAAACTGAGCCGACAGCAGCCCTCCACGAGACAATTGTTCGGGCAGAAGTCGAAAAGGCAATTGTAGAGTCAGCAGAAGAGATCGTTTCTATCGAACCTGTTCAGGCTGAGCCTGTGCATGAGCACCCGCTTGAAGTGGCTGAGGAAGACCCCCGGGAGCAGACATTCCCAACGGCAGAAGCCATAAAAGCTCCGCAAGCTGAAAGTACTGTTACTCCACCTGTGGTTGCAGAAAGGGACGAGCCTCAGGACGAGAAGAAGGGCTTCTTTGCTCGCATGAAGCGCGGTCTTGGCAAGACTCGCAGCGCCTTTGTTGATGGTGTTGCGGAAATCTTTGTTGGTAAAAAAGAAATCGACGAAGATCTGCTGGAAGAGCTGGAAACACAGCTTCTGATATCGGATGTAGGCGTTGAAGCCACGACGGAAATTATCGAGAAACTGACCAAAAAAGTGAAATACCGTGAGCTGGGTGACGCCGACGCGCTGATCTCTGCGATGAAGGTTGAACTTAAGGAAATTCTCAAGCCTGCTGACCAGCCTTTGGTTATTGATGACCAGAAAACGCCCTTTGTTATTCTCGTTGTGGGCGTTAATGGCGTCGGCAAGACGACAACGATCGGTAAAGTAGCACGCAAGCTTCAGTCTGAAGGTCGTAAAGTGATGCTGGCTGCTGGTGATACTTTCCGGGCCGCTGCTGTGGAACAGCTGCAGGTCTGGGGTGAACGAAACGATATCCCCGTGATTGCCCAACATACCGGTGCTGATAGTGCCTCTGTGCTCTATGATGCTTTTGAAGCAGCCAAAGCTCGTGGGGTAGATGTCTTGATTGCCGACACAGCCGGTCGCCTGCACAACAAAGATAACCTGATGGACGAGCTGCGCAAAGTTAAGCGGGTTTTGGGTAAGCTGGATGCTTCAGCTCCCCACGAAGTGCTGCTGGTTCTGGATGCAGGCACAGGGCAGAATGCGCTCAATCAGGCCAAAATATTCCACGAAGCGGTGAACCTGACGGGTATGGCGCTCACCAAGCTTGATGGAACTGCCAAGGGTGGAGTTGTTTTTGCCCTGTCCAAACAGATGCAGCTACCGCTCCGTTTCCTGGGGGTGGGTGAGCAGATAGACGACCTGAGGCCTTTCTCTGCCGATGAGTTTGTAGAAGCTCTGTTCGATCCGGTTGAGCCTTAAACCATGAAAAAAGAGTAGCAGGGAAGTCCTGAATGATACGCTTTGACAATGTCACCAAGCGTTATCCCGGAGGGCATGTGGGGCTGGAACAGACCAGCTTTCATCTGCATCGGGGTGAAATTGCTTTTCTTACTGGCCATTCCGGAGCCGGTAAGAGTACTCTGCTGAAACTCATCATGCTGATGGAGCAACCAACCACCGGTAGCATATGGGTAGGAGGACACGAGACCAGCAAGCTGGGGCGTGGCCAGATTCCTTATTTTCGCAGAAATATAGGCCTGGTTTTTCAGGATCATCAGCTGCTCTTTGATCGATCTGTGTTTGATAACGTTGCCTTACCTCTGATCATTGCCGGGTACACTTACCATGAATGTGCGGGGCGGGTCAGGGCTGCCCTGGATATGGTGGGGCTTCTGAAAAAAGAGAAAATGAATCCGGCTCAGCTTTCCGGCGGTCAGCAGCAGCGTGTGGGTTTGGCTCGTGCGGTTGTTAACCGGCCTCCTCTGATACTGGCCGACGAGCCAACCGGTAATCTCGACCCTAATCTGTCCGCTGAAATCATGCAGCTGTTTGAAAACTTTAACCAGGTAGGCGTTACGGTTCTGGTTGCCAGTCATGATCTGGCATTGGTAGCCCGTATGCGCCACCGCATTTTGACTCTGGATCAAGGGCATCTGGTTAACGATCAGGAGGTGCATTAGGCGTGTTTCCAAGAAAAAGTGTCAGAAACGAAGACGGTAGTCGGAAAAAACAGCCCGAGACTGGGACGCCTAAAGACAATGATGCTGAAAGAGGGGCGGCCAGAAAAAAGGCAACAGGCTTCTCAATGGCTTACCTGAAAAGCCTGCACCGACAGGTGGCAGGTGATTCATTAGTTCGTATCTTCAAGACACCTTTTGCTTCCTTTCTGAACTGTCTGATGATTGCGGTGGCTTTTGCGCTACCTGCGATTCTTGTACTTTTGTCCAACAATCTGCAGTTATTGGGTCATGACTGGGAAGGTCAGCCCAGAATTTCTCTCTATCTTGAAAACAAGCTGGGGCGTGACCAGATCAATCGCCTCAGGGTTGAAGCCAGAGATGATCCGGACATTGAGCAGTTCCTTTATATTAGTCCGGATGAAGGGCTGAATGAATTTCAGGAGAGGGCCCAGATGAAAGGGGTTATTGATGCCCTGGGCTTCAATCCTCTGCCGGGGGTTCTGGAGCTTACACCCCGGGAAGGGTTAAATTCTGAGCATCTCAGTGAACTAATGAAAAAATATCAGGTCAAAGAAGGAGTAATGGAAGCTCGGCTGGATCAGGAATGGATTGAGCGACTTCAGTCTATGACGCAATTGTTGGAGCGTTTTACCGTCATACTATCAGTGCTTCTCGGGATTATTGTACTGCTGACGATAGGTAATACTGTACGTCTCAGCGTTGAGAGTCGCAGGGCTGAAATCAAAGTGATCAAGCTGGTGGGTGGAACCGATGGCTTTGTCACATTGCCATTCCTTTACATGGGAGTGTGGTATGGGCTGGGAGGTGCTTTGTTGGCTCTGCTGATTATACTTGCTGTGCTTGCTGGTTTGATGTCAGGAGTTTTGGAGCTCGCTGCATTGTATGGCAGCAGCTTTACGCCGGTAGGGCCTGGCTTTGCGATGTTTTTTTCATTATTGGTCTCGGGTGTTTTTCTGGGAGTGGCAGGTGCAGCAATGAGCTGCTATCGTCATGTACGGACAATAGAAGTGCAGCCTAGGTAGAGGGTTTGGCAAGAATTGGCGAGTTTAGCCTTTTCCTTGTAGTTTTTTTATCGTAAAAGAGCGTAAAGTTGCTCAGGTCAGTAGGCTCGATTTTTGTTATTATTCAATTGAAAGCCAGTCTGTTGTCTTTGTTACGGTATGGGTATTTGGAGTTTGAACTAAGTCGAGTGCTAATTTGGCACTCAACCGGAGTGGATTATGGGAACCAGTATACAGCCAGTTGATATCTTAGTCCCGGGGCAAAATATTGATGCCTACGTTACGGGAGTCAGTGCTATTGCTGTGTTGTCTGCTGAGCAGGAAAAGAGTCTGGCAGAGCGCCTCTACTACAAGAATGATCTGGAAGCTGCCCGTCAGCTGGTTATGTCTCACCTGCGTTTTGTGGTTCATATAGCCAGGAGCTATAGTGGGTACGGACTTCCTCTGGCTGACCTGATCCAGGAAGGGAATGTAGGCTTGATGAAAGCCGTAAAACGGTTCAACCCGGAAGTGGGTGTTCGTCTGGTCTCTTTTGCAGTGCATTGGGTGAAGGCCGAAATCCATGAGTTTATCCTGAAGAACTGGCGTATTGTAAAGGTGGCGACCACCAAGGCACAGCGCAAGTTGTTTTTTAATCTTCGCAGCTCCAAAAAACACCTTTCCTGGCTCAGTAATGATGAAGTTAAGGCTGTTGCCAATGACCTGGGTGTTGAGGCCAAAGTGGTTCGTGAAATGGAAGGTCGAATGGCTGGTCACGACACAGCCTTCGATGGTTATTCGGACGACAGCGACGAGAACAGCACCTCCGTAGCGCCTGCCCACTATCTGGAAGACCAGAGAGCGGATCCGGCGAGACTTTTGGAAGACTCGGATTGGTCCGACTCTTCAGTGAACCTGCTGAGAAATGCTCTGGCAACACTCGATGAGCGCAGTCGGGATATTCTTCAGAGGCGATGGCTTAATGAGGATAAAGCAACTCTTCATGAGCTGGCAGAACACTATGGCGTATCAGCTGAGCGAATCAGACAGCTGGAAAAAAATGCGATGAAGAAGGTTAAAGGTTCGATGGAGGCTCGGTCTGGCTAGACAGGCACTTGTTATTTCGCAGACACCCGCACTTGATTGCGGGTGTTTTCGTTTTGGGGTGAATAAACATAGAGCAGGGGCTTGTTATCCATAGTTCCTTGATAAAGCCCCTTGAATAATAAGAGGGCGTAACAATTCAGGATGAAGCGATGATTGAACATTCAGGAACGCCTTCTCCCAGTCGGGGGCCCTCTAAAAGTCCTAAAAAAGTAGCTCAGCCAAAGACTGTCCGGCTTTTTTGTTATCATAACGAAACCTGACGACTTAAAGGCAAAAGCCGGAAGTCTGCAGGCCAAAAGGAAAGAGCTGTAATTAAGAAACGAAGCTCTGGCCTCTGATTCAATGCGTTCACTGGCCAAGGCGTGAGAAAAAGTCCTTTCTCGCCGAGCTGATGGCCCTGTTAAATTATGGGTACAGGCACGCATCAAGGGGAACTGATTAGTTCGGTCATATCCAAAAGTGCATCGGGCTGTCTTGTAAGGCCTAACCCTTTATTAATATTTCAGGAAACGTTTTTTCCGGACTTTGACCTGTCTGAGAGTGATAAATACACTGTGGCACAAAGAGAGTTGTGGCCGCTTCAGGAATAGATTGAAATCTCTGAGAAAAAAAGCATTAAGAAAGGTATTTCTGGAAAGACGTATTAAAGAGTTGATCCATGAGAAGGAGTCCAGAGGACGCTCATTGGTTCATATCGAAAGAATGGATGTTAAAGCCAGCTCCAAAATCGTTAAAGCACTAAAAGAGCGTTTTAAACAACCTTTGAAGTTTGATCTGTTTAATGAAGAATGAAGTGGGCTTTCAGTCGCTTTGAAATAACTCGTTGACCTGCCT
>NZ_CP184829.1:3432500-7082469 GCF_049275945.1 Endozoicomonas sp. ALD040
ATGCAGTGTATCCGCGGCTAGACGGAAAGACCCCGTGAACCTTTACTACAGCTTCACAGTGGATCTTGATGTTGCTTGTGTAGGATAGGTGGGAGGCTTTGAAGTGTGGACGCCAGTCTGCATGGAGCCAACCTTGAAATACCACCCTGGCAATATTGAGGTTCTAACCCAGGTCCTTTAGCAGGATCGGGGACATTGTGTGGTGGGTAGTTTGACTGGGGCGGTCTCCTCCCAAAGAGTAACGGAGGAGCACGAAGGTTGGCTAAGCACGGTCGGACATCGTGCGGTTAGTGTAATGGTACAAGCCAGCTTGACTGCGAGAGGTACATCTCGAGCAGGTACGAAAGTAGGTCATAGTGATCCGGTGGTTCTGAATGGAAGGGCCATCGCTCAACGGATAAAAGGTACTCCGGGGATAACAGGCTGATACCGCCCAAGAGTTCACATCGACGGCGGTGTTTGGCACCTCGATGTCGGCTCATCACATCCTGGGGCTGAAGCCGGTCCCAAGGGTATGGCTGTTCGCCATTTAAAGTGGTACGCGAGCTGGGTTTAGAACGTCGTGAGACAGTTCGGTCCCTATCTGCCGTGGACGTTGGAAGTTTGAGGAGAGCTGCTCCTAGTACGAGAGGACCGGAGTGGACGAACCACTGGTGTTCGGGTTGTGTCGCCAGACGCATTGCCCGGTAGCTAAGTTCGGACGGGATAACCGCTGAAAGCATCTAAGCGGGAAGCCCCCTTCAAGATGAGACTTCCCTGGCCGCAAGGCCCATAAGAGACGTTAAAGACTATGACGTTGATAGGCGGGGTGTGTAAGCGTTGTGAGGCGTTGAGCTAACCCGTACTAATGACTCGAGAGGCTTGACCATATAACGCCAAAGCGATTTGCGCAGCGAAGCTCCCAGCAAAAGCTGGAAGCCTGAAGCTGGAAGCTTGAAGCCGTACACAGTGAACGAGAGTGTTGAGCAAGAATAGACGACACAGCTTAAAAGAGATTTGGATTCCAGAGCCTTAGTTTTCGAGAAACAGCTTCAAGCCTCCAGCTTAAAGCTTCCAGCTCGAGAGCCAACGGCTCGACCAGTTTTGCCTGGTGACCATAGAGTGTTGGAACCACCCGATCCCATCCCGAACTCGGAAGTGAAACGACACATCGCCGATGGTAGTGTGGGGCTTCCCCATGTGAGAGTAGGTCATCGCCAGGCATTGAATAAAGCAAAACCCCGGTTGAGAGATTGACCGGGGTTTTTGCTGTGTGTCGAGCATGTTGCACAGCTTGGGGGTGAAAGTCCCCTGCTCAGCCAGATGAGGGCGAAGGGTTAGCGAAATACAAGGTTTGTATCGCGAGGTGCAGGCTGAAGGCAGTGTGGAGCAAAACTGCGAGCTGACGAACAGAAATCGGATATGAGGCTGTCTGCGTCGGGACGAGTTAGCAATTGATAACGAAGTCCCATACTCATCCGGACATTCAGGCAGTAGATCCGGCAGTTGTCCAGTGAAGGCGGTGTGACTTACCTCGGGAGGTCTGTGTAGTGTCTGACATTTCAGACTGAGGTCATCGTAAGGTGTCCTGATCGCTACACAGAAGTCAGCAGACGGCATAGTAGCTGGCGTATGTCAGTAAAGGCCCGAACGGTAAAGAGTGGTGAGTAGTTTTTGTCATTCGATATACCGGACGCAGACAAGTCCAGCAAACACTGGAACTCATACCAAGTGGTCACGGCGGAAACGGAGGCTGCGAGGCTATGAGAGCTGAGGTCGTGTCGGTATCACAGGATTACGAAAGCCCGGCGGGTGGTACGAGCCTGATGGAACGTATCACCAACCCCAATAATTTAACAAGAGTCTTACAGCGAGTTAAACGCAATAAGGCCGGATCTTAATCAACCTAAGCTGTGTGCTGCGCTTGACTTTGCCAGTGAGTGTGACGTTGGTTGCCACACAACTGTAAAGGTTGAATATTTGCAATCGCCAAACGCAAAGGAGTTTCAAAAGATTCCTGATAATGACTCAATATATCTTCAGCAGTATGGAAAAAAATATTCCCGTCCCCCAGTTTACCTATGCAAACATTATCTCCAATGTGAATAAATGTATGAACGGGATCGTTGTTTTTTAAAATTGCAATAGGAGTGAATTGATTGTTTGTATCTAAAGTTTTTAAGTTTGTATACTCGTTGCGGAATTTATCTAGAAATGAAGTTGAATTAAACTCCATAAAGTTCACAAACTGATAGCAAGTTGCTGGGATTTTTTTACCTTTATAAATCTCAGCAACTGTCTTATTTCCTAAGAAAGGGACTAATCTATCTGGAGGGCAATCATCGAAATAAATCTGCAATCCTGAGTTTACACATTTTAAGAATTGCTTTTGCCATAGATGTGAAGGTGCATAGTCGTGATTGCCATTTTGTGTTTTGATATTAAAAGTGAAAGAGCTTTTTGGCCTGTCGTCACTAATGTCAATCATTTTTTTTGCCAGCTCATCATCTCTTTTATTGCCATCGATATAATTAAACACAGTGCCGTCTATTTCAAAAGGGATATGCTTTAATACCACTCTATTCTTCAAGCCTCTCTCATGAAACCCAACGAAAGCAGTCTCTCTTTTTTTGGATCTATCAATTTTTATAGATACTGATGGCTCTAAACACTCCACAGACCTGTTATAACACGTTGCTCCAGATGTTTGTGAATTGTACGGGTTTTGTGTTGAAGCCATATCTGTTGTTGAGAGCAATCTTTTATTTGAAATATTGCTGACCGGTGTCGTCATGATGCAACTCCTTTTCTTTTATTGATTGATGTTGTTCGGAGTCACAACCCTATATAAAGTTCATAACAAAATGGTCAGCCAATATAACAATGAGTGGCAGTATTACCCTATAGTCTGGCAGTCTGCCGATGCACCAGATGCTACTAGGTGTGCCAAGTGGTATCACGACCATGGTAATAATACTTGAGTAATTGTATTCCAACGAGACTATGCTCTGGTGTCAATGGGAGAAAAGTCCGAAGCGTTATGCGGAGCTGAGAAGGCGGGGAGTCAGTGATGAACTGACGAGACAGACGGTAGGATCTAGCAAAGGGCAGTTGCGAGTATGCCGGAGTCCTGCGCTGCACTTAACATTGCCGAATAGTTGGTTCGATGAATTAGGTTTGATTAGATTATTGGCTGCTTAACTGACCGAAACGCCCAGTACGGACCCGTAAACTGGGTGTTGTGGGAGGAGCGTAGCTGTGAGGCTTCGCCCTATCCCGGTTATCCAATGCTTTGTTCCTGAGAGAAATTGAGTCCTGGATAATAAACCCGGCATCTCAGCGGGTCATCACCCCAAAAACGCCTGATAAGCCTTGTTATCCGTTTCTTCACAGTAGTAATAGTCCAGCTCAGCCAGAAATTTTGCGATGTGTGGTCTCTCCATTTCTGGTACTTCCAGACCGACAGCAACACGGCCATAGGCAGCGCCGTGATTCCGGTAGTGGAACATACTGATGTTCCATTGGTCACCCAATTTGTTCAGGAAGTTGAGCAAGGCACCCGGACGTTCCGGGAATTCAAAACAATAAACCACCTCATCCTTCACAGCTTTACTATGGCCGCCTACCATGTGACGAACATGCAACTTAGCCATCTCGTTGTCGGTCAGGTTCTCTACCGGATAACCTTTCTCTTGCAACTCATGGATCAGATTATCAATGGGCATTTGATCAGGATGAACCTGGACACCTACAAAGATTCGGGCATTTTTGGGGTCGTGGAAGCGATAGTTGAATTCGGTGATATTCCTTTTACCAAGGGTTTCACAGAATTTTTTGAAACTGCCGGGTTGTTCAGGGATGGTGACAGCGATGATCGCTTCTCGCTTCTCACCTAATTCCGCACGTTCGGAAACATAACGCAGACGATCAAAGTTGATATTGGCGCCACTGGCTATAGCCATCAGTTTCTGATTGCAGGCACCTGTCTCGCTGACATATTTTTTCAGGCCAGCCACACTTGCCGCACCGGCAGGCTCACAAACCGAACGGGTATCATCAAAGATATCCTTGATGGATGCGCATATTTCATCAGAGCTGACCGTGATCACTTCATCAATGTATTTCCGGCAGAGCTTGAAGGTTTCTTCGCCGATCTGAGCCACAGCAATGCCGTCAGCAAAAAGACCCACATGGGGCAAGGTCACTCGCTCATCAGCTTCCAGAGCTGCTTTCAGACAGGCAGATTCTTCATACTCAACGCCGATGATCTTGATATCAGGGCGCAGGTACTTGATATAGGTCGCTATGCCTGCGGCCAAACCACCTCCGCCGACGGGTACAAAAACCGCATCGAGCTGACCGGAATGCTGACGCAGAATTTCCATGCCGATCGTGCCCTGACCGGCGATAGTGTAGGGATCATCATAAGGATGAATAAAGGTATAGCCCTGTTCTTCAACGAGTTTCATGGAGTAAGCCAGTGCCTGATCAAAGGTATCACCATGAAGGATGACCTTTGCCCCTCTGGCCTCGCAGGCTTTGTACTTTATTTCAGGGGTGGTGCCGGGCATCACGATAACGGCTTCGATTCCCATGGTCTTGGCTGCCATGGCCACGCCCTGGGCATGATTGCCGGCAGAAGCACAGGTCACTCCGCAGGCTTTTTCTTCAGCGGTTAACTGGGCCATCTTGTTATAAGCGCCCCGGATTTTAAATGAGAATACGGGTTGCAGGTCTTCACGCTTCAGAAAAACCTGATTATTCAAACGCTTGCTGAGAAAAGGAGCCTCATGAATAGGAGTCTCGATTGCCACATCATAAACTTTGGCTTCGAGAATCATTCTTATGTACTGATGAGGCATGGGACTTCACTTTCGTAATAATTTATCTTGGTTGGACTGATTCTAAACAGGCATGTGTACAAGAAACAATCTTTTATCGTTTTCAAGTAACAAAAGGTTATACGGAATTTGAAGTATTTAGTTCAGCGGGGGATCGTTTCCGGGGGTATAATCCCTGGCTTCATTGTACATGACCGCAAGGTAGAGACATGACCCAGGACGAGCTGAAGAAGGCGACTGCCGAGGCTGCATTGCAGCGGATCCTCCCTCATCTGGAAGAAGATATGATTATCGGTATTGGCACTGGTTCCACGGCCAATTTCTTTATTGATGCTCTGGCAGAACACAGAAACAGTTTTGATGGTTGCGTAGCCAGTTCAGAGGCTTCTGCTGATCGTCTGAAACAGCACGGGATTCCGGTTTATGACCTGAACAGTATCAGTGAACTGCGCTTTTATATTGACGGGGCTGACGAGTCTAACAATCGCCTGCACCTGATCAAAGGCGGTGGAGCAGCCCTGACAAGGGAAAAGATTGTGGCTGCAGTGGCGAAAGAGTTTATCTGTATTGCAGACGAGAGCAAGCTGGTAGACGTGCTGGGTGAATTCCCGCTTCCTGTCGAGGTTATTCCCATGGCTCGCAGTCATGTTGCCCGTGAATTGGTTAAATTGGGTGGTGACCCCGCTTACCGTGAAGGGGTTATGACTGATAATGGTAATATCATTCTGGATGTATGGAATCTGGAGATCACTGACGCCATGGGTCTTGAAGAAAAGATCAACCAGATTGTGGGAGTCGTAACCAATGGATTGTTTGCGGCGCGACCTGCTGATGTGTTGCTTCTGGGCACTGCGGAAGGGGTTAAAACCATCAGGGCTTAAATAACCCGGGCCGGGTGTAAACCCGGCCATTTCCCCTGACCTCTATTATGAAATATTATTTGTCACCAATATGGGACAACAAAGATTTCCTGAATCCATGGTTGTCAGAAAATGGTGTTCAAAAAGAAGTGAAGCGAAGCCAGAACGCTCCCTAAAGAAAGTGACAATATAATCAGTTCGCCGGTTTTCAGTTCATTATCCTGAGTATTATGTTGATTCGTATCCATACTGCTTCTCCTTACATCCTTGTTTAGAGTATTCCCTTAATGCTTTCACTCTAGGTCTGTGATAGCTCTGCCGCCTTAAGACGTTCGTATAGATTTAGACAAAAGTCGAAGAAAAAAGTTTGGAAAAAAAGCTGTTATGACTGAAAAAAATCTTTAATATAACTTTTCGAGAGAAAGAAGGATTTAGATAATGAGAAAATGGAATTAATTCCATTCCAAGAGAACTACAGCATGATAAGAAAAATGAACAAAACTCTGGCCGCTCTGGCGGTATCTGCAGCCGTAACAGGGGCTTCCGGTCTGGCTCAGGCCGCCGACACGATAAAAATTGCTCTGGCTGGCCCGGTAACAGGTCCTGTAGCCCAGTATGGTGATATGCAATTCACCGGTGCGAAGATGGCCGTAGAGCAAATTAACCAACAGGGGGGCGTCAATGGTAAGCAGCTGGAAGCGGTAGTCTATGACGATGCCTGTGATCCCAAACAGGCCGTAGCGGTTGCCAACAAAATCGTAAATGACGATATCCGTTTTGTAGTAGGGCATCTGTGTTCTGCTTCTACCCAGCCTACCACCGACATCTATGAAGATGAAGGTATCCTGATGATCACCCCCGCTTCCACCAGTCCGGAGATCACCAGTCGTGGATATGAGCTGATATTCCGCACAATCGGACTCGATAGCCTGCAAGGACCTACTGCGGGTAACTACATCGTAGAGAGCATAAAGCCTGAGCGTATGGCAGTTATCCATGACAAGCAACAGTATGGTGAAGGCATTGCTACAGCCGTTAAGAATACGGTTGAAAAAGCCGGTATTGATGTGGCTGTTTTTGAAGGTGTTACTTCAGGTGACAAAGACTTTTCAGCGCTCATTGCCAAATTGAAGAAGGAAGATGTCGATTTTGTTTACTACGGTGGCTACCACCCTGAGCTGGGCCTGATTCTGCGTCAAAGCGCAGAAAAGGGTTTGAAGGCTAAATTCATGGGGCCTGAAGGTGTGGGCAACAAGGATATTTCAGCCATTGCCGGTCAGGCTTCAGAAGGTTTGCTCGTGACACTGCCGAAGAGTTTTGATCAGGACCCTGCCAACGCCAAACTGGTAGCCGCCTTCGAGGCAAAAGGTGAAGATTCATCCGGTCCTTTCGTATTCCCTTCCTATTCTGCTGTTCAGGTTATGGCTGAAGGCATGGAACTGACCAAGAGTGAAAGCCCTGAAGAAGTAGCCGACGTTCTGCGTTCAAGCACCTTCAGTACGCCAACAGGCAACCTGGCCTTCGATGGCAAGGGAGACTTGAAAGACTTCAGTTTTGTCGTTTACGAATGGCACGCTGACGGTACCAAGTCTGAGGCTTCAAAATAAGAGTCCGATCGGGAAATACCGTCGACTGTAACTGTGATGGTATTTTCATTACAGGGAATAGCTTGCATAGGCCGACGCTGAAATGTTCAGTTGTCGGTCTGCTTCTGTCTCATCTTTTAGTTCCCAATCCCTGTTCAATGTCTTCCACGCTGGGTAGTTGCGATTGCAAGTTTTCCGGCAGTGATTGAGTGAGCTGGTATTCCGAGACGCCAATAGGCTTTTGCATATCACTGAGAGAGTACTCTGCCACGAGTTTGTCCTTGTTCTTGCACAGCAGAATGCCAATGGTGGGCGTATCGCCCTCTTTACGCAGTTGTTCGTCCACGGCCCTGATATAAAAATTCAGTTTGCCTGCATGTTCCGGTTCAAAATCTACCGTCTTCAGCTCAACCACCACATAACAATGTAACCGGACATGGTAAAACAGCAGGTCAATATAAAAATCCCGTTGTCCCACCTGTATATGAAATTGTTTGCCCATATAAGAAAATCCAGCCCCTAATTCCAGCAAAAACTGGGTGATATGCTCGGTCAAACCTTTCTCAAGCTCACGTTCGTTGTAGTTTTGGGTCAGGGCGAGAAAATCAAATACATAAGGGTCTTTCAGAGTTTCTTGCGCCATGTCAGATTGTACGGCTGGCAGGGTGGCACTAAAGTTACTGACGGCTTGTCCATCTCGCTGCCAGAGGTCGCTTTCTATCTGGTGAGTGAGTACGCTTCGGCTCCAACCGTGCTCAATGGTACTTCTCACGTAATACAGGGCTTCTGGAACACTTTTACACTTGCTGATAATTTGCAAATTATGTCCCCAGGGTACCTGTGTTAATTGGGCAACAAGCTGTTGCCCAATTGCCTGCTCCCCGGAGTAATAAAGAAACCATTGGCGAATATATTTAAGATTTCGCTCCGAAAACCCCTTAATTTCAGGGAAATCCGACATTAAGTCCTTACTGAGTTGTTTCAGGAAGCCTTCACCCCAGTTAGCCTGAGCCTGTCGACGAACAATGTCTTCCCCCAGTTCCCAGTAAAAAGCCAGTAAGGTCGAATTCACCTGAACAGCGGCTTTAAGCTGAGTTGACAGTACCTTCTGCTTCAAGGTTTTCAGCCAGTTTTTGTACTCGCCGTTCAGGCTTAGGTTGACGGTGTTTTTTTGTTTGCTCATGCACGAACCTCTTTTGGCATCGCTGAAACCTAGGAGGCTGACCGAGAATAGACTGCCCTACTGCGGCGGCAGCAAATTGGTCTGAAAATCCGCTTTTGTTCGTCAAATAGCTCGCTATTCTCCTCACAAAACCGAATTTTCATCCTCAATTTTCTGCCGTCCTCGCTACGGGCGCTATTCTCGGTCAGCCTCCTAGTCGAGATATTGCCCGAATTCAATGTCAGCATTCTGCTGCCTATTTTTGCTCCTTCCCTAACAAGAGCCGTTGTCGTATGAAAGAGTCAGCCTGGCATTAGGGGTTTTCACAAGAATAAAAACGAGGTCGTAGAATGGGGGATGCAGGTACAACTCGTTCTCACGCTCTGAGGGTGTCGCAAAACTCCAACAGCTCGTTCCCATGCTCTTAGGTCGTCATTCCCGCGAAGGCGGGAATCCAGCGCCAACGGTGGATCTCTGCCTTCTCGGGGATGACAAGGCCAGGAGGGCACCGGGCAGTATGGTTCTGGTGGTGAGTCAGTTTGGATTCCCGCCTTCGCGGGAATGACGGGAATGAAGCTGGGAATGACGGGAATGAAGCTGGGAATGATGGGAATGAAGCTGGGAATGATGGGAGTCAAATCGTTCCCACAGAGTTTTGCGACACAGAGTTTTGCGACACCCACGCTCTGCGTGGGAATGCATACCTCCCCTGAAAAGGGGACTCTGCAGCGCGAGATGGGTATGGGTTCCCACGCTGGAGCATGGGAACCAGAGTTTTGCGACAGCCTCTTCACTGCGGGGAGGATGTCAATTTCAGAAATCGAGAAAATCAGAAAGTGGGTTGGTGCGGCTAACAGTCCAGAAGAATCTATCAAAACACAGATCGCGCTAGCTGGTGGATTTATTCCTGGTGCTGAAGTCCTTTGAGTCAGAACAAATATAGAAATCTTACCCTGCACTTCAGCAATGAAGCCCAGTGCAGGGCACTCACTCACCCCTTCAACATATCAAACACAACCCGAGCAAAGCCCCGAGCCAATTCCGGGTTGGAAAGATACTGCAACATCATCTCCTGTTGAGCCTCGTTGCTGTCCATCACGGCATCATCAATGGCTTGTGGGAAGTCACCAAGCAGTGCTTGTTCAGCCGTATTGTTCTCAATCTGCTTCATCACCGTTTCGTTTTCGGCCAGTTTGTCCCGCACGGTAAAAGCGTAGTTGATCAAGTCAGCATCGGTGAGGTTGTCGGTAATAAACAGCTCATTCAGTCGTGCCACAATCTGGGATAAGAACTCTTCTTTCTTGTCCTTTGGTTTGGCTGAACCGACATCGCTGGAGGGTTCCAGTTCATAGCCCTCGGCGTCTTCCTTCAGTTCAATGTCTTGCTGGCGAATCCTGGACAACCGGTAATGGCTCATCACCACGTTATCCAGGTCAATATCATCTTCTTCAATGACCTTTTCACGGAGCAGTGGGCGCAGGTAGCGAGCATAAAGGCTGAGCTTTTCCAGATCTTTGTTGTCGTAGTCCACAATCTGGGACATAAACTCGTAGAAACGGGTAAAGGTGCCTAAGTCCTTCTTGAAGATTTCCAGCCGGTCTTTTTCCAGCTTGCACTCTTTGAAACTGTTTTCAGCATTAGCGATTAACACGGCATCTTTGGTCTTCCTGGTTCGTTCGAACATCTCCCTGGCACGCACATAAGCATCAATGGCAGAACTGTATCGCTTCTGC
Organism: Endozoicomonas sp. ALD040; assembly: GCF_049275945.1. NCBI lineage: Bacteria > Pseudomonadati > Pseudomonadota > Gammaproteobacteria > Oceanospirillales > Endozoicomonadaceae > Endozoicomonas > Endozoicomonas sp. ALD040. Next base: position 3,442,662 of record NZ_CP184829.1, read on the forward strand.
CAGCGATCCACAGCGGGCTTGCAGATGTTGCTCACCGCTGCATTGCTTTTGCTCTTGGAAAGAAAAGCCTCGCAGAACTGTTCTACTTCGTTCCAGGTAAAGATACCGCTGGCACGGAGTTTTTCGTAAAGGTCGAATACCTTATCCGGGTCTGTCACATCCGCCAGTTCAGCGATTTGGTAATACGGCTGGAATGCGGCCAGAATCTCTTCCGGCTCATTGACAAAATCCAATACAAAAGTGCCGCACTCGGCTTTGCCGGGATAGGTACGGTTCAGACGGGACAAGGTTTGCACACATTCCACACCACCTAAGGGCCTGTCTACATACATGGCGCAGAGTTTCGGCTGATCAAAGCCAGTCTGGAATTTGTTGGCAACCAGTATGATCTGGTAGTCGTCGCTATCGAATGCTTTGCGCATGTCCCGGCCTTTTAGAGCTGGGTTCATATTGGTTTCGGTGAACTTTTGGTCCAGCAGGGCAGAGCTGTCCGGATCGTCCTTATGAAATTCCACTTCGCCGGAGAAGGCAATCATGACCTCGATAGAACTTTTGTGCTCTGAAAGATATTTATCAAACGCCAGCTTGTAACGCACGGCTTCCTTGCGGGAACTGGTAACTACCATGGCCTTTGCCTGACCAGCGAGCAAGCCCATAACATGCTCTTTGTAGTGCTCGATGATGACTTTCACCTTCTGGGAAATATTGTATTCATGGAGCCGCACCCAGCGGTTCAGTTTTACCTTGGTTTTTTTGCTGTCTACCTCTTTGTCATCGGCCTCTATTTTTTGGGCCAGTTGATAGGCCACCTTGTAGTTGGTGTAGTTTTTCAGCACGTCGAGAATAAAGCCTTCCTCAATGGCCTGGCGCATGGAATACACATGGAAGGCTTCAGGCAGGTTCTTCTCGGAAGCAGGCTCATCAGGTTTGGGCAGGCGACCAAACAGCTCTAGTGTCTTCGCCTTGGGTGTTGCCGTGAACGCATAGTAGTTCAGATTGCTGCTGCCCCGGCGTGAGGCAATGGTGGCATCCAGCATATCTTCAGAAGACAGCTCTTTGTCCTCATCTCCGTCATTAGTACCATCCACCATCAACACTTCTTTCAGTTTGCGGGCGGTGGAGCCGGTTTGTGACGAATGAGCTTCGTCGGCAATCACGGCGTACCGGCGTTCCTTCAGTCTGGTACTGTTCTCAATGGCCGCCAATACATAAGGGAAGGTTTGAATGGTGACAATAATAATCGGTTGAGCACTCTCCAGGGCCGCTGCCAGTTTCTCCGACTTGGAGCCATCACCTTCTTTTTTGTTGATGCGCCCCACCACACCGTCGGCGTGTTCAAACTGGTAGATGGTGTCTTGTAGCTGATCGTCCAGCACGGTTCTGTCGGTAATCACAATCACCGAATGGAACTGCTTGTTGCCTTCGCCATCGTACAGGGTAGAAAGCTGATGGGCGGTCCAGGCAATGGAGTTGGATTTACCGGAACCGGCACTGTGCTGCACCAGGTACTTGTTGCCCGTGCCTTCCGCCTTGGCCGCCGCAATCAGTTTGGTCACCACATCCCATTGGTGATAACGGGGAAAGATCAGGGTTTCCTTTTTCGACTTGCGGCCTTCCCAGTCTTCCTTTTCTTCGATCTGCAAATGCACAAATCGACCAATAATGTTCAGCAGGTTATCGGGCAGCAGCACTTCGTTCCACAGGTATTCGGTGGCGTACTCATCCTTGTTTTCGGGAATATCATTGCCTGCACCGCCTTCCGCCGTGCCTTTGTTAAACGGCAGAAAGAAGGTATCGCTGCCCGCCAGTTTAGTCGCCATATACACTTCGTACTGACTCACGGCAAAATGCACCAGCGCCCCCCGTTTAAAGGTCAGCAGCGGTTCTGGCTTGCCGGTTTCCGGGTCTTTGGGCAGGCGGGTCTTTTGATATTGTCGTTTAGCGTTTTCAATAGCTTGTTTGAATTCCGATTTCAGCTCCAGCGTTGCCACGGGCAGACCGTTGATAAACAGCACCAGGTCAATGCGCCATGCCTTGGATTTTTTACCGGTTTCTGCCAGATGTGCGTCGACGCCTTCCCCCTCGGGGGAAGGTTGGGATGGGGGGACAAGATTGACATAAGGACTGTAAACCAGCTCTGGCACCACACGACAACGGTTTTCTTTATAGCGGGCAAGCGTATCCGGATTCAGGGTATGTTCCGGCATAAACTGGCAGAGGGAGAACCGGGCATTGCGAATCTTCAAGCCATGACGCAACACGCCCAGGGTGCCAAAGCTGCGAAGTTCCTTATCAATGGCATTGGGATCGGCTTTTTTTAACTGGTTGACCAGATGGCTGATAAAATGCTGCTCCGAATCCACCGGAAAGCTTTTGCAGAACTTTTGCCATTCCTTCGGCTGGGTGTTCTTGACAAAATCCAGTACATCGCTGGTATACAACGCCGTTTCCCGGTCGTACTGGTCACCACTGCCCAGCAGCCAGCCTTTGGCTTGCAGGCGGGCGATCATATCATTCTGGAAGGTGGATTCGCTGGTACTGTCCATATTTCAAGGTCTCAAAATGGTACCTGAAGGTCTCTATCTGGGACTTTTCAGGGATTATGCAGACAGTGTTTGCACAATGTATCAATCTGGCTGAATTGTCTCCACACTGCGGAGACAATTCGAGGATTCCACTATTCAGTTTTATCGAATTTTGCGTAAAACCCCTCGCTTCAGCGGGGGGATGTAAGCAACGAATCCGCCAAGATTCGCTATGCACAATGTTCGAAGTCGATCAGGGTTGTGCTTCTGGCGCTTAACCTTTTACAGCCCTTCTTAATTGTTGTGCTGGTTATTGTAGTTTTACCTTCTATATCCATCAATACAGCATATCCTGTAGACATTCTACCCTTGATAAATCCTTTACCCTTTTGGGTATTTACATAGTCGAACTTTTTAATGCCAAACAACTTGCCAACAGGAATTTTCTTTTCTGATCTCTGCCCTTTGTGTAACTGATAGTCACCTTTAGAGACATGAACCTTCTTATACACAATTGGACTCGGTTCAACCAACTCCCCATGTTCACTGCAAATAGCTACAGCATCATTGAAATGGGTTTTGGGTAATTTTAAAATCGTTTCACGCTTGAATTTTGTCTCATACCCAAAGGTTTCTTTGAATGACCAGTTTTTCTTTAACACTTCCTTGATGGTGCTGACTTGGGTGGCGTGTTTAGTCTTGCTTTTCTGGCTCTTAATCTCAAATTTCCCATCGTGTAAATCCTTGTGGCACCTTTCACATAGGGTTATTAGGTTACCAGGCTCATCTGTTCCACCATTTGATCGAAATACAATATGATGAACGTGTAATTTTTCACTATGCTTAACCTTCTGTTTTGAATGACATTTGTATCCATCACGATCAAGGACATAGGCTTTGACGTTGTAATAATCCTTCTGTTTTCCTTCCTGATAGCCCCTTCCCGACACTTCAGGGTTGGTTATCTTGTGAATGTCAAAACTGGCCGTTTCTACATTCCATCGGGTAACAGGTAAAATCATTTCAACCTGTTTCTTTTCCCTGAAATGGGACTGAACCTTAGACCTTACAGAAGGTGGAAGCCTTCCAAACATGGTTGAGTTTTTCCTGTTCAAAAATCTGGGCTTTCTATATCGGGTTTTTCTGTTACGTCTATTGCTCCGATACATTCTCCTTTGATCCATTTTTTTCTTAATATCGGTTCTAAGCTTGACTTGAGACTGATATACAACCTTGCCGTTAGATATAGCAGCACAGCCGATAACCTTAGAGCCGGTATCCATACCAGCCACTACAGTTTGCTTATAGCCTGTAGAGCCAAACTGTAGCTGTATAGTGAATGGTGTCCTTGAAACAACCCTAGCCTTACCCTCTTTCAAGAGCTTTCTGGCCCGTTGGGGCTTGCATGGCATTAATGGTTCACCATTCTTGTTGAGTACGTAAACTAGCATTCAGTCTACCTCCTTCGAGTTGTGCTTACGCTGGTTTGTAGGATCAAACCAGTTTCAGACTTCCTTTCGACCAGTTATAACGGCTTCGCAATGTGGTTGACTGTCTATAACCCAATAAGACTGTTTACAGAGCCACGATAGAGCAAGGAACTAAGGCGACATTCCAAGGTATCTACATCCGAAATAACGTCTACTATTTTTTGCCTCTCCTAAATAGTGGTCTAGTCAACAAGGGCTTTTACAAGCCCGTTCCTTTAGGGACGGGTAGTTGACCCAGTTCAAGTAATTCAATTTGCTTTTGCTTCTTACCTGCACAAAGAATGATGCCGATAGGGGGGTCTTCTCCATGCTGACGGTCATATCTATTCAGCCAGCGTAGATATAACTCCATCTGTCCTTTGTACTCAGCTTTAAACTTGCCTGTTTTCAGTTCAATAGCAACCAGTCGCTTCAGTTTTCGGTTATAGAACAAGAGATCAATATAAAAATCATCTTCATCAATTTGAACTCGGTGCTGGCGTGCGACAAAAGTGAAGCCCATACCCATTTCTAACAGAAAATGCTCCATTTCCCGCAAAATAGCATCCTCAAGATCTTTTTCCACGTAGGTATCATTAAGCTCAAGAAAATCCAGAATGTAAGGGTCTTTCAGAACGATATCCTGATCGGCTTTCCCTTGATCCCTCAGCATTTTCAGATCGTGAACAATGGTTTCTTCCGGCTTTCGGGATAAGGCAGTACGCTCAAACAGCATGGAATCCATACGCTCGCTGAAGGTGCGGACAGACCATCGCTCCTGAATCGCCATGGTCATATAGAACTCGCGTTTTAGTGGGTCATCAATGTAAATCAACAGTTTCAGGTGTGACCAGCTCAATTGTCTCCACACTGTAGAGACAATTTCATCAGCCTCACAGATTTCGGCAAACTTAATACAATGTCTCAATTGCTGAGGGCTCCAGCCCTTACCAAACTGCCCGGAGAGCTGGCGGGACAAGTCGGAAATAACCTGTTTGCCGTAGTCTGCCCGCTTACCCTTCAGGATTTCCTGCTGAATACGCTGACCGACCTTCCAATAGAGTGTGGTTATCTCGGCATTGAGTGCCACCGCTGCCCGTTGTTTGGCTCTTTGTATCAGGTCTTTGATTTCGCCGAACAGGTTGTCTGGCTCTTTTGATGAAGCGGGTGTTTTGCTCATGCGGTGGCCTCTGTGGGGTGTTCTTTTTGTTCTGTTGCTGGTTGCCAGTCACGGACGTCCTAACCCGGATATTTCATAAACGTGCTCCCGATCTCGCTTGTCCTTTGCCGCTCTAAGGGAGTTTTGCTCAGTCGACCGTACTCCCCGGTACGGCGCTCCCTCGCAAAATCCCTTAGAGCGACAAAGTCCTCGGCTTTGGCATCCTGCGTCGCCCTACCTCCCACATCCATGTGGTCGTGCGCGAGATTCGGGGCAGTTTATGAAATATCCGGGCTAAGAGATTTCAGGGAGTGATTTAACCAGATTTAACAGCTCATGGGTTAGCAGAATCAGTTCTTTCAACAGTTGCGGGTTAATATCCAGATGCCCTTCGTATTCCGCCAGGTTACGATGGTTGTGGCATTGATCAAGAACCCGCCATTTTGCACGACTCAAGTCTAATGTATGCTGCAAACACTGGAACACCAGATAACGGCTTTCAGAGCGGTAGCCGTGCCAGCGTAATGCAGCAAGTGACAAAGCATGGGCCGCACTATAGGCCAGAGAAAACTGGCTGTCGACGGATAAACCACTGATGGCAGCATCTTTGAGTTTGGTTTCAGCCGCCCGAACCATCCCTGTAAATTCCTGTGCATCGGGGGGTTCTTGTTTGAGCTTGTTGATTTTGACCAGATTATCCAGCTCTTTCACGATGGCTTGTCTCCGGTTAAGGGTTGATCGGTCAGCCAGAGTTTGGGCTGTTCCATAAGTCGTGTGACAAAACTTTGCTGACTGTCTACTCTTTGCTGGAATTCTTCAGGCGTCAGCAGTGTAGGATTAATGATTCGCCCCAGCTGATTTTCTGCTGGTTCCAGATGCTCCATAATCTCGCCATAACTTAAATCATGCCCCACCAGCAAAACGTCTATATCACTGCCCGCGTGTTCCTGTCCTTTTGCTACCGAGCCATAAATAAATGCCATGTCACATTGACTTAAAACGGGCGACAGTGCCCCTTTAATCACGCTCTGTACGCCAAAGGTTTTGCGGGTAATGGCTTTCAGCTCTTCAAACACGGGGTTATCGGGGTTGGCTTGATAATGCTGCTGGTTACCCTGCTGGTGAGTGGTGAGCAATCCGGCTGCGGTCATTTTCTTGAGTTCCCGAACCACAGCGCCCTTGCCGACCCCGGCCAGCCTTGCCACCTCGTTCAGATAAAAAGAGCAGTCCGGCTTGCCGTAGAGCACAGCCAGCAGACGTTGCTGAGTTTTGGTGAACAGTACGGAGGCAATGGATGACACAGTGACGAAGTTCCTATAGAGGTATCAATATGGGAACTATAGGTCTCATATTGGGACTTTTCAAGGTCCCAAAAAAAGACCTTTTAGTCTCAAATTGGGACTTTTTTCAAATTGTCTCCAAAGTGCGGAGACAATCGCAGGCTCAGATATTATGGCGGAGCGACCCAGTCACGGACGTCGATTTTGCCGGTGACGGCGGCGGAGATTAGGGCGGTGCGGCGTTCTTTCAAAAACTCAATCTGCTCAATCGCTAGCTGAAGAAGTAAATCAAATTTCTCTAATTTGTTTGAAATGTACTCGACAATTTCTAACTGCTCATCAATCGATGGAATGGGCAATGGATAGGACACAATGTCACCACAAGTAATTGCTCCTTTCGTACTACCTGCTCCGGAAGATTCATACCTGATCCTTTCGTACTGGCTAGTCAGATAGTAAAAAAGGAACTCATGATTAAGGTTCGGGTTAGTAATCGATATTGCAGCCAAATGCTGATTTATCGTCGCATTGGTTAGGCAAATTGCTACCCGCCCCCTTGTTTGCCCTTCTCCAGTAATTGCAATAACAAGGTCCTTTTCTACTACTTCCTGGACACTTGTCTGGCTGAGAGCTAATGGGGTGATGAATTGATCAGCTTTATCAATATATACATCATTAACTTTTGAGCTATTCAGCCAGCCAATGGTTCCATCTTTCCAATAGGCACTGTTCTCCCTAGATGGAGTGGCACCATTTGTGATTTTAGAGAAGTAACCAAGCTTGCCTGCTTTCCAGTGACCAGGAAGCTCTGTGAACCACTCCGCACCGGAATCCTTCATCGGTGCATCCGGGTTCAGCCCCTTGGTGACGGCATGACTGATCACCGCCTGTCGTTTTTCTTTCAACAGGCGGATCAGGGATTGCTGCTCTTCGATCAGGGTGTCGATTTTGGCGGTTTCGTGGTCGAGGAAAGTAACAATCTGATTGAGCTCCTCATTTGTTGTGCAACCAATTTTGATTCCACCTACAGTGTCAGTATTGAGGTTTAACTGTGTACCAAACTTGCCCAGTCCCTTGTAAGCCTGCTCACCAGCGAACACATAAAACAGAAACTTACTCGGGATTTTTAATTCTGGAAAGTAAACAAAGCCATCATGGATACAGGCTTTCATGCCAGTAATACATGGTTTCCCAACGGTTCCTGCAATGCTCAAAAAGAGCGACTCAGGCTCCAGTTTTACACTCAATGAACTGCCAAGGTCGGATAGTCGTTGTGGTGCTTTAGTCAAATAAACATCAGATGCAGTGACATCCGCAATGCGAGTCCAAGCATATTCTCCAACCTCATCGAAATACTTTGGATCATCTATTGGTCTTGGAGAAGCACCACGCTTAACCGGGCTTAAACGTTTAATTTGGATTACTTCCCAATGCTCTGGCACTTTCCCCAACCATTCTTCAGTAGAATCCTTATATTCCGGATAAGCCACATATTTTTTGCGCTCAAGGCTGTTTCCACCCATCACAATTCACCCCCCAGCCCCTGCTCAATTTCTTCAATACTGGGCAGTTGCGATTGCAGATTTTCTGGCAGTGATTGGGTCAGTTGGTATTCCGAAACACCAATAGGCTTTTGAATATCGCTGAGGGCGTATTCCGCCACGAGTTTGTCCTTGTTCTTACACAGCAGAATGCCGATAGTCGGCGCATCGCCCTCCCTGCGTACCAGTTCATCTACTGCTTTGATATAAAAATTCAGTTTGCCTGCGTGTTCCGGCCTGAAGTCACCCGCTTTCAGTTCAATGACTACGTAGCAATGCAGGTGTGCATGATAAAATAAGAGGTCAATATAAAAATCCTGCTGCCCTACCTGTATATGAAACTGCTTGCCCATGTAGGCAAAACCTGATCCCAATTCCAGTAGAAACTGAGTGATATGCTTAATCAATCCCTGCTCCAGCTCTCGCTCTGTGTAATGATCAGTGAAGGCAAGAAAGTCAAACATATAGGGGTCTTTCAGGGTTTGCTTTGCAAGGTCGGACTGGACGGCAGGCAGTGTTGCATTGAAGTTGTTGGGCGCTTGTCCCTTCCGCAGCCAAAGTCCACTTTCAATCTGGTGAGTGAGGACGTTTCGGCTCCAGCCATGTTCTATGGTTTTGCCCACGTAATACAGAGCTTCAGCCGTTGTTTGGCACTTGCTGATTATCTTCAGGTTATGTCCCCAGGGAATCGACGTTAATTGGCCAACAAGCTGTTGGCTTTTTTCAACCTCATCTCGGTAGAACAGGTGCCACTGACGGATGTATTTGATGTTGCTGAGGGAAAAGCCTTTAATATCAGGGAATTCGCTGCTTAAATCCTTATTCAGCTGCTTTAAAAAACCATCACCCCAATTTGCTTCAACCTGCCGCCGAACAATGTCTTCCCCCAGTTCCCAGTAAAAATTCAGCAGAGTGGAGTTCACCTGAACGGCTGCCTTGAGTTGGGTTGCCAGCACCTTCTGTTTAAGGTTTTTCAGCCAGCTTTTGTATTCCTTATTCAGGCTCAGGTTAATGTTGTTTTTTGGCTTGCTCATGAGTGAACCTCTTTTAACAGACTCATGATTCTAGCACTCACCGCATCCAGATCAGCATCAATGGCTTCCAGCGCACGGGGCGGCTGATACACATAGAAGTGTCGGTTAAAAGGAATCTCGTAACCCACAATTCCAATCTCACCATCCTGGGCATCGCATTTATCAGCATTGACCCAGGCATCGGGTACATGGGGAGCCACTTCCCGGTTGAAGTAGGTTTCGATCAGGATATGAGTGGGCATTGATGGGTCAAGAGGAATGTTCTCGTTATCCCGCAGGTCACCATCGGTCTGGAATTCGACGACTTTGCCTTGGTATTCAAATGCGCCGTAGAGCGATTGGACTTCTTCATTCAGCACCTTTTTGATAACAGGTTCGGCTTCGGGGTTCTTGCAGGTGACGGCATCGAGGAACTGCTTTTTCTCTCTGGTATCCAACTTCAAATTAGCGGCTTTAAGGGCGGCTTTCAGGTCTTTATCGAACTGGTTAAAGTCGTTGGACAGTATCGTTCCGACTGTATTTTGCAGAGTTTGGGCTTTCTCCATCAGCCCCCGCTGGAACAGCCAGAGTTTGTCGTTCAGTACCTCTTTGATCTGCTTCTCTTTCAGTTCTTTGAAGTCTTTTTTGATTTTGGTGCGGATGGCTTCTTCATTGTCTGCCAGGATTGTATGACATTCTGTGCCGAATTCCTCAACCATCCAGCGCATAACGGCGTTATACGGCCTGGGTGCATAGCGTAGACCCGTTACCGCGTCATCAGTAATCTGGGCGGACAGGCGAAGTGGGCGTTCCACGGTAATACGACGGTAGCCGAATTCATGACTGTCGAAAATTTTGGCGGCAAAGTTTTCTTCGGATGCTTCTGCAAAGGCTCCAAAGTTTTGGGTAATGATGCGACGGTCTGTCTCGCTCATTATGTTCCGCTTGGAGCCCAGGGACTTACGCATCTTGCCGCACAGGTTTACGCCGTTAATCAGCTGCACTTTACCTTTGCGTTCATCGGACTTTTTATTGGTCAGCACCCACACATAGGTAGCGATACCGGTGTTGTAGAACATGTCTGTGGGCAGGGCGACAATGGCTTCGAGCAGGTCGGCTTCGAGAATATAACGGCGAATCTCGCTTTCACCACTGCCTGCACTGCCGGTAAATAGCGGTGAACCGTTGAGGATAATGCCGATGCGGCTGGGGTTCTGGTTCTCTGGTGTGATGTCCCTGAACTTGCTGATCAGGTGCATCAGGAACAGCAGCGAACCATCGGACACTCTTGGCAGGCCGGGGCCAAAGCGACCGTCGTAGCCTTTGTGTTCATGCTCATCTTTAATGGTGCCTTCGATCTTCTTCCAGTCCACCCCGAATGGCGGATTAGACAGCATGTAGTCAAACTGGTCGCCACTGAGGTGATCGTTCGACAGAGTGTTGCCCAGTTTGATGCGACTGACATCCTGACCCTTGATCAGCATATCGGCTTTACAGATGGCGTAGGACTCCGGGTTCAGCTCTTGGCCAAAGGCCGTCATACGAGCTTTTGTATTATGCTTGTATACGTACTCCATTCCCGCAGAGAGAAAGCCGCCTGTACCCGCCGTTGGATCATAAATACTGCGAACGATCCCTTCTTTGGTTAAAGCATCATCATCTTCCATAAACACCAGTGAGGTGGTGAGCTCGACAATATCCCTTGGGGTAAAGTGTTCACCGGCGGTTTCGTTGGAAGATTCGGCAAAGCGACGGATCAGTTCTTCAAACACCAAGCCCATATCGTGGTTGCTGATCGCCTTGGGGCTGAGGTCGATGGTGGCAAACTTCCGCAGTACCTTGAACAGCAGGTTGGCTTCGTTCAGGCTGCCTACAAACTCATCAAACTTGAAATGCTCAAAGATTTCACGGGCATCTTTGGAGAAGGAGAGGACATAGTTTTCAAGGTTGTCCTTGATATCGCCCTGACCCATCTTCGACAGGTTCATGGGTGAAGTATTGAAAAACGACAATCCAGAAGCACGCAGCAGCATCTTCTCCATGCCTTCTTCAGGCAGGTTCATGGCCTTTACTTTTTCGTGCTGGGCAACCACTGCTTCCTTGGTGGGCTCCAGAACGCATTCCAGGCGTCGCAGCAGGGTAAACGGTAAGATGATGCGCCCGTACTGGGATTGCTTGAAATCGCCTCGCAGGAGGTCGGCTACGGACCAGATGAAGGCGGCAAGGTTGTTAGAGGTTTGGGTGTTGGGCATATCTTGACCAGATTGAACTTTTGGCTGGCAGGTGAGTCAGCAAAAGTGACCAATTGATTGACTTTGATGCTGCTAGAGTACATCAAAAGTTCAGTATTAACGAATAGCGAAATATGTTTACCCAAGCTCTGGCGTTCAGGGTTGCACATTCGAAAACTATAAAAATAGAAGTCTCTGAATCGTAAGGGCATATTGTTATTGTCGTCTAATAGGTAATGGCAATAGCAGAAGCTTTTGCAGGTATTCAGCGAGGGTTGGGTTACTGCCTTTTGGCTTGGGCGGGCGGCCCTCTGTGTCAGGATAGTGGGTGTAACTTCTACAGGCACTACTTTTGCTCTTTCCCTACCAAGAGCCGTTGTCGTATGAGAGAATCAGCCTGGCATTAGGGGTTTTCACAAGAATAAAAACGAGGTCGTGGAATGGGGGATTCAAGTTTTTACCTTATTCAGCAACTGCTTAACGGGCTGACGATAGGCAGTACGTACGCACTGATCGCTATCGGTTATACCATGGTTTACGGCATCATTGGCATGATCAATTTTGCTCATGGTGAGATCTACATGATTGGCAGTTACATCGCTTTTGCGGTACTGGCCGCGTTAGCAATGATGGGAATAGACAGTGTTTCTCTGATGCTGGTTTCCGCCTTTGTCATCAGCATCATTATCACCAGTACCTATGGCTTTGCTGTTGAAAGGGTTGCCTATCGGCCTTTGAGGAACAGCAACCGGCTGATTGCCCTGATTTCTGCCATTGGTATGTCCATTTTCCTTCAGAACTATGTCCGCCTGGCCCAGGGGTCAAGGGATATAGCCATGCCCAGCATGATCAGTGGTGGCTGGACCTTTGGTCCTGAAGACGGTTTTAATGTCACTGTGTCGTACATGCAGTTAATTATATTTGTGGTGACGTTTATTGCCATGACGGCCCTGACTCTGTTTATCTCCAGATCAAAAATGGGACGGGCCTGCAGAGCTTGCGCTGAAGATCTTGGCATGACCGGGCTGCTGGGTATCAACACGCATCAGATTATTTCGATCACTTTTGTGATCGGGGCCGCTCTTGCTGCGGTAGCCGGTGTATTGCTTGGCATGTATTACGGAGTAATCAATCCCCACATTGGCTTTATGGCAGGTCTTAAAGCGTTCACTGCTGCGGTGCTGGGAGGAATCGGAAGTATACCCGGAGCTGTGCTGGGTGGTTTGATTCTGGGGGTCACGGAAGCCTTCACCGCAGGTTACTTTAGTGCGGAATATAAAGACGTTGTCGCCTTCAGTCTCCTCGTTCTGATTCTTCTGTTCAGGCCGACCGGCCTTCTGGGCAAGCCGGAGGTTGAAAAAGTATGAAGTCATTACGCTTTACTCCGGCAATACTCTCGGCAGTTGTTTTGCTGATACTAACCAGCCTGATGATGGGGGTTCGTCTTGAGCCCTCGGGCGTTGGACTTGAGGTGACATTAGCCGATCCTTCTTCCCTCTCCTGGATAGCTGCCGGTGTGGTTGCTGTCTTCTTCTTCCAGCTGTTCAGAGCCCTCATCGATCAGAGGCTTTCCGGAATAAAACAACAGTTACCATCTATTAATGCAGAAAAGCTGACCAAAGCAACCAGGAACAAAGAGACCAGGACCTTTTTAATCTGCTTTGCAGTAGCAGGATTGATGATCTGGCCATTCTTTGTTTCCAGGGGGGCTGTGGATCTCGCCACTCTGGCCCTGATTTACGTCATGCTGGGGCTGGGTCTGAACATTGTGGTGGGCCTGGCCGGTCTTCTTGATTTGGGCTATGTCGGCTTTTATGCCGTGGGTGCCTACAGTTATGCCTTATTGAATCAATATTTGGGGCTCGACTTCTGGAGCAGTCTGGTGCTGGGTGGTATTCTGGCGGCTTTCTTTGGTTTTATTCTTGGTTTTCCGGTGCTCAGGCTTCGGGGCGATTATCTGGCCATCGTAACTCTGGGTTTTGGTGAAATCATTCGAATCTTGCTCAACAACTGGACGACATTTACCGGTGGTCCCAATGGTATTAGCCAGATTCCTAAACCGACTCTGTTTGGCCTTGAATTTGGACGCAGGGCGCAGGAAGAAGGGAATGTTCCTTTCCACGAATATTTTGGTATTGATTACAGCAGTGAGTACAAGGTGATTTTTCTGTACATACTGGCAGTGTTGCTGGTGATTGCCACGCTGTTTGTGATCAATCGACTGCTTCGAATGCCTATTGGCAGAGCCTGGGAAGCGTTGCGTGAAGACGATATTGCCTGTCGTTCACTGGGCCTGAACCCTACGGCCATCAAACTGTCTGCATTTACTATAGGGGCTGCATTTGCTGGCTTTGCTGGTACCTTCTTTGCCGCCCGTCAGGGTTTTATCAGTCCGGAGTCGTTCACCTTTATTGAGTCCGCCATCATTCTGGCCATTGTTGTGCTTGGTGGAATGGGGTCTCAGGTCGGTGTCATTCTTGCCGCTGTGATTATGACCGTTTTGCCTGAGTTTGCCCGTGAGTTCCAGGAATACCGAATGCTGATGTTCGGGTTGATGATGGTTTGCATGATGGTCTGGCGTCCTGAAGGTCTGATGCCCATGAAGCGTCCTCATATCAAGATTAAATCAGGCAAGTCTGAGTCGGCCAGCCCGGTCAAGACGGCATCATTGGCTGAAAGCGTGTAAATGGAGGAATCAGAATGAGTGAATGTTTACTGGACGTTTCTGATCTGAGTATGCGCTTTGGCGGACTGCTGGCTGTAGATCAGATGGCGCTGAAAATCTGTCCAGGTGAAATTGTTTCCATGATCGGGCCCAATGGTGCCGGAAAAACGACCGTTTTTAACTGTCTTACGGGCTTTTATAAGGCGACTGGTGGCTCTGTTCAATACAAAGGTCAGGCTATCGAAAAGATGCCGGGTTATAAAATAGCCCGGCTCGGTGTTGTGAGAACCTTTCAGAATGTGCGTCTGTTTAAGGGCATGAGCGTGCTGGAAAATCTTTTGGTTGCCCAGCACCGACATCTGAATACAGGGTTGTTGGCAGGGTTGTTTAAGACCTCGGATTATCGGCGTAGTGAAGAACAAGCGATGGCAAGGGCTGAGTTCTGGCTGGATAAAGTCGGTCTGACCGGGTTTGCCAATCGTGAAGCGGGTAATCTGGCTTATGGACAGCAACGCAGACTGGAAATTGCCCGTTGTATGGTGACTCAGCCTGAGTTATTGATGCTGGATGAACCAGCCGCTGGTCTCAACCCCAATGAGACAGCAGAGCTGGATGAGCTGATTTCTGATTTGCGACAGGATCATGGTGTTACTGTGCTACTGATTGAACATGATATGAAGCTGGTTATGGATATTTCTGACCGGATTTATGTCATTAACCAGGGGCGTCCTCTGGCTTCAGGTTCACCACAGGATATTCGCAACAACCCTGAGGTGATCAAGGCTTATCTGGGTGAAGGATAGTCACAAATTTTTGGGGACTTCCAGTAGTAATAGTCCCGGAGTCTTCGGGCTGTCTTGCGGACGTATTTCCGATCTTCGATGACTCATCAAGACAGTCAGAATAGATAACAATCAGAATAAATAAAGGGCAGTAGCAGTATGTCAGCACCTGAACCACTTCTCAGCATTCGAAATGTGTCAACCTTCTATGGAAAGATCCAGGCTCTGGATGCCGTCAGTGTAGATATCTCGGCAGGTGAGATTGTCACTCTGATAGGCGCCAATGGTGCTGGCAAGTCTTCATTGCTGATGACCATTTGTGGTGAGCCCAGGGCCGAATCTGGCTCCATACTCTACAAAGGGAAAGAGTTAGTGGGTCGTCCTACCTCCGAAATCATGCGCTCAGGCATTGCAGTTGTGCCAGAAGGGCGGAGAATTTTTTCCAGACTGACCGTCGAAGAAAATCTGACTATGGGCGGTTTTTTTGTGGATGGCGAGCCTTTTCGAAAAAACTATGAATTTGTACTGGAGCTTTTCCCTCGTCTGAAGGAGAGGCTGTACCAGAGAGGTGGCACCATGTCCGGAGGAGAGCAGCAGATGCTGGCGATCGCCAGAGCCTTGATGAGCAGCCCGGATTTGCTGTTACTGGATGAGCCCAGCCTGGGGCTGGCTCCGATTGTTATCCAGCAAATTTTTGAAATTATTGAACGCCTCCGGGAAAAAGGCGTTACGGTTTTTCTGGTGGAGCAGAATGCTAATCAGGCTCTGAGACTGGCAGACCGGGGTTATGTTCTGGAAAACGGTCGTATCGTGCTGCAGGGTGACAGTGATGAACTGTTGGCGGACGACGCTGTCCAGAAGGCTTATCTGGGAGCCTGACACTTTTCTGGCGAAAAACAGCCAGTCAGTTTGTCTGGACTATCAAAAGACCGTTCATCTATTCCTGCTTATGGAGACTAACAGGATCGAAACAGACTGGACACCTGTTAGCATCAGGCTTCTGAAGTTTTGCTGGCCATTTGGGCGCCGATTCTGATCGCTACACTGAGAAGTGTAATGTTGAATAGCGATTATGAAGTACGAGGTAAGCATTATGGAAGTTTCGAATGATCGGCTGTCCCTTCAGGAAGTTGCTTTGTTAACCTGCTCTTTTTACAGCCTGGCCAGCATCATGGTCTGGCTGGTCAAGACAATTTATTGATTGGACAAGAAGCTTCAGGGTGACTTGGGAGGGAAGTCCTGAAGCACACGCTCATCAGTTATTCCGAGATCGTGCCGGGCATCCTGAAGGCTGTAAATGGTGCTGTCAGGTTCAAAATCAAAGCCTTGTCGAATGGTTTTTTCTGCTTCAGCTGTTTTGCCCAGAAAAACCTGAATGGCTGCCAGAGTATTAAACAGGTCAGAGGCAATGACACCGTGTCGAGGTGATCGCTTGCTGACTAAATCCTCTCTATGATTTACCTGAATGAGCGGAAAGCCCCGTACTTTTAGAGGATGTCGTAAAAGCCAAAATTCAAATCCAGTAAAGCCCTTCCCTTAGCAAAGTATAATGCTTTACTGGGTTTCTTTCCCGACTGATCCATTTTCAATCCTGTTCATCAAGAAGACTAGCGACAGTGAATGGTGCTTTCTGGTCGGTTAACTCAAGATGCTCTTTTAAGCTTGTATTGCCAGGGTAATGGAGTTTACGTCTGGAGCAATAAAACGTCTTGTTTGAGCTTGGTCATCTGAGTTGCAAGACTCCTTGAAAGAGCTTTGATCAGAGTTGCGAGCTGCTGTTGAGAAAATATCCAGCTGAGGGTCGTTATTAATCTTAATTTGGCGTCTTGTTGTCATGAGGTAGCCGGTAAAACTGCTTTATCTAAGATTACCGGCTTTTGCGGGGTTTTGCGACACCCTCGATTGGGCGAGGGTTTATGACGATTTTGCTAAATATACACCTCCGGGCACCACTCCTTATTCATGGCTATCTGTAGAAGTGATTAACACTGTTGGCTGGCTTTTAACAGGCCCCCCCCAATCCACTGGCTCTTTCAGCAACCCCTTTTATATTGACTCTGGCGGCAGTGACGGTGGCCCTCAGCAACAACTGCATACTTTGGGTTTAAACTGTTTCGTTTATCCCTGTAATGGGATTTGCAGGTTCCGATCATCATTCAACAGCAGCGAGTCCGCTGAATGGCCTCTTAATTCAGCAGACAGGCCGACAACTCCATCATAATGTGCCAACAGCCGGGGATTTGCCAATCAGTGCTGATGATTTGGTTATAGTCAATGCTTTACTCAAGGAGGGCCACCCCAATGGGATCAGTACCTGCCTCATCTTTCCCTGGCAGATGCAATACAGACCACAGACGAAAGCGCGAAACCAACCTGTGACTTGACCATGGCCGGGAAGAATGGCCAGCCACAGCCGTGCGGAAGCGCCTGTATCAGTGCCAGAGCCCTGACGGATCACAAAAGGGTACATCGAAAACGCAAGCCTGTTGATGTGGAATCGGGACGATGATTGAATTTGAATGCAAGGGCAGAGTGATTAAACTCTTTATCTTTGCTGTACCGCTGTCGCTACTTCTGTCTTTGTCTTTCATCTGCAAGGCCGAACCGTCGACAAGACGTTTTGTTGTCGAGCTTGATAAGAATACAGGTTCTCCAAAGCAGAGCTTTTCAGTAAAACCTGACCGGCGCACTCTGCCCTGCAAACCATCTGATATGGCCAACACAGAATCCGATTCACTAACTTATGAGAAACCACACAGACTTAGCGGCTTCGCCGTAAGAACAACCCTTATTGGGTCGATTACGTGGCAATGGCTTTATGTTACTAACCTGCTGGTTGGTTATGAACTGATCCTGACCATCAAAGACGCTCCTCTAAGCTCTACCTATTCATGGATACCTGTAGAAGTGGTTAGCGCTGTCGGTTGGCTTTTAAAAAGCTGCTGGACACCTGGTTTAACGCCGTTTAACCCGAATGAAAAGCAAGAGCTGCTTCAGGATCAGTCCTTTACGGCCACCAATATGATGTTTGGCTCTGGACATAACCAACCGGAATGCCAGCCATCAAAATCATCCGGACAGAAATCCCCAAAGACAACTAACCAGTTCGCAGGCTCTTACACCAGCCCACTGAATACCGACTATGGCAGCGGCAGCAGAAGACCTCAACAACACTTACATACATTGGGTTTAAATTGTTTCGTCTATCCCTGTTATGGCGCGTGTAAATTACGACAGTCATCCGGCAACAGAGGACCCAAAGAATGTCCACACAATTTCGTAGAAAATTCGACAGGGCACACAGAAGCAAAATTAAAACCAGGCTCGTGCCCCCATTTGACTGATGGATACTGTTTTAGTTGTGTAGACTATTCTGATCCTGTAAACGCTGCAGGTTCCGACCATAATCTGCCTTTCGAAACAGATCCGCCTGACATTCAAGTCCAGTGCCATGCTGGCCCGTTACTTGAACGACAAACTGAACATAAAATTGATAGCAACTCAGTCAATATCCGTAATTCTGTTGACGGGGTCGCCTTAGACGGGGTCGCCTTAGACGAGGTCGCCTCAAACTGGATCGCCACAAACCCATTGAATGTAGTAGCAGCCTGTACAACTGGACCTGACGGGCAATTAAGCTGCGTCGAAACTGTGTTCGGGAAAGATGGCCAGCCGAAACCATGCGGGATGGTCTGCAAGAGTGCTCAGGCCTTGTCGAAACACAAAAGAGGCATCCATAGCGGACAAAAAACCTGTGACTTGACAGTGGCTGGCAAGGATGGCCAGACGCGACCTTGCGGAAAAGTCTGCAAGAACACTCAATCTCTGTCGTCTCATAAAAGCAGAGTCCACAGCGGGCAAAAAACCTGTAACGTAATAATGGTCGGTGAGAATGGCCAGCTTCGAGCATGCGAAACAGTCTGCAAGAATGCTCAATCCATATCATCACACAAAATCATATACCACTCCGGGCAGCAAGTCTGTGACATAACTGTGATCGGAGACGGTAGCTATAAGCGGCCATGCGGCTCGGTCTGGAAAAGTTCTCATGCCCTGAAAGAACACAAAAGAAGAGAACATACCAGGCAAATAATCTGCGAGATGCCCCTGGTCGGGGAGGATGGCCTGCCAAGACCATGCAGAACGATCTGCAACAACCAGAAAGCCCTCACGGATCATAAAAGATGCGCCCACAGCGGACAAAAGATTTGCGACTTCACCATGGTCGGGGATGATGGCCAGCCAAGGCCATGTGGAATGGTCTGCAAGAGTGCCAAAGCATTGTCTGATCACAAAAGAAGAAACCACAGCGGGCAACAAATATGTGACGTAACTCTGGTCGGAGAGGATGGCCTGCCGCAGCTATGCGGGAATGTCTGCACGAGCTCGAGAACTCTGGGAGATCACAAAAGAAGAGAGCACTCAGGGCGACAAATTTGTAACATAATCGCAGTCGGCAAGGATGGCCAAAAGCGACCATGCGGAAAGTTTTGCAAGAGTACTCAGCACCTGACTGAGCACAAAAGAAGAGAGCACTCAGGGCAACAAACTTGCAACATATCCGTGACCGGAGAAGATGGCCAGCTGCAACCATGCTGGATGATCTGCAAGAGTGCTGCATCTCTGTCAGATCACAAAAAAACACATCGAAAACGCAAGCCTGTTGATATGAACAAGAACGATAAACTTAGCTCTAAAAAAATGCAAATTGAATAAAAAACAGGCTTTTTCACTGCCCCTTTTTATTCTGACTCTGGCAAGACCTTGATCGGAGTGGATGGACGGCCACTTCGGCGCACAAAGGTCTCCTCAGTGCGAACTTTGACTATTAACAAAAGGCTTTTATCAGACAAACACACTTAATTTTTTGATCTATCCTTTCTCCCTGAAGACAACAACGCAGGGACAGATTTATTAAATACTCACTCCTTTTAGCAGCTCTGTTGCTGCTACCGTTTTTGTCTCTCATCTGTCAGGCCGAGACATGGACAAATTCTTTTGTTGTCGCGCTTGAGCAGGAAAAAGGTTCTCCAAACCTGAGCTTCTCTATAAAGCATGACCCGAGTGCATTGCCCGGCAATCTGCCAGAGACTGTCGACACAAATGACCATAGAGGGCCATTCCTTCTGACTAGCAATAAACGACATTTATCGCTCAGCTACAGGTTAGCAACGACCCTTGTTGAGTCGATCTCATGGCAGTTGCCTTACGTCACTAACCTGCTGGTTGCTTACGAACTGACCCTGACCACCAAAGTAGCCCCTATAAGCGCTACCTCCTATTCATGGCTTCCTGCAGAAATGGTGGTCGTTGTTGGTTGGCTTTTGAAAAGCTATTGGAACCCTGATTCGCTGCTGTTCAATCCGACTAAACAACAGGAGACGAGTCAGGATAGGCCGTTTTCGAGCATTATTATGATGGTTGTTCCTGTTCCTGAACAAGGCCAACAACAACGCTATTCATCGGGATCATCCGGTCACAGAGCTTCAGGGACAAGCCAATACAATATAGGCTCTTCCCTTGGCCCACCGCCTTCTGGCTCTGGTGATGACGATGGCAACGGAGGTTATCAGCAAAACCAACATACACTGGGATTAAATTGTTTGGTCTGTAACGGCATTTGCCGCTTGCGACCATCATCCGATATCAGGATGCCAGCTGAATGGACAATGGGTTCACCAGAACGATCGACAGGCAACACTGTATTGAGTGACCTGTCTGACGTTCAACTTCAAGATACTTCTGAGCAGCCGTTTCAGGAGCCTTACATTGATTCCCTCTCTTTTGGCGGGGTCGCCTTAGACGGGGTCGCCTTAGACGGGGTCGCCTCAGACGGGGTCGCCTCAGACGGGGTCGCCTCAGGCTCAGTGATTGCAGAGGCAGCCTATAACGGGAACCCCAATCCTGATGTACCGGCGCCCTGGAATTTGCCTTCCACCAATGATTTTACGGTCTTTGACAGGATAATTGACCATCAGAATCCTCACGAACAAGACGAGTTTTTCTTAACCCCTGCCCATTCAGAGACACAACAAACAACCACTGAATCACTCCACTCGAATCACAATCAACCCAATGTTACCCGGACAGGCGCAACACAACATATAAGCGTCAAAGGTCTTTCAATTTGTAACCTGATAGTGGTCGGGGAGGATTGTCAGACGCGGTCATGCGGTGAGGTCTGTCATAGTGCCAAGGCCCTGTCGCTTCACAAAAACAGATACCACACCGGGGAACAAACCTGTGACGTAAACGTGGTCGAAGAGGGTGGTCGGCCACGGCCATGCGGAAAAGTCTTCAAGAGTGCCGAATCATTGTTGTCTCACAAAAGCAGATCCCACATCGGACATAAAACCTGTAACGTGATCGTGGTTAGTAATGGCCGGTCTCAACCATGCGGGAAGATCTGCAAGAGTGACCAAACGCTGTTTGATCACCAAAGAGAGCACCGAAAACGTACGCATGACGATGCGGATAATAACAATGACTCTCCCTGAACTGACACCCGTTCTTGATGAGGTTTTGTCCGGTGCAACCTTTGGTTTTAACACTAGGAGCCTGACCGAGAATAGCGCCCGTAGCGAGGACGGCAGAAAATTGAGGATGAAAATTCGGTTTTGTGAGGAGAATAGCGAGCTATTTGACGAACAAAAGCGGATTTTCAGACCAATTTGCTGCCGCCGCAGTAGGGCAGTCTATTCTCGGTCAGGCTCCTAGCAGCCTTTCGGACTTAAGTGTCCGTAGCGAGGATTGCAAGAAATTGAGGATAAAAATCTCTGTTTCTGAGGAGAATAGCGAGCTATTTGACGAAGAAACAGGGATTTTTAGACCAATTTATTGCAACCGCACGACTGCATGGATGCAGGAGCTAGAGAAACGCAGGAGCAGTTGCCGAGTAGGACAGTCTTAAGTCCGACAGGCTGCTAGAATGCAAGGGTGGAATTATTAAACACTCTCTCTTTGCGATACTGCTGTTGCTGTCAGGCAACCCGTCAGATATCAGCGATACAGATGACTATAAAGAATCAGCTGTGCCGCTTGATTAAAAACGACACAAGCCTGTTGATTTGGAAAAGGTCGATGACCCCAGGCCTTAGATCTATAGAGCCACCCGGGTCTGTTCAGGTGTCGTTTAGTTGCCCTGTTCTGCCCGTTCCCTCTCTTCACTGTCCAGCTCAGACGCCAGCCGATAATCATCCCGCCCGCTTTTCTTGGCCACGTACATGGCCTGATCGGCAGCCTTAAGCAAAGCTTCGGCGTCGGAGCCGGTATCTTCAGACGTTGCAATTCCGATGCTGGTGCCTACGTGTCTGGCTTCGCCATCAAGATCATGGGGCTCCCGGATTGAGGTGAGAATTTTCTCTGCAATCAGTTTGGCATCCGAAGCCTCCGCCACATCATCCAGAATAATGGCAAATTCATCCCCACCTAATCTGGCCACCAGATCACCTTCACGGACGCACTCCTGCAACCTTTGTGAAACACTTTTCAGCAAAAGATCTCCAGCATCGTGTCCGAGGGTATCGTTGATTTCCTTGAAGTGATCCAGATCAAGATACATGACAGCGGTGCTCTTATTACGCCTCTGACTCCTGGCCAGTGAAGTACCCAAAAATTCTCTGAACAGTGTCCTGTTGGCCAGCCCTGTCAAACTGTCGTATTTCGCCATCAGCAACAACTGATTTTCCAGCTTTTTACGCTCGGTAATGTCCTGAAATAATAGAACGCAACCCTGCACTTTCTGTCTGTCATTAACAATAGCCGCCATATTGTATTCTGCGGCGAAGCTGTTTCCGGAAAGCGTCCAGAGTTGTCTCTCGGATGTTTGAAAGACGCCTCCACCGACCATGGTATTCTCACGAATCTCTGACTCTTGCCACTTTTCCAGAGCCTCTTCTCCTTGAGTGTCGTAGATAAACTGACTGATGTGTTTTCCCAGCAGATTTTCTTCTGTTCCCTCAAGCATGGCGCAGGCGGTTGGATTAATGAAGGAGATCCTGCCATCGGGATCAAGACCGGCAATTCCTTCACCGGCATTATCCAACAGCAGCTTGTTCTTGCGACTGATCCAGCGAAGTTTCCTGGAGACCTGCTCAAGTTCAATTCGCTGTTCTTCCAATTGCAGAAACACCTTAACCTTGCCCAACAGGATATCCGGATTGATTGGTTTTGGCAGATAATCAACCGCACCCGCCTGATAACCTTTATTGATATAGGCCTGATCCTTGTTAAGGGCGGTCACAAAAATGATAGGAATACTGGCTGTCTGCTTATTGCTGTGAAGCAAAGTTGCCGTCTCAAAACCATCCATGCCCGGCATCTGCACATCCAGAAGGATCACCGCAAAATGATGATGAAGAACTTCTGACAAAGCCGCTTCACCAGAGTCCACTTTATGGATCTCGGCCCCCAACGGCTTGAGAAGCTTGTTCATGGCCAGCAGATTCTCGGGACGATCATCCACGACCAGAATTTTAACTCTTGGCTTGTCATCCATGACAGCCCTCCTGACTCAGTCAAGTCCCAGGTTTAAAATTCTCGGCTTTTAAACAGATAGCAATATCACTCAAGTCCAGCACATGGTCTACACAACCGGTTGCAATAGCTGAATTGGGCATGACTGGCATATCGGCTGTTTCCGGATTCTGGGCAATGGTTATTCCACCGGCCTGTTTAACTGCCCTGATACCCTCTGCACCATCTCTATTGGCGCCGGTTAAGACGACACCCACCACCTGTGTGGCAAAAACATCGGCAGCGGATTGAAAGAGAACATCCACCGACGGTATCGAATGACAGACGGGTTCATCCATGCTCAAACTCAGGGTTTCCCTGTCCTCAATCTGCAAGTGGTAACCACCGGGAGCCAGATAAACATGGTTGTCGGTCATCTTCTGCTTGTCATAAGCAATACTGACCGCCAGTGGTGATGTTTTGTCCAGAACGTTTAATAAACCCTCTTCATCACCTGATGCCAGGTGTTTGGCAATAACAACGGGGCAAGCAAAATGACTTCCCAGCTTCTGGAGCAGGAATTCCAGTGCCGCAAGCCCTCCGGCAGAGACTCCGATCACCACAACCCCGTCGTTCATCAGAGACTCTTCCTGTAGATACGCTGGTCCCGATCCGTTACTTCCAGCTGATTACTGATGGTACTGAAGAGAATATTTTCCCGCTTGCCAACACAGAGCACGCCTCTGGAACACAGGCTGTCAAACAGCAGTTGCAGTACCCGATCCTGAAGCTCCTGATTGAAATAAATGAGTACATTTCGACAGAGAATCAGGTTCATTTCTCCGAATACACCATCTGTGACCAGATTATGATTAGCAAAGGTAATATGCTCGGTCAGTCGTCCATTGAACTTCACAGAGTCATACCCTCTGTGACAGTAATCTGATAACTCTTTCTTGCCCCCTGCTTTTTGGTAGTTCTCTTCGTAGAGGGCCATCTCTTTTTCGGGATAGATACCGGTTTTGGCATGACGCAATGCCTGATCGTTAAAGTCTGTGGCATAGATCTGACTGCGATCCAGCAGACCCTCTTCATCGAGGAGAATAGCCATGGAGTATGCTTCCTGCCCACTGGCGCAACCTGCATGCCAGACTTTGATAAACGGGTAGGTTTTCAGAATCGGGACTATGTTTTCCCTCAGAGACTTGAAGAAATCAGGGTTCCGGAACATCTCTGTCACGACCACTGACATATCTTTAACAAAAGCGGCGAAAGCAGATTCATCATGAAGAAACAATGGAATCAAGTCACTGATGTGCTGAACACCCGACATTTTCATGTGCCTTCTGACACGGCGCATTAAGGATGCCCTGGCATAGCTGCCAAACTGATAACCATACTTTTCCTGAACAGCCCTTAGCAGTAGTTTCAGTTCAAAATCCTGATCCGAATCCACGGGTTCTGTCATTTAAATAACCAGACTTTCATCATTTCAGTCAGTTTGTCGATATTCACTGGCTTGGTCATATAATCATTGGCTCCTGCTTCTATGCACTTCGCCTTGTCATCGGACATGGCTTTGGCTGTCAATGCAATGACTGGCATGCTCTTAAACCGTTCAATTTCACGCATTTTGGTCATGGCTTCATAGCCATCCATCACCGGCATCATGATGTCCATCAGCACCAGCTCAATACCGTCTTCTTCATCAAGCTTATCGAGGGCATTTTGTCCATTGTCAGCAATGACCACTTCCAGCCCCAGCCCCTGCAAGCCCTTCGACAATGCAAAGGTATTACGAAGATCATCATCCACCAGCAGGATTTTATGACCTTCCAGCGATTTGTTACTCAGGGTCTCTGCTGCTGGCTTGAATTCAGCGGGAGCCGACTTTTCAACCGAATGGATGAACAGACTGACCTCATCCATCACCCTCTCAGAAGCGTAATCTCCTTTCATAACCAGAGCACGGGTATATTTCTGCAGCTCTTTCTGGTCTTCAGTCGACAACTTCTTATCGGTATGAATGACGATTGATGGCATATTGTCGCCCATCTTTTCCTGCAGTTTCTGTAAAAACTCCAGACCACTGCTGTCGGGTAAATCAACATCCATCACCAGACACTGCCACTGATTCTCTGCCATCGACTTTTCGGCTTCTTCAGCGGATGAGACCCCGGCGATGTTCATCCCCTTTTCTGTCAGCATTTTCGCCAGGTGCGATCGACTCTCTGCATCACTGTCCAATAGCAGGGCATGTTGGATATCTTCTGACAGAACCGTTTCAAGCGTGCTGAAAACCATTTCCAGATCATCTATAGACACCGGCTTGACGAGGTACCCAACCGCGCCCTGTCGCTCTGACTCATCAGGATCACGACCCGACACGATATGCACCGGTATATTTTTTGTCGCTTCATTCTTCTGCAACTGCCTGAGCACCTCTTCACCATCCATATCTGGCAGGCCCAGATCAAGGATAATAGCCATAGGCTGTTCTTCGATCGCTGTCTGAATCCCTTCTTTACCACTGGCCTCCACCAGACATTGATAACCATGGCTGCCGGAAAGCTGTTTGACGATATCCGAAAAGTGCTGGTCATCTTCAATGATCAAAATATTCTTGCCAGCCTCTGACGTCTTCTTTTTGGTCGCAATTTTTTCAGCTTCAGGAGCGGGTTGAGCTTTGGCTTTTTTTTCAGCAGCAGAGGCTATTTTTTGATAACCGTCACTGGTAGCGGATGAATGACTGTCAGCCATCACTTCTCCGCCATCAAGTGAGCAGACGGCATTATCAGGCAGATACACAGTAAACGTTGTCCCTTCTCCTTCAACGCTCTCTATGCCGATATAACCACCCAACATAGAAGACAGCTCACGTGAGATAGCCAAGCCCAACCCGGTTCCGCCGTACTTTCTGCTGGTGGAGCCATCCGCTTGCTGGAATGCTTCAAACACGGCGTCCTGCTTTTCTTTCGGGATCCCTATCCCGGTATCCCTGACCGCAAAACCGACATAGGTTTCATTGCCATGGTCTGTCTTGCGGATTGAATTAAAGACCCGAATATAGACACCACCCTGCTCCGTAAACTTGAAGGCATTTGACAGGAAGTTTTTGAGAACCTGCATAACTCTCTGGCTATCGGAGAGAATCACCCTGGTCGTGCCCGGATCAATATCCACAGCAAAATCCAGCCCCTTGTTATCAGCCAGAGGTTTGAACAGAGTCCGCATACTGGAGCACAACTCTTCGATATCCATATCCTCAAGGTTGATACTCATCTTACCGGCTTCAACCTTGGATAAATCGAGAATGTCGTTGATCAGATCCAGAAGTTCCTTACCACCGCTGTAAATCACCTGCGCGGATTCAATCTGGTCTTCATTCAGGTTACCTTCGTCATTATCTGCGAGCATCTGCGCCAGAAGGAGCAGTGAGTTGAGAGGCGTGCGTAATTCATGGGACATATTGGCCAGGAACTCAGACTTGTATTTACTGGCCTGTTCCAGCTCTTTTGCCTTGTCTTCCAGGGTTTTTCTTGAAAGCTCAATATCCAGGTTTTTGCGTTCAATCTCGGCTTTCTGTTGTTGAAGCAGCT
This sequence comes from Endozoicomonas sp. ALD040, assembly GCF_049275945.1. NCBI lineage: Bacteria > Pseudomonadati > Pseudomonadota > Gammaproteobacteria > Oceanospirillales > Endozoicomonadaceae > Endozoicomonas > Endozoicomonas sp. ALD040. Next base: position 3,469,380 of record NZ_CP184829.1, read on the forward strand.
CGGTTTTCTCCTCCAGCTCAGCGTTAGACTTCTGCATTTCCTCACTTTGGGCTTTCAGTTCTTCCTGAGATTCTTCCAGCACTCTGGCACGGCTTTCCAGCTCATCATTCACAGAACGCAACTCTTCTTGTTGCTCTTTCATGGCTTCCGATTGCCGTGTGGTCTTTTCGAGCAGCTGATTGACACGAGTTCGATACTGGGCAGAATTGATGCCAATAGCGACACTCTCAAGGGCATCTTCCAGAAAGCCTCTCTGCTCATCCGTCAGCTCCCTTATAAGGGCAAACTCCAGAACACCCTTAACTTCTCCTTCATAGACAAGTGGTACGGTAATAATCACTTTTGGAGATGTACTGCCCAACCCCGATTCAATTTTGATGTAATTTTCGGGAATGCTGGTCAGTTCAATGGCCTGTTTCTCCATAGCTGCCTGACCCACCAGACCTTCCCCAATCTCAAAACTGTTTTTGCTTTGCTGGCGTTTTTTCCAGGCGTAGGATGCCATCAGCTGCAACCGCTTCTCATCATCCATGACATACATGGCACCCGTCTGCATATCAAGATAACGGGCAAGGTAGGAAACGATGTTTTTACAGACCTCTGATAACTCCTGCTCTCCCCTCATACAGTTATTCAAGCCTGCCTGACCTTCCTGTTGCCAGCTCTTGCGATCGTTATCACTGATGACATTTCTCAACTTCTCCGTCATCTCAGAGAAGCTGCGACTCAGGTCACTGATTTCATTGTGGCCACTGAGCACAGCTCCCTGGGCATAATCTCCCGACGCAACCCGGTTGACCCAGGCCGTGATGGCTCTGATAGGTCTGACCAACCTTCGGGTAATGACCAGTGCAATCAGAATAACAATCAGGGCTGTAATGGCTGTGATATAGATCAGGCGGTTTCTGAACTGAACAACTGAGTCGAAGGCATCCTTCTGGCTTACTTCAGAGATAAGTGCCATAGGTGTGCCGGCTACCTCAATGGCATAAAAGGTTCCCAGAACCCTCTCGCCGTAAACATTGGTGTAGCTCTTGATATGAAAATGCTGATCGACCTTATGACTGTCGGAGGCTTCCGAGTGAAGATCAAGCTCTCCGCCAAAAAGCTCATTCAACTCTGCATCGCTATCAAGACCGTGACTTTCATCCTCCGTGTCATGGTCATGGATTTCATGGAATACACCTTCGACATCAATATGAGCTATCCAGTCCTGCGTCAGGATGTTATCTGCTTTCAATATCATGGACTGGCTTGAATCCAGGTCTGTACCGTAGCGAATGTAGCCATCCTCACCAATAAGATAAGATTTCAGAGCATCACTAAACTGGTTTTCACTCTCAAAAATGTCCTGAACGTTGTGAGCCAGAATCTGAACCGCCAAAAAACCAATGGCTTTCTCTCTCTCGTCCACCAGCGGCAAAATAAAAAAACTGACTTTCTGGTCTCCAATGGGTGGATACGCAGTCACATCAGCGTACTTAGGTACCAAATCTTCAAGACTCTCGCGTGCAGCTTTTGCAAATGAGGTGTTGGCAAGAGTTCCATTGAAAATGTTCTTGCCCAGATCGTCGTAGGCATTCACGGTGAAGAGAATATTACCTTCCGTATCCCCCAAAATCAGGTCGGAGTAATCGTAGTAACGTAAAAAGTCCACAAACTCACTGGAGTACTGGTCCAGAATCTGGTTGTAACCGTCAGAATTAATGAACGTTTCCGTTGATTTCCTGAGATCGCTGTGACTTTTGATCAGGTGCGACAGAAAATCCCGGGCCACCCCGGCCTTGATAAACAGGTTGGTCACTACTGAGTCAAAATAATCATTAATTTGCTGACTCAATAACTGGTTGACGGTACTCAACTGCTCATAACGAGTCTGAACTATTGTTTGCTTACCCTGGCGGTATTCGTTGAAACCAATCACCGTAATAGGTCCCAGCGAGAGAATCATGAACCAGACAAAGAGTGTTACTGATAGACCATGCCTGAATTTTCTTTCAGTTGATTGTTGTGCATCCTGCATTTATCTGGCCATCCCTGCCACTTAAATCCCAACTATGTACGGTGTAATGCTTACAGCCTGAGTTGCCAGACTTCAGTAGTTTATCTCTTATTGCATCGCCTCTTTAAGGTAAAGTTTTAGAGCCGATAAGCTGGGAAATACTACCGGTTATCCAATAGAAAATGGGTCAGTCGGGAAAGAAACCCAGCAAAGCATCATACTTTGCTAAGGGAAGGGCTTTACTGGATTTGAATTTTGGCTTTTACGACATCCTCGACAAGGCGGGGAGTGTCACAAATAAAAGGCTGCAAAACGTAAAACCTGATGAAAGGCAGGAGACGGGTCGTTACTTACTCACTTTACCTTCTTTATGACCGAGGCCATCGTCCAGGCCCCGATCAGCAGGTTTGTGTTTACGATGTATTCTTTTGTGATCTGACAGTGCTTTAGCGTTCTTGCAGAGCTTTGCACATAGCCGCGGCTGACCATTCAACCCGACCACGGTTAAGTTACAGGTTTGTTGGCCTGTGTGTTCTTTTCTTTTGTGATGCGACAGAGCTGAAGCATCTTTGAAGACCTTCCCGCATGGTCGCCGCTGACCATTTGCCCCGACTACTGTTATGTTGCAGATTCGTTGCCTGCCGTGTTGTCTTCTTTTGTGATCCGTCAGGGCTTTAGCACTCTTGCTAACTGCCCCACAGGGCTGCGGCTGGCCATCCTGGCCGAAGACAGCTACGTCACAGGTTTGTTGCCTGCTGTGGTGCCTTCTTTTGTGATCGTTCAGGGCTTGGGCATTGTTGCAGACCGTCCCGCATGGCCTCTGCTGACCATCCTGCCGGATCACTGATACGTCGCAGGTTTGTTGTCCTGTGTGTTCTTTTCTCTTGTGATAATCTAAGGCTCGAGCATTTTTCCAGACCGTCCAACATGGCCGATGCTGACCATCCTCCGCGACCACTTTTAAATGACAGGTTTGTTGCCCTCTGTGGAGGCCACTTTTGTGAGACGAAAGGGTTTTAGCACTCTTGCAAACTGTCCCGCAGGGCTGAGGCTGACCATCCTGGCCGACGACAGTTACGTCACAGATTCGTTGCCCACTGCTGTTTTTGCTTTGTACTTTGTCTGTCCGGAAAAGATGAGGTGGGCTTTGACTCTTACCCAGATTGAGTAGCCCGCTGATTATAATCAAATCATCAGAGGTGGCAGACACATTCCCGGGCAATTGCATATCGCCTGGCTGATGAGTTCGGGGCTGAGAATCTCTAGCGGTTACAGAATCAAAATCACTGATGCAACCGGCTGATGCTTCTGTGTTGTCTGTCGAATTTTTTTCAGAATTCAGCGTCGATTCAGAGGGCCCGCTGCTATCCGATGCTGGTCGTAATTGACAAACGCCGTGACAAGAGTTGACGAAACAGTTTAAACCTAAAGTGTGTGAGTCTTGTTTGGGGTCTTCGTTACCATTGCCAGAGTCAGAACACAGAAGATGAGTGAAATAGCCCGTGGGGTTGTTAGTGGCTTGTGGGGCTTGTTGGCCTGTTGATTCTGGTGATGGGTATTGTGGTGAGTTATGTCCGAAGCCGAACATTGTGGTGATGATCGCAAATGGCTGATCCTCCTGTGTCAAAAGAGATGCCGATTGTAGTTCAATCGGTTTAAACACGGGTGAATCGGGGCTCCAGTAGTTTATTAAAACCCAGCTGACAATCACTTCTAAAGGTAACCATGAATAATCATTGGAATTTAAGGGCGTGTCTTTGATGGTCAGGATCAGTTCGTAAGCAATCAACAGATTCGTGGCGTAGAGTCTTTGCCATGAAATCGACTCAATGAGGGGTGTTTTTACCCCATAATTGCAGGGTTTATGATTATGCAGAAAGTCTTGTCCTGCATAGCCGTTTTTTTCGATAATTTCTGACGGGTTGCCCGAAAATGTACGACGGTCATTCTTTATAAAGAAGTTTTGCTTTTTAAACCCTGTACTCTGCTCAAGGTCCACAGTAAAACGACCTGTCCAAGGTTCGGCCTGAGATGGCACAGACAATGGCAGCAGCAGAAACAGCAGTACAGTAAAGAGTAAGTGTCTAATAATTCTATCCTTGCATTCTGGTTTACAGAGAGGAAGGATAGATCAAGACAACTAGCGTGTTTTTCTATCAAAAACCTTCTGTCAGAAACTAGAGGCTGAACTGGACAAATCTTCATGAAAGGGTTGGGGTCAGATGGTTACTTACTCACTTTACCTTCTTGGAGACTGAGGTCATCGTGCAGATCCTCATCAGCAGGTTTGCGTTTTCGATGTATTCTTTTGTGATTCGCCAGAGCTTTAGAATTCTTAAAGAGCTTTCCGCATGGCTGCTGCTGACCATGCTCGCCGACCACGGTTTTGTCGCAGGTTTGTTGCCCTGTGTGGTTTCTTCTTTTGTGTTTCGCCAGATCTTCAGCATTCTTACAGGGCTTTTCGCATGGCCGCTGCTGACCATGCTCGCCGACCACGGTTTTGTCGCAGGTTTGTTGCCTGCCGTGATATCTTCTTCTGTGTTCTGAAAGAGCTCTGGCAGTCTTGAAGAGCTTCCCGCATAGCTGCGGCTGTCCATCCTCGATCACTGTTAAGTGACAGGTCTTTTGTGTCCTGTGCATACTGCTTTTGTGAGACGACAGGGCTCTGGCATTCTTGCAGACTGATCCGCAAGGTCGAAGCTGGCCATCCTGCCCGACCAAGGTTACTTCACAGATTTTTTGCCCGCTGTGGTGTCTTCGTTTGTGATCGCAGAGTGCTTGAGCATTGTTGAGAACCGTACCGCATCGCCACTGCTGGCCATTATTCCCGACCACGGTCAGGTCACAGGTTTGTTGTCCAGTGTGAACTATTCTTTTGTGAGTTGAGAGAGCTTGAACGCTCTTGCAGATCTTCCCGCATGGCTGTTGCTGGCCACTTTCTGCGACCACGGTCATGCTACAGGTTTGTTGCCCTGTGTGTTCTTTTCTTCTGTGATACTTCAGAGCTCGAGCATTTTTACAGACTTTCCCGCATGGTCGCTGCTGACCATCCTCTCCGACCACTGTGAGTTGACAGGCTCGTTGCCCCATATGCATAGTGCTTTTGTGAGCCGACAGGGTTGCAGCATTCTTGCAGATTACTCCGCAGGGCTTCAGCTGGCCATCCTGCCCGACGACGTTTAAGTCACAGGTTTGTCGTCTGCTGTGGTATCTTTTTTTGTGATCCGCCAGGGCTTGAGCTTCGTTACAGATTGTCCCGCATGGCCGTTGTTGGCCATCCTGCCCGAAGACGATTTTGTTACAGGTTCTTAGTACGTTGTGGCTTTTTCTTTTGTGTGCTATCAGGGCTTGAGTGTTCATACAGATCTTCCCGCATGGTCGATCCTGATCGTCCTCCCCGATCACCATCATGTCACAGGCTTTTTGCCCGCTGTGGTATCTGCTTTTGTGAGACGACAGGGAATGAGCATTCATGCTAGCCTTCCCGCACGGACGCTGTTGGCCATTCTCCCCGACTATGGTCACGTCACAGGTTCGTTGCTTGCTGTGATCTCTGGCTTGTTTTGTGCCTGTTTGGGAAAGGCGAGTTCGGCTCAGTTGGGATGATCCTCTTGTTTGTTGTGTTTCTGAAGTCGCCATTGGAGAGGGCAAATGCTTAATCGTAAAAGAAGTGATGGTTTCTCCGGGGGGGCGGTGCCTGCGTAGATTGAGTAACCCGTTGATTATGATCAAGTCATCAGCAGTGGCAGATAGATTTCCGGGCATTCCTGCGTCATCAGGTTGATGAGTCTCAGGCTGAAAGGGTTGCCATGAAGCAAAACCACTTACGCAGCTCAAGCAGTGTCCATCCGTCAAATGAGGGTGTGAGCTTTGCCCGGGTGCTGTTTTTGTGGGGTCTGTCGAATTTTCTCTGGAATTCAGCGGCCATTCATTAGGTTCTGTGCTATCGGTTGATGTTCGCAATCGACAAAAGCCACGACAGGGATGAACGAAACAATTTAAACCTAAAGTGTGTGAATCTTGTTCAGGGTCTTCGTTACCATTGCCAGAATCAGAGTACACTGGATGGATGGAATAGCCTGAAGGATGGGTCGTGGCTTTTGGGGCTTGTTGGCCGGATGGTTCTGATGACGGGTACTGTGGAGGGTTATGTCCGGAGCCAAACATTGTAGTGATGGTCACAAACGGCTTATCCCCCTGCCTCAGCATAGATGCCGACTGTAGTTCAATCAGTTTAAACAATGGTGAATCAGGGGTCCAATAGCTTCCTAGAAGCCAGCCAACAATCACTTTTAAAGGTAACCATAAATAAGGATTGTAACTTAAGGGCTTGTCTTTGATGGTAGGGATCAGTTCGTAAGCAAGCGCCAGATTCGTGGCATAGAGCCATTGCCATGAAAACGACTCAATGGTAGTGATTTTTACCCCGTAAACGCAGGGATTATGTCGATTATCATCAGGTGGAAAATCTGATCCTGAGTAGGCCTTTGTTTCGCTGATGTCTGACGGGTTTTCCGAAAACCTACGGCGGCCACTTTTCATGACAAAGTTTTTCTGTTGAGATCCTGCACCCTGCTCATGGTCGATTTTTAGATGCCCTGTCGAGGGTTCTGCCTGACAGAGGACAGACAATGGCACTAGCAGGCAAAGCAGTGCAGAAAAGAGTGAGTGTTGAATAATTCTATCCTTGCGTTCTGGTTTACAGAGAGGAAGGATAGATCAAGAAAATCAGCGTGTTTTTCTATTAAAAAACTTCTGCCAGAAACCAGGAGGCTATAGCTGTACAGGGCAAGCCTCACGAAAGGGTTGCAGTCAGACGGTTACTTACTCACTTTGCCGCCTTGCTGAGGTCGTTGTCCGGGTCCCTGTTAGCAGGTCTGCGTTTTCGATGTATTCTTTTGTGATCCGACAGCGCTTTAGCAGTCTTACAGAGCTTTCCGCATGGTCGCTGTTGGCCATCCTTCCCGACCACGGTCAAGTGACAGGCATGTTGCCCCGTGTGTTCTTTTCTTTTGTGATACATCAGGGCTCGAGCATTTCTGCAGACCTTCCCGCATGGCTGCTGCTGACCATCCTCCCCGACTTCTGTGAAGTGACAGGTTTGTTGCACCCTGTGGATGCCACTTTTGTGACACGACAGGTTTTTAGCATTCTTGCAAACTACCCCGCACGGTCGCAGTTGGCCATCCGGCCCGACCAGGGTAACGTCACAGGTTTGTTGCCCGCTGTGGTCTTTCCTTTTGTGATCCGACAGGTTTTTAGCATGCTTGCAAACTTTTCCGCAAGGTTGCGGCTGGCCATCCTGCCCGTCCACGATGACGTCACAGGTTTTTTGTCCGCAGTGGATGTTGCTTTTGTGAGATGACAGGGCTTGAGCATTCTCGCAAACTTCTCCGCAAGGCTGCAGCTGGCCATCCTGCCCGACCATGGTTACGTCACAGAATTGTTCTCCGGTGTGGCTTTTTCTTTTGTGAGCTGACAGGGCTTGGGCGTTTGTGCAGATCTTCCCGCATGATCGCTGCTGACCATCCTCTCCGAGCACTGTTAAGTGACAGGTTTGTTGCACCCTGTGGATGCCACTTTTGTGAGACGACAGGGCTCTGGCATTCTTGCAGACTGAACCACAAAGCTGCGGTTGGCCATCCTGCCCAATGGTGGTTAAGCCACACGTTTGTTGCCCGCTGCGGTCTGAGGTCTGCTTCGTGGCTGTGCGGGAGAGAGGCAGGTTCTGACCTGGTTGGGATGATCCTGTTGTTTGTTGTATTTCTGAAGTCCCTATTGGAGTGGAAGAATTGTTGATGGTCAGTGAGTTTCTGGCATCTTCGAGAGGAGGCTGCTTACGTAGATTGAGTAACCCGTCGATTATAATCATGTCAGCAGAGGTGGCAGGTAAATTCTCAGGCATTCCCGCTTCATCAGGCTGAAAGGGTTGGCAGGAAGCCCGTTGGTACTGACTAGAAGAGAGATCATTCAATGTATCGACAGGCGGGATTTGTCTCGAATCTGTAGCCTTTAAAGAATCAAAATCACTTTTGCAACTCAAGCAGTGACTGTTTGAAAAATGAGGGCGTGAGCTTTGTCCGGGTGCTGCTTCTATGTGGTCTGTCGATTTTTTTTCGGAATTCAGGGGGCATTCAGCGGGCTCACTGCTATGGAACGCTGGTCGGAATCGACAAACGCCATGGCAGGGATGAGTGAAACAATTTAAACCTAAAGTGTGTGAGTTTTGTTCAGGATCTTCATTACCGTTGCCTGAGTCAGAATACAGACGATGAGTGAAATAGCCTGTAGGGTTGTTAGTAGCTTGTGGGGCTTGCTGGCCAGTTGCTTCTGATGACGGGTATTGTGGAGGGTTATGTGCGGAGCCATACATTGTAGTGATGGTCGCAAATGGTTGATTCCTCTGTTTCAACATGGATGTCGCCTGCTGTTCAATCGGGTTATACAGCTGTAAATCAGGTTTCCAAGAGCTTTTTAAAAGCCAGCCGACAATCACTTCTGCGGGTAGCCACGAGTAAGGATTGGAATTTAAGGGCGTGTCTTTGATGGTCAGGATCAGTTCGTAAGCAATTACCAGATTCGCGGCGTTGAACCATTGCCATGAAATCGGTTCAATAATGGTTGTTTTTACCCCGTAATTGCAGGCGTTATGTTGTTTATCGTCAGGCGGTGAGTCTGATCTTGTATAGACATTTGTTTTGGTGATTTCTGACGGGGTGCCCGACGATATATTGGGTTCAGGATGTATAAAAAAGTTTTGCTTTTGAGATCCTGTACCCTGTTCAAGATCGACAGTATAATATCTTGTCCACGGTTCTGCCTGACAGACGACAGAAAACGTAAGTGGCAGAAAAAGCAGCGAAGTAATGAGTAAGTGTTTAATAATTCTATCCTTGAGTTCTGGTTTACAGAGAGGAAGGATAGATCAAGACAATTCGCGTGTTTTTCTATTCAAAAACTTCTGTCAGAAACTAAAGGCTTTACAGGGCAAAACTTCACGAAAAGATTGGAGTCAGATGGTTACTTACTCACTTTACCTTCTTGATGACTGAGTTCATTGTCCAGGTTCCCGTCAGCAGGTTTGCGTTTTCGATGCATTCTTTTGTGATCCGACAGCGCTTGAGCATCCTTGAAAACCTTTCCGCATGGTCGCTGCTTACCATCCTCCCCAATCACTGTCAAGTGACAGGTCCGTTGCTGTCTGTGAAGCCTGGTTTTGTGAGCTGACAGGGTTCTGGCGTTCTTGCAGACTCGCCCGCAAGGCCGTAGCTGGCGATTCTTACCGACGACGGTTTCGTTACAGGTTTGCCGCCCGGTGTGGTGTCTTCTTTTGTGATCCACCAAGGCCTGAGCATTTTTGCAGACCTTCCCGCATGGCTGCGGCTGCTCATTCTCCCCGGCCACAGTTAAGTTACAGATAAGTTTTTCTGTGTGGCATGCTTTCTTGTGATTCAAGAGGGCTTGAAAATTGTTGCAGGTCTTCCCGCACGGCAGTTGCTGGCCAGCTTCCCCAACCACAGTCACGTCACAGGTTTGTGGTCCTGTATGTTCTTTTCTTTTGTGATACGACAGCGTTTTAGCATTGCCAAAGGCTTTTCTGCATGGCAGCTGCTGACCATCCTCTGTGAACACCATCATATCGCAGGTTTTTTTCCTGCCGTGTTCTTTTCCTTTGTGATACAACAGAGTTTGAGCATTTTTGTAAACCTTTTTACATGGCCGCTGCTGACCATCCTCCCCTAACACTATAAAGTCACAGGTTTTTTTCCCGCTGTGGTATCTGCGCTTGTGTCCTGCCAGAGCTTTAGCTGTCCTGCAGAGCTCCCCGCATGGCTCCGGCTGGCCATTCCTGATCACTGTTGTGCGACAGATTTGTTGCACCCTGTGGATGCCGCTTTTGTGAGACGACAGGGCTTTAGCATTCTTACAGACTGCCCCACAAGGGCGCTTCTGGCCATCCTGCCCGACTACGGTTACGCCACAGGTTTGTTGCCCGGTGTGGTATCTTCTTTTGTGATCGGTGAGGGCTTGAGCATTTTTGCAGACAATCCCGCATGGTCGCTGCTGGTTATTCTCCCCGACCACAGTTAAGTCACAGGTATGTTGTCCTGTATGGCTAAACCTTTTGTGAGCTGACAAGGCTTGAGTGCCCTTGAAGATTTTCCCGCTGGGTTGCTGTTGGCCATTCTTCTCGTCTATGGTCACGTCACAGCTTCGTTGCCGAGTGTGGTCTGTGCTCTGTGCTGTGCCTGTCTTGGAAAAGCGAGGTGGGCTCTGACTCAATTGAGATGATTCTGTTGTTTGTTGTGTTTCTGATGTCTCCAATGGAGAGGGCAAATGAGTGAGTGCAGAGGAAGTTGAGGTTTCTTCGAGAGAACTACTTTTACGTAGATTGAGTAACCCGGTGATTATAATCACATCATCGGTAGTGGCTGGTGCCACCTGGGACATTGGCTCATCATCAGGCTGATGAGCCTGAGACTGAAAGGTTTGGCTTTGACTTATGCAATTTAAGCAGTGTCCTTCCAGTAAATGAGGGTGTGAGCTTTGTCCGGGTGCTGCTTCTGTGTAGTTTGTCGAATTTTCTTCGGAATTAAGCATCCATTCAACGGGCCAGCTGTTATCGGATGCTGGTTGGAATTGACAAACGCCATGACAGGGATGGACGAAACAATTTAAACCTAAAGTGTGTGAGTTTTGTTCAGGGCCATCATTACCGTCGCCAGAGTCAGAATACAGAAGATGAGTTGAATAGCCTGTAGGTATGTTATTGGCTTGTGGGGCTTGTTGGACGGATGATTCTGATGACGGGTGTTGTGACGATTTATGTCCGGAGCCAAACATTGTAGTGATGGGCGCAAATGGCTGACCCCCGTGTCTCAATATAGATGCTGCTTGTTGGTCAATCGGGTTAAACAGCAGTAAATCGGGTTTCCAGTAGCTTTTTAACAGCCAGCCGACAATCACTTCTACAGGTAACCATGAATAAGGATTGGAATTTAAGGGCATGTCTTTGATAGTCAGGATCAGTTTATAAGCAATCAGCAGACTAGAAGCGTAGAGCCATTGCCATGAAATCGATTCAATGATAGTGGCTTTTACTTCGTAATCGATGTGTTTATGTCGTTTATAATCAGGCGAAAAATATGATCCTTCATGGACGTTTATTTCGGTGCTGCCTGACGGGATGCCCGACAAAGTACGGCGATCACTCTCTATAAAAAAGTTTTGCTTTTGAGAGCCTTTGCTCTGCTCAAATTTGACAGTAAAACGCACTGTCCATGGCTCGGCCTGACAGACCAAAGACAACGGTAGCAAAAGCAGTGCAGTAAAGAGTAAGTGTTGAATAATTCTATCCTTGCATTCTGGTTTACAGAGAGGAAGGATAGATCAAGAAATAAGTATGTATCTGTGCTTCCCTTATGAGTTTTGGGTGTCAGATCAAAGACTGAAGCTATCGACTTGTCTTAGATCATCAAGCTTGCGTTTACGATGCTTTCTTTTGTGCTTCCTCAGGGCTTTACTATTATTGCAGATCTTTTCGCATGGCCCTTCCAGGCCATCCTCCCTGATCACGGTATAGCCACAGATTTTTTGTCTGGAGTAGTCTTTTTTTATTTTCTGATCCGACAGGGTTTGGCCATCATTTCCGACTATGGCCATGTCACAGACTTTTTGCCTTCGGTATTTTCTTCTGTGATCCAACAGGGCTGACTGACAAGTCGAAGTTAATTCCCGGGGAGCGTAATCATTCCTGAGCATTGATGCGTCATCATTGAGTGTTCCGCCTGTGTCATCTTTAAAGCCAGCCTCGGCACTCATTGGGTCTATAAAGTTGAAGTTGGCTGGGTCGTTATCAATGTCATAGGCCTTTATATCAAACATATTTCCAGAGTCGTATGGATGTTCAATGTCAAAAAGATCACAGGATGTTTCTACAGGTGAGTTTTTTCGGGAATCTTTGTCGTTTACAGGATCAAGATAGCCGATACAGCCTAAGTAGGATTCATGGGGTACATCAGGGCATGAGCTCTGTCTGGTAGATGCTTCTGCCTGACCTGTCTCCAGGGAATTCTGCAAACTTTCATCAGACCCTCTGTTATCGGATAGTGATCGGAATTGACAAACGCCATGACAAGGATCGACGAAACAATTTAAACTCAGCGTATGACGGTGTTGTTGAGGGTCTCCGTTACCTTTGCCTGAGTTAGAATGTAAGGTATGAGAGAAATAGCTTACTGATTGGCTGGTGGCTTGAGGGGGCCGCTGGCTGGAAGATTGTGATGGCTGGTAGTTTGATGGTTTATATCCGGAGTTTAACATCATAACAGTAATCGCAGGCAGGTGGTTCTGACTCGCCTGTTGTGCGATCAGATCAGGTTGTTGTATTCGGTTAAAGAGCGGTGAATCAGCCCTCCAATAGCTATTTAAAAGCCAGCCGACTGTGACAATTATTTCGGCAGGTAACTTTGAATAAAGGGCTAAGCTTAGTGGGTCGTCTCTGGCAATCAGGGTCACTTCGTTAGCAACCAGCAGCTGAGTAGCGCAAAGCAAATGCCAGGAAATTGACTCAATGATGCTTCTGTTTAATTTATAAATAAACGATATATGTCGTGAACTATAGAGCGGCGAATCCGATCCTGAATAGTCGTTTATGTCGGTAGTGACATACGGCTTGCCCGACAATGTGTTCAGGTTATGCTTCATAGAAAAGCCCTGGTTTGGAAAACCTGAATTTTGTTCAGGTTCGACAGTAAAGCGTCCTGTCCAGTGTTTGTCCTGACAGGCGAAAGACATCGAAATTAGCAGCAACAGCGGTGCCGCAAAGAGTGAGCCTTTAATAATTCTGTCCTTGGATTCCTGAATACAGAGAGGAAGGATAGATCAAGAACATAAGCGTGTTTGTTGTGTCTTTAGTGGTCAGGATCAGTTCGTAAGCGATCAACGGGTATGTGGTGTAAAACCATTGCCACGACATCGAATCAATCAGAGGCGACAGGTAACGACAGCAGCAAAAGTGACGCCATAAAGCATGGGTGCTTAATCATTCTATCTTGCATTCTGATTTAGTCATCGTCCTGGTTCGCATCAACAGGCTTGCGTTTTCGATGTTTTCTTTTGTGGTCCGACAGGGTTTCAGCAGGGCGGCGGACCCTCCCGCGTGGCCGCTGCCGGTCATTATTCCGGACCACTATCTCACCCAAGGCTTTTGGCCTGGTGTGGTATTTGCTTTTGTGAGATGACAGGGCATGAGCATTCTTACAGGCCTTCCCGCATGGCTGCTGTTGGCCATCTTCCCCGACTATGGTCACGTCACAGATTTGTTGCCCAGTGTGGATTAAACTTTTGTGATAGGACAGGATCTGAGTATTCTTGCAGACCAACCCGCATGGCTGCGGCTGACCATCCTCCCCGACCAGTATTCCATCACAGGTTTGTTGTCCGCTGTGCACGTCTCTTCTGTGATTAGAAAGGGTTAAAAAATTTTTGCAGATCGTCCCGCATGGTCGCGGTTGACCATCTTCCCCGACTATTTTCAAGTCACAGGTTTTTCGACCACTGTGGAAGTTTCTTTTGTGATCCGAGAAGCTTTTGGTACTCTTGCATACTGTTCCACATGGCTGCAGCAGGCCATCCTCACCAACCACTGTTGCAGCACAGGTTTTTTGTCCGCTGTGGGCATTGCTTTTGTGATTGTACAGGGATGAAAGATTTTTGCAGATCTTACCGCACGGCCGCTGCTGACTATCCTTTCCGGCCACTGTTGCATTACAGGTTTCTTGCCCGCTGTGGTGCATTCTTCTGTGAAGCGACAAGGCCTGAGCATTCTTGCAGACCTTCCCGCATGGCCAGAGTTGGCCATCCTTTCCAATGACTGTTGCGTTGCAGGCTTTCTGTCCGCTGTGGGCTGTGGCTTGATTTGACCCCGTCCGGGAAAGACGAGGCAGATTCTGATCCAATTGGGATGATCTTGGTTGCGTTTCTGAATGTTTAAGCGTAATAAAAAAACCGTCTTCTTGAATAGGAGGCTGTAGATCGGATGCTTTTTGAATGGCCGCAAAACCATGGGTGGTAGTAGGAAAACTCGCGAGTACTGGTGCATCATCATTGAGTGAACCCGCAGCGCCGGTCGTATCGGCGACCCCGTCCAGGGCGACCCCGTCTAAGGCGACCCCGTCTAAGGCGACCCCGTCAATAAAGTTGTCATCAAATAGTCGGTCAGAATCAAAAGGAAGTTGAACATCAGAAAGATCATTCGAAGCTCCAAGGAACAATTTTTCTTGTGAATCTGCCGTGTATAAAAAATCAAAATGACTTACACAATTTAAGCAGTGTCCAATAACTAAGTGGGGACATGAGCTTGCTACGGAATTCGGCGACCATTCAGCGGGTTCTCTGCTATCTGATGATGGTTGCAATTGACAAACGCCATGACAGGGAGAGACGTAACAATTTAATTCCAAGGTATGTGAATGTTGTTGAGGGCCTCTGTTGCCGCCATAGTCATTATTCAGTTGGCTGATGAAAGAGGCTTTAGGGTGAGGGAGAGGCTTTGGGGCTTGCTGCCCGGATGACTTTGATGACTGATATTGTTGCTGGTTATGATCAGAGCCAAACATCACAGTGATGGTAGCAAACGGGTGTGCTCCCACAGATGCTGCTTTTTGTTCAACTGGGCTAAACAGCGGAAAACCGGGGTTCCAATAGCTTTTCAAAAGCCACTCGGCAATGATAGCCACTTCTACAGGTAGCCATGAATAAGGAGTAGAGTAAAGTGTAACATCTCTGGTGGTCAGGGTTAGTTCATAAGCAAACAGCAGGTGAGTGGCGCGAAGCAACTGCCACGAAATCGACTCAACAAGGGGCGTTTTTGTTTCGTAACTGTTTTGTTTATGACGTTTGTTATCAAGCGATGAGCCGGACCTCGCACAGCCGTCGTTGTCGGCAATGTCTGATGGGTTGTCCGGCAATGCAGGTATGACAGGTTTTATAGAAAAGTTCTTTTTTAGAGAGCCTGAATCCTGTCCAGGCTCGACAAAAAAACGTCGTGTCAACGGCTCTTCCTGACAGGTGACAGATAACGAAAGTATCAGCAACAACACTGCTGAAAAGAATATATGCTTAACCATTCTATCCTTGCATTGTCTTTTACAGAGAGGAAGAATAGATCAACTCTTGAAAATGCGAGTGTCAGATCAGGGACTGAACTTGTCATTCTGTTTGACATCAACAGGCTTGCGTTTTTGATGTATCCTTTTGTGATCCGAAAGGGCGAGGGCACTCTTGCAGATCGTCCAGCACGGCCGCTGTTGACCATTTTGCCCGACCACGATCGCATCACAGAATTTTATCTCGCCGTGGTTTCTTCTTGTGTGAATTGATAGGGCGGGAGCACTCTTGCAGACTCTTCCGCATGGCTGATGTTGACCATCCTCCCCGACCACGATCACGTCACAGACTTGCTGTCCGGAGTGGAAGTTTCTTTTGTGATGTGACAAGACTTTGGGATTCTTACAGACCGTTCCGCATGGTCGCTGTTGACCGTCCTTACCGATCACCGTCGCATCACAGGTTCGAATAACACCGTGGACTCTGTCTTTGTGAGATGACAGACATAGATGGTTTTTACAGATCTTTCCGCATGGCTGTAGCCGACCATCCTCTGTGACCACCGTCACCTCGCAGGTTTGTTCCCCTCTGTGGACTCTGCTTTTATGGGTTGCCAGAGACTGAGCACTCCTAAAGACTTTCCCGCATGGCCGTTGCTGACCATCTCCCCTGACCATGGAGAAGACACAAGTCTTTGGCTCGCTGTGATGGCTTTTTTTGTGAGAATACATAGATTGAGCATTCTTGAAGACTTTCCCGCATGGCTGCAGCTGGCCGTCCTCTCTGACTTCGGGCACGCCACAGGTTCGTTGCCCGCTGTGGAATGTGCTTTTATGAGTTGACAGGGCGCTGCTATTCTTGCAGGTCCTCCCGCACGACTGCGGCTGGCCATTTTGCCAAACTACGGTCACGTTGCAGGTTTTTGGTCCGTCGTGATATTTGCATTTGTGTTCAGGCAGATCCTGAGCCCTTTTGCAGACCTTTCCGCATGGCTTTTGCTGCCCATCTCTACCAACCACGGTCACGTCACAGGTTCGTTGCCTGGTGCGGTGTTTGCGTTTGTGACCCGAAAGGGCTCGTTGGAAATGTTTAATTTCATTCACTGGCTTTGACACATCATCATTGACTGGCCCTTTAGGGTCATTGGTGCAGGCGGTCCCTGCAACTGTTGACTCTCTGTAGTTGCAGATATTTGCAGGTGTTTCATTAATGTCATGAGCCTGAAGTAATTGGCCAGAAGTAGATTGGAGTTGAATGGCAGCGAGATTGTTCAATTTTCCTGACGGCGAGAGTTGCTGGGAGCTGGAAGGGTTTGTCGGGTCAAAATGAACTCTGCAACCAAGGCAGTGGCCATCAGCCAAATGAGAGCATGGGCTTTGTCCTGATATTGCTGTGAGGCTTGTCGAACTTTCTTCGAAGTTCGGCAAACATTTAGCGGGCTCTCTGACATCGGATGAGAGTCGGAATTGACAAATGCCATGACAGGGATAAATGTAGCAATTCAAGCCCAGAGTGTGCACGTTTTGTTGAGGGTCCCGGTCACCGCCTCCGGAGCCAGAATTCAAAGAGCCGATTAAAGAGCCTGTAAGTTGCGCAGTGTCATGTGGGACTTGCTGGGCGGAGGATTCTGATGGCTGATGGTGTGGTGACGCACGTCTGGAGCCAAACATCGCAGTGATGATTGCAAACGGGTGGTCCCCCGTTGTTGACATGGAGGCCACCCGTCGTTCAATGGCTTTAAACAGCAGTGAATCGGGACTGCAATAACTTTCTGAAAGCCAACTGATAACGACAACCAGGTCTAAAGGCAACCATGAATAGGGGAGTGAGTCCGGAGGGGCATCTTTGGTAGTCAGGATCAGTTCGTAAGCAACCAGAAGGTGAGTGGCGTAAAGCATAGGCAATAAAATCGATGTAACAAGGGGCGTTTTTATCCCGTAAACGTAAGGTCTGTGTCGTTTGCCATCAGGCGGTAAATCGGAACCTGTGCAGCCGTTGTTGTCGGCAGTGCCTGAAGCTTTGTCCGGTAATGTAGGACGTTCACATTTTATAGAAAAGTTCTGTTTTGGAGAATCAGCATCCTGCTCGAGCTCGACAATAAAACGTCGTGTCAATGGTTCGGCCTTAAAGGCGACTGACAAAGACAATAGCAGTATTAGTGGTGCCGCTAAGAGTGAGTGTTTAATAATCCTATCCTTGCATTCTGGTTTACAGAGATGAAGGATAGATCACCTTATGAGAAGGTGCGGGTGTCAGATTATGGACTGAAGCCGAAGTCTATGAAGCTATTTGCCAGGAGCCTGTCGGACTTGAGCATCCTCTCTACGGGCGCTGTCCTCTGTCAGCCTCCTGGTCAACATCAACAGGCTTGTGCTTTCGATGTACCCTTTTGTGATTGTTCAGGGCTTGAGCAGTGTTGCAGACCTTCCCGCATGGCTGCGGCTGACCATCCTCCCCGACTACGGTCACTTCACAGGTTTTTCGCCCGGTATGGTATTTGCTTTTGTGAGATGACATAGCCTTGGCATTCCTACAGGCCTTCCCGCATGGCTGCTGCAGGCCATTTTTTCCGACCACGGTCAGGTTACAGATTTGTTGTTCACAGTGATCTCTTCGATTGTGACTCATAAGGGTTCTGGTATTACTGAAGACTTTTCCGCATGGTTGCTGCTGGCCATCCTCCCCAACCATGGTCACGTCACAGGTTTGTTGCCCGCTGTGGTATTTTGTTTTGTGAGCCGACATGGCTTGAAGACTCTTGCAAACTCTTGCACATGGCTGCGACTGGCCACTCTTCACAACCACTGTTGCCCGACAGGCATATTCTTTGGCGTGGGCTCTTCTTTTGTGATCCCTCAGGGCAATGACATTATTGCAGACCTTCCCGCAGAGTCGCAGCTGGCCATCCTTCCCAAACACGCTTATGTCACAGCTTTGTTGTCCGGTGTGGTCTCTTTGTTTGTGTCTCGACAGGGTTTGAGCATTCTTGCAGACGGCCCCACATCGGCGCGACTGGCCATCCTCCGCGACCAGAATCTCGTTGCAGGTTTTTTGCCCGCTATGGTAACTGCTTTTGTGAGCCGACAGAGATTGAGCATTCTTGAGGACGAGCCCACATGGCCGTGACTGGCCATCTTTTCCGATCAGAATCTTGGTGCAGGTTTTTTGCCCGGTATGGTAACTGTATCTGTGAGCCGATAGAGATTGAGCATTCTTGAAGATGGCCCCACATGGCCGCAACTGGCCATCTTTTCCCACTGTTGTTACGTCACAGGTTGGTTGTCTTCTGTCGTTTTTGGCATTTATTGCGCCTACCGGGGAAAGATGAGGTTGGTCATCATCCGGTTGGGATGATTCAGTAGTTGATCCAGGTATTTCTGAATAATCAGGCGTTGAGGAAAAAACGGACTCTCTGAGAAGATCATATAGATCGCTTGAGCCATTAATGTCCATTAAATGGTCAGCGGTGTAAGGCCAATTCCCGGGCATTGGCAATTCATCATTAAATGGTTCGGCAGCATTTGTTGTAGAAGCGATTCCATTTAATGTGATCCCGTCTACAGAGTTGCCAGCAAATACTGGGTGTGAATTGAATAGGGGTTGTATATCAGAAAAATCATTCAGTATTTCAGGAAGCGGGTCTTCCCGGGAGTCTTCAGCAGTCTCCGGATGACAAAGATCTATGTAATCCAGGCAGTGTCCATTAGCCAGATGAGGTGAGCTTCCTCTGTAATCCAGTGGCTGTTCAGATAACTCGCAACTATCGAATGATGGTCGGAATATGCAAACGTTATTACAGGGATAGACGTAGCAATTTAAATTCAGCGTGTGTTGGTGTTGTTCAGGGCCCTCGTCACCATTGTCAGAGTCAGGATACAGGAGGTTGCTGAAATAGCCTTTAGTGAAGGTGAGTTTTTCCCTGGTGTTTTGGCCGGATGATTCTGATGACTGGTATTGTGCTGAGTTCTTTCCAGAGTCAAGTGCTGAAGTGATGACCGCAAACAGACGATCCTCCCATGTCAGAATAAATGAACAATGTCGTACAATAGGGCTAAACAATGGTGAATCGGGATTCCAGTCACTTTTCAAAAGCCAACCGATAGCGACAACCAATTTTACAGGCAGGCATAAATATGGTTTGGAGATCATTAGGGTGTCTCTGGCAGTCAGGATCAGTTCACAGGCAACCAGCAGCTGGGTGGCATAAAGCCATTGCCACGAAATCGACTCGGGAATGGTCGATTTTATTTCGAAACTGAGAAATATTTGTCGTTTATTCTCGGGTAGCGAAAAGGAGCCTGTACAGATGGTATTGCAGTCCGTGCCTGACAGGCTGCCCGGCAATGTATGACAGTCACACTTGGAAAAGCTCTGTATTGGAGAGCCTGAATTCTGTTCAAGCTTAACAGAAAAACGTTCTGTCGACGGTTCGGCCGGACAGAAGACAGACCGCAACAGAAGCAACAACACCTGTGCTGCGAAGAGTGTATGTTTAATAATTCTATCCTTGCCTTCTGGTTTAAAAAGCGAAGGATAGATCAAGAAAATAAGCGTGTTTTTCTGCTGAAGTTCTTCTGTTAAAAAAACTCTGTCAAAAGCCAAAGGTTTTAGGAGGCAAAACCTCATTAAAGAGTGTTTCAGATCAAGGATTGGGGCTATCCTCCAGACCATCAAACTTGAGTTTTCCATGTGAACATTTGTGAATTGCCAGGGAAAGAACACTTTTGTAGACTTTTCCACATGGCCGTTGCTGGCCATCCTTGGCGACCACTATAAAGTTACAGGTCTTTTTCTTGGCGTGGCATCCTCTTATGTGTTCAAGCAGGGTCAGGGCACTCTTGCAGACCTTCCCGCACGGCCTGGGCTGACCATCCTCTGCGATCACTATTGTTTCACAGGTTTTTTGCTCGCTGTGATTTCTTCTTTTATGATCCGACAGGGCCCTGGCATTGCTGAGGATCTTCCCGCATGACTGCAGCTGGCCATCCTCCCTGACCACTCTGAAGTCACAAGTTTTTTGCCCGGTGTGTTTTCTTCTTTTATGATCGGAAAGAGCTTTAGCGCTCTTGCAAACCTTTCCGCATGGCTGCGGCTGGCCATCCTCTCCGGTTACGGTCGTGTTACAGGTTTGTTGCCGACTATGCCCTCTTCTTTCGTGATCCAACAGGGATTTATAAGACCTGCAGACCTTACCGCATGGTCGTTTCTGACCATCCTCCCTGACCACGGTCATGCTACAGGTTTGTTCTCCGGTGTGTTGGCTTATTTTGTGATACGACAGGGCTTTAATATTCCTAAAGACCATCCCACATGCTCGCTGCTTGCCATTCTTACCGACCACGGTCAGATAACAGATTTTTTGCCCCCTGTGGATTCTGTTTTTATGAGATGACAGATATTTAGCATTCGTGAAAACTTTTCCGCATGGCTGTGGCATATTATCCTGACCGATTACTGTCAAGTCACATATTTCCTGCCTGGTGCGGATGTTGCCTCTGTAATTCAACAGGTTGTATTGGCAATGTTCAGCCAATGACGGGGTGAACCAGTTAGTAACCGAAGCAGTGGCTCCTTCGAGAAGATTATTTGGGTCGAGTGACCTGCTAATGATTGCAAAACCGTCAGCGCCGGAAGACAAATTCCCTGCCATATCATCATGGAGTGGTGCGGGAGTCTTGGTTGCACAGATTGCTCCAGCAACCATTGACTCTGAGGTGACTCCGATTAAGGCGACTTCGTTTGTATAGTTGCTGCTATTGTCGGGCTTGCCACTAATGTCGTGGAGCAGTGGCTCTGATAGTGGGGCAGAATCGAATGGGAGTTGGATGTCAGGGAGATAGTTTGACGTGTAGAAAAGCGAGTTTTGTTCGGGATGTATAGCGTCTTCAGAATATGAATAGTCTATGCAACCAAGACAGTTTCCATCAGCTAAATGAGGGCATGAGCTTTGTCCTGGTATTGCTCCTGTTTGGCCTGCTGCACTCTCTTTGGAATTCATCATCCATTCAGCGGGCCATCTGCTATCGGATGGTAGTCGCAATCGACAAACACCGAGGCAGGGATAAACGAAACAATTAAAATCCAAAGTATGCAGCTGTTGGTCAGGACCTCCGTTATCGCCGCCATACTTGTTATTCAGTGGGGGGGTCGAATAGCCCGCAGGGTGGCTAGTGGCTTGCGGGGCATGCTGCCTCGATGATTCTGATGGTTGGCATTTTTGTAGGTCATGTCTGGAGCCAAACGTCATCATGGCTGAAAACGGCTGTCCCCACTGTGTCAACATAGAAGTCGACTGTAGTTCAATCGGGTTAAGCAGTGGTGAATCGGGGTGCCAATAGTTTTTTATAATCCAGATCGCCGCTATAGTCGCCTCTGCGGGTATCCATGAATAAGGTGTGGTGCTCAGGGGGGTGTTTTTAGTAGTCAGCATCAGTTTGTAGGCAGCCAGCAGCTCGTTGGCAGAAAGCAACTGCCAGAAAACCGACTCAATAAGTGTTGTTTTCAGACTGTAACTGTAGTTATTGTATCGTTTAATTTCGGGTGGCAGATCTGGTTCTGCATAGTGGTTTCTGACGGCAACATTTGAAGGTTCATTTGGTAATATATGCCAGACCTGTCCGATAGAAAAGCTCTCATTTGGAGAACCTGAATCTTGTACAAACTCGACAACGAGAGGTCCTGACCACGGGCTAGTCTGGCTGATGACGGGCAACGACAATAGCAGCAACAGCGTTGCCGCAAGGAGTGAGAGATTAATAATCCTATCCTTGCATCATGGTTTTTCAGAAAGGAAGAATAGATCAAGAAAATAAACGTGTTCATCTGTCAAAATCTTTCCGTCAGAAAAACTCTGTCAAAAACCAAAGGTTGTAACGGGAAACACCACTCTTGCAGACTTTCCCCCATGGACTCTGCCCCCATCCTGCCCAACTTCAGTCAAGTCACGGATTTATTGTTGGGAGTGATATTTTTTTGTGATACGACAGGGCTCTGGAGTTCTTACAGACAGTCCCGAATGACTTCGGTTGTTCATCCCCTCTGACCAGGAGCACGTCACAGATTTTTTTCCTGATGTGGGGTCTTCTTCTGTGATCAAACAGGGCTCTGGCATTGTTGAAGACTCTGCCGCATGGCTGCTGTTGACCGTCCTCTCTCAACAAGATTAAGTCACAGATTTGTTGTCCGCTGTGGGTGCTTCTTTTGTGATCCGTCAGGACGCGAGCATTCTTGCAAAATGGGAGCATGAGTCTTGTCCGGGTGTTGCTCCTGACTGAGAGGACTGCATTGAAGCCATTACTAATCCAGATCAAAAGGCTTGTGTTTTAGATGTATTCTTTTGTGATCCGACAGGGCACCTTTGCTTTCGAAAGCCATTCCGCATGGTCGCTGCTCTCCATCCTCCCCAACTATGGTTATTTCACAGGTTTGTTGCCCTCTGTGGTATCTTCTTTTGTGAACCGTTAGAGATCTGAGATTGCTGCTTATTTTGCCGCATGGCTGCCGTTGACCATCCTTTCCCACCAAGCTTAGGTTACAGGTTTGTTGCCCGCTGTGGTCTTTTGCTTTGTGATAGTACAGGGTTCTCGCATTTTTGCAGACCATTCCGCACAGTCTTTGTTGGCCATCCTCCCCGACCATGTCCAGGTCACAGGTTTTTTGTCCGCTGTGATAACCGCTTTTGTGAGCCGACAGGGCATGAGCACTCCTGCAAACCAATCCGCATTGCCTTGGCTGGCCATCCTTCCCAGTCACTATTACCTCACAGGTTCGTTGCCCGCTGTGGGTGCTTCTTTTGTGAGTCGACAGGCTATTAGGGTTCTTGAAGACCTTCCTGCATTGCTGTGGCTGGCCATCTTCTCCGACTATTTTTACGTAGCAGATTTGCTGCCCGCTGTGCTCTCTTCTTTTGTGTTCTAAAAGGAACTGATAGTTCTTGCAGACTAGCCCACATGGCTGCCGCTGGTTATTTGCACCAAGCATTGTTGCCGAGCAGGTTTTTTTCCCTGAGTGGACTCTTTTTCTGTGATTCGACAAGGTTTTGGCATTCTTGAAGACCTTCGCGCATGGTTTCTGCTGGCCATCCTCCTTGACCACGTTCACATCACAGACTTTTTGTCCGGTGTGGCCTTTGCTTTTTGGATCTGAAGGGGCCTGTTCAGTGTCTGTCGAGGTAAGATGAGGTTGGCGTTGACTCAATGGGGAAGATTCAGCATTGGTTTGTTGTGTTTCTGAAGTTTCCACTGGAGGTGGCAGGTGCGGGAGCATAGAGGAAAACCCGGCTTCTTCGGGAAGACTCTGCAGATAAGATCCACTAACAACCGCAGAATGATGAGCGTTGGATGGCCAGTAGCCGGGTATTGGCACATCATCATTGAGTGGCCCGGTCACATTAGTTGTTGAGTCTGGCCCTGCATTCATTAAGTCTATAGAGTTGAAGCTATGGGTCGGGCTGCTATCAATGTCATAGGCCTGTAAGTCAAACTGTCGACCAGAATCGAATGGGCATTCAATGTCAGAAAGATCGTCTAATGTTACGAAAGTCGAGTTTTGTTGGGTATCTATAGCATTTACAGGAACAAAATAACAGGTGCAAGTCAGACAGTATCTATTAGCGAAATGAGGGCATGAACTCTGTTTGGATATTGCTTTTGAGTGACCTGTGGAACTTTCTCCGGAATTCAGCGGCCATTCAGCGGGACCGCTGTTATCGGAAGAGGGACGGAATTGACAAACGCCATTACAGGGATAAACGAGACAATTTACACCAAAAGTGTGTAAGTGTTGTTGAGGGTCTTCGTTACCGTCGCCAGAGTCAGAGGACAGTGGATCAGTAAAATAGCTCGCAGGTTGGGTGGTGGCTTTTGGGGTCTGCTGCCCCGGTGATTCTGATGGCTGGTACTGTGGTGGGTTACGTTCGGAGCCAAACATCGTAGTGATGGTTGCAAAGGGCTGATCCTGACTCGACTCATGTTGTTCAATCGGGTTAAACATTGGTGAATCAGGGTTCCGGGTGCTTTTTAGAAGCCAAGCGACAACAATAGTCGTTTCTAAAGGTGGCCATGAATAAGGCTCTGACTTAAGAAGAGCGTCCTGAACGGTCAAGATCAGTTCGAAAGCAACCAGCAGGTCAGCAGCGTAAAGCCATTGCCATGAAATTAATTCAATAATGCTCGAATCGCCATGCCTGTGTCGTTTGTCATCTGGTGGTGAAGCTGCTCCGGTATAGCCGTCTATGTCGACAGTGTCTGACGGGTTTCCCGCTAGTGTTAGTCGGTTACGCTTTATGGAAAAGCCCTGTTTTGCCGAACCTGAATTCTTTTCAAGTTCAACAGCAAAGCATCCTGTCCACAGTTTAGCCTGACAGGCGAGAGACAGCGACAGTAGAAGCAACAAAGGTGCCGCAAAGAGTGAGTGTTTAATAATTCTATTCTTGCATTCTGACTACAGATAGGAAGGATAGATCAATAAAATAAGTGCGCTTTCCTGTCAAAGTTTTTTTACAAAAAAAAACAAAGGTTGCACCGGTTAAAATCTCATGAAAGGGCGGGTGTCAGACTAAGGACAGCCATCGTCCCGATCGACATCAACATGTTTGCGTTTTAGATGCTCTCTTTTGATTTTCTCCAGAAATTTGGCGTTCTTGCAGAGTCTGTCTCAGGAACTCTGCAGGTTACCCTTGCGGACCAGGCTTGTGTTACAGGCTTTTTGCTTTCTATGTTTTCTTCTTTTGTGATCCGACAGGGCTTGAACACTTTTGCAGATTTTACCGCATGGCCGTCGCTGGCCATCAGCATCGATCAGGATCACGTCACAGATTTTTTGCTCGCTATGGCTTCTTCTTTTGTGATTCCAAAGAGCTCGAGCATTTTTGCAGACTCGATCGCATCGCCGATGCTTGCCATCCGCCCCTAACACGATCACGTCACAGGTTTGTCGCTCGCCATGTGTTTTTCTTTTGTGATCCGACAGGGCTCGAGCATGCTTGCAGATCTTCCCGCATGGCCTTGGCTGGCCATCTTCTCCGGTCACAGTCACGTTACAGGTTCTTTGCCCGCTGTGGACTCTGCTTTTGTGATCTGAAAAAGCTTGTGCAACACCTGTTTGGGAATGACGAGCTGTGCTTTGACTCAATTGTGACGATTCAGTGGTGTTTGGTTGTGTTTCTGAATTTCCCATTGGAGGAGGCAGTTGGGTGAATGTCAGGGAGCCCCCTGCTTCTTGAGAAAGACCGTGTGAATCGGGTGACCGATTAATGACCGGAAACTCAAGCGCGTTGGACGACAAACTTCTGTGGGATAGCACTTCATCATTGAGTAGCCTGTTAGTATTCTTTGTAAAGGCCACTCCTGCATTCATTAAGTCTGAAAAGCTGAAGCTATTGATCGGGTCGTTATCAAAGTTATACGCCTCCAGATCAAATAGAGGCCTGGAATCGAACGGAAATTCAATGTCAGAAAGATCGTCCAATGTTCCGACAGCCGAGTTTGGTTGGGAACCTTTAGCGCTCAAAAGATCAAAGTGACCTATGCAACTAAAGCAGCGCCCGTCAGCCAAATGGGGGCATGAGTTTTGTTCGGGTGTTGCTTTTATGTGAGCTCGCAAGTTTTCTATAGAATGCGACGGCCATTCATCAGGATCACTGCTATCGGATGATGGTCGGAATTCACAAGCGCCACGACAGGGATAGATGAAACAATTTAAACCTAGAGTGTGTGAATGTTGTTGTGGATCTTCGTTACCGTCGGCAGATTCAGAATACTGGAGATGAGTAAAATAGCCTGTAGGCTGGCTGGTGGCCTGTGGAGTACGCTGCCTTGATGATTCAGCTGGCTGATTTTGGGGTGGATTATGTCCGGAGCCAAGTGTCATAGTGATGGTCGCAAACAGTTGATCTCTCTGTGTCAAAATAGATGTCGACTGTAGTCTAATTGGTTTAAATAACTGTGAATCATGATTCCAAAAGCTTTTTAAAAGCCAGCAGGCAGTGACAACCGCTTCCAAAGGTAGCCAAGAATAAGGGGTGGAGCTATGGGAGTCGTCTTGGGTGGTCAGGATGAGTTCGTAAGCAACCAGCAGGTTCGAGACGTAAAGCCATTGCCGCGAAATCGACTCAATGATAGACGAACAGACACGACTTTGTCGCTTTCTATCCGATGGCGAATCTGATCCTGTATAACCGTTTGTGTCGGCAATGTCTGAGGAGGGCGGCAGTGTACCTCGGCTACGCTTTATAAAAAAGCTCTGTTTTTGAGAACCCGAATTCTGTTCAATCTCAATAGTAAAAGGTCCTGTCCAGGTTTTGGCCTGACAGACGACAGAAAACGACAGAAGCGGCAAAAGCAGTGCCAAAGAGAGAGTATGTTTAATAATTCTATCCCTGGAATCTAGTTCACTGGCAAGAAGAATAGATCACCTAACGAAAGAGCGGAGGTCAGATCATTACTTATTTACTCAATCTTTTTAAGGGCTGAGGTCATCTTCCTGCTCCTCAGCAGTGTGCTTGCGTTTTCGATCTATTCTTTTATGTTGCAACTGGGTTTCAGCATTACTGCAGCCCCTGGCGCCCGGTTGCGACTGGCTGTTCCCTCTGTCTATGGTTGAGTCACAGATTTGTTGCCCTGTATGCTCTTTTCTTCTGTGAGTCGACAGAGACTGAGGTCTCCTGTAGACCTTCCCGCATGGTTGCAGCTGGCCATTCTCCCCGACTATTGTCACATCACAGATCCATTGCCGGTTATGAAATTGGCTTTTGTGAGTCGATAGACTTAGAGCACTCTTAAAAATCTTTTTGCATGGCTGAAGCTGTCCATTCTCCCCGACTATTGTCACGCGACAGGTTCTTTGCCCGCTATGATATTGGCTTTTATGAGTCGATAGTGACTGAGCATTCTTACAGATCTTCCCACATGGATGCGATTGACCATCCTCGCCGATTGTTATCATATCACAGGTCTTTTGCCCAGAATGATATTGGCATTTATGACTTGCCAGAGATTGAGCACTCTTAAAAATCTTTGCGCATGGCTTAAGCTGTCCATTATTCCCGACTACTGTCACATGACAGGTCTTTTGCATGCTGTGAGCTTTGCTTTTGTGAGATGACAGGGCGACAACACTCGTTGAGACCTTTCCGCACGGTTGTGGCTGGCCATCCTTCCCGACCACCTTCACGTGACAGACTTGTTGCCTGGGGTGGATTCTGCTCTTGTGACATGACAGGACTCGAGCATTCTTGCAGACTTTTCCGCATGGCCGTTGCTCACCATCCTCTCCGATCACTGTTGAATCACAGGTTTTTTCACCGCTATGTTCTCTGCTTTTGTGTTCCGACAGACTTTGAATACGCTTGTAGCTCTTTCCACAAAGTTGTTGCTGGCCATCCTCCCCGATCACTATTAAGTTACAGGTAGTTTGCCCGGTGACGATTATGCGATCTGAAAGGGCTGATGCTGCGGCTGTAGGGGGACGATCAGCCTGGCTTTGACTCAATTGGAATGATTCATGGGTTGTTTGTTGTGTTTCTGAAATTCCCGTCGGAAGAGGGGATTGGTTAAGTGTCAAGGAAAATCTGGCATTTTCGGCAAAACTCTGAAGATCAAGTGACCCATTAGTGGCCGGAAATTCATAGTCGTTGAAAGAAAAATTCCTGAACGTCAGCTCTTCATCATTGGGTGCTCCTATAGCATCCGATCTATAGGCTGCTCCTGCATTCAGTAAGTCAATAGAGTTGAAGTTATTGGCCGGGTTGCTACCAAAGTCGTTCACCTCTCGATCAAATAGTGGGCCAGAATCGAATGGCAATTGAATTTCAAAAAGCTCATCCAATGTTTTCAAAGTTGAGTATGCCTGGGAGGCTGAGGCGCATGCAGGATCAAGATAGCGCATACAACTGAGGCAGTGTCCATGGGGCAGATGAGGACATGTTTGTTGAGGTGTTACTGCGTTGTCTATCGAACTGTTTGGAGAATTCAGCGGCCTTTCAACTGAATCGCTGCTATCGGATGGTGGTCGGAATTGACAAACGCCATTGCAGGGATAGACGAAACAATTTAAACCTAACGTGTGTTGGTGTTGTTGAGAGCCTCCGTTGCCATCGGCAGAGCCGGAGTAAAAGATGCTGGTGAAAAAGTCTGTAGCCTGATTACTGGTCGCAGGGGTGGGTTGACCGGATGATTCTGATGCCTGATAGGGAGGTGGGTTATGTCCAGAGCCAAACATCGTGGTGATGGTTGCAAATCGGTGATCCCCCTCTGTCAACATAAGTGCCGCCTGTTGTTCAATTGATTTAAACAGCGGTGAATCGGGATGCCAAAAACTTTTTAAAAGCCAGCTGACAGCTATAATCGCCTCCAAAGGTAGCGATGAATAAGGAGCGCAGCTCACAAGAGCGTCTTGAGTGGTCAGGATCAGCTCAAAAGCCATCAGCAGATTCGTGGCGTAAAACCATCGCCACGAGATCGACTCAATAATGGTCGAACCAGCATGTCTGTGTTGTTTGTCATCGGTTGACAAAGCTGATCCTGGGTAGCTTTTTGTGTCGGTAGTGTCTAGCGGGTTTCCCGACAGTGTTGGCCGGTCAGACTTTATGGAAAAGCTCTGTTTTGAACTTGCATTCAGTTCAAGCTCAACACTAAAGCGTCCTTTCCACGGATTGGCCTGACAGACGGCAGACAGCCACAGTAGCAGCAACAACGGTGCCGCAAAGAGAAAGTGTTTAATAATTCTGTCTCTGGATCCTGATATACAGAGAGGAAGGATAGATCAAGAAAATAAACATGTTTTTCTGTCAAAAACATTCTCTTTAAAGCCGATGGTTGCTGCCGGAAAAAAAGCATGGAAGGTTGGGTAAATCAAAGGCCGAGGTCAGAGTCCAGACTAACAGGCTTGTGTTTTCGATGTCTTCCTTTGTGGTCCCACAGGGTTTTAGCATTCTTGCAGATCATACCGCATGGTTGTTGTTGGCCATCTTCCCCAACTACCATCACATCACAGGTTTGTTGTCCGGTGTGCACTCTGTTTTTGTGATTCGACAGGGCATTAGCATTTTTGCAGACCCTCCCGCATGGCCACTGTTTGCCATCCTTCCTGACCACTGTTTTGTCACAGGTTTTTTGCCCGCTGTGGCATTTGCTTTTATGCTCCGCCAGAGAGCGGGCATTCTTGCAGACCATACCACATGGCCACTGCTGGCCATCTTTCCCGACCAGATTCACATCACAGGTTTGACGTCTGCTGTGGTATCTTCTTTTGTGATCCGACAGGGCTTGAGCATTTTTGCAGAATTTCCCGCACAGCCGTGGCTGGCCATCTGCTCCGATCAGGGTCACGTCACAGATTTTTTGCCCGGTATGGTATCTGCTTTTGTGAACCGAAAGGGCTTTAGTATTTTTGCAAACCCTTCCGCATAGCTGCGGCTGATCATACTCCCCGCCCCGCAGCTCGTTGCATACCAGGTTCCCAACGTAGCATTTGCTTTTGTGATTTGTCATGAGTTCTTGTGTCTCAGTCAATTGGTCAAAATCGAATGGGCGGTGAATTTCAGGGAGTTCATTCAATGTTTCAAGAGCTGAGTGTTGTTCGGAATATGCTTCGTTTGCCGGATCAAAACCTATGCAACTAAGGCAGTATCCATTAGTCAAATGAGGGCATGAGCTTTCAATGAAACTCAGCGGCCATTCGGCGGGTGCTCTGCTATCGTGTGATGATCGGAATTGACAAACCCCAATGCAGGGATAGACGAAACAATTTAAACCCAGAGTGTGCAGGTGTTGTTGAGGATCTCCTTTACCGTCGCCAGAGCCAGAATACACAGGGTTGGTTAATGAACCAGCCATGCGGGTGATGGGTTGTGGGGCTTTCTGGCTGGACGATACAGATGGCTGGTATTCTTGCTGGTTACTTCCAGAGCCAAACATCGCTGCGATGATCGCAAAAATCGCTTTTACAGATAGCCATGAAGAAAAGTTCGAATTTAGAGGGAAGGGGTCGGTTGTCAGGGTCAGCTCGTAAGCAAGCAGTAGCTTTGTGACATGAAGCCATTGCCACGAAGTTGACTCAAAGGTGGTCGTTTTCACTTCGTAACGGCAAAGTTTTTGGCGTTTGTCATCGTGGGGCGAAGCTGATCCTGAACAGCCGTTTGTGTCGGCAATATCTGACGGGTTGTCTGGTAATGTCTGACGGTCATGCTTTATGAAAAAGCACCGGTTTGAAGAACCAGCATCCTGTTCATACTCGATCATAAAACGTCCTGTCCACGGTTCGGCCCAGACGACAGATAGTGACTGAAGCAGCAAAAGCAGTCCCGCAAAGAGTAAGTATCTAATAATACTGTCCTTGCTTTCTGGCTACAGAGAGGAAAGATAGATCAAGAAAATAAGTGTGTTTTTGTGCCTCCTTCATAAATGATGGGTATCATATCCATACCACTTATTCATTTACCTTTTTGTGGAGTGGAGTCATCCTCCCGGCGTTCATCAACAGGCTTGTGCTTTCGATGTATTCTTCTGTGATTCGAGGGGTCCATAGAAAGCTGGCAGACCTCCCTGCATGGACGCAGCTGACCATCCTCTGCGAGTATTTTTACGTCACAGGTTTATTGCTTGCTGTGAGCTGTTTTCTTGTGATACGTCAGGGTACAAATATTCTTGCAGACTTTCCCGCATGGCCATTGCTGGCCATCTTCCCCAATCAGGGCTGTGTCACAGGTTTGTTGTCCGCTATGGTATCTTTTTTTGTGATCAGACAGAGCTTTGGAGCCCTTGCAGATCGCCTCGCATGGCTGCAGTCGGCCATCCTCCCTGATCATTATTTCGTCGCAGATTTGTTGCCTGCCGTGAGCTGCTCTTTTGTGATCTGACAGGGTCTTAAGACTCTTGCAGATCTTCCCACATAGCCGCTGCTGACCATCTTCCCCGACCATTCTCACGTCACAGGTTTGTTGCCCGCTGTGGTATCTTATTTTGTGATCCGACAGGGCTCCAGCATTCTTACAGACCCTCCCGCAGAGGTGCTTCTGGCCATTCACTCCGATGACTCTTGCGTCACAGGTCTTTTGCCCGGAGTGTACTTTGCTTTCGTGAACGGATAGCGATAGAGCATTCTTGCAGACTTGCCCGCATGGTTGCCGCTGGCCATCCTCTCCAACCAGGGTCATATAACAGGCTTTTGGCCCGGTGTGGGCTCTTCTTTTGTGATTCACCAGGGCTTGAATATTCTTGCAGACCATCCCGCATGGCCGCTGCTGACCATCCTCACGGACCACTGTAACTTTGCAGGTTGGTTGCTCGCTGTGATATTCGCTTTTGTAGTCCGGGGCCATTCCTTCTGAGGCAACCCCGTCTGAGGCAACCCCGTCTATAACGTTGTCGTACACGTTATGCGGCTTAAGCTCAACTGGTTGGCCAGAATTATATTGGAGATGAATGGCAGTGGGATCAATCCATGTTTCGATAGGTGGTTTTTGTTGGAAATATGTTGCGCCTGCAAGATCAAAATCACCTATACAATTAAAACGGCATTCATTCACCAAATGGGTGCATGAGCTTTGTCCTTTCGAACTTTCTTCGGTACTCAATGTCCATTCAGTGGGCTCACTGCTGAAAGATAATGGTCGAAATCTGCAAACGCCACGACAGGGATAGATGAAACAATTTAAACCCAGGGTGTGTGACTGTTCTTGAGGGCCTCCGTTACCGCCGCGATAGTCAATATTCACGAGACTGTTGAAAGAGCCTGTAAGGTGATTGGAGGCTTTCTGGAATTGCTGACCGGATGATGCTGATGGCTGGCATTGTTGTTGGTTATTTCCGTAGCCAAACATTGCATTGATGGTCGCAAACGGTTGATTCTGATTCGCCTCTTGCTGAGCCACTTTTGGTTCAATCGGGTTAAACATCGGTGAATTGGGGTTCCAGTAGCTTTTTAAAAGCCAACAGAAAACTATAATTGCTTCTGGAGGTAACCATGAATAAGGATTGGAGAACAGAGGAGCGTCTCTGGTGGTCAGGATAAGTTGGTTAACCGCCAGCAGATGAGTGGTATAAAGCCATTGCCACGAAATCACATTAATGATGGTTGTTTTAACTCCATAACTGCAAGATTTTTGAGGTATATCATCAGGGGGCGAATCAAATCCTGAATGGTCTGAAGTACAGATAATGTCTGACGGGTTTTCTGACAATGTGTGCTGGTCTTGTTTTATGTAAAAGCCCTGATCTGGAGAACCAGTATCCTGTTCAAACTCGACAATAAAACATCTTGTCCGGAGTTCAGCCTGACAGGGGAGAGACAACGTCAGAAGTAAAAACATCACTACCGCAAAAGGTGAGTGTTTGATAATTCTATCCTTGCTTTCTGGTTTACAGAGAGGAAGGATAGATCAAGAGAATCAGCATGCTTTTCTGCCAAAGATATTCTGTTCATAAACCCTTTACTAAAACCAAAGGCTACACCGGGCAAAAAGTCGCTGCGTATTGGTCAGACCTTTGCCGAACATATTAAGGATCGAGGTTATTGTCCAGATCCACATCAACAGGCTTGCGTTTTCCATGAATTCTTCTGTGAACACTGTCACCTTACAGGTTTTTTCTCCGCTGTGGAGTTTGTTTTTGTGAGTACACAGAGATTGAACATTCTTGCAGACTGCACCACTTAGCTGCTTCTGGCGATCCCTTCTGGTCACGGTGATATTGCATATTATTAGATTTTTGTCGTGTATTATTTCTTGCCCGGACAAGGTTTGTTGGCAGTGAGTAGCTCCTTTAGCTGGTGTTCCTTCGGGAACAAGGCAATCATTCCCGGGTATTGACGCATCATCGCTGAGTAACCCGATAAGAGCTTCTGTAAAGGCTGTCCCTGAACTCATTAAAAGCCAACTGAAAAATGCAACCGCTTCTGCTGCTAGCCATGAATATTGAGTGGTGCCTGAAGAGGCGTCTTTGTTGATCAGGATTAGCTGGTAAACAATCAGAAGATGAAAGTTGTAAAGTAATTGCCAAAAAGTAGAATCAATAAGGGGCGTCTTCAGTGTGTAAATGCAATGTTTTCGTCGTTTTTTATCAGGTAGAAAACCTGATTCATTGTGGTCGTTGGTGACGCTAATATCTGAAGGGTTGCCCGACAATGTGCCCCGGTCAAATTTTATAGAGAAAGTGTCGCTTGGAGAACCTGCACCCTGTTCAAGCTCGACATTAAAGCGTCCTGTCCACGGTTTGGCCTGACAGACGACAGTCAGCGACAGTAGCACTCGGAAAAAACCATGAAAGGGTGCCAGACAAGGGATTAATCGCCCTGTTTCACATTCACAGGCTTGCGTTTTCGGTGTACTCTTTTGTGATTCGAAAGTTCCAGAGCATTGTTGCAGATCTTCCCGCATGATTGCTGCTGGCCATTCTCACTGATCACGATCACTTCACAGGTTCTTTGCCCGGTGTGGTATTTTCTTCTGTGATCTGACAGGGCTTTGGAACTTTTGCAAACCGCCCCGCATGGCTGCTGGCCATTTTCTCCGATCACTGACAGGTTACAGATTTTTTGCTCGCTGTGGTCTCCTCTTTTGTGATCCGACAAGGCTTGAGCACTCTTGCAGACCTTCCCGCATGGGCGCGGCTGTCCATCCTTCCCGACTATGGTCTCTGCACAGGTTTGTTGCCCTGTATGGTATCTGCTTTTGTGAGATGACAGGACTCGAGCATTCTTGCAGATTCTTCCGCATGGTCGTTGCTGACCATCCTTGTCGATCACTTTTTTGTCACAGGTTTGTTTGCCGGTGTGGAATCTGCCTTTGTGATTCATCAGGACTTGAGCATTCTTGCAGACCTTTCCACATGGTTGCTGATGGCCGTCTTCAAGGACCAGGGTCGCGTCACAGGTCTTTTCGCCGGTGTGGTATTTGCTTTTGTGAGATGACAGGGCTTGAGCATTTTTACAGACATGCCCGCATGGCCGCTGCAGGCCATCTTCCATGACCAGGGTCACGTCACAGGTTGGTAGTCTGCTCTGGTCTCTGGCTCGTATTTTACGACGCATACTGAGTAACCCATCGATTATAACAATGTCATCAGCGGTGACAGGCAAATGCCCCGACATTGGTACATTAGAATTGACTGGTCCGGCAGGGTCATTATTTGCTGCCCCTGCATTCATTAAATGTCTGGCGATTATAGAATGAACATGACTTCTGCAGCTCAAGCTGGGACCATTAGCCAAACAGGCGTGTGAGTTTTGTCCTGTTTGACCTGTCGAATGGTCTAAGGGATTTGGCGGCCATTCAGCGTGTTCATTGCTATCGAATGATGGTCGAAATTGACAAACGCCATGGCAAGGATGGAGGAAACAATTCAAACCTAACGTGTGTGAGTGTTGCTGAGGATCTCCTTTACCCTCGCCAGAGTGTAGGAAACTCGTGAAAGAGCCTTTAGGGTGGGTGGTAACTTGTGGGGCTTGCTCACCAGAAGATTCTGATGACTGATGCTGATATTGTGCCGGGTTATGTTCAGGGCCAGACATAATAATGGTGATCGCAAACGGGCGATTTTGGCTCGCTTCCCTTTGTACAATCGGGTTAAACAGCGGTGAATCAGAGTTCCAAAGGCTTTTTAAGAGCCAACCGACAGCGATAGTTGCTTCCAGAGGTATCCAGGAATAAGAAGGTGTCGCAAAACTCCAGTAACCCTTTCTCAACCCGGAGCAGATGAGTATTTTTGTGACAGCCTGATAAAGGGTCGGGCCCAGGGGCTTGTCTTTGTTGGTCAAGATCAGTTCATAAGCAACCAACAGCTTTGTTGCGTATAGCCATTGCCACGAAATCAACTCAATAAGAGTCTTTTGTATCTCGTAACTATAAATCTTTTGTCGTTTGTTATCAGGTGGCATACCCGCTTCTGCGCAGCCGTCAGTGTTGCCAATATCTGAGGGGGTGAGCGACAATCTGCGCCGGTCAAGTTTTATAGAAAAATTATGGTTTGGAGAAGCTGCATCCTGTTCAGGCTTAACAATAAAACGTCCTGCCCAGGGTCTGGCCTGGCAGACGACAGACAACGACAGCAATAGCAGTGCAGCCGGGACTATGTGTTTGATAATTCTATCCTTGCATTCTGGTTTACAGAGAAAAAGGATAGAACATGAAAATAAGGGTGTTTTTCTGGCAAAAAGCCTCTCTTGAAAAGCAAAAGTCGCATCTGGAAAAATCTCATGAAAGCTTGCCAGACTAGTCGTTCAGGCCCGTATCCATACGCTTGCGTTTTCGATGAAGTCTTTTGTGCACCGACAAGGCGTGAGCATTCAGGCAGATCTTTCCGCATCGCCGCTGCTGATCATACATCACGGCCACGGTCTCATCACAGGCTTGTTGCCCTGTGTGGTCTCTTCTTTTGTGAGATGACAGGTCTTGGGCATTCTTGAAGAACTCTCCGCATGGCCGCAGCTTGGTGTCCTCCCCGACCACGATCGCGTCACAGGTTTTTTGCCCGCTGTGGACCTTGCTTTTATGAGACGACATAGATGGAGCATTCTTAAAGATGATTCCGCATGGTCGCAGCTGGCCATCTTCCCCAACTACGGTTACGTCACAGATTTTTTGCCCGGAGTGGAATCTACTTTTATGAGTCGACAGGGCCTGAGCATTTTTGCAGAGCTTCCCGCATGGCCGAGGCTGGCCATCATCCCCGATTACAGTCCGGTCACAGGTTTTTTGCCCGCTATGCCCTCTGCTTTTGTGACATGACAGGGCTTTGGCATTCTTGCAAATCATTCCGCATGGCTGCTGCTGGCCATCCTGCCCGGGCTCTATTACCTCACAGACTTGCTGCCCGCTGTGGTCTCTGCTTTTGTGATCACCCAGGGCACGGTTATTCTTGCAAACCTTCCCGCATGATTGCTGCTGGCCATTCTCATTGATCACGTTCACTTTGCAGGTTTGTTGTCCCTTGTGGTATCTGTTTTTGTGAGATGACAGAGCGTTGGCGTTTTTGCAGACAGTTCTACATGGTCGCTGCTGGCCAGATTTCCCGGGCACAGTCTCTTGACAGATTCGTTGTCTCGTGTCGTCTGTTCTTTTGTGATCCGTCTGGGCCTGATCACTTTTGCAGGACTTCCGGCATGATCGCATTCGGTCATTCTTTCCGATCATGGTCACATGACAGATGTTTTGCCCGCTGTTGTCTGTGGCTTGTATTGCTTCTGTCTGGAAAAGATCAGGTTGGCTCTGAGCCGATTGGGATGATTCAGTGGTTATGTGTTGTGTTTCTGAATGGGTAGACGTGAAGGAAATCCCGGTTTCTCCGAGAAGATTCTGGCCACGTAGCTTGAGTAAACCGTTAACTATAACCAAATCATCAGCAGTGATAGGTAAATGTCTGCGCATTGGGATATCATCATTGACTGGCTCCATAGGGGCAGTATTTGCCACTTCAGCACTCATTGAACATCCAGGGTTGCAGCCATTCAGGTTGCCATCAAGACCATGGAGCTGATGCTGATCAGCCTGTTGCTCAGAAGGTTGGCCAGAATCACACTGGAGATGAATGTCAGGGGGATTAATCCGTATTTCGAAAGGTCGGATTTCTTGGAAATCTTTAGCGTTTACAAAACCAGAATGATCCGAATAACCAGGGCTGTATCCATTGGCAGAATGGGGAGGTGTTTTTTGACCGGGCTTAACTCCTGCGTGATCTGACGAACCGTCCTCGGAATTCGGTGGCCATTCACTGGGCTCTGTGCTGTTGGGTGAGGGTCGGAATCCGCAAACACCATGACAGGGGTAGACAAAACAATTTAAATCCAAAGTATGAAAGTATTGCTGAGGGCTCCGGTTACCCCGGCCAGAGGCAGAGTACAGAGGGCGAATTATAGAACTTGCAAGAGAGGGGGTGGCTTGTGAGGCCTGTAGGCCGGATGGTTCTGATGGTGGGTGTTGTTGTTGGTTACGCTCGGAGCCAAACAGCGCAGTGATGATCGCAAACGGGTTATTTTGACTCGCTTCTTGCGGTGCCTCTTTTAGTTCAATCAGGTTAAACAGTGTTGAGTGGGGACGGCAATAGCTTTTTAAAAGCCAGCTGAAAGCGATAACCACTTCGACAGGTATCCATGAACACGGGGTGGAGCGCGCAGAGGCGCCTCTGATAGTCAGGATCAGTTCGTAACCAGACAGCAGATGATTGGCGTAAAATAGTTGCCAGGAACTCGACTCAACAGGGGTCGTATCTACCCCGTAACCAGGGGGTCTGTGTTGATTGTCAGCAGTGTCTGACGGATTGTCGGACAATGTATGCTGGGCACGCTTTATAGAACAGCTCCGGCTTTGAGGACCTGCATCCTGCTCAAACTCAACAATAAAAGGTCCTGTCAAAGGCTCGGCCTGACAGACGACAAACAACGACAGCACCAACAGTGGTAACGAAAAGAATGAGTGTCTAATAATTCTATCCTTGTGTTCTGGTTTACAGAGAGGAAGGATAGGTCAAGAAAGTAAGCGTGTTTTTCTGTTAAAAACCTTCTGTTAAAAAACCAAAGCTGCACCGGAAAAAAACTCATGAAGGGACAGGTGCCAGATCAGGGGACACCTTGGTCCAAACTAACAAGCTTGCGTTTTCGATGTACTCTTTTGTGCTCCGACAAGGCTTGAGCACTCTTGCAGACCTTCCCGCATGGGCGCGGCTGACCGTCCTTCCCGACTGTGGTCTCTGCACAGGTTTTTTGCCTGGCATGGTCCCTTTTTTTGTGATCCGACAGGGCACTGGCATTCTTGCAGGTCTTCCCGCATTGTTGCTGCTGACCATCCCCCCCGACCATGATTATGCTACAGGTTTTTTGTCCGGTATGGTTTCTGCTTTTGTGATCCGAAAGGGATCTGATATTTTTGCAGACTTGCCCGCATGGCAGCGTCTGACCATCTTCTCCGACCACGGTTGCGTCGCAGACTTGTTGCCCGGTATGGTGTCTTCTTCTATGATCCGACAGAGCACTGGGATTTTTGCAGATCTTCCCGCATGGTTGCTCCTGGCCATTCTCTCCAAACACTGTTTCGTCACAGGCTGGTTGCTTGAGATGGTGTTTGATTTTGTGAGATGACAGGGCTTTAGCACTTTTGCAAACCGCCCCACATGGTTGCTGTTGGCCATCCTCTTTGACCACCGAAACCTCGCAGGTTTTCTGCCCAGAGTGGTTTCTGCTTTTGTGATATGACAGGGCTTTGGCATTCTTGCAGACTATCCCGCATGGCTGCGGCTGGCCATCTTCCTCGACCACGGTCACGTCACAGGCTTGTTGCCCGCTGTGTTGTCTGATTTTGTGATCTGAAAGGGATTGAGAGCTCTTGCAGACCTTCCCGCATGGCCGCTGATGACCATACTCCTCGACTACTGTTATGTCACAAATCTGTTGCCCGCGGTGGTTTTTGCTTTTGTGAGATGACAGGGCTCGAGAATGTTTGCAGAGCTTCCCGCATGGCCGTTGCTGACCATCCTGTCCATACACGGTCACATCACAAGTTTGTTGCCCGCTGTGGTATTTGCTTTTGTGAGACGAAAAAACTTGAGAGTTTTTACAGACTCTGCCGCATAGCTGCTGCTGGCCATCCTCCCCGACCACGGTCAGGTCACAGACTTGTTCCCTGGAGTGGATTTTGCTCTTGTGAGACGACAGGGCTCGAGCATTGCTACAGACTGATCCGCATGGTCGCTGCTGGCCATCCTCCCCGACCACGGTCAGGTCACAGACTTGTTCACCGGAGTGGATTTTGCTCTTGTGACATGACAGGGCTCGAGCATTCCTGCAGACTGATCCGCATGGTCGCTGCTGACCATCCTCACCAATCACGGTCACTTGACAGGTCTTTTTTAGGGTGTGGTATCTGCTTTTGTGAGCCGAAAAAATTTGAGAGTTTTTACAGACTCTGCCGCATAGCTGCTGCTGGCCATCCACCCCGACCACGGTCAGGTCACAGACTTGTTCCCCGGAGTGGATTTTGCTCTTGTGACATGACAGGGCTCGAGCATTCCTGCAGACTGATCCGCATGGTCGCTGCTGACCATCCTCACCAATCACCGTCACTGGACAGGTTTTTTGTCCTGTATGGTATTTGCTTTTGTGAGACGAGAGGGCTCTGGCATTCTTGCAGATTGCTCCGCATGGCCGTTGTTGGTCTTCTTTCCCAGCTAGGCTCAGGTTACAGGTTCTTTGTTTGCTGTGATCTGTAGTTTGCGCCTGATCTGTCCGGGAATGGCGAGGTGGGCTTTGACCCAATTGGTATGATTCTGTTGTCGTTTGTTGTGTTTCTGAAGTCCCCATTGGGGGAGGGGTAAGTGTAAATGGAATTTCGTTTCTTTCGAGAAGAATGCGCTTGCCCAGATTCAGCAGAGCGTTGACTATCACCCAATCATCAGTGTTGATAGGCAAATGCTCATGCATTGACACATCATCATTGAGTGTATCGGTATGGTCAATATAGGTAGTCCCTGTACTCGAGTTTGCATGGTTGCAGCTGTCGGTCGGGTTGCTGCTCATGCCCTGGGAGTCTGGCTGGTGCGCCTGTGGCTGAAGGAGTTGGCCAGAAATGCATTGCAGTGGTATGCCAGGGGTGGGAGCCCATGTTTCGACAGGCGGATTTTGTTGGCAATTGGTAGCGTATACAGAATCAGAATTACCCACACAATCAAGGCAGTAAGCATTGGTACATTGAGGGCGTGAGTTTTGTTCGGGTGTCGCTCCTCCTTGATCTGTAAAGCTGTTTTTGTAATTCAGCGGCGATTCATCGGATACCCTGCTATCGAGTGATGGCCTGAGCCTGCAAACGCCATTGCAGGGATAGACGAAACAATTTAAATCGAAACTATGTGAGTCTTGATGAGGGCTCTGGTCACCACCGCCAGAGTCAGAATACAGGCAATTAGTGAAATAGTTTTTAGTGTCTGTGATGGGTTGTGGGGCTTGCTGCCCCGATGACTTTGATGGCTGGTATTGCGATTGGTCATGTCCAGAGCCAAGCAGCATAGTGATGGCCGCAAGAGGGTGATTCTGACTCGCTTCCTGTTGCTCAATCGAGCTGAACAGTGGCGAATCGTCGCTCCAATAGTTTTGTAAAAGCCAACCGGCGGCGACAACCGCTTGTATCGGTAGCCATGAATAAGGGGTAGAACCCGGAGGGGCTTCTCTGGTGGTCAGGTTGAGTTCGAAGGCTACCAGCAGATAAGTGGCGTAAAGCAACTGCAAGGAAATTGACTCTATGTTGGTCCTTTTTAACCCGTAACTGAATGAACTGTGTCGTTTGTTATAAGACGGTAATTCTGATTCTGCATAGCCTTTTGTTCCGGCAATGTCTGACAGCTTGCCCGGCAGTACATGCAGGTTATGCTTTATAGAAAAGCACTTGCCTGTATAAGCTGAATCCTGTTCAAGCCCGATAATAAAATGTTTTGTTATCAGTTCAGCCTGACAGGCGACGGATAACGACAGTAGTAGCAACAGTGGTGCCCAAAAGAGTGAGTGTTTAATAATTCT
The DNA here is from genome assembly GCF_049275945.1 of Endozoicomonas sp. ALD040. Taxonomy (NCBI): domain Bacteria; kingdom Pseudomonadati; phylum Pseudomonadota; class Gammaproteobacteria; order Oceanospirillales; family Endozoicomonadaceae; genus Endozoicomonas; species Endozoicomonas sp. ALD040. The sequence continues at coordinate 3,509,986 of NZ_CP184829.1, forward strand.
ATCCCTGTATTCTGGTATACAGGGAGGAAGGATAGATCAATAAAGTAAGGGGGTTTTTCTGTTAATAAACTTCTGTTGAAAGCCAGAGGTTGCAACGGGCAAAAAGTTGCTGCGAAATGGCCTGCCTTGTAAGGGGTGTATTAAAGATCCTGATCGGGATTCTACTGTGCCATTCAATAGTTCAAGAAGCGATTTTTCTTGGGAAGCTGGAGCATCTTCAGATTCAAAATACCTCATGCAACCATAGCAGTATTGGTTAGCCGAAAGAGGGTATGAGCTTTGTCCCGGCGTGACTCCTGCGAGGCCTGTCGAATTTTCGCTAAAAAGAGTGAGTGTTTAATAATTCTATCCTCGCGTTCAGATACACAGAGAGGAAGGATAGATCAAGAAAATAAGTGTGTTTTTCTTTTGAAAATTTTCTGTTAAAAACCCAAGGCATCACCGGTCAAAAAATCGCTGCAAATAGCTCTGTCTTCTTGAGGAGTGAAGTCATCATCCCGGTTTATATCAACAGGCTTACGTTTTCGATGTATTCTTTTGTGGCTTGACAGGGCGTGAGCATTCTTGCAGATCTTTTCGCATGGCTGCGGCAGGCCATCTTTCCCGATCACTGTTTTGTCACAGATTTGCTGACCGCTGTGTTCTTTTCTTTTGTGTGTCGAAAGGGCTTGAGCATTCAGAAAGACTATTCCACATGGCTTCGGCAGGCCACCTTCCCCAAACAGACTCTCGCCACAGGTTTTTTGCCCGGTGTGGACCCTGCTTTTGTGAGACGACAGGACACGAGTATTCTTGCAGACTTTGCCGCATGGTTGCTTCTGGTTATTCTCCCCGATCACGGTTACGTTGCAGGTTGCTTGCTTGCAGTGATTTCTGTTTTTGTGATCCGAAAGGGCTTGTATACTCTTGCAGAGCTTGCCACATGGCTGCGGTTGACCATCCTCCCCGATCACGGTTGCGTCACAGGTTTGTTGTCCGCTGTGAGTGCTTCTTTTGTGAACCAACAGAGTTTTGGCATTCCTGCAGACTTTACCGCATGGCTGCGGTTTGCCATCTTTGCTGACCACAACTTCGTCACAGGTTTGTTGTCCACTATGAATGCATTTTTTGTGAATCTGCAAATATTGATTATTCTTGCAGATCTTCCCGCATGGCCGTAGCTGGCCATTCTTGCCGACCACAGTCAGGTCACAGATTTTTTTTTCGCAGTGTGAGTCTCTCTTGTGATACGACAGATTTCTGGCACTATTGCAGACTTTCCCGCAGGGTCTTGGCTGGTTATCCTCTCCGACCACTATCATGGCACAGGTCTTTTGCCCGGTATGGAGGTTGCCTTTGTGGTCCCACAGGGCTCGCTTATTTTTGCAGACTTTCCCACATGGTCGCAGCTGGCCATTCTTTCCGACTACGGTCACCTCACAAGTTCTTTGCCCGCTGTGGATGCTGCTTTTATGAGATGACAGTGATCGAGAGTTCTTGCAGATCGTCCCACATGGCTGCAGCTGTCCATCCTTCTTTACCACGGCCACATCACAGGTGAGTTGCCCGACAGCGTCAGTGGTATCGACAGGTTCTGAACTCATTGAGTTTGAGGCGACCCCACCTGCAGGGTTGCAGTTATTGGCCGGGTTGCCACCCATGCCATGGGCCTGGAGTAGAGGATCAAGTTGGCTCATGTAACTTAATCTGTATCTATTTGCCAAATGATGGAGTGCGTTTCGTTCGGCTGTTTCTCCTGTGTAATTCAGAGAACTTTCACCGTCATTCAGAGACCTTTCAGCGTAACCTCTGCTATCGGATGATTGTCGTAACAGACAAACGCCAAAACAGGGAAAGATGTAGCAATTTAAGCCCATAGAGTGTAAATGCCGTAGGGGGTCTTTGTTACCGTCGCCATAGTCAGTATTCAGGGTGCTGGTGAAAGAATGTATGCGGTGGCTGGTTGTCTGCGGGGCTGTCTGGGTGGATGATTTTGATGACTGGTCTTGTGGTTGGTCATGTCTGGAGCCAAACATCATGGTGATGGTTGCAAACAGGTAATCCACCTGTGTTAATATATATGCCGAATGTCGTACAACTGGTTTAAACAGCGTTGAGGCTGGGTTCCAGTAGCTTTTTATAAGCCAAACGGCAGTGATAGCTGCTTCTGTAATGGGTATCCATGAATAAGGACTGGAGTACAGAGGTGCACTTCTGGTTTTCAGTTTCAGTTCGCAATCAACGAGCAGGTGAGTGGCGTAAAGAAATTGCCACGAAATCGACCCGGTGAGGGTAGTTTTCACTCTGAAATAGAAAGGCTTGTGTCGTTTTATTTCGAATAGCCAATCCTGTTCTGTATAGCCGTTTATGTCGGCAATGTTTGAAAGATCGTCCGACAATGTAGGCTGTTCAAGCCTTATAGAAAAGTTCTGTTTTAGAAAACTTGCATCCTGTTCAAACTCAACTACGTGACGTCTCGTCAAAGTTTTGGCCTGACCGATGACAGAAAACGACTGTAGCAGCAACAGAAGTACCGTAAAGAATGAGTGTTTAATAACTCTATCCCTGCATTCTGGTTTACAGAGAGGAAGAATAGATCAAGAAAACAGGCGTGTTTTTCTGTTATGGTGTTGTGTCATAAAACGGTTATTAATGACCAAAGTCTGCATCGGGTAAACCTCATGAAATGGTGTTTGCCAGGTCAGGGTTTGAAAACATCGTCCTGTTCAGGATTAACAGGCTTGCGCTTTCGATGTATTCCCTTGTGATCCGACAGGACTTGAGCATTCTCACAGACCTTTCCGCATCGTCGTATCTTTCCATCCTCTTTGATCACTCTCGCTACACAGGTTTTTTGCCTGGAGTGTTCTTTTTTTTTGTGAGTCATCAGCGATCCATTGTTCTTGCAAACTGCCCCGCACAACTTTGGTCGACCATCTTCCCCGGTCATGGACACATCACAGGTTTTTTGCTCGCTGTGCACTCTGCTTTTGTGAGACGAAAAGGCTTGAGCGTTATTGTAGACTTTACCGCATGGCCGCTGCTGGTTATCCTTGCCGAGTACCGGCATGTTACAGGTTTTTTGCACGCTGTGTTCCCTGTTTTTGTGGACCCAAAGGGCCTGGTTATTCTTGTAGACCCTTCCGCATGGTTGCTGCTGACCATTCGCATTGACCATGGTTATGTCACAGGTTTTTTGCCCGGTATGATATTTGCTTCTATGAGATAACAGGGCCTTAGCATTTTTGAAGATCCTCCCGCATGTTTGCAGCTGGCCATCTTCAGCGACCAAGGTTTCTCCACAGGTTTGTTGCCCGGTGTGGGTTCTTAGTTTGTGATCCGCCAGGGCTTGAGCATTCCTGCAGACTGTCCCGCATGGCTGCTGGCCATCCTCAGAGAACAGAGTTACATCACAAACTTCTTGTCCGCCGTGGTTTCTTCTTCTGTGACCGGTCAGGGAGTGAAGACTCTTGAAGATCCTCCCGCATTGTCGCTGCTGGCCGTCGTCCTCTACTATGGTTGCGTCACAGATTTCCAGTCCACTGTAGTCTTCGGCTTGTGCTGCTCCTGTTTGGGAAAGGTGGGGTGGGTTTTGATCTGCCTGGGTTAGTCTTGTTGGTTGTTGTGTTTCTGAAGTCGCCACTGGAGATGTTAAATGGTTGAGCGTAAAGGAAATCCTTGTTGCTTCTGAAAGACTATGACCACGTAAATTGAGCAACCCGTTGATTATGATCAAGTCATCATCGGTGACGGACATATTCCGAGGCATTCGTAAATGAACATTAAGTGCCCCGCTGTGGCCAGTATATGCTGCCCCTGTGGTCATTGTGAGTGAATGGTTGCAGCACTTTGTCGGGTTGTCATCCGTGCCGTGATGCTGAGGTTGCTGTGCCCGCGGCTGAAAGGGTTGATCAGAAGCGCATTGGAGTTGGATGGCAGGGGAATCATTCAATGTTTCCAGCATCCATTCAGCGGGCTCCTTGCTATCGGATGATGATCGGAATCTACAAACGCCATTACAGGGACGGACGAAACAATGTAAACCCAGAGTGTGTAACTCTTTTTGAGGATTTCCGTTACCGCCGCCACCGTTAGTATTCTGGAGTCTGGTAAGAGAGTGCTTAAGGCGGGTAGTTGTCGTTGGGGCTTGCTGGCTGGATGATTTTGATGGCTGGTATCCTCGTTGGTTACGTCCGGAGCCAAACATCAGAGTGATAGCCATAAATGGGTAATCCTGACTCATCTGCTGTTGTTCAATCGTGTTAAACAGCTGGGAATCGGGGTTCCAATAACATTTTAAAAGCCAGCCGACAGCGACAGCCGCTTCTAAAGGTATCCATGAATAAAAGCCTGAGCCCAAAGGCACTACTTTGGTCGTCAGGATCAGTTCGTAAGCAACCAGCAGATGAGTGGCGTAAAATAATTGCCACGAAATCGGCTCTATAAGGAAAGTTTTTAGTCTTTGATTGCAAGGCTTTTGTCGTATTATATCAGGAGGCCAATCTGGCCCTGCGTAGCCGTCTGTGTCGGCAATGTTTGGCGGGTTTTTCAGCAATATATGCTGGTCATGCTTTACAGAAAAGCTCTGTTTTAGAAAGTCTGCATCCTGCTCAAACTCGACTGTAAAACGTCTTGTCAGAGGTTTGGCTGGACAGATGACATTCAACGACAGTAACAGCAAGAGAATTGCCATAAGGAGTGGGTGTTTAATAGTTCTATCCCTGCATTTTGGCTTACAGAGAGGAAGGATAGATCAAGAAAATAAGTGTGTTTTTCGATCAGAGACCTTGATTAAAAAAACTCTGCCATAGACCCGAGGCACACAGCGCAGAACTTGATGAAAGGAGTGTCAGATCAAGGACCGGGAGCATTGTCCCGCTCGACATCAACAAGCTTGCGTTTTTGATGTTTTCTTTTGTGATCCGACAGGGCGCTGAGACTCTTGTAGGTCTTTCCGCATTGCTGTGGTTGGCCATTCACCCCAACCACTGTCACGTCACAGATTTTTGGACTGCCATGCACATTCCTTTTGTGACCCGACAAAACTTGAGAATTCTTGCAGACTGCTCCGCATGGTCGCGGCTGGCCATCCCCCGCAGTCACGGTTACGTCACAGGTTTTTTGCCCTGTGTGGATTCTGTATTTGTGATCCCAAAAGGCTCGAATATTCTTGCAGACAGTCCCGCATGGCCGCAGTTGACCATTCTTTTCGAGGATTGTCGCGTCACAGATTTTTTGTTTGGAGTGGGCTTTACTTTTGTGATCCCAAAATGCCCGAGCATTCTTGCAGACAGCCCCGCATGGCCTCTGCTGCCCATCCTCCCCGATGATTGTTAAGTGACAGTTTTTTTGCCCGCTGCGGATTCTGCTTCTGTTATCCAACAGGGTGTGAACATTCCTGTAGACCTTTCCGCATGGTCGCTGCTGGAAATCCTCTTTGTCTATGCTAGCGACACTATCTGTATTTCCAACAGGATCTATTTCATAAGCTCTTCCTTCACCTATTGAGTCTGAGGCGATCCAGTCTGAGGCGACCCTATCTATAGGTTTGGCCGGGACACAGTCAATGCTATAAACCTCTGGCTTAAATAATGGCTCAGAATTGTATTGGAGCTGAATCAATGTTTCAAAAGGCGAGTTTTGTTGGATATCTGCAGTGTTTAAAGGATCAGTTTGAACCAGGCAACTAAAGCAATATCCACTGGCCAAATGAGGACACGAGCTTTGTCCGGGTATTAATTCTGTGTCGCCTGATAAATTTTTTTCAGAATTCAGCAGCGGTTCAGCAGTCCCTCTGCTACTGGATGATGGTCGGAATTGACAAACGCCACGACAGTGATGGACGAAACAATTGAAACCCAAAGTATGCAGATTGCCTTTGGGGTAGTCTCTACCGTCACGATAATCAGTATTCAGGAGAAGGGTGAAAGAGTTTGTAATGAGGGAAGTGGTTTGTGAGGCTTGCTGCCCCGATGATCCTGATGGCTGATATTGTTGTGCGTGATGTTCGGAGCCAAACATGGTAAAGATGGCAGCAAACAGGTGAACTATCCGTGTCAGGGGTGGTGACGTGTCTTGTGTCTCGATAATGGTCGTTTTAACTCTGTAACCGTAAGAAATATGTCGTGTATCATCAGGCTGAGAATCTGATCCTGGGTAGCCATTGGTGTCGACAATCTCTGACCGGCGATCCGGCAATATATGCCGGGCAGACGTTATAGAAAAGTTCTGTCCTGGAAAACCTGTATCCTGTTGAAGCTCAACAATAAAGCGTCTTGTCAACGTTTCGGGCTGACAGACGATAGGCACCGATAGTAGCAGTGCGACAAAGCATGAGTGTTTAATAAATCTGTCCTTGCATTCTGGGTTACAGAAGAGGAAGGATAGATCAAGAAAATAAGCACATTATTCTTTTAAAAAATTTCTGTTAAAAGTTGAGTTGCACTGGGATTTCGCTACTTTTGTGCAGCCCCGCTACCGGTTGGCCATTCTCTGCGACCAAGCTCCTGGTCGAAGGTTTTCTCCTTCCTGTGGTATCTGCTTTTGTGGATAATCAGAGCTTGAACATTCTTGCACACCGTTCCGCATGGCCGCAGCTGGTCGTCCTCCCTGGCCACAGTCACTTCACAGATTTGTTGTCCGGTGTGAGCTCTTCTTTTGTGATCGGTTAATTTTTTAGCACTCTTGCAGAGCTGCCCGCATGGTTGCAGCCGACCGTTCTTCCCGGCTACGGGCACGTCACAGTTTCTTTGTCGGGTGTGTGCGCTTCTTTTGTGTTCCGAGAGGGCTTGAACATTCTTACAGATTTTCCCGCATGGCCGTGGCTGGCCATATTCTCCATCCACTTTGATATCACATTTCTGTTGCGCAGTGTGGATGTTTCTTTTGTGATGCCAAAGGCTATCAGCATTCATATAAATCTTTCCGCATGGCTGCAGCTGGCCATTTTCCGCAATCACTGTTACGTCACAGGTTTGTTGCCCGGTGTGTTCCCTTCTTTTATGATACGACAGGGCTTGGATATGCGTGCAGACCTTCCCGCATGGACGACGCTGGCCATCTTCCCCGACCACTATCACGTCACAGGTTTTTTGCCCGCTGTGGCATCTCTTTTTGTGAGCCGACAGGGTCTGTGCATTCTTGCAAACCTTCCCGCATGGCCGATTCTGGCCATCCTCGCCGGTTTCGTTTATGTCACAGGTTTGTCGCCCTCTGTGGTATTTGCCTCTGTGATTCCAAAGAGCCGCGACGTTCTCGCAGATCATTCCGCATAGCTTCAGCTGGCCATCCTCTCCGACCACTTTGACGTCACAAATGTGTTGCTCAGTATGGGCCTTGTTTTTGTGAGTTGAGAGATGTTGGGTACTTTTGCAGACTATCCCGCAAGGATATGACTGGCCATCTCTTGCGATCACTCTGACATTACAGGTTTTTTGGTTATCTGACGGGGAGTGTTGGAAATGTGCAGTTCCAGAGGGAGGCATTCCTATGGGAGGAAAAAAACCATACCCGGGCAATGATTCAACATAGTTGAGTGGTCCGGTAGCTTCAGCTACGTGAGCTGCCATTGCATTCAGTGAGCCCGGGGCGGTCCCTTGTATGACGACTTCTTCTATGGCGACTCTTTCTAAAGGGTTGTCGCCATTAGCTGGATTACCATTAACCTCATGCGTCTGTAGGTCAAATAGTTGACCAGAATTAGAATGATCTATGCAACTGAAGCAGTATCCGCTAGCCAAATGGAGGCATGAGCTTTGCCCGGGTGTTGCTTCAGTCTGACCTGTTGAACTTTCCATAGTATTTAGCAGCCATTCAGCTTGCACTGTGCTACACGGTGTTGTTCGGAGTCTGCAAGCGCCATGACAGGGATAGACGAAACAATTTAAACCTAAAGTATGGGAGTTTTGTTGAGGGCCTCGGTTGCCGTCGCCAGAGCCAGGGTACAGCTGGTTGGTGAAATAGCCCGTAATATGGGGGCTCGCTGCCGGGACTTGCTGGCCGGATGATTCTGATGGCGGGTACTGTTGTGGATTGTCTCCAGAGCCAAACATCGCAGTGATGATCGCAAACGTAAAATTTTCTTGTTTCAATATCGATGCTGCCTGTTGTTCAATTGGGTTAAACAGGAAGAGGAAGGAAGCGGGGTTCCAATAGCTTTTTAAAAGCCAGCCGACAGCAACAACCGCCTCTACCGGAAGCCATGAATCAGGGCTGGAGTTTAGAGGATTGTCTTTGATAATCAGGGTCAGTTGGTAAGCAACCAGCAGGTTCGTGAAATAAAGCCATTGCCACGAAATCGACTCACTAATGGTCGTTTTAACTCTGTGACCATAAGGTCTGTGTCGTTTTTCATCTGATCCTGTATAGCTGTCTGTATCGGCAATATCTGAAGGGTTGTCCGGCAATGAATTCAGTTCGCATTTTATAGAAAAACCATGATTCGAGTAGCCTGCAATCTTTTCAAACTCAGCAGTAAAATGTTCTGTCCACAGTTCTGCCTGACAGTCGAGAGACAGCAAAAGTAGAAGTAACACTGATACCGAAGAGAGTGAGCGTCTAATGATTCTGTCCTTACAGTCAGGTTTAAAGAGAGCGGGATAGATCAATAAAATAAGCGTGTTATTCTTTTAACAGAGGACGGATATCAGAACATATCATTACTTATTCACTTTGTTTTTTTGAAGACCGGGGCCATCGTTCTGCTCTGAATCAATATGCTTGCTTTTTCGATGTCTTCTTTTATGAGCCGTGAGAGCCTGGGCATTCCGGCAGATCTTTCCGCATGGCTGTGGCTGACCATCCTTACCGACCACGATTACGTCACATTTTTTTTGACCCGTGTGAGCAATTCTTCTGTGAGTCGATAAAGCCCGTATATTATCGCAGATCTTTCCGCATGGTTGCTGCTGGCCATCCTCTGTGACCACTGTCTGTTTACAGGTTTGCTGCCCGGTGTGGTATCTGTTTTTGTGATCTGACAGGACTCGGGAATTCTTGCAGATCTTTCCGCATGGTTGTTGTTGGCCATCTTCTCCGGTCATTTTTAAGTAACAGATTTTTTGCTCGGAGTGGCATCTGCTTTTGTGGTAAGACAGGGCTTTAGAATTCATGCAGACCCTTAAGCATGGTCGTTGCTGGCCATCCTCCCCAATCATTGTTACTTCACAGATTTTTTGTTTAGTGTGGGCTCTGTTTTTGTGATCCGACAGGGCTTGAGCATTCTTGCAGATTTTCCCGCATGGTCCTGGCAGGCCATCTCCTCCGATCACGTTTACGTCACAGGTTTTTTGACCGGTGTGGAAGATTCTTCTGTGAGACGCCAGGCTCAGAGGACTCTTGCAGATTTTCCCGCATGGTCGCTGCAGTCCGTCTTTCCCGATTATTGACAGAGTGCAGGTTTGTTCCCCGATATGTTCTCTTCTTTTGTGTTGCGACAGGGCTTGAGCATTCTTGCAGACTGCGCCACATGAACGCTGCTGGCCATCCTCCCCGACCAGTGTCAATCCGCAGGTTTGTTGCCCGGAGTGGTATCTGCTTTTGTGAGAAGACAGGACCCGAACATTCTTGCAGACTTTTCCGCATAATCGTTGCTGACCATCCTCCCCGGTCATGGTTACATAACAGGTTTGTTGCCTGGAGTGGTATCTGCTTTTGTGATCCGACAAGGCTTCAGAATTCTTGCAGAGCTTTCCGCATGGCTGTGGCTGACCATCCTTCTCTGTCACGGGTAAGTTACAGATTTGTGGTCCTGTGTGGGCAGCTCTTTTGTGAGACATCAGAGCCTGAATATTTTTGCAGATTTTCCCGCATGTCCGCTGCAGGCCATCCATCCCGACTACTGGCAGACCACAGGATTGTTGCCCGCTATGGTCTCTTCTTTTGTGATCCGTCAGGGCTTGAGCATTCTTGCAGACTGTCCCGCATGGTCGCTGCAAGCCATCCTCTGAGACCAATTTGACGCCACAGATTCGTTGATGATCTGAGAGGGATTTTTGACGATGTATCGTTCTTGCGAAAGGAAGATAGCTATTCCTGGTTATTGATCCATCATGATTGGGTGGTCCGGTAGCGTCAGCTGTATGAGTTGCCCATGGACTCATTTGGCCTGAGGCGACCCCGTCTGCAGGGTTGCTGCTATTAGCTGGATGGCGATAACTGTCATGCACCTTTAGCTCAAATAGTTGACCAGAATCAAGATGATCTATGCAACTGAAACAGTGTCCATCAGCCAAATGAGGGCATGAGCTTTGCGTGGGTGTTGCCTGTTTGTGACCCATTGAACATTCCAAGGTATTCAGCAGCCATTCAGGTGGCTCTGTGTTATCGGGTGAGGGTCGGAATCTACAAATGCCACGACAAGGATGGACGAAACAATTTAAACTCAAAGTGTGTGAGTGGTGATGAGGGCCTTCGTTACCGTCGCCAGAGCGAGAATACAGTGGGTTGCAGAAAGAGCTTGTAAATTGGGTGATTGCTGCATGGGCTCGACGGCCGGATGATTTTGATGGCGGGTGCAGTTTTTGATTGTCGCCAGAGCCAAACATCGTAGTGATGGTCGCAAAAGGCAGATCCCCCTGTGTCAACATAGGTGTTACCTGTTGTTCAATCGGGTTTAACGCTGAGGAATCGGGGTTCCAATACTTTTTTAGAAGCCAGTCGATAGCGACCACTTCCACCGATAGCCATAAATCAGGATTCGAGATCAAAAGATTGCCTTTGGTGATAAGGATCAGTTCGTAAGCAGCCATTAAATTGGTCGCATAAAGCCATTGCCACGAAATCGACTCAATGGCAGTGGTTCTGACTCTGTAACCGTAATGTCTATGTCGTTTTTCATCTGATCCTGCGTAGCCGTCTGTGTCGACAATATCTGATGCGGTGCCCGGTAATGTATTCGGTTCGTGCTTTATAGAAAAGCTATGGCTTGGGTAGCCTGCATTCTTTTCAAACTCCACAGTAAAACCTTCTGTCCACGGTTCTGCCAGACAGACGACAGATATCAATAGTAGAAGTAACAGCGGTGCCTCAGAGAGTGATCGTTTAATAATTCTATCCTTGCATTCTGGTTTACAGAGAGGAAGGTTAAATCAATAAAGAAAGCGTGTTTCTGTGCTAAAAGCCAAAGGTTACACTGGCAAAAACCTCATGAAAGGACGGATATATGAAAGTATCATTACTTATTCACTTTATTTTTTGAAGGCTGAGATCATCACTCTCGTCCACATTGACGGGCTTGCGCTTTTGATGTCTTCCTTTGTGCCTGGAGAAGGCATAAGCGTTCTTACAGATCTTCCCGCATGGCCTTTGTTGGCCATCTTTCCCGACCACTGTCGCGTCACAGGTTTTTTTTCCGCTGTGATGCCCACTTTTGTGAGATGACAGAGCTCCGGCATTCTTGCATATCACCCCGCATGGTTGCAGTTGGCCATCCTCTCCGATCAGAGTCGCGTCACAGGTTCTTTGGCCGCTGTGGGCTTTGCTTTTGTGAATCGAGAGATATTGAGCATTTATGCAAATCTTCCCGCATAACCGCAGTTTGCCATTTTTTTCGATCACTTTGACGTCGCAGGTTCCTTGTCTGGTATGGGCTCTTCTTTTGTGATTTGACAGGGATCTGGCATTTTTGAAGATATTCCCGCATACCCGCTCTTGGCTACCTTCTTTGATTATTATTGCGTCACAGGCTGTTAAAAATCTTCTGCTAAAAACCAAAGCTTGCACCGGGCAAAACCTTATGAATGGAAGAATATCAGACCGGATCATTAGTTGTACGGTTTTCTTTTTTTGTGGGCTGAGTCATCGTCCTGTTCCACATTAACAGGCTTGCGTTTTCGATGTTTTTTTTTGTGAATCAACAGGGCTTGAGGGTTTTCGCAGATCATCCCGCATGATCGCGCCAGGCCATCTTCCCCGGTCACGTTCACATCGCAGGTTTGTTGCCTGGTGTGGTATCTTCTTTTGTGACTCCACAGGGCTCGAGAATTTGTGCAGATCATCCCGCATGGCTGCGGCTGGTCATCCTTCCCGATCAGGATCACGTCACAGATTTTTTTCGCGGTGTGGTAGTAACTTCTATGAGTCGTCAGGGCTTGTAGATTCATCGTGACCATCCCACATGGCCGCTCCTGGCCATCCTGCCCTAAAACGGTCATGTTACAGGTTTGTTGACTGCTGTGGACGGTTCTTTTGTGATCCGAGCGGGCTTTAGTGCTCTTGCAGACTGCTCCACATGGACGCAGCTGGCCATCCTCCCCAATTACGTTTACGGTACAGACTCGTTGCCCGCTGTGGACTCTGGTTTTGTGATTCGTCAGGGAATTAGCATTCTTCCAGACCGCTCCGCATGGTCGCTGCAGGCCATCCTCCCCAACCACGATCACTTTACAGGTTTTTTGTCCTGAGTGCTGGCCGCTTTTGTGTGTTGCCAGGGATTGAATATTCTGGAAGAGCCTTCCGCATGGCCGCAGTTGGCCATCCTCTCCAACCACGATCAGGTCACAGGTTTGTTGTCCGCTGTGTTTTTTTCTTTTGTGATTTCGCAGGGCTTGAGTATCCTTGCAGATAATTCCGCATGGCCGCTCTTTGTGATCCTTCCCGACCACAATCGCATCACAGGTTTTTTGCCTGTTGCAGTATTCAGGTTGTATTGCCGCTGTCTGTATGTGATGAGGTTGGTACTGATCCCATTTGAATGATTCAGTGGTTGTTGTTTGTGTTTCTGAATGGGCAAGTGTAAATATAATCTTATCTTCTCCGGGATGGCTCTGCATATCGAGTGAGCCGTGAAGCGCAGAATTATTATCGGCTGTAGTCCGTTCTTCCGGTATTGGTGCGTCATAGTTGACTTGCACGATGGCGTTAGATGTACAGGCGCCCCCGTCTATGGCGACCCCGTCAGAGTTGCTATCAATGCCAACGGGTTGTGGGTCGTAATTGTATGAGGGTTCAGTCTTTGAAAGATCATTCGGTGTTTTGAAAGGTGAGCTTTTCTGGAAGTCTGTAATGTGTAGAGGATCCAGATGACCTATACAGCTCAGGCAGTGCCCATTGGCCAAGTGGGGGCATGAGTTTTCTTCGCAATCCATTGTCCACAGAGGGGGCTCGGTGCTATCGGATGATGATCGGAATCGACAAACGCCATTACAGGGATAAACGTAACAATTTAAATCCAAACTGTGTGAGGGTTGCTGAGGATCTCCGTTGCCGTCGGCATAGTCTGTATTGAGCGAGGGCGCGAAAGAGGCTGTATGGCGAGTGGTTGTCGGCGGAGCTTGCTGGCAAGAGGATTTTGATGGCGAATATTGTTCCTGGTTTTGTCCAGAACCAGACATTATAGTGATGGACGCAAACGGGAGTCCCTGACTCGCCTGTTGTTCAATCGGGTTAAACAGCCATGAATCGGGATTCCAGTAGCTTTTCAAAAGCCAACTGACAACCACTTCTAACGGTAGCCATGCGTAAGGGTTGGAATTCAGAGGTGGGCCTTTGGTGGTCAGGATAAGTTCGTAAGCAACCAGCAGATTTGTGGCGTAAATCAGTTGCCATGAAATCATCTCAGTGATGTTTTTTTTTACTCGAATAGCGTCAGGCTTGCGGCATTTTTTTTCAGGTGGCAGATCTGATCCTGAATAGCCTTTTGTGTCGGCAATATTTGACGGGTTGCACGGTGATGCACGACGGTGGATATTTATAGTAAAGTTCTTTATTGGAGCGTCTGCATTCTGTTCAAGCTCAACAATAAAACGACTTGTCGATTCGGTCTGACCGATAACAGACAACGACACTAGCATTAATAGCAGTGCCGCGAAGAGTGAGAGTTTAATCATTCTATCCTTGTATTCGGTCTACAGAAAGACAAGGATAGATCAGGTCATGCAACGGTGTGGCCGACCGATTAGTGGATGAGGTCGCCGTCAAGGTCGACATCAACAGGTTTTCGCTTTTGATGTATTCTTGTGTGATTCGACAGATAGCAGTCTTGCAGAGCGTCTCGCACGAATAAGCGTGTTTTTCTGTCTAAAATCTTTTGAAAAAGAACCAATATTTAAAGCTAAAGATTGCTCCTGATTAATTTTGTGGAAGGCTGGGTGTCAGATCATGAGTGAAGTTATTGTCCTGATCCGCATCAACATGCTTTCGCCTTCGATGTCTCCTTTTGTGTTCCGTCAAGGCATGTGAACTATTGCAGACCTTTCCGCATGCCCTTAGTTGACCATTCTCCCCGACCACTTTCAGGTCACAGGCTTGTTGCCCGGAGTGGTATCTTCTTTTGTGATCCGACAGGATTTTAGTACTCTTGCAGATCCTACTGCACGGCTGCGACAGTCCATCCTCCCCGACTACTTGCACGTCACAGGTTCTTTGCCCGGAGTGGTGTCCGCTTTTGTGATCCGACAGGGCACCAGCATTTCTGCAGACCCTTCCGCATGGCTGTAGCCGACCATTCTTCCTGAACACTAACACATCACAGGCTTTTTGCTCGGTATGGTTTCTGCTTTTGTGAGCCGACAGGGCTTTGGCACTCCTGCAAACTTTCCCGCATGGTCGCAGCTGGCCATGACCCTCGACTACGCTTACCTCACAGGTTTGTGGCCCTGTGTGGTTTTTTCTTCTGTGATCCGACAGGGTTCTGGCACTGTTGCAAACCTTTCCGCATCGCCTTTCCAGGTCATCTTCCCCGACAAGGGTCATTTCACAGGTTGGTTGCACACTCTGGTCTGTCGCTTTTATTGAGGTTATCCGGGAAAGATGAGTTGTGCCTGAGGCCGGTCGGGATGGTTCTGTTTTTGTTTCTTGTGTTTCTGACGTTCCCATTGAGGGGTTGGAATGGAAAGGCGTAAAGGAAATACCGGCTTGTTCTGGAAGACTGTGACCACCCAGACTGAGTAACCCTTTGATTATAACCCAATCATCAGCGGTGACAGTCGAACCCTGGAGCGTTGGTGCATCATCACTGATTGGCCCAGAAGGATTAGTAATTGCTGCCTCTGCAATCATTGAATGTGTATTATCGGGTGATGGTCGTAATCTACAAACGCCATGACAGGGATGGATGAAACAATTTAAACCCAAAGTATGTGAGTGTTGTCGAGGATCACGGTAACCATCGGCAGAGCCAAAATACAGAGACTGAATGAAAGAGCTTGTAAAATAGGCGGTGGTTTTTGGGGCTTGCTGGTCGGATGTTTCTGTTGGTTGGCCTTGCTGTTGGTAATGTCCAGCGCCAGGCGTCATAGTGGTGATCGCAAATGGGTGATCGCCCTGTGTCAAAATAGATGCCGTAATCTGTCCGTTCGGGTTAAACAGAGGCGATTTGAGGTTCCAATAGCTTTTTAAAAACCAACCAGCAGCGATAGTCATTTCCACAGATAGCCATGAATAAAGGGGGAAGTACAGGGAAGGGTCTCTGGTATTCAGGATCAGTTCGTAAGCAATCATCAGGTTTGTGGCGTAAAGCCATTGCCACGAAATCGACTCAGTATCGGTCGTCTTTACTCCGTATGTAATAAGTCTGTGTCGTTTGTCATAGGGTGGCAGGTCAGGCTCTGTATAGCCGTCTGTGTCGGTAATGTTTGACGGGTCTTCCGAAAATGTATGCCACCCGGGCTTTATAGCAAAGTTCTGTTTTGGAGAACCAGCATCCTGTGCAAGCTCAACAACAAAATGACTGGTCAAAGGTTCAGCCCGACAGGTGACAGACAATGACGGTAGCAGCAAAAGCGATGTAGCATAGATTAAGTGTTTAATAATTCTATCCTTGCATACTGGTATTCAGAGAGGAAGGATAGAACAGGAAAATAAGTGTGTTTTTCTGTTAAAAATCAAAGGCTGCACTGGGCAAAACTTCTTGAAAGCTCAGATAAGCGTAGCTACTTATTTCAGTTTATCTGACTGAAGGCTGAGGTCATCTTTCTGGTTCACATCATCAGGTTTGCGTTTTCGATGTATTCTTTTGTGATTCGACAGGTCTGGAGAATTTTTGCAGACCTTCCCGCATGGCTTTGGCTGGCCATCCTCCGCTAGCACGGATACGTTGCAGGTTTTTTGCCCGCTGTGCTCTCTGTTTTTGTGAGATGACAGGGCTTTTGTATTCTTGCAAACCTTCCCGCATGGCTGCTGTTGACCGTCGTCACCGATCAGGTTTACGTCACAGGCTCGCTGTCTGCTATGGTATCTGCTTCTGTGATCCGACAGGGCCTGAGCGTTCTTGCAGAGAGCCCCGCATAACCGCTGCTGGCCATCCTTTTCTATGACTGTCTGGGCGCAGGTTCGTTGCCCGGTGTGGACTCTGCTTTTGTGAACCGACAGAGCTTGTGCATTTTTGCAGAACCTTCCGCATGGCCGCTGCAGGCCATTTACTCCGACCACTGTTATGTCACAGGTTTGTTGTCTGGTGTGGTACCTTCTTATGTGATTCGACAGGCTTTTCGCATTCTTGCAGACAGCCCCGCATGGCTGCAGCTGGCCATCTTTCCACATCACAGTTGCATCACAGATTTGTTGGCCGGTGTGATCTCGTTTTTTGTGCTCTGACAAGGCTTTTCCATGCTTACAGACTGTCCCGCATAGCTGCTCCTGACCATCCTCTTTGATCACTATCACGGTACAGGTTTTTTGCCCGGTGTGGTATCTGCTTTTGTGAACCGACAGGGCGTGAGCATTCTTGCAGGTCTTCCCACATGGTCGATGTTGGCCATCTTCCCCGATCAGGGTCACCTTACAGGATTGTTGCCCGCTGTGGACTGTTGCCCGGTTTGTGCCTGTCCTGGAAAGATAAGGTGGGCTTTGATCCAATTGGGTTGATGCCGTTGCTGTTGGTAGTATTTCTGAAGTCCTGATTGGGGGGGTGAAATGGCTAAGTGTAAAGGGAATTCCGGTTTCTCCGAGAGGACTACGATTACGCAGATTGAGTAACCCGCTGATTATAACCAAATCATCAGAAGTGACAGACGCATTCCCTGGCATTCGCACATGACCAGGTAACGATTGAGTCGGCTCTCTGTTATCGGATGATACACGGAATCGACAAACGCCCTGACAGGGATCGACGAAACAATTTAAACCTAAAGTGTGTGAGTGTTGTTCAGGCGCTTCGTCACCGTCACCAGAGTCAGAATGCAAGAGATAAGTGAAATAAACTACAGTCTGGGTGGTAGCTTGCGGAGCATGCTGGGCGGAAGAGTCTGGCGGTGGGTATTCTGGTGAGTTATGTCCAGAGTCAAGCATTGTCGTGATGGTCACAAACGGGTGGTTTCCATGTGTCAACATAGACTTTGCCTGTTGTTCAATCGGATTAAACAGCAGTGAATCCTGGTTCCAATAGCTTCTTAAAAGCGAGTCGGCAGCAAACAATACTTCTACAGGCAGCCATGAATCAGAATTTAAGTCTGGGTTAGCTTTTCTGTTGGTCAGGAGCAGTTCGTAAGCAAGCAGCAGGTTCGCGGCGTAAAGCAATTGCCATGAGACAGACTTGATGATGGTTGTTTTTGCCTCGTAATAACCGGACCTGTGTGGTTTGTTATCAGACTGTGAGCATGGTCCTGAGTTGCCGTTTGTGTCAGTAATGTCTGATGGATGGCCTGACGATGTATCTGACAATGTATCGCCTGAAAATGTATCCGGGTCACGATCTATTGAGAAGGAATGTTTTGGAGAACCTGCATTCTGTTCAAGCTCGACTATTAAACTTCTTGTCAACACTTCGGCCTGACAGAAGACGGATAACGAAATTATCGGCAGCAGCAGTGCCGCAAAGAGTGAGTGTTTAATAATTCTATCCTTGCTTTCTGGTATACAGAGAGCAAGGATAGATCAAGAAAATAAGCGTGTTTTTGTGTCTTTCTTATGAAAGGACAGGTGTCAGATCAAGGGGGGCAGTCATTGTCCCGGCCTGCATCAACAGGTTTGCGTTTTTGATGTACTCTTTTATGCTCCGCAAGGGTTTGAGTATTCTGACAGACCGTTCCGCATGATCGTTTCAGACCATCCTTACCAACTACTGGAACGTCGCAGGTTTGTCGACTGTTATGCTCTCTGAATTTGTGAGATGACAGGGCTTTAACATTCTTGCAAACCTTCCCGCATGGCCGCTGCTGGCCATTTTTACCAGTTATGTTTATGTCACAGGTTTTTGGCCCGGTGTGGTGTCTTCTTTTATGATCCGACAGGGCTTGAGCACTTTTGCAGAACGCCCCACATGGTCGCCGCTGACCATCCTTTGCGACTAAGGTCAGGTTACAGACTCTTTGCCCGGTATGATGTCTTTTTTTGTGATCGGTCAAGGCGCTAGCATTCTTACAGAGTATTCCGCATGGCTGCGGGAGACCATCCTCCCTGACCACGGTTACGTCACAGGTTTGCCGCTCGTTGTGGTGATTGTGTTTGTGATTAATCAGGGCTTTAGCATTCCTGCAGATTTTCCCGCATGGCCGCCACTGACCATTCTCCCTGATCATTCTGACTTCACAGATTTTTTGTGCGGTGTGGAAGCCGCTTTTGTGAGACCACAGTGAATCTCTGTTCTTGAAGACCTTCCCACATGGCCGCTGCTGGCCATCTTTCCCGACCAGGGCCAGGTTACAAACTCGTTGCCTGCTGTGGACTGTGGCTTGCTTTGGGCGTAAATGGACAAGAGGACTCAGGCTTTGACCTAATCGTGATGACCCTGTTGTTTGTTGTGTTTCTGAAGTCTCTATTGGCGGTGTTGAAAGGGCAGGCGTGAAAGAAGTTCCGGTTTCCTCGAGAGGCTCAGTGTTACTTAAATTGATTAACCCATTGATTATGCTGAAATCATCTGAGAAGGCAGACTCATTCCAGGGCGTCTGCGCATCATCAAGTGGCCATTCAGCTGCCGTTCCGCTAACTGCTCTGAATTGGCAAACACCATGACAGGGATCAACAAAACAATTTAAAGCTAAAGTGTGTGAGTGTTGTTCAGGGTCCTCGCCACCGTCGTCTGAATCAGAAAAAAGGAGGCGGGTGAAATAGCCGATAGTCTGAGTGGTGGCTTCTGGCGCTTGCTGGTCGGATGATTCTGGCGGCGGCTGTTGTGGTGGGTTGCACCCTGAGCCAAACATTGTTGTGACGGTCGTAAACGGGCGATTCTCATGCGTTAAAATAGAAGTCGACTGTTGATCAATCGGGTTAAACAGAAATGAATCCTGGTTCCAATAGCTTTTTAAAAGGCAGCCGACAGCCGCAGCCACTTCTGCAGGTAGCCATGAATAAGGGTTGGAGTTCAGGGGAATGTCTTTGGTGGTAAGGCTCAGTTCGTAGGCAATCAGTAGAGTCGTGATATAAAGCCATTGCCGTGAAATTGACTTAATGAGGTTCGTTTTAACGTAGTAACCGCAGGTTATGTCTAGTTTGTTATCAGGCTGCGTGTCTGATCTCTCATAGCCGTTTGTTTCAGCAATGTCTGAATGGCAACCCGGCAATGTATTCAGGTCAGGCTTTATAGTGAAGTTCTCTTTTGGAGAGTCGGCATTTTGTTCAAGCTCAATTATGAAATTTCTTGTCAATAATTCCGCCTGACAGACGACAGATGACAAAAGTAGCTGTAAGAGCAGTACAACAAAGAGTGAGTGTTTAATAATTCTATCCTTGCTTTCTGGTTTAAAGAGAGGAAGGATAGATCAAGAAAATAATCGTGTTTTGCTATCAAAACTTTCTGTCAGAAATTAAAGGCCGTGAAGGGCAAAATCATTATGAATGGACTGGAGTCAGATCTTTACTTATTCATTTTACCTTCTTGATGACTGAGGTCATTATTCTGGTCAATATCAGCAGGTTTGTGTTTTGGAGTTTTGTGCATCATCAGGTTGATAAGTCCGAGGCTGAAAGTGTTGGCAATAAGCACATTGGCGTTGAGTCGCTGCTGACCATCTCCCCCGACCACGCTTATGTCACAGGTCTGTTGTCCGGAGAAAAGTTTTGTTTTTGAAAACCATGACTCTGTTCAAACTCGACAGTAAAATGCCTCGTCCATCGTTCTGCATGATAGACGACAGAGAACAAAAGTAGTAACAACGGTGCTGCCACAAAGAGTGAGCGTTTAATGGTTCTATCCTTGTTTTCTGGCATACGAAGAATAGATCAAGTAAATAAGTCTCTTTTTATGTCTTTCTTATGAAAGGGCAGGCATCAGATCAAGGGCTGGGGTCATTGTTGAGGCCTGCATCAAAAGGCTTGCGTTTTCGATGTATTCTTTTATGTTTTGACAGGGTTTGAAAATTCTGACAAACCGTTCCACATAGCCGCTGCTGACCGTCTTCCCCGACCACTTTTTGGTTACAGGTTCTTTGCCCGCCGTGCTCTCTTCTTTTGTGATCCTGCAGGCTGCCAAGATTCTTGTATAATTTTCCGCATGGCTGCTGCTGGCCATTCTTCCCGACCGCAATCACGTCACAGGTTTGTTGTCCGGTATGGACTCTGTTTTTGTGATTCGACAGCACTTTGACACCTTTGCAGACACTCCCGCATGGTCGCAGTTGGCCATCATTACCGACTATGATCACGTCACAGATTTGTTGTCCACTATGGATTTTGCTTTTGTGATCCGACAGGGCTTTGACACTATTGCAAACACTTCCGCACGGTCGCTGCTGGCCATCATTACCGACTATGATCAGGTCACAGGTTCGTTGTCCACTATGGATTCTGTTTTTGTGATCCGACAGGGCTTTGGCACTTTTGCAAATAGTTCCGCATGGTCGCTGCTGGCCATCCTCCTCGACTATGATCATGCTACAGGTTTGCAGTCCGGTGTGGGCACTTCTTCTGTGTTCCATGAGGCATACAGCACTCTTGCAGACTCTCCCGCATGGTTGCTGATGACCATCCTCCCCGACTATGGTCACGTTGCAGGTTTTTCGCCCGCTGTGAACTCTGCTTTTGTGATCGGACAGGGCTTTGGCATTTTTGTAAACTCTTCCGCATGGTCGCTGCTGGTCGTCATTCCCGACTACGGTAATGCTACAGGTTTGTGGTCCGGTGTGGGCGCTTCTTCTGTGTTCAAAGAGGTGTCTGGCATTCTTGCAGACTGCCCCGCATGGCTGCTGCTGACCATCCTTCCCGACGATGAGCACTCTGCAGGTTTGTTTTTGTTGTCTGGCGTGGGCGCTTCTTTTGTGCTCCAGGAGACTTAGCGTATTCTTGCAGACTTTTCCGCACGGCCGCTTAAGACCATTCCCCAAAAACAGGGTCAAATCACAGACTTTTTGTCCTGTGTGGGTTCTGCTTTTGTGATCCGACAGCGCTTGAGCATTCCTGCAGATCTTTCCGCATGTCTGCTGCTGGCCATCCTCCCCGGGCACTGCCACGTCACAGGTTTTTTGCCCGGAGTGGTATTTGCTTTTGTGAACCGACAGGGCTTGAGCGTTCTTGAAGATCTTTGCGCATGGTTGCCGCTGGCCATTCTTCCCGACTATGGCCATGCTACAGGTTTGAAGTCCGGTGTGGTCCTTTCTTCTGTGCTTCTGGAGGTATAGAGCATTCTTGCAGGCTGTCCCGCATGGCCGCTGCTGGTCATCCCCCATGGTCACGTCACAGGTTTTTTCCCCCGCCTGCCGTTTACTTTTGTGATTCGTCAGGGCTCGTCGGCAGTGGGTATCTCCTTTAAAAGGAAAACAACCCGAAGGTGAAGTTCCAGCTAATTCAAGCGTTTCCGAAGCTTGTAATTTGCCTGTCTGGGAAAGATGAGGTGGACTTTGCCCCGATTGGAATGATTGTCTTGTTGGTTGTGCTACCGAAGTCTCTGTTGAAGGGATAGGTATACAGGAAATACCGGTTTCTTCAGGAAGACTATGACCACGTAGATTGAGTAACCCTCTAACCATAGCCCAGTCATCAGAGGAGATAGGCAAATGTCCTGACATTGGCGCATCATCATTGAGTGGCCACTTATTGGCCCCTCTGTTTTCGGGTGATGATCGGAATTGACAAATGCCATGACAGGGGTAGACGAAACAATTTAAACCTAAAGTATGCAGGATTTGTTCAGGATCCCCGTTACCGTCGCCAGTGCCAGAATATAGCGGATTAGTGAGAGAGCCTATAGGCAGAGGAGTGGTTTGTGGGGGTTGCTGGCCGGATGACTCTGGAGGCTGATATTGCGGTGGGGTATATCCAGAGCCGTAGACAGTGATGATGGACGCAAACGGATGGTCCTGCTGTTTCAACAAAGATGTCGTCTCTTGTTGTTCGCTCAGACTGAGTTGTTCCAACGGGTTAAACAGGGCTGAATCGAGGTTCCAGTAACTTTTCAAAAGCCAGCCGACAGCAACAACCACCTCTACAGGTACCCAAGAATAATTGCTGGAGCTCAGTGGGGAAGTTTTGGTTGTCAGGATCAGCTCGTAAGCAACCAGCAGATTCGTGGTGTAAAGCCAGTGCCACGAAATTGACGCAACGATGGTTGTTTTTACCCGGTAACCACTCGAATTGTGTTGTTTTTTATCGGGCCGTGTATACGATCCTCCATAGCCGCGTGTGTCAGTGACGTCTGACGGGTTGCCCGGCAATGCCGACAATGTGGGCCGGTCAGGTTTTATAGAAAATTTTTGTTTTTTAAACCCCGTATTCTGTTCAAACTCAACAGTAAAGCACCCTGTCCATGCTTTGGCCTGACTGGCGAAAGACAGCAACGGTAGCAACAGCAGTGCCGCAAAGAGTGAGAGTTTAATAATTCTATCCTTGCGTTCCGGGATATAGAGAGGAAGGATAGATCAAGAAAATAAGCGTGTTTTTTTGTCTTCCTCATGAAATGGCTGCTGTCAGATCAAGGGTTGAGGTCTTTGTCCCTGTCTGCATCAACAGGCTTGCGTTTTCGATGTATTCTTTTATGATCCGAAAGGGCTTTTGCATTATTCAAGAGCTTCCCGCATGAATACATCTGGCCATTCTCACCGACCAGGGTCGCGTCACAGATTTGTTGTCCGGTGTGGTATCTTTTTTTGTGGTTAGTCAGGGAATTGGCATTCTTCCAGGCCATTCCGCATTGCCGGGGGAGACTATCCTCTCCGACCACGTTCATATGACAGGTGTGGTACCCGCTGTGATATTTGTATTTGTGATCCGCCAGCGAGCTTGCATTCTTGCAGACCTTCCCGCATCGCCGCTGCCGACCATCCTTCCCGATCACTGTCACGTAACAGGTCTGTTCTGAGGTGTGTTGTCTTCTTTTGTGATTCATCAGGGAGTTAGGATTCTTCCAGACAGTCCCGCAATATCGTCGAAGGCCATCCTCTCCGACCACGGTCATATAACAGGTTTGCTGCCCGCTGTGGTGTTTGTATTTGTGACCCGCCAGCTTACTCTTATTGCTGCAGACTTTTCCGCATGGCTGCGGCTGGGCACCGTCTTCGGTTACTGGCAGCATACAGGTTTGTCGTCTGGTATCGCAGGCGCTTTTGTGAGTCGACAGATCTTTGGCATTCATGAAGACCTTCCCACACTTCTGTTGGCCGTTCTCGCCGATCACGTTCAGGTCACAGGTTTGTTGTCCGGTATGATATCTTCTTTTGTGATTCATCAGTGAATAAGTATTCATACAGACCGTCCCGCACGGCCGCGAGAGACCATCCTCTCCAACCATGGACATAGAACAGGTTTGTTGGCCGCGGTGATATTTGTATTTGTGATCCGCCAGCGTGCAGGCATTCTTGAAAACCTTTCCGCATGGCTGCTGCTGACCATCCCTCCCGACAACGGTCGCGTTACAGGTTTGTTGACCGGTTTTGTGTCTTCTTTTGTGAGTAGACAGGGTATCGGCATTCTTACACACCGTCCCGCATAGTCGTGTCCGGCCATCTTCCAGGACCACCGTTACGCCACAGATTTGTTTTCCGGTGTGTTCTCTTCTTTTGTGATTTGCCAGTGCACTGGCATTCTTGCAGATCTTTCCGCATTGCTGTTGCTGGCCACTTTCCCCGACCACCATCACGTAGCAGGCTCTTTGTCCGGTATGGTATTTGCTTTTATGAACCGACAAGGCATTAACATTCTTGCAGATTGTCCTGCACGGCTGCGGCTGGCCATTCTCGCCAACTATTGTTAAGCCACAGGCTGGTTGTTCGTTATTGTTTATGGCTTGTACTCTGTTTGTCCGGGAAATATGGGATGAGCTTTGATCCAATTGGGATGAGTGAGTGACTGTTTGTTCTGTTTTTGAAATCCCCGCACGGGATGTGAGATGGCTAAGCGTGAAGGAGATTTCGGATTCTTCGGGACAACTTTGATTACGTAGATTGAGCAATCCGCTGATTATAACCAAATCATCAGTGTTGACAGGTAAATGCTTGAGCGTTGTTGCATCATCAGGCTGATGCGCTTGTCGTTGGGAGGGGTTATGTCCATTGGCAAAATGAGGGTATAAGCCTTGTCCGGGGTGCGTTTCTGTGCAGTTTGACGAGATTTCCTGGTAATTCAGCGTCCATTCAGCGGGCCTTTTGCCATCGGTTGATGGTCTGAATCGACAAACGCCGTTACAGGGGTGAGCGAAACAATTTAAACTTAAAGTATGTGAGAGTTGTTCAGAGCCCCCGTTACCGCCGCCAGTGTCAGAATAAAGCGGGTTAGTGAGAGAGTCTTTTGGGAGATTAGTGGTTTGTGGGGTTTGTTTACCGGATGCTTCTGATGGCTGATGTTGTGTTGGATTTTGTCCATAGCCATACATGGTAATGAGGATCTGAGACAGATAATCCTCCTGTGTCAACATGGATGTCGTCTGTTGTTCGATTGGGTCAAATAAAGGTGAATCGGGATTCCAATAGTTTTTTAAAAGCCAACCGACAACGACAACCACTTCTGAAGGTACCCACGAATAAGGGCTGGAGTTTAGAGGGTTGTTTTTGGTGGTCAGGAGCAGTTCGTAAGCAACCAACAGATGAACCGCACAAAACCATTGCCACGAAACTGACTCAATGATGGTCGATTTAATCTCGTATCTGCCCGATCTTTGTCGTTTTTCACCAGACGGCGAAGCTGATCTTGTGCAGCCGTTTTTGTGAGCAATATCGGATGGATTGCCTGACGATGTATGTTGATTATGCTTTATAGAAAAGCTCTGGCCCGGAGAATCTGTATCCTGTTCAAGCTCGACAGTAAACCGTCCTGTCCAGG
This sequence comes from Endozoicomonas sp. ALD040, assembly GCF_049275945.1. Taxonomy (NCBI): domain Bacteria; kingdom Pseudomonadati; phylum Pseudomonadota; class Gammaproteobacteria; order Oceanospirillales; family Endozoicomonadaceae; genus Endozoicomonas; species Endozoicomonas sp. ALD040. Next base: position 3,535,084 of record NZ_CP184829.1, read on the forward strand.
GTTCGGCCTGACAGACTGCAAACAACGAAAGCAGCAATAACAGCGGTGTCGCAAAGAGTAAGTGTTTAACAATTCTATCCTTGTCTTTTGGTTTACAAAGAGGAAGGATAGATCAAAAAATAAGTGAATTTTTCTGTCAGAGACCTGAGTTATCGTCAGGCACTGGTTTGCGTTTTCGATGTGTTCTTTTTTGACTGTAAAGGACCTGGGTCGTCTTGTCGGCCATCGCGCATGGCCGCCGCTGACTATCCTTCCACACCACTGTTACGTCGCGGGTTTTTTGCCCATTGTGGTTTTTTCTTTTGTGATCCGACAGGGCTCTGGTACTTCTGCAGACTCTCCCGCATAGTCGCTGCTGTCGATTCTTTCCGATCACTATCCAGTCACAGGTTTTTTGCCTGGTGTGGTGTCTACTTCTATGATCCGCCAGGGCGCGAGCATTCGCCACTGTCAACCCACATTGCCGTTGTTTGCCATCCTCTGTGACCACGGTCAGGTTACAAGTTTTGCGACCGGTGTGGTATCTGCTTTTATGGCATGAAAGCGCCTGAATATTCTTGCAAATCTTCCCGCATAGTCGCTTCTGGCCATCCTCTGTGACAACGATCTTGTCGCAGGCCTGTTGCCCGGAGTGGTCTTTTCTTTTGTGATCCGACAGGGCTTTAGGATTCTTGCAGACCATCCCACATCTCTGCTGCTGACCATCCTTTCCGACTCTGGTCAGGTAACAGATTTTTTGTTCGCCGTGCTCTCTTCTTTTGTGTTCCTGCAAGGCTTTCGCATTCACGCAGAGCACCCCACATAGTTGCTTCTGACCCTCCTTCCTGACCAGGACCACTTCACAGCTTCGCTGCCTGGAAGGGTCTACTCTACAGGTTAACCTGGGACCTATTGTGGCTGGGTCAACTTTTTCTACGTCGATTTCGTCTGAGTCAACCTTTTCTACGTCGATTTCGTCTGAGTCGATCTTTTCTACGTCGATTTCGTCTGAGTCGGCCTCCTCTATATTGACCTCACCTGAATCAACCTCTTCTTTATAGTTGCAGCTTCTGGTTGGGTTGCTAACAATGCTATGCGCCTGAAATAGTTGGACAGATGTACATTGGAGTTGAATGTCAGAAAAAAACTCCATGCTCTCGAAAGGCAAACCTTGTCGGAAGTCTGTAGCGTTTAGAAAATCAAAATGACCTATACAACTAAAGCAGTATCCATTAGCCAAATGAGGGCATGAACTTTGTTCAGGTAACGCCCCTGTGTGGTCTGTCGAGCTTCCAACTGAACCCAGAGGCCACCCGGCGGATGCTCTGCTATCGAATGATGATCGGAATCGACAAACGCCATAACAGGGATAGATGAAACAATTTAAGCCCAAAGTATGTGAGTGCTTTTGCGGGCCTCCTTTACCGCCGCCAGAACCAAAATACAGAGGGCTAATGAAAGAGCCTGCAGGTTGTTTGTTAGCTTGTGATGCTTGATGGCCAGATGATTTTGATTGTTGGTATTGTGCTGGGTTTTGCCCGGAGCTAAACATCGCAGTGATAGTCGCAAGCGAGTAATCTCCCTGTGTCAGCATAGAGGTCGCCTCCATTTGTTCAATAGGGTTAAGCAGGGCTGAGTCCGGATTCCAATAGCTTTTTAAAAGCTGGCCGACATCAACAAAGGCTGCTATTGGTACCCATGAATAGGGCCTGGAGCTCAAAGGGAACGTTTTCACGCCATAACTGGTGGCTCTGTATGGTTTCTTATCAGGTGGAAAGTCTGTATTCTGTTCAAGCTCGATAATAAAATGTATTGTTAACGACTCAGCCCGGGAGATGAAAGGGAAGGACAGGAGCAACAACAACGCTGCTGAAAAGAGTGAGTGTTTAATAATTCTATCCTTGCATTCTGGTCTACAGAGAGGAAGGATAGATCAAAAATAAGTGTGCTTTTCTGTCAAAAAACTTCTTGTAAAAAACCTCTGCCATAAATCAGAGGTTGCGCTGGGTAAAACCTCATTGAAGTCGTCTAATGGTCGTTACTTTTTCTTCTTACTTTCAGTTGCACTGAGGTCACCGGTCTGGTTCACATTCACAGGCTTGCGTTTTCGATGTATGCCTTTGTGATACATTAGAGCTGCATTATTCTTGCAGGCCTTACCGCATGGCCGCTGCTGGCCGTCCTCCCGGACGACGGGTTCGTCACAGGTTCTTTGCCCACTATGGATCCGGAGTTTGTGAGATTTCAGGGATTGAAGATTCTTGAAAACTCCCCCGCATTGCCCCGTTTGGCCATCCCTCCCGACGACTGTTAAGTTACAGGTCTGTTGTCCGGTGTGGGCAATTCTTTTGTGATTCTGCAGGGCTCCGGGATTCCTGCAGACCTTCCCACATGGCCTCCGCTGACCATCCATGCTGACCAGGATCACACCACAGGTTTGTTGCCTGGCATGTTTGCTTCTTTTGTGATTCAACAGAGCTATAGCATTTTTGCAGACCTTCCCGCATTGTCGCTCCTGACGATCCTCCCCGACGACGGTCAAGACACAGGTCTGTTGCCCGCTGTGGCATAGGCTTCTGTGAGTGTAGAGGGATTTTGCATTCTCGCAGATCTTCCCGCATGGACGCCGCTGGCCACCCTCCTCAACCACTGTCGCGGCACAGGTTTGTTGCCCACTATGGATTTTGCTTTTGTGAGAGATCAGGCTTTCTTTGTTCTTGCAGACCGTTCCGCATGGTCGTGGCTGGCCATCCTCTCCGACCACGATCACGATACAGGTTTGTTGTCCGGTGTGGGCAATTCTTTTGTGAGTCCGCAGGGCTTCAGGATTCCTGCAGACTGTCCCACATGACTTCTCCTGGCCACCCTCCCCGACCACTGTCATGTCACAGGTTTTTTGCCCACCGTGGCATTTGCTTTTATGACTTGACAATGACCGGACATTCTTAAAAAGCCTCCCACATGGTTGTTGCTGGCCATCCTTTCCAACTGTGGTTACAGCACAGGTTTGTTGTCCGCTGTGGGCTGCTTTTTTGTGTTCTGTCATGGCTTTAGAACTCTCACTGACCATTCCGTAGCGCCAATGTTGATCATTATTCATGGTCCCTATTTCGTTGCAGGCTTCTTGTTTGACCAGGGCTGTGGCTGTCCTTACACCCATTGAGACCGGGGCGAGCCCGTCTAAGGCAGCCCCGTCCAGGGCGACCCCGTCAAAGGCGACCCCGTCAAAGGCGACCTCGTCTAAGGCGACCCCGTCTAAGGCGACCCCGTCTAAGGCGACCCCGTCTAAGGCGACCCCGTCAAAAGAGCTGCGATTATAGGGTCGGTTGCCATCAGTGTCGTGTGTCCGAATGAGTTGTCCAGAAGTATATTGCAGTTGAATGGCGGGGGGATTATTCAATGCTTCCAAAAGTGAGTTTTGCTGGTGATGTCCAGTGCTTTCAGTCTGAGAATGACTGAGGCAACCATAGGAAGGTCTATTGGCCAATTGTAGGTATGAGCTTTGTCCGTATGTCAATTCTGTGTCGTCTGTCCAACTGTTCAGGAAATCCAGCATTCCGCTTTCGGATGATGGTCGAAATTTGCAAATGCCATTACAGGGGTAGACGAAACAGTCTAAATCCAACGTATGTTGGTATTGCTGAGGGTCTCCGTTCCCTTCCTCAGAAGAGGAAAACAGTATGCTGGTGAAATGGCCTGGAGGGCACATGTGAGTGGCGGGGGTTTGCTGAACAGATGATTCTGATGGTTGTCCTTTTTGTTGGTCATGTTCACAGCCTGCCATCACAGTGGTGATCGAAAATGGTTGATACCGCTTTTTCAATATAACTGCCGATTGTCTTTCAATTGTGTTTAACAGCAGTGAATTGGGGGTCCAATAGCTTTTTAAAAGCCAGCCGATAGCGACAACCACGTCCACAGGCAGCCGTGTAAAAGGGGGGTAGCTTAGAGGAACGTCTCTGGTCGACAGGGTCAGTTCGTAAGCAATCAGCAGATTAGTGGCATGAAGCCACTGCCAGGAAATCAACTCATTGAGGGACATTTGAACTCCATAGCCATCTTCTCTTTGTCGTTTGTCTTCGGCTAGAGAGTCAGATCCTGCATAGTTGTTTGTGTCAGCAATGTCGGACGGGTTTCCCGGTAATCCAGGTTGGTCGCGCTTGATGGAAAAACTCAGATTTGGACAACTTGCATTCAGTTCAAGCGCGACAATAAAATGACCTTTCCAAAATTCAGCCTGACCAACGACAGAAAACGACAGTGTCATCAATATAGGTATTGCAAAGAGTGAGTGTTTAATAATTCCATCCTTGCATTCTGGTCTACAGAAAGGAAGGATAGATCAAGAAAATTAGCTTGCTTTTCTGTCAAAGAACTTTTTTTTAAAAAACGCTGTTAAAAATCAAAGGTTGCACGTGGTAAAACCACATTGAAGCCATACTGGTCGTTACTTTCTCTTCTTACCTTTCGGAGGACAGAGGTCATCCTCCTGTTCAAAGTTAACAGGCTCGCGTTTTCGATGTTTTCTTTTGTGATTCGCCAGGACTCCGGCATTTTTGCAGACCTTCCTGCATAGTCGCCGCTCGCCATCCTTCCCGACCACGGTCACATCACAGATTTGTTGCCCTCTGTGGATTCTGGATTTGTGAGATGACAGAGATTGAAGATTTTTGAGTACTACCCCGCATAGCCTCTGTTGGCCATTTTTCCCGACCACTGTTACGTTACAGGTTTGTTGACCAGTGTGAGCACCTCTTTTGTGAACCCTCAGGCTGGCAGGATTCGCGAAGACCTTCCCGCATGGCCGCTGTTGGCCATTTGTTGAGACCAGGGTCATATCACAGGTTTGTTGCCCGGCGTGGTCTCTTGTTTTGTGATCCGAAAGGGTTTTAGCATTCCTGCGGATCATCCCGCATTGCTGCAGCGGGTCATCCTGCTTGATCACCATCATGTTGCAGAATGCATTCCCGGCAGAGGCGTTTGTATGGGTTGCCACTGCACCCATTGATTTTATGGCGACTCCGTCTGAGGTAGCCCCGTCTAAGGCGACCCCGTCTGAGGCGACCCCATCCATTAAATTGCAACGATAGCAGTTTTTATTGGCAAAATGAGGGCATGGCCCTTGTCTGAGTGCTGATTCTATTTGGCAAATCAAACTCTCCACGGAATTCAGCGCTCCGCTGTCCGATGGAGGTCGGAATCTGCATAGACCATAACACGGATGAACGAAACAATTTAAATCCAACGTATGTTGGTGTTGTCGAGGACTTTCGTCACCGTCGCCATAATCAGAAGACAGATGACTGGAGAAATAACCTGAAGGGCGGGCAGGTGTTTCGGGAGCTTGCTGGTCAGATGATTCAGATGGTTGACCTTGCTGTTCATGTTTATAGCCAGGCATCGTAATGGTGATTGCAAGCGGGAGCTCATCCTGTTTCAACATAGATACCGCTTGCAGTTTAATTGGATTAAACAGCGGTGAACAGGGGGGGCAGTAGCTTTTTAAAAGCCAGCCGACAGCGACAACCACTTCTACAGGTAGCCGTTTTGAGCCTGGAGGAGCGTCTCTGGTAGTCAGGATCAGTTCGTAGGCAATCAGCAGCTTGGCAGCGTGGAGCCATTGCCAGAAGATCGACTCAATGAGGGTCGTTTTTACCTGATAATCGTCAGGTATGTGTCGTTTGTCATCAGGCGGCGAATCGGATTTTGCATAGTCGTTTGTGTCGGTGATGTCTGGCGGGTTTCCAGATAATGTGAGTTGATCGCGCTTGATAGAAAAACTCGGGTTTGGAAAACCTGAATTCTGTTCAAGCTCGATAATAAAATGTCCTGTCCATGGTTCAGCCTGACAGACGAAAGAAACCGGTAATACCATCAATAGTGTCAGAGCAAAGAGCGAGCGTTTAATAATTCTATCCCTGCATTTTGGTTTACAGAGAGGAAGGATAGCCCAAGAAAATAAGCTTGCACCCGGTAAACCTAATTGAAGCCATGTACTGGTCGTTACTTTTTCTTTTTACTTTCTGGATGACTGAGGTCATCGCCCTGGTCCACATCAACAGGCTTGCGTTTTCGATGTCTTCTTTTGTGATCCGACAGGGATCCTGCATTCTTGCAGACCTTCCTGCATGGGCGCTGCAGGCCATTCTTCCCGACGACGGTCATGTCACAGGTTTTTTCCTGAGTGTGGTATCTGTTTTTGTGAGATAAAAGAGATTGAAGATTTTTGAAATTTACCCCGCAGGGTCTTGCTTGGCCATCCTTTCCGATTAGTGTAGTGTCGCAGGTTTGTAGACCGGTGTGGGCTCTTCTTTTGTGAGCCTGCAGGGCTCCAAAATTCCTGCAGACCTTTGCACATGGTCGCTGTTGGCCATCTTCTGAGACCAGGGTTTTATCACAGGTTTGTTGTCCTGTATGGTCTCTTCTTTTGTGATTCGAGAGGGCTTTAGCATTCCTGCAGACCTTGCTGCATTGTTGCTCCCGCCCATCCTCCCCGACCACGGTCAGGCAACAGGTTTGCTGCTCGCTGTGGTAATTGTTTTTGTGAGTGTAGAGGGTTTGTGCATTCTTGAAGGTCTTCCCGCATCGCTGCTGTTGGCCATTCTTTCCGACTACTGTTTCGTCACAGGCTCTTTGCCCGCTGTGGTATTTGCTCTTGTGAGAGTAGAGGGTTTCTATATTCTTGAAAGTCTTCCCGCATGGCCGCTGCTGGCCATCCTCCCCGACCATGATCGCGACACAGGTTTGTTGCATGCTGTGGTCTCTTCTTTTGTGTTCTTTCAGGGTTTTAGAATTAATGCAGGCCTTCCCGCATGGCTGCAACTGGCCATTCTCACCGACCAGATTCACATCACAGGTTTTTTGCCCGCAGTGGTATCTGTTTTTATGACATGACAGGGCGTGAGCATTCTTACAGAGCTTCCCGCATGGTCGCTGCCTGCCATCCTCTCCGATCAGGGGCATGTCACAGTTTTTTTTCCCGGTATGGTATCCGCTTTTGTGAGACATGAGGGCTTTGGCATTCTTAACGGCCGTCCCGCATTGCCTTAGCTGGCCATCCTGCCTGACCATAATCACATTGCAGACTACTTTCCCGGCAGAGGCGGTTGTATCGGCAAAATGCGGGCATGAGTCTTGTCTGGGTGTTGCCTCTGTGTGCCCAGTCGAACTCTTTAAGGAGTTCAGAGTTCCGTTGTTGGACGAATCGGACAATGGTCGGAATCTGCATAGGCCATGACAGGGATGGATGAAACAATTCGAATCCAACGTATGTTGGTGTTGTTGAGGGCCCTGGTTACCATCGCCAAAGTTGGAAAACAAAAGACTGGTCAGATGGACTAAAGGATGAGTATATGTTTGGGGGGCTTGCTGGTCAGATGATCCTGATGGTTGACCTTGTTGTTGGTTACGTCCATAGCCAGGCATCATGGTGATGATCGCCAAACATTGATCCTCCTGTGTCAATATAGATAACACTTGTCGTGCAAAAGGATAAAACGGCGATGAATCCGGTTTCCAATAGCTTTTTAAAAGCCAGCCGCCAGCGACAATCACTTCTACAGGTAGCCATGAGTAACAAATGAAGCTTGAAGGAGCATATCTGGTGCTCAGGGTCAGCCCATAAGCAACCATCAGGTGAGTGGCGTAAAGCCATTGCCACGAAATGAACTTGATGAAGGTCGTTTTTTCTCTGCAAATGTAAGTTTGCTGTCGTTTGATATCAGAAAGCGAATCGGATTCCGTATAGTCTTTTTTTTCGGCGATGTCTGATGGGTTGACCGGTAATCTGTGTTGGTCAGAAAAGCTGCGGTTTGGAAAACCTGAATTTAGTTCAAACTCGATAATAAATCGTCCTGTCCATGGATCAGCCTGACAGACAACAAAAAACGACAGTGATATCAAAAGAGTCATTGCAAACAGTGAGCATTTAATAATTCTATCCTTGCATTCTGGTCTTCAGAGAGGAAGGATAGATCAAGAAAATGAGCGTGCTTTTCTGTCAAAGAATTTCCTTTAAAGACCCACTGTTAAATAAACTTTGTTAAAAACCAAAGGTTGTAACGGGTGAAACTTCATTGAAACGCTTTACTGGTCGTTACTTTTTCTCTTTACCTGATGGATGATCGGGGTCATTGTCCTGGTCCATATCAACAGGCTTGCGTTTTCGATGTTTTATTTTGTGATTCGACAGGACGCCAGCATTCTTGCAGATCTTCCCGCATGGTCCCGGCCGACCATCCTTGCCGACGACGGTCACGTCACAGGTTTGATGCCCGCTGTGGATTCTCGATTTGTGAGATGACAAAGAATTGAAATTCTTGAAGATGATCCCACATAGCCTTGGTTGGCCATTTTTCCCGACTACTTTTGCATCACAGCTTTGTTGCCCGGTGTGGGCAATTCTTTTGTGAACCGCAAGGGCATGAGGATTCTTGCAGACTATCCCGCATGGCCGCTGTTGGCCATCTTCTGAGACCGCCGTCAAGCCACAGGCTTGCTGCCCGCCATGGTAATTGCTTTTGTGAATGTAGAAGGCCTTTACATTCTTGCAGGTCTTCCCGCATGATCGCTGTTGGCCGTCTTTCCCGGTCACTATTGCGTGACAGATTTGTTGCCCGGTGTGGTCTCTTTTTTTGTGATTCGCCAGAGCATTTGCATTTTTTAAGACCACCCCGCATGGCTGTGACTGGCCGTCTTCCCTGACCAGGGTCAGGCCGCAAGTTTGTTGCCCACTGTGGACTCTATTTTTGTGATCCAACAGGCTTCCAGTATTTTTGCAGATCTTCCCACATGGCTGTTTCTGCCCCTTCTTACTGATTACAGTCAAGTTACAAATTCTTTGCTCGGTGTGGTATCTGTGCTTGTGAGATGACAGCGATTTAGCATTCTTGAAGACTGATCCACAAGGCCTCTGCTTGCCATCCTCCCCGACCACGTTCACGTTGCAGGTTTTTTGCCCGGTGTTGATTTTGCTTTTGTTATCGGCCCCTTCTACGCCTGTCCAGGAAAGATGAGGTTGGCTCTGAACCGAATGAGATGATTCAGTGGTGTTTTGTTGTGTTTCTGAAGCTCCTTTCAGGGGGGAGAACTTGATAAATGTAGGGGGTAAAATGTTTTCTTCGAGAAAACGATCTGGTCCAAATGGACTGTCAATGACCGAAAATTCATTAGTGATGGAAGACCAATTTCCGGATATTGACATTTCATGGTTGAGTGACCCGGCGGGGAATGTGCTAAAAGCAGCCACAGTACCCATTGAGTCTATGGATACCTCGTCGAAGGAGGCTCCTTCCAGGGCGGCTTCGTCTGAGGTGAACTCGTCTAAGACGACCCCGTCTGAGGCGACCCCGTCTGAGGCGACCCCGTCTGAGGCGACCCCGTCTGAGGCGACCCCGTCTAAAGAGTTAATGCTATTGGCCAGATGACCATTAATATCATGCGGCTGTGGCTCAAATAATTGGTCACTATAAAATGGCGGGTAAATGTCAGAAAAATCATTCCATAGTTTGAACAGTGATTTTTGTTCGGAATGTGTAGCTTTTACAGAATCAGAATGGCCTATGCAACTGAGGTAGTGTCTATTCTCCAAATGAGTAAACAGTCTTTGTCCGGGTATTGCTTCTGGTTCAGCGGCTTGTTTTTCTGTCATTGCATCCGAAGTCTTTATCGGGGCAGAGGTCTCCCCAAAGTGTAATTCAGCTCGCTCCTTGCTATCGGTTGATTGTTGGAGTTTACATACGCCACGACAGGGATGAACAAAACAATTTAAACCCAAGCTATGCAGGTTTTGTTCCGGACTTTTGTTACCGTCGCCAGAGTTAGAGTACTGGAGACTGTTTAAATCGCCTGTAGACTGGTGGCTGGCTTGCGAAGCTGGCTGTTCCGATGATTCTGATAGCTGATATTGTTGTTGATTATCTCTGGAGCCAAACGTCATAGTGATGGCTGAAAACGGTTGGTACCTCTGTGTCAACATACATGTCGCCTCCTGTTGTTCAAACGGGTTAAGCAGCGGTGAGTCCCGGTTCCAATAGCTTTTTAGAAGCCAATCGATAGCGACAACCACTTCTGCAGGTAGCCATGAATAAGAGATGGAGTCTGAAGGTGTGTTTTTGTTAGTCAGGATCAGCTGATAACCGACCAGAAGATGACTGGCGTGAAGACATTGCCATGAAATCGACTCAATGATGGCCTTTTTTACTCCATAATCACCAGGTCTTTGTCGTTTTTCATCAGGCAGAGAATCTGATTCTGTAAAGCCATTTGTGTGGGCAATGTCTGAGGGACTTCCCGGCAATGTTTGACGGTCAAGCTTTATAGAAAAGTTCCGTAGTGGAGAACCTTTATTTTGTTCAAACCTGATAATAAACGGTTCTGTCCATGGATCAGCCTGACAGACAACAAAACACGAGAGTATCATCAACAGAGGTATTGCAAAAAGTGAGTGTTTAATAATTCCATCCCTGCATTCTGGTCTACAGAGTGGAAGGATAGATCAAGAAAATAGGTGTGCTTTTTTGTCAGGGAACTACCGTAAAAAAACCTGGACCAAAGATGGCACCGGGTAAAACCTTATGAAATGGCGGGTAGCAGATCAATCGTCCTGATCTACATCAACAGGTTTGCGTTTTCGATGTTCTCTTTTATGGTTCGATAGAGCGCTGGTACTCCAGCAGACTTTTCCGCATGGCTGCTTCACTCCATTCAACCCGACCACGGTAAAGTCACAGATTTTTTGTCCGGTGTGGTCTCTTCTCTTGTGATCCTTCAGTGCTTGAGCATTCTTGCAGACTTTTCCGCATTGTCGTTGCTGACCATTCTCTCCGAGCAGAGTCAGCTCACAGTTTTGTTGTCCGGTGTGATCTCTTCTCTTGTGATCCATCAGGACTTGAGTATTCTTGCAGATCTTCCCGCATTGTCGTTGCTGACCATCCTCTCCGACTAATAACACGACACAGGTTTTTTGCCCGCTGTGCACTCTGCTTTTGTGAACCGTCAGGGCTCGGGCATTCTTGCATACCGCCCTGCATGGCCGCTGCTGACCATCCTCCTCAACCAGGGGCACGTAACAGGTCTGTTGCCCGGTGTGGTGTCTTATTTTGTGATCCGACAGGGTTTTAACATTTTTACAGGCTATACCACATGGCTGTTGCTGACCATCCTCCCCGACCACGGTTACCTCACAGGTTTTTTGCCCGGTGTGAACCCTTCTTTTGTGGTCCGTCATAGCGCGAGCATTCTTGCAGGCTTTCCCGCATGGCCGCTGCTGACCATCCTCACCGACCACTGTCAAGATACAGGTTTGTTGCTCTGTGTGGCTTCTTTTTTTGTGATCATACAGGGCTTGAGCATTGTTGAAGGCCTTCCCGCATGGATGCGGCTGACCGTCATCTCCGACCAATGTCATGACACAGATTCGTTGCCCGCAGGGGTCTCTTCTTTTGTGATTCGACAGGGTTTGTTGGCAATGTCTAGTTTCTTCGGAGGGAAGACAATCCGAAGGTGAAATTCCTGTCAATCCAAGCGTTGTTTTTGAGGTTCTTTGGTTTGATGTCGTGAATATAGCTACTGCTGTTGGGGGTGACTGGGAAAGATGAGGTGTGCTCTGATCCCATTGGGATGATTCTGTTGTTGTCTGGTTTGTTTCTGAAGTCTCCATCGGAGGGAAAGAGCGGGTAAGCATACAGGAAATCCCGGTCGCTCCGGGAAGGCTCCGACTTTGCAGTTTGAGTAGCCCGTTGATTATAACCACGTCATCAACGTTGACAAACATTTGCCCGGGCCTAGTCACATCATCATTGAGTGATCCTGTTTGGTCTGTCGAACTGCCTTCAGAGTTCAGCGGCCATTCGGCGGGCTCGCTGCTAAAGGATGATGACAGGAATATGCAAACACCATGACATGGATAGGCGAAACAATTTAAACCCAAAGTATGTTGATGATGTTGAGAGCCTCCGTTACTGCCACCAGAGCCATAATACAGAGGGCTAATGAAAGAGCCTGTAGGGTGATTAATTGCTTGTTGGGCTGGCTGGCCAGATGATTTTGATGGCGGGTATCGTTGTTGGTTATGTCCAGGGCCAGGCATCATAAGGGTGATCACAAACGGGGGATTTTGACTCATCTTTTTTTGTTCAATGAGGTTAAACAGTCGTAAATCGGAGTTCCAATAGCTTTTTAAAAGCCAGCAGACAGCAACAACCATTTTTACAGGTAGCCATGAATAAGGGGTTGAGCGAAGAGAAGCGTCGTTGGTGGTCAGGATCAGACCATAAGCAATCGGCAGGTCACTGGCGTAAAGCCATTGCCAGGAAGCCGACTCAATGATCGTGGCTTTTGCCTGATAACCCGCTCCGTAGCGTTCGTAATCAGGCGGCTGATCCGGTTCTGTAAAACGTCCTGTCCATGGTCTTGCCTGACAAACGACAGACAGCGACAGTAGCAGAAAAAGCGATGCCGAAAAGAGTGAGTGTTTAATAATTCTATCCCTGCGTTCAGGTCTACAGATAGGAAGGATAGATCAAGAAAATAAGCACGTTTTTCCGTCAAAGGCCTCCTCTTGAAAAGCTTCTGACAGGACTGGAGTCAGATCGTTACTTGTTCACTTTAGTTTCTTGACGACTCAAGTCATTGTCCGGTTTAACATCAACAGGCTTGCGTTTTCTATGTGCTCTTTTGTGTTCATTCAGCGCACCAGCATTCTTGCAGGCTTTTCCGCATGGTTGCAGCTGTCCATCCTCTGCGACTATTTTCACTTCACAGGTTTTTTTCCCGCTGTGGGTTCTGAGTTTATGGATCGACAAGGCTTGAGCATTGTTGCAGATCTTCCCGCATGGCTGCGGCTGACCATCCTTCCCGACCACGGGTAAGTCACAGGTTTTCGGCCCGCTGTGGGCGAATCTTTTGTGATCATAATAGCTTTTGGCGTTTTTGCAGATGACCCCGCAGGGTTTTGGCGAACCATCTTCACGGATCACTGTCATGACACAGGTTTTTTGCTTGCTGTGGTCTTTTATTTTGTGATCTGTCAGCCCTCGAGCGCTCATTAAGACCCTTCCACATGGCCGCAACTGGCCATCCTCCCCGGTGACTGTCACGTAACAGGTTTTTTGCCCGGAGTGGTCTCTGCTTTTGTGAGATGACAGGGCTTTAGTATTCTTGCTGACTTTCCCGCATGGCCTTGGCTGGCCGTCTTCCCCGATGACTGTCACACCACAGGTTTGTTGTCCGCTGTGGTCTTTTCTTTTGTGTTTCGACAGGGCTTGATTATCTTTGCAGACCTTCCCGCATGGCCAATGTTGGCCATCCTCCCCGATCACGTTTACTTTGCAGGTTGATTGTCTGGTACGGTTGTTGCCTTTTTGATCCAACAGGCTTGTTAATGTTGCTGTCTGGTAAAGATGAGGTTGGCGCTGATCCAAAAGGGATGATTCAGTGGTTGTCTGCTGTGTTTCTGAATGGCCCATTGTAAGGAAAACCTCGTGCTGTTCGAGAAGGCACTGTGCAGAGGGTGAACCATTGATGACTAAAAAATCATTATCCGTGGAAGGCAAATTCCCGGATATTTGCACGTCATCGTTCAGTGACACACTGGCGTCAGTTGTATAGTTAACCCCGTCTGAGGCAGCCCACTCTGAGAGACTGAAGCTATTGAATAGTTTGTCATCCATGTTCTGAGTCTGTAGCTGAGATGATTGCCCGTAGCCCAGGATTTCAGTGTCAAAGAGATTATTCAATGTTTCGAAAATCGGCTCAACTTGAGAATCTGTAGCGCTCACAGAATTAAAATGACCTATGCAACTATGGCAGTGTCTATTCAACAAATCAGATAAAAAGCTTTGTTGGAGCATATCTCCTGTGTGGCCAATTGAAATCTCCGTAAAATTCAGCGGCGATTCAGCGAACTCTGTGCTGTCGAATGAGGGTCGGTGCTGACAAACGCCATGACAGAAATTGAAGTAACAATTTAAATCTAAAGTATGTTGATGTTGTTCGGGGTCTTCGTCACCGCCACCAGAGCCAGAGTAAAGAGTGCCACTGATAGAGCCTGCAGAGTGGGTAGATATCAGTGGGGCTTGCTGGCCATAGGATTCTGATGATTGATATTGTTGGTGCTGCTGTTGCTGCTGTTGGTTATCCCCGGAGCTGAACGTAATTGTGATGGCAGTATACGGGGGATTCCCCCGTGTCAACATAGACGTTGACTGCCGTGCGATCGGGTTAAACAGCGGTAAATCCGGGTTCCAATAGCTTTGTAAAAGCCAACCGACACTGACAACGGCTTCTACAGGTAACCATGAACAGGGGGGGGCGATTAGAGGGGCATCTCTGCTGCCCAGGGTCAGTTCGTAAGCGACCAGCAGATTCGTGGCGTAAAGAAACTGCCAGGAAATCGACACAAAGAGGGCCGTGTTTATCCTGTAAACGTCAGGTCTGTATCGTTTGTTATCCGGTGGTGAACCTGATTCGGCATAGTCGTGTGTTTGGTCACTGTCTGACAAGTTGACCGATAATGTGTGTCGATCTGGTGTCATGGAAAAGTCGTAACTTGGAGAGCCTGAGCTTTGTTGAAACTCCACAATATAAGGTTCTGACAATGGTCCGGTCTGGCCAGTGTCAGGCAATGAAAGTGGCAGCAACAGAAGTAACGTAAAGAGTGAGTGTTCAATAATTTTATCCCTGCTTTCTGGCTTACAGAGAGGAAGGATAGATCAAGAAAATAAGGGTGTTTTTCTGTTAAAGGCCTTTTGTTAAAAATCAAAGTTTGACCAGGTAAACGTCATAAAGCGGCTCTGTCGTTACTTATTCATTTTACTTTCTCGAAGTCTGAGGCGTTTCCCCTTGTCTGCATCAACAGGCTCCTAGGAGGCCGACCGAGAATAGACTGCCCTACTGCGGCGGCAGCAAATTGGTCTAAAAATCCGCTTTTGTTCGTCAAATAGCTCGCTATTCTCCTCACAAAACCGAATTTTCATCCTCAATTTTCTGCCGTCCTCGCTACGGGCGCTATTCTCGGTCGGCCTCCTAGTACTTTCGATGTATTCTTTTGTGATTCGTCAGGGCTTCAGCATTCTTGCAGGTCTTTCCGCATGGTTGCAGCTGGCCATCCTCTGTGATCACTGTTTCGTCACAGATTTGCTGTCCGGTATGATCCCTTCTTTTGTGTTCTGAGAGGGCTTGAGCACTCTTGCAGATTTTCCCGCATAGGTGCAGCTGGCCATTTTCCCTGATCACGGTTACCTGACAGATTTTCTGCCCGGTGTGGTCTCTTCTTTTGTGATCCGTCAGGCTTCTTTGACTCTTGCAGACTCTTCCGCATGGCTGCCGCTGGCCGTCCTTCCCGACCGTGGTCGCGTCACAGGTTTTTTGCCCGGAGTGATCTCTTCTTTTGTGATCCAAAAGGACTCTAATAGTCTTAAAGGCCTTGCCGCATGGCTGCTGCTGATCTTCCTTTCCGACCACTGTCACATCACAAATTTGTTGCCTTTCGCGCTCTCTGTTTTTGTGATCCCTCAGGATTCTGACATTCTTGAAGGTCTTCTTGCGTGGACGCAGCTGGCCATTCTCCCCGATCATGGTCATTTCAAAGTTTTTTTGCCTTCCATGGGTTTTGTATTTGTGAGTCGCCAGAATTGCAGCATTCTTGCAGACTTTCCTGCATGGACCCGGCTGGCCATTCTCACCGACCACGGTCGCATCACAGATTTTTTGCCCACTGTGGATTTTACTTTTGTGAGACCAGAGAGATGGGGCATTTTTGCAGAGTTTCCCGCACGGCTGTGGTCGGCCATCCTTTCCGACCACAGTCACCTCACAGGTTATTTCACCGGAGAGGGCTCTTTTTTTATGATACGTCAGGGATTGAACTTTGTTGTAAACTCTTCCGTTAGGTCTCAGTTGGTCAACCACCCCAGCCAGTGCCAGGTTGCAGGTTGGTCGCCCGGCAGGATCGTTTGCACAGGCTGCCTCAGCGCTTATTGAGTCTATGGTCAATCCTCCCAGAGGGCTGCCATCAATATCATATGGCTGAAATAGTTCATCAGAATCGCACAGGAGCTGAATATCATCAGGGAAATTATTCAATATTTCTGTAAGCTGGTTTTGTTCGCGAAGTATAGCTTCTGAAGAATCAGACTCAATCATGCAATGAAAACAGTATCCTTGAGTCAAATGTGGGCATAAGCCTTGTTCGGGTGATGCTTCTGTTTGAGAGATTTGCATTCCTGTTATTGTCTCTGGAATCTGTATTGGCATGAAGGGCCGCTCACAGTGTAACTCAGCGGTCCCGGTATTATCGGGTGACAGTCGGAATTGACAAATTCCATTACAGGGATAAACAAAACAATTTAAACCTAAAGTGTGCAAATGTTGTTGAGGGCCTTCACCACCGCCGCCAGAGCCAGGTTGCAGAGGGCTAATGACAGAGCCTTCAGAGTGCCTGGTGGCTTCCGGGGCGTGCTGCTCCGATGATTTTGATGGCTGGTAGGGTTGTTGGTGATGCTCGGAGCCAAAAAACATTTTCATGATCGCAAACGGTTGACTCCTCTGTGCCAACATAGATGTCACCTGTTGTTCAATCGGATTAAACAGCGGTGAATCGGGGTTCCAACTGCTTTTCAAAAGCCAATTGACAATCACAATGGCGTCCAGAGATAGCCACAAATGAGACATGGTGCATGCGGGAGAGTACTTGGAGATCAGGATCAGTTGGTATGCAATCAGCAGATTCGTGGCATAGCGCAATTGCCACGAAATCGACTCAATAATGGTTGTTTTCACCTCGTAATCATACGTTCTCTGTGACGGGTTCCCCGACGATGTATTCAGGTCTCGCCTCATAGAAAAGTTCTGGTTTGGATAACCTGTGCTTTGTTGAAGCTCAACTATAAAACGACTTGTCAACGGTTTGGCCTGACAGACGACAGACAATGAAAGCAATAGCAGGGTCAGATAGAGAGAGTGTTTAATGATTCTATCCTTACTTTCTCGTATACAGATAGGAAAGTAGGTCAAAAGAATGACAGGGTAGGGATAAGATGGAGATATTTACTTGTCCCCATCATCAGGCTTGCGTTTTCGATGTACTCTTTTGTGATAAGACAGGGCCATAGCATTCTTACAGACCTTTCCACATGGACTCGGCTGACCATCCTCCCCGTGTACTGCTATTTTGCAGGTTTGTTCTCCGGAATGTTCTTTCATTCGGTGATTCGACAGGCCTTTAGAATTTTTTAATGTCTTTCCGCATGGTCGCGGCTGGCCATCCTCTCCGACCACTGTCGAGTAACAGATTTTTTGCGTGCCGTGGAATCTGCTTTTGTGCACCGAAAGGTTTTGAATATTATTGAAGGTCCTTCCGCATAGCCGCTGCTGGCCATCCTTGCCAACTATATTTGCGTCACATATCGCCTGCCCACTGTGGGCTGTTCTTTTGTGATTTACAAGGTCTATAGCACTTTTGCAAACCCTCCCGCATGACTGGCGCTGACTCTGTTCGTCAACGACTTCATAGAAACAAACTTTTGGTTTGGTGTGGTCGCTTCTATGGTGATTTCGCAGGGCTTGAGCGTTCTTGCAGACCTTTCCACATGGCCGTTTCTGACCATCTTCTGCGAACACTATTGCACTGCAGGTTTGTTGCCCTGTGTGGTCTCTGTATTTGTGATACCGAAGGGCTTGAGTATTCTTACAGACAAATCCACATGACCGCTGCTGGCCATCCTTTGTGAACACGCCAACCTTACATATTTGTTGCCCGCTATGGTCTTTTTTATTGTGGTATTTCAGGGCTAGAAGATTCTTGCAAACCATTTCGCAGGGCCGCAGCTGGCCATCCTGCCCGATAACGGTTTCGTCACAGATTTGTTGATTGCTGTGAACGTTTCTCTTGTGACTCTTCAGGGCTTTACTATTTTTGAAGAATTTTTCGCATGGTCGCTGCTGGCCGTCTTCGTCGGACACTGTAAAGTCACAGTTGTGCTCAGTGCTATGGAATCTGGTTTTGTGATTTGCAAAAGCTTTGGCATTTTTGCAGGGAAACGCACATGGCTGCGGTTGGCCATCCTCACTGATCAGAGTCAGATTACAGATTTTTTCACCGCTGTGCTCTTTTCTTTTGTGATCTGACAGGGCTCTCAAACATTTGAAGACCAACCCGCATGGCCGCAGCTGGCTGTCGTCCCCGATCACCATGACCTGACAGGCTTTTTGCCCTGAGTGGTTTTTGCTTTTGTGATCTGACATAGACTTGGCATTCTTACAAATGGCCCCACATGTCCGCAGCAGACCATCCACACCGATCACGGTGACATAACAGGTTTGTTGCAGGGTGTGCTCTCTTCTTTTGTGATCCGAGAGGTCTTCAGCATGCTTGCAGAGCCTCCCGCATGGCCGCCGACGGCCATCCTCCCCAACCAGGGTCACGTCACAGGCTTTTTGCCCGGAGTGGTATTTGCTTTTGTGAACTGACAGTGCCTTTTTCCTCTTGGAGATGACTCCACATGTCACCGGCTGGCCATCCTTCCCGGTTATGGTTACGTCACAGATTAGTTGCCTGTCGGCGGGGGGGATATTGGTCGTCACGATAGTTACTGAGTCTGAGGTAAGTTCGTCTGTAAAGTTGTAGCTATTGGCAGGGCTGCTATCAGCGCCATGCATCTGTGACTGATTTGTATCTGGCTTAACCAGTTGACCATAGTCGTTTTGAGGTTCAATGGCAGGGGAATCATTCGCTGTTATGAATAGTGAACTTTGTAGGGGATTTATAGTATCTAAAGGAGCCAATTGACTGATGCAAATAAAGCAGTATCCATCAGCCAAATGGGGGCATGCACTTTGTCCGGGTGCTACTCTTGCGTATCTTGTCGGGCTTTCGTCGGGGTTGGGCCACCATTCAGCAGGCCCGAGGTTATCAGATGATGATCGAAATTCACAAACGCCATGACAGGGAGAGAGAAAACAATTCAAACTCAGAGTATGATGGAGTTGTTGAGGGTCTCCGTTGCCGTCAAAAGAGCCAGAATGCAGGAGTTCAGTTAAATTGCCTGTAGGTTGGGTGGAGGTTTGTGGGGCTCGCTGACCAGATGATTCTGACGGCTGGTATTGTGGAGGGTTATGTCCAGAGCCAAACATAATAGTGATGTTTGCCAACGGGTAGTCGCCCTGTGTCAAAATAACTGCCGCCTGTTGTTCGAACGGGTTAAACAGCTGTGAATAGGGGCTCCAATAGTTTTTTAAAAGCCAGCCGACAACGACAGCTAATTCTAGAGGTAGCCATGAATATAGTTTGGAGCTCAAAGGGGTGGTGGTCAGGATCAGTTTGTAAGCAACTGTTAGATGAGAAACGTAAAGGTACTGCCATGAAATTAACTCAATGATGGTCGTTTTTACCTCGTAACCACCTGCTACTTGTCGTTTGTCATCAGGCGGCGAATCGGGTCCTGTATAGCCGTTTGTATCAGAAATATATAACGGGTTGTCCGGCAATGTTTGCAGGTCACTTTTAATGGAAAAACTCCAGTTTGGCGAAATTGCATCCTGTTCAAACTCAGCAATATAGCTTCCTGACCATGGTTCGGCCTGACAGACAAAAGAGGACAATATTAGCAGTATTAGCAGTATTAGCAGTGCTGCAAAGAGTGAGAGTTTAATAATTCTATCCTTGCATTCCAATATACAGAGAGGAAAGATAGATCAAGAATATAAGTATGTTTTTCTGTCGAAGACACTTTGTTAAAAAACACAGTTAAAAACCAGAGGCCGCACCGGACGATATCTTATCGAATGAGCGTAAAACCCCGTACTTTGAGAGGGTGTCGCAAAAGGTCAATTAAAACGCTTCAAGCTTCAAACCGTCATCTCCGCGAAGGCGGAGATCCACTGTTCGTGGTGGGTTCCCGCCTGCGCGGGAACGACGATCTTGATATATCCTGCTGACCATACCCTTTTGCGACACCCTCTTGAGGACGGGGATGTAAGCTCGGCTTGCAAAGCAAGCCCCTTGTGCTACTTCGCTATCCGTCAGGTGTTTTTTGCGATTACGCTACCTGACAGGAGAAGTAAAATACCTTCCGCTTTCTGCCCGTGTTTGTTAACGGGGTCGCCTAGGAGCCTGACCGAGAATAGCGCCCGTAGCGAGGACGGCAGAAAATTGAGGATGAAAATTCGGTTTTGTGAGGATTGCGCCTTGCAAGCGCGTAAAATCTTGTGACCTGAAATGGTCATCGCGGTAAAGCTGTGGTCGGCAGCCGTGTACCGAGTCTTGCGTGGTAGAAGGTAACGACTACTGCGAAGCGTAGACAGGGTGATAACAGGCCGTAACGTCTGCTAAGGGATAATTAGCCCCGAAATTGAACGTGGTTGAAGTAGCTGACCTTCTTTCTCAATGGGGAAAGCGGAAGTCGGGAGCTCCGCTAATGACAAGGCATCCCGACTGCTTCCGGGGTTCGTACCCACGGCATGTTATCGAATGATTTTACGTGAACAAGGGAGATCCTGAACGTTCAGGCGGAGCCTGTAGGGTCCGACGAGCCTGTAAAGCAAGAACGACTTGATGACGTTCAGGAAGTCAGACCAGCTGATAGTACTCCGAGGCGGGGAGAGCCCGTCACATGGGGAAGCGGCTGGCGGTATTTGAGCCTTTCCAGGGAAACATGGGCTCCACATCTGAGGGAGTTACGGTCTTTTACGCAGTGAGAAGGTAAACCAGCCATGGCAACGGGACTGGAGAGGGTAGCAGCGAAAGCCCGGAGTTATCCGAAACTTCGCTTTACAAGTCTGGCACATCATATTACCCCGGCGAGCCTGTGTATGAATCTGAACAAGATTCCACACAACACATCGCCCGGAGTCGATGGGCTGACTGTCGAAGAGACAAAGAAAGACTTTAAGCGGTGGTTGGAACAGACACTGACGTCTATCCATCGGCAAGGCTACAAGGCACCGCCGGTCAAAAGGGCATGGATACCCAAGCCGGGAAAAAAGGAAAAGCGCCCTCTGGGTGTTCCCTGCATCAATGACCGGGCTTTGCAGCGAAGTGTTGCTGATGTGCTGAATGCTATTTATGAGCAGGACTTTTTGCCCTGTTCCATGGGTGGCAGGCCACGACTGGGAGCGCACCATGCCCTGTCCACTTTTAACGAGGTGGTTTCAGGCCGAAAGGTCAGCTGGGTGCTGGAAGCGGACTTGAAGAACTTCTTTGGGAGTCTTGACCATGGATGGCTGCTTCGTTTTGTGGAACACCGGGTCGGTGATCCCAGAATCCTGAACCTTATACGGCGCTGGTTGAAAGCCGGGGTGATGGAGGCCGGGGAGTTGCAAGAGTGTGAAGAAGGTACGCCTCAGGGTGGGCCGATCAGCGTAGTTCTGAGCAACCTGTACCTGCATTATGTACTTGACCTCTGGTTCGAGTGCATGGTCAAGCCTCGGCTAAAAGGCGAGGCATGGCTGATCAGGTACATTGATGACTTTGTGGTGTGTTTTCAGTATCGCAGTGATGCGGAGCGGTTCATGAATGTGCTGCCACAGCGACTGGAGAAGTTTGCGTTGAAACTGGAGCGGGATAAAACCCGGTTAGTCAGGTTCGGACGTTTTGCCAGTCGTGGGGGAAGACGACCGGAAACGGTTTACTTCCTTGGCTTTACGCACTACTGCACAAGGAATCTGAAAGGAAACTTCATGGTGGGAAGGAGAACGGAAAAATCCCGCCTAAGACGCAGCATAGCCAAACTGAAGGAACTGCTGAGACGAATACGCCATGAACCGCTGCACGAACAAGTGACAGCGATCAATCGACGGTTGAGAGGGCATTATGCGTATTACGGTCTGGGAGGAAACTTCCGAAGTATGGAGAAGCTTTACCGGTTTGTTGACCGCTACTGGTACAAGATGCTGTGTAGCCGATGCCGGAAAGGCAAGATTCCATGGGAAAAGTACCATAACCTCAAGCAGCTTCTGCCGCTACAGAAACCGAGGATAATGCTGCCTTTTATGGCAATGAAATCCATGGCTGTGCTGTGAGTCAAATATCGAAGAGCCCGGTGCGGGAAATCCGCACGCCGGGATCTGAGGGGGTTGGAGCTACAATTGGTAGCTCCTTCTACCCGGTGAATAGCGAGCTATTTGACGAACAAAAGCGGATTTTCAGACCAATTTGCTGCCGCCGCAGTAGGGCAGACTATTCTCGGTCAGGCTCCTAGACAATCCGAAAGGTAGAGCAGATTGTCGAATAAGGTGTATGCCGCTACTGGGTAAGGTATACACTGCGGTCGGGCATGACCGTCTGGTGGTAGGAATCCCCGTCCTTTAGAGGGTGTCGCAAAACTCTCTCCGGCGTGGGAACGCGTTGACTCCCGTCATTGTCGGCTTCATTCTCGTCATTGCCGGCTTCATTCTCGTCATTGCCGGCTTCATTCTCGTCATTCCCGGCTTCATTCTCGTCATTCCCGGCTTCATTCTCGTCATTCCCGCGAAGGCGGGAATCCACACTGACTCTCCACCAGAACCATACTGCCCGGTGTCCCCCTGGCCTTGTCATCCCCGAGAAGGCAGAGATCCACGGATTCCCGCCTTCGCGGGAATGACGACTTCAGAGCGTGAGAACGAGCTGTTGAAGTTTTGCGACACCCTCTTTAGGGCGGGGAGGATGTCAATACCTGTTGGTTTTAGTTCTTGGAGCACTGAGGTCATCATCCTGGTTCACATCATCATGCTTGCGTTTTCGATGTCTTTTTTTGTGACTCGAGAGAGCATCAGCGTTTTTGCAGACCCTCCCGCATAGCTTTGGCTGGCTATCCTCTGAGATCAGGGCCACGTTGCAGGTTTGCTGCCCGGTGTGGTCTCTTCTTTTGTGATATGACAGGGCCAGGGCATTATTACAGGTCGTCCCACATGGCTGCAGCTGGCCATCCTCCGTGACCAGAATCGCGTTGCAGGTCTGTTGCCCGGTGTGGTCTCTTCTTTTGTGATATGACAGGGCCAGGGCATTATTACAGGTCGTCCCACATGGCCGCTTCAGACCATCCTCCGTGACCAGATTCACGTTGCAGGTTTGTTGCCGGGTGTGGTTTTTGATTTTGTGATAATACAGGGCTTGGGCATTTTTACAGGTCGTCCCGCATGGCTGTGGCTGGCCATCCTCCCCGACAAGGGTCAGTTCACAGGTTTGTTGCCCGCTGTGCTCTTTTCTTTTGTGATATGACAGGCTATAGGCATTTTTACAGATTTTCCCGCATGGCCTCTGCTGGCCATCCTCTCCGACCATAATTAGCTTACAGGTTTGTTGACCGCGATGCTCTCTGACTTTGTGATAAGACAAGGCTTGAGTATTATTGCAGACCAATCCGCATAGCCGCAGCTGGCTATCTTCACCGGCAACAGTCAGGTCACAGGATTTTTGCCCGCTGTGGATGTTTCTTTTGTGTTCCGACAGAGCTATTACGTTCTTGCAGACCTTCCCGCAAGGTCGCTGCCGACCATCCTTCCTGACCACTGATGTGTCACAGATTTGTTGCCCGGAGTGATCTTTTCGTTTGTGCTTCGTCAGGGCGTTAGCATTGTTGCAGACTTTTCCGCATGATCGCTCTTTACCATCCTCCCCGACCACAGTCACGGCACAGGTTCTGTGCCCGCTGTGGTATCTGCTTTTGTGAAGCGACAGGGCATGAGAAGTCTTGCAGACCTTTCCGCATCGTCGCTGTTGAGCATTCTCACCGGACAGGGTCAGGTCACAGATTAGTTTCTCGCTTTGTTCAGTGGCCTGCCCGGTGACTGTCCGGGAAAGACCAGGTGGCCTTTGACCCCATTGAGGTGTTTCTGTAGCGGTTTGTTGTGTTTCTGAAGTCACCATTAAGGGGGTAAAGTGAGCAGGTGTAGAGGAAATTTCGTTTTCATTGTCAGTTCCGTGCTGACCCAGAATGAGAAGCCCCTGGATTATAATCCAGTCATTAGCGCTGGCAGGCAAATTCCCGGGTATTGTTGCTTTATTACCGGGTGGTCCGATAGGGTCAGCACAAGCAGTCCATGCACTCATTGAATAGGTATGATCCGATAATGATCGGAACTTGCAAACGCCATGACAGGGATGGACGAAACAATTTAAACCCAAAGTATGTGACTGTTGTTGAGAGTTTCCGTTACCGTCGGCAGAGCCAGAATACAGGGGACTGTTGAAAGCGCTTGCAGGTTGGCTGCTGGCTTGTGGGGCCTGTTTGCCAGTTGATTGTGATAGCTGGCCTTGTTGTTGCTGTTGTTCAGAGCCAGGCACCATGGTGGTGATCACAAACCTGTGATCTTCCAATGTCAATATAAACGACATATGTATACCAAATGGTTTAAACAGCAATGAATCGGGGTTCCAATAACTTTGTAAAAACCAGCCGACAGCGACAGCCATTTCTATCAGTAGCCATGAATAAGCAGTGGGGCTCAGTGCTGTACCTCTGGTGGCCCGGGTCAGTTCGTAGGTAACCAGCAGATCAGTGGCGTAAAGCCATTGCCAGAAAATGGACTCGATAAGGGGTGTTTTTACCCTGTTACTGTTAGGTCTTTGTCGTTTGTCATAAGGTGGAAAATCTGATCCTGAATAGCTTTTGGTGATGACTGACGGTTTGCCCGACAATATAAGCGGGTCTGAGTTTATAAAAAAACTCTGGTTTGGAGAGCCAGGATCCTGTTGAAGCTCGAGGACAAAACCCCTTGTTAACGGTTCGGCCTGACCGATGACAGATAACAACAGTAGCAGCAACATTGGTGCTGCAAAGAGTGAATGTTTAATAATTCTATCCCTGCGTTCTGGTATTCAGAGAGGAAGGATAGATCAAGAAAATCAAGGTGTTTCCTTACCAAATACCTCCTGTTAAGGATCTTTACCTGTTGGCTTTGCCTTTTGGAGCAATGATTTCAACATCCTGGTTTCCACCAACAGGTTTGCGTTTTCTATGTGTTCTTTTGTGATTTGAGAGAGCTTTAGCACTTATGCAGACCTTCCCGCATTGCTGCGGCTGGCCATCCTCTGGAACCAGGATCACGT
This sequence comes from Endozoicomonas sp. ALD040, assembly GCF_049275945.1. Lineage (NCBI taxonomy): Bacteria > Pseudomonadati > Pseudomonadota > Gammaproteobacteria > Oceanospirillales > Endozoicomonadaceae > Endozoicomonas > Endozoicomonas sp. ALD040. Next base: position 3,560,090 of record NZ_CP184829.1, read on the forward strand.
TGCAGGTTAGTTTTCCGGTGTGGTCTCTTCTTTTGTGATCCGAAAGTGCTCCAATACCCTTGCAGAGCGTCGCGCATGGTCGTGACTGACCATCCTCCCCGACTATTTTTACCTGACAGGTCCTTTGCCTGGTATGGAATCTGCTTTTATGTATTAATAGGGCTTGAGTACTACTACAGACCTTTCCACATGGCTGCGGCTGGTGATGCTCGCCGATCACAGTCAGGTCACAGGTTTGTTGCCCGGTGTGGAGGCTTCTTTTGTGATACAAAAGTAATTGACCATTCTTGCAGACCTTTGCGCATGGCCGCTGCTGACCATCCTCCCCGATCACGGTCAGGTCACAGGTTTTTTGCTCGCTATGGTTGTTTATTTTGTGAGCCAACAGGGCTTGTACATTCTTGCAGACCTTCCCGCATGGCTGCTGTTGCCCGTTCTCCCTGACTACTTTTATGACACAGGTTCTTTGTCCGCTGTGGATGTGTCTTTTGTGTTTCGACAGAGCTATGGCGTTCTTGCAGACCTTCCCGCAAGGTCGCTGCCGACCATCCTTCCTGACCACTGTTGTGTCACAGATTTGTTGCCCGGAGTGCTCTTTTTGTTTGTGCCTCGTCAGGGCAGCAGCATTGTTGCAGAATGTTCCGCATGATCGTTCCTTACCATCTTCCCCGACCACAGTCACGTCACAGGTTCTATGCCCAGTGTGGTATCCGTTTTTGTGAAGTGACAGGGCATGAGCATTCCTGTAGAACTTTCCACATGATCGCTGCTGACCATTCTCAACGCACAGGGTCAGGTCACAGATTAGTTTCTCGCTTTGTTCAGTGGCCTGCCCGGTGACTGTCCGGGAAAGACCAGGTGGCCTTTGACCCCATTGAGGTGTTTCTGTAGCGGTTTGTTGTGTTTCTGAAGTCACCATTAAGGGGGTAAAGTGAGCAGGTGTAGAGGAAATTTCGTTTTCATTGTCAGTTCCGTGCTGACCCAGAATGAGAAGCCCCTGGATTATAATCCAGTCATTAGCGCTGGCAGGCAAATTCCCGGGTATTGTTGCTTTATTACCGGGTGGTCCGATAGGGTCAGCACAAGCAGTCCATGCACTCATTGAATAGGTATGATCCGATAATGATCGGAACTTGCAAACACCATGACAGGGATGGACGAAACAATTTAAACCCAAAGTATGTGACTGTTGTTGAGAGTCTCCGTTACCGTCGGCAGAGCCAGAATACAGGGGACTGTTGAAAGCGCTTGCAGGTTGGCTGCTGGCTTGTGGGGCCTGTTTGCCAGTTGATTGTGATAGCTGGCCTTGTTGTTGCTGTTGTTCAGAGCCAGGCACCATGGTGGTGATCACAAACCTGTGATCTTCCAATGTCAATATAAACGACATATGTATACCAAATGGTTTAAACAGCAATGAATCGGGGTTCCAATAACTTTGTAAAAACCAGCCGACAGCGACAGCCATTTCTATCAGTAGCCATGAATAAGGAGTGGGGCTCAGTGCTGTACCTCTGGTGGCCCGGGTCAGTTCGTAGGTAACCAGCAGATCAGTGGCGTAAAGCCATTGCCAGAAAATGGACTCGATAAGGGGTGTTTTTACCCTGTTACTGTCAGGTCTTTGTCGTTTGTCATAAGGTGGAAAATCTGATCCTGAATAGCTTTTGGTGATGACTGACGGTTTGCCCGACAATGTAAGCGGGTCTGAGTTTATAAAAAAACTCTGGTTTGGAGAGCCAGGATCCTGTTGAAGCTCGACGACAAAACCCCTTGTTAACGATTCGGCCTGAGCGATGACAGATAACAACAGTAGCAGCAACATTGATGCCGCAAAGAGTGAGTGTTTAATAATTCTATCCTTGTGTTCTGGTTTACAGAAAGCAAGGATAGATCAGGAAAATAAAGATATTTTTTTGTAAAAAAATTCTTGTAGTGATCATTACCTTTTGGTTTTACCTCCTGGAGCACTGAGGTCATCATCCTGGTTCACATCATCAGGCTTGCGTTTTCGATGTATTCTTTCAGGATTCGAGAGAGCTTTAGCACTTATGCAGACCTTCCCGCATGGCTGTGACTGGCCATCTTCCCCAACCACGGTCGAGTCGCAGCTCTTTCGCCCGCTGTGGAATCTGCTTTTGTGAGTTGACAGGGCCTGGGAACTCTTAAAGATTTTTCCGCATTGCTGCGGCGGGCCATCCTGTCCTACCACTGTTAAGTCGCAGGTTTTTGGCCCGCTGTGGGTGTTTCTTTTGTGATCCAGAAGGGTGCGAGCATTCTGGCAGACCTTCCCGCATAGTCGCTGCTGGCCATCCATTTTGACCACTCTTGAGTCACAGCTTTGTCGCCCGGTATGGTCTCTTTTTTTGTGATCCGTGAGGGCTTGAAGATTGTTGCAGACCTTTCCGCATGACCGCTGCTGGCCATCCTCCCTGACTATTGTCAACTGACAGGTTCTTTGCCCGGTATGGTATCTGCTTTTGTGTATCGACAGGGTAGGAACATTCTTGTAGATCTTCCCGCATGGTCCCTGCTTGCCATCCTTTTTGACCACTGTTACGTCACAGATTTGTCGCTCGCTGTGGTCTCTTTTTTTGTGCTCCCACAGTGCTTGAGCATTGATGCAGATCTTTCCGCATTGTCGCTTTCCACCATCCTCTCCAACCACGGCCGTGTAACAGCTTCTTTTCCCGCTATGGTATCTGCTTTTGTGAACCTTCAGGGCCGAAGTACTTTTGCAGATTTTACCACATGGTCGCTGCTGACCATTATCCCCCGACAGGGTCTCGTAACAGGTTCGATTCCCGCTGTGGTCAGTGACTTGTCTGGTGCCTGTCCGGGAAAGACGAGGCGGGCTTTGGCCCCATTGGGGTGATCCTGTTGTTTGTCGGGTTGCTGAAATCGCCATTGGGAATGTGATATGGACAGGTGTAAAGGAAATTTCGGTTTCTTCGTGAGGTTTGTATTTACTCAGACTGAGTAACCCCTCGACTATAATCAGATCTTCAGTGCTGGCAGGCAAATTCCCGGGCGTTGGAACTTCATCTCTCAGTGACACTACAGGGTCAGCACATGCAGTCCCTGTAGTCATTGAATGTGTAGGATCGGACGAAGTTCGTAGCCTGCAAACGCCATGACAGGGATGGACGAAACAATCTAAACCCAGAGTATGTGAGTGTTGTTTAGAGTCTCCATTACCATCGCCGGGGCAGGAATAGAGGGCGTGGCTCATAGCGCTTGCAGTTTGGCGGGTTGGCTGTTTGGTCTGTTGGTCAGCTAATTGTGATAGCTGGCCTTGTTGTTGCCCTTGTCCAGAGCCTGGCTCCACAGTGGTGATCGCAAATATGTGCCCCCCCTGTGTCAATATAGATGACGGCTGTAGTTCAATTGGTTTAAACAGAGGTGAATCGGGGTTCCAAACAGTTTTTAACATCCAGTCGACAGCGAGAACCGTTTCTATCAGTAACCATGAATAAGCGGTGGGGGCCAGCGGTGTGCATCTGGTGGTCAGGGTCAGTTCGTAAGCAACCAGCAGGTTAGTGGCATAAAGCCGTTGCCAGGAAATCGACTCAATGATTGTTGTTTTTACTCTGTAACTGTTATTTTTGTGTCGTATACTATCCGTTGATAAATCTGGTCTTGCATAGCTGCTTGTTTCAGCAAAGTCTGACGGGTTATCCGACCATGTACTTTTGTCTGGTTCTATAAAAAAGCTCTGGCTTGGAAGGCCTTTAATCTGTTGAAATTCGACAGTAAAACATTTTTTCAACGATTCGGCCTGGCCGATGACAGGCAGCAACGCTAACAGCAACATCGATGCCGCAAATGAGTGTTTAATAATACTATCACTGCGTTCTGGTTTACAGAGAAGAAGAATAGATCAAGAAAATAAGGACGTATTCTGTCAAAGTCTCTCTGTTAAAGATCATTACTGATTCGTTTTAGCTTCTGGATGAGTGAGGTTATTGTCCTACTTATCAACAGGCTTGCGTTTTCGATGTACTCTTTTGTGACTTGAGAGATCTTGAGCATTTTTGCAGGCCATCCCGCATAGCTCTGACTGGCCATCCTCTGTGATCAGGATTTCGTTGCAGGTTTGTTGTCCGCTGTGCTCTTTTCTTTTGTGATACGACAGAGCTCCAGAGTTCCTGCATATCATCCCGCATGGCTGCGGCTGGCCATCCTTCGCAATCACGGTCGAGTCACAGGCTCTTTGCCCGCTGTGGAATTTGCTTTTGTGAGTTGACAGGGCTTGAGCACTCTTGCAGACCTTAGCGCACAAACGCGGTTGGTGATCCTCGCCAACCATGGTCACGTCACAGGTTTTTTGCCTGGTGTGTTGGCATCTTTTGTGATCCCACAGTGCTCTGCGGTTGTTGCAGACCTTCCCGCATGGTCGCGGCTGGCCGCCTTTCCCAACGACGGTAAAGTCACAGGTTTTTTGCCCACTGTGCGATTTGCTTTTGTGAATTGACAGGGCTTGAGCATTCTTGCAGACCTCTCCACATGGCCGCGATTGATGATCCTCATCAACCAGGGGAAAGTCACAGGTTTGTTGTCCGCTGTGGTATCTGCTTATGTGAACGGAGAAGTCAAAGGCACTCTTGAGGACTCTACCGCACGGCTGCTGCCGACCATCCTTTTCGACCACAGTTAGTTCACATACCTTTTGCCCGGTGTGGAGTCTTCTTTTGTGATTCGAAAAATCTTTAGCATTCTTGCAGACTGTCCTGCATGGTAGTAGCTGGCCATCTTCACCAATCACTGTCGTATAACAGGTTCTTTGCCCACTGTGGAGTCTGCTTTTGTGACTTGACAGGGCTTGAGGACTTTTGAAGACCTTTCCGCACAGCCGCAGTTGTTGATCTTCGTCTACCACGGTCAATTGACAGATTTGTTGCTCGGCGTGGAAGTTTCTTTTGTGATCCGACAGAGTTTCGTAATTCTTGCAGACCATCCCGCATGGCCTCGGCTGGCCATCCTTACCTACCACAGCTGAGTCACAGGTTTTTTTCCCGCTGTGCGATCTCTTTTTGTGACTTGCCAGGGCTTGAGCATTCTTGCAGACCTTTCCGCATGGCTGCGGTCTTTGATCCTCGCCAAAGAAGGTAAAGTCACAGGTTTTTTGTCCGGTGTGGTATCCGCTTTTGTGAACGGAGAGGGCACAGGCACTTTTGCAGACTTTCCCGCATGGCTTCTGCTGACCATCCTTCCCGACCAAGGTCACGTCACAGGTTTGTTGCCCGCTATGCAATCTTCTTTTGTGATCCGAAAAAGCTTTAGCGTTTTTACAGATTGCCCTGCATGGCAGCAACTGGCCATTTTTTCCGATCACTGTAACGTCACAGATTTGTTGTTTGCCGTGGACTCTGTTTTTGTGAAGCGACACTGCATAAGCATTCTTGAAGACCTTCCCACATGGCCGTGGCCTGCCATCTTCCCCGACAATTTTCTCTATACAGGTTGTTTGCCCGTTGTGGAATTTGCTTTTGTGAATTGACAGGGCTTGAGCACTCTTGCAGATCTTTCCGCATGACAGCTGCTGGCCATTCCCCCTGGTCACGGTAACATCACAGGTTTGTTGCCCGGTGTGGAAGCTTCTTTTGTGAGACGACAGAGAATTAGCATTTTGGTAAGCCTTTCCACAGGGGCGCAGCTGGCCATCCTTCCTGAATACGATCACTTCACAGATGTTTTGCCTGGTATGGACTCTTCTTTGGTGATTCGACAGGGCTTTGGCACTCTTTAAGACTCTCTTGCATTGTCGAAGCAGACCATCTTTCCCGACCAGCATCACGTTGCAGGTTGATTGCCCGGCAGGGGCTGGTGTATCGGTTGCCCCTGCAGCTATTGAGTTCTGGGCGACCCCGTCTGAGGCGACCCCGTCTTCACAATTCAGAGACCGTTCAACTGGTTCCATGCTTTTGGGAGATGGTCGGAATTTACAGACGCCACAACAGGTTTGGACAAAACAATTTAAACCCAAAGTATGCTGCTGTTGTTGAGGGTCTTCGTTACCGTCAACCGAGCGAAAATACAGGACGCTGGTGGAGTAGCCTGTGGCCAGCGTGGCATGCTGGCCGGAAGATTCTGTTGTCTGGTCTCGTTGCTGACAAGGTTGTTGGTTATGGTCGGAGCCAAACATTATAACGATGTTGGTAAATGGTTGATCCCCTTGTCTCAGGATGGATGTCGCCTCTTGATGCTTCATCAGGTCAGACAGCAGTATGCCGGGGCTCCAATAGTCTTTTAAAATCCAACCGAAAGCTATAGCCGCTTCCACCGGTAGCCATGAACAAGATGTTGAACTCAGAGGAGAGACTCTGGTGATAAAGATGAGTTCGAAGGCAGCCAGAAGATTCGTGGCGTAAAGCCATCGCCAGGAAATCGACTCAATAATGGTTGTTTTTACTTCGTAATTGTTAGTTATCTGTCGTCTATTGTCGGGTGGTAAATCTGATCTTGCATAACCGTTTGTGTCGGCAAGGCCTGAAGGGTTATCTGACCATTTACTCTGGTATGGCTTTATTGAAAAGCTCTGGTTTGGAAGACCTGCACTCTTTTGAAACTCGACAATAAAATGCTTTGTCAACAGTTCGGCCTGACTGAAGACAGATAACAACGGTAGCAGCAACAGTGCTGCAGAGAGTGAGAGTTTAATAATTTTATCCTTGGCGATCGGGTTTACAGAAAGGAAGGATAGATCAAGAAAATAAGGGTGTTACTCCATCAAAAACCTTCAATTAAAGATCATTACCTGTTGGCTTTACCTTCTGAAGCACTGAGGTCAGCGTTCTGGCTCACATCAACAGGCTTGCGTTTTCGATGTGTTCCTTTGTGATTCGAGAGATCTTGAGCACTTTTGCAGACCTTCCCGCATCGCCGCTGCTGGCCGTTTACCCCAAGCATGGTCGTGTTACAGGTTTGTTGCCCGCTGTGGTATCTGCTTTTGTGAACGGAGAGAGCACTGGCATTCTTGCAAATTTTCCCACATGGCTGCTGCTGACCCTCCTTTCCGACCAGGATCTCGTCACAGGTTTTTGGCCCGGTGTGGTCCCTTCTTTTGTGATTCGACAGAGTTCCATAACTCCTGCAGACCATCCCGCATGGCCGCAGCTGGCCATCCTCCCCAATCACGCTAGAATTACAGGTTCTTTCTCCACTGTGGAATGAGCTTTTGTGAGTTGAAAGGGCTTTAGCATTCTTGTAGATATTTCCGCATGGCCGCAGTTGGCCATCCTCCCCAATCACTTTAGAGTTACAGGTTTTTTGCCCGGTGTGGTGTCTTCTTTTGTGATCCGAAAGAGCCCGAGAATCCCTGCAGACTAACCCACATGGTCGTGGCAGGTTATTCTCCCCAATCACGATCGAGTTGCAGGTTTTCTGGCCGCTGTGGAATTTGTATTTGTGATTTGACAGGGTTTGGGCACTCCGGAAGACCCTTCCGCATGGCCATGATTGCTGATCCTCGCTAACCACGGTCACGCTACAGATTTTTTGCCCTCCGTGGAATTTGTCTTTGTGATACGTCAGGCTAGCGCTCCTGCAGACAGTTCCGCATGGCTGCTGCTGGCCATTCACCCCGATCACAGTGACGTCACAGATTTGTCTCCCGGGGTGGAAGTTTCTTTTATGAGACCATAGAGAATGAGCATTTTTGCAGACTGTTCCGCATGGCCGCAGTTGGTTGTCCTCGCCAACCAGGGGAAAGTCACAGATTTTTTGCCCGCTATGGTATCCGCTTTTGTGAACGGACAGGGCAAGGGCATTCTTGCAGACTTTCCCGCATGGCCGCTGCTGACCATACTCCCCGACTGTGGTTAAATCACAGGTTTGTTGCCCGGTATGGTATCCGCTTTTGTGAACGGAGAGGGCAAGGGCATTTTTGTAGACTTTCCCACATGGTTGCGACTTACCATTTTCCCCGATAATGGCCAAGTCACAGGTTTTTTGCCCGCTGTGTAATTTACTTTTGTGAATCAACAGGGCTTTAGCATTCTTGAAGACTCTCCCGCATTGCTGAAGCTGGCCACCCTCCCCAACTACTACTTCTACATTGCAGGTTATCTGCCCGGCAGAGGCTCTTGTCTCGGTTGTTCCTGCACACATTGAGTTCGGGGCGACCCCGTCTAAGGCGACCCCGTCTAAGGCGACCCCGTCAAAGACGAACTCGTCTAGGGCGAACTCGTCTAGGGCGAACTCGTCCAGGGCGAACTCGTCTAGGGCGAACTCGTCCAGGGCGAACTCGTCTAGGGCGAACTCGTCCAGGGCGAACTCGTCTAGGGCGAACTCGTCTAGGGCGACCCCGTCTAAGGCGACCCCGTCTAAGGCGACCCCGTCTTCACAATTCAACAACCATTCAGCTGGCCCCGTGCTTTCGGAAGATGGTCGGAATATACAAACGCCATAACAGGGCTGGACGAGGCAATTTAAACCCAATGTGTGCTGCTGCTGTTGAGGATCTTCATTACCGTCCCCCGAGCGAGAATACAGGACGCTGGTAAAATAGCTTACGGCCATCGGGGTCTGCTGCCCGGTTGATTCTGATCGCTGGTCCTGTTGCTGACAAGGTTGTTGGTTATTTCCAGAGCCAAACATTATAGCGATGTTGCTAAATGGCTGATTCTCCTGTTTCAGGATGGATGTCGCCTCTTGTTGTTCCTCTTGATGTTCTATCGGGTTAAACATCAGTGAATTGAGATTCCAATAACTTTTTAAAAACCAACCGACAGTTACAGCCGCTTCTACCGGTAGCCATGAACAGGGTGTGGAGCCCAGAGGTGTGAGGTCTCTGGTAATTAGGGGCGGGTCGAAGGCAGCCAGCAGATTCGTGGCGTAAAGCCATTGCCAGGAAATCGACTCAATGATAGTTTTTTTTACTCCATAATTGGGGGTTATTTGTCGTGTGTTATCGGTGGCTAAATCTGGCCTTGCATAGCCGTTTTGGCAGGCAGGGCCAGACGGGATATACGACCATGTACGCTGTTCTGGGTTTATTGAAAAGCTCTGTTTTGGAAGGCCTGCACTCTGTTGAAGCTCGACAATAAAATGGCTTGTCAACGGTTCGGCCTGGCCGATGACGGGCAATAAAGCTGACAGCAACTGCAGTGCCGCATGGAGTGAGAGTTCAATAATTCTACCCTTGCGTTCTGGTTTACAGAAAGGAAGGATAGACCAGAAAAATAAGGGTGTTACTCTGTCAATAACCTTCAGTTGAAGAGCGTTATCTGTCGGCTCTACCTTTTGGACCACTGACATCATCATCCTGTTTCACATCAACAGGCTTGCGTTTTCGATGTGTTCTTTTGTGATTTGAGAGATCTTTATTATTTTTGCAGACCTTCCCGCATGGCTGCGGCTGGCCTTCCACCCCAATCACGGTCGTGTTACAGGTTTTTTGTCCGCTGTGGCAATTGCTTTTGTGATTTGACAGGGCTCGAGCACACTTGAAGACTTTTGCGCATGGTCGCGGTTGCTGATTCTCACCAATCACGGTCACGTCACATTTTTTTTGCCCTGTGTGGTATCCGCTTTTGTGAATGGAGAGGGCACTGGCATTCTTGCAGACTTTCCCGCATGGACGTGGCTGGCCATCCTCCCAGACCAGTGTCACGTCACAGATTTTTAGCTTGGTGTGGTTTCTTCTTTTGTGATCCGACAGAGCTCCATAATTCCTGCAGACCATCCCGCATGGCCGCGGCTGGCCATTATCCCCAACCACGGTTGAGTTACAGGTTCTTGGTCCACTGTGGAATGTGCTTTTGTGAGTAGACAGGGCTTTAGCATTCTTGCAGATATTTCCGCATGGCCTCATTTGGCCATCCTCCCCAATCACGTTAGAGCTACAGATTTTTTGCCCGGTGTGGTCTCTTCTTTTGTGATCCGAAAGAGTTTGAGAATCCTTGCAGACTACCCCGCATCGCTGCGGCAGGTCATTCTCGCCAATCAGGGTCGAGTTACAGGCTTTTTGGCCGCTGTGGAATTTGCGTTTGTGATTTGACAGGCTTTGAGCACTCTCGCAGACCCTTCCGCACGGCCATGATTGGTAATCCTCGCCAACCACGGTCACGTCACAGGTTTGTTGCCCTCTGTGGTATCTGCTTTTGTGAGCCGACAGGGCAGGAGGATTTTTGCAGACCTTCCTGCATTGTCGAAACTTGCCACCTTCCCCAACGACTATCATGTCACAGATTTGTTGCTTGCCGTGGAATCTGTATTTGTGGGACAACAGGGTGTGGGCATTCTTGCAGACCGTCCCGCATGGTTGCGGCTTGCCGTCTTCCGCGATCATTGTCACGTCGCAGGTTTTTTGCTCGCTATGGAATATTTTTTTGTGATACGACAGTTCTTGATTATTCCTGCAGGCTCTTCCACATGGCTGCTGCTGGCCATTCTCCCCGATCACTTTGACGTCACAGATTTGTTTCCCGGTGTGGAAGTTTCTTTTGTGAGACAACAGAGAGTTAACATTTTTGCAGACCTTTCCACATAGCTGCAGCTGGCCATCCTCCCTGAACACGGTCACGTCACAGGTTTTTTGCCTGGAATGGACTGTTCTTTTGTGATTCGACAAGGTTTGAGCACTCTTGAAGACTTTCTCGCATTGCCGAAGCTGGCCATCCTTTCCGACCACTATCATGTTGCATGCCTGCCAGGCAGGGGCCGATGTATTGGTTGCCCCTGAACCCATTGACTCCGTGTTGGCTCGATCCAAGGCGACCCCGTCTAAGGCGACCCCGTCTAAGGCGACCCCGTCTTCACAATTCAACGACCATTCAGCTGGCCCCGTGCTTTCGGAAGAGGGTTGGAATTTACAGACACCGTAACAGGGTTGGACGAAGCAATTTAAACCCAGAGTATGTTGCTGTTGTTGAGGGTCTTCGTTACCGTCACCCGAGCGAGAAGACAGGACGCTGGTAAAATAACTTATGGCCACCGAGGTCTGCTGGCCGGTTGATTCTGAGGGTTGGTCCTGTTGCACACAGGGTTGTTGATTATTTCCAGAGCCAAAGGTTATAGCGAGGTTGCTAAATGGCTGATCCCCCCGTCTCAGGATGGATGTCGCCTCTTGATGTTTCTCTTGACGTCCCAGAGGGTTAAACAGCAGTAAATCGATACTCCAATAACTTTTTAAAAACCAACCGACAGCTATAGCCGCTTCTACCGGTAGCCATGAACAAGGTATGGAGCTCAGAGGCTTGGTGTCCCTGGTAGTAAAGGTCAGTTCGAAGGCAACCAGCAGACTCGTGGCATAGAGGCATTGCCAGGAAATCAACTCTATGATGGTTTTTTTTACTCCGTGATTGTTGGATATTTGTCGTTTTTTATCGGGCGGTAAATCTTGTCTTGCATGGCCATGTTTGTTGGCAGGGCCTGCACTCTCTTGAAGTTCGACAATAAAATGCTTTGTCAACGGTTCGCCGTGGCCGATGACGGGCAACAACGGTAGCAGCAACAGCAGTGCCGCAGAGAGTGAGAACTTAATAATTCTATCCTTGCGTTCTGTTTTACAGAAAGGAAGGATAGACCAGGAGAATAAGGATGTTACTTTATCGTTACTTTATCGAATGAGCGTAAAACCCCGTACTTTTAGAGGGTGTCGCAAAACTTCAACAGCTCGTTCTCGCGCTCTGAAGTCGTCATTCCCGCGAAGGCGGGAATCCAGCGCCAACGGTGGATCTCTGCCTTCTCGGGGATGACAAGGCCAGGGGGACACCGGGCAGTATGGTTCTGGTGGAGAGTCAGTGTGGATTCCCGCCTTCGCGGGAATGACGAGAATGAAGCCGGGAATGACGAGAATGAAGTCGGGAATGACGAGAATGAAGCCGGGAATGACGAGAATGAAGTCGGCAATGACGGGAGTCAACGCGTTCCCACGCCGGAGAGAGTTTTGCGATACCCTCTTTAGGGTGGGGAGGATGTCAAGAAAACCTACAGTCGAAGACCATTACCTGTCGGCTTCGCCTTTTGGATTACTGAGATCATCATCCTGTTTCACATCAACAGGCTTGCGTTTTCGATGTGTTCCTTTGTGACTCAAGAGATCTTTAGCACTTTTGCAGACCTTCCCGCATGGCTGCGGCTGGCCGTCCAACCCAACTACGATCGTGTTACAGGTTTGTTGCCCGTTGTGGTATCTGCTTCTGTGAACGGAGAGAGCACTGGCATTCTTGCAGACTTTCCCGCATGGCTGCGGCAGGCCATCTTCCCCGACCACGGACACGTCACAGTTTTGTTGCCCTCTGTGGTATTTGCTTTTGTGAACCGACAGTGCCAGAGCATTTTTGCAGACCTTCTTGCATTGTCGCTGCTTGCCATCTTCCCCTACTGTTATCGCGTCACAGATTTTTTGCTCGCCGTGGACTCTGTATCTGTGGTACAACAGGGTATAAGTATTTTTGCAGATCCTCCCGCAGGGTTGCGGCTGGCCATCTTCCCCGATAATGGCCTCGTCACAGGTTTTTTGCTCGCCGTGGAATTTGTTTTTGTGTTCCGACAGGTTTTGAGCACTCCTGCAGACTGTTCCGCATGGCTGCTGCTGACCATTCCCCCCGATCACATTGACGGCACAGATTTGTTTCCCGGTGTGGAAGTTTCTTTTGTGAGACGACAGAGAATGAGTATTTTTGCAGACCTTTCCACATGGCTGCAGCTGGCCATTCTCCCCAACCACGGTTGAGTCACAGGTTTTTTGCCTGCTGTGGAATATGCTTTTGTGTCGTGACAGGGCTGCAGCATTCTTGCAGACTTTCCCACATGGTCGCGACTGGCCATTATCCCCAACCACGGTTGAGTCACAGGTTTTTTGCCCGCTGTGGAGTGTGCTTTTGTGTTGTGACAGGGTTGCAGCATTCTTGCAGACTTTCCCACATGGTCGCGGCTGGCCATTATCCCCAACCACGGTTGAGTCACAGGTTTTTTGCTCGCTGTGGAATGTGCTTTTGTGATGTTTCAGGGCTGCAGCATTCTTGCAGACTTTCCCGCACGGCTGATGACCATCCTCCCCGACCACGGTCACGTCACAGGTTTGTTGCCTGGTGTGGTAGAGTCTTTTGTGAGACGACAGAGAATCAGCATTTTTGTAGACTCTTCCGCATGGCTGCGGCTGGCCATCTTCCCTGAACACGGGCGCGTCACAGATTTTTTGCCTGGAATGGACTCTTTTTTTGTGATTACGCAGGGCTTGAGCAGTTTTGAAGATTCTCTTGCATTGCAGCAGCTGCCCGACCTCCCCAACCACTACCACGTTGCAGGTTGCCTGCCCGGTAGAGGCTCCCCTATCGGTTGTCTTTGTAGCCATTGAGTTCGGGGCGACCCCGTCTGAGGCGACCCCGTCTTCACAGTTCAGCGACCATTCAGCTGGCTCCGTGCTTTCGGAAGATGGTTGGAATTTACAGACACCATAACAGGGTTGGACGAAGCAATTTAAATCCAGAGTATGTTGCTGTTGTTGAGGGTCTTCGTTACCGTCACTCGAGCGAGAAGACAGGACGCTGGTGAAATAACTTATGGCCAGCGAGGTCTGCTGGCCGGTTGATTCTGAGGGTTGGTCCTGTTGCACACAGGGTTGTTGATTATTTCCAGAGCCAAAGGTTATAGCGAGGTTGCTAAATGGCTGATCCCCCCGTCTCAGGATGGATGTCGCCTCTTGATGTTTCTCTTGACGTCCCAGAGGGTTAAACAGCAGTAAATCGATACTCCAATAACTTTTTAAAAACCAACCGACAGCTATAGCCGCTTCTACCGGTAGCCATGAACAAGGTATGGAGCTCAGAGGCTTGGCGTCCCTGGTAGTAAAGGTCAGTTCGAAGGCAACCAGCAGACTCGTGGCATAGAGGCATTGCCAGGAAATCAACTCTATGATGGTTTTTTTTACTCCGTGATTGTTGGATATTTGTCGTTTTTTATCGGGCGGTAAATCTTGTCTTGCATGGCCATGTTTGTTGGCAGGGCCTGCACTCTCTTGAAGTTCGACAATAAAATGCTTTGTCAACGGTTCGCCGTGGCCGATGACGGGCAACAACGGTAGCAGCAACAGCAGTGCCGCAGAGAGTGAGAACTTAATAATTCTATCCTTGCGTTCTGTTTTACAGAAAGGAAGGATAGACCAGGAGAATAAGGATGTTACTTTATCGTTACTTTATCGAATGAGCGTAAAACCCCGTACTTTTAGAGGGTGTCGCAAAACTTCAACCGCTCGTTCTCACGCTCTGAAGTCGTCATTCCCGCGAAGGCGGGAATCCAGCGCCAACGGTGGATCTCTGCCTTCTCGGGGATGACAAGGCCAGGGGGACACCGGGCAGTAGGGTTCTGGTGGAGAGTCAGTGTGGATTCCCGCCTTCGCGGGAATGACGAGAATGAAGCCGGGAATGACGAGAATGAAGCCGGCAATGACGGGAGTCAACGCGTTCCCACGCCGGAGAGAGTTTTGCGATACCCTCTTTAGGGTGGGGAGGATGTCAAGAAAACCTACAGTCGAAGACCATTACCTGTCGGCTTCGCCTTTTGGATTACTGAGATCATCATCCTGTTTCACATCAACAGGCTTGCGTTTTCGATGTGTTCCTTTGTGACTCAGGAGATCTTCAGCACTTTTGCAGACCTTCCCGCATGGTCGCGGCTGGCCGTCCACCCCAATCACGGTCGTGCTACAGGTTTGTTGTCCGCTGTGGTATCTGCTTTTATGATTTGACAGGGCTCGAGCACACTTGAAGACCTTTGCGCATGGTCGTGGTTGCTGATTCTCACCAAACACGGTCACGTCACAGTTTTTTTGCCCTGTGTGGTATCCGCTTTTGTGAACGGAGAGGGCACAGGCATTCTTGCTGACTTTCCCGCATGGCCTCGACTGGCCATCCTCCAAGACCACGATTACGTCACAGATTTTTAGCTTGGTGTGGTGTCTTCTTTTGTGATCCGACAGGGCACGAGCATTCTTGTAGACCTTCCCGCATGGCTGCTGCTGACCATCCTCCCCAACCAGGGTCAAATGACAGGTTTGTTGTCCGGTATGATAGTTGCTTTTGTGAGCCGACAGGGCAGCAGCATTTTTGCAGACCTTCTTGCATTGTTGCTGCTTGCCACCTTCCCCGACGACTGTCGCGTCACAGATTTGTTGCTTGCCGTGGACTCTGTATTTGTGGAACAACAGGTTATAAGTATTCTTGCAGATCCTCCCGCAGGGTTGCGACTGGCCATCTTCCCCGATAATGGCCACGTTACAGGTTTTTTGCCCACCGTGGACTTTGATTTTGTGTTCCGACAGGTTTTGAGCACTCTTGCAGACTGTTCCGCATGGCTGCTGCTGGCCATTCCCCCCGATCACATTGACCTCACAGATTTGTTTCCCGGTGTGGGAGTTTCTTTTGTGAGACGACAGAGAATGAGCATTTTTGTAGACCTTTCCACATGGCCGCAGCTGGCCATTCTCCCCAACCACGGTTGAGTCACAGGTTTTTTGCTGACTGTGGAAGCGTCTTTTGTGAGATGACAGAGAATCAGCATTTTTGTAGAGCTTTCCACATGGCCGTAGCTGGCCATTCGCCCCAACCACAGTTGAATCACAGGTTTTTTGCCCGCTGTGGAATTTGCTTCTGTGATTTGACAGGGCTAGAGCATTCTTGCAGACTTTCCCGCATGGCCGCAGCGGGCCATTCTCCCCAATCACGGTCGAGTCACAGGTTTTTTGCCCGCTGTGGAATTTGCTTTTGTGATGTGACAGGGCTACAGCATTCTTGCAGACTTGCCCGCATTGCTGCTGACCATCTTCCCCGATCACGGAGACGTCACAGGTTTTTTGCCCGGTGTGGAAGCGTCTTTTGTGAGACGACAGAGAATCAGCATTTTTGTAGACTTTTCCGCATTGCAGCAGCTGCCCAACCTCCCCAACCACTACCAGGTTACAGGTTGCCTGCCCGGCAGAGGCCCCTCTATCGGTTGCCCTTATAGCCATTGAGTCCGGGGCGACCCCGTCTTCACAATTCAGCGACCATTCAGCTGGTCCCGTGCTTTCGGAAGATGGTTGGAATTTACAGACACCATAACAGGGCTGGACGAAGCAATTTAAACCCAGAGTATGCTGCTGCTGTTGTTGAGGACCTTCTTCACCGTCCCCCGTGCGAGAATACTGGACGCTGGTGGAATAGCCTTTGGCTGCCGGAGCTTGCCGATCGGGTGATGCTGATGGCTGGTCCTGTTGCTGACAGGGTTGTTGATTATTTCCAGAGCCAAACGTTATAGCGATGTTGCTAAATAGCTGATCTCCCTGTCTCAGGATGGGTGTCGCCTCTTGCTGTTCCACCAAGTTAAACAACAATGAATTGATACTCCAATAACTTTTTAAAAACCAACCGACAGTCAGAGCCGCTTCTACCGGTAGCCATGAACAAGGTGTGGAGCTCAGAGTCGTGGCGTCTCTGGTGGTGAGGGTCAGTTCGAAGGCAACCAGCAGATTCGTGGCATAAAGCCATTGCCGGGAAATCGACTCAATGATAGCTTTTTTTACTCTATAATTGGTGAATATTTGTCGTTTGTTATCGAGCGGTAAGTCTTGTCTTGCATGGCCATTTTTGTTGGCATGACCTGCACTCTCTTGAAGCTCGACAATAAAATGCTTTGTCAACGGTTCGCCGAGGCCGATGACGGGCAACAACGTTAGCAGCAACAGCAGTGTCGCAGAGAGTGAGAACTTAATAATTCTATCCTTGCGTTCTGGTTTACAGAAAGAAAGGATAGACCAGGAGAATAAGGATGTTATTCTGTGAAAACCTTCAGTCGAAGACCGTTACCTGTCGGCTTTGCCTTTTGGATTACTGAGATCATCATCCTGTTTTACATCAACAGGCTTGCGTTTTCGATGGTCACATTTTTGTTGCCCTCTGTGGTATTTGCTTTTGTGAACCGACAGTGAAAGAGCATTTTTGCAGACCTTCTTGCATTGTCGCTGCCTGCCACCTCCCCCGAAGACTATCGCGTCACAGATTTGTTGCTTGCCGTGGACTCTGTACTTGTGGAACAACAGGTTATAAGTATTCTTGCAGATCCTCCCGCATGGCTGCGGCTGGCCATCTTCCCCGATAATGACCTCCTCACAGGTTTTTTGCTCGCCGTGGAATTTGTTTTTGTGTTCTGACAGGTTTTGAGCACTCCTGCAGACTGTTCCGCATGGCTGCTGCTGGCCATTCCCCCCGATCACATTGACGTCACAGATTTGTTTCCCGGTGTGGAAGTTTCTTTTGTGAGACGACAGAGAATGAGCACTTTTGCAGAGCTTTCCACATGGCCGCAGCTGGCCATTCTCCCCAGCCACGGTTGAGTCACAGGTTTGTTGCCCGGTGTGGAAGTTTCTTTTGTGAGACGACAGAGAATCAGCATTTTTGCAGAGCTTTCCACATGGCCGCAGCTGGCCATTCTCGTCAACCACGGATGAATTACAGGTTTTTTGTCCGCTGTGGAAGTTTCTTTTGTGAGACGACAGAGAATCAACATTTTTGTAGACTTTTCCGCATGGCCGCAGCTGGCCATCTTCCCTGAACACGGCCACATCACAGATTTTTTGCCCGGTATGGACTCTTTTTTTGTGATTACGCAGGGCTTGAGCAGTTTTGAAGATTCTCTGGCATTGCTTCAGCTGCCCGACGTCCCCAAACACTACCACGTTGCAGGTTGCCTGCCCGGCAGAGGCCACCCTATCGGTTGCCCTTTTACCCATTGATTTCGAGGCGACCCCGTCTAAGGCGACCCCGTCTTCATAATTCAGCGACGATTCAGCTGGCCCCGTGCTTTCGGAAGAGGGTCGGAATTTACAAACACCATAACAGGGCTGGACGAAGCATTTTAAACCTAAGGTATGTTGCTGTTGTTGAGGGTCTTCGTTACCGTCACACGAGCGAGAATACAGGACACTGGTAGAATAGCCCGTGGCTACCGGAGCGTGCTGGCCGGATGATTCTGATGACTGGTCTTGTTGTTGACAGGGTTGTTGGTTATTTCCAGAGCCAAGCATTATAGCGATGTTGGTAAATGGTAGATCTCCATGTCTCAAAATGGATGTCGCCTCTTGTTGCTCCTCTTGATGCTCCATCGGATTAAACTGCAGTGAACTGGGGCTCCAATAGCTTTTTAAAAACCAACTGACAGCAATAGCGGCTTCTACAGGTAGCCATAAACAGGGCGTAGAGTTCAGATTGGAGACTCTGGCGGTAAAGATCAGTTCGACGGCAGTCAGCAAATTCGAGGCGTAAAGCCATCGCCAGGAAATTGACTCAATGATAGTTGTTTTTACTTCGTAATTGTTAGATATCTGACGTACATTACAGGATGGTAAATCTAGTCTTGAGTAAATGTCGATGTCGGCAACGCCTGACGGTTTATCCGACCATTTACTCCGGTATGACTCGATTGAAAAGCTCTGTTTTGGAAGACCTGAATTCTGTTGAAGCTCGACAATAAAACGACCTGTCAACGGTTCGGCCTTGCCGATGGCAGATAAGAACAGTAGCAGAAAAAGTGGTGTCGAAAAAAGTGAGTTTTTAATAATCCTGTCCTTGCGTTCCGATATACAGAAAGGAAGGATAGATCAAGAAAGTAAGCGTGTTTCCCTGTCAAAAACCTGCTATTGAAGATCGTTACTTATTTGCGTTATCTTTTGGGGGCTGAAGTCACCGTCCCGGTCAACATTTTCAGGCTTGCGTTTTCGATGTGTTCTTTTGTGATTCGACAGGGCGATAGCATTCTGGCAGACCTCTCCACACGATCGCCACTGGCCATCCTTCCCGACCACTCTAGCGTCACAGATTTGTTGCCCGGTATGGTCTTTTTTTTTGTGATCCGAGAGGGCTTGAATATTGTTGCAGACCTTTTCGCATGGTCGTTTTTTACCATCATTGCCGACCACTATCACATCACAGGTTCTTTGCCCGGTATGGTATTTGCACTTGTGATCAGAGAGGGCTCTGGCACTATTGTAGACCTTACCGCATGGCCGCTGCTGGTTATCCTCTCCGACCACGGTTGCTTCACAGGTTTTTTGTTCACTGTGGTTTCTGATTTTATGAGTCAACAGGGCCGCAAAATTTTTGCAGATCTTCCCGCATGTTCGCTGCTGGCTATCTTCTCCGACCAGTTTTATGTCACAGATTTGTTGTCCGGTGTGGTACCTTCTATTGTGATCCCGCAGGGTTTGAAGATTCCTGCAGACCTTTCTGCATGGCTGCTCCTTGCCGTCATTCCCGAGCAATGTCGCGTCACAGATTTGTTGTCCGGTGTGGTACCTTCTATTGTGATCCCGCAGGGCTTGAATATTCCTGCAGACCTTTCCACATGGCTGCTCCTTGCCGTCATCCCCGAGCAATGTCGCGTCACAGGTTTTTTGCCCGGTATGGTATTTGCCTTTGTGATCAGACAGGGCTCTGGCGCTACTGTAGCTCTTCCCGCATGTTCGCTGCAGGCCATCTTTTCCGATCACCATCAGATCACAGGTTTGTTGTCCGCCGTGGATTTTTCTTTTGTGATTCGTCAGGGCGCGAGCATTCAGGCAGACCTTTCTGCATGGTCGCCGCAGGCCATTTTCTCCGGTCACCATCAGAGTACAGGTTCTTTGTCCGCTGTGGGCTTTTCTTTTGTGATCCGTCAGGACGCGAGCGTTCTTGCAGACCTTTCCGCAAGGTCGCCGCAGGCCATCCTTCCTGACCACTCTTGCGTCGCAAGTTCTTTGCCCGGTGTGGTATCTGCTTTTGTGATTCGTCAGGACGGTAGCATTCTTGCAGACCTTTCCGCAAGGTCGCTGCAGGCCATCCTTCCCGACCACTTCTGCGTCGCAAGTTTTTTGCCCGCTGTGGTATCTGCTTTTGTGGGCCGACAGGGAGTGAATATTGTTGAAGACCTTCCCGCATGGTCGCCGTTGGCCATTCTCCTCGGCCAGCATCCAGTCACAAGTTCGTTTCCCGCTGTGGCTTCTGGCTTCACTTGTGCCTTTCTGAGAGAGATGGGGTGGGCTTTTCCCCCATTGGGATGGTTCTGTCGTTTGTTCTGTTACTAAAGTTTCCATTGACGGGGTGAAATGCACAGGCGCACAGGAAATTACGGTTTCTTTAAGAGGGCCTTGATTACGAAGACTGAGTAATCCGTTGATTATAATCAAATCATCAGAAGTGACAGACACACCCCCGGGCATTCGCAGATTATCAGGTTGATGTGTCTGAGGCTGAAAGGTTTGGCCAGAAGCCCATTGGCGCTGAAGACTATTCATTGATCGAAATCTGCAAACGCCATGACAAGGATAGATGAAACAGTTTAAATCTAATGTGTGTTGGTGTTGTTGAGGGGCTTCGTCACCATTACCAGAGCTCGAATACTGAACGCTGATGAAATAGCCTTTAGAGCGTTTAGGTGTTTCGGGTGCTTGCTGGTCAGATGATTCTGATGGTTGGCCTTGTTGTTCATCTCCGGAATCTGGCTCCATAGCAGTGACCACAAACGGGAGTCCCTCCTGTGTCAATATAGATTCAGACTGTCGTTCAATCGGTTTAAACAGCAGTGAATTGGGGTTCCAATAGCTTTTTAAAAGCCAGCCGACGGTGACAACCGTTTCTATCTGTAGCCATGGATAAGGGGTGGGACTCAGAGGGATGTCTTTGGTGGTCAGGATCAGCTCGTAAGCAAGCAGCAGGTTAGTGGCGTAGAGCCATTGCCAGGAAATTGACTCAATGAAGGTCATTTTTATGTCATAATTATACGTCATTTGACGTTCTAAATTTGTGTCAGCAACGTCTGACGGGTTACTCGCCAATTTAAGCCCGTCCGGCTTCATAGTAAAATTCTGGTTTAGAGTACTTGTATCCTGTTGCAGCTCAACTATAAAACGCTTTGTCAAGGGTTCGGCCTGACTGATGACAGACAACCATAGCAGTAACAGCGCTGCCGCAAATAGTGAGTGTTTAATAATTCTATCCTTGCCTTCTGGTATACAGAGAGGAAGGATAGATCAAGAAAATAAGCGTGCTTTTCTGTCAAATAACATTTCCTAATCCTGATCCACAACAACAGGCTTTCGTTTTCGATGTATTCTTTTGTGATTCGACAACGCAATGGCATTCTTGCAGACCATTCTACATGGCCGTAGCTCTCCATCATCCCCGATCAGGATCTCTTCACAGGTTTTTTGTCCTGTGTGGTATTTGCTTTTATGATCTGACATTGCTCTGGCATTCTTGCAGAGAATTCCGCATGCTTGCGGCTGGCCATCCTCTCTAACCACTGTCGCGTCACAGGTTTTTTGTTCGGTGTGGTCTCTGATTTTATGATTCGATAGAGCCCCGGCATTCTTGTACAGGGCACCGCATAGCCGCTGACGACCATCCTCCCCGACCAGTTTTTTGTTACAGGTTCGCTGTCCGGTGTGAACTCTACTTTTATGAGACGACAGAGATTTAGTATTCTTAGAGGCCTTCCCGCATGGCCGCTGTAGGCCATCTTCTCCAATCACTGACGCATCACAGGTTAGTTTCCTGCTGTGATCACTGGCATGCCTGATACCTGTTGAAAGATGACGTGGTTTTTTAACCCATTGGTATGATCCTGTTGTCGTTTTTTGTGTTACTTTAAAAGAGCTTTGATTTCGAAGATTGAGTAACCCGTTGATGATAATCAAATCTTCAGTGGTGGCAGATTCATTCCCGGGCATTTGCGCATTATGGTGTTGAATGTCAGGTAGACTGTTCAATGTTTCAAAAAGTGGGTTTTGTCGGAAATCCGGAGCGCTTAAAGCATCAAAATCATTGATGGATCTCGAGCAGTGTCCTTCAATCAAGTTGCAGTGTGGGTCCGGTCCGGCTGCTGATCGAAATCTACAAACGCCATTGCAGGAATAGACAAAACAGTTTAAATCCAACGTGTGTTGTTGGTGGGGGGCTTTGTCACCACCACCAGAGCCGGAATACTGAAGTCTGGTGAAATAGCTTATAGGATGTGTGGTTGTAACGGGGGTTTGTTGGTCAGAGCATCCTGATGGTTGGCCCTTTTGTTGTTCATTTTCAGAGCCAGGCATCATAATAGTGACCGAAAAAGGATGCATCCCCAGTGCCGAAATAAAAGCCGACTGTAGTTTAATTGGTTTGAACAGTGGTGAACAGAGGTTCCAGTAGCTTTTTAAAAGCCAGCCGACAGCGACAACTGTTTCTAAAGGAAGCCATGAATAAAAGCTGGGGCTCAGAGGAGTACCTTTTGTGGTCAGTATCAGTTCGTAAGTAACCAGCAGGTTGGTGGCGTATAGCAATTGCCAGGAAATCGACTCGATGATGAACGTTTTTATGCGATAACCATACGATCTTTGTCGTTTGAAATAATGTAGAGAAGGCTCTGAATATCTTTTTAAGCCATTAATGTCTGGCGGCTTACCCGCCAATTTACGTCGGTCAGGCTTTACAGAAAAACCCTGGTTTGGAGAACCTGGATCCTGTTGGAACTCGACAACAAAACGTTTTGTCAACGGTTCGGCCTGACTAACGACAGACAACGATAGCAGCAGTGGTGTCACAAAGAGAGAGTGTTTAATAATTCTATACCTGCTTTCTGGTATACAGATAGGAAGGATAGATCAAGAAAATAAGCTTGTTTTTCTGACAAAAACCTTTTGCTAATTCTGGTCCACATCAACAGGCTTGCGTTGTTGATGTGTTTTTTTGTGACTTGAAAGAGTTTGTGCACTCTTGCAGAGCGTCCCGCACGGCCGCTGCCGACCATCCTTACCATCCACTGCTATGTCACAGGATTGTTGCCTGTTGTGAGTGTATCTTTTGTGATCTCGCAGAGCGCCGACACTCTTGCAGACCTTCCCGCATGACCGCTGCTGACCATCATCATCGGCCACGATTGCAACACAGGTTCTTTGCCCGTTGTGGTTTCTTTTTTTGTGAAGTGACAGGATGTAGGCATTATTGCAGACCTTCCCGCATGGTTGCGGTTTACCGTCCTTGCCGACCACGATTACTTCACAGGTTTTATTTTCATTGTGGTATCTAAGCTTGTGATACGACAAAGCTCTGACGCTCTTGCAGACCTTTCCGCAAGGCCGCTGCTGGCCATCCTCTCGGACCAGTCGCACCTTACAGATTCTTAGTCCGATGTGGGCGTTTCTTTTGTGATTCGACAGAGCTTTGATATTTCTGAAGACCTTCCCGCATAGCCGCTGCAGACCATCCTCTCCGTCCATGGTCAGGCCACAGGTTCTCTGTTCGATGTGAGTGTTTTTTTTGTGATCCGACAGGGCGATGGCATTCTTGCAGACCTTCCCGCATGGCCGTCGCAGACCATCCTCCCCGAGCAAGGCAAGATTACAGGTTCTTTGGCCGGTGTGGGCGTTTCTTTTGTGATCCGACAGGGCCATGGCATGCCTGCAGACCTTCCCGCATGGCCTTTCCATGCCATCCTCTGTGACCAATGTTACGTCACAGGTTTTTTTCCCGGAGTGCGACCTTCTTTTGTGATCCGACAGGGTCTTGGCATTCTTGCAGAGCTTACCGCATGGTCGCTGTTGGCCATCCTTCCCGACCACGGGCACGACACAGGCTTTTTCACCGGAATGGACTTTTCTTTGGTGATCCAAAAGGGATTTAGCGTTCTTGTAGACTCCCTTGCAATTCCATAGCTGGCCATACTGATCGACCGTTGTCAGGTTACAGTAGACTGGCGCTGCAGGAGCGGTTGTATTGACCGGGTTGTCATTAATGCCATGTGCCTGAAGTTGAATGGCAAAGGGATCATTTGACCTTTCGTTTGCCGAATCAGAATGTAATCGGAATTTACAAACGCCATGACAGGGGTGGACGAAACAATCTAAATCCAAAGTGTGTGAGTGTTGTTGAGGGTCTTCGTAGCCGTCACCGGAGCCGGAAGACAGAGAGCTGGTGAAAACGCTTGTTGGCTGGCGGCTGGCTTGCAGGGCCTGTTGGCCAGATGACTCTGGTAGCTGGCTTTGTTGTTGTGGTTGTTGTTGGTCATATCCGGAGCCTTGAATCATAGTAGCGATTACAAAGGGCTGACTCCCCTGTGTCAAGCTCATTTCTGATTGTTCATCCGGTTTAAACAGTGGTGAGTCGGGGTTCCAATAGCTTTTCAAAAGCCAGCCGACCGTGGCAATCCCTTCTATCGGTAGCCATGAATAAGAGGTAGCACCCAGAGGAGAGGCTTTGCTGGTCAAGGTTTCAGCCTGACAGGCGACAGTCAGCGAAAGTAGTAGCAGATGTGCCGCAAAGAGTGAGTATTTAATGATTTTATCCTTGTCTTCGGATATACAGAGAGGAAGGATAGATCAAGAAAGTAAGCGTGGTTTTCTGTCGAAAACTTTTTGCCAAAGGTGGTTACTTATTCACATTACCTTATGGAGGACTGAGACTGTCTTTATGGTCCGCATCAACAGGCTTGCGTTTTCGATGTGTTCTCTTGTGCTCAGACAGGGTTTTGGCATTCTTGTAAACTTTTCTACATGGCCGCTGTTGACCATCCTCCCCGACTATCATAACGTCACAGGTTTGTTGCCCGGTGTGGCCGTTTTTTTTGTGATCCGCAAGGATCGACTTATTTTTATAGATCTTCCCGCATGGTCGTCGCTGGCCATCTTCCCCGACTATCATTACGTCACAGGTTTGTTGCCCTGCGTGGGTATTTCTTTTGTGATTACAAAGGGCTCGGCGATTCTTGCAAACTCTTCCGCATGGCCGTCGCATGCCATCCTTACCGACCATCATAACGTCACAGGTTTGTTGCCCGGAGTGAGTGTCTCTTTTGTGCTCCTGTAGAACGCAGGCACTCTT
Source organism: Endozoicomonas sp. ALD040 (assembly GCF_049275945.1). Classification (NCBI taxonomy): domain Bacteria; kingdom Pseudomonadati; phylum Pseudomonadota; class Gammaproteobacteria; order Oceanospirillales; family Endozoicomonadaceae; genus Endozoicomonas; species Endozoicomonas sp. ALD040. Next base: position 3,584,893 of record NZ_CP184829.1, read on the forward strand.
GCAGGCTTTCCCGCATGGCCGCTCCTGGCCATCCTCATCGGTCACGATCACATCACAGGTTTTTTGCTCGCTGTGATTTCTTTTTTTGTGATCTGACAGGGCACAGGCATTCTTGCAAACCTTTCCGCATGGCCGTCGCTGGCCATCCTCCCGGACCATCATAACGTCGCAGGTTTGTTGTCCGGTGTGGGTGCTTCTTTTGTGATACTGCAGAGCGCCGACATTCTTGCAGACCGTTCCGCAAGGTCGCAGCTGGCCATCTTCTGCGACCATGGTTACGTCACAGGTTTTTTTCCCGGTGTGTTGTTTGAATTTATGACATGAGAGGGAGTCAGCACTATTGCAGAGTTTCCCGCATGGCTGCGGCTGACCATCCTCCCCGACCACGATTACATCACAGATTCTTTGCCCGGTGTGGGCGCTTTTTTTGTGAGTCAACAGGGCGCTGGCATTCATGCAGACCTTTCCGCATGGCCGCTCCTGACCATCCTCTGTGACCATTATGACTGCACAGATTTGTTGCCCGGTATGGGCCTTTTTTTTGTGACCCGACAGGGCATCGGCATTTTTCCAGACCTCCCCGCATGGTCGCAGTCGGCCATCCTCCGCGATCACGGGTGCGAGACAGGTTTTTTTGCCGGTGTGGAATTTTTTTTGGTGATTCAAAAGGGATTGAGCACTCTTGTAGACTTTCTCGCAATTCCGTAGCTGACCATCCTCATCAAGTATTGTCAGGTTACAGGGGACTGGCACCGGAGCGGTTGTATTGACCGAATTGCGGTCAATGTCATGTACTTGAAAAATTTGGCCAGAAGCGCATTGGAGTTGAATGACAAAGAGATTATTTGATGTTTCATTTGCAGAATCAGAATGCCAGTTGCAACGATAGCAGAGACAATTATGGGGGCAGGGGTTTTGTCCGGGTGTTGCTCCTGTTGGGTTTGCCAGACTTTCTTCAGAATTCAGCGACCTTTCAGCTGGCCCCATGTTTTCGGAAGATGGTCGGAATTTACAAACGCCATGACAGGGGTGAACGAAACAATCTAAACCTAAAGTATGTGCGTGTTGTTGAGGGTCTTCGTAGCCGTCACCGGAGCCAGCAGACAGAGGGCTGGTGAAAGCACTTGTTGGTCGGCCTTTGGCTTGTTGGCCTGATGACTCTGGTGACTGGCTTTGCTGTTGTGGCTGTTGCTGTGGTTGTTGTTGGTCATAGCCGGAGCCGTGCATCATAGTAGTGATCGCAAAGGGCTGATTCCCCTGTGTCAACCTGATTTCTGATTGCTCAATCGGTTTAAACAGAAGTGAGTCGGGGCTCCAATAGCTTTTCAAAAGCCAGCCGACAGTGACAATCCCTTCTACCGGTAGCCATAAATAAGAGGTAGCACTCAGAGGAGGGGCTTTGCTGGTCATGATCAGTTCGAAGACAACAAGCAAATTCGTGGCGTAAAGCAACTGCCAGGAAATCGACTCAGTGAGGGTTGTTTTTTCTTCGTAACTAAAAAAGTACTGTCGTTTATAGTCGGAGGATAAATCTGGTCTTTTAAAACCGTTTTTGTCGGTAATATCTGACGTGCTATACGGCAGTGAACGTTGGTCTTTTTTTATAGAAAAACTCTGGTTTGAAAAAACTGAATCTTGTTTAAGTTCCACAATAAAACGCCTGGTCAAGGTTTCTGGCTGACAGGCGACAGTCAGCGAAAGTAGCAGCAGAGGTGCCGCTAAGAGTGAGTATTTAATGACTTTATCCTTGCCTCCGGGTATACAGACAGGAAGGATAGATCAAGAAAGTGAGTTTTTTTTCTTTCAAAAACCTTCTGCTAAAGGTCGTTATTTATTTACTTTATCTTATGGAGGGTTGAGACTGTCTTTCTGGTTCACATCAACAGGCTTGCGTTTTCGATGTGTTCTTTTGTGCGCAGTCAGGGTTTTGGCATTCTTGTAAACCTTTCCACATGGCCGCTGTTGACCTTCCTCACCGACTATCATAGCGTCACAGGTTTGTTGCCCGGTGTGAACGTTTTTTTTGTGATCCGCAAGGACCGACTTATTCTTATAGACCTTCCCGCATGGTCGTCGCTGGCCATCCTCCCCGACTATCATAAGGTCACAGGTCTGTTGCTCGCCGTGGGCATTTCTTTTGTGATTACGAAGGACTCGGCTATTCTTGCAAACTGTTCCGCATGGCCGTCGCTCACCACCCTCCCCAACCATATTAACGACACAGGTTTGTTGCCCGGTGTGAGCGTTTTTTTTATGATACTCCAGAGCGTTAACATTCTGGAAGACTATGCCGCATGTCCGAGGTTGGCCATTTTCCCCAGTCACGGTTACTTCACAGGTTTGTTGCCCGGAGTGGTATCTTCTTTGGTGATTCATCATGGCAGGACTCTTGCAGATCGTCATGCATGGCCGTTGCTGGCCATCCTCCCCGGCCATCATAAGGTTACAGGTTTGTTGCTCGGTGTGAGCGCTTTTTTTGTGATACCGCAGAGCGTTGACATTCGTGCAGATCTTCCCGCATGGCTGCTGCTGGCCATCCTTATCGGCAATGAGCATACTGCAGGTTTTTTGCCCGCTGTGGTATCCAAGCTTGTGAGACGACAAGGACCTGGCGCTCTTGCAGACTCTTCCGCAGGGTCGCTGCAGGCCATCCTCCCCGACAACGGTTAAGACACAGGTTTTTTGTCCGCTGTGGTGATCGAATTTATGACACGAGAGAATTTGAGCAGTCTTGCAGAGTGTCCCACATGGCTGCGGTTGACCATCGTTCCCGACTATCATAACTTCACAGATTTGTTGCCCGCTGTGGGCGTTTTTTTTGTGAGCCGACAGGGCGTAGGCATTTATGCAGACCGTCCCGCATGGTTGTGGTTTATCATCCTTGCCGACCACAATGACTTCACAGGTTTTTTGCCCGCTATGATATCCAAGCTTATGAGACGACAAGGCTTTGGCGCTCTTGCAGATCGTTCCGCAAGGTCGCTGCTGGCCATCCTCTCCGACCAGGGTTGAGTCACAGGTTTTTTGCCCGCTGTGTTGATTGAACTTATGAGAAGAGAGAGAGTGATTGCTGTTGCAGAGTTTCCCGCATGGCCGCAGCTGACCATCCTTACCGACCACGGTTACATCACAGGTTCTTTGCCCGGTGTGGGCGCTGTTTTTGTGACTCGACAGAGCGCTGGCATTCTTGCAGAACTTCCCGCATGGTTGCGGTTTACCATCTTTGCCGACCACAATGACTGCACAGGTTTTTTGCCCGCTGTGGTATCCAAGCTTGTGGTCTGACAAGGCTTTGGCGCTCTTGCAGACCGTTCCGCAAGGCCTCTGTTGGCCACTCTCTCCGACTACGGTCACATCACAGGTTCTTTGCATGTCGTGAGCTCTCTTTTTGTGATTCGTCAGGGAGTTGGCGCTCATGCAGACCCTTCCGCATGGCCGTTCCTGACCATCCTTTGTGACCATTATGACTTCACAGGTTTTCTGCCCGGTGTGCGTTCTTCTTTTGTGGCTCGACAGGGCACCGGCATTTTTCCAGACCTTCCCGCATGGTCGCAGCCGACCATCCTGCCCGACCACGGGCGCGAGACAGGTTTTTTTACCGCTGTGAACTTGTTTTTTGTGATTCAAAAGGGATTGAGCACTCTTGTAGACTTTCTCGCAATTTCGTAAGTGGTCATCCTCATCGACCATTGTCAGGTTACAGGCGAATTGCTCTGCAGGGGCGGTTGTATTATCCGGGTTATCATCAATGTCATGTACCTGGAATAGTTGGCCAGAAGCGCATTGGAGTTGAATAGCAAAGGGATCCTTTGATGTTTCATTTGCAGGATCAGAATGCCTGGTGCAACGATAGCAGAGACAATTATGGGGGCACGGGTTTTGTCCGGGTGTTGCTACTGTGAGGCTTGTCAGACTTTCTTCAGAATTCAGCGACCTTTCAGTTGGCTCCATTTTTTCGGAAGATGGTCGGAGTTTACAAACACCATGACAGGGGTGGACGAAACAATCTAAACCCAAAGTATGTGCGTTTTGTTGAGGGTCTCCGAAGCCGTCACCGAAGCCAGAAGAAAGAGGGCTGGTAAAAGCACTTGTTGGCTGGCAGTTGGCTTGTGGGGCTTGTTGGCCAGATGACTCTGGTAGGTGGCTTTGTGGTTGCTGTTGGTCATAGCCGGAGCCGTGCATCATAGTAGTGATCGCAAAGGGCTGATTCCCCTGTGTCAACCTGATTTCTGATTGTTCAATCGGTTTAAACAGTGCTGAGTCGGGGTTCCAATAGCTTTTCAAAAGCCAGCCGACAGTAACAATCCCTTCTATCGGTAGCCATGAATAAGAGGTAGCACTCAGAGGAGGGGCTTTGCTGGTCATGATCAGTTCGAAGGCAACCTGCAAATTCGTGGCGTAAAGCAAATGCCAGGAAATCGACTCAATGAGGGTTGTTTTTACTTCGTAACTAAAAAAATTCTGTCGTTTATAATCAGGGTCTAAATCTGGTGTTTTAAAGCCGTTTTTGTTCGCAATATCTGACGAATTATCCGACAGTGAACGTTGGTCTGGCTTGATAGAATAACTCTGGTTTGAAAAAGCTGCATCCTGCTGAAGCTCGACAATATAATGTCTGGTCAAGGTTTCAGCCTGACAGGCGACAGTCAGCGAAAGTAGCAGCAGAGGTGCCGCAAAGAGTGAGTATTTAATGATTTTATCCTTGCCTCCACATATACAGAAAGGAAGGATAGATCAAGAAAGTAAGCGTGTTTTTCTGTTAAAAACCTTCTGCTAAAGTTGTTTACTTAATCACATTACCTTATGGAGTGCTGAGAGTGTCTTTCTGGTTTGTATCAACAGGCTTGCGTTTTCGATGGGTTCTTTTGTGCTTAGAAAAGGTGTTTACATTCTTGTAAACCTTTCCACAAGGCTGCGGCTGACCATCCTCTCCGACCATGGTCACATCACAGGTTTGTTGCCCGGTGTGGGCGCTCCTTCTGTGACCCGACAGAGTTCGTTTATTCTTGCAGACGGTTCCGCAAGGTCGTTGCTGGCCATCCTCGCTGACCAATATAGCGTTGCAGGTTTGTTGTCCGCAGTGGTATCTGCTTTTGTGACATGACAGGTCTTGAACACTCTTGCAGACTTTTCCGCATGGCCGCTGCTGGCGATCCTCATCGGCCACGATCACATCGCAGGTTTTTTGCTCGCTGTGGTGTCTTTGTTTGTGACTCGACAGGATATAGGCATTTTTGCAGACCCTCCCGCATGGTTGCTGTTTACCATCCTCGCCGATCACGATTACTTCACAGATTTTTTGCCCACTGTGGTATCCACGCTTGTGATCTGACAAGGCTTTGTTGCTCTTGCAGACCGTTCCGCATGGCCACTGCCGACCATCCTCTCTGACCAGGGGCATGTCGCAGGTTTTTTGCCCGGTGTGTCGACTGTACTTATGAGTGGAGAGAGATTGAGTACTTCTGAAGAGTTTCCCGCATGGCCGCAGCTGACCATCCTCCCCGACCACGGTCTCACCACAGGTTCTTTGCCTGCTGTGGACGTTTTTTTTGTGACTCGACATGGCGCCACCACTCTTGCAGACCTTTCCGCATAGCTGTTCCCTACCATCCTCTGTGACCATTATCACGTTACAGGTTTGCTGCCCGGTGTGGGCACTTCTTCTGTGATTCGACAGGGCAACTAAATTTTTGCAGACCTTCCCGCATGGTCGCAGAAGGCCATCCTCCCCGACCACGGGAGTGAGACAGGTTTTTTTGCCGGTGTGGACTTGTCTTTTGTGATTCAAAAGGGATTGAACACTCTTGTAGACTTTCTCGCAATTCCGTAGCTGACCATCCTCTTCAAGTATTGTCAGGTTACAGGGGACTGGCACTGGAGAGGGGGTTGTATTGGCCGGGTTGTCATCAATGTCATGTACCTGAAATGGTTGGCCAAAAGCCCATTGCAGTTGTATGGCAATGGGATTATTCGATGTTTCATTTGCGGGATCAGAATGTCGAACGCAACGATAGCAGAGACAATTGTGAGGGCAAGAGTTTTGTTCTGGTGTTGTTCCTGAATGGCTTGCCAGACTTTCTTCAGATTTCAGCGACCTTTCAGCTGGCCCCATGTTTTCGGAAGATGATCGGAATTTACAAACGCCATGACAGGGGTGAACGAAACAATCTAACCCTAAAGTATGTGCGTGTTGCTTAGGGTCTCTGAAGCCGTCACCTGAGCCAGATGACAGAGGGTTGGTGAAGGCGCTTGTTGGCTGGCGTGTGGTTTGTGGGGCTTGTTGGTCAGATGACTCTGGTAGCTGGCTTTGTGGTTGTTGTTGCTCATAGCCGGAGCCGTGCATCATAGTAGTGATTGCAAAGGGCTGATTCCCCTGTGTCAACCTGATTTCTGATTGTTCAATCAGTTTAAACAGTGCTGAGTAGGGGTTCCAATAGTTTTTCAAAAGCCAGCCGACAGTGGCAATCTCTTCTATCGGTAGCCATGAATAAGAGGTAGCACCCAGAGGAGGGGCTTTGCTGGTCATGATCAGTTCGAAGGCAACCAGCAAATTCGTGGCGTAAAGCAACTGCCAGGAAATCGACTCAATGAGAGTTGTTTTTACTTTGTAACTGAAAAAACTCTGTCGTTTATAATCAGAGGCTAAATCTGGTGTTATAAAATTGTTTTTGTCGGCAATATCTGACGGATTATCCGACAGTAAACGTTGGTCTGGCTTTATAGAAAAACACTGGTTTGAAAAAGCTGCATCCTGTTGAAGCTCGACAATATAACGTCTGGTCAAGGTTTCGGCCTGACAGGCGACAGTTAGAAAAAGTAGCAGCAGAGGAGCCGCTAAGAGTGAGTATTTAATGATTTTATCCTTGCCTCCAGATATACAGAGAGGAAGGATAGATGAAGAAAGCAAGCGTGATTTTCTGTCAAAAACCTTCTGCTAAAGGTTCTTTCTTATTCACTCTACCTTATGGAGGGCTGAGACCGTCTTTCTGGTCCGCATCAACAGGCTGGCGTTTTCGATGGGTTCTTTTGTGATTAGACAGGGTCAATGCATTCTTGTAAAGCTTTCCGCATGGCCGTCGCTGACCATTCTCCCCGACCACTGTTACATCACAGGTTTGTTGCCCGGTGTGGGCGTATTTTTTGTGACGCCACAAGACATTTTTATTCTTGTAGACCTTCCCGCATGGCCGTTTCTGGCCATCCTCTGTGACCATTATGGCGTCACAGGTTTGTTGCCCGGAGTGGGTACTTCTTTTGTGATAACAAAGGGCAAGGTTATTCTTGCAAATTGTTCCGCATGGCCGTTGCTCACCATGCTCCCCGACCATCATAAAGTCACAGGTTTGTTGCCCGGAGTGAGTGTTTCTTTTGTGCTCCTGTAGAACGCAGGCACTCTTGCAGGTCTTCCCGCATGGCCTCTCCTGGCCATCCTCATAGGTCACGATCACATCACAGGTTTTTTGCTCGCTGTGATTTCTTTTTTTGTGTTCAGACAGGGTAAAGACATTCTTGCAAACCTTTCCGCATGGTCGTCGCTGGCTATCCTCCCCGACAATCATAACGTCACAGGTTTGTTGCCCGGTGTGGGTGCTTTTTTTGTGATACCGTAGAGCGCTGACATTCTTCCAGACCGTTCCGCAAGGTCGTTCCCGGCCATCCTCATCGGTCACGATCAGAGCACAGGCTTTTTGCTCACTGTGCTGTCTTTGTTTGTGATCTGACAGTTTATAGACATTCTTGCAAACCTTTCCGCATGGTCGTTGCTGGCCATTCTCCTCAACCATCATAACGTTACAGGTTTTTTGCCCGGCGTGAGTGCTATCTTTGTGATACCGTAAAGTGTCGACATTCTTGCAGAGCGTTCCGCAAGGTCGCTGCTGGCCATCCTCTCCGACCAGGATTACGTCACAGGTTTTTTGCCCGGTGTGGCGTCTGAATTTATGACTCGCGAGAGACCTGGAACTCTTGCAGAGTGTCCCGCATGGCTGCGGCTGACCATCCTCCCCGATCACGGTCACATCACAGGTTCTTCGCATGTCGTGGGCTCTTTTTTTATGACTCGACAGGCTGCTGGCGTTCATGCAGACCTTTCCGCATTGACGTTCCTGACCATCCTCTGTGACCCTTATGAGTTCACAGGTTTGCTGCCCGGTGTGCGTCCTTCTTTTGTGGTCCGACAGGGCACCGCTACTCTTGCAGGTCTTTCCGCATGGCCGTTCCTGACCATCCTTTGTGACCATTATAACATCACAGGTTTTCTGCCCGGTGTGCATCCTTCTTTTGTGGCTCGACAGGGCATTGGTATTTTTCCAGACCTCCCCGCATGGTCGCAGCCGACCATCCTTCCCGACCACGGGCGCGAGACAGATTTTTTTACCGCTGTGGACTTGTTTTGTGTGATTCAAAAGGGATTGAACACTCTTGAAAACTTTTTCACAATTTCGTAGCTGACCATCCTCATCAAGTATTCTCAGGTTACAGGGGACTGGCACAGGAGCGCTTGTATTGAACGGGTTGTCATCAATGCCATGTCCCTGAAACAGTTGGCCAGAAGTGCATTGGAGTTGAATGGCAAAGCGATCATTTGATGTTTCATTTGCAGAATCAGAATGCCTGCTGCAACGATGGCAGAGACAATTATGGGGGCATGGGTTTTGTCCGGGTGTTACTCCTGTAGAGCTCGCCAGACTTTCTTCAGAATTCAGCGCCCTTTCAGTTGGCCCCATGTTTTCGGAAGATGCCCGGAACTTACAAACGCCATGACAGGGGTGAACGAAACAATCTAAACCCAAAGTATGTGCGTGTTGTTGAGGGTCTCCGAAGCCGTCACCGGAGCCAGAAGACAGAGGGCTGGTGAAAGCGCTTGTTGGTTGGCGTGTGGCTTGTTGGCCAGATGACTCTGGTAGCTGGCTTTGTTGTTGTTGTGGTTGTTGCTGCTCATAGCCGGAGCCTTGCATCATAGTAGTGATTGCAAAGAGCTGATTCCCCTGTGTCAACCTCATTTCTGTTTGTTCAATCGGCTTAAACACTGCTGAGTCGGTGTTCCAATAGCTTTTTAAAAGCCAGCCGACAGTGATAATCCCTTCTACCGGTAGCCATGAATAAGAGGTAGCACCCGGAGGGGGGGCTTTGCTGGTCATGATCAGTTCGAAGGCAACCAGCAAATTCGTGGCGTAAAGCAACTGCCAGGAAATCGACTCAATGAGGGTGGTTTTTATTTCGCAATTGAAAAAGCATCGTCGTTTATAATCAGAGAGTAAATCTGGTGTTACAAAACCGTTTTTGTCGGCAATATCTGACGGATCATCCGACAGTGCACCTTGGTTTGGCTTTATAGAAAAACTTTGGTTTGAAAAATCTGCATCCTGTTGTGGCTCAACAATATAACGTCTTGTCAACGTTTCGGCCTGACAGGCGACAGTCAGCAAAAGTAGCAGCAAAGGTGCCGCAAAGAGTGAGTATTTAATGATTTTATCCTTGCCTCCAGATATACAGAGAGGAAGGATAGATCAAGAAAGTAAGCCTGTTTTTCTGTCAAAAACCTTCTGCTAAAGGTTCTTACTTATTCACTTTACCTTATGGAGGGCTGAGGCCGTCTTTCTGGTTCGCAGCAACAGGCTTGCGCTTTCGGTGTATTCTTTTGTGCACAGACAGGGTTTTGGCATTCTTGTAAACCTTTCTGCATGGTCGCTGTTGGCCATCCTCACCGACTATCATAACGTCACAGGTTTTTTGTTCGGTGTGGGCATTTCTTTTGTGGTTACAAAGGGCTTGGCGATTCTTGCAAACTGTTCCGCATGGCCGTCGCTCACCATCCTTCACAACCATCATAACGTCACAGGTTTTTTTCCCGGTGTGTTGTTTGAATTTATGACACGCGAGAGAATCAGCACTACTATAGAGTTTCCCGCATGGCCGCGACTGTCCGTCCTCCCCGACCACGGTCAAATCACAGGTTCTTTGCCCGGTGTGAGCGCTTTTTTTGTGTCTCGACAGGGCGCTGCTATTCATGCAGACCCTCCCGCATGGTTGCGGTTTATCATCCTTGCCGACTACGATTACTTGACAGGTTTTTTGCCCACTGTGACATCCAAACTTATGAGACGACAAGGCTCTGGCGCTTTTGCAGACCTTTCCGCAAGGCCACTGGCGTCCATTTTCTCCGACCAGGGTCACGTCACAGGCTTTTTGCCCGGTGTGGGCGTCTCTTTTGTGATCCGACAGGGGACCGGCATTCTTGAAGACCATCCCACAAGGCTGCGGCTGACCATCCTCATCGACCACGGTCACATCACAGGTTCTTTGCCCGGAGTGGGTGCTTGTTTTGTGACTCGACAGGGCGCTGGCATTGCTGCAGACCTTTCCGCATTGACGTTCCTGACCATCCTCTGTGACCATTATGATTTCACAGGTTTGCTGCCCGGTGTGCATCCTTCTTTTGTGGCCCGACAGGGCACCGGCATTCTTGCAGACCTCTCCGCATGGCCGTTCCCGACCATCCTCTGTGACCATTATGACGTTACAGGTTTGTTGCCCGGTGTGGGCCTTTATTCTGTGATTCGACAGGGCACCGGCATTTTTCCAGACCTCTCCGCATGGTCGCAGCCGGCCATCCTTCCCGACAACGGGCACGAGACAGGTTTTTTTACCGGTGTGGTATCCTTTTCTGTGTTTCAAAAGGGATTGAGTAGTCTTGTAGACTTTCTTGCAATTCCGTAGCTGGCCATCCTTATCGACCATTGTCAGGTTGCAGGTGAATTCGGAAGATGGTCGGAATTTACAAACGCCATGACAGGGGTGAACGAAACAATCTAAACCCAAAGTATGTGCGTGTTGTTGAGGGTCTTCGTAGCCGTCACCGGAGCCAGAAGACAGAGGGTTGGTGAAAGCGCTTGTTGGCTGGGGGGTTGTTTGTGGGGCTTGTTGGCCAGATGACTCTGGTAGCTGGCTTTGTTGTTGTGGTTGTTGGTCATATCCGGAGCCGTGCATCATAGTCGTGATTGCAAAAGGCTGATTCCCCTGTGTCAACCTCATTTCTGATTGTTCAATCGGTTTAAACATCGGTGAGTCGGGGTTCCAAAAGCTTTTCAAAAGCCAGCCGACAGTGACAATCCCTTCTACCGGTGGCCATGAATAAGAGGTAGCACCCAGAGGAGGGGCTTTGCTGGTCATGATCAGTTCGAAGGCAACCAGCAAATTCGTGGCGTAAAGCAACTGCCAGGAAATCGACTCAATGAGGGTGGTTTTTATTTCGCAATTGAAAAAGCATCGTCGTTTATAATCAGAGAGTAAATCTGGTGTTACAAAACCGTTTTTGTCGGCAATATCTGACGGATCATCCGACAGTGCACCTTGGTTTGGCTTTATAGAAAAACTTTGGTTTGAAAAATCTGCATCCTGTTGTAGCTCAACAATATAACGTCTTGTCAACGTTTCGGCCTGACAGGCGACAGTCAGCAAAAGTAGCAGCAAAGGTGCCGCAAAGAGTGAGTATTTAATGATCTTATCCTTGCCTCCAAGTATACAGAGAGGAAGGATAGATCAAGAAAGTAAGCCTGTTTTTCTGTCAGAATCTTTCTGTTAAAGGTTGTTGCTTACTTCAGATTACCTTATGGAGGGCTGAGACCGTCTTTCTGGTTCGCATCAACAGGCTTGCGTTTTCGATGCATTCTTTTGTGCACAGACAGGGTTTTGGCATTCTTGTAAACCTTTCCACATGGCTGCGGCTGACCATCCTTTCCGACCACGGTCACAGCACAGGTTTTTTGCCCACTGTGCTTTCTTTTTTTGTGATCTGACAGGATATAGGCGTTCTTGAAGACCCTCCCACACAGTTGTGGCTTACCATCCTTGCTGACCACGAGTACCGCACAGGTTTTTTGCCCGCTGTGGCATCCAACCTTGTGAGATGAAAGGGTTTTGGCGCTCTTGCAGACCGTTCCGCATGGTTGCTGCTGACCACCCTCTCCGACCACGATCACGTCACAGATTTGTTGCCCGGTGTGGGCGTCTCTTTTGTGACCCGACAAGGAACCGGCATTCTTGAAGACCTTCCCGCAAGGCCGTGGCTGACCATCCTCATCGACCACGGTCACATCACAGGTTCTTTGCCCGGTGTGGGCGCTTGTTTTGTGACACGACAGGGCGCTGGCATTCTTGCAGACCTTTCCGCATTGACGTTCCTGACCATCCTCTGTGACCATTATGATTTCACAGGTTTGCTGCCCGGTGTGCTTCCTTCTTTTATGGCCCGACAGGGCACTGGCATTCTTGCAGACCTCTCCGCATGGCCGTTCCCGACCATCCTCTGTGACCATTATGACGTTACAGGTTTGTTGCCCGGTGTGGGCCTTTAGTCTGTGATTCGACAGGGCAGTGGCATTTTTCCAGACCTCTCCGCATGGTCGCAGCCGACCATCCTTCCCGACTACGGGCACGAGACAGGTTCTTTTACCGGTGTGGTATCCTTTTCTGTGGTTCAAAAGGGATTGAGTAGTCTTGTAGACTTTCTTGCAATTCCGTAGCTGGCCATCCTTATCGATCATTGTCAGGTTGCAGGTGGATTCGGAAGATGGTCGGAATTTACAAACGCCATGACAGGGGTGAACGAAACAATCTAAATCCAAAGTATGTGCCTGTTGTTGAGGGTCTCCGCAGCCGTCACCGGAGCCAGAAGACAGAGGGTTGGTGAAAGCGCTTGTTGGCTGGGGGGGTGTTTGTGGGGCTTGTTGGCCAGATGACTCTGGTAGCTGGCTTTGTTGTTGTTGTGGTTGTTGTTGGTCATATCCGGAGCCGTGCATCATAGTAGTGATCGCAAAGGGCTGATTCCCCTGTGTCAACCTCATTTCTGATTGTTCAATCGGTTTAAACAGCGGTGAGTCGCGGTTCCAATAGCTTTTCAAAAGCCAGCCGACAGTGATAATCCCTTCTACCGGTAGCCATGAATAAGAGGTAGCACCCGGAGGGGGGGCTTTGCTGGTCATGATCAGTTCGAAGGCAACCAGCAAATTCGTGGCGTAAAGCAACTGCCAGGAAATCGACTCAATGAGGGTGGTTTTTATTTCGCAATTGAAAAAGCATCGTCGTTTATAATCAGAGAGTAAATCTGGTGTTACAAAACCGTTTTTGTCGGTAATATCTGACGGATCATCCGACAGTGCACCTTGGTTTGGCTTTATAGAAAAACTTTGGTTTGAAAAATCTGCATCCTGTTGTAGCTCAACAATATAACGTCTTGTCAACGTTTCGGCCTGACAGGCGACAGTCAGCAAAAGTAGCAGCAAAGGTGCCGCAAAGAGTGAGTATTTAATGATTTTATCCTTGCCTCCTGATATACAAAGAGGAAGGATAGATCAAGAAAGTGAGCGTGTTTTTCTGTCAAAAAACTTCTGCTAAAGGTCGTTACTTATTCACATTACCTTGCGGAGGGCTGAGACCGTCTTTCCGGTTCGCATCAACAGGCTTGCGTTTTCGATGGGTCCTTTTATGCGCAGACAGGGCCATTGCATTCTGGTAAACCTTTCCGCATGGTCGCAGCTGACCATTCTCCCCGAGCACGGTCACATCACAGGTTTGTTGCCCGGTGTGGGTGCTTATTTTGTGATACCTTAGAGCGCTGACATTCTTGCAGACCGTTCCGCAGGGTCGCGGCTGACCATCCTCTGCGACCATGGTTACCTGACAGGTTTTTTTCCCGGTGTGTTGTTTGAATTTATGAGACGAGAGAGAATCTGCACTATTGCAGAGTTTCCCGCATGGCCGCAGCTGACCATCCTCCCCAACCACGGTCACATCACAGGTTCTTTGCCCGGTGTGAGCGCTTTTTTTGTGGCTCGACAGGGCGCCGGAATTCATGCAGACCTTCCCGCATGGTTGCGGTTTATCATCCTTGCCGAGCACGATTACTTCACAGGTTTTTTGCCCACTGTGACATCCAAACTTGTGAGACGACAAGGCTCTGGCGCTTTTGAAGACCTTTCCGCAAGGCCGCTGCTGGCCATTCTCTGCGATCAGGGTCACGTCACAGGTTTGTTGCCCGGTGTGGGCGTATCTTTTGTGATCGGAAAAGGCGCTGGCATTCTTGCAGACCTTCCCGCAAGGCCGCAGCTGACCAGCCTCACCGACCACGGTTACATTACAGGTTCTTGGCCCGGAGTGGACACTTGTTCTGTGACTCCACAGGGCGAAGACATTCATGCAGACCTTTCCGCATAGACGTTCCTGACCATCCTCTGTGACCATTGTGATTTGACAGGTTTGCTGCCCGGTGTGTGTCCTTCCTCTGTGGCTCGACAGGGCACTGGCATTCTTGCAGACCCTTCCGCATGGTCGTTCCCGACCATCCTCTGTGACTATTATGACGTTACAGGTTTGTTGCCCGGTGTGGGCACTTCTTCTGTGATTCGACAGGGCAACGGCATTTTTCCAGACTTCCCCGCATGGTCGCAAACGGCCATCCTCCCCGACCACGGGTGCGAGACAGGTTTTTTTACCGGAGTGGATTTTTCTCTGGTGATCAAAAAGGGATTGAACGCTTTTGTAGACTTTCTCGCAATTTCGTAGCTGACCATCCTCATCAAGCGTTGTCAGGTTACAGGGGACTGGCTCTGGAGGGGGGGTTGTATTGGCCGGGTTGTCATCCATGTCATATCCCTGAAAAAGTTGGCCAGAAGCGCATTGGAGTTGAATGGTAAAGAGATTATTTGATGTTTCATACGCAGAAGCAGAATGCCTGATGCAACAATAGCAGAGGCAATCATGGGGGCATGGGTTTTGTTCGGGTGTTGCTGCTGTAAGGCTCGCCAGACTTTCTTCAGATTTCAGCACCCTTTCAGTTGACCCTATGCTTTCGGAAGATGGTCGGAAGTTACAAACGCCACGACAGGGGTGAACGAAACAATCTATACCCAAAGTATGTACGTGTTGTTGAGGGTCTTCGAAGCCGTCACCGGAGCCAGAAGACAGAGGGTTGGTGAAAGCGTTTGTTGGCTGGCGGGTTGTTTGTGGGGCTTGTTGGCCAGATGACTCTGGTAGCTGGCTTTGTGGTTGTTGGACATATCCAGAGCCGTGTATCATAGTCGTGATTGCAAAAGGCTGGTTCCCCTGGGTCAACCTCATTTCTGATTGTTCAATCGGTTTAAACATCGGTGAGTCGGGGTTCCAATAGCTTTTCAAAAGCCAGCCGACAGT
Source organism: Endozoicomonas sp. ALD040 (assembly GCF_049275945.1). Classification (NCBI taxonomy): domain Bacteria; kingdom Pseudomonadati; phylum Pseudomonadota; class Gammaproteobacteria; order Oceanospirillales; family Endozoicomonadaceae; genus Endozoicomonas; species Endozoicomonas sp. ALD040. Next base: position 3,600,082 of record NZ_CP184829.1, read on the forward strand.
GACAATCCTTTCTACCGGTGGCCATGAATAAGAGGTAGCGCCCGGAGGGTGGGCTTTGCTGGTCATGATCAGTTCGAAGGCAACCAGCAAATTAGTGGCGTAAAGCAATTGCCAGGAAATCGACTCAATCAGGTTTTTTTTTACTTCGTAACCGAAAAAGCATCGTCGTTTATAATCATAGAGTAAATTTGGTGTTATAAAACCGTTTTTGTCGGCAATATCTGACGTATCATACGACAGTACATGCTGGTTTGGTTTTACAGAAAAACTCTGTTTTGAAAAAGTTGCATCCTGCTGTATTTCGACAATATAACGTCTTGTCAACGTTTCGGTCTGACAGGCTACAGTCAGGGAAAGTAGCAGCAAAGGTGCCGCAAAGAGTGAGTATTTAATGATTTTATCCTTGCCTCCAGATATACAGAGAGGAAGGATAGATCAAGAAAGTAAGCCTGTTTTTTTGTCAGAAACCTTCTGTTAAAGGTCGTTACTTCCCATTATCTTATGGAGGGCTGAGACTGTCTTTCTGGTTTGTATCAACAGGCTTGCGTTTTCGATGCATTCTTTTGTGCACAGACAGGGTTTTGGCATTCTTGAAAACCTTTCCACATGGCCGGGGCTGACCATCCTTTCCGACCAGGGTCACATCACAGGTTTTTTGCCCACTGTGCTTTCTTTGTTTGTGATCTGACAGGATATAGGCATTCTTGAAGACCCTCCCACACAATTGTGGTTTACCATCCTTGCTGATCACGAGTACTGCACAGGTTTTTTGCCCGCTGTGGCATCCAGTCTTGTGAGATGAAAGGGCTTTGGCGTTCTTGCAGACCCTTCCGCATGGTCGTTGCTGGTGACCCTCTCCGACCACGATCACGTCACAAGTTTCTTGCTCGGTGTGGGCGTCTCTTTTGTGACTCGACAGGAGACCGGCATTCTTTAAGACCTTCCCGCAAGGCCGCAGCTGACCATTCTCATCGACCACGGTTACATCACAGGTTCTTTGCCCGGAGTGGGCGTTTTTTTTGTGATTCGACAGGGCGTCGGCATTCTTGCAGACCTTTCTGCATGGCCGTTCCTGACCATCCTCTTCGACCACTATGACGTCACAGGTTTGTTGCCCGGTGTGCGTCTTTCTTTTGTGATACCCAAGGGTGCTGGCATTCTTGCAGACCTTCCCGCATGGTCGCAGCTGACCATCCTTCCCGACCACGAGCGCGAGACAGGTTTTTTTACCGGAGTGGTATGCTCTTTTGTGATTCAAAAGGGAAAAAGCGCTCTTGTAGACTTTCTCGCAATTTCGTAGCTGACCATCCTCATCAAGTATTGTCAGGTTACAGGGGACTGGCACTGGAGCGGTTGTATTGACCGGGTTGTCATCAATGCCATGTCCCTGAAACAGTTGGCCAGAAGTGAATTGGAGTTGAATGGCAAAGAGATTATTTGATGTTTCATTTGCAGAATCAGAATGCCTGATGCAACGATGACAGAGACTATTATGGGGGCATAGGTTTTGTCCGGCTGTTGCTCCTGCAGGGCTTGTCAGACTTTCTTCAGATTTCAGCACCCTTTCAGTTGACCCTATGCTTTCGGAAGATGGTCGGAAGTTACAAACGCCATGACAAGGGTGAACGAAACAATCTATACCCAAAGTATGTGCGTGTTGTTGAGGGTCTTCGAAGCCGTCACCGGAGCCAGAAGACAGAGGGTTGGTGAAAGCACTTGTTGGTCGGCTGTTGGCTTGTGGGGCTTGTTGGCCAGATGATTCTGGTAGCTGGCTTTGTTGATGTGGTTGTTGTTGGTTATAGCCGGAGCCGTGCATCATAATAGTGATCGCAAAGGGCTGATTCCCCTGTGTCAACCTCATTTCTGATTGTTCAAACGGTTGAAACAGCGGTGAGTCGGGGTTCCAATAGCTTTTCAAAAGCCAGCCGACAGTGACAACCCCTTCTATCGGTAGCCACGAATAAGAGGTAGCACTCAGAGGAGGGGCTTTGCTGGTCATGATCAGCTCGAAGGCAACCAGCAAATTCGTGGCGTAAAGTAACTGCCGGGAAATCGACTCAATGAGGGTTGTTTTTATTTCGTAACTGAAAAATTTTTGTCGTTTATCATCACAGGGTAAATCTGGTGTTTTAAAACAGTTTCTTTCGGAGATATTCGATATAATATACGACATTAAGCGTTTATTTGACTTTATAGAAAAGCTCTGTTTTGAAAAAATTGCATCCTGTTGAATCTCGACAATAAAGCGTCTGGTCAAGGTTTCGGCCTGGCAGGCGACAGTCAGCAAAAGTGGCAGCAGAGGAGCCGCTAAGAGTGAGTATTTAATGATTTTATCCTTGCCTCGGGGTGTACAGAGAGGAAGGATAGATCAAGAAAGCAAGCGTGTTTTTCTTTCAAAAACCTTCTGCTAAAGGTTTTTGCTTATTCACTTTACCTTATGGAGGGCTGACAGCGTCTTTCTGGTTCGCAGCAACAGGCTTGCGCTTTCGGTGTATTCTTTTGTGCACAGACAGGGCTTTGGCATTCTTGTAAACCCTTCCACATGGCCATTGCTTGCCATCCTCCCCGACCGTCATAACGTCACAGGCTTGTAGCCCGGTGTGAGGCCTTCTTTTGTGATCACATAGAGCGCTGACATTCTTGTAGACCTTCCCGCATGGCCGCTGCAGGCCATACTCATCGACCACGATCACATCACAGGTTTTTTGCTCGCTGTGGTATCCAAGTTTGTGAATCCATAAAGCTTTGGCGTTCTTGCAGACCGTTCCGCAAGGTCGCTGCTGGTCATTCTCTTCGACCACGGTCAGGTTACAGGTTTTTTTCCCGGTGTGCTGGTTAAATTTATGACACGAGAAAGATTGAGCACTCTTGCAGAGTTTTCCGCATGGCCGCGGCTGACCATCTTTCCCGACCACGATCAGGTCACAGGTTCTTTGAGCGGTGTGGGCGTTTCTTTTGTGATGCGACAGGGTGATGGAATTCTTGCATACCCTCCCGCATGGTTGTGGTTTATCATCTTTGCCGACCACGATCACTTCACAGGTTTTTTGCCCGCTGTGGTATCCACGCTTGTGAAACGACAAGGCTCTGGTGCTCTTGCAGACCGTTCCGCAAGGTCGCTGCTGGCCATCCTTTTCGACCACTGTCACGTCACAGGTTTGTTGCCCGGTGTGGGTCCTTATCTTGTGATTCGACAGGGCACCGGCATTTTTCCAGACCGTTCCGCAAGGTCGCTGCTGGCCGTCCTCTTCGACCACTGTAAAGTTGCAGGTTTGTTGCCCGCTGTGGACCCTTCTTCTGTGATTCGACAGGTTACTGGCATTTTTGCAGACTTCCCCGCATGGTCGCTGCCGACCATCCTTCTCGACTACGGTCGCGAGACAGGTTTTTTTGCCGGTGTGGATTTTTCTTTGGTGATTCAAAAGGGATGCAACACTCTTGTAGACTTTCTCGCAATTGCGAAGCTCGCCATCCTCATCGACCATTGTCAGGTGACAGCTGACTTGTTCCAAAGCGGCGGTTGTATTGACCGGTTTGTCATCAATGCCATGTACCTGAAATTGGTCGCCAGAAGCCCATTGGAGTTCAATGATAGAGGGATCACTTGATGTTTCATTTGCAGGATCAAAATTCCAGATGCAACCATAGCAGAGACAATTATGGGGGCATGAGTTTTGTCCGGGTTTTGCTTCTGTAAGTCTTGCCAGACTTTCTTCAGAATTCAGTGACCTTTCATCTGGCCCCATGTTTTCGAAAGATGATCGGAATATACAAATGCCATAACAGGGGTGGACGAAACAATCTAAACCTAAAGTATGTGCTTGTTGTTGAGGGTCTCCGAAGCCGTCACCAAAGCCAGAATACAGAGGGCTGGTGAAAGAGCCTGTTTGTTGGCTGATGGCTTGTGGTGCTTGTTGGCCAGATGACTCTGATAGCTGGCTTTGTTGTTGTGGTTGTTGTTGGTTATATCCGGAGCCGTGCATCATAGTAGTGATTGCAATGGGCTCATTCCCCCGTGCCAACCTCACTCCTGATTGTTTAATCGGTTTAAAAAACGATGAGTCGGGGTTCCAATAGTTTTTCAAAAGCCAGCCGACAGTGACAATCCCTTCTACTGGTGAGCATGAATAAGAGGTAGAACCCGGAGGGTGGGTTTTGCTGGTCATGATCAGTTCGAAGGTAACCAGTAAATTCGTGGCATAAAGCAACTGCCATGAGATCGATTCAATGAAGGTTGTTTTTACTTCGTAACTGAAAAATCTTTGTCGTTTATCATCAGAGGGTAAATCTGGTCTTTTAAAGCCGTTTTTTTCGGTAATATCTGACGGGTTATCCGACAATGCACGTTGGTCTTGCTTTAAAGAAAAACTCTGGTTTGAAAAAGCTGCATCCTGTTGAAGCTCGACAATATAGCGTCCGGTCAAGGTTTCGGCCCGACAGGCGACAGTCAGCAAAAGTAGCAACAGAGGTGCCGCGAAGAGTGAGTATTTAATGATCTTATCCTTGCCTCCGGATATAGAGCGGGTCGCAAAACTCTGGTTTCCATGCTCTCAGGCCCTGTGGGTCGCAGCGTGGGAACGATTTGTTGGAGTTTCGTGACACCTTCTATACAGAGAGGAAGGATAGATCAAGAAAAAACCTTCTGCTTAAGGTCGTTGCTTATTCACATTACCTTATGGAGGGCTGAGGCCGTCTTTCTGGTTCGTATCAACAGGCTTGCGTTTGCGATGTGTTCTTTTGTGCACAGACAGTGTTTTGGCATTCTTGTAAACCTTTCCACACAGGCGCTGTTGGCCTTCCTCATCGGCCACGGTCACATCACAGGTTTTTTGCCCGGTGTGGGCGTTTTTTTTGTGATCCCAGAGGACATGTCTATTCTTGTAGACCTTCCCGCACGGTCGTTGCTGGCCATCCTCATCGGCTACTATCACATCACAGGTTTTTTGCCCGGTGTGCTCGCTTCTTTTATGATCACCAAGAGCTTGGATATTTTTGCAAACCTTTCCGCATGGCCTTCGCTCGCCATCCTTCCCAACCATCATAACGTCACAGGTTTGTTGCCCGGTGTGGGTACCTCTTTTGTGATCATAAAGGGCTATGGTATTCTTGCAAACCTTCGCGCATGGCCGTCGCTCACCATCCTCCCCAACCATCATAAAGTCACAGGTTTGTTGCCCGGTGTGGGCGCTTTTTTTGTGATACCCCAGGGCGCTGACATTTTTGAAGACCTTGCCGCATGCTCGAGGTTGGCCATCTTCTCCTGTCTCGGTTACTTTACAGGTTTGTTGCCCGGAGTGGTATCTGTTTCTGTGATTCGTCAGGGCTCCAACATTCTTGCAGATCAGCGTGCATGGCCTTTGCTGGCCATCCTCTCCGAGCATCATAACGTTACAGGTTTGTTGCCCGGTGTGAGCGCTTCTTTCGTGATACCGTAGAGCGTGGACATTCATGCACACCTTCCCGCATAGCCGCTGCTGGCTATCCTCATCGGCAAGGATCATAGTGCAGATTCTTTGCCCCATGTGCTTTCTTTTTTTATGATCTGAGAGGATAATGGCATTCTTGCAGACTCTCCCGCATGGTTGCGTTATACCATCCTCTCCGACCACGATTACTTCACAGATTTGCTGCCCAGTGTGCATTTTTCTTTTGTGGCCCGACAGGGCACTGGCATTTTTCCAGACCTCCCCGCATGGTCGCAGTCGGCCATCCTCTCCGAACACGGGTGCGAGACAGGTTTTTTTGCCAGTGTGGATTTTTCTTTGGTGATTCAAAAGGGATTGAACACTCTTGTAGACTCTCTCGCAACACCGTAACTGGCGATCCTCATCGACCATTGTCCGGTTACAGCTGACTTGCTCTGCAGGGGCGGTTGTATTGACCGGGTTGTCATCAATACCATATACCTGAAATAGTTGGTCAGAAGCCCATTGGAGTTGAATAGCAAAGGGGTCATTTGATGTTTCATTTGCAGGATCAGAATGCCAGATGCAACGATAGCAGAGACAATTATGGGGGCATGAGTTTTGCCCAGGTACTGCTCCTGATAGGCTTGCCAGACTTTCTTCAAAATTCAGCGACCTTTCATCTGGCCCCATGTTTTCGAAAGATGGTCGGAATTTACAAATGCCATGACAGGGGTGGACGAAACAATCTAAACCCAAAGTATGTGCGTGTTGTTGAGGGTCTGCGTAGCCGTCACCGGAGCCAGAAGACAGAGGGTCGGTGAAAGAGCCTGTTTGTTGGCTGGTGGCTTGCGGGGCTTGTTGGCCAGATGACTCTGATAGCTGGCTTTGTTGTTGTGATTGTTGTTGGTCATATCCGGAGCCGTGCATCATAGTGGTGATTGCAAAAGGCTGATTCCCCTGTGTCAACCTCATTTCTGATTGTTCAATCGGTTTAAACAGTGCCGGGTCGGGGTTCCAATAGCTTTCCAAAAGCCAGCCGACAGTGACAATCCCTTCTATTGGTGGCCATGAATAAGCACGGGCACCCACAGAAGAGGCTTTGCTGGTCATGATCAGTTCGAAGACAAGCAACAAATTCGTGGCGTAAAGCAACTGCCGGGAAATCGACTCAATGAGGGTTGCTTTTACTTCGTAACTGAAAAAACTTTGTCGTTTATAATCAGAGGGTAAATCTGATCTTTTAAAGCCATTTTTATCGGTAATATCTGACGGGTTATCCGACAATGCACGTTGGTCTTGATTTATGGAAAAACTCTGCTTTGAAAAAGCTGCATCCTGTTGAAGCTCGACGACATAGCGTCTGGTCAAGGTTTCGGCCTGACAGGCGACAGTCAGCAGAAGTAGCAGCAGAGCTGTCGCAAAGAGTAAGTATTTAATGATTTTATCCTTGCTTCCGGATATACAGAGAGGAAGGATAGATCAAGAAAGCAGGCGTGTTTTTCTGTTAAAAAACCCTCTGCTAAGGGGCGTTACTTACCTTATGGAGGGCTGTGACCGTCTTTCTGGTTGGTATCAACAGGCTTGCGTTTGCGATGTGTTCTTTTGTGAATAGCCAGTGTTTTGGCATTCTTGTAAACTTTTCCACATGGCTGCTGTTGGCCATCCTCGTCGGCCACGATCACATCACAGGTTTTTTGCCCGGTGTGAGTGTTTTTTTTGTGATACCTTAGAGCACTGACATTCTTGTATACCTTTCCGCAAGGTCGCTGCTGGCCATCCTTTCCGATCAGGATTACGTCACAGGTTTTTTGCCCGGTGTGGTGACTGAATTTATGACACGAGAGGGATTGAGCACTCTTGCAGAGTTTCCCACATGTCTGCGGCTGACCATCCTCCCCGACCACGGTCATATCACAGGTTCTTTGTCCGGTGTGGGCGCATTTTTTGTGATTCGACAGGGCGCTGGCATTCATGCAGACCTTTCCGCATGGCCGTTCCTGACCATCCTCTGTGACCATTATGACTTCACAGGTTTGCTGCCCACTGTGGGCCCTTCTTTTGTGATTCGACAGGGCACCGGCATTTTTCGAGACCTCCCCGCATGGTCGCAGTCGGCCATCCTTCCCGACTACCGGCACGAGACAGGTTTTTTTACCGGAGTGGACTTTTCCTTTGTGATTCAAAAGGGTTTTGATACTCCTGTAGACTTTCTCGCAATTCCGTAGCTGGCCATCCTTACCGACTATTGTCAGGTCACAGGTGACTTGCTCTGCAGGGGCGGTTGTATTGACCGGGTTGTCATCAATGCCATCTAACTGAAATAGTTGGCCAGAAGTGCATTTGAGTTCAATGGCAAAGGGATCATTTGATCTTTCATTTTCAGGATCAAAATGCCATATGCAACGAAAGCAGAGACAGTCATGGGGGCATGGGTTTTGTCCGGGTGTTACTTCTGTATAGCTTGCCAGACTTTCTTCAAAATTCAGCCAGCTTTCATCTGGCTCTGTGTTTTCGAAAGATGGTCGGAATTCACAAACGCCATAACAGGGGTATACGAAACAATCTAAACCTAAAGTATGTGTGTCTTGTTGAGGGTCTCCGTAGCCGTCACCGGTGCCAGAAAACAGAGGGCTGGTGAAAGCGCCTGTTTGTTGGCTGGTGGCTTGCGGGGCCTGTTGGCCAGATGATTCTGATAGCTGGCTTTGTTGTTGTGGTTGTTGTTGTTGGTCATAGCCGGAGCCGTGCATCATAGTAGTGATTGCAAAAGGCTGATTCCCTTGTGACAACCTCATTTCTGATTGTTCAATCGGTTTAAACAGCAGTGAGTCGGGGTTCCAATAGCTTTTCAAAAGCCAGCCGACAGTGACAATGCCTTCTGCGGGGAGCCATGAATAAGTAGCACCCAGAGGGGGGGCTTTGCTGGTCATGATCAGTTCGAAAGCAAGCAGCAAATTCGAGGCGTAAAGCAACTGCCAGGAAATCGATTCAATGAGGGTTGTTTTTACTTCGTAATTGAGAAATCTTTGTCGTTTATTATCAGAGGGTAAATCTGGTCTTTTAAAGCCGTTTTTGCCGTCAATATCTGACGGTTTATCCGACAGTGAACGCTGGTCTGGCTTTATAGAAAAACTCTGGTTTGAAAAAGCTGTATTCTGTTGAAGCTCAACAACATAACGTCTGGTCAAGGTTTCGGCCTGACAGGCGACAGCCAGAAAAAGTAGCAGCAGAGTTGTCGCAAAGAGTGAGTATTTAATGATTTTATCCTTGCCTCCGGTTGTACAGAGAGGAAGGATAGATCAAGAAAGCAAGCGTGATTATCTTTCAAAAACCTTCTGCCAAGGGTCGTTACTTATTCACATTACCTTATGGAGGGCTGAGACCGTCTTTCTGGTTTGTATCAACGGGCTTGCGTTTTTGATGTGTTTTTTTGTGCCTGGACAGGGTAATTGCATTCTTGCAAACCTTTCCACATTGCTGCGGCTGTCCATCCTCCCGGACCAGGGTCACATCACAAGTTTGTTGCCCGGTGTGGTATTTGCTTTTGTGGCATAACAGGGCTCGAACATTCTTGCAGACTATTCCGCATGGTCGTGGTTGGCTGTCCTTCCCGAGTATTATAACCTTGCAGGTTTGGTGCCCGGAGTGGCTACTTCCCATGCTAATGAACGGCCAGGTCACCGTTAAATAACCCAAGAAAGCCAGGAAACCCGGCATGACAACACCCTATAAAATCATCGATATCAGGGAGGAGATGGACTCGCCGGAGGATCTCGGCACCAAGGAGAAATCCTGGTATACCTGGCAGAAACAGAAATGGCTGTTTAAAAAGTCACGCCCGTTAACCGGGGAGCACTGGTCGGAAAAGGTGGCAGAGCAACTTTGCGTGCAGTTGGGTATTCCCCACGCCACCTATGAGATGGCCCGCTTTCAGGGCAATATTGGTGTCACCAGCCCAAGCATTATTACTGATCGTACCCGTTGGCGGATGACTTTGGGTAACCAGCTGTTAATGTCCACTGATAACACCTATCCCGGCGATGAACAACAACGGTTTGTCCGGGTCAGAGAACATACGGTGGCACGGGTAATGGGTATTCTTGAAACCGCAAAAAGTGGTATTCTTCCGCCCTTTAAGGAGAAATTCCCCGAGTTTATGGATGCTGCTGGCGTGTTTACCGGCTACCTTATGCTGGATGCACTGATCAGCAATCAGGATCGGCACCATGAAAACTGGGCGGTTTTACTGGACGATGCCAGCGGTAAAAAGTACCTTTGCCCAACTTATGATCACGCTTCCAGCCTTGGCTGCACAGAGCGGGATGATACCCGGCAGAAACGCCTGTCCACAAAGGACCGGGGGTTTTCCGTTGCGGCATACGTCAGGAAAGCCAGTTGTGCGCTCTATAGGTCCAAAGCCGACAACAAACCATTGAAAACCATGGATGCTTTTATTATTGCCAAAGAAATGCAGCCCCGGGCTGCAGGCTTCTGGCTGAAAAAACTCAGCTTGCTGTCCGAGGCTGAAATAGGTCAGCTACTACAGCGGATACCAGAGGAGGTAACAACCCCCATAGCCATTCAATTTGCTGAACAAATGATTTTAGAAAATAGAAGGAGTCTACTATGCACACATCGTTAAACAGCGTATTTTTAGCCTGGCAGGACCCGTTAAAAAGAGAGTGGCACCCGGTGGGCAAGTTGACTCGGAATGGCGATCATTACCAGTTTCAATACACTCGGGGAGCTGGCTATAGTGAACGGTTTACACCGTTTACCGGCATGGAGGATTTAACCAAGGTTTATCGGTCTGAACGGTTGTTCCCCCTGTTTGCCAATCGCCTGTTATCAGAACGTCGGCCTGAATATAAGCTTTTATTATCCTGGCTGGGCCTGGAGGGACAAAATTGCCCACTGCTTATCCTGGCCAAAACCGGTGGTACTAAAAGTACTGATAATTTGCAGGTCTTTCCTGAAGTGCAGCAGGATACATCGGGCTCCTTTGAATTCGACTTTTTTGTTCACGGCGTACGCTACGTTACGGACTCCGCCCGAGCCCGTATCAAAACCCTGCAATCCGGCGATCCGCTTCTACTGATGCAGGATATTCAGAACCCGGCAGATCACCAGGCGATCGCTATTCGCACCAGCGAGACACCCGAGATTGTTGGTTACTGCCCACGATATCTGGCGAAGGCCATTCATCAATTGATCGGTCAGAGAGCTGATCTCACACTTGCAGTCAACCGGGTTAATGACGATGCGCCTTTGTACTATCAGCTGATGTGCACACTGACAGTGAAGACAGAAGATACAAAACAACAGTGTAAACTTTTTGATGACGAAGAGTTTAAACCCTACTCACCCGCTTTAAGATGATACCGTGAATCATCATGCCAAATATGTGAACTCGACTACTTGTGAAAAAAATGACTTTGGGGCTGCAAGTACAACCATTTACTGACCACATGTCAGGATATGACCGGTCAGCATGATAAGCTTGTTGATAGTTATAAAGCCATTTTTGTCGGCAATGTCTGACTGATTATACGACAACGAACGCTGGTCTGTTTTTATAGAAAAACTCTGGTTTGAAAAAAACTGCATCCTGTTGAAGCTCGACAATAAAACGTCTGGTCAACGCTTCGGCCTGTCAGGCGACAGTCAGCGAAAGTAGCAGCAGGGGTGTTGCAAAGAGTGAGTATTTAATGATTTTATCCTTGCCTCTAAATATACAGAGAGGAAGGATAGATCAAGAAAGCAAGCGTGTTTTTCTGTCAAAAAACCTTCTGCTAAAGGTCGTTACTTATTCACATTACCTTACGGAGGGCTGAGACCGTCTTTGTGGTCCGCATCAACAGGTTTGCGTTTTCGATGTATTCTTTTGTGCTCAGACAGAGCTCTGACATTCTTGTAAACCTTTCCACATGGCTGCTGTTGGCCATCCTCGCCGACCAATATAGCGTTGCAGGTTTGTTGTCCGCTATGGTATCTGCTTTTGTGACATGACAGGGCTTGAATACTCTTGCAGACCTTTCCGCATGGCCGGGGTTGGCCATTCATTCCGACCACGGTTACGTCACAGTTTTGTTTCACGTTGTGGACGTTTCTTTTGTGGCACAACAAAGCTTTTTTATTCTCGAAGAGAGTCGCGCATGGCCGCTGTTGGCCGTCCTGCCCGACCACCATAAGGTCACAGATTTTTTGCCTGTGGGCGTTTCTTTTGTGGTCGTGCAGGATTTTAGCATTCCAGCAGACTTTTCCGCATGGGTGTGTTTGACCATCCTCCCCGACCACCATGAAGTCACAGATTTGTTGCCCGGTGTGGGAGTATTTTTTGTGATGCCAGAGGATCCGTTTATTCTTGTAGACCTTCCCGCATGGCCGCCGCTGGCCATCCTCTGTTACCATTACGACGTCACAGGTTTGTTGCACGGTGTGCTCATTTCTTTTGTGTTCCGACAGGCTTTCGGCACTCCTGCAGATCGTTCCACATAGTCGTGGTTGGCTGTCCTCTCTGAGTATTATAAAGTCGCAGGTTTGTTGCCCGGTGTGGGTGCTTCTTTTGTGATCGCAAAGGGCTCGGCTATTCTTGCAAATCTGTCTACATGGCCGTTGTTGCCCATCCTCCCCGACCATCATAACGTTACAGGTTTGTTGCCCGGAGTGGTCCTGTCTTTTGTGATTGGACAGGGCTTTAGTATTCTTACAGACTTTCCCGCATGTCCGTGGCTGGTTATCCTCCCCGGTTACTGTCTTGTTACAGGTCATTTGCTTGCTGTGAATGCCTCTTTTGTGCTCCGACAGAGTTTTGGCATTCTTGAAGACCTTCCCGCACGGTTGCTTTTGGCCATCCTCCCCGATTAGGGTTAAGTCACAGATTTTTTTCCCGGAATGGACTCTGCCTGCGTGTCCCAACAAGGCTTGTGTACTTCTGAAGACTTTTCCGCAAAGTCGCGACTGGCCACCACGCCCGACCACTATCAGATTACAGCTATATGCAAAATTGCTATCAATGCCATTTGGTTGAAATAGTTGGCCAAAAGCCCATTGGAGTTGAATGTCAGGAGGATCATTCGATGTTTCTTTTGCATTATCAGAATGTCTGATGCAACGATAGCAGTGACTATTGGCCAAATGGGGGCATGAGTTTTCCCAGTGTGTTGCTCCTGCATGGTTTACCAGACTTTCTTCAACATTCAGCGACCTTTGAACGGGGTCCACGTTTTCATAAGATGGCCGAAATTCGCAAACGCCATGACAGGGATGGACGAAACAATCTAAACCCAGAGTGTGTAAGTATTGTTGAGGGTCTCCGGAGCCGTTGCCATAGCCAGAATATTGAGGGTCGAAAAAAGAGCTTGCAGGTTGACTGGTGGCTTGAGAGGCTTGTTGGCCAGATGACTCTGATAGCTGGCCCTGCGGTTGGTTGTTTCCAGAGCCTTGCATCATAGTGGTGATCACAATCGGCTGATCCCACCGTGCCAACATAGATGTCATCTCTTGTTGTTCAATCTGATTAAACATCGGTGAATCGGGGTTCCAATAACTTTTTAAAAGCCAACCGACAACGACAACCGCTTCTACCGGCAGCCATGAATGGGAGGTGGCGTCCACAGGCATGCCTTTGGTGGTCAGGGTCAGTTCACGGGCAGCCAGCAGGTTCGCAGCGTAGAGCAACTGCCAGGATATCGACTCAATAATTGCTGCTCTAATACCGTAACTGTAAGGTTTGTGTCGTTTGACTTCAGGTGGCAGTTTCTTTTCTGAATGGTTGGTTTTATCTGCAATGTCTGGCAGATCACCCGGCAATGTGCGCCGGTGTGTTGTTATCGAAAAGCTCTGGTTTGAAAAACTTGTATCCTGTTGAAGCTCGACAATAAAACCCAATGTCAACGGTTCGGCCTGGCAGACGTCAGAGAGCAGCAACAGCAGCCCCGCAAAGATTGAGTGTTTAATAATTCTATCCCTGCATTCTGGTTTACAGAAAAGAAGGATAGATCAAAATAATAAGTGTGTTTTTCTTTCAAAAATCTTCTCTTTAAGATCGCTAATTAATTCTAGCTTCTGGAAGGCTGAGGTTACCGTCCTGTTAAAGATCGTTACTTACTCACTTTACCATTTGGAGGACTGAGGTCATCATCCTGGTCCACATCGACAGATTTGCGTTTTAGATGATATTTTCTTTTGTGATCAGAAAGGGTCAGATTATTCTTAAAGACCTTTCCGCACGGCCTCTGCTGGGCGTCTTTTTCAGCCATGATCACGTCGCAGGTTTGCTTCCCACCGTGGACTCTGTTTTTGTGAGCCCAGATGGTATAAGAATTCTTGCAGACCATCCCGCATGGCTGAGGCTGGCCATGTTCTCCAACAATCTTCACGTCACAGGTTCTTTGTAGGCTGTGGTTTCTTTTTTTGTGATCCGACAGGGTTCCAGCACTATTGCAGATCTTCCCACATGGCCGTTGCTGACCATTCTCTCCGACCACTGTTAGGTTACAGGTTTTTTGCCCGCTATGATTCCTTATTTTGTGACTCGAAAGGGCTAAAGCATTTTTGCAGACTCTCCCGCATGGCTGTTGTCGGCCATCTTTCCCAATCACTGTTGCGCCACAGGTTTTTTCCCCGGTGTGGTATCTGGATTTATGAGTCGAAAGGGCTCTAAAATTCTGGCAAACTGCCCCGCATGGCCGCTGCTGACCATCTTCCGTGACCTCTATTTCATCACAGGTTTTTCGTCCGGTGTGGCATCTGCCTTTGTGATCCGACAGGAAAACAGGGTTCCTGCAGACTTTCCCGCATGGCCGCTGCTGACCATCATTTCCAACCACAGCGACGTTACAGGTTTTTGGCCCACAATGGTATTTGCTTTTATGAGACGTCGGAGATTTGTCGTTTTTGCAAACCACCCCGCATGGTTGTTGTTCGCCACTCTCCCCGACCGCAGTCACCTCACAGTTTTTTTGCCTTGTATGGATTCTTCTTTTCTGATTCGACAGTGCTTGAGTACTTTGAAAGGCTTTCCCGAATTGCCGCAGATGGTCATCTTCCGCGACCACTACCGCGTTGCAGGTTGCTTGCTCGGCTGGAGCCCTTATATCGGTTGTGCCTGCACCCGTTGAGTCCGGGGCGACTCCTTCAAGGTTGCAGCTATTGGCCGGGTTGCCATCAATGTGAAGTGCCTGAGATAGTTCGCCAGAAAAACATTGGAGTCGAATGTCAGGGGAATCATTCGATGTTTCTTTTACAGGATCAGAATGACTGATGCAAAGATAGTAGTGTCTATTGGCCAAATAGGTAGATGAATTTTGTTTGGGTGTTGCTTTTGTAAGGTTTGTCAAGCCTTCAACAGGCGATCGAAATTTACAAACGCCATAACAGGGATGGACGAAACAATCTAAACCAAGAGTATGTTGCTGTTGTTGAGGGTTCTCGTTATCTTCGCCAGAGTTGGAATACAGAAGGCTGGTGAAATAGCCTATCGGATGGCTGGGGGCTGCTGCGGGGGCCTGCAGACCCGATGATCCTGAAGGCTGACCTTGTTGTTGGTTATTTCCAGAGCCAGGCATCATAGTGGTAATCACAAACGGGTGATCCTGACTTATCTCTTGTTGTCGAATCAGATTAAGCAGCAATGAATCCGGGTTCCAATAGTTTTTTAAAATCCAGCCGAAAGCGACAACCGTTTCTACTGGTAGCCACGAATAAGGGGCAGAGCTCAGAAGGGCATCTCTGGAGGTCAGGATCACTTCGAGGGCAACCAGTAGATTCGTGGCGTAAAGCAACTGCCGGGAAATCGACCCAATCAAGGTTGCTTTTACCTCATAATATTTTTGTCGTTTATAATAAGATGGTAAAACTTGTCCTGTATGGCGGCTTGTTTCGGCATTGACTGACGGGTTACCCGATAATCTCTGGTCTTTGTTTAATGGAAAGCTTTGGTTTGGAAAACCTGAATCCTGTTGAAACTCGACCATAAAACGTCTTGTCAACGGATCGGCTTGAGCGGTGGCAGACAGGGAATGTAGTAGTAACAGCGATGCCACAAAAAGTGAGTGTTTAATCATTCTATCCTTGAGTTCCGGTCTACAGAGAGGAAGGATAGATCAAAAAAATAAGCGTGTTTTTCTGTCAAAAGTCTCCTGTTAAATATCGTTACTTACTTTACCTTTTGAAGGGCTGTGGTCATCGTGCTGCTCCAGATCAACAGGCTTGCGTTTTCGATGATATCTACTTTTGTGCTCAGACAGGGATTTAAGATTCCGGTAGACCTTCCCGCATCGTCGCCGCTGGCCATCCTTCGTGACCACCATCGAGTTACAGGTTTGTTCCCCGGTGTGGTCTTTTTTTTTGTGAAACCACAATGCTTGAGCGTTAAGGAAGATTTATAGTTTCTGTTAGAGATCATTGCTTTCTTGCTTTACTTTTTCGAGGGCTGAGGATCATCATCCTGATCCACATAAACAGACTTGCGCTTACGATGCGTTCTTTTGTGGTTAGCCAGGGCTCTGGCATTAATGCAAACCAATCCGCATGGCCGCTGTTGGCCATTCTCCCCGACCCATGTTAAGTGACAGGTTCGTTGTCCAGTGTGGAAGCTGCTTTTGTGGCTTGTTAGGGCTACCGCATTCTTGCAGACTGCCCCGCAAGGCTGTGGCTGGCCATTCTGCCCGATCACAGTGGCGTCACAGTTTTGTTGTTCGGTGTGGTATCTTCTTTTGTGATCCGAAAAGGCTCTGGCATTTTGGCAGACCGTTCCGCACGATCGCGGTTGGCCATCCTGACCGACCAGGGTCGCGTCACAGGTTTGTTGCCCGGTGTGGCATCTTCTTTTGTGATCCGACAAGGATTTAGCATTCTTGCAGATTATCCCGCATGGCCGCTGCTGGCCATCCTCCCCAATCACGGTTAGGTCACAGGTTTTTTGTCCGGTATGGTAATTGCTTTTGTGCTCTGAGAAGGTTTGAGCGTTTTTGCAGACCTTTCCGCATGTCCGCTGCTGGCCATCCTTCCCGATCACAGTCATTTGACAGGTTTGTTGCCCGTTGAGGTCTCTGCCCCTGCGATGCACCCGGGCCTGAGCATTTTTGCAGATGGTTCCACATGGCCGCTGTTGGCCATCCTCCCGGAACATCATTGAGTCACAGGTTTTTTGCCTGCTGTGGTATCTTCTCTTGTGAGTCGAAAGGGCTATAGCATTCTTGCAGACTTTCCTGCATGGCTGGGGCTGACCATCCTGCCCAATCACGGTTACTTCACAGGTTTGTTGTCCGGTGTGGTATCTTCTTTTGTGATCCGAGAAGGCTTTATTACTCTTGCAGACCATTCCGCATGTCCGCTGCTGACCATCCTTCCTGACCAACGTCAGGTTACAGGTTTTTTGCCCGGAGTGGTGTCTTATTCTGTGATCCGTCAGGGCTTTAGCAGTCTTGCAGACTTTCTCGCATGGCAGCTGCTGGCCATCAGTGCCGACCGATGTTAATTGACAGGTTTTTTGTCCAGTGTGGAAGCTGCTTTTGTGAGACGCCAGGGCTCCAGCATTCTTGCAGACCACCCGGCAAGGCTGCGGTTGCTCATTCTGCCCGGTCACAGTCGCGTCACAGCTTTGTTGTTCGGTGTGGTATCTTTTTTTGTGAGTCCAGAGGGCCTTGGCATTCTTGTAGAACTTCCCACATTGGCGCAGCTGGCCATCTTCATCGACTTCTATCAGGTTACAGATTACTTGCCCGGTGGGCCGGGTTTTATCTGATCTTAATCTACAGGCGCCATGACAGGGATAGACGAAACAATTTAAGCCCAAAGTATGTGTGTGTTGTTGTGGGTCTCCGTTACCGTCAGCAGATTCAGAATTCAGGAGACTGGAGACGAAGCCTGTAGCACGGGTGGTGGTTTTTGGGACTTGATGGCGGGATGATTCTGTTGGCTGACGTTGTTGCTGCTCATGTCCCGAGCCGTGCATTATAGTGGTGGCCCCGGCAGTCAGGATCAGTTCATAAACAATCAGAAGGTTCGTGGCATAAAGCCCTGGCCACGAAATCAACTCTGACGGGCCCAGTAACCTCAGCTGGTCAGGCTTTACAGAAAAGATCTGCTTTTGAGAACCTGTATTCTCCTCAAACGCGACAATAAAACGTCCTGTCAAAGGTTCGGCCATACACACTGCAGCAAACAACAATAGTAAGAACAGCGGTGCTGCAAAGGGTGAATATTTAATCATTCTATCCTTGCTTTGCGGGTTACAGATGGGAAAGGATAGATCATGAAATGAGCATTTTTTGCAATTGAAGATCTTCTGCAATAAACCAGAGATTTACTGGCAAAACTGAATAAAAGTGCTGATCTCAGATTGTTATTTATTCACTTTACCTTTTGAGGGCTGGGGCATCGTCCTGTTCTCCTGCAGCTGGTTTGCGTTTTCTGTGTATTCTTTTGTGATTATCCATAGCCTTGGCATTCTTGCAGACCTTCCTGCATGTCCGATGCTGGCCATCCTCCCCAACCAATGTTATGTCGCAGGTTTGTTGCCCGCTATGATGTCTTCTTTTGTGATCCGACAGGGCTGGAGCGCTCTTGCAGACCCTCTTGCATGGCTGCTGCTGACCACCCTCCCCGACCACTGTCGCGTCACACGTTTTTTGACTTGTGTGGAATCTGCTTTTGTGCGACGAGAGGGCTCGAGCGCTCTTGAAGACCTTTCCGCATGGCTGCTGCTGGCCATCCTCCCCTTCAATGTATACGTCACAGGTTTTCTGCCCGGTGTGGTAATTGCTTTTGTGCTCTGACAAGGTTTTAGCATTCTTGCAGACCTTTTCGCATGGCTGCTGCTGGCCATCCTCTGTGACCACAGTTGCATCGCAGACTTGTTGACCGGTGTGAGTACATCTTTTGTGCATCGAGAGGTCATGAGCACTCTTGCAGACCGTCCCACATGACCGCTGTTGGCCATCCCCTGTGACCACTCTTACATCGCAGACTTTTTGTCCGGAGTGGTATCTTCTTTTGTGAAACGTCAGGATGTGAGCATTGCGGCAGACCACTCCGCATGGGAGCTGCTGGCCATCCTCTCCAACCAATGTTATGTCGCAGGTTTGTTGCCCGCTATGATGTCTTCTTTTGTGAGTCGACAGGGCTCCGCTATTCTTGCAGAGCTTTCCGCATTGGCGCAGCTTGCCATCCTCCCCGACCAATGTTAAGTAACAGGTTTGTTGTCCAGTGTGGACGCTGCTTTTGTGAACCATCAGGGCTCCAGCATTCTTGCAGACTGCCCCGCATGGCTGCGGCTGGCCATTCTGCCCGACCACAGTCGTTTCACAGGCCTGTTGTCCGGTGTGGTATCTTCTTCTGTGAGTCGACAGTGTTCGGACATCCTTGTAGAGCTTCCCACACTGGCGCAGCTGGCCATTTTCATCGATCTCTATAACGTTACAGTTTGTCACGTTGAGCTGAGTTTTATTGGCTGTACCAGCACCCACTGACTCTGAAGGGGCCCCGATCACTAACCGGCAACGATAGCAGTGTCTATTGACCAAATGGGGGCATGAGCTTTGTTCGGCCATTTCTCTCGTGTGGACTGCCTCACGATCCGACGTTTTGCTATCGGATGAATCGGATGATGATCGTAATCTACAGGCGCCATGACAGGGATAGACGAAACAATTTAAGCCCAAAGTGTGTGAGTGTTGTTCTGGGTCTCCGTTACCGTCGCCAGATTCAGAATCCTGTAGTCTGGTGACATAGCCTGAAGGACGGTTGGTGGCTTTTGGGGCTTGATGGCGGGATGATTCTGTTGGCTGACGTTGTTGCTGGTCATGTCCCGAGCCGTGCATCATAGTGGTGATGACAAACGGGTAATCCTGATTTATCTCTTGTAGCTTAATCGGGTTAAACAGCCATGAGTCCGGGTTCCAATAGTTTTTTAAATGCCAACCGACAGCGATAGCTCCTTCGGCAGGTAGCGATGAATAAGGGGTTTCACCCGCAGTGGTGGCCCTGGTGGTCAGGATCAGTTCATAAGCAATCAGAAGGTTCGTGGCATAAAGCCCTGGCCACGAAATCAACTCTGACGGGCCCGGTAACCTGAGCTGGTCAGGCTTTACAGAAAAGATCTGATTTTGAGAACCTGTATTCTCCTCAAGCGCGACAATAAAACGTCCTGTCAAAGGTTCGGCTTTACAGACGACAGAAAACAACAATAGTAAGAACAGCGGTGCTGCAAAGGGTGAATGTTTAATAATTCTATCCTTGCTTTGCGGGTTACAGATGGGAAAGGATAGATCATGAAATAAGCATGTTTTTCAATCGCAGATCTTCTGCAATAAACCAACGGCTTAATGGCAAAACTGAATAAAAGTGCTGATCTCAGATTGATATATTTACCTTTTGAGGGCCGGGGCATCGTCCTGTACTCCTTCAGTTGGTTTGCGTTTTCTGTGTGTTCTTTTATGAACCGACACGGCTTTAGCAGTCTTGCAGACCTTCCCGCAGGACTGCGGCTGGCCATTCTCTGTGACCAATGTCAAGCGACAGGTCTTTTGAGCGGAGTGGACGCTGTTTTTGTGAGACGCCAGGGATCCGGCATTTTTGAAGATTGCCCCGCATGGCCGCAGCCGACCATTCTGTCCGGGAACGGTCACGTCACAGGTTTGTTGCCCGGTGTGCTTTCTTCTTTTGTGATTCGTCAGGGCCACGTCATTCATGCAGATCTTTCCGCATGGTCGCGGCTGACCATCCTCCCCGACCAAGGTTTCGCTACAGGTTTTTTGTATGCTGTGGTATTGCCTTTTGTGATTCTCTATGGCTCTGGTATTGGGGCAGACCACTCCGCATGGCTGCTGCTGACCATTCTCCGTAAACACTGTTTCGTTACAGGTTTTTTGCCCGCTGTGGACTTTGTTTTTGTGATTAAGCAGAGCCAGAGCATTCTTGCAGATTTTCCCACATTGCTGCGGCTGGCCATCTTCCCCGAACACAGTCTTTTGACAGGTTTGTTGCCCTGTGTGATGTCTTTTCTTGTGATGAAACAGGGCTTGAGAATCCTTGCAGATGGTTCCACATGACCGCTGTTGGTCATTCTCCCCGACTATGATCAAGTTACAGGTTTTTTGCCCGGTGTGATACTTGCATTTGTGAATCTGCAGGGCTTTGGCATTCTTGCAGATACTTCCACATGGACGTTGCAGACCATCCTTCCCGATTACAAGCAGGTGACAGGTTTTTTGCCCGCTGTGGTAGCAGCTTTTATGAACCGCCAGGGCTTGAGCATTCTTGCAGACTTTTCCACATGTCTGCCGCTGGCCATTCTTTCCGATGACATCCAGGTTACAGGTTTGTTGACCGGTGTGAGCAGTTCTTTTGTGATCCCTGAGGGCACGATTATTACTGCAGACCTTTCCGCACGGTTGCGGCTTGCCATTCTTCCCGACCACGGTCACCTTACAGGTTTGTTGTCTGTTGTGGACCCTGCTTTTGTGAGACCACAGAGATTGAGTATTTTTGAAGGCTCTCCCGCATGGTTGTTGCTGACCATCCTTCCCAACCACCGTCAGGTAACAGTTTCTTCGCCCGGTGTGGGTGTTTTTTTTGTGATTAATCAGGGCTTTAGCATTCCGGTAAACCTTCCCGCATGACAGCTGTTGACCATTTTTTCCGATCACTGTCAGGTTACAGATTGCTTGTCTGGCAGGTTCAGTTGCATCGGCTGCCTCTGAACTTATTGTGCATGCGACCCCGTCTGAGGCGACCCCGTCTGAGGCGACCCCGTCTGAGGCGACCCCGTCTGAGTCGACCCAATCTGCATAGTTGCAGCTGTTGATTGGGTTGCCATCAATGTCACGAGTCTGTGGCTGGTATGACAGTGAATGAAGCGGTTGGCCAAAATTGCATAAGAGTTGAGTATCAAGGATACCATTCAAATCTTCGAAAGATGAGTTTTGTTGAAAATCTTCAGTGTCTTCAGGATTAAATCGACCTAAGCAACTGAAACAGTGTCCATTGGCCAAATGATGGCACGCGCCCAGAAAGGGGGCTGCCCTTCTGTGGTTTATCCAACTTTCTATGGAATTGAGCGGCCATTCATTTGACTCTCTGCTATCGAATGATGATCTGAATCGACAAATGCCGCGACAGGTAGAGACGAAACAATTTAAACCCAAAGTATGCAGGTTTGGCTGAAGACCTTCGTCACCGTCTTCATTATCATTGTTCAGGTGGCCAGCAGCGGAAGAGCCTCTATAGTGGGTAGTTGTCTTTTGAGCTTTCTGGCAGGAAGATTCTGATGGCTGGTATTGTTGTTGGTCATCTCCAGAGCCAAACACCACAGTGATGGCGGCGCACGAATGTCTCTGACTCGCCTGTTGTTCAATGAGGTTAAACATCGATGAATCGAGGCGCCAATAGTTTTTTAGAAGCCAGGCAACAGCAACAACCACTTCTATGAGCAGCCATGAAGAAGTCATGGCACCGAGGGCGGGACCCTTGGTGGTGAAGATCAGTTCGTAGGCAACAAGCAGCTTGGCAGTGTGGAGCCATTGCCACGAGATCGATTCAGGAAAAGTTGTTTTGACTCCGTAATTGCCAGGTTTCTGTCGTTTGCCATTAGGCGGCAAATCTGATCCTGCATTGTCGCTTGTGTCGACAACGTTTGATGGTTTTTCTGACACTGCCTGTCTTGCACACTTTATAGAAAAGCTTCGGTTTGGAAAAGTTGCATTCTGCCCAAGCTCGACAACAAAGCACCTTGTTGACTCTTCAGCCTGACAGACGACAGGAAATGAAACGAGCAGCAATAGTGATGCTGCAAAAAGTGAGTGTTTAATAACTCTATCCTTGTACTCTGCTATACAGAGAGGAAGGATAGGTTATGAAGATAAGTTTGCTTCTTCAGGTATCTGTGAATAAGTGTCTGCACTCAGAGAGGGTGTTCTGGTGATCAGGATCACTTCATAAGCAACCAGCAGATTCGTCGCATAAAGCCATTGCCAGGAAATCGACTTAATGTTGATCGTTTTTACCCTATGTCTTTGATGTCTATGTCGTTTCTTATCCGATGGCAAATCGGGTTCTGAATAGTCTTTGGTATCGGTAATGACTGTGGAGATATCTGACAATACGCTCAGGTTTCGCTTTATAGAAAATTAATTCTGATCCGCATCAACAGGTTTGCGTTTTCGATGTTTTCTTTTATGATCCGAGAAGGCTTTAGCATTCTGGCAGATCGTCCAGCATTTCTGTCGCTTGCCATCCCTCCCGATTATGGTTTCCTCACAGATTTTTTTGCTACTGTGGTTCTTTCTTCTGTGATCCAACAGGGCTTGAAAACTGTTAAAAACGGATCCGCACGGCTGCTGTTGGTTATCCTTCCCGCGCACAGTCACGTCACAGGTCTTTTGCCCGGTGTGGTATTTGCATTTATGAGATGACAGAGATTCAGCGTTCTTGAAGATTTTCCCGCATGGTCGCGGCTGGCCATCTTCTCCAGTCACTGGCACGGGACAGGTCTTTTGCCCGCTGTGGAGAGTTCTTTTGTGATGCGTCAGGGCATAAGTATTTTTGAAGACCTTCCCGCATAACTGCGGTTGGCCATCTTCTCCAGCCACTACCACACCGCAGGTTCTTTGCTTAGTGTGCTCTCTTCTTTTGTGATCTGAAAGAGCATTAGCATGCTTGCAGACTCTTCCGCATGGCTGCAGTTGACCATCCACTCCGATTACGGTCTCGATACAGGTTTTTTGCCCGGTGTGGTATTTGCTTTTGTGAATCGAAAGGGCAGTAGTATTCATGCAAACCTTACAGCATGGTTGCTGCAGGCCATTCTTTGTGACCACTGTTGCGTTACAAATTTTCTGCCCGCTGAGGTTTGTGGCTTGTTCTCTGCCTGTCCGGGAAAGATGAAGTGGGTTATGACCCAATTGGGGTGATCCTGTTATTTGTTGTGTTTTTGACGCCCCCGCTGGAAGTCTGAAAGGTTTGCGGACATAGGAATTCCTGATTTTTTTGAGAAGACTATGATCACGCAGATTGAGTAAACCATTGACTATAACCAAATCATCATCAGTGACAGACAAATACTTATGCCTTGGCGCATTATCATGGAGTGGCTGGCCAGAGTTAGACTGTGCTTTCCCTGCATTCATCGAGAGGGTATGGTTGCAGCTGTTTGTCAGGTTGTCATTAACGTCATGGGGCTGAGCTTGATGCGTCTGAGGCAGAAAGGTTTCACCAGGAGTGCATTGGAATTGAAAGGAAAAGCGATCATTGAATACTTTTACAGGCGGTTTTTTTTGTGAGTCTGTAGTGTTTACAGAATCATAGTAGCCTGTGCAACTGAGACCGTGTTTAATTATCAAAGGAGGACATGAGCTTTGTCCGGGTATTGCTCCTGTAGGACCTGTTGAGCTTTTTTCGACATTCAGTGGTGATTCAGCAGGCCTTCTGCTGCTCGCTGATGGTCGGAATTGACAAATGCCACGACAGGAATTTACGAAGCAATTCAGACCTAAAGTGTGAGAGTCTTGCTGAGGGTTTCTTTTACCTTCGCCAGAGTCAGAATACAGGTGATTAATGAAATAGCGCTCAGGCTGAGTGGCGGCCTGTGAGGCTTGCTGGCTGGATGATTCTAAAGGCTGGCCTTGTTGTTGGTTATGTCCAGAGCCAAACATTGTAATCATACTCGCAAACGGCTGATCCCACTGTCTCAACATAGATGCCGTCTGTTGCTCAATCGGGTTAAATAACGGTGAGTTGGGGTTCCAGTAGTTTTTTAAAAGCAAACCGACAGCGAAAGCGGCTTCTACAGGTAGCCATGAATAGGGGTTAGCTCTCAGAGGAGTGCCTCTAGTGGTGAGGATCAATTCGTAAGCAATCAGCAGGTTAGTGGTGTAAACCCATTGCCACGAAATAGACTCAATGGGGTTTGGCTTTACCCCGTAAAAGCCTGATCTGTGTCGTTTTCCATCAGGCAGCGAAGCTGATCCTGTGTAGCTGTTTGTGTCAGGAATATCTGAAGGGGTGTAAGGCGTTATAGAAAAGCTCTGGTCTGGAAAACCTCCATTCTGTTCAAACTCGACAATAAAACGGCTTGTCAACGGCTCGGCCTGACAGGCGACGGAAATAGATAGTAGAAACAACGGTGTCGAGAAGAGTGAGTATTTAATAATTCTATCCTTGGATTCTGGTTTACAAAGAGGAAGGATAGATCAAGAAAATAAGTTTGTTTTTCTGCTAAAGAGCTCTTGTTAATCCAGATTCGTATCAACAGGCTTGCGTTTTCGATGTTTTCTTTTGTGCAGTCGCAAGGCTTCAACATTCTTGCAGGCTTTTCCGCATGGTCGCTGCTGACCATCCTCTCCGATCAAGGGTTCGTCGCAGGTTTGTCGTCCGGTGTGGACCCTTTTTTTGTGATTCTTCAGGTATCGAGCATTAGTGAGGACCATTCCGCATGGCCGAAGCAGGCCATCCTCACCGATCACGGTTACGTCACAGGTTTTTTTTCTGCTGTGAAAGTGTTCTTTATGATGCATCAGGGCAATAGTATTCTTGAGGATCTTCCCGCATAGCTTAGGCTGGCCATCCTCCCCAACCATGGTAGCGTTGCAGGTTCTTTGTCCGGAGTGGTACCCGCTTTTGTGATCCGTCAGGGCTTGAGCATTTTTGCAGACTTTTCCACATGGCTGCTGCTGGCCATCTTCCCCAATCACGGTGACTTCACAGGTTTTTTGACCGGTGTGGTCTCTTCTCCTGTGATCTGATAAGGCATTATTATGCTTGCAGACCTTGCCGCATTGTCGTAGCTGACCATCCTCTCCGATCACGGTCTTAAGGCAGATTTTTTCCCCACTGTGGTAAGTGCTTTTGTGAACCGATAAAGCTGCGGCACTCCAGCAGACCTTTCCGCACAATCGCTGCTGGCCATTCTTCCCGACCACCGTTGCTTTACAGATTTTTTGCCTTATGTTGTTTTTGGCTTGCACTGTGTCTTTCTGGGAAAAATGAAGTGGCTTATGACTGAAATGGGTTGATCCCTCTGTTGTTTGTTGTGTTTCTGAAGTCTCCATTGGGGGGTTGAAATGGTCACGCATAAAGGAAATTCCTGTTTTTACGCGAAAACTGTGACAACCAAGATTGAGTAATCCATTGACTATCACCCAATCTTCAGCTGTGAGAGGTAAATGCCTGTGCATTGGCACATCATGATTGACTGAGTCGGCAGGGTCCGCATGTGCTGCTTCTGCATGCCCTGATTGTTTCGGGTTACAGTTATTTGTCGTTTTGTCATTAATGCCATAAGGGCGCGGGCTTTGCCCGAATGTCATTTTTGTGCAGCCTTTCGAACTTTCTTTTAAATTCAGCAGCCATTCAGCAGCTTCTCTGCTTTCGGATGATGGTTGGAATCGACAAACACCGTGACAGGGATGGACGAAACAATTTAAACCCATAGTGTGTGAATACTGTGGTGGGTTTCCGTCACCGTCGTCAGAGTCAGAGTAGGGGCGATGAGTGAAATAGCCTGTATTCTGGATGGTAGCTTTTGGGGCTTGCTGAACGGATGATTCTGAAGGCTGGACCTGTTGTTGGTCATGTCCAGAGCCGAACAGGGTAATGATAATCGCAAACGGCTGATCCTCCTGTGGCAAGATAGATGGCGCTTGTAGTTCAATTGGGTTAAACAACGCTGAGACCGGTTTCCAATAGCTTTTTAGAAGCCAACCGACAGTGAAAACCACTTCGACGGGTGGCCATGAATGAGGGCTGCTGTCTGGAGACACTTCTTTGGTGGTGAGGATCAGTTCGTACGCAGTCATCAGATTAGTGGTGTAAATCCACTGCCACGAGATCGACTGAATTATAGAAAAGCGCTTTTTTGGAAAACTTTCATTCTGTTCAAGCTCGACAATAAATCCACTTTTCAACGGTTCAGTCTGACAGAAGACAGAAAACGAAAGCATCAACAGCGTTGTTGCAAAGAATAAGTGTTTAATAATTCTATCCTTGGATTCTGATATACAGTGAGGAAGGATAGATCAAGAAAATAAGTGTGCCTTTCTATCAAAGAGCTTCTGTTAATCCTGGTCGGCTTCAAGAGGCTTGTGTTTTCGATGCAATCTTTTGTGCTTAGACAGGGCTTTAGCATTTTTGAAGATTTTTGCGCATTGTTGCTGATGACCATCATGCCCGACCACGGTCATGCTACAGGTTTTTTTCCCACTGTGGGCAATGCTTTTGTGACTCGAAAGAGCGCCGGCATTCTTGTAGGTTCTCCCGCATCGACGCTGCTGACCATCCTCTCCGACCATGGTCAGGTTACAGATTTTTTGTCCGCCGTGGATAGTGCTTTTGTGATTCCAGAGAGACGCAGAATTCCTGCAGGTTGTCCCGCATAGCCGCTCCTGACCATCCTCCCCGAACACGGTCAGGCCACAGATTCTTTGCCCGCTGTGAATACTGCTTTTATGAGTCGAGAGAACTGCAGCGTTCTTGCAGATTACCCCGCATGGCCGCAGCTGGCGATCTTTTCCAAGCACTTTAAATTCACAGGTTTGTTGCCGACTGTGGTTCCTTTTTTTATGGTCAGTCAGGTTTCGAGAGTGCCTGCAGACCTTCCCGCATAGTCGTTGCTGGCCATCTTCCCCGACCAGGATGAAGTCACAGATCTGCTGCCCGCTGTGGTATTGACTTTTGTGGGTGCATAAAGATTGAGCATTTTTGCAGATCTTTCCGCATGGCCGCTGACGACCATCCTCCCCGACCACGGTCACGACACAGGTTTGTTGCCCGGTGTGGTCTCTTTTTTTGTGATCCGACAGTGCTTTGGTACTCTTGCAGGGTGTCCCGCATGGCCGCTTGAGGCCACCTTCTCCGATCTCGATTACGTCACAGATTTGTTGCCCGGTGTGGTTTCTCCTTTTGTGACCCAACAGAGTTTGAGCATTCTTGCAGACAGTCCCGCATGGCAGTGACTGGCCATCCTTCCCGTCCACGATCAAATCACAGATTTGTTCTCCAGTGTGGTTTCTTCTTTTGTGACTCGCCAGAGCCTGAGAATTTTTGCAGACCATCCCGCATGGCCGTTGCTGACCATCCACCCCGAGTACTCTCACGAGACAGGTTCGTTTCACGGTATGGTTTCTTTTTTCCTTAGTCGACCTGACTTGTCGGTAATGGGTCGCCCCCCCGAAAGGAAGGCAGCCCGAAGGTGAAGCCCCTGTCCATTCAGTTGTGCCCGTTTGAAAGGTGTTATGGTTTGATGCTGTGAAGTGGGAAAGGGCAGAGGCAATCCCGGTTTTTTCCACAAGGCTATGACTACCCAGATTGAGTAACCCATTGATTATGACCAAATCGTCACTGTCTTCGGTTAAATGCCCATGCATTGACACATAATGATTGAGTGGCTGGGCAGGATCAGTATAACTGGCCTCTGCACTCGGTGGATAGGCATTTTCAGACGATGGTCGGAGTCGACAAATGCCATGACAGGGATAGACGAAACAATTTAAACCCAAAGTATGTCGGTTTGGCTTAGGGTCTTCGTTACCGTCAGCAGAGCCAGAATGCAGCGGGCTGGTGAAAGAGCCTGTTCGTTGGGTGATAGCATTTGCTGCCTGCTGGCCAGATAATTCTGATGACTGATAGTGTGTTGTATGTTGTCCAGGGCCAGGCATCATAGTGGTGATCATAAACGGGTCACTTTGACTCGTCTCTTGTCGTTCAATCGGCTCAAACATGGGTGATTCGGGGTTCCAATAGCTTTTTAAAAGCCAACCGGCAGCGATAACAGCTTCTACAGGTACCCATAAACAGGATAGAGGGGGCTCTCTGGTAGTCAGAATCAGTTCGAAAGCAACCAGCAGATTTTTGGCGTAAAGCCATTGCCACGAAATCGACCCAATGAGGGATGTTTTAAACCCGTAACTGAAAGGTCTGTGTCGTTTTTTATCCGATGGGAAATGAGGTTTCGCATAGCCGTTTTTGTCGGCAATGTCTGATGGGTTTCCCGACAATGTAAGCTGGTCAGGTTTTACAAAAAAGTTCTGGTTTGGAAAGTCTGTATTCTGCTCAAACTCGACAATAAAAAGTCGTGTCAACGTTTTTGCATGACAGATGACAGACAATGACAGTAACAGCAATGCTACAAAGAGGTAATGTTTAATAATCAATACTTGCTTTCTGGTTTACGCAGAGGAAGGATAGATCACCACATCTGAGAGCGGGTATTATTTCAGTTCAAGGGCTGAGATCATCGTTCTGGTCCAGATTAACAGGCTTGCGTTTTCGATGTACTCTTTTGTGTTCATAAAGGCCTCCGGCATTACTAAAGACTTTCCCACATTGCCGCTGCTGGCCACCTTTCCCGATCAGAGTCTCGTAACAGGTTTTTTGCCCGCTGTGGATACTGCTTTTGTGAGTCGACATAGCGGCAGCATTTTTGCAGATTTTCCCGCATTGACGTTGTTGACCATCCTTCCCGACCACGGTTATATAACAGGTTTTTTTTCCACTGTGTTCTCTTCTTTTGTGTTCCGCCAGGGCTTTAGTATTCTTGCAGAGCTTCCCGCATGGCCGCTGCTCGCCATCCTGCGAGACCACTGTTTCGGCACAGACTTTTTGTCTCGTGTGATATCCGTTTTTGTGAGCTGACAGAAGTGGAGCATTCTTCAAAACCATCCCGCATGGCCGCAACTGTCCATCCTCCGCGATCACGGTCATATCACAAGTTTTTTGTCCGGTGTGGTCTCTCCTTTTGTGATATGCGAGGCCTTGAACACTCTTGCAGATCAATCCGCATTTCCGCTGCTTGTTATCCTTGTCGACCACAGACACGTCACAGGTTTTTTGACCAGTATGGTTTCTGCTTTTGTGATCCGCCAGAGTCCGAGCATTCTTGCAGAGCTTCCAACATAATCGTTGCTGGCCATCTTCCAGGATCACTGTCTCGTCACAGGTTATTTGCCCGGTGCAGTCTTCTCTTTCTTGATTCGAGCTGGCTTTTTCATAATGGCAAGCCCCACCAAAAGGAAGGTAGCCCGAAGGTGAAGCCCCTGACCATTTAACTTCGTCCGTTTTAGAGGTTTCAGGATTTGATCTCGTTAATACAACCTTACCGGGTGCTTCGACAAGGCCATGATTACCCAGATTGATCAGCCAATTAATTATGACCCAATCGTCAGACTTGACAGGCGAATGCCCGGGCATTGTCAGATCATCATTCAGTTTCCGGGCAGACTCAGTACAGTTGGCCTCTGCACTTATTGAATGTGCATTATCGGATGATGACCGGAATCTACAAATGCCGTGACACGGATAGACGAAACAATTTAAATCCAAAGTATGTCGATGTGGTTGAGGATCTTCTTTACCGTCTCCAGAGTCAGAATGCACGGGGTTGATGAAAGAGCCTGAAAGTTGGCTGTTGGCTCCTGGAGCTTGCCGGACGGGTGATTCTGTTGGCTGATATTGTGGTGGGTTATGTTCAGAGGCAGTCATCATGGTGGTGATCGCAAAGGGATGATTTTGACTCACATCTTGTTGTTCTGTCGGGTTGAACAGCAGTGAATCCGGATTCCAATAGTTTTTTAAAAGCCAACCAACAGCGATAACCACTTCAAATGGCAGCCATGAATAATGGCTTGAACTTTGTTGTATGTCTCTGGTGGTGAGGATCACTTCGTGAGTAACCAGTAGATTTGTCGTATAAAGCCATTGCCACGAAATTGACTCAATGAGGGTCGTTTTTACCTCGTAACTGTCTGGTCTATGTCGTTTGTCATCCAATGGCAAATCGTGTTCAGGGTAGCTGTTTGTGTCGGCAATGTCTGATGGTTTGCTCGACGATGCAGGCCAGTCTGGGCTTATAGAAAAGTTCAGGTTTGGAAAATCTGCATTTTGTTCAAGCTCGACAATAAGGTGTCTTGTCAACGTTTTGGCCTGGGAAATGACAGACAACGACAGCAACAGCAGTGTTGCCAAGAGAGAATGTTTAATAATTCTATCTCTGCCTTTTGGTTTAAAGAGAGGAAGGATAGATCAAGAAAATAAGTGTGTTTTTATGTTTTGCTCATTGAAGGGCGGTTGTCCGTTCAAGGAGTGATACCATCGTCTGGTTCAACATCGACGGCCTTGCGTTTTCGATGTGTTCTTCTGTGATTGTAAAGGACTCTGGCATTCTTGAAGATTTTTCCGCATTGTCGCTGCTGACCATCTTCCCTGATCACGGTTACGTCACAGGTTTTTGGCCCGCTGTGGAGATTGCTTTTGTGATAGGAAAGAATTGCAGCATTGTTGCAGGTTGTCCCGCATCGCCGCTGCTGACCATCCACCCCGATAACAGTTAGGTTACAGGTTTGTTTTCCGCTGTGGTTTATTCTTCTGTGACCGATCAGGGCTACCGCATTCTTGCAGACCTTTCCGCATCGCCATTGCCGACCATCTTCCCCGACAACGGTCAGGTCACAGGTTTTTTGCCCTGTGTGGTCTCTTCTTCTGTGATCCGAAAGGTCTTGGACACTCCTGCAGGTTTTCCCGCATGGTCGTTGCTGGCCATCTTCTCCGATTACGGTCACGCGACAGGTTTTTTGTCCGCTGTGGATTTTTCTTTTGTGATTCGTCAGGGCTTGAGCATTATTGAAGGTCTTGCCGCATGTCCGGTGCAGGCCATTGTCTCTGATTATGGCCATGCCACAGGTTTTTTGTTCGCTGTGGACTTTTCTTCTGTGTTGCGCCAGATTTCGAGAACTATTGAAGGTCTTACCGCATTGCCGCAGCTGATCATCTCCATCGAACGCGATCACACTACAGGTGTGTTGCCCATTGTGGTAACTGCTTTTGTGATATGACAGGGCTTGATAGCTATTGTAGACTGTTCCGCACGACCGCAGCATACCATCCTCCCCGACCAGGGTCAGGCTACAGGTTTTTTGCCCGCTGTGAACTTTTTTTTTGTGGTCCGACAAGGTTCTGACACTGCTAAAGACCAATCCGCATGGTCGCAGTTGATTATCTTCGCTGACCAGAGTTGCGGTACAGGTTTGTTGGCCGCTGTGGTATCTGCTTCTGTGAGATGTCAGGGCTTGAAGATTCTTGCAGCCTTTCCCGCAAGGCTGCGACTGACCATCCTCTCCGATAATGGTCTCTTCACAGGTTTTTGGACCGGAGTGGAGGCCTCTTTTGTGATTGCTCAGAACCGCAAGATTCTTGAAGATCCTCCCGCACGGCCGCTGTTGACCATCTTCTCCGACTACGGTCACGGTACAGGTTTGTTGCCCAGTGTGCTTTCTTCTTTTGTGGTCCGACAGCATAACGGCACTCTTGCAGACCTTTCCGCATAGCTGAGGCTGACCATCCTCCATATAGACTGGCTGGTCGCAGGTTTTTTTTTCGGTGTGGGCATTTCTTTTGTGATCCGATAGCGCTCTGGTACTGCTGCAGACCTTCCCGCATGGCTGTTGCCGACCATTTTCCCCGACCACAGTTATCTGGCAGCTTTGTTGCCCGGTGTGACTTTTTCTTTTGTGGTCCGTCAGGGCTTGGGCATTCTTGCAGACTGTCCCGCATGGCTGTTGCTGACCATCTTCGCCGATCACTGTGACGTGACAGACTTTTTGACCGCTGTGGATTCTTCTACGGTGGTTCGACAGGACATAACTATTCTTGCAGACTGCCCCGCAGGGCTGCGGCTGACCATCTTCTCTGATTACTATTGTTTCACAGACTTTTTGCTCGCTGTTGGTTGTGACTTGTGCTGTGGCTGTCTCGATAAAAGGAGTCTCGCAAAGAGTATGTTGGTTCAGATCAAGTGGGTATGATTCAATGGTTGTTGGTTGTGCTTCTGAATGATTAAGTTTAACGAAAATCCCTTCTTCTTCGAGAAGATATTGTGGGTCGAACAGTGCATTAATGTCGCCAAAATCACTGGTGTTCCAGGGCATGCTCCCCGGGTATGTCAAATCATTTCTGAATGACCCGGCAAAGTCATTTATATAAGCTACCTCGTCTATAGGTAGGCTTTCTTCCGGCTTTGGCGGCCATTCAGCGGACTCTCTGCTATCGGATGAGTGTCGGAGTCGACAAGTGCCATGACAGGAATTGACGAAACAATTTAACCCCAAAGTATGTCGATGTGGTTGAGAGTCTTCGTTACCGTCGCCAGAGTCAGAATGCAGGGGATTATTATAAGCTCCTGTGAGCTGGCTGGCGGCTTCTGTGGTTTGTTGGCCGGATGATTGTGAGCGCTGATATTGTGATGGGTTGTGTTCAGAACCGGACATCATAGTGATGATCGCAAGTCTGTGATTTTGACTCGCCTGTTTTTGTTTAATTGGCTTAAACAGCAGTGAATCAGAGTTCCAATAGCTTTTTAAAAGCCAGGCAGCAGCGACAACTGCTCCTGCAGGTAGCCATGAATAAGGAGTGGAGTACTGAGGAGCGTCTTTGCTAGTCAGAATCATTTCGTAAGCAGCCAGCAACTTCGTGGCGTAGAGCCATTGCCACGAAGTCGACTCAATGAGTGGCATTCTCATCCCGTAACTGTCAGGTCTGTGTCGTTTGTCATCTGATGGCAAAACAGGGTCTGCATAGCCGTATGTGTCGGCAATGTCTGACGGGTTGCCCGACGATGTTTGCCGGACAGGCTTTATAGAGAAGTTCTGGTTTGGAAAATCTGTGTTCTGTTCAAGCTCGATAATAAAATGTCTTGTCAACGATCTGGCCTGACAGATGACAAACAATGACAGTAACAGCAATAGCAGCGCTGCAAAGATTGAGTGTTTAATAATTCTGTGCCTGCCTTCTGGTATACAGAGAGGAAGAATAGATCAAGTAAACAGGCGTGTTCTTTTGTCTTTCTCATGAAAGGGCAGGTCTCTGTTCAAGGACTGAAGTCATCGTCCCGGCTGTCATTAACAGGGTTGCGTTTTCGATGTGTTCTTTTGTGATCCCGCAGAGCTTGAGCATTCTTGCAGATCTTCCTGCACAATCGCTGTCGACCATCCTTCCCGACCATGTTCAAGTCACAGGTTTTTTGTCCGCTGTGGACACTGCTTTTGTGAGTCGACAGAGCAGCGGGATTCTTGCAGATTGTCTTGCATGGCCTCTGCATTCCATCCTCCCCAACCAGGGTCAAGTTACAGGTTTGTTGCCCACCGTGTTTTCTTCTTTTGTGGTCCGACATGACTTTGGCACTCTTGCAGGGCTTCCCGCATGGCTGCTGCATGCCATCTTCCCCGACCACGAGCATGTCACAGGTTTGTTGCCTTGTGTGGTTTCTTCTTTTGTGATCCGCCAGGCTCTGAGCATTCTTGCAGAGCATCCGGCATGGTCGTTTCTGGCCACTTTTTGTGACCACGGTTACGGAACAGGTTCTTTGCCCGCTGTGGATAAAGCTTCTATGAGCCGAAAGGGCATGAGCATTCTTGAAGACCCGCCTGCACGGCTGCAGTTGGCCATCTTTCCCGATTAGGGTTGCGTCACAGGTTTTTTGCCCGCTGTGACTTATTCTTTTGTGTTCCGCCAGGATTTGACTACTTTTGCAGACCTTTCCGCATTGACAAGGTTGGCCATCCTCCCCGAGCACTGTCTCGCCACAGATTTTTTGCCCGGAGTGGTGTCTTCTTTTGTGATCTGAGAGGGCTTTAATATTGTTGCAGACCTTTCCACAGAGTTGCGGTTGGCCATCCTTCCCGAGCACTGTCTGGGCACAGGTTTGTTGTCCGGTGTGATGTCTTCTTTTGTGATCTGACAGGTTTTTGATGCTTTTACAGACTTTTCCACAGAGTTGCGGTTGGCCATCCTCGCCGAGCACCGTCTCGCAACAGGTTCGAGGCCCCGAGTGGTGTCTTCTTTTGTGATCTGACAGGGCTTTGATACTGCTGCAGACTCTTCCACATAGTCGTTGCTGACCATCTTCCCCAAGCAGTTTGTCGACACAGATATGTTGCCCGGAGTGGTCTCTTTTTTTTTGATCCAAAAGGCCTTGTTGGCAATGGTTAGCGCCTGTGTAAGGGAGACAACCCGAAGATGAAGTCTCTGCCGATTCAATGTCGTCCGTCTGAGAGTCTTTATTGTCTGATGTCGTGAATATAATCTTATCAGCTGCTGCCTGGGCTGTCCGGGAAGGATGAATCAGGTTTTGATTCCATTGGGTTGATGCTGTTGTTTGTTGTGCTTCCAAAGTTTCTGCCGGGGGAGTGCAATGGATTAGCGAAATGGAAAACGGGTTTTTTTCGGCAAGACCATGACTACCCAGATTGAGTAACCCATTGATTATGAGCAAATCATCGGTGGTGACGGGTAAATGCCAAAACATCGTCAGTGGTCGGGTTTTTACAGTACAGGCGGCCACTGCACTCAATGAATGTGCATTATCGAATGATGGTCGGAATCGACAAACACCGTTACAGGGATAGACGAAACAATTTAAACCCAAAGTATGTCGATGTGATTGAGGGTCCTCGTTATCGTCACCGAAGCCAGAATGCCAGGGGCTGGTAAAAGACCCTTCGGGATAGGGGGTGGTTCTCGGAGCCTGTTGGCCAGATGCTTGTGAAGGTTGATATTGTGATGTCTGATATTGTGATGGGTTGCGTTCAGAACCAGGCGTCATAGTGATGATCGAAAGCGGGTCATTTATACTCGCCTCCTGTTGTTCATAAGGGTTGAATAAGGATGACACAGGGTTCCGATAGTTGTTTAAAAGCCATCCGACAGCTACGACCGCTTCCAGGGGTAATGATGAATAAAGGTTGAACCCCGTCGGGGCGTCTTTGGTGGTCAGGATCAGTTCAAAAACAACCAGCAGATTTGCGGCATAAAGCCATTGCCATGAAATCGATTCAATAAGGGGCGTTTTCAGCCCGTAACTGCAAGTTTTCTGTCGTTTTTTATCTGATGACAAACTGGGTTCAATACTACCGTTTTTGTCGGCAATGTCTGACAGGGGGCCTGGCAATATATGCAAGTCGTTTTTTATCGAAAAGTGCTGTTTAGGAAAATCAGCATTCTGTTCAAGCTCGACAATAAAACGTCTTACCAATGGCTTGGCCTGGCAAATGACCGACAACGACAGCAACAGCAGTGTTGCAAAGAGAGAGTGTTTAATAATTCTATCTCTGCCTTCTGGTCTACAGAGAGGAAGGATAGATCAAGAAAATAAGTGTGTTTTTGTATCTTCCTCGAGGAAGGGGGAGTTTCTGCTATTCTCAATTTTCAAACAAAAAACCACATGGGACTGGCAGTATGAGCCTTGAGTCAAGAGTCACGGTACTGGAAGAACAACAAGACAAATGGGAGAAAGTGACCGCAAGCTTAAGCGATAGCTTATCGTTTATGCTTCGGTCATATCAGCAATTAGAGATTCACCTGAAAATACATGATCGGAAATTTGACAAGATTGACCAACGTTTTAAGGAGGTTGACCAGCGTTTTAAGGAGGTTAATCAACGTTTTAAGAAGGTTGACCAGCGTTTTGACAAGATTGAAAACTATTTAGAGGATCATGACCGTCGTTTTGACAAGATTGAAGACATGCTAATCCAGATCTTCAATAAGCTCGCGTAGCACAAACCTCACAGGACAGTCAGCACGAGTCTTGAGGCAAGAATCAGGTTACTGGGAGCATCGGGAACACTTCCGTCGTTCCCGGCTTCACTCCCGTCATTGCCTCACTTCACATCAACAGGCTTGCGTTTTCGATGTGTTTTTTTGTGATTCGACAGCTCAAAGGCATGTTTGTATACCTTCCCACAAAGTCGCTGCTGGCCATCTTCCCCGATCACGGGCAGGTTACAGGTTTTTTGCTCGGTGTGGTCTCTTCTTTTATGGTCCGACAGGGCCTGAGTATTTTTGCAGACCATTCCGCATGGCCGTTGCTGGCCATTATTCCCGGCAATGGCCAGGCTACAGGTTTTTTGCCCGCTGTGGTATCTGGTTTTGTGAGATGACAGAGAGTTACTATTACCGAAGACCTTGCCGCATGCCTGCTGCTGGCCATCTTCTCCCACCACGATACTGTCACAGGTTTGTTGTCCGCTGTGGACTCTGCTTTTGTGATCCAGAAGGGCTTGAGCACTTCTGCAGACCGAACCGCATAGTTGCTCAATGCCATCCTCTGTGAGCACTTTTACGGCACAGGTTTTTTGACCGCTGTGGGCGCTGCTTTTGTGAGACGACAGTGATTGTAAATTCTTGAAGACCTTCCCACATAGCTCTCGCTGGTTGCCCTTCCCAAGCCAGGTTAGGTCACAGATTTGTTGCCCGCTGTGAGCTACTCTTTTGTGATACAACAGGGCCTTGGCATTTTTGCGGACTTTCCCGCATGGCCGCAGCTGGCCATTTTTTCCGGCCACGGTCTGGTTGCAGGTTTGTTGTTCGCAGTGGAGTATTTTTTTGTGATTCATCAGGGCATAAGCATTCTCGCAGACTGTTCCGCATGGCTGCTTTTCGCCATCCTCCCTGACTACTGTTACGACACAGGTTTTTTGTCCGGTATGGTATTGGCTTTTGTGAGTTGAAAGTACTTTTTTATTCTTGCAGACCTTTCCGCATTGCCATCGCTGACCATCTTTCCCGGCTACGGTCATCTCGCAGGTTTTTTGCCCGGTATGGGTTCTTTTGTGGGATGACAGAGCTTTAGCGCTCCTGAAGAGCTTCCCGCATGGCCCTTGCTGGCCATCTTTCCTGATCATGATCTCGTTACAGGTTTCTTGTCCGGCGTGGTCCCTGTTTTTGTGATTAAACAAGTCTAAAGCATTTTTGAAGACCTTTTCGCATGGCCGTTGCCGGTCATCCTTCCCGGTCACAATCTCGTCACAGGTTTTTTGTCCGCAGTGGTATCTTCTTTTGTGTGACATCAGGGCCTGTAGATTCTTGCTGCGCACTCCGCATGGCCGCCGCTGGCCATCCTCCCCGATCACGGTAAGGTTACAGGTTCGTTGCCCGGTGTGAGCTTTTCTTTTGTGATCCGACAAGGCGTATTTACCCTTGTAAACCTTTCCACATAGCTGCAGTTGGCCATCCTTCCCGACCAGGGGCAGGTTACAGGTTTGTTGCCCGCAGTGGAGTGATCTTTTGTGGACCGCCAGGGCGCGAGCATTCTTGCAGACCTTCCCGCATGACGACTGTTGCTCATTCTTCCCGAACACTATCATGTTGCAGATTAATTGCCCGGCATTGCCAGTTGTATGGGCTACCCCTGTATTCTCTGAGTCTGAGGCGACGCCATTTTTAAAGTTGCAACGATAACAGTGTGCATTGGCCAAATGAGAGCATGAGCTCTGTCCGGGTGTTGATCCTGTGTGGTCTGTTGAACTTTTGGATGAATCCAAAGATTGTCGGAATTGGCAAATGTCAATACAGGGATGGACGAAACAATTCAGACCCAAAGTATGTGAGTGCTGTTGAGGGTTTTCGTTACCGTCGGCAGAATCATAATAAAGAAGTTGAGTGAAATAGCTTTTAGGGAAGGTGATGGTCTGTCGGACTGGCTGGCCGGATGATTCTGATGGTGTGGTTTGTTGTGAGACATGTTCAGAGCCAGCCATCACAGTGGTGATCGCAAACGGATGATCCTGAATCGCCTTTTTTTGTTCAATCGGGCTAAACAGCGTTGAATTGGGGTTCCAATAGCTTTTTAAGAGCCAACTGACAGTGATAGCCGCTTCTGATGGCAGCCATGAATAAGCGTTTCGCCATAGAGAGCTGTCTTTGCTGGTCAGGATCAGTTCATAAGCAATCAGTAGGTTAGTGGTGCAGAGCCATTGCCACGAAATCGAGTCAATGAAGGTGGTTTTCACTCCGTAACTGTCAGGTTTATGTCGTTTGTTATGGGATGGCAACCCGGGCTCTGCATAGCCGTGTTCGTCGACAATGCCTGACGGAGGGCCCGACAATATACGCAAGTCGTGTTTTATAGCAAAGTGCTGTTTGGGAAAATCAGCATTCTGTTCAAGCTCGACAATAAAACGTCTTACCAATGGCTTGGCCTGGCAAATGACGGACAACGACAGCAAGAGCAGCGCTGCAAAGAGAGAGTGTTTAATAATTCTATCTCTGCCTTCTGGTGTACAGAGAGGAAGGATAGATCAAGAAAATAAGTGTGTTTTTGTATATTGCTCATGGAAAGGCGAGTGTCTGTTCAAGGATTAAGGCCACTGCCCCAATTCACATCAACAGGCTTGCGTTTTCGATGTGTTCTTTTGTGATTCCTCAGCTCCATGGCATTTTTGCAGACCTTTCCACAGGGTTGTTGCTGGCCATCTTCCCCGATCACGAGCAGGCTACAGGTTTGTTGCCCGGAGTGGTTTCTTCTTTTATGATTCCAAAGGACTGAAGCATTCTTGCAGATCAGCCCGCATGGACGTTGTTGGCCATCCTTCCCGTTTATGACCACGCTACAGGTTTTTTGCCCGCTGTGGTTTCTTCTTTTGTGATCCAACAGGCTCTGAGTACTCTTGCAAACCATCCCGCATAGTCGCTGAATGCCATCCTCTCCGACCATTTTTACTTCACAGGTTCTCTGTCCGCTGTGGTATTTGCTTTTGTGATCCGACATGGCTTTAGCGCTTTTGCGGATCGCCCCGCATTGGTGAGACAGGCCATCCTCTCTAAGCAGGGTTACGTCACAGATTTGTTGCCCGGTGTGGTGGTTGCTTTTGTGAGAGGACAGTGATTTTTTACTCTTGTAGATCTTCCCACATTGCATTAGCTGGCCATCTTCCCTGAACACTATCACGTTGCAGATTGCCAGCCCGGCTGGGGGAGCTGTATTGGCTGATCCTGCAGCCATCGGATTTGAGGCGACCCCACTTACAG
The DNA here is from genome assembly GCF_049275945.1 of Endozoicomonas sp. ALD040. Taxonomy (NCBI): domain Bacteria; kingdom Pseudomonadati; phylum Pseudomonadota; class Gammaproteobacteria; order Oceanospirillales; family Endozoicomonadaceae; genus Endozoicomonas; species Endozoicomonas sp. ALD040. The sequence goes on from NZ_CP184829.1 coordinate 3,639,282, forward strand.
AGTTACAACTACAGTCGTCTATTGCCTAAATGGGGGCATGATCCCGGTTTGGGTGTGGCTCCTGTGCAGTCTTTCGAGATTTCTACTGATTTGATTGCTCTGCTATCGGATGAATCGGGAGGTTGTAGAAATTGACAAAGGCCGTTGCAGGGATGGACGAAACAATTCAAACCCAGGGTATGTGAGTGTTGTTGAGGGCTTTGGTTCCCTTCACCAGAGTCAGAATAAAGGAAATGATTGAAAGAGCCTGCACAATGGTTAGTTACTTGTGGGGCTTGCTGGCCGGATGATTCTGATGACTGGCCTTATTGTTGGTCATCTATAGAATCATGCATCATAGTGGTGATTGCAAACGTGTGGTTTTCACTCGCCTCTCTTGGTTCAATCGGATTAAACAGCAGTGAATACGAGTTCCAATAGTTTGTTAAAAGCTGACCGACAGCGATAGCCGCTTCTACAGGTACCCATGAACAATGGTGGGAGCTTTCACGGGTGTTTCTTGTGATCGGGATGAGTTCGTATGCAACCAGGAGATTTGTTGCGTAAAGCCATTGCCGTGAAATCGATCCAATAAGGAGCGTTTTACCCCGTATTCTTCAGGTCTTTGTCGTTTGTCATCTGATGACAGAACGGTCTCTGCATAGTCGTTTTTTCCGGCAATGTCTGGCAGGTTGTCTGACAAAATATGCCCGTCAGGCTTTACAGAAAAGTTCTGGTTTGGAGAATCTGTATTGTGTTCAAGCTCGACAATAAATCGTCTCGTCAATGGATTGGCCTGGCAGATGACAGACAACGACAGCAACATCAGTGCTACAAAGAGTGAGTATTTAATCATTCTGTCCTTGCCTCCTGTTACACAGAGAGGAAGGATAGATCAAGAAAATAAGTGTGTTTTTGTAACTTTCTCATGAAAAGGAAGTTGTCCATTCAAGGATTAAGGTCATTGTCTAAATTCACATCAAAAGGCTTGCGTTTTCGATGAATTCTTTTGTGATTCGACAGGGCTTGGAGATTTTCACAGACCTTCCCGCACGGCCGCTGCTGACCATCCTCCCCGATCACTGTCACTTCACAGGCTTTTGGCCCGCTGTGGTCTCTTCTATAGTGATTCGTCAGGGTTCTGGCATTCTTGCAAACCTTTCCGCATGGTCGTTGCTGTCCATCCTCAACGACCACCGTTGCGTCACAGGTTTTTTGCCCGCTGTGGATTTTGCTTTTGTGATCCCACAGGGCATGGGCACTCTTACAAACCCTCCCACATGGTCGCTGCTGACCATCTTTCTCGACCACTGCCACATCACAGGTTTTTTGCCCGCTGTGAACTTTGCTTTTGTGAACCGAGAGGATTGAAGCATTCTTACAGACCGTCCCGCATGGCCTCTGCTGGCCATCCTTCCCGACTAATGCCTCGTCACAGGTTTGTTGCCCGGAATGGAAGATGCTCCTGTGAATCCCAATGGCTACGAGATTCTTGCAGGTCATACCGCATGGCCGCGACTGGCCATCCTCACCAACCACGGTTGTGTTACAGGTTTGTATCCCGGTGTGCTCTTTTCTTCTGTGATAAAACAGAGCCTGAAAATTCTTGTAGATCTTCCCGCATGGTTGCTGCAGGCCATCCTCTGTGACCAGGGTCGCTCTACAGGTTTGTTCCCCGCCGTGGTTTTTGCTTTTGTGATTCCAAAGAGATTGAGCATTCTTGCAAACCATGGCACATACCCGCTTTCGGCCATCCTCCCTGACCACAGTAAAGTCACAGGTTTTTTGCCCGCTGTGGACGATTTTTTTGTGAGCGTAGAGGGCTTGAGCATTCTGGCAGGTCATCTTGCATGGCCGCCGTTGTCCGTTCTCCCCGGCCACGGTTAGCTCACAGGTTTTTTGCCCGGTATGGTAACTGCTTTTGTGAGATGAAAGTGCTCTTTCATTCTTGGCGACCTTCCCGCATTGCTGCAGTTGGCCATCCTTTCCGACTAATAACTCTCTGCAGATTGTTTGCTGCGGGGGATTAGTTGTATCGGCCAGAAGAGTAACCTTTGAGTTCAGGGCGATCCCGTCTAAGGCGATCCCGTCTAAGGCGACCCCGTCTAAGGCGACCCCGTCTAAGGCGACTCCGTCTGTAGAGTCGAAGCTATCAAATTGTGTATTAGTTTGATGGGGGGTTGAGCTTTGTTCGAGTGTTGCGCCTGTGTGGTCTGCCGAACTTTCTCGACATTCCAGCGCTCCGCTATCGGATGAATCTGAAGATTTTCGGAATTGACAAACATCATTACAGGGATGGACGAAACAATTTAAACCCAAAGTATGTGAGTGTTGTTGAGGGGCTTCGTTACCGTCATCAAAGTCAGAATACAGTAGACTGGTGAAATAGCCTATAGGGTAGGTTGTGATTTGTGGGGCTTGTTGGATGGATGATTCTGAGGGCTGGGCCTGTGCTTGATTAGGTTCTGAGCCAGGCATCATAGTGTTGATCGCAAACGAGAGATCCACCTCTGTCAACATAAATCTCGCTTGTTGTTCAAGAGGCATAAACAACGCTGAATCAGGGGACCGATTGCTTTTTAAAAGCCAACCAACAACGATAATCGTTTCTACAGATAGCCATGGATAAAGATTGGAGCTTAAAGAGGCGTCTTTGCTAGACAGGATCAGTTGAAGAGTAACCAGAAGGTTCGCGGCGTAAAGCCATTGCCATGAAATCGAGTCAATGAAGTTTATTTTTATTCTGTAATTGTCATTTCTGTGTCGTTTGTCATCCAATGGCAAATCAGACACTGTATGGTCGTTTGATCCGACAATAAAAGGCTCTGTCAACGGCTCGGCCTGACAGAAGACAGATAATGACAGTATCAGCAACAGCAGTGCTGCAAAGCATGAGAGTTTAATAATTCTATCCTTGCCTTCTGATTTACCAAGGGGAAGGATAGACCAGGGAAGTAAGTGTGTTTTTGTGCCTTACTCATAAAAGAGCGGGTGTCAGTTCAAGGACTGAGGTCATCTTGCTGGCCCACATCAAGAGGCTTGCGTTTTCGATGTCTTCTTTTGTGCTCCGAGAGAGCATGAGCATTCTTGCAGATCTTACCGCATTGCTGCAGCTGACCATCCTCTTTGAGTACTATTAAGTCACAGTTTTTTTTCCCGGTGTGGATTCTTCCTTTGTGATCCATTATGGCTTTGGCATTTTTGAAGGCCTTCCCACACGGTCGCGACCGACCATCCTTTCCCATTACTGGCATGTCGCAGATTTGTCGCCCGGTGTGGAATATTCTTTTGTGTTCCCGGAGGGCTCTGGCGTTGTTGCAGACCTTCTCGCATGCCCACTGCTGACCATCCCCTCCAGCCACGGTCACGTTACAGGTTTTCCGCTCGCAGTGGTTGCTGCTTTTGTGCTCCGAGAGGGCATGAGAATTCTTGCAGATTTTTCCGCATGCTCGCTGCTGGCCATTCTCAGCAACCACTATCACGTCACAGTTTTTTTGCCCGGTGTGGAAGTAGTTTTTGTGAGATGACAGTGATCGATAACTCTTGCATACTTTTCCGCACGGCTGCGGCTGGCCATCATCCCCGATCACGGTTATGCCGCAGGTTTGTTGTGTGCAGTGATCTTTTGATTTGTGGTGCATCAGGGCAGCATTATTGATGCATACCTTTGCGCATGGCCGCTCTTGGCCATCCTCACAGATAACGTTTACGTAACAGGTTTTTTGCCCGGTGTGGTATCTGCTTCTATGAACCGTCAGAGATCGAATACTCTCACAGATTTTTCCACATGGTCGCTGTTGGCCATCTTCCCCGATTATGTTTACGACACAGGTCTGTTGCCCACTGTGGACAACGCTTTTGTGATACCACAGAGTTTTGGCATTCTGGTAGGACGCTCCGCATAGCTGCGGCTCGTTATCCTCCCCAGTCACTATTGCGTCACAGGCTTTTTGCCCGGTGTGGTATCCGCTTATGTGAGACAAAAGAATTTTTTTATTCTTGTAAACCTTCCCGCATTGTCGGAGCTGGCCATCCTTCCCGAACATTATCACATTACAAGTTGCCTGCTGGGCAGGGCCGGTGGCATTACTGGCCAGTTGGGGGCATGAGCTTTGTCCGGATGTTACTTCTGCGTAGCCTGTTGAACTTTCTTCACAAACCAACCCTGCGCTACTGGATGGATCTAAACATTGTCGGAATCGACAAACACCATTACAGGGAGAGATATAACAATTTAAACCCAAAGTATGCAGTTGTCCTTCAGGGTCTTCGTTACCTTCGTCAGAATCTGAATACAGGAGGCTGGTGTGATAGCCTCTAATGTGAGTGGTGGCTTGCAGGGCACGCTGGCCAGATGGTTCTGATTGCTGATATTGAGGTTGATCCTGCTCAGAACCAGGCATCATAGTGTTGATTACAAACGGGCGATTTTGACTCGCCTCTTGTTGTTCAATCGGGTTAAACAGAGGTAAATAGCGATTCCAATAATTTTTTAGAAGCCAACCGGCAGTGGTAACCGCTTCCAAAGGTATCCATGAATAGCGGTTTGAGCGAAGAGGGGCGTCTCTGGTGGCTAGAGCCAGTTCGTTAGCAATCAGCAGATTCGCAGTGAAAAGGCATTCCCACGAAATCAACTCAGTGAGAGGCATTTTTTCTCCGTAAATATAAAAACTCTGTCGTTTTTTATCCGTTGGCAATTCGTGTTCTGCGTGGCCATTTGTGTCGGCAATCTCTGAGGATTTTTTTGGCAATGTGTAGCGGTCACCATTTATAGAAAAATTCCCGTTTGAAGAGCCTGTATTTTGTTCAGGCTCGACAATAAAATGACTTGTACATGCTTCGGCCTGATAAACGACAGGTAATAAAAGCGTCAGAAGAAGTGCCGCAAAGACTGAGTGTTTAATAATTCTATCCTTGCCTTCTGGATTACAGAGAGAAAGGATAGATCAAGAAAATAAGTGTGTTTTTGTGTCTTACTCATAAAGGCCGGGTGTCAGTTCAGGGAGTGAGGTCATCGCCCTGGTCCGAATCAACAGACTTTCGTTTTCGATGTCTTCTCTTGTGATTCGACAGGTCTTGATTACTCTTGCAGACCCTCCTGCATGGTCTCTGCTGACTATCCTCTGCGACCACTGTCATATCACAGATTTGTTGTCCTGAGTGGACTTTTTTTTTGTGATACCTCAGGGCTAGAGCATTCATACAGACCGTCCCGCATGGCCGCTGCTGACCATTCTTGCCGACTATTACCACGTCACAGGTTTGTTGCCCAGTGTGGACACTGCTTTTGTGATGCGAAAGGGCTTGAGCATTTTTGTAGACCTTCCTGCATGGCCGCTGTTGGCCATCCCCACCAACCACGGTCACATCACAGGTTTGTTGCCCGGTGTGGTATGTATATTTATGAACTGAAAGAGACTGAGCATTATTTAAGACTTTCCCGCACTCTCGCGCGTGGCCGCCTTTCCCGACCACGGTTACATGACAGGTTTGTTGCACGGTGTGGAAGGATCTCTTGTGATACGACAAGGCTTGAGCATTCCTGCAAACCTTTCCGCATGGACGTAGTTTGCCATTTTCCCCGACCACGTTCACGTTACAGGATTGTCGCCCTGAGTGGAAGTTGCTTTTGTGACATGACAGGGATAGGGCATTCTTGTAAACCTTCCCGCATGACTGCGGTTGGCCATCTTCGCCGATCACGGTTACGTTACAGGTTTCTTGAGCAGCGTGCTTTCGTGATTTGTGCTGTTTCAGGGCAAAATAACCTATGCAGATCGTCCCACATGGTCGCCGCTGGCCATCCTCATCAACCACGACTACGTCACAAGGCTTTTGCCTGGAGTGGTATTTGTATTTATGATATGTAAGGCTTCTAGTGTTTTTGTAGACCCTCCCGCATAGCCGCTCCTGATAGTCCTCCCCGACTACCGTTGCGTCACAGGTTTTTTGTCCAGTGTGATATGTGCTTTTATGAACCGACAGGACTTTTGCATTCTTGAAGGCCCTTCCGCATTGTTGCAGCAGGCCATCCTTCCCTAACACTATCACGTTGCAAGTAATTTGCCCGGCGGGGCTGGTGCTATCGGCTGCCACTTCTGCTATTGAGTTGAGGATGACCCCGTCTGAGGCAACCCCGTTTACGCTATTAGACGGATCGGAAGATTGTCGAAATCGACAAACACCGTTACAGGGATAGATAAAACAATTTAAACCCAAAGTATGCAGGTACTGTTCAGGGTCTTCATTACCGCCGCCAGAGTCAGAATACAGGTGGCTGGTGTAATAGCCTTTAAAGTGAGTATTGACTTGCGGGGGATGCTGCACTGATGATTGTGATGACTGATATTGTGGTCGGTCCTGTTCAGAGCCAGCCATCATAGTGGTGATGGCAAACGGGTGATGTTGACTCGCCTCTTGTTGTTCAATTGGGTTGAACAGCAGTGAGTCGGGGTTCCAGTAGTTTTTTAAAAGCCAGCCAAGAGTGATAATCACTTCCAGAGGCAGCAATGAATAAGGGGTTGGGGATTGAGAGGTGTCTTTGGTGGTCAGGATCAAATTATAAGTAACCAGCAGATTCGTAGCGTATAGCCAATGCCAGGAAATCGACTTAATGAGGGGCTTTTTTACCCCGTAGTTGTAAGTCTTACGTCGTATCTTGTCAGGTGATGAATAGGGTTCCGTGTAGCCGTTTGTGTCGGCAATGTCAGGCGGTTTATCTGACAAGGTTTGTTGGTCGAGCTTTATAAAAAAATTATGGTTTGAACAGTCTGCATTCTGTTCAGGCTCGATAACAAAGCATATTGTCAAGGGTTCAGCCTGACAGGCGACAGACAAAGACAGTAACAGCAGTGCTGGAAAGAGTGAGTGTTTAATAATTATATCTCTGCCTTCTGGTTTAAAGAGGAAATGATAGATCAAGAAAATTTTTCTGGAGAGTTATGTATTCCCACGCAGAGCGAAGGTGCGGGTTTTTGGAGTTTTGCGACACTCCCTTAAAGTGCGGGTATCAGCTCAAGGAGTGAGGTTATTGAGCTGGTTCACATAAACAGGCTTGCGTTTTCGATGTCTTTTTTTGTGCTCCGAGAGGGCATGAGCATTCTCGCAGACCTTCCTGCATTGCCACAGCAGACCGTCGTCCCCGACCAGGGTTATGCCACAGGTTTGTTGCCTAGTGTGGACGCTGCTTTTATGAGCCGACAGATATTGATCGTTTCTGAAGGCCTTTCCACACGGCTGCTGCAGGCCATTCTTTCCAACCACTGTCATAGTGCAGGTTTGTGGCTCACTGTGGTCTCTTCTTTTGTGATTCGACAAGGCTTTAGCATTCTGGCAGACCTTTCCGCATGGCTGTGGTTGGCTATCCGCACCAATTATTGATAGGTCGCAGGTTAGTCGCCCTCTGTGGATGCTGCTTTTATGACACGATAGAGATTGAGCACTCCTAAAAACCTTCCCGCATGGCCGCTGCTGGCCATCCTCCCTGATCACGGTTACTTCACAGGTTTGTTGCCCGGTGTGGTGATTGTTTTTGTGATTCGACAAGGCTTTAGCATTCTTGCAGATCGTTCCGCACGGCCGCAGCTGGCCATCCTCCTCGATAACGGTCATATCACAGGTTTGTTGACCGGTGTGGAAATTACTTTTGTGATTCAACAAGGCTTTAGCATTCCGGCAGACCGTTCCGCATGGCCGTGGTTGGCTATCCGCACCGATTACTGATAGGTCACAGGTTTGTTGCCTGGTGTGGATGCTGCTTTTATGAGCGGACAGAGATTGAGCACTCCCTAAAACCTTCCCGCACGGCCGCAGCTGGCCATCCTTGCCGACCACGGTTATTTCACAGGTTTTTTGCCCGGTGTGGTAATTGTTTTTGTGATTCGACAAAGCTTTAGCACTCTGACATACCGTTCCGCATGGCCGCAGCTGGCCATCCTCCCCGACAACGATCGCATCACAGGTTTGTTGCTTGCTGTGGAAATTTCTTTTGTGATTAGACAAGGCTTTAGGATTCTGGCAGACCCTTCCGCATGGCTGTGTCTGGCCATTCTCCCTGACAACGGGCTCATAACAGGTTTTTTGCCCGTAGTGAGTGCTGATTTTATGAATTGACAGATCGACAGCATTCTTGAAGACCTTCCCGCACGGCCGTTTCTGGCCATCTTCCCCGATTACGATCAAGTTGCAGGTTTTTTGCCCGCTATGGTATCTGTGTTTGTGACTCGACAGGGCTTGAGTATTTTTGCAGACCTTCCCACAGGGTCTTGGCCGGCCATCCTCTCCGACTGATGTCAGGACACAGGCTTTTTGCCCGGTATGGTATCTGCTTCTGTGAAACAACAGATATTTTTTATTCTTGAATACTTTCTTGCATTGCCGCACCTGACCATCATCTCCGACCTGGATCACGCTACAAGTTGCCTGTCCGGCAGGGAGCCATGAGTCGGCTGCCCCTGCAACCATAGAGTTTGACGCGACACCGTCTACAGACGTACAACCAAAGCAGTGTGTATCAGCGAAATGGGGGTATGAGTCTGATACAGGGGGTGATCCAGTGTTGTCTGTCGAACTTTTTTCACAAACCAGCGCTCCGCTATTGGATGGGTCGTAAGATTGTCGAAATCGACAAACACCGTTGCATGGATAGATAAAACAATTTAAACCCAAAGTATGCAGGTATTGTCCAGGGTCTTCATTACCGCTGCCAGAGTCTGAATACAGAAGGCTGGTGTAATAGCCTGTAATATAACTAGCCGCATGTGGGGTATGCTGACCCGATGATTGTGATGGCTGAAATTGTGGTTGGTCCTGTTCAGAGCCAGGCATCAGAGTGGTGATGGCAAACGGGTGATTAGGACTCGCCTCTTGTTGTTTGATGGGATAAAACAACTGTGAGCCCGGGTTCCAATAATTTTTTAAAAGCCAGCCGACAGTGATAACTGCTTCCAGAGGTAGCCAGGAAATCGACTCAATCAGGGTCGTTTTCATCTCGTTATTGTAAAGTTTGTGTCGTTTTTCATCAGGCGGTGAATCGGGTTCTGTATAACCGTTTGTGTTGGCAATATCAGACGGGCTGTCTGACAAAGTTCTTCGGTCAAGCTTTATAAAAAAATACTGGTTTGAAGAATCTGCACTTTGTTCAGGCTCGATAACAAAGCATTTTGTCAAGGGGTTAGCCTGACAGGTGACAGACAACGACAGTAACAGCAGTACAGCAAAGAGTGAGTGTTTAATAATTCTATCCCTGTCTTCTGGCTTACAGAGAGGAAGGATAGATCAAGAAAATAAGAGTGTTTTTGTGTCTTTCGTATGAAAGGGCGGGAGTCAGATCAAGGGAGGCCGTTCAGATTCATATTAACAGATTTGCGTTTCCGATGTGTTTTTTTGTGGTCCGAGAAGGCTTGAGCATTTTTGCAGACCTTTCCGCATGGTTGCGGCTGGCCATCCTTATCAATCAGGGGCAGTTCACAGGTTTTTTGGCCTGAGTGGTAATTGCTTTTGTGAGACGACAGTGATGCTAAATTTTTGAAGACCTTTCCGCATGCCCGCTGCTGACCATCCTTATCAACCAGAGTCAGTTCACAGGCTTTTTGCCGTGAGTGGCAGTTGCTTTTGTGAGATGAGAGGGCTTTGGCACTATTGCAGACTTTTCCACATGGTTGCGGCTGGCCATCCTGATCAATCAGGTTCAGTTCACAGGTTTTTTGCCCGGTGTGGGTGCCTCTTTTGTGAGACGACAGTAATGCTAAATTTTTGAAGACCCTCCCGCATGCCCGCTGCTGGCCATCCTCCCCGAGGACAGTCATGCCACAGGTTTTTTTCCCGCTGTGGTAACTGTTTTTGTGACTCCAGTGGGCTTCAGCATTCTTGCACACAGTTCCGCATGGTCGCGGCTGGCCATTATCTCCAATCACTGTAAATTCGCAGATTTTTTTCTCGCTGTGAGCGCTGTTTTTGTGAAACGACAGTGATCGTGAAGTCTTGAAAACCTGACCGCATAGTCGCAGCTGGCCATCTTTCCAGAGCACGGTCAAATTACAGATTTTTTGCCCGGTATGGTATGCGCTTTTGTGAGATGACAGGGCTTGAGCATTCTTGCTGACTTTCCCGCATGGTCGCTGCTGGCCATCCTCCCCGACCACAGTCACACCACAGGTTTTTTGTCCGATATGATCGGTGTTTTTGTGATTGTACAGGGCTCTGTTATTCTGGCAGAGCAATCCGCATGGCTGAGGTCGGCCATCCTCGCCGGTTACCGTATAGTCACAGGCTTTTTTTCCGCTATGGTACTTGCTTCTGTGAGATGACAGAGCTCTGGCATTTTTGCAGACTTTCCCGCATTGTCGCTGCTGGCCATCCTCCCCTGATACTATTTCATTGCACTTTGTTTGCCCTGCAAGGTGAGTTGGATCAGCTGATCCTGCTCCCATTAGGTTAAGGAAAACCCCGTCTGAGGCGACCCCGTCTGAGGCGACCCCGTCTTCAAATTTATAAAGATAGTAGTGTGTATTTGCCGAATAGGGACATGAGTCTGGTTCTGGGTTTGTCTCTGTGTGGTCTGTCGAACTTTCTTCAAAAGCCAACGCACCGCTATTGTATGGATTGGAAGATTGTCGGAATTGACAAATGCCATGACAGGGATAGATATAACAGTTTAAACCTAAAGTATGCGAGTGTTGTTCAGGGTCTTCGTTACCGTCGTTAGAGTCAGAATAAAGGAGGCTGTAGAAATAGCCTTTAATATGAGCGGGGGGCTGTTGGCCGGGTGATTCTGATGGTTGGCCTTGTTGCGGAGCATGTTCAGAGCCAGCCATCATAGCGGAAATTGCAAACGGGGGGGGCTGACTCGCTTCTTGTGGTTCAATCGGGTTATACAGGGATGAATAGGGATTCCAATCGACTTTTAAAAGCCAACCCAAAGCGATAACTGTTTCTTCAGGTATCCATGAATAAGGGCTTGAGCTTAAAGGGATGTCATTGGTGGTCAGAAACAGTCCATAAGCAACCAGCAGATTCGTAGCATAAAACCACTGCCACGAAATTGACTGAATGAAGAACGTTTTCAACCTGTAGCTGTCAGGTCTGTGTCGTTTGTCATCAAGCTGTGAATAGGGTTCTGCATAGCCGTTTGTGTCGACAATGTCCGTTGTGTTGCCTGGCAATACCCTTCGGTCAAGCTTTATAAAAAAGTTCTGGTTTGGAAAATTTGCATTCTGTTCAAGCCCGACAATATAACGTCTTGTCAAAGGTTTAGCCTGGCAGGTGACAGACAGCGACAGTATCAGCAGTGCTGCAAAGAGTGAGTATTTAATGATTCTATTCTTGTATTCAAGTCTACAGAGAGCAAGGATAGATCAAGCAAGCAAGTAAGTATGTTTTTGTGTTTTCCCAATGAAAGGGCCGGTTTCAGTTCAAAGTGTCAGGTAATCGTTCCGGTCCGCATCAAGAGACTTGCGTTTTCGATGTGTTCTTTTGTGCTTCGACAGGGCTTGAGTATTCTTGCAGCCCTTCTCGCATGGTCGCAACAGACCATTTTTGTCGAGCACGTTTAAGTCACAGGTTTCTTGTCTGGTGTGATATTTGCTTTTGTGAGCCGACAGAGACGCAATACTGCGGAAGATCCTACCGCACGGCCGCTGCTGGTTATCCTCCCCGACTGTGATGAATTCACAGGTTTGTTGCCCGGTGTGATGATTGCTTTTGTGATTCGACAGGGCTTTGGCATTCTTGCAGACTGTCCCGCATGGCAGAGGCTGGCCATTCTTCCCAATCACAGTAGCTTCGCAAGTTTGCTGCTCGGTGTGGACGCTGCTTTTGTGAGACGACAGTGATGATACATTTTTGAAGACCTTCCCGCATCTTCGCAGCTGACCACCCTCTCCGAGCACAGTGATGCCACAGGTTTTTTTCCCGGTATGGTAATTGCCTTTGTGATTCGACAGAGCTTTGGCATTATTGCAGACTACTCCGCATGGCCGCGACTGGCCATTATCTCCAATCACTGTAAATTCACAGGCTTTTTGTTCGGTGTGGGCGCTTCTTTTATGATTCGAGAGGGCCATAGCATGCTTGAAGAGCTTCCCGCATGGTTGCGGCTTACCATCCTTTCCGACCACATTTTCTTCACAGTTTTTTTGCCCGGAGTGCACTCTGCTTTTGTGATCCCATAGGGCTTTAGCATTCTTGCATATCATTCCGCAGGTTCGTGGCTGTCCATTCTCCCCGACTTCTGTCACGGGACAGTTTTGTTGCCCGCTGTGATATCTGCTTTTGTGATCCAAGAGGGCTTTTGCACTCTTGAAGGTCATCCCGCACGGCCGCGGCTGGCCATCCTCACAGAGTATGGTCAAGTCACAGCTTTGTTGTCTGGTGTGGTATTTGCCTTTGTGATACGACAGGGCTGGAATATTCTTGCAGACTGTCCCGCATGGCCGTGACTGGCCATCCTCCCCGACGACTCTTACGTCACAGGCTTTTTGCCCGGTATGATATTGGCTTTTGTGATTCGACAGGGAATGAGTATTCTTGCAGACCTTCCCGCATGGATGCAGCTGGCCATCCTCCCCAAGCACGTTTATATCACAGGCTTGTTGCCCGGTATGGGTGCCGCTTCTGTGAGATGACAGTGATCGTGCATTCTTGAAGACCTTCCCGCAAGGCTGCAGCTGGCTATTCCCCCCGAGCACAGTCAAGTCACAGGTTTTTTGTCTCGTGTGAGCTATTCTTTTGTGATCTCGCGGGGCCTGAGCACTCTTGCAGTGAATCCCCCATGGTTGTGGCTGTTCATCCTCCCAGAGTACGACCATTTTACAGGTTTTTCGCTCATTGTGGGTGCTGCTTTTATGAACCGAGAGAGATTCAGCATTCCTGAAGATCTTCCCACATTGTCGCAGCTGGCCATCATCTGCGATCAGGATCACGTTACAGGTTGCTTGTCCGACCGGGGGAGTTGTATCGGCTGCCCATGCAACCATTGAGTCTAAGGCGACTCCGTCTGAGGCGACCCCGTCTACCCTATTGGAAGGGTCGGAAGATTGTCGAAATCGACAAACACCTTTACAGGGATAGATAAAACAATTTAAACCCAAAGTATGCAGGTGTTCTTGAGGGTCTTCATTACCGCTGCCAGAGTCAGAATACAGAGGGCTGGTGTAATAGCTTGTAATATGAGTAGCGGCCTGTGGGGTATGCTGACCCGATGATTGTGATGGCTGATATTGAGGCTGGTTCTGTTCAGAACCGTTCATTATAGTGGTAATGGAAAACGGGTGATTTTTTAAAAACCAGCCGACAGTGATAACCGTTTCCAGAGGTAACCATGAATAAAGGGTTGGGCATAGAGAGATGTTTTTGGTGCTCAGGATCAGTTCATAAGCAACGAGCAGATTCGTAGCGTATAGGCAGTGCCAGAAAATCGACTCAATAAGGGTGGTTTTCATCCCGTAATTGGATGGTTTGTGTCGTTTTTTATCAGGTGGTGAATCAGGTTCCGTATGACCGTTTGTATCGGCAATGTCAGACGGGGTGCCTGACAATGTTCGTCGGTCAAGCTGTATAAAAAAATTCTGGTTTGAAAAATCTGCATTCTGTTCAAGCTCGATAAGAAAGCATCTTGTCAAGGGTTTAGCCAGGCAGACGACAGACAGCGACAGCAAAAAGAGTGCCACAAAAAGTGAGTGTTTAATAAATCTATCCTTGCTTTCTGGTTTACAGAGAGGAAGGATAGATCAAGAAAATAAGTGTGTTTTTTTGTCTCTGACACCAGAGGTGGTTATCAGCTCAAGGAGTGGGGTCATTGTCCTGATTCGCATTAGCAGGTTTGCGTTTTCGATGCATTCTTTTGTGATCCGTCAGGGCTTTGAGACTCTTGCAGATCTTCCCGCACGACCGCAGTTGGCCATCCATCCCGACCAAGGCCTCCTTACAGGTTTTTTTCCCGGAGTGGCATTGGGCTTTGTGATCAGACAGGGCTCTAGCATTCTTGCAGGCCTTCCCGCACTGGCATGGCTGTCCATCCACCCCGATCACGATTTCCATACAGATTTTTTGCCCGCTGTGATACTTGTGTTTGTGATCCAGGAGGCTTTTTGCACTCTTGTAGCTCTTCCCGCACGGCCTCGGCTGGCCATCCTCACAGAGCATGGGCAAGTCACAGCTTTGTTGTCCGGTGTGAGCTCTTCTTTTGTGATCCGACAGGGCCTGGGCATTCTTGCAGATCGTCCCGCATGGTTGTGGTTTCTCGTCCTCCCCGGGTACGGTCAAGTGACAGGTTTTTTGCCCGCTGTGGATGCTGCTTTTATGGGCCGACAGAGATTGAACATTCCTGAAGACCTTCCCACATGGTCGCAGCTGGCCGTCCTGCCCAGGCACGTTCACATCACAGCTACTACGTTGCCCCTTGTGGAAGTTGCTTTTGTGAGTCGACAGGACTCCGGCATTCTGGCAAATCATCCCGCATGGCCGTGGCTGGCCATACTCCCCGACGACTCTCAGGTTACAGATTTTTTGCCCGCTGTGGTATTTGTATTTGTGACTCGACAGGGCTTGAGCATTCTTGCAGACCTTCCCGCATGGATGCAGCAGGCCATACTCCCCAATCAGGTTGGCATCACAGGTTTTTTGCCTGGTGTGAGCGCACCTTTTGTGACTTGACAGGGCTCTGGAATTTTTGAAGACCAATCCGCATGGCCCAGGCTGGCAATCCTCACCGATTTTTGTTACATCACAGGTTTTTTTTCCACTGTGGACTTTGCTTTTATGTCCAGACAAGGCTTGACCGCTTTTGAAGACCTTACCACAGGGTCGTAGCTGGCCATCTTTTCCGAATAATGTTTCGACACAGGTTTTTTGCCCGGTATGGTATTTGCCTTTGTGAAGCGACAGCTTGTGTTTATTCTGAAATACCTTGCTGCATTGCCGCACCTGACCATCATCTCCGACCTGGATCACGCTGCAGGTTGCCTCTCCGGTAGGGGCCGTTGTATCGGCCCAATGAGGGTATGAGTCTGATACGGGGGGTGATCCAGTGTTGTCTGTTGAACTTTTTTCACAAACAGGCGTTCCGCTATTGGATGAATCTGAAGATTGTCGAAATCGACAGACACCGTTACAGGGATGGATAAAACAATTTAAATTCAAAGTATGCAGTTGTTGTTCAGGGTCTTCATTACCGCTGCCAGAGTCAGAATACAGGAGGCTGGTGAAATAGCCTGTAATATGAGTAGTAGCCTGCGGGGGAAGCTGACCCGATGATTGTGTTGGCTGATATTGTGTTGGCTGATATTGCGTTTGGTCCTGTTCAGAGCCGGGCCTCAGAGAGGTGATGGCAAACGGGTGGTCAGGATTCGCCTCTTGTTGTTTACCGGGATTAAATAACTGTGAGTAGGTGTTGCGATAGTTTTTTAAAAGCCAGCTGACAGTGAGAACTGCTTCCAGAGGTAGCCATGAATAAGGGGTTGGGTATTGAAAGGTGGTTTTCATCCCGTAATTGTCAGGTATATGTCGTATTTTATCCGGAGGTAAATCGGGTTCCTTATAGCCGTTTGTACCGGAAATGTCAGACGGGTTGCCTGACAATGTTCCTTGGTCAAGCTTTATAAAAAAGTTCTGGTTTGAAAAATCTGCATTCTGTTCAAGCTCGATAACAAAGCATCTTGTCAAGGGTTTAGCTTGGCAGATGACAGACAACGATAGTAACAGAAGTGCCGCAAAGAGTGAGTGTTTAATAATTCTATCCCTGTCTTCTGATTTACAGAGAGGAAGGATAGATCAAGAAAATAAGTGTGCTTTTGTGGCTTCCTCATGAAAGGGGGGCAGTTCAAGGAGTGAGGTCACCGTTCCGGTCCCAATCAACAGGCTTGCGTTTTCGATGTATTCTTTTGTGATTCGAAAGGGCCCTGGCATTCTGGCAGACCACTCCGCATGGCCGTGGCTGTCGATCCTCCCCGACTAGTGTCAGGTTACAGATTTTCTGTCCGGTGTGAACTGTGCTTTTGTGCACGTACAGGTCTTGAGTGCTTTTGCAGACCTTCCTGCATGAACGCAGCTCGCCATCTTCTCCTACCATGGTCGTATAACAGATTTGTTGCCCGCTGTGGACTCTGCTTTTATGAGAGGACAATTTTTTGGCGTTATTGCAGACCACTCCACATGGCCGCAGCTGTCCATCCTCCCCGACGATTGTCACGTTACAAGTTTTTTGCCCGCTGTGGTATTGGTTTCTGTGAGTCGACAGGGCTTGAGTATTCTTGCAGAGCTTCCCGCATGGGTACAGCTGGCCATCTTCCCCAACCACGTTGGCATAACAGGTTTGTGGTCTGGTGTGAACGAGCCTTTTGTGATCCCGAAGGGCCTGAGCATTCTTGCAGAGCGTCCCGCATGGTTGTGGTTGCTCATCCTCCCCAAATACGGTCAAGTCACAGGTTTTTTGCCCGCTGTGGATACACCTTCTGTGAGATGACAGTGATTGTGGATTCTTGAAGACCTTCCCGCAAGGCTTTAGCTGACCATCCTCGCCGATCACCGCCGCATCACAGGTTTTATGCTCAGCATGAACGCTGTTTTTGTGATTGAGCAGGGCTCCGGAATTCTTGCAGATCAATCCGCATGGCCTTGGCTGACCATCTTCCCCGAAGACTCTTACGCGACAGGTTTTTTGCCCGCTGTGGTATCTGTATTTGTGACACGACAGGGCTTGTGCACTCTTGCAGACCTTCCCACATGGGTAAAGCTGGTCATCCTCACCAACCAGGTTGGCATCGCAGGTTTTTAAGCTGCAGTGGACGCTCCTTTTATGACTCGACAGGGCTGCGGCATTCATGAAGACCATTCCGCATGGCCTTGACTGACCATCCTCCCCGAACACAATCACGACACAGGTTTTTTGCCCGGAGTGGCAAGAGATTTTGTGATTCGACAGGGCTTGAGCGTTCTCGCAGACCTTCCCACAGAGGCGCGGCTGGCCATTCTTGATGACTAATGTTATGTCGCAGGTTTTTTGCCCGGTATGGTATTTGCTTTTGTGAGACCAAAGTACTTTTTTATTCTTGAAGACCTTTCCACATTGTCGCAGCTGGCCATCATCTGCGATCAGGATCACGTTACAGGTTGCTTGTCCGACCGGGGGAGTTGTATTGGCTGCCCCTGCAGCCATTGGTTCTGAGGCGACCTCATTTACCTCATTGGATGGATCGGAAGATTGTCGAAATCGACAGACACCGTTACAGGGATGGACAAAACAATTTAAATTCAAAGTATGCAGGTCTTGTTCAGGGTCTTGATTACCGCTGCCAGAGTCGGGATGCAGAGGGCTAGTGTAATAGCCTGTAACACAGGTAGTGGCCTGTGGGGCATGCTGACCCGATGATTGTGTTGGCTGATATTGAGGTTGGTTCTGTTCAGAGCCGGGCATCAGAGTGGTGATTGCAAACGGGTGATTTTGATTCGCCTCCTGGTGTTCAATTGGATTAAACAACGGTGAGAAGGGGTTCCAATAGTTTTTTAAAAGCCAGCCGACAGTGATAACCGCTTCCAGAGGTAGCCATGAATAAAGGGTTGGGCATTGAAAGGTGTCTTTGGTGGTCAGGATCAGCTCATAAGCAACCAGCAGATTGGTAATGTCTAGCCATTGCCGGGAAATAGACTCAATCAGGGTTGTTTTGATCCCGTATATGTCAGTTTTGTGGCGTTTGTTATGAGGCGGTGAACCGGATTTTGTATAGCCGTTTGTATTGTCAAAGTCAGAGGGGTTGTCTGACAATATTTGTCGGTCAGGCTTTATAAAAAAGTTCTGGTTTGAAAAATCTGCATTCTGTTCAAACTCGATAACAAAGCGTCTCGTTAACGGTTTAGCCTGGCAGACGACAGACAACGACAGTAACAGCAGTGCCGCAAAGAGTGAGTGTTTAATGATTCTATCCCTGTCTTCTGATTTACAGAGAGGAAGGATAGATCAAGAAATAACTGTATTTTTTGCTTTTCTCACTGAGAGGGCGGTTATCAGTTCAAGGAGTGAGGTCATTGTCCCGGTTCACATTAACAGGCTTGCGTTTACGGTGTTTTCTTTTGTGGTCCGACAGGGCTTTGACATCTTTGCAGACCTCCCCGCAGTGCTGCGGCTGGCCGTCCTCGGCGACTGCGGTTTCATTACAGACTTGTTGCTTGCTGTGCACGCTTCTTCTGTGATACGACAGGGCTTGAATATTCTTGCAGACTTTCCCGCATAGCCTTGACTGACCATCCTCACTGATCATGGTTATTTCACAGGTTTTTCGCCCGGAATGGATGGTGATTCTGTGAGATGACAGTGATTGTGCATTCTTGAAGACCTTCCCACAAGACTGCAGCTGGCCATTCTTCCCCGGCATAGCCAGGTCACAGGTTTGTTGGCTAGTGTGAGCCATTTTTTTGTGCTTCAACAGGACCTGAGCAGTCTTACAGATAGCCCCGCATGGTTGTGGCAGTCCATCTTCCCCGAGCACGGTTAAGTGGCAGGTTTTTTGCCCGGTGTGGTTGTTGCTTTTATGAACCGACAGAGATTGAGCACTTCTGAAGACCTTCCCGCATCGCCGCTGCTTGCCGTCCTCTCCAAACACGCTCGCTTCACAAATTCGTTGACTGGTGTGGAAGTTGCCTTTGTGATTCGACAGGACTTTAGCATTCTGACAAACCATTCCACATGGCCGTGGCTGGCCGTCTTCCCCGATGACTTTTACGTTACAGGTTTTTTGCCCGGTGTGGTATGCGTTTTTGTGATTCGACAGGCTCTGCACACTCTTGCAGACCCTTCCGCATCGGTGCAGCTGGCCATCCTCCCCAACTACGTTGGCATCACAGGTTTGCTCTCTGGTGTGGATGTACCTTCTGTGAGTCCAAAGGGCTTGAGCATTCTTGCAGACCAATCCACATGGCCATAACTGGCCATCCTCCCCGACGACTTTAAAGACACAGGTTTTTTGCCCTGTGTGGTATTTGCCTTTGTGATTTAACAGGCTCTGCGCACTCTTGTAGATTTTCCCACACGGTCGCTGCTCGCCATCTTCCCCGGTAATGGTCGCAGCACAGGTTCGTTGCCCACCGTGGGTTCTTTTTTTGTGTCTCAAGAGGGTTATAGCATTCGGGCAGACCATTCCGCAGGGTCGTGACTGGCCATCTTCTCCTGTCTCTGTCACGTTACAGGTTCTTTGTCCACTGTGGAACTTGCTTTTGTGCTCTGACAGGGCTTTAGGACTCTTGCAGATTTTCCCACATGTTCGCGGCTGGCCATCCTCACTGATCACGGTCGTATTGCAGGTTTGTTCCCCGCTGTGGACTCTTTTTTTGTGAGATGCCAATTTTTTTGCATTACTGCAGACCTTCCCGCACGGCTGCGGCTGGCCATCTTTCCCGACCACGGTTACTTCACAGGTTTTTTGCCCGGTGTGGTATTTGGTTTGGTGAATTGAGAGGGCTTGTGCACCGTTGTAGGTCTTCCCGCATGTTCGCGGCTGGCCATCCTCCCCTACTTCTGTTAAGTCACAGGTTTTTTTTCTGGCGTGGACTTTGCTTTTATGTTCAGACAAAGCCTGAGCACTTTTGTAGACCTTCCCACAGGGGCGTCGCTGGTCATCTTCTCCTGATAATGTCACGTCACAGGTTTTTTGCCCAGTGTGGTATTTGCTTTTGTGAGACCTAAGTATTTTTTTATTCTTTAAAGCTTTCCCACATTGTCGCAGCTGGCCATCATCTCCGATCAGGATCACGTTACAGATTACCTGTCCGACAGGGGGAGTTGTATAGGCTGCCCCTGTGACCATTGACTCTGAGGCGACCCCGTCTGAGGCGACCCCGTTCACGTTATCGGATGGATCGGAAAATTGTCGAAATCGACAAACACCGTTACAGGGATAGATAAAACAATTTAAACCCAAAGTATGCAGGTCTGGTTCAGGGTCTTCATCTCTTCTGCCAGAGTTAGAATGCAGAAGCCTGGTGTAATAGCCTGTAATAGGATGAGTGGCCTGTGAGGTATGCTGCCCCGATGATTGTGATGGCTGATATTGAGGTTGGCTCTGTTCAGAGCCAGGCATCATAGTGGTAATGGCAAACGGGTAATCTTGATTCGCCTCTTGTTGTTCAATTGGGTCAAATAGCGGTGATTCGAGGCTCCAGTAGCTTTTTAAAAGCCAGCCGACAGTGATGGCCGCTTCCAGAGGTAGCCATGAATAAAGGGTTGGGTATTGAAAGGTGGTTTTCATCCCGTCATTGTCAGGTTTGTGTCGTTTTTTATCAGGCGCTGAATCAGGTTCCGCATAGCTGTTTGTATCGGCAATATCAGAC
Source organism: Endozoicomonas sp. ALD040 (assembly GCF_049275945.1). Classification (NCBI taxonomy): domain Bacteria; kingdom Pseudomonadati; phylum Pseudomonadota; class Gammaproteobacteria; order Oceanospirillales; family Endozoicomonadaceae; genus Endozoicomonas; species Endozoicomonas sp. ALD040. The sequence goes on from NZ_CP184829.1 coordinate 3,659,577, forward strand.
GGGTTGCCTGACAATGTTATTCGGTCAAGCTGTATAAAAAAGTTCTGGTTTGAAAAATCTGCATTCTGTTCAAGTTCAATAACAAAGCGTCTTGTTAACGGTTTAGCCAGGCAAATGACAGACAACGATAGTAACAGAAGTGCTGCAAAGAGTGAGTGTTTAATAATTCTGTCCCTGTCTTCTGGTTTACAGAGAGGAAGGATAGATCAAGAAAATAAGTGTGTTTTTGTGGCTTCCTCATGAAAGGCGGCACAGTTCAGGGAGTGAGGACATTGTCTCGGTTCACATTAACAGCCTTGCGTTTTCGGTGTTTTCTTTTGTGGTCCGACAGGGCTCTGCCACTCTTGCAGATCTGCCCGCACGACCGCAGTTGACCATCTAACCCGACCACGGTCTCCTTGCAGGTTTTTTCCTCGCTGTGGTATCTGGCTTTGTGATTCGACAGAGTTTTAGCATTCTGACAGAACACTCCACATGGCCGTGGCTGGCCATCCTCCCCGACGACTCTTACATCACAGGTTTTTTGCCCGGTATGATATTGGTTTTTGTGATTCGACAGGGCTTGAGCATTCTTGCAGATCTTCCCGCAGGGCCACGGCTGGCTGCCCTCGTCGACCACGGTCTCATTACAGGCTTGATGCTCGCTGTGCACGCTTCTTCTGTGATACGACAGGGCTGGAATATTCTTGCAGACTTTCCCGCATGGCCGTGGCTGGCCATCCTCTCTGATCATGGTTATTTCACAGGTTCTTTGCCCGTTATGGATCGCGCTTCTGTGAGATGACAGTGAATTTGCATTCTTGAAGACCTTCCCGCATGGCCGCAGTTGGCCGCCCTCGCCGACCACGGTTTCATTACAGACTTGTTGTTCGCTGTGCACGCTTCTTTTGTGATACGACAGGGCTGGAATATTCTTGCAGACTTTCCCGCATGGCCTTGGCTGGCCATCCTCTCCGGTCATGGTTATTTCACAGGTTCGTTGCCCGGAATGGTAGGCGCTTTTGTGAGATGGCAGTGAATCTGCGTTCTTGAAGATCTTTCCGCAAGGCTGCAGCTGGCCATCCTTCCCAACCACCATGACATCACAGGTTTTCTGTGTGTTATGGACATACCTTTTGTGAGTCCAGAGGGTTTGAATATTCTTGCAAACCAATCCGCATAGCCTTAGCTGGCCATCCTCACTGATTATTGTCAGGTCACAGGTTTTTTGCCCGGTGTGGTATTTGCCTCTGTGATACGACAGGCTCCGCGCATTCTTGCAGATCTCCCCACACGGTCGCTGCTGGCCATCTTCCCCGATAACGGTCGCAGTACAGGTTCGTTGCCCACTGTGGAATTTGCTTTTGTGCTCCAACATGGCTTTAGGATTTTTGCAGATTCTCCCACATGGTCGCGGCTGGCCATCCTTTCTGATCACTGTCGCATTACAAATCTGTTGCACGATATGGACTCTCTTTTTGTGAGAGGCCAATTTTTTGGCATTACTGCAGACCATCCCGCATGGCCGCAGCTGGTCATCCTCGCCGACTACTGCCACGTCACAGGCTTTTTGCCTGGTGTGGTATTTGGTTTTGTGAGTCGAGAGGAGTTGTGCACTTTTGTAGATCTTGCCGCATGGTCGCAGCTGGCCATCCTCCGCTACTTCTATTAAGTCACAGGTTTTTTTCCCACTGTGGACTTTGCTTTTATGTTCAGACAAGGCTTGAGCACTTTTGCAGACTTTCCCACAGCGGCGCGGCTGGTCATCTTCTCCTAATAATGTTAAACCACAGGTTTTTCGCCCGGTATGGTATTTGTATTTGTGAGACCAAAATACTTTTTTATTCTTTACCACCTTCCCACATTGGCGCGGCTGACCATCATCTCCGATCAGGATCACGTTGCAGGTTACTTGTTCGACAGGGGGAGTTGTATCGGCTGCCCATGCAACCATTGGGTCTGAGGCGACCCCGTGTGAGGCGACCCCGTTTACGCTATTGGATGGATCAGAAGATTGTCGAAATCGACAAACACCGTTACAAGGATAGATAAAACAATATAAACCCAAAGTGTGCAGGTGTTGTTCAGGGTCTTCATTACCGCTGCCAGAGTCAGAATACAGGAGGCTGGTGAAATAGCCTGTAATATGAGCAGTCGCCTGTGGGGTATGCTGATCCAATGATTGTGATGGCCGATATTGGGGTTGGTTCTGTTCAGAGCCAGGCATCATAGTGGCAATGGCAAACGGGTGATTTTGATTCTCCTCTTGTTGTTCAATTGAGTTAAACAGCGGTGAGTCGGGGTTCCAATAGTTTTTTAAAAGCCAGCCAACAGCGATAACCGCTTCCGGAGGTAGCCATGAACAAAGGGTTGGGCATTGAAAGGTGTCTTTGGTGGTCAGGGTCAGTTCATGAGCAATCAGCATAATCGTAGCCTGTAGCCATTGCCACGAAATCGACTCAATCAGGGTCGTTTTCATACCGTAAATGTAAAGTTTGTGTCGTTTTTTATCAGGTGGTGAACCGGGTTCTTTAAAGCCGTTTGTATTGGTAATGTCAGACGGGTTGCCTGACAATGTCCCTCGGTCAATCTTTATAAAAAAGTTCTGGTTTGAAACATCTGCATTCTGTTCAAGCTCGATAACAAAGCACCTTGTTAACGGTTTAGCCTGGCAGATGACAGACAACGACAGTAACAGAAGTGCCGCAAAGAGTGAGTGTTTAATAATTCTGTCTCTGTCTTCTGGTTTACAGAGAGGAAGGATAGATCAAGAAAATAAGTGTGTTTGTTTGTCTTTCCCATTAAGGGGGCGGTTATCAGTTCAAGGACTGAGGTCATTGTCCCGGTTCACTCTAACAGGCTTGCGTTTACGGTGTTGTCTTTTGTGGTCCGACAGGGCTTTGACATTCTTGCAGGCTTTCCCGCACGGCCGCGGTTGACTATCTAACCCGAACACGGTCTCCTTGCAGGTTTTTTCCTTGCTGTGATATCTGGCTTTGTGATTCGACAGGGCTTTAAGATTCTTGCAGACCAATCCGCACGGCCCTGGCTGGCCATCCTCACCAATTACTGTTACGGCACAGGTTTTTTGTCCGGTGTGGCTGTTGCTTTTATGAACCGACAGAGATCGAACACTCCCGTAGACCCTCCCGCAGAGCCGTTGCTGGCCGTCGTCCCCAACCACGCTCGCATCACAACTTTGTTGACTGGTGTGGAAGCTGTTTTTGTGATCCGACAGAACTTTAGCATTCTGACAGACCATTCCACATGGCTGAGGCTGACCATCGTCTCCGACGACTTTTACGTCACAGGTTTTTTGCCCGGTGTGATATTGGTTTCTGTGATTCGACAGGGTTTTAGCATTCTTGCAGAGCTTCCCGCATGGGTATAGCTGGCCATCCTCCCCAACCAGGTTGGCATCACAGGTTTGTTGTCCCGAGTGAGCTATTCTTTTGTGATTCGACAGGGCTGTGGAATTTTTGCAGACCTTACCGCATGGTCGATGCTGACCATCCTTCGACACTTCTGTCACATCACAGGTTTTTTTTCCACTGTGGATTCTGCTTTTATGTTCAGAAAAGGCTTGAGCACTTTTGTAGACCTTCCCGCAGCGGCGCGGCTGGCCATCTTCGCCGAATAATGTTAGGTCACAGGTTTTTTGCCCAGTATGGTATTTGCTTCTGTGAGACCAAAGTACTTTTTTATTCTTTAATAACTTTCCACATTGTCGCAGCTGGCCATCATCTCCGATCAGGATTATGTTGCAGGTTGTTTGTCCGACCAGGGGAGTCGTATCGACTGCCCCTGCAGCCATCGAGTCTGAGGCGACCCCGTCTGAGGCGACCCCGTCTGAGGCGACCTCGTCTGAGGCGACCTCGTCTGAGGCGACCTCGTTTACGCTATTGGACGGATCGGAAGATTGTCGCAATCGACAAACACCGTTACAGGGATAGATAAAACAATTTAAACCCAGAGTATGCTGGTATTGTCGAGGGTCTTCATTACCGCCGCCAGAGTCAGAATACAGAAGGCTGGTGAAATAGCCTGTAATATGAGTACTGGCCTGTGGGGTATGCTGACTGGATGATTGTGATGGCTGAAATTGAGGTTGATTATGTTCAGCGCCAGCCATCATAGTGGTGATCGCAACCGGGTGATTTTGATTCGCCTCTTGTTGTTCAATTGGGTTAAACAGCGATGAGCCGAGGTTCCTATAGCTTGTTAAAAGCCAGCCGACGGTGACGGCCGCTTCCAGAGGTAGCAATGAATAAAGGGTTGGGCATTGAAAGGTGTCTTTGGTGATCAAGATCAGTTCATAAGCAACCAGCAGATTCATAGCGTATAGCCATTGCCAGGAAATCGGCTCAATCAGGACCGTTTTTATACCGTAAATGTCAGGTTTTTGTCGTTTTTTATCAGGCGGTGAACCGGGTTCTATACAGCCACTAGTAACGGCATTGTCAGACGGGTTGTCTGACAATGCTCGTCGGTCAAGTTTTATACAAAAGTTCTGGTTTGAAAAATCTGAATTCTGCTCAAGCTCGATAACAAAGCACCTTGTTAACGTCTTAGCTTGGCAGATGACAGACAACAACAGCAACAGCAACAGCAATACCGAAAAGAGTGAACGTTTAATAATTCTATCCCTGTCTTCTGATTTACAGAGAGGAAGGATAGATCAAGAAAATAAGTGTGTTGATTTCCTCATCAAAGAGGGGGCAGTTCAATGAGTGGGGTCATTGTTCCGGTAATTAGCAACGGGCTTGCGTTTTCGATGTATTCTTTTGTGATCCGACAGTGCTCTGACGCTCTTGCAGATTTTCCCGCACGACCATGTTTGGCCATCCACCCCGATCACGGCCTCATTACAGGTTTTTTGCCCGGTGTGGTATCTGGCTTTGTGATCCGACAGAGCTTGAGCACTCTTGCAGGTCTTCCCGCACGGCCATGGCTGGCGATCCTCCCCGACAACGCTTTTATTACAGATGAGTTGCCCGCTGTGCATGCTTCTTTTGTGATACGACAGGGCTTGAATATTCTTGTAGACTTTCCCGCAAGGCCGTGGCTTGCCATCATCCCCGACCATGGTTATTCCACAAGTTTGTCGCCCGGAATGGTGGCATCTTCTGTGAGATGACAGTGATTGTGTATTCTTGAAGACCTTCCCGCAAGGCTGCAGCTGGTCATTCTCCCCGAGCACGGTCAAGTCACAGGTTTGTTGTCCGGTGTGAGCTTTTCTTTTGTGATCCCGAAGGGCCTGAGCATTCTTGCAGGGCGTCCCGCATGGTTGTGGTCGGTCATTTTCCCCGGGCACGGTCAAGTCACAGGTTTTTTGCCCGCTGTGGATGCACCTTCTGTGACATGACAGTGATCGTCCATTCTTGAAGACCTTCCCGCAAGGCTGTAGCTGGCCATTCACCCCGACCACGGCCACGTTACAGGTTTTTTGCCCGGTGTGGGATCTGGCTTTGTGATTCGACAGGGCTTGAGCACTCTTGCAGATCTCCCCGCACGGCCATGGCTGGCCATCCTTCCCGACAACCTTTTCATTACAGATGTGTTGCCCGCTGTGTATGCTTCTTTTATGATACGACAGGGCTTGAATATTCTTGTAGACTTTCCCGCAAGGCTGTGGCTGGCCATCCTCCCCGACCATGGTTATTTCACAAGTTTGTCGCCCGGAATGGATGTTCCTTCTGTGAGATAAGAGTGTTTGTGTATTCTTGAAGACCCTCCCGCAAGGCTGCAGCTGGTCATTCTCCCCGAGCACGGTCAAGTTACAGGTTTGTTGCCCACTATGGAATCTCTTTTTGTGAGATGCCAATTTTTTGGCATTACTGCAGACCATTCCACAGGGGCGCGGCTGGTCATCTTCTCCTGATAATGTTACGTCACAGGTTTCTTGCCCGGTATGGCATTTTTTTTTGTGAGTCCAAAGTGATTTTTTATTCTTTAAAAACTTCCCACATTGTCGCAACTGGCCATCGTTTCCGATCAGGATCACATTGCAGGTTGTCTTTCTGACGGGGGGAGTTGTATCGGCTGCGCCTGCAACCATTGATTCTGAGGCGACCCCGTTTACGCTATTGGACGGATCGGAAGATTGTCGGAATCGACAAACACCGTTACAGGGATAGATAAAACAATTTAAACCCAGAGTGTGCAGGTATTGTTGAGGGTCTTCATTACCACTGCCAGAGTCAGAATACAGAAGGCTGGTGAAATAGCCTGTAATATGAGTACTGGCCTTTGGGGTATGCTGACCGGATAATTGTGATGGCTGATATTGAGGTTGATTCTGTTTAGAGCCAGCCATCATAGTGGTAATGGCAAACGGGTGATTTTGATTCGCCTCTTGTTGTTCAATTGGGTTAAACCGCAGTGAGTCGAGGTTCCAATAGTTTTTTAAAAGCCAGCCGACAGTGATGGCCGCTTCCAGAGGTAGCGATGAATACAGGGTTGGGCATTGAAAGGTGTCTTTGGTGTTCAGGATCAGTTCATAAACAACCAGCAGATTCGTAGCGTATAGCCATTGCCAGGAAATCGACTCAATCAGGGGCGTCTTTATACCGTAAATGTCAGGTTTGTGTCGTTTTTTATCAGGCGGTGAACCGGGTTCTATACAGCCATTAGTCTCGGCAATGTCAGACGGGTTGTCTGACAATGTTCGTCGGTCAAGCTTTATAAAAAAGTTCTGGTTTGAAAAATCTGCATTCTGTTCAAGTTCGATAACAAAGCACCTTGTTAACGGCTTAGCCTGGCAGATGACAGACAACGACAGCAATAGCAGTACCAAAAAAAGTGAGTGTTTAATAATTCTATCCCTGTCTTCTGATTTACAGAGAGGAAGGATAGATCAAGAAATAAGTTTATTGTTTTGTCTTTCCCTCTAAGAGGGGGGTTATCAGTTCAAGGAATGAGGTCATTGTCCAGGTTCACATTAACAGGCATGCGTTTACGGTGTATTCTTTTGTGATTCGAAAGGGTTCGAGCATTCTTGAATACCTTCCCGCATGGTCGCTGCCGACCATCCTCTCCGACCACGGTCGCGTAACAGGTTTGTTGCCCTGTGTGCTTGTCTCTTTTGTGATCTGACAGGGCTCTGGAACTCTTGCAGACCTCTCCGCACGGGCGTGGACGAGCATCTTCACCGATCACGGTCCGGTCACAGGTTCGTTGCCCGCTGTGGGCTCTGGTTTTGTGAGCTGACAGGGCCTGAGAACTCTTGCAGATCTTCCCGCATGCCCGAGGTCGGCTGTGCTCTGGGAAAATGGTTACGCCACAGATTTTTTGCCTGCTGTGTTGTTTGCTTTTGTGATCCGACAGGGCTTTAGCATTCTTGCATAGCTTCCCGCATGAACGCGGCTGGCCATCCTCCCCGACCCATGTCAAGTCGCAGGTTTTTTGTCCAGTGTGCTCTTTTCTTTTGTGATCAAGCAGGACTCTGGTATTCTTGCAGATCTTCCCGCATGGCTGTGGCTGGCCATCCTCTGCGAACACAGTGAAGTCACAGCTTTTTTGCTCTGAGTGGTATCTGTTTTTGTGATCCAACAGGACTCTGGAATTTCTGAAGGTCATCAGGCACAGTTTCTGCTGACCATCCTCCCCGATCAATTTAGAGTTACAGGTTTTTTGCCCGGAGTGGTATTTTCCTTTGTGATCCCAGAGGGCCTTAGCATTCTTGCAGAGTTTTCCACAGGGTCGCGGCTGCTTGTTCGCCTCAAACACGGTGAACCTACAGATTTTTTGGCCGCTGTGGTATCTGCTTTTGTGTACAGACAGTGATTGAGCATTTTTTAGGACAACCCCGCATGGCCGCTTCTGACTGTCCTTCCCGACAATGATCGCTTTACAGATTTTCTGTCCGGAGTGATATCTGCTTTTGTGTGATGATAAAGATTTAGCATTCTTGAAGACTGACCCGCATGGCTGCTTCTGACCATCCTTCCCGGTCACTGTAAAGTTACAGATTTTATTCCCGGAGTGGTATATGCTTTTGTGAGACGACAGGGATCGAGTATTCTCACAGACTTTCCTGCATAGCTTCTGTCGGCCGTCCTCCCCAACCACTATCAGGTTGCAGATGACCTGCCCGGCAGGGCCAATTTTATCGTTCTTCTCTGCATCTACTGACTGTGATGCGACCCCGTCCATATAGTTGCAATTATATTCTGCGTGCCCTGTCGAACTTTCTTCGGAATTCAGCTCTTCGCTATCGGATAAGTCAGATGAATCGGATGAGTCAGATGAGTCAGATGAGTCAGATGAGTCAGATGAGTCAGATGAGTCAGATGAGTCAGATGAATCGGATGAGTCAGATGAGTCAGATGAGTCAGATGAGTCAGATGAATCGGATAAACCAAAAAAACCGTATAAAGAATATAAGTGGTGAAAGGGTAATGATCGCAAGTGACAAACGCCACGACATGGATGGACGAAACAATTTAGATCAAAGGTGTGTGAGTATAGTCCAGAGCCCCCCCTGCCTCCGCTTGAGTCAAAATACATGAGACCTGTGAAATAGTCTGTAGGCAGGGTGGAGAAATGTGAAGCTTGCTGGACAGATGATTCTGATGACTGGCCTTGTTGTTGATGTCCAGAGCCAGACATCATGGTGGTGATCGCAAACGACTGATCCCCCTGTGTCAGCACAGATGTCGCCTCCTGTTGTTCAATTGGTTTAAATAGCGGTGAACCGTGGTTCCAATAGCTTTTTAAAAGCCAACCAACCGTGAAAAACGCTTCTACAGGTACCCATGAATAACTGTGAGAGCTTAGAGGGATGTTTCTGTTGGTCTGGATCAGTTCGAAAGCAACCAGCAGATGAGTGACGTAATACCATTGCCACGAAGTCGACTCAATGATTATCGTTTTTACTCTATAACCGCCAGGTTCGTGTCGTTTTTGATCTTGCGGCGAATCAGATCCTGCGTAGCTGGGTGTGTCGTCAATGTCTGATGGGCTGCCTGACAAAGTACGCCGGTTATTTTTCATAGAAAAGTTCTGATTTGGAAAACCTGTATCCTGTTCAGGCAAGGCAATAAAACGTCTTGTCAATGTTTCAGCCTGACAGAAGACAGATAAGAAAAATACCAGCAAGTGCAGGGTTACAAGGGATGCGTGTTTAATAATTTTATCCTAGTGTTACGGGTTACAGAGAGGAAGGATAGATCAAGAAAATAAGAGTGTTTATCTGTCAAAGACCTTATGTTAAAAAACTCTATTAAAAAACTAAGGCTGTAAGGGGCACAACTTTATGGAATGGGGAGTGTCAGATCAGGGGCTGAGTTACTTGTCGTCACTGATATTAAAAGTGCTGCGTTTTCGATGTGTTTTTTTGTGATATGACAGGGCCAGAGCACTGCTGCAGACCAACCCGCATCTCTGCGACAGGCCATCCTGCCCGAATACTTTCACGTAACAGGTTTTTTGCCTGGGGTGATATTTTCTTTTGTGAGCCGACAGAGCATAAGGATTGTTGTAGATTTTGCCGCATATATTCCACTGGCCATTGTCCCCAACCATTATTATGCCACAGGCTTTTTGCCTGCTATGGTCTCTTCTTTTGTGATCCGACAGGGTTTGAGCATTCTTGCAGATCATCGCGCATGGCCACTGTTGGCCATCCCCCCCGACCACGGCTGCATCACAAATTTGTTGCCCGGTATGGTATCTGCTTTTGTGAACCGCCAGAGACGGCGCATTTTTGCAGACTCTCCCGCATGGCCGTGTCAGACCATCCTCCCCAATCACGCCCATTTCACAGGTTTGTTTTTGCTGGTTGTGGGCTCTCCTTTTATGAGACGACAAGGATTGAGCATTCTTGCAGACCGTCCCGCAATGCCGCTTCAGGCCATCCTGCCCAACCTCTGTTATGTCACAGGTTTTTTGCCCGGTGTGGTACTTGCTTTTGTGACATCTCAGAGCTTTGACATTCTTGCAGACTACACCGCATGGTCGCGGCTGGTTACCCTCCTCAACCACGGTCACGTTACAAGCTATCTGCCTGGTGTGGTCGTTAATTGCTGGCTGCAACTGGATTGCGTCTGTCTGAGAAAGATGAGGATGGTTCTGATCCGATTGGGATGATTCGGTGGTTTTTTGTTGTGTTTCTGAATGGTTAACCCTAACGGGAATACTTATACCTTTGAGAAAACTATTTACACAGAATGGCCGATTATTGTTTGCGAAATTATCGATGCCGGAGAGCAGACTCCCGGGCATTGGTAATTCGTGGTCGGGTGGTTCGGTCGGGTTGACATCAATGTCATGCAGATTTGGCTCGGATAGTTGGTCAAAATCGAATAGGGGCTGAATGTAAGAATGATCATTCCATAGTTCGAAAAGCGATTCTTGTTCGATATTTGTAGCGTTAACAGGTTTAACATGACTTACGCAACTATAGCAGTATTCACTGGTCAGATGAGGGCATGAGCTTTGTTCGAGTGTCGTTGCGTAAGATGGATTGTATTTACAAACACCATGACAAGGATAGACGTAGCAACTGAAAGCCATAGTATGCAGTTGTTGTTTTGGGTCTCCGTTACCGTCGGCAGAGCCAAAATATAGCAGTCTATTGAAATAGCCTTTGGCGTGGGTAGCTGCCTTTGAGGGCTTCCGGCAGGACGATTCTGATTGTTGAGTTTGTGATGGATTGTGTCCTGGGCTAAACATCGCAGTGATGGCTGCAGACGTCGCTGGGTGTTTAATCGGCTTAAACTGCAATAAGTCGCGATTCCAATAGTTCTTTAGAAGCCAGTTGACAGTGATGACCACTTCTACAAGTAGCCATGAATAAGGGGTGGCGCATGGAGGGGCGTCTTTGGTGGTAAGGATCGGTTCGAACGCAACCAGAAGGTGAGTAGCGTAAAGCAACTGCCAGGAACTCAAGTTAATGATGGCCGTTTTTATTTCGTAACCGAACGATTCTTGTCGATTATTATCAGGCGGCGAATCTGGTCTTTCATAGCTGTTATTGTCAGCAATGACTGAAGGGCTACCCGGCAACGTGTTCAGCTTAAGCTTTATAGAAAAGCTCTGGTTTGGAAAGTCTGCATCTTGTCCAAGCTCGACAACAGTACGTCTTGTCAACGGTTTTGCCTGACAGACGATAGATAGCGAAAGTAACAACAGCAGTGTTTTAAAGAGTGAGTGTTTAATAATTCTATCATTGTATTATGGTTCACAGAGATGAAGGATAGATCAAGAAAATAAATGTGTTTGAGAGGATGAGTATCAGATCGTTATTTAATTCATTTTGCTTTGTTTACTTTGCCTTCTTGAGAATCGGAGTCATTGTCCTGATTCGCATCAACAGACTGGCGCTTTCGATGTGTTTTTTTGTGATCCCGGAGGACACCAGCATTCTTGCAGAATTTCCCGTATGGTCGCAGCTGGCCATTTTTCCCGACCACGATTTCGTTACAGGTTTGTTGTCTGCGATGATATTTGCTTTTGTGTACTGATAGAGATGGAGCATTTTTGCAGACTAACCCGCATTGTCGTTGCAGTCCATTTTCCCCGACCAGGGTCGCGTCACAAATTTTTTTTTGCTTACTGTGGGCTCTGCCTTTATGAGACGACAGAGATTGAGCATTCTTGAAGATCATCCCACACGGTTGCTGTAGGCCATTCTTTCCAATCATGGTCACGTCACAGGTTTTTTGCCCGGTGTGGTATCTACTTTTGTGAACTGACAGGGATAGAGTATTTTTGCAGACTATCCCGCATGGCCGCTGCAGGCCACCCTCTCCGACCACGATCACGTCACAGGCTTGTTGCCCGGTATGGTATCTATTTTTGTGAACCGACAGAGATTGAACATTCTTGAAGAGCATCCCGCACGGCCGCTGCAGGCCATCTTCTGAAACCAGGGCCACATTACAGGTATTTCTTTTCCTTTCGACTCTTCTTTTGTGAATCGAAATGGCGTGGGCAGTTGGGTAGAGCTTGCCGCATAGCTGGTGCTGGCCATCCTCCCCGATCACAGTAACAATACTGGTTTGCTTCGTGTTGTGGTATCTGTTTTTGTGACATGCCAGGGCGCCGGCATTCTTAAAGACCTTCCCACATGGTTGTGTTTGGCCATCTTTATTGACCACGGCCATGTAACAGTTTTTTTGCCCGGTGTGGATTCTGCTTTTGTGAGATGCCAGAGACTTGTAATTCTTGTAGGCCCTCCCGCATAGTCGCTGCTGGCCATCCTCCTCGAACACGATCTCGTCACAAGTTGTCTGCCCAGTGCAGTCGTTCTCTGCTACCTGGACTCGTAATGCATCTGTCTGAGAAAGGTGAGGTTGGTTCTGACTCAATTGGGGTGATCCGGTGTTTTTTTGTTCTGTTGCCGAATGGTTAAGCGTAATGGACATTCCGGCTTCTTCAAGAAAACTATCTGTCTCGGGAAGTCTGTCAATGGCCGCATAATTATCAACGCTGGAGAGCAAATTCCTGTGCATTGGTACTTCATTATTCAGTGACCCGTCTGGGTTGAAACCAATGCCATGCGAATTAGACTCAAATGGTTGGCCAGAATAGAGGGTGGGTTGAACGTCAGAAAAATCATTCCATAGTTCGATAAGCGATCTTTGTGCGGAATCTTTAGCGTTAACAGGGTTAAAATGGCTTACACAGTGATGGCAGTAGCCACTGGGCAAATGAGGACATGAGCTCTGTCGGGGAGTTGCCCACATGTGGCCTGTCGCACTTACATCAGAATTCGGCAGCCATTCAATTGACTCTCTGCTATCAGCAGAGAGTCGGTAGCTACAAACACCATGACAAGGATAAACGTAACAATTTAAACCCATGGTATGCAGGTGTTGTTGAGGGCCGTCGTTACCGCTGCCAGAGCCAGAATATAAGAGACTTGTGGAATAATCTGTGTCCTGGCGAGCAGCCTTTGAGGCTCTCTGGCCAGATGATCCTGATGGCTGGTATTGCGGTGTGTTATGTCCAGAGCCAAACATTGCAGTGATGATTGTCAAAGACGCCATGTGCTCAATCGGTTTAAACAGTGATGAGTCGGAGTTCCAATAGCTTTTTAAAAGCCAATCGACAGCGACAATCACTTCTACAGAAAACCGTGAATAAGAGGGTGAGTATTGTGGAGCTTCTTTGATGGTCAGGATCAGTTTGCATGCAGCCAGCAGGTTTGTGGTGTATATGTGTCGTTTTTCATCAGGTGGCGAACTTGAGGTTGAATAGCCGTTGAAATCGACTAAGTCTGACATATAATACGACAGTGTACTGGTAACAGAGTTTATAGAAAAGCCCTGATTTGGAGAACTTGCATGCTGTTGAAGTTCAACACTATAACGGTCTGTCAACATTTCGGTCTGGGAAGTGACAGACAACATTAGCAGCAAAATCGGCGCCGCAGAGAGTGAGTGTCTGATAACTCCGTCCTTGTCTTCTGGTTTAAAGAGAGGAAGGATAGGTCAGGAAAATAAGTATTTTTTTGTGTCTTCCTCATGAAGGTGCGGTGGTCAGACCAGGGATTAAAGCTACCACCCCGGACCACGAGGGTTCTTACCGATCGTCCCCCATGGCCGCAGCCTGCCATCCTCTCCAATTACTGTCACCTATCGAAACCTTTAATGCTTCAGCCCAAGAAAGATGAGGTTGGCTCTGACCCAAATGTGACGATTCGGTTGTGCTTCTGAATGGTTAAGCGTAATGGAAATCCAGATTTCTTCAAGAAGACTATTTAAATCGTGCAGCTGATTAACGTCTGCAAAATCATCTATGCTGGAGAGCAAACTCCCGGACATTAGCAATAAACCCATTGCATGCAGGAGTTCCTGAGGACCTCCATTACTGCCACCAGAGCCAGAGTACAGAGGGTTTAAAACAACTGCCGAGAAATCGACTCATTAGACAGAGAGGATAAATCATTTTACGAAAATATGGGTATCAGTTCGGGGATCGAGTTTATCCTCCTGATCGACATCAGCACGTTTGCGTTTACGGTGTCTTCTTTTGTGATCCGTCAGAGCTTTGGCATTTTTGCAGACTTTTCCGCATGGCTGCGGCTCACCGTTCTCCCCAACTACCTTTACTTCACAGGTTTGTTGGCTGGTGTGGGCGCTTAATTTGTGATATCTGAGGACACGAGCATTCTTGCAGATCTTCCCACATGGATGAGCTTGACCATCTTTCCCGATCACTTTTGTGGCACAGGTTTGTTGCCCGCTGTGGCCTCTGCTTTTGTGATCCGTCAGGGCTTTGGCATTCTTACAGACTTTTCCGCATGGCTGCGGCTGGCCATTCTTCCCTTGCACTGTCAAGTCACAGGTTTGTTGCTTGGAGTGATCTTTTTTTTTGTGATTACACAGGTCTCGATTATTCTTGAAGATCTTACCGCATGACTGCGTCTGACCGTCCTCCCCAACCATGAATACCCTACATGTTTTTTGCTCGGAGTGATGATTGCTTTTGTGCATCTGCAGGGCCTGAGCATTCAAGCAGATCGTCCCGCATTGTTGCAGCTGCTTATTCATCCCCTCCACCAACACGCTACAGGTTTGTTGTCCGGTGTGATGTTGTTTTTTGTGAATCGTCAGGACTTGAGCGTTCTTGCAGTTCGTCCCGCATGGCCGCTTCTGGCCATCCTCGCCGATCACGTATACGTCACAGGTCTTCTGCCCTGAGTGGTATCTGTTTTTGTGGGATGAAAGAGATTGAGTATTTTTGAGGACCTTCCCGCATGGCTGCGGCTGGCCATCTTTCCCGAACACTGTTACCTCGCAGGTTCTTTGCCCATTGTGCGCCCTGGCTTTGTGAGATGACAGAATTCGAGCATTCTTGCAGACCTTCTGGCATGGCTGCTGCCGACCATCTTTCCCAGTCACGATCGCGTCGCAGATTTTTTGCCTGTCAGGGGCCGTTGTATGATTGTCCCCTGCAATTGCTGATTGTTCAGGGTTGCAGCTATTGGCAAAGTTGCTGCCAGTGTCATGAGTAGGTAGCTCAAATAGCAGATCAAAGTCGTAATGACGCTGAATGTCAAAAAGATCATCCAGTGTTCCGAAATGCGAACTTTCCCGGGAGTCTTTGGTGTTTTGAGAATGAAAATGATCTATGCAACTAAAGCAATTTCCACCAGCCAAATGGGGGCATGATTTTGCTATGGAATTCACTAGCCATTCATCGGGTTCTCCATTATCGGATGATGGTCGGAATAGACAAATACCATGACAGGGATTGGTGAAACAATTGAAACCGAAAGTATGTGAGTGTTGTTGAGGATTTTCTTCACCATCACCAGAGCCAGAATTCATGGGAGGAGTGAAAGAGCCTTTATAAGGAATGGTCGTACCCGAAGACTGTTGGCGGGTTGAATCTGATGGCTGACTTTGTTGTTGCTGATGTTCGGGGCCAATCATCACAGTGGTGATCATAAACGGCTGGTTTTGACTCGCTTCTTGTTGTTCGATCAGTGGTTCAATCGGGTTAAACAATGATGAATCAGGGGGCCAACAGCCTTTTAAAAGCCAGCTGACAGCGATAACTATTTCTACAGGTAGACATAGATGAGAATAAGGGCTTTGAAGGACGTCTTTGGTGGTCTGGATCGGCTCGAAAGAAGCCAGCAGATTCGTGACGTAAAGCAGTTGCCAGGAAATTGATTCGATATGGGGCGTTTTTACTCCGTGAGTACCCAATCTGTCTCCTTTGTCATCAAGCAGCGAATCTGATCCTGCGAAGCTGATTGTGTCGGCAATGTCTGACGGTGTGCCCGACAATGCGCGACGGTCAGGCTTTATAGAAAAGTTTTGTTTTTGATAACCTGCTGTC
This sequence comes from Endozoicomonas sp. ALD040, assembly GCF_049275945.1. NCBI lineage: Bacteria > Pseudomonadati > Pseudomonadota > Gammaproteobacteria > Oceanospirillales > Endozoicomonadaceae > Endozoicomonas > Endozoicomonas sp. ALD040. Next base: position 3,675,351 of record NZ_CP184829.1, read on the forward strand.
CGTTCAATCCTGACAATAAAACGTCCTGTTCCAGGCTCGGTCTGACTGAAGACAGATAATGACAGTAGCAGTAGAAGCGTTACCGCAAAGAGTGAATGTTTAATAATTCTATCCTTGCCTGATGGTTTAAAGAATGAATGATAGATCACTTCATGAAAGGGTGGTTGTCAGTTCAGGGACGGAGTTCATTGTTCTGGTCCACATCAACATGTTTGCGTTTTCGATGCCTTCTCATGTGTTCATACATGGATGAAGCATTCTTGCAGACCACACCGCATGGCCTTTTCTGGCCATCTTCCCCGACCAATGTCAGGTAACAGGTTTGTTTCTCTCCGTGGTCTCTTCTTTTGTGATTCTTCAGAGCTTGATTATTGATGCAGACCCTCCCACACGGCTGCGCCTGGCCATCCTTTGAGACGACTGGCACGTCACAGGTTTTTTCCCCTTTGTGGTATCTGCTTTTGTGAGATGACAGACATTTAGCATTCTTACAGACCTTCCCGCATGGCCGCTGCTGGCCATCTTTCCCGATCACGGTCAGGTTACAGCTTTTTTGTTTGCCGTGATTTTGTTTGTGATACCGCAGGGCTATAGGATGGGGGCAGACCTTCCCACAGCGCTGCGTCTGACCAGCCTCTGAGACGACTACCACATCACAGGTTTGTTCCCTGCCGTGATATCTGATTTTGTGAGATGACAGGCATTTAACATTGCTAAAGACCTTCCCGCATGGCCGCTGCTGTCTATCTTCCCCGATTACGATTTCTTCACAGGTTGACTGCCCGGAGTGGTATGCGGTTTTGTGATACGCAAATACAAGATTATTCACACAGAACTTTCCGCATGGCCTTTGTTGGCCATCTTCCCCGATCACGGGCATGTCACAGGTTCTTGTCCTGGTGTGGCATTTGTTTTTGTGGCGTGTCAGGGCCACAGCACTATTGCAGACCTTCCCGCATGGCTGTCGCTGGCCATCTTCACCGAACACGGATACATCGCAGGTTTGCTGGCCGGTATGGTATCCGCTTTTGTGCGTAAACAGGGCAGGAATATTCTTGCAGGTCTTCCCGCATTGCCGCTGCTGGCCATCCTCCCCGACGACAGTCACCTCACAGATTTGTGGTCCGGTGTGGTATCTGTTCCTGTGACTCGACAGGGCTTTAGCATTCTTGCAGGCTTTCCTGCATGGCCTCTGCTGGCCATCCTCCCCGACCACGATAATGTCACAGATTTGTTGCTGGCCGTTGTGGTATTCGTTTTTGTGACTCGACAGGGCATGAATATTCTTACTGGCCTTCCCGCATGGCCGCAGCTGGCCATCCTCGCCGACGACAGTCACGTCACAGATTTGTGGTCCGGTGTGCTCTCTGTTCTTGTGATTCGACAGAGCTTGAGCATTCATAAAGGCTTTCCAGCATGGTCTTTGCTGGCCATCTTCCCCGACCACGATCATGTCACAGAATTTTTTCCCGCTGTGGTATTTGCTTCTGTGACACGTCAGGGCCTTGGTATTCTTGTAGACTCTTCCGCAGAGTCGCGGCTGGCCATCCTCTCCAGCTATTTTGTAGTCACAGACTAGCCCGTTGTGGTATTTGCTTTTTTGAACCGACTGAGTTTCTTGAGAATATGCCGTTTCTATCTGGACATTGTCAGATACTGAAGAAGTTTGTACTGTGCCCGTCTGGGTTTGTGTAAAGGAAATCCCGATTTCTTCGAGACGACTTTCAAAACTGACTGACTCATTCATGACCGCAAAATTATCAGTGGTGAAAGACAAATTACTGAGCATTGATACTTCGTCACCGAGTGGCTCGTTAGCGACATTTTTAAAGTCGGCTACTGCACTGATCAAAGTAAAGTCGGCCTCGCCTATAGCGACATCGTTTGAACAGTTGTTATCAATGTCATGGGTCACTGGCTCTGATAGCTGGCTGCAAGTGTATTGGCTTTGAATGCCAGGGAAATAATCCCTTGTTTCTGGAAATGTGTTTTGTTGTGAACATGAAATGTTTAGAGAATTAGTGTGATCCAGACAACTAAAACAGTATCCATTGGCTAAATGAGAGCATGAGCTTTGTCTGGGTGTTTCTCCTTTGTAGTCTGTCGATCTTTCTTCGGGATTCAAAGCCTTTTCAGCGGGCTCTCTGCTATCAAATGATGGTCTCAATCTACAAACGCCATGGCAGGGGTAGATGAAACAATTTAAACCCAATGTATGTTGGTCTTGTTCAGGGCCTTCGTCACCGTCACTATACCCATGATTCAAGAGGCTAGTGAAAGTGCCTGTAGTGTGGGTATGGGTTTTCAGGGTTTGCTGTCTGGATGATCCTGATGACGGGTTTTTTGCTGGGTCATATCCAGAGCCATACATCACAGTGATGATCTGGAACAGGTTTTCCCCCCGTTTCAATATAGATAAAAAATGTTGTCTGATAGGATTAAAAAGTAGTGAATCGGGGTTCCAATAGCTTTTGAAAAGCCAGCCGAGAGCGACACCCACTTCGACAGGTAGTCCGGAATAATGTTTGGGTCTGAGAGTTGTGGTGTTAATTGTCAGGATCAGTTCGTAAGCAACCAGAAGATGCCTGAGGTCAGGCAATTGCCACGAAATCAACTCAATAAGGGGCGTTTTTACTCTGTAACCATCAGCTCTGTGTCGTTTGTCATCAGGTGGAGAATCTGAGGCTGCATAGCCGTTTTCAAGATCGATCTCTGTCGGGTTGTCGGACAATGTCTGTCGGTCAGGATTTATAGAAAAGCTCTTATTTGGCAAGCCTGCAACCTGTCCGGGTTTGACAACAAAACGTCTTGCCAACGCATCTGCCTGACAGGTAACAGACAACAACAGCGCCAACATCAGTGTCGTAAAGAGTAGTCCCTGTCGTTTTTTATTCGATGGTGAATCTGACCCTGCGTAGTCATTTGTGTCGACAATGTCTAACGTTTTGACCGGTAATACAGGCAGGTCACGCTGTATAGAAAAAATCGCGTTTGAAGAGCTTGCATCCTGTGCAAGCTCAAAAATGAAACGTCTTGTTAACGCTTCGGCCTGGCAGACGACAGGCAACATCAGCATAAGTAGCAGAGGTGTCGCAAAGAGTGAGTGTGTAATAATTCTATCCTTGCTTTCTGGTGTACAGAGAGGAAGAGTAGACCACCCTCCTGAGCATGGGAACCAGAGTTTTGTGACAGCCCGGTAACGGCGGGAGACAGATTAGATTTTTACTTATTCAATGTGACTTTTTGAGGGCTCAGGTTTGTTCCGGACCACACTGGCAGGCTGGCGTTTTCGATGTTTTCTTTTATGATGCTCCAGGGTTATGGTACTCCTGCAAATTTTTCCGCATGGCGACGAACGTTCATCTTCTCCGACTTCTATCACGTCACAGGTTTTTTGCCCGCTATGGACACTTCTTTTGTGATCTGACAGAGATTTTTTACTCCTGCAGATCTTTCCGCATGGCCGCTGAAGGCCATCTTCCCTGAACACAATGACACTACATGTTCTGTGGCTGGTGTGGTGCATGCTTCTGTGATCCGACAGGGCTCTGGAACTCTTGCAGACCCTTCCGCATGGCTGCTGCAGGCCATCCTCCCTGACCACGATTAAGTTACAGATTTGTTGTCCGGTATGTACTTTTCTTTTGTGATCTGCCAGGGCTTGAGCATTCTTGAAAGCTATCCCGCATGGCTTTTGATGGCCATCATTCCCGACGACAGTTCTATTACAGTTTTTTTGTCCGGTATGGTATCTCTGTTTGTGAGTTGACAGAGCTTGAACATTCTTCAATAGCCTCCCGCATGGCTGCTGCAGGCCATCTTTACTGACGACAATTGTATTACAGCGTTTTTGTCCGGTGTGGTATCTCTTTTTGTGAATTGAAAGGGTTCGAACATTCTTGAAAATCTTCCCGCACGACTGCATCCCATCTTCCCCGACCACTTTGACGTCACAGGAGAGGGCTTGATGGCAATGTGTTATTCCGGATAGAGTGTTCTCAGGTGCTACTGTATTCATTGATTCTATAGGATTGCAGCTATTGTCTGGGTTGCTATCAGAGCCAGACGTTTGAAACAGTTGACCAGAGTTGCATTGGAATTGGATGTCAGCGAGATTATTAAATGTTTTTAAAGGCATGGTTTGTCCCGGTTCTACAGGATCAAAATAATCCATGCAACTAAAGCAGTATCCATCGGCTAAATGAGTGCATGAGCTTTGTTTGGGTGTTTTTTCAGTGTAGTTTGTCAAATTTTCTTCGATGTCCAGCAGCCATTCAGCAGCCTCTGCGTTTTCGGATGCTTGTCGGAGTTTACAAACGCCATAACAGGGATGAACGAAACAATTCAGGCTTAAAGTATGCTGGTTTTGTCCAGGGCTCTGGCTACCGTCACCAAAGTCAGAATGCAGTGGCTTGGCGAGAGAGCCAGTAGGCCGGTTGTTGGCTTCAGGGGCTTGTTGGCAGGATGATTCTGATGGTTGGCCTTCTTGTTGGTTATGTCCAGAGTTAAACATCACAGTAATGACTGAAAAAGCGTGATCTACCTGTGACAACATAGATGCCCCCTGTTGTTCCATCGTGTTTAACAGGGGTGAACCGGGGCTCCAATAACTTTTTAAAAGCCAGCCGACAGCGACAACCACTTCTAAAGGTAGCCATGAATAGGGGCTGGCACTCAGAGCGGCGTCCTCAGAGGCCAGGGTCAGTTCGTAAGCAACCAGCAGGTTAGTAGAATAAAATCTTTGCGACGAAATCGAATCGATAAGGATCATTGTTGCTTCGTTACCGTCATGTCTGTGCCGCTTGTCATTAGACGGTGAAGCTGATCCCGAACAGGTGTCTGCACTGGCAATGCCTGATCGCTTTCCAGGCACTGCAGGCTGATCACACTTTATAGAAAAGCTGTGGTTTGGAAAGTTTTCATTCTGTTCAGGCTCAACGGTAAAACATCCTGTCCACAGTTCGGGCTGACAGATTACAGACAACAGTAGCAGCAATAGCTGTGCTGTAACGAGTGACTGGTTAATGATTCTGTACTTGCATTCCTGTCTATAGAGAAGAAGGTTAGACCACCTTATGAAAAAAGAGGGTATCCTAAAACTCCAGCATCTCGTTCACTTATTCCGAGTAGGAATGCATACCCCTAAGAAAATCTCGCTCTACAACTTCAGATAGACTATAGGTTCCCAGGCTGAAGAAAGTCGCAAAAGATAAGCGAGCAAGCCTGGGCTACCTTTTTAACCGGCATCAGCGCAGTACTTTTGCGACATTCTCGACAGAGTGGGGTCAGATTAGGACCGAGGCTATCCTACGCGTCCATATCAAAAGGCTAACGTCTTCGGTGAGTACTTTTGTGTTCCGACAGGGATTCAAAAGGCATGCAGACCTTCCCGCATATCTCCAACTGGCCGTCCCTGCGCACCAATATCCCACAGGTTGGTGGATCAAAGTAGTAATCGCTCTCGTCTTCCGACAGGGATTCATCATCCAACAGGGATTCATCATCCGACAGAGGTTCTTCATCTGAAAGTGGACCGTCATCCGAAAGGTGATCGTCATTGGACAGAGGATCGTCATCCGAAATGGGGTTGTCATCGGACAGAGGATCGTCATCCGCTAGACCTTCGTCTTCTGACAGGGTTTGTATTGTGCCTGTTTTGGAAAAATGAGGTTGGCTCTGACCCAATGGGGATGATTTTGTAGTATCTGTTGTTATTTGTTGTGTTTCTGAAGTTCCTGGCGGGAAGGGGGGCGTTAACTCATTGCAAGGGGTGGACTGTCGATCGAAGTCCTCATTGAGCCTTGACCTTTTTCCCGGTCTTGCTTCTGCTTGTCGGAATTGACAAACGCCATTACAGTCATTTGCGAAACAATTTAAACCAAAAGTGTGTTGGTCCAGTTCAGGGTCTCTTTTGCGGCCGCTAGAGACATAATGCTCGTGACTGGAGAAAGTGCCCATAAGCCGGGTGCTTGTTCCTGAAGCTGGCTGGCTGGATGATTTTGACCGCTGGTCATGCTGTTGGTTATCTGCCGGGCTGAGCATCATAGTGTTGATCACGAACGGGTAATCCTGACTCGCCTGCTGTTGTCCAATCGTGTTAAACATCGGTGAGTCGAAGTTCGAATAACTGTTTAAAAGCCAGCCGACAGCGATAAACGCTTCCACAGGTAGTCGCGAATAAGTTTTGGGGCTTTGAGGGGCGTCACGGGTGGTCAGGAACAGTTCGTAAGCAACCAGCAGAGGAGTGGTGTAAAGCAAATGCCACGAAATCGACTCAATAATAACCGTTTTCAGCCCGTAAACGCTGAGCCCGAATGCTGTGTCATTTGCCTGAGAGTCCCGGACTGGATGAACGTTGATGTTAGTAGTGGTTGAAGGGGGGAGCGGTAATTTGTGCAGGTCATGCTGTTTGATAGAAAAACTTCCGTCTGGAGAGCCAGTATTTTGTTTAATCTCGACAATATAACGTTCTGTTAATACCTGAGCCCGGCAGGTGACAGACAGCAACAGCAGTGCCGCAAATAGAGGGTTCTTAATCACTTTATTCTTACATCCTGGTTTGAAGGGAAGAAGTATAGACCAAGAAAATAAGCGTGTTTTCTGACAAAAAAAATTGCTAAAAACTCATTAAAATGCAGCTGTATCGATTGCTGGGCCCTGAGAGTGTGATCATGAGCCATTCGATGGTTAGATGGATGACTTCGGTCACTTAGTTAAAAGTCTTGTGTCCTTTGGTGTTTCCGGACTGCCAAGCAAAACATATTACCCTCATGAAAGAGGGTGTTGCAAAACTTATCCTCTTGCTCTTTTTGGGGTTGGATGATTTTGATTTACATCAGGAGGCCTAAGTCCCCGGTTTGCACCAACAGGTATTCGAAGATGCACTATTCTTGTTTGCTTGCTCAGCTGACGAGCATTCTTGCAAAGACGTCTGCATGGCCTCGGGCGTTGATCTACGGGCAAGTCACAGGTTTCCGGTTCGGTCCTGTATCTTTTCTGGTTACCCGACGCAGCTTTTACGGTGCCCGTTTGGGAAAAGTCAGGTTGGTTCCGACCCAAAGCAGCGCAGAATCTTTTCCACAGCCTCGATACGGGAGGGGGCGTTATACTGGCTCGGGCTTCCTGCGGGCTTTCCCTGCGGCTGTGATCCAGTTGGGATAATTCCGTCGTTTGTGTTGTTATTGGTTGTGTTTCTGAAGACGCTCCCGGGGATGGTGAAAGTGTCTGGGTTAGCGAAAAGGAGAACCCGACTTTTTCAGAAGGTAAGCTCTGTGGCTCTGAGTTCCTGTAGAGCCTTGACCTTGTTTTCGGTCTTGCTCCAGATTGTCGGAATTTACAAACGCCATTACAGTTATTCGCGAAACAATTTAAACCCAGAGTATGCTGGTTTTGTTGAGGTTCTCCGTCACCGCCACCAGAGTCAGAATGCTGGCGGCTGCTGATAATGCCTCTAAGCCGTGTCGTTGTCCCTGAGGCTTGCTGGGTGGATGATTCTGACAGTTGGCCTTGTTGTTGGTTATCTCCGGGGCTAAGCATCATTGTATTGATCACAAACGGATAATCCTGACTCAATTCTTGTTGTCCAACCGGATTAAACATGGGGGAATCGGGATTCCAATAGCTGCTTAACAGCAAGCCGACAACGATAAACGGTAGCCATGAATAGGTGTTGGAATTTATATAGACGTCTTTGGTCGTCAGGGTCAGATCGTAGGCAACCAGTGCATGGGTAGCGTAGAGCACATGCCACGAAATCGACTCAATGATGGCCGTATGTAGTCCGTATCCGCAGGGTCCGGGTGGTATGTTATTTGCCGGGGAATCTGATCCTTCATAGTTGTTTATTTTGGTAATGATTGAAGGGTTTTTCGGCAATGTACGCGGGTAGTGCTGTTGGTTAGAAAAGCTTTTGTCTGGAGAATCTGTATTTTGTTGAAGCTCGACAATATAACGTTCTGTTAATGCTTGAGCCCGGCAGGTGACGGATAATAACAAGAGTAACAGCAGGGCCGTAAAAATTGGGTTTACAATCACTTTTTTCTTACATTTTGATTTAAAGCGAAGAAGTGTAGACCAGAAAAACAGGTGTGTTTTCTATCAAAGATCATTTGTTAAAAAAACTCTATCGCTGGCTGCTGAGCCCCCGGGCTGTGGTCACGTCACAGGTTCATTGTCGTCTGTGGCTTCTCATTTTGTGAAAACTCAGGGATTGGCAGTCTTGAAGACCTTTCCACATCGACGCTATTGGCAATATTCGCTGATTTAGACCTCACAGACTCATCGCCCTCTGTGGCAGCGGCGTTTGTGCTCTGCCAAGGCTCGTCTATTTAAGCAGGTTCTCTGGCATGACCGCAGCAGGCCATCCTCGTCGACAAAGGGTATGAGACATGTCAGATTGTCTGTTCTCCTTGTGAAAACGAAAGGCAACGAACGGAAATCCCGGGGCTCGTTATGAGTACCTGGTAAGTTCTGTTGTGCCTCTTCGGTTACTGCAAAATCAGGTGATTGTGCTAATAAATTCATATCTGCTCTGCAAAGTGGGCAGGTTTTCATTGACCGTCGCGGAGCGTTCAGAAACACCCTTCGTAAACAGTGTGTGTCAATTTTCTGTGAACAACAGGGAGTAACCATTGCATTGTTAAATTTATCAAAACATATAGGGCAGTTCTCACCTGCTTCAGCCAGCTCTTGGCTTTCGGATGGTGGTCGGAATCGACAGACGCCATTACAGGAATCGACGTAACAATCCAAACCGTAAGTGTGCTGGTGTTGTTCAGGGTTTCCGTTACCTTCGCCAGAGCCTGAGTCCAGTGAGCTGGTGAAAGAACCTGTAAGTTGGGTGGTTGTTCCTGAGACCTGCTGACCGGATGATTCTGATGGCTGGCTTTGTTGTGGGTTATCTTCGGGGCTAAGCATCATTGTATTGATCACAAACGGATAATACTGGCTCAATTCTTGTTGTCCGATCGTACCAAACATGGGTGAATCCGGGCTCCAATAGGTGTTTAACAACGAGTCGGCAACAATAAACGGTAGCCATGAATAAATGTTGGAGTTTAGATGGGCGTCTTTGGTAGTCAGGGTCAGTTTGCAGGCAACCAGCAAATGGGTAGCGTAGAGCAGATGCCACGAAATCGACTCACTAATGCCTGTTTTTAGCCCGTCACTGCCGGGTCCGGGTGACTGGGAATCTGACCCCATAAAGTTGTTTGTTTTGGCAATGCTTGAAGGGTTGTTCGGCAATGTGCGCAGGTCATGCTGCGTGATAGAGAAGCTCTGGGTTTCAGGGAAATCTGTATTCTGTTCAAGTTCGACAACAAAATGTTGTGTCGATCGTTGAGCATGGCAGGTGGCAGACAAAGACAGCAGTAACAGCAGTGGTACATAGATTGACTGTTTGGTCATTTATTCTTACATCCTGGTTTAAATGTTCTGCAAGTAATTTTGCGAGACCAAGTGTAGACCAGGAAAATTGATTGCGTTGCAGCAGTACCCGTTGGCGAGCCATGAGAGGGTAGTTACGAGCCATTTGGCTCGTGCATCTCCTCAAGCAAGTAGTCTCTTTTAGAAGGAGCCGATGAATTCCCAAGATGGGAGCCCGGAGTGCCTGAGAGTGTGGGAACGAGTCAACGTGGACGCTGCTGGTCCTCCTCAGTCCCACGGTTATGTCACAGCTTCATTGCCGTCAGTGTCTTTTTCTTTCGTGGTCCGCCAGGGCACTGGCATTTCTGTGGACCATCCGGCATGGTATTTGTCGGCCATTCTTGCCGATCACGGTCATTACGCAGGTTTTTTGCACTGTGTGGTATTTTCTTTCGTGGTCCGCCAGGGCACTGGCATTTCTGCAGATCTTTCCGCATGGCCTTTGTTGGCCATTCTTGCCGATCACGGTCATTACGCAGGTTTTTTGCACTGTGTGGTATTTACTTTTGTGATGCGCCAGAGCTTGAACATTTTTGAATTTTTTTCCACATGGACCTGACTGGCCATCTTTGGAGGTGACGGTCACATAACAGGTTGGTTGCTCGTTGTGATAGCGGCGTTTGTGGTATGACAGGGATATGGGATTCCTGCAGATTTTCCTGCACTGCCGAACCCGGCCATCCTCGCCGACTACTGGCCTGTCACATATTAGATCGTCTGTTCTCCTGATGAAAACGAGAGGGTCCGAACGGACACCCCGGGGCTCGTTATAAGAATCTGGCAAGTCCTGCTGTGTTTCTTCAGTTACTGCTAAATCCGGCGATCGTGCTAAAAAATCCATGTCTGCTCTGCAAAATGGGCAGGTTTTCGTGGTCCATCGAGGAGCGGTCAGAAACACCCTTCGCAAACAGTATGTGTCAATTTTCTGCGAACAACAGGGAGTGACCATTGCATTGCTAAATTTATCAAAGCATATAGGGCAATTCTCACCTGCTTCAGCCAGCTCTTGGCTATCGGATGGTGATCGGAATCGACAAACGCCATTACAGGAATCGACGTAACAATCCAAACCGTAAGTATGTTGATGTTGTTCAGGGTCTCCGTTACCGTCGCCATAACCTGAATCCAGAGGGCTGGTGAAAGAACTTGTTAATTGGGTGGTTGTTCCTGATGCCTGCTGACCGGATGATGCGGATAGCTGGCTTTGTTGTGGGTTATCTCCGGGGCTGGGCGCCATGGTGGTGATTACAAACGGATAATCCTGACTCAATTCATGTTGTCCAATCCGATTAAACATGGGGGAATCGGGATTCCAATAGCTGCTTAACAGCAAGCCGACAACGATAAACGGTAGCCATGAATAGGTGTTGGAATTTATATAGACGTCTTTGGTCGTCAGGGTCAGATCGTAGGCAACCAGTGCATGGGTAGCGTAGAGCACATGCCACGAAATCGACTCAATGATGGCCGTATGTAGTCCGTATCTGCGGGGTCCGGGTGGTATGTTATTTGCCGGGGAATCTGATCCTTCATAGTTGTTTATTTTGGTAATGATTGAAGGGTTTTTCGGCAATGTATGCGGGTAGTGCTGTTGGATAGAAAAGCTTTTGTCTGGAGAGTCTGTATTTTGTTGAAGCTCGACAATATAACGTTCTGTTAATGCTTGAGCCCGGCAGGTGACAGATAATAACAAGAGTAACAGCAGGGCCGTAAAAATTGGTTTTACAATCACTTTTTTCTTACATTTTGATTTAAAGCGAAGAAGTGTAGACCAGAAAAACAGGTGTGTTTTCTAATAAAGACCATTTGTTAAAAAAACTCTATCGCTGGCTGCTGAGCCCCCGGGGCGTGGTCATGTCACAGGTTCATTGCCGTCGGTGGTGCATCATCTTGTGAAAACTCAGGGTTCTGGCATTCCGGAAGATCCTGCTGCATGGCCTTTGCTGGCCATTCTCGCCGATCACGGTCAGTTCACAGGTTTGTTGCCCAGAGTGGTACTGTGTTACGTGTGCTGCCAAGGCTCTTCTATTCCTGCAGTGCCTCCCGCATGGCCGTGGCTGGCGATCCTGGCCGATTATGACATTGTCACATGTCAGACTGTCTGCTCTCCCGGTGAAAACGAAAGGGGCCAAACGAAAACCCCAGGGTTCGTTATAAGGATTTGGTCGGTCCTGCTGTCCCTCTTCGCTTACTGCAAAATCCGGTGATTGTGCTAACAAATTCATGTCTGCTCTGCAAAGTGGGCAGGTTTTCATTGACCGTCGTGGAGCATTCTGAAACGTCCTTTTTAAACAGTGGTTATCAATTTTCTGCGAACAACAGGGAGTAATCATTGTGTTGCTAAACTTTTCATAGCATATAGGACACTCCTCATCTGCTTCAGCTCGCTCACTGCTATCGGATGGTGGTCGAAATCGACAAACACCATTACAGGAATCGACGAAACAATTTAAACCGTAAGTATGCTGGTGTTGTTCAGGGTCTCCGTTACCATCGCCAGCGCCGGAATCCAGAGAGCTGGTGGGAGAGCCTGTCAGTTGGGTGGTTGTTACTGCTGTGGCCTGCTGTCCGGATGATGCTGGTGGCTGGCCTTGTTGTGGGTTATCTCCGGGGTTGGGCGTCATGGTGTTGATCGCAAACGGATAATCCTGACTCAATTCTTGTTGTCCAATGGTGCCAAACATGGGTGAATCGGGATTCCAATAGCTGTTTAAAAGTGATTCGACAACGATAAACGCTAGCCATGAATAGGTGTTGGAATTTATATAGGCGTCTTTGGTCGTCAGGGTAAGTTCAAAGGCAACCAGCAGACGGGTAGCATAAAGCACATGCCACGAAATCGACTCAATAATGGTTGTTTTTAGCCCGTAACCGTCGGGTCCAAATGGTATGTTATTTGCCGGGTAATTTGACTCTGCATAGTCGTTTGTTTTGGCAATGATTGTAGGGTCGTCAGGCAATGTATGTGGATAATGCTGTTGGATAGGAAAGCTTTTGTCTGGAGAACCTGTATTCTGTCGCAGCTCGACAATATAACGTTTTGTCAGCATTTGAGCCTGGCAGGTGACCGGTAATGATAGCAGCAACAGCAGCACTGCGGGGAGTGGGTGTTTGATCATTTATTCTTGCATCCTGATTTAAATATTCTGCAATCAATCTTGCGAGGCCAAGTGTAGCCCAGGAAAATTCTTTGAAGCGCTGCGGTATCCTTTGGCGAGGCCGAAGAGGGTAATCACGAGCCATTCGGTGGTGGATGGGTGGCTTTGTGTACCTATCAAAACGATTATTGTCTTTTACTGAAGGGGCTTATGCATTCCCACGCTTTGACCCACAGGGCCTGAAAGCGTGAGAACGAGGGCAAAGCGGGAACGAGTTGAGAGCAAAAGGCGAGCGTCAGATTTAATCGCTACTGACTTCTTTTTGCTTTTCTGAGGCTGGGTTATGCTGGTTCACACTGGCAGGCCTACGACCATGATACATCATTCTGTGCTGCATCAGACGCTGAGGATTCATGCAAATCCGCGTGCACCACGGCCACCCCGGGCCCTCAACCTCAATGCCACAGACTAGCAGGTCGTGTCTGTTTTGGTTACCCGATGGGGCTTCAGGGGTGGGTTGGCTCCGACTCAACGCAGCACAGAACCTTTGCCAAAACTTCGATAGATTGTCCTTCAGACCCGTTCCGGCTCCCTGCTGTTTTTCCCAGCCGTTGTGAAACTTGTCAAAGTGATCCACCAGGGCTTGACGACTCCCGCAGATCGTCCCGCATGGTTGCAGCGTGCCATTCGGGCTTTTCACGCGTTCGCCACAAACTGCCTCTTCACAGAGTAGGTAAATGTACCCGTTTCGGAAAACCTCCGGGTCTCTTGCAGTGGCTATTTGGGCAAGAGTCGCGTGTTGGGTCTGACGCAAATATGATAACTCCCTCGATTCTGTTTTTATTGGCTGTGTTTCTGGAGTCTCAGCTATGGAGGTTGACGGCGACTGGGCAAGCGAAAGTGAGAACCCAACGGCTTCTGAAGGAGAGCTTTGTGGATCGAATTCCCCATCGAGCCCTGAGCCTTGTTCCGTTGTTGCTTCTGATTTTCTGAATTTACAAACGCCATTACAGTTATCTGCGTGACAGTTTAGATCGAAAGTGTGTTGCTGTTGTTTAGGGTCTCCGTTACCTTCGCCAGAGTCAGAATGCGGGTGGCTGGTGATAGTGCCTCTCAGTCGTATGGTTGTTCCTGAGGCTTGCTGGGTGGATGCTGTTGATAGCTGGCCTTGTTGAGAATTATCTTCGGGGCTGAGCATCATAGTGTTGATTGCAAACGGGTGGTCCTTACTCGCCTCTGGTTGTCCTATCGGGTTAAACATCGGTAAGTCGCTGATCCAATAGCTGCTTAAAAGAGAGCCGACAGCGATAAATGCAAGGGGTAGTTGAGAATAGGTTTTGGCGTCTGGAGAAGTGTCATGAGTGGTCAGGATCAGTTCGAAGGCAACCAGCAGATGAGTAGCGAAAAGCAAATTCCAGGAAATCGACTCAATAATGGTCTTTTTTAGCCAGTAACCGTCGGGTCCGAATGCCAGGTTATTTGTCGGGGAGTCTAATAATGCATAGCTGTTTGTTTTGCCAGTGATTGAAGGGTTATCCGGCAATGTATGCCGGTCATGCCGCTTGATAGAAAAGATTTTTTCAGAAGAATCCACATTTTGTTGCAGCTCGACAATATAACGCTCTGTCAACCATTGAGCCTGGCAGGTGACAGATGACGACAGCAACAACAGCAGTGCCGCAAGGAGTGAGTGTTTGAACATTTATTCTTACATCCTGATTTAAAGTTTCTGCAAGTAATCTTGCGAGACTGAGTTTAGATCAGGAAAGTAAGAGTGTTTTTTTAATAAAGCACGCCCGGAAGAGGTCACTACATAGCATGATTTCCTGTCCGGGCGTGTTCGATTCAGCTATCAAAAGTGTTGTTGAGTTTTTTCTCAACCATCACTTTTCTCAGCTTGGCGAATCTTGGCAGACCATTGAGATAAGGCGGGTATTCTTCACCTTCAATCAGCGGCTCAAGGTATTCCCGGCAGACCGGAGTAATGCCAAAGCCTTCCTCATCAATGAACTCCATGGGCATTTTCTTTTCGAAGTTGGCCACTTCTTCCAACTGCACTTCACCGATAGACCAGCGATAGGGCGCATTGGACTCACGGGTGATACAGGGCATTACGGCATTTTTGCCAGTGACCGCCAGTTCAACTGCTGCTTTACCCACGGCATAAGCCTGTTCAACATCCACTCTGGAGGCAATATGTCTGGCTGAACGCTGCAGGTAGTCTGCCACCGCATAGTGGTATTTGAAGCCGTGCTCCCGCTTGATCATGGTGCACAGTGCCGGTGCCACACCACCGAGCTGCTGATGACCAAAAGAGTCGATGACCGTGGTTGAAGCAGATACAAAACTGCCATCGGCGTATTTGGCGCCTTCAGAGGCGACAATGACACAGTAACCTTCTTCATCCACGGTTTTCTTGACCTTGGCCAGAAACTTTTCTTTATTCAGCGGCGTTTCCGGGAACACAATAATATGAGGAGGGTCTCCATTCTGACGGGCTGCCAGTCCGGCGGCGGCTGCCAGCCAGCCGGCATGGCGGCCCATCACTTCCATGACAAACACCTTCGTAGAGGTATCGCACATAGAGGCAATATCGTGGCTGGCCTCTTTGGTGGAAACGGCAAGGTATTTGGCGGCTGAACCAAACCCGGGGCAGTTGTCGGTTACCGCCAGATCATTATCGATGGTTTTGGGAATGCCAATGCAGGTGATAGGGTAGCCCATTTTTTCACTGAGCTGAGACACCTTCAGCGCCGTATCCATGGAATCGTTACCGCCGTTGTAGAAGAAGTAGCCGATATTGTGTGTCTGAAACACTTCGATCAGTCGGCGGTATTCTGCTTCACTCTCTTCGAAGGATTTGAGCTTGTAACGGCATGATCCAAATGCGCCTCCGGGGGTTCGGTGAAGTGCTCCGATGGTTTCATGGGATTCCTGACTGGTGTCAATCAGTTCTTCTCTGAGCGCTCCCAGAATACCGTTATAACCCGCATAGACCTTACCAATTTGGTCCGGATAGCGACGTGCGGTCTCGATAACGGCGCAGGCACTGGCATTGATAACTGCTGTTACGCCCCCTGACTGTGCATAAAATGCATGTTTGATTGACATCCTGAGTGGCTCTCGCTGAATAGTAATCTTGGCTTTGAATGTTTCTGTTGTTCTATGGTTTAGCGGGTTTCGATCCGCATAATACTTAAAACAAGCCTGTTTGTCCGTTTATTTAGCGGAATTTTTTCTGTAAAAAGGTAAGGAAAGAGTCTTAAATCCACGGCCAGAACGACTTCGCATTGGCCATATGTTTTCAGAACCGTTTGCGGCCCTTGAAGAGCCGCCAGCGACTGACGATGAGTAAGGATGGTATGCGCATACATATTCTGGGAATCTGCGGCACATTTATGGGAAGCCTCGCCCTTCTGGCCAGGGATATTGGCATCAGGGTCAGTGGTTCCGATGAACATGTCTATCCGCCCATGAGCACACAGCTGGAAGCTGAAGGTATTCAGCTGATGCAGGGCTATCATATCGAACATCTTGACCATGAGCCTGATCTGGTCGTGATAGGGAATGCCATGAGCCGGGGGAACCCGATTGTAGAGCACGTCCTGAACAAGGGACTTGCTTATACCTCGGGTCCCCAGTTTTTTGCCGAGCACATTCTGAAAGACAAATGGGTGATGGCCGCCGCTGGTACTCATGGCAAAACCACAACCGGCAGCATGTTGGCGTGGATTCTGGAATATGCAGGCATGTCGCCGGGTTTTCTGATTGGTGGCATCCCGGCTAACTTTGGTATTTCGGCTAGAATGGGGAAGACTCCGTTTTTTGTGGTCGAAGCGGATGAGTACGATACCGCCTTCTTCGATAAACGTTCTAAGTTTGTTCACTACCATCCCCGTACAGCCATACTGAATAATCTTGAATTTGATCACGCGGATATCTTCGAAAATCTTGCCGCTATCCAGAAGCAGTTTCACCATCTGGTCAGAACAATACCGGGTGATGGCCGAATTATATCTCCGGCGAACTGCGAAGCCCTGAACCAGGTTCTGGCGATGGGGTGCTGGTCGGAACAGGAGCAGTTGGGAGTTGAGTGGACGACCCACCTGACTGCAACGGATGGCAGTGGTTTTGATGTCATCTATCAGGGCAAGGTGGTTGGCCAGGTCAACTGGTCGCATACGGGTGATCACAACGTTGCCAACGGCCTGGCGGCTATAGCCGCTGCCCGGCACGTCGGGGTGTTGCCTGCTCTGGCTTGTGAAGCACTCAGCCTCTTCAAGGGGGTCAAACGCAGAATGGAATTGCTGGCTGATATAGGTGGCATCAAAGTGTATGATGACTTCGCCCATCATCCGACGGCGATTGAAACCACTTTGAATGGCTTACGTGCCCGACATCAGAATGACCGTATTCGGGCTGTTATCGAGCCGCGCTCCAATACCATGAAAATGGGCGTTCATGGTGATGCTTTGTCGGGTTGTGTCAGGAATGCGTCTGAAGTCATCTGGTTTCAGCCCACAAATATTGAGTGGTTACAGGGTGAGTTTATTGACAAAAGCCCCGTTCCTACCCGTGTAATGTCGTCTACTGAAGAGATCATCGATTACCTGATTGAAACTTCTGAGAAGGGTGATCATCTGGTCATTATGAGTAATGGTGGCTTTGAGGGAATTCATCAGCGTCTGCTGGTGAAACTTAATAACGCGGCAGCGTCAGAAAAAGGTTAATACATTGGCTGAGAGAATTACTCTTGCTATTACCGGGGCTTCCGGGGCCCAGTATGGACTCAGGTTGATGCAGTGTCTTGTCGCTTCGGGGGCAGAGATTTTTTGCATGATTTCAAGAGCCGCAAAAGTGGTGATTGAAACGGAAACGTCTCTTCATCTGCCTGACGGCGACCGGGAAGCAGAGGCTGTCTTGATTGATTACTGCAAAGCCAGAGCCGGGCAGATCAAACTATTGGGCCATGAAGAATGGATGTCGCCCGTTGCCTCTGGCAGTGGTGCTGCCAGTAAGATGGTCGTCTGTCCCTGCAGTTCGGGCACATTGTCGTCTATAACCTATGGAGCCAGTAATAATCTGATTGAGAGAGCTGCGGATGTGGCTTTAAAAGAGCGCAGAAAGCTGGTTCTGGTGCCCAGAGAAGCACCATATTCGGAGATTCACCTTGAGAATATGCTCAAGTTGACCCGAATGGGGGCAGTGATTTTGCCTGCCTCACCCGGATTTTATAACAAACCTGAAACCATGGAAGATCTGGTGGATTTTGTGGTGGCCAGGATATTAAGCCAGCTGGACATCGAGCAGACACTGATGCCCGGGTGGGGGCAGTCGTACGTTAATTAGTTAATTTGCGACTGCAGGTTGTGAAGCCAGAGAGCCAGTGCGTCCAGATAAAGTATTATCCGGGTCCCTTCATCCGCAGTCTGAGCGGTTACTTCAGGCTGGAAAGCGTCAGGAAGCTCCTGTTTCACCACTTCCAGTTGATAGTGGGCATGGGGTTGGTCAGAAATTACCAGTGTTCTGCCGGGAGTCGGTGCTGCTTTCATCCACTGAATCAGGGTGTCCCGCGTGTTGGCTCTCTGCCAGTGATTCTGTTTCCAGACTCTGGGAGAGTCAACAAACTCTGTCGGCAGCTTTTTCATCTCCCCGGGAAGTTTCATGGTGGCAAACAGTTGCATGGCACCTTCTGTCTCTGTGATGGGGCGGGCAGTTCTGGCGCCCTTTCCCCGGGCCTGTTCACCAATACTGTTGGCAACAAGACTGTCAATATTATCGATACCCTCTTTCAGTGGACGTTGTCCTACCAGAAAAACAATTTTGTTAAACCGGACACCCTCCTGCCAGAGTTTGGCGAGGTGGTTAAGTCTTCGCTCCATTCCGGGAACCGTAGCCCCCAGGACTAAGGAGTACTCATAGTTTGTAGAGGATGGGAGTAACTCCTGAACGAAGTTGAGCGCCTTAAGGTGACCCATAACCGCCAGATGCTGGTCCGGTGTCAGGGGCAGATCCTTCATCTCCCAGCGCTCCTGACCGGGTTGTCTGCGCCACTGTTGAGAAGCAATGATCAGAGAGTCGAGGGAGTTTGTGTGAGAGATACCGACTTCGTCCATTAAAGTGGCTAAGCCCGACAGTTTCAGAGGGTTAATGACTGTGCTGTGGTCCAGAATCGAGCTGTCAGAGGCGGGGGCATGTCGGTGCATAGAGTCCTTCCATGGAATCAGTCAGAATGGGAAAAGGCAGGTGTTAAAACATTAAGTACCTAACCAGTTGGTTTCGCATATTCTGGACGGCGGCTTTTTCCATCCTTCTGCGTTCCAACTCTGGTTGCGTAGCTATGGCTACGCGCCCGTCATTGCGCCTTGAAGGATGAAAAAATCCACTCGCCAGAATATGCAAAACCAACTGGCCAGGTACTTACTAAAGCCGTAATAGAATTTTTCGGCCGGGCAGAAGAGTGATTTAGACTATTGCCTGTCAGCCTCCTGGCCTGCTTTCTGAGCGATTCTGATCTGCAGGTTGTGAAGCCAGAGGGCCAAAGCATCGAGGATCATGATGATTTGACTGTCAGGATCTGCTTGCTGGGCCGTTCCCTCGGTGATGAAGCCTTGGGGTAATTCCTGCCGGATGACCTCTTGCTGATAAAGAAGATGCGGCTGGTTTGATACGATCAGGGCAGAGCCGGGTTTGGGGTTGCTCTTTACCCAGCTTTTGAAACTGTCTCTTGTGTTGCCCCGTTGCCATCGATCGACAAGCCAGGTTCGGCTCGATGAGAAGAGTTCAACAGGAATATTTTGCATGTCATCAGGCATTTCAGTGGACATATAGACCATCCTGGCGGCTTCTTTTTCTGTTGCAGGGCGTGCCTTTTGTTTTTTATCCCTGGAAGCCTCTTTACCAATCACGTCAGAAACCAGTAATTCTGTCATGTCGATGTCGTCGTGAATGGGGCGCTCTCCGGATAAAAAAATGATCCGGTCGAAGCGAACGCCTTCCTTCCAGAGTGTGACCAGATGCTGAAAACGACTTTTCATCCGTGGTGCTGTTGCACCTAGCACCAGAGCGTAATCAAACTGTTTCTTATTGGGTTTCTGTTGATTGATTAAGCCCAGGGCTGCCAGATACTTCCTCACCTTTTTTTTCTGTTTGGCAGAAAAATTCAGGTCTGCCACTTCCCAGCGCTCCTGGCCGGGTTTTCTCCGCCACTGCTGAGTTGCTTCGACCATGGAGTTAAAATCTTTCTTGTGAGGAGTGCCCGTTTCAGAGAGCAGTGCTGACAGTGTATCAAGTTGCTGCTGGCTTAATGCAGGATCAGCAGCCAGAGTCTTGGCTGTCAGGAAGAGCGTCAGTAAAAGCCCTGATAGCTGGAGCTTATAGCGTTGATAGGAGCTGAAGTTCATGACCATTGATGGACCCGGTTAAAACACCTCAGCATAGATCAGTTTTTGATTCAATGTGGTAAAGATGGCAAAGAAGATTTCGCTACCGCATTAATCAGGCTCTGATCCAGATCGGGGAGCGCCCAGGCTTCAGGGTAGTTTTTTGAGAGTTCTGCAATCATGATCGAGTATTCTTCTGCCGGTTTATTAAGAAGGTAGGTCAGAAAGGTATAGATGCGGTTGGACATCTGATGATTAAACTGTGTCATCTGTTCTTCTGAGATAGCCCTGGTTTTTTCAGCCTCCTCCAGAACAGAGTTGCGGGTACAGTTAGCAGCAATCATCAGGGCCAGTTTTTTGACGGTATCATCATTCATGGGACTTCCTCAGCTTGTGTGTTTTCCTATCTTCAGTGTAGATCGGTTGAATTCGGTCAAAGTAAAGCGGGTTCTTATAGATCGGGTAATTGAATTTATGGTTTTGAAAGTCAATGGGGAAAAACCTCATGATTGCCTTTTGAGACCTCACTCTTGAAGCACAAAGCGTGGCATTGGCAAAATGCCACGCTATACCAAAAGCAGTTTATTGATACTTAATTATGAAAATTTTCTGCTGTCAGCTTATAAGGCTCATCAGGTTTAATATCTCCATACAGATCTTGATACCTTTGCAGTTTGGCGGCATCCTGGTTGGTCTGTTCCTGTTGTCTGGCAACGTTTGACCAGGTGCTGGTGGCGTAATAAAGCCCGACCGCACCACCCAGGCCCATGCTGAAAGCAGCACCTACCGTTGATCCAAAGAGGAAGCCTCCCGCCAATGCACCACCCATTCCCCATCGGGCGAAGGTTCCCCAGGCTTCATTGATGCGTACACAATACTGCTTGATGCTTTTCCAGGCTCTGGACGTTCCAATGGATTTGATCTTGTCCTTTATAAAGGTCGGTACTTTGATACTGTCCACAGACAGCCCCATAAAGGTTCTTTTGGCTCTGGCGCCCAATTGCTCAAGAGCTCTACCTCCAGCTCTAACCAGAGTATTAGCAGTGTCTATCGCCAGCTGATCATGCGTCCCATTAATGATCTTATGATCCTGAAACACTGGCGTTGAATGCGTTGCTTCTGTTCCGTAAGCCATGGCATACCTCCTTGATAATCCATGAGCGGGTTGGTTTTTTCACGACAGGCAGTATGACATGGGGTGAAAAGAGAGGTCACTGACGGTTCGGTCAGTGTGGCTAACATCAGGCTCTCAGAGGCTCCCTAAAAAGTATCAATGGGACACCTTTGCAGTGAGTACCATTCACTGATGGCGTCTATCTCTTCCCCGGTCAGCATCCTGGCGATATTGACCATGGGGATATGGTTGCCTCGCAGTCCATTCCGATAATCATTCAGCTGCTTCACCATATAGACTTTCTTCTGACAGGCCAGATTAGGATTAATGTCAGCAGTGCCTATGCCGTCGGGGCCATGGCATCCGGAACACAGAACCAGGGCCTTATTTTTCGCAGCTTCCAGTCTCGGAGTCATTTCAACCGGACGAAATTCAGAGCTTTTGTGCCCGGACAGGTCGCATCCGGCCAGCAGGACCGCAGAGAAGAGGCTGATGGGCAGCCAGGGCTTAATGTTCATAATGTTCCCCAAGATACCTCTCTAATGGGTCAGGCTCCTAGCTGAGGCGGTGTGTGTTGAAGGTTAGAGACCTCCGGCTACCCGGTTTAGCCGTGCCTTGCGATGACGTTAGTATTAATGACAAGAATGTGAATCTGTATGACAAAACATTAAACAATGAACTTACATTTTTGTCTAATTCACAAAACTTTAAAAAGGAGGAGTATTAAATGTCGATTTTTTGCATTACACAAAGGAATGAGAATCTACACCAAAATTTCTGAGTGGTTTTGATCTTGTTTTGTACGGCTATCGCCTGCTTCAGCTGCGCATCGCAGGGCGACGCCTCGGAACGAACCTGATCAATTGTTATGTTTGTTGTTAAGGTGGATAAATTACTTTTCAGATGAAATAGACTGTAACAAGACTATGGTTTCATAGAAATTGGTGTCGATTCCAATAAACTTGTAAAAGTCATGAAAACCTTGGTTATTGAGAAAAGTACTTAATATTTGTTCCAGTAAAAATTTGGTTCTTGCTTTCAAATCTCCTACCCCCATTGATTCATACGGACGCAGGAAATCACTCAAGCTTACACCATGCAGAGTGGTTGTACCGAACTCTGCCGCCTTTGTAGCAAACTCCTGAGGTATATGCTTATGGAAGACTTGGCTCATTGATTTTTGAAGATTCTGCACAAACACGTCTTTGGCAGATGTTGCAGAAACTTCCAGTTTAGAGTGAAGCACTGAAAAACATGCCCTGAGTTCATCAAGAGTAATGCTAAGCCCTGAAGAACTTTTTAAGTCTTCATGTTTTCCAAACTCCTCTGAGTTTGATGGAAGAGTTTTCTCCATGCCCCGATCAAAAAAATCCAATACTTTTTTCGTTTCAGATAGTAGGTCAGCATGAAGCTCTACGGAACATGTAGCTATTAAAACCAACAAACACCTTATGATCTTCATCATTGTCGTCCAACCGAGTGGTGGTTCTGCAGTATGTATAGTTGAAATTTCTGGGAAAGCATAATGCTGATTTCAGTTGCTGCACCGCAGGCTGAGCGACCTCCAAAAATCGTCAACAGGTTGGCAATCATGGGTTCCAGCTTTTTTTGCTTATTCGCCACTTCTCCATGGGTGCCACTCCTTTTACGAATGAAATGTAAATAATTTTTAAATAAGGAGATGTGTCATACCTAATCTGCTATACCTGTGGCCTCAAAATGGAAATTTTTGAAAACTTTTGAAGAGTTAGGTGCTGAATAAAATAGCTGCTTTGATACTACCGGGAATGCACAGATTATTTACTTGAACCATTACCAGTGGAATGAGGATCAATGTAAGGCCTCATATAGATATTATTGAGAATATGACATGTGATAGTCTGGGCAGTCTTAAAATTAAGATATTTGTATAAGTGTCATGCTATGAACTTAATTGAAAAATTATTGGTTGCGGTAATAGCTACTTTTCTTTTAAACGTGCAAGGTGCTGTAGCAATTAACTTAAAAGATGTTTTCAAATATGACGTGCCGCTTTTAATTATTTTAAACTATTTAAGCTGTCCAGAAGAAGTAAACCTTATTGAGGCAATTCAAGATGTAGAGGGTATGGAAAGAGCTATAGTGCTGGTAACTAATGATGTGGCCGATAAAGTTAGCCATATTGATTTTTCTTTTGTTTCAGAAACAATCTGGGTCAATGGGTTAAAAAATTGTTTGCAGGAAGATATAATTCGCCTCGATGACCAAAGTTTTACTATAAAGGGGGTACCATTGCCTGGTTTGCTTTCATATTCTCCAATTGATAAATTTGAAGTAAAACTTGTTCAGTCTGTAGTACTTTATGATTGTGAAATTAAATCATGGGTAGGAGAACAGTGGTCTATTGCAGGTCAAAGGAAAGATGGAGTTGTGTTTTTTATTGAGGGAGGGGTTGTTGACTCAACAACTTACGACACAGAAGGTACAATTCTATTAGCTCCGTCGTGGCTGGAGCTTATTAAAAATTTGGATCTTTACGATGCAATATGTCTTTTCAATGGATGTAAAATTTCCCAGGATATGCGACTTTTAATTGTTTCTTGTATAAGCTCGACATCTGATATTTCAAGAATTGTGATGAGTATCTTATGTGAAATAATTAGTGGTAAGCAAAAAGAAATTCAAGAGATTATTCGCCAGTGTAAGCTTCAAAAAACACTTGTTTCAGAGTTTCTCACACTATCCTATATAAACTAGTCATTCATTTCTTTGAATGATGAAATATAGAGTACATTACGAGTTTTTAGAAAAAACACCTCAAAGACTGCTATTGCCAAGAGACTCACTTTAATATTCATTTAATCCTGTTTCAGCCATTCAGTTAAATCAGAGTGGCTGAAACGGATTAAGCGTTTGTATCACTCTCTGTCAAAAGACAGCAAGCCCTGGTCAGGTGACTCTAATCAATGGCTTTTCCATCTTCCGTAAGGCGAAGCCATTGGTGAGAAAACCAGTAATAATGACGTCCATCCATCGAAGGGGCCGTGCAGTTATAGCGACTGCGACCAACTGGCAGTGGCGATTTTGCCTGAGTTGTGAATCGGGTTTTCTCTTTATCGAACCATTTCACTTCAACTTTGCCCTGTCCGGAGACATAACAATTGAGTTGCTGTTTCTGATAGCTGCCATCGGCCAGAGTAAGGGTTAAAGAGGGTGTCAGGTTTTTTGGATCGATGATGGCGGTATCGGGTTCCTGCTGCATCACTGGCAGGGGTCTGCTGTTAACTTTGGTTCTGAAACCACTCATATCGGAATAACTTCCGGACATAGGGAAGCGGGGCAGACGGGTAAAGTCTGATAATGGGCCAACGGCACCAGACTGCTGTCCAAATCCAATATAGCCCATCTCTTTGATCATCTTTCTCAGTTCCGGGGCTGTCTCACCGAAAGGCCAGGCCAGCATTTTCACATTCTGACCGGTTTCTTTCCTGATGCGTTGTTCGGTTTCGGTGATCTCTTTTCTGGAACGCTCGAGCCAGGCCTGATTGGATTCTCCGGGTTGCTTTTCCGGCATATGAGGGTGGTTGAGGGTGTGGTTGGCGATGGTCGCGCCTGAGCGGGTCATCTCCTGAATCTGCTGCCAGGTCAGGAAGTTGCCAAAGCCACTGTCTACTGGCTGAGTGCTGACAAAAATGGTAAAGGGCCAGCCCTTTTCTTTCAGCATTGGGAAAGCATTCTCGTAGATGTTCTTATAAGCATCATCGAAAGTGATCACTACCGTTTTATCAGGCACCGAGTCGCCATTTTGTATGGCTTTGGTGATGGCCTCTATGGGCGCTACGTTAAAGTCATTCTTATCCAGGTAATCCAGATGTTGCCTGAACATCTCTGGCGTAATACTGGTGATAGCCGGGGTCTTGTCACTGACATGATGATATTGCAGGAAAACCGCGCTATCTGCTGCCATAGCCAGTGAAGGTATGAATGCAGCTGCAGCCAGTAATCCTCTCAAGGGCAAAGAGGCAGTGCGGTTGAGTTGCCTGATGCGGGATACTATACGGGGGATCATGTAGCCTCTGTTTTTAAAGTAAGAGTGAGTAATGAGTACAAGGACTGCTTATGAAGAGTTTCAATGTTTGAAACTAAGACATTTACGGTATGTTTGGCAAGCAATGTCAGCTCATGACAAGGGACTGGCTTCAATGAGCAGAAATTGCCATAGGACTCAGGTATCAGTCCGGACCTGGGCATACCAGGAAGATGGGTCTATAAGCTGCCCGTTGTCATCCATTTGCGGGTATTTCAGCCCCCGCTGGTCACAATACCGAGCCAGTTCGGGGTATCCCCAGCGAAACAGGGTTGGGGGGTAGATCTCGGGAGGCAGGCTTGGTTTATCATACATTCCCTTTAACAGACGCTGTCTTTGAGCTTCAACCAGGATGACCGCTGCTGCTACCGAGACGTTGAAAGAAGCCACAATACCTTGCATGGGAATAATAATGTGCTGGTCAGCAAGCTCTGCTGCCTCGGTGCTGATCCCTTTTTTCTCAGCGCCCATCATTACGGCTACAGGTGAAGTGTAATCAACTTCTGAATAGGGGATTGCAGTGTTGGAAAAATGCGCAGCATAAACTTTAAAGCCGCTGGCTTTCAGTTGTGATATACCTTCCTCTACACTGCTGTGATGATGAACATTGACATATTTGTGGCTGCCAACAGTCCTGCCGCGGAAATTTCGATAGCCCATCTTTGGCTGGCTGAGATGAATATCGGGAATGCCTACTGCATCGCAGGTTCGGATAATAGCTGAAAGGTTATGGGGTTTATGAACCTGATCGGTGATTACCGTCAGGTCGGGCTGGCGTCGATCCAGAAGGTGTTTAAATTTCTTGTAACGTTCCGGTGTCATGGCTCTGCTCTCAATATTGTATTGCGTGGCATTTCTCGTAGGTATGATAGGAGTATTTTACATCAATGAATTCACCCAGGGTTATAAGCCTTCTTGCTTTGCAGGAGAACACTGGCTTCTGGCCAAAAATGATGACTCTGAAAGAGGCTTTTTGTGGAATCGGATAGCTTTGTTGCAGTGCATGAATGGCTTCAACATCACGGGTACTGGCTGGGCCCGATTATAGCATTGGCTGCTTTTGTGGAGTCGCTGGTGGCCATCGGTTTTCTCATTCCTGGTGTTGCACTGCTGTTTGCTCTTGGGGCTCTGGCTGGCAGTGGGTTGATGGAACCCTTACCCATGTTGGCCTGGGCTTTTGTGGGCGCGGCCCTGGGAGATGGTGTCAGCTTTCAGGTGGGTTATCATTTACATGGTCGAATTCGCAACTGCTGGCCATTTTCAAGGCATCCCGGTTGGCTGGAAAAAGGCGAACGCTTTTTTGAACGGTACGGTGGCTTCAGTGTTGCCCTGGGGCGTTTTATAGGCCCTATCCGTCCGGTGATTCCAGCCGTTGCCGGGATGATGGATATGCCTCCCCTGCGTTTTTATATTATCAACCTGCTCTCCACGGCGCCCTGGGCGATAGCCTACACCATGCCGGGCTATCTGACCGGTGCTGCCCTGAAGCTGGATGTGCCGCAATCCTTTTACTATCTTTTAACCGGTTTGACCGTTGTTTCGTTGTTGATTGCTTATCTGGGGCTGATTCTGGATCGCAGGTTCTACAGGAAAAAGTTGATGCTGCTGTTACCGATCAGCTTCATTGTGATAGCGCATATCAGCCTGTTACTTCTGACAGTGATGGACGTCAGTGGTCAGTTTGATGACCACAATCCCAGAATGCACTCGTTTATTGCCAGTATTTCTGTACCGATAGTTGAGTACCTGTCCGGTCTGGTGACCTGGCTGGGAAGTGCCCTTATTCTCTGGTTACCCCTGGTGTTGTTTGCTGTCTACTTTCTCTGGTGCAGGCGCTATAAAAAATTGTTGATTATGTCGACTTGCCTGGCGGGTATGGAGGCAACTCTCTGGTTGATGAAATGGGGGATTGATAAACCCAGACCAGCTGACTTTGATGGTCTGGATCAGTTTTCTTTCCCTTCCGGGCATACCACTCAGGCTACCTTTGTCTGGCTGCTGGTGACCTTATACCTGGTGGCCGCCAAGAGAGGCGTTGTTAAGTTCAGTGCCTACAGTTGTGCCATGATGATTGCCCTGATGGTGGCACTCTCGAGACTTGTGCTTGAAGCCCACTGGTTTGGAGATGTTCTGGCAGGTTTGCTGTTAGGAAGTATCTGGTTCAGTGTGGCGGTGACTGCAGAGAGAGTTTACTTTAACGAGAAAATCCCCAAGCCCCGAATATCCTGATAGAAACCGCCCGGAATGGTTCCGGGCGGTGATGTTCAGAAGAAGAAACTGTGTAGGCTCAGTTTGCCTGAAGGGTTGGAATCGTGAATGTTGATTGCTTCTGGCGACTGAACTCGAAATCAATAAAGTAATTGTCGCTTGTAGGTCTCTTATACTGAGGGTCCTTAGTATCTATAGCCAACACAACCCGGTGCCCTTCCGGTACATCGTAAGCTGTGGTGACCAGCTCGAAGGACATTTCAATTTTTTGTCCGGGTTCGGCCTGAGGCAAGGTTGATACACCGTGGGTGATCAATCTTGCATTACCCAAACTGTCCATGTCATAGAGATAGCCCACCAGTTGTGCCTTGTCATAGTGTGGTTGTACGACAAGGTTAACGGTCGGATTACCCCTTATTTTCATGACGTTCTGCAGCTTATCGGTGTTGAAATAAATGCCTCTGAAATCGGATGCGGCGTAAATGTTAGTGACGACCGGGACTTCAAGCTGTTCCAGAAGTTGTGAAAGAACAGGAATCTGGGTACTGAATAAACTACCCGTCCAGGAGTTGATAGTGTTGTCTTTTGACATCCAGAACGGTGGTTCATAGGGAAAGGTTTCCAAATCGCCGTTATCAAATGCAGACCTTGGATGAAGATAGTACTTCTGCTCTGCAGCTTCTTTTATTGGAAAACCGTCGAACCCTTCATACCGGTCCTGGAACTTTACTTTCATCTGAAACGGACTGGCCTGACTCAGTTCGTTACTTTCACCCTTCAGGTGAATGTCGAACCATTGGTAGACATTGTTCCAGATTCTGTCTTCACCAATGCCCAACAGCGGAGGCAACAGCTCTGCCGTTGCATGGGTTCCGGTCAGCAGATCTATATATTTGGGGGTACTCAGCTGACTGTACATCTCAAGCAGAGAGTTTGCCTGGAAAAGGTTATCGCCATAAGCTTTGGCAAAATAGACGGCAGTATTATTCTGATTCAGTTGCTCGACGTAGCTGATCGGAGACCTTTCATCTGCCCACTCGATAACGGCAGGTAACTGATCCAGCTTCTGGTTTTTAATGATGTTCCAGTTTTCAGCAATGATCGGATCGGGACTGCCTTGGAGGTCAGATAACAAAATCAGTAATTCTCCCCAGGCCAGTCTGGGGGTTTGATTGCCGTAGAGTGCGTCCAGCAAGCTTCCCCAGCTGCTCATGGCGGCAACGGCTTTGACCCGTTCATCCTGAGCAGCTCCGATCAGGCTGATACCTGAGCCATAAGAGATACCCGCAGTACCAACCGCATTGGGGTTTACAGGGTAGTTATTCAGTAGAAAGTCAATGACCTGACTGTAGTCGGCAATGTCTTTAGGACCAGCCGTGTCAATTTGTCCGGTAGACTCGCCAAAGCCCCGGGTAGAATAGCTAAGAACAACATATCCTCGTTCAGCCAGAGCTGCAGCCTGTTGCAGGTACTGGTACTCATTCATCCCCCAACTGTTAATAAAAACGACAGCGGGTGCAGACCCGGTGAGTTGGGTGGGCACAAAGATATTAGCGGTCAGTTCTACGCCATCATTGGTCAGAATGACAATATCATCATCGGTTGTATAGCGATCAGACTCTGGAAACTGTCCATTGTTCAGCAATCCGGCAGCGAACTGAAACAGTGGCTGTATGGATGCGAAGGAATGGAGAGGGAAGAGAGACAATGCCAGGTGAAGAACCAGCAGCTTGAGTAGCCGTTTCGACATGGAGTTACCTTTTTTATTATTTTTATATTGTTTTTTGTTGTTTTTATATTTTTTTCACCCGCAATTGAATCTCGACGATTACCGTTTCGTTTCAACGGGGTGTAACTCATCATACACAGGTTTTAAGTGGGTGTGTATTAACTTATTGGTGCTATCTAAAAACTGCAATGGGCGCCTATGGTTTCAGTCGCAAGAAGGATTAACTGGAAAAGACATACTTTTCCCGCTTGACCTGCCTTGGTCCAAAGCCCAGCTCTTTCAGTTCTGCGGAAGCATCGTCAATCATGGCAGGGTTGCCACACAGGTAAACCAGGTCTTTTTCGGGTGAAAGATTCAGTTGTGGAAACTGATTCTGAAGGTAACCAGGGTATTCGTTGGCGGAGGAGTTCAGTGACTTTTCCCTGCTATAACAGGCCCTGTATTCTATGGATTCGGATAAAGCAGCAAGGTCACGAAAATCCTGCTCGTAAATCATATCGGCCCTGTCTCTTACACCCATCAAAACAAGAATCCGAGTACCTTCACTGGCCAGTTTTTTCAGTTCAGGTACCATGGCCCGGTAAGGTGCAAGACCTGTTCCGGTACCTGCCAGTATGATGCGTCCGTCGTGTTGTTTCGGTACGGTGAGCACACCGAAAGGCCCGCCGATGGACAGTTCCAGACCCGCTTCTGCTTCACTGAACAGAGAAGAGGCAACCCCCCCTTTAACAAAGCTAATGGCTATCTCAAGCTGTTGAGAGTTTTGGAAAGACTCGGGTGAATTGGCAATGCTGTAACTTCTTTTGTAGTCCTGTCCCTGGAAGGAGAAGTGCAACTGCACAAATTGTCCGGGCTGATAGTCAAAACCGGCCTCTAACCTGAAGTCCAGTTGTACGGAGTTCTGACTGAGCTGGTGTTTGGCTGTCAGGGTTGCTGGATAGAGTGGGCGTGGCATTTCGAACTCCTTGAGCGTATTAAATAGGAACTCATTAATCTGTCTCGGGGATTTCCATTAATGTTTTAATATCAAATGAAAGTTTTTGTTTCTTGAAGAAACAGCTTCATAAGGTTCAAACTCTTTCCCGGCGCAAAAGGGAGTACCCTCGTCAAGGTTAATGCCCTGAGAGTGACTTTTCAACAGGATTCACCTCTCCACGAGGCAAATACAGATTAGCCTCATCACACATCAGAGCTTCAGAAATAAATAAAAAATTTTCAAATTTAAGGTCTACTTTTATGCCTTATCAATCACAAATCTTCAGGAAAATCCGATCATGAAAAATGCAGGGCCTCTGACTATGGTTCGCCTGTTTTTTTTGTTCATCTTGTCTGTCATTTTGCCGCTTTCTGGTCACTGTGCTTTTTATACCAGCCTGTTGAGCTGGTCGGATTGGGGAAGCTTCTCCAAAGTCACTGACACATCGGGGGAGATTAATAAACTATCGTTTAGAGATAACAAACCGCCCCTCCTTCTTACTTATGATCGCAAGGCGGTTGACGAGAACGCTAAAACAGTTTCTCAATTGGCGAACAATCAGCTTTATGTCATCCTTGATAGTCAACCGGGCGATCAATTTAATTTTTGTTTCAGGACGCCCCCCGTATTGTCGACAGGAAATTATCCCACCCCGCCGGTCATTAAAAAGCCTGTAACGGGTCAGGGTATGCCAGATATACAAAATGGGAGCGTGATACGGGTTGCATCGACACCTGACAGTGTTCGCTGGCAGCATGAGTACTCGGTCAGATGGCGTTTACCGGCTGGTCATCAATCGTTGGTTTTGACCATTGAAGATAACGAGAATGGATGGGTTATAGAACCGCAATGCAGCGGTCTTTTTTCAGAAAGCGCTGCTTTACCTTCGTCATCAGGCATTGATACGTCAGCTAACAAAAAAACATCATTTGTCGATATTTTTTACCGCAATAAACAAGCTGTAAAAAATGGGCCTGGTCATTCTGACGTCAGCAGCCGTTTCAGTGGTATACCCGGAGCCGCTGATACTGCCGATAACAGCAAACCCTATACAAGCTCTGGTGGTGGCGGTGTTGGCAGCAACGATGATTTAGACGATTTATTCAAAAAAAGGCCGGGCAGTGGGATGGGCCCTCTTTACTCCTTTGAATGGACCAGTGAGCATGTCAGCAGAATGACCCTGATACCCGGCACTGACGGCCAGACCGTAAAAAAACAGATTTGGGATACCCGGATTGTGCTCAAAATAAAGCAGGGTTGGAATGAGCAGGCAATCATTATTTCGCAGGAACTTTGGGATAAAATAAGAGGTGCAAATCTTGAAAGGAGTTCAGGGCTTTTTCTGGCATTGTCCAGAAATCCCGATAATCCGGAGGCCGTATTTGATCATTACCAGAACAGTAACCTGTCACAACCGTTACAAACAGCAGACTACCGTCGTTATGCGCAGCAAGAGTTCATTTTCAGTCCCAAACAATTACTCAGCGTGTCCGTTTTTCCGGGCTACGTCCCTACAGGGATCGGCCATTCTGGAGGAACCACTCAGGCTGGAAAGCAAACGGCCAACGTTGGACCACCCTCTTACGCCCAGTATCAACGAGAGTATGGTCGTCAAAATCGAGGCAGCCGCAGTGGCAGTGAGAGTGATGGAGATGATGGGTCAGGTGGGTCATCAGACAATGGTTTATGCCTGATTTGTAATAAACCTGTACTTGCCTTCGATAAATGCAAAGAATGTCTGGATCGTGAATCCAGTGAACTTGAGCAGGAACCGACTAAAGAACAGCTCCCTGCAACAGGGCAGGATAAGGAAGTACCTGGGTCAGGAAACATTTTCGCTGAGCAGGAATCGACGGAAGAGCTGTCTGCTGCAACAGGACAAGACAGTGAAGAACCTGTGTCAGGCACAGAAGAGGCTGATCCTTCAGCAATCTACGTATTTGAATGGTTCAAAACGTTGGATTCAGATGGAAGGCAGAGAGATGATTGTTTTCGCATTAATGATAACTATAAGCTCCCGGAACTTTATAGACTTTTAACGCAAAGTTTTGTATCAGATAAAAATGCGCTAAGTAAATTTCATTCGAAATGGGTTAAATTTTTAAATGGCAGTATGTGTCTTTACCACCTTGTTTCAGAAGTCGGTGAATTGGCAAAATCCCAGGGAATTGAAGATTATGTAGAGGTGACAAGAATTGTCAAAGCACTTGCTATTCACAGGGATGTGTTTGAGAACGAAACCAGTTGGAAACAATTCAGAAACGAATTGCTGGACTACTTGACGACTAATAATCTTTTGGCTTCTGATGACCCGGGCAAAGTTTTTTATTCCGGATTAGATCAGAGAGAGAAATCAGAATTAATTAATTTTATCTTTGAAATATTTTCTGAAGCGAGTTTGTGGCTAAACGATGAAAAAGTCCCATCAAGGTTTGTAACAATAGCAATGCTAAATAAATTAGCTAGAGATGTTTATGCCAAGTATGGTTTTGGTCTTCCGGATACGGATATGGATTATGAGAACTTATCAGGAATTATTATGTGGGGCTGTGCGAGTTTTGGACGATATTCTTTTATTACTCGATATAACAGGAAATATTTAGGTAGACATGCCAGTGAAACACTTCATTTTACGGGGTTAAGAGTTACTAGCGATGAAAATGATGATTTTATAGATGTTGAAGCTATGTATACTGCAATGGTTCTTATAAGATCAATGCACGGACAGCGTTTAAGAGATATGTTTCCTGAGCATGTCAGTTTTGCTGAAGGTGTACCCAGTGAGCAACTTGAGCTTTTAGAAAACTTTAGCATTAAAGCCAACGAACAGCTTGTTAAGCTTCTGGAAGCTGCTGAGCCAGAAAAAAAAGACAAATTTATACATAGTATGTTTTTGATCTTTGGTATGGTTCCCAGAGAACTATCTAATGAGCTATCAGATCCCGAAACTGTTCCGTCAACCCAAGCCGTTGCATACGCCACCGCACATCTAACTTTGGATTCTACCGTTGCAGAGGATGAACTCCTGAGTATTGGTTCTAAGCCAGGCATTGATTGACAAAAATTTGCCAAAAATACCGGTGTTCTTAGTGAAAAACAGCTAAGAGATATTGATGCTGAAAACGTCGGGTTTGATGATAAGGTAAAGGCGATGATGAAAAAATGGAAAAGAATGAAAGGCCCGATTACCTTTAACGACCTAACAACTTTGAAACCAGCAAGCCCGGCTTGCAGGGCAAGCCTCTTGTGCTATTTTTCAATCCCCCGTCGTTTACGGTGGATAAGATGTCAGCTCACATACTTCACGGACAATACGGGCCACAGCACTTCTCCATGGGCGGGCATGTACGCCAAAAGTGTTCAGCACCTTATTGGAAGATAGGGTGCCATTGGCGGGAGGTTTGATGCCTTCCCTGGATTCGATGTTGGCCATGATCAGCTTTCGGACGCTCAGGTCGCGATGCTGGGAAGCCTCAGCAATAAGAATTTCGGCGAAGTTGCTTTCAGAAACCGACTCTGTGGTGGAGTAGTGGTAAGTGCCCCAGGTCTGGGCGCCACAATCGAGTTGTTGAACCATGGCGATAATAATCCGGGCAGCATCGTCAGCCGGTGTCGGGCAACCCAGCTGGTCCGGAGTTACATAGACTTCCTTGTTAACCAGCATCTGTTCCGCCAGTCTTCTAAGCATGTTGGGACGACGCGCACTGATGATCCACGACAGACGCAGAATGATATGCCGCTCACAGCGTTCACGGATTTGTTGCTCCGCCTGAAGCCTGCTGTTACCGAGAACACCGATGGGGTTGGTAGGATCTTTTTCGTTATAAGGTTCCTGCTTGGTACCGTCAAATACCCTGTAACTTGACAGCTGAAACAGAATAATGCCTTGACGCTGGCAGCAGTCTGCCAATTCTGCAACGGCGTCTCTGTTGATACTGAAACAGCGGGAAGGCTCATTCTCGGCCTTGACCGGATTGTTATAGGCCGCAGCATTGATGACCAGATCTGGCTGGTGGTGGTTGAGACAGCTCTGAATCTGATCGGGCCTGGATAAGTCCAGTTCCGTTCTGTCCGGCGCGTGCCAGGGAATACCTTTCTCTGTCAGTCTTTTGCAGACTTCATGGCCGACCTGACCGGTTTGACCGATGACCAGTACTTTCATACTTGGATTCCAATATCACAGGCTTAATGATTAAAAGGCTATTGAAGCACGAATAGCTGTCCAGGGGCACAGGCGTTTGAGTGTTTTGTCAGAAAACATGTTTGTTTTCCTGATCTATCCTTCCTCTCTGTAAACCGGAATGCAGGGATAGAATTATTAAACACTCACCCTTTGCGACACTGCTGTCACTGCTACTGTCGTTGTCTGTTATCTGTCAGGCCGGATCGTTGACAAGACGTTTTGTTGTTGAGCTTGAACGGGATGCAGGCTCCCCAGAACAAAACTTTTCTATAAAACGTGACTGGCATACGTTGCCAGGTAACCCATCAGATATTGCCGACATGAACGACTATGAAGAACCATATTTGCTACCTGATAAAAAACGACATAGTTCATCTGGTTATGGAATAGAAAAGACCGTCATTGAGTCGATTTCGTGGCAATGGCTTTACGCTTCGAATCTGCTGATTGCTTATGAACTGTTTGTTATCACAAAAGTGACCCTCATGAGTGACGAGCCTTATTTATGGCTGCCTTTGGAAGTGCCTTTCGCTGTTGCCTGGCTTTTAAAAATCTATTGGAAGCCCAATACACAGCTGTTTAGCCAAATTGAGCAACAGGCGACATCTATGTTGATACGAGAGGATCACCTGTTTGCAACCATCACCGCAGTGTTTGGCTCTACAGGGAACTCACCTCAATACCAGTCGTCAGAATCATCCAGCCAGCCAGCCCCAAAAGCCACCCTGTCGCCTATAAGCTCTTTTAATGGACCCCTGAATAATGACTATAGCGGCGGAAACGGAGGCAATCAGCAACACCAGCACACCCTGGGTTTAAATTGTTTTATTCATCCCTGTCATGGCTTTTGTCAATTGCAGCCCTTGTCCGGTAGCAGCAGGCCCGCTGAATGGCCCCTGAATACCATGGAAAGCTCATGCGTTCACCAGACTACTGGACACTGCTCAAGTTGTATGAGGCATTTTGATCCTGAATATGCTGCGGAGTTCCGTCAAAACCCTCTTATCAATACATTGCATGAACTTTCTGACATTCAGCTCCTATTGGATTCTGATCCACTATTTGGTGGCAGTGATGGTAACCTCACAGACTTAATCCATGATGCCATTGACGCTCCCGGGTCACTCAATGATGATGTGCCAATGCTCGGGCATCTGTCTTCCATTGCCGATGATATTGCGGTCATTAATGGGTCACTCGATCTAGAGCATCTTTTCAAAGAAGATGAGCAGGCCTTTACGCTTAGCCCTTCAGAAATACAACAAACCACCGCTGAGTCATCCCAATTGGCGCAAAGCCAACCTCATCTTTCCCGGACAGGCGCAGTAAAGGCTAAAGCCGAAAGAGCTCAAAAAGCCTGTGAGTTGACCGTGGTCGGGGAGGACGGCCAGCAGCGGCCATGCGGGAAGTTCTTTAAGAGTGATGGAGCCCTGGCGAATCACAAGAGCAAATACCATACCGGGCAAAAAGTCTGTGGTCAGAGCGTGGTCGGGGAGGATGGCCAGCAGCGACCATGCGGTAAGGTCCTTAAGAACATTAAAGCCCTCTGGGGCCACAAAAGTAAATGCCACAGCGGGCAACAAACCTGTAAAGTGATCGTGTTCGTGGAGGGTGGTCAGCAGCGGCCATGCGGGTGGCTCTGCAAGAATGCCAGTGCACTGACTTATCACAAAACTAAATACCACAGCGTGCAACAAACCTGTGAAGTGACTGTAGTCGGGGAGGATGGTCAGCAGCGACCATGCGGGAAGGTCTGTAAGAATGCTGGAGTCCTGTCGAGCCATAAAAGTGAATACCACAGAGGGCAACAAATCTGTAAAGTGACCGTGGTCGGGGAGGATGGTCAACAGCGGCCATGCGGGAAGCTCTGCAAGAATGTTAAGACCCTGTCGAATCACAAAAACACATGGCACACCGGGCAAAAAACCTGTGTCTTGATTATGGTCGGGGAGGATGGTCAGCAGCGACCATGCGGGAAGGTCTGTAAGAATACCGTAGCCCTGTTAGACCACAAAAGTAATTACCACAGCGGGCAAGAAGCCTGTAAAGTGAACCTGCTCGGGGATGATGGTCAGCAGCGGCCATGCGGGCGGCTCTGCAAGAATGCCAGAGCACTGAGATATCACAAAATTAAACACCACAGCAGGCAAGAATCCTGTACGGTGAACGTGTTCAGGGAGGATGGTCAGCAGCGACCATGCGGGCAGCTCTGCATCAATGCTCATGCCCTGTCGATACACAAAAGCATATGCCACACCGGGGAACAAACCTGTGACTCAACCGTGATAGGGAAGGATGGCCAGCAGCGACCATGCAGGAAAGTCTGCAAGAATGCTAAAGCCCTGTCGAATCACAAAACAAAAGTCCACAGCAAGCAACAACACTGCCAGCTAACCGTAATCGAGGATGGTCGACAGACGGTCTGCAAAAAACCTCAAGTTCTATCAAATCACAAAAGAAGAGATCGAAAACGCAAGCATCCTGTGGGCGAGGACGATGAACTCAGTCCTCCTGCAGATAAAGTGAATAATTGTGGTTACCAGGGGAAGCTGACGGACTGATATCTATCAACGCTCCGGGAGCTTATCGGACTTAAGTGTCCTCTGCACGGGGTCGCCTGGACGGGGTCGCCTAGACGGGGTCGCCTGGACGGGGTCGCCTGGACGGGGTCGCCTAGACGGGGTCGCCTAGACGGGGTCGCCTAGACGGGGTCGCCTAGACGGGGTCGCCTAGACGGGGTCGCCTAGACGGGGTCGCCTGGATGCGCTATTTTTTGTCAGACTGCCAGTAAGCATAGGAGCAGGATTTTTGAGGCTTTTGACAGAAAACATATTTATTTTCTTGATCTATCCTTCCTCTCTGTAAACCGGAATGCAGAGATAGAATTATTAAACACTCACCCTTTGCGGCACTGTTGGCACTGCTACTGTCGTTGTCTGTCATCTGTCAGGCCGGATCGTTGACAAGACGCTTAATTGTCGAGCTGGAACGGGATGCAGACTCGCCGAAACAAAACTTTTCTATAAAACGTGACTGGCGTATGTTGTCGGGCAACCCACCAGATGTTGCCCTCATAAACGACTATTCAGAACCAGATTTGCCACCTGTTAAAAAACGACACAGTTTATATGGTTATGTCATAGAAAAGACCATCATTGAGTCGATTTCGTGGCAATGGCTTTACGCTTCGAATCTGTTGATTGCTTACGAACTGTTCGTTACCACAAAGGTGGCTCCCATGAGCGCCGCCCTTTATTTATGGCTGTCTTTGGAAGTGTCTGTCGCTGTTGCCTGGCTTTTAAAAAACTATTGGAGGCGCGATATACGGCTGTTTAGCCCGATTGAACAACAGACGGCAACTATTATGCTGACACGTTGGGAGTACCGGTTTGCAACCATCACCGCAGTGTTTGGCTCTGGAGAGAACTCACTACAATACCAGTCGTCAGAATCATCCAGTCAGCAAGCCCCAAAAGCCACCCTAACGCTTATAAGCTCTTTTATTAACCCTCTGAATGATGACTATAGCGGCGGAAACGGAGGCGATCAGCAACACCTGCACACTTTGGGTTTAAATTGTTTCATTCATCCCTGTTATGGCTTTTGTCAATTGCAACCCTTATCCTTCGGTAAGCCCGCTGAATGGCCCCTGAATACCCTGAAAAGCTCATGCGTCCACCTGGCTACTGGACACTGCCCAGGTTGCATGAAGCATTTTGATCCTGCATATGTTGAGGAGTCCTGTCAAAATCCTTTTTTCAATACATTGCATGATCTTTCTGATATTCACCTCCCGTTCGAGTTTGAGCCAACATTTGAAGGCATTGATGATCACCTTACAGGCTTAGTCCAGAATACCATTGACGCTAACGGGTTACTCAATGATGATGTGCCAGCGCCCGGGCATCTGTCTTCCAGTGCTGATGATTTTGCGATCATTAATAGGTCACTCGATCTACAGCGTCTTCCTAAAGAAGATGAGCCTGCCTTTAAGCTTAAACATTCAGAAACACAACAAACCACCTCTAAGTCATCCCGATTGGATCAGAGCCTACCTCATCTTTCCCGGACAGACGCA
The DNA here is from genome assembly GCF_049275945.1 of Endozoicomonas sp. ALD040. Lineage (NCBI taxonomy): Bacteria > Pseudomonadati > Pseudomonadota > Gammaproteobacteria > Oceanospirillales > Endozoicomonadaceae > Endozoicomonas > Endozoicomonas sp. ALD040. The sequence continues at coordinate 3,713,608 of NZ_CP184829.1, forward strand.
GCGCAAGCTAAAGCTGACAGCGCCCAGAAAACCTGTGAAGTGATCGTGTCAGGGAAGGACGGCCAGCAGCGGCCATGCGGGAAGGTCTTTAAGAGTGTTCGAGCTCTGGGGAATCACAAAAGCAAGTGCCACACAGGGCAAAAAGTCTGCGGTCTGAGCGTGGTCGGGAAAGACGGTGAGCAGCGGCCATGCGGGATGGTCTTCAAGAATGTTGGATCACTGGAGAATCACAAAAGCAGATACCACACGGGGCAAAAAACCTGTGACCTGACCGTGTTCGGGGAGGACGGCCAGCAGCGGCCATGCGAGAAGGTCTATAAGAATGCTCGAGCCCTGTGGAGTCACAAAAGCAAATGCCACACCGGGCAAAAAGTCTGTGATCTGATCGAAGTCCGCAAGGACGGCCAGCAGAGGCCATGCGGGATGGTCTTCAAGAATGCTGGATCACTGGAGAATCACAAAAGCAGATACCACACGGGGCAAAAAACCTGTGACCTGACCGTTGTCGGGGAGGACGGCCAGCAGCGGCCGTGCGGGATGGTTAACAAGAATGCTGGCGCCCTGGCGAATCACAAAATCAAATGCCACACCGGGCAAAAAGTCTGTGATCTGACCAAAGTCGCGAAGGACGGCCAGCAGCGGCCATGTGGAAAGCTTTGCCAGAATGCTAAAGCCCTGGCGGATCACAAAGGTAAATACCACAGAGGGCAAAAAGCTTGTGCAATGATCGTGGTCGGGGAGGATGGTCAGCGGCGACAATGCGGGAAACCCTTCATGAATGCTAACAGCCTGTTATATCACAAAAGAAGAGAACACTCCGGGCAACGAACCTGTGAAGTGATCGTGTTCGGGGAGGATGGCCAGCAGCTGTCGTCTGGGACGGCCTGCAAAAAACCTCAAACCCTTTCCTACAACAAAAGAAGAGATCGAAAACGCAAGCCTGCTTTGGGCGAGGACGATGAACTCAGTCCTCCGGGAGGTAAAGTGAATAAGCGTGATTATCAGGGGAAGATGACGGACTGATACCTGAACGCCTCTGGAGCTTATCGGGCTTAAGCGTCCTCTGTGGTCGCCTGGATGGGGTCGCCTAGATGCGCTATTCCCAGTCATACTCCCAGGGGGCACAGGAGTATGATTTTTGAGCGTTTTGGCAGAAAACATGTTTATTTTCTTGATCTATCCTTCCTTTCTGTAAACCGGAATGCAGAGATAGAATTATTAAGCACTCACCCTTTGCGGCACTGCTCTTACTGCTATTGTCAATATCTGTCATCTGTCAGGCCGGATCATTGACAAGACTTTTTATTGTCGAGCTTGAATGGGGTGCTGACTCCCCAAAACAAAACTTTTCTATAACACGTGACTGGCGTACGTTTTCGGCCACCCCATCAGATATTGCCAACATAACCGACAATGCAGAACCAGATTTGCCACCTGATAAAAAACGACATAGTTCATCTGGTTATGGAATAGAAAAGACCATCTTTGAGTCGATTTCGTGGCAATGGCTTTACGCTTCGAATCTGCTGATTGCTTACGAACTGTTTGTTACCACAAAAGTGACCCCCATGAGTGGCGAGCCTTATTTATGGCTGCCTTCGGAAGTGCCCTTCGCTGTTGGCTGGCTTTTAAAAAACTATTGGAAGCCCGATACACAGCTGTTTAGCCCCATTGAACAACAGGCGACATCTATGTTGACACGGGGGGATCACCGGTTTGCAACCATCACCGCAGTGTTTGGCTCCACAGAGAACTCACCAGGATACCAGTCGTCAGAATCATCCAGTCAGCCAGCCCCAAAAGCCACACTGTCGCTTATGAGCTCTTTTATTAGCCCCCTGAATAATGACTATAACGGGGGAAACGGAGGCCATCAGCAACAGCTGCACACTTTGGGTTTAAATTGTTTCGTCCATCCCTGTCATGGCTTTTGTCGATTGTACACCGTATCCGGTAGCAGTGAGCCTGCTGAATGGCCCCGGAATACCCTGGAAAGCGCATGCGTTCACGTGGCTATTGGATACTGTTCAAGTTGCATGAGGCATTTTGATCCAGCATATGCTGGGGAGTCCCGTCAAAACCCTCTTTTCAAAACATTGAATGATCTTTCTGACATTCAGCTCCCATTCGATTCTGATCCACTATTTGATGGTCACCTTACAGGCTTAATCCAGAATACCATTGACGCTACCGGGTCACTCAATGATGATGTGCCAATGGTCGGGCACTTGTCTTCTATTGCTGATGATTTTGCGGTCATTAATAAGTCGCTCGATCAACAGCGTCTTCTGAAAGAAGACGAGGTTGCCTTTACGCTTAACCCTTTAGAGACACAACAAACCACCTCCAAGTCGTCCCAATTGGATCGCCAACCTCATCTTTCCCGAACAGGTGCAGTACAAGCCAAAGCCGACACTAGTCAAAAAACCTGTGAGTTGACCGTGGTCGGACAGGACGGCCTGCAACGGCCGTGTGGCATGGTCTACAAGAATGCCAGATACCTGGCGAATCACAAAAGCAAATGCCACACCGGGCAAAAAGTCTGTGAGCTGACCCTGGTTGGGGAGGACGGCCAGCAGCGGCCATGCAGGAAGGTCTTTAAGAGTGCCGGAGCCCTGTCGAATCACAAAAGCAAATACCACCGCGGTCAAAAAAACTGTTACCTGGAAGTGGTCGGGGAGGACGGCCAGCAGCGGCCATGCGGGAAGATCTTCAAGAACGCAGGAGCCTTATCGAATCACAAAAAAAGTGGAGAACACTCAGGGCAACGAATCTGTGAAGTGATCCTGGTCGGGGAGGATGGCCAGCAGCGGCCATGCGGGAAGCCCGCCAAGAGTTTTAGAGCTCTGTCGGATCACAAAAATAAATACCACAGAGGGCAACGAACCTGCGAAGTGATCGTGTTCGGAGAGGATGGCCAGCAGCGGCCGTGCGGTGAGCTCTTCGAGAATGCCAGAACCCTGATAGATCACAAAAGAGAAGAACACTCCGTGCTACAAACCTGTGAGGTGATGGTGGCCGGGGAGGATGGTCAGCTGCAGCCATGCGGGAAACTCTGCAAGAATTCTATAGTCCTGGCAAACCACAGAAGAGGAAAACACTCCGGGCAACAAACTTGTAAAGTGATCGTGTTCGGGGAGGATGGTCAACAGCGGCCATGCGGGAAGCTCTACAAGAATGCTAAAGCCCTGTCGGATCACAAAAGTAAATACCACAGAGGGCAACAAACCTGTGAAGTGATCATGTTTGCTGAGGATGGTCAGCAGCGACCATGCGGGAAGGTCTTCAAGAGCGCTGGAGCCCTGTCGGATCACAAAAGAAAATACCACAGCGGGCAACAAAGCTGCAAAGTGATGGTATTCGGGGAGGATGGCCAGCAGCGATCATGCGGGAAGGTCTATAAGAGTGCTCTAGCCTTGTCAGAGCACAAAAGCAAATACCACAGCGGGCAACGAAGCTGTAAAGTGATCGTGGTCGGTGCGGATGGTCAGCAGCAGCCATGCGGGAAACTCTGCAAGAATGCCAGAGTCATGTGGCATCACAAAAGAAAGGCCCACAAAGAGAAACAAAACCGTAACCTGACCTTAATCGAGGATGGCCAGCAACGGTCGTCCGGGTCCGCCTGCAAAAAACCTCAAACCCTGTCGTATCACAAAAGAAGAGATCGAAAACGCCAGCCTGCTTTGGGCGAGGACGCTGAACTCAGTCCTCCGGGAGGTAAAGTGAGTAAGCGTGATTATCAGGGGAAGCTGACGGATTGATACCTGAACGCCCCTGGAGCTTATCGGGCTTAAGCGTCCTCTGTGGTCGCCTGGATGGGGTTGCCTGGATGCACTATTCCCAGTCAGACTCCCGGGGGGCACAGGAGTATGATTTTTTGAGCGTTTCAGCAGAAAACAGGTTTATTTTCTTGATCTATGCTTGCTCTCTGTAAACAGGAATACAGAGATAGAATTATTAAGCCCTCACTCTTTGCAGCACTGCTGTCACTGCTACTGTCGTTGTCTGTTATCTGTCAGGCCGGTTCGTTGACAAGACGCTTTATTGTCGAGTTTGAACGAGATGCAGGCTCTCCAAAACAAAACTTTTCTATAAAACCCGACTGGCATACGTTGTCGGCCAACCCATCAGATATTACCCACACAAACGACTATGCAGAAGCAGATTTGCCACCTGATAAAAAACGACATAGTTCATCTGGTTATGGAACAGAAAAGACCATCATTGAGTCGATTTCCTGGCAATGGCTTTATGCTTCGAATCTGCTGATTGCTTACGAACTGTTCGTTATCACAAAAGTGGCTCCCATGAACACCGACCCTTATTTATGGCTGCCTTTGGAAGCGCTTGTCGCGGTTGCCTGGCTTTTAAAAAACTATTGGAGGCCTGATATGCGGCTGTCTGGCCCGATCGAACAACAGGCAACATCTATGATGACACGGGTGGATCACCGGTTTGCAACCATCACCGCAGTGTTTGGCTCCACAGAGAACTCACCAGGATACCAGTCGTCAGAATCATCCAGTCAGCCAGCCTCAAAAGCCACCCTGTCGCTTATGAGCTCTTTTATTAGCCCCCTGAATAATGACTATAACGGGGGAAACGGAGGCCATCAGCAACAGCTGCACACTTTGGGTTTAAATTGTTTCGTCCATCCCTGTCATGGCTTTTGTCGATTGTACACCGTATCCGGTAGCAGTGAGCCTGCTGAATGGCCCCGGAATACCCTGGAAAGCGCATGCGTTCACGTGGCTATTGGATACTGTTCAAGTTGCATGAGGCATTTTGATCCAGCATATGCTGGGGAGTCCCGTCAAAACCCTCTTTTCAAAACATTGAATGATCTTTCTGACATTCAGCTCCCATTCGATTCTGATCCACTATTTGATGGTCACCTTACAGGCTTAATCCAGAATACCATTGACGCTACCGGGTCACTCAATGATGATGTGCCAATGGTCGGGCACTTGTCTTCTATTGCTGATGATTTTGCGGTCATTAATAAGTCACTCGATCTACAGCGTTTTCTCAAAGAAGACGAGGTTGCCTTTACGCTTAGCCCTTCAGAAACACAACAAACCACCTCTAAGTCGTCCCTATTGAATCAGAAACCATTTCATCTTTTCCGGACAGGTACAGCAGAAGCTAAAGCCGACAGCGGTCAAGAAACCTGTGAGGTGGTCGTGGTCGGTAAGGACGGCCAACAGCGGCCATGCCGGAGGGGCTTTAAGAGTGCCAGAGCTCTGTCGGATCACAAACGCAAATACCACACCAGTCAAAGAATCTGTAGCCTGACCGTGGTCGGGGAGGACGGCCAGCAGCGGCCATGCGGGAAGGTCTTGAAGAGTACTGGAGCCCTGGCAAATCACAAAAGCTCATACCACACCGGGCAAAAAGTCTGTGACCTGACCGAAGTCGGGGAGGGCGGCCAGCAGCGGCCATGCGGAAAGCTTTGCAAGAATGCTAAAGCCCTGACGGATCACAAAAGTAAATACCACACTGGGCAACGAACCTGTGAAGAGATCGTTTTCGGGGAGGGCAGTCAGCAGCGGCCATGCGGAAAGCTTTGCAAGAATGCTAAAGCCCTGATAGATCACAAAAGTAAATACCACAGAGGGCAACAAACCTGTGAAGTGATTGTGTTCGGGAAGGATGGTCGGCAGGGGCCATGCGGGAAAATCTGCAAGAATGCTATAATCCTGGCAAATCACAAAAGAAGAGAACACTCCGGGCAACGAACCTGTACAGTGATCGTGGGTGGGGAGGGTGGTCAGCAGCGGCCATGCGGAAGGGTCTTCAAGAGCGCTGCTGCCCTGTCGGATCACAAAAGCAAATACCACAGCGGGCAACAAGCCTGCAAAGTGATGGTGGTCGGGGAGGATGGTCAGCAACGGCCATGCGGGAAGCTCTGCAAGAATGCTAAAGCCCTGGTGACTCATAGAAGAGGCCAACACACCGGGCAACAAACCTGTGAAGTGATCTTGTTTGCGAAGGGTGGCAAGCAGCGACCATGCGGTAAGGTCCTTAAGAGTATTAACGCCCTCTCGGACCACAAAAGTAAATACCACAGCGGGCAACAAACCTGTAAAGTGATCGTGTTCGGGGTGGATGGTCAGAGGCGGCCATGCGGGAAGCTCTGCAAGAATGCTAAAGCCCTGATATATCACAAAAAAACATACCACAGCCGACAACGAACCAGCAATGTGATCGTAGTCGGGGCGGATGGTCAGCAGCAGCCATGGGGGAGAGACTGCAAGAATGCTAAAGCTCTGTTGAATCACAAAAGAAACGACCAGAGCGAGCAACAAAACCCTAAAGTAACTGTTGGCCAGCAACGACCATACGCGACGGTCTGCTACTATCCACGATGTCTGTCGGATTACAAAAGGAGAGGTCGAAAACGCAAGTCTGCTGATCTGGACTAGGACGATGATCTCAGTCCTTCTGCAGATAAAGTGAATAAGTGTGATTACCAGAGGAAGCTGACGGACTGATACCTGTCAGCGCCCCGGGAGCTTATCAGCTTTAAGCGTCACCTAGACGGGGTCGCCTAGACGGGGTCGCCCTAGACGCGCTATTCCGAGTAAGATTCCCAATGGGCACAGGAGTATGATGTCTGAGCGTTTATGCAGAAACCAGGTTTATTTTCCTGATCTATTCTTCCTCTCTGTAAACCGGAATGCAGAGATAGAATTATTAAACACTCACTCTTTGCGGCATTGCTGTCACTGCTACTGTCGTTGTCTGTCATCTGTCCGGCAGGATCGTTGACAAGACGTTTTATTGTCGAGCTTGAACAGGATGGAGGTTCACCAAAACAAAACTTTTCTATAAAACCTGGCGGGCATACGTTGTTGGGCAACCCATCAGATATTGCCCACATAAACGACTATGAACAACCAGATTTACTACCTGATAAAAAACGACATAGATCACCTGATTATGGAATAGAAAAGACCATCATCGAGTCAATTTCGTGGCAGTGGCTTTACGCTTCGAATCTGCTGATTGCTTACGAACTGTTCGTGACCACAAAAGTGGGACCCAAGATCGCAACTCCTTATTTATGGCTTCCTTTAGAAGTACTTGTCGCTGTTGCCTGGTTTTTAAAAAACTATTGCAAGCCCGATACACGGCTGTTTAGCAAGATTGAACAACAGGTGACATCTATAATGACAGTGGGGGATCATCCGTTTGTAACCATCACTGCAGTGTTTGGCTCCGGAGAGAGCTCACCGCAATATCAGTCGTCAGAACCATCCGGCCAGCCAGCCTCAAAAGCCACCCTGCCGTCTATAAGCTCTTTTATTAGACCCCTGAATAATGACTACAGCGGTGGCAACGGAGGCGATCAGCAACACCTGCACACTTTGGGTTTAAATTGTTTCATTCATCCTTGTCATGGATTTTGTCAATTGCTCCCCTTGTCCGAGAGCAGTGAGCCCGCTGAATGGCCCCTGAATACTCTGGCAAGCTCATGCGTTCACCTGGCTACCGGACACTGCTCAAGTTGCATGAGGCATTTTGATCCTGCATATGCTTTGGAGTCCCATCAAAACCCTTTTTTCAATACATTGCATGATCTTTCTGACATTCAGTTCCCGTTCGAGTCTGAGCTACCCTTTGATGGCATTGATGGTCACCTTATAGACTTGATCCAGAATGCCATTGACGCTAACCGGTCACTCAATGATGATGTGCCAATGCCCGGGCATCTGTTTTCTATTGCTGATGATTTTTCGGTCGTTAATGGGTCACTTGATCTACAGCGTCTTCTCAAAGAAGACGAGCTTACCTTTACGCTTAACCCTTCAGAGACAGAGCAAAGCATCTCCAGATCATCCCAATTGGATCGCCAACCTCATCTTTCCCGAACGGGCGCAGTACAAGCTCAAACCGACACTAGTCAAAAAACCTGTGAGTTGACCGTGGTCGGGCAGAACGGCCAGCAACGACCGTGTGGGACAGTCTACAAGAACGCCAGATCCCTGGCGAATCACAAAAGCAAATGCCACACCGGGCAAAAAGTCTGTCAGTTGACCGTGGTCGGGGAGGAAGGCCAGCAGCGGCCATGCGAGAAGGTCTTTAAGAGTGCCAGAGCCCTGTCGAATCACAAAAGCAAATACCACCGCGGTCAAAAAACCTGTTACCTGAGAGTGGTCGGGGAGGACGGCCAGCAGCGGCCATGCGAGAAGGTCTTCAAGACCCCTGGAGCCTTATCGAATCACAAAAGTAGAGAACACTCCGGGCAACGAACCTGTGGAGTGATCCTGATCGGCGAGGATGGCCAGCAGCGGTCATGCGGGAAGCTCGTCAAGAGTGCTAAAGCCCTGTCGGATCACAAAAGTAAATACCACAGAGGGCAACAAACCTGTGAAGTGATCATGTTTGCTGAGGATGGCCAGCAGCGACCATGCGGGAAGGTCTGCAAGAATGCTAAAGCCCTGTCGAATCACAAAAGTAAAAACCACAAAGGGCAACAAACCTGTGAAGTGACTGTGTTAGGGGCGGATAGTCAGCAGCGGCCATGCAGGAAAGTCTGCAAGAACGCTAAAGCCCTGTCGGATCACAAAAGAAGAGATCGAAAACGCAAGCCTGCTGATCTGGACGAGGAACTCAGTCCTCCGGGAAATAAAGTGAATAAGTGTGATTACCAGGAGAAGCTGGCGGACTAATACCTTTCAACGTCCTGGCAGCCGCCTTTTTGGTCAGGTTATCAGCGACCTGACAAGTTGATCAGGTAAGAAAGAGACTTTGAACGTCTCTTCAAGAGGTCATTTGCCTTCCAGATTGGTCGAACGCTGGCTTCACCGCCATCGCTGACAGCAGTCATAGAACGAGTACTCCAACGAGTGGCATTATCAGTTTTACCTTCTGCCGCCAGGAGTATGATTTTTGAGCGTTTTGACAGAAAACAGGCTTGTTTTCTTGATCTATCCTTCCTCTCTGTAAACCGGAATGCAAGGATAGAATTATTAAACACTCACTCTTTGTGGCACTGCTGTTACTGCTGCTGTCGTTGTCTGTCATCTGTCAGGCCGGATCGTTGACAAGACGTTTTATTGTCGAGCTTGAACAGAATGCAGGTTCCCCAAAACAAAACTTTTCTATAAAATCTGACTGGCATACGTTGTCGGGCAACCCATCAGATATTGCCCATATAAACGACTACGGACAATCATATTTGCCGCCTTGTAAAAAGCGAAATAGGTCACCTGGTTGTGGAATAGAAAAAACCATCATTGAGTCGATTTCGTGGCAATGGCTTTACGCTACAAATCTGCTTATTGCTTACGAAATGAGCGTGACCACAAAAGTGGCAACCAGAATCACCACTCCTTATTTATCGCTTCCTTCAGAAGTGCTTGTCGCTGTTGCCTGGTTTTTAAAAAACTATTGGAATCCCGATACACGACTGTTTGGCATGATTGAACAACAGGTGACATCTATAATGACAGAGGGTGATCACCGGTTTGCAACCATCACTGCAGCGTTTGGCTCCGGAGAGAACTCACCGCAATATCAGTCGTCAGAATCATCCAGCCAGCCAGCCCCAAAAGCCACTCTGCCACTTATGAGCTCTTTTATCAGCCCTCTGAATAATGACTATAACGGCGGAAACGGAGGCGACCAGCAACACCTGCACACCTTGGGTTTAAATTGTTTCGTCCATCCCTGTTATGGCTTTTGTCAATTGCACCCCTTATCTGGTAGCAGTGAGCCTGCTGAATGGCCCCTGAATACCCTGAAAAGCTCATGCCCTCACTTGGCTACCGGACACTGCTCAGGTTGCATGGGGCATTTTGATCCTGCAAAAGCTATGGAGTCCCGTCAAAACCCTCTTTTCAGAACATTCAATGATTTTTCTGACATTCAGCTTCCATTCGATTCTGATCCACAATTTGATGACATTGATGGTCATTTTGCAGACTTAATCCAGAATGCCATTGACGCTACTGAGTCACTCGATGATGATGTGCAAATGCTCGGGTATTTGTCTTCCATTGCCGATGATTTAACGGCCACTAATGGGTCACTTGATCTGCAGCGTCTTCTTGGAGAACACGAACTTGCCTTTACGCTTAATTCTTCAGAAACACAGCAAACCACCTTTAAGTCATCCCAGTTGGATCAAAGTCAAGCTCATCTTTCCCTGACAGGCGCACTACAAGCTAAAGCCGACAGTGGTCAAAAAATCTGTGAGTTGACCGTGGTCCTGAAGGGCGGCGAGCAGCAGCCATGTGGTAAGGTCTTTAAGAATGCCATAAGCCTGTCGAGTCACAAAAGACGATGCCACACCGGGCCAAAAGTCTGTGACTTGACCGTAATGAGGGAGGACGGCCAGCAGGGGCCATGCGGGATGGTCTACAAGAATGCTGGATCCCTGGTGAATCACAAACGCACATTCCACACCGGGCAAAAAACCTGTGATCAGATCGAAGTCGGGGAGGACGGCCAGCAGCGGCGATGCGGAAAGATTTGCAAGAATGCTGGCGCCCTGTCGGATCACAAAAGTAAATACCACAAAGGGCAAAAAAACTGTGAAGTGATCGTATTCGGGGAGGACGGTCAGCAGCGGCCATGCGGGAAGCTCTTCATGAATACTAACTGCCTGGAATATCACAAAAGAGAAGAACACTCCGGGGAACGAACCTGTGATGTGGTTGTGGTTGCGGAGGACGGCCAGCAGCGGTCATGTGGGAGGCTCTTCACAAATACAAAAAAACTGAAGTATCACAAAAGACAAGAACACTCCAGAAAACGAGCCTGTAAAGTGGTCGTGGTCGGGGAGGAGGGTCAGTTGCGGCCATGCAGCAATCACTGCAAGAATGCTGTAGCCGTGTCAAAGCACAAAAGAAGTTACCACAGCGGGCAACAAACCTGTGAAGTGCTCGTGGTCGGGGAGGATGGTCGGCAGCGGCCATGCGGGAAGCTCTGCAACAATGCCAGAGCCTTGGTGAACCATAAAAGAGGAAAACACTCCGGGCAAAAAACTTGTGAGATAATCATGTTTGAGGAGGATGACGGGCAGCGACGATGCGGGAAGGTCTGTAAGAGTGCCGGAGCTCTGTCAGACCATAAAAGAAACTACCACAGCGGGCAAGTCTGTGAGGTGATTGTGTTCGGGGAGGATGGTCAGCTGCGGCCATGCGGGACGTTCTGCAAGAATCACAGGGCCCTTATATATCACAAAAGCAAATGCCACAGCGAGCAGCGAATCTGTGCATTGATCCTGGTCGGAGAGGATGGTCAGCAGCGGCTATGCGGGCAGCTCAGCAAGAATGCTAAAGCTCTGTCGATACACAAAAGCACATGCCACAGCGGCGAAAAAATCTGTGACTCAACCGTGACCGGGGAGGATGGCCAGCAGCAGTCATGCAGGAAGGTCTTTAAGAGTGCGATAGCCCTGACGAGTCACAAAAATAAATGCCACACCGGACAGAAAAGCTGTGACGTGACTGTGGTCTGCGCTGATGGTCAGCAGCAGCCATGCGGGAAAGTCTATAAGAATGCTCAAAGCCTGTGGTCTCACAAAAGAAGTGCCCACAAGAAGCAACAAGACCCTAACCCAGGCGTAATCGAGGATGGCCAGCAACGAGCGTCCGTGATGGTCTGCAAAAAACCTCAAGACTTGTCGGATCACAACAGAAGAGATCGAAAACGCAAGCCTGCTGATCTCGACGAGGATGGTGAACTCATTCCTGCAGCAGATAAAGTGAATAAATGTGATTATCAGGAGAAGCTGACGGACTGATACCTATCAAGGCCCCGGGGGCTTATCGAACTAGGCTCCTAGGGGGTCGCCCGGACGCGCTATTCTCTGTCGGTCTCCTGGTTGAGCGCCGTAAAAACGCAAAAAAACACATCGTTAAGTATGTAAAGATCCCATGCCCTGCAGGGCAAATTCTGTCAGAATGGCGCACTTCTTCGACTATGCTTTTTCCAGCTGTGACTAACGAATTGGCGAAAACTATGTACGTGGCAGACACTCCTCCGGAAACGGTTGATGATGTAGAACGCATTCTCCTGGTGGATGACAACCCTACCAACTTGCAGGTGCTGCTGCAGACCCTCAGTGGACGAGGCTACAAGCTTCTTATTGCGAAAAACGGTGAAAGTGCTGTGAGGATTGCTCACAAGGCCAAGCCAGCGCTGGTTTTGCTGGATATCATGATGCCAGGCATGGACGGCTATGAAGTGTGCCGTCAGCTGAAAGAAGATCCGGCTACCAGCAATATTACCGTGATTTTTCTATCAGCCCTTGATGACACCAAGGACAAGGTTCGAGGTTTGGAAACGGGTGCCGTTGACTTTATCTCCAAACCTTTTCAGGCCGAAGAAGTGATTGCCCGGGTAGAAACCCAGCTCAAGATACATCGACTGGAGCAGGCGCTTTCTGCCCGCAATCGACAGCTTGAAGCTGACAAGGCCCGTATTCTGGAAAGCATGAACGAAGGTATCTTTGGGCTGGACAGCAGGGGGCGAATCACCTTTGCCAATGCAGCCGCTTCCATTATGACGGGCTGGCCCATGGACACCCTCATCGGTCGTAGCCTGATTGAACTGATGCTGGATGAAGCCGGAGAGGAAGCACGCAGTCTGCATCTGGCTCCTATTCAGGAGGCATTGAGTAAAGGGGTCAGCATAAGGGTGGACGATGCACTCTTCTGGCATAAAGAGGGCTCATCATTCCCGGTCAGTTATTCATGCACTCCCATTATGGAAGAGGGACAGCCCAGCGGTGCAGTGGTGGTCTTTACTGACATCAGCAGCAAAAAGCGTGGACAGGCAGCGTTGCAGAAGGCTCTGGACGAACTGGAGACCCAGAAGGAAAAACTGACCCATGTTTCCCGTTTGAGTATCATGGGAGAGATGGCCGCAGGTTTTGCCCATGAAGTGAACCAGCCTCTGACCGCAATTTCCAACTACGCTCAGGTAGCCAAGCGCATGATGGTCAGGCTGGAACATAAAGACGACGATGTTTACGATTCGCTTTATGAGGCTATGGACAAAATTAATATTCAGGCCCGTCGTGCCGGTGAGATCATTGCCCGCATTCGCTCATTTGTTAAAAAGCCTGATCACGTTCTGGGTTGTGTCGATCCGATCAAGCTGATTAGCGATACCGTCAAGCTGGCTGAGGTGGATGCTCGAAATAACAGTATGGAAATTCATACTGAGGTGGCTCAGAACCTGCCAGAGGTGAAAGTGGACCCGGTGCAGATTCAGCAGGTGGCTTTGAACCTGATTCGCAATGGTATGGAAGCCATGAGAGATCAGGACACCCGGGACATAGGTGTCTGGGTTAAGGCAGAGCAGATCGATGATCGGTTCGTCAAGGTATCCGTCATTGACCGGGGTTATGGACTGGCTGCTGATGCAGAAGAAAAACTGTTCACGCCTTTCTACACCACCAAGTCAGATGGTATGGGGATCGGTCTGACCGTTTGCCACTCGATTATTCAATCACATGGTGGACGACTGACGTTCAATCGTCACCCTGAGGGCGGCACTATTTTTGAGTTTACAATGCCGATTGCCTGACTCCCCTCGCTCCATCTCTTAAATGGCAACCAAATGATGGGTGAGCAGGAGGAGAATATGAGCCTTCGGTCGGGCAATTATGCGAGAGGACTTCATAATAAATGCAGTTATCATCGAAACATACAAAAATATAACCTCCGATCAAGGGGGAAACATACGATGGTATGCAATAGTGTCGGCCATCGGGATATGACCGGGTCCATAGATATTTACCCGTTTCTTTCTGAATATGTCGAAGGATATAGTGTTTTTCCCTCACTTGATGAAAGACCCTCAGTTCACATAAGACTGTATCTGGTAAAGCAGGCTGTATAAATAGTGCAAATAATATGAGAATAGTTTTGATACTTCATACTCCCTCTGTCTGAAGCCATCAAGATAGCAGACATTTGCACTGCGACAACTCGTTGGGAGAGCTTCACAACTCTGCTTTTCCCACACCTCAGGCTATGGGATCACGTAGCATCCTGATTCCAATCAATTTGCATTCAGGATTAAAGCTGCTTCGATCGCACTTAGCAGCAAAGGCTATGCTATCGGGCGACGCTGGGTAAAATTCAGAAAGTTTGCTGTCCAGGGGTACTTTGCTGTCCAGAGGTACTTTGCTGTCCAGAGGAACTATGCAGGCATAGCAGCATTCCTGTATAACCGTCGGCAGGTTATAATGCCCGGCTGAACAAGGAGCACGCAGTGACTGAACAGGTAACAGAGTACATGCATGAACTGGGCAAAAAGGCCCGGGAAGCCAGTGCACAAGTAGCCAAAGCGGATACTGGCCTGAAAAACAGAGCTCTGCTGGCGATCGCCACTGAGCTGGAAGCAACTCGACCGCTACTGCGTGAAGCTAACGCTGTGGACCTGGAAAACGGGCGGGGGCGAGGGCTGGATGCAGCATTGCTGGATCGCCTGGAACTGACAGATGCCCGCATTGATACCATGATCGAGAACCTGAATCAGGTGGCTTCGTTGCCTGATCCAGTGGGTACGATTGATGACCTCAAATATGTACCCAGTGGTATTCAGGTGGGTAAAATGCGAGTCCCTTTGGGGGTTATAGGCATTATCTATGAGTCTCGACCCAACGTAACCATTGAGGCTGCCAGTCTCTGTCTGAAATCCGGTAATGCTGTGATTCTGCGTGGAGGCAGTGAGTCAATTGCTTCTAACAAGGCGATTGCCCAATGCATTCAGAAGGGCCTGGTATCGGCTGGCTTGCCAGAAGCAGCGGTTCAGGTGGTAGAGACCACTGACCGTGAAGCAGTGGGAACTCTGATCAGTATGCCCGAATATGTAGATGTCATCGTTCCAAGGGGTGGCAAAGGTCTGATCGAACGTATCAGTCGTGATGCCAGGGTGCCTGTTATCAAGCACCTGGATGGCATTTGCCATGTTTATATTGATGATCTGGCAGATCGGGAGAAAGCACTGGCCATTGCTGTGAATGCCAAAACCCACCGCTATGGTGTATGCAATGCCATGGAGACCCTGCTGATAAACAGGGCTGTTGCAGCCGATATACTGTCGGAACTGGCTCAGCGCTTGCGGAAATTGGGGGTTGAGCTCAGAGGCTGTGCAGAGGTTTGTGACGAGGTTCCGGATGCTTTGGCCGCCACCGAAGAAGACTGGCAGACAGAGTATCTGGCACCGGTGCTATCCATTAAGTTGGTCGCTGATATGAATGAAGCTATCGAGCATATTAATCGCTATGGCTCTCATCATACCGATGCGATCATCACCGAGAGTTATACCCGGGGCCGGGACTTCCTGAGAGAAGTAGACTCCAGCTCTGTTATGATCAATGCCTCTACCCGGTTTGCGGACGGCTTTGAGTATGGGCTGGGTGCTGAGATTGGTATTTCAACGGACAAAATTCATGCCCGTGGTCCTGTGGGGCTGGAGGGGCTGACATCCCGGAAATATGTAGTATTAGGCGATGGTCATATCCGGAAATAACGAATTGCCATCACTCAAGGTGGCGGTTAATTATGGTACATAATAATCACTGGTTAGGTACTTAGGTACTTAATCAGCAAACAATTATGACAAAAGCCTGTACAATTCATGGTCAGGCTTTTGGTTTTTTATCGAGTTCTAAAGAGATATATGCAATCTGAACAACTGAAGCAACTGGTCGTTGATGCTATTGAAGAAATGAAAGGTAACGACATTACCTCTCTTGATGTTTCCGGGCTGACCAGCGTGACCGATTACATGATTATCGCCAGCGGTACTTCCAACCGTCATGTGAAGTCTGTAGCAGACAATGTAATCGATAAGTGCAAGCAAAATGGTGTTCGTCCACTGGGTACAGAAGGTCAGGAGAAATCCGAATGGGTTTTGGTCGACATGGGTGACGTTGTAGTGCATGTTATGATGCCAGCTACCCGTGCATTCTATGATCTTGAACGCCTCTGGGAGGCCAGCGAGGAGCAGCGGGCTACAGAGCAGTCCTGATGCGTGTTCGACTGATCTCCGTTGGCTCGAAAATGCCACCCTGGGTTGATGAGGGCTACAGGGAATACAGTCGTCGCCTGGGTTCTGACCTCAAACTGGATCTGATTGAGATTCCGTTGAACCGGCGCGGCAAGGGGGCTGACATCAGTCGCCTGCAGGAAAAAGAAGCTGGACAAATGCTGAGTACAGTCGGCCAGGGTGACCTGATAGTGACCATGGAAATCACAGGGAAGCCCTGGTCGACGGATAAACTGGCAGACAATATGGGAGGGTGGATGCATTCTGGCCGTAATGTCAGCCTCATGGTCGGAGGGCCAGAAGGGCTTCATCCCAGTGTGATGGCCCGGGCCGATCTCAGATGGTCGTTATCGCCATTGACGCTACCTCACCCCCTGGTCAGGGTCGTTGTTGCTGAACAGGTCTATCGTGCCTGGAGTATCCTCAAGAATCACCCCTATCATAAATAGACAGTTATACAGATGCCGGTGAATACCTTAAAGGACCACAAAGCAGAGCAACGGATTGTCAGCATTCGAGTCTGGTTAGCACTGGTCTTCACGATCCTTTTAGTCATGGTGCTGATTTCCAGACTTTTCTATCTGCAGGTGGTTCAATACGATGAACTGGCCACCCAGTCGGAAGAAAACCGTGTTCTTTTGCAGACAGTGCCTCCGGTTCGGGGACTGATCTATGACCGAAATAACCGATTGCTGGCAACCAACCGCTCCAGTCAGACACTGGCTATTGTTCGGGAGCGCGTAGAAGATCTTGATCAGCTGCTCGACGAGATTGCCCGGTTAATTACTGTTACCGAGACTGAGCGCAGTCGTTTCCTGCAGCAGATAAAACGACGCAGGCCTTTTGAATCGGTCCCCCTCAAATTTCGGCTGAACGACGAGCAGGTTGCGCTGATTGCTGTAAACCAGTTTCGCCTGCCGGGTGTCGAGATTAATGCCGAACTGGTTCGTGAATACCCTGAAAGCGACGCTTTCGCCCATAGTGTCGGTTATGTGGGGCGAATCAACGAGCGTGAGTTAAAAAACCTCGATCCGGCTCTTTATAACGGCACATACACTGTCGGTAAGATCGGTCTGGAACGTTTTTATGAGCCTGTACTCTTAGGTAAGCCGGGCTACCAGGAAGTTGAAGTCAATGCCCGTGGTCGGGTGACCAGGGTTCTGAACCGGGTTAATCCCATCCCTGGCAAAGATTTGCAGCTGTTTATTGATACCGATCTGCAAAATGCAGCTATTCAGGCAATGCAGGGAAGAAGGGGGTCCGTGGTGGCTCTGGATCCCAAAACTGGTGGTGTCATGGCTATGGTCAGTAATCCGGCGTTCGATCCCAATCTGTTTGTGACCGGAATCGATTACGCTACTTTCAATGATCTGAATACGGACATCGAAAAGCCGCTCTATAATCGTGCGACATTGGGTGAGTACCCGCCGGCTTCCACGATCAAGCCTCTGGTAGCTCTGGGTCTGCTGGACAATAACGTGGTGGATAAGAATGACAAAATCTATGACAAAGGTTGGTTCCAACTTCCGGGCAGTGAGCACCGTTTCCGTAACTGGAACCGTAAGGGTGACGGCTGGATTGATCTGAATCGGGCAATCCTGCGTTCCAACGATACTTTTTTCTACAAGGTGGCTGAAAAAATGGGGATTGACCGTCTTCATGATTTTCTCAGCCAGTTCGGGATGGGGCGCAGTAGCGGTATTGACATTCATGAAGAAAGAGCAGGTTTGCTGCCTTCAACAGAGTGGAAACAAGGCGCTTATGGTCAGCCCTGGTATCCCGGGGAAACGGTGATTGCCATCATTGGCCAGGGCTACATGCTGACGACTCCCATGCAATTAGCAGAACTGGTTACCCTGATTGCCAACCGGGGGAAACATGTTGAGCCTCGTCTGGTGAAAGAAGACATTCCGGAATTGCAAAGCCCCGAATGGGGGGACGACATTGAGCTGGATGACCAGCATTGGGGGTTGGTCATCAATGCTATGGAAAAAGTGGTCAGTTACAATCGGGGCACGGCTTACTGGCGAATTGGTCGTGGCCTGAAGTATCGAATGGCAGGAAAAACAGGTACTGCCCAAGTGGTCAGTATTCCTCAGGGTGAAGAATATGATGCTGAGAAACTCAAGGAATTCGAGCGGGACCATAGTCTTTTTGTGGCCTTTGCGCCTGTTGAAGATCCCCAGATAGCGATGGCTGTGGTATTGGAGAACAATAATGGTGCTGCCAACATAGCCCGGGAGGTGATGGACTTTTATCTCCTTCCCAAACTCGCCAGGGCCGAACAGGAGAAAACCAGTGCTGAAAACAAGGGGACCGCACAATGACCGGCCAGGATTTTGTTCGTCAGCTGAATGAAGGACAGGGCTTTCACAGGGCACCGGACTGGTCAGAGCGTCTGCATATCGACTTTATGCTGACAGGGTTTGTGGTCATTGTTTGTGGAGCCGGTCTGTTCGTTCTATACAGTGCCAGTGGACAGGATATGAGCATTGTTATTCGACAGGCCGTCTATATGCTCATTGGTTTTGTTGGAATGATCATCATTGCCCAGGTTTCACCCCGACTGCTGATGCGGTTGTCACCATGGATATATGTTGGCGGTGTCATTCTCTTGGTCGCTGTGCTGTTTCTGGGCATTCATTCCAAGGGCGCACAGCGTTGGATTCAATTGCCTTTCATACGGTTTCAGCCCTCAGAAATCATCAAGCTGATTATGCCGATTGTGGTGGCGAGTTATCTTTCGAAACGACAGTTGCCACCTTCTCTAAAAGATATTGCGCTGGTACTGATTCTGATTGGTATTCCGGTCGTGTTGATTGCCAGGCAGCCCGACCTGGGGACCTCCCTGCTGATTGGTGCTTCAGGTCTGTTTATATTATTGCTGGCCGGGTTGAGGAAACGGCTGATTTTTTCTGCCATTATGCTGGCTGTTCCTTCTGTTTGGGGCTTCTGGCACTTTGTCATGCTCAATTATCAGAAGCAGCGGGTATTAACCTTTCTCAATCCCCAGAGTGATCCCTGGGGTGCGGGCTGGAATATTATCCAGTCAAAAATTGCCATAGGATCGGGTGGGCTATACGGCAAGGGCTGGCTTTTGGGAACTCAGTCGCATCTGGATTTTCTGCCGGAAAGTCATACTGATTTTATTATTGCAGTGCTGGCAGAAGAGTTCGGCCTGATGGGGTGTCTGGTTCTTCTGGCATTATACGCACTGATTATTGGTCGAGGCCTGTTTATAACGCTCAAGGCTCAGACTCTGTTTGGCAGACTGCTCGCAGGTAGTATTACACTGACGTTTTTTGTCTACATCTTCGTTAATATTGGTATGGTGAGCGGCCTGCTCCCCGTGGTCGGGGTACCTCTGCCTCTGGTCAGCCGGGGAGGGACCTCGCTGGCTACTCTGATGGCTGGCTTTGGTCTGTTGATGTCGATACACACTCATAAAACGTTTCTGGGGCAAAGTCGATAATCACAGAGAAAGCTTTTTTCCATAAGTTATGCCAGTTGTGCTTTCTAACTCCCGTGATGAGCATGGAGATTATTATGCAGGCTTGCTGGCTCTGTTTTACGTTAGATGCTGTTTGCATGAGCTATAATGAGAATCGACCCGTTTTTTGTAGGGTCTGGAATGTTCGTCATGCGACCACTTCAGTCTAAGGGCATCCTGCGGGCAACGACTATTGCCGGTCAGGTCAATGTCCTTCACAAAACTCTTTCTCCCTTATCAGACTCTGACAGGCAGGAAGACTCTCCGGTGAGTCCCTGCCGCAGGGAGCGATATCTTAAGATCCTTTCAATCTCACGGGAGAGTTCCTTAGATCGGTTTTTCTGCACTGAGAAAACGACATTTAACTTAAACTGCGCCGGTATGCTAGTTGTCTCTTCATGACTGCTGTAGAGTAGACATTATCCCGTATGAAGTTATATCAGCTAACGACATTCACTTGAGTAGTAGCAGGGAGGGTTTATGGCCTTAAGAATGGTAAAAGAATTTTTAGGACTGCCGACATTTCGACTCATGACGGCGGGCATATTATTCAGCGGCTGTCTTCTTTCAGGATCGGTAACGGCCGGTGCTGAAAAGGTGGTCGATAATCAGCCTGACTATGCACTTCAACCGGAGGTGAAGGCGTTCATTGATGATCTGGTGAAGAACGAACAGTTTTCCCGTAAGGAACTGCAAGACATTCTGGGTAAGGCAAACAAGTCTGAAAGAGTGCTTGAGTTGATCAGCAGACCTGCCGAGAAACGTCTGGAGTGGAAAGACTACCGGAAAATTTTCATGACCCCGGAGCGAGTAGACCTTGGCGTGGACTTCTGGGAGGCTCACGAGAAAACACTCTCAAGAGTTGAAAAAGAGTATGGTGTGCCTGCAGATGTTATAGTCGCCATTATCGGAGTAGAGACATACTATGGTCGACAGACCGGTGGGTTTAAGGTTCTCGATGCGTTGTCTACCCTGAGTTTTGATTACCCTCCGCGCAGCAAATTCTTCACTCAGCAGCTGAAGGAGTTTCTGATTCTGACCCGTGAGCAGGAGCTGGATGCTTCAGACCTGACCGGCTCTTATGCCGGAGCCATGGGTATACCCCAGTTTATGCCCTCCAGTTACAGGGCTTATGCAGTAGATTATACCGGTGATGGTCAGTCCAACATCTGGAAGCATGAAGAAGATGCAATTGCCAGCGTTGCTAACTATCTCCGGGAAAACGGCTGGAAAGTTGGCAAGCCTATTGTCAGTAAAGCTAAGGTTACCGGAACCAAATATGAGAAAGCTGTGTCTGATTCGGTCAGACCGCAAAAAACTCTAAAGCAGCTTGAAGGTTCTGGCTGGCATCCTGAAGCTCTTTTACCAGAGACCGCCAAGGCTGCTGCTATCAAGCTTGAAGGTGACAAGGGGCCGGAGTACTGGCTGGGGATGCATAATTTTTATGTCATCACGACTTATAACCGCAGCAAGCTTTATGCAATGGCGGTTTATCAGCTAGCAAGTGATGTAAAAACAGGCTATATAACATCAGCGTCAAAGTCTGCGAAGACATTAGCAGGAAAGCAGTCTGAATAGTCTGATCCTCCCGGTTCATCAGTGAAGGTACCGTTTTTATGCCTGAGTCATAAAAGCGGTTTTCTTCTTTGTCTCGCGGGTATTCCTTCAGGCTCCCGATCTCAGGCAGAATAACGTTAAAGCACCATATCCTATGAAATCGATAATCAGAGCAAGATCTATAGCAGGAAGCCTTGTGGGACTGACCTTTTTCCTCTTGAACGGTTGTGTCACCGTTGAGGACGGGCCTCCCACTGAGAAAAGGGATGTCAGTCAGATTCCTGATGCGATTCCTGTCACCCATGATGGTCAGTTCAAGGATTCTCCCTATGAACTCAATGATGTGACCTATACCCCTATGAAGAGTGCCAAAGGCTATCAGGAAAAGGGCAAGGCCTCATGGTATGGCACCAAGTTTCATGGCAAGCAGACGGCTAACGGTGAAGTTTACGATCTCTACGGTATGACTGCGGCACACAAGACTTTGCCCCTGCCTTCCTATGTCAAGGTCACTAACAGTCACAATGGCAAGTCGGTTGTACTTCGGGTCAATGATCGCGGACCATTCCACGGCGATCGGATTATAGACCTCTCTTATGCTGCTGCCGTTAAGCTGGGGTTCGCTAAGAAAGGAGTGACTGATGTGTTGGTAGAGGGGATAGATGTCAGGTCTCTTGCTGCCGCCAAAGGCAATGAAGCGGTTAGCGGGAGCGGTAATAATCAACTGCTCTTTGTACAACTGGCTGCGCTGAAGAATTATCACTATGCCCAGATATTGCGTCGACAGGTGGCTGAGACCATAGGCAGTGATATCAGAGTGGTGAAAGGGGAAGAGGAGCCTGATCCTTTTTACCGTGTCAGGATTGGGCCGGTGCAAACGATTGAGCATCTTGAAGAACTGCTTGAGAAGCTGGATGAAGGCGATTTTGACGTGCCTTACCTGATTTATGAAGAGGTTACTGAGGCTTCCGGGAAGTAGTTTGAGTCAGTCTTTTTGGTCGGCCAGACCGATATGCCAGCGTGGCCTGACAGACGTTCACTGATCAGGCAATGAGCACATTACATTCTATTTTCAATGCTTCTCTTAAACTCCTTAGTCGGTAACATTATAATGGCCGACAACAGTGAATTTCAGAGCTAATTTCTATAATGATCAAACGATTAAATCCTGTCCGGGCCAACCATGAGCGATTGAAAAGGTTAGCCGGATGGGTGTCCATGCTATTTATTCTGGCGACCGGCGCTGCTCATGCTGAAGTCGCTGCCCTGATTCCTGCGGCACCCAAGATTGCTGCCAACAGTTTTATATTGATGGATGCCGACAGCGGTGAGATTCTGGCCTCCGAGAATGCGGATGACCCTGTTCACCCTGCCAGCCTAACCAAAATGATGACTGCTTACATTGCCGAGGTTGAGCTGGCGTCAGGCAATATTCATCGTGATGATGAAGTGCTGATCAGCGAAAAAGCCTGGAAAATGGGCGGCTCAACCATGTTCATTGAGGTGGGTGAGCGGGTTCCGGTACAGGAGCTGTTGAAAGGTATTATTATCGTCTCCGGTAACGACGCCAGTGTCGCCATCGCTGAACATGTTGCCGGCAGTGAAGACGCCTTTGCCGAGCTGATGAACAGTACCGCCGAGCGACTGGGGATGATTAACTCCAATTTTGTCAATGCATCGGGCTGGCCTGCGCCTGATCACTATTCCTCTGCAAGGGATCTTGCGATACTGTCTCGCCATATCGTCAAGGATTACCCTGAGTATTACGAGCTTTATGCTCAGAAGTATTATCAATACGGTACCAACAAAAAAACCGGTAAGCCACTGCGTCGTCAGCCCAACCGAAACCGTCTGTTATGGACTAACCCTAATGTTGATGGTCTGAAAACAGGGCACATTGAGGCCAGCGGTTTTGGTCTGGCAGCTACCGCAAAGCGCGATGGGCGTCGTCTGATTACTGTTATTCTGGGTGCCAGAGGTGAGAAGCAGCGTGCTGCGGAGGCACAGAAACTGCTGACCTATGGTTTCCGTTTCTTCGAAAATGTTGATGTTAAAAAAGGTGGCGTAACGCTTGAAACTGTGAAGGTCTGGAAAGGCACACAAGATCAGGTAGACGTCGCCATTGACAAGGATCTGATTGTCACAGTGCCCAGGCATACGGGTAAGAAGCTGAAAGCGACTCTGAATATTGATCCAATTGTTGAAGCCCCTGTTGAAGCTGGCCAGCAGCTGGGTACACTGAAAGTGACTATCGATGATGAAATTATCAAAGAAGTCCCTCTCAGAGCAGAGACTGCGATAGAGCGTGGTGGCTTCTTCAAACGTCTGTGGGATAGTATCGTGCTGTTCTTTAAAGGACTGTCCTGAACATTCAGTGGCAGCAGTGAGTGAAATGCCCATACCTTCAGGCTCGCAGAATCTGAAGGTATTTCATTTATCATCAGTGTAAAAAATGACCGATCAAGAAGCGCCAAAAATTGAATTTCCCTGCGATTACGAGATCCGTATTGTGGGTAATGCCGCTGTCGATTTTCAGAAGGTTGTCTGCGCTATCGTCAAGCAGCATGCACCGGATTACGATGGCAACTTCCGGCTGAAAGAGAGTCGAACTGGCAAATACACCTCGGTTATGGTGACTATTCGGGCCACCGGAGAATCTCAGCTGAAAGCGATCTTCGAAGATTTGAAAGCGACCGGCCGGGTGCAAATGGTACTTTGATGAAACTGAACATCCGCTACTTGGGCAGGCAGCCTTATGAGCCTGTTTTTGAGGCCATGAAAGCATTCACCGAACGCAGAGATGAGCAGACGGATGATGAGTTCTGGTTTGTCGAGCACGACCCTGTCTTTACTCAGGGTCAGGCCGGCAAGCCTGAACATGTCCTGGCACCCGGAGATATTCCTGTGGTCCAGGTGGACCGTGGAGGTCAGGTCACTTATCACGGTCCGGGTCAGCTGGTGGTCTACCTGCTGATGGATGTTCGCCGCTCAGGCAGTGGTCCCAGGCAGGTGGTGTCAGCTATTGAGAGTGCCATCATCAAAGTACTGTCAAGCTATGGTATTGAATCCTGTGCCAGACCTGACGCTCCCGGCGTTTACATTGATGGAGCAAAAATTGCCGCCCTGGGGCTGCGATTCAGACAGATGAAAAGTTATCATGGACTGAGTTTCAATCTGGATATGGATCTGGAACCCTTTACCCGTATCAACCCCTGCGGTTACAAGGATCTGCAGGTCGCCCAGCTCAGGGAATTTCAAAATCCTGTGCAATGGAATGAAGTGAGCAATCGCTTACTTGAGTGCCTTATGGAGGAACTTGGGTATAATGAGGCTCAGACAGTAAAGGAAGCAACAGAGTTTGATCTGGTTCAGGAGGCCTGAGCAATCTCTCTTCAAATTCGAGTGAGTGAACGAACGGCTTCACAAACCGGTACAACCGACCAACATGACTGGGACTCTATGACCGATAGCAACCTGATTCCAACCGTCCAGATTCCGGCTGTTACTATTCAGAGTGGCGAGAAATTCGTCAATGAAAAAGGCATTACCGCCATCAAGAATGGCATCAAGGCCAGCAATCGCTCCGATGAAGCGGTTCAGCCTTTTATGCGCAAGCCGGAGTGGTTGAGAATCAAGCCCAGGTACGGCAGTAAGTTCAAAGAAGTCAAAGGGACGGTTCATGAGCACAAGCTGAGTACCGTTTGTGAAGAAGCCATGTGCCCCAACATTAATGAATGCTGGAGTTCGGGTACCGCCACTATCATGCTGATGGGTGATGTTTGTACCCGTGCCTGTCGCTTCTGTGCGGTGAATACTGGTAACCCCAAAGGCTGGCTGGATAAAGATGAGCCAGACCATACGGCCAACAGCGTAAAACTGATGAACCTGAAATACCTGGTTCTGACCTCTGTTAACCGTGATGATCTGGAAGATGGCGGTGCCGGTCACTATGCCGCCGTCGTAAAACGTGTAAAGGAAGTTAATCCTGAAACCGACGTTGAAGCACTGACACCGGATTTTCTCGGTGTTCTGGTCGATGTTGAAACGGTGGTCGACAGTGGTATTGCCGTTTTTGCCCAAAATGTTGAAACCGTTAAACGACTGACACATCCTGTTCGTGACCCGCGTGCCAGCTACGAGCAGACGCTCAATGTTCTGGCCCACTCCAAAAAATATCGTCCAGACGTACTCACTAAAACTAGTCTGATGCTGGGTCTGGGTGAAACCGAGGAAGAGATAATTGAGACCATGGATGATCTCAGGGCCATTGATTGCGATATCCTGACCCTGGGGCAGTATCTTCAGCCTACCAAAAACCATTTACCTATTGAGCGTTACGTGACCCCTCAAGAGTTTGAGAAGTATCGTCAGTGGGGCCTGGAAAGAGGTTTTGTTGAAGTCGTAGCCGGTGCCCTGGTGCGTTCGAGCTATCGTGCTGAGCAGGTGTTGCAGAAGAATAATGTGGGTCTGGGCTCATGAGTGACAGCAAATAATCACTTATTCATTTCCTGGTTCAGTGATTTTCAACGTGCTATCGCCACGGATGGTCAACACGTTATCGAATGAGCGTAAAACCCCAAGATGGGTATTCTTCCGTTTCATTGGATAATGTGGTTCGTGTGAACCGTCGATTTCGATTAATCTCAAAACACAATGATGCACTACACTAGGTTCCCTATAGACGTCTTATAAGGAACCATGGAAATGATTGATTTTCAGCGCTGTTTTGCTTTTTTAATCCCTCCTCTATTTCTCTTAAAGACTCTTAGCCTGCAAGCTCAGATCACCACTCAATCTACAACCGCTGTTCCTATAACCGCTGTTCCTACAACCGATGTTCCTACAACCGATGCTCCTACAACCGATGCTCCTACAACCGATGCTCCTACAACCGATGCTCCTACAACCGATGCTCCTACAACCGATGTTCCTACAACCGCTGTTCCTACAACCGCTGTTCCTATAACCGCTGTTGCTACAACCGCTGCTCCTACAACCGATGTTCCTACAACCGATGTTCCTACAACCGATGTTCCTACAACCGATGTTCCTACAACCGATGTTCCTTCAACCGATGTTCCTACAACCGATGTTCCTATAACCGCTGTTCCTACAACCGATGTTCCTTCAACCGCTGTTCCCACAACCGATGTTCCTACAACCGATGTTCCTACAACCGATGTTCCTACAACCGCTGTTCCTTCAACCGCTGTTCCCGCAACCGATGTTCCTACAACCGATGTTCCTACAACCGCTGTTCCTAAAACCGATGTTCCTTCAACCGCTGTTCCCACAACCGATGTTCCTTCAACCGATGTTCCTTCAACCGCTGTTCCCACAACCGATGTTCCTACAACCGATGTTCCTATAACCGCTGTTCCTACAACCGCTGCTCCTACAACCGGTGCTCCTACAACCGATGTTCCTACAACCGATGTTCCTACAACCTATTCTCCTGCAAGCCCTCCTCTAAGGGTACCATGCGATTCTCTTAAAGGTCAGACGACAGGGGTTTATCAACGGCTAAACCAATATTCAAACCTTGTTAGGGGACGACAGTGCATTGTTCTCAGTACCAACTCTTCAGAGAATTTAAGTAAGTTGCTAAATGAGGTTCCAAAGAACACCGTTATATTGCTCTCTTCCGAAACTGCTTCTGGCGCAACGCTTTCTCCATCCGTTATTACCCCCTCATCAGGTAAAATCCCGGTTGTGTATCTAATTGACAGTGAAATAGTTTTGAAGGATGGTCAGGACATTATCGGGGCTCCAAATGAAGGTTACGAAATCGTCATCTCGCCTGATGCAACTTATACAGATTTATATATGATCAAGTTTGGGTCCTTTAACTACTTTAGTTTCAATGAAACAAAAGACAGCCATATAAGACACATTACTTTCCAGCCAACTGCACCTAATGGCCGCAAACCAATTGGTCCTATTATTACAGCACGTTGTATTAACCGGAGACTGATTGTAGAAAACAACGTATTCAATCTTAATTGCCAGACCGGAGTTAGAATTGATTGCAGACTTCCTCTGAATGCATCTGTTAATGATTTGCACCAGGGTCCGGCCCTGATGTTCACCAATAACAGGGTTACTGCTGATACCATCGAATCATGGGGCGGCGACTATATTCCCGATGGAGGGCTATTTATTAAACTTCCCGCCATCAAAAACCAGTCAAAAAGGATTGCTGTTAACGGGAACACATTCCAGGGCAATATGGGGTGGGTGGCTGAGTTACATATTGGACCGGGAAGCAGTATCGATATCTTTAGAAACATGGTTGACATTGACAATGCTGGTGAGATTTTGTGGGAAATTGTGTCGCCGGTATTTAAAAAAGAAAAATTTGGTTTCTCTCTTGTCGGTCATTCGGATACCAATGAAGAACCTCCTGTTTATAATCTTGTGGGCAATCAGATCAGGGTAAAAAATACAGCTTTAGATATCAAAGGAATCGTTCAGCTGGCCCTCGCTTGCAACCACTTTCAAGCGGTCAAACTCTGGCGACAAGAGCAGCATGAATACAGCATTAAAACCACAGATCCATTATCATTGGTGGGTAATTGCGAAAGATTCACGAATTCAAGCATGGCAACTGTCGGCCCAACCACACTTTCCGAGATTGTGAATATCTGGACACCCATCGAGAATTCCACAGCCAGTGCTTTAAGTGGACTCACCAACCTCGAGGGTCAATTCTACTTTAACTCATCAGTCTGCCTGACAGTCAATTTGTCCCCTGTTACTCCTTCCGGGCAGGCCTCCACTTCATCAGCAGATACAAAAGTCATGACGACTCTGTTGGGTGCCATGACCAGTCTGACAGTCGATTTGTCCTCTGTTACTCCTTCTGGGCAGGCCTCCACTTCATCTGCAGGTGTCATGACGACTTTGTTGGATGCTATGACCAGTCTGACAGTCAATTCGTCCTCTGTTTCTCCTTTTAACAATGCCTCCACTTCATCAGCAGGTACAAAAGTCATGACAACTATGTTGGGTGTTATGACCAACCTGACCGTCAATTCGTCCTCTGTTACTCCTTTTTACCAGTCCTCGACTTCATCAGAGGGTACCAAAGTCACGAGCACTGTGTTGGATGTCATGACCAGTCTGCCTACAACCGGTGCTCCTACAACCGATGTTCCTATAACCGCTGTTCCTACAACCGATGTTCCTACAACCGGTGTTCCTATAACCGCTGTTCCTAAAACCGGTGCTCCTACAACCGCTGTTCCTTCAACCGATGTTGCTACAACCGCTGTTCCTACAACCGATGTTCCTACTCCTACAACCGCTGCTCCTACAACCGATGTTCCTACAACCGCTGCTCCTATAACCGCTGTTCCTACAACCGCTGCTCCTGCAACCGCTGTTCCTACAACCGCTGTTCCTACAACCGCTGTTCCTACAACCGCTGTTCCTACAACCGCTGTTCCTTCAACCGCTGTTCCTACAACCGGTGCTCCTACAACCGATGTTCCTTCAACCGATGTTCCTTCAACCGATGTTCCTATAACCGCTGTTCCTACAACCGATGTTCCTACAACCGCTGCTCCTACAACCGATGTTCCTATAACCGCTGTTCCTACAACCGCTGTTCCTACAACCGGTGCTCCTACAACCGATGTTCCTTCAACCGCTGTTGCCTCAACCGATGTTCCTACAACCGCTGTTCCTACAACCGCTGTTCCTACAACCGCTGCTCCTACAACCGCTGCTCCTACAACCGCTGTTCCTATAACCGATGTTCCTACAACCGCTGTTTCTATAACCGCTGCTCCTACAACCGCTGTTCCTACAACCGATGTTCCTATAACCGCTGTTCCTACAACCGCTGTTCCTGCAACCGATGTTCCTACAACTGCTGTTCCTACAACTGCTGCTCCTACAACCGATGTTCCTACAACCTATTCTCCTGCAAGCCCTCCTCTAAGGGTACCATGCGATTCTCTTAAAGGTCAGACGACAGGGGTTCATCAGCGGCTAAACGATTATAAAGACCTTGTTAGCGGACGACAGTGTATCGTTCTCAGTACCAACTCTTCAGAGAATTTAGGTAAGTTTATAAATGAGGTTCCAAAGAACACCGTTATATTGCTTTCTTCCGAAACTGCTTCTGGCGCAACGCTTTCTCCATCCGTTATTACCCCCTCATCAGGTAAAATTCCGGTTGTGTATCTAATTGACAGTGAAATAGTTTTGAAGGATGGTCAGGACATCATCGGGGCTCCAAATGAAGGTTACGAAATCGTCATCTCGCCTGATGAAAGTTATACAGATTCATATATGATCACGTTCGGGTCCCTTAAGTACTTTAGTTTCGATGAAACAATGGACAGCCGTATAAGACACATTACTTTCCAGCCAACTGCACCTAATGGCCGCAATCCAATTGGCATTATTACAGTACGTTGTATTAACCGGAGACTGTTTGTAGAAGACAACGTATTCAATCTCAATTGCCAGAACGGAGTTAGAATTGATTGCAGACTTCCTCTGGATGCATCTGTCGATTTTAGGCACCAGGGTCCGAGCCTGATTTTTGCCAATAACATGGTGACTGGTGATACCATCGAATCATGGCGCCGCGACTGTATTCCCAATGGAGGGCTATTTGTTAAACTTCCCGCCATCAATAAACGGTTCATGGCGATCGGTGTTTATGGGAACAAATTCCAGGGCAAGATGGGGTGGGTGGCTGAGTTACATATTGGACCGGGAAGCAGTATCGATATCTCTGGAAACGAGATCGACATTGACAATGCAGGTGAAATTTTGTTCGAAACTGTGTCGCCGGGATATAAAAAAGAACAGTTTGGTTTCTCTCTTGTCGGTCATTCGGATACCAATGAAGAACCTCCTTTTTATGTACTCGTGGGCAATCAGATCCGGGTAAAAAATACAGCTTTAGATATCAAAGGAATCGTTGACCTAGCCCTCACTTGCAACCACTTTCAGGCAGTCAAACTCTGGCGACAAGAGCAGCATGAATACAGCATTAAAAGCACAGATCCACTGGTTTGGGCATATAATTGCGAAAGCTTCGTGAATCCAGGCAATGCAACTACCGGCCCACTTACATTTTCCCAGCATGTGAATATCGCATTGAATACCTGGACACCCATCGAGAATTCCACAACCAGTGCTTTAAGTGGACTGACCAACTACGAGGGTCAATTCTTCTTTAACTCATCAGACTGCCTGTATTTCCCGACACCCATCGAGAATTCCACAGCCACTGCTTTAATTGGAATGGCCAACTTCGAGGGTCAATTCTACTTTAACTCATCAGCCTGCCCGACAGTCTATTCGTCCTCTGTTACTCCTTCTGGGCAGGCCTCCACTTCATCAGCAGGTGTCATGACGACTTTGTTGGATGCCATGACCAGTCTGACAGTCAATTCGTCCTCTGTTTCTCCTTTTGACAATACATCCACTTCATCAGCAGGTACAAAAGTCATGACAACTATGTTGGGTACTATGACCGACCTGACAGTCGATTCGTCCGCTGTTGCTCCTTTTAACCAGTCCTCGATTTCATCAGAGGGTACCAAAGTCACGAGTACTGTGTTGGATGTCATGACCAGTCTGACCCTGATTTTGAGCCTGTACCTGAACATACCTCCGACGTAAAAAGGCTGTCGAAAAAGTGCTGTGCTTTTCTCGCTACTTTTGCAACAAGCTCAGCCTGGTGAGGGGTTTGCGTGAATTGAAAATCAATATTCCAGGAGCCTTATGGATCCAGATGAGAACTAATACTGGACCAAACTCCGCAAACGTATGCACCAGTAGCAAAACCAGCAAAATGAGAAGCAGAAAGGTAGCCATAAATTGCAAAAGCTATAGGACAACCGGCAACGCCAATAACCGCACCCGTAAACGCGAAAAGTTTTAAGTCAGCCAGGCTATTTGCCGCTCCAAAAACAGATCCAGTTGCAATGGCTGTACTTACACCAGCAGCCAGGGCAGACTCAACATCACCAGTCTCAAGGTCAATAATGCCGGAGGCACCAATAAAGATTGCCGAAGTGATAGCAGAGCTAGCAGCACAAATAAAAACATCAGTAGCAATTTGAGAAACTTTTCTGATTACCCGTTCACGCAATGAACGAGTAAGAGGCATACTCTCAAGGATAAATGACGGCACTTCAGACCTACAAATAGGACATTTCTTAGATCGGTCAAACCATTGAGCAATGCATTTTCTTCCAAAGA
Source organism: Endozoicomonas sp. ALD040 (assembly GCF_049275945.1). Classification (NCBI taxonomy): domain Bacteria; kingdom Pseudomonadati; phylum Pseudomonadota; class Gammaproteobacteria; order Oceanospirillales; family Endozoicomonadaceae; genus Endozoicomonas; species Endozoicomonas sp. ALD040. The sequence continues at coordinate 3,744,899 of NZ_CP184829.1, forward strand.
CATGAGTCTCATGACACGGGAGAACTACTTTATCATCACATCGAAGATCTTCATTATCATTTTCATTAAAAGACTCGAAACAGATTTGACATACATCCGCAACATTCATCGAAAATAAACTCCATCTCTGTTCAAATATCTGGACACCCATCGAGAATTCCACATCCAGTGCTTTAAGTGGACTGACCAACTTCGAGGGTCAATTCTACTTTAACTAATCAATCTGCCTGACAGTCAATTCGTCCTTCCAGGAGCCTGACCTCCACTTCATCAGCGGTTATAAAAGTCATGACGACTTTGTTGGGTGTGACCAGTCTTCGCGTTTCTTTATGGGTGTAGATTAGTTAAGGGCCAAGTTCCGCCAACGAGTGCACCAACAGTAAAACCAGCAAAATGAGAAGCAGCAAGGTAGCTATAACTTCCAAAAGCTACAGGACAACAGGCAAAGCCAATAGCCGCACCTGCCAACCCGAAAGGTCGTAAGTCAGCCAAGCTATTTCCCGCTCCAAAAGCAGATCCAGTTACAATAGCTGTACTTACACCAGCAGCCAAAGCAGAGTCAACAGCAACAGTCCCAGCCAAACCAGTGCCGAGGCTAATAGCGCCGAAAGCACCAATAAAGGTTGCTGCAGTAAGAGCAGAGCTAGCAGCACTAATAAAAGTATAATTAGCAATTTGAGAAATTTTTCTGATTACCCGTTCATGCAATGGACGAGCAGGAGGCATATTCTCAAGAATAAATGACGGCTCTTCAAATCTACAAATAGGACATTTCTTAGATTGGTCAAACCATTGAGCAATGCATTTTCTTCCAAAGACATGAGTCTCATGACACGAGAGAAATACTTTATCATGACATCGAAGATTTTCATGATCATTTTCATTAAAAGTCCCGAAACAGATTTGACATACATCCGTAACATTCATCTTCATAAAATAAACTCCATTTTTGTTGATTGGTTAATGATTAGATAAAAAACCGGGAGAAAAGTTCACCAAATTTTATGACTTATCCTGTGACAAGCTGTTATTTACCTGCGGTTGACAGGGATATTCAAACGTTAATTCAGTAAGTTAGAGTCAGCTCTAGCACGAAAGTTTTTGAGATTGATGCAAGCGTAACGTTGAACCTTACATGAGATTCCCCAAGCGTTTGGGAAGTAGCATCAGCTGGGTCTGGAAAGAGGTGTTGCAGAAGTATAATGAGGGTTTGGGTTAATGAGTAACAGTAAACGATCGGTCAATCATGCATAGTTTTGTGATTTTCGCCCTGTTACCTCCATGTATAGTCAACACATGACCATCCAAGCTGAAGATGGCCGATTTGATCTCAGTATTATCGCAAATGACTGCTTTTTCTTTCCATAATCCATCGCTCCCCAGGCCGTAAATTATCGCCTTACCCTCGGTACTGCAGGTGACCACATGGTTGCCACCGATGCTGAAGGTTGCCGGTCCGACACTAATATCATGGGAAATGGTAGCTTTCTTCTCCCAGGATCCATTGTCCTTCCGGCTATAGACTTTCACCGTGTGATCCTCACTGCAGGTGATCACATGGCGGCTATCGGCGCTGAATTTGGCTGAGCGGATCTTAAGGTTATGGGAAATGATCATTTTTTCTTCCCATGATCCATCGTCCTTCTGGCCATAGATTTTCGCCACTTTATCTATACCGTGGGTGACCACACAGCGGCTATCGGAGCTGAAGGTGGCTGAGAAGACCCAATCATCGTGGGTAATGATAGCTTTTTTTTCCCATGAGCCATCGTAGTTCTTGCCGAAGATGATCGCCCTGCCGTCCATACTGGCGGTCACCACACAGCGGCTATTGAGGCTGAAGGTGGCTGACCAGACTCCATCATCATGAGAAATGATGGCTTTTTCTTCCCATGAACCATCGGCCTCCAGGCCATAGATTTTCACTTTGTTATCTGCACTGCGGATTATCACATGGCGACCATCGGCGCTGAAGGTGCCTGAGTTGAGCCCGTTATCATGGGAAATAATGGCTTTTTCTGCCCATGACCCATCGTTCTTCCTGCCATAGATTTTCGCTTTGCCATCAAAACTGGCGGTCACCACATATCGGCCATCGGCGCTGAAGGTGACTGAGCGTAAAAAATTATTGTGGCGAATGATGGCTTTCTCTACCCATGACCCATCGGCCACCTTAGCATAAATTTTTGCCTTGCCATCTCTACTGGCGGTCACTGCATAGTGACTATCGGCACTGAAGGTGGCTGAGTGGACAGAGTCGTCATGGGGAATCGTTGCTTCTTCCCAGGATCGGTCGTCCTTCTTGCCATAAATTTTCGCCCTGCCACCTATACTGGTAGCCACTAAATAGCGGCCATCGACACTGAAGGTGACCGATTTGACACAGTAGTTATTGGGGATAGTGCCTTTTGCTTCCCAGGATCCATCGCTCTCCTGGCCATAGATTTTCCATGTTTTAGAGTCACAGGCGATCACCAAGTTGCTGCCATCGCCGCTGAAGGCAGCTAAGTGCTCTGAACTATCGCAGAGGATGCTGGCTTTAGTCTCTAATTTAAATGTTTTACATTGAGACATCAGTTTAGTCAGAGTGGAAAAGAACAGAGCAGGAAAATAAATACTCGCCTGGCGATCCATAATTGACTTAACTAATGCCTCATCCTTTGTAAAACGCTGCAACCATTTCTGGAGTTCATCTTTATCTTTTGTAGCGACAATTGTCTTTAGTAAAGTCTGGTGTGATGAAGCCAACCGGCGATACCACGCCCTTGCCAATGCAGCATCATTTTTGAGCCTCTTATTAATGTCTGAATTTGCCCGTGTTAATTGAATAATGTCATGAGCCCGCAAATAGGTGAAAATTTTGGATTGAACTCCCGGGGGCAAATCGAGCAATAATGAAAACTCATTCTTGTCACGTACAATGACGTTCCTGCCCATAGTGGTACAACCTGGTGTATCTGATGGTGGTTGACCTGGTTTTGATGAGGGTGGAATACTTCTACCGGAATTGTTATTCAGGCAATCCATAGTTCGTTTTCCATCGTTGTTATTTATCCCTGATTGGCAAGGATATTCAAAATTCATTCTGCAGCTTAGAGTCGGTTTTAGTAGGAAAGTTCACAATATGGATCTAATCGTAACGAACAAGAAAACAGGGCTTTGATCCGGGAAAATGATCAATAACCAGAAAGCGGGTTTCTATCTTTCAGAACATGCAGAATGGCACTCTGGGTCAGCACCTGTAACCCACCAAAAAACATTTACCTGCTGAACCTTGCATGAGACTCCCCAAGCGTTTGGGAAGCAGCATCAGCGGGGTCTGGAAAAAGCGTTGTTGAAGAATAATGTAGGTCTGGGCTAATGAGTGACAGTAAACGATCAGTCCTTCATTGATAGTTCAGTGATTTTCGCCGTGTCATCGTCATGGATGGTCAACACATGGCCATCGGCGCTGAAGATGGCTGTCCTGATCCCTTCGCGATGAGAAATGGCGGCTTTTATTTTCCATGATCCATCGCTTACCAGGCCACAAATTTTCACCGTTTTATGGTTACCGGCAGCGACCAGATGGCGGTCATCGAGGCTAAAGGTTGCTAATATGACATCACCATAGGCATGTGAAATAATGGCTTTTTCTTCCCAGGATCCATTGTCCTTATGGCCAAATATTTTTACCTTGCTATCTTCACCTCTGGTGATCACATGGCGGCCATCGACGCTAAAGGTTGCTGATATAATTTTCAAATAGTGGGAGATGATCATTTTTTCTTCCCACGATCCATCGTCCTTCTGGCCATAGATTTTTGCCACTCTGTCTACACTGCGGGTGACCACAGAGCGGCTATCGGAGTTGAAGGTGGCTGAGAAGACCCAATCATCGTGGTAAATAGTGGCTTTTTCTTCCCATGATCCATCGTCCTTCTTGCCGTAGATTATCGCTCTGCGATCGTCACTGGAGGTCACCAAGTGGCGGTTATCGGCGCTGAATGTCGCTGAGTTGATGTCTTTATTATGGGAAATGATGGCTTTTTCTTCCCACGAACCATCGGCCTTGAGGCCATAGATTTTCACCTTGTGATCGATACTGCGGGTCACCACATGGCGATCATCGGCGCTGAAGGCGGCGGATTGGACCCATTTATCATGGGAAATAATGGCTTTTTCTATCCATGAACCGTCGTTCTTCTTGCTATAGATTTTCGCCTTGCCATCAAAACTGGCGGTCACAATATGGCTGCCATCGGTGCTGAAGGTGGCTGATTGGAGCGATTTATCATGGGAAATAGTGACTTCTTTTACCCATGAGCCATCGTCCTTCTTGCCACAAATTTTCGCCTTGTTATTTTTAGTGGTGATCACTACAAAGCGGCCATCGGTGCTGAAGCTGGCTGAGCAGAGCGAGTCGTCGTGGGAAATAGTCACTTCTTCCCATGATCGTTCGTCCTTCTGGCCATAAATTATCGCCTTGTCATCTCTATAGACAGCCACCACATAGCGGCCATCGGCACTGAAGGTGACCGATTTGAAACAGTATTCATGGAAGATAGTGCCTTTTTCTTCCCATGATCCATCGCTCTCCTGGCCATAAATTTTCCATGTTCCGAAGTCACAGGCGATCACCAGGTGGCGTCCATCGTCGCTGAAGGTAGCTGAGTTCTCTCGACTGCTACAGGGGATGCTCGCTTTAGTCTCTAATTTAAATGCCTTACATTGACACATCAGTTTAGTGAGAGTGGAAAAAAACAGAGCAGGAAAATAAATACTCGCCTGGCGATCCATGATTGACTTAACTAATGCCTCATCCTTTGTAAAACGCTGCAACCATTTCTGGAGTTCATCTTTATCTTTTGTAGTGACAATTTTCTTTAGTCGAGCCTGGTGTGATGAAGCCAACCGGCGATAACATGCCCTTGCCATTGCATCATCATTTTTGAGCCTGTTGTTAATGGATGAATTTACCCGTGTTAACAGGGCAATATCACGAGCCTGCAAATAAGTAAAAATTTTGGATTGTATATCCTCGGGTAAATCGAGCAATAATGAAAACTCATTCTTGTCACGTGCAATGACGTTCCTGCCCATAGTGGTACAACCTGGTCTATCTGATGGTGGTTGACCTGGTTTTGATGAGGGTGGAGTAATTCTAACGTAATTGTTATTCAGGCAATCCATAGTTTGTTTTCCATCGTTGTTATTTATCCCTGATTGGCGAGGATATTCACAATTGATTCTGCAGCTTAGAGTCGGTTTTAGTAGGAAAGTTCACAGGATTGATCTAATCGTTACCAATAAGAAAACAGGACTTTGTTTTGGGAAAATGATCAGTCATTCATCCATCCATAGCTCACTGATTTTCGCCATGTTATTGCCATGGATGGTCAACACATGACCTTCGGCGCTAAAGATGGCTCGTCTGATCCCTCTGCGATGATAAATGGTGGCTTTTTTTTGCCATGGTCCATCGCTTACCTGGCCATAAATGTTCGCCATTTTATCGCTACCGGCAGTGACCAAATGGCGGCCATCGACGCTCAAGTTTGCTGATATGACATCATCGTGGGTAATGATAGCTTTTTCTGCCCAGGAGCCATTGTCCTGATGGCCATAGATTTTCACTTTGCTATCTCCACCGCGGGTGATCACATGGCGGCTATCGAAGGTAAAGGTTGCTGAACAAATATACAAATAATGGGGGATTGTCGTTTTTTCTTCCCATAAGCCATCGTCTTTCAGACCATAGATTTTCGCCTTTTCATCTTTACTGTGGGTGACCACAGAGCGGCTATCAGGGCTGAAGGTGGCTGACCAGACACAATCATCATGGTTAATAGTGGCTTTTTCTTCCCATGATCCATCGTCCTTCTTGCCAAAGATGATCGCCCTGCCATCCGTACTGGCGGTGACCACACAGCGGCTATTCGGGCTGAAGCTGGCTGAACAGACTCCATCATCATGATAAATGATGGCTTTTTCTTCCCATGAACCATCGGCCTCCAGGCCATGGATTCTCACTTTGTTATCGGCACTGCGGGTCACCACATGGCGGCCATCGGCGCTGAAGGTGGCTGAGTCGACCCGGTTATCATGGAAAATAATGGCTTTTTCTGCCCATGACCCATCATTCTTCTTGCTATAGATTTTCGCCCTGCCATCAAGACTGGCTGTCACCACATGGCTGCCATCGGCGCTGAAGGTGATCGAGCTTAAAAAATTATTGTGGCGAATGATGGCTTTTTCTACCCATGACCCATCGGTTAACCGGCCATAAATTGTTGCCTTTCCATCTTTACTGGCGGTCACTGCATAGTGACCATCGGCGCTGAAGGTGGCTAAGCGTAACGAATCGTCGTTGGAAATAGTTTCTTCTTCCCATGATTGTTCGTTCTTCTTGCCATAAATTTTCGCCTTGCCAAATATAGTGGTGGTCACTACATAGCGGCCATCGGCACTGAAGGTGGCAGATCTTACATCGTCATCATGGGAGATAGTGCCTTTTGCTTCCCATGATCCATTGCTCTCCTGACCATAGATTTTCCATGTTTTAAAGTCACAGGTGATCACTAAGTGGCGGCCATCGTCACTGAAGATAGCTGAGTTCTGTTGACTACTACAGCGGATGTTGGCTTTAGTCTCTAATTTAAATGTCTTACATTGACACATCAGTTTAGTGAGAGTGGAAAAAAACAGAGCAGGAAAATAAATACTCGCCTGGCGATCCATGATTGACTTAACTAATGCCTCATCTTTTGTAAAACGCTTTAACCATTTCTGGAGTTCATCTTTATCTTTTGCAGCGACAATTGTCTTTAATAGAGTCTGGTGTGATGAAGCCAACCGGCGATACCATGCTCTTGCCATTGCAGCATCATTTTTGAGTCTGTTGTTAATGTCTGAATTTGCCCGTGTTAATTGGGTAATGTCATGAGCCCGCAAACAGGTGAAAATTCTGGATTGTATTCCCGGGGGCAAATCGAGCAATAATGAAAACTCATTCTTGTCACGTACAAAGACGTTCCTGCCCATAGTGTTACCACTTGGTGTATCTGATGGTGGTTGACCTGGTCTTGATGAGGGTGGAGTACTTCTACCGGAATTGTTATTCAGGCAATCCATAGTTTGTTTTCCATTATTTATCCCTGATTGGCAAGGACATTCAAAATTGATTCTGCAGCTTAGAGTCGGTTTTAGCAGGAAAGTTCACACTAAGTACTCAACCATACGAAATCATATTTTCTGACTTATTGTTCAGGCACTCGCGGCAACTGCTCCTGCGTTGCTCTAGCTCCTGCATCCATGCAGTCGTGATGCGTTGCAACTCTGGTCACATAGCTTGCTATGTTCCCGTCGTTGCGCCTTGCAGAGCACCTGCCCAATAAGCCAGAAATATTCGATTCCGTATGGCTGAGCGCTTATTGATCTAATCCTCAGCGGGGTCTGGAAAGAGGGTTTGTAGAATTCGTTGCGGGTACCCTTTTGCGCTCAAGTTATCGTGCTGAGCTGGTGTTGCAGAAGAATAATGCGGATCTTGGCTAATGAGTGACAGCAAACAATTAGTCGTTCATCTGTAGTTCAGTGATTTTCAACGTTCCATCACCATGGATGGTCAACACATGGCCGTCCGTGCTGAAGGTGGCTGATTCGATGGAACTATGATGGGAAATGATGGCTTTTTGTTCCCAAGTCCCATCACTCTGTCGGCCATAAATTATCGCAGTGCCATCTCTACTGGCGGTGATCACATGTTGGCTATCGGGGCTGAAGGTGGCTGAGAAGACCCAATCATCATGGCAAATAGCATCTTTTTCTTCCCATGTTCCATCGTCCTTCTTGCCGTAAATTATCGCTATGCCATCGTCACTGGAGGTCACCAAATAGCGGCTATCGGGGCTGAAGGTGGCTGAGTTGACCTCTTCATCATGGGAAAAGATGGCTTTTTCTTCCCATGAACCATCGTCCTCCAGGCCATAGATTGTCACAATGTGATCGTCACTGATCGTCCTCACATAGCGACCATCGGGGCTGAAGGTGGCTGACCTGACACAATCGTCATGGGGAATAATAGCTTTCTCTATCCACGACCCATCGTTATTCCTGCCATAGATTTTCGCATTGCCATCAAAACTGGCGGTCACCACATGGCGGCCATCGGTGCTGAAGGTGGCCGATGCTACTAACATATCGTGGGTAATGACGGCTTTTTCTGTCCACAAGCCATCTTCCCCCTGGCCATAAATTTTCGCCGTGCCATCTCCACTGGCGGTCACCACATAGCGGCCATCGGTGCTGAAGGTGGCTGATTTGACCCATTTATTATGGGAAATAATGGCTTTTTCTTCCCATGATCCTTCGTCTGTCTTGCCATAGATTTTCGCCTTGCCGTCTCCGTCGGCGGTCACTACATAGCAACTATCGACGCTGAAGGTGGCTGAGCAGACCCATTCATCATGGTAAATAGTGGCTTTTTTTTCCCATGATCCTTCGTCATTCTTGCCATAGATTTTCGCCTTGCCGTCTTTACTCCAGCTCACCAGATGGCGGCTATCGGCGCTGAAGGTGGCTGAATTGATCCAGTTATCATGGGAAATAGTGGCTTTTTCTTCCCATGATTGTTCGTCCTTCTGGCCATAAATTTTCGTCTTGAAATCGTCAGCAGCGGTCACTACATAGCGGCCATTGGCACTGAAGGTGACCGTACAGACACGGTTATCATGGCAGATAGTGCCTTTTGCTTCCCATGATCCATCGCTCTTCTGGCCATAGATTTCCACTGTTTTACAATTGACGCTCACTAGATGGCGACCATCGGCACTGAAGGTAGCTGAGCCGGTCTCGCCATCACAGGGGAGTGTGGCTTTTGTCTCTAATGCAAATGTTTTACATTGAGTCATCAGTTTTGTGAGAGTGAAATAGAGCAGGACAGGAAAGTGAATACTCGCCTGGTGATCCATGATTGACTTCACTAATGCCTCATCCTTTGTAAAACGCTTTAACCATTTCTGGAGTTCATCTTTATCTTTTGCAGCGACAATTGTCTTTAGTAGAGTCTGGTGTGATGAAGCAAAATGGCGATACCATGCCTTTGCCATTGCAGCATCATTTTTGAGCCCGTTGTTAGTTTGTGAATTTGCCCGTGTTAATTGGGTAATATCATGAGCGCGCAAATAGGTGAAAATTCTGGATTGTATTCCCGGGGGCAAATCGAGCAATAATGAAAACTCACTATTGTCACGTACAATGACGTTCTTGCCCATAATGGTACCACTTGATGTATCTGACGGAGGTTGACCTGATGCTGATGAGGGTAGAGTAACATCACAGGAATTTTTATTTATGCAATCCATTGTTCGTTTCTCTTTCTCCGTAGATAGTGTTTAACCTTGAATAGCAAGGATATTTAATATTGATTCTGTGATTTTGACTCGGTTTTAGTATTAAAGTTCACTATCTATCTCTGAACATGCAATGTGAAGTTTGATTTAAAAGTCGGGACTACTGAAATGTGAGTTTTTCTAGCAGCCTGTTGGACTTAAGCGTCCGTAGCGAGGATTGCAAGAAATTGAGGATGAAAATCTCTGTTTCTGAGGAGAATAGCGAGCTATTTGACGAAGAAACAGAGATTTTTAGACCAATTTATTGCAACCGCAGTAGGACAGTCTTAAGTCCGACAGGCTCCTAGCCATCTGATATCAGCAGGCATTAGCCGCACAAAGCAAGATCGAAGCTAATCAGAAATTTTGGTATGGCCAACGAAATCTTCCAGCTGATGCACCTTCGGTACACGGCTGAATGGAACAGCGAACCATCATTCATTCATACTTAGTTCAGTGATATTCGCCGCACGATCGTAGATCACCATCAGGGCATTATTGACGCTGGGGGTGGATTTTCGGTCGATGGTCAATACCAGACCATCGTTGCTAAAAGTGGATATTAGGACAGTACCTTGATGGGAAAGGGTGGCTTTTTCTACCCATGATCCATCGCTGTTCTGACCATAAATTTTCGCCTTGCCATCGAAACAGGCAGTAACCACATGGCGGCCATCGACGCTAAAAGTGGCTGATCTAATACTATTGCCATGGGAGATGATGGCTTTTTGTTGCCATGTTCCATCGTACTTCAGACCGTAGATTTTCAACTTGTGATCTTCACTGCGGGTGATCACATGGCGGCTATCAGCGCTGAAGTTAGCTGATACGATCCGGTTTTCATGAGAAATGATGGCTTCTTCTTCCCATGAATCATTGTCTTTCTGGCTATAGATTTTCGCTTTGCCATCGAAACTGCCAGTCAACACATGGCGGCTATCCGGGCTGAAGGTGGCTGAGTTGACCCATTTATCATGGGAAATAGTGGCTTTTACTTCCCATGATCCATTGTCAGTCAGGCCATGGATTCTCACCTTGTGATCGCTACTGGCAGTCAATATGAAGCCGTCATTGGCGCTGAAGGCTGCTGAGTAGAACCAGCTATTATGGAAAATAGTGGCTTTTTCTTTCCATGACCCATCATCCAGGCCATAGATTTTCACCTTTTTATCTCCGGAGCGGGTGAACACGTAGCGGCCACTTGCGCTGAAGTTAGCAGAGTGGACCTGGTCATCGTGAGAAATAATGACTTCTTCTGCCCATGACCCATCGTCCCTCAGACCATAGATTTTCGCCTTGCCATCTTCACTGGCCGTCACTAGATAGCGGCTATCAGCGCTAAAGGTTGCCGAATTGACCCAATAATCGTGGTGAATAATAGCTTTTTCTTCCCATGATCCATCGTCCTTCTGGCCATAAATTTTCGCCTTCTTATCGTAACTGGCGGTCACTACATAGCGATCGTCGGCGCTGAAGACGGCTGAGTTGATAAAGCGATGATGGTTAATAGTCGTTTTTTCTTCCCATAATCCATCGTCATTCTTGCCACAGATTATCGCCTTGTAATCGTCATTGACGGTCAACAGGTAGCGGCTATTGGCGCTGAAGGTGGACGATATGACGTAGTCATCATAGGAGATAGTGCCTTTTGGTTGCCATGACCCATCGTCCTTTCGGCTGAAGATTTTCATCCATGTGTCTTCAGTATGAGCCAATACATGGCGGCCATCGGCGCTGATGACAGCTGATTTTAACCCACCATTACAGATGAGGCTGGCTTTTGTCTCTAATTTAAATGTTTTACATTGAGACATCAGATTAGTGAGGCTGAAAAAGAACAGAGCAGGAAAATGAATACTCGCCTGGCGATCCATGATTGACTTCACTAATGCCTCATCCTTTGTAAAGCGCTGCAACCATTTCTGGAGTTCATCTTTATCTTTTGCAGTGACGATTGTCTTTAGTAGAGCCTGGTGTGATGAAGCAAACCGGCGATACCACGCCCTTGCCATTGTGGCATCATTTTTGAGCCTGTTGTTAATGGATGAATTTGTCTGTGTTAAATGGGCAATATCACGAGCCTGTAAATAAGTAAAAATTTTGGATTGCATATGCTCGGGTAAATCGAGCAATAATGAAAACTCATTGTCATCACGTACAATGACGTCCTTGCCCATAATGGTACCCATTGGGGTCACTGATGGCGGTTGTTCAGGTGTTGATGAGGATGGCGCACTTCTAAAGGATTTGTTATCTATGCGATCCATTGTGTGTTTTCCATAGTTGTTATTTATCCCTGATTGGCAAGGGTATTCAAGATTGATTCTGCAGCTTAGAGTCGGTTTTAGCAGGAAAGTTCACACAATTGATCTAATCGTAAGTACCTGGCCAGGTACTTATAGCAAACCATCAATCATTCATACTCAGTTCAGTGATGTTAGTCGTGAAATCGATGCTTAACACAAGTCCATCGGCGCTGAAGGTGGCTGATTGGACAGTACTTTGATGGGAAATGGTGGCTTTTTCTTGCCATGATCCATCGCAGTTCTGACCATAAACTTTCGCCTTTTGATCGAAACTGGCAGTGACCACATGGCGGGCATCGATGCTAAAGGTTGCTGATCTGATATCCCTGCCATGGGAGATGATGGCTTTTTCTTGCCATGATCCATCGTTCTTCAGGCCGTAGATTTTCACCTTGTTATCTTCACTGAGGGTGATCACATGGCGGCTATCAGCGCTGAAGTTAGCTGATACGATCCAGTGTTCATGAGAAATGATGGTTTTTTCTTCCCATGATCCATTGTCTTTCTGGCCATAGATTTTCGCCTTGCCATCGTGACTGCCAGTCAACACATGACGGCTATCCGGGCTGAAGGTGGCTGAGTTGACCCGGTAATCATGGGAAATAGTTGCTTTTACTTCCCATGATCCATTGTCAGTCAGGTCATGGATTCTGACCTTGTGATCGCAACTGGCAGTCAATATATAGCGGTCATTGGCGCTGATGGCTGCTGAGCGGAAGTGGCAATCATGGAAAATAGTGGCTTTTTCTTCCCATAACCCATCGGCCTTCAGGCCATAGATTTTCAGCTTTTTATCTCTGCCGTTGGTGAACACATAGCGGCCACTTGCGCTGAAGGTAACCGAGAGGACTCGGTCGTCATGGGAAATAATGGTTTTTTCTGTCCATGACCCATCGTCCTCCCGGCCATAAATTTTCGCCTTGCCATCTTTACTGGCAGTCACTACATAGCGGCTATCGGCGCTGAAGGTTGCCGAATCGACGTGACAATCGTGATGAATGATGGCTTTTTCTACCCATGATCCATCGTCAATCAGGCCATAAATTTTCGCCTTATGATCGAAACTGGCGGTCACTACGTAGCGATTGTCGGCACTGAAGGTGGCTGAGTTGACCCAGTTATCATGGGTAATAGTCGCTTTTTCTTCCCATGATCCATCGTCCTTCTTGCCATAGATTTTCGCCTCGCCATCTTTACCGGCGGTCACCATGAAGCGGCTATCAGCGCTGAAGGTGAAGGATCGGATATGGTCATCATGGGAGATAGTGCTTTTTCGTTGCCATGAACCATCGTCCTTTTGGCCGAAGATTCTCAAAGTGCTCTTCTCAACTTCTCTTATCACCAGATGGTCGCCATCGGGGCTGAAGGCAGCTGAGTTCATCCCATGACTAAGGAGGCTGGCTTTTGTCTCTAATTTAAATGTTTTACATTGAGACATCAGATTAGTGAGACTGAAAAAGAACAGAGCGGGAAAGTGAATACTGGCTTGGCGATCCATGACTGACTCTACCAATGCTTCATCCTTTGTAAAACGCTTTAACCATTTCTGGAGTTCATCTTTATCTTTTGTGGTGACGATTGTTTTTAGTAGAGTCTGGTGTGATGAGGCAAACCGGCGATACCACGCCCTTGCCATTGCAGCATCATTTTTGAGCCTGTTGTTAATGCATGAATTTGCCCGTGTTAAATGGGCAATATCACGAGCCTGCAAATAAGTAAAAATTTTGGATTGCATATCCTCAGGTAGATCGAGCAATAATGAAAACTCATTCTTGTCACGTTCAATGACGTTCTTGCCCATAATGGTACCCATTGGTGCAACTGATGGAGGTTGTTCAAGTGTCGATGAGGTTGGCGTGCTTCCAAGGGATTTTTTATCTATGTGATCCATTGTTCGTTTTCCATAGTTGTTATTTATCCCTGGTTGGCAAGGGTATTCAAAATTGATTCTGCAGGTTAGAGTTGGTTTTAGTAGGAAAGTTCACATAAGTACTCAACCATACGAAATCATATTTTCTGACTTCTTGTTCAGGCACTCGCGGCAACTGCTCCTGCGTTGCTCTAGCTCCTGCATCCATGCAGTCGTGATGCGTTGCAACTCTGGTCACATAGCTTGCTATGTTCCCGTCTTGTTCACAGGTTTGTTAATCGCACTGACTTCAATGTTATGAACTTACTTTCCAAAACCGACTCAAAACTATTGAATCAATTTTAAATATTCTTGCTAGCAGCCTGTCGGACTTAAGACTGTCCTACTGCGGTTGCAATAAATTGGTCTAAAAATCTCTGTTTCTTCGTCAAATAGCTCGCTATTCTCCTCAGAAACAGAGATTTTTATCCTCAATTTCTTGCAATCCTCGCTACGGACGCTTAAGTCCGACAGGCTGCTAGGAGCCTGACCGAGAATAGACTGCCCTACTGCGGCGGCAGCAAATTGGTCTGAAAATCCGCTTTTGTTCGTCAAATAGCTCGCTATTCTCCTCACAAAACCGAATTTTCATCCTCAATTTTCTGCCGTCCTCGCTACGGGCGCTATTCTCGGTCAGGCTCCTGGGTGAGAACGAAGCTAACTAAAGAGATATTAAAAATGGATAATGTAGATAACAATTCCGGCATTGTTGCTTTATTTTCACCAAAGCCTGAGAAGGAATCATCAGAGGCTGTCTGCTTCGGAAGAACTACAACGGCATCTGGAAAAATTGATTCTTCATCGAGGCGTGCCGTCAACGGAGGTGATCCTGATCACTCAAGTCAGAGGTTGGGAGCGGTTGCCAGCACCAGCAAATCACTTGAACAGAGAATAGTGTCTAGCCAGGAGAGCACCGAAATAGACGCAGCAAACAAAAAAGCCCGGGAAACTGTGAAAAGAATCATAAATTACTTAGATAATTTGAAACAAGAATATCTAATTAATAAAGATAGGTGTAGGAGAAATACAGCTACTGCTCAGGATATCCAAGTACTTGAGAATGTCATCCAATTACTTGGATATCTTGAACCTCGCAATATTTCAAAAAGTCAAAAAATTAATGATGGGACGTGCCGTTCTCAACTATTTAATTCTTATTATCATGTTAGTTATGAGGGTGAGGTGCTATTTTCTGTTACCAATACTCTTAAAGATAATCGAGATGATGGCTTTTCTGGTGCAAGTTGGTCTCTGGCTACTGGAACCACACCCTTATTTGATGAACTCTATTATGCTCCTGGTGCCCCCGGTTATCAATCTGCAAAAACTGAATTTAAGGCATTACAGACCAAATCGTTACTTAATGACCCAATGCTCTCAGTTATTGAGAATCATGAATCAAAAGAGGCGACATTTAGTGTGAAACAGAGAGTATTCATTGACTCTTGAGTTGCCCGCGCTATGGATGAACAACAAACGGTCATCGGCGTTGAGGGTGGCTGATAGGATAATACCAGGATCGGAAATGCCGGCTTTTTCTTCCCATGATCCATCGCTGTTATGACCATAAATGTTCACTGTTCCATCGTAACCGACAGTGACCATATAGCGGCCATCGGCACTAAAGGCTGCTAATTTGATACCCCTATCATGGGAGATGATGGCTTTTTCTCTCCATGATCCATCGATCTCCAGGCCATGGATTTTCACCGTTAAATCTTCGCTGCAGGTGATGACATGACGGCAATCGGGGCTGAATGCGGCATAGTAGACACTTTCGCTATGGGAAATGATGGCCTTTTCTTCCCATGATCCATCGTCCTTCTTGCCATAGATTTTCGCTTTGTTATCCAAACTGGCGATCACCAGATGGCGGTTATCGGCGCTGAATTTGGGTAAGAAGCCGCTTTTTATATGGGAAATGGTGGCTTTTTCTTGCCATGGTCCGTCTTTATTCTGGCCAGAGATTATCGCCTTGCTATCTTTACTGGAGGTTATTAAACAGCGACTATCGGGGCTGAATGTGACTGTCTTGACCTTTGCATTGTGGGAAATGATGGCTGTTTCTTCCCATGATCCATCGGCATCCAGTCTATGGATTTTTGTACTGCCATTTTTTCTGGTGATCACCACATGGCGGCTATCGGAGCTGAAGGTGGCTGAGGCAAAATGGGGAATAATGGCTATTTCCAGCCATGACCCATCGTTCTTCCTGCCATAGATTTTCGCTTTGCTATCCAGGCTGGCGCTTACCACGTAGCGGCTATCGGGGCTGAATCTGGCTGTGTAGAGAATGTCATTATGGGGAATGATGGCTTTTTCTGCCCAAGACCCATCGTCACTCTGGCCGTAGATTTTTGCCCTGTGATCCCAACTGATGGTTACTACATAGCGACTATCTTTGCTGAAAGTGGCAAAATTGACTCTACCATCATGGGAAATAGTGGCTTTTTCTTCCCATGATCGTTCGTCCTTCTTGCCATAGATTTTCGCTTTGCCGTCGTTACTGTAGGTCAACACATGGCAGCTATCGGGGCTGAAGGTGGCTGAGCGGACCCAGTATCTGTGGGAAATAGTGGCTTTTTCTTCCCATGATTGTTCGTCCTTCTTGCCATAAATTTTCGCCTTGCCATCCATGCTAGCGGTCACTACATAGCGGCTATTGGCACTGAAGGTGACTGATCTGACTTCCCTGTCATGGGAGATAGTGCCTTTTGCTACCCATGATTCATCGCTCTCCTTGCCATAGATTTTACAGGTTTTGGAGTCACAGGCGGTCACCAGGTGGCGTCCATCGGCGCTGAAGGAAGCTAAGTCCTCTGAAGTGTAGGGGATGGTGGTTTTAGACTCTAATTTAAATGTTTTACATTGACACGTTAGTTTATTAAGAGTGGAAAAGAACAAAGCAGGAAAGTGAATACTTGCCTGGCGATCCATGATTGACTCGATTAATGCCTCATCCTTTGTAAAACGCTGCAACCATTTCTGGAGTTCATCTTTATCTTTTGTAGCGACGATTGTCTTTAGACAAGTCTGGTATGATGAAGCCAACTGGCGATACCACGCTATTGCCATTCCATCATCATTTTTGAGCCTGTTGTTAATGGATGAATTTACCCGTCTTAAATGGGCAATATCACGAGCCTGCAAATAAGTAAAAATTTTGGATTGTATATCATCGGGTAAATCGAGCAATAATGAAAACTCTTTCTTGTCGCGTTCAATGACGTTCTTGCCCATAGCGGTACCACTTGGGGTATCTGATGGTGATTGACCTGGTGCAGATGGGCGTGGAGTAATATTGCAGGAGCTGCTAATTGAGCAATCCATAGTTCGTTTTCCATGGTTGTTATTTATCCCTGGTTGGCAAGGATATTCAAAATTGAGTCTGCAGCTTAGAGTCGGTTTTAGTGGGAAAGTTCAAAATAATCTTTAGCGCGATAGAGAGTTAGAAAGTTCGATTAGTTAGGTACTTATCTTAGGGTAGACATTAAGCCCCACCCACAGCACAAAGACCTAATCTTGTACGCCCTGAACAACCATCTCGTGCAGGGTGTTCACGTTTTGCATTATCTGCCCAGAAGTTGAGCAGCTTCCTTGTAAGTAGTCAGCCATACTGAGGAGTTCAGACCGGTCGAAACACGTCAGCAGTTTTTTTCAACTAGTCTACTATTTGCAGTACTCATCTTGTTCAGCCTTGATAATTTTTTCGAAGCTTTGTTGTGGCTGTTCAAGGTGAGTTCTGCCGCTAGAAATGAATCTTTTTTGAGCTTAATGTCTACCCTAAGAATCCCACCTATCGCTATACGAATCCACATTCTTTGAGTCTTTGGAGCAGTATTGAATACAACCTGGTTCCATGCCCTTTGCATGACATTTTATGCGATACTTAAACAGTTGTCTCAACAGAGAGAAGCGGTAAGCACTTCTATCACCCTGCTGGTATTTTTATTTTGTACTGGTCTCGAATAGTTAGCATTCCTAACACAGTCGTTTCTATTCATAGAACTTTTTGGCAACAGCATAGTCAAATAATAAAAGATCAAATCGATTCTTAAGGAGAACAAAATGCAAACACAAGGCATTCAGAGAAACACCTGGTATCAATGAACTCACTTTTAAAGACAGTAGCGTTATACAAAACCCTGAATGCAATGATATGGAAAAGGGTTACTTTTAAACACGGATAATTTTAAGATAGTTGAACACATTAATCGAACTTCATAAAGCCTGCTTCAGCCAATTACTGACGGCGAGAATTATCGATAGACGAAGTCTCGGAACAGACTGAAATCGTTTAGCAGCTACCATGCTTGTTTTTTTAGGGGGGAAGTACAGTGAAAAAATATACTTTAATAATCGTAATATGTTTTTCATTAGTAACTCAACATGCAAAGTCTGCTCCTCTCATAAAAACAGAGGATCAATTTAACTCTTTGCAAACAGTAATAAACATGACCCTCACAGATTCAGATTCAGTGAATATTGAAGATGAAGAACCTAACAAGAAGATCATTCTTATAAATTCAGATACACCTCTACCAAAAACAGAGGATGAGTTTAACTCTTTGCATACAATCATAAATATGACGCTCACAAATTCAGAATCAGAATTAGAATCAGTGAATATTAAAGATAAAGAATCCTACAGAATTGTCGCTCTTTTAAAGAAGTTTGATGTTAATAATCAACTTTATTATGGTTTATTATCAGGTGTAATACATTTTACACAAGTTCAAATTGTGGCTATTTTCGTTTTACGTCCTCTATCATTAATTCATGACCCATACAATGGAAAAATAACATTCGAAGAGGCTATTACAGGAGCTGCCATTGAAGAGGTGATATTTAATGGCCTCTTGCTCCGTCTAATCAATTACTCTATAGAATTCGCAACTAATAGTAGCAACAGTCATGATGAAAAAATATTTATTTTAAGTAACATTATCAAATCCACATCATTTGGACTTTTACATCTTACCAACCCGAACCCATTAATGGCACAAGCTGTGATATCAACGATAAACTCATACAGAAGAGGACAACTTACTAAAGATTATGGTTTACTAAGCGCTACAGCATCCCATGTTACTTTAAACTTTATTATGTACTTAGTCGTCATTTATAATAGACGACACTCCTCTTAGCAGATAACAGCTATTAAGTACTCAACCATACGAAATCATATTTTCTCACGTTCAATCTGCCTTTCACCACCCCGATTGATATTTGCCTAAAATCTGTTGTCAAAGAAATAAACAGACATTCAGGTGCACCAACATGCCTCAAGCTCAATACCAGTCTAAGAACCTCAACCACCTTGGCTTGGTTGCCGCTATGTGTCGGGAGTTAAAGATAGCCGAATACATTGATGCCCGTATCACAAATGACTCCGATGTTCGTAATGTCACTATTGGACAAGCTGTAGTTGCAATGATCATCAATGGCTTGGGCTTTACGGGGCAAACTCTGTACATGCTCCCTGAGTTTTTTGAGGATAAGCCGATTGACCGCCTTATCGGGGAAGGTATACAGGCTGAACACTTGAACGACAAGGTACTTGGTCGGGCTCTCGACAGTTTGTACGACGCTGGTGTTAGCGACTTGTATCTCAATCTGGCCGTCAAGGTCGTCAATCATCTGAAACTTCCTTGCAAGGCATTAAATCTGGATGGCACCAGCTTTCATGTGGATGGAGTCTGTAACAGTCATGACAATCCAGACGACTTAAATTGTATTCATATCTGCCAAGGTTACAGCCGTGACCACCGGCCTGACCTGAATCAGGTAGTCTTGCAGTTAATGACTGAAAATCAGGCGGGCATCCCTGTGTTTATGGCCCCTGCCAGCGGTAATGTAAACGACAAAACCTGTTTTCAGGAAATTATCAAAAATCATCTGTCATGTTTTAAGGCCGCTTTGAATAGCCGCTATCTGGTTGCTGATGCTGCCATGTATGTTGCAGAAACCCTTCAGTTGCTTGATGAGCAAAAGCAGCTGTTTATCTCCCGGGTGCCCCTGAACATCAAGGAGGCAAAGGAGCTGGTCTGCAAAGCGCCAACCGTGTCGCTGGTGCCTGTTGAAGGCTATGAAGATTACTATTCAGCTGAAGTGCCTTCCTGCTACGGAGGGGTTCAGCAACGATGGTTCCTGTTTCTCAACAAAAAGCGCGGGCTTAGTGAACGGAAAACATTGACCCGAAAGATGCAAAAGCAGTCACTGAAAGAGGCCCGTGATCTGGAGAAGCTGAGCAAAAAGGCCTTTTTGTGCCGGGACGATGCATTGAAGGCTTTTGCCTTGTGGCAGAAACAATCGAAACTTTGCCAAAGCGAAACAGAGCCAGAGGTTATCCGTAAACCCTGCTATTCGGGCAAAGGAAGACCATCGCCGGATAGCAAGCCTGATCACTTCGAGTACTTTGTGCAGGCTGAGTGCTTTGTTTCCTGCGAGAAAAGGGAGCATGGAGAAGCCTCATTGGGTTGTTTTATCCTAAGCACCAATGAACTGGATAAAAATAGTTTGAATGCCTCTGAGCTGCTGTCTACTTATAAGTCGCAACAAAAAGTTGAAGGCGGCTTTCGGTTCCTGAAGAGCCCGGACTTTCTGGTCTCTTCGCTCTATCTGAAGAAAGCGGAACGTATTGAAGCCCTGTTAATGGTGATGACTCTATGCCTGATGGTCTATGCTGCTATCCAGCAAAGAATCAGGCAGGAACTGAAAAAGCAAAGTCGTGTATTTCCAGACCAGAAAAAAAAGCCCTGCCAGAACCCAACAGCAAGGTGGGTATTTTTCTGTTTCCAGGGGCTTAGTGTATTAACGGTCAATAATCAGGAGGAACATGTGATTGGCTTGAAGGAAAGGCAGTGGACGATCATTCAAATTTTGGGCATTTTTTACGAGTCCATGTATTCCTGATAGGGGTGGTGAAAGGCGGATTCATACTTAGTTCAGTGATGCTCGCCGTGTTCTTGCTATGGATGGTCAACAAATGGTCATCGGCACTGAGGGTGGCTGATCGGATAACATCAGGAAGGGAAATGCTGGCTTTTTCTTCCCATGATCCATGGCTGTTCTGACCAACAATTTTCACTGTCCCAGCGAAACTGACAGTGACTACATGGCGGCCATCGACACTAAAGGTTGCTAATCTAATAAGCTCATCATGGGAGATGATGGCTTTTTCTCCCCATGATCCATCGATCTTCAGGCCATAGATTTTCATCATGAGATCATTACTGCAGGTGATGACATGACGGCTATCGGGGCTGAATTTGGCAAAGTAGACATTTTTGTTATGGGAAATGATGGCTTTTTCTTCCCATGATCCATCGTCCTTCTTACCATAGATTTTCGCTTTGTCATCTAAAGTGGCGGTCACCAGATGGCGGCTATCGGCGCTGAATTTGGCTGAGCACTCCCTTAGGTAACCGGAAATTGATTCAAGAAACTCCCAGGCTGTTGTACCAGTTGAGCAGTGACTCAGGTAATCGGAAATGATGGCTTTTTCTTGCCATGATCCGTTTTTATCCTGGCCAGAGATTATCGCCTTGTTATCGTCACTGGAGGTCATTAAACAGCCACTATCGGGACTGAATTTGACTGACTTGACCTTTCCATTATGGGAAATGATGGCTTCTTCTTCCCATGATCCATCGGTATCCAGTCTATAGATCCTTGCACTGCCATTATCTCTGGTGATCACCATATGGCGACTATCGGAGCTGAAGGTAACTGAGACAAAATGGGAAACAATGGCCTTTTCCAGCCATGACCCATCGTCTATCTGGCCATAGATTTTCGCTTTCCTGTCCAGGCTGGCGGTCACCACATAGCGGCTATCGGGGCTGAATCTGGCTGTGTAGAGAATGTCATCATGGGGAATGATGGCTTTTTCTGCCCAAGACCCATCGTCACTCTGGCCGTAGATTTTTGCCCTGTGATCCCAACTGATGGTTACTACATAGCGACTATCTTTGCTGAAAGTGGCAAAATTGACTCTATCATCATGGGAAATAGTGGCTTTTTCTTCCCATGATCGTTCGTCCTTCTTGCCATAGATTTTCGCTTTGCCGTCGTTACTGTAGGTCAACACATGGCGGCTATCAGGGCTGAAGGTGGCTGATTTGACCCAATGATCATGGGAAATAGTGGCTTTTTCTTCCCATGATTGTTCGTTTTTCTTGCCATAAATTTTCGCCTTGCCATCCATGCCAGCGGTCACTACATAGTGGCTATTGGCACTGAAGGTGACTGATATGACTTCCCTGTCATGGGAGATAGTGCCTTTTGCTACCCATGATTCATCGCTCTCCTTGCCATAGATTTTACAGGTTTTGGAGCCACAGGCGGTCACCAGGTGGCGTCCATCGGCGCTGAAGGAAGCTAAGTCCTTTGAAGTGTAGGGGATGGTGGTTTTAGACTCTAATTTAAATGTTTTACATTGACACGTTAGTTTATTAAGAGTGGAAAAGAACAAAGCAGGAAAGTGAATACTTGCCTGGCGATCCATGATTGACTCGATTAATGCCTCATCCTTTGTAAAACGCTGCAACCATTTCTGGAGTTCATCTTTATCTTTTGTAGCGACGATTGTCTTTAGACAAGTCTGGTATGATGAAGCCAACTGGCGATACCACGCTATTGCCATTCCATCATCATTTTTGAGCCTGTTGTTAATGGATGAATTTACCCGTCTTAAATGGGCAATATCACGAGCTTGCAAATAAGTAAAAATTTTGGATTGTATATCATCGGGTAAATCGAGCAATAATGAAAACTCTTTCTTGTCGCGTTCAATGACGTTCTTGCCCATAGCGGTACCACTTGGAGTATCTGATGGTGATTGACCTGGTGCAGATGGGCGTGGAGTAATATTGCAGGAGCTGCTAATTGAGCAATCCATAGTTCGTTTTCCATGGTTGTTATTTATCCCTGGTTGGCAAGGATATTCAAAATTGAGTCTGCAGCTTAGAGTCGGTTTTAGTGGGAAAGTTCAAAATAATCTTTAGCGCGATAGAGAGTTAGAAAGTTCGATTAGTTAGGTACTTATCTTAGGGTAGACATTAAGCCCCACCCACAGCACAAAGACCTAATCTTGTACGCCCTGAACAACCATCTCGTGCAGGGTGTTCACGTTTTGCATTATCTGCCCAGAAGTTGAGCAGCTTCCTTGTAAGTAGTCAGCCATACTGAGGAGTTCAGACCGGTCGAAACACGTCAGCAGTTTTTTTCAACTAGTCTACTATTTGCAGTACTCATCTTGTTCAGCCTTGATAATTTTTTCGAAGCTTTGTTGTGGCTGTTCAAGGTGAGTTCTGCCGCTAGAAATGAATCTTTTTTGAGCTTAATGTCTACCCTAAGAATCCCACCTATCGCTATACGAATCCACATTCTTTGAGTCTTTGGAGCAGTATTGAATACAACCTGGTTCCATGCCCTTTGCATGACATTTTATGCGATACTTAAACAGTTGTCTCAACAGAGAGAAGCGGTAAGCACTTCTATCACCCTGCTGGTATTTTTATTTTGTACTGGTCTCGAATAGTTAGCATTCCTAACACAGTCGTTTCTATTCATAGAACTTTTTGGCAACAGCATAGTCAAATAATAAAAGATCAAATCGATTCTTAAGGAGAACAAAATGCAAACACAAGGCACTCAGAGAAACACCTGGTATCAATGAACTCACTTTTAAAGACAGTAGCGTTATACAAAACCCTGAATGCAATGATATGGAAAAGGGTTACTTTTAAACACGGATAATTTTAAGACAGTTGAACACATTAATCGAACTTCATAAAGCCTGCTTCAGCCAACTACTGACGGCGAGAATTATCGATAGACGAAGTCTCGGAACAGACTGAAATCGTTTAGCAGCTACCATGCTTGTTTTTTTAGGGGGGAAGTACAGTGAAAAAATATACTTTAATAATCGTAATATGTTTTTCATTAGTAACTCAACATGCAAAGTCTGCTCCTCTCATAAAAACAGAGGATCAATTTAACTCTTTGCAAACAGTAATAAACATGACCCTCACAGATTCAGATTCAGTGAATATTGAAGATGAAGAACCTAACAAGAAGATCATTCTTATAAATTCAGATACACCTCTACCAAAAACAGAGGATGAGTTTAACTCTTTGCATACAATCATAAATATGACGCTCACAAATTCAGAATCAGAATTAGAATCAGTGAATATTAAAGATAAAGAATCCTACAGGATAGTCGCTCTTTTAAAGAAGTTTGATGTTAATAATCAACTTTATTATGGTTTATTATCAGGTGTAATACATTTTACACAAGTTCAAATTGTGGCTATTTTCGTTTTACGTCCTCTATCATTAATTCATGACCCATACAATGGAAAAATAACATTCGAAGAGGCTATTACAGGAGCTGCCATTGAAGAGGTGATATTTAATGGCCTCTTGCTCCGTCTAATCAATTACTCTATAGAATTCGCAACTAATAGTAGCAACAGTCATGATGAAAAAATATTTATTTTAAGTAACATTATCAAATCCACATCATTTGGACTTTTACATCTTACCAACCCGAACCCATTAATGGCACAAGCTGTGATATCAACGATAAACTCATACAGAAGAGGACAACTTACTAAAGATTATGGTTTACTAAGCGCTACAGCATCCCATGTTACTTTAAACTTTATTATGTACTTAGTCGTCATTTATAATAGACGACACTCCTCTTAGCAGATAACAGCTATTAAGTACTCAACCATACGAAATCATATTTTCTCACGTTCAATCTGCCTTTCACCACCCCGATTGATATTTGCCTAAAATCTGTTGTCAAAGAAATAAACAGACATTCAGGTGCACCAACATGCCTCAAGCTCAATACCAGTCTAAGAACCTCAACCACCTTGGCTTGGTTGCCGCTATGTGTCGGGAGTTAAAGATAGCCGAATACATTGATGCCCGTATCACAAATGACTCCGATGTTCGTAATGTCACTATTGGACAAGCTGTAGTTGCAATGATCATCAATGGCTTGGGCTTTACGGGGCAAACTCTGTACATGCTCCCTGAGTTTTTTGAGGATAAGCCGATTGACCGCCTTATCGGGGAAGGTATTCAGGCTGAACACTTGAACGACAAGGTACTTGGTCGGGCTCTCGACAGTTTGTACGACGCTGGTGTTAGCGACTTGTATCTCAATCTGGCCGTCAAGGTCGTCAATCATCTGAAACTTCCTTGCAAGGCATTAAATCTGGATGGCACCAGCTTTCATGTGGATGGAGTCTGTAACAGTCATGACAATCCAGACGACTTAAATTGTATTCATATCTGCCAAGGTTACAGCCGTGACCACCGGCCTGACCTGAATCAGGTAGTCTTGCAGTTAATGACTGAAAATCAGGCGGGCATCCCTGTGTTTATGGCCCCTGCCAGCGGTAATGTAAACGACAAAACCTGTTTTCAGGAAATTATCAAAAATCATCTGTCATGTTTTAAGGCCGCTTTGAATAGCCGCTATCTGGTTGCTGATGCTGCCATGTATGTTGCAGAAACCCTTCAGTTGCTTGATGAGCAAAAGCAGCTGTTTATCTCCCGGGTGCCCCTGAACATCAAGGAGGCAAAGGAGCTGGTCTGCAAAGCGCCAACCGTGTCGCTGGTGCCTGTTGAAGGCTATGAAGATTACTATTCAGCTGAAGTGCCTTCCTGCTACGGAGGGGTTCAGCAACGATGGTTCCTGTTTCTCAACAAAAAGCGCGGGCTTAGTGAACGGAAAACATTGACCCGAAAGATGCAAAAGCAGTCACTGAAAGAGGCCCGTGATCTGGAGAAGCTGAGCAAAAAGGCCTTTTTGTGCCGGGACGATGCATTGAAGGCTTTTGCCTTGTGGCAGAAACAATCGAAACTTTGCCAAAGCGAAACAGAGCCAGAGGTTATCCGTAAACCCTGCTATTCGGGCAAAGGAAGACCATCGCCGGATAGCAAGCCTGATCACTTCGAGTACTTTGTGCAGGCTGAGTGCTTTGTTTCCTGCGAGAAAAGGGAGCATGGAGAAGCCTCATTGGGTTGTTTTATCCTAAGCACCAATGAACTGGATAAAAATAGTTTGAATGCCTCTGAGCTGCTGTCTACTTATAAGTCGCAACAAAAAGTTGAAGGCGGCTTTCGGTTCCTGAAGAGCCCGGACTTTCTGGTCTCTTCGCTCTATCTGAAGAAAGCGGAACGTATTGAAGCCCTGTTAATGGTGATGACTCTATGCCTGATGGTCTATGCTGCTATCCAGCAAAGAATCAGGCAGGAACTGAAAAAGCAAAGTCGTGTATTTCCAGACCAGAAAAAAAAGCCCTGCCAGAACCCAACAGCAAGGTGGGTATTTTTCTGTTTCCAGGGGCTTAGTGTATTAACGGTCAATAATCAGGAGGAACATGTGATTGGCTTGAAGGAAAGGCAGTGGACGATCATTCAAATTTTGGGCATTTTTTACGAGTCCATGTATTCCTGATAGGGGTGGTGAAAGGCGGGAGTAATATTGCAGGAGCTGCTAATTGAGCAATCCATAGTTCGTTTTCCATGGTTGTTATTTATCCCTGGTTGGCAAGGATATTCAAAATTGAGTCTGCAGCTTAGAGTCGGTTTTAGTGGGAAAGTTCACAATAATCTTTAGCGCAACAGGGAGTTAGAAAGTTTGATTGGTATAATGTGGGTCTGGGCCAGTAACAGCAATCATTCATTCATTCATACTTAGTTCAGTGATTCTCGCCTTGCCCGTGTCATGGGTGGTCAACAAACGGTCATCGGCGCTGAGGATGGCTGATTCGATACGACCAGAATGTGAACTGGTGGCTTTTTCTTCCCATGATCCATCGCTGTTCTGACCATAAATGTTCACTGTTCCATCGCGATCGACAGTGACCACATAGCGGCCATCAACACTAAAGGTTGCTAAGCTAATACCTCTATCATGGGAGATGATGGCTTTTTCTTTCCATGATCCATTGATCGTCAGGCCACGGATTTTCACCGTGTTATCTATACCGCAGGTGATGACATGACGGCTATCGGGGCTGAATGTGGCAAAGTAGACACCTATGTTATGGGAAATGATGGCTTTTTCTTCCCATGATCCATCGTCTTTCTTGCCATAGATTTTCGCTTTGCTATCTAAACTGGCGGTCACCAGATGGCGGCTATCGGCGCTGAATTTGGCTGAGAAGACACCCAGGTAATGGGAAAGAGTGGCTTTTTCTTTCCATGATCCGTCTTTATCCTGACCACAGATTATCGCCTTGCCATCGTTACTGGAGGTCATTAAACAGCGACTATCGGGGCTGAATTCGGCTGAGATGATCTCTCCATTGTGGGAAATGATGGTTTTTTCTTGCCATGATCCATCGGCATTCAGTTTATAGATTTTTGCACTGCCATTTTTTCTGGCGATCACCACATGGCGACTATCGGAGCTGAATTTGACTGAGACAAAATGGGAAATAATCGCCTTTTCCAGCCATGAACCATCGTTCTTCCTGCTATAGATTTTCGCTTTGCAATTCATAGTGGCGGTCACTACACAGCGGCTATCGGGGCTGAAGGTGGCTGGGTAGAGAGCTTCATTATGTGGAATGATGGCTTTTTCTGCCCATGACCCATCGTCACTCTGGCCATAGATTTTTACCCTGCAATCGAGACCGGTGGTTACTACATAGCGACCATCTTTGCTGAAAGTGGCAAACTTGACCGAATTATCATGGGAAATAGTGGCTTTTTCTTCCCATGATCGTTCGTCCTTCTTGCCATAGATTTTCGCTTTGCCGTCGTCACTGTAGGTCAACACATGGCGGCTATCTGCACTGAAGGTGGCTGATCTGACAAACCTATCATGGGAGATAGTGCTTTTTGCTACCCATGATTCATCGCTCTGCTTGTCATAGATTTTATAGGTTCTGGAGTCACAGGCGATCACCAGGTGGCGTCCATCCGCGCTGAAGGAAGCTAAGTCCCGTGAACTATTACAGGGGATGGTGGCTTTAGTCTCTAATTTAAATGCTTTACATTGACACATCAGTTTAGTGAGAGTGGAAAAGAACAAAGCAGGGAAGTGAATACTTGCCTGGCGATCCATGATGGACTTGATTAATGCCTCATCTTTTGTAAAACGCTGCAACCATTTCCGGAGTTCATCTTTATCTTTTGTAGTGACGATTCTCTGTAGACGAGTCTGTTGTGATGAAGCCAGCCGACGATACCACGCCCTTGCCATTGCATCATCATTTTCGAGCCTGTTGTTAATGCATGAATTTACCCGTCTTAAATGGGCAATATCACGAGCCTGCAAATAAGTAAAAATTTTGGATTGTATATCCTCGGGTAAATCGAGCAATAATGAAAACTCTTTCTTGTCGCGTTCAATGACTTCTCTACCTGCATAGGTACCACTTGGCGGCCCTGTTTGAGATTGATCTGGTTTTGATGAAAGTCGATCATCAATACAGGAATTGTTATTTATGCAATCCATTGTTCGTTTTCCATAGTTATTGTTTATCCCTGGTTGGCAAGGATATTCAAAATTGATTCTGCAGCTTAGAGTCGGTTTTAGTAGAAAAGTTCACAATAATCTTTAGCGCAATAGGGAGTTAGAAAGTTCGATTGGTATGGCTGGGCCAGTAACAGCAATCATTCATTCATACTTAGTTCAGTGATTCTCGCCTTGCCCATGCCATGGATGGTCAACAAATGGTCATCGGCGCTGAGGGTGGCTGATCGGATAATATCAGGATCGGAAATGCTGGCTTTTTCTTCCCATGATCCATCGCTGTTCTGACCAAAAATTTTCACTGTTCCAGCGAAACTGACAGTGACCAAATGGCGGCCATCGACACTAAAGGTTGCTAATGTAATAAAACTATCATGGGAGATGATGGCTTTTACTCTCCATGATCCATCGATCTTCAGGCCATAGATTTTCATCATGAGATCATTACTGCAGGTGATGACATGACGGCTATCGGGGCTGAATTTGGCAAAGTAGACATTTCTGTTATGGGAAATGATGGCTTTTTCTTCCCATGATCCATCGTCCTTCTCGCCATAGATTTTCGCTTTGTGATCTAAATTGGCGGTCACCAGATGGCGGCTATCGGCGCTGAATTTGGCTGAGCACTCTCTTAGGTAACCGGAAATTGATTTAAGAAACTCCCAGGCTGATGTACCCGCTGAGCAGTTACTCAGGTAATCGGAAATGGTGGCTTTTTCTTTCCATGATCCGTTTTTATCCTGGCCAGAGATTATCGCCTTGTCATCGTCACTGGAGGTCATTAAACAGCGACTATCGGGACTGAATTTGACTGACTTGACCTTTCCATTATGGGAAATGATGGCTTCTTCTTCCCATGATCCATCGGCATCCAGTCTATAGATCTTTGCACTGCCATTATCTCTGGTGATCACCACATGGCCACTATCGGAGCTGAAGGTGACTGAGGCAAAATGGGAAACAATGGCCTTTTCCAGCCATGACCCATCGTCTGTCTGGCCATAGATTTTCGCTTTCCTATCCAGACTGGCGGTCACCACATAACGGCTATCGGGGCTGAAGGTGGCTGTGTAGACATTGTCATCATGGGGAATGATGGCTTTTTCTGCCCATGACCCATCGTCACTCTGGCCATAGATTTTTGCCCTTTGATCCAGACTGGTAGTTACTACATGGCGACCATCTTTGCTGAAGGTGGCAAAATTGACCTCATCATCATGAGAAATAGTAGCTTTTTCTTCCCATGATCGTTCGTCCTTCTTGCCATAGATTTTCGCTTTGCCGTCGTTACTGTAGGTCAACACATGGCGGCTATCGGGGCTGAAGGTGGCTGACTTGACCCTCAGATCATGGGAAATAGTGGCTTTTTCTTCCCATGATTGTTCGTCCTTCTTGCCATAAATTTTCGCCTTGCCATCCATACCAGCGGTCACTACATAGCGGCTATTGGCACTGAAGGTGACTGATCTGACCTGCTCATCATGGGAGATAGTGCCTTTTGCTACCCATGATTCATCGCTCTCCTGACCATAGATTTTACAGGTTCTGGAGTCAAAGGCGATCACCAGGTGGCGTCCATCGGCGCTGAAGGAAGCTAAGTCCTTTAAAGTATTACAGGGGATGGTGGCTTTAGTCTCTAATTTAAATGCTTTACATTGACACATCAGTTTAGTGAGAGTGGAAAAGAACAAAGCAGGGAAGTGAATACTTGCCTGGCGATCCATGATGGACTTGATTAATGCTTCATCCTTTGTGAAACGCTGCAACCATTTCTGGAGTTCATCTTTATCTTTTGTCGCGACAATTGTCTCTAGACGAGTCTGGTGTGATGAAGCCAACTGGCGATACCACGCCCTTGCCATGGCATCATCATTTTTGAGCCTGTTGTTAATGGATGAATTTGCCCGTGTTAACTGGGCAATATCACGAGCCCGCAAATAAGTAAAAATTTTGGATTGTATATCCTCGTGTAAATCGAGCAATAATGAAAACTCATGCTTGTCACGTTCAATGACGTTCTTGCCCATAGTGGTTCCACTTGGTGTATCTGATGGTGATTGACCCGGTGCAGATGAGCGTGGAGTAATATTGCAGGAGCTGCTATTTGAGCAATCCATAGTTCCTTTTCCATGGTTGTTATTTATCCCTGGTTGGCAAGGATATTCATAATTGATTCTGCAGCTTAGAGTCGGTTTTAGTAAGAAAGTTCACAATAATCTTTAGCGCAACAGGGAGTTAGAAAGTTCGATTGGTACGGCTGGACCAGTAACAGCAATCAATCAATCAATCATTCATTCATTCATATTTAGTTCAGTGATTCTCGCCTTGTCCGTGTCATGGGTGGTCAACAAACGGTCATCGGCGCTGAGGATGGCTGATTCGATATGACCAGAATGTGAACTGGTGGCTTTTTCTTCCCATGATCCATCGCTGTTCTGACCATAAATGTTCACTGTTCCATCGCGACCGACAGTGACCACATAGCG
The DNA here is from genome assembly GCF_049275945.1 of Endozoicomonas sp. ALD040. Classification (NCBI taxonomy): domain Bacteria; kingdom Pseudomonadati; phylum Pseudomonadota; class Gammaproteobacteria; order Oceanospirillales; family Endozoicomonadaceae; genus Endozoicomonas; species Endozoicomonas sp. ALD040. The sequence continues at coordinate 3,775,483 of NZ_CP184829.1, forward strand.
GCCATCAACACTAAAGGTTGCTAAGCTAATACCCTTATCATGGGAGATGATGGCTTTTTCTTGCCATGATCCATCGATCTTCAGGCCATGGATTTTCACCGTTAAATCTTCACTGCAGGTGATGGCATGACGGCAATCGGGGCTGAATGTGGCATAGTAGACAATTTTGCTATGGGAAATGATGGCTTCTTCTTCCCATGATCCATCGTCCTTCTTGCCATAGATTTTCGCTTTGTAATTTAAACTGGCGATCACCAGATGGCGGCTATCGGCGCTGAATTTGGCTGAGCAGTCACTCAGGTAATCGGAAATGATGGCTTTTTCTTGCCATGATCCGTCTTTATCCTGGCCAGAGATTATCGCCTCGCCATCGTCACTGGAGGTTATTAAACAGCAACTATCGGGGCTGAATGTGGCTGAGTTGACCTCTGCGGTGTGGGGAATGATGGCTGTTTCCTCCCATGATCCATCGGCATCCAGGCTATAGATTTTTGCACTGCCATTTCTTCTGGTGCTTCTGGTCATCACCATATGGCGACTATCGGAGCTGAAGGTGACTAAGTCAAAATGGGAAATAATGGCTCTTTCCAGCCATGACCCGTCGTTCTTCTTACCATAGATTTTCGCTTTTCCACGCATGCTGGTGGTCACCACATGGCGGCTATCGGGGCTGAATTTGGCTGTACAGAGAATGCCATCATGTTGAATGATGGCTTTTTCTGCCCATGACCCATCGTCCATTTGGCCATAGATTTTCGCCCTGTGATCTTCACTGGCGGTCAGAACATAGCGACCATCTTTGCTGAAGGTGGCAAAATGGACCTCATCATCATGAGAAATAGTGGCTTTTTCTTCCCATGATCGTTCGTCCTTCTTGCCATAGATTTTCGCTTTGCCGTCGCTATTACCGTAGGTCAACACATGGCAGCTATCGGGGCTGAAGGTGGCTGAGCAGACCCAGTATCTGTGGCAAATAGTGGCTTTTTCTTCCCATGATCGTTCGTCCTTCTTGCCATAAATTTTCGCCTTGCCATCCATGCCAGCGGTCACTACATAGCGGCTATTGGCACTGAAGGTGACAAATCTGACTTGTCTGTCATGGGAGATAGTGCCTTTTGCTACCCACGATTCATCGCTCTCCTTGCCATAGATTTTACAGGTTCTGGAGTCACAGGCGATCACCAGGTGGCGTCCATCGGCGCTGAAGGCAGCTAAGTCCTCTAAAGTGTTACAGGGGATGCTGGCTTTAGTCTCTAATTTAAATGTTTTACATTGACACGTCAGTTTAGTGAGAGTGGAAAAGAACAAAGCGGGAAAGTGAATACTTTCCTGGCGGTCCATGATTGACTTGATTAATGCTTCATCCTTTGTAAAACGCTTTAACCATTTCTGGAGTTCATCTTTATCTTTTGTAGCGACGATTCTCTTTAGACGAGTCTGGTGTGATGAAGGCAGCCGACGATACCATGCCCTTGCCATGGCATCATCATTTTCGAGCCTGTTGTTAATGGATGAATTTACCCGTCTTAAATGGGCAATATCACGAGCCTGCAAATAAGTAAAAATTTTGGATTGAATATCCTCGGGTAAATAGAGCAATAATGAAAACTCATGCTTGTCACGTTCAATGACGTTCTTGCCCATAGTGTTACCACTTGGTGTATCTGATGATGATTGAACAGGTGTTGATGGGCGTGGAGTAATATTGCAGGAGCTGCTATTTGAGCAATCCATAGTTCCTTTTCCATGGTTGTTATTTATCCCTGGTTGGCACGGATATTCAAAATTGATTCTGCAGCTTAGAGTCGGTTTTAGTAGGAAAGTTCACAATAAGTACCTAACCAGTTGGTTTCGCATATTCTGGACGGCGGCTTTTTCCACCCTTCTGCGTTCCAACTCTGGTTGCGTAGCTATGGCTACGCGCCCGTCGTTGCGCCTTGAAGGATGAAAAAATCCACTCGCCAGAATATGCGAAACCAACTGGCCAGGTACTTAACAACACGCTTCGTTTAGGAACGAGTTGTAATTATGCGACAACTTCTAACCACAGGATTGACAGCAAACAATCAGTCATCAATCCGTAGTTCAGTGATTTTCGCTGTGTTATCGCCATGGATGGTCAACACATGGCCATTGATGCTGAAGGTGGCTGATACGAGTCCACCAGGATGGGAGCTGGTGGCTTTTTCTCCCCATGATCCATCGCTGTTCTGACCATAAATTTTCACTGTTCTATCGAAACTGGCAGTGACCACATGGCGGCCATCGAGACTAAAGGTGGCTAATCTAATATCGTCATCATTGGAGATGATGGCTTTTTCTTTCCATGATCCATTGATCGTCAGGCCATGGATTTTCACCGTGTTATCTATACCGCAGGTGATGACATGACGGCTATCGGGGCTGAATGTGGCATAGTAAACACCCATGTTATGGGAAATGATGGCTTTTTCTTCCCATGATCCATCGTCCTTCTCGCCATAGATTTTCGCTTTGCCATCTAAACTGGCGGTCACCACATGGCGGCTATCGGCGCTGAATTTGGCTGACCAGATGCTATTGTCATGGGTAATGACGGCTTTTTCTTTCCATGATCCGTCTTTATCCTGGCCAGAGATTATCACCTTGACATTGTCAGTGAAGATCATTAAATAGCGACTATCGGGGCTGAATTTGTCTAAGTTAACCTTTCCATTGTGGGGAATGATGGCTTTTTCTTCCCATGATCCATCGGCATCCAGTCTATAGATTTTTGCACTGCCATTTTTTCTGGTGATCAACACATGGCTACTATCGGAGCTGAATTGGACTGAGACAAAATGGGGAATAATGGCTTTTTCCAACCATGACCCGTCGTTCTTCTTGCCATAGATTTTCGCTTTGCTATCCAGGCTGGTGGTTATCACATAGTGGCTATCGGGGCTGAAGGTGGCTGTGTAGACAGTGTCATCATGTGGAATGATGGCTTTCTCTGCCCATGACCCATCGTCACTCTGGCCATAGATTTTTGCCCTGTGATCGCGACCGGTGGTTACTACACAGCGACCATCTTTGCTGAAGGTGGCAAAATGGACCTCATCATCATGGGAAATAGTGGCTTTTTCTTCCCATGAACGTTCGTCCTTCTTGCCATAGATTTTCGCTTTGCCGTCGTCACTGTAGGTCAACACATGGCGGCTATCGGGGCTGAAGGTGGCTGATTTGACCCGCTGATCATGGGAAATAGTGGCTTTTTCTTCCCATGATTGTTCGTCCTTCTTGCCATAAATTTTCGCCTTGCCATCCATGCCAGCGGTCACTATATAGCGGCTATTGGCGCTGAAGGTGACTGATCTGACTTTCTCATCATGGGAGATAGTGCCTTTTGGCAGCCATGATTCATTGCTCTCCTGATCATAGATTTTACAGGTTTTAGAGTCACAGGCGATCACCAGGTGGCGTCCATCGGCGCTGAAGGAAGCTAAGTCCTTTAAAGTATTACAGGGGATGGTGGCTTTAGTCTCTAATTGAAATGCTTTACATTGACACATCAGTTTAGTGAGAGTGGAAAAGAATAAAGCAGGAAAGTGAATACTTTCCTGGCGGTCCATGATTGAATTGATTAATGCTTCATCCTTTGTAAAACGCTTTAACCATTTCTGGAGTTCATCTTTATCTTTTGTAGCGACAATTGTCTCTAGACGAGTCCGGTGTGATGGAGCCAACTGGCGATACCACGCCCTTGCCATTGCATCATCATTTTCGAGCCTGTTGTTAATGGATGAATTTACCCGTCTTAAATGGGCAATATCACGAGCCTGCAAATAAGTAAAAATTTTGGATTGTATATCCTCGGGTAAATCGAGCAATAATGAAAACTCTTTCTTGTCATGCGCAATGACTTCCCTGCCTGCGTTGGTTCCACTTGGTGTATCTGATGGAGGTTGGTCTGTTGTTGATGAGCGTGGAGTAATATTGCAGGAGCTGCTATTTGAGCAATGCATAGTTCGTTTTCCATGGTTGATATTTATCCCTGGTTAGCAAGGATATTCAAAATTGAGTCTGCAGCTTAGAGTCTGTTTTAGTAGGAAAGTTCACAATAAGTTATTGAGAGTCATGAATCAAAAGAGGCGACACATAATAGCCTGAAACAGGGAGTATTCATTCATTCCTAGTTCAGTGATTATCGCCGTGCACGCGCTATGGGTGGTCAACAAACGGTCATCGGTGCAGAGGATGGCTGATCCGACAAAACCAGGATGGGAACTGGTGGCTTTTTCTTCCCATGATCCATCGCTATTTTGACCATAAATGTTCACTGTTCCATCGTAACCGACAGTGACCACATAGCGGCCATCGGCACTAAAGGTTGCTAAGCTAATACCCTTATCATGGGAGATGATGGCTTTTTCTCTCCATGATCCATCAATCTTCAGGCCATGGATTTTCACCGTTAAATCTTCACTGCAGGTGATGGCATGACGGCAATCCGGGCTGAATTCGGCAAAGTAGACACTTTTGCTATGGGAAATGATGGCTTTTTCTTCCCATGATCCATCGTCCTTCTTGCCATAGATTTTCGCTTTGTAATTTAAACTGGCGATCACCAGATGGCGGCTATCGGCGCTGAATTTGGCTGAGCAGTCACTCAGGTAATCGGAGATGCTGGCTTTTTCTTGCCATGATCCGTCTTTATCCTGGCCAGAGATTATCACCTTGCCATCGTCACTGGAGGTTATTAAACAGCGATTATCGAGGCTGAATTTGACTGAGTTGACCTCTGCATTGTGGGAAATGATGGCTTTTTCTTGCCATGATCCATCAGCATCAAGTCTATAGATTTTTGCACTGCCATTTCTTCTGGTGATCACCACATGGCGACTATCGGAGCTGAATTGGACTGAGACAAAATGGGGAATAATGGCTTTTTCCAGCCATGCCCCGTTGTTCTTCTTGCCATAGATTTTCGCTTTGCTATCCAGGCTGGTGGTTATCACATAGTGGCTATCGGGGCTGAAGGTGGCTGTGTAGACAGTGTCATCATGTGGAATGATGGCTTTCTCTGCCCATGACCCATCGTCACTCTGGCCATAGATTTTTGCCCTGTGATCGCAACTGGTGGTTACTACACAGCGACCATCTTTGCTGAAGGTGGCAAAATGGACCTCATCATTATGGGAAATAGTGGCTTTTTCTTCCCATGAACGTTCGTCCTTCTTGCCATAGATTCTCGCTTTGCCGTCGTCACTGTAGGTCAACACATGGCGGCTATCGGGGCTGAAGGTGGCTGAGCGGACCCAGTGACTGTGGCAAATAGTGGCTTTTTCTTCCCATGATCGTTCGTCCTTCTTGCCATAAATTTTCGCCTTGCCATCCATGCCAGCGGTCACTACATAGCGGCTATTGGCACTGAAGGTGACAAATCTGACTTGTCTGTCATGGGAGATAGTGCCTTTTGCTACCCACGATTCATCGCTCTCCTTGCCATAGATTTTACAGGTTCTGGAGTCACAGGCGATCACCAGGTGGCGTCCATCGGCGCTGAAGGCAGCTAAGTCCTCTAAAGTGTTACAGGGGATGCTGGCTTTAGTCTCTAATTTAAATGTTTTACATTGACACGTCAGTTTAGTGAGAGTGGAAAAGAACAAAGCAGGAAAGTGAATACTTTCCTGGCGGTCCATGATTGACTTGATTAATGCTTCATCCTTTGTAAAACGCTTTAACCATTTCTGGAGTTCATCTTTATCTTTTGTAGCGACAATTGTCTCTAGACGAGTCCGGTGTGATGGAGCCAACTGGCGATACCACGCCCTTGCCATGGCATCATCATTTTCGAGCCTGTTGTTAATGGATGAATTTACCCGTCTTAAATGGGCAATATCACGAGCCTGCAAATAAGTAAAAATTTTGGATTGTATATCCTCGGGTAAATCGAGCAATAATGAAAACTCATTCTTGTCACGTACAATAACGTTCTTGCCCGTAATGGTACCTCTTGGTGTATCTGATGGAGATTGACCTGGTGTTGATGGGCGTGGAGTAATATTGCAGAAGCTGCTATTTGAGCAATCCATAGTTCCTTTTCCATGGTTGTTATTTATCCCTGGTTGGCAAGGATATTCAAAATTGATTCTGCAGCTTAGAGTTGGTTTTAGTCTGAAAGTTCACACTATTGATGTATGCGTAACCAATAAGAAAACAGGGCTTTGATCCGCGAAATATTCATTCATTCATCCACCCATCCATCCATCTTTAGTTCCGTGATTTTCGCCGTGTTATCGGTATGGATGGTCAACACATGGCCATCGGCGCTGAAGATGGCTGACCTGATCCTGCAACCATGGGAAATGGTGGCTTTTTTTTGCCATGATCCATCACTTACCTGACCATAAATTTCCGATGTTTTTTCGTCACTGGCAGTGACCACATGGCGGCCATCAAAGCTAAAGACTGCTGATCTGATTCCCAAACCGTGGGAAATGGCCGTTTTTTCTTGCCATGATCCATCGTCCTTCAGGCCGTTGATTTTCACCTTTCTATCATAACTGCAGGTCATCACATGGCGGCTATCGACACTAAAGGCTGTTGATCTAATTTCCAAATAGTGGGAAATGGTCTTTTTTTGTTTCCATGATACATCGTCCTTCTGGCTATAGATTTTCGCTTTGCCAGGGAAACAGGAGGTGATTAGATGGCGGCTATCGGGGCTGAAGGTAGCTGAATTGAACTGATCATCATTAGAAGTGGTGGCTTGTCTTTTCCACGATCCATCGTCCTTCTGGCCATAGATTTTCACCCTGCCATCACAGGTGCAGGTCATCATACGTCGGCTATCGGGGCTGAAGGTGGCTGATCTGATGCTATACCCATGGTATTTGCTGGCTTTTTCTTTCCATGATCCATCGGCCTCCAGACCATAGATTTTCGTCTTACAATCTTCACTGCAGGTCACCACATGGCAGCTATCGGGGCTGAAGGTGGCTGACCGGACCCAATCATTATGACAGAGAGTGGCTTTTTCTTCCCATGAACCACCGGCCTCCAGGCCATAGATTTTCACCTTGTTATTGGTACTTCGGTTCAATACATGGCAGCCATCGGCGCTGATCTTGGCTGAGTATAAGGAGTTGTCTCGGGAAATAGTCGCTTCTTCCCATGATCGTTCGTCCTTCTTACCATAAATTTTCGTCTTGCACTTTCTACTGGTTGTCACTACGTAACGGTCATCGGCACTAAAGGTGATCGATTCGACAGCGGAATCATGGCAGATAGTGCCTTTTGCTTGCCATGTTCCATCGCTCTCCCGACCATAGATTTTAAAGATTTTGGAGTCACAGGCGATCACCAGGTGGCGGCCATCGGCGCTGAAGGCAGCTAAGTCCTTTGAACTGCTACAGGGGATGCTGGCTTTAGTCTCTAATTTAAATGTTTTACATTGACACATCAGTTTAGTGAGAGTGGAAAAGAACAAAGCAGGGAAGTGAATACTTGCCTGGCGATCCATGATGGACTTGATTAATGCCTCATCTTTTGTAAAACGCTGCAACCATTTCCGGAGTTCATCTTTATCTTTTGTAGCGACGATTGTCTTTAGACAAGTCTGGTTTGATGAAGCCAACTGGCGATACCATGCCCTTGCCATGGCATCATCATTTTTGAGCCTGTTGTTAATGCATGAATTTGCCCGTGCTAAATGGGCAATATCACGAGCCTGCAAATAAGTAAAAATTTTGGATTGTATATCCTCGGGTAAATCGAGCAATAATGAAAACTCATTCTTGTCACGTTCAATGACTTCCCTGCCTGCATAGGTACCACTTGGCGGCCCTGTTTGAGATTGCTCTGCTGTTGATGAGCGTAGAGTAATATTGCAGGAGCTGCTATTTGAGCAATGCATAGTTCCTTTTCCATGGTTGTTATTTATCCCTGTTTGGCAAGGATATTGAAAATTGATTCTGCAGCTTAGAGTCGGTTTTAGTAGGAAAGTTCACAATATTGATGTAAGCGTAACCAATAATAAGTAACTGGTTAGGTGCTTAAAACAGGACTTTGATCCAGGAAATTGTTGAAGTCGTGGCCGGTTTTCCGGTGCGTTCGAACTATCATGCCTGGCAGGTGTTGCAGAATAATAATGTGAGGCTGGGCTGGTAACAGCAATCATTCATTCAAACTTAGTTCAGTGATGCTCGCCGTTGCGTTGTGGATGGTCAACAAATGGTCATCAGTGCTGAGGGTGGCTGATTGGATAACACCAAGATGGGAAATGGTAGCTTTTTCTTTCCATGATCCATCGCTGTTCTGGCCAAAAATTTTCACTGTTCCAACGTAACTGACAGTGACCACATGGCGGCCATCGACAGTGAAGGTTGCTAATGTAATAACCCTTCGATGGGAGATGATGGCTTTTTCTCTCCATGATCCATCAATCTCCAAGCCATGGATTTTCACCGTGTAATCAGGACTGCAGGTGATGAGATGACGGCTATCGGGGCTGAATGTGGCAGAGTAGACACTTTCTTTATGGGAAATGCTGGCTTTCTCTTCCCATGGTCCATCGTCCTTTTTGCCATAGATTTTCGCTATGCCATCTAAACTGGCGGTCATCACATGTCGGCTATCGGCGCTGAATTTGGCTGAACAGACACTTAGGTAATGGGAAATAGTAGCCTTTTCTTTCCATGATCCGTCTTTATCCTGGCCATAGATTATCGCCTTGCCATCGTCACTGGTGGTCATTAAATAGCGACTATCGGGGCTGAATGTGGCTGAGTTGACCTCTCCATTGTGGGAAATGATGGCTTTTTCTTTCCATGATCCATCGGCATCAAGTCTATGGATTTTTGCACTGCCATTTCTTCTGGTGGTCACCAAATGGCGATTATCGGAGCTGAAGATGGCTGAGACAAAATGGGAAATAATGGCTTTTTCTTCCCATGATCCATCGTCCTTCTTGCCATAAATTTTCGCAGTGTCATTTCCACAGACGGATACCACATAGCGGCCATCGGTGCTGAAGTTGGCTGATTTGGCCCAGTCATCGTGGGAAATAGTGGCTTCTTCTTGCCATGATCGTTCGTCTTTCCTGCCATAGATCTTCGACTTGCCGTCTGCACTGGCGGTTACTACATAGTGACTATCGATGCTGAAGGTGGCTAAGTAGATCTCTTCGTTATGGGAAATGATGGCTTCTACTTCCCATGAACCATCGTCCGTCAGGCCATAGATTTTCGCCTTGGCGTCGTTACTGCAGGTCAACACATGGCGGCTATCGGGGCTGAAGGTGGCTGAGCGGACCCAGCGATTATGGGAAATAGTGGCTTTTTCTTCCCATGATCGATTGTCTTTCTTGCCATAAATTTTCGCCTCGCCATCCATACCAGCGGTCACTACATAGTGGCTATTGGCACTGAAGGTGACTGATCTGACATAGTTATTATGGGAGATAGTGCCTTTTGCTACCCATGATCCATCGCTCTCCTGGCCATAGATTGTGCAGGTTTTGGGAACACAGGAGATCACCAGGTGGCGTCCATCGGCGCTGAAGGCAGCATAGTGCTTTGAACTTTCACAGGGGATGGTGGCTTTAGTCTCTAATTTAAATGCTTTACATTGATACATCCGTTTAATGAGAGTGGAAAAGAACAAAGCAGGAAAGTGAATACTTGCCTGGCGGTTCATGATTGACTTGATTAATGCCTCATCCTTTGTAAAACGCTGCAACCATTTCTGGAGTTCATCTTTATCTTTTGTCGCGACAATAGTCTCTAGACGAGTCTGGTGTGATGAAGCCAACCGGCGATACCACGCCCTTGCCATGGCATCATCATTTTTGAGCCTGTTGTTAATGGATGAATTTACCTGTGTTAACTGGGCAATATCACGAACCTGCAAATAAGTAAAAATTCTGGATTGTATATCCTCGGGTAAATCGAGCAATAATGAAAACTCATTCTTGTCACGTTCAATGACTTCCCTACCTGCATAGGTAGCACTTGGCGGCTCTGTTTGAGATTGCTCTGGTTTTGATGAAAGTCGATCATCAATACAGGAATTGTTATTTATGCAATCCATTGTTTGTTATTCCATTGTTGTTATTTATCCCTGGTTGGCGAGGATATTCAAAATTGATTCTGCAGCTTAGAGTCGGTTTTAGTAGGAAAGTTCACAATAATCTTTAGCGCAACAGGGAGTTAGAAAGTTCGATTGGTATGGCTGGGCTAGTAACGGCAATCATTCATACTTAGTTCAGTGATGTTCGCCGTGTCCGTGCCATGGATGGTCAACAAATGGTCATCGGCGCTAAGGGTGGCTGATCGGATAGTACCAGGATGGGAAATACTGGCTTTTTCTTCCCATGATCCATCGCTGTTCTGACCATAAATGTTCACTGTCCCTTCGAGACTGACAGTGACCACATGGCGGCCATCGGCACTAAAGGTTGCTATTGTAATGCCCCTATCATAGGAAATGTTGGCTTTTTCTCTCCATGATCCATCGATCTCCAGGCCATGGATTTTTACCGTTAAATCTTCACTGCAGCTGATGGCATGGCGGCAATCGGGGCTGAATGAGACATAGTAGACACTTTCGTTATGGGAAATGATAGCTTTTTCTTCCCATGATCCATCGTCCTTCTTACCATAGATTTTCGCTTTGAAATCTAGACTGGCGGTCACCAGATGGTGGCTATCGGCGCTGAATTTGGCTGAGCAGTCACTCAGGTAATCGGAAATGATGGCTTTTTCTTGCCATGATCCGTCTTCATCCTGGCCAGAGATTATCGCCTTGCCATCGTCACTGGAGGTTATTAAACAGCGACTATCGGGGCTGAATGTGACTGAATTGACCTCTGCATTGTGGGAAATGATGGCTTTTTCTTGCCATGATCCATCGGCATCCAGTCTACAGATTTTTGCACTGCCATTTCTTCTGGTGATCACCACATGGCAACTATCGGAGCTGAAAGTGACTGAGACACAATGGGAAATAATGGCTTTTTCCAGCCATGACCCATCGTTCTTCTTATCATAGATTTTCGCTTTGCTGCCCAGGCCTTCAGTCACCACATAGCGGCTATCGGGGCTAAAGGTGGCTGAGTAAATGTCATCATGTGGAATGACGGCTTTTTCTGCCCATGACCCATCGTCACTCTGGCCATAGATTTTTGCACTGTGATCCCAACTGGTGGTTACTACATAGCGACCATCTTTGCTGAAGGTGGCAAAATCGACCCAATTATCATGGGAAATAGTGGCTTTTTCTTCCCATGATCGTTCGTCCTTCTTGCCGTAGATTTTTGCTTTGCCGTCGTTACTGTAGGTCAACACATGGCGGCTATCGGGGCTGAAGGTGGCTGAGCGGACCCAGTAACTGTGGGAAATAGTGGCTTTTTCTTCCCATGATTGTTCGTCCTTCTTGCCATAAATTTTCGCCTTGCCATCCATGCCAGCGGTCACTACATAGTGGCTATTGGCACTGAAGGTGACAAATTTGACTTGCCTATCATGGGAGATAGTGCCTTTTGCTACCCATGATTCATCGCTCTGCTGGCCATAGATTTTACAGGTTTCAGAGTCAAAGGCGATCACCAGGTGGCGTCCATCGGCGCTGAAGGAAGCTAAGTCCTCTGAACTATGGCAGGGGATGGTGGCTTTAGTCTCTAATTTAAATGCTTTACATTGACACATCAGTTTAGTGAGATTGGAAAAGAACAAAGCAGGAAAATAAAAACACGCCTGACGATCCATGATTGACTTGATTAATGCCTTATCCTTTGTAAATCGGCTCAACCAATTCTCGAGTTGATCTTTATTTTTTGCAGTGAGGATTATTCCCGTAATGGCCTGGCGTGATGAAGCAATCTGGCGATACCACGCCCTTATCATTGATGCATCTTTTTTAAGCGTGTTGTAAATGCATGAATTCACCTGTGTTAAACGGGCAATATCACGAGTCTGCAAATAGCTATAAATTTTGGATTGTATTTCAATGGGTAAATCAAGCAATAATGAGAGCTCATTCTTGTCACGAACAAATACCTCCCTGCGCGTGCTGATTCCAATTTGTGTCCCTGATTGAGATTGAACGGGTGTTGTTGCAAGTGCATCACTAATACCAGAATTACTCTTTATGCAATCCATAACTCGTTTTCCATTGTTATTGTTTATCCCGCAAGGATATTTAAAATTGATTCCGCAGCCTAGGAGCCTGTCGGACTTAAGACTGTCCTACACGGCAACTGCTCCTGCGTTGCTCTAGCTCCTGCATCCATGCAGTCGTGCGGTTGCAATAAATTGGTCTAAAAATCTCTGTTTCTTCGTCAAATAGCTCGCTATTCTCCTCAGAAACAGAGATTTTTATCCTCAATTTCTTGCAATCCTCGCTACGGACGCTTAAGTCCGACAGGCTGCTAGAGTCGGTTTTAGTATGAAAGTTCACAATAACAACTCGCTTCGTGTAGGAACGAGTTGTAATTATGTGACAACTTCTAACCACAAGATTGACAGCAAATAATCAGTCATACATCCATCCGTAGTTCAGTGATTTTTGCTGTGTTAATGCCATGGATGGTCAACACAAGGCCATCGGCGCTGAAGATAGCTGATCTGATACTACTAGGATGGGAAATGGTGGCTTTTTCTTGCCAGGATCCATCGCTTACCTGGCCATAAATTTTCGCCGTTTTATCAATACTGGCGGTGACCACATGGTGGCTATCGACGCTAAAGGTTGCTGATCTTATATCCTTGTCATGAGAGATGATGGCTTTTTCTTGCCATGATCCATCGCCCTTCCGGCCATAGATTTTCGCCTTGTTATCTTCACCGCAGGTGATTAGATAGCAACTATCGGCGCTGAATGTGGCTAACCAGACTCTGTCATCATGGGAAATGATGGCTTTTACTTCCCATGATCCATTGTCTTTCTGGCCATAGATTTTCGCCTTGCCATCGTAACTGTGGCTCACCACATGGCGGCTATCGGGGCTGAAGCAGGCTGAATTGACACGATTCTCATGGGAAAAGATGGCTTTTTCTTCCGATGATCCATCGTCCTCCAGGCTATGGATTTTCACAGAGTGATCGCGACGGGTGGTCACCACATAGCGGCCATTGGCGCTGATAGCGGCTGAGAGGACCCAGCAATCATGGGAAATAGTGGCTTTTTCTTGCCATGACCCGTCGGCCTCGATGCTAAAGATTTTTACCTTGTTATTTTCGCTGCGGGTGATCACATGGCGACTATCAGCGCAGAAGCCAGCTGAGAAGGCCCAGTCGTCGTGGGAAATAATGGCTTTTTCTTCCCATGATCCATCGACCCTCTGGCTATAGATTTTCGCTTCGCCATCACTGCTGCGGGTCAACACATGGCGGCTATCGGGGCTGAAGGTGGCTGATTTGACATCTTGATCATGGAAAATAATGGCTTTTTCTACCCATGACCCATCGTCCCTCTGGCCGTAAATTTTCGCCTTGCCATCGCCACTGGCGGTTACTACATAGCGACTATCGTTGCTGAAGGTTGCTGAGTTGACCCAGTTATTATGGGAAATAGTGGCTTTTTCTTCCCATGATCCATCGTCCTTCTTGCCATAGATTTTCGCCTCGCCATCCTTACTGGCGGTCACTACATAGCGGCCATTGGCGCTGAAGGTGGACGAAATGATACTGCCATAATGGAGGACAGTGCCTTTTTCTGTCCAGGATCCATCGCTCTCCCGGCCATAGATTTCCAGCGTATCATTATCACTGGCGATCGCCATACAGCGGCCATCGGCGCTGAAGCTGGCTGAGTTCAGCTTACCATTACCTGGGAGGTTGGCTTTTGTCTCTAATTCGAATGTTTTACATTGAGACATCAGTTTAGTGAGAGTGGAATAGAACAGAGCAGGAAAATAAATACTCGTTTGGCGATCCATGATCGACTTGACTAATGCCTTATCCTCTGTGAAACGGCTTAACCAACCTTCGAGTTGATTTTTATCTTTTGCCATAACGATTGTCTTTATCAGAGCCTGGTGTGATGGAGCAATCTGGCGATACCACGCCTTTATCATTGATGCATCTTTTTTGAGCGTGTTGTAAATGCATGAATTCACCTGTGTTAAACGGGCAATATCACGAGTCTGCAAATAAGTATAAATTTTGGATTGTATTTCAAAGGGTAAATCGAGCAATAAAGAAAGCTCATTCTTGTCACGAACAAATACGTCCCTGCGCGTGCTGATTCCACTTGGTGTCCCTGATTGAGATTGAACGGGTGTTGATGAAAGTGCGTCACCAATACTGGAATGACTCTTTAGGCAATCCATAACTCGTTTTCCATAGTTATTATTTATCCCTCACTGGCAGGGATATTCAAAATTGATTCTGTAGCTTTGAGTCGGATTTCTTGAGAAAGTTCACAATAACAACTCGCTTCGAGGGTGTCGCAAAACTCTAACAACTCGTTCCTACGCTTTGAGGGTGTTGCAAAACCATTATGGGCGGCGAATTTTGGACTGATGGGTACTTTGCAAGCACTGTCGGAAAGCATGGTGATGAGCAGATGATAGCGAATTATGTGAAGAATCAGGGAAATGAGTACGACAAACTTCACTCAGATCATCAGCTTGCAATGTTTTGAGTTTGCACCAAGGATACCCCGCCCCCTGGCGGGGTTGTTCATTGCCCAGCTCTAGCTCCCCCAACAATTTCTCTGTGTCAAGCCCGTCAAAATGTCATTTGGCAAGCAGATCCTGCTGTTGGCTCAGCCATTGGTGGTAATCAGTGTCGTACAAGTTTTCCATAAATCACCTCCATTGCCCTACCACTCAAACACCGTTGAGTGGATACCAGTCTTCAGTCATTATTTGCTCATAGCTCCAGGGGCATTCGTCAGGAAAGCTATTGTTGTCGAGTTTTTTATGGACATAAATATTCATTTCTTTGATGGCTCCTTTTTTACCATCAACATACGCTTGTTTAAGGGAGTCTTTGATCCTTGACGTTAAACTAGGATTCTCTTTCACCAGTTTATTAATCTTAATTCTTGATCTAACTATGGTTTCCATCCAACCTTTAAGGACTCTATCTGTCGCTGTAGACTCCCTTAGTGCACTGGTCTGGTAATTACATTTAAGAAGATGAGTTATCAAAGTTGACAGGCGGTTCTCCAACTCGCGAAGGTCTTGCTTAAGGCTCAACTCTAAATCCTCAATCAGGTTTTCTAAATCCAACTGATTAAAGTTTTGAGTTTTCAACAGGGTTACTTGCTGACTCAGCCATTGATGATAATCAGTGTTATATAAGCTATTCATAAAAATACCTCCATTGACCTACCACTGTAGGCAAATAACAGAAGGGAAGCAAAATGAATTACCAGAGCACAGATGCCTTTGCCGGGGGGGGGCCGTGGTTTTGGGCTGGTTAATTCGGCCATTGATGCCAACAGCACTTTTGCGACAGCCTCGCTCTGCGTGGGAATGCATACCTCCTCTGAAAAGCAGACTCTGCAGCGCGAGATGGGTATGGGTTCCTACGTTGTGACCCAGAGGGGCTAAAAGTATGGGAACCAGAGTTTTGCGACACCCACGCTTTGCGTAGGATGAGATTCGTACCAATGATGCAGTGCTTCTTGCAAACAAGGTTGACAGCCTTGTAACTGCAATGGCTGGTTTCAGTGCCCCACCTGCGGGTAACGCTCAGCTGTCACAGGATACTCGAAATCAAATCGATCCTGTAATCACGGCCAGTTGGCAAGGCGCATAACTTAAGTTGAGTTAAGCAATCTGCAATGATGGTAAGTTCTCTGAGCGGTACTTATCAGAAAACTGACTTCTACTTATTGATCATTTTCCCGAATCAAAGTCCTGTTTTCCTGTTAGTTTCACTGACATCAATGTTATGAACTTTCATGTTACAAACGACTCTAATCTGCAGAATCAATTTTGGATATCACTGCAACCAGCGGAAATAACAACTTTTAAGAAACGAACTATGGACCGCATAAGTAACCATTCTTGCCTTGGTGGGCCACTCTCACCAACCCCCGATCACTCTCAATCAGAGATTCAATCAGAGACACCCATTGCTACCACTATGGGTAGGGACGTCATTGTACGTGACAAGAATAAGCTTTCATTATTGCTCAATTTGCCCTTTGAAATACAATCCAAAATTTATAGTCATTTGCAGACCCGTGATATTGCCAATTTAATACGGGCAAATTCATACATGAACAAGACGCTCAAAAATGATAATTCAATGGCAAGGGCATGGTATCGCCGGTTTGCTTCATCACGCCAGGCTCTGATAAAAACAATCGTCACTGAAAAAGATAAGGATCAATTCGGGAATTGGTTGAGCCGGTTTACAATGGATAAGGCATTAGTCAAGTCAGTCATGGATCGTCACGGGAGTATTGACTTTCCTGCTCTGTTCTCTTTCACTCTCACTAAACTGATGATTGAATGCAAAACATTTATATTTGAGACAAAAGCCTCCCTCCTCAATAACGGCAGGATGAACTCTGCTACATTAAGTGCCGATGGCCACTATCTGGTGAGCGTCAGTGATAGTAAAACGGTGATAATCTTTGGTCGGGAGACCGATGGTTCATGGCAAGCAAAAGGTACTATCACCCATGATGGTCGTGTCACATCATTCATGCTCAGTAACGATGGCCACTATGTAGTGACCACCAGTGAAGATTGCAAGGCGAGAATCTATGGCAAGAAGGACGAACGATCATGGGAAGAAAAAGCCATCATTTCTCATGATAAACCTGTCATGTCAGCCACCTTCAGCGCCAACGATCGCTATTTAGTGACCGCCAGTCACGATGGCAAGGCGAAAGTCTATGGCCTGGAAGACGATGAGTCATGGGCAGAAAAAGCCATCATTAGCCACGATTTTTTAACATCAGCCACCTTCAGCGACGATAGTCGCTATGTGGTGACCACCAGTCTGGATCACACAGCGAAAATCTATGGCAAAATGAACGATGGGTCATGGATAGTAAAAGCCATCATTTCCCATGACAATTCAGTCTGGTCAGCCAAATTCAGCACCGATAGCCGACATATAATCACCTGCTGTGAAGGTAACAGGATGAAAATCTGTGGCCTGGAGGACGATGGGACATGGGAAGAAAAAACCATCTTTTCCAATGAGGATCGTTTCTACTCTGCCACATTCAGCGCCGATAGCCGCCATATGGTAACCTCCGGTCAAGATGGCAGGGCGATAATCTATGGTCAGGAAGACGGATCATGGAACGAAAAAGCCACCATTTCTCATGATGATCGGGTCTACTCAACCACCTTCAGCCCCGATAACCGCTGTGTGATCACCCGCAGTGCAGATAATAAGGCGAAAATCTACGGCCTGAACGATAATGGATCATGGGAAGAGAGAGCTACCATTTCCCATCGTATGCCAATCATATCAGCAACCTTTAGCGCCGACAGCCGTCATGTGATGACCCACGGTGAAGACAGGAAGGTAAAAATCTATGGCCGCAAGGGTAATGGATCCTGGGAAGAAAAAACCACCATTTCCAGTGGTTATTATATTAGATCAGCATCCTTCAGCGTCGATGGCAGCCATTTGGTCACTGCCAATAACGATAATGCGTCGGAATCTATTTATCACCAGTTTAGAAATACATTTTTTAGTTTATTGGCGCCGTTAGATTTTCATCTTGCTATTGTTTACGGTCAGGTAAGCGATGGGTCATGGAAAAAAAAAGCCACCATTTCCTATCCTAGAGGGATCGTGTCAGCCACCTTCAGCGTCGATGGCTATGTGTTAACCATCCATGAAGATCAGTCGGCGAAAATCACTGAACTAAGGATGGATGAATGACTGATACTTCTCAAACTCTTCCGGCTTCAATTAACGCTTAATCGGCAAATGGTTTTGGTGGAAGCAAGGGGACGAAACATTGTCCCGAATCAAAGACCTGTTGAACTGTTAGTTTCACTGACATCAATGTTATGAACTTTCATGCCAGAGTTTTGCGACACCCACGCTTCGCGTAGGAACGAGTTGTAGGCATTATGCGACAACTTCTCACCACAGGGTTGACAGCAAACAATCAGTCATTCATCTGCAGTTCAGTGATTTTCACTGTTTTATCGCCATGAGTGGTCAATAGGTAGCCATCAGTGCTAAATCTGGCTGACACGATCGCACTATGATGGGAAATGATGGCTTTTTCTTCCCAGGATCCATCACTCTGCCGGCCATAAATTTTCGCCGTTCCATCGGAACTGGCGGTGATCACATGGTGGCCATCGATGCTAAAGGTTGCTGATTTAATTTTCATAAGGTGGGATATGATAGCTTTTTCTCCCCAGCACCCATTGATCTTCCGACCATAGATTTTCACCGTGTTATCTTTACTGAGGGTGATCACATGGCGGCTATCGGGGCTGAATGTGGCTGAGTAGACCCGATCATCATGGGAAATGATGGCTTTTTCTTCCCATGATCCATCGTCCTTCTGGCCATAGATTTTCGCTTTGCGATCTAAACTGGCGGTCACCACATAGCGGTTATCGGCGCTGAATGTGGCTGAGCATACACCCAGGTGATGGAAAATGGTGACTTTTTCTTCCCATGATCTTTCTTCGTTCTGGCCATAGATTATCGCTCTGCCATCATTACTGGCGGTCACCAAATGGCGGCTATCAGAGCTGAAGGTAACTGATTTGACCTCTTTATCATGGGAAATGATGGCTTTTTCTTCCCATGATCCATCAGCCTCCAGACCATGGATTTTCACCTTGCTATCGTAACCGGTCGTCACCAGACAGCGGCTATCGGTGCTGAAGGTGACTGAGTACACAAACTTGTCGTGGGAAATAATGGCTTTTTCTACCCACGATCCATCGTTATTCTTGCCGCAAATTATCGCTTTGCCTTTCAGGGTGGTGGTCACCAGATAGTAACCATTGGCGCTGAAGGTGGCCGAATCGACTATAAAATCGTGGGGAATGATGGCTTTTTCTGCCCATGACCCATCGTCCCTCTGGCCATAGATTTTCGCCCTGTAATCTCCACTGGTGGTCGCTAGATAGCGACCATCGACGCTGAAGGTGACTGAGCTGACCCATTTATCATGGGAAATAATGGCTTTTTCTTCCCATGATCCATCGTCTTTCTTGCCATAGATTTTCGCCTTGCCGTCTTTACTACAGGTCGCCACATGGAGGCTATCGGTGCTGAAGGTGGCTGATTTGACCCACTGATCATGGGAAACAGTGGCTTTTTCTTCCCATGATTGTTCGTCCTTAATGCCATAAATTTTCGCCTTGCCATCCACTCCAGCGGTCACTGCGAAGCGGCTATCGTCACTGAAGGTGACCAATCTGATACGCTCATAATGGGAGATAGTGCCTTTTGCTTCCCATGATCCATCGCTCTTGTGGCCATATATATCCATCGTTTTATCATTCCTGAAGCTCAGCAGGTGGCGGCCATCGGCACTGAAGGCAGCGGAGTCGGACCTGCCATCACAGGGGAGGCTGGCTTTTGTCTCTAATTTAAATGTTTTACATTGAAACATCAGTTTGTTGAGAGTGAAAAAGAACAGAGCAGGAAAATAAACACTTGGTTGGCGATCCGTGATTGACTTGACTAATGCCTCATCCTTTGTAAAACGCAGCAACCATTTCTGGAATTCCTCTTTATCTTTTGTCGCGACAATTGTCTCCAGCAGAGCCTGGTGTGATGAAGCAAACTGGCGATACCATGCCCTTGCCATGGCATCATCATTTTTGAGCCTGTTGTTAATGTTTGAATTTGCCCGTGTTAACAGGGCAATATCACGAACCTGCAAATAAGTGAAAATTTTGGATTGTAGATTCTCGGGTAAATCGAGCAATAATGAAAACTCATTCTTGTGACGTACAATGACGTTCTTGCCCATAGTGGTACCACTTGGTGTATCAGATGGTGACTGACGTGGTGTTGTTGAGCGTGGGGTAATATTGCAGGAGCTGCTATTTGAGCAATCCATAGTTCGTTTTCCATGGTTGTTATTTATCCCTGGTTGGCAAGGATATTTAAAATTGATTCTGCAGCTTAGAGTGGGTTTCAGTGTGAAAGTTCACGATATTTGTTCAATTTCGGTTAGTTGGCTGGCAGGCATTGTCCGGTCTGCCTATTGACGCTGATCTTCCCGTTTCTGGATAATGGACTCTTTCATTTCTTTGGAATAGTGAGCCATAACAGCCTCTTACTAAATGCTCTCAGTTATTGAGAGTCATGAATCAAAGGAGGCAACATCTATCTTGAAGCAGGGGGCTATCCTGTCGGGCAGGTGTTGCAGAAGAATAATGCAGATCTCGGTTAATGAGTGACAGCAAAGACTCATTCATTCATCTTTAGTTCAGTGATTTTCACCATTCCATCGGGATGGATGGTCAACACCAGATTATCGGCGCTGAAGGCGGCTGACAGGATCCCGGCATTATGGGAAATGATGGCTTTTTCTTGCCATGACCCATCGCTTGTCTGTCCATAAATTCTCGCCGTGCCATCTGCACTGGCGGTGATCAAGTGGCGGCCATCGATGCTAAAAGTTGTTGACATAATATTCCCATCATGGGAAATGGTGGTTTTTTCTTCCCAGGATCCATTGAGCTTCTGGCCATAGATTTTCACCGTGTAATCTTCATCGTGGGCGACCACATAGCGGCTATCGGGGCTGAATGTGGCTGAGTAGACTGTATTCTCATGGGGAAGGATGGCTTTTTCTTCCCATGATCCATCGTCCTTCAAGTCATAGATTTTCGCCGTGAAATCTTCACTGCAGGTCACCACCTGGCGGTTATCGGGGCTGAACAGGGCTGAGTAGACCCAACCATCATGAGAAATGGTGGTTTTTTCTGTCCATGATCCGTCTTTATTCAGGCCATAGATTACTGCCCTGCCATCATCACCAGCGGTCACCAAATAGCGGCTATCGGAGCTGAATGTGGCTGAGTTGACTTCTTTGTTGTGGGTAATGACAGCTTTTTCTTCCCACGATCCATCGGCCTCCAGGCCGTAGATTTTTACCTTGCGATCGTCACTGGTCGTCACCACATAGAGACCATCGGCACTGAAGCTGGCTGATTCAACAGAGTCTTCGTGGGTAATAATGGCCTTTTCTTCCCACGAACCATCATTCTTGATGCCATAGATTTTCACTTTGTTGTCCACGCCGGCGGTCACTACATTGCGACTATCAGCGCTGAAGGTGGCTGATGTGACGCACTCATCATGGGAAATAGTGGCTTTTTCTTCCCATGATTGTTCATCCTTCCTGCCGTAGATTTTCGCCTTGCCATCGAAGCTGGCGGTCACCACAAAGCGGTCGTCAACACTGAAGGTGACCGATGTGACACGATCATAGTGGCAGATGGTGCCTTTTGCCTCCCAGGATCCATTGCTCTCCCGGCCATAGATTTCCACCGTTTTATAATTCCTGTTGTTCGCCAGGTAGCAGCCATCGGCACTGAAGGTAGAGGAATCGATCCCACCATTACAGGGGAGGCTGGCTTTTGTCTCTAATTTAAATGTTTTACATTCAGACATCAGTTTGGTGAGCGTGGAAAAGAACAAAGCAGGAAAGTGAATACTTGCCTGGCGATCCATGATTGACTTGATTAATGCCTCATCTTCTGTGAAACGCTTTAACCATTTCTGGAGTTCATCTTTATCTTTTGTAGTAACGATTGTCTTTAGCAGAGCCTGGTGCGATGAAGCAAACTGGCGATACCACGCCCTTGCTATTGCAGCATCATTTTTGAGCCTGTTGTTAATGTGTAAATTTACCCGTGTTAACTGGGTAATATCATGAGCCCGCAAATAGGTAAAAATTCTGGATTCTATTCCCGGGGGCAAATGGAGCAATAATGAAAACTCATTCTTGTCACATTCAATGACGTCTCTGCCCGCAGAGATACCACTTGGCGTTCCTGGTCGAGATTCATCTGTTGTTGATGAAAGTGGACCACCAGTAAGGGCATCGCTATTTATGCAATCCATAGTTTGTTTTTCCGCTGCTATTATTTATCCCCGGCAGGCAAGGATATTCAAAATTGATTGTGCAGCTTAGAGTCGGTTTTATCGTGAAAGTTCAAAAGATTGATCTAATCGTAACCAACCTGGAAAACGGGGCTTTGATCCGGGGAAATGATCAATCAGTAGAAAATGGGTGTGTGTCTTTCATCTTTAGTTGAGTGATTTGCACAGTATTGTTGCCATGGATGGTCAGCACATGGCCATCGGCGTTGATGGTGGCTGATACGATCCCACTTTGATCAGAAATGGTGGCTTTTTCTTTCCATGATCCGTCGCTTAACTGGCCATAAATTTTCGCCTTGCCATAAGAACCGGAGGTAAGCACATGGCGGCCATCGTCACTAAAGCCGAATGAATTAACATACTGATTATGGGAAATGATGGCTTTTTCTTCCCAGGATCCATTGACCTTCTGGCCATAGATTCTCATCCTGTCATTATTTCTACTGCAGATGATTAGATGGCGGCTATCGGGGCTGAATATAACTGGGAAGGCCTTATCGATATTGGCAATGATGGCTTCTCTTTTCCATGATCCATTGATGGCCTTCTGGCTATAGATTTTCGCTTCGCCATCGCGACTGCAGGTTACAAGATGGCGGCTATCGGGGCTGAAAGTGGCTGAGCTGACACTATCACCATGGGAAATGATGGTTCTTACTCTCCATGATCCATTGTCCTTCTTGCCGTAGATTGTCGCCGTACCATCGTCACTGGAGATCACCAAGTGGCGGTTATCGTCGCTGAATAGGGCTGAATTGACATTATTCATATGAATAATCGTTATTTGTTCCCATGATCCATCGGCCTTCAGGCGATGGATTTTCAGCTCCTGATCAGTGCTGACTGTCAGCACATAGTGGCCATCGGTGCTGAAGTCGGCTGACTTGAGACGATTATCATGGGAAATGATGGCTTTTTCTACCCATGACCCATCGTCCTGCTTGCCATAGATTTTTGCCTTGCCATCTACGCTGGCGGTCACCACATGGCGGTTATCGGCGCTGAAGGTGGCTGAGTCGACACAGCCGTCATGTGAAATAGTGGCTTTTTCTACCCATGAACCATCGTCCTGTTTGCTGTAAATTTTCGCCTTGCCATCTTTACTGGCAGTCACGACACAGCGGCCATCGGCGCTGAAGGTGGCTGAGTTGACACAGTCGTCATGGGAAATAGTGGCTTTTTCTACCCATGATCCATCGGCCTGCTGGCCATAAATTTTCGCCGCGCCATCTTTACTGGCGGTTATTGCATAGCGACCATCGGGGCTGAAGGTGGCGGATTTGACCCCGTCATCATGGGAAACAGTGGCTTTTTCTGTCCATGATCCATTGTCCTCCTGGCGATAGATTTTCAACGTTTCATTGTCAATGGCGATCATCATATGGTGGTCATCGGGGCTGAAGGCGGCATCGCTACCAGAGAAGGTGGCTTTGGTTTCCAGGTTAAATTTTTTACATTGAGACATCAGTTTAGTGAGAGTGCACAAGAACAGAGCAGGAAAATAAATACTCGGTTGGCGATCCATGACTGACTTGATTAATGCCTTATCCTTGGTAAAGCACGTCAACCAACCCTCGAGTTGATTTTTATTTTTTTCAGTGACGATTGTCTTTAATAGCGTCTGGTGTGATGAAGGAAACCGGCGAAACCACGCCCTTGCTATTGCAGTATCATTTTTGAGAGTGTCGTTAATGTATGAATTTACTTGTGCCAATTTGGCAATATCGTGGGCCTTCAAATAAGTAAAAATTTCGGATTGCATTTCCTCGGGCAAACTGAGCAATGGTGAAGGCTTTTTCTTGTTACGTACGATGATCTTCCTACCCTTAGCGGTACCACTTGCTCTTTCTGATCGGGATGGGTTCGCTGTTGATGAAAGTGAACCACAAAAACAGGAAAGGCTTTTTATGAAATTCATGGCTCGTTTCTCCATGGTTATTATTTAAATTTGGTTTGTGGGGGTATTTAAAATCGATTGTGCTACTTAGAGTCGGATTTAGTATGAAAGTTCAAGGCATTGATGTAAGCCTGACTAACAAGAAAACAAGACTTCGATTCGGGAAAATGATCAACAATTAGAAAGGGGGGTTCTGCCTTTAACAACTCGTTCCCACGCTCTGAGGGTGTCGCAAAACTCTCTCCGGCGTGGGAACGCGTTGACTCCCGTCATTGCCGGCTTCATTCTCGTCATTCCCGGCTTCATTCTCGTCATTCCCGGCTTCATTCTCGTCATTCCCGCGAAGGCGGGAATCCACACTGACTCTCCACCAGAACCATACTGCCCGGTGTCCCCCTGGCCTTGTCATCCCCGAGAAGGCAGAGATCCACCGTTGGCGCTGGATTCCCGCCTTCGCGGGAATGACGACTTCAGTTCCCACGCAGGGACCCACAGGGCCTGAAAGCATAGGAACCAGAGTTTTGCGGCAGCCTCGCTTCGCGTGGGAACGAGTTGTTGGCATTATACGACAACTTCTCACCAAAGGGTTGACAGCAATCAGTCATTTATTCATCTGCAGTTCAGTGATTTTCAGCGTGTTATCGCCATGAATGGTCAACACATGGCCACCGGTGCTGAAGCTGGCTGACACGATCGCACTATGATGGGAAATGATGGCTTTTTGTTCCCAGGAACCATCACTCTGCCGACCATAAATTCTCGCGGTTCCATCGGCACTGGCGGTGATCACATGGTGGCCATCGATGCTAAAGGTTGCTGAATTAACTTTCCTAAGGTGGGATATGGTCGCTTTTTCTCCCCAGCATCCATCGATCTTCCGACCATAGATTTTCACCGTGTTATCCTGACCGAGGGTGATCACATGGCGGCTATCGGGGCTGAATATGGCTGAGTCGACAAAACCGTCATGGGAAATGATGGCTTTTTCTTCCCATGATCCATCGTCCTTCTGGCCATAGATTTTCGCTTTGCGATCTAAACTGGCGGTCACCACATGGCGGCCATTGGCGCTGAATGTCGCTGAGCAGACACTCAGGTTATGGGAAATGGTGACTTTTTCTTCCCATGATCCTTCTTGGTTCTGGCCATAGATTATTGCTCTGCCATCATCACTGGCGATTACCATATGGCGGCTATCGGAGCTGAAGGTGGCTGAGTTGATCCACTTATCATGGGAAATAGTGACTTTTTCTTCCCATGATCCATCGGCCTCCAGGCTATAAATACTTGCCTTGCTACCTGCGATGGTCACCAGATGGCGACTATCGGAGCTGAAGGTGGAGCTGAAGGGGGCTGAGTCAACAAAGTCGTCATAGGAAATAATGGTTTTTTCCAGCCATGACCCATCGTCCTCCTGATCGCAAATTTTCACTTTGCCATCAAAACTGGTGGTCACCAGATAACGACCATCGGGGCTGAAGGTGGCTGAGCAGACTCGGTTGTCATGGAAAATAGTGGCTTTTTCTACCCATGACCCATCGTCCCTCTGGCCATAGATTTTCGCCCTGTGATCTCCACTGGTGGTCACTACACAGCGACCATCGACGCTGAAGGTGGCTGAGTTGACGAATTTATCATGGCAAATAGTGGCCTTCTCTACCCATGATCGTTCGTCCTTTCTGCCGTAGATTTTCGCCCTGCCGTCGTTACTGCAGGTCACCACATGCTGGCTATCAGTGCTGAAGTTGGCTGATATGACCCACTGATCATGGGAAACAGTGGCTTTTTCTTCCCATGATCGTTCGTCCTTCTTGCCATAAATTTTCGCCTTGCCATCCATTCCAGTGGTGACTGCATAGTGGCTATTGGCACTGAAGGTGATCGATACGACACTCATATAATGGGAGATAGTGCCTTTTGTTTCCCATGATCCATCGTTCTTGTGGCCATAAATATCCACCGTTTTTTTATCATTCCTGACGCTCAGCAGATGACGGCCATCGGCACTGAAGGTAGCGGAGTTTGTCTTGCCATGACAGGGAAGGCTGGCTTTTGTCTCTAATTTAAATGTTTTACATTCAGACATCAGTTTGTTGAGAGTGAAAAAGAACAGAGCAGGAAAATAAACACTCGTTTGGCGATCCATGATTGACTTGACTAAAGCCCCATCCTTTGTAAAACGCAGCAACCATTTCTGGAGTTCCTGTTTATCTTTTGTCGCGACAATTGTCTCCAGCAGAGCCTGGTGTGATGAAGCAAACTGGCGATACCATGCCCTTGCCATGGCATCATCATTTTTGAGCCTGTTGTTAATGTTTGAATTAGCCCGTGTTAACTGGGTAATATCACGAACCTGCAAATAAGTGAAAATTTTGGATTGTATATTCTCGGGCAAATCGAGCAATAATGAAAACTCATTCTTGTGACGTACAATGACGTTCTTGCCCATAGTGGTACCACTTGGTGTATCAGATGGTGACTGACGTGGTGGTGTTGAGCGTGGGGTAATATTGCAGGAGCTGCTATTTGAGCAATCCATAGTTCGTTTTCCATGGTTGTTATTTATCCCTGGTTGGCAAGGATATTTAAAATTGATTCTGCAGCTTAGAGTGGGTTTCAGTGTGAAAGTTCACGATATTTGTTCAATTTCGGTTAGTTGGCTGGCAGGCATTGTCCGGTCTGCCTATTGACGCTGATCTTCCCGTTTCTGGATAACGGGCTCTTTCATTTCTTTGGAATAGTGAGCCATAACAGCCTCTTGCTAAATGCTCTCAGTTATTGAGCGTCATGAATCAAAAGAGGCAACATCCAACTTGAAGCAGGGGTCTATCCTGCTGGGCAGGAGTTGCAGAAGAATAATGTGGATCTGGGATAATGAGTGACAGCTGTTGATTATTCATCTGCAGTTCAGTGATTTTCATCATTCCATCGGGATGGATGGTCAACACCAGATTATCGGCGCTGAAGGTGGCTGACAGGATCCCGGCATTATGGGAAATGATGGCTTTTTCTTGCCATGCCCCATCGCTTGTCTGGCCATAAATTCTCGCCGTGCCATCTCCACTGGCGGTGATCACGTGGCGGCCATCGACGCTAAAAGTTGTTGACATAATACTCCCATCATGGGAAATGGTGGTTTTTTCTTCCCAGGATCCATTGAGCTTCTGGCCATAGATTTTCGCCGTGTAATCTTCATCGTGGGTGACCACATAGCGGCTATCGGGGCTGAATGTGGCTGAGTAGACCTTATCCTCATGGGGAAGGATGGCTTTTTCTTCCCATGATCCATCGTCCTTCAAGTCATAGATTTTCGCCGTGGAATCTTCACTGCAGGTCACCACCTGGCGGCTATCGGGGCTGAAGAGGGCTGAGTAGACCCAACCATCATGAGAAATGGTGGTTTTTTCTGTCCATGATCCGTCTTTATTCAGGCCATAGATTACTGCCCTGCCATCATCTCCGGCGGTCACCAAATAGCGGCTATCGGAGCTGAATGTGGCTGAGTTGACCTCTCCATTGTGGGTAATGATAGCTTTTTCTTCCCATGATCCATCGGCCTCCAGACCATAGATTTTTACCTTGTGATCTTCACTGGTCGTCACCACATAGCGACCATCGGCACTGAAGATGGCTGATTCAACAGAGTCTTCGTGGGTAATAATGGCCTTTTCTTCCCACGAACCATCATTCTTGATGCCATAGATTTTCGCTTTGTTGTCCATGCTGGCGGTCACCACATAGCGACCATCAGCGCTGAAGGTGGCCGTAGTGACTAAATAATCGTGGCGAATGATGGCTTTTTCTGCCCATGTCTCATCATCCCTCTGACCATAAATTTTCGCCCTGCCATCTGCGCTGGCGGTCACCACACAGCGGCCATCGGTACTGAAGGTAGCTGATGTGACCCAATCATCATGGGAAATAGTGGCTTTTTCTTCCCATGATCGTTCGTCCTTCCTGCCATAGATTTTCGCCTCGCCCTCATCGGTGGCAGTCAGCACATAACGACTATCGGTACTGAAGGTGACTGACATGACTTGGCCACAGTGGCTAATAGTACCTTTTGCTTCCCAGGATCCATCGCTCTCCCGGCCATAGATTTCCACCGTTTTATACATGGTGTTCACCAGGTAGCAGCCATCGGCACTGAGGGTAGAGGAATCGGTCCCACCATTACAGGGGAGGCTGGCTTTTGTCTCTAATTTAAATGTTTTACATTCAGACATCAGTTTGGTGAGCGTGGAAAAGAACAAAGCAGGAAAGTGAATACTTGCCTGGCGATCCATGATTGACTTGATTAATGCCTCATCCTCTGTGAAACGCTTTAACCATTTCTGGAGTTCATCTTTATCTTTTGTAGTAACGATTGTCTTTAGCAGAGCCTGGTGCGATGAGGCAAACTGGCGATACCATGCCCTTGCTATTGCAGCATCATTTTTGAGCCCGTTGTTAATGTGTACATTTACCCGTGTTAACTGGGTAATATCATGAGCCCGCAAATAGGTAAAAATTCTGGATTCTATTCCCGGGGGCAAATGGAGCAATAATGAAAACTCATTCTTGTCACATTCAATGACGTCTCTGCCCGCAGAGATACCACTTGGCGTTCCTGGTCGAGATTCATCTGTTGTTGATGAAAGTGGACCACCAGTAAGGGCATCGCTATTTATGCAATCCATAGTTTGTTTTTCCGCTGCTATTATTTATCCCCGGCAGGCAAGGATATTCAAAATTGATTGTGCAGCTTAGAGTCGGTTTTATTGTGAAAGTTCAAAAGATTGATCTAATCGTAACCAACCTGGAAAACGGGGCTTTGATCCGGGGAAATGATCAATCAGTAGAAAATGGGTGTGTGTCTTTCATCTTTAGTTGAGTGATTTGCACAGTATTGTTGCCATGGATGGTCAGCACATGGCCATCGGCGCTGAAGGTGGCTGAGTTGACACAGTCGTCATGGGAAATAGTGGCTTTTTCTACCCATGACCCATCAGCCTGCTGGCCATAAATTTTCGTCGCGCCATCTTTACTGGCGGTTATTGCATAGCGACCATCGGGGCTGAAGGTGGCGGATTTGACCCCGTCATTATGGGAAACAGTGGCTTTTTCTGTCCATGATCCATTGTCCTCCTGGCGATAGATTTTCAACGTTTCATTGTCAATGGCGATCATCATATGGTGGTCATCGGGGCTGAAGGCGGCACCGCTACCAGAGAAGGTGGCTTTGGTTTCCAGGTTAAATTTTTTACATTGAGACATCAGTTTAGTGAGAGTGCACAAGAACAGAGCAGGAAAATAAATACTCGGTTGGCGATCCATGACTGACTTGATTAATGCCTTATCCTTGGTAAAGCGCGTCAACCAACCCTCGAGTTGATTTTTATTTTTTTCAGTGACGATTGTCTTTAATAGCGCCTGGTGCGATGAAGGAAACCGGCGAAACCACGCCCTTGCTATTGCAGTATCATTTTTGAGAGTGTCGTTAATGTATGAATTTACCTGTGCCAATTTGGCAATATCGTGGGCCTTCAAATAAGTAAAAATTTCGGATTGCATTTCCTCGGGCAAACTGAGCAATGGTGAAGGCTTTTTCTTGTTTCGTACGATGATCTTCCTATCCTTAGCGGTACCACTTGCTCTTTCTGATCGGGATGGGTTCGCTGTTGATGAAAGTGAACCACAAAAACAGGAAAGGCTTTTTATGAAATTCATGGCTCGTTTCTCCACGGTTATTATTTAAATTTGGTTTGTGGGGGTATTTAAAATCGATTGTGCTACTTAGAGTCGGATTTAGTATGAGAGTTCAAGACATTGATGTAAGCCTGACTAACAAGAAAACAAGACTTCGATTCGGGAAAATGATCAACAATTAGAAAGGGGGGTTCTGTCTTTAACAACTCGTTCCCACGCTCTGAGGGTGTCGCAAAACTCTCTCCGGCGTGGGAACGCGTTGACTCCCGTCATTGTCGGCTTCATTCTCGTCATTGCCGGCTTCATTCTCGTCATTGCCGGCTTCATTCTCGTCATTCCCGCGAAGGCGGGAATCCACACTGACTCTCCACCAGAACCATACTGCCCGGTGTCCCCCTGGCCTTGTCATCCCCGAGAAGGCAGAGATCCACCGTTGGCGCTGGATTCCCGCCTTCGCGGGAATGACGACTTCAGTTCCCACGCAGGGACCCACAGGGCCTGAAAGCATAGGAACCAGAGTTTTGCGGCAGCCTCGCTTCGCGTGGGAACGAGTTGTTGGCATTATACGACAACTTCTCACCAAAGGGTTGACAGCAATCAGTCATTTATTCATCTGCAGTTCAGTGATTTTCAGCGTGTTATCGCCATGAATGGTCAACACATGGCCACCGGTGCTGAAGCTGGCTGACACGATCGCACTATGATGGGAAATGATGGCTTTTTGTTCCCAGGAACCATCACTCTGCCGACCATAAATTCTCGCGGTTCCATCGGCACTGGCGGTGATCACATGGTGGCCATCGATGCTAAAGGTTGCTGAATTAACTTTCCTAAGGTGGGATATGGTCGCTTTTTCTCCCCAGCATCCATCGATCTTCCGACCATAGATTTTCACCGTGTTATCCTGACCGAGGGTGATCACATGGCGGCTATCGGGGCTGAATATGGCTGAGTCGACAAAACCGTCATGGGAAATGATGGCTTTTTCTTCCCATGATCCATCGTCCTTCTGGCCATAGATTTTCGCTTTGCGATCTAAACTGGCGGTCACCACATGGCGGCCATTGGCGCTGAATGTCGCTGAGCAGACACTCAGGTTATGGGAAATGGTGACTTTTTCTTCCCATGATCCTTCTTGGTTCTGGCCATAGATTATTGCTCTGCCATCATCACTGGCGATTACCATATGGCGGCTATCGGAGCTGAAGGTGGCTGAGTTGATCCACTTATCATGGGAAATAGTGACTTTTTCTTCCCATGATCCATCGGCCTCCAGGCTATAAATACTTGCCTTGCTACCTGCGATGGTCACCAGATGGCGACTATCGGAGCTGAAGGTGGAGCTGAAGGGGGCTGAGTCAACAAAGTCGTCATAGGAAATAATGGTTTTTTCCAGCCATGACCCATCGTCCTCCTGATCGCAAATTTTCACTTTGCCATCAAAACTGGTGGTCACCAGATAACGACCATCGGGGCTGAAGGTGGCTGAGCAGACTCGGTTGTCATGGAAAATAGTGGCTTTTTCTACCCATGACCCATCGTCCCTCTGGCCATAGATTTTCGCCCTGTGATCTCCACTGGTGGTCACTACACAGCGACCATCGACGCTGAAGGTGGCTGAGTTGACGAATTTATCATGGCAAATAGTGGCCTTCTCTACCCATGATCGTTCGTCCTTTCTGCCGTAGATTTTCGCCCTGCCGTCGTTACTGCAGGTCACCACATGCTGGCTATCAGTGCTGAAGTTGGCTGATATGACCCACTGATCATGGGAAACAGTGGCTTTTTCTTCCCATGATCGTTCGTCCTTCTTGCCATAAATTTTCGCCTTGCCATCCATTCCAGTGGTGACTGCATAGTGGCTATTGGCACTGAAGGTGATCGATACGACACTCATATAATGGGAGATAGTGCCTTTTGTTTCCCATGATCCATCGTTCTTGTGGCCATAAATATCCACCGTTTTTTTATCATTCCTGACGCTCAGCAGATGACGGCCATCGGCACTGAAGGTAGCGGAGTTTGTCCTGCCATGACAGGGAAGGCTGGCTTTTGTCTCTAATTTAAATGTTTTACATTCAGACATCAGTTTGTTGAGAGTGAAAAAGAACAGAGCAGGAAAATAAACACTCGTTTGGCGATCCATGATTGACTTGACTAAAGCCCCATCCTTTGTAAAACGCAGCAACCATTTCTGGAGTTCCTGTTTATCTTTTGTCGCGACAATTGTCTCCAGCAGAGCCTGGTGTGATGAAGCAAACTGGCGATACCATGCCCTTGCCATGGCATCATCATTTTTGAGCCTGTTGTTAATGTTTGAATTTGCCCGTGTTAACAGGGCAATATCACGAACCTGCAAATAAGTGAAAATTTTGGATTGTATATTCTCGGGCAAATCGAGCAATAATGAAAACTCATTCTTGTCACATTCAATGACGTCTCTACTCGCAGAGGTGCCAGTTGGCGTTCCTGGTCGAGATTCATCTGTTGTTGATGAAAGTGGACCACCAGTGCGAGCATTGCTATTTATGCAATCCATAGTTTGTTTTTCCGCTGCTATTATTTATCCCCGGCAGGCAAGGATATTCAAAATTGATTCTGCAGCTTGGACTCGGTCTTAGTGTGAAAGTTCACAAGATTATCTAATCGTAACCAACAAGAAAACGGGGCTTTGATCTGTGAAAGTGATCAATCAGTAGCAATCGGGTTTTTGTCTTTCATCTTTAGTTGAGTGATTTGCACAGTAGCAACTCGTTCCCACGCTGGGACCCACAGGGCCTGAAAGCATGGGAACCAGGGTGTATTTATCATGGCAAATAGTGGCTTTTTCTTACCATAATCCACCGTCCTTCTTGCCATAGAATTTCACGGCCCAGACCCCCCGACTACATTACCCATACGCCAGTTATACCACGCGTCAGCCCCCAAGGCTGAATATACCAATGCTGCGAGGGCTCCCGGTATTGCAGCGCCTTTCAACGCTCTGACATGAAGTGAACCAGAGCAAAAACAACATCCCGCAAGAGCACTTACGCATATGACTGGGGTTATCGCAATAACTACAAGTCCAGTTCCGTACAATGCAATTATATTTGCCACAAAACCATCAGCGTTATATGAACCCCAAATATAGCTATAGTACTCCTGATCGGAGTGGTCATTGGAATGAACAATGTCCGAGAAAACACATGCATATCCGAGCATTATTACAAAGAGATAATTCTTCATTAGACGACCTCAGAGTTCATTGATTCATGTTTCGAAAAAAATAGCGTTTAACTGGAAACTCGTAAATCTGGCTTGTACGAACCAGATATTGTCATCAGGGACCATCACATGGTGGTCATCGGGGCTGAATTTACAGAAGTCTAACCCAGCATCAAGCAGGAGGGTGACTTTTGCCTCTAATTCAAACGTTTTACATTCAAACATCAGTTTGGTGATGGCGGAAAGGAACAAAATTCCCTTATGAGGGAGGACGCTGGAATGCGACCAACAAAGATGTTGCAGAGCGTGATTCAGAGGGAATCGGGTCGGGGTTCTTTATTGAACAGTTCCGGCTACAGAAAGGCTAAAAGCAATGGAATTCACCATGACGAATCTCAGTTAATTAACTAGTCTGCCTGAACGGTCTGGTTCAGGAGGGTTTATGCTCAGAGCGGGTTTGAGTGTGCTGTTGTTTGTATTTTTGTTGTCTGGAGTCTTCTATAGTCATGGATGTAACGGCCACGGGAAAGATAAAATAGTAACGGATGAATCGGGTCGTCAAAGGTGTAAGCAGTGTGACCGTAATCTTGATGACTGCGATTGTCGATGTTATCGATGTCACAGGCAGTTCAGGGAAAAAAGGGAAATCGCCCAGGCAAGAATAAGAAAAAGAGGGCAGACGGCTAATACCCCAAGTTCCAGAGGTAAGGACCCCAAGCCCAAAGTGGTGTATTTATCCACTGAGAATACTTGCCAGTGTGAAGAGCTACCACCCGCTTCCAGTCTGAAGCTGGGTCCCAGGATAAAGTCTGTTGCTTTTGATGGACCTTCAACAAGCAAAATGGCTTTGTTAGAGTCGTCCGCGAGTGGCTTTTTCAATGAAGTGCTTATTGCGCCTGCTCCAGATGGGAGAAATCAGTTTGATTATGAATGGGTTAATCAGCAGTATGATTTTAGCCTTGTCCAGCAGCAGACTTCATTGGTTGATGAACCTGCCAACGAGCAACCAGACACAACAACTTCATCCTTCAATGACTGTTATTTGGAAAGCAGCATGGAAGCGTTCGTCTTCGACGATCCAGATAGCAAGGTACATCAATTTCGGCAGCTATTAACTCAGGTACAGTCTGCCATTCGACAGAATGTCGTGTTAGGGTTGATCCTTTTTGGCTGGATGAGAGAGTACACTTGGCCCCGGCGCAATATCCGGACTTTGGAAGAGAATGAATACGTTCTGACGCTTCCTAATCCTCAGGGAGGCTTTTTCCTTGCTGTTCTTATCAAAGAAGACAGTATGATCTTTGTTTTTCTTCTGAATCAAGATGACGAAGTGATGGGCTATGCCAGTAATGAAGAAAGTCACGTTATTTTTGCGATCAACTGCTATCTGAATAAGGAGAGAGGTAAGCTTTATCCAGTTGATTTGCCTGACAATGATTTGTTCAAACATATGGTGAGGGCCACCTTTAAAGCTTTTCGTTACATTGATGAAAAAGCAGGAGAAGTCTCAGAGGGAGTCAAAGGCGACTCAGAGCCTGGAGTTGTTTTGGCTTCTGATAACTCAACGGGGCTAATACCCATCGAACTTTCTAACTCCCTGGTGCGCTGAAAATTTGAGCCTTAAGTACCTGGCCAGTTGGTTTCGCATATTCTGGTGAGTGGATTTTTTCATCCTTCAAGGCGCAACGACGGGCGCGTAGCCATAGCTACGCAAGCAGAGTTGGAACGCAGAAGGATGGAAAAAGCCGCCGTCCAGAATATGCGAAACCAACTGGTTAGGTACTTAATCCTGCGTTGGCGATTGTCGCCCTGTCTTAAGGCTCAGAAGTCTAACCCAGCATTAAGGAGGCTGTCGCAAAACTCTGGTTCCCATGCTTTTAGGCCCTGTGGGTCCCAGCGTGGGAATCCATACTTATCTCGAGCTGCAGAGTCCGCTTTTCAGGAGAAGTATGCATTCCCACGCAGAGCGTGGGAACGAGTTGTTGGGCTTTTGCGACAGCCTCTAAGGGGGAGGGTGACTTTTGCCTCTGATTCAAACGTTTTACATTCAGACATCAGTTTGGTGATGGTGGAAAGGAACAAAATTCCCTTATGAGGGAGGACGCTGGAAAGCGACCAACAGAGATATTACAGAGCGTGATTCAGAGGGGAATCGGGTCAGGGTTCTTTATTGAACAGTTCCGGCTACAGAAAGGCTAAAAGCAATGGCATTCAAGATGACGAATCTGAATTAATTAACTAGTCTGCCTGAACGGTTTGGTTCAGGAGGGTTTATGCTTAGATCGGGTTTGAGTGTGCTGTTGTTTGTATTTTTGTTGCCTGGAGTCTTCTACAGTCATGGATGTAACGGCGACGGGAAAGATAAAATAGTAACGGATGAATCGGGTCGTCAAAGGTGTAAGCAGTGTAACCGTCATCTCGATGACTGTGATTGTCGATGTTATCGATGTCACAGGCAGTTCAGGGAAAAAAGGGAGATCGCCCAGGCAAGAATAAGAAAAAGAGGGCTGGCGGCTAATACCCCAAGTTCCAGAGGTAAGGACCCCAAGCCCAAAATGGTGTATTTATCCACTGAGAATACTTGCCAGTGTGAAGAGCTACCACCGGCTTCCAGTCTGAAGCTGGGTCCCAGGATAAAGGCTGTTGCTTTTGATGGACCTTCAACAAGCAAAATGGCTTTGTTAGAGTCTTCCACGAGTGGCTTTTTTAATGAAGTGGTTATTGCACCTGCTCCAGATGGGGGAAATCAGTCTGATTGTGAACGGGTTAATCAGCAGGACGATTCTAGCCTTGTCCAGCAGCAGACTTCAGTGGTTGATGAACCTGCCGGCGAGCAACCAGTCACAACAACTACATCCTTCAATGACTGTTATTTTGAAAGCAACATGGACACGTTCGTCCCCGACGATCCAGATGATAGCAGGATAGATAAATTTCGGCAGCTATTAACTCAGGCACAGTCTGCCATTCGACAGGATGTCGTGTTAGGGTTGATCTTTTTTGGCTGGATGAGAGCGTACACTTGGCCACGGTACAGTATCCGGACTTTGGAAAAGAATGAATACGTTCTGACGCTTCCTAATCCTAAGGGAGGCTGTTTCCTTGCTGTTCTTATCAAAGAAGACAATATGATCTTTGTTTTTCTTCTGAATCAAGATGGCGAAGTGATGGCTTATGCCAGTGATCAGGAAAGTCACGTTATTTCTGTGATCAACTGCTACCTGAATAATGAGGGAGGTAGGCTTTATCCAGTTAATTTGCCTGACAATGATTTGTTCAAACATATGGTGAGGGCCACCTATAAAGCTTTTCTTTGCCCGGTTGAAGAAGCAGGAGAAGTCTCAGAGGGAGTCAAAGGCGACTCAGAGCCCGGAGCTGTCTCGGCTTCTGATAACTCAAAGGGGCTTAATACTAATCGAACTTTCTAACTCCCTGGTGCGCTGAAGATCTGAGCCTTAATCCTGTGTTAGGTGTCTTTGTGCCAGTCTCTGCTATGCTGATCTTCTTCGACATTTTATCAAGGAGTAACCCATGAGTGTGAAACCCAAACCCAAACCTCAGACGACAGAGATTAATAATATCCGTAACACCCTGGCTGACGTAATTGACGGCCTTGGTCAAACCCGTGGTGAGATGCACCAGAGATTTGACCAGCAAGATAAGCGTTTTGACCAGCAAGAGAAGCGTTTTGACCAGCAAGAGAAGCGTTTTGACCAGCAAGATAAGCGTTTTGACCAGCAAGATAAGCGTTTTGACCAGCAAGGTTCTGATATTGCCGCTATCAAAGAAATGCTCCAAGTCTTACTCTCGCGCCAATAGCCACGCCACCTAACAACACGCTCAACAGGGACGCACATACTGTGCGCCCGTCAGCTTTGGGTTGGCGATTGTCGCCTTGTCATAAGGCTCAAATCTCCACGCTCAACACGGGAAAGCACGATTGGTATAAGCTGCCGGGCAGGAATTGCAGAAGAAAAATGTGGACCCGGGCTAATGAGTGACAGCAAACAATCAGTCATTCATTCATACGAAGTTCAGTTATTTTTGCCGTGTTATCTTCATGGACGGTCAAGATGATTTCTATCCGCCATGATCCATCGTCCTTCTTGCCACAGATTGCTACGGTGCCATCGTTACTGCAGGTCACCAGATGGCGGCTATCGGCGCTGAATTTGGCTGACCTGACAGGTTTGTAATGGGAAATAATAGCTTTTTTTACCCATGACCCATCGTCCTGCTTGCCATAGATTATTGCTCTGCGATGTTCAATGGCCACCACATAGAGGCCATCGGCGCTGAATTCGGCTGAGTTTTCAAAGTCGTCATGGGAAATGATGGCTTTTTCTACCCATGAACCATCGTCCTGCTTGCCATAAATTTTCGCCTTGCCATCTTTACTGGCGGTCACGATATAGCGGTCAGCGGGGCTGAAGGTGGCTTCAAAGATAGATTTAACATGGGAAATAGTGGCTTTTTCTACCCATGATCCATCGGTACTCAGGTCATAAATTTTTGCGGTTTTATCGTCACTTGTGGTCACCACATGGCGGCTATTGGCGCTGAAAGTGACCGACCTGACCCAGTCATCATGAGAGATAGTGATTTTTTCTTCCCATGATCCACCGTCCTTCTTGCCGTAGATTTTCACTTTCCCTTTGTCAATAGGGATTATGACATGGTGGCCATCGGGGCTGAACTTAAACAAGTCCGATTTACCAAAAGCGGGGAATGTGGCTTTTGTCTCTAATTTAAATGTTTCACATTCAGACATCAGTTTAGTGACAGTGGAAACGAACAAAACAGGAAAATACTTGCTCTCTTGGCGATCCATGATTGATTTGATTAATGCCTCATCCTTTGTAAAGCGCCTCAACCAACCCTCGAGTTGATTTTTGTCTTTTGAAGTGAGGGGTGTCTTTAGTAGCGTCTGGTGTGATAAAGCAAACTGGCGATACCATGCCTTTGCTATTAAATCAGCATTTTTGATAGTGATGTTAATGTGTGAATTTACCTGCGCTAATTTGGCAATATCATGAGCCTGCAAATAAGTACAGATTTTGGATTGAAGTTCCTCGGGCAATCTGAGCAATGGTGAAGGCTTTTTCCTTTTATGTATAAAGACGTTCCTATTCATGGCGGTACCACTTCTTCTTTCTGATCGAGACTGATCCGCTGTTGATGAAAGTGAGCCACCAAAACAGGAAAGGCTTTTTATGAAGTTCATGGCTCGTTTCCCCATAGTTATTATTTAAATTGGGTTGGTATTTAAAATTGACTGTGCAATTTAGAGTCGGTTTTATTGTGAGAGTTCAAGACATTGTTGTAAGCCTGACTAACAAAAAAGCAGGGTTTTGATCCGGGAAAAATGATCAATAAGTACTCAGCCATATGGAATCGAATATATCTGGCTTATTGGTCAGATGTTGCAGAAGAATATGAGGGTTTGGGCTAATGAGTGACAGTCAAATAAAATTGCAACAATCGCAAAATCAATTACGCTAGCAGCCTGTCGGACTTAAGCGTCCGTAGCGAGGATTGCAAGAAACAGAGATTTTTAGACCAATTTATTGCAACCGCAGTAGGACAGTCTTAAGTCCGACAGGCTGCTAGACACAAGATAAATCGTCAAAAGGTGAATTTATCTTGTGGGGTTCAACTACAAAGCTAGCCAAGATTGAAGGCGTAACCAGCCAAACTATAAGGCGCAAGATCGAAAGCGGTCACTACGAAAAAGTGAAGAAGTGGTGGTCACTTCCGCATATTCATTAACCAGCAGAGGAAGATATGCTATACAAGAGTGAGTTCTGGAAAGCAAAAATCCAGCATTGACACGCAAAAGCGTATCTTACTCAAAGAGCACCCTGATGCAGAATTTATCATTGACAAGGTAGCTTGAACCTTGTCCATAACAGCGAGTGTTGCGCTCGTTGCCGATTTAATCAAGAGTCATTCATCTGTAGCTCAGTGATTTTCACTGTGTTAAAGCCATGGACGGTCAACACATGGCCATCGATGCTGTAGGTGGCTGATCCGATGGGAATATTGAGGGAAATGGTGGCTTTTTCTTCCCAGGTTCCATCACTCTGCTGGCCAAAAATTTTTGTCGTGCCATCGTCACTGCCGGTGATCACAAGGCGGCTATCGATGCTAAAGGTGGCTGATGTGACTCTCCCGAGATGGGAAATGGTAGCTTTTTCTTCCCAGGAACCATTGATACTCTGGTCATAGATTTTCACCGTGTTATCTTGACTGCGGGTAATCACATGGCGACTATCGGGGCTGAAGGTGGCTGAGTAGACAAAATTGTTATGGGAAATGATGGCTTTTTCTTCCCATGATTCATTGCCCTTCAGGCCGTAGATTTTCGCTGTGCAATCCCAACTGGCGGTCACCATATGGCGGCTATCGGGGCTGAAGGTGGCTGAATCGACACGATGATCATGGTAAATAATGGCTTTTTTTCTCCATAATCCATCGTCTTTCTTGCTGTAGATTATCGCCCTGCCATCGTAACTGGAGGTCACCAAATGGCGACTATCGTCGCTGAGTATGGCTGAGTTGACCCTATGCATATCGGAAAAGATGGCTTTTTGTTTCCATGCTCCATTGGCCTCCAGGCCATGGATTTTTGCACCGTGATGGATAGTGGTCGTCACCAAATAGCAGCCATCGGCGCTGAAGGTGGTTGATCTGACTGAATCATCGTGGTTAACGGCTTTTTCTGTCCATGATCCATCGTTCTGCTGGCTATAGATTTTCCACTGGCCGAATAAACTGGTGGTCACCACATGGCAGTTATCATTGCTGAAGGTGGCTGATATGACTGGCTCATCGTAGCGAATAATGGCTTTTTCTGACCATGATCCATCGTCCTTGTGGCTATAAATTTTTGCCTTGTTATCACTACTGGCGGTCACCAGATGGCGACCATCGGTGCTGAAGATAGCTGAGAAAACAAATTTGTCATGGGAAACAGTGGCTTTTTCTACCCATGAGCCATCGTTATTCTGACCATAAATTTTCACCTCACCACCAACACTGGCGGTCACCACATGGCAACTATTGGGGCTGAAAGAGACTGTGAATACATTGTTATTATGGGAGACAGTGCTTTTTTCTTTCCATGATCCATCGTCCTTCTGGCCATAGATTTTTAGCGTTTTATTGTCAATGGCGGTCACCACGTGGCGGCCATCGGGGCTGATAGTAGACGTGCACAACTTGTTATTACCGGGGAGGATGGCTGTCTCTGATTTAAATGTTTTGCATTGAGACATCAGTTTAGTGAGAGTGAAAAAGAACAGCGCAGGAAAATAAATACTTTCTTGGCGATCCGTGACTGACTTGACTAATGCCTCATCCTTTGTAAAGCGCTGCAACCATTTCTGGAGTTCATCTTTATCTTTTTTAGCGACGATTGTCTTTAAAAGAGTCTGGTGTGATGAAGCAAACCGGCGATACCATGCCCTCGCCATTGCTGCATCATTTTTGAGCCTGTTGTTAATGCGTGAATTTGCCCGTGTTAATTGGGTAATATCATGAACTCGCAAATAGGTGAAAATTTTGGACTGTATTCCCGGGGGCAAATACAGCAATAATGAAAACTCATTCTTGTCGTGTACAGTGACTTTCCTACCCGCAGTGCTACCACTTGGCGTCTCTGGTGGAGATTGATCTGGTCTTGATGGAAGTTTATCACCAATACCGGAATGGTTATTTATGCAATCCATAATTCGTTTTTCGTGGTTATTTTTTTATCCCTGGTTGTCAAGGAGATTCAAAATTGATTCTGCAGCTTAGAGTCGGTTTTAGTGTGAAAGTTCACATTGTTCTCATGCTCTCTGGACAACTTCTAATCACAGGATTGATGGCAAACAATCAGTCATTAAGTACCTAACCAGTTGGTTTCGCATATTCTGGGCGGCGGCTTTTTCCACCCTTCTGCGTTCCAACTCTGGTTGCGTAGCTATGGCTACGCGCCCGTCGTTGCGCCTTGAAGGATGAAAAAATCCACTTGCCAGAATATGCGAAACCAACTGGCCAGGTACTTAATCTCTAGCCTGTAAAATGTCGTTCTTCCCTCTCAAAATTTTTCGCGAAACCCTTCAGCAATTTTTTCCAACTTAGCCATTACAACCCTACTTTTTATTGGTAGTTAGTACTTTTTTTTGTTTTTTCACTCAATCGATCGAATTGAGCCTCGGAGGGATTAAAACGTCCTTTCCCATCCCTTCTTTCTGTCTTTCCTCGATGATTCTGATCATCTTCCAGGATTTCAAATCAGTTGGTTATCGCTGGCTTTTATGTTTTGTTTTCGCATTCAACAAATTCCCCCAAGTCATCATCTGACCTGGTTCTCAGCTTTTCAGTCATCTGCTCAACCATCTCATCGGTTGTAGTAAAACGACCAGGAACACTCCTCAACTCAGAAGTGCCATGTTGAGCATACTCGCAAAATGCGGTCATTTCCTCAAACAGCTCAGCCGGTACAGCATAGAACTGAACCTCATTATTCGAGGTCACTGCGATTGCCTCTCCCTGGGCTTCCGCTATGGCATTGCCCGGATTGGTTTTGAACTTACTAATAGAAGTCGTGAACCCACAAAGCACTCTCTGCAACATAAAATCACCTTATTTAGATTCAAGTTAAATCATTATTTAGACTAAATATAACACTATATTTAGATAACAGGCACAGGCAAGGGCGCAAATACCGAGGAAGACAGTCACTCCGGGGATATCCTCACACTGAAATTAACTCAGGAAGGGGACGTGATTGGCACGCTGAACAAAGATTTTGCTGGTTATAGTGAAAAACACAGCCTCAATAAAAACGCCTTCCTGGAAAAGGATATGTATATCGGAAAAGATGGCTTTTTGTTCCCATGCTCCATCGGCTTCCAGGCCATGGATTTTTATACCGAGATCGATAATGGTCGTCACCTGTAGAGCAATTTACCAGTGACAGCAAACAATCATTTATTCATCTGAAGTTCAGTGATTTTTGCCGTGTCATTTAACATGTGTTGCAGCAAAATAATGTGGCTCTGAGCTAATGAGTGTTCGCAAACATTTAGCTATTCATCTGTAATTCAGTGATTTGTACGCTGTCACTTGCGGTCAACACATGGCCATCGATGCTGAAGGTGGCTGCCCCGATCGGATCACGACGGTGAATGATGCCTTTTTCTTGCCATGATCCATAGTTCCCCTGGCCATAAATCTTCGCCGTTCCATTGATACTGACAGTGACCAGGTGGCGGCCATTGACGCTAAAGCTTGCTGATGTGACAAGACCAACATGGGAAATGGTGGTTTTTTCTTTCCACGATCCATTGACCTTTCGGCCATAGAGTTTCACCGTGTTATCTTCACTGCAGGTGATTACATGGCGGCTATCGGCGCTGAATTTGGCTGAGAAGAAAGTATCTTTATCGCGAATGACGGCTTTTTTTTCCCAGGATCCATTGTCCTTCTGGCCATAAATTTTCGCCTTACCATTTTTACAGTAGGTCAGCAAATGTCGGCTATCGGGGCTGAAGGTGACTGAATTGACATGTTTATGGGCAATGAAGCCTTTTCGTTCCCATGATCCATCCTCCTTATGGCCATAGATTATCGCCCTGCCATCGTGACAGTTGATCACCAAATGGCGATTGTCTGCGCTCAGTGTTGCTGATTTGATGCCTTTATTACGGATGGCGATTTTTTTTTCCCAGGAACCATCGGCCACCAGGCCATGGATTTTCACCCTGTCATCGATACCAGCAGTCACCAAATAGCGGCCATCGGCACTGAAGTTGGCTGAGAAGATATAGTTGTCGTGGGAAACAGTGAATTTTTCTACCCATGACCCATCATCCTTCTGGTAATAGATTTTCGCCTCCTCATCGTCACTGCGGGTCACCAGGTGGCGGCTATCGGGGCTGAAGCTGGCTGACAAGACTTTATCATCGTGTTGAATAATGACTTTTTCTTCCCATGAGCCATCGTCTTTGGGGCCATAAATGATCGCCTTGCAATCATCACTGGCAGTCACCATCTGTCGGCTATCAGGGCTGAAGCTGGCTGACCTGACCCTTTCTTCATGGGAAATAGTGATTTTTTCTTCCCATGATCCATCGTCCTTCTGACCACAGATTTTCACAGTTTTATCGTCACTTATGGTCAACACATGGCGACTATCGGGGCTGAAGGTGGCTGAGTTGACGGTGTCTTCGTGAGTGATAGTAACTTTTTTTTCCAATGAGCCATCGTCCTTACGGCCATAAACTTTCACCCTG
The DNA here is from genome assembly GCF_049275945.1 of Endozoicomonas sp. ALD040. Taxonomy (NCBI): domain Bacteria; kingdom Pseudomonadati; phylum Pseudomonadota; class Gammaproteobacteria; order Oceanospirillales; family Endozoicomonadaceae; genus Endozoicomonas; species Endozoicomonas sp. ALD040. The sequence goes on from NZ_CP184829.1 coordinate 3,818,595, forward strand.
TTATCTCTACTGCAGGTGATCACATGGCGACCATCGGGGCTGAAACTGGCCGATTTCACACCAGCACTATCGGGGAGGGTGGCTCTTCTCTCTAATTTAAATGTTTTACATTCAGACATCAGTTTAGTGAGAGTGGAAAAAAACACAGCAGGAAAACAAATACTCTTCTGGCGATCCATGACTGACTTGATTAATGCCTCGTCTTTTGTAAAGCGCCCCAACCAAGCCTCAAGTTGATTTTTATCTTTTGCAGCGACGATTCTCTTCAGCAGAGCCTGATGGGATGAAGGAAACTGGCGATACCATGCCTTTGCCATTGCTGTATCATTTTTGAGTGTGTTGTTAATGTAGGAATGTGTCCGTGTTAATTTGGCAACGTCATAATCCTTCAAATAAGTAGAAATTTCGGATTGTATGTCCGGGGGCAGATCGAGCAACATTAAAGGCTTGTTCTTGTTACCTTGAATAACGTTCCTACCCAGAGTGGTACCAGATGATGTACCTGATCGAGTTTGATCCGGAGTTGATGTCAGTGAGCCACCAAAACAGGAAAGGCTTCTTATGAAATTCATGGCTCGTTTCTCCATAATTTTAACTTTAGTTGGCAGGGATACCCAAAATTGTTTCTGAGAGTTAGATTCGGTTTTAGCATGAAAGTTCAAGACATTGATGATAGCCCGACCAACAAGAATCCGTTGAACGATAAGTGAATCCCCAGACGTTTATGGAGATATTTTTTTGTTCTTGTCATTGAACCTTTCTCATTGTCAAGAGTCTAAGTGCAAAAAGATTACTAACAAATCAACCGAAAAATTATAATTTCATGCTGCACAGCGATACTGAGGGAGACTTAAGTTTACGATCTCCAGATTAAAGTATGTGTAACAATCAGGAGGTAAATTTTTAATGAATATTCGCCCGAACCCAAGCCCACTACCCGTTAATTCAGACACTGAACCCAAAGGGAGCAGTTTATCTAAAAGCTTTAAAAGGCAACTGGATGTTTTGGACCCAGATGATCCGCACTCCTCCAAGCTGCCATCTTTAACCCTGGTTGCAGCATTCCCCCCTGAAAGTAACATTAATGCTCGATCGGTCACTACACTTGAACCCTTTATCAACTCAGATGCCGATAAACCCTGCAAAATGATTCCATGGGGCGCTGAATTCGAGCGTATTTATCAATCCCTGGAGCAAGAAAAAGATCAGGAGATCGAAGCCCAGGTAAATGCTCTCAGTGATGCTCAGATTCAAAGTCTATTCACTGTTACCCGACCCTCTCAAAACTGGGTAAGATCTGAACCTACGAATTCACTTATTGAATTGGCCGTCGTTACCGAAAAGGCAGGCCATATTTTTTTCCAGGTTTTATTTGACCGACTGTCTTCGGAAGAACTACAGCATGCACTGTTAGAACCATACGATGACAACAAAACGTTTTTACATCTGATATGCTGTGTTATGGATAAACCATTACTCAAGAAGCTGGAAGAGAAAATAGATAGACAAACCCTTTTGGAGATGCTCACCCAACCCATAAATGACCTTGCTTCTCCCCTTGCATTTGCCTGTCTCTATAATAAAAGTACCCATCTGTTTGACACCGTCTTTGATGAAAACAGGGAATTGATTGTAAAACTCCTGAAGGGGAGTCCCGACCTTGATCAAAGCATACTACAGTTCATGTGCAATGACAGAGCAAGGCCCGGTGGAGCCCTCCAGCTAAGGACTGAAAAATACTTTCACCGTATTCAACAACTGTTATGTAAGCTGAACCCGCAGGAACGCTTTGACGCTATCCAATTTACCGGAAAATCCAATGAGTCTGCTTTACTATGGGCCTGCACAGGCACACGACTCCATTCTGATGAATTGGTATTGATACTGACTGAAGAATTGGATGATGTTCAAAAAGCCAGGCTTTGTACCGTGCAATCGGAAACGGGCCATTCACTGATACAAAAGTGCCTTGAGCTTAACAAGCTTGATAAAGTTGCCTCTCTCTGCATGACTATCCACGATCAATCACTGAGGTTTAAGGTGCTGTCGATCTGCACATTGGAAGGCCATTCCTTCTTTAAACAGTGGCTTCTCAACTCTACTGATTCTCATAGAGAAATTGAAGAAGGTATAGAGTACATGCTGCAGGATATGATCGCTTACCACCGGATTCTGATCATTGCTGGTGATCGACGTATTTGGGATCAGACAATCGACGGTACTGATCATCAGGACATCACACGGCAGCAAGAGCAAACTCCGATTGTAGAGGCCATGAACAGGAGTAAAATGGGCTTGGCTGAATTTCTCTGGAAGCAGATTGCGGATCCAGAATTAAGAATTAAACTGCTGCTTTACAAAACCAGACATCAGACAACCCTGTTGCAGCATATGCTTGATGTCAGGGGGCAGTGGGATTACTTCAAATACAGGATCATGAACACCAGTAACGAGGCCTTGCAAAATTCATTTGCTGCTGAATTGTACCGCCATGCCTTAGCTGCCAAACGTTTTGTTGATGCAGAATATTATTTCAGCCAAATAAGTGATACAAAATTAAAACAAGATCTATCGAACGATCCCAAATATTTTTTAATGAGTATCTCCAGGAAAACAGAGGCGGATATTGAACGTTTTTTCAGTCAGAAAACTCCATCCCAATTAACAGAATCTGTAATCTATATACTTGAACAAACTTTCTACAATAAAAAATCCTTGCCGGAAAACCTTCTTCACGTGATTACATTGCAGAAGAATGCAGTCAATAAAGATACTTTTTCCAAATGGGCTACAAGTCCACAGCAAGGTGAACAATGCCCAATAACCACAGCCCTGAGTCGATACGTCATAGCTTACCGCAAATGGAAATGTCCTAAGGAATTCAAGTTCTATCCTGATAGCAGTGAACAGCGGGAAATGCTAGCCTGTTTGAATATGCAGATATTCCAGGGAATAGTAAGCATGATGAGTGAGGAGAAAGTAAAGGAGTTCTTCTTCTCTTTACAGGATGGTCATTATAAAGTTTTACATCTGTTTATCTATAAAGAAATCCTGAAAAACATAGTTTATTCCCTGGGTGATTCGGGCAAAGCCTTTCTTGAACAAATAAATCCTGCGACCGGTGGAAATCTATTGCATATTCTGTTTGAGCCCAGGCTTATTGATTCTGTAGATACAGAACTGAATGATATCATTAATACCGTCAATTGGCTGGATGAAAACTATGGATTAAGTCTGTTTTTGCAAGGTCGTATGAAAAACGATGGCTCAACTCCTTTACATTTACTATTCTTGGCAACCATCAATTCAACATTACTATCTGGTTGTATTGATTCAAAAACATTACAAGAGCATATGATGAATCGGCTATGTCAACCAAATGCAGATGCTCTCCTGCTGGTTGAGTTATTAAAGCTTAAAGACAATAACGGCTGCACACCGCTGCACAATTTCTTTTCCTGTAAATATATCAATAACAAAATCGGTGATCTTTTAATTAAAAAACTTGGTCTTGAAACATTTTTTAAGCTAATGCACATCAAAGACAACCAAGGCAATACTGTTATGGATCATTTTTCAAAACGCAATAATCATTTGCGTGAGAAATACCAAAATTTGTTTGAGACACTGCTTCCCAAAGATCATGATTGCTCTGTTTTATGAAAGTATTTTTTAGTCATTTTTGCCTCGAGATAAAAAAAGCTTTCTTTATGGCTCTTAGCCTTTTTAAGGCTACAGGCCCGAGTCTTTGATGGATTCTTTTGTGGGTCATCAGGTCTTGGGCGCTTCTAAAGTGACGCCCGCATGGCCTCCGTTGATTATCGGGCCAGGCCACTATTACTTCGCAGGTATGTCGGTGGCATCTGCTTTTGTGAACCGACAGACTCTGGCTATTGGGGAAGAGCTTTGCGCATGGCCTCTGCTGACCATCCTGCCTGACCACTGTTATGTCACAGAATCTTTGCCCGGAGTGACATCTTGCTTTGTGATACATCATGGTTCTGGCATCTTGGAAGACCGCTCCGCATGGCCGCAGCTGACCGTTCGGCCCGATCATTGTTTCGTAACAGGTATTTTGGTGAAATCTTCTTTTGTGATCCATCAGAATTTGAGCATTTTGGCAGATTGTCCCGCACAGCATCAGACGGCCATTGGGCCCGACCACTATTCTGTGACAGGTTTGTTGCCCGGTGTTGTCTCTGTTTTGGTAAACCGGCAGCGCCTGTGCTGTCGTTGCCGGGAGGGAGGTGGGTGGCAACCGGGTAAGCGAAGAGGAGAGCCTGACTTTTCTGGAAGGGACGCTCTGTCGATCGGAATCTTCATTGAGCCTTGACCATTGTTTCGGTCTTGCTCCTGATTGTCGGAATTTACAAACGCCATTACAGCTATCTGCCAAACAATTTAAACCGAAAGTGTGCTGCTGGTGTTCAGGGTCTCCATTACCGTCGCCAGAGTCAGAAGGCGGGTGACTGGTAATAGTGCCTCTAAGCCGGGTGGTTGTCCCTGAAGCTTGTTGGTTGGATGATGCTGCTGGCTGGCCATGTTTTTGGTCATGTTGTTGGTCAGCTCCTGAGCCAGAGGTCACGCTGTTGATCACAAATGGATACTCCTCCTGTGTCAACATCAATGCAGCCTCTTGTTGTCCCATCGGGTTAAACGAGGGTGAATCGGGGTTCCAATAGCTTTTCAGAAGCAGGCCGACAGTGATAAATGCTTCTACAGGTGGCCATGAATAAGGGTTGGAGTATAGAGGGCTGTCCTGGGTGTGCAGGATCATTTCATGAGCAATCAGCAGCTTCGTGGCGTAAAGCCATTGCCACGAAATTGATTCAATGATGGTTGTTTTTATCCCGTAATCATACGGAGTGTGTCGCTTTTCTTCAGTGGGCGAATCTGATCCTGCACAGAGGCTTGCGTCAGCAATATCGGATGTGTTGCCCGACAAGGCAGGGTGGTTTGGCTTAATAGAAAAGCTTTGGTAAGGAGAACCTGAATCAGGTTGAAGCTCGACAACAAAACGTCTTGTCAACGCCTCGGCCTGGCCGATGACAGACAACGAAAGCAACAGTAGTGTTGCAAAGCGTGAATGTTTAATCATCCTATCCTTGCCTTCTGGTTTACAGGGAGGAAGGATAGACCAGGAAAGCCACAAGAAATGGCGATTTTTGGTTCAGAGACCTAAGCAGCCTGTCGGACTTAAGACTGTCCTACTCGGCAACTGCTCCTGCGTTGCTCTAGCTCCTGCATCCATGCAGTCGTGCGGTTGCAATAAATTGGTCTAAAAATCCCTGTTTCTTCGTCAAATAGCTCGCTATTCTCCTCAGAAACAGAGATTTTTATCCTCAATTTCTTGCAATCCTCGCTACGGACGCTTAAGTCCGACAGGCTGCTAAGGCATTGTTTCGGTTTACATCAATAAGCTTGCCCTGCCTCCCACTTAAACCGGCTTTTGATATCGTGCCCAACGCCAATCAGACAGGGAATGATGGCCAGAGTGATAAATGTGGCAAAGAGAATACCAAAGCCCAGGGAGATCGCCATGGGGATGAGCATTTGAGCTTCACGGGATGTTTCGAAAATCATCGGAGCTAAGCCGCCAAAAGTGGTCAGTGTCGTCAGGATAATGGGGCGGAATCGTCGGGTTGCGGCCTTATTAATCGCTTCTCGCCAATCTTTACCATCTTTTCTGTGCTTGTTGTAAGTAGTGAGTAGAATAAGGCTGTCGTTCACTACAACACCACAGAGTGCTATAACGCCCATAAAACTGATCATACTCAGGGTGTAACCCAGTATCATATGACCCAGGAAAGCACCTACCAGTCCAAAGGGAATAGCTGCCATGACCAGCAGCGGCTGGGTAAAGCTCTGAAAAGGTATAGCCAGCAGAGCGTAGATCAGAAGCATGGCCAGCAGGCTCGACTTCAGCAGTGCGCTCATGCTTTTTGCCGCACGTTTCTGGTCTCCTCCCAGGTCGATTTGCAGTCCCGGATACTTTGCCAAAAGCTCGTCAAACACATTTTTTTGCAAAGAGCTGATGATCTGAGGTGTAGAGCCTCTGGGGTTCACTTCTGCGGTAATATCAACGGTTCTGTTACCATCCCTGCGGATGACAGTTGATGGTGCAATGCTATGGTCTACGGTTGCGACACGAGTCAGAGGAATATAGTTGCCGTCGTCAGTACGAATCATCATGTTGAGAAGGTCGGCTTCACTCTGTCTCAGTGCTTCGTTCAACATGACTTTTACCGAAACTTCGTTTCTTCCTTCCTGTTGTTTTATAGCAGTGACTCCAAAGAGAGCATTGCGCAACTGCTTTGAAATATCATCAGCAGTGAGTCCCATTGCCATGCCTTCCTGACTGATACGGATATCCAGCTGAGGATTACCACTGGCAAAACTACTGGAGATATCTGTGACTCCGCTAAACTGTTGCAGTTGCCGTGAGAGGAATTCACTGGCCTGACTAAGAACTTCAGTGTCGCTGTGGCTCAGTTCAACGGTCAGGGCAGGATCACCTCCCGGTCCATGACCCGTCGTTGTGTAAGTGATACTCAGCAGGCCGTTCATTTCACCATTGGCTCTCCTCCAGAGTCTGGCAACTTCAGCCGTATTGATTGGACGTACATCAGGAGCCGTCAGGTTCAGAGAAACTCTGATCACCTCGTTCTCAATGATGGTTGTAAGGCCGCTAACCAGTTTATCGCCGCCATTTTCCCGGGCCAGCTTCTGAGCGCCAGCTTCAATGATTGCCAGAGTTTCCCTGATTTTACTGTCTGGACTACCGTATGGGAGGGTCGCGATGACCCTGACAAAGCTGGCATCGGTTCTGGGCATCAGATAAAAGCCCAGCCTGCCGCTGGCTTGCCATGCTCCAACCAGCACTACAATAGCCAGGGCAACGGAAAGTGACAGGTATTTATGATTAAGAATGCTGTTTAGTGCTGGCTTGTATCTTGTGTTTATAAACGACATTAGACGATTGTTGGCACTTTGTTGAACGCTGTCCAGCCATTGACCTGCTTTACCTTTTGGCCTGTCTTTCGTTTGCCCCAGATGGGCAGGGAGAATAAAAAGGGCCTCGATCCATGAAATAGCGAATACGCTGATGACCACCAGCGGAGTGGCCTGCTGTAGCTTACCCAGCATTCCGGGCAGGGTCAGAATCGGGAGAAAGGCTACCATATTGGTCAGGATACTGAACGTCAGTGGTACGGCGACGTCTCTGGCGCCAAGAATAGCTGCTCTGGAAAAACTCATTCCTTCCTGACGACGATGATAGATGTTTTCACCGGCAATAATGGCATCATCCACCACAATTCCAAGGGCGATGATAAAGGCAAACATGGAAATAATGTTGATGGAAACATCCATTCCGGGCAGTAATAGCATTGCTCCAAGAAAGGGTGTCGGAATCCCCATGGTGACCCAGAAGGCCAGGCGGTACTCCAGAAACAGGCTTAGAAGAACCAGCACCAGTAGCAGCCCCAGGAATGCATTTTTCAAAAGCAGGTTCATCTGGTTTTTGAAGTTTACCGAGTCATCATCGGTGATATCGATGCTCACTCCGGGAGGCAGTTCCGCCCTTATCTCAAGCAGAATATTTCTTACGGTATCCGATACACCGATGGGCGTTTGTTCTCCTACACGGTAAACAGTCAGTCCGGCTGCCAGCTGACCGTTATAACGTGCTTCCATTCCGTCATCGTCGAATTCATGGCTGAGTGTGGCAATGTCTCCCAGTTTCAGGGTGCTGCCACTGGTCATTGATTTGATCGGAACATCACGAAAAGTGTCAACCTGTTCACGACGTTCCTGAACCCTTACACTGATGTCGCCCCCGATAGCGTTAATTTCTCCGGAAGTTTGATCGAATGCCTGTTGACTGATAGCTTCGGAGACCTCTCCCAGAGTCAATTCATAACGTTGAAGCTGATCTTGATCGATACTGATCTGAATCTCATGCCCTGGTTCCATATCCAGCTCAATCTGGGTGAGTCCGGGGTCTTGCAGTAAACGGTCGCGAACGTTTTCTGCCAGAGTACGCAAAATCCGCTTGTCGACATCACCGTAGATCATGATTTCCATGACTTCTCTTTTACGACTCTTGACGGATATCCTTGGTTTTTCAGATTCTTCCGGCAGCGTGGTGAGCCGGTTTACTGCCTGATCAATTTCCTGAAGCATCTGGTTGGCATCATACCCTTCCATTACTTTGACGGTGATTGAGGCTGAGCCTGAAACCGAAGTTGAGTTGATCTCATCAATGCCTTCAATGCCCCGGATGGCATTTTCAACAGGCAGTACAATACCCAGATCGATCTCTTCGGGTGTTGCTCCCGAATAACTGACAGCGACCTCGATCCGATCAACATTGAATTCCGGCATAATTTCTTTCTTGATGCCCCAGGTGACAAACAGGCCGCCGATAATCAGAAAGAGCATCAGGAGATTCGGAGTGATTTTGTCACGGGCCATCCACGCGATAGCGCCTTTATTTTCGTTCATGGCTGCTTACCTGCATCAAAAGGCTTTTCAGTTCTTCGCAAGGGCAGGCCATCGACAGGGGCAATCAGCGAGGAGCTGACCAGTTGGTCACCATCTTCAAGACCAGAAAGCAGGATCGCTTTTTCGGAATCACGGTATACAGGTGAGAGGGTACGAATCTCAAGACTGTTATCCCGGGTTAACAGCCAGACCTGATGGCTGTTTCTTATCAGTGCTTCAGGCACGACAAAGGCATTGTCCACTTTTTTGCCCAGGATCTCTGCTCGGAGCAGGTCATTAATCATGACGGGAGGTTTATCGTTATTCTCTTCTCGTTGAGCCAGCGGGTCCTCAATCTCAATAATGACTTTTGCCATCAGAGAACCGTCGTTCAGTTCCGGAGATACGGAGATCAGTGTTCCCTGACGGGACTCCGTACCCCAATCCGGGCTGGTGATTTTCACCGCACTACCGGCAGGGTCTTCGTTGGCAAAATTCAGCCATTGCAATTGACCGGCAGGCACTTCCATTTCGATCCAGAAGCGGTCAGTAGAGATCAGCACCATCAAAGCGGTGCTGTTGTTAACCTGACTGCCGGGGTGAATAGTGTTGCTGATGATCTGGCTATCAAACGGAGCTGTTATGTGTGTTCTTCCAAGGTTCAGTTTTGCCTGATCCAGATTCGCCTGAGCCTGACTTAAGGCTGCTTTGGCGGCTTCCAGTTGAGGTTGCCGAAGGACCAGGGCTTCTTCTTCCGGAGAGAGCGTATTGCCTGTCAGTTCGTACTCCTGCCGGGCGATATTCTGCTGTCCCTGCTCCAGCTTCAATTCCGACCATGCCTGAGCGACAGCGGCTTCCTGTTCCCGAACAAGAATCTGATATTCATCCTGATCCAGAGCCACAAGCAGCTCACCTTTCCTGACACGGGAGCCGGGCACCAGACCATCAAGGATACCGTCGACCCTGCCACTGATCTCAGGATAAAGAGTGACCCGCTGACTGGGGATAACGGTACCCAGACCCCTGACACGAATGTTGACGGTTTGTTGTTCAACGGTAACCGTTTCCACCATTTGGGCTTTTTTCCCGGGTTCGGCACGACCGGCTTTGGGGGAGGTCGTCATCAGCAACCATGCTGCAATAACCGAGATAACAAGGATCAATAGAGGAGCAGCAGGTTTTTTCAGGTGTTGGATGGGGGGATTCATTTTCATATCAGTGTGTGAGCAGAGCCTTGTCTTGTTCAGTGCTTGCCATGCTTCCATGCCGGACGAGCTTTTCTATGTTCAGATCACCTGCCAGAGCTCGGTAAAGTTGAATTCGCGCGGCCAGAAGATTGCCCTTGCTAATCAGTTTCTGTTGTTCCAGATCCAGTCTGCTGTTTTGTGCGGTTAACACTTCAAGAAAAGTGCTGTCACCATTCTGATATCGGGTGAGTTTGAACTGTTCTGCCTTCAAAGCTAACGACAATTGTTTGTCAATACTCTCTAGGTGCTGGTGCACGGACTGTTCGCGAGTCAGTGTGGTTTCTACTTCCGTAAAGGCTTCGAGAACTGCTTGAGAGTATGTGTTCAGAGATTCGCTTAAAGCAGCTTGTCGACGATCGACTTCAGCTTTACGCATCCCGCCGTCAAAGAGTGGGCCTATCAGTCCGGCCGCCAGATTGGCTGCCCAATCATTCATCAGAGAAGAGAAGTTTGAGCTGGTGGATAACACTGAGGCCGTGAGATTGATCTGAGGTAGCCGGTTGGCTTCGGCCATTATTAATTGCTGGTTTTGACGCTCGACATTAAACCAGGCCTGTTTCAGATCCGGGCGACGACTCAGTAGGTCAGCTGGCAAGCCGGTAGCAGGAAGAGGTTTCAGCTCCGGGGTTTCCGGAATATCGATTGAGGGCAGAGTGCTTGTCCCAATCAGAAGCGCCAACTGTCGGGAAGTCAGTTGCTTCTGATGCCCGGCGGCGAGTTTTTTAGCCTTAAGATTTTCCAGAAGCTGTTGCTGTTGCAGCAGGTCTTCTGCCTGTGTCTGACCGTATCGGAATCGCAGTTCAATCACTGACAGCTGACGGGTCAGATTTTCAATCTGCTGGTGATAGAGTTTGATCAGAGTTTGCTGGGTGACCAATTCATACCAGTGACGGGCTACTTCAGACGACAATGTTATTGTTGCAATGGCCAGTGCTTCTCGGCTGGCGAGAAAATCGAATTCTGCAGAGGCTTCATTGGCTGTCAGGCGTGACCAGAGATCAATTTCATAACTGGCCATCAATCCGATCTGAAATTGCTCCATATTATTGGAAGACTGACGGGTTCGGCTGCCTGCGAAGGTCGCATCAACATTGGGAAGTGATGCTGCTCCAGATTGTCTGGCAGCGGCTTCAGCCTGACGAAGCCTGTCCGTTGCCGCTTTCAGACTGAAATTATCGGTCAGTGCTTTTTCAATAAGAGTATTGAGCTGGGGGTCATTGAAGCTTTGCCACCAGAGGCTGTACCTGGCTTCATTGCCGGATTGAGAAAAGGCCGCTGGCAGAGAAACTTCTGGTGACGATAAGTTGTTCTGCGTGGTACAACCCGACATCAGGAGGAGCAAGGTTCCTATTGTCAGGTATCGTAGGTATTTCATGGCTGAGAAACGAGTCATTCTAAACAGCCATTATCCTGAAACCGTGATTTTGGATCAAAGGTAATTACCAAATGCTTAGATAAGCTATTGATTTATCCACAGCCTTGCCAGCATTCCTGCCTTGCTGGTGTAGCCTGTTGTAATGGTTTTGATTTCACCGTTTCTGATGATGAAAATAGACGGCGTCACGCTGACATTCCAGGCTCTGCTGACAGAGCCCTGCGGATCATTAATGACGGAAAAGTGCAAATCTTTAGCATTAAGGTATCGCGCTACTCTCTCATTGTTGCCCGAGGCCAGGGCCACGCTAACGACCTGATACTCTTCTGACAAATCACTCACCGCAGGGCTGACCCAGTGACAGACCCGGCACCAGCTGGCCCAGAAATAAAGCAGGACGGGCTTTTCCTCAGACAGTGTGTAAAGGTCGACTGCTTCTCCGTTTATGGGGATTGCACGCAGCTCTGGAGCCTTGCCTGAAGGCATATCTTTTTGTAGATAGACGTTGTATGCCGTCATGACTGCAACACCGATTAGCAGCGTGAAGAAGGCTTCCCGAATAAACTTGCCAAGACGTATGCTCATTGAAATCCTTTCTAAGTCAGAGCTTTCAGAATCAGGCTCACTGCTTCAGCAGGCAGATCCAGTGCAAGGGCTTCCCGGTGAGCCTGTTCTGACATTTTGGCCCAGGTCTTCTGGACAATTCGAATAACTTTATCTTCCGGGTGCTTCCCGGCAAAGTTCAGAAAGTCGGTTTCAATAAATACCAGACAGGCGCAGTCTTCAAGGGTCTGTGCTTCGGCATTGCGTTTGATACCAAGTTTGCGAATGATACTTTCGGTCTGCTTGCAACTCTCTTGACTGTAACCATTCTCCTGCATGACCGCTATTGCTTTTCGGGCGTGCAGCTTGCCCAGTTCGGTTCGCCATTTAAGGTATCCGGGGCGATCCATCGGGAATTCTGAGCGCGGAATTTCCCAACGGCAGAGATGCTGGCTGCGAACAGCAATCTGCAATTCTTCAGAAGCATCCGGGCTTAACTTATGGAGCCATGCAGACATATTCTCTGCATAGATCAGTTCTTTGGCTTTACCTTCGAAGGTTTCAGGGTCTTGTTCATGCAGCTTGTCGATCGCTGCGAGAGTATGTTGAATACGGCTCATGGACTTTTATGTTTTTGTGGGTGGATTTCTATCAGGATAGATGGCGTTGCTATCGTGAGAATTCTCATATTCAGGCAGCTCTTTCTGCTTCAGACAGATCGGTCAGAGTGCCGTATTGTTGCCGGGCATAAACCAGTGGCAATGAGCCCCGGTTCAGGCGAACTTCGCGAACATGGCCAATACAAATATGATGGGTACCGGACTTATTGATTTCCTGCAGTTCACAGACGACGCTGGCCAAAGCTTCATCCAGCATGGGTGCTCCGTATTGAGACGTTGTCCAGTCTCCTGCTTCCAGGAATCGCTGCTCGCCTCTGGCACCTGAACTGCCGGCAAATACATCAGATACATTTTGCTGGTCTGCGCTCAGAACATTGATACAGAAATAACCGCTGGCTCTGATTTCTGCCAGTGTCTGTACGTCTTCATGGATACAAGCCAGCATGGAAGCCGGTTCCATGGATAAAGAGCATACGGCTGTGGCCGTAAGACCGTTTCTTGATCCGTCATGTTGTGAAGTAATGACGTTGACGGAGGCTGCTAGTTCCTGCATGGCCTGTTTAAAGTCCGAAACCAGAGACTGATCACTCATAAACTGCACTCACGATTGGAAAGGAATTGAAAATAGCTACTTATGCGAAATTGGGTACTATGATACCAATCAAACAGAAGTGCCGATAGAGAGGGAGAGACCTGCTGATTTCCAACAGGTCGAGAGGCCATTAACTCCGGAGAAGGTCATTCGTTGCGAAAAAAGTCGTTGAGCCTGGTAGCCAGCATCATATTGCCTTCAGTGCGAACCTTGCCAGCCATGAAGGCCTGCATGCCATCCAGTTTACCGGTCATGATACCGACAAAAGATTCAGTGTCTGTGATTAAGGTGACACTGGGGTCATTACTGGTGCCCCTGACCACACGACAAGTGCCGTCATCGATGGTAATGTGATAGCTATCCCCGTCCGTAATATCAAACTGAAAAATCAGTTTTTGCCCTACTGCGGCAATGGCATCAAAACGGTTGGGCATTTCATCAAAGATTTCTTGCACCGTGGCCATTGTTATAACTCCATGAGTATTTTTTCTGTTATATCCTGAGGCTCTTAAGTGGGTCAGGCTTTTATGTATTGTGAAATATTCGCAGATCATATCCGATTTTTATGAAAAACTCTCCTGGATATTGCCTTATTGACAGACACCAACCCATGGTAAAGGTTTTTCATAACTTTTAGACAGGGCTATGCTTCAGTCAATCCGCAAGGCTTCTGAATCACGGCTTTTTTATGGATTATTTAATGGCACTGCCTGGCTGTTATACGACAATTGTTCGCTAAAATCTTTTGTCGCTACGGTCTGTGTGTCTCGGGAGGTCCTATGGTTTCTGAAATTTTTAATCCGGAACATTGGCAGGAAGTGGATGGCTTTGAATTTGAAGACATTACTTATCACAGAGCCAGACATCAGGGAACCGTGAGAATTGCTTTTAACCGGCCCGAGTGTCGAAATGCTTTTCGACCCCAGACAGTGGATGAACTGTTCCGGGCGCTCGAACATGCGAGAACCTCCAGCAATATAGGCGTTGTGATTCTGACGGGCAACGGTCCATCCCCGAAAGATGGAGGTTGGGCTTTCTGCTCCGGAGGCGACCAGCGTATGCGTGGCAAAGACGGCTACAAGTATGAGGGAATACCTCAGGATGCGCAGGATCATGCCCGTCTGGGGCGTTTGCACATTCTTGAAGTGCAGCGACTGATCCGGTTTATGCCCAAGGTGGTGATGGCGGTAGTGCCCGGGTGGGCCGCAGGAGGTGGGCACAGCCTGCATGTTGTCTGCGACCTGACACTGGCTTCGGAAGAACACGCCATTTTCAAACAGACTGATCTGGATGTAGCCAGCTTTGATTCGGGGTATGGCTCAGCCTATCTGGCCAAAATGGTCGGACAAAAACGGGCCCGCGAAATCTTTTTCCTAGGATTGGATTACTCCGCTCAGGAGGCCTTTGAAATGGGCATGGTTAATAAAGTAGTGCCTCACGCAACGCTGGAAGAAGTGGCTCTGCAATGGGCAGGCATGATCGGCGAGAAATCACCAACAGCTGTTCGCATGATGAAATTTGGCTTAAACATGACTGATGATGGTATGGTTGGCCAGCAGCTGTTTGCCGGCGAAGCAACCCGGCTGGCCTATGGCACGGAAGAAGCCAGGGAAGGACGTGATGCTTTTCTGGAAAAGAGATCCAGGGACTTTTCTCGTTTTCCTTACCATTATTAAGGATGGGTCGAGGCGTTGGTCTATAGTTTCTCTGGCTCCCATGCTTTTAACTCTCTGGACCCAAGCGTGGGAACCCATACCTTACCACAGATTTTAGAGCCCGGATTTTCAGGGGGTATACATTCCCTTGCGGAGCTTGGGAAAGAATAATTGGGTCGAGATACGGGTCTCAATTTACCGAGACTGGCTGCGGTTAGTGTTCAAATTAGTGAACTCAGGAAAATAAGAAAACAACTCTCAAAGGTGATGAATTTGTCTGAAAATAATGTAGTGCTTGAGCAAAATGGTTCGGTCTTGATTGTGACCATGAACAGGCCGGAAAAAAAGAATGCCCTGACCAGTGCTATGTATGCCGATATGGCCAAAGCACTGGCCGATGCAGATAAGAATGATGCTGTTCGTGTTGTTCTGATTCAGGGATACACCGATGCCTTTACGGCAGGCAATGATCTGGGTGACTTTCTGAAACAGGGTCTGGGTCTCGACTCCCCTGTAATGACGTTCCTTCGTCAACTGGTTGCTTTGGAAAAGCCCTTGGTGGCAGCGGTCAGTGGTGTCGCTGTCGGTGTTGGTGTTACGATGCTGTTGCACAGCGACTTGGTTTATATTGCTAAAAACGCCAAGCTGAGATTACCGTTTGTCAACCTGGCCCTGGTCCCGGAGGCGGCTTCCAGCCTTCTGCTGCCTCAGGTGATGGGTCATCAGCGTGCCGCAGAACTGCTTATGCTGGGGGACTTTTTTGATGCAGAAACGGCCCGGGATTACGGTATAGCCAACGAAGCGGTTGATACTGATCATATCTTTGAACATGCCCTGGCCAGGGCTGAAGAGTTGGCCGCCAAGCCAAAAGAAGCACTGAGATACACCAAAAAACTGCTTAAACAGTCCTACCGCAGTGATGTCGAGAAAAGACTGACCGATGAAGGCGCTCTTTTTGCTGAACGACTTCAGTCGGACGAGGCTCGCGAGATTATGAGTGCCTTTATGGGGAAAGCCTGATAGTCAGGAGTTATCTGTCATCCGGTGCGAATAATGTAATCAAACCAATCCGAAGGGTCTGGCACGTCTTCTTCGGATGCGACAGGTTTTCCTTTTACTGAAAAACCAGCCTTGTGAACTGAGTCCGGATCACCCGTAATCAAAGGGTGCCATTCAGGTAGATCATAGCCCTCATGCAATAACCGATATGCACAGCTGTCGGGCAGCCATGGGAGATGTTCCTGCATGGTTCCGGGGGTGAGCATAATACAGTCGGGCACAAACTTGCGGCGATGTTTGTAGTTTTGACATCGACCCGTTGTGAGATCCAGTAATTTACAGGAAACCGCGACGGCATGAATCTCGCCGGTGTTGTCATCAATGAGTTTGTTCAGACAACAGCGCCCGCAGCCGTCACAAAGAGACTCCCATTCATTACGGGTCATGGCTTTCAGGCTTTTGGTGCGCCAGAAAGGTTCTTGGGCTGGTGAAGACATAGGCTGGAAATCGGCTGGTATGAGAGTGTGAAACTTACCGCAAATCTTCGACTTAAGATATAGGTGGCTTCACACTCTATCCTGTTTTGGCTAATGGGTCGGAGACAAGAGTCCGGTCCACTGCCACCAGGTCATTGAGAAGAGTACAAAGGTCAACAGACTGGCCAGAGTCAGCAGCAAACCGATCCGGGCAAATGTTTTTGCCTGGAAGGTGCCTGTTGAATAGGCCACCATGTTCTGGGGTGAGTTCACCGGCAGAATCATACCAAAGCTCACGGCAAACAGTTGTATGAGCACCAGCCCCATGGCGTTATGTATCATGCTGTCTGGCAGGGTGTCGGCAAAAGCCAGGAATACTGGCAGTAATGCTACGGTCAGGCTCATTGCCGAGGCAAAGCCCAAATGCATGACCACAGTAAACAATGTCATGACGAACACCAGCAGGGCCAACGACATGGTGTGAATTTCCATGGATGAAAAACAGCGTTCTGCCAGCCAGGCAGCAGCGCCTGTACTCACCAGTTGCTGACCGAGACTGATGCTGACGCCAAACATGACGATGACGCCCCAGGGAATGCGCTTCTCAATATCTTTCCAGCTTTCAAAGACCCCAATTCCGGGCAGCAGCAGACAAACGGACATCAATAACATGGTGGCTGGAACAGTAATGTGGTGAAACGTGCCCTCGGTCACCCAGAGGCTGATCAGGAGAACGGTAAAAAGTGCCAGCTTTTTCTGTTGGGAGGTCCAGGGGTCGGAAGAGGTGTCCAGGCATTGGCCGATGTCGTCTTTCAAAGCGTGTCCCTTGACCTCCATTTTCAAAATAAAATACAGGATTACCGTCATCAGGGCCGACCAGGGACCGGCATGGATCAACCATTGAATCCAGGTCATGGTGAAGCCCGTGTGTTCATGCATCAACTCAAGGCCCGCCACATTGTGGCCGGTGGCTGTCATGACACCAACGTTCCATATTGTGCTGACCTGGGCGGCCCCCATAATCAATACCGCTGCCAGACGGCTTTTGGGGTCCAGGCCCAGTGTTGCGATCACCCCTGCCAGAATAGGAACCTGAACGGCCGTACGTCCAGTGGGTGAAGGAATCATAAACGAAAACACCACGCCGACCAGAAGGCAGCCGGCAATAATAGCGCCGGGGCTGGGGCGAATGCGTGACAGAATGGTCAGGGCGATACGTTTGTCCAGCTCTGTGGACTGCATAGCGGCAGCCATGATCAGTGCACCGGCTATAACAATAATGCTGGGCGATGAAAAGCCTTTCATCGCCAGTCCCAGTGCTTTACTGGTACCCAGGACTGCACCGGTTTCACTGCTGGGGACAATGCCTGTCAGGAGGGTAACCAGTGCAGCAATAAGCAGGGCACTGATAGGGTAAGCCAAAGCTTCTGTTACCCAGAGAATGACCGCCAAAACCAGAATGCCCAGCATAATCTGGCCATAAGCGGTCAAACCTTCAAGAGGCAAAGAGATCACCAGAAGGAGTGCACAGAACGACAGGGGAACAGCCAGTCTTGCAGTCCATTGTTTCAATGCTGTAGTGTTTTCCAGATGGCTGGACATGATACAACCTCATTCAATTATTAGTGTTCGTAGGAGAGGAACCTTAAAGTCTAATAAAGGATGAAGTTCTTGCAGGATTAATCGTCTTCAAAAACGAATTTTTGCAGTAATAAGTACTTTTGTGCCATATCTTCTGCGTCTTCCAGCAGGTTTTCAGCGTCCTTAAGATGACCCTCCGGGCTGTAGTGCTCCGACAGCTTTTCAGTCAACGCCTGACACTGGAAGATATGTTCTCTGGCCGAGGTCTGGTTAGCTTCGGGAGACATTGGGTTTTTGACGGCTGCAGGGCCAATGGCCGTTATGGTGAGCATGCTGTTATCAGCCTCAAGGGTCTCAACGGCGGGATCAAGAGCTGTCTTTTTCGGTGCAAAAGTAGACAGGGAATCCAGTCTCAGGTGTTCCGGTTGGATGCCCCGTTCAGGCAATTCTGTATGCACCACCACCGTTTCAAACCATGCCGCCATAATCTGCTGACGAATGGCTGCTGCCTCTTGGGTAGTTGCGTCATGGTGTTGCAGGTAAGCATCGGCAATTTCAAGAAACTGGCACAGTTGGGCAGGTAGCTCCATGTCAATCTGGATGACGTGCCGGTTTTCAGTGTGAAAGATTTTCAACGGTACCGGTTCATTCTTAAGTGAGAGGCAGAGCTTTTCCAATTCGCCAGTGATTGTATATTGGCTGTTGTTGTCAAAATCTTCCTTCCTTTCGATCAGGTTGAGCTGGATTCTGTTGAGCATGTTCTCTCTGATACCAGGAAGGACAGGCGCCATATGACCCAGTCTCTCCTGCATGTTTTTGGCCAAAGACTGGCTGAATGACGAGTCGGTAACCGTCGTGTAGAAAGGGCTCCTTAGCGCAGGTTCATTGAGAGCGGAAGCCGGGGGCAATGAAAATGCACACCGACAGGCTAAACGCTTTGGCGGCCTGGCTTGCCCGTCAGTCTCGGCCTTATGGGCTTTATCATCGACGGTTTTTGTTGCCAGATATTCGGCGCTGGGCGCGTCAGGCTCTGCCCGGGCATTGATCAGGAGGTCCACAGGGACTTTGTTCCTGTGGCTGCCCTGTTCGCTCTGATGTTCCAGATGAACAAGATGTTTTGTATTTTGCTGATCAGGCGCTTCAATATCGACGACCCGGGCATTGGCGACCATTTTAAGGGGCGACGCATCAGGCCCGGCCATCTCAAGGACCTGGTTCCAGAGAGCCTGATGCAGGGTGCCCGCTGAAATTTCTCCAAAACCGTCCGGGTGCAGCAGACCTGAGCTGCTGTCAGTGTTTTGTGGAGAATGGTGTTCAGGGTCTGGCAGGCTTGTAAACAGCAGGTCAAACTGTGCACCGAGATGAAAGCGTAATGCTTCCATCCATTGCGGGTCGAGCCGGACTGTCTCGTTGGCAGCAAAGACGGGTTCCGGGTTCAATAACAGGGTAACATTGGCGCCAGCTTCAACCTGTGTCAACGCCGCCAGCAGTCCATGGATGCCGGAACCATCAATGATAACTTGTGGGTGGTATTCCGCCTGCTGATGTTTATCCAGAATCCAGCCAGTAAGAGTGGCATTAATGGCCGGGCTGTCCAGACTGGCAAGATCATAAAGTTTCGACAACGTTTGCCTGGAATAGCTGTCTGGCCAGTTACGTCCGTCCAGCAGCAGGGAGTCTCCCCACTTTTTTCCCAGCCGCTGCGCTATTTCCAGTTTCTGCTTTTTGGCTGCGATAATGGCCTGTAATTCTTCCCCGGTGAGTGTTATTCCATCTTCGATTTTCTTTCTGATTTCAGCAGGATCAACCTCTTCCAGCTGGTCAACCAACTGTGCAAAGGACTCATGCTCGGTGCTGTAGGTTAATAATTCGTTCTCTAACTGTGCCCTGACATCCACCAGCTTTGCCCTGGCTTCCAGGGGGTGGTCACTTTCATCGGGATCTTCGATTTCAAAGCCCAGCTCTTCCATTAATTCGTCGGTATCTTTAACCTGCTCGAGAAACTCCAGCTGAAATGCATCGATTTTTTTAGCCGGATCGCCGTTGGGGTAGGGCAGTTTTCGAAAACCGAGTTGATTGATATCCCTGACCAGGTGTTGGGTAAGGCTGAAACGCATGGGGCTGCTGATTTGACTGATCTCATCCGTGCATTCAGTGAACGCTTCGGGCGACAAGTCGGCTTTCAGCATGCGAACCGCCTGCCACATTTGTTCGGTTTGCCGTTTTCTGTATTGATTAGACAGACCGGCAGCGGCAAAGCTTTGCTCCAGCTGCGCTTTTAATTCATCCGAGTCGTCGGATGTGTGTTCTTCGAGAAACACACAGGTGTAGTACAACCAGAGAAACTGATCTGCGTCGGCAAGATTGATTGCAGGCAGCTTTGTCTCCAGCTCTTTTCGAGCCTCTTCGAGCATAAGCCGGGGCACTTTCGGAAAAATCACCGGGCGTTCAAGCGAATCCATTGGGACCAGAGTGATAGGTCTTGATATTGGAGAAACCGGGGCCTCAGGCGGGTCTTCCGGCACTTCCACCGGTGTCGGTATGTAGGGGATGCCGCCGTTGATGGGCGGAGAGTCTGTGGTTTCTGACGGCTGCTGAAGCACAGGCGTTGCTTCGAAGTCTATCGGTGTTGATTCACCCGGCTGTTGGGCCTCTTCAGCGGGTGGAGTAACAGTAATGGTCGGTGGCGTAAAGGGAATAGCAGGGATTTCCGGAGGTGTCCTTTTTTTAACCTCTCTGGCAGGGCCACTGCTTTTCATGGCATCGGGAAACTGGTGCCTCTTCGGGTTGCCGGACACCTCTCTGATCCGTCCTTTGAAGTTCATGGCATCCTGCAGTTTGACTTTTCTTTTTGGCAGAGGTTTGCTGGTAACGGGTTCTTTTTTTTGGTCAGGGCGTAACATCAGTGCTTCGTTTTCTTCTATTACTTTGGCTTCCCTTTCCGAAAAAAAGACGTATCGACCGGCTTTGGCGCCTTCAAAGACCTGTTTTCGCAGAGATAAGCTAGTCTCAGGCTTGCGAATAACGTCGATGATCATTTCCCTGAGCGTTCTTTCAGCCTCTGCGTTTCTCCGGTGTAACAGTTTCCAGGAGCCTTGCTTCAGAAACTCTTTTGGGGAGGTCTCTACAACTGGCCGACCATCCCTGCCCATAGCGACACGGCAGGCCCGCCCTTCCTGAGTAGCCTGGTCGATGAGCCCCAGATGATGGCTTATGTGTTCTTCTATGCTGGGCATGTCAGTCTCTGATGCTTCCCTGATTGACCGGGAAAGTCTTTTTTCGCTCCCGGGAGTCTGCAGGATGGAATCCATCAATTTAATTAGCGGCACGGAATCGGTTCGGTAAAGAGCAGATTTAAACGACCAGTCATTTTTGGTTACCGGTTTGGGCTATGCAACTTTTTAGCCTTAACCTCTACAGGACAGACTGGTAGAATCCTCAACCCGTTCATCTGGCAAAACGTTTTATGGTCAGGGTGCCTGAATATGACCCAAACTATCGGACTGGTGCTGGCGGGTGGCCAGTCTTCCCGGATGGGGCAGGACAAGGCTCGTCTGCTCTGGCAGAACATTCCCCTGTTTCAACATATGCAAAATCTGCTGCATGAGTCGGGTATCGATAAAGTACTGCTCAGTGGTGACCAGTTTGGCAGCAGGGCGCTGGTGGATAAAATACCTGGCCGGGGACCTCTTGGCGGTGTTCATGCGGCCATTGACACTCTACCCGATGGTGTGAACCTTTTGGTGGTACCAGTGGATATGCCTCTATTGCCACCGGAAGCCTGCAGGAAGCTGGTATTATCTGCAGCTGAGCTGGGCAGGGCGGTTATCTTTGAAACCTTTTCCCTGCCACTTATTCTGCCTGTCGACAGCCAGCTACGAAGTGCCGTCAATAGTGCGCTGAGCAGTCAGGATCACCAAGACTATTCACTTGGACGGCTGTTTGATCGTCTGCAGGGTGTGGCTGTCCCGCTTCCTGCCCCAATGGCAGCGTATTTCCAGAACACCAACACCCCCGATGAGTGGCATCGTGCCCTGAAAGCCAAGAGCGGGGAAAAGCTTGAGAAATGATTAACGGTATTAACGGAGACATGATGGCTCATAAGCAAGCAACTGAATTAGTACCCCTGAATATTGCGGTTCTGACTGTTTCTGATACCCGCACAGAGGAAACAGATACCTCCGGCCAACTGTTGGTGGATAATCTGACCGCCACCGGTCATAAACTGGCTGACAAAGCCATTGTCAAAGACGACATCTACAAGATTCGTGAAGTCGTATCCCGCTGGATCGCCTCGGATCATGTTCAGGTCGTTCTGGTGACCGGCGGCACAGGTTTTTCGGGCCGTGACAGTACACCGGAAGCCTTACTCCCCATTTTTGACAAGGAGGTAGACGGTTATGGCGAGCTGTTCCGGCAACTCTCCTATGAGCAGGTGGGTACCTCTACTATTCAGTCGAGAACCGTTGCCGGCTTGGCCAATGGCACCATCATTTTTGCGATGCCGGGTTCTAACAACGCTTGCAAGACTGCCTGGGAAGGTATTATCAGAGAGCAGTTGGACCGTCGTCATCGCCCCTGCAACTTTGTCGAGCAACTCAAAAAGGTTGAAGGCTGATGTCGCTCACCCATACCAACGAAGAGGGCAAGGCCAGCATGGTGGACGTGGGTGACAAAAATGTCACCCGGCGTGAAGCCAGGGCAGAAGGTTTCGTGGTGATGAAGCCGGAAACGCTGGCACTGGTAGCCGACAATGGTCTCAAGAAAGGCGATGTTCTGGCGGTAGCACGCATTGCCGGTATTCAGGCTGCTAAACAGTGTGGCAACCTGATCCCTCTGTGTCATCCGTTAATGCTTAACTTCATTGGCGTAGAATTTGAACTTGAGCCAGAGCAAAACCGCATACGTATTGAGACCTGCTGTCGCCTGAGCGGTAAAACCGGTGTTGAAATGGAAGCACTGGCAGCAGCTTCAGTGGCGGCTTTGACGATCTACGACATGTGCAAGGCGGTGGATAAGGATATGTGCATTGAAGGTGTGCGGGTGCTTGAGAAAAGCGGTGGCAAGGGCGGCCACTACAAAGCAGGGTAGATGGCTGTGGCAACATAGGAAGCTGCCACTGGTTTGCGGGTTTTAGTTAATGGGTTGTCGTTGCCGGATTAATAATTCCAGTTGTTCAAAGCGTTCAGTGAACTTGGCATCCATCTGCTCCATGCGTTCGGCGAACTTTGAATCCATCTGGTCCATGCGTTCGGTGAATTTTGAGTCCATCTGGTCCATGCGTTTTGTGAATTTTGAGTCCATCTGGTCCATGCGCTTGGTGAATTTTGAGTCCATATGATCCATACGTTCATTGAGCTCAGTGTTCATTTGATTAATTGTTTTATCCGTTTGATCCGTACGCTCGGTGAATCTGGCGTCCATCTCATCAAAGCGTTTGTCGGTTCTCATAAAGCCGGCATGAGTTGCAGCGGTTAAGGCATTGACATGTTCCTTAACCGACCCAACATCATTTTTAACATCAGCAATGTCGTTGATAACGTCTGCGACATCAAGCTTTAATCCGGTGATATCACTCTGATTGGTCAGGGCGATATTTTTGATTTCTGCACAGACCTTTGCGAGGCTATGCACGTCGGCGTCCAGGTTTTTATGTTGTATTTCCAGTATGTCGAGTCTGGCTTCGATGGGTGACATAGATACAGCCTTGTTTTAGTAGAACGTTATTGAGTAGAACTCTCAAAGTAGCAGACTTTTTCCAGAGGAGAGTAAATCCGGTGATTAAGGTTCTTTTTTTTGCCAGCTACCGGGAAAAGCTGGGTACAGACAGACTGGAGCTGGCAGAGATTCCAGAGAATCTTTCTGCACTCCGAAGTCTGCTCTCTGCAAAGGGGCAAGACTGGCAGGAAGTCGTCAATGACTCACGCACCCTGGTGGCTTTGAACCAGACCATGACCCGCAAGGATTTTGAAATAAAAGAAGGCGACGAAATTGCTTTCTTTCCCCCCGTCACCGGAGGGTGATCATGATCTCGATACAGAAAGACGACTTTGATCCGGGCTATGAACAGGATCAGCTCAGTGGCAACACCGGTACCGGGGCGCTGGTGACTTTCACCGGACTGGTGCGGGATGAAAACCTCGGGGATGATGTGGGAGGGCTGTACCTGGAACATTATCCGGGTATGACCGAGAAGGCGCTCCAGGAAATTATTGATGAAGCCGCAGAACGTTGGCCACTGCAAGCCATTAAAGTAATTCACCGGGTTGGACAGCTTCAGCCGGGCGACAGAATTGTTTTTGTCGGTGTGGCCAGTGCCCATCGCAAAGCAGCCTTTGAGATCTGTGAGTTTGTTATGGACTACCTGAAAACCCGTGCTCCTTTCTGGAAAAAGGAAACCACGCCAGAAGGTGATCGCTGGGTCGATGCCAGAGAGTCCGATGAACAGGCAGCCAAACGCTGGGGACAGGAATCCTTGTGAAGTATTGGCTGGGTATGCTGACACTGTTGTTGAGCATAGGCGCAACCGCCGCCAATCTTCGAGTGGCGGTATCGGCCAATTTTAAACCTGTGCTGGAACATCTGGCTGAACAGTTTATGCGTCAGACCGGCCACAGGGTCAGTATCTCTTCAGCGTCGACCGGCGTGCTCTATCACCAGATTATGCACGGTGCTCCTTTTGATCTTTTCTTCTCAGCCGATCAAGCCCGACCCCTGAAGCTGGAAAGCAATGGCAGGGTGCTGCCAGACAGTCGCAGAACATACGCCTATGGTCGTCTGGTTCTGTGGCATCGAACAGAACATAAAAACCCCTCTTCCATTGAGCAGCTCAAAGACTGGCAGGGAAGACTGGCTATTGCCAACCCCGCAACCGCTCCCTACGGACTGGCGGCAAAACAATCTCTTGAAAAATTGGGGTTATGGCAGAGTTATCAGGGGCGGCTGGTTCTGGGCGCTAACATTCAGCAGACCTGGCAGTTTGTTGCCAGCGGTAATGTTGATATGGGGCTGGTTGCCTTATCTCAGCTGACGGGTGAAGAGCTGAAGCAAATCACCTATGTGCCGGACAGGCTTTATGATCCCGTTCGTCAGGATATGGTGATACTGAAAAGGACAGAACATAAAAAGATAGCTCAGGCGTTTTCGGCGTTTGTGTTGTCTGTCTCGTCCCAGAAATATATTGCTGAGCATGGCTATTTTCCAGCCATCAAGGATAGGGCGAAATAATGCTGACCACAGCCATCTGGCTGACCATTAAACTGGCTCTGACGACGACGCTGCTATTAATGCTGGTGGGTGTCCCTCTGGCCTGGAAACTGGCCAATATGAAAAGTCGTTTTCGGCCATTGATAGAAGCTTTTGTGGGTTTGCCACTGGTGCTTCCGCCGACGGTACTCGGTTTTTATCTGTTAATCGCCTTCTCGCCAGACAATATTCTGGGCCAGTGGTGGGTTGATCTAACCGGTTCTACCCTCGCATTCAGTTTTTCAGGGCTGGTGGTTGCTTCTGTACTGTATTCGTTGCCATTTGTCGTACAACCTCTGCAAAGAGCGTTTGAGCAGCTGGATTATGGTCTGCTTGAAGCCGCCTCAATGCTGGGTGCCAGTCGGCTTGACCGGTTTATGAATGTGGTTCTGCCTAATTCCCTCAGAGCATTATTACTGGCTGCCTGTATGGGGTTTGCTCATACTGTGGGCGAGTTTGGAGTGGTGCTCATGATCGGCGGCAATATTCCCGGCGAAACCCAGGTATTGTCCATTGCCTTATACGATGCGGTGGAAACCCAACAGCTGGATCAGGCGCATGCTATGGCAGCGGGTTTGTTAACCTTTGCTCTTGTGATGCTGGTAGCCCTCTATAGCATTGACAAGCGACAGGTGTCTGGAGTGAGTAATCATTGATGTTGAAACTGGATATTCAACTGCCCCGGGATCGATTTGATCTTTCCATCAATAGCTCCCTGAAGCTCAATGCTGTCTGGGGCATCATGGGTGCTTCGGGCTGTGGCAAAACCTCGCTGCTCAGAGCCATTGCCGGTCTGGAAAAACAGGTGCTGGGTCGGATTCAGTTTAATGAACAGGTCTGGATGGACAGCGAACAGGGTATTTTTGTACCCCCGGAACAACGTGGGATAGGTTACATCTTTCAGGAAGCCCGTTTATTTCCACATTTGAGCGTTCTGGGTAACCTGCAGTTTTCCATGAAGCGCTCAAACACTGATCGACAGGGATTAACCTTTGCAGAAGTCGTCGAGCAATCAGGCATTGGTCACTTGTTAAGTCGCGGCGTTGAAACCTTGTCCGGCGGAGAAAAACAACGTGTAGCCATTGCCCGTACTTTGTTGAATGCGCCACAGGTGCTGTTAATGGACGAGCCTCTGGCCTCTCTGGATTGGGATTCCAAGGCAACGATATTGCCCTGCTTAAGAAGTATTCACCGGGATTTTAATATCCCCATCATCATGGTTAGTCATTCAAGAGAAGAGGTGGCTCGCCTGACAGACAAGGTGTTATTACTGCACCGGGGCACTGTGACCGGCAAAGATCAGAGTCAGACTCTGTTAAACAGCGCATTAGCCGTAGATGATCAGCATGAGCCGCTGTTATCCATGCTGGAAGCAGAAGTGGTTGATCATGATAAAGACTATGGGCTTACTGTTCTGAATGCGGAAGGCCATACGCTGCATGTTCACGAGTCAGGTTTGGCGTTAGGGGCCAGAGTGCGAATGATTGTCCCTGCCCATGAAGTAAGTATTGTCCTGGAAGATTTTCGCGACACCAGTGTTTTGAATCGTTTGCCGGTGGTGATTGATTCAATACAAACAAGAGACGACTGGCACCAGTTAATTACATTGTGTCTTGGGGAGCAGAGATTAATGGCCCTGGTGACACGAAAGTCGGTGGATCGGTTGGTGCTGAAAATTGGCATGAAGGTGTTTGCTCATTTTAAGGCTTCGGGGTTGGAGGTGGTTTGAGGTTAAGACGCACTGAATTCAGAATGAATGACTATAATAGCTACTTTGGCAGGAGGGATATCTGATGGGCGAGCCACTTTACGACTCTGACTTTTACGGATGGGTCAATCAACAGCTTGATTTGCTCAGGTCCGGGAATTTGGATGAAGCCGATATCAAGAATATTGCACTGGAAATAGAAGCTATGGGGAAAAACCTGCATCGAGAGCTAGTCAGTCGTTTGAAGATTCTCTTGATGCATTTGCTGAAGTGGCAATATCAGCCGGGTCTGCAATCGAATAGCTGGCGGTATACGATTATAGGCCAAAGGGCAGAACTCTCGGATCACATTAACGATAACCCCAGCCTTAAACCCAGAATCCCGGCAGCCATGGAAAGAGCCTACCGGTATGCACTGATTGAGGCGACCAAAGAGACAGGGTTGACTATTGAGACGTTTCCTTCGACTTGTCCCTGGACTTACGACCAAGCTATGAGTGCTGATTTCTGGCCAGCAGACTTTCTACAATAGTCTCCCTCTTAACAGGCTTTTTGGGGGGGATGTTCGGCAACCAGCATTTAAGTGACTTCGATCAGTCCCATGATGAATCTGGTAATGAGTCGTTAGAATGAGCCATTCTGACATCTTCGGCAAAACTCTCTGCCTCATCCCCCAGTCTTGGCATGTTGGAGAGGAGTTCTACCAGTTCGTCAACATTAAGACCCTGTTTAGGGGGGGAGATCCAAGGCTATATCTTCGTCCATACCCATTCTTTTGAGTTCTTTAAACAGGGCATTTTGCACAGGTGGGCTCCTTGTTGGCCTTAAACTGATAGTGGGAGGAACTATAGTTGAAACCCTTCTTTTTGCCAGAATCCTGTGTGGCTCAGGGGCTGTCTTTTGTCAGGCAACTAAACGTCAGAAACCGTGTTTTTTGTCAAGCTGAAAAAGTTGACCAAAACAGCACAAATACACCAGAAAAAGGTTGCTTTTTTCTTTCTGGAATATATCGTAATGCTCTAAGGATGTTCCCTTATCTGTGTGCGGTCTCTGCAGTTGGATAAGGTTGATGTACCACTTTCGCACAGGGTCTCAGGACAGAAAGTTTTGCATCAAAAAGCTCTCAGCGAGCAGTCAGGAAGACATTACAGCCATGAGTGGTTATTTTTTCATCGTATTCTGCCCATCAGACAATGGACTGGATGAAAGAGTATTTATGGAAGCGTCACTGTCGGGTGCAGTGGGTAGACTGAGCAAGCCAGGGTGGCCGTGTGTCGTTTTTGGCGGGTGCTTGCGGCCTGTGGTGGCTTAATAATGAATAATAAAAATGTATGTCCTCAGGGGGCTAAGAATAATGAAAAAACAACAAAGTGGTTTTACGCTGATTGAATTGATGATCGTTGTGGCGATTATTGGGATTTTGGCGGCTGTGGCTATTCCGCAGTATCAGAATTATGTCGCTCGTGCACAACTTGCAGAACCCATATCTTTTATAGGTGGTTATAAAACTGCTTTAGAAGATTTTATTGCTCAGAATGGAGAGTTTCCTCAAGATAATACAGCTATTGGTAATATTATTAATGTTGCTAATGCAGCATCCATTGCAAGTGTAGCGGTTTCGGGTGTCAACGCGAACAGTACAGCAGGTGCCATTGAAGTTACACTTGAGACGTCGGCGAATGGAATGAATGGGCAGATTGCAGGAAAGAAAATTGTTTGGTCTCGCACTGCCACTGGCGCATGGTCATGTGGAACGAGTGCTGCCGCAGATTATGCTCCGAATTCGTGTAAGTACAACTCGTCAATCTGAGTTCGAGTAAGTTATAAAAGAAGCTCCGTTTTATGGGGCTTCCTTTTTTATAGGTGTTTTGTGATTAAATTCCTTTCTGATAAAAGTGTTTTAATTGCATTGTTAATGACTTCAGTTATTGTTTGTTTTTCTTTTCTTGATTTTGTTTTTTTTGATTTTATCTCTCCAGATTACAACAGAAAACGTTTGTATCAGTTTGTTTTTTTTCTTTTTATAATTTTTTTTGTGTTCAAATTGTTTTTTGAGAAAGGGTTTTGTTTTTTTCTAGATCAGTTTTCAAGTCTTTCTTTGTTGTTGGTAGGTATTCTGCTTGTACTTTGCACCATATCTTCATTTAATTCCTTGTATTTTTTAAAAAGTATTCAAGAAATTGGGCTCTATTGTTTGATTTTTTTATCGTGCTTATATCTAAGAAGTGAAGAGATTAGGGAAAATGAGTTGATTTTTTCGATCTCCCTAATCGGTGGGAGTGTGGTCGTTTACTTTTTTACCTATCTTTTTGACTATGTCATTTATCTCAAATTTCCACCAGAAGCATGGTCTAATACAATTCACAACTTTTCTAATCCGAGAGAGATGAATCACGCCCAAAACTGGTTAATTCCTTTTTTGGCTCTACTACCGCTTATTTCCAATAGGAAATATAAGCTTCTAGGCAGATTAAGTTGGTTGCCAATCATATTTATGTACTTCTTTTTAATAATGTCGGAAGGACGTGGAGTATCAATTGCAATAATTTTATCCATTGCGTTCACTTGTTATTTATTTCCTAAATTCTCAAAAGTTTTAGCATTTACTCATCTTAAATCTTTTGGTTTCGGATTGTTTCTTTATATTTTACTTGTCCAGATAGTTCCATCTGTATTTGGAATTACTTCAAATTTTGATTTTGAACGATTTGTTGTGGCTAATTCTACTTCTTCGGGGCGAGTTGAATTATGGAAAATAGCCCTTGACTCTATTCAAGATAACCCATTTTTCGGTATAGGTCCGCAACACTTTATCACCTTGGTAGGTAGTCCAGGTTCGCCGCATAATATTATTCTTCAGTGGGCCTCTGAGTGGGGTGTTCCTGCTGCTATTTGTTTAATTATTCTGATTATTTGGGGTGGTATGAGTTATTTACGAGGTTTGATTTATAGGGTTGATACAGGTTTGTTGTCGAGTCATCAACAACTGCTACAGATCTCTGCCTTTACAGCTCTGTTGAGTGCAGGTATTCATTCTCAGGTTAGTGGTGTATTTATTTCACCAATGAGTCAGATGCTTATGATTCTGGTATTGGGATTTTGTATGGGTGTGCACTCCAAAGATCTAATATCTAGAGAGACTGTTTCTAAATGGTTTGTCATTATATTGTTGCTATTATTTTCCTCGGCCTATTTTGCCATCCTTTATTGGGAGTATTTTGCTGGAAACTATCCAACAACGCTTGAGTTTCAACCAAATGCACCAAGATTCTGGAGGAATGGTGCATTTCATAACGAGTAATCTAGGACACCCACATTTATAGAATAATCTGGGATACCCACATTTATTTGTGGGTTTCTTAAAAGAAGGAGTAATCTAGGACACCCATCGAGTAATCTAGGACACCCACATTTATTTGTGGGTTTCTCACAATAAAAAAAATAATCTAGGACACCCATATTTATACAAATAAACTGGGAAATAATCTGGGACACCCACATTTATTTGGAGTAATCTAGGACACCCACATTTATTTGAAGCAATAAGGAGTAATCTAGGACACCCATAAATTTCTCCCATGAATCCGGGGGCATCCACATTTATATACAGCGAGTAATTTAAGACACCCACATTTATATATGGGTGTCCTTGAATCCGCGAGTAATTTAAGACACCCATATTTATATATGGGTGTCCTTGAATCCCCTTGAATCCCCCATCCTTGAATCCAATAATCTGGGACACCCACATTTATTTGTGGGTTTCTCTGGATAGGAAAAAATAATATAAGGAGTAATCTAGGACACCCATAAATTTCTCCCATGAATCCGGGGGCATCCACATTTATATACAGCGAGTAATTTAAGACACCCACATTTATATATGGGTGTCCTTGAATCCCCTTGAATCCCCTTGAATCCCCTTGAATCCCCTTGAATCCCCTTGAATCCCCCATCCTTGAATCCCCCAGAAAGTCGAACTATTGAATCACTATTGCCTGCTTTATTTGATGACAAAAGGCACACATTCGCTATACTTCTCTGATGAAACGCTTTAACTGGAACCCTCAGAAGAATCAGCAGCTGATCCGCGAACGGGATCAGTCTTTCGAGGAAGTCATTTTCCACATAGAGAATGGTGGCCTGCTGGATGACATCGTCCATCCTAATCCGCAAGCCTATCCGCATCAGCGGGTCTTTGTGGTGAATGTACAGGGCTACGTCTGGCTGGTGCCCTACGTGGAAAGTGAGCAGGAGATCTTTTTGAAAACACTGATTCCCAGCCGCAAATTTACCCGTGACTATTTGGGAGATCGAACATGAAAAAAACAAGATTAGATAACGAGGAGCAAACGTTGCTCAATGCCCTTGAACAGGGTGAGTATGAGTCTGTGATGACCCCTGAGCGCAAGACGACGCTGGAAGCCATGGCCAGTGAGACGTTTAAAAAGGATAAGCGTATTAATATCCGCATTTCCCAACATGACCTGATGGCGATTAAGTCACGGGCCCAGCGGGAAGGGATTCCATACCAGACACTGGTGTCCAGTATTATTCATAAGTATTTGTCAGGGGCTTTGCGGGATGTCTGACAAGAAACCAATAAAACTATGGGCACCCACACCAGGACCCAAAGGGCGTATTCATGTCTATGGAGTGTTTAACAGTTTGAAGGTAGTATCAATAATGCTACTATTCTTGTATGACTAATATCACTGAAATTCTCAGTCAGATGAGAAGTAATCCCAAAGGCGTGAGGTTCAGAGACCTTTGCAAAGTCTGTGAATCATACTTTGGTGCACCAAGACAGTCAGGATCAAGTCATAAGGTGTATAAAACACCTTGGGTTGGTGACCCAAGAGTGAATATTCAAAATAACAAGGGCAAAGCTAAACCTTACCAGGTAAAGCAGGTGTTACAGGCGATCGAACGCATAGAGGGTGATAAAAATGGATAGGAAAATTGATCGGTATACATACCGGGTAACCTGGTCTGAAGAGGATCAGGAATATGTTGGCTTATGTGCTGAATTTCCTGCCTTGAGCTGGCTTGAAGAAACGCAAGTAGGTGCTTTATCAGGAATCCAGAATTTAGTTCTGGAAACCGTAGATGAAATGAAAAGTGCAAATGAAGAGATACCGCAACCATTTTCAACCAGAGACTATAGCGGGAAAGTATTGTTAAGAATTACTCCGGAAACGCATCGTTTGTTAGTTATCCAGGCAGCCGAATCAGGTGTAAGCCTGAATCGTTATATAGCCAGTAGATTGCACTGAGCAAAAAATAAACTGGAGTAATTTAGGACACTCACATTTATATATGGGTGTCCTTGAATTCACATTGAATCCCCCAGAAAGTCGAACTATTGAATCACTGTTGCCTGCTTTATTTGATGACAAAAGGCACACATTCGAAGTAATCTAAGACGAAGTAATCTAAGACACCCACATTTACATATGTGGGTGTCTTAGTGGTAATAAATAGGAAAGAAATGCGACACCCACGAAATTTCCTCAAGAGAGAAATAGGTAACCCACAATATTTCTGGCAATGACTGCTATGCCTCATCGACATAATCTCTTTGTTCAATCCAGAAATGGATTGAGCAAATTAACCCCTGTATCCACAAAATCCGGGGTGTTTCTTGTGACTACTGTCAGGCCATAAACAAGGGCTGTTGCTGCAATTTGTTTGTCAATTGCGTTTTCATGGCGGGGTACTCTGAGTTTTCCCCAAATCTGTGCTTCGGTGCTACCAAAGTCAAGAATATGATCTCGATAATCATCTACCAGATGATTTAGCCATAGCTCTAACTGCTTTGCCTGAATAGAGTCATTTCGATGACGGATTTTTTCAACGCCTCTACGGAGCTCACCTATGGAGACAACACTAAGGTAGAGCTTTAATGATTTTTTTTGTGCTGTGTTGAAAAAAAGCTGAACGCCCTGATTTGCACTGTTTCTTTTTCTTAATTCACTGATGACATTGGTATCAATTAAATACATCACGATCACCGTTATCATTGATACGTTCGAAGTCCGTATCTGAGCCGACATCTGGAATGTTTTTCAGTGCTTCAGTGAAGCTTTTTTTCTTGGGACGAAGGAGAGCTGCTTCCAGAATTCTTCGATGCTCAGCTTCTGCACTTCTCCCGTGTTTTCCTGCCCGAGCTTTGAGGGCATCAACTATTTCCTCATCAATATTGCGCACTATCAGGTTAGCCATGAGAGTCATCCAGATGTATTCAATTCGTAAATGATAGCATTGATATCAGAGATGGACGATAATAAAAGTAATCCAAGACACCCACATTTATAGGGGCACCCACGTTTATAGGGGCACCCACGTTTATAGGGGCACCATAGGGGCATCCGCGTTTATAGGGGCATCCGCGTTTATAGGGGCATCCGCGTTTAAATATGGGTGTCCTCGATTACGATTATCCTTCTCGATTATCCTTGAATCCGACATCAAGAAAAGCGACAGAGGGGAAGGGTTGGAAGGAATTCGGGAACATCCACATTTATATGGGTGTCTTTGATTCTTCTTCAATATTGCGCACTATCAGGTTAGCCATGAGAGTCATCCAGATGTATTCAATTCGTAAATGATAGCATTGATATCAGAGATGGACGATAATAAAAGTAATCCAAGACACCCACATTTATCTCTAAGCATTTATAGAGACACCCACATTTATAGGGGCACCCACGTTTATAGGGGCATCCGCGTTTAAATATGGGTGTCCTCGATTACGATTCTCGATTACGATTATCCTTCTCGATTATCCTTGAATCCGACATCAAGAAAAGCGACAGAGGGGAAGGGTTGGAAGGAATTCGGGAACATCCACATTTATATGGGTGTCCTTGAATCCGCTTTTATATGGGTGTCTTTGATTCCTCTTTGATGGGCTTGTAGCTGTCACTGGCTTAGTCCATGACTGTACTGTAGTTACTCGAAATACAAACGATATGCGTATGAGCCAGGCAAAGCTATATAACCCATGGGTAGATAAGTAAATTGGGATATGAATCCGGGGGCAAGAAACAAGACACCCACAAAATTTCTGACTTAAAGGTTTTGCCACAGCCTCAGAGCCTGGGAACGAGTTGAAGAAATAAGCGTGTTTCTGAGTTTTCCTTATGCAAGGGCGGGTGCCAGTTCATGGAATAGGATAAGTGTCCCGATCCACATCAAAAGGCTTGCGTTTTCGATGTATTCTTTTGTGATTCAAGAGTTTTTTTGAATTTTTGAAGACCTTCCTGCACGGCTGCGGTTGGCCGTCATGTCCGATCACGGCTACGTCACAGATTTGTTGCCCGGCGTGGTATTTGGTTTTGTGATCCGACAGGGCTTTAGCATTATTGCAGACCTTCGCGCATGGTCGCGGCTGGCCATTATCTTCGATTATGGTTTTATCACAGATTTTTTGCCCGCTGTGATCTCTTCTTTTGTGATTCGACAAGGCATCAGGGTTCTTGCAGACTTTCCCGCAATGCCGTTTCTGACCATCTTCCCCAACCATGTTTACTTTACAGGTTTGTAGCCCGCAGTGCTCTCTTCTTATGTGATACGACAGAGTTGGAACATTTCTGCAGATTGTCCCGCACTGCCGCAGCTGGCCATCATCCCCGATCACGTTTTTCATACAGGTTTGTTGCCTGCTGTGGTAGCTGCCTTTGTGATTCGACAGGGCTATAGCATTCTGGCAGACCATCCCGCACGGCACTGGCTGGCCGTTCTCTCCAGCCACCGATACGTTACAGGTTTTTTGCCCGCTGTGGCATTTGCTTTTGTGTTCCGTCAGGGCTATAGCATTCTTGCAGACCTTCCCGCATGGCCGCTGATTTCCGTCCTCCCCGATATAGGTTATGGAACAGGTTTTCTGACCAGTGTGGTATCGACTTTTATGCACCGTCAAAGATCGAGCATTGCTGCAGATTTTTCCACATGGCTGCGGCTGGCCACCTTTCCCGATTATGGTTACAGCACAGGTTTTTTGCCCGCTGTGGACAATGCTTTTGTGATTTTCCAGGCCTCTGGCATTCTGGAAGACCTTTCCGCATGGCTGCGACTGTTTATCCTCTGTAATCACCATCAAATCACAGGTCTTTTGGCCGCTATGAAATCTGCTTTTATGAGAATTTAGTGCTCGTTTATTCTTGTAGACCTTTCCGCATTGTCGCAGCTGGCCATCCTTCCCGAACACTATCACGTTGCAGGTTGCTTGTCTGGAAGGGCCGGTTGTATCAGCCCGATGGGGGCATGATATTTGTCCGGGTCTTGCTTCTTTGTGGTCTGTTGAACTTTCTCTAGAATCTGGGGCTGCGTTGTAGGACGCATCGGAAGATTGTCGGAATTGACAAACGTCACTGCAGGGAAAAATGAAACAATTTAGACCCAAAGTGTGCGAGTGTTGTTGAGGGAATCCGTTATTCTCGCCAGAGTCAGAATACAGTAGATTGATGAAATAGTCTTTAGGGTAGCTGTCGGTACGTAGGCCCTGCTGGCCGGATGATTCTGATGGTCGGCCTTGTTGTTCGTGTTCAGAGCCAGGCATCGTAGCGGTTATCGCAAGCAGGTGACTTTGACTCGTTTCATGTTGTTCAATCGGGTTAAACAGCAATGAATCCGGGTTCCAATTGCTTTTTAAAAGCAAGCCGACGGTTATAAATGCTTCTACAGGTATCCATAAATAAGGCTTTAAACGTAGAGAGATATCTCTGCTGGTCAGGAACAGTTCGTAGATAACCAGCAGGTTTGTGGTGTAAAGCCATTGCCAGGAAATCGACTCAACGAGGGTCGTTTTTACCCTGTAACTGTCAGGTTTGTGTCGTTTGTTATCAGGCGGTAAATCCGCTTCTGCGCAGCCATTTATGTCGGCAATGTCTGGCAGGCTGCCCGACAATGTGCCTTGGTCAATCTTTATAGAAAAGTTCTGGTTTGGAAAATCTACATTCTGTTCAAGTTCGATAATAAAACGCCTTGTTAGCGGTTTCGCTAGACAGATGACAGACAACGACAGTAACAGCAGTGTTGCAAAGAGTGAGTGTTTAATAATTCTACCCTTGCCTTCTGGTTTACAGATAAGAAGGATAGATTAGTGTGAGAGAGACCCATAAAATTTTTTACTTGTTCCCAAAGAAATCAGGGCATCCAAAAAATTTCCGACTTGTACTTGCAACCTGTTTAGAAACACATCACCCCCCTCGAAAGCCGAGCTTTGTAACTTGAGATAACGTATGGACTCCCACGTTGGGACCCAGAGGGTTTAAAAGCAAGGGGGCCAGAGTTCTACGTCAGTCTGTGGACTCTGGAAACAAGGTGTCAATGTGTAAAACCGTCCTGCCCTTACTGAAAGACAGAAACTTTGTTAGTTGCACTTAACAGCTTGCTATGAACTTTTATGCTAAAAACGCCTCTAAGTTATTAGGAGTAATTTTGTAAGCTCTTGCTAATCGAGGAAAAATACTTATCAGGGAGATAACCGACATGGATGGCATAAATAAAAATTCCGACACAGTTTTTTCAGACTCACCACCACCCAAGCGCGCCCGAAGAGGGAAATTACCCACTGGTTTCATTATGGGTAAAGAAGTTACTGTATATAATGAAAGTTCTCCGCATTGTCTCAATTTGCCCTCAGCACCCTATGCAGGGCAATCAATCGAACTACAGGAAAAGTCGCCGTTTTTTCAAAGTACTTCAGATGAGACTGCCTGTGCTTTTTCAAGGCCTGTTTCACTTTATAGTGAGGGAGATAGTAGACTGTTATCCGATGTTTTAAGAGAACTGGGTGTCGACAAAAAATATATGCCTGACAGGGTTCTTGCAAAAAAAAGCGACACATTTTCATTAGCATTAGAATTGAGTTTAGGTGAACTGGAAGAAGAAACGATAAGCAGCGTAACGTCTTTAGTTCTTCAAAAAAACTTCGATCTGAAAAGCTATTCAGGATCTACTATTTTTTTACCTGATGATCAGGATGGATATAAGAACTACCTCAATAATGACCCAAAGCATGATTACGTGTTTTTTCATAAGCTTAAAGTTTCGGATGATAGCGAAGAGGAAAGTATTCATGATTTTGTTATTGTTAGGGGAGCTGAAAAATTTCACTTACTACAGTCAGTTTCTGGAGCATTCACTCTTGAACAATGGATTACTGGTGACTCTTCAATGATAAACAATCAAGCAAAAGAATTTAAAGAAGATTGTGATTTGAGTTTATTTCAGTGCGAAAAAAAATCTTCCCCTTCATCCGCTAAAAAAATGAAAAGAATCTACAAGGAATTTGAAAAAATAAAATCGTCATTCGGTAGAGTTATAAAAACATCAAATAATAAAGCCTGTTCTAAATCTATATTTGGCCAGAAGTTTGTACCTACATTGTTTTCAGCTTTAAAAAATTCGGATGACCGACCATATTTTAGAATGTTCTCATCTTCAAGGAGATATTTGGGAGTTAAAAAAGAAGATAAGATTACTCTTGAAGTCTATAGGGGGAAAATATAAAGAGAAACTGAGGGAATTTGGATGCTCACAAAATGTCTTGATGATTTTGCTGCGCTGTGTTAAAGATTAACTAGAAAACAGCCTTTGCAGCCCGGTGCTCCTCACTTATTTCAATAAAGAGTTTGCGTCGTCTGTTTTAACGCGCCTGATGGCGTGCCCTCTTTTATCCGAGGTAAACTGTTTTCTAAGTTGGAATAATTAAATAGCAGGAAAATATCTTTATTGACCTTCTTGTCAATTGGTGAAATATTTCTGTAACAAGATTGCATAACAATAACGAACAACAACAAACCTCTTAGGGGCGCTCCATGTCGAAACCGATAAAAGGTCTGCTGGTGCTGACCATATCCACTGCTGTCATGTTCTCTGTCGATGCACAGGCGGAAGAACTAAGGCTTTTGACCTGGGGAGGCTACGCACCCCAGGAAGTCATTGATCAGTTTGAACAGGAAACCGGTATTGCCGTTAAGGTTACCAAATCCAATAACGAAGATATGATTTCCAAGCTCCGCGCTACTCGCGGCGCAGGCTATGATCTGGTTCAGCCAAGTCAGGATCGTATTACCGGTGCTCAAAAAGAATATCGAATTTATAAGCCTATTGATCTCAGTAAACTCGATGCCGGTCAGTTTATTCCTTCCATGTTGTCTGCTACCAAAGCCAACACCACGATTAACGGTGATGTGTATGGTGTTCCTCATATCTGGGGTACCAGCGGTCTGATTGTCGATACTGCAGGTAGCAAAAGCAGCTACAGCTTTAATGACCTCTGCTCTGATGATTATAAGGGCAAAGTCTCCTATCGACTGAAGCGTCCAACCCTTATTGGTTTCGCTTTTGCTATGGGTGAAGACCCATTCGCAGCCTACGACGATCAGAAGAAGTACACTGAAATTCTCAGCAAAGTTGAGCAGAAGCTCATCAACTGTAAAGCCAATGTTAAAGCTTACTGGGAAGGCGGTGATGCTTTGCTTAACCTGCTGCGCAGTGGCGAAGTCACATTGGCTATGGGTTGGGATGCCGGCGGTTGGAAGCTGCATAAGGAAACGACTAGCATCAACTTCGTACCACCAGAGTCTGGAGCACTCGGCTGGATTGATACTTTCGCCCTTCCCGCTAAAGGCAAGAATGACGAAGCTGCTTATAAATGGATCAACTTTGTAATGCAGCCCGAAATTGCTGCCAAAATTACCGAAGCTGCGGGTAATTTTACTGCATCCGCCGGTGCTGAAGAGTTTGTTAACGATCAGCTCAGCAACAGCTACAAGATCAGCTATAACCAGAGCAGTCTCGATAATATCAAGTGGTATCCGCCAGTGCCTGCAGGTCTTGAAATCATCGAAGGGAAAACTCTGGATCGTATCAAAGCCGCACAATAGTCACTTATAGCTGTATCCGTCAGCCCTGTTTTTTTTAATGTGAGATTTATATGACAGAGGCTGGTTGTTTTCCAGGATGTACAACCCGATGACTTTAGATCTCGAATGCCGCAATGTTTTCAAACACTTTGGCAGTTTTCAGGCAGTAGAAGACATTTCTCTTGAAATTACTGCTGGCTCCTTTTTCTCCATACTTGGCCCCTCTGGCTGTGGCAAAACCACGCTGCTGAGAATGCTTGCCGGTTTTTCTGAACCAGATCAGGGAGAAATTCTGATAAAAGGGAAGAAAATGGCTGGTATCCCACCTAATAAGCGCCCGGTAAATATGGTATTTCAGCACCTGGCTCTTTTTCCCATGATGAATATTGGGGAAAACATTGCTTACGGGCTTAAGCGCGATAAGGTACCAAAGCTGCAGAGGGATAAAAAAGTTGCCGATGTTCTGGAACGTATTGGCTTGCCGGGTATTGAAAAAAAATCAGTCAATCAACTTTCTGGTGGTCAGAAACAGCGGGTGGCTATTGCACGATGCCTTGTGCTAGAACCGGATGTTCTCTTACTGGACGAGCCTCTTGGCGCTCTTGACCTGAAGCTTCGGGAACAAATGAAGGTTGAATTAAAAAAACTACAAAAGGCGTTTGGTACAACCTTTATTTATATAACCCATGATCAATCTGAAGCGATGGTTATGTCAGACCAGGTAGCCGTCATGAATCATGGCCGTTTAGAACAGGTGGGCTCTCCTCAGTCGCTTTACTATGAGCCAGAAACGTCATTTGTCGCTGGTTTTGTTGGTAATAATAATCGGGTGGATGGAATCGTTGAGTCTATTGCTGGTGAAACAGCAATAATTCGATCTAACGCGGGCCAGCAATTTAAAACTGCGTTTCCAAAAGTAGAACTGAACTCCGGAGACTCTGTTGATTTGTTTATACGTCCGGAAGCTATCCGTATCCGAAGAGATCAGAATGTAACTTCTGAAAACCATATTAATGGTCGGGTAGAAAATATTCTTTTTGATGGCGGTAATAGCCAGATATTGGTGAAAGATATTGATTCATCCCAGCAGTTGAGTGTTTCGTTGCCGCAGACTCGAGAGTTTCATGATCTGGTGGCTGGAGACGCTGTTTCACTGTCCTGGGATATACGACAGAACAATATTTTTTTGTCAAATAAGAAACTATCAAACAAAAAGAGGGGGCCGTGACCATGACCGGCAGAAAACTCTCTTTTTATCTACTGTTAATGCCTCTCTTGCTGACGCTGGTATTGTTGATTCTGTTACCACAGCTGGATATGCTGGTCATTTCTTTGAGGGAGCGAGTCAGTTACGGTGTTTATGAGTTCAGCCTGCTTCATTATCAGGAGTTTTTTACAGAGCCGCTCTATTGGAATACATTTTTGCGAACTGCTGTGATGTCCATTCTTGCTACTGGCCTGACATTACTGATCTCTTTCCCGGTTTCTTGGTATATCGCTAAAATTGCTCAGGGTAAAAACAAGAACCTGATCTTTCTTGCCTGTCTGATTCCATTCTGGGTCAGTGAGCTAGTGCGAACCTACGGCTGGATGATTTTGCTGCGGGAGAGCGGTGTTGTCAGTGGCTTACTGCAATGGGTTGGGCTGGCGGATGCGCCGGTAGAGATGCTGTACAACGACATCACTGTTATGACCGGCCTCGTATATGCTTCCACGCTCTTTATGGTGGTGCCTTTGGTCAGCACTCTGGAAGGAATGGATGATAGCCTTGTAGAAGCAGCTTATGATCTGGGCGGTAGCCACTTCACTGTGCTTCGCACAGTCATTATCCCATATGCTGTACCAGGTATCGTATCCGGGTGCATCGTCGTCTTTATGCTGACCCTTGGCAATTATCTGACACCGACACTTTTGGGTGGTAAAGACAGTCTCTGGTTTACCGAGCAGATTTTTACCCAGTTTATTACTCGCTTTAACTGGGAACAGGGAGCAGCCTTTGGGGTTTTATTGCTTTGCCTGTCGTCGCTGATTGTCTGGCTTGGCCTGAAGCTCAGCAAACAATCGTTCAAACAGGCATTAGCCAGTGAAACCTGAGAAATAGATCATGATACAAAGTATTCCCCAAAGCAGAGCATTTCAGAAAACTTACACGGTTTATGTATGTTTGTTCTTTTTGTTTCTTTTGGCTCCGCTTGTCACGGTTGCCGTATTCTCAATGAACGACAGTGTATTTCCTTCCCTGCCCTGGGAAGGGTTTTCTCTGGACTGGTATTTTGCTAGTAACAAAGAGCGACTTGGTTTATTTCATGACGGTGTGATAAAGGAGAGTATTATCACCAGCTTAATGATCGCACTGTTTGTTGCTATTCTGTCAGTTACTTTAGCTATTACCAATGCACTGTTGTTTGAGCGTTATGATTTCCGGGGAAAACAGTTTCTCTACAGCTTGATGTTGCTACCACTGGTGGTTCCAGGTGTCATTCTCGGGATTTCCATTCTTTCTTTCAGCA
The DNA here is from genome assembly GCF_049275945.1 of Endozoicomonas sp. ALD040. Taxonomy (NCBI): domain Bacteria; kingdom Pseudomonadati; phylum Pseudomonadota; class Gammaproteobacteria; order Oceanospirillales; family Endozoicomonadaceae; genus Endozoicomonas; species Endozoicomonas sp. ALD040. Next base: position 3,859,506 of record NZ_CP184829.1, read on the forward strand.
GCGGCATCGCCAATACGATAGAAGACAGTTATGGGCTTGATCTGGAGTTTTTAAGGCCTGGTCTGCCACTTGTTGTGCTTGGGCAATTCGCCTTTATCAGTACTATGGCAACACTAGTCATTTCGGCACGACTAAGAAAGCTGGATAGTGAAATGGAAGAAGCTGCTTTAAACCTTGGTGCAAGCCGTCTTGAGGTATTTATAACTATTACACTGCCCTGGTTAAAGCCAGCAGTGATGGGCTCAGCGGTTGTGGCCTTTCTGATGTCTTTCGAGAATTTTAATACCACTTTAATTCTTGCAGGCAGTGATTCCCCTTTAACGATTACATTGTTTGATCGTATGAGGGAAGGTTCAACACCTGTGCTCAATGCGGTTTCGACGCTGTTGATGGTGGGGTCTGGTGTACTTGCTCTCGTTAGTATTTTTGTTCAAAGAACGGAAACTAGAGAGAAATAGAAGGAAGGAAAATAGGACACCCATAGTAGAGGAAAATAGAGAGGAAAATAGAGAGGAAAATAGAGAGGAAAATAGAGAGGAAAATAGAGAGGAAAATAGAGAGGAAAATAGGAAGGAAAATAGGACACCCATAGAAAAAGAAGGAAAATAAGACATCCATTAGAGAAGAAGGAAAATAGAAAACCCATTAGGACGAGAAATTAGGACACCCACATAAGGAAGGAAAATAGAAGGAAAGAAAATAGGACACCCATAGAAAAAGAAGGAAAATAAGACATCCATTAGGGAAGGAAAATAGGACACCCATAGAAAAAGAAGGAAAATAGAAAAATAAGACACCCATAAAATTTCTTGACCAGAAGCCAGTACATAGCCCGTCACGCATAAAAAATACCTGATCGGATCAAACTTGGGATGACCCTAAACTCGATAAAACAAGGAAATACAACTTATTAGGTTTATAAAATATGCAGAATCCCATCTCACCAAATCTATTCGGTAAGAATGTGGCGTATAAGGCAAAAGATGAATCAACCAGGCTGAAATAACTGGCCACAACAATATAACCCCTGAAGCCAACGTTGACCTGTACTGATCGCATATGCCTTCATGGCCTTCAGTCGTCCGACTGCACGATAAAATCGATTGTTTCTGCTCATGGTTTTTAGCCATTCGTCACCATCTATTTCTAGTCTTGCCAAGATAGGAGGTGAGCTTTCCGCTATAGAACCTTTCTTATCTTTTCTGACCGCTCTTCCACTCCAGTCTACCAGCTCCAGATAATCATGAAGAATGTATGGCAATGTTTTATTCGGGTCTTGCTCCTGGTTCTGAAAAGGCTTCAACATGAACGGCTGCCTGCTATCTGTTGCTTCGGTAGTTTTTTCAATGCGTTTTTGGATAGAGGTATAGTCGGATTGCTCTGGTGTTGAGGCAAGTTTTGCCCTGATAGGGTTAAGGTCAACATAAGCCATACAGGTCAGTAAAGCGGCTTCATCCAGTAACGCCTGACTTTTAAAACGTCCTTCCCAGAATCGGCCCTTACAACCATCTTCCCTGTTGGCTTCACGGGCAAGATGTTCGTTCAAGCAACGCATAAACCAGCTGATACTTTTCAAACGGCTACGATACTCAGCCACATATTCATCGATGCGGCTGAGCTCCGAGCAGCTGAGCTTTGCATTGCTCAAATGGCGTTGGATCAATAATGGACCTGTGAAAAGGGTAGTCCATCGCCGCAGTATTTCATCTCGATTCCACTTATCAGACTCATTGATGTTGATGTGTAGTACCAGGTGAAAGTGATTAGACATCACAGCATAAGCACAGACTTCGATAGCAAAGACAGAGGTCAATGTACGCAGACGGTCGACCACCCACTGCCTGCGATGCTCAAAACTATTCCCGGTCAGATGATCCTCACCACACAAGTAAGCCCTGCGGACGCACCGAGACACACAGTGGTAATAGGGTGTCGAACCTGAATCAATCAGGTTGCTGCGGGCTTGAGTCATGAGATCTCCTATTGCTATGGTGGGTAAAAATCGTAAACATGAGAAAAATAGCTTAACCAGTCGATTGGTCAAATATATGGATATCCTTTTTGTTCTTTCTGTCAAATATATGGGTGTCCTTTTTGTTCTCTTTTTTCCTTTCCTCTCTTTTGCTATTGGTCAAATATATGGGTGTCCTTTTTGTTCTTTTTGTTTCCTTTCCTCTCTTTTGCTATTGGTCAAATATATGGGTGTCCTTTTTGTTCTTTTTGTTTCCTTTCCTCTCTTTTGCTATTGGTCAAATATATGGGTGTCCTTTTTGTTCTTTTTGGGTGTCCTTTTTGTTCTTTTCTTGTCCGGCTCATAGCCGATATACGATGATTATGTCCACATAAATTCAGTGCTCATGCTCACGTTCATTCATCAGTCTCACCATAAAAGCGCAGTGTTTCTTTTAATGACGCTGACACTACTGGCAATGTGGTCGGCTCTTCTAATCTGGGATTTCGGACTGTCCAGCTACAACTTCAGGCGAGTTGTTCAAGTTGTTTTTCTTTCTGTTGCCTCTGGGTTGTTTATGGTTTGCTATCAGTCCCTGAATGGCTTTGCTTATTTGCCCGTTCTGGCCAGAGTCTTGATCTTCCTTGGCTTAGGGTTTGGATCATGCTCGGCATTAATGAGTGAGTATCCGTTAAAAGGCATTCAGGAGGTTGGGCTCTATGGTTTACTGATGATGAGCACTTTACTCCTGGCCAAAAGTATTGATGAGAGAAAGCTGGCAGGCATTATCAGTGTTATTGGCATGGCTTTAGGGCTTTACGGTTTTGGCTACCTGTTTCACTATGCCGTTTATTTACAATATCCGCCTGAGTCCTGGATGCACACGATTTATGGATTTACTAACCCCAGGATTTTGAATCATGCGCAGAACTGGCTGATTCCACTTTTGGCTTTACTGCCCCTTTTGTCGAAAAGCAAGGGGTCACTGGTTCAGAGGCTAAGCTGGATTCCCTTGATGATTATGTATTTTTTCATTTTTTTATCACAGAGCCGAGGCATCCTTCTGTCTTTGGTTATGAGTGGAATAGCTATTTACTTTTGTTTCCAGAAAGTAATAACACCCATTATTCGAGTTCATACAAAAGCATTGATGCTTGGGTTGATCGCTTATACGGTTTTTATTTGGTTCATTCCTTATTTATTGGGGCATGGAGTCAAGGGATTCAGACCACTCTCAGCGGCATTGAAAACCTATGATCGTGTTGAGCTTTGGATCACTGCCTGGCAACTGGCATTAGATAATCCCCTGTTTGGGGTGGGGCCTCAGCATTTTATTCTTTCATCAGACAATGGACTGGGATCGCCCCATAATATTGTTTTGCAATGGCTTTCTGAGTGGGGGACGCTGGCTACATTGTGCTTTGTTATCGTCATGCTTTGGGGTGGCGTTTCTTACCTGATGCGGCTGAAAAAAAGGTTAGAGAGAGGATCATTGTCGGGGCAGCAAACCTATATCCAGATATCGGCCTTTTGGGCTATTCTGAGTGCGGTGCTTCATGCCCAGATCAGTGGTGTATTTATCACGCCTGTGAGTCAGATGATGATGTTGCTGGTAGTGGGCTATTGTCTGTATGCTCACGATAAGGACAGAGTGAAGGTCATTGCTGAAGTTAAGGATTACGAACTGAGTGTTTCAAAGCTGTTGGCTTCAATGCTTATCTTGTTGTCTATTACCTTCTTTAGCATTTTCTACGTTGAGTTTATTCAGGGAACCTACCCAGTTTCAATTCCCTTTGAATCCATGGCCCCACGTTTCTGGCAGAATGGAGCCTTTCACCTTGTTAATTAATATGGATTTCTCTGGCTACCAGTTGAGGATTCAGTAGGCCCTGGTAGGAAAAATACTCCTGAGTCCGCCCTTTCTGATAACTGACTTCGTAGAGCATGAAGAAAGGAAATCCACCTTCCCGGGTCATTTGTCTGAAATCTGCGTGCCAGCCAACAAAGGTGTGATTCTGATATTCTCCCAGTTCACTGCCTAATAAGGGTCTGAAATTGTCTTTTCCCACGCCTGTGGTTTTGAGTGTGTGGTACCCCGATTGAATGATCAGCATCAGCTCTGAGTCTTGCCCCTGCTCAAAATAACGATCCACTTCACCTTGGTAGACATGTTGAAGACTAACAGCGCCGGTGATCGCAGTGGTTGTCAGTATCAGCACAACAGTAATGACCCGGGCAACAAGAGAGAGTCTTTTATTGGCGAAAAGGGTGAGATTTTTCATGGCAGCTGCCCCTGAAGAAAAGCCTGTATAAGGCTTATCGGGCCACATCTGAAAATCACGAGAAATCAGCGGTTTTAAAAACGAAAGGTAAGTCCTAAAGCTCTGGTCATGAGCGCCGACATCTTGCTAGAGACTGACCTGTGGGGCCCAGTGTATTGGCGGAGGGCAGCTATTCAATGACCGAGGATAACGAGATGAAAACATGGATGTCCAGGATGCTGGGTTTCACGCTGATAGAGCTGATGATCGTAGTGGCGATCATTGGTATTCTGGCGGCTGTGGCGATTCCCCAGTACCAGAATTACACCCGTAATGCGACGGTAAACGCTGCATTGAGTGAAGCCAGCCAGTATAAGACGGCTGTAGGTATTTGTGCTCAAACCAACCCTATCACTGATTGTGATGATGGATCAAATGGTATTCCCGCTGCAAGAAACACAATAGACGATGTCGTGGATGGGGTTATCACAATTACTCCAGGTGGGGCTTTTGCTTCACAGACTTTAACGTACACTCCTGATGCAACAGGCACTGTATGGACTCTTACATGTAATGGTGGTGGTACATTGTGCAGCAATGATTCTTTAACTACTACACCAGATTACTCGCCCTAGAACTTTACTGACGTAGTTTCTTCGAAGGCTGGATTTAATTCCGGCCTTTTTTCTGTTTGGTAAATCTATGAGGGTGACCTGAGATTGAAGGCCAGAAGAAGAATCAGGGCTGTCTGAACCATTCAATAGAGTCCCTGATGCTTGGAGTATTCAAATAGCTTTTAGCCCTCTGAGCCTGCTTAACGGACATCAAAACCACAGCCGCCATTTCCTCTGGCGTGGCATCAAGAATTTTGTCCCAGCTTTTAAAATGGCTTGCCAGCTTTCTGGAGCGAGTTTCTCCCAGCTGTGGAATGCTCAGGGCTCTTATCTGGGACTTTAGAGAAACCCTATGAAGTGTGTTGAGTACTGATAGCAGTTGTTTCGATGAATGCTCATTCAAGCCAGCCTGTTTCAGGTCAGACTCAGACACTTTGAAACTATCTGGAAAGCGGTCAATGGCCTTATTTGCCATCAGCTTTTTTATCAGTGGCTCGTGCAAAAAGGGAATATCCAGACTTATCCCCAGCCATTTCAACCTTTCAGTAAACTGTTCTTCACAGCCCGGCTTTAACTCAAGGCAGGAGAAGGCATTGTATCTTTTCGGGTCTGGAAACATTGGTCGGGTGCGATGCTCCGGCCTCAGAACAACCTGACCAAAAACCGGTGTAGCAGCGCCTTTCAGTTGCACAGAAATCTGGTCACCAATAGCGATATCCTTCTCAGACAGGTTTTTGATGCTGCCCAGTGATACCTGCCGAACAGTTTCCCCTCCGATCGCTATCGGCTCCAGCTGAAGTACCGGGGTGATCTGGCCGGTACGTCCCACTCTGAAATCAACGCCTTTAACTGTGGTTATGGCACTGTCGGAAGGGAATTTCCAGGCAATGGCCCAGGCTGGATTCTGGCTCTCCCAGCCCAGTTTTTTACGAAGCTCGAGGTTGTCCAGTTTCAGAACAATACCGTCCATAAGGAAGGGCTCCATACCGCTGCGTTTATTATAGGTATCACGGATTTTTTCTATCTCTTTCAGAGTATTACCCCGTTGGGTATGCTCGGCAGGTAGCTCAAAACCATAGCCATACAGGGTATTGATCACCGTCTTGTCGCTATCAAAAGGGCTGTTGACCCAGCGCCATGGGAAGAATTCGATACTGCCCAGTGACGAAACATCCAGTTCTTTGCGACTGATATGGCCGGAGACATAATGACGGGCACTGCTATAAACGGAATTTTTGACGGTCTCATTCAGGCGGGCAAAGAGTTCTCCGTGCAGGACAATATCGTTATATTCCGTAATCAGCGCTTTCGGGATTATGGGCATGTGTTTGACGGCATCAAGAATATTCTGCCCTCTGTCGCCTGTGCCCCGGGTAGAAGCGGCGACCAGTTTGCCGTTCTGATAAACCAGCTCAACCGCAACACCGTCAATCTTGGGTTGAACCAGAATGATTTCCTTACCGGCTTGTTTGAGAAATTTTTTGATATCATCAATGTCCCGGGCTTTTTTCAAGCTACCCATAAAGGCGCGATGGTCAACGTCTCCCTCGATATTCTCCTCAGCAACAGGAGGAAGTGTCAGTTCCGGAAAACACTTTATCAGAGATTGCAGTTGCGCTTTCAGCGCATCGTATTCATGGTCGGTGAGCACGGGAGAGTGTTTGTTGTAGTAAAGGTCATCGTTATGTCTGATCTCTTTTTGCAGAGCAACGATCTGCTTTTCAGCCTGCTCTGAGGTCCAGCTTGGACAGGCGCTCCATACAGTGATTGGAATGAGTAGGAGAAAAAGCGAAAAAAGGTGTTTCATGATCAGTTTTCCGGGGAGGGGGACGTCTTTAATTGATCGGCCAGATAAGACGAAACTGATCGAAATGGGGCATTAGAGCCCCATTAAAGTTAAGGGTTGTATCCATCCGGATTGTCGGACTGCCAGCGCCAGGCGTCGGTCACCATTTCTTCAAGCCCCCGCTCTGCTTTCCAACCCAGCTCATTCAGAGCTTTGTCGGTATTGGCATAGCAGGCGGCAATGTCACCGGAACGGCGAGCCGTGATCTCGTAAGGTACATTTTGGCCAGACGCTTTTTCAAACGCCGCAACTATTTCCAGAACACTGTAGCCTTTACCTAAGCCGAGGTTCCAGGTATGTACGCCTTTGGTCGTACGAAGTTTTTCTATGGCTTTGACATGACCCAGTGACAGGTCCACGACGTGAATATAATCACGAACTCCGGTGCCGTCGATGGTGGGGTAGTCGTTACCGAAAACTCTCAACTTTTCCAGCTTGCCAATGGCCACCTGAGTCACGTAGGGCATCAGGTTGTTCGGGGTGTCATTAGGATCTTCGCCAATGCGACCAGAAGCGTGAGCACCTGCCGGATTAAAGTAACGAAGCAGGGCAATGCTCCAGTCAGTATCCGATTTGAAAAGATCTTCCAGAACTTCTTCCACCATCAGTTTCGAGCGACCGTAAGGATTAGTGGCACTTAGCGGAAAATCTTCTGTGATCGGCAGACTGGCAGGATCACCATAAACGGTCGCTGACGAGCTGAAGACAATGCGTTTTACATTGGCTGCCTGCATGGCCTGGCAGAGTACAAGGGTGCCGTAGACATTGTTTTCATAGTAATCGAGAGGGATTTCGCAAGACTCCCCTACGGCTTTCAACCCCGCAAAGTGAATAACGGCTTCAAAATCGTGCTGCTGAAAGAGGCCGTCCAGCAAAGCTCGATCGCGGATGTCGCCGTTAACAAACGCCAGTGTTTTGCCGGTAATCTCCTGAACCCGGCCCAGAGATTCTTCGCTGCTGTTGCTGAGGTTATCCAGAACCACTATTTCGTAGTTGTCGTTTAATAATTCCAGACAGGTATGGCTACCGATATAGCCTGCACCTCCTGTGACCAGAATTTTACTCATGGTTTTGGCTTCCTGTTCAGATCTCTGTGGTATCAATCAGTCTCATGGACAGATCAATGGATTGAATATCTTTGGTGAGTGTTCCGATGGAAATAAAGTCGACACCGGTCGCTGCAATTACCGGCAGGCGCTCATCGGTAATACCCCCGGAAGCTTCCAGCCCGGGTTGAGGTGCTGGCAGGGAGTTGTTCAGTTCGACGGTTTCACGCAGTGCGTCCAGAGGGAAGTTGTCCAACATAATGATGTCGGCACCAGCGCTTCTTGCCCGCTGGAACTCTTCCATGTTCTCGACCTCAACTTCCACAGGCTTGCCCGGAGCCATGGCCCGGGCGGTGCTGACTGCCTGCTCAATCCCGCCACAGGCGGCAATATGATTCTCCTTGATCAGGAAGGCATCATAAAGCCCGATCCGGTGATTGTGACATCCGCCTGCCATGACGGCGTACTTTTGGGCGAGGCGAAGACCGGGCAGGGTTTTACGAGTGTCCAGCAGTTTAACGCCCGTCTCTTTGACCAGATTGGCGTAGTAAGAACAGCGGGTAGCAGTGCCGGAAAGGGTCTGAAGGAAGTTCATGGCTGCACGTTCACCGGTCAACAGGCTTCTGGCAGGACCTTCCATAAAAACCAGAACCTGGTCCGCTTCCACCTGTTCACCTTCCTGAACCTGCCAGTCCAGAGTCACCGATGGGTCAATCTGCCTGAATACTTCATCAAACCAGGGGCGCCCTGCAATAACCGCAGTTTCACGACAGAGGATACGTGCTTTGGCCATTTGCCCGGCAGGAATGAGGGAGGCCGTAATATCACCTGAGCCGATGTCTTCTTCCAGGGCATTGCGAACATTGTGCTGGATGGTGTCGGTCAGGTCGGAAGCGAGATTGTCTCGGGGCTGCATGTTGACTCTACTAATATATGGCCGGAAATCATGAAGAATTGGCGGGGATTATAAACAAATCGTTGTCTCATGTCTTTGCTCTTGCCGACAGTAATAGCCTGTCATGATCTATACTCGGGGGTCATGTTCAAAACACAGCAGAAGACAAAAGAGTATGTACATTATCAAGCCGTTTAAGTGTGCTTTTCTTGCCCTGGCCATGTCCTGCTCTCAGGTATGGGCCGAGACCAGACAAATTAATTCCTACATAGCCCTCAAGGATGCTCTTGAACACGGAGAAGTGCCTGTTATCGGTGTGATTGATTTTGGACAGTGTACTCATAAGTACCAGAACCTTAAGCCTCATTCTCAGGCAGTAGAGAGTTTTCGTGGAAAAGAGGTCACTATTTTTAAACGAAACACCATCAATGAAGGTGGCACGATAATGATGTTAACGAGCTATAAACTGAATACCTATCTAATGGCTGAAGTCAGGGATGCCACACCTCTGCCAGACTGGATAGAATGGCCAGCCTGGATAGAGTGGCAAAGTGCTTACACCCTCTCCAGAGAAGATGATAAAGAATTTAATATCTGGTTTATTGCCTCGGATGCAAAAACCGGAGAGACCCTCAAAACCGATCACTTCATTTGTTCACTTGGATCAGCCATTAAGTTGTGGCGTACACCTCACTCTTGAATGGACCTGTCGCTTATGCCTTGACGTTATTTTTGGCTAACTGATATTGAGTTCTGCCAGCTCTCTTATCAGTGTCCGGTTAGCAGGCGTTTCTACTCCCAGCTTTTCAGCCTGGTCAATCAGATAGCCGTTAATAAACGCCAGCTCGGTTTTTCGACCCTGTCGGGCATCCATGCAGGTAGACGAGTGGTTCATTGCGGTATTCCGGCAGACTTGCCTGACCAGCTCAAGAAGGTTTCCTGATCCGGGAATACCGGCGACTTGCCTCACCTGTGTCACTTCTTCAGCCAATGCTGCTAAACGTTGTTGACGCTCTTCAGTGTCCAGCAGTTCTCCATTCCTGCAATCATATAAAGCCGTAAGACCATTGATGGCACAATTGACTGCCAGTTTATCCCAGAGCTTTTCTTCAATCTGATGGGTAAACTGAATGTCAACTGGCAGCTTTTTCAGCGTGCCCTTTAATCCTTGCCAGACAGCATTGTCAGGCTTCTGAGCAACAGGACCCACCCAGGTTGATCCACGACCGGCATGGCAGACATGCAGAACGTCTTTCATCCATGCCCCTTCTGTTGTCGATGCGGCCCATACGGTTTGTGAACTGAAATGTTGTGCTATTGCTTGTTGGCTGCCCATACCGTTCTGGATTAATAGTATCTGGCACTGGTCTGATAAGCGATCAGTGAGTGAAAGAACAGCCGCTTCAGCATCCTGCGCTTTTGTGCAGACTAATAAATGGGTTATCGAGTCAGTGAGAGATTCGCAAGAATCCAGTTTGATAGGGAAGTGTTGACTGACTCCATCCAGTTCATCAATGGCCAGAACAGGTTGGGTAACGTTGAGTGAGCGCAGTCTCTGTTCCCGAACAAGCAGGGTAGCTTCCATGCCTGCCTTGAGGAACTGAGCTGTCCACAGGCAGCCCATACTGCCAGCACCGATGATATGCCAGGTCACTTCTTGGCTCACTCTGGTTGAGATAATCCGGGCGAGTTTAAACAGTCAATGATGATATGTGAATATTGAGTGCTGCCAGCGGTGTAAGATTGGTCTCTATTTGTTCTCGACCATTCAATTTTTCTCCACCTATCTACAGTTTTTTCAATTCAAAATTTAAAATAATAAGCATTAAAAATGAACTTCCTTGATTCATTCAAGTCAAAGATTGTATGTAAACAATATTTATGAACCAGGGGGAATGATATGGACGTTTCGAATAATACCGCAGGAGTGACCAGCACCGGTGCATACAATAGGGTGTCTGAGGCTAACGCTGCTTCCACCAGTACATCATCAAAAAGCACTGTCACCGCCGTTAATCCCCATAAGCAATTGCAACCCGCCCATGAACACCCTGCAGCAGGCCATTCCAGAGCGGGTTGCTCCCTGGTTTTCAGGACGATATCTCAGGCGGCTAGCTCAATTACACAAGGAGTCACCAGCACCCTGAAAAGGACATCGCGTGTTATTGGGTTGGCTTGCAGTGGTGGCGCTACTCTGGCGAAGGTTGCCTGTTATCGTTCTCCTGAACCAATTGCTCAGTTTTTCCATAAAAATGGCGGACTGTGGGGAAAAATAGGCCAATACGTAGCTGCAAAACAAGCACCGGCTGAGTATTTCAAATCACATCAAGATCTTTATAACTACACGACTAACATGGTAAAAGTCGCGAGCCAGTGCTCGGCAGGCAAGGTTGATCCTGAGGTAATCAGGAAAGTTATCGAGCGCAATGTGGCTAATGCCGGACTGCTTTCTGAAGATGCCATGCCGGAACGATCAGGCATAAATGACGGCGTTAGCCAGTTCATGGCTAACAGTGCCGTTTCAGCAGCACCTGTCCGGCATGTTAAAACACTTGGGCGTGGGAGTATTTGCCAGGTCGATCAGTTTAATATTGGTGGACGAGATTTTGCTGTTAAATATTTATCACCAGAGTTGGCAGAAAAAATTAATATTGATGTTTCGTTGGTGAACAGCCTGGTTTCTTTCTTTTATGACTGGGGTTTTATCTCAGAGATGTACTTTGACGACATTTGCAGTGCATTCAAGAGTTTTAGTAATGAGTGTGACTTATCACGGGAACTTAAGTTTACCGAAAAAGCGTCTGAGGCCTTAAAAAATTTGACAGAAACCAAGCGCTACCATGTAACTACCGACTCAGGCCATCAGGTGCCGGTTCAGTTCAGGGTACCTGAGGTGTCTGTACCCTTATCCAGCCCTGATGCCCTTGTGATGGAGTATATTGATGGCTGTTCTCTTGATCGTACAGATGCGTTAAGGGAGAGGCTCGCTTCATGGCAGCCGGACTGGAAAGAGGGTGGAAGGCTAAGTGAAACGGAAATAAATACTATTATCGTCGGCATTCATAAACTTGTGCTAAAAGTTTATCTGGATTTATTCAGTGAATCCTTTTTTTTAAATACTGACCCCCAAACGGGTAATTTCATGGTGAAACTGGAGAGCGATCGTATCAGTATTTATTGTATTGATCACGCTAACAGTACAGCCAATAACGATATTTTGCGCATGATGAAAGACCCTGTTTATTATTCACTTCTTGCAGGACTGTTCTTGTTGTTTCATAACCGTGCTAACGGGAATGGCCTGATTGAAGAGGAAAATATCCCAAGCTCGATGGATACAACCGACGAAGTTGACATCCGGGCTCTGGTTTGTACGGCAATATCCCCGGAAGCGCAGGAATCTATAGAAAAATTTATTGAAATTTATCGTAGGGGCTTTGGACCGGATATCATACCCCCCATTGATGAATTACAACAATTTCAGAGAGAAGCTAGCGTTGGAGAAATTTGCAGTCAGATTTATCATTGGTTAAAAGACATCTCGGACGATTCTAATACGGAGGGGCCTGTCCAATCAGAGGCTGCGTTTGTGGAGCTATTGACGCGATTTTTGATCCGGCTTGCCATGGAACATGTGGAGCAAGATATGCAGAAGGCTGACATTACAGCCTTGCACAGAGTTGTCGCTGTTCCTTTTGACAAATTTGCTCAAAGTCTGGGTTTTCAGATCAGTCCGAACAATCCCATATTACTGCGGGTTGGGTGGCAATTGTCTGCATATCGCCAGTATATAGGGCAACTGGAGTCGCTAATGGATAACTGGGAGTATTATCGAGAATAGCGAGCTTTTTGACGAACAAAAGCGGGTTTTCAGGCCAATTCACTGCCACCTACGACTGCATGGATGCAGGAGCTAGAGCAACGCAGGAGCAGTTGCCGACGACTGCATGGATGCAGGAGCTAGAGCAACGCAGGAGCAGTTGCCGACGACTGCATGGATGCAGGAGCTAGAGCAACGCAGGAGCAGTTGCCGACGACTGCATGGATGCAGGAGCTAGAGCAACGCAGGAGCAGTTGCCGACGACTGCAGTCTTATTGGTCACTACCTCGGAAAAAGTCAGTAACAATATCTAAGCAATTGTCACAGCAAGGCTAACGCCTTGCAAGGCCTTGACCCGCCTCTAAAGAAGCGGGATTGCGCCCTTAATTTCTTTCAAAATAAATAATAAGCATTAAAAATGAACTTCTTTGATTCATTCAAGTCAAAGATTGTATGTAAACAATATGGATGAACCAAGGAGTTGATATGGACGTTTCGAATAATACCGCAGGACTGACCAGCACCGGTGCATACAATAGGCTGTCTGAGGCTAACGCTTCCACCAGTGCATCATCAAAAAGCACTGTCACCGCCATTAATCCCGATAAGCAATTGCAACCCGCCCATGAGCACCCTGCAGCAGGTCACTCCAGAGCGGGTAACTCCCTGGTTTTCAGGACGATATCTCAGGCGGCTGGCTCAATAACACAGGGAGTCACCCGCACCCTCAAGAGGACATCACGTGTTCTTGGGGTGGCTGCCAGTTGCGGCGCTGCAGTGGCGAAGAAAGTCTGTTTACGTTCTCCTGAAGCAATTGCTCAGTTTTACCATGAAAATGGTGGACTATGCGGCAAAATAGGCCAATACCTGGCAGCAACTCAGGTACCGGCTGAGTATTTTAAATCAGATCAAAAGCTTTATAACTATGTGACTGACATAGTGAAATCCGCAAGTCAGTATTCGGCAGGCAAGGTTGATCCTGAGGTAATCAGGAAAGTTGTCGAGCGCAATGTGGCTAATGCCGGATTGCGTTCTGACGGACTGCTTTCTGAAGGTGCCATGCTGGAACGATCAGGCGCAGCTGATAATGACAGCGGTAGCCAGTTAATGGCTAACACTGCCGTTTCAGCAGCAACTGTCCGGCATGTTGAAACACTTGGGCGTGGGACTATTTGCCAGGTCGATCAGTTTAATATTGATGGACAAGATTTTGCTGTTAAATATTTATCACCAGAATTGGCAGAAAAAATTAACATTGATGTTTCGATAATGACCGACGTGTTTTCTGACTTTTATGACCGGGGTTTTATGTCAGAGAAGGACTTTGACGACTTTTCCAAGGCATTCAAGAGTTTTAGTAATGAGTGTGATTTATCACAGGAACTTAAGTTTACTGAAAAAGCGTCTGAGGCATTAAAAAATTTGACGGAAACCAACGAGTACCGCGTAAGTACCGGTTCAGGCCATCAGGTGCCAGTTCAGTTCAGGGTACCTGAGGTGGCTGTATCGTTATCCAGCCCTGATGCCCTTGTGATGGAGTATATTGATGGCTGTTCTCTCGATCGTACAGACGCATTAAGGGAGAGGCTCGCTTCATGGCAGCCGGACTGGAAAGAGGGTGGAAGGTTAAGTGAAACGGAAATAAAGACTATTATCGTTGGCATTCATAAACTTGTGCTAACGGTTTATTTGGATTCAATCAGTGAATCCCACTTTTTTAACACCGATTTCCAACCGGGTAATTTCATGATGAAACTGGAGAGCGATCGTATCAGTATTTATTGTATTGATCACGCTAACAGTACTGCCAATAACGATATTTTGCGCATAGTAAAAGATACTGTTTATTATTCACTTGTTATTGGACTGTTCTTGCTTTTTCATAGCCGTGCTACCGGGAATGGTCTGGTTGAGGAGCAAAATACCCCCAGCCCAACGGATACAACCGGCGAAGTTGATGTCCGGGATCTGGTTTACACGCCAATATCTCCGGAAATGCTGGAATCTTTAGAAGAATTTATTGAACCTTTTCGTAGCGGCTTTGGACGGGGCATCATACCCCCCATTGATGAATTACAACAATTTCAGAGAGAAGCTACCGTTGGAGCAGTTTGCAGTCAGACTTATCATTGGTTAAAAGGCATCTCGGACGATTCTAATACGAAGGGGCCTGTTCAATCAGAGGCTGCGTTTGTAGAGCTATTGTCGCGATTTTTGATCAGGCTTGCCATGGAGCATGAGGAGCAAGATATGCAGAAGGCTGGCAAAGCGACCTTGAACAAAGTCGTCGGTGTTCCTTTTGACAAATTGGCTAAAAGTTTCGGTTTTCAGATCAGACCGATCGATCCCAGGCTAATGCGGGTTGGGTGGCAATTATCTGCATATCGTCAGTATATAGGGTATCTTGAGGCGCTATTGGACAAATTGGAGCCTGACAGAGAATAGCGCCCGTCCGGGCGACCCTATAATCAGTAGTTGTAATAATAAAGACCTGATCTGAATGGGTAAGTATTTTTGTGACACCCTCGACAAAGAGGGTGTCGCAAAACTCCAACAGCTCGTACCCATGCTCTGAGGTCGTCATTCCCGCGAAGGCGGGAATCCAGCGCCAACGGTGGATCTCTGCCTTCTCGCGGATGACAAGGCCAGGGGGTCACCGGGCAGTATGGTTCTGGTGGTGAGTCACTGTGGATTCCCGCCTTCGCGGGAATGACGAGAATGAAGCCGGGAATGACGGGAGTCAACTCGTTCTCACGGCGGAGAGAGTTTTGTGACACCCTCTCTAAGGCTCCGGGTGTTGGTCTCTATTTGTTCTCGATCATTCAATTTTTCTTGACCTGTCTACAGCTTTATAGCTTAAAGTTCCTTCCTGTTGATGGTTTGAGGATGCATCAGTGTGTACCGGATTTCTGAGTTAGCCGCCGCTGTAGGGCTTTCACGTACAGCGCTTCTCTACTACGAGAAGCAGCAGCTTATTTCAGGTAAAAGACTTGAAAATGGCTACCGTCTTTACAGTGATAAAGACCTTCAAAGAGTCCGCTTGATTCAGCAACTGCAGGCGGGAGGGCTGACTTTGAAAGAGTGCAAAGTTTGCCTTGAAAAAAAGATAGACAGGGACCTGTTGAAAAAACGCCTCAGGCAGCTTGATGAAGACATTGCACTGAAGCAGCAGTCACGAGCGCTGTTGGCAGCCATGCTGGGTGAGGGTGACCTCAGAGCCTGGCATGAAGACCTCGATAAGGTTGCTCCTGATGCTCATCTGAACTGGTTAGTAAAACAGGGTTTTAGTGAAAAAGAAGCCCTCAGATTGAAGTGGTTATCGAAAGATATGAATGATCACGAGACTTATATGATCGACTTTATGAAAGTTTATGAGACCCTCGAACGCTGGGGTCCAGGCAGTGAAAAAGACACGCTGAAAGCATTATCACTGGTGCCCGAAGCTCCTGCTGATATTCTGGAGATTGGTTGTGGCAAAGGCCTGTCAACCAGAGTGTTGATAGACAATACCGAAGCACACATCACTGCCATAGATAATGAAGCGTCAGCACTGGCTCGATTAAAAGAGCGTTTTGAGAAGCAGGATATTTCCGGACGGCTTTCCAGCGTTTGCGTGAGCATGACTGAATTGCCCTTTGAGAGTGAAAGCTTTGATCTTATCTGGTCGGAAGGCAGTGCTTATATCATGGGGGTCCAAAAAGCCCTGACGCAATGGCAGTCATTACTGCGGCCCGGTGGCTTCATGGTGGTAAGCGACCTGGTATGGCTAACAGATAATCCGGATCAGGAAGCGATGGCCCATTGGCAGCAAGACTACCCTGATATGCAGACGATCAGCAATCGTCTCAAGCAAATGGACGCTGTCGGATATGATATAGTCGACCATTTTTCTCTAAGCCGGGAGTCCTGGGATAACTACTCCGAACCACTGAAAAAACGAATCCATGATTTGTCACCTGCCATGCCTGACTCATTAGCGCTGAAGAATATTGAGACTGAGCTGGAAATCTATAGAAAATTCCTGGGACAGTTCGGTTATCAAATGTTTGTTCTTGGCAAACGTGATTAAATGGACGTCTATACTTCTCCTGACGTTCCAATGTCGTGGAGAGTATTTATGGCACACATCTATAAAATCCTGGAAGTGGTAGGCAGCTCGACTGTCAGCAGCGATGACGCTATTCGCAATGCTATTGCCACTGCCAGTGTCACTCTTAATCACCTGGGCTGGTACGAAGTGGTGGAGCATCGGGGCCATGTTGAGGATGGTGAGATTGCACACTTTCAGGTAACCGTCAGAATTGGTTTCAGGTTGGAAGACCGTGGTCAATCATCCTGATTGCCATACCCTGTTCAACCTAAGCTTGCCATTCAACAGGGATTCTCGGATACAATAGTCGTCAACGTTTAAAATTTGTTGATTGGGGAATCCCTCATGCCTTCATTTGATATTGTTTCAGAAGTGGATATGCACGAGTTGACCAATGCGGTCGATCAGGCGAACCGTGAGCTGACCACCCGTTATGATTTCAGAGGGGTTGAAGCCAGCTTTGAAAAAAGCGGTGAAAACCAGATTGTGATGACGGCCGATGCTGACTTCCAGCTGCTGCAAATGGTTGAAATGCTGAAAACCAAAATGGTCAAGCGGGGCATTGATGTTAAATGTCTGGAAGTGAAAGATCATTATGGTTCTGGCAAACAGGTCAAACAGGATGTCATAGTTCGTCAGGGGCTGGATAAAGAGCAAGCCAAAAAAATCGTCAAGATGATCAAGGATGCCAAGCTCAAGGTACAGCCAGCCATTCAGGGTGAGCAGGTTCGCGTTACGGGTAAGAAGCGTGATGATCTTCAGACCGCTATTGCATTGTTGAGAGAAGCGGATACCGAGATGCCTCTGCAGTACAACAACTTCAGAGACTGATTCTGGCAGGAGGGGCTTGCCTCTCCTGTTAACCGGCATCCGGTAAATCAACATCGAGACAAAAAAATATTCCCCGGCATGTTCAGGTGTGCTTTTATTAAACTTTCCCGATAGTTCTATAAAATAAATTTGCCAGATTCGACCACTGGAAGACGTTAACGGTATGTTATTATCAGGGCACCTTTCTATGAGTTCAACGAAGAACTCGCTGACATCTGTGAAGAGCAAACCCGGAGGAGCAGAATGCAACTAATGGACTCTTCTTCCCGTTCCTGGGGAGAGGCATGGAAAAGCTTCAGGCATCCAAGGGTCATCAGTGTTCTGTTTCTTGGTTTTTCAGCCGGCCTTCCCATATTACTCATATTCAGCAGCCTTTCTATCTGGCTCAGGGAGGCGGGTGTTGAGCGCAGCATGGTGACCTTCTTTAGCTGGGCTGCCCTGGGTTACTCCTTCAAGTTTGTCTGGGCCCCTCTGGTAGACAGGGTCCCTCTGCCATGGTTGACAAAAAGTCTCGGGCGTCGCAGAGCCTGGCTATTACTCGCCCAGTTCGCGGTGATGGCTGCTCTTTTATTTATGGCGAGTCATGATCCTGTCTATGGATTGACCTGGGTTGCAGTGGGGGCTGTGATGCTGGGATTCTCATCTGCTACACAGGATATAGTGATTGATGCCTACCGGATAGAAGCTGCAGAGAGCGATCTTCAGGCCATGATGTCTTCCGCCTACATTGCGGGCTACAGAGTCGGCATGCTGGTGGCCGGGGCTGGCAGTCTGGCACTGGCCAGCTGGTTTTCAGGGGGTGATGAATCCGTTTATCACTACCAGGCCTGGGCTTCTGTCTATCGCTGTATGGCTGCGTTCATGCTGGTAGGGGTTGTCACCACCTTGTTGATTCCAGAGCCTGAAAACAATCAGTCTGCCTTCTCTCAGGATTATGGCACCAGTGACTATGTTCGTTTTCTGGGGTTGTTTGTAGTAGCGGCAGGGGCTTTTGTTGCAGGTTTTACATTAACTCCCGAGATCTCTTCCCAGTTGAAAACAATGTTGGTTGATGGCGGTGTTTCAGTTCATGTTGCAGGGTTCTTTTCTGAATCTTTCCGATTGCTGTTCAGTGTGGCTCTGGGTGGTGGGGCTGCCTGGTTGATGATCAGTCTGAACGTAGCGCCCAAGGGGATGGTCAGAGAAACCTATGTGGCTCCTTTTGCTGATTTCTTTGCGCGTTACGGAAAACTGGCGATCTATATTTTGCTGCTGGTAGGCACCTATCGGATTGCAGATATTGTTATGGGGGCAGTGGCTAATGTGTTCTACAAGGATATGGGTTACAGCAAGGAACAGATAGCAGCTGTTACCAAAACCTTTGGTCTGTTAATGACCATTGCCGGTGGTTTTCTGGGGGGATTGTTAGCCCTTCGCTACGGGGTGATGAAAATTCTCTGGATCGGTGGGCTATTGGCTGCTATCAGTAACCTGCTGTTTTCCCTGCTGGCTCAAATGGAACCTGAAACCTGGATTCTGGCTGTGGTCATCGCAACTGACAATCTCAGTGCAGGTATTGCCTCTGCTGCCTTTGTTGCTTTCCTCTCCGGTTTGACGAATCGTGCATTCACAGCGATGCAGTACGCAGTCTTCAGTTCGCTGATGTCGCTTGTACCGAAACTATTGGCGGGGTACTCCGGTAGCGTGGTGGATGCAGTGAACTATCCTGTCTTTTTTGCAGGCTCCGCTATTCTTGGTTTGCCGGTGCTGCTGTTAATCAGTTACGTGCAGAGGCTTATGGAGCAATCTGAGGAAGCTGCACGCGATTGACACCAGGCGGGCTTAAAGCCCGCCTGGAAGGCTTATATGGTCCGCCCCGTTTTGCAAGAGCCTGTTTTGTTAATTAATCATTAGGTAAACCCCCGGCTATGCCGGGGAGACTCGCATAGGTTATACCGAGGCTTCGGTAGCTAACCTCAAAGGTTCCGCCAAGAACCAAGAGGTTTGACTTATGCCAGACTACAAAAGTCTGACTCATACTCGATGGGATTGTAAGTATCACATTGTCTTTATTCCCAAAAAGAGGCAAAAGGTTATTTATGGGAGCTTGAGAAAATTTCTGGGAGCCATTTTCCACGATCTTGCCAGTCGCAAAGGGTGTGAAATTGTGGAAGGGCATTTGATGCGAGATCACGTTCATATTTGCATTAGCATTCCGCCGAAACATTCTGTTTCAAATGTTGTTGGCTATTTGGAGGGTAAATGCGCAATAGCTATTGCGAGACACTTCAAAGGTAAGCAGAGGAATTTTTCTGGTGAGCATTTCTGGGCAAGAGGGTATTTTGTCAGCACAGTAGGTCTTGATGAAGATGTGGTTAGGGAATATATCCGAAATCAGGAGAAAAATGATGAAACACGAGATCAGCTGAAACTTGGTTTTGACACGCGCCCTTGGGCGCAATAAAAGCCCTTTGAGGGCGTCACCTAATAAGCCTCCGGCTCTCGGAGGTCATTTAACTTGCAAACAAAGATAACTGCAATTACATTCGGCCTATTCATGAGGTCTAACCTTCTGGCCCTGATGGGTATCCGCGCAACCTGGCCTTATCAGTCCGACGGCCTCAAGGGCCAAGTCTCCTATCAGGTTTCAGGTTGCCGGTTTTTACCTGATTGCCATCAACTGTACATGCTCATCGCAATCTGCGGGGGGTGGGAGTACTGAAGTGGCGTTTCGGCTGGCTGGGGATCCGGTGAAACCAGAGCAGGGGGAGGCCGCATGAGCTGTCACCCTGAATGCCTGACCACATGTTCACGCAAAGCTTCATTGATACGGGTCTGCCAGCCTTTGCCAGTGGCGCGGAAAAATTCTACCACCTCGGGTGACAGCCGGATAGTAATCCGCTCCTTGGTCTCTTCGGCCTTGGGTCGCCCCACTGGGCGTAATTGTTTGAACTCCTCGTCAGTAAGTTCATATGTGTCAGGACCAGCGGCAATGCCTGCATTGATGGCCGCCTCTTCTTCATCAGTGGGCCATATAGTGCCCGGTATAAGCTTCGGCATAACGTTTAATCTCCCTTTTATCAAGGGCACAAAGGTTTAACCAACTCAGGCCGCCACCTGCAACCGGACACCCAGCGCCTTAAGAATGCGGTGAACCGTATCCCAGCGGGGCTGAGTCTTGCCGTTGAAGGCTTTGTAAAGGCTTTCGGGATTCAGTCCGGTCTGCTCGGCCAGCTCGGCCACGCCTTTGTGCTTTACCACATCCCCAAGGGCAATGATGAACACAGCGGGGTCCTCATCAAGGTAAGCCTCCGTCAGAAACCATGGAATGTCTTCATCGGTCAGGGCATGGTCAAAAGGATCAAAGGGTGTCAATTTCAAACTCATCGTTTATTCCTCCAGGTCTTTCAGGATCTGTCTGGCTTTTTCTATGTCTCTGGACTGGCTGGACTTGTCGCCAGCGCAAAGCAACACAATCAGCTGACCCTCACGGATCGTGAAATAAAGGCGGTAACCCTTGCCTGCAAAAATTCTCATTTCACTGACACCACCACCCAACGGTTTGGTGTCGCCCAGGTGGCCAGCACGGGCACGGACCAAGCGCATGGTAACCGCCCTGCGGGCTTGATGGTCCTTCAGTCGGGTTTGCCAGCGGACAAACTCCCGCGTTCGAGTCACTTCATACTTCATAGAATTATTGTATGTACGTTAATTAAGGTTTGCCAGCTCTTAAAAGTAGCACACGTTAACGCTTTATCCATTCGGGTAGAGCTCGACAGTCGGCTTCTGGCCCTGCTCCACGCCTAGCGGGATATAGTCATGGGTGGTTCGCTCCGATTAATCCTGTTTAAATGGTTAACTCCATTTTGGCTTACTTGAAGCCGTTTAGGAGGGGCGGACAATATAAGCTTCCTAGCAGCCTGACCGAGAATAGACTGCCCTACTGCGGCGGCAGCAAATTGGTCTGAAAATCCGCTTTTGTTCGTCAAATAGCTCGCTATTCTCCTCACAAAACCGAATTTTCATCCTCAATTTTCTGCCGTCCTCGCTACGGGCGCTATTCTCGGTCAGGCTCCTAGCGTTTGATCTCGGCAATGAGTTTTGCCTGCCATTGTTCTTTTTCCTGTTCGGGGAGCTTGCCGAGAGAATCCCTGCAAATATGCATCATTGCCTGGAGAATGGTCTCGGGTTGATAGTTAAGGTTTTCCAACTGGCGAATAATTTCAATCGCCAGAGCAATGTCTTCCGGGTGCTGATCCTGATCGTTCAAACTTTAATCTCCACTCCATTGATATAGCTTCAGATTGACCTTGCCATTAAGAAAAGTAATACCTTCTGACTCAAGCAAGGATTGCTGTTGCTGATACTTGGCGCTGGTTTCCGGAAACGAAATCTGTCCCTTGCTATTGATGACCCTGTGCCAGGGAAGTCCGGAACCTGAAGGCAGTTGCTTCATAATATTACCCACTACCCGGGCATAGCCCGGAGCACCGACCATGTTGGCCAGTTGTCCATAAGTGACCACCTTACCCTCGGGTATTTTGGTCAGGATGAGCCAGATATCGGATGGACTGAACGGTGCTTGCAAGCCTGGTCTCCAGAGTGATTGGAAAAGTAGTCGAGGGATAGATATTACCAGCTAACTTGCCAAGCAGCCTGTCGGACTATAAGACTGTCCTACTGCGGTTGCAATAAATTGGTCTAAGAATCTCTGTTTCTTCGTCAAATAGCTCGCTATTCTCCTCAGAAACAGAGATTTTTATCCTCAATTTCTTGCAATCCTCGCTACGGACGCTTAAGTCCGACAGGCTGCAAGCATATCTTAATCTGTTGGCCATTTGTCGTGAAAAGTTTTTCAGTGTTCCCCGACGAAGCACCTAAAGATGGCAAGACAAACGATGATTCTGCCTTTTTGTTGGTTCCAGGCACCCGTTTGTAGAGGCAAAACTGATGCCTATAGCGGCTTTCCCTCTTGTTAAGCTTTCATTAATTTGGAACTCTTGTCCCCCTTATAAAGCATTAAGACATCGATTCATCGAGGGGTATTCATGGGGGTCCAGTGTTTCAGGGGCATTGGCCGTTTTCCTGGGTTACGCAAAGTCTGGGTACTACTTCTTTCCTGCATGGCAGCGATGGTCCATGGGGATAAGATATGGATGGAAAATGGAGATGTAATCAGTGGCAAAATCATGGGGCTGGAAGCGGGTAAACTGACTGTTTCTACCCGGTATGCTGGAGATATTTCCATCAATTGGCGTCATGTTCGTTCTCTTGAAACCGACCAGCCCGTCTGGATTGGTTTGATTGGTGAGAAAGAGGCTCAGCAGCGTCAGTTAAAGAGCAATGGCGATCAACTGGTGGTTGTGGATCCCGATGGTTTTGAGCGGCGCTTCTCGGCCGCCTGGCCAGTAGCAGAAATTCGCCGTGAACAACCCGTACTGGCTTCTAACTGGGACATTGCAGGCAAAGTCAACTTTGGGTTGGACAGTGATCAGGGTGAGGACAATGAAACCACCTTCACGCTCAGTGGCAATCTAGATATCAATGACGAGTGGAACAAGAACAGTTTTAAGTGGGACATTGAAATAGAGAAAGAAGAAGACTCAGACTCTTCCACCAAAGAGTGGGAGCTGGGGTATGCGTACAGTCGCTATTTCACTGAACACTGGTTTGTCCAGGGCTCTCTGGAGCAGGAGTACGACTCCACGGAAGATCTGAGATCAAGGCTGACCCTGGGAGGGTCGGTAGGTTACCGCTTCAGGGAAACGGTCAAAGAAACCTTGATTACCACTGTCGGCCTGACCCATCTCTGGGAAGATTATCAGCTGGAAGATAACCAAAAAAACCTGGCCGTGACAACAGGGCTGGTGTACCGGAAGAAGCTCATTGATAACCTTGAGTATTCCTTTAACAGTAAGCTGTTTTACCGTCTGAACTCAGGTCGGCAGTGGTTGTTTGATGGAGAGCATGGTTTGAGGGTGGGGTTATCTGAAAGTCTTTCTTTAAACCTGATGCATTATCTGGATTACGACAGTATTCCAACAGAGGGTGCTGACAAAACCTCCAGTCAGATCAAGGTGGGCATTGGTTATTCCTGGTAGCGAGGATTGGCCGCAGAGGCCAATAGCTTCTGCGGCGACCAATCACAGGCGTAAACCTCCATCCAGTTCCAATACACGACCATTGAAGTAGTCGTTTTCAAAAATGAAGGCGACAGTTGCCGCAATCTCTTCAGGCTTGCCCATACGTCCAGCCGGAATACCTGCAGTCATTTTGGCGCGGGCTTCAGGCTTCATGCCCAGCGTCATTTCAGTCTCAATCATGCCCGGTGCAATTGCAGCGCTCCTGATGCCAAAACGAGCCAGTTCCCTGGCCCAGGATACTGTCATGGCGACGACACCGGCTTTAGCGGCGGAGTAGTTGGTTTGTCCAAAGTTGCCTGAGCGGGAAATGCTGGCAATGTTCAGAATCAATCCTTTGCTGCCTGAATCAATCATGCTGGCCGCCACCTCACGACCACAAAGAAAAACACCCGTGAGATTGACGTCAATGACTGACTGCCATTTTGCCAATGAAAGCTTGTCAGTGACCTTGCCGTCTTTTGTCCTGATCAGTAAGCCGTCACGCAGGATGCCTGCATTATTGATAAGACCATTGAGCGGGCCCAGTTTCTCGCTGGCAAGCCTGACACTGTTTTCTACTTCCTGCTCATTGGCGACATTGGTGGGCAGGGCAATGGTTTTTGCTCCCAGCTCAGAGCATTCTTTTAACGCCTGATCCAGGGCTTCGCCTTCAAGATCTATCAGTCCAAGGCCAGCGCCTTTTTTTGCCAGATGCAGCGCCATGGCCCTGCCCAGACCACGGGCAGCGCCGGTGATCAGGATGTTGCTTCGTTCAAGATTCATTCTACTGTTCTTCTGCGTCTGAAAACCACTTAGTGATTGTAACGGAACACAACGAATTCTCTATAAACGGCTCTGTTATGCGGAGCAGCCATTAGAACGAGCTGCTTTGTCAGAGTTCTTCCTGATCAGCCAGGGATGTAGCGATATCTTTCACTGTCAGAAGCGCTTTTGTGGATAAGGAGCCTCTCTGAGCCCGCAAACCGGCCTTAGTTCAATGACGACACCATCAATCAAATTACTCTGGCATATAGCCCCCAAACTCCTTAGCCGGAGGTTTGGGGATATTGCCAGCAGCGTCAGGATTTAAAATCGGGTATTGGGCCAGCACTTTTCTGATTTTGGATTGCAATCCGCCAACCTCTCTTTGGTCTGATGCGTTTTGTTCCTGAATTTCTGCGTACTCTCTGGCTATTGGCCCGCGATGGACGAAAAGGGAGGGTTTGATAGGAAAGTTTCGGAGTATGATTTTAACTCTCTTTAATTCATCCTCACTTAAGACAGGTCTGAGTGCATCAAGCAGTTGTCGTTGGGAAAGGAATGAATAGTCCTGATTCTCCCTGCTGACAAACCTTTCTAACTCCACACCAGCCCTGTAAAGATGAGCCGGGTTATCTCCACGCAGGACATTTCTCCGATAACTGCGGCCAGACGACAGCAAGCCATCGACATAACCTTTCAAATGCCCCGCCATACTATTAGCTTCTTGCCAGAACTCGGCCAGGCGATTCTCATAGGCTTCCTGTGAATGTTTTTTGTATCTTGCTTCCTCCTCCGATAGAAGAGGCTTAAGTTCCAACATCTTTTTCTGATGTTGAGCAATCAGCTCTTTGAGAACCGTGATTTCTTGAAAGTCCCTGTGAAGCTCATGCCTCACCCCGTCCCGGGCAGCTTCTATACACTCTTTGGCCAATGGCTTCAGACTACTGGCAAGCATGTTCAACCCTACGAAAGCTGTTGCTGCTCCGACGGCGGCACCGCAGACCCATGGATGTCTCTGAACGGTATCTTCCAGCACGGCAACAGCGCGATCGGCCAGACCTGTGCCGGTTGGCACAGTGACAGGGGGCCAGTTCTTTACCAAAGCATCCAGGGAAACCGCTCCTGCAGAAGCAGTCCCCGCCACGAGTGCTAAGCTGGGTAATAATTTTGTCCTGGTTCCCTCCATCGGATCATACCAGGAAAAAACTTTCCTGATATTTCTAAACACCCCCTCCTCAGAGGCATTGGCTGATGTGGAAGCAGGCTGTCCCATTGACAGGCTTTGAGCCATTGGATTACCGATCTGCATAACGAAATTCCTGTAAGTTAAATTGAGGTAAATGGGCTGATTTAAGTGCGTTACCAGCCATCCTGAGCATTCAGACCTCAATGCTCGAACAAAGTTCCAACGTTAACAGTCTGCGGTATTGTTCAATGATTGCATGTCTGCCTGGTGATTAGCGGCTAACAGCGCATGAAAATCTTATTGATAATCACTCTCATTAATATATAATCGCCGAAAAATACCTGAAACAGGTGTCTTAATATTCAGCCATAGTTGATTCCAGCTATAGATAGTTGATTCCGGCTATAGGTTGATCAGCAGTATTCTACATATCGAAATATACCCGCTGGATTTGGGAAATCTTCAAAGGCAGTGGTTATAAGTGGTATGTTTTATGATATGAAAATTCAGGGGGAAACAGATGGAACCTAAGGTTCAGGCGGCGCACGACGCACGCAACTTACTTTTGAATGAGTACCACGGTATTTTGTCGACTCACTCTGATGATGTGCCCGGGTATCCGTTTGGTTCTGTTATGCCTTACTGCCTCGACGGGCAGGGCAGCCCGATCATCCTGATCAGTGACCTCGCCCAGCACACCAAAAACATTGAAGCCAACCCCAAGGTTTCCTTGATTATTACCCAGAGTGGTGTAGACGATATCCATAAGGCTGGCCGTCTGACCTGGATGGGTGATGCAGAAAAGATTGCAACGGACAGCGAAGAACTTAAGGAGTTGGAGCAACGTTACTACTCTTTCTTCCCACCTTCTGCTCAGTATCACAAAACCCATGGTTTTGACTTCTACCGAATTCATCTGAAGCGTGCTCGTTTCATCGGTGGTTTTGGTCAGATTTTCTGGGTGAAAAATGAGCTGATGACTCGTGAAAACCCATTTTACGGCAGCGTAGAAAAGGGCATGGTCAAGCATATGAACGAAGATCATGTCGAGGCGATGGTGAAGTACTGCAAAGCTGCTGATATTGATCTTCCGGAAGGTGTTGAGCCAAAGATGGCAGGTATTGATGCCACTGGCATGCACCTGCTACTGAAAGACAGGCTGGTTCGTATTCCTTTCCCGACAGAAGTGGATGAGCCAATGGCAGTACGCAAGACTCTGGTTGAGATGGCTAAAGTGGCCTGATAACAGGCTTTGCTTTTAGCAAAAAGCCCCGACGTGTTCGGGGCTTTTTGCGTCTAAACTCTTGAAGTTTGCACAATTAACATTATATAAGAAGCACCATTGTCTCTGGAGGCTTCTATGCGCTTCCCCGTTTGGATTTTTTTACTGCTCCCTGCTCTTGAACTGGTCGTGCTGATCAAGGTAGGTAGTTATATTGGCGCACTTAATACACTGGCTCTGGTTATCCTGGGTATGGTGGCAGGTATGGCGGTCATCCGTCGTCAGGGTTTTCGTACCATGCTCAAGGCCCGAGAGAAAATGAATCGTGGCGAGAAGCCTGCACTGGAATTGCTGAAAGGTTTTGTAACCGCCCTGGGCGGAGTGTTGCTGATGGTTCCCGGCTTTATCACCGATTTTATCGGGCTGGTTCTGCTCATTCCCCCGGTGCGCAGTATGCTGGTAAGACGAATGATCAAAAATGGTCGCTGGCAGGCGTCATCCAACACCTTTGAGGGTGAATACTACCGTGAAGACGTCGACACTAACCGGGGGATTCACCAGACCCTTGAGGGTGAGTTCAAGCGCGAAGATGAAAAAAAATCTTAGTACCCCCTTGAAAAGACAAAAGCCACCCCTACCTACTTAGTACCGATAATTGGGTTCGGTTCTGGCGATGCAAGTCAGACCGTTTTACAAGAGTTGATTGCTGATTTTTCGGCATAAACAGTTGGAGAGATACATCGATGAAAATCCGTCCGTTGCGTGATCGCGTGGTCGTTCGTCGTGAAGAAGAAACCACTACCTCTGCTGGCGGTATCGTGTTGCCAGGTTCTGCTACTGAAAAGCCAAACCAGGGTGTGGTAGTGGCTGTCGGTGACGGCGTATTTCTGGACAACGGTGAAAAGCGTCCTGTGGGTGTGAGCGTCGGCGACAAAGTCATTTTTGGTAAGTACGCTGGTTCTGACACCGTGAAGATTGACGGTGAAGAGCTGATCATCGTATCCGAGAGCGAAATCTACGCTGTTCTGGAAGACTGATCCCGGAACCCCGATTTCATAGCAACTGTTTTAAATTTCCAAAGGATTACCCATCATGGCAGCAAAACAGGTTAAGTTCGGCGACGAAGCTCGCAAACAAATGCTGGAAGGCGTCAACATTCTGGCCGACGCTGTAAAAGCGACTTTGGGTCCAAAAGGCCGTAACGTTCTGCTGGAAAAGTCTTTCGGCGCTCCAACCATCACTAAAGATGGTGTATCTGTAGCCAAGGAAATCGAGCTGGCTGACAAATTCCAGAACATGGGTGCTCAGCTGGTTAAGGAAGTCGCATCCCAGGCCAACGACCAGGCGGGTGATGGTACGACCACTGCAACTGTACTGGCGCAGTCTATTCTGAACGAAGGTCTGAAGTACGTAGCTGCCGGCATGAATCCAATGGATCTCAAGCGTGGCATCGACAAGGCGGTAGCGGCTGTTGTTGAACAACTGAAAGCTATGGCCACACCTTGCGAAGACAGCAAGTCCATCGCTCAGGTAGGCACTATCTCCGCTAACTCCGATGAGCTGGTGGGTCAGATCATCGCTGAAGCCATGGAGAAAGTAGGCAAGGAAGGTGTTATCACCGTTGAAGAAGGTTCCGGTCTGGAAAATGAACTGGACGTAGTAGAAGGTATGCAGTTCGATCGTGGCTACCTCTCTCCTTACTTCATCAACAACCAGGAAAGCATGTCTGCTGAACTGGAAAATCCTTTCATCCTGCTGGTTGACAAAAAGATCTCCAACATTCGTGATCTGCTGCCAGTACTGGAAAACGTAGCCAAAGCTGGCAAGCCTCTGCTGATCATCGCTGAAGATGTTGAAGGCGAAGCTCTGGCCACTCTGGTTGTAAATAACATGCGTGGCATTGTTAAGGTAGCTGCTGTTAAAGCGCCTGGCTTCGGTGACCGTCGCAAAGCCATGCTGCAGGACATAGCGATCCTGACCGGTGGTACTGTTATTTCTGAAGAGGTGGGTCTGTCTCTGGAAGCCGCTTCTCTGGAAGACCTGGGTTCTGCCAAGCGTATAGCCATCACCAAGGAAGACACCACCCTTGTTGATGGTGCTGGCAACCAGGCTGATATCATTTCCCGTGTTGAGCAGATCCGTGCCGAGATCGAAAACTCCTCCTCCGACTACGACAAGGAAAAACTGCAAGAGCGTGTTGCCAAGCTGGCTGGCGGTGTTGCTGTGGTCAAGGTTGGCGCTGCGACCGAAGTGGAAATGAAAGAGAAAAAGGCTCGTGTAGAAGACGCTCTGCACGCTACCCGCGCAGCCGT
Organism: Endozoicomonas sp. ALD040; assembly: GCF_049275945.1. Taxonomy (NCBI): domain Bacteria; kingdom Pseudomonadati; phylum Pseudomonadota; class Gammaproteobacteria; order Oceanospirillales; family Endozoicomonadaceae; genus Endozoicomonas; species Endozoicomonas sp. ALD040. The sequence goes on from NZ_CP184829.1 coordinate 3,888,443, forward strand.
GGAAGAAGGCGTTGTAGCTGGTGGTGGTGTTGCTCTGGTTCGCGCGCTCTCCAAGATCTCTGTTGAAACGGCGAATGCTGAGCAGAAAGCCGGTGTTGAGCTGATTCTGCGCGCTCTTGAAGGTCCAATCCGTCAGATTGCTTCCAACTCCGGTGATGAAGCTTCTGTTGTTGTTGATAAGGTTAAATCCGGCGAAGGCAACTTCGGTTACAATGCTGCTACCGGCGAGTACGGCGACATGATCGAAATGGGTATTCTGGACCCTGCTAAAGTAACCCGTTCTGCCCTGCAGGCGGCTGCTTCTGTTGCAGGTCTGATGATCACTACTGAAGCCATGGTTGCTGATGAGCCCGCTGACGCTGCTGCTCCTGCTATGCCTGACATGGGCGGCATGGGTGGTATGGGCGGTATGGGTGGCATGATGTAGTCATCTTCCCGAAGCTCTGCTTCTCCTAAAAGGCTGCTTCTGTTTCAGGAGTGGCCTTTTTTGATGATCATATTCCCCATCGTTTGCGGTGATCTGCTTGCAGAGATCACTTCATACCGACTCAATTGTTGCTGACAAACCGCTTCTTAAGCTCGAATCTGAGAGTGAAAAAAAGTGGAATGTGAAGGAACCTTTTAGATCTTTCAGAATCAAACCTTATATGGACAGAGGAAGTTGACCCTCTGAGGAGAGTTTCCAACTCAATCAGGAATGCACTTTGCCGATGACTCTGGTCATGGCGATTAACAGGAAAGGAGCAGCATATGAGCAGTGGCATGGAAATCAGAGGGAATGGTAGTCATCTTCAAACACCGTCTGGAAGTACAGGTGGCAACGACCCTTTATCAAATGACGGGAATTCAAAAACTCATAAAATCAGTGGTCCTGTGAACCCTGATCATCAGTTAAGCCAGCTTCAGCAAAAAAAGACGCCTGATACGCCTTTAAGCGAAAGAAGAATAGATTCTTCAAACCCCGAAAATACACCGGGGCTGAGACCCGGCGAAGAACCACCGGCACCACCGGTACCACCGGTACCACCGGTACCACCGGCACCACCGGCACCACCGGCACCACCGGTACCACCGGCACCACCGGCACCACCGGTACCACCGGTACCACCGGCACCACCGGTACCACCGGCACCACCGGCACCACCGGCACCACCGGCACCACCGGCACCTCCGGCACCCGAGACTCCCGAAGAAAAAGCCTTCAGGGAGTTCAGAGAGCTTGAAACCATGACTAAGGATCAACTCATTGCCAGGCAGAAGGAGAAGCTGAATGAAGCAGCTCCGATCTCCAATCGCTATGAGGAGTTTTCCTTATTAAATCGAGCCAAGGGGGCTCTGGATAATCCAAAGAATGCTCCAAAAGATCTCAAAGTGACCATTGCCTTTCCAGGTGAGGAGCCCGTTACCCTCATTCCATGGGACGACCAGCTTATGGAGCGAGCTGATTTTCATAAACTTTGGGATACCGCTAGAAAGGTGCTGGCAGAACATGAGATTGCAAACTTTGCCAATTACAATTCTGAACATGAAAATGAAAAATTGGAAATCATTAAAAACAGTATCAAAGTGATCGCTGATAAACTGGGCGACAACACTTACCAGGAAGGTGAGAACGATTTCGATAACGATTGGGAAAAGCATTGGAAGGAAGTACGCCATAAGCCTGTGAGACTGGAGGCTTTTGAAGGTTTGAACCGCTCCAATAGCCCCGTAGTTATTACCGAAGGTCCGCCTGAGTCAGCCCAGTAAAGGCCGGAAAGAGTGTCAGAACAGCAGGAAAGATTAAAGGGAAGCATGGCTTCCCTTCTTTTCTAGTCCTTTAAAATGTTCTTAGTACAGGCTGTGCAAAAAACAGAGCGTATGAAGTTTTCTGATATTGTTTTATCTTCCAGTGATCCTGAACAAATCAAACATTCCTGACGTCCTTCTGTGGCTCCCTCAATTGCTCCTGCTTCCAGCGTTGTTCCATTGTTGGAACCTTGATTTTCTGAACGCCAGCCAGAGTCAAAATTACGGGAAGAACCGGTATCCTGGAGAGAATGGTCCGACAGATTGCCGGGAATGCCTGAATGTGAATAGATTTCTTTAGCTAATAAACGCGAGGGTGTGAAGTTAATGTCAAGACCCAGAATATTGTATGCAAACTCTCGCATGCCTTGATAGCTATGCGAAAACTCGGGTACAGAAGCAAAGGGTCCTTGGCGTAGGAGCGAAATAGCATTGAAGCAGTTGCCCAAAATTCCAGTGGACATGAATTTTTTCAACAGTGCTTCCAGCGTCTCTGGCCAGCTCCAATGTAAATTCGTACACATTGAAGAAGCTCTTGCCATGGTGCATAGCCCGATTAAAAGGGCTGTTTCAGTGTCCAGGTTCGCTGCTTTGAGCTGATTGGCAAAGCCTTGCGCAGAATAATATTCGCTGATATTGCCAGACAGCAGTGAATTGGATAATGCCGGATGGTAGCTGTTTCGGGTGAGACGTCTAATCAGAACATCAGAATGATGTAAGAAGGTATTCATGGTAAGAACATAAGGACCAAGAAAAGTAAAATACATCAGGGCTAAACTGTTATCAATATTGATATGATGAGACAGGAATTCTGGTGAATCTGGATTGAAAATAGTGTAATAGGGGTTAATCCCGTCAGCGTTGCTTTGATTATAAAACAATGGATCAAAAAGGCTTTTTGCCATTGCCTGTATTAGCTCCTGATCTTCCGGGCTGTTTTCCGTGGTCGTATTTACAGTGAATATACGAAATATAAGCCTTAGTATTTTCTGAATGCGCCCATGCCGATGTTGAGAATCCCCAATGTTGACATAGTTAAAGTAAAAGCTTGACAGATTTCTAAAGTCTTGCTCATCAAGCAAAAAATCATTATGTATTTCCAGTCGATCATCTCCAGATACATCGTCAGCCGTTAAATTCAGTCTGAAAAAGCCAATACGAATATTTTCAAAGGGACTCACGATCGAATTATCTGCGCCCTCTTGTTGTTCTTTCGAAGGTCGATTCCGGTTTTTTTTAAAATACTGGCGAAACTCTTCAAGGTCATAGGTATCCTTTGCCAGCCCCTGCTGAAAGAAAAAAAACACTGAAAACAAAAGCACCATAAAGGAGCGCTCCAGGATCATAACCTTGCCTTCAATTAGTTAAAACAACCTCATTAGAATAGTAACTAACAAGCCTGCCGTTGGGCTTTTTTTCAGTAAAGCCTGAAGGCCAAAAAATGACTGGTTAATCTGTCAAAGACTCAGAAATCCAGTACTTGACAGGACATATCTACCTAAGAAATCAGCTTCAACTTTTCTTGATTTGAGACGTGGAAAATGAAAATTCCAAGTCTTACAGCTCCATGGAGCTCTGACTGATTGAAGTCAGTCATTCTGAGTATGTTGGAAGACAGAAACTTTGTTCAGTTGCGCTTAAAAACATATTATGAACTTTTACTTTAAAAACGCGTCGAACATACAGCGTCAATTCCGAACGTCTTTTCTAATTGACTCTTTCTAATTGAAGATAAATACGAGGTGTGGAGCAACCACCCATGGATCGAATCAATAACAACCCTGATATTTCTCGCTCAACAACGCCTGGACAATCTATATCTGGGCGATTACCAACGGGTATGGGTGTCAGTGCAGGCAGGAAAATTACTGTAGCGGACAAGGATGAACGTTCACTACTCAATTTGCCCAGCCTGACACAATTGAAAATTATTGGCTGTTTGAGACTTAAAGATATTGCCCGTTTAAAGCAGGTGTGCAGCTACTTTTGTGAGCTTATTAAAGGAGAAGATATTCTGGCAAAGGCGTGGTATCGCCGCTTTTCTTCAACACACCAGTCGTTACTAAAGACAGTTATCTCCGCAAAAAATGATGAACAACTCAGCCGTTGGGTGGGGCATTTTACGAATAATCAAGTGTTAACCCGATCACTTATAAAACGCCGAAAGAATGCTTGTTTTCCTGCTCTGGTCTTTTTCAACAACACTGATTTAATGTCGCAATGCAAAACGTTCAGTTTAGAGACGAAAGCCACTATTTCCCATAGACGCCCTATCAGATCGGCCACTTTCAGTACCGATGGCCTCCACCTGGTGACTGCCAGTAATGATTGCACGGCGAAAATCTATGACCAGGAGGACAATGGATCATGGCAAGAAAAAGCCATCATTTCCCATGATGACTGGGTCAGATCAGCCACCTTCAGCGACGATGGGCACCACGTCGTGACCACCAGTGACGATAAAACCGCAAAAATCTTCAGTTGGAAGGCCAATGGAACATGGGAAGAACAAGCCACCGTTCACCATAATGGTTATATCAGCTCGGCTAACTTCAGCCCTGATAGCCGCCGTCTGGTGACTACCGATGACAACAACATGGCGAAAATCTATGGTCATGAGGACGATGGATTATGGAAAGAAAAAGCCATCATTGTCCATGGTAAAAGTGTCAATTCAGCTTCTTTCAGCGCCATTGGCCACCATGTGGTCACCGCCAGCGACGATAAAACAGCGAAAATCTGCAGTCTGGAGTCCGATGGATCATTGCTGGAAAAAGCCAGAATTTCTCATGGTGACTGGGTTATCTCGGCTACTTTTAGCGCCGATGGTCGCCATGTGGTGACCGCCAGTTACGATGGCACGGCGAAAATCTACGCCCAGAAGGCGGGCGGAAAATGGGAGGAACAAGCCACCATTTACCATGATGAAGTCGTCAGATCAGCCACCTTCAGCGCCGATGGACACCATGTGGTTTCCGCCAGTGATGATTACAGTGTGAAAATCCATGGCTATGAGGACGATGGAACATGGAAAGAAAAAGCCACTATTGTTCATGGGAATTTGGTCATAACAGCCTCTTTCAGCCCCGATGGCTGCCGTGTGGTCACCACTTGTATAGATGGCAGGGTGATAATTTATGGCCAGAAGGCGGATGCGAGTCGATTATGGGAAGAAAAAGTCAACATCCACCATGGCTACGACAACGTCAATTCAGCCACCTTCAGCGCCGATGGCCGTCATGTGGTTATCGCCTGTGAAGATTGCAGAGTGATAATTTATGGCCGTGAGGACGGTGGATTGTGGAAAGAAAAATCCATCATTTACCATACGCTTCCGGTCAGGTCGGTCACCTTCAGTGCCGATGGCCGTCATGTGGTGACTGCCAGTAAAGATAACACGGCGAAAATTATTGGCCAGGCAACTGATGGATCATGGGTAGAAAAAGCCACTATTTCCCATTGGGATTCGGTTACATCAGCTACCTTCAGCAACGACTTAAGCCATCTGGTTACCGTCGACTGCGATCGCAGGGGGAAGATCATTAAACTAGTGATGAGCGTTTGATTGTTTGTTTTCACTCTTGTTCATCAGTCTTTGGCATTTTTCCCCAAGAACGGTTAGTGCCTGAGTAAATGAAGTCAAGAAGCCATTCCTGTGTTTTATTGTCCATGACAGAAGACCATTGACCGGGTGCCAGTCATGAGATACGACACCATAGCTGAACCTCTGGTAATCAGGCGATCACAGCGCTGTGTTATTGTTCCGACATACCGGACTGCCCCTCTATTCCTTCAAAGTGCTTTCAATACAGACACTGCAGACAACAGAGCGTGTGCAGTTTTCTGATGGAATATTATCATCCGTTGGTCTTGAGCAAATCCTGCATCCCTGGGTTTCTCGTGCGGCTCCTCCCACTGCTCCTTCTGACACCTCGCTGTTATAGTCTGATACCATTCCTTCATCTGAATCCTCACTGTCTGAACTCCCGTAATAGTCGAAATCTGGCCTATCATCCTCCACTAATACAGGCAAGGATGCCATGTCAATTCCCAGAATTATGTGTGTGAACTCTTGCATGCTTTCACGGCTATGCAGGGCTGCGGGCATAGAAAGTATTTTTTTGTAGTCGTCGTTTGCCATAAACAGGTAGCTTCTGCTCAGAAAGTCATTTCGCAAAAATCTTTGCAGCACTTCTTCCAGTGTTTTTGGCCAAACCAGTCCTAATTCGATGTAATGGTGAGAAGCTCTTCCCATTGCGCATAAAGCGATCAAAAGCGCAGTTTCACTGTCCAGATTTGCCGCTTTGAGCTGATGGGCAAAGCCTTGCGGAGATTGATATTCGCTGATATTACCAGACATCAGAGAATCGGATACCGCTTGATGATAGCTGTTTCGGGTAAAGTGCAGGAGCACCTGATCAAAGTACGGATCAAAGTCTTGCATGGAAAGAACATGAGGGCTAAGAAAAGCAAGAAACATCAGGGCAAAAACGTCATTTATATTGTCATAATCAGGTAGCATAGGTGCTATACCTAAATTGAAATAGTTGTAATGAGGGTTTGCCCCGCCATTGATGGTTGGAGACTTAAATAATTGTTCGAAGAGTCTTGTCGCCATTGCATTCATTTTCATTCGATCTGTCGGCCTGATTTTCGTGGTCACATTTATAGTGAATATATGAAACATCAATCTCAACATTTTCTGAATGCGCCCATGCCGATATTGAGGACCCCCTATGTTCACGTAATTAGAGTAAAAGTTTAAAAGATGCCTAAAGTCTTGCTCATCAAACAGAAAGTCATTATAAATTTCCAGCCGATCATCTCCATATACATCGTCAGTCGTTAAATTTAGCCTGAAAAAGCCAATACGAATATTTTTAAATGGGTTTATGATGGAATTATCTTTGTCTTGTTGTTGTTTTGAAGTGGGCTTCCAGTTTTTTATATAATACTGGCGAAATTCTTCAAGGTTGTAAGTGTCGTTTGCCAGACCATGCTGACAAATAAACAAAAATATTGAAAACGAAAATAACTTAAAGGCATGTTGTATGGTCATTGCTTCATCTGCATTCTTTAAAATAATTTAACCAGAATAGTCGTAATTAAAATTTCTGCGGGGATTCTGTATCAGTGAAATTTTAGGGCCGTAAGGTGTCTGGGTAATCTTTCAAAGAAACAGAACTAATTGGCTATCGCAAAGTGAAAATCACACAACTACAGATGCATGAGTGATTGCTTGCTTTCACTCTTATCGAATAAGCGTAAAACCCCATACTTTGAGGATGGGGATGTAAGCTCGGCTTCGGCTTGCGTAGAGCAAGCCCATGAACTATCAAACCTTACGTCTCTCGCAGACCTACCTCCGGGCTGGAGGAATGTTAAGCCTGCGGAGTTCGTGTGAGACTTGGGGAACATTGGGCTAGGCGCCCCCGCTTGTTCCCTGAGCAACGAACTGTGAAACAGGAACCTGTTGGGTGACTAACAGGAATCCCCGTCCTTTAGAGGATGTCGCAAAACTCTGGTTCCCATGCTTTTAGTCCCTGTGGGTCCCTGCGTGGGAACCCATACTTATCTCGAGCTGCAGAGTCCGCTTTTCAGGGGAGGTATGCATTCCCGCGCAGAGAGGGTGTCGCAAAACTATCTCCGGCGCGGGAACGCGCTGACTCCCGTCATTGCCGGCTTCAGTCTCGTCATTCCCGGCTTCATTCTCGTCATTCCCGGCTTCATTCTCGTCATTCCCGCGAAGGCGGGAATCCACATTGACTCTCCACCAGAACCATACTGCCCGGTGTCCCCCTGGCCTTGTCATCCCCGAGAAGGCAGAGATCCACCGTTGGCGCTGGATTCCCGCCTTCGCGGGAATGACGACTTCAGAGCGTGAGAACGAGCTGTTGAAGGTTTGCGACACCCTCGCAGAGCGTGGAAACGAGTTGTTGGGCTTTTGCGACACCCTCTTTAGGTCGGGTAGGATGTCGATCATGAGCCCACACCATCTTCTTCAAAGAGCGGGTAGATACAGCCTGAGTTAATCAAGTCGAGCACTAGCTCCCGTGTTTCATTATCTACGACAGAGCACCAATGATCGGATGCCAGTTGTGAGTCCTGACACAACTGTTGAGCCAGGTTTGTTGCCTCCTCAGAGTGACATTTGTAGGCGTCACCATCAGCAAACAGTGTCAGGGAATTTCTCTCTTCCCTGAAAGCAAGCCTTGAGCCCTCATTAAGCACCAGATCAACTCCTGCAGCCTCTTCCTTAAAGGCTTCCCAATTTTGCCAGGGCTCTTCGACAGGCTGCTCGTGTTTGGGTTGAGTCATCATCTCTCCAAACCAGTCTGCCAGCATTGCACGATCTTCTATATGCTCTTTCAGGATTGTCTGCAGACGATCCAGGGTTTTTTCATCAATCTCGCCTTCGCGTTCGGGCAAAGTCTGGTCGGGGTCTGAATAGCGAAGACTTTCTGGCAGCTGATCGGCGATAAAGTCAGTAAACTGCATTAGAATTTCGCGATGACTGGGAGCCCGGAAGCCTACTGAAATAGTCATGCATTCGCCTTCGGCAGCGCCATGATGACCGACACCGGGTGGCAAATAGAGCATATCACCCGGTTCAAGGACATAATCTTCCTGAACTTCAAACTCTGACAGGATATGAAGGTCAGTGTTTTCCAGTTTTGGTGAGCTGGCATCGTAGACCGGGCCGACTTGCCAGCGCCTTTTGCCTTCGGCCTGAATCAGGAAAACATCAAAATGATCGTAGTGAGGACCCACTGAACCCCCATCGGTTGCATAGCTGATCATGATGTCTTCAAGGCGCCAGGAGGGCAGAAAGTCAAAGTAATCCAGCAGCGAGTGAACATCGGGAACCCAGTGATCCACAGCCTGAACCAGAAGTGTCCAGTGACTGGGAGGCAGACAGGTAAAGTCAGATTCACTAAAAGGTCCTCGTCTCAGTTGCCACGGAGTTTCTCCCTTCTCCAGAACAATGCGGGACTCAACTTCTTCTTCCAGAGCCAGACCTGCCAGCTCATCGGCTGAGAGAGGCGACTGAAAATCCGCTATGGCCTGGCGAATCAGCAGGGGTTTCTTTTGCCAATAGCCCTGCAGGAAAGCCTCTGCAGAGAGGGGACCCAGAATAGACTGTCTCATTGAATTTCATCGGAATGTAAATAAACGACGCAAGGTTAGCATAAAGTGGTCTTATTAATAGACTTGGTTGTAGGATAAGGGGTTCTCAGTCGTCATAGTGATAGAACCATTTTCTTATCTTTAAGGAATGAAAATGATTCACAGTAAAGGAGAATTAGCATGAAAGTTTACGGAGCAATCCTTTCTCCCATGGTCCGAAAGGTTATAGCAGCCCTGGAAATGAAGGGACTGGATTTTGAGTTGGACCTCGTCATTCCATTTAATACCCCGGAGGGCTTTGAAAAAATCAGTCCACTGAAAAAAATTCCTGCCCTGCAGGATGGTGAAGTTACCCTGGCCGACTCCTCCATCATCTGTGAGTATCTGGAAGATCGCTATCCGGAAATTGCTTTGTATCCCACCGATCCGGCCCACAAAGCCAAAGCCCGCTGGTATGAGGAATACGCTGATACCGTTTTGATGAAAGTGATTGCTGAAGGTTTGTTCTTCGAACGGGTGGTGAAGCCAATGATGGGGATGGAAACGGACGAAGACAAAGTACAGCAAAACCTTAAAGACAACATGCCCAGGACATTGGCCTATCTGGAAAGTGTTGTTCCGGAACAAGGTTTTCTTTTGGGTGAATCGTTGATGATGGCTGATATTGGCATCGGTTCCTGTTTTATCAATGCCGGTTATGCCGGATTCGAACCTGACCCCTCAGAATATCCGGCCTTTGCCGCCTATCTCCATAGGGTCAAGGCGCATCCGGCTTTGCAGAAAAGAATGAAGGAAGATGCGAGGTTGTTGAATTAATCAAAAAAAACGGAAAATAATGTTGGATACTGGAAAACAGTTGTCATCCATTTCTGTTTAGAAGATCCAAAATCAGAAGGCTAGTGCAGCTAAGCTCTGATATCCATACACCCCTCGTTCCCACGCAACAGAGGGTGTCGCAAAACCCGTTCCCCTCCCGTCATTTCCGGCCTCACTCCCGTCATTCCCGCGAAGGCGGGAATCCACACAGACTCATCACCAGAACCATACTGCCCGGTGTCCCCCTGGCCTTTTCATCCGCGAGAAGGCAGAGACCCGCTGTTGGCGCTGGATTCCCGCCTTCGCGGGAATGACGACCTCAGAGTATCGGAACGAGTGGCCTGTATGGATATCAAGGCTTGGCTGCACTAGTGGCGAAAATTATTGCTGCCGGTGGTAAAAAAGTAAGGCTGAGCTGCGTTATTGTTACCCGGCTGAAAAGCCTTACTCCAATCACGCCGAAGATGAGCGTGCGATCCTGGGTAATCAATTCAAGGGGTTTCCTCTAATTGACGCTATTCTGCTTTTGCTGAAAGACAGAAACTATTGTCAGTTTCACTTGAAAACCCGTAATGAACTTTTATTTCAACTCCGAGTCTAACCCCTGACATCAATTTTGAACGTCTTTTTTAATTGAGTAACAGAGCATGAATGGGGTCAATAACAATTCCGATATTGTCGGTTCACTTTCATTAAAACCTGATCAATCTACATCGAGGCCAGTACCAACAGGTGTCAGTACAGGCAGGAAAATTACTGTATGTGACAAGGGTGAACTGTCACTAATCAATTTGCCCGGCTTGGTACAATTGAAAATTATTGGCTGTTTGCGACTTAAAGATATTGCCCGTTTAAAACAGGTATGTACCCACTTTCGAGAGCTTATTAAAGAAGAAGACCTTCTGGCAAAGGCATGGTATCGCCGCTTTTCTTCAGCACACCAGTCTCTACTAAAGACAGTCGTCAGCGCAAAAAACGATGAACAACTCAGCGCTTGGCTGGGGCAGTTTACGAATAATCAAGTGCTAACCCAGTCACTGATAAAACGCCGAAAGAATGCTTATTTTCCTGCTCTGGTCTTTTTCAACAACACTGATTTAATGTCGCAACGCAAAATACTTAATTTAGAGGCTAAAGTCACTTTTTCCCATTGGATGGGTGTCAACTCGGCCACTTTCAGCAGCGATGGCCTCCACTTGGTGACTGCCAGTAATGATGGCACGGCGAGAATCTATGACCAGGAGGACAATGGATCATGGCAAGAAAAAGCCATCATTTCCCATTATGGCGCGGTCAGATCAGCTACCTTCAGTGACAATGGCCGCCACGTGGTGACCACCAGTGACGATAAAACCACAAAAATCTTCGGTTGGGAGGCTAATGGAAGATGGGAAGAAAAAGCTATCTTTCGTCATAATGACTGCATCAACTCGGCTAACTTCAGCCCTGATGGCCGCCATCTGATGATCACCAGTGACGACGACATTGCAAAAATCTATGGTCATGATGAGGATGGATTATGGGAAGAAAAAGTCATCATTTCCCATGATGACAAGATCGTTTCAGCCGTCTTTAGCTCCGACGGCCGTCTCGTGGTGACCGCCAGTTACGACCACAGGGCGAAAATCTACGGCTATGAGGATGATGGTTCATGGAAAGAAAAAGCCAGAATTACTCATGATGACTGTGTCATCTCGGCTAATTTAAGCGACGATGGTCGCCGTGTGCTGACCGCCAGTTGGGATGGCACTGCGAAAATATACGGCCAGGAGGCGGGTGGAACATGGCAAGAACAAGCCAACATTTACCATGAAGACGGTGTCATTTTAGCTACAATTAGCGCCGATGGATACCATGTGGTTACCGTCAGTAACGATTACAGTGTGAAAATCCATGGCTATGAGGACGATGGAACATGGAAAGAAAAAGTCACTATTTTCCATAGAGATGCGGTCGATACAGCCTCTTTCAGCCCCGATGGCTGCCATCTGGTGACCACCAGTGACGATGGCACGGCGATAATCTGTGGCCAGAAGGCGGGTGCGGGTGGATTATGGGAAGAAAAAGCCATCATCGACCATGGCGGCTATAACTACGTCAATTCAGCCACCTTCAGCGCCGATAGCCGTCATATGGTTTCTGCCGGTTACGATGGCAGAGTGATGATTTATGGCCATGACGACGATGGTTTGTGGAAAAAAAAGTCCGAAATTGAACATGACGATCCGGTCACCTCAGCTACCTTCAGTGCCGATGGCCGCCATCTGGTGACTACCAGTTACGACAACATGGCGAAAATCATCGGCCAGGAAACTGATGAATCATGGGTAGAAAAAGCCGCGATTTACCAATGGGAGTCGGAAATATCAGCCACTTTCAGCAACGACGTTAGCCATCTGGTTACCGTCAGCTACCATGACAGGGTGCAAATCATTAAACTATTCATCGATTGATTGTTTGCTTGCTCGGTACTCCGGTCACCCCGAAGATGAGCGTGCGATCCGGGCTTATCCATCTGAGTGACGTTGCTCTGCGTGTGCTGAAAGACAGAAACTTTTGTTAGTTTCACTTAACAACCTGTTATGAACTTTTATTTCATCACCGATTCTAACCCATGGCATCAATTTTAAATGTTCTTTTTAATTGAGGGTAAATACTAGGAGTAACAGAGCATGAATGGAGTCAATAACAACTCCAATATTGTCGGTTCTCTTTCGCCAAGACCTGATCAATCTACATCGATGCCAGCACCAAAGGGTGTCAATACAGGCAGGAAAATTACTGTATGTGACGAGGATGAACTTTCACTAGTCAATTTGCCCAGCTTGGCACAATTGAAAATTATTGGCTGTTTGAAACTTAAAGATATTGCCCGTTTAAAACAGGTGTGTACCCACTTTCGAGAGGTTATTAAAGAAGAAGACATTCTGGCAAAGGCATGGTATCGCCGCTTTTCTTCTGCACACCAGTCCCTGCTAAAGACAGTCGTCACTGCAAAAAATGTTCAGCAACTCAGTGGTTGGCTGGGGCAGTTTACGAATAATCAGGTGTTAATCAAGTCACTTGTAGAACGCCGAAACCATGCTTATTTTCCTGCGCTGCTCTTTTTCAACAACACTGATTTAATGTCGCAACGCAAAACGTTTAATTTAGAGACTAAAGTCACTATTTCCCATAGAAGCGATGTCAACTCGGCCACTTTCAGCACCGATGGCCTCCACTTGGTGACAGCCAGTTATGATGGCACGGCGAGAATCTACGACCAGGAGGACAATGGATCATGGCAAAAAAAAGCCATCATTTCCCATGATGACTTGGTCAGATCAGCCACCTTCAGCACCGATGGCCGCCACGTGATGACCATCGGTTGCGATCACAAGGTGAAAATCTATGGCCGTGATGACGATGGATCATGGCAGGCAAAAGCCATCATTTCCCATGTTGCCCGTGTTGAATCAGCCACCTTCAGCACAGATTGTCGCTATTTGGTGACCGCCAGCCACGATGGCACGGCGAAAATCTATGGCCATGAGGACGATGGATCATGGAAAGAAAAAGCGATCATTTGCCATGGTAAATATGTTAATTCGGCCAACTTCAGCAACAGCAGCGATAGCCACCATGTCGTGACCACCGGTGACGATGGCACAGCGAAAATCTATGGCCATGAGAACGATGGATCATGGAAAGAAAAAGCGATCATTTCCCATCTTGAAGAGGTCCATTCAGCCAGCTTCAGCCCAGATGATCAGCATATAGTGACTGCCAGCAGCGACTACACACTGAAGATCCTTAGCAAGGAGGACGATGGGTCATGGGTAGAGAAAGCCGCAATTTATCATGATAACTGGGCCTGCTCAGCTACCTTCAGCGCCGATAGTACCCACCTTGTGACCACCAGTTATGATTGCACGGCGAAAATCTGCAGCCTGAAGGAGGATGGAACATGGGAAGAAAAAGTAACCACTAGCCATTTTGAGTCTGACGTTTCAGCCACCTTCAGCTCCGATGGTCGCTATTTGCTGACCGCCAGTTACGATAACACGGTGACAATCTTTGCTCTTGAGGATGGAGTATGGAGAGAAAAAGTCGCTATTCCCCACGAAAATGATCTCAGATCAGCCGCATTCAGCGCCGATGGCAGCCACCTGGTAACCGCCAGTGTAGATGGCAAGGTGAAAATTTATGCCCGTGAGGACGATGGATCATGGAAAGAAAAAAACACTATTTCCCATGCCGACGAAGTCAATTCAGCCACCTTCAGTTCCGATGGCCGCCATTTGGTGACTGCCAGCAAAGATTACACGGCGAAAATTATTGGCCAGGAGGCCGATGGATCATGGTTGGAAAAAGCCACTATTTCCCATATGGGTTGGGTCACATCAGCCACCTTCAGCAATGATGGTGGTCATGTGGTTACCGTTGGTAGCGATCGCAAAGTAAAAATTACACAACTACTGATGCATGATTGTTTGCTTTCACTTTATATTCACTAGTCCACCGCTTCTTCATCAAAGAGCGGTTAAATATAGCCTCGAGTAGCCGCTCCCATATTCCATTGTCCACGACAGTGCGACATTGATCGTATTTCAGTAATCCTGTCACCCTGAAGATGAGTGCGCGATCCGGGCTTATCCATTCAAGAGGTTTCTTTTGAGTGACGCTACTCTGCGTGTGCTAAAAGTCAGAAACTGTTGTTAGTTCCACTTAACAACATGTTAAGAACTTTTACTTTAAAACAGAATCTAACTCTAAACATCAATTTCGAATGTTTTTTTGATTGAGGATAAATACAAACTATCAAACTAAGGAGTGACAAAGCATGCGGCCAGACAAGTACTACTCAATCACCGCCGTTTCATATTTACCAGATCCTGATGAACCTGAATCGAAGCGAGCAAAAACCGGTGTCAGTGAGGGTAGGGAAATTACTGCCTTTGAGAATGGTAAACCTCCTCTACTCAATGCCTCCCGCCCGACACAATTAAATATTATTGGCCGTCTGGGGCTTAAAGATATTGCCCGTTTGAAACAGTCATGTACCCACTTTCGAGAGCTTATTAAACAAGAAGATATCCTGGCAAAGGAATGGTATCGACGTTTTTCTCCAGCTCAACAGTCTCTGATGAAGACAGTTATCAAGGCAAGAAGTGATGAGCAACTCAGAGGTTGGGTGGGGCAATTTACGAATAATCAGGCGTTAATCGAGTCACTTGTTAAGCGTCGAAAAGAGGAATGTTTTCCTGCTCTGCTCTTTTTCAACAACACTGATCTGATGTCGAAGTGCAGAACATTCAATGTCGATAAAAAAGTCACTATTTCCCATAAAGCCTTTATCAATTCAGCGACTTTCAGTAAAGACGGTCTCCACGTGGTGACTGCCAGTGACGATGGCACCGCGAAAATCTACGACAAGGAGGACGACGGGTCATGGAAAGAAAAAGCCACCATTTCCCATGATAAATCGGTCATATCAGCCACCTTCAGCGCCGATGGCCTGCACGTGTTGACCATCGGTGAAGATGACAAGGTGAAAATCTATGGCCGTAATGATGATGGATCATGGGAAGCAAAGGCCACTATTTGCCATGATGCCTATGTCAAATCAGCCACCTTCAGCGCCGATGGCCGCTATTTGATAACTGCCAGTGACGATGGCACGGCGATAATCTATGGCTATGAGAAGGATGGATCATGGAAAGCAAAAGCTATCATTCCCCATAATGAATTTGTCAGCTCAGCCACCTTCAGTAACGATGGCCGCCATGTGGTGACTGTCGGTGGCGACCACACAGTGAAGATCCACAGTAGGGAGAACGATGGGTCATGGCTGGAAACCGGCATAATTTATCATAATGACTTTATCAGCTCGGTTAAGATCAACGCCGATGCTACCCGTGTGATGACCGCCAGTTATGATGGCACGGCAAAAATCTACGGTCTGGAGGAAGGTGGAATATGGGAAGAAAAAGCCGCCTTGCACTATTTTGACGATATTGATTCAGTTGCCTTCAACGCCGATGGCAGCTATCTGGTGACCGTCAGCAACAATTACACGGTGAGAATCTATGGCCTTGAAGACGATGGATCATTGGAATTTAAAACCGGTATTCGTCATAAAAATAAGGTCAAATCAGCCGCCTTCAGTGCCGATGGCAGCCATTTGGTGACCGCCAGTTATGATGGCACGGCGAAAATCTATGGTAAGAAGGCGGATGATGGGTCATGGGAAAAGAAAGCCACCATTTACCATGGAGGCGAAGTCAATTCAGCCACATTCAGTCCCGATGGCCGCTATGTGGTGACCGCCAGTGACGATGGCAAGGTGAAAATTTATGGCCGTGAGGACGATGGATCATGGAAAGAAAAAACCACCATTTGCCATAATAGTCGAGTCTATTCGGCCACATTCAGTTCTGATGGTTACCATATCGTCACCGCCAGTAAAGATAAAACGGTGAAAATTATTGGCTTGGGGGCGGATGGATTATGGAAAGAAAAAGCCACAATTTCCCATGGCGGGCTGGTCTCATCAGCCGCCTTCAGTGACGACTGTAGCCATGTGCTTACCACCGCCGCCAACGGTGGCTATCACAAGGCGAAAATTACTGAGCTGCGGATAAATGAATAATTGATTGTTTGCCTTTACCGTGTGCTGAAAGGCAGAAACTGTTGTTAGTTTCACTTAACACCCTGTTATGAACTTTTACTTTAAAACAGAATCCAACCCTTAGTTTCAATTTTGGATGTTCTTCCTGATTGAAGATAAACACAAACTATTAAACTAAGGATTGACCAAGCATGGAATCAATAAGCAACAACTCAAAAGCTGCCTTTTCATATTTACCAAAACCTCCTCAATCTATATCGGAGCATGCACCAACGGGTGCCAGTGGGGGTAGGGAAATCACTGTATCTGTGAGCAGTGAACCTCAGCTACTCAATTTGTCTCGCCCCACACCATTAAATATTATTGGTTATTTGGGACTTAAAGATGTTACCCGTTTGAAACAGGTATCTAGCCAATTTCAAGAGCTTGTTAAACAAGAAGATATTCTGGCAAAGGAATGGTACCACCGTTTTTCTTCAGCACACCAGTCTCTACTGAAGACAACCACCGCCGCAAGAAGTGATCAGCAACTCAGTGCCTGGCTGGGGCAATTTACGAATAATCAGGCGCTAATCCAGTCACTTGTTAAACGTCGGGAAGAGGCTTGTTTTCCTGCTCTGCTCTTTTTCAACAATGCCGATCTAATGTCGCAGTGTGAAACATTTAATGTCGATAAAAAAGTCACTATTTACCATGAGGCCTTAATCCGTTCAGCGGCTTTCAGTAAAGATGGTCTCAACGTGGTGACTGCCAGTCACGATGGCATGGCGAAAATCTATCAAAAGGAGTCCGACGGATCATGGAAAGGAAAAGCCGTCATTCTCCATGATGATGGCGTCGAATCGGCTAGCTTAAGCGATGATGGTCGTCACCTGGTGACCATCGGTGATGATGAAGAGGTGAAAATCTGTAGCTTGAATGACGATGGTTTATGGGAAAAGAAGGCCACCATTTCCCATGATTCCTGCGTAGAGTCAGCCACCTTCAGTGCCGATGGTCGCTATTTGGTCATTGCCAGTGATGATGGCATGGCAAAAATCTATGGCTATGAGGATGATGGATCATGGAAAGCAAAAGCTACCATTTTTCATGATGCATGGGTTAATTCAGCCACTTTCAGCGCCAATAGCTCTCATTTAGTGACCGCCAGTGGCGATCACACAGCGAAGATCTACAGCAAGATGGGCGATGGACTATGGGTGGAAAAAGCCACAATTGATCATGATGACTGGGTCAGCTCAGCTACCTTCAGCCCCGATAGCACCCATGTGGTGACCGCCAGTTATGATGGCACGGCAAAAATATACGGCCAGAAGGAGGGTGGAACCTGGGAAGAAGAAGCGAAAATTTACCATGTTGATGATGTCGATTCAGCTACCTTCAGCGCTGATAGCAGCCATCTGGTGACCGTCAGCAATTGTACGGTGAAAATCTATGGTCATGAGGATGACGGGCCATGGAAAGAAAAAGCCATTATTTTACATAAGGAAGTAGTCAACTCAGCCACCTTCAGCGCTGATTGCAATCATTTGGTGACCGCCAGTGTTGATGGCAAGGCGAAAATCTTCGGCCAGGATGGGGATGGAACATGGGAGAAAAAAACCACCATTTACCATAAGAACGAAGTCAATTCAGCCAGCTTTAGTGCCGATGGCCTTTACCTGGTGACCGCCGGTGAAGATGGAAAGGTGAAAATTTATGGCCATGACAATGATGGAGTATGGGAAAAATTAGCCACCTTTTCCCACAAAGCAGGGGTCAACTCAGCCACCTTCGGTCCCGATGGCTGCCATCTGATAACTGTCAGCAGAGATTCAACGTCGAAAATTATTGGCCTGAGGGCTGATGGATCATGGGTAGAAAAAGCCACAATTTCCTTTGGGTGGGGGGTTGAATCAGCCACCTTCAGTAACGACTGTGGCCATGTGCTTACCACCGCCAGCAGTGGCTATCCCGGTGGCTATAACAAGGTGAAAATCTTTGAACTACGGAAAATGAATAATTGATTGCTTGCTTTCATTCTCCAATATCCCCGACGTTACTTCAAATTGCCCAGCATTCTGGCTATGGCCGCTTCGGCTCTGGCCAGCCGTGTTTCATTGCTCAGTCCGGGAACAATCGTGCCCTGGGCAACCCCTTTCCACAGGGCGTCGCCGGTATTGGCCCGAATCAGGGCAATGGCTATGGTCAGTTTTTCCTGGCCCGGCTCAGTGACCAGTCCCGGCGTTGTGCCAAAGAATTGAATCAGTTCTGCGTCGGAGACGATGGAATCGGAAGCAATGCCATAGCGAACAATCAATGAATTCTGTGGGATCTGGTCAGGATCGATAGTCATTTTCGCTGACAGCTGTTTGGCTATCTCGAATTCTATTGTTTGATAAGCACTCTCACGGCTGGGGAACATCGGGTCCGCTTCTTCGGGGATAATGGGCTCGAACATCAGACCATCAAAATCGGCTAAAGAGAATCGATGCAGAGGCGAAGAAGTAATCGACAGGGGGGCGACCTGGGGATTTTTCTGAGGAGCCGTCAGGCTTACGCAACCTGTAAGGACTATGGAAATAAGCGCCACCATGGCAAGCGACATTGTTCTCATTTTTTTCTCCCATGAAATGGATGAGCTGATTCTATCACTTGCGGAGATAAAATCAGCTCCGGGCCTTTACACCTGTTGGAACTGATAAATAGACCCCAGTTTCAGAAGGCCGGTTAACTCATCCAGTGCTGTGCGAGACTCAATCAGAAGTTCAGGATCGGCAAGATCGGCTTCAGTCAGCCTGTCGCGGTAATGCTTTTCAACCCAGTGGCAGAGTGTTACATAGAGAGTGTCGTTTATCAGGCAGGCCTGGTTGGTGGCAGCCAGTTCCTCAGAAGTCAGCACAACTCTCAGGCGCAGGCAGGTCCACCACCATTATTCATACTTTGACCCAGGTCGAACACTTTGATGTTATTGATGGGATTATCGGATGCAACCAGCCCTTCCAGATAGGTTGCAACCTGTCGATCGCTCTGGCAATCAGAGGGAACAACAATAGTCATATCACGATCGGAAGTGCTGAGCAGCTGGCTGTTGAACAGGTAACTTTTCACTGCCTTGAGTTGATGGATGCGGGCAACAGCCTGTGAGGCTTCCAGAGTCTGTCGAGCCGGAAACTTTGTCGGAGCTGGCCGGGCGTCATCAAAGCTGTAACGGCCATAAACAAAGAACTCTACCCCTTCGTCTCCATAGTTCTGACAGAAACGGGTATGGTTGGCTGCACCCTCATCACCGAAGTGAGAGCTACTGACAAGTGCAGGATGATGCGTAAAATGCTCCTCGCTGGAGAAAACGGCTTTTAGAATTCTGCCTGTTATCTCATGCTCAATGGAGCGGTGAAACTTGCTGCACAGGTTTGCAGGTGTAAAGTGCACGGTGCCAGAGGTTGTATCGGCGCTGGGTGATACGCTAGCGGCATTAGCGGTCCACATGGTGGATGCAGAACTGCATGCGGCAAGAATTTTGGGCACCTGTCGTGAGGCTTCGGCAAGCACTTGTTCATCACTGCCGCTAAAACCAAGCTTGCGCAGGGTATAAACGTCTGGTCTTTCCTGGGGTGCCAGCACTCCCTGTACTAAACCCATGTCGTGCAATGCCTTCATTTTCACCAGACCCTGTAAAGCAGCCTGTTTGGGATTGGAAGGCGCTGACTGATGATGGGTTGAGGCGATATTGCCCAGAGACAGGCCAGCATAGTTATGGGTTGGACCTACCAGGCCATCAAAATTGGCTTCAACAGTTTTATTCATATCTCTTCTATTCCGATCTCGGAGCCAGCGTTATTAAAGCGTTAAACCCGGGGCCAGTTTTTCCGGGAGTGACAGGCTCTCAGCTTCCACACTGGCTACCGGGTAAGCACAGTAATCAGCGGCAAAGTAGGCACTGGGGCGGTGGTTACCACTGTCGCCAATACCACCAAATGGCGCAGCACTGCTGGCTCCGGTGATGGGCTTGTTCCAGTTGATGATTCCGGCCCGGGAGCGGTGCAGGAACTGTTCATAGTCTTGACGACTGTCACTGAAAATGCCTGCGGAGAGTCCATAGCGGGTGTTATTGGCCTGTTCAATGGCTTCGTCGAGCTGGTCGTAACGAATTACCTGCAACAGAGGGCCAAAGTATTCTTCATCAGGCAGCTCTTTAATGGCGGTAACATCAATAATGCCGGGTGACAGTAAACCGGTGCCTTTCTTCAATTTTTGGCTCGTCAGCAGTGATTGACCACCCAGCTGCTGCAGGTGTGTCTGAGCTTGAAGAATAGCGTCCGCCGCCGCTTCTGAAATAACGGCTCCCATGAAGGGCTGGTCTTCATCATTCCATTGACCCACTTTGATGTTGCCAGCGGCTTCGACCAGCTGATCAATAAAACTATTACCCCATTCTGAGGCAGGAACGAACAAGCGCCTGGAGCAAGTACAGCGCTGACCGGCAGTAATAAACGCTGACTGAATAGCGTCGTGTATCGCTGCTTTGTGGTCTTTAACTTCAGTAATAATTAATGGATTATTGCCACCCATCTCAAGAGCCAGAATTTTGCCTGGCTGGCCACCAAACTGCTGTTGGAATTTAAAACCGGTATTCGTCATAAAAATAAGGTCAAATCAGCCGCCTTCAGTGCCGATGGCAGCCATTTGGTGACCGCCAGTTATGATGGCACGGCGAAAATCTATGGTAAGAAGGCGGATGATGGGTCATGGGAAAAGAAAGCCACCATTTACCATGGAGGCGATGTCAATTCAGCCACATTCAGTCCCGATGGCCGCTATGTGGTGACCGCCAGTGACGATGGCAAGGTGAAAATTTATGGCCGTGAGGACGATGGATCATGGAAAGAAAAAACCACCATTTGCCATAATAGTCGAGTCTATTCGGCCACATTCAGTTCTGATGGTTACCATATCGTCACCGCCAGTAAAGATAAAACGGCGAAAATTATTGGCCTGGGGGCGGATGGATTATGGAAAGAAAAAGCCACAATTTCCCATGGCGGGCTGGTCTCATCAGCCGCCTTCAGTGACGACTGTAGCCATGTGCTTACCACCGCCGCCAACGGTGGCTATCACAAGGCGAAAATTACTGAGCTGCGGATAAATGAATAATTGATTGTTTGCCTTTACCTTGTGCTGAAAGGCAGAAACTGTTGTTAGTTTCACTTAACACCCTGTTATGAACTTTTACTTTAAAACAGAATCCAACCCTTAGTTTCAATTTTGGATGTTCTTCCTGATTGAAGATAAACACAAACTATTAAACTAAGGAGTGACCAAGCATGGACTCAATATATAACAGCTCAAACACCGGCGTTTCATATTTACCAGAACCTGATGAACCTGAATCGAAGCGAGCAAAAACCGGTGTCAATGAGGGTAGGGAAATTACTGCCTTTGAGAATGGTAAACCTCCTCTACTCAATGCTTCCCGCTCGACACAATTAAATATTATTGGCCGTCCGTGGCTTAAAGATATTGCCCGTTTGAAACAGTCATGTACCCACTTTCGAGAGCTTATTAAAAAAGAAGATGTCCTGGCAAAGGAATGGTATCGACGTTTTTCTCCAGCTCAACAGTCTCTGATGAAGACAGTTATCAAGGCAAGAAGTGATGAGCAACTCAGAGGTTGGGTGGGGCAATTTACGAATAATCAGGCGTTAATCGAGTCACTTGTTGGGCGTCGAGAAGAGGAATGTTTTCCTGCTCTGTTCTTTTTCAACAACACTGATTTGATGTCGAAGTGCAGAACATTCAATGTCGATAAAAAAGTCACTATTTCCCATGACTCCTTATACAGTCTAGCGACTTTCAGTAAAGATGGTCTCCACGTGGTGACTGGCAGTGACGATGACACGGCTAAAATCTATGGCATGGAGTCCGATGGATCATGGAAAGAAAAAGCTACCATTCTCCATGATGAAGGCATCGAATCGGCTACCTTTAGCGACGATGGTCGCCACCTGGTGACCATCGGTAATGATGACATGGTGAAAATCTGTAGCCGTAATGACGATGGTTCATGGGAAGAGAAGGCTGCCATTTTCCATGATACCTGCGTTGAGTCGGCCACCTTCAGTGCCGATGGCTGCTATTTGGTCATTGCCAGTGATGATGGCACGGCAAAAATCTATGGTTATGAGGACGATGGATCATGGAAAGCAAAAGCTTCCATTTTTCATGATGGATGCGTTAATTCAGCCACTTTCAGCGCCAATAGCTCTCATTTAGTGACCGCCAGTGACGATCACACAGTGAAGATCTACAGCAAGATGGGCGATGGACTATGGGTGGAAAAAGCCACAATCGATCATGATGACTCTGTCAGCTCAGCTACCTTCAGCCCCGATAGCACCCACGTGGTGACCGCAAGTTGTGATGGCACGGCAAAAATATACGGCCAGAAGGAGGGGGGAACCTGGGAAGAAGAAGCGAAAATTTACCATGTTGATGATGTCGATTCAGCTACCTTCAGCGCTGATAGCAGCCATCTGTTGACCGTCAGCAATTGTACGGTGAAAATCTATGGCCATGAGGATGACGGGCCATGGAAAGAAAAAGCCATTATTTTACATAAGAAAGTAGTCAACTCAGCCACCTTCAGCGCTGATTGCAATCATTTGGTGACCGCCAGTGTTGATGGCAAGGCGAAAATCTACGGCCAGGAGGAGGACGGAAAATGGGAGAAAAAAACCACCATTCACCATAAGGACGGAGTCAATTCAGCCAGCTTTAGCGCCGATGGCCTCTACCTGGTGACCGCCAGTAACGATGGAAAGGTGAAAATTTATGGCCATGACAATGATGGAGTATGGGAAAAATTAGCCACCTTTTCCCACAAGGCAAGGGTCAACTCAGCCACCTTCGGTCCCGATGGCTGTCATCTGATAACTGCCAGCAGAGATTCAACGTCGAAAATTATTGGCCTGAGTGCTGATGGATTATGGGTAGAAAAAGCCACAATTTCCCATGGGATGTGGGGGGTCGAATCAGCCACCTTCAGTACCGACTGCGGCCACGTGCTTACCAACGCCTGCGGTAGTTATGAAAGCAGCTATAACAAGGTGAAAATTATTGAACTACGGAAAATGAATAATTGATTACTTGCCTTCATTCTCCAATATCCTAGACGTTACTTCAAATTGCCCAGCATTCTGGCTATGGCCGCTTCGGCTCTGGCCAGTCGTGTTTCATTGCTCAGTCCGGGAACTATTGTGCCCTGGGCAACCCCTTTCCACAGGGCGTCGCCGGTATTGGCCCGAATCAGAGCAATGGCTATGGTCAGTTTTTCCTGACCCGGCTCAGTGACCAGTCCCGGCGTTGTGCCAAAGAATTGAATCAGTTCTGCGTCGGAGACGATGGAATCGGAAGCAATGCCATAGCGAACAATCAATGAATTCTGAGGGATCTGGTCAGGATCGATAGTCATTTTCGCTGACAGCTGTTTGGCTATCTCGAATTCTATTGTTTGATAAGCACTCTCGCGGCTGGGGAACATCGGGTCCGCTTCTTCGGGGATAATGGGCTCGAACATCAGACCATCAAAATCGGCTAAAGAGAATCGATGCAGAGGCGAAGAAGTAATCGACAGGGGGGCGACCTGGGGATTTTTCTGAGGAGCTGTCAGGCTCACGCAACCTGTAAGGACTATGGAAATAAGCGCCACCATGGCAAGCGACATTGTTCTCATTTTTTTCTCCCATGAAATGGATGAGCTGATTCTATCTCTTGCGGAGATAAAATCAGCTCCGGGCCTTTACACCTGTTGGAACTGATAAATAGACCCCAGTTTCAGAAGGCCGGTTAACTCATCCAGTGCTGTGCGAGACTCAATCAGAAGTTCAGGATCGGCAAGATCGGCTTCAGTCAGCCTGTCGCGGTAATGCTTTTCAACCCAGTGGCAGAGTGTTACATAGAGAGTGTCGTTTATCAGGCAGGTCTGGTTGGTGGCAGCCAGTTCCTCAGAAGTCAGCACAACTCTCAGGCGCAGGCAGGCAGGTCCACCACCATTATTCATACTTTGACGCAGGTCGAACACTTTGATGTTATTGATGGGATTATCGGATGCAACCAGCCCTTCCAGATAGGTTGCAACCTGTCGATCGCTCTGGCAATCAGAGGGAACAACAATAGTCATATCACGATCGGAAGTGCTGAGCAGCTGGCTGTTGAACAGGTAACTTTTCACTGCCGTTTCCACTCTGATCTGACTTTCAGGCACTTCAATAATGCAGAAGTCATCCCGGCCATAGGCATTTTTCAGGTCGTTATAGACTTGAGCCTGGTTCAGGAAAGCTTTCTCGTGACAGAACAGGACGTTGCGATTCCCCACAGCAATAACATCATTATGGAAAACTCCCTGATCAATGACTTCGGGGTTTTGTTGTGCAAATACAGTACGACTGGTATTGAGTTGATGGATGCGGGCAACAGCCTGTGAGGCTTCCAGACTCTGTCGAGCCGGAAACTTTGTCGGAGCTGGCCGGGCGTCATCAAAGCTGTAACGGCCATAAACAAAGAACTCTACCCCTTCGTCTCCATAGTTCTGACAGAAACGGGTATGGTTGGCTGCACCCTCATCACCGAAGTGAGAGCTACTGACAAGTGCAGGATGATGCGTAAAATGTTCCTCGCTGGAGAAAACGGCTTTTAGAATTCTGCCTGTTATCTCATGCTCAATGGAGCGGTGAAACTTGCTGCACAGGTTTGCAGGTGTAAAGTGCACGGTGCCAGAGGTTGTATCGGCGCTGGGTGATACAGTAGCGGCATTAGCGGTCCACATGGTGGATGCAGAACTGCATGCGGCAAGAATTTTGGGCACCTGTCGTGAGGCTTCGGCAAGCACTTGTTCATCACTGCCGCTAAAACCAAGCTTGCGCAGGGTATAAACGTCTGGTCTTTCCTGGGGTGCCAGCACTCCCTGTACTAAACCCATGTCGTGCAATGCCTTCATTTTCGCCAGACCCTGTAAAGCAGCCTGTTTGGGATTGGAAGGCGCTGACTGATGATGGGTTGAGGCGATATTGCCCAGAGACAGGCCGGCATAGTTATGGGTTGGACCTACCAGGCCATCAAAATTGGCTTCAACAGTTTTATTCATATCTCTTCTATTCCGATCTCGGAGCCAGCGTTATTAAAGCTTTAAACCCGGGGCCAGTTTTTCCGGGAGTGACAGACTCTCAGCTTCCACACTGGCTACCGGGTAAGCACAGTAATCAGCGGCAAAGTAGGCACTGGGGCGGTGGTTACCACTGTCGCCAATACCACCAAATGGCGCAGCACTGCTGGCTCCGGTGATGGGCTTGTTCCAGTTGACGATTCCGGCCCGGGAGCGGTGCAGGAACTGTTCATAGTCTTGACGACTGTCACTGAAAATGCCTGCGGAGAGTCCATAGCGGGTGTTATTGGCCTGTTCAATGGCTTCGTCGAGCTGGTCGTAACGAATTACCTGCAACAGAGGGCCAAAGTATTCTTCATCAGGCAGCTCTTTAATGGCGGTAACATCAATAATGCCGGGTGACAGTAAACCGGTGCCTTTCTTCAATTTTTGGCTCGTCAGCAGTGATTGACCACCCAGCTGCTGCAGGTGTGTCTGAGCTTGAAGAATAGCGTCCGCCGCCGCTTCTGAAATAACGGCTCCCATGAAGGGCTGGTCTTCATCATTCCATTGACCCACTTTGATGTTGCCAGCGGCTTCGACCAGCTGATCAATAAAACTATTACCCCATTCTGAGGCAGGAACGAACAAGCGCCTGGAGCAAGTACAGCGCTGACCGGCAGTAATAAACGCTGACTGAATAGCGTCGTGTATCGCTGCTTTGTGGTCTTTAACTTCAGTAATAATTAATGGATTATTGCCACCCATCTCAAGAGCCAGAATTTTGCCTGGCTGGCCACCAAACTGCTGGTGGATCAGTCTTCCGGTATTGGAGCTGCCGGTGAAGAACAGACCGTCAATGCCTTTGTGCCTGGCCAGAGCCATACCCGTTTCTTTTTCGCCCTGAACCATGTTCAACACGCCTTCCGGCAGCCCGGCCTGCTGCCAGAGTTTGATGGTTTCTTCCGCAGTAGCCGGGGTCAGTTCGCTGGGTTTGAAGACAACCGTATTGCCCGCCAGCAGGGCCGGAACAATGTGCCCATTGGGCAAGTGTCCCGGAAAATTGTAGGGGCCAAAAACCGCGACGACACCATGAGGCTTGTGTCGTATAAAAGCGCGGGCTCCGGGCATGGTGTTTTCTGTCGTTCCGGTGCGCTCATTACAGGCTTTGATAGAAATTTCAATCTTGCCTTTCATGGCCGCTGCTTCAGTTCTGGATTCCCAGAGGGGTTTACCCGTCTCCATGGCAATGGTTCTGGCCAGCAAGTCAGCATTTTCTTCAACCTGTGCGGCAAACTTGCGCACCCGTTTAATGCGGTCTTCCAGAGTGCGTGCAGCCCATTCCGGCTGGACTTTTCGGGCTGCTGAAATGGCCTGATCAACCTGGGAGGGTTGAGCAGCAGAACCACTCCAGATGATTTCACCACTGGCTGGATTCAGGGAATGAAATGTCTGCCCCTCACCCTGAAGCCATTGTCCTTTTATAAATAGAGAACCTTTCATAATGTAACTCCGTTAGTGAGCCATGGGCTGTTTATCAATAACTGCTTCTTAGCGATGACTTCGTTGTGGGTTGAAAAGTGGCACGACTCTGAGTTCATCGCCGTCCCCTACATTCAGTGCCTGAGCTTGTTTCTGGCTGATGTTGACGAACTCCAGTCCTTCAAAAGACAATTGTCCGGCGATGCAGCGAAAGTCACGGAAGTGACTATTGGCCATCAGCCAGACCGTTTCATCGGTATCCAGGTGGTTATGGACTTTGATCCGGTAGCGACGGGAATCCCTGATTGCCCGGATGTCTTTAACCTGAGTTTCCAGCACCGGGCCACCATCAAAAATGTCGATATAACCGGTGTATCGGAACCCTTCGCCCTCCAGTAGTTTTCTGGCCGGTACGGTATCCTCATGAGTCTGGCCAATGACACTTTGGGCTTTTGCCGGTAACAGGTTGCTATAAATGGGGTTGCGTGGCATCAGCTCGGCGATAAAGGATTTACCACGGGCGACCTGTTGATCAGCCTCGACAAAGTCCACGGCAAAGAATTGTCTGCCCAGGGCTTCCCAAAAAGGAGATTCACCCTCTTCATCGGAAAAACCACGAAGCTCAGCAATGACGCTTTCGTCAAAGCGAGGCTCATGAGCGGCCATGAAAAGAAAGCGGCATTTGGACAACAGGTGTCCATTACTGGATTTGCGGTATTGCGGTGTCAGGAACAGAGTGCAAAGTTCTGAGTGACCTGTGTAGTCACTACAAAGTGTCAGGGTCTTGATACGGGTATAGACATCCAGTTCTCTGGAGGCATGTACCTGAGTGTTGACCTTATAGTTGTACCAGGGATCTTTAAGGCCCACAGCGGACTCAATGCCGCAGACACCAACGACCTCTGCTGTTTCCATGTCTTCCATGACGAACAGGTAGTAAGCTTCTTCCAGAGGTTTTTCAGCCCTGAAGGAGTTGACTGCCCATTCGAGCTTTTTCTGAACCATCTCAGGGTCAGGTTGCAGGGACGAGAAACCCACGCCGGTTATCTGGGCAATCTGCCAGAGTGCGTCGTGATCCTGTTCGGTGATGGGTCTGATTATCATCATAAGAAAACGTCACTGAATAGTTGTTGTTTTTGATTATATTGAGCTGAATAGAGCAGCCTGAGAAAAAATCTGCACTGCCGCTTTTGCCTTCTTCAATAACTGAACAACTCCAGATTATTGGGTTGACCGGGTATCAGTGCTTGCAAAAATTTTGTCAGCAGAAGCGGCTACAAACCCCTGATAGAGTTTGCCGTCGGGCAGAGGGTAGCGCTTGGCAAACTCATAAAAGCAGCCGGGGATTTCCCGGTCACCATCGGAGAAGCTGACGTTGACTTTACCGGCCATAGTGGATGACTGCTCCAGAAGCACTTCGGGAGAGCCTTTCACCAGACCGCCGCTTTCATTCAGTATGAAACCATTGTCCTGCAGCATCTGGTTCAGAACCTGGATGTCATCATGGGATTGCAGGTGATTAATGGAGACAGTGAAGTGGTTGGGACGGTACCCGAGGGCTGCCACCCAGGCAGCGTATTCACTTTCCTGTAATAGCAGGTCATAGTCTTGCTGACTGACCGTCCAGGGTCGTCCTGAAAAACAGAAATCATCCTGAAGAACAGACGTTTCAGTGACCTGGTTGACCAGGCTGTGGATAACTTGCTGAGCTTCAATGGACAGCGCCTCAACCAGCAGCTCACTGATAAATACTTTTGGCAGGGTGTCGTCGGGATGCTGGAAGTGTTTGGCTACCAGTTTTCTGCCGGGAAACTCATAGTCGCCGCCGGCAACATAACCTGCATCGAGAAAAGGGCGTGCTACTTTTTCGAGGCTAACCCTGTCCAGATTGTACGTTCGCAATGCAATGTGATCATTGATCACTAAGCCATCATTTTGAGCAGCAAAGAGGTTATGGATTGTCCGGGCGTCAGGGGTCAGTTCCAGATAATTCTGCCACATGGCTTCCAGAAGGGTTTTGATCGTGTTTGTTTTGGCTTCTGTCATTGCCTGTATCCTCTAACTTTATAAGTCCAAGGTCTTTTAATAGCTAACTGCCACTCTGACGGAGTCTCCGTCATTCAGTTGCAGCAGGTCTGTTTCTTTCTGTTTCAGGGTGGGGGCTTGAGGGTTGAAAGCCGTGCTGATGCATCGAAAAGATCGGGCCGATGTATTGGCTACAAGATAGTCGTCGTTTTGTGTATAAACTGTTTCTCGTTCAGCCGATGTTGTGGATAGATCCGGTTGATGGATCTGGCTGTCACGGAGAGTGGTTAGCCGGTCGGTTCCTGCTTCCAGAGTGGGGCCAGCATCAAAAATATCCACATACCCCTGATAGCTGAAGCCTTCCCGTTCAAGAATGTTAAACACCGGCTCCCGGTCGGGTCTGGGTTCACCAATGACTGCTCTTGCCTGCTTCGGCAGCAGGCGTGTGTAAATCGGATAACGGGGCATCAGGTCAGCAATAAAGTTCTTTTCCTCAAGGCCGGTCAGATAATTGGCTTTGGACATCGCCATTGGGAAAAAGTGAGCGCCCAGACTGTTCCAGAACGCTGAGCGGTTGTTTTCATCAACAACGCCCTGAATTTCTGCCAGAACACGGTCAGCAAAACGGTCTCTGTGTTCAGCTATGAACAGCAGCCTGGCACGGCTCAGCAACTGAAGGTTAGACCAGCTGTCGTGTTGTTGAGAGATAAAAAGAGTGCAAAGGCTGGTGTAACCCGTGTAGTCCTGACAGAGCTTTAAAACCGTCATCCGGTTAATGGTTTGCAGTGTCTCGGAGGCGTGAACTTCTTCGTCGACACGGAAGTTATAGAAAGGCGCCGAAAGACCTATCGTGGCGATAATGCCAGATATGCCAAGAATCTCACCCGTTTCCTGATCTTCCAGAACAAAGTGGTAGCTTTCTTCTCCGGCACCTTCAACGTTCTGACTGAGGGAGTCACGGGTTTTGCAGATCAATTCTGCCAGATGATCACGGTTCGCAGGCAGGGTGGTCATTGAGCCTCTGGCGCTGTTGGCCAGTGTTTCCAGAGCACTGAGGTCTTGATAATCAACAGGTCTGACGACTTTCATGGTCGGGACTCTTTGTTTTTCAGCCAGGCGTTTCCGGTACCCAGGGCTTCATTACGGGCCAGGGTCAGTAGCAGGGCTGCACTCAATTTGGCTCTGGGTATCAGGCTGCTGATTTTCAGGTACTCCTGTTCACTGTGGATATGCCCACCCTGAACACCCAGAGTATCAATATTGGGAATGCCGGCTGAGGCCAGGTTGTTGCCGTCGCAGCAGCCGCCGGTTGGCTTTACATCAAGAGTCAGCCCCAGGGCGTGACCACACTGTCTGGCCAGCTCAAACAGTTGCTGATTGGCCGGAGTGAGTACCTTGGGCTTTCTGCTAAAGCCACCGTGAAGTTCCAGACGGATACCGTTGCGACTGCTGATCTCATTGACAATCATTTGCAGTTCCTTAAGGCACCACTGCTCATCTTCCGGTCTCTCCAGACGTATATTGAAACGACTTATGCATTGGTCCGGAACAATATTGGTTGCGCCACCACCGTGAATATAGCCGGGATTAAATGTGACGCCTTCCCGCTTTCCGTTCAGGTCATCCATAGCAGAGACAAAGTCACACAGGGCACGAATAGCATTTCTTCCCAGATGATGTTCCCTGCCAGCGTGGGCTGCTTTGCCGTAGCAGACAGCAGTGAAGTTTCCGCTGCCCTTGCGTTGACCCGCGAAGCTGCCATCCGGGAAGCAGGGTTCGTAAATCATGCCCAGATCTACACGGCTGGCGGCGTCTTTTATTAACGCAGCAGAACCCGGTGAACCTATTTCTTCATCCGGGTTAAAGAGAATTTCCCAGCCAATTTGATCTGCCCATGGGCTTGCTTCCAGAATTTTGAGTGCATTCAGCATCACAATGATGCCGCCTTTCAAATCGGTGACACCCGGACCATTGATAGTATCTTCATCAAGTTGAATAACCTTCTGGAAAGAGCTGTCTTTTGGGAACACAGTGTCCATATGGCCGCACAGGAAAACCTGCAGGGGCGCCTCGGGGCGCTTACGGATTCTCAGGGCCTTGCCCAATGTGTGTTGAATCACTTCCCCCTGGTCATTAATTACTTCATAAGGTTCCAGGTCAATGACTTCTTGTTTTCCACCCAGAGGTGCAGTCATTTGTCTGAGGCGTTCCATCACCTGATTAACGCCCGTGGCATTGAGACTGCCAGAGTTGATTTCAGCCAGTTCAATGGTGTGTAGAAGCATCTCTGCCTGAAGGCTGTCCAGACGGGTTAGCAGGGATTGTAGCGGGGCAAGAAGGTCGGACATGAAACACCATTTTCAGAGATGTTTTTTGTTGAAATGCACACTAATGCGGCATTCTCTTCTGATTAAAGAGGGGCACCGGCCAGAAGCAAGAGACCGGTGCAGTGGTTAATTATGAATTGACTACCTTGGCAATTGCCCGTTCCAGTGCTGCCATACCTTCACGGATATCTTCATCCGGGATGATCAGTGAGGGGGCCATTCTCAGCACATTCGGGCCAGCAACCAGCATCATCAGACCTTCTTCAGCAGCAGCAGCCAGAAAGTCTTTGGCTTTGCCGTGCCAGTTTTCGGTCAGCTCTGCACCCATCAGCAAACCTTTGCCACGAACTTCGCTGAAGATGCCATAGACTTTGTTAATGCGTTCCAGCTCGCTTCGAAAGAGTTCGTGTTTGCTGCTGACATTGGCCAGAACCTGATCGTTGTGGATCAGGTTGATGGTTTCAAGAGCGACAGCGCAGGCCAGCGGGTTACCGCCATAGGTGCTGCCGTGGCTGCCAAAGCCGAAGCTTTTGGCCACCTCGTCGGTGGTCAGCATGGCAGCTACGGGGAAGCCACCGCCCAGTGATTTGGCTGTGGTCAGAATGTCTGGAATGACACCGGTGGTCATGTAAGCATAAAACTCACCGGAACGGCCTACACCGGTTTGCACTTCATCCAAAACCATCAGAGCTTTGTGTTCATCACATAGTGCTCTTATGCCCTTCAGGAACTCTGGGTCCGCCGGGATTACCCCACCTTCACCCTGGATCGGTTCCAGAACGACCGCACAGGTCTTGTCTGAAATGGCTGCTTTCAGGGCCTCCAGATCGTTGTAGGGTAGATGAGTCACACCGGCGGGGACCGGCGCATAACCTTCACAGTAACTTGGCTGGCCTCCCACTGTTACAGCAAACAGGCTGCGACCGTGGAAGGAGCTTTTGAAGGATATGATTTCATGCTTTTCAGGGCCAACATGATCAAAAGAATACTTTCTGGCCAGTTTGAAGGCTGCTTCGTTGGCTTCGGTGCCCGAGTTACAGAAGAATACTTTATCGGCAAAGGAGATCTCGGTCAGGCGCTGGGCCAGAGCCAGAGCAGGCTCATTGGTGTAAACATTACTCATATGCCAGAGCTTTTCACTCTGTTCCTTGAGAGTCTTGACCAGCCGAGGGTGGCAGTGGCCAAGAGCATTAACGGCAATACCCCCTGCGAAATCGATGTATTCTCGGCCTTCCTGATCCCAGACTCGTGAACCTTTTCCGCGAACGGGAATCATCGCCTGTGGTGCGTAGTTAGGCACCATGACTTCATCGAAGGTCGCTCTGTTAACGGAGTATTCGCTCATTTCTTGTCCTCGGTGTACATGGTTTTTATATAGTGAGCGTCTTTCAACAGGGTAGAGACTGAAATGCGCTGCTTCCGATCATGGCTGATTTATCAAGAACTTATTTATTGTTTTGGCCGCTTGCCTATCCACTATAGATCAAAGTCGGATCGAACAGTTTACACCAGGCGACCTGAAGTTTTCTCTGAGGATCATTTGCTGAGAAACTTTTTTTCTGAACGGCTCTGCTATTTTTTATCTTCAGGTTCCCATCACAGTGATATGAGGTTATGGAGTACTCAGAAGAGATAGCAAGGGCTTATGCCGAAGAGAAAAACCACCTCGGATTTATGATCCGCAGAGACCTGCCTGGAATCCTGGATAAATACGTTAAAGTGGGAGCCCGGGCGCTGGACTATGGTTGCGGTGCAGGATTGATGATTCCGCTATTAAAAGATGCCGGGTTTGATGTAGAGGGTATGGATATTTCAGACAGTATGCTCCATCAGGCTATAAAGGATCATCAGAACACGGTATTTACCCGCATTCATTCCGCAGCTATTCCTCGTCCCGATGCGTCTTATGATTTGGTGATGTTGTCTTATGTTCTGGTTGAAATAGACTCTTTATCTGAAATGGAGGCGGTGATCCGCGAAGTGAAAAGGGTACTAAAGCCCGATGGTGCGGCGATAGTGATTGTCAGTTCAGAGCAAAAGTTCAAGGGCAACTGGTTGACGATCGATAATGACTTCCCTCAAAACAGGGAGCTTACCAGTGGCTGTCGAGTTAAATGCTCTGTGGCGGATTCGGGGGTGGTCTTTGAAGATTTTTTCTGGACTGATGAGGACTACCGCTCAGTATTCTCTCTGTCGAATTTGAACCTGCTGGCGTTTAGTCAGCCTCTGGGGACGGCAGATGACGGGATGCCGTGGAAGGACGAGCTTCATTCACCTTTGTTCAGTATTTACATTTTGGGGCATTGACTGGCCATTGTCCTGATCTGAGCTGCAAGGCTTATTTCTGTACTGAAAGAAGATGCCTTTAGTTGTTATGATGAATTTTTCAGAGTCTGGCTTCTGTCCATAGAGATATCATCAGGCACGCTTTACGAGTATTTTTTCCCTATGAAGAATAATTCTTTTTTCGGTTCCGGAGATTGCAGCGCAGAAAGGAGCTATGGGTGAGTAAGCCTTGCAAAGTCGGTTTTCTTTTATATCCCGACTTCTCTTTGCTGGGGTTGTCTTCAGCCCTGGAAGTGCTGAGAGCAGTTAATCAGGCGACCGGACAGTGCGTTTATGAGAGTGCTGTCATTGCAGAATCAACGGTCACGAGTAACCTGGGTCTTTCCATTGAGCCCTCTCAGTCGGCGTTGGAATTCATGGATGTGGTGATTCTGGTCGCTTCAAAAACAGGTGTTCAGATTCCTTCTGCCGCATTGTCCGAGGCATCTGTTTTGGGCGGGATTGGCAAAGGCGCCAACCTGTTGGCGAGTGCAGGCCTTCTTGATGGTTATCGTGCTCGACTGGAAGGGGCCGCTGATGCCCTTCAGGAACTCTATCCCCGGGTGGTGTTGAGCCAGACGACTTTTGAACTGGACCGAAACAGAATGACCTGTGGCGCAGGCATGGCTGCTATGGATATGACGCTCTCTCTGGTCGCCCGGGAGCAGGGGGGTTATCTTGCTGCCAGTGTATCGGAATTATTGGTGAGGGATCGTCTTGGTGGGCTGGGGACTTCTTCTTTTGTCGCGCCCCCCGTCAGAAAGCAGCAGCCACAGATTGAGGAAGCAACACAGTTGATGGCTGCCAATATAGAAGAGCCACTGGGTGCCGATGAACTGGCTTCTCTGGTGGGTATTTCCCGTAGACAGTTGGAACGACTGTTTCGAAAATATCTGGATACTGTGCCTTCCAGGCACTACTTGAAGCTCAGGCTTGAGTGCGCCAGAAAGCTGCTCAGGGAGACTGACAGGCCGGTAGTGGATGTGGGGGTTGCTTGTGGCTTCTCTAATGCTTCACATTTCAGCACGGCGTATAAAAACCATTTTGATCTGACGCCCAGGGAAGAGCGGCAATCGTAAGTTAGCCTTCTACAGTAGTCAGCCGCACCACCGGAGCAAGATATCAATACAGGCTGAAAACCTGCCTGCCGTCGATAAAAGTCATCAGGACCTCGTGATTTTTGTTCATAACCGCTATGGATGCACGCTTACCGACCTTAATGCTGCCCAGTTCGTCCTGCAGGCCGAGCAAAGTCGCTGGTGTCAGAGAAGCCATGTGAACAGCGCTCAGAGGGTCTACAGCCACTTTTTCGATCATGTTGGCGACGGCACGATTCAGTGTCAGGGTGCTTCCTGCCAGAGCACCCGATTCGGTTCTGGCAACACCGTCTTTGACATGAACTGTCAACAGTCCCAGCTGGTATTCCCCGTCGCTCAATCCACCTGCACAGATGCAATCGGTGATCAAAGCGGTTTTATCAGCCCCTTTGAGACGGTAAACCAGGTCCATCACTATGGGGTCAACATGAACTCCGTCTGCTATCAATTCTGCATAG
This sequence comes from Endozoicomonas sp. ALD040, assembly GCF_049275945.1. Lineage (NCBI taxonomy): Bacteria > Pseudomonadati > Pseudomonadota > Gammaproteobacteria > Oceanospirillales > Endozoicomonadaceae > Endozoicomonas > Endozoicomonas sp. ALD040. Next base: position 3,923,617 of record NZ_CP184829.1, read on the forward strand.
ATATCCCGGTGGTGCAGAACAGCACCGGCGGTACCGGGTTGACGATGATGCAATCCGAGCATCTGGTTAAAAATATGAACGCCGCCCACGGCTCCCGCTGCAAAGGCTTTCTTGCAGACATCGTAAGTAGCGCCTGTGTGTCCAATCATGACGCGGACATTCTTGCTGGTCAGGTATTCAATTGCTTCAATGCCGCCCTCAATTTCAGGGGCCAGAGCCAGTGAGCGAAGGGTGCCACCCGATGCTGCCAGCAACTCGTCGAGTCTTTCTTTTGTGGGCTTCAGGAAATAGCTGCTTTCATGGGCGCCTTTGAAACGTTCGGAAAAAAATAGGGCTTCACTGTAGGAACCCAGCACTTCTGCACCCTCAACGCCCTGCTCGATACAGTGCTTGACGTTTCTCAGGGCCGCGAGGTTTCTTTCCCAGGTATCAGTAACGGTGGTGGCAAGAAAGCCTACGACACCTTTAGCAGCAATGGTTTTTGAGATGGTGTTAATGGCTTCGTGGCTGGCATCCATGACGTCAAAGCCACCGCTGCCATGAATATGCAGATCAATGAGGCCGGGGACAATTTGACTGTCTCCCAGATCCGTGATCTCCGCGCCTTCTTCAGGCACACAGTCAATAGCGGCAATACGGCCGTCCGTTATTTTTAGAAAACTGTCCTGAAGAATGCCTTCTTCAGTGAAGATCTTTTTTGCCTTCAGATAAAAAGTCGTCATGTCTCAGACCTGTCAGCAGGAAAATGACCATGATTGTACCATGACGCTAAACGGGCTCCGTAGGGTTATGATTACCTATGCTCAGGTGAGAATGCTCAGGAGCAGTGAGGTGATCATCGGTTCTCACCGGGGTGAGCTGACCCTGAGGATTTCTTCACGCACTTCGGTGAGCGCTTCCCGAAAGCTGCCATCGTATTGCTGCAATTTTTCGATGACCTCAGGCAGCATGTCCTTTAACATGCGTCCCGGATGTTCAGGCAGGGTTTCTGGCATCTGGCTTAATACCTGGTTCATTCTGCCTTCTGCCTGAATGACGATGGATTTCAGACGTTCAAACTCCAACCCCTGACTCTCCAGACTGACTTTTCTGCCAGAGCGCGACAGCGCCAGCTTATCAAGCATTGCCTGAAGCTTGATGTCGTGGTTTCCCAACATCCCTTCAATGTGCTGAAGGCCAGCCAGGTAGGCTGACGCGCTTGCTTTTCCGACGGGCGCAACAGGGGTTGCTTTGACGGCATCAGAAGCTTCTGTTAAGGCCACTTCTGGCTGTTTACCCTGAGCCATGTCTGCCCTGTAGGGACTGATAGCGGCAATCTGCCCCAGGAGTTCATGGAGGACGGCGTAATTGAATTGCAACATCTCTTCCATGTGGCTTTTCAGGTCTTGAAAAGTGAATTTTACTTCTTCTTCAACCTGTTGCTCAGCGGAAAGGCCCAATTCAGGATCTTGTCGAGGGCTTGAGGGGGAAATGGGGCGATTATTGACGTCTTCGATGGCCATAAGAAATCCGTTTCTGTTGATCGATAGATCTAATTTTAGTCCGACTTAAGACAGCTTTGGCTTGAAAGCATAAGTCTGACCCGTCAAAGACGCCTCCTGAATCAGGGGTATTTATTTTTCCGCCACAGCGCCTTTGTTAAATCCTTCAAAAGCCACAACCCGGACTGAGTGATTCGGGGTACGGGCTTTCAGGGTGGTTGCAATGTGTTCTGCCAGAAGTTCCACGGTACTGTCAGTATCAATCAGGTAGCAGCGGTCTTCTGCCAGAGTCAGCTCGAAGTAGCCCTGGTCTGAGGTATAGCCAAAGCGAAAGTGATCCCGCCTGCCTATGGTCACTTTTTCCAGCAGGTCTTCACGGGTGGCGATGTAGATATCTTTCCAGTTTTCGGCCCAGTCTGCTTCGAGCGTCGGGTCGCGCTTTCCGTCCAGGTAGATGTGGATAGGAGAACGGTGGCCATGGGCAATTCGCTGGCAGTCGCCCAGATGTTTTTTCAGGCCGTGGCTGTAGTGGTAGAAAGCACCGGAAAACTGTTCAGGATAAATATCCAGTTCAACACCGACGACGTTGTCTGGCAGTTCATCCAGCAAGGTTTTTTCGAGAAAGGGGGTCAGAGCTTCAGGGGTTATTTCCTGAGCATTGACCAGTAAAATTGCAGGGGCGGGAGCCTTGCATTCGATGACATCACCGGTACTGGTCTGCATGTTGACAGAAAGGCATTCTTCGCTCTCTGTTTTGACGGTTATTGCTCCGCGAGAAGCAGGCACAAGCAGGCGGTGGTCGGCAAGAATGTCCAGAGAAGCCTTGATCTGCTTTTTGACATGGCCGAAGTCAAAGACCATGCCCTGTTCATCCAGATCGCCCCGAAGCACGACATCGACCAGCCAGGTTTCCCCTACAACCCCGCGTTCCGGAGAAAGGTAACTGAAATCAAGTGTGGTGAGTTGATTGACGAACAGTGCGGTCATTGGTTTCTGGTTCTACTGTGATTGAAGAAAACGGGGTGAAGAAAAATAATGAGTTAAAGAGCAATTGTAACTCATTTCTCGAGGCGATTCAGTGCCCGGCTAAATTCTGTGGAATGGATTTTCATTTGGCCGCCCAGTGAATTGTTGCGGGGATTTAGCTTATTATTCATCGCATCCTGAACACCTGAAAACCTTGGAGTCCATTTTGGATCGAACCATCACACAATCTGATCTTGAATTTGATGCCCGGCATATCTGGCACCCTTATGGGACAACACCCAGCCAGTATAAACTGTTTGCCGTTGAAAGTGCTTCAGGGGTCAGGCTCCGCTTGAGTGATGGCAGAGAAGTGATTGACGGGATGTCCTCCTGGTGGTGTACGGTCCACGGCTATAATCATCCGTTTATGAATCAGGCCATTAAGGATCAGGTCGATTCAATGTCCCATGTCATGTTCGGTGGGTTGACCCATAAGCCCGCCATTGAACTGTCTCGCAGACTGGTTGAGTTGACACCCGAACCGATCAAAACCGTATTTTTTGCGGATTCAGGTTCAGTCGCTGTAGAAGTAGCCATCAAGATGGCCATGCAGTATTGGCAATGCAGGGGCGAGATTAACAAGAACAAGTTGCTGACATTTAAAGGCGGATACTTCGGCGATACGACCGGGGGCATGGCGGTCTGTGATCCTGACAATGGTATGCACCATCTGTTTACCGGTATTCTGCCTGAACATCATTTCGTGCCCCGTCCCGGCTGCGGCTTCGATGAGACACTTGAAGACCATCATATAGAACCTTTTCGCTCTGAACTGGAGTCCCTGAATCATCAGGTGGCCGCCGTTATTATTGAGCCTATCGTTCAGGGGGCTGGTGGAATGCATTTCTACTCCCCCGACTTTCTGAGAAAAGTCAGAGCACTCTGTGATGAGCATGAAGTCTTGCTCATTCATGATGAGATTGCCACGGGTTTTGGTCGAACCGGGAAAATGTTTGCCTGTGAACACGCCGATGTTATCCCGGATATCATGTGTGTAGGTAAAGCCCTTACCGGTGGCTATATGACGTTATCAGCTGTGATGTGCACCGAAGAAGTCAGTAAGGCCATCTGTGACACTGGTCCGATCATGCACGGACCTACTTTCATGGCTAATCCTCTGGCTTGTGCTGCCGGTGTGGCGAGCATGGATATTTTATCTTCAGGTGAGTGGGTCAATCAGGTGGCTAACATAGAGAAAAAATTATGGGCTGGTCTCTCTCCCTGTAATAAGCTTGGAGCGGTGGCTAACGTACGGGTTCTGGGAGCTATTGGTGTGGTTGAATTGAGACAGCCGGTGGTGATGTCTGAAATTCAACCCCGTTTCCCAGAACAGGGGGTATGGGTCAGACCTTTCGGTAAACTGGTTTATGTTATGCCACCTTATGTCATTTCAGATGAAGATCTGGATACTCTGTGCAAAGCCATTTGTACGGTTGTTGAGTCCATCCGTTAACGAGCACCGTCTCGCGAGAGTGCGAATTGCAATTAATGGCTGAGCAGGGTGCGCTGAGGGATTTGGTGATTGGCGTGCCAGTGCTCAAAAAAGATTCATGGGCTCTGCAGGGGTTGTCTACAATTCTACGTGCTATCCGGCTCGGATAGTCGGTTATAGAGTTCCGGTGGCCCTCGTTCGGGCTTCCGGGCTGGCACTTCCCAAGGCTGCTGCTGGAGGTTTAGTTATGGCTCTCCGTTTTGATCTGCCTGATCTGCTGGAAGACTTTGACGAAGAACAGGGCTCTTGTGACGCAGAACCCTGCTATCCCTACCCGATATTTGGCGGGTTGCCAGAAGAAGTCGTCATGAGGCGGCTGACCGTTTGTAATTCATTGGTCAGGCTGAATCTGCGAGGTGCTCCCGTCAATACGCGGTTGAGTATTTCTTTGAGTCAGGGTCGTGGGCGAATGAAGGTGCTGGTAAGACTTCCCTGAGATTGGAGTTGGAGTTTGGCACACCAGACACTTCGAACGTAAGCTGGCGAATAAGATCCCCCGATATGTGATAATCTTCGCGTCAAAGCCCTGTCAAAGAGTGTCCGTTCAACAGCCACTCTCTTTTCTGAATATCGATCTGGCTTTGCTGAAAACAAAAAGGTTGGAAGAAATCAAATCTTATTCGCAGGTTCCCTAGAATGACCGAGCAATATCCATCACTGATCAAAGAAACATTTCCTGTGGGGCCTTTGCAGTGTAACTGCACCATCATTGGTGACCCCATTACCAGGAAAGCCATCGTCATCGACCCCGGTGGTGATCCTGATGTGATTCTTGCCAAGTTGGAGAGTCACGGACTAAAATCAGTAGCGTTGATTCATACTCATGCTCACTTGGATCACTTCCTGGCTAGCGGTGAAATCAAGAAAAAGACTGGTGCTTCCATTCATCTTCACAAAGAAGATAAGTTCCTCTGGGATAATCTCGAAACTCAGTGTCGTATGTTTGGTGTGCCCTATAACCCTGTTCCAGATCCTGACTTCTGGCTGAATGATGATCAGGAGCTTCCTTGCTGTGGGGGGGTGGCGATGCATACTCCCGGACATACCCCTGGGTCCATGTGTTTCCACTTTGTGAAAGAGAATCTGTTGATCGCTGGAGACACCCTGTTCCGCCGATCAATTGGTAGAACGGATCTTTGGGGTGGTGACTTCAAAGCAATAGAGAAGTCCATTCGTGATCGTCTGTACACTTTGGATGAGGAAACCACTGTAGTTACAGGTCATGGTCCGGATACCTGTATTGGCGAAGAAATCCGGGAAAACAGCATTATTCGCGGTTAGGAGAAGTGAACATGTTAATGCAGCTGAAAAGAATGTCATTGGTCGTTGCCGCCGCTGCGGTCATAGCGGGTTGTCATACGACCAATCCATACACTGGTGAGAAGGAAGTCAGTAAAACCACTGCATACGGTGGCATTGGTGCAGTTACCGGTGCTGTCATTGGCGGTTTGGTCGGTGGCGGCGAAGGGGCTCTGGAGGGCGCTGCGATTGGTGCTGCAGCCGGAGCTGGCTATGGTTATTACACGGACAGGCAGGAAGCAGCGCTCAGAAAAGAGTTGCTGGGAACCGGTGTTCAGGTACAACGGGATGGAGATAACCTCAAGTTAATCATGCCCTCTAACATCACATTTGATACCAATAAGTCAGCGATCAAGTCCAGTTTCTATCCTGTTCTGGGTTCTGTTGCCAAAGTTGTCAAGGAGTTCGACAAGAATCTGGTTGACATAGTTGGCTATACCGACAGCACCGGGACTAACAAGATTAACCTGCCTCTCTCCGAGGATCGGGCCAGGAGTGTGGCGGATTATCTGATATATCAAGGGGTTTCCGGGTCACGCGTTACCTATTCTGGTGCGGGAGCCTCAGATCCTATTGGCAATAACAACACCATGCAGGGTCGTGCGCTGAACAGAAGGGTAGAGATAAATTTGATACCGGATCCCAAACATCAATAAATATTGAAAAGCCAGCCAGTGTGCCGAAACTGTTCTGAGATAAGCGTTCGTCGGCCTCACTGGCTCCTTTACGGGCTGGCAGACAGATTATCCTGCCATCGTTTGGCTCGTCTCATAGTGTGAGGCTTCCGTGGCTGCTTGTTCTTGCTTGGGTATTACTCGATAGCTTCTGCTTTCTTTCTGGCTGGTGGGGCAGGGATGGGAGCCACGAGAACAAAAGATGCAGCAGTCCCCTCTCTGGGGAGTCATCAGGTTTTTACAGCTTCTGCATTCATAGAGATAAACGCAAGCATCCAGTGGCATGGTTTCAGTTTCGGAATGGCCGCAGCAGTTACAGGTAACCGTTGACTTGGTATTAAGATGAAGTTTCATTGTCAATTTCTCTGCTTTTGTTATTTTCTTCAGGGCGTAATAATCCAATGTCGACACAGTTTCTCCTTACTTGAATGATTGTTCATAAATGTTAAGCAAGAAGTGTGACAATTATGTGTTGCCTCGAATGATTAAGAGATTATTCGCGGTCGTGTTCAGGAAGATGTGTAGCAGGATAAACAAACGACAGTGAGATGAGATATTTGATTTGCATAAATGACGGGAGAGACATTTTGTCTCCCCCGAACAAAAGGCAGAGTCAGGCTTTTTCGGCAGCAGCCTGAATAGCGGTGAGGGCAATGGTGTAGACAATATCGTCCACCAGAGCACCGCGGGAGAGGTCGTTGACCGGCTTGTTCAGACCCTGAAGCATTGGACCTACACTGATGACATTGGCACTACGCTGTACAGCTTTGTAGGTAGTATTGCCCGTATTGAGGTCCGGGAATACGAAGACAGTTGCACGACCAGCAACGTCTGAGTCGGGCGCCTTGCTCTTGGCAACAGATTCGACGGACGCAGCGTCGTACTGCAGTGGACCGTCAACCACCAGATCAGGGCGCTTCTCACGAACCAGCTGGGTAGCATCGCGAACACGCTCAACGTCTGCACCAATGCCGGAAGAGCCTGTAGAGTAGCTGATCATCGCGATGCGCGGCTCAATGCCAAAGGCTCTGGCGGAGTCGGCACTCTGAATGGCAATGTTAGCCAAAGCTTCTGCGTCAGGGTTTGGATTAACGGCGCAGTCACCGTACACCAGAACCTGATCAGGCAGCAACATAAAGAAGATGGAAGATACCAGTCCACCGGCGTCTTTTTTCGGCTTGATCAGCTGGAAAGCCGGACGGATGGTGTTGGCCGTAGTGTGGACAGCGCCGGAAACCAGGCCATCCACTTCGTCCGTGGCCAGCATCATGGTACCCAGAACAACGGTATCTTCCAGCTGAGCTTCTGCCATAGGAGCATTCAGGCCTTTATGCTTGCGCAGTTCGACCATGGGCTCAATGTAACGCTGACTGATACTCCTGGGGTCCATAATAATCAGCCCTTCTGGCAGATCAAAACCGTTGTCACGAGCGACCTGTTCAATAACTTCGCGATTACCCAGCAGGATACACTCGGCAATGCCGCGTTCCTGACAGATGATGGCAGCCTGAATGGTTCTTGGCTCATCACCTTCTGGCAGAACAATGCGTTTGCGAGCTGCTTTTGCCTGTTGCACCAGACTGTAGCGAAATGCCGGAGGCGAAAGACGACGCTCTGTCAGACCTCCGCAGTGCTGCTTGAACCAGTTGTTATTAAGATTCTCGGCGATGGTGTTCATCACTTTTTCAATACGCTCCATGTCGTCCAGAGGCAGCTCGTCACTCATGCGATCCAGACGGGTAGCGGTCGTATAAGAGTCATCTTCAGTCATCAGGACTGGCAGACCGGTAGAGAATGCTTTGGCACAGAGCTCCTGAACAGCCTTGGACATTCTGATTCCGCTGGTGAGTAACAATCCGGGCAGGGGAACACCGTTGGAGGCTGCCATAGAGGTTGCCAGAACAATATCATCACGGTCACCGGCAGTAATGATCAGATTACCGGGCTTCAGGTATTGGATCATGTTACTGGGAGTTCTGGCACTCAGTGTGTAGGAATTAACACGACGCTGGGCAATGTCACCTTCGTTAATGACTTCACAACCCAGATGGCGGGCAATGTCCAGAGTGCGGTGTGAACTCAGCTGTGGATCGTAGCTGATGTAACCCAGGGGCAAGAAGCTCTTGCGAGTAAACTCGGGCAAGGGTCTGAATTGTTGATCTTCAGTCAGTTGCTCAACCAGCTCTTTATCCAGTTTGTTCAGGATATAACCGATGACACTGGGGTTTTTGATGCCACCAAAACTGTCGGCAGCAATTTCCAGTTTATCTGCAACATCTTCCAGAGAGTCCTTGCCTTTTTCTGAAACCAGAATAATATCGGCGTTCAATGTTCTGGCCATATCGCTGTTAAGGCGGTTGGCATAAGGCATGTCACGGGTGGGAACCAAGCCTTCGACTACGACCACTTCAGCCCCTTCGGAAGCATCGTCGAATAGAGCGACAATCTCTTCCATAATCTCATCACCTTTATTGTCTCCCAGCAGGTTTTCAACCCTTTGGGTGGTAATCGGTGTCGGTGGCTCATGGTCCATAATACGCTGAGCCAGTCGTGTAGAACGCTCAGGTCCTTTATCCGTCGTATGCAACTGGGCAATGGGCTTAAAGAATTTTACCCTCAGGCCCAGAGTGTCGAGTGCCCGCACCAGACCCAGGGAGACTGAAGTCAGGCCGACTCCATATCGGGTTGGGGCCAGAAAAAACGTACGCATAATGCAGCTCCAGAAATGTTCGCAAGCAAGTCAAACATGGGGTCTTCAGGCAGACCCCAGGTTGAATCAGGCGATCAGGGCCTGAGTGTCACGGGAAATCATTAGCTCTTCGTTGGTGGTCACGACCATTGCAATCGTTGAGCCTTCCTCGGTAATAACACCGCTTCTGCCCCGGAAAGTTTCATCATTGAGCTTGTTGTCTACCTTGAAGCCGAAAATGCTCAGGCGTTCAATAACGTTCTTGCGAATGACGCTGGAGTTCTCTCCGATACCGCCGGTGAATACCAGGGCATCAATCTTACCCATGGCGGCAGCAAAACCCGCTACTTTTTCAGCCAGAACATGGCAGAAAACGTCCAGGGTCAGTTGCGCACGTTCATTGCCTTGAGCTGCAGCGTCTTCAATAACACGACAGTCGCTGTCCATTTCAGACAGGCCCAGTAGACCGCTCTTCTTATTCAGCAGGTCGGTGGCTTCTTCCAGGGTGTAGCCCAGAGTTTTGTTCAGGAAGTTGAAGAGGTTGGGGTCAACATCACCGGAACGGGTGCCCATAACCAGACCTTCCAGAGGTGTCAGGCCCATAGTGGTATCAATGGACTTGCCATTCTTGATCGCACAGGCAGAGGCTCCGTTACCCAGATGAGCTACCACGAGATTGCTGTCATTGATATCCAGACCCAGCATGTCGGCAGCAGCCTGACCGACATAGCGATAGCTGGTTCCATGAAAGCCGTAACGACGAACACCGTGTTCTTTGTACAGGCTGTATGGAATCGGGTAGAGGTAAGCTTCGGCTGGCATGGTCTGATGGAATGCAGTGTCAAAAACAACAACATTGGGCAGGCCCGGGAAAATTTTCTGGGCGGCACGGATACCTGCAAGGTTGGCTGGGCTATGCAGAGGAGCCAGCTTGGTGCCGTCTTCAATCGCCTGCAGAACCTCATCTGTGACCAGACAGGACTTGGAGAACTTCTCTCCACCGTGAACAACGCGGTGACCAATGGCGGAGATGCCTTCTACCAGACCTTCTTCACGCAGGAGGCCCATGAGTGCTTCCAAAGCTGCTTCGTGTGCAGCCAGTCCGAGCGCCTGAGAGCCTTTCTCGCCCTTGACCTTCCAGCGCAGAACCGCTTCGCTGCTGTCCAGGCGTTCAGCGATGCCGTTGATTTTCTCTTCTTCCGTTGTCGGGTTAATCACTGCGAATTTGAGGGATGAGCTGCCGCAGTTGATGACCAGAATGCTGTCTTTGCTCATTGAAATAGTACCTAGCAGAATACTTGCAATGGGAGGCTGACCGATTGACTCCGGTCAGCCTTCTGAAGGGGTATGTGTCAACAGTAGTTTGACTCTGTGTGCCGAAGCACCCTGAGTTCAATACTGAAGGAACTGTTTGCATCATGGTGGCCCGCAGGACAGATATTCGAAAACCAGGGATGAATAAAAATGCTTTGCAATTCACCAGACGAATATCGGCTCATAATACGGGCAACGTTATAAAAGTTTCGATTATAACCATTGATGCAGGTCAGTGGACTGCGTAAAGATGCGTATTCAGATACTATTTTTGAATGCCTCTATCGGAATTTCTACAGTCCGGGGAAAGGTATTCCGCAGATAGGAAAATCATATCGTTAGAATCTGTTCAGGGCACAAAGGTAATTTAGCCTTTTATCCCGGATACTCAAGCCCCGTCCATTTCTTGGTCGCTTCAGGCAACATCTGAATCCAGGTCACCAGTTGTTCCTGATAGAGATAAGCGCCAGCGACTCCAACAAGCATCAATGAGATGGGAAGATAAATGCCCAGTGCACGTGTCAGATTGGCTGGTGGTAACGGCTGCTCCCCATAGTTGTTTTTTCCTTCTGTGCCCGGCCCGATACTGAGCCAGAAAAGCAGCAGAATATTGACCACTGGAATGACCAGAAACAGCCACAGCCAGCCGCTTCGATCCATATCGTGAAGTCGGGTAATGACCAGATAAAGTGTAAGCATGATTGCCAGACTGTGAATGCCCAGAACCATTGACACAGTCTGCTGAATAGTCAGGGCTGCTCCAATCAGCATTGGTAAATAATCAGGGAGCAGGAAGGCAACAGCTTCTACAGCTACGACCAGCCAACTCATGGCCAGGTAGCGGGTTCGTCCGATGCGTCTTATCAGCCGCAATGGCTCATTACTATTTTGTCGGGGTGCTCTGGACAGCGAGGTCTCGGCAAAGATAGATGAGCTGTTTTCTTCAGTGGGTGGTAATGTTTTTGAGCCATCCAGGGTCATAATCCGGCATTGTCCACCGGCCTTTCTAATGGCTTCTTCGTATTTGCGGGCTTCTTTCCTGGTGACAGGCTTTCGAACCGCGTAGGGCTTGCCTGAAAAAAGGCGGTCAATGCGCTGCGCATCGGCATTGAACAAACGGGCCAGATTATTTTTGACTTCAGCTTCGGAAAAGCCAGGAAGAATCTGCCCTTTGAATATGACTTTATAATCTTTGCGCTTCATAACTGGATCCCCCGAGCTTTGGAAACACCTGTTCGGGGTGTCACCACTCAGGGCGTCTTATCGGCAGATATGCCGGAAACGCAAGGTTGTTAATCCTTAGAAGGGACGGACTACAACCAGAATTACAATAGCCACCAGAAGCAGAACCGGCACTTCATTAAAAATACGGTAGAATTTGTCTGACTTAGTGTTGGCATCATTGGCAAACTTTTTCAGGAACGCGCCACACATGTGGTGATAGCCAATCAGCAGAACCACCAATGCCAGCTTGGCGTGCATCCAGCCACTGCTCATATAATAGGACGGGTTGAAACGGAGTAACCAGATACCCAGCACCAGAGTGGCGATCATGGACGGCAGGGCAATCCCACGGTAAAGCTTGCGCTCCATGATCTTGAATCGTTCATTACTGACCTGATCTTCGCTCATGGCGTGATAAACAAAGAGTCTTGGCAGGTAGAAAAGGGCTGCAAACCAACAGACCATGGCGATAATATGAAAGGCTTTAACCCAGAGCATGCGCGAGATCCTTGATTTTTGATTACTGATAGCGGATAGAGAGTAGCGGAAAAGACGCCAGAGTTCGATATCCGGGTGAAAGGGTGAGTGAATTCCTGAGTATTGTAAACCGGCTAGGTTGTGTTATGAACGTTGTTTTGTTGAAACCCTGCTGTTAGAGTGACTCGCTGTCTTAAACAGTCTTTGCATGCTGGTGAGAGCTTGCGGGATATTTATCGTAGTCTTGGGCCAAATAGCATCATCTTTTAGCAAAATCGCCGTAAACCCTCGACAAGGCGGGGAGTGTCACAAAGAATATTTGCAGAAGCGAGTCTTGAAAGAGCTTTTATAAATATTTATTCTATTATTTTAAATAAATATTCTATTTTTAAGGCGTTGTATCCATGATCAAGGTAGGCATTGTTGGTGGTACCGGCTATACCGGAGCAGAGTTGCTGCGTCTTTTGGCGATTCATCCCGACGTTGAAGTAACGGTGATTACTTCAAGAAAAGAGGCAGGCAAGCCCGTCAGTGAGCTATATCCAGGGCTTAGAGGCAAGATGGATATTGTCTATTCACAGCCAGACGATGATGTCTTGGCCACCTGTGATCTTGTGTTCTTCGCAACGCCCAACGGAATTGCCATGAATTCCGTGCCCAAACTGTTGGACAAAGGTGTGAAAGTCGTGGATCTGGCTGCTGATTTTCGTCTGTCCAGCGCTACTGACTGGAAGCAATGGTATGGTATTGATCATGCCTGTCCCGAACTGCTGGCAGAAGCGGTCTATGGTTTGCCAGAAATGAATCGGGAGTCCATTAAAACTGCGCAGTTGGTGGCTAATCCGGGCTGTTATCCGACAGCTGCACAGCTGGGTCTGTTGCCATTGATGGAAAATGCTCTGGTAGAAGGCAGTGTTATTATAGATGCCAAGTCAGGAGTCAGCGGCGCTGGTCGTGAAGCCAAAGTGGCCAGTTTGTTGTGCGAAGTTTCGGAGTCATTCAAGGCGTACGGTGTGCCAGGCCACAGACACCTGCCAGAAATCAGACAGGGAATAGGCAGAATGGGGGGGCAGGGTTACAGGGGCGAGCTGGTTTTTGTGCCCCACCTTGTCCCCATGATCAGGGGGATTCATGCAACGTCCTATGTTTCGGTAAAAGATCACTCCATTGATCTTCAGGCGTTGTATGAAAACAAGTTCAGTCATGAACCTTTTGTTGATGTTTTGCCTGCAGGCAGTCATCCGGAAACCCGTTCAGTCAAATCCTGTAATCAGTGCCGCATTTCCGTTCATCGTCCTCTGGACGGCGATACCGTAGTTATTCTGTCGGTCATAGATAATCTGGTGAAGGGGGCGGCAGGTCAGGCCATTCAGAACATGAATATCATGTGCGAACTGAATGAAACAGCAGGCCTTGATGCGCCTGCTTTGATGCCTTGATATTTTTTTGTGAGCCTGTTCGGGTTGTCGATGCTCCATCCTTGCCTGGCAGGTTGCATAGACTGAGCGTTATTTTTGGTCAAAGGACACTTCCGCTTGAGGGGTAGACATCAAAAGAGCAAGTATACTGGGTAATGGCTTCTTCAAGTCTTTCATGCGTCGGCACTGCTCGGTTCGCAAATCATTACGACTTTTGTAATTTCGCTTAGAATAATTGTGCTATATTCTGCGACCTTTAATGATCTACCGACTGATCTGGCATATCCATGGAAAAACTGTTTGAAAAGCTGCTCTATTCTGTCCGTTGGCTTCTTGCGCCAATTTACATCGGCTTGAGTCTTGTCCTGATCGCTTTATTGATTGAGTTTTTTCAGAGTGTTACTAACCTGCTGCTCGACGTTTCTAATATGAATGAGACGCAGGTAATACTCAAGGTGCTTACGCTAGTTGATTTAGCTCTGGTTGGGGGCCTGATCGTTATGGTTATGTATGCCGGTTATGAAAATTTTGTTTCTAAAATAGACCTGGATGAGAGTTCTGAGAAGCTCAGCTGGTTAGGTAAAATGGATACCAGCTCACTTAAGGCCAAGGTTGCTGCCTCCATTGTAGCCATCTCCTCAATCCACTTGCTCAAAATGTTTATGAATACGGTTAATATCCCAAATGACAAGTTGATGTGGGCGGCGCTGATACATCTGACCTTTGTTGCCTCAGCGTTCTTTATGGGCCTGCTCGATCTCCTGCTTTACAGAAAAGAGAAAGAGATTAATACCTCGCTTTAACGCTCTCTTACTCAGAGGTTAATCGTGTTCTCAGGCTGACTCATTCCGGTGAGCCAGTTATGACTGATATTCTTTCTCTTCTTGTATTCTTAACCTGTCCAATGCCTGAAGTATGGACTGATGGAGCGTGCACCAGAAGACCTTGCTGTGATACTGGTGGCTCAGGACAGCGTTCTGGATTTGCAGATTATTCCCGGACCTTGGTGTTATGACAGTTGTTCCAGCAGATCCGGTCTTATTCTGGCCATTTTATAGGTGCTGCTGTACTGGCCTCTGCGGAAGCAGTCAAAGCGCGACGTCCCTTCAATTTCAAACCCGTACTTTTTATACAGGGCGATTGCCTGTTTGTTTTCTGTGAAAACACCCAGTTCAATGCGAACAATATTCAGCCAGTGATCACAAAGCTGTATCATCTCGTCAACCAGTTCTGATCCTATTCCCTGTCCCTGAAAATCAGGATGTACGCTGATGCCAAAAGTAGCGACGTGTTTTTTACGTGGCTTGCTGGACATAAGAATGCCGAGATGACCTGCAACCTTGCCATTTACCTCTGCAATCAGTTGAACGGATTCATTGCTTCGGGATTGGAACAGCTGTTTCCAGTGGTCGGAGTGGTTATAGGGGATCTGGGAGGTGTTTTCTGCCAAATCCTCATATTCAAACATTTCTGCAATGTGGGGTAAGTCTCTGTCTTCCTGATGTCGTATTTTTATTTTCATGATCACTACTTCTCTGCTATAACTTCAAAACTGCAGTATTCTCTACCCAAATGTTCGATGCAAGTTATATGGCTGGGTGCTTTTCTCGAGGTGGCTGGTGTGAGCCTGGGTGTGGGAATAAGTAGCAAAGTTCAACAAAACTGTCTGTCTGGGAATTTTGGTATCTGTTTTACAAGGCTGCATGCCCTCTGATAGCGGTCTTCCAGTCGCAGGTTTTGGTGCGGAATAAGGAATCAAGGTAACGGTTATGAGAAATAATCATGCAGGTTGTCTCTATATCAATGTTGCCGGGGTTGTATCTGCTGATTTTCACGATATCTTTAATCGTGTTGTACTCATTGCTTCTGTAGCTATTTGAGATACAATTAGCTTAGCTTTAAGTTATGCCTTATATTTATGTCTTGCGTTTCGAAGTTCCATAGTTGTAGATCTTCCTGATAAATCATAAGTAGTAGCGACGCTTTCAGCTAAGCGGTCATGTTGTGTGACCACCCTATTTTTGTTCAATTTCAGGAATTGATTATGTCTGCTTCTACCGGAACAGTTAAATGGTTCAACGAGTCCAAAGGTTACGGCTTTATCAGCCAGGACTCTGGTCCGGACGTATTTGCTCACTTCAGAGCTATCGTCGGTACCGGTTTCAAAACTCTGGTCGAAGGCCAGCGTGTTAAGTTCGAGGTGACTCAGGGCGCCAAAGGCCCTCAGGCTGAGAACATTGAAGTAATCGACTGATTACTCTTCACGACCCTTCGGGCAGTGAACAAAAAAGGCAGCGCTTTGCGCTGCCTTCTTTCGTCTAGACGAACTCTTTGATGATTCTGGCTACCAGCATGATCAAAATCAGTATGATGGCTATTTTTGACAGTTTTGACTGTTTCTCCCGACTCATGGGTTTGCCGAACCGCTGTGTTGCCATGACCACTACGGCTAGCGCAATAAAGAGTAGAAACAGTATCTTCAATAATTCCATGGTTATCATTCACTGATGGGTATCGAGCTCGTCTGCCCGCCTGAGAGTCTGGTAACCTGCCCAGACTCTGGTCATGGTTGTCAGGATACAGGTTACAGCAAAAAATGCAGCCAGAATCGGGAAATACTGGGGAAACAGGCAGAAGACCACAAAAATGGCAATGGTCTCTGTACCTTCTGCCAGACCATTCAGGTAATAGAAGGATTTGTTGCTAAAGTCAGGGTCTGAGAGACCTCTCTTCTGAGCCATAATCGCATAGCCCAGAAAGCTGGAGCCCGTTCCGACGAAAGTAAAGATCAGCAGGCTGGCCATCAGGGCATTTTTTTCAGGATCGGCAAAGGCAAAGCCAAGCACGATGGCCGAATAAAAGATGAAGTCCAGGGTTATATCCAGATAGCCACCGGCATCTGAGGTTTGTGTTATTCTTGCCAGAGCACCGTCGAGCCCATCCATCAGACGATTGCAAAGAATGGCAACCAGAGCAGGCAAATAGAGTTCAAATGCCAGCAATGGCAGGGCTGTTAATCCGACCAGGAAACCAGTCAGAGTAATCTGGTCAGCCCGGACACCTGCTTTTTTCAGTGGGCGGGCAAGAAGATTCAGAGGCGATCTGATCCAGAGAGAAGTCCAGCGGTCAAGCATCAGGGTTTCAGGCAGTCTTTAGTCACAGCCGGTTATCATACCCTGATCGTGCCATAGGAGTCGAAACGTTACTGTTTTAAGCAGCCGGGAAAGTGGCTTTTGCATAGTCCAGCGGATTCTATTTGTAAGTATCTGATTAGGTGCTTATATAAGTACCTAACCAGTTAGTTTCGCATATTCTGGACGGCGGCTTTTTCCATCCTTCTGCGTTCCAACTCTGGTTGCGTAGCTATGGCTACGCGCCCGTCGTTGCGCCTTGAAGGATGAAAAAATCCACTCGCCAGAATATGCGAAACCAACTGGCCAGGTACTTAACATTAGGTTGTCGGGAGCTTGCCGGGATTGTCCCTGAAAGCATAAATTTTGCCCGGAAAGTTCATTATGCCGCTTTTTTATCAGGATAAATGAGATGCCAGATTCTCTTTCTATCAAGCCGCCGGGTAGTATGAAGGTGGTGCGTGATGATCCCGCCAGAGAGCGCAAAATCAGGCTTTTTCTGGTATTGGCCTTTGTTCTGGCTACGGGACTTTCTTATTATCTTGGGGGACGGATTTCCGATACCGAGGCAGCCAGACTGAGGCAGGAAAGCTTAGATCTAAGGAATCAGTTGCAAGACTTGTTGGGGGTAGAGGAGTCTCTCAGGCAGAAATTGGTTATTCTGGAAAGAACCAGTAAGGTGGACCGCGAGGCGGCAAACAGCATTCGTAGTGTTATACGGGATCTGGAAGATGAAAAAGCTCTGCTGAGCAAGGATCTAGCATTTTACAAGAGTATTCTTGCTCCGGAAGACAGTGCTGAAGGCATCAGGCTCTATGCATTTGATCTGCTGCAGGGTGAGGAGAAAAATCAGTATCGCTTCAGAATGGTGGTCTCTCAGGTGGCCAGAGACAACCCGTTTCTCAAAGGAACTCTGAATGTCTTTGTCAAAGGGGTGAAAGATGGTAAGAAAGAGTCTCTGTCCCTGATGGAACTGGCCGGAATGGAAAAGTCCCAGGCACTTGGGTTCCGTTATTTTCAGTCTTTCCCTGAAAACCGTGACTATATCAATCTGACGCTTCCCGACGGGTTCAAGCCCGAGAAAGTGATGGTCAGCATTAAAGTCAAAAGTGGTGCAGTGCGAAGCCTGACCAATATTCTGGACTGGCAGGAAGAGCTGGAAGGCGATGTGAAAAACGGACTGACCGAAAGTGGTTAAGTCGCCTGAGTAGTTGACTGCTTTACTGGGTTACTTGGATAATGGACGCAGCATATTAATACAGTTATACGTGCAGAGACCGTAAGAGCAGGACTCTGAGAGTATACAGAGATAGGGTTTGCCTGTGGCGATCAGGTAGCACGGGAGGATAAATGAGCGCAGTAGTTGAAACGGTAATGCCGGACCCGATCGAACTGACGGATAATGCCGCTGAGAAAGTCAATCGGCTCATGGAAGATGAAGATAACAAGTGCCTGAGGCTTCGTGTCTATGTCACTGGTGGTGGATGTTCGGGCTTTCAGTATGGTTTCAAGTTTGATGATCAACTGGCAGACGACGATACCCTGGTCAGAAAGCAGGGAGCTGAAATGGTCGTGGATTCACTGAGCTACCAGTATCTGGTCGGTGCTGAGGTCGATTACGAAGAGGGACTGGAAGGCTCCCGATTCCTGGTGAAAAATCCTAATGCAACCGCCACGTGTGGCTGCGGTTCTTCTTTTTCTATCTGAATACTCTTTTTGCCGGGCGCCAGCGCCCGGATATTCCTGTTAAGTAGCTGCTCATGCCCTCATCCTTTCAGCCCTGCCATTTGTTTGGCCAGCAGGGCAATGCTGTCAGACAAGTACTCTCTGAAGCGTCAGTAGTCCGTAACTTGAAAGTCGTCGTAACGCGTTGAATTCAGAGGCTATTATACTGATAGGTATATTAATGCATATATGGATGGTGTGTGATGGCAGATCTCTCAGGTCCTCAGGGAAGCGATGGGCCCTTATATTCGTCTTCACCTGTTAAGAATAACTGGAAAACTACCGTCAAAGCACTGCTGGGAGGCATACTGAGAAAAATCAGAAAAGCTGGCCCCCATGGGCTTCCTTCCTTGAAGACTGAGCAAGCGAAAAGTAAGCAACCAGATCCTAAGCCTCCTACAGACCTGAAGTCGAGAGTGGCAGCGAAAGCTGAAAGCAAGATTTTCATTCAGGTACTCCCTCTGCAGGGTCAATCCATTTCGGCCCCCATTCCAACGCCTGGATCTCCAGAGAGCCCCTCTTCAGTGAACGGCCAACAGGAGCGGAGTGGGAATGAAGTTGAATCGAATCGACGCAGCAATAAGAAGGCGCCAACAGTGGCACCCAGAAGAAGTAAATCATTACCGAGGCAGCCTCCTCAGGTTAAAGAGCCGACCGATGAGCTTGTTCAGAGCAAGCAACAAGAGCAACCAGATGTGAAAGAAAGGCCAGTACCTACCCCTCGGACGAGAAGAAAAAACAGCGGGGACTTGAGCGGCTCTCTGAGTAGAGCTCCGCAGCCAAAACCACGTAACCAGGGCAAAGAGGCACTTGCCGGAAATGAAAAGCCTGGACAGGCTAATATCTATGATGTACCCGGTAGACTAAAAAAAGAACCAGAATACGATGTCCCTGCTAACCGGAAGAGAAGCACTGAATATGATGTACCCGGTAATCTGAAAACAAAACAGGAATATAATGTGCCTGCTAATCGCAAGCGAAGCCCTGAATATGATGTACCTGCAAATCTGAAAGCAAAACCAGAATATGATGTGCCTGTTAATCGGATGAAAAGTACAGACTATGATATACCCAGAGACCTGAAAGTATCTTCAGATTACGATGTCCCCAAAAGTTTGAACTTCAAATCATCACCCCAGCATGCAAGTGATCCGGAAAGAGTCCGTTCGGATTCCATAGACCCATCTACTGGCGAAAATATATACCAATCGATTAATGATGAAGAGTTTGAGCTGGAGATGCTTGAATTAGAGCTGGAGTTGGAAGATGTCTCTCAGAATCTCGGTGATGCTTACGACTTTCAACCACTGTTCAATGATTCTGTTTGGCTTGATGAGCAAATGTTTTCTCTGATTAAAACCTTTAAGAGTCAGAGACCCCCGAAGTCAAATCTACTCAAGTGGGCTGCTCACATGAAACAGGAACGATCACTGATGCAACTGTATAGCAATGGTTTTGATAAGTTTAGAAAGTCTATTCGGTCTTTAATGAGTAAAGGGTTAACCTCTATTCAGGACAGGGACAAGTTGAGAAGTAGTGTCGATAAAATTAACAAAATTCTTACTCCGGCATTAATCGCCGAATACGGTGCTGAAGAAGCCAGAAAACGACTCTTGAAAGCTCCGGAAGGTTAATAGAAATCACGATTTTTCTTCAGCCTTAGTCTGGTCGAACAATTTTATCCATTGTCAGCGGTATTTATCAAGCCGGGAATATAGCCCCAAGGACCCGTTCGCCAGCAGCTCCTGTCACGGCAGGAAGGTTGCCAGGCTTTCCTGACAGTGTCTGTCTGGCCAGCCAGGCAAAGGCTACTGCTTCTACCCATTCAGGTGCTATGCCCAGAGAGGTTGTGGTTGCAACGGACAAAGGGTCAAGCTCATCTTCAATCAGTTTCATCAATTGCTTATTGTTGGCACCCCCACCACAAACCAGAAGTTCTTTGGCTGAGGGAGCGTATTGGCAGATATCCAGGGCAATGGTTTTTGCTGTCAGTAAAGTGAGTGTGGCCGCCACGTTTTGAGGTTGCAGGCCAGAAAAATTTCTCAGGTGAGACTCCAGCCAGCCCGGGTTGAAGCGTTCCCTGCCAGTGCTCTTGGGCGGCACTTCAGAAAAGTAGCTGTCATTCAGCATCGCATTCAGCAGTTGGTCATCCACGCTTCCTGATGAGGCCCATTGGCCATTGGCATCAAATTTCTGGTTGAGGTGCTGTTGGCACCAATAATCGATCAGAACGTTACCCGGACCGGTGTCAAAGCCTATGACAGCTTTCTTATGGTCTGCAGGTAACAAGCTGATATTGGACATACCGCCAATATTCAATATGACTCTGTCCAATACAGGGTTGCTGAAAACAGCGTGATGGAAGGCAGGAACAAGGGGAGCTCCCTGTCCACCTGCCGCAACATCTCGACGTCTGAAGTCGGCGACAACAGTAATCCCTGATAGTTCAGCAATCAGACCAGGGTCACCAATCTGCAGAGTGAAACCTTTTTCCGGGCGGTGGCGGATCGTTTGTCCATGGCTGCCAATGGCAGAAATCTGGTTTGAATCAACATTGGCCTGTTCCAGGAGTCGCCTGACGGCATCAGCCGATTCCCGGGCAAAAGCGGGCTCAGCCAGCGCCATTCGTTCAATTTCATCAGGACCAGGTAGTGTCAGGGCAAGAAGCTGTTCTCTGAGATTTTCAGGGAGCGGATGGGATAATGCCTGCAGCTGTCGACAGTTTCCTGATGGTGAGTGCCTGGATATCGAGTCCTCAAATTCAACCAGAACTGCGTCAATGGCATCAAGGCTGGTGCCTGACATCAGGCCGATAAAGTATTCAGGCATATCTCTGATAATCCATCATGCCCTCCCTGGAGGCTATCGTTGTTATTTCGACTCTTTCTCGTTTCTGGCCAGCATAGTTGTACCGTGCTTTTCCAGCTGGGCCATGGTTTTATTGGCAAAAGCCATAAAACGTGCCTTCTCGGCTTTGGGGATCGGTGAGGCATTAGGCAGCTTGACGGTAACGGGGTTTCTGTGAACACCATTGACCCGGAACTCGTAATGAAGGTGCGGGCCTGTAGCCCAGCCAGTCTGGCCCACATAGCCAATGGTCTGTCCCTGTTTAACCTGGCTACCTTTCTTGAATCTTTTATTTACACGACTCTGGTGGGCATAAACGGTAACAATATTATGTGGGTGCTGGATAAAGACAACATTGCCAAAACCATTCTTCCAGCCAATAAATTGAATCTTACCATCACCCGCTGCCTTGATGGGAGTGCCAGTGGGCGCTGCATAGTCTGTCCCGTTGTGAGGGCGCTTGGTTTTGAAAATTGGATGAAGGCGGTTAGGATTAAAGCTTGAACTGATCCGGGTGAAGTTCACAGGCGTTCGCAGGAATGCCTTTTTCATACTTTTGCCATCCGGAGAGTAGTAATTGCTGTCACCATGACTGCTGGTGTAACGAATGGCGGTAAAGGCTTCACCCTGGTTAATAAATGTTGCTGCGAGTATATTGCCATCACCCAGCTTCTCGTTATCCAAATATTTTTCTTCGTACATCACGTTGAAACTGTCACCGCTGCGAATATCCAGCGCGAAATCAATGTCCCAACCAAATATGCCCGCCAGCTCCATGGTCATCTTCTCGCTCAGACCAGCATTCTGGCTCGCCAGGAAAAGAGAGTTTTTGATTGAGGCTTGAGCAAAGGCAATACGCACTTCAGGCTCGAGGATTATCTTCTTACCGACGTAGCCATTCCCCTGTCTTTCATAGAGGATGCTTTCAAGTTTATTCTGGACATAGCGCAGCCGGGTCAGAACTCCTTTGCTGTTGACCCGGTATTCAAACGCCTGTCCGGGGAGAATATCGGTCAGGTTTTTGCCCAGTTTCGGAGTTCTGGAGACTTCATAGACAGTTTTGGCACTCAAACCCATATCATCAAACAAAGTTGAGAGATTATCGCCGGACTCGATAGTGATACTTCTTCGGGGGCCTAGAGCAGCTTCTTCCTTGGCCAGTCGCTCGGCTTTTTCTCTGGCCTCACGTTGCTCTCCCGTCTCTTCAGGAACCGTTTCTTCAGGCGCA
Source organism: Endozoicomonas sp. ALD040 (assembly GCF_049275945.1). Lineage (NCBI taxonomy): Bacteria > Pseudomonadati > Pseudomonadota > Gammaproteobacteria > Oceanospirillales > Endozoicomonadaceae > Endozoicomonas > Endozoicomonas sp. ALD040. The sequence goes on from NZ_CP184829.1 coordinate 3,945,642, forward strand.
GCTTTCTCCTCAAGAGCCAGTTCCTTTAGTTTTTCTTTGGGGGATGAAGATTGAAATTCGTCAATAAGCAGTTCGGTTTCTGAGCGTTTGGCCTCAACTTGTGGAGACGGCAGCAAGCCAATAACAGTCATCACCGTAGCTGCGACACCAGTTACCAGTAACAGGTGTCTTTTAGGAAAACTCTTGATGCCGCCGGGTTGCTTGCGCGTGGCACCTCTGGGGGGAAGTTTGGTCATTGCACGTATTTACTGTTGAATTACTGTTTCAGGTGCCTGCCACTTTTATGGTTCGGATCAGACAGTATTTCAAATAGCTCGTAGCTGTTTGGTTAAAGTTTTGTGAAGAATATATATGAATTATATATCTAAACGCTACATAATGAATTGATATATAGCTATAAACGAATTGTAAATGTTTTGTTGGCGGGCGTCAGGAAACCGACTCTGGCCCAAAACTCTATATATTATTAGTTGAAAGCTACCGATCTGCCCTGTTCTGTTTGTGGTTTTTTCTAAAGTAAGGTAACTAAACCGCTCTCTAAGTTAATTAATGTAATTAAACCGATTTTTCCGGCTTTGTTCTTAAGTCGTTTTATTGTACTTTTACCCGCTAAATTGAGTCTACAGCTGCCTCGGCAGTGTTTAATTCATGAGGCTGAGCCGTGATGGTTTCGCTCAGTCTCGTTGACTTCATAGCAGGATAGGTAAATGTCTGAGAGTCAAAATCCGCTTCTGAAAGATCTGCAGGCCCGCCAGCTTATCGCGCAGACCACTGCCGTGGAAGAGCTGGACGCTCATCTGAGTGAACAGCCAAGGGTTCTTTATTGCGGCTTCGATCCGACTGCAGACAGTCTGCATCTGGGACATCTGGTTCCTTTGCTGGTCCTGAAACGTTTCCAGATGGCAGGGCACAGGCCTATTGCGTTGGTGGGTGGTGCAACGGGTCTGATAGGAGATCCCAGTTTCAAAGCGGCCGAGCGACAGCTGAATACACCTGATGTTGTGGCAGGCTGGGTTGACAAGATCAAGAAACAGGTCAGCCAGTTTATCGACTTTGACTGCGGTGAGAATGCCGCTTTAGTGGTCAACAATCTGGAGTGGACTGGTGAGATGACTGCTCTGGATTTTTTGCGAGACGTCGGTAAACATTTCTCCGTCAATGCCATGATCAACAAAGAATCCGTTCAGCAGCGACTGAATCGTGAAGGTTCCGGTATCTCTTTCACCGAGTTCTCCTACGCCCTCCTTCAGGGAATGGACTTCGCTGAGCTGAATCGTCGTTATGACTGCACTCTTCAGGTGGGTGGCAGTGACCAGTGGGGTAACATTGTGGGTGGCATTGATCTGTCTCGTCGTCAGAATCAAGCCAGAACCTTTGGCCTGACTGTGCCCCTGATCACCAAGTCCGATGGTACCAAGTTTGGTAAAACCGAGGGCGGTGCGGTCTGGCTGGATCCTTCCAGGACTTCCCAGTACGCTTTCTATCAGTTCTGGATGAATACTGCGGACGCTGACGTTTACCGTTTTATGAGCTTTTTTACCTTCCTGTCACAGGAAGAGATTGAAGCGATCAAGCAAGAAGACGAAGTGCGTGAAGGTCGTCCGCAGGCCCAGCAGGTTCTTGCCAGAGAGGTCACCCTTCTGGTGCATGGTGAAGAGGGTCTGCAAGCTGCAGAACGTATTACGGAAGCTCTGTTCTCGGGAGAGATCAGCAATTTATCTGAAACGGATCTTGAACAGTTGAAGCTGGATGGGCTGCCCAGTGCAACCATCAAACGTGATCAATTGGAAGGTAATCCCATGACCCAGCTGTTTACAGAGGTTGGCATGGTGAAAAGCGGTAAGCAGGTAAAGGATGCGCTGGGTCGTAATGCGGTATTCTTCAATGGAGCAGCTCGCGGTGCTGCCGACAACATGAACCTGCCTGGGTGCTTTGCTGAAGAAAATGCCATGTATGGACGGTTCTTCCTGGTGAAACTGGGTAAGAAAAATCACTTCCTTTTTGAAGTGACCTAAAGGCTTGTGGCTGGCTCCCAACTCTTTGAAGACATCTCCAAGGCTCTGTTAAGTTCAGAGCCTCTGTAAAGCTTTTCATGAGGGAATCTTTGTGGAATGGCCTGCAAGACGTTTCTGGGTCATCGTTGGCACGGTACAATGGCAATTTCCGATACTGTCTTCATATAGTCAGGGCGGGTAACCTAAGCCATATTGTGTTCTGACCTGGAGCGGCTTTTGCTTTATGCTTCAGTGTCACTCACTCAGGAATTCTTCATGCATCCTCAAGCCGGTAAAATCGCCACAGATGATATGCTGACCAACATTCCCCGTCTGGTCAGCGAGTATTACACTATTCAGCCCGATCCATTGAACCCCACGCAGCGAGTCCAGTTTGGTACTTCAGGACACAGGGGGACTTCTTTCAAGGCCACTTTTAACGAAACTCATATCCTTGCTATCACACAGGCTATCTGCGAATACCGTCGCGAGCATAATATTACCGGACCCATGTTTGTTGGCATGGATACCCATGCCCTGTCAGAACCTGCATTGATCAGCGCCATTCAGGTGCTGGCAGCCAACGGTATAAAGGCTCGAATCCAGGAAGGCAGAGGTTATACACCAACTCCGGTCATTTCTCATGCCATCGTCTCCTACAACCGGGATCATCAGGACAGGGCGGACGGTGTTGTCATCACGCCTTCCCATAACCCTCCTGAAGACGGTGGTTTCAAATACAATCCTCCCCATGGAGGTCCGGCCGGTTCTGAAGTCACCAACTGGGTTCAGGATCGAGCCAATCAACTCATTGCTCAGGGGTTGGAAGGTGTTAAACAGATGTCGCTTAATAAGGCGCTGGAATCCGGCTTTATTACTGAATACGACTATGTCACACCTTATGTTGATGATCTGGAAAATGTCATTGATATGGAGGCTATTCGCAGGGCGGGTGTAAAAATAGGTGTTGATCCACTGGGTGGCTCCGGCCTTCACTATTGGGAGCCTATTGCCAGGCGTTACGGGCTTGATATTGAGCTGGTCAGCAAGAAAGTTGATCCTACTTTCTCCTTTATGCATGTTGATAAAGACGGCAAGATTCGTATGGATTGTTCTTCAGCCTATTCCATGGCAGGGCTGATTGAATTGAGGGATCGCTTTGATATTGCTGTTGGTAACGATCCAGACTTTGATCGCCATGGTATTGTGACTCGTGAACATGGCCTGCTGAACCCCAATCATTATTTGGCGGTGGCGATCAATTACCTGTACAACCACCGTGAGCAATGGTCGGGCAATGCTAAAATTGGCAAGACTCTGGTGTCCAGCGCCATGATTGATCATGTAGCAAAAGGTTTAGGCAGAGAAGTGGCGGAAGTGCCTGTCGGATTCAAGTGGTTTGTCGATGGTCTGGCTTCTGGCGAGCTGGCCTTTGGAGGCGAAGAAAGTGCCGGTGCTGCTTTCCTGCGGCGTGATGGGCTCACCTGGTGCACAGACAAGGATGGTTTTATCCTGGCTCTTCTTGCTGCTGAGATTATTGCCGTTACAGGTAAAGACCCGGGTGAACATTACCAGGAGCTGACAGACCGCTATGGCTCTCCGGTTTATGAACGACTGCAGGCTCCTGCTTCCGATGAGCAGAAGAAAGTACTCTCAGCCATGAGCCCGGATAGGGTTAAAGCTGATACTTTGGCGGGTGATCCCATTACTGCCAAAATAACCCATGCTCCTGCAAACGGCGCCGCCATCGGTGGTCTTAAGGTCGTTACTGAAAAAGGCTGGTTTGCTGCCAGACCTTCTGGCACTGAAGCAGTTTATAAGATCTATACCGAAAGTTTTGTCGGTCCTGACCACCTTAAGCAAATTCAGGAAGAAGCCAAAGCTATGGTTTCGGAAGTTTTTGTTACCGGCTAGGCGTTTTTCGACAGTCTCTCAGACTCCCTTCCCGTGGGCTTCTGCGGGAGGGAGATCTCGGAAATCTGGAATCTAATAATCATGTTCATGAATAAATTCCTGATATCAGGAGAGTTGCAAGGACTTTTTTATGGCTAAATGCCAGAGAAGTAAAATGAACTTGAAGCGATGGCAGGCTAGCTAGTAAGCTTTTACGGCAAAGAATTCAGCAGCAATAAGCTGAAAAAGACTGATAATAAAAGTGACTTATATGACAGAGTTCGACTACATCATTGTGGGAGGTGGCTCTGCAGGCTGTGTTCTGGCTAACCGCCTGTCTGAGAATCCTGACCATCAGGTCTGCCTGGTAGAAGCAGGAGGCAGCGACAAGTCTCCCTTGATTTATATACCTGCCGGAGCCGCAATTACTGTGCCCCATGGCTTTCACAACTGGCAGCTGAATGCCGAGGCTCAGTCCACCATGAATAACCGGGATATATACTGTCCCCGGGGGAAAACCCTTGGAGGGAGCAGTTCCATCAATGCCATGCTGTATATCAGAGGGCAAAAAGAAGATTACGATCAATGGGCTGCTCTGGGGAATGAAGGTTGGTCTTTCAATGATGTCTTGCCTTATTTTCTAAAATCCCAGAATCAGGAAAGAGGTGCTTCTGAACTTCATGGCATCGGTGGCCCGCTGAATGTTGCAGACCCCAGAAGTCAACACTGCTTGAGTGAAGCTTTTATTAAAGGTGCGATAGAAGTCGGAGAAAAAAACAATCCGGACTTTAATGGTGCCGATCAGGAAGGTGTAGGCTGGTATCAGGTGACACAGAAAGAGGGTCAAAGATGCAGTTCAGCGGCTGCTTATCTGCACCCTGTCATGGATAGACCCAATTTGACGGTTATGACCAAAAGTCATACTGCCAGGGTTATCCTTGAAGGCAAAAAGGCTATTGGGATTGAAATTGTTCGAGGCGTTACCAGAAGGAAACTCTTTGCTCGAAAAGAAGTCATTCTTTCAGCTGGAGCTTATGGTTCTCCGCAGATTATGCTGCTTTCAGGCATCGGAGCCAGAGATAAACTGGCTCCCCACAATATTGACTGCTTGCATGAACTGCCAGGTGTTGGTGAAAACCTTCAGGAGCATCCTGATGTTCTGGTTGTCGCCAATGACAAGACTGCATCATCAATGGCTTTTGCCAGGCCGATGGGAATGGGCAGGGTTATCAGGGATGCAGTGAAATACATCTATAAAAGAGAAGGTTTCCTGACCAGTAGCCTTGCAGAGTCGGGCGGATTTATAAAATCCTCTCCGGAAGTTGAAAGGCCTGATCTGCAATTGCATTTTATTCCAGCGGCTATGGAAGATCATGGTCGTAAACTTTCAAGATATCTGCAGTACGGGTTTTCGATTCATGTATGTATCCTTAGGCCTGATAGCCGAGGTCGTGTATCCCTTAACAGTGCATCCCCCACGGATAATCCCGAGATTCAACTGAATCTTCTGGAAAAACAGGCCGACATGGACTGTCTGGTGAGAGGGATCAAAAGAGTGAGACAGATTATTCAGTCGTCTGAGTTGTCCCGCTACGCTGGAGAGGAGTATCTGCCAGGCTCGGATGTACAGGACGATGATGAGCTTGAGTCTTATATAAGAAATAATGCCAATCACATTTATCATCCGGTGGGTACTTGCAAAATGGGAGCTGATGACATGGCTGTAGTCGACACTCGTCTGAAAGTTCACGGGCTCGAAGGGTTGCGGGTGGTTGACGCCTCAATCATGCCAACTCTGATCAGCGGGAATACCAATGCGCCTGCAATGATGATCGCTGAAAAAGCAGCGGACATGATTCTTGACAAAAATCAGCCAAAAATTCATTTTGAAAAAGTGACGGAAACAGAAAAGACGCAGTCCAGGATTTCTGTTTATTCCTCTTGAGCGAGCCGTGTAGCGGGTAAAACACACAGCTCAAAACACACAGTATTTTTCTGCCTTGATCATCAGAGCACTCAGCGAGCATTTTCCCAAATACCGGGCATCTGCTACCTGATGAACAGGTGCATTTTATTACAAATCCCTGTCAGACTAATGTCACCCTTTCTCTTTGACGAGGCAAAGTTTCGGGTGACATCGTCTCTGGACTCTGGAGCCAGGCTGACACCAACTGTCAGGCTGGCAGGGATTCTTCCCGGGAAGTCTGTGTGCTCTGGTCTGCGCTTTCTCCACCACCAGGAACGACACGAGTGGCTATCAGCCCCTTGGGTCCCTGACCAATTTCAAATTGCACAAGCTGCCCGGCTTTCAGCGTCTTGAAGCCGTCCATTTCGATAACGGAGTAATGTATGAGTACGTCTTGATTTTCAGTGGCTTCCTGGGCCTGGATGAATCCATATCCCTTAGGATTGTTAAACCACTTTACTGTACCTTCCAGCATAGCTTCCATTTCCTTCTTGGTCGCTTCCATACAGCGCGATTCCTACATTATTAACATTGAAGGAACTGCCGGGAAACAGCAACCCTTGTTGTTTTATTTTTAGTCACATGTCTATTCTGCGTCGTCCATATCACAGAGCTCTTTTTTGGTGATGTCTCCTCGGCTAGGAGCCTGACCGAGAATAGACTGCCCTACTGCGGCGGCAGCAAATTGGTCTGAAAATCCGCTTTTGTTCGTTAAATAGCTCGCTATTCTCCTCACAAAACCGAATTTTCATCCTCAATTTTCTGCCGTCCTCGCTACGGGCGCTATTCTCGGTCAGGCTCCTAGAAAGCTTTCATGCCAAGAATACAGCCTACATTTCCATATAGAGCTAAACCTATTATAAGACCATATTGACGCGAGATAACAGCCCATTTTGATATTCAGGAATAGATAAGACAGTATTTTTGAGAATTAATTATGCTGCAGAGGATTTGTGAACTTTATATGGTTTTTTTTGGGTGGCCCCTGGACGACTGGTAACTCTCTCATCCAGGACCATTCAATCCAGGAACCGTCGTAGTTTTTTATCCTGCTGTATCCCAGTATCTCGGAAAGAACAAAAAGGGTATGAGCCGAACGGACTCCGGACTGACAGTAAACAACGATCTCTTTATCAGGTGTGATACCCGCTGACAGAAACAAATGTCTTAATCGTTCTTTGTCGAGGAATCCATTTTCATTGACAGTTTGCTTGTATTCAAACCAGATACTTCCGGGAATCCGGCCATGGCGATAGGCTCCTGACTTTATGGTTTTACCGGTGAATTCATCCAAACTTCTGACATCCACCAGTAGGGCGACGTTCTCTTTTTTTGCTTGAATCGACTTTACCTGTTCCATCTCAGCAAGCCATTGAGGATGAGGTGTCCCCGTGAACTGGTAATTGGATCGTTCAGGTGTTTGAGGCGATTTGAAATTCAGCTTTTTTTTGTGCTTTTCCCAGACCGACAGGCCTCCATCAAGGATAGAGACCTGATCATGACCATAGAGTTTCAGTAACCACCAGAGACGGGCTGCATTCATGCCTTGCTGATCATCGTAGAGAACAATCTCCGTTTTTGGAGTAGCACCCAGTCGGCTTAATAGTTCGGACAGTTTCTCTCTGCTGGCTCTCATTCCGGAGTAGGGATAATCATCTGCGTCAGCCTGAAAAGCCGGGCGCCAGATATTGTGAGCACCGGGAATATGACCCAGCAGGAAGCGAAACTTGGGGCGTACATCCAGAAGCAGCAGGTTACTGGCCTGCCGGATCTTTTGCTCCAGGTCGTCAAGGCTGAGCACCGCATTTGCATGGACTGGCACTGACATCACAACAGACAACACTAAAATCAGAAGAGTCATAGGCTTCTTTCGGGCCGATAAAATTCTCGTGAGGTTTAGCTTCAATCGGAACCATTGAACTCCATGGAGCCTGAGGCGGGCAGGGGGAACTGCGCCATAAATCGTTGATCGATCCAGTTTTTCCAAAGCCATATTAAACGCCCTCTGGTACTGAACCAGCCTCTTGATGCAATGGCTCGACCATCTGCACAGCTTAGCAGAGAAAGAAATTGTTTCTGTGGACGGTAGGGTTCCAACGTTTTTTTCTCGAGGATGTTACAAATATTTTGAAACAGGGTCGGAGCCTGTCGAACCGCATAAACTCCCGACTTGGCCTGTCTGGAGTGAGTGAATTCTGCGACATCACCACAAGCGAAGACATTGTCATGGCTGACGGATTGCAGCATGGGATTAACGTGGATAAATCCCTCTGGACTGGTTGCAAGCGAGCTTTCAGAAGGCCAACGAGCGGGAGCTGCCGATGTAGCCAGTATCAGGGCATCATATGGCAGGCGGTCATTTTGATCACTGATCAGGGTTTTATCTTTGACTTCGGTTACCCGAAAATGAGTGTGTATTTTAATAGGCTTTCGTTCAATTTCCTCTTTGGCCATTTTTTGAACTTTCGGCGGATAGCCCTTCAGAATACCCTGAGCTGTGACAATATGTATTTTGAGGGAGTGAAGATGCTTGAAGCGTTGGTGAAGGGCCATTGCTACCTCAACACCTGCAGCCCCGGCACCCATAATGGCCAGAGTAAAACTTTCATTCTGCTTAATATGTTCGGGCAAAGGCTGTCCTAACCAGGATAAAAAAGGCCTGATAGGCTTTATAGTGATGCTGTCTTTTGTATCAATGACACGAGCTTGTGTAGAGCCTGTATTGATGGAGAGTATGTCGTACCCCAGTCGGTCACCATTCAAAAAAATCAATTCATTCGCTTTGGTATCTACCCCCGAGATAGTCGCTTTAAGGAATCTGCATTTTGATTCATGGGCCAGCAACTCAAGATCAATGTGGGACTGCTCAGCACTATATTGTCCTGAAATGACACCAGGAAGCATGCCTGAATAAGGGGTATAGCGACTGGCAGAAACCAGAATAAAATGAGCGGGAGGCGTTTGCTTCTTCTGAAGCCTTTTCAGGAACAGTGCATGGGCATGGCCTCCTCCGGCCAGAACAACTGTAGGCTTAATGGTATTAGTCATACTGCTCTCTCAATTGTTGGATTTACCACTTTATCTGCCGTCAGGAACGCTCTTACTATGATTTTACTTTTTTCTGCCGATGCTGTCCGGATGGATCTTTAAAAAAAAGGGTACTTCCAAACGTCCGGAAAACGTTTTGGAATGCTTCATAGTCTAAACTGTCATGACTTCGTGGCAGCGATAAATGAGCGGTTTGAGATGGATATCCTACTATCCGATGGAATAACAAAGCTGGTTCGCGATGCCAGTGATACTTGTGAAGAGTGAAGTAAAAGGAAAAGGATCAAGCAAAGAATAACGCAAAATACTTCTCTGAGCTCATGGCTGTTGATGATGGAGGTGTGTCTCTGGTGTCTGGAAAATTATCCCTTTTGCCACTGACCATGTTGGTAACAGGAAATATGATGGGTGCCGGTATTTTTCTGTTACCTTCATCTCTGGCCAGCTATGGTTCAATCACTCTTCTGGGGTGGATTGTTACGGTTATTGGCGCGGTAATGCTATCTCTGGTTTTTGTTCGATTGAGGTCAGATTGTAAACAGGGTTCCGGTCTCTATGCTTATATCAGGGGAGGACTGGGACGTTATATCGGGTCACAGGTTGTTTATGGATACTGGGCTGCCATATGGATTGGCAACATTGCGGTGGCTCTGAGTGGTGTGGCCTATCTCAGTTATTTCTTTCCTGTGCTCGATGGTCCCTGGGAAACCGCCCTGGCTGCCATTGCTGTCATCTGGATCCTCAGTGTGATCAATTTGACCGATATTCGTCTTTTAGGTCGTCTCCAGATCATTACGGCTTCCTGCATGCTGGTGCCTGTGATTATTGTCAGTACTCTGGGCTGGAGTCAGTTCGAAACGGTAAACATCATTAACTCCTTTAATGTGACCGGACAATCGTCCAGTCATATCTTGTCTGAATCCATCACGTTGACGCTCTGGTCTTTTATAGGTCTGGAATCAGCCTGTAACCTTGCATGTCACGCCAAAAATCCGAGGCGGGATGTCCCCTGTGCGACATTATTAGGCACTCTGCTGGCTGCTCTTTTCTATATTCTGAGCACCACGGCAATGATGGGTATTGTACCTAACGATATTCTGCAAAGCAGTGCTGCACCTTTCTCCGTAACAGCCAGCTATTTGCTGGGTGACCGGGTCGGTGAACTGGTCAGTGCCATGGCTGTTATTGCCTGTTTTGGCAGCCTTAATGGCTGGATTCTTATGCATTCCCAGATAGCCATAACGGCCTCTTCGGAAGGACTTTTACCTAAAGCATTCAGGGTGTTGAATCGTTATGGATCACCTTGGAAAGGCCTGTTAATCACCGCCATTCTGATGTCCATAATGCTTCTGTTAACGGTGGAGCCTACAGTTCAAAAGCATTTTGAGTCTATCGTACTGATTGCGGTTTACATTATGTTGCTGACTTATTTCTGTGCCTGTCTTTCCTGCTTCCAGATTCAGCGGAGAAAACCCGGAGGGATTACTTCAGGCTGGTTTATTATCATTCTTCTGGCGTCCGGTTACTGTCTTCTCGGTTTCAGTGGGGCTGGCTATATGGTTTTTTTATACGGTACGGTGTTGATTGTCTTTGGTGGTGCAGTTTACCGGTATCAGCATCGGGGTAACAAAAAACCGGATCCTCTGGAGGACCCGGCTAATGGATAAAGAGGTTGTTTGAGCTTTTTCAGGCTGCCTCGGTCTCTTCATTTTTTTCCTGTCTGGGCAGACCGTAAATGGTTTTTACACCACCCCACTCATCAACAGACTCCATATGCACATCAAAGCCCCACAGTCTGTGGATATGTTTGATGATTTCACGAGTACTGTCAGAATCTACCGGGCGACCCCGGTGCATGAAGTGGCGCATGGTAATGGAGCGGTCACCGCGGGTGTTTACGCTGTATACCTGAATGTTGGGTTCACGGTTGCCCAGATTGTACTGTGCGGCAAGAGATTCCCTCACCTTTCGGTAGCCGGAGTCGTCATGAATGGCGCTGACTTCAAGATATGGGTTGATTTCATTATCGTCGATGCAGAACAGCTTCAGATCTCTCATCACCTTGGGTGAAAGATACTGCATGATGAAACTTTCATCCTTAAAGTTCTTCATGGCGAAGTGAACGGCTTCCAGCCAATCCGAACCGGCCAGATCAGGGAACCAGCGACGATCTTCTTCTGTCGGGTTTTCACAGATCCGGCGGATGTCCTGAAACATCGCAAAGCCCAGAGCGTATGGATTTATGCCACTGTAACGGGGGTCATCAAAATCAGGCTGGAACACCACGCTGGAGTGCGAATGTAGGAACTCCATGATGAAGCCTTCTGTAATGTGACCCTCGTTGTACATTTCGTGCATCAGGTGGTAGTGCCAGAAGGTTGCCCAACCTTCGTTCATGACCTGAGTCTGACGCTGAGGATAGAAGTATTGAGCCACCTTGCGAACGATCCGTATGAGTTCTCGTTGCCAGGTATCCAGTAGAGGGGCGTTTTTCTCTATGAAATAGAGAATGTTCTCTTCCGGATCTCTTGGATAGCGCTCAGTCTGCTTTACTTCGTTCTCTTCACGAAGAGGAATGGTTCGCCACAAGTCATTCAGGTTGCGCTGAATGTATTCTTCACGCTCTTTGATTCGCGCTTTCTCTTCCTCTGGTGAAATAGGACGAGGGCGCTCATAGCGATTGACACCCTGATTCATTAGAGCGTGACAGGCATCGAGCAGCTCTTCCACTGCGTCAACACCGTGCTTTTCTTCGCACTCTGCAATGTAGTTTTTAGCGAACAGCAGGTAGTCAATAATGGAGTCTGCATCTGTCCACTGCCGGAACAAATAGTTACCCTTGAAGAAAGAATTGTGTCCGTAACATGCGTGTGCGATAACCAGTGCCTGCATAGGCATGGTGTTTTCTTCCATCAGATAGGCAATACAAGGATTGGAGTTGATCACAATCTCATAGGCCAGACCCATTTGTCCGCGCTGGTAGTTTTGCTGGTTACTGAGAAACTGCTTACCGAAGCTCCAGTGGTTGTACATGAGTGGCATACCCACAGAAGCATAAGCATCGAGCATCTGTTCGGAACTGATGACTTCTATCTGGTTGGGGTAGGTGTCCAGTTGATAGCGTGCTGCCAACTTTGCCAGTTCTCTGTCGTATTCTTCCAGCAGTGCAAAAGTCCACTCTGAGCCTGTGGAAATAGGCTCTGCACGACGTGGTGGCTTCTGAACACTGGCAGCTTCGGAGGAAGGCCCTGCTGTATGCGGATCAATGTCCTGCTCATAGCGTTCCCTGTCAGGCATTTTGACCCTCCTTCTTTTCGAACAGTTTGCGGAACACCGGATAGATCTCTCCAGCATGTCGTATCTGCTGCATGGCAAAATGACCTTCGTGGTTCTTTTCGATGGTTTTGTATTCATGCCACAGGTTCTGGTGGTGACGATCAGTAATTTCTACATAGGAGTAGTACTGAGTCAGCGGCAACAGTTTGTCGACAATAATATTACGGCACTTGGCAGAGTCTGCTTCCCAGTTATCGCCGTCAGACGCCTGGGCTACATAGATGTTCCACTCACCGGGGGAATATCTCTCAGTCACTATTTCGTCTGTCAGTGTCAGTGCTGAGGATACAACGGTGCCACCGGTTTCCCGGGCATAGAAGAAGTCGTGCTCGTTACACTCACGGGCTTCACTGTGGTGACGAATGAAAACAACTTCAATTTTTTCGTAATTGCGCTCCAGGAACAGGTAGAGCAGCAGGAAAAAGCGCTTGGCAATGTCCTTGATTTCACGGGTCATAGAGCCCGACACGTCCATAACACAGAACATGACCGCCTTGCTTGAAGGCTGCGGCACTTTTACCAGGTTGTTGAACTTAAGATCGAACTCGTCGATAAAGGGCAGACGCTTGAGTTTTTTGTTCAGCTCAGCAATCTGATCCTTCAGCTCTTTTCTCAGAACTTCATCGTTGCTTTCCGGGCTTACTTCCATTTCACGCAGTTGACGTTTCAGGGCACGAATCTCTTTTCTTTCTTTACCGGAAAGAGCAATTCGACGAGCGTGAGCTGCTCTCAGGGAGCGAACTACGTTCAACCTGTCAGGAGAGCCCGCAGTCGTATAACCTGCTCTTTTCAGTTTAAAGTCGGTGGAATCCCTGAGTTCTTTGCGAACCAGATTGGGCAGCTCGAGATCTTCAAAGAGATATTCCAGGAACTCTTCACGGTTAATGGAAAAAATGAAATCGTCTTCACCGGAACCGCTGTTGCTGGCCTCGCCTTCACCGCTGCCCTGACCAGCTCCGCCCTGAGGGCGCTGGAAACGATCGCCGGCAGTGAATTCTTTGTTGCCCGGATGAACCTGTTCCACACGGCCACCGCGACCATGATGAAAAACCGGTTCTGACACGTCTTTTCTGGGAATGCTGATGTCACTGCCGCTGTCAACGTCAGTAATAGAGCGTTGATCGACAGCATCCTGAACTGCCTCTTTTACCAGACCTTTATAGCGCCTCAGGAAACGCTGACGGTTGACCGTACTTTTCTTTTTCGCATTGAGGCGCCGGTCAATTATTATGCTCATAGGACGCTCTCCTTGGGTGCTTAGCCCTGGCTGCTTGTTCTATCCAGAACTATTTTCCTGGTGCCATGGCCATGTCGTTCTTTGAACAATGACCATTTTTCCTGATTAAACAAGATGCACAAGCGCCCGCAAAGGCGCTGTGGTGATTAATCAAGAACGCTGCCATGGGCCGCAAATGGGCTCATGACTTACTGTGACTTACGAACCCGAATGTACCACTCGGACAGCAGGCGAACCTGTTTTTCTGTATATCCATACTCAACCATGCGCTTAACAAAGTCTGCGTGTTTGCGTTGGTCTTCGTTCGAGCCTTTGGCATTAAAGGAGATCACTGGCAGCAGATCTTCTGTGTTGGAGAACATCTTCTTCTCGATCACCGCACGCATTTTCTCGTAGCTCAACCAGCTTGGGTTCTTGCCTTCGTGGTTGGCCCGGGCACGCAGAACAAAGTTAACCACTTCGTTACGGAAGTCTTTCGGGTTCGCGATGCCAGCAGGCTTCTCGATTTTTTCCAGCTCGTCATTCAGGGCGCTGCGGTCCAGAATGTGTCCGGTATCGGGATCACGAAATTCCTGATCCTGAATCCAGAAATCAGCGTAAGTGATGTAGCGATCAAAGATGTTCTGCCCATAATCGGAGTAGGACTCCAGGTATGCGGTCTGAATTTCCTTACCCAGGAACTCAACATATTTGGGTGTCAGATATTCCTTGATGAAGCGCATGTAGCGATCAGTCAATTCATCCGGGAACTGCTGCTGTTCAATTTGTTGTTCCAGAACGTACATCAGGTGCACAGGGTTGGCTGCGACTTCGGTGGAGTCAAAGTTGAAGACCTTGGACAGAATCTTGAACGCAAAGCGGGTAGAGAGTCCGTCCATGCCTTCGTCAACACCGGCTGAATCTTTATACTCCTGCAGAGGCTTGGCGTTAGGGTCGGTGTCCTTCAGGTTCTCACCGTTATAGACCCGCATCTTGGAGTAAACGGAAGAGTTCTCGGGCTCTTTGATGCGGGACAGAACAGAGAACTGGGCCAGCATTTTCAAAGTGTCAGGTGCACAGGGCGAATCTTTCAGAGAGCTGTGTTCAAGCAGCTTTTCGTAGATACCCACTTCTTCATTGATGCGTGTGCAGTAAGGAACCTTAACGATGTTGACACGATCAATAAATGCTTCGTTGGTCTTGTTGTTACGGAAGGTCTGCCACTCGGATTCGTTGGAGTGCGCCAGCAAGATACCTTCAAAAGGAATGGCCCCCATACCTTCTGTAGAGTTGTAGTTACCTTCCTGAGTGGCAGTCAATAGTGGGTGTAGAACCTTTACAGGTGCCTTGAACATCTCCACGAATTCCATCACACCCTGGTTGGCACGGCACAGTGCGCCAGAGAAACTGTAGGCATCCGGATCGTCCTGAGAGAATTCTTCCAATTGACGGATATCTACTTTGCCAACCAGGCTGGAAATGTCCTGGTTGTTCTCATCACCTGGCTCAGTCTTGGCAATAGCCACCTGATTTAAACGACTAGGGTAGACTTTAACAACACGGAATCTGGAAATATCGCCACCAAATTCGTGCAGGCGTTTAACCGCCCAGGGAGACATGATGTATTTCAGGTAGCGGCCGGGAATGCCGTATTCTTCGGTTAGAATCCTGCCGTCTTCGTCGGGATTAAACAGACCCAGTGGTGATTCAAATACGGGCGAGCCCTTGATGGCATAGAATGGTTTCAGCTCCATCAAAGCTTTGAGACGCTCAGCAAGAGAGGACTTACCGCCACCTACCGGACCCAGCAAATAAAGAATCTGTTTCTTCTCTTCCAGACCCTGTGCAGCATGTTTAAAGTAAGAAACAATCTGTTCGATCGCTTCTTCCATGCCATAGAACTCTTCAAAAGCAGGATAGCGCTTGATCAACTTATTGGAAAAAATACGACTCAGACGTGGGTCACGAGACGTATCGATAATGTCTGCTTCGCCAATGGCTGACAGCATTCTCTCTGCCGCATTGGCATAAGCACCAGGGGTGCTCTTGCATAGGTCGAGGTATTCCTGAAGGCTCATCTCCTCTTGCTGAGTTGATTCATACCTTTCCTGATAGTGAGAAAAAATAGACATATCCGGCTCCCCCTCGCCACGACCTCCATGATCATAGGCGTACTTATTTTATTGTTGGTCTGGGCACTGTAATTTGAACGCGAATTGTTACTGCGATTCACACGACACTGTAACTTTATAAGTGCTCTGTGTGTGTTGGTCACAGTAAATGTTATAGAGACTATCCGTATAAATGTCTACTTCTTTTCGGACTTTTTCTTGTCTGGGTAGAGGAGGGTAACTTGTTGATAAAAAAGGAAAAATATAATTTTCGAGAGAGTTAGCCAATCTATCTTATAGGGGTTTTCAGACAGTCACCAGTGAAAAATTTTGAACGTTGAAGTTGTAAGGAGAGCCGTCGTTCAGGAGTTTGATCTTGAGCACTCTTTACCTCAAGATGGGCAGTAAACACTAAGATCAAGGCTATTGGCAATATGACTAATCATTTTCATGGCTCGAACACTGTTGCCAGCCTCGTCCAGTGGTGGTGAGAATCCGGCAATGGCCATCATTCCGGGAACAACAGCCACTACGCCACCACCAACACCGCTCTTACCCGGCAAACCCACCAGAAATGCCCAGTCCCCGGAATAGTCATACATACCCTCCATCGTCATTTCTGCGAGAATAGGCGCGATATGTGCCTGGTCAATTACCTTTTCTTTCGTGACCGGATTTACCCCACCATTAGCCAGTGTCCCGCCAAGGGTTGCCAGATCATCACAACTAACTAAAGTTGAGCATTGACGTGTATATACATCACAGGCATCCATTGGATCGCTGAAGCAGTTGTCTGCTGCATACAATAACCATGCGATGGCCCGGTTATGAAAGTTGGTCTCTTGCTCGGAAGTGTTAACATCCTCTGAGAGACAAACGTTTTGGGACATCATTTTCCTCTGGAAATCAAGGATCATCTGCCAGCGTGACTCTTTATCGGGAGCATTAATAAAGCTTACAGTAGAAATGGCACCGGCATTAACCAGAGGTGTCAGCGGCTTGTCTTGATGTACTGTAAGTGCCAGAACAGAGTTAAATGGCAACCCCGTAGGCTCAGCCCCGATTTTTTTTCTAACCTCTTCGGAGCCTTTTTGTTGCATAGCCAGTGACATTGAGCACACCTTACTGATGGACTCAAGGGCAAAAGCATAATCGTAATCACCACTATGAATGATTGTTCCATCACAGCAGGATATGGATATGGCACATAAATCAGGAGGGACGCTGGCAAGGAACGGAATATAATCGGCATTTTTCCCATCAAGACAAGCCTTGCCAAGTATCAGGGCTTCATTGGCAAGATCCTGTAACTGAGTTGTGTTGAAGCTCATGCCTGATCTCCTTTAATTTCAACCTGATTCTCAGCCCTCTTCTTGTGTAACCATTGAAAATGTTGTTTTGTCAGGTGTGTGGTGTGAGTATCAGATTCATTGGGGATGCCTGGGTGAGTACCCTCAATCTCCCAGGTAAACGGAGCAAAGTCGGCATGCTCGTCTTTCCAGTGCGGCTTCCGACAGGCATAAATGATAAAAGGAAGTATGATAAAGAGGATGGTAAGAGCGATCAGAATGAACACGAAAGTGGTTGGACTTCCTATAGCAATCTGGTTTGGCGGAATAAAACTGAAGATAAACGCAATCATTGATCCAAAAAGGCCAATGCCTGCAACCAGATACATACCACCTTTGCCACCGGGCACACTGTATGGTCTTGGGCGATTGGGTTGAGTAAAGCGCAGATGTATTGCCGCAGCAAACATAAGAAGGTACATCACGAGATAAAGAATAACCGTAAGTTGGCTGAGAATCTGGTAGGCAGCCTGCACAGAAGGCATTACCACAAAGAGCACGGACAAAACACTGACTATTCCAGCCTGGAATAACATGATGTGAGTTGCCATATCATGCTTATTAGTGTGCTGCCAGAACCGTGGTAGATAACCTGCCTTTGCAACAGTTAACAAACCCGAAGACGGGCCTGCAACCCATGTGACAATGCCGGCAAGAACCCCGATAGCAAGGCAAATGGCCGTAATCGGGGCAAGGAAGCCCAGACCTGCCCACTTGAATAGATCGTGATACGCCACCAGAAGTGACTGTGTCAGATTAATATCTGACTGAGGAATAATAAAACCAATAGCCAGTGTGCCAAAAACAAATATCGCTACTGTTCCAATGGAGGCTACGGCGATGGCCATCGGGTAAGATTTTGACGCGTTATCCAGCTCTTTTACATGGATTGCATTCATTTCCATGCCGCCATAAAAGAGAAAAATGCTGGCAGCCAGTACAATGTTGCTGAAATTAGTGAAGTCAGGAAGAATGTCATCCCACTTAAGTTCAATATGAATTGGCTGACCACTGAACAGGTAGCTGAATCCCAAAACAATCAAAGCAGCGGCTGGAATAATTGTACCAATCATCCCTCCCCACTTCGAAACTTTAGAGAATGCGTCTACGCCCCGAAACGCGATAAAAGTGGCCAACCAGTAGATGACAAGAACAACAGCAAGCACAAATAGTTTATTGGAAGACAGGGCCTGATCCCAGGTTTGGTCCGGTCCAACAAATGCCAGAGATACTGCGCCAAAAGTTAATGCAGTAGGAAACCACACACTGACTTCAATAAATAACATAAACATGGCCAGAAAAGCCCATCTCGGGCCAAAGGCTTCTCCAACCCAGCGGAATACACCGCCTTTTTCAGGCCAGCCGGTGGCAAGTTCTGCGGCAACAAGAGATACCGGTATCAAAAAGACTACTGCTGCAAAGATGTAGTAGAAAACTGAACTAAGCCCATATTCAGCCTCTGCGGGTAAGCCACGAAGGCTGACTACCGCAACGATGTTCATAATTGCCAGTGTAAAAACTGTGAACTTCTTAACACTGACTCCAGTAGAGGAATTGTCAGCCATAAGGTGTTTACCTCATTCCAGACATTGTTACCCTGGGAGGGGGGAGTTGTCTGATAAAAGAGTCAGGCTAGCCTGAGCAGAGGTGAGTCATTTGGACTTGAAGCCAGTGTGGTTATAGCTCGATGAATCCCCTTCGTTACCCGAATTTTCTACAGGATGATTCTCAAAGTAATCAAGGCAACGTCTGAGGTCATCAATCAGTAAGTCTGACAGATCCCGACTGAAACCATGACGAACGAGAATCCTCATGATAACCAGATCCTCACGGTTGGCTGGCATTGAATAGGCTGCAATCTGCCAGCCCCTGATGCGAATGCGATCCGACAGGTCATATAGGTTAAAGCCGGGGTTAACGTTCTGCTTCAGTGACCAGCTTATGGCCGGGATCCCGCCGTTTCCATTGTAGATTACGTCGAACAAACCCAGGCTTTCGATCTTTTTGCTGAGGTATTGAGCTGTGTCATAACAGGCTTGCTGTATACGTTGATAACCCTCTTTTCCAAGACGCAGGAAAATATAGTATTGAGCCGCAATCTGACCTCCGGGACGGGAAAAGTTCAGAGCAAAAGTTGGCATATCACCGCCAAGATAATTGACCCGGAAAATCAAATCCTCAGGCAAATCTTCATGATCTCTCCAGATGACCCAGCCAACGCCTAGAGGCGCCAGACCAAATTTGTGACCGGAGGCGTTGATGGACTTTACCCTTGGCAGTCTGAAATCCCAAAGTAAATCTGGCTGGCAAAAAGGAGCAAGAAAGCCCCCACTTGCAGCGTCGACATGCACCGGGATATTGAGACCAGTATCCTCCTCAAGTTTATCCAAAGCCTTGCAAACCGCCTCTACTGGTTCATACTGGCAGGTAAAGGTGACGCCCAGTGTTGGAATGACACCAATCGTGTTTTCATCGCAGCGCTTAACGGCTTCTTCCGGAGTCATTATAAGACGGTCGCCTTCCATTGGAATCTCACGAAGTTCTATATCCCAATAACGGGCAAATTTGTGCCAGCAGATTTGCACTGGACCGCAAACAAGATTCGGCCTGTCAACAGGTTTGCCCTGTTGCCTCATCCGCTCACGCCATCGCCACTTAAGAGACATACCGCCGAGCATGGCAGCTTCGCTTGAGCCAGTAGTGGAACAGCCCAAGGTGTTTGCTGCATCCGGTGAATTCCACAAATCAGCCAAAATATGCACACATCGTCTTTCCAATTCTGCTGTTTGAGGGTATTCATCCTTGTCGATCATATTTTTGTCGACACATTCATCCATGATTGCATGAATCTCCGGATCTACCCACGTCTGGCAAAAGGTAGCCAGATTCTGACGGGAATTACCGTCCAGCATCAGCTCATCATGAACGACCTGATAAGCATGCCGAGGATCTTCGGATGTTTTCGGCATTTCGTACCTGGGCATACTGACGGACAAATCAGACGATGCGTAGACGTCATCAGTCTTTTGATAGTCCCTGCTATAACTTCGATGGATAGAGTGAAGAGGCATGGCTGCAGTTCCAAATCACTGGAAATGAGAGATAACTGACATTAGACGTGACAGGATAAAACGGTAACAAGAGTATAGCAAAGTTCTTGGAAGTAGGCTGAGATGACGAAAAGATTACGAAAAGTCGGCCCCGAGCAATACCCTTAAATGCAATTTTGGTAACACTTTTATCTCCTGAAAAGCGCCATCAGTGAATAACTGAGAGCAGTGCAATGAATACCTTTAACTTAATCGAACAACTCGCCATTATCACAGGCTTTTGCCAGTCATGGAAAGTTGTCATAAAGGGCGTTGTCAGACAGTCACCAGTGAAAAAAATTGAACGTTGAATTCGTAAGGAGAGCTGTCGTTCAGGGGACTGATCTTGAGCCATCTATACTCGCACTAGTCGATTTTATGATACATCCGGCTTGGTTGAAGATAATGAAATGCTTTTGTTCCCGTAAATCTTGTTTTTCAACTTGAACCGGTCGTAATGCCATATCCAAAGTTGGGGGTTTTCCCTGATCACCTGTTCCATTCTGTGCATCAGTTGTTGAAGGTCGTGCTGGGTGTCCAGTTTTCTGTTACCGGTTCGGGTCAGTGGCAGAGGCTCAAAATGCAACTGCCATTGATTATTTTCAAACGTGCAGTAGTGAAAGAGAACGGGAGTTTTTAGAAGATGAGCTGTCATGATTCCGCAGGCAGGTGCCCGGGTTGCCTGTCCAAAAAATGTTACAGGCATCTCTTTTGAGCGGAGATCGCTGTATAGAAATACGGCTTTTTTCTTTTTCAGAGCCTGAAGCAGGGCAGTGGGGTCACCTTTCACAATGGGCTCAATGCCGACCCTCAAAAGAAATGCTTTTCCGAACTTATGAGTCAAAGGCGACTGCTTTCCTGAACCAATCAGGGTAGTTGCCGGTAAACCCCGTTGTGAGAGTGCCAGGGTTCCCAAATCAGGAGGGCCCAAGTGGAGAGAGAGTACAACCACACCCTTGTTTTCTGAAAGGGCGCGGGCAATGACATCCTGATTGTTGAGCAGATAAGGCACTTTATCAAGAAAAGGCAGGGTAAGAATATAATCAACGGTGTGACGTGCAGACTGTCGAATGATCTGTTTATGCGTCTTCTCGGATACAGGCAATAGAGCTAGTTGTAGTGACGCTCGGGCAATATGCCCCTTTTTAGCTCGCAAGACGTAAGAAAATATCAGGCCTATGACAGAATAAAGCACCTGAGGCGTTCGGGACAAGAGCCCGATTAAGAGATCCAACACTGAGTCCTTCCAGCCGGACTTTAAGAGTATCGCCATTTTTATTCTTGTTATGTAAAAAAATTGTGACAACCAGATTAGGTGAAGGAATGCTTTATTACCAGTCGATGGGCAAAATTTGTACTTTGTTGTTTATGTTGCACAACGCCCCGCATACAGGGAAGTTGCTTAGATGCTGTATTAAATGCGGTCATTGTGTTGAGCCTTAATGAGCTTCCCGTCGGGTTATGTTTTTGAAAGAGATGAGCTAAATCGCTGTTTTCTAGTTAATTTACTTGTTGATTTTATTTACAATAAGGGTCACTCTTCATTCCATCAAGGAATGCTGCCCTGATAATATTTGTTGGCCTTGGCTATGGGTAATCACAACAGGATTCCTGATTTGAGGCTGCTTAGCTGGATAGTTGTTTAATGATTTTTCTTTCCTACCTGCTGCTCGGTGCTCTGGCCGGGACTCTGGCCGGTCTGTTCGGGATTGGTGGAGGGCTGATAATTGTTCCGGTGCTGGTATTTAGTTTCGAACTGCAAGGATTATCTCCCGATATTCTCACTCATCTGGCTGTGGGTACCTCGCTTGCCACTATTGTTGTTACTTCAGTCAGCTCCATTAGGACTCATAATGCCAAGGGTGCTGTTCAGTGGCCTGTTTTCAGCGTTTTGGCTCTGGGGATTCTGTTGGGTTCATGGCTGGGGGTTTACACAGCGATCCAGATGTCAGGTTCTATGCTTCAGAAACTTATTGGGGCATTTGCCCTGGCAGTGGCTGCAAAGATGTGGTTTGGCTTCAAGCTTTCTGAAAGCAGCAAGGTACCGGCACGACCAATACTGGTGGCAGCTGGAGGTGTCATCGGTTGGGCTTCCAGTATGTTTGGCATCGGGGGTGGAAGCCTGTCGGTACCCTTTTTGCGCAAGTGCAATCTCTCAATGACTGATGCGGTGGGGACTTCTGCTGCATGTGGTTTACCGATTGCTCTTGTGGGAACTGCTGCGAACATGTTTCTGGGTTGGGAAAACGAGCTGCTGCCGACGATGAGCACTGGCTATGTCTATTGGCCGGCATTTCTTGGCATTGTCTTGACCAGTATGCTCTTCGCCCGCTTTGGCGCTCAGTTAGCCCATAAGCTGCCTTCCGAAAAGCTGCAAAAACTCTTTGCTCTCCTGCTAGTGATAGTAGGGTTTAAGTTTCTTTTCTCAATGTAAAAGAGTCCGGCCAGCTGGCTCACTCCTCTGTACAGCTGATACACTGGTCCAACTCGTATCCATGGCACTCCACTCGAACTGAGAGAGAGGGGTGTGTAATAGCAAACCTTGAGAACTATCCGGAATCCTCCTGTGATCCCATATCCTCAAATTGATCCCGTTGCGATCAGCCTTGGGCCACTCAAAGTCCACTGGTACGGCCTGATGTATCTGGTGGGTTTTGCCGGAGGCTGGTGGCTTGCGGTCCAGAGAGCCAGGAAATCAAACGGCTTATGGAATCCCGAACAAATCGGGGATTTATTGTTCTACATAGCTGTCGGGGTCATAGTAGGTGGGCGCATGGGCTATGTGCTGTTCTACAACTTTGATTATTTTCTGCAAAATCCGCTCTGGCTATTCAGTATCTGGGAAGGTGGCATGTCTTTCCACGGTGGTCTGCTGGGGGTTCTGCTGGCCGTATTCCTCTTTGGTCGCAGGATTGACAAGAACTTCTTTCAGATGACGGATTTTATTGCCCCTTTCATTCCACTGGGGTTGGGTATGGGCCGTCTGGGTAACTTTATAGGTGGTGAGCTATGGGGAAGGGTAACTGATGTTCCATGGGCTATGGTATTTCCGACAGACCCCTCCCGGATGCCAAGACATCCATCACAGCTTTACCAGTTTGTTATTGAGGGTGTCATCCTGTTTGGAGCACTCTGGTGGTTCTCGGCCAAACCACGTCCCCGTATGGCTGTATCGGGACTATTCTTGTTGATCTATGGCATCGGACGCTTCTGCGTAGAATTCGTAAGGCAACCCGACCAGCAGCTGGGCTTTATTGCTTTTGACTGGATGACCATGGGGCAGTTGCTGACAGTGCCCATGATTTTTCTGGGTGTGGCGCTTATGGTGGTAGCCTATAAAAAGTTCCCACTGGTGGATGGTCAGAATCAGGATGACCGGGCCTGGTTGAAAAAGTATAAACCCAAGCCCGCTAAGGAAGTCAGCCATGAGCGTTAATAACAGCCATGAGCGTTAATAAAATAAAGGATCAATGTCATGAAACAGTATCTTGATCTCCTGCGTCATGTAAAAGAGCAAGGAACTTTCAAATCTGATCGGACCGGCACTGGAACCTACAGTGTTTTTGGTTATCAAATGCGCTTTGATCTGTCGAAAGGTTTCCCCTTGGTTACCACCAAGAAGTGCCACCTGCGCTCCATTATTCATGAGCTGCTCTGGTTCCTGAAGGGCGACACTAATATCGCCTATCTGAAGGAAAACGGTGTCAGAATCTGGGACGAATGGGCGACGGACGAAGGTGATCTGGGCCCTGTTTATGGCAAGCAGTGGCGGAGCTGGGAAGGTGTAAACGGAGAAACGTTTGATCAGATACAGTGGCTGCTGGATGAAATAAAAACCAATCCAGATTCCAGAAGGCTGGTCATCAGTGCCTGGAATCCCAGTGTGCTGCCGGACGTAAAGTTCAGCCCTAAAGACAATGCCGCGATGGGTAAGCAGGCCTTACCTCCCTGTCATTGTCTGTTTCAGTTCTATGTTCTGGACGGCAAGCTGTCCTGCCAGCTCTACCAGCGCAGTGCTGATATTTTCCTGGGTGTGCCTTTTAATATCGCCTCTTATGCACTACTCACCATGATGATTGCCCAGGTCTGTGACCTGGAGCTGGGGGATTTTGTTCATACCTTTGGTGATGCCCATCTATACTCCAACCATCTGGAACAGGCAGAAGAGCAGCTAACCCGCAAGCCACTTCCCTTGCCAACAATGAAGTTGAATCCTGTCATCAGGGAGCTGTTTGAATTTACTATTGATGACTTTGAGTTGGTTGATTACCAGGCTCATCCTCATATCAGGGCGGCTGTTTCGGTTTAATCAGTTTTCGAGGTTTTCAAGTGCTCTGACGTATCAGGCCAGAGGCCGTTGTTACGTCAGATTGAATCATTAATTTTCTTCTTCGTCGAAGGGGGGGGCAACATGGATGGAGTTGAGGATTGAGAACGTCGCGGTATCAGCCTGGGCTTTTACTCCATAGTATTCAACATAGACTTCTGACTGCGATATAGCGGAATCTTCTGCATAGCGACAAATGGCTTCGCTGTCCGTGTATAACTTAACAACGTTAGGCACTTCTACTTCATAAGTTTCATAGGTTAAAACCGTTCTGTGTTCATATTCACGCTTATCGACATTGTATTCAAGAGACGGTTTATAAGTCGGCCTGCTTTTCAGACTCCTGGCGGTGCCACCCAAATGAAGGTATACCGTACATTTGTGGTTCAGTAGCCAACGGGCTACATGGAGCACCAGGCCGAATGTTTGCCGCTGAGTGTAGGTTCCTGAATTTTTTATCGTCGGATTTAAATCTATGCCATTAGGGTATTGTGTAAATGAAGGCGTTTTGGAAAAGCTGCTCTCAACCGGTTGGACATCAATCACTCGATAACCACTGTTAGTAGCGAAGGGGTTAGACCAAAATGGATATTGGTATCTGATCACTAAAGGTTTCCTGGAAACTCTCAGTTTGTCCCAGAGGTAATAAAATTCAGGTTGTACCGATACCTCGTAGGTTTTGGCTGGGTAGTTTGTGCCATTCAAGGTGCCTTTCCCTGCCAGAACTTCCAGCTCTCCGGATTCCCAGATAAAGCCCACTTCCCAGCCTTTTGAGGAAACCGTGCCAACCAGGAAACCAGTTTTCCACCACCCTTCTTTGTCTGCCTGCACCTGCTCGGAGAGCAGTTCGGGTTTTAAGGGGGGCGCAGACCAGGCAGGCAGACAAAATACCGAGATTAAGAGGCCGCAGAGCCATTGAGAGCCTTTCATAATGGTGTCCTTACCAGATAGTGAAGTCATAAAGTTCAGACTAGCATTACGTCTGAGGGAGTGTCTTAGGCTTTTTCCGTATTACTGAAGAAAGACCATACTGATAAAGTATCTTAAGGAAATACAATGTCCACGTGGTCAACCAGCATGATGCCTTATCCTGCGTGGATCGCTGCAAGACGAAAGGAGAGATTAAATAACCCATGAAATTGTATGCCAGACAACAGGGAGAAGGTGAGCACCTGGTTAGTGTGCACGGATTATTTGGATCACAGGAAAACCTGGGGGCTATCAATCGGCAGCTTGCAGAAAGATTCATGGTACACGGTCTGGATGTACGCAACCATGGTCGTTCTCCCCATGATGATGCAATGGATTATCCTGTCATGGCTGCCGATGTCGTTGAGTATCTGGATGATCAGCAGATTGAGAAAGCACACCTGCTCGGGCACTCTATGGGCGGTAAAGTCGTTATGGAAGTGGCTTTGACTCACCCTGAGCGGGTAAACAAGCTGGCTGTTATGGATATAGCTCCCGTGCATTACAGGGTGCGACGGCACGACGATGTTTTTGCAGGTTTGTTTGCTGTTGATCTTGAGACTATACAGAAGCGTGGCGATGCCGATCATGCTCTGCGCCAGCATGTAGAAGAGTTGGCTGTTCGAACATTTCTTCTGAAGAACCTTTATCGCAATGACGAGGGAAATTACCGCTGGAGAATGAACCTGGAAGCGATTCATCATAACTACCTGAATATTTCTGCGGGTCATTCCGGAAAGGAGTCTTTTGAAGGTGATGTATTATTCCTGAAAGGCGGTAACTCGGATTACATTCTCGCAGAACACCGGGAAGAAGTACTTAAACGATTTCCAAAAGCAGCCATGAGAGAAATTGCCGGTACAGGACATTGGTTGCATGCCGAAAAGCCAGAATTGGTCGCTCGTACTTTGATGCGCTTTCTTGAATCTTGAAGTTATAAGAAAAGCCGCCTCGGGCGGCTTCACTGTATTAACTTCAATGTCTGGGTTGTTCACCTTCGATGTCATCCCATTGACTGTAATCGTCATCGTCATCTAAATCGTCGTGGGAATCGGCGAGATTTTGACGGAGGGACTTTTTATCCCAATAATCTTCAATGCCTTGTCGAATGGATTTCTTCTTTCTCTGCTTGCAGCGTTCCTTGGCGGTTTGTCTCTTTCTGAATTCCTGACCTGAATCCCAAAAGATCTTATCCTGGTCATCGAACTGCATTGACCTAACCCTGGACATAATCTTACTTCCTTTTTTACTACTCCTAATTATCAATCTAGAAAAAAACAGTCAGGGTTCTAATAAAAAATGCTGATATTGAAGGGGGTTATCAATAGCCGTTAGCAGTGAGATCCGGTTTTAAAGAGTAGCCTTCCAGTCGAACCACCCGTGTATGTAAGGTGCCATCAGGCATTAGCTCAAGCTCTCGATAGCCTGGCCAGCGGTCATCCAGCATAAAATTATCGCATTCAGGCTTGAACTGGACACAAGTAGAAGGGGTAGAAAGAAACCGGGTATTTTTGATGGTCTGATCCCGTTCCTGATGGATATGACCATTGATAACCACCCGGACATTCGAGTATGACTGGATCAGGCTCATAAACTGTTCAGCGTTCTTCAGGCTGATAGCGTCCAACCACTGACTCTCAATGGTGTAGGCCGGATGGTGAAAAGCCACCAGTGTGTGTTTATGCGGGGTCTCAGAGAGGTGTTTTTCCAGAAGCTGGAGCTCTTTGTCCGATAAAAAGCCCGGAACCTGCCCCGGAATCTGGGAATTAAGCATAATGATCTGCCAGGAGCCTGAATCCAGATAAGGACTCATGGCTTGCGGGCTGACCTGTTGCATCAGTTGAGCATCATCATGATTTCCACAAGTCCAGAGATAAGGTTTCTCACTGGTATCCAGAACCGTTTTCAACGATTGGTAGGATTCCAGGCTCTCGTCCTGGGTAAGGTCTCCGGTGACAAGGAAAATGTCCGGGTTAAAGGACGAGGATTGAATCTTCTCCCAAACGTCCAGAAAACTCTGATTGGTGTCTGCTCCCATCAATCTGCGATCAGAAGAGCCGAACAGATGGGTATCCGTTAACTGAATGATGCGTATTCCGGTCATAGGTCCTCTGATAATTCATAATGGGTGCAGCGAGTCTTCTTCATAATTTTATCAGGGAGGCCAGAATAAAGCAGTCACTCTTCGCACGTCTTCAGTTCATATCAGATTTGACTTAAACCATGAGTCAGACAGAAGTTCAGCCATTCGGAAAAAAGCTGATTCAACTGTTCCTTTTCGTCAGGCATGAGCATCTTTTCATTGGGATAAGGATAGATAGCCTTGAAGTGTCGTTCTTTATTAACACTGATGATCTCGGCCATTCTGACATCCAGATAAATTCGGATTCGGAACTCGGGCAGCCTCAGCCACTCACCCCAGGCTGCATCCAGATCGACTTGCAGAACGGTCGTAAAAGGAGCCCGCTCGAGCACCTGAAACCATGCCTGTCCTTTCTTGCCAGCGAAATAAAATGAAAGAGCAACGTTATCTTTTTGCTCAAGATCGGGCAGCAGAAGCATGAGTTTATGAAAATTCCTTTCACACAAGTTTTGCTGCTTGATGAGGTCGGCTTTGTAGCGAGCCTTTTCTGTCCTGGTGTCCATATGCTCAATTGTAGTGCATGGCCGTGCTAAAGAGGAAGGTGACCAGTCTTGATCATAACGATAGTGTCTTCCGTTGCCGGTTCAAGATCGTAATTAAAATGTGGGGTTCGTATCCATGTGCCAGCAGGCCAGTCTCCTGAAGTCGTCGAAAGCTTACCAGAAATAACCAGTATTTCTACTCCTCCAGACCTGTCTTGCAGAGACAGGGTTTTCCCTGCAGGAATTCTGAGGGTAGAAACTTTCTCATCTTTAAACTGATATAGAAACACTTCAGCAACACCGGTTGAATCATTCCGGCCCAGGGCTTCGAACATATTGTCTCGAACAGTTTGCCTGTCTGACGGATCAAACTGACATAGCTTCACGAATATCACGCAGCCTTCTTTACTGAAAGGCGCGTGCTGGCTGCCTGGTGGATTTCGCAGATAGCTACCTGGACCAAAATCTCCCGTTTCGTCGGAAAAAGTTCCTGAGAGTACCAGAATTTCCTCACCATCCGGGTGAGGGTGCGCAGGAAAACTGGCACCGGCAATATACTGAACGATGCTGGTGGCATGTCCTGACTCCTTATCTTCCCGAGCCAGTGGCTTACGGAACACTTTACTGGCGGGGCTTGGTTGCCACTGCTGATTTTCGGTTTGAATAACAACGGATTCCTTAAAGTTCATGTTCAGCATGGAATATTACCTGTTTAACTATAAGACAATGGATGACCATTCGGTGTCGGTTTCCTGATCAAACAATTATTGGATTCATGGTCGCCTGTATTAAGAAGCCAGTTCAAACCTTTTCACATTGAGTTTATTGCTTTTGACGACAGGTAAACTAGTGTAAATTCAGCGAGTTGCGCTTGAGTAACAACGGGTAAACCGACATTATTGTTCGGCTTTCGGGCCCATTTTTCAAGGAACTGGAGATATGCCAAAAACTTATCTTAAAGGCTTTTTACTGGCAGCCCTGGCCAGCTCAATTATGTCTGCCCAAGCGGCTGAGACTGAATACAACTTGCTGGAAGTATATAATCTGGCGTTGAAAAATGATGCCCAGCTGGCCGCTGCACGTGCCGATATGATGGCGACTCAGGAAGGTAGCACCCAGGCAAGAGCCCTATTGCTGCCCAATTTGTCTTTGTCGGGTGGAACTCAGTACAACAAAACATCTCTCGAGGCAGCCGTCAGTGACGTTAAAGACGATTATAACTCTCATACCTGGGGAGCTACTTTAAGTCAGCCATTGTTCAATATGGCCAGCTGGTTTGGTTATGATTCTGCCAAGTTTCAAAGTGCCCAGGCAGAAGTTACTTTTGGCTATGAGCAGCAGAATCTTATTCTCAGGGTTTCAGAAGCCTACTTTAATGTGCTGAGAGCTGAAGACAGTCTGACCACTGCCATAGCCGAAGAAAAAGCGGTCAAACAGCAGCTGGATCAGGCTCGTGAACGCTATAATGTGGGTCTTATTGCTGAGACTGATGTTCTCGAAGCCAGAGCACGCTACGACGATGCTCGAGTAGTCCGGATTGACGCTGAAAACAATCTTTCAGTGTCTTATGAGGCTCTGCGTACAATCGTCGATCAGGATATTCAGGACATTGGCAAGCTCAATAAAACCATGCCCGTTACTGCTCCCACACCTGCTGTCTCTGATGAGTGGGTCAACAACGCGCTCAAGAATAACCTGCAGCTTGAGGCCGCACGTGAAAGCCTGAAAGCCGCAGAGAGCAATATCAAGGCCAAGAAGTCAGGCCATGCTCCAACTGTTGATGCTTTCGCCAGCTATAACTACAACTCCAGTGATGCAGACTCTGCCAGAGCAGACACTACAGGTAACGGGATAAGGACCGGTGATGGCGACCAGACTGTGGTAGGCGTTAAATTTAACCTGCCCCTGTTTGCCGGTGGTGCAACCAGCTCCCAGGTTCGCCAGGCGACTTACCAGATGGAATCGGTTCAGCAGAATTACGACAAGGCGTTGCGCGAGATTAACTCCGGTACCCGTAACCTGTTCCGCACCGTCAATTCTGATGTCGCTCGTGTAGAAGCCCGTTGTCAGGGTATTGTCTCTTCTGAAAGTGCGTTGAAAGCGACAGAGAGCGGCTATGAAGTTGGTACCCGTAACATTACCGATGTTCTCGATGCCCAGAAGACACTGTTTGCTGCCCAGCGTGATTACCTGAATGCCCGCTACGACTTTATCGTGAACACATTGAAGCTGAAGCAGACAGCAGGTACCCTGAATCCGGAAGACCTTACCCAGCTGAATAACTGGATAGTGTCTTCAGAGGAGATGTCCATTCCTGCCCAGTGTCGTGCTAACTGACAGAGACATTTTGGTTTAAACAGGCTTGGATGACAAAATAATAGCGCTGGTTTCAGCGCTATTATTTTGTCCATAGATCTAAAGCGTTAAAAATCACAGAGCAAGTGTAATAACTCGAATTACTTTTATTATCTCTATTTTGTATTCATACAATGCTAATACATCACCACTTAATGATGCAGTCAGTAGTTTAGACTCCCCTATTGATGAGATGACCGTCGACAATAAAAGCCTGGCAAGAGCATCTAATTCACTTTTTGGCTGCCTTGAGGTTGAGTGGTAAAGCTATTTTTTGAAATACCGATAACAATAAAAATACTTGAGTCGAAAAAATGTTTAAAAAGCATCTGGTAATATTTCTGTTCTGCTTGATGTATCCTTTTTCTTTAAAAGCAGATTTTAAAGGGCTTCCAAAATTGCCAGATTTTGGAAAAGTTAATTCATACTATAATGCCGTCAGAATACTTTTCGATGATCATTTACAAGAGATAGAAGAAATAAAGACTTCTGGCGGCCAGGTTGAAAAAGTCTTTTCTGTTATATCTCTGAACAAAAGATGGTTTGTTAAAATTACAAGAGAAGACTGCGAGTCATGTGAAAACACTCATTTTGATACTGAGTGGAAATTAAAGAAAGAATATAAGAATTATTCATGGCTTGGTTTAAAAAATGCAGAACTGGTATTTCCTGAAAAAGGTGAAACCTTTATTCTGGAAAATAAAAAACATTTGGTTGCCAGATATGCCTGGGTTCCTGGTGAAACATTATCAGATATTTACAGTAAGTATTTTAACGAAAAGAAACCTTGAAGAAAGCATTTTATCGCTACGGGCAGGTTTTATCAGTTAATCATCTTGACCCTGAAAAGCCTAGGAGCCTTATATGGTCCGCCCCGTTTTGCAAGAGCCTGTTTTGTTAATTAGCAAACAAAGATAACTGCAATCATATATACGGCCTATTCATGAGGTCTAACCCTCTGGCCCTGATGGGTATCCGCGCAACCTGGCCTTATCAGTCCGACGGCCTCAAGGGCCAAGGCTCCTATCAGGTTTCAGGTTGCCGGTTTTTACCTGTTTGCCATCAACTGTACATGCTCATCGCAATCTGCGGGGGGGTTCCCCTTTGATTAAGCTTATGCTTTACTTTGCCGCTGCCGCCTTTACCTCATTATGCAGCCTTGTAAACTTCATTTCGGGTCATGATGACCCAGACAATCCGAGCCATTTTATTAGCCAGACCAACGGCGGCAACGTTGTGATTGCTGCGCTCATTAAGTTGGCTAACCCATTTTTTACAGCGGTCATCCTTATTTTTGAGGCAGTGGAGTACCGAACGTGCGCCGTGTATCAATAATGTGCGCAGGTATTTATCACCCCGTTTACTGATGCCCAGCAGGACTGACTTACCGCCTGTGGAATGCTGTCTTGGAACTAATCCCAACCATGCGGCAAGGTGTCGACCAGATTTAAAATACGTCGCATCACCAACGGCTGCCTTCAATGCTGTGGCAGTGATGGCTCCGATACCCGGCATAGTCATCATTCGACGACATTCGTCGTCGTTTTCAGCCAGCTCCTGAATTTTCTGGTCATACTGTTGAATACGCTTGTCAAGACTGGCCAACTCTTCTGATAAACCATGTAGCAGCTCACGAGTCAGCGAATGGAGTCCATTTTCAGCATCTTCCAGAATTCGTGGAAGCTGTGCACGAACTTTACCAATACCCTGGGCAACCACAATACCTTCTTCCAATAGTGACCCCCGGATCTGGTTAACCAGGGCAGTTCTCTGATCAACCGCTTGTTGACGATAGCGGTGCAGAAGTTGCCAGGCCTGCTGCTCTGACGTTTTAACAGGTACAAAACGCATGCTGGGCCGTGAAGCTGCTTCTGCAATCGCTTCAGCATCGTTGTAGTCATTTTTGTTGGTCTTGACATAAGGCTTGACAAATTGAGGTGAAATCAGCTTGACAGTATGCCCATAGTTCTTGAATAACCGAGCCAAATAGTGAGCACCACCACAAGCTTCCATAGCGATAATGCATGGCTCCAGATTTGCCACGTACTCCAAAAGGTTCTTCCTGGACAACTTCTTTCTGATGACTTTGCTACCCTGGTCATCAACACCAAACAGGTGAAAGTTGTTCTTGCCAATATCGATACCAAGTACTGAAATAGTCATGGGTGGTTCGCTCCGGTTAATCCTGTTTAAATGGTTAACTCCATTTTGGCTCATTTGAAGCCGTTTAGGAGGGGCGGACCATCCCATTAGACCGAGAATAGACTGCCCTACTGCGGCGGCAGCAAATTGGTCTGAAAATCCGCTTTTGTTCGTCAAATAGCTCGCTATTCTCCTCACAAAACCGAATTTTCATCCTCAATTTTCTGCCGTCCTCGCTACGGGCGCTATTCTCGGTCAGGCTCCTAGTCACGATATAGATGTCATATTAAATAGATCTGTAAGGCTACATCTTAGTGATAGAAATACCAGGAATGAAAAATATCATGAAGATAAAGATAAAATATATATCTTGGATTTAGCGGATGATAATAGATATATTGGAAGAGAAGTTAAAGTGAAAGAAGAATTAGGGTTGTGGCTATTAAATATGATTGATCTTTATGATGAGCTGGACACCGATGCAAATTGCGGAAGAAATCATGAATGTCTGTTAATCCCTTTTAATAGTTTTACACAAGGGTACATATCCTCACTTCCAATGTACAGTTCCAATGTTATTCTAGCTATGCTGAAGACAAAATATTTAGAAATAGTAAAAAATATTTGCAAAGCCGGTTATTCTGAATTTTGTTTGCTGGAAGACAGTTCGAGCGCTGACAACTGGCATGGCAGCTAATGCTTTTAGCAAAGGTGGCGAACACAGTGAGCCATGATACTCCCCCGATAAAATAGACACAGGTCCTACGGCTAAATTGCCACTTCGTATTCTACCGGAGGTCGATAATTTAAAAGGTGCGCTTCGAGTCAATGGATTCATGAGGTAGAACGACGCAGGAGCCAGAGTCGAGACATTTATCGACTCTGTCCAGGTGAGTTGGCTCTGATGTCCAGTCAGGCGATCAGTGTACTTTCTGTGGCCACTCAGTCAAGATGATCAATGGTTTCTGACACCTGTTTCAAAAGCTTTTGCAATGCACCTCTATTACCTTCCACAAATCTTTGAGCCTGGCCGCCCATCTTTTTTCTGGCTGCATCGTCTGTCAGCAGATCGTATACGACTGCTGCCAGTTGATCTGAGTTCTGTATGGTTTTCATACCGCCAGCGTCTTCTAGCTGTTGGCTGATATCTGTGAAGTTATAAACGCTGGGACCGGATAAAACAGGTATCCCCAGGGCGGCGGGCTCCAGCATATTATGACCTCCGTTCTTAATCAGACTACCCCCGACAAAGGCTATGTCTGATGTTGCATACAGCTTCATCAGCTCACCCATGGTGTCGCCAATGATTACTTGGGTATCTGCAGATGTTTCTGTCGCCTGACTGTGTCTTATGGTGATGAACCCGAGACTTTCTGACAGTTCAAAAACACGGTCAAAGCGTTCGGGATGTCGGGGAACAAGCAACAACAGAGTATCGGATAATTTCTCGTGCACTTTGCGAAAAGCATCCAGAACCGGCTTGTCCTCGCCGTCGTGGGTACTGGCAGCTATCAGTATTTTTGTCTTGTGGCCCAATCCCGATTCCCATGTGGATTTAAGCAAAGCTGCACTGTTGTTGATCTCATCATCCACAGACATATCAAACTTGACGCTGCCGGTTATGGCCAGACGTTCAGCAGGCAAGCCCAGTTGTTTGAATCGTTCACCGTCATTCTCGGTCTGGCAGGCTACCTGATGGATGTTCTGCATCATATTTCGAGTCAGCGAGCTTAATTTTGCATAACCCCGGGCCGACTTCTCTGACAACCGGGCATTGATGATAACCACGGGAATGTTTCTGGCTTTACAGGCGGCAATGGTGTTGGGCCATAGCTCTGTTTCCATGATTAAAGCCATTTTGGTGTGAGTCCGATTTAAAAAACGGTTTTGCACGTCTGGCAAATCGTAGGGGCAATAGACATGAGAAACACGGTCACCGTATATTTTTTTAACACGCTCGGAGCCGGTGGGTGTCATGGTGGTGACGACAAAGCGGTAATTGGGGTATTGATTCATCAAGGCTTTAACCATGGGCGCACTGGCTATGGTCTCACCCACAGAAACGGAATGGATCCATATGACGGGTTTGTCATTGGGCAACTTTTTGATAAAACCAAAGCGTTCACCCCAGCGATGACCATATGCAGGAGATTTTCTAGTGCGCAGAATCAGCTTGATCAGGACAGCGGGCACCAAAAGGTACAATAAAAGTGAATATAAGTATCGACTCATGCTCGGGCTGGATTCGTTAGGAGTTGGACTACCAAGTATGTTAACAGATAGAGCCTGACCCGAAATAGATTTATGAGTCGAATCTGTCCGGCTTTCAGTGATGGGGGCTTTCGAACACTGATGTAACCCATGGAGAAATGATGCTGGGCATCAAGAAAGCGCTTGCATCCATCCACTGAACAATATCAAACTGCCTCACCTTATTGTCAGGACTGCCATTCTGGAACTTATGAATCACTCAATACCGCCCGGGCGACGGACTCTCATGGTTCAGGGAACCACCAGTGATGCGGGGAAAAGTGCGCTGGTTACCGGACTTTGTCGAGCTTTCAGCAGGCGGGGTATTCCAGTGGTTCCCTTCAAACCACAGAACATGGCTCTGAACAGTGCGGTGACCGAGGATGGCGGCGAAATTGGCAGAGCCCAGGCGCTGCAGGCATTAGCGGCGGGTCTTGAGCCCCATACAGATATGAATCCGGTTTTGTTGAAGCCTAACTCCGATACAGGTGCACAGGTGATCGTCAATGGACGTTCTATCGGTGAAATGAATGCCCAGACCTATCATGAATTCAAACCGAGGTTGCTGGAGTGCGTCCTCGAATCCTGGCGCAGGCTGGCAGAGCAATACCGTTTCGTGCTGGTTGAAGGGGCGGGAAGTCCGGCAGAAATCAATCTGCGTGACAGGGATATTGCCAACATGGGGTTTGCCCAGGCCGCCGACTGTGCGGTCATTATTGTTGCTGATATCGATAAAGGCGGGGTTTTTGCCCATCTTTATGGAACATTGGCACTATTGTCGGAATCAGAGCAAAGACGGGTAGCCGGTTTTGTAATCAATCGCTTCAGAGGTGATATCAAACTACTGGAATCGGGACTGGAATGGCTCGAGAAAAAAACGGGTAAGCCGGTGCTGGGTGTGCTTCCTTATCTTCATGGCCTGCATCTGGAGGCTGAAGATGCAATTGAGTCACAACAGGTTTCTCATGATAATGATTCAGTTTTACAAATTGCGGTGCCTATACTGACCCGTACCAGTAATCACACTGATTTTGATCCCCTTAGGCTGAGACCTGATGTTCAGATTCACTTTGTTGGCAAAGGCGAACCCATTCCTCCGGTGGATCTGATTATTATTCCCGGTACCAAAAATACCCGGATTGATCTCGACTATCTAAGAGAGAATGAATGGGATCAGGATATTCTCAGGCATCTGCGATATGGTGGAAAGCTGATGGGCATCTGCGGAGGCTATCAAATGCTCGGCAATATTGTACATGACCCTCAGGGTATCGAAGGAGAACCTGGCAGCACTGAAGGATTGAGGTTGCTGAACCTGGAAACCACAATAGCCCCCCAAAAGCAGCTGAAACAGGTGGCTGGTTGCCTCTCTCTTCCCGATATGGAAAAGGTTCCAGTGACCGGTTATGAAATTCATGCGGGTATTACCCGGGGTTCGGCTCTTGATAATCCTCTCATTCAACTGAAACAGGGGGTGGACGGTGTCATGTCTGAAGATGGCCAGATATTTGGTACTTATTTGCATGGCATTTTTGAAACAACGGCAGCCTGTAATGCCTTTTTAACCTGGTCTGGTCTCAGGCAATTAGCGGCAGTGGACTACGAAGCGCTCAGGGAAGAAGGTATTAATAGAATGGCGGATGCTGTTGAGCAGAATATTGATTTGAACAAATTGTTAGCTGTTTATCAGTGAAAAATATTTCGTTACTTCAAATAATTACGTCTGAGGGAATATTTAAGATGACAGAAGAGCGCAAGGGCTATCGGCTGACCAAAATTTATACCCGTACTGGTGATAAGGGAACCACCCGGATTGGCAGTGGTGATGTTCTGTCAAAAGCGGATGATCGGATTGAAGCTATTGGCTCCGTTGATGAGACAAACAGCTGGATGGGTATGTTGCTAAATGTGCTCAGGCAGTCTGATGACTTGACCGAGTCGCAGCTGAGTCGGGTCAGCGAGATTCAGCACAGGCTGTTTGATGTCGGTGGAGAGTTGGCCATGCCCGGATATCAATTGATTCAGGAAGAGCATACGACAGTCATGGAGACATTGATTGACGAGTTGAATGAAGATTTACCACCATTGAAAAATTTTACATTGCCCGGTGGCGGGGCTGCCGCCTGTCATTGTCATATGGTAAGAACGGTTTCGCGCAGGGCCGAACGTGCTGTGGTCCGATTGCGTGAATCTGGTGTCGACATTAATGCCCCTCTCATTACCTTTCTCAACAGGCTGTCCGATGTGATGTATGTGCTTTCAAGGCATTGTGCCAGAAAGAACGAAGGAGAGGTGCTATGGCAGCCCTCTCCCAAATCAAAAGTTCAGGGTTAATGTCGCCTTTCTCAAGAGGGGTGAATTAACACGAAAGTTCGGGTAATATGCCCGACCTTTACGAAGGTCCCACGGTGGCAACGGCAGCGCATAAAAAGTGCTGACATGTTCAGACGCTGTGGATTGTTTGCGAAACGGTCTATTATCCGCTTGCGAACGATAGGGAACGGGGTTTTAAACCCGGCTGTGCCCGCAACTGTGACGGAGTAATGCGTTCTCAAGAAAGCCCCTGGAGGCTTTCTAAACCACTGGATTCAAGGTCCGGGAAGGTGAGAAAAGCATGTTGATCCCGGAGCCAGGAGACCTGCCTTCAGTAAAGCAACCATGGAAGCTCTGAGCTATAGAGCTTTCTAACCGGGCGGGTCACCTGGCGGTTGGGAAAATTCATATCTTCCCCGGAAACTGACAAGTCTTTGAGCAAGAGAGACAAGTCAGAATAATTCTGCGGTTGGAACTTTGTGTCTGGCCGACTGTCTGCCGCCCTGAGAAACATCGATCTCAGGGATTCCATGAGGCATCTGCATCAAACAAGTCGAGAACGAAATTGTTCATCACTCGGGAAGGCTGTCGCAAAAGTGCTGCGCTTCGCTGAAGGGTATCTTCTGTCTGCTACCTGGCTGGCTGCTTTTGTAATTTCTGGTCATACGACATTGTTGCAGGCAGCACAGGTTTGCATAAAAGACGACCTGAAAAGGGAAGTCTGTGCCCCCAAATCCGTCAAAAAAATAGTCAGCCTTTCTCCTGGTTCAACAGAATTGATCTATGCTGCAGGAGCAGGTAAGCAAGTTGTCGCAGTCGATGATCACAGCGACTACCCTCCCGCAGTCGCTAAAGTACCCCGAGTAGGTGGCTTTCCCAATGTCAGCGTTGAAGCCATTGCTGCTATGAAACCAGATTTAGTGGTGGCCTGGGCAGGAGGCAACAGCCCGAAAGTGACGTCAAAGCTGGAGTCACTGGGTGTCAGGGTTTTCTACATTGATCCGCTAAGCTTTCCTGAGATCGCATCGGTCATCAGGCGCCTGGGCAAGCTGTTTGGTACCTCTGCGGTTGCGGATAAAGAAGCCAAAAGGTTTCTGGCTCGTTACCAATCCATCAAGAAAAAATACCGGTTTAAAAAGCCTGTCACTGTCTTTTATGAGATCTGGAACAAACCGCTGATGAGTATCAGCAGGAACCAGATTATCGGGCAGGTGATAGAGCTTTGTGGTGGACAAAATATTTATGCCGACTCAAAAATACGGGTACCCAAAGTCAGCATGGAATCCCTTCTTGGCAAGAACCCAGAGGTTATTGTCAGCTCCAGCAATCTTAAAGACGGTAAAGCTATCGAAGAGCGCTGGTCGAAATGGAGCGATCTTCAGGCAGTGAAACAGCACCATCTGATTACCGTGCCGGGCAATTTGATATCCAGGCCAGCACCCCGGGCTCTGGATGCTGCCGAATCCCTTTGCCAACAACTCGAGAGCGTCAGAAAAGAAAGTCTTGCCAGGGCTTCAAAGACGCCAGCAAACACACACAAGGAATAATCCCATGTCCCACACATTGCGTATTGCAGTCGCTCTGGCCACAGCAGGTCTGGCTGGCACGCTTCAGGCCAGTGAAGAAATTATCAAGCTGGAGGAAGTGGTTGTGACAGCCTCCAGAACTGCTCAGTCTGTGGATGAGGCTCTGGCTCCGGTTACTGTAATTACGCGGAAAGAAATTGAGCGTAGTCTGGCTACCAGTGTGCCGGAATTGCTCAGTAAAACACCGGGTATGCAGGTCGCAACAAACGGTGGTGCAGGCAGCCTGTCCAGTATTTATCTCAGGGGGACAAAGACCGCTCAAGCGCTGGTTCTGGTCGACGGACAGAAGATCAACTCGGCCAGCTCAGGTGTGTCACCTCTTCAATATCTGGACCCGGAAGATATCGAAAGAATTGAGATTGTTCGGGGCCCTCGCTCCAGCCTTTATGGTGCCGATGCAATAGGTGGTGTAATTCAGATTTTCACTCGCAAGGGCCATGGAAAGCCTCATCTGAAAGTCAAGGTGGGTGGTGGCAGCCGAAACACCGGTGAGTATGGTCTGAGTTACAGCGGTCAGTCAGAAGGTTTGCGTTTTAACCTTGGGGCAAACATGTATGAGACAGGTGGGTACGATTTTACGCTCACTGAAACGAATGGTGATGGTGATAATGACGCGTACAGAAACAAATCTGTGTTTGGTAGTGTTTCTAACGAATTTTCAGGTAACTTGATAGCAGGGGCTAGCTTTCAGCACTCAGAGGGTAAGTCTGAGTATGACAATAACTCTGCTTATTCTTATGACACCCAGCCCTATAATCTTTTCAGGGTAACCAACATCAGCTCCTTCGTTGATCTGACTATAAATGATATCTGGGGTACACGACTGGAGGCCGGTTATGCCGAAGAGCATACCCAGGCAAGGGAAGAAAACTATAAAACAGGTGTAACTTCAGACAGTTACTGGAGTGAAACCATGCGTTATTCAACCAGTTGGAAGAATGATATTGCCTGGCATGAGAACCAGTTGCTGACAGCAGGCATTGATTATTCTAATGAGAAATACGATGGCAGTACTGCTTATGTGGAAGATTCTAGATACAACGCGGGCGTGTTTGTTCAAAACCATTCCTCAATAGGTAACCAGGACGTTCAGGTAGCTCTGAGAAGAGACAAGAATGAGGCGTATGGGTATAACACAACCGGTAGTGCTTCCTACGGTTTGGCTTTGCCCAATGAAATGCGCTTCACGGCTTCCTACGGCACTGCCTTCAGAGCACCAACACTGGGTGACCTATACTACCCGGGCTATGATAACCCCAATCTGAAACCTGAGAAGTCTGAAAATTTTGAAGTGGGTCTGAAAGGTGTTCTGGCTGTTGCTGACTGGTCCGTCTCTCTATACCAGAACAACATGGAAGATATGATTGCTTTAGACAGCACCTACACGCCCATTAATATTGATCAGGCTCGCATCAGAGGGATTGAGCTAATAGTCAAGACCCGTGCTATGGGTTGGGATGTCAATTCCAGCGTTTCTTTTCTTAATCCGGAAAATCGTTCTGGAGTGAATAAGGGTAAGGTTCTACGTAATAGAGCTGAAGAGCTCTTTACTCTGGACTTTGACAAGCAGTTCAATAAATTGGGGCTAGGTGCTACTTTCCGTGCGCAAGGCAAGTCTTATGCAGATGCTGCCAATACGACAGAAGTTGCAGGTTTCGGAACTGTTGATTTGCGCATGAGCTATAAGCTGACTTCTGAGTTGAAGACCGGATTGAAAGTGGTGAACATTTTCGATAAAGAATATCAGCCGGTTGATGGCTACAGGGGGCAGCCTCTGGGGGCGTTTGTAACTCTGACCTGGACTCCTGAGTTGTAAGTCAATTTTCGTACGACTAACGTCTGTCATATGTTAAGTAAGCTCTCACCCTCTTTTCCAGGAGTGAGAGCTTTTTTATAAGGTAGTCAATATGGCACTTAAAAAATCCAAAGACGTCCGGGAACTATGCTATCCCTTCATCTACGAGCATTCACCTTTGTGTGATCACGAAATTATTACCGATGAGCTTTGTACGACACTGGGCGGAGCTATCTATGAGCTGGAAGGAGATGAAAGGTTCAGGGATATCTACGATTTTCTCTGCGAACTGCAGCCGAAAATTTTTCATCTTAATGCGTCTATCCGGGGGAAACAAGCCATCTTTGAAGAGCAGATAGAATGGCTCGCCGGGTATTTTGATCGTTATCAGGAAGAGATTGTCGGGCGAATAAAAGGTTTTGTTTTACCTCGCGGACCTCGACCCGTTCAGTTGCTTCACTCCTGTCGTTCGCTCAGTAAAAAAGCGATCAGAGCCATGGTTCTGGTGGATGCTGAAGGCATAGAAGTTCCGGATGTTCTGCACCGCTTTGCCAACATGCTTTGCAATCTCTTTTTCAGATTAACGGTGGTGATTAATGGACGACTGGGGATCACGGAACCTGAGTATGTGAGCAAGAGTTACAAGTCCAAGTCACCCTCAAAGTTAAAGCAGGAGTCCAGGAAAAAGGTTGTGTAATCAGGAAAGTTCGATTTAGGATAGAAAGTAGGCTCAGAATAATAAAGAAATTGGAGGCCGTGGTAAGAAAAGGACTTTCTTTTCACTACTTTTACGCTCATGGCTGTTTAAGTGCCTGTAGCTGTTCAGGCGTTCTATTTCAAAATAAGAAAGGCTGTCTGCAAGTCGTGAAATCAGCCTGTCGTCATGAGATTTTTAACTTAAACTTATCAATTAGGTGACCGATAAAGGTTTATTCCCACAGATTAAAAAAATGGAGGAGCAAGGATGCTTCTTGTTGTTGCTGTTGCCTGCCTGATTGTTGCTGTTACTGCTATTCTCTCGGTTATTGAATCTGCCATTATTTATGTTGATGATCTCAGGTTAGCCACAATTCTCAGACACAAGCCTGTTAACAAGGCCGACATTAAATACATTATCAAGAACAAGGAGGCTCATTTGTCCTCCATGGTCATGTTGATCACGCTGATCAGTATTGCCGGAAGTTCGATGATAGGAGCTATTGCTGCCAGACATTTTAATGACACCGGTTTGGCCATATTCACTGCTCTTCTGACCTACTGCATGTTGGTATTTGCCAAAATTTTGCCAAAACTCTTTGCGGTTCAGATGGCAGAGCCCGTACTCAATCATTCTGCCCGTTTCGTAAGAGTTATCTGTTTTCTGCTTCGGCCAATGCTCAAGATGACGCTGGTCTGGGCCAGACTGTTCAGGATTGAGAATACTCAGGAGCCCAGTCGCGACGAGCTGAAAGGCATCATTCGTCATTTCAATAAGTCCGGCGTGATAGAACGTGAAGAGCGTAAAATGGCAGAGCTGGCCCTGAAAATGAACCAGAAGACTCTGGCAGCCCTGACCACTGAAGATGGTCCTATGGTCTGGCTTGCCTCTGACTCCAGAGTGCAGGACATTCAGGCATTCATTTGCGAGCATTCCTACAAGCGCTACCTGGTTGTGAGCGATGGCGAAGTAGTGGGTATTGTACACTATCGTCATATCACTAGCTGTCTGGTTAATGGCCTTGCCGATAAAACGGTTGGAGAGTTGGCCAGACAGGTTGTTTTCCTGGAAGAACAGTGTACGTTGCTGGATGCCATAAAGGCTTTTGGCAAGGCCCGGGCCTCTGTCGCACTTCTTGCCGGGCGGAATCCGGAACAGACCCGAATGATCACTGCCAAACAGGTTTATCGAGCTATTCTACAGGCTTCCTGAGTCTGTAGAACCCCGCAATTCCCACCTCGTTGCCTCCCCTGAAACACGTATTCATGCATCGATAACTGAAAACTGAATGACAGTTTTGATGTGTTTGATTTTTATTTCTTTGTTCTGAAACTATTTAATTTGTCTTAGCGTATATTCAGCCAAGAGGACAATGATTTTTTTCGAATATCAAAGAGGTAAAGCAAATGACCAGAGCAAATCACTTATCTTTAGCTGGAGGCGTATGGGCCAGATTGATCATGGCTCTGACGCTGGTTTTTTCGATGCAGGCTATGGCCGAAGACGAGATTTATACCGGGCTTTTCAGCGACAAGGCTGTCAGTGGCTACGACCCGGTGGCTTATTTTACTGATAGTAAGCCGGTAAAAGGTTCCGATAAATTTTCTACCCGCTATAAAGGGGCTACCTGGTACTTCAGCAGTGAAGAACATAAAAAGCTGT
The DNA here is from genome assembly GCF_049275945.1 of Endozoicomonas sp. ALD040. Taxonomy (NCBI): domain Bacteria; kingdom Pseudomonadati; phylum Pseudomonadota; class Gammaproteobacteria; order Oceanospirillales; family Endozoicomonadaceae; genus Endozoicomonas; species Endozoicomonas sp. ALD040. Next base: position 3,988,365 of record NZ_CP184829.1, read on the forward strand.
TTCTGGAGTCTCCGGAAAAGTACGCCCCTCAGTATGGCGGCTATTGTGCATGGGCTGTGGCTCAAGGTAAGACTGCCAGTGCTGATCCTCAGCAATGGACCATCGAAGATGGTAAGCTTTACCTGAATTACAATAGTTCCGTTCAGAAAAAATGGCTCAAGGATAAGAAAAACCTGATCAATAAAGCTGATGATAACTGGCCGAAAGTGATCAATTAAAGCTTATCAAGTTCCGAGTAAAGTCTGGTTCGCTGGCGATCTGAGACTTTACTCATCTATCCCATTAGTACGATGAGTCACATCACTTTAAATCGGGTGAAAGGACTTTTAGATTTTTGAGAAATGGAATTGATCCCATGAAAAAACGCGTGATACAAGTTTTTAGTTGGTTAACTGTCCTCTGGATAGCCAAGGTGTTTCTGTTCTCCCTGCCCTACAAGTTCAGTGGGCATCCGGATACCCGGCATATCTTTGGAACTATTGGTCAGTGGATGCAGGGAGTTATTGGTGTTTCAATGGGTGAGTGGTTCAGTAGTTACGGTGCTATTGTTGTTGGAGTTGCAGAATTATCCGTCAGTTTGCTGTTGTTCCTGCCTGTCATACTGTTCATTAACAATAAGTTGAGTCGCAATGAAAGCAAAATCAGCCAGAGTCTGATACACAGTCTCGGGGGGCTGGCAGCGTCTGGTATCATGGTGGGTGCGGTTTTCTTCCACCTTGCTACACCTCTGGGAATAGAGGTATTGCACCAGGGGAAAAGTGACGGCGGCTCCCTGTTCTATGCCGCTGTATCCATCCTGGTGTTGGGGCTGATCATGGCGATAGCCAACTTCTCTTTGGTTAAAGAAGAAAAACTGGCAAGATCTAACCCTTAACTCACCGGAGACACTAAATCTGGAAGTGATCATTATGATAGTTCGTACGTTGCTGGTTTTGGGATTTATCTGGCACGCCTTGAGACAAAGAGTAAAGCCCTGGCTGTTTTTTCAGTTGAATGCCGATTACTTCAATGACGCCAAAGGACTGTACTCGAAACTTGATATGGATGAGTCCATTCCCAGACGGTGGCGCCTGAAACAGAGCCTGGATACTGATGGTATAAGGCCGGAGCAATACCCGGTTTTTCTGAAACCTGAATGGGGACAGAACTCCGCCGGGGTTATACGGGTCGATAATGAAATTCAGTTGGAGGCCGCAAGAGCGAATCGCATTCAGGACAGTGTGCCCTATCTGATTCAGGAAGGTGCCCAGGGGAAAAGAGAGTTTGAAGTGTTTGTGATTTGCTCCCCGGATTCCACAAAGTGCCTTAGAACACTGTCCGTAACCCAGGTTCTGAATACCAGCAACGATGAACATCCTGTCAATGGTATCTACAACAGCGAAACGTTTTATCTGGACAAAACCCACGAGCTGGATAGAAAACAGGCCGATCAGCTGGCTATGCATTTGAGTGAGACCGGGCCGTTCAGAATGGCTCGCTATGGTATCCGGGCAGACAGCATCGAAGCGCTGGTTGAAGGAGAGTTCAAAATTTTTGAAATCAATCTCTTCCTGCCAATGCCTCTGGTGTTGTTAAGCAAGAATCTGGGGGCTTTCGAGAAGTTGCGGCTGATAGGTCAGTTGACTGGTCAACTGGCGCAGGTGACCGGTGAAATTCCAGAAGCCCGTAAACGGAAATCTATTTTCTTCAGGAAGCTGTTTTACCTGAACCGGCTGAATTTTAAAAAGCTGCCAGCCAAGACCGAAGAGGAGATGGTGCTGTGAAATTTATCAGGAAAGCGGTTTACAGCTACATCAGCCAGAAATTTATGAATGGTTGCACTCAGTACAACTCTCTGGAAGTTCGCAAGAGCTGTCGTTCAAAAGCTCAGGCAAGAGCGGCATTCAATAAAAATGATATTCCCCATGCCCGTGGTGAGATTTTCATTAATCCATGGAAGGCTATTCGCTTTGCCAGGCAGCATGGCTTTCCTTTGGTGGTTAAGCCTAATGTCGGCGGTTTCTCACGAGGCAGCTATTTTCCCATTCGCAACTATCGGGAGTTATGGAAAGCGGCTTTGCTGGCCAAAATCTGGTGGCCTGCCAGTGTTGTAGAGCAGTATCTGGAAGGAAAAAACTATCGGGTTCTGGTGGCGAACGGTGAAGTGGTGTCTGTGATTCAGCGTTATGCTCCTTTTGTTATCGGAAATGGTGAGGACTCGATCAGCACCCTGATCGATCAGGAGAATACTATTCGAAAGGAGATGGGGCTTCTGGATTGCATGTACCCGCTTCAGAAAAGTGAACAAACCAGAAACTATTTAGCGAGACAGGGCTTTGATCTGAATTCCGTTCCGGCTGATCAAGAGCAGGTAAAGCTTTTCCATCGAATTGCCCTGGCACCCGGCGGTGTTATTGAAACCATTCCGGTCACTAATCTGGCCAGAGAGAATATACGACTGATGGAAAAAGTGCTGGCTACTTTCGATGCCAATATTCTCGGTATCGATGTCATCATGGAAAAAGGCATAGAGCATAGTCATAAAGATCAGAAATGCATCCTTTTGGAGGTGAACTCTCGTCCTTACGTGAAAATGCACGACTACCCCAGATATGGAGAAAAAGAAGATATCTCCGGGGTGTTTGAGGAACTGAATAAACTCCAGATCGCTCAGACTGATATTTTCTGAGACAGAGGAGACTGGAGTGCATTACTTTTTTCAGTTCTCAGGTATTCACGCATTTCTGGTCGGTCTGTTGCCGTTCTTTATGCCCACTCTGTTATGGCAACAGGGTTATAGTCTGACCGAAATAGCTGTATTTATTGCCCTGTCCGGTTTGGCTTATCTTTTTACCCTGTGGGTTTGGGAAAACCTGAGATCTGGAAAAGGCAGCGTCTGGGCCGTAAGGGCTTCGTTTTTGACTGAGGTCCTGCTGGTGGCGGGACTGTTTTTCTTTCAACAACAAGCAGACAGCGGAGCCACAGGACTTATTCTGCTGGCCATTCTGAATGGTATTTATGGCTGTTTCTATTGGATGGCTCAACGTCTGCTGTTCAAATCCATCAGTCATAATCGGAATTCCGGTCAGCACTTTGGCAACTTCCAGATATTGGTAGCAGTGATGCTTAAAATCGGCATAGTGGCGGGTGCATTTCTGTTGGAGCAATCAAGTTACTGGATTCTGTTTCTACTCAGCGCACTGATCTCAACTGCAGGTGTTGCTCAAACTTTCAAAACGAAGGTGGCTGTTGCAATCAACACAGCGTTTTCGGCACCGGCTGCCCGTGTCTCTGAAGTGCTCCGATTTCGTGATAGTTTTGGCTCCTGCGGGGTGTTTTTTGTAGATGGACTGTTTCTTTTTCTGGAAAGTTATTTCTGGACTCTCTCACTCTATTTTATCAACAGAGAAAGTCTGCTTGAGCTGGGTGGAATGATGGTGATTCTGGCAATCGCAGTCGCTGCCCTGTTTAAACTGATACAGACTTTTATTGACCGTATGTCCGCTATCCGTCTTTTCCGGTGGGCCATATTTCTTTATGCATTCAGCTGGCTGCTCAGGGGAATGGTCGATGAAACGCTCTCAACACAGCAGCAGTATGCATTTATTCTCGTCATTGCTTTCCTGACCAGCCTGTTCCGTTTGTCATTCAACAAAGTGTTTTTTGATCGTTCCGATAAAACGGATACCCATACCTACCTTTTACTGAAAAGTTACTGCTCGCAACTGGGTGTAACTGTTTTGTTTATTATTACAGCTCTGTTCCTGCATCAGGGAAAAGCACCTCTGGAGGCACTTCAGGCTGTGTACTTTGTTTCATCCATTTTAGCTTTGGTTTATTTCCGCTATAGCTGGCAGGCCGGAACTGTCAGGGTAGATAGAGAAGCCATGAGCGGAAAAAATAATTTCTGATAAAAACTCGATAGACAGTTAAGAGAAAAGGATATTTTTATCATGCGTAATGATTTTGAGCGGATACTCCGGGGCAATCAGGAAACAGTTGAACAGATGATCGGTTTTGTTTCTGGTTTGAGCGCTGATGATTACCGATTCAGGGACTCCGATCTTTTCCAAAGTACCGTCGGGCAGCACTTGCGTCATGTTCTGGATCTGTATGAAGCTATCCGTTCTTCTTCTGATAAATCGGTAGATTATGATCTCAGACGTCGGGGGCTGTTGCTGGAGCATGAAAAGAATGCGGGTCTGGCAGAGTTAAAAGATTTGCAGCAATGGTTAAAGGCGCTGAAAGCAGGGGATCTGGATTTAGATGTTGAAATCAAAACCGAGGTACTTTTGTCAGAAAGCAGCAGCGTGCGATTAAAATCCACCCTGGGAAGGGAGCTGGTCTTTGCTAGCAGTCATCTGACTCACCATCTGGCAATGATGGCGACGATCGCAAAAGTAGCAGGTAACAAAATCGACCCTTCCGTGGGTATGGCACCAGCGACGTCCAGTTTTAACCGGGGTCAGGTGGTGGCTTCCTGAACGGAGTGAATTTCGTTTTCAGTCAGATAGCGCCACTCACCCGTTTTCAGATCAGGGTCGAGCGTGATAGAGCCAATCTGTTCCCGATGAAGGGCCGTTACACGATTACCCAGAGCCGCAAACATGCGCTTGACCTGGTGGTACTTGCCTTCATGTATCGTCAGCAGTACTTCCTGATCAGAAATAAATTCGAGTTGCGCGGGGCGGGTTGGCTTTTTCTCCCCATGCAGCTGGACACCCTGCGCAAACTGTTCGATGGCTGACTGATCCAGAGGCGAGGCCAGTTCTACCCGGTAACGTTTTCCGCACTTTTTAACCGGTGACGTGATTTTGTGAGACCACTGACCGTCGTCTGTAATCAGTACCAGCCCAGTGGTGTCGACATCCAGCCGACCGGCAATCCTGAGACGATCGGATTTAATGACATCCAGCAGATTAATAACGGATGGATACATCTCGGCTCTTGTTCCTGAGGGCGTTGCACAAAGGGTATCCAGCGGTTTGTAGAGCATAATGTAACGAAATCCCACCAGAGTGAGTGGTGCTCCATCCAGAAGAACTTCAGCATCGTCAGAAACCTTGCAGGCAGGGTCTTTGACGACGGTACCCTCCACGGTCACCGACCCGGTTTTCAAAAGCCTTTTGCTTTCTGAGCGGCTCAGTTCGGTGCTTTCACAAAGAAATTTGTCGAGTCTCACTGGCTGACCTGTTCCCGGGCCCAGTTGACGAAGGTCTTCCGGGTTTTCGGATCGGCTTTTTCAAACCAGTAACGCAGCATGCTGGCACTTATATTGGCCTCGTCACTTTTATTGGCAGCAGAGCCATAGATTTCCTCATTCTGAGTCGCATTGGCAAAGCCTGTGTTTGTCTCTGCGAAGACACCCATACCTGAAAATTCGCTGGCCGCTGCAGGGCTGTCGCTACGATTAAACTTTTGGACGTCTGCTGCATAGTTGCGGCCGAACTGGATACCCTTGCTGGGCAGAATAGCAAATTCATAGGGAACGGCTTCGCCCTTGGCATCCTTCAATGAAATCTTGCCGGTGGGGTTGTTGTTGATAGCTTCGGCCTGACGAATGTCTCTCAGGTCGGGAACATCAATGCTGTAGTGCTTGCCAGCTGCTGGATGGAAGGTCAGGACAAAAGGTTTGGAAGTAAAGCGAGTTCGGTCCCCGCCGTTAGTGACGGTATCAGATAACTGGAAAACAATCTGATGGCGCACATTGGTAAGAGAAATGGGCTTGTTAGCCTCCACTTTGAAGTCGAGGTCTTTGACATTGGTGCCGTCAAGAACCAGTAACTCAGATTTGGCCGGTATCTGCAGGGTGGCCTGTTCTGCTCTGGATTCAGCCGCTGAGACTGAAGCGACCATGAAAAAGCCAAGAGTTGACGCCAGGAGTCTGTTTAGCCATGTGCGATGATGCAGTCTTGAGCGCTCAGAGAGGCTGAAAAAGTCGTTTAAAAGAGAGCGCATAGATATCCCCTTATGCAACTTATATTAATGAGGGTAAGAAAAGCGCTACAACATGCCGGACTCAGGGTTTAAAAGCAAGTGGCTTTTGGGAGGCGGAACTCTGCTCAGCCGGTTTGCTGCGGCGATGTGACGACTATTCGCTACCGAACGACTGCATGGATGCAGGAGCTAGAGCAACGCAGGAGCAGTTGCCGCCGACTGCATGGATGCAGGAGCTAGAGCAACGCAGGAGCAGTTGCCGCCGACTGCATGGATGCAGGAGCTAGAGCAACGCAGGAGCAGTTGCCGCCGACTGCATGGATGCAGGAGCTAGAGCAACGCAGGAGCTGTTGCCGCGCAGGGCAGTCTATTCTTGGTCAGGCTCCTGTTGGTGGCAAACCTTACTCGCAAGTCTTTAATCCTTGAGGGGCGAGTGCAATTAAGTCCATGGAACCAAATCAACATAATGATGTCAAAATAGTATGTGCCTGATTATTACATGCGGTTATTTAATTAATGATTGTTTGGTTTAAGTATCTATTATGCAAAATATCGAAAACACTTCTGCTCCGCCTTTTTACCCGCAGCCTGACCCTGAAGAATGCAACACTCAGCGCTGCTCAGAAGGACTGGAGGACATAGGCTCAACGACTGCAATAAATCCAGAGTCTCAACTCCAGAGCAGTGATCAAAGCAATGATCCGGCATACTGCAAACCCAGTGGTTTTCCACTATCTGAAAGACAGGCTGCGATCAGATCAGTAGAACAAAAGTACCATACACCTGATTTGACATCAGCTATTGACCAAGGCCAGCCGGAGCAGTCATCAGCCTGCCTCTCTCCCCTCGAAGTTCTCCTGGGGCCTCTGCCTGATGACATCATTCTGGATACTCTTCCTTGCTTTCACAAAGCACCGTCCTCACCTTCTGAAGAAATTACGATAGAGGATGTCCAAAACTTCAGGCAGGAATTACTCAAATTTCAAATGAAACTTGATCAAGAGTTTTTTGATAGAAAATTTCTTGATACAGATGCTCTGCAGTTCCATAGCTTAATCTACAATAGACTGGCTTTGCTCAAGCGTCTCGCTAATAAATATCAGGTACTCAAGGAGAGTTCATACAAAATTGTTGATTGGTTCAACACAATAAAATTGGCTGACAAAAGCCAATATGTCCTATTGTCCAAACAGCTGTTTTTGAGCGATGACATGAGTAACGTAACACGGCAGCTGGTCCAGAACTATCGTGTTCTCGGGAAAATGCTATGTCTATGGTCCCCCAAGGATACTTCCCCGGGCCAGCAATCAATCAGCTTTCTGAGTGAGTCTATTGTATGCCATTTGTCCTGTATCTATAGTTTTGTGGAGAGCATGATAAGACATGCTGATTTCAGAAGAAATATTGCTCTTCGAGCGCCAGTTGAACCAAAAATCAGGAAGCACCACTCAATTTTGCATGCGCCCCCCCGGAAACGATCTAACTCTGTGGCATCTGAGTCTCGCAGACTCAGTGAAGGGATAAGCAATCTGCTCACTACCGTTGCTTCGGCAACATTGGAAATCCAGAGCAAGAAAGATTCTCAAGATATCGTGAAAATCGCCTCTGGATGTCTTTTCAGTTCAATTGATCGATACAGGAATGAAGGGTACGATCAGGAATTCCAACCCGTCTGCGTTGACAAAAAGATGATTGCTCAGCATTTATTCTGTGCAGAGCTATTCCATGCAGCGTTAATGTCAGAACGATGGGATGTTATTAATAAGGTTTGTGAAACAACCAGTCGAATCGTTTTCCATAACGACTATTCACTGGAAAAAGTTATTCAAGGGCTTAAAAAAGACAATACGAAAGGAATCAACATTGAAAGCTGGCATGATGGTCTTAATGAATATTCACAAACCCGATGCTATCCCCTGAACCGTTATTTCGAACTTGGGATTGAAGCTTCTTCTATCTACCTGAGTACCCTGCTTGCTCACAAGGAGAGTGTCACTGAGAACCAGTCACCATTAATAAAGATAAAGAAGACAGAAGAGCTGCAACACATATTTAATGTTCTGAGCCCATGGGCAACCCAGTTGCAGGAGCTTGGCTTATTGACCAATGAAGCCGTGGAATCCTGTAAATACCATCATCGATTATCACTCGCCAAGCTAAGAATACAGACTCTGACCAACAATCACGAGGTGGCTATCAGAAATAGCTTTAATGAGGTCAAAAAAGTTATCGTGCAAGGTACCGCCACGGATGGGATAACAAATGACAATCCGCAACAGCTTCCTGAATCCCTGAAATCCCTGTTGGCAGAGACTCTGATCCAGAATAATGATATTTTAAAGCTCATAAACAAAGAGTGCGATATCTATAATCCAGGCATTAACATCACAGAACTAGACAGGAAATCCTGTGAATGGCTAATCAATATTTTTGCAAACATTGCCCAATCACCACACAGTGAATTGCTCCTGACGTTCTCCCACTGCAGTTATTACTGTGCAATGCTCATTGAGCATATTTGTGAATGCGCTTCAATTTTCAGTGATCTGGAGGGCTGCATTACAAGCATTCAAACAAGTGATCCGTCGTCCTCGCTTAAGGAGACCAAAGAGAAATGGAAAGAAAAAATCAAAGCAAATGCTTCCGGGATTAAAGAGAAAATTGATCAATTTGACAAGATCAATCAAAACATCCAAACCTGTTTCAGAGATGCTTTCAGGCAATTGAACAAAATCAGAGAGCAAGTTATTACTGGGCAAGACAAATGTCTGAAGATTGTCCTGTTCGAGTCAATCAAAGCTACTTTATACCATGGCTTACGACAACTTCAGCATTTGAATACGGGGCTTGTTACCGTTAGCAGTAAACGTATCGATATTCTCAAAAGTGAATTTCCCACTATTGCCAACCTTGAGCAGGCTACAGTCAGTTGCAGGAAGAAAATTAACAAAAATATTGCTTTCATAGCAGGTTGCGTAAAAGATCTGGATAATTCCAAAGAGCTATCACTAGTGAAAATCACTGGCAATAATGAACCGAATCCAGTTCATTTTAAAAATGGCCGATTTAACAAACAAGCCAGCAAAAAGCCTGATACTCTGGCAAATTTTGTCGTGAATACATTTTTTAGGGTAGATACTCGGGAGACTCTCGAGACAAGAGCTTATTTTCATGAGCAAATAGCCAGCGAAGTACAGGCGCTGAATCATAACAATAAGCCTGTGGTATATCTGGGAAGCCGTGCCTATCAGACGCAGGTTCAGTCACGCTGGGGGAGCCAGGCATTAAAACGGGCAACCGGTAGCGATCTGTTACCGGGCGAAATATCCCGGGAAATTATTGAGCGCTCAGTCACGCCAAGGGATACAGATCTTTTAGTACTTAACAAAGAGCAATTCAGTGAGATCATAGGGAGACTCTATAACCGGCTGGAGGAAGCTGCCCGGGCAGGTGGTTACTTGCCTGAGAAATGTGTGCTGCTTAAGACCAAAGTTGGTGAGGAACTTTACTACGGAAAAAAATGTTTTTTTTGCAACCTCATTCTTCGTTTAAAAGAAGGCTATACAAAGAAAGACTGGGTTTATGTGGTTGACTTGATTACCCCTATGGATTCTGGTCCGTCAACCCTGCTGCCTTACGATTCCCCCGAGCTGGCTTCCGGTAGTCCGACCCTCGCCAGACCGCTTACTAGCATTATGATTGACGAACTCAACCTGGCGGTCGGTCAGGCTGCTGGCCCTGCCCGTGCACTGATGGCAATGATGCGCATTAATGTCCTGGCAGCCCTTGAATCTTCAGAGCCAAAGCTTGATTCCATATCAGGCATTGTACTTATGCACGTTGTGGAGCGTCTTCAGGACAGTTACCCCGATCCAGCCCTGGACAAAATGGCCAGCATTTTACGCTCCAGGGCATTTAACAGGGTTGCTTACGAAGAGATACCTGTGCCTGACCCGGACGTTTCCACGGCATAAAAGAGCGTTGTTGGAGAGGGCCAGAAAGCGTTCTCCTGAACCTCAGGCAGTTAAGAGCTCAAGCACAGAGTGGCCCCAGTCATCCTGCCAGATATCTGCTTTTTTAACGGACAAGGGTTCTTTAAAGTCAGGACCATTGATCACCAGTGTGTGAAAGTCGCCTTCTTCTCCAGTGGGGCAGATGCCTCTGGCTTCTATCTCATCGGCCAGTGAGGGTGTCAGTATTCGTCCGAGAAAACTTTGATCCAGTGATTCATTCTTGATGCTGACAATCAGGGCCTCCTGGCCCACCGAGAACATATCTTTCAGAAGCTGTTTGCGGCTGTAGTGCCAGAGTGGGTAACAGGTCTGGATAGAAGTATCTTTGAGAATACGATCGTACCAATCCTTGTGGGCATCCAGGTCGATATCACCAAAAGCAAGGTGACTGGCAGAATACTCACTGATAGCGGTTGCCAGTGCCTTTTTTAATCCCTGTTCATAACCTCCAAACCCGGCAGAGCCAAAAATGATTGGGGTTCCCAGACAATCAGCCTGAGTCTGAAGAACCTCCTGGTGCAGTCCATGGGCACTGGTTCTCTGTTCACCTTCTCTGAGCATAGTGAGCAGACAGGCGGGTTTGGCGCCACTCTGACTGGAAATCCATCGAGCAAAGCAACCATCCTTGCCGCCACTCCAGGAAGTGGCAAAAAGAGATCTTGAAGAGGGCAATGAAGCCTGGGGAGAAATATTCATTACTGCGCCTGAATCGTTTGAATGGTGATGCCCTGTGCCCGGAGAAATCGTTCACAGCCACGGACAAAGTCCAGAGCCCGGGGACCATCGCCATGTATGCACAGGGTCTCGGCCTGGATAGCAATTGTCCGGCCATCCACTGACGTCACTTGTTTGTGTAATACCATGTCTCTGATCTGGTCGAGGGACTTTTGCTGGTCTTCAATCATTGCGCCGTCCTGATCTCTGGGGGTTAGCTGGCCAGTAATCTGGTAGCTGCGGTCGGCAAAGACTTCGCTGGCGGTCTTCAGGCCAATGGCTTCAGCCTGAGATATAAGGCAACTACCGGCTAACCCATAGAGAATCAGTTCCTGATTAAATTGATAAACCGCTTCGGCTATGGCTTTGGCAAGGTCCGGGTTACGGGCGGCCATATTGTACAGAGCTCCGTGAGGTTTGACATGGTGAAGTTGACCGCCTTGTGCCGTCACAAAAGCGCTTAATGCGCCTGTCTGGTAAAGTGTCAGGTTATAGGCATCTTCGGGGCTGATGTGCATGTTTCTGCGACCAAAGCCCTGAAGGTCTGGTAAACCGGGATGAGCACCGACGGCAACACTGTGTTCCAAAGCCAGTTTTACCGTGTTGGCCATGATATTCGGATCACCCCCATGAAAGCCGCAGGCAATGTTGGCAGAACTGATATACGGCATGATTCCAGTATCGTTTCCCAGCCTGTACTGGCCAAAGCTTTCACCCATGTCGCAGTTCAGATCCAGTGTCAGAGCTTTATCAGTAATCATTTTGGTTTCGGTTCCAATAATATTCAGCCGCTATGGCCAGACGGTTCAGGCCGATTCTCTGTTTTACCAGTTCCCGTTGTGCTTCTTCCACAGTGACTTCCTGAAAGGTCAGTGTGTCCGATGGCTTCAGCTGGGCGACTCTGGGCAAGTCCGCAGAGATGATGTTCCCGATTTTGGGATATCCGCCAGTGGGCTGACAATCACTCATCAGAATAATGGGTTGACCATCCGGAGGGATCTGAATGGAACCCATGGCTGTCCCCTCTGTGATCAGATTTCCGGGATAGCTGCTTTTGATCTTTTGACCACAGAGACGATAACCCATCCGGTCAGAATCCGGGCGGACAGAGTAGCTCTGGTTCTGGAAAACATTCAAGCCTGGGCCGGAGAACCATGACGTTTGTGGACCCCGGATATAACGAACAGGCTGAACATGTTTCTGATCCTCAAGATACTGTGTAAACCTGTGGCCCACAGCAATATCAGGTTTGAAATTTTTCTTTGCTGCCCAGCTGTTAAAGCCAAGCCGGTCGTTCTCTTTCAGTGCCCGGCCGCCAAGGCCACCGATACCAGCTCTCAGATAAGTACTGCAACTTCCCAACACTTCCCGAGCCTGAAAGCCGTTTTTAATCGCCAGATAGCCCCGGCAGCCTGTTCTGAGACTGGCAATTTTCAGTGTTTGCCCTGCTTTAACGGCGGTTACGAAGTTGCTGGCGATGGGATGGGTATCCACGGTGGCATCGGCACTTCCTCCACTAAGACAGATTACAGTGGACTTATGAAATTCCAGAGTGGGTCCTGTCAAAGTGAATTCCAGCAGTGGGGCATTCTCAGGGTTACCCAGTATCAGATTAGCGACTCTGGCTGCCAGGGAGTCCATAGCGCCACAGGTTGATAGGCCCAGGTTCCGGAGGCCATACCTGCCCAGATCCTGGAGGCTGGTCAGCATTCCGGGTTGTTTGACGGTCAGGCTCACCTTTGCGCCTCCATTTCCTGATGCTCTCTGGAGGAAATAGCGGTGAATTTTACTCTGTCGCCGGGCTTGAGCAGGGTGGGGTGGTCGTTACTGAAGTCCACCAGAGAAACAGGGGTGTGGCCTATCAGCTGCCAGCCTCCGGGAGTGGAAAGAGGGTAGATACCTGTCTGCTCACCGGCAATGCCAACGGAGCCAGCCGGTATCGACAGACGTGGGTTTTCAAGTCTGTGTATCGATAGTCTTTTATTCATTCCACCCAGAAAGGGAAAACCCGGAGCAAAGCCAAGAAAGTAAACGTCGTAAGTCGCTGAAGTGTGAAGATCAATCACTTTTTCAGTTTTTAAGCGACAGTGTTTGGCTACACGATCCAGGTCCGGAGCAAAGCTGCTTTCGTAGCAGACTGGTATTTCAACAAGATTGCCAACGTTTGTCTGACCCACCTTGAGTGTTTGCAGGAGGTTGAGTATTTTTTCTTTCAAAGCTTCATAAGGTGTTGCTGATTGAATCTGGCAGGGATCGTAATAGACGGTCAAAGTTGTGTAAGCCGGAACTATCTCAATTATTTCAGGGGATGCCGCTTCGAGAACTTGTTTTGCCGCCGTGTGAACGATCAGGTTTATTTTGGGACTGATCCGGTCACCAAAACACAGCATTAGAGCTGAGTCACCCAGAGGGAAGCACTCACAGGGATGGTTCATATTATCGTCATATTCTCAAAGTCTGCAGCCGATTCTAACATAGGATTGGGTTATCAAGCGTTAGTCGTCGGAGAGAGTAAATCTACCAAATGCGAACGTCTGGCATCCAGAGGCTGAAGGCGATGTTGGTCTCGGACGGGTATGAGGCGTATACTGCCGGTTTTGTATTTTCCCTGTCTTACTCTCTGATCCACTTTATATGACTCAGACCATAGAAACAGATGTTGTTGTAATTGGCGGAGGCATTGCCGGTCTCTGGCTGTTCAATACCTTCAATCAGCAAGGCTATAAAGCCCTTCTTCTGGAGAATGCTACCCTCGGCGGTGGTCAGACGATCAAATCCCAGGGGATCGTTCATGGCGGGACCAAGTACACTTTGACCGGCACTCTGACCAAGGCGGCAGAGTGTATTGTCGGCATGCCAGACCGCTGGCGCAAGGCTCTCAGGGGGGAAGGTGAGGTTGATCTGTCGGGAGCCGTTATACTCTCTGAGTTCCAGTATCTATGGTCTCCCGGTGATGTGGGTTCCAGGCTTACTACGTTTTTCGCCAGCAAGGCTTTGCGCGGTCGGGTGGAGCAGTTGAAGAAACCGGAGGATTTTCCTGATATTTTTCGTCATGAAGCGTTTCTGGGCAAAGTCTATCAGCTCAATGAGATCGTGCTGGATATCCGGACGGTCATCGATGCATTGGTGAAAGGTCTGGAAGATCGGATTCTCAAGGTGGACTGGTCTGAAAACACCCGTATTGTCACTGAAGGCAAAAAAATAGATTTCATCGAGCATACCTTTGGAGGCAAAACCCTGCAAATCAGGGCCAGCAAGTTTGTTACCACGGCGGGCGAAGGCACAGAGGACCTGATAAAACTCTGGGGACTCTCCCGGCCAGAGATGCAGAGAAGGCCGCTTCATATGGTTATGGTTCGGCATCGTCATCCTGAGCCGCTCTTCGCGCATTGTCTGGGTACTAAACCCGTTCCAAGAATAACAGTCACCAGCCATCCGGATGGTGAAGGCAGCTGGGTCTGGTATCTGGGGGGCGAAATTGCGGAAGACGGGATGGAACGCACACGGGAACAACAGATCCGGGTGGCCCGGCGTGAGCTGACTGCATTATTGCCATGGGTTAATCTGGACGATGCCCAATGGGCGACGATGTTTGTAAACCGGGCCGAACCCAGACAGAGCAGACTGCTGAGACCGGATGCCGCATTCATTCATGAGATAGAAAACGGCATTGTTTCCTGGCCGACCAAGCTGGCGCTGGCACCCAACCTTTCTGATGAGGTCATTAAAGTGCTGAACAGGCAGCAACTCTCGCCTTCTGGCAATGAAGGCTTTGCTTTGCCAGAGGATGTTCAGCATCCTGAAATCTGCCAACCCTTCTGGAGCGGGGCATTTGTCGATCATGACTGATTACCGACTTGAGACAAGAACCATTGCAGGTACCGATATCCGGGTTTCTCCCATCGGTTTCGGAACCGTAAAGCTGGGCAGGGATCAGGGCGTAAAATACCCATCCGGATTCAGGATTCCGGATGATAGCGAGGCCAGAGAGCTTCTGAAACTGGCACAAACCCTGGGTATTAATCTGCTGGACACAGCACCAGCCTACGGCACCAGTGAAGAAAGATTGGGGTCTTTGTTAAAAGGTCAGAGAGACAACTGGGTTATCTGCAGTAAAGTGGGAGAAGAGTTTGAGAACGGTGAGTCTCGTTTTGATTTCACACCGGAACATATTCGCTTCAGCATCGAGAGAAGTCTGAAACGGCTGAATACTGATTGGATTGAAATGGTGCTGGTCCATTCCAATGGTGATGACGTCAATATTATTCAGCAATATGGCTGTCTGGAAGTACTGAAAGCGTTAAAAAAAGAGGGCAAGATTCTGGCGTCAGGCATGTCTACCAAAACTGTTGAAGGCGGCATTATGGCGCTGGAAAAGTCGGATATCGCCATGGTGACTTATAACTTGAAGGAGCAGGCTGAGAAACCGGTACTTGATTACGCTCTCCGGAACGATAAGGGCATTCTGATCAAGAAAGCTCTGGCCAGTGGGCATGTTTGTCTGGAAGGTGAAGATCCGGTGGAGAAAAGCATGGAGTTGGTTTTCTCACATCCTGCGACCTCGGCGGCAGTGATTGGCACTATTAATCCGTTACACCTCAAGAGTAATGCAGAGTCGTGCGCCAGAGTCATCAGACTTCTTGAGAGCTGATTCTCTGGCGGCCAGGTTAGAGAAAAAAGGTTTTTATTGGCGCGGGGTTGTGATGTTTTCATAGGCCGCATTCATCGCTTCAGCAGGTGTCAGTGACCGGTTTTCTGCAATGAATCCAGCTGCATGCTGACACAGGGATGCGTACTGGTCAAAGCTCCAGCCTGCGTCTCTGTAAGCTGAAAAATCTTTACCCATAAGGTTAACTAACTCTCGTGAATTGCAGAAAGTCTGCAGTTCCTTCAGATAATCACCTAGTAGGCCTGCTTCACGTGACAGCTCTGGCCTCTCTTTTTTCAGGGCTGCAAGAGAAGCATCGAAAGGAATGGCGGGTGCTGCTCTTCCAGGTGGCTTAGGAGCTGCTTTGGCTTCAGGTTGAACCCTGTTTTCCTGAGCCGGTATAGATTGACTGACCGGTTGGCGCTTGCTGGAAGTTTGCTTGCTACTGAATGAATCTTTGCTAACAGGGTCTGAATGAATTCTTTCCTTGATACTCTCTCGGTATTCAGTGTTCAGGAAATGACCCTCTCCTTTCATGGCGTAGTTACGGTGCAGGCTTTTGAGGTCTTTTTGCGTAGCTTCTAAAATTCCCTGAACCTCATTTAAAGCACTCGCGATCTTGCTTTTTGTTTCAGGGGATAATTGTTGACTCTTCATAGTTCTGTTCAGATTTTGCTTAATTTGGTGAGCCTGTTCAAAGCATTGGCAGGTCAGAATAGTCTGGGCCTGAATAGCAGAATATCGATTGTTGGGAGAAGAATATCCTTTTGAGTTGGGTAGTTCTTCCACCAGGCATTCAGTCAGTGCGGGATAAGATTTAAGCTGATCTCGAATAGAGTCAGGATAAGTGGAGTAATTCAGTTCTTGCCGCTCAGCCCTTAACGGTGCCATGCACTTATCCAGTGCATCTCTGAAAGACTGACCATGATCTGTGGTATTTTTTAGTGGCTGAGCGTTATCTCTTGCTTTCGACAGCATCATAGAAAGACCGGCCTCCTTGAATGCTTTTTGAACATGAGGTTGCAAGGCTGCTTGTCCGGATTTTCTGGTCAGGTTAGCCAACAGGTCTTCCAATTCACCCTTGTTTTTGGCGTGCTTGTCAATCACTTTCTGAACAGACTCAGAACTGCCATTTTTGTTGTTTACTGCTTTTTTGACATCATCCATTGCCACCATAAACGCTTTGACGGCTTTCTTCTCAGTGGCTTTCTTTTCTTTCGCTGCGGCTTTATCAGAATTGCTGACACAGCGGGAGAAGAGGCTTTTTATCGGTAGTTTCTTGCCTTTCCCGTTTTGAGGGACGGTATTTTCGATGGAATATACTGAAGAGCCTTTATGGCGTCCCCTGGGTTTATCAACTTTCTGTTGAGCATGTTCAGACCATGTCGGGCTGATAGAAATCTTTTCGCCGCCGTTGATAATACCCATTACTCTATCCCTGAATCTTTGAGTGCTTTCAACTTATTATAGAGGGCGAAGTTCTGGAGAGTGGCTAGCCTTGGGTTTTGAAGAAGATAGCCGCTAACTGTCGAAAAGTTGGCGGCAATACTGTTGTTTTATGATAAAAGTATCAAGTGATAAAAGTATCAAGCAGACTCTTTAGATTTGTCCTTCCTGATCTTTTCAACAATGGCTGTTGTCGAACAGTTATCCAGGAACGCCAGAACCTTCACCTCGCCGCCGTATTCGTAGACGATAGGAGCACCGACCACTTCATCAATGGTGTAGTCACCGCCTTTTACCAGAACGTCAGGTTTAACCATTCTGAGCAGGTTTTCAGGTGTATCTTCTTCGAAGCATACGACCCAGTCCACAGCTTCAAGGCCTGCCAGTACCGCCATTCTGCGATCTTCCGAGTTAATGGGGCGGCCTTCACCTTTCAATCTTTTTACAGAAGCATCGCTGTTGATAGCCAGTACCAGCCTGTCACCCTGCTTTCGGGCTTGCTCCAGATAACCCACGTGGCCGGCATGAACAATGTCGAAGCAGCCGTTGGTGAAGACGATCTTTTCGCCATGGGCCCGGGAGTCTTCCAGTGCAATCTTGAGCTGATCCGGGGTCACAACGCCACGCTCTGCGCCCAGTTCTCTGTTCACCTCACGGCGCAGCTCTGGCATGCTGACCGTTGCAGTCCCCAGCTTGGCAACCACAATACCGGCTGCAATATTGGCCAGAGCGGCTGCTTTGGGCAGTTCAGCCCCCGCTGCAAGTGCAGTGGCCAGAGTGGAAATTACGGTGTCTCCGGCGCCGGTCACATCAAAGACTTCACGGGCTCTGGCTGGCAGGTGCAGTTCCTTTTCGTCTCTGCGAATCAGGGTCATGCCGTGCTCACTGCGAGTGATCAGCATGGCGTCAAGCTCCAGCTCGTCCAGTAACTGGTGACCTTTGGTGATCAGCTCCTGCTCATCTGCGCAGCGGCCGACAACGGCTTCAAATTCTTGCAGGTTCGGAGTAATGATCGTAGCACCACGGTAACGCTCAAAGTTTGTACCTTTTGGGTCAACAAGGACCGGAACGCCTTTTGTACGCGCCAGTTTGATCAGCTGCTGGTGGTTCTGCAGGGTACCCTTGTTGTAATCAGAAAGAATGACAGCCCCTATGTTATTCAGCAAATTGGCTGCTTTTTCTTCGAGAATATCGCTGCTGAGAACGGAGAAAGGTTCTTCCTGATCCAGGCGAATGAGTTGCTGATGCTGGCTGATGACCCTGAGTTTGGTGATGGTAGGCATATCTTTCAGCCGGGCAAAATCGCAATAGACTCCGGCCGCTTCAAGACGGGTCTGCAGGGAGTCGGCTGCTTCATCATCTCCGGTAGCAGCTATCAGCCAGGTCGGGGCGCCCAGAGAGGCAATGTTAAGGGCTACGTTGCCAGCGCCGCCGGGGCGATCTTCTATATTGGTGACGCGAACAACAGGTACTGGTGCTTCAGGGGAGATTCTGGAGGTGCCGCCGTGCCAGTATCGATCCAGCATGACATCGCCGATCACCAGAACCCTGGCTTCATTAAATCGTGGCAGAGTCAGTTTCATTCAGTGTCTTCCGCTTCGGTATCTTGGGAGGCCTGCCAAGTAAGTTGGCCCAGTTTCCGGTAGGTTTACCACGAAATCGTCTTGATGGGTAATCATGGTAAAACCTCAGCTTTTTTAAAGCGTTCAATGTTGTAATGGCTGCGAAGAAGCCAAAGGTATCACCTCTACGACTTCTTCCTGCTCTTCCTGGAACTGCATCTGATGCAGTTTGGCATAATGACCTTCTCTGGCCAGTAGTTCGGAATGAGTGCCGCTCTCTACAATTTCGCCTTTATCCACCACAATGATACGGTCAGCATTCTCGATGGTGGAAAGTCGGTGAGCAATGACCAGCGTTGTTCGATTCTTCATGACTTCATCCAGGGCCGCCTGGATATGACGCTCGGATTCGGTATCCAGGGCCGAAGTGGCTTCATCAAGAATCAGAATGGGAGCGTCCTTCAGAATAGCCCTGGCTATGGCCAAACGCTGCCGCTGGCCACCCGAGAGCAGCACGCCATCTTCACCAACCAGCGTGTTCATGCCCTGAGCCATATTCTTGATGAATTCATTGGCATGGGCGGCTTCAGCAGCCAGGTGAATGTCAGAATCATCTTTGTCGCGCAGGTCTCCATAGGCAATGTTGCGAGCCACTGTATCATTAAACAGAGTGACATTCTGATCTACCAGAGCGATATGACTGCGAAGGTTCTTCAGGCTGTAATCATCAATGGGCGTATCATCCAGAAGAATTTGACCCTGTCCGTAGGTGTAGAAACGGGGAACCAGGTTGGCCAGTGTTGTTTTTCCCGATCCCGAGCGGCCCACCAGAGCAATAGTCTCACCCGGATTAACAGTGAAGTTAATATTGTTCAGGGCGGGTTTGTCAGTATTCTGATATGTGAAAAACAAGTTTCGAAACTCCAGCTTGCCTGCAACTGTTTCCTTTTCAAAGGTGCCGTTATCAGGTTCGGAAGGCTGGTCAGCCATTTCAAAAATGCTCTCTGCTGCGGCAATACCTTTTTGTATGTTGGCGTTCACTTCGCTCAGCTGACGAATAGGCTTTGGCAGCAGTGCCGCAGCCGTGACAAAACTCACCAGAGAAGCGGTGGTTGCATCTCCTTTTAGCCACAGCACCAGGAAGAACAGAATAGCGAGGGCTGTATTAACCAGGAATTGCAGGGTGGGCGTATGGACAGCGGAAGCCTTGACCATTTTCAGCCCCTGACGGGTATTGCGATCACTGGCATCAAAAAAGCGGCTGGTTTCATAACTCTCACCACCAAAGCCTCTGACTACCCGATAACCATTGATCGATTCCGAACTGACGTGGGTCAGATCCCCCATGGATGTCTGAATCTTCGAACTCAGCTTACGGAAACGTTTGCTGGCGGCACTGACCACCAGGGCAATGATGGGAGCAACGCCGATGAATACCAGGGTAAGCTTCCAGTTGGTCAGGATCAGATACCCGAACAGGAAAACAACGGTCAGGCCTTCCCGCACAATAACCTTGACGGCATCGGTTGCTGCCGAGGTCACCATACCCACGTTGTAGGTGATTCTGGCAATCAGGTGCCCGGAGTTGTTGTTGTCAAAGTAGTTATTGGGCAACTGAATCATTCGGTTAAACATCAGGCAGCGCAGGTCGTGCACAACCGATAAGGACACCTTGGCCAGGAAGTAGTTACCCAGAAAGGAACCAATCCCCCTGAATATGGCAATAGACAACATGACGATAGGAATCAGGGCCACCGAAGTCATGATAGAAGCAGGAAGAAAACTCCCAAGGTCTCTGTCAATAGTGGCAAAGCTGCCTTCGAGCGCTTCAACAAAATATTCCAGCAAACGGGCAAAAGCTGGCTGGCTGAGCGCAAACATGACATAGCCCAGTATACTGAGGGCAAAAAAGCCCGAGTAGGGCTTTACATAGCTGAGAAGGCGCAGGTAAATCTGCAGGCTTCCCGACTTGGCGTGTTCCGACATGGCCACTGTAATCAGTTAAAAATGAGGGGCCTATTCTGGATGAATCTGGCTGTGGGCTCAATGGATAGAGCCTCTAAAACCATGATTTTTACCGTAAAATGACGTTCTTGGTAAAGCTCTACCTTGCGTTGCCCTCCTTTACCCGGATCAAAGCGGCTTTATGAATGTTTCGTGCTAGGGTATGATTGGCGGCTTTTTTTATTGTGGAAATAATGAGTACTCAACAGACATGAGTGGTATGCAGCGATTATCTTCCACGGCTTATCAGGCCCTGATCGAAGGGGCTGAGGTGATAGAGCAGGACCATTTTGGCGACAAGGTTCTGAAACTGAAAGATAAGACTTTTCTGAAACTGTTTCGGGTTAAAAGCACTATCAGCTCGGCGTGGTTTAAGCCATATTCTGTCCGGTTCGCCAGAAATGCCTCGGAACTCGTGACCCGTGGCATTCAAACGGTTGATATTATTAGCTGCTACCGTCTTGGAAGATATAAAAAAACAGCTGTCCATTATCGGCCATTGCCGGGTCGGACCCTCAGGCAGGTTTTCCCTGCTCTGGATGAAGATGGAACCCGAGTTCTGGCCGAGCAGTTAGCCCGATATATTGCGCAGCTGCATAAACAGGGCGTCTATTTTCGCTCCCTGCACATGGGTAATATTCTCAAGTTGCCCGACGGTGCTCTTGGGCTGATAGACATTGCCGATATGCGCTTTAGCCGGAGTCCTCTGAAAGAAGCGTTAAGGCTGAGGAATTTACATCATCTGGCTCGTTATGAGCAGGATGTTCAGTATCTGATTAAGGACCAGACATTTTGTTCCACCTACGCCAGGCTGGCGGATTTGGATGTGGACAAGGTCGAAGCTGTAATGCAGCACACCTGAAAGATTTTAAGAGAGAAAGACAGTGATAGAAAAGTTACGCAATATTGCCATCATCGCACACGTTGACCATGGTAAAACCACCCTGGTTGACAAGCTGCTTCAGCAGTCCGGAACTCTGGGTCGAAAAGATCAGGGTGCCGAACGGATCATGGATTCCAATGACCAGGAGAAGGAGCGGGGCATTACCATCCTGGCCAAGAACACCGCCATCAACTGGCAGGACTACCACATTAATATTGTGGACACACCCGGACACGCCGACTTCGGTGGTGAGGTGGAACGTGTTATGTCCATGGTGGATTCGGTTCTGCTGCTGGTGGATGCGGTTGACGGTCCTATGCCTCAGACCCGCTTTGTCACCCAGAAAGCTTTTGAGCAGGGTCTGCGCCCTATCGTTGTTATCAACAAGATTGACCGTCCTGGTGCTCGTCCGGACTGGGTCATGGATGAAGTCTTTGATCTGTTTGATCGTCTCGGTGCTACCGAAGAGCAGCTGGATTTTCCGGTTATTTACGCTTCTGCACTGAATGGTATTGCCGGTGATGATCCTGAAAACATGGCACAAGATATGACGCCACTGTTTGAAATGATCGTCAATAATGTCCCTTCTCCCAAGGTGGATGTCGATGCGCCTTTCCAGATGCAGATATCTGCCCTGGACTACAGCAGCTTTCTGGGAGTTATCGGTATTGGTCGTATCACCCGTGGTGTTCTCAAGCCCTCAACTCCGATTCGCTTGATTGGTGCCGATGGCAATGAGCGCAATGCCAAGATCCTCAAGGTTATGGGGCACCTGGGTCTGGAACGTGTAGACGTGGAAGAGGCTCGTGCTGGCGATATCGTTTGTGTAACGGGTATCGACAAGCTGAACATATCAGACACCCTGTGTGATCCAAATCACGTTGAAGCGCTGCCAGCACTGACGGTGGATGAGCCAACCGTGAGCATGACCTTCCAGGTCAATGATTCTCCTTTTGCAGGTCAGGATGGCAAGTATGTGACCTCCCGTAATATCAAAGAGCGTCTGGATCGCGAACTGCTGCATAACGTAGCGCTGCGTGTTGAGCAGGGTGATGATGCTGACAAGTTCAAGGTGTCTGGTCGTGGTGAACTGCATCTGTCGGTTCTGATCGAAACCATGCGCCGTGAAGGTTTTGAGCTGGGGGTTTCCCGTCCAGAGGTTGTCATCAAGGAGATTGACGGCGTTTTGCAGGAGCCTTACGAACAGGTTGTTGTGGATGTTGAGGAAGAACATCAGGGCTCTCTGATGGAAGAGATGGGACACCGTAAGGCAGAACTGACCAACATGGTACCAGACGGCAAGGGCCGTATTCGCCTGGAGTTCATCATGCCTGCCCGTGGTCTGATCGGTTTTCGTTCCCAGTTTCTGACCATGACTTCTGGTAGCGGTATTCTGACCAATGTCTTTGATCACTACGGTGACGTGAAAGATGGCGAAGTGACTCACCGCAAGAACGGTGTTCTGGTTTCTATGGTGAATGGTAAGGTGCTGGGCTATGCGCTCTGGAACTTACAGGATCGTGGTCGTTTGTTCCTGAACCCGAACGTTGACGTTTATGAAGGTCAGATCATTGGTCTGCATAATCGTGACAATGACCTGGTGGTTAACCCGACCAAGGGTAAACAGCTGACGAACGTTCGTGCTTCCGGCTCTGACGAAAACATTCAACTGACACCGCCTATCCGACATAGCCTGGAACAGGCCCTGGAATTTATCGACGATGACGAGCTGGTGGAAGTTACACCTGACAATATCCGTCTGCGCAAGAAATTCCTGAAGGAGCATGAGCGCAAGCGCGCCAGCCGCAGTAAATAATTGAGTGGCTGTTCTGACCGGGGGCAGCGCCCCGGTCAGTATTTTGGTGAAGCAAAAACCTGGGCCCAGTATTTTCTGGATCGGCCGGAGGGATTCTCTACAAAGCTGACTCCCATCTCGGTGACATCAGGCGACATGATATTTTTACAATGCCCCGGACTGTTCATCCAGGTTTTTAACACAGCGTCCAGGTTGTGTTGGCCTACGGCAACGTTTTCGGCAAGAGCTGACCAGCGATAACCCTGTGCTTCAATTCGTTGATTGATTTCACTGCCACCTGAACCTACATGGCTCATAAAATTTTTATTGGCCATATCCGTTGCGTGCTTGAAGGCCGCTGCTTCAAGAGAGTAGTTCCAGCGCAAACGTCCGACTGCACGCATGACGGTATTGCCACAGACCTGCGGTTTAGAGCGTATAGCATTGACAGCGGTTAGCACCTGATTTGCAAAGCCCTGGGTGGGTTGGTCCAGGACCTCGTTGTACCAATGAGAATGAGTCCAGCGAGAGTCAGACCAACGTGATCTCAGGTAGCTGTCCACTTTGAAAGTGAGATATTTCCAGGCTTCACGACTTTTCTCCGGAATTGTATCAACGTAGCCAACCAGTTCCTCAGGCAGATCTTTAGAGTTTCCTATCACCCCTGTGCCATCGAGACGGGCCATCATTGGCAGGTTAGGAGCAATAACTTCTTTCCAGAAGTCTTGTGAATAAGCGTTAATGGTTTCCCATTTCTGGTAAATGACTGCAGAGGCAGCACCAAGAATACCCAGTTTGAAGGCACCTTTTGCACAGCTTGCACAAAAACGAGTCATGGCTCCTTTTCGATATTCGCTTGCGGCTTCGTTTCTGTAATGCTCGACATCTTGTTTCATTTTTTCTCTGGCGAATTTTCTTTTTCTGGCCTCTTTTATTTCGCGCTCCATCTCCTCCAGACTGGGTTGGTGGCGGACATTTCTGACGCCAAATTGGAGCGCAGAGAAAAAGTAAGGTGGTATATCACCGCTGCTACCAGCGAAGATCTCAAGTGTTCTGGCAGGTCGGTTGATCATTGCATTCAGCGAGTCTTCAGCAAGAGCTGCCCCGGGTGTCTGATGGGGTTGCAGATTGAAGACAATGGGCTGCACATGACCAGGAGTGTCATTAACGCCGGGGTTCAGGAAAAGGCTTATATCTGCTGTGATTAAGGCTGAGAAAAGAGTTTCAGGCTCTTCTGACAATGAAATGATGTTTTCCTCAACTTCATAGCTGCCATCTTCAAAGCCTGAGAAGAATTGAGTAGCAATGGTTCCATCTGCTAACGGCGTTATTGTCAGTATTCTCTTCTTAAGAAGAATGGCCAGTTGAGTGTTCAAATGGTTGATAGGCACACCCGGTGTCGCTCCTTCGGGTATGACTGCGCTTTGACTTTCAAGATAGAGATGCAGGGCAGCCGCATTGATTGGCTGATCCTCCGGGTAGTTAAGGTAATCTGCCGATTGCCTGTAGATTTGGCTGAGTTCCTGTTCACTGAGAAGGCTCATGATGGAGCGGGCCCAGCAACTTCCCTGATCTGCGTTTTTGTTACACCTTTCAGGCATCTGATAATTGTGGCCTGAGAGGTAACTGTTCAGCTCCTCAGAATCATCCACCGGGAAGGGGTCCACCACTGCAGCATGGCAAAAGCCTATGGCTGTGGAGAACGCCAAAGCTATGATCAACGGATCAATGGACCTGTGAAAAAATGGGTTGTTCATCGACTACTGCTCGCTGTTTCAACGTTATACATAGGCACTCCCTGCCTTTCATATCAGCTATGAAACTTAGATAGCCAAGAGGCGTAAAAGTTCCTCAGAAGCCATGACAATGCTTGGAAAACCTTGGTTTTTAAGAGTATTGTAGAGTGCTGGGAGCCTTTCTGATTTAAGCTTTAGACTGTCTCCCTGAGACAAGAGGTGGATCAGATGCTCTGTTTGCTCAGCTGACTGACTTCGCTTGATTCAGTGACTTCTGAAGGAAGGAAAATGCGCACGCTTTACCCGGCTATAAAGCCATACTCTGTTTTTAAACTGGCTGTAGATACCGTTCATCAACTTTATGTGGAAGAGTGCGGGAGTCCAGATGGTATTCCTGTGTTGTTTGTCCACGGCGGGCCCGGGGTGGGTACTTCAGAAAAATCGCGGCGATTCTTTGATCCCGAGAAATATAGGATCATCCTTTTTGATCAGCGAGGCTGTGGTCGGTCGCTGCCCCATGCTGAGCTGGAAGGGAATACCACCCAGAATCTGATTGCTGATATGGAGCAGATTCGGAAGCATTTGGGTATCGAAAAATGGCTTCTTTTTGGCGGCTCCTGGGGCTCTACCCTGTCTCTGCTATACGCTCAGGCTCACCCTAAAAGGGTTATGGCCATGGTGCTCAGGGGGATTTTTCTGTCCCGACAGAAGGACTTTGACTGGCTCTACACTAAGCAGGGGGCCGGCAGAGTGTTTCCGGATCACTGGAAGCACTTTGAAGAAATTATTCCTGAAAGTGAGCGAGCTAATATGCTGGAAGCTTATTACAATCGCTTGACCGGTGATGATGAGCTGGCACAGATGAATGCCGCCAAGCACTGGGCATTATGGGAAGGGAGAATCAGCACATTGAAGCCCTGTCCTGATGCTGAAGAATTTTGCAGCGAACCACATAACGCAAAAGCCATATCCCGGCTTGAAGCTCATTACTTCATGAATGACAGCTTTATTGAACCTCATCAGATTATTCGTGACATGAAATACATTGACCAGATTCCGGGCATTATTGTCCATGGTCGATACGATATGATCTGCCCTTTGGATAACGCTCAGGTGTTAGCTGATCACTGGACAGAAGCAGAGCTTCAGGTGATCAGGGAGGCAGGTCATTCGTCCTCCGAGCCAGGTATTGTCGATGCACTGGTGATTGCCACCGATAAGTTGGCGGAAAAATTCGGTTAATTTCACATGGGTTCCAGTGATTTTCTTCCCAGCCCTGGCACTAGGAGCCTGACCGAGAATAGACTGCCCTACTGCGGCGGCAGCAAATTGGTCTGAAAATCCGCTTTTGTTCGTCAAATAGCTCGCTATTCTCCTCACAAAACCGAATTTTCATCCTCAATTTTCTGCCGTCCTCGCTACGGGCGCTATTCTCGGTCAGGCTCCTAGCCTGGGCGACCTTTTATACAGACTTCCGGAGTAGGATAACCCATGCGTGGATTAATCCAGCGAGTTCAGTTTGCCAATGTAAAAGTGAACGGTGAAACCGTAGGCCAGATTGCAGAAGGTCTTTTGCTATTGCTGGGCATAGAAAAGGACGATGATCAGGCAAAAGCGGATAAGTTACTGGATAAAGTGCTCAAATACAGGGTTTTCAGTGATCAGGATGGAAAAATGAATCTGGGTTTGAAAGACACTGGAGGTGGGTTGCTGGTGGTCTCACAGTTCACGCTTGTCGCCGACACACGCAAAGGACTCCGTCCCAGCTTCAGTTCCGGGGCTTCTCCTGAACATGGTGAACAGCTGTATGATTATTTTGTCGAGCGTGCCCAAACTCTTCATCACGATGTCGCAACGGGTCGTTTTGGTGCCGACATGAAAGTCTCTTTGTTGAATGATGGGCCGGTTACTTTCAATCTCGAAGTCTGAAGTATTATTCGATGGAAAAACGCCAGAAGGGTTAATCTCCCGGCAGCCAGTCGTCATCGGTGATTTGCTCGAAAGTCCATGGGCATTGTTCGGGGAAGCTGTCTTTGTTCAGGCGACTGGCCTCAGTGCGAATGTAATGGTTCATTTGTTTGATGGCATCTTTTTTGGCATGCGGATAAACCTCGGCCAGCAGGTCATTAACTTTGGGTTGCAGGCAGGGATTTTTCTGTATGTGGCGTCCAATTTGTGTTCTTGAATTATTGATACTTGGCATCCAGGTATGGATCACTTTATCTTTAACCCAAGGGTCTTTCAGTACCTGTTTCTGATAGTCGTATTTGAGAAGATGCACTAGCAATATGATCAAGTGGGAACCTAACTCGTCGGCAATATTGCCCATCTGTATATCTATCGCCTCCAAAAGATTAGGGACGTCAAGCTGATCAAATTGCCCCTGGGCCAGAAGTTCCCGTTGCTGGCCAAGCCATTGGGTGTAATCGGTTTCGTAAAGATTTTCCATAAAATACCTCCATTTGCCTTACCACTGTAGGCAAAAAACAGAAGGGAATCAAAATGAACTCCCAAGGTTTAGATGCCTTTGCGGAGGGGGACAAAAGAAGGAGCATTGCCAAAGACCGTTTTATCATCAAGACTCAAGAGCATCAGATCCAGCTATCTGGATTTTCTCGCTGAAAAAGGTGGAGAAATGGCTCGTAAACTGTTTTTCTGGGTTGCCGTTGGCGGAATGCTGATCACCTTGCTTCTGTCGTTTTTCTGGCCCGGGATACTTTGGCTGTTTGTTTTTCTGGTGCCTTACACTCTGGTCGGGATTTTTGATCTGACCTGCACCAATCATAACGTTTTGAAAAATTATCCTGTCATTGGCCATATGCGCTATGCGCTGGAGTTTATCAGTCCCGAGATTCATCAATACTTTATCGAGTCAAATCAGAGTGGCAAACCTTTTAATCGTGAAATCCGAAATATGGTGTATTCAAGAGCCAAGGGCGTGTCTGATACCCAACCTTTTGGCACCCAGTTTGAACTGACCGATTGCGGCTACCATCGGGCCAATCATTCCCTGACCCCCAAAGAGGTTGATGCCAGCCATGGAAGAATACTGATCGGTGAACATTCCTGCTCACAACCTTATCTGGCGTCAAGGCTGAATATTTCCGGCATGAGCTTTGGCGCCCTGAGTGCCAATGCCATTAGAGCAATGAATGCGGGCGCACGCAGGGGAGACTTTGCTCACAATACGGGAGAAGGCGGGTTAAGCCGACACCATCTGGCAGAAGGAGGGGATCTGGTCTGGCAGATCGGCACAGGTTACTTTGGTTGTCGTACACAAGAAGGTGGCTTCGACGAAAAAGGTTTTGCTGAAAAAGTAAAGCATGAAGCCGTGAAGATGGTTGAGGTCAAATTATCCCAGGGAGCCAAACCGTCCCATGGTGGCGTGCTACCCGCCGTTAAAGTCTCAAAAGAAATTGCTGAAGCCAGAGGTGTTCCTGAGGGAGAGGCCGTCATTTCTCCTCCCGCGCATTCGGCTTTTTCAACGCCTAAAGAGCTGATTTTATTTATTGATCATCTCAGGGGTATTGCCAGTAAGCCAGTAGGCTTTAAGCTCTGTCTGGGCAACAAAGTGGAGTTTATGGGGATCTGTAAAGCCATGCTGGAAACCGGTTTGGCACCGGATTTTATTACGGTTGATGGCGCAGAGGGAGGCACAGGTGCAGCCCCGGTGGAGTATACTGATCGGCTGGGAATGCCGTTGAATGAAGCCCTGGTCTTTGTGAACAACTGCCTGACGGGTGCAGGTCTGAGAGAGAAAGTAAAGATCATTGCCAGCGGCAAGGTAGCCTCGGGTTTTGATATGGTGACAAAGATTGCTTTGGGTGCTGACCTGTGTAACTCAGCCAGAGCCATGATGTTTGCTGTGGGATGTATTCAGGCATTGAAGTGCAACACCAATCAATGCCCGACCGGAGTGACCACTCAGGACCCGGTCAGAGGCAGTGCCGTCAACATCGCTGAAAAACAGATCCGGGTAGCAAATTATCACCATGTGACGGTGGCCAGTTTTCTCGATATTGTTGGAGCAATGGGGCTGGAAAGCCCGGAACAGTTGAATGCGAGGCATATCTTCCGACGTCTCGCCGATCAGACAGAAGCTTCTTACGCAACCATATACCCGGTTCTGGAAACAGGATGCCTGTTGAATCGCGATGATATGGTTGGCTACAGCAACCACTGGGCCCAGGCTTCGGCTGATGAGTTTTTCCCCGGGCTGATTGCCTGAAATAGAAAGCGCCGACATTAAAGTCGGCATTTTCCGGGTTAAACAGGATTACATCTGTTCAACGGTTTCAATGCCCAGCAGGTCAAGGCCTTTCTTGAGGATATGGGCAGTCAGGGCACAGAATTGCAGGCGGCTGCTTTTAACGGGTTCGCTGACGCCTTCTTTGTTAACCGGGCAGTTTTCATAGAAGCTCATGAATGCACCAGACAAGTCGTAGAGGTAGCCGCAAAGTACGTGAGGCGTTCCTTCACGGGCAGCCTGCTCAATGGTTTCGCTGAATTGGTTGAGCTTCAGAGCCAGGTCTCTCTCGGAAGGCTCTTCAACCAGGATGTTACCGGTGAGGTCGGTTTCAGAAACTCCGGCCCTGCGGAAGATGCTTTTAATACGGGTATAGGCGTAGAGCAGGTAAGGCGCAGTGTTGCCTTCGAAGGCCAGCATGGTGTCCCAGTCGAAAACGTAGTCGCTGGTGCGGTTTTTGGACAGGTCAGCGTATTTTACCGAGCCCATGGCAACGGCTTTGATAACCTTGAACTTTTGTTCTTCGTTGAGATCAGAGGCTTTGCTGGCAATCAGTCTGGCTGCACGCTCTTCAGCTTCGTCCAGCAGATCTACCAGTTTGATGGTAGTACCGGCACGGGTTTTGAACGGTTTGCCATCCTTGCCCAGCATCATACCGAATGCATGATGTTCTGTGCGGGTATCTTCATTGACAAAGCCGACCTTGCGGGCAATGGTGAAGATCTGGTCAAAGTGTTGTCCCTGACGAGCATCAACATAGTAAAGAACACGGTCGGCGTTCAAGGCGTGAGTCCGGTGCCGCAGGGCCGCCAGATCGGTTGTAGAATAGAGAAAGCCGCCGCCAGACTTTTCAACGATGACACCCATCGGGTCGCCGTCTTTGTTCTTGAATTCATCCAGAAAGACCACTTTTGCCCCCTGGTCTTCACTCAACAGGCCTCTGCTGTCCAGTGCATTGATAATGGCAGGCAGGCTGTCATTGTAGGCGCTCTCACCCATAACATCGGATGGCGTCAGGGAAACATTCAATCGCTCGTAGACTTCCTGGTTGTGAGACAGAGTGATATCAACCAGTTTTTTCCAGAGTTTCAGGCAGTGCTCATCGCCAGATTGTAATTCGACAACATATTCACGGGCTTTTGTGGCGAACACTTCGTCATCGTCAAAACGTTTTTTAGCCGCCTTGTAGAAGGCTTCCAGATTTGAAAGCTCCATAGCCTGAGCTTCCTGACTGTCTTGCTCCAGTTCTTCGAGGTGAGCAATCAGCATACCGAACTGAGTCCCCCAGTCTCCCAGGTGGTTCTGGCGAATGACCTTGTGGCCCAGAAATTCCAGGGTTCGAGCGGTGGCATCACCAATGATGGTGGAGCGAATGTGGCCAATGTGCATTTCTTTAGCAACATTAGGCGCGGAGTAATCGACAATCACAGTTTCCGGGCTGTCGACAGAGGCTACACCGGAACGATCGTCTTTTACTGCTTCCTTCAGTCTGGCAGCGAGCCATTCTGGCTTGAGATAGATATTAATGAAGCCGGGTCCGGCAATTTCCGTTTTTTCAGCAATGCCTTCCAGATCCAGGTTTTCTTCTACTTTTTGGGCCAGATCTCGAGGTTTGAGTCCCATTTTCTTGGCTGCTGCCATCACCGCATTGCACTGATAGTCACCAAAGTTGGCCCGTGCGCTCTGACGAACCATCGGAGGGGTGTCTTCTGGGGCTCCGGCGGCGATCAGTGCTTTGATGACTCTGTCTTCAAGCAGTTTAAGAATATTCATGGAAAAAATTCCTTGGTCTGAAACTTGTGTGCGATGATTTTTTTCTCTCTTGGCTGCTCATCGGGAAAAATATTTTGCACTGTCTGCGTCTCATTGTTGATGGTTTTTCAAAATATTTTTCTATCGCTTGGGCGTCTCTAATAGAGCGCCTGTTGACCTTTCCGGTCAGCGGCAGCCTTGTTCTGCAAAAAAGCAGGATGTCGAAAGTGATGGTGACTGAAAAGCAACCTTTCAGCCTTGGCATCGTCGCAATGTGAATGTCAGGCAGCCCGGAAAGTTGCCGCAACAGAGGGCAATATCAGATGCTGACTGAAGCCTTTCAGGACTTGCCGCCTGAGAGGCAGATGAAGTGGCTGATGAGAGTGATTTCATAGCGGGAAATAATAGCGAATAAAACGGCTTTGAGACAATAGCAGTCTTCTTCAATCATGAGAAATGTTGCCACTGTCGAGAAATGTGAAGTCGGGTATCACCATGGTCAGCTGGCTGATTTGTCTACCCCGGCTGCTGCAGAGGCTGATAAACCGGATTTATCGCCATCAATGGGAAAATAAAATAACTGTCTTTTTTCCAAAAAGCGACTAAACATAAGGATTTGAATTCAGACACTTGAATATTCTTCAGATCAGTGAGAGCTTGCGATGTTTTTGAGGACTTTCTGCTTTGCCCTGACTCTATGGCTGGCATTAGCACCTTTAGTTAATGTTTCGGCAGTTAATTTTTTAACCGGACAATATGAATCCAGTTTAATGGGGGCGGCTGCCGAGCATCGTAATTTCGACCTTTACACCAATCAGATGGATGCTGCTTTACAACACAAACTGTCCCGGCTGTTACCCCATCTGCCATTATACGACGGGGCATTTATTATTGATGTAGGATCTGGCACTGGTGCTGTGGCCGCAGCCATTGCCAGGGAAAATCCCGGATTAATGGTTCAGGGGATCGATATTCAGCCTCCGATGATAGCCCATGCCCAAAGTCGATACAGCGCAATAGAAAATCTTCATTTTGAGCAGGGCAGTGGCAATAAACCTTATGGCATAAATGCTGACGCAGTGATAATGGCTGCGGTCCTTCATGAGATCTATTCCTACAACGAAGATTCTCTCGACGCTGTTAAAAATGCTTTAGAGCTTGCCTATCAGACGCTTAAGAAAGGGGGGAGAATCATTATCAAAGATTTTGCCCGACCTGAAGATGATACGAGGCAAGTTCGTTTTTATCACGCAAAATCTGATGTAAAGGACCGACATTGTTTCGCTGAATTTGCACTCGGCTTCTGGCAACATAGCCGGCATGTGCCAATTGGTTCGTATGAGAGTACCGAAGATTATGAATCCGTCGAGACGGATATGGCATCAGCTTATGATTACATGTTCAGAAAGGACTATACGGAAGACTGGCATGCAGAAATTAAAGAACATTACGGATTCATTCATCCCCGCAAACTTATCTTTATGCTGAACGACGTTGGTTTTAAAGTTCATGTAGCTAAGTTTTTTGATAATGAATGGATTTTAGAGCACCGGATTCGTGGAAAAGTGTGGCTTAAGGATGTAAAGACCGGTGAGGACATTCCGATTCCAAAATACGATATGGTCATTGTTGCTTATAAATAAAGAACATTACTGTTCACTTTCCATTTCCCAGAGATTGACCTGGCTGTCTTCAAGGTGGATTCTGCCCGTAAAAAATCCATCGTGGTTATTATGGGCTGCATTGTGGTCGACGATCAGCAGCAGGCTGTCAGGCAGGTATTTTTTTAACATTTCCTGTGCCCGTTGCACCGATGCCTGATCCATCCCGGCGAAAATTTCGTCCAGTATGGCTACTTCGGGGCGCCGGTTAATTACCGAGAGCAGCGCCAGTTTTTTAATCTGGCCACCACTGAGCTGATCTTTCCAGTTGCGTTCGTCGCGAAGCTGTTCTTCCAGAAGGTGCCATTGATCTTCAGGGTAGAAATCGATCTCCTGCAACATGTTGATTAACTCTCTATCTGTCAGGTCGCCTCTGTGTTCTGGCTTTTGAGGATGCGGGTCGTTTGAGTCGGTTTCCAATCTTAACGTGACGAGTTCTCTCAGGGTTGTGTTCGGAGGAATGTAGGTTAACTGTTCGGCATGGAAGACTTCAGGCAACTCGCCATTCGCAGTGGTGTAGGTCACATTACCCGTTGCCCAGATACCGTTGCCGGCTTCTCTTCTGATCTTTGAAAGCAGGCTGCTCTTGCCGCTGCCAGAAGCACCGGAAACCGCATAATAGCCCTTGGGAATGGTCAATGCCTGATCGGTCATCAGCACTCCTTCAGGATGTCCCATGGAGAAGGCGTCCAGACGAATGGCGACCTCATCTCCTTTTTTTGCCCGATAGTCAGGCTGTTTCCAAAGTTCCGCCGGGGGATCGTTTATTTCTGCTCCCAGTGAGTAAATGCTATAGAGCGCTTTATCGAAGCTGAGCAGGTTTTCGACGTTATTAGCGTGCCACGAGAAGGCGTCGGAAACACTGTCAGAGGCGAAAAGAAGGGCCTGATAATCGTCGTATGCAACTTCCCCAGTGCTCATCTTTTTGACAATAAAAAGGCTTTTGGCGACGAAGTCGACAAGGCCTTTTGCTATGCTCCAGCTGCCCGAAATCAGCCCTGCTTTAGACTGGCTGGCTTCTGTTTCACGAACTGCCAGCAGCAGCTCAGAATACTTTTCGACCATAAAATCCTTTTTGGCACCGTTGCCAATGGTTCGTGCATTGGTGTTGAAGTCTTTTTTCAACAAGTCGAGTTTAGTGCTCAGGGAATGCCTTTTGGTTTCCAGATCCAGGGCTCCCTGGTTAAGGCTCAGGGTTACGGACTCAGTCATTTTGCTATAGATATCCATGAACACCAGCATATCGGCAGCGCCGCTTTTGACAATAAAAGAAAGGTCATAAAAACCACCGATATAAGCGCGGGCCAGCGAACGCTTCAGTGAGCTACCGGCATTGACGATGTTGTGGATACTGACATCCATTCCGGCAATCAGGGTGTCGAGATTTTTATCCAGATTCAGTCTTATAAAATTCTGGTCATCGAAAAAGAGACTCTCCAGTTCATCTTCTGCAGCTTGCGTCATCAGAATTCTGTAGTAGCTTTCTATCACCGAATCCATCAACCAGTGTCCTACGTATGGCAGGCAGAAATAGCCCACTGACAGACCGGCTTCAACATAACCGGATAAAGCCTCTTCAGGTTTTAGACCGAACCTTGGATTAAAGTTTGACAGACTTGTATGAAGAGACTGGGCCCGGGAAGAGCGCATTTTGGTCAGTCTGGAGCTCATCAGTTGAGAGCCTGCTATAGCAAGAGCCTGCATGTGTGAGAGTCTCTGGATGGTCTGGTGATCCATAATTTCATTCAGGATCTGATCCATTTCAGAAACGACTTCCAAATTGGATTTGTCATTCTCCCGACTGGAGGGTTTCAGAGTGATACACAGATAAGAAAGGGAGCGCTCGTCTTCTGAAAGTGAGGTAAACAGGCAGGTTCCACTCCAGACAGTGCCAGCACTTTCCATTAAATAAGGAACATTGAGTTGAGACACCGCAGAGCTGTACGAGCTGCCAATCAGTGGCAGTCGGCCCAGAGCCGATGAGAAAAAGGGCGTCATTACTTTTAGCTGAGTGACAGCGGATAATGTTGTGGATAAGGGCTCGGTGCCCGTAAGATTACAGGCTGCCATCACTTCATCGACTGCACCGAGAGCCGCTCCTGCAGCCGCTCCCGGCATTCCTCCCAGGATGGCGCCGTTGATGGCTCCCTTTGCGGGTGCGCTGAGGTACTTTTCAAGAAAGTTAAACTGGCCTGAAGCAATCAGTGCGCCACCGACAAAACCACAAAGGTAATTAATAGAGCTGGGCATGGGAGTATTGCTCATGGTAGCGGCTCCCATGACACCGGCACTCATATAATAGGAGGCAGATGTATTGACGTGATTGTAAAGTAAATCCAGGCCAGATAGTGCGACACCGGAAATAACGCCTGCACTCACGGTATAAGGGGTTTGGTCAGGCGAATTGCTCGCAGCTATGCCACCTGCAATACCGCTCAGGACAGGCATTACCAGCCACTGAGAATTATGCAATATCTGATGAGGCTGGTGAGATACCAGATCAGGATAAGAGGGTTGTAATAATTCTGAACAGAAAGCCATTTCATTCATTAATAACAGAATGAATCCCAATACAAAAAATCGCACTCAAAACTCCTTTTACTTCTTAATTCTTCTTTGTGTGTCACTTCAGTGGACTAGATATTAGAGTATGGGGGGGCGGAAAAGTTCCTTCTTTTCTGATAATCAGTGAAGTAGTTTGAAGTGCTTATCTGGAAGGAGGCTACTGCTGTGTGGCGTGCAAGATGCGAAGTATCCGAATAGTGATTCCGCTTTCTTTGTGACTGTCAGCGCTATTGAGGGTGTCGCAAAACTTCAACAGCTCGTTCTCACGCTCTGAAGTCGTCATTCCCGCGAAGGCGGGAATCCAGCGCCAACATTGGGTCTCTGCCTTTTCGGGGATGACAAGGCCAAGGGGGGCACCGGGCAGTATGGTTCTGGTGGTGAGTCAGTGTGGATTCCCGCCTTCGCGGGAATGACGAGAATGAAGCCGTGAATGACGAGAGTAAACTCGTTCTCAGGCTGGAGAGAGTTTTGCGACACCCTCTATCAGGCGAGGGTTCTTGACCG
Source organism: Endozoicomonas sp. ALD040 (assembly GCF_049275945.1). Classification (NCBI taxonomy): domain Bacteria; kingdom Pseudomonadati; phylum Pseudomonadota; class Gammaproteobacteria; order Oceanospirillales; family Endozoicomonadaceae; genus Endozoicomonas; species Endozoicomonas sp. ALD040. The sequence continues at coordinate 4,023,810 of NZ_CP184829.1, forward strand.
CTCAAGAAGGTTCTGTTTCACAGTTTGTAGCTCAGCACCAGACACTTGTGTCCGGCGCTTAGTGTGGAGCGTCAGAATTCAGATCTGATTCCTGAGTCCTAATTGATCAGGATGAGGGTTTAGATAGGTTTGTTCCCGAATGTAATCGTTACCATGATTTTCAATGAAATGGCGTAGCATGGTCATTGGAACCACTAATGGCAATATACCCTGACGGTACTCCTCGACCAGCTTGAGAAACTGGTTTCGCTCTTTGGTATCCACGGTCTTTTTCACATACCCCAGAATGTGCAACATGGTATTGGTGTGGGACTTGCGGTTAGCTCTTTTTTTCAGGGTGTTCATGAATTCTTCGAAGTATTGTGCCAGCAAAGATTCCAGTTCCAGTTTGCCACCTTTGGCGACCAGTTTTCCCAAGGCGGTGTAGTCACTGGGGTTGTGAGCCATGATCATATATTTGTGGGTAGAGTGGAAACGAACCACAGCGGCATGACTGGGGTTGTTCAGCACTTCGTTGTGCCAGCGGTGGTAGGCATAGACCCGGGTGAAGAAATTTTCCCTTAAAACGGGGTCATGGAGTCGGCCTTCTTCCTCTACCGGCAGTAAGGGGCTTGCTGCCATCAGAGCCTTGGCGTAGGCGCCGGCTGAACTGACGCCGGAAGGGCAGCCGTTTTCATGGTAGACCTTGACCCTTTCCATACCGCAACTGGGGGATTTTTGCATCAGGATGTAGCCACTGATATCGGTTAATTCTTTGGCTTTCTTGTAGCCATAATCCGTTAGTTGATCGGTAACGTCGACATCCGGATGGTCTGTACCCACAACCCGAACCTTTTGGATATCCCCAACCAGACGAATTGGCTCTCTGGGGGTGCCGAGTCCGATGGCTACTTCGGGGCAGACTGGTTCGAAGTGGAAGTACTGGCTCAGGGTATTCATGCAGAATGAAGAGCGCTTGTGCCCACCATCGTACCGGACTTTCTGACCCATCAGGCAGGCGCTGATGCCGAGTTTGATGTCTTTTTCAGGTTCTGGAATCGAGACGATAGCCATTTAACTCTTCCTTTCTTATCCCTTTGCTTTCAATGTCACTTATTTTAAGGCAAACCCCCGGGAGCCTGTCGGACCAAGGTTCGACCCGGGCACCGGAAAGAGCGGCCATCTTTATCTTTTGTAAGCTTCCTGCCAGGTCCGAATAAAACGACAGCACGGAAGGCTAACATACTACTGCGTACGTATAAGTCCAACGATTCGGCACTGATAATAACAAAGACCGATAACAACAAAGGCCCAAGTTGCACTCACTTGAGAAACTCCCATATCAATATCGCTGAGAAACCTCCGACTGCCCCAGACACATAATCGGGCAGAGAAAAACCGAATATACTACGAAACAATAAACCGATTAAAAAACTTGCTACCAACATCACTGCAAGGGCAATCAGGCAACGTTTCCAGAGAGGCAATATGGATGAAGCAGTTTTAACATCAGACATGATTATCTTCAAAAGACCATAATCACCCAGTCTAGTAGGCGACCGTCATAACCCGCAAATTCAGAGGCGTTATAAACAGCGTGATTTACGATGCAAAATCGACCTGAAGGGTTGCTCAGACAGGTCAACCATTCGCACAAATCCAACAAAAAAAACTGCCTCGTCCACTGAAATTCATTTCCGAAGGCTCAGGGGCGAGACAGGCTCTTCCGATTTTGTTTATGACTGCTTCAGCGCCTTGAAAGCAGAGAGTACTTTTGCTCTGGATGCTTTGAGGTCAACAATCGGTGCCGGGTAGTTAATCTCATGAGTATTTTTTTGCCAGGGGGCGTGAATCTCCTTACTACTGAGTTTGTCCAGCTGGGGTAGCCAGTGGCGAATAAAATGACCTTGTGAATCAAATTTCTCGGACTGACTGACAGGGTTAAACATTCTGAAATAGGGGGCCGCATCGGTGCCTGTGCTGGCAGACCACTGCCAGCCACCGTTGTTGGCAGACAGATCACCATCAATCAGATGCTGCATAAAGAAGGTTTCCCCGAGGCGCCAGTCAATCATCAGATTTTTGCTCAGGAACATGGCCGTGACCATTCTGAGGCGGTTGTGCATCCAGCCGGTATTCACCAATTGCTTCATGGCTGCATCGACTAATGGAAAGCCGGTCTCACCTTTGCACCAGGCATTGAATGCCTGTTTATCCTGATTCCAGGGCAGATGTTCGGTTTCCGTGATGAATGCCCTGCCTCTGGAGAGTCTGGGAAATCCATGCAAAATATGTTTGTAAAACTCCCGCCAGATTAACTCACTCATCCAGCATTGCAGGCCATCACTTCCTGAGTCCATTTCTCCGTTGTTGGCTTGAAGGGCAGCATAAAAACACTGTTTGAGGGAGACTGTTCCTGAAACCAGGTAGGGTGAGAGGGTGCTGGTGGCATCAATACCCGGAAAATCCCGGAACTTTTTATAACCTTCACCGTGAGACTCAATAAATGCTTTGAGCCGGTTTGCTGCTTCCTCCTCACCAGCGGGCCAGAGTTTTTGCAAGCCTTCTACGGGCTTAAACAGATTTTGATAGTCGAAGGTCTCAACTTCAGGCAACTTCAAGGGCTTTTGCTTTTCAGGCGCAGGCAGTGGCTGAATCTGATGCAGGTTAAGGGTTCGATAGAGAGCCTTTTTAAAGGGCGTGAAGACTTTGAAATAATCACCGCTGCCATTCAACAGTTGACCGGGAGGGATCAGGGTCTGGTCAGAAAAGCGCTGGCACTCTAGCTGCTGCCCGATAAATGTTTGCTCTACAGCCTTGTCCCTGTTTTCTTCATTGAGCCCATGTTCGTTATTAAAGCTTATGCCATCGCACTCTAGCTTCCGGGCCATCTGCAACAGTTGTTGGGCACAGTGCTCAAACCTGAGAGACTGGATGACGACCAATGGAATGTTGAGTCTGTTGAGAGACTGCTCCAGTTGTTTGAGATTCTGCATCCAGAACCAGAGCTTGTTCGGGCTGTCATTGTGCTCCTGCCACTGATCCGGGCACAGGCAATAAACAGCTATAACTTCATTTTTGTCTGCGCAGTGGTATAGAGCAGGGTTGTCACTCACTCTCAGATCGCCTCTGAACCAGACCAGTGTTCGACTCATAGATATGTAGGCTGGAAATCCAGCCCACCTCCGAAATAGGCAAATAAATACTCTCTCTGACTGAGCTGGATTTTCATAGTGTGAATAGCACCTTCAGTTATATTTTTAAGTTATAACTCTGTTACGGACTTTAAAAGGAAGTGGATCATCCCGGGGAAACGTTAAGAACTCTGGCTTAATAGTTGCTAAACAATATTTTAACTTTCTCACTATGCTATCAGGGGAGTTAATAGCATAGATGAGCTAACAGGATGGCTTTAAAAAAAGGTACTACACATGCTCGATACGAGTTCGTTTCCAACAACCCGTTCTGTTGAATATGAGCAGGTTTCTGATGATTATCTGAAGCAGAGACAACTTAAGAAAGGAGCAGCGGGCTGGCTGGTTCTGGCTGGACTCGGGGTTTCTTATGTGATTTCCGGAGATTTTGCCGGTTGGAATTTCGGGCTGGAACAGGGCGGTTTTGGTGGCATGCTCCTGGCCACCCTTGTCATGGCTATTATGTATACCTTTATGGTGTTGTCATTGGCTGAGCTGTCTTCTTCATTACCTACTGCTGGTGGCGGCTACTCCTACGCCCGTCGGGCAATGGGTCCCTGGGGAGGGTATCTGACAGGCACCGCCATACTTCTTGAATATGCGATCGCGCCTGCAGCGATAGCCGTGTTTATAGGCGGGTATGTGAATGAACTTTTTGGTTGGGACGGACCCCTGGTTTACGGTGCCTTCTATGCTGCCTTTATTGGTTTGCACCTTTTGGGGGCCGGAGAAGCTCTGAAAATCATGATGGTGATTACCGGCCTGGCATGTTTAGCCATAGTAGTGTTTATCCTGGGAATGATTCCTGTCTTCAACGTCGACAACCTGTTTGATATCGCCGTGAATGCAGAAGCTACCGGCGCTTCAACTTTCCTGCCCGAAGGTTATGTCGGTATCTGGGCTGCCATCCCATTTGCCATGTGGCTGTTTTTGGCGGTAGAGGGTGTTCCCCTGGCGGCTGAAGAAGCCAGCGATCCCAAGAAGGATATGCCCAGAGGGATTATCACCGCCATGGTCGTTCTGTTGTTGTTTGGAGGGCTGGTACTGGTTCTGGCCCCCGGCGCAGTGGGCGCCGAATACATGAAGGATCATGCTGCTCCACTGGTAGGGGCTCTGCAAGAAGTCTATGGTAAAGACTCTTACATGGCGACCTTTGTAAACTTTGTTGGACTTGCCGGTCTGATCGCGTCCTTCTTTTCTATCATTTACGCTTATTCCCGACAGGTATTCGCCTTGTCCAGAGCCGGCTATTTACCTCGCTTTTTATCAAAAACCGGTGAGCGAAAAGTGCCCACAATGGCCCTGGTCATTCCTGGAATCATTGGTTTCCTGCTGTCATTGACCGGAGAAGGTGATCTGATGATCACTATGGCCGTTTTTGGTGCCACCCTCTCCTACGCCATGATGACGCTGTCTCATATTATCCTGCGAGTTAAAGAGCCAGAGCTGGAACGTCCTTATAAAACGCCGGGTGGCATCATAACGTCAGGCATTGCTTTTGGTCTGGCTATTGTTGCCTTTCTCTCTACCTTTCTGGTGAGCAGCGAAGCCGCTTTCTGGTCTGCGGCTTTCTATGCCGTCATGGTGGCTTATTTCGGTTTATACAGCCGACAGCACCTGGTGGCTAAAGCGCCAGAAGAAGAATTCGAAGCCATTGCCGAAGCTGAGTCTGAGCTGAGCTGAGCTGATTGTTTGGGCACCTTTCTGGTGCCTGACACCTGAAAAGCCTAAGAAAAACGAGTATCAAATATGCACAACCCCAGAGATGTCAAAACCATTGAAGATGCTAAAAAAATTGTTGAAGAGAGGGGACTCTCTCACGTTAAGGTCGGTCTTTTCGATAACGATGGAATCATGCTCGGCAAATACATGAGCAAGGCCAAGTTTTTTTCAGCTCTGGAAAGCGGCTTTGCCTTTTGTGATGTAATCCTCGGCTGGGACAGTAAAGACCAGCTTTATGACAATGTAAAATATACAGGCTGGCATACTGGATACCCTGATGCTCCCGTACGAATCCTGCCCCATTCCTGCCGGGAGATCCCATTTGAAAATGGCATGCTGTTGTTCATTGCCGAATTCAAGGGGCAGTCAGAAGCGCTCTGTCCCCGGGGTACATTGAGAAGGGTCATTGAGAAAGCAGCTGACATGGGCTTTGATGCCCGTGCGGCGCTGGAATATGAATTTTTTATGTTCCAGGAGACACCGGAATCGGTTCGGGAAAAAGGTTTTCGAAACCTCAAACCATTGACGCCTGACTGGTTTGGTTATTCGATGATAAGAAACTCAGTGCATTCCGATCTTTATCACCAGATACTGGAAATGGCCGAAGTAATGGATTTTCCCATCGAAGGCATTCATACAGAAACCGGGCCTGGCGTGGTCGAAGCTGCCATTGCTGTCGACTCTGCTGAAAATGCCGCAGATAAAGCCGCACTGTTTAAAACGTTTATGAAAGTGCTGGCGCAGCGTAATGGGCTGATGGCCACTTTTATGGCCAAGTGGTCACCGGATTATCCGGGGCAGAGCGGTCATATTCATTTGTCTTTGTTCAACAAAAAGGATGGGCAGTCGGCGTTCTTTGATCCCAGCCAGAAACACAGCATCAGTCAGACACAGAGGCATTTTATTGCCGGTTTGCAGCGATTAATGCCTGAATTTCTGCCCATGCTGGCCCCTACCGTCAATAGTTACACCCGACTTATTCCCGGCTTCTGGGCACCTACCGACGCGACCTGGGGGGTTGAAAACCGTACCACCGCATTGCGTGTTATTCCGGGTTCAGAGACGTCACAGAGAGTGGAGTACCGGTTGGGCTCTGCGGATGCTAACCCTTATCTTTCCCTTTCCGCCGCTTTGGCTTCCGGTCTTCAGGGCATTATTCACCAATGGGAGCCCGAGGATCAGGTGAAAGGAAATGCCTACGACCAGGGGCACCCACCTGAATATGCACTACCCACAACGCTCTGGGATGCAGCCCAAAAATTCAAGCAATCCGAAGCCGCCCGAACGATGTTGGGTGGCGCTTTCGTCGAACACTACGCTGCTTCCAGAGAGTGGGAAGAACGAGAGTTCAGAAAGCATATTACGGATTGGGAAATGGATCGTTATTTCGAAATTATCTGATCACTTCCAACGGATTTAAAACAATGAATAATACACAGATTACCCTTTCACCAGTGGATGGTTCGGTGGTTGCTGAACGTCCACTGTCTTATATTTCAGACATTAATCAAGCGTTGGCAAAGGCTGAGAAAGCTCAGCTTGAGTGGCAAAGTACTGCTCTGGAAGAGCGACAAAACATCTGCAGCAAAGCTGTGGATTACTTTGTCGCTCAGAAAGACGACATTGCCAGTGAAATTACCTGGCAGATGGGTAGACCAGTCAAATACTCTGCCGGAGAAGTAGCAGGGTTTGAAGAGCGTGCCCGCTACATGATTGAAGCTTCAAGTGAAGCACTGAAGCTCGTCACAATTCCTGAAAAAAAAGGCTTTACCCGTTATATCTGCAAGGAAGCTCTGGGTGTTGTGTTGGTCATAGCGCCCTGGAATTATCCTTACCTGACCGCAATCAACAGCATTATGCCAGCCCTGCTGGCCGGTAATGCCGTGCTTCTGAAGCATTCTGCTCAAACCCCGCTCTGTGCCGAGCGCATGGTCGAAGCCTTTCTTCAAGCGGGTCTGCCTGAAGGGCTTTTTCAGTATCTGCACATGTCCCATGAGAACACTGAGTACCTGATTCAATGTGACGCGATCAAGCATGTGGCGTTTACGGGCTCAGTTCCTGCGGGAGCCGTAGTAGAAAAGGCGGCTGCCGGACGATTCATCGGTATGGGTCTGGAGCTTGGTGGCAAAGATCCTGCCTATATCAGAGCGGATGCTGATCTGGATGCAGCGACAGACACGGTGATAGACGGTGCTTTCTTTAACTCCGGTCAATCCTGCTGTGGCATAGAAAGGCTCTACGTACATGAAGCTGTTTATGATGCATTTGTTGAAAAGGCTGTTGCTCTGGTGAAGCAATACCGCCTCGGACGACCCGATGATCCTGAAACCACTCTGGGTCCTCTGGTAAAAAGCAGTGCTGCGGACTTTGTCAGGGGGCAGGTGGAAGAAGCTGTGTTACAGGGTGCAGTTGCTCATATCGATCCGGCCTTGTTTCCCAAGGATGAGCCAGGCACTCCCTATCTTGCACCCCAGCTGCTGACTCAGGTAAATCACGCTATGCGGCTGATGACTGAAGAAAGTTTCGGTCCTGTTTTAGGGATTCAAAAAGTTTCTTCAGATGAAGAAGCGCTCAGCCTGATGAACGACAGTGAATTTGGACTGACTGCCGCCATTTTCTCACGGGATATTGAGCGGGCGGTTGAGTTGGGTCGTCAGGTTCAAACCGGCACTTTCTTTGTCAATCGCTGTGATTATCTTGACCCTGCTCTGGCCTGGACAGGTATTAAAAACTCTGGTCGGGGCTGCACCCTGTCGGTGCTGGGTTTTGATGCCCTGACCCGACCCAAATCTTTCCACATCAAGCACGGCTGAGGCAGTAAGGAGACGTACATTAATGAACATTGAGCAGTACACAGCTAACTGGAACTTCCCGACAGCTATCCGAACGGGCCCTGGCCGCATCAAAGATCTGCCTGCTGCCTGCATTGAACTGGGGATGAGAAACCCACTCATTATTACCGATCCGGGGTTATCACAGTTGCCCATGATTCAGGAAGCCCGGCTACAGGTCAGCTCTGCTCTGACCGGGTGTGGACTGTTTTCCGGAATCAAGGGTAATCCAACCGGTGAGAACGTCTCAGCCGGCGTCGCTGCCTGTAAGGAAGGCGACCATGATGGTGTGATCGCTTTTGGCGGGGGGTCTGCCCTGGATGCGGGTAAGGCTATTGCCCTGATGGTTGGCCAGAGTCGTTCAATCTGGGATTTTGAAGATGTGGGTGATAACTACCTGAGAGTCAATGTAGAGGGAATGTTGCCCGTTGTAGCTGTGCCCACCACCGCCGGAACGGGCTCGGAAGTGGGGCGTTCTTCCGTGATCACCCATCAGGATGAGCAGGTGAAAAAGATCATTTTTCACCCGGGTATGCTTCCTGGCATCGTGCTTCTTGATGCGGAACTGACCTGTGGTTTACCTGCCGGACTCACCGCAGCGACTGGTATAGATGCACTCTCCCATAATCTTGAAGCCTATTGTTCGCCTTTCCATCATCCTATGGCCCAGGGTATCGCACTGGAAGGCATTCGTCTGGTAAAAGACTATCTTCCCAGGGCAGTGGCGCAGGGCAGTGATCTTGAGGCCCGGCATCAGATGCTGGTGGCCTCCAGCATGGGGGCAACGGCTTTTCAAAAAGGTTTGGGTGCTATGCATGCTCTGGCGCATCCACTGGGGGCTTTATACGACGCTCATCATGGATTGTTGAATGCCATTCTGATGCCCTATGTTCTGAAGGCAAACAGAGCCGCCATCGGTCATAAAATGGCGGCCCTCAGTCGTTACCTTGACCTGCCTGCTCCGGGCTTTGACGCTTTCTTCAACTGGGTGATAGAGCTCAGAGAACAGTTGGAAATCCCCCATACACTGGCTGAAATAGGAATCGACGAAAGCCAGCTGAATAAAGTCGGGCGGATGGCCTTTGCCGATCCTTCGGCGGCCGGAAACCCAATCTCTTTTTCTGCGGCTGAATATCAGCAGATAGGCCAGAATGCGGTTCGAGGAAATCTATGATGAAAGTCGGTTTGCTGTTGTGTGATGATGTTTCGCCCGAGCTGCGCAAGGTTCACAACAATTATCCGGATATGTTTCTGGCTCTGTTGAGAAAGCAGGAACCTGATATACAGATGATCACCTACCGGGTAGTGGATGGTGAGATTCCTGAAACGACTCATGAGTGTGATTGCTGGATTATCTCGGGCAGTCGTCACAGTGCTTATGATCCTTTTCCATGGATAGCTTTATTGGAAGGGTTTATCAGAAGGCTGTACGAGGATCGTTGCAAGTTGGCGGGTATTTGTTTTGGTCATCAAATCATGGCAAACAGTCTTGGGGGGCAAGTAGCGCTGGCTGACAAAGGCTGGGGTGTTGGTATGTCGTACAATCACGTCACCCGAAAGACCCGCTGGATGGAGCCTGCGGTTGAGGACTTCAAGTTACTGGTCAGTCACAGGGATCAAGTCACTCGTTTGCCATCTTCGGCTGAAGTACTCGCCTGCAGTGATTTCTGTCCCAATTTTATGCTGCAATATGGCGATTCTTTTATCAGTATTCAGGGGCATCCGGAATTCAGCAAGTCTTACTCTGCGGACTTGATGAATTCACGTCGGGAGGCGATTCCCGGGGACAGAGTGCGCAAGGGCATGGATTCGTTGAAAGACGATCCTGATAGTGATCTGATAGCTCAATGGATCATGCAGTTTTTCTAGTCATGGTCTAACCCGGAAATTTAATTGAGTTTCCGGGTTGATACTAAAATGGCTTATTAATCAATTGGTTGTATTAATATATGAAGTGCTGAAACAAACGGCTACGTTTTAGTAACAGTAGTCTTATTCGGATTTGACGTATGATATCAGTGAGTCGCCAGAGATAGATCGAGCCCTCTGGCCGTTTTCAATATTTGATTCTCACTGCCCTGGGGAAATACAAGTCCATATGAAATGGATTGAGCTCTGGTCACTCATCTGAAAGACCGGGCCAACAGAACAACATTATGTTTTTAGATCAATATTGTACTGAGCTGGAAAATAACCAGTTCTCATTCACTCGTCAGCAGTCCAGTGATTTTGCCAAGAATATCGCCAATGACTTCAACCCGCTGCATGATGTCGACACCAAGAAGTTTTGTGTTCCGGGTGATCTTCTGTTTGCCAAAATTCTCTGCTCTGAAGGGCTATACCCTGATATGAAAGTGAGTTTCAGTGGCATGGTCAGTGATGGCGTTGCCCTGTCGATTGCCGATGCCGACAATGGTGACAAGATTATTTGTGACCAGAGTGAGAAGGAATACCTGCGGGTTGAGCATGATGGCAAGCAAACAAACAATGCTGACATGATTGCAAAGCTGGTAAAGGCTTATGTGGCGTTCTCAGGTGAAAACTTCCCACATGTTCTGGTGCCACTGATGAAAGAGAAGAATGTCATGATTAATGTGGCGCGGCCTCTGGTTATCTACGAAACCATGTCGGTACATCTGGACACAATTGATCTGAAAGACCCCGTAATAGAGGCCTCAGCGTCTCATCTGGAAGTGAATGGCAAACGTGGTAATGTCACCCTGGGCTTTGTCTTCAAAGAAGGTGACAAAGTTGTGGGCGAAGGGAAGAAAACCATGGTTCTGGCCAACCTGCGGGAATATGATCAGCCTGCCGTCGACAGTATGGTCGAGGAGTATAATCGTCGCCGGATAGAATACGCAGCTTAATTATTCTTCTGCATTATGAGGCTGTCGGGAGCCTATCAGGCTCCCATCATTCTGTTATAATCCCGAATCCGCCATGGAAGACATCAGAGAGCCTGGTTTCCAGAGAGCTTCTCAAACATCAGGATTAAGAATCAGAGAGAAAGGATAGAGAGTCATGCCTGCATACCGTTCAAGAACCTCGACCCACGGTCGTAATATGGCTGGAGCCCGCTCGCTTTGGCGTGCCACGGGTATGAAGGATGATGACTTCAAAAAGCCTATTATTGCCGTAGCCAACTCTTTTACCCAGTTTGTTCCCGGCCATGTTCATTTAAAAGACATGGGACAGCTGGTGGCCAGAGAAATTGAAAAGCATGGTGGTGTAGCCAAAGAGTTTAATACCATCGCCGTCGATGATGGTATCGCGATGGGCCATGACGGCATGCTTTACTCCCTGCCCAGCCGGGACATCATTGCCGACTCCGTTGAGTACATGGTAAATGCCCATACTGCTGATGCCCTGGTCTGTATTTCCAACTGCGACAAGATTACTCCCGGAATGCTCAATGCCGCCATGAGACTGAATATTCCAGTGATATTTGTCTCCGGTGGTCCCATGGAGGCCGGTAAAACCAAATTGGCACAGCATGGACTGGACCTGGTCGATGCCATGGTCATTGCCGCCTCGGATGCCGACGATGAAACTGTTGCTGAGTATGAACGTTCAGCTTGCCCAACCTGTGGCTCCTGCTCCGGTATGTTTACCGCCAACTCCATGAACTGTTTGACGGAAGCTCTGGGTCTGTCCCTGCCGGGCAATGGTTCCATGCTGGCCACTCATGCCGATCGTGAGCAACTGTTCCTCGAAGCCGGTCGACGGATTGTCGATATTACCAAGCGCTATTACGAACAGAATGACGAGTCTGTTCTGCCTCGCTCTATTGCCAGCTATAAGGCCTTTGAAAATGCTATGAGTCTGGATATAGCCATGGGGGGGTCCACCAATACCATTCTGCATTTGCTGGCCGCTGCACAGGAAGCGGGTGTCGATTTCACCATGAAAGATATTGATGCCCTTTCTCGCAAGGTGCCTCAGCTGTGCAAGGTGGCACCTAACATCCAGAAATACCATATGGAAGATGTCCATCGTGCAGGTGGTGTGTTTGGCATCCTGGGTGAACTGGATCGGGCAGGGTTGTTGAACAATGAGATCCCGACGGTTCACAGTGAAACCATGGCCGCAGCTCTGGCTAAATGGGATATCAAACAGACCAGTGACGAATCGGTACTGACATTCTTCAAGGCAGGACCTGCCGGCATACGTACGACACAGGCATTCAGTCAGGAAACTCGCTGGCCAACGCTGGACGATGATCGTGAATCAGGTTGTATCCGGACACTGGAGCATGCATACAGCAATGAAGGTGGTCTCGCGGTTCTGACCGGTAATATTGCCCTGGATGGTTGCGTAGTAAAAACCTCTGGTGTCGATGAGAGTATTCTGGTTTTTGAAGGACCTGCACATATCTGTGAGAGTCAGGAAGATGCAGTCAGTGATATTCTCGAAGGTCGGGTAGAAGCCGGTGATGTTGTTATCGTCCGCTACGAAGGTCCCAAAGGTGGTCCGGGTATGCAGGAGATGTTGTATCCGACCAGCTACCTGAAATCCAAAGGTTTGGGTAAAGAGTGCGCGCTCCTGACCGATGGTCGTTTCTCTGGTGGTACTTCCGGACTTTCCATAGGTCATGCTTCTCCAGAAGCGGCAGCGGGGGGCAATATTGCTCTGGTAGAAAAAGGCGATATCGTTCGTATTGATATCCCTAATCGTACCATTGACGTACAGTTGTCTGATGAAGAGCTGGCCGAGCGTCGTACCCGGATGGAAGTGAAAGGCAAGGCAGCCTGGAAACCTCTGAAAGAGCGGCCTCGTAAGGTTTCTGCGTCATTAAAAGCCTATGCGGCTATGGTGACCAGTGCCGATAAAGGTGCTGTCAGAGATGTGTCGCTCCTGGATTGACAGTGACTCATGAACGACAAGCTCTATGTTATATAGAGCTTGTCGTGTACTTTATCTGTCGTAAACAAACAAAAAATTCAGGACAATGAGTCTGAGCTTACATTGATGTGCCGACTTAATCGAAAATAGCCACTATTTTGGCTATCGCTTCTTCAACTGCATCAGGATCAGCTTTCTCTATGAATTCTAGTTCTCTCGAAAGGTAGTCCAATGACTTGATCTGTTCACAAAGGGCAACTCCTGAAACATCTCCGCCATCAATTTTGACCTCAAAGGGCCAGCCTCTTATCTTCCTGATTAGGCTCAAAACTGTTCTCGTCATAACCATCAAACATCTGCTCCAAGGTGTATTTCACCTTTGGCTTTGATTCCTTCAGGAGAATTTCACCCTTTAAAGAATTTACTTCCAACCAGGAACCTTCACCTAACCCTGAAATAGAAAGAGCCTTAGCAGGTATTCTAACGGCAAGGCTATTACCCCATTTTTTAATTTGAACGATCATCTGGCCACTGGCTCCGAATAAAAGTATATACACAGGTATAAACTATAGCGCCTGAGCAAGTTAATACAAGCGTTCTTAAATTTGGCCACTTTTAAAACTACGAGTGCTCGAAATCGTACAGGGAACTGAATTTTAGTTTCAGGTCTCCAGCCCATGCTCAAGCACTAATCCTTACTGACTTTCATTTTCAGAGATGAGGTTGAGCTCGTTATCCGCCTTTTCTATTTAAAAGCGGAGTTAAAAGGGTGATCAGGTCAAGTCTGGCGGGTGCAGAAAATCTGTCGCTGCTGCAATAGATGGACTACGTTACTGTAGTGTTCAAACTAGGCAAGAAAGACGACAATGGGTAATTATATGGCTCGATTACCAACTGCTGCTTCCCTTGGCCTCATCATAATGGCTTGCCCCTGTTCAAAACTGCTGGCAGGAAGTCCTTTTTCAATGCCTGTGGTGGAGGAATTTGTCAGAGGAAAAACCACAAAAGGGTCTGGCTTCCTGGACGATTTAATTAACCATAATGCTTATACGGGGAAAATCCCTCCTTTTGTACCCAGCCCAAATAGCACCCATCTTATCTTTGCAATGAACTATGAAAATGAGCAAGGCGAAATAATAGCTGAGGGTTCAGAAGCATCGGATGGGGCTGGAGCACAGCAGCCTCAGCCTTTAATGGATATTCCGCTCCCGCCAATGAATCATGCACAAATTACTGCCATTATCCTGGGATTGAATACAGGAATTGCAAACAACACCCTGAACACTATGTTGAGCTATATCCCGATAACCCCACCCGATGAGAGCCTGACAATTGCAAGCATGATTCAGCAAGTACAACAAGTTCTCCATATTTCGGCTGACAGTAACCAGAATGCAATGATAGGCGTTCTGACTAACATCATGGGTACCGAATCTCCTGTCGATATGACTAAGCCAGAAGATCAACAGAACCTGGCGATTTTGATGTTGAGCTACTACACAATCATCCATTCAAATGAAAGCCTCCCTCAGGTGGCTCATGCTTTATTTGACTCATTCCTGTTTCACGCCACTGGCTTGTCTGGTATTGAGAGACTCCATGCCGGAAAACGTGACCTTTTAGGTACATTAGCCTCAATAAACGATCACGACGTTTTAAAAGCAAATGTTAAAGAGTCTGCTTCCGTTTTCTCTGGCCTGAAGTTATTGGGAGAAATGCGTCTTAAGATTTTGCAACAATTGGGTGGTTCCCCAGAAGCTGAAAATTCTGAGGCATCAGCAGACCCAATGTTATTAGCTGCTTACTCTCTGCTCAATTTTGAAGTTAATAAAAATTTAACACCGCTTTATCAGTACGGTGTAGAATCAGCTGAACAAATGTTAATGCTTATAGAAGAATATGGTGAGAAAGATCCTGAATCAGTTGCCTCGAATATGCAGTTCATGAGTTTCTTGTATGCCACAAGCCTGAAACTTGAACATCTCTTTAAAAAAATCGTAAGTGCACATGTTGATAATATGCCGAGTTGTTTTAGCCAATCAGATACGGAAGAAGACATGGTTGAAAATTATGTAACGATTTTCAGAAAATTAGAATTAAAGATAAGACTCAAAAGGGTATTAAACGCCTCAAATGAAAACCCTGGAAATGAAAACCCTGAATTGTTTCAAAAATTTCTTCTAGCCTTAGAAAAGTTCATAACGAATCAATTAGAAAAACCGTTTATTGGTAGATGTGAATTCACGTGCACAATGTTAAGCCTTGGCACAATATTTGACAGAATGCAAATAAACTATGTTGTGGCAGTGTCAACTGCTGTGATGGCGATGTTTCCGCCAACTGTTAATACCAACGTCACTGAGCAGGTTCATGGAGCTATACAAAACAAGGCAGAAAAGAGAGATAAAGAAAAAGAGCTTAGCATCGAAGAGAAAGAGAAGGAGAGAAGAAAAGAAGAAGAGAGGATAAAATATCTGAAAAAACGGGAAAAATACCTGGATGATTTCACTGAATGGTTCGATGCTAACTTTGATTATTCTGTGGAAGAACTTTATGGTTCTGAGAATATCGAGGCTGTCAGAGCGAGAGTGGAAACGTTTTGTGGTTCTGAGAATATCGAGGCCGTCATAGAGAGAGTGGATGCGCTTTATGATTCTGGGGGTATCGATGCCGTCAGAGAGAGTTTTGGCTTTTGACGGAGTTTATTTTTAATCTTCTTCCTGTTCTTTCAGCCCGGTTGCTATTAGCAGGCTTTCCGGGAAATTTTTAAAAAGAAGATCAGAGATTGCTCAGGAAGAGTATCAGAATCAGGCCCGGGCAAATCGTCCTGATATACCAGGGCCAGATCTTCCAGAACAGGCTCTTCCGGATTTCAGGAAAGCCCTGACTCAATTCCTTCAGCAGGCGGTTCTGACGCATGATCCAGCTGCCATAAATGGCAATCATGAAGCACAAAACAGGTTGCAGATACTGAGTAGCGACTTTAACGGCCAGACCCAGCAGCGTCTCAATGTGATAAATGATTAAAACCGACAGGCAGGCTGAGATCACCGTAATGCACCAACTGGCGTAATGGCGACGAAAACTGAGCTTTTCAACCATATAGGCTACGGTTGGTTCTATCAGAGAAATCGATGAAGTCAGCGCGGCAATCGTTAGCAGCATGAAGAAAGCCAGCGCAACCAGCTGCCCGAGTATTCCCAGCTGATTAAATAAGGTTGGCAGTACGTTAAACACCAGCGTGTCAGCACTGTGGAGCTGTCCGTTAGCGGTGTAAATCTCGATACCCTGCTGCATGGCAGCGAACATACAGGGAATGATCAGCATACCAGCCAGGAACGCCACTGAGCTGTCGACCAGCGCAACCTGGAAAGCGGTGAGTGGAAGGTTGGCTTTTTTACTCAGATAAGAACCGTAAACCATCATGCAGCCCACACCCAGAGACATAGAGAAGAAAGACTGCCCCAGGGCTGAAATCAAAAGCTGTTGGTTCAGTAGTTTGGAAAAGTCCGGAATCAGATAGACTTTCAAACCTTCTATACCACCGGGTCGGCTTAAAGCGAAAGCAATGAGCACAGACAAAATAATAAACAGGGCGGGCATCAGCCTGTTACACCAGCGCTCTATGCCCTCTTTAACCCCACCGATGACGATCAACGTGGTCAGAACCATGAAAAGCAGGGTGACCAGAGCCGTTGAGTAGACATTAAAATCGGTCAGCCAGCTGGCCGCCGCGTGAAGGCCGCCCAATTCGAAGATCGGGGCCAGAGAGAAACCAGTAAACCAGCCACCGATAATGCTGTAAAAACTGTAAATCAGAGTCAGGGTCACCAATCCCATAATGCTGGTGATCAAGCCCAGTTTTTTGACCCAGTTCCTGTTATCCAGACCGGTCATGGCAGTCACTGAGTTGGATTGACTGTATCGGCCGATAGTGAGTTCGGCCACCAGTGTGGGATAGGCAAGAAGGAATGAGAAACAGAGGTAAACCAGAACAAAGGCTGCGCCGCCATTTTGTGCCGTCTGGGTTGGAAAGCTCCAGATGTTTCCCACACCTACTGCGCAGCCGGCAGCGGCAATAATAAAGCTCAGTCTGCTACTGAACTGACCTCGTGTAGCCTGGATTTCTGGCAAGGTGGATTTACTCTGATCAGTCATTCCATTCAGGGACTGTTTGTCCGCCGACTTATTTTTAATACAGCCTGTTGATAACAGCTTCCTCGTTGTCTGATGCGCGGGCCTGATCTTTATGGGCCGACAACTGCGCCGCTGTAACAGCAAATCCCAAAGACTATAGCAGTGATTTTGAGGTTTGCTTTTCGTTTTTACCTACTTGTTGGGGCGAATGAACAGCAACGGTTTGCCTTTCTCCAGTACATAGGGGTAAGCGATGGTTTTGTTGTCGTCTCCGATACCCACCTCTTTGGGCGCCATGTAGAAATAGACCCACCCTGGCAGACGGGCACTCAGCTTCTGATAAAAGACATTCTCGCTGATGCTTTCCAAACCTTCACCCTGGGTGATGGACAGCCTGGGGAAAGCGTTATCATCATGGGCTGAGAAAAACCAGGCTGGCTCTCCCGCCATACTGAAATAGGAGAATGAAGGCGCATGGTCGACAGCAGTTGGAACCGGGATATACAGACTCAGAACACAGTTCATTCGGGCAAAAGAGCAGGTAGCACCGGTCTGTTCCAGGTACCACTGCTTGAAAGCCAGACCATTATGCTCGAAAGGTGTTTTGATCGGCTTGTACTTGTAATTCATGTCGTTGAGGATGGTCAGGGCGGAACGGGTCAGCATCAGCTCCATCGTTTCCCTGGCTCCGATCTCATCCTCGGCCATGGCGATGGGCATCCAGGCAAATAACCTGTGGTGATCATAATGGCTGGCACCCGGTACCGTCCATCCCCAGTAAAAGCGTTCAAAGGCGCCATAAGGTTTGACATTAACTCCCACCACACCGCTGGCAGCACCATAGGCCGGGTGAGAAATATTGCCCAGTTTGTAGTCCTCCAGCTTGCCTTCCTTGTTGTAAGCTCCGGCAGGTAACTGCTGGTCATACACCTGTTCAAGCATGCCGCCTGCATTAGTCAGGTTCTTGGCTTTGGACCATTTCTCGTTATAGGCCCCTTTATGGTTTGACATGTTGAAGGCACAGCCTGCTACCAGCAATGCAGCAGCTGCTCCCAGCAGGTTTCGAAAAATCATATCCATACACTCCTGTGCGCGGTTTCGGATCTCTCGAACCATCGGCCCTGCCATAGAAGCCTTTATAGAAGTTGTTCGCTTGTTGCAAATGCGTCTAGCAAGTGGGTTTATTTAGTGCAATAGGAAATTATAAGCGACTAATTAAAGGCAGAATGAGTCAACCGACTGAGATTGAATACTATTTTTAGCCAGAGGTCTGACGGTCACAGCTGTCTGTTTAATGTCATTAAAAACGTACCGATTGGTATAAAATTCAGGCTTGAAGAGGAGCAGGCATACCGGCCAGGAAAAGGCTCAGGGTCAATAATTCATCCCAGCAGTTGATTTTTTCAAGCCCTTTGACACCTTTGTCAATATGGCCAGTATGAATCAGCATCTGGCGAAAGGCACGCTCACTGTGACGACCCATGCATTTTTCCAGCAGGTTTTTACGCTTCTTGAGAATAAAGGATGACATGCCGTGAGTTTTGGCTGCCTGATCATAAGCCAGATTGGGCGGTGTGCCCCGGGATTTTAATCGGCTGAGGTGGCTGAGCAGTCGCACGTCACGGGCCAGAGCCCAGAGCACAATGGGTGGCTCAATGCCTTCGCTTTTCAAACCGCCGAGTATTCTGACCACAGACTTCGGGTCACCATTCAGAGCCGCATCAGCCAGTTGGAAAACGTCATAGCGGGCACTGTCAGAAACCGCTTCCCTGACGGTTTCCACTTCAATCTTTTTGCCATCCGCCAGGAGCTTCAGCTTTTCAATTTCCTGTGACGCGGCCAGCAGATTTCCTTCAATGCGTTCGCAAAGTAGCGAAAGAGCATCCTGACTGGCTTCAAACCCCTGACTTTTCAGACGTCGGGCAATCCAGCCCGGCAACTTGTCATGTTCAACAGGCCAGATCGGGATAAACAGTCCTTCCTGTTCCAGGGCCTTGAACCATTTTGCCTTTTGGCTGGCATTATCAAGCCGGTCGGTAATGATCAGTAGCAGGTTATCCGGAGAAAGATGTTTCAGATATTCCTGAAAAGCTTTTCGGCCTGCATCACCGGGCTTGCCATTGGGCATCCTGACTTCAAGAATTTGTTTTTCAGCGAACAGTGAGAGACTGTTTGCTGCTTCCAGAAAATCCCCCCAGTCAAAGTTATTGTCGACATGGTAAACGTGTCGCTCGGTAAACCCCTGCTTTCTTGCCGCTTGCCGGATTTGGTCACAGCACTCCGAGACCTGCAGGGGCTCATCGCCACTGACTATGTAGACAGCACAGAGTTGTCGCTTGAGTTGGGCGCCGAGTTGGTCGGGTCTGATGTTCATTGTTCCGCTTCACGCGCCTCTCGCTCGGCTTCGAGGGCTTTGCGGGCTCGTACTTCTTCCTGGCGAAGCACTTCACCGGAAATAGCAGCCACTCTGCGAACAGTGGTCAGCAACAGCTCCTGACGAAGCTGATCAAAGATGATGGCTTCCTCGCTCAGGGCCGCGTTGGTCTGGTTCTTGTCCTGGAACATGTAGCGCTCGTTGAAGAGCACAATGGGGTCAAAGAGTTTCAGGCCATCATTAGTGCTGAGCTGGTAGGTGGCTTTCAGGGTCAGCAGGCGTTCGTACTGACCGACACTGGCTTGAATCTCATCGCCTGTCGAACGCTCCAGACTCAACACTTGCAGGTGATAGTGGGCATTATCTGTGATCTCAATACCATTGAGCGTCAGGGCTTTTTTTAACTCCCTGACAAACGGCAGATCACTTCCTGAGACAGACAGCTGGGCAATTTCACTGGCAATATCGACCTTGCCTCGCAGCTGAAAGCCGCAGGCTGTCAGCAAACCGGTGATCAGTAGCAGGGGGAGAATGGCCCCTGTATGAAAGCGTCTTGTCATAATCTCTCCATTCCGGGCTCAGGACTCTTTATTGAGCTCATGGCTGTTTTAGCTCAAGGCTGATGAACTGCGACCAGAGATTGTGCCAGCAGTCGGACAGTATCTCAGGGGACGGCATGCTAGCATGACGTCCCTTAAAGGTTAACATCGGAATGCCTGCCTGTGTATCGTTGCCTTGAAGAGTTTAACCGTCTGGAACAACCGTTTTCCGGGTTGTCATGACAAAAGCCGTGTTCTCGTAATAGTACGCAGCTTCATTGATAAAGATGGGGTATCCGGGTTCACCCTGATAGGGAGTCACTGTGCCATCCATATTCTGAAACATCGGCATGCCTGGCTTCAGCTCCTCAAAATCCCTGTCCTGCAGAGCACTGTGAACCATGGCAGATATTTGTCCGTCGTCGTCTCTGGGATAAAAAAAACGATCCCTGACGTTATAAACTTCGGTGCTTGCGGGCAGGATATTGTCCCGTTCGTTTTCTGGCATTTGGGTGAAGTCGACCAGATGTTGGATCACTGATTCAGTGTCTGAAAACTGATCGTGTCGCAAAACGCCGTTGGGAATAGGGCCGACTTCAATGGTCACTGCGTAGTCGGAAAGGCTATTCAGCGTTCGGCTGAATTGGTTATCACGGTCACTCAGAATGATTTTTACTTCCGGCATCTGTTGTTGCACATAGGATGCTGCTTTGAGGTTGAAAGCGGCCTGATCTTTGATAATCAGCGTCATTCCCATGTTGCTGGTGGTACTGTGCAGATCGATGATAAAACGGTCATTATTGGCTTTGGGGCCGAGCAGTTGATTGATTTTCCGGGCTCGGCGGTGTTCATAGACCGAATCATCATCGCCGTTGAGAATGTCATCCGTAAAGGAACGATTCAGATCGGCATCCATAAATCGTCTGACTGCTTTATAAGCTTCAACATTGGCCAGCAGATAATCTACTGGAATGACGCTCTGTTTGAAACTACCGTCCTGTTCCAACTTCCTGATCAGGTTAGGCCCAATCAACTCGTTGCCATGGGTTCCGCCCACGATAGTGATTCTTTTAATCATAATCAGACCTTTGTTGCACTGGCTAAAAGACTAAACCCGGTTTCAGATTTGTATAACTTTCTGAGAACTTAAAAGCCCAAAGACCTCTTATGTTCTCAAGGGCTGGCGGTCCAGCTACGGCAGAGTTCAATTAATTCCCTGGTTCCCTGACTGATGTACTTTTGTCGGTGCATGATGAAATAGAATTGTCGGCTCAAATCTCTGTCAGGGATTAACAAAGGGATCAGACTGCCCCTTTTGAAAGCATCCTGAAGTGTAATTCTCGACAGGCAGCCAATCCCGAGACCGGCCTCGACAGCCCGCTTGATGGCTTCAGTGTGTTGCAACTCAATAACCACATTCAGGTTGGGCAGAATGCCGTACATAGCTCGATCAAACGCCTGACGGGTACCCGAACCGGCTTCGCGGAGAATCCAGCCAGCACTCAAAAGATCCTGGTCTGTCAGTTGGGTTTTGTGTTCGAGGTCATGGCCCGGTGCGCAGAAGGCAACCAGTTCATCATCACACCAGGGTATGACATTCAGGTCATGGTGGTGTAACTCTCCTTCGATCAGTCCGATATCCAGATCAAAGTTAAGAACCTTCTCGGTAATATTGGCGGTATTGGCCACCTGCAGATCAATATGGGTACCCGGTTTGTCTCTCATCATTCGGGCTACGATGTTAACGGCCAGATAATTGCCTATGGTCAAAGTAGCGCCGACCCGGATCTGTCCTGTCAGAGCTTTGCTGAAGAGTTTCTGCTCAAGCTGCCGGGCCTTTTCCAGAAGGGCTTCGGCGTCCGGTCGAATCTGCTGGCCGAGGTCATTCAGCTGAATTCTTTTGCCAATGCGATCAAAGAGCTGAGTATTGAACTTTTGTTCCAGTTCTTTCAGTGCACTGCTGGCGGCAGACTGGGACATGACCAGAGCTTCGGCGGCGCGGCTAAGGTTCTGCTGGCGGGCAACCTCCAGAAAAACCTCCAGTTGTCGGAGAGTCAGTTTCATGAGCTAATCGATTTAATCGAATAATCTTATAAGAATTATCTGTTTTGCCAATATCCTACCCCTGACTGGTCTATTCCGGAAGAAAAAATAGTATGAATAATTGAACTTTTGGCCAACTTTTCTCTCAAACGTTCGATTGTGATGGATTTTTTACGCTCCGGGTAAGAAACAATCACTCAGATAGCTCAGGTGCCAGCACCTGGAGCGACTAGTTGTCGACCAAAGAATGTCTGCTATCAGTTGATATGATGGTTCGATATTGATCTAAAAACACAATAAGGGACTGACTAATGGATATAAGTTCACACACCTTCTCAATGGCAAATTTGAAACAATTGATTCTGGAATCGAGAAGTTTCTGTGACGAAAGTACAAGAAAAATCAACAATTTGACTGAAGGTAATATTTCTCAAGAATGTGGCATTTGCTTTAAGGGTGTTTTTGGCTCTCACAACGTCGTTGTTGCACACGTAACATACAATTTTTTTAAGTCCACCAACCCCAAACTCCATCTTTTTCATGGTTCCTGCCACAGGGAATTTGAAGAAAACCAGCAGAGTCTTGATTCCCGGAAAATATGCCCTATCTGTCAGGATCACCGTCTTCCGGAATTAGAATTTTCATCGGTGGCCCATGCTGTAGTATCTGGCCAGATAGACCACGCCCTGGAACTTATGGAGCATGAAGGCCCGGGCTCGAAACACTCATGGCAGGAAGCGAAGATGTCAGCCCTCCACATTGCAGCGATAAAGGGCGATCAAAATATAGCCAGATTACTGGCCGAGGATCCTGACATCGACGAAGATATTGACCCTGACGAAGGTATTGATGTCGCCGAAGAACTTGACATTGGCGAAGATATTGACGTTCAGGACTCAAAGGGCAAAACAGCACTACACTACGCAGTCAGCAATCATAATCTGGAGACGGTGAGAACATTACTGGACTTCAATGCTGGTGTGAACATCCGCGACGAGTGTGGCCGAACACCTCTGCATCTGGCTGCCGAAAAGCCTGAATGTCCTGATTTGTTTACCCTTTTGATGGAGCATGGAGCCCGTTTCGATATTCCAGATAACGACGGCCACAGGGCAATCCACATAGCTGTTGATGCTGATCATGAGTTGGCACTTGAAACTCTGATTAAAAACGGAGCCGATGTAAATGCAACTGCTCGCGATGGACGTACCGCCCTTCACTACGCAATGGTATTTGGTTTACCTCAAGATTACCCTAAAACGAAAAACCATTTAGGCCTGGTCAGGATGCTGATCAATGCGGGGGCAAAAGTTGAGCTTAGTACCGGACAAGGGTACACAGCTTTTGACGGAGTCAATTATGTAAGAAATTCATCTGACAGGGTGGAAATTATTAAAGTGTTACTCTCGTCTGCTATCAATGGTTTTGCTGATATTAATGCACCGGCAGGTCATTCAGGTTACGACCCGGGTCGCAGCCTTCTTGAATATGCACTCATTGCCAAGGACAAGGAAGCATTGCAACAACTCATTGACAGAGGAGCTCAAGTCACAGACAGCAACCGGGACAAAGTTGACTCGATTTTGAATGATCATAAGGATAAGTAACTCTTGATTAAAACCGCAACGAGCGCAACACTCGCTGTTATGGATAAGGTTCAAGCTACCTTGTCAAACACTTAAGAAAGACATTTCTGGCACCGTTGATATCACGATCAACGGTGAAGCCCTCACCCTTTATAATTTTGGAAGAACCTAATTTTTCGTCAATGGTCCCGTTCCATGATTGAGTCTTGGATGTATAGGCTTCGTTGCAATCAACTACATGCTTTCCATACTTTTTTGCGTACCACTTAAGCCGCTTTTTGAATTGGTAGTGATTGAGGTCAAGCATCTGGCGGCAGGTGTTACGGCGAATGGTGCGAACCTTCTTATCTTTGCGTGTGACCATACCTCTTGTCTCAAAGGTTGGCAAAAATACAACGTCGTAGTTCGACACCAGCTCGAACGCCAGCCGGTTATGCAGATCAAGAACAATGTCATCCTTTTTGCATTTCAGCCGGTCAATTTCCCTCTTGAAATGAATAATCCGATCTCTTGCCCACTGGGGCATGTCGGGGAACTTAACGCCCTTCTGCGTGTTCAGGATTTTTTGCTTTTGACTGATCAAGCTGTCCACTTGCTTCATCAGTGGAAACAGCTTTGTTTTTGCAACCTTATCACCCGCTATCAATGCCTCTTTTTCGCTGTAGCAAGTGGCAAAGGTGCGAACTCCGGGGTCAACTCCAACGCATCTAACCTTCCCTTGGATTTCGGGATTTAGCTCAATATGTTGTTGAACCTGAATGAACCAGCGACCTTTGTCGTAGGTTACGACACAAGACTTGCCAATCGCTTCTGCTGGCACATCTTCTGTCAGGTGAATCTTGCCAAGAGCCTGTATGCAGGGATTTAATCCCTTTGGCAAACGGTCAATAGAGAATGAGTGCCTGCTACCTTTGCGGCTTTTGAAACTGATTTCTGCAAAGCCCTCTTTAGCTCCCTTGAGCTTCTTGTTGTGCTTGCAGACCGCTTTGAATGTAGCCGCTGCCGCCAGTGTTCCATTATCAGAAACAATCGAGTTATAAGCCCTGCCACTTTCTTTTTGCTCCTGCTCCACTTGAGCTTTAATGGCGGGTCGCATGTTGACGAATTTTCCGCTGGCATCTTTATAGTCATCATTGTGGAAACGCTCAACAGCAAGGTTGTACGACCTCCGATAGAGTATCAGGGCATCGTGATAGGCTTGCTCATTCTCTGGGTAAAACCTGATCTTTTTTGACGCTACTATCTTTGCGTCCTTTGCGTCTTTTAGCAGATCGCTTCCCGTAGTGGCTATTGCAGAATGAGGTAATGAAACCGATAAGCTCTTGGGTGTCGAATGGCTCACAGGCGTTATCCGGGTCATCCAAAACCTCGATGTGTCCTCCCGATAATTCAACAAGCCACTTGATAAGTTCAAATCCTGATCGGGCAAGGCGATCTTTTGTGGCAACCACAATATGGGTTGGATTTCCGCACACCGCTGATTCCAGAATGGTTTGCAGTCCTTTTCGCTTAAAGTTGAAAGCACTGGCAATGTCGCTGATAAATTCTGCATCAGGGTGCTCTTTGAGTAAGATACGCTTTTGCGTGTCAATGCTGGATTTTTGCTTTCCAGAACTCACTCTTGTATAGCATATCTTCCTCTGCTGGTTAATGAATATGCGGAAGTGACCACCACTTGTTTGCTTCATTTTTTCGTAGTGACCGCTTTCGATCTTGCGCCTCATAGTTTGGCTGGTTACGCCTTCAATCTTGGCTAGCTTTGTAGTTGAACCCCACAAGATAAATTCACCTTTTGACGATTTATCTTGTGTCTGGCGTAATTGATTTTGCGATTGTTGCAATTTTATTTGACTGTTCATGATGCAGCAAAGTGTCAGGCAGAACCATCGATCATCAGGAGTGATAACAACCTTGAGTAATCTTATCGGGATCATTCAGCTGAAGTCTTTTGCCAATGCGATCAAAGCGCTGAGTATTGAATTTTTGTTACAGTTCTTTCAGTGCACTGCTGGCGGCAGACTGGGACATGACCAGAGCTTTGGCGGAGCGGTTAAGGTTCTGCTGGCGGGCAACCTCCGGGAAAATCTCCAGTTGTTGGAGAGTCAGTTTCATGGGGTAATCGATTTAATCGAATAATCTTATAAGAATTATCTGTTTCACAAATATCCTACCCCTGACTAAGATATCCCGGAAGAAAAAATAGTACGAATAAATGAACTTTCGGCTAATGACGCTTTCAAAAAAAATCAGATATCTGTCCAAAAGAGCGGTAGATATTAAATTGTTACTCCCGTCCGCTATCAATGGCTTCGGTGATGTTAATGCACCGGTAGATTCTCGGGGTGGGAGCTTTCTTAAATACGCTCTCAAAGCTCGGGACATCGAATCGCTGCGAAAACTCATTGACAGGGATGCTCGAGTCACAGGAAAAGATCGCGAGGGAGCTGACCGCCTTTTGAATTATTACAAAGATAAGTAACTTTTCAGGGTACAGCAAAGTGTCAGAAAGAAAAATCGACCATCAGGAGTGACACCTACTATGAGTAATCTTATCCGGGAGACAGTGACCAGTGTTCATCACTGGAATGATACCCTGTTCAGTTTCACCACTACACGCAACCAGGGATTGAGGTTCAAGAACGGCCATTTCACCATGATCGGTCTGGAAATCGATAACAAACCTCTGCTGAGAGCCTATAGCATTGCCAGCGCCAACTATGAAGAAGAGATGGAGTTTTTTTCCATCAAGGTACAGGATGGCCCCCTGACCCAACACCTGCAGAAGCTGGAAGTGGGAGATGACATTCTGGTGGGCACCAAGCCTGTGGGGACTCTGGTAGCCGACCATCTGCTGCCCGGAAAGAATCTCTACCTACTCAGCACAGGAACGGGTCTGGCTCCTTTTATGAGCATTATCAAGGATTTTGAAATTTATGAGCAGTTCGACAATGTAATTCTGACTCACGGCGTTCGCTATGTTTCTGAATTGGCTTATCAGGACCGGATTGAAAATGAACTGCCAGAAAATGAATACTTTGGTGAGATGGTTAAAAAACAGTTGAAGTATTACCCAACGGTTACCCG
The DNA here is from genome assembly GCF_049275945.1 of Endozoicomonas sp. ALD040. Lineage (NCBI taxonomy): Bacteria > Pseudomonadati > Pseudomonadota > Gammaproteobacteria > Oceanospirillales > Endozoicomonadaceae > Endozoicomonas > Endozoicomonas sp. ALD040. The sequence goes on from NZ_CP184829.1 coordinate 4,050,141, forward strand.
GGAACCTTTCCGCAACCAGGGGCGCCTGACGGACTTGATGGAAAGTGGCAAGCTGTTTGCCGACCTGAATCTTCCTGAGCCCGATCTGGAAAATGATCGCTTCATGCTGTGCGGCAGCCCTGCCATGTTGAAAGATCTGTGTCGTATTCTGGATGAGCGTGGCTTTAAGGAAGCCCGTGGTGGAAATCCGGGGCACTATGTTATTGAAAGGGCTTTTGTTGAGAAGTAATTCCTTTCTGAAAAGGCGGCTGTTGTGAAAGTCTTTTGCTTGACCAATAGAGCGTTAAGCTGGGTCAGTTTTACAGGCTACTTTTGCGATAGCCTGTTCTCGATCTGCTATCAGTTATTATGTATTAATGGAGGGAACACCGATTTTGGGGTAGGGGAATTACACTGGTTCGAATATATTTTGAGGTATGATAAATATCAGGATTTGAGACTCTTTCTCTATCTTCAATGAATTCTCCTTCGTCATTAAGAAACATATCTGTTTCATATAAATCATGCCATATATCACTCCCACGTGGACATCCATCATATAATGATTGAAGCTTGGTTGCTTCATCTGTAGTAAGACCTTGAGCTATTGCCACCATTATTGGAAGTAAATGATTGAATCTCGCTAAATGAGCCAATTCAAGAGTGTTGTTGTTTGCCCAGGTTACACGCTTACGCAATAACTCATCGGTATAAAAAGGTACTAAATCCAAAGCCAGTTCTTCATTGTTAGTTTTAATGGCCAGTACCAGAGGTGTATTGTTTCCAAATTGCCTTTCTAATGTCTTTTGATTTGGTGTGATTAATAACTCATGGTTTGTTTTCGTTAGATGATTGAATAGGGCTTTTGATAACTTTATATCTCTGGCTGCAATGGCTGCGGTAAATGGTGTGTTTTGAAAGGGTGACGAGTCAAACTCCATTAGGGCAGATTCAATCTCATCTCTCTCCAGAAGTAATGCAATGAACTCTTCCCGTTCTTTTGACTCTAAAAGGTGTTTTGCTTCGATTTTTGGAGTATTGGTAATATCAACAATAAGCTTAAATAATATATTTGGAGTGAAGCCAGTCCCTTTATATGCAAAAGGATCTCCACCACTTTTCAGTAGCTTTACTGCCCTGGCCCAGTTAACTTTCACTACTGAAAGTACTTCTATAAATTTCTGTGTGACTAAATTTCTTCCTCTTTCCAGTCTTAAAGTCTTTGACCTTTGGGCTTTATCAGGAATAGGTATATATTTGAATTTCAGAGGATAAGGGGATGCTCTTTTCATTGATCGAAAAGATCGCATTCTTAACTTTACAGTATTTCCTTTATGAATAGGGTTTTTCTTGTCAAAATACCAACTTCTGTACAATGGATCATCTGGATGAGGTGGAGTCATATTGTCTACTTTATATCGTAAAAAATTATCAATATGTTTGATTTCTTAAGTCTTATAAAGTTCCAAAAATATCTTTTTAGTTAGTAATTCTAACGTTAAGTACTCAGCCATACGGAATCGAATATTTCTGGCTTATTGGGCAGGTGCTCTGCAAGGCGCAACGACGGGTACATAGCAAGCTATGTGACCAGAGTTGCAACGCAGTTAGAGTGCCTGAACAATAAGTCAGAAAATATGATTTCGTATGGTTGAGTACTTAATTGCTGAGTAAAAATATAACAGTCATTGACTTGTTTGCTTGCTTCAGAGGCCGCTGAAAAATGCTGATGTGATATTAACAAGTGGCTCAAAATGCTTATTTACTCTCTGTAATTAGCGGTTTTTCGACACTTTTTTCCCTGTCTCAACCCGTTTCCTCTGAGACTCTGGAGCGAAGGGGTGAGAGATATAGCCAGCTATAGAGGTACGGCGATTGAAGCTGATAAGCCTTTGTTTTTATGCACTGAAGTACTTAATTGATTCATCGATTAGCTCAATATTCTTAATTCACATTGACTGGCTCCGACAGGCACAATTACTCGCACCTGCCTCACCTTCATCCTCATCATCATCATCATCATCATCATCGACCAGATAATCCACAGCACTGGGGTTTATTGCAACCCACTCCGGCAAATGGTCAAGCAACTCCTGTAACAGTTTCAGCTCCTGCCCTGCACCAAACTCGCTTCGTCTGAAACCACCTTCCCGCAGAGCACTGAGTGCCATTAACATTGCCCCAATCGTATCCTGGTCTATGGTAAATTTTGCTACCTGCTGCAGCAATGAATTCTGGGATCTGTCACCGGTAAAAAGAAAATACAGGACGGCCGCTGCAGAACTGGGGGCCCAGGTTCCTCGAAGCTTTGTGTCACCAGTCTTTTTTCGGGATCTCTCTGCACCAGAGCTGGAAGGCAGAAGGAGATTTAACTCAGCCATAACCTCCCCATGATCAAGCTTGCGAGCATGCGTGTTTTGCAGGATTTGTTGCTCAATAATCCTCAGGCATTTCAAAACTTCCGGGTCAGTTACCTGTCTATAAATGCGTTGTAAGGTGATTTCGGCCAGATCTCTGTTCGCAGTTCTTGAATCACGATTTTCAATCATGACCCTCGCTGCAAGGGCGATAGCGACAGCAGCCTGCATGGCCTGCTCATGGTTATGACTGACCTGAACCGTTTGTCGAACGCGGCTGACAAAATCCTCGTCACTGATATAGGGATCATGATCAAGGATAGCCACAATCGTAGCAATTCCCATACAGCCGCCATTACCAGAGGAGCCTTCTGCTTTCCCTGATCTTGTACGAAAACTCTGACCGGAAAGGTCGAGAACCTGATCCCTGGTTGTCAGAGTGCCATTTCTGAATCCCTGAAAGAAAGTTTTTAACAACCGAGAGTGAAAAGCACCGTATTCGCTTAACACCACATCCATCGAATCTTCCATATTTAAATGAAAACGCTGCTCTTTGGGAAATGCAAAAAAACACTGGCATTTAGCCAGCCTGACAGCATCAAACTGTGCACCTTTACCTTTTTTTTGATGCTGTTTTTTAGGGCGATCAGAGCTTCGGTAATAATCCAAAAAGAACTTGTAAATCGCAGCCGCTTTGTGAGTGTCATCCGTAAATAGCTCACGCCTCCCAGCTCCATAGCCGTAACGAACGGTCCCCTTGCAATCCCCCAGGGCAGTGCCAAGCAATGCCAGCTCTGCATTGGTCGGCGTAGCAGCAAATGCAGGCATTATGAGCAGGAAAAAGACTGCAAAGCACATGCACTGAGCAATGAAAAATTGAAGATTAACTGATTTATACCAACATTCTGGATCAGCTCGTCCCAGGTTAGTCATTAGATACATTCCTTATATTAATTCTGGTAAGGGAATAATAGCGGTTGTTTTAAGTCTTGCCACCCGGAAGCCAGTAGGCAATGTAAAAACATAGAGGACAGCAACGGCTGGTCAACAAAGGCTTTATAAGCCCTTTTCTTCAGGGTGGGTAGCTGAGGTGCGGATGTTTTTAAACCGACTCGTCGATTAGCGCGATTGTATCTTGTAGTTCTTTGGATAAATTTAATTCTTCACACCGTCTAAAAAAGGGTTCGTATCCACTCATTATTGTTCGTATTTTAATAAGTATTGTTCTCACTTCATTTTCTATATCACTTGTAGTCATTGCATCAAATTCGGAAAAAGCATAGTCGAGACTAAAACCGTGAGCTATTTCAGTAACTTGAATTGCCATATCAATTTGCATTTCCATACTCATTTCAGTTGGAGCTGTTCTTTGTGAAATTCGAAAAAATAATTCTTTTGGTGTTATGGGATTGGGCTGGCGACGACTTAATAATATAGAATGAAAAAATCTTAGGTGTGCCATGAGTTTAATCAAACCTGAAGCTTTGCTAATGTTCTGACAAAAATCCAGCTGTGTCATTCCTGATCTCCGGGAGTCTACAAGCATCTTGTCATGTAACTTCAATATTGAAGCTTCTGAAAAAGATATATTGCCAAGTACGATAAATAACAATACATACAGTTTTTTCCTGGCAATCATTGGGTTAATAACTCGTCTGTTGGATAACACTACGACATAATACTCATGCTTCCATGCGGAGGAAAAAATATCAGTCTTTTATACAAATCATATTTGCAAGACCTGGTGAAGATACATTAAACGCGCAAGCGGGTGTCCCCGAGCTGCTTTTCAGACAAGCAGCACCGACGCTGGCAGTCTGGCTGTATGATAGAGCGAGTCCGTCCGTATCAGCTGGTATCAGACTTAGAATCCATTGGCAGGCGAGCAGCCCGCAACTGGAGTACCGTCTGTCAGCAAATAGATTTATGCCGCAGGATTACTGCTTTATTTTTTCTTTAACATCATCGTATACGCCTTCGAGTCCGGCTCTTTTACCGAATTCAAAGTCAAACCAGGCTTTATCGGCAAAGCGGGGATAGTCCGCTTTCACATAGGCATAATCCGGTCCAACGAGCATTTCAAAATTCCGTGCGAGGCCGACGATCGCAACCAGAGTCAGTAAAATAATTGCCAGCAGCTTGAACATACTTCTTACCCCAACGAATCTGTTTCTTCGATATTAGCAGAATGATTCTTTCAGGCTCGGTGTACTGTTGAGAATTCTCTTAACAAAATTCAGGCCTCCCTCAGCGGATGAAGGAGACCCAGGGCATTAGTTCTGTGAGCGATAAAATGCCAGTGCAGCGGCCGCTCCGTTTTCATCAGAACCCAGAACCGCCTGCAGGGCACCCAGACAGCACAGAACATGGGTCTGGTCGGCGCTGCAGCCCATCAGCCCTATCCGCCAGACCTTTCCAGCCAGATCACCAAGGCCTGCACCAATTTCCAGGTTGTACTTTGACAAGAGTTCACTTCTCACCCGGGCGTCGTCGATACCATCAGGAATCCTGACCGCATTCAGCTGGCTCAGACGTTCATTTTCAGGAACAACCAGTTCCAACCCCATGGCTTCAAGACCGGTTGCCAGGGCCTGATGATGAAGCTTGTGGCGGCGCCAGGCGTTTTCGATACCTTCTTCCTGCAAAATAACCAGAGCTTCGTGGAGGGCATACATGGCGTTGACAGGCGCAGTATGGTGATAAGCCCTTTTGGCCCCCTTACCCCAGTATCCCATGATCAGATTCATGTCCAGGAACCAGCTCTGGACTTTGTGCTTGCGGCTGGCAATTTTCTCCACAGCTTTTTCGCTGAAGCTCACCGGAGATATACCTGGCACACAGGAGAGACATTTCTGTGTGCCCGAGTAGATAGCATCGATACCCCAGGCATCTACTTCCAGCTCAGATCCACCCAGTGACGTGACCGCATCAACGATGGTAAGGCAGTTATGCTCTTTGGCCAGACGACAGAGTGTTTCTGCATCAGAGCAGGCACCGGTAGAGGTTTCTGCATGAACGAAGGCCAGAATTTTGCTGTCCGAGTGAGCCTGAAGCGTTTTTTCAACTTCAGCCACATCAACAGCACGACCCCATTCACCCTGAACAATAACGGGTTCGCCACCTGCCCGCTCGACGTTTTCTTTCATACGGCCACCAAAGACGCCGTTAATGCATACCACTACCTTGTCGCCTGGTTCGATCAGGTTGACAAAACAGGCTTCCATACCGGCAGAGCCGGGTGCGGAGATGGGTAGTGTCAGGGCATTGCGGGTCCTGAAGGCGTACTGAAGCAGCTCCTTGACCTCATCCATCATACGGACAAACTCAGGATCAAGATGACCGATAGTGGGTCGGGACAGAGCCTCTGTAATTCGAGGGTATACATCTGAAGGGCCCGGGCCCATCAGTGTTCGTTTGGGCGGATGAAATGATTGAATGGTCATGTCTTGTTCTGCTGTTGGTTGACCTTTTGGTCAGGTTTATGACAAAGGGGTGTGTATGTAATACACATTTTATCAGTAACTATCAATGTTCAATTTTTTTTGAGCACTGTATACACTTTTCGGCAAACCTTTGCCAGAAATATGGAGTGGCCATGAAGCCAGAACGCTATGATGTCATCTTTGAACGTGCCTGTGAACGCAAGGGGGGAGAAGCAGCCGTTGAATCCTTGCTGGTAAAACCCCTTTCCAATGACCAATTAAGAAGTATTCCGGATGACCGCTATCTTGCAGAACTTACCCGCAAGGTTTTTCAGAGTGGATTTGTCTGGAGAGTTGTGGATCAGAAATGGCCTGACTTTGAGGAGGTATTCTGGGGTTTTGATATTGACAAGTTGCTGATGATGCCTGACGACATGCTGGAGCGAAAAGCAACTGACCCTAAAATTATTCGTCATCTCAAGAAGGTCTGGAGCATCCGGGAAAATGCCCTGATGATCCATGATGTACGACAGAGAGAAGGTAGCTTTGCACAGTTTGTCGCGCTCTGGCCTGAAGATAATATCATTGGGCTTTGGGCCTATCTGAAAAAACATGGCAGTCGTCTGGGCGGCAATACCGGCCCCTATGCCCTGAGGGCATTGGGCAAAGATACCTTTCTGATGACACGGGATGTTGAAGGCTATTTTCGTGCTATGAAAGTCATTGAAGGCAGTGCAACCAGTCAGAAAAGCCAGAAAGCCATCCAGTTATTCTTCAATCAGCTCAGGGAGACCAGTGGTCGATCGTTGGCCGAACTTAGCAGAATATTGGCTTTTGGTGTCGGTGATAACCATGTTCAGGCGTTGGCTGACATGGCACACTGAATAAAATTTTATTGGTCAGCAAAGTATCACGATTGGCCGTCCTCCATCGGAGCCACAGCCTGCCCTACCTGCCCTGAGAATAAGTCAGATCAAAATGGCACCGCCATGCTAAGCGGGTATACATCAGTAGGCAAGTTTCTGAAGAAATAATGTTTTTCAGGGTCCTTCTGACTTCTCAAATCAGAACGCTAAATATCACCCAGCATATTTTTGAGATGAAAGCGTCCGATGTCCAGCTCCGGTGTCCAGAAGTCTACTTCGTGCAGGTATTCCATCTTGGCGCTTAGTTTTTCCAGTTCGGGTTTGATTGCTCTTGAACGAAACAGAGGGTCATTTACCTGTCGGACAATACAATCAGCGTAGGCTTGGTAGGTCTCTGACTTGTCTTCTTCAGGGAGTCTCAGGGCCTGCTCGAGGTCACGATAAGTTCCGATAAAATCACCATCAAGGAGTTTTTCTTTGGCTTGTTCACGGAAATAGGCCGTGGTCACTGGAATGGCAAACATAGCCAGATCTTTTGACCAGATGTGTTTCAGCCTGAGAGCTTCAAGCTGACGTATGATGTTTTTAAGCGGAACCTGATTTTCAAGTTCATGGTTCAACAGGCCCAGCCAGGAGCTTATTTGAATTTCATCAATGGCCTCGGTAAATTCATGGGGGGCATCTCCCAGGGCATAGAAACGCTCTATGGCCTTAATAGCAGGAACAAAACTTCCGTTACCATAATGAATCATCACCGCAATAAAAGCGGCTTTGCCAGCAATCTTTAGCTTCTTTTTCCCTTTGGGCTCCTCACTCCAGCGAATGAGAGAGTCCTGAATGGCCGAATTATTGGCGCGAATATAATCCAACTCCTGATTAATTTGTTCGGGCGAGTATTCATTGACCAGCATGAAACAGAAAAGAGATTCCAGCAGCTTGATCTGATTCTGGGCAACGGCATCCTTGAGTTTCTGACTCAGCTCGGCTCGAGTCATTTTTTCTGATAGACCCGGGTAAGGGCTGTTGCTCTCTTCTGGCATAAGGTTTTCAATGGGTTCAGCTGCTTTATTCATGGTTCCTTCCGGTCTGTCACACCTTAAAAAACACGCTGTTTTGCAGGCGATGTGGCTTATATCGGCCATATTTCCGGTATCTGAGAGCAGTTTGTCAGTTTATGCCAGTTGATTCAGTGATTTATACCCATCGTGCTTTCTAACTCTCATGTAATGTATATACATCGCCGTACGCCCATAAACCCGGAAAAATAAACTGATGAATGGGTAAATTGTTGATTTACTTCACCCAGAGCCGATAAATCGGTCATTATTGTGACTCAGGAATAGCGATGAAAACAGGACCACGCCTGCCGAATGATCAGGTTCAATCTGATCAGATGCCCCGGCAACAGGACTTGGATTCAGGGCGTTTTAAGCACTGGTTAGTCAAAAGTACGGTCGGTCAAACTTTTCTGCATACGCTGTCTTTAGCAATCACTCAATCCACAACTTTGCTCAGTCGGGTAACGCAAATTATATTATTGCCTTTGCTCCACCTGATTGGTCATGGAGAGCTTCTGTCAACCAGAGCGCAGAAAATTGAGCAATCGAAATCAGAGCCGCAGCAAAGATTACCGTTTTTGGTCATGAATCTGATGTCACTATCAACCCGGTTTGATGATGAAGATAAGGCAAGACTTTATGATTTCAGTGACGGCTGTTGCTATGGTCTTGCCTCAAGCTACGTACTATACGAGCAGATGGGATGTACAGAGGAATATGATGAACTTTTGAGCACTGTCAGTCAGGATCCGGCACTGGGCTGGGTATTCTGGAATAACCACTATGATCATCTGGCGGATGCTATTCTGGATGCCCAGCAGATGTTTAAAGCCGATCCTGCCACGCAGGATCATCAGGCGCTCTTGTTATTAAAACTGCGGCCTTTTTGTGAATCGTTACTGGCTTTTCAGGCACCGGCAACCACGACGTTGCAGGAAGAAGTGCCTGTGCAAAATACAGAGAAGACTGCACAATGGATTGTCTCAGCGGCTGGTAGCAGTACTCCGGTCTTACATTCAACTCCCTGGTACCCCATTGGGCTTACCCAATCCGGGTTGCGCTTATTATTAAACGAGATCGCAGAAACGATTCCGGAAGGCCGGGGAAGCCGTCTTTTTCACCTCGCAACCGGCAGACATATCCTATCTCTGAAGTTGACTCCCGAAGGATTTGAAATCAGGGATCAAAATATTCGTAACTATAAGGAGTTATTTAAAAAGGAACGGGACTTGTTCGCCTTTGCCGCTGGCTGCCTGGCCGACTCTTTAAACACCAGTCAAATCTTTTCATCAGGCATAGCTATTCCAGACGAGTCAACGGATACCGTATTTGCCATCAAGGAATTCACAAACCTTTCATCAGCCAGCAGCAACTCAGGGTACAAGCGTCTTGAAATCCTGTTAGCGGAAATTCCGGAATCCGGGCTTTTACCCATAAATCATCGTAACCCTCATAATTTCAATCAGTTGCTACTGGCTGTTAAATGTGGAACCAGTGAAGTGGCTGAAACAGTGATGGTTAAAGCCACGGAGGTCGCAGACATAGATCCAGACTTTTTCAATCAGCAAGATGATTTTGGCCAGACTGCCCTGACTTGGGCTGCACTCCAGAATTATACAAATGTCGTGGATAAGTTGTTAGATCAGCCGGGCATTCGTACCAATCTACCCAGACAAGATGGTGCAATACCATTACACTGTGCCTGTCATTATGGTCACGCCGAAATAGTGGAAAAGTTACTCGTCAGACCTGATGTCCAAATAAATCACAAAACGAATGAGGGCGAAACCCCGATACAGATTGCGATCAAAGCCGGGCATATTGAAATCGTTAAACGTCTTCTTGAAGAAGGTGCTGATATTGAAACATCTTCAGAAGCCTTAGCCCCTGAGGCATGTCGTGGTGAAATCAGGGAGCTGATAGAGACAGAGCTGAAGAAGCGTGGGTTATAGCCAGCAGAGAAAGCACAAAAAAGCGCTTTTTACTGAAAGTGCTTGAGTGTTGTTTACGTTCTTCTTATTGAACTCCGGCACAATAGCCCCAACGAATCAGGTGGGGGATAGGTGCTCTCTGGAAACATTCAGAACCAGGTGATGTACCAAGACCTGTTTACATGGACAGAATAACCACCTGCCGTTTTTGGCACCAGCTTATGAACATTCGCCATCTCAGTTGTTCCCATGAACTTTTTCTTTGTAAGTCAGTCAAAGCCCATATGAGCTTGACCAGGTATAGCGCCCGTCTCGCTTCGGGGGCGCTATGTCGGTCAGGCTCCTGGATAAATAACCAGCTTAAAGGAATAAGAGTATGCAGGGCATTCGCAACCTATCGAAGAATACTGTCGGTGCAGCTTTCGAATTGAGGTTTTATGGCAATGAGTCCAGAAAGCCAGTTATTTTGTTACAGGCCCGTGAAGACGACAGCTATTACTTCTTTGCTGGCAAATCCGTTAAGGCTGTCAGAAAGGTTTCTGCCTTCTTTTCCAATGCTGACACCTGTTACATTCATACGCAGGACGGCATCTCACGGTTCCACGCACGCCCTGTCTCAGATATTAAGTCTCTGTTTTCTCCTATACCGGATGCTCAGACTAACTCAGCAAGCACTGACAATTCTCCTGTCACAATTAGCTCTACCTCCGTTGACAGTGTTGACAATAAAACATTACTCCCGGAGAGCGCCGCCCACCCTGAAAAACAGCAGCCCTCAACATCGGAAGATGTAACGCCAGCGCCTGAGCTCAAACCTGGACATATCCTGGATCACTCTTACGCGACGCCACAGAAGCCTTTAAGCCCGGATACCCATCTTGTTGGCAAGGCTCATGGCTCTTCGACTCCAGTTGCCATGACCAATGATCCGGTAGAAAACGTTACCAGCACTCCTGTTGCCATTGTTCCTGATCAGGACTTCTTTCCATTACTGGCTCTGCCAGAGGAGGTTATATCCCGGATCTTGGGTTATTTATCCCACAGAGATGCAGTAGCGATGGAAGAAAGCTGTCTGCGTTTAAGGGAAATAGCTGCTTCGGTTCTGAGTGCCAGGAACATCGCCAGCAGCAGGGTATGGTTCAAACAGTTCGCGCCATCACAACAGCAGATATTCATACAGATCGCCAAAAATTTCAGTGAACCTCAACTCAGAGCCTGGTTGATGCAGTTTACCCGGGATAAAATGCTGGTGAGTCATCTCTGTCGCCAGTCAGACAGGGAGGTGACAGACAACTCAGAGGCCCGGAGCCCGGAAAAGATACCATTGTTCCCTCAACTCCTGTTTTACCAGGTGAGTCAATTGATGATTGACAGTCCGGTTTTGCAGCCGGATCTGGTAGCAGACATTCAGTGCAAGTCCTACATAGTCGAAACCGCCATACTCAGCCACGATGCCAGCTACCTGTTGACCGATTGTTATGGCGCCGATGGCAGAGCAAAAATTCATGCTCTGGCGGCGAAGAACAGTGACTGCCAGCAGATCCACATTCCTCATGTTGGCAGGGTCAGGCAGGTCATCTGTAGCGCAGATAACCGCCATATACTGAGCTTCTGTACCCAATGTACGGTAAAAATCACCAGCCGTTCTGACGATGACCGCTGGGCAGAGCAATTTTGCATTGTCCATAAAAAAAAGATCAGATCAGCCAGCTTCAGCCCCGACAGTCGGCATGCGGTGACGGTCAGCGGCGATAAAAATGCGTACATCAGTTCAGTAGACCAGGATGGCCGCTGGGCATTAACAGCGACGATTGTCCATGAGGGGGATGTTTGTTCAGCAAACTTCAGCCCTGATAGCTGCCTTCTAGTGACCGCCAGTGAAGACCATACCGCCAAAATCCATAGGCGTGCAGCTAACGGCAAATGGTTGCCGATAACCACCTTGCAACACAAAAACAAAGTCATCTCAGCCGAGTTTAGCCCGGATAGCAAGCATATCATCACTGTCTGGACTAATCAGACTGGTAAGTTTGGACAAACAGCAACGATTTACAGCGTTAACCCTGATGGTTGCTGGACAGAAAAAGCCGACATTACCCACTCCGACAGGGTCTGCTCAGCCACCTTCAGCCCCGACAGCTGCCATGCAGTGACGGCCAGTCTCGATCACACGGGTACCGTCTTCAGTTTTGATAGCGACAACAACTGGCAGAAAAATGCGCTGATCAACCATACAGGGAGGGTCAGCTCTGCCAGCTTTAGCCCCAATAGTCTGCTGATAATAACCAGCAGTGATGATCACTCGGCGAAAATTTACGGGTTTGATACAGACCACAGGCGCTGGACAGAGCAAATGGCCATTATGCATGAAGATAAAATCAATTCTGCCCTGTTCAGTGCTGATAGTCGCCATATTTTGACACTATCGAGCAACGACACATCAGAGCCCAAAAACAATTGTAAAGCCTTAATCCACTCTCTCTGTACCGAAGGGCAGTGGCTGCCTGGCGCCAATATTGAGCTAGAGGGCGGGGTCTGTTCAGGTCAGTTCAACCACGATGGCACCCATGTTGTCATCAACGACTTTTCAGGCGATGCCCAGATCCTTGGCTGTGGCAAAGATGGCAAATGGTCGCGTAAAACTCTCATCCGCCATCCATACTCGCTCAAATCATCAGAATTCAGCACCAACGGCAGCCATCTCGTCACCATTAGCAGCAAGGGGAAGCGGATTAAAGTCTGGCGCCTCTGCGGGGTAGAGGCAGCGCCAACATCCCATTCAAAAGGTAAACGTGCTGCAGCGTCATCGTTATTGTCGCCGCCTCCAAGTAAAAAGGCTCGCAGGTGAACGGTTAGCAAAATCGTCGTAAACCCTCGCCCAATCGAGGGTGTTGTAAAACTTCAACAGCTCGTTCTCACGCTCTGAAGTCGTCATTCCCGCGAAGGCGGGAATCCATCGCCAACGGTGGATCTCTGCCTTCTCGGGGATGACAAGGCCAGGGGGACACCGGGCAGTATGGTTCTGGTGGTGAGTCATTGTGGATTCCCGCCTTCGCGGGAATGACGAGAATGAAGCCGGGAATGACGGGAGTCAACTCGTTCCCAGGCTGGAGAGAGTTTTGCGACACCCTCAATCGGGCGGGGATATAAGACGGGAACGCAGAGCGTTCCGGTTGAGTATTTGTACGTAGTTGGTTGTATTTTCCATCGGTCTGTCTCTATGCAGAGACTCACGGTGACGAAAACCAAGCACTGTTAACAAAAAATTAAGGCAGAGACAACTGCCCAACCGCCCTTGAAGAACCAGACGAGCCCATACCTGAGTGACCCGTTAAGGCTGCGGCAAATCAAACAAAAGACCAATAAATAACCGAGGGGCACCCGGTTACTGCTGATGGAGGCTTCTGTGTAAGTCCAGTCGCTATAGGCTGGCTGTAGCCTGTGAAGTCAGAAGCCTCGCCTGACAAGGCAGGGAGTGTCACAGACTATCTTGGAATAGCCACTTATGATCAAAAATTATTGCCATTTTCAGACGGTGTGCCATTGAGGTTAGTGCGTCTGGTTTGATTTTTGATTGGATTGAGTGCTTAACTGGCAGAAACGCCCAGTAAATACCTCTACGTTGGAGGAATGGAGCCATGAGGTTTCAACCTGCCCCGATTAATTCCAAGGGAAAAAAGATGAAAAAAATCCTTTTATTTCTATTAGTGTTAACTGCTTGCGGACTCAGTAAAGCGGCGCAATACGAACTAAACCGGGATATATCAAGAGTGTCATTTGCTACGGTGAAGTTAGAGTACGTTATTGAGCCGGCTTCAATATCCTCTCTAACGGGCAGTATTAATGAAACCGGTCTGTTAACTCTGGATATTCCAATCTCTGGCATTGACACTGGCATTGGAATTAGAAATGAGCGCTTGAATAAGCTGTTTTTCCAATCAGATTTATTTCCCAGTGCTAAGGTTTCTGCACAAATTTCCAACTCATTATTAGCCCCTGAGACAGTGGTTAAGCAGCTAACTGTGCCGGCAAAAGTAACCCTTTATGGCCAAACACAAGAGCTGGAATTTCCAGTCAATGTGGTAAAGTGCGGAAATCTATTGTCGGTGGCCAGCACAGAGCCGGTTATCATTCGAGCTTCTCAATTTGGTATTCCGGCTAAAAATCTGACAGAACTGGCTAAAACTGTGGGACAGATCCCGATTTCTGAGACCGTTCCTGTCAATTTTTCATTAGTATTCAGCAAATAAAATAGATCTACCTGGAAAGCAGGATGGCGGGATTAGTTCTCTGTTCTTGCTTGATGGTGGCCAACCATCGAGTGCAGCCAAGTGGTATGGAATATACCTCCTGGCTGCACTAATTTTGCTTGGACAGCTCTTTATATTTGGTGACAATATTTTCCAGACTTTTCTTTTCTGTATCCATGATGTCCTGAACACTCTTTGGGACCTTGTTCATGTTTATCTGGCTCATTTCGCTTAACAGTCCTTTTGCCTGGTTGTTCAGCTCTTCGAGCTGACCGGCTGTTAAATTTTGACCCTTATTTCCTCCGGCTGTTAAATTTTGATCATCATCTTTTTTGGTGTTCTTCAGGCGCAGTTCGGCAAATTTTTCGGTGACGGGGTGAGCGGATTTTAGCCAGGGTGTGCAATGATCGAGGGTGTATTGAAAACTGTTCACCCGTGCTACCTTGAAAACACCTGTACCATGGGTTTTCTCGGTAATGCTTTCCAGAGGCACTTTACCGAAAGGCGTGTCATCCAGGCGTACTTTGTATTTACCTTCTGTCCTGTTCTTGAGGTCATTCAGCAGCGTCGTGTAATTCTGGTATTCCTGCCGGGATATAGTGTCCAGTTGTTGATTCAGCCATTGGGATACTTCTTTACCCGAGTTGGGCTCAAGGTCCTGCAGACTCATGGGGTCAAGATGGCCGTGCTCGGACAGGGGTAACATCATCTGACTGACTGCCGCCATTCTCACATTTCTGCCGAGCTGATGTTGGTCAAAGAAACGATAGAAGCCGGTAAGGCTTTCACCTTTTTGGAAAGCAATGTCTTCCAGTCTGTTCCTGAGTCCTTTCTGGGTATCCGAAGCACTGCTTTTGTTACTGAGGATTGAGGAACCTGGTACTTCATGCTTGAACCATTTTTTATCGACACCCCCTTTTTCGGATGCCCCCGTCAGAGCCATGGCTCTCAGATATCGGGTGAAAAATTTCGGCATCTGCTCTTTCCAGGGGGTGTCCTTGCGCTGAGCGAGACTTTTGGACATATATTTTGCCGGTGCATCCAGTGCCGCTTGTCTTTTTCTCTGGCGTCTGGCCGGAAGAGAAATTTCAGTGATAGGAGCGGCTGGCTCTGTCTCAACCTTCTCTGATGGTGTGACAGGCGTTTTCTGAATGCTCGCTGGCTCTTTGCTTTTTGCAGTCGGAGCTACACTATCGGGCAGTGAGCTGGTGCGGACTGGTGGTTTTGGAGGCACTTTTTTAACGGTTCTTTCCGGGGGAGCTTGCTTCAGAAGTTCTTTACCCTTTGTTTCCAGACGCCGATAAAAATGCTTCTGCAAGTCTTTTATCGCAGCGGGATCGTCTGCGAGTTCCGGGATTCCCAGTTTTTGGGCTGCGCCCCTCAGGGCTTCCTGTACGTCAGAGAACGCATCATCTCCCTCAGCACAGGAGCCGGGTTTGAAGGTTGCAATCAGTTCCCGGTACTCTGCCTGCTTGTCCGTTGCCCATGATATTTTGGCCAGGTGATGGTCCAGTAGATTGCTGGTCGCTTTTTGCATAGCGGCAGTCTGAAGCAATGTGTTCGTTGGAGGTGTCGCAGGCTTGCTAATGGATCGACTGGCAACTGATTTAGCTTCCTGGGGTCTTTCAGTCAGCACCTGGCTTCTGGGTCTGAGTGGGGTCTTCTGCTCAACAGAGGGTTGTTTCTGCGGCTTAAGATCGGTCGCCGACGTTGCCTGTCTGCGCGGTTGGGACGATGTCTTGTACATTTCTTTAGGCGTTGGAGGTATAACCCGGACGCCCCGTTTATAGATGGACTTTTTTTCAGGAGTCACCTGATCTTCAGAAGAGAGCATCTTAGTGACGACATCACTCAACGCCTTGACTTTGCCATCCTTGGAAACCCGTGTGCTCTGCTCAGGCTGTATCCATTTTGGACCCTGACCTGAGGTTTTGTCGATCAAGCTCATACTGTCCCTGTATGCCGTTTTCTATCCGTTCCTTAAGAATAGTAGAGCATTAGTTGTTCTATTTATTATTGCCTCTGGTTTTTATTAGCTTTTGGCCGCATTTTTAATCCACTTCTTCAGCTGATTGGCGGGCAGGGCACCGGATATACGGCCAATTTCTTTCCCGCATTTGAACACAATCAGGGTTGGGATAGAGCGGATGTTCAATTGCGCTGCAATTTGCTGGTGCTTTTGAGTATCGAGTTTTGCCAGTCTTATGTTGGGTTCGAGTTCACGGGCTGCTTCGGAAAAGGCTGGAGCCATGGCTTTACAGGGACCGCACCAGGGAGCCCAGAAATCCACCACAACCGGTATATCGGTCTGGGCCAGAAAACGTTTGAAATTACCGGAATTGAGTTCTACGGGTTTGCCGTAAAAGAGTTTGTTCCTGCATTTACCGCAAGAGCCCCCGTCTTCCAGGCGCTCTTTAGGGACCCGGTTGGGAGTGCTGCATTTGGGGCAGGCGATTTGCAAGGGCTGAGACATATCATTACCTGGGACAAATGAAGAATTTTACGTGATATATGTGGGGGATTATGACTCGTTAATAGAGCATAAGACCAGATGCATTAATGCAAACTCTGGGTTAACCGCTAATCTGAAAGTAGGGCAATTGTTATAAGAAGGTTAAATCATGGACGTTTACCAAATCGTTGAGTCCGGTGTGCTGGAGAACAAGAAAGTGCTGGTGGCTGAAGATAATCCCGCCAATCAACTGGTGCTGAAGAAGTTACTCAAGAAAGTCAATATTGAGCCGGTTTTCGCAGAAAACGGTCAGGAAGCTCTGGAATACTGCAAGAGTGATCCGGAGAGCTGGGACCTGATTCTGATGGACTGTGAAATGCCCGTCATGGATGGTTACACTGCCACCGAAGCAATCCGGGAGTTTGAACAGGAGGCCGGAATAGAAGAGCATACTATTATTGGTCTCAGTGCTCATGCTATTGACGAGTTAAAAAATAAAGCCTTATCCAGAGGCATGGACGACTACTTAACCAAGCCTATTGAGCGTGATTATTTATTTCAAACCCTGGTCGATTATCTCGGCTGAATGACGTCTCAGGAAAAAGGCCAGCAAAAATGCTGGCCTTTTTGACAGGGGGCTGGCGTTAACCGATCAATTGGCAACGATATTAACCAGTTTGCCGGGTACTACAATCACCTTGCGAACAGTCTTTCCTTCAGTAAACTTGGTTACATTTTCCTGCTCAAGCGCCAGCTTTTCAATCGCACTTTTATCCATGTCGGCTGGAACTTCCAACTTTGCACGAACTTTGCCGTTGACCTGAACCACCATGGTGATGGCGTCTTTCTCCAGGGCAGACTCATCCACCGCAGGCCAGCCAGCCTGAACCACAGGCTCTGCATGACCCAGGGCATTCCAGACGCTGTGCATAGCGTGAGGAGCAATAGGTGCCAACATCAGAGTGGAGGCCTCCAGGGCTTCACGAAGAACGGCACGAGCCTGATCACTGTTGTCCCGGAACCGGGCAATCGCGTTGTTCAATTCCATGATGGCAGCAATAGCGGTGTTAAAAGTCAGACGACGTTCGCAATCATCGGAAACCTTTTTGATAGTTTCGTGAGTTTTACGACGCAGGTCTTTCTGTTCCTTGCTCAAAGCCTTGCTGTCCAAAGCAGGTACATCTCCGGAAGCCAGATGTTCAGAAACCTGTTTCCAGAAACGACGCAGGAAGCGGTGAGCGCCTTCAACAGCGCTTTCGGACCATTCCAGGGTCTGCTCGGGAGGTGCAGCAAACATGGTGTACAGACGGATAGTGTCGGCACCGTACTTATCGATCAGTTCCTGTGGATCAATACCGTTGTTTTTGGATTTGGACATTTTGCTCATGCCCGCATGCTCAACGGTTTCACCGGTTTCCTTCAGGGTGGCTTTGATCAATCGACCTTTGTCGTCCAGTTCAAAGTCTACTTCGTTTGGTGCAATCCAGTGCTTCAGGCCCTTATCGTCCAGCTTGTAAAAGGTATCAGCCAGAACCATGCCCTGACAGAGCAGCTTTTTGAAGGGTTCGTCACTGTCAACCAGGCCGGCATCACGAAGCAGTTTGTGGAAAAAACGGGAGTAAAGCAGATGCATAACGGCATGTTCAATACCACCAATGTATTGATCGACAGGCAGCCAGTAGTTGGCAGCCGCCGGGTCCAGCATTTGTTCGTCAGTCTTAGGAGAGCAATAACGAGCGTAGTACCAGCTGGACTCCATGAACGTATCGAAGGTATCGGTTTCACGGGTTGCTGTCTGGCCGTTATGGGTGGTTTTAGCCCACTCAGGATCGGCCTTGATGGGTGAGTGAACACCATCCATCTCAACATTTTCAGGCAGCAGAACCGGAAGATCTTCCAAAGGGACTGTGACTTCAGTGCCATCTTCCAGATAACACATGGGAATCGGAGCTCCCCAGTAACGCTGACGACTGACTCCCCAGTCACGCAGACGGTAGTTAACCTGCTTTTCACCTTGGCCCAAAGCAATCAGCTTGTCGGCAATTGCATTGAATGCTTCCTGAGAAGTCAGGCCGTCAAATTCCCCGGAGTTGATCAGCTTGCCTTTTTCAGTGAACGCTTCTTTGGACAGGTCACACTCTTCGCCGTTTGCGGGCTCGATGACTTGTTCGATAGCCAGTTCAAAGCGGGTAGCAAATTCGTAGTCACGCTGATCATGACCGGGTACCGCCATAACAGCGCCGGTGCCGTAATCCATCAATACAAAGTTGGCAGCCCAGACAGGTACTTCTTTACCCGTCATTGGGTGAATGGCTCGAATACCGGTATCGACACCCACTTTTTCCATGGTGGCCATTTCTGCCTCGGTGACACCGTTGGACTTACATTCTGCAATGAAAGCGGCCAGTTTCGGATTATTAGCAGCCGCAGCTTTGGCAATAGGATGCTCTGCAGCAACGCCCACGTAAGTCACACCCATCAGCGTGTCCGGGCGTGTGGTGTAGATCTGGAATGCTTCCGGTGATCCGGCAACGGGATTGGCCACTTTGAAGGTCATCTGAACACCTTCGGAGCGACCAATCCAGTTGCGCTGCATGGCTTTAACCTGATCAGGCCAGTCTTCCAGCTGATCCAGATCAGCCAGCAGTTCGTCAGCGTAAGCCGTGATTTTCACAAACCACTGGGGCAGCTCTTTACGCTCCACCAGAGTGTCGCAACGCCAGCAACGGCCATCTTCTACCTGTTCGTTGGCCAGTACGGTGGCGTCGTTGGGGCACCAGTTCACAGAAGACATTTTCTTGTAGACCAGACCCTTTTCGTACAGTTGGGTGAAGAACCACTGTTCCCACTTGTAGTAGTCCGGTTTGCAGGTGGCCAGCTCACGGTTCCAGTCATAACCGAAGCCAAGACGCTTGAGCTGACCTTTCATGTAGTCAATGTTTTCGTAAGTCCATGGGGCTGGAGCGGTTTTGTGTTTGATAGCGGCGTTTTCTGCCGGTAGGCCGAAGGCGTCCCAACCCATGGGTTGCAGGACGTTTTTACCCTGCATACGTTGATAACGGGATACCACGTCGCCAATGGTGTAGTTGCGAACGTGGCCCATATGCAGTCGGCCGCTGGGGTAAGGGAACATGGACAGACAATAGTACTTTTCCTTGCCGGCCTCTTCACTGACAGCAAAACTGTCATTCTCTTCCCAGTATTTCTGGGCTTCTGTCTCAATCTTGTGCGGCTGGTAATGCTCTTCCATCATGGCTCTTTGCGAGAATCTGGATTTAAAGGGTTTCAAACTCTGCAATTAAAAATTTGCAAAATGTACAAATTTTTAATTGCAGAGCGGAGAAGAACACGGGTGTTCAGTATAACCTGCGAAGCATACATGAGTGAGGGCAGCGGGGGTAGCGCTTCTGGAATTTTTTGTTATGGGGCTTGTAGAACAATGTACAACAGAGCAGGCAGGGCAACAAAATGTGAGTTTGATGATGTACTGGATGAAGTATTTGAGGTGGACCTGGTCGATGTATTGGGTGAAGTAGATGTATTGGGTGAAGTAGATGTATCGGTTGAAGTAGATATATTGGATGAAGTGGGTGTACTGGATGTAGCTAACTTACTCCAGTTTTCTAAAATAAGTGAATGACCAGAAATAAACCAGGTGCCAGAATGCGCCTGATACACTTCTTCTAACGCAATTGAGTCACTGATGAATTCATGATTGAAAGACAGAGATACTTTATTCTGAAAGATTGCACCCGCTAAAAACGAGATGTTGACAGAAGAATGATGTATTCCTAATACATAAGTCTCGTTGTTCCGAAAATAAAACAAAGGTCCTCCTGAGTCGCCATTCTGCGATGTACCCCTATACCAAAGTCGATAGACGTCGGTTCGACATTTAAAGGGCCAATATAAAGAAGCTGATCGTAATATTTTTTTACCTGCATAACCAGCAGTCATTGGATGGGGCGCAACTTCCCGGAGATCAGGGCATGTTGCATTTAATTGCATTTTTGGAGGTGCTATGTTCACTGAATCCTCCAGTTCAATGATTGCAATGTCGTGTATTGTGTTCGGATGTCTGTAATCAGGGTGCTTGATATATCTAACAGCCTCTCTAACTGGAGCATGAGCTTTATTAAAGAAAAAAAGTCGTAGACTATCATTTTCGCTTAATGAACTTACACAATGGGCTGCAGTCAACAGATGAATGTCAGATATTAGTACTGCTGTACATAATGATGAGGGGGAGGATGAGAAGGCAATCCATGGATATGTGTCAATGGGCACTACTGATGATGGCACATATCGTTCAACTCTATCCAATGATGCGGCAAAAACATCTTTGAATATAAAGGTGTAAAAAAACAGAGTTAAGATTGCGTTTTTGTTTGCATGCACGGATTCAGCTCTCCTGAATCTATGAAAGTTGCTTACGAAATTAGCATATTTTGCTTGTTCTGCAATTGCTATCTTTATTGCGCAGCAGCACCTGAGTGTGGCAAGCAAACGTTCATGAAGCGTTTTTCATTGGAAGTTCATAAGATAAAAGCGCGTTATCCTGATGCGACTTATGTGGGTGTTGCATACACAGCGGCTGACAACTGGACATTTCTGGAGCTACTAACATTACAGCTGACTCAGGTCTTGCTCTTATTAACCATTATTGATGGAAGTAGATATGTTTTCAGTATTGAAGATCTGGTTATCCGGATTCCCGGTAATATTGGCTGCTTTGTGGATAGATTCTGGATACTCTTGTACTCACCCCAGAGCTGAAGTTCAGGCTCGTTGTGAAGAGGTGTTAAAAGCAAATCCGGGTATTTTTACTCGTTTTGTTTTTCATGACGATCCGGGTGTGAGTCTGAGGGGCATTCTGAAAACCCGAAATACTCTGCATATTGTAACCAGTGATTATGCCCTGGATGCTCCGATTACCGTATCAGGTTATTTCGTCAATGTGGGGATTATTGGTGTTGCCACTGATGGCAAATATCCAACATTGTCATTGACAGGACCAATGTTATCCCATGGCGTTGATGCGTTCATTCGAGTTTCAGACTTCAGGTTATTGTATCTCGATGGGTTTGAACTGGATGCCGGTGGCAGCTTTGCTAATTTTTACGGCAATCTTAACCATTTTATTCATGCCAGTAATGATAGAGTTACACTGAAGAATCTCAAGTTACACAAAGCTGATGAATCTATTGATAGCGCTATCTATGTGGAGCACTCCAAAATACTGGAAGTCAGCCATTTAGAAATCTGGACAGATGGGTACAGAGAACCACCATTGCTTGAAACCAGAAAGGTTGATGAAGTGTACTTGAGTGACAGTACGGTGCATGGCTACCCATCAGAATGCACACTGATTTTGCATGAAAACAGTTATCAGGTGTCGTATTTAAATGTTGCCTTACCCATTAAACAAGAACGTTTTTCGTATGTGTTTGCTTACCCGGGAATTTCTATCGTTTATAAAGATCCTGAAAAATTCAGTGCCAATTTGAGTTTCGAAAATATAAGAACCGATCCGCCCTCATATCATGATCCCGATCTTGACTGGGTTCAGGTTCCTTTATGGGTAAATGGTCCTGATCAGGTTCACGCGAGCGTTACCTATAAAAATAACACGTTTGACCGGGCAAATACTCTCATGTTTCTTACTGATGTTCATTGGAAGGGAGATGCTGCAGCCATACCTATCCTGAAAACACCTCAATATGAGGCATTTTTAAAAGAAGATTTTGTTCCAAAATGCCTTCATAGAAAGTATCCATCAGCTTCTATAAAAGGGAATAAAGAATTAATAGAGTTGCGAATATCATTAGATAAACTATTAAATATTAGCGAGCGAGAACTCTAAGATAATGCCTGCTCTTATTATGATTTTTCATTTAAGTCTGTTTGTCGCCTTAGCATTTGACTTATTTGCCTGAGGGTGGTTCACCTGACGGAATGTTTCTGAATTGATTTTTTGAATTGTTTGACCATTATAAGTACCTAACCAGTTGGTTTCACATATTCTGGACGGCGGCTTTTTCCACCCTTCTGCGTTCCAACTCTGGTTGCGTAGCTACGGCTACGCGCCCGTCGTTGCGCCTTGAAGGATGAAAAAATCCACTCGCCAGAATATGCGAAACCAACTGGCCAGGTACTTACATGATTCAGCTTTTGCTAATGCTAACTATTTTTAACGGAAATAGATATGTTTTCAGTATTGCAGATCTGGTTATACCGATTTCCAATAATGTTGTCCGCTTTGTGGATAAATGCCGGATATTGTTGCACTCACCCCAGAGCTGATGTTCAGGCTCGTTGTGAAGAGGTTTTAAAAGCATTTCCGGGTGTTTTTACTAATGTTGTTTTCCATGACAATCCGGTCAGAAGTCTGAGGGGTAATCTGAAATCCCGAAATACTCTGCATATTGTGGCCAGTGATTTTGCTCTGTATGATCCGATTACCGTGTCAGGCAGAGCTGTCAATGTGGGTATTGTTGGTATTGCCACTGATGGCAAGTATCCAACTGTGTCATTGGCGGGGACAATATTTTCCAACGGTGTTGATGAGTTTTTTCGGGCTTCAGACACCCAATTGCTGTATCTCGATGGGTTTGAACTGGATGCCGGTGGCAGCTTTGCTAATTTTTACGGTAATCTTAATCACTTTATCCATGCCAAGAGTGACGAGGTTACGCTGAAGAACCTCAGGTTACACAAAACGGGTGAGTCTATTGAAAGCCCTATTTATGTGGAGCACTCCAAAAAACTGGAAGTCAGCCAGATTGAAATCTGGAATGATGGGAATAAAGAGCATCCAGTGGTTGCAACCAGGGAGGTTTTTAAAGTGCAATTCAGCGACAGTACTGTGCATGGATTCCCATCAGAATGCACACTGATTTTGCATGAAAACAGTCATATTGTGTCGTATTCGAACTTTACCTACCCTGTTAAACATTCACAGTCTTGGCAATCTGGAGTTACCCCGGGGATTTTTATCGTTTATGAAGATTATGGAATGTTCGCTGCCAAATTGAGTTTTGAAAATATAAAAACTGAACCATCCGCATCCCATGACCCCGCTTTTGATGAGATCCAGGTCCCATTATGGGTAAAACGTCGTTATGGTGAGGTTCACGCGATCATTACCTATAAAAATAACGCTTCTGACCGACAAATGACCGGCATATTTCATTCTAATGTTCCTTGGTGTATCAATGATAAAATCAGTTATTTTCCAAAAAAAACTGATAAGGAGGACAAGTTAAGTGAATATTTTGTTCCAGAATGCCTTCAGAGAAGGTATCCAACCGCTCACATAGAAGGAAATACAGAATAAATGTGGTCGTCTAAGTCATAGAAACAAATAAACAATGCGTGGAAAACCAGAGTTATCTGATTTGTATTCCTTGTGTTCATGTCAGTGGTGACATGGTTACGCTGAAAAACCTGAAGTTACACAAAACCAATCAATCTTCAAAAAGCACTGTCTATTTGGAGCATTCCAGGCAATTGGAAGGCAGTCGTATAGAAATCTGGGGAGATGGAAATAGAAGACAACAACTGATTGAAACCAAAGAGGTTCATGAAGTGCATTTCTGCGACAGTACAGTGCATGGATTTACGGCGGAATGTAATCACCGGTCTGAGATGGCCCTTTTCAGCTCGGGATTGGTCACCAGGACCGGATGTAAAGTCACAAGGTGTCGTGACTTCGTGGTAACTATGGGGAACCGTGGTAATATGATCCTGTTCGTTAAAGTCGTCTTGTTAAAAAGGATATTGTGCAAAAATCCGGTTCATGAGTGACGATGAGTTTCTTGCTTTTTCTCTTGAAACAGATTTTGCATCAGGCATATGAGCACCCGTACTCCAACAAGAAGAGGCGCCAGCAAGGCCGCTTCGAAAAAGAAATCCAATCAACAGTCGAAACTGCCAGGCTGGATGTGGCTGGTAACCGGTTTTGCGGCTGGCTTTTTTGTGGCTTTCCTGATCAAGCTGACACCGGCTCCTGTTTCCGTTAATGCTTCTATGGAGACAGCTGAAACGGCTCAGTCGGGTAAGGAACGCCCGGAGCCGGTCTTCGATTTTTATACCGTGCTGCCCGAGCAGGAAGTGATTCTGCCTGAACCGATTGAACGCCAGTCGCCACCTGCAGTCAGTGTCAGTGAAAAAACTGGCTCCAAATCCGTGCCTGAAGCGAAAACAGCTACTAAGCCCGGTGTGAAGTATTTGTTGCAGGCTGGTTCATTTCGAAGTGCCAAAGACGCCGATCGTCTGAGGGCGCAGTTGCTTTTGGCAGGTCAGGAACCCAGGGTCGTCAAGGTAACCGTGGGTGCAGGGGAGTCGTGGCACAGGGTGCAGCTGGGGCCTTTTGATACATCAGAAAGTATTGATCAGGCAAAGCAGGTGCTGGCTGATTTCAAGATTGATGGTCTGTTATTGAGAATGAAATAGCTGGATTCACCCACTTATACTCCCGAATGATAAAGTGCCATAAGCGAAGAAAAATGAATCAGGTGATAAGTATGAAAGCACCGGTAGCCCAAAAAATAGCCCACGAGATCGTTCAACATGGTACCAGCAGGGTTGATGACTACCACTGGCTGAGAGATAAAAACTGGCAGAAGTTTATTGCCGGTGATCTGGATTTTGATAATCCGGCGGTTCTTGAATACATCCAGTCTGAAAACGCCTACAAAGATGAGTTTATGAAAGGCTACAAGGATGTTGAAGAAACTCTCTACGGTGAAGTTCTTTCCCGTATCAGGGAAGACGATGAATCCTGGCCGGTCAAAGAAGGTGGTTTTTTCTATTACTCAAGAGAAGAAAAAGGCAAGGATTATTCGATTCTCTGTCGCAAGCAGGGCTCAAGAGAGGCGCCTGAAGAAGTCTACTTTGACATAAACAGGGAAGCAGAAGGTAAAGAGCTTTATATCTTCGGTGCTTCAGGCACCAACCTTAAGCAGACTCATTTTGCCTACAGCTTCAATCTGACCGGTTCAATGGAGAGAACTATCCGGGTTCGAGATCTGGAGACAGGACAGGATCTGGATTGGGAGTTTGCAAACAGTACCGGGTCTTTTCTCTGGCACGGCAATGAGCATCTGTACATTGTTGAGCGGGATGAGTCAGGTCGTGGTCGTGATGTATACAAAGTCCATATCCATAAAGGTGTTGCTGAAAAAGAGTTAATCTTTTCCAAGCCTGAAGAATACGACAGCATGTTTTTGTCATTATCACGAACCAATGATCGTGAGTATTTCATGATTCATCTGGATAGTGGTTCGACGCATGTCGTGTATTTGGCTGGACGGGATTCAGATCAGTTTGAAAAGTTTGCTGTGGGCGAGAACGATGTCTCTTTCTCTCTGGAACATTACAGGGGCGACTTCTACATTCTGACCAATCAGGATGGAGCCAACGACTTCAAAGTTATGAAGTGTCCGGCAGCTTCTGAAATGACGATTGCTCAGGAAATGTGGCCCCAGGAAAACTGGCAGGAGTTTCTGCCTGAGCAGAAGAACCTGTGCCTGGGCGGTATCCATTTCTATAGCCACTTTCTGATCGTTGAGCGCAAGAATAACCAGAAAGTACTGGATGAAGTGGCTGTGATGGATATGGATTCCGGAACTCTCTCAATCATCTCAATGCCGGATGAGGCTTATTGTCTGGATTTTTATGGTGACTGGGATCATCAGGCAACCGTTGTCAGGTTAGACTACGATTCACCTGTATCGCCAAACACGGTGTTTGAGTTGAATCTGGAAAATGGTGCTTTGACAGAGGTTTATCGCAAGGATGTTCCCAACTTTAATGCCGCGCTTTATGAAGTGAAGAGAGAGTTTGCCATGGCTCGAGATGGTGAGCAGGTGCCACTGACCATTATCTGCAAAAAAGGAACGAAGCTGGATGGAAGTAACAAGGCCATGGTGTATGCCTATGGTTCTTATGGCTATGGAATGCCGGCAGGTTTTTCTTCGCCTAAATTCAGTTTGATTGATCGCGGCTTTGTCTATGCCATTGCACATGTCAGGGGCGGGGATGACAAGGGGTATAGCTGGTATCTCAATGGCAAAATGCAGCACAAAATGAATACCTTTAATGATTTCATTGATTGCTGTGAGTACCTGGTTCGTCGTGGCTATATGGCCCGGGGTAATATTGCTATCAATGGTGGCAGTGCGGGCGGTCTGCTGATGGCAGCCGTGACCAATATGAGACCCGACCTGTTTGGTTGTGTTGTTGCCGATGTGGCTTTTGTCGATGTGATCAATACCATCAGTGATGCGTCTTTGCCCCTGACTGCGCCAGAATGGGAAGAGTGGGGTAACCCGATCACCAGCAAAGAAGACTTTGATTACATCTCAGGTTATTCGCCCTATGACAACATAGAAGCAAAGGACTATCCGCCTACGCTTTACAACTCGGGGATATCCGATGAGCAGGTCACTTATTGGGAACCCACCAAAATGGTGGCCAAACTAAGAGCCTTGAAAACCGACGATAACCCCCTGATCCTCAATATGAAAATGCATGCGGGTCATGCCGGTGCCAGCAAGCGTTACGAATGGATAGAGGAGATTGCATTTGATTACGCCTTTATCCTGAAATGTTTTGATAGGATGTAAGTACTCAACCATACGAAATCATATTTTCTGACTTATTGTTCAGGCACTCGCGGCAACTGCTCCTGCGTTGCTCTAGCTCCTGCATCCATGCAGTCGTGATGCGTTGCAACTCTGGTCACATAGCTTGCTATGTTCCCGTCGTTGCGCCTTGCAGAGCACCTGCCCAATAAGCCAGAAATATTCGATTCCGTATGGCTGAGTACTTAACGGACTGTCAGGCGCGGAAACACTATTAAGTGTTACCATGGGGTTAATTTCGAAATTTTCTAATGCGAAAAATCAGGCGGATAACCCACTGGTCAGGAGCGCGTTATGCGGTATGAAAAGTTTTTCCCTGCCGCCCCCTTGATAATTCTGTCTCGCCCCCAATATTAATCGACGAATCAAGCAAAATGCTAAAAGGAGCCCACCTTGGAACAGTATCGCGGCACCACCATTCTGTCCGTTCGTCGAAACGATAGTGTGGTCGTAGGGGGTGATGGTCAGGTTTCACTGGGTAATGCCGTCATCAAGGGCAATGCCCATAAGGTGCGTCGCCTGTTCAAAGGCAAGGTTATAGCAGGCTTTGCAGGTGGTACAGCAGACGCATTTACTCTTTTCGAACGTTTTGAAGCCCAGTTGGAAAAGCATCATGGGCGTCTGGAAAAAGCAGCCGTTGAACTGGCGAAAGAATGGCGTACCGACAGAACATTGCAGCGTCTGGAGGCCATGTTGATTGTGGCAGACGCCAAAGCATCTCTGGTCATTACCGGCAATGGTGACGTTATGGTCACTGACGATGGCATTCTGGCCATTGGCTCGGGTGGATTCTTTGCTCAGTCTGCTGCCAAAGCGCTCTACCAGAATACTGACCTGGGTGCGAAAGATATCGTTGAGAAAAGTCTGGAAATAGCCGCAGATGTCTGCGTCTATACCAACCAGAACCGGGTTATCGAAGAAATCAAGATTGAGCAGTCCTGACCAGAAGGCCGAAAGCAGAAATCGGTTACAATCCGGCTTCTCGCTGACAGTGTTTAAATGGTGAATTTACTGATCTTTCGTTAACAGAGTCTGTGACATGTCAAATATGACCCCTCGTGAAATCGTTCACGAACTGAATAAACATATTATTGGCCAGGATGATGCCAAACGTGCTGTAGCCATTGCTCTTCGCAATCGCTGGCGTCGCATGCAGCTGGATGAAGAGCTGCGAAATGAAATTACCCCCAAGAATATTCTGATGATTGGTCCTACCGGTGTTGGTAAGACTGAAGTCGCTCGTCGTCTGGCCAAACTGGCTAATGCCCCTTTTATCAAGGTTGAGGCAACCAAGTTTACAGAAGTGGGTTATGTTGGCCGTGACGTAGAATCCATCATCAGAGATCTGATGGATGCGGCTATAAAAATGCTGCGTGAGCAGGAAGTTGAGAGAGTAAAAGATCGTGCTCTTGATGCCACAGAAGAGCGGATACTCGACGCCCTGCTGCCTCCTCCCCGTTCCTTCTCGGAAGAGTCCGAAAAGCCTCAGGATAATTCAACCCGTCAGGTGTTTCGCAAAAAGCTGCGTGAAGGCCAGCTGGATGAGAAAGAGATCGAGATCGATGTTCGCGAAGCGGCCATGGGTGTGGAAATAATGGCACCTCCCGGCATGGAGGAAATGACCAGCCAACTGCAGAATATGTTCTCGAATCTGAATGCCGGCAAGCAGAAAAAACGCAAGCTGAAAGTCAAGGACGCTCTGAAACTGGTTCAGGACGAAGAAGCTGCAAAACTGGTCAATGAAGACGAACTGAAAACCAGAGCGATTGAGTCTGTTGAACAGAATGGCATTGTCTTCATCGATGAAATTGATAAGGTGGCCAGGCGTTCTTCCGGCTCCAACGCGGATGTTTCCCGTGAAGGTGTTCAGCGGGACTTGTTGCCACTGATCGAAGGCTGCACCGTTTCCACCAAGTACGGCATGATCAAAACGGATCACATTCTGTTCATGGCTTCCGGTGCATTTCACCTCGCCAAGCCATCTGATCTCATTCCAGAGCTGCAGGGTCGTCTGCCTATTCGTGTTGAGTTGAAGGCACTTACCACTAAAGACTTTGTTCGTATTCTGACTGAGCCTAATGCTTCCCTGACGAGGCAATATCAGGCGCTGATGAAAACAGAAGAACTCAATATTTCTTTTGCTGAAGATGGTATTGCCCGTATTGCGGAAGTGGCCTGGACAGTCAACGAGAACACCGAAAATATCGGTGCCCGTCGTCTGCACACCGTGATTGAGCGTTTGCTGGAAGAGATCTCCTACAGTGCAGCAGACCTCTCCCTGAAACACAGCGAATCACCGCTGCTGATCGATGCCGCTTATGTTAACGAGCATCTGGGCGAGCTGGTTCAGGACGAAGACCTGAGTCGCTATATTCTCTGATATTCTAGCCGACCATACTCAGAGAGTTGTGGTCGGCAGCTCGCTTTTTCTCTTCTCTGTTTTTCAGCGCTATCCTGATCAGGGCAAGAAAGACGCCAGCCATCAGCCCTAACATAGCTCCTAAAACGACGATAAGCTTTTTATTGGGTTTAGAAGGTGAAACTGGCACGATCGCAGGTTGCTCTATTTTGGCAGGAATCATGGTAGAAAAGTCCGGGTCCAGTTTTTCTAATTGTTCGAGCTGGTAAACACGACTGGATACACCTCTGATGTAGGGTTTTTCTGCGCTATCTTCTGCATTGGGCCTGCTGTAAAAGCGATACTTCTCAATTCTGCTGCTGACCGCATCAACCCCTGACTTCAGAAGCTTTTCACCCAGTAAGTAAGTAGCTCCATCAATAATGGTTGCATTCACTTGACTGGTCTGGAGTTCCGTAATTCCGGCGGCTTGAGCCTGGGCTAAGGCTTCCTTCAATTCTGTCAGGCGCAGTCTGTTATAAGAGATGAAGTTTGATTCCAGACGATCAATATGACTTTTTATCTGCTTTTTCGTTATTTCAACCTGTGCATGAAAGTTCTCATGCATATTCTTTACGAACCGTTCCTGAGCATAGGGCAAAAGAACTTCATTAATGATCGATGCTGATTCTTCAGGGTTTGAAGAGCTGTATCGAATGTTTGTCCGATTATCATTCTTGCCCGTTGTGATAGCTAAGTTATCAGAAAATGCTTTGTATTGTGCTGCGAGCATTTTTTGATCAGGCGTTGAGCTATTATCGGAAGCAGTGTTTGCAAGAGACGACTTCTGGAATGCGTAACGTCTTGCGGCAGGGCTGGTTAAATACTTCAGGTACAGCTGATAGGCTTCTTCAGTGGTCAGATGCTCGGAGTCCTTGCTTTCACCATTTGAGGCAATCAGGAAAACGTTACTGTTCCAAGCCGCAATATTTGCCGGGGAAGATTCATTTAAGACAGCCTCGGTCGTGTAGCTTACAGGAAGCTTAAAGGCAGCAATCACAGCAATGGCTGTTGCCAGCGTGGTAATCACTATAATCAGCCATTTCTGGGCAAACAGTTTCTCTGCAAGTTCAAAAAGGTCAATTTCATCGTCAGGATAAGGGTCATGGTATAACTGATTTGGGGTCTGTAGGTTATTCATACCTGGGATAAAATCCTTGAGCGTATTTATTCGTTGTAAATTTAATGCTGCAACATTATCCAGAATAAAAGGGTTAATGTCTCCTGTGATTTTATGTTGATCAGGCAAAGACACTTGCAGGTAAAGCTCGGTATTTGATTGTTTTTATAATGCGCAATGGCTGTTACGAGACGCTTCAAAGATGAGTAGCGAAATTTTTCTGGTGAGCACTTCCGGTCGCGAGGGTATTTCGTCTGCCCAGTAGGCCATTGAACAATCCCTTCGTAGTTAAGCGATTTTCAACGTTTTGTGGCTACTTGCAGTGCACAAATGGCAGTCACCGGCACTGAAAGTAGCAGAGTTGGTCACGGCTATCTCCAAGTCCCATCGTCTCTCAAAAGGTAGATTCTCCACCAATCGGCAGTGGCAACTTTTACCCGGGTGCCACTGGTGTCTAACCACGGGTGGTCGCTATCACCGGTTTTTACTGCAGCTGCAACGACCCGATCCTTAAGATAAATGGTAGCTTTTGCTTCCTCTGATCCATCGGCGCGCGGACAATAGATTGTCACGCTGTTGTCATAAATGCCAGTACCGATAGCAGCCCTTGGGCCGAAAGCACCTTGTTGTGCGTTTTGCGGAGCTTGTTGTGAGGTTGACTCTGAAAACCCAAAAGCGCCGGTAGTGGTGTTATTATTTACGTTATGCATATTAAGTTCCTCTAATTAAATAAGTATCATCCTTGATTGCAAGGGCTTTGGTTTGAAGGACATTCAATACTGATGTCCTATGATAGGTTAGACCGGGTTTCAGAGTGAAAGTTCATAACATGGATGGCAGCGTGACTAACAAGAAAACAGGACCCTGATAAACCGCGTTGAGCCTGTCATTTTGCTGAAGTAGAGATTTTGAGTATGCAGCAAATAACCCCCGAAGCTCTGAATGAATCCTCGCTATGCAGGCTTTAGTCCGAAAGGCTCCAAAGAGCTGCATCATGGTCGATATGCTGCCGTCTGCAGGGCAGCCATTATGGACAAAATACGCCTCCGACTCAGCCGGAGGCTATTGAACAATCCCTTCTTAGTTCAGTGATTTTCAACGTTTTGTCGCTACTTGCAGTGCACTGATGGCAGTCACCGCACTGAAGAAGCGTAGTTGATCACCTCTCCATAGAAGTGTCTTGTAAGAACCATAACCCATCATCATCCTTAGCGTAGGTTTTCGCCACTCCATCAGTGGTGATCTCCGCTCGGGTGCCATCGTCCCTTAAGTCGGCTGGAGCGATCGAATCCTGTAAGAACCATACTCCTTCAGCATCCTTAACGTAGATTTTCGCCACTCCATCGCGATTGTTAATCACCGCCCGGTTGCCATCGGCACTTAAGTTGTCTGGAGTGATATGATCCTGTAAGAACCAGAAGCTATCAGCAGACTTAACGTAGGTGCTCGCCACTCCATCACGAGTGTTAACCACCGCCCGGGTGTCATCGGCACTTAATTCGGCTGAAGTGATCATATCATCCACGCTAAAGGTGACTTTTATTTCGCCTCCTTCTAAGATTGACGCACTGTTACCAAAATTGTCATGTTTATTAATGACGATAACACTCCTCCCAAAACAAGTACCTTCTGGTGTGTTTTCCGGAGCTTGTGGCGCGGGTGAATACCCGGTAGCGCCGCTAATGTTACCATTATTTACGTTCATATTATGTTCCTCGAATTAAATAAGTATTCCTTGATTGCAAGGATTTTGGTTTGAAGGGCATTCAATATTGATGTCCTACGATGGGTTAGAACGGGTTTCAGACTGAAAGTTCATAACATTGTTGTAAGCGTAACTAACAAGAAAAAAGGACTCTGTTGTAAACCGCGTTTAGTCGGTCATTTAACTGCAGCATAGACTTTCAGCATGCAGCAAAAAATCCCCGAGACTCTGAAACAATCTCAACGACTGTTCATGCCGGTTGAGATGCTGCCATCTGCGACACCCTCTTTACGGCGGGGAGGGTGTCAATAATCCGATTCATTGCAGGTGGGATAACAGTACTGCGTCAGTTACCGAGGGAGAATATACGTCTGGCATTGTCGGTGGTTGCAGCGGCAATCTCTTCGCCATCCACGCCAAGCACCTGGCTCAGCGCGTGGACCACATAGGGCAGATTAGCCGGTTCATTATCATTTCTTCTTCTGCCACCCCGACGATTTTCTAACCGCTCTGGCATGACCAGATAAGGCTCTAAAAACGGTGCATCGGTCTCAACCATCAGGCGCTCACGCAGAGTCTCCCAACCAACAGAGCGCAGTGCCTTAACCAGATCTTCGTTACGTTTGTCGCCGATATAACCGGTAATTCCGATGGAACAGCCCAGATCAAGATAGGCCTGCAGTTGCTCACTGTTACCCGTGAAGCAGTGAACGCAAGCCATGGCTGGTGAAGGCAACTGATTTATGTGATCTTTCAGAATGCCGATGAAGTCATCATGGGCAAGTCGCTCATGCAAAAACAGTGGTTTTTTCAGCTCTGCAGCCAGCTCCAATTGTTCCGTGAACACGGTTCGTTGCACATCAGGAAACGACCATTTGCGATCGTAATCCAATCCACACTCACCCACCGCAATGCAGTGACGATCCCCCTGTTTAAGTATTTTTCTCATTTCCCGTATGCCACCTTCTCGGTGGAAATTCTTGGCATCGTGTGGATGGCACCCCACTGTATAGTACAAAGAGCATGGGGAGGAATCTAAAAATCCACAAGCTTCAGCAGCTTTCGCCGATGGCTTCGGCCATTGAGCTACCAGTTTCTGAGCCTTTTTCGACGCAGAAATGGAAGTGCCCGTTATCATGATGCTACCAACCCCTGCCCGGGAAGCTTCTGCAAGAACCTGGGGCAAGTCAAAGCAGTCTTTAACGAGATTGGCTCCAATATCAACCAGTGGCGTCGTGTATAGAGGCTTGAACCTCGGGCGAGTCAGATTTACCTTGCCCGACTCTGGCCGGGCAGCTAACTGGAAACCAAAAGCTTCATCATCCCTGGCAGGCGCATCAGGTGATGCTGCGGCCTCGCTTGAGCGCTGGCAATATCGGGACTCCAGGCCCTTATCCATGACCTGCTGACCCTGAACGGCAGGGTAGTTCGGGTTGCCAAGGTATCGGAATGCAACGGGAAAAACGCCTGAAGAAGCCTTGTCAGCAGAACCTGAGCCTTTCTTCTTTTTTTTCATTTTCCGTGGCTTTGAACGGCCTTCTTGCCAGACTTTCAGATCCGCTTCGTCCGCGGCCCATTGCGTACCTTTGCTGCCACCAGTACTGACAGTCCTACCGAAACGAGCACCTTCTCCAGCCTCTTGCGGTTGAGGTTGAACAGGTTGTGACGTGATTGGGTTTGAACCGCCAACAGCGCCGGTAGTGTTATTTGAGTTAATCATATTAGGCTCCTTCAATTAAATGAGTATTCTCCTTGATTACAAGGGTATCGGGTTGAAGGGCATTCAACAGCGATGTCCTCCAGTAAGTCAGAGTGGTTCTCAGATTGAAAGTTCATGACATTGACGTTAGCGTAACTAACAAGAAAACAGCACTCTGATGTAAACTGCGTTGAGCCAGTCATTTAACGATGCAGTAGAGA
This sequence comes from Endozoicomonas sp. ALD040, assembly GCF_049275945.1. NCBI lineage: Bacteria > Pseudomonadati > Pseudomonadota > Gammaproteobacteria > Oceanospirillales > Endozoicomonadaceae > Endozoicomonas > Endozoicomonas sp. ALD040. Next base: position 4,084,245 of record NZ_CP184829.1, read on the forward strand.
CTTTAAGCATGCAGCAAAAAATCCCCGAAGCTTTGAACTTTCACAGGCAATCCCAACGACTGGAATTGAAATACGGCGGCGATGAGTCTTATCAGCTCAGCAGTGAGATGCTTCGTGTCCACAGTCCTTCTGCCGAGGTCAGGGGACATGGTACTCCAGTGCTGCAAACTGGGAAAAAGCAGGTTCAGGTCACCAATATAGAAAAGGTGGGCCACTATGCCATTAAAATTCACTTTAGTGATGGCCATGACAGTGGTATTTACGACTGGGGCTATCTCTACGATCTTTGTGTCAACCAGGAAGCGTACTGGGAGGCCTATCTGGAGAACCTGCACCAGGCAGGTGAAAGCCGGGAGCCCGATGCTGATGTTGTCAAACTGATGATCAGTTAAATCGTTAGTTGAACAGTGTCCCTCTGGGTTTCCACAAATAGACTGCTGTACTCCAGGGGCATTCATAGAGCTGCATCAGGGTTCTCTCATTGTGAGAGACGACGATCTGGTAAGTGACCGATTCTCTCTGAGGCCTGCTGGTCAGGATAACGGTGGCAGGTCTACTGATAAGAACAGGGGTTCCGCCCAGGTTAAGGGTCTGTTGGTAAAGCCTGTTCATGATGGTTGAGATGCTGCCATCTTCGGGATCGTAGGAAAAATTTTCGGCAAATGAAACTCTGTAAGTGCGCTTGTCAGCAGGCAGGTCGCCAATGTTCTTGCTAATACTGCAGTTGTTGAGATCAAGATAGCCAGAAGGGGGGCGGTTACTTTTTATAGCGGAGAGTAGCCAGCGATGCCCCATGATTTTAGCGTCAGGAAGTGCCATAGATGTGACCGGCAGGGTCATAGCCATCAGGGACACAGCCATTATGGATAGTACCTTTATGGATAGTACTTTTGCATTGTATGGCCATCTCATATCTGCTTCTCTCTGGAATGGGTGTTCTGGAGACTTTATCGGCCAAGGGATTAAGAAATTTCATCGTTGTGAGTTAACCTCGTTTACCCTGATGATGGGTGCATGGAGGTTAGAATTTTCCTGTATCAACTTGTAACCCAGTGGCTCTGTGTATATCCTTTGTGCCTTTTAAAATCGTCGTGGCAATGCTCAAACACTGGGTCTTGTCAGACAGGAGCCTGTTCATGAGAGTGATTCTGTTGGGTGCCCCGGGTGCCGGTAAAGGTACGCAAGCCCAGTTCATCATGGAAGAGTTTGGTATCCCCCAGATCTCTACCGGCGATATGCTGCGCGCAGCGATCAAGGACGGTACCGAGCTGGGCCTTAAAGTCAAAGCGGTTATGGATTCCGGCGCCCTGGTTTCAGATGAAATCATCATTGAGCTGGTTAAAGAACGTATTGCCAGGGATGACTGTGCCAATGGATTCCTGTTTGATGGCTTTCCCAGAACCATTCCCCAGGCTGAAGCACTTCGTGATGCCGGCGTCGACATTGACCATGTGATCGAAATTGCCGTTGAAGATGAAGAGATTGTTCAACGCATGGCAGGAAGACGTGTTCACCCCGACAGTGGCCGAACCTATCACGTTGTCTATAACCCACCGAAGGTTGAAGGTAAAGACGATGTGACGGGTGAAGACCTGATTCAGCGTGATGACGATACGGAAGAGACCGTTCGCAAGCGTCTGGGCGTTTACCATGACCAGACGGCCCCTCTGGTCAGCTTCTATAAGTCTATTGAAGGCCAGACCCGTTATAGCCGTGTAGAGGGTGTAGGCAGTGTTGATGATATCAAGGCTAAAGTGATCAGTGCCCTGAAGCCTGGGGCTGCCTGATAAGCTCTGCTGTCTGGCATCTCATGATGCTGATCGTAAAAAAAGGACGACTGTTCGTCCTTTTTTTACGTTTTCAGGAGACTTTCTCATGAGCTGGCAACGATATAATACACCGTTAGCCGCATGAGTTACCCCTATTAGAGATACGCTGATGAAAATTCTGGCTCTAGATAGCGCTACAGAAGCCTGTTCAGTGGCACTGAATCTGGATGGCGAGATTGTTGAACATTTTGAGTTGTTACCCAGAAGGCACAGCCGTGAGCTTTTGGGAATGGTCGACAATCTACTGAAAAAACAGGCAGTCAGCCTGTCTGATCTGGACGCTTTGGCTTTTGGTTGCGGGCCAGGTGCTTTCACAGGTCTCAGAATAGCGGCTGCCATGGTGCAGGGGTTGGCGTTTGCCATCGATAAACCGGTTGTTGCCGTGTCAACTCTGAGAGCACTGGCGCAGGAAGGCTTCAGAGTGCATCAGTCAAATGCCGTACTGGCTGCTATTGATGCCCGTATGGGTGAGGTTTATTGGGGAGCTTTCAAGGAAGAGAATGGGCTGATGCAGCCAGTGATTGAAGAGCGCGTTATCACCCCCGAAAAAGTTGTCCTGCCCGATGGCAAACAGAATTGGCTGGGTATGGGGACGGGTTGGCAGTTCGAAGACCAGCTGGCAGCAAAAGTGGTGAAATGTTTTCCCGAGGCATATCCCAGGGCGGCAGATATCGCCATTCTGGCTGCGGCTGATTTCAGCGAAGGACTCAGTGTCCCTGCTGAACAAGCCAGGCCAGTCTATCTCAGAGATAAAGTGGCTCTCAAGAAAAGTGAACGATAAAACTCGTTTTCTCCTTTAACAATTAAAGCCTGATGGGAAGTGCTTTCTTCCTTTGTGAGATGACACAGAAGTCGGCATGGGCTGATATTATCCATCAGGGGAGGGAAGCTATCGTGGATAGCCTTCAGGTAATCATTCTTGCTCTGCTTCAGGGCCTGACAGAGTTTCTGCCGATTTCCAGTTCTGCTCATTTGATAATGCCTGCGCAATTGTTGGGCTGGAAGGATCAGGGTCTGGCATTTGATGTGGCGGTTCATATTGGCACATTGATCGCGGTTGTAGGATATTTTCGTAAAGACTTGATCAGAATTACTCAGGATTGGCTGGGCTCTCTGATGGGTAAAGGCTCATCGGTCAACAGTCGTCTGGGTTGGTACCTGATTTTTGCTACCTTGCCAGCGGTTGTGTTTGGTTTTGTCCTGAAGTCCTTGGGCCTGGACGAGGCTATGCGCAGTATTGCCGTCATTGCGGGGACAACCATGATATTTGGTGCGCTTCTCGGTTGGGCAGATTACAAGGGGAAAAAAATACAACCTATCGAAAAGTTAAACTTTCGTCAGGCCATGTTAATTGGTTTTGCCCAGGCTATCGCCTTGATTCCGGGCACCTCTCGCTCAGGCATAACCATGACCGCTGGCCTTATGCTCGGTTTGACCCGGGAGGCAGCAGCCCGCTTTTCGTTTTTGCTTTCTATTCCGGTCATACTCGGAGCAGGGCTGCTTCTGACACTGGACCTTGTTAAAGCGACAGAGCCGGTGGACTGGAGCGTACTCTTCTCTGGTGCCCTGTTGGCAGGCTTCAGTGCCTGGGTTTGCATATACTTCTTTCTGTCGTTTATTAATCGAATCGGATTAATGCCTTTTGTGATCTATCGCTTTATTCTCGGCGCATTACTGATCGCTGTGATGGTGTTCCAGGTAAACACTTAAAGCATCGCTACCCATCCTGTCCGGATGGGTAATTTCATCTTCAAACTGTAAATTCCGGTTGATCATTTGCATAAACAGGCTTTACTTCTCATAGGTTGTAATTCGGGACGGGTCGGGTAAGACTCTATCTGTTTCAGACTGATCTTAATGAGAACAGTTTTTCATAGATAGTACTGAGATACTGGCTTTTGACCCGAGGTAGATCCCCGAGGAATTGACATGACTCTGAGAATTAATGACGTTGCCCCTGATTTCACAGCTCAAACCACCCAAGGCTCTATTCGGTTTCATGACTGGATAGGTGATTCCTGGGCTATTTTATTCTCCCATCCGAAAGACTTTACACCTGTCTGTACGACAGAGCTTGGCTATATGGCCCGGCTGCAACCAGAGTTCGAACGACGCAACTGTAAGCTCATTGGTTTGAGTGTGGACCCTGTAGATGATCATGAACGCTGGGCCAGAGACATTGAGGAAACTCAGGGGCACCTGCCCCTGTACCCCATGATTGGTGACACGGACCTCAACGTAGCGAAGCTGTATAACATGCTGCCTGCTGACGCAGGTGATAGCTCAGAAGGGAGAACAGCTGCCACCAATGCTACGGTCAGAACCGTATTTATCATCGGCCCTGACAAACAGGTCAAATTGATGATGACCTATCCAATGACCACCGGCAGGAATTTTGACGAGATCCTTCGTTCTCTGGATTCTATTCAGCTGACCAGCCGATGCACCGTGGCTACTCCAGTGAACTGGCAGCCTGGTGAGGATGTGATTATTCCACCTGCGGTTTCAGAGGAAGAAGCTAAAAAGAAATTCCCGCAGGGTTGGAAGACTCTGAAGCCTTACCTGAGGGTGGTTGCTCAGCCTGATTAATGCTCGAACTAATATCTGAAACTTCCTCTATTAACAGAAACAGCAGGCCAAATGTCTGCTGTTTTTTTATGGTGCACAGTTACAGAATAGCGGTCTGGAACCAGCCCGGGAGGCCCCCTTTAGAAATGATTCGAGGTTTTCAAACAGCTCTCCGGTGATAAAATCCGATCTAACTAAACGCGTTGTGAGCAATAGGTGAATGGCCAGTTCTGTCGTAGTACAAATTCATCCGGATCCTGATAAGCAAGCCTATCTTGAGACGCTGCTGAGTTCCATGGATGGAGCCACTTACATTGAGAATCCGGCTGGCTGCCGGGAAAATCAACTTATTCTGGGTTTCGAAGATGATCGCCTTTCTCTGACACGGGCTTGTGGAAAAGAAAAACCCATCAGTGTTGATTTTGTGGGCGGCAAGGCAGGCCACAGAAGAAAGTTCGGCGGCGGGAAAGGTCAGGACATAGCCAAAGCTGTGGGTTTGAATAAAGGTGTCAAACCTCATGTTCTGGATGCCACAGGTGGGCTTGGTCGAGATGCCTTCGTGCTGGCCTCTCTTGGCTGCAAGGTGACGGTCATTGAGCGCTCTCCCGTCATCGCCGCTTTGTTGGAAGACGGCATCAGAAGAGCGATAGCAGATCCGGAGGTCTCAGAGATTGCCGGACGTATGCAGCTGATCAAAGAAGACAGTCGTCATGCTATGGCGTCGAGTCTGTCCCTTGGAAAACAGTTTGATGTCGTTTATCTCGATCCCATGTTTCCGCATAAAGAGAAGTCTGCAGAGGTCAAAAAGGAAATGAAAATCTTTCAGGCACTATTATCAGGTGATCCCGATGCCGATGAGTTGCTTGAGCCTGCCCTGAAACTGGCCCAATACCGGGTGGTGATTAAAAGACCCCGGTTATCACCGGAGTTGGGCAATACCTCACCTACCTACAAACTGGAAGGAAAGGCATGCAGGTATGATATCCACGCTCTTAAAGCATTTTAGTGAAAGGTTCAGGACTAGCGGTTCCCTCTTTCATCATCCAATCATCCGACGATGAAAGAGGGTTCCCGAACCGAAAGCGAGTTAATGCTCTTCGACAGGAGCAGGTTGGGTTTTGGTGGTTTGCAGTATGCTATGACGGACTTCGCTGGTCAGGACCTTAAAGGCTTCGTCCGCGACCATTTTGACTTCATCGCCGTAGTTGAGCTTGTTAGTCCGGGTGATCTCCACGACGTTATTGAGTCTTAACTGCTCGATAAAGTTTTTGAACAGCGCCTTGTCAAAGAACTCAGGGGCATTCAACCCGTGGATAATGGACAGTCTCTGAGCCAGAACACGACTCTGGTTTTCCAGGGTTTCCTGTTCGATATTGCCGCTGTCATTACTGATCAGCAGGCTGATGACCATGAAGAAGCGCTCAAGGGTCTGGGCAATGGCACGGGAAAGCACCGTCAGGGTGACAAACTGCACTGAGCTGTAATCAGGTCGGCGGTAATAGCCGTCATGGTCACTGATGATAAGCCCTTCACTTGCCAATGTTTCCAGCCACTGGTTGACCACTTTCAGAAATCCTCTTTTACTCCATCTGAGAAAGAGCTCGGATTGAAGATAAGGGTATAAAATGGAACAGACTCGGAGAATTTCTCTTTGTGTCATGGCATTGTTGTTGATAAACAGACAGCTGAGCAGGGAAGGTACGGCAAACATATGCAGTACGTTATTCCGGTAATAAGTCATCATTACCGCCGTTTTTTCGTCAAGACTGTAAACATCTCCCAGAGAATCAGTGAATTTATTGAGTACATCCAGCTTCTCGGCATAGCGGATAACGCTATAGCCATCCATATCAGTAATAACTGTTTTTTGGCTGTAGGGAGATTTCCTGAGGAGTTGCTGATAAGTCTCAATCAGCAGAACCAGCTCCTGTTCACCCAGAGCATGACGTGGCGATGAAAGCAGGGCCATGGCAATCAGGTTGATCGGGTTGATGACTGCCGCTGAGTTAATCCCACTGGCAATTTTGAAAGCAAGTGTGTTGGTAGCTTTCTTTAGCCACTGTTGTTTAAAGTCTTCAGACTGATCCTGCTGCCATTGAGGTACTTCCTTATCCAGGAATTCACCCATGCTGACCGGGTTACCAAAGTTAATCCAGGCTTTGCCAAACTGATCCCTCAGGGCTGCCAGTGTGCGCACAACGTCAAGAGGGGACTCTTTTTTCTTGCTCTTGCCCCGCAGCTCACTCATGTAAGTGCTGACTTCCAGTAACTTCTCATAACCGATATAAACCGGCACAAACAGTATGGGTCGTCGGTTATCTCTGAGGTAGCTTCTCAGGCTGATAGAGAGCATGCCGGTTTTCGGGTTCAGGGTTCGACCGGTTCTGGAGCGGCCACCCTCAACAAAATATTCAATGGGGAATCCACGACTGGACAGGGTATGCATGTATTCATGAAAGACTGCACTGTAGAGAGGGTTGCCTCTGAAGGTTCTTCTCATAAAGAAAGCGCCGCCTTTACGGAGAATGGTGCCAACGACAGGCATATTCAGGTTGATACCGGCAGCAATATGGGGAGGTGTCAGTCCTTCATTGTAAAGAGCATAGGAAAGCAACAGATAGTCAATATGGCTGCGGTGACAGGGTACGTAAACAACGCTGTACTTCTGGGAAAGTGCTTTGATCGGTTCGATGTTATTGATCGACAGGCCGTCGTAGAGCTTGTTCCAGAACCAGGTCAAGACAATGTCCAGAAACCTGAGGACCGGATAAGAGTAGTCAGAGGCGATTTCATTGGCGTATTGTCGAGCCTTGTTCTCGGCCTCGATCAGGGTGATTTCCCGGGCAGCGGCTTCAGCTTCTATGGCTTTGCGAATCTGTGGTGTATGGATCAGGCCATTGACCAGTATTCTTCGGTGAGAGAGATCAGGACCAATGACAGACTCTCTGAGCTGACGAAAGTGCACCCTGAGAATACGACCCACCTTTCGGAGAGTGCGGCAGTGTTCCTGGCCTTCATCCACCATTTCTCTCAGGGACATGGCTGGATTAAAGTGAACCATGGTCTGTCTGCCATGGAGCAGAATGGCCATAAACTTCCTGAACCGTCCTCCCAGGCTGAAGTTCCAGTCAAAAAGGAGCTTCAGGGCGGACTGCTCTTTATCCGGGGCCCGTCCCCAGAAAATACTGACAGGAACCAGCTGAACGTCGCGGTCAGGATGCTCCTCGGTTTCCCTGAGAAGATTTGCCAGTGTATCTGCCGTTTCCGGATGCTCTCTTTGAAGCAGAACGCCTCGCTGCTGAGTCAGATAAAAATAGGCCTGATCACCGTTCTTGTGACCACTGTGAATAAACGCATAGGGTCGTGGCAGACCGGCTTTTCGACACTCCTGCTCAACTACCATCAGATCGGACAGGGAGCGGTTACGAAGTACGTAGCAGACAGGCTTGTCTGGCTGAATCCCAAGGCTTTGTGCAGTGTTGTTATGAACCGTTGTTCTAACCCAGATGAATAACAGCTTTCTCAAGCTATGAAACAAAAAGCGACTGAGAGTATTGGGTTTGTGCATGGAATTGGTCGCGGCCTGAAATCAAGAGGGTGAATGGCTGTCGGTGGATTCTAGCTTGAATAGAGGCCGTGGCGCAAAGAGGAAAGTGACTATTTCCCGGATTGAAAACAGGTTCCCGGAGTGAAGGCACGCCAGTAAGGGTTTTGTTCTTTCCTGGCGAGCAAAAGCAATGGGGAAAAGCCAGAAGCGCTTAATAGCTTCTCTGGCAGCAATAAGTTTTCAAAGAGCATTAGGCCAGGAGACCGTGCTTTCTTCGCCTGTTTCCGTCATCTGCCACCATTCATCCATATCTTCACCGTCTGACCAGGGGGCTGCATTGGCCCTCACCCGGCACCTGGCAAACTGGTTCAGGCTTCTGGCGCAGGCCATATCATCACTCCAGGGGGTTTTATTGGCTTTGAACCAGATGCTGGTCCAGGCTTTGCCAACCGCACACTCAACAATCATCACCGGCGCTGAGTCTTTCTCGCTGTGCAGCAGAAAGTCGTGGACTTTCTTGCCGCTACTAAGAACTTCAACGCTATCAAAATTAACCGTGAGCCATTTCCGGATCATCTCCAGGCTCAGGTCTTTGACATAAATTTCTAGATCTTCAACCTTGTTCATAGGGTCTGTATGTCTGAGAGTAGAGGATGAATTTAGGTCAACAGTCGCTTCAGGATGCCCTGATAAATCCGGCCCAGATCATCAAGGTCGCTGGCTTTGATACATTCATTCACTTTATGGATGGTTTTGTTGACCGGACCCAGCTCAACCACCTGGGCACCGGTTGGCGCTATAAACCGGCCATCGGAGGTGCCACCAGAGGTCGACAGCTCTGAATCTATGCCGGTTTCAGCCTTGATGGATGCCAGGGCTGCATTGACCAGCGCACCAGGGCGGGTAAGGAATGGCTGGCCGCTGATATGCCATTCAATATCGTATTCAAGGTTATGTCGATCCAGAATGGCCAGCACTCTTTCCTGCAGCGCTTTGTCAGTGACTTCAGGGGAGAAACGGAAGTTAAAGTTAACTTCGCAGTTTCCGGGAATCACATTGCTGGCACCTTCTCCGGCATGAATATGCCAGATCTGGAAGCTGGTGGGTGGGAAGAACTCATTGCCCTGATCCCACTCTTCGCCGGTCAACTCTGATAAAGCCAGTGCCACTTCATGAACCGGATTTCTGGCCAGATGCGGATAGGCGACGTGCCCCTGAATCCCATGAATCAGCAAGTGGCCGTGCATAGAGCCCCGGCGTCCATTCTTGATGATATCGCCTACCTGATGAGTACTGGATGGCTCGCCTACGATGCACCAGTCTATCTTTTCGTGACGGGCTTCCAGGTGCTCAATGACTTTAACGGTTCCATGCCGTGCCGGACCTTCTTCATCGCTGGTGATCAGGAAAGCAATGGAGCCTTTATGGTCAGGGTTCGCGGCCAGAAAGGTTTCGCAGGCTGTCACCATGGCAGCCAGACTGCCTTTCATATCTGCCGCGCCGCGGCCCTGCAGCATACCGTTTTCATCGACAAAAGGAGAAAAAGGAGGGTTATCCCACTTTTCTACAGGACCTGTGGGTACAACGTCGGTATGACCGGCAAATGCCAGAACCGGCGCAGAGTCTCCTCTGCGGAGCCAGATGTTTTCCACTTCACCAAACCGCAGTTTCTCTACTTTGAAGCCCAGGGGTTCCAGACGGCTGATCATCAGATCCTGGCAGCCCTCATCTTCAGGAGTGACTGAGGGACGCTGAATCAGATCTATGGCAAGTTCAATCGTAGGGGTCATGTGCAGTTTATCTGTTCTATGGTTTACAGTTTTTCACTTTGAAAAGTGATTGTACCACGTGATGTACTTGCCAGCCGAGCCAATAAAGTCTTCAGAATGCCAGGGTTTTCTGTCCAGGACCTTGAAGAAATTCACTCAGCCCAAGATCAAGACCGAAGGCTTAATCGGTCTTGATCTTGGCGGGCTCGGTCAGACCCGATAACGCTTTTAGCGTCTCTGATTTCTCTAATTCATCGGTTGCAGACTGCTTCAGTTTTTCACAGGCATTCTCGAAAGCCTTTGGCTCAAGGTAACACCCCTTAAAAATTCTTTTCAGCCTCTGTGCCAGTTCAATTTTTTCCCCACGAACACAAAAATCAATGAGCGGGTTGAGCAAGAACAATCTGCCTTCGACCGGTTTAGAAAGCTGGCAGATATAAGACCGGATAAAACTCTCGAAATTTACAATCTCATGAGGTGGCATGCGATCAACATCGACCAGAGCTTGTTGCAAAATATCCAGAACGGTTTCTTTAGTTCTCTTTTGGCCAGCAGCCCCGGGATTTGCCAGCTCAAACAGTTCCTTGACAGAGCCTTGGTGAAAATGATCCCTGAGGGCTTTGCAAAGGTCCTCGTCGGTAATGCGGATACCGTCCGATGCAACTTTCTTTGCCGACTTGTAATCACCCCTGATAAAGAAGAGATTCAGGAAGGAGTAGGCCAGCTCCTCATCCTTGATGCCGAAATTGTAAAATTCCCAAAAACACCTCTCTATTTCAGTAAAATCTTGTGGGGGCAAGCCTCGCACCCATTGGGTGTCTCTCAAACATTTTTCCAGCCCGTCAGCGAACGTTTTCCTGACAATCTCCATGGTTTGATGATCTTGCTGATTCGCCAGGGCCAGTAGCGCTTTGCTGTGGCTATGGAGGAAGCGTGGGTAAGAGTCGTCGGTATGTTTAACGTATGGCGCGTAATTCCGGACCTCCTTATCGAGGGCTACCTGAAGATGATCTGCTTCCAGAATTGCCTGATGTTTATCTTTAACAGACTGGGCATGTGGAAAATCTCCCCGAACGACAAAAAGGTTCAGAGCTGAATTCGCCAGTGCATAACCACCATTGCCACAGTTGGCCAGCAAACAGTCGATAAGCTTTTTCAGCTTTAAGTAATCATTTTGGGGTATTTTACGAGCAGATGGAAAATAATCCTGCAAAATGGTTTTAAGGTTATCCTCGGCTACTTGCGCAGCTTGATTCGGGGATGTCAGTTTCAGTGATGCCAGCAGTGATTTTACCCGGGCGGCATCTTTTGCACTTATGGCCTCTGCCAGAGCAGGTAAAACCTCTGTGAGTTCCATCGGAGTGGCTGGTTGTGGATCGGCTGCCGGGATGGAGCCTGTGTGTGCAGAGCTGCCGGAGACAGAAGCAGCGATTGTCCTGTCGGAAAGAGCTGAAGCAGTGTCTGTAACGGTTTCTCCGTAGCCAATAGCGCGGAAGAAACCGTTATAGATAGCGCCAAACCAGCTGTTTACTGCCCTTCCGTTATCAGCCCTTCCTGAGGTGTCTGTTAACTGGTCAGATTGCTCCTGCCTGATTGAGTTGTCTAGTGGCAGTGATGATGGGGATTTTAATGGTTGCATAGTAAGTTACCTCTCTAAATTTAATTGTCGGTATCTATTTGGACAACAGAAAGTGCAACTAGTTCCAGACAGTCAAAAAGAAGAGTCAAAAAGAAGAGTCAAAAAGAAGAGTCAAAAAGAAGAGTCAAAAAGAAGAGTCAAAAAAAAGAGTCAGCACTGTTTTCTCTTTCAATTGTTGCAGGAACCTTATGGCCTTAAATTCAGATCCGGTGCGCTTTAGCGCAGAATAAACAAGCTGATTCTGAGCAGGCACACGGCGATTCTGCTAACAATAGTGTCCATTTCACTAACCCATATACAGGAACTCTTCGGAGCCTTCTGTCATCTAATTAATAGAGGGTTGTATCGCAATACCTGACGAGCTGATTAAGGTTTTTTTGGAGAAAAAGTACTATGGACCGCTTACACCCTTTATTACTGACGAGTTTGCTATTTTTTTCTGTCCAGGTTTTTGGCGGGGTATTTTCACCCGGCTATCCGTCGGCCTACCGCTACTTCCCTGAGCTGGCAGGTGCCCTTGATAAAGACTTTGATGGCCTGCTCTCCTACGATGAGCTGATTGAGGGCTACCATGCACCCTATCTGAACAAAGACCTTTACCAGACCATCAGACTTTATCTTGTTAATTTCGAGTCATGGCAAAACCCTGTCACTGCCTCATTAAGCAGAGAAAGCATTGAATTGGCTGAACTGTCGGGGCGAGTCGCAAAGTATCACCACGAGCAGGACAACAGCTTCTGGGATGTCTGGCTTGCAAAACCCGAAAGGCAACCGTTTGCCGACGGCTACAGACGACTTTTTCCTCAAGGTCTGACGAGTATTACTCCGGATAATCTCCTGCAGGGGTATTTTCCAGATTGTATTCTGATCGCTTGGCTGGCCTCAATAGCCAGCTCAGAAACGGGAAAAAGACTCGCATTCAATTACTTTTATCCCTTCGATGAACAGACGTTTGAAATTGTTTTTCCCGGGATTGCTAAAGGCGAAGTGATTCAATTCAGAGAAGTTGAGCGTTACTCACACTTTGCCGAAACACGCGATGGCGGTATCTGGCTGGCGATGCTGGAAGCCGCTTATGCGCATCTGTCGAAAAAATATTATAACGTACGGGGACGAAATGATCGGGCGCGATTCGAGTATCATCAATATTCTGAGCTGGTCAAAGTACTCCCATCAATAGCCAATGAGGTACTCATGAATTCACTTTCCGGGCACATCAACCCGGAGTTTGAATCTCAGGCTCGGTTAAAGATGCTACTCAACTTTTTTGTGGATGATGAAAAAGCAGCAACTTTTTTTATTTCCTCAGCGTTGTCAGCCCCCTTGAAGCTAAGGCCATTCGAGGGAATCGAACCCCGGCACGCCTATAGTCTGATCGGTTATGACAAAGAAAAAGAGATTGTTTATATTCGTGACCCTCATGGTCGTTCTGATGCGGTTGAAAGTCTCCTTACCATTAATAGACATATTCAACCTGCTTCTTCAGAAAATAAAGTAATATATGAATACATGGCGAGTAATCCCAGTTCCCCTGACTATGGTTTCGCTTTAGGCCTGACAGAGTCTCTGATTACCGTTATTCTTAATCAAACTTTTCCGAAGGCATTAGCTGCAGGGCAGGGCGTCATTCCTTTAAATATTGCAAGATCGAAGCCTACAGCAGAGAGAAGCCCTGCCAGGACCGGCATCATTGAAATGACTATACAACAGGTGATTGATACCTTTAATTTCATGTACGTCAGCATGTGCGGACCTTACCAATGTCCAAATGACGAGTGAGACTAAACCGATAAAAAAATACATCGCATAAATACCGTCTATACTTTCTTGCCCTATCTACCAGTAAACACAGAGTTGTTATGACTACGTTAATGCCGACTTTATTCAGCTGCCCGAAATGGAGTTTCAAAGAGTATTGGCAGTCTCTCAGGTCTAATACACGACATGGTTTTTTTAAAAAAGTCTATCGATCCGCATGTTTTATTCTGGCTCTGATATTCCTCAGTCCCGTTGTTTTATCAGACACGCTGAAAATTGCGGTTGCATCCAACTTTTACCCGACAGCTGTTGAGTTGAGAAAAACCTTTAATAAACTCCATCCGGACATTGAGCTTACGCTGGTAAAAGGCGCAAGTGATGATTTGTTTGATCGTATTATTAATGACGAGCCCTTCGACGTCTTTCTCAGTGCAGATGAAACCCACCCGGCTACGCTGGTGCGGCTAGAAAAAGCCAAACCGAAGTCACGGAAAACCTATGCGTTTGGTCGGCTTGCGTTCTTGCACAAGATGGGTAACCAGACCGAAGATCATGGTCACGGTCATGGAAAAGAGACTATAACACTGAAGGAGTTGGGTGACTTTATCTCCAAGCATCGCAATGAGACAGTCTATATACCGGATCCTAAGGATTCTCCCTACGGCAAGAGGGCGGAGGATCTGCTTGAGGCTGCGGGGTTGTACTATCCCTTGAATGTAATGAGGAGAATCAAGATCGAAAACAGTACCCATGATGTCTGGAACAACAACATAAACAAAACAGAGCTATTTGCTCTGCTCCCGGCCTCATTAGTGTTTCATGAAGAAGATGATCACTCCAGGGATTCACATCATGTTAGGCACAATTATCCCAAAGATGACGAGGTGTCCCTGTTAAAAGACAATGATTTTCATCGTCTCAGGCAGGAAATGGTAATAATAGAGGGTTCTACCAGCATCAAAGCAGCTGAAACCTTTGCAGCGTTTATGCTGTCACCTACCACTCAAGCCTATATTGGAACTCATGGTTACTACCCTGCAAGTTATAAAGAGGTTTGCGATCCGGCTAACACTTCGTCCGCTGTCAGTTATTTTTCAGCGATTCCTTATGCTGGTATTCTGTCTGCTGTTACTTCCGCAGCTGTTGCCGCCTGGATTAACAGAGGTCACTGCGGTTTCTAAAGCGCTATACTCCATAAGGTTCGTCCGGAGCTTGTCGAAATGTGTTGCCATTATTCTTCGACAAGCTCAGGACGGACGGAGTCTCGGTGCCTGGTCAGGTACTAATAGGTCAGGAAGTCTTTTTTTTGAATTCACACAAATCTTCAATAATGCAGCTGCCGCACTGAGGTTTTCTGGCCTTACAGACATAGCGACCATGAAGAATGAGCCAGTGGTGAGCGTCCAGAAGAAAGTCTTTGGGAACCAGTCTGACCAGTTTTTTTTCCACTTCCAGAACATTCTTGCCCGGAGCGATTCCGGTTCGGTTGGAAACCCTGAATATATGAGTGTCTACAGCCATAGCAGGTTGCTTGAAAGCGGTGTTCAGCACAACGTTTGCGGTTTTTCTGCCCACACCGGGTAGTGCTTCGAGGGCTTCGCGGTTATCAGGGACTTGGCCGTCGTGGTGTTCGAGCAGCATTCTACAGGTCTTGATGACATTTTCGGCTTTGGCATTGAACAGGCCAATGGTTTTGATGAACTCCTTCAGACCTTCAAGACCGAGATCCAAAATGGCCCGGGGTGTATTGGCCACCGGGAATAATTTATCTGTCGCTTTGTTAACGCCAACATCCGTTGCCTGAGCTGAAAGAATCACGGCGATCAAAAGCTCAAAGGATGAGGAGTAATTGAGCTCTGTCGTCGGGTTAGGGTTCTGGTCCCGTAACCGGGTAAAAATTCGGGTCCTTTTTTCTTTATTCATTAGATATTTCCAGTTACTCGAACACGTTTACTGCCCACTTCTGATAACGGTTCCTGAGCCTTTCTGGTTTCTTCCAGCTTTTTGTCGATGACATTCTTGATGGCGATAAGAAAGCCCATGAATACGAAGGCTCCGGGAGGAAGAATGGCGAACAGAAACTGTTTGTAGTCCTGAAAAACGACAATTGTCCAGTTTTGTGCGACAGGGCCCAGCAGCAGGTCCATACTTGAGAATAGTGTTCCCTGACCGATCAGTTCCCGAAGCGCTCCCAGCAGAACCAGAATGGCAGCAAAGCCTGCTCCCATCATAAACCCATCAAAAGCGGCAGGAATCACGGGTTGCCTGGAGGCGTAGGCATCTGCACGGCCCAAAATAATGCAGTTGGTGACAATCAGGGGAATGAAGATACCCAGAATCCTGTACAGTTCATAAGTGTAGGCCTGCATCAAAAGCTCTATGCAGGTGGTAAAGGAGGCGATGACCATAACAAAAACGGGGAGGCGAATCGCGTCAGTCACCTGATGTCGAATCAGGGAAACAACGATGTTTGAGCCCATGACAACAAGCATGGTCGCAACTCCCAGTCCCAGAGCGTTAACTACGGTGTTGGATACACCCAGCAAGGGGCAAAGACCCAGCAGTTGGACCAGGGCCGGGTTATTTTTCCAGAGTCCGTCCCAGGCAATCTTGGCGGCAGATTGATCGGCAAATAATGATTTTTTCTGCAGCGCTGAATCAGTAGCAACGTCATTGGTCATTTTTCTGCACCTTTTTCTTCGCGCAAGGCTGTCTCTCCCTTCAAGTCAGTCTCTTCGCTTAGAGCAGTTTCTCCGTTCATGGCTGCCTCGCCCTCTTTAAAGAGTGCTTGCCTGTGAGCGTCAAAATAGTTCATGGTTCGATAAACGGAACCGACAACAGCCCTGGGGGTTATAGTAGCTCCGGTGAACTGGTCAAACTGGCCGCCATCTTTCTTGACACCCCAATCTTCAGGGGCAGGGTCCAGCAGCGATTTACCCTGGAACTGCAAAATCCAGTCAGACACTTTGGTGTCTATTTTATCACCGAGTCCGGGTGTTTCCTTATGTTGGGTAGCTCTGACACCAGCCAGGGTTCCGTCGGTATAAATACCCACCAGCAGATCGATTTTTCCGGCATAGCCGTCGGGGGCTACGGCGGGGAGAATAACTGCCACAGGCTTGTTATTCCTGAAAGCTACGTAGCCATACTTTTCGGTAGAGGTTGCCAGCAAATCATTGGCCGGGATGGTAATTCGGGCATCCAGAATGTTGTTGTCGTGTGTCTTACCCGGAAGAATTTCTTTCAGAGCCCTGGCTTCAAAGGCACGAACCTGGGCATGAATCTTCTTCTCTGTCAAAACAAAAGTCGCAGCGATAAGGCCTACGGTCAGAATGGCGAACAGACCCAGTGTCAGACTGTTGTGGACGATGCTACTGGTCAGACCGCCAGAAGGTGTCTTCTGTTGAGAAGACGCCTCTGGCTCATTTTGACTTTCTTTATCTACAGGTATTCGTGAGTCACTCATTTCGCATTATTCACTCAGGGCTGCTTAGGCAAACCCTTGTTGGGCTTTTTATGACCATAGGTTCTGGGCTGGGTGTAATAATCAATCATGGGTGCAGCCATATTCATTAACAGTGTGGCGAAGGCGACACCGTCAGGATACCCGCCCCAGACTCGGATAACGTAAACAAGAATCCCTATGCCAGCGCCAAAGATCAGCCTGCCCTTGTTACTGGTAGCACTGCTGACGGGATCGGTAATGATGAAAAAGGCGCCGAGCATAGTGGCACCACTGAATAAATGGAACAGTGGTGAGCCGTGGCTGCCAGATCCGGTGCCACCCCAGAACAGGGTAGACATCACCAGCAGGGCTGCCAGCATTCCCACTGGTGCGTGCCAGGTGAAAACTTTTTTGTAGAGCAGGAAAAGGCCACCCAACAGATAAGCAAGGTTGATCCAGAGCCAGCCTCTGCCAGCAAAATATTGCAAGGCTGTATTCTCTGACCAGAGTTCTTTCATGGTCAGAGATGTATTCTCCCGAACGATATCCAGCGGCGTTGCCATACTGATGGCATCAACATTAACGGGTTGGCCGAACAATGGAAAAATGGTGAAAAGCGCATCGCTGAAACTTTTCACTGCAGCCTGACCCTCTGCGCCTGTTGCTGAACCCAGTGGAGGTAACCACTGTGTCATTTCCTGAGGGAAAGAGATCAGTAGCAGCACATAGCCTAACATGGCCGGGTTAAATGGATTGTTGCCCAACCCCCCATAGAGCTGCTTGCCAATGATAATAGCGAAGGAGGTCCCTATCAGGGTTAGCCACCATGGAGACAGAGGTGGCAGTGCCAGGGCCAGCAGCACGGCAGTGACAATCGCAGAACCATCAGAGAGATAAAAGCCGATAGGGCGTTGTCGTATTTTCAGCACCAAGGCTTCCGAGCCCAGTGCAATGAATACGCACCAGACGAGATTGATCAGCGTTCCCCAGCCAAAAAAGACTGTCTGCATGGCCAGACCCGGCATTGCTGCCAGTAGGACCCATTTCATTACCTGCTGCGTGCTGTTCGGGCTGCGAGCATGGGGGGATGTCTGCCTTACCAGGGTCATCGTAAATTCCGACTGTTTATTAAATGAGATTTAACCTGCTGCGGTCAGAGCATTTTCAGCTTCAGCTGCTTTGGCTTGTGCTTCCATCAGCGCAGCTTCCAGGGCATGAGTATCGCCTTCGGCGTTATCCAGTGCCCTTTGGGCTTTCTTGAGAGCGGCTCTGGCCATGGCGTTCTCAATTTTCAATTTCTTAAGGTCGTCGCTGGCTTCTACTTTTGCCGGGGATGATGGTCTGGTCGTCTCCGGTTCGCTATCAGCAACGGATGCTTTTCCAGATTCCAGCTGTTCAAGCTTTTGCCGACATTCGTCTATTTTTTCCTGAAGGGGTACTGTGTCAATGGAGCCCGATTCCCGGGCTTTAGCCATTTCGCGCTCAGCCTTCTTCAAAGCTGCTTTGGCCATTGCACGCTCAACTTTCAGTTTTTTGTCATCCGCTGCGGGTTTTGCAGGCTTTTCTAGATCGGCGTTAACACATTCTTTGGCCAGACGCTCTGCTTTCTGGCGGCACTCTTCTACAGTGTCCTCGAGGGCTTCTGTTTCAGAGCTACCTTCTTCGAGTGCTGTGGCCAAAGCTCTTTCTGCTTTTTTCAAGGCCGCTTTAGCCATAGCGGATTCTATTTTCAGCTTTTTGGCGGCTTCTTCATCAAGGGCTTTTTCAGTTTTCGGCGGCTGTTTTATAGCTGAAGACTGTCTTATAGCTGAAGGCTGTTTTATAGCTGAAGGCTCTGAAACGGCTGCAGCATCAAAATCTTTCTGCAGTTTTGCCACCTGGTTCTCCAGCATACTGACGTCAGCACTTAGCTTGTCAACGTCGCCTTCTGCTTTCTCTTGAGCCTGAATCAGAGCTCTGCGGGTTTTCTTCAGCTGGGCGTTGGCCAGAGACAATTGGATCCTGAGCTCTTTCTGATCTCCTGACAGTGTCGCTTTTGCCGACTTGCTGGTAGCTGTGCCAGTGGCTGCTTTTTTGGCTTTGGCCCTTTCAATGGCGGCCTGGACAGGGTCCGGGGCTGCTGATGAAACTTTATTGCCTGAAGCCGCCTTCTCAGCTTTTAACCTGGCAGCGCGTTCAGCATTAGCCTTACGCCTGGCTTCTTTTTCAGCCTGCTCTTTTTCCAGACGGGCCTGGCGATTTTCGTAGCGAACTTTAGAGCGCTCTGCTTTGGCATGTCTGGCTTCCTGAGCCCGAATTTCACCTTTTGAGGCGCGGTAATATTGAACCAGTGGAATACTGCTCGGGCAAACATAGGAGCAGGCACCGCATTCGATACAGTCAAACAGGTTATGATGCTTCAGCTGCTCATGATTTTCTGATTTCGCATGCCAGTAAAGCTGTTGAGGCAGCAAAGAGGAAGGACAGGCTTCTGCGCACATACCACAGCGAATACAGGCCTGAGCGGGCATAGCCGGAGGGAATTCTTCCCGGGTTCCGGCAATCAGGCAGTTGCTGGTTTTGGTGACAGGGACATCCTGCTCATTGAGCGTGAAACCCATCATAGGGCCACCCATAATCAATGTTTCCAGCTCCTGATCATTGATACCTGCACAGGAGAGAAGGTGTCTGGCGGGTGTGCCCAGAAGAACTTCGAGATTACCCGGGCTTGAGAGGGCTTTGCCGGTCATGGTGGTGATTCTGGAAATCAGGGGCTTTCCATGCTGGACAGCCTCGTAGACAGCCACCGTCGTGCCGATATTCTGAACAGCAATACCCAAATCAGAAGGCAGTTTCCCGGAGGGTATCTCAAGACCTGTCAGTATTTGAATCAGCTGCTTTTCACCACCGGAAGGGTATTTGGTTGGGAAGACGACCACTTTCATCCTGTGACCGTTGTCGCACAGAGCAACGGCTTTTTTAACAGCTTCAATCGCTTCTGGCTTGTTGTCTTCAAT
This sequence comes from Endozoicomonas sp. ALD040, assembly GCF_049275945.1. Classification (NCBI taxonomy): domain Bacteria; kingdom Pseudomonadati; phylum Pseudomonadota; class Gammaproteobacteria; order Oceanospirillales; family Endozoicomonadaceae; genus Endozoicomonas; species Endozoicomonas sp. ALD040. Next base: position 4,103,796 of record NZ_CP184829.1, read on the forward strand.
GCCGATCAGGCAGCATTCGGCATTGAGAAGGTGTTGCAAAATCTCTGCGCCGGCAATAATGCTGTCGGCACGTTCTCTCATCAGCATGTCATCAGCCGTGATATACGGCTCACATTCCGAGCCATTCAGGATCAGGGTGTGTACCGGGCTCCTTGGCGATAGCTTGACTGCGGTTGGGAAGCCTGCTCCGCCCATACCCGCAATACCTGACTGGCGGATAAGTTCAACCAGGGTGGCTGGCTCAACAGTAGTATAATCGTTGACGGGCTTTAGCTCACACCATTGATCTTTTCCATCCGGAACCAATGTAATGCACTCGTCGTGCATCCCGGAGGGATGGGGAATAGCTTGCGAACTTATTGCAGTTACAGTGCCTGAGGTAGGTGCGTGAACGGGCACACTGACAAAGCCGGTCGCTTTGGCAATCATCTGTCCCTTCAATACGGTGTCGCCAACAGAAACAATGGGTCGGGCAGGAGATCCCGCGTGCTGTGACAATGGCAGAATCAACTTCTCCGGCATGGGAGTCGGCCTGATTGGCGTGCGGTTGGACTGGTGCTTGTTTTCTTCAGGATGAACACCACCCGTCAGAGGCCAAACTTTGCCTCTGGACAAGTGCCCGGATTCAGTAATGTCCCTGAGAGGCAGATTCATAGGGCTTGCCCTCTCATGTCAGTGGCTATCAGGCCGGGTTGTGCTCTGGAGGGCAGGTTCCAGCTCCAGGTACGAGTGGTTGTTTCGATGGTTACCATGTCTATGCAATCAACAGGACAGGGCTCAACACAGAGATCACAGCCGGTGCATTCATCTTTCATAACCGTATGCATCTGCTTGGCAGCGCCGAGAATGGCATCAACCGGGCAAGCCTGTAGACATTTGGTGCAACCGATACACTCATCTTCCCGGATATAAGCGACCATGGGTGGTTTTTCGGCGCCGTGCTCTTCGTCCAGTGGCTCTGGCTCTACATCCAGAAGGTCAGCCAGTGCATTGATAGTGGACTGACCACCGGGAGGGCAACGATTAATGGATTCACCGCTGACAATTGCTTCTGCATAGGGACGACAGCCCGGAAAACCACATTGACCGCACTGGGTCTGGGGCAGTAGTTCATTCACCTGGTCGATAATAGGGTTGCCTTCCACCTTGAAGCGAACGCTGGCAAAACCCAGTATGGCGCCAAAAACGAGCGCCAGGGCAAGAAGGGCGATAATGGCGAAAATGACGATTTCCATAAACCTTGACAGCTCTCCCTTACAGTTTGATCAGGCCGGTGAAACCCATAAAGGCCAGTGACATCAGGCCAGCACTGATCATTCCGATGGCCGCTCCCCTGAAAGGAGTTGGGACATCGGCAGCAGCAATTCGTTCGCGCATGGCAGAGAACAAAACCAGCACCAGCGAGAAACCGGCAGCAGCGCCGAAGCCGTAGGTCGCAGAATCAACCAGTGAGCTGTTTAATCGATTGCTGTTCAGCAGAGCCACACCCAAAACAGCACAGTTACTGGTGATCAGAGGCAGGAATACGCCAAGGACACGATGCAGCAGAGGGCTGACTTTTCTGACCACCATCTCGGTAAACTGAACCACTACTGCGATGACAAGGATGAAAGCAATGGTTTTAAGAAATTCCAGACCCAGGGGAATCAATAGGTACTGATAAGTGAGATAGCTGCAGATAGAGGCCAGAGTGAGAACAAACGTGGTGGCCAGAGACATACCCATGGCTGACTCCAGCTTGTTGGAGACACCCATAAACGGACAGAGGCCCAGAAACTGAACCAGTACAAAGTTGTTGACCAGGATGGCACTGATCATAATCAGTACCAGTTCGCTCATCTGTTCCATTTTGACTCTACCGAGAGTGTTCTGGGGGCAGGCTGACCATGGAGTGCCTTATCCAGGTGTCAGCATCGTCAATACCCGAATGCGGCCGCTCATTATATATGTCCAAAAAATGCAGTTAAATGCACTTTAAGATCTAAAAGAAATAAATATAAAACGGTTCACACCACCGCCTGACCACATTTCATGTTGAAAACTGCGGGATTATAGCGGGATTGGAACATTGATGCATCGTGGAAATTTCCCAAGTCACCCAGTTCGAGAGACTGTTTGGAAAGTAAGTGGATTGGTTGAAAATCCAGAAATAATGGCCTAGCTTTCCGGTCAATTCGATAAAACAGTTCACTTTTTAGCGCAAGTTGACTGAAAAACGTTGAGTGTAAAGTTTGACTTGCGCAACTGAATTTTATGCTCAAGCGTAATTCCCGTTCGACTCTTGGAAACTATGAGAGGTCTAAGGGGGCCTGCGCTTGCCAATCCTTCCTCTTCTGACGAAGGCATAGAGTTCAGATTAGCGTTTTTAGGATGTGCGTTTGTATTAGCAAGCGCTCTGCCATTGATTGCCTGGGGTAACTGTTAACTTCAAATCCGTTAATAAAGGTGCTGATCATGCTGGAGTGGGGTTTAATTCAAAAGTCATTTATTAAGGCTATGCTATTTCGCGCTCTGATAATCTTTGCCTCTGCCCAATCAGAGGCTAGCGAAGAGAAAGGAGTTATTATCGGTATTGATCTGGGGACCACCTACTCCTGTGTGGGTATTCGTCGCAATGGGCGAACGGAAATCATCGCCAATGATCAGGGAAATAGAATAACGCCATCGTTTATCGCATGGACGCCGGAAAATGAGCGTCTTGTTGGAGACGCTGCGAAGAACCAGGCTTCCAGAAATCCGGAGCTTACGGTGTTTGATGTCAAGCGCATTATTGGTCGAAGTTATGATGACCCGCAATTGCAGGCAGATATTAAGCACTTCCCTTTCAGTGTCGTCAATGTCAATGGTCAGCCCAAGGTGGAAATGACGACCCAGCAGGAACATTTTTCATTTACTCCGGAAGAGCTAAGTGCGATGGTCCTGAGCAAAATGAAAACAACTGCGGAAGAATATCTTGGGCAGAAGGTCACCCATGCGGTTGTCACAGTGCCTGCGTATTTCAATGACGCCCAGCGCCAGGCTACCAAGGATGCTGGCACAATAGCAGGGTTGACTGTGGAGCGAATCATCAATGAACCGACGGCAGCGGCACTGGCTTATGGTTTGGATGCAAGGCTCAAGGGTGAAGAAAACATACTGGTATTTGACCTTGGTGGTGGCACTTTTGATGTATCAATACTGACGATTGATGGCGGTGTGTTTGAGGTACTGGCTACTGCTGGCGACACTCACCTTGGGGGGGAGGACTTTGACCAGCGACTGGTTAATCACTTCAGTAAAATTGCCAAACGTAAATACGGTCTTGATCTGACCCATAACAAACGCGCTCAGCAAAAATTACGCCGTGAGGTGGAGAAGGCCAAGCGCACTTTGTCAGCGTCCCATCAGGCCCGGATTGAAGTTGAGTCACTGGCAGATGAAAAGGACTTCAGCGAGCCACTGTCCAGAGCGAAATTTGAAGAGATCAATATTGACCTGTTCCGAAAAACACTGACTTCCGTGAAGAAGGCTTTGGAAGATGCCGGACTTGAGCGCGGGGATATCCACGAGATTATTCTGGTTGGTGGCTCCACCCGAATCCCTAAAGTTCGGGAGCTGCTAAGCAATTTCTTTGAAGGTAAAGTTTTAAATCATAGTATCAATCCGGATGAGGCCGTCGCCTATGGTGCTGCTGTTCAGGGAGCGGTGCTCAGTGGGGATAAGTCAACCAGCGACATACTTCTGCTTGATGTCATCCCACTTTCCCTGGGGATTGAGACAGTAGGCGGGGTTTTCGCAAAAATACTGACCCGCAATACGGTAATCCCCACCAAGAAACACCAGATATTCAGCACTGCCAGCGATAGCCAGACCACAGTGACTATCCAGGTCTACGAGGGGGAGCGTCCTATGACGAAGGACAATCACCTGTTGGGTAAGTTTGATCTTACCGGTATTCCACCTGCTCCCAGGGGCACTCCTCAAATAGATGTGACTTTCTCTGTGGACGAGAACAGCATATTGACGGTGAAGGCCGAGGAAAAATCCAGTGGCAGTAACAATATCGTTATTAACAAAGATACTGGCCGACTGAGCGAAGAGGAAATTGAAAAAATGGTTCAGGATGCCGAGAAATTCGCGGAGCAGGATCAGCAGACACAAAAAAGAGTTGAGGCCCGTAACAAGTTGGAATCAATTGTTTATTCGCAACGCGCCCAATTGACGGATGACAGTAACGGCTGGGTAAGTAAACTCTCTGATGAAGACAAGAGCCTTCTTGATAATAACGTTCAGGATGCCATTGCCTGGCTTGATGACAATGCGGAAGCCACTGCAGAACAGTTAGAGGAAAAATATCAGGAACTCAGCGACGCCTTTCAGTCTATAGCTGCCCGGGCCACTGATACATCCGAGGATAAAGACGAGTTGTAAGTCACTAACCAGATAATTAGCAAATCCGGCGTAAATCACCGCCAATTGAGGCTGTTGCAAAACTCTGGTTCCCATGCTTTCAGGCCCTTTGGGTCCTGGCGTGGGAACGAGTTGTTGGAGTTTTGCCATGGTCTCTGATTTCGAAGGGAGATTTCTGAGTGTTAATTTTCCCATAAAGGGTGTTTGCCCATGATTTGCAAAAACAGCCCGGATTCAAGAAAGCGCTTCAGCCATTGTTGCACTCCCCGGTAAGGCGTCGAAAAGAACCAGTTTCTGTCTACATGGGCAAACTGTCGTATAAAAGGAGCAATTGCCATATCCGCCAGGGTGACTTTATCGGACATTAATCCGTTCTGACTGCTGAGTTTGTTGTCCAGAAGCGCTATAAACTCTTCACCCTGAGTACGGTAAAATTCCATGGGATGCTCAGGGTGTCGATCGGCATACTTATAGCGATCCAGTCGTGGCTTAAACTCGACATCACTTTTGCGGATCAGTGCCACGATTTCAGCTCTGTCATCAGGATTCTCAGGTAACCAGTTTTCAGGATCATTGACAGCCAGTGCCCAGAGCATGATATCCAGACTTTCATCAATGACTCTGCCTTCAGGAAGTACCAAAACAGGAACAGTGCCTTTTGGTGAGACACTAAGCATCGCCTGAGGTTTGTTTTTCAGTAATATCTCTCTGTGCTCAAGGGTAATACCTGCGTAAGTCAGAGCCAGTCTGGCACGCATGGCGTAAGGGCATCGACGAAAAGAATAAAGAATGGGTGTATTGCTATGGTTCACGGAGGTTCCCGGGCAGGTTAAGTCATCTGAAACTATTCTTCAGGCGGCGGACAAGGCACAAAAATAATACAGGAGTTCTTGCCAGGAATTGAAACTCTTTTACAAGTTTTGATCTCACATAACATTTTTCAGGCATTGATATTCGCTGCAGGGCATCCAGGTAGCCCTGTAGATAATAAAAACTCATTGATGTCCAAACCAAAAGGTATTTCTGCAAGAGGTGAGTCTGAAGGTAGAGTATCGCTCAATTCTGATTGGTTACGAACTCATGCCAGGTACGATTTAAGTTCGATTGGTATTAACAGGAATTCCTCCCATGACAAAACCATTGGTAGTAATTACAGGTGCCAGTTCCGGTATTGGTGAAGCCATTGCCCGTCAATTCAGTGCCCAGGGCCATGCACTGTTACTGCTGGCAAGAAGAATTGAAAAGCTGGAAGCTCTGGGCCTGCCCAACACGCTGTGCAGAAAAGTCGATGTGACTGATCGCGAAGCTTTTTATGCCGCAGTGGATGAAGCGGAATCTGTTTACGGTGAGACTGATTGTCTGGTCAATAATGCAGGTGTGATGTTGCTGGGTAATGCGAATGAACAAGATCCAGCCGAGTGGGATCAAATGATCCGCGTTAACGTGAACGGTGTTCTTAATGGTATTGGAGCTGTTATTGGCAAAATGAAAAAGCGCAGGGGTGGCACCATTATTAACCTGAGTTCCATTGCTGGTATCAAAGGCTTTCCTAATCATATGGCCTACTGTGGCACCAAATTTGCGGTTCATGGCTTGTCAGAAACCCTGCGTGAAGAAGTTGCAGACGACAATGTAAGGGTGATTACCCTTGCTCCCGGTGCAGTAGAGACCGAGCTGCTGAGTCACACCACGTCCAGTGATATCAGGGAAGGTTATGAAAGCTGGAAAGACAGCATGGGTGGCGTTATTCATCCAGAAGACATCGCCAGCTGCGTGAACTTTGTTTACAGCCAGCCTCAAAATGTCTGTGTGCGTGAAATTGTGGTTTCTGCTACACGTCAGCAGCCTTAAGACTCAGAGGATCGGTTTATTGATCTGCTCTCGCAACAAAATGCCATTATCAGGGTGATTGTCTTGAAGCACTCCCTCGGGATGGTTCCTGCAGGCGCCACCCTGTATATAAAGCAAACCAGAACAAACTGTCCAGATGGGGCAATGGCAGGGTGCCGGTGTCAATACCTAAATTGGGTCCTTTGGCCCCGGATGAGCGAATAAATCCCCGATCGGTAAAGTTTTCATTGTCGGGGTTCAATCGTTCACGGTCAAAGCTTTGATTCGGATGATCTGGGTAAAGCTCAACGGGAAAACGGCCTGATTTGATATCTTTTACATAGCGGAGCTTCGGGTCACACCAGTAACCACACTCAAGTGCAGCCCGGCGCAGCGATTCTGCCGGGAATTCCTGAGATATCCTTGCTTTCATGGCTCCGGTGCTCATTTTGTATGCACTACCAAACAGATCAGCGGCAATCGTCACCAGTTCTCCCTGCAATTGCTTCATCTGCACGCTGTTTTTGTAATCCAGATTGTCGGTGTCATGGCGCGCTCTTAGCCAGTTGATCACCAGCCCATAAAACGCTTTTCCAAGCTCAGTAATCCGCAATTCGCCCTGTCTCTCACAATCAGTTACACAATAGATTTTTTTCATACCAAAGCTGGAGAAGGTTTGCTCTGCAAATGAGCGGATATCAGCCCAGTCCCTCATCCCCACCGGGGCAGGTGCTATGTTTGGGTAATCCTGGGCATTCCACTCTCCCAGAGTGCCGGGAACACACTGGTTTCCAAAAAAGGGTGTGGGGGTCCAGCATCTTTCATCAGCAGCATTATGAAATGAGCTTAATGTATCCGGTGCCTGAAAATTGTGTTGCCAGAGACGACCCGCGTCCCTGGCAAACAGCCTGAGACCATCAAAGGATGCCTGCACTGAGAGGCCGTCCACTCTTCCAGCTTCATAAGGATAGTGGTGATACAGGTGGGTATCTTTTTCATCATCAAAGACCTGTAGCAGTGCCGAACCATCGGGCTCCAGGGCAATGATTGCCAGGGTTTCTTCACGTAATCCACAGGCTTTGAACTTATTCAGGGCATTGGACAGACGATAAATGCCTCTTGGTTTCAGCAGTGCGCTTTCGAGGCCAAGCTTATCCTTATGGGTTCGAAAAAAATCCAGTTGCGGCTGCTCGCGGACAAAATCATGCCAGCCTTCTGTGGAGCCAGGTTGTTGTTTCAGGAACTTGAAACGGCGATACCCCTGAGGTACCTCTGCAGAAGGAAAAGCCAGACTGCGACCGTAAGTTTCAATATACCCGCTGTTGATTAATAACTCTGCTTCCCAAAGCCCGGAAATTTCCGGAACAGACTCCTTTGGATGTTTTCTGCCAAATTCAGCGACCTCATGGCAGAAACGTTCGCTGTAAAACATGTCTGGATCAAGTGCACACCCACCACCCACACCAAGGCCAATCAGATGCCATGGATAGTAATAAGGTTTCCCGTCATAAGATACATCGTAGCGTCGTTCAATAAACAGTGAGTTGCGATCATCAGCTGTTGCCGACAGGTGCCCAAGGAGTTTTTTTTGCATGTCCCCAGTGGTAAACCGGAGCACCTGCGCAGAATATTCAACCGGCAATCCGATCCGGTGTATTAACTTTATCAGTTCCAGTGTTTGCTGCTCATCCCTTAAAGTGTCAGGGTGAAGTTCAAAATAGTTGATAACTGACTGAAGTAACTCTCTTGCATGGGGCCGGGGTTTGTCTATTAGCTGTTCGTACAATGAATACTCAGTAGAGCGTAAGCTGATTGCTCTATTGGTGGATGCTGGCAGGTATCTGTGAAGCAGAAGGAACTCAAAAAACCAGTTGACATTCAAAGGGAATTTTCCGTCTAAATGATCCTGCATACAATCAATGAGATGACCTGAATGGGTTAGCTTGATCAGAGCGCTGCGGCGGGCTCTGGCCAGCTGACGGTCTTCCGCTCCGGACATGGCCGCCGACGCTAATTGCGGGCATTGATGACGGTACAAAAGCAACAGCGGAGTTGCGCCCTTGTTGTCCCGTTGGTTGGCCAGAGTCTCCGCGGGCAGATATTGAAACAACTTGTCATAGCGGGGAGTATAAGTATTCAGACAGCGATAGCTGCGTATGCTGAGGCCAGATTTTAAGCTCGGAATGGCTGTCGCCATAAGGTGTAGAATGTTACTGCCGTTAGCAAACGTCTGGCTTAGAATTGCGGCTGATGAGCCCGACAGCAAGCGCTTAAACAGTTCCCACTGGCCTAATATAAAAGCACATGCCAGCATGCGCTCCCGCCCCCTCTCGTCCAGCTTTTCCAGTGCTTCCAGGATCAGTTTTTCATGCCTTTGGGCATTAACTTCCAGCAAACAAAGCTGGAAAATAAAAGCCTCTGAAGCCATTGCAGTGGTGATTGTCTGGCAGAAATCCTGCGACGTTTGAGGGTTGCCATGCCTGATGCCCGGTGAGTTGAAAATAGCTTTTATCAGGTACGGTGCCGAACCATCGGAAAGTCGAAGAAATTGGTTGAGTTCCGCCAGAAAATGGCAATCTCTTGCCAGATAATTCAGAAGCTCACGGGCAGCCCGCCGAAGTTGTAACGGGCTCAGGTAGTGTTCCAATATTTCCATAAAGCCCGGATCAGCCCTAAACATCATTGTTTTGGCGTGCTCGCCAAGAATTCCCAGTACTGCTTCACGGTGTGTGTTATCAAAGAGTTGTTTTAATAATTGCGGCGGTATCCGTATTTCATTACCCACCGACTCATTCGGGAGTCCCAACCCCAAATCAGCCAGCGTCTGTAGAACGGAAATATTTTCAGGAAGGGTGGGTCGGCAAGCAAGGTTGAAGATCAGTTTTAGCAAGTGCGGCGAATAGAATTTTTCATCCTCTGTGGAATTGTTCTTACTCACCCTGTCAAAATCCTGTTGGGCATTTTCTACCAGCTCTCGCAAAAACCTGTTATCAAGTGGAATATCAATATTTCTTAATGCATTGTGAACATGGGTTACCCATTCATGACGCTGGCCAGAAGTAGAAGTGATCTGTCGCAAGTGTATGGAGCGACCAGAAGAGGGCCCGTCAGCCTCGGCTGTTTTGTTGCTCAAACCTGTAGTGAAAACAGGGGGGGAAGTATTTGTCCCCGGAACGGTCCAGCTGGACAAGTTTGAGGTGGTGGTATCGGTCGCCCGTGGCAACATGATTCACTCCATCAATAAATTGATTTTTTTGTAACGTCTTGGTTTCTAGACCAGCAAAGATTGATTTGGTTCAAAAAATAGAAAGTTCGATTGATATAAAAAGGCCATTAACAGGATGACTATCTTGAAACACTCTGCCGGGATGGCTCCTGCTGCTGCCAACCCGTATAAAGTGCAAACCAGAACAAACTGTCGAGATGGGGCATTGGCAGGGTGCCGCTGTTAATACCCAGATTTGGCCCTTTGGCTCTGGATGAGCGCCGAATTCCCAGATCGGTCAGGTTCTCTGTTTTTGGACCTAATAGGCCTGGGTTAAAGCTCTGATCCGGATGATCCGGATAAACCTCATCAGGAAAACGGCCTGATTTGATATCCTCTACATAGCGGAGTTTCGGGTCACACCAGTAACCACACTCAAGTGCAGCCCGGCTCAGCGACTCTGCCGGGAATTCCTGGCATATCCTTGCTTTCATGGCCTCCGTATCCATTTTGTACGCACTGGCAAACAGGTCAGCGGCAATGGTCACCAGCTCATCCTGCAACTGGTTCATTTGCACGGGGTTTTTGCAATCCAGACTGTCGGTGTCATGGCGCACCCTGAGCCAGTTAATCACCAGCCCGTAAAAGGCTTTCCCAAGCTCAGTGATCCGCAATTCGCCCTGTCTCTCACGATCAGTTATGAAGTAGAGCTCTGCCAAACCAAAATTGTAGGAGGTTTGCTCAGCAAATGAGCGGACATCCGCCCAGTCCCTCATCCCCACCGGAGCAGGTGCTACGTTTGGGTAATGCTGGGCATTCCACTCTCCCATCGTGCCGGGAACACCCTGGGCTCCAAAAAAGGCTGTTGGTACCCAGCATCTGCCATCAGCAGAATTATGGAATGAAGTTAGTGTATCCGGTGCCTGAAAATTGTGATGCCAGAGACGACCTGCGTCTCTGGCAAAGAGTCTGAGGCCATCAAAGGATGCCTGCATCGAGAGACCGGTCACGTCTCCGGTTTCATAGGGATAGTGGTGATACAGTTGGGTATTTTTTTCATCGTCAAAGACTTGCAGCAGTGCCGAACCATCAGGCTCCAGGGCAATGGTTGCCAGGGTTTCTTCACGTAATCCACAGGCTTTGAACTTATTCAGGGCATCAAACAGACGATAGATGCCTCTTGGTTTCAGCAGAGCGCTTTCAAGGCCGAGCTTATCTTTATGGGTTCGAAAAAAATCCAGCTGTGGCTGCTCGCGGACAAAATCATGCCAGTCTTCTGTGGAGCAATGTTGCTGTTTCAGGAACTTGAAACGGCGATACCCCTGAGGTACGTCTTTGGATGGAAAAGCCAGACTGCGACCGTAAGTTATAATACTACTCCTGCAGTTGACTAACTCTGCTTCCCAAAGCTCGGGTATTCGCGGAACCGTCTCTTTTGGGCGTTTCCTGTCAAATTCAGCAACCGCATGGCGAAAAGCCTGACAATAATATCTGTCAGGATCAGGTGCACACCCGCCACCAATCCCAAGGCCAATCAGATGCCATGGATAGAAACGTGGCCTTATATGGATTAAGTCGTAGTTTCGTTCAATAAAGAGTGAATCGCGATCATCAGGTGTTGCTGACAGGTGCTCAAGTAGTTTTTTTTGCATGCCCGCAGTGGCAGCCCGGAGCACCTGCGCAGAAAATTCAACCGGCAACCCGTTCTGATGCATTAACCTCATTAATTCCAGTGTCTGCTGCTCATCCCTTAAAACGTCCGGGTGATGCTGAAAATAATTGATAACAGGCTGTAGTAACCTGGTTGCACCGGGCAAGGGGTTGTGTGACAACTCTCCATTATATGAATACTTAAAAGAACTTAAGCGGACGGCCTTAAAAGTAGATGACGGCAGGGATTTGAAGAGTTGCAGGAACTCAAAAAACCAGTTGACATTCAACGGGAATTTTCCGTCTAAATGATACTGCATACAACCAATGAGATGAGCAGAAGCAGTTAGCTTGATCAGAGCGCTGCGCTGGGCTCTGGCCAGTTGACGGTCTTCCGCTTTGGATATGGGCGCTGATGCTAACTGCTCGCGGTGATGTCGGTATAAAAGCAACAGTGGAGTTGCGCCGCTGTTGTCCCGTTGATTGGCCAGAGTCTCGGCGGGCAGATATTGAAACAACTGGTCATAGCGGGGGGGATAAGCTTCCAGACAGTCATATCTGCATACCTCCTTGTAAGAGCCCACGCTCTGCAGTGCTGTCACCATAAGGTGAAGAATATTCCCGCCGTTATTAAACTCCCGAATAAGAATTGTCGGAGAGGAGTCTGCCAGCAATCGCCTGAACAGTTCCCACTGGCCTAATATAAAGGTTGATACCAGAAGCTGTTCCCGCTCCTTATCATCCAGCTTTTTCAGTTCTTCCAGGATCAGTTTTTCATGCCTTTGTACATTCACTTCCAGCATAGAAAGCTGAGATATAAAATACTCTGAATTCAGTGCAGTGGTGATACTCTGGCAGAAATCCTCTGATGCTCCGGGGTTGCCATGCCTGATGCCCAGCGATTCGAAAATAGCTGTTATCAGATAGCTTGCTGAAAGATCGGAAAACTGTAGAGATCGATTAATTTTTGTGACTATTAAGCAGAACATTCTCGGCCTAAGCATAAGCTCTCTGGCAGCCTTCTCTATCTGCGTCCGGGTCAGGTATTTTTCCAATATTTCCATATAGCCCGAATCCGGCATAAAGATTATATTTTTGGCATCTTCGGCAAGAATTTTCAGTACTGCATCATGGTCTGTGTTGTTCAGGAGTTGTTCTAATAATCGGGGGGAGGTGTTTATTTTAAAAGACATCGAGATGCCTTCAAGACCCAACCCCAAATCCGCCAGCGTTTTCAGAACGGAAATATTTTCAGGAAATTTAGGTTCCATGGCAAGGCAGTTGATCAGTTCTTGTAATGACTGCGGATAGAGTTTTTCATCCTCCCCTGGATGAATCGGACTCATCGTCTCAAGATCATGATGGGCATCTTCTACCTTGTCTCGCAATAATTTATTACCTATTGGAATATCTATTTTGCCTATTGCATTCTGAACACGGGATATCCATTCACGATGCTGGTCAGCAGTAGAAGTGATCTGTCGCAGGTGTACAGAGCGACTTGAGGGTCCATTAGACCCGGCTGTTACGTTGCTCAAACCTGCAGAAACAGTGGCAGAAACATTTGTTTCCGGAACGGTCCAACCGGACAAGTTTGAGGCGATAGTATGGGTCATCCGTGACAACATAATTTACTCCATCAATAACTTGAATTTTTTGTAGCGTCTTTATTTTTAGACCAGCAAAGGTTGATTTGGTTCAAAAAATGGAATGTTCGATGGGTATAAAAAAGGCCATCAACAGGATGGTTATCTTGAAACACTCTGCCGGGATGGCTCCTGCTGTTGCCACCCCGTATAAAGTGCAAACCAGAACAAACTGTCGAGATGGGGCATTGGCAGGGTGCCGGTGTCAACACCCAGATTTGGCCCTTTGGCTCTGGATGAGCGCCGAATTCCCAGATCGGTCAGGTTCTTTGTGTCTGGATTTAATCGACCAGGGCTAAAGCTCTGACGCGGATGATCCGGATAAACCTCATCAGGAAAACGGCCTGATTTGATATCCTTTACATAGCGGAGTTCCGGGTCACACCAGTAACCACACTCAAGTGCAGCCCGGCTGAGCGACTCTGCCGGGAATTTCTGGCATATCCTTGCTTTCATGGCCTCCGTGTCCATTTGGTAAGCACTAGCAAACAGGTCAGCGGCAATTGTCACCAGCTCATCCTGCAACTGGTTCATCTGCACCCTGTTTTTGTAATCGAGACTGTTGGTGTCATGGCGCACCCTGAGCCAGTTAATCACCAGTCCGTAAAAGACTTTCCCAAGCTCAGTGATCCGCAATTCGCCCATCCCCTCACGATCGGTTATAAGGTAGAGTTTTGGCAAACCAAAGCTGTAGGAGGTTTGCTCGGCAAATGAGCGGATATCAGCCCAGTCTCTCATCCCCACCGGGGCAGGTGCTACGTTTGGGTAATGCTGGGCATTCCACTCTCCCATCGTGCCGGGAACACTTTGAGTTCCAAAAAAGGGTGTTGGTACCCAGCGTCTGCCATTAGCGGTATTATGGAACGAAGTTAGTGTATCTGGTGCCTGAAAATTGTGATGCCAGAGACGACCCGCATCTCTGGCAAATAGTCTCAGGCCATCAAAGGATGCCTGCACTGAGAGGCCGTCCACCTTTCCAGCTTCATAAGGATAGTGGTGATACAGGCAGGTATCTTTTTCATCATCAAAGACCTGTAGCAGTGCCGAACCATCAGGCTCCAGGGCAATGCTTGCCAGGGTTTCTTCAGTTAATCGACAGGCTTTGAGCTTGTCCAGGGCATCGTTCAGACGATAAATGCCCCGTGGTTTAAGCAGGGCGCTTTCAAGGCCCAGCTTATCCTTATGGGTTCGAAAAAATTCCAGCTGTGGCTGCTCGCGGACAAAATCATGCCAGTCTTCTGTGCAGCAATGTTGCTGTTTCAGGAACTTGAAACGGCGATACCCCTCAGGTACCTCTTTGGATGGAAAAGCCAGGCTGCGACCGTAAGTTATAATACTCCTGCAGTTGACGTTGAGTAGCTCTGCTTCCCAAAGCCCGGGAATTCGTGGAACCGTCTCTTTTGGGTGTTCCCTGTCAAATTCAGCAACCGCATGGCGAAACCCCTGACAATAAAATCTGTCTGGATCAGGCGCACACCCGCCGCCAACCCCAAGGCCAATCAGGTGCCATGGGTAGAAACGTCTCCTCTGGGCTACGTCGTAGTTTCGTTCAATAAAGAGTGAATTGCGATCATCAGGTGCTGCTGACAGGTGCTCAAGTAGTTTTTTTTGTATGTCCTCGCTGGCAGCCCGGAGCACCTGCGCAGAAAATTCAACCGGCAACCCGTTCTGATGTATTAACCTCATTAATTCCAGTGTCTGCTGCTCATCCCGCAAAACGTCAGGGTGAAGGTGAAAATAATTGATAACAGGCTGTAGTAACCTGGTTGCACTGGGCAAGGGTTTGTGTAACAAGTGTCCTTTGTATGAATAGTCAGAAGAACCTAAGCGATCGGCCTTAAAGGTAGATGACGGCAGGGATTTAAAGAGTTGCAGGAACTCAAAAAACCAGTTGACATTGAACGGGAATTTTCCGTCTAAATGATCCTGCATACAATCAATGAGGTGAGCAGAAGCGGTTATCTTGATCAGAGCGCTGCGCCGGGCTTTGGCCAGTTGTCGGTCTTCCACTTTGGATATGGGCACTGATGCTAACTGCTCGCGGTGATGTCGGTATAAAAGCAACAGCGGAGTTGCGCCGCTGTTGTCCCGTTGATTGGCCAGAGTCTCGGCGGGCAGATATTGAAACAACTGGTCATAGCGGGGGGGATAAGCTTCCAGACAGGAATAGCTGCATATCCCATCGAAAGAGTTCACGCTCTGCAGTGCTGTCACCATAAGGTGAAGAATATTCCCGCCGTTATTAAACTCCCGATTAAGAATTGTCGGAGAAGAGTCGGCCAGCAACCGCCTGAACAGCTCCCACTGGCCTAATATAAAGCTGGATACCAGAAGCTGTTCCCGCTCCCTGTCATCGAGCATTTCCAGTTTTTTCAGGATCAGTTTTTCATGCTTTTGTATATTTACTTCCAGCATAGAAAGCTGAAATATAAAAAACTCTGAGCCAAGTGCAGAGTTGATGCTCTGGCAGAAATCCTGTGACGCCTGAGGGTTTCCATGCCTGATGCCCAGCGAATCGAAAATAGCTGCTATCAGATACGTTGCTGAAGGATCGGAAAACTGTAGAGATGGATTGATGTATCTCAGAAGATTGCAACTTTTTGCCAGCAGATGCATAAGCTCCCGGGCAGTCTCCTGAATCTGCCAGTGGGTGAAGTATTTTTCCAATACTTCCATATAGCCCGGATCAGCCATAAAGATTATTTTTTTGGCATGTTTGTCAAGAATTTTCAGCACTTCTTTATGGTGTGTGTTACTCAGGAGCTGTTCTAATAATCGGGGGGGGATCTCTATTTCACAATTCATCGACATGCCTTCAAGTCCCAGCCCCAAATCAGCCAGCGTTTGAAGAACGGAAATATTTTCAGGATATATAGGCTCCTCGACAAGACAGCAGATCAGTTCTTGCAATGACTGCGAATAGAGTTTTTCATCCTTCCCGGGATGGATCGGACTCATCCTTTCAAGATCATGATTGGCATTTTCTACTTTTTCTCGCAAAAATTTATTATCAATTGGAATATCAATTCTACTTATTGCACTCTGAACATGGGATATCCATTCACTATGCTGGTCAGCAGTAGAAGTGATCTGTCGCAGGTGTACAGAGCGAGTTGAGGGTCCATCAGACCCGGCTGTGGTGTTGCTCAAATCTGGAGTGGAAGCAGGCGCGGAAACATTTGTTTCCGGAAGGGTCCAACTGGACAAGTTTGAGGCGGTAGTATTGGCTATCCCTGTTAACATGATTTACTCCATCTATAGTCTGATTTTTTTTTAAATCTTTTAATTAATGGACCAGCAAAGTTTGATTTGGTTCAAAAAATGGAAAGTTATCTCCGGTTCGGGAGACTCCGGATCGTTAGACATTCGGGTCTGAAGAGGCTTGAGCCTTCCTGAGACCTGACTGGCTGAAAAAACCATGGATGTGTTAGTCTCTGCCTCTATTAACCTTTATCAGACAGACAGATTGTTAATGAGTGACTCTCTAGACCCCAATGAGCTGAACAAAGCCAAACTCAACCTGGAAACCGCAAAAATTGCCTGGGAAGATCTCCAGCGCTACTTTGCTTCCGGCCACCTGCTGGCGGTGGCTCCCGATCTGGATATTGTTGCCGTCGCTCACAGTATCTCCATTGATGATAAAGCGACGGTAGAAATCTGGTTGAATGACAGGAAACTGGGACCGGTCAGTGATGATCAGGCGAGGAACTGGCATGAACAAAAAGCGGATTTATGGGCGGTAGTTGTGCGCCCGTGGGTGCTTGTTCAGGATAGAAACTGAATTCTATGCTGAAGATTTCCAATGCCGTTACCATTCCTTCGGATGAGATTGAGTTTAATTTTATCCGTGCTCAGGGGGCTGGGGGGCAGAACGTTAATAAAGTCTCTTCGGCGGTCCATTTAAGGTTTGATATCAGGGCTTCTTCCCTTCCGGACTTTTATAAAGAACAGCTGCTGGCTTTCAGTGATCAGAGGATTTCTTCTGAGGGCGTCATTGTTATCAAGGCGCAGTCCTTCAGAACTCAGGAGAAAAATCGTGAAGATGCTCTGAATCGGTTACTGGGCCTGATTCAAAAAGCGACAGCGGTGACTAAAAAAAGAAAGGCCACCAAACCCACCCGTTCTTCACAGAAAAAACGCATGGATCGAAAGCATCAGCGAGGCCAGACAAAAGCACTGAGAGGTCAGGTCAAGGGCTGGTGATCAAAACTCGGTTATTATTAGAAAAATTAATTAACAGTCCCACTGCCACGGACTATAAAGCTAACGGAAGTGAAAGAGTCAGGAGACTCCAGATGCCGATACCGCCAACCGATGGATCTGCGCCCCCACCTTCGGGTAACGGGGCGCCGGACTAAACCGACAATCAGTGCCTCCAATGGTATACTGAACCCTCTACAGTCCTCCGAGGAGCTTTGTGGAGAAACAAAGAGATCTCCTCAGGCTGAATGAATTGAGACCTGATTTAAGTACCTAACTTATTTCATTGATTAATGCGGTTTTTTTATGGAATGACTTGCAATAAATCTGGCTCTCCATAGGATTAAGGCCCATGGGTATTGGAAACAAGAGACTCTCGGATTCATGATAAAACGATTTGCTTCTTTTATGGCCATCATCATGGCCTTCAGCTTCGTCTTCAACGTACCAGTAGCCGATGCTAAAAAGTTTGGAGGAGGCAAGAGCTTCGGCCGTTCTTATAACACGGCTCCCGCTCCCAAACAGCCGGCTGCAGCACCTCAGCAGGGTAGCAAACAGACAGCTGCTCAAGGCTCCCGCAAGGGCATGCTGGGCGGGTTGTTGGGTGGCCTGCTGGCGGGTGGGCTGATTGCCTCTCTGTTCGGCGGTGCTTTCACTGGTCTGCAGATGATGGATATTCTGATTATCGCTTTGCTGGCTTTTGTGCTCTTCAAGGTGTTCCGCAGTATGAACCGTGCCAAAGCTACGGCAGCGGGTCATGGTGGCAATCATGCTCACTTCACCCCGGAACATTCAGGCCAGAATAAGCCTTCCCCTTCGTTAGATCAGCTGTTTGGCCAGAACAGGGAACAGCGCGAAGATGACTTCGGTCAGGCTGACCAAACAAGCTTGCCTCAAACCGGTTTTGGAACCAGTGATGTCCCGATGAATCTGCCAGAAGGCTTTAACCTGAGTGCATTCATGAATGGTGCCAGAGACCATTACCGCACGCTTCAGGAAGCATGGAATAAAAACGATCTGGACATCATACGTGAGTATCTGGACCCTGAACTGTTTTTACAGTTAAAAGCGGAAAGAGCCACTTTGGGTGGCGATCAGCACACCGAAGTGATCTTTGTGGACGCTGAGTTGGGCAGAGCTGATTACAACGACACTGTTGCCGAGATCAGCGTGCGCTTCACCGGTAAATATCGCGATACCGTTGAAGGTGTTGAAGAAGATATTACCGATATCTGGCATCTGCAACGTAGCTTGAAAGAGCCCGATGCTCCCTGGCTGATTGTGGGTATTGAAGCCTGACGGAGCCGAAGGGAAAGGTGTTTTGCCTTTCCCTGACTGGGCTCTATTGTCGATGATCTTCATGTCATTTACCGAAAACTTCTGGTAGCAATATCAAATGTGACGGTAACTGGCCCTTTTTTGGTTTTAGTGACATTAACTGGGTCAACATCAAAAAAATCCCGTACTTTATCGTCAGCATTAGGGCCACACAAATAGCTGGTTCCAGGCGTTTCTTGCACGAATTCTTTCCAGGTTTTTACTCTGTCGTCAGAAGCTTCAGCTTCTAAGCGGCTGTTCACCCCGAGTATATCTCGTAACTCTGGCTTGAATATATTATGCAAATCCATCCCGGAAATATACCAGGCTTTGTAGGCCCGACCCTGATCAGGAACATGAACAAGGAATAAACTATTAACAAGCCTGAGTGCTTGAACGTTTTTGTCCATATCAACCCATTCACGTTCATCCGAAAACAGTTTTAAAATTCCGCTTTTGCTGCCTTCAAGATATTCGTCCAGCCGTTTTGAAAAATCTTCATCACTGTCTTCAGATTCATCGTCTGAAGACTCAATAGAATATGAAGACAATGGCCTGGCTGCACCATGGGATGTTGGATTATCAAGGCCAGATGTTTTTTGGGCGTCAACAGCCGTAGCTCTGGCCGTTTCTGGCTGATCCGGCGCTGTTGTCGGTGTGCCAGAACCAGTAACCAATAAAGGTGGTTTAGTTGAATTAGATGGAATCATAAGTCACTCCGTTAATTGCTTACTTAAATTTGACAAGAAGAAACAGGGGAAGTTCATAAACACGTGCTGTAAGCAGGAAAAGGACAAAGCGAGAGGGTATAGCCTTGCAGCCAGAAACCTCCCGCAGCCACCAGGACGGTGTTGAGTTGGGGAGGTTTTTATAATGACGGTCTTGCCGAGATCAGCTTGCGTTTCACAGGTATGTAGCGTGATACCGCTGAGGAAGCCGGGGACTAACTGCTGGCTAGCCCCTGATCATTGACCATGACCTGTTCGTACTTTTGGGTCAACACCTGCATTTTCTTGAGAATGGATTCTGTGGTCACAGAGATGGCTGTAGGCATATAGCGTCCCTGTTTATATTGCGTAAACCCTGATTTGGAAAAAAACCATTGAGCTTTAACCTTGGAGAGCAGCTTTTTGATTTCAGGGGTATTCACGGGGGACTGGTCGAGTTCATTCAGTGAGCTTTCAAACAGAGCCATGGATTCCTCAAAACCTTTCTCATAGATACTGCCACTGACGCCCCAGGCCAGAGCCTGGTAATACATAGCTATTCTCTGGCTGAGCGCGCGCTGTCGACCTGAAACATTGACCAGTCTGGCTTTGCTGGTGGCAGAGTGCTTTTCAATCAATGTAACCAGGTCATTGCTGCTGTTGAATACCCTCAGAGCCTTTTGAATGAGGTCAGCTGCAGCTTCTCTGTCGGGTTCTGACAGTGCCATTTTTTTGTAAGTTTCCCAGTCTTTCGCAACCACATTCAGCTGATGTTTGATTGCACCGTTGGGCGCATAATCTGATAAAGCCTGAAAGTTATTTTCAAACAGCGTAATGCTTTTATCGAGCTGCTCTCTGGCGTCTTCTGAGTTAATGTCGGCTCCGATCATCAGGTAGCTTTTAGCGACTCGCTGAGACAGCATCCGTTGCAAACCGGATGTGTTGACCGCTTCGGCATCGTTCAGGGCGGCTGAAGTTTCTCCTGAGTAAGCGATTAAATACGCCATAATAAAGCCCAGGAATTTATAACAGAATAAAAGTGGGCGGAAGTCGGGAAGTATTCTGGAAATTTGCACTGTTATTGTTCGCTCTCTGCGCTATCCGGGGGCATCCTGATGAGTTTTTGGTTCAACAGGTTATGTTGCAAAGCTATGTGCAGAATATATGCCAGAGCTGAATAGTTCTCAGACGATTATTCCGGCCTCGGTCAGAAAGGCGCTGGAATTAAACAAGCAGGAAAAGCTTCAGTATGAGATTCGCTCCGATGGCAGCGTCCTGCTTTTTAAGTGCCAGAGTGACAAAAGAGACCCTGTAATAGCAGGCTTCCTGGATTTTCTTGAGCGGGATATGAAAAACCACCCCTGAACACTGAAGCCGTTTTCCCCGGAGCTTGCTCGGAAGCTCAGTGATCTGGTTGGGGAGATTGATATCGATCTCGACTTTCAAAAGAAAAACGCCACAAAACGACTGGCGGCAATCAACCAGTTGGCATTTGAACGGGTTTCAGGCAATCCCTCTAATCCTGCATATCCTTGAAAGTCACCGTTTGTGCAGAGCCGTTGCCGCAAAAACCACTTTATGGTTTGTCTGACAAGGAATGTCGGAAAAACCATAAGCTGACAACGGAAAAAAAGCATAAAGTGACAATAAACAACAGTGTTTCTATTTTTAATAAACAATAGCCGTTTAATCCATTTCAAGACGAGAAGGCTAACCGAGGGTGTCCATCTTCCCGGCTTAGCCAATAGCTGCCTATCCGGCAGAACGCAGCCCTATAGCATGCATGTATGCATAGCAGATTTAGTCAACAGCCTACCCGGCTGAACACCCACGAGCATAGAGCATTGAACATGTATGGCTCTGCTAAACAGCCTACCCGGCTGAACACTTATCAGAAAGGTCTGCATGGGGCCAGGTTGTCTGCTAAACAGCCTACCCGGCTGAACACGACCTGTCGCAGCTGCTGCCGCCCACGATCGTCTGCTAAACAGCCTACCCGGCTGAACACATGGGCATCTTGACTCAGTTGTTGATTGGACACTGCTAAACAGCCTACCCGGCTGAACACAGGTCAACAGCTTGGTGATGATAGTTCGCCTTCTGCTAAACAGCCTACCCGGCTGAACACCTTTAAGATGCCATGAGCTTAAATGGGTATAACTGCTAAACAGCCTACCCGGCTAAACACAGGATATAGAGCAGAGTCTTATCGGTCGGCTTCTGCTAAACAGCCTAGCCGGCTGAACACGCATTGGACGAGCGCGGCAATCAGACCAGGCCCTGCTAAACAGCCTACCCGGCTGAACACGGGGTATGCTGCGCTCCTAAGAGCGCAGCGATCTGCTAAACAGCCTACCCGGCTGAACACAACGTCTGGAGATTAACCGGGCATATATCTATCTGCTAAACAGCCTACCCGGCTGAACACCAGTATCGCACGATGACCGAACTGGCCGGCGCCTGCTAAACAGCCTACCCGGCTGAACACGAGAATAACCCTACACAATGGCTCACTTTTATCTGCTAAACAGCCTACCCGGCTGAACACGACACCTCCGGGTCACCGCGGGCCAGCAGTTCCTGCTAAACAGCCTACCCGGCTGAACACCATGGCGTGCACCAGGCTGCCCAGCAGCAGATCTGCTAAACAGCCTACCCGGCTGAACACGTTCAGGGTACTGAACTGGCCAGCCTCGGCCAGCTGCTAAACAGCCTACCCGGCTGAACACGTCGAAGTCGGCCAGAGTTTCATAGTCACAAACTGCTAAACAGCCTACCCGGCTGAACACTGAAGATTTATCCCAATAACTCCTGCAATTACAAAATAGTAGGTCGTTTTAAGCAAAAATACCCTTCTTTTTTCAATACCTGCAACTATTTGAAAATAATGAACTTATTTTGTCGCTAAAAAATTTTATCAAATGATAGCTCCGACTAATTCATCCGTTCAAATACAGGAACAGTCCCAGTATTAACACCCCCAGAAAGGCCATAGGAACTGAAGCTGCCTCGGACCGGCGCTTCCACAAACTTCCTTTGGATATGGAGGCTGAATATATTAATTGCGTCATTTTTATCTTCAGTTTCTTTTTTCTTCTTATTTACACTGATCATGGGGACGTCATGGTAATGACCAATGATCTTCGTTTGAGAAGTCACTACCTTTAACGGCTCTAATCCTCTTTTTTCACGCCTTCTGTTTTCTTTTTCATACCAGGCTTTCGTATGCTTATCTGGACTATAAATTCTACAGAATCGGGCTTCCAAACCACCTTCTTCAACAACTGAAATCTTTGTGCACACAAATTTTTTAATTTCTGACATTTGCTTAAAGAGATCCTGATGCAAGAAGGCCTCCAACGCGTTACTGTCTGAGGAAACAAAAGCTATTCCGCTCCCAATCGTGCTATCTCCCCAAAGGTTATATGAGACTCCAATAGAACGGATTTCATGTCGAGTTTGAAAACCATGCAGCACTTTATGACAACGACCAGCTAGAATATTGAAGTCTGAAGTTGGATCACAGAAACTCACAGTGAATATGTAGCGCACTATTATTCCTCCCCAACCTGACGCATACCGCCGCAAACCATCATAGCAGCCAGATAATAGATCTTACCCATTGTAACTGTATCGATCTTTTTACCGCTATTCATCAAAATCGCCAGTTCATCAGCCTGCCGCATGATTGAGTACACATCATAACCAGTATCCGGATGGCGGTGGGCAGTCGCATTCTCTCGGTCAGAGCCATATGATGACACTCGGATCAATGAGTCTGCCCCGGGATGCCAATCATCAATCATCTGAATTGCAGCCCCGATTTTATGAGAAGTGAAAATTAGCTGCTCTTTTTCTCCTGACCTGAAGGTTGAGTATACGCGACTTCTATCTTTGTTAGCCTCTGAAAAGGTTTGGCTAGGAAAAATTTCAGCAAAAGGGCGGAGTTTTAGCTTTGCTTCTACTACAACATCCCAATACTCATATTTATCTGTTAATGCAAGAGCAAATCGCTCAGTAAGCTTTTTATACTCTTGCTCAAAGCCTGTAAGATCATTCACTCTTCGTCTTTTATGTACATCAGAAAGAACATATACACGGTCGTCGTCAAGGTCTGTCAGGCTGATTTCAGTCCTTTTTGTACGTTGATTCATCCAGAGCCAGCGCCCCATAAATATATTGAGTAGGTATCTCCGCGATAGCTCTTTATATACGCCTGTTTCCTTGCAGGCAGACGCAAACTCTTTAAGAGCATCCCTTACAGCAGGTTCATTGCATGAATGAAGGTCTTGATTATTTGAAGTAACCTGAAGAGAGAATCTGACAATAACATACTCCGCTTCCGGAGATAGAATACACTCGTCAATGGTCTGAGGGTTACCATAAGACAGTTCTAAGCGCGAAAGGTCATTTTTAACGCTACCATCTTTCTTATATGCTTTTGAATAGCCGTCTCTGAGCCCCAGTATTTTTCTAGACTTACATTCTAGCGGTATTTCCTCATGAGTATTTTTATCCACCCAATAAAAAAATGCGGGACTAAAAAATAAGGACCGTATCTGCGATAAATTTTTACACAGTTCTATCATTGGATTCACCAGAAGTTAGTTCTACAGAATATTTTGAAACCTGCATTCTCCAAAAACTTCGGTTTCTTATTTCAGGGTTTATGACAACCGAAGCAGGCGATACTAGCTTAACCAGCCCTGTCATGGGTTCAGCATATGCGTGAGTATCTGCAATACTGCCTCGTCGAAATTGCGGGGCTCCAAGAAATTTAAAGCCTTTATTCACAGGAAATACACCGTAGGTATCTTTCAATACCTCTGCCAATTTCTGCATGCTGTTATAACTAATCTCTGGATCAATATCAGAAATAAATCGTGCACAGCTTGAAAGCTTGCTAAAACCCCTCAAAAGCTCAATCTCATCTTCATAAGTATTACAGCGTCTAACTAAAGATGGCTTTTGGTAGACGCCAGCGATTGGAGAAGACAGAATGCCGCCAGCGAGGCGGTTAGGCAGGCAGCGGTATAAGTTACGTTCACTGAAGTCCAAGTTTGAGGCTGGTTGATCAAGTCGGATTATGAGGTCAAATTCTATATCACCATGTTGACTGTCGATGACAGTATCATTTTTTACTACATTCTTCTTGCAAATTTTCTTTGCTAATGGGTGGCCTGACCTTCTATCAAATCGACGAAGAGCTATAGCAAATGAAGCGTCTGTTTTTTTAACCCTTAATAATCTCAATAAAAAAACATGAACAAAACCTGAAAATGCTGTAAGGGAAGGTATTCCTATCAGGTAAGAGTTGCTCTGTAATTTGGCTCCATAAGCCTGCAGTCTTTCAAAATGAATATAAACAAAGTGTCCAGGTGTTCCCTTCGGCTGGCTTTGTTTCAAAAGATACGACCTGACTGCATTACCAACTTCGTCGATCAGCACTGGCTCATATGCCAAAATCTGATGGTGTTCACTTTTTTCCAGCAACTCGTGTATTTGCCGGGTAAAATGATTGACCGCTTCTTCCAGTTCAAAACTCTCCTCAATAACTTCTCGCTCAAGACTTCCAGCAAATGAACTGTGCAGTTCTGGATAGTCCGTTATCTCTTTGGTTTTGAGAAATGTAATTTCAGAAAAAAGATCCTCAGCTAAATTTCTCATGCGCTGGTTGTACTGCTTTTTACTGGCTTTGCCTGCTTGGTAGGTCGAAAAGTTTGCCTTATGCTCAAGAACTCCAAACAGCAGTCTAAATGTTTGTTTACTAAATAGTGCACGCTCGTTAAGGAGGTGATGTTTATGGTTCCATTGTTGAAACAAATAGTCTGTAGTTTTATCTTTATCTCCTAAGCTTGGGTGATAGCTAAGACACCTGACCCTTCCTCCTGTAGCGCTGATAAGGTTTCCAATGGATGAAGGTCGGTAATGAAAAACTGTCGATCCATAAATGCCTGATTCTTTAGCTAGGTTGTGTACTATTTGTTGAGTCTCAGTTTTAACAACTGGTGTGACAGCAATATATTCCCCGTTCTTCTGTAAAAAGCGCACCTGCTTACAGTGTTTATGTACAAAGTCAGGTAGCCGAACCTCCAGTGCGGCTGAACATTTTTCTTTAAATAGAGGGATGCGCTCTTTCGGAAATCCGGCTTCAACCAGTTTATCAACAAGGTTGTTTTCCCCGTTTTTGTACGAAGCAAATTGCTCAACCAAACTGGTAACTGTTCCGTTATAAATAAACTCTGTAACCATAAACTGGCATTTGTTGATTTGTTTTGAGTCTTTGGCGTAGCCGAGAATCTTCGTTTTACGTAGATGTAATGCTTCTTCATAGTAGAAGATGCATCCATCTGCTTTGCTGTAGGGACATTTAAGATTGTGGGTGTGTATCCACTCCGTAACCTTGAGGACATCATTGCGCCAGGCTTCATCCTTGAGTAAGTTCAAAGATGTTTCATCCGAAAAATCTTTTTTCCCTTTAATAGTTCGATTTATAAGAAAGAGGAGGGTTTCGTACTCTCTTCCATCAATAACAACCAGATCAGCATCGGCAGAAAAAGTCCTTTTAAGCATTTCATTCTGCTTATTACGATCTGTTTTTTTTATCAACTCATCAAGTGCAGCCACTACTACCACCTGGATAAATAAATATGACGGTTAGAAAGTCTCGACTGAAATCGTGATAGCCAGATATTAAATACATTTTTCAAGGGGAATAGTGGGCGCTTCGGATTGAATACAGCGTCATTTTTCAATCTCTTTGCCGAACGTAATTTCCCTTCATCGACAAGCCTTGCCACCTGTTCAGCATCGGCATCAAGGATTGCTGCCACCTCAAAACCATTTAGTAAAACATAGCCAATCTCAGACTGTTCACCCTCGGTATGTATGCAGTAATCCAGATAAGCAAAAATAGCTTTCAACACTGGATTGAAACAAAGTGCTTTGCTTGGAAGGCGTCTGCTTTTAATTAACAGATTTCCAAAAACTGATTGCAAAGATGTTGCTGAAAATCGACGATCAGTAAGCATAATTGCTGTTCTAATCTTGGCCTCCATAAGGTTATTGAAATTTTTGGGCCACTGATCAAAGAATGAAATACATCCAGTGATGGTCTCATCTGTAAGGCACCGTGAGCTCCCACGCTCAGGGACATAAGAGTAGTACCAGAGCATAGCACCAAAAATCTGATGGGGATCGCTAAGCTTATATAAAAGATTTTCATCACTGAAATCTTCGGTTTTTTTATCTTGGATCTTGTTGGCAATATTTATGAAGGGGGCGGAAGCCGATTCTATAGGCATATCTCTGTATTTTTTACCACAAGAACACCCGGATAAATTGCTATCACGGATATAGTTAAGGTCGTGAGAACAATCAGGACAGACTGCAATCAGTTTGCAGCCGTGGAGCGGACAGACTCTTACCAAGTGAAGATGCCAGTAGAATGGCACAAATGCTTTTTCTGATTCCTGGAAACATTTTGGGCATATTGGTATCGAGTCTTTACGAACGAAAAAGCGTGGGATATCGAGCCCTTGCCAGTACAGTGAACTATGCCGTGAGGCGTATTTGGTCGGTGATCGAAAAACGGCCATTCCCATGATAGGCAGGCGACCTTTACACATTTTCTCGGCAAGTAACTCAAGGCACTCAATACGTAAGGCTGATGACGTATTTGCATGGTAGACATTCAGTTGCTGAAGATGACCGGGTAGTGAGCCAGCCAGCTTTTGATCAGCTTCATCTAAAATAATATGAAACCGTTCAATGAGCTGTTTTGGAGTATAGCCATACAAATCCGCCAGCCGGATCATATAACTCTCCAATGACTCTGACGGTTTGGGATTCGGGCGTATTAACATGCGGGTATTAGTTTCCTGTACGGTGTTCAGTTTGCATTGCAATATAGGCTGAAATCCATTGGGTA
Organism: Endozoicomonas sp. ALD040; assembly: GCF_049275945.1. Lineage (NCBI taxonomy): Bacteria > Pseudomonadati > Pseudomonadota > Gammaproteobacteria > Oceanospirillales > Endozoicomonadaceae > Endozoicomonas > Endozoicomonas sp. ALD040. Next base: position 4,130,670 of record NZ_CP184829.1, read on the forward strand.
CTCAGATGTACCAGCTCCCTTAAATGCTTATTTTCTTGCTCCAACTTGCGCTTCTCTCGATCAATGTGGTTTTTATCTCCCCCCAAGGGCTTTGTGATTGGTGTACTGCTCACTGAAACACCAAAGATACCGGGGTTAACAGAAGCGGATTTATTTATTGCATTATTAAACCATCGTCGTACTTTCTGGGACTCTACACCTAACTCATCAGCCACATTTTCCGGTGTCTGCCCTGCCAGTACCATCGACACTGCACGTTCCCGAAACGCTTTAGTGGTAGTCTTTCTGCCCATATCCAGCTACTCCCGCCGAAGCATTGCTACGGAGTTCTCCGACAAAGATACAAAATGCCCATTATAGACGGTAGAGCGAAAAGCATGGTGCAAATCAGTATTTTCTCTTCATTGAGAAGGATACGAAGTTTGACCACCGTTCAGAAAGAGTTTGGAAATCGTTTACGAGAGATACGGCAGGAGCAGCTTCTCACCCAAGAGGAGTTAGCTCACATGGCTGGACTTAATCGCACTTATATAGGCGATATCGAGCGAGGGGAAAAGAATATTACTCTGGTCAGTATGAGTCGCTTGGCCAAAGCTTTGGGGATAAAAATCAGAGATCTTTTTGACTGGGAGTTGTGAGTGCTCTGCTGTCACTTTCTTTCTTGGCTTTTCATTGCACTAAAAACGGTTTATATACAGGGATACCTGTAGCCAAGACACCTGTCAGTGGTAAGGGCTAACCCCCTGCCCAGGATACTTATCGAAGATATGCAAAAATACGTCATCACATGCCCGAGGCCACAAATTGTCATCGTAAACTTCGGGCAGCTGATCCAGCATTTCCTCGATAAAGCTACGGACCCGGGCCTTGGTGCGCTGTTTCTTGCGCCAGTCAAGTACCAGCACCCCTTTCATTCTATCCGTTAGATCTTTTGCTACCTTTTTGACTTCATTTCGATCTTTCTCAGAAAGCTGAACACCCTTACTGAGCAGATCAAAAATCGCCATCTCCTCTTCAGACAACCCTTCCCGAACAGTACGGGACTCCTCATCACTCAATGTCTGGATAAAAGACTGGAGTTTGCGGAAGAACTCTTCTGCGGTATAGGCTCCAAGATTATATTCTTCCGCAAGCTCTTTAAACTTCTGCTGTAAATCCTGTCGGCTTTTATTTCTGGCGACCATGGGGGTCAGTTTGCGAGCGATCAGATTTTTTAATTTCTCAGCATCGGAAACCCGGGGCCTGGTCACGTTGCTGACCATTTCCGCCAGAGCATCAAAGTCAATACCGGCAATATTCACAGGATCAGGTAGATTTGAGTCAATTTTGATGGTTTCAATGGACTCATCCAGCAACTCATTAACCTGGTGACGCACCACATCCAGAACATCTTCATCATCAACACTGAGGCCAGACTTTTCTCTCATCTGCTTGTAGATAACATTGATGGCAATGCGTTCCTGCACATAGCTGTCGGCGCTGCTGTCTGGAAGAATTGCTTTAAAAATACGGTTAATCTGTCTGACAAAGGATGTAAAGGTGTTTTTATTCGCGGGTTCCAGCAGCTTGTCACTGGCTTCATCCAATAGTTGCAGTTTTCTGAAGTCGGTAGGTGGGGTTGCAATAATTGCTGCCAGATTAATTTCTTGCTCCGTCAGAAACAGCTTTAGTTCTACCACTGCCTGAGTCAGCGCATTTAATAGCTCCAATTTGCTGTTTGCAGGAGAGCCAACATCTTCAGGGACATCATAAATCTGCCCATCTTCAGCGACACCACCACCATAGCGCCCCAAGGCGGTCTGTAGTGCACCAAATATATTGATGTAGTCAACAATCTGTCCGCAGGGCTTCCCCGGAAAAACCCGGTTAGCCCTAGCAATCGTTTGCATCAGGGTATGATTTTTAAGAGGCTTGTCCAGGTAGAGCGTGGAAACACTCTGGGCATCAAAACCAGTGAGCCACATAGCACAGACAAAAACGATCCGGAGCGGGTCTTCCGGGTCTTTAAACTTATCGTCCAAATCCTCTTTGATCATCCGTTCCCGATGAGGACGAAAATCCAATCCTTTTTTTGCCAACCGCTCATGATCATTCTGGCTGCTGGAGACCACCACAGCCATATCGGAACTTTCCATATAAGCGATCTGGTCATGGAGCTTTTGCTGACTGCTGCCAGAAGCGAACCGAATCCGGGTCTTTAAGCTTTCCAGAGTGAGCTTCCAGTGGTGCTGAACTTTGTCATACATCTTGATCGCAGTGGCTTTATCGATGGATACCACCATCGCCTTGCCCCACAAGCCACCGGAAAAGGGCTCCCTATTGATATGGTAACTCACCAGATCTTTGGCAACAGTATCAAGCCGGTCACCACGGGTAATGATGTGGTACGCACGGGCAAACTCAGTTTCCAGTTTGGACTGTTGCTCTTCGGTCAGGTCAGCATTGTCGAGTATCTCCAACAAGTCTTTACCGAGATCCTCACGATTCAGGCTGACTTCTGGTACTCGATTTTCATAATAGAGTGGCAGGGTAGCGCCATCATCTACCGCATCAGCAAAGTTATAGATACTGACATAATCACCGAAGACCTCCCGGGTTTTACCTTCATCGGTTTTATCTGCCAGTAACGGTGTCCCAGTAAAAGCCATAAAGCCAGCATTGGGCATAGACTTACGCATATTCATTGCCAAAGAAGCATACTGACTGCGATGAGCTTCATCAGTGATAACAACGATGTCATCACGCTCTGAGAGCACAGGGTAATTATCACCCTTGAATTTTTGAATCAGCGTAAAAACAAACCGATGGTCTTCACTCAGCAACTGTTTCAGCTCTGCCCCAGACTCTGCCTGGCATAGCTCATTCAGCATACCTGTCGTGTTGAAGGTTTTGTAAATTTGTTCATCCAGATCAGCCCTGTCTGTAACCACGAAAAATGTCCAGTTACCGGGGTACTTGCGAAATGCTTTCTGGGTAAAAAACACCATTGAGAAGCTCTTGCCACTCCCTTGGGTATGCCAGAAAACGCCAAGCTGCCCATTGCGCTGCTTTATATTTTCCAGCCCGGCCAGGCTCTCGTTTACACCAAGATATTGGTGGTATTTGGCCAGAACTTTTATGGTGTGCCTGGTTTTCACGAACAGCGTGAAGTTCTCAACCAGATCAAGCAAGCGGGACTTGTCGCAGGTTCCACGAATCGCTACTTCCAGGCTAACTTTACGTTCTTCATCTTCACTGGCTATTTTTTTCCATTCAGAAAAATGCTCCCATTGACTGGAAACCGTGCCAACCCTGGACTGAATGCCGTTAGAAAGGATGATCAGCTGGTTATAGTGAAACAGCTGTGGAATCGTATTCCGGTAATCTTTGAGGTTATCTTTATAGGCATTGATCAGTTGCTTATGGCTGGCTTTCAGCTCAATAAAGACTAATGGCAGGCCGTTCACAAAACCGATCAGATCAGGTCTGCGAGTCTCAATTTCTCCAGAAATAAACATCTGGCTGCACAGCAGGAAATGATTGTTTTCAGGACTGTTCCAGTCGATAAAGCGAACAACAACATCGTCACCGTCATCGCTGGAGTCCACAAATTTATAGCCCTGCTTCAGTAGCTGATGGATCTCTTCATTAGCCGCAATGGCGCTCATGGCACTGCGGTCACGAGCCATTTCATCCACTGCATTTTGTAGAATGACTGGATCTATACCGGGGTTCAGTTTGCGAATGGCATCCTTCAGTGGTTGATAAAGGATGACATCTGAACGGTTGTCTCGCCCAAATGTACCGTCAACTCCAAAAGACTCATCCCAGCAGATAGCTGTTTCCCACCCCATTTCTCCAAACAGATTGATGGCAGGTTGTTCTATCAGGAGGTCTTCTGTGTATGTCATCCTGGATACCAGAGGGCTAATACGAAAGTACGATTTTATCCCTGAAAGGCACCCGGTTTCGAGTGTAGTCCTTTTTAACCAAATATTTTTTAACTATAAACGAGGGGCTATGGCAGGGCGCACTTGACTGATGAAAACGCTCGGGCTTCATTTGACTGTATGAAGTCCCATCACCAAAAAAACTATTTAGGCCTCAACAGCCCTGCATCATGAGCTTTTCCTGTAGAGCTGTCGATATCGTCCAGAAAGCCTTTTACCCGCGATCGGATATTAGCGATCTGTCCTTTGTCTGTTGTCATGAAGCCAAATGGTATAGGTACTGGTGAAGTTTCCGGCGCTGACAAGTGATAGCTGACAACAGCAAACAGATCACTATGCACAATAACTTCAACATTTCCTCTGCAGAATTCACAGGTATAACCAAACAGGCTATTCTTATCCAACCCTTCAAACTCTGCCCCCCAGTTTCGTCGGGACCAGTCTTTATTCTCTCCTGTCAGCGGCAGATATAACTTTGGCTTATACAGCTTTTTGGCTTTTTTTCCAGAGGTCTTGGACTTGTCCAGCATATACTGTAAGCAGCTGAGAACTTTCTCTGACTTCCCCCAGAATGGGTTGCTTGGTGCCAGCCAGATCAACTCTGCAGGCTCCTCTGACGCTTTTTTCGGTTTTTTTGAATTTTTATCTAAAACCTCAGCAACCTGAATCCAGTTGTCTGGAGTATAAGTTATGCCAAGAAAGGGCGTAACGGGCGTTCCTTGAGACTCAGAATGCTTACGGTCAGAAAGTATCCGAGGAATGTCCAGCCCATCATCAGTTATGTAAATTTTACTCTTATCATCCTCCAATTCATTTATGACTTTGAATATCTCCAGAGCGTTCAGAGGTTGCTTTAGCAGATCAATAGCGTCAGTGACAAGGGAAGTTGCCTCCGATGAATCCTTAAGGTCAGCGATTTCTCCTCTCTCAAGAAAGTCTCCGACAGGGCTCACAGAGAACCGATGACTTATGCGTAGGGGCTTCTCTATAACTTTCCTTACATCACCGACGTTATACAAGCTCACACGGTTATCATCGTTATCAGTGATTCCCTTAACATCACCATTATCAACAATGTTCTGGAAGTGCTGTTGAAATGCTTTTCTGGCCAGTACTTCACTCTTTGCCTTGCGTTCATTGTCAATATTGAGACGGAGTGCAAGCTTCCAGTTCTCATTGATTTTTTTAGCCCCGAGATAGTTAAGGCTCGACAATTCGAAGTTAAAATGTCCAGTGGACTCATCAATTTTTTCGACTTTGGGTATCGCCTCCATTCTGGAAAAATATGATCGGCTTTGGCTGGTGAGCTCAACACAGGCATCGTCTCGGTATCTGAGATCCCCACTTGTAACAAGATCTGATAACGCTTCGTTCAGCTCTCTCTTTGTGAGAGAAAAGAACTGAGCCAGGTCACCCGGAGTAAGTGGGGAAACATTGACAATCCTGAGAATAAATTCCCTTATAAAAGATAGTCTCTGAGCATCTGTATAGGAAAAGCTGATATGAAACCTGTGTACAGGAAGAACAAAATCCAGCTCGTGGAAACAGACCGGGTTATTTTTTTCCATTATTTACTTCTCCTTTGCTGGCCTTTTCCTTTTGCTTTAAACACCCTGTACTCTGTACCGCTACTTTCCATATGGTTAAGAACCCTGCCAAATGGCATCTCTTTATTTTTGCCACTCCACATGTTTGTTGAGCCCACAATGACAAGTCGATCCATTGCCCTGGAAAGAGCAACATTGATCCGATTAGGGGAGTGAAGGAAGCCAGGAGACTGCCTGCCATCCGCACGAGTTATAGAGAGAATAATGATCCGGTTTTCCTTTCCCTGGTAGCTGTCAACGGTGTCGATTTTGACAATATTTTTAAAGTCATCACTCCAAGAAATTTCATTGAACCTTTGCCTGATGAACCGCTTCTGCTCCCCATACATACAAATAACACCAATACCGGCTTCCCCCTCTTTGAGGTGTTGGCCTAGCTCAGCCAGAAAGTCAGTATTTCTCTCAATTTCTCTCAGCAGAGAGATGATCTGATCAGCCTCGGTCCTATTGTATATGCTGACCCCCTTGTCCTCATTATGATAAGCCTGCGACTTAAGACTTGCGGTATCTAGCCAGGTAACAGGGTGTTGCAAAGTCTGTGGAGCCAAGTGGTAAATGTCAGGTACAGCGCGTTCACCGGTAACCAACTTACCCTCATAAAAGCAATCCGAAACCATTCGACCAATAGGCTCTATCATTCGATATTGAGTCAGCAACTGCGCTTGTGCCTGCTTACCATACTCGGACTCAAAAGCTCTCTCGAAATCGCTCTTGAGTATGCCATCAAGATCTTCAGCCGCTGCAGTTACACCCAGTTTTTTGGCAATTGCTTTCTGGTGCGGTTTTGAATACATCGGAGGTAGCTGTTTATGGTCACCAACAAGTAAGATTCGCTTGCCTACTTGCATGGCGATCGCTAATTCGCTGGATATAGAGCGGGCAGCTTCATCAATGATGACCCAATCATACTGCTGTTCACCTATTCCCATATGCCGCTGACCAATACCCACACAGGTACCCGTGACCAGCTGTCTTGATCTGGCAAGGAACTCATCATAATTCACTCGATCCATTGCTAGAGCATCCAGCATATCCATGTATATTTTCACCAGCGCTTTAGCTTTTAGGGTTTCATTAGGCTGTAGATCAAACTGGTATTCCAGTTTCTGATAAATCTTGGATTTCACATCCTCCACTGAATCTTCTGTATTCCAGCTGATGCTAAAGTCTTCACGCAGGCTCTCGGTTATGGAAGCGATCAGCTCTTTTCTTGCTCTGGTAAGATTTTTAACCTGATCTTGATCGTCATTATCATCTGCTGACTGGTTATCCAGTGCCTTTAGAGCATCCATCTTACTGAATAACTTGAATTCAGCTTGTGTAAGATCCTTGAGATAATCCTTCTCAACTCCCAGAACTTTACTCATGGCCATAATTTTGTGACTGGCTTCTACCCTGAAAAGTTCCCTTTTTACATTAACTATTGAGCCTGCATATACATCTTTCAGGGAGTCAGAAACAGTGGATTCACGGTTACTGAAGCGAACAACCTCTAATGGTGTATCCAGCCTTCGACAGTGTTTACGAATCCGTTCTGCGGCGGTATTTACTGCTTCATGGGACTGGCTGACCAACAGAATGCTATTTACCTTCTCCTTTTCAACAAGAAAATGTACGAAGGCTGCAATGAATTCAGTCTTCCCTGTACCGGGAGGTCCCTGCAGTAGCGACAGTGGTCCATATCGCACCAGATTCCGGAATGCCAGTCGTTGCTGGGGATTCAGGCTGATGGCATTCCCATGGTCGTCAGGCCTGTCATATCTGGTGAAATCCTGATCAGTTATCTCAATGGGGTACTCAATCGCCTGTAGCTGACACTCAGGATCAAAATACTCTGTAAGATTGGGTATGACACTGCTTCGATCCAGTATGCGCTTAAGGGCATTTTTCCTCTTTTGATAGGAAGACCTGTCCATTTTGGTTCTGAAATAAACAATATCACCATCAGTAAGAGCTTTGGCGCGGTGTGAAATCTTCTTGAGATGAACCTCACTAATGCTTGACTTTTTCAGGTCAACATCGCCCAGCCATGAGTCTTCATGCTCTTCATTGATCTTAAGAACCTCAACATCATCCCCTTTTCTGAACTTTTCCAGCCCTTCTGACACTTCCGGTGTATATGGTAAAGCAAGCTTAGAGCTATTATTCTCAGGGACAAAAACATCACCCGATACCTCAATGTAGGGCAGGGCCATTGTTTCAGTATCAAGGACGGCTTTCCAAAGTTCGGATGTTTGAAAAGTTATATCTTCTGAGTCTTTGGTATCAGGCGTAACGCTGAGGGCAGCTTGTTCTTCTACGTCAACAAGCGCAGAGGCGAATATTTCAGCAGACTCACCTGTAGCTTCCACTTCCATCGGGGAAATAGCTTCAGGTTCTTTTTCTGGACGTAGCTTTGTATTGACGACCCTTTTAAACTCATCAAATTCGCTTATTCTTTGATTAAGCTCGCTGAGTTCATAGAAATGTTCACTGATTATGTGGATAGCAAAAGGTAGCGTAATGTCACTGGAGTCAGCATCTTTCCTGCTAACCGAATCTCTACTTCTGGGTTGGAAGCCAACGACAAAAGCACTCTCGCGAGGACTGTAGATTAGGTCTACAGACCCACCCAAGCCGATAAAGCGAACTCTTGCCTCGTCTGGATTCTTCTTGCTCCGCTCTACACTTACAAAAAGCTGACCATTATCCGGGTAAATAATGATCTCCTCACTTAGATTTCTCAACCTTATTTCAATGATTTCAATGACTTCAATATCTTCATTGAGTTCATTATTATCAGGCTTGAGAGCCTCAATAAATCGCTCGAGGCTCCTGAATCCTGCATCAATATCTTCTATTTCCCGGCGAACTGCAGTACAAATCTTAGGGTATGCCTCAGAATCCTGATTCCACCCCATGCCAAACAAGTCGCAGGTCATCCTCATCACTGCGAAGTTGTCTCGCTCTTGTCCGGAACAACCATCAATGTTCTCAGGACTGTAGAGATGATTAAAAGACTCTTTGCCAAATACGCTGAAGTCGGGCAGATCAAGAAACTTAACTTGAGGATGCTCAGGATTTGTTATGAGCAGATTTTCTGGATGAAGATCACCATGATATAAATTCAGACCATGAAGATGCGTGGTAGCGGAAATAAGGCTCTCAATCAATAGTTTCTTTTGCTCATCTGTATAGCTCGTTGCTGCCGTTTCCCAAGTTTCACCTTCAACATAGTCGGTGACCAGAAACAGGCTGCTAGAACGGGCGGACAGCCCGAAATCATGAATCTCAGGTAAATAGTCCGGAGAAAGGCTTTTCAAGGAGGTGAGCGTTTTACAAAAGTGTAGAGAGCGATAACCCTGCTCAGGGTCATTGCTCGAAGGATGCACATTTAGCCAGACCTTCACCAGTTGATTGTCAGACCTATAAACTTCTTTGGTATCTGATTCCTTCAGTAGTTGATCTTCAGGGTATTGCCGCTCAACCTTGAATGGCTTCTGAAAAACATCCAGTTCAGAAATGTCGAATTCGAACTCACTTGTATCATGCGGCTCATGTTCTTTAAGCGATGAAAAAAACTCTCCAGCATCCTTAAAGCCTTGGTGGCGCATGCCATCCAGGAAAATATTTTTATACCAGGTTGCAGAGTTTTCGATTTTTTCATCCAATCCTTTCAGGCTTTCGGGAGATATACGGCGGCCTTCAAGTATGTGCCATGACAGTACAATAAGTGCATGCACATCAATCTGAAAAGGTGTCGTGGTTGGCTGAACAGTCATACCGAATGGCGCTTTAGCCTCACTCACCGAAATCAGTTCTCGAATATCCCCCACAGTTCCAGCTCTCTGGTCATAGGCTGAAATAAAGCTTGAAAGTGCAATATCCCGACTTGGCGATATCCAGATGGAGTGGCTACCTATATCCCGGTGAGCCACCTTGATCTCGTGGAGATCCGCAAACTTGGCAACCAATAACTTAACAATACTGAACCGGTCACTTTCAGAAAGTGGTTCTGAAAATCTGCCAATAAACTCATTCAAGCGCTGATGGCTGGGCGGTAGTTCATATAATTCACAGTACTCTGAAGGAATATTGCCTTCATAAGAGCTTCCAGGGAGAGCTCTCAGGCAATAATTATATAGCTCGGGCTTTTGATGTTTGATCAAGCTAAGAACATCGCGCTCACGGCTAACAATGTGTTGCCTGCCCTCAGGTGTTTTAGCAGCCTTATTTTCTATCTTGTTGAAATCCCAAACCCGTAATAGAGCTTCTTCCTCTTTTCTTTGCTCTAAAATTGATCGAAATTCTTTATAAATCTCTGCAGGGTGTTTAAATACGTGCTCAACAGCTTTGTAACCGTTGATATAAATATGCTTGGGGGCTGTATTACCTTCGCTGAAAATTTGATCAAAAACAGCCGCATCATTGCGAAGTTCCGCCTCAGGATGTGGTCTGAACCGTTTATTAAACTTATTTCTGTCTTTATAAGATAGAAATTCATCCAGAGTAAGTGTATGTTGCAGGTCAGTCTCCGGAAGTTGAGAAAAATCTGCATCTCCAGTCATTACCACCAGATGATGAATTTTAGGCAGGCGCCCTGAAGAGAGCTTGTTCTTGTATTTTTTTAATTTATTTTGCAGTAAGTAGAGCTTTCGCTGGGTTACATCTACCGGAGAGTTCCCCATCTCTTGATCGTTTTTGCACCATTTCCCGCGATTAGCTGTGATTTTACCGTGATTCCAGTCTTTCAGTTCAATGATCAGAATATTACAGTGCGTGATAATAACCAAGTCAAACTCACCATCTTTTCCTTTTGAGTCTGTGAAGCGAAATCCTGCGTAACCTTTCCATGGGAACATACTGTCTTGGGGAATTCCAAGCTGCGCTCCGAGCTGCTGGGCCATGGAGCTACCGGATTGCCCTTTACTTTTCTGCTTACCTGCTTTGGCGGGCTGGAAACGCTTTTGTATCTTCTCAATAGCAGCAATCTCTTGTTGCTGAAGCCCTTCATGCCATAGTACAACGTCCATTACGATCTTAATCCTTTCCTGTTTTATACGGGTATTTAGATGATACTTAGAGCTTTGTCAGATCCACTACTGTCCATCCCAGAGCTTCCGCTTGAGACTTATATTGAGATGTAAATCTGCCTTTATCCATGGCAAGGCACAGCAAATATTTAGGCCTTGTCATTGCCACATATAACTGCTTCATGAATTTTTTCTTTTGTACTGCAGTTACCTGCCTGCTCTGATTCTTCAGAAGATAATCAAGCAAACTGTGAATATCGTAGCTTTTGCCAAATTTTGTCTCAAAGATGAGAGTTGCAGCATGGGTCTCACCCTTAACGCTATGGATTGTTGCAACTTCCACATCAATAACGTGATCGCCCTCTCTATACCTGTATACATTCCCTTTAGAAGTGCCATCTTCTTCATGGAGTGAGTCCGGAGGGATGTAGCCCAAAAAGTCTAAGCTGCCCCCGGAAGGAGCTCTCAACCCAGCTAATCTCAGAAGGTTAGAACTGCCCTGCTGCCATCTTTCTGCATCCTGAAAACCGCTATTTATAATATTCAGATACAGCTTGTTAAAATCGTGTTTTTTCCCGGTTGCCTTCAAATATTGTCGAATAGTCTCTGTCGTGCAGACTTGCTCCGCAGTCTCTGGCATGGTTATTTTTTGCTGACTTAAACGCGCGTAATGAACAATACCATCAAGTACAGACCGATAAGCAGCGCCAGAGTGGCTAATTGCAGAACCACCATTGTGCAAAAAATAATCTATAAATCTGGCTGGCCTAAATCTTCGAGAAGACCTGGATTTATCAAAATTTGGAAAATAATGAGGAATTGTCAACCCCTCTGGTTTTTCTATACCAATTGCGCCTACTGCCTTGAAAGAGGCGCAAGCAGGCACTGGCACATTTTCGCAACACAGTTTTGCAAAAGCAGGGATGGCTGCTTGCCTTGACTGCTCATCAACAAGAAAAACCGTATTGGGATAGAGCTTATCGGTTGTTTGCGATGACTGGATACTGATGCCCTGATAACTTAGGCCTGAAGAGAGAGTAGCGATAGCAGGAGAGAAGCGATGGCTATTACAAATAGCATCCAGTTCTGCATCATTGTATGAGGTGTTTGGCGTATCAGAACCCTCAAATATTGATTGATCAGGGTCACCAAAACGCTGAAGCTGCGAGTCTCCTTCACCAAATATGCTGTTGATTACTTCATCCTGAAAGAGGCTTGTATCCTGCATTTCATCAATGAAAGTAATAGGGAATCTATAGCGTATAGCAGCAGCGGTTCCTGGATTTTGGTTGATACCAGCTTTCCCATATTCATACATTTCCCTGAAGAAATGATATCCATTCTCATGTAGCCGCTGTTTTATGCTGTTAAGGTCCTGATAACTCACTGACGTAGATGGTTTGTTAAAACCTGGGACCTTTAGAACCAGATCTCCAGCTTCAAAAAAATACTTCAAATCAGCAGCATCTGCATACCTTTGCTTTAAAAACCCCTTTGTTTTCCAATGCAAGTTACGCTCTATAAAGCTGGTACAAATATCATCATCAATGCTGTTGACTGGTATGCCTTTTGATCGACAATAAGGAATTCCAAGAAAATTATTGACAAACTCTTGAATTGTTCCAATAAAGTGTGGATAACCAAGCAGGACACGCCCTTGAGTGTGACCTTTTAGTCGCTCAATGATCTCATCTTTGGCTACATTGGTATGGCTCAGAACACAGATACCTCTGTGTTCTTCACGCCATTTTTTTGCCAAGAGAATCAGTTTTGCGCTGACCAGAGTGGTCTTACCACTACCTGGGCAGGCTTGTACATCTGTGTAGCTTTTTAAAGCCTCTCTGCGAGCTGCATCAAAAGTCAATCCTGTTTCTTTCTGCAGTTGATCAATATCCTGATCAGTAATTGTGATCATACTCCGCTCTCCCGAATAACTTCAGACTCGAGAGGTTCTGTCACATGCTCTACGGCAGCTACGATATACGGGGGCAGAAGGTTTTTTAGTTCTTCAGGCTTGCCTTTGAAAGCCTCCTGTAACAGCTCAGAAAGCCTATAAGTAGCTTTCGTTTTACCGGAGTTATCATCTTCAATCATCCCGTAGATTTTTATTGCCTTCTCTTCCGGGTCGTCAGGCAAATCGGTATAGCCATCGTCACTTCCATGAATCGCTATATATACATGTTGAGCAAGACCATACCTGGCCAGACAATATTCAAATGTCCATTCATCAGAGATAAATGTTTTTACATTCTCACCGTCATGTTCTTGTTTTGCGGACTTATATGAAGCCAGCTTTTCAGGGTTGTCATAATGACTCCTCCAATACCGGAGGTTACCACCTCTGCCCGTATCTGTATTGGGATGTTTCTTTTCTTTAAAACCAACCGGATTTCCTGAACTCAGCTCAGCTTTATCAGGCCATACATCCAGATCAGTCATACATGCAACTCGGACAGGTAGAGTGGCTGCTGGATCTTTTGCCCGGTATATCTTGGCATAGCGTTTATAAGCAAGATTGCCAATATTTACGATGGATACGCCATAGTCCTCCAGCGGCCTACCAATGAGTTCTGCAATAGTTGGAAGCAGAATATTTTCTCCATCTCCTTCCACCATGAGAATTCCTTTGGCAAAGAACATATTCGACTTGGTGACATCAAGAAACTTCTCAAGGAATGGATAATCATCAGCATCCAGATAAGTACAGCCTTTTCGTAAAGGATATGCTTTGCCTTGGTTCATCAAGATAATGCTATCCAACGGTGCCTTAGAGGCCAAGTTTGGACTGTGTGTGGAAAGGATGCACTGAAACTGTGATTGTTCTGTCGTGAAATACTTGAGAAATTTCATCTGAAGTTGCGGATGAAGGTGTGCTTCAGGCTCTTCGATTAACAAAAGTGGAAAGCCTTCACCTTCCTGAGTCAGCAGCATCAACTCAGCAGCCATAAACAGAAGATTACTGTAACCAAGTCCATGAGACTTGCCAGTGTCATCCAGATTGAGTGACAGCCGCTCCAAAATACCCTTGAACAACGCTTGTTGTTCAGTTTCCGTCATGTCTTCGAAAGCTCTACTACCAAGCATTTCAATGGCTGGTGAAAACTGGTCGACATGGAAAGTCAGCTTTTTCAATAAATCACTAACCTTGCCTTTAGCTGACTGAATCGACTCATCATCCTTGATTGTCTGGTTTGCAGCTATTACTGCCTTTAGCAGACGCTCAATATCGTCACTCTGCCCTCCAACACTTTTTGTGCTTGCTAATAGTTGTGATAACCGTGAGTAGCGTCCTGAGGTAAGTTCCGCTTGTGCATCTCTCAGCGGTTTTAGATAAGTAGAGCAGAGATACATTCTGGCATCTCTTTCGATTACAGTGCCTTCTGCATGTGCCCCGGAACGAATTTCAGTTTTTATATATTGGCCAGCCCGTGCTGTGTACCCTCCGATGGTAGCCTTCAGGTTTACATATAAAAAAGTTTCGGCACCCGCATCACCATAGTCATGGCTCAAATGCTCCACAAAAACAGCGGCATCCTCTATGCTTAAGTCGGCAAATTTTAACTTAATACTCAGAGAGTCTTCACCATTGTGAAAGTCGTTTTCATTGAAGCGCACCCACTCAGCTGAATTTGTGTCAAGCACTAGCCGGATGGCATCAATCAGTGTTGTCTTGCCCGAGTTATTTTCACCAATAAGTAGGTTCAATCCCTTATTGAGCTCAACGTGAAATGAATCAAATAGTCTGAAATTCTCGACTTCTACAGTAGACAGATACATTTATAAACCCTTGATTACAGTTTTTTCATCCTTAAATGGATGTATTGATAAAAATACTGTGGTTACAGGGTTCGGAATTCACTCCCCAACCTGCAAGTCCAGCGCCTGCTGCACCAGCTCCATCACATAATCCAGCTCATTTACAGCAGCAAGCTTGATCTCCACATCGCCGTTACCCCAGCGGCCAAGCCCACTTATATCCCTGCAGCGTTTCAAAGGATCATGAATCTCATCAAACTTCATATTCAGCGACAAGCGCAAGCCGGAAGCCTGAGGCACAACATCAACAAAATTCGTGTCTAATTTGAATGCGACATATTTTTTCAGAAATTCTTCCCGCACATCCTCATCCAGCGCCAGCACCTGGGTTTTGAACTTCTCATACAGTGTTTTTACCGGCTCTTTATTCAGATAAGGGTGGTCTTCCAGACTATAGGCAGACTGTACTTCAGGCTGACGATATGAGTTAAGGGTTTCTTCATCCAGCTGGGGGCAGGGCCATACATCCAACATGGTCTTGCTGAGTTCTTTGGCACGTTGCTGTATAGCGTGTTCATCCCAGTTGACCAGCTTTGCCAGGCCTTTGTTCAATCGCAGGTGGCTGTCGGCAAAACCGCCCTCCATACTTTGTTTTTCCTGAAAGGATCGGTCGCTCAGCTCAGAGTTGTATCCTGTCAGAGTGAGGTTACCGAGGGTATGCAGGTAAGTCTCATGCACCTCCTGCCAGTTTTCGCCCAGCGCCTCCTGCCAGGCTTTAGACAGGTTCGGGTTTTGGGGCATCACATGCTCAATGGTGTATTCCGTGACATGGATAGGATCTTTGTGATGATAGTTTTCCAGCTTACGCAGCCAGTAGGATCTGCTGCGCATGTTGTACATATCTTTGGTTTGCAGGTTATGTTCGAACTCACTATCCAAAGGCATGCGACGATTACCAGTTAATAGCAAAAACTTGGCTTTGAAACTTTCAACATAACGATCTTTCTTTAAGCCCACGCTGAACCGGGCAAAAGTCTTGTTCATGGAGTTCGTGGGAATCCAGCACACCAGGCGGCGGAAGGCATAGCTCTCGATATAACGCACACATTCCACAAACTCATCCAGAGCCAGCACCTTGTGGTCATAGTCGTTATACATCTCCAGAAGCAGAGGGTACGCCACATCCACTTTGTAGCTGTTTAAATCCTTAAAAGCCTCCCTGAGACTGGTCTGGCTTTCGGCTTCCAGAGTAAATGCTGCGTAATAGGTAGAATAGCGGTAAACCTCCGCTACGATATCCTGAATACTTTCGGTGCTCTTGGTCACATAAGTCTTGAACCCTTCATACACTTCATCCTTTCGAGGTGTATAGCCGGTTCTCAGGGTCAGAAAATCCCGCATAAAAGCATTAAAACGCTCGCTGTACTCCCCGTGGCCAAAGTTCTTTTCCATGGGGAACCAGTAATTTTTATAAAGCCGGTTCTGCTCCTTGATATCCTGCTTCATAAGCACATAGTTGCGAATCAAATCCGCCTGGCTCAGGGCCAGCCCGGTGGAGTTCAGGCTTTCAAAAATCAGCTGGGGATCATCCTTGTCTTTATCCAGGGCGATATCGACAATGATCAGCTTCTGTAGCCCCTTATAGATATGGCTCAGCTCGTCATCGTCCAGATTGGCCAGTTTCCCGGCAAAGAACCGACAATTGTGTTCAACCCGGTGAACGGACTCTTCTTCAAAGTCCACTTTGCCATCCACAATTTTATGAAGGGCTTCATTATCACTCTGGGTCAGCACCAGCTTGTAATAGAGTTCTCCGTCTTCCTCAGCATTGCACAGGTAGTAATTTTTCAGTTTTTTGGCATTGGTGCCATCAATCTCAATTTTCTGTTCTGCCTTTTCATTGCGTTTGGTAATCTCGTGGGACAGGGCAGCAATCAGCAGGCTGTTTGATGTCAACCGTTGCTGACCATCAATTACCAGAAGCTCAGGTACGTCACTGTGGCTATAGAGACTGCGTTCCACATACACGACAGAACCTATAAAATGCCCTTCGAGTCCGGTAGAGCCAGCCCGAAGAATATCGTTCCAGAGCTGTTCACACTGGGCATAGGTCCAGCTGTACTGGCGCTGGTAGATTGGGATAATAAACTGGGCAGATTTCTGCAAAAACTTGAACAGTCGGGTTTCCGTGGCTTTCATCAGATAATCCTTTAGAGTTGTATTTGGCCAGAGATCAGTCTGGGGAGGAGCATGTCTCGTTGTTGTTTGAGATTTTCGTTTCGCTGAGTCAGGTTGTGAATACTCCTGAACATTGGTCGAACAAGTTTAGAGAACTCTTCCAGAAGTTCCTTGGGAGGCAAGGCTAGCTTGAAGCTATCAAAGCAAGCATTCTGAACCCGCTGCCTTCCAGTTGCCCCTGTCATACTTTTGATAGCATTTTCTCTGAAGGGCATAGACCGAGCGAGAAGGTATATGTATTCGGAAGTCAGCAACTCTGACTCCCGGAGAACGATAAACTCAGTAGAGCCAAATCCAACAGGATTGGCTTCATCTAGGAACTGGACATAGCCAATCTTGCCATTTTGGAGGCAGGGTGTGATTCGTGAAAATAGTGTGTCACCATTGATAAACTTGGCTCCGCTATTACCCGCTTTAGCTTGAATATCACCAATAACCATAGAGTTTTCAGATAAACCACTCATTGGGACAAATGGCTTTTCTCCTTCTTTGGGGAGCTTTGTTCTTGGATTTATTTGCATAGCTTCTGATGCTGAAACTAACTTCCAGTTCTCAGGCATTATCCCTAGGAGCCTGACCGAGAATAGCGCAACCAGACCAACAGAAGTTTTCCCAAATCTTAAAATGAGCAAAAAATATCCAATTATTAGTGGGATTTTGCTCATTTTTGCATATTTATGCCTTCTCACAGCCTCTATGCTGCCTTTTTAGCCTCTTTCAAATCTTCGAGACGGATTGACCTCGTGGAAGCCGCTTTTACAAATTTTTTGATATTATGCGCAGTGCATACCAGTGAAAATTCCGCTGAAACTTTTTCTTTGCCGCGGAGACTGAACCCTCGGAAACCAGATTCTTTTATCTGTCCAAATGGTGGCTCCGCAATAACTTTACGACGCTCATATATGGCTTTCGCACCGGCTGTCTCCATTTTCTTATTCATAGCCTGACGTGCTTTTTCAAACTTATCGGTACGGATAACCCTGCCAGCCTCTTTCTTTGAATCACTGCAATTCCGACGATAAGGGCATTCCCTGCATACCGTCTTGTTTGCCCGGTAGCTTTTTCTTTTGCTTTTGCTGGCCGGGTTCGTTACCAGCTTTTCCCCTGCCGGACAGATAAATACATCAGCTTCGGAATCATACGCAAAATCCGCTTTGACAAACTTCCTGTCAGAGCTTTCAAGGTCGTCAGCGGCAGGCTTCTCCGCCTTGTCGGTTGCGATATAGGCATCAATCTCATGTCGCTCGACTGTATGTAAGTTTGACCCTGAAAAGTAACCATTATCCATACTCCACTTATCTACAGCCGCGCCATCAGTGGCTCCTGATAATGCCCTCAGCGCCGGCTCCACTTCCTGTACATCGTTGGCGTGTTGGCTGACATGCTGGCCAACAATGATCTGGTTATCGGAATCAACTGTAATTTGAGCATTGTAGCTGTACTCACAATACCCCTTCTTGCTCATCACGCGGGCATCGTGATCTGCAAAACTGATCTGCTTTTTGTCGTCTATTGGTTTGTCTGGATTTAAAGCTTTTTCACGTTCTTCAAGTGCTTTCTTGGCCTCTTTGATTTTTTTCAGGCGCTCTTCTTTAAACTGGAGGTCTTCAGGAATGCTGTAACCATTGGTTGCTTTGTAGGCGTCATCTTCTTCCTGATCACACTGACTGGCTTTTTTGATCAGCTCATCCACTTCGGCACTGAGTTCTGCCTCTTTCGCTTTGAGCCTCCCGTAGCTCATGGCCTTGTGTTTTGAGCTGTTGGCTTTGAACTTGGAGCCGTCCAGGCTGATATGACCCAGTGATGCCATTTTGAGTTCAATGGCCAGTTTGACTGACTGTTTGAAGCAGTCATGGAAAAACGACAGATTATCCTTACGAAAGTCACCAAGAACCCTGAAATTCGGGCAGTTCATTTGTGAGATATACATGAACGCCAAGTCTTGTCGACACCGTCGCTCAATCTCACGGGAACTGAAAACACCATGGCTGTACGCGTAGATCAGAATAGCGACAATGAGCTTTGGAGGGTATGCGTGCTGACCAAGGTGGTGATATTTTTTTTCGACTTCAGACGTATTAATGTTCTGAAAAATGCTTTCATAAATAAAACAATCATGATCTTTGGGAAGCAAATCGAAAACGTTGGTTGGGAACAGCAGATGCTGATCAAACTCAACAGGACTGTCCTTAAACTTTGGTGGTGGTGACATTTGGCATAATCAGAGTTGGTTTAAGGCTTATCATAACAGATAAGCCTATTCTCGGTCAGGCTCCTAGTGGGGAGTCCACAAAACTTACCTGTCTATGATCGGGAAAACGAAAGTGAACAAACCACTCTCGATAGAGGGACTGCGCTATTTCTTCCAGAATGGCTATACGCCGATCATTATTTTCAATAAGAGAATCGTAGCTTGATAGTACCCTAGATGCTTTCTTTTGATCTTCAATGTTCGGCAATACTTCCACTTCAATTGAAGAAAAAGCACTTTTACTCACATTCTCTCGCCCTGACGCTGTACCACTATTCATAGATCTTACTGCCGGGATGGTAAGCAGCATAAGGTAGTAAACGTACATGTAGTCATATTTATTCGCATCAACAACAATGCAGTTTACCGCCTGATTGACAAGGCTCACCTCCTTGGTCAGGCATGATTTCCCAATAGTGCCAATTGTTACAACAGAAGGAGTATTTTCTGGTACCAACTTACTTTTAAATTTTTCCACTCCCAGAGAAGAAAGACTTTCATCAGTTGAACCAATATACCTTTGCCCCAGCACCATATCGGTTGGCTTTATCAGTGGTACTCTATTCCCGTAGTATTCACGTTTTTTTGTAGGAGGGGTTGAACCTGTGATAATGCAACCTAGATCAGCAATCCGAACCACTTTTGAAGGATGCATAATTATACTTCCCCCAGAATTGCTATAACATTTTCCTCAATCACAGCTTCCAACTTATGAGCCTCAGCATTCAAAACCTCCAGCTCTTCCTGTAGGGCTTCCAGTTTTGAAGCAAAGTCTTCGTCATGTCCTTCCGCACCCTGAGCCACCACGCCAACGTAACGACCTGCGTTCAAACTCCAGCCCTGAGACTCAATTTCTTGCAAAGTAGCAACTTTGCAAAGCCCTGCAATGTCTTGATATTTCCTTTCCGGGAAATATTTTTCTAACGCCCAACCACCATCATTACCACTATCAGGATGGTTTTCCATAAAAGTGTGGTCTGCCTGCTCACCACGATAGAGTTTGACGATATTGGCGATAAAATTTAACTGCTCAGAGGTGTAGTCCCGTATTGCCCGAGTGACCTGTCTGAAAATATGGCGGGCATCAATAAACAGAACCTTATCTCGATTTTTCTCCTGCTTATTTTTATCGAAAAACCAGAGGGTGCAGGGCAGAGTAACGGTATAGAAAAAGTTGCTGGACACCGCCACCATCACATCCACTGCACCGGTCTGAATCAGTTTTTTACGAATTTCCAGTTCAGAACTCCGGGCATCGCTGGCGGAGTTCGCCATAACAAAACCCGCACGACCTTTGTCATTCAGAGCCGCGTAGAACATCTGAATCCAGATATAGTTACCGTTATCGGTGTTTGGCATACCAAAAGGGAAGCGCTTTTTGTCATCTTCAATGCGTTCCTTCTGAATTTTATCCACGTTAAAAGGCGGATTAGCCATAACAAAGTCAAAGGCTCCGGCACAGCGATGGATATCTTCGTAGTAGGAGTTTCCTTCCCGGATATCTCCCTGCAAACCATGGACTGCCAGGTTCATTTTTGACAGCCGAACGGTATCGCCAGTTTTCTCCTGTCCGAAAATGGAAAGTTCGTCTGAAGCACTACGGTTATGCTCTTCCACAAAGGCGGCACTGGATACAAACATGCCGCCGGAGCCACACGCCGGATCAAAGACCTTGCCGTGGAATGGTTCAATTATCTGGGTAATAAGGCGAACCAGTGGGGATGGTGTGAAAAACTCTCCACCGCCCTGGCCTTCACTTTTGGCAAACTCATTGAGGAAGTACTCATAGATCCGACCAAAAATATCGGTACCCAGGTCAAAGCGGATGCCAGCAAAGGTTTTCAACAGATCCTGAAGAATATCGTCTTCAAAGCGGGTGTAGGTTTTTGGCAGGGCATCACGAATGGCTTCATTTTCCGCTTCCAGCGCTTTCATTGCCGCATTAACGGCAAGACCGATAGAGCGATCTTCCGGAAGCTCCAGCAAACGGGAAAACAACGCTTCTTCCGGCACATACATCGCACCTTCTGCCTGAATAGCAGTGCGGATATCACCACCTCCTCGACGACGCCCGGTGGAGGCTTTCGCATCCAACCGCTTTTTGGCTTCAGTGAACCGATACTCGGCATAACGCAGAAAAATCAGCCCCAGTACAGGCCGGGAATATTCCTGGGCAGTAAGGCCACTGTTAGCACGTAGATTATCTGCAGCTGACCACAGGCGTTTTTCCAGTTGCTCGATATTTTTGAAATCGGACATGAAGACTCTCAACGGTTCCTGACTGGTGCAGGAAATGAAAAATATATCTAGTTATTGTATACCCGTCGTCTTGGAAGGTGCAGGGTACATTCCACGTATTCTTTCACCACCGCTCTTCCAGCATTTTGTAAGAACGGTGGTGATCAGAAAAATTTTCAGCATTGATTTATCAAGCATCAGGCACACAAAAGCTCATTAGAACTATGCTGCTTACTTTGACAACATCGTGAAAATGAACACACTTTATGCCGGTGCAAGAGTCAGGGAAGCTGGTGAAACAGGATCCACCAGTTCCTGCTCAACCCAGTACTGGGTTTTGCCATCTTTCTTCGCCTGTTGCAGCTGCCCATGAAGAAGGGAGCTTTGGTGTGTTTGTAATGCTTCTAAAACAGACAGGAGCTCATTTATCTCTATGACTCGTTTGCTGTGGCCGGGTGGGTTACCCATCATTCGGTGGGGAATAATTTCACCCAAGCTTTGTGACAGGAAAGCAAAAATTCTATAGCCACCAACATCCGTATCTCCCCAATGATACACAGTGGGGCAGTCTTTAGTGTTAACCAGAGTATGCAGCAGTTTGACAAGGTGACGAGATGGAAAACCGTTGGTAAAAACGACGATTCCATCATCGTTTATTTCTCTGGTGTACCGCTCAAATGCCGTCAGATTTTCAATCAACAGAATATACCTGGCATGTAGCTTTAACTCGATCTGAGCAAGAGAGTCTGCGGGCATACCAAAATAGGGCCTGGCGATCTCAGCATCAATTACTCCGTCTTCAAACCGTAGCCGACATGGCCCGGAAATTCTGAGCAGAGGAGGAAATGGAGTGATGCCAAAATACCCAAGTGTTTCTGAGGACTCCAGCGTTTCAAGCAGTTGCGGATTTTGCAATTGTAGGATAGTGGCAATTGAGGTCAGGTTATTTTCCAGATACTTACTGTCTCCAAGCGCTCTAACGCTGGCGGTTCGATAATCCAAATTACAATCAGGCTGCAGGCTCAGCCATTTAGCAAACTTGATGGCCTGCGCCATCTTTTCCCATTGAGTATGGCTAAAGCGGAGTATACGACGACCTTCTTGCCAGAGCTGCTGATAATCGGTTACCCCAAGGGAAAGCCAGTCAGGTGCGTCAGCCAGTTCTGCTTTTATCATCGTTGATGCGGAAATAACTTCTTCATGGATGACAGCTACGCCTAAATATTCACACAGTTCTTTAGGGCAATTGATAGAAACAGCCCTTAGAATGGGGACCGCATCAAAGGGCTGCTTCGTATATTCAATAGAAAATCCCTGAACCTTTTCCTGAAGCAACTCAAGCTGCTGATGTGTTTCCAACCTGATTGCAGTTTTTGCTTTGTGGTAAAACTTAAACCGGCTTTCTGTAATGCGAGTTGTATTGCTGTAAAGTCCATCTGCTTTGTTGCATTTCTTCAGACAGGCTTCCAATAATTGTTCAGACAGGCTGTTCAAAGCCAAACTCCTTTTTAGCCTGCTCATAAAATGGCTCTGTTATTTCAGGGTTTACATGGGGGTTGTCACTTTCCAACAGCTCACGCCCGGCGTCAGTAGGGATGTATTGATCCAGATATAAGTTGGAGCCCGAACGGATCACACTTACTGTTTTATCCACATGAGTGCTGATTTTTACCGAAGCATCGGGAGGTGCGGCAAGAATGACTTGCAAACCAATAGACCGAAAGAACTTCAAAGCTGATGCGGTATTGACGCCATCCATTTTTGACATGGCTTCGTCAAAAATGGCAAACCCAGCTCCTCCAGAAACGGCTTTATCTCCCAATTTTTGCAATCGGAAAGCATTCATAAAAGATGCACCCAAGGCGACATAAAAAGGTGTCTGTTTTTCACCACCAGATCCCACTCTCAGTAGTTGCGAGAACAAGCGGCTTTTTCCGGTTTCAATGTCAATGGTTTTGATATCGTAGCTGTAAAAGTTTCGGTAATCAGATATCTCGTGGAGTCTCCCATCCGTAATCAGCTTTTCTATGACCATCAGCCCCGGGTGGTCTTGCCGGGTGTCGAAGAGACCTCCATCTGCCTCACCTTCTTCTGAATCTTTCACGTATTCATACACTTCACGGAGGCTTTCCAGCTCAACCAGCTTATAGGTAAACTCATATCTGGTGTTATTGAAGCAGAGATTTTGAAGGGAGCGATTCAGGGTTTTAAAAGTGGTTTTAAGATTATCAATATTTGACCTTAGCTCTATTGCCACAGATCTTCGGAAATGCCCCAGCATTTCGTCACACGCATTTTGTGCGTCTACATCATATAGCTGCAATTCAGAGTTCTCTATAACCTCTGCATGATTCTCGCACTCCTTCAGACAGTCCAAAGGATCCATGCTTATCAGCTCAGCTTTACCCTCAATATCATGGGTGTGGCATAGCTCGATTAGAGCTTTGTTGCCTTCTTCCTTGCTTTTGCTTGCTTGGCTATCTTTCGTTCTTGCCTTGCTATTAGCTATTGACTGAATATCAGTGTAATTCTCACTGTGATCCCCCTGAAGCTTCTCCAAAATCCCTGATGCTTTTGCCTGATCAAACAAGAGTGATGATTCTGTTTGTCTTCTCTGTGCACTGGCTTCTTGAATTTTATTTTCCAGATCGGGTATTGCAGATCCCAGAGTATCAATCTTTTGCTTTATCTTGCCTGACTGTTCACTGCATTCACGGATGGCCTGGTCATTTTTCTTCTTATCATTATCTGCCTTGTTAAAATTTTCCTGTAGCTGGGCAAATTCCTGGCTTTGGGAAAGCTCAGCAATCTGGCACTCAAGAGTGGGGTGGTGATCTTCAGCCTGAGCCAGCAAGCCGTAATAATCCATATCCAAAGCCTTTTGTCCCTGCTCAGTGAGATCACTTAACGCTTTTTCTAAGGCTCTATATTCACCCTCTTGGCTCTCAAATTTTTGCTGAAGTTTTTGGCGGCTCTGCATTTTGTCTTTGAGCTGCTGATGAAGCATTTGAGCCTGGTCTTTCCTAGCCTGTTCGCCGAAAAGTACAAAGTCTATGCGTTGCCCGCCACTAATAGCACCATTCGCTGCGATCATGCCGTCAGGAGTGATTGCACGCTCTCTTGAGCGTAACTCTTCCTCCGTCTGAACCAGATCGACACCTCCTAACAGTCGGCATAGATAATTTGCTACAACCGGATTATCGGATTGAACTAATGCTGCAGCAGAGCCTGGCTGCGGAGAGCGAGATGGTGCTCTGATTTTATTGGGGTTCAGTATTTTTACAGAACGCAAGCGGGCATTGAGCTTTTTCTCATGACGATACAATGCGAGAGAGCGATCAAGGTCATCATTACTGGCAGGTTTTCCATCATCATCAAGCACAATTAATGCTTCACGGTTCCAGACCCCCAGAAAGCCTTCTATGGCCCACTGCCAGTTTGAGTCAGTAATTTCAGCCAGATCACAGATCGGTTTGACTGTCAGTCCGTGTTGTTTCAGGGTGTCAATGAGGCTAAGGGTTTCACGTTTTAAACTGGCCTTGCCTGACGAGAGTTCACGAGCTACGTCAGTCAGTTCCTGGATTTCATCATTGATGCCCTCTACCTGTCGTTCTAAAAGATTGACATGACTTCTCAGGTCGGAGAGCACAGGTTTGAGCTTAAATGCAGCCTGAAGAGAATCAGCTAAATTATTCTGGCTACGAGGCCACTGGCTACTGAGATCTTCTCCGTCAAAATCTGTGATAGATGACAGTGTATTAATGCTTGGCTTGAGGTTATCACAAACGACAGTATCAATAACAGATAGGTTAACGGACTCAATGCGAATCAGACTCTTGCGTAACCCCTCGAATACCTCTTTATAATTACTAATTTCTGTTTTGCAATTCTTCAGTTCCTGTTCAAGTTCATTTAACCGTTGTTGATTGTCAGAGCCCTGCAAGGCAAGGTTAGCTGTATCTCTCTTTTTGGTTAGCTCTTCAGTAAGGCCGTTGTATAGATGGAGCTTGTCCTTCAGATCATTATATTTCTGATTTAATGTCTCAAGCTTTTCTTGTATGGCTTCTTTATCTAGGTCAAGCGCACTGACTCTGGCCTCAGTATTCACCCACCGGTAACATTCGGCTGCTTGTCGGCTATTGCGGTACGTATTGAGGAATTTGATGACTTGTTGGAAACCTTCCAGACGTTCCTTTGCATGTTTGATAAGCTGTTGAATCCGTTGATATTCACGGAAATCATTCTCGATTCGTGTAACATCAAGTGTTTTGTCTGGGAGGATGTGGCTACGGGTAAACTCAGTAACATTTTTATGCTGCTTAAAGGTAAGCCCCTGGCGAATAGTCCTGAACAGCGACTCTGGGGAAATGGCTCCCTCTGAACCTGTGGCGGACATTAATTCGCATACGCCTTCGCTATATTCTGTGGCTGTCGTGTATACCTTCGATTGCCCATCCAGTGCTCTTAGGCGTACTTCAAACTGTTTGAATGTCAGGATGTTGTGCTCATCCTGCATGTAGTCGAGGTGACTAAGATCATACCCATCAATCTGGAAAAAATACTTATCGAGTCTGTTGTCAGATTTGGAGGCATAAAAGGCACATCCAAAGCTGTAATAACTTCCATTGCGCCCCTGAAACGACATTGATATATAACAGTTAGATGTTGAGCGACCACTGAGCTCTTCACCGGTTGATTCAACCACCTCTCCAAGAACGTAAGAGCGAATGGTTCTTCCAGACTGGTTACCATCTGAGGAGGCCGCGTTAAACATTAACTTTGACTCATTACCGCCACCCAGAATAGTTTGTATGGCATCAAGAATTGAGCTCTTGCCGGCACCATTCCCACCGGTGAGCATGATGCTTTCCCCATCGATATGAATATCATCAGCTTGAAAGAGATACCAGTTTACCAAACTTACCCTGATTAACTTATGCGTTAGAGTATTCATGCTATTTTCTCTTTCTCCGGCGCTTCAGGAGTGGCCTCTAACTCATCTTTTCCTGATTCAGAATTCTGTTTCTTTTCTTCTTGTAAACTGTTTTTGTCACAGAATAGTTCCAGGCTGGCCAGGAAATCACCTGTAACAACTCGTATGATGGAAGGCAGGATAGTGAGACTGCGCATCTCGGTTTCACTGTTTTTTTCACCTTGCTCAATGATGCCCATTTTCTCAAGGCGATCTAGAGCAGATCTGGTCTCAGACGGCTTAGGTTTTTCTCGCCCGGTTACTGCGCAATATTCATCCAGAAGGTGTGCTTCGCTGGGCTTGGTTCGCCCATTTTCTGAACAGGCTTTACGGCACTCCAGATCGTGCATTTTTGCCAGTAAGAGAAGGTATATGGTTTCAAGCTGTTTAAGTTGAGGTCTTGCGGCGGAAGGGATGATGCCGCAGTAACCAAAATGTGGATCGACAAAAAAATCGTCACCAAAGGCAGCAAAAAGTTTTGAAAAATATGTCTCGTACTTGACCAGAATATCGTAGATGCGGCTGTGCCCTCGTTTCTCCTTCCATATAAACTGGTTTGCCCTGAGTTTTGCAGCAGCCTGCTGGAAATCTAGTTCTGTGAAGCCATACTGCTCGTTGCTATCAACCAGGCGGGATAACTCATGAAGCATGTTCGGTATTCCTTTTTGAAGAACGACGTATAATTGTCAGCTTTGGCGCAGTTAAGTATTGATTCTTAGTCATTGCTCCCTCAGTGACAGTCACTTTGTAATGCTGTTGCAATGGACTGAAAGCACTGCCACGACTGGCTCCATCATTAATGAGTTTGCGAAGATCCAGGTACGACAAAAGATCATCCAGCCCTTCGATGGTTATGTCATCGGTGGTGATAAGGGCCTTGTCACCAAGCTGACTCTCCAAGAACTGGGTTAAGCGTTTTGGGTTATCGCTACGCCGCTGATGATATGCCTTCACTGCTCGATCCAAAGCAATTTTATCGAGAGGCGGTTGTTGGTGTTGCACCCGTGTAGATTGAGCCTCTGCTCTTGCCGTCTTTGGCGTATAAAGTCTACCTTTGGAAAGATAAGTGTCTTCGGTGGTTTTAACTGGATAAAGCAAATCATCCTCGACAGCTGTGCCTGCGATTTTGGAAGCAACGCTGTCCAGTTTTTTGCCTATATCTCCCGTCACGGTATAGGCATAGCGTATAGCTTCACTGGTACGTCGGGTCATGGATCGGCGATACCGTTCGATACTGTCCATAAGGCGAGGAACGTTGTCGAAAATCCGGAAAATTTCATCAAGCTCTTTATGAACTCTCTTGATAATCGTTTCCAGGTCTTCATTTGGCTGCGTGGCTTTTATACCTTCTGAAATCAACTGAACCCGATCAGGAGAAGTTTTAAGTTCGGTAATGATTGAAAGTATCTTGGAACGGTACTGGTAGGGGTTGTCTTTGCTGTTTAACGTTTTGTAATCACGACTTATAACCTGGTCAACAAACTCTCGGAAAAAAGTTCGGAATAGCTCAGGTCCCGCTTGTTGGTTCATCATGCGATGAGACAGCTCACGGGTAGTTGCTGACAGGGTGGCAACTTCGCCATAAAAATGCCGAGAGGATTTTGCAGAGAACGATAATACTGGACCTGATTCCCTTGGCTGATTCATCAGTGCGAAGAGGTTAGTGTAAACCCCTTGACAAGTACTACCGATTTCTAACTCATGAGAACGGCTAATTTGGGCTATCACAGTCAAAAGTTGTGCTGGAAGGTAAGCGAATGAGGTGATCTTTCGGTAACCTACGTCATCTATTTCCAGCAGCCACCCAGTTTCGCGCAGTTTTCGATAAATTCTGTTGGCTACATCAGGTTCGGGAGCGTCTTCGTCGTCAGTTTCTTCAGCCCATTCCTGACTGTCGCAGTCCGCAATGATGCCTAATCTAATAGCTTGTTTAGCTTCTTTTGGAGTGCACTCATCTCCTGCAATTTGATTATCAATCAATCGCCGGTATAAAGCTTGAAGGCTGGCATAGTAGAGCCGAGCGTTCTTTGAGGCCAATGGCCGGAAAAGGTCAGGAGAGAGTCCGTCAAAAATCATAGGGTATCTGATTTACTGTCTATGCCGTTGTAGACTAAACAGTATTTGTAGATAGTGCAACAAAGTTGGCATACCAACTTTGTTGTATATCAATAAACGGCAGTTTATCATCCAATGAAAAGCATGTATCTGAGGCTATTACGGGTTTATCAATGATAGAAGCCAGCAATCCAGTGATTCCATGGGCGCAAAGAACCCGGTTGAGGTTCATTGAACGCCATTTGTTGTGGAAACGGTCATTGGTGGCAAGAGCCCTGACGGATGAGTTTGGAATTTCCAGGTATCAGGCGGGAAAAGATATAAAGCTGTATCAGAGCCTATTCCCAGAAAACGTTAAGCCATATAGTCCTGAAGACAAGGCCTATAAGCCAATGTCTGGTTTTAAGCCGCAGCTAATGGATGAGGCTTTGCCTGCTGGCCTATCGAGTGGCTTGATTGAACATGTCCCTTTGTTGGGTAGAAAGGTTGAAAATAATGCGCTTTATGCAGTGCTTGACGCTATTGATAGCCAGACAGTTATAGAAGTTGTATATGGCTCAAACTCTATGCCAACCGGTTGTAAGCGTAAGATATATCCAAGTCGCATCATACAAACCTCAAACCGCCTCCACTTCCGGGGTTATTGCCTGCTAAAGAAAGACTATCGTGATTTTGTCTTTTCCCGATGCCTGACAGTGCCACGCTTATTGCCAGACAAAATCAAGGCCCCCTGTGACAAGTTATGGAATGATACTGTGACATTTAAGGTGGGAATAAACCCAGGACTGAATGAAGCCGCCCAACAGCTCGTTCAATACGAGTATGGCGATGTTCTCCATGAGGCTGTATGCCTATCAAAAGCCTTGCTCCATTACTATTTGATTGACAACAACATCCCAGCTAATAAAACACAAATGAAAATTGCTCATGAGAAACCATGGGCGTACCCATTGCTGGTAGAACTTTCATCTGAACTGGAGCAGTTGTTGTTTGGTCAGTAATGATAATCGCTAATGATTAAGTGAAGGATTTAAGTCCTCATTAAGATGCTCGTGCTTAAGCCCTGCAATAACCTAAAAGCAGTCAGTCAATATCACAACCATTCGGCCTTCCCTGATAGAGCTGTAGGGAAAGGTCATGGTAAGAGCCGTAAGTTCGGTTAGAGTAGAGATCTGAGTGGGATTTGATCGGTATATCGGGCGGGAACTATGGGAGACTCTCCACTGTCTGCTTTCATATTCCATGCGGATGGTGCAATCATTTTTTTGTAATACAGGTTGTTGATCTTTTCAGAAAATGGGTTCGGTTGGCTTGATAGCTTCTCTGAAGCATCTATTTCATCGTAGCGATCATCTATGCAGGTCATGTAGAAATCAAAAGCTTCTGAAAAGTGTTCAAGAGTGAGTTCATGGTCATCATTACAAATGGCAACTTCACAAGCATAATTAATCAAGTTTCGTAATCTGCGCATATTGCCCTTTGAGAAAGCAAATAACCTCGGGTATAGGTCTTCGGATGATAAATCAGTGATATTATTGAATGGCAGTTCTACTGAAAACCGCTTTAAAAATTGTTTGAATACTGTCTTATTTTTATTTTCTTTAATTCTAAATGGCTCTAAGTATCTTATTACTGGAAACCTGATTAAAAGCTGATCATCATAATTAAAAATGATGCGACTATATGGCAAGCCAAATAGAATGATCGGTTTTTTTTCAAATATTTATTAGATATTCCGTTAATGACTATTCATAAAAGCAAAGGATTGGAGTTTGATACGACAATTTTCATGGGTGTTGATGACAATGCCTGGTGGTCCTACCAACCAGGCGACGCTGAAGGGCTATCTACATTTTTTGTTGCATTGTCTCGTGCTAAACAAAGAGCAATATTTTCATATTGTGAGGAAAGAGGACCACGAGCCAAGGTTTCTGACTTCTACAAACTGTTGTCCTCAGCTGGCGTTCAGGAGTATGTTATTTCATAAGCCTCACCTTCTTTTAAGGAGAGTCCTGAGGGGAATTTTATCTGTAAAAGTAGCAGGTATTATCCGTGACTCTCCCGGTTGAGCATTCATATTCCATTTTGAATGTGACACCAGCTCTTTATAATAGTGATCATTTATACTTCCAGAAAAAGGGTTTGGTTGAGAACTAAGGGGCTCACTGACATCTATTTCGTCTTTACGTTCGTCTATATGCTGCATATAGAAGTTGTAAGCCACTGAGAAATGCTCAAGTGTAAGTCCAGAATCATTGTTGAAAATTGCCTGCTCACAGGCAAAGTTAATTAGGTTTCGTAGTCGCCTCATACTTCCTTTAGAAAAAGCAAAGAGTCTCGGGTAAAAATCTCTACCATGCAATTTAATCACTTTATCGAACGGTAGTTCAGAGGATAGCATCATTAAAAATGTTCTGAATACTTTCTCATCGCAATCTTTTTTAACTCTAAAAGGTTCGATCTGTCTTATTATTGGGAACCGCCCTGATAGCTGTTCATCATAATCAAGAATTACCCTGCTATAAGGTAAACCAAATAAAACCACTGGTTTTTTCGATATGTTAATGAGCGTTTTAACCCAAGTGACTGCATCATGAAGAACATCATATGACTTTGTTTCAATCAAATGATGAAACTCATCAAGTAATGCTATTTCAACTTCACACTCATGCATCAATTTTGCCAATTGTTTCGTTAGCTGTGGTGCTGATAATCCTTTAGGTGGAAGCTCATGACCAAGGTCATCAAGTAAACTAATTGCTGCCTGCCTTGGCTCTGTTCTTAATGGGAACTCACTTAAAAACACAGGAATACGAGTACGGCAACTTTCCTCTTCATGAGGATGATCTTTCTCATATTTTTCCATAAGAGTAGTTTTGCCAGAGCCTGGCTCACCAATGATTAGGGCGCACTCAGGTTTTCCACCACACTTCGATACCATTCTGTTTCTGTGTATGGTTTTAAGAATTCCATCTAAATACGGAGAACGGATAAAGCAGTCTCTTACTTTAGTTAATTTGGATATTTGGATCTCGGTAATATCGCTCATGATTCAGGAAGTACTCCAGCCTGTTGTGTCTAAATCATCGTCTTCATCTTTGCTTATTAAGGCATAATCTGAAAAGCTTGGATCATCTACGCTTCTCTTAGATACATCGGGGGGCGTAGGTTTCGTGTTTTTAGTATCTATCCCATCAAGCACAGAAGTGTTACCTTCTTGCTCTACACCAGTATATTTTGATAGAGCTGATAAATCGGAAATAGATATTGATTTTGGATTTTCTAATAGGGAAGTGATGTCGTCATTAACACGCCGACTTGTATCTATGCGAGCTTGTACAATAGCCTCATAATTAACATTGTTATTTGTCAACAACCTGGCGTGTTTTTTGTGTGCGTCATGTTGACACTGCCTTAGACTGCAAGTGTATGCTTGATCGACTGCATACACTTTAAAGTACTTTCTTGTGTTTTTATTAAAAACGTAAATGTATGAAAGATTATCTTCATTTACTTTGTATTTTGTTTTACAGCTGCCCACAATAGATCTATATCTTGCTAACTCTTCAGAATCATATCGAATATAGTCGTAGTATAACCCTCCCCTTCTTAGTTTACTTTCATGAGTGGCATTCATGATTATCTCGAGCCTTTCTGGCTCAACTGTAACAGGAGGGTACTCTTTCTCCGATTCTTCCCATAAAATATCAGGAATAATATTTTCATCACCATGTGGAGACACCTGAAATTCATCAATAACCCACTGATAAGTTATTTCGATTAAGGTATCAAAGAAAATAACTGCATTTTTCTTTGGATCGTAGCCTTCTCTTTCTTTAATTGAGTTAAATGTTTTTCCTTTCAGCTTTTCTAAATGCCTTTTGTTTATCGTACCAAATCTACGTTCAGCCTTCGATTTAAACCAAGGTTTCTTGACTGGATTAAATGCATGATCGGCCCCAAGCTCCGCTAATACAATATTGATATCTTTACTCCAAAACTCTTTTCCATTATCGAATATATAGAGAGCAGCTTTACCATAACATATCCATTTATTCTTAATATTGGGATACTTTTCGTTAATGTATTTTTTGCTGTTAATGCTCTGGGCTAAAAGTTTCATAACGACTTTTGCACTGGGGTGGCTAAATGATATATAAAGCCCTATAATCGACCTTGAATATTCATCTACAGCAATTGTCAGCCAAGGCCTTCCCAATGGCAGTCTTAGCTTTTTATCCAGAACAAATAAGTCCAGTTGTGTATGATCAAGCGCTACTCGTTCCAGAATTCTTGTTGTAGGAATTGCTTGAGAGATATGATCATATTCAATATCTGCTTTTGCTGAACCCTGCCTTCCAGCCATAATCTCTTTTGGAGGTTCTTTGTGTAAGCGCTTCAGAAAAGTTGTATAGCTTGGGGTTGAAAGCTCGTCATCTCTGTGCCTGAATTTATTATCTGTGAATATATATTCCTCTAATTTTTCATATGCATCTTTTGCGGAAACTCTTTCCTCAGTTTTGTAATGCTCAAGTGACTTTTTTAAATATCTTTCTACTTCTTCAGAGAGTCTCTTCTTATAATTACCTTTCTTGTAATTGTTTGAGTACAAACCTCTTAAAGAGTATGCTTCTTTTGAGTAAGCCTTGTGCCAGCGAATTATAGTTCTCCATTTAGGAGGCTTCTTGTCTCCGATATCTTCAGCTACCTTATTCAGTAAGGGCTCTATATGTTTTGGGCTCCAAACTGTAACTCCCTCCTCAATCAGCTTATCAATGTAAGCTCGTTTTCTTATAGTGTCGTCGATCTCTTTTTCGTCAAATAGCTGCAAGTCTTCCTTTAAAGCTTCTTTTTCTTCATCATTTGTTTTCTTTATGAATTCGAGATATTGATTTTCTAGCAACTCCTTTAATTCTTCGTAAGAGAGTTTTATTTTTCTGCTTGCGACTATCAGACTTTGTAAAACATATACTTGAGAATTACCCGAACATATAACATATTCATGGACATCACCATCTTGCGATTTTATTCTTAATTTGGCTCCTTCTCGAAAACTATTCATAAGACAAATAAGAACCACTCAAGTTTTATATGGAATGGATCGAACTTATTTATTAATAGGTGATATCAATGATTGTACATTTAGATTGCTGTTAGAAATATTGATTGATAGCATTTTTTTAGCAACTAAATTATAAATTTTCGGAAGAAATGTCGTCTCGTCTTGAGCTAAAATGTCGAGAATATCTATAATTCTGGCTTCTTTGCATCGTTCCATCTTTTCTAGAATATGATAATCAACATCATCTAATGGATTTTTGCTGTGGTAATAATCCAATAATTTAAGGTTGCTTAAAAATGGTTCCCTCCGAATAGTTTCTTCTGTCATATACTCTAAATCAAAGCCCAACTCATTGGCTCTACTTTTCTTGCATTCAAAGAGATCCTGAAAGACAGAATCTTCTGTGTCCTTCTTTATCTTGATTTCAACATATTTCTTTCTCTTTGCAGAAGCGTAATAGAGTAAAAAATCTGGTGTATAAAAGCTCACCCGCCCAAACTCCTTATACCTGAAGCCAAGAGGCTGAGGTTCAAAGCCTTCGATCTCAGGATCGTATTCAAAGTTGAAGCAAGCATCGTATTCCAGTCCAGACTCAACAAGAAACTTCTCTCCTGTCTTATGGCTGTAAAAACTATATATTTGCTTTACTCGAGATTTGGTGATTTTACGAGGCTTCATAGAAAACGACTCTGGACTGAAAACATCAAAATAGTCGAAAGTCATGTTTTGTCAAATTATGCTTTTTTTTCGTTGTCAGCTTATGGTTTTTCCGACACACCAACAGTGGTGAGGAGTACGAAGGACAGCCCACCAAATGATCATTCACCATCCCCATAGCCTGCATGTAGGCATAACAGATAGTGCTGCCTACGAATGAAAAACCTCTTTTTTTCAGGTCTTTACTCATGGCATTGGATTCCGGGGTGGTGACCGGCACCTCAGACATGGTTTTCCACTGGTTCCGGATTGGAGTGTGATTCACAAAGGACCAGATATATTGATTAAAGCTGCCAAACTCTTCCTGAATGTTCAGAAAGGCCCGGGCGTTGTTGATGGCACTGTTTACTTTCAGCCGGTTTCTGACAATACCTTCATCCTGGAGCAGTCTTTCTACATCTTGCCCGGTGAATTGGGCGACGGCTGTCGGATCAAAGCCTGCAAATGCTCTGCGGTAGCCCTCCCGGCGTTTGAGTATGGTGATCCAGCTGAGACCAGCCTGGGCCCCTTCCAGAATCAGAAATTCGAACAGCTTCTGATCGTCGTGACAGGGAATGCCCCACTCTTCATCATGATATCGAATGTAGTCCGGGTCTTCTGTGCACCAGGCACATCGTTGATTTGTCAAAAGGATGACTCCCATACTGGTTGCCGTGAAGAGTAAAGCATTAGAGAACAGGTCAATGGCACTCTTGAGCTGTTGGCAGTGATTTTGGCTAAGCTGAAACAGTAACAACTTCATGGAAGGAAGTCATGCCATCCAAAGTGTCATCATCCGGTTCTGTGTTGCCACCTGTACCTCCTCATTTGCCGGATGAGCCTTCATCAAAAAACACCGTTTCATCAGGCTTTCGAGATGTTTCTGTTGCGGATGGAGAGGAAGGATTAACGTTCCCGCAGGAAGGGTGGCACACTGCTCCTCAAAGTCTGGATTCCCGACACCCCAGAGTGGTCGATGCCCAGCCACTGATTCAGATTGATGATATACCTGCAACCTCGGAAGCAGCCTTTCCCGCCCTGCCAAAAATTAGATCAAGCGTGTTCGAGAGACTATTGGCTACGGTCATAATCTGGGTGCTGGACTTGAAAAAAGTTCGGTCAAAAGTCAGCTTTCGCAGGGCGGCCGTCGTCAGACAACTGAACAAACAGTTGAAAAGGGTCAGGGAGGCGATACACAGCAAGCCTTTAAAGAAAACGCTTGATGAACGCCGGATTCTGAAAAAAAAGCAGATGCTGTTGCGTAAACAGAAAAAGCAGGCAAGAGTGGCCAGGGATAATGAGATTCGTAGTTACCTCAGGCTGTTGCGATCTTTCAAAGCTATGCATAGAGGAGAGTTAAAGGATCATACTGTTCATCTGGACGAACTGTCACTGGGAGGTGGCAAAGCCACTTTGAAGCATGTTGAGTTAAGGGTCCACAAAGTGGAGCTCTTGGATTCGGACACGGGCCAGACCTACCCCAAAATTACCCTGGATGTTAAGGGCTCTGTTAATGTTGATGTGCCCGGTCAGCCTCCCCTTAAGATGGATATCAAAATCAAGGATATGGATGTCAGTATTCAGGGCAGAGTGGTAGCAGGAATTAATGCCTATATTAGTGGAAAGGGCATTGCAGGCTTTTTCAGGGCACTTCACCGTATTCGCAGGCAGAAAGGCACCTTCTTCGAGCTTAACCGGACAGGGGTCACCATTGGAAAAATAAAGGCTTCTCTGGATGAACCGGACCCGGCAGCCCTGTTTGCATTTACAGGGGGGTTAAGTATCGGGGTGAAAGAAAGCATCAGCAAGATGTTTTCTCTGCTCGAGCATCCATTTGATCTGATGGTTCATGATCTTGAGATAGCCAGAAAAGGTCTGCCTCTGCCACTGAGCAGGATGGAAGGACTTAAGGTGGCTAGTGAACTCAAGCCTTTTGAGTGCACACAGGGTGAGACGGAGAGAAGGCTGGCCGTCAGTGTGAAAACCATGGAAGTGGATACAGGAGGGCTTTCGGATGCCCTGTATGGTATTGCCCGCGAGAAAAAGCTCAAGCCTATGGATTTAATAACCTCTGATAAAGAGGAAGATTTTGACTGGGTCTCTGAACTGGAAAAACAGTCCTCCGGTCTCAGGGCCAGAGCCAGCGACCTTAATCTGCAGTTGAAGGCGCAGTTATCAAAAGAAAAAGTTCAAAGTGGGTCTGGAGATTTCGATCTGGAACTCGATGCAGGCCATCTGGAGCTGGAAAATAGCGGAGCAGCACAAGCGCATCTGGATCTGAATAAGGTTCATATGGAGGGCAAACTGGATGGAGGTGCAACAGATTTTAGCGGTCGTGCAAAAACCTTTTCAGCCGGGCTGAGGCTCAATCAGAAGCTGGGAGCGGATTCTGGTAACAGTGTTAATTGTCATGCTGATGTCAGAGGTGAAGATTTAAAGCTTGCAAGGGCTCTGCATCAGGGGCAGGTTCAAACCGAAATTGAAACAAACCGGCTGATCGTTGATACCCATGGCCAGCCATCCTCGATTCATTGGCGTGATACCCGCATTGAGCTGCCCCAAAACCTGGGTGGGCAGATACAGAAGCTCTCTGCTCATCTCAAAGACAGTGAAAAAGGAGATGCTGAACTCAAGTTCAGTGTCGGTAAAACACACTTATCAGGTGAGGGGCTGGTGACCGTTAAGACTCAGGCCAGCAAGTTTTCTGTTCCAGTCAGGGGCAATGTGGCTGTGGATCAGTGTGAGGTCTCTAATACGAAGTTCAAAGAAGGGGATTTAAGGCAATCTTCAGCGATTACGGCAGTCACTCCGGGAAATATCAGTATCGATGGCGTCAGAGCCGGCTCTGTCAAGGTTGGAAACCTGACTACAAAGCTGGATGAAGAAGGCACTGGATACGTTTGTCTCAACGATGTTTTTTTGAGTGGTGATGACCTTATCGAGGATTTCGAGCAGCTTCCCCAAGCTATCCGACAAAACATACCCACAGGTTTTCTTAAGGGCAGAAAGCTGAAGGCGTCAGTCAAAGTAAAGGTGGAGAAGGGGCTGGTGGACCTGAAAACAGCCGAGTTTCTCTCTTTCGATCTGGATGAAAAGGATGTGGATAAATCCGCCTGGACACAATGGTCTTCATGGGATCAATGGTTCAGAAGTGGTCTGATCGGTGCAGCCGGTTGGGCTTCGTTCAAGGGTATGAATGTGGCCGACGGACAGCTCTGTATTTCACTGGGTATTGGTCCATTGAGTTACCCCATTCCGATCATGAAAGCACCGCAAGAGGCTGTTCGGGGCGAAAAGCTCTCTCTTCCGGTTTTGCTGCATCATTACACCGGTGTCTGTTGGGGTGATGCTTTAACAGACGACAAAGATTTTATACATAAGATCAATATGGGCGATCTGCAGGCTCTCTCAACACTGGAGAGCTATTGTCGACAGGTCGGATCTGATCGGGCTGAGCGTCTGCTGAAAACGTTGCAGCTTCAACCCTGGATAGAGAGGTCGAAGGGTGGGGATCAACTGTCCTTCAGCTATTTGAAAACATTAGCTGGATTATTTTTTCAGTATCCGGGTACAGCTGGTCGGGGCATCCTGTTATTCAGGAGCCTTCAGTGGCCTGTTACCCCGCCTCTGGCCCAAGCCATACTGAAACAGCCCTTCCGCTCACAGATTGATCCTGTAGCTTTGGCTCTTTCCGCTTCGCAGGCAGGGCTGATCAAAGAAGCTTATGAAGTGTTTGCAGAAGCACTCAAGAAGAAGCCGGAAGATCCCAGACTGAATTACTATGCAAGTGTCGTTTTAAGAGACGGGCTCCATGCCATCAGGCCGGATCAGATGAGCGAGGACGAGAAAGAGCATCGGAGTATTGAGTCGGCCCGCAGGTTATCGCTTGCTGCCAGGAAAAAATACCCTGCAGCGATAGCGCTTCAGAAGCAACTCTGTGAAGAACGGGAGCCT
This sequence comes from Endozoicomonas sp. ALD040, assembly GCF_049275945.1. Classification (NCBI taxonomy): domain Bacteria; kingdom Pseudomonadati; phylum Pseudomonadota; class Gammaproteobacteria; order Oceanospirillales; family Endozoicomonadaceae; genus Endozoicomonas; species Endozoicomonas sp. ALD040. The sequence continues at coordinate 4,168,440 of NZ_CP184829.1, forward strand.
TATGCGTTGCTGGCTGAAGCCGGAGATTTGTTGACCCATGTTCATAAACCTTCTGCTTTCTACAAAGCCCTGAACCAGCTTGAGGGAATAGCTGCACAGGGAGAGGGAGTCAAAGGGAGAGTAGCAAAAACTATTCTGGCTAACAGAATAGAAAACGGTCGGAAGATTTTCATACATCCTACTGCCAGGGTTGAAAAGAGTATTCATGCTCTGGAAAAGCGAATGAAACACAAAGGATTACACGATGTCAGGCCGGACGAACTCTACCAGCTCGGTATACGCTACCTTTACGGTGTTGAAGGTAAGGTTTCCAATCCGGCCAGAGCGGTTGAGTTGTTGCAACAGGCAGGCAAAGAGGGAGAAAACAGGGCACAGCTTCACCTTGAGTTGGCAGAGTCAGCACGTTCCGGGATGATGTCTGAATAGAGGGTGATTTTAACCGGAAAAAGAACTGTTCGTTTTTCAGACAGACAGGTATTCTGTTCTTTCATTTTCATTCATTCCAGAGAATTTCAATTCATGAACATTACCGACAAAACAGTCGCGCTGATCCACTACACCCTGAAAAATGCCGGGGGTGAAGTTCTGGACAGTTCCGAAGGTCATGACCCTCTGGCCTATCTGCACGGTGCGGGTAATATTATCGCCGGTCTGGAAAGTGCTCTGGAAGGAAAAACGGCGGGTGACAAGCTGGACGTCTCTGTAGAAGCTGCGCAAGCCTATGGCGAATACGATGAAAGTCTGGTGCAGCCCATTCCCCGTGCCCAGTTTGGTGAACACGACGTAGAAGTAGGTATGCAGTTCCATGCAGATACCGCTATCGGCCCACGCATTGTCACCATTACGGCCATTGAAGGCGATGAAGTTGTGATTGATGCCAACCATCATCTGGCAGGGGAAGACCTGAACTTTGCCGTTGAGGTGGTTGAAGTTCGTGATGCGACAGAAGAAGAGCTGGATCATGGTCATGTACATGGACCCGGTGGTCACGAGCATTGAATCAGTCATAAAAAACCGGGTGAATAGCCCGGTTTTTTTTATGACGGTAAAAAGCATTAGCTTCTTTTGAACAAGATCTTGTTTTTTCTGAAAGTTTTTTCTGGCAATTTGGTCAAAAATACACCGAGCATCAGGAACAGAGTCAGGAACAGAGACTCATGGCTGAGCATTGTTCCGTTCAACAGGCTGTCCAGACAGAGTGCAATCACCGGGAAGATCAGAAAACAGATGGAAGCCTGGAATGGGCTGGCCAGTTTGTTTAACTGGAAGTAAGCCATAATGCCGCCAATCCCTGCTACGGAACCCAGATAGATCACTGCGCTGAGTGAGAGCGCCGAGAAACTGTTTATATCCGGCGTTTCCATGAAGTAGCCCGTAATCATCAGAAATACCGCTGCCATCAGACAGGGGAGGGCATTGTAGGTCAGCACATGAATACCCTCACAACGAGTCTGGACACTGGTGTAAATCAGGGCATGCATGAGCACGGCAACGACCAGTGCAATCACACCCATCAGGCTGCCGTTACTGTTGACCGACATTTCGTTACCAATAATAGTCACCAGGCTGCCCAGGGCTATGACCAGACCCGCCAGCTGGTGCATAGCCACCTTATGGCGCTGGAGTAATACCGAAAAGATCAGAACGACGACCGGCATATTGGCGAAGATGATAGACGCCAGTCCCGATGAAATATATTGTTCGCCAAAAATCATCAGGGTAAAGGGGATGGCAAAGTAAAACAGACTGATCAGGAAAAACTCCAGACTTTTATTCTTTGGGAACCAGATCGTAACGCCTTTCAATCTGGCCAGCAGAAGAATCAGGGGTGCTGCAACAGCAAAACGAATGCCGGTAGCGGTAATGGGCGGAATAGTAGCAACAGCCAGTTCCATAGCCAGCCATGTCGTCCCCCAAATGAAGCAGACAGTAACAAACAAAAGGCTGACCCGGGTCTTTGTGCTCATGCCAACATCCTCGTAATACGTTCAATGGCTGAAAAACAGTTGTTGCTAATTATTACCTATGATGAAAAGTTTAAATGACAAAGCTGGAAAAATGTTGTCAAAGTCGTCATGATTTAAAAAGTTTTGGGAAAAATAATTCTCTATTATGCTTGATAAAAAGGATAAACTGATTCTTGACTGTCTTCAGCGGGATGCATCCATTCCAGTGGCTGATATTGCCGACAGGGTAGGGTTAACCGTCTCACCCTGCTGGAAGCGGTTGAAAAGGCTGGAAGAAGAGGGCTATATCACTCAGCGGGTGGCGCTGCTGGACAGTGAAAAACTGGGTTTACACCTCACTGCTTTTGTGAATATCAAAACCCAAAATCACAGCAATGAATGGTATGAGGCTTTTGTCTCGGAAGTCAGTGACTTTGCCGAAGTGATTGAGTTCTTCCGGATGGCAGGAGAGTACGACTATATGATGAAAGTGCTGGTCAGGGATATGGCAGCCTTTGACGTATTCTATAAGCGACTGGTAAACAGTGTGACTGGACTCAGTGAAGTGACCTCTTCCTTTGCTATGGAGAAGCTGAAAAATACCACTTACCTGCCATTGGGTTGACTATGAGACTCATCGAAATCATGTACTAGACTGGTTTCACCCTCATATCTTTAGTTGTTCCGGCTGTATGCGACACATCACTTCTCCGTTAGCGGGTTGTCTGCTGGCGGCTTCTGTTCTGGCAGGGCGGCATTATTTTCCCGATTATTTTCAGGCCATCGTCCGGTTTGAATCAGCACTGCTGTTCCTGAGTGGACTGATTGCCGGTATTCGATTGCCGGATATTGATCTGGCTTTACCAGGGCTGAGTCACCGTTCAGGAATTACTCATTCGTGCCTTCTGGCGGTATTGCCCTTGATGCTTGATCTGCCCTTCGTTGCAGGCGGTCTGGCAATGGGGATTGCGCTGCATTTGTCGTCCGATATCCAGCCAAAAACATGGACCGGTGGAGCATTGATCAGGTTTCCAATACTGGGCAGTATCGGGATGCTCTCGCCACTCTGGATTCTGTTCAATATTGTGGGTTGTTTTGTGGTGCTGTTCCACACCATGCCGCAGGAGCACGAGGTTGGCCATTGGGCCATCCTGGCTGTGATGCTGTTGGGAGGTGGCTGGTATTTCTTAAGTGAAGAGAAAAAGCGGCTTCTTCCGTTGATAACACTGGCCTTCTGTATGTTGTTGGTGCACCAATATAATAAGGGTCGGCTCAATGTTGAGATAGTGATTCGATATTTTGTCTGAAGACAGCCGACTTCGCCTCCCGGGTGAGCCAACGACAAGCACAAATCAATCGCTTGACTTTGAGTCGCCAAGCTTTCGTTTCCGGTGTTGACTTTTGTGTTCCGTCAGGGCTTTCGCGTTTGGCAGGGTCTTCTGGCACTCAGGGCAGGTTTGCACTCCGGTGTGATCTTTGCTTTTGTCAGCCCACAGGGCTTGAGAGCTTGGCAGGGTCTTCTGGCACTCAGGGCAGGTCTGCACTCCGGTGTGATAACGCCTTTTGTGATTCGACAGGGCTTTTGCATTTGGCAGGGCCTTCTGGCACTCAGGGCAGGTCTGCACTCCGGTGTGATAACGCCTTTTGTGATGCGACAGGGCTTGAGCATTTGGCAAGGTCCTCTGGCATTCAGGGCAGGTTTGCACTCCGCTGTGATCTTTCCTTTTGTGATCCGACAGGGCTTGAGCGTTTCGCAGGGTCTTCTGGCACTCAGGGCAGGTTCGCACACCGCTGTGATCTTTTCTTTTATGATCCGACAGGGCTTTCGCGTTTGGCAGGGTCTTCTGGCACTCAGGGCAGCTTTGCACTCCGGTGTGATCTTTCCTTTTGTGATCCGACAAGGCTCTCGTGTTTGGCAGGGTCTTCTGACACTGAGGGCAGGTTTGCACTCCGGTGTGATAGTGACTTTTGTGTTCCGAGAGGGATTGAGCGTTTGGCAGGGTCCTTTGGCAGTCAGGGCAGGTTTGCACTCCGCTGTGATCTTTTCTTTTGTGATCCGACAGGGCTTTCGAGTTTGGCAGCGTCTTCTGGCAATGGGGGCAGGTTTTCACTCCGCTGTGACTTTTTTTTCTGTGATCCCACAGGGCTTGATTGTTGCGCAAGGTCTTTAGACACTCAGAACAGGTTTTCTCTCCAGTATGATATTGCCTTTTGTGACTCGCAAGGGACTTTGCGTCTGACAGGGTTCTCTGACTCTCAGGACAGGTTCGAGCTCCGGTATCATCTTTCCTTTTGTGATTTGACAGGGGTTTCGTGTGGCCATCCGCTCCGACCAGGGTTGCATTGCAGGTTTTTTGTCTGGTTTTGTCGTCTTTTCGGGCTTGTACTGTGCCTCCCTGGGTAAGTGCAATGGAAATCCCGACTGCTTCGGGAGGGCCCGGGACAGTGAACGAGTCATTAATGACAGCAAAACCATCAGTGGTGGTAGACAGGCCAGAAGCACCCTGGGGCTGAATGCCCGGATCGGCCAGTATTTCGAAAGGCACATTGTGCTGGGGGAGTAGGGTCTCCAGAGACTCAAAATGACCCATACAAATAAAACAGTCGCCATCGGCTAAATGGGAGTATGAGTCTTGTTCGTGTGTTGCTTCTGTCTTGCCTGTCCAACTCTCTTCAAAATTCAGCAGCCATTGCCCTGGCTCGATGCTGTCGGGTGATGGTCGCAGTTGACAAAGGCCATGGCAGGGAGGGGTATAACAGTTTAAATCCAAAGTATGCAGGTGTTGTTGAGGGCCTCCGTTACCGTCGTCATTATCAGTGTTCAGCGGGCTGGTAAAAGAGTCCCCGGAGTGGCTGGTGACTGATGAGGTTTGTTGGCCGGATGATGATGTTGATGGCCGGTATTGTGATGGGTCATGCCCTGAGTTAAATAGCACAGTAGTGATCGCAAATCCGACAACCACTTCGACAGGTATCCAAAAAAAATGGCTGCCTGGCCGGGCCGGTCGGTCTCGTTTTATAGAAAAGCACGGGTTTGGATTATCTGTATTGTGTGCAGGCTTGAAAATAAAATCTCTTTCCGACGGCTCGGCAAGAAAGAAGACAGACAATGACAGTAATAGCAGTGCTGTAAAGAGTAAGTATTTAATAATTCTATCCTTGCTCTGGTTTACAGATAGGAAGGATAGATCAAGAAGATAAGTGTGTTTTTAAAAAGGCCGTTGAGCATACCTTAACGCAGGGGCATGATGCAGACCGATGGGTCATTCTGGTTGTGTTTAGGTGATCCAATGACAAGCACAAATCAATCACTTGACTTTGAGTCATCAAGCTTTCGTTTCCGGTGTTGACTTTTGTGATACGTCAGAGCTTTCGCGTTTGGCAGGGTCTTCTGGCACTCAGGGCAGGTTTGTACTCCGGTGTGTACTTTGCTTTTGTGATTCGACAGGGCTTTTGCATTTGGCAGGGTCTTCTGGCACTCAGGGCAGGTTTGCACTCCAGTATGACATTTTTTGTGATACGACAAGGCTTGAGCATTTGGCAGGGTCTTCTGGCATTCAGGGCAGGTTTGCACTCCGCTGTGATCTTTTCTTTTATGATCCAACAGGGCTTGAGCGTTTCGCAGGGGCTTCTGGCACTCAGGGCAGATTCGCACTCGGCTGTGATCTTTTCTTTTATGGTACGATAGGGCTTTCGCGTTTGGCAAAGTCTTCTGGCACTCAGGGCAGGTTTGCACTCCGGTGTGATCTTTTTTTTTGTGAACCGACAGGGCTCTCGAGTTTGGCAGGGCCTTCTGACACAGAGGGCAGGTTTGCACTCCGGTGTGATAGTGACTTTTGTGATCCGCGAGGGATTGAGTGTTTGACAGGGTCCTCTGGCAGTCAGGGCAGGTTTGCACTCCGGTGTGATCTTTTCTTTTGTGAATCCACAGGGCTTTCGTGTTTGGCAGGGTCTTCTGGCACTGGGGGCAGGTTTTTACTCCGCTGTGATTTTTTTTTCTGTGATCCCACAGGGCTTGAGTGTTGCGCAAGGTCTTTAGACACTTAGAACAGGTTTTCTCTCCACTATGATATTGCCTTTTGTGACTCGAAAGGGCCTTCGCGTCTGACAGGGTCTTCTGGCACTCAGGACAGGTTTGAGCTTCGGTGTCATCTTTCCTTTTGTGATTTGACAGGGCTTTCGTGTGGCCATCCGCCCCGACCAGGGGTGCGTCGCAGGTTTTTTGTCTGGTTTTATCCTCTTTCCGGGCTTGTAACGTGCCTCTCTGGGTAAGAGCAATGGAAATCCCGACCGCTTCGGGAGGGCCCGGGACAGTGAACGAGTCATTAATGACAGCAAAACCATCAGCGGTGGCAGAAAGGCCAGAAGTACCCTGGGGCTGAATGCCCGGTTCGGCCAGTGTTTCGATAGGCGCATTGTATTGGGGGAGTTGGGCCTCTGGAAACTCAAGATGACCCATACAAATAAAACAGTCATCGGCTAAATGGGAGTATGAGTCTTGTTCGTGTGTTGCTTCTGTCTGGTCTGTCCAACTCTCTTCAAAATTCGGCAGCCATTGCCCTGGCTCGGTGCTGTCGGGTAATGGTCGCCGTTGACAAAGGCCATGGCAGGGAGAGGTATAACAGTTTAAATCGAAAGTATGCAGGTGTTGTTGAGGGTCTCCGTTACCGTCGTCATTATCAGTGTTCAATGGGCTGGTAAAAGAGCCCCCGGAGTGGCTGGTGGCTGGTGAGGTTTGTTGGCCGGATGATGATGTTGATGGCCGGTATTGTGATGGGTCATGGCCAGAGTTAAATAGCACAGTAGTGATCGCAAATCCGACAACCACTTCGTCAGGTACCCAAAAAAAATGGCTGCCTGGCCGGACCGTTCGGTCTCGTTTTATAGAAAAGCACGGGTTTGGATTATCTGTATTCTGTGCAGGCCTGACAATAAAATCTCTTCCCGACGGCTCGGCCTGAAAGACGACAGACAATGACAGTAATAGCAGTGCTGTAAAGAGTAAGTATTTAATAATTCTATCCTTGCTCTGGTTTACCGATAGGAAGGATAGATCAAGAAGATAAGTGTGTTTTTAAAAGGGCCGTTGAGCATACCTTGACGCAGGGGCATGATGCAGATCGATGGGCCATCCTGTTTGTGATGCTGTTGGGAGGTGGCTGGTATTTCTTGTGAGCATGGAGATTTGAGCCTTGGCTATGGCGACGATCGCCAACGCAGGATTAAGGCTCAAATCTTCAGCGCAATTGGGAGTTAGAAAGTTTGATTGGTATTACTGCTTTGTGGCTGCCAGAGCGCGTTGTTGTTCACGAAAAGCCTGTTTGGCTTTTCTTCGATTCAAAACGGTATTGCCGACCTCACCTCCGAGGTGAGCTTCTCCACGTCGTCTTGCCAGCTGAATCTGGTGTTCACGTTCACGGAAACGCTGCTTCTGATCCGGTGTGTGCCTGTCATAGCAGTGAGGGCAACTGACGCCCTGTTCAAAGTGTTCGCTGAGCTGGTCCTGAACGGTTATAGGAAGACGACAAGCGTTGCATTGATCGTACTGACCTTTTTCAAGCTGATGATTGACGGTGACACGATCATCAAAAACAAAGCATTCGCCTTCCCAGGTGGATTCTTCCTGGGGTATTTCTTCCAGGTATTTGAGAATCCCGCCTTTCAGGTGGTAGACCTCTTCAAAACCCTGTTCTTTCAGATAGGCCGTCGACTTTTCGCAGCGAATGCCACCAGTGCAGAACATGGCAATTTTCTTGTGTTGCCCGGGGTTGAGGTGATCCCTGACGTATTCAGGAAACTCCCTGAAGGTCTCGGTGTTGGGATTGATCGCATTTTTGAAGGTGCCTACCTGGACTTCATAATCGTTGCGGGTATCAACCACCAGAACCTCCGGATCATTGATCAAATCGTTCCATGACTTGGCATCGACATAGGTTCCGACAACATGGTTGGGATCAATACCTTCCACACCCATGGTGACGATCTCTTTCTTGAGTTTGACCTTGGTACGTTTGAAAGGCATCGCCTCGGTGTAGGATAACTTATACTCAATTTCAGCGAGACGGGGGTCGCTTTTCAGCCAGACCAGGAGCTGGTCTATGGCATTTCGGGTACCGGCAACGGTGCCATTAATACCTTCCCGGGCAAGCAGCAGAGTGCCATGAACGCCATGGCCCTCCATGACTTTCAGAAGTTCAGGCTTAATGGTTTCAAAGTTATCCAGAGTAACAAATTTATAGAGCGCACAAACGACGATTGACATATAGGGTCCTGTTGCTGGCCGGAGCGTAAATCCGGTGCAGTGTGTTACAGCCTCCTTCAGGCGAAAGACGACTAACTTTCTGGTCAGGAATCAGACCAGCCGATAAGGATAGCAAAGAGAAAGCACCGGCTGCCAGTGCAGTTAATACTCACACACACTCTGTTGGTTGGTCTGGTTTTATTACATAAACTAGCTTTGCAGCCAGACATCTTTAGCCCAGTGCCAGACCGAAGGCCAGGTGGTTTCCGAGAGGTCGCCTGCTGTCCAAAGGCCTACTTCACCTTCCGCAGACACGCAATAAAAGTCGCCATTATGCTCACAGAGCGGCAGCAGATCTCTGGGCATTCCCTGGTCCCAGGCGATGGCCGCAACTTCAGGCAGGTAGGTGTGAGAGCAGGGGTCTTTAATGGTAACGGGTTCCATGGAGCCAAAAACAAGGTCACTGACTTGCAGCAGAAACTCCCGGAAGTCGGAAGGAATCGGAAGCAGTAGCTGCTCTTCAGCTTCGATAATCTCATCTTCGTCAGGAAGCTCCAATGGTGTAGGTACCTCGACGGCACCTTCCCGGAGTTCATCAATGACATCTTCCATAGCGATAACCTGTGACTGGGGCTGTGGCGGTAGAAAAGCCCCTCATGGATAAGGGGCTGTCATGAGGCTCAATGGAGCCGGTTTTCCTGATTATCTGCGACCTTTGACCGGTCTGCCAGATTGGGAAGGTTTTTTTCGAGTGTTGCCGGAGCCTGATTTGAATGCTGGCCTGTTTTTATTACCAGCAGGCTTTTTTCCCGGATGAGCTGAAGTTGAGCGCGGCTTGCCAGACTTTTTGGAGGGCGCCTCGTCACTCAAAGTAACCTTAACACCGTCCTCAAAATAAGGCACTGGCTCAACGTTCAGGGGCTTGTTAATGAGCTTACGAATGGCTTCCAGCAGTTTTTTCTCTTCCGGGTTCATCAGGGAGATCGCTCGCCCCGGGCTGCCAGCACGACCGGTTCGACCAATACGGTGCACATAATCCTGCGGCACTTTAGGCAGGTCGTAGTTTACCACCAGTGGCAACTGATCCATATCCAGCCCTCTGGAAGCAACATCAGTGGCTACCAGAACCCGGTAAGCACCCGCCTGAAACTCAACCAGCGTTCTGCTGCGAACAGGCTGGCTCTTGTCACTGTGCAGTGCCGTGGCGCTGATACCTTCGTCAGCGAGCAGGTCTGCAACTTTTTCGGCGGCTTTTTTGGTGCGCACGAAAACCAGAACCTGCTCCCACTTGCCACCTTCAATGATATAGCTGAGGATTTCCGGTTTATCCTGCTGATCCACAGGATAGACCGACTGTTTGACTGTGCTGGCAGCAGAGTTTGGATTCTCTATTTCAATTTTGACCGGATGACGCTGGAACTCATGGGCCAGCGCCTTGATCTGCTTGGAGAAGGTTGCAGAGAAAAGCAGATTCTGACGTTTGGCGGGCAGAACCTCAAGAATCTGATCCAGCTCATTTTTAAAGCCGAGGTCCAACATTCTGTCGGCTTCATCCAGAACCAGGATTTTCAGGTGGTCCAGGGTCACATGTTGTTTTCGGATCAGGTCCAGCAGTCGCCCCGGTGTTGCCGTCAGCACATCCACTCCAGCCTGAAGCGCTGCCACCTGGGGCTCTATATCAACACCGCCGTATGCGACTGCTGAGCGAAGAGAGAGGTTTGAACCATAGCGAACGACGCTTTCGCCAACCTGAATAGCCAGCTCGCGGGTAGGTACCAGGATCAGGGCGCGAACAGGATGGTTCTTGAGCGTCCGCATTTCTGACAGACGGTGCAGCAGCGGCAAGGTGAAGCCAGCTGTTTTGCCCGTTCCGGTCTGGGCGGATGCCATGACATCGCGGCCGGTCAGAACCATAGGAATAGCTTTGGCCTGAATCGGGGAGGCTTTTTTATAACCCTGTTCGGTGACTGCCTGAAGGAGAGGTTTACACAAACCAAGGGATGAAAAATCAGTCATTTTGATCTGCAGACCTCTAAGACATGAAATGGGCAGAGGATTGTACAGCAGTCTTTGGCGTTGTGCATTGGGGTTTACCCGCTCTCACTGGAGCGGGAGTGCAACTCAGATCTGCTTGCGCAGGCGCAAGGGCAGTCTGCGAAAATCTATCTCGTACTTACCTTCGGATCCAATCATTGATCCGGCACTGTCATAGAGCCATTGAGCCACGCCATAAAGACCTTCTTCATAAGTATTGATAGCCCCTGTGATGGTGATTTCTCCCAGGCTCTGATTAATGTTCATCACCTTGAGAAAACCCTCGATCTCAGGGCCTTTCAGCTTGAAAGTTGCGCCAGAGCTGCAACCACTCAACGTGAAATACTCATTTTTGATCAGGTTATGATGGAGTGTGCCTGAAGAGTCCATATCCAGCTCATACAGCTTGATATAGCCGAAGCTGTTATTGTCGGAGCCGATTTTCAGTTCCACTTGAAACTGTTCCACCTTGTCGGTCGAGCGATCAAGCGTAACTTTAGACATGCCCGAGTAGTTCCCTGAGGGCAGGTTACATAAGTTTCCGGCATTGACGAAGCTGGCCAGGCAAACAAGCACGCTGAATAGCTTAATTTTTATTAGATTTTTCATTCCCTTCCTCCAATTTTTTAATGGCTTATATTGTTATTGGACAAGGAATGTGCAGTTAAGTTCTCAGTAGGAAGGGATTTGTTGAGGTTAAAGCGGTTTTTTCTAGACTAAAGTCTGAGAAAACCCGCTCTCATAACGGTTCAGGAAGGATTAGTTTTTCTTGCGTTTTAAAGGCTCAAAACCGGCATCAACCGATTCAGTGGTGTCCTGGCTGGCGGGTTTACGGCGCTTACCCAGGTTCTTTTTGTTGCGCTGCCGTGTTTTTCCAGCATTAGTCTTGTCGGAGACCTTCTTTTTCTTGCTGCCGGCGGCTTTTCCCGAAGCCTTCAGCTTTTTAGGGCCTTTCCAGCTGCCTCTCAGCTCCTTGATTGAGCGTTTTTCAAAGCGTGTTTTCAGATAACGCTCTATGCCTGACATCAGGTTCCATTCGTTGGGGCCAATCAGGGAGATGGCCAGACCTTTTTCACCGGCTCGTCCAGTGCGGCCGACGCGGTGAACATAGTCATCGCCATTGCGAGCCATATCGAAATTAATGACCAGCTCAATCCCTTTGATATCCAGACCTCTGGCTGCGACATCGGTAGCCACCAGAATATTGATCTGGCCTGAAGCCAGCATGGCCATCATCTTTTTTCGTTCCTGGTGATCCATCTCACCATGCAGAACACCGGCTTTCAGGTCACTGTAGCGAAGGAAACCGCACAGCTGGTCAGCCAGGTTACGGGTATTGGTGAAAACAATGGCTTTCTCGAAAGGCTCGTTTTCCAACAGCCAGCGAGTCAGCTTTTCCTTATGCTTTTGATCATCGCTCAGTACGACCTGCTGATGGATGTTCTCATGCTTTTCTCTGGCCGTATTTAAGGTCAGGGTTTCAGGTTCTCGCAAAACCAAGTCAATCAGTACACCCATCCCTTTTTGTTGCAGGGTGGCAGAGAACAGCATGGTTTGTCGATCCTGACGACATTCAGAGGCAATTTTCAGGATGTCTGGACTGAAACCAAAATCCAGCATGCGGTCAGCCTCATCCAGAATCAGGTATTCCAGATCATTAAAGTCGGTATTGTTGTTCTCCATGTGCTCAAGCAGACGGCCCGGCGTGGCGATCAGAATTTCCGGATTCTTTCTCAATGTATTGACCTGGTGACGAAACGGGTCGCCACCGGTAATCAGTCCGGCTTTGATCTGGGTAAAACGGGCCAGGGCTTCCGTCTCTTTCAGAATCTGTCGGGCCAGCTCCCGGGTGGGCACCAGAATCAGCATTCGGGTGCTGGAGCGGGGGGCTGGAGTGTTCTCGAAATGATTCAGGGCAGGCAGCAGGAATGCCGCCGTCTTGCCACTGCCGGTTTCGGAGCTGACCAGCAGATCTTTGCCATCCAGCGCTCTGGGAATCACTGCCACCTGGACGGGGGTGGCCTCGCTGAAATTTCTTTCAGTCAGGGCTTTTTGCAGCCGTTCGTGCAGAGCCAGGTCAGAAAAAAGCAAGCGATACTCCTTATGAGAATTCCCACCGAATCAGCTCGGTGGGGAGGGGGAGGGTTTTAACAGGGTATGATTGAGTATTGTGGATTACATGACACGCATTCCGGGTTGAGCACCTTCATGGGGCTCAAGAATCCAGAGATCTTTACCGCCGGGGCCGGCGGCCAGAACCATCCCTTCACTCACGCCAAACTTCATTTTACGAGGTGCCAGGTTGGCGACCATAACCGTATACTTGCCGGTCAGGGCTTCCGGGGCATAGGCAGACTTTATGCCGGCGAATACGTTGCGAGGCTCTGCTTCGCCAATATCCAGAGTTAATCGCAGTAGTTTACCAGCGCCTTCTACCAGCTCGGCATTGACAATTTTGGCAATGCGCAGATCCACCCTGGCAAAGTCATCGAAAGTAATCTGCTCAGCCACAGGCTCTTTTTCCAGCCATTCGTTGCAGGCAGAGGTTTCAGCAGGTTTTTGCTCAGACATTTTGGCAAGTACCTCTTTGCTGGCTTCAATCATGGCTTCGACTTTATTCAACTCGACACGGGTCATCAGAGGCTTGAACTTGTTCACCCCGTGATCAAGAAGCAGGGTCTGGCTGTCGGTCCAGCGCAGAGGCTCTATGTTCAGGAAGGCTTCTGCCCTGGTCGCCATAGCAGGCAGAACCGGCTTCAGGTAGATCATCAGCAAACGGAACAGGTTAATACCGGCTGAACAGATGTCGTGCAGTTCCTGATCCTTGCCTTCTTCTTTAGCAACAACCCAGGGCTTCACTTCGTCAATCCAGGCATTGGCTTTGTCAGCCAGAGCCATGATTTCACGCATGGCTTTGCCGAATTCACGGCCTTCATAGAGTTCTGCGATGCGCTCTCCGGTCTTCTGGAAGTCGGCTGTCAGCTCCGGGATCATGTTGTTGGTAGACAATTTTCCAGTAAAACGCTTCTTGATAAAGCCGGCGTTACGACTGGCAATGTTAACCACTTTGCCGACCAGGTCAGAGTTTACCCGCTGAACCAGGTCTTCTGTGTTCAGGTCCAGGTCATCGATGCGACTGGACAGTTTGGCAGCGTAATAATAACGCAGATACTCCGGGTCCAGGTGCTCCAGATAAGTCCGGGCGGTAATAAAGGTGCCACGGGACTTGGACATTTTTTCGCCGTTCACTGTCAGGTAACCATGAACATTGACGGAGGTCGGTGTGCGATAACCCGTACCTTCCAGCATGGCAGGCCAGAACAGGCAATGGAAGTTGACAATGTCCTTGCCGATGAAGTGATGCACTTCACAGTCACTGTCTTTTTTCCAGTAATCGTCAAAGTTCAGGTCGTCTCTTTTCTGGCACAGGTTCTCGAAAGACGCCATATAGCCGATGGGAGCGTCCAGCCAGACGTAGAAGTATTTACCGGGCTCACCGGGAATTTCGAAGCCGAAGTAAGGCGCGTCGCGGGAAATATCCCAGTCCTGCAGGCCAGCGTCCAGCCACTCGGCCAACTTGTTGGCAATCTCGTCGGAAATGGTGCCGGAACGGGTCCACTCTTTCAGGAAGCCATCAAAATCTGAAAGTCTGAAGAAAAAGTGCTCACTCTCTTTTTCTACCGGAACCGCACCGGAAATAGCCGACCTGGGATTTTTCAGGTCGGTGGGAGAATAGGTGGCGCCACATTTTTCACAGTTATCACCGTACTGGTCGTCTGCCCCGCACTTTGGACATTCCCCCTTGATATAACGATCCGCCAGAAACATCTGCTTCTCAGGGTCATACGCCTGTGTGATGTTGCGGCTGGCGATATGGCCATTTTCCTTCAGCTTCAGGTAAATGGCTTCAGACAGTTTGCGATTTTCTTCAGAGTGGGTGGAGTGGTAATTATCAAACTCCACCAGGAAATCACCAAAGTCACGAATGCGCTCTTTGTTGATCAGGGCGACAGACTCTTCTGGCGAAATGCCCTGCTTTTCAGCATGCAGGCTGATGGCGGTGCCATGGGCATCGTCGGCGCAGACGTAAGTGCATTGGTTGCCGAACAGCTTCTGAAAACGAACCCAGATATCGGTTTGAATGTATTCCACCAGGTGTCCCATATGCAGAGGACCATTGGCATAGGGCAGGGCACTGGTGACAAGTATTTTACGTTGGCTCATTCGAGTACTGTGTTGCTGGAAAGTTGAAAGAGGGTAAAGGGGGGCAGTATACGATAATTCTTATTGCTAAGGCTAAGACTTAGCTGTCAGTGGTGAGGAAAAGTCGCCAGCGCATGACAGGTCTGGTCTGGGTGAAACCGCCCGAAGAAAGTAAAAATACCGCTATTCAATCCGGCTTTACTGGCGTTAAAATAACCGGCTTCCCGTTACAGGTATGGGACAAATTCCGGGAGTAAATGGGTTCTGTCCGGCCTGGCTTCAGGCTCCCGAAGGGATTTACTCAGCACAAAATCTTAAGACAGGTTTCTGCCTCCTTAACGGAGGAATGATCCTGTCTCTGGCTGGCGTCTTCGCCTTTGGCCTTATCTGACAGCGCAGGGCTGTTCCATTATTACAACCGGTAGACCGAAGCCGGGAAGGCAGGTATTGTTAAATTCATGACTGACGAAGAACGCCAGAAGCAAAAACTGCGAAGAGAGTGGGCTTCCGGAGACAGGTCTCCATTTCAGGATTTTGCTCAGGAACGTGGAGAAGAACATCCTGTGTTTGCCCGACAGACGACTGGAGCGACAGCCGCTCAGTCGAAGACGCTTGCGGAGGGCGCCAGGGTTCAGCCTCTGCCTGAGGATTTTACGCCTGATGCAGTTTACATAGAGTTTCTTGAGGCGCACCACGGTATTCCGGCAGACTTTACCCTTGCCCAACTTCCGGAATTCAAGCTCTACTGGCTGGAGACCGGTGAAGCTCGCAAAGCCTGGCAGAATAAGTTCAAGAACCATGTGATCTACCAGTGGAAGCGGGGTCAAAGTGAAGAAGGGCAACGAACTCATAAATCAACTGTCGAAAAACTTACAGACACCAGCTGGGCAGATGGACTCCAGTTCGACTTCGACGAGTCAGACGACCAGTCGTGAAACCTTGCAAAGAGCTCAACAGACAAAGTATGCCATTAATACTCTGTTTACCATGCTGGAAGCCGCCTTCCCGTTAAAGTTTAAAAAAGCCTTCCCAACCGATGCTTCATTGGTAGAAGCGAAGAAAGTCTGGATTCAGGGGCTCGGAGAATTCAAGCCTGCCAGGATTGTCAGGGCTGGTCAAAAAGTTCTGGATACCACTAAATTTTTTCCTGATCTCAGCGAGATACGCGAACATTGTAAGCTGCATCATGATGAGATGGGCTTGAAAAAGCCTCTGCAAGCTTATTACGAAGCCTGCTATGCGCCTGAGCAGAGCCGCGACTCTCGTTGGTCTCACATTGCCGTCTATCTGGCAGCACGGGAAACGGGCTGGATGACCCTGCGAAGTGAAGAGCAAAGAGTCGCCTTTCCCATCTTTGAGCGAAATTACAACATACTCTGTAACCGGGTTCTTGATGGTGAGGATCTTGAGGCTTCAATCATGAAAGGTATTGAAGACAGTCGCTCGAAAGAAGCCGTGAGGGTTGCGGATGAGCAGGCTGAGCAGGCGCTGCGAAAAACCATGGCAAAGCAGGGCATTGATCCTGACTCGGGCCGCTCTGCTTTTGAGAAGTTGAAAAAGTCGCTGTCCAATGGTCAGTAAATTCGTTTTTTACTGGCAGAATAACAACGAAATCATTAGTCTATCTGCCATTCAAACGGTTGGAGTCTGACGCCCATGAGTGTCCCAGATCGTGCTGCGGTTGAAGCCGCTGTTCAAGGCTATCACGATCCTTTTCTGAAACAGGACCTGGTCACGGCAGGTTGTATCAAAGAGCTTTCCATTGAGTCGGGCAAAGTCACCCTGAAGGTCGAACTGGGCTACCCGGCAGAAGGCTTGAAGGGGGGCATTGAGCAGTTACTGGCTGCCAAGATCGAGAACCTTCCCGGTGTTGAAAGTGCCAGAGTCTCTGTCGGCTGGCGTGTGTCCAGTGCGCCGGTTCAGGGTGAGCTGGAAGCTCTGTCCGGTGTCAAAAACATTATTGCAGTGGCTTCCGGAAAAGGTGGTGTGGGTAAGTCGACCACCACTGTCAATCTGGCATTGGCGATGGCCGCAGAAGGTGCCAGAGTTGGTGTTCTGGATGCCGATATTTATGGTCCCAGTATCGGGATGTTGTTGGGCCTGCCTGATGGTACCCGTCCGGAAGTCAAAAATGAAAAGTTCTTTATTCCCATTGAGGCTCACGGCATTCAGGCCATGTCCATGGCGTTTCTGGTGACAGAAGATACTCCGGTGGTCTGGCGCGGTCCCATGGTCAGTGGTGCTCTGCAGCAACTGTTGACCCAGACATTGTGGAATGATCTTGATTACCTGTTTATCGATATGCCTCCGGGCACCGGGGACATCCAGCTGACACTGGCTCAGAAAGTACCCGTCACTGGCAGTGTTATTGTGACTACACCGCAGGATCTGGCGTTGATCGATGCTAAAAAAGGCATCGAAATGTTCAATAAGGTCAATATCCCGGTGCTGGGTGTGGTTGAAAATATGGCTATGCATGTCTGCTCTGAATGCAGTCACACCGAGCATCTCTTCGGCGAAGGGGGAGGAACCCGCATTGCTGACCAGTTTGGTGTTGATCTGCTGGCTGCACTGCCTTTGTCCATGATGATTCGTGAACAGTCTGATGCAGGAGAGCCGACTGTGGTTTCTGAGCCGGACTCACAGATCACCATGATCTACAGGGATATGGCTAAACGGATGGCTGCGGAACTGGCATTAAAAAATACTGAGAAGCCCGAAGCGCCAACCATCTCATTCAGTGACGACTAACTAAAACGGGGAGAGGCTGCTCTCCCGTTTTTCAGAAGCCTTGCAGGTGCTTACTGACTTTTTTCATAAACTGCTTTCGATCTTCCTCTGTTTTTTTGTCCATACCGTAAAGCGCCAGCCACTTTATATCTTTGCAGCGGGATACCACTTTCAGTGAGAGCCTGAACATTTTTCTGGGCGGATTGCCTATCAGAGCCATCCGCCAGCGGGATGACCCCTGGGTAGTAATGATCAGGAACTTTTTAATACGGGTCAGGCCCGGTTCCAGACCTTTAGGTCCATAGGTTGCCACAACTCCGGGTAGCCAGACCCGGTCAAGCCAGCCCTTTAAAATCGCCGGAGGGCCCATCCACCAGGTGGGGTAGATAAAGACCACTGCTTCTGCCCATTTCAGTTTGGCAACCTGGTTTTCGATCCCGTCAGTGTTGTTACGGGTCATGTAGTTCAGTCTCTCTTCACGGGACATTCGAGCTTCAAATTCAATCTCATAAAGATCCAGTGGGTGTACATTGTGCCCGGCCAGAGTCAACTGTTCACAGGTCATTCTGAACAGTGCTCCATTGTAGCTTTCCGGGTTCGGGTGGGCATAAACGACTAAAACATTCATTCTGATCTTATTTGCTGACAACAATCAGAGCCATTTTAGAGGCTTTTAGCAACAAAAACAGGTGTAGCAGAGAAAGCGAGGAGAGGGCTACCGCCTTTGATTGTCGGGCACGTATAATGACGTTTAATAACATCCTGGGGGTTGTGGTTGAGACACTCCCTTCTTGCTGCTGGAAAAATAGACCATGAGACTTTGTGATCGGGATATAGAAGCTTGCCTCGACAGTGGAAAAATCATTATTGAGCCCCGTCCCGGCTCTGGCAAGATCAGTGGGGTCAGTGTTGACCTGACTCTGGGAAACAGTTTCAGGGTGTTCAACGATCATGCAGCCCCTTTTGTGGACATCAGTGGTCCCAGAGAAGAGATTAATCGGGTGCTGGACTCCATCATGAGCAAGGAGATTGCCCTGAATGATGGCGAAGCTTTTTTCCTTCATCCGGGCGAGTTGGCTTTGGCAGTTACCCGTGAATCCATTACCTTGCCCGATGATATTGTTGGCTGGCTGGACGGTCGATCTTCTCTGGCGAGACTGGGTCTGATGGTGCATGTCACCGCTCACCGGATTGACCCGGGCTGGAGTGGTCAGATTGTGCTGGAGTTTTTCAACGGTGGCAAACTGCCACTGGCTTTGAGACCGGGAATGGGCATAGGAGCCATTAATTTCGAGACCATGAGTGGTACCGCAGCCCGCCCCTACAACAAACGAAAAGACGCAAAATACAAGGAACAGAAGAGTGCAGTAGCCAGTCGAATTGCTGAGGATCAATGAGGTAGAGCTCCCGGTCTGATGACAAAAAAGTAAACCCCGGGCAAGCCGGGGTTTTAGCTGTCAGGCCGGTATCATTTCAGAATGATTTCAACACGACGGTTTTCCTGTCTCATCTCTTCTGTATCATTCCCGCGTAGTGGGTGATCTGCACCTTTGCCTCTGACGTTCATGTTTTCTTCTGGAATCCCTTTGCTCACCAGGTAGTCTTTAACGGCCTCAGCTCTTCTTTCAGAAAGCTTCTGGTTGTATAAGCGGGAACCTATCTCACAGGCGTGGCCGACTATTTCGATGTGGCTGTCATGATCCAGCTGACCAATCAGCGTGTTCAGCATTTCCAGATCACCCGATCTCAGTCTGGAAGAGTCAAAGTCAAAGTTAACGGTGGACATCTCTTCTACACCATTAGTAACCATTGGACCCTCAGGCTCAGTAACAGGGTCTGCCATGGCGCAGGCTGTGCCACCGATCAGTGCTCCTGCCACCAGGGCAGCACCACCGGTTGCCATATTGTAAGCCGCTCCGGGGATCCCCATAACTACCCCCCCTTGGGCCATACAGGTCGACCAGTGAGGCTTCTGAGGTTGAGTCTGTGAAGAGGTGGTGGAACAACCTGCCGTGAACAGCAGAGGGAAAACGATAGCTAACGTGCTCAGCATCCTTGCAGACATGGTACTACTCCTATCCATGGTTTTAGAGTCTGGTCTGCAAGAGAATGAATGCAGACCATTTGTGTTGATTATAGGGAGCGTTGAATCCTGCTCCAGATGACTGTTTTCCGGTGGTTTGGTTTTATTGTTAGAGGCAGGCTGAGATCAGGCTGTTTTTTTGACAACAACTGGCGTCAGAGAGGCGTCAGAGGGATGATTTGCTGGAAGAGTGGTCACTTTTCAGAGGTTTCACTTTTCGAGATTCAAAATGTCATGAAAGCTACCGGATTTTGTCGATAGTCATTAGCCGATAAGGGGTAGAAATTAATCGATCAAAGTCGCTTATCTTACAGAGTGGCCATTCCGTTCGATAGGCCTGATAGAAGAAACCAGTCGACTGACCAGAACCTCAAATAAAGTTTATAAGGCTTTGGCCAGAAATGGACTGGTTTATTCATTTAGTAGTCCGAATTGTTCAGAGCGCTGGAAGCCCTGACTTATCAATTATGAGCGTGCAGGTCTTCGTTAAGAGCGATAGCCGACTTATTGGTCAGGCATTCAATGGCACCGGAAATTGAGTTGCGACGGAACAGCAGGTCAGACTGGCCACTCAACTGGCTGGCTTTGACGGTTTCAACCACGTTTCTCTGATCGTCCAGGACATTGACTTTGCTGCCAGCCGTCAGGTACAGACCGGCTTCGATGGTGCAACGGTCGCCCAGTGGAATATTGATTCCTGCATTGGCGCCGATCAGGCAGTTTTCGCCCAGGGAAACGACGATGTCGTTACCACCCGAGAGGGTACCCATGGTGCTGCAACCACCGCCCAGGTCAGAACCTTCACCAATCATAATACCGGCAGAGATACGACCTTCAATCATGCTCTTACCCTGGGTGCCGGCATTAAAGTTAATAAAGCCTTCGTGCATGATCGTGGTGCCTTCACCAACATAAGCGCCCAGACGAACCCTGGCCGCATCGGCGATACGCACTCCGGCAGGGACCACGTAATCGGTCATTTTCGGGAACTTATCCACTGAGTCTACGCTGATGTAGCGGCCTTCAGCACGAGCTTTCAGCTGGCGCTCAGGCAGTTCTGTCAGGTCGATAGCTCCTTCACTGGTCCAGGCAACGTTGGGCAACAGAGGGAAGATCCCTTGCAGTTTGACACCATGGGGCTTAACCAGACGATGTGAGAGCAGATGCAGCTTCAGGTAAGCTTCAGGCGTGCTGTTCAGGGTGTCGTCCGTTTCCAGAAAAGTAATGACACGGGGCTGATCACTTTCTTCAAGGCTCAGCATCATTTTCGCCAGAGCTTCCTCACCCAGATTGACGAAAGACTCTTCAAGCGCATGACAGGTTGTACTGTCCAGCTCAACGCAGGTGTTGCCGCCAGTGTAATCAACGAGCTCGATAATCGCTGCAACCAGCTTTTCCGATGGGTTCAGCAGAGGCATAGGATAGAATACTTCCAGCCAGTCGCCTTTCGTGTTTTTACTGCCTACACCAATCGCAAGACTGAAAAGAGTTTGGTTCATAAATTACTTCCCCTGATATTCAAATCAAATTGGAGACAGCCCTCTGCAGCGATTGCAAGGGGCTTTGTTATTCTGCCTGCTTGAAAAGAGTCAGGCGTTTCACTGAAAAAGTGTTTGATATTGCTTGTCTGAAAAGCCCAGAACTCTTTTGGAGCCTGTGTCGAGCAAGGGTCGCCTGATTATAGCGGGTTGCTCCAGCATTAACTCAATGGCTGAGGCTTCATCGACAGACGCTTTTTGCTGCTCTGGTAGCTGTCGCCAGGTTGTGCCACGACGATTCAGCAGTGCTTCCCAGCCTAGTTCATTGGACCAGGTTTGCAGAGAAGCCTTGTCCAGGCCGTCTTTGCGGTAGTCATGGAACCGGTATTCAATACCGGCAGCAGTAAGCCACTTACGGGCTTTTCGAACGGTGTCGCAGTTGCTGATTCCGTAGAGGGTGATCACGAGGCTACCTGTGTGTCCGCTGTGTACGCGGTATGCAATAAAACCATCTTCTGTCTCACCGGGAGATGGAAGATATTCAAGTAATAGTTTCAAGCGGCTAAGCATACACGTCTGGGTGTTGAATTGCATGAGCCGGTCAGGAAATTCAAAAAGCAGATGGTAAACACTTCTGATTATTTTGCCGACATAGTATGGAGCACTTATTGAAAAAGGTTGGGCTATTTTGTCATGCCGATTAAAGATGACCATCAATGCCGTTATATTGGCGAGCGATCCGGCCCCTGTAGTGAGCCGGCTTTAGAAGGCGGTGACTATTGCTTTTGGCATGACAGGGACGTTGATAAATCCGGTGCCGATGTCAGAGCATTATTGGAAGAGCGGGCTCATAAAAGTACCATGATGGAGGGGTTTTATCTGAAAGGCGCTCATCTCGATAATCTGAATCTTGTCTCTCCTGAGGGTGAAGTCTATCACTTGATCAGTAGTGACTTGAGTCGTTGCAGCCTTGTTAAAGCTCATCTTTATCGAGCAGACCTTTCCGGTTGTAATTTACTGAAAGCGGACTTAAGTGGTGCAAATCTACATCGTACCCGTTTAATAGGAGCAAACCTTCTGGGTGTTAATTTTAAGTCGGCCCGAATTGAGCATGTTGATTTTGGTGATACTTTTCTGCAGGAAGAAAAAGCTCATCAGGCCAGCCGGGAAGGCGATAAACGCCAGTCCAGCGAGTTATTTGAGGAGGCTGAAGAAGTAGCCAGAAATATTCGCAAACATTGTGAAGCGCAGGGACTGTTTCATAATGCTGGTGAGTTTTTTTACCGGGAAAGGACCTTTAACCGATACCGGTTTCCCCTCATCTCCCGGCAGAGGGTACTCGTCAAGCCAACCACAATTTCTCAACTCCCAGATTGCATCTCTCTCGCAGAACGTCTAACTCTACCTCGCACCCCCTCGCCGCCAACATGGCCTTAAATTTAGCGAATCTACCCAGAGCTTTCCTCGCAGTATCAAGGAACCGCTACTTATTAAACTCATCTCACCGATGGACTTGCATAACTCCGCATGCATCCTTTCTTTCCCACCACTGATTGACCTTTTCGGCATACTGAAAAGCCATCGCTCTATGATGCTCTACCATGTCAATCCAGAGATTTACCTCAATTTGACTCGGAGCCTTAACCTTCAACTCCGCCAGTACCTCAGACCTCTCAGCTTCCAGCCTCCTAATCAGCGACTCACTTGGAGCCTTATCCCTAAGTTCTGCCATAACTTCTTCATATTCGTCGTCCGTCACTCACCCCTCTGATACTTCAAAACGCTGTTCTTACTAATCCGGAAGTACTTCATAAGCTCCCGAATCTTCCACCCACCGGATCTCAAATCCTTAATCATCCGTTTTTCCTTATCTGATAAATGCTTTCTCATGATTAGCCCTCTAACGCGCCCATTAAAAAAAATCGAAACCCTCACTGCACCTACCTTTCCGACTTCCTTAAATTTATTTTAAGGAGCCCAGCAACAACCCATCGAAAAGGCAAAAACACAGACGACACATACAAAAAAGGCGACCCACAAAGGAATCGCCTAAAAAGAAAGGAAAAACGGAAAGATTATCTGGCAGTTACTTTCTTCTGCTCTTCAGATCCTTGAAGAACGCCCGGAACTTCTCGATATCCTGCTTAACTTCATCAGGAGGAGGGAAGGTGACTCCACTCTCTACCGCGTTATCATGGCAGTACTGGGAGCATAGATCCTGAACCCAATTGATAGCCTCAATATCCTCAGGCTTTGTATCCAAGAGATACCGCGCATTACCCGGCTTGATATCAGTACTGAATCGAGTAACCATCTTCTTAATCAGCACCTCCTCAATAAGCCTCTCCAGCGTCTTCCTCATATCCCCATACAGACTCTTCACATGGTACTTATAAGCCTCCTCGGAATCCTCATATACAGTCCTCAGGGTAGGGATACGACGATCAAGAGAGTCTATCCGCTGCGCCGTTCCCATAGCATTCCAAGGCAACTCACTCATGATCTTCCCAGACTTACGCCCGCCCCTCGTGATACCTATCTCATGGATCTCATCAGCCACATCCTTAAGCATCATCACGAAAGTCAGATCATGCGTCAGGACAACCACCTGCCTATGCTTGGACTCCTCAGTAATCCGTTCGGCAAACTTTAGACGCCACTTGTGATCAAGGGAGTTAACAGGATCATCGAATATCACCGCAGATTTCCTATTATCCACCCTCAAGTCAGAGAAGAACCCAGCCAAAGAGATACACTTCTGCTCACCCTCACTCGCAATATCAGGAAGCTTTCCATTATTCCCGGATAGCTTGAGGCTCAACAGCTGATTACCCTTGGAGCCCTTAGTTGCCGCCAAAACGGGGAGATTGTTAAACCCAAGCTTACCCAGCTCCTCCTCAAAGAATTCTCCTATACGGCCAATGGTGCCAGAGCTACTAATCTCAGAGTTCTTTCTGGTTATGCTGGTGGCTCTACAGGAAGTCAGCAGGGTATCAAACTTACCCCTCAGCTTTGCCTTATCGATCTCTCCGAGAATCCCGGTCTTAAACTCCATTATTGCCTTACGGTCTTTGATCTCCTGAATGCTCCGCAGCTTTTCAGCAATAAGCCTTTCCCTACCTTCATCCCTATTCAGCTCTGCTTCCTTCTTAGTGAGAGACTGAATCTGCCCCTGCAACCATTCTATAGGTCTCATATCAAGAGGCTCGTAGGTAAATCCCGGCTCCCTAAGCAAATCATCACGCCTCCCCTTGAGGGCAGCCAGCAAAGCCTCAAAGCGTTCCCCCGCCTCTGGGATTCGATCAGCAATCTCCTCAAGAATTGGAAGGTATGGCTGGTGGTTCACATCAAGCCCCCTAACAGCCTTCAGAGCAGCATCCCGCTTACCCAAGGCGTCCTCGGATTGCTGATGTATCTCACTGGATAGGTACTTCTGGAAACCCGCCAGCCTCTCAGCAGACTCCTCACCAACAGTCTGAAGGCAAGTAGGGCAGGTATCACCTTCCCTCGGAGGAAACCCCAGATCAGGATGAGATGAGGCAACGAACTTCTCAACAGCCTTCCACATGATCAACCATTGAGAGGAACCTATTTCACCATGGTAAAGGTCAGAGAACGCCTCCTTAGCCATCGCAGAGGAAAGCTGCTTGGTATCCTTAACCCTCTGAAAGAGCCCCTTCAGCTCCTCTACAGCCTTATCCCCGAGCCCTTCCCGAAGAGTCATAAGGAACTTCAATAAAGGCTCAAGATGACGCTTACGGGCTTGATAATTCTGCTTCAGCGCCTCTGGAGAGTTGTTTACCAGCTCATGATATTCCTTCTCGAGAGGCTCAAGGGACTTCAACTCGTCCGCCGTAGCGCACAAGGCTTCGACCTGCTCAAGAGTAGTCTTATCGGTAATCCTGAAAGTACTTGGCTTCGTACCTTCATGCATCTGAGGAAGGATTAAGTTACTCTGAGCCTGCATCTTCTCGGTATTAGCCCGCGTCTTCACGTACTCCGCCGCCTTATACAGCTCATCCAGCAGACTCAGAGCTGCCGGTTTGTATTCAATAACACCATCCTTAGATAAATAGTGTGCAGAAGAGGATGAATCGAAGACCCTAATAGACTTAAGGGCTGGCTGGTGGATGCTGTCCTTCACCCATCTATGCGTCTCCTGAGCACCATCAGAGTCAAGGGTAATAACCGCAGAAGGGACACCATTAGAAGGCTCAAATATATTCGGGAGAATTTCTGGTGCATCCCCTCGAGTCAAACAAGCATTCTTGAGGATCTTGGCATAGCTGGATTTACCCGCACCATTCTCACCATAGATAACAATAATGCCATCCCGAGGAAGCCGCATAGTCTGATCTGAAGAGAGCGAGCAGACATTATTAACCTGACTAATAGATTCGAGGGTATACGCCCGCTCTTCCTCTTCAAACCCGACAGGCTTCACCGTCGAAACCCTATCATCATAATCAGGGCTCTTCTCGACAAAGTCATACTCCATCTTGGCCGTCTGGTATATTTCCTCGAACCCCTGATTAGAGATTATCTGATTATCCAAGGCCACTCTGATCGCGTACCGCCACCAGCCCGGCTTCCCCTCATTCACCCACTTTGCTATCTGCTCGACAATAGTCATAGCGACTCCATCTACCATTATTCGTAGGCATACGATAACCCGGAAGAGGATCTTGAATCACTGGTAAAAGGCTTGTTTGTGAGGTCTATCAATGAATGGGCGACTTATATTGTCTAACTATACAAAAAAGCTCGCAGTTGCTGATTCCGTAGAGGGTGATCACGAGGCTACCTGTGTGTCCGCTGTGTACGCGGTATGCAATAAAACCATCTTCTGTCTCACCGGGAGATGGAAGATATTCAAGTAATAGTTTCAAGCGGCTAAGCATACACGTCTGGGTGTTGAATTGCATGAGCCGGTCAGGAAATTCAAAAAGCAGATGGTAAACACTTCTGATTATTTTGCCGACACAGTATGGAGCACTTATTGAAAAAGGTTGGGCTATTTTGTCATGCCGATTAAAGATGACCATCGATGCCGTTATATTGGCGAGCGATCCGGCCCCTGTAGTGAGCCGGCTTTAGAAGGCAGTGACTATTGCTTTTGGCATGACAGGGACGTTGATAAATCCGGTGCCGATGTCAGAGCATTATTGGAAGAGCGGGCTCATAAAAGTACCATGATGGAGGGGTTTTATCTGAAAGGCGCTCATCTCGATAATCTGAATCTTGTCTCTCCTGAGGGTGAAGTCTATCACTTGATCAGTAGTGACTTGAGTCGTTGCAGCCTTGTTAAAGCTCATCTTTATCGAGCAGACCTTTCCGGTTGTAATTTACTGAAAGCGGACTTAAGTGGTGCAAATCTACATCGTACCCGTTTAATAGGAGCAAACCTTCTGGGTGTTAATTTTAAGTCGGCCCGAATTGAGCATGTTGATTTTGGTGATACTTTTCTGCAGGAAGAAAAAGCTCATCAGGCCAGCCGGGAAGGCGATAAACGCCAGTCCAGCGAGTTATTTGAGGAGGCTGAAGAAGTAGCCAGAAATATTCGCAAACATTGTGAAGCGCAGGGACTGTTTCATAATGCTGGTGAGTTTTTTTACCGGGAAAGGACCTTCAACCGATACCGGTTTCCCCTCATCTCCCGGCAGAGGGTGGTTTCAAAGATTGTCGATCTGCTCAGCGGCTATGGCGAAAAGCCCGAAAGAGTGGTTCTGTTTTCAGTGTCATTTATTGTCTTCTTTTCCCTTTTTTATTTCTTTTTGGGTATTGAGGATAGCGGGACAATGGTTCAGTACCAGTCGGGCCAGCCTTTTTATAATAATCTGATTAATTGGCTGGAGGCACTTTACTTCAGTGTCGTGACCTTTACCACACTGGGCTACGGAGATCTGGCTCCCGTGGGTCTTTCAAGATTGTTTGCAGCCATTGAGGCCTTTATTGGCAGCTTCACGCTGGCACTCTTTGTGGTGGTTTTTGTAAAAAAAATGACCCGCTGAAGAGAGCCGTCACTGGCTATAGAGTCTTCAGCGGTTATCGACCCTCAGCTGTTTTTTCAGTTGCAATAGGCTTCCATTTCGTCTGGGTCGCAACTGATGGCAGCATGGGTTTCTCCCTGAAGCAATGCCTTGAACTGATTACGGTTCATATGAATCAGCTCCCTGTGGTTACCAGACTCCAGATACAGGTCCTGTAATGAATTCAATTCGTCATCCCAGCAGGTGGTCATGCCATAAGCAGTGCCGATAGCAGGAATCGAACCATCCTCACAGTCCGGGAAAAGGTGTTTCAATTCCTGTTCTGAAACCAGATTCAGATGTCGATCCAGCTTGGCGTTGATCCAGCGCAGCATGAGTTTGTTCATTGAGGGCATGACAGCGATGACATAACCCCTGTTGTCCCTGAGAACGACAGCTTTCGTCATATTCTTGACTGGAATACAGGCGGAGTGTGCCGTATTCATCGCTCTTTCTGAGTATGGGTGGGAAACAAGTTCGTATTCCGCATTATGTTGGTTTAGAAACATGTGCAGTTTCCGGGCGATGCTCATCTTCACGTCCCCGCACGAAGGTTAGAAAAGTCGTAATTAAAGAGACTACGCCCAAGTGTATATGGATTATTTCAGAGTGCTGTGCCCTCAGGCCTAAATAGTAAGATGAAAATTGTATATAAAAGTCGATTGTAATCTGTTTCTACTCTTTAACCGACGCTTCATACCCTGCATGTCTGAGCAGATTTCACAAAAAATATTTTATATCGAAAGTAAATAGTCAGGGTGTCGATTTATTAGACAGGAATCCACTGAAATGAGTTGGGCTGGCTCAAATTGGATCTCACAGGCGGTTGGCTTATCGTTATTCAATCAGTATCATTTGCGCGTTTTTGGACCCTGACTCATTTAAAAATTAAAGGAAATCATAGTGAATTTCTCTGGACTGAGAAGGCCTTCCCTGCTTGCCGGGGCAGGTTTGTTTGCTCTTCCGCAGAACTCTTTTGCGGCAGAGGAGTTGTTGAGGATGACAACTCACCCCATCGCCTGGTTGTGTATTGTCATTTTTACTCTGGCTTATATTGCCGTGATGGCGGAAGAGAAGTTACATCTCAGTAAGTCAAAACCGGTCATTCTGGCTGCCGGTATCATCTGGGCCCTCATTGCCTGGCTGGCCGTCGGAGAGGGAGTATCCCACGAAAGCTTATCCAGAGCGGTCATGCATGACCTGGAAGAATATTCGGCCATGTTCTTGTTTCTGCTGGTGGCGATGACCTACATCAATGCCATGGAAGAGCGTCAGGTATTCGATTCACTTCGCAGTTGGCTGATCCGAAAGGGGTTCAGTTATCGTCAACTCTTCTGGGTAACCGGAGTGCTGGCCTTCTTTATTTCACCGATTGCCGATAACCTGACGACGGCTCTGTTGATGGGTGCCGTCATTATGTCCGTCGGACAGGGAAACCCTGCTTTTGTCACCCTGGCAATGATCAATGTGGTTGTAGCG
This sequence comes from Endozoicomonas sp. ALD040, assembly GCF_049275945.1. Classification (NCBI taxonomy): domain Bacteria; kingdom Pseudomonadati; phylum Pseudomonadota; class Gammaproteobacteria; order Oceanospirillales; family Endozoicomonadaceae; genus Endozoicomonas; species Endozoicomonas sp. ALD040. Next base: position 4,196,663 of record NZ_CP184829.1, read on the forward strand.
TCCAATGCCGGTGGAGCTTTCAGTCCTTTTGGTGATATCACAACGTTGATGGTTTGGCAGGCTGACAAGGTTGAGTTTTTCACATTCTTTACTTTATTTATTCCCTCGGTTGTGAATTTTATTATCCCGGCGACCATCATGAATTTCTTTATTGATAATGGTCGCCCGGCGGCCCTCGAAGACCATTCAGGTATTCGCCGGGGTGGGTGGGCTATCTGTGTGCTGTTCCTGATCACGATTGTACTGGCCGTTTGTTTTGAGAGCTTCTTCGGACTGCCCCCTTTTATGGGCATGATGACCGGACTTTCGCTGTTGATGTTCTATACCTATTTCCTGCGATTGAAAGGGCTGACCGCCAGTCAGATTATGCCTTCGATGGACGACGAGAAAAAAGAAGATCTGGATATTTTCAAACGGATTGCCCACGCCGAGTGGGACACCCTGCTGTTCTTTTTTGGTGTCATTTTCTCTGTAGGGGGCTTGCGTTATCTGGGTTACCTGGAGCTGATTTCCGAAAGCATGTACACCGGTATAGGTGCCACCTGGACGAACATTGCAGCCGGAGTCTTCTCTGCGATTCTGGATAACATTCCAGTCATGTTTGCCATTCTGGGAATGAACCCTGAAATGGATACATTCCAGTGGCTGCTGATTACCCTGACCGCAGGGGTAGGCGGCAGTTTACTGTCAATAGGCTCCGCTGCCGGCGTCGGTCTGATGGGAACGGCCAAAGGCCAATATACCTTCCTGGGCCATTTGAAGTGGAGCTGGGCCATTGCCCTGGGATATGCCGCCAGTATTGCAACCCACTTCCTGGTGAACGGTTGAAGTGAAAGGCAGGGGATAATTCCTGTTCTCATTGCGCCAGAACAGGTTCTCCCTGATAAACAATATAGGGTGAGCAGCTGCCTGAAGTAAGGATATTAACAATCGCCTTGTGACGGCTAGAAGGTTTTGGCGCTCGCCCAACATTGCTGATAGGCATCACAAGACCTTCAGGTTCAATATCGTGCTTCCTGAACCATACCAGATCCTGCTTTGTATCGGGAAAGAAGTCCAGTTCAGCAAGGTCTCCCTTCACTTCATTAATCAGCATCGTTCCCCTGACAGGCTGGTAGTAACAGCTGATTGATTCCAGAGGATTGGCACAGCCAGCCAACAGAATGGATGGGAGTATCCATGCTGCGATGGGAAGAGATGTTCTGGAATGATCAGATCTTTTCAAACCTGAAGCTCCTTGTTCTCTTTACCAGGAGCATTCCCTTTCTTCCAGAGAAGCTCCCGCAGTTCCGGTTTCGTGAAATACGTTGAGTCTTTGCGATCATTGATCATAAAGCCGTTTTGACTTGATTGAGGAGCTTGAGGCTTTAAGAAACTTCCGGATCAATCTGTCAATTATTACACCAGCTTAATGGCTTTGAAAACTTCGTTTAGCTTTTTCAGGAGTGAGGTCATTGTTTTGCTCCACATCAACAGATTTGCGCTTACGATGTCCTCTTTTGTGATCCATCAGGATTTGATCATTCTTGCAGATCACCCTGCATGGCCAGGACCGACCATCCTCTGTGATCACGGTTTCATCACAAGTTTTTTGTTTGCTGTGGATTTTGCTTTTATGAACTGATAGCGATGGAATATTCCTGAAGACCTTTCCGCATTGCTGCAGTTGACCATCTTCCCCGATCAGGCGCACGTAGCAGATTTGTTGGCCGGTGTGTTCTTTGTTTTTGTGCTCAATCAGGTCTTGAGTACTTCTGCAGACTTTCCCGCATGACTGCTGTCGGCCATCCTCGCCGATCACGGTCACGTCACAGGTTCGTAGCCCGGTGTGGTATTTTCTTTTGTGATACGACAGGGCCATTGAATTATTACAGACTTTTCCGCATGGTCGCGGCTGGCCATCCTCTCCGATGACTGTCTTATCGCAGATTTTTTGTTGTCCTTTGTGAGCGCTTCTTTTGTGAGATATCAGGGCTCTGGCATCCTCGCAGACTGTTCCGCATCTTTGCAGCTGGCCATCTTCTCTGACTAAGGTTACGCCACAGGTTTGTTGTCTGATGTGGGCTCTGGCTTTGTGAGCCGCCAGGGCTTGAGAATGATTAAAGACCTTTTCGCATGGCAGCAGCTGGCCATCCTTTCCGACTTCTGTCAGGTCACAGGTTTTTTGCCCGCTGTGGTATCTGCTCTTGTGCGAGGATAGAGATCGGGCATTCTTGAAGATCACCCCACATGGCCGTGTCTGGCCATCCTTCCCGACCAAAGTCACTGCGCAGATTTGTTGCCCGCCACCGTTTCTCCTTATGGGATTAGGCCAGTCTTGTTGACAACGGGTGGAACCATTGGGGGGAAGATAACCTGAAGGTGAAGTCCGAGCCAATTCAGGTTCGCCAGCTTGAGAGGTTTTTTGGTTTGATGTCGCGAATATAATTTTACAAGATGCTGTCGGCGCCTTTATTGAACCTATCTGAATAAGCTGAGTTGGGCTTTGAACCCATTGGGGTGATTCTGTTGTTTTTTGTGGTGTTTCTGAAGTTCCCAGTGAGGATGTGAAGTCGGTAAAGGCACAAGAGGTCCCGATTTTTTCGAGAAGGATTTGATTACCTAAATTGAGTAACCCGTTGATTACAATCAAGTCATCATTGGAGACAGGAAATTTCTCAAGTACTTGGGCGTCATTTCTGACTGGCCCGGTTGAGTGACTGTCTGTTGACCCAGAACTCATGGAGTATGCTAGCTTGCAGCTACTTGCCCGGTTGTTGTTAAGGCCACGGGGTTGCATCTGATCGAACTGTGTCTGAGAAGGTTGAACAGAAGTACATTGGAGTTGAATGGCAGGATTACTCAATATTTGGAAAAGCCAGTTTTGCTGGGAATATAGAGTCTGTAGAAAATTAAAGCGATCTATACGGTTATGGTTGTGTTTATTGACTGGATCGGGGCATGTGCTCTGTCCTGCTCCCTTCTGGACTGCTGAACTTTCTGCCGATTTCAGTGGCCATCCACTGGGCAATCCGCTGTCGGGTGATCTTCGGAATTGACAAACGCCATGACAGGGAAGGATGAAACAATTTAAACCGAAAGTGTGCAGGTGTTGTTGAGGATCTCCGTTACCGCCGCCAGAGTCAGAGTTCACGGGGTTAGTGAAAGAGCCTGCAGGGAGGGTCCTGGCTTCCGATACTGTCTGAATGGATGATTCTGATGACTGTTGTGATTGCTGGTTATCTCCAGAGCCAAACATCATAGTGATGGTCGCAAACGAATGTTTCTGGCTGACCTCTTGTAGTTTAATCGGTTTAAACAGAGGTGAAGCGGGGGTCCAATCGCTTTTTAAAAGCCAACAGACAGTGATAACCACTTTTAAGGGGAGCCATGAATAGGGATTCGAGCCTGAAGGAGAATCTTTGGTTGTCAGGATCAGTTGGTAGGCAATCAGCAGAGGAGCGGTGAAAAAACATTGCTGCGCTATCAACTCAATAAGGGTAGGGGGCATCCCGTAAATGTCAGGTATGTGTTGTTTGATATCAGGCGGCGAATCTTGTTCTGTACAGTCGTTTGTGTCGGAAATGTATGATGGGCTGCAAGGCCATGTGTGTCGGTTACGCTTTATAGAAAGGCTCTGGTTTGGAAAAACTGCATTCGGTTCAAGCTCGACAACAAAAAAACCTGTCAACGGTTGAGCCTGACAGACGATAGACATCGACAGCAGCAGCCACAGCGCCGCTACAAAGAGTGAGTGTTTAATAATTCTGTTCTAGCATTCTGGCATTCAGAGAGGAAGGATAGATTACCTCATGGAAGTGGGAGCAAAAAACTCTGGTTCTCAAGCTGGCGCACGGTAGCGAGAGGCAGGCTGGACACAAAAAAGCCCCTTTAGACAGGGGCTTTATGTTGATCAGCTGTTCGCTTTATCTGAATCAAAATGCTCACGCATTTTTTGCAGGAGATAATAGAACAATGGGATCATTATCGTGCCGAACAGGGTGGCAGCGATCATTCCAGACATTACTGTCGTACCAATTATCCTTCGGCTGGCAGCACCGGCACCACTGGCAAATACCAGAGGTAGTACCCCAAGTACGAAAGACAGGGCTGTCATCAATACGGCGCGAAAGCGCAGTTCGGCAGCGTTGATGGCAGCATCGAAGATACTCTTGCCTGACTGTCTTTGAACCATGGCAAATTCTACGATAAGAATCGCCGTCTTTGCAGCAATACCAATCAATAGCACCATACCTATCTGGGCGTAGATATCATTGGCCATCGAGGGTATCAATAACCGGAACAGGTTGATTCCGACAATGGCACCGAAAGCCGCTATGGGCACTGCCACGATGATTGCCAGCGGCATGGTCCAGCTTTCATACTGTGCCACCAGGAACAGGTAGACAAACAGGAATGCCAGGGCAAATAGCAGTGGAGCCAGACTACCGGCTTCAATTTCCTGCAGTGACTGTCCAGACCACTCGAAGGTGTAGCCATCGGGCAATGTTTTGGCCAGATCTTCCATGGCTGTGATAGCATCACCGGAACTAAAACCCTGATTAGCCTTGCCACTTATGCTGGCTGAGCGGTACAGGTTGTAATGGTCAATGCTGCTGGGGCCGAGAATCGGTTTCAATGAGGCAACGGTAGTCAGAGGCACCATCTGGTTATTCAGGTTTCTGACAAAGAACTTGCTCAGGTCTGAAGGATTGGCGCGATACTCGCTTTCTGCCTGAAGCTTAACCTGGTAGGTTCTACCGAATTTACTGAAGTCATTGACATACAGAGAGCCCAGCTGGGTTTGCAGGGTCATGAAAATTTCAGACAGCGGAATACCCTGTGCCTTAGCCTTGTTGCGATCTACTTCGAGGAAGTATTGAGGCACATTAGCACGGAAAGTACTGAATACCTGAGTCATTTCGGGGCGCTGGTTTGCCTGATAGATCAGCCCATTCAACACCTGACCAAGCTCCTGAGGGGTGCGGCCAAGCGTATCCTGAAGCCTGAAGTCAAAACCACCTGAAGATCCAAGGCCTGGAATGGGCGGGAAGGCAAACGCCATGACCTGGGCTTCCGGTAACGTCCAGAGCTTGCCCTGTATCTTTCTCAGTACCGCCTGCTGGTGTTGTAGAGGGTCCGGGCGATCTTTCCAGTCGTTGAGGACAACGATAGCCATGGCGTTGTTGGAGTTGGATCCACCCATGATGCTGAAGCCGGAAACACTGATAACACTGTCTACATCGGGTTCGGTTCGAATGATGTTGGTGATGTTCTCCATAGTGGCTTCGGTTCTGTTCAGGGACGCTGCGTCAGGAAGCTGAACATCAACCACGAAGAATCCCTGATCCTCATCCGGAACAAAACCGGAGGGCGTGCTGTTGAACAGGAAGCCGGTGGAGGCCATCATGATTGCAAACAGTCCAATTCCCAGAATGCTTCTTCTAATCAACAGGGTAACCCAGCTCTTGTAGCCGCCGGTCAGTCGCTTGATAAAGTTATCAAGAGGAACCAGCCAGTTGATGTGTCCCATCTTGCCTTTTTTCAGCAAAGTGGCACACAGGGCCGGACTTAATGTCAGAGCGTTGATGGAAGAGATTACAACGGCTACCGATATGGTGACCGCAAACTGTGAATAAAGTCCACCGGTAATACCCGGCATAAAGCCTACAGGTACAAATACCGCCAGCAATACCAGGGTGGTCGCCACAATAGGACCCGATACTTCCTTCATGGCCTGACTGGTGGCTTCAGTCGGGCTCATCCCTTCCCTGGTGATTAATCGCTCAACGTTTTCAATAACAACAATGGCGTCGTCCACGACCACCCCTATCGCCAACACCAGGCCGAAAAGCGTAATAGTGTTAATGGAAAACCCGAGAGCTTTCATGATAGCGAAGGTACCAATCAGGGAGACCGGTATTGCGATTGCGGGGATCAGTGTTGCCCGCCAGTTTTGCAGGAACAGGAATACAACCAATACCACCAGAGCGACTGCCTGGAGCAAAGTGATGATTACTTCCTTGATGGACTGATCAATAAACTGGGTTGTATCGAACTTGATTTCATACTCGATACCTTCCGGCATACGGGCAGACAGCTCTTCCATGGTCATTTTTACACCTTTCGCCACATCCATAGCGTTGGCATCAGGCTGCTGATAGATAACCAGGAAAGCCGTGTCATCATTGTTAAACTTGGCAACACCATCGTAACTCTGGGAACCCATTTCAACCCGGGCGATATCCTTGATGCGAACATAGGAGCCATCAGGGTCGGCCTTGATAATGACGTTGCCGAATTCCTCAGGGTTGCTCAGACGTCCCTGGGTTTTTATGGTGTAAGTGAACTGCTGGTCTGGCTGGTTTGGCGCCTGACCCAGCTTACCGGCTGCAACAATAACGTTTTGCTCATTCAGTGCGTTGGATACGTCTGAGGTTGTGATATCAAGAGATGCCATGCGTTCAGGATCAAGCCAGATACGCATGCTATAAACCAGTGAACCCAAAATGTCGGCGGAAGCGACCCCGTCAATACGAGCCATGGGTTCTTTCAGGTAATTGTTGGCGTAATTATTGAGGTAAACGCCGTCGTACTCACTCTTATTGGAAACCAGGTTGATGCCCAACAGCATGCTTGAAGACTTTTTGCTGACCGTCACCCCCGTTCTTCTCACGTCTTCGGGAAGTGATGGTTCAGCTACAGCAACACGGTTCTGGACGTTTACCAGAGCCATATCCTGATCGACACCGGAATCAAAGGTCACGGTGATGCTGGCGCTGCCATCGTTACCAGCAGAAGAGTTGATATAGATCATGTCCTCTACACCGTTGACCTGTTCTTCAATCGGTCGGATGACGGCTTCTTCTATGGTTTCTGCATCGGCTCCCGGGAATACCGCACTGATGTTAACCTGGGGAGGGGTGATTTCAGGAAACTGAGCCACAGGCAGGGTCAGCATGGAAATCATACCCACCAGGGTTATGACGATCGATAGAACAAAGGCAAACTTGGGCCTGTGAATAAAAAACTGACTGATCATCGCAGTTACCCTTGTTTGTTAGCCTGGCTGCCCTGCTCTTGATCAGACTTTGGCTGGGCTTCAATTCCGCCTGTCTCTGGATCAATTGTGACGCTGGTGGGAGTGACCTTGACACCCGGACGAACTTTCTGGAGGCCTTCAACGATGATTTTTTCACCGGCTTTAAGTCCAGAGTCTACAACCCACATTGGCCCCAGGCGACGTCCAAGTTCTACCTGACGGGTTTCAACTGCGTTATTAGCATCTACGACCAATACAAAGCGGCCCGATTGGTTTTCCTGAACGGCAGACTGCGGGATGATCGGATGTTCGGTTTTGTTCTTGCCTTCCACGATCAGGGTGACGTAAAGGCCCGGAACTATGATGCCCTGAGGATTCGGGAATTCAGCCCGCAGGGTTAGGGTTCCCGTGGTTTCATCGACTCTGGTGTCTGCGAAATTGAAGGTGCCCTTGTGATCGTAATCGCTGCCATTGGGTAAACGCAGGCTCATTTCAAAGTCCTGCTTTTCGGATGTCCGGCTGCCAGAACTTTCCTGCAAGCGGCTGATGAATAGTTGTTCGTCGACCTGGAAGTTGACATAGATAGGGTCAATCGAATTCAGAGTTGCCAGAGGTTCACTATTGGGACCTACCAGGTTACCCACGCTGTAATTGGTGCGGCCGATCTGACCTTTAAAGGGGGCTATGATTTTGGTGTAGCTAAGATCCAGTTTGGCAGTATCCAGCTGCGCTTCAGCAGCTTGAACAGAGGCTTCTGCCTGAGCTTCTTTGCTGGTCTGGGTGTCCAGATCAGCCTGACTGATATAGCCTTTTTTATGAAGATCCTTGCTGCGTTGAAGGTCTTTTTTCGACTTGTTCAACTCTGCGTTAGCACTGGCCAGATCAGCTTCGGCCTTTTTAAGGTTGGCGATATACGGTTTCGGGTCTATAACGAATAGCAGCTGATCTTTCTCGACGGTTTGCCCTTCAATGAAGTCTCTCTTTGCGAGAAAGCCTTCTACTCTCGCTCTCAGGTCGACAGTATTAACAGCTTCTGTACGAGCGACATATTCTTTGTAATCGCCAACAGGCTGCTCCGTAACACTGATAACTGAAACAGCAGGGGGAGGCATTTTTCTTTGTTCCTGCTCTTGATTACAGCCTGACAAGGCTAACAGAGATGCGACAAGCAAGCCGAAAGGGAGCAGGGGGCGTTGTCTATTTCTGATGATTGATTTCATCGATGGCTCCGAGAGAAAGAGTCTCAAGTTCAGATTTCCAGCCCACGGTCAGAGTCTTGTGGTATGAGTGTGCCGGTCAGGAGATCTCTCCGCCAGGCAATATACCGGCAAGTCTAGTCTGTAAATAGTCTTAGCTGCTTGCACAAGAGTTTATTCAGGCATGATTACAGTTAGTTTTCACCTGTCTTTTATTCTGTGCAACCGCCACCATTGAGTGCCGGAGAAGGTGAATACAAACATTAATTATTGAGCGTTTATACTCAAAGTCACCCGTTTTTCTATAGTTGGCGCAGTATTTTGCAGAGCTGAGCATACTCGTGCTGGAAAAGTAGTGAGTATTGTACTCAGCTAAAGGCTGATTCCTACCACTAAATTAAAAATAAAGCATTTGTTTACAGGACGCTTACTTCAGATGCGAGTAAATCTTTTTACAGAGTGCTTACTGACTCTAACCCCAGTGTATATACGGGCTTCAATACACTGTGGCCATTGTTTAAACACTGAAGTTTTTCAACAAAGAAGGGGGCGATTGAAACGAAGGTCTTCCGGAATGTTGAGCTCTGTTTGTTTGCAACAAGACAATTTGTTGTTTCGTGACGCTTTCCGGGGTCGTGTTGGATAAGTCAGCTGACAGACTCTCTGTAAATTTTGTGCCCTGTGCTGTACCTTTAACCCCGCCTTGCCCCTGCGGGGTCTTTTTTTATTGAGGAGCTGCCAATGAGTAATGAAAATCTAGAGCTTCTGTTGATAGATGATGATATTGAACTCTGTGAATTGTTGATTGAGTACCTGGCCACAGAAGGGTACTCTGTCAATGCAGTTCATGATGGTGAGTCAGGTGCCCATGCTGCCCTCTCTGGCGAGTATCAGCTGGTATTGCTCGATGTTACCCTGCCAAAACTGAACGGTTTCGAAGTCCTGAAAAAAATCCGTCAGACGTCTGATATCCCGGTATTGATGTTAACGGCTCGTGGCGATGATGTAGATCGCATCATTGGGCTGGAAATCGGAGCGGATGATTATCTGCCCAAGCCCTATAACCACCGCGAACTGGTAGCCAGGATCAAGGCCATTCTGAGAAGGGGAAGGTCACCGGGGACCGAGGTCGGTAATAAAGTCCTTTCTATTGATGATATCACTCTCAATCTGGCAAACCGTGAAGCCAAGATGGGTGAAACACTGCTTGAGCTGACGGCCACTGAGTTTATGGTTCTCAAGGCACTGATTGAAAAAGCTGGCGAATTGATCTCCAGAGATGAACTGACCCAAATCGCATTGAACCGTCGTCTGACACTTTATGATCGCGCGATTGATATGCATGTGAGCAATGTACGCAAGAAAATTGGCACACGACCGGATGGCTCACCCAGAATTAAAACCGTCCGTGGTGCCGGCTACTTCTATATACGACCATGATTAAACAAGTCCGGAGAATGTTGGTCTGGCCATTTCAGCGTCTGTTCTGGAAGTTGTTCCTGTGGTTCTGGCTTACCATGTTGTCGATGATGGCTGCCATGGTTATAGCGGTGGCCATAACGGTGAATCCCTCGGATTTTCTGTCAGAACGCAGAGAGCTGTTTCGTGAACTGGAGATCGTTTCCAGAAAAGTCGAACGCATGGCTTCTGGTTGGGCTCCCCACACTCCTTTCCCTCAGTTCAGCGGAAGTTATTTTTACCTTTTTGATCCTGCCGGTGAAGTGATGGGTAGAAGAGCCATTCCGGACGAACTGATGTCCGCTTATGATCGAACCCATGATCGCACTGAGCCTACCATTACTTTCAGAAGTGGAGTGGTAGTTGTAGGCCCCAGGAAAGTCTGGATTGGACGAGTGCCTTATGATCTGTTTCTGACCAAGGAAATGCCCAGACTGGTTCACTGGCGAGTGACCAAAGTACTTTCTCAGCAATGGCATCTGGTCATCATTGCTCTGGCGGTCAGTTTTCTGCTCTGCATCATGCTGGCGCGCTATCTGGTAGTCCCCATCAGGCGATTGCAGATAACCTCCAGAAAGTTGGCGAAAGGAGAGCTCTCTGCCCGGGTGGAAGCCACTGTTCGACAAAGAGGCGACGAGCTGGGAGAATTTGCCCGCGACTTTGATCACATGGCAGAGCAGTTAGAGACGCTGATCAATAACAAGGAAATCTTACTCAGAAACGTCTCTCATGAGTTACGTTCCCCGTTAACCCGGTTGCAGATTTCTCTGGCGCTGGCTCGAAGAAAAACGCCAGAAGCTGAGGCAGAACATGGGCGTATAGAGAGGGAAATTGAGCGCCTTGATGAGCTGATTGGTGAGATTATTCGTTTCTCCCGTATTCAGCATGGTCTGAGTGAAGTGGCCTGTGAGCAGGTCAATCTGGAGCAGCTTATCAAGGAATTGGTGGATGACGGCAATTTTGAAGCTCAGGCGCAGAATAAAGGTGTTGATCTGATTAAGAGCCAGCCTGTTGAGATTGTTGGAGTGCGTGACTGGCTGAGCAGCGCCGCTGAAAACATCATTCGTAATGCCATCCGATTTACTCCGCAAGGCAGTAATGTTGAAGTGACACTGGAACAATTTCGGCGAAATGTGATCATCAAAGTACGGGACAAAGGTCCGGGTGTTCCTGAAGAGGTGCTGGAGTCCATGTTCGAACCTTTCTTCAGGGTGGATGAAACCCGAGGCAAGGAGAATGATGGATTTGGACTGGGGACTGCCATAGCAATGGGTGCTATAGCCAATCACGATGGGTCAATCTGCGCCAGAAATGCCCACCCTGGTCTTGAAGTAACGATCAGGATACCTCTGGACAATAAGCGCAAGTTATGACCGGCATCTGCCAGAAATCAGGGAGAACGCCGCAATGAATTGAAGCGCTGGCAAAGCTGAAGACTCCTCGCTCAGCATTTACGTTAGAGACCAGCGCCAGTTGATCAGCGGTATGCGCTTCCAGACAGGAATAGTGAAAAAGTACAGACCTGTTCCGGCCAGGTCAGCCATCAGGTCAGCCAGTGAAAAAAAGCGATATTCCGTTTGTAATTGCAGCAATTCAATGAGAAAGCCGTAGGCCATTAAACCACTGACTTTCCATAAGTTGAATGGCTGGTTTGGAAAGCTGGCATCCATCAGAAAAGCTAACAGCAGAAAAGCTGCAAGATGTTGAAGCTTATCGTTTACAGCACTGAGGGGGACTTTTTCTATTGGCAATAGGGACAAAACCACAATTGATGCCATGGCCAGCAGGAGGGCAGTCCGGGCCAGTTTTGTGTAATGAGTCTTGAATAATGCTATCAAGCTGTCCTTCCTGTCGATTCCTGAAAATGATCAGATATTTATTTTCTATGACGTTTTGTAAAACCTTTTCGAGCCAGTTTATTGGCGCTGGAACGATTTCTGGTAATACTGTTTTGTTTTAATTGTACCTTTAAAGCATCTGGTATCTCTATCTCGCACCAGTTTCCCGGTTTGAGTTCGTCCAGTGCCCAATCACCTATACGGTATCGTATTAGTCTCAGGGTAGGGTGGCCAACTGCTGCGGTCATGCGTCGAACTTGTCTGTTTCGTCCCTCTCGAATAGTCAGCTCCAACCAGCAGTCAGGGATGAACTTTCTTTCCCTTATGGGCGGTGTCCTTGGCCAGACTGCTGGAGCCTCTATGATTCTGGCTTTTGCAGGAAGTGTCTTGCCGTCTTTGAACTCTATGCCTTTTCTCAGTTTCTCCAATGCCCGTTCATTGGGTATGCCTTCCACCTGAACCCAGTAGGTTTTATCCATCTTGTGAAGGGGAGAACTGACCTGATGTTGAATCTGTCCATTGTTAGTGAGTAGCACCAGCCCTTCACTATCCCTGTCCAGGCGACCAGCAGGATAAACACCTGGAATGGGCAGGTAATCCTTAAGCGTAGGGCGCCCTTCTGAATCGGTGAATTGAGTCAGTACATTGAAAGGCTTGTTAAACAGAATCAGCCGGGGAGCGGGAGTCTTTTCTGTTTTCTTCTCGGGAGAACCGGGGGGGTGGAGGGGGCGACCTGACATCGGGCTCAGTCTCATTGGCTTTGGCTGATATTATAAAGTGATTGAGACAGAACAAAAGCCCTGAAGTCTAATCTGAATAATGGGCGAGACTCTGCAAACGTTCGACAGGATTACGCTGTTTTGAGTGGTAAGTGCGTGTTCAATCGTCGCAGAGTCAGGCAAAAGGCCTTAACCACCAATCGTTTTCATCAAAACACCTTTCAGGACAAACCCCAGTACACCCAGGCATAAAGCGCCAAAAAGAATAAATGTACCAAACTTTCCCGCTTTCGACTTTTTAGCCAGATCGTAAACAATGAAACCCATGAACAACACCAGAGCTGTCAGGAGGGCTTTCATCATCAGGCTTTCAAAACTGTCTATATCCATACTTCACTCCAGCGAATAGGGCTACTCATTCTATCGCCGGTGAATTCTATGTCTACACTGAAATAAGAAGAACTGGCTGATGTCATCGGAAAGTAAGGTTGAGCTGGAAAGAATACAAAGTGCCAAAGCGATAATGGGCCATTGACTGGTGAGTAAATGGCCTCTTACTTCGCTAAAAGGAGAGAACCCTATGGCCTCCCGTATCAGATTGATTGATGTCACCAAGCTTAAGAAATCGTCCTGGCTTGTTCAGCAGGAATCCGAAGCTGCAGTAAAGACCGCCAAAGCAGGCATTAACCAACAGAAAGACTTTATGGATTCTGTTGGTATGGATAAAAAGAAACTCCGTGAGTTTATCAATAGCGATGCCTGGCCCACCCATTTCAAGCATAAAGCCCGTCAGGAGCTGATCAAGTTCAATGATGAGCTGAAGAGTGACCTTTCTCAAGAAGCATCACTGAAACGAAAAGAACTCAGAATGGCTAATCGACTGCTGAAACCTAAGACAAAATCAGGATCCTCCGGCAGAAGGCATCGGACCGGATTTGTCTGATGGTCCGAACAGAACGGCCGGATCGGGCAGAAAACAGTGTTTTTTTACTGAATATTCATGTGGATGACAGGGGCGGTTTTTCATGGCTACCGTTAATGGAGTTAACAGTAATAATAATGTTAATGTTGTTGATTCTTCCAAGCTCAGTCAGCAGGACTTTGTCTCGGCTGTCTACCTTGAGCGCGGGAACATGCTGGACTCAGAAGTCCGCAGACTTCTCAGTGAGATAGAAACTTCTAATAAGCTATTGGGTAACGTCAATACTCTGATCAACAAATCCAACATAGCCCAGTATGGCACCAGTCAATACAAGCAGACGACCTGGACCACTAACGGTAATAACATTGTACTGGATAATGGTTATGGTATTGCTATTCAGCCGGATGCTAATGGCAAAACTACCTTCACTCTGGTGGATGCTGAAGGCAATCAACTCAATTATCAAAACCAGGCACTGGTGCCGGTTGCCAAGGGCTCCATATCGGATGCCAAACAGGTGGGCATTCCGGTTATGAATGATATGACTATGGTGTTGGATGATGGTACTGAGATTACTTTTCAAACATCTGCTCCCGGAACTCCCTTTGATCCTTCCAATTTGTCAGGAGGTCTCGCGGATATCACCGGAATCACCATCACCAGAGGCAATCAGGGGCTTACAGTAACTGACTTGAATACGGCAAAGCCTGTTATAGGTACACCAAATCTCAATGGCACCGCCCTGGATGCTGCCAGTAACGATGGTTATGTTCTACTTGAGGCGGGTGGGCTTCATTCCTGGGAGTTTGACGGAGTGAATACCAACCAGATGTCTCGTAAGGACCCGAACGATTCCAGTCAAACTCTCAGTGGCTATGCAGCCCGTAAAGTTGCCTTCCAGAATAGTTTTACTAATGAAGTGACTGGTGGTATGCCAGCATTGACTCAGGAAGAGCGTGATGTTCTCAGTAATCTGCTGAAGATCAATTACACTGACGCCAGTGGAAAAGGCCAGCTCACACCAGAGGAATGGGCTTCGCTGAAGACATCACTGAACGCGGCAAAAGAAAATCTGACGGGGAGTAACCAGTTGCAGACTGTCCAGTTGCAGCGTGCGATGACTACTTACAATCAGAACTTTGATACGATGTCGAACTCTCAGAGTAAAATATATACATTGCTGAAAGATATCATCAGTAATTCGAAATGATAAATCACTCAAGACTGATACCAATGTGGCTGATTCCTTCATTCCTGGCCAAAGCCCTGATCTGTTTCATAACATCGGGGCTTTGCTTGCTTCTGCTGATTTGATCCAGCAGTTCTTTAATAAACGCAATCTGTTGCTGATAAAGCTCATGCTGCTCAACATACTGTTGGAGTTCAGTCCCTTTAAGCTCTTCAGCTTCTGTATACTTAACGAATTTACCAATGGTGCTCAGTGAGAGTGTCAAGGCACTGGCTGTCTCTCCAGCATCAGGTTCCATAGCACAGTTAACGGCACATATCGTACTGATAACACTGTCGTAAGCTGGAATGGCGCCAAACATCTCCCACTCATCAAGGTCGGGTACATTCGGCTCAAGCTTCTCCAGAAGACGCTCAAAGTTTTTGGCTGATTGATAGCCTGCGACGTTATCCCAGAGCATATTAAGAGAGTGTCGAACGTCTTCGGGAAGTCCAAACTCTGTCAGTTCGGCAAACAGGGCAAAGTTGGGCCAGCTTCTTTCACAGACAGCAGTTGTGACTGCTACGAGCTTCCAGGCTGGAAGTTTATGCAGTTGACGCAAGAACTGAGCGTATTGTCGATGTGTGTTCAAGGTGAAACCTCAGGCCAGAATATCTGGACAGGGATTCTAACGGGATTATACCGGGAAGGCACTGCTTGGAAGAATTTCCTGAGTCAGTTAGAGCTTTGGCTACAAATCATAACCCTTTAATTAGATCTGCCATTTGAAGTTAACAGTGAAAGAATCCAGATCATAATCAGAATTGAGCTCAATTGTAGAATTATCGAACATGCAGGTTTCTGCTTTGACGTTACTGCTGAATTGGACCTTACCACAGTCGCCGAATTCGAACTGTGTTTTTTCCTTGATGAAGTCCATGCCTTCTTTGATGGGTCTGGCAACACCAATGTAGTCAAGCCCGAGAAATGCAGCACTGGCGGCAGCCTGTTCGGCCAGCTTTTTGGGATCGCTAACAGCTTTGTATACAAAAGAGCTGACTTTTTTCTGGTTTACTTTGGATTTTTCCCGGATAGACAACTCAGGCATTCTATTGACGTTTTTTGATCGCTTAGTAGTTATGGTGGAGAACGGGTCAATCATCGAAACATCACGAGAGTAGACAGTGCTGTAATGAGGGGACCCTGAAAGATAATGACCTTCCGAGTCCGACAGTGCTACAACCGGGAACAAAGTCATGAAAAAGCACGACCCCCATTTGCAACATGCACTAGAGCTGTTTAAAGATTTGCTTCCATCCATGGTGCTAACCCTTAGTTAGCGCTGAATGCGCTTCCATCCAAATTATATTGCCAGTCTATACGACATGCTGGCAATAGAAAAACCCCTACTATTCAGTTAAGCATGTTCAGGCTGAAGTGCCTTGAATTTCCTGCTCAATATAGCGACATAATATATATGTTTTTTCGTTATTATATTGTGAAATAATTTCTCAGGATGGCCGTGATGAATGGTACAAAAAGAGAAAAACACCTCGTTATCCATTCGTTGTGTATTGGGACCATATAGTTAGTTATATTCCTTCGTATTTATTTCACTTATTACTGGTTTTTTCCTTGAACTATGAAATCTACAAGAAAACTCTGGTATCTGACCTTATCGGCCACGGGGTTGCTATCTTGACCCTTTTGCAGGCTCTGGGCTGTGAATGACCAATACTATCTGGTCATAATGCCCTGACATTAGGTGACCGAGCGAATGTATTGACTCCAATGGCGATCGTTTTTAACAGCGCACTCAAGTGCACTGTTGAAGGTTTAAATCGCAGAAGGTTTGAAGAGCCAAAAAGGTATGATCCGACTTTATGCTCTGGACATGAATTTGCCTGTCTCTGTATTAATCTTGATGATTTCTCCGGTACTCAGGTATTCTGGAACCTGAACTTCAAGACCGGTAGTCAATCGTGCTGTTTTGGTTCGAGCAGCAGCAGAAGCACCTTTAATCGCGGGAGAGGTATCAATAATTTCCAGAGCGATAGATGACGGTAGTTCAATAGCCAGTAGCTGACCATCGACCAAGAGAGCGATCAGTCCTTCCATGCCATCAGACATATAGGGAAGTTGCTCTTGAATGGTGCTTGAGTTAACCAGATATTGGCTGTAGTCCTCACTGTCCATAAAGGTAAATTCATCACCTTCACGATAGAGAAGCGAAACTGTTCGGCGGAGTAAGTCGACATCAGCAAACTGATCGTCACCTGTGCAGGTCATCTCCAGCTTTTGGCCATCGGGAATGGAGCTGAAACGAAACTTGTAGAGGGTTGAGGCACCGCGAGCGGACGGACTCTTGGTTTCCTGCTGTCGAACGATGCAATACTGGTTTTCAATTTGAACAATCTGACCTTTCTTCAGATCTTTGGCATGGGCCATTTGTTTTAACCTCGGTTCAAAGGGGGCAGGCAAATTCTATCACAGGACAGAAATTGCCATCGGCTCGTTAATCATTTGTATATTGGGTCTGAATGTTTGGGCTGAAACGATGTACTAGGGCTTCGTGTCCTGGTAGTTTGTCAGATCAACTGCATCAGATGGATTGTTATTCTTGGGCTGAGTATCCTCTGAATACTCTGTAGACATGATCAGATTCGAAGTTTGCTGTTCTTCAGGGTTAGTGTATTGCAAATTCACTACCTGCAAGTATTGACCGAGCAAGCGTATATGACCCGGGTAACGCTGAATCCCATCGGGTGTAAATTCAAAACTGAAATCTCTGGCAAGGCGCATCTGACCGTCTGGACTGCGCTTGAAACGTGTAGAATAACGAACCACTGTCCCATCAAGAAGCTGTAAGTTCATTTCCTTGCAGGCACGTCTGCCATGCATGATCGCGATCTCTCTTGCTTTTGTTGTATCAGCCCAGTACCAGGCAAAAGCTGCTCCAAGTAGCATCCAGATGATAATATTCATAGGGGCATTTTATAGCCAAGCAAGACAGAAAAGCTATGTCTCAAGCGTTTCTTTACAAGTTGTGGCGTTTTTCTGAGTAATAAACCAGAAATCAGTGCAGATGTCTTGGATTGCTGGCTTTACCAATGGGCTTTCCATCACGGTCAATGATCTTTTCTCTGGGGTCGACTCTGTAAATTCTTCTGAAGTATTCCGCCGCCAGGGCTTTCTGATTAGTAAACTGCTTGATGTCTACGCCAACCCGGTTGAGATATTCAAGCATAAAAATGGTGTCGGGCACGTTAGCCTCCAACTATTGGCTCCATAAAGTGACTCTCTACTATCCAGATCATCCATTCCAGGTTCTGGTCGAACAAAGGTCTCACTGAAATTCGAAACCAGAATAGCAGCAATATGTTTCGTTTCTTTGACTTGGTACGTGCTTTCTCCAATCTTTAAAGCCTCTTTATTGTTTCTATTGACTAACCCCTGGGAGTCTTTTTCCTCTTCGCTTGCGGTGAGGCAGTTGATTGCCTGAAAATTTCTGGAGTTGGTGATTTTATTTGTAGTGTTAGTTTTTTTGGTTGAATATTCTGAAAAAAATTTCAAATAAAAATAATTCACTAAACCGAGGGTCTTATACTAGTTTATAAGCGTAGATAAAGCTTGGGCTGGGGGAATATATGCTGGTAGGTGTGCCGAAAGAAATAAAAAATCATGAGTATCGAGTCGGGTTGACACCCGCTGCAGTTAAGGAACTCGTGGCACAGGGACATGAAGTTATGGTTGAAATGAATGCCGGAGCAGGTATTGGTTTCACCAATGATTGTTATGAGAATGCCGGAGCTACTGTTGTTAAAAGTGCCGAGGCAGTTTTCAAAAAGGCTGAGCTGATTGTTAAGGTCAAGGAACCTCAGGCTATTGAAAGAGCAAGGCTGCGTCCTCACCATACTCTCTTTACTTACCTTCATCTGGCGCCAGATGTTCCTCAAACTCAGGATCTGATTGAATCAGGAGCTACCTGCATTGCTTATGAGACTGTAACAGATGCTAATGGTCGTCTGCCTTTGCTGGCACCCATGTCAGAAGTCGCAGGTCGTATGTCTATTCAGGCTGGTGCCCACTGTCTCGAAAAGTCCCAGTCAGGTCGTGGCGTACTCATGGGCGGTGTTCCGGGTGTAGATCCTGCGAAGGTTGTCATTATCGGTGGCGGTGTTGTTGGTCAAAATGCTGCAGCTATGGCTGTCGGCATGGGAGCAGACGCTGTTATTCTGGATCGCTCTGTGGACACTCTCAGACAGCTTGACGCCCGCTATGGCAACCGTATTAAAACCGTGTTTTCTACTCATCATTCTATTGAAGAGCATGTACTGACAGCTGATCTGCTGGTAGGCGGAGTTCTGCTGCCAGGTGCTGCCGCACCCAAATTGGTGACCAGAGATCTTGTCAGCAGAATGAAGCGTGGCTCTGTTATTGTTGATGTTGCTATTGATCAGGGTGGTTGTGTTGAAACGTCCAGACCCACCACCCATGATGATCCTACCTTCATCGTGGATGGTGTTGTTCACTACTGTGTGGCCAACATGCCAGGTGCCGTGGCAAGAACTTCTACAGTGGCACTGACAAATGCAACGCTGCCATATGTTCTGGACATTGCCAATAAGGGGACTCGTAAAGCTCTTGAGGATAATTCACACCTGCTGGAAGGTCTTAACGTCTGCAAAGGCATAGTGACCTGTGAGAGCGTTGCTCAGGTACAAAACCTGACCTACAGATCTGCTGCTGAAATGCTGTCTGAAATCTGATTTAAGGTTATCTGAACCGAAAACTCTGGTTTGCTTTTGGAAGCCAGAGTTTTTTGTTTTTAATTCTTGAGAGATGGTCCGGCGAGCAGGATACTCTGTTGGGTAGCTCGTTACTTAACAGTGAATAGATATTCACACACAGGTTGATTGATTTTGGGTTGGATTCGGGTTTGATTAATTGGCAATGGTCCAGGTTTGAAGAACTTACCGGGCAGGAAGTATATAGCATTCTTAAAGCCCGTCAGGATGTCTTTATCGTTGAGCAGGATTGCCCTTATCACGATGCGGATGGGGTTGATCAAAGGTGTCTGCACTTATCAGGCTGGAGGGAAGGTGAAAATAATCTTGCGGCCTATCTGAGGATTATACCCCCATCCTCCCCCGAATCTGTTGTGGCTATTGGTCGTGTTATCACTACATACTCTTACCGTGGTGGCGGGTTGGGCAAAGAGTTGATGAAACGAGCGGTAGAAAAAGCCACCGAACTCTTTCCTGAGTATGATCTTTATCTCAGTGGTCAGGCTCACCTTCAAACATTTTATGGCGCTTATGGCTTTAAAGCTGAAGGTGACATCTATGAGGAAGATGGTATCCCCCATATTGCTATGTTTTTAAGAAGATCTTGATGACCGGCCGCTCCTGTTGTCTCTGACAACTGATTCTGCTGTGTGCCAGCTTCTAATGTTCAGTGGCTATTCATTTCATGGTAGGAATGACAAACTCTGCGCCTGGTCTGATTCCGATTGGCCAACGAGAAGTAATAGCTTTGCGACGTGTATAAAACTTCACACCTTCCATGCCGTGCATATGCAGTGGACCAAACAGAGACCGCTTCCAGCCGCCAAAGCTGTGGAATGACATTGGGACTGGAATGGGTACATTAATACCGACCATGCCGATCTGGATGTCATGGGCAAACTGTCGGGCACTGTTGCCATCACGAGTGAATATGGCAGCACCGTTGCCGTATTCATGATCATTGATCAGGGTGACCGCTGTCTCATAATCAGGCACTCGTACTATCGACAGTACCGGTCCGAATATCTCTTCCCGGTAAATGGACATATCGGTGGTAACATTGTCGAACAGGCAGCCGCCCAGAAAGTAACCCTCTTCGTGGCCCTCAACGGAAAAATTTCTGCCGTCCACGACCAGTTTGGCACCCTGGGCAATACCGGCATCCACATAACCTGATACCTTGCTGCGGTGCTCCTGGCTGATGAGTGGACCCAGTTCAATACCAGACATCAGACCGTTACCCACCTTCAAGGCTTTCACTCTCGGAGTCAGGCGTTCAATCAGTGCATCCGCTACATCACCCACAGCAACTGCAACAGAAATAGCCATACAGCGTTCGCCCGCAGAACCATAGGCAGCACCTATCAGTGCATCAACGGCCTGATCAAGATCAGCATCTGGCATAATAACCATGTGGTTTTTGGCTCCACCCAGAGCCTGAACGCGCTTTCCGTGGTGGCAGCCTTTCTGATAGATATACTCAGCAACAGCTGTAGAGCCAACAAAACTGACGGCCTGAACATCCCTTGAGGCGAGGATAGTATCAACAGCTTCCTTATCACCATTGACCACATTCAAAACACCATCGGGAA
This sequence comes from Endozoicomonas sp. ALD040, assembly GCF_049275945.1. Taxonomy (NCBI): domain Bacteria; kingdom Pseudomonadati; phylum Pseudomonadota; class Gammaproteobacteria; order Oceanospirillales; family Endozoicomonadaceae; genus Endozoicomonas; species Endozoicomonas sp. ALD040. The sequence continues at coordinate 4,217,364 of NZ_CP184829.1, forward strand.
GACCGGCTTCTTTCATCAACTCGGCCAGACGGAAAGGAACTGAGGGGTCTTTTTCTGAAGGTTTGAGAATAAACGTGTTACCGCAGGCAATGGCCAGGGGGAACATCCACATGGGAACCATGGCCGGGAAGTTAAAAGGTGTGATTCCGGCCACTACGCCCAAGGGTTGGCTGACGGACCAGGCATCCACATCAGTTCCCACATTTTCTGTGTATTCCCCTTTCAGCAGGTGAGGAATACCACAAGCGAATTCTACGACTTCCAATCCACGGGTAATATCGCCATGAGCATCTTCCAGAACTTTTCCATGTTCTCTGGTCAGCATTTCAGCCAGCTCATTACGGTGTCTTTCAACCAGTTCCCTGTATTTGAAGAGAAGTCTTGCGCGATTTAGTGGGGTGACATTTCGCCATTGCTCAAAAGCCTGTTTGGCTGTGGCTATAGCAACCTCGACCTCCATGGCACTGGCCAGAGAAACAGAAGCTTCCTGCTGTCCGGTAGCAGGGTTAAAAACGGGTAACTGTCGTGCGCTGGGTGCAGAGGGCAAGCCGGCGATGAAATGGTTGATTTGAGCACTCATGTCAGGGCTCCTTACAGTTCATTACTTTTATTGTTCAGAGTGAAACCATTACCTTTTTAAGGTTACGGGAATTCAGTCTCCGTATGAAGAGGCTGTCGCAAAACTCCAACAACTCCTTTGACTCAAGAACTTCTGGATTACGGCTGAGTGCAGTTATTCTGCGAACCTGCTCAAATGGTTGTTGAGCAGGTTGACTTGAATAGTGGCAAAATAAGGCATTGGAGCAACCCTTCGGAAATATTCTGTAAATAGAATAGATCCAGCTTTCAGAATGTGAGAGGGTTTTTATTCACTTGACTCCATAGAGGGCTGTCTATTCTCGAGCCCCGGGCTGAAATGTCTGAATGTCTTGAAGATCCCTTAAGTTTTCTTTCAGAGCTGGCATTTCATAATTAAGAAGAACAAGGGAGGGAGTGTGCTATGTCGCTGCCGATCAATAGACTTGTGAAGGATCATGAGCACCTTTTGCGGCTGCTCGATTGTTTGGATCACGCCGGATACAAAGATGACAGTCAGCGTACACCCAAAGTCTGACTGATCCTCGATGTTCTGGATTACCTGCATAATTATCCGGACAGCTTCCATCACCCACTGGAATCCCGATTGCTATCCCGTCTCCGTCCGAGACTGACTGATGCCAGCCAGCGCAATCTTATGGCAGAAGTAGAGGCTGAACATGAAGAAATACGTCAGTTAACCACCAGTTTGATAGAGCGCTTCAATGCTCTGGCTATGGATCAGGTTATCCCGGTCAATCAGCTGTTGGCGGAATATCAAAAATACGTTGAGTTGCAAAGGGCTCACATAAAGAAAGAAAACAGGGTTTTAATCCCGGCGATGAAAGCCATTCTGACGGAGGAAGACCTTAAGCAGGTAAGTGAGGCTTTGAAAGAGACTCCAGATCCTCTTTTTGGATCCCATACCTGGCAATCCTACGAAAATCTGTATCAGTTTGTGGTGGGCGCTCCCGTTGACCGGGTGGTCTCCAAAGAGCATTGACAAACTGCCGCCTCAGGGGCGGCAGCCTCTTAATCCTGAAGTTCTGGTCGTTTTCGGAAATACTCTAAAGCTTCCGGGTTTGCCAGGGTATCGGTATTGGCAACCGGTTTGTCATGGACAACATCCCTGACGGCCAGCTCAACAATCTTGCCACTGATTGTCCTGGGGATATCCGGTGTCTGTAGTACAACTGCGGGTACATGACGGGGTGTTGTATTGGCCCGAATAGTTTTTTTAATTTCGTCGATGAGCTCGTCATTCAGCGTGTTGCCATCTCGCAACTTAACAAACAGAACAACCCTGACATCGCCTTTCCACTCCTGATCAATGGCAATACTTTCGAGTACCTCTGCTACCTTTTCAACCTGTCGGTAAATTTCTGCAGTCCCGATTCTTACGCCACCTGGATTCAATACAGCATCTGCCCGACCGTGAATGATCACTCCCTTATTTTCTGTCAGCTCACCAAAGTCTCCATGGGCCCAGACACCCGGGAACTGGCTGAAATAGGCTTTGTGATAGTTTTTATTTTCGGGATCATTCCAGAATCCAATGGGCATGGATGGAAAACTGCTCTGACAGGTCAGTTCACCCTTCTCTTCCAACAGAGGCTTGCCTTCAGGGCTGACAAACTGAACGTCCATTCCCAGTCCGCGGCACTGAATCTCCCCTTTATTAACTGGTAAGGCAGGGCAGCCCAGAGCAAAGCAGGAGATGATATCGGTGCCACCAGAAATAGAAGACAGGCACAGATCTTTTTTGATGTGCCGGTATACGTAATCAAAGCTCTCGTGAAGCAGAGGAGAGCCCGTAGACAGAATAGTCTTCAGCCTTGGTAAAGAGTGAGATTCAGCAGGCTTAACCCCGGCTTTTTCCAATGCTGCAATGTATTTTGCACTGGTGCCAAAAACAGTGATGCCTTCTTCTTCCGCCATATCTATAAGACTTCGCGGTTCGGGATAGAAAGGGGAACCATCATAAAGAACGACAGTGGCACCCAAAGCAAGAGAGGAAACCAGCCAGTTCCACATCATCCAGCCGCAAGTAGAGAAGTAGAAGATAATGTCTTCGGGTTTTAAATTCGTGTGTAGAGACAATTCCTTCAGGTGTTGCAGAAGGGTTCCGCCATGTCCATGCACGATGCACTTTGGTGCTCCGGTCGTGCCTGAAGAGTACATAATGAACAGAGGATGATTAAAGTCCACCGCTACAAACTCAGGTGTATCAATGTCTTGAATAATAAAATCGTCGTATAAGATCAATGAGGTTCGGGAACTGATATCGGCACCGGTGCTCAGGAATGGCACAATGACGGTTTGTTCGATAGAAGGGATCTGTGCCTGAAGGGATTGAGCCTTTTCCAGACACTGAATCGTTTTGCCACCATATAGATAGCCGTCGATACTGAGCAGTACTTTTGGTGTGATTTGCCCAAAACGGTCCAGAACGCCCTGAATACCAAAGTCTGGCGAACAGGACGACCAGATAGCTCCCAGGGCGGTGGTAGCCAGCATCATGATCAGGGTTTCAGGGCAGTTGGGCATAAAAGCTGCAACTCTGTCTCCTTTGCTGACCCCTGCCGCTTTCAGTCCTGCCTGAGCTGCCGCGACCGCTTTAGTCAGTTCGCCACAACTCAAGGTGGTACGGTGGCCGTCTTCGCGTCTGAAAATCAGCGCATCTTTTGTAGCCTTCGCAGCATCTTTACCATACCGCAGCATGTGTTCTGCATAGTTGAGAGTTGAGTCCGGGAACCACTTTGCCCCCGGCATTTGATCATGGTTGCAGATGGCAGAGGGTGGGGAGTGAAAGTGAATATCGACAAATTTTGCCAGGTTTTCCCAGAAAGCATAACGATCACTGAGACTCCAGTCATAGAGGGAGTGGTAGTCAGTCAGCTGCTGAACGGTACTGTCATTGACAGACTGAATGAATGTATGAAGATTTGATGTTTGAATCCGGTTCTCGTCAGGTGTCCAGAGCTGCGTCATATGCGATCCTGTTTTATTTTTTTTAAAGCCAGTCCAGTGTTCGAGTGAGAACGAATACCCAGTTGATGACAGATGAAGGCAGCGGCCTCCAAAAGCTTGTCCATCTGCACGCCGGTTTTGATGTTCAGACCTTCCATTAGATAGAGCACATCTTCGGTCGCAACATTGCCAGAGGCCCCCGGTGCATAGGGGCAGCCGCCCAGACCTGCAACCGCCGAATCCACAACCGCCAGACCTTCCTCAAGGGATGCGTAAATATTGGCTAATGCCTGTCCGTAAGTATTGTGATAGTGAGCAGCAAGGTGTTTGATAGACACTTCACGACAACAGGCTTCCAGAACTCTTTTAACCCGAAGAGGTGTTCCTGTGCCCAGGGTATCTCCAAGGGATACTTCGTAACATCCCATTTGATAGAGCGCTTTGGTCACTTCAGCCACTTGCCGAGGTGAGGTTGCACCATCATAAGGACAACTGATAATGCAAGAAACATAGCCTCTGACGGGCATATTATTCTGTCTGGCCAACTCCATAACCGGTTCAAAACGTTTAAGGCTCTCGGCAATGGAGCAGTTAATATTTTTCTGACTGAAACCTTCGGAAGCTGAGGCAAACACTGCGGCCTCGTCCGCTCCTGCCTTCAGGGCATCTTCCATCCCCCTGAGGTTGGGGGTCAAAGCCGTGTAAACAACGTTACTTTGTCGCTTAATGGTCTGGAATACCTGATCCGAGCCCGCCATCTGAGGAACATAGTTGGAGGAAACGAAACTGCCGGTTTCAATGTGCTCAAGACCAGACTGAGACAGTAAGTTGACCAGTTCTACCCGGGTTTCTGAAGACGCTGGCGTTGGCAGATTCTGTAGCCCGTCACGGGGTCCAACTTCAACAATGCGGACAGATTCAGGCAGCATTTTCGTTTTCCTTTGTACCCTTGCTCAAGGCTTCCTGAAAACTCATGAGTGAAGAACCAGCGTCCACTCGGTCGCCTTCCTTGTAAAAGATCGACTCAATCATTCCGCCGCAGGGAGCATGAATGGTATGTTCCATTTTCATGGCTTCCATAACCATTAAAGGGGCTCCGGCATTGACCTGCTGTCCCTCTGAGACCATGACAGAGCTGACGGTTCCGTTCATTGGTGCTGACATGGCTTCAGAACCATCGTGAGCGGTCAGGCATTGTCCTGAAAGACACAGCTCGACACTGAAGTGCGGGAAGAATATTTTCAGTCTGGCTTCCGGTAGGGGAAGCACACGACATTGTGATGTTAATTGTGTCGAAGAGAACTCTGTGTGATCGCCAATCAACAGTTGTCCCGACAAACAACCAGACTCTGCCTCATACCAGTGGATATCAGCCTGACAATAGCCATCAGGCAGACTCACCCTGAATCCTTCAGACACTTTTTCCAGTGAAATCAGATAGGGTTGTTGGTTCAGAAAGAGAGTCATTTGAGACGGTGCTGAAGCAGCCGGTAACGACCCCTCGTATTGAGATTGATGGAATTGATAAAGGGCTCCTGCAATCAACGACATTCTTAGTTGATCATGATCCAGCTCTATCTGAGGTGGATGTTGATCAATAAAATGTGTGGATAATCCAGCTTCTCTGAAAGCGGGCTCATTGATCAGATGCAGCAGAAAATCACGGTTATCACTTAAGCCAGCCTGTTGATAGTCAGACAAAGCCCGGGACATTTTATCAATAGCAGATTCACGATTTTCAGCCCAGACTACCAGTTTTGCCAGCATCGGATCATAGTGACTGGAAATATAATCTCCCTGTCGTATACCTGTATCGATGCGGACGTGATCTACTGCTTGAGGCCATTGCAAGTTCATGATTTTCCCTGAAGAGGGTAAAAAATCATGATCGGGGCTTTCGGCATAAATGCGAGCTTCAAGGGCATGACCATGACATTGCAGCTGGTCCTGGGTCAGAGGTAAGGATGCACCTGCGGCAATAGCCAGTTGCCATTCAACCAGATCCTGTCCGGTAATTGCCTCAGTGACCGGATGCTCGACCTGAAGTCGTGTATTCATTTCCATAAAGTAGAAACGTTCACCGTCGACCAGGAACTCAACCGTACCGGCTCCGCGATACTGTATCGCCTTACCCGCTGAGACTGCTGCCTCTCCCATACTTTTTCGCATGGCATCGGAAAGATCAGGTGCGGGGGCTTCTTCGATGACTTTCTGATGACGTCGCTGCAAGGAGCAGTCACGATCGAAGAGATAAACACCTTCATTGTTATGATCGAAAAAGATCTGAACTTCTACATGGCGAGGTTGGGTGATATACGACTCCAGAAGTAAGTGGTCATCGGCAAAACTTTTCAGGGCCTCTCTTCGGGCCGCCTGAAGGCCTTCCTGTAACTGGTCGTGATGCTCAATAATTCTCATGCCCTTGCCGCCGCCACCCAAGGCGGCTTTGACCATCAGGGGGTAACCGATGCGCTCCGCCTCCAGGTTCAGGGTTTCATCAGACTGATCGGAACCGTGGTAACCGGGACAAATAGGAACACCGGCTTTTTCCATCAGGGTTTTGGCTTCACTTTTTGAACCCATTGCTCTGATGGCTTCGTGCCCGGGTCCAATGAAGTGAATGCCGGCGTCATGACATGCGAGGGCAAAGTCGGCATTCTCAGACAGAAACCCATAGCCGGGATGTACTGCCTGGGCACCGGATTGTTTTGCTACTTCAATCAGTTTGTCGCTGCACAGGTAGCTTTTCTGTGCAGGTGAAGGGCCAATATAATAAGCCTCATCGGCCAGGGTTTTGTGAAGGGCCTGGTAATCCGCATCAGAGTAGACTGCGACTGTTCTGACTCCCAGTTTTCTGGCGGTTCTTATTACCCTGCAGGCGATTTCACCCCGGTTGGCAATGAGGATTTTATCGAAATGCTTTACATTCTGGAGACTGTTGTCCGAGTTCATGGCGCTATTCTTGCTCATGGCTGACTCCATGAAGGTTTGCGTTTTTCAAGGAATGATGCCAGACCTTCCTGACCTTCCGGAGAAACTCTGATCCGGGCTATCTCCCGGCAAGCCAGTTCAACAAATTCATCATCAATGGGCCTGTTATGAACACTGTGCAGCATGCTTTTTGCCAGTCGGGTCGCTGCCGGAGCATTCCCCAGAAGCTGTTGGGTCAGTTCATCGGCTTTGGCATCAAGTTCTGATTCAGGCGCCAGTTCATGCAGCAATTCCAACTCAAGTGCTTTTTCTCCGGAAAAGACTTCCGCACTGAGGAAGTAACGACGAGCTTGACGGGTGCCAATGGCCTGTACAACGTAGGCGCTGATGACGGCTGGAATCAGGCCAATCCTGACCTCACTCAGGCTGAATCGGGTGTTGTCAGCGCCAACTGCGATATCACAGGCACAAATCAGTCCTATGGCACCACCGAATGCAGCACCCTGAACCACCGCCATAGTTGGTGCAGGAAAGTGATTCAGGGTGTAGAGCAGTTCTGATAGTGTGCGTGCGTCGTCGTAGTTTTCCTGCTCACTGAGATGAATGGCGTTCTTCATCCAGTTAAGGTCACCTCCGGCAGAAAAATGTTTGCCGGAGCCCCTCAGTTGCAGGAGTCGAGTCTCTTCGCCAGACAGCTGTTTCAGGGCATCAATCAGTTCGCTGATCAGTTCGGCATTAAAGGCATTACCCACTTCCGGACGATTCATGGTAATGGTGGCAACACCATTGCCGCTGGTTTCGATAATGAGAGAGTTGCTCATGGTATTACTTCCCTGGCTCACATTCTGAACACGCCGAAGCGAGTCTCTTCAATGGGCGCATTGAGGGTTGCAGAAAGGCTCTGTCCCAGAATGTCACGGGTATTGACGGGGTCAATAATGCCGTCGTCCCAGAGCCGGGCACTGGCATAAATCGGGTTGCCCTTTTGGTCATAGGTTTCGATGACCGGTGTTTTTATGGCGGCCTCTTCGTCAGCAGAAAGAGTTTTTCCTTTTCGGGCCAGGCTGTCTTTTTTAACCTGGGCCAGAACTTCGGCGGCCTGTTCACCGCCCATGACCGAAATTCTTGCATTGGGCCAGGTCCATAGAAATCTTGGATCATAAGCCCGGCCACACATACCGTAGTTGCCAGCACCAAAACTGCCGCCAATGATGACGGTGAGCTTTGGCACGGTTGCACAGGCTACTGCATTCACCATTTTGGCGCCGTCTTTCGCTATGCCTCCAGCTTCATATTTTGAACCCACCATAAAGCCTGTGATGTTTTGCAGGAAAATCAAAGGTATACGTCTTTGACAGCATAATTCAATAAAGTGAGCCCCTTTTTGGGCTGATTCCGAGAAAAGAACACCGTTGTTAGCCAAAATACCGACCGGGTGACCATGAATTCTGGCAAAGCCGCAGACCAGAGTGTTGCCATAGCGGGCCTTGAATTCATCAAATTCGGAGCCATCGACGATTCGGGCAATGACTTCTCGAACGTCATAATTCTGTTTCAGATCAGAAGGGATAAGGCCATAGAGCTCGCCAGGATCATAGACTGGAGGAACAGGCTTTTCTAATGCAACGGAGTGTTTTTTCTTTTTGTTCAATCTGCCAATGGCGTGTCTCACAAGTTCAAGCGCATGGGCATCATTTTCGGCCATGTGGTCAGCCACCCCGGATTGTTCACAATGAACTCTGGCTCCACCCAGTTCTTCTGCCGTGACCTCTTCACCGGTAGCGGCTTTGACCAGCGGTGGTCCTGCCAGAAAAATGGTGCCCTGATTTCTGACGATAATGGTTTCGTCTGCCATAGCCGGCACATAGGCTCCTCCCGCCGTACAGGAGCCCATAACCGCTGCAATCTGGGGGATTCCTTTGGCAGACATATTGGCCTGGTTAAAGAAGATGCGACCGAAGTGTTCTCTGTCTGGAAATACTTCATCCTGATAGGGAAGGTTGGCCCCTCCGGAATCCACCAGGTAAATGCAGGGAAGATGATTTTGTTCAGCTATGGTTTGGGCGCGCAGGTGCTTTTTTACTGTAAGCGGGAAGTAGCTGCCGCCTTTCACAGTAGCATCGTTGGCCAGGATCATACATTCGATGCCAGCAACAAAACCTATACCTGCAACAACACCGGCGCAGGGAGCGTCATTATCATAGATGTCTGTGGCGGCAAAACGGCCTATTTCAAGAAAGGGAGAATTGGGATCAAGCAACTGGGCAATACGATCCCTGGCTAATAGTTTACCTCGGGCAATATGGTTTTCTCTGGATCTTTGACTGCCGCCCCGGGCAATGGTCTCAAAGCGTGTATTGATCTGGTCTACCAGGGCCTGCATATGTCGCCGGTTCTTGTGGAATTCGGGACTGTCGGGTGCCACTTTTGAAGATAATACGGGCATATTGATCGCCTCTGATGAAGCCGTTTCGTTTGCACATAGTCTTGCAGCGTTGCGATAGAGGTCAGATCACATCCAGCATGCCAAGGCCATGGCTGTTTGAGAGCTTATTATTCTTGTTATGGCAGCATGGTTCCCTGAAGGGGCAATACTGCGTGTCGCTGTTAGCATGACTCCTGGAACAGCTCCCTGCCAATCAGCATACGACGGATTTCTGATGTACCAGCACCTATCTCATAAAGTTTGGCGTCTCTGAGCAGGCGACCTGTCGGGTATTCATTGATGTAGCCATTGCCTCCCAGAATCTGAATGGCGTCCAGTGCCATCTGAGTAGCTCGCTCAGCACAATAAAGAATGACACCGGCTGCGTCTTTTCGGGTACTTTCACCACGATCGCAGGCTGCTGCAACCGCATAAAGGTAAGCTTTACTGGCATTCATCTGGCTGTACATGTCAGCCACTTTGCTCTGAATCAACTGAAATTCACCAATGGATTTGCCAAACTGTTTACGATCGTGGATGTAGGGGATCACGATATCCATACAGGCTTGCATAATGCCGGTCGGGCCACCGGACAGAACGACCCTTTCATAGTCCAGACCACTCATGAGTACAGCTACCCCTTCATTGACGTTGCCCAGTACATTTTCTGCAGGCACTTCGCAATCTTCAAACACCAGCTCACAGGTGTTCGAGCCTCTCATGCCCAGTTTGTCCAGTTTTTGTGCGCGGGAGAAACCCCTGGCGTCTCGTTCAACGATGAATGCGGTGATTCCCCGGGAACCTTTTTTGGGTTCGGTTTTGGCGTAAATGACGTAAATGTGGGCATCAGGGCCATTGGTGATCCACATTTTATTGCCATTCAGAATATATCTGTCGCCTTTTTTTTCGGCTTTCAGTTTCATACTGATAACATCAGACCCAGCGTTGGGTTCGCTCATGGCCAGAGCACCGATGTGCTCACCACTAATCAACTTGGGAAGGTATTTCTGCTTCTGTGCTCTGTTGCCGTTGCGACAGATCTGGTTTACGCACAGATTGGAGTGTGCGCCATAACTGAGTGCAACGGAGGCGGAAGCGCGGCTGATCTCTTCCATAGCGATGACATGCGCGAGATAACCCATGCCAGAGCCGCCAAACTCTTCTTCTGCTGTTATACCGAGCAAACCCATCTCTCCGAACTTCTGCCAGAGGTGCATGGGGAACTGGTTGCTCCTGTCGATTTCCTGTGCGAGTGGAGCAATTTCATGATCGCAAAACTGTCTGACCTGCTCTCTCAGCAGATCATTGGTTTCACCCAGATTGAAGTTGAATGTCAGGTAACTCATTGAAAGCATCTTTGTTTAAATTGTTCTTAGACTATAGGCATTGATTGGCTAAAGCATTTCAATTTGTGGCTACAGTCCCGAAGATCTTTCTGTACATCCATCTAAACGTCAGTTATCGGATAAATAACTTCAGAATATAATCTTAGTGTTCCACTTCTTGGAGTCAACGTAAATGCTTATTGTTGAAAGTTGAATACAGGGATTAAGGTGGGACCCGGATTTTTTGCCCATTCCAGCAGACGTTCTTATGTCCACCCATTTTGCTTGCAATGTCCTTAAGGCACATGTAATTGGTCTTTCCTTTGCAGTTCAGTGATTCTCAGCTGATGAGATGCATTGATGGTCAACACATGTCGGCCATCGCTGCTGATGGTGGCTAACACGATCCTCGACTTGCGCCGAATAGTGGCTTTTTTGACCCAGGACCCATCGCCTCCGAGACCATAAATTTGAGCCTCTTTGTCTTTGTTGGCGATCGTCAATACATGGCAACCATCGGCACTAAAGGTGGCTGATCGGACCCAGCCCTTGTGGGTAATGGTGGTTTTTTTTACCCATGATCCGGGCGCCTTCGGGCCATAGATTGTCGCCGTGTGATCATCACTGGCGGTCACTAGATGACGGCCATCGGCGCTGAAGTCAGCTGATGTGACTGCCCCCTGTTGTTCAATGGTGGCTTCTTCTTCCCATGATCCGGGCGCCTTCCGGACATAGATTTTCGCCTTGCGATCAGCGCTGGCAGTCACCACACGGTTGCTATCGCTACTGAAGTTGGCTGAGTAGACCTTATCACGATGAGAAATCGTGGTTATTGCTTTCCATGATCCATCGTCCAGCAGGTCATAGATTTTTGCCGTACCATCCACGCTGGCGGTTGCCAGATGGTGGCCATCCGTGCTGAAGGTGGCAGAGCGGACATTATCCTCATGGTGAATGGCGGTTTTTACTTTCCATGATCCATCCTCTTCCTGACCATAGATTGTTATGGTGTTATCTGAATCGATAACTAACAGATGTCCGCCATCGAAGCTTAAACTGGCTGACACGATCGAACCATTATGGTTAATAGTGGCTTTTTGTTCCCAGGATCCATAGGTCTCCTGTCCATTGATTTTCACCACTCCATCCGAACTGGCGGTCATTACAAGGTGATCATCGGCGCTGAAGGTGGCAGAGAGGACAACACCTTTATGGCGAATAGTGACTATTTCTTGCCATGATCCATCGTCACCCTGACCACAGATTTTCGCTTTGCCATCATGAATACCGGCGCTCACCACATGACGACTATCGTGACTGAAGATGGCGAATCTGAGCCAGCAGTCATGGGGGATTTTGGCTTCTTGTACCCATGACCCATTGATCTTCTGGCCATAGATTATCGCCTTTTTATCCATACCGGTGCTCACCAGATGGTAGCCATCGGCGCTGAAGGTAGCCTTGCAGATTGTATTACTATGGCTAAATTTGTTTTTTTCCACTAATTCAAATTTTTCACATTGAGACATCAGTTTACTGTTGGTGAAAAGAAGGTCGGCAGGAAAATGAGTCATATTTCGTTGTTCTATAAGTGACTTGATGGTGTCCTCATATGCGAACGGCTGCAGCCAATGACGGAGTTTTTCCTCATCTTTTTTTGTCGTAGCAATGGTATTGAGTTGATATTGGTGTGGTGAAGGAAACCGGCGATACCAGGCTCTTTCCACAGTCTTATTTGTTTTAATAAATGTGTGAAAATGTTTGCATACCATTGCTAAACCGGTGACCTCTCGAAAATTTAAATGGCCAATAATCATCAATGTTGGTATGCGGGGCAAACTGAGGAATAAAGATTCATTTTTGTCACACACAGTGACGTTCCTACCTGCACTTATACCCCTTGGCGCTTCCTCTGATCGGGATTGCTTAAGTGTATGTGAGAGTGAATCGTTAATGCTGGGATTTCTTTCTACAGGGGAAAACATGTCTGGTTACTCCATAGTCAGTTTGTATTCTCTCCTTGAGAGGCTTTTCAAAATTGATTAATGAAGGTTGGAAACGGTTTTAGAATGAAAGTTCATAACATTAAGGTAAGTGAAGCTAACTAAATTGCGAATAAGTCCCTCTAATCTACAATAATCTCTTCCAAACCAGGGAGCTGGCTTGGCTGTCCTTCACCCTGCCCATAGCATTCAGGAGAACACAGGCTGACAAGGAACACCCTCTTCGGGACAGGGAGAATGGAAGCCATTTTTTAACCGGTGCAGCGGAATTAAGACTTCAGCTCTCACTGGGGTTCGCCCTCAAAGACTACAGGTGTTAAGCTTGCGTTCAATTTAAGAAGCTTTAAATACTGCTATTAAACGGCATTGAACAGGAAGTGCTGCCAGTGTCTCATCATTGAGAACGGCAAAAGGGTTTTATGATCGGCATTTCTCTGCCAGACAACGTAGGCGGTCTACGACAGCGGGCAGCCTTTATAACTGAGTTGGCTCGTTCTTTTTGAATGATATTAAAGTGAGTAATTAAGCTAGATAGCTTAACCTTTGTGGCAACACTATGAATGCAATTATACGTCTGACAGACGCTAAGGAAGCACTGATAAGAGCAGCGGAAAAGCTGATAGCCGAAAGAGGGCTCGATGCTGTTTCGGATCGTGAAATAGCCAGAGCTGCAGGACAGAAGAATAACTCTGCTGTTCAGTACCATTTTGGTGACCGGGCCGGATTGATTAATGCAATTCTGGATTTCCGGATGATCCCTCTCAACCAAAAACGTCACGAGATGCTGGATGAACTCCTTAACCGCAAGGAACCTCCAACAACCAGAGATTTAGTTAAGGTTCTATTGCTTCCCTACATGGAAAACCTTACAGGCTCAAGAGAAGATAGCTCCTATACCAGTCTGGTCAGTCAGCTGTTCCAGCGTGGCAATCAACAGATCGTTGCCATGGATACCCCCAGAAGCAGCTCTCTGGTTCGTATGACTGAAGCATTTGCTACCACCTTGCCACACTTGAGTGTCAAAGAGCGCCATGCCCGGCTCACTTTCCTGGGTTCCATGGTCGTTCACACGGTAGCTCGCTGGGATCAGCAGTGCCGTCTGGACCCTGAGACCTGGACACCGGAACATATTGTTCAGCAGACCCGGTTCCTCATTGAGTTTCTGGCAGGCGGGATGGATCAGGATGCTCTGCAGAGAGAGCCGAAATCAAGGCTCTGAGTTTCCCGTTTGGAAAGATGCTTCCTCAGAAGTTAAACAGGATTTTTCAAACTAAAAATGAATGTATATAAGTTCATAATGTGAACCTATGTCATAGTGAATGTATATGCATTCATAATTGATGAAAATGAATACTATTGGACAGCAATGTCGAGATCGCCGAAAAGCCAGGGATTGGAATCAGACCGAGGCTGCTAAACAGGCTAAAACCACCCGAAGTGTTATCTCAGCCATAGAAAACGATCGATATCGGGGAGCTTTGTGGGCTCTGAACAATTATCTTGGGTTGCTGGGCCTGGAGCTGACGGTTAAAGATGCTGAAAGACCCACATGGGATGATCTTGATGAGTTATTTAAATATGAATATTTCAGATCAAGACAAACTGGTGAGATTTGGCAAAGGTATTGGTGTTAAAAATCCTTCAAAACGATTGGAAGAGATGGCGGGCATTGCCAGAGATTATATTAACGGCTTTGACCGGTGGGAGTCGTTTCCAGAACTCAGAACTGCCTTGGAGAAGTCCATTGCCAGAGCTATGTCGGTAGCCGGCTCTGGCGTTAGATACAACGTCAAAAGGACTAAAAAGAGAAAGACTGATCGTTATCTGTGAGGCAGGCATTCAGATCACTCAAATTCTGTCTGAGATTAAACCGGCTCAGATAATATCAATATCCGCTACACAATCGAAAATATGGTTGGGCTTGTAAGGAACCTGATCGATATCGGCAAGGCGGGACACACCGGATAAAACCAGAATGGTTTCAAGGCCCGCCTGAAAGCCTGCAAGAATATCAGTGCGCAGGTTGTCACCCACAATAACAGTGTTGTCTGAGTGTGACCCCATCCTGTTCAGGGCGGCACGGATAATCCAGGCACTGGGTTTACCTACGTAGAATGGCTTTTTGCCCGTAATCCGCTCAATAGGAGCACAGAGTGCGCCGCAGGCCGGAGACATATTGGGACCGTGGGTATCAGGGTTTGTGGCAATAAAGCGTGCCCCTTCAGAGACAAATCGGGCACCGGTGTGGATCATGTTCCAGTTATAGTTCCTGGTTTCACCCACGACGACAAAGTCCGGATTGATATCGGTAATGGTAAAGCCTGCCTTATACAGTTCGTGAATCAGGGCACCTTCGCCAATAACATAAGCTTTCTGACCTTCCTGTCGTTTAAGGAATTCTGCGGTGGCCATGGCGGAAGTGAAAAAGCAACTTTCCGGGATAGTGATACCAGCAGAAGCAAAGCGGTTTTGCAGATCTTTTTCGGTCTGGGAGGGGTAGTTGGTCAGCATGATCAGAGAGATGTCCCGCTCCTGCATGCTATGAATGAAATCATCAGCGCCAGGAATCAGGGTGTTGTCATGCAGAATTACGCCGTCAATGTCACAAATCACGCTTTTAGACATAATGCTACCTGATCAGTTTGGACAGTTAGAAGGGCATTATAAGGTGCTTGAAAGCCAGATAGCCAGATAGCTTTTCAGCGGGGAGTTTTACCTCCCCGTTATCGAATAGAATCTGGTCTCTTGCCCGCTACTTTTGCGACATTCTTTAGATCAGGGAACCATCCAGTGGGTTAAACGACTTCGACTGAGTAGCCAGACGAAAGCGGTACTGGCCAGTAAGGTCACAACAGTCCAGAAGGGAATCATGATAATGGCGCTGGCTGGGTAGAGGTCGTAGGCTCTTACGGGCCAGAGCAGAAGAGGATGTACCAGATAGATGCCCAGACTGTAACGGCTGAACATGGAAATAATGTTTTTGCTTCTACCCTGAATCCTGTCGCCATAGTGCTTGGCAAGACAGAAGACCATGGTCGCCACAAGAACGGTATTAATGGTTTTATAGGAGTTAAATCGACCAAAGCTGTACATTCCCTTTTCGGTGCTGAGCCAGAGCACACCACCTAAAGTAAGCACCAGTCCAAGAATACCGCCAAGAATAATCAATGGTTGATGTTTGCGGGTATCATACTTTGCAAGGCAATAACCCCAGATTAAATAACCCCCGTACAGGAGAGTATTGATATGCCAGAAAGTCTCGATCCTGATCAAATAACTCAATGTCAGCCATAACCAGACCCCGGCCATAAATTTAAGCAGATCATCGGGCATGATGTGAACGGCAGGCCTTAGAAAAGGAATAACAAGATAAAGAGGAATAAAATAGTAATAGAAGCCAAGGTGGTACCAGGTGCTTTTATAGGGAAGTTCTTTCAGGGTATCAATGGCCCTGGTCCACTGGTAATCAAAAGTGGGTGAGAGTCCTGCCAGAAAGGAATAAAACATGGCCCAGAAAAGGAAGGGCACCAGAACTTTCATCACCCGTCGTCTGAGGAAGTAATCCAGGTCAAAAGGGCGTTTGTCTGATAAAAACAACATGCCGGTGATCATGATAAAAATAGGAACACACCAGCGGGAAAAACTGTTAAAAGTGACCGCTGTGAGCCAGTCCGACATCGGAATTTGCCCGTAAAGGTCACGATAGGGTCCCAATACGTGGATAATGATCACAGCTACTGCGGCCACAACTCGTAATAGATCCAGATAAAACACAGGTTCTCTTTTTGATGACATTGGCCTGATTCTTCTTGCTGGGTGACCGTATATTATGAAGTTTGCTTCATAGCTTATTCAGGGGGGAAACTACTTATTAAAGTTTGGGTGTAGTGATCCACCTCTGGAAAGGGATCATAAAAGTGATGCAGTAACCGTTTCCGATCCTGATACTCTTCTGACCCTCTGAAGCCTTCAGTGTGATCTTCCAGTGTTTCCCAGTTTACCAAAAGTAGATAACGGCTATCCTTCTCCAGACGTTTTTGTAGCTGATGGTAGAAGTAACCCTTTATGCTGGCAATGGTGTCCTGTGCCTGAGCAAAGGCTCGTTCAAACCCGACCTCCTGGCCCGGTTTTACATCCAGGATGGTTACTTCCAGTATTATTACTTCGCTGTCGTTCTGTTGCAGGGGAGACAAGCTCCGTCCCTTGAAAAAAGACTATCAGAATCCGTTACGGCGTGTCTGCGTTTCCAACTCTGGTTGGGTTGTGGTTTCAGAAAGTCAGTATAGGAGTCAATTCTGATTTAAAATAAATGCAGTTCCTGCCTGTGTTTTTTGAACAAAAGTTCAATTGTTAACAAACAGTTGTCGGGAATAGGGCATTGGCAAGTGCATTTCATTTCGATAAGTTAATAAAAGAGGGTCATGGATGAAAAAACGGGAGCTGAATTATGTATATTCTGCGACTGAATGCTGCCGGACAACCGGTGGAGTGGCTGACCTGGCAGGAGACAGTCTGTCTCTACTCGAGAGACCTGATCCGCTGGAGCCTTGGTGACATCATTTATCGGGTAAGAGGTGGCTATAACCGATGGCTTGGCGCCCAGACGGTCATTGAATTACCCAGCATCATTGCTTGTGGTGGTAAACGACTCTTCCCTGCCCGCACAAATCCAGCCTTAACTAACACTTCTCTTTTTGAACGTGATAATCACCAGTGCATGTATTGTGGCAAGTTCCTGGCACGCCGGTTTTTGACCCGTGACCATATTCTGCCTACCTCAAGGGGCGGACAAGACGACTGGATGAATGTGGTGGCTGCCTGCAAGCGATGCAATCAATTCAAAAGTGATCGTTTGCTGGATGAACTGGATATGACACTGGTGGCGCTACCCTATCGACCGAATGCCGCTGAATATCTGGCTTTAGTGAATAGCCACCGGATTTTGCCGGAGCAGGCGGATTATCTCAGCAGCCAGTTTTCTAAAAACTGTCGCTGGAGTCTTGATCCGGATCGTCTGGACAAAGAGCCTGCACAACTGATTGATGACTTCATTTAATGATTCTTCTCTTTTGTTATGTCTGTCATTGTCGAAAAGCATTTTGTAGACCTACCCTCGGGCAGAGGGAAAGTAAAGTCTGTGGAGGTAATGTAAGTCCTTTGTGCCATACCCATGAAGCAGAAACCTGTGTGAAATCGTGAGAGAGTAGCACCTGTAAAGGAATCCCCTGCTGATTTCTTTGAATCAGCGGGGGAGGATGTCAATAAGTGATCCCTCGCTATCACTTGAGCCTCTGCGTTTTCTGAGTCGTGCAGCAAAAGGCATCCTTGCCCTGATTGCCTGATTATGCGGATGATGCTGAAACCCTCCAGCATCTGGATCAGCAGCCAGGCCGCAGCGGGGGCAGGTATCGGTTTCTACACCGCAGGAATCGGTATTCTGGCCATGGAATTCTGCCGTCCGGCGCCTTTTGCAGAAGGATAGCGACTAACGCTCTAGCTACTACCTTGCAAGAATTTACGGAATTAGACGATACCCAATACCGTTCATGGTTGACTCGCTCAGCTCAGGAGATCCTCTACTGGACTGCCCTGCAACCCTACGAGGTCAGAGACAATCGTGCATTTGATCCTGGTTGTGAGTTCTACTCAGAGCACTTAAAGCAAACGGGGCATTTGGATAAAACACTCTACCCTGAAACTTTGCACCTAGCGGACGAGGAGAAAAAATTTCCCAGAGACTTCGATCAAGGCGATGATCAGCTTAATCTCAGGGCCGATAATGCCGTTTTACCTCTGGTCAGGGGACTTACGCTGCTGGCCAACCGGGGTAAGTTTAATCTGAACGTAAACACATTCAGGAAAACCATTGTTGTGACGACCTCTGTCCTTACTATACACGGTTTTAAAAAGTAATTCTGTCAGGCATATTGGGTACGGATCTGGATGAGTCATCGTATCAAGATGAACCTCGTAACCACAGAGATCACATGAGGAATCTCCCCGCATCACAAAGGGTATGTCTTCCAGCTTTTCACCTTTTCCGTTAAAAACGACGGGTAGTGCCATACGGCGATGTTCTGCTTCCGGAAATATAAGGAGAGACAGACTACCTTCAAAGGTATCAAATCTGAAATCTACAGAAAAACCATCGGAATAATCAGGGTTAACGCAGATAAACTTTATAGAGTGTTTTCCCCATACGTGTCCTCTTTTGGTTATTGATTCATAAAAAAGCTTTGAAATTTTGCAATAGTAGGTATCTTCTCCTGGCTTCTTAAACACTGGAATCGCCTCCTCTTTATCTTGACCCCAGAGCCTAACAGGCTTCTGCTCAGTTCTGTCATAAAATAAGGCATCATCCTGATTCAGTCGTATACTGGCAAGGCAGTTTTTCCTGTGCCTGCTCATTTTCGTCAAAGCTACCTGTTGGTGGCATATTTGGCACTTAACTTTGTTATAACGGCATTTTAACAAGTGTGTCGGCATCAGGGCAGACTGATGTTGAAAAGAACAGCCATCATCTCTGTTAGGGCAGAAACCGATTTTAGAGCATTTGCTTAAATGTTCCCGTATATCCATCACATTTTGATTCAACCCTATGCGTACGTTACAAAAACGGCATTTGGCGCTTTGTTCATCAGTACTTCTGACACACTGCAAGTATGCCGAATCAAGATTTTTCTCTCTGGAATTGAAAAAAGCATACGACGGGTGATGACTGGTCACGTCTGTGTTATCCCGTCCAGAATGAACACTGGCTGACTGTTCGGGCCTGTTTTGAAGTGCCTCGAAGACCCGGGTAAATGCGCCTGCCAGTTGCAGGTGTTCGGGATCATTAATCTGCCGGCAGATATGAAGAAATTGCTCGACCCTGTCTTTATCTTCTGCCATTACAGGCACACCATAAAATAACACGCTCCCCGGAGGCATCGCCTGCTCTTCCTCTTCTTGGTTCATAGTCACTGATCGATCTTCGGATGAACCGGGGGTAT
This sequence comes from Endozoicomonas sp. ALD040, assembly GCF_049275945.1. Lineage (NCBI taxonomy): Bacteria > Pseudomonadati > Pseudomonadota > Gammaproteobacteria > Oceanospirillales > Endozoicomonadaceae > Endozoicomonas > Endozoicomonas sp. ALD040. The sequence goes on from NZ_CP184829.1 coordinate 4,236,586, forward strand.
GCTGCTCTTTGATATGGTTCTTTATAAATGCCAGCGGGCAACTGTGCCCACAGCCTAACGGACATTGGAACATGACAACTGCGGCAGCGTCTTCATAGTTGAATGAATGATTATGCATTTTCTCACTGCAAGTAATGCATTCTTTGATGTTTCTCACTTTTGCTTTAGTCATTTCGTCAAAACAGTCAATGCAGACACTGTGAGGAACACTCGAAGTGCAGGCTTTCGCTTCTCCGGTAATGAACTCAGTGCAAACCGGACAATACAAATGTTGCTGGTTGCCATTAAGAAAAGCGGTAGCGTATAAAGGAATGGGCGTTTCATCGCGGTTTTCCGGAGGTTGATAATCGTAAATAGCGTCAACTTTCTGCCGGTTTATCTGTGCTTGCCTCCCATCCTTTTCGGTAGACGCTGTTCCGGGTTCCCGGGTTTGTTCTGAGTAATGCATTGCATGAGCTTCAGATCGAGTCGATCTGTCATTTCCTTCATTATTCCCGCCTTCAGGATTTACAGGTCTTTGAGCACCAGAACCGTTACTGGCATCACGTTCAGACCTCTCATAGGGATGAAAAGGCTTCTTGCGAACCCAGCGGTTACATTCATGCCAGCCGCCACCTGCGGGGAGCGATGGCCCGAAAATCTCCGGATACAGTGACTCAAGAAAGCTCTGGCTATAAAGACTTAACCTTAAGTGGGCTTCGAATCTGCTGATGGATAACAGCTTGCCGTTGCGCTGGATGATGTATGAAAGTTGTCCATTACTGTCCTGTACCAGAAAGGCTGTCCCGTGAATGAATGCCAGAAATCTTAATAACGGATCATCGGACAGTGCGTTCTGTATCAGCCTATTAGTCCATCTCAAGACAGACCTGACACCATCGGTATTCCTGTGAACAGACTCAGCCGCAATGAGTTGTGGCCAGTTTTCATCGGACATATCGCTGACTTTGGCCACGGCAGGAAACTCCGAAGGCGCAAGAACCAGCGATTCTTCCTGATTAAGCCTTAGCCAGATTGAATCCTGGAATAAAACCGACAGACCAGATTCAGCATAACGGATTGACAGGGGGTAGGGGGCAGGCAGGAGATGGGTTAACGGGTTTTGTACTGCGTCAAGGTCATTGCTATCAGATCTATCCAGTCCATTACCTGCAAAAAGATGGGTGAAATTAAAGGGTGTGGGTAAATCAGAATTATTCCTCAGTGATGGTGGCAGGCTGTTTTCAGGGTCTTCCGGGTCGATGTCTGGTGGAATGTCTTGTATGGTAACACCCTGAATAACCCAGTGCTCGTGACAATGTCCCGTTGGGTCAATGTATCTTACCGCACTGGGCAGATGACGGGGCTCCAGATCCAAAGGTTCATTATTGCCTGAAGATTGCCAGATATGGCCTTCAGCCAGGGCGATTTGTAGCTTTATCTGGTGGTATTGCGGCGCAACGACTGAAACGGTGGTATCAAAAGAGCATGAAATGTTTCCGGGATGATGTGATGGCTGCGGTGGCGGATTCAGGTCAGGCAATGGGCTCTTTGCTTCGGGCATATTCCGGTAAACAGTGGCCAGCAAGGGGAACAGCGAACTTAATGACATGGGCTCAGAGAGACTATTCTCGGCCACTGCCTGGGGTATTGTTGCCACTTGAATCGCAAGACAGAAAAAAAGAAGTCCGTAAGCACCCAGTGAATAATAAGTTTTTTTCATGCCACCCTGAAATCCGTCATTCACCCTGCCAGTCAGGAATAAATTGTCTGGTCTGTGTGAACAAGTATAAAAATTATTGTTGATAGACTGTCCGTTTTGCCAATCCCATACTTTTCGTCCAATCGGTTGTCCGGCGCACCCAATCCAGAACAAATTCGATGCTGCATAGCAGGATAGACCATCAGACAGAGGGTTATTTATCTTTGGCAGGCTTCAGCTAATCAAATACGCAGAATCAGTAGCAATGACAGCTTGTTTGCACTGCTCTATGTAACATAGGTCTGGCCAACAAGCTTTTTTTAATCCGGCGATTTTTTTTGAACTTTGGTCTACTAAACGGGTCTTACTAGTAAACCTTCTCTGGTTGGGCTCATCTTCGTCGGCTCATCCTCGTCAAGATTAAGGACAATTAAAGGCAGGAAAAAAATAATGGAAGCATCATTTCAAAAATCATGTACTAATGTACAAAGTTCCTCTACTAGCATTGCTAAAGCCAGTGTTACAGAAACAGAAGATGCTACATCAACGCAGCGCATTGTTGCCGGCAGAGCCGTTAGCGCTCTCAGCGGTAAGCCATTCAGAGTCAGTCTCGATGATTTCACAACCGATTCTGTAACAGGACAAAAAGATCAAAAAGAGATCGGAATTTCCTCCAGAGCCGTTGCTTTAGATCCGAATACCTCTGAAGCCTCTCAGCGCAAACACAAACGGCTCTTTACCGATGCCGGAGATATTGCTCTTAGGGTAAAACCTAAAGCATCATTACCCAGATCTTTAACAAAGTTTAAAGCCAATCCGGGTGGCAACACGGCTATCTTAAACCAAAAACAAGTCGAGCTGATTCAAAAAGTCTTTGATGGTCGAAGCCATGAACTCTCAGAAGAGGAATTTAAGAGCGTTATCGACTATTTTTCACGAAAAAATTTTAGAAATTACGTACCCCAAGCTTATTTAGAATCACCCGCCTTGATGAAAGAATTTTTAAGGAATGGTATTTTGAAAGTTTATGAAATACCAAAGAATAAACTGACTAAAGATATACTCTTGTCCAAGAGTAGTTCTGGTATTGGTTGTTGTGACTTCGATGAACTACCAGACGAATTGAAAACAGATTTTGATTTCCTTATTGAATATTCAGCCCGTAAAGGTATTCCCTTTGGTACACCACCGGAACTGGCTGTTCTTATTTATGATCATCTGGACATCACAGAGAAAATAAAATCTCTCAATCAACTTCCAGACAGCTTTAAAAATAAAAATGATGATTTTTACGATGAACTCATTCATTCAGGAAAGATAGCGCTTGAAGACCTTCCAGAACACGTCAAGAGCAAAAACAAAGAATACTGTCTTTCGCAATTATCAAAAGGCCTGTGTGAATTATCAGAAGTTCCGGTTCATTTGTTGACGAAAGAATCCATTCTGGACTCGATCAAGGGTATATATTACGGGCGTAACTTTAGTAGAGTTTTTTTTGATGAATACAAGGTTTTTATCAAGGACTCTGTATTTTTTGAAGAGGTACTGGTCAGGGCTGTAACAGCTGATTTGGAACGTGTTGATAAATATGATGCTTCATTGAAATATTCTTCAGGGGAATTATGTATGATGCAAGCATATGATTACGCCTCAAAAAGATATAAGTCAGACGCAAATTAAATTTCAACTGCCCAATACTTCGGCATTCGAATTGCTGGTAGCTGCTCACGCATTTGGTTTTAAACCTGCGGATCCAGCCTCCGGTCGTCAGTTGCAGTCAGAGTTTGCCCATTCCGGTGAAACAGGCTTTCAATGGGTTTATTCTGTTCAGGATCCGCTATCACTGTTCGAAAAAGAGGGCACCATTGTTGGTGGTCGTACACTGGCAATACCTAATGGTGAAGAGGTTGATTACTATAAGTTCCATCGGGTCGGAGAGTGCATGTCTACTTTGGCAGAAGAAGGCATTATGCATAAATTTATTGCCAAAAGTGACCGCTTTAAAAGCCAGAAACCCCGTTTTGGCCAGTATCTTGCTGTACTGGAAAAGGATCTCCCTGAGAAGACACGAGGTTTCACTGACCGCTTGCAAGTCATCAATGTTGATGGTGAAAGAGCCGTACTGGTCTATCACTTCAAAGCGACAAACGACTATGGTGTATACGCTTACACTCCTGATGAAAAAAACACTCCTTATGTGACTGCTGAGCGAGGTCTATTGAATGGCATTCATGATATTGGCTTACTGAATGGCCAGTTTGGCATTATGCCTTCGTCAACGATACCCTCATTTCACGATACCGGACGTCGTTGGGTGTTTCTGAGTCCGTTGTTGGGGAACTCGAAATATTTTGCCCTCCCATTACCCGGAAAATTTGAAAGCTGGATCGAAGCTATTGAACGTCCTGATTTTGGCTGGGCTGGTCTGCGGGATTGGGGTGATGTGGAGTTTTATGGCTCTATGAAAAGTGGCCTGGCCGCCGCAGACTCTAAATCGGCGGGTTATACTCCAGAAGTTATGCAACGATTAAGCTTCGCCAATGCCCTGTGCGAAAACCTGCTGGCGGCTGTGTTATTAAGATCACGCTTGCGTCGGAACTCCCCGGATTATCATTATCAAAAACAATCGGCATTGAAAGAGACAGAAAACTTTATTGAACAGCTACTGAACGAATACCTGTCGGGCCTGTTTGCAAAAGAAAAAGAATTACAGCCCAAGGCAAGATTGCAAGAGTTCATGCAGTTAAACGATACCAAATACCGTTCATGGCTGACTCGGACAGCTCAGGAGATCCTGTACTGGACGGCCCTGCAACCTCATGAGGTCAAAGACCCCTGTGCATTTCACAATTCTGATGAGTGTTACTCGGAACACTTAAAGAAAAATGGACATCTTGATGAAATGTTGTACTCGAAATTGCATCCTGTGGACGCGCAGAAAAAATTCCCCGGAGACTTTTACAAAGCTGATGGTCAGCCCAATCTCGGAGCCGTTAACGGTGTTTTTCCTCTGGTCAGTCTGACCAAGGGGCTCACGCTGTTGGCCGCCAATATTTTTGCATTCTCAGATCAATACTCCGAGGATGATAATTTGGCCTAGTGCAGCCAAGCCTTGATATCCATACAGCCCACTCGTTCCGATACTCTGTGGTCGTCATTCCCGCGAAGGCGGGAATCCAGCGCCAACAGCGGGTCTCTGCCTTCACGCGGATGAAAAGGCCAGGGGGGCACCGGGCAGTATGGTTCTGGTGATGAGTCTGTGTGGATTCCCGCCTTCGCGGGAATGACGGGAGTGAGGCCGGAAATGACGGGAGGTGAACCAGGGTTTTGCGACACCCTTTGTTGCGTGGGAACGAGGGGTGTATGGATATCAGAGCTTAGCTGCACTAGTCTAAGTTGTAGATAAGCAAATGGTGATTTACCAGGACCTTTCTACAGCAGTCCAGACAAAGAAATACGACTGGATACCCTGAAGAATGTTTCCCGTGCCGAGCAACTGATTGATGATTTCAAAGAGGGTGATCAGTCCACCAATGATAAGCTAACCATAGCGATCACGGTGGATATGCTGGATACCGGAATTGATGTACCGGAAATAGTGAACCCGGTCTTTGCCAAACCCATCAAATCCAAAGTGAAATTCTGGCAGATGATTGGGCGGGGAACCCGGCTCTGTGAAAACCTGTATGGTCAGGGCAAGCATAAAGAAAAGTTCCGGATCTTCGACCACTGGGGCAACTTTGAATACTTTGAAGAAGACCCCGGGGAAGGCGAAGTCAGCCAAAGCAAATCATTGGCCCAAAAACGTCTTGAAGCCTGGATTGAACTGGGCAAAGCCGCTCAGAAAAAGTTTGAACAGGGCAGCCTGAAAACCATCGCCAGGCAATTAGTTCGCACCACAAACCCGGCAGCAACTTCAGGATGAAACAGGCCCTCTAATGCAATGGCTGGATATCCGGGGGCAGGGCATCATTCGAAACAAGGCTCAGTATTACTCACGATTACAAGCATTGAGAGAGCAAAAGGAGACTGGGAAAGCTGGTTACTGTTCATACTTGAAGCAGTGTTAGAAACGTCGCAAGAAGCCACAGCCCTGATGGGTGAAATAAAAGTCCAGATGCAGGTTATACTAGCCGAATTTCCAGCTTTTTACCCAGGGCAGCAGCAAAGCGCTCAAGTGTGGAGAGTTTTACATCCTCAGAATTGTTTTCGATACGGGATATCGCGCTTTTATGGGTTTGAAGCTTTTGTGCCAGCTGGAGCTGGGTCAACCCTGCTTCTTTTCTGGCCTCCTTGAGCAATACTCCAAACTTGAACGACTCATAGTCCTCATCATAACCGTCGGAAAATTCCGGGTCTCGGGCTTTCCTATCTTGAATGTATTGATCCAGATCACTCATGGTATCCTCCTGTTCAGATAATCCCTGCGACGCTTTTCTGCCAGCCTGATGGCTTTTGACGGTGTCTTCTGTGTCTTTTTTTGAAAAGCGTGATTTAATACGATCAGGCTGCTTCCGTCAAAGAAACCCAGCAGACGAAATATATCACTTCCAGATTGAACCCTAACCTCCCAGATTTCCTCAGTGCTAACCAAATTTTTAAAATAACTGCTTGGTACTTTCTCCTGCTCCTGAACCAGCTTCAGAACCCAGGTAACTTTTCGAGCCTGCTGGCTGCTCAGGGTATTCAGAAAATCAGCAACAGGCGTTTTGCCGTCTTCCGTTGTATAGAAACTGATTACACGAATGGTCACAGGTTAACACAGGTGTAAACTTTTTCCAGCAGGGTTCTGGTAGAAAATTCGGGTTCTGCCAGCCAGTAAAGGATATAATCAGCGATATTTTTTTGACTCGTTCCCACGGTCCAGTGGGTGTCGCAAAACTCTCTCCGGCGTGGGAACGCGTTGACTCCCGTCATTGCCGGCTTCATTCTCGTCATTCCCGGCTTCATTCTCGTCATTCCCGCGAAGGCGGGAATCCACACTGACTCTCCACCAGAACCATACTGCCCGGTGTCCCTCTGGCCTTGTCATCCCCGAGAAGGCAGAGATCCACCGTTGGCGCTGGATTCCCGCCTTCGCGGGAATGACGACTTCAGAGCGTGAGAACGAGCTGTTGAAGTTTTGCGACACCCTCTCCACCGTGGGAATGCACACCTCCCCAACATGTCAGGCACAGTAACTGAAAAGAGCCCATGGGTTCCAACGCAGGAACATGGGAACCAGACTGATGCTGAATCCAGAGCTCGTGCCCAAAGTGCATCCTTTGAAACTGATGCTCTGTTCAATGCCCTCAGCCAAAAGCCTTCGCCGTAGAACTGTTAACCGAACTGAATATTCATCCGATGGTGGCATGGTAACCGTGCCACCATGCAATCTATCATCGCTTCTTTCAAAGACAAGGCTACAGCAGATATTTTTAACGGTAAGGCTTCCCGCCTGGCCCGCAAAGTCTGTCCACAGTCGTTTTGGCAAATCGCCGCAAGAAAGCTGGATCAGCTGGATTCTGTGCTAATCCTGGATGAACCACCGGGTAACTGTCGTGAAGCCTTGACCCGAGACCGGAAAGGGCGTGAAATTCGTATGATTTTTTGCCGGAATCAAAAATATTGACTAGGCTCTTGCACTGATAGCGGTCACCATGAGTTGTTGATGCCTGTTTCAATGGTAAAAACAATAAAGACCATTATTTGTTTTCGTGCGTTCATCAATGATTGGATTTAAACAATCTCATGAGAAGATACGCATTATTTTTTATTTTTACCCTGCAGTTGTCCTGGGCAAGCATCAGCAATTCAGATACGGATAATCACGGTTATCGTGAAGCTGAAAGCGGGTTAAATGCACTTTCACCTTTTGATTTTGAGTTTCACAGTGTGTCGCCATTGGGCTTCTTTTTCCGTCTTGGAGATGATTTTACTTATCGACGTTATGGCGATTATTTATCACTGAACGGTTTGCGCACACTGCCCACGCTGGCGTTTAACGCCATGATTTACTGGATGGTGAGTAAAACTACAGCCTCCGTACTGAGCCGCTGGACAGAAAACCCTTTGATGCTGCACACCGCTCAAGTCTTGTCCATGGCCATTTTGCCCGGTGTAAAAAGTGCCTTGTACACTTGGTATACCGGGACTCGTTTGGGATCAGAACAAATTCAGGTGGACCCTCCTCACATTCGCAAGCGATTTTACCTGGAGCTGATTTACCAGCAGCAAAGTCACCAGCAGACTTTGCGAATAACGCCATTCCCGTTGAACCCATCCATCAGCCCCTGGTTGGCCGAGACTCCATTAGCTGAGGGTTACTCCCCCTGGCTGGAGCTGTACGAGGCCAGTTCGCAACACGGTGTCGTTCATATTGATCTCTCATGGGTTTCACCCATGGCGGCAAATGCCATTCGCATTGATATTGACTATTCAGACAAAAGCAGGGAGTCAACTTTAGTCACACTGACCAACACTGGTAACTCAGAAAGTTTACCGGTGAGTATTGAGTCGTTGTTGCATAATGAGGCGAAAGATTTTGCCAATGGTTTTTCCATTGCCAGCCTGCTAAGCGATGCGGTCATTAAAAACACCATAGCTTTGATCCAAAATCCGGATTCGGCCTCAACCAACCTCCCTGTGTCACAGGTCGCTGGCAACGTTGAATTTGAGGCGGATGGTCATAGCGGTCAGCTCTCACTTTGTGGCGAGCAGCAACCCGAATGCAACAGCCATCTGCAATTGACCTATAAACTGTTTCCATACCCGCATTTTGGTATGACTTTGCAGGGGCAGCAGGACATCAAAACCAGCGTTGACGCGACCATTAAACAGCTGGCGAATGCCAACCGCGCTGAGCTGATTCTGCAACTGCTGGAAAAGGCGGTTCTACACTTTTTCATAGCCTCTTTTCAGCAAAACAATCAGGAGCCAGAGAATGCTGGCAAGCCTTATTTTCAGGCCTCCTCTCAACATAACGAAAGAAGCCTTAAAACGATCATAACCCCCCCTCACGATAAGCTTGCTAAAGCGTTGCAGCCAGTGGTTAAAACGTTGATGCCGGAAGGTGGTATCTGGAAATCAGGAAAGCTCTCCGACGTTCCACCGGTGCTGTGGGTACTGCATCCTGCGTTATTTAGAAGTTTTATGGTAAAGCCCGAAGTCTCATCATCCGGACCTTTAAAAAGGTTTAAGGTTAGTCCGGGTGTGAACACCGCTCTTCTTACCGGGAAACAAGTCGAGTTGATTCAAAAGGTCCTTGATGGCAAAGCCAGTGAAATCACAGAAGATGAGTTCGTGAACGTTATCGACTATTTTTCAATAATAAATTCCAGGCAATATGTGCCTGATGCTTATCTAGAATCACCCAGCCTTATGAAAGACTTTGTGAGGAATGGTGTTTTATGCGCTGACGAAATACCAGTAGATAAACTAACTAAAGATATACTTTTAGCTCAGAGCGATGGTATTCGTACCCTTACCCGCTATGATAAATTACCTGATGAATTGAAAAAAGATCTTGATTTTCTTATTGAATTTTCAGGGCGTTATGGCATTCCCTACAGCACACCAGCAAAATTGGCAATTTTTATTTATTGTCACTTGGACACCGTGGAAAAAATAGGGTCCTTGCATCGTCTTCCAGCCAGTTTTAAAAGTGACTACTTATACGACGAGCTCATTCGTTCAGGAATGATCGAGCTTGATTACCTTCCAGAACGCATTAAAAATAAAAACAAAGCCTTCTGCCTTTCACAATTGGCAAATGGCTTTTGTGAATTATCAGACGTTCCGATTCATTTTATGACAAAAGAATCCATCCTGAGTTCGATTAATAATGGTAAACATTTGCTTCGTAATTTTCGTAGAATTTGTTCCGATGAATACAAAATGTTCACCAGTGATCCTGTTTTTTATGAAGAACTACTGGTCAAGTTCGTCACAGTCGAATTGGGGATGTTGGATAAGTTCGATTCTGTATTATACTCTGATTTAAACGATTCCTGCTTGTGTGAGGTGCATAATTCTGCATTAAAAAGATATGAGGCAGATGGGGAAAAATTTGGTTTATTATTAAAAAAACTGACAAAAGCAAATCCTTTTATTTTGCTTTACACTGTAAATCTGGATGCTGCCTTGCTTCAGGAATTAATCGGCATAGCAAAGGAGTCATTATTAGACATATTAAGCAGGAGACCTAAAGTAAGTCATGGCTTATACCCTGGACTAATTGATGGTTTCTTTGACAAAGTGAATGCAGATGAAAGTTTTAAAGTCCGTGTCCTGAATATTGTTTCTCCTTATGTTCTTGCTCATATTGGGGAGTCTTTCAAACCCCGTATTCGTTTTCCAGAGCAAATCCTCAAGGAGCAAGATAAAATGGTGCTCAAATCCAGGCCCTTTCACAAGGGAAAAGAGCATCTTCTGTTCAGAAAGTTACGGCCTGTCGATCGTAGCATTGTAGTAGAATACATTGAACGACACAGGGAGTTTGTGTACTTTTTTAAAGACAAAGAATATCTCGAAAGTTGCTGCACTGACCCGATACTCCGGCAAAGACTCATATATACATTTGCACAAAGGCTTGTTGCCAATAAACATGATTTATTGCATGATTATAAGGATAATCTGCCCCGACAATTGCTGGATGATACTCTTGATTTTCTCAAAGATCCGGCACTTTTTTTCAAACTGGATTCTTCTGAAAAACTCACAGAACCCGTTAATCCTCTGGAATTTCAACTGCCCAATACTTCGGCATTCGAATTACTGGTGGCTCTTCACGCATTTGGTGTTCATTTTGCGGATCAAGATTCCACTCGACAATTAAAGTCAGAGTTCGTTCGTGCCGCTGAAACAGAGTTTCAACCGGTTTATCCTGGTCAACATCCGATAACACTGTTTGAGAAAGAAGGTACCATCGTTGGTGGACGTACACTGGCAATAGCCAATGGTGAAGAGGTTGATTACTATAAATTCCATCGGGTCGGAGAGTTGAAGACGGCCCTGGCGAAAGAAGGCATTATGCATCAATTTGCTGCCAAAAGTGACCGCTTTAAAAGTCAGAAACCCCGTTTTGGACAGTACCTTCTGGTGCTGGAAAAGGATCTTCCCAAGGGTACCCAAGGTTTCACTGATTGCTTACAAGCGAGCGATTTTGATGGTAAAAGAGCCAGTCTGGTTTATCACTTCAAGGCGACAAACAACTTTGCTAAATACGCTCACACTCCTGATGTAACCGGAACCCCTTATGCGACAGCTGAGCAGGGTCTACTGAAGGGCATTCATGATATTGGCGTACTTAATGGCCAGTTTGGCATTATGCCTAAGTCCAGGTTACCGTCCTATCACGCTAGCCAACGTCCCTGGGTGTTCCTGAGTCCGTTGTTGGACGAGTCACTTTATTCTGTCTTCCCCTTACCCAGAGAGTTTACGGGCTGGATCGAAGCTATTGAACGTCCTGAATTCGGCTGGAATGGTTTAAGGGATTGGGGCAATATGGAGTCTTATGGCGCTGTGAAAAGTGGCCTGACTAAGAGAGACTTAAAAACTACGGATTATTCTCCGGAGGTTTTGCAACGGCTAAGCTTTGCCAATGCTATTTGCGAAAAATTGCTGTCAGCCGTGTTGTTGAGATCGCGCCTGCGTCGCAACTCCCCGGATTATCATTATCAAAATCTACAGGCAGTGAAAGAGACAGAAAACTTTATTGAACAGCTACTGAACGAATACCTTTCGGGTTTGTTTGCAAAAGAAAAAGAATTACAGCCCAAGTCAAGATTGCAGAAATTGATGCGACTTGACGATGCTAAATATCGTTCATGGTTGACTCGTACAGCCCAGGAGATTCTATACTGGACTGCCCTGCAACCTGATGAGGTCACAGACCCTTGTGCTTTTACCCCTTCTGGCGAGTGCTATTCAGAACATCTGAAACGCAGTGGACGCCTGGATAAAACACTGTACCCGAAACATTTACACCCCCTGGATGAGCATAAAAAATTTCCCAGAGATTTCCGCCTGGCTACTGGTCAGTCCATTCTTGGGGCCAGGCGCTCTGTTTTTCCCCTGATCAGTCTGGTTAAGGGGCTTACCCTGTTTGTCAGTAATATTTTTGCCTACGAAGACCAATATACCGAGGGTGCTGATTGGGAATAGCGTGGATATCCGCCATTGCATCCTGCATCCAGGGTTATTTAGATTATTTTGTGCCGTCCTGGCCCGGGCTGGGGTCTTTTTCCGACTCTGTGTTTTTTTGGAACTTCTGACAGAGCTAAAGCCGATGTTCCAGAAAATGCTAGAGAAAATCAGGGCAATATCTCCGGCAGAGTCGTCAGACCTGTCAGCGATGGAACGTTGGGCTTCAATCGAGAAGATTTCGAATCAGAACCCACAAAAGATCAAAAAGAGACCGGAATGTCCTCCAGAGTGGTTGTTTTAGATATAGATACCTGTGAAGCCAGTGTACGCAAAACAAAGCTGAACTTTAACGATGCTGTAGATATTGGTCTTTCGATAAAGTCCGAAGCATCAACACCCGGAACTTTAAAAAAGCTTAAAGCGAGCCCGGGCACGAGCAATGCTATCTTTACGGAAGAACAAGTCGAGCTGATTCAAAAGCTTATTGATGGTCGAGGCCATGAACTCACAGAAGGTCAATTCACTAAAATTATCAGCTTTATAAGACGACAAGACCTTAGCCGATTTTTGCCTCGAGCTTATCATCAATCGCCAATTCTTATGAAAGAGTTTGTAAGACATGGTATTTTTGCGATTCAAGAACTACCAAAAAATAAGCTAACCAAGGGTATACTATTGGCCCAGCCTATGTATATACCTTTCCGATGTGGCCTCGATGATCTAACCGATGAATTGAAATGTGATATTAATTTTCTTATTGAGTATTCGAATCTGTATGGTATTCCCCAAGATACACCATTCAGTCTGGCCGTTTTTATTTATAGCCACTTGAATACCACAGCGAAAATGAAATCGCTGGAAAATCTTCCAGTCAGTTTCAAAGATGATGATTTTTATGATGAACTTATTCGCTCAGGAATGATAAGGCTTAAAGACCTTCCAGAATATATTAAAAGTAAAAACGAAGCTTATTGTCTGTCACAACTATCAAAGGGTTTGTGTGATTTGCCAGAGGTTCCGGCTCAGTTTTTGACAAAAGAAGTTATTTTGGATTCGCTCAGTAGCTGTAATTGGTATCATAATTTTGAGAGTATTTACTACCAGAAATGCAACCTGTTCACCAAGGATTCTGTCTTTTTTGAAGAAATCATGCTCAAGGTGGTAACTGCTGAATTGGAAACAAATAATCTTGTCGATGATGCCTATCGAAGGTCCCTGTTCAGGGTATATTCTCTTGCTTCGAAACTGTATGAAAATGACAAAAAAAAATTTGGTCTTTTATTAAAAAAACTGGTGAAAGTTAATCCTTTTGTATTGAATTCTATTGGGGGTTTTAAGGGTGAGCAGTTTCAGGAGTTAATCGATATAGCAAAGTATTCATTATTGGACATATTAAGTAGTAGGCCTGAAGTAAGCCAAGGTTTTAGTATTTTGGCTCTTTATGGTTTCTTTGAAATAGTTAATGCAGACAGCGCTTTTAAAACCCATGTTTTGAATGTTGTTTATCCTTATTTTCCTGATCATGGGATCGAGTATCTTCCAGATGAAATTCAGAATGAGCTGGATCGAATAGTGCTCAAATCTGAAGCCTTTGATATGGGATGTCATCACATTCTGAACAGAAAGTTATTGCCCGCTGACCCTCGCACTGTAATTGACTATATTGAACGGAATCGGGAATTTTTGAGGCTTTTTAACAATAAAGAATATTTGGAGAAGTCTTGCAATGATCCAATAGTCCGGAAAAGGCTCATTCCAATACTTGCAGAAAGGTTAGTTACTAATAAAGAAGATGTATTGTATGTTTGGCAATTTTGTCTCCCCCGACAATTATTGGATGATACTCTGGATTTTCTCAAAGACCCGGCACTTTTCTCGAAACTGGATGCTTCTGACAAATTGTCAGAACCCGTTAATCCTCTTAACTTTCAGCTGCGCAATACTTCGGCACTCGAATTAATAGACGATTCCAAATACCGTTCATGGTTGACTCGCACAGCTCAGGAGATCCTTTACTGGACTGCCTTGCAACCCTGTGAGGTGACGGACCCTTGTGCCTCTCCCCTCTCTGGTGAGTGTTACTCGGAACACTTAAAGCAGAAGGGCTGTCTTGATGAAACATTGTACCCGAAACCTCTGCATCCCCTGGAAATACAGAAAAAATTTCCCAGAGACTTCTGCAGAGCGAATGGTCAGCTCAACCTTGGAGCCATTAACGCTGTTTTTCCACTGGTCGCTCTGACCAGGGGGCTTACGCGGTTGGTCAGCAATATTTTTGCCTACGCAGGTCAATACGCTGAAGATGAAAGTATGGAATGACCTGGATATCCACAGTTCATCCTGTACCTCAGGCTATTCACATTGTTTTTTGCGACACTGGCCCGGCCAGAGGTCTTTTTTCAGCTCTATGATCTTTCTTTTTTTGGAACTTTTGTTAAATAAACGGGTCTAGAATACGTATGCATTCTTTAGATGGGCTCTCCCTCGACAAGATTAAAGACAATTAAAGTAAGGAATAAAACAATGGATCGATTACTACAACCCTCATTTGATTATGGGGTAACTCCCTCTGCTTCTACTGTTGGAACAGATGATAAAGTAGAAAATGCTCCAGCGAATCAGGGCAAACTCTCCGGCAGAACCGTCAGCCCTGTCAGCAGTGAGCCAGTGGGAGCCAATTGCCCCGATTTGACAGCAGATCACATAACCGGACCAAAAGATCAAAAAGAGATCGGAATTTCCTCCAGAGTCGTAGCTTTGACTGTAGACACTGTCGCTACAAACAAACCAGAATTTGATCCTGCCAGGCCTACAGAACCCGCACACCCTAAATTCGTTGCACCTTTGCAGCCAGTGGATGAAACATTGATGCCAGTAACCCGGCTTCCTGTTTCCCGGGAGCATCCGGAGCAATCGCCGGATGAGCATCAAATGACTGCGCCAGTACCCGGTGTTGTAAAAACAGGTGCTGAAAAATCACCGGCAAAGTTTCAGGAAAATGACATAATACTGCTCTACCCACAAAATTCTGTCAGCCCCTCCGGTTTTGATTTGCATGTCAATCCGGGAAAACTTAAAGATGCTCTTACATCGCATGTCCATAATAGATTGGTTTTTCTTTATGATCATAACCGTAGAGACGATTGGCCTGCCAAGGATGAAGTGAAGTCACTGGCAGATTCAATATTAACGAGGTTGCCGACAGCGTTATATGAGTTTCTGAATAAAGACTGGTCTGGTAGAGACAGTTTTGCCCCCGAGGAGTATCAAGCTTTGGTGAAGTTCCACGGTGCATTTATTTTTTTTGGTAAATACGATTATTTGAAAGGGGTTTTTTATGAAGAAAAAGGTACGGAATACCCGACGTTCAATCCGGACGAAAAGTACAGTGAATTAAAAAAACTCTTGCTCAAGGACTGCCTACCTCTGCGTAATGGCTGGAGTGAGGACGAACGGGTGATTATTGAAGAGTGGTTGAACATCGAACTGACAAATTGCCAAGACTATCCTGACTGGGAGGAAATCGTTACCTATATAGATTATTGTCATTATGGCCCGTTAAAAGCCGATTGTGTTTCTGTTTGCAATGACCCATGTTACTGCGTGCTTGAAAATCGGGCTGCATATAATCGCATTAAAAATCTTGAGAGCCAATTGGAAGAATTGCAATAACACAACCACTCTTTCAGGCGGATTAATATTTGAATTTTATATGCTTTTATATGGCACAGGCTTGGTCAGTGGCTCTTTTTTCAACTACTGCGATTCTTATTTATTGCAACCGCAGTAGGACAGTCTTAAGTCCGACAGGCTGCTAGGCATTCTTTGGGAAGTCTCATCCTCGTCAAGATTAAGGACAATTAAAGGCAGGGAAAAAAACGATGGAACGATTATTTCAACTCCCACATAATGAAGGACCAGCTACTTCTACTTACATTGCTGCAGCCGATGTTCCGAAAAAGAATAAAGCAAATGATGGCAATGCTTTCGGCAGAAGCGTCAGCCCTGTCAGCGTTGAGCTGGTGGGAATCAAACACGCAGATTTCACGGCAGTAACAGGACAAAAAGATCAAAAAGAGATCGGAATTTATTCCAGAGCCGTTGCTTTAGATGGAGATAACCGTGAAGCCACTAAACGCACATCAAAAATGGACTTTACCGATGCCAGAGATATAAAGTCCGAAGCACAATTACCCGGACCTTCAGAAAAGCCTAAAGTCATTCAGGATGCAAACACTGCTCTCATAAGCGACCAACAAATCAAGCTGATTAAAAGTCTCATGAATGGTGAAGAAGGTAGATTTACAGTCGATGAATTTATAGCTGTTATCGACTTTCTTGATTTTTGTCCTGAAAAAAAATTACCTGAAGATTATTACAAATCACCCACTCTTTTGTCAGGGATAATAAGAAGTCATCTTTGGGATGTTTTCAAACTGGACAGAAGTGATAAAATGAGGGAAGTATTACAATCAACACCCGAAAGGAAAAAACAGATATTATTGACTGATGTCAGGAAAACGGGGTTAAGGTTTCGCTACATAAGCCTTCCTGAAGAACTAAAAAACGATATGGACTTTCTGACTGAATACTCAAGTTTGCAGGGTATTCCTCCTGATACACCGCCGAAACTGGCTGTGTCGATCTATGAGCACCTGGACATAGGAGCTAAAATAAATTCTATCAATGTTCTGCCGCCCAGTTTTACAGATGAAGGCTTTTATGATGAGCTTATCCGTTCAGGAAGAATCGAACTTAAATATCTGCCATTCTACATCAGAGACAAAAACAAAGAGTACTGCCTTTTGCAATTATCAAAAGGTCTCTGCAGGTTATCAGAGGTTCCGGATCAGTTTATAACAAAGAAGGCTATTTTGGATTCGATCAATAGTGACAGTTTGCATGTTGATTTTATCAATATTTTTAAAGATGACACCAGGTATAAGATGCTGAGCAATGATTCTGACTTCTTTGAAGAAGTCGTTCTCAAGTTTGCTTTAACAGCGTTGGAAAGAGAAATGAAATTCGAAGATTCAAGAGCCTATCCATTGTCTTCTGTTTATCAATGTTGTACAGATAGGTTCAGGGATGACAGGGGGAAACTTGCTTTATTGTTAAGAAAACTGGTAAAGGCTAATCCTTTTTTTGTTATAAACGTTGAAAGTCAGGATGACAGGTTGCTAGAGGGATTGATTAAAATAGGAAAAGAATCACTGTTAGAGATGTTAAGCATTAGACCTGTAATAAGTCAGGATTTTGATACGGAAGTTCTATCTTTGTTCTTTAAGAAAGTTAAAGCAGACGATAATTTTAAAAGCGATGTTATGAATATTGTTTTTCCGTATTTTCCTGAAGATTATTCCCGTAGTTTTCCGGAAGATATATTACTAAAGCAAGATGCTATGGTTCTGGCTTCTGAACCTTTTGATGCTGGAAAAACGCATATTTTAGATAGACGTATAAAACCTGATAAAGCCGAACTCATAATAGATTACATTGAGTATTATCAATCTTTTTTACGTCGTTTTAATAGCAAAAAATATTTGGAGAAGTGTTGTACGGATGCAACAATCCGGCAAAAACTTATTCATGTTCTGGCTAACAGAATCATTGCAGACAAGCAGCTGTTCATGTCGGAGTGGAGAGGTTGTGTACCCCGAAAATTAATTGACGATACTCTGGCTTATCTCAATAATCCTGCCCTTTTCTCAGAACTGGATGTCTCAGGCACATTAACAGAGCCGGTGAATCCACTCAAATTTCAACAACCCAATACGTCGGCATTTAAGCTGCTGGTGTCTCTCCACGCATATAGCTTTGAGTTTGACGAAAAAGACGCCAGTCGTCAGTTGCAATCAGAATTTGACCGTGCAGATCGCACTTATTTTGAACCGGTTTATTGCAGTCTGCATCCATTGTATTTTCCGATGAAAAGGCTTGGGCTGTGGGTTGATAGTATTGAACATCCATTATCACTATTTGAAGGCGAGGGAGCCATCGTGGGTGGTCGTACACTGGCAGTAGAGAATGGTGAGGACGTTGATTACTATAAATTCCAGAGACTTGGAGAGTCCGTAGCCACCCTGGCACAAGAAGGTATTATGCATCAATTTATTGCCAGGGTGACCAATAACCGCTTTAAAAGCCAGCTACCCCGTTTTGGTCAGTACCTTATCGTAATGGAAAAGGATCTCCCCAAGAGTATTCGAGGTTTCAGTGACCGTTTACAGGTGATCAATATTAATGGGAGAAGAGCCTTCCGGGTCTACCACTTCAAAGCGACAAAAAACTACGCTAAATACGCTCATACTCCCGATACAACCAGCAGCCCATACGCAAACGCCGAGCGAGGCCTGTTTGCCGCCATTCACGACATTGGCGTACTTAATGGCAAGTTCGGCGTTATGCCTACTTCAACGATCCCGGCATTTCATGATACCGGACGACGTTGGGTGTTCCTTACTCCATTGTTGGGTAACTCCATTTGTTTTGCCTTGCCATTACCCGGAACCTTTGGAGGCTGGGTTAAAGCCATTGAACGCCCTGACTTTGGTTGGGATGGTTTACGGGACTGGGGCGATGTTGAGTTTTTTGGCTCCATGAGCAGCGGCCTCTCTGCCAGAGACTCAAAAACTTCGGGATATACTCCCGAGGTTCTGCAGCGGTTAAGTTTTGTCAATTCCCTCTGTGAAAACCTGCTGGCAGCCGTGTTGTTAAGAGCACGCCTGCGCCGCGATTCGCCGGATTATCATTATCAAAATCAACTGGCAGTGGAAGAGACAGAAAACTTTATTGAGCAACTACTGGACGAATACCTGTCAGGCTTGTTGGCAAAAGAAAAAGAGTGTCCGCCCAAGCCAAGACTGCAAGAATTTATTGGTCTTGACAATAACACATACCGTTCATGGCTGAAGCGGACAGCCGAGGAAATCCTGTACTGGACGGCAAAGCAGCCCAGTGAGGCCAAAGACCGTAGTCCACTTGATCCTTCTGTCGAGTGTTTCTCAAAACATATAAAGGCTACTGGAAATCTGGATGCCACATTGTACCCAGAAGGTTTGCGTCCCTTCGATAAGCATTTAAAATTCCCCAAAGACTTCCATAATGTGAATGACGAACTCAACCTGGGAGCCAATAACGCCGTCTTTCCTCTGGTCAGTCTGGTCAAGGGGCTTACGTTGTTAGTCGGCAATATTTTTGCGTTCGCCAATCAGTACACTGAAGATGAAAATAGGGAATGACATGGGTATTCCCCCGCTGACTCCGATATCTCAGGCTATTTAGAGGTTTGGCACTGGCTGAGCCAGCGGCCTTTTCTTCAATTCTGCGATCATTCTTTTTTGGAACTTTCGTCTAATTTAAGAGTCAAAATATATAAGTACTCCTTGATCGGGCTGAATTCCGTCAAGATTAAGGACAATCAGAGAAAGGATAAAAATGATGGATCAATTAAATCAACCCTCATGTAATTCAAGGCTAAACCCTTCTACCTGCATTGCTACAGCTGATGATAAAAAAAATGCAGCCAGGGTCTTCGGCAGATCCGTCAGCCTTGCCGGTGATGATCTATTTGGTGTCAATCCCACAGATTTCAGGCCAGATCCCATTACAAGAAAAAAACGAAAAGACGTGGGGATTGCCTCCAGAGTCGCTGCTTTAGAGATAGATAGTCTTGTAGCCGCTAAAAAAAAACCAAAATTTAAAAAGTTTAAAGCTATTCCGGGGACATCTACTGCTATCATCAGCGACAAACAATTCCAGCTGATACAAAGACTCCTGGATGAAGAAAAAGGTAGATTCACAATAGAAGAGTTTATAGAGGTTATCGACTTTCTTGATTATTACGCTGAAGAAAAATTGCCTGAAGATTTTTTCAAATCACCCACCCTTGTGTCAGGGATTATAAGAAATCAGCTTTGGAAGCGTTTCGCAATGGAGGGGAGTGATGAATTTTGGGAGGTATTAGCATCAACACCTGAAAGGGAAAAAGAGTTGTGTTTGACCCGTATCAGGAAAGAAGGCATCAGGCCTGACTACAGCAGCTTTCCTGAAGAATTAAAAAAGGATATAGATTTTCTGACTGAATGCTCAAGTTTTCACGGTATTCCCTGTTTTACACCGCCGCAACTGGCTGTGCAGATTTATGAGCGACTGGATATCGCAGCCAAAATAAAGTCTATAAATATTCTGCCTGAAAGCTTTAAAGATGATGATTTTTATGATGAGCTTATCCGTTCAGGAAGAATAGAGATAAGTAAGCTGCCATTCAAAATCCGGGACAAAAACAGAGAGTACTGCCTTTTGCAGTTATCAAAAGGTCTGTGCCGGTTATCACAGGTTCCGGCTCAGTTTATAACAAAAAAGGTTGTTCTGGATTCGCTTAATAGTGACAGTTTGCATGCTGATTTTATCAATATCCTCAGAAGTGATAGTGAATTTGAGACGCTGAAGAATGATCCTGACTTCTTTGAAGAATTCCTGCTAAAAATGACTTCATCGGTGTTGGAAGCAAGATATAATTTCTACACTGCACAAATCAATACCTTGTCCAAGGTTTATCAATGTTGTATTGAAAAATACAGTGATGATAGAGAAAAACTTGCTTTGTTGCTGAAAAGATTGATAAGAACTAATCCTTTTTTTATTTTACTTGTTAAAGATGTCGGTGATCAGCTGTTTCAGGAGTTGATTGAGGAAGCAAAAGAATCATTGTTGGAAATATTGGATAGTATGCCTGAAGTAAGTCACCTTTTTTTTATGCCTATGATTACTCGTTTCTTCAATAAAGTTAATGCAAGTAATGATTTTAAAAACCAAGTTATAAATGTTGTTTATCCGTATTTTCCTGTCACTTGCTCAGAACCTTTTTCAGAAGACATAAAGCGTAAGCAAGACGCTCTGGTTCTGGGTTCTGAGCCCTTTAAAGCTGGAGCGATTCACATTATCTCCAGAAAATTACGGCCCGCCAAAGCCGACATCATAATAGACTACATTGAATCCTATCCACTTTTTTTGAGCCACTTCAATGACAAAGGATATTTTGAGGAGCGTTGCGCCGACCCGGCAATCCGGCAAAGGCTTATTCATGTCCTGGCTAACAAGGTCATTGCCAACAAGCAGCAGTTAGTGACGGAGTGGCCACGTTATCTCCCCCGGCATTTGATTGATGGTACTCTGGCTTATCTCAATAATCCTGCCCTTTTATCCGAACTGGATGTCTCCAGAGCATTAACAAAACCGGTGAATCCTCTCAAACTCCAACAACCCAACACTTTGGCACTCAGGCAGGTGGCGTCTCTTAAGGGAAATAGCCTTCAGATTGCCGATAAAGACGCAAGTTGTCAGTTGCAATCAGAATTTGACCGTGCGGATCACACAAACTTTAAACTGGTTTATCCTGGTCAACATCAACATTCATTGTCGCTATTTGAAAGAGAGGGAACCATCGTCGGTGGCCGTACATTGGCAGTACAGAATGGTGAGCAAGTTGATTTCTATAAATTCCAGCGAATTGGAGAGTCCGAAGCCACTCTGGCACAGGAAGGCATTATGCATCAATTTATTGCCAAAAGTGGCCGCTTTAAAAGCCAGAAACCCCGTTTTGGAGAGTACATCATGGTACTGGAAAAGGATCTTCCCGAAAGTATCCCGGGTTTCACTGATCGTTTACAAGTGAGCGAAATTAATGGTGAAAGAGCCTTCCGGGTCTACCATTTCAAAGCGACAGAAAATTACGCTAAATACGCCCATACTCCGGATGCAACCGACAACCCTTACGCGATCGCCGAGCGAGGCTTGTTGAATGGCATTCACGACATTGGCGTACTTAATGGCAGCGTTGGCGTTATGCCCACGTCAACGATCCCGGCGTTTCATGCTACCGGCCGTCGTTGGGTGTTCCTTAGCGCATTGTTGGGTAACTCTGATTTTTATGCTTGGCCATTACCGGGAACCTTTGGGGGCTGGGTTAAAGCCATTGAACGCCCTGATTTTGGTTGGGATGGTTTGCGGGATTGGGGCGATGTTGAGTTTTATGGCTCTATGAAAAGCGGCCTCACTGCCAGAGACTCAAAAACGTCGGGTTATACTCCCGAGCTTCTTCAGCGATTAAGTTTTGTCAACTCCCTCTGCGAAAACCTGCTGGCAGCAGTGTTGTTAAGAGCTCGCCTGCGCCGGGACTCTTCGGATTATCACTATCAAAATCAACAGGCAGTGGAAGAGACAGAAAACTTTATTGAGCAACTACTGGATGAATACCTGTCTGGCCTGTTGGCAAAAGAAAAAGAATCGCCGCCCAGACCAAGACTGCAAGAATTGATGGGGCTTGACGATACCACATACCGCTCCTGGCTGAAGCGAACAGCCGAGGAAATTTTGTACTGGACAGCCAAACAACCCTATGAGGCGAAAGGTGACAGTGCACTTGATCCTTCTATTGAGTGTTTCTCAAAACATATAAAGGAAACAGGAAACCTGGATGCCACATTGTACCCGGAAGGTTTGCAAACCTTCGACATGCATAAAAAATTCCCCAAAGACTTCCATAATGTCAATGATGAGCTCAATCTGGGAGCCAATAACGCCGTCTTTCCCCTGGTCGCCCTGGTCAAGGGGCTTACGTTGTTAGCTGGCAATATTTTTGCGTACGCAGGCCAATACACCGAGGAAGAAAATAAGGAATGAGGTTCGTATTCCCCCAGCGCAGCCAGTATTTAAGACTATTTACATTGTTTGGTGTGGCACTGGCTTGGCCATTGGCCTTTTTTGCAGCTCTACGATCCTTCTTTATTGCCTCTGCACAGGCTCTTTTTTGGTGAGTGAAGGCATGTTTTATAATTGTCAAGAGGTCACGGATTGTAACGGTTCACTGGTAATGGTCATTGTTCATTGGTACATACTGCATTGTTTCACAAGGGGTTTAACAATGAGTGATTTATACGATACCGACTTCTACAGTTGGTCTTTTCATCAAGCCGAGCTGATTAGGCAAGGTCGTTATAGCGAGCTGGATTTGGACAACCTGATCGAGGAAGTTGAGGACATGGGCAAAGCTCGTTATCGTACAGTAAAAAGTTGTCTAAAA
Organism: Endozoicomonas sp. ALD040; assembly: GCF_049275945.1. Taxonomy (NCBI): domain Bacteria; kingdom Pseudomonadati; phylum Pseudomonadota; class Gammaproteobacteria; order Oceanospirillales; family Endozoicomonadaceae; genus Endozoicomonas; species Endozoicomonas sp. ALD040. The sequence continues at coordinate 4,259,475 of NZ_CP184829.1, forward strand.
GGGCTTTTTTTACATGCGCTTAAATGGCAGATGCAGTCTAAAAAAGATGATATGCACGACTTTAAAGAATGGCACACAAGCTGGTTGATCAGTATTGGAAAACAGAGGGACGCTGTACAAGAAGAATTGGAAGAAAACCCTTCTCTCAACAATAAATTGGACGAGATTTTACCAAAAGCTTATCAATCAGCTCGAAATCAAGTAGCTAGAGAAATGATGTGTAAACCCAGTGATTTCCCCAGGGAATGCCCATGGACATATGAGGAAGTGATGACTGAAGGTTGGCTGCCGGATGTTGAGTAAAAGCCCGTCCCCACCCGATTTTGGAACTTTTCTTTATTTCATGGGTCAAAATTTTTAATCATTTTTTGGCTTGACCCTCGTCAAGATTAAGGACAGTTAAAGGCAGAAATAAACAATGGATCGATTATCTCAACAATCATTTAATCCCTCTACCTGCGGTGCAACAGCGGATATTAAAGAGACAGCGAATCATGGCAAGGTCTCCGGCAGAACCTTCAGCTCTGTTAGCGGTGAGCCATTTGGAGTCAATCGCACAGTTTTCATACCAGATCCCGCAACAGGGCAACAAGATCAGAAAGAGATCGGAATTTCCTCCAGAGCTGTTGCTTTAGAGGTAGATACTCGTGAAGCCACTATAAGCAAACGAAAACTGGACTTTACTGATGACAGAGTTGTGAAGCCCGAAGCATTATCACCCAGACCTTTAAGAAAGCTTAAAGCCATTCAGAGTGCGAATAGTGCGATCATCAGCGACAGACAAGTCGAGCTTATTCAAGGACTCATTGATGGTAGAAGCGATCGGCTCACAAAAGATGAGTTTATCGATGTTGCCGACTTTCTTCCTTATGCGCCTGAAAAATATTTGCCTGAAGATTATTTCAAATCGGAAACCCTTCTTGAAGAGATAGTAAGGAACCGTCTTTGGTGTGCTTTTTCAATGACGGAAGGTGATAAAATCAGAGATGTATTGTTATCAACAGCTGATCGAACAAAAAAAATATTTTTAAATGATATCAGGAACCTGGCCCTAACCGCTCACTACAAAGACTTTTCTGAAGAATTAAAATCTGATATTGATTTTTTGATAGAGTACTCAAACGTGAATGGTCTTCCGAAGGGAACACCACCGAAACAGGCACAACTGATTTATGGTTATCTGGACATCGCAGCAAAAATAAGATCTCTGAGCGTTCTTCCACACAGCTTTAAAGATGATGAATTGTATGATGAGCTTATCAATTCAGGAAGGATAGAACTTAAAGATCTGCCACAACACATTATTAACAGAAAAAAAGACTACTGCCTTTTACAATTATCGAAGGGACGGTGTCAATTATCAGAGGTTCCGGATCGGTTCATAACAAAAAAGTCGATTTTGGACTCCCTTGACGGTGAAAATTTGTGTGATAATTTTAGCGAAATTTTCAACGGCAATCATGAATATAAGGTGCTGATAAATGATGATGATTTCTTTGAAGAAGTCCTTTTCAAAACTGCTTCAGCCATTCTGGGTAACAGAGATTTCGCTCGTTCGTATACCACGCCCTTACCTGATATTTATCATCTTTGTATAGAAAGATATAAGACTGATCGAGATAAACTTGCTTTGTTGTTAAATAAGCTGGTAATTGCCAATCCTTTTATTGTTGTATCAATTAAAAATACAGATGATAGGTTGCTTCAGGGATTAATCGAAAAAGCAAAATGGTCTTTATTGAAAATATTAATCAACAGACCTGAGAAAAGTGAAAATTTTTCCCTTAGTCTTCTTGATGAGTTTTTTGAAAAAATTAATGCAGATGATGATTATAAAAACCAGGTGATGGGTACTGTCTGTCAGTATTTCCCTATAAAATATTTCGATTCGTTTTCCGATGAATTACTGACGAAACAAGACGATATCGTTTTAAACTCTGAACCCTTTTGGTCTGGAGCGACTCATATTATTAAGAGAGGTTTACGGCCCGACAAAGGCGACCTTATAGTAAGCTACATTGAACTCCATCTGGATTTTTTGCATAAGTTTAATGATGCAGGGTATCTGGAGCAGTGTTGCAATGACCCGGCACTCCAGCAAAGGCTTGTTCATGTTCTGGCTGCCAGGATCCTTGCTAACAAACCGCTGTTGTTGAGGTTCTGGAAGGATCGCTTACCCAGAAAGTTACTGGATGATACTCTGGCTTATCTCAATGATCCTGGGCTTTTCTCCAGACTGGACTCCTCTGTTGCATTAACAGAGCCGGTTAACCCGCTCAAATTTCAACAGCCAAATACTGTGGCATTCAAGTTGCTGGCGTCTCTCCACGCATATAGTTTTGAGTTTGCGAATAAAGACGCCAGTCGTCAGTTACAGTCAGAATTTGCTCGTGCTGGTGAAACAGAATTTCCATCGGTTTATCCTGGTCAGCACCGGCTGTCACTGTTTGAAAAAGAAGGAACCATTGTTGGTGGCCGTACACTGGCAATAACCAACGGTGAAGAGGTTGATTACTATAAGTTCCAGCGGGTCGGGGAGCCCGTGACTACCCTGGCGCAAGAAGGCGTTATGCATCAACTTATAGCCAAAAGTGACCGCTTCAAAAGCCAGAAACCCCTTTTTGGCCAATACCTTACGGTGCTGGAAAAGGATCTTCCCGAGAGTACCCGAGGTTTCACTGATCGCTTACAAGTGATTAATGTTGATGGTGAAAGAGCTGTCAGGGTCTACTTCTTCAAGGCCACAAAACACTATGGTCAATACGCTCACACTCCTGATCTAACCAATGCCCCCTTCGCGGTCGCCGAGAGAGGTCTATTGAAAGGCATCCATGATATTGGAGTACTTAATGGCAACTTTGGTGTTATGCCCACGTCAACTATCCCGGCGTTTCACGATACCGGACGTCGCTGGGTGTTCCTCACCCCTTTGTTGGGATCCATGCTTTATGCCTTGCCATTACCCGGAACATTTGGAGGTTGGATCAAAGCCATTGAACGCCCTGATTTTGGCTGGGATGGTCTACGGGATTGGGGCGATGTTGAGTTCTATGGCAGCATGAAAAGCGGCCTCACTGCCAGAGACTCAAAAACTTCGGGCTATACGCCAGAAGTTATGCAGCGGTTAAGTTTTGCCAATGCCCTCTGCGAAAACCTGCTGGCAGCCGTGTTGTTGAGATCACGTCTGCGCCGCGACTCGCCGGATTATCATTATCAAAATCAACAGGCAGTGGAAGACACAGAAAACTTTATTGAGCAACTACTGAACGAATACCTGTCAGGCCTGTTAGCAAAAGAAAAAGAGTCGCCGTCCAAGTCAAGACTGCAAGAACTTATGGGGCTAGTCGAAGACACATACCGTTCATGGCTGAATCGAACAGCCCGTGAAATTATTTACTGGACGGCCAGGCAACCTGATGAGGCCACATTTGATCGTTATGTTGAGTGTTTCTCGAAACATATAAAGGAGACTGGAAATCTGGATAGCACACTGTATCCAGAAGGTTTGAGTATCTTCGACATGCAAAAAAAATTCCCCAGAGATTTCCATAATGTCAATGACGAACTCAATCTGGGAGCCAACAACGCTGTCTTTCCTCTGGTCAGTCTGGTCAAGGGACTTACACTGCTTGTCGGCAATATTTTTGCGTTCGCACACCAAGTACACGGATGATGATGTGTAATGAACAAGTGCAAGGCTATTTACATTGTTTTGTGTTGCACTGACCCGGCCAGCGTCCCTCTTTTTTCAGGCGGACTTTGGTCATCCAGTCGTAGGTCCATTTCAGGAACTGTTTCAGACCGGGCAGACTCATGAGCCAACCCAGCCAGGCCCAACCGGGTAGCTGATTGAGCAAGAGAGCGTAGCTGTCAATACTGGTATAAACCTGTCCATCATTGGTCATGGTGTGCAATTCAAGCAGAGCCTTACCGGGATCAACCCCCCAGGTTTCCAGTACTTTTTCCTGACCGGTGATATCAAACCACTCTACTTCACAGCGAAAACGGGCATTTTGCCAGCGTGCGACCTCTTTCGTACAAAGAGGACAGAGACCATCATACAAAACTCTTATTTGCATCGCCTTCATCTCTTTTAAGGACATCAGCAACCCAGTTAAGTGTTCTCAGGGCTTGCTCTTTGTCTATTGTCCGATCAGTAAACCAGGGATGCTGCAAAGCTTTCTCTGGCGTTAATCTCTCCAGGGGCTCCGGGTGCAGCAAACTGTTAATCATGTCAGTCAGCTGACTTTTACTTTTCTTCATCTCTTCTGCAGACTCTATCAGTTTTCCCAGATCGGCTACCGTCTCTCTTTCAGGTGTCGTTAACTTGCCGTAGAGCAGTCGTTTGATGGCCTGGATATCATCCAATGAAAGTGGTCCATCCAGCAGTGCCTGAGCGGTATCACTGTCTCGGGCATTCAATTTTCCATGCAGCATTTTTTTGATTTTTTCTATGTCTCTGGCGTTCAACTCTCCATCCAGCATCTTTGTGATGACACCAATTTCACTACTGGAGGTCAGCAAGCTGTCCAGATTAAATTCTTGCAGCTTCATACGCTCAGACTCAGCTTCCAGATCATCCGCTGTTAATTCAGGACTTACTGGCTTCATTGCCTTTTTGTAACTGCCATCAGGATTGGGCTTCTGATACTCAAGAAATGCCTTGAGCACCTCATAAGCTGCTTCAGATCGTTGGTCGGGGGTATATTTACCCCATGGCTCTGCGCCATTGGTAAAAGAGCGAATATGGAGCTGACCCGGACTGTTCAAAAAACGATACAGATGTTGCCCCTGAGCAAAAGCATCCGTCGCATAACTGGCTCTGACCAACCCATTTTCATACTCGGATTGGTATAGTTCCGGAGAAGCGTAGTCTTCATGACTATAACTGGCTCTGCTGCCTTCTTCTCTGGCACAACCAAAGTCAATCAGTTTCAAGCGGCCGCTTTTAAGATCAATCATGATGTTATTGGGTTTCAGATCATTATGGACAACGCCTTTTTTATGCAGGTGATCAAGCGCCTTGAACTTCTCGTACTCCATAAACGCCAGAACATTGAAAAACGCCGGACTGCTGATCCTGCCATTGCCGTAGAGCTCAATCAGATGCATCATTACGCTATCCTGGGAGGGGCCTTCAATCAACTCCGTCAGGAGCCCCCTGACACCGTCGACTTCGGCCATTCCATAACTTCTGACAATATTTGGGTGCTCTCCCAACTTCTTTAATAACCTGGCTTCCCGTTCTCCCTTGTCACCCAAATGAGTATGTTTTAATGCAAAATGTTCTTTAACGCCTTTACTTTTTTCCTGGATAACACGATGTACCGATGCAAAGCGTCCTCTACCCAATTGCTTCTTAGCCAGGTGGGCCGATTCATTCAATGGTGAGGAATGCGTGAAAACATCATCTTCAGGAAATACTTCGCTATCACTGACGACTCCGGGGCTTGACGGGTAAGAAGAAATCGAAGAAGTGGAGATACCACTGAAATCAGAGCCTGAGCCCGAAGAGTGTTGCTCTAAATTTTTCACCGGCGCTTCGAGCTGAACTTTCTTACTCTGCCATTTCCCCTGCTTCTCCGGTTCCGGCTGCGCCTGCTCAGCGGGGAGCGATGCAGCATTGGCTGGCCCTGACTTCTTTCCTGGAATATCCACAGATTTTTCCCGGTTACTTTATCTATTAATGAGTGCATCGGCAGGAATGAGAGGCAATTAACGGGAGTCTATTATCCGGGACAAGAGATTGAGGGGTTTTAAAGGCGCTCCGAGGTGGGCTCAGACACTCACACAAAACGCTTATCTGCAGCACCTTCATCTCCTCTCAGGGCATCAGCAGCCATTTGAAGTGTTCTTAAAGCCTGCTCTTTGTCTATCGTACGCTCAGTAAACCAGGGGTGCTGCAAAGCTTGCTCTGGTGTCATTCTTTGCTCGGGCAAGGGGTGCAGCAGGTGGTTAATCATATTTATCAGCTGACTTTTACTTCTCTTCATCTCTTCCGCAGAGGCTATCAGGTGTCCGAGATCGGCCACCGTCTCTCTTTCAGGCGTCGTTAACTTGCTATAGAGCAATCGTTTGATTGCCTGGATATCATGAAATAAGAGCGGCCCATCCAGCAGTGTTTGCGCTGTTTCACTGTCTTTGGCGTTTAATTTTCCATGCAGCATTTTTTTGATTCTTTCTACGTCACTGGCGCTCAAATCCCCATCCAGCAACTTTATAATGCTGCTAATTTCATCACTGGAGGTCAGCAGACTATCCAGATTAAATTCTTGCAGCTTCATACGCTTAGACTCAGTCTCCAGATCGTCCTCTGTTAATTCAGGACTTATTGGCTTCATTGCCTGTTTGTAACTGCCATCAAAATTGGGCTTCTGATACTCAAGAAATGCCTTAAGTACCTCAAAAGCCGCTTCAGATCGTTGATTGGGCGTGTACTTGCCCCATGGATCTGCGCCATTGGTAAAGGAATGAATATGGGGTTGATCCGGACTGTTCAAAAAACGGTAGAGATGTTGCCCCTGAGCAAAGGCATCCGTCGCATAGCTGGCTTTAACTTCTTCTTTCTTGATTAACTCCGATCTGTACAATTCCGGAGAAGCGTAGTCTTCATGACTATAACTGGCTTTTTGACCCTCTTCTTTGGCACCACCAAAATCAATCAGTTTCAAGCGGCCGCTTTTAAGATCAATCATGACGTTATTGGGTTTCAGATCGTTGTGGACGACGCCTTTCTTGTGCAGGTGATCAAGTGCCCGGAACTTCTCGTACTCCATAAACGCCAGAACATTGAAAAACGCCTCGCTGCTGAGCCTGCCATTTCCATAAAGCTCAACAAGAAGCATCATCACGCTATCCTGAGAGGGGCCTTCAATCAACTCTGTCAGGAGTCCTCTGACCCCGTCGACTTCGACCAGACCATAACTGCTGACAATATTTGGATGCTCTCCCAACTTCTTTAATATCCTGTCTTCACCTGCTCCCTGGTCACCCAAATGCGTCTGTTTTAATGCAAAATGTTCTTGCTTGCCTCCGCTTTTTTCCTGAATAACCCGGTGTACCGTTGCAAAGCGCCCTCTACCCAACTGTTTTTTTGCCAGATGGGCCGTTTCATTCAAAGGAGAGGGATAAGTAAAAACATCATCTTCAGGAAAGAGTTCAGTTTCACTGAATTCTCCCGGGCTTGGGGGGTGGGAAGAAACCGAAAAGTCAGACAAGTCAGATATTTCAGCAAAAGCTGAGTCTGAGCCTGAGCTTGAAGAGCTGTGCCTCAGATCGTCGACCGGCACATCATTTGACTGAACTTTCTTACCCTGCCAATTACCCTGTTCCTTCTGTTCTGGCTGCGCCTGCTCAGGGACATTAGAGACATTAATGGCAGGCCCTCGCTTCTTTCCTGGAATATCCACGGATTTTTCCCTGGCTACTTTGACTATTAAGGAGTGCATCGGCAGGGAAAAATAATAGGACACCCTTATATTTGACAAACAAGCCAGCTCGTCTAATTTTTCCCTGTTGCTGATATTTAGTTCCGGCAGGAGAGATTATGACCCGTGCACGAAGTTCTCTGATCGACCCAGGCTCCACGCCATATTATCACTGTATAGCTCGATGCGTACGCAGAGCATATTTGTGTGGAGAGGATCATTTAACGGGCAAAAACTACGAGCACCGTCGGCAGTGGATTGTTGACAAGCTCAGGGAAATGGTTTCAATCTTTTCTATAGAGGTCTGCGCCTATGCTGTCATGTCGAATCACTATCATGTGGTTTTGCATATTAATCAAAAACCTGCCAGAGAGTGGACAAGAGACGAAGTTTTGAGTCGATGGACAAGGCTTTTCACAGGGCCGCTTCTGGTTCAGAAGTATCTTGCTGCTGACCGGCTGAGTCATTCGGAACTGGCTCGCGTGGACGAATTTGTTGAAGAGTATCGAAATCGTCTAACGAGTATCAGCTGGTTCATGCGTTGCCTCAACGAATATCTTGCCCGTGAGGCTAACCAGGAAGATGGCTGCAAAGGTCGCTTCTGGGAAGGGCGGTTTAAAAGTCAGGCGTTGTTGGATGAGGCAGCGTTGTTGACCTGCATGGCCTATGTTGACCTGAATCCGCTCCGTGCCGAAATGGCGGAAACTCCAGAAGGATCAGACTACACGTCGATCCAGGAACGAATTGAAAATTTGGCAGGTTCTGATACCCGAAAGCAGCCAGCCACCCTTATGCCTTTTCGATCACAGGGGCAAAATCCGGATAAGGCGTTGCCTTATATTCTTCATGATTATCTTGAGTTGGTTGACTGGAGTGGGCGTACAGTGCGATCTGATAAGAAAGGTTCAAACCCTTCAGATATTCCACCCATTCTGACCCGACTGGAAATTGATTCAAATGAATGGCTCAAAACCATGAGATGGAATAACCGCTTCTATCGTGCAGTGGGCAAGCTGGAAGCCATGAAAACTTTTGCTCGGGAAGTGGGACAGCATTGGGTGAAGGGATTGTTTATCTGTAGTCGTTTATTTCATGGCTTAAGCTGATTGCCCGACTTTTTCGTTGTTATTTGTTGCTCCTGTCATATGGGGCGTCAAGCTATTTCTGACTTTTTCCTTTTTTGAGTGATCCGCTTGTCGTTTGTTATGATAAGCGATGATTTTGAGTGGCTGTCAGGGTTTGATGGGTTGTCAGGCTCCCAGTTTGTGGGCTGTATTTTATATTTGATGTGGATATCTTGTTTTTTCTTTAATTTTTTTCTTTTAATTGGATGTCTTTTTTTTCCTGCTTTAATTGGATGTCCTTTTTTTTCGTTCCCTTTTTTTCCGTTCCTTAATTGGATGCCTTTTTTTCCGGATGTCCTTTTTTTCCTTTCTTTTTTCCCTTTCTTTTTTTCCTCTTACCGCCGTTACTTGAAAGACGCCTAGGTGACTTATCTCAGACATGAGCTTGAGAGCCTTGCCAGTGCATCTGATGAGTTTGTCACAGCGGTTGTGAATGCTGTTGGCTATCAAAACACAGAGGCTGGATATCAGGCTGAGGATCAGTTGGTGCGCATACTCAAAGCCCGCTATCAGGGTTGTTTCAGTGAAGCCTGAGCAGTGGGCTGAAAGCGAAAGAGCTGCAGGATGAGTCTGGTTGTTGGCATGGTGCCAGTGAGGGTGAAAAGCGAAATGGTTTGAACGACCTACCGGTTTTCGAGCAGCTTGCGTTTCCTGCTTCAGCTGCTATCAATTGAGTCACAGGCCTGCAACGGTGCCCATTCTAATATGTAGCGAGTGGCCAGGGTTGCAGGTTCTTTGTATTCAGAGGGTTCGAATATACACATCGGGACTGATGGCTATGTCAGGATATGTTTTCAGCAGCTTTTTATCGTAAGTCACCAGGGGGATACTCTGGCCTTTCGCCACAGCAATGAAAAGGGTGTCATAAGCAGGGTGCTTGTCTTCACAGGCCAGAATCAAGGCCTCCCGCCAGTAATGTTCGGTCGGATGAACACGGCTGAACAGGGTGCTGGCATCCTGAAGCACATCCAGGCCGGTTTGCACGGAAATGCTTTTTTGGGTAATCCACTGCCATAGCACATTGGTCAGCTCGGCCCTGATGGAGTCGGGTACGTGAATAGTTTCTGTACGAGCGATGGTTGTGAGTGAATCTTCTGCAAAGTCCGTTTCGTTAAGAAGGCCATAGGCAAATACCATGGTATCGATGACAGCTGCTTTTATGCCCTTATTTGCCATCATGGACGCCCTTCGTTGCGCCACTCGTCCATTTCTTCATGATGGGTTTCCGGGAGCTGGTTCCAGCGGCTTCTGATACGGTCAATTGTATCCTGCTTCCTGGGGTAGCTGGCTTCCAGCAGTTCCCGCAACTCCTGCTCCATGGAACGATTGGCTGCTTTGGCTTTCAGTTTAAGGCGCTCAACCAGTTCATCAGGTAGATTTCTAATGGTCAGTGTTGCCATAGGGGGCCTCCATTTTGCTAAGTCATTGCGCTACCATTTTATATGCTAGCATATTGAAAGCATGCTGGCGTTAATGGCGTGTAAGCAATATGATCAGCTATTAATTATGTATCAGGCACTCTTGTGATTCAGCGTTATTCATCCCGCCAGCAGCCGCCGGGTCAATCGTTTATCTGTAGTGGTCAAGTAAAAACGGACACCTGATTAAGCTGCTTTTTTCAATTTTTGCTTCTCGAAGTCTACTGGACTCACATAGTCCAGATAGGAATGTAATCTGTTATTGTTGTAGAACAAAATGTAATCAATAACATGTGCCTCTACTTCTGCCCGAGTATCATAAATATAATGATCCGTTCTTTCCCTTTTCAGGCTGTCAAAGAACCGCTCCATCACAGAGTTATCCCAGCAATTACCCTTGCGGCTCATACTACAGACCATCCCATACTCCCTGAGTTGATTCTGATACTCCAGAGACGCGTACTGGCTGCCACGATCTGAATGGTGCATCACACCATCTCCAGGCTTTCTGCCCCAGTAAGCCATTCTCAAAGCTTCCAGGGGCAGCTCTGTCGTCATACGGTTACTCATCGACCAACCGACGACTTTCCGCGAAAACAGATCAACGACAGCCGCCAGATAAACCCAGCCTTCACGAGTCCAGAGGTAGCTGATATCAGCTACGTATACTCTGTCGGGTGCTGAAACTGAAAACTCACGATTCAAAAGGTTTGCCGCCACTGGCAGTTTGTGTTTGCTGTTGGTTGTCACCTTGAATTTTTTGACCACCCGAACCCGCAGGCCAAGCCGTTGCATCAGGGTTTTGGCCTGATAACGCCCTATGCTGTAACCTTTTGAACGCAGGGCTTTCGCCATTCGACGACTTCCATAAGAGTCACCTGATTGAGCAAAAATCTCTCGGGCATCTGCCTCCAGGCGAAACATCTCCGGGTCAATCTGTTGATTTTTTGCCTGTTGTTTATTCCATTAGTAGAAGCTGCTGCGACTAACTTTTAGTGCTTTGCATAGCGTTACGACAGGATAGGCCTTCCTCTCCCGCTGTATGAAGGCGTATCTTACAGCTGGTCTTTCGCAAAGAAGGCCATGGCTTTTTTTAAGATTTCCTGTTCCATTTTCAGCTGTTTGTTTTCAGCTTCAAGCTCTTTGATTCTCTGCTGTTCAGTCGTCAGGGCCTGATGGCCTTTGCCGGGGAAAGCCAGCTCTTTCTTCTCTTCACTGAGTCGAACCCAACGACGGAGGTTAGTCGCACAAATTCCTAGACTTCTGGCGACTGCTGTAGGCGACTGAGCTTGTTCAGTAACCAGTTTTACAGCTTTGAGTTTGAATTCCTGAGAATAATGTTTTCGCGTTGCCATTATGAACCTCGTTACTGGTTGCACTATTGTGCTTAACGAGGTGTCCGGTGTCATTAGACCACTTCATTTATATTCTTTAAAGGCATAAAGAAAAACACCGTCTGACATTTATATGCCAGACAGTGAAGGTCAAAAATTAAGCCTGTTTGCTAACTTAAATGTTAGAATTTCCAACAAATTGTGCTGATTTCCAACTTAATTGTGTATCTATCAAATCAGAATCTTAACCATCGTAATTAGCCGCAGCAAAGTCCCAGTTAACCAGTGCCCAGAAATGTTTCAGATACTCTGGACGCACATTGCGATAGTCGATGTAGTAGGCATGCTCCCACAGGTCGCAGGTCAACAGTGGTTTCTGATTGGTCGTCAAAGGAGTGCCTGCATTGCTGGTGTTTACGATTTCTACAGAACCATCGCTGTTTTTAACCAGCCAGGTCCAGGAAGAGCCAAAGTTGTTAACCGCTTTGTCGTTGAATGCAGCAACGAAATCGTCAAAAGAACCGAAAGCATTATTGATAGCTTCAGCCAGTTCACCGGCAGGAGCACCACCACCATTAGGGCTCAGGCAGTTCCAGTAGAACGTGTGGTTCCAGATTTGAGCAGCGTTGTTGAAGATGCCGCCTTCAGAAGTCTTGATGATTTCTTCCAGGCTCTTGCTCTCCAGCTCGGTACCCGCAACCAGACCGTTCAGTTTGTCAACGTAGGTCTTGTGATGCTTGCCGTAGTGGTAATCCAGAGTTTCTTCAGAAATGTGAGGAGCCAGTGCATCGCGTGCGTAGGGCAGTGCAGGAAGTTCAAAAGCCATGTTGTCGTTCTCCACTTGGGGGGTTGATCTTGTTTGACCTGAATTCGTCTCGCGCGACGATATTAACATCGGTTTGATTACGAATCTATGTGGTGGATAGTTTGGGGGCGCGCGATATCTCTTCAACCCCCGGGTGACAGAAAAAACCTGAAACAGTGTCATGAACCGGATATTTCCAGACTGTGATAGGCAATTCCGCTGATTTTCTCTGTTACAGCGGTGATCATAAAGTCTGTTGCCCTTATTCCAGTCTCTATTTCATAGTAGTATTGCCCCTCAACTGCCCATGGCGGAACAGATGCCCGTAGCGGATTAAGAGACAGATGAGAAACCCATGAGAGAAGAGAAAAAGGCGATCAATGATATACCGGATTTCTCAATTGCAGCGGACGAGCGTCCGGGGCGCAGGAAAGCTGTGGCTTCCGGAGGAACGCCTCCTCTCAAGAAAGGGGGCTCGGGGCGGACTGCTTCGGCTAAAGGTGGAAATGGCCTGACCTGGCTCATACTGGTCATGATTGTTGTGCTTGGGGCGGGTGGCGTCTGGCAATTCAAATTGATACAAAAGGAGTTGGCTGATACCCGCCAGGCCTTGAAGGTCACCCAGGAAAAGCTGAGTACCGTGACCGGAGAGATCACTGCTACTGGTGAAAACCTTGATCAGAGCGGCTCAGCGCTGCGATCTGAGCTGGAGGTAGTGAATTCTGAAATTCGCAAGCTCTGGGATGTTTCGAACAAGCGAAACCGTCAGTGGATCCTGATCAATAAGGATAATGTTGCCAAAGCTCTCAAGGAAGCAGATAAAGCAGGCAAAACAGTGGACAAAGCATCTGGCCAGCTGAGTGCTTTGCAGAAGCGTATTCGTGAAATGGATCAGTTGATGAAGGCCATTAGCACTGAGCAGGTGGCTGCCCAGGGTATGATGACGGAGAGCCTTGCGAAGTTTGACAAACAGGTTGCTGAAATGAAAAAGCTGGTGGCTGATCAGAAAAAACTTCAGGCTGAGCTCACCAGGAAAGTGGAAGATCAGCAGCAGGCAGTTAAAGCGGTTGATTCATTCCGGGTGCAGGTTAACCGCAAACTTCAGCAACTGGAAGATACTGTCAGGGAACTGACGCAACCCCCCAGGGAAGGTCTGGGGCTGGAATAATCCAATCCCCATAGCGTAATTGGTTTCAGGCGCTGCCGGGTGCTAAACAAGATCTCGACAGCTTCTGAAAACCACCTTTCATTTAATGAAAAGCGAGATTCCGTTTTAAACTGGCTACATTTAAATTAATAACTTTTTCCGGAGATGTGGGTCGATGATGGGCTTTTTTCCCATAACAGTGCGCATATGTCTGGTGGTTGCGATGGCAGTCATGACTTCTTCCTGCTCGCTATTTGACTGGTTTGAGACTAAAGCAGACACTTCCCAATCCGCAAATACAGTTCTAAAAAAGCCATCAGGCTGGACTTTCAATCATCAATGGCAGGTCAAGAATACTCATCCCTCCCTTGAATCTCTGGTACCTGACGAATACATGACCCTGACAGGACAGTGCTCATTTTCTGCAGATATGCTGACTCTGCTGGAATCAAAACCAAAAGGTTTGTTGGTACCTGTTATCAAGGTGGCCAGTGATCTGACATTGTCGCCAGATTTTGAAAACAGCGTGAGACTTTACCAGATACTCAGATCTCAATTCCCGTTGGCTGGGGTAGGTGACAGCCTGGAATTTTATCAGACCCTGTTATCCAGCGTTGAACATACCTGTCCTGCCAACATGACCCGGGAGATCGACAGCTGCCAGTTTAAAAAATGGATGTCTTTTACCGGATTAGGGGAAGAAAACACTGTTTATGATGAAGATCGTCTCAAGCGCTGGTACCAATCTCATTCGTCTGTTAAATACCTGATCATGGGCTCCAGTGAACTGTTTAATTCTGACGCTCTCCTGAGTGCTCGTTATTCTGCCAATTCCAGATTGATTTCCGAACAGCCCATTTCTGTGAGAGAAAAAAGCATCAGACCCTACCTTGGCAAGGTACGTTTTGACTGGGCCGTTCCGGGTAATGGCGAGCAAAGACCTTTTATTAGCCTGGGTTCCTGCACATTGAACTGGCAAGAGCTTGAGAAACAGAGAGGTTTACATGGCCCGGGCTGGATAGAAACGACGTCACTGGTTGAGGTCAATCAGGTTCTGCTTCCCTATTTTATTGAGTTTATGAGCGACGCGACCAAAGCCATCTCAAGGCCGTCCAGATGAGTACTCTGGCGTTTTGACGAGCTGTGCTTTCAAGCCACCGGAATGCAAAACTCCTCGGCAACCCACTGCTAATCTTAAATTGTGAATTCATCCGACAGGTATGAATTTAGCGTCTTAGGTGCCGGAATGTAAGCTGTTTCTTGGCAGTTGTGTAGTTTTTCAACGGATGTTGTAGACCGCATGGACCATAGAAGCAGTGGCATTGGCATACCCCATAGCCAACACCTGAACAGTACATCAGTGAATGGTTCCCAGACTTCTGAGGAACAGACAAGTCATGGTGTGGGTTCAGTTCAACTGCCAAATAAGCTTCTACAAGGCGATCGTCCAATTACAACCCCCATTGGAGACAGGGATATCTCCCATGTCGATGTGGGCACGCCCTCAATTCCAAAACCTCACAATATGATTTGCAGGGCTTATGCCCGTCCTGTCAGTCAGGTTGCTGATCATACTCTTTTCAGACTCAGAGAAAGCATAAGGTCTGAGACAGTAAAAACTGCTGACAGGAAAACCAGACTACAGATGGCTGAACGGCTGGGCAGGGTCCATGATGTGTTGGGCTGGCGCTTTAAAATGCCAGCTAACCGCCAACAGCTGGAAACTGGCCTCAATGGCAACAACGGGCCTTTGATGACATTGGCCATGGCCCAATCCATGCTTCATCAGATAGAGGTTCTGCAGACCGGTGTTGCTGATGCAATCACAGCCAGTGGTCAATCGAAGGAAGCATGGGCATGGGGACTGCTGAAACGGTATGAGCTGGATAAAATGAATCGCGAGGTTCTGGCGCTCGCTGAGTTCTATTGTCGGCATTCCCCCGAGCTAACAAACCCTGAAGAGATTTCCAGCCCTTCAGAGAATGATCCGTTTCTTGGTCACATCTTTGCAGAGAATAGTCTCGGCACGCCACCGTTGGTGCCTACACTTGCAACTCCCAGACCGCCTGATGGTCCTGTTCTTTCCACCCGGAGTTTTGAACTATCCAGGGCGCAACAGGAACTGAGATGTCTCAGAGAAGAGAAAGAAGAATTAGGCAACGAGCTGCAACAGACCCGCAATCAGTTGACTGAACTGAAGGAAGCAGTAGAAGTCCTCAAGCAGAAAGAAAAGAGAGTGCCTGAAGGTTTTTCAGAAAGGCTGAGTGAGCTTGAGAAAGAACAATCCGAACTAAAAGACGAACTCAGCGAGAGGGATCGTCAGTTACGTGAGGAGCAGTATCGGATAGTCAGTACCCATGGATCTCCCATTGGCAGCAGCGAATTATTGAGTGCAGAAACCTTCGATTCTGACGACAGGCTGGATGAGCTGGAAGCATTGAACAGTCAGCTTCAAGCTCGAATGAAAGAGCAAACCCGAATGCTGGCTGACAATGGCGTTACTCTGTCAGAACTCCAGAAACAGGTGGTTGACTCTGGTCAAAAAATAGACGCGCTGCAAAGTCAACTTCAGGCAGCCCATCTGAACCATCAGCAGATGGGTCAGGAGGCTGTTTCAGCTCTGGAACAAAAGGATCAGCTGGTACTGCGACTGCGGCAGGAGTACCTGGAGAGCTATCAATCCGTTGAAAATGAGCTGAATCAGGAAAGAGCCAGGCTGGCAGAGCTTCAGCAGAGTTATCAAAATGCTCAAGAGCGAGTGGCTGATTTATTCAGGCAAAATGGGTTACTGCAGCTTGATATCAAGGCACTCAATAAGGACCTTGAAGCACAAAAGCAAGCGGATTCTGCAGGAGTGGCGCAGCTTGAATCCCAGGTGAAAGAGCTTACCAAGTATCGTGATCGTTGGGTTCTGGACCATGTCGATATCACTGGCAAGAAAAGGCAAGTTGAAGAAAAGGCGAAGCAACTGGAAGAGCAGCTGAATCTTATTGAAGAAAACCATAAGCAAAAGCTGGATCAGCTGCAAAGAAAATTTGAAGAAGCAGACAGCAGGGCTCATTCAGCAGAGCAATCACTTTTTGTCCTTGAAGGTGATCATAAAGGGGTGCTTGCCCGTGAAGAAGATCTCAAAAAAGCATTAACGGATACCAAAAGAGAACTGCGAGAAAAGGTCGAAGAACTCGAGCAGCAGCAGTCTGAGTTTGAGGAAAAAGCCCGATCATTAAAAGAGATTCATCTGGAACGACAGAAATACGACGATGAAATCAAAGACCTGCAACAAACCCTTGTTGAGCATAAGGATCAGGCTCAGGAAGAAAAAGCGAAGCTTGAAGCGTCGCTATTGACTAAACAGGCCGAACTGGAAGACTTGCAAGTCAAATATGAGCAGGACTTAAAAGGTCTGGAAGCGCTGAATGAGCAGCTGGATATAGCCAGAGCTGAGATCACCTCCCTGAAAGAGCAGCTGCAGAGTCTCCGGCTTGAACAGAGTAACGGTTCGCAGGAGAGTCAATCTCACGAGGCTGAGATGGCTCAGATTGCAGAGCAGTTAAGAGTTGCTGAACAAAAGCATCAAAAAGAAAAAGCTGATTTAGAGTCAGAGGTCGAAAGCGCCAGAATATCTGAACAGCAGGTACAGATTCAGCTCACAGACAAAGAGAGAGAGCTGAATGAGTTGCAGTCAAGGTTGCAGAGCACTGAGCGTGAACTCAGGGAAAAAATAGTCAGTCTTGAGAATGATCTTCGCTCAAAAGAGGAGGATCTTTCACAGAGAGATCAGGCGTTAGTGATTGAGAGGAGAAAAGTTCAGGAGCTAACGGTTAAGAGCGATGGGCTTGAGGAAGAGAAAGATAAACTCGAGTCATCGCTGGCAGCCCTTCGCGGAGAACTTGAGACGGCTCAAAGGGCTACCCGGTCCTCGAAAGAGGAGGTCACCGAATATATAAGACAGCTTCAAGCTGCTGAAAACAAAGCAGAAAAGCTGCAAAGCAAACTTGATGAAGCAAAAAGCAAGGAAAGAGAGGCGAGAGAGCGCTCTGCAATAGCTGACGAGTCTATCCCTAAATTGCAGGAGACGTCAGAGCGTTATCACAGAGAGCTTCAGTTAAGCCAGCAGGAAGTGAATCGACTAAAAGATCTGCTAACCGGCAAAGAAGATGAACTTGCCGAAGCCAAAATCAGGGAAAACTCGCTGTCATCTTCGATCCTGGCAAAGGACGACAGGATTCGGGAACTTGAAGAAGCTGAGGTTGAATTCAGGAGCGAGATTGAAAAAGCCAATCAAAGAACGCAGGAAAAGCAACAGAAAGTGGTTGCGCTTAGCCAGAATGTCGATGATCAAGTTCGTGCTATTGAAAAGCTCACGCACAGAGTTCAACAACTGCTCCCTGAGAAAGAATTGAGTGACAATAAAGTCATTGAGTTGGAAGAGAGAGTTCAGTTAATTGCCCGGGAGCGAGATGAAGCAAAGCAAATGCTTCTGAAAGCTGAGAAAAATTTACGAAGCGGTAGTGATGCCGCAGAGATTGAGAAAGCTCAATGGGAAAACCAGCTCAGGGATTCAAGATCCAGAGTGTCTGATCTGGAAAGTCGTCTTAAAGAGACCGAAAAGAAAAGAGACCACTTTCAATCAGAGTCAGATGCTCTTGCTCATGATAGAGATCAGGTGAAGAAGCAGCTTCAGGAGCTTCAGCTCAATGCAGAAAGTCTGAAAAGTCAGCATTCCCTTGAGATGGAAAGGCTCATCCGGGAGCGAGATGAGTTTAAGCTAAAGGTCGAGGCGCTGGAGCAAAAGGCAGAAGTTGCTTCAGCTGACTGGGATAAAGAAAAAGTCAGAATTGAGGAGGCCAGGAAAAAACTGTTTGCTGATTTGAAAAACCAGCATGACCAGCTGGTTGAAACAAAAAAACGACTTGATCAGCAACTTCTTGCGTCTCAGGAGGAGGTCAGGAAGACAAAGCTTGAGCTATCCCATAAAGACGCCACTCTCGAACAGAAAGAACAAAGCATTGAGCGTGTAAATAACCAGTTGATTACGTTGAAAAACAGTCTTGAGGAAAGTCAAACCAGGGTGTTGTCTCTGGAGGGTGAGGCTACCGAACTGGGCACACAATATGGAAGGTTGGAGCTGGAAGTAAAAAGATTGACGCAAGAGAGGGATCAGGCTCATAGCGCTTCCTTAAAGCAGAATGAGGAGCTGTGCCTTCTGCGAGGCAGTCTTGAAGAGGCAGAAACCACCCTGGAGTCTCTGAAAAAGCAGCTTAACGATGAGCAAAGTGAGAAGTCACTGGAGTTTGCTGATCTTAAAAGAGAGATTCGTCTGGCTAAAGAAAACAGGGACCACTTTAAATCGCTTTCCGAGACAGCGGAAGAACAAAGAAAAATAAAGGATACAAGGGTTAGCGAACTGGAAGCCCTGTTGAGGGATAGCCAAAAAGAGGCTCACAGCTTAAAGGGTATGGTTGATGATCTGGGTGTCAAACAGGAAAGGGCGTTGAAAGAGGCTCAAGTTTACAGCAGTCAGCTTGAAAAAGATCTGGCTTTTCAGGAAAGCAGGCATAAGCATGAAGCTTCGGGTTGGGAAGAAGAAAGGCAGCGTCTTACCAGCTCGCACAAAGAGATCGTCGTTGATCTTAAAGAGCAGTTGCAAAAACTCCAGCATCTGAAAAATGATGTTGATAACCGGGTTTCAAAGCTTGAACTGGAAGGTAAGACGAAAGATCTTGAGTTGCAGCAAAAATCTCTGGGCCTTGAGGAGAGAAAAGAAGAAGTCAGTCGTCTTCAGAGCGAGGCTGAAAGCCTGAAAACTGAATTAAGGAGCCTGAGTGGTCAATCCAGAGAAGCAGCGTCAAATCATACGCTTGCATTGAAAGAGAAAGAACTTGCTCATCAAAAATTAGCCGAGAGTCTTGAGCAGGAAAAGCGCCAGCGAGATCAGGAAAAGATAAAGCTGGAAAAGGCTGTCAGTGACCTGGAGCAGGAGCGAAAGGGTTTGCAATCGAAACTGACTGAGTTTCAGGCTGTGGGTATTGAAAACCAGACGCTTGCCACTGAAGTTATTCATTTAAAAGACCAACTGCATATAACTCAGGAAGAGTTGAACAAGATTAGAGAGAAAAAGAGAGAAGTCGAGCAGCAATCAGAAGAAGCTCTTAAGGCCAAGGCCTCTCTACAAAGCCAGTTAGAAGATGAGCGGGAACGGGTTGAAACACTCTCTGAAACGAAAAGTAATCTGGAAGCTCAAGTTCTTGAGAAAGAGAGCGCCCTGATATTAAAAAACCAAGAATTAGTTGAAGCTAAGGAAAGCCTTGAGCGCGAATCTGAGCGGTTCAATCAATTAACGCTTCAGGCTGACAGTCATCAGGTTGACAGTCATCAGGTTGACTCCGGTTATGAGTCAGATTCTCTTTCCGAGGACGGCTTTTCCGAGGCGGAGTCTTATACTTCAAAGGCTTCTTCTGATCCGTTACCTGATCGGTTCGATTCATCTGCTGATGAAGGTTTGGATCTCACTCAGGAATCTCCATTGCCCCAGTGGACAGATTTGGGGACAGTCGTTTCAGAGATCAAAAGCAAAGAGTTTGCTTCTCTTGGCCCAGGAACTTTTGTTATTTCGGGCCTGATTCAAAAAATGAGTTCAGCCTGGTCTGAGCTGGCTTCCAGACTGGAAGTGATAGAAAAAGAACGGGAAATTTATCATTTCACCGATCCGGATGATTTTCCGGGTAGGAGCGGCTCCCGAAAACAAGTGATGTCGCTCCATGAGCAATTCCTGATGGAGCTGGAGTCTATCCATCAGACCTATCAAAAAGCCCTGAGTGCGAACCCGGATCGCCCTTCAGTAGATGAGTTTACCCGTCAGATTGACCGGACTGTATCCCTGACCCGGGGCAATATACAAGTAATGGCCAGGGAGCAGGATGATTTTCAGACTCAGCTCGACAGATTCGAAGCGACTCTTGAAGCCTTAAAGCCTGATGCTCTGGCTGGCCCGGAAGATCCTGAAGCCATAGTCGATTTGGAACTGACCAATATGAGTACACTGTTGGCAAAAAGTTCGGGGGATCGGGACAGGGAGTTCTATACACATGCCTTGTGCGCCCTTGCCAGATCAGCTTCAAAGCGTCTGAATGAATCCTGGAAGAAAAAAATTGCAACGATTGAGGGGCCAGACGAAGGGCATCGGCTTTTAAAACAGTATGAATACTCGCTTCAGCGATTGGCTTCAGAGCATCTGCCACCCCGGTTGAGACGCAGTGTGCCCGAACATGGACGGGTATTTTTATCGAAGCTGGTTGAATATCAAAAGGCGGAGTTTGAAGCCAGACTGGATCAACAGCTGGGAGTCGCTCTCAAGCCGCAGGCGGGCCATTCTCTGGAAGAGCAAATGGTCAGGGATCCGCAGATCTGTGACAGACTCTTAACTCTGCTGTCCAGTTTACAGGAGCAGCATGAAGGGATTGTTAAACAACCCGGGTCCGCAAATTTAGCAGCAGGGGCAACGCAATGGGTTGACTTCAGCTATGCCGATGCCTCCTTGGTGGGGCTCAGTCAGATCAGGGATGAATTTGGATTACCCGCGACTCCGACCATGACAAAGGTGCTCAGAACCCTTCAAAAGGAGCTGAAAAGACCCGGCTCACTGGTTCTCACCATGGCTGTCAGGCAGCACAAAGAGAATTACGAAACCAAAAAAGAGCGAGAGACGCGCAGGCTCAAGTTGGAAAGGCAGTGCACAGAGTTGCTGGCTCAGGAAACCAGACTCGAGCCGGAGCAGAAGTTCAGGGGCCTTACTCATGATGATGACTTTACCCAAGCTGTTGAACATCCTCATCAAGCCGAAATTGCCTGCTTTCAGCCAGATTCACCGGTACCTCTGGCAGAAGCTTCAGGTCATGTTCAGAATCAGGCCGGTTTCAGGGTCAGTGCTCTTACCCAGAACCCTGACTGTCTGATAAACAGTTTCATGAATGGTTTTAATAAGATTGCTCTCCATAAAACCAGCCTTGTTACCGGTGACCGATACATTGAATTGTCTGAAGGTGCCCAATGCCGACCTTCACTGGTGTTTCACTCCAAAGAGGGTCAGCACTGGCAGATTCAGCTGGATGGACGAACCTGGTCTCTGGATCCTGCTTTTCTTCATGAGCATCCCAATTTCGAAGTTCCCTTTCAGGTCAGCAAGGAAGGAAGAGAAAAAAAGCGGGACTGGATTCCCCTGAAAAGTGCTTCGGGACAAACCGTCCTGCTGGTTGCTCAGAAAACACCTTCAGATCAGCAGTGCTTTATGTATGAACTGGGTTCCAATGATCAACTGATCCCGGTGCCAATCCGGGGGGAAAACCCCAGAAGCGAGCTGATTAAAGCGAACTTACTGAGTAAAGCTTGCTTACTGAAGCCAGACAGTACTTCACCATCAAGATCACGCAAAGATTATCCGCCTGAAGTCCTTGAGCTTGAATCGCTGAAAAATACCTGGCTACCGAGTGCTTCCCTCAAGCAAATTGATGAATGTTATAAGAAAGTTGTTAAGGAAGTGGATCATCAATTACTGAAACCGCCTTTTACCTGCACACCTTGTGATGGACGTGTCAGAAGCCTGCCTGTTGAGCTTCCGGTGGTGAGAAAAGTGGCTCAGGAAAAATCAAGGAAGCCGGAAACCGGTGCCCATCAGGAAACGTTTCATCCAGAACAGTTTTCGCCCTTTACCGTCAATGCCAGTTTCGGCCATGTCAGTGAAGCGTTTCTGAAAGCCAGGAGGGAGTTGCTGGTTGATAGTGCTCATAGTGTCACTAAAAGTGTCACTGAAAGTGTTATTAAAACGCTTGAAGGAGAACAAAAAGCGTTTCAGGAACAGGTATTTAAAAACCTGTCAGTCTACTCTGGTTGCGAGTTGCAAACCCAGGGACCCCGTGGGATACCTGATCCGAAAACGCTAAAAACCAACAGGCAGTCGGTTTTGAGCCATTTTGAAAAGGTCATCGTCAACAACAGAAAGCACTGTGTTCGTACACTTCAGTTAAAAAAAGCTCTGGAAAAAGGTCTGGTCAGCTACATTCGTAATGCTTCTGAAAATGATGTGCAGGGTTTTTCTGATGGCGAGCTTCTGGATCATGCCATTCGTAACTTTGAGAAGGGACTGGCTCCGGGTGGTAATGATGTTGACGGGTTTATCAAACGCATGTCGCAGCTGATGCTGGTGGATATTGACCTTGAGCAGAGCAGCCTGATAGGTCAGCGCCTTGAGGCGCTTAAAAGTGAGCTGGTGGATCTGGACTTTGCCGCCTTTGAGCAGGTGAGTGAGCCCCACGAATACATCAGGCGTTGTCAGGAATGGAATCTGGATATGGCTCTGCTGGCATCCAGACAGAGCAATCTGAATAACCGAATCAGCAGTTACGAGAATACCTTGCTGGATACTAAAAACCTGGCCCTTTTGTCGTTTGAAAGAAGGCATCACATTGTCTTGTCACCCGATCAGGCCGACGAACTGGCTGTTACACTGGACGGTGTCAGCCAATGGGCCAATGGCCATGAAGTTGCCATGATGTCTCATAAAGGCACTGGCTACGGTAAAAGTACACTGCTGCTGGCGCTGACGGATCACGCTTCGGCCCAGTTAGGTGCTGATACGGACCGTTCGATTATTGTCATGGCTCCAAAGACCAATCAGGCAGAACTGGATAAAGGCTTGCGTGAGTACTACGCCCGCAAGGGGCAGGACTATCGCCGATTGGATCTTGAAACCTGCTTTGCACCTCCCTGTGAGTTATCCGTCGCCCGGTTGGTAGAAGTTGAGAATACCCTGCTGGGGTTACCTGCCGGAACTTCGATTAATGACAGAGAATCCCTGCTGGCTCAGGGGCGAGTGCCCGTGGGCGCCTCAATCACAGATGTGCAGATTCTGATGCATCTGAAGCAGGCCTTGCTGGACGCTGAAGGTTTCATTCAGGACAAGCAGGCGATACTGGCAAAATTGGATGACTGTCTGGACTTGCTCAAAAACTCTATGGTGTTTGCCGACGAGTTTGACAGTGAGATGGTGCCTCATACCGAAGCTGAGTCGATATCAGTGGCTCAGACTGTGCAAGCGGTGATCAGAGGGCTTGGCTATGCCTTTGAAGTAGGGCCCCGAAGTATCAATCTGAAACATTCTGAATTTCTGTTTGGATGTAAAGCCCGGCATTTACTCTCAGCAACTCTGGGCACCTTGTACTGTGCAGCTTTGGCCAGTGCTTCAGGCAGTGCTGAAGAAGTGCGTCACAAAGCAAGAACAGACCCGGTGACCACCAATCAGCGTTTCTGGCACTTTATTTCTCTGGCAGAACCGGTGTTTTTCAGCTCTTCCGACCCGCAGGGCAGGAACAAGATGCTGACGGATGTTTTGCACAGGGTAGGCCCGGAGCCCCAGATTATTTTCTTTGATGGCGCTGAGTCGGGTGATGAATGTACGACAAAAGCGCACCAGATGAGTCGGACTTTGAATCAGGAACGACTGGCCATGGGGGGCGTTCAGAAGTCTGTTATTTACTATGACCATGACAAGAATCTGCAGATGCAGTATCAGGATGATCCGGTCTATGGACAGGGGGCTTCAGCTTCCCGGGAAACCATTACCCAGCTCAGCCGTTTGGGTGGACAGAGTACCGATGGTTACTTGAGTAAAGCCCAGTCTGTGGGTACTGACATGCCCCAGGGGAATGATAGTGTAGGTATTTTTCATGGGCTGGTGGGTCAGGCCGGTGGTGAAGCCAATGAGAACTATCTGGTTCAGCAACTTGGCCGTCTTACCCGTGACAGCAAGGACTTGCACAAGGCTCAAAGGGTGTTCATGGCGGTGGATCTGGATGCGGTTAAAGACATCAAAGGTGCCGACGTACAGAAAGAGGCATTTATTCAGGCTTTGAACGCGTTGGATGAGTCCATGCAGGCTGAAGAAAATCTGTTTCCTGAGGGCATTGATAACGCCTCTCCCGCATTGAAAAAAGTGGTTGAGCAAACAGTTACCCTCCCTGTTCAAAAAACAGAAGAAGGCGAGAGTGGTTATTTGCAGAACCTTCCACAAATAAGAGCCCAACTGGCTGAGATGGCTAAAAAAGAGTGGGCAGAGCTGGGTCTTTCTGAGGCAGCATTTCAGGAGCTGATTGAACTGAAAGTCCGCCAGTGGGTCTGTAAGAATGCATGGCTTGAACTTGTGGCTGTGGATATTGCCAGTCGTGAGAAAAGTCATCATACCCTGAGCTGTGAGAAAGAGTTGATGCAGGCCAGAACCAACAGTCATCTGGATAAGGTGTTTGCCAGAGAGCATCACTGGCTGAATGATGAAGGTGTCAGCCTGGTGGATGGTCTGGACTTGAAAGCAGCAGGAATTCCCACAGAAGCGGTGCCTGTCGTGACCCGTACCCTCAAGTCAGAAGTCACGCGCTTTCTCAAGTCGACTGAGAGGCGATTTGTTCTGCCAGGAACCTATCAGGAGGATCTGCTTGAAACAGCGGATGCAAAACCCATGCGTGAGCGCCTTAGTGGTTACTTCAAGGAGTTAAAGAGCGAAGGCATTAAGCTTGATGGCAAAGATATGGTGAGTGAGACCAATAAAAAATTGATCCGTGAGAGCGATGTCGCTTTAGAAGAGGCTCTTACAAGAGTCACTGAACTTCACAATGTAGTGAAGAGTTTCAATGACAAAGCTCTGGGCGCTAAGCTTTTCGAGGACATTATGGCTTCCCTTCAGGCCAGCAGGCGAAAGCTGAGTGGTGCAGGGGGGGCGCGGGAGGCGATGCAAACGGAGGCCACCATTCGGAGAGCGTACAGCGATATGATGAAGGCTGTCATGAAAGTCATAGTTTATCAAATTAAACCAGCAGATCTTGAAGCATTAGAAAAGCGGATGATGGACGTGATCACTCAATGTGTTGATCTTGATCACAACCTGCGGCTGTCTCTGTACAGGAATCCCATTGGTCCTGACGTAATCAAAGCGATGGGTTTCGGTCGACTTAAAGAGTTCGCTGCCAACCCTCAAAAGTTCAGGTGGCGGAGGAAGGGGCCGCAAGGTCAGTGGACGCTGATTGGGAATAGCAGTCAGAACGTTATGGATTGCGATAAGGCCGAAGGTCATTTCGAGATTAAAGACGGTTATATCTCCAACAAAGCTCAGTTGAACCGCTTGCAGACCCAGGCTGCTTCCCTTAGTGAGCGGCAGGCTGAGCTGGATCGTGCCGTCAAGTTGTGCCAGCACCCGGTCAAAAACGAGTTCAGGGGCTGTGTGGATGAAGTGGAAAGAGCATTAATGCAGCAGTTTGATGCTTTTACCAGGGAACAGAAAAAGATCACAGAGCGAGAGCAGGAGTTAATGCTGAAACAGAGTGAGTTAAGGCAGAGCAAGTTGTACAAGGTTCTGGTTTAAATTTTTACAGGTTGGGCAGTAAAGGAATACAGATTATGTCTATGGTCCCACGCGGCAAGGAGCGTCGCAGCATCAAGCGTCACCAGTTGAATGATTATTTGACCATTTACAACAGGAACACGCTCAAGGAAATGGGAAGTATTGGCAATATCAGCAGCAATGGTCTGATGCTCATCAGTACGGTACCGGTTCTCATTGGTGCGGTTTACAGCATGAGAATTAAGCTGCCTGGTCCGGATGAAGAGAAAAATTATATTGACTTTGATGCCCGGTGTCACTGGTGCAAGCCCGACGTGGGTCCGGAGTTTTTTGATTCTGGCTACAGTATTGTCAGTGCAGGGCATGATATTATTGATCTGGTTGAAGTGCTCAAGGAGTACTTTTCTTTCACTGAGTGCCCATAGATTTAGCGGAAAATAAGGTCAACGATCACTGGGTTGATTGTTATCTGCTTTGTCTTGTGCATTCACATCGCCCTGACTGCAACAAGAGAATTGAATGTCCAGCCAGCCCTCCGGCCGCTATCGGGTGCCAGACCTCTTACCCGAAACCTCTTTTGAGCGGGAAACGGAAGTCAAGCGAAGCCGTTTTATTACTTTCCTGTCCAGAGTGGCCTCAAGAGCCGAAGCACTCTCCTTCCAGCAATCTCTGAGAAAACAGTTTCCTGACGCCTCCCATCATTGTCTGGCTTTTATAGCGGGCCCTCCCGAGGGGAATACCGTCATGGGATTTGATGATGACGGTGAGCCCGGTGGCACGGCTGGCAAGCCCATGCTAAATGTTTTGCAGCATCGTCAAATCGGAGAAGTCGCTGCCGTCGTGGTACGCTACTTTGGTGGTACCAGGTTGGGAGCCGGAGGATTGGTTCGGGCTTATGGCTCATCAGTTCAGGCCGCCGTCGAACAGTTACCTGTGGTTGAATGCGTTCCCATGGTTCGGGGAACCGCAGTGCTGGATTATGCCAGCGAACAGGCTTTTCGACACTGGCTCGAATCTTTGTCAGGACAGATCATTGATTGTGACTATACCGACCAGGTTGTTATCCAGGTTGAATTGCCTGAAGCGAACCGGATGGACTTTGCTTCCAGAATTACTGAATCCCTGAAGGGGAAGATTGCATTAAATTGGCAGGAGTGAACATGCTGAGAAGTTTCTACTGGCACGATTACGAAACCTTTGGCACCGATCCCGCGACGGATTGGCCTTGCCAGTTCGCGGGTATCAGAACTGATGCCGAGTTGAATGAAATCGGGGAGCCTCTCAATATCTTCTGCAAGCTACCCCCAGATCATCTGGCTCATCCCATGGCCTGTCTGGTCACCGGTTTGACACCTCAGGTTGTCAACGAAAGAGGGGTGGCTGAGCCGGAGTTTATTCGTCGGATTCATGCCGAGCTGGTGGAGCCCGGAACCTGTGCCGCAGGTTACAACTCGATTCGCTTTGATGATGAAGTGACTCGTAACAGCCTTTATCGAAACTTTTATGATCCCTATGCCAGGGAGTGGCAGAACGGAAACAGTCGCTGGGATCTCATTGATCTGGTGAGGCTGACCGCTGCTCTGAGGCCCGAAGGTATTGTCTGGCCCAAAAGAGAAGATGGTTTTAACAGTTACAGGCTGGAAGAACTGACCCAGGCAAACGGGATTGATCATGGCGATGCTCATGATGCTTTGTCTGATGTGAGAGCCACCATAGCGATGGCACGTCTGATACGTGACCGACAACCCCGAGTCTTCAACTTTATCTTGAACCTTCGCAATAAGAGAGACGTTTCCCGGCAGTTGAATCTGATGAAAAAAGAGGCTGTTGTCCATGTCTCAGGTATGTTTGGTGCTCAGAGGCACTGTCTTGCTATCGTGATGCCTGTTGCCATACATCCCGTTAATCGCAATGGGGTGGTCGTTTACGACTTGTCTGTTGACCCTGAAGTTCTGATGGACCTGTCGGTGGAAGAGTTACAGGCGCGATTATTCTCACCTGCCAGAGAAGGGCAGGAAAGGATTGCTCTGAAAGTGGTGCATATCAATAAATGCCCGGTGGTAGCTCCTTTGAAGGTACTCAGGCCAGAGGACCAGCAGCGACTGGGGATAGATCTGAATGCGTGCTCAAGGAACAGGGAATGGCTGCTGCAACATCCACAAGTGATGCAGAAAGTTCAGCAGGTATTTGACTCTGCGCCAGAAAACACTTCCAGCGATCCGGATCAGATGCTCTATACCGGTGGTTTTTTCTCTGATGAAGATAAAGAGCGAATGCAGGTGATCAGATCTTCAGAGCCCTATTCTCTGGCCAGACTGGGCTTTTCTTTCGATGATGCGCGATTGGATGATATGTTGTTTCGTTACCGGGCACGACATTATCCAGAGACACTGGATGTCGAGGAGTTGGAAACCTGGGAATCTTATCGAAAGCTGAGACTGTCTGAGGGTGACGACCGGATTCTCGGCTTTGGCTCATTCTGGCAGGCTATGGATGAAGCACAGGGGATGGCTTCCGTCGCACAGCAGGCTCTGCTTGATGAGCTGGCCGGTTACGTCAGGGGGCTGGAATCATCTGTGAGTTGAAATGAATCAAACCGCAGCAGCACCCCCTCCGCCGATCACCTGGTTAAAGTGTTCAGCCAGTCGGCCATAAATAACGGGCTTTTCGATGTAGTCGACTGCGCCTGCCTTAATGGCCGCGACGGCAGTGTGGACATCGTTATGGTGTCCAAGAACGATCACAGGAATATCATATTCAGCTTCGTTCAGGGTCTCCAACAGCTGTATAGCTTCTTTACTTTCTTTTTCATTCTCAGCAATGATGCAGTCAGGCTTTATGGCCTGCATCGCCATCAACAGTTCACTGCTGTTGCTGAAACATTCGAGTAGCATAGACTTCTCATCACACAGGCTGCGGATGGTGTCGGTAACATTTGTATCCTGTTCCAGAAGATACACAGTAGCTTTTGTTGCCAAGCTCATAGGGGCAGCCTTGATGGTCAATTCAATAACAATACTTGTGTCTTTTGCCGAGCCGCCAGCCTCTGCAGGGTAATCGGGTATCCTGCCAGAAAATGGAAACTCTGTTGTACTCATGCTCTGAAAGAATGACCTGCTCTCTTAACACAGGGCATCTACATCCAGCAGAGCGTTATCTGCAATGAAAGAAAAACTTTAGTTGCAATAAAGTAGATGATTTTTCTGAAATGATCGATTTTTTTATTAATAAAGTATTCAGTTACCGCTTGGTAGCCAAAAATAGTCCCAAAAATAGTCTCGTTCATTTAAGAAAAATCGACTTCTGCCCTCAGCTCTCTCATAGCGTATTAGGAGTTTAGGATTAGTCTCAGAATTGCTGAATGGAGGGATGTACTAGACGTTGTACGGGGACTACTTAAAAGGTGGCGCAAGGCTTCGCAGGGAATCCAGAGATAATTGTGAGGAGCAGGGCTGGCGTGTTATGGACTGACAAGACTGTGTGCTGACCACTACCAGGGAGAGATTAATGAACCGGGGCGTCATTCATAAAGGCGCCCCGGATAGAGATCAGACCTTGAAGTAAAATTCACCTTCCAGGTGCTCTTTAACCTGCATAACCTGGCGAACCAGATGGGCCAGGGATTTGGTGCCCATTTTTTCCATCACACGAGAGCGATGGATTTCTACCGTTCTCTGGCTCAGATTGATGTCAGCAGCGATCACCTTGTTCGCCTTACCTTCAACGACATGGTGTAGAACTTCACGCTCACGGTCAGTCAGCGTAGAAAGACGACGAAGGATTTCTTTGTGCTCGAGCAGCTCACGACGTTGTTGCGCATCAAGTTTCAAGGCGTCATTAATCAGGTCCAGAAGCTCCTGATCGCGGAACGGTTTCTGGATAAAGTTCATTGCACCATCCTTGATAGCCTGAACGGCCATAGGTACATCGCCGTGTCCGGTAATAAAAATGATAGGCAGAATGCAGTGCATTTCGTTGAGTTTGCTCTGTAGCTCAAGCCCACTCATTCCCGGCATACGAATGTCCAGTACGATACATCCCGGACGGTTTTCATCGTAGACTTCCAGAAATTCGGCTGGGGAAAAGAAAGCTTCTACTGTCTGTCCAACAGATTTCATCAGCATTTTCAGCGAATCACGAACAGCCTCGTCATCGTCGATGATGAAAACGGTGGGCTCCTGCTTCATATCCTGTTGCTGCATAACGACTCCACTGTAACTGTATAAAAGTTGCCGTAAACGGATTTAATAATCAAACGCCGTCAGGCCGGAGAAAATTTGCGAAGGTAGAACCACGTCATTCATTTTTTTACATGCTTAACGGCTGTGGAATTCGATCTCAGTGTAGCAGAGGTTTGTAACAATGCACTGAAGTAACAACACCTCGAAGTAGCTATGCTCCGCGCAGGCTGTTTCTTGTAACGCCTGTTGTCTCTTTTACAACTTACACTGAGTGGGCTGTTCTGCCTGGATTTTGCTGGACAGCTTTTTGCAAACTACAACCCAGTATACTGAGCTTGGTTATTCGATGTCCGATATTTCCAAGTCGTAATTACGTTTGAATGGTCCAGATAATTTCGCTTTCTACTGGTCGCCTAACGGAATGCGCAATGTTAATGAAAAAATTATACATTCCAAGTGGTATAACTACTGTAAATGTTTATTAAATGTGGGTAAGTAAGCAGAAGGGCAGGTTTTGGGCGGTAAAATCCTTGTTGGTCTTGATTTTTCAACGGATTCCGGGGACAAAGGGCTGATAAAGGAACCGCACCTGCAATAGCGCGGTTCTTCATACACCGGATGTCACTATATACGACTGATTTTAACGATCAGTGTACCTTATTGCTCAGGTCCAGTGGCGCGATCATGTTTTCTGGCTTGAGAATTTCCGCCAGTTGCTCGTCCGTCAGCAAGCCTTCTTCCTTAACCAGATCTACTACACGACGACCGGTCTTCAAGGCAGTTTTGGCAATGCGGCTGGAATTTTCGTAACCCAGGTATGGGTTCAGAGCGGTTACCAGGCCAACAGAGTTGTAGACATAATCCATACAGACGTCCCTGTTAGCTGTAATGCCTTTAACGCAGCGATCAGACAGCATGAACATACCGTTGGTGAGCTGCTGGATGGATTCCAGAATCTTGTAAACCAGTACCGGCTCAGCGTAGTTAAGCTGCAGCTGGGCTGCTTCTGAAGCCATGGTAACGACCAGATCGTTTCCGATAACGTGGAAAGCGATCTGGCTCATGGCCTCAGGAATAACCGGGTTAACTTTGCCCGGCATGATGGAGGAACCTGGCTGCATTTCAGGCAGATTGATGTCATTAAAGCCACACAGAGGACCGGAAGAGAGCAGACGCAGGTCATTACTCATCTTGGACAGCTTGACGGCCATTCGTTTCAGGGCGCTGGAGAAGATAACAAAAGCGCCCATGTCGGAGGTGGCTTCCACCAGGTCACCCGCCAGGATCATATTCTGGCCGGAAATTTCAGACAGGTATTTAACCGCCAGGGGTGCGTAACGGCTGTCTGCAGTGATACCCGTTCCGATGGCAGTACCGCCCAGGTTGACTTCGCACAGTAGCTTGGCCATATCCTTGATACGGTCAATGTCTTCACCGATAGTAGTTGAGAAAGCACGGAATTCCTGACCCAGAGTCATAGGTACAGCATCCTGCAGCTGGGTACGACCCATTTTCAGTACGTCTTTGAACTCTTCAGCTTTAACATCACAGGCATTCTTCAGGCTCTTGGCGGCTACAACCAGTTCGTTGTGTTTCAACACCATGGACAGACGCATAGCCGTTGGATAAACGTCATTGGTAGACTGTGCCATGTTCACGTGGGTGTTTGGGTGCAGGTGCTCATATTGACCACGACGGTAACCCATCAGCTCCAGCGCGCGATTGGCAATCACCTCGTTGGCATTCATATTGGTGGAGGTTCCGGCACCACCCTGAATCATGTCAACGGTGAACTGGTCATGCAGTTTTCCGGCAATAATTTCGTCACAGGCGTCTGCAATGGCATCGGCCTTGGCTGTATCCAGCATTCCCAGATCGCGGTTAGCCAGTGCACAGGCTTTCTTGACCATGGCCAGGGCTTTCGGAATGTTTGAGAAGTGGTTCAGTGTGACACCGGAAATGTTGAAGTTTTCCAGGGCTCGCTGAGTCTGGATGCCATAGTAAGCCTCTTGGGGTACAGGGGCTTCACCCAGCAGATCATGCTCGATGCGGTATTCGTTCAGATCAGTATTATCCAGTGCCATTGATGTATCACCACTAATAAGGAATATCGGCAACAAGAGATGGGGAGTCTGGTTAAGTGCCACCTCAAAATATCAGGGTTAGTCTGTTCCTGCTTAGAGCTTCCGGCAATATGAAATTCTACCTATCAAACTATTACAAATGTCATCATTCAGGGTGTGAATAGCTACCGATGACAGGTTACAGGTTCTGCCTTTGGCTATTCTTCTAATAGGATGTCAAAGGCTTATTGTTAATGCTACTAAATCAAATTCCAGGTCTGTTCTCTAACCCCAGACATGAATGGACACAGATTCGCTCCCGATATGATCAGACAACCCCTGTGGCGGTGCTCAGGGATTTACTGATTCTTTCTTCACTTCCCGGAATTTATCACTGACTGAGGAATCATAGCTATGGATGGCAGCAAACTTCCAGCGGGCTTCCAGCCCACATCGGTTAGCCCTCAAGCGGCAACTCCGGATATCGGGGAAATGCAGGAGGCGAGGCACAGCAGCCGCCAGAACAGGTTCATCAAAGCCATTAAGAATGTTCTGAAAAAGTTGCCGGGACGAGGTAACCGTGCACTTCGCAATATCCCCATAAAGCAGAGACAAATCACTGCATTCAGTCAGCCTGTGCCGAAGATGATGTCTGGCAATATTCGATCTCAGGCTCAGGCAAACGATATTTTCAGAGAGGTTGAAGATGTCTTTGCCAAGGTAAAAATGGGGCAGGGTGACAGTCCTGAAGTTCAGAAGGCCTATCAGCAGGCCAGAAACCAATTCGAAAATGCAGCTATTTCCGTAGCCAAAGATGTTCTCATTGAAGCCAGGCTTCAGTCTGATGGTGGTGAGCTTATTCTGGCAATGAAAGAGTTCATCGAGCAGCATGAGAAAAAGATTCATCAGGACTATGAACCCGTGACAGAAGAGATGGTAGAAGATCTGCGGGGACTTCCAGGTAAGCTCCTCAATGAATTATCTCTGAGGAATGTAGACAGGGAGGTTGCCAGAGAAGTGTTAGAGGTGCATCTGAATGAAAGCAGGGAGTCCCAGACCGTCTCAGATCACAACCAGATACCTCTATCAGATGCTGAAGTGGTCGTTCCCGGAAGTACTCACGATCACAAAGAGTTGTTCAAGTTACAGAAGCTGCAGTTTGATTCAGCCAGAGAAGTTCTGAAGAATGAATCACATTCGGCTCAGAGAGAGGGACGTACAGAGGATGTTGAACGTCTGACCAAGCTCGATCTTCAGCTATTGAATGAGTTGAGAAGACTCCAGCAAACCGTTCAGCTTAAGGGCGATGAACCTGTCAACAGGGAAGAGATGCGCAAGGCCAAAGAATCATATCCGAAAATTCTGCAGGACGCCCTGGTTTCGGCTGGCGTCGATAAGCAAACTGTGGCCAGAGATTTCGAAGAGGCTTTTATCGATCAGTTAAA
Source organism: Endozoicomonas sp. ALD040 (assembly GCF_049275945.1). Lineage (NCBI taxonomy): Bacteria > Pseudomonadati > Pseudomonadota > Gammaproteobacteria > Oceanospirillales > Endozoicomonadaceae > Endozoicomonas > Endozoicomonas sp. ALD040. The sequence continues at coordinate 4,292,804 of NZ_CP184829.1, forward strand.
TTTTCGTCCCTGGAAAACGATAGAAAAATCTTTCTCTCAGGCTGGAGTTGAGTTTGCTTCCAGACAGCAACCTGCGGCTGAAATCAAAGTGCCAGAGTCCTTAAGGGGAGAGGTTTCCCGTCTCTATGAAACTGACTATGCAGGGTATGGAGTCAGCGGTATCGATTCGACCAACACGTATCATGCTACTAACCTGAGTCGCAGTGATTTTTCTATTAATAACAGTAATGTCTACACAGGCATAAGACATGGCATTGCCGATCCTTATGGTGTTGACTGGGATCCCGATCTAAAGGCTGAAGGTGGAAAAGTCAAGGCCAGAGAAATCTTACTTTCGGCTCTGGCAACCCGGCCTGATATTTTTGAGCAAGCTCTGATAGCGTCACAGGGAGGGCCAGTCCCAACACTTGCTATGACATCCACTTCCATGGTCACGACAGGCCTGGGTTCCGGAAAAGAGAGAAAAATGCAGAAAGCTCAGAATGAAGCTTTCAAATACTTTACTGACCCTGCTAAACAGCCTGTCACGATGGAACTTCCGGGAGCTGAAGGACAGACCCGGACCATCAAACTTAATTTCAAACAGGCACGCTTTAATATTCCTGTGAACTGGGGAGGGGTTGGAAGCGCCTCTCTGGTAACAGGTGGAAGATCTTTCCAGAAAAAAATGAACGATCCGGCTATGGAAATGCTGGTAGGCAAGCTGGGCAAGGCCGACATCCCCGGCGGTATGGCTGCTGAATTTCTCAATGGCACTTCAAAGAAATGTGAGGAAATCAGGGCGCAGATCAGGGACGCCGAAGAAGTAGGCAACGGGGAAAAAGTGTCTGAACTGAATGCCCGGCTGGACCAGTTAAACAGGGATGATCGATCAGTAAAGGATCTTACCACTCAGATTAAAGCAATCTATGAAAAAGGTAGCCATTATCACCATCATCATGATGCCTATAAGCTGGCTACCAGAGTGGCCCTGTTGACTCACATGGTGGGTGCTGTGCCATTATCCAATTGCAATAGCGGCAAAGACAGAACCGGAATGCTGGATGCCGAAATCAAGTTTCTGGCGGCCAGGATCAACCCGGAAACCGGAGAGGTACCCGAACCGGGACCTATTGTGGATCCTGCTGACAGAGCCTTATTCCAGAAGATTCTTCAGGAGAGCGGAAATCTGGAAGTCCAGGAGCAGAACGTGGGTGTTCGCGGTTATAAAACAGAATGGGTCGATTCGATCAACGAGAGAGTGGGTGATCTTGCCATTCGCGAAGAAATCAGAGGGCTTTCCAAATCAGTGGATTAGTGGGGAATTTTGTCGCCGTAGCACAGTCTAAACTGGACAGGAAACTGGAATTAAACCTAACAGGAGGCATATTTATGAACAATAGGATCAAACAGGCAGGGACCGTCTTGCTGCTTTCTCTCTCTGTGGTTGGCTGTACGACCGATCAGACAGGGACTACTTATTCTGCTTCTGAAGCTCGTCAAATGCAGACAGTCCGGTTTGGCACCGTTGCTGAATCCAGGCTGGTCAAACTCGAAGGCAGCCAGGGTGAGGTCGGCACTCTGGCAGGGGCAGCGGTGGGTGGTATCGCAGCTTCCAGTATTGGTGGTCAGCGCGAAAGTGCTATTGCAGCAGTGGCTGGAGCTGTTGCCGGTGGCGTTTTGGGCAATATGGCCGAGAAGAAAATTACCTCCAAGCAGGGTGTTGAACTAACAGTCAGACTGGATGACGGCTCTTATGTTTCTGTTGTTCAACAGGCTGATCCGGCCGTTAGCTTTGCTGCGGGCGATAAAGTAAAAATCCTTACCCAGGGCACTGCCAGCCGGGTTGTCAAGGTTCAGTGAGAAAAAGGCGGATCGGCTTAATCAATGCCCTCCGCCAGATTACCTGGGGTCATTTGCGGTCTTAAGAGGTAATACTCCACAAACAGTTTAGGCTTATTATCCACCTTCACTTTAGTCACGGGCTCGAATTCAAAGAGCCCTAGAAATTCAGCCTGAGGATAGTTCTTTTCAAGCCTTTGTCTGACTTCCTTTGAATATCGCTTGCCATCCGTCATGACAATGATTCCGCCTTTTTTGCGGAAATCTTCTTCTTTCATCCAGAGGCTTTCTGTCGGATTAAGACCAAAAAATGGAATGGTTTTGTGATTCTGGCTATACGCCAGCAGCTCAGCAACGTGGTAGTGAAGCCCGCCCAGATAAGGGATATAACCTTCGTTTTCAGGGCGATCTTCCTGGTGAAATGCCCACAACTCTTCAGCTTTTAGCATTTGGGCCCTGAGAGGCACGAACTCCACTGAATCCGAGTAATCTTCATCAAAGACAGGTTTGAACAGCAAGTAGCTGCATCTCAATAAAACAAACAATACCCCGGTGAATAAACACCAGAACACCACTTTCTTGAAACGCGGGTAATCGATCAATGGACGAGTCCAGACCAGCACCAGCAGCGGCAGCCAGACAAAGTAGGGGGTAGCCCAGCGGGGTACGAGCTTCTCGCCGGTTACCAGTCCAAACAAGAGTGTACAGGCAAATGGACCTGTCGCTATGGCGATTAGAAAAACTTTTTTGAAACGATCATAAAGGATAGGGAGCCTGGGAGCTCTGAAAAGGGGGATCATCAAAAGAAAGAATACCAGGACATTGCCCAGATTATTCTTGATAAAGTTCAGAGGAAATATCAGATGATCCCAGTGTGTACCGGTTCCATAACGCTCACTTTCAACGTAGTTTTCTCCCAGATAGCTCACTGCTGCAAAGTTGTTGTCCCATAGCCAGTAAAGATGGGGGGAGGCGATAGCCAGTGCGAGAAGCCCACCCAACCATGGGCCAACGGAGGAAAGTGCGAGTCTGCCTTCGTGGGTAATTAAAAGAACAATAAACAGGGGCGCAAACAAAACGGCCACCTGATATTTAGTCAGAATGGCCAGCCCTGACATGACTCCGGTCAGCAGCCAATAAGCCAGGGATTGACGAGTCACTGCAAAATAAAAAGTCAGGGCAAGTAAGGCCCAAATTGGATGCTGAAGCGTGTCCGGTGTCAGTCTTTCTACCCGGTTACTGTAGAAGAGAATGCCTTGTAACAAAAAGACTGCCAGCAGGGCACCAGCCTCGGTCAAATATTCTCTGGCCAGACGCCAGACAGCAACAAAAGCAATCACCACAGTAACCTGGGCAAAGAGATAGACAGGCCAGTCGCTGGTATCACTTAAGTTTGAAAAAAAAGCGGCAGTCCAGGCTGCCAGAGGTGGGTGTTTTTCATACCCCCACTGCCAGAGATTACCCCAGGCGATGCCTTCAAGTGTGTCAGAGTGCAGCGTGTTCCTGACCAACCAGGGGCCCAGGGTCCAGAAAAACAGCTGAAAAAGGCAGATCAGACCGAGCCAGCGAAAAGGGTGCTTAATGACCATGGAAGAGGGTGAAGACTCGGCAATCATTGCTTCATTCTGCACAGATCAACTCCTGTTTGTTGACAGTCGGCTAGAAATTGTTGGCTCGATAAATAATCAAACTCTAACTGTCTGGCTTGAGGGTGATCCAGATTGATGTGGTCGGCAGTTTTACCCGGGTGACACATAATCAGCCCTTTGTCGTATGAATCAGAGAGCCATGCTTTCATCAGGGTGGAATAGTTTTCTTGCGGTTTCAGTGAATAGACGCCAGCAAAGGAAGTATTGGTATTGATACTCTGGTTGAGCAATTCGCAGTTCAGGCTCTTACTGCCAGAACCTTCAATAATGTAGCTTTTCAGGCCACCACCATGACGGATGATGGGTGTAACGCTTCTCACCCAGAAAGAAGGTTCGGGCCTAAAGGTGCGTATTACCGATAACAGGGTTTCACGTACCATGGGCAGGTGGTGTACGTGCTGATGGCCATCAACAAAGTCGGGGGCTCTGCCGGTAGCGTCGATAAAATACTGATATTGTGCCGTGACTTCTTCCAGCAGGGCGGTCCGGTCCAATAAGTGAAGATGGCTCTTGATTAAAACCTCATTCAGGCTGGGGAGCCCGTCTACATAGGCGGAACTGAGGCCATTGCCTTCAGTTAAATTAAGATGCAGGCCAATATCAACCTTTTCCTGAATGGTCGTCAGGTGGCTTGCCTGCTTTATCCAGTCCGGACCAGTGACCAGACAACTGGTGGCCTGAATTCTGCCGAGAATGGCCAGCTCCAGAATAGCTTCCGATACCCCTGGGTGAATCCCGTAATCATCTGCGCACAGTGTTATTCTTTTCATTTAAAGGCCCAGTATTTGCTCAGGGTATAAGTGACCAGGGGAATCGTTGCCAGGACGATAAAGCTGGCCATTAGATAATTCAAACCGGTGTAGGTTAACAGCAGGGTATAAAGCCCCTGATTGAGCACAAAACTGCAGAGCAATTGAACCAACAGGAATTTCAGCAGAGTATTGCGAAGTACATGTTGCTTGTGATTAAAAGTCCACAATGAATGACCCAGGTAACTGACGACAAAGGCCAGAATAAAAGCGGCAGGGTTTGCCAGTAGCGGGTTTACTTGAGTCAGGTCTACCAGAAGCCAGAGTACAAAAAGGTGAACAGCTGCAGCAGTACTGCCAGTTATAATAAACTTAATCGGCTGCATTGCTATCCTTCTGATTCTTGAATCCCAGTTGTCGCTGTATCAAGTATCTGGGGCGTTTTTTTACTTCACAGAAAATACCGGCAACATACTCCCCCAGTAACCAGAGCGACAAAAGCTGAATGCCGCCAATAAAGGTGATGGCGACAATGACCGTGGGCCAGCCCGGCAAGGGGGCGCCAAGAACAAGAGTTCGAAAGATGATAAAGAGTGCGTAAAACACTGAGATGAAAGAAATAATCAGTCCAAGCCCACCGACAATCCTGAGTGGCAAAGTAGTGAATGCTGTAATGCCCGAAAGAGCCAGACTGGTCAGTTTGCCATAGCCCCAGCCGGATTGCCCTGCCAGCCGGTTTCTAACCTGAAAGGGAAGACCGATACTCTTATAACCTACCCAGGCATAGATACCTTTCATAAAGCGACTGCGCTCAGGCATGGCTCTGAGGGCATCGACCACTACCTTATCCAGTAGCCGGAAGTCGCCTGCGTGAGCTGGTACATCAATGCCTGTGCTGGAGTGCATGATTCGGTAGAAAAATTGTGCGCCTTTCTTTTTCAGGAAAGATTCATTTTTCCTGTCCTGACGGACGCCGTATACCATCTGGTAACCCTGTTGCCAGTAATCAACAAAAACAGGGATCATTTCCAGAGGGTGCTGAAAGTCTGCGTCGATCAAAACCACAGCGTCACCGGAGGCAGCATCAATTCCGGCAGTCAGCGCAGTCTCCTTGCCGAAGTTTCTGGATAACTCAATCAGCTTGATCCTCTCGTCATTACAGAAGGATTCGACCAGTTCGACCGTTTTGTCGGTACTGCCATCATCCACCACAATAATTTCAAGATGCTCGGTGATCTCTTCAAGCTGTTTAATCAGTGCTTCCATGAACCGACCAATGACCTGGCTTTCATTGAAAACCGGCACCACACAGCTAAGTAAGAAGTTGTTAGAGGGCATTTTGTCTCCGGCTCGATAATTTATAGGGTCATGAGTTTCGCTTTCCATCCTTGAACAGGGAGCGATATATCGGGCTCATGGCTACATTTAATTGTTATTATTTATCGGCTTGGCACTCTTTACAGTGAGGCTCAATTCACTAAGCTGCAGGAAAAGAACAAGGTTATTCATCAGTAAAATGCTTTTTTTCTTGGTGTTGACAGAGCATTCCTGACTCGCGCTTGTGACCAAAAATTGAGCAAAGTTCTACACCATAGTGGTATGGTGTCTCTGAAAAAGCAAGTTGCGGTCAGAGTTTTAAAGGACTGACTCAGGATTGCGTGAATCCTTGCCCTCATTAGAAGAATCTTTTAGCTGGGGCATTCTGTCAGTTCGGGGCACAGAAGCATGACCAATGTCCTGTCGTCTGATACGGTATAGTCCGGATTTTGAGATCATAAACAGACCCTGTGACGGAGTAGCTATGAGAAAGGAACATCTGATTGCCCTGGTATTTGGCTTTGGGATTCTGGCCGTTGCCGCAGGGCTTTATCTGATGCAACCCGCTGATGAACCTGGGCAGGTAGATAGTAACAATGTGCTTGTTGAGACTCCCTCTGAGCCTGAGGCAGAAACCAGGGCAGCTGAAGACGACGATGATTTCCCGTTGTCCAATAATGGTGATGTAACACGGATTATTATTGATGATGAGGCTGGGGATATCGGTGACATTTTGTCTGAAAAGGTTCTGATCAATGACGAAGTGGTAGACCAGAGCGAACTGGATGAGCTGGATCACTGAGATATAACGATTATTTACCGAGGCTTATTGATTGATTACAAGATTGTGGGAAATATCTTACAAAGTCTGGTGCTTTCTTCCTGCATTCTGCCCTTCAGCAGCTTGATATGTTGAAGGTGCATGGACAGCAAATTCACACGGATGTGAACCCATCATGGACAGTCGGGTAGTAACCCTGAGTCTCCCCTCAGGGTTTTTACTCAGCCCCTGCCTCTGAATTGATCAGCAATAATCCAGAACCTCAGTGAAGTCTTCTTACCGAGATGTTTGAGCATCTCCCTGAAAGTTGGGATGGATTTATAGAATGTCACCCTTCATAGAACCCGAAACCCTGGCAGCCCTGCTAACCGCCCCCGGGGTTGTCGTGCTTGATGCTCGCTTCAGTCTTGCCGACCCCAAACTGGGACAGACTCTTTACCGTCAAGGACATCTCCCCGGTTCTCGATACATCGATCTCGAGAAAGATCTGTCTGCTCCATTGGTTCCCGGGAAAACCGGCAGGCATCCCCTGCCGGAGCCTGAGGTGTTTGCTGAACATTTGAGAACCCTGGGTATCAGCAAAACCACCCATGTGGTTGTTTATGATGACGGTAATCATGCTATGGCTGCCCGAGCATGGTGGCAATTGCGCTGGGTTGGCGTGGAACCTGTTCAGGTTTTGCATGGTGGTTTCAAAAGATGGTCTGCTGGCTGTTATCCTGTAACGACTGAAACGCCTGCTATCACCCCCTCTGACTTTATGGCTGATGTTAATCACGGCATGACAGTCTCTGCCAGTGAGGTTATGGAGCAGTTGCAAAGTCCGGTTTTTCGTTTAATAGATGCCCGTGCTCCTGAGCGTTTTGCCGGAGAATCAGAGCCTCTTGACAGTAAAGCAGGTCATATTCCCGGGGCGATCTGTTATCCATTCACTTCCAATATGGATAATTCAGGTTCTTTTCTTTCCATAGAACAGTTACGAAAACAGTTGGGAGTTCTGATGGTCGATGGACTGGAGCCCGTGTTTTACTGTGGCTCGGGTGTTACTGCCTGTCATAACCTTCTGGCTATGGAATACGCTGGTATGCCAGCTGCCAAACTCTTTCCGGGTTCATGGAGTGAGTGGATTACTGATGACAGCAGGCCGGTAGCAACCGGTTTGCGTTGAACCCTGTGTCTTTTGGACTGGATGTTATCATCACAAGCGGCTATTGACTGAACTCTGTATACTCTGCTCTTTTCAGTGAATGCGTTAAGGGCAGAGAGATGGGCAGCAGTTATAGATTCCCGATTGGCACGCCTGGTCAAGTATGGGGCAAGGAAGAACGTAAAGTCTGGTATGAACAAACCACCATCAAGCGTGAATACCAAAGGGAAGTCGTGCCCAAAATAATGGCTTTGAAAGAGCATTATGATGTTGAGCAGTATGGTGCCCTCTCCTACGATGTTGAGCGTTTTCCTTTGTATGCCATCAGGAGTCGAAACTGGAACACTGACAAGCCCGTTGTTCTGGTGACCGGTGGAGTCCACGGCTATGAAACCAGTGGTGTTCACGGTGCGTTAAAATTTCTGGAAGTTGAGGCTAAAAACTTTGTAAGCCACTTCAATATCCTGGTGGCGCCCTGCATCAGCCCCTGGGGTTATGAAACCATCAATCGCTGGAATCCCAATGCCATTGATCCTAATCGTTCCTTCTACAAAGACAGCCCGGCAGAAGAGTCCACCAACTTGATGAAACTGTTGGCAGGTTTGGAGCAGGAAGTATTGGTTCATATTGATCTGCATGAAACTACGGATACGGATGAAACTGAATTTCGTCCTGCTCTGGCAGCAAGGGATGGCAAAGGCTATGTGGAAGAGGGAATACCGGATGGTTTCTACACAGTGGCTGATACCGAAAACCCTGTTCCCGAATTCCAGAAGGCGGTGATTGATTCCGTCAGACAGGTGACGCACATTGCACCCGCAGACGATCAGGGAAAAATTATTGGCTCCCCGGTGATTCAGGAAGGTGTGATCCACTATCCTATGAAAAAGCTGGGTCTTTGTGGTGGTATAACAGACTGCAGGTTTGGCACCACGACTGAAGTTTATCCGGACAGCCCAAAAGTAACTGACGAAGAGTGCAATGATGCCCAGGTGGCGGCTATTGTCGGCAGTCTCAATTATGTAATGGGTCAGCTCTGACTATGAGCCTGCGTTTCCTGCAGCAGGCAATGACGGCAGGAAACATCAACCGCAAACAAGCTTCAAGACAGCTTCAGATTGACAGGCTACAGGATCACCGGCGCAGCGGCGTCAGCTCGCGAATGTCTTTTTCCATAGCCAGCTTACTGACGACCTGGTTCTGGCTGGTAAAGCCTGAGACAGACATTTTGACTTCGTAGTGGCCTCGCTCCGGAACCAGTTCAGCAGAAAAGTTGCTGATCTTGAGGCCCTCTTCTGCACTGGAGTTCAATACTTTCTCAAGGCTGTCGAGGCTACCTGTCGTGACCAGTCTGAGTTTGAGTTCGCTCACTGTCTTCTCCTTTTTTTCGTGACGCTTTATTTCGCAGTGGCAAAAAAAAAGCCCCCGGACCTTCTCTTGGTGCGGGGGCTGTGTTTTCTGCTTTTAAGCTATCCACGACAGACCCCGCGACACATAATAATGCCGCGTTTCATAATGGTTTTGGTCATGGATCGTGTGGAATTCATGGTCGCTAATGCACCAGGCTAAATTTCAGTGCACTGTATACCAAATTTTTCAATTGTGTGTAAAGGCTTTTTGTTGAAAGGCTGAAAGTAAAAAACAGGCTATTCTTTTTGATACAAGTTCGATAGAGATTGGGCTTTGTCCAGTGATTTCATGTAAAATGGCCTGTTATGTTCATGAAGAAATACGACGCCCCGAGAGGAGTAAATGAAACAATGGCAAGTTGATAGCTGGAGAGAAATGCCTGTCATCCAGCTGCCGGAATACCCCGATCAAGATCATCTTAAACAGGTGGAGCAACAGTTACACCGCATGCCGCCGCTGGTCTTTGCCGGTGAGGTAAGAGCGTTGCGACAGAAGTTGACGGCTGCTACCGAGGGCAAAGCGTTTCTATTGCAGGGTGGTGACTGTGCCGAGAGCTTTCTGGAGTTCTCAGCAGATAATATTCGGGATACCTTCAAGGTCCTGATGCAGATGGCCGTCGTGCTGACATTTGGCGCCAGTTGTCCTGTCATCAAGGTAGGCAGGATGGCTGGCCAATTTGCCAAGCCCCGTTCGTCTGGTACCGAAGTCATAGAAGGTGTTGAGCTGCCGATTTATCGCGGCGACATCATTAATGCTATGGACGCCACAGTAGAATCCAGAATTCCTGACCCCGAGAGAATGCTTAAGGCCTATCATCAGGCGTCATCGACTCTGAACCTGCTCAGGGCTTTTGCCCAGGGCGGGCTTGCGTCTCTGGAGCAGGTTCACGCCTGGAATCTGGATTTTGTCGCCAGCAGTCCACAGTCTGAGCAGTACAGTCATCTGGCTGATCGAATTGATGAAGCACTTGATTTCATGAGGGCCTGCGGTATTTCTTCCGAGCATTCCAGGGTGATCAGTGAAACGGACTTCTACACCTCCCATGAAGCTCTTTTGCTGCCTTATGAGCAGGCCATGACCCGTCAGGACAGTCTTTCCGGTCACTGGTACGACTGCTCGGCACACATGCTCTGGGTAGGCGACAGAACTCGTCAGGTTGAGGGGGGACACGTTGAATTCGTTCGGGGTATTAGCAACCCGATTGGTCTGAAGGCGGGTCCAACCATGCCTCCTGAAGATCTGATTCGCCTGATTGATCTGATCAGCCCGGACAACGAAGCTGGTCGCCTGAATGTGATTGTGCGCATGGGCGCAGACAATGTTGAAAAACACCTGCCAGAACTGATTCGTGCTGTCGAGAGGGAAGGGCGTCAGGTGTTGTGGAGCTGTGATCCGATGCACGGCAACACATTCAAGGCCTCCAACGGTTATAAGACGCGTGAGGTCAGCCGAATTCTGCGTGAGGTGAAACAGTTCTTTGCGGTTCACCAGGCAGAAGGAACCTATGCGGGTGGTGTTCACTTTGAAATGACCGGTCAGAAGGTAACCGAGTGCATTGGTGGTTCCCGTGCCGTAACCGAAGACTCTCTGGGTAATCGCTATCATACTCACTGTGATCCAAGACTGAATGCTGATCAGGCGCTGGAACTTGCTTTCATGATTTCCGACACTCTGAAAGACTGTCGAAAACTGCGTGAAAGATGACCACGATGATGCAGTTGGACAGGATCCTTCGAGGGGGTAGTGAATGGCATTGTTACTGCTCAACTCAGCACTGAGGAATTGGAGTTGATAATATCTTTACAGGGCATCTATGCTTCGGAAGGAAATTTTCCCAGTCTGACTAAAAAAATAACCATGAGCGAAAAAACATTTTACATTAAAAAAAGGTCCTTCCTGTGCAAGTTCTTGGTTGTCTGTTTTTTAGCTGGTTGAAGTTTTGTGGCAAATACTTTTGTCAAAGGCGAATCATTTTGGTAGATTAGCCGCCGTTCCGTGGCGAGGCCTCAAAAGCCTGTCACGAGATAGAGACGGGGTATAGCGCAGTCTGGTAGCGCGCCTGCTTTGGGAGCAGGATGTCGGGAGTTCGAATCTCTCTACCCCGACCAGTTTCTTGCAGAAGTAACCTGACTTCTGGACAGAACACGGGGTATAGCGCAGTCTGGTAGCGCGCCTGCTTTGGGAGCAGGATGTCGGGAGTTCGAATCTCTCTACCCCGACCAAATTCTTGCAGAAATTTCACGGTTTCTGGTCAAAACGCATCGGGGTATAGCGCAGTCTGGTAGCGCGCCTGCTTTGGGAGCAGGATGTCGGGAGTTCGAATCTCTCTACCCCGACCATTTTTTCCTCCTTTTTTTCTGTCTATAGTTGTTGTGTAACAACCAACAAAATATTCACAGAAGAAACTCCATGGCGATTTTAAAACTGGTTCCGGAATCCAATCCTACTTTAAGAACTCCCACTACCCCTGTTACTGACTTTGGTCCGGGTTTTCAGAAAATCGTGGATGATATGTTCGAAACTATGTATGCCGTTAACGGTGCCGGGCTGGCTGCTACACAAGTTGGTCTGGGGATGAGAGTGGCGGTAATTGATGTCACGCGTGATAAAAGTCAGCCTCTGGTCATTGTAAATCCTGAGATTATTGAAAAGTCGGGTGAACAGAAAATGGAGATGGGCTGTCTTTCACTGCCGGGCTGCTGGGCAGCAGTTAAGCGGGCAGGCTGGGTCAAAGTCAGGGCTCAGGATCGTCATGGTGAATTTTTCGAGATGGAAGGTGAGGGTATCCTTTCAGAAGCTTTTCAGCATGAAATCGACCATCTGGACGGTGTATTATTTATTGACAAACTCTCGGCTCTGAAGCAAAAAATGGTACGTCAAAGAGCACGTAAGGCGCTGAAGAAGCATGAAAGAGGTAATAAATAAGGCCGCAGACAGATTTGAATCCAACATGTTTTTGACTCTTGATCCTATAGAAGGTTTGTAGGCTGGAAAATAGAAGTGTTTTCATAGTAAACCGAGCCTTGTTCATTTCAGAGTGCATTTATTAATAAACTAAAAGCAGCTTCCTTTCGGCAGAATGAATCGCTTTAGTCTACTTTAGATAAGGTCGTGTTTATTGGCTTGGAGTTACTGTTTTGCTCATTAAAAAAATAAAGGAGTTTGCTCGAACGGGACGTCGTTCATTATTTATAGCTTTTATTGTTTCTATCCCCTGGACTACTGCTGAAGGATCAAACGGCTTGATTGTTCAAGCTCTGGCGATAAACGCTTTTCTTGATTATCTCTATAATCTGCAACAGGGTAATCTGGAAGGAGAAAATGATTCTTCCAGACCTTTTACTATTGGTCTGGATGGGCCTTCCGGAGCCGGTAAGTCTACTTTTCTTGATCAATTTACTCAGGAGCTTCGAACTTCTTCGGCACTTTATCAACGATCACATTCGGAGCTGTCAGGCAGGGTCTGCAGTCTGGAGACACTGGGGATTGATACCTTTCTTCATTCCCGTGCCGACCGACGTGAAATGTTCAGCCATCTGGGCGATGGCGCGTCAGGGAACAACAATGGTGAGGAGTATCGGGCAGAGCTTAGAGATAGCTGTCTGGCAGCGATAGCCCGGGGGGATTCTTTTCGGTATGCCCCTTATTGTCGCCATCTGGAAGGTCAGCTGGGTCCTGAAGAAGCCCGGCGTATCACCTGCGATATTCTTATTATCGAAGGTACTCATGTGAATGATCCGGGGGCTCGGGCTTCCATTGATCACGCCCTGTTTCTCGACAGTGATGATAATTTAATTACCTGGAATATGTGGAAACGGAACTATCTTCTGGGTAATCGAACGAAAAAAGAATTATTTGCAATCTTGCAGGTTTTGTTTGAGCAGTTTAAAACCTGGAGAAGAAGAAATGCTGACCTATCGGACATTCATTTTTATTGGCATACGAATAACGAAGTTCCTGAACTGACAGAAGAAACTATTGATTCAGAGCTGCCAGATCTGGCTCGACAGTTGCGACTTCATCATTTTAACTCAGGCTATGCCCTGACACGTCTTTTTCAACAGAATTCATTAGATTCGGAAGTATTAAGCAGTCGTATGCGTCATCACTTCCAACCTTTCATGTCCAGTAGAAGTCTTGTGGCGATGGAACATGAAAGCTTTCTTTCGTTTGCTAGAATGTTGTTGGAACCATTAAGGCTGACTCTTCACGAGGTCCATCATGGCAATGAGTGTTTATTTGTTTCACTGAACGCTATTCTGCCAAACGATTATTTGAATCGGGAGCGTGTCATTGTCCTGTTGAGACAGTTATGGAAAACCTGGGAGCAGAATAATCTGACTGATGCCCAGAGAAGGCTTTTAAGCTGGATTGCTGCAGATATTGAAGCTGAAGCTGATTTTCTCTCAGAAGGGAATCTGGGCGGACTTCCTACTATTTTGATGACCTGGGCAGCCCTGCTGGGGTCGGATCATCCACCTGATAAACCTTTGTATCTTATGATCCGGTTGGGCGGTGTTATACAGGTCTGGAGCCTTAATCTGGACGGCACCATCAGTGAATTGGATGCTGTTCCTGAAGTTGAGCCGGTGCTGATCTACGATGGTGTTAATCGCTGGATGTTTGCAACGTCCGAACAGAATATCCTGAATAATGTGCCCGGTGTGCTTCCAACGACGCTCTCCACTGATGGTGGTACTTTTAATGATGATGGAGGTCATGACGATGACTCAGGCTTCTATTCTTCTTCCAGTTCCAGTTCATCTTCTTCCCTGTCATCACTCTTGAGCTCATCGGGCGGTCCTATCCGCCAGATTGATGACATGGTGATTGGGGGTAATTTAACCGAACCTGAGCCTGAGCCGTTGTCCAGTTATATTATTTCGCCAGGATTGATAATGCATTCTCGGTAGTAGCCTGTGCGATCTCTTTTGTAGAGCTGGAACGTAATTGTGCCAGATGCTCAAGGACAACAGGTAATAGGGTGGGAGTGTTCCTTTGACCCTGATAGCCTGACATCGGCATGTCCGGGGCATCGGTTTCCAGAACAATACTACTCAGGGGTAACGAGGTGGCCAGCTGGCGTGTTTTTCTGGCCCTCTGGTAGGTAATTGTACCGCCAAACCCCAGTTTGAAGCCCAGTTCAATATACTGTCGGGCCTGTTGTTCACTGCCAGAAAAAGCATGTACGATGCCACCTTTCTCCGGTTTAATTTGCCGGATTTCTTTAAGGATTTCATCGTGTGCTTTCCTGCAGTGCAGAATGACAGGTAGCTTAAATTGATCGGCAAGCTCAAGCTGCCTGATAAAATAGTAGTGCTGTTGCTGACGGTCCGAGTTGGTCAGCGAGTAGTCCAGGCCTATCTCACCCACAGCACAAACCGTCTCGGAATGACGTTCCAGGAATACTTTCAATTCATCAAGGTGTTGAGGTCTGTGGCTTTTCAGAAAATAAGGATGTAGTCCGAGTGAGACAAAGCGTCGCACAGAATCGGGCAAATCATTCACTTGTTTCAGAACTCTGGGCCAGTAACGCGCTTCCGTTGCCGGGATGCAGATTGAGCGGACACCTGCGAGCCAGCATTGTTCAAGGGTTTCATCCCGGTCCTGGTCGAACTCGGGAAAGTCCAGGTGACAATGGCTGTCAAACAATTCTGGTATAGGGGACATAATGTTCATAAAGTTGGTCATCGGGCTTCAGTCTGTTATGTTACCCCGATGAAAATAAAGCAGTACATAGGGTTGGGTGTTTCGCTGGTGCTGATTGCAGTACTGGTTTTTATACCTCGCTACTTCAAGTCGGAATCTGAAACAGGGCTGACCGGGCAGAGCTTCCACAAGAGATGTCTGGTGGCTGAAGGCTGTCGACTGACAACAGCAGACAGCGAGATTGAGCTGAGAATAAAGCCGTCAGGTCTGCCGAAGCTGGAGCCGCTGGATGTTGAAGTTCTCCTGAGAGGCCTGTCAGCAGACAGGGTTACCATGGAGTTTTTTGGCCGGGATATGCCGATGGGGTTAGCTCCTTTTCCACTCTACAAGCAGTCCTCTTTTTTTGGGCCTTCGGTATTCAGTGGCGTAGGTAACCTGACTTTTTGCACGGTTGATAAAGATATGACCTGGCTGGCCAGACTGGTGATTGAATCAGGTTCCGAAGTGACAACAGTTGTTTTTGAACTGGAGACTTGAATTATGAAGCTATTGGCAATGGCTACGTTGGCCATTTTCGCAGGCATGTCACCTATAGCCCTTCAGGCGGCAGATGTTGAGATAAAGGATCAGTACGCAAGAGCGGTACCGGCTGTTTCCACAAACTCTGCGGCTTTTCTGACTATTACCAACAAAGGTAAAGAAGATATCAAGCTGGTCTCTGCCGACAGTGATAGCGCGGTTCATGTTGAGCTGCACGGTCACAGGCATGAAGGGAATATGATGAAAATGTTCGAGTTGAAAGATATTGATATACCGGCAGGTAAAACTGAATATCTCAAAAGTGGTGGCAATCATATCATGCTGATGGGTTTGAAGAGGCCATTGAAAGCCGGTAGTGAGGTTGATGTCACCCTGCATTTCTCTGACGGGGACGCTGTGGATGTAAAAGTGCCGGTAAAGGATCTTAGTCACGAAACCAAAGATATGGCCCATGGCAGTGCCACGAAGCATGGCGAGATGGATCACGGCTCAGTGGATCACAGTACCATGGATCACTGATTCAGAAGTCATCCTGGCCTGATCCTGTCACTTCACTTTAAAGCGAAGTGGCAGGATTCAGGAGAGCTCAGTGCTCGCGGGTGGTCCTGAAGCTAATATCCGGGTAGCGTTCCTCTGCCAGGGAGAGATTGACACGGGTAGGAGCCAGGTAAGTCAGGTAGCCACCACCATCAGTCGCCAGATTGTCAGCGCATTTGCGCTTGAATTCCTCCAATTTACGTTCGTCCGTACAATCCACCCAGCGGGCAGTATTGACATTTACCGGCTCGTACATAGCCTCCACCTTGTACTCATCCTTAAGGCGGCGCATAACGACATCAAACTGGAGTACGCCGACCGCACCCAGGATCAGGTCATTATTGTTCAGAGGCATGAACAACTGGGTTGCGCCTTCTTCTGAAAGTTGTTGCAAGCCTTTCTGGAGCTGCTTGAGCTTCAGAGGGTCTCTCAGGCGAACGCGCTTGAAAAGTTCGGGGGCGAAGTGTGGAATCCCGGTAAAGCGAATCTCTTCGCCCTGGCTGAAAGTATCGCCAATCTGGATAGTGCCGTGGTTGTGCAGACCGATAATGTCACCGGAGATAGCTTCCTCGACATGGGAGCGATCACCTGCAAGAAAAGTGACAGCGTCGGCAATTTTTACATCTTTGCCGATTCGCACATGCTTCATTTTCATATTACGGGTGTATTTTCCGGAACAGATGCGCAGGAAGGCAATGCGGTCACGATGTTTAGGGTCCATATTGGCCTGGATCTTGAATACAAAGCCAGAAAATTTGGCTTCGTCCGGCTCCACTGCCCTCTGATCTGTTATACGAGCCAGAGGCGCTGGAGCCCACTCGGCAAAGTCGTCCAGCATTTCACGGACGCCAAAGTTGGCTAGGGCAGTACCAAAGAAAACAGGCGTCATCTTGCCAGCATGATAGGCTTCCAGGTCAAACTCATGACTGCCGCCGCGAACCAGTTCCACCTCATCGACAAAGTCTTCATGAATATCACCCAGCAGCTCTTTGGCTTCGTCCGACTCAAGACCCTTGATACGAATATCGTCGGGTATAGTATGTCCCTGGCCGGGGGTGAAGACGTGAATAGTATCGGTGTAGAGGTTATAAACCCCCTTGAAATTCTTGCCCATGCTGATCGGCCAGGTAATGGGAGCACACTGAATTTTCAGGATGCTTTCCACTTCGTCCAGCACTTCAATCTGGTCCCGGACTTCACGGTCCATCTTATTAACAAAGGTAAAGATTGGAGTGTCTCTCAGACGACAGACCTCCATCAGTTTAATGGTCCGGTCTTCGACACCCTTGGCGCCGTCAATCACCATCAGGCAGCTATCCACTGCTGTCAGGGTTCGGTAGGTGTCTTCCGAGAAGTCTTCGTGTCCGGGAGTGTCCAGCAGGTTGACAGTGCAACCTTTGTAAGGGAACTGCATAACCGAGGTGGTGATCGAGATACCTCTTTCCTGTTCCATTTTCATCCAGTCAGAAGTAGCCATACGACCGCTTTTACGACCTTTTACAGTGCCGGCCATCTGGATAGCACCACCCAGAAGCAGCAGCTTTTCTGTGATGGTGGTTTTACCGGCGTCCGGGTGACTGATGATCGCAAAGGTTCGACGCTTTGCCACTTCGGGGGATAATCCACTCATTGATGTTTTGCCTGATTCCAGAGCTTGAAAAAATGGCGACATTATATCCGCTCTGTTGCGCAAAGCCAGAATCATCATAAAAGATTGAAATCGGATGTTGTGCTTGATAACACAGGACTTTTGGCGAAACCGGTCGATAAAGTTGTGAGGAGATTGATGATAAGGAAGTGAGTGTTTTGAATCCATCGCAACGGACTTTGCAATGCTTGCAACCCCTGCTGGACAGAGGGCAGGATGAATCCAGTGACATTTCTGTCAGAGGCAAGTGGCGAGGCCGGGAGGCCGAGTTGCTGCCGCTTCCTGTCAGAGAGCTGAGGGAAGGTGAAAAACTCAGTGCCAGTGAAGGTACTACGGCATTTGTTTTCAAGTACGGCAGTTTTGTGGAAAATCAGCTTCACAATGATCTCAAAAGCAAGCCGCTGAACCAAAGAACCATTAAAAAGCTGGAAACACGGGCCACAGAGCTGTTAAGGGATGTCAGGAAGCTGAATTGCAGCAGTATAGAGCTCTGGCTGGATTCCGGTATGGTGGCAAAAGCGTTTGAGACTGCGACACCTTTTAAGTGGCGATCTCTTCCTCCACATGAGCAGGAGCATCTTAAGGAAGTCGTTCAGTTTCAGCTCTCTGGTCATACCGATTATCTGAGTCAATCAAAGGCTCTTGAGCTTGCGGTAAAAGTGGTCGCTCAGCATGAATCCATCTTCTCAGCCAATATTCCCGAAACGGCCCGCTTTCTCACCGGGGAAACAGAGGAGGGACATACTCTTTTTCCCGGTCAGCTCAGGCTCTGGGCCGAAGAGCACTTTGATAAGGACAAAGTCCCGGGAACTCCGATAGAAGGTGATGATCTCTATATCAGCCAATACGAGATGGAGCTGATAGGTAATGCCGAGTATTACACCAACCGTGTTTCTGGGCTTCTTTCCGGTTCCCCATTGGAGCGTCTGCAGAACACCAGTTATGCCGAACAGGCTGAAGAGGCCAGAGAGCTTGCCAAGCAACTTATCAAGACGCTGGATGCACTGGAACGGCATTCACAAAATTTGCCTGCCCAATTGCAGCAGGCTCTAATCCATGATCTGGTGGGGCAGCTCGATGGTGTGTTGGATTTTATCGATCAGCTGGAGGTCAGTGACCAGGAGAATCCACTGGGGCCGCAGCAGTGGAAAAAGTTTAAAGGTCAGGAACTGATTTCCGCAATTAATGTTCTCAAGAATGAAATTGAGCATGAAAGTGCACTCATCAACAACTCAGGTAAGAAAGGTCTACTCAGCAGAAAGAAAACCAGAAAGCTGGCAAAGCTGGAAGCATTGCATCAGACGTGGAGTGACCATTTTGACCGTATTCAGGAAGGAACAGACAATGATCTTCCTCCAGCCAGAGCGAAGCTAACTGGAAGAGCTTCCCGGGCTGACGCTCTTCCCGTGGTTGATGCAAAGGCTTATACCGCCTGTATACTGAAGCGGCTGGGAGAGGTGGGTCTGGATAATGCCAGCAAGAAACTGAAAGAATCACGCAGTGAGGTGCTCTCAACAGTTCAATGGGAAAAAATCACTACCCATCTGGATGTGAGGATTGAGGGGCGAACCCGGCATTATGAGAGTCAGCTGACCCCTGCTTCGCAAATGAAGTGGGGAGAAGGAGCAAAAGATATCTTTGAGCATTCTTATGAGGGTATGGGCAGGCCTTCGACTGAAACCAGAGAACGCGTTCATGCCGTCAATATGGCACAATCTGAGCTGTCCACTGCAGAAATGGGGAACAAGAAAGTTCTGTTCAAAGGGTTGCGTTCCGGAACCCTCTCGGCCTATGGGATAAAAGAAAAAGAGCCTCGACTTGCCGCAGCCAAAAACCGGGCCAGGGAGTTGGTGACGGCGGCTGTAAAACAGTTTCTGGATGATAATCCAGACTATCTGACATCGGGGCAGCCTGTTCCTTTGAAAATGCTCTCCACGTCTATGCTCAGTGCCGACAAACTGAGGCACTATCTGCATATTCATGATGATGAACTGAAGATGCAGAGAGAGCAGGTCGCCGCCCTCAAGGAAGTTCAGAAAGAACTCAACGATGGTAAGCCATTGGTTATTTCTGATGCCAAAGGCGAAAAATATCAACTCAGAGTCAATATGAAGCTGGCCAACACTAATTATGGTGTCAATTCACTGTCATTGGGTGGTCTGAAGTCGGTTGTCCGTCCCTGGGGTGAGGCCAAGCGGGTTAATAATGAGGGACTTATTGAACTGATGGGCTCTTTAGACCAGTTCGATCCTGTTGGCGGTTGGGTTGGCGACTATCTGGCAGGCTCGGCCCCGGAGCAATCCAAGCAGATTGTTCGTATGCTGGTTGAACAGATCAGGGATCTTCATGTTTCAGGCGACTATCAAACAGAAGGCGAAGATGCCTATAAGATGGTTGAGCGAATTCAGTTGCTGGCATTCAAGATAGGCGCAGTGGGTCATATCAATTGTAAAAGTGGCAAGGATCGAACCGGAGAAGCCGACGCCTCTATCAAGCGCTTTGCTGCCGAAGTGGAGGCCAGAGGCTATGTCCCGGATCCCCGCAAACCCGTTAGCCGGGAGGATCGTAACCTCAGTCAGGCTTTCCAGTTTGGTTCAGGTAATCTTGAATTGCAGCAAATGAACATCAACATCCCCGGGTTCAAGACTAAGTTGAACAAAAAGCGTCTGGGTGAATTTGCTCATAAGCTTGCTCATAAAGCTCGGTTTAAAGTGAAATAACCACCGAAAATCTTGCGGGTGTGAACTCTGCCCGCCTTGTTTTTCCCGGTGCTAAACAGCATGAGAGCCTCCAACTGCTAAGCCAGGTTTCAAAGCTTCCTCAAGTCTGACATAGACAGAAAGTATTTTGGATCTGTCTTACGAGGCTTATAGGTTGATTAGTCCTTTTCTGACGTCTGCAAATAACCCTCTGTCTACGAACATGGCTGTCTGTTGTTTTACTAGAAACCTAAATCGAAACTGTTATCTGGACCGCTAAAATCGATGTTGCCTATCTCGATGTTGCCTATCTCGATGTTGCCTATCTCGAGGTTGCCTAGCTCGAGGTTGCCTATCTCGAGGTTGCCTAGCTCGAGGTTGCCTAGCTCGAGGTTGCCTAGCTCGAGGTTGCCTAGCTCGAGGTTGCCTAGCTCGAGGTTGCCTAAATCGAGACTGCCTAAGTCGAGACTGTTACCCAGACCGCTTAAATCGATGCTGTCACCGATACCGCTTAAATCGAGACTGCCTTGATCAAGAACATCTCCAATGACTGAATCTGAAATTGATAAATTTCCTGTGACAGTAGACGGAGAAAGATCTCCGCGCACATCACCGGTATCAGATGAATATCTGCTACCCATATTGACGGGATATTCAGGGCTTAATAGGGCAGCATACACATAGGGCATCAAAAACCCATCTATTGGAAAAAACCAGGCAGTGGGACTCATTTGAGCCAAGCTATGGTAATAACTGCCAAGCTTCTGATGGTGCAACGACAATGAGTTGTCTAATTCTTGCTTTTTCTGGCTCACAAGTTTATCGAACTCATGGGATTTAATTAAAACCTGAGCGTCAAGCTTGCGCTTGAGATTAGCGATGGCAGTTTCTTTTAAATTCTGACATTTGTTTTCTGTGGTTGGATAAGCTTTGATCTTTTTAATCTCTTTATTTATTATTTTTGGTCTCGGTATTTTTTTTTGGTAAGTCCGTGGGTTCATATGTGTTTCATTAAAAAATTTGTCGATTAGTTCTTCAGCGCTTTTTCTCATTTTGTCTGTGGGTGCTAGTATCATAGCTTCCAAGGAAAGCGTAATAGCCTCTTTTAAAGGTATTTTTAATCTATCTGTGTCAAGACGACTTCTAATGTGGCGAAAACTAAGATCCGCTTTTTTAAATTTCTTGGTAGCTTCTTTAATTTTTTCATTGTAGCGTGTGAGAATACTTGGTTCTCTAATTAGAGTGCTAATTTGATTTTGATAATTAGTTTTGTGTGAGCCAATAATCTTTTCAATCTGTGACTGACTGTTTTTAATAAAAACTTTTCTTGATGCGTCTACGGTTTTATAAAACTGTTGATTAATTTTCTGTTCAATGATTTTTTTATGAAGTTTCCTGAGGTCAACATGGTCTGGATTTATTGCTAAAGCTTTCAGGCAAAAGGTGCTCTTGTCTTTATCAAAACCTGCATGTTTGGTGAGCCGGTAAAAGTGCTCGAAACTGACTGCCTGGGATACCACTTTTTTATACAAGATATCAAACTGTTTTGAGGAATGTGGATTTAAGGCAGTGACTTTATCAAATGTAAGGAGTGCATCATCAAAGTTTTTAATAAATGTACACATCTTATTGAATAATCTGTCGGCAACCTCATCTCTAGTAAATTCGCCCAGTCCAGCAAGACTTACTCTGATAAAAGCCCTTATCCCGGAAGCTAATGAGTCGACCTCGTTGGTTAGTAAAGAAGATGCCTTTTTGAGAATTATTTTTTTACTGTCTTCACGAATAGCTTTCATCTTCTTATCAAGTAAAAACAGTGATTCAGTGGATACCTCTTCAGGTAAATGCTCTATTGTTTTTATCATATGCTGAATAAGAAAATTATGCTTTAAATCTGACAGGGTTCTTATATTTCCTTCATGATTTTCAACGAATTCTATTAACGACTCCATAGTGTTGAGTGAATCAAGGTGACGGCACATATTAGCAACGGCTATGTTATGCAGTGTTGCATTCAAATTTTTAAGAAGCTCTAAGTTTCTTTGTACTCTTTCTTGCCCCCACGTCTGCAGATTAATGCGAAGATGATCCAGACTTTTTTGCTCTTTCTGTATCTTTTCATCGACCAAACAAGAAACCCTGTATATCAACTGGAGAGTCTCGGCATTACCGGAGTCAGGGTGTTGAGCCTGGTCCTCGTCAAATAACGTCTTTAATGAGTCCTTTAGCGGACAGAGCGTATCGGGAAATGCAATGAACTCAGATAGCTCTGAGTAGACGAGATTCAGTAGGGGGCTGATACTGGAAAATGATTGGGTGGCACGCTTCAGATTATCTTCCAGGAGCGTATATATATTCTGTATTTGTTCATCAAGCCTATTCTGTAGTCTGACGTATCTTCTGTTATCGTATCTGTGTACGGGCCACTTAAGATTCTCATCTATATTAGATTTCAGTGTTTCCAACGCCAATTTGTTGCGCTCATAATCTTCCAAAGGCTTATCCTTATTTGCATAAGCTTGAAAGCTACTCCGATAGCTATCAATCTGGCGTTCAATTTCACTGAGGCCTAAACGCAACCAAACAAAATTGGGTAGCAGGCATCGAAAACATGATTGATCAAGTGCTGCAATTCTGGAGCGTCTTTGTAGTCCGGTACTTTGTGGTCCACTTGTTAAGGCCGATGAATCGATGTTCACAAGGGGCAATACTGAAGTAGTTTGTTCTCCATGATTCTGGGATGATTGCCATCTCGTATCAGTTTTTGTTAAGGAAAAATCATGTATCATAGTAATCTCCAATTTGAGCCTGAGTAGTCAGTTAGAAACAGACGCTGAGAAAAGCCGATTAATCAATTCTTGCTAAGTGGTTCCTCAGTTGTTTTCGAGTATTTCTGACCATAATGGCGGGTTAGACTGTGATTTCATGAAAATGTTCCATACATTTTTTCTGTTATTTTCTCATTACGTGAAATCTTTGCTGCATTGCTGATGAAGCCCGTCCTTCCAACCTCTGATCCAGCCATCGTTGCTTCACTCAAAAAAGGCATAAACTGCTCCCGACATCCTGCGACGGTGGATTCAGGTCAGGTAATTATCAGACCGATGGGTTCTGAGGCGCAGCTTGATCCAATAAGAGGTTGGGTGGCTGACCAACAGAAGGTGAATCTGCTTGCCAGCTGCTCACACTTAATGGTTTAGGTTGAAATAAAGGTTCAGTGCCTTGCAGGTGGATAGCATCCACCTGAAGAGAGAAGCTGTTCGGCAGGCTAGGAGGCTGACCGAGAATAGCGCCCGTAGCGAGGACGGCAGAAAATTGAGGATGAAAATTCGGTTTTGTGAGGAGAATAGCGAGCTATTTGACGAACAAAAGCGGATTTTCAGACCAATTTGCTGCCGCCGCAGTAGGGCAGACTATTCTCGGTCAGCCTCCTAGCAGCCTGTCGGACTTAAGACTGTCCTACTGCGGTTGCAATAAATTGGTCTAAAAATCTCTGTTTCTTCGTCAAATAGCTCGCTATTCTCCTCAGAAACAGAGATTTTTATCCTCAATTTCTTGCAATCCTCGCTACGGACGCTTAAGTCCGACAGGCTGCTAGTGTTCAGAATGTTCTGGCCACAGCAAAACGTGCCAGGTCTTCCGTAGCGTCACGATACTCGCAGCAGCATGCAGGTGCCATCCAGACCGATAGCGATTGTTTCCACGGACTCGGTAAGTGATGGCAAGTCGTAGCGAGTGTCTTTCTGGTCTTCGACTAACGCACCTAATCTGTAGGATAAATGCTTGATGTACGAGTTTGACAGTACTCTTTGATGATTGGTTTCAAAATCTTCTTTTACAGCAGGAGCAGGCATCTGACTGTATTTCCAGGCAAGAGTTTTGGCAAATTTGGGTGTAGCAGAGCCAACAATCCCAGTGCGAAGATCAATCGGTGCCAAAGTACTTCCACCCCTGACCCCCTGATAAACAGAACGTTCCATGGGTACGCGCCCGTATAAGGTTTCGTAGTGCTTCAGCACTTTTCCCTTATAGCTGCTCCACTTCTGCTGGTTAACGACGATAGGTTCTTTATTAGGGGGCTCAAATAGCTTCAGTAACTCTTGAGTTCCGAGTTGCCCTGCTTCATTCAGTGCTCTCTGCAAACCATCTTCAAGATTCAGCATGTTCCCAGAATCAATAGGCACCACAATCTGCTGGACAATAGTTTTCTCTCGGCGGGCAATAATAGAAGCAGACATGACAGGTTACTACTATGAAAAGGTGTTTCCATAATAGCTGTAAATTAAGTGTACATTTGTTTCAATCATTCAGAGAGAGCAACAAAAGCTTTCAGGAAAAGGGTGCTCTTGTCTTTATCAAAAGCTGTATGATTGGTGAGCCGGTAAAAGTGCTCGAAACTGACTGCCTGGGATACCACTTTTTTATACAAGACATCAGAATGTTTTTTTGAGGTATGTGGATTTAAGGCAGTGACTTTATCAAATGTAAGAAGTGCATCATCAAAGTCTTTAATAAATGTACACATCTTATAGAATAATGCCTCGGCAACCTCATCTTTTCTAAATCCACCCAGTCCAGTAAGACTTGCTCTGATAAAAGCCTTTATCCCGGCATCTAATGAGTCGATCTCGTTGGTTAGTAAAGAAGATGCCTTTTTGAGAATTATTTTTTTACTGTCTTCACGAATAGCTTCCATCTTCTTATCAAGTAAAAACAGTGGTTCAGCGGATACCTTTTCAGGTAAATGCTCTATTGTTTTTATCATACGCTGAATAAGAGAGTTATGGTTTGAATCTGACAGGGTTCTTATATTTCCGCCATGATTTTCAACGAATTCTATTAACGACTCCATAGTGTTGAGTGAATCAAGGTGACGGCACATATTAGCAACGGCCATGTCATGCAGGGTTGCATTCAGATTTTTAAGAAGCTCTAAGTCTCTTTGTGTTCTTTCTTGCCTCCTCATCTGCAGTTTAATGCGAAAATGATCCAGGCTTTTTTGCTCTTCCTCTATCTTTTGATCGACCAAACAAGAAACCTTGTATATCAACTGGAGAGTCTCGGCATTACCGGATTGGGGGTGTTGCGCCTGATCCTCGTCAAATAACCTCTTTAATGAGTCCTTTAGCGGACAGATCGTATCGGGGAGTGCAATGAACTCAGATAGCTCTGAGTAGACGAGGTTCAGTAGGAGGCTGATACTGGAAAATGATTGGGTGGCACGCTTCAAATTAGCTTTCAAGAGTGTATCTACATTCTGTATTTGTTCATCAAGTCTATTCTGTAGCCTGACGTATCTTCTGTTATCGTGTCTGCGTACGTGTCTGCGTATGGGCCACCTGAGATTCTCATCTATATTAGACTCCAGTGTTCTCAATGCCAATTTGTTGCGCTCATAAGCTTCCAAAGGCTTATCCTTATCGGCATAAGCTTGAAAGCTATTCCGATAGCTATCAATCTGGCGTTCAATTTCACTAAGGTCAAAATCCAACCGAAAAGATTCGGGTAATTTGGGTAGCAGGCATCGAAGGCATGATTGATTAATTGCTTCAATTCTGGAGCGTCTTTGCAGCCCGGTACTTTGTGGTTCAGGTGTTAAGGGCAATGAATCGATGTTCACAACCGATGAATCGATGTTCACAAGGGGCAATACTGAAGAAGCGGTTTGTTCTCCATGATTCTGGGATGATTGCCATCTCGTATCAGTCTTTGTTAAGGAAAAATCATGTATCATAGCAATCTCCAATTTGAGCATGAGTGGTCAGTTAGACACAGACGCTGAGATAAGCCGATTAATCAATTCTTGCTAAGTGGTTTCTCAGTTGTTTTCCAGTATTTCTGACCATAATGAAGGTTTAGACTGTGATTTCATGAAAATGTTCCCTACATTTTTCTGTTATTTTCTCATTATGTGTTTTGCCCCCTTCGATTCGGATGATAGAAGTCGTAGATCAAAATCTGATAGATGAATAAAATGAAGGGCTTATCAAGCTGATGGGTTCTGAGGTGCAGCTTGATCCCATAAGAGTTTGGGTGGCTAACCAACAGAAGGTGAATCTGCTTGTCAGCTGCTCACACCCGATGGTTTAGAGTGAAATAAAGGTTCAGTGCCTTGCAGGTGGATAGCATCCACCTGAAGAGAGAAGCTGTTCGGTAGTGTTCAGAATGTTCTGGCCACAGCAAAACGTGCCAGGTCTTCCATAGCGTCACGATACTCGCTGTCAGGCAAGGCCTGCAGGCAGGCAATGGCCTTCTCAGACTGTTCTCTGGCTATGCGGGATGTGTAATTCAGCGCTCCACAGGTGCGAACCGCCTCAACAATTTGATCAATCTTATCCAGACCACCTTGTTCAATAGCTTCCCTGACCAGTGCTTTCTGCTCCGGGGTGCCCTGGGAGAGAGTGAATATCAAGGGCAAAGTGGGTTTGCCTTCTGCCAGGTCATCGCCAAGGTTTTTTCCCATGTCTTCGCTGTTGCCCTCATAGTCCAGCAGGTCATCTACCAGCTGGAATGCCATGCCCAGATGATTGCCATAATCTCTCAGGGATTGTTCAACCCTGCTGTCCACATTAGACAGGATCGCTGCAGTATGGGTAGAGGCTTCAAAGAGCATGGCGGTCTTACATCGGATAACATCCATATACTGTTCTTCTGTCACGCTGGCATCGTTGATATTCATCAACTGCATGACTTCACCCTCAGCAATGATATTAGTGGCATCAGAGAGAATCTTGAGCAGCTTCATGTTGTCCAGACTGACCATCATCTGAAAGGCTCGGGAATAGAGAAAGTCGCCCACCAGAACACTGGGAGCATTACCCCAGAGCGCGTTGACCGTATCGCGACCTCGGCGGAGGTCCGACTGGTCCACGACATCATCGTGCAGCAGCGTTGCGGTATGGAGAAACTCGATGATAGCCGCCAGTGGGATATGGTCCTGTCCCCGGAAGCCTGTGGCGCCTGCGGTCAGCAGAACCAGAAGGGGTCTGAGCCGTTTGCCTCCGGACTGGATTATGTACTGGCCAATTTTGCTGACCATGACAACATCCGAGTGCAGTTGTTCGGCGATGTACTGGTTAACCAGAGCAAAATCTTCGCTGACAACGGTTTGAAAGGAGTGCTTGTTGCGTTCAGGCATAAGGCTGCTGCAGAGATAGGGAAATCGAGCATCGTAGGTAGAGACCACCCGGCTGTCAATAGCTGTATGACTTTGGTGCTTATTTCATGGGTATCACCCCCAGGGGTCATAAAGGATAAATCGGGGTTGCCAGTCGGATTGCAATTCCTTAGAATTTGCGCCCCTGTCTTACAATCTGACTGAGAATCCGGGCGGCGGTCCATTTTGTCATGCTTTTGAGCTCTGTTTTCAGAGTTGATCAGAAGTTTATGCGGCGCAGCCCACCTTGAAGTGATGATCAGATAGACGTAGATGGCATTGAAAATTCCGGTCTGAGTACCCTGGTCTTGTTTTCTTGAACCAAAGCCTGGATCTCGCCGGATGCCTTTGACAAAGAGGCTATTAAGGATTTTCGGAGATAAATATGTACGCAGTTATCAAAACTGGCGGCAAACAGTACCGTGTTGCTGAAGGCACAACCCTGAAGGTTGAAAAACTGGACGTAGCTGCAGGTGAAAGCCTGGATATTAACGACGTTCTGCTGGTAGCTAATGGTGAAGAAGTCAAGATCGGCGCTCCTGTTGTTGAAGGTGCCAAGGTGACTGCTGAAGTTGTAGCTCATGGTCGTGGTCCAAAGATCAAGATCATAAAGTTCAAGCGTCGTAAGCATCACCGCAAGCAGATGGGCCACCGTCAGTGGTTCACTGAGCTGAAAATTACCGGCATTGCTGGCTAATAATCAGGCCTTTTAATTGCTGAAGCCGCTCAAGGCTGATTAAAAGGGCATGGCTGATGGACTGGAAACAGTTCGTTAAATACTTCTAAGGTCTGCATCTGGTGTGGTAGCCGGCTGTTTGACCGGGCTAAAAGGAGAGCAGCATGGCTCACAAAAAAGCAGGTGGTTCTACTCGTAACGGTCGCGATTCAGAAAGTAAACGCCTTGGCGTTAAGCGTTTCGGCGGTCAGGTAGTCAACGCAGGTAATATCCTGGTTCGTCAGCGTGGCACCAAGTTCCACGCGGGTGAAAACGTCGGTATTGGCAGGGATCATACCCTGTTTGCCAAGGCTGACGGTAAGGTTGTTTTTGAGGTTAAAGGTCCTCAGAAGCGTAAGTACGTTCGCATCGAAGCTGCGTAACAGTACTTTTCTGGTGTTTACCCCCTGTTGAGGGTGGCGCCACGGGAAAGCCCTGCTTTTTGGCGGGGCTTTCTTGTATATGCGTAAAGTGATTTGAGTGGTGTAGACTCCTGAAGTTGAGTGTCTGGAGGTCAATGCTTTTCTTTTGCTGCAGGCATTTGGGTGAGTATTTATCTGCAGGCATTGGCCGTCTGAAGTCATTGCTGCGGGAGGTTTTGAATGAAGTTTGTCGATGAAGCCACCATCAGGGTTCAGGCTGGCAAAGGTGGCAATGGCTGCCTGAGTTTCAGGCGAGAAAAGTATGTTGCCAAAGGGGGGCCGGACGGTGGCGATGGCGGTGACGGAGGCAGCATCTATGTGGTTGCCGGGAACGACCTGAACACGCTGGTGGATTATCGCTATCAGCGCAGCTATCAGGCAGAAAGTGGTGAGTCGGGTCGTGGTCGCAATTGCTCCGGTGCCAAGGGTCAGGATCTGGAATTGCCAGTGCCTGTGGGTACTACGGTTGTGGATGATGAAACAGAAGAAGTGATTGGTGATCTGACACACGAGGGTCAGAAATTACTGGTGGCCCAGGGTGGCTGGCATGGTCTGGGTAACACCCGCTTTAAATCCAGCGTCAACCGTGCTCCGAGGCAGACAACCAAGGGTTCTCTGGGTGAAGAGCGTTCGCTCAGACTGGAGCTCAAGGTTATCGCTGACGTGGGGCTTCTGGGTATGCCCAATGCGGGTAAGTCTACCTTTATTCGCTCAGTCTCTCATGCCAGGCCGAAAGTAGCAGACTATCCCTTTACCACGCTGGTTCCTAATCTCGGTGTGGTGAGTGTGGAGAAGCATCGCAGTTTTGTTATCGCTGATATTCCCGGTCTGATTGAGGGGGCTGCCGATGGTGCGGGTCTGGGAATTCGATTCCTTAAGCATCTTTCACGTTGTCGTGTACTCCTGCATTTGGTCGATGTGGCTCCCTTCGACGAGAGCGATCCTGTGCATGTGGCAAATGCCATTGTCGATGAGTTGAAAAGTTTCAGTCCGGCTCTGGCTGAACGTGAGCGCTGGCTGGTGCTGAACAAGCTGGATTTGTTGCCCGAAGAGCAACAGCAGGAGATCTGTGATCGGGTGATTGCAGAGCTGGGCTGGGAAGGACCTGTTTACAAGATTTCCGCAATCTCTTCCCGGGGTACAGAAAAGTTGGCCCAGGATCTGATGTCTTACATTGAAGAGCGTAATCTTCAGGAGAGCGAAGATGCTGAACTGGCTGCTCAGGAAGCAGAGGCCCGTCAGAAGCTGGAGCACGAAGCCAGAGGGCGTATGCGTGAGCTGGCGGAAGAGAGGAGGCAGCAGCGTCTTGCCAGAAAAGCTGAAAAAGCGGCTCGGGACGATGATGATCATGACGACGATGATGATGTTGAAGTCTTCTACGCACCTTAGAGGCTGTGGCAAAACTGGCGAGCAAAGCTGAACCACTTTATAACTCAGTATTAGCGAAGCACTGCACGACAGCCTTCTCAGGTTCAGGAGCGAGTGCAGGAGAAAGTGCAGGAGAGCAACATGAGTGAGCGTAGCAGGCTGAAAACAGCCCGACGCTGGGTGGTCAAAATAGGTAGCGCCCTGTTAACGGATGAAGGGCGTGGTCTGGCTATTGATCAGATAGATGGCTGGGTCGATGAGTTGTGCGAACTGCGTAAGCAAGGTGTTGAGCTGGTTCTGGTGTCATCCGGAGCTGTCGCGGCTGGCATGGAAAAGCTTGGACAAAAGGAGCGACCGACCGCTCTGAACGAGCTTCAGGCTGCGGCTGCCGTGGGGCAAACGCGACTCGTTCAAACCTGGGAGAGCAGCTTTCAGAGGCATGGTATCCAGCCGGCTCAGGTGTTACTGACCCATGCGGACCACAGTAATCGTCAACGCTATCTGAATGCTCGCAGCGCCTTGAGAACACTGCTTGATATGGATGTGGTTCCCGTCGTTAATGAGAACGATACCGTTGTGACCGATGAGATTCGCTTTGGTGATAACGATACTCTCGGTGCTCTGGTGGCCAACCTGGTGGAGGCCGATATCCTGGTGATTCTGACGGATCAGGAAGGTTTGTATACTGCCGATCCTCGTAAAGACCCCAGGGCGAGACTGGTGAGTGAGGCCAGGGCCTTTGATTCGTCCCTGGATGTTATGGCAGGTGGTGGCAGTGGTCGTTTGGGGCGCGGTGGCATGCAAACCAAGCTTCGGGCGGCTCGTCAGGCGGCGGCATCTGGTGCGGCAACGGTTATTGTGGGCGGCAAGATTGAGAGTGTCATCACTCGCCTTTTTGAACAGGAAGCTTTGGGGACCTTGCTCACTCCGGATCATGAGCGATTGGCTGCTCGCAAGCAGTGGTTGCAGGGGCACATGCAAACTTCAGGAAAGCTGGTTCTGGATGCGGGTGCCGTTAATGTGCTTAAAAACCAGGGCAAAAGTCTTCTTGCCGTGGGGGTAAAGGCTGTAGAAGGTCACTTCCTTCGGGGCGAGATGGTGGCCTGCATTGATGAGTCGGGTCAGGAAGTGGCCCGTGGCTTGATCAATTACGGGGCTGATGATGCCCGGAAGATCATGGGCAAACCCAGTCACCAGATTGGTGAGTTGTTAGGTTATTCAGGTGAGCCCGAGCTTTTGCATCGAGATAATATGGTGCTTGCTGGGCATTGAGTCAGGTATGGGATCAGATCGCAACTCATTGAGGTATTCGTCTTTATGATCTGATCCCGGTTTCATGGACACCGGTATAATTATTGTCAATCCTGTTTCTTTTTCCACAAAAAGGATGCTGCTCTTCCCAGATGCCCACCAAGCCAAGCGGTTTTTCGAGCAATAAATCCTGAATGTTTGGCGGCCCAGTGAATCATGAAAAAATTAGTGGCGACAAATTTCTTGCCGTAGTAAGGCCAGTTTCTGGCGCTGATGGCGCTGTAATTTTTATCGTATTTGAAAATAGGGATGCAATCTTCCAGCGGGTAGCCTGTTATGCTTTCGAAGATGATGTTAAACGCTGCCTGACCAAATGAAACGCCCAGTGCCTGTGTTGTGCCCATGCTCAGATATTTGGCCGCTGCCAATTTGATAGCGCTGAATGTAAATGCAGTGGCTGCAACCTGCTGGGTCAGAATAGCCCATGAGGTTGTTGCCACCGTGTTATAATCTGCCTCCGAAGCACGTAGCTTCTCATACTCTTCTTTAACTGCCTCCGCGGAATAACCATTGGTGTCCCACTCATCTTGAAACTCGCCCCCTTTGTTTTGTTGAAAGAGCAGACCTGCCTGGGCGGCAATGCCGGCGGTATTCAGCGCCAGAATGGTGAGTGAATTCCAGATGCCTGTTTGCTGGAACGAAATTCCCAGGCCGAGTGCCAGGATGTAGTAAATGGTGTATTCAGAAGCACCACTTGCGGCGAATACCAGAGGTGGAAGCAGGAGAAGCGTGCCGCTATTTCTGTTCATATAATCACTGATTCCAGCGTTAGGTATGCCGGAATCTTTTTGATAGAGAGCCTGAGCCTTTCCGGGTTCCATCAGGATCTCTTTTGAATTCTCCGGGGAGACGGTGCGGTAATAAAACTCATGATCCCCTTTGCGGAACAAGTTGGACGACTTTTCAGTCTTCGCAACAGCGTCCGCGATCTTCCGGAAGGCTTCCTGATCGTTGTCGTTTGCAGCAGGCTGGCTGCCAATTTTGACTTTCTCCATGATTTTTGAAATTTCGCCGGTGCAAACGACCTTGGGATGCAAAGGGTGGTCGGATATCGTCTTTTGCACGAGTGCGGCAGCCTTGACGGGATTTATTTTGTAGTCAAATCTGGCTATCCCCATCTCGGTAATTAAATCGGTCGTTGTGCCTTTGGGGGCACAGAGCACCAGAGTGATTTCCGGAGGTAGGGCTGGCGTCGCGTAAGAGAACGTTGCTGCCAGACTGGTGAAAGCGAGTAAGATTAACGAATAAAAATGCCGCATGGTTAAGGTCCTCGTTGAGAGGGGGTAGGAAGAAATAATGCGGAAGTATAGTTGTGAATTTTAAGTTTCAATTTGTAAAGGCATAAAAAAAGCCGGTGAAAACCGGCCTTTTTGTTATGCCCTTGCTATGCAAGGGCTGGCAATTATGCAGACAGAGCTTTGATCTGTGCATTCAGGCGGCTCTTGTGGCGAGCAGCCTTGTTTTTGTGGATGATGCCTTTGTCGGCCATGCGGTCGATCACTGGAACAGCCGCAGTGTATTCAGTTTTAGCCAGTTCAACGTCTTTGGCTTCGATGGCGCGAACTACTTTTTTGATGGAAGTGCGAACCATGGAGCGCAGGGAAGCATTGTGAGTACGACGCTTCTCAGCCTGACGGGCGCGCTTCTTGGCGGATGGAGAGTTAGCCATTTGTGGTGCTCCTAAGAATCTTAATTAACCATTTGCACTGTTTTTAAACAGGGCTGCTTCGGGCACCCTGTTGGGAGTATGGTGTTTGCCGCGTCACCAATGAATCCCCCGGGCAAGGGTCTCACCAGTGCCATACCCATACAGTCAAGTCGCGGAATCATGCCTATTTGGACAAGGGTTGTCAATAAGGCTTCCTGGCGCTATGGCGTGCAAACCCGAATGGTGAGGCTGTTAATAACTTTGACAACTCAGTACTATTATCGGTTTTTGATCGTTTGAGCGACCTGAATGTCCACAGAAAACTTATCAGACAGTCCTCAGAAGAGTGAAGCTGAGGATAAATCACCCAGTTTGCTGAGGTCGAGCCTGGTCGTGGGCATAATGACCATGCTTTCCCGGATTTTGGGGTTGGCCAGAGATGTGGTTATTGCTGGGTATTTTGGTTCCACATCGTCAGCAGATGCGTTTTTTGTTGCCTTCAAGATTCCAAATTTTCTTCGTCGACTGTTTGCTGAGGGGGCTTTCTCCCAGGCATTTGTGCCGGTGTTGTCAGAGTATCGTACTAAACGCAGCTTTGATGAGGTGCGCTATCTGATCAGTCGGGTCAGTGGCACTCTGGCAGGTTTGCTGCTGTTGGTGACCCTGGTCTGCATGTTGGCCTCTCCCCTGTTAATCCGCCTGTTTGCTCCGGGTTTTATGGATTATCCCGAAAAACTGTTGTTGGCTCAGGAGATGTTGAGGATTACCTTTCCCTATCTTCTGTTGATCTCGCTGACGGCTCTGGCGGGCTCCATTCTGAATAGTTACAACCGCTTTGCAGTACCTGCGTTTACCCCGGTTCTGCTGAATCTCAGCATGATTGGCTCTACTGTATTGCTGTCGCAATGGTTTGATGAGCCTGTCATGGCTCTGGCCTGGGGTGTGGTGATTGCCGGCGTGTCACAGTTGTTATTGCAAATTCCTTTTTTATTGCAGATTCGCTTGCTGCCAGCTCCCGGGTGGGGACATAAGCATGAGGGTGTAAGGCGTATCATGAAACTGATGATTCCAGCGTTGTTTGGGGTGTCTGTCAGTCAGGTCAACTTATTACTGGATACGGTGCTGGCGTCTTTTCTGGAAACCGGGAGTGTCTCCTGGCTTTATTACTCAGACCGTTTGTCTGAACTGCCGCTGGGTGTTTTCGGTATTGCTATTGCCACAGTGATTCTTCCAAGCCTCTCTCGCAAGCATGCTGATGACCACGGAGATCAGTTTTCCAAAACCCTGGACTGGGCAATTCGTCTTGTCCTGTTGATTGGCGTTCCGGCGGGCATTGCGCTGTTCATTCTGTCAGAGCCTCTGTTGGCAACATTGTTCGACTACGGTGAGATGCAGAACCGGGACGTTATTATGGCGGGTATGAGTCTTCGGGCTTATTCCCTGGGATTGATTGCTTTTATGCTGATCAAGGTGCTTGCACCCGGCTACTTTGCCCGTCAGGACACCAAAACTCCGGTCAAGATTGCCATCATTGCGATGGTGGCCAATATGGCTTTTAATCTGATGTTGGTTTTCTGGCTTAAACATGCGGGTCTGGCCCTGGCTACTACCCTGTCTGCTTTCCTGAATGCCGGACTATTGTTCTGGGGGTTAAAGCGTTCCGGTGTATTCACTCCTGAATCGGGGTGGTGGTTGTTCTGCGGGCGACTGATCTTTGCCAATCTCGCAATGGCGGTGCTACTGCTCTGGATGGCGGGTGACGCTGCCTGGTGGCTGGATGCAACGCTCTGGCAGCGAGTGTTTGAAATGGCGAAAGTGGTTGCTGCCGGGCTTGCTGTTTACGCAACGGCCTTACTGGTTGTAGGTTTGCGCCCTGTTCACTTCAGGCATTAATGAGCAGTGTCTGGCGGGCAGTTTTTTACTGTCTGTCAGGCTTCCTTTCAGTACTTTTCCGGGCGACAGATTCAACCCGGGAAAAAAGAGCGGTGATTTGATGAACATGGCTCTTAAGTACAAAACGCTCCTGAGATATAATCCCTGCCTTTGCCAGCCTAACAGAGAATAGACCGCCTAATGCAGTTGATTCGCGGAATGCACAATATCAGACCGGAGCATCGCGCCTGTGTTGCGACTATTGGTAATTTTGATGGTGTTCATCTTGGACACCGGACTATCCTGGAGACACTGCGGCAGCAAGCTTTCGAGTTGGATGTCAGGATTTGTGTGATCACTTTTGAACCTCAGCCCCGGGAATATTTTCAGGGCGATCAGGCACCGGCAAGACTGACTAACCTGAGAGAGAAACTGACACTTCTGGAAGAAGCCGGTGTAGATCAGGTACTGTGCCTGCCTTTCAATCAGAAACTGCAAAACCTGACACCGGATGATTTTGTTATGAAGGTGCTGGTGGATGGACTGGATATACGCTATCTGATAGTGGGAGATGATTTCCGTTACGGATTGAAGCGGCAGGGAAATTTTGCGCACCTGAGAAAGATGGGCGATCAATTCGGGTTCGAGGTGTGCGACACCCGAACGGTATCTATGGATATGGACCGTATCAGCAGTACCCGGATTCGTGAGCAGTTGGCGAGTGTGAGTCTGGATGCGGCAGAGAAATTGTTAGGACGTCCCTTCACCATGATGGGGCGTGTTACAAAAGGCCAGCAGTTGGGCAGGCAGTTGGGCTTTCCAACTGCGAATATACGTGTCTGCAGGCGGACACTGCCTATACAGGGAGTGTTTGCAGTCAGGGCATGGTTCGATGGCCGAAGCTATGATGCGGTGGCTAACCTGGGTGTCAGGCCAACCGTGAATGCCACCCGTGCCATGCTGGAAGTGCACCTTCTGGACTATCAGGGTGACCTGTATGGCCACACCCTGCGGGTAGAATTTATCAAGAAGATCCGCAGTGAGAAAAAGTTTGAATCGCTGGATGCTCTCAAGGCAGCGATTGCTGATGATGTGGAAGCCGCAAGAAGCTTCTTTCATCAATGAGCCGGATTCAAAAAAGCTGTTTCACGAATACTCAGAAAAACAGCTTGTGAGAAGATTGCTGAGAAACATCGTCTGGAACTTCCGGGCGGGTTTCTTGAAACAGTTTGGGATGACGAGCTTTGGGCCTGTTTGTCTGGCCCGCAAGACGTGTGATGATGAGATCCAACTATGACCGACTATAAGCATACATTGAACTTGCCGGAGACTGATTTCCCAATGCGTGGAAATCTGGCCAAGCGTGAGCCTGAAATGCTCAAGCGCTGGTACGACGAAGCGCTTTACGAAGAGATTCGCAAGGTGTCCGAAGGTCGTGACAAGTTCATTCTGCATGATGGCCCTCCTTATGCCAATGGCGACATCCATATCGGTCACGCGGTCAATAAAATCATTAAGGACATGATCATCAAGTCCAAAACCCTGAGCGGTTTTGATGCTCCCTACGTGCCGGGCTGGGACTGCCACGGCCTGCCGATTGAACATAAAGTGGAAGGCATGTTGGGCAAGGCGGGCGATAAGGTTGATTTTAAAACCTTCCGTGCCAAGTGCCGGGAGTATGCCGCCAAGCAGGTCAATGGTCAGCGTGAAGATTTCAAACGCATGGGCATCCTGGGTAGCTGGGATAAGCCTTACCTGACCATGGACTTCCAGACCGAAGCCGACATTATCCGGGCCTTGGGTAAAATAGCCGACAACGGTCATCTGGTGAAAGGTTATAAGCCTGTTTATTGGAGTGTGGTTGGGGGGTCTGCATTGGCTGAGGCTGAAGTGGAATACCAGGAAAAAACCTCTACCCAGGTTGATGTGCGTTACGCCGCTCTGGACGAAGCTGATCTACTGTCTGCTTTTGATTTTGACAATGATGGCAAAGGTAATGAGCAGGGTGAAGGCGAAGTAGCCGTTGTTATCTGGACCACAACGCCATGGACTCTGCCATCCTCCCAGGCAGTAACACTGGGTGCAGAATTGGGTTATGCACTGATTCAGTGTCAGGTCAACGGTCAGCCTGCACGACTGATTCTGGGCGAACAGTTGGTTGAGTCTGCCATGCAACGCTACGGTATTGAAGACTACACTATCATTGCCCGTAGTCTGGGAGCCCGGCTTGAAGGCAAAAAAGTAGCCCATCCATTCTATCATCGTGAAATCCCCCTGATTCTGGGTGATCATGTCACCACCGACGCCGGTACCGGCTCTGTACATACTGCACCTGACCATGGTGTCGATGACTTTAACGTTGGTAAAAAGTACGGCATTGGCACACTGAACTATCTGGATGATGCCGGTCTCTATCGCAGTCATGTTGAACGTTTTGCCGGAGAGCATGTTTACAAGGTTGATCCAAAGGTTGTTGAAACGTTAGAAGAAAATGGTCGTCTTTTGGCTCAGGCCAAAATGGTGCACAGCTATCCACACTGCTGGAGAACCAAAACGCCCCTGATTTTCCGTGCTACACCGCAATGGTTTATCAGTATGGAAAAAGAAGGCCTGCTAAACACAGCCATGAAATCTCTGGATAATGTCAGGTTCACTCCAGACTGGGGTCGTAACCGTATGGAGTCCATGCTGGGCCAGAGCCCTGACTGGTGTATCTCTCGTCAGCGTACCTGGGGTGTGCCCATTGCTCTGTTTATTCACAAGGAAACCGAAGAGCTGCATCCTGATACCTCTGCACTCATTGAAAAAGTGGCCTTGAAAGTCGAGCAGAAAGGTATGGATGCCTGGTTTGATCTGGAGCCTGCTGATCTGTTATCAGCAGAAGATGCTGAGCACTATGTGAAGGTGACAGACACTCTGGATGTATGGTTTGACTCCGGTGTCACCCACTACTCTGTGTTGGATCGTCGCGAAGGTTTGCAGTCCCCTGCAGATATCTATGTAGAAGGATCTGACCAGCACCGTGGCTGGTTTCAGTCTTCCCTGAAGACCGGCATTGCTACTAAAGGTGTGCCACCCTACAAGCAGCTTCTGACCCATGGCTTCACGGTGGATGCCAATGGTCGCAAGATGTCCAAGTCTTTGGGCAATGTTATCGCCCCCCAGAAGGTATTCAAGTCACTGGGTGCAGATATTTTACGTCTCTGGGTGTCTGCAACAGACTACACCGCAGAAATGACCGTGTCTGATGAAATCCTCAAGCGCACGGCAGACAGCTATCGTCGTATTCGTAATACGGCTCGTTTCCTGCTGTCTAACCTAAACGGCTTCAACCCTGAAACCGACAGTGTAGCCTGGGATGATATGCTGTCTCTTGATCGCTGGGCCGTTGACCGTGCCATGGGTCTGCAGAAGGAAGTCATTGACGCCTATGACAGCTATAACTTCCTTAATGTTTACCAGAAAGTTCATAATTTCTGCTCTCTGGATTTGGGTGGTTTCTATCTGGACATCATCAAGGATCGTCAGTATACAACCCGGTCAGATAGTCTGGCGCGTCGCAGCTGTCAGACGGCTATGTTCCATATTGTTGAAGCCTTTGCCCGGTGGATTGCTCCCATCACCAGCTTTACGGCCGATGAGATCTGGCAGTCCATTCCTGGCTCGCGCAGCAAGTCTGTTCTGCTGGAAACCTGGTATGAAGACCTGAAAAGCCTGGAAGGTGATGAATTGGGTGCAGATTACTGGAACTCTGTCATGGCCGTAAAACACGCCGTCAATAAGGCGCTTGAAGATGCTCGTAAAGAAAGTGTGATCGGTGGCGGATTGGAAGCAGAAGTGACCTTGTTTGCCAGTGATGAACTGTTGGAAACGCTGGGCAAACTAGGCGATGAACTGCGCTTTGTCCTGATTACTTCCAAGGCTGAACTCAAGCCTCTGCCTGAAGCTGTGAAGGCTGTGGATACCGAAGTTGAGGATTTGAAGGTTGCTGTTCGCAAGTCAGTGCATGAGAAGTGTGATCGTTGCTGGCACCGTCGTGAAGACGTTGGCACTATTGAAGCACACACTTTACTCTGCGGGCGTTGTGTTGAAAATGTTGACGGTGAAGGTGAGGTCAGAAGATTTGCCTGATTGATCGTCATGAATCAGAAATGCCCGATAGCGTTCGGGCATTTTTTTCATTCACTGGTGCTCTATTTTTTGACTGCATGAACAGTCAGACGGACAAGGAAAAGTCACCTTCTCCGGTTATAGACATAGAGCTTTATCTTCTATTTCGGTTTGTAACCATATCGACATTTATACGACTCGGCATAAGATTTAACTGGGACTCACTAAAACAGATTAAAAGGGCCTCAACAGTATGAGAAAAAAATCCTGGGGAATGCTCCACTGGTTGTGGATAAGTGGAGTGGTTCTGATTCTGGATCAGGTGGTCAAGCATCGCATTGTGGACAGCTTATACCTTTATGAGCAGGTGCCTGTCATTCCTTCCTTTTTCTCGCTGACTCTGGCCTATAATACTGGCGCCGCATTCAGTTTTCTGAGTGATCAGGGTGGCTGGCAACGGTGGCTTTTTGTGGGGGTAGCATCCGTCGTCAGCCTGATGTTGGTCATCTGGCTTGCCCGAATGAAGAGAGAAGAAAGTTGGCAGGCCTGCTCAATGGCTCTGATACTGGGAGGTGCACTGGGCAATCTTTATGATCGGATCATGAATGGTTACGTCGTGGATTTTCTGCTGGTGTATCATGACGGTTGGTATTTCCCGTCCTTCAACCTGGCGGATATGGCCATAACCTCCGGTGCAGCCATGTTGGTTCTGGATATCTTCCGGCCTCAGCATAACAGTCATAGCTGAAATTATGCTGGACTATGGGGCACCTGGAGTCTTTAAGATGGCGGCAATCGTTGTCTGTGTATGAATGGATTTTTCGAAAGCGGGTATAGAAAAACAATGTCTGATGTTGTGGTAGGACCGGGAAGGCAGGTAACACTGCACTTTGCCCTGAAACTGGAAGACGGGCAGGTGGTAGACAGTAATTTTGATGGCCAGCCTGCTACATTTGTCGTGGGGGATGGGAACCTGCCTCAGGGTTTTGAGCAGGTGATTTATGGCTTGTCCGAGGGTGACCAGGGCAGCTTCAGAATCCCACCCGTCGGTGCTTTTGGTATGCCTAATCCCGAGAACATCAGGGAGTTTACCAGAGACACATTCTCTGATGATATGGAGTTGCAGGAAGGTTTAGTCGTTTCTTTTGCTGATGCCGCCAACTCTGAGCTGGCTGGCGTCATTACCGGTTTGACAGAGAGCCATGTTGAAGTGGACTTTAATCATCCACTGGCGGGTAAAGAACTGTTGTTTGAAGTGAAGGTTCTGAATATCACTCAAGCGATTCATACACCAGAAACTCATACACCAGACAAGAGCGCAGAGGCATGAAAATCAGGCTGGCAAATCCCCGGGGATTCTGTGCAGGCGTTGACCGGGCTATCGACATCGTAAACCGGGCTCTGGATGTTTTTGAGCCTCCTATTTATGTGCGTCACGAAGTTGTTCACAACAAGTTTGTGGTAGAAAACCTCAAACAGCGTGGTGCCATATTTGTCGAGGAGCTCCATCAGATACCGGATGATTCTATTGTTATTTTCAGTGCTCACGGTGTTTCCAAAGCAGTCGAAGTAGAGGCTGCCCGTCGTGGTTTGAAAGTCTTTGATGCCTCTTGTCCTCTGGTCAAAAAAGTCCATATGGAAGTTGTGCGTTACTCTCGGGATAGTATGGAGTGTATTCTGATTGGTCACGATGGTCACCCTGAGGTGGAAGGTACCATGGGCCAGTACGACGACTCTAAAGGCGGGAAGATGTACCTCGTCGAAACAGAAGACGATGTTCGGAAACTGACAGTGAAAGATCCGAAACATCTTGCTTATGTTACACAGACGACACTGTCTATGGATGATACCGCCAGGGTGATTGATGCACTGAGGGCCAAGTTCCCTGAAATTAATGGGCCGCGCAAAGATGATATCTGCTACGCCACTCAAAATCGTCAAGATGCCGTGAGGGCTCTGGCATCTGAATGCGATGCAGTCTTTGTGGTAGGTTCGGTGAACAGTTCCAACTCCAACCGCCTTAGAGAATTAGCCGAAAGAACAGGCGCATCAGCATATCTTGTTGACGGAGCCCAGGATATTCAGCCTGAATGGTTGGAAGGCAGACAGAGTCTGGGCATTACCGCAGGCGCTTCAGCCCCTGAAGTGCTGGTAAAAGGTGTCATCAATCGGTTGATTGAATTAGGCGCCGAAGAGCCCGAAGAACTGGAAGGGGAACAAGAGAATATTGTTTTTAGCATGCCCAAAGAGCTCCGGATGGTAGAAGTCTGACACATCCAATTGGCCAGGCATCAGGCATTTGCATCGATTTCGTTTCCGGAACAGCTGGCTGATTCTGAATGCTAAACCCGTTCCTCATTGCTCTGGTACAGCCCTTGCTTAAAAATAGCCTGTGAATAGTTATCTTTTCAGGGATATAGAGTGTTACAGGCTATGGATTCAGTGTTGTTGATTGGAGACCGTTCGGCTCGACTGTCTGTTTTAAACCAGGCACTGAATGAGTTTGGCTACCAAGTCATTAAGCGACAGGGGCAGAATGAGGACCTGCTGACCCTTGTGCCCGACCTCTCGCCCGATATTCTGGTGATTGGTCTGGATAAGCCTGCCCCCTCACTTCTGGAAAAGCTGGCTCTGATCAATAAGACCTCTCCACTCCCTGTCGTAATGTTTGTAGAGCAAACCACTGACAACATCGTCCAGCAAGCCACACGATCCGGCGTTAATGCCTATATCGTGGCTGATCTGCAGCCACAGCGCCTCAAAACCATTATTGATGTGGCCGTTGCCCGTTTTCAGGAATACCAGTCATTGAAAGATGAGCTGGAGCGGACCCGGAGTCGTCTGGAAGATCGAAAGTTACTGGACAAGGCCAAGGGGTTGCTGATGTCCAGACAGGGGATCAGTGAAGACCGGGCTTATAAAAAGTTAAGAAAGATGGCTATGGATAACGGTAAAACTCTGGCAGCTGTGGCCAGAAATGTTATTGATGTTTTCAACATGCTGGAAGAAAAAGCGTCATGATTGGAAGATTGCTCGTTGTTGGTGCGCAATTTCACTGTCGTGCACCAAACCGAAATAAAAATGAAACAAAATTGAAAAAAGATCAGAGTTAGAGGCCGAAATTAGTTGGCACGAAGAATGCTTTAACTCAGCTACAACAATAAAAAATGTTCCTGCCAAGGGCGGCAGGAGCAGGCATTCGCAACAAAGACGTTGTGAAAGAGAGCAAAGGCGCTCATCGCTATCCGGAAAAATTTCCAGGTAGCGGTGGGCGCCTTTTTTTTTACATGGATGTACCGAACCTCTGAAATGCGTGACGACAAGGTGATGGAGCGATCTATGAGCCAGAGCCGAGAAGGCATTTCAGGGGGCGGTGCAGAATAATAAATCTTTAGGTAGCAGGGCAGTGAGCTATCAGTAGAGATATTTGGAGTGACAAATGAAGTGGTTCAGACCCTTTAAGTCGGTGGCAATGAGTGCCCTGATTAGCGTCAGTGGTCTTGTGTCAATGCAGGCAAATGCCGAGTTGGGTTATCCAGAAAAAGAAGAGCTGAGGTTTGGTTTTATCAAACTGACGGACATGGCACCTATAGCCATTGCGTACGAAAAAGGCTACTTCGAAGATGAAGGCTTGTACGTCACCATAGAAGCTCAGGCAAACTGGAAAGTATTGCTCGATGGTGTCATCGATGGGCGGCTTGATGGCGCGCACATGCTGGCCGGTCAGCCTATTGCTGCGACCATGGGTTATGGTACAAAAGCGGAAATCATCACTCCGTTTTCCATGGATCTGAACGGTAACGGTATCACTGTTTCCAATGAAATCTGGAAACAGATGAAACCGAATATTCCCAAACGGGCAGACGGCAAGCCTCAGCATCCCATCAAGGCGGATGCTCTGAAACCCGTTGTTGAAAAGTACAAAGACGACGGCAAACCATTCAACATGGGTATGGTCTTCCCGGTCTCCACACACAACTATGAATTAAGATATTGGTTAGCAGCGGGTGGCATTCACCCCGGATATTATGCTCCACACAAGGGGGATACCTCAGGTCAGATTAATGCTGACGCACTGCTATCGGTGACTCCGCCACCTCAGATGCCAGCCACTATGGAGGCGGGCACTATCTATGGTTACTGTGTAGGTGAGCCCTGGAACCAGCAGGCTGTCTTCAAAAACATCGGTGTTCCTGTTGTTACGGATTACGAGATCTGGAAAGACAATCCGGAGAAAGTGTTCGGTATTACCAAAGCCTTTGCCGAAAAATATCCCAACACCACTATTCGTTTGACTCGCGCACTGATCCGTGCTGCCAAATGGCTGGATGAAAACAACAACGCCAACCGTCCTGAGGCTGTGAAAATACTTTCCCAGTCCAATTATGTAGGTGCTGACTACGACGTGATTGCCAACAGCATGACCGGTACTTTCGAATATGAGAAAGGTGACAAACGTGAAGTACCTGATTTCAACGTCTTCTTCCGTTACAACGCTACTTATCCCTACTACTCTGATGCGATCTGGTATCTGACCCAGATGCGTCGCTGGGGACAGATTTCTGAAGATAAACCCGATTCCTGGTACGTCGACATTGCCAAGAAAGTTTATCGCCCGGATATCTATGAAGCAGCTGCCAGGTCCCTGATCGAAGACAAACTGGCCAAGGTTAGCGACTTCCCGAACTTTGCAGAAGAAGACGGGTTCAGAAATCCACAGACCCACTTTATTGACGGCATCGTCTACAACGGCAAGAAGCCTAATGAGTACATCAACAAGTTCAGTATTGGTCTGAAGCAGGGCGACAAGATTTGATTTTGTTGTGAATGGATCAGCCTTGTGGTTGATCCATTCAAGCTCGGGCTGATGATTTTGAAAATACAGCCCCATCACGATTTGTGCACTGTTTTATGTTCTGGGATGGGCTGAATTTTCCGCTCAAGGCTGTTTGGGGGAGAGAACCAACATGACAACTGAAACTGCGTTGGCCAATAACAATACTAACAAGCCAATTATTTCTGAAAATCTTAAAACAACAATAATAATAACCTTTAAAACCCTGTTGATTCCTTTTGCCGGCATCCTGGTCTTTCTGATGATTTGGTCAGGGGTCGCCAGCAAAATTGATACATCACTGGGCCAATTTCCCGGACCCTCGGCAGTCTGGGAGCAAATGGGGTCGCTCTATGAAGAACACAGCGCCGAACGATTCAAAGAGCAGGCCTTCTATGAGCGACAAGAGAAGCGTATCGAAGCCAGACTGGCCAAGGACCCGGATTACGTACCCAAAATTCGTGCCTACACCGGTAAAGAAACGTTTCTGGACCAGATCTTCACCAGCCTTATCACTGTGCTGAGTGGATTTGTCCTGGCAGCAGTCATCGCCATACCCCTGGGGATTGCCATAGGACTGAATAAAACCCTGAATGCGGCAGTGAATCCTGTTATTCAGATTTTTAAACCGGTTTCTCCCCTGGCTTGGCTACCTTTGGTGACCATGGTCGTCAGTGCTGTGTATGTCAGTCCTGACCCTTTGGTAGCCAAGTCCTTTTTAAATTCCATGATTACCGTCACGCTCTGTTGTCTGTGGCCCATGGTAATCAACACTTCAGTGGGCGTTTCTTCTATTGAGAAGGATCTGGTGAATGTCAGCCGTGTGCTGAGACTGCCAGCCCTGAAGCATGTGCAGAAAATTGTTCTGCCCGCTTCCATACCGATGATTTTCACCGGCATGAGATTGTCGTTAGGGGTTGCCTGGATGGTTCTGATCGCTGCGGAAATGCTGGCTCAGAACCCCGGTCTTGGAAAGTTCGTCTGGGATGAGTTCCAGAATGGCAGCTCCAACTCTCTGGCCCGGATTATGGTGGCCGTTATCGTCATCGGGTTTATCGGTTTTCTGCTG
The DNA here is from genome assembly GCF_049275945.1 of Endozoicomonas sp. ALD040. NCBI lineage: Bacteria > Pseudomonadati > Pseudomonadota > Gammaproteobacteria > Oceanospirillales > Endozoicomonadaceae > Endozoicomonas > Endozoicomonas sp. ALD040. Next base: position 4,337,256 of record NZ_CP184829.1, read on the forward strand.
GATCGCACCATGCTTCAGCTGCAGCGCTTTGTCTCCTGGGACAAGGCCGGCATAGTCAGTTAATTCACGGAGGTGACGGACATGAACTCTCAAAAAGCAGCGGGCACTCTATTAGACATAAGCCATATCGACATGGTGTTTGATACACCAAAAGGACCTTTCACGGCACTCAAAGGCGTGGACCTGAAGATCAGTAAAGGAGAATTTGTTTCGCTGATTGGTCATTCGGGGTGTGGTAAGTCAACCGTATTGAACATTGTTGCCGGGCTTTACCAGGCCACTACCGGGGGTGTAGTCCTTAACGGTAAGGAGGTCAGGGAACCGGGACCGGAAAGAGCCGTGGTGTTCCAGAATCATTCTCTGCTGCCCTGGCTGACAGCCTATCAGAACGTTGAGCTGGCGGTTAAGCAGGTATTTGGACGCTCAAAAAGCAAGTCTGAAACAAAAGAATGGATAGAGCACAACCTGGAATTGGTGCACATGGAGCATGCCATGCACAAGCGACCTGATGAAATTTCCGGAGGTATGAAGCAGCGTGTCGGCATTGCCAGGGCACTCTCCATGCAGCCGGAAATTTTGTTGATGGATGAACCTTTCGGTGCTCTTGATGCCCTGACCCGGGCTCATATGCAGGACTCTTTGATGGAGATCCAGCAGGAGCTGAATAACACCGTCATCATGATTACCCATGATGTGGATGAAGCCGTACTGCTCTCGGATCGTATCGTCATGATGACCAATGGGCCAGAAGCCACTATTGGCGAAATTCTTGACATCAATCTGGAACGTCCCAGAGATCGTCTGGCTCTGGCGGAAGACCTTGAGTATACCCGCCTGCGCTCTGAAGTATTGAAGTTCCTCTATGAGAAACAGCGCAAGGTGGAAAACATCAGCAAGCATAAAAAGAAAAAAGAAGCTTCCAGCAGTAAGGAAAGCTTTCAGGCCGCGTAGTATCCGGGGGGATATAACGCAGCTCAATCAACAATAACAACAATAAATCAGCAATGAGCGAGAAAAATAATTTTTTGTCGTCCATGCGATAAAAGGCTTTTCACAACAAAAAAACGGAGTTTAAGTCCTTGAAACACACAAAGGTAACATTACTGGCAGCGGCTATTGCGGGGGCAGCTGCTGTCTCAACAACTCAGGTTCAGGCTGACGAATTTATAGAAGCGCTTACCGGCGGAGAGGCGTATGGTGACTTCAGGCTCAGATACGAAACGGTTGATCAGGACAATACCCTGAAAGATGGCAAAGCACTGACCCTTCGCTCTCGACTGGGATACAAGACAGGGGATTACTACGGTTTCTCTGGCCTTTTGGAATTTGAAGATTCAAGGTCTATAGCGGGTATCGATGATTACAATGATGCGGTTGGCAATGGTGCTGACTATTCCGTGATTGCTGATCCGGAAGTGACCGAAGTCGATCAGGCATTTATTCAATATAAAATGGAAGGGCTGACAGCCAAGCTCGGAAGACAGGTTATCGCTTATGATAATCAACGTTTTGTTGGGCATGTGGGCTGGCGACAGGATCGACAAACCTTTAATGCATTCAGCGCTGATTATATGCCGGTTGAAGGACTGTCACTGAAATACGCCTACATCAACAAACGCAACCGGATTTTTGCGGAAGAAAAGGATCTGAGATCCAAGGATCATTTGCTCAACGCTTCTTATGCCACACCCTTAGGAAAACTGACCGGCTATGCATACTTGCTTGAGTTGGATGATGATACCGACAACAGTCTGGATACCTACGGCGTGCGACTCTCAGGTTCCGCAGATGTCAGTGACCTGAAACTCCTCTACACCGGAGAGTTTGCCACTCAGGAGTCCGAATCAGGCTCAGATAAATACGACGCCAATTTCTACTTTGTCGAGGGTGGAGTAGCGATATTCGGTATTACCACCAAAGTGGGTTATGAAGTACTGGGCTCCGATGATGGCAATTATGGCTTCTCGACGCCGCTTGCTACTGCTCATAAGTTCAATGGTTGGGCGGATCAGTTCCTGAGCACTCCTGCTCAGGGTCTTAAAGATCTTTATGCCACAGTTGGTGGCAAGCTTTTTGGTGGTAAGTGGTCGGTCACCTATCACGATTTTAGTGCTGATGAAGAGACCTCCACTATTGAAGATCTGGGTAAAGAGATCGACCTGGTCTACAGCAAGAAGTTTGGGAAGCACTATAACGCGGGTGTGAAATATGCTACCTATACTGCAGGCGATGATGCTGCTGGTAAGGTAGATACCGATAAACTCTGGTTGTGGGTGGGTTTAAGTTTCTGATAACAACGAAAAGGGAAGCCTGAGCTTCCCTTTCATAAAATAGTTATTGATCCCATATTCAATCCGGCTTAGCGGATGTCCAAAATACGATATTTATCGTCTACTTACCCAATTCTCTATCTGAAGTTTTGATACTCTTTCATAGTCTTGTAAATTTTTGGTTGCCACAATAAGTCCAGACTGACCGCATACCCTGCTATCAGTGTATCTGCAGGTATAGATGTAAATGCATGTGTCGATGAGGTGCCTGATCATGTCACAGAAATGTGGGTCTGTTATTCTGATGTTACAACTCAGGAAGTTTCGCTATGACTTTTCAAACGAATTCTGCTTTCAAACCCAGAATGATAGGCGCTGTGCCTGTTCTTGAAATCGACAATCCTTTTGCCAAAGCTATGATTTCCCTGCAGGGAGGGCAGGTTTTAAGTTATCAGCCAAAAGGTCAGGAGAAGGTCCTGTGGATGAGCCCGCTAGCGGATATGGTTGAGGGAAAAGCGATTCGTGGTGGCGTGCCCATTTGCTGGCCATGGTTTGGTCCTCGACAGGAAGGAGGCCCCAATCACGGTTTTGCCCGTACAGAGCTTTGGAAATTTGAGTTGACTGACACGCTGGAGACTGGCGAGACTCGAGTTGTTTTGTCATTACCAATTGACAGTATTCCGGAATGGGATGGTAAAGCAGGCCTAACTATAGAGATTATTGTTGGCAAAACACTAAGAATCAGTCTGACCTCGAGAAACACTGGAGCAGGAAAAGTTGAAATCAGTCAGGCATTGCATACTTATTTCACCGTATCAAACACGGACCTGATCTGGATTGAAGGACTGGATGGCAAGCGTTACCTGGATGAGACTGACGACAGCAGAGCCTGCATTCAGGAAGGGGATGTGATCATTCAGGGTGAAGTCGACAGAACCTATATTGATGATAGCGAAGCCTGCATCCTTCACGATCCTGGTTTGGGAAGAAAAATCACCATCAAAAAATCCGGCAGCAACGGCACAGTCGTCTGGAACCCGGGACCTGTTCGGGCAGAAAAAATGCATGATGTGCCTACTTTTGATTATAAGTCTATGGTTTGTGTGGAAACGATAACGTTGCCCCAGGTTTCTGTTGGGCTGGAACCGGGGGGGAGTCATGTTATGGTGGCTGAGATTTTTGTGGGGTGATTGGTTTTTTTGGAATGGAGCCCTCGGGTTTTTTGAGGGCTTTTTCAGAATTAGTTATCCCAGTTTGCGTTTCTTCTACCCAGTGAATCAAGCGTCAGGTTTCCATCAGCGGCCTGTGCACCTTGGGGTATGGCAGTCAGTGTGTATCCATTTTGACAGCCACCCACAGCACAGGCGGCAGAAACAGAATACCACCCATCCTCAGTCATAAATGGACTAGTGGCATGGCCAAGTGCCGTCATATCGGTTGTATAGACTTTATTGTCTAAAAAAAACTGCTCCTGTTGACCTGCTGCTTGCAACAAAGCCGTTTGACCTTCTGATCTTCTTCCATCGGTGAGAAAGGCTTGATAACTGGGAAATGCTATTGCAGCCAAAATGCCTATGATTGCAACTACAATCATAAGTTCTATTAGTGTAAAGCCATTATATCTGTTCATTGTATTTTGATTATTGATCATAGTGAGTGCTTCTTTACTGCTGCTCTACCCAACCGTAACGGTATAATCCTATTTCGCTTGGGATACCATTATATCCGGTATTTAAGTCAACAAGATTTTTTCCGGCACCCGGTGAAAAGATAGTGGCATCACCGGGTGTGCCGATGACGGATAAGGCTGTTTTTCTGACCCAGCTATCATCTTCTTGTCGGATTGCACTGGCAGTGTGTAAATTTAGAACATAAAAATAACTACTCCCTACACCAGGAGTACAAATATTAGCCCCGGGATTGCTGGATGGTGAGTAGGTACTGAAAAGAAGCTGCCCTCCATACACTTGTCCCGTCGTTGTTGTTTTCTCTCCAGTAGATTCAAGCTGAATATACCAACCATAGGAGCCTGCCAGTTGACTCAGAGCCTCCTGCTGCTCAATAGCTGTGCCTGTCTGAATGGTATTGGCTGTGGCGTTATACAAATCGGAGTGCCTTATTGTTGCTGGAGGCGTGGTGCATCCATTGCAGTCTCCGGATTTGTAGTAACGATAAAACAGGTTTTTATCTCTGAGAACATAGTAGTGATCAAGATTTGTTTCTGTAAGTGGGTTGGCACGGTTACCAGTTCCAAGAACAACAGCATCATAGGCTTCGCCTCTGTGGACAGTTCTAACTATCTCAGGCTGATACATAAACCTCTTGTCATCAGTTGAATCGGGTGAAGGCTTGTTGCTTGGGGCATCAGCTCCCAGCTCTGCAAATTTAAAGATTGACCAGATCGCCAGTTCATCACCCTCATCGTTGTAGTCTTTCCCGATATCAATTCGGAAAACATTCCCTCCTGAATCAGGTACATAAACCCTGTCAACCAGACCATCACCATTGCTGTCGAGGACTGCGGGTGGGGAAGGTACACTCCATTTTAAATCACTGTATTCAAAACGGGTTGCGTCGTTGTCATTGGTATCATCTGTATCGGGAGCAGTGAACGACTTTATAAGGCTGCCGGTTGCAGCATCAACAAAGTAAATGCCACGTCCTCTGGTTGAGTAATAGCGTTCGTATCTGGTCTCACCATTTAAGTCGGTGATTTCCTCACCTGTGCGATCATCATCTTTACCATTAATTCCGTCACCGTCATATCCTGCACCAAAAGCTAATGCGTATTTATAATATACGGTTTTTGTCGTTGAACTGCCGGAAACTGTTTCTTCCACGAATCGGTGGCCGGGTAAGATAACAGGTACTGGAGGTGCCCAGCTTTGGCCCATTTCTTCAAAGCCAGGTGTTGAATTATCAATTCTCCACAAGAGTATTGGAGGGGCTTCCGGGTCAGTCACATCAATAGCATAGTAACTTGTACCTCCACGCCTCATGCCAAAGAACAGGATCATTCGGTCTTTGTCAGCTTTCTTGATGCTACCGTCGTTGTTTACATCAAGACGCAATAAACTTATCTGACCATCCAGTCCGTAAGGGTGAGGTACATCATCAAGATTTTCATAGATTGACGGAACGATAGGAGCACTTTCTTTGGCAAAGAATGACCAATTTTCTCTGACAGTATTTCCTTGATCTTCTATAAAGTGGAGCTGACCAAAGTTGGTACCAAACACTATTCGTATATCAGGATTGGTTTGTGTATAGGCATTGGTTCTCGCTCCATAGTTCAATGTTACAGGTCTGGAGTGGAGAATATCTCCTAATACCCACCCTCTGTTAGATCCACTGGCATCACTTCCACCCTTTAGCCAGCTTATCAGATTTTGCGCGCTATAGGTCTTGCCTGAAGCAATGTTAAAACTTGAAGCGGGAATGTTATCAAGAGAGCTAATTTGCTCGGAGCCATCGGAGGTAACAATATTTGTATAGAATGAGCCCCGGCTGGTGAGCAGTTGTTCACCCAGACCACCACTTTCCACCTGATCACCATCATTGATTGTTCCCCAGTAGGTAGAAGCGCCATCATCAATTTGACTGGAACCCTCTTTCAAAGCCTGATCACATCCACGATCAACGACAGTGCCCACGTCATAGTCATCGCCATTTCCACATTCGGGAGTTTCTGTCTGGGACTTGAAAACTTTCAGTTTTTTGATGTTACCCGTCCAACGGGACGATTCTGAAGGCAGGAACATCGAATAATAAGCATTATCAAGGGTTTCTGTTCTATTAAAGCTGTTAACAGCGACAGCGGGTGAAACAAATGTACTACTTCGTTTCAAAATTTCTTTGATTGCACCTTGAAAAGCCGAGGCTATATCATCAACGGCTATACAGCCAGATTCTGAGTCTGTATTACTTCCAACGGTAGTGTAACAAACACCATTGCCCTCTCTGGCAGTGTCATAGAGTAAGCTTTGGTCTGTAGCAAAACCAATAGTATAAGTGTAAGCTTTCTGACTACCTGTAGATGAGTTTCCGTCTAAGCCTGATTCCCCTGGATTGGCGAGATACTTTGCAAGTTTAGGTAAACAGTTCTCACTCATTTCGTCTAGATAATCTTTATATTTATCACAGGTTGCAATCCGATCTGTACCATTGATTCTCAAATTTTTTATAGCATTGTTTCTGGAGCCGTCTTGGGAGGGTTCACCATCAGTCATGTAGATAACATACAAATTTTGGCAGCTTCTAACAGGAGAAATATAATCGCCATTAGACTCTACTGAGGTATCACCTTTTGAAGAGTTTTGGCCAAAATAAATAGACCCTTCAGTAAGGTATCTATAAACCTCATAAAAAGTATCGCAAAGGGGCGTCCAAGTTTCTGCTTGGATATTACCTACTAAGTTGATCAGACTCTGTGTTTCATTTGCGTTTCGTTGTCTCACGCCATTAAATATATATCCTCCATAATGACCAATTGGGCTTTTGCTTGAGTTAAAAATCGACAATCCAAAGTCAATATCTTTAGTATTATCACTGATAAGAGTCTGAATCGCATCTTTCGCAAGATCTAGTCGCCTGCTGAACCAGTTCAGGTAATTGCCATTACAACGGAATTGATTGTTTTCCAATGTTTCGCAATTCTGCTCACTTGAATCAATTGGAACTATCTTATGACGAAGTTTGACGTCATATAACCTGTCACGATAAGGATAAGAGCTAAGCCTGCGATAAGTTACGTTATTGTCATATTGCAGAGTCAGTGAGCCTGCTGATTCATTCATACTTCCTGAATTATCAAAAATGACAAGCACTTGAGGGCGTTCATTATTATTTATGTTACCGCCAATAAATATATCAGTGTCATCAGCACCAGCAGTGAAACTCAGCAGTAAAGGACTCAGGATTGAGAGTTTTCTCACTACAGAATATATGTACTTCTTGGTTTTAAAGAGGATCATGCGTCTAATACTTTTATTTTAATTTGACCTAGTTTGACTGAAAGTTATCACCTATGGTGACAGTACGACCTTCATCAAGGCCAAATGTTGAGCCGCTTTGGTCGCCCAGTAATCCCTTATAGCTATTCATTGCAATCGAAGTTCGAATTCCGGACTGCTCTCTTTCAGCTTCCAAGCGATAATACTCAACGGAATAATTACCAACACCGCTGGCATCTTCTTTTCTTGGAGTGTTTGCTGTTGTTGTTAGATAATTAGCAGAGGTATCAGAAGCAGTATTGCAACGATGATTCTGGATTTCAGCGCTGGTTGAGCCCGCAGGCGCTTCCGTTGGATTATAAGTATTTTTGGGGCTTTCTCCGGGACACTGATTTGGCGTTAATTGATCCATACCGAGAGCATTGACTTCATTCAATTCCCCTTGAGCTTGATTAAATGTCAGCGTTTTAAGTTCCGCATTAGCCAACTTCCTCGGTGACAGGTTCGAATAGTTTACAGAGGTGACAGCCACTGCAGTCAGCATAAGCAGGAATAATAGTGAGGTAAGCAGAATCATACCTTTTTGCGACAATGAATAACTTCTATGCATGGGTAAATTACCTGTATGCCTGATTGTATAGGTAGACAGTGGTACTGGCTAAGATACGGTGACGGTTGTCATTAGGTGCTGCAACAGTGATATCCCCCATCAAATAAGAACGTGTATCTTGATAGCCCGGATCATTGTCACTCGTGGTAAGAATATAAATGGTGGCTGAGATAACACTATTCCATTGATCTGCAGTCCAATTTTGTGTATTGGTGGGTACACCAACATACCGATTTACCTGACCATCCTCGTTATCGTCAATACCTAAAACTACCCTCATGCTTTCTACATTGTTTGCAACAGTATCTGTGACAAGGCTATCGTTGATGAGCCTTGTCAACTGAAGATTGTTGTTAAAAAGATAAAAAAGACTGAACTGATATTCCCTGATTATTTCGTCTTCCGGAGTCGCAGGTGGATTAGTTCCTCTGAAGAGTTGGCCTTGTTGAGTATTGGAAAAAATATAATTGGTGTTTGCCTGAAGCTGGTTGACGCCATTGGCAGGATCGAACTCCAGTGCCGGGCCTACTGCACCTTTGAATAAAATCCAGTCAGACGGAGAGCCGGCATTTACGGTGTAATTCCCAACTTGGCCAACTGCACATCCAAGAATATCGGCAGAGGAACGACCCGCAAGAAAAGGGGTCAGCGAGTTATAAACAGCACCGAGGTTATCACAGTCACTATTTGCGGGGTTTATAGAAAGGCCGTTGGTATCCAGACTTCCTATTCCAAGACCGTTGCCGTATCCAGCTGATCTCAGGTGTTTTGATATTACCGTAAGAGCCGTTCTACTGTTGTCATTAAGATCAACTCTCTGATTACTGTCTCTTTGTATTGTGAATGTATTGATATACAAAATACCAACACCTGCTAAAAGAAAAAGAGATAGCGTCATGGCTACCATGATTTCTATCAGGGATAAGCCAGATTGGTTATGGAGCGAATTTAGTTGGCTTCTCATGAGCACTATCCCTTAGCTTATAGTTGTATCAACAACCATCAATCTGCGTAAATCATTGGCATTGCCGCCGTTATAATTTGGGCTATTTGTGCCACAGGTCTGCGCAGCATTACTATCCGTTCTCTGAAACTTGCCTCTCCAGGCAATCACAAGAGTGACATCATCATCGTTGTTGACTGTTATACAGGCTGTGGGAGAAATAAGACCACCTGCGTCGTTATTGTTCAGTTGTATAGAACTACCGAAAAGATAGGCGCTCCACTCCCAGAGATCATAGGCTGCAAGTTGAGCGGGGGTGCAGTTGGAATTGTTCTGATTACAGAGTGTTCCCGGCTGATTTAAGGCGGCAACTATATTACCCTGGTAGTTAGCAAGTCCTTGGGGGTTGGCAGTCATTCTGGCCAGAAGGTCGTTTGTGAGTTGAAGGGCTATTGATCTTTGCTGTACTTCCTGAACATTCTTCTGGGATTCACTGACCAGACCGGCAACACCAAGAAGACCCACAGAGATAATGATTAATGCCACTAAGGTTTCAATCATAGTGAAACCTTTTTTCTGATGCTTGCTGTTGCCTCTTCCCTGATAAGTTGTCATCACTTTGGGCCCTCACTAACAGTAATTGCGCCGCCCGCTGATATATTTATGTTTACTTCGTTGTCTGAGTCATTGTGGTTGACGACAATGGCTGTGTTATTAATCGTTAAGCCTCTTGAGTCAAAGGTGTAGCTTGCTGAGTTGTTAGTAATATTTGTAGAGCCAACGAGAGCGGGTAGTTCCTGGATAGCAACGCCATTTGCAGAAACACTTGCTCCTCCAAGCCAACTATTGGTTGGTGTAACAACGACAGAAATTCCCCGGCTAATGGCTTCGGAACGCGCAAAATTGAGAATACTGGCAATATCCTGACCATGGGAGCGAACTCGATTATTAGCAATGGACGATTGCATGGATGGAAATGCAACAGTCGCCAATATGGCCACAATGGCTAATGTAATCATCAGCTCCACCAGTGTGAAGCCATTCGTCTTGGTTTTGGGCTGAACATCCATGAAAAAGCATTTCTTCTTGTATTTATTTTTCTTCTTTTCGAAAGCCGCAGGCAGTGTACCGATCCCTGCATGGCCGAGTTGAACACAATGTTTTTGCAGTTGGCAGTAGATACCGATAAGCGGTATTTCATCTGGATGAGCTGTTATAAGTACCTGCCACTTTGCCCCCTGCCGAAATCTTTTATCCCTGAAAACCAAGCGGTTTTTGCCATTGGTCGGTTGAAGCGATCTTGCTATCCGAGTTTCTTACAGTGCTTCTACGGTTTGAGATCAGAGACAACTAAAGTGCAGTTAAACGATGAGAAACCTTCTTCCCAAAGTATCGAAACAGAGAACTGATTATGGTGTTCGGATCGGGCCAAAAATGGAAAAGCGGGGCAGGGATGACGCTTCCTGAAATGCTGGTCACACTGTCTGTTTTTGCGATTCTTATCACTGTTGCAGCTCCCTCAATGAAAGATGTACTGGCAGATCGTCGTGTTGCTGCTAATACCCAGACACTGTTCGGCAGTATGTTGCTGGCCCGAAGTGAGGCGATTAAACGACGAAGTCCTGTTTCGATTTGCAAGTCCAGTAATGGGTCTGGGTGTGATAACTCACTGATGAACTGGAGCTCAGGGTGGCTGGTGTTTGCAGATGAAGATGCTGATGGTGCTCTCGACTCGGAAGATCAGTTAATCAGAGTCTTTGGAGATACGGATAATCTGATTTCCATGCAGTGGAATAATGGCAACACGCTGGGTTTTAACCCTCATGGACAAGCCCGGCTGGCAGGCACATTTACTCTGTGCGAAGCCAATTCGAGTGGCTTTGAAGTCAGGCAGATAGTTCTGAGTCTCACCGGGAGAGCAAGGGTGTCAGAGTCGGGAACCTGCAACTGAATAGACTGTGAAATCTACTGAGGTGCGTATGAAAGGAAGTACACGCAACCTGATCAACCAGCTGTATCAGAAGGGTATTGGCCTGATCGAGGTCATGGTGGCTCTGCTGGTGATCTCCGTCGGTGTGTTGGGCATGGCTGGCCTGCAAACCAAAAGCCTCCAGCATAACCAGTTGGCTTATCTCCGCTCCCAGGCTGTCATTGTTGTCAACGATATGATGGATCGTATTCGTGCGAATAAAACAGTCGCAGCTACGGGCAGTGATTACATCACTTTGGAAACAGAGCATGTTGCCGCTGCCTGTACGACTCAGGAATTTATTAATAGCTGTGAATCTGCAACCTGCAGTGAGTCACAGTTAGCAACCTATGATGTGCAGCAATGGAAATTCCAGCTGGCCTGTCAGCTACCCGATGCTACAGGCTCTATTGCCATAGAAGATACTTCCTCAGGCCGTGTCTATGTCATCACTCTGAAATTCAATGATTCCCATAGTGCCCAGGCAGCACGTGAAGTGGTGTTGAGGAGTGCACTATGAATAGAGAGGGGGTGAAGCAGGCAGGGTTATCACTGGTAGAGATGATGGTCGCCCTGCTGTTGGGGTTGATTCTTATCGCGGGTATTGGGCACCTTTTTTTGAGTGCCAATCGCACTTACATGTTACAGGATGAACTCTCCCGCATTCAGGAAAATGCGCGCTTTGCCATTGATTTGATCGCGCGGGATATTCGTATGGCTGGCTCTACAGGTTGCCCTCCCTCTTCGGATCTTGCCAATGCTTTATTTACCAGCACGGATGACCGCATCTGGATGGCACACTTTGATAAGGGCATTCTGGGTGTTCCCCAGGCCAATAATTCCAGAGTCGACAGCAATGCTATTTCAGAGAGTGTTGTCATTCACAAGGTTGATCAGGAAAGCGCGTTGAGTGTCATCAGCCACAATACCGGAACGGCCAGAATGACGCTGTCGGCTCCTCATAGTTTTAATTCAGGAGATCTTCTGGTTGCGGTTCGCTCTGACTGTCAGGGGGTCTCCGTTTTTCGTGCCGGAGCCAATACCAGTGGCTCAATGGTCTCTCACGAATCAGCTTCCAGTGGCAACTTGTATAACTGCACCAGCCAATTGGGTGGAAGCTATAACTGTCTGACATCCGCTGCGGACGCCAAAGCTGAGAGTCATACCGGTTCACAGGTTTTTCCTCTGTCTTCTGTCGTTTACTACCTCCGGGACAGTAACGGTGTCCCGAATCTCTATCGCAGGTTTGCCGGAGAAACTTCCTCTGGAGCGATTAATTCAGCTGAAGCGCTTCTTGAAGGTGTAGAAGGTTTAAGTCTGCTTTATGGCTATGACAGCGATGACGATGGCATTGCCAATCAATATCGAACCGCTTCAGAGATAGGGTTGTTCAGTCTTGATTGGCAAAATGTCACCAGTGTGCGTATGGAGATGCTGTTTAGAAGTTTTCAGGAGGTGACGGACACCCCTCAGTCCTATTTTTTTGCCGGAAACCGCATAACACCCTCGGATAATTTTTTACGTCGATCTTTTGTGATCACTATGGAGTTGCGGAATCGAATTCCGCAGTGAGGATCGCTCAATGAAAAGCACAATGAAGTCTCAACAGGGAAGCGTTTTAATGGTCAGTCTGGTGCTGCTATTGATTCTCACAGTAGCCGGTATTACTTCGATCAGGATGACCAGTCTGGAAGAGAAAATGACCGGTAACTTTCGAAATGAACAATTAGCCTTTCACTCTGCCGAAGTGGCAGTGCTCGAAGCTGAAAATTACATTGCCAATACCGTTTTTTCCCTTTCCAGTTTTAATTCAGGCTGCAGCAATGGGCTTTGTTTCAGTGGCGCTGAAATTACCGATGCAGGAACCTGTGAAAATGGCAGTGACAGGCCCTGGGAGGATGAGTCTGTCTGGTCTTCCTCTTCAAAACATCGAACGACGGTCATTAATCTGGAAGGTATATCTGCTCAGGCTAAATACATCGTTGAGTTCCGGTGCTATCTACCCAAGGAAAGTGATGGCCCTGTCCCCGACCCGGGCAGTTTTACTGACTGGGCGCAGTTTTATCGGATTACCGTATTGGCAACGGGTGGTTCTACAGATGCCCGGGTCATGCTGCAGACTACTTATAAAAAAAATGACTAGCTATAGCTCAAGGAGTGCAGTCATGAAGATGAAGCAAATGCTGATAAACAGCCTGTCTGTTTTGTCAGTCTGGTCCACTCTGGTATCAGCAGATCCCTCATCGAATCTCTATTCATCGGTGCCACCTCTGTTAAGTCGAAGCTCGGAACCTCTGGTTATGTTGGTGATGTCGGTTGATCACGAGCTGTTTAAAAAAGCCTACCCGGATTACTCGGATCTGGATGGTGATGGTCAGTTGGATGTGACCTATAAAGACGACTTCGAATACCTGGGGTACTTCGACAGTCAGTGGTGCTATTCGTACAGTTCGTCGAATGGGCGATTTTCACCGGTTGCACTGGCAACCGGTACCCATAGTCACTTCTGTGATACAGCAAGTGCACCATGGAGTGGTAATTTTCTGAATTGGGCGACCATGAGTCGAATGGATGTTCTGAGAAGGGTGCTCTTTGGGGGTAAACGTTCTTCTGATAGTTCATCATTGACCGTTCTGGAAAGAGCCTATTTGCCCAGAGATATTCATGCTTTTGTCAAAGTATACAATGGCAGTGATCTTGCCAGTCTGACTCCTTACAGTGGTTCTGTGAGTTTTTGTAATCTGGCGACCAGTGAACTTGGTGAACCAAAGGTTCGTATTGCCAGTGGTCAATGGCCACGCTGGGCTTCTACTGAAGTGATTCAGTGCCAGTGGGGTGCGTCTAACAGTCCTTCCAGCAGCTATGAGTTAGCAGAAAAAACGGTTCGGGTTGAATCCTGTGTAGCAGGTAAAGATGCATCAACGTCGGTTCGTTGCAGAGAGTATTCTAATGGCAACGCCAAACCGGTGGGATTGCTGCAACGCTATGGTGAAGATGGCAGTCTCCGGTTTGGCTTGATCAGCGGCAGTTACGACAAGAATATTTCTGGTGGCTTGCTGCGAAGAAATATCTCCAAAATTGGTGGTAACTCGTCGTCTTCTGATGATGAGGTCAATGTATCTACCGGTATTTTTAACGGCTCTGTCAATGGCATCATACAGCACATCAACAGCTTCAGAATTGCCAGGTACAGCTACAGTCAGAATAAATATACCGACTGCAGCACTTATGGCATTTCCATTGATACCTTTAAATCAGGGCGTTCAACTTATTCAAATCGTCATTGCAGCAACTGGGGGAATCCACTGGCTGAAATGTATCTGGAGGCTCTAAGATACTTTGCCGGTCAGTCATCACCCAGCAGTGCTTTTGATACCAGTGTTGATGATCAATTTGTGTCAGGACTGTCGACCGAGTCCTGGATTGCCCCCGTCACTTCAGCCAACGCCTGTGCCAACTGTTCAATTATCCTGTTGTCCAGCGGACTGAACTCTTTTGATTCCGACGAACTCTCCAGTAGTGCCGATTTGCCTGGCTTGTCGGGTACTGCCAGTGTGAATAGCAAAACCGATGAAGTAGGTGAGCTTGAATATAACAATAACTTTGCTGGTAACTATCTGGTTGGAGGTACAGGTAGCACGCGACAGTGTACAGCTAAGTATCTTAATGGGTTGTCAGAAGCCAAAGGCCTGTGTCCTGAGTTGCCTCAGCTGGAGGGGAGTTATCAGGCGTCCGGATTGGCGTTCTATGGCAACCAGACCGATTTGAACACTACTCTTGATGGTGTGCAGAAAGTCAAAACCTATGCCGTTCAATTGGCAGAGAGTATGCCTAGCTTTACCCTGAATGCGGGTGGTAAGCCTGTCACTTTCCAACCGGTTTGTCATACCAGCTCCAACTTTGGTTCCGGAACGAATTTCTCTGGCAGTGGTAGTGACTGCACACTCACTGATGTAGTGGTAGAGAATACAGTACTGAACTCTGATGGTGAGGTCGTGGAAGGCAGCTTGCTGTTTACCTGGGAGGACTCTCTCTGGGGTAATGATTTTGATTATGACGCTTCCTCACGCATTAAGTTTTGTGTTGGAGCCCAGTGCTCAGCCACTTCAGATTCAACCCTGCGTGTGGGTAGTTTTGGCAGTGACCAGGTGCGAATGGCTGTCCAAGTAGATGGTGTTTATGCCGGATTGAACCTGAGGTTCAGTTACACAATGACTGGTACTTACGACGATGGATTACAAAACGATTTTGTCTACAAAGGGCAGACGGATTATGAAGTGAATAACTTTACGGCCAGCGGCAACTCAGCAGGTCTACTTGAAAAACCGCTCTGGTTTGCGGCCAAGTACGGTGGCTTTGTTGATCTTGATGGCGATGGTACGCCCAGGTATGACGAAAATGGCGATGGGATTTCAGATGACGACCGGGAGTGGGATAGCCGGAATAATACTACAGGCTCAATAGGCGCAGATGGTTTACCTGACAATTATTATTTCGCTCGTAACCCCAGCCAGTTAGAAGCTCAGCTGGGGCAAGTGTTGCAGGATATCGTCAGCAGGGTGTCCTCCGCCACCAACGCGGCACTTTTTTCGAACAGTCAGACTGGCGCAGGTGTTCTCTATCAGGCGCTGTTTCAACCCGTTATGGAGTACAACGGTAAGACCATTTCCTGGGGTGGTATGCTTCACGCGCTCTTTGTCGACAGTAAGGGTTTACTTCGCGAAGACAGCAATGGTAATGACAAGCTTGATGATTATACGGTCGATAAAGTCGTGAAGTTGATTTTTGACCCCAACTCCAACCAGACGCTGCTTCAGAGATATTCCACTTCAGATTCAGGGGTAACACTGACGCCCGACGGCGCTCTTAAGTCCCTGAATCAGCTGGATGCAATCTGGGATGCCAGAGATCAATTATCCAGTCTCTCCAACGTCACCAGTCAGCGTACCTTCAGTTCCCTCGCTTCAGGTGGCCGCCATATTCTGACCTGGCTGGATGAAGATAATGATGGTGTTGTTGATATCGGTGAAACTCTGCCACTGACGCCTGATACATTCAGCACAAGCGAGGGTTATCTGGGGGTTTCAGCTTCTGAGGTTGCCAATGTCATCAACTATGTTCGCGGTGAGGAGATCTCCGGAACCCGTCCTAGAACCATTGACTACGATGAAGACGGAGACGATGATGTCTGGCGACTGGGTGATATTATTCATTCAACACCACAGCTGGTGTCTTCTCCGGAAAGTCGGTTTGATGCCCTCTATTCCGATACCACCTATACCTCCTTCTACAACCAATACAAAAACCGTCGGCACATGCTTTACGTAGGGGCTAATGACGGCATGATCCACGCTTTTAACGGTGGCTTCTGGGATGACAGTCAATACGGCTATAACACAACGGGGGATAACAGCGAAGTCAGCCATCCACTGGGTTCTGAACTTTGGGCTTATACGCCCATGAATCTGTTGCCTCATCTGCAGTGGTTGAGAGAGCCGGACTATCCCCATGTTTACTACATGGATGCAGAGCCTGTAACTTTCGATGCCAACATTTTTGACAGTAATGACAGTGATTATCCCGGCGGCTGGGGAACCGTGCTGGTGATGGGTATGCGTCTTGGTGGCGGTGATTACGAGGTGACTTTGGGTGGGAATAACAAAACACTTCGCTCTGCCTATGTAGTGCTGGATATCACTAATCCAGAGGAGCCCCCTAAACTGCTGGCGGAAATAACCCATCCGGAACTGGGCTTTACCACTTCTCGCCCTGCTCTGGTAAAACGTCGTGTGGCTGCCAAAGACAGCCAGGGTGAAGATGATTGGAGTCAAACACCTACGACGAATGAATGGTATCTGGTTTTTGCATCAGGACCCATCGGTACAGGGGAGTCTGGCATACGAACGGCACTGGATGACGGGTCGAGTAATCAGAATCTGAAACTCTTTGTCTATGATCTGAAAAGTAAAGCTTTTGTGTCGGGCATGGCGCCGATGGATTCAGGGGTTTCTCAGGCATACGGAGGTAATATTACAGCTGTGGATTGGGATCGGGATTATAAAGACGATGCCGTTTATCTCGGAGCAGTTGCAACAGGTGCTTCGACTTTGGATGGCAAACTTATGAGATTGCGTCTGCAAAACACTATGGCCGACTCAACACTGGCAACACTTCTTGATACCGGGAAGCCGATTTCAGCCGCCCCTGTTGTGGCCTCAGACAAGCGTCATCATTGGCTTTATGTAGGGAGTGGAAGACTACTGACGTATGATGACAATCGCACAACACAAGCACAGTCCTTCTATGGTTTCAGGGAACCACAGGATAGCAGCGGTGCTTTAACCTACAATGCGGTGTCTTTATCAGATCTGGTCAATACGACGGACGTTCAGGTCTACACCAATGGTAACATCAATAAAAAAACCAGCAGCGGCAATGTGGCTTATACAGTGGACTCCTCAACCGTCAGTAGCTTTACTGCGCTTCAGTCAGTGATTGCGGCCAAGAGTGGCTGGATGATTGATTTAGAGGGTGATGGTGTTATTCCCGCCGGGCGGTCAATCACCTCGGCTTCCCGATTGTTTTCTCTGATTCTGTTCACTGAATACAAGCCATCAGCAGACAGTTGCCGTGTGGATGGTTCCAGTACTCTGGTCGGCTTGCATTACCAGACGGGGACAGCATCACCCGATCCCGTTCTGGGTGAGCAGGATCAGGGCGATCAAACCAGCGCTGATCTTTCCATAAAAAGAGTCAATCTGGGGCTGGGCTATGCGTCGTCTCCCGTTATCCATCAGGGGGCTGGTGGCAGTCGATCTGCGGTAACCCAGGGCGCCGGGGGCAGTATCAGTAGTCACGAACTGAATTACCGTTTCCAGACTTCTGGCAGAATGTCATGGCGACAGATCTTGAGCATTCCCTGGGGAAGCGAATGATTCCATGGATCTCTGGTCTTGCCTTTCTTTTCAATTGGATAAAGCCATTATTCTGCATCCATAAAGACCAGATAACGTCGTGAATCCAGACCTATTTTTTCGAGATAGGCAAGACTGCAGCTCCGCACTTCTTCAGGGGAATAATCTTTGGATGCCTTGATGTCAGCAGGAACGGGTTCCAGAGGTATATTGTCACGCCGACACTGGTGGATATATTGAAACCAGGCCTGCAAGAATTCATTGACCAGTTGTACCTCTTCAGCTGTTTTCGGACAGCGGAAAAAACGGAATTCCATTGTTGGAAGCGCATTGATGGCAGCTGTTCCGTTGATATGTAATAACGAGATCGCCATGTACTTTTCTGCAGCGCCTGCGAGTGCATCATTTTCTTCACATGGCATACACCTCCATTTCCCGGTCATATGCTGAAAGTCGGTCATCTGAACAAATCGACTGTAAAAACCAGTAAACTGTTTCAGGTTTTCCATTTTTTCTTCATCGGTTGCTCCTTGCAAATTGCTGCTGCAATAATCCCCATCCATTAGTCTCGTATTGTAATGGGCAATCATTTGATTCATCCTGACTATCGCGATATCCTTCAGCTTCTCAAAATCATTGAATGTTTTATGCCATTGCGCCTCGCTATCTGAGACAATCCGTTTTTCATTACCGAAAAATCTGAGTAAATAGGGGTTGTTTTGTAATTCACATTCGATTGCCATGATAATTGCGGGATCACCGCCCGTTGCACTCAACACATCAACATGTTTGTGCCCGGAGCTATAACTGATAACCCTATTGTTGCGCATGAAGTTAATCGCACTAATCACCTTTTTAAAGCAGTCATGGGCTTGTTTATCATCTAAGTGGTATGGCTTGCAGTTTATCTCAAGACACTCAACTGTATCCACAAACGAGGTAATCTCAAAATCACTGTTCAGGGTATACCGCCTCTTGTATGGTTCAATCCAACCAAGGAACTTAAAGCCCTGCTCTTCAAGGTGCTCTCCAAGAGGATACAGGGCTTTACGCCTCGCTTCACTTTTTGAGCCCGATAAAGTGTTAATATAGTATTCGAACTCTTCTCCAAATTTAAGGCATGGACTCATCAATGGGTACTCGCTGCTCCCCACGAATTCAGACTTTTTGGCAAACAGGTTGTCAATAACATGTATATAGCGTCGTTCAAATATTTCTTTCATTATCGATTTGTTGAATGTTTCGCGCAGGTCATCATCGATGCGTAAAACACACGACAACAAATTATTATTGAGACTGTCAGCAGAAGCTTTGGCAATCTCAATAAAATGGGATTCATGTTTGTAAATAAAACCAAATATAGCGATTAGCTCGGAAAACTTGCCGTAATGCGACAGGATAGTTTCAAAAAATTCAAACAGTTCCCTGCGAAGAGCCCAGGGTATACTATCGCAATTCTTCCAGACTGGGATATAACCGGTTTCCGCAAGATAATCAATCAGCATTTCAGAGAGATCATAATTAAGACCTTCATGTTTAAAATAGTTCTCGTTAGATTTTACTCCTTCTGAATGCTCTTGAAATATTTTCTTCAGGACATCACAGATCTCAGTAACCCGTCTGGCTTCGATTGTCTGGTCTGGCAAATATCGATTTTGTTCTCTTGCAAAAAAACCACGGTCTTCCTGGAGGCCCTCCTTGTATAATATAAAACCGATAAAAATATTGAGTGCCTCATCGGTTTTATCATCCTCCTTCGTTTCTTCAATCTGGTTTTCCGGTTCTTTAACGTCAGACTTTTCGATGGTTATTTTTTGATAATGCAATGTTTTGATAAGGTTCTGCAGCGTTTCCCGAAGATGTACAGCTGTGGACAGTGGCGTCAGGTAAATATCATGACCTGAAGCGGATACTGGGCCAGGCCCGTCAAAGAGGGCAAGGTTAGAAACCTTGCGCTGTACAACAGGTTGCTCTGAACCCGTGTAGTGATGTTCGCGATTAGCTGGTAAATAAACCTCTGCCGCGTTGTTGCTGCCAGGCAGTCTGGCAACGCTGTCCTGTAGCGAGTAGGGCTCATTTCCGATGGAGGGGCCATTGAAGGCTCCAGACTGCGATATATTCATATACTTAATCCCTGAAGTATTGTGTTCCTTGAGTATATTTTGACCTTTAAATCCAAAAAAAGTTCAAAGAAAGACAATAAAGACTGATGAGCTAGCTGCTTGAGAAAATCAGGAAAAGTGAGTCGGCGGCATATGCCGATTATTAATGACTGATTGCTAAATTCTGGTCGCAGTGATAAAAATAGCCTCACAATACTGCATATAAAAATCATCACAATAATAATAAGGAAAGAAGATGAAGCGGAAAATTCTATCTGCGGCTGTGGCTGCAGTCGTATCTTTTGGTGCTCAGGCCGAGCAGCCCTTCAGTGACTTTTACGTGTTTGGTGACAGCTTGCTGGATACAGGCAACCTGTCTTATGCGACAAATGATGGCGGAGTCATAGCGACTGAATTGCTGGCTAAGGCCCTGGGATTGGATATTGATACTCTTGCCAATGGCGGTAATAACTATGCAGTCGGGGGCTATCAAACCGCCGATGTTCTGGATTCTATTGTTGGTGGGGTTGCCCTTCAGGATGATGCAAATACTGTTACGGTCAGTGGAGGAAGCAATTTTAATTCTTACTTGATTGATAACCCTTCGGCCTCTGGAAATGCACTTTACTTGCTCGATGGTGGGGGGAATGATTTACGGGGAACATGGTCGAGCGCGCCCGATCAAGCGGCTGCGATTCAGGCATCAGCCCAGAATATGGCTACAGCGGTGGGTGCTCTGAGTGCTGCTGGTGCCAACTATATTATGTTGGCAAATTTGCCTGATATGGGGCGGATTCCCCTTACTCAACTGGCTGCTCTGGCTGATCCGAATCAGGCCACTGGGGCAAGTACTGCTGCTGCTGGTTACAACCAGGCGCTTGAAATTTTTGTCAACCAAACCAGTGCCAATGTCATACCGGTAGATTTTCAGGGTTTTATTGATCTTATTATCAGGGACGCTGATCAATTTGGTTTTGCCTCAGGCGTCGATGCAGCTGTCACCGTCGCTCCAATCGATCAGGTGTATACCTGTTATGACAATGGTGAGGCGGGTACTGGTGCTTCAAGCACATGCTTCGAGCATCCGGTCTATGGGGTTGATGGCACTGCTCCGGACCCTGACAGCCTGATTTTTAATGATTTTTTGCACCCCACCGGCAAAACCCATGCTCTGGCTGCAGATTACATGGCGGATATCATTATAGCCCCCAGAAAAGTGGGGTTGTTACCGCAGATGGGCTTGAGTGCAGCTCGCAGTCAATTCAGTGCAGTTACCAATGAAATGCGTCAGTCCCGCTGGAAGGATGTAAAAAGTGGCTGGTTTATCAGTGGCGCTTCGGGGGCCAATGAGCTGGATGGCGGCTTAAGTCCCGACGATGATCGTTATTCATCCACTGTGGGATTGATCAAAGGCCTGGATGACAACCATTTTTTGGGTATTGCTGTTACTCTGGGACAGAATGAGCTGGACGTCGATGGTTCATCGTTTGAGGCAAACAATTATGGTCTGAATATTCTTTATGGTTATCGTGAAGGTGCCTGGTTTTTAGAAGGTGCACTGGGTTATACCAATATGGACTATGCAGATCTTGCGCGTGATTTCAATATAGGTTCGCAGTCTTATACTGCCAAAGGGGATACCGAAGGCCATGCTGTTGGTCTGGATCTTCTGGCTGGCTATAACCTGCTCGATGAATCGTCTCAGTTTGTTTTTGGTCCCGTTCTCGGATTACAAGCCATTCATGCTTCTGTTAACGGTTATACCGAGAGTGGCGGAGAAATTTCCAATTACAAATGGGGGAATCAATCCACAGAAAGCATGCAGCTGCGTGCCGGTTTTATGGGTAGTATGCAGCTCACGGAGACTATTGCCTTCAACGCCGAGATGTATCATACCGATGAGCAGGAAGGTGGCTTTGAGAGCATTAACGTCACCAATACCAATCTGAATTTTGGGCAGTACAACCTGCCTGGAGCCTATGTGGATGAAGGTGGCTTTGCTACGGCTAATCTGGGCGCCGTTATGGAATTGGGCAATGGCAAGTTGGGGCTGAATTATAACTATAGCGGTCAGGGTGATGGCTCTGAGCTGGTCAGTTTGACGTATTCGGCTGCTTTCTAAGCCGGGACGTGACCTTTTCATAAAAAGAGTCAAACTGGAGCTGGGTTACATCGTCTTTCGATATCCATCAGGAAGCCGGAGGCGGTATCAGCAATCACGAACTGAATTCACAAACCTCGGGCAGAATGTCATGACGACAGATCTTTGGCATTCCCCGGGGAAGCCCTTAATCTCCCGATTCGTGTCAATTCTTTGAAGCCTTTTTATCAGGTGCTATCCGGCTCACACCTGGATAAGCCGCCTGTCATTCCCTGAATCTCTGGTCTTGCTTTTTTTCCTAAAGTTGGAGTGTCATTCAGCAAAGGAAGCAGGTTGTGTTCAGGCATCGCTTCGCAATTACCCGGCCCGGGCTTGTGAAAGGGCTGACCCTTATCGAGATGATGATCACCATTCTTTTGGTCGGCATCATTAGTTCCATAACGGTGTCCCTGGATTCGCTTGTGCAATCGTTTCGATTGGATTTTTACAATCAACGTATTTTCAGTAGTGTGGTGGTGGCTCGCAGTGAGGCGATAAAAAGAGGCGTGAATATCAGTCTCTGTCGAAGCAAAAACGGCACAAGTTGCGATACTTCAGGCAGCAACTGGAAAGCAGGCTGGATGGTTTTCACTAATCCCAACAATAACAGTTCGGTTGATACGGGTGAGGACGTTATCAGGGTATACGGAGAAATTGACAGTGATGTCACGATTAATCTGAATGCCGGTAACACATTGACATTTACCCCCAGGGGCAGCCCTTCAGTGGTGCGAACTATCAGAGTTTGTCCCACGGGAGGATTGGGCACTCCAATTAAAACCGTATCGGTCACAACGACTGGACAAATTCGAAAATCTTCTTCCACAGGTAATTGTTGATGGAAGCACACTTAAAAGCACATACAAAGACGTACAGAAAGGTTCCACAGAGCAAAGAGAAAGGCTTTGGTCTCATAGAAGTGTTGATAAGTGTGGTGATTTTTATGGTAGGCATTCTTGGGATGGCGGGAATGCAGGCTCAGGCCACCAGAGCAACTCAAGACAGCCTGCAACGTTCTCAGGCGCTCTGGCTGGCGAATGAGATGTCTGAACGTATGAAGGTGAATGTTCAGGGGGTGCAGTCAGGCCGTTACCAGAGTAGAGCCCAGACCGCCAGCAGTAATCTCTCATCCTATTGTGCCGGGCCTGCTCCCAGACAATGCCTTGCCAACACCTGCACGGCTGATGAAATGGCTGATTTTGATGTTCATGATCTCATGTGCCGAAATGCCAGACTATCCGACCAGCAGATGACTGTCAGCTGTTCAGCCAGCCCCTGTAATTCTGGTGCAACGGTGTCGATAACCCTTGAATGGGAAGCCAGAGGCGGCATTGGTAGTTTGTTTCTGGCTCAGAAATCACTGACTCTGAAATATCTACGGTAATGATCAGAAAATCCTTATTCCGACAGCAAGGGTTGTCGCTGATTGAACTGATGCTGGCGCTTGTGATCGGTTTGTTAGTCAGCAGCACCTTTTTAAAACTGATGTTGAACAGCAGTCGTTCTACCTATTTCCAGGAAGATCTTGCCCTGGCCCAGGAAAATGGGCGGCATACACTGTATCTGCTGGGTCGTGCTCTAAGACAGGCAGGCTACAGCGATGAAGTGAATAGTCTGGTGCTGCCATTCTTTACTGGCAGATGTGGCAGCGCGGCACAATGTACATTTGATGGTGGCGGTAACAACAGTGATCAGGTGGCTGTCCAGTTTCTACCTCAGAACAGTGAAGATTGTGCGGGTAACACCGTTCCGGCGAATGAGCTGACGGCCAATGTTTACTATGTGGCTCCTGATCCGGCTAATAACAATATTGATACTCTGTTCTGCCGGGGCTACAACCCGGCAAACTCTATAGCCAGAGGTGCAGCCAGGGCTGTGATCAGTGGTGTTGAACGTCTCCAGGCTCTTTATGGCGTTACCCATAACAATACGAATAATGTACATCAGTATCTGTCGGCCAGTACGGTCAGTGACTGGCGGGATGTCAGAAGTATCAGATTGGGCATACTTGTGAATTCTGGTCAGCAGGCTCGCTCATTTGAACAGCGAACGCGGACGTACAACATTCTGGACAGTAATACTTTGACCTTTAACGATGGACGCCCCCGATATGTCTTTACCACAGCCTATAAACTTAACAACGCCGGATTCTAGTATGAGATCTATTCACAGAGCCAGGCAACAGGGTGCGATCATGCTTATGACCATGATCATTATGCTGGTGCTGCTATTTTCGAGTTTGTTTGTCATGGAAATGGCTATTTTTGAAGAAATGGCGGTCAGCAATGAACAGAAAGGATTACAGGTCTATCAGGTAGCGTACAGTGAGTTGGATGGACAATATAAATACCTTATCGACAACCCCAGTGTTTTACTGGATGCCAAGGCCAGTAATGTCAGCCTGACCATTGTACAGGACCAGACAGGTTGCCCTAACTCGACTCAAATCTGCCAGACTGCCACTCTCCGATATATCGGTGAGGTACCACCGCCTCCGGGCTACAGCCTGGGCAAATACATGGGGCTGATGTTCGAAATTGATAGTGTCGCTACTTTGCTCAAGGCAGGCGCACAATCCAGTCAGACCCTGGGCTTTATCTATGTGACCACACTTTGAATCAATCTGAAGGCTTTGCTGCCGATGGAGAAGTAAGAGCGCGTGACGGAGGATTTCCCCTTTAATGCATCATCTACTTCTTACATTGCTTCTCAGTCTGTTTTGGCTGTCAAAGGTAAAGTCCGACGACACAGATCTTCTGATCAATGCATACAATAACAGTCAGACCGATACCCTGGGGTTTGCGGCACCCGGATCGGTCAGTGATGCTGCAAACGCTCTCCAAAGCTCTGATGAACTCTATTATATCGTGCTGCGGACTGAGAATGGCCCCAGCTGGCGCGGCAACCTCAAGCGTTACCGGTTGGGTTCGGATAATCAGGTTTATGATGCCAATGGTAATTTGGCTATCAATTCATCCACCGGATTTTTTGGCGGCGTTTCCAAAAGCTTTTGGGGAAATACTTATGATGGTGGCTCTGTTAGTGAAGGGGGGATGGCTGCCCATCTGAGTCAAAATCGGCTGGTGGTTTCCAATATTATCACTGGTAACAATCTCATCCTGAGTGCTTCGGGTAATCGTGTCAGTGAGAATAATTCAAGGATTACCACCGGGCTTCTGGCTTTGTCCGGGAGTGGGTCGGCAACGAACCGCACCAATGTTCTCAAGTGGGCCAGAGGGGTTGATGTTGACGACGAAGACAGGGACGGTTCCATTACGGACAATCGAACCAGTATTGGTGATCCACTTCATACCCAGCCAAAAGTGATCACCTATTATAAGAACAGTGTTGGCTCAGTGGTGGATCGAACTGTCTATTTCACCACCAACGACGGCTTTTTACACGGTGTAAATACCGCTAATGGCAGCACCGAGTTCTCATTTATTCCTAAAGAGTTGCTCGTTAACCTTAAACTCTACAAAGATAATCTGGTAGGGGGGGGGGACCACTATAGCGGCCCATCTTCCGATGCGGGTTGTGTCTGGGACTACCGAATACCCGGTAAATGCATTCCCGAGTATTGGTGCAGTTATCAGTATCGATTTTTAGATCTTCATCATACACAGAGTTGCCGTCTTAAAAATAGCATACCAAAGTCGGACGGTGACTGTTACTATAATTATTCTCTTTCTGTGCCCCCGGGAACCTGTTTAGAGCCTGAGTTTTGTGAGTATCGCTATAAGTTTGGTGATGTCCCCCTTGATAAGAGCTGCAGGCTCAGGAGCACCCCTCAGATACCGCCTCCCCCTGTGACTAAGCCGGCCAAGCCCTACGGCATGGATGGCCCTATGACGGTATGGATAAATGATGCCAACGGTGATGGCGATGTGCTTCAGACTAATAATGGCAGTCCCGATTCTGGAGAGCATGTCTATCTTTATCTCACCATGAGGCGCGGCGGCAGTAATATCTACGCTCTTGATGTTACTGAAAGGAACAGTCCGGTATTGAAATGGGTGATTCGAGGGGACCAGGACAGGGACAATCAGGCAGATAGCATTGCAAATAACCCTGATTTTCCTGAATTGGGCCAGACCTGGTCAGCCCCAACGCTGGCAA
This sequence comes from Endozoicomonas sp. ALD040, assembly GCF_049275945.1. Lineage (NCBI taxonomy): Bacteria > Pseudomonadati > Pseudomonadota > Gammaproteobacteria > Oceanospirillales > Endozoicomonadaceae > Endozoicomonas > Endozoicomonas sp. ALD040. The sequence goes on from NZ_CP184829.1 coordinate 4,363,275, forward strand.
AGGTTCGTTTTAATGGTTCTGACAGACAAGTGCTGTTATTTGGTGCTGGCTACGATCAGGATACTGATGAACAGACGACGATCGGCAATAATGACATCGGCCGGGCCATCTATATGGTGGATGCCGAAACAGGCCAGAAGCTCTGGTCTGCCGGTAACAGCGGTACCAACCTGAACCTGTCGGATATGGATTACAGTATTCCTGCTGATCTTGCGGTCATTGACATCGACAACGATGGGCTGACGGATTACTTTTTTGCGGTGGACATTGGCGGTCAGGTCTGGCGATTCGATGTTAACCAGAATAACAGCGGAGCCTCGAACTTCGCCACGGGAGGGCGAATTGCCAACTTCTCTGGCAGCTCCAGTGCCGATGCCCGACGGTTTTATGAAAGGCCGGATGTTTCGCTGTCAAGATCGGTTGATCATTTGAACATTGTCGTAGGCAGTGGTTTCAGGGCGAAACCTCTGGGGACTCAGGTCAATGATCGGCTTTATGTATTCAGGGATCCCAACATTTACGACGCTCCTGCCAGTTATAACTACAACAATGGTTCAGTCATTGATGAATCAGCGCTCTACGATGCCACGGCCAACCTTGTACAGCAGGGGAATGGGGTTCAGCGGGCAACGGCCCGCAGTTCTTTGGGTAGCTTGAAAGGCTGGTATATCCGCTTTGAGGTGTCTGGAGAAAAGCTGCTGGGCAGGCCCACTGTGTTCAATAATGTCCTGACCCTGACTACCTACGCGCCTGGTAGTGGGGGTAGCAGCTTTCTCTATGTGTTGAACATTGATAATGCCAGTGCAGTAGTTGATCTTGATGGCAATAGTCAGGTTGTTAAAGGCGACCGCAAGAGAGAGCTACGATATGATATCCTGACGCCAGCGCCCGTCATTCTTAACCGTAGCAGTCAAGGCGCAGATATCTGTGTGGGTGGGGAGTGTTTTCAGGATATTCTCAGGGAAGCGGGTTCGATACCTTTCCACAAAACGTTCTGGAGGGAAAAACAGTGAGAAAGGTAAAGGGATTTACACTACTGGAAATTATTATCGTGGTGGCCATCATCGGTATTCTCGCCGCAATCATTGTCCCGTCGTATAACGAACATGTGATGCATTCCCGACGCAGCGAAGGCATATCGTCCCTTTTGACGATTATGCAGCAGCAGGAACGCTATTTTACCGAACAACTGGCTTATACTACTGATCTCTCAAAATTGGGCTACGCCATCAATGGTGCCAATGAAGTGGTGTCCGAGAATGGTCATTACTTAATCAGTGCAGCTGCGTGTTCTTCTATGACTATTTCACAGTGTGTATTACTGACTGCGACCCCTCAGGGTGTTCAGGCCCCGGACGGTAACCTGACTATCAATAGTCGTGGTACACGAACGCCACTCGGTTCCTGGCAATAGCTCTTTCCGGTTCACCAACATTCTGAAAACGCTGTCCCGGCACTGTCAAAACCGGCTTTGACCCCAAGTTGATTTAAGGTGATGGTTCGACAGTCTGCATCTTCAAATTGGTTGCTGCTGCTGTTTGCTGTGGCTGTCAGGGTATAGGTGGTATTGGTGGCCGTTACGGCGATGGTGTAGTGCCCGTCCGGAGAAGTAGCTCCACCAAGATTGTTGATATCAGTGGTATAAGCATTGTCGTAGGTGTAGAATTTCTCCTGTTCTGCGGCCGCCGTCGTCAGGGCGATATGGGCGTCTGTCCTGCGACTTTCAAAGACATATTGCTGATAGGATGGAATGGCAACCGCGACAATAATGCCGATGATAGCAACGACGATCATCAGCTCGATCAGACTGAATCCATTGCCTATAGTAGGCACTGGCTCGTTATCCATAACTCAGCTCCTTAGAATTATTTCTTCTGGCACATGGCCGTTTACGCTATAGCCTTCCTACTTGGGGATATTAAATATCTGTCGCCAGGATTGTCGGCCATCATCTGTCAGTGTGTATTCCAGATTGGTGCTGGAAATATTACCGGCACCGCCCTGAATAATAATGCTGGTTTTGCCGTCACTGCCCTGGTGGACTACCGGAGCCGGTGCCAGGCCTGCTCCCAGGCTGATTTTCTTTTCCGATACCGTATCGTCAGTAAAACCACCCGCAGTCAGCACTTGCTGGATACTGGCGGGTATTGCCGTGCCTGTCTGATAGTGCAGAGCATTCAGAAAGCTGGTGCCATCCACCAGACACTGATCAGCAGGTGGTTGGTATTCGGTGAACAGCAGCAGGGCAAAAGCATTAGCCGGTGAGCTAACACTTTTACCGCTGGGATTTTTGCCGTCATGGATCAGTCGGTTTTTCCAACCGGCTTCGGTGGTCAGGCTGTTGCGCAGGGACTCAAAGTTACTCACTGTCGTGCCCGGCGATACGGTAAAGCCGGATTTCAGGTCACCATCGGCTTCCACTTGAATATCCGTCGTATCAATCAGGCTGCTGAAGGGCAGCGTGCCATAAGAGAACACACCACTGAGCTTGGGTTCTTTAACACCAAAAAAGAACTCCTGCTGAGTATTCTGACTGTCTGCCCGGGTCAACTCACGACCAGTACCGACAAAGACCCAGCGCTCATTATCGCTGTTGGTCACTGCCGTGGGACGGGCGCTAACAGGGCGCTGTGGGCGGGTTAAGGTGCCCAGTGTCCAGTTTGCAGCCAGAGGGTCTGCCAGGTTGATCCTTAGCAGTTCGCCACTGAGATTGCCTGCGGTTTCTACACTGCCAAAGTAGATGGCATCGTCATAGTAGTCCTGATCCCAGTCCACGGTGGCCATGTTGCCGGCATAAGCCTGTGCGATACCACTGTCCATTGGGTTAAAAGCGCTGAGAAAGTTTTTGCTCTTTAGATCATAGACAAACACTTTCATATTCTGGTCACTGGTAGCATCGCCCAGAGCTTGTCGTATACCGCTGGGCCCTGTGCCTGTCGGACCTGAGCCAAAGGCCAGGTACCAGTTGTTTTCGGTGGGGAAATTATAGTCTCCGGAAGCATTGGGTTTTCGCCGTTGTACCACCACGGGTCGGCCCGTGGTAAAGCCCAACTCCGGATGAGTAATTTCTGCCAGCAGTTTCGGAGGCTTTTCCGGGTTAGTAATATCCAGCATGACGTAGGCAGAACGCATTGTCCGGGTTGTACTGTTGACTGAAACGCCAATGGGTCCTCCACCCAGCCGCATGCCCATGAGCAGCACTGTTCCCCAGCCCTTTGGGTGGTCCGCATCCGGGGTGAAAATATTGGCATCAAAAATCAAAGGTTCGCCATCCATGTAATAAACATGGGGATAATCCGGTTCTGACAGCCAGCGAAGATGGGGCAATAAATTCATCGGTGTGTACGCCCAGAGTTCTCCACCCAGGGGGTGCTGAGTTTCTGAGGGATCATGATTCAGGTCAAAGCGCTGATTGTCTTTGTCCCAGAAACCGGCATTGAAGGCATGGATCATGCCATCGTTGGCACCCAGATACACGACCTGGCGGCGGTTTTCGTAGTGTTTCTGAAAATCGATAAAGGTTGCGTCGTTGCCGTTGAAGGGTTTGCTGTCAGAGTAATACCCTTCCGGTTTGGACACGGCGACGGGATTGGAGTGAATGATGTCGCCCAGTCGCCATACTTCCAGGTCGCCATCATTGTCGATGTCCACAGAACGGGAGCGATAATCCGTCTGGTCTTCGCCACGAATGAATTTAACCAGCTTATCCGATTCTGCTGCGTTCACACCTAAATAGTCACCGTTGCTGCCTGTGAAGGTGGCAGAGACAAAAGGCTGTTCCTCACCGGCATCGACACGGCCATTATTATTGGCATCCAGCCAGGTCAGGATATGACGGCCAGTGTTGGTCAGCGCCGTATAGTTTCTTTGACTGGTAATATTGTTGATTTCCGTCAAGCGTTCACGAGCGTCCCAGACAGGTGCCAGTGAGGTCAAATCGGCGGTACTGCCATCAGGCGTCAGTGTTACACCATTATCGGAAGAGGTATAACGTTGAATAACAGTAGAACTACTGGCGGGGTCAAAAGACAAGGTCACAATCTGGTCAGTCGAATAGTCATCCAGTGTCCGGTTACCATTGGAGTCTTCCCGGAAGTGACCTTTGGTATCAACAAATAAACTGTGAAGCAGTCCGACCCAACTGATTTCAATGTTCCTGACCGTTATTTTGGGGCGGAATAGCCCCTGAATGACCGAGCCTGCACCGCTGGCACTGTTAGAAACCAACGCGGCACTGGCACCGGAAGATATACGGCTGGCGATGTCCTTAAAAACCAGCTCCAGCTGGGTTCGTAACAAAGATGGATTGCTCGCCAGAAAAAAATTGTCGGGAATATTGTCGGCGCCCAGTTCACCTGTTGCGTTATTTCTGATATCCCACTCTCTGGAATCATTGTCAGGCACTCCATCACCATTGGCATCATGATTGGGTGTACCATCATTATCCAGATCGTTGAAGCCCCCATACTTTGCTGCCAGCCTCAGTGGTTTGGGCAAAATACCGGACGCAGTGCCAGTTGCCACATAGGTTTGAGTCTCTGGCGTTCCGGGACCCTGGGCTGCTCCACCACCGGGGCCCGCCGCGTAGGGTGACGCTATACCATCATTATTGGTACCAAAAATACTGTGGGAAAAAGAGTAGTTTCCGTTAGAAAACTTCCCTTCGAAGCGGGAACTGACCTGAATCTGATTGCCGGTGATGGCGGGTGAGCAGGCATTGCCAAGGCAATATTCAATACTGGAGCTGGCGTCATAATCATTGTCACAGCCTTCCTGACAATCTTCCCAGATAAACGTGTATTTTCCTTTTTTGCCGTCTGCCGTCTGCTCATCGACCACAAGGTCACGGAAAGAGCCGCTGGAAGTGATCGGTTGGAAGCTGACCGTCTTGTTGTTGACATTGGCGCTCAGGGAGGGAAGGCTGTCAGCCAGTTGAATGGTATAGGTTTTAATATTCTGGATACCATCAAGATCGGTTCTCAGGTCTGTTGTTTGAGCGTGATAAGCCAGACCCGCAACTGCGTAACCCCCTTCTTTGTCCGGAGCTTCAGGACAGATACCGACGGCATCTGAAAGATTGGACAGGGACTTTGCTGTGCAACGGTTGTTACTGCCACCGTAATAATAATTACCCGAGAGGTTGCCATTGTATTCAATGTCACCGAGATCGTCGGTTAGGTTAATCAGGTCATTGATATTACTCAGACCTGTGACATCAGAGATGCTATTGTCTAAATCATCCAGGTCATACACGTTGGTGCCACTGGATATAAGAATGATGGCACAGCTGGCGCAGTCATTGGCCTGGCTCATAGGTGTCACCCAGGCTTCATTGGTCATGCCTCGTCCGGCATCTGAGGTGCTGAAGTCAGAAGAACCTGCGTTGCTTCCCGAGAAATACCTGATGGCCTCAAGATAAATTTCTGAAATCGGGTTACGCCATGCAGTCAAACCAATGGCATCGATATTGTGAATAATACCCTGAACGCTGGTATTAAAGGTGCCATTGGATAGATTGATCTCATCATCATTTGGGTCGGTATTACCTGCAAACTGTCTGATATTGCGCCGCAACAGACCGCCTGAGCTGTTGCGGCCATAACTTCCGGTAATAAGACCAAATTGAATCTGATTTTCTTCGCCATAGCCTTGGAGCAGGCCAACGGGCTTGGGAACACCGCTGGAGTACTGTTTGCAACGCCCGGTATTATTGCCATCTTTGCCCGAGACACAAGCTTCTACCTGGACAGTGTGGGTCGCCAGTTCAGCACTTCTGGCAGGACTGAATGCATTTCCCCACTGACATTGGTTGATTTCTGTAGTGGCCCAGCGAGGAAACTGACCCGCTGCGATTCTCAGTGACGGTGCTCCAGCCCAGAGACTGCAAAAAGAAACCGGTGATGAATACGGAGTGTATTTATCAATGTCTGCACCGGAATAAACTTTGGCAAAAGCACCACTGAGGTTTGTAGAGAGGGAAGACCTTCTAAGCACTGTCTGTGTGGCAGAGTCCGTTGACCGATGTCCACCGTAGAGAATGACTCTCAGTATTTCCATTCTGGACATGGACACCCAGTTCATAAAGTTACCACTCCATGGGGCTGAGGCGTCCTGGCAAAAATGTTGATTGCTACCCGTTGCTGGCAATACGGGTTGGTACATCTTGTCCGAGCTGCTGTATGCGTAGCACCAGTTACTGTCAAAGTAACCGATGTAATCAAAGTCGTCCTTATAAGTTGAATCGATCAGGCCGTCGTCATCGAGATCGGTGTAGTCTGAATAAGCTCTTTGAAAGAGCTGTTGATCCACCGGCATCGCCAGCATAACAAGAGGCGGTGAAAAGGTGCTGCCCTGGTTGGGCTTTGCAGCGTAGTCCGAGGCGGCTGCGATGGCCTGTTGCAGGAAAAGGGGCTGGAGCAGGAATGTCAATAAACAGATTTTTAGCGAAAACAGAGATAAAGGCTGTTTTCTGGCTGCAAAAAGCGCAGACGGACTGATCCCTTTTAACACGAACACTGTGAAATCCTTTTTCTTCTGGTTCACCGTTTGTAGGTGGACTGCAACATGACCTGACTATTGAGGTTATCGACCGAAGAAAGCACGGTTACACGGTAAAGCTTTGACCAGTCGGAAGGGTTGGCGGGGTTGGGAGTGACCCCAAACAAGACTCTTGGAATGTAGCAGAGGAATTCCACTGTATAGCGGGCTGAGGTTCCTGAAGGCACACTGGTGGCAACAATGGTTTTGCTGGCATCGGCCCAGAGGGCGGCACTTTCCCAGGGGCTGGCATTCCCGGCCCTACAGCTGATAATGCTGTTACGGTCAGAGCCATTGAAGCAGAGGCCATTACTGCAATCGCTGGCGAACGTGTTGATATCGTTGCAACTGCTCTGGCTTTTGATACAGCGTTCGGCCTCCAGCAGTGCGGTTTCGGCAGCGATAAAAGCGGTCTGATGAGTCCGGTAGCTGGCTGACATTCTTTGCTCAAGGCTTGAGAATTGAACCGCCGTCAGAGTCGCCATCACCATGAGTGTAAAAAAAATCATGGTGTAGAGCAGAGCGGTTCCGTCTTCATCGCGACGTCGTCTGATATGACTCATGATTATCCACTGTTTCTCAGGGCCATGGTCATGACATATTCCTTGCGTAAGAAGCGATCCGACTGAGTGACTTGTTGACCATCGAAAAGATAGGTTCTCGGGGGCGCAGGCGGAGGTGCTGGAACAGGGAGGATTTCGGTTTCACTGCGCGTCAGCAGATGAATTCGGATGGCGGTGGTTTGCAGCCAGTCAGCATGGCGAAAACTGCGATCACCGGCGCTGATATAGCGATTAGTGACCCCGTCGTTATCTGTGTCGAGGCCGTAATGAATTCGAATATCCTCAATGCCGTCCACTATGGCCAGTGCTGAGGCATTGCCTGCTTCTTTTCGGAACAGGGTAGGCAGGCCGTTATCCGGTTTCACAAAATAACCCACAGATTCCAGAGGCTTCAAATAACCGGGATTGAATGACAGAGCGCCGGAAGGCGTCGAGCCGTCATAGCAACGAAAACTGCCCTTGAGTTGAGCGACACAATTCTTGAAATCGCCGACACCGCTGGTGGTATGGGTTAAGGTACTGCCGCCGATGGAACTCAGGGCTATCAGGGCTACCTGAGAGCAGTCCTGACGGGTTATCACTGCAGCACCGCCGACCGGCAGGGTCGAACCGATGTTGCGGTCCAGTGTCAGGGTGGATGTGGATGTGTCATGGTTGGTTATAGCAAAAACAGTGTCGGGATTGGCTTTGAAGATCAACAGGCTTTCCGAAGTGGCCTGAGCGTCCATCTTTGACCGCGTGTCAGAAAGATTCATTCCCTGTGTCGGTTGTTCAGCAGTGAGCCATTCATGGGGAGCACTGTTTTGAAGCAGAGCATTACCGATTGCAGCATCGGTATTACAGCCTGTGTAGCCAGCGACACGGACGTCATTGGATATGGAGCTGACAGCAATTCTGGCCGCTTCCTGCATTAGCCCCAACTGAAAGTTCAAGCGATTGGAGTTATTGCTGCTAAGAAAGGCCTGAGTGACCGAAGTAATGATGAAAATACCCAATAACATCGAAATCATCAGTTCAATCAGGCTGAGTCCCTTCTGCTTGGAACTATTCATGTTTTATAGCGTGCTCCTCAGAATCACCTGACGGCGGGGCTGCTGACCTTTGCTGTCATCAAAGAAAATCGTGATGGTGTAGTTCCGACCCTCTGGTGTATCGGTTTTGACAATTGAGCCATCTGAATCGGGGAGCTGAGTGTCGAGAATGAACTTCCACTGTGCTACGTCGTAGCGGGCCAGCTCTGCAGGTGTGCAATCTGCTGTGTCGCAATCATCGGGATAGGCTGCGGGCACATTGCCGACACTGGCAGAATAACCGGGCCCATTCAGGCCATAGACCGGGTTGGCTTTGATCCTGTCGAGCATGTCGTAAGCAAGAATGTTGGACAGAGAGTTGAAGTAGGCAATATTGTTGTAACTGATGCTTCGGGTTTGTAAAGCAGCCATTCCCAAAAGGCCAGAAGCCAGAATGACCACTGTGATCAGAACTTCCACCAGGGTCATTCCTGCCTGAGAGCGCTTTGAACTCATGGACAGACCACCGAGTCCGTTGAGCGCACCCGGCCAGACAGGTTAATGGTGATGCCCCTGGCAACCTTGGATGTTGTCAGATTGTCGCAAATGAGAAAATTGCCTGAACTGGTGTTATTGACAGTGCCATCTCCCTCAAACACGATTGGAGTGTTGTTACTCCAGGTGATTGAGGCGATGGAATCTGTTGTCTGGGAACGTCTCAAGGTATCGACTCCTGAATCAAATAGGCCGTTACTGTTTTCATCGGTGAAAATGATCCAGCCTTGACTCCAGAGGGTTGGGTCTGCTGCGCAGGTGACTCCGTCAGTGGATGCACAGGCGATGGTATCGTTGCCGGTTTTAACGGCTTCACTGCGGGTGTAAAGCAGGTTTGACAGCAGGTTTTGCTGAATGTTTGAGAAACGGATGGAGTTAGACATTTCTCTCAGTTGTGGCAGTCCCATGGCAACAATAATCGCAGCGATCAACAGAGTGATCATCAGTTCAATTAATGAAAATCCTTGTTCTCCAGGCTCAGGGCTGTTTATTGCTCTGGCTTTATCATTGTTTGACTGCTCCATCACATCTGACCGGTTTTTAGCGCTTCTCTGATTAGTTTAGAAGTGCGTTTTCGTGATCTGTGTATAGGGTCAGAGAACCTGTAGAATTATTTACAAAGAAGCCAGACGGATAAAAACAGGGTGTTTTTTTGGCAGGGGCTAATGATTTCAGGCGTATGGCAGTTATAAGAATGAGATAAGCCTTAAACTCTCGTTGAATCAGGTCAATGCCATGGAGCAGGAAAAAAGGGATACTGTCCGGCTGTTGATAGTGGATGCTTCTTCTGAAGAAGCCGAGGCACTGCTGAATGTCTATCGGGATGCCGGATACCCGACCCGTGCTCATCATGTCATCGCTATGGAAAGTCTGGAAGAAGCCCTGTCCGGTCATCAGAAATGGGATTTGCTGATTATCTCATCAGCAGGCTTGCCAGAAGGATTAACAATCAGTTCAGTGCTTGATCGGGTTGACCAGCAGGGCAGGGATATTCCTGCCATCGTGTTGTCAGAAGAACAGGAAGAAGAGCAAGAAGAAGAACAGCTGGAATGGCTTAAGCTGGGAGTAAGAAGTGTCATTACCCAGGACAATGATGAACTGCTTCTGCTGACTTCCGATCGGGAAATTGCCGACCTTAATACCCGCCGTCACTACCGACGCATGAGTGTTGCCCTGAATGAATCAGAGAAGCAGAGGCGTCACCTGTTGGATGATCAGGTCGATGCCATCATCTACATCAGTGAAGGTCAGATTAAATACTCAAACCCGGCATTTAATGAGCTGGTAGGGGTTGATGGCAACGCCAGTCTTGTCGGTAAACCCTTTACTGATCTGGTTGCAGGCAGAGATCGCAGGGAAGTGGGTGACTTCCTGAACAGTATCGAAGAAAGTGGTCGGGCACTGGCAGCCATTCAATGTCCACTGCTGGCTGATCGGGATAAGGAAGTGCCTGTGAGGGCTATAGTCAGTCCTACTTCCTATGAGGGGCGTTATACACTGAGCGTTTTGGTGAGAACCCAGGAATCCGAAGGAACTTCGGAAATTGGGCAGAAAGACGTTGAAGTCGCACGTCCCGACAGTGAAACCCACCTCTATGATAAAGAAGCTTTCAAGGAGCAGTTGGATGTTGCCATGCAGAGAGTGGTTGCAGGTAAAGACCAATTTGCCTTGCTCTGTATTACTCTCGATTCACTGCGGGCACTTCATGCCAAAGGAGGCAAAAGAGTCAGCCAGCCTTACTACAAGGAAGTTAGTTCTCGACTCGGATTGGTGTTGATAGAACATCAGGCTGCCAGTTGGAGCGGCGACTGTATTATGGCTCTGGTTAAGGCCAGTGATGAAAAGGCAGTGCGGGAGCTGGCCGATCAAGTTATCAGGGGTGTTACACACGAGAGAGTTACACTGGGAAGAAATGAGCTTCCCGTCAAGCTGAGTCTGGGGAGTGTCATACTGACCGATTCCAGCAGCGATCTAAATACTCAGCTGGTCAGAGCCCGTCATGCTGCCACACAGGCTCAAAAAGAAGGTGGCGGAAAGATTTGTTTCTTCCAGAAACGTAAGATTAATAAGGTCAGTTCTGTGGAGAAGCATCTGGCAGGCATGGTCAGTCAGGCGTTGAAAAATGACAATTTCAAATTGAAGTACCAGCCTGTGGTCAGTCTGAAAGGTTCTTCTGAAAAGCACTTTGAAGTTCAGCTGCATATGGTGGATGCCAGAGGTCGTGAACATGACTCAGTGGCATTCCGAAACAAGCTCGATAAAAATGCGCTCTGGAGCAAAGTCGATCGTTGGCAGGTCATAGAAGCAGGAAAAGCGCTTCTGAACCAAACCCGCACAAAGGATAAAATCCGACTCTTTATGCACCTCGGCGGTAACGCCATACTTGAGAAGGAGTTCCTGCCCTGGATGGGCGTTGCACTTAAGGCAGCAGGTATTCCTGCTTCATCCGTGGTTGTGGAAGTCAGTGAGCAGAATATTGTCCGCTTCAATAGACAGGCACCGGACTTTTTCAAGGCGGTCAAGGAGTTGGGTTGCAGTACTGGAGTGAGTGAGTTTGGCTGTAGTTTGAACCCTATGGAAACCATTGCCTCAATGACTCTGGACTATATAAAGGTCGATCCGTCTTTCACCAAAGATCTGACCAGCGAAAATCAGGGCGAAGAGCTCAAGAAAATGGTTCAGGCGCTGTCGGAAAAAGGTCAGAAAGTGATTGTTCCCCAGGTTCAGAGTGCTGTTGAAATGGCACCACTGTGGCATACCGGTGTTGATTTCATCCAGGGCGACTTTCTTCAGGAGCCTGCAGAACATATGGACTTTGATTTTGAGGGTGATTTCTAGCCTCCCCATAATCATGGATCATTTTGAGTTTTACACCGACTGCAACATCGTCGAAAATAGCCTGCTCTCAGATTCAAGATTAAGACATCAGGCTTTTCAATGTCAGCAAAGCTCAATATCGTCATGGCTCAGCTTAACCTCAAGGTGGGCGACATCGACGGCAACACCCAACAGGTGATCGAATCGGCTGAAGAAGCCCGTGATCAGCATCAGGCCGATCTGGTGGTTTTTCCTGAATTGACACTTTGTGGGTATCCTCCTGAAGATCTGTTACTCAGGCCCAGTATGGTGTTAAGAATTGAGCAGGCCATCAGCAAGCTCAGTGTGATTAAAGGCGTTGACCTGGTGATTGGACTGCCCGCCATGGGGGCACATGGTTTGGAAAATCAGGCCGTGGTGTTGAGAGACGGTCAGGTGGTGGCCCGATACGCCAAACAACATCTGCCGAATTACCAGGTTTTCGATGAAAAACGCTATTTCATGCCGGGACAGAAACCCTGCGTCTTTGAGTGTAAAGGGGTAACGCTGGCACTGACTGTCTGTGAAGATCTATGGTATCCCTCTTCAGCCCAGCAGGCTGCGGATGCCGGGGCCGAGCTGATTTTGAGTCTCAATGCGTCTCCCTTTCACAAAGATAAGCAATCTATCCGTTACCAAACCATCCGCAGCCGTTGTCTGGAAACGGGTCTTCCTGTGCTTTATGTCAACCTGCTGGGTGGTCAGGATGAACTGGTGTTTGACGGTGGCTCTTTTGCTATGAACGGCAATGGGCAGGTTGCTGTCAGGGCCGATTACTTTGCTGAAGGTCTCTACACAACCCGTTTCGACATAGTAGACAAGGCTTTTGACCAGGAAGACGTCGCAGAGCTGCCAGGCCTTCATGAAAGGGTTTACAAAGCTCTGGTTACAGGTGTTCGTGATTATGTGAATAAAAATGGCTTCAAAGGCGTTGTTTTAGGTTTATCTGGTGGTATTGATTCCGCTCTGACTCTGGCCATTGCCTCTGACGCCCTGGGCGCTGAGCGGGTGCAGGCGGTTATGATGCCATTCCGTTATACCTCAAACATGAGTCTGGAAGATGCCCGTGAAGAAGCCGATATTCTGGGTGTCGATTACTCCGTCATGCCCATTGCACCGATGTTTGATGCGTTTATGGAAACGCTGAGTGCCCAGTTTGAGAATACCCAAAAGGACACTACAGAAGAAAACCTTCAGTCCCGTTGCCGGGGCGTTATGCTGATGGCTATTTCCAACAAAAAAGGTTACATGGTCCTCACTACCGGTAACAAGAGTGAAATGGCGGTAGGCTATGCCACGCTCTATGGTGATATGTGCGGTGGTTACAATGCCCTGAAAGATGTGCCAAAAACGCTTGTTTTTGAATTGTCCGAGTACCGAAATTCTTTGGGCTATGTGATTCCGCAACGAGTGATCGATCGCCCGCCTTCCGCCGAACTGGCACCGGACCAGGTGGATGAAGACAGCCTGCCTCCCTACGATGAACTGGATCGAATCATCGAAATGTATGTGGAAGAAGATAAAAGCGCGGAAGCCATTATCGAATCCGGTTTTGACCGGGATACTGTCTATCGGGTACTGCGCCTGATTGATGTTAATGAGTTCAAACGTCGGCAGGCGGTGGTCGGGGTTCGCATTACTCCCCGTGGTTTTGGGCGAGACCGCCGATACCCGATTACCAACGGATGGCGTCCGGGCATTTGAGGGTCCGGGCAAAACCAGGCTTCCCCAACAGGGCTCATGCGTTTGCCAAAGCCATGTAAGTCTTGTGAACCTCATCCAGCTGTTGAAACAGCTGCTCCAGAGAGCCGCTGTTATCAACTACGTCGCTGGCTTTCTCCAGCCTCTGTTGCCGGGAGGCTTGCCTGGCCATAATGGCCCGGGTTTGTTCTTTGCCCATGCCGTCCCGACTCATGGTTCTTGAAAGCTGAATGTCTTCAGGGACATCGACAACCAGAATGCGATCGGTGAGCACATGTTGATCGGTTTCCACCAGAAGCGGTGAAACGATGATGGTGTAAGGAGACTCAGACGCTGCCAGTTCCTGAATAATTTGATGACGGATCAAAGGGTGCAGCAGCTGTTCCAGCCATACACGTTCGCTGTCGTCATTGAAAATAATATCCCTGAGTTTTCTTCGATCCAGTGTACCTTCATCAGTAAGAATATCCTGACCATGTCGTTCTGCAATTTTTTGCAGAGCTGGCCGACCGGGTTCCACCACTTCTCTTGAAGCCTGGTCTGCGTCCACCACGGTAATACCGAGACTGGAAAAGTAGTCGGTAACGGCTGTTTTACCACTGCCGATGCCGCCCGTTACGCCAATAACCAACTTACTCATGCTCAGCTCACAGCCCCATAATCTGCAGATAAGATTGAACCAGTGTTTCCCCCCAAAGCAGGGCAATAAAACCGGCAGCGGCCAGATAAGGTCCAAAAGGAACAGGTTTGCTCCGTTCCTGTTTTTTGAGAATGATCAGTACCACTGAGACAATGGTTCCTACCAGTGAAGACAGCAGAATAATCAGTGGCAGCATTTGCCAACCTATCCAGGCACCGAGCGCAGCGAGTAGTTTAAAGTCACCATAGCCCATACCTTCTTTGCCCGTCAGCAGTTTGAATAACCAGTAAACAGACCAGAGCGAAAGATAACCGGCAGCAGCACCCAGCACTGCGTCCTGCAACGGAATAAATAATTCAAAGCTGTTGGTCAGTAAGCCCAGCCAGAGTAAGGGCAGGGTAATGCTGTCTGGCAGCAGTTGGGTGTCCAGGTCAATCATGGTCAATGCCAGCAGGGACCAGACTAAAAAGCAAAGTAAAACTGTCTGGAGAGTGGCGCCAAAGTAGATACCAACAGCAACGGTCAGCAGGGCAGAGATCATCTCAATGATCGGATAGCGGGCAGAAATAGAGGCTTTGCAGGAAGAACAACGACCTTTCAAAAACAGGTAGCTGATAACCGGAATATTTTCCCAGGCCCGAATCTTGTGACCACAGCCTGGACAGGTGGAGTCGGGCTTGATCAGGTTATAAGGCTCCATCTCAGTGGGCACCTTGTCCGGATGAAGTGTTTCCAGACAATCCAGCTTCCACTGACGTTCCATCATCACCGGCAGGCGCAAAATAACAACATTGAGAAAACTACCGACCAGAAGGCCGACCAGAGTCAGGGTCAGGTAGAAGTAAGTGGGCGAAGATTGCAGTAATTCTATGAGTGCCATTAGTCAATAAATCCGGTTTTCTTAGTATTAAAGTGCCACTCGTTCAGGTTCAGAGACGCATTATAATTCGATAGCAGCGACACTATGGCTCATGGCTGTTTCTGGGGTTACTCTACTTGATTTTTGGCGTCAGTGCATTCTTGGGTGCAGTCTCAATTGAGTTGTCGGGTTATCCTTTGAAAGTCTTTATGGCCTGCCAGCGACTCAGACCATAATGACAATGTATTAAAAATACTGACAGGTGCCGGAAACTGTTACCAGCCAAGGCACCCAATATAGTCAGTGTGGATTTGTCTAGAGTTCTGCAGCAATCGCTTCAAATGCTGCCAGTCGCTCACTAATGCCTTCTTTTTAGTCAACCTAGCAGCCTGTCGGACTTAAGCGTCCGTAGCGAGGATTGCAAGAAATTGAGGATAAAAATCTCTGTTTCTGAGGAGAATAGCGAGCTATTTGACGAAGAAACAGAGATTTTTAGACCAATTTATTGCAACCGCAGTAGGACAGTCTTAAGTCCGACAGGCTGCTAGGGAACAGAGCGATTAACGGATGGTAAAAGCTTTTTCAATAATAAGTACCTAACCAGTTGGTTTCGCATATTCTGGACGGCGGCTTTTTCCACCCTTCTGCGTTCCAACTCTGGTTGCGTAGCTATGGCTACGCGCCCGTCGTTGCGCCTTGAAGGATGAAAAAATCCACTCGCCAGAATATGCGAAACCAACTGGCCAGGTACTTATAGCGGCTTTCCGTTCTTCAGAATAACGAGGAACGATAAACTGTCTACCGCCGACGGTTTTATTAGTAGATTAATTAATAACCGGGACAATAATCATGACACAGCGGGTCCGCCTTCAACCGCACGCCTGAGGTGCGTCGGTTGGAAGGTTTTGTTAGTTGCATCCCATCCTGTTTAAAATATCATGATGATGCCGAAAATATATGAATATTAAATGGAATTCTAAGCGTTATGAAAAAATATAGATACATTTCTCTATCATTAATCCCTTTATGGCTTTCAGCTGACAGCACAATTCCAAGCGATGGTGATAATAGATTCTGGAAAAGCCCATATGAGCAAAGTATCACTGAAATAGAAAATGAGGATAAAAAGCATAATTTAAATAAATATATTTATACAGAGCTTTCTAAAGAGAGTTATTTATATGTGAATGTTAAAAATAACCTTGAATTAGAAATCAGTAATAAAGCTGATTTTGAAGGACAATCTAAATCATATCGAGATAATTATTCTAGATATTCCAAGACAAATTTCAACAAGCCAAATATTCTTAAAGCAGCTCTTTCTTCTGTTCCAAATGCCTCTGAAATTGATGGCAATGCAATACATGGATTGAAAAATATAGACTTTATTCTATCGGGAGGAACCTGGAAACCCTATTCACTGGCCGTTGCAAAAAATCATTTGGCATTTTCAAAAGCAAGACGCACTAACTATAAGTTTGTATTGTTTAGCCAGAATAGTCAGGATGATGACTCAGTAGATTTGATGAATTGGATGCAAGGTATGCAGCCTTATTGGGGGAAAATATTTTTAATTAAGAAATTCCTGAAAGAGGGTCGGGTAAAACCTGGGAAATGGATTGCCTGGATTGATGATGATATTGTGATCAATGATTTCAAGAATGATCAAAGCCATCTTGATAAAATAATAGATTCAGTTGATGAGAAAGTTTGCATTATAACTTCTCGGGACTACTGGTACTATGAAGAGTCAGATTTCTTAGATGGTGGTCATTTACCGAATACAGGCATTATTATGGTTAAGAATACAAGTTATTGCTCTGATATTGTAGGGCAATGGCTTAATTATGGAGATGACCCGGATTTGGGAAAAAACACTCAAGAATATACGCTCCACGAACAAGAAGCCTTAGCTAAGCTTAAAAGAAATTTCGGTCGAGGATCTTCAGTTATCAAATTTATTAGAAACAGGACTAGAGATTGGGATTTTAATACATTTAAAAGATTTAACCATTTTTACAATGGTAGCCAGGCAAATTACAATTCAGATACAGAAAATGAAAGAGCCATAGCTGCACTTATTAATGATGCATATATTCATCACACTGGCATGGCTTCTCTTTATAGGCTTGCACTTATAGCTCACTCACTCTTTGAAATTTCAGGTAACTACCCCCGTATCCAAAATGCTGACGATGACAGCTAACTCCTCGCACAGCGGCTACGCATAGGCGAATGTCGCGACCTGCTTTACATGCGCTTTTTATCTGGCTTTTGCAAACTGGAACGCAGTGCGTTCCAAATTGGGCAGGACCGGAAGTGCGTCTTGCACAGCCAGAGATAACGCTGGTTGTGAAGCGAAGACAGAAGGTACTACAGCCGCAGGATTGAGTCTCGATATCATGTGTTCGCTTGGGACTTCATTTTGTTGGGAATGGTGTCAGCACAGAACTGCCGAATTGGTGAGGCAGTTTCAGCCTGGCCGGGATCTGTGACCGGTGCAGAGGTACAGGATGGATTTCTCAGGAACCTGCGAGGTCCAGTATTGACCTGTGTGAATTAACCGTTGGTTCTCTTGTTGAACAGAACCAGGCTGGCAGAAATTGGCTTCAGACCTGCCAGAGCAAAGATGAAGCAACCACAGGAGCTCGGGAACGAATCCATAAGCCACCGGGTGAAAGCAATTTTGCAGGCCGAATACCATGTGGTGAGGCAATTAATTTATTGGTTAATGATCTTCCTGTATGCCATAATGACACACATCTATTCGATAATTAACTAATAGGTGATTTATGGCCTCAATTCCAGATCGTAAAGAAACACGGCTTGTAGCACGAACATCCAAGGATATTCAGGACATTATCCAACGAGCTGCTGATTATTCCGGTGCATCTCTTTCTCAGTTTCTAATTGATTCTGCAATGGAGAAGGCTCGCACTGTGATAACACAAACTGAATCATTACAACTTTCCATGAAGGGGGCTGATGCACTATTTGAAGCCCTGGAAAATCCTCCTAAAGCAAATGGGAAATTATTGGAAGCAGCCAGGAATTATAAGGACACTGTGAATGTCACTAATCATTGAGGAAATCACACGCAATCATGATCGCAAGATCTTTGATTGCGGTATTGAAGAATTAAATAGATTTTTACAACAGCAGGCTCGACAAAAGAGTGTAAAACACATTTCAAAAACCTATGTGGCTTGCCAGGAATCGTCATCAAAGACTATCACCGGTTATTACACTCTGACTGGATATTCAGTAACAGTTCCTCCGGCACATCAATATTACCAGAAGTACCCGCATCCTCTGAGTGCCGTAAAGCTTGCAAGACTCGCCGTAGCTACCTCATATCAAGGGCAGAGATTAGGGGAAATGTTACTAATTGATGCTATTTATCGAACGGTACTTGTTGCAGACCAGATTTCAACTATCGGATTATTTGTTGATCCAATGATGGCAACCGTTGTTTCATTTTATGAACAATATGGTTTTTGTCTAGCCTATCCAGAAGATGAAACAAAACTTGATATGTGGCTGCCCATCGAAACATGTATAGAATTAGCCAGCACGCTAGGAGCCTGACCGAGAATAGTCTGCCCTACTGCGGCGGCAGCAAATTGGTCTGAAAATCCGCTTTTGTTCGTCAAATAGCTCGCTATTCTCCTCACTAAACCGAATTTTCATCCTCAATTTTCTGCCGTCCTCGCTACGGGCGCTATTCTCGGTCAGGCTCCTAGCAAAAACGCCGTAACACCTCGCCCAATCATGTCACCCGAGTCATTTGAAGCCCAATTGGACAGAATTCCGGCCTCGTGTGCTGCTGACCGTTTCTCATTTCTGCACGGCGGTGGACGGGCTAACATTCAAAAATGCTGCAAAGACAGACTGGCTGACTTTGCATTTAGGGTGCAAATGCTTAATCTGCGTTGGAGCCAACGCCTTTACTGGTGGTAAACATAGTGCATCGAACTTGTGCATGGTCGTGGTATTCATAATGCCAGCGTCATACAAGCCCTTGGAGGTTTCATGCATTGCGTCCAGTAAATCACTCATAGCTAATCTCCACTAAATCACCAGCCTCCAGTGCTTTTTTCAGGTCATCATCAAAATGTTTCTACACAACAGACCCCAACTGGAAGATAGGCAAATACATCGCAATAATAAGACCACCAACCAGCACACCAAGAACCGACATGATCAAAGGTTCCATCAAACTGGTCAGTCCATCTACCATGTTGTCGACTTCGTCTTCGTAAAAGGTAGCGACCTTATCGAGCATTTCATCCAGAGCGCCAGATTCTTCACCAATCGACACCATCTGAACGGCCATGGCAGGGAATATGCCGGAGTTTCTCATGGCAAATTGGAGTTGCTGACCGCTGGATACGTCTTCCTTGATCCGTTGGGTAGCATCGAAATAGACGACGTTACCTGCAGCACCGGCAACCGAATCGAGGGCATCCACCAGGGGGACACCGGCGGCAAACGTCGTCGATAAAGTCCTGGCAAATCGGGCTACCGCTGATTTATCAAGAATAACACCAATCACCGGGATCTTGAGGGTGATTCGATCCATTTTGTCTCTGGTTGCTTTGGACTTCTGCAACAGTTTTTTGAACAGGAATCCGAAGGCGACAAGAACGGCTATCGCCAGATGCCATGAACTCTGAACCACTTCAGAGATACCGATAACCAGCTGGGTAAAGGCAGGCAACTCGGCTCCAAACCCCTGGAATACTTCCTCAAACTGAGGCACTACATAGACCAGCAGAATACCGGTTACGATCATCGCAACGCCCACGACTGCGATGGGGTATTTCATTGCTTTTTTGATTTTTGCCTTGAGGGCCTCGGTCTTCTCTTTGTAGGTGGCGATTCTGTCCAGCAGTGACTCCAGAGAGCCTGACTGCTCACCGGAAGCGACCAGGTTGCAATAGAGGTCATCAAAATGAATGGGATGGTTTCTCAGAGCGTCGGCCAAGGTGGAACCACCGGCAACATCATTCTTGATTTTGCCAATGAGATCTTTCATGGCAGGCTTTTCGATGCCGTCAGAGGTAATATCAAAAGCCTGAAGCAGGGGTACACCTGCTTTCATCATGGTAGCGAGCTGGCGGGTAAACAGGGCAATGTCCATGGGCTTGATCTTGCCGCCCTTTGTGCCCAGTGACATACCTTTTTTTCTGACTTTTGTGGTGCTGATTCCCTGCTTACGGAGTTCGGCCTTGACCAGGGCAATACTACCACTCTGGATTTCTCCCTTGACCTTCCGTCCACTCTTGTCCTTACCTTCCCAGACGAATGTGGCTGTTTTTGTTGGTTTTCGTGCCATATCTAGCCAGTTCCGTAGCTTCTTTTATCATTCTTGTTGAGCCACCGCGATGCAATGGCGCTGAACCGCTGTTAACGGAGTTCGCTATAGGGGGTTCATTATAGCGCTAATGGCTTTGTCGGCGAGTATTGTACGAGACCTTAGGGAAACTTTATAGGAAGTAGAAAACAAAATCACAAAAAGATGACAGAAGTCTTCAGAACGGTTGTAAAAAGCCGGTGACTATTCTGCTGTAGCGGGTTTGCCGCAGCGGTTTTTTTTACCAGTGAAACCTTTGGTTTTTGACAGAAAAATACGCTTGCTTTCTTGAACTATCACTTTCTTTGTCTACTTTTCCAATCTAATAAATCAAAAACACAAGACAGAAGACATAAAACACAAAACAGATGTAAGGAAAAAATTTTGAAAAAACCACTCTCTTTGGCACTGCTGTTGCTGATGCTCTCTCTGTCTGTGATTTGTCAGGCCAGATCATTGAAAGGAAGTTTTGTTGTCGAGTTTGAACAGAGTGGCGTTTACCCGGGCGAGAGCTTTTCCATAATGTCTGGCGAGCATGGATTGTCTGACAAGCCGTCATACGGTGTCGACGCCGATTCAGGATCGAATTTGCCACCTGATAACGAAGCATTCAGTCTTGGCGGTTACGGAGTGAAAACGTCTTTTATTGAGTCGATTTCTTGGCAACTGATTTACGCTGCTAATCTGCTGGTTGCTTACGAACTGGTTCTGACCACCAATGGCACCCCTGACTCTAAACTATACTCACGTCTGACTGCAGAAGCACTTGCTGCTGTAGGCGCGCTTTTGAAAAGCTATTGGAACGCCGATTCACCGTTCTATAAACCGTTGGGTCAACTGGAGGCAACTCAGGGTGACCCGTTTGCGGTCACCACTATGATGCTTCCTGGTCACAGTCAACAACAAAAAGCGCCATCAGCAGAAGCATCATCATCCGGTCAGCAAGCCTCAGGAACCGCAACCCCCCAAGCTTTTTCCAGCTTTTGGTCTTCAGGCTCTGGCGGCGGTAACGAAGGCTCTGGACAACCCCAGCATACTTTGGGTTTAAATTGTTTTGTCGATTCCTGCGCAGGTGTCTGTAAACTCCCTCAAATAATCGATATTAGCGAGTCAGCTGATTGGTCGCTGGGTCCGCTGGAGAATTCGACGACCCACACTTGTTATGATAATGAGATGGCAGAAACACAGCCCTTTGAGCAACCCCATACATTTAAATTTACGTTTACGATGGATGACCCAACAAACAGCTGCACGCTGCATCCAGAGGCAATCTTTACAGGTGATGCCTGGGGGGCAGACGACTACGATCCAGTAACCTGTGGATGCGGGGTAGTCTGTATGAATCATGAGGCTCTTTTGAAGCACCAAAAAAGAGAACACAATACCGGGAGTTCCGAGCAAAGTCAGAATTTCAAAAGAAGGCGCTAAGTACTCAGTCACACGGAATCGAATATTTTTGGCTTATTGGGCAGGTGCTCTGCAAGGCGCAACGACGGGAACATAGCAAGCTATGTGACCAGAGTTGCAACGCATCACGACTGCATGGATGCAGGAGCTAGAGCAACGCAGGAGCAGTTGCCGCGAGTGCCTGAACAAAAAGTCAGAAAATATGACTTCGTATGGTTGAGTACTTAAGGGCCCAAAGTGTTCAACAAACTTCTCTTAGCCATTTCATTCATCCTCATAGCAGCAGTCTACTGAGGTGGTAGTGTAGTCGTCCAGGTTCAGGGCAGTGAGGCAGCGTCCCCAGACGCAACCGGTATCGAGAGCATGGATTTTTTTTCGCTGACTGTTGCCTTCCAGGGCGGCCCAGTGACCAAAAATAATACGTTCCTTGTAGACCGGGCTGTCAGGAAAGCTGTACCAGGGGGCGAATGTCTCTGAGGCAGATGCTGTCTTGTTATCGAGGTCAAGCCGACCGTATTGGTCACAAAAACGCATCCGTGTCAGGTAGGCTGCGGTCAGTTTGAGACGAGCTCGACGGGTATAGGCCTCTTCCATAGAGCTGATGGAGTCTGATTTGAATAAAAACTGAAGAAACTCCTGATAGTTTTCTCCCTGAAGCGCTTTTTCCAGCTTGCCTGCATAAAGGCAGGCCTGCTTCAGAGTCCAGATCGGGGGAATTCCGGCATGCACCATGGTGACTTTGCGTTTTTTATCATGATGAATCAGTGGGCGGTACCTTAACCAATCAAGCAGTGAGTCCCGGTCAGGGGCGCTGAGTAGAGGGGCTAATGTGTCTTTCCTTTTAGATCGGCGAACGCGTGCAGCAACAGCTAGCAGGTGCAGGTCATGGTTCCCCAGAACAGCAGTACAATGGCTACCGAGACTTTTCAGGTAGCGAAGCGTGGCCAGTGAGTCGGGGCCACGGTTTACCATATCTCCCGCCACCCACAATTGATCGCGGCCAGGCTTGAAACGGACTTTGTCAAGCAGGCGTCTGAGAGGTTCGTAACATCCCTGGATATCACCTACGGCGTAAACGGTCATTAACTATAATCTCCTGAACCTTTCAATGTGGAGCAGCAATAAATGACTTATAAAGGTTGCTGATTTTTAACATCAAATTGAGGAATGCCTGGTGGAAATGCCCAAAGGCTTTTCCTGATCAGGTGTCTGTTTCAGGATAAGCTTCTGACCGACTCGAAAAAATATCCTTTTCTTCGTTGGCCGGATGGAGGTTCTTCTCCACACTACTGAAAACTGTATTTCCCTGCTAATATACATTTCCCTGCTAATAGTAGTAACTCAGTGAGCAGCGGGCATGCAAGCTGTCTTGCTGTTTAGCATTTAATAGCAGCTTTTCACGGTGAAAAATTGTTCATCCCCGAGGGTGATGAACAATTGTTTCAGTCGTTCATGGCAGATGTATGCAGATAGTTGGCGATGGCAACAAACTCGGGCAGCGTCACCGTTTCAGGGCGACTCGCTGGGTCAACACCCAGTTCAGTGAGTGCGTCGGCAGAGATCAGCTTTTTCAGAGTGTTTCGCATGGTTTTACGGCGTTGCTGGAAAGCTTCCCGAACAACCCTTTCCAAAAGGTTTACGTCATCCGCCGGGCAAGGTAACTCATTATAAGGCTCAAGTCGTACAATGGCTGAGTCAACTTTGGGGGCTGGTTTGAAACAGCCCGGGCCCACAACGAACAGATTGTCTACCTTGCAGTAGTACTGGGCCATGATGCCCAAACGCCCATAGTGCTTTTCACCGGGCTGCGCTGCCAGTCTTTCCACAACCTCTTTTTGCAACATAAAGTACATATCGCTGATCAGCCCCTGGAACTCAAGCAGGTGGAAAATCAGGGGGGTGGATATGTTGTAGGGCAGGTTGCCCACCAGTCTAAGTGTTTGACCCTCTTTAATAAGAGAGGAGAAATCAAACTTTAGGGCGTCTCCTTCGTGAATTCTGAACTCAGGATTCAGGCCAAACCTGAGCTTCAGAGTCGGGATCAGATCTCTGTCCAGTTCAACCACGTCCAGTTGCCCGGCAGCGTCCAGCAGAAATTCGGTCAGTGCACCCTGACCTGGGCCAATTTCCACAATTCGGTCGCCCGCCTTTGGGTGTATGGAACGGATAATCCGTTGAATGACACCGTGATCGTGCAGAAAGTTCTGACCAAATCGTTTACGGGCCTTGTGGTAGGGAATTTCAGCCATGCTTTTGACAAACTAAACCAGCAACAGAGGGGGCGCTATAATAGCGGCAGATAAGCCATTTGGCTACTGAACCATATCGAGAGCATAGCGGATAGCGGTAAACAGGCTGCCCGAATCGGCTTTTCCAGTCCCGGCCAGATCCAGAGCCGTGCCGTGATCGACAGAGGTACGAATAACGGGAAGCCCCAGGGTAATATTGACGGCATTACCAAAGCCTTTGTATTTCAGAACCGGCAAACCCTGATCATGGTACATCGCCAGAACAGCGTCAGCATTTTCAAGATATTTCGGGTTAAAGAGCGTGTCGGCTGGCAGAGGACCTACCAGATTCATACCTTCATGGTTTAACTGATTCAGTACCGGAATAATGGTTTCTATTTCTTCCATGCCAAGGTGACCCCCTTCTCCAGCGTGAGGGTTAAGACCGCAGACCAGAATTCTGGGGTTCTCGATGGTAAATTTTGTCACCATATCCCTGTGAAGAATTCTGATGACTTCTTCCAGAGAAGATTGTGTGATAGCAGACGAGACATCCTTAAGTGGCAGGTGGGTGGTGGCCAGAGCGACCCTGAGGCCTTCGGTTGCCAGCATCATAACGACTTTTTGAGTGTTGGTTTTTTCGGCTAGAAATTCGGTATGGCCACTGAAAGGAACACCTGCGTTATTGATCACTTCCTTGCTGACAGGAGCGGTGACCATGGCATCGAACAAACCGTTTTGACAGCCTTCAATGGCATAGCTCAGCATTTCCAGAACGTAGGGGCTGTTGGCTTCATTAAGCTGTCCGGCTGAGCAGGGTTTGGTCAGGGAGACAGGGGCAACCAGAAGAGTTCCTTCTCTGGCAGGTTCCTTTTCATCAGGGTTGAATAATTCAAAGGTTATATCCATTCCCAGAGTGTCTGCACGCTGCGCCAGAAGCTCAGGATCGGCAGCGACCACTGTTTGCACTGGCAAATTCTGGTAAGCCAGTTGCAGGCAGAGGTCGGGTCCGATGCCTGCAGGCTCGCCGGAGGTAATGATCAGTCTGGGCAGTGTGTTGCGTGTCATAAGTCAGCCATGAGCCATGAAAAATAGAGTGTGTGCCACAAAAGAGAGTCTACAAAAAAAACAACGCCCCGGAAAACCGGGGCGTTATTCTTCTCGGGATGTCTCAGAGTCGTATGTCTATGTAACTCTGATCTCTGATTTCACGTAGCCACACCTGAAGCTCTTCTTCAAACTTGCGGTTGCCCAGAATTTCACGCACTTTGTTTCTGCGGACCTTGTCGCTGATGTCTGAATTACGTTTACCCAATACCTGCAGAACGTGCCAGCCGTATGAACTCTTGAAGGGGTCGCTGACTACTTTTTCAGGCGTTTCTTTCATGGCTTTCTGGAATTCCGGAACCAGAGTCTTGGGAGAAACCCAGTTCAGGTCTCCGCCATTGAGAGCTGAGCCAGTGTCGTCAGAATAAGCCTTGGCCAGCTCAGAAAAATCTTCACCTTTCTCAATTCGGTCATAGAGGCTCTTGGCGAGCATCTGCGCTTCAAGATCGCTGCGAATTTCGTTGGGCTTGATCAGAATATGACGAACGTGTATCTGATGTTCCATATGCTTCTCGTTACCACGAGTGTCGATCAGTTTGAAGATATGAAAGCCACCAGGGCTGCGAATCGGTGCAGATACTTCTCCGTCTGTCATCTTCAACGCCTGCTCAGCAAAAAGAGTTGGCAGCTGATCAGCAGAGCGCCAGCCCAGATCGCCACCATTTAAAGCGTTCTGGCCGCCGGAGTAGCTGAGCGCCATTTCGGAAAAGTTGGCACCCCTGTCAAGCTGAATAGCAATATTGTTGGCTTTCTTTTCAGCTTCCCGAACCTGATCAGGTGTCGGATTGTCTGGTGTGGCAATGAGAATATGGCCCAGACGATATTCAACTTGCATGCTGGCCTGTCCTTCCGGCGACTTGAGGAAGTTGTCCACTTCCTGCTCGCTGATCTGGATGCGCTCGGCAATCTGGCGTTGACGCACCCGGTTGATGATCATCTCGCGACGAATTTCTTCCCGGGCAGCGGCGTAAGACAGGCCGCCTGATTCAAGATTTTTCTTGAAGGCTTCAACAGACATACCGTTTCGCTTGGCGATTTTACTGATGGCGTCATTCAAAGCCCAGTCATCAATTCGGATTCCGCCGCGCTGACCCATCTGCAGTTGCAGGTTTTCAAGAATCAGCTGGTCGAGCACCTGCTTCTTGAGGATGTTGTCAGGAGGCATGGGAATATCCCGACTGTTCAACTGACGCTGAACAGCTTCGATACGGTTGTTTAGCTCGCTTTCCATCACCACGTCTTTGTCGACGACGGCAACAATGCGATCCAATGGTAGCGACTTGGCGTTAGCCGTACCGCCGACTACTGCAAGGGTGCAGCAGGCGACAAAGAATAGACTCTTCAATCCCGTCATCATTACTTCTCGTGAATCTCGTAACCTTGGATACCTTGCAAGTATTCCGTTCCGGAGCTGCCAGTGATATTACCCAGTCCACGCAAGATGAACTGGAAGAAAACACCGCTCTTCGGATCAGGGTGGTCGATATTATCGTCTGTTTCGATCCATGAACGCCAGAAAAATCGAACCTGATAACAGCAACTGTTGTATTCGACGCCCGCAAGGCTCTCCAGGTTCCTTTTGTTGGTTAAATCATATTGCCAGCGACCCAGACCAACCCAACTAGTGGTTGCGGGGATCGGCCAGGCAAAGGACAGGTCGGTCTGCTTCACGTTGTTATCAGCAGTTTCAAAGATTGGATTGCCATTCTGGTCGGTGCCGATCTGAATATTTTGTCCATCTTTGTCTTGAACATAGCGATCAACCTGATCCCTGAAACGGAAACCCAGGTTCAGAGTCTTGCGCTGTTCAGGCTGCCAACGATAGTAGAGACCATAGTTGTCCAGACGATTTTCGTTGGTATTCCAGGAGAAATCCTGTCTCAGACTCATTGTGCGATTGAAATTGTAGATGAATTCCGATGCCAGGGGAGAGGTTGGATCGGTCAGTTCACTTTTGAGTCTTTCATCCATGGCGACAAAGTTTTCATCAATGTCCTCAGCCGGAACTTTCTCGTAGCCTAAATTGTTGGCTATGTAGACTTTGCGATCCTGGAAATAGACAATCTGGCCAATACCAAAACGCATCCGTTCAAAACCATCGTCTTCAATCAGGCGGGTGGTAACGCCCAGAGAGAGCTGGTTGGCATCGCCAATACGATCATAGCCACTGAAGCGGTTATCGAGCCAAAGAGAACCGTAGGTGAAGCCCATGGCGGCGGTGTCGAAAATCGGGTTGTATTCCTGATTCTCGACATAAGGCACATAAAGGTACTTGGCCCTGGGCTCCAGAGTGTTTGTGAAGTCAGTACCGAACAGGTTGGTAAAACGCTCAAAGTAGAGGCCACTATCCAGGCTGAAGGAAGCCGCTGTGGTATTCGGAGATTTGGTAAAATCATTCGGGTCGATGACAGATTGACCATAGGCTCCCTGAAGGTCGTTGATCACTTCACTTGCCACCAGATTGCTGAGGCTGTAGTTAACACTTCGAACCTTTACTTCAGGTGTCAGGAAGCCCCAAATGGTCTTCATTGGGTAGCTGACACCTGCCTGACCGAAGGCCCGACCCCCTTCGGCTTTTTTGATACCGTAGCCTTCGTCGTAAACACTTTCTCTGATATCCGGATCACCAAAGTCCGGATGCTGAATCTCTCTGACGAAGCGCCAGTCTTTATCCCGACTGAACTGGGTGTAATCCGCCAGGTAATTGACCTGCAATGTTTCTCCTGCTTGCCAGTTACCACTGAAGACCAGCTGTGGAAGTTTGTTATAGGGGTCATCAGCCGTCTGACTCATGTTCTTGAACTGGTGAGCATTGAGACTGAAGGTCCAGTTATTGTAAGTACTGCCGCCCAGGTATTGGGTGCCTATCTTCTGATTCAACGGACCAGAACTGGACAGGTTTAGATTGGTACCAAAGTCTTCAATATAATTTTTGTCACTGGCGTCGGCATAGTCGAGCTCTGCCGTCCAACGCTCAGAAAAACGCTGTTTATAACGCACATTGGCCAGCCAGCGTTCCTGATCGTAATAGGGGTTTTCTTTTTCCAGCTTGTCCTTACTGGTTAGCCCGGCAATACCTGCTTCACCTTCTCCGCTTGCATTCATATAGCGGAATTGGTTTTCCAGCAGCAGACCGCGCCTGGACAAAATGCGAGGCGTGATGGTGGCATCGTAATTCGGGGCAATATTCCAGTAATAGGGCAGGGTAAAGTCGATGCCGTTTTCACTGTCTGAGCCTATTGTCGGGTACAGAAAGCCGGATTGACGACGATCATCAATGGGGAAGTACATGTAGGGGGCATAGAAAATGGGTAGCCCTTCGACCCGAATAACAGCATTTCGCGCTGAACCAAAACCGGTATTGGGGTCAAGAGTGACATTACTGCCAGTTAGCAGCCAGCTTTCATCACCGGGGCGGCAGGTGGTGTAAGAGGCATCTTCGAGCACCAGTGTAGAGTCTTCGTTGCGAATGATTTGTTCGGAGTTCCCTCTGGCATGGGCTCCATGCATGGCGTAACTGGCATTCTTGATGGTAGCCCGGCCACTATCGAGCAGCATATCAGCGTAATCACCTACCAGCAGGGTGCCAGGTTCACGGTAGACCACGTTGCCTTCGAACTCGGCATAGTTGGTAGCGCGATTCATTCTGGCCGTATCACTCTGGATCTGACGATTGCCCTGTCTGATAGAGACGTTGCCGGTAAGAGTTCCTATGTCATTTTGACCAAAAGAGGATTCATCTGATTCGGCAATGATGGGTGCTGTATCAGAGTTGCCCGCGAAGTTTTTACCAGGACGGGCAGGCTCTGAATAGTCACCTGTGCACCAGGGCGTTGCCTGATCCAATGCTTTTCGTTCATTCTCGCTGAGCCGGGATTTAGGCACCCAGTCTAGCGTTTCCCTGAGGTTGGCGTGGCTGTTGCCGGTTACGACAGTAGCTGTTTCACTGCTGGCTTTCTTTCGAGCGGATTGGGTCACAGCCGGCGCAATGGGGCGAGACGCCCGATTCATAACACCAGGCTCCATCGGCTCGGCAGAACAGTGCCAGCCGGACCCATCCGGGCTGGCTTTACAGCTCCAATGATCATCTGCTGATAGTGTGGATTCGGCATAAACCCTGACAGTCGGTTGGCTGGCAAGCAGCACGGAAGCAATCGCCAGAGTTAATGTTGCCGGTTTGAAAGGTAGAGGGTATTTCTCCATGAGCTCAACTTTCCCGTGCCGTTCTTGTTACCATGGTTTGAAGGTTTTTTGCACAACTCCGGTTTATGTCGGAGCGAGACAAAACGGCGTGCCATGGTTGATGGCGGTTTAAATCTGCTCTGTCATGCGTACAGAGAACCTTGTTACTCAACCTGCTGCCGGAAGCAGCATTTCCTATCAATAAGGGCATCTGTAAAGCAGTGTTTCGGGTCTTGTGTGTGGTTATC
The DNA here is from genome assembly GCF_049275945.1 of Endozoicomonas sp. ALD040. Lineage (NCBI taxonomy): Bacteria > Pseudomonadati > Pseudomonadota > Gammaproteobacteria > Oceanospirillales > Endozoicomonadaceae > Endozoicomonas > Endozoicomonas sp. ALD040. The sequence continues at coordinate 4,392,524 of NZ_CP184829.1, forward strand.
ATGATCGCCAGCTGTTCTGAAAACATGAAAGTTCAGGTCAGTCTCTGTCAATTGCTGGCAGACCTCTGGAAATCGTAGAGCGAACATCTGCTTTTTACCATGAGCTATTGTCCGGCTGAGTGTTTCAGGCGGACAGTGATTTTGCCCGAAGACTTTGCATTCCATGGCTTGTTGACAATTTATGACTGAGCCCGATTGCTCATGCAGTAAACAATCAGTAGGGTCAGTTATATCACTATTACTAGTCTGTGTTACTCTGTCTTTCAGTGCAATACATTTCAACACCTTGATGTTAAACCTTCAGTTGTTCAGTCCGAATATTGCATAGACATTCAAGAGTAAAAGAGGCATAAGCAATGGAGCCTCTGAATCTGTAGGTGGCCTCTCAATCAACACAGGACATGTAAAGCAAGTGACACCCTCTCCAAACGATCGTCTGCAGCAATTAAAGCATTGGGCGTACAAGGCTTTAACGCCGGTCCAGGCTACACTCGACCGGGCTGCCCAAATGATTCCTGTGGGTGGTGATGCCGGCTTCAGAAATTATTATCGATTGCAACTCCCTGAAGGCTCATTGCTGGCAGTAGACGCTCCACCAGAGACTGAAGACTCCCGTGCTTTTGTTGCCGTTGCGGGTTTGCTCAAGGCTCAGGGAGTCTCTGTGCCAGATGTACACTCGGTTGATCATCAGTCAGGCTTTATGCTGGTGGATGACTTTGGCGACACCCTGTTGCTTCAGGCCCTCAATGATAGCAGTGCTGACGAGTTTTATGGAAAAGCGCTGGATATTATTTTGCAAATCCAGACGTGTAAGCCTGACACACTCCCCCCTTATAGCCGTGAACTGTTGATGACAGAGCTGGAAATCTATCCCCAATGGTTTCTGAAAGAATTGCTGGGGTTGGATATTGAAGGCACTACCGGCAGGCAACTCAACCAGCTGTTTGAACTGCTTACCGAGACAGCTTTGCAACAACCCAAAGGGGTCGTTCACCGTGACTTTCATTCCAGAAACCTGATGGTGCTCTCGCAAGGGAACCTGGGGGTCATTGATTTTCAGGGTGCCCTTCATGGTCCCGTGTTGTATGACGCTGTTTCTTTGCTGAAAGATTGTTATATCAGCTGGCCCAGAGACAAGGTGGAGAGTTGGTTAAAGATGTTTATCAAGTCTCACCCTCAGTTGAAAGATGTGAATTTTGAAACCAGCCTTAAATGGTTTGACTGGATTGGATTGCAGCGACACCTCAAGTGTCTCGGAATATTCTCCCGACTCTGGTTCCGGGATAACAAGCCTCAGTACCTGCCAGAGATACCAGCAACCTTCGCTTATGTCATGGATGTTTGTGAACGTTATCAGGAGCTGGATTTTCATGCCAAATGGCTCAGGCAATCTGTGGCACCCATTCTTAACGATTGTATTACAGCTACACGGAAAGAGACTGAACAGTGAAAGCAATGATTCTGGCTGCCGGCCTGGGAAAAAGACTCAGGCCACTGACTTTGGAAAAACCCAAGCCACTGGTAGAAGTGGGTGGTAAACCGCTGATAGTACATCATCTGGAAAAGCTCTCGGAGACTGGCTTCACAGACATAGTAATCAATCATGCCTGGCTCGGTGAAAAACTGGTTGCGGCTTTGGGCAAAGGCAGCCACTGGGGCTTGAATATTGAATATTCAGCGGAGTCTGAGCCTCTGGAAACAGGTGGTGGCGTGTTCAAGGCTTTACCGTTGCTGGGGGATGATCCTTTCCTGCTGGTCAACGGCGATGTTTATACAGACTTTGATTTCCAGTCTTTACCAGATACACCCAAGGGGTTAGCTCACCTGGTGTTGGTGGATAATCCTGACTTCAAGAAAGTCGGTGATTTTGCCCTGGACAGTCTTGGACGGGTTCATAAGGATGGTAAGAACAAGCTGACTTTCAGTGGGCTGAGTGTATTGTCACCCGAACTCTTTGCACATTGTAAATCCGGCGTCTTTAAACTCGCACCCCTGTTGATTGATGCAATGGCCTCGGGCAAAGTGGCGGGAGAACATTATCACGGACTCTGGACTGATGTCGGCACAGTGGAACGCTTGCAGAGTCTGGAAGGACATTTAAATCAGAGCAGGGCAACATGACGGCAATTCTGATCGGTGTATTCATCGGTTTTGTGTTTGGAGGACCTTTCGGGGCGTTTTTGGGTGGCTTGGTGGGCGCCTGGTTGAACCGTAATTATATTAATCCCAATCAACGCCAGGGTGGCGGTCCCGGGGGGCATTTTAATCGTCAGCGTGCCCAGAGTGCGTTTTTTCAGGCCACTTTTCTGGTGATGGGCAAGTTGGCCAAGGCTGACGGGCGAGTCAGTGAGCATGAGATTGAAATGGCATCGGCCATTATGAATCAGATGCGTCTCTCACCGGATCAGCGTGAGGCTGCAATCAATCTTTTTAACCAGGGTAAGCAGCCTTCGGCAGATATCAGTGCCGCCCTGGCTGAGTTTCGCAGAGTCGCAGGTTCAAGTACCCTGCTCCCCCTGTTTCTTGAAATTCAGCTGCAAGCTGCATACGCTGATGGCAGCCTGACTCAGGCTGAGCGGGTTGTTTTCAAACAGGTATGTGATCAACTGGGTGTCAGCAAGATCAGTTTTGAGTTGCTTCACAAAAGGTTTCAGGCTCAGAGAGCTTATTATCATGCCGGGGGGCATCAGGGTGGCGGCTGGGCACGTCCAGACAGTGGAAAAAGTCTCTCCAAAGCCTATGAAGTGCTGGGGGTTGAGTCTTCTGCAACAGACAGTGAAGTGAAAAGAGCCTACCGTAAGCTGATGAGTCAGCATCATCCTGATAAACTGGTGGCCAAAGGTCTGCCCGAAGAGATGATGGAAGTCGCCAAGCAGAAAACCCAGGAAATCCAGGCGGCTTACGACCAGATTCGAGAGCACCGGAAAAGTAAATAATTCGGGAGCATTTTGTCAGGAACTTTCCCAATAGGGAGAAGAAGACTAATGTTTCTTTCAAACGCAGAACACGGAATGCCTGTTGCATTGGAAGGGACGCCTTCTCTCTCTCAGGAGATTCTTCCATGAATATTGTCAGACAACGATTCATGTACTGGCACATTCCATCCACGACCCGGGTTGTTTTGAAAAGAGAGCGTAATGAAGGCTACTGCTTTTATCCGCTCAAACGGGTAAAGCAAGTACGGAGTTCTGTGAGGTATATTCGCTGTCTGATTTATGAACCTTTTGCAAAAACCATATGGGATCGAAGAGTCACTCTGAGCTAAGCTTCAGCAAACTGGCAGGTGCAGCCATTGCAACCTGCCAGAAACTTTTCACCATGAAATCAGGCTTTGCTCCCTTTGAGACCAAACCATGTGAGGTAAGTAAATCCGATCAGCGGAATAATAAAGGCCCAGTCAATCCCCGCCATATCTGAAATCCGCCCCATTATCGCGGTGAGCACCGCGCCACCAAGAATGGCCATAATCAGGCAGCTGCCACCTAGCTGAGTGTCCTTACCCAGCCCAGCTACAGAGAGGCCGTAAATGGTAGGAAACATCAGTGACATGCATCCGGAGATAACCACCAGAGCGTAAATGCCAGCATAGCCAGCGCTCATCATTACAACGATAGTCATAACTGCCGCAACAGTGGCAAGCCCCCCCAGTAAATTGGCAGGTTCGATATAGCGCATCAGAGAGGTACAAAGGAAGCGACTTCCACTGAATAACAGGATTGAATAGAGGTAATAGGTTGATGCTTCTGCCTCGGTGCCTCCGACATTATTCATGACATAACGAATTGTCCATGACCAGCAGCCAATTTGCGCCCCCATGTAAAGAAACTGCCCCAGTACTCCACGGATAAATATTTTCTTTTTAAAGAGACGGCTAAAGGATTTTGAATAGCTGTATGCTTCGGAAGCATCTGCCGCTTTTGGCATTTTGCAGAGCGCTATAGACAGACAGCCTCCCAGAATGATGGCAGCCGTCACTATGTATGGCTCCATAACAGCCATTAATTCCCGGGACTGGATGGCCTCAAGCTGGGCAACCGGCATTGCTACCCGCTCTGCGACTGAAGCCGGGTTGAGCTGGCTCAGGATATAGAATTTCCCGATCAGGACCCCGACAATTGAACCTAAAGGGTTGAAGGACTGGGCGAAGTTCAATCTCTGGGTAGCGGTCTCTTGTGGCCCCATGGCAATAATGTAAGGGTTAGCACTGGTCTCCAGAATGGAAAGCCCGCCAGCCAGTACAAACAGGGCTGCCAGAAAGTGGGAATATTGCATAGTCTGGCTGGCTGGGTAAAACAGCAAGGCGCCAAATGCAAACAGACTCATTCCGAGCAGCACACCGGATTTGTAAGAAAACTTTTTTATGTATATGGCGGCAGGAAGGGCCAGGCAAAAGTAAGCACCGTAGAAGGCGGTCTGCACCAGGCTGGATTGAGCATCGCTTAAGGTGAAGACCTTACGGAACTGGGCGATGAGGACATCGGTCATGTTATGTGCCAGCCCCCATAAGGCAAAACAACTGACCAGCAATACAAAAGGAATCATTAACTCTTTTGGGACAAAAGGCGACCTCGCCCCGGTTGCCGATTTGCCATCGATAGACCGGGTTGTAGATAATTCACTCACAACATCTCTTCCCCTGACAAAATAAATCAAACCTCAACCCGGTAATCAGCAATCAATGCCCTCGCAAATCTCACGTTGCTTTTCCGGGAACAGGTCGTGGCGCTAATAAAAAGCTTGCATGGTGTATGTGTAAGAAAGACATCTGATGCATTGTTGTAAGTACTCATCCATACGAAATTATATTTTCTGACTTATTGTTCAGGCACTCGCGGCAACTGCTCCTGCGTTGCTCTAGCTCCTGCATCCATGCAGTCGTGATGCGTTGCAACTCTGGTCACATAGCTTGCTATGTTCCCGTCGTTGCGCCTTGCAGAGCACCTGCCCAATAAGCCAGAAATATTCGATTCCGTATGGCTGAGTACTTAGCGTATTAAATTAATACATTCCTTCACGTTATGGCTGTCCTGATCGCATTCAAAACCAGACAGAAGACAACATAGATGGCAGCTTGCTATCTGTTGCCTCATTGGCTTTTCGATGTCTTTCCGGGAGGGGAGTATAGACAGGATATTCAGTTATGCATGACAGCTATGCCCGGACTGGTTTCAGGCTCAAAATGCATGGCTCGAGGGCATGCTCATTTGAGCCCAATACTCTGTTTTATGACAAAATCGGGTCGTGCGGTTGCGACAGGTATTCTCTGGATTGCATCTCTTGCAGACGACTGATGGTGCGCTGGAATTCAAAGTTCAGCCTGCCGGAGGTATAGAGTTCAGGCAAGGGCGTTGCAGCGGTCAGAATGAGCTTGACGTTGCGGTCATAGAATTCGTCCACCATGTTGATGAAACGTCTGGCCTGATCGTCTTTCTTCTCGCCCATCTGGGGTACATTTTCGAGAATGACGGTTTGGTAAAGGCAGGCCAGCTCTATGTAGTCGTTCTGGCTTCTTGGACCGTCACAGAGTGCCCCGAAACTAAACCAGCCTATGTCTTCGCAGGTGCGTTCGCTGTTGATGGCTCGGCCCGCTATCTCAATGACGTCGGCTTCCCTGCAGTGACTTATGTCTGGTGCAAGGTCATCGAATGTTTTCTGCAAGTGCAGATCAGCTTCCGCTCCCAGAGGGCTGAAGTAAGTGTCTGCCTTTTCCAGCAGGCGCAGGCGATAGTCGGTGCCACCATCAACATTGATCACCAGGGTATGCTCTTTTATCTGGTCAATGGCTGGCAGGAATCGGGCTCTTTGCAAGCCGTCTTTATAGAGTTGATCGGGTACCACGTTGGAAGTGGCTACCAGTGTAATGCCTCTTTGAAAAAGTTGCTCAAAGAGTCCACCCAGAAGCATAGCGTCGGTGATGTCTGAGACAAAGAACTCGTCAAAGCAGATGACCCGGGTTTCGGCAGCCAGTATTTCTGCCACTTTATCCAGGGGGTTTTTTTCTCCGGACAGCTTTTTCAGTTCACCGTGAACCCAGCGCATGAAGTGGTGAAAGTGCATGCGTTTTTTCTCGGAGAACGGGAGGCAGTCATAAAAGGTGTCCATCAGATAGGTTTTGCCCCGGCCAACGCCTCCCCAGAAGTAGAGTCCACGAACAGTATGGGATTCTTTGCCGACAAAAGGGTTGATGCGCCTGAGCAGGGAGTTGCGGGGAGCTTCAGCGGTCAGCTGATCAAAAAGACGCTGAAGATGCTGAACCGCTGCTTCCTGAGCCGGGTCATAGCTGAAGCTGTCTTTCTTTAAGTCCTGCTGGTAACGAGATTCCGGGGTCATGCTAGTCATACAGTTGTTATTTCACCAGGTCCGTTGTTTACGGGTGTCATTTCCAGGGTTGTTGAAACAGTTCCGGCCCATTCCTGTATCGGCAGGCATAAGTCGAGCTGCCATCATTGCCGCAGTCTGGAATAACGGAGCACAATGTATCCTTCCGGCTTCAGCAGGACAAGGTATGTTTTGGCATCCCGATGTTACACAACCGCTCTATACTTTGCGCATAAAAGATTATAACTTTGACAGCAATAAAGGACGTGAAATGTTCCACCCAATGAGGCGATGCTGTGGAAAATGTGAATGTACTTTGGTTTTTAGGCAGTTTGGCATTTCTGGCGGGTATGACCGGTGGCGCACTTTTGTATCATCTGTTGGCAGGCCCCCGTTCGGATCGAGGCAAAATGGAAGCTCAGCTGATCGAACTGGAAGCTGATTTCAAGCAGTATCAGGATAACGTAGCCGATCATTTCAACACAACGGCTCACCTGATCAACAAGCTGACGGACAGCTATAAAGATGTCTATGAGCATATGGCTAACGGAGCCGATTCACTGTGTAGCGATGACAGAGTCAAGAACAAGCTCAGTGATTCTCTGATCAGCAGCACAGCTCTGTTGTCGGGTCAGATTCCCAAGCGTCATAACGAACGTGCGAAGCCTCTGGAGCAGCCGCTGGACTATGCACCCAAGACGACAGCTCCGGATGAGAAAGGCACCCTGTCTGAAGACTTCATGGTAACAACTGAAGCTCAAGAGGCGGTGAGTAGCCAGAAAACCTCCTGATCTCTCTTAAGCCTGCAAGCCGACAACAGAAGCCGACGCAAGACTCCACCCTCCGCTCCCGGGCCGCGACCCAAACGGCCTGAGAGTATGCAGAGCTTTACGACAGCCTCAATGGCGGGGCACTGTGATCAGGACAGAGAGTCAAGGTATTTTTCAGCATCCAGGGCAGCCATACAGCCAGTGCCGGCAGAGGTAATAGCCTGACGGTAAACGTGATCCATAACGTCACCCGCAGCGAATACGCCTTCTTTGGAAGTCAGTGTTGCGTTGCCTTCTGAACCACTGTTGACTTTAATGTAGCCGTCTTTCATTTCCAGCTGGCCTTCAAAAATACCGGTATTCGGTGTATGGCCGATGGCAATGAAGCAGCCTTCAGCGTTGATTTCGCGGGTCTCGCCAGTATTCACATCCTTGATGCGAACGCCTGTCACGCCCATGCTATCTCCCAGTACCTCATCCAATGTGGCGTCAAGGGCCAGCTCCATGTTGCCGTTTTCTACCCGGTCGATCATCTTGTCCTGCAGAATTTTTTCTGCACGGAAACCCTTGCGACGGTGAATGAGTGTCACTTTCTTTGCAATGTTGGAAAGATAGAGGGCCTCCTCGACAGCAGTATTACCGCCACCCACTACCACGACGTCCTTGTTTTTGTAGAAGAATCCATCACAGGTGGCACAGGCAGAAACCCCTCTGCCCTTGAAGGCTTCTTCACTGTCCAGGCCCAGGTAGCGGGCGCTGGCACCCGTGCTGATAATCAGGGAATCACAGGTGTAGGTATCGCTACCTTTCAGGGTGTATGGCTTCTTGCTCAGATCGACTTCTTCGATATGATCAAAGATGATTTCGGTACCAAAGCGTTCTGCATGGATGCGCATATCTTCCATCAGGCCGGGTCCCTGAAGACCTTCGGGGCCTCCTGGCCAGTTGTCCACGTCGGTAGTGGTTGTCAACTGCCCGCCCTGTTGCATACCAGTGATCATAACCGGCTTCAGGTTTGCCCTGGCAGCGTAAACCGCAGCTGTATATCCTGCAGGACCGGAACCCAGAATCAGCAGCTGGACGTGCTTGGCTTCACTCACATTTTACTCCTCGTTCAGGAATGACTGTCAGAGACAAAGAAAATCTCTGACGGTAAAGGCTTCATAATTCGTTAAACTGTGTGAATAATAACGGCTTGTGCTGACGAGAACCAGAATCTCTTCAGCGATTGGCCTTTGTTCGTCATTAACTTCACTGCCAATTGTCAGCAGTTGTGTAAGTACCTGGCCAGTTGGTTTCGCATATTCTGGCGAGTGGATTTTTTCATCCTTCAAGGCGCAACGACGGGCGCGTAGCCATAGCTACGCAACTAGAGTTGGAACGCAGAAGGATGGAAAAAGCCGCCGTCCAGAATATGCGAAACCAACTGGTTAGGTACTTAACATCAATAAAAGGAACTCTGCCATGCCATCGCCTGCACCGGGAAGTGGACCCGGTTATTTCCTCAAGGGTCTATCCTATCTTCCCGATCCGGCCATCCGCCTGTTTGTCTTGATTCCCCTGACCGTTAATATTCTGGTGTTTGGATTCCTGATCTATTTCGGTCTTCAGCAAATGAGCGTGCTGATGGAGCAGCTGCTTAACTGGTTGCCTGACTGGCTGTCTTTCCTTGAATTCCTGCTCTGGCCTCTGTTATTCCTGGCCATGCTGGGAGTGGTCTTTTTTACTTTTACCATCGTTGGGAACTTTATCGCGGCACCCTTCAATGGGCTTCTTGCCGAAAAAGTTCAGAACCTTCATGGCAAGTCAGACCTGCCGGAATACGAGTTGAAAGACTGGCTGACCCTGTTACCCAGAGCCGTAGGCCGGGAGGTCAGAAAACTCATCTACTACCTGCCCAAGGCTGTGGTTCTGTTAATTTTATCCTTTATTCCCGTGGTGAACCTCGTCACCCCTGTGCTCTGGTTTCTGTTCAACAGCTGGATGATGTCGATCCAATACTGTGACTATGCTGCGGACAACAGGGGGGTGTCGTTTAATGATATGCTGGAACGTCTGAAGCAGGATCGAAATTACGTCTGGGGTTTTGGTACAGCCGTCACTCTGGTTATGCTGATTCCTTTTGTCAACTTGCTGGTCATGCCAGCTGCTGTCGTAGGATCGACGCTGCTTTGGGAAGACAGGATTGAGTAGTGCAACAGGAGCCTTTCGGGCTAAGGAATCTGATGATAGGCTTAATTCAGTTTTTCGACTCAAAGGCCCGGAGGTCAATTAATGAGCTGTCTTTTCTGCAAGATAGTCGAAGGGGAGATCCCCGTCGACAAGGTCTACGAAGACGACGATGTTCTTGCGTTCAGGGATATCAATCCCCAGGGCCCCGTTCATGTTCAGGTCATTCCCAGGAAGCATATCGCAACACTTAACGATGCCACTCCGGAAGATCAGGCAGTTTTGGGGAAAATGGCGCTGGTGGCCAGTCAGATCGCTAAAGATGAAGGTTTTGCCGAAGACGGCTACAGAACGGTGATGAACTGTAATAGTCATGGCTGTCAGTCGGTTTACCACATTCATCTCCACCTGATTGGTGGTCGTCAGATGAGCTGGCCTCCGGGCTGACGAGCCATGCCTGTGACTCAGGCTTCAATAATCTCAAAGCTGTGGGTGATTTCTACATCACCCTTACCCAGCATCTTGGCAACCGAGCAATACTTATCTGCAGACAGCTCTATGGCACGCTCAACATGGGATTCTTTTACTGCGGTGCCTTTAACGACAAAGTTGAGGTGAATTTTGGTGAAGACAGCAGGTACAGAGTCGGCACGTTCAGCCTGAATATCGACGTGGCAGTCAACGACCTTCTGGCGAGCTTTTTTCAGAATACCGATCACATCAACAGATGAGCAGCCACCCAGGCCCATCAGGATCAGTTCCATTGGGCTGGGTGCGGATTTAACCGCTCTATCTGCGTCCATGACAACGGAGTTATTACTGTCAGTCAGTCCCAGAAAACGTTCCTGATCCACCCATTTGACTTGTGCTTTCATTACAGCGTCTTTCCTTTCTTGAAGAGGGCTCTCAGTCTCAAACCCACAAGCTTTGAAGGTCGGGAGCTTGGGGTGGAGGCTTCATAAGAGCAGCCAGAAAAATATCCCCATCGTCTTTTATCCAAATCCAATGGGTATCAAGCCGCTATCTTACCTCAGCAGCAGGATGTCAGGCTAACCATCCTGTTAATGTACGCTCTGTGAGCAGGAGCCATAACGGCTCTGGCTGATAAGAAACGTGATGCTGGTGAGTCGGAAGCAACATAATAACGGTCGGGAATGTCAATGAGTTTTTTTGGAATAAAACCATAAAAAGCCTGTTTTTTAAGGCACTGTATTAAGTAAACCCGAATAAGCATGGCTATATTGCTGTTTTACAATCCCATTTCTCCTGGAGTTGGCAATCATGTTCAATAAAGTCAGTGCGCTATCGGGTGTAGTAGTCGTGGCAGCTATGCTTTCTGCCTGTACCTCCAATGAAAGCTATACGGTCATGGTGAATCAGGTTTCTCCTTCCGGTGTAGGAGCAGAACTGGGAACAGTGACTGTTTCTGAAGCCTCCGGAGGAGGGGTGCAGTTGACACCCAATCTTTATGACCTGCCGCCCGGAGAGCATGGTTTCCGTGTTCATGAAAACCCCAGCTGCGAACCGGGCTCCAAAAATGACGTGATGCAGGCGGCCCTGGCAGCCGGAGGTGCTCTTGATGATCTGCCCATGCTTGATGTAGACGACAAGGGCTTCGCCACAGTTCCGGTGGTTGCCAAGAATTTGAAACTGACTGATCTGAAAGAGCGCTCGCTGGTTATCCACTCCGGCACTGCTGTCATTGGCAATAACACGCCAGAAGGCGCCGATTCAAGGATTGCCTGCGGGGTCATCAAGTAGTTATCCGTTGGGCTTTGAGAGCTTCTGCTTGAGCAGACGAAACCCGGGCCAGGAGCCTGTCGGACTTAAGCGTCCGTAGCGAGGATTGCAAGAAATTGAGGATAAAAATTTCTGTTTCTGAGGGGAGTAGCGAGCTATTTGACGAAGAAACAAGGATTTTTAGACCAATTTATCGCAACCGCACGACTGCATGGATGCAGGAGCTAGAGCAACGCAGGAGCAGTTGCCGTGTAGGACAGTCTTAAGTCCGACAGGCTCCTGGGGGCTGGAGGCAGTATTGCGACAGCCTCTGATGCCTGGGTAGAAAACAGTTTGATCTTGGCTGCTGGTCCTCAATCTAAGGCGTTAAAGGTATTGACTAAACAGTTTTTTCAACCCGTCACCCGGATCTTCCTGACGCATAAATGCTTCACCGACCAGGAAGCTGTTTACACCCTTCGAAAACATACTATCCACGTCTTCTGTTGTATGGATGCCGCTTTCTGTAATCACTTTTCTGCCTTCCGGAATCTCAGTAAGCAGAGAGAACGTATTGTCCAATGTGACTTCAAAAGTATGCAGGTTTCGGTTATTGATGCCCAGCAATGTACCTTCCAGAGGTAAAGCACGTTCCAGCTCATCGGCACCATGGACCTCTACCAGAACATCCATCCCCAGGTCCAGGGCAGTACTGCTGAACTCCTGAAGTTCACCGTCTGTGAGACAGGCAGCGATCAGCAGGATGCAGTCTGCACCAATCATGCGGGATTCATAAATCTGCCATGGATCGATCATAAAGTCTTTGCGCAAAACAGGCAGGGCACAGGCTGAGCGGGCTTCCTGAAGGTAGCTTTCAGCACCCTGGAAAAAGTCCCTGTCAGTCAATACGGACAGGCAGCTGGCGCCCGCTTTTTCATAGCTCCGGGCAATGCTGGCCGGATCAAAATTTTCGCGAATCACCCCCTTGCTGGGAGACGCTTTTTTGATTTCGGCAATGATCGCTGCCTGCCGGGCTTCTGTCCGGGCTTCCAGGCTTTTGGCAAAGCCACGGGACTCTTCAGTGTGACGGGCTCTGGTAATAACCTCCTGCATGGACAGTGTTGCCTGACGCTCTGCGACTTCTTCACGTTTTCTCTCAACAATTGTGTTGAGGATGGTTGGCATAGACATTGTTACCCCTCCGCAATCACTTGTGTGAAGCTGGCCAGCTCACGCATTTTTTCCAGGCCCAGCCCGCTGGCAATAGCATCCTGTGCCATGGCTATCCCTTCCTGCAGACTGGTGGCGACACCGGAAACATAAATGGCCGCACCAGCGTTCAGCGCGATCATGTCTGCCGCTTTGCTGGCGTATTCGCCTTCCCGTTTACCCAGGGCATCCCTGATTAGCGCCAGTGAGTCCCCGGAACCTTCTACACTCAACCCGATCAGGCTCCGGGATTCAATGCCAAAGTTCTCTGGCTTGATCACGTATTCATGAATTTCGCCATCTTTCAGCTCAGCTATAAAAGTTTCGCTGGCGATACTGATTTCGTCCAGACCATCCATAGAGTGTACGACCATGATGTGCTTGTTGCCCAGCTCGCGCAGAACCTCGGCCATAGGGCGGCAGAGTTCACGGGTAAACACACCGATGACAAGGTTTTTTACACTGGCGGGGTTGGACATAGGTCCCAGGATGTTGAAGAAGGTTCTTATGCCAAGCTCTCTGCGGACACCGACAACGTTTTTCATGGCACAGTGGTGAGCCGGAGCAAACATGAAGCCTACGCCCACATGTTCAATACAGCGTGCTACCTGTTCAGGACTGATGTCCAACTGAATGCCTGCTCTTTCCAGCAGGTCAGCACTGCCGCTGGAACTGGATACTCCCCGGTTGCCGTGCTTGGCAACAGAGGCACCGGCGGCGGCGGCGACAAACGAGGAAGCTGTTGATACATTGAACAGGTGTGCACCATCTCCACCGGTGCCGACAATATCCACCAGGTGGTCAGCGTTAACTTCAACCGCAGTAACCATTTCTCTGAGTACCTGGGTAGCCCCGGTAATTTCTTCAATGCTTTCGCTTTTCATGCGCATGGCGGTCAGGAATGAGCCGATCTGGGTATTGGTGCACTGGCCTGTCATGATGTCGCGCATGATGCTCATCATCTCGTCACGGCTCAGGTCAAGATGGCTGACAGCGCGGGAAATGCCCTCTTTAATATTCATGTAATCTGGCTCCAGTCGGTGTTCTCAATCGTTCGTCTGAATGTCTGTTGTCTATGGCCTGGCTTCTGTCACCAAAGGCTTTATTGCTTCAGGATTGCTTCAGAAAATTTTCCAGCATGTCGTGGCCTCGTTCGGTCATGATGGATTCCGGATGGAACTGGACACCTTCCAGGGGTAGAGTCTTGTGGCGAATCCCCATGATCTCATCCATGCTGCCATCTTCGTGCTGGGTCCAGGCGGTAATTTCAAAACAGTCTGGCAAGCTCTCTTTTTCAACAACCAGTGAGTGGTAGCGGGTCGTTGTGACCGGGTTGGGAAGGCCTGTGAACACCCCCAGCCCCTTATGATAAACAGGTGAGACCTTTCCATGCATGACTTGCCGGGCCCGGACTACTTTGCCACCAAAGACCTGGCCTATGCTCTGGTGTCCCAGACAGACACCAAGAATAGGCTTTTTGCCACTGAAGTGAGCAATAGCTTTCATGGAGATACCGGCCTCATTGGGTGTGCAGGGGCCGGGTGAAATAATTATACGTTCCGGGTTTAGGGTTTGGATCTGTTCCAGAGTTATGTGGTCGTTACGATGCACTGCCACTTCCTGACCCAGTTCGCCAAAGTACTGAACCAGATTCCAGGTGAACGAATCGTAGTTGTCGATCATTAAAAGCATCTTAGTTTCGCTCCCCTGTCTGCTTCTGGCTGCTGGAAGCAGCAGACAAACCTGTCTGAGCCATGGCAACGGCTTTGAAAAGGGCTCGCCCCTTATTCATGGTTTCTTTCCATTCCATTTCGGGAACTGAGTCGGCGACAATGCCCGCACCAGCCTGAACGTGGAGTTTGCGGTCTTTGATCACGGCAGTGCGAATGGCAATGGCAGTATCCATGTTGCCGTTCCATGCCAGATAACCCACTGCTCCGCCGTAAACCCCGCGCTTGACAGGTTCCAGTTCATCAATAATTTCCATGGCACGTACTTTCGGTGCGCCACTGAGTGTACCTGCTGGTAGTGTCGCTTTGAGCACGTCCATGGCATCCATACCGTCTTTTAAACGACAGGTGACATTCGATACGATATGCATAACGTGAGAGTAACGTTCAATGATCATCTTGTCGGTCAGGCTGACACTGCCTGTTTTAGCTACACGCCCAACGTCGTTTCTTCCCAGGTCGATGAGCATCAGGTGTTCTGCCAGTTCTTTGGGGTCATTCAGCAGTTCTTGTTCCAGTGCCTTATCCCGCTCTTCGGTGGCACCGCGTTTGCGAGTACCTGCAATAGGTCTGACGGTGACTTCACCGTCTTCAAGACGGGCAAGAATCTCAGGTGATGAGCCTACGACATGAAAATCACCCAGATCCATGTAATACATATAGGGGGATGGGTTAGTAGTGCGCAGAGCCCGGTAAAGGTTAAGGGGTGAGCTGTCAAAAGGAATGGTCATGCGCTGGGATGGAACCACCTGCATAGCGTCTCCGGCCAGAATGTATTCTTTGATGGTTTCTACTGCAGCTTCAAAGGCATCCTGACCGAAACCGGATTTGAAATCATTTTCCCGGGCAGGGTTCAGTGAAGCCTGTGCCGGTGGCAGTAGATTGGTCGTTTGCAGTCTCCGCACCAGGTCATCCAGTCGAAACTCTGCTTTTTCCAGGGCAGCAGATTCTGCCGGGTCAGCATGGGTCACCATAATCAACTTGCCACTGAGGTTGTCAAATACCACCAGTTCGTCAGAAACCATCAACATGATGTCCGGGTTGTTTAGCTCATCTTTTGGCGCTGTTCGTTTCAGCCGTTCTTCAATATGACGGATCGTGTCGTAAGCAAAGTAGCCTACCAGTCCGCCGGTAAAGCGAGGCAGATCAGGCAGCTCGGCCACTTTGTAGCCCTGTTGAAACTGCTTAATAAAGGTCAGAGGATCTTCCGGGTTATGCTCTTCAACAATCTGGCCATCGGTTTCCAGTGTGACCTTGCAGTCGGGGTTGTAGCCTGACACCCGGAGTATGGTTCTGCACGGTAGTCCAATCATTGAGTAGCGTCCCCACTTTTCTCCGCCTTCCACGGACTCAAGCAGGTATGAGTAGCGACCATTGGCCAGCTTCAGGTAAGTGGTCAAGGGTGTGTCCAGATCCGCCAGGATTTCCCGCGTTACAGGAATACGGTTATATCCTTCGCGGGCCAGACGAGAAAAAGCTTCAGGCGTCATACTGGCCTCTTTATTATCAGGCTGTTTAAAAAGTACTAAAAAACGCAGGGTTTTGGCTGAGTTGGGGCTTTTTAATCAGGCGCAGGGCCAGCCATGCCATCGCCGGGAGGAAAGCTTTGAGGTAGGGGTGGAAGGTCTCACTGACCGTTCAGTGGCTCTTATATTGATGTATGTCTCTGAATGACTTGCTATCACTGCTGGCTCCGCAATTATTCTGGGCGCAGTTGTATGAGTAAGAGTTGAAGACTATATGACTGCAAGGGTTAATGCAAACACTGGGACTACTGAATTGTGTAGTTTATTGCCTCTCCCCTGAGTCTTTGCAGTTTGGCAGTCTGTCAGGCTCAGGGTCAGATTTCATAGCAAATCCGTCAGACTATCGATAACAAGGTCCGGGTGTGCAGACTCAATCGGCTCTCCATGGTTATAGCCGTAGCGAAGGCCCACCACTTTTACATCTGCAGCTCTGGCCGCTTTTACGTCACTGCTGGAGTCCCCGATCATGAGGCTGTTCTGCGTAGTACAGCCAAAGTGCTTCATGGTGTGCTGAAGGGGCAGCGGGTGGGGCTTTTGCTCGTTCAGGCTGTCACCACCTATGCTGAGTTCAAAGAAGTGGTCAATGCCCATATGCTTTAACAGTGAGTCGGTGAAGATTTCGGATTTGTTGGTTACTACAGCCTGTTTGACGCCCGCCTTGTGGATCTGGTTGAGGAAGGTGAATACGCCGGGGTAAAGAGCGCTGTGCTGGCCAACTTCAATGGCGTAGTGGTGTTTGAACCGTTCCATAGCTTTGGTAAAGATGCCTTCTTCAACAACACCGGGTTGGTCACCCATCATGTCATCAGCCAGAGCCCTTTTGACCAGTGATGGAATACCATTGCCTACCCAGAGCCTGGCTTTTTCATCACCAGCTTCAGGCAGGTTGAGTTCTGTCAGCATTTTATCCAGGGCTATAGCCAGATCGGGAACACTATCAACCAGTGTGCCATCAAGATCGTACATGATTAATCGAACGGGACTGCTCAATAATTCAAACAACTTCATTGTTTTCAAATATCCAGAGGGAAGAAGTAATAGAGGCCGAGGTTTTAGAAGGAACAGAGTCAGCAGGCGACTCTACTCCCTGAGGACAGCTTCAGAGGGATTCTGCCTTGGAAAGCTCTGTCCGCATTTGGCTGATAACATCATGATAATCCTCAGCATTGAAGATGGCTGAGCCGGCAACAAAAGCATCTGCACCGGCTTCAGCGATCTGGCGAATGTTCTGTACACCGACGCCGCCGTCTACCTCCAGACGAATGTCCAGCCCACTGTCGTCAATCATTTTGCGAGCATGGCGCAGTTTGCGCAGAGTCGAAGGAATGAATTTCTGGCCACCAAAGCCCGGGTTTACGGACATAAGCAGAATCATATCCAGTTTGTCGATCACATATTCAATCACGTCGGGAGAGGTTGCCGGATTCAATACCAGACCGGCTTTACAGCCACCTTCACGAATCATCTGCAGGCTGCGATCAATATGATCAGAGGCTTCAGGGTGGAAGGTGATCATGCTGGCCCCGGCTTCAATAAAATCTCCGATTATGCGGTCTACCGGGTTGACCATCAGGTGGACATCGATGGGAGCAGTAACGCCATGCTTTCTCAGGGCCTTGCAAACCATGGGGCCAATGGTCAGGTTGGGTACGTAGTGGTTATCCATGACATCAAAGTGTACCCAGTCAGCTCCGGCAGCAATGACGTTGTCCACCTCTTCTCCAAGACGGGCAAAGTCAGCCGAAAGTATGCTGGGGGCGATAATAAAGTCACGCATGTTTTGGTTTCCGGTGAGTTCCGATCAGAAATGTGGGGGATTTTAGACTTTTGCCCAGCCGATGTCAGTTCTTAACAAAAAAGTATTCACCTTCAAGTAGGTGGACTGACTAGATTGAGTCGTGCTTTCAGAAAGTGCCTGAAGCTTTGCGGTGTTTTGACCTTTTGCTCACTGGAAGAGGCTCGTTGTTTCAGGGGTGTTGGGTGTCATTGAGGCTGACACCCGATGAACAAGGGTGTAATAAATCAGGGGGCGGGGTTCGGCTGCAGGGTGTGAATGCTTTCAATCTCTTCCAGCAGGGGTTCTGACAGCTGCAATTCACTGGAAGCGAGGTTGCTCTCCAGTTGCTCCAGGTTGGTAGCGCCAATGATGTTGCTGGTCAGGAAAGGGCGGGATGTGACAAATGCCAGTGCCATCTGAGCAGGGTCCAGACCTGAATCTTTTGCCAGCTGTACATAGGCCTCGATGGCCCTGCGAGATTGGGGTGAGTCATAGCGCTGGTAGTGAGGGAATAACGTTAATCGAGCGTTTTCAGGTCGCGCACCGCCAATGTATTTGCCCGAAAGAGCGCCAAACCCCAATGGTGAGTATGCCAGAAGACCGACCTGCTCACGGTGGGCTATTTCAGCAAGACCTACCTCGAAAGAACGGTTCAGCAGATTATAGGGGTTTTGAATACTGACGGCTCTTGGCAGGTGCTTTTCGCTGCTGATACGGAGGTGCTCCATGACGCCCCAGGGGGTTTCGTTGGAGAGGCCGTAGTGTTTGATCTTGCCGACCTTAACCAGTTCATCCAGGGCTGAAAGTGTTTCTTCTACCGGCGTCCCGTCGAAGCCGTGCTGGTGAGCGTAACCGAGCTTTCCGAAGAAGTTGGTGTTACGATCAGGCCAGTGCAGCTGATAAAGGTCAATAGCCTCAACGCCCAGTCGTTTCAGGCTGCCGTCAATGGCTTTATGGATATGATTCGGTGTCATCATTCGGCCACCGTCTATATATGTCAGGCCGGGGCCGCAGACCTTGGTGGCAATGACCAGATCATTGCTTTTGCCACGCTGCTTTATCCAGTTGCCAATGATAGATTCTGTAAGGGAATAAGTTTCTTCCCTGGCCGGTACCGGATACATTTCTGCAGTGTCAATGAAATTGACACCATAGTCCACAGCTCGATCCAGCTGAGCGAATGCTTCCTGTTCGGTATTTTGCTCGCCCCAGGTCATAGTGCCGAGACAAAGGACGCTGACATTAATATCGGTGCGCCCCAGTTTTCTGTATTCCATTGAAATCAAGCTCCAAGGGTTTCAGCCTGATGGCAGAATAACTCCGGATTTACAATGTTCACAAGGGTATTTGCAGATTATTTGTATCAGCGGATACGTAGGAATCCTCTAATGTGTCGGAAGGGGGTTTCATTCCTGTGAACAGACGATATAATACCGCTCCCGTTTCCCAATTGAGCGCCCATGTTTGAACAGGTCGTTGCCGGAGCTGTTAGCCTTGCTTCGATCCCTGATCAGTTCCCTGAGAAGGGCGGCCAAGTAAGAACAGGTATTGCGAGAGCAATACTACTGAGGCGAATTTAATGAAAACTTTTAGTGCAAAGCCAGAAACCGTAAAACGTGACTGGTTCGTGGTCGACGCTGAAGGCAAGACCCTGGGGCGACTGGCTACCGAAATTGCAACCCGTCTGCGCGGCAAGCATAAGCCAGAATACACTCCTCACGTTGACACTGGCGATTACATCGTTGTTGTTAATGCCGAGAAGGTCCATGTTACTGGTCGTAAAGCGTCTGACAAAATGTATTACCGTCACACTGGCTTCCCTGGTGGCCTGCGTTCAGCCAGTTTTGAAAAGCTGATTGCGCACAAGCCAGAAATGGTCATTGAAAAAGCTGTTAAAGGTATGCTGCCAAAAGGCCCTCTGGGTCGCGACATGTACCGTAAGCTGAAAGTTTACGCCGGTACTGAGCATCCGCATGCTGCTCAACAGCCACAGAAACTGGACATTTAATCGGGGGTAGCCATGTCAGTGACTCAATACTACGGTACCGGACGTCGTAAGTCTTCTACCGCTCGCGTTTTCCTGAAATCTGGTTCTGGCAGTATTTCTGTCAATGGCCGTAGCCTGGACGAATACTTCGGTCGTGAGACTGCTCGTATGGTTGTTCGCCAGCCTCTGGAACTGACCGAATTGCTGGAAAAATTCGACATTAAAATCACCGTTAACGGTGGTGGTGGTTCCGGTCAGGCCGGCGCTATCCGTCACGGTATCACTCGTGCGCTGATCCAGTACGATGAGAGCCTGCGTTCTCCTCTGCGTAAAGCTGGCTATGTGACTCGTGATGCACGTGAAGTTGAACGTAAGAAAGTGGGTCTGCGCAAAGCGCGTAAGCGTCCACAGTTCTCCAAGCGTTGATGTCGCTGGCGCCTGTTTTCAGGCGCTGCAGAAAACGCCCGCTTTATGCGGGCGTTTTTTTTGGCTGAAAAAAAGAAAACGGTACGATCGCTGGTGTTTTGTATCCTTGGCGAAGGTTGTTTGTATAAAAAACAAACTTAATCAGTGTTGGATGTTTAACAAATATGGCCTGGGCTGGATGTAATAGAATATGCCCTTGGACAATGGGGGGGCTGGAGTTCCTGTGGCGTAAGGGTTTGATTCAGAGGTTAAGGAAAACTTCATGTAAGGCTTTTGTATAGAAACTAAAACCAGTATCATTACGCTCTGCTGCTTAGGTGGGACAAATAATCAGACAAGGCTTTGACAGGGGGTGAGAGAAAGGTCATTTAAAGATTTTTCTCTTAGTAAGAGACGTAACTCTTGTACTCCCTGCTAATATCCCACCCGTGAATTAAAAGAAGTTTTTGGGCATTTGCCTGGATGGGGAGAGTAGGTTAAATGAGTGACAACGGCGTAAATAACAGCCGGCGCCGCTTTCTCGTGGCTGCGACTTCGGTGGTGGGGGCTGCCGGGGCCGTTGGGGTCGCTACACCTTTTATCAAGTCATGGAATCCCAGTGCCAAAGCAAAGGCTGCTGGTGCTCCTGTGAAGGTGAACCTCAGCAAGTTGGAGCCGGGACAGCAGATTGTAGTTGAATGGCGCGGTAAGCCTGTGTTTGTGGTAAGACGAACCCAGGCCATGCTGGATAATATAAGGTCTCTGGATGACAAGTTGAGAGACCCCAGGTCCGAGAAATCAGAACAGCCAGCGTACGCAGCAAATGAGTACCGTTCCGTGAAGGATGAGTACCTGATTCTGGTCGGTCTTTGCACCCACCTCGGGTGTTCACCCAAATACATGCCTGAAGTTAAACCGATGGAATTTGACCCTGAATGGAAAGGTGGTTACCACTGCCCATGTCATGGTTCGAAGTTCGATCTGGCTGGTCGTGTATTCAAGGGAGTGCCTGCGCCCACCAATCTGGAAGTGCCTCCTTATACCTTTGAGAGCGACACAGTCATCATTGTCGGCCAAGATGAGGAGAATGCGTAATGGGCAACTTCATGGATTGGCTTAATGCCAGGCTACCTGTCACCCAGGTCTGGGAAGATCATCTCAGTAAATACTACGCACCAAAGAATTTTAACTTCTGGTATTTCTTCGGCTCTCTGGCGCTGCTGGTTCTGGTTAACCAGTTGCTGACCGGTATCTGGCTGACCATGAGTTACGTGCCCAGTGCAGAGCAGGCTTTTGCTTCTGTTGAATACATCATGCGTGATGTGGAATACGGCTGGCTGATTCGCTACATGCACTCTACCGGCGCATCTTTCTTCTTTATCGTTGTCTACCTCCACATGTTCCGTGGTCTGATCTACGGCTCTTACCGAGCTCCAAGGGAGTTGGTGTGGATCTTTGGTATGGCCATTTATCTGGCGCTGATGGCTGAAGCCTTTATGGGCTACCTGCTGCCATGGGGTCAGATGTCATACTGGGGTGCCCAGGTTATCATTTCCCTGTTCGGTGCTATCCCTGTTATTGGTCCAGACCTGCAGCAGTGGATCCGGGGTGACTTCCTGATCTCGGGTATTACTCTGAACCGTTTCTTTGCTCTGCACGTTGTGGCTCTGCCTATCGTTATTCTGGGTTTGGTGGTCTTGCATATCATTGCCCTGCACGAAGTGGGTTCCAACAACCCTGACGGTGTTGATATCAAGAAGCTGAAAGACAAGGACGGCGTACCTCTGGATGGTATTCCATTTCACCCATACTACACCGTGAAAGACCTGGTAGGGGTTGCAGTCTTCCTGTTTGTGTTCTGTAGTGTCATGTTCTTCTTCCCTGAAATGGGTGGCTTCTTCCTTGAGTACGCTAACTTTGAGCAGGCCGATGCACTGAAGACTCCAGCGCATATTGCACCGGTATGGTACTTCGGAGCCTTCTACTCCATCCTGCGTGCGATCACCTTTGACATAGGTCCGATCGACTCCAAGCTCGGTGGTGTTATCATGATGGGGGCAGCGATTGCTATTTTGTTTGTCCTGCCATGGCTGGATCGCAGCCGGGTCAGATCCTGGCGCTACAAGGGTATTATCAGCAAGGTTGGGATCTTCCTGTTTGCCATTGTCTTTGCGGTGCTGACCTGGTTAGGAACTCAGCCGGCGACAGTAACCTACACACTGATTGCACAGCTTTGCACCCTGTATTACTTCGCATTCTTCCTGTTGATGCCGTTTTATACACGATGGGAAAAAACCAAACCTGTACCGGAGAGGGTGACCGGATAATGAAAAAAACAATAATTACCCTGTTGTTTTCGCTGGTCCCAGTGCTTGGATTTGCGGCGGGTGGTTCAGGTTATCCTCTGGATCCGATTGAGACTGATCACTCTGACAAGGCATCGCTGCAGCGTGGTGCCATGTATTATCAGAACTTTTGTGCGGGCTGTCATGCGACTCAGTTCCAGCGCTACGAGCGTGTAGCCGACGATATCGGTATTCCACACGATCTGATGATGGAAAATCTGGTACCAAAGTCTGCCAAGATCGGTGATCTTATGAAGAACGGTATGCGCAAGGATGAAGCCAAGGTATGGTTTGGTGCTGCGCCACCGGATCTGACCATGGTGACCCGGGTACGTGGTGAAGACTGGGTCTATACCTATCTGCGTACTTTTTATGAAGATCCAAAGCGTCCGTGGGGTGTGAATAACAAGGTATTCCCTGACGTGGGTATGCCTCATGTGCTGATGGAGCTTCAAGGTGTTCAGATTGACAGCTGTCAGGGTGCAAGCCCGACCGAGCGTGATCCTCTGACCGGTGAGAAGATTTGTGGTCTGGTTGTGGATCCTGAGCGCAAAGGCTCCCTGACTCCGGCTGAATACGATCAGGCGATGTATGACTTGACCAACTTCCTGTCATACTCTGCTGAGCCTGTGAAGCAGAAGCGTCAGCAGCTGGGTATCTATGTCTTGTTGTTCCTGGTTCTGCTCTTCATCGTAGCTCTGCTGCTCAAGCGCGAATACTGGAAAGATATTCACTGATTGACAGTCTGTTAGCGTAAAAAAGCCCATGTCGGAATATCTGTCATGGGCTTTTTGTTATCTGCTGTTTTTCCCCGGGTAGTTGCGATCACTCAATCTGTTTGAAGAAGTGGTTTAACCTGCTCAATGATTTCCAGTGCCAGCGAGTCCTGACAGAGGGTTCGGCAATCGATAGTTACATCTGCGTATTTCTTGTAAAGCATCACCCGTTCTTCAAACAGATCCTCAATGGTTTGATCTTCTGCACGAGCGATACCCCGTGTATCAAAGTTATGAATGCGCTGACGAATCTGCTCAAGGTCCAGATCCAGAAAGACGATGACCGATTCTTTAGCAAGATGTTTCATGGCGGCTTCGCTGTAAACGGCTGAGCCCCCGGTGGCAATGATGTGCCGTTTAAGATTAACTTTGAGCAGTTCTGCTTCTTCAATGTCTCGAAGAGACATATAGCCTGATCCGTCAACAATATCCTGCAGGGTTTTCTGTTGGCTGATCTGGATCAGTACATCGGTATCCAGAAAGCCAAAGGCCAGATCTTTGGCCAGAATAATACCAATAGTACTTTTTCCAGCGCCTGGCATACCGATCAGTGTGATGTTGTTTTTCATTGTTAGCGTCACCCGTGACTGCTTTCCAGAGTTTAGTGGCCTATTTTCAAACACCTGAATGCTCAACTGCAAGCCCTCTGTTGAAGGCATGTGTCTTATCTACCAGAGTTCGGCTGGCTCCGAAATCACGCGGCTGCTAAGATATCACTCCTGAGATTTTATCCATCTTCGATCCATCTATTTTGAGCAATCCATGAGTAAATCATTAAGAGACCAGCTGATGGGCGCTGGTCTGGCAACCAAACAACAGGCATTGAAAGCCAAATCCAGTAATAAGAAAAAGAAGAAGCAGGCTGCCAAGACTGGTGAGCTGACCGATCAGGAAAAACGCCGTATTGAACTGGAAAAGCAGAAAGCCGACCAGATAGAACGTGATCGTGAGCTCAATCGCAAACTGGAGGAAGAACGTCAGAAAAAGGCGTTTGCTGCACAGGTTTGTCAGCTCATTGAGATGAACACTATTCCCCGGGAAGTCGGTGATGTGGGTTATAACTTTGTGGTGGATGGCAAGGTTAAAAAGATCTATGTCTCTGAAGACATGCAAAACAGACTGAGTCGGGGGCTTTATGCGATCGGTATTCTGAGTCAGGCAGACGAAGAAGAATATCGGGTGATTCCCGCAACAGTGGCCAGAAAGATTGAAGAGCGTCAACCTGCCGCTGTGGTTGTTCAGTCTGAAAGTCAGAGCGAGCTGACCCAAGAAGAGCAGGAGTGGTACGCGGATTATGAAATTCCGGACGATTTGATGTGGTGAAGTATTGGGGGCGTTCAGGCCCCCTTACTGACGCAACTGACTACTCAGTGGTGGCAATGACTTCAATTTCTACCTTCACATCTTTGGGCAGGCGAGCCACTTCTACCAAACTGCGAGCAGGGAAAGGGAAGGTAAAGTACTGCTTGTAAACTTCATTGATATCAGTGAAGTCATTCATATCTTTTACGAACACCGTCGCTTTCTTGACCTTATTCAGGCTGCTGCCTGCGGCTTCCAGAACAGACTTTAGATTTTTCAGACACTGATGAGCCTGTTCTTTGGTGTCTTCAGACATTACTCCGGTCTCAGGCTCAATGGGCAGCTGGCCGGAGGTGAAAATCAGGTTGCCAAACTGAATCCCCTGGGAGTATGGGCCAATGGCAGGTGGTGCATCCGGGGTTTCAATGACTTTGTGCATAATACTTAAGTTATCTGGGGCGGTTTACCAATTTTAGTTTGCGGATTCTAATCACCTGTCAGGGCTTTGTCATCGTAGTGAGGGGGGGTAACTGGCCGATTCAGGTACAATTACTTAACAGTAATATCCAGACCACCTTCTTTAAGGTACTTGATCACTTCTTTGTAACGCTTTTCGACGGAAGCATCTTTCAAACTTCCGAACCAGAATCTCCAGACAGTACTGCCAGCAGCATCCGCCGCCTGAGTACCATTAGTGCTAAAGAAGAGCGTGTTTCCTCGTTTAGTGGTCAGTAAGTAGGAGGCGCCTACTATTTCATCAGGCATTTCAGTGCAGGTCATCTCTTTGTCACGGAGACTGGAATTGGCAGTGTTATTAACCTCTTTTTTATAAATCTGCTGTTCCTCGGGCGAGCGTTTATCCAGACCGCCTTTGGTGTACGCCACATAAAGCTCCACAGGTGAACCTTTCTGCGCCATTCTGCGCAGGGTGAAAGTCCTGTCCTGAATGGTTTTAACCCGGTGCGGGTCATCCTGCATGGAAGCTGACATGGTTTGTCTGAGTGCTTTGCCCACAGGATTGCATAGCGGGGTGGTCGGTTTGCGGGTGTGGATAATCGCTATTGCATGACTGAGGAGGGCTTCATCAAGCATATTCATCAAGCTCTGCTCAAAGGTTTTCTGAAAACTGACAGCTATTGGGCGTGTGAACTCATCACTGCCGACAACCTGAACTTCAGGTGTGAGCATGAGGGGGCTGATGACCAGGCTTGCGATGTTGGTCTTGATACTGCTGGCAAGCTCTTCGTCACTGATTATTGTGCTGGAGATGTCCGTAAGCACAGTCATTTTCAGTTCATTGACATCCAGCTTTTCCAGCTCTGCATTGCTTATTTTCGATGCAGGCTCGGTCTCTTCAGACTCGGAGGCATTAGCTTTGGCCAACCAGAATGCCAGAATCAGAAAAACAATATTCCAGATGGTCTTGCTGGTAAAAAGCGGTTTTGAGTGTGAAGGCTTTGCCGTGAGCTGCAAAATAATATCCCTGTACGCTGTTCATCAGTAGCTCACTTAAAATAGTCAATATTCCGGTTTCTGTCAGCGAAGAGCTTTCAGTATCAGTTGAATGATCTGGCTCTGATACTTTTTCCTGTGAAGCAACAGAGAGAGGGTTCTTTTCATGGTGATTCCGGAGATTTTGACAGCAACCAGTTCGCCCAGCTCCAGTTCATGGCTGACGCAAAGCCGGGACAGGCAGCCGATGCCCTGACCGTACTGTACCAGCTTTTTGATGGCTTCTGACTGGTTTAGTTCCATCTTGATAGGCAGGTCAGTCAGCTTTTGGCTCAGATGTTGATCAAAAATATTTCGGGTGCCAGAGCCCGGTTCCCTGAGAATCCACTGCTGGTGATTGAGTTCTTCCAGTGAGATTTCCCCCCGTTTAGCTATAGGGTTGTCAGGGCTGCAGATGACCAGCAGTTCATCTTCTTTCCAGGGGATGACGTCAATATCTTCATGCTGGCAGGGACCCTCTACACAGCCAATATCCAGGTCAAAACTGGTTACCCGCTTGATGATGGTCTCGGTATTACGGATATCCATGTTAAAGCTGATCCTGGGAAAGTCTGCACTGAACCGGGCCAGAATATCGGGTAACAAATAGTTGCCAATTGTGGTACTTGCACCGATTCGAAGATGACCCGATTCGGTGTTTTGCAGATCTCTAAACAGAGTTTCTATTTCAGACGTCCGATCCAGTAACTCGGAGGCCAGAGGCATGAGTAGCTCGCCCTGGTGATTGATCAGGAGCTTGTTGCCAGTGCGGTCAAAAAGCTGGCAGCCCAGCTGATTCTCCAGCTCGGCAAGGGCCATGCTGGTAGCGGGTTGAGAAAGGTTAAGCTGTTGGGCAGCCAGGCGAACCTGTCCGAGACTTGCGACAGCCCGGAATGTCTTGAGCTGTTTCAGTGTGATGTGCATGTTGAGGTTCTGATTAGGGTAACGCTTGTATTTTAAACTGGTTGAGCACAATACTGAATTTTAAGATGTCTGATTGTCTTCACCTTTACGTCTTTGTAACCTATGGAGTTAACGGCTGATGTAAGCTCTGCACCAGTCTCCTGGTTGAGCTGTCAATTCCTCTGTGGGATGCTATTTTTCCTTGGTACCTCAGGCGCAATTGTTCTTCCTGGTCTACCCGAATCGACATAATCCTGATGTCTCATTGAATCGTTTTCAGAGGTTTTGATATGCATGAAACCGGCCTTGCTACACAGGTCCTGATACTGGCTGCTCTGCTGCTGCTTGCCACCAGCTCAGCCATATTACTAAAAAAATTGCGGTTTCCTTATACCATTGGTCTGGTAGTAATCGGCATGGCTCTGGGAATTCTGGCGCAATACACTGACGTATTGGGGCCCTTATTAAAGGTCGAACTGTCCCATGATCTGATCATGTATATCCTGCTTCCGGTGTTGATATTTGATGCGGCTATCAACATAAAGCCTCCATATCTGTTTCGTGAGATGACTTCGGTGTTGAATCTGGCCATATTTGGCGTAATCCTTTCTATGCTGGTGGTTGGGGTCATCATGAATGTGCTGACTCCTCTCAGTCTCGCTGGAGCTATGCTGTTCGGGGCGCTGATTTCTGCAACGGACCCCGTTGCCGTTATTGCCCTGTTCAAGGAAGTTGGAGCGCCGGCTCGAATGTCTATGCTGATGGATGCAGAGAGTCTGTTTAATGATGCCACAGCAATTGTTATCTTCGGGATTGTCCTGGCGGTTATTCAGGCCGGTGGCGGCCTCGGCGTCGGTGTTCTGTTCGACGGAGTCTGGTCATTTATCGAAATCTTCTTTGGCGGAATACTGGTTGGTTTGGTCATGGGTATCGGTATGGACTGGCTATTGAAGCTGGGCAGAAACGAGCCCTTTGTGCAGATTGCTCATACCACTATCCTGGCGTATAGCAGCTTTATCGTTGCTGACCACGTTCTGGGAGTATCCGGTGTTATGTCAACTATTGCTGCGGGTATCGTTACTCGATCCAATTCAGGAAAAGTATTGTCTCAACAGGTGCGCAGCTTTATTACGCCTTTTTGGGAGTTTGTGGCCTTTATTGCTAACAGCCTGATTTTCCTGCTTTTGGGGATGAAAGAAAACCTGTTATTCAGAAATCTGGACCACTTACAGTACTATTACCCTTACCTGTTGATCGCCATTGCTTCTGTTTTGATTGGTCGTTTGGTCGTCGTCTATCTGCTCCTGCCCATATCTAACCGCCTGCCGGTGGGGCGTCCGGTGGATAACAAAATCAAAGCCATTATGTTTTGGGGTGGTTTGAGAGGTGTAGTGCCTGTTGCACTGATGCTGTCGATTCCTGACAGTATTCCCGAGAAAAAACTGATTATGGACATGACTCTGGCTGTGATTTTGTTCTCTCTTCTGGTTCAGGGCACTACAGTAAACTGGCTGATGAGAAAGCTGGGTGTCAATCAACACTACATCATAGTTAGAGAAGCTATGAAAAAGCTGGGGGGATAACCCTTTTAATGATTCATCGTGAAAGCAATAATAAGCAGCAACGCTAATGAACGGATTGTTGGCCTCAAGTATTAACCGGTCGTTGATTCGTTGTCGATGCGGCCCTGCAGGGTGTAGACTAGCGGCCACTTAAAACTTTACTCATTAGTAGATCATGACTGTTCGTACTCGCGTAGCTCCCTCACCTACCGGCGATCCCCATGTGGGAACGGCCTATATTGCCCTGTTTAATATGGCTTTCGCCAAAAGTCAGGGTGGGCAGTTTCTGCTTCGCATAGAAGACACTGATCAGGCGCGAAGTACCGCTGAATCTGAACAGCAGATTCTCGACTCTTTGCGCTGGCTGGGGCTGAACTGGGATGAAGGCCCTGATGTGGGCGGTCCTCATGGCCCTTATCGTCAAAGTGAAAGACGTGAAATTTACGACGAGCACGCGCAAGCGCTGCTTGATAAAGGGCATGCTTTTCGTTGCTTCTGCAGCGCTGAGCGTCTGGATGCCCTGAGAGCAGAGCAGGCTGAAACCAAACAGGGCTCAGGTTATGATGGTCACTGTCTGCATTTGTCTGAAGAAGAAGTGCAGAGCAAGATGGCTGCAGGCGAGCCCCATGTTATTCGCATGAAGGTACCTTCTCAAGGCAGTAGCAAAGTAGAAGATATGTTGCGTGGCACCATCGAAATTGAATGGTCTCAGGTGGATATGCAGGTTCTGGTTAAAGCAGACGGTATGCCTACTTACCATCTGGCTAATGTGGTCGACGATCACCTGATGGGTATTACTCATGTCATCAGGGGTGAAGAGTGGATCAGTTCTGCACCCAAGCACCAGCTGCTTTATCAATACTTTGAGTGGGAAATGCCAAAGCTCTGCCACATGCCACTGCTGCGAAATCCGGACAAGAGCAAGCTATCCAAACGCAAGAATCCAACCAGTATTACCTATTATCGGGATGCCGGCTACCTGCCAGAAGCGCTGCTGAATTACCTGGCTCGTATGGGTTGGTCGATGCCGGATGAGCGCGAGAAGTTTAACCTGGAAGAGATGGTTGAAAACTTTGACATCCAGCGTATTTCCCTGGGTGGTCCGATTTTTGACCAGGAAAAACTGTCGTGGCTGAACGCCAGTTGGATTCGTGAGGATCTGAGCACCGAGCAGTTTGCCGATCGCCTTCATAAATGGTTGCTCAACAGCGACTACATTATGAAGTTCCTGCCTTTCGCCCAGGGGCGTGTCGAAACTCTGGCTGACTTTGCTCCCATGGCCAGCTTTATGTTCTCTGGCATGTTAGAGCTGTCAGAAGAAGACTTTATACATAAAAAGCTTGCGTTGGCTGAGGTAAAGAAAGTGCTGCAGTTCACCCTTTGGAGACTGGAGCAGCTCAGGCAGTGGAACAAAGAAAATATCTTTGCTGAAGTGAAAACCCTTGCCGGGGAGATGGGATTGAAGCTGGGAGATTTTAATCCTTCAATCTTTATCGCCATTGCCGGGACACCGAACTCCTGGTCGGTAATGGATTCTATGGCCATTCTCGGTGCCGACATGACTCGTGCCCGTCTGCGCCATGCGGTCAATGTTCTGGGTGGATTGTCCAAGAAAGAAACCAAGCGTTTTGAAAAAGAGTTCAGGGCACTGGGCGCTGGGTCTAAGTAAACCTGACTCATCCCTCCCTATAGAAAAGGCTGGATTTTTCCGGCTTTTTCTTTATCAGGGGCAGAAGCTTTGTTTAAAGCCTGAGCGGTAAAGCGTCCAGCGATAAAAAACTATATAACTATCTGCTTCAATTAAACATTTTTTCATAAGTGAGCTTGACAGGTCAGGGGGGCATCCATATCATTCGCCCTGCGTTTCGGGGCAGCCAAACATCTTTTCAGGAAGGGTAGGGTGAGCCGGAGTGTTAAGGAGTATTTTGGGGCTATAGCTCAGCTGGGAGAGCGCAACACTGGCAGTGTTGAGGTCAGCGGTTCGATCCCGCTTAGCTCCACCAAATTTTCAAAGCCAGACGTTTTGTTCGTCATAGGCGTTTGAATAAAAAATTGTGTCCCGTTCGTCTAGTGGCCTAGGACACTGCCCTTTCACGGCAGTAACAGGGGTTCGAGTCCCCTACGGGATGCCATTTTCAAAGTCGGTGAATAGTATTTTTACTGATTGTTCTGACCGGCTAAGTCATTAGACTGCGTCGCTCAGTTCATTGTTGAATGCACTGATTAAGCGGGAATAGCTCAGTTGGTAGAGCACAACCTTGCCAAGGTTGGGGTCGCCTCAGAGTTAAAGAGTGAGTCTCGTTTCCTGCTCCGGACTTTGAAGAAGTCCTAAATTATCTTCATTGCGGGAATAGCTCAGTTGGTAGAGCACAACCTTGCCAAGGTTGGGGTCGCCTCAGAGTTAAAGAGTGAGTCTCGTTTCCTGCTCCGGACTTTGAAGAAGTCCTAAATTATCTTCATTGCGGGAATAGCTCAGTTGGTAGAGCACAACCTTGCCAAGGTTGGGGTCGCGAGTTCGAGTCTCGTTTCCCGCTCCAGATTAAAGGCTGTATGCACAAGCATACAGACACAAAAGATTGTGTCCCGTTCGTCTAGTGGCCTAGGACACTGCCCTTTCACGGCAGTAACAGGGGTTCGAGTCCCCTACGGGATGCCATTTAAAATGCGGGAATAGCTCAGTTGGTAGAGCACAACCTTGCCAAGGTTGGGGTCGCGAGTTCGAGTCTCGTTTCCCGCTCCAAATTAAAGGCTGTATGTGCAAGCATATAGACATAAGAGATTGTGTCCCGTTCGTCTAGTGGCCTAGGACACTGCCCTTTCACGGCAGTAACAGGGGTTCGAGTCCCCTACGGGATGCCATTTAAAATGCGGGAATAGCTCAGTTGGTAGAGCACAACCTTGCCAAGGTTGGGGTCGCGAGTTCGAGTCTCGTTTCCCGCTCCAAATTAAAGGCTGTATGCACAAGCATATAGACACAAAAGATTATGTCCCGTTCGTCTAGTGGCCTAGGACACTGCCCTTTCACGGCAGTAACAGGGGTTCGAGTCCCCTACGGGATGCCAATTGGGGCTATAGCTCAGCTGGGAGAGCGCAACACTGGCAGTGTTGAGGTCAGCGGTTCGATCCCGCTTAGCTCCACCATAATAATGCTTCATAAAAAAACAGTCATTTGACTGTTTTTTTTTATGTCTTTATAAAGTTCGATTGAGCTCTTAATGAATTTGCTTTTTGACAAAATCGCCGTAAACCCTCCGCACGGCGGGGAGTGTCACAGACCTCGGTAGTATCTACTACTTGATCATTGAGAAAATAACTGCATAATACTCATCAGATTTTGGGGCTATAGCTCAGCTGGGAGAGCGCAACACTGGCAGTGTTGAGGTCAGCGGTTCGATCCCGCTTAGCTCCACCAATTTAACACTTTCCTGGTGTTAGCTAAATATTGTGTCCCGTTCGTCTAGTGGCCTAGGACACTGCCCTTTCACGGCAGTAACAGGGGTTCGAGTCCCCTACGGGATGCCATTTATCTTTGAAGTGATGAATAAATTGAGATGATCGAAAAGATAATTCAATCATTCGTTGCTGCAATACAATTCCTTTCCCTGGCACCGATTCCCTTCTTAATTATTAAATGTGCAGAATGCTTTTCATCAGTCTGTTTGTCCAGGTCGGTCAGCCAGAAAGTGAATTGTCTGGCTGATGCAGGCTGAATCAACCAGACAGAAATGTCAGAGCATATAAAGGCCAATTACAAAGAGAATACCGGGTACGAAGAAGCCTACCAAAGCACCAGATTCCCTGTCGCCCCAATGTTTGTCGGAAATCTCTCCCATCAGGTAGGTAGCGGCAATCCATGCCACCAGGCAGAAAGCCACGATGATCCATCCGGTGGTCGACATTTCTTCAAGAATTCGATGTAAATTGAACATTACAGCCTCTCTGTTAATTGTGCTTTTGAACACACACCCCCTTCTTAACACTAGTCCAGCTTAGACGGGCTTCGGGAAAGTGCACGGTTAGCCTTATAATTAGTTAGAGTGACTTTAGAGACATAAGTTCCCCTTGGAGTCTCTGAACTTGTATATAAACTGGCTCTGATGGTGATAATAACGGCAGTGGCTACGTACTCTGCTGCGAACTGCTACTAACTTAGGGCTGTATCAAGCTGTATCTAAATGAGTGCAAGTATGTTTAAAGTTGTTGAGATGCCGGAGGATAAAGCCAGCTTTTATCGAATATTGGTGGCTCAGGCAAAGGCATTGACTGAGGGTGAAATGGATGCACTAGCCAATCTCGCCAATGTTGCCAGCCTGCTGTTTACGACCATGGCAGAGGTAAATTGGGCCGGGTTTTATATCGTCCGGGGCAATGAGCTGGTACTGGGGCCGTTTATGGGTAATCCTGCTTGTGTTCGCATCCCGTTTGGCCGGGGCGTCTGTGGTACTGCTGCCCGGGACCAAACCACCCAGCTAGTGGCTGATGTGACTGCATTTCCTGGTCATATTGCCTGTGATTCAGCCAGTCAGAGCGAGATCGTGATTCCGTTGTCTAAAGGGGGTGAGGTGAAAGCGGTTCTGGACATCGACAGTCCGATCACTTCCCGTTTTGATGAAGAAGACCAAAAAGGTCTGGAGGCCTTGGCAGAATTGCTGGAAGAAAGGGTTCAATTCGACCAGCTTTGCTACTGAGGTCTATCCTCTTGATTAAAACCGCAACGAGCGCAACACTCGCTGTTATGGCTAAGGTTCAAGCTACCTTGTCAAACACTTAAGAAAGACATTTCTGGCACCGTTGATATCACGATCAACGGTGAAGCCCTCACCCTTAATAATTTTGGAAGAACCTAATTTTTCGTCAATGGTCCCGTTCCATGATTGAGTCTTGGATGTATAGGCTTCGTTGCAATCAACTACATGCTTCCATACTTTTTGGCGTACCACTTAAGCCGCTTTTTGAATTGGTAGTGATTGAGGTCAAGCATCTGGCGGCAGGTGTTACGGCGAATGGTGCGAACCTTCTTATCTTTGCGTGTGACCATACCTCTTGTCTCAAAGGTTGGCAAAAATACAACGTCGTAGTTCGACACCAACTCGAACGCCAGCCGGTTATGCAGATCAAGAACAATGTCATCCTTTTTGCATTTCAGCCGGTCAATTTCCCTGTTGAAATGAATAATCCGATCTCTTGCCCATTGGGGCATATCGGGGAACTCAACGCCCTTCTGAGTGTTCAGGATTTTTTGCTTTTGACTGATCAAGCTGTCCACTTGCTTCATCAGTGGGAACAGCTTTGTTTTTGCAACGTTATTACCCGCTATCAACGCCTCTTTTTCGCTGTAGCAAGTGGCAAAGGTGCGAACTCCGGGGTCAACTCCAACGCATCTAACCTTCCCTTGGATTTCGGGATTTAGCTCAATATGTTGTTGAACCTGAATGAACCAGCGACCTTTGTCGTAGGTTATGACACAAGACTTGCCAATCGCTTCTGTTGGCAGATCTTCTGTCAGGTGAATCTTGCCAAGAGCCTCTACGCAGGGATTTAATCCCTTTGGCAAACGGTCAATAGAGAATGAGTGCCTGCTACCTTTGCGGCTTTTGAAACTGATTTCTGCAAAGCCCTCTTTAGCTCCCTTGAGCTTCTTGTTGTGCTTGCAGACCGCTTTGAATGTGGTCGCTGCCGCCAGTGTTCCATTATCAGAAACAATCGAGTTATAAGCCCTGCCACTTTCTTTTTGCTCCTGCTCCACTTGAGCTTTAATGGCGGGTCGCATGTTGATGAATTTTCCGCTGGCATCTTTATAGTCATCATTGCGGAAACGCTCAACAGCAAGGTTGTACGACCTGCGATAGAGTATCAGGGCATCGTGATAGGCTTGCTCATTCTCTGGGTAAAACCTGATCTTTTTTGACGCTACTATCTTTGCGTCCTTTGCGTCTTTTAGCAGATCGCTTCCCGTAGTGGCTATTGCAGAATGAGGTAATGAAACCGATAAGCTCTTGGGTGTCGAATGGCTCACAGGCGTTATCCGGGTCATCCAAAACTTCGATTTGTCCTCCCGATAATTCAACAAGCCACTTGATAAGTTCAAATCCTGATCGGGCAAGGCGATCTTTTGTGGCAACCACAATATGGGTTGGATTTCCGCACACCGCTGATTCCAGAATGGTTTGCAGTCCTTTTCGCTTAAAGTTGAAAGCACTGGCAATATCGCTGATAAATTCTGCGTCAGGATGTTTTTGGAGTAAGATATGCTTTTGCGTGTCAATGCTGGATTTTTGCTCTCCAGAACTGACTCTTGCATAGCATATCTTCCTTTACTGGCTAATGAATATGCGGAAGTGACCACCACTGGTTTGCTTCACTTTTTCGTAGTGACCGCTTTCGATCTTGCGCCTTATAGTTTGGCTGGTTACGCTTTCAATCTTGGCTAGCTTTGTAGCTGAAACCCACAAGATAAATTTACCTTTTAATGATTTATCTTGTGTCTAGCGTAATTGATTTTGCGATTGTTGCAATTTTATTTGACTGTTCCGAAACCTCATTGCTCAACACCGGGGTTTTGGAACACATGTCAAGTTTGTCGTCTACCCACATCACCAAGTCCAATGGGTAAGATGGTGTGCTTCATCTTTTTCAGGGAGGAGAAACAGTGTCTACCTGGATCTGGCTGACTTTGATGGCCGCTGTTGCTCAGGCATTTCGCACGGCATGTCAAAAAACACTTTCTGAGCGAGTCAGTGTCTGGGGGACCACATTTTCCCGATATGTTTTCTCACTTCCCCTGGTTTGGGTTTATTTGTATCTGCAACTGCACTGGCAGGATTCTGAGCTGCCTGAAATCTCTTCCACTTTCCTGCTCTACAGTTTCGGCGCCGGATTGGCTCAAATCGCTGCTACGGTTGTTATCGTCAAGCTCTTTCACCTGAGAAACTTTGCGATTGGGGTTATTTATTCCAAGTCTGAGACGGTTCTGGTGGCTGTGTTGGGTGCCATTATTTTTTCCCAGATGCTCAGCTGGGCGGGCTGGATCAGTGTTTTGTTGGGGACGGTTGGGTTGATCTTTTTGAACCCGCCCGGGCAGCAAGGATGGCGATCCCTGTTTTCGGTATCTGCTGCGTTTGGCCTCGGCGCAGGGTTCCTTCTGGCTTTGACCACCCTTTGGGTCAGACAGGCGAGTTTGTCGCTGGATGATGATCCGCTCGTGGCTTCGGCCTATACACTGACTGTCACAGTTCTTATGCAAACGGTGCTTTTGGGTGGCTTTATCTGGTTAAAAGAGCCTCAGACTCTGGGAAAGCTCATTCAGCAATGGAAGTTAAGTGGCGCTGTCGGGCTTCTCAGTCTGCTGGGGTCCATCGGCTGGTTTACAGCTTTCAGTCTGCAAAACCCGGCCCTGGTCAAAACCTTGGGGCAGGTTGAATTCTTCTTCACGCTGATTATCTCCAGTCGTCTGTTCAGGGAAAAACATTCGCCTCGTGAATATTGTGGTATGGCTCTGATTCTGAGTAGTGTCATTCTGCTACTCTGGCTTGCCTGATTTATTAAGGGATAGGGCTAAAGGTCGATAAAACGGTTATTAAGCTATCAGAGGCTTTTTTCAAATGACCGCTCTCCGATCTTCCTTTCTGATCCTGTTACTCATCCTCAGTCGTGCCTCCAGGGCAGAATTTGTTGAATTACCGAAGGTGCCGGACTTCTCTGAACTGCAAACCTATGAAGAGGCCATACACCAGCTATTTCAGGGTAAAGGTAAAAACTTTAAAGAAATCATAACCGCCGGTGGCGAGCTCGATCGGGCTTACACCGTTTTGTTTGATGGTACTGAATGGTTTGTCAAAATCTTTCGAGAAGATTGTTATGGATGTGAATTGATACGCTTTGAGTCTGAATGGCTGCTGAAAAAGAAGCTTTCGCTTTACCCCTGGTTGGTCAGGGTGAATGCTGAACTGGTACTCCCGGATCGTGCTGCTACTTTCATGCTCAATCAAAAGCAGCATTACATCCTGAGTTATCCTCTGGTTCCGGGCAGGAACTTGAGTGACATTTACAATCAACAGTATCTTGCTTCACATTATGCCTATTTCTTCCCGGAATGGCTGCAACTGTTCTATCAACAGTATCTTGCCTCAGATCATGCCCTGAATACCAAACAGAAAATTTTGCTGAGAAAAGCTTTTTACCGTTATGGGCAGGTATTGGCTCTGGCTCATTTAGATCCAAGACGGCCCGCCAAAAATATTGCCGAAATGTTGAGCCGGATGGTTCGGTTACACCTTCCGGACCGAAATGGAAATAATGAAATCTATGACCAGGAATCTGATCGAATCTACCTGGTGGACCTGGCGGAGACCATTGGCGAATTTGGTGAGCCAGCCTATGTGCATGAAGATCTTGAGGAAGTGGTGGGAAGTTTGGCTGAAATGGCCTCTGATGCTCAGACCAGGAAGGGGTTTTATTGTGGGGTTGCCTATGACTGCATAGTGAATCCGCTCAGGCAGTTTGCTCTGGGTTATGCAAGCAGTCTGCCTCTCTACAATCGCAAAATGGTAATCACCATGATAGGGGAGGCGATGGTGGGTTATCTGCAGAAAGAATGTCTTGGTGAAATGCAGGGAGACCGCTTTTGTCATGCCGTGGAAACTATTGAACAGCAGTTTCTCAGTGATCAGAGCTAAAGGTTCAGGAGTAAGCAGCCAGTAAACTGGCTGCGAAAGTATCAGTGGCCCAGCATATCAGCCTTGAGGTCAGCGTCGGCAGGTTGATCTCCCAGCCAGACACCCAGTAGAGCTTTGCTGAAGTCATCACCTTCGATGGTAGCCAGCTTTTTCCCATTCTTATAGACATTAACGCCCTTGCCGGGGGTGATAAACATTACGAAGTTATCACCCTTAACAATCTCGTCTTTGAAAACATCGATAAAGGCGGTCAGTCGATCTTCGAGAGGTGCGATCTGGCCACCGGTCGACTTCTCAAATCCTTCATTAACGGCTTCAGTGAGTTTTTCAGAAGTGATCAGCGTGGAGGTGATGAACAGCTGAATGGCTACAGGCGTTGTGCTGTTCAAGACACTGCTGGCTTCACTGGCTTTTTCCGTGGTGAAGAGCGAGCCTACGTACAGATCAACAAAAAATTTGGAGCGGACACCTGCACCATTGAGTTTCAGAGTCTGGTTTTCCAGGGTTAGCGTTTCTGGAACATTTACACCATCTAGCTCAATGGCCTGAACGTTCAGGCTCATTACAAGCGCTGAAACAAAGAGGAGTATTTTTTTCACAGATCTCTCCTGAAGGGAATGACGAAATGAAGAGCTAAATATACGCTAACCGACGAATAACTGTGAAAAAAACAAATGTATTAATTGGTAAAGAAAAGAAAATGAAAAGAGACTGATCATAACCAAAGGTTGGAAAGTTGACCTGCTGGTGTAGGTATTCACCGGGGGTTGGCAGAACAAACCTCCCCTGTATAATGCGCCTCCACTGAATGGTGCATGGCTCTCAAAGAGCACGCAAGGATCCATTGCAACAGCGTTTAAAACGGTGATTGACAATCGGATCGAACAGCGTAGAATGCACCGCCGCTGAGACAGAAACGCAACGCTCACTGAGTGAACGAATGCGGTCTTGGTAAGTTGAAAAGTGACTTAGAAAACAAGCACTTGACAACAAAAACGGTCGCGGTAAGATAGCGGCCTCGCTGAACAGCGCTGACCGCTGAATCAGCCGGTTAAAACCTTCTTGTTTTAATCCAGTTCTTTAACAAATTATCAGACAATTCGTGTGGGCGCTTGTGCGAATGGCATCGGTCAACAGAGCTTTGCTCTGAAATGATTTAAATGCTGATCAAGCAAGCGAACATACTCGTTAATTCTAACATGTACGTTTAATTGCAAAGATTGAGCAGTCAGCATGTTCTTCGGGGCAGCTGACAAAACGATTTAAACTGAAGAGTTTGATCATGGCTCAGATTGAACGCTGGCGGCAGGCCTAACACATGCAAGTCGAGCGGTAACAGAACTAGCTTGCTGGTTGCTGACGAGCGGCGGACGGGTGCGTAACACGTAGGAATCTGCCCGGTAGTGGGGGATAGCCCGGAGAAATCCGGATTAATACCGCATACGTCCTACTCTTTTTCGGAAGAGGGGGGAAAGCAGGGGACTCTTCGGAACCTTGCGCTATCGGATGAGCCTGCGTCGGATTAGCTGGTTGGTGGGGTAAAGGCCTACCAAGGCGACGATCCGTAGCTGGTCTGAGAGGATGATCAGCCACACTGGGACTGAGACACGGCCCAGACTCCTACGGGAGGCAGCAGTGGGGAATATTGCACAATGGGCGCAAGCCTGATGCAGCCATGCCGCGTGTGTGAAGAAGGCCCTAGGGTTGTAAAGCACTTTCAGCGAGGAGGAAAGGTTCAAGGTTAATACCCTTGAGCTGTGACGTTACTCGCAGAAGAAGCACCGGCTAACTCCGTGCCAGCAGCCGCGGTAATACGGAGGGTGCGAGCGTTAATCGGAATTACTGGGCGTAAAGCGTGCGTAGGCGGCTTGTTAAGTTGGATGTGAAAGCCCCGGGCTCAACCTGGGAACGGCACCCAAAACTGGCAAGCTAGAGTGCGGAAGAGGAGTGTGGAATTTCCTGTGTAGCGGTGAAATGCGTAGATATAGGAAGGAACACCAGTGGCGAAGGCGACACTCTGGTCTGACACTGACGCTGAGGTACGAAAGCGTGGGGAGCAAACAGGATTAGATACCCTGGTAGTCCACGCCGTAAACGATGTCTACTAGTCGTCGGGGATCTTGCATTTCTGGTGACGCAGCTAACGCGATAAGTAGACCGCCTGGGGAGTACGGCCGCAAGGTTAAAACTCAAATGAATTGACGGGGGCCCGCACAAGCGGTGGAGCATGTGGTTTAATTCGAAGCAACGCGAAGAACCTTACCTGGCCTTGACATCCTGCGAACTTACTAGAGATAGTTTGGTGCCTTCGGGAACGCAGTGACAGGTGCTGCATGGCTGTCGTCAGCTCGTGTCGTGAGATGTTGGGTTAAGTCCCGCAACGAGCGCAACCCTTATCCTCAGTTACCAGCACTTCGGGTGGGCACTCTGGGGAGACTGCCGGTGACAAACCGGAGGAAGGTGGGGACGACGTCAAGTCATCATGGCCCTTACGGCCAGGGCTACACACGTGCTACAATGGTGCATACAGACGGTTGCCAAGCCGCGAGGTGGAGCTAATCTGAGAAAGTGCATCGTAGTCCGGATTGGAGTCTGCAACTCGACTCCATGAAGTCGGAATCGCTAGTAATCGTGAATCAGAATGTCACGGTGAATACGTTCCCGGGCCTTGTACACACCGCCCGTCACACCATGGGAGTGGGTTGCTCCAGAAGTAGCTAGCTTAACCTTCGGGAGAGCGGTTACCACGGAGTGATTCATGACTGGGGTGAAGTCGTAACAAGGTAGCCCTAGGGGAACCTGGGGCTGGATCACCTCCTTAAACGAAGACCGACCTTCCATAAGCGTTCACACGAATTGTTTGATTATCAGTTGTCAGTTGACGGTGGTCAGTTGGCAGTTGTTAGTTTTGTTCTTTAACAATGTGGAATCCAAACTTAAATAAGCTGAGTTGATTTAAAAGACTTTGGTCTTTTAATGAAATTCTTGCTGAGACACTCTCAAGTGTAGGGCGTATCAGTGGCCGGTTGTCAGTTGACAGTTGCCGGTTACTGAAGATCGTTAAAGGTAGTTATTGCCTATAACCATCAGTTGCCACGAATCGACTGACCACTGGTCACCGACAACTGACAACTGAGATCTCGAAGAGATCGCTTTGGGTTATATGGTCAAGTGACTAAGCGTACACGGTGGATGCCTTGGCAGTCAGAGGCGATGAAGGACGTGGTAATCTGCGAAAAGTCTTGGGGAGCCGATAAACAGGCGTTGATCCAGGAATGTCCGAATGGGGAAACCCACTCACACAAGTGAGTATCCTTAACCTGAATACATAGGGTTTAGGAGGCGAACCCGGGGAACTGAAACATCTAAGTACCCGGAGGAAAAGAAATCAACCGAGATTCCCCCAGTAGCGGCGAGCGAACGGGGAGTAGCCCTTAAGCAATTTTTGGTTTAGCGGAACACTCTGGAAAGTGTGGCCATAGTGGGTGATAGCCCCGTACGCGAAAAGCCAGTTATTGTGAAATCGAGTAGGACGGCACACGTGAAATGTTGTCTGAACCGTCTTTTCGGAGACAAGGGGGGACCATCCTCCAAGGCTAAATACTCCTGACTGACCGATAGTGAACCAGTACCGTGAGGGAAAGGCGAAAAGAACCCCGTTGAGGGGAGTGAAACAGAACCTGAAACCGTGTACGTACAAGCAGTGGGAGTCAGTGGTCAGTTGTCAGTTGTCAGTTGCCAGTAGGCAAGCGACAGCAGATGACTGATTACCAGGTCGTCAAGTTGGAAAATACGGGCAGATTTGCAGAGGTGTTGAAATTGACGCTGAACAAAACTGACCACCGACAACTGACAACTGGCCACTGATGACTGCGTACCTTTTGTATAATGGGTCAGCGACTTATTTTCTGTGGCAAGGTTAACCGTATAGGGAAGCCGTAGCGAAAGCGAGTCTTAACAGGGCGTCCAGTCGCAGTGAATAGACCCGAAACCGGGCGATCTATCCATGAGCAGGTTGAAGATCAGGTAACACTGATTGGAGGACCGAACCCACTGTCGTTGAAAAGCCAGGGGATGACTTGTGGATAGGAGTGAAAGGCTAATCAAGCCCGGAGATAGCTGGTTCTCCTCGAAAGCTATTTAGGTAGCGCCTCGTGTCTCACCATCGGGGGTAGAGCACTGTTTGGGCTAGGGGGCCATCCCGGCTTACCAACCCCATGCAAACTCCGAATACCGATGAGTGCAATCACGGGAGACACACGGCGGGTGCTAACGTCCGTCGTGGAAAGGGAAACAACCCAGACCGTCAGCTAAGGTCCCAAAGTAATAGTTAAGTGGGAAACGATGTGAGAAGGCCCAGACAGCCAGGAGGTTGGCTTAGAAGCAGCCACCCTTTAAAGAAAGCGTAATAGCTCACTGGTCGAGTCGGCTCGCGCGGAAGATGTAACGGGGCTCAAACTATTCACCGAAGCTACGGGGTTCAGTTGTCAGTTTACAGTTGTCAGTTGGCAGTATGAGAAGTAAGTATGCAGCGATTTGAAGATTTAGAAGTATTTCAACGGGCCTATAAGCTTTCTTTGAAAGTTCACAAGCTCTCGCTGGAATTTCCGAGAATTGAACAAATGCATGGACTTGCTGATCAGATGTGCAGAGCCAGTAAAGGAATCTGTGCAAATATTGCTGAAGGACATGGGAAACTGATCATCTCAAAAGCAGAGTTTCGAAGGTTCATATTGATGGCTATCGGATCATCTGACGAAATGAGAGTTTGGTTAAGGTACTGCCTTGATCTCAATTACATTGACGATCAGCAATGGCAAGACCTCAAAACCGAATACAACCAAGTCAGTAAGATGTTGGTTAGTTTGCACAAGAGTTTTAAATAACTCAGTTCAAACTGACAACCGACAACTGCAAACTGACAACTGAACCGGTAGAGGAGCGTTCTGTAAGCCGTTGAAGGTTCACCGGAAGGTGGGCTGGAGGTATCAGAAGTGCGAATGCTGACATGAGTAACGATAAAGGGAGTGAGAGGCTCCCTCGCCGGAAGACCAAGGGTTCCTGCGCAACGCTAATCGGCGCAGGGTGAGTCGGCCCCTAAGGTGAGGTCGAAAGACGTAATCGATGGGAAACAGGTTAATATTCCTGTACCCCTTTTGACTGCGATGGAGTGACGGAGAAGGCTAGGCCAGCCCGGTGATGGTTATCCGGGTTTAAGGTCGTAGGCTGTGGACTCAGGCAAATCCGGGTCCACAAAGCCGAGAACTGATGACGAACCCACCAAGGTGGGGAAGTGGTTGATGCCAGGCTTCCAGGAAAAACTTCTAAGCTTCAGGTCAAAAGGGACCGTACCCGAAACCGACACAGGTGGTCAGGTAGAGAATACCAAGGCGCTTGAGAGAACCTGGGTGAAGGAACTAGGCAAAATGGCACCGTAACTTCGGGAGAAGGTGCGCCGGCTTTGGTGATCGGGCTTGCCCCGTAAGCTGAGGCTGGTCGAAGATACCAGGTGGCTGCGACTGTTTATTAAAAACACAGCACTGTGCTAACACGTAAGTGGACGTATACGGTGTGACGCCTGCCCGGTGCCGGAAGGTTAATTGATGCTGTTATCGCAAGAGAAGCGGTTGATCGAAGCCCCGGTAAACGGCGGCCGTAACTATAACGGTCCTAAGGTAGCGAAATTCCTTGTCGGGTAAGTTCCGACCTGCACGAATGGCGTAACGATGGCCACGCTGTCTCCACCCAGGACTCAGTGAAATTGAAATCGCTGTTAAGATGCAGTGTATCCGCGGCTAGACGGAAAGACCCCGTGAACCTTTACTACAGCTTCACAGTGGATCTTGATGTTGCTTGTGTAGGATAGGTGGGAGGCTTTGAAGTGTGGACGCCAGTCTGCATGGAGCCAACCTTGAAATACCACCCTGGCAATATTGAGGTTCTAACCCAGGTCCTTTAGCAGGATCGGGGACATTGTGTGGTGGGTAGTTTGACTGGGGCGGTCTCCTCCCAAAGAGTAACGGAGGAGCACGAAGGTTGGCTAAGCACGGTCGGACATCGTGCGGTTAGTGTAATGGTACAAGCCAGCTTGACTGCGAGAGGTACATCTCGAGCAGGTACGAAAGTAGGTCATAGTGATCCGGTGGTTCTGAATGGAAGGGCCATCGCTCAACGGATAAAAGGTACTCCGGGGATAACAGGCTGATACCGCCCAAGAGTTCACATCGACGGCGGTGTTTGGCACCTCGATGTCGGCTCATCACATCCTGGGGCTGAAGCCGGTCCCAAGGGTATGGCTGTTCGCCATTTAAAGTGGTACGCGAGCTGGGTTTAGAACGTCGTGAGACAGTTCGGTCCCTATCTGCCGTGGACGTTGGAAGTTTGAGGAGAGCTGCTCCTAGTACGAGAGGACCGGAGTGGACGAACCACTGGTGTTCGGGTTGTGTCGCCAGACGCATTGCCCGGTAGCTAAGTTCGGACGGGATAACCGCTGAAAGCATCTAAGCGGGAAGCCCCCTTCAAGATGAGACTTCCCTGGCCGCAAGGCCCATAAGAGACGTTAAAGACTATGACGTTGATAGGCGGGGTGTGTAAGCGTTGTGAGGCGTTGAGCTAACCCGTACTAATGACTCGAGAGGCTTGACCATATAACGCCAAAGCGATTTGCGCAGCGAAGCTGCCAGCAAAAGCTGGAAGCTGGAAGCTTGAAGCCGTACACAGTGAACGAGAGTGTTGAGCAAGAATAGACGACACAGCTTAAAAGAGATTTGGATTCCAGAGCCTTAGTTTTCGAGAAACAGCTTCAAGCCTCCAGCTTAAAGCTTCCAGCTCGAGAGCCAACGGCTCGACCAGTTTTGCCTGGTGACCATAGAGTGTTGGAACCACCCGATCCCATCCCGAACTCGGAAGTGAAACGACACATCGCCGATGGTAGTGTGGGGCTTCCCCATGTGAGAGTAGGTCATCGCCAGGCATTGAATAAAGCAGAACCCCGGTTGAGAGATTGACCGGGGTTTTTGTTATTACTACTCATCGCACCCGGTCTCCCTGACCTTTCCCCGTCGCAGTCATCAAAATATATTTAAAATAATCCCGAAGAGTTAAGGATCGGATCATCTGGCTGTCTGTTCTGGCAAGCAGTTCAGGGGTGGACATATCAATCTGTCTGACTTGCGCAAGTCCGGTAAGGCCAGGCAACACATTATACACCCCGAGTTGTTCACGGGCTTCAATCAACTCTTGCTGATTAAAAAGATTAGGCCGTGGACCTACCAGACTCATATCGCCAACCAGAACATTCCATAGCTGTGGCAGTTCATCCAGCTTGGTTTTACGCAGGAATCGACCCAGTGGCGTAATGGATGAGGAAGGGACAAGATGACTGGCAACAGAGAAAGTATCCACTTGCATGGTACGGAACTTCACAAGCACAAACGGCTTTTTATAACGGCCAACCCGTTCCTGGCTGAACAGGGGAGAGCCGGTATCAAGAAGACCCATAATATAAATTACCAGAAGTAAAGGCGAGCTGAGAATTAGACCGAGTAGAGCCAGCAGGCAATCGAGGAAACGATACACTTCATTTTTTACCTGGAGAATAGGCCAAAACGGTAGCCCGAATACCCTGTTCGACAGGATAGGGCGGTTGCCAGCCTAAAAGGTGGATTGCCTTTGCAGGATCGACCCTGTAAATCACCAATCAGCTTGTCTGCATTTAAATCTGTAGACGATATGAGCTATTGTCTCGCAATATAATGTTTATTTTCTCATTCAGGATCGAATCATGAGTAAGGACGATTATTTAGATTATGGCCAACTTTCCAAGCTTGGTGAGGGTCACTGATAATAGAGAGTTGTGAAATCAAGTCGTGAGCATTCATGCTGAGGCCTTATCCTGATGTGTAGATATAAGACCATAGACGCATTAAAAAGAAAGCAAATATAAGCTACAGGCCAATAATTGAAGGGGCTTTCATGATTTTTCCATGGATGGGTAATAAACACCGCTTACCTATTGAGTCGGAACGTGAACAGGTGCTCAACGCGCTGCTAAGTATTACCCAGTGGGTTGAGATCTATTATCTCTGGCGGCCAAAATTACCAGACGAAGCTGATAATCACCTGGTAGAGCTGGCGATGGCTGGCGGTGCCAGCCATATCATCACGTGTGCCGAGCATGTCACACAGCTTGGGGGTGAAAGTCCCCTGTCCAGCCAGATGAGGGCGAAGGACTAGTGAAGCACAAGGTTTGTATCGT
Organism: Endozoicomonas sp. ALD040; assembly: GCF_049275945.1. NCBI lineage: Bacteria > Pseudomonadati > Pseudomonadota > Gammaproteobacteria > Oceanospirillales > Endozoicomonadaceae > Endozoicomonas > Endozoicomonas sp. ALD040. The sequence goes on from NZ_CP184829.1 coordinate 4,437,445, forward strand.
GAGGTGCAGGCTGAAGGCAGTGTGGAGCAAAACCGCGAGCCGACGAACAGAAATCAGATATGAGGCTGTTTGCGTGAGGACGAGTCAGCGTATGATGACGAAGTCCATACTCATCCGGACATTCAGGCAGTAGATCTGGCGGTTGTGCGGCGAAGGCGGTGTGACTTACCTCGGGAGGTCTGTGTGGTGTCTGATATTTCGGACTGAGGCCATCGTAAGGTGACTTGACCGCCACACAGAAGTCAGCAGATGGCATAGTAGCTGGCGTATGTCAGTGAAGGCCTGAACGGTACAGAGTGGTGAGTAGTTTCTGTTATTCGATACACTGGACGCAGACAAATCCAGCAAACACTGGAACTCATGCCAAGTGGTCACGGCGGAACCGGAGGCTGCAAGGCTATGAGGGCTGAGGTCGTGTCGGTATCACAGGATTACGAAAGCCCGGCGGGTGGTACGAGCCTGATGGAACGTATCGCCAACCCCAATAATTTAACAAGAGCCTTTCAGCGAGTTAAACGCAATAAAGGCGCAGCAGGCATCGACCGCATGACAGTGGAAGGGTTGTACACCCATCTACAAGAACATGGTCATGAACTGCGGCAATGTCTTTTGCAGGGAGAATGGCGTCCTGCTCCCGTAAGGCGAGTACTGATTCCCAAACCGGACGGAGGAGAAAGGCAGTTGGGTATACCAATCGCCTTAGACCGAATGGTGCAGCAAGCGATACAGCAAGTATTGCAGGCCGAGTGGGAACCAAGGTTCTCAGCCTTCAGTTACGGATTCAGGCCGAACCGGTCAGCACATCAGGCGATTAATCAGGCTCAGTCGTATATCCGAGAAGGATATAGCTGGGTTGTGGACATTGACCTGTCGAAATTCTTCGATCGGGTTAACCATGATCGACTGATGGCAAAGCTGGCAGTTCACACAGATGACAAGGATGTATTACGTTTAATTCGACGATTCCTACAGTCCGGAGTGATGGAGAACGGGCTGGTAAAACCGCAGACCGAAGGAGTGCCTCAGGGAGGGCCGCTCTCACCTGTGTTGTCTAACATCGTACTGGATGAACTCGATAAAGAGTTAGAAAAGCGTGATTTACGGTTTGTACGTTACGCTGACGACTGTCGGGTGTTTGTGCGAAGCCAGAAAGCAGGCGAGAGAGTGATGGCAAGTTTGACTCGTTACATCGAAAGCAAGCTGAAGCTAAAAGTCAACGTTGCGAAAAGTGCAGTTGACAAGGTATGGAGGCGGGCGTTCCTGGGATACAGCTTTACCAGAGATGGCAGGAAGAAGCTGGCAGATAAAACCTGCAAGCGGTTCAGGGACAAGGTCAAACAACTAACCCGCAAAGGCGGGCGGTCACTGGAGCAGAGATTGGAGTTTCTGAATCGCTACTTACGGGGCTGGAAGAACTACTTTCGAGAAGTTGAAACCCGTTCGGAGTTTGAAAACTTTGACTGCTGGATCAGGCGACGATTGAGAAGTTTGCTCTGGTATCAATGGAAGAAAAGCCCGAAGCGATATGCGGAGCTAAGAAGGCGAGGAGTCAGTGATGAGCTGACGAGGCAGACAGTAGGGTCGAGCAAAGGGTACTGGCGGATAAGCCGGAGTCCTGCGCTGCACTTAGCATTGCCGAATAGTTGGTTCGATGAATTAGGTTTGATTAGATTATTGGCTGCTTAACTGACCGAAACGCCCAGTACGGACCCGTATGCTGGGTGTTGGTGTGTCATGAGAACAGAGTCGGTCTGTTCGTAACTGTAATTGAGATGGAGGCAGGCCCTCCGGTGGCGGCTTCTGGAAGCGACCACCAAACCACTGTGAGCTGCGCTGATTAAGAGTCAGGGTGGTGAGCGTCACAGAAAAGACGCAACAAGATTGCGTCAGGTATGACTTCGGGAGATGAACGCAAGTGAACCATTGATGACGTGTCGTAAGCGTATACGTTGGCATCAAAAGTGAGGGGCACCACTACCTCATGATAAGTTCAGGAGTTATCCAGTTACTGCCTGAGCGGTGTCCGGCACAAAGATGGCATGAACCGATTTCAGGCTCTTTTATGGAACATGAGAACCTGTCGCTCTGGTGTTAAGGGAGCCAGCCAAGCTGTCAAACAGCAAGGCTCTGAGTACCAATACAGGGCACAGGGGCGGATCAGCTCGTAGTAGCGATGAAGTACCTGTAATGGGTATGGAGCGAAGGGGCTGACTTATCCAGCGGAAGGAGTAGATCAACCAACTTTATGGGATGAATCTATGACTGATGCAAAACCGTTCACAATTTCGAAAAGGCTTGTCTGGCAAGCCTGGCAGAAGGTGAAAGCCAACAAGGGAGCCGCAGGCATTGATGGTCAGTCGCTGGCTGACTTTGAAGCCAACCTGAGCGGCAACCTGTACAAACTATGGAACAGGATGTCATCGGGAAGTTACTTTCCTCCCCCCGTCATGCGTGTAGACATCGACAAGAAAGGTGGAGGCACGAGACCGCTGGGAGTACCGACAGTAGCGGATCGCATAGCCCAAACGGTGGTCAAGTTGATCGTGGAGCCATTAGTGGAACCTGTCTTTCATGAAAACTCCTATGGCTACCGGCCTAACCGAAATGCTCATCAGGCACTGGCGGTTGCGCGAAAGCGTTGCTGGCGGCGCGACTGGGTGATTGATCTCGATATAAAGGGATTCTTTGACAATCTGGATCATGAACTCATGATGAAAGCGGCGAGGCGCCACATTCAGGAACCTTGGGTACTGCTATATATAAAACGTTGGCTGGAAGCTCCTGTAGATGATGGCAGGGAGCAAGTTAAACGGATGAAGGGGACGCCGCAAGGGGGCGTGATTAGCCCACTGCTGGCGAACCTGTTTATGCATTATGCTTTTGATCTATGGCTCGAACGCAATATACGGCATGTCTGGTTTGAGAGATATGCTGATGATGCGCTGATCCATTGTCGTACCAAACAGGAAGCGGAGTCAGTACTGGAGCAGGTCAGGCAGAGGTTGAAAGACTGCGGCCTGACATTGCATCCGGAAAAGACGAAGCTGGTCTACTGCATGGATGAAGACCGACCGGAAAAGCATGAAAACACGGCGTTTGACTTTTTGAGCTATACCTTTCGCCCACGGATGGCCAGAAACCGGTACGGGAAGTTCTTTGTCAGCTTTCTCCCGGCGATAAGCAAGGCTTCGGCTCAGCATATCCGGGACACTATCAGGGAGCTGGCAGTTCCCACCAAACGATCACTTTACTCGCTTGATGAGTTGGCAAAGTTGATCAATCCCTATGTACAGGGCTGGATCAATTACTATGGGAAATTCTACCCGTCGGAATTGAAGAAAGTTCTGAACTATGTGGAAGAAACACTGGTTCGCTGGGCTATGGGCAAATACAAGAAATTGAGGGGGCGAAAGAAGCGAGCTGCCCATTGTTTAGGGAGAGTCGCCAAGAAAGCCCCGTGGTTAATGGCACACTGGCGTATTGGTTGTGTGTCAGCGGCTGGATAAGAAGAGCCGTATGAGCTGAGAGGTTCAAGTACGGTTCCGTGAGCAGCTGAGGGGGAGGTTCCCTTGGTTGACTCGACTGGGAGGAGCGTAGCTGTGAGGCTAGGCCCTATCCCGATCAAGAACATTAAAGATGTTGGTCGCGGTGAACTGAGGTTTGACCACCTAACCATTTGTAATCCAGAAGACTTTATTAGGGAGATCAGGCAATGAGCGTACTTACCATTCGAATGACCGAAGAAAAACATGAACGCTTGAAGCAATTGGCCAAGTCCAGAAATATCAGTCTGAACAAATTGATGGATGAATTATCGACCATCGCCTTGGCAGAGTTTGATACCTATAACCGTTACCTGGTCAGAGCAGAATCAGGTAATCCAAAGGAAGCTCTGAAGGTTCTGGACAGGCTGGACAGTGAGTCACGGTAAAATCATGAAAGTACGTGCCTGGCCAGGACTGCAGCCGGATAGCATGTGCTCATAACAGCTTTCCTTTGCTTTCCCTTCAGGCCTGCTTTGAACGTTTTCGAACTGTTTAGTAGAGTGACTGTCTAAAGTCTGCCAAAATTTCTGCCCCGGCATTACTTCGAATTCGACACTCATCTTCTCTCATCGCACCATCAAGCTTCCTTTTTCACTTTTCTTAAAACATACCCTCGTTTTCCAGGTGTCAATAGCTTCCCCTCACTACAGAACTAAGCTATCGTTGATGAACCATTGATACAGGGAGCATGGATATGTTTCAGACATACAAAGCCACTGTAGACAGTAAGGGCAACCTCAAACTGCCAGATAATCTGGTATTGCCTTCAGGGTCTAACGTATTGATAACCATACTTGAGGAGTCACCCGGCCAGCGGGTTAATGATGAAGTGCTGTTAAGTGAACCGTCACTCGCAGCAGACTGGAATAAGCCAGATGAGGATGAAGCATGGGAATGCCTTCAGCAGGAACGATAGTCACTATCAATTTCCCGTTCTCCGACTTGTCGTCAACTAAACGCCGCCCGGCTCTTACACTTGCCAGCGTCGGAAAAGGTGATGTTATTCTCTGTCAGATCACCAGTAAAGCATACTCTGATCCGACAGCAATTGTTATCACTCCGAACGATTTCAACCAAGGAATCCTAGACCGTGAGAGCTTTGCGCGCCCGGGAAAGTTATTCACGGCACACCAAAGCATTATCTGCCAAGAAATCGCGACCATAAAAGCAGAGAAATTCAATGAAATTATTCATCGTTTACATCAAATTATTTCACGAAAAGTGCAATAACCCTTGAACTGAAAGTATCTGCCCAAGGAATAATCATGAAAGTGCCTGCCCAGCATGGACTTCAGCCAGATAGCGTGTACTCATCCATAGCGGCTTTCTTTTGTTTCCTCTTCAGACCTGCTTTGAAGGTTTTCGTGTTGTTCAGCAGATTGACTGCAATATGTCTAAAGCCTGCTAGAACTTCTGCTCCGACATTTCTTCGGATGCGATACTCGTCTTCTCTCATCGCAACATCAAGTTTCCAGTGAAGCTTATTCTCAGTCTTCTGCGCTGCAATGACAGCACAGATCGTCAGAAAAAGGATGTCTGTTAGCTTATGGTCAACCTTCCAAGCTTGGTGAGGGTCACTGATAATAGAGAGTTGTGAAATCAAGTCGTGAGCATTCATGCTGAGGCCTTATCCTGATGTGTAGATATAAGACCATAGCCGTATTAAAAAGAAAGCAAATGTAAGCTACAGGTCAATGATTTCAGCAGTTTTCATGATTTTTCCATGGCATTGAGCCCAATGGCTTCGGGTGCTTGCATGACTTTTTCCTAAGATAAGCTTATTAATTATTAGCGGGAGTTATCAATTTCAGGGTGGGAAAATAGCTTGAGAACTTACCATTATCCCGCGTTATTAGTTGAAAATTTGAGATCAACGCATGGGCTCCAATAAAGAAATCAGGCAATGGTGATATTCTTTTGCCTTTGTTCTTTCAATATTGAAGATAAACTTTACCTGCCAAGAACAATGCTTCTCGAGGGATTTCCAAAACTTTGATACCCATTTTAGTCAATGTTTCATCGACTTCTTCTGTTGTTTTAAAACCAATGGATATCTCTGTGTATACTACTGAGTTTATGAACAAGCTATTACTTTGACTGTATTGCTCGAGAATTTTCTCTGACCGATCAGCCCAATTTTTATCGTTAGTCAACAAGTCGAGAAGAACACAGGAATCAATCAGAATGCCATTCACGGCTCGCCTCTCGTAAGTCCCATAATTTCTTCAGTGCTCATTTGGGCTGATGCGATTCCCCTGAACCGGGCAAATCTTTTCTTTGTTTTTGGTTGATCTCTTTTTTCCAGATAGAATCTGCCATTTTCCTCAATAAATTCTATTTCACTACCCGGCAAAATCCCGAGTACCTCTCTTACTTCCCGAGGGATGCTAACTTGTCCTTTTGTAGATGCTCTCATGGTTTTCTATCTCCACCTTAAGGCAATACTAATATAGTCTTACCTTAAGGTGTGTACAACAGGAAAACCAGATTAAGTCCAACAACCTGTGATCAGGGATTTCTCACAAAGTAATTTTCACATTTCTGAATATCAAAACCACGGCAAAATCATGAAAGTGCCTGCCCAGCAAGGACTTCAGCCAGATAGCGTGTACTCATAGCTGCTTTCTTTTGTTTTTTCTTCATGCCTGCGTTGCACTTGCATGGTACGGAACTTCAAAAGAACAAACGGCTTTTTATAGCGGAGTTAACAGCGCCCAACTCGCTCTTGGCTGAACAAAGGAGAGCCATTATCGAAAAGACCCATAATATAAATCACCAGAAGCAGAGGTGATCCAACAATCAGACCTATTGACGCCAGCAGACAATCGAAAAAACGGTACACTTTATTCTTGACATTGCGAGTAGGCGGCGACGGTAGCTACCCATTAGAAAACACCGGCTGACCAGAATACGCAATCCCGCAGGCTTACTATTCAGCATGGAAAAATCAGGTAGTTATATGTCAACATTGTCAGTTTGAATTCGTATCGATTGATTATGAAAATTGCAGCTTCCACCAATCAATTGTTTCTTTTATCCTTTGTTGAAACGTTTCGGAAGGTTGCCATCCTAGTTCATCGTTAAGTCTGCGTGTATCGGCTACAAGAAGGGGTGGCTCTGTCGGTGAATTTGGCACTTTTCCAAACTGAATTAAATCTAGGCGGTCTAAAGAAGTACCTATATTGATGACCATTTCCCTAACTGATATTCCTCTTCCAGATGCAATATTGATAGGGCCTTGTAGATCAGATGTTATTAGAGTGACAAGAGCTGAGGCTACGTCTGCGACATGTAAAAAATCACGCACCTGGTTACCCTGGCTACATGCGGCAATTTGACCTCTTAATAGTGAAAGTGTAACTGATGAGATAAGCCTTGCCGGATGCTCGTGGGGCCCAAAAATGAAAAAAATACGCCCCCAAGCAGTACTTATCGCTGTCTCATGGCTGTAAGAACTCAATATATCTTGTAATGCATTCTTACACGTTCCGTAGAGGGTGCCTGGATTTAGTGGTGTAATATCTTCTGAGCACCAACCAAAACGCCAGTCGTATTCGGCGCAGGTACCCGTTATTACTACACGATGGCCACCATGTTCAGCAAAAGCCTGCAAAAGCTCAAGACTGGCACTAAGCCATTGTAGGTTCTCGGGTGTGGACCAAAACACATTTGGTTCTGCATTCCAAGCGAGGTGTAAAAGATAACTTGGTCGTACCAAACGAATGAGCCTTACTGCAGACCCTTTCTCAAGCAAATTGCACTTATGCCAAAAAATTTCATTATCTTCTCGTTCTTGACGTGTAGCAGCATGTATTTCAAAACCAGAGTCCTTTAGCAGTTTCAGACAGTAGCGACCTATGAAACCTGTAGCACCTGTTATGAGTATTTTCTTGCTCATTACTTTTTAGTGGCGATAGCTGTGAACTCTGGGCCATGGATATGATTTTCGCTACCAGACAAAATCTCTAACGTAAAGCCCAAAGAATCGAAGAGGCTGAACCAGCTCTCTAAATCCATCCAATAGGTATATGTGTTACCACCTCCGCAAAAACGAGGTATGTTGAGTGCCTTTGAATAGTTGTGTTTGTAGACAGTGCCTGTATAACCCTTGTAATTCATTATCTCCGCAACGTAAGAGAATCTATCACCATAAATAGACCTCACCTCACTCTCTTTAAAATAGTGAGACCATATACCAATTTTTTGTGTTTTATTAGATATTTTTACTATTGTTTCAATGGGATTCTTACAGTGATATATGACACCACATGCTAGAATCAAGTCATACATATTACAGTCATTTAAGTATTGGTCAAAATCCCCTAACATGTAAGACACGTTGTTCATTCCGAGTATTTCTTTGATAATTAAACATTTAAGATAAGCTCTGCTGTTTGCCTCAATTGCAGTAACACTTCTTGCTTTTAACTTTTTTGTTAGCATGTAAGAGTGCCCACCTTCCAATGGTCCTAATTCCAGAATATTGGCATTATTTAAACCGCCTACTTTGTTACAAATAAGATCAATTCTAACATCGTTAAAAAGATCAGCGGTGCCATGACTTTTTATATCTCCAGGAATAATACTTGACCATTCCCCATAAAATATATCTATCGCATTTTGTGATTTAGGATATGTCATGAAATACTCATCAAGTATTGTCATGTTAATTACCTTAGCTAGTAAATTGTTAGTCGTGGCATAGCTTTGACAACCCGAAGGCACCAGTCAACCAAATAAGTGAGTCGGCTGTCTATTTATGGTAAACTCAAAAGAAAGTACATGTACCCTAAAAATCACTTTCAACCACTAATCAGAACACAGACCTGTGGTTGATCTTGAACAGTAACACACAAACAATGATTCTCTAGAAACCATAAAATTCATTTTTCAATAATTGCAGTAAATTCAAATCTATTTTTCACTTGACCGCTAACATAAATATTTGAGAAACCAATAAAATCAAGATCAATCAGACTTTTTATAATATTGAAAAAACTTATTGGAGTAAATTGCCATGCATGAACATCAATATAATCTCCATTGCTTTTTTCATATTTATCTATCGCATCTTTAATACGTATACTATCAACCCATTGATAATCAGTGGTTTTCTGGACTCCTCTCCAATGCTCTACTGGATCATTGTGGGTTGTCATTGCCAAATGTTCTATAACCGAACCTACCGTATGGATTTTTCTCTTTTCATAATTAAGCATTAAAGATTTCTGATATTTTCGTTGGAGGCAGTGTAGCATCAAAACAAAAACTGCAATGAGGAACAACTAAATAATATCTTCCTTTATCTGAAAGAAGATTGTACACCTCTTGTAAGTGAGAAATTAAGTCAGGTTGATGTTCAATATTATGAGATGAGAAAACACATTCAAACCTTGTTGCTATTTTGCTTAATGACAAATTATCTATTACATAATCAATTATTGGTATATCTTGAGTACTAAAACCAATGTCTCTTGCCCGTTTGATCAAGTCATCTGTATTTAAAACGTCTGCATATGAAACTGTATCTCCCTTTAACTGAGGTGTCGTAAAAGGGCCTATTTCCAATACTCTTTTATCATTACACAACACTGTAAGTTTCTCTCTCAAGCAATAAGGATTACATTCCCTGCCCTCGTAATATCCATATTGTGAGTAGTGCCGAGCTAACTTTCGATCATTAAAATGATTCAAATCATCATATTTTTTTCTATAAAAACCCACATCAAGATCAATGCAATCTATCATTGAAAATACCTCAGCAAGTTTTGTGACTCTTATTGGTGAACTCGTTGACTTAAAAAGAGAGTTATTTTTCCGTTGGGCTTCACTGATACTAATTCTATTGAGATTACCTTATTTTTAACGAACTTATTCGCAAGTTTCTCATCGTTACCATTATTTTTTAATTGCCGAAATGTGTGTTTGAGAAATCCACCTAAAATATATCTATCATACTTTTTTATTCTGGATACGCCATGAAAGACTTATCAATATCGCCATATTACATTTCTTTTCTAATAAATTGTTAATTGTGGTATGGCTGTAACAAATTGACAGCCCCAGTTATGCACATAAGAGAGTTGGTGCATTATTTCTGAGCGTAGATTCCAAGGCAGTATAATGATGTAATCAGGCTTAACATGATTTAATACATCTTCCTCAACTATTGGTATGCGACTACCTGGCATGTATTTTTGCTGTTTATTGGGGTTGCGATCGACAACGAATGGCAATAAGTCCTTTCGAACGCCAGCATAATTTAACAGTGTATTTCCCTTAGCTGCTGCACCATATGCCGCAACCGATTTTTTTTCACTCTTCGCCTTGATTAGAAATGATAAAAATTCATGTTTCACTCGGTCTGTTGTTTTTTGAAAATCTTGATAGAATTTCTTGTTATTTATCCCATGTTCATTTTCTATTGTCAGCAAGGAATTAACATTGTCAGAAATTGATTCACCACCTGTGTCTGAGCGTTGTGAGAATACCCTCAGGCTACCGCCATGAGTAGATAATTCTTCAACATCAAAAATAGTAAGGCCTGATCGTGTAAATATTTTTCTTACTGTGGTTAGGGTCAAGTATGAAAAGTGTTCATGATAAATAGTATCAAACTGGTTCTGATTAACCAGTTTTAAAAAGTGAGGAAACTCAAATGTAGCCACACCTTTAGGCTTGAGTAAAGATGTAAAACCTGCAATGAAATCGTTAATATCCGGTACATGAGCAAGAACATTGTTTGCTACGGTTAAATCTGCTTGTATACCCTTTTGAACAAGTTCATTTGCCAGCCTGATACCAAAGAATTTTTCAATAACTGGAATACCTCTTTTTCTAGCAGCACAGGCGGTGCTCGCTGTCGGCTCTATTCCGGTACAGGGTATCCCAGCCTCTTTAACATACTGCAACAGATAACCATCATTGGCTGCCACCTCAACAACATGGCTATTGCTATTTAGACGGAAGCGATCAATCATGTCATGCACATACTGCTTTGAATGCACTAACCAGCTGTCAGAAAAACTACTGAAATAAGCATATTCTGTGTCAAACAAGTCCTCAGCATCTGTAAAGTCCTCTGTCTGTACAAGCCAACATTTTTCGCATACTAAAACACGCAACGGAAACCATTTTTCAGGACCCTCCATGCTTACATTCGTCAAATAGGCGTTTGAGGGAGGTGAGCTACCCAAATCAACCAGTGATAAGACAAGGTCAGAGTTGCAATGCCGACATTTCAAATTTTTACACCTTTAAATTGACTAAGATCCAGCATGGGATGGCCTGAATCTTTGGCAGACATAGACTCTACATTATACGGCCAGTCAATAGCCAGTTTTTTGTCCAGTGGATTGAGACCATCCTCTGATTTTGGTTGATACAATGCTGTGTGAAGATAAAGCAATTCGCAATTTTCTGATAATGTTTGAAATCCGTGGGCAAATCCATCAGGGATGACAAGTGATTTCAGATTTCTCTCACTCAAAACTTCCCCATGCCATTTCAGAAATGTAGGAGAACCCATTCGAACATCGACAGCAACATCAAAAACCTCACCCCGAATACAACTAATAAATTTTGTTTCAGCGTTTGGTGGGTATTGAAAGTGCATCCCACGCACGGTGTATCTGGATTTCGTTAGAGTATGATTTATTTGCACGATGAATTTACCAGCTAGCACTGTCTTTAATTCCTCAGAGCAGAAAAACCTCTCAAAATAGCCTCTTCCATCCTCTAACAGTTTCCTTTGCAGAACTTTCAAGCCATCAATTTCGACAGAATGTATTTCAAAACGCGGCATCATCATGGCGTGACAAACTGGCTTCGTAGGTTTGAATCTGCTGCAAGCTTGCCCTATGCATGTTTTGGTTATTCTTCCAGGCAAGGTACCAATCAGAGGTCATATCAAGGGCTTGTGTCAAATTCCAACGTGGGTACCACTTAAGCTTTGATTTCGCCTTGGAAGTATCAAGTTTGAGCACTGCTGCTTCATGGGGTTGAAGAGTAGTGTCGTAAACCCAGCTGGTATCCGGATATTTGCGACCTAAATAATCAACTATCCAGGATACAGACCGTGCGTCGTCTTCATCAGGCCCAAAGTTCCAGCCTTCAGCCATATCCTGACAAGTATTATAAAGGGCTTCGGCAAGTAAGATGTAGCCACAAAGGGGTTCAAGCACGTGCTGCCAGGGTCGTATTGAGTTTGGCGAACGGACAGTCAATCTATGTCCAGCCTCAAAGGCTCTAAAAAAGTCAGGAATCAGCCTGTCAATTGCCCAATCTCCACCACCAATCACGTTGCCGGCCCTTGCACTTGCGACTTGAATACCTTGTTGTTGAAAAAAAGATCGCCGATAAGCTGCGGTCAAAAGTTCAGAACAAGCTTTGCTACTGGAATAGGGATCAAAACCACCCATAGGCTCATTTTCTCTGTAGGGCCAGACCCACTCCCTGTTTTCGTAACACTTATCTGAAGTAACATTGACAATCGCTCTCACACTCCCGGCCTTGCGAACTGCTTGAAATAAATTGACAGTGCCAAGAACATTCACGCTATATGTTTCTACCGGATCAATGTAAGACTGTCGAACAATAGGCTGTGCTGCCAGATGAAAAATTATTTCTGGTTTTATACTGCAAACCTTTGCTGTCAATTTTTCTGCATTACGCAAATCACCAATTTCATGACCAGTCAAGTAATTTTCTAATTTTGTTACGTAGAAAAAGTTTGGTTCCGTAGGCGGTTTTAGAGCATAGCCGTATATTTTTGCACCCATTTTCGACAACCAAAGAGTTAACCACCCACCTTTAAACCCTGTATGTCCTGTTAAGAAGACTCTTTTACCAGACCAGAATGACCTGTTCACTTCCATACCTTCCAGGGTGCTTTGCCTGTAACCCAGAGATCCTCTAGCAGTTTTTTTTCGCGGAGGGTATCCATTGGCTGCCAAAAACCTGAGTGAACATATGACATGAGCTCACCGTCAGCAGCCAAAGTCTTCAAAGGCTCTTCTTCCCATGTTGTTTGATCGCCATGAATGTAATCAAGGCATTTGGGGGACAAAATGAAAAAACCACCATTTATTGTGCAACCATCACCTCTAGGTTTTTCTGAAAAGCCGCATACACAAGAACCTTCCGTTTGAAGAGCTCCAAAACGACCGGGCGGCTGCACTGCCGCAACTGTTGCCAATTTACCATGGGATTGATGAAATGAAATTTCCTTGGCTATATCAATATCTGAAAGTCCATCGCCGTAAGTAAAACAAAAACTCTCCTCTCTCATAACATGTTCTTCTATTCGCTTTAATCTACCCCCGGTTAGTGTTTTTTCTCCAGTATCTACAAGAGTTACCAGCCAAGATTCTGCATTTTGCCTGTGTACTTTCATCTGATTAGATTTCATGTCGAAAGTAACGTCTGACATATGAAGAAAATAGTTGGCAAAATACTCCTTGATTAAATACCCTTTATAGCCACAGCAAATCACGAACTCATTAACACCATGCGCAGAATATATTTTCATTATGTGCCATAAGATAGGTTTTCCACCAATTCTGATCATTGGTTTTGGTTTTAAATTGGTTTCTTCGGAAATACGCGTACCAAAACCACCGGCAAGTATCACGGCTTTCATATGAAATCACACATATGGTTGCATTTGATTCAAGGATGGATTGTAATAAGGATCAAATTTAAATTCTTCACCCCAATCTTCTAAAAAAGTTAAGATTTCTGAATTTTTAACTGAACGCCCACCCTCCTTGGATACTCCTTCATAGTGGTAAAGTTCAACATTTGCCAGATAAACAGATCTATAGCCTAGCTTAGAAGCTCTCAAACAGTAATCCACATCATTGTAATTTAATGGGTAGCGATTACTGTAACCGCCTAAAATATTGAAAAGCTTTTTTGGAGTAATTGAACAGGCACCTGTGACAGCTGAATAATTTCGATTTACTGCAGCACCTAAAGCGTAACCTTGTGAATTTACAGGCCATTTATAATAAGCATGACCGGGCAACCCACCTAACAAAACTACCCCAGCATGTTGAATTGTATTGTCAGGGAACAATAATTTAGGACCAACAACCCCAACTCCATCTCGTTGCACCATGCCTAGCATTAAGGTTAACCAATTAGAAGAGATGACTCTTATATCATCATTCATAATGACCAGATATTCACCATCAGCAGCAGCAGATCCTTGATTAATTTTTTGAGCTAAACTAAATTGCTCTGATTGATAATGCGATAGCTTTATGTTTCTAAAGCTTTTAAGCCAAACTAGCTGTGAACTATCAAGATTACCGTTATGCACAACAATTATTTCATAATTTTTATATTCTGTAAGCCTAAAGATACTTTTGCAAACAGCATTTATGTGTTTTTCATAGCAACCATTTATTTTTATCTCTCCATTAGCTGTCGGAATTATAATTGAAACCAGTGACTCTTCTTTTGGGTAGAAGTCAATATTAAAATGACCTTTAAACTCGGAATCATTTATACTAAAGTTCTCTTTTTTTTCATCTAAATGATTTTCGATTGCTTTTCTTGCTCTACCAATGCTTTCTGGTTTGGCATCAATTGTTTCAGCAGTTGAGTTTTCCCAAACTCTCCAATGATAGAGTACCATTGGGATGTGCACTATGTTCATACTTTGGTTTATAACACGTAATACTAACTCATAGTCTTGTGCTCCATCGAACTCAGAATTATAACCTCCAAGATTTTTTACTAGTGATGTTCTAAACATACTCATATGACAGGTATACATCATTGATAGAATGTATTCAGGCGACCAGTCAGGCTTGAAAAAAGGCCCATAAATTTTTTCCCCATTTCTTGTTATTTTATCTTCATCCGAATAAATGTAATCAACATTAGGATTACGATTTATAGAAATTACAGCATGATAAAGAGCATCAGGGTGTAAAGTATCATCGTGATCTAGGATTGTGAAAAATTGTCCTGAAACATGTTTAAGCCCTGTGTTATTAGCAGCTGAAATATTTCCATTCTCGGAACGTATGATAACTTTTATTCTTGAGTCATTCTTTTGAAAATGTCTAATCATTTTAGTGATTTTCTTGTTTTCTGAACAGTCGTCTACAAGTATTAGCTCCCAGTTTTTATAAGACTGATTTAAGATGGAATCTATTGATTGTTTTAGCATTTTTAGTGGCGTTTTGTAAATACAGATAATCACTGATATTAACACATTGCATTTAACATCCTGATTATGGTGCTTATATAATAAGCCTGCAATGTCTTCATGCGTTTTTTGAAACGGTTCGCGTAAAGCACCCGTCGTTGAATAAAGTGATTTTATGTTGTTCGCTCGATAAATTATTCCATCAAGACCCGCATCACAATAGGTTACGTATATTTTCTCCATCAAATTAGTAATACCATATGTGGTTATCAGAGATCGAAGAAAACTAATTTTTTTAAAATATGACCTGACGATTCTTCCAAAAAATCTATATGGCTTAGTAACTTTCCAACTTGATGAATTAGCATATTCATTGATTTTAGCGTCCCCTTGGTAGATCTCTTCCTGCAATTCTGCGATTCTAGTATTACCCTGATAGTTCTCTTGCTGTAATTTTTCGATTCTAGCATTGCTTTGATAGATCTCTTCCTGCAATTCTGCGATTCTAGTACTACTCCTGTTGATATCTTCCTGTAGTGACGCAATCTGAGCATCTGTTGTTATATTCCACTTGTTTTTTGATTGACATGGAGGATCAATGAAATTCCCGTCTAAGAAAAAATGACCTTTTTTTACAATTTCAATCTTACCTGCAACTCGCTGTTTACCAAGTACATTTCTATTTTTTTGGCGTTTTTTTATAATGCACATCGAATTAACAAATTCAATAGAATGTAAATAAGAAAGACTATGTTCTGGAATTTCACAATTATATTCATTAAGAATATTATCAAGAGCTTTTGTGGGTTTGGAAACGAACCCCCAATGTTCAAAATTTATTACATCGGCTAAAGCTTTGAAAAAGGAAATGGACGAATATGGATGAAATAACCCCCCCCCGTACTCTTTCCAGTAACTACAATGAAGATCCTCAACCACATAGATACCATTGTTAGCTACATTTCTGAAGTAGTTGACGAACGATTTTATAATATCATTTGAGTTATGGCTTCCATCATCAATTATAATATTGAATTTTTGGCATATATCTGAAATCGCATAGATTGTATTCTTATCGGTTGCATCGCCAATTACTATTTGAATTTTTCCACTATTGTATCTAAGTGATGAACAAGTTTTGTCGATATCACAACCGATTATCTTTACAGCATTCGTAAAGTACTTGGCCCATATTTCTAATGAACCACCATTTTGTACTCCTATTTCTAAGAGATTTAACCTTTTGGTTCGATAAGGTTTGAAAATCTCTTCATATTTTTCTAAATATAAAGACCACTTATCTGAAGCAAAGCCTTTATGATTTTCAAATATCTTAGTATATTTAGCAACCATACAATAATGTAATCCTGAAACAATGATGAATGCAGCTTTAGTTTAATTTATATATTCGAATTTAAATCAAAAGATATTAGATTTAATATCTGAAATACGCCATCAAAATTTCTTACAATAGTAAGGAATAAATCTTTTAAATTTATAAGAAACTACTCATCATGCATTCTAAATGTTGTAACCAAGTCATTCATTGATTTTATAACACTCCTCAACATAGCCTTCACGTAACCAGCTTTTTAATCTGTAAAGGGCATGTAGATTTTGGATTTTCTTTGCAAAGTTGTGGACAGTTCGAGGTGAAAAAACCTCATGATTAATACTGAGAAAATAGTTTTTCGTTATCCGCTTTGTTTCTTCAAGATAGCCAAATACGAGATTATCAGATATTTCAGGAAGTGTGTCTTGACTGATAGTGACAGCCACGCTTTTCGATGGAGCATTGTAAAATTCCCAATAAGGTAAAACTCTGACACCCTTACCTGAATAAGGCTCACCATACAGTGTCACCTTGTCTTCACCCAAGGCATGAATAAGGTAGTGACCAATGAAAGTACACGTGATTGGAAGGTCAAATATAGTATATGACTTACATCCGAAGCGGTACGCATACATTGCAGTCAGACCAAGTCCTCCACCTATTTCTGCTACGGCATCTTTTGACGGATTTATGCTATTCATTCGCATTGCCATGTATAGTGCATTTAAATGCCGATAATGAAAGATACCTTTCCGTGTCGAAATGCCGTCGGTATGTATGATGCCCAGAGGTGGAGCTATATTTATTCTCAATTCCAGCTCAATTTCGTTAATCATTGTATCAATATCAGTAGACAAATTCTCACCCCAAGGACCTGACTCTGGATTCTCCAGGCTCAACACACCAATAGATTCAGCTAAGCAAACCAGTTTGTCCAGATACGTTAGAGCTATTTGATCTGGATTTAAATTGCAGTTATATCCGTCAATAGATGTGGATATTCCGCCAAACCATGAATAATTTTTCCCAAAATCCATTAAGTGGTAGGCGACACTCTCAGCACTTCCTTTTTCCATTATTTTGATCGTTTCAGACAACTCTGATCTGAGCAAACCAGTCCAAAGATCTTCGTCTTCACTTTTCACTGGAGCGTTTGCTTCATCGTTCTGTGCCAAGTGGTAGGCAGCCGATAAACGCTCTGCTACACGTACCCTGTTCTCTTTCATTTCGGGTCTGTGCGAGACTAACTTAACAGAGAAATTTGAGGATTTAACGGGATGAGCCATTAAACGCTCGGTAGCAAAATCATTTTCTTGAGTAAAGAGTCCAGGTGAACGAGAACGAGCTATTAAAACCTGCAGATCATTCAATTCATTAACTTTATCTCTAAGGTTTTTCCGAAGCATTCTAACATTTTCAACATAACTTTTAATCTTCGGGATTTTTAATAACAGTGTTTTTGACACCTCAACCATTTTTCCGTTCCATAATGATTTGCTTGAACGGAATGCCAACAAGTCCCCACCTCACTTCACTCGATGAAACAGTCACGATCAGAGCATCATTGATCCAATGATGTTGTATATGGTCATATAGAGTACCATCTGCAAAAGCAGCATTAACAGAGTACTCACCGTTTGGTAGCATTGGTAAAATAAAATCAAATTGAGCTGTAACGCAATCTCCTGCCTGCAAATTCATCGGGCTGGTTGTAGTTGTTGGTAGAGTGTTTTCACCAAACAGTTCCTGACCTAGCCGATCCCGCCAAATAAATCCAATTATAGGCTTATCAATTGGCTTGTTAGCAACAGCTATTATATTTAATCTGATTTTCTCTCCTCCCATGAATAGATTTGATCGTTCATTCTTAGTGTTTAAGTTCTCTATAAATACTTCGATAATTTTTCCATTACCGGTTTGCCAGCCGCTTGCTGTATCTATTTGATTTTTTACCTGATTTTTTGTTTTATAATCACATGCAAACAATAATTCGTCATCTTGACTTAATTGACTCCTTTGATCCTGAAATTTATTTTTTCTTATTTTGTTAAGTTTAAATTTATCCCCATAACTTCCTTGAAGCGTATGATGTAGATAATCTTCTGAAACAGATTTTGATGTATCCAAAGCCTTAATTTCTCCACTTGATAACCAGATTGCTTTTTCACATAAATTTTGAATAGTTGCTGTGTCATGGCTAACAAAAATCAATGTCCCTTCTTTTTGAAATCTTCTAATAAATCGCATACATTTCTGAGTAAATTGAGCGTCACCTACGGCTAAAGCCTCATCTATTACTAAAATTTCGGCGTCTACGTGGGCAATAACAGCAAAAGCCAAACGTACATACATGCCACTGGAGTATATTTTCACCTGTTGGTCAATAAAGTTGCCAATCTCAGCAAAACTCTCAATTTCACCAAAACGCTCATCAATTTCTTTTTTTGTCAATCCCAGGATTGAACCATTCATGTAAACATTTTCTCGCCCGGTGAACTCAGGATTAAAGCCTGAGCCTAATTCCAATAATGCTGCAACTCGTCCACATGTTTCTACTGATCCAAATGATGGACTCAAGGTGCCACAGATAATTTGTAGTAATGTTGATTTACCTGCCCCATTGCTGCCAATAATTCCAATGGTTTTTCCCTTTTCTACTTCGAAAGATACATCTTTTAATGCCCAGAATTCATTATGATATTTCTTAGGTTGTAGGCCAATCCTTCTTTGAAGTCGCGGTATAACAGATTGCTTCAGGCGGTCCTCAGGGCGATCATATATATGATAAACTTTACTTAGGTTCGAGACTCGAATAGCAACACCATCATGTTGTAATTGGCTATTTGTATTAGATAACATCGGCAAACCCCTTCCGTGTTTTTTGAAAACACCAAAAGCCTAGCCAGCAGAGTACAATGCTAATCAAAATGTAGATAGCTTGCCCAATCCAATTCGGTGACTTGCCAAAAATGATAACGTCTCTGGTTTGCTCAATCGGAAAAGTCAGCGGATTAAGATGCATGAACAACTGGTAAGACTCAGGTAGCGCTGTTATCGGATAAAACACAGGGGTAAGAAATAGGAGCATGGTAGTGACAATTCCGATTATTTGCCCAATATCACGAAGATAAACTCCAAGTGAAGCTACAATCCAGCTTATGCCAAGTGTTATTGGCAATAGAGGGAACAAAGTGATCGGTGCGTAGAAAGTCGTCAGAGTTGGTATTCCATTCAACACAGCCAATGCTACGAGTAAAACGACAATACTGATCAATGCATGGAATAACGAAGCACCAAGGCTGACGATTGACAGTATCTCAAGAGGGAAAACGACTTTTTTTACGTAATTTGCATTACTTAAAATAAGAGACGGTGACCGATTAAGAACTTCAGCAAACAGTGAGTGGATTATTAACCCAACGAATAGAATTAGCGCAAAATTAGCTTTATTGTCAGTTGCCTCAATACCCCAGCGCGCCTTGAAAACAACTGAAAAAACAAAGGTATAAACAGCAAGCATCATCAGCGGATTGAAAAAAGACCAGGCTAAGCCAAAGATTGACCCTCTATAGCGCCCAATGACTTCTCGGATAACCATTTCCTTAATCAAGTACCGATGTTGCCAGAGTGTTCTGGTAAGGAAAAACAGTGAAGTAGGAAGCGCTTTGTGAGGGTTCATAATTCTACCAATCTAGGTTTTGATCAGTAGCCCTTGACCCGTTGGGAGTGTAGCAACATAAAATCCTTTTTCTACAGAAAAATTATCGATAGCACATTTTTGATGGCGGTAACCATAATAAGCGTAATCATCAAGCAATACCAAGGCACCTGTAACCAGCTTATTCCATAAATAATCCAATGCCTCTACCTCGGGATGGGCACAATTTAAGTCAATATGGGCAAAAGCAATTTTATTGGTCGTAATTTTAGTTAGAGTATCAGGTATTGATCCCTCAATGATGTGAACATTTTCCCACTCAGAAAAATTTTCTTTTACTAACTTGGAAGAAGTAACATAAAAGCCATCTTTTATCAGTTTTTTATTCTTATCAAGAATACCATCCTTTAACTCAGCTTCTGATACGTATCTTTCGTCTAGTCCATTGAATGTATCCAATAGGTAAAAAATTTTATTATGCTGATCCCATTCTAAGTCGTGCATAATAGATGAACTAAGAAAACCTGCATTTACACCACACTCTACAAAATCTCCATCCAGTTTTATTGCAGACCTAGCAGCCCACAAGCCTATATGAACACGCCAATGCCAACAGTAATCTTGACCGGCTGCGGCGATCCCTCTCTCATAAGCATTTATAAATGAGGGATCCTCTAAGAAATCGCAATTATGAATACTTTTTAATCCATCTTGTTCATACATTTAAATTTAATTCTCTTTCAGGTAACTTCGATGCTGAATTCGGTAGATGATGCAAGGGAGGGTCATTCAAATATTTTTTTAGTATCTTTCAATTGGTTTGCTTTAAGATCTTTTTTCGATACGATTGGTGACAGATATGGCCACTCAATACTGATTGAAACATCATTCCAGCGAATAGAATGCTCATATTCCGGTGCGTAGACATCCGTCGTTTTATAAAGGAACTCAGCCACCTCTGAGAGCGTTAAAAACCCATGGGCAAAACCTGCCGGAATCCAAAGCTGTTTTTTATTTTCAGCTGATAAT
Source organism: Endozoicomonas sp. ALD040 (assembly GCF_049275945.1). Taxonomy (NCBI): domain Bacteria; kingdom Pseudomonadati; phylum Pseudomonadota; class Gammaproteobacteria; order Oceanospirillales; family Endozoicomonadaceae; genus Endozoicomonas; species Endozoicomonas sp. ALD040. The sequence continues at coordinate 4,458,171 of NZ_CP184829.1, forward strand.
GTCTCGCCAACCCATTGCCCAAATGTGGGTGATGACTGGCGTATATCAACGGCAACATCAAACACTTCGCCCTGGACGACACGAACCAGCTTTCCCTGTGCTTTGGGTGGTAACTGGTAATGCAGCCCTCGCAATACACCCTGGGTGGATTTTGAGTGGTTGTCTTGCACAAAGGATACGCTGCAACCAACCGAATCTTCAAAACGCTGCTGATTAAAACTTTCGAAGAAAAAGCCGCGCTCATCCTCAAATACTCTCGGTTCGATGACCTTAACTTCTGGCAATCGGGTATCAGTTACTCTCATCGTCAACCTCCCGAATGACTTGCATCAAATATTTACCGTAGCCATTTTTCAGCATGGGTTGGGCAAGCGCTTCCAATTGTTTCTGGTCTATCCAGTTGTGGCGAAAGGCGATCTCTTCAGGACAGGCTATTTTTAATTCCTGCCGATGTTCAATGGTTTGCACAAATTGATGGGCTTCAATCAGGCTTTCGTGGGTGCCTGCGTCAAGCCAGGCAAATCCCCGGCTCATGCGTTCCAGCGAAAGCTGACCTTTCTCAAGGTAGATGTTATTTAGGTCGGTAATCTCAAGCTCACCACGATCAGATGGCCTGATCTTTTTGGCATAGTCGGGAGCATTCTCGTCGTAGAAATACAACCCGGTAACTGCATAGTTTGATTTAGGGTTTACTGGCTTTTCTTCCAGGCTTATGACCTTGCCAGCCTTATCAAATTCAGCGACACCGTATCGCTCAGGATCATTGACATGGTACGCAAAAACGGTTGCACCAATCTCGCGCTGATCGGCCGATGCCAGCTTTTCATCCATTGAATGGCCATAGAAAATATTATCGCCAAGAATCAATACCGATGGTGCGCCATCAAGAAATGCCTCACCAATAATCATTGCCTGGGCTATACCATCGGGTGATGGCTGTAGGGCATACTCAATATTTATTCCCCATTGGCTGCCATCACCTAACAGCTCCCTGAAACGAGGTGCATCCTGTGGTGTCGAAATGACAAGCACTTCTCGGATATCTGCGAGCATCAACGTTGATAGCGGGTAGTAGATCATGGGTTTATCAAACACCGGCAATAGTTGTTTGGAAATCACCTGTGTGACCGGGTAAAGGCGTGTGCCATTGCCCCCAGCGAGAATAATGCCTTTTCGCCTCATGCTCTTTTGTAGCTCTTGATGATGTCTTCTGCAGCCACAAAAAAGTCATTCTGCCAGTGCGGTAAAGTAAACGGTAGGTGTCGCTCAAGTTTGCTGGTATCCAGCCGTGAATTGGCAGGACGCTTTGCGGGTGTGGGGTAATCGGTGGTTTTAATGGGCTCTAGACTGCTTTCACCAGCGGTCAGTGAGAGCTGTGCCTCTTCGGCAAACTGAAGCAGTGTTTTTGCTATACCGTACCATGTTGTCTTTCCATGGGGAGTAAGGTGGTATAACCCCACCGGCCAATGCCTGGTAGTTGCTATCGCTTCGATTGCACTCATGGTTACCCGGGCGATTAATGCTGGTGAGGTTGGCACGCCAAACTGATCATTAATGATACTCAAAGAGTCTTTCTCGGTGGCCAGACGAAGAATGGTTTTGGCAAAGTTATTGCCATCCTTCCCGATCACCCAGGTGGTGCGAAAGATAAGGTGATAACAGCCACTGCCAGCAATGATCTGTTCGCCTGCCAGCTTTGATTCACCATAGATATTAATAGGCCCTGGCGAATCCGCTTCTGTATAGGGCAGGGGTTTACAGCCATCGAAGACATAATCGGTTGAATAATGGATCAGCCAGATATCATGCTTGGCCGCTTCCTTCGCCAGAATGCCAGTAGCCTCCGCATTGACCTTGAAGGCTATATTGCGATCACTTTCTGCCTCATCGACAGCAGTATAGGCAGCGGCATTAACGATTACATGAGGCTTGAAGTTGCGAATGACCCCTATCACCGAATACTGGTCGGTGATGTCCAATTTGGCGTGGCTACACGCCATGACTTCTCCCAAGGCAGGTAAGGTGCGGCTCAGTTCAAGTCCCAATTGGCCATTGGCACCAAGAAGTAATATTTTCATGCGTACTGCCTCTCAATCCATTGGTGATAGTCACCGCTGATAACGTGTTCAACCCATTTTTGATTATCCAGGTACCACTCAACGGTTTTTTGAATGCTCGTCGTAAAGGACCTGGCAGGTCGCCAACCGAGTTCAGTTACGATCTTGCTTGCATCAATAGCGTAGCGCCTGTCGTGACCTGGGCGATCTTCCACGAAGGTGATTAAGTCATGATAGCTGGTGATAGTTGCGTTCCCGCTAACAGGATGCAGCTCATTGAGGATGTCACAAAGCAAGCGAACTACTTCAATATTGGCTTTTTCATTTAGGCCGCCAATGTTGTAGACCTCGCCACAGCTGCCTTCATCCAATACCAACCGGATAGCTCTGCAGTGGTCACCCACATAGAGCCAGTCACGGATTTGCAAGCCATCGCCGTAGATTGGTAATGGCTTATGTGCCATGGCATTATGAATAACCAGTGGTATCAATTTTTCGGGAAATTGATAGGGGCCATAGTTATTAGAGCAGTTAGTTGTCAGTGCTGGTAAATCGTAGGTGTGATAATAAGCACGTACCAAATGATCGGAAGAGGCTTTGCTGGCACTGTATGGGTTATTTGGTTGGAAACTTTCCGTCTCTGCAGACGCAGGTGAGTCTGCGTCTAATGAACCATACACTTCATCAGTTGAGACATGTAGAAAGCGAAAGTTACGTTTATCTTTTTCGCTAAGTTCGCTGTAGAACCGCCGCGAGGATTCCAGCAGTCTGAAAGTACCGATAACGTTGGTTTGCAGGAACGCTTCTGGCTCGTGAATGGACCTATCCACGTGAGACTCTGCCGCAAAATTGACCACCGCCCGAGGTTTGTAGATGCGCAGTAACCTATCGATCAGAATGCTGTCGCCAATATCGCCATTCACAAAAATATGTCGTTCATCTTCTTCAACTTCGGAGAGGTTATTAAGATTGCCGGCGTAGGTCAGCTTATCAAGACTGATGACGGTTTCATCCATTTCCGAAAGCCAATCAATGACAAAATTGGCACCAATAAAGCCAGCACTGCCTGTTACCAGTATCGTCATAGCTTAGACCTTGTTAACAATGATACCCAAGAGCAGGCCGAGGTTTCCGAACAGTGTCTGTCGGTGAATGCCTGAGCGACAAGACAGGAAGAAACGTTTAATAAAATTTGAGCGGCGAGCCGTTACAAAATTGTCCAGATAATTTTGATTCTCCTGTGTGAGTAGCGATCTGTGTTTAACGAGTGCAGAAAGATTAATGTCATTCCAGCTGCGGAACCTTCCTTGTAACAAACCGAGGATTCTAATGAATCGAGCTTTCCAGCCCTTGTTTGCGCCAATCAGGTTATTTGTGTGTTGGCGGTATCTCAGGCAAGGCTTCTGGTCGTAGACAACGACGCCACCAGCACCTGAAACGATCTGGTAACACCACCAGTCGTGGGAAACAACTTCTGTGTTTGATGATGATTCAACGATAAGATCCCGCGCCGCCTTATTGAATACCATCGTATTGCCACCGCCAATAGACTGCACAAGGGCATTAGTAAAAGACGGCGGTTTACTAAATAACGGCGAAATACCTTTGATAACGTTACAGGTTTCGTCGGTTACAAGGGTGCGTGCACAATAGAGTGCTGGTTGATCTTCGGGGTACTGTTCCAGGCTATCCAGAGCCTTTTCAAGTTTGTCAGAGTGCCAGACATCATCCTGATCACTAAAAGCAAAATACCTGAACGGCTCATCGACGTAGCTTAGAGCATTTAAGAAATTATTTGCGAACCCGATATTTGCCGCCCTGACCCCGATGCTGACTTTCTCTGAATAATGCCGATGATACCCAAGTGATTCCGAGCACAGTTCGGTGTCAGAACCGTCATCAGAAATGAAAATGTGAGAAGGGCGATGAGTCTGGTTAAAGATCGAATGTAGCTGCTCCCAAAGGTATGACTCACCGTTGTAGTAACCGAGAATTACGGCTAGCTGTCTGCCGCCAATGTTCTTCCGATCAGCTCCACTGCATTGATGCTCGGAAGCGTACGCAACGCCACGCTGAAAAAACTGTTTTGGTACAGTGTGGTAATCGTCACAGTTAGCATCGCGCCAAAAAATCTGAGTAGCATGGGGAGTTGTTGAAAACATAGCCTTACCATTCCATCGCTATCGCTAGATCTGGTGTAGTGCGTTGAAATTCTTAATGCCCAACATTTTCAAACCAGTCACTATCATTAAATCCTAAAGACAACGATGATGACTAACTACGAGAATTGCTCCGAAAATTAAATTATAATCGACTTTCCATTTCCGAAGTGTGTCACAAATGACAGATAGCCTGTTCATTAAATCATATGCATTCATTTCCAGAACAACCAAATCTTTTTTGTATAAGACAATGGATTTGTAGTAGGCGGATATGCTTATAACCATCAAGTGCAGCGGCTTCGGAGGCTCTCATGATTTTTCACTACGGCTCATTGCCTAGGGCGAACAAATAGACCGGTAGATTTAAAGTAAGGCTACCGCCCGTCCAATTTTTTCCGAAATTTTCAGCTGATTATCTATTGGCACAGAACACCATTTCCTCTCGCACAGGGAGAAAATACACGACAAACAACATAAAATTATAGAAAACGTCTTTTTTTGGCAACAGACAAATCACATAACTTGAATCAGAAAAGTTTATGTTCAAGCATGCAGAATTATAAAAACGCTAAACCCTATAAGCCCTAACGATATAGAGTGGTCAGCTTTCTGCACTGTCGCTAACCCGCTTGGAATGAAAGTCTAGCAAAGCTTTTTAAATTTACATGGAAGGTGTCGAATTTTTTTACTCTTTGATTTCATGATTTGCTAAATGAGGTCCCCAGTCTTTTATCTCTGATGCCCGGGTAAATGCTATCTTGCCAATGGCAACTGGCTCGCGCTTGGAGGTATAAATTGCACAATCACTCTGCTGTCTTGGTCATTGTTGATAGCGACTAAAGAAAAGTATTGGTATATATCAGCGATATTTCCGACACGCCCAGATTCAACGGCACTTTTAATTGCAGACAAGTGTCGTGCGAAATTGTGGCTTACAACTAGCTTTACTTGCATTAGTTTGATCGCGATTGCACCAAATAACCACGGTCTGCTATCAGGGATGTGATTGTAGCTTGACCAATATCGATTTCGCACCAGACCGGGATAAATTTTTCCTTACTGGTCGGTTTGTCACTATCGTCACTTCATTGAAGTAAAGTTATATATTCTGATATTGCGGAGAAAATCCATGCCCAAAACAGCCGTAATCATCGGTGCCACAGGTTTGGTAGGTAGCACATTGCTGAACCAGCTTCTGAAGTCATCAGACATCGAAAAGGTGGTAGCACTGACACGAAAAAGCTTGCAACAAAAGTCCGATAAACTAGAGAGTCATGTCATTGATTTTGAAGATCTGGCTCAGCACAGTGAGCTCATTAAAGGCGACTTGTTCTTTTCTTGCCTCGGAACGACAAGAAAGCAGGCAGGTTCTCTCGCTGCTCAGAGACACATAGATTTTGACTATCAGTTGGAAGCTGCAAAGCTGGCTGCCGGGAATAAGATACCTCACTATCTGCTGGTCAGTTCTAGCGGAGCGAATGCACAAAGTGTATCGCCCTATTTGAAGATGAAAGGTGAGTTGGAACAGGCAGTACAACGGCTCCCTTTCCAGAGAGTCAGTATTTTCCAGCCATCATTGTTGTTGGGGCAGAGAAGAGAAAGCCGCTTTGGTGAAGGGCTTGCCGCAAAGATCCTGCCCTTTCTCTGTATACTGCCTGGTTTGCAAAAGTTCAGGCCTGTTCACGATTGGGAAGTGGTAGAGAAAATGTTGAAAGTCACCGAAGAGACTGGTGAAGGCGTTTCCATTTACACTCTGGATAAGATTTTTCATTAATCTATCTGTTGGCTGGTGTCGGTGATGTGCCCATCAACAACCCGCTGCCGCAAAGGACAGTGCCCCAGCTGGTAAGCCAGTTCATTAGGATGATCAATATCCCACAGACAAAAGTCTGCCACTTTACCTTCTTCAAGGCTGCCATAGTGGTCGGCAATACCCAGAGCACGAGCAGCATTAACAGTGACCCCTGCCAGAGCTTCTGCGGGTGTGAGTTCAAAAAAGATACATCCCATATTCATCATCATTCTTATTGAGGCCAGTGGCGACGTCCCTGGGTTGGTATCTGTGGCAAGAGCGATCGGGACTTGATATTGCCTTAGCAGTTCCACGGGGGGGACAGTCTGAGAACGCATGAAGTAGTAAGACCCGGGAAGCAGTACCGCAATAGATCCGGATTCGGCCATATCGGCAATACCCTGCTCAGAGATATGTTGCAGGTGATCGCAGGAGAGTGCATTCATTTGTGCTGCCAGAGAAGCTCCCCCATTTTCTTTGAACTGTTCGGTATGGCATTTTGTCGGCAGGCCGTGGTCTATAGCTGCCTGAAAAATTCTGGCTCTGTGGGTCATGGTGAAGGCAACATTTTCACAATTTACATCCACGGCTTCTGCGAGTTTTTTTTCAGCTAATTCCGGGATGAGTTGTTGGCAGATCATGTCGACGTATTCATCGGTTCTGCCCGCATACTCCGGAGGCAATGCATTGGCAACCAGCAAGGTATTGATAATTTTTACAGAATGGCGATTGCGCAGCTCTTTGGCCACTTCCAGCATCTTGATTTCATCTGTCAGGTTCAGGCCATAGCCTGATTTGATCTCGATCAGTGTAACGCCTTCAGTGGTTAATGCCTTGATGCGGGGCAGAGCCGATTTGATCAGTTGCTCTTTGGAGCGCACCCGGGTGGCCCTGGCAGTGGCAAGAATGCCACCGCCCTGGGCGGCAATCTGCTCATAGGGCACGCCTTTCAGTCTCAGTTCAAATTCCTGAGCTCTATGGCCGCCGAAAACCAGGTGCGTATGGCAGTCTATGAGGCCGGGTGTCAGCCAGCCATTATGACCATCGATCACGTCATAGGGCAGCCGCGTAGCGGTAACCTCGGACATGGATTCGATGCGTGCGATTTTTCCACTGTGAATACCCAGGGCACAATGGTGTTTCAAGCCATAAGGATCTGATACGGCAGGATCAAAAGTCGCCAGATTGACGTTAATCCAGACTCGGTCGCAGTCTTTAAGTTGGATCATGGGGTGCATTGCCATGGGTTGAACTCAGGACAGTTGGCTCCAGACAGAAGCCAGTATCAAGATGCCGGCAGTTCATAAAGACTGGATATGGGAGATAAGGATAGCCAGATAATCTTAATTCGAAAGGAAATCTGAGTTAAGTAGGTGGTTAAGGTTGGTGAGTTGGGAAAAATAGTCGATTAATCCATCTGACTATAAAAAATGTCTGAATATTACCGAAGATTCATAAATGAACTACCTTGATTAAAAAAAAACACCAACAACAATCATGGAATTAATTATGCCCGAAGGAAACCTGCAGATAATCCTGACCTTTCTGGTTTATTTTACCGTGATGCTGGGGGTCGGCTACATCGCCTGGCAGAGAACGCTCAGTTCGGCAGATTATTTTCTTGGGGGCCGCTCGCTGGGTCCATGGTCTGCAGCCCTCAGCGCGGGGGCGTCGGATATGAGTGGCTGGTTGTTGCTGGGATTGCCGGGCTATGCTTTTGCCGCAGGTCTGGAAGCGTTTTGGTTGGCTGCGGGGTTGTTGGGGGGGACCTGGCTGAACTGGTTGATTGTTGCCCGACGCTTGAGAGTATACAGCGTAGTTGCCGATGACTCACTGACCTTACCGGAATATTTCGCCAGTCGTTTTGAAGATCGTAAAGGGTTTCTGCAACCTGTATCGGCAGCCTTCATCCTTGTTTTCTTCCTGTTTTATACCAGCTCTGGTCTGGTGGCCGGGGGCAAGCTTTTTGAATCTGTTTTTGGCATTGATTATGAGTGGGCAGTAGTCATTGGAATGTTGTCGGTGATCTCTTACACCCTGTTTGGAGGTTTTCTGGCGGTTTGCTGGACGGATCTGATTCAGGGTTTGCTCATGGCAGCCGCTTTGCTGATTGTGCCCATTGCAGCATTGGAGGTCAGTGGCGGGGTGGATCAGGTGTTTGTGGAAATCGGTGCGCTGAATCCGGAGCTTCTGAACCTTTTTACAACCAGTGAAGGTCAGGCGCTTTCACTCATTACCATTGTTTCTTTACTGGGTTGGGGGTTGGGTTATTTTGGTCAACCTCATATCCTGGCCCGATTTAAGGCGGTGCAATCTTCAGATCAGCTGCCTTTGGCCAGAAGAATTGCTGTGAGCTGGACCGGCATCTGTATGTTGGGCGCTTTAATGGTAGGTCTGGCGGGAATTGTTTATACCCAGCGATCCGGTATTCAGCTGGATGATCCGGAAGCCATCTTTATGTTGATGGTGAATACACTTTTTCATCCGGTGATTGCTGGCATCTTACTGGCGGCCATTCTGGCGGCCATCATGAGCACTGCCGATTCTCAGTTGCTGGTTTGTTCTACGGCTTTTGCTGAAGACTTTTATCGGGATCTTTTCAAAGTTGACGCCAATGCCCGGGAAGTTTTGCTGGTGGGTCGACTGGCGGTCGTTGGCATTGCGGTGATCGCCACTTGGTTGGCGATGAATCCCGACAGCAGTGTTCTTGCAATGGTGTCTTATGCCTGGGCTGGCCTGGGGGCGGCTTTCGGTCCGGCCCTGCTTCTGTCGCTTTACTGGAAAAGAATGACCGGGCTGGGAGCCATGGCGGGCATCGTTACTGGTGCTGTCACCGTGCTGATATGGAAACAGTTAACCGGTGGCCTGTTCGATCTTTATGAGATAATACCAGGGTTCGTGATTTCTATGGTGGCTTGTGTTTTATTCAGCTTTTTGGGACGCCAGCCCTCGAGGAATATGTTAGATCGTTTTGAAAAAGTGGCGAGCAGGACTTGTACTGTTTCCCGTGTTGATGATGAAGAGCCTTCGTTGTCATAATTGCTTTGCATTACGCAGAATTGATCCATCGGGTATAGAGTAAGAGGTGTCTTTTTCCATTAATAAATCCTGAGTTCACAGTGGGAGGATGCCATGAAGCAATTGCAAGTGGCTGTCAAAAAGCGTCATCAGGAGAATGATGAGATTGATCCTCATGATGCCGAGTTGAAACAAACCCTGGAGCGACTGAAGAAGAAAGGGTTGAACCCCATGCAGATGTGTCACAAGTTGATTGAGCATGAAGAACCTGCTCCCAAAGATCGGGTCTGGAGTTATGATCTGGTGGTAGCGGAGTGCAAGCGGCTGAAAGTTTCATACTGAGCGTTGGATTGAAAAAATGCCAGGGCTTTCAGCGTGGCACCAAAAGAGATCAGTGCGGTGCCACAGTCTTGTGTAAGGTGTTTTTTAACTTCGGCAGCTGTGATAACAGAGGTTGTGAAGGTCTGAGCGTTAAACTTTCCCGGTTTTCAGCAACTGCTGAAACTTCAACTTTTTCTCTTGGGCGCTGAGTTGAGGGGTTGGAAGGTCGGATTGAGGAACCAGCGGGCCCAAGTCCAGGCTGGCAGATTCACTTTCTGGTGCAGGTGTGTCACCTTCTTGCTGAAGCAGATGATTATCCATCACATCCAGAGCTTCCAGAAGACCGGGATAGGCCTCGTCGGATTCATCGAGATCCTGTAGTTTGTTTGAGATGTTATCTCGAATTTGTCGTATACGTTCAACAGAAACCTTATCCTGATTTTCTTCCAGCCATCTTTTGGCAGATTCGCCATTGGTTGCCATACTCGATCCAGTTCCAGAGTATTTATGTCGGGTTCTATAATATCATTTTCATTCGGCTTTTGGTTATGCTTTTGTTGAGGCTTTCGATGGAGGTATGCATTCCCACGCAGAGTGAGGGTCTCGTAAAACTCCAACAGATCGTTCCCATGCTCTGAGGTCGTCATTCCCGCGAAGGAGACTGTCGCAAAACTCTGGTTCCCATGCTCCAGCGTGGGAACGAGTTGTTAAGGAAGTCGTCATTCCCGCGAAAGCGGGAATCCAGCCCCAACAGTGGGACTCCGCCTTCTCAGGGATGACAAGGCCAGGGGGGCACCGGGCAGGATGGTTCTGGTGGTGAGTCAGTGTGGATTCCCGCCTTCGCGGGAATGACGAGAATGAAGTCGGGAATGACGAGAATGAAGTCGGGAATGACGAGAATGAAGTCGGGAATGACGAGAATGAAGTCGGGAATGACGGGAGTCAACTCGTTCCCTCGCTGGAGAGGGTTTTGCGACACCCGCCTTCGCGGGAATGACGAGAGCATGATACTTCGGTAAATACCATCCTGAAGGGATTGATTCTGATACGTACAATTAACATCCGAATTTGGCCTTAGCGCCTGGGAGTAGGGTGTTGATAGAAGAAGTTCGAAGTCAGGTAGCAGAGCTGACTGAGAGGCTGAGGCAGCTTCGGCTGTCGGGTGCACCGGAGCAGACTCTGGTACGGATAGAACAGCCCCTTCCCATGATTAATTTATTCAACTGGCTGTCAGGTCAGACACTACCGGGAAAAAGCTACTGGCAGGATCGCGAAAGTGACTACAAGGTAGCGGGTCTTGGCAAAGCCTGGCGGTTTAAAGTCAAAGATCAGGCTGAGGTGAACACTTGCTTTCAACAGGTGAACGCAATGTTGGATAAAACAACGCGTTGCCTCGGATACCTGTCTTTTTCGGACAGTCAGAAGATGATCTGGCCTGAATTTGGGTATGGCGAATTCTTTTTTCCGGTGATCGAAGTGGTTCAGACCCGAAAAGGCTGTTCTTTGGCCTGTCATCTGCCGGGGCATGATGAGCTGTTATGGGGCACCAGTATTGAGAGGGTCCTGGACTATCTGGCGCAAGTCAACTGGGCACTTGAAGAAGTAGGTACTCACTATTTATTGGGAGACCCGAAATTCATACCCGATCAGGCACACTGGACTTCTTTGATTGGGCATGCCCTTAAGGGTTTCGAGTCAGGAGCCTTGCAAAAAGTGGTGCTTTCCAGAGAGGCACAATTGCGCCTTCTGGAAGGTCAGCTGAACCCCTGGATGCTGCTCTATCACTGGCAATTGGCGAACCCGAGATCTTACGTTTTTGCTTTTGAATCCGATCAGGGTTCACTTTTCTTTGGTTGCTCTCCGGAGCGTTTGTTTCGCCGGGTTGATCGCGTTGTTCAGACTGAAGCCCTGGCAGGGACGACCCGGCGGGGCAGCAGTCGCCATGAAGATTTCAAACTTGAGTTGTGTCTGCTCAATGACTCTAAGAACGTTCATGAGAATCGTCTCGTGCTGGATGATATCCGCAGGCGTCTGGAATCCATCTGCTGTGATCTGGAATTTGACCGCAGTCATTCTGTGGTCAAACTAAAAACGATTCAGCATCTAAGGCAAGTAATAAGGGGCGTGCTCAAAGACGAAGTCAGTGACAGTCAGCTTCTTTCTCTCTTGCATCCTACGCCTGCGGTGGGAGGTGAACCCAGGGAGGTGGCAAGACACTTCATTGAAGAACGTGAAGTCTACAGCAGAGGACTCTACGCCGGAGCTTGTGGTTTGCTCGGTAAAAAGCGCAGTGAGTTCACGGTATCGATTCGCAGTGCTTTGCTGGAAGAGAAACAGCTCAGGGTTTTTTCAGGTGCCGGGATAGTCAATGGCTCAGATGCTCAGGATGAGTGGCACGAGCTGGATAGCAAGATCGGAACCCTTCTGTCACTGCTGGACCCTGAAGCCCCTGTGCTGGATGCATCTAACCAAATTGGAAGATCTAATGACCTTTCCCACCAGACATCCTAGCCTGAATTTTCTCTGGTCAGCACTGATTCTGGAAGAGCTGAGCCGGTTGGGTGTAGAGCATGTTTGTATTGCCCCGGGCTCCCGCTCTGCGCCACTGACGCTGGTGGCAGCAGAATACAGTCAGTTTGAAAAGCATGTCCATTTTGACGAACGCGGTTTGGGTTTCTTTGCTCTGGGACTGGCTAAAAGTACGCGGAAACCCGTTGCAGTGATCACAACTTCCGGGACAGCGGTTGCAAACCTTTATCCAGCCATCATAGAAGCCAGGCAGTCTGGTGTTCCTCTGGTTATAGTCACGGCTGATCGACCTCCCGAGCTTATTGACTGCGGTGCCAATCAGGCCATTGAGCAGCAGGATATTTATGCCGGTTATCCCGGAGCTGCTCTTAAGTTGCCAACACCTGATGATAATATTCCCCCCAGCTGGCTATTAACCAGTATTGACCAGGCCTTTGCCCGCTCCTGCCAGCAGGGGCTTCCCATGCATATCAACTGCATGTTTCGGGAGCCTTTGTATCCGGAAGGCAAGGCCCATGATTTTTCAGGTTATCTGAGTCGACTGTCGTTCTGGTGCTCAGCCAGAACGCCTCACACTGTCTACGACACTGGGATGAATATATCACTCAACAAAAGTCCTGTTGCCTGGTCAGATTTTTCGACGGGTAAAGGTTTGATCGTAGCGGGCCGTATTAATGAGCAAGAGTCTGCCGAAACGGTTGCAGAGTTGGCCCGGGCATTGGGCTGGCCTCTTCTGGCCGACATTCAATCTCAGCTTTATGGCCATTCGTTGGCTGTTTCCCATCCTGATCTGCTTCTGGCCAGCAAAGCCGGAAAAGCGCTGTTGAGTCAGGCTGATCGTATTCTTCAGGTGGGTGCTCATCTGGTTTCAAAGAGACTGGATAAGTTCATTTCTTCCGGTGACTGGCAGCATTTCTGGATGGTTGGCCAGGCATTTCGCCGAATGGATACCGGTCACTGCCAGACCTATCGACTGGTCGGGCCTGTTGCAGACTGCTGTCGTATGTTGACTGAACTTTCTGATACCCAGGGCTCTGATCCATTATGGGGAGGTCAGATCGAACAGTTATCGCAATCGGTTCATACTCTGGTAGCCAGGCTGGACTCGGCCCCGGGGTCATTGACTGAACGTTGGCTGGGGGCGTATCTGACCAAACTGTTGTCTGACGACAGCTGTCTTTTTGTTGGAAGCAGTTTGCCCATTCGACTATTGGATATGTTCTCCCTTGCTCCGGCCGGGCAGGTATATGCTAACCGTGGTGCCAGTGGTATTGATGGATTGGTGGCAACGGCAGCAGGTTGTGCTGCGGGCGAAAAGAAATTTATGGTGGCTGTCGTCGGTGATCTATCATTTCTCCACGATTTAAATTCCCTGCAATTACTGAGGCAGTTGAATTCACCCTTTGCTCTGTTGGTCATCAATAATGATGGCGGTGGTATTTTCAACCTGTTGCCGGTTGAGGATCGACCCGAAGCCGCGCAGAAATATTTTGTCAGCCCTCATGGCTTGAATGCCCGTCAGGCCGCGGAAATGTTTGGATTGCCCTACCATCAGCCGGACAGTCGAGAGACGCTGGCAGCTTTGCTGAAACAAGTGAGGCAAAAGCCGGGTGCATCAGTCATTGAAGTGATGACGCGACCCGGTCAGGCTGCTGAGCAGATAAAGCAGGCGCTGAGCCAGCTGGAGATGTTGTCATGAACGCAACCAACCTTGCTTATCGAACCTGGGGTATCCGTGAAGGTGTGCCGCTGGTTTTGTTGCATGGTTTTCTCGGAGACTCCGGGGACTGGGAGGAGTTCGCCAGACACCTGGAAACTGATCTGTATCTGATAGCCGTTGATTTACCCGGGCATGGCAAAAGTCGTGATGTCAAAGTCAGTCAGGATAATGCTTTTGAAGCGTTCAGCGATCTGCTGCTGGGAACGCTTTATCAATTGGGACTCGATCATTACAGTGTGTTGGGCTATTCACTGGGCGGGCGACTGGCCATGAGCCACCTTGCTCAGGCAGGAGAGGCTATTGACCGGCTGCTGCTGGAGTCGTCCCATCCTGGTTTGGAAGACAACGCTGAGCGTCAGGCTCGCTGGAAGAATGATCAGGATTGGGCGGAGCAGTTTCGCAATGAGCCACTCAATGAAGTTTTGCAGCGCTGGTATCACCAGCCAGTCTTTGCGGACCTGAACAGTCGCGAGCGGGAGCGACTAATGCGGCATCGTTGTTCAAGTCATCAAATTGAAGGCTTATCTCCCGACAAAGCCGGTACGAATGGGGAATCTCTGGCATGGGCACTGGAAGCGTTCAGCCTGTCCCGGCAGCCAGATTTCTGCGGGGTACTCAATCGCTCTTCACAAGCGTCACATTATTTTTGTGGCGAACGTGACCTGAAATTTCAGAACATCGCACACCGTTTACTTGAGATGGGGTGTGTTCATAGTGTTCATGAGATCAAAGCAGCAGGCCATAATATCCACCGGGAGCAGCCAGAAGCTATGGCAGCGATTATAAGGCAGCTACTTTTGTGATCTGAGTACATTATGACATCTGCTCTCTTTCAGTCCTGCAACCTATATCGATATCGACAACCCCTGAGCAAGCCTCTTTCGTTAAAAACGATGACACTGACAATCCGTGAAGGTCTCATTCTTGAGATGGTCGATCAGAATGGGCAGGTGCATTACGGCGAAGCTTCGCCACTACCAGGTTTTAGCCGGGAAACTGTCTTTGAAGCTCAGGAGCAGCTGAAAGAAGCGGCAGAATACTATTGTTCCCGGGGGGTGATTGATCAGAGTCTTCTATATCCGTCGGTTGCTTTTGCCATCGAGAGCATTCAGTTCAGTCTCGGCAAAGAGCATTGGAGTCAAGAGAGGGTCTCTGAATCACCCTTGCTTATGGGAGCCGATGCATTGACGCTCAAACGTCTGGATGACTGGTCCGGGAACTGGCCCGATGAGTTCAAGTTAAAGGTCGGGCGCAATAGCATTGGGCAGGATGTTGATGCGGTTAATCAAATTCTTGATCGAATTCCGGACGATGTAAAACTGAGGTTGGATGCGAATCAACGGTGGTCTTTCGATGAGGCTTTAGAGTTTGCCGGGCAGGTGCCAGCCAGCAGAGTCAGCTACATCGAAGAACCTACACAGTATTATGAAGAATTTCCGCAATTATTCCGAAAAACCGGTGTCGGGTACGCGCTGGACGAAACATTGCAGGAGTCGGCACTCGGCACGATGCTGCCGGAAATGAATAGACTCAGAGCTGAAGACGGACTCAGGGCTGTCGTATTAAAACCAACCCTGGTGGGTGGTGTGTCCAGATGTTTGACTCTGGCTGACTGGGCCAGGGAAAAAAAGGCCAGAGTCGTTTTCAGCTCATCCTTCGAAAGTACTTTGGGGTTGAGTCTGATCGAGCAACTCAGCCTGCAGTGTGACCCGATGGAAAGTCCTGGCCTTGATACGCTCTCTGCTTTTCAGAACCCCGGATTTTGCCGGTTGCCTGAGTACGGTCGACGAATGTCTTTAGATTTACTCAATGCCATGGAGAAAGTATGGAGTTATCGTTCTGCCCTCTGAGAGACTGGACACTCAAAGATCCTCAAAGGGTCACTGCCAGAGTGAATGGTCAGCCTGTATCCCGGGCTGAGCTGGACGCAAAGGCGGAAACACTCCTTGATGCATTTTATAGTCAGGGTGTCAGGAGAGGCGATCGGATTCTGGTACCGATAACCAGTGCATGGGATGCGGTCATAATGATCATAGCCTGCCTGAGAGGCCGGTGGGTCTTTTGCCCGGTCAATCCGCAAATGCCGGACGTGCAGAAGAGGCAGTATTGCCAGAAGATCGGTGCCCAGTGGACCCTTCATGAAGGGTTTGGAGCAATAACGGGCCTGGAATGGCCCAGCTTCTCTGACCAGCCTGAAGCAGCGGATTCCCGTTTAGTCATCGAGCCAGAAGCTCTGTTTGATCTGATTGCTACGTCAGGCACTACCGGTGTGCCCAAAGCCGTCAGTCATACTTTCTCCAATCATGTTTACAGTGCCAAAGGCTCTCAATCCTGTACGCCTCTGACAGAGTATGACGGCTGGCTGTTGTCTCTGCCACTGTTCCATGTTGGCGGCTTTGGCATTGTGGTTCGTTGCCTGCTCGCAGGTGCCGAGATAGTGATAGATACGCAAAAAATGTCATTAGAGCAATTGCTGTTGGAATACAGAATCACCCATGTATCTCTGGTCAATACCCAGTTGCGCAGACTGTTGGTAAGAGGAGCCGATCTGCTGGATAACAGTAAGCTGAAATACATTCTTTTGGGTGGAGGGTTTGCGTCTCCTGAACTGGTATCTCAGGTTCAGGAGAAAGGTATTAATATTCTAACCACTTATGGTATGACAGAGATGAGTGCCCAGGTTTGTACCGGAACCCCGAAATTTACCCGCTCGGGAGTAACCTCAGGTGAGCCTCTACCTTATCGGGAGCTGCAAATCGTTGCTTCCGGAGAGATTCTGGTCAGAGGCAAAACCTTATCTGCGGGCTATTTTGACGACGGCAGAATTATTCCGATTGTCGATGAGCGAGGTTGGTATCACACAGGCGACATTGGTCGCTATTCCGGTGATCAAATAATGGTTATTGGTCGTATAGATAATATGTTGATTTCTGGCGGGGAGAACATCCATCCGGAGGAAATTGAAAAGGCCTTGCTCAGCATTGACGACATCATTATGGCGGTTGTGGTGTCTGTAAGCGATGATGATTATGGGCAGAGGCCTTTTGCATTTGTGCAAACCGAGTCGGGCTCTCTGAATGAGGTATTTACAAAACAAAAGCTTGCAGGCATCATTAGCCGATTCAAGATTCCTGATATGATTCGCTTGCTCCCGGCTGAGCAGATACCCACCGGTCTCAAGCCCAATCGTCAAACCCTGAAAGCATTAGCTGACAGGCTAGCAAATCCTTAATCGTATTTTAACTGATTATCGTCGCTATCTGACCCGGACCAAGGCATAATGCTGGCAAATAGCGGTGATAATTGAAGTGTCTGATGAAAACAAAAGATCAAAAAAACATCCGTGCATTCATCGCTGTCAGGATTCCGCTGGAGCTTGCAGCGATACTGCACAAAAAAGCGCGCCACCGCGCCGGTGATGTGCTTCAGCACAAACTTCGCTGGATGGTGCCTCAGCAGCAGCACATAACACTGCGCTTTCTGGGTGAATGTGGCGAACAGAGTCTTGAGCAGTTTTCCAGTTATATCGAAGATGCCCTGGCAAATGTGCACGGATTCGACTGTATGACCGGGTGTTTCGAATTTTTCCCTGATGCACACAGACCCCGGGCACTGGCCTTGAATATACATTCAGGCCAGCAGTTGAATGCGTTGTCCCGAATTTGCGAAGAAGGCGCTCTTATGTGCGGAATGCGTCGTGAAATGCGCAACTTCCGACCCCATGTCACACTGGCTCGTTTCAAGCAGCATCATCATGTGACTCACAGCCATTTTTTCAATATGCCCAGTTACCGCATGACGGTTAATGAAGCGGTATTGATGAAGAGCGAAACCACGGCTGAAGGTACTCAATACTCGGTACTGAAAGAATTCCCTCTATTGCCCCTGGCTAAGTCAGCCTGACACTGAACTCCACAAGTCCAAAGGAAATTGAAACCCTGCACTTTCGTTGAAAGGTGGGGTTTTTTGCTATCTGGTCCAGTCTCGCTGTATGCCTTGATTAAAAACTCACCAGAAATTTGAAATTCGATTAAGAAGTTAATTTTTTCGTTAGTAAGACTTTTGGTTCTGATGGGCCAGGTTGGCTTATTATTTTGTTAAATGATTTATTAACCAAAATATATCTTGTTTTTATATAATAAAACAAAGTTTTTCACTGTTGTAAATTGTTCTTGTCAGGTATAAATTATGCCGCGTCAAACAGGTGTCTTAACCGCTCGAAACCAAGCGGCCTGTGTCTGACAACCTATTAATTTTTTTCAGACTTTTTCTGATGTGACTTACGTCAGAGGTTTTCTATTGTCTGCATTCAGGGGGAGTGATATGTCAATTAAACGCGAAACACTGGCAGATACATTTGCCCTGATCAGTTTTGGATTGGTTGTTGGATTACTGGTTGAGATTCTGGTGGCCGGGCTGACTATTGAACAATCCCTGCAGTCTCGTTTGATGAGTATTCCGGTTAATATGCTGGTTGCCCGTCCTTACGGAATCTATCGTGACTGGATAATGAGTTACAGCCATATCTTCAAATCAAGAAAAGTTGGAGATACTGTTCTTGATATAGTGGCGTTTGTCTCTTTCCAGATTCCGGTTTATGTTGTTCTGGTTGCTGCCACAGGTGCAACAATGGAACAGATTATTACTGCCTGTCTGGGTCAGACCGGTGCTTTAATGCTGATGGCTCGTCCTTACGGTGTTTACATGCAGATTTGTCGTAACAGATTTGTATCAGGGGGTATGAGAACCGCTTAATAATATTTTTCATATTAGTACTTAGCTATATAAGTAATCACCGAAATTATGCCGTTTTAATAGCTGTCATTAATTAATGAGGCTTCCTATTTTCTAACTATCTGGTTATAGTCCCCTCCAGTTTACCCGAATGTGTTGTATGGGTTTGCCTGTTTTAACTCCGCCAATAGCGGAGTTGGACAGTCTCGGTTGCCTCTTTATTATACAATTGCAGCGTCGTCCGGTGGACCCCGGATTCGCACAATTTCCGCCTTGGTCGTTGCGCGACTGTATAAATAGAGTGTTTGCCAAAAGGCGAATGTGCACCTTTCAGGTCGCGAAGCTTTGATTGGATCTTTCTTGTTTCTATGGCCGTAAGTCCGTTTAATTCAAGAGTGAAAGGATTGGCAAAGCACGAATAAGAATTAGATGAAAAAACAGTCATCAATAAAAGAATCCGCTGATAAACGATTAGCAGGACAATAGCTTTTAAAAGTTTTTCGTTTATCGGAACGGTTATCAAGAAGCGACTGTGTTTTCACATTGAATTTGAGGGGGGGAGCATGTCCTTATTGGAGGTCAATGACCTGCGTATTGAATTTCCTTCACGTCACGGTGTTGCAGTGGCTGTAAAGGGAATGTCTTTTACAGTTGCCAAAGGTGAGATTCTGGGCCTCGTGGGGGAGTCTGGAGCCGGTAAGTCCACGGTTGGTAATGCCATTATTGATTTGCTCAGTGCTCCCGGTCGCGTCGCGGGTGGTGAAATCAGGTTGAATGGTGAAATCATTTCAGGTCTCTCTGGTGAAGCCATTCGTAAAGTGCGTGGCAAAAGAATTGGATTTATTTTTCAAGATCCAATGACTTCATTAAACCCGCTTCTGACGATTGAAACCCAGTTAGTCGAAACCATTATCGAAAATCTCGGATTAAATCCGGCTGAAGCTTTCATTAAAGCAATCGATTTGCTGAAGGCCGTGGGTATTCCCGAGCCGGAAATCAGAATCAAACAATATCCCCATCAATTTTCCGGTGGTATGCGTCAACGGGTAGTTATTGCAATTGCTTTGGCCGGCGAGCCCGAATTGATTATTGCTGATGAACCCACTACTGCCCTGGATGTTTCCATTCAAAACCAGATTCTTGATTTGATTCGTGAACTCTGTAAAGAGCGGGAAGTCGGATGTGTATTGGTAACCCATGATATGGGTGTCATTGCAAACGTTACAGACCGCGTTGCCGTAATGTATATGGGAGAACTGGTAGAGATTGGTGAACCTGGCAAGATTCTGAAAAATCCTGAACACCCCTATACACAGAGTCTGATCAGTGCTGTGCCAAGAACCGATGTCAAACTGCATCGTTTTCCGCGGGTTGAATACATTGAGAAAGTCGAAAGCCGCAGCATTGATGTCAAAAATCACTGGCTGGGTCAGCGTGAATCCTTTGGCTCTGTAAAAGATGAGAATCTTCTGAGCGTTGAAAATGTCATGCTCAAATTTGAAACCCAGTCAGCTTTCTTGAAAAAGAACCGTCGTTATGTGACAGCATCCAATAATGTTTCATTCAAAGTGCGTGACGGTGAAACCTTTGGTCTGGTGGGTGAATCGGGCTCGGGCAAGTCAACCATTGCCCGTGTGATTGCGGGTCTTTATCAACCTGACTCCGGGCAGGTCTTTTTCGCAGGTAATGATATTACCCGGCTGAACGAAAAGGCCCGTAAGCCTTTAAGACGACAGATTCAGATGGTATTCCAGAATCCCTATTCCAGTCTGAATGCCCGTATGAATGTTAACGATATTATTGCCGAGCCCATTCGTTTTCATGGCCTGGCTCAGTCTGAGCAGCAGATTCGACAGATCACTGCTGACTTGCTGGACCATGTTGGCCTGGGCAGTAGAGCCGGAATCAAGTTTCCTCATGAGTTTTCCGGTGGTCAGCGCCAGCGTATTTCCATTGCCAGAGCATTGGCGACCCGTCCCCGCTTCCTGATTTGTGATGAACCTACATCTGCGCTGGATGTATCGGTTCAGGCGCAGATTCTCAATTTGCTGAAAGATCTGCAGGAAGAGCTGGGCCTGACCATGCTGTTCATCAGTCACGATCTGACGGTGATCCGCCAGATGTGCGACCGGGTTGGGGTTATGAAGCATGGAACGCTGGTGGAAGTGGATGAGACCGAAAAGCTGTTCAAATCGCCCGAGCACGAATATACCCGGAATCTGATTGATTTGATGCCGAAAATGGATCATCTCTCCCATCGGGGTCTGAAGGAATTACAACAGGCACCCGTTGCACTGGCGTGATGTCTGATTGGCCAGCGCGTTAAAGCCCGTGTTCTTTGCCATGAGCGCAGAATCAGTTTTATTTTTTGTTCCAGAAAAAGTTGTTTCATACAAAAGTATAAAAACGTTTGTTGACCTGCCCAGAGGGTAAAATAATGAAAAAAATGATCAAGTCACTGGCTGGAGTTGCTCTGGCTTCTACATTGGCCATGAGTGTACAGGCCGCTTCGTTGAAGGTTGCTTACGACGCTGACCCTGTATCTCTGGACCCTTATGAGCAGCTGTCGGGCGGTACCCTGCAGATGGCACATATGTCCTTTGATCCACTGATTCGCTGGAATCAGGACTTGAGCTTTGAGCCTCGTCTGGCTGAGAAGTGGGAGCGTATTGATGACCTGACCATGCGCTTTACCCTGAGAAAGGGGGTTAAGTTCCATTCTGGCAACACATTGACAGCCAGGGACGTCAAGTGGACCTACGATCGTATGGTCGACAGTGCGGACTACAAAGCCATTTTCGCTCCTTTCGCCGAGCTGAAAGTGATCGACGACTACACCTTTGATCTGGTCACCAGGAAGCCTTATCCACTGGTTCTGAACTCTGCCACTTACATCTTCCCGATGGACAGCCAGTTCTATAGCGGTAAAGATGATAAAGGCCGTGATAAGGGGCTGATTGTCAAGCACGGTGATAGCTTCGCTTCCCGTCACATTTCCGGTACCGGACCTTACGTCGTCAGTGAGCGTCAGCAGGGCGTGAAGCTTGAATATGAGCGTTTTGATGGCTATTGGGACAAACAGTCTCCGGGTAACGTGGACAAGATTACACTGACGCCGATCAAGGAAAATGCGACACGTGTTGCTGCTCTGCTGTCCGGTGGTGTGGACTTTATCTATCCGGTACCACCTAATGATCATGAGCGTATCAAGCGTTCAGACGATGCTGAATTGATCACTCTGACCGGTTCCCGTCTGATCTCTTTCCAGCTGAACCAGGATCGTGTTGAAGCATTCAAGGATAAGCGAGTTCGTCAGGCCATCGTTTATGCTGTCAACAACGAAGGCATTGTTAAAAAGATTATGAAGGGCTTTGGCGAGGCTGCCGGTCAGCAGGGACCTGAAGGTTACGTTGGCTATGTTGATGAGCTGGCACCACGTTATGACCTGAAGAAAGCCAAACAACTGATGAAAGAAGCAGGCTATGAAGATGGCTTCTCTGTCACCATGATGGCGCCAAATAACCGTTACATCAACGATGCCAAGATTGCCCAGACCGTGGCCAGCATGTTGGAGCGTATTAACATCAAGGTTGACCTGAAAACCATGCCCAAGGCGCAGTACTGGCCAGAATTTGATGAGCGTGCCGCTGACATCATGATGATCGGCTGGCACTCTGATACCGAAGATTCAGCCAACATGACTGAATATACGACTGCCTGCAAGGATGACACTACAGGCTGGGGTCAGTACAACAGTGGTAACTACTGCAACGAGTCCATCGATAAGCTGGTTAAAGCGGCAGGGACTGAAACAAACCTGGACAAGCGCGCCAAACTGCTGCAGGAAGTTGAGAAGGAGCTTTATCAGGAAGCGGCTTACGTTCCTCTGCACTGGGAGAACCTGGCCTGGGGTGCCCGTAAAGGTGTGAAAGCCGAAGAAGTGGTGAACATCATGAACTTCCCATACCTGGCTGACCTGGTCGTTAGTGAGAAGTAATCCCCACAGGGCCGGTTTATGCTGGCCCTTTTTTTATTTTTTCTGATCGATAATTTTCTCTGGTCAGTCTGTGTCGTCATCTGAGTAGAGCGGCATTTTCGCGAGTATAAAACGCTGCAGGATTTTTTATGTTGTTATTTTTATTCAGGAGACTGATGCAGGGTCTGGTGGTGATGTTTGTCATCAGCCTGATCAGTTTTTCCATCCAGGATAATCTGGGTGATCCTCTCAGGGAGATGGTGGGCCAGTCCGTATCAGAAGCTGAAAGAGAGGTGCTGCGTGATGAGCTGGGCCTGAACGATCCATTCCTGGTGCAATATGGGCGCTTTATGTCCAAAGCCGTTCAGGGAGACCTGGGAACCTCTTACTTCTTTAAAGAGCCCGCCCTGGAAGTCATTATGAATAAGTTACCAGCGACGCTTGAGCTGGTATTCAGTGCTACCCTGCTGATTATTTTGATCTCCATTCCCGCAGGTGTTTACAGTGCTATTCGCCCGAACAGTTTTTTGTCCAGATTGATTCTCGGAGTCAGTATTCTGGGTATTTCTGTCCCTGTTTTCCTGACCGCTATATTTAGTATTTATCTGTTTTCCATAGAGCTGGGGTGGCTGCCTTCCTATGGACGGGGTGATTTAACCCACGTTTTCGGCAGTTGGGAAACTGGCTTCCTGACCAAAAGTGGCTGGCTACATCTGATTCTGCCGTCTATTTCTCTGGCCAGCATCATGCTGCCGCTCTTTATTCGTTTGATTCGTTCCGAGATGGTGGAAACCCTGCACAGTGAGTATGTGAAGTTTGCTAAGGCGAAAGGTCTGCAGAAAGCGCGTGTTTACTTCCTGCACGCTTTGAAGAACACCATGTTGCCTGTTATTACGGTAGGGGGGGTCCAGATTGGAACCATGGTCGCCTATACAATTCTGACGGAGACCGTCTTCCAGTGGCCCGGCATGGGCTTCATGTTTCTGGAAGCGGTAAACCGTGTCGATACACCCTTGATTGTTGCTTATCTGATCGTTGTTGGCGGCATCTTTGTGGTGGTGAATACCCTGGTCGATCTGATCTATGGCCTTATTAACCCAACTGTAAAACTGGCAGGAGGCAGCCAATGAGTGAGTTGCCCATGAATGAAGCAGAGGCACAAAAGGTGCCTTCTATCTGGCAGAAGATTCGTCAGTCCAATGTCTGGTACAGTTTTGTCAATGATCGTCTGGCCATGGTGGCTGCTTTTATATTGGCTGTTATGGTTGCCGCCGCCCTGCTGGCACCGGTTATCGCTCCGACGAATCCCTATGATCTTTCGACCATTGATATTATGGACTCCGAGATGGCGCCGTCCTGGAGTGAAGACGGCGATGAGCGATTCCTTCTGGGAACAGACTCTCAGGGCCGGGATATGCTGAGTACCATTCTGTATGGTGCCAGAATCTCCATTACCATCGGTTTCTTTGCAGTGATACTGCAGGCGCTGCTGGGCATTGTGATTGGCTTGACAGCCGGCTATGTCGGGGGGCGGGTTGACAACTTCCTGATGCGGATGGCGGATATTCAGTTGTCCTTCTCAACCATGATGGTGGCCATTGTCGTGTTGGCTGTTTTCCAGGCATCCTTTGGGTCAGAGTTATACAGCAAGCTGGCGATGTGGATGTTGATTCTGGTGATTGGTATTGCCGAATGGCCACAGTACGCACGTACGATACGTGCGTCGGTTCTGGCTGAGAAAAAGAAGGAGTATGTCGAGGCTGCCAGGGTCATGGGCTTTGGCTCCGGACGCATTATGTTCCGTCATATTCTGCCAAACTGCCTGTCTCCTATTTTGGTGATCTCAACCGTTCAGATTGCCAACGCCATTATCAGTGAAGCTGCTCTCTCTTTCCTGGGACTGGGGATGCCAGTGTCAGAGCCTTCATTGGGCTCACTGATCTCCAGCGGCTTTGAGTATATTTTTTCTGGCAGCTGGTGGATTACGGTCATCCCCGGTGTGATCCTGGTCACTCTGGTTCTGGTGATTAACCTGTTGGGTGACTGGCTGAGGGACGTGCTTAATCCCAAACTTTATAAAGGTTAAATCAAATTTTCTTCAGGAAAAAGGCCGTTTAGCGGCCTTTTCCTTTTTTGAACTCAGGGGGCAAAAACCCTTTTTCTGCTCAATTGCCAGATCAGAACGCCGGCGAAAACGGCAGCCATTAAAGGGTTGAACCAGCTGGTGGTATCTGTGACCAGCGTTCTTGAAATATCAAATGCTAACAGTACACCCAGGGCGATTAAGCCGATTATCCATGTCAGTGCTTTATCTCTCCATTGAAAGGCGGCAGCAGTAAACCAGAAGGCCAGAACGGAACCAAGAATAATATAATCGGTATTGACGCTTCTGGGGTTGAACATAACGTGATAGCAGGCTGCAAAACTCAATAAATAGATCAGGCCATTTCTGGTGCCATGACGGACAATGGCATAAAAACAAACGGCCCAGGTGGTGGCAGCCAGAATGATTTTTATTATGTTCTGCAAGGCTTCGGGTACTGAGTAGTTGAAAAGCTGCATGGGAATGTTAAAGAAACTGGCCCAGTTAGGTGTTGTTACTCCACGGTCAACTGCAGACTCGGCCATCTCAAGAAAGTTGTTGTACTGTTCAAGTCCGTAATCGAGCCCGCCAAATATCAGAGGCAGTGCAAGAAATGCCAGCAGCATCAGTGGCACTCTTAGCCAGAAAGGTCTGAACAAAGTGGTCACCAGCAGGAAAAAGACAATAAAGGTGGGTTTCAGACTCATGATCAGGGCCAGAACCAGGGCTGCCGAATTCCAGCGCTTCTCTATGATCTGGCTGATCACCAGCATCATGGCCGCAATAAGGATCACATTCACCTGGCCATTTCGAAAACCTGAAAAAGCAATGGGAACGGCAATCAGGCTGAATAATCCAAATCGGTTAAAGAGTGTCTCCTGTGAGTATTCCTGAAAGTGTCTCAGCAGTCTCAGGCTGGCCCAGGCATAGAGACCCATGATAAATAAACGCCAGAGCAGGTCAGCGAGAAAAACAGGCAGTTTGGTGACAGGAACAAACATTAGGGCAAAAGTAGGTGTATAAATGAATCCTCCCGGTCCCGAATAGAGCTTTACCCGGTCGATCCATCGGTCAGCGCCCAGCAGGTAGCTGTCCAGCACTGTGTGCTGACCCGGTTCCAGCGCGACTTTGGCAAAGATCAGGGCCACGGCCAGCCCCCATAGAAACATTCCGAAAAGGGCAGCAGGATGATTTTTAAGGAGGGCTATGTCCTTCATCAGTACTCTTTCTTTTTTGAGTTATGACAAAAAATGGATAACTCCCAAATTGGCCGAAAGTCATCTGTTTTTTCCGAGGCTGATTACAACATACGATGAGAATGTCTTTTCTGCCAGTGGTCTGTATGAATTCCTCTCTGAAATTTCCTGTCCATTGGTGGGTGCAGCGTATTTGAAAGGGGCTTGTTTTCCGCTGTTTTTTGACTCTGTTTGCATCCAGGGAAGGTCAGACACAGAAAATCATCGAAAGGATGCGCTCCATAGTGAGTCATGCCGGTCACGGCGTGGATTTGGTTGATCTTGAAGGGCTGACAACCGGGATTCGTTTGCAGCAGTACGATGCCTTGATGCTTGGCAGTTCTATCCGATATGGCCACCATCATGCTGATTTTTTTCGTTTTGAGATCATGAGTTTACAGACTGGAGTCGTGTAACACAGTTTGCTGAACGACTCGTTCAGCAACTGGCAAGCGAATTAAATGGACATAAGCACCCTGACGATCAGGTTTCAGGTTCAAAAGCCAGGGACATTAGTAAAGCAAAACCGTAAACGGTGGGGAGAAAAAGCGACAGAGCCAGAATAATGTAATCCATGTTCATGGAAGGGTACCTGCTGTTATTCTTTTTATATCGAAAATCTCATATCCTGTTTTGCAGTTACTTTGTCGGGTAATGCAGGCTGGATGAGATCTCCTGAGCCGGATAGCCTTATATCAATCTACCAGTTTGCTGTAACGTTTGAAAAGTGGTGGCGATAAAATAGTGATGCTTATAAGACATGGAGTCCATATGCGTTTAATTCTGTTACTGTTTTCCTTTTGGGTGTTGCCACTGGCCATGGCCCAGGATGTCGTTTCCCTTAAGTCCAAACTGATTCAGGGGGGCTTTTATGTAGGGCAGGTGAAGCCGGGAACTGAAGTCATCTATAAAGACAGGTCCGTCAGAGTGTCGGAACGGGGCCAATTTATCATCGGGTTTGGACGGGATGCCCGGCTTCTGCAAACAGTACGGCTGGTCGCTCCGGGTGGTAAAAAAGAGCAACTGAAACTCAGGTTGTCAAAGCGAGACTATAAAATTCAGCGAATTAATGGTATTGCCCGCAAATACGTCAGCCCGGCGGAAAAAGTGTTGGGTCGAATATCCGATGAAAACCAGCAGGTTAAATCAGCCAGACAGTTTGATTCCGTCCAGAAAGATTTTTTTGCAGGCTTTACACGTCCGGCAGAGGGGCCTGTCAGTGGTGTCTATGGCAGTCAGAGAGTGTTTAACGGTGAGCCGAGGCGACCGCATTTTGGACTCGATATTGCCGGTCCCGAGGGGGCTCCGGTCATGGCGCCAGCCAATGGTATTGTCCGGCTGGCCGAGTCCGATTTGTACTTTTCCGGTGGCACAATCGTTATCGACCATGGTTACGGCATCACTACCAGCTACCTGCACCTGAGCCAGTTAAAGGTGGTTGACGGGCAGAAGGTAAAGAGGGGAGATGTGATTGGTGCTATTGGTGCAACGGGCAGAGTGACAGGTGCTCACCTTGACTGGCGGGCAAACTGGTTCGATGTCCGGCTTGATCCTGCTCTGATGATGCTTCAGTGATGGGTCTGCATGCTCTGATTCATGGCGTTATTGAGTTTCTGATAGGGTCGCCTGGTTAGTCTGACTAATACCTAATGAATAGTTTCAAACTCTGTTATTAGCCGTCTTCGCTTTGAGTGCTGCCTGCTTGATTAAGAATTTCAATAAATTCCTGTTTTTGTTCGCCCAGATGTTCTAACAGAGCTTTAAACCTGAAAGTGCCAAAGCCGGGAATGCTGGCATCAGCTTTGGCCCCTCTGGCAATAAGTTTTTGAACCGCTTCTTTATCTTTTGCCAAAAGTGCGAAAAAAAGAAGCGTTTCTCTAGTAGAACAAACTGGCAGATTGACATCGGCAAAGGCAGCCATGCCAGCCGGAAGCAATTCCTTGAGCAACTCCAGAGAAAGAGGGTCGTCCGAAATTGCATCAAAAGCGGAATGCCCCGCATTAGTAAAAAGGTCAATTCTGGCTCCTGCCGAAAGGAGTATCCTGGCAAGTTCAGGCGCATTTTCCTTCAAAACTTCCTTATTGTAGTAGCGAGAATCATAAGTTGCACAGAAAAGAGGTGTGCATCCATCCAGATCAACCGCATTAACATCTGCGTGTTTGGCTATCAGTTTTTTCAGTGCCCGCTCATGCCCTGATTGTGCAGCTGCGTGCATGACATTTTTGCCATCTGTAGCTGTTTTATCGAAGGAGGCGCCATTATCGATTAAGGTGTCAAATAAATCAGGGTTTTCAGGATCCTCGGCAGCCATGTGAAGAGCTGTATCACCATCTTTGTTCTGGAGATTCATATCTGCTTTGAGGTCCAGAATTATCTTTAATGTCTGAATATTGCTGTTACATACAGCATGGTGTAGAGGCGTCATCCCTTTTTCATCTTGCAGATTAATATGTGCCCCAGAGTTTAGCAGTGAACGGATCAATTCCGGGTTACCGTTTTTTGCGGCAATATGAATAGCTGCCATGCCCGCCTCTGAATGAAGAACGTTTGGGTCGACACCATCGGCGATCAGTTCGAGTGCTTGTTCTTCCCGGCCGACCTCGACGGCATGGGCAACGGGCGAGAAAGAGATGTCTTGGTCAATAGGGGCAGGTGTGCGACAGGAAGGACATCTAATGTCCAATACAGGAGAAGATGAACGGTAATCACGCAGACACTTATTATGGAAGAAATGCCTGCCAGGTCTTTCGGAACAGTGGTAATAACGATTATTTTTA
Organism: Endozoicomonas sp. ALD040; assembly: GCF_049275945.1. Lineage (NCBI taxonomy): Bacteria > Pseudomonadati > Pseudomonadota > Gammaproteobacteria > Oceanospirillales > Endozoicomonadaceae > Endozoicomonas > Endozoicomonas sp. ALD040. The sequence continues at coordinate 4,486,575 of NZ_CP184829.1, forward strand.
TGCAGCATCGTAACAGTATGTTGGCCGAATAAACTTTGCAGGCATATTCCGCAGAGGGGATTATCATCTTCTTGGGCAGTTACATTGGAAGTAGTTCCATCTGATACAAGTCCGCCCTGAAGAGAAATCATTTCATTCATTCGAGACTGATTAAAACAGTCAGGAGTTTCAGGTGTTAAATTCATGAGTATTACCTCTTTCAGGTTGTTAAGATTAAGCTTCAAAAATTGCTATTCCCGGTAACAGTATGACGTAATAGTGCTTTCATTTTGTTTTCCGCGAAAATTTCAAGTTTCTGATTCAGTGAAAAACAAGCGACAATGCCGGTCATAAGTACTTTGACTAATAGTGCTGGAATAAGTTCCCTCTGTATGGAGGGTGTCGCAAAACTCTCTCCAGCGTGGGAACGAGTTGACTCCCGTCATTCTCGTCATTCCCGCGAAGGCGGGAATCCACACTGACTCACCACCAGAACCGTACTGCCCGGTGCTCCCCTGGCCTTGTCATCCCCGAGAAGGCAGAGACCCACCGTTGGCGCTGGATTCCCGCCTTCGCGGGAATGACGACCTCAGAGCATGGGAACGAGCTGTTGGAGTTTTGCGACACCCTCTATGAGTAAGGGAAGGTGCGAATAAGCCCCCGGCCATGAGATAATATTCCTGTCGTTTCCACCTTAAGTTCCCGTCTATGAGTCTGCTCAGTTTCGGGGCAGTGGGCAGAGTGACAGGTGCTCATGCTGGCGGGCGAACTGCTGCGATGTACAGTTTGATCCGGCTCTGAGGGTGCTCGAGTAAGGTTGGTTCTGCGAACTTTGCTCCACGGCAGTATTGATTTTCAGATCTGAGGCTCCATAAAGCCATTATGATTGTCAGGAATTGGAGGGATTAGAATGCTGTTTGAAAAACATCAACTGCCCAGTGAGGAAAGCGCTTTGAAAGGGCGTGATCGCGCGATTGAAGTGCCTGCAGAGCACTTTGTAAATGGTCATGCTATTGTTCCCCCATTTCCCGGTGCTCTGGAGGTGATTTATGTCGGTATGGGCTGTTTCTGGGGGGCTGAAAGGCTGTTCTGGAAGCAGGAAGGTGTCTGGTCAACGGCAGTAGGGTATGCGGGAGGTTATACCCCTAACCCGACTTATGAAGAAGTGTGCACTGGTGGCACAGGCCATGCGGAGGTGGTCATGATTGCTTTCGATCCGGGCGTTATCAGTCTGGACGCTTTGCTGAAACTGTTTTGGGAGTCTCATGATCCTACCCAGGGTATGCGGCAGGGCAATGATCGGGGCACTCAGTACCGCTCTGTGATTTATACCACTACCGATGAGCAGGGTGAGAAAGCTCGTGAATCCATGGCCCAATACCAGACAGCGTTGAATGAAAGTGGTAGAGGTAGTATTACTGCGGAAATTGTTGATGCTCCGGCCTTTTACTATGCCGAGCCTTACCATCAGCAATATCTGGCCAAGAACCCTCAGGGATACTGTGGTATCGGGGGGACTGGAATCTGCATGCCTCCCTCATTGCATGGATAAAGTGAATTGCGTTTCCTTTGTGGTAGTGAATAGTTACAAGGCAAAAGTTACTGGGCAAAAAAAACCGGACAGTCTCACAGAGGGGAGAGCTGTCCGGACGCAACTGTATGAATGATTACTTCAAGGTGTTGTTAACACCTGTGGTCGAATGATAGATGTGCTTTTGTTGCTTCGCCCTGAGTAGATGTCCTTTTGATGATTCGCTATACCGATGCTTGCTATCGGATATTACTTGTTTAAAACAATGGCTCGAATCTTCAGTGCAATAGGGAGTTAGAAAGCACGATTGGTATTAAATCTGATTTCGACTCATTGCCCTTACCAGAAACCGGGTTGGGTTCAAATGTTCCAGAAGATCAGAAGCGACAGGTGAGCACTCTCCATTCATCTGTGCAGCCAATAATTCTCCCGACAGAGGTGCTGTAATCAATCCTCTGGAGCCATGACCGGCATTGATATACAGACCATTCAGGTATTCAGGAGGATGAGTGAATGGGTGCTTCATGTTTTTGCGCAGCATGGCAAACTCATTCAGAAAGTCTTCCTGATCAACAATCCCACCCACAGCAGGCATATAATCAGGCGTCGTGCAACGAAAGCTGGCTCTGCCTCCTGAAATGTTGGCCTGTTCTCCTCCCAATGCCCGGAAGAGTGCGGGCGCACATTTCTTTTGCATGGCCAGGTTTTTCTCATGATCTTCTTGTAACACCTCAGCCGAGTCACTGTGAAAGTCGAAAGTGGCTCCAATGGTATGACGACCATGGACGGCAGGAGCTGCATAGCCTTCGCCGCAGACGGTTGTTTTTAGCAGGGCACTGTCGTCAGTACAGCTTATCTCGGTGATTTGCCCTCTGATGTTCTTTAGTGGAATAAAGTTCAGGGCGGGCAATTGGCTGGACGCTCTGGCACAGGCAATGATGACATTACGGGACTTCATTATCCGGGAAGTGCCGTCAGCCTGAAGGGTTAAACTCCAGCCATCAGATCCATATTCAAGAGACTCTAGTCTCCTGTCAGAAAATAGTTTGATATTGTCGTGGTTCGCCAGAGTCTGGCAGAAAAGGGCAGGGTTTACCCATCCTGCACTCGGGAAGTAAAGGCCATCATGATCCAGCGGCAGGCCAGCGATCCCGGATAGCTCCTGGCTGGAGAGGGCCCTGAGAAAGTCAGTGGGAAAGAGTTGTGCCAGGTCTTGTTGACGTTTTCGAACTTTCTCATTGATAGCCAGCTGTACGACACCGGATTGTTGCCAGAGCTCCGGTTGGACACTGGCAAAAGTGTTCAATAAATGAATGGAGTAGAGGTAGCCCTGGGTGATAAATCGACTGAGAGGCGTTTTACTGGCCGAGAGCTTGGTGTAAAGAATACCCTGAGGATTGCCGGATGCTTCCATGGCCAGAGCCTGATGTTGCTCGATCAGAGTGACCTGCCATCCTCTTTCAGCCAATGCTCTTGCTGTGCTGCAGCCAGCGAGTCCTCCGCCAACGACGATGGCACTCTGAACTGGTCCATCAGTATTACGCTGGTCGGGATTCACAAACCATATCGGCCTGGTCTTCTGATCTTTGGCTGTTTGTTTCAGCCTGCCTTTGATCATATCCCGTTTGTGCCCGAAGCCCTCGCTTTTTTCGACACTGAAGCCCGCCTGACTGAGTCCGTCTCTGACGGCTCTGGCGGCCGTAAAGGTTGCGTAGGTGGTGCCTGCATGGCTTTTAGCTGCCATAACTGTGAACAGTTCTGGCTGCCACATCAGAGGGTTTTTCGCGGGGCTGAAGCCATCAAGAAACCAGGCATCAACCCGACCTTCCAGCTCAGGCAGTGTGTTTAGCACATCGCCGATGCAGAGTGTCAGTTTGACTCTTCCATCAGCAAAGCTGAAATGCTGATGCCCTTCTATGGCGGGCATGTAGCATTCAATCAGTGGTGTCGTGTACTTTTCCAGTTCTGGCCACAGGGAGAGTGCTTTATGAAGATCTTTACGGGACAGGGGATACTTTTCGGTTGATACAAAATGAAGTCTTGCCGACTGAGGCGCTTCTTCATCGAAACAGGCCCAGGCACAGAGAAAGTTGAGGCCTGTCCCAAAACCGGTTTCTCCAAGCGTAAAACTTTTGTTCTGGTGCAAAGCGGCGAAGCGCTTTGGCAGATCATTGCCCTCAATAAATACGTGCCGGGTTTCCCTGAGGCCCGAAGCGGTAGAAAAATAAATGTCATCAAATGCAGTGGATGCAGGCTGACCGTTTTCTTTCCATTCCAGGTCTGCATGGGTGACAGGCAGGATTGCAGAATCAGATTTACGGCTCATTTGGCTTCCCTGATAATATGGGAGAGGGTTTGCAGGCAGGTTTCCCGCTTCACTTTTTCAAACAGTTCACGGGCGTTGTCAGAGCTTTTACTCATTATGCTTAACCACTGCTTAAGCCTGCCATCCAGATAGCGTCTGGGATTGTTGATGAAATAAGGGTGCTCCTGCTCTGGATTATCAGGGGCAGAAACCACTTTTTCGGTAAACCTCTGGATCAGTGAAAGAGTGCGAGTCCAGCGTTCTTCAAGATCCTGGCTATGCTGGCTGGCGACAATGGCAGCAGGCAGATCAGGATCGCGAAGGATACCCCGGCCAATCATAATGTCCTGACAGCCGGATATTTCCCGACACCGTTGGGCATCCTCAACGTTAAAAATATCGCCATTGGCTACCAGGGGAATGGATAGGGCCTCTCGTAGTTGGACCAGCTCCTGCCAGTGAGCAGGAGGCTTATAACCCTGAAGTTTGGTTCTGGCATGAACCACCAGAGAGTTGGCACCGGCACTTTCTATGGCCAGGGCATTGTCCAGGGCAAGGTCACCATCCAGATAGCCCAGTCTCATTTTGGCAGTGACGGGCACCTCATCAGGAACCTCTTTACGAACTCTTGCGACAATCTCATGAATAAGCTCAGGTTCCTTCAGAAGAACTGCGCCACCCTTGTGGCGATTTACCGTTTTGGCAGGACAGCCGAAGTTGATGTCGACCCCTAGTGCGCCTAGTCGGGCAGCCTTGGCCGCGTTGTGGGCCATCATTTCCGGATTGTTGCCAAGAAACTGAATGTGTACAGGTGTTCCGCTTCGTGTACGACAGCCGTGCCTGAGCTCCGGACAGATCCGGTGAAACGTTTGTGTCGGCAGCCGGGTGTCGGTGATACGGATAAATTCTGTTACACACAGATCAATGCCACCGGCCTCGGTCAGCAGCTCCCGTAGCAGATAGTCGACGACACCTTCCATGGGGGCCAGGGTTATAGTGCTCATGAATGATTAGGGTATAGCTCTGGGCAAACGCGACAATCTAACAGAAATTTCTGCACCTACAAGTGCTATCTTCTGAAGGCGATCAATAATAACGTATGTCTTTTTATAAGACTCTGTTCCCTCCATTTCTGTCTGTTCTTTGCCCTAATCCTGACTTTTTCGATCACATGCAAGGATATTGTTTGACAGCAATAGTGTCAGCAGTTAAATACTTCAGTCATCTTTCTTTCAGGGTTGGAATATTCTCGATGGAATATAAAACACATGTCGTGCCAGCAAAAAAGAACATTGCACTGGTAGCTCACGATAAAAAGAAGGAAGAGCTGGTAGAATGGGCCCTGCGTCATCGTGATGAGCTGATCAATCATCAGTTATTTGCTACGGGCACAACCGGCAGTCTTCTGGAAAAGACGCTGTCTCTGCCCATCAGGAAGCTCATCAGTGGTCCGCTGGGAGGCGATCAGCAGATCGGTGCATTGATCTCCGAAAGTAAACTGGATCTGTTGGTGTTCTTCTGGGATCCTTTCGAGTCGCAACCCCATGATCCGGATGTGAAAGCGTTGCTGAGAATTGCAGCAGTCTGGAATATTCCAGTGGCCTGTAATCAGGGCTCTGCTGAGTTTATGTTTTCTTCAAAAATGATGAGTCAGAGTCACGAAAGAAAGATTCCCGATTATGAGCATTATCTGAAGTCCAGACCCTTTTGATGAATTTATGAAAATTTATCAGATTTAGAGTGATACTAAACAATAATTCGAAACAACAGCCAACAGAAAAATTGCCCGCAAAATATTACAGGCAATTTGATTGCAATGTAACTCCGGGTAGCTGGAAGTCTTTACTAAGCCAGCCGAATCCAAGCTTTAATTGCCAATAGCTGATTCATAGTGACGACGTTTTTTATAGGTCACTTTCGGAGAGCAAGCCGACTTCTGCTCTTCAACGAAACTTTGACATTCAACAGGTTTTTGAGGCGTGGTTGTGAGTGAATAGTTTTGATGTCGGTACGGTTGATTCAAAGGTTGTCTGCCTGACTCTTGCTGAAAATCAAGCTCATCATCGCGGATATGATTGCAGTCGCCGGACGTTGACTCCTGAATATTGTCTTCCGATTCCTGCATATTTAAGCGCATTCTGTACGGATGACCATAGCCCCTTCTTCTACGAGGTTTATGCGATTTTGGCTCGGGCGGTTTTAAGCCGGTAAATTGCTCATAAACAGTGGCGTAAATATATTTGCTCATTACTGTCTCCAGAGGAGATTCGTCCCGGAAAGATTAATTTGTCTATTTATAACTTGATGATATTAAAACTCCACAAACCCATGTATAGGTAACAATACCTAAATAAAAAAGTCATTACCTAGGAACCGGGAACGGAGAGTTGGGTCGTTTTGTTAACGATGCATTAGTAACTTATGGACATGCTCGTGGCCAATGTTGATATGGAATCATTACTATGGCGCGTCGATGTTAGGAGGGAAGAATAGCAGTCGGTGGTTTTTAAGGTTGTTTATTTAAATAATATTTTTGCATTTTGAAAAAATGTTAATAACTAATTAATTAAATGGGTTCAAATTAACGGCTATTTCCAAAAAATAACTGCTTTAAAGTTGATTTGATTATATGGTTCCAAAGCCTATATATGGATAAATTTTGAAAGAATCTTGTGTGGGTGATTTTGTTTTTCTTTGCATTCTGTTGTTATATTTTGGTCGATTTACTCTATGCAGGGTTGTGCTACCTTGTCAGTCATCAAGTTGTTTGCAGTCGTATAGTTGGTCGTGTAAGTCGTAAGTCGAGTAAATGGTTATCTTGGAGGTTAAAGTTCGATAGCTGTCCTGATAGGTATTGGACACGATAGTAGAAAGTAATTAGTTAATATATTTTGTAACTCAATGAGCGACAGTTTTATCGAACAGAAGGGCAGTCATACTGCACTGCTTTGTAAGATGGTTGTCATTATACCGAGAGATCGTGAGTGGCTTCTGGTATTGCTCGACACAGGTATGCATTTCCTTTCTGTTTGGCCAGACTGATATTTTTTCTGTGAAGATGCGCTCTGTAAGTGCGACAGGATGTTCTTCACGGATATTCAAACACGAGGAGCTGCTATCAATGAGCACTCAAGCCAAAGACCTACCAGCAGGATGGGCAGGGTTTGCCCGGGGTGAATGGACCGAAAACGTCAATGTCCGGGATTTCATCCAGAAGAACTATACCCCTTATGAAGGGGGTGATGATTTCCTCGCCGACGCCACTGAAGCTACCAGGCGTCTCTGGGGTGATGTCATGGAAGGGATCAAGGAAGAAAACCGTACACATGCCCCAATCGATTTCGATCATGATCTGCCTTCAACAATTACCTCGCACGAAGCCGGTTATATTCAGAAAGGTCTGGAGAAGATCGTTGGTCTGCAGACTGACAAGCCTCTGAAGAGGGGTATGATTGCCAATGGTGGTATCCGCATGGTGGAAACTTCCTGTGAAGTGTACGGGAAGGTTCTGGACCCCATGGTGAAAAAGATCTTCACTGAATACCGAAAAACCCACAATGCCGGTGTATTTGATGTGTACACGCCTTCTATTCGCAATTGTCGCAAGTCCGGTGTTATCACCGGTCTGCCAGATGCCTATGGTCGTGGACGAATTATAGGAGATTATCGTCGTATAGCTCTGTACGGTATTGATCGTCTGGTTGCAGACAAGAAAGTACAGCATGGAGAACTGGATTCCGTGCTGGAATCGGGAGAGAATCTTGAGCAAACCATTCAACTGCGTGAAGAAATTATGGAGCAGATCCGTGCCTTGATGCAGATAAAAGAGATGGCTGCCAGTTATGATTGCGATATCAGTCAACCAGCAGTAACGGCTCAGCAGGCAGTTCAGTGGACCTACTTCGGTTATCTTGCGGCGGTGAAATCCCAGAATGGTGCGGCCATGTCTCTGGGTCGCACAGCGACTTTCCTGGACGTTTATATCCAGCGTGACCTGGAGGCAGGCAGGATCAATGAAGTTGATGCCCAGGAATTGATCGACCACTTTGTAATGAAGCTTCGTATGGTTCGTTTCCTGCGTACGCCAGAGTACGATGAGCTTTTCTCCGGCGATCCAATCTGGGCGACAGAGTCTATTGGTGGTATGGGCCTTGATGGTCGCACACTGGTTACCAAAAACAGCTTCCGTTTCTTGCATACTCTTTACACCATGGGCCCATCACCCGAGCCTAACATCACGGTGCTCTGGTCCGAGGGCTTGCCTCAGGGCTTCAAGGAATTCTGTGCCAGGGTGTCCATTGATACCAGCTCCATTCAGTACGAGAATGATGACCTGATGCGTCCGGATATGGACAGTGATGATTACGCCATTGCCTGCTGTGTATCGCCAATGGTTGTAGGCAAGCAGATGCAGTTTTTTGGTGCTCGTGCCAACCTGGCCAAAACATTGCTGTACGCCATCAATGGTGGTGTGGATGAAAAACTGAAGGTTCAGATTGGTCCCAAGGTAGCTCCAATTACCGACGACGTTCTGGATTATGACGCTGTTTACGCCAGCATGGATCATCTGATGGATTGGCTGGCAACCCAGTACGTGACGGCTCTGAATGCCATACACTATATGCATGACAAGTATTCCTATGAAGCCTCTCAAATGGCTCTTCATGACCGTGATGTTGTGCGTACGATGGCCACAGGTATTGCCGGTTTGTCTGTTGCTGCCGACTCTCTGTCTGCGATCAAGTATGCCAGGGTCAGGCCTGTTCGTGATGAAGACGGTCTGGCGGTAGACTTCGAGATCGAAGGCGATTATCCCAAGTTTGGTAACAACGAAGAGCATGTTGATACGATTGCCTGTGAGTTGGTAGAAACCTTCATGAAGAAGGTGGCTGCACACAAAACTTATCGTAATGCCATTCCAACCCAGTCAATCCTGACCATTACTTCCAATGTTGTGTATGGCAAGAAGACCGGTAATACACCAGACGGTCGTCGTGCAGGCCAGCCCTTTGGCCCAGGTGCCAACCCAATGCATGGCCGTGACACAACTGGTGCGATAGCGTCTCTGAGTTCCGTCGCTAAACTGCCATTCTCTTATGCTAAAGACGGTATTTCTTACACCTTTTCAATAGTGCCAAAAGCACTGGGTAAAGATGAAGACGGTCGTCGTCGTAACCTGGTCGGTCTGATGGACGGTTATTTCCATCATGAAGTTGATCGGGAGGGAGGTCAGCACCTGAATGTGAACGTTCTGAATCGTGAAATGTTGGAGGATGCTGTGGTCAATCCAGACAAGTACCCTTCGCTAACGATTCGCGTGTCTGGCTATGCTGTTCGTTTCAACTCTCTGACTCCTGAGCAACAGAGAGATATTATTGCCAGGACCTTTACATCAACCCTGTAAACTTTTTGGGTGCTGAGTGAAAGAGGTCGGCTCTGTGTCGGCCTTCTTTTTACGGCTTTTTATTCTTAAAATCCGTTATCCGGGATGACTTGCTGCAGGTCTGCATTTTCGCTATTTGTCATCTTTGAGATGAGGTCAGTTATGGCAATTGGGCGTGTTCACTCTATGGATTCATTTGGAACCGTAGATGGCCCGGGTATTCGTTATGTGGTCTTTATGCAGGGTTGTCTGATGCGATGCCGCTATTGCCACAACCGGGACACCTGGGATCTTCGTGAAGGCGGGGAGCTGAAAAGCCACCAAGAGGTATTTCGGGAAATCAAAAAAGTTAAAAGCTTTCTTTCAGGGGGCCTGACCGTCACCGGCGGTGAGCCTGTTTTACAGGCTGAATTTGTTGCTGACCTGTTTGAAGCCTGCCGTCAGGAAGGGATTCATACCTGTCTGGATACCAATGGCTTTGCCAAGCACATTAACGATGATGTTACTCGTCTGTTAAATAATACCGACCTGGTGTTGTTGGATATTAAGCACATGGATGAAGAGATGCATCATAAGCTGACCTATGTCACCGGCAGTCATACCCGGCACTTTGCTGAATATCTGGCAGAGATTAAAAAGCCTGTCTGGATTCGTTATGTCGTAGTCGATGGTTACACAGTCGACCCTCAGTACGCTGCTATGCTGGCTGAGTTTATCGAGCCCATGAAAAACATTGAGAAGGTTGAAATACTGCCTTATCACAGTCTTGGGGTCCATAAATGGAATTTGTTGAACGACACTTATGAATTGGAAAAGGTGACTCCACCTACTAAAGAGCAGCTTGATCTGATCCGGGATGAGTTTACTTCGAGGGGGATCGTGGCGGCCTACTAAACCTTTCCCGGCAAGCAATTGGATCGGGGTTGTAGAAGGAGCATAAGGTGGGGGTGGCCTTGCCCGAAAGGGGGAAGGCCATAGAAGTCTAGCAGCCTGTCGGACTTAAGCGTCCGTAGCGAGGATTGCAAGAAATTGAGGATAAAAATCTCTGTTTCTGAGGAGAATAGCGAGCTATTTGACGAAGAAACAGAGATTTTTAGACCAATTTATTGCAACCGCAGTAGGACAGTCTTAAGTCCGACAGGCTGCTAGTTAAAGACTCTGTTTTCCTGTTCCTGAACGCGAATAAAGGTGGTTCGCTTGGTCAGTTCTTTCAGGGTGGCTGCGCCTACGTAAGTACATGTTGAGCGAACGCCACCCAGGATGTCCTGGACAGTATTTTCAACGGGGCCACGGTAAGGCACCTTAACGGTTTTACCTTCAGAGGCGCGATAGTTGGCAACGCCGCCAGAGTGCTTGTCCATGGCAGTCTCGGAACTCATTCCGTAGAACAGTTTGAATTTCTCGCCATCTACTTCCACCTCTTCACCAGCGGACTCGTCGTGACCAGCAAACATGCCGCCAATCATGACAAAGTCAGCGCCACCGCCGAAGGCTTTGGAAACGTCGCCTGCACAGGCACAACCACCGTCGGAGATAATCTGACCACCAACACCGTGAGCTGCATCAGCGCATTCTATCGTTGCAGACAGTTGTGGGTAGCCCACGCCAGTTTTGACACGGGTAGTGCATACAGAGCCTGGTCCGATGCCTACCTTGACAATGTCTGCACCCTTGAGAATCAGCTCTTCGACCATTTCACCGGTGACTACGTTACCGGCAATGATGACCTTATCAGGGTGCTGGTTACGAACCTTGGAAACATATTGAACAAAGTGTTCGGAGTAGCCATTGGCAACATCAATACAGATAAAACGAAGATTGTCGTTCAGCGCCAGGATATCGTTGAGTTTGGTGAAGTCGGCATCGGATGTGCCACTGCTTACCATGATATGGTTTTCAATACCTGCGGGTGCATTGTCCAGAAATGCACCCCATTCTTCAATGGTGTAATGCTTGTGCACTGCAGTCAGCATCTTGTGTTCGGCCAGAGCGAGGGCAATGGAGAAAGTGCCCACTGTGTCCATATTGGCAGCAATGACAGGGACACCAGTCCATTCCCGGGTGGTGTGAACAAATTTGAAGGTGCGTTCCAGGCTTACCTGGGAGCGGCTCTTCAGGGTTGAACGCTTGGGTCTGAACAGAACATCTTTAAAACCCAGCTTGATATCAGCTTCAACACGCATAACTTTCCCGTTAGACCTTTTTACAGGTTAAAGACTAATTTACGGTTAAGGATTTAGTCTTCGACAGATTGATGACAAGGGAGAGTGTACAAGCGGCAGGATTTTGGAGGCTACCTATGAGGAGATACCGGTGACCCGGAAAGCGCGCGCACTTTCTACGCCTATACCGGTCGATTATACAAAAACAGGTACTCAGGTCAAAGGTTGAATTTGCGAAACGTTTTTTTTCGCTCATGGCTGGTTTACCGCCTGGACGGTCTCGCCCACGAGTGTCGGCAGAAGGGCTATGCCCTGCCTGAAATCAGGATCTGACTTATAAAATAGCAGACCTGAAAACAGAGTGTAGACAGGCATGAATTAATCAATCAGATCCTGAATCTTGGTTTTGATAAGGTCAATGGCAATTCTGTTCTTGCCACCGTGGGGAATGATCAGGTCAGCATGCTGGCGGGCAGGCTCAATGAATTGCAGGAACATCGGGCGAACCGTTTCCAGATATTGTCTGATGACCGAATCAACATCACGGCCCCGTTCGAGAATATCTCGCTTCAGTCGTCTTATCAGACAGATGTCCAGTGGCGTGTCCATGTAGAAACGAAGATCAAAGGTTTCACGGATATCCGGACGGGTAAACAACAGAATGCCTTCAATCAGAACCACCCGGGCAGGAGGGACTGTGCGGGTTTCCTTTTTACGGTTGTGCTCTGTGTAATCGTATAGCGGCACATCCACTGTCTGACCTTCTATTAGTAGCTTCATATGCTCCAGCATCAAGTCATGGTCCATGGACTCGGGATGGTCATAGTTAGTCTGAACCCTCTGCTTCATGGCCATGTGCGTCTGATCCTTGTAGTAAGAATCTTCGGAGATGACACAAACGTGCTGAGACTGTAGTTCTTCGACCAGAGTGCTGGCCAGCAGACTTTTACCGGAAGCAGAGGCACCGGCAACGCCGACCAGAATGGTTTTTTGTTTTAGCATTTATATTCCGTTATTTTTCTCTATCCACAGGTTGAGGGCGACCCTGTTCATCAATGGCTACAAAAGTAAAGACGCCTTCCGTCACCTTGATGCGTTGCTGATGAAAAGGCATATTCGTGATCCAGACCTCCAGCTTGATCCGCATAGAAGTGGTGCCAACGTGAATGACCTCAGCATAACAACAGACTACATCACCGACATTGACCGGATGGTGAAATGACATAGATTCAACGGCTACAGTAGAAATTCGGCTGTGACTTCTCTGATTGGCAGCGATACCACCGGCAATATCCATTTGTGACATTAGCCAGCCACCGAAAATGTCGCCGTTGGGGTTGGTGTCTGCAGGCATGGCGAGGGTTCTGAGCATAAGCTCTCCCTGTGGCTCGGGCATTAGGGGTCTCCAGTGAGCACAAAAAAATCTGGCTCAAATGCTAAAAGCCACAGAAGATCATGTAAATCGGTAGTTTCAGAAAATGTACTTGCACAAGTCAATCAAGTCTGGAAAGCCAGCCTCTTGGCCAGTTGATGGCCCATCAATAAGTCATAGTTTTTATGACGTTTTCTCATTAATAGAATATTATTCTGTGCTGTGATTTTATTTGCTTGATTGAAGGATGCTATGAACGCTCGAGTTCTCTCTAACCCAAGCCAGTTGGTGGTTCGTAACAGTGAATGGCTGAGCTGCGATAAGATGCTCGTGCTGGGTATGCCTGCTGATGGTCTGGGAAGAGAAATTCTTCAGGAAGGCATTGCAGAAGAAGTTTACGGGCTGGCTCGAGACTTTTCAGTCTACAGGGCCGTTAAAGAGGACTGGTCTGCAAGCAGTCAGATGACTCTTCACTATGGCTCTGTGGTCGAATCGACAGCAGGCCACTTTGATGGCGTGCTGATTTTTCTGCAGAAAAGCAAACCTCTGATGGATTTCTGGCTGGCGATGATTGCACCTTTGTTAAAAGAAGACGCTGTCGTCTGGCTGACGGGCGAAAACAGTGAAGGCATAAAATCCTGGCGCAAGCGACTCAGGCAGAACTTTTCTGAAGTCAAAAACATGGATAATGCCCGTCATTGCAGTTTAATTGAAGCTTCAGGCTATCTGCACAATGGCGTTGAATTCTCCAGGCCGGATTATTACAGTGCCTATGAACTTAAAGTTCGTGATACATTTATGCCGTTATTCTCTCTACCTGGTGTATTCAGTCATGGACGTGTTGATGTGGGTACTGCAGCACTTCTGGATACCTTTGATCACTGCGCGGCCGAACGTGTTCTCGATTTTGGCTGTGGTGCCGGAGTGGTAGCCGGCTTTCTGGGGCAATTGAACCCCGACGGACATTATACTCTGGTAGACTCCGATGCTCTGGCTCTGGAAAGTTCAACCCGTACCCTGCAGGAAAATAACGTAAGGCACTTTAACGTGATCGCCAGCGACGGTTTATCTGAAATCACTGGTGAGTTTGACCTGATCGTTTCCAATCCTCCATTTCATCAGGGTGTCAAGACTCATTATGCAGTAACGGAACAGTTTCTTGCCCGGTCTGTTGACCTGCTAAAGAAAGGAGGGGAGCTGAGAATTGTGGCGAACAGCTTCCTCCGCTATGAGCCGATCATCAAACAGGCTTTCGGAGATTGTAAAACACTTGTCGTAAAAAAGGGTTTCTCAATCTATCAGGCTTTCAAGCGCTGATCGCAAAAATATTTATATAACATTTTCACATAAAAACTGATGAAAATGTTATTTCAGTTATAATTGGTGACGCTGATAATCTGCGCTCCTGATTATGGGCAAGCAGCCTTCAGGACCACATTTCATTAGATTAAATGAGTGGTTGAGCACATTGCCCACAGCTGTTCTTAGGGAGACACTCATGTTCGGTCTTACATTTAAAAAAGCTATAACCACCGTCACTCTGGCTATGTCTGTGGTGCTGGCTGGCTGCTCTGATGATCAGTCTGCACAGACACAGGCAGGCAATGATGAAGTTAAGTCTTCTGTCGTTAAAGTCGGTATGTCTGGCACCTATTACCCGTTCACTTTTATGGAGCAGGGTGAACTGAAAGGCTTTGAAGTTGATCTCTGGAAGGAGATCGCTAGTCGCCTGAATAAAGATGTTGAGTTTGTTACGGCACCATTCTCTGGTCTGTTTGGCATGCTGGAAGCAGGTCAGCTGGACACTATTTCCAACCAGATTACGCTGACTGAAGCCCGCGCCGAACGTTATGCTTTCTCCGAGCCTTATGTTTACGACGGTGCCCAGATAGTAGTCCACGAAGACAACAATGATATTAAGTCAGTTGATGATCTGGCAGGCAAGAGAGTTGCTGTGAATCTGGGCTCTAACTTTGAAGCGATCCTGCGTCAGAATGATCCAGAGAACAAAATCAATGTGGTAACCTACGATACCGGCATTGAGCAAGATGTTGTGCTTAAACGTTCTGATGCTTTTGTTATGGATCGTGTCAGCGTAATGGCCCTGATTGATAAGTCTGATTTGCCTCTGAAGTTAGCCGGTGAGCCGATTGAGATCCTGAAAAATGCTATGCCCTTCGTCAATGATCAAGAGGGTCTGGCTCTGAGGGATCAAGTGAACTCTGCTCTGGCTGTCATGGCTGAAGACGGAACTCTGGCTTCTATTTCCGGTAAATGGTTCGGTGGAGACATTACTGTTAAACCTGCAGGGTAAACCTTTCATCCATTACTGTTCTCTGGAATACTGGCCCGTTTGTTCCGAAGTCAGCTACAGGCATTTGAATGATGGATTTTGAATACACTGTCGGAATGCTTCCGACAGTTGCCGTGAATCTGGATACGACGTTTTTTATGACACTGGGTGGTCTGGTGTTATCTCTGTCTCTGGGTCTTGTTCTGGCTCTGGTAAAAATTGCCCGGCCCTTTTATCTTCACCATCTGGCTGACCTGTATATCTCTTTTTTCAGGGGATCGCCGCTGCTGGTTCAGCTCTTCCTGTTCTACTATGGCCTGCCACAGTTGGTACCTGCTCTTGCAGGTATGCCTGCCATAGTGGCTGTGATCATCGGTCTGGGTCTGCATTTTGCTGCCTATATGTCAGAAAGCATGAGGGCAGCGATTATTAGTGTCCATGCGGGGCAGATGGAAGCTGCTTTGAGTGTCGGTATGACCCGGGCCGAGGGCATGAGAAGAATTGTTATTCCTCAGGCGGCAAGGGTGGCTTTTCCCGGATTGATGAACAATGGGATTGATCTGCTCAAGAGCACATCACTTGCCTTTACTCTGGGGGTTGTTGAGATCATGGCCCGTGCCCAGATGGAGGCCGCCAGTAGCTTCCGCTTTTTCGAAAGTTACCTCAGTGTTGCGCTGATTTACTGGGGAGTGGTGTTAGTATGCACCTGGCTCCAGAAGTGGGCTGAAGCAAGACTCAATCGAGCATACATTTAGTTGTTCTGTTTTGCGGATGCCGAATCTACGGCACCCGCCTCTCTTCTGCGGTGATTCTGAATTTATAATGTTGTTATTCTGACTTCTACTAATATCGGCGTTATTCATTCTAATTTTTTCCTATACTAACGAAAAGTTATGACCGCGTTTGACCATGGAGAGGTCAGGATGAGTTT
Organism: Endozoicomonas sp. ALD040; assembly: GCF_049275945.1. NCBI lineage: Bacteria > Pseudomonadati > Pseudomonadota > Gammaproteobacteria > Oceanospirillales > Endozoicomonadaceae > Endozoicomonas > Endozoicomonas sp. ALD040. The sequence goes on from NZ_CP184829.1 coordinate 4,502,531, forward strand.
AAGAACACGTATAGAGTCCTTGGTACCCCGGCTTGCACATTTCAAGAGTGAAGTGTCACAGCAAGTCAAGGCATTGCACCCTAAAAAAGTGCTGGTTAAAAACTGGGGCCGTTTCGTTCAGGGAATGAAAATAGCGGCCTTCCATGCCAAACGTCTTGCCCACGGTATCTCAGATCGTATCCCCAGAGTTCGTATTACTGCCAGAAGGGTTGTCCAGATCAGGGCTGAGGAAGCCTTGATGGGGAACCGTATCAAGGCAAAGAGTCAAGAAGGTATTCCTCTAAGCCCTGATCAGTCAGAATTTCTCAAGAAGCAAGCTGGCTTTGAGGTGAAGTCTCGAGAGGTTGGCTCTGAAGGTAGCAAAACGACTGTTGATTTCCTGGTTAAGGTTGAATCAAACGCACTAAAAGAAGCTGATAAACAGTTTGAAATCGATCTTGAAGCCTTTGCCAAGGCAAGAGTTGCGCTTAATGACAAAATGCTGAGACGCCCTACCGAGGTGACTGAGGAAGAGAGTACTGAAGTCAAACAACTGAAGGAAAATCTGGATAAATCGCAATCCCGTCTGGCTTACCTCAGGCATATGGCTACAGAGCTCAAGTATAAGGAGCTGGGTGGCCAGTTTGATACTGAGGCTGCCCTTCGCGATGCCATCAGGGTTCACGTGAAAACTCAGGGCTTACAGAAAAGTAATGCCTTCAATCTTGTTCAGGGTGTCACCAATAATATCGCCAGTGTGACTCAGGATCGTCTGGATATTGATTCCCGGATCAGAGAGATCAGTGATAAGTACAGAAACAGAGTTTACAAAGACATTATTGCCTTTGTTGATAATCCTGATGAGCATTCAGAACACAATACCCTGGTCAGAGCCCAGCGTAACAGACAGATGATCTGGGGTACTGACAAGCTTCAATTTGCCACAGCAGAAGCGGGTTACTCCAAGCGTTTACCAGGGTTGGATTATTATATGTGTGCAGCCAAAGAAAACTGGCCACAGGGTGAGCCCGTCTATAAAGACCGCCTGGTACTGGAAGCTGTTCGACTCATGCACAATGACTGGTCTCTGTTTGCCGGTGACGTTCAGTCTGAGATTGATAAAATCAGGGTTGATATCGATAAAGAAAATGGCGTTGGCAGTTTTGATTCAGAAAAAATGTGGGAATATCACCACCTGAGAAGTTTCCAGGAAACACTGTCAAAACTGAGAAGGTTTGCAACCAAGGATGCTGACAGCACAAGCCGGGTGGTCGATTTCCTCTCCAGTTATGGTGAAGAGTTGGGACTGGGTGAACACCCGGGCTACAACCTGGATGTGTTGACGAAAGAGGCCCAGGCCAGATACGGTGTCAATAGCTTTAAGCAACTGGAAGAATCAGTGACCAGAACAGAAAAAGGTACGGCTGAGCACCCGGAGTATATGCCCATTCCTCCTTTTGGTCAGACTCCTCCCCTTATACAACCGGCAGTGAATAACCGTTTTACGGGAGTCGCTTCAATACCATCTACTGACCCATTTCTTTCGGATTTACAAGAACAACAGGCTCCTTCAGCGGTGTTTAAATTGGCTCCGTGGCCGACTGATACGGGATCACCTGTATCCAGTCCAGTGCCACCGCCACCAGGCTTTGGTAATAAATGGGAAGCCTTTGGAGAGCCAGATACGAGTGAATCAGAGGATCCATCCCAGAGCTCTGAAAAAGATTCCCAAAACAATAGAAATACTTTCTAGCCCTGTTCAAAGAACAAACAAAAAAAACGGCACCTGACCTATAGGTGTCGTTTTTTTCAGGATTGCTTATCCATTTTCTGATAAGCGACAATGTCGTCTACATCGATATTTAAAGCCTCTGATAGCTTCCTTATAGTTTTTATAGACCCGGTTTTTTGTCCACTCTCGATCTGACTGATCATGGAAGCCGATACGCCTGACTTTTCATGTAGCCCTTTCTGGCTAAGCTCTCTGTACTCCCTCCAGACGGTAACGGGGTTGTCACCGTTCATGAGCCTGTTTGTGACCTGATCAGGCAAAATCTCATCCTCTCCGTTGAGGAGATCTGCTTTCGCCTCTCTGAAGGCTTCAGAGTCTTCGATGTCTTTCATCCCTTCTAACATCGCCAGATATTCATTGTAAGGCATAACAACGAAAGCTGGTTTTCCTTCGTGATTCAATATTTCAGCCATTTCAAAACTCCGGAGGGACGAAGCCCTTCTCTCTAGGAGCCTGACAGAGAATAGCGCCCGTAGCGAGGACGGCAGAAAATTGAGGATGGAAATTCGGTTTTGTGAGGATTGCGCCTTGCAAGCGCGTAAAATCTTGTGACCTGAAATGGTCATCGCGGTAAAGCTGTGGTCGGCAGCCGTGTACCGAGTCTTGCGTGGTAGAAGGTAACGACTACTGCGAAGCGTAGACAGGGTGATAACAGGCCGTAACGTCTGCTAAGGGATAATTAGCCCCGAAATTGAACGTGGTTGAAGTAGCTGACCTTCTTTCTCAATGGGGAAAGCGGAAGTCGGGAGCTCCGCTAATGACAAGGCATCCCGACTGCTTCCGGGGTTCGTACCCACGGCATGTTATCGAATGATTTTACGTGAACAAGGGAGATCCTGAACGTTCAGGCGGAGCCTGTAGGGTCCGACGAGCCTGTAAAGCAAGAACGACTTGATGACGTTCAGGAAGTCAGACCAGCTGATAGTACTCCGAGGCGGGGAGAGCCCGTCACATGGGGAAGCGGCTGGCGGTATTTGAGCCTTTCCAGGGAAACATGGGCTCCACATCTGAGGGAGTTACGGTCTTTTACGCAGTGAGAAGGTAAACCAGCCATGGCAACGGGACTGGAGAGGGTAGCAGCGAAAGCCCGGAGTTATCCGAAACTTCGCTTTACAAGTCTGGCACATCATATTACCCCGGCGAGCCTGTGTATGAATCTGAACAAGATTCCACACAACACATCGCCCGGAGTCGATGGGCTGACTGTCGAAGAGACAAAGAAAGACTTTAAGCGGTGGTTGGAACAGACACTGACGTCTATCCATCGGCAAGGCTACAAGGCACCGCCGGTCAAAAGGGCATGGATACCCAAGCCGGGAAAAAAGGAAAAGCGCCCTCTGGGTGTTCCCTGCATCAATGACCGGGCTTTGCAGCGAAGTGTTGCTGATGTGCTGAATGCTATTTATGAGCAGGACTTTTTGCCCTGTTCCATGGGTGGCAGGCCACGACTGGGAGCGCACCATGCCCTGTCCACTTTTAACGAGGTGGTTTCAGGCCGAAAGGTCAGCTGGGTGCTGGAAGCGGACTTGAAGAACTTCTTTGGGAGTCTTGACCATGGATGGCTGCTTCGTTTTGTGGAACACCGGGTCGGTGATCCCAGAATCCTGAACCTTATACGGCGCTGGTTGAAAGCCGGGGTGATGGAGGCCGGGGAGTTGCAAGAGTGTGAAGAAGGTACGCCTCAGGGTGGGCCGATCAGCGTAGTTCTGAGCAACCTGTACCTGCATTATGTACTTGACCTCTGGTTCGAGTGCATGGTCAAGCCTCGGCTAAAAGGCGAGGCATGGCTGATCAGGTACATTGATGACTTTGTGGTGTGTTTTCAGTATCGCAGTGATGCGGAGCGGTTCATGAATGTGCTGCCACAGCGACTGGAGAAGTTTGCGTTGAAACTGGAGCGGGATAAAACCCGGTTAGTCAGGTTCGGACGTTTTGCCAGTCGTGGGGGAAGACGACCGGAAACGGTTTACTTCCTTGGCTTTACGCACTACTGCACAAGGAATCTGAAAGGAAACTTCATGGTGGGAAGGAGAACGGAAAAATCCCGCCTAAGACGCAGCATAGCCAAACTGAAGGAACTGCTGAGACGAATACGCCATGAACCGCTGCACGAACAAGTGACAGCGATCAATCGACGGTTGAGAGGGCATTATGCGTATTACGGTCTGGGAGGAAACTTCCGAAGTATGGAGAAGCTTTACCGGTTTGTTGACCGCTACTGGTACAAGATGCTGTGTAGCCGATGCCGGAAAGGCAAGATTCCATGGGAAAAGTACCATAACCTCAAGCAGCTTCTGCCGCTACAGAAACCGAGGATAATGCTGCCTTTTATGGCAATGAAATCCATGGCTGTGCTGTGAGTCAAATATCGAAGAGCCCGGTGCGGGAAATCCGCACGCCGGGATCTGAGGGGGTTGGAGCTACAATTGGTAGCTCCTTCTACCCGGTGAATAGCGAGCTATTTGACGAACAAAAGCGGATTTTCAGACCAATTTGCTGCCGCCGCAGTAGGGCAGTCTATTCTCTGTCAGGCTCCTAGTGTTTGTATATTGTTGCAGACGCGACAGGAAGTAAGCAGTTAAAGCTTTAAATAATAGGGCCTGAGAAGATCTATAGTCTCAGTTGTGTACGCTGGGTGCTCGCTGTATATCGTCATCTGCTCAAGCTTATGTCTTGATCCGGAATGCCCCAGAACCAGCAGGTGACGATGATTTTTATGGGTGTCAGAAGAGCGAATAGCCAGGGTTCGCTCCAGCTTCAAGTTTGTGGCTTGGTGGAGCGCTTCCAAAAACACTGGGCTGGATTCAACCGGCAACAGAATCCAGGCTTTGCCATCCTCAGACATCAGTCTGTCAATATTTTCAGCCAGTTCCAGAAAACTCAAACTGTCTGTGTGACGTGCCAGTGATCGCCTGTTGCAGGGGGCTTTAAAGGCATTCTCAAAAAAGGGAGGGTTGCTGAGTATACAGTCATAGCGTTTTTCAGGCATAAACGATTGAATGGCGCAATGATGTAACTTCAGACGACTCTTCCATGGGCTGGCTGAGAAATTTTCCCGGGACTGAATAGCCGCCTGATCGTCCAGTTCAACCGCATCAATGCAGGCTGTGGATCTTTGGGCTGCCATTAAGCTGAGCAGGCCGGTTCCGGCACCAATATCAAGAATGGATTGACTGTTTTCCACCTCTGCTCTGGCGCCAAGAATGCAGGCGTCGGTGGTAATCTTCATGGCAGTCTGGCCCTGTTCTACCCTGAATTGTTTGAATTGAAAATAACTGTTTCTGGCCATCAATGGTTGCTCGCTACAGGAGCTTCTGAAGGCTTTTCAGACGCTGGTTTTCTTTGTTGAAATACAACGGCTGAAACAATCATCAGCAGCCCCACATAGGTGGAAATATGAATGCTCTCATCCAGAACATTGGCGATGAATATCAGTGAAAGGAAAGGGCTGAGATAGCTGATGTTGCTGATGACTGAGGTGTTTTTTGCCAGCTTGAGGGCTTTGAGCCAGAAAATATAGGCAAATCCCATCTCGACCAGTCCTATATACAAAGCCCCGCTGAGACCTTCCACAGGAATAGGCCAGACACTGGACTGCCAGAAAACAGCCACCGTGATCCAGGGTAATCCGAACAGAAAGCACAACAGCAGGCCAACCTGTGAGTCACCCTTATTTCTGGCGTTTAAAATCCAGTACAAGGCCCAGATCAGGGTGCTGGAAAGCATCAGAATAACGCCCTGTGGGCTACCAAAGTTGAGATTTTCCAGCTCACCCCGGGTACTGATAATTAATACGCCAAGATAGGCTAAGAGACAACAGATGCCATCCTTGAAACTCAGCTTGTTACCCAGCAGCGGCACAGCCAGCAATGTGAGCGCCAGAGGCCAGCTGTAATTCAGTGCCTGAGCCTGCTGGGCGGGCAACAGGTCATAGCCGCCAAACAGGACGATGTGGTAGAGGAAAGGGTTAAGAAAACCTAGCAGGATGTAAAGTCCAAAGTGCTCTCTGCCCTGTTGGATCAGTTGGGGCCACTTGCCCTGGGCAATGACAAAACCACCCAGAAGCAGGGTCGAAGTTAACACCGACCAGAATACCATTTGCCATGGATCAAGATGGTCGAGAGTGAGCTTGAAGGCGGTAGCAACGGTGGACCACATCAGGGCAGTGGCCAGAGCATAAAGGCAGGCTTTTATTTGTGAAGACATAGGGTGTCAAGTCGCTTTAGTGGATGCTGGCTCAGGCGGCTGAAACGCGTCTTATATCACGGCAATCTGCTTTACGCCATGAAGATTTAACAGCGTCAGCTCACGCCGTTCATCTTAAGGAAGTTTTCCAGAACCGCTTCCTGCATCCTCAGGTAGTGAAAGGCAGTTGTCGTGTCGGCCTCGGGGTTTGCCAGTAGAGTTTCCATGGCACTGTTGATGCGCTGACGGGAGTCATTGATGAGATGCGTGTCATTTTCCGAGAAGACTTTACTCGGTAGTGAGGTACCAATGGCATATTGATAGCACTGGCGTGTGAAGCTATTCATTGTTTCCTTGAACCGATCCAGAACTTCTTTGCTTGCAAATCCCGGAGTATTCAGAAGAGCCTGATCGATTTGTCTGACATCCTCCGTTTCACAATGAACGACATGCATTGTAAAGGCTGTTTCATCAAGCTCAGGCTTTTTCATAAAGTCTGAGTCTATTCGTGCTCCCCTGCTGTTTCTCAATACCAGTGTCGGCAGAGGATAGGTGGGGATATTGAACACCTGCTCCGGTGTATCCAGCTCATGGTTGGCTCTTACATCGGCTAATTGCTGCTCAAATACCCAATGATGTAACCGGGCTTTTTCAAGTGGCGTCACAGAATGGTTTTGAAGTTTTCCGGAAGGTTGAACCTGATATTGGGTCGCACTTTGCAAAACAGGATGTTGCTCAGCTGCAGATGTCAACATAGGGTTTGGTTGTCGGTCGGGTAAATCCCCGACACCGTGTTGGGCATAAAGTCTCATGACTTCTGCCTGCATCTGATCATGGTTGAATTTCGTTGCTGTTTTTTCGGGTTCGGGAGCAACACCCTCAATTTTATCGATGAAAATCTCCAGTTCCGCTTTCAGTCTCTCGGTCAATGCTTCCATGCTACTGAGTTCCAGACTTTCAACCAGCCCCTGATGGCGGTGCCCTAGTCGGTCCTGCCAACCCATCAGTTTTCCCTGAAACTGTTTGAGGTCGTGCAGGTTCAGGACCGAGTCCGGATCTACGTTTCGCCGCAGACAGTGAGCTCTGAAGCCATCCTGGCCTGGTAAGAATCGCTTAGCCAGTTGCTGCCTTTTTTCCAGTGTCTTGAGCTGAGCAGCCTGTCCCAGATCTGAAAGCACAAACATGTATTCGGTCACCGCCAGTTTGATAAGATGAGGCAGTGAGTCTGCTTTTTCCATGACGCTTATGACAGTGTCGCAGAAGAATTTTATGTCTTGATAATCTGGAGTGGCGCCATTACCTGTTAGAAAATCTGTGAGCTTGGCTGCCTGATGATCAAAGTCGCGAATTGAGACATCCATCCCGGTTTCTCTTCTAATGGTTTGCAGACCCTTACGCAACCTTCGGATTTGCAACCTTTTGGCTTGCTTGAAAGATATGTTTGAGTCTTCTGGCACTGCGTTATTGCCCGGCATAAGGGCTGTCAGGATTCTTCTGGCTCGTGACGAAGGTTCAGGAAAAGTTTGGTTTTCTTTCGGTGTTTCAACGTATGGAAAGCGGGGAGGGAGTTCAACACCGGAGACCATGTGGGCAGACAGTGACTGATCGGAAAGCTTTTTGGCCAGAAGGTAGCCTTTACTGATAACAGGGCGTTGCCGGTAATCAGAGCCACTGGTTTTTTTTCCGGTCATTTTACGAACAGGATGTTTGACTACTTCGGTCTTTTTTCCCCGGAAACGGGAAACCACATTATCCTTGACGGTTCGGGCAAATCCGGTCAATCCATTATAAACGCTGCTTAAAATGTGCATTCTGCCTTCCCTGGCAATTCCAATCTTTCAGCTACCCGATATTAAAGGCCTGAGCCCGGCGTTTGGCGATTTTCTCAGTATATGTATCGACACTTGAGCTACCGGTATAACCCAAAGCTTTCAGTTTCTTGTCCAGGCCGGTTTTGTCGAATTGGAAGAGTAGAAGGTTGATTTTTTCGTGCATCTCTGGAAAACGATACTGCCTCGTTTTCCAGAGTATTTCGCGTTGTCAAACCTGCGGCAGGTACTTATTTGCCTGGTAGAGGGGATCGGAGGTGTAGCCATTACAGGCCAGAGGTTCCTGATTGCTGTTTGATTGGAGGGAGATAAGGTATTCCGGATAACGGATGTCGTCTATTTCGCCACCAGGGTGGGTAGCGTCCTCAAATAACCGTTTGTTGTCGAGTCCTGGATTATACATGATCGTCTTCCTTTACGATGCTGTTTTTTAAGACTTTAAAACGGGAAAGATTTAAAGCGGTAAATTGTTTAATCAGTTGTCGATGAACGCAGTATTTTTATTTTCTCCGATCTGAAAGTATTCCTGTTAAGCCTTAAAGCTATTGAGATTTGCAGCCCTGAAACATTCTGTCTGTGTTCTTCAGCTGTAAAGACTAAGGTATCGGATTTCTTTTCGACTGTCACTCTTTTGACGTGTGGTATTTTTTTGACGGCATCATCTGGATGCAGGCTCTCGCGGTTAACGCTGACAAATTCAGTTGAAAATGGGGATGCTCTGGAATGAGCGGGGCAAATTACTTATGCGGGTGATGCTATCCCACAGTCGATAGTGAGTGATCTTTACTGCCGAAATGGGCTTTCTGTTATATCATTATCCGTTCTCTAATTTTGAAAATCATTATGCCAGTGACTCAGCCCAAACCCCTGGACCGTAAGTTTTCCGTTGCCCCCATGATGGCATTAACGGACAGACATTGCCGTTACTTTCACCGTTTGCTGTCGGAGCACTCTCTGCTTTATACCGAAATGGTGACCACCGGGGCTCTGGTATTTGGCGATAAAGACCGTTTTCTCAGGCACAATCCTGAAGAGTATCCACTGGCCCTTCAGGTGGGTGGTCATGACCCTCAACATCTTGCCCGGTCAGCCCAGTACGCAGAACAGTCCGGATACCAGGAGATCAACCTGAACGTGGGTTGTCCCAGTGACAGGGTTCAGAATGGTCGCATTGGTGCCTGCCTCATGGCAGAACCCGAGACAGTTGCGGAAGGGGTCAAAGCCATGAAACAGGCGGTGGATATTCCGGTAACAGTGAAGCACAGGGTTGGCATAAACGGTCGTGATTCTTACGAGGAGCTGGTGGATTTTGTCGGAAAAGTGGCTGAAGCCGGTTGCGAAACATTTATTGTGCACGCGCGTATCGCAATTCTTGAGGGTCTGTCTCCCAAGGAAAATCGTGATATTCCTCCTCTAAAGCCTGAGTTGGTTTATCAGCTGAAAAAAGATTTCCCGCAACTGGAAATTACCATCAATGGCGGCATAGGAACCTTTGCCGAGATTGAACAGCATATGGAGCATGTGGATGGTGTTATGTTGGGCAGGGAGGCTTATCATAATCCCTATCTGATGGCTGAAGTCGATAATCGTCTATATGGTACCGGCAAACCGGTGATCGAGCGTCATCAGGTTGTTGAGAGAATGCTGCCTTACATTGAATCCGAGCTGGCAAAGGGCGCATTCCTGAGTCACATAACCCGTCATATGCTGGGTCTTTACCAGGGGCAGCCTGGAGCTCGTAAGTTCCGTCGTTATATCAGCGAAAATGCTCATAAAAATGGCGCGGGGCCAGAGGTGCTGCTTGAAGCAGTCAAGCAGGTTGAAAGTCTGAGGGAAAGAGCACAGGATGCGGCCTGAGATAGTAAAAAAGTCCCAGTGGTAAGCGACGTTGAGCTGAAACCTTCTCTTTGGAATTGATCTTCAGCTCCTGTTTTTGTCTTCCTGTTCATCTTCATCATCTTGATTTTTGTTTTTATCTCGATGTTTATTTTCGTCTTGATTTTTGTCTTCATCAGGGCCATTGGTTTGAATCTGCTCAAGCTGCTTCACCAGTCCACTGAAGGTTTCCCGGTTTTCTTCGCTCAGACTCATTAATACCTTATGGGCGTCCAGAACTTTCCTGGCCTGACTGGACTGCTCCAGATTTCCATCGCAGGCAATGTCATGCATGTTCAGATTCAGGTTCAGTTTTTCATAGCCTTCCAGCTCCCTGACTATCACAAACACTCTGTCAAACCCCATACTCAGGAGAATTCGGGTGATGTCATCTTTAGTAGAAATAATAACTGGCACCAGCCCCAGATTTTTTTTGGTTTGAATCGACAATTTGGCCAGGAGGCCCAGAGAGGTGCTGTCGATGGTGTCAGTGTCGGTCAGGTCAATAATGACAGAGGTGAAATCAGGCTTGCTAAGCATCTTTTCAAGAGAAGCACAGAGGGTTAGCCGTACTTCTCCCACCAGTTTCAGAATATAAGTGCCATCGCTTTTTGCGAACAGTATCTTTCCAGTAGTCATTCAGTCTCGAGCCAGGATCAGCAGGGCAACGTCATCTGGAATGGCTTTCATGGTTTCTAGCCCCAGCTTTTCTGTCAGCGCCGATACGGTGACGGCTCCCTCTTTAATAACAGACAACAAGTAGTCTTCCTTCTCCTGAAGTGTCTGCTGTGGCAGTACCTCCAGAATACCGTCGGACAGGATAGTCAAGGTAAATTGCTCGGGCAAGTCAATGGTGACATCTTCAAAAGTAGCGTCTTCAAATAGCCCTACGGGCAACCCCCGGCCTTCAATACAGCGGGTCTCTTCCGGCGTGGAAAGAATGGGCAGAGGGTAGTGACCGCCAAAGGCATAAGTCAGCTTTTTATCACGGGTGTCGACAACACCGCCAAAGACCGCAACATGTTTACCCAGGCCGGTTTCGAGAAGGCTACGGTTGAGGAAGTTGAGCACATGGGAAGGTTTGACCCTGACCCGTCCACCATGAGACTGATATTCCTTGAGCAGGTTCATGGACATGTGTTTCAGTAATACCGTGATAAAGGCCGAAGAAGCACCATGGCCGGAGACATCAGCCAGGTAGAAGGCAAAACTGTGCTCGTTCAGGACGAAGTAGTCAACAAAGTCGCCACTGAGGTAGAGAGACGGGATGATCCGGTGGTCGACCTTGAAATTTTCAAAAATCAGGGGTTCCTGAGGCAGCATCTTCATCTGAACCTGGCGACCGGCCTTCTGGTCCTCCTGCAGCAGGTGCAGGTTGTTTTCCAGTGAGTGAATGGCCTCTTCAAGGCTTTCACGGTAGCGGCGGTTTTCAAGTATCAGCTGAGCATTTTCAAGAGCACGGTTAATGGCGTACTCAAGAACTTCCAGATCGACGATAGGCTTGATGATGTAATCACTGGCACCCAGGCGTAATGCCTGAACGACATCGGTCATGACACCGGCACCGGAAACCACAATAAAGGGTGTATCCGGAGACATCTCCCGGACGTTTCGAAGCACTGCCAGTCCATCCATCTTCGGCATCCGAAGGTCACAGAGAATCAGATCCGGGGAGGTCTCTTTGAATACAGCCAGCCCCTGCTCACCATTTTCTGCCTGAAGAATATTGAATCCGCTGTCTTCGAGATAGGCTACGATGCTTTCTCTGACAATTGTGTCATCATCAATGACCAGGATGGTCCTGCTGGTCATATTTATAATCCTGCCTGCTGGAGAGATCTGTCCAAACCTTTGTCAGGAAAATCTACGTCAAGGAAAACAGAGTGCATCTGACCTTAAACCATTATTGATTTGTCTGTGATGAAACATACTCTCAACCCGGCCTTGCTGCAAGCTGAGGGAAGGTAAAGCAAGGAAATCTATCCGGAGCTGAGGTTCCGTTTTTTCTGGTCTGATCGTCGGATTATATCGAGGCAGAATTGGCCAATTATGCCTCGAATCAGTGGGTTAGGAGCCTGATTCAAGGCATTTGAAGAGGTACTACCTGTCAGAAGTCGTCTTCTGGCAGCTGACCTGTAATCAGGTATTCACGGCGTTGCAGATAGGCATCCCGAACAAAGGTATAGCTATCACCCACAATCAAATCTTCAGCGCTGAGCAGGGAGGAACGGGTGCTGACAATGTCCACTCCTCTTACAACCCATTGATTCCGTTCTGGCTCAAATTGTCCCTGAAGGTTCAACATGGAGTCTGGCAATAAGCCGATACCGGATCTGAGTGTTCTGGGCCCGAGAAACGGCAGTACAATATAAGGGCCCGACGGACTGCCCCAGTGAGCAAGCGTCAGGCCAAAGTCTTCATATTGCTGTTCAATCCCCAGTGGGGTGGCGACATCAACCAGTCCCAGCATACCTATCGTAGAGTTAATGCCGAAGCGACCAACTGAAGCCAATGCCTCACCGCCTTTAAACTGTAACAAAGCATTGGCAGCATTACGGATCTCGCCGAGGTTTGAGAAGAAGTTAGTGACCAGCTGCTGAATAGGTTTGGGAGTCACTGCATCATACCCTCTGGCCACTGGCCTCAGGGTATAGTCGTCCAGCGTATGATTGAATGAAAAGATTGCACGATTCGCTCGCTCCCAAGGGTCGTCGTAGGAGACAACAGCAGCACCGGCAGTCGAGATATACCCTGCCAGTAGCAGAGTGGGTATTAATTTAACCATATTTTTTAGAGTATTTTTCAGGTTTGCAGCCAGTGCGCGTCTCACGTTCCTGTCCTCGCTTTCCTTGTTGTTAGAAACTAGCCCAAATCATTGTGTGTAGAGTTATAGTTTGAATCATTTCACAGATGAGTGAAATAATTCATACGGATATTGATCTTTTAAGGATTCAAAAATCTGAAAAATGTATAAAAATCTTTCAATCTTCCTGTGAATCTGCCAAAACCGCGAGCCTGCACCTATTTTACGGTGTCCGTTAAGGATATTTTCTGACCATGCCAGCTAAGGAGTATACGTTTGGACAACCTGGCAATTATTCTCGTACTCGTTTCATCTTTCATGCACGCCGGCTGGAATTGTCTTGGCAAAAAAGTCAGGCCTTCAGGAGCCAGCTTTACCCTGTCCGTAATAATGGGGATGCTGGCTTTTGTGCCTCTGTTGCTTTTCTATATCGACTGGTTGGGAGAAATTTCCCGGGAAATTTGGCATTTGTTGATTCTGAGTGGTCTGTTTCAGGCCATCTACTACCTGGGTTTGGGCCAATCATACCGTTTTGGTGATATGTCGTTGATGTATCCGGTCTCCCGAGCCCTGCCTGTTCTTCTGGTTCCACCGGTTATCGGTTTATTAGGTTGGGGAGCGGAGTTCTCATCGGATAAATGGCTGGCATTCAGCCTGATTGTTTCAGGCTGTATCATCCTGCCATTGTGGCACTGGAGTGATATAAGCTGGTCTCATTACCTCAATTCTGCAACGGCCTTTGCAGTAATGGCTGCTGTAGGTATTACAGGATATTCTGTGGTCGACAGTCAGGCTCTTATGTTGATGAGAGTACTGTGGCCCGTCGAAGGGGTGGCCTTCAAAAGTGCTCTGCTCTATTTGATTCTTCAGGCCATCACAACCTGCCTCTGGCTGGTGCTTTTCACATTTCCTTTTCAGAAGCAGCGAAGGGAAATCGCACAGTTGTTTGCATCTCATCGGGGCACTCTGTTTTTTACAGGAGTGGCGATGTTCTCTACTTACAGCATTGTACTGGCCGCCATGGCATTTGCTGACAATGTCAGTCTGATTGTGGCTTTGCGACAAACCAGCATTCCTGTAGGTGTTTTGATGGGTGTTTTTCTGCTAGGAGAGAGGGGGTCGACACAAAAATGGTGGGGCACCGGATTCATCGTTTTCGGCTTGATTCTGGTAAGTATCTGACGATGCATAAGTAAATGAATCTGGCATGAAACCTGAATGGTAAAAAAGCCATGTTTTGGCACTGGAAGCTGAAAATATCTTGTGAGACTATCAGGTGCTTAGCAATCAGGAGGAATCATGGACGATAGCCGAAAGAACGAAACCGAGACTCGCAGCAGTTTACCCAATTGTCGTAATGAGGCACGGTTACTGGCTCTGAGAAAAGCTTACCTTGCGGGTGAGCTAAGGGTGGACAGTGCCAGAGTGGCAGATAAACTGCTCGCTTTCGAGAGTAAACTTGAATCAGCACTGAGTGACCAGAGTCATCTGAACGACAAAAGCAACTGACTGATTTCGCCGACAGGGATTTATCTTAAGACAGTGCTCAGAACGACTTTAATTCTTGGAAAAATTTCATCGATTCGTTAAAATGAAAGTCAGCCAGCCGGAACGATCTGCCCGCTGGCTTTTCTATGCTCCCTTGGCACAGCTGGATAGCGCGGCCCCCTCCTAAGGGGCAGGTCGGAGGTTCGAATCCTCCAGGGAGCGCCAGATAGAGTAAAGGCTCCAGATTTTGAGCCTTTTTTATCCTTGTGATGGGTCGTCAATAGGTCGGATGCATTACACATTGTCAGAATATTGCTGAGCCAGACTTTCATAGCTTTTTTGATTGTTCAACCAGTTGTCCAGATCTTCTACCCGATACCTGACTAATTTTTTGCCCACCCTGAAAAATTTTGGGGGAGCTTCCCCGCAAAGTTCTCCCGAAATCCTTGCTTTATCCAATTCAGATTTTGACAGGCCGATGTACTTTGTTGCTTGTGCTGTATTCAGGACGGCAGGTGAGAGTTCTTTAACGGTATGGTGGTTCATTGAGTTCACCTTTATTGAACAGGTTTATATTTTCAGGTAGCAAACTGTCACTCCAGACTTCATTGGTGATTCTGGTTTTCTGGTACTCGCTTTTATTGATCCAGCCTTGTTGATAGGCAACATCAACAATACGTTCCGTCAGGGCAGTCAAAGATGTGGAGCCTTGTCGTATAAGAACGATGTTGTCGGGAGGCTGCATAAGAAACAGGGCAGGGTATGTGGCAATGTTCAGAGATGCAGGTGGCGACCTTTCTATTCGACTGTTTGGGAATGCTGGTATCAACTGTCCATCGGTAGAGATGGTGATCAGTTCAAAGTCGTATTCCATGCTCAGGAGCTGCACTGTCCTGGCCTGAATATGGCAGAGTCTGCAGCTGCCCTGGTAGTAGAAAACCAGGCCGGCTATCCGGGCAACTTTTCTCAAAATAATTTCCCTGGCCTTATGAGCCATATCATCTTTGATTTTTGCCGCTGCCGGAGAGATTGGTCGACGGGACATTTTCATCCAGCATGGGGTCGCTTTCGATGATTTGTTTACCAACATAGGCAAACCGTTCTGCTTTTTCTTTTATCAGCCTGTCGAGATAGAGGTAGTTACTCACGTTTTCTTTGCTCGGAAGGTCGATGGCTTTGTCCAGGTATAGACCGATGTTATTTCTGATCCATGCGGTTGTGAGTGGCTGGTGTCTTTCGTTTGGATCGTTGGCTTCATTTTCGTCGGTTTCTGGCTCGGCAATCTGCTCATACCAGAACCAGCCTTCAGAGTGGCGGCTAAACCATTGTTGTTCGGCTGAAACAGTCACTGAACATATTCCGACTAATAGCAGAACGAAGGGCATCAGGCTTTCTTCTGCCAGTTGGCTGTCCACCATCCCAGAAAAAGCAAGCCAGAGCAATATCAGGCCAAGCCCGAAACACCAGATTGCGAATGGACTGGCTTGTTTTTGAGATGTTGTCATAAGAAAGATGGAATCGGATGTTCAGGATTTTGGCGAGCAAAGAATCGGGATTCTGCCTTTCAATAAACGTCCGCCGCCCAATCGTGCAACGTATTCCAGATTGGGCAGTTCACCAAGCAGTTGCAGCGGAAACAAGTCTCCGGTTTCTTCTAATTGGGCAAAAGCCTGAAATGGCGCATTATCACCACCGGAAGGCATCAATCCAGAAATCCGGCTAGCCAGCTCGCTGGAACGGTTGAAATTCTGTAGCAGGTTGATACGAATGGAATTTGCAGGAAAGCCCGGATGGAACTTCATAAACCGATATTGATTGCCTGAAAGCTCGCAACTTCTGAGGGTATGGCTAGCAAGATCATGGCCGCCTTTTGGGTCGACGATAATAACGGGCTCATTGCGTAATACGGCTTGTGTCACCAACAAATCAAAGAGTCGGGTTTTACCGCTGCCCGGGACACCGATCACCATGGTATGCATCTGAGCCTGCTCAAGAGGTTGATATAACGGCTTCTCATGTTCTTCCATACCGTGAATCCAGCCTGCTCCCATGTTTTTTTCTGATTTGGCTGGCAGGTTATCACTTCGTAATAGGTCCCAGGCTCTTTGCCCGTGGTGTCGTTGCCATTCAAAGCCCCAGCCTAACCAGACGCCTTGCTCCTGATTCTTTGTTTGCAATGAATGGCATTTTTTTTCCGTTAGTTTTAACAGAGCCAGCTTTTTCCCCTTAAGCCGCCGATGCTGTTGCCATCTTGGCAAAGCCTGTCTCAGCCGAATGAACATCATGACTCCGCAGGAAGCAGAGGTCAGGACAAAACCAATCAGTGGCAGTGAACTGAAAAACGACAAGGTATAGGCTGTAATCATGGCGGAGAACCATACGGCAGAAGAACTCAACTCATAAATGGGTCGCCAGTTTTGCAGATATGGGCGATCACTGATCATGCTGTGTCCCCGTGATGTTTTTTGTTGGCAACCATTGTTTGCACTGTTCGGAAATGACAGGTTGCAGAGCAATGACCAGTCGGCCATTACGTCGAAAAATAATCTGATTGCCAACAGGTCTGATCCAACCTCTCTGGTTCCATTGTTTGAGCAGGATATCTGGTTCTGGAGTTTCCCTGGATTTGACTGCATCAGGCCAAGGCAGCAGAAGGCTGTCTTTCGCCCATTTGATATCCTCTGCGTGGAGGTTACCTATAACCAGCTCAAGCCAACCGAGTTCATTATCCTTTTCCTCTGTTGGCTGATCCTCAGTTTTGGACGGTTTTGTGATCTGGTTAAGCGCCTCCCCATTTTCGAAATGCAATTTGATGCTTTTCAGACGTGCCAGCTCAACGGCATCGATGATTTGCGATACGCCATGGCCGCTTTTTTGTCCGGTAAGCGCACCGATAAAAGTCTGCCAGAGAGCACCATTACTGTTGTCGGGTTGCAGGGCATTGCGGAATGCCTGAGGAGTCAGCAGCGGCAAAAGTAACAGATTGATGGCCGTATATTCTGGTCCTAATGGTTTCCTGGGATCGGTATCACACTGTTTCCAATGGGGTGAGTAATGGCTAATGCGGTGTTGTTGCAACCAGCTTCCAAGAGGTTGCTGGAACGCTGGCCATTGCTCTGCTGATTGCTCTGCGGATGATGTTTGAACAACAAGACAAGAGGTCATTCTCCCACTGTCATATAAAAGTCCGGCGATCCCTGCCATTAACCGCCATAGCGGTTCCCTCGCTCTGCGTTGATCTGGATACAAGTCGTGGTCTCTGTGTATCTGCTGCATAGCTGTGACGGACCAGAAGGCCGTTTCCAGAGCATGGCGTATCGCACCTGCTGGTTCACAGTGGTGCTGAGGGTGAGCAGGTAAGAGATGGAGCCAGTGGGTGAGATTATCCAGTGTCTGGTCAAACAAGCGCTGAAGGCCTGCTGGCAAATTCAGCTGTTCGTTTACCTGTTCCACAAGCTGTTGTTGCTGATGCAGGATAGTTCCTGTGCCTACCTGATACCCAGCGCAACCTGAACCTGGTTGTATAGGCTGATCAGCTTCTGGAAGATTGATTGGTAATAGGATTTTTTCATCAGCGTGATGCGGGTGTAACCAGTGATTGATAATGGCTAAAGCCTTTGAGGTGAACATGGTTAAAGCCCGAAAATGGAATTAATAATGGTGGGAGTGACCTGCAATCCGACAGCGGCCCCCACACCGGTAGCAAAACCGATTAATGAGTTTCGAGCCATGCCGTAGGCCAGTCCGATCAGGACAAAAGAGATAGATAGTGTTCGCCCCAGGTCTCCCTTGATCCAACCCACCAAACGACCATAAATTTCCGCAAAGTCAGTGGAACCTGTCACATTGACAGGATTGGCTGCCTGCAGCTCCTGTGGCAGTAGAGAAAGAATGATCAGAGGTGCCAGCGACACCATCAGTTTCTGCAGCTTCATAACAAGTTGTGGTCTATCAGCAAGCAGTAGATACATATTCAGTGACTCCATTAATCATTAGACGGTAAATAGACGGGAATGGCAGACTGCCAGTCTCTTGGTGCGATATCGGTCATCACAACTCCGCCGCTGTGCCAGTTGCCCTGCTTGTCAACCCAGGGTGCAATCCAGATTTTCAGGATTTGAGCGGGTGTGCGGTTGGGTATGGCTTCGGGCGTTACAAAACGAAGATCGGGTTCTGAATAGTTTTTGGGAGCTGAAGAAAACAGGTTTTCAGCAGACGTTGAACCGGTATCCTGATAGACCTGTCTTGCCGATTTACATACGCCTTTGCCGGGTTCCGGGCAGGCATACTCAGCTTCACCAACACCAAACAGTGAGCAGCCCTGAATAACAGGTACCAGCGAAACCATCAGAAGCAATGCTCTGGTATCGTGTTTACACATAGAAAAAGCCTCGAAAGATTAGTTCTTAAGACCACGGGTGAGAATCAGGTCCACCTTACGTTCGGCGCTGATTTCAATGACGGGCACCATCTGGTCAGCCAGCTGCAGGTAAAAATCTGCCAGCTTTTCCAATGCTTTGTTACTGCCCTTAATCAAAGAGCTTTGCAGAGCTTGGCTGCCCTTTAAGCCAGACTGAAAAGGAGACTGAATCTGGCCGTTCTGGTTGGGGATTACAGACAAGACTGGGACGGGTTTGGTATCAAAGGCCTCACTGATACCGCTGAGAAAGCCTGCCATAGCCGCCTTGGCCATAACCTGCCCCTGTTTACTGACCAGCCTGCCACGTAATCCGGCTTTGCCATCTTCTCCGGCGATATAACCTTCTAGAGGTCGTTCAATCACTTCTTCCTTATCGTTGTATTTGAGGATGCACGACAGGGTTTCACTGCGAAGATAAGCCCGCTCGGAACTCAGGTCGCCGTAGCCCGATGCCAGAACAAAGCATTCCCTGACGTTAGTGCGATAGCGATTGGGCAAAATGGCAGAAGCTTTGATGCGGATTAGGACAGGATAAGGTTCACGTCTTGCCCCTTGTCCTGTTGGAACATCCAGCCCGGTAATTAACTGGCCGGATAGCAGGCTTCCGGCCGGTAAGCGTAAAAGCTTTGGTTTATCCTCTGGTTTTGAATTTAGGGTGACTGCCTGAGGGTTCGTAGTTCCTAATACCCGGATAGGTCTGGGTGGTTGAGGAGGTGTGTCATAGTAATCTGTTTCGTTGTATTGGGTTGTTGGTGATTGACTGTACTGATTCCACTGCAATATTCACCAGCGCAGCAAGCACTTCCGTGATAGCCTGCTGATAGTCCGAGGCTTCTTCGAATCGTTTTGCTAATGCCTTGTTATGGTTGATTTTTTGCTGCCATGGTTTTGATAGTGACAGCTGAATTTCTTTAGGAGGCACATCCAGTGGCGTTACCAGCAAAGAAAGGGCATGAGTCTCATTGTCATGAGGGGTGATGTACACGACAAAAGGTTCTTCTTGTTGCGAAGAGAGATAGATCACTGAACCTTCAATCCGAATATCAGCCTGATCAATGGTTCGAATCTGGGGAGCCGCAAAAGGCGTGACAATTCGATTCAGGTGTAGACGACTCAGGGTTACGGGTTGCTGTTGACCCGGTGATACCTGCAACTTGACTGGTGCAGCTGCCAGAGTCAATGAACAGTAAAAACAGACAGCAACAAAAAGCGTTTTGTTCATCGAGGAATCTCTGAATAAAGGAAGGGTTACTTGAGATCAGATTCAATCTGAATAACAGCAAGCACAGGGCGATAACGGGTCAGACTGAACTGAAAGGTAAAGGTTTTCTGCCCAGACAGGCGTTGATGGCCCGATGAGAGAACACTGTTCCCCGTCACTCTGACCTCATGAGTGTTTTCATCAAAGTCAAGCTGCAATGGCTCAAAGCTCAGGGAAACATTGTCTTCCCGTAACTGGTGGAACTGCCGATTCAATATTTCATGGACTTGCCGGTGCAGATTGGGTGAAAGCAGACTTTGCAGCCTGGACTCAACAAACGACAGATTCTGCGGATTGAGATTGCCCAGCAATTCAGCCAGAGACAGCCCCCACCATTCGTAATAGACCCGTGATGCTCCACCAGACTGAATTCCAACCTGTCCATCCATAAACGGCAAGCTCAACTCAACAGCCGGTTTGCGACTCAGGCAGTGGATCAGCAGCAGTGCATTCGTCAGCACCAGTACCAGCAACATCAGCCTGTCCATACAGAGCTGCTGACGCCATTGCTTCAGACGACGCAGATAGTTTTGAATGGTCATTTTCGGGAAGGGTAAAAGACCCGAACATAAGGGTTGGGCAAGGTTCTGGCTTTTACAAAATAAAAGCCCAGCCAGTAAAGCCGATGGCTCAGGTGGCCGTCAGGGTGATGGTCCCGAAATCGTCGATAGACACGAATCGCCATCCAGCCCAGGAGCATGCCCAGAAGCAGCTGGTCAAACCAGATACCCCAGATGAGACCCACGGCTACGGGGTAGATTTCATCCAGAGACCAGAACAGGAACTGGATGGGGTCGTTTATGGTGCGGGGGATTTCCATGATGTCTCTCAGAATGTTCGGGTTTGTTCGAATATTTCGTTTATTGCTATTTCGTTTGTTTCGATTAAACTGCAGTTAAGGAAAAAACTTAGTAAATATTCGATCAGGGAATACCTATGACTACAAAAGACAAACTGACTCTGCCTACTGCTGAAGAGATTGCGATTGCACAAGAGTGCAGCCGGGAAATTTCAGCCTTTCTTGAGACGGGTGCTAAATCTCAGCAAATTGATATCAGCTCTAAGGATGGGGAAAAGCATGCGTTGTCGATTCCAACCAGAGCGTTGAGCCTGCTGGTTGATATTCTGGCGCAACTTGGACAGGGCAATGCGGTAAAAATCATCCCGATCCATGCGGAACTGACCACTCAGGAAGCCGCTGATATTCTCAATGTTTCCCGGCCTTATCTGGTCAGAATGCTGGATGAGGGGGAAATCCCTCACCACAAGGTTGGTCGGCATCGCAGAGTCCGGTATCAGGATTTAATGGATTACAAAGCAGCTATAGATGCTAAACGACTCTCAGCTTTGGATGAGTTGTCATCCCTCTCCCAGATGAACGATCCGGAGTATTAATGGCTTCTCAATTTACTGCTGTTTTTGATGCCTGTGTTCTTTATCCTTCGGTGTTAAGAGACGTGTTGTTAAGGTTGGCGATAACAGACACTTTTCGCGCCAAGTGGACAGACAAAATTCATGATGAGTGGACTCGCAATCTGAAAGCCAATCGTCCAGACATTGATGAGAATTACCTCAATAAAACCCGACAGCTGATGAACGCTCATGTCCGGGATGCAGTGGTTGAAGGTTTTGAGCACTTGATTGATTCAGTTCAACTACCAGATCAGGATGACCGGCATGTTGTTGCAGCGGCAATTGTCGCTAATGCCGATGTCATAGTGACTTATAACCTGAAAGACTTTCCTGATGAAGCCCTTACCCCATATGAACTTCAGGCTATTCATCCTGACAGCTTTATTCATGATCTGATTGATCTGCATCCGGCAGAAGTCATTGGCGTGATCCGCTCAGCGAGAGTTGCTTTAAAAAAACCATCATTGACGGTTGATGAATATCTGAGCAGGCCAAGAAAGCAAAGGTTGTCGGAAACGGTCACTTGGCTAGAGTCAATGAAGCTCGTTTTGTAAGAGGAAAACAGTAAACTCACAAGATTACTGATGGAGCCAGCACTGTGGGAGTGATCAGTACATTGGAGCCAGATGGGTTTATAGCTTTCACATAACCCAAAGGTTTTGACAATCACTGTTCTGCGTAGAAAAGTTTATCTGCTTTGAAATTTCAAGACAGCTTGCATCATCTCAGGCGTGTGAAAGTGTCGTGCATTCAGACTACGAGTCAGGATATGTCGTTCGGGTTTTGAACAGCTACTTTCTGAAAACCAGAGACCTTCAGAGTTGGCATCAGTATGCACACTGGTTTGACAGATAATGTTTCCATCATCATGCCGGGTACCCAGACGACAGTCACCGCAGTGGATAACCTGAGCCTTTAGCTTTGCTGTTCCCTTTGGGACAAGCAGAATAAGATAGCTGGCAATATTCAACAGATATTTTTTGCGCAACTCTTTTTGCAGGGCTCTGAGCAGAGTAATGACAGTCTGGCTATGTGGCATTGAGGGTGAATCAATTTCAACTATTCCTGCGACCATGTGATTCAGGATGAACTGGGTAAATGCATTACCCGGTTGTCCTTTTTGAGCGCCCAGCAATTCAGCCAGAGACAGCCCCCACCACTCGTAATAAACCCGAGAAGCTGCTCTGGACTAAATTCCAACCTGTCCATCCATAAACGGCAAGCTCAACTCAACAGCCGGTTTGCGACTCAGGCAGTGGATCAGCAGCAGTGCATTCGTCAGCACCAGTACCAGCAACATCAGCCTGTCCACACAGAGCTGCTGACGGCATTGCTTCAAACGACCCAGATAGTCTTGAATGGTCATTTTCGGGAAGGGTAAAAGACCCGAACATAAGGGTTGGGCAAGGTTCTGGCTTTCACAAAATAAAAGCCCAGCCAGTAAAGCCGGTGGCTCAGGTGGCCGTCAGGGTGACGGTCCCGGAACCGTCGATAGACACGGATCGCCATCCAGCCCAGAAACATGCCCAGTAGCAGCTGGTCAAACCAGATACCCCAGATCAGGCCCACGGCTATGGGGTAGATTTCATCCAGAGACCAGAACAGGAACTGGATGGGGTCGTTGATGGTGCGGGGGATTTCCATGATGCTTTCGACTCATTTACCGCCTATACTCTGTAAGACATATTCTTACAGGAGGTGCAATATGGCTCGAACATTAACCATCAGCCTTGGAGATGAACTTCAGGGCTATGCTCAACAGCTGGTCGATTCCGGTGCGTACTCATCCGTCAGTGAAGTGGTGCGTGAGGCGTTAAGAAACCTGAGAGAACAGAAAGCTTCCTCAAGCCTGGAGCAATTGAGGGCAATGATTGACGAAGGTGACAACAGTGGTGAACCGGTTGATCTTGAAGTTGAAAAGTTCCTTTCCCAAATGAAAAAACGGTAACCCTTATGCCCCCATACAAGCAGTACTTGTTCAAGCCCCGTGCACGACAGGATTTGGAGGGCATATATGACTATACCGTGAGTGAGTTTGGAGAAGAGCAGGCTGATCTGTATATCCGAAATCTTTTTGATACCTTTCAACGACTGGCTGAAACACCGGGCTTTGCTCGATGCCGGGATGACCTCAGAAAAGGGCTCAAATCATACCCTGTGAAGGCTCATATCGTTTTCTTCAGAGAAACGGTGAATGGCGTATTAATTATCAGAGTGCTTCACCAATCGATGGATTTTCAATCACAAAAGTACTGATCGATCCTGGGAAATGCTCACTGTTGTCGAAGATTTATAGTTTTGGTGTTTTGATAGTGGTTGAGTTCTGATGGGGTAATACTGTCGTATCGGGCTTCCAATCGTTTTCGACTGTCCTCCTGGTGCTGGTCGAAATCCAGCCTTGACCCTTTGCCCGTCAGAGTTTCCAGATTCAACTGTTTCAATGTATCAGCATTCAACTCTGGCAGTTTGTTTTGCAATTTTAACAATGCCAGCCACTCGCTAAGATCAATCTGGTTCCAGTCCACTGAATGCAGAGTTTCAGGCGTTATACCCGAGCAATCGGGATGTTTGGCAGAGCCCCATCCAGTGTTCAGCTGCTTTCTGATCTGTACTTGCATGATGCGGGAAAGGGGTGAACTGAAACAGCAATAGCTGTTGTACTCCATGCTGCTCAATCCCAGGAACTTGCTTTCCCTGTAAATGCCGACTTTATGGCAGGTTTTCATCTCACTTTTAATGGCCAATTCAAATTCTTCGGTTTCACATTTATTGGTGATCTGAATAATCAGTTTGGTCATGGTGTAAGCTGTGTAGATTATGGTGACGACGCTGATCGCTGAGGTGATGGCCGGGTTCATAATCAGGGTTTGTTGGCTCAGCTGACCGTCCTGAGAAGCCGGGTTGTCACCAACCGTTCGGAACAGTAGATTGATGGCATCCTCGCCCAGAATTTTATAGACGACTTCCGTCATTTTTTTGCATCAGTTGTTGCTGCATATTTCCGAGCATCGTGTCCTGAGATAAAGAGCGCGCTTCCTGTGACAGCTCACCGGTGATGGGTCTGGTAGTGGCAGTCTGAGTGTGAACTTCAGCCGGTGTCGACCATAGCTTTTCTGTGAGCTTGTCCCAGCTTTTGCCTAAATCGGAGCATCTGAAGGTTTTTCCATCATCAGATTTGGTAGCTGGTTGGTAACAGATTGAGGGTTTCGTGTTATAGCATCATATTGCTGGTCGATCTGATGGAGCCAGGTTGAGCGGGTATGTTGCTCAAATATGCGAATGGCTTCCTGAGTTGGTTTCTGCCATTGCAGTGTGAAAGCAGAAAGCTAACAATCGACCCAGCAGCTTGTAGCAGGCACGTATTGTCATTGGCTGACGGTCTGGCAACAATCCCGATACTACCAAAGCAGATACATAGCGTCGTCTTTAGCCAATGGGTGACGATGCATTCCCCATGCTGCGGCTGAAGCTCCGATCCAGTGTGCTTTCTGCTTTTCCGGCTCAGGCCAGAACATGCTCATTTTATACTCGCTTTTGAGGAACCAGGGAATGATAAGGCTGTGGCACTGGACCTCTTCTCCTATGGTTTTTCTGCCAAGACCAGTCTTCAACAGCCGGTTTGCGACTCAGGCAGTCGATCAGCAGCAGTGCATTCGTCAGCACCAGTACCAGCAGCATCAGCCTGTCCACACAGAGCTGCTGACGCTATTGCTTCAAACGACGCAGAGAGTCTTGAATGGTCATTTTCGGGAAGGGTAAAGACCCGAACATAAGGGTTGGGCAAGGTTCTGGCTTCTACAAAATAAAAGCCCAGCCAGTAAAGTCGATGGCTCAGGTGACCGTCAGGGTGACGATCCCGAAACCGTCGATAAACACGAATCGCCATCCAGCCCAGAAGCAGCTGGTCAAACCAGATACCCCAAATCAGGCCCATGGCTACGGGGTAGATTTCATCCAGAGACCAGAACAGGAACTGGATGGGGTCGTTGATGGTGGAGGGGATTTCCATCTGGTTCTTCCTGTCAGGATTGGGAAAGGTCTTGTGCTACAGGTGCTTCAGGAATTCCTCTTGCACCAGAGATTCCAGTTCCAGCATGGAGCTTAATTGTTGCTTTTTGGCAGTTTCATGAAGCTGGACAATAACTTCATATTGATCCGGCTCACCTTCTGCGTCACAGAAAACTTTGAGTTCATCCGGAATAATTTCATAGTTAATCATAATGGCCAGTGCCTGTACCAGAGAGGGGCGGTCTTGCCAGTGAAAATAAGCCAGAAGTCGATCTTTAATTACATCGGAGGCATGCAAAATGGGTATGTCGCCTTGTTTTGAATGAGCGACAGTGGTTTCTTCAATAATCTGGTTTCCAATAGCGAGAGGTGCAGAAGGAAACTCAACACAAATCTGCGTTGACTCATTGACAAACACGCGGCCTTGTTTAAAAAATCCTAATTCAGCCATTGCGGTTTTCAGCGATTCTGAGGCGTCGTAGCTGGTGTTAACCATATCAATATCTTTGGTCAGGTATAGGTTTTCACTGTAAATTTCAACGGCTAAACCACCCACCAAAACCACCCGAATGCCATGCTGCTTAAGATGATTGGCGACAATGGCTGCCAGTTCAACAATGGGCGTGCTACTAAAATCTGTCATGATTTAATTCTGAAATTAATGATCCCTTGGTCGGATAGCAATAGTTGGTTTGCCTGCTGCTCTGGGACGGGTTCTGGTCATGGTGAGGTTCTGGATCATGGAGTCCGGATAGGCCGACAGGGCCGACTTAAGCAGTTCTTTCAATGGCGACAGGAAAGGATATCGGGGGTTAAACTGATATTCTCTGAGCTTGCCAATCAGGTAGCTCACCAAAACACCATCTTCTTCGAGCCGGGCAAGCTGCTTTTGCACGGAGTTTGAGGAAATTCCGTAAAATTCGGCAATGGCCTTGCCATAACCGGAGCTGCGAAGCATTAGATATATCAGGATTTTTTCCTGACTTTCCGCTCGTAGAATGCCTTTCAAAATGAACATGATGTAATATATTATGTTACCAATATGTGGTAAATATATACCATTTCATGATATTTATAAATCAATCTATGGTTTTGAGTGGCGGTTAGAGCTGGTTTTTTGTTCTTGATACAAGTTGAGTTGTTCAGGTCGAAACCCATGAAATCGGGTTTCCAATCGTTTTCGACTGTCCTCCCGCTGCTGGTCGAAATCCAGCCTTGACCCTTTGCCCGTCAGAGTTTCCAGATTCAACTGTTTCAATGTATCAGCATTCAACTCTGGCAGTTTGTTTTGCAATTTTAACAATGCCAGCCACTCGCTAAGGTCAATCTGGTTCCAGTTCACAGCTTGCAGAGTTTCAGGCGTTATACCCTGGCAATCGGAGTGTTCGGCAGAGCCACATCCAGTGTTCGGCAGCTTCCTGGTCTGTACTTACAAGATGCGGGAGAGGGGTAAACTGAAACAGCAATAGCTGTTGTACTCCATGCTGCTCAATCCCAAAAACTTGCTTTTCCTGTAACTGCCGACTTGATGGCAGGTTTTCATCTCCCGTTTGGCGGCCAATTCAAATTCTTCGGCTTCACATTTGTTGGTGATCTGGATAATTAGTTTGGTCATGGTGTATGCCGTATAGATCGTGGTGACGACGCTGATCGCTGAGGTGATGGCCAGGTTCATAATCAGGGTTTGTTGGCTCAGCTGACCGCCCTGAGAAGCCAGGTTGTCACCAACTGTTCTGAACAGTAGATTGGTGGCGCCTTTCACCACCGTCAGGAATACATAAACTCGTAAAAAATGCCCAAAATTTGAATGATCGTCCACTGCCTTTCCTTCAAGCTAACCACATGTTTCTCCTGATTATTGACCGTTAATACACTAATCCTCTGGAAACAGAAGAATACCTGTCTCGCTGTTGGATTCTGGCAGGGCTTTTTTTCTGCTCTGGTAATACACGACTCTGCTTTTTCAGTTCCTGCCTTACTCTGTGCTGGATAGCAGTGTAGACCATCAGGCACAGAGTCATCACCATTAACAGGGATTCAAGTTCCGCTTTCTTCAGATAGAGTGAAGTGACCAGAAAGTCCGGGCTCTTCAGGAACCGAAAGCTACCTTCAACCTGTTGTTGTGACTTATAGGTAGACAGCAGCCCAGTGGCATTCAAACTATCTTGATCCAGTTCATTGGTGCTAAGGATAAAACAACCCAATATGAATACAGTTCAAGTCGTCTGGATTGTCATGACTTTCATAGACTCCATCCACATGAAAGCTCGTGCCATCCAGATTTAATGCCTTGCAAGGAAGTTTCAGATAATGACGACCTTGACGGCCAGATTGCGATACAAGTCATTAAAACCAGCGTCGTGCAGACTATCGAGAGTCCGACCAAGTACCTTGTCGTTCAAGTGGTCGGCTTATATAACTTTCCTGATAAGGCGGTCAGTCGGCTTACCATCAAAAAACTCAGGGTACATGTACAGTGTCTGTCCCTTAAAGCCCAAGTCACCATTTCTTTGACAACAGATTTTAGGTAAATATCAACCGGGGTGGTGGAAGGCGGTTAATCATCTTGAGATTTTAGAAAGTTTCTGGGGGGCTGGTTGCGCTACTCTCGGTCGGCTTTCTATACCACCAAGACCACCAGAGTAAGTGGATTTCTAAAAACAGCTCTGGGTGACCTTGCAGGTTGCGGATATCTTTCGCTGTAGTGAATAAAAGTGGGTGTTGGTAGGCTTCAGGAATTTTATAGATTTTCAGGATTTTTTTATGGCTTTGCTGAAGCTCATCTTTTAGTTTCTTTTCACAGTCTAGCGCTTCAGGGGTGCCCACCTCAATTGGCGCTTCTCGTTGAAGTCTTTTTTTCAATGGTTCGCCAAACTGGTTGCGAACAAAGAAAATCCGCTCCGATGGATGATTCCGCCTTAACAGAGCCTGCAATACCTCTGAATCAAGCTCGTTAAACCCATACTCCCCCATAACCAGCAAACCAGCTCTTTTGAGCCTATGGTGTCCCTGTGTTTATGGCTCCTGCCAGTGGTAATGTAAACGACAAAACCTGTTTTCAGGAAATTATCAAAAATCATTTGTCATGTTTTAAGGCCGCTTTGAATAGCCGCTATGTGGTGACCACCGGTTTAGTGTCACTTGATAGAGGTACCGAAAACATTGCAAAAATCATTGAGCTATGGAAGGAAGAGTAACCCCACCAGGTTCAGGAAATTCTGGGCTATTCTCTGATGCACCACCAATAATGAGATTCACCTATGTCGTTCCTTTATTTTTCCAGAACAGACATTCAACACGGATTGTCTTGTTATTTTCTGGCAAACAAGAAGGGCGTGATGGGTATTTTGGTTCTTTCCCTGCTGGCTATGCTAGTTGTGCCGTTATGCTATTCCTCAACCCTTATTGACCGTCATCATCCCGATGGGCGCAAGTTTCGGATTGAAATCAACGATGGGAAAACACGCAATAGCACACTGACAGTGACAGGAGGCCAGCGTGCTGGCAATGCCGATTTTCCCGGTGTCGCCAGCGGAGTTTTTTTTTATTCGCCTCCTCCTCCTCCCTGGGGAGGTGGAGGCGGCAGGCCATCGGGATTATTCGAAATTGACCTGACTATTCTGCAACCCGTCATCAACTGGCTGATGTCCATAGGCAAGGATTCTGGTGCCGCCACGACTTGCCCGGAGGATGGTCAACCCTCTGGCAACAAACTCAACGCGGGATCAAATGACGCAACTAACCAACACCATCAACAGGAAAAAAGAGAAGCACCTGAAAATCGGGAGAACAAATCACCGGGAGAAGGTAATGGTAGCAGCGGCGATGGCAATAACAGAAAAGACGACAATGGAGAGGAGGGTAAAAATAATGCTTCGACTCAGGACCTTGAGCTACTTGCCAACCAGCTTTTAGCCATCATTGAAAGCGACGAACCCAACGCCGCTTTTAAATTCAGGGAAATGTTAGAGAAGCTGGACATGCCTCAGCGTTTGCAGGTTCTGGAAACAAAAGGCACAAACATCAGCGGCAATACCGTTACTCCTCTAGAGGCGATATTGGCACTGCCGCGTTCTTCCCATGAACACTCAACACGCAACCGATTTATCGGGCAGCTGATAGAAGCCGCTGGCAACAAACGCCAGATGATTTTGTCTGATATTGTTTTGGACATAATCCACAAGGTCAATCAATCTCACCAACAACCACAGATAGGGGATTTTGAAAAAGGTTGCTTTACTGAGTACTTTATTCAATTGTTCCTGCTTCATTCAAACCCGGTTGAGCGTATTCGCAATCTATTAGAAGAAATATCAGATTTAGCCATAAGGAATGAGATTATAAATAATGCACAATCATTAACACTCCCCACCTCTTTTCTGGATACCTTGAAACAATTTAACCAGCACTCATCGTTCCATGAATTAATGCGCTTGTCAAATGAACTGCGTATGCAAAATGATTACATAGCGATCACTACTTCGGTCAATAATGGACTGCGTGTAGATAAACATGAATCCAGACAAATTATTGGTGCAGAGTGCGCGATATGTAAGGAGCAGTTTGAACGCTCATCAAATATAGTGAAAACGCCCTGTAATCACCTTTATCACGTCGATTGTTTAAATCAGTGGCTCAAAAAAAGGAAGCAGGATCGTGCAATTCAAGATTGCCCTACATGTCGTACACAATTATATGGCTTAAGAAAAAAACTTAACGACTTTAACAAACTATTGAGAAAATACGACGGTTGTCATTCTTTAGCTACTGCAAAAAGAGCATTTAAGGAATTGAATATAGCAGAAACAAGTTTTGCAACCTTTTATCATTTTCTCCAATATTGCCGACATAGCAGCCAGACATCTGATGATTCAAAGTTTAAAAATATCTTGCGAAGCTTCATTCGTCCCGTGATAAAAGCCGAGATCCACCATGACGGTAAAGTCAACTCAGCCACCTTCAGCGCCAATAACCACCGTGTGGTGACCGCCAGTGACGATGGCACTGCGAAAATCTATGTCTTTCAGTCCGATGGATCCTGGAAGGAAGAATTCACTATTCGTCACGATGGTCTGGTCAAATTGGCCAGCTTCAGCGCCGATAGTAACCGTGTGTTGACCGCCAGTGAAGACGGGACAGCAAAAATCCATGTTCTGAAGGAGGGTGGATCATGGCAAGAAGAACTCACTATCCAACACCCTGGGCCCATTAATTCAGCCAGCTGCAGCGCCGATGGTAGCCGTGTGTTGACCGCCAGTGACGATGGGGCAGCAAAAATTTATGTTCTGAAGGAGAGTGGATCATGGGAAGAAGAAGGAACCACCCACCATGATGGTTCGATCCATTTAGCCAGCTTCAGTCCTGATGGTAGCCATGTGTTAACTGTCGGCAAAGATAACCTGGTAAAAATCACAGGCAAATCAGCTAATGGATCATGGCAAGTAAAATTTATCTTTCTCCATAGGGACCATGTCAACTCAGCCATCTTTAGCCCCAATAACCGCTATGTGGTGACCGCCAGTAACGATGGCACGGCAAAAATCATTGGCCAGAAAGGCGATCAGTCTTGGGAAGAAGAATTCACCATTAGCCACATTGGTACCAATGGTTCGATCCTATCAGCCGCCTTCAGCCCCAATAGCCGACATGTGCTGACTGTTGGCAAGGATAATCTGGTTAAAATCATTGGCAAACA
Source organism: Endozoicomonas sp. ALD040 (assembly GCF_049275945.1). Classification (NCBI taxonomy): domain Bacteria; kingdom Pseudomonadati; phylum Pseudomonadota; class Gammaproteobacteria; order Oceanospirillales; family Endozoicomonadaceae; genus Endozoicomonas; species Endozoicomonas sp. ALD040. The sequence goes on from NZ_CP184829.1 coordinate 4,533,279, forward strand.
GGCCGATGGATCATGGCTGGAAAAAGCCATCATTTCCCATAGTGATCATATCAACTCAGCCACTTTCAGTCCCAATAGCCACCATGTGATAACCGCCAGTTTCGACAAACAGGCAAAAATCTACAGCAAAAAGACCGATGTATTATGGGAAGAAGAAATCACTAACCACCACAATCATAGGGTCTCCTCAGCTACCTTCAGTCCCAATAGCCTAAGAGCAGTAAGCACCAGTCTGGATGGAACGGCAAAAACCCGTAGCCGTAAGAATGGGGAAGAAGGATTCACTATCCTTCATCATGGTGGTTTCACTTCGGCCACCTTCAGTGCCGATAACTGCCTTTTGATGACCTTTGGTGAAGATCCTACGGCGAAAATCAATATCCTGGGCAATTCACGGAAAAAAGAACTCCTTATCCACAACTCTGGTCCGATATCCTCAGCCACCTTCAGCGCCAATAGCCGCTTTGTGGTGACCACCGGTTTAGTGTCACTTGATAGAGGTACCGAAAACATTGCGAAAATCATTGAACTATGGAAGGAAGAGTAACCCCACCAGCGTTCTGGAAATTCTGGGCTATTCTCTGATGCACCACCAATAATGAGATTCACCTATGTCGTTCCTTTATTTTTCCAGAACAGACATTCAACACGGATTGTCTTGTTATTTTCTGGCAAACAAGAAGGGCGTGATTGATATTTTGGTTCTTTCCCTGCTGGCTATGATGGTTGTGCCGTTATGCTATTCCTCAACGCTTATTGATCGTCATTATCCCGATGGGCGCAAGGTTCGGATTGAGATCAATGATTGGAGAACACGTAATAACACACTGACATTGACAGGAGGCCAGCCCGCTGGCAACGCCGGCTTTCCCGGTGTCGGGAGCGGAGGCTTCTTTTATTTGCCTCCTCCTCCCTGGGGAGGTGGAAGACCATCGGGATTATTCGAAATTGACCTGACTATTCTGCAACCCGTCATCAACTGGCTGATGTCCATAGGTAAGGATTCTGGTGCCGCCACGACTTGCCCGGAGGATGGCCAACCCTCTGGCAACAAACCCAATGTGGGATCAAATGACGCAACTAACCAACACCATCAACAGGAAAAAAGAGAAGCACCTGAAAATCGGGAGAACACATCACCGGGAGAAGCTAATGGTAGCAGCGGCGATGGCAATAACAGAAAAGACGACAATGGAGAGGAGGGTAAAAATAATGCTTCGCCTCAGGACCTTGAGCTACTTGCCAGCCAGCTTTTAGCCATCATTGAAAGCGACGAACCCAATGCCGCTTTTAAATTCAGGGAAATGTTAGAGAAGCTGGACATGCCTCAGCGTTTGCAGGTTCTGGAAACAAAAGGCACAAACATCAGCGGCAATACCGTTACTCCTCTAGAGGCGATATTGGCACTGCCGCGTTCTTCCCATGAACACTCAACACGCAACCGATTTATCGGGCAGCTGATAGAAGCCGCTGGCAACAACCGCCAGATAATTTTGTCTGAGATTGTTCTGGACATAATCCACAAGCTCAACCAATCCGACCAACAACCACAGATAGGGGATTTTGAAAAATGTTGCTTTACTGATTACTTTATTCAATTGTTCCTGCTTCATTCAAACCCGGTTGAGCGTATTCGCAATCTGTTAGAAAAAATATCAGATTTAGCCATAAGGAATGAGATTATAAATAATGCGCAATCATTGACATTCCCCACCTCTTTTCTGGATACCTTGAAACAATTTAACCAGCACTCATCGTTCCATGAATTAATGTGCTTATCAAATGAATTGCGTATGCAAAATGATTACATAGCGATCACTGCTTCGGGCAATAATGTACTGTTTCTGGATAAACATGAATCCAGTCAAATTATTGGTGCAGAGTGCGCGGTATGTAAGGAGCAGTTTGAACGCTCGTCAAATATAGTGAAAACGCCCTGTAATCACCTTTATCACGTTGATTGTTTAAGTCAGTGGCTCCAAAATAGGTATCAGAGTCGTGCAATTCAAGATTGTCCTACATGTCGAACACGAATAATTGGCTTAACAACAAAACTTTACCACTTTAACAAACTATTGAGAAAATACGACGGTTATCATTCTTTAGCTACTGCAAGAAGGGCAGCGAATGAATTAAATACAGAAGAAACAAATTTTGCAACCTTTTACCATTTTATCCAATATTGCCGACATAGCAGCCAGGCATCTGATGATTCAAAGTTTCTAACTATCTTGCGAAGTTTCATTCGTCCCGAGGTAAAAGTCGAGATCCGCCATGACGGTAAAGTCAACTCAGCCACCTTCAGCGCCAATAACCAACGTGTGGTGACTGCCAGTGACGGTGGCACTGCCAAAATCTATGTCTTTCAGTCCGATGGATCCTGGAAGGAAGAATTCACTATTCGTCACGATGGTCCGGTCAAATCAGCCAGCTTCAGCGCCGATAGTCGCCGTGTGTTGACTGCCAGTGACGATGGGACAGCAAAAATCCATGTGTGGAAGGAGGATGGATCATGGCAAGAAGAAATCACTATCCGCCACCGTGGGTCCATTCATTCAGCCAGCTTCAGCGCCGATAATTGCCGTGTTTTGACCGCCAGTGACGGTGCAGCAAAAATTTATGTTCTGAAGGAGAGTGGATCATGGGAAGAAGAAGGGAGCATCAACCATGATGATCCGATCCATTTAGCCAGCTTCAGTCCTGATGGTAGCCATGTGGTGACTGTTGGCAAAGATAACGTGGTGAAAATCAAGGGCAAATCCGCCGATGGATCATGGCAAGTAAAATTTATCGTTCTCCACAGGAACCATGTTAACTCAGCCATCTTTAGCCCCAATAACTGCTATGTGGTGACCGCCAGTAACGATGGCACGGCAAAAATCATTGGCCGGAAAGACGACGAATCATGGGAAGAAGAATTCACCATTAACCACATGAGTACCGGTGGTTCGATCCTATCAGCCACCTTCAGCCCCGATAGCCGACATGTGCTGACTATCGGCAAGGATAACCTGGTTAAAATCATTGGCGAACAGGCCGATGGATCATGGCTGGAAAAAGTCATCATTTCCCATAGTGATCTTATCAGCACAGCCACTTTCAGTCCCAATAGCCGCCATGTGGTGACCGCCAGTTTCGACAAACAGGCAAAAATCTACGGCGAAAAAACCGATGTATTATGGGAAGAAGAAATCACGATCCACCACAATCATAGGGTCTCCTCAGCCATCTTCAGTGCCAATAGCCGACGTGTAGTAACCACCAGTCTGGATGGAACGGCAAAAACCCATAGCCACCAGAATGATGGATCATGGAAAGAAGGAATCACTGTCCTTCATCATGGTGGTGGTTTCACTTTAGCCACCTTAAGTGCCGATAACTTCTATTTGATGACCTTTGGTGAATATCTTACGGCGAAAATCAATATCCTGGACAATGCACGGAAAAAAGAACTCTTTATCTTCAACTCTGGTCCGATATCCTCAGCCACCTTCAGCGCCAATAGCCGCTTTGTGGTGACCACCGGTTTAGTGTCACTTGATAGAGGTACCGAAAACATTGCGAAAATCATTGAACTATGGAAAGAAGAGTAACTCCAGTAGCACCCCGGAAATTCTTGGCTATTCTCTGATGCACTACCAATAATGAGATTCACCCATGGCGTTCCTTTATTTTTCCAAAACAAACATCCAACACGGATTGTTCTGGCATTTTCTGACAAACAAGAAGGGCGAGATGGGTATTTTTGTTTTTTCCCTGCTGGCTATGCTAGTTGTGCCGTTATGCTATTCCTCAACCCTTATTGACCGTCATCATCCCGATGGGCGCAAGTTTCGGATTGAAATCAACGATGGGAAAACACGCAATAGCACACTGACAGTGACAGGAGGCCAGCGCGCTGGCAATGCCGATTTTCCCGGTGTCGCCAGCGGATTTTTTTTTATTCGCCTCCTCCTCCCTGGGGAGGTGGAGGCGGCAGGCCATCGGGATTATTCGAAATTGACCTGACTATTCTGCAACCCGTCATCAACTGGCTGATGTCCATAGGTAAGGATTCTGGTGCCGCCACGACTTGCCCGGAGGATGGTCAACCCTCTGGCAACAAACCCAACGCGGGATCAAATGACGCAACTAACCAACACCATCAACAGGAAAAAAGAGAAGCACCTGAAAATCGGGAGAACAAATCACCGGGAGAAGGTAATGGTAGCAGCGGCGATGGCAATAACAGAAAAGACGACAATGGAGAGCAGAGTAAAAATAATGCTTCGACTCAGGACCTTGAGCTACTTGCCAACCAGCTTTTAGCCATCATTGAAAGCGACGAACCCAACGCCGCTTTTAAATTCAGGGAAATGTTAGAGAAGCTGGACATGCCTCAGCGTTTGCAGGTTCTGGAAACAAAAGGCACAAACATCAGCGGCAATACCGTTACTCCTCTAGAGGCGATATTGGCACTGCCGCGTTCTTCCCATGAACACTCAACACGCAACCGATTTATCGGGCAGCTGATAGAAGCCGCTGGCAACAACCGCCAGATAATTTTGTCTGAGATTGTTCTGGACATAATCCACAAGCTCAACCAATCCGACCAACAACCACAGATAGGGGATTTTGAAAAATGTTGCTTTACTGATTACTTTATTCAATTGTTCCTGCTTCATTCAAACCCGGTTGAGCGTATTCGCAATCTGTTAGAAAAAATATCGGATTTAGCCATAAAGAATGAGATTATAAATAATGCACAATCATTAACACTCCCCACCTCTTTTCTGGATACCTTGAAACAATTTAACCAGCACTCATCGTTCCATGAATTAATGTGCTTATCAAATGAACTGCGTATACAAAATAATTACATCGCTGTCAATTCTTTCGACGATAATGCACTGCGTGTGGATAAAGAAGAACCTGCAGACATTATTGATGCAGAGTGCACGGTATGTCAGGAGCAGTTTGTACGATCATCAAATATGGTTATAGTAAAAACGCCCTGCAATCATCTTTATCACGCAGGTTGTTTAAATCAGTGGCTGAAAAAAAGGAAGCACGATTGTTCAATTAGAAATTGTCCTTCATGTCGGACAGAATTAAATGCCTTAACTAAAAACCTTTCCGAATTTAACGAACTATTAAGAAAATACGACGGCTGTCATTCTTTAGCTATTGCAGAAAGAGCAGTTGAGGAATGGAATAAAGCAAAAACAAGTTATGAAACCCTATACCATTTTGTCCAGTTTTGCCGACATAGCAGCAGGGCATCTGATGATTCACAGTTTGTAAAACTCTTGCGACGCATCCTTCATCCCGTGACAAAAGCCAAGATTTACCATAAAGGTGAGGCCAACTCAGCCACCTTCAGCGCCAATAACCACCGTGTGGTGACCGCCAGTGACGATGGCACTGCGAAAATCTATGTTTATCAGTCCGATGGATCATGGAAGGAAGAACTCACTGTCCGCCACGATGGTCCGGTCAAATTAGCCAGCTTCAGCGCCGATAGTCGCCGTGTGTTGACCGGCAGTGACGATGGGACAGCAAAAATCTATGTTCAGAAGGAGGATGGATCATGGCAAGAAGAAATCACTATCCGCCACGACGGGCCCATTAATTCAGCCAGCTTCAGCACCGATAGCAGCCGCGCGTTGACCGCCAGTGACGATGGGACAGCAAAAATCCATGTTCAAAAGGAGGGAGGATCATGGGAAGAAGAAGTGACCATCAACCATGATGGTCTGATCCACTTAGCCAGCTTCAGTGCTGATGGTAGCCATGTGGTAACTGCCGACAAAGATAACCTGGTAAAAATCACAGGCAAATCCGCCAATGGATCATGGCAAGTAAAACTTATCGTTCACCATGAGGGCTCTGTCAACTCAGCCATCTTTAGCCCCGATAACCGCTATGTGTTGACCGCCAGTAACGATGGCATGGCAAAAATCATTGGCCAGAAAGACGACAAGTTATGGGAAGAAGAATTTACCATGGGTCACATTAGCACCGATGGCCCGATCGCATCAGCCGCCTTCAGCCCCGATAGCCGACATGTGCTGACTGTCGGCAAGGATAACCTTGTTAAAATCGTTGGCAAGTGGGCCGATGGATCATGGCTGGAAAAAGCCATCATTTCCCATAGTGATGGCATCAACACAGCCACCTTCAGTCCCGATAGCCGCCATGTGGTGACCGCCAGTTACGACAAAGAGGCAAAAATCTACGGCGAAAAGACCGATGTATTATGGGAAGAAGAAATCACTATCCACCACAATCATTGGGTCAGCTCAGCCACCTTCAGTCCCGATAGCCAACATGCAGTAACCAGCAGTTATGATGGAACGGCAAAAATCCATAGCCACAAGAATGATGGATCATGGGAAGAAGGGCGCACTATCCGTCATACGGGTTGGGTTGCTTCAGCCATCTTTAGTGCCGATGGCCGCTTTGTGATGACCTTTGGTGTTGATGGTACCGCGAAAATCAATTACCTGAAGGGCGCTATCCAATTCACTATCCGCCACCCCTTTGCAATCCCCTCAGCCAGCTTCAGTGCCGATAGCCGCTTTGTGCTGACCCAAAGTTTGTTGCCAGTATCTGATGGTCCCGCCAGCATTGTGAAGATTACTGAACTATGGAAGAATGATTGAGAAGGGCATGGTTGGTATTTTTGTTCTTTCAATGCTGGCTATGATGGTTGTGCCCTTATGCTATTCCTCAACCCTTATTGATCGTCATCATCCCGATGGTCACAGGGTTCGGATTGAAATCAATGATGGGAGAACACGCAATAGCACCCTGACATTGACGAGAGGCAAGCCCGCTGGCAACGCCGATTTTCCCGATGTCGGCAACGGAGGCTTCTTTTATTCGCCTCCTCATCCCTGGGGAGAAAAAGAAAAGAAAGAAAGAAAAAAGAAAGAAAAAAAAAGAAAAGGACATCCATATAAATCCATATAAATCCATATAAAATATAAACTAATAAATACGGTTCAAAAACCGAGAGCCCAGAAGTCCATTAAGCCCTGACAGCCACTCAAAAGAGGATATTAATCGTTTATCATAACAAACAACAAGCGAATCACTCAAAAGGGGGGGGGGAAGTCAGAAATAGCAGAGCTCCCCAGATGACAGGAGAAGCAAATAACAACGGGAAAATTAGGCAATCAACTTATGCAACGAAATAAACGACTACAGGTAAACAATCCCTTTACCCATTGCTGCCCCATTTCCCGAGCAAAAGTTTTCATGGCTTCCAGCCTGCCCAATGCCCGATAGAAGCGATTATTCCATCTCATGGTTTTGAGCCATTCATTTGAATCAATTTCCAATCGGGTCAGAATGGGCGGGATATCTGAAGGGATTGAACCTTTCTTATCAGATCGGACTGCACGGCCACTCCAGTCAAGCAGCTCAAGATAATCGTGAAGAATATAAGGTAATGCCTTATCCGGATTTTGCCCCCGTGATCGAAAAGGCATGAGGGTGATTGGCTGCTTTCGGGTATCAGAACCTTCCAAATTTTCTATTCGTTCTTGTATCGACGTGTAGTCTGATCCTTCTGGAGTTTCCGCCATTTCAGCACGGAGCGGATTCAGGTCAACATAGGCCATGCAGGTCAACAACGCTGCCTCATCCAACAACGCCTGACTTTTAAACCGCCCTTCCCAGAAGCGACCTTTACAGCCATCTTCCTGGTTAGCCTCACGGGCAAGATATTCGTTCAGGCAACGCATGAACCAGCTGATGTTCGTTAAACGATTTCGATACTCTTCAACAAATTCGTCCACGCGAGCCAGTTCCGAATGACTCAGCTGGTTAGCAGCAAGATACCTCTGAACCAGAAGCGGCCCTGTGAAAAGCCTTGTCCATCGACTCAAAATTTCGTCTCTTGTCCACTCTCTGGCAGGTTTTTGATTAATATGCAAAACCACATGATAGTGATTCGACATGACAGCATAGGCGCAGACTTCTATAGAAAAGATTGAAACCAGTTCTCTGAGTTTATCTACAATCCACTGCCGACGGTGCTCGTAGTTTTTGCCTGTTAAATAATCCTCTCCACACAAATACGCTCTGCGTACGCATCGAGCTATGCAGTGATAATAAGGCGTGGAACCTGGGTCGATCAAAGAACTTCGTGCACGGGTCATAACCTCTCCTGCAGGAACTAAAACTCAGCAACGGAAAAGATAGACGAACTGATTTTTTTGTCAAATATAAGGGTGTCCTATTATTTTTTCTATTATTTCATTTGCTTTTCAGGGTGTCCTATTATTTCACTATTATTTCAATTATTTTTGCTTCCTATTATTTTTGCTGGCTGCATACCGCTGGCAGGGAGAGTCCATCCTGAACAACAGCCACTTTGTTTGGGTTGATCGGGATCAGTAGCAGAAATTATTGTGATTACAATAAGTCAGAAGCCGGTAACACCAGGCTTTCAATAGAGACGATTACAGCGGCGATGGGTAGAGGCGGTCTTCAATGATATCTCCGGTAGAGGCATTTACGACCAATCTTTTCTTATAGCGGCTTTCGTCCAGATAATAAATTTCCCGGACTGGCTGTTTTTTCCAGCGAGCCAGACGGGTTTTCAGGATCACCATGCTCTTGTGAGTATCCCTGGCCTTTGTTATGACCTGATTCAGGGACAGCAGTTTACCCTGAGGTTTCATTGTGTAGTTGTATTCGTCAATGATCATGCCAGTATAGGCATCAAGCGTCGTAGACCAGCGCTTGTGTTTCTTGTCTATAAAGTCAACGATTTGAACCAGCTGGCCATTTTGCATGTCGGTCCTTGTTTTCAGTATGGCTACAACAGAATGTTTACTTTTGACTTTGGCTATGATTTTTTCCAGCGGCATGGGCGACTGTAATTGAGCAACTTCAATGATCCTGCCTGATCGGGCATCAACCACTGCACGCTGGTTTCTGTTCATACTGTCAGTGAAGTCTATGACCCTGACCTTACGTTTGTCTTCTTCAGTCATTCGTACACTCTGAATGATGACCTCACCGTACTTCTTTCGAATCTGAATGATGATCTGTTCCAATGGCCACAGGCGGTTAGCTTCCACAGGTGTTGGCGATTCGGCCTTGCCGTCAGTCACTAATAATAACGACATGATCAGTGACAGGATCAAGGCTCGAGAGAAACAGGACAGGAATTGTCTGTACATAACACAGTACCTGCGTTTTATATTGCAGATGCGAAGCCGCAGAAGAGGTCTTATGCAAACTGGAACATAAAACCGAATTATGAATTTACATCTTTCCGACAGGCTTCCGGCTGAATGGTTTTGTTTTCAGTCAAACTCATTGAAGCCATATACTAGCTGTTAATGTAGATTTGAATGGTTGGAATGCAAGCCTGAGTCTTCTCCAATATTAACTGACCATCGCCCGATAAAGGCTGTCCAAAACTCTAACAACTCGTCCCTTCGCTCCGCGTGAGAGCGCATAAGGGCCGGGAACCGGACTTTGATAACAAAGACAGCTTATGGGAGTCCGTGTTTTGCGACAGCCTTGACAGGGCGAGCAGAGTCAATCTTGATAAGCTTTGCGGACTTCTTCGGCAATAACATGGATACCACGCTCTACCGTTTCATTATCGCGTGAGTAAGTCATCCTCAGACATTCATGCTTGTGTTGCCAGTCATCATCCATGCCCGGGAAGAAATAGTGGCCGGAGACGACCAGAACGTTACGTTTTTTCAGTCGCTCGTAAAGTTCCTGACTGCTGATGGGCAGTCCTTCAAACCAGAGCCACAGGAACATGGCACCTTCCGGTTTGTGTATTTTCCAGTTCACGCCATTGAGATACTTATGTAATAGAGAAACGGCAAATCTGACCTTGTCTTCATAGTAAGGACGAATCACATTTTTACTAAGATCTATGATGCTGTCATCACGGATCATATCCAGCACAATCAGGCTACCAAAGCTGTTGGGAGCCAGATTCATGATGGCGTTAATACCAGACAATGCTTTGATAACCTGTTCGTTGGCAATGACGATGCCGGTTCTGGCAGCGGGCAGCCCAAGCTTGGAAAGGCTAAGACAGAGAATGGTGTTCTCATTCCATTCCGGGTTGGCATTACTGAAGATCAGATTCGGGAACGGGGTGCCGTAGGCGCCGTCAATGATCAGAGGAATGTTATGGGCTCTGGCTATTTCGTCCAGCCGACTGACTTCCGAGTCGGTCAGGACATTGCCGGTTGGGTTGGTCGGGCGGGAAGCGCAGAGTGCACCGGTCCGTTCATCGACTTTCAGGCTGCTGAAATCAACATGGTATTTGAACATGTATTTATCAATGATCCTGATTTCAGGCTTGTTAGCGATGAAGAAATTTTCACTCAGACCTGCATCACCGTAGCCAATATATTCAGGCGCCAGTGGTAACTGAATACAACGATGACTGCCATCATCATAATCACCAGCAAACATATTGAAGAGCATGAAAAATGCCGCCTGACTGCCGTTGCTCAGAGCAATGTTTTCCGGCCCCAGCTGCCAGCCAAACTGACGGTTCAGAAAGCGAGCCGTCTCATGAATAAATTCTTTTTCTCCCTGGGGGGGGTCATAGGTCCCGATCAGACGGGTGAACTCAGATTGACTATCCAGAATTTTCCGAAGTCGCTGACGAAAAGCCTCTTCCACTTCAGGAATATGGGCCGGATTGCCTCCACCCATCATGATCATATCCTGGCCGCCGGCCAGTGCATTTCCCAGGTCATCCATAAGTTGGAGAATGCCCGAATGACTGGTAAATTTCGTGCCAAATGTGGAAAGCTTCATGCTTGTCTCAGGTCAACATAAAATCGAAAGGCTTTTGCTCATTCGCAGTAAAGCCCGGAAAGGGTTATCCTGCTGAAGGCTGTATTGAGTGAAGATTGCCGTCAGGGTGCAAGACTGTCGCAAAAGTGCTTCGCTTTGCCCGCTACTTGTGCGCTAGTCCCGGTGCTTGCGGACACTCGAGTCGTTTGAATCGCAGCGCTCTTATACCAGGAAATAACTGGGCAGTTTAACTGAGATTGTGCTTTTGTGCATAAGATATTTTATGCAGCCCCGCCGCCGCCCTGCTCATCGTTTGCAGCGGGGCGGGGTTCCGGCGAACTCTTTGCAAGCTACTCGGGTATAGGATCTTCTGCAATAGCATTCATTTTGATAAGAGGCTCCCTTTGGAGAGAACGTTTACTTTTGTACCTCATGTAGCTGATTACAATGCCCGCACCAACAAGGGCAACTACGCCAGTGGTTATCAGAACGGTTTGCCAGTCGTGCATACCTGACGAGTCGAGTCTTTTCCTGTCGTCCGAAAACTCAAGACCTGCCGGAGTTGAATTGTTGTTGGTTGGCTGTATTTGTGTCACGAGGCTTTGTGAATGGGTGGGCAGGCTGCTGGCTGGTGATGAATCTGGATGTTCTCTGGTGCTGTTACCCCTGGTATTTATATGTTCGGAAATTTTATCCTTGCTACTGTTGCTGCGTTTATCGGTAGACTTTAGTGGGGTTGGCGAAGCCGGCGGTGATGTGCCATTGAAATTTTTGTGTGAACTTGCCGTTATCGACTCTAAATCAGATTTACTTCTGAGGGATAAGCCAGAGGTCACTGGTTTCTCTGCCCGGGAGCTCAGATCGGGTGTTGTGACAGAATGCGTTGCAGACTCTCTGAAACTGCTCTCATAGCTTGTTTCTGTTGGCTTTTCTGAAAAGCGACGGCTGTCTGAAGAGGGTGTTCCAGGAAAGTGATTCCTGCGCTTGTCGGAGTCTGACAGCTCAGACGGGGGGAGTCCTGTTGTTGGAATGACAAACCCTCCCGGGCAGGAAGTCGTCCCGTCAGAAAATACAAAGCCACCGATGATGGTAGTATGTTCAAGCTGGTGGCAGGGATCATTACCTAAGGTATTAAACTGGTTGTTTCTGTCGCCTGAGAGTGTGACAGGCAGTGTCAGATCGCTCCGACGTTCTATGGACACCCGCTTGCCAAGAAGCTGGTTTGATTTCAACACCAGTTTTTGATAACCGGTCAAAGACAGTGCTGCCTGATAACCCTGGATAAGATTGCCCGTCATATCCACAGTCAACGGGGCTTGCCATTCTACGCTGCTCTGGTTCGGGCCATCAATGCTGATGCCTCTTGTATCCCCGTCATCCACTTCTGTTGTCACAAACTCATTGTTGGCAATGCTGACTTTAACGTGTTCGGGAAGAGCCAGGCTCATAGCCTTTGGCGCATTCCCCAGGATGTAATTATCCTTGAATTCCAGAGCCTGAATAAATTCAGGTTTGGGTGTGGCATCCCGGTAGGTAAGGTCAATATCCACAGCCGTTTCAACGGGATTTCCCTTGTCGTAGCAGGAATAGACCTTATTGTTCGAAAAGCTAATCAGGGTTCTGTTCCTGAAAAGTGCTGAATAGACGTTTTCCGATTCATCGGCAAGAGAAAGGCTGATAGCCGGTTTGAGGATCTGAAAGAACTCATTCCTGAAAATATTGGCCATGTAGCCATTGTCCGGGACTTCCACGGACTTCAGGTTCAACTCTCCTTTCAGCATCTCAGCTTGCGCTTCGTGGCTGGGAGCAGTGACGATCTTCGAACTAGTTCCGCAGAATTTGCCACCATCATCCTTAAAGCCCTCTAGTGCAGGTAACGTGGTCAAACCCGTAATCAGGATGCCGGCACCGTCAAAGTGAATCAGCTCAACTAAAGGACTTATTTTAGGATCTATTTTGCTGCTTTTGTGGGAGCGATAGTAATATCCATCGCATGTATGTTCGAACTTAACTTTTCTCTTCAGGGCAGCAAAATAGTCGTCTGCCAATGAACCATCACGGCTGTCCAGCGGCACCCCGATGAGCATCTGCCCTGCTTTTAAATTGATGGTTTTTCTGACCTGAAAGTGTTCAAGCCAGTTACCGGGCAGGACCGAAGGCAGATCGTCGTGTTTACCGGCAATGACCGGCCGTTTCGAAGCGCAGTCTTCACCAGCGGAAACAGCTTCTGACTTCATGCCGACACCCACCAGAATAAACGCGGTGTTGGTGGTCTCTTCCCATGGTTTGTCACTATTGAACTCATCAATGTCTTCGTCGAGATAGCTGCTTCTGGTCGGGGTATTGATAACACATCGGTCAATGGATTGTCTGGTCCTGGCAGAGACTTGCCTGAGTGCTTTTACAGTTGCCTGTTTCATGGCTTCTGAGGTGAGCAGGTCGAGGTTCACGACTCTCCCTGAGCACAACTCGGAAAGTTCCAGTCTGCCTGTTGCGACAGTGGTTTGAGGTTGGCTGGCACTGTAAGTGGGGCTCGCGGTTGTTGCAGTGGTGGGGAAAGCTGGGGAAGATTCAGCCAATAAGGCCGTTATAAAAATAATAATGCAGAGAGACAGTAAGTATTTCATGGCGTCCTCATTACACAATAAGTGTCGTAAAACAAAAACGGTTAGTACAGGCAATCATTCATGCCGAAAAATGGCTGCTCAATATCAAGCAGGTACTGTTGTTTTTGTTAGATAATGTTTTTATTTGCTAAGGGAGTATAGACGGTGTTATCCATTGGTAGGTTTTTTTGAGAATTGATCGAAATACTGGCGCAAAAACGTTTTCTTCAGGGGTGAGTGATTTACAGCGAAACCTCGCCTGTATCCTGCCTCATGATTTGACTGGAGGCAGGGTATTCCGGTGACCTGTTTGCATTGCTCAGAACTTGGATTTTGGTCCTGATAGTGCCATTTCAGAACCAAATCTCGCCAAGTAATAGTTTCTTATTTTGTACTTAAGGTATCCGCCAATAACACCCAGGGTCGCAATCGAAACTCCGCCAATGACCATTGCTGTGAGTGGCCAGGCGTTGGAGTCTTCCGGGTTGTTACTTTCTGTATAAGCAGAGAACTGAAAATAAGTGCTCTCTGTTGCATCGCTGAATGCTGCCTGTATTTCAGTCACGGCGCTGAGTAAAGCGGGGGTTGATTTACTGCTGGATGATGGATCAGGATACAACCCCCGCTTTTGATGACCTGCCAGAGACAATGCAGCCTGATAACCTTTTATAAGTTTTCCGGTTACATTAAGGGTTAATGAGGCTTGCCAGTTCTTGCTGCTCTGGTCCGGGCCATTGATACTGATACCTTTTGTATCCTTGTCACTGACTTTTGTCGTCACAAAAAGATTGTTGATAATGCTGGCTTTAACCTGTTCCGGAAGCACAAGGTTTATGGCTTGCGCTGCATTTCCCAGGATGTGATTGTCATTAAATTCCAGAGCCTGAATGACCCCGGACTCTGGTGAGGCATTCTGATAGGCAATGTTAATATTCACGGCCGTTTCAACCTGCCCCGGGTAGCAGGAATAGACCTGATTGTTCGAAAAATCAATCAGGGTTCTGTTGTTAAATAACCTTGAATCTACGTCTCGGGATTCATCCGCCAGAGAAATGCTAACGGCGGGCTGAAGGATTTGAAAGAACTCATTCCCGAAAATATTGACTATGTCGCCTTCATCCGGAACTTCCAGCGATTTCAGGTCCAGCTCTCCTTTCAGTATTTCAGTGTGCATTTCGTGGCCTGGAGCGGCTCTAAGTGTATTAAGCCAATCCCGATCGCAAAGAGTTTTTGTTTGGAGGTCAGCCTGATAAGTACCAGTGAATGATGGTAACGTGGTTAAACCAGTAATCAGGATGTTTGTACCACTAAAATGAATCATCTCCCCTTTGTAAAAAAGACTTCTGAGGTTGTATAAGTGTTTGGAGCAGTTATTTGCCGGGTCAATTTTTCTCTTTAGACCTGCAAAATAACCCTTTGCAAATGCACCGTTGCTGCTGTCCAGTGGCACCCCGATCAGCATCTGTCCCGGTTTTAAATAAATGGTTTTTCTGAGCTGAAACTGTTCAAGCCAGTCCCTGGGTAAAACCGAAGGCTGCCCCTTCTGTTTTCCGGCAATGACCGGTTTCGTCGAAGCGCAGTCCTCTGCTGCTCTGACAGGTTCTGATTTTATGCCGACACCTACCAGCAGGAAAGCGGTATTGGCGGTGTCTTCTCTTGATTTGTTGGTATTGAATCCATTGATGCTTTCATCAAGATAGTTTCCCTTGGTCGGGGTCTCGATAACACAACGGTCGATGGGCTGTGTAGACCTGGCCAGGACCTGTTCCAGAGCCTTTACCGTTGCCCTTTTCATGGCCACAGTGCTGAGCAGTTCCTGATTCTCGATATTTCCTGAGCAGAGCTCGTAAAGCCTAAGTTCACTTGTTGCGGCAGTGGTTTGACTTGTTGGTATTGTCGGCAAAGCCGGACAAGATTCAGCAGACAGGACCGCTATAAGAGCGAGAATGCCAAGAGACAGTAAAAGCTTCATCGTTTCCTCGTTAGACAACATTGCTCGTAGAGTAAAAGCGTTTTCTACAGACAATCATTCATGCCCTGTCAGGACTACTGGTTTAATCTCAACCAGGTAATATCGTTTTTACTGGACAGCGCTTTTTATTCAACAGAGGAGTATAGGTAGCAGGCAGAAATAAGGCTGATAAAAATCATTATTTTGCAAAAGGTTTTATTGGCCGACTGAAACTGACTGTCCTATTAAAACCATTCACCTTTTTGATGGCACGAAGAGTCTTGAAGATATTGATATTTCTGCCGCTGGTTTTTCTGGTCTGGTGGGGCCCTGCTCAAGCTTCAGGGGAAGGACAGCCGGGAGTGGCTTTTTGTCATGAAGCCTTGTTGCTGATTTTTCTGACTCCCTTGTTTAGCGCCCATATTCCTGTTTATAACGGCCTGATGCCAAATACGATCCGGGCGATAGGCGGCAGCTCTCAGGATAGGGTTTTTGAGGCGGCCAGTAATCTGAACTCTTTTTATGGTGCCTTGAACGGAATTCTGCAGTTCGGCGCCGATGTGAGCCGGTGCAGTGATAAGAGCTCAACTGATGAGAATAGCGGGGGGGGTAACAGAAAAGGCACAGGTACGAAAGAGGCGTCGTCTGAGCCAGATAGGCTTGTTGCGGCCGGGGGGGAGGATCACAAGGAGGATAATAGCGATGGACGAAGCTCGGGACCTGGAGATAAAAAGATTTCTCATCTGTGCTGGTATTGCCAGAAAAAGGCGATTCGCTGGAAATACTCCTGTTGTGGCAAATGTCTTTGTGAAGACTGCTATCGGTTCTTTGGAGCCTCACCTGCCAGGTGTCCATGCTGTGGCAAGAGCAGAAGGCCCAGGGTTCACTGTAATCTTTGCCCTCCTGAGCATAGAACTATTGTACTTGATCAGGGGGGGGGCAGGGCTCATTTTTTTTCGGAGCATTTGCAACAGTGGTCCAGAGGAAGAGTCCATGCAATGTGTCGGCATTGTAGCGAGAACCTGGAATTAAATCTTCCCCGGCAACAGCTCATGAATGCTTTGCTGCAACACTGTTTTACCGCCTGTATTTTTCCCCGATGTGAGAGTGTTTTAACAGCAGAAACAGACAACACTGCTCATTTTGAGTCCTCACATCAGGGGCAGGCGGAATGTCCGGTATCAGGCTGCACTCTTAATCAGTTCGGGCGCATTCACCAGCCTTCCGCTTTCCACATGAATAGCCATTTGCAATACAGCTGTTGTTTTTGTGCTGTAACTTTCAACAACCAGCAAGTCCTGCAAGCTCATCTGCCCCGTCATATCGAGTCATACCGTTGTGGTTCATGCCAGGGTGATGAGGGGGCTGAGTCCCTGCTTCGAGTGCTTCTGATGGGAGGTCATCTGCAACAGTTCGACAATGCGGATTATACGGTTGATCTGCCACTGATGTCAGAAATGGCAGTGGTTAATCACTGGGCGTTTTTCCATTGTCAGATCAGTTGTCCGATATGCTCTCGGGCACTGCAGGGTTGTGATAGTGTGGTCGTCCAGGAGCATATTGATAATACCTGTTCAAGAGTTGAGCGTCTCTCCGGGTCAGATCAGAATCGGGGAGGCTTAAATACTGATTACGAGTTTGAGGATGGGGATAGTCCAGAGTAATATTCAGTCACTGTTGTCTATTTCACCATTCCAATAAACTGGAGCACAGCTCCATTGGGGTGATGGATATATTGAAGCCCGGTAAATCCCTGTGTCTGAAAAGTATTCTTCAGACGATTCAACATTGGGTAGCGCATCTTGGCCAGTAACTTGCCGGAAAGTTTGTCGAAGAAGAGGATGTCCAGCCCCCGTATACCCTGCTGAACAGACACTTTGAAAGCTGGGAATTCATTGATTTCCATGGGCTGATCTCTGGAAGTAGGACTCAGCATCAGTGGCAGCGTGACAGCGTACCCCCTGGTGCCCGGATCTTTTTGAAAATAAAAGTTCAGGGCCGCTTCCTGGGCGCTGGCCTGGGTCATTGGCGAAATAAGCAGGACGCAGAGGCTGGCCAGTACCAGAGTGATCCTTTTCATCAGTGTTCCTTTCGTCAGAGTCTCTGCAAATATGTCTCGACTGTAAGGTTTAAAACTTGACATCCTCTCCAATTTGAACAGTCGGCATGATGCTAAGGAATCATTACGCCGGGTATCACTAGGAACAGCGCTGAATTGATGATAGAAAGTACAATACTCATGATCAGTGCCCAGCCAAAATTTTTCACATGAAAACTGTCCATAAAGTAATTAACGATCATCAACATCAAGGCATTGAGTATCAGGATAAATAAACCCAGAGTCAGGATGGTGATGGGCAGGGTCAGGAAAAACAGAATCGGTTTGACAAAGGTATTCACCACAGCCAGCAGGATAGATACTAATATCGCACTTCCGTAGTTTTCAATCTCTACGCCTTTAAGGATTCTGGCGGTGATAAAAACAGCCAGACCATTGATCAGGAAGTATAAAATCAGGCTCAGCATGGCAAATGTTCTCCAGATGGCATCAATGGCTTGTGCACTTTACACCATCCTGAAGTCAAAGACAGAAAAACAGGTGGTAAGTACCTAACCAGTTGGTTTCGCATATTCTGGACGGCGGCTTTTTCCATCCTTCTGCGTTCCAACTCTGGTTGCGTAGCTATGGCTACGCGCCCGTCGTTGCGCCTTGAAGGATGAAAAAATCCACTCGCCAGAATATGCGAAACCAACTGGCCAGGTACTTAGTCCTGAATTTATCGTTCCCACGCTGAAGGAGGGTGTCGCAAAACTCCAACAGCTCGTTCCCATGCTCTTAGGTCGTCATTCCCGCGAAGGCGGGAATCCAGCGCCAACGGTGGATCTCTGCCTTCTCGGGGATGACAAGGCCAGGGGGGCGCCGGGCAGTATGGTTCTGGTGGTGAGTCAGTGTGGATTCCCGCCTTCGCGGGAATGACGAGAATGAAGCCGGGAATGACGAGAATGAAGCCGGGAATGACGAGAATGAAGCCGGGAATGACGAGAATGAAGCCGGGAATGACGAGAATGAAGCCGGGAATGACGAGAATGAAGCCGGGAATGACGGGAGTCAAATCGTTCCGACGCTGGAGAGAGTTTTGCGACACCCTCTGAAGATGTGAACCAGAGTTTTGCGACATCCTCTTTAGCGAAATGCTTTGGTTCAGTATTGAATAGTACTAAAGTACTGTTCAAATCGACATGTCTATGTAGAATACCCTGGTCTTGTGCGCATTTGACCTTCTGTTGAAGGCCAAACAAAACGACAAATAAGCGAGATACTGTGCTGTCTCTGACAGCATATTTCACATTATAAAAAACTGGTAGTGACTGAGTTCCGGCCAAACCGGGACCCTGGAGTGAAACATAATGCAAAAAATAATGGTATTTCTGACGTTTATGCTGGCCTTTAGCACCAGCCTTTTTGCTTCTGACACAGAGCTTTGGCAAGAGTCTACCCTGAATGAAATCATTGAGCGCAAAACCCTCCGTGTTGGCATGGAAGCGGGCTACATGCCTTTTGAAATGACCAATAAACGCGGTGATATTGTCGGCTTTGATGTAGACATTGCACGTCAGATGGCCAAAGCCATGGGTGTTGAGCTGGAACTGGTCAACACTGCTTGGGATGGAATCATTCCTGCCCTGCTGACCGGCAAGTTTGATATTATTATGTCCGGCATGACCCTGACTCCTCAGCGTAACCTGCAGATCAACTTTGCCCAGCCTTACATTGTCGTCGGTCAAAGTATCCTGCTGCGCAAGGGGCTGGAAGGTGAAATCAAGAGCTACAAGGATCTGAATAACAAGAAGTACACTGTTGCTACCAAATTGGGTACTACCGGTGAACAGGCGACCAAACGTTACCTGAGTAAAGCCAATATTCGCCTGTTTGAAACAGAAGCCGATGGTGCTCTGGAAGTTGCTAACGGCAAGGCAGATGCTTTCGTTTATGACTTTCCTTTCAATGCGATTTACTCCAGCCAGAACGAAGGAAAGCTGACTCATCTGGACACCGCCTTCACTCATGAGCCTCTGGCCTGGGGTATTCGTAAAGGTGATCCTGATTTTGAAAACTGGCTGAATAACTTTATGAGTCAGATCAAGGCCGATGGCACCTACGATAAGATTTATGCCAAGTGGTTCCAAAGCTCCGAATGGCAGAAGACTCTGAACTAAGTGCTGAGCAGTAAACCCTTGACCGGCCGTCCGCTGCAAATGGAAAAACAACCGAACCAGGTTTTGTGGAACCTGGTTTTCGGTGCGTTATTGCTGCTGATGGGCGTGGGTATCTATAAGTCAAGCCAATCGATTGAGTATATCTGGCGCTGGGAGCGCATTCCTCAGTACGTTTTCTTCAAGGCAGAAAATCCACTCAGGGCTGAATACGACGGCACTGTTAAAACCAACGACAGTGGACAACTTGTTCTGGTGAATGACTTTGATGACTCAGAGCAGACGGTCATTAAAGGCTTTGCCGACGTTCAGGTTTATGACGGTGATCTGGTCTTTGAAGGGGATTTGCTGGCTGTCAATTATGAATGGAAGGCCGGACCCATAGCCAATGGTTTGGTGATGACCATAAAGCTGTCGCTGGTCTCTATTGTCTTTGCCATTCTCCTGGGAGTGATTTCAGGGTTGGCGAGAATTTCTCCCAATCCGGCGTTGAGAAATCTCTCGATACTCTATATCGAGGTGATTCGTGGCACCCCGTTGCTGGTGCAGATTTTCATTGTTTATTTCTTTATTGGTACGGTTCTTCATCTGGATCGCTTTACAGCCGGTGTTGCAGCACTGTCGATCTTCACCGGCGCCTACATTGCAGAGATTATTCGAGCCGGTATTGAGTCGATTCACAAAGGTCAGATGGAGGCTGGGCGCAGTCTTGGAATGAGTCGTGGTGCAACCCTGCGCTATATCATTCTGCCCCAGGCTTTTAAACGTGTTCTGCCACCGCTGGCTGGTCAGTTTATTAACCTGATCAAGGACTCTTCACTGGTTTCGGTGATTTCCCTGACCGATCTGACCAAAGCCGGTCGGGAAACGGTGAGCAGTACCTTCAGTCCCTTTGAAGTCTGGTTCACGGTTGCGGTACTTTACCTGGTACTGACCGGTATCCTGTCGTTTGTCGTCAGAAGAATGGAGATGAAGTATGCTGCAAGAAACTGACGCTATCATTTCCGTGACGAGCATTCACAAGGTCTACCCCAATGGGGTTCATGCCCTGAAAAATGTCAGTCAGACCATCAGGGAAGGAGAGGTGGTGGTTGTGGTTGGGCCCAGTGGCTCGGGCAAATCGACTTTTCTGCGTACCCTGAATCAGCTGGAAACTATCAATGCCGGTGAAATTGTCGTGGACGGAATCTCCCTGACCACGCCCGGTGATGTCAATAAGTTGAGGGAAGAAGTGGGCATGGTGTTCCAGTCCTTCAACCTGTTTCCTCACCTGAGCGTACTGGACAACATCTGTCTTGCACCGATGAAAGTGCGTGGTATCTCCAGAAGCGACGCTGAAGACAGGGCCTTAGCATTGTTGGCCAAAGTCGGTTTGTCTGACAAAGCCAGGAGTTTTCCACCTCAATTATCGGGTGGTCAGCAGCAGCGTGTAGCCATAGCCCGGGCACTGGCCATGCAGCCGAAGATCATGTTGTTTGATGAGCCGACTTCAGCACTGGACCCGGAAATGGTCGGTGAGGTTCTGGAGGTGATGAAACAACTGGCTCGCTCAGGTATGACGATGGTTGTGGTCACTCACGAAATGGGCTTTGCCCGTGAAGTGGCCGACCGGGTTCTGTTTATGGAGTCCGGTGAGCTGTTGGAAGACAGTGTTCCTGATAGCTTTTTTGGGAGTCCTGACAGTGAACGCCTGCAGGCTTTTCTGAGTCAGGTCATCTGAGTCATCACCGGGTTCTGGAAGATATGGCTTTGTGGATCAGGGCCATGCCTTCCAGTGCAGCATGACTCCCTTTAGCGGTAATACAGGGCCAGTAATGGCAAAATGCCCAGTGGCAGCCAGGCAGCAGCGACCCGATTGGATTCGGAGGACAGTCTTAATTCAGGGGGTATGCATTTGCAGGTACTCTGTCCGTCAATCCAGCTGACTTTTGCATCCCGCCATGTGCCACCCTGTGCCTTGCAAACGGGAAGCTTACTGTTCTTGTGTGAATCGCCTCCCGGACAAGCAAGAAAGTAATACCTGGCACACCCTTGAAAATTATCATAATTGTTCGATTCTTCCAGATGCACTTGCCAGACAGTCTTGCCATTTTCATCGGTGTCGGGAGCACATTGCTGACCCCAGGGTGAATCAGATACACAGTCATCGCGGCTCGGACACAGAGGTTCAACAACATTCAGTGTGTGCCAGGTAGCGTCAACAAACCAGAGGCGTCCGGTTTTTTGATCGACCTCAAGACCTGCAATCTGGCCTGCGGGCGTTTGAATGCAGCCTATGTAGGTATGGTTTCCTGTAGTGTCGAGACTTATGGCGTGGATCTTTCCGGTCTCAGAATCGCTGACAAACAGCCTCTTGTTAGAAATAACCAGACCGCTGGGGCTTTTTAGTTCAAGTCCGGCGACACTGAGTTCGGTGAAGCTGGCACCTACTATTCTGGTATAGGCGGCATATTTTTCACGCCATTCATTTTCGGGCTTTACATCCCCCTCTTCGGTTCCGCTTTCAGTATCAAGAACGTTAATTACGCCTTTTGCTGGATTGGCTACAAACAAATACTTCTCGTACCTGGCCATTTGTCCGGGGACAATATTGCTTCCGGGCTTTAAGTTCATGGTTGTATTGGCGTACCGATACAGAAAGGCATGGGTATGTTCATGTCCACCATAGCCATGGGAGCGGGTAATATTGCTGTACACAATACTTCCATATTTAGAGTCGGGGCCTGCGTCCCACGACCAGTAACCCGCTTGCCTGCCTTCCCAGGTGATACCCATTGCGTAGGGTTCCTGATGAAGCATGTCGATATGGGAACCAAAAGGTTTTGTGGCGAGATCATCCGGAAAAAAATCATTGTTTTTAATCGCAAAGGTTTTAAGGTTGTTTTCCCAAAGAGTCGGTCCCATAAAGTCCGAGCAGGTTCGCTGAGTGAAATCGTATCCCATAAAGGCAGATGCCGTGTAATCGTTACAGCTACCACCCGTGGTAGCAAATGTTCCGGTCTGGCTTATATTATGAACCTCCTGCCCTTCGAATTGCGGGACATCACCCAGGGTGGGTGAGCCACCAAAGGCGATATCAGTGGGTCGGTGCATGAAATGACAGGAAGCCAGGTCACGACGATGTTCCGGTTTGTATGAAGAAGCGGACTTTACACCGGGACAGTAAAAAATACTTATGCTGTCATCGCCGCTGTTCAGCACAAAGAACTGACCTCTTGCATTGGGGTTCTCTGCCACTGCTACAGGCTTGTTCAGGCCTCCGATTCTGGAACTACCCCATTGACGAATTGATGGGCCGAAATGGCCATTTTTTAGTCTGGGTCCAAACTCCGGTATACAATCCTTTTCATCATCAGAAGGTTTGCAGCGTTTATCGACAGGACATCGACCATATCCTGCCGATGCTCCGCCGGGTTTAACAATGAGAGAACAATCAGCAGACTGAGACCTGGCCGGTGTTGCATTCATCGACAATGGCAGAATCGCCAGGGTGAGAAAAAACAACTGTCGTCGCGTCACTGAGTCTGGTTTGAAGAAGTTACAATTTTTGAAATTCATAGAGCACACTTCTCTAAAAAGGTTTAGTTTCTGAGGTGCTCATTCAAAGTAGCTTGCTTCGGGGCAGTTTCCAGTAAATCCATAAAACCCCGGGGGATCCAGCCCTGGTACTCATCCGGCGAGTCCACGTTGTCCTTGAAAGGCATTTCCAGAGTTGTAGACAGACAGTCGAAGCGTTCAGCCAGGGCTGCCCGGCATTTCCCTGTTTCTATCAAGCCATCGAAGTATTAGAATCCCGCCGCCTTTCAGTTTTGATCATTGCTTTGGGGTTTTTAATTGTTTTTCAGATTGCAGGGGGAGTAAATGGAATGTCGTCTGGGTTGTGGTGCCTGTTGTATAGCACCTTCGATTTCTTCTGCCATACCAGGTATGCCTGAGGGAAAGCCTGCCGGGGTTCGCTGTATTCAGCTTGATGACAATAATCTTTGCAAAATTTTTGGTCAGTCAGGTCGTCCGGAAGTCTGTTCCGGTTTCAAGGCTGACCGCGCTGTATGCGGGCAGGAAAATTCTGTCGCTTTAAGTAATTTGATCGTGCTGGAGACACTGACCCGTTAAAGAAAAGCCGGATACTGTAGCCCGGCTCCAGGATAATCAGGCTCTGTTGATCAGCTCCACATCGGGTAATGGATATTCATCCACCACCACTTTGTCGACAGCGGGCATGACTTCCGCTTTGCCTTTGACCACCGTTTTGCCGTTCTGGTTCACTACGTTCGTGGAGATAGTGGCGCGTTTGCGACGTTCATTAATCTCAATCACTTCCAATTCAACGGTTACCGTGTCACCGATTTTGACAGGACGCATGAATTTCACTTCCTGTGACAGGTAAATGCCGCCGGGACCGGGCAGTCGGGTGGCGAGGGCACAGGAGATCAGGGATGACGTCCACATTCCATGAGCAATACGACCCTCAAACTGAGTCTTGGCGGCATAATCCTTGTCCAGATGCACAGGATTGGTATCGCCGGAAACCTTGGCGAACAGCAGCAGGTCCTGCTCGGTCAGTGTCCGGGTCAGAGTATCTTTATCCCCGATTTTTAGCTCATCAAACGGGGTGTTTTCCAGTTTACGCATTATCATTGGCCCTTAAAGGCAACACAACAAGAAAGGGCGGCAGTAAACACTACCGGCTGACAAATCCATTAATGCCCCGAAAAGCTTTTTACGATCAGGACTCTGTGAGCTCCGGGGCGGAATTATTCACTGAGCAATATTCCTGACTCATGACTGTTTGATTGATCCATTGTAACAAGCGTTTTATCACTTGCTGAGAATTCGTTTCGTTCAACATTTCGTGACGGCCTTCAGGGTACAGGCTCAGTGTGACATTTCTTAAACCGGCTTTCCGTAATGCTTTGGTAAGTTTCTGTTGCCCCAAAGGAGCGCTGACTGGATCTTTTTCACCGCCCATGACCAGAAAAGGCAGCTTCGATTCGATTTGTTTAAGATGGTGGGTGGCCCCGATATGAAGTAAACCCTGGAAAAGGTCGTGCCACAATTGATTGCTGCAGGAGAAACCACAGAGCTCATCGGAGATATAATCATCCACCGC
The DNA here is from genome assembly GCF_049275945.1 of Endozoicomonas sp. ALD040. Lineage (NCBI taxonomy): Bacteria > Pseudomonadati > Pseudomonadota > Gammaproteobacteria > Oceanospirillales > Endozoicomonadaceae > Endozoicomonas > Endozoicomonas sp. ALD040. The sequence goes on from NZ_CP184829.1 coordinate 4,557,934, forward strand.
TTGTGGGTCTCTGCTGAGCCAGTCAAACTCAGTACGGTTTGGCTTGAATCGGCGGTTATAACTGGAGAAGGTTAGTTGTTTGATCAGGGGGCTTATGCCTTTCTTGCCCTGTCTCAGGCATTCCAGTTTGGCGACCAGCAGGCCGACTTCCAGTAACAGCCTGGGGGCATAATTTGAGCCAGAGAGAATAGCTCCAGCCAGCCTGGGAGTGTGATGGATCAGGTAGCTCTGCAAGATATAGCTCCCCATACTGTGACCCATGAGAACCAGCGGGGCGTTGGGAAACTTTTTCTGAATAAACTCAACAACGGTTGCCAGATCATCCACTACTTTATGCCAGCCTCGTTGCCCGGCGAAATAGCCTGCACCCTCTTGCTCAATACAAGCGCCATGCCCTCTATGATCATGGGCGAAGACAAGGTAGCCTGCCTGATTCAGTTCTGAGGCAAAAGAGCGGTAACGCTGTCCATATTCCGCCATGCCATGGCTGATGTGAACAATGCCTTTGCGGTCCACACATTCAGGCAGGTTATTCCAGCAATAGAGAGGAATGCTGTGGTCGTCGCTTTTCAGTGTGTAGATTTTCATGCCGTGGAGCTGCTCTCGTTATTGTTGAATTTTTGCTCTTTAGCCATGACTACAGGTTAGTACCTCTATAAGACAGGCGAGACAGGGCGGCTCAAGACTTATAAAGTCAGAGGACACTTTATGGCAAAAATGAAACAATTAGTAAATGGTTTAACGATTTTTTCTACCGGCTCACTACCGGGAAAACAGAAAAAATGATCATCTTCGACACCCCGTCGCTTCTGGCGAATGACTCTCAGAAGCCGCTTCATTCCCTGCAAGCGTATGAAAGAAAATCGGATATCAGAGCCCGGACCGAGTATAATTGGGCGTTTTGATTGAAATGCATTTTCCGGGAGATATGAGTGTCCGGCCGAAACAGCCCTGAGCCTATCCAGAGCCCTGAGCCCACCCAGCGTCAAGAAAGGTCATCGCCCAGCGAACATTCCCCAGAGCGCGACCCTGCAAAGGGCGGCCAGCTAAACAAGAAAGCATTATACGACGCTCTGGAGCAGTGCATGCTCAGGGATCGTTTTCCTGTTCGCAGGCAGATTCAGAGACTGAAAACCGGCGACCAGACAGCGATGGATAAGCTGCAGGAAAGAATCAATCGATCCACTTGCAGAGTTCAGGAAAGGCGACAGGCTGTGCCTGACATTGAATACGATGAGGCGCTGCCCGTCGTAGCCCGTCGTGATGAGATCCGTAAGGCGATTGAAAAACATCAGGTGGTTGTTATTGCTGGCGAAACAGGTTCCGGTAAAACCACTCAGATTCCGAAAATCTGTCTGGAAGCTGGCCGGGGTATTGTTGGCCAGATAGGTCACACCCAGCCGAGAAGACTGGCCGCGCGATCAGTCGCCAGCCGGATAGCGCAGGAGCTGAAAGTGCCTGTGGGAGAGCAGGTAGGTTATCAGGTTCGATTCAGCGATCACGGTAATGAGAACACCCTGATTAAACTGATGACCGACGGTATTCTGCTGGCAGAGATTCAGAATGATCGTTTTCTGAACCGCTACGATACCCTCATTATTGATGAAGCCCATGAGCGCAGTCTGAATATTGATTTCCTGCTGGGTTATCTGAAAATTCTGTTACCCAAACGACCTGACCTGAAGTTGATTATTACTTCGGCCACCATTGATGTTGAGCGTTTCTCCAAACATTTTGATAATGCGCCTGTTATTGAGGTTTCTGGCCGAACCTATCCCGTGGAAGTCAATTATCGCCCCATGGAAGATCTGGAGCTGGAAGGTCGGGATGCCGACCTGAGAGTTCAACAGGGTATATTATCCTGTCTGCGGGAGATTGAGCATCTGGAACGTTCCGGCAAAGGCGGACGTCTGGGGAATGTGCTGGTCTTTCTCAGCGGTGAACGGGAAATCCGGGAAACCAATAAATTCCTCAAGGATGCGCGGCTGGCTCATACCGAGATTCTTCCCCTTTATGCCCGCCTGTCTGCAGCAGAACAGAACCGCATCTTTCAGCCTCATGGTGGCGGTCGAAGAGTGATCCTGTCTACCAATGTAGCGGAAACCTCCCTGACCGTGCCGGGTATTCGCTACGTTATAGACCCGGGTACGGCAAGAATCAGCCGTTACAGTGTCCGTTCAAAAGTTCAGCGGCTACCTGTTGAACCGATATCCCAGGCTTCTGCCAATCAGCGAAAAGGGCGATGTGGTCGTGTAGCAGAGGGTGTTTGCTACCGACTTTATTCTGAAGAAGACTTTCTGGGGCGTCCTGAATTTACCGATGCCGAAATTGTCAGAACCAATCTGGCGGCGGTTATTTTGCAGATGCTGCGGTTGGGTCTGGGTGATATTGCGGCCTTTCCTTTTGTTGATGCACCTGATGCCAGGGCGATCAACGACGGTTTCAAGCTGTTGCAGGAGCTGGGTGCCGTCAGTGATAAACGACGTATGACTCGAATCGGACAGCAGATCTCCAGATTGCCGGTAGATCCCCGAATGGCTCGAATGCTGGTGGAAGCGGATAAAAACCGTGCTCTTGGCGAATTGCTCGTCATCACCAGTGCCCTGGCCATTCAGGACCCAAGAGAGCGTCCGGCAGAGAAAAAGCAGGCTGCCGATCAGCGACACCGTGAACATTATCACGACGACTCCGACTTTATGAGCCTGGTACAGCTCTGGAATACCTATGAAGAACAGCGTCAGACGCTGTCCCAGAACCAGTTGCGTAAATATTGCAAACAACAGTTCCTGTCGTTTATGAGAATGCGAGAGTGGCGGGACCTGCATCGACAATTAGCGCTGGCCTGCAAAGAAGTCGGTCTGAAAACCAATGAAGACGAGGCCAGTTACGCTGATATTCATAAATCCCTGCTGGCGGGTTTGCTGTCTCACCTGGGTAGCAAAGATGACGACGCAGATTATATGGGAGCACGTAACCGTCGTTTTTATGTGTTCCCGTCTTCAACGCTTTATAAGCGCAAGCCCAAGTGGTTGATGACGGCAGAGCTGGTGGAAACCTCCAGACTCTATGCCCGCACTAATGCCAAAGTGGAGCCCCAGTGGATTGAGCCGCTGGCGGGTCATCTGATCAAAAGAAATTATTTTGAGCCCCACTGGGAGAAGAAAAGAGCCCAGGTGGTGGCTTTTGAGCAGGTGACTTTATACGGCCTGATTATTGTCGGTCGTCGTCGGGTCGGTTATGGCGCCATTGATCCCGTGGTATCCCGTGAGATTTTTATCCGGGAAGCTCTGGTAGAGGGTCATTATCATTCACAGGGCAAGTTTCAGTCTCACAACCTGTCGTTGATTCAGGAAGTGGATGAACTGGAAGCCAAGTCTCGACGCAGAGATATTCTGGTCGACCCGGAAACTCTTTATCAATTCTACGATGAGAAGCTGCCAGCCAATCTCCACAACGGAGCGGGTTTTGAAAAGTGGCGAAAAGAGGCTGAGAAACAGGATGCTCAGCTGTTGTACCTCACCAAAGAGTATCTGATGAGGCATGATGCTGATGAGGTGACCGAGAACAAGTACCCCGACCTTTTCCGCTGGGAAGGGTTGGAATTGCCGCTGTCGTATCATTTTGAGCCAGGTGCTCTGGATGATGGGGTGACGCTGACATTACCGGTACAGGCCCTGAGACTATTGCCTAAACACCGGCTGGAATGGCTGGTGCCGGGTATGCTTTACGACAAGTGTGTGGCCCTGGTACGAGCCTTGCCCAAGGCGGTGCGCAAAAACTTTGTCCCGGTACCGGATTATGTTCGGGGCGCTATGGAGTCTATGTCTATCTGCGATGAGCCACTGACCGATATTCTGGGTCATCATCTGCATCGTATGTCCGGCATGCGCATTCTGGATGAGCACTGGGACACTGATGATCTGCCCGATCATTTGCAGATGAACTTTCGGCTGATGGATGAAAGCGGGAAGGTGCTGGGGCAGGGCCGTGATCTGATCAAGCTCAAAGAAAAGTTTGGTCGCGAGTCTGAAGACAGTATGCGCAGACTCACGGACAGTTCATTACAGCAGGAAGGTTTGAAAGATTGGAGCTGTGGTGAACTGCCGGAAGAGATAACCCGCAAAGTGGGGGGGCTGGTGCTAAAAAGCTATCCGGCTCTGGTGGATCAGAACAGCTCTGTGGCCGTTAAACTGTTTGAAGACAAAGCTATGGCTGAAGCGACTCACCGTATGGGGGTGACTCGTCTGCTTCAGTTCAGGCTGTCCAAACAGCTGAAGTTTGCCTTGTCGAAAATGAACCATCTGAAACAGGTGAAACTGCTGACCACGGGCATCGTGCAGGCCAGAGCACTGGAGGAAGACCTTCAGGCGTTTGTGATTTCGGAGGTGTTTGTTCGAGATCCTGCCCTGTTATCCGGGAATAATGGGCCGAGGGATGAAGCGGCTTTCAATGCTCTGATTGAAGATCGAAAAGGTCACCTGGTGCCTTTTGCCGAAGAGGTCGATGGCCTGTTGTTTGAGATTTTCCAGAAGACTCACAACATCAGCAAGCAGCTGAAGGGCAAAATATCCTTTGATCGGGCATTTTCACTTTCCGATATCAAACAGCATCTGGGGCGGCTGATCTGTCCCGGTTTTCTCTGTGATGCAGGCATTGAGTGGCTCAGGCACTATCCAAGGTTCCTCGAAGGCATTGAGGTAAGACTGGAGAAACTGCCTGCCCAGGTCAATAAAGACCGGGCCTGGTCAGAGGAGCTGGCTACCCTTTTCAAAGCCTGGGAAAAGCGTAGAGCCATTCATGAGAAGCATAAAATTGTTGATGAAAACCTGATGCTTTATCGCTGGATGCTAGAAGAGTACCGCGTCTCGTTATTTGCCCAGAAACTGGGAACCCGTTTCCCGGTATCCGACAAACGCCTCAGGAAACTCTGGCTGGAGGTTCAGGAAGTCTGAAAAAAGTCGTTAACCTTCAGAGAAAGTCGTTAAACACAGTTTGGCAGGGAGGCCACACCCATGAAAAAGCTTTTGAAGGGGGCTATTCTGATCCTGGCTGCTTTGGGGCTTGGTTTTACCGTTGCCAATGAGATGGATCTTTTTGAAGAGCAAAATGATACTGACTCCGGGCAGCACGGCTATGACGCAGAAGATCTGTATCACAATGAAACGACTCAGTATCCGGACCCGTACTTTGACTCAGAAGGTGAGGATGAGGCTGATGAAGAAAGGTTCGATGAAGAAAGGTACGATGAAGACAAGTACGATGATGACGAATACAGTGATGATTCTGATCATGATCAAAGCGTCGCAGAGCAGGACTATTAATACCTTCTGCAGTCAATATTCTGCAAGGGCATAGTTTTCACCATGCGCTTGCAGTCAAAAGATAAACTGAAATCAGAAAAGCGAATGCTGGCTTGCCAGTAGAGGGTATGGCGTCACTTACAAGATACTCAAGGTTACCCTCACTTGCTATATTCACGGTCAGGATCGATTTCAATACCTGCACGCTTCCTTGCTCAGGAAATGCTTCAAAGACATAAACATCACCGTTATTATATTTTGGTTTTAAAATAACTAAATGATGAACTCCACTCTGACATGGCCAGCTATTGACGACTTCACCTTCGTCACCCAATCGGGTAATGACACTGTTGGCTTCGCAAAATGCAACGATTGGAAAATCTGATTCCTTGTAAATATAGAGATTCTGACTCTCGTTATAGCGAACATTCCAAACGAGTTCAAAAGGTTGTTTAATTGAATGGCTATGCGTCGTTGGAACGGTTGTTGGATAAGTTTTTACCACGGGGTAAGTCGTTGCTTCAGAATAGTTCCCTGTCTCAGTGTGGTTTGTTGTTTCAGTGTAATTGCTTGTCTCAGAATAAGTCGTTGGTTCAGGGTAAGTGGTTATTACAGGATGAGTGGTTGTTTCAGTTTTTTCGTTAATGCATTCGGGGCCATAGGTTTTGCAGATATACACAGCAAGGCGCATGTTATGAGATCTGCAATGACCGCCTTCAAGGCTATTGAGTGAAGATTCAGACCCATTTGCTGTGGATATATAATAGTAGATATGACCTGGTAAATAGACAGGTTTACCGGTACCGTATTCCCTGAAAACTTCCCTGTGTGAACTGAAATGAAGGGGTTTTCGACATGTCTTCAAGGGCCAGCTTGTGGGCTTGCTGGCATCCACTTTACATTGCTCATAATCGGCTTTATCAACTAGCCACAGGTTATCATATAGGTCGTTATCTGTTTTAAAACCCGTTGTCCGCTTCAGAAAGAGATGAGTATTGTCACAAATAAAATAGACTATTGATTCAGATCTTACGAATAGGGTTTTATTCTCATTCTTTGAGAAATTACTGGCCATCCAAAATATTGAAGGGTTGAAAGTAGATGCTTGAGCTTTAAACAGAAGTAGCAGCAAGGCGAGTCCAAACAAGTTCACTACAATGCAATTGCTCCATGAAATGTGGAAATACTGACGGATCATAACAGGTACCTGACCTTTTTTGAAAACACCGCACTGTATAGCACTACATTGGCTTGTGCGCCATGACCGTCTTACCCATAATATGCGAATCAGGATTCTTGTTCATCCTGAGCGGAGTCGAAGGATGTGGACTCAGTATCCTGCAAGTGCATGGTGTTTTACCATGCGCTTGCCGTTAAAACATACAATGAAATCAGAAAAGCAAATGCTGGCTTACCGGGAGACGGGGTTGCTTCACTTGCAAGATATTTGACGTTATCTGCACTTCCTATATTCACGGTCAGGGATGATTTCCGTACCTGCAAGCTCCGTTGTTCGGGTAGGGCTTCAAAGATATAAACGTCACCATTATTATATTCTGGTTGTAAAATAACTAAATGCTGGTCCCCATTCTGACATGGCCAGCTCTTGATGTATTCGCCTTCATCGCCCAACCGGTAAATGACACTGTTAGTTTCGCACAGTGCAACGATTGGAAACTCTGATGTGCTGTGAATATACAGATTCTGATTCTCGTTATAGCGAACACTCCAAATGATTTCGAAAGGTTGTTTAATTGAATGACTGTACGTCGTTGGAATGGTTGTTGGGTAAGTTGTTGTCACGGGGTAAGTCGTTGCTTCAGAATAGTTTCCTGTCTGAGTGACATTCGCTGTCTCAGTGTGGTTTGTTGTTTCAGTGTAGTTTGTTGTTTCAGTGTAATTGCTTGTCTCAGAATAAGGGTAAGTGGTTATTACAGGATGAGTCGTTGTTTCAGTTTTTTTATCAGTGCATTTGGGGTCATCATGGGTTTCACAGACATATACGGCAAGGCGCATGTTATGAGATCTGCAGTGACCGCCTTCAAGGTCACCGAGTGAAGATTCAGCCCCATTTGCTGTGGATATATAATAGTAGAATTGACCCGGTAAATAGACTGGGAGATTGCCAGCACCGTATTCTCTAAAAATTACTCTGTATGTATTTAATTCAAAAGGTTTTCGACACAGCTCCAAACGCCTGCTTGTGGGCTTGCTGACATTCACTTTGCATTGCTCATAGTCGGCTTTATCAACTAGCCACAGGTTATCATACAGTTCGTTTTTGCTTTTAGGATGCACTGCTGGCTTCAGAAAGATATGAGTATTGTCACAAATAAAATAGACTATTGCTTCAGGTATTACGAATAGAGTTTTATTCTCATTCTTTGAAAAATCACTGGCCATCCAAAATATTGAAGGGTAGTGATCAGTCGCCTGAGCCTTAAACAGAAGTAGCAGTAAGGCGACTCCAAACAAATTTGCTGCAATGCAATTCCTCCATGAAATGCGGAAATACTGACGGATCATAACAGGCACCTGACCTTTTTTGAAAACACCGGACTCTATAGCACTACATTGGCTTGTACGCCATGATAAATAACCAAACCTCCGTAAGAGCAGGCTCTTCAGGGCATCAAAGACTCGGTGAACTCGTAAACGTTTAGCGAAAAGATAAAAGACATGGGTATGCAAGAATTTCTGCTATTTTTGTCCTTGAGCTGTATTGAGGAAAAAACATGAAGCTTGTTTTATTTGGGTTCGTACTGTTATTTAACCTGTTGCCGGTGTGTTATGCGATAGATGAATACGAAAGCATTTTTTTTTATAAGGATTTATTTTCGCACGAGGTGAATACGACTCTATACGTATCTTTAAACTCAAAGATAAGGTTTATTTGCCCAAACTCTTACATTGCTGTAAGGAAAAGTATTAAAAGTCGACAAAGCTCTAATCTGTTCGAAAATATATGGTTGGTAGAGAACAAAACGAGCTACGATAACTGTCGGGTTGATAAAAAGTATGATCCTAAGGCAGAGCTTTTTTTATGTAATAAACCTCATTCTTTGACTTATTTGACACTGCTTTTTCTTGAAAAATATTTCGATTCTACAGGGGTATTTGAAGGGGGCAAAGATTACTATTTGATATCCACATCCAATGGTCTTGAGTCTTCAATCAATAGCCGTGAAGGTGGAAACTGTCTTAGACATAATATGCGCATCAGGATTCATGTCTGTAAATCATTTGCTGATCCTGATCCCAACTGCGGTGGACCCTATGATCCCAAGTCAAATATTTGTCCTGCAACCAATCCTGTTGCTGATCCTGTTGCTGATCCTGTTGCTGATCCTGGTCGCGTGACGACTCTTGCTCCGTTGACGACTCCTGTTCCTACCACTATTTCCGAGACCTATGATGACACTGTCGCTGATACCACAACAGTGACTCAAGCGACCACTGCCGGGGCTGCTGAGTCCACTTCAGCCGGATATCATCATCCACCGGCACGATCCATTGAGTTAGTGTGGCTGATCGGCTACAACCAGACTCAAACCGAACATATTTCAGATGCAGCAAATCACCCGCTGGTGGCACTTTGTGAAGCGCCCAACAGCAAGGTCCGCCTGCTGAACGATAAAGGAACCATAGTTGATAGCTGGTTATGTCAGTATGCAGGCGAGCGCCTGGTTATTCTCAAGCCCGAATACCAAAATGGTGACGTTTATCAGTTTGAGGCATTAGCCGAGTATGGCAGCGTCAGGCCATGGAAATCGACCCTGACAGTTAATGTAGGCAATGCAGGTAACTTCAGGCAACGCCTTATCAGTGAAGCAAACTCCCTCTATCACCTGCCGGGATTTGCCTTTTTGGTCTCAATGTATCTTATTGCTGCAAGAGCATTCTGACATGCTTAGGAATAGTCCCAGGCTCTTGAATAGTGATGCCTGCTTTTTATGGGAGGTGAACAGTACTGTCATAAAACCTTCTTTTTGCTGTCACCTCCAAGAAATATTTCCAGCCCAATATACTCACCCGCAGTTAACAAAAAAACAGCCATGAGAGTCTTGCAGCCGTGCTCCGGAATCTGGGGAGGCGGTAGGGCTTATCAGGCTGCGAATAACAAAAAATGCCAACACATCGCTCTTTAGAGCCAAGTAATAAATACAAAAGCACGATATAAATGGAGTTTTGAATGAAACTTAAACCTGTTTCTTTGGCAGTAGCCGCTGTTGCTGCAGGTCTGACCCTGTCTTCTGCCCACGCTGGTGTTGTTAAGACGGAAGGCGAAGATATTATCGTCAGCACCAAGAACGGTGGTCTTCAGCTGAAAACAGATGACGGCGCCTTTTCCTTTAAGGTAAGCGGCAAGCTGCAGTGGGACTACGCAAGCCTTGATGATCTCTATGTCGCAGACACTGGTAATGACGCTGAAGCCCGTAAAGGCTATATTCGCCGTGCCGAGATTGGTTTCAGTGGTAAGGCTTACACCGACTGGAAATACAAGCTCAAGCTGAAAACCAAAAGCGACGACTCAATCGAACTGGATGATGCCAAGATCACTTATGTTGGCTTCAAACCTGTAGAAGTGACTCTGGGTCGCTGGGGTCGTGATTATGGACTGGAAAATACCGTGAGTTCTTCCTGGATCATGGCGATCGAGCGTCCAATGATCTACGACTTACTGCAGGGCGATGAAGGTAATGACTACGGTATTCAGGTAGCGACCGGTGGTGATAACTATACCGCAGTGTTTGGCATTCACCATGATGGACAGGCTGAAGAAGATAAGCCGGAAGTAGAACGGACTGCCAGCTATATCGTGCGTGCTACCTATGCTCCCATCATGAATGATGACATGCTGCTTCATCTGGGTCTGAACTATTACAACAAGAATCCGGATGGTGGTTCTAATGTTGATTTAGAGTCCTCCTTAGGCGTTAAAAAAGGTGCAGACCGTGCTGTAACAGTCACAAACGTTGATAAAGATTCTGAATATGTTTTGGAGTTGGCGGGTCAGTTCCAATCATTCCAGCTTCAGGGTGAGTATGCGGTTAGAGACTTGAAGTCTAAAGACGCTAACAGCGACGCAAAAGTCTCAGGCTACTACGGACAGGTTTCTTACCTGCTGGACGGTGGCAAGCGTTCTTATAAAGAAGGTGCTTTTGGTAAGCCAACCGGTGGTCAGTGGGAAGTGTTCGCACGTTATACTCAGGCGACTATCGACCAGGATAGTGCGAGTGATGATCTTGAACTGAAAACCACTACTCTGGGCGTAAACTACTTTGCGACCAGGAATATCCGCGCCAGCCTGAACTATGTTCAAGGCAAAACCAACGAAAACATAGAAAATGATAAGGGAAGCGCTATCGTATCCCGCCTGCAATACGTGTTCTGATCCCCATTCAGTTCCTTAGTGTGTGAGCCTGGCCCTGCTTTTGCGGGGCCTTTTTGGCTAAGCCAAAATGTTCTGCAGCCGGTTCTCCGGGGGGATATCTTATCCGCATATATGGTCATAATTGAGATTCTGGAACCAGCCCGGACAGAGCTGTTCCAATTGATCTTCTGTGATCATTTGTACTCCTTATCGATCACTGACCCAACGGTAATATACGCCTGTTGAGGGTGGTTGAGCCTGGTGGGGTACATCAGCCTGAGTTTGTGCTCTTTGATCAATGGTTGCAGGTATTTTTTGCGCAGAGATTCTCCACTTCGATTCAGCAGTTTTTCCAGTTCTTCCAGTTGTAATGTTCGCAGCGCACACAAGTTAAGGATGGCTTGGCGCACCTCTTCGCTGGGGGCTCGCTTTTTTGTAGCGACAGGCTCTGCCAGAGTCGAAAGCTGGTTCTCTAAAGGTCCGGACCTTTCGGGCCAAGCTCCGGACCTTTCGCCTTCAGACCAGGATCTTTCCATCTCCATACCTTCGAAAATCCGTTCTAGCATCGTATCTTCTGCCATAGCCTGGGCGGTGAAATAAATTGTTCCACGACCACTACCATCTTGATATAGAAGCTTTTTGTCAACAAGAGAGGCAAGCAGGGCCGAGAGGTCTCGAGGGTGAATATCCAGAATAGACATCATTCTGGCATGATCCACTGTCTTTTCAATATGAGCAGTAATCAGGATAAGCTGCTCTTGCTTGCCTAATTTATCAAAAACTACTTCCCCCAGGGTTTCGGCATCCCGGCTCTCCTCAACCTGCTCAGCCATCATCCGGCGAACCATCTCTTCACTCACCTGCATATCACCACTGTTAAAGCGACGATAGGTGCCGATCATGGGGTTACCTTTGATGTAGACTGGCTTTTGCTTACGATTGGCGGGAGGGACATGAATTTGGATGAGAGATTTCCCCTCAATCTCCAGAACCTTGACCCAACGATCTCGAATAATACAAGTGCTGACTTTCTGTGGATTGTTCAGGGTATCCCAAAACTCTTTCAGAACTTTCGGGGTGTCGGTAATACCTTCCAGAACAAATCGGTGACCCGATTTTTCTTCAAGGCCCAGAAAAATATCGCCGCCCTGGGTATTGGCAAAAGCACTGTAGGTTTCCCACATGTCTTTCGGGATAGCACCTTTGCCATCCCGCCCCTGTGCCAGTTTACACTCCACGTCCACACTTTCCCGCATGGCGGCAATATCTCCAAGCGTTTCGATAATCAGCATTCAAATTCCTGATGGCTGCCCATACCCGACAGTGGTTATGTTACCGTTTATGCAGCTTCTTGTAACAGGTAAACCATGATTTCATTATTTTCTTCTGAAAGCTCATTAATACCAACTCGATCAGTGGAGAATGAGACTATCTGTTTTACGGAGAGAACGCTCCGTTTATTCCAGCAAATGATCGATGAACAGGGCTATTTCACGTCATTTTTTATAAAAAAGTCAAAAAATGAATTAAAGTGGCCGAGAAATTTGACGAAATAGAATTTTAGACCTTAAATGAATGAATAAGAGTTTGCTTATTGCAATTCATATTATTCAGAGCTGTTTGTTACATTGCGTTGATGACAAGGAAAGTCGTTACAATGGATGCAGCAGATCAGGTATTGATCATAGAAGACGCTCAACAGCGGCGACATGATCTAAGTACCGTTATCGAATTTATGGGGTATCGTACTAGGGCCGTCAGTTCCGCCTACTGGGAAGATGCTATCAGCGAGTCCAACAAAGAAGGATTCTGTGCGCTTTTTCTTGGCGATTTTCTCCAGGCAGAAAGCTCAATGCAGGGCATGATCGCCCGTATACAGAACTGGAGTGGCGGGGTTCCCGTCATTCGCATAGCCGAACCCCTTCCGGAAAACCTCCAATCTTCACTCCGCAGGCAGGTCATTGCCCGTATCGACTGGCCTTGCAATCGTTCACAGTTGCTCTCTTGCCTGCATTATGGTCAGGTGTATCGCGAACAATGGCGTCAACTTCACCAGACAGGTATGAATCAGCAAGTAGAGCTGTTCCGTGGGCTGGTGGGTAAAAGTGACAAAGTTCGCAAAGTTCGCGCTTCCATGGCACAGGTGGCTGACCGTGACGTCAATGTTATGGTGACCGGTGAGTCAGGAACAGGCAAAGAGCTGGTGGCCAGGAATCTGCACGACCACTCCCATCGTCGGGATATGCCTTTTGTGCCGGTAAACTGTGGTGCTATTCCTAATGAATTGCTGGAAAGTGAGCTGTTTGGCCATGAGAAAGGTTCTTTTACCGGTGCGGTCAGCTCAAGAAAAGGGCGGTTTGAACTGGCACAGGGTGGCACACTGTTTCTTGATGAAATTGGTGATATGCCGCTGCACATGCAGGTTAAGTTGCTCAGGGTTTTGCAGGAGCGCACTATTGAAAGGGTGGGGGGATCCGAGCAGATTCCCGTAGACGTCAGAATTATAGCGGCTACTCATAAAAACCTTTCTGAAATGATTGAGTCCGGTGAGTTCAGGGAAGACTTGTACTACCGGCTGAATGTATTCCCCATTGAAATGCCTGCTCTCAGGGATCGTCCGGAAGATATTCCGCTGATTCTCAACGAGCTGGTCAGTGCAATGGAAAAACAGAGTCGCGGCTCCATTCGTCTGAGTTCTGCTGCGATTATGTCGCTATGCCGTCATGACTGGCCGGGTAATGTCAGGGAAATGTCCAATTTGCTGGAAAGACTGGCGATTATGTATCCCTACGGTGTCGTAGGTGTTCAGGATCTGCCACAGAATTTCCGTCATATGGAAGCTATTACTGATGATGACGGTGTTGCCGAGCTGTTCCCGGATAGTATTCAACCTGCAGGAACCGGAAAAGTCGATGATTTGGCGATTCTTCCTGTGGGCGGCCTGAATCTGAAGGAATTTTTGACACGGCTGGAAAAAAGCCTGATCCAGCAAGCTCTGAGTGACTGCAACAGCGTTGTGGCCAGAGCGGCTGACAAACTTCAGATTCGCCGGACGACACTGGTTGAGAAAATGAGAAAGTATGGCCTTCATCGTTATGAAGAGACCATGCGTTAATCAGATCGGTTCAAAAAAATGGCTATCAGCGTGAGCTGATAGCCATTTTTTTTGTCTTAACTTACCAGGTTCGATTTTATGACGGCCTCGTCTGCTTTTGAAAAAAAGTAGACGAGGCCGTTTTTGTATTTTTAGAATCCCGAAAATTTTTACCTGGTAGCTGTCTTTTTTATCTAAAAGTAAGTCGGTTTTATCAATTATCAAACAAGTAGGAAGATAAAATTTTTGACGTTTTTTATCTCTGGATAAAGTGTTTTTATCCAACATTGGAAATTAACTTTATTTTGTCGTTTTTTAAATCTCTCAGTTTCGGAATTTATTTTGTCAATTAAGTAACACTTTATATCCCTCTGGAAAATATTATGCGACAGTAATTCGTCACTATAAAATGACACTGTCAAATAACTTTCTTTTTATTTTTCAATGAAACGACGTTTGATGTCTTCTTTTTAGATCGATTTTGACTCTGTCAAAAAAGTAACATGACGGAAATTCGACCGGTAAAAATAAATCTCAATAAAAACAGTAGGTTATGATCTTTAGGCTGGAACTGGTCAAAATGATGTCACGTCAGCTATGTGACCATGAGTGAAAAACAGGCGTTTTAAAAAATTGGCACGGCTCTTGTTATTAATAAAGTACAGGCAGTAAAAAAAGAAAAAACGTTTTTGATTCCAGATTTTATGCAGTAATCACTGAAAAGAAGCTGAAAGCCATGAACTCATCAACAAAACAGATTATTGCAGTTGCGGGGTGTAAGGGTGGAGTAGGTAAAACATTAGTTGCAGTCAATCTCGCACTGGCTCTCACAAACAACGGAAGACGTGTGGTTTTAATGGATGGAAACCTGGCTGTCCCCGATGTTGGAATAAGCCTTGGGCTCGAGAAGAAGCTGGATGTGGCCCACTTCGATGCCAACGACTCTTTTTCCAGTTTTATTCAGGATGGGCCCTCGGGTCTGAAGGTGCTGTCGCCAAAAGGGGAACCTATCTGGAGGGAGACCGTAGAAACCGGTCATGCTGTCCGAATGATAGAAAGTCTGGAGTCACTGGCTCCAACTCTTGATACCCTGGTCATTGATACCGCACCTGGATTAGCTCCGGACAATGTAGCTCTTATTCAGGCTGCGGGAGAAATTCTCATCGTCATCAATCAGGAAGTTGTGTCACTGCTCGATGCTGTGAGAATGATCCGTGTGCTTTACCGAATATACGGTGTCCGTCGTTTTGGAGTGATTGTCAACGCCGTTAATAACCGTCGGTATGGATCGAACCAGTTTGAAAGGTTGCAATCCTATCTGAATGATGAAGTAGAAATTATTCTCCGTTATCTGGGGGCGATTCCATTCGACAAGGCTGTCGCAGAATCACTCACCCGTCAGCAGGCACTTCTGCAGGTAAATCCGGATTGCCGGGCTTCGAAAGCCATTTTGCGTATTGCACATCAGATGATGGCGATACCAGTAACACCGCCAAGAGGTCGTATCGAATTCTTCTTGCCAACAAGAATAAAAGAGAGGGTATAAGCATGGATGCTACAGCACAGGGAGTGCAGGCAACTCAAGCCAATCAGGAAAAGAGTCAGAAACTGATTCAGACCGAAATGGTTGAAACTCATAAGGCTCTGGTAAAAAGAATTGCGAATCATCTGGCCGCGAGGATGCCGGCCAGCGTTCAGATCGATGACCTGGTTCAATCAGGTATGATCGGTCTGCTGGAAGCGGCCTCAAAGTACGATGCCAGTAAAGGTGCCAGTTTCGAAACATTTGCGGGCATTCGTATCCGTGGTGCCATGCTGGATGAAATCCGGAAAGGTGACTGGGGGCCAAGATCCGTTTACAGAAACAGTCGCAGAGTGACTGAGGCGATTCAGAAGGTTGAAGCCCGCCTTGGAAGAGATGCCAGAGACTTCGAAGTGGCTAAGGAGCTGGAAGTCAATCTGGATGAGTTCTACACCATTCTCAGTGACCTTCGTGGTTGCCGACTGTTCAGTTTTGAAGAACTGTTCGACAGCGAAGAGTCCAGAATGCAGGCTCGCTCTGGAGATAGAGGTCCATCAGCCGATATTCAGGAAGAGAAGTTCAAGTATGCCCTGGTAGAAGCTTTAGAGAAGTTACCCGAGCGGGAAAAGCTGGTTCTGATGCTTTATTACGATGAGGAGATGAATCTCAAGGAAATTGGTAAGGTTCTGGGCGTCAGTGAGTCCAGGGTCAGCCAGATTCACTCTCAGGCAGCCGTCAGATTAAGAGCCAAGCTCCATAACTGGTTAGGTTAAACCACCAGTGTACCCGGGGGGACTCGTGGGTATAGGGTCCCCAAGCTCTAAAGCAAGCATTTTTTGTTTCTATCCAGGGTCATTGCTTCTCCAAACCCTGTGGCTGGAATGAATGATTTGTAGAGTAAACGGTATTTTTTCACTCTATATGCTCTCTGGCAGTGAGCAGCAAGCTTTTAGCTTCCTATTATTCCAAGTACGCAGGTCCTTACTCCATATACTTTTTTATAAAGTAGTTTTTATTAAGTAGTCTTATAACGGACCTGTATTAATATGAAATGGAATTCTTATCTCGCAGGGTGCTTTCTGGCCCTTACCTCCTGCTTCCTGTCTGCACAAGAAGCGCCAGTGAATATCAAGAACGTTGTTACCATTAACACTCATCAGGCCAAGCGCCTTCATGAATTGGGGGCTTTATTTATAGATGTGAGACCTTATCAACAGTGGGAGTGGGGGCATATTGACCGGTCTCAAAGTCTGGATTTAAGGGCGGGCTTCAGACAGCTGTTCAAGCCTGGCACTTTGGATAAAAAGACGCCTATTGTCATCTACGGAAACAGCACGTATCACATGAGGGGAGCGATAGCGAGTTACCTTGCCGCACTCTGGGGTTACGAGAGAGTGTTCTTTTTCAGGGACGGCTACTTTTCCTGGTTGGCACTTGATTATCCGGTAACACTTTATTCAGAACTGGAAACAGAAGAAGTCATCAGTTGGAAGCCAGGAAAGCAAAAGATAGATGATATGAGTGATTCGCAGACATTCTCGTCCATGTTGATGAAATAAGTTATTTCAAGTTATAAAAAAGGCGTCATGTGGCGTTTTTTTTATAACTTGCAGAAACCCATGGTATACAAGAGCCAGTTGATGCCTATAATTTTTTATTCAATATTGTGTCGAATATAACCAGTGGAGCGACACCCGCATGTCTCCCTTCTTCATTTGCCTGAATCGTTAAGCCGTAAACCCGTTCATTTCCAGCCACTTTAAACTCCCATAATGGCTCGCTCTTATATTTAAAGCATTTGTAGCCTGTAGCGCCTTCTTCATGGGCTGCATACCGGCCTGTTTCGTGAATGCTTTGCATTTTTTTAAGGGCATTATCGGATATTGTGCTTTTGATTGCATCTGATGAAGCGTCAAAATAGGCATAGGCAACAATGTTTTTTTTACCCGTATCTTTACTTGACGGGGTAAAGCCTCTTCTGTAAATAGGTCTGATGTATTGGTTGTCTATCGGTATATCCTCTTTCCACGGCCTCGCAGGCAACTGGTCCTTCGGCATAATGATATCCTTGAGTTTCCTGGCTATTGCCCCAATACTTCGACTTTTTTTAGGGCGTTTTTTTTTCTTGATCTGTGTTAAGTCATGATAGAAGGGTAAATACGGCTGCTTCCAGTCGTCGGGGTAATTGACGTTGGTTTTGGTTGAAAACGCTAAGTCTTGAGCGTTGTCGCACTTATCCATAGATTTTTTGATGTCCACTGGCATCTTCTTTTTCTCGGTTCTGATTATTTTTTCTAACAAACGACTAGTGTCTATTTTCTTTCTGTAGGCGAAGTAACGGGTTATTTTTTTCGGTAAAGGAACCAATGCAAGTGTAGAACCTAACATGCACAGAAGGTAAAATGTATAGGAAGCTACAGACGCTAAATTAAAGAGCTTCATAGTAAAGCTGTTGTTGTTTGCTTCTCTCCTGGCTCTTACTCTTTCAGCAAGCTCCCTGGCTTCAGTCCGCTTGTGTTCGTTGAGGCATGCTTGACGATCCTTTATGCATTGTTGGAACATTTTTTTTATTTCTACAGGGCTAAGAATGGCTGCAGATTTTCTAATCTGGGAATTAATGTATTTTCTGTGCTGCAGGATATTCTCTTTTTTGTGATCACTATTAACTTTTAATGCAGTTGATGTCTGTCTTTCTAAATCATCAAGTTTGCTTTTTAATGATTGTAACAAGCTCACAAATACAGTATTGCGTCCTTTTATTAAGTGGTCCAGTTCTCTAGCATAGGCTTTGTAATCTCCGGATTCTTTCTGATACATGAAAATTTGTTTTAATGCCGTATCGTAGCTATCGAGTTCATCGAGCAGATTTTTCATACAGGGGCTTAGAGGGAAGTACTCATATTTCTTAAGAACAGTGAGTTGCTTCTCATCAAAAACAAGCATTCCGAAATCATTGTTGTGTATATGGATGTAGTTGTTAGTCTGTTCCAGAATCTTTTTTAACTGTAATGTCTTGGACTCCAAACGGACAAGGTCTTTATATTTTTTCATTACAGGAACCGATTCAGGGTTCTGAATACCAAGCACTATGCCGGTCTCATCTGATTTTTTATAAACCCCGGTCATTCTATTCTCAGGACCGATCTGCTCCATCAGGCTTGGTTGGTGACAGGACTGAGACTGAACTTCTCTTTTAGGCGCTGTTCTTTTTTTGTGAATTATTTCTGTGGGGGCTGAGCACTTATCTGCCAGGCACACTGCCTTCGCATCATCTTTTCCGCCTGTTTTCTCTAACTTTGTGACCCAGTCTGTAAGGCCAGTTTTTGGGCAAGTGTTGAGTTCAGCTTTTGCCAGGGAAGCCATGCTACAAACGTTACTTCTTCCATTGCTTAGTGCATGCACTGACTGCAAGCCTGAAAAAAGACCAAGAGCAAAAACGAAGCGCTCTGTTATCGACATATCAGAAAAATGTTTACCACGGACTGCAGCCGTTTGTTTCTTTGTGGTTTCTTTGGGAAGGGTGTTTTTTCTTACTTTCCGGCGACCCCATTGTTTTTTCTTGTCTGATTTTGTGGATTGTTCTGGTGCATAGCCAAATCTTCCGTGGATTAAGGTGCTGTGACCGGAAACAGGGAGTGACATCGTAATTCTCCTTAATATGTGTATGTCGGGTCAGGCCAAACAAGAGAGTTTTGACTAATGAAGATATAGACTGGCTGATTTCAGAAAAGTTCCTTTGTTTGATTCTTTTTTAATGAATGATCCTGAACGTCAGTTCATAAAAAAACAGAGACTGTCAGCCTGCACCGATAATCAAACGATTACCTGCTCATTGTTTTCATGTGGACAGGCTCCGGTATTTCCCTGACGGAACTCCGAAGCCTGTGTGAGGGCAGTACCAGTGGGTAGCTACTCCCAACCTGGCACACCGGTCATGTCAGGTAGCTTATGGGCAATACCCTTGTGACACTGAATGCAGGTTTCACCGTTTTTCTCTGCAGCGGTATGGTTTTTAACCGCCAAAAGTGATTGTTCAGACAGTTCCATAGATTCCTGGGTATGGCAGTTACGGCACTCCTGAGAATCATTGGCTTCCATGCGAGCCCATTCCCGCTCAGCCATTGCCTTTCGATGGGCTTCAAACTTCACCGGGGTGTCTACCTTGCCTGTTTGGATGCCTCTGGCTACCGACGAAAAGAAAACCGGGATGGGCCTTTCTTCCTGGGTCGAATCAAGAAGAAAGACCTGCCCCTGAATGCCTTTCGGCTCATCATCCTGTCAGTCAGGAGCTATTTTAAATATTGCACTTGCGTTTAATGAAATTGAATGGGTGCGATTTACTGGATCCAAAGGTGGCAGAAATGCTGCTGTATATGTTTTTACACATTGATCAATGTCAGGGTTTACTATTTTTTCCTGAATTCTGGTTTTTAAACCAAATATATAATAAGGCCCAGCATTAAATACCGTTCGTTTAACCGGCCATGCACTCACTACATGTTCAGGTGGTATGCGTGTCGTGATTACTTCTTCAGCAGATTTGATAGAAGTAGTGCGTAGCCCAGGTCCCTTCAGATCTGCAGCTGTTTTGCACATGTCGATACCGGTATTGACATAACACTGATAAACATAGGTGCTGTCTTCCTCTCCAGGCTCAGGAATGTAAAGCACAGGCGAGTCAGGCTGATTCTGCGATAAAAACATTGGGAACCAGGTTGCAACTGCGATGTTGCGGCTAGTGCAGATGATCTTGTTTGCTGAGTCATTCACCAATTGGTAGTTACTAAAGATTGGTTGATACGCTAGTTTATGGCCACTTAATTTTGTACTGAGCAGAGCTTCAAGGAAATCATTATCGTTAATAGAGTCCGAATCATCTGATTTTCGATTAAATCCCGTTTTGAAAATGGTTTCCGGAGGCCTCGAATCGCCCCTATATACCACTCCAATATGGGATGGTGTTTTCAGAGTAGGAGTAAACCTGAATTGACCCTTATGTTGCCAGAATGGATTATGACTGAAGGATCCATTTTTAGATTCTGGCAGGTAGGTTTTTCCTGGATATGCAGCAACTTCCCGGGCAAAGGCTTTGACTGTTTCAGTTGTTGCAGTTTGCCAGTCTGCAGGAGAGCTGGGTGGGTTGGTCTTAATTGTGTTACTGATGTGCATGGTTACACCTCCATTGGTCAATGAATATTGGCAGAACTGGATTTCCTGATTGCTCTTTCATCAGATGGAGTGTGAGCTAGCATAGCTTGCAAAATTCCAGAGGTTAATTGCATGTGCCTCCGAGTCTGATAATAGAGTTAAGTTTATTACTTGTTTGATCGTTCAACTATAAATAAGTTCCATTAATTTTCTTTTCAGAGCCGGATAACTCTCCTCCATGAGTATTTTGCTTTCAAACCTGCGGTAAGGCATCAGACTTCTGGCCGAATTTACTGTTCTTGTCGAACATGCTGTCTTTCACTCTCAGCAGCGTTGTTTCAAAACACGACCGGTGGACAACCAAAGGTCGAACTCTTCGTCCGAAGCGTCATGGGGTGGTTCGTAGGGCAGGGCAAAAATCCAGGCTTTGCCATCGGGCTTGCCATAGAAGTCGAAGTCACTGCCCGCTTTGGCATAAGGGTCAGAGCCTTCCTTGAAACGCCAGAGGGTTTCCTGATCATCCACTACAGGCCAGCGCAAGCCTCGCTCCTGGTGATAACGCTCAAAGTCCGCCAGATCGTGAGCTTTGCCACGACCGAAGGTGGCGTATTCTTCAAACAGACCCTTCTGGGCATAAAAACCCAAAGCTCGGGCGTCGTCGTTCAATCGGTCTTCAGGAATCTCATCCAGTTTGAACCGGTCAACCTGTCCGTTGGCATACAGAACATCAAACAGGGTCTTGCCACGATATTGTGGGTGCTTTGCCAACAGGGCGTCTGACCAGACTTCCTCAACCTTGAAACGCCTGGAGAATTCCATCAGCTGCCACAGGTCGGATTTGGCTTCGGCAGGAGCTTTTACCTGCTGATACCAGAACTGGGTACGACGTTCTGCGTTTCCGTAAGCACCTTCTTTCTCGACCCACATGGCGGTTGGCAGAATCAGATCGGCAATTTGTCCGGTCAGGGTTGGGTAAGGGTCAGAAACCACGATGAAATTGTCAGGATTTCTGTAGCCGGGCAGTGTTTCATGGTTCAGGTTCGGAGCTGTCTGGGCGTTGTTGTTGCACATGACCCAATAAGCATTGAGTTTGCCGTCTTTGAGCATCCGGTTTTGCAATACGGCGTGGAAACCCGGTTTGGCAGGAAGGGTGCCTTCAGGCAGTTTCCAGATTTTCTCGGCTTAGTCTCTATGGGCTTTGTTAACTACGACCATGTCCGCAGGCAGACGATGAGCAAAAGTACCGACTTCTCTGGCGGTACCGCAGGCAGATGGCTGGCCGGTCAGAGAGAATGGACTGTTACCCGGCTGGGAAATCTTTCCGGTCAGCAGGTGCAGGTTGTAGATGATGTTGTTCATCCAGACACCACGGGTATGCTGGTTTACGCCCATGGTCCAGAGGGACATCACCCTGGTGTCGGGGTCAGCATAGAGTTTCGCCAGCTCTTCCAGCTGTGTTTCGGAGACGCCAGACAGTTTTGAGACTTTTTCAGCCGTGTATTCGCTGACAAACTCTGCAAAGCCATCAAAGTCGAGAGGTGTTGTGCCGCCATTTCCCGGGTTTTTGGCTTTCTTTTCCAGCTCGTGATCCGGGCGCAGGCCATAGCCAATATCCGTTACACCTTTGCGGAAAACGGTATGCTTCTTAACAAAGTCCTGGTTGACCTTGCCGTTCTGGATGATGTAGTTGGCGATGTAGTTACAAATAGCCAGGTCAGACTGAGGGTTGAAGATGATGGGCTGGTCGGCCAGTTCAAAGGAGCGGTGCTTAAAAGTGGACATTACCGCTACTTTGACATGGGGGTTGGATAGACGACGGTCAACCAGCCTTGACCAGAGTACCGGGTGCATCTCGGCCATGTTGGAGCCCCAGAGTACAAACGCATCGGCATGTTCAAAGTCGTCATAACAACCCATGGGCTCATCAATACCAAAGGTACGCATAAAGCCTACCACCGCAGAAGCCATGCAGTGTCGTGCATTAGGATCGATGTGGTTGGAACGGAAACCGGCTTTCATTAGCTTGGAGGCTGCGTAACCTTCCCAGACAGTCCATTGACCAGAGCCGAACATGCCCACGGGGGGCATCTCATCGGAATTACGGGTTTTGGCTATGGCCGCCTTCCATTTTTCCGCCATGATATCGAACGCCTGATCCCAGGAGATCGGAGTGAAGTCACCATTTTTGTCGAATTTGCCGTTTTTCATTCTCAGCAGCGGTGTTTCAAGACGATCCTTGCCGTACATGATTTTCGACAGGAAGTAACCTTTGATGCAGTTCAGGCCTTTGTTCACAGGTGCCTGAGGGTCCGCCTGAGTGGCTACTACACGACCATGCTGTGTGCCCACCAGTACCGAGCAGCCAGTACCACAGAACCTGCAGGGGGGGCGGGCAGGCGGCTCAATGGGTGCTGAAACCGTTTTTCCAGTCAAGAATCCACGGCGATCAAGATCTAATTTTTGACTCACGATGCTGTGACTCTAGTGTTGTACGACTTTTCTGGCATGGAATCCGGGTTGAAGTTTCAAGCTTTACGGAAGCGTATTTTAATAAGGATGGACGTACAAAAAAGCCCTTTTAGATGTTGTGTAAGCAAGACGTAAATCTGGCATACCCCTTAGGAGGTAGTGGTTCTGCGAAGGCTTGATAAAGCGTTGGCTTAGCAATGCGGTACGGATTTTTGTAACCTCTGTTTTCAGCAGCAAGCGGTTATTTAGGGGTACTCAATGTCAGTGCTACCCGACCACAGGGCAGGAGGATAGGGCCATACTTAGCGATGGCTGAAGCAGACAAAGTGGTGTTAATGATGAGTAAGTGTCAGCTGTTTTTTTTGATTTGTCTCGGTTTTGTTAATGTTGGTTATGCGGGCTCACAATTAAACGAAGGTGATTGCGTAAGTCTATATACTCCTTCGGGTACATTTTGGGACTATACCTCCGGCAGTGATCCAAGCAGTGCTCTCGGGGCTCAATGTACTCTTCTGTATACGTGGGGTGACCAGGGCTGTCCTGCTGGTAAGCATTATCGGTGTTGTCTCACCATAGCTGGAGCGAACAAAACTTCAGATACAGATTATCTCGGTGGTGTGAATACCTATAAAGCAGGCTGGTTAGTTTATAAACAGTATTCAACCAAAGCTGAGCTCTTCCATGACGTTAATAGTGGTGAGCTCAAGAGAGTCTATCAAAAATGTTTAACTGAATAATTTCTCTGGCAGGGTATTCGCATACATTGTCGTATATGAGTCATTATTTGAGTATGAAAAATCACTAAATCGACATACTGAGCAATCCCTTACTCCATAGGAATAAAGGGATTGGAAGGTTTTGTGGCCTTCCGGAATTTGTGACTGAGAGACAGCTGAACGGGTAGGGCTATACTTGGTACCCGGCAGAAAAGGAAATGGTGGAAACGATGAAGAAGTACGAGCTGCTTTTTTTGTTTTGCATTGGCTTTATCAATGTAAGCTACGCTGGTTCACAAATCACCAATGGTGACTGTCAGTCTCTATACACTCCATCAGATACATATTGGAGTTTTACTCCTGAAAATCAATATACTGACTCAGGGGCTCAATGCACTCTTTTACAAGCGTACGATGTGTCTTGTCCTATTGGGAAGCATAATTCTTGTTGCCTGATTATTGCCGGAGACAATAACACGCCAGATACAGCTTATTACGGCGGTGTTAGTATTCTTCTTAGCGGAAGATGGCTAGTGTATAAAGATTACCTGACCAAAGCTGAACTCTTCCAGAGCGTCAGCAAAGGCGAGCTTAGAAAAGCCTACGAAAAATGTATGAGTCAATAATAGACCTGAGAGGCTGTCCGGTATGTATTGTTGTAGCCTCTGTTTTTATTGTTAGCCTGTTTTAAGATTAATCAAGGGTTTACAGCAACCACCTTCTCCAGAGTTCTATACTCTGCTTGAGCTGACGTACATGAAATGGTGGTAACACTATGAGGAAATATCAACTACTGCTGCTTGTTGTCGTTTATCTTGGTTTTATGAGTACCAGTTATGCCGTCGGTCGACAACTGGAAGAACGTGATTGTCACTATCTATACACTCCTCATAAGGATAAATGGTACGCTTGGTATTTTGCACCCGACAGTGATCCAACGGCTGCCACCGGGAATCAATGTAATCTTTTCGATGTCAATGGCTATTGTCCTACTGGCAAGCGTTATCACTGTTGCATGGGTGTTGGTGGACTGAGTAAAGCTCAGGATACAAATTATTTCGCTGGTGTCAGCATACTTAGCAAAGACTGGCTGCTGTATAAAGTTTACTCAACATTAGGCGATGTCTTTCAGGGCGTTGGTGGTGAGATTAGAGAAGCCTTTGAAAAATGCATGAATCTTGAATAATTAATGGCTATGAGAGGGTATCTGATAAGCACTTGTCTCAATTCCCAAATTTTTCCCCGCTCCTGCGGCAGTGGCGTCTGCGGCACTGGTTCTGATAAAGTCGTGACGACTTTGTGTCATGGCTCTCTTCCCGGGTCTAAATCTTTTCTCAGAGCTGTCTGACAGCTCTGAGTGTCGAGTCTTTATTTAAGGTGCATGTTGTTGAAGCCCATTCGGTTCAAGGCGCTGGCCGCTATTATTACCATCTGTTTTTTGGGCTTGCTCAGTGTCAGTGGTTCGTTGTGGTTTGCAGCGACCACAGAGAGTGATGCCGCCGCTATCAACCTTGCCGGATCATTGAGAATGCAGGCATGGCGTCTGGTAGACCGGGTCAACTCTGAGGAGACCAGCGACAACGGATTGAGCCAGTTAATCAAGATCTATGACAGCAGCCTTGACAGTCCTACTTTGAGGCATTTGGCTGACAGAACCGATATTGTTGGCCGTCGTTATCAGGCTCTGGTCAGTGAATGGCACAGTGAGATGCGACCTTTATTGCGAGATAAAGTCGGATGGCGAGAGTTTGCGGATAAGGTTCCCGGTTTTGTTGATCGTCTGAACGATCTGGTGACCTCATTACAGTTGCATACCGAGCGAAAACTGCAGTGGCTGATGATACTGGCGATTTTTTCACTTTGTTCCATTCTGGCCATTGGGGCTTTGACGATACGTTACATCCAATTGAACCTGATCAAGCCGGTTGAACAGCTCAGTTATGCGGCAAAGAAGGTCCGTCTTGGTAAGTTTAACCACCTGCGTCTCAATTATAAGAATGCCAATGAAATGGGGCAGCTCACAGAGACTTTCTCTGCCATGGCCGACAGCCTCTCGCTTCTTTACAGTGATCTCGAGGCCCAGGTATCAGGGAAGACTCGATCACTGGAACATTCAAACACGGCTTTGCAACTATTCTATGAAACGTCCCGGACGTTGGGCATGACCCCCTACGACGAAGATCAACTGGCGTTGTTGCTGGAACGCTGGAAGCGGCTGCTCGGACTTAAAAGTGCCTGCGTCTGTTTGACTGGCAATGCCGGGAGCATGAAATTACAGCGGATTTTTCCGCAAAGCGAGGCTTTTAATGATGTCTGCAACACGGGTCGGTGTGAAGGCTGTATTCGAGAACCCTCATCGGATGTCCAGTTTTCACTGAGCCAGAATGATGAGGGTTATGGTTATCTGCAAATCTCTCTGCAAGAAGGGCAGTCATTGACCGAAGAGAGCAGGCAGTGGTTGAGAACGTTTGGCGATATTGTTTCTGCCTCACTGTATCGCAGTGGCTACCAGACTCAGGAGAAGCAATTGCTTTTGATGGAAGAGCGAGCCGTCATAGCCAGGGAGTTACATGATTCTCTGGCTCAGGCATTGTCTTACCAGAAAATTCAGGTCACTCGATTGAGGAAGGTTCTAAAGCGGATGGGAGCGGAAGAATCCGTCGACTCAATTGTCGAAGAAATTCGTGAAGGCATTAACAGTGCCTATCGCCAGCTGCGGCCATGGGAAAACTGGCAGTGGATGCCCGGCTGGCAGAAGTGCTGGCTTCTGTTCTCAGGCCTGATAGCAGCGAGACCAGCAAGATTGATCTGCTGACACCTAAAGAGAGGGAGGTTCTCCAGTTTATTGCGGAAGGGGATGCCAATAAGGTGATTGCCCGGAAAATGGACATCAGTGAAGGCACTGTCAAGGTTCACGTCAAACGTATGCTTCGAAAACTGAACTTTCGTTCGCGGGTTGAGGCTGCGGTCTGGTGGGTGAACAGCCGTGACCGTTGATGCCCCTTGTGAACGAGAGTGTTGGGCTGAATCGAGTCAGGTCAATGTCAGCGAATTTACCCAATCTAGATAGTTAATTACTTCGGAACGAACGTCTTTTTCGATATAATCCTGCCCGAGTTTATGGCTGTTAGAGTGTTTTTTGAACAGCTACCAGGCGTCAATCGTAAACTGCTATGAAATTTCAGCCGTATAAGGGGGTAGAGGCTTCAGGTCTCTGAATCACTCAATTGACTGACAGACTGTAGGGAAAACGACTTGCTCGAAGTGGCTAAGCTGGGGTGTGAACGAGACGATCGTGTTCTTTTTTCAAACCTCTCCATTCAACTGTTTCCCGGTGAACTGCTACAGATAGAAGGCTGTAACGGAGCGGGTAAAACCACGCTTTTGAGAGTGCTGGCAGGCCTCTGTGGTGATTATCGTGGCCAGGTGATCTGGCAAGGGCAGAAGCTTTCCAGCGTTTATGCAGACTTTCGGCTGTCAACCTTTTATTTTGGTCACAAACCTGCCGTTAAAACCGAACTCACTCCAATAGAAAATATTCTCTGGCGCTCAAACCTTCGTAACGAACGTTACCCGGAGCCTTGGGTTGTTTCTGCGCTGGAGCAAGTGAACCTTGCTGGCTATGAAGAAGTTCCCTGCGGGCAACTTTCTGCAGGGCAGCACAGACGGGTGGCTCTGGCAGACCTTTCACTTTCAACCGTGCCGCTCTGGATTCTCGATGAGCCCTTTACGGCTATTGATGTCGATGGCGTGGCCTGGCTTGAGCAATTGCTGGCCCGGCACATTGAAAAAAATGGCGCTGTGGTGATGACCAGCCACCAGAGCCTGTCAAAGCTGTCTGACCGGGTCAGAAAGCTTCGTCTGGAGGCCTATGCAACTTCCGATGAAGAGACCGGTCATGAAGAGTCGGGGGCCTGGTTATGAGTGACACTTCATTGCAGGGCAGCAGCTCATTACAGGGCGGTCGGGCGTTTCTGGGGTTGGTTAAACGAGATCTGATCCTGGCCTTTCGGACACCGGGACAGACCCTGAATCCTGTGGCATTTTATCTGATGGTCGCCAGTCTTTTTCCTCTGGGTATCGCCCCTGAAAAAGAACTTTTGTCTCAGTTAGCCGGTGGCATCGTCTGGATAGGCGCTCTGCTGGCGGTTCTTCTCTCCCTGGATTCCCTGTTCAGAAGTGACCAGGAAGACGGCTCACTGGATCAGCTATTGTTATCGCCGCACCCATTGCCTTTACTGGTGTTGGCTAAAATCTTTGCGCACTGGCTGACGACCGGCGTAGCACTGATAGTGATGGCCCCCTTACTGGCCTTGATGCTGCATTTACCGTCACAGGCTTTTCCTGCATTAATACTGAGTCTGCTGGTGGGTACACCCCTGATGAGTCTCGCTGGAGGTATTGGTGCAGCGTTGACAGTGCGTGTTCAGAGGGGAGGAATACTACTGACATTGCTGTCTTTACCTTTATATATTCCTGTTCTGATATTCGGGACAGGGGCTGTTCAGACGGCAGTTGAGGGTATGTCCTATTCAGGGCACTTGTTGTGGATGGCAGCATTGCTGATGTTTGGATTGTGTCTGGCGCCACTGGCGATAGCCGCATCACTGAGAATAGTTGCAGACTGAGCAACAGGAACCAGTCACGGTAGAGTAATAATGAACTGGACTTTTTTTCACAAACTGGGATCACCCAAATGGTTTTACGAGATCAGTGGCAAGTGGTTGCCCTGGTTGGCCATTCTGGCAGCCCTGTTGATGGCCACCGGCTTGATCTGGGGTCTGATGTTTGCGCCACCGGACTATCTGCAAGGCAATAGTTACCGGATCATATTTATCCACGTTCCTACCGCCTTTCTGGCTTCTGCTATCTACGTGATGATGGCCTGTGCTGGTGTTGTCACTCTGGTATGGAAAATGAAGCTGGCTGACATGGTACTGAAGTGCTGTGCACCCATCGGAGCTTCATTCTGCCTGATGGCTCTGGTAACCGGTGCTATCTGGGGTAAACCGACCTGGGGTACCTGGTGGGTTTGGGACGCCAGGCTGACCTCTATGTTGATTCTGCTGTTCCTCTACATGGGTGTCATCGCTCTTCGTGGTGCTATGAGGAACACCAATACTGCGGCAAAGGCCTGTGCCATTCTGACTCTGGTTGGGGTGATCAATATCCCGGTCATCAAATTTTCTGTCCAGTGGTGGAATACCCTTCATCAGGGCGCCACGCTCAAGTTGACTGAAAAGCCGTCCATGGCACCTGAGATGCTTTGGCCTCTGCTGATCAGTATTGCGGCTTTTTATCTGTTTTTTACCGTTGTCCTTATTCTCCGTTTGCGAACCGAAATACTGGACCGTGAGCGCCGAACCAAATGGGTTCACAAGACCGTATTGGCCAAACTGGAGAACTGAAAACTATGTATTTTGAAAGTCTGGCCAGTTTGATACGCATGGATGGTCACGGTGTCTTTGTTTGGGCGGCCTACGGCATTGGTCTGGTGATCATTGCCTACAACATAATTTCTCCGTTGCGGGCCAGAAAGCGGATCCTTTCCCAGGTTCTGCGTCAGGTGCGCAGCAGCCGGTCCAGAGACCGGAGCTTAACAGCGAACAGGCGCCAAAGCTTGACAGCTGACAGAAAGCAAAAAATGACAATAACCCGTCAGCGGGAAGACAGAGTCAATATTAAAGATCAGGGTGTCCGGGAGGGAGAAGTGGAATGAATCCAGTTCGCAAACAACGCTTATTATTAGTGCTTTTATTGGTGGCCGGCGTCGGTATTGCTGTGGCCCTTGCTCTGTTTGCCCTGAAGGAAAACATCAACCATTACTTTTCTCCAGCCCAGATGGCCAGAGGCGAAGCGCCCGTCGGTCAGAGGATCCGTGGTGGCGGTATCGTCGTTCCGGGTTCGGTCATACGTGATCCGAACAGCCTGAAAGCCAGATTCCGAATCAGTGATGGCGATGGCGAAGTGGAAGTGGAATATACCGGAATCCTGCCAGACCTTTTCAAAGAAGGTCAGGGCATTGTCGGAACCGGCAAACTGGATGAAAACCGTCGTTTTGTAGCCGAGGAGCTGTTAGCCAAGCATGATGAAAACTATATGCCTCCGGAAGTACAGAAGGCCATCGACAAAGCTCATGGTTCGAAGTCAGGCAATCCGTCAGATAAGCCTGATGGCGCCCCGTCATACCCACAGGAGAGTCAACAGCCCCTTGAGAGCCTTCACTCTCAGGCATCGGAGAGCAAGTAATGAATCCTGAACTGGGGCTGTTTGCCCTGATACTGGCAACCTGTCTGGCTCTGCTGCAAAGTATTATCCCACTGGCAGGTAGCTACAATGGCCGACTGAACTGGATGGCTACCGGTAAAACGCTGGCAACAGGTCAGTTTGTTTTTGTCCTGTTGTCGTTCATGTGTCTGGTAGTTGCTTTTCTTTCGGATGACTTTTCGGTTCAGTACGTAGCCAGCAACTCCAACTCCCTGTTGCCTGTTTACTACAAGGTCACTGCCGTCTGGGGTGGCCATGAAGGTTCTCTGTTGCTCTGGGTTCTGACCCTGACCGGTTGGGGACAGGCGGTTGCTCTGCGCAGTAATAAACTGCCTCCGGAACTGTCTGCAAGAGTGTTATCGGTCATGGGTATGATCAGCGTTGGCTTTATGCTGTTTATCCTGCTGACCTCAAACCCGTTCGCCCGTATTCTGCCATTTCCTCCTGCCGACGGTTCTGATCTGAACCCGCTGCTGCAGGATCTGGGTATGATTGTGCATCCGCCCATGTTGTATATGGGCTATGTTGGTTTTGCGGTCGCTTTTGCCTTTGCTATTGCGGCATTGCTCGGTGGCCAGCTGGACAGCGCCTGGGCACGCTGGGCTCGCCCCTGGACAACTGTGGCATGGTGTTTCCTGACAGCAGGTATTTCCCTCGGTAGCTGGTGGGCCTATTACGAGCTGGGCTGGGGTGGCTGGTGGTTCTGGGACCCTGTGGAAAATGCTTCCCTGATGCCCTGGCTGACGGGTACGGCACTGATTCACTCTTTGGCAGTGACTGAAAAACGCGGGCTGTTCAAGAGCTGGACACTGCTGCTGGCGATCACCACATTTTCCCTGAGTCTGTTCGGTACTTTCCTGGTTCGTTCCGGTGTGCTGACCTCGGTTCACGCCTTTGCCAACGATCCTGAGCGTGGTCTCTTTATTCTGGGCTATCTGCTGGTGGTGGTGGGTGCTTCCCTGACCCTATTTGCATTCAGGGCACCGGAAGTGAGAAGTAAAATCAGTTTCTCCCTGCTTTCCCGTGAAACCCTGCTGTTGCTGAATAACATTATTCTGGTGACCAGCTGCGCCACGGTACTGCTGGGTACTATGTTCCCACTGCTGCTGGATGCCTTGGATCTGGGCATGATTTCTGTAGGCCCTCCCTACTTTAATCTGCTGTTTGTTCCTCTCGCCATGCTGCTGGCTGCCTGTCTGGGTATCGGTATTCTGCTGAACTGGAAAAAAGGCTCCGTCAGCTGGCTGAAACAGCAGGTGCGCTGGATTCTTATTGTCTCTGTGATCGGCGGTGTCGCATTCAGCTTCCTGTACGGAGATCGCTTCCGGGTGAGTGAAGCGCTGGCGATTGGGCTTGTCCTCTGGATGGTACTCACCATTGGCAAGGATATACGTAATAAAACCCGTAATACCGGTCTGCTGAGAGGGCTGACAAAGCTCAAGCCAGCCTACTATGGCATGCAACTGGCACACCTGGGTCTGGCGGTTACCTTTATTGGTGTGGCACTGACGTCTGGTTACAGTGTTCAAAAAGATCTGCGAATGAGCCCGGGTGACTCTGCCCAGGTTGGCGAATACGTCTTTCGGTTTGATGGTGTGAGTCAGCGTCAGGGGCCTAACTATGTAGCGGACTACGGCACTATAAGCGTCTTTGAGGATGAGAGGAAAATAGCCGTCCTCGAACCGGAAAAGCGTGTTTATACCGTGCAGAACATGCCAATGACTGATGCAGATATTGATCCGGGCTTAACCCGTGATCTCTATGTTGCCCTGGGTGAGCCGCTTGGCGGCGATAGTTGGGCAGTCCGTCTCCACGTTAAGCCTTATGTTCGTTTCATCTGGCTGGGTTCCATCTTTATGGCTCTGGGTGGTTTGCTGGCGATTTCTGACAAGCGATATCGTGTCCGTCTCAAGAACAGGAAAGAGGCTTTACTGGGTAACAAAAAGCCCGCCGGGGATTCAGATAAGGATGCAGCCATCACGACAGGAGGTCAGGCGTGAAGCGCTGGAAACTATTTCTCCCATTAGGTTTCTTTCTGACGTTCAGTGTGCTGCTTTATATCGGTTTGTTCATGGAAGATAAAAGTGAACTGCCTTCTATGCTGCTGGATAAACCTGTTCCGGAATTCAGCCTCGAAAAACTGAAGCAGCCTGAAGAGAGCGTTACCGAAGCAGCCTTGAAAGGCAAGGTTCTGCTACTCAATGTCTGGGGTTCGTGGTGTCCGGCCTGTAAGGTTGAGCACCCTTACCTGATAAAGCTTGCCCGGGAAGGCATCAATATTGTAGGCCTCAACTACAAAGATGAGCGTCAGGATGCTCTGGAGTGGCTGGATCGCCTCGAAGATCCTTACCTTTTTAACATTGTTGATAAGGATGGCAGGCTGGGTCTGGACCTGGGTGTTTATGGCGCACCGGAAACCTTTCTGATCGACAAAAAGGGTGTGATTCGTCACAAACACATCGGGATCATTGATGACCGGGTCTGGAAGGAAGATCTCAAGCCTCGTTACGACGCTCTGCAGAAGGAGTTAGTACAATGACTCTCGACTATTTGTTCAGGCACTCATCGCTGCTGAAATCTGCGAGTGTTGTTCTTTCTTTCAGGCTCATACTGGCGCTGTCTGTCGCAGTGGTGGTCAGCACGGGCGCCTATGCCGGGGTTATTGATAACTATCAGTTTGATTCTCTCCGGCAGCAGGAGCAGTTTTTCCGTCTGAACGAAGAACTGCGCTGCCCTCAATGTCAGAATCAGTCTATTGCCGATTCCAATGCGCCTATTGCTCAGGATCTGCGTCGTGAAGTTCACCGTATGATTGTTGAAGAGAAGGCCGATGATGACACCGTTATCCAGTTTATGCTGGATCGGTACGGTGACTTTGTACTCTACAAGCCCCGAATGGATGCCCGCACCATCGCCCTCTGGTTTGGTCCTCTGATTCTGCTGTTGCTGGGCATTTTCATACTGTTCAGAATCCTGAAACAGCATCGTCCCGGGATCGAAGATGAAACGCTGGACGAGCAGGACAAAGCCGTGCTGGAAAAGATACTGGGTGGTAAAGATAAATGACGCAGTTCTGGATAATCGCTTCCATTTTAACTCTCATGGGTATGGCTCTCGTCGTTACGCCACTGTGGTTCCGCAGTCGACCTGGTGCGGATCAGGGTGTTTCCGACAAGGCTTCCAATATTGCTTATTTCAAAGAGCAGGAAGCCGAACTGAAAAAGCAGCTGGATCAGGGTTTGCTGACACCGGAAGATGCTGAACAGATTCGCACTGAGCTGGAAAAGAAGCTGCTGGAGGATGTGGCTGATAAGAAAGAGAAGCTCAGTTACACCGGCAGTAGTAACAAAAGCCTGGCTCTGTTTCTGGCCTTCCTGATTCCAGCCATGGCTGTGCCCGTTTACCTTTACCTCGGTTCACAGACAGAACTGTCTGTCGTTGAGATGATGAACCGGGATGTGTCCCATGAAGAGATGATCTCTACCCTGGAAGCCTGGAGTGACAAACGACCTGATAATGCTCAGGCCTGGTATATGCTGGCAGGTCGTTACATGGCCAGGGGTGAGGTTAATAAGGCGATTGACGCTTATAAGAAGCTGTACACCGTCACCGAAGGCAGTCCTCAGGCGTCGGCCCAACTGGCTCAGGTGCTGTTCCTGGCGAACCGCAACCAGATCAATGGCGAGGTGCGTGGCCTCTATCAGGATGCACTCAGCAAGGATGAAAGCAACACCACGGCATTAGGGCTCAAGGGTATTGATGCTTTTGAGCAGGAAGACTACCAGCAGGCAGTTCAGGCCTGGACCAAAGCCCTCTCTTTTGAAGATGATATGGCTGCCCGACAGTCCTTGTCTGCCGGTATTACCAAAGCACGCAAACTAATGGGTGAAACGGTTGCAGAATTGCGGATCAATGTCGAATTGGCTCCTGAGCTTAGTAATCTTCCGGGTAAAGCCAGAGTCATTGTTTTTGCCCGTGAGAGCGGTGCCAAAAAGCCCCCTATTGCTGCTATTCCTCTGCAGGTCAGTGACCTTCCCAAAGAGGTAATACTGGATGATAATGCCGCCATGATGATGGGCTCAGTCAGCCTGTCGGATACAGAAAGTCTGGATGTGGTGGCTCGTGTTACACTTTCAGGCGATGTGGCTCAGGCTGATTATCAGGCTGAGGTCCGTGATGTAAAAATCAAGGATAACGGCGTTATTCAGCTGCGAATCGCACCTGCCAGCTGATCTTGCTGCCCTTCTAAATTCTTTAAATTTGCTGCCTCGTTGACTGACCGGGCAGCGTTATTTTTTCTTCCTGTACACCTCGTTCCATTTCCGCCTCTTCATGCCTGTTTACTGTGATTCAGTCTACGATGACCGGCTCAATGTTGGGAAAGGTCATTTTCCAGGAGGGCATGGTCTGCGGTCCGGGAGAGGGCTGATACTCCATCCGTCGGTCATGTTTCATCCTGTATTGGTTGTGATTAATTCGGTTCTGGCGGCTGATGCCAGATTCTTCCTCAGTCAATACCGGAGCGGGGCGCTGGTCGTTATGGAAGCTATCATCCTGAACCATTGGCTCGGTGACGCAGCCTGATAAAAGGCTGCACAGTATGATTGTTGTTGTCGGTAAGAGCAGTAGTTTTGTCATAGTGAGTGTTTTCCTGTCTTGTATTTATTAAGAGTGATAAGGAATTATAGACGTTGTTATCAAAGGGGCAGGTTCAGTGTTAAATCAGGGGTTGATCTCAAAAAAAATAAGACACCCATAAAAAAAGAAAAATAAGACACCCATAAAAAATAAAACACCCATTGAATAAAAAGAAAAAAATAAGACACCCATAAAAAATAAAACACCCATTGAATAAAACATTTAAAAACTGTATCCCCAAAAAAGGATCTGAAAACCTATCTTCGAATAGCTTATCACCGAGCCACACAACAGGATTCGACGAACAGAGGCTGCTCAAGCCATGATTCAGACAACACAAAACTATTCCGACTTAAAGTCGAGGAAAGATAAAGAGAAAGTGTTTAATTCCTTAACTGACTTCTACGCTAACCTGTCAGGTACAAACGACTGCAGGCGTTTAACCCTCGAAGCCACTTCTGTCCAACTTCAAGTGCAAAGGCCTTCATCGCTTCCAGACGGCCAACTGCCCGATAAAAACGATTATTCCATTGCATGGTTTTCAGCCACTCATCCGGATCAATGTCCAATCTTTCAAGAATAGGAGGGGTACACGACGGGATGGAACCTTTCTTATCTGTCCTGACAACGCGGCTACTCCAGTCAACCAGTTCCAGATAGTCGTGAAGAAGGTAGGGAAGGGCAACGTCCGTATCCTGTCCTTGTAAACAGAAAGGTTTCAGGGTCAGCGGCTGCCTTTTGGTTTCAGAATGTTCAATCTGCTCCACACGTTCCTGAATCGACGTGTAGTCTGATTCTTCCGGTGTTTCTACCTTTCCAGCCCGAATCGGATTCAAGTCAACGTAGGTCATGCAGGTCAGTAACGCTGCTTCGTCCAGCAATGCCTGGCTTTTAAAGCGTCCTTCCCAGAAGCGTCCTTTACACTGGTCTTCTTTATTGGCCTCACGAGCAAGATGTTCATTCAGGCAGCGCATAAACCAGCTGATATCCATTAAACGACGTCGGTATTCCTCAGCATATTCATCGATACGGGCCAACTCAGCGCTGCCCAGTTTGTCAGCGGCCAGATGCCTTTGCACCAGAAGCGGGCCTGCGAACAAGGTCGTCCAACGGTGAAGCACTTCATTCCGTGACCAGCCTCTGGCAGATGACTGATTGATGTGCAAAACCACATGATAATGATTCGACATGACAGCGTAAGCGCAGACTTCGATAGCAAAGACAGAAACCAGTTCCCGGAGTTTATCCACCACCCACTGGCGGCGATGCTCGTAATTCTTGCCAGTCAGGTGGTTCTCTCCACAGAGGTAAGCCTGACGAACACATCTTGCCATGCAGTGGTAATAAGGCGTTGAGCCGGGGTCAATCAGGGTATTGCGAGCTTGGGCCATGAACTCACCTGTCTGGGAAAAAAATCAATCGTAGGTGAAAAGTAGACCAGGTGGATGGTAAAGCAAATTTATGGGTGTCTTTTTTTTTTGTTTTTTTTTTTTTTGTTTTTTTTGGGGTGTCTTTTTTTTTGGGGGGGGGCTTTTTTTTCTTTTTTCAGTGGGTGTTTTCCTGTTCCTGTTTCCCTTGGCTGGCATCAATCCCGTATTAGCTTTAATGCGTTGGTTACGGAACCAAATTAATTAACTGCTGTCAAAATGTATGATCAAATTCTGTGGTGCTAAGGTCTGCCCAGAGAATTCACTATCAAGCTGGCATTTAATGGTTTGCAGATCCCGCAGATGACTTGTCCGCACTTTAACTGAAAAAACTTTCATGTAGGAATTAATCATGATAAATCCAAACTCCACTAAGCCAGTTGATCATTCTCAAAATAGCCAACCTGCTGAAGCAGGTAATAGCTGCCCTATATGCAAAATAGTGTTTGGCAGAGATGTGACCGTCACCGCTTGTTGTTCGAAAAAAATTGATACAGCCTATTTGCTACAGGCGCTTCAAGCTACTCCACTGGAGGTAAGGCTAAGATGCCCATTGTGCAACGCCGGGCAGCTTGATTCAGCGCAATCAGAACCTTTCTCAGTCAGCGTCGGGACGCAACGGAACATACCAGGTTCGCTTAACGAGCCTCTGGGTGCCTGTTCCTCACAATCGGCCTCTGGTAATTTTTCCGCTACCCAAAAAGCAGAGACAACAACAAGTCATGAAAGACAGATGGATACCCTGCCTCCTCGGGAACTTCAACAAGACAGTGTTCAGGGCACCAGGGCAAGCCTGACGGAAGACGATTATTGGGCACTGATTAGCAATCTGACAGAGGCTCTGAATAATGGGTTATGGGATAAGGCATATAACATTCAACGCGCTATTAAGGACACTGGGATAAAGCTGAAGCCCAATTACATCTGGGTGGAGCATGACGCTAAACTGGCACTGGGTAACATGCTCATAGAGGCCGTGGATACTGGGTTTTGGGAGAAGGCAGATCTTTTACAGCAGATTTTTAAGAGCACCGGGGCAACGCCGAGTTATGACGTCCAGGAGGCACTGGGTAACAGGCTGATAGAGGCTGTGAATAATGGGTTGTGGGATGAAGCAGATAGTTTGCGATGCATTATCCAGGGCACCGGGGCAAGGCCGAGCATCGACTTCCAGGAGGCACTGGGTAACAGGCTGATAGAGGCTGTGAATAATGGGTCGTGGGATGAAGCAGATAGTTTGCGATGCATTATCCAGGACACCGTGGTAAGGATGCCGAACAATTTCCAGGATGCACTGTGTAACAAGCTCATAGAGGCCGTGGATGATAAGTCCTGGGATAAAGCAGATATTTTACGGCAGATTATTAAGGGCACCAGGGCAATACCGCAGTTCGAACACGAGCGGGCTCTGGGTAATAAGCTGATGGACGCTGTGAATAATGGGTTGTGGGGTGAAGTATATAGCCTGCAACGCATTATCCAGGACACCGGGGCACGGCCGACGGGCAAAATTCTATGGTTAAGGCCGACGCAGGAAGCCGAGCGGGCACTGAGTAACATGCTGATAGAGGCTTTGAATAACGGGTCGTGGGATAACGCAGATCTTTTACAGCAGGTTATTAACGGCATCGGGGCAAGTCTGACGGACGCCGACGAACGGATACTGAGTAACAAGCTGACAGAGGCTGTGAATAATGGCTTGTGGGATGACACAGATAAAATTCAACGCATTTTCCAGGGTACCAGGGCAAGGCTGTCGGATGACGACCAGCAGGCACTGGCGAACAAACTGATGGAGGCTTTGAATAATGAGTCTTGGGATATCGCAGATCGTTTACAGCAGATTTTTAAAGGCACCTGGACAATACTGCCGAACGACGAAATGAAGGTATTGAGTCACAAACTGATAGAGGCTGTGAATAATGGATCGTGGGAAAACGCATATAATTTGCAAAGCATTATCCAGGGCACCATGACAAAGCTGACGGACGACGACCAGCGGGTACTGATTAACATGTTGATAGAGGCTGTGAATAATGGGTTATGGGAAAGAGCATTTAGTTTGCAAAGCATTATCCAGGGCACCGGGGCAAGGTTGATGGACGATGGCACCATGGTAAGGCTGACGGACGACGCCCAGCGGGCACTGAGTAACAAGATGATAGAGGCTGTGCAAAATGGGGCGTGGGATGACGCAAATAGTTTTCAAGGCATTATGCAGAGCACCGGGGCAAGGCTGATGGACGATGGCACCGTGGCAAGGCTGACGGACCACGATCAGCGGGTACTCAGTGACAAGCTGTTTGAGGCTGTGCTAAAGAGGTTGTGGGATAAGGCAAACAGTTTTCAAGGCATTATCCAGATCACCGGGGTAAGGCTGGCAGACGACGACCAGCGGGCACTGAGTGACATGCGGGTACAGGCTATGTATAACGATTCCTGGGATAGCGCAGATAGAATTCGATGCATTCTGGAGAGCATCGGAGCAAGGCCGATGGACGATGGCAAGGCTGATGCTCGGAGCTCAGCAGGCACTGAGTGACAAGCTGATAGAGGCCTTGGATAATGAGTCTTGGGATAAAGCAGATATTTTCCAGAAGATTATCAAGAGCAGCGGAGCAAGGACGGCGTACAAAGTTCGTGATCTACTGGAATTTAAGCTGTTACGAAGCTTGACGATTATTCAGCTAAGAGAAAAGTTTGGCAGAAATGTGACTGTCATTCGCTGTTGACGGTATAAAACTTAAACGGTTAGCTGCTGGTCGGGACAACGAAAAGCTTGAGGGATTATTAAGTTTCATAGTACTTATTTGGTGCTTAAGCCCTAAAAAGGAGTGAGTATTTTTTAAAGGAGTTTTAATTATGTTTCCTGCACAGTCAAGGATCTTTATTCCGGTTCGACCTTTACCATCAGTATCCCAAAATTCTATCAAAAAATTGGATGTCAAGAATGATAAGGGTGACACTGAGTTCAGTATTGATCTGGATGAAATGCATGCTCGGGCCAGCCAAGAGAGTTATCTGGTTTGGGCAGGAATTGTCAGCGATAAAGCTGATCAAATAAATCATTTTGAAATAACGGTGGCCAGGGGTGAGTCAGTTTTTCTGAAGTTTCAGCCAGTGTCAGGGTTTGATTGCAAGTTTCGTATGACTGCCATCAGGCACCGGGATGTGAAAATATTTCTGGTCAACGACTACACCGATAAGCGAGTGATAAAGGCTTCCAGGATAGTTGGCCAACATGGGCAAGATAAAATATTTGTTCTGGCTGATGAGGTGCCAGATTACGCTGAAAGATTACGAAGTTTTCACCCCTTGTTACCTTACATCCAAGGCGCTGACGTAAAGGAATTAATAAGCCTTCTGGCACTAAAGGGGTTTTATCTTAAAGATGGTTTTGTCCGCTGTAATGGCTGTGAATACCGTAAAACCTTGAAGGAGTTTACCGATTATATGGACTCCTCAGGGAGTTATCTGGCATCAATGAAATCAATGCTGGCTGTTCTTCAGACCATATTGGGCAAAAGCGATGTTGAACACGATGATGACAATTGTTATCTGGCCAAAACGGATAAGAAAACATTTCTCCGTGTCAGTTACCCGCTAGATCCCAAAGTCGATGGTGGGTACAGTGAACAGGGGCACTACCTTGTCTGCCAGGCTGGTCGCAAAAATTGCATCGAGTGCCCAAGCTATACCGAACGGTGGCCATACAAGAAACTGAAAGAAATTTATGCAGAGCATCCGCAAAAGAAGTACCGTGATCGTTTCCTCAATCACGATAGTCAATCTTTTCTGTTTACAACAACGGTTCCAAAATCGGCAATGTTGTCTCAGGATGATTTAATTTATGAGGCTTCGCAGATTAAAACCGATCTCGATGGGTTGCGACAGAAGTATAATGATTTTCAGCGCTTGGTGGATCAGTTATCGGATCATAATCCAGGGTTAGCCAAAGCATTAAATTTGCCTGCGATACAAAGCCTTTTATCCCCTGAAATTGGCATGCTTTTTTCCAGAATCATCTTCAAAATCGGTGAGAAATCGGCCAAAAACCTGTCGTGTCATGATAAACAGGGCTTGCGCCATTTGCTTGATCAATTGCTGACATTTATCGAACATCAAGGTGGTGATGTTGGCGATAAAGGCTTTAAGTGTCTCGGTATATACGCCGACGAAAACGATGCTAAAAAAGCTGCCTGCAGGGAATTTTCAGCACTGTCAGGGCAAAGCGAAATATCACCAATGCAGCAGCAGTGGCAGAAGCTAAAAACAGGGTTTGCCCAGGCTATTACCCCCACAATACTGAGCCCTTTGCTTAAGATACTCACTACCGACGGGATGGGTGATCACGTCATGAGTAAAATCTTTGGCATCAGTGTGGACCCTGTTTCACCGCCTTTGGTGCCAGCCCTTGCATCCCGGATGTCCGTGCGAAGACGCAAGGCATCGTGAGGGACCGCTCATGCATATTCGGGGTCAATTCCGCGAGGAGCCAAGGTCAGCAAGCGGGTCACTGAAAGGTGTCGCTCAGAAAATCAAAAAGGTTTTATTCTCTTTTCACTCGCCAGAGCAAATAGTAAAGAAGAACAAGATTTGGCGGTCCAGCAGTCATTGTTGATATGCAGTCCCGAACCATCGCTCAGTGACACAGCCTGCTAACAGGCTGCAAGCATTATTGTTGTGGATACGAGCGGTAGTTTCCTCATCGTGGTTGTTCTCCAGATCTTAAATGAGAGGGAGTTTGATGCTCTTCCACGGGCAGACCGAAATGGAACTTTCCTGAAGACTGGTGGTCAAAATACCAGGTTTAAACAATTTTGCAGGGAAGTATTAATAATGGATAACTTAAAGCCAGGTAACTCAGTTAATCATTCTCAAAACAGACAGCCTGCTGAAGCGAACGGCAGGTGCTGTATATGTCAGCGCGTGTTTGGCAGAGGCGTGACACTCATTCCATGTTGTAACAATAAAATTCACAGAGATTGTATGCAGAAGTTGTTTCAACATACTCCACTTGAGGCAAGGTCAACCTGCCCGCTATGTAGAAAAAACTTGCCTGAGTTAACAGAAATATTGGGTCCTGAACCCGGTGATCAGGGCACTGGGGCAAGAGGGATGCAAGAAGCCCCCGAAGAACTGAGTTATGAGCTGACAGAGGCTCTGATTAATGGGGATTGGGATGAAGTAGATCGTCTAGTAAGCATTATTCGGGATGCCAAGGTAAGTCTCACGAACGAACCCCGGCAGGTACTGGGTAACATGCTGATAGGGGCCCGGAAACGTTGGGATTGGGGTAGTGTAAGTTGTTTACTGGGCATTATTCAGGACACTGAGACAAGTCTGTTGGACGACGACCAGCAGGTACTGAGCAACATGCTGTTAGAGAGCCTGAAAACCAGGCGTTGGACTGATGCGAATGGTTTGCTACGCATTATCCGTGATGCCAGGGCAAGTGTGACGGACTACGACAGGCAGGAAATGAGTAACATGCTTATAAAGAGCCAGAATTATGGTGATTGTCATGGAGCATCTCGTTTAAAAAGTATTCTGGGCATTATTGAGTGTTCCGAGACAAGTCCGAAGGACGACGCCCGGCGGGAACTCGAAGAAGCACAGGTGGACTTACCCGATTCCTGTAACGAGCCGACGGATACTCATTCCTCACAAACGGCTTCTGCCAGTGTCTCCGACGCGACTACTCAAAGAGCAGAGACAACAACAAATCAGGAAAGGCCGGTTGATACCCTGCTGCCTCAGGGAACACAACAACTCAGTGATCAGGGCACTGGGGCAACGGGGATGCAAGAAGCCCCCGAAGAACTGAGTTATGAGCTGACAGAGGCCCTGATTAATAGGGACTGGGATGAAGTAGATCGTTTAGTAGGCATTATTCGGGATGCCAGGGTAAGTCTCACGAACGGCCTCCAGCAGGTATTGGGTAACATGCTGATAGAGGCCCGGAAGCGTTGGGATTGGGATAGTGTAGGTCGTTTTCTGGGCGTTATTCAGGACACTGAGACAAGTCTGCTGGACGACGACCAGCAGGTACTGAGCAACATGCTGTTAGAGAGCCTGAAAACCAGGCGTTGGACTGATGCGAATGGTTTGCTACGCATTATCCTGGATGCAAGGGCAAGTGTGACGGACTACGTCAGGCAGGAAATGAATAATATGCTGATAAATAGCCAGAATTATGGTGATTGTCATGGCGCATCTTGTTTAGGAAGTATTCTGGGCATTATTGAGTGTTCCGAGACAAGTCCGACGGACGACGCCCAAAAGGCAAAGGCACATGACACCCATAAACAAAAGGCACAAAAAAAATAAGACACCCATTAAATCCCATTAAATAATTAATAAGGCACATGAGGAGGCACATGACACCCATAAAATAAAAATAAATAAGACACCCATTAAATAATTAATAAGGTACATGACACCCAAAAGGAGGCACATGACACCCATAAAATAAAAATAAATAAGACACCCATTAAATAATTAATAAGGTACATGACACCCAAAAGGAGGCACATGACACCCATAAAATAAAAAATATTTGAAACCGGCCAGTTTGATCGATTTAAAGACACCCATTAAATAATTAAGACATCTAAAAACTGTATTCCTAAAAAAGGATCTAAAAACCTATCTTCGAATAGTCTATCAGCGAGCCATACATAAGCATCCCACGAACAGAGGCTGCTCAGGCCATGATTCAGACAACACAAACTTATTCCAACTTAAAGTCGAGGAGGGATAAAGAGAAAGTGTTTAATTTCTTAACTGACTTCTACGCTAACCTGTCAGGTACAAACGGCTATAGACGTTTAAGCCTTGAAGCCACTTCTGTCCGGCTTCAAGTGCGTAAGCCTTCATCGCCTCCAGACGGCCAACTGCCCGATAAAAACGATTATTCCATCGCATGGTTTTCAGCCACTCATCCGGATCAATGTCCAACCTTTGAAGAATAGGAGGGGTACACGACGGGATGGAACCTTTCTTATCTGTCCTGACAATGCGGCCACTCCAGTCAACCAGTTCCAGATAGTCGTGAAGAAGGTAGGGAAGGGCAACGTCCGTATTCTGACCCTGCAAACAAAAAGGTTTCAGGGTCAGCGGCTGATTTTTAGTCTCAGAATGTGTAACCTGCTCCACCCGTTCCTGAATCGACGTGTACTCTGACTCTTCCGGTGTTTCTAGCTTTCCAGCCCGAATCGGATTCAAGTCAACGTAGGTCATGCAGGTCAGTAACGCTGCTTCGTCCAGCAATGCCTGGCTTTTAAAGCGTCCTTCCCAGAAGCGTCCTTTACACTGGTCTTCTTTATTGGCCTCACGAGCAAGATGTTCATTCAGGCAGCGCATAAACCAGCTGATATCCGTTAAACGACGCCGGTATTCTTCAACATATTCATCGACACGGGTCAGCTCAGCGCTGCCCAGTTTGTCAGCAGCCAAATGCCTTTGTACAAGTAGTGGACCTGCAAACAAGGTCGTCCAACGATGAAGCACTTCATTCCGTGACCAGCCTCTGGCAGATGACTGATTGATGTGCAAAACCACGTGATAATGATTTGACATGACAGCGTAAGCGCAGACTTCGATAGCAAAGACTGAAACCAGTTCCCGAAGTTTATCCACCACCCATTGGCGGCGATGCTCGTAATTCTTGCCAGTCAGATGGTTCTCTCCACAGAGGTAAGCCTGACGAACACATCTTGCCATGCAGTGGTAGTAAGGAGTTGAGCTGGGATCAATCAGGGTATTGCGAGCTTGGGCCATGAACTCACCTGTCTGGGCAAAAAATCAGTTGTAGGTCAAAAGTAGACTATGTGTATGGTAAAGCAAATTTATGGGTGTCTTTTTTTTCTTTTTTTCTTTTTCTTTTTTTCTTGTTGTGGGTGTGTTTGGGTGTCTTTTTTTCTTTGTTCATGGGTGTCTTCTTTTTTTCTTTTTTTTTTGGGTGTCTTTTTTTTTTCTTTATTTCTTGCTGAACTTGCCTGAAGGCTGATGATCAAAGCTTTCGGTTACAACGACTTTTCCTGATGGGCATAATCTGTGTACACTCGTAGAGAATTGTTACCTACTGATAACCAGGCAGCTGTGGTCCTGATAGCTACGAACTAAGGAAAAGATGCGTCTTAAATCGATCAAACTGGCCGGTTTCAAATCCTTCGTGGATCCCACAACGGTTCATTTTCCCTCCAATATGTGCGGTGTCGTTGGTCCCAACGGCTGCGGCAAGTCCAATATTATTGACGCCGTGCGCTGGGTTATGGGGGAATCTTCTGCCAAGCACCTTCGTGGTGAATCCATGACCGACGTTATCTTCAAGGGCTCCAATAGTCGCAAGCCTTCAGCAAAGGCGACGGTAGAGTTGATCTTTGATAACAACGAAGGTCGGGTCACTGGCGAATTTGCTGCCTACAGCGAGATTTCAGTTCGCAGGATGCTCACCTCGGAAGCCAAGAACTTTTACTTCCTCAATGGCAACAAGTGTCGCCGGAAAGATGTTATGGATATCTTTCTGGGAACCGGCCTGGGTCCGCGCAGTTACTCCATCATCAGTCAGGGTATCGTTTCCACGCTGATTGAGTCCAAGCCGGAAGAGCTCAGAGTCTTTATTGAGGAAGCTGCCGGTATCTCCAAGTACAAGGAGCGCCGCCGTGAGACAGAAAACCGCATTCGCCGAACCAATGAAAACCTTGAAAGACTGACTGACCTGCGTGAGGAGCTGGGGCGT
The DNA here is from genome assembly GCF_049275945.1 of Endozoicomonas sp. ALD040. Lineage (NCBI taxonomy): Bacteria > Pseudomonadati > Pseudomonadota > Gammaproteobacteria > Oceanospirillales > Endozoicomonadaceae > Endozoicomonas > Endozoicomonas sp. ALD040. The sequence continues at coordinate 4,602,632 of NZ_CP184829.1, forward strand.
CGTCTCGGGCATTTGCAGAGACAGGCCGAAGCGGCAGAAAAGTACAAAGAATACAAGGCCGATGAACGACTGAAAAAAGCCCAGCTTCAGGCCCTGCGCTGGCACGGCATCGATGAAAAGGTCAGGAATCAGGAACATGTGATTTCCGAGCTGGAAGTCCAGCTGGAAGCTGCCGTCAGTGAACAGCGCTCTTCCGACGCCGGGATGGAAAAAGACCGCGCCCAGCAAATGGAGCTGAGTGATCATTTCCATGAAACCCAGGCCAGGTATTATGGCACGGGCAATGAAATCACCCGGATTGAGCAGACGCTTCGCCACAAAGAAGAGCGCGCCAAAGAACTGAGCCACGACCTGCAACAGCTTGAACAAAGCTGGCAGGAAGCCCGTGAACAGATGGCTGAAGATCAGTCTCAGCTGGAAATTCTGGAAGCAGAAAAATTGCAGATTGAGCCTGAGCTGGAGATGCTTCAGGAGCAGGAGTACCAGTCCGGTGACTCCCTTGCCCAGGTGGAAGCGGAAGTGCATCGTGTGCAACAGGAATGGGATCAGTTTAATCAACGCTCCCATGAGCCTCAGAAGGCGGCTGAAGTAGAACAGTCCAGGATTCAACATGCTGAAACCGTACTGGAGCGTTTGCAGGAGCGTGAACAGCGTCTGCGTGAAGAGAGCAGCAGTCTTGGCGGTGGTGAAGACATTGAAGAGATGGAATTGCTCTCCGAAAAGCTGACCGAGTTGGAGCTGACTCGCGAAAATCACGAACTGAAACTGGAAGAGGTTACCTCAGACATAGAGGAAAACCGCCTTCAATTTGATCAGTTACAGGAAGATCGTGACAGCCATCGCAATGAGCTGAGTATGATCAGAGGGCGTCATGCTTCTCTGGAAGCTCTGCAGCAGGCGGCTATGGGGCAGGACACCGGGGTCATGGTCTGGTTGCAGCAGCATGGACTGGCATCGGCACCCAGGCTGGCCGAAAAACTGCAGGTGGAGTCAGGCTGGGAACTGGCCGTTGAAACCGTTCTTGGAGAAAGCCTGCAGGCACTCTGTGTGGATGATCTGGACCCTGTTGCAGGGTTTTTGAATTCTCTGGAACAGGGCACAGCGGTTTTGTTGGATGCTTCTGCCCATCAGGTCACTGAGAGTGGCAAAGGGGGACTGGATAGCCTGGCCAGCAAAGTACAGTCAGGCAGTGAGGCCAAAGGGTTATTGGCAGGCATTTATGTCACTGATTCACTGGAAGCGGCTCTATCTGCTCGAGCTTCCCTGCAGGCTCACGAATCCATCGTCACGAGAGAGGGTATCTGGCTGTCCAGAAACTGGCTTAGAGTTTGTCGTGAAACAGACAATCACTCCGGTGTTCTGGCCCGTCAGCAGGAGCTTGAAGAGCTTGGCAGCCGGATGGGATCTTTGGAAGCGCTTAGCCTGCAGGTAGAAGAACGTCTGGCTGATGCCAGAACTCTGGCCGAGCAGCTGGAAACCCGCCGACAGCAGACTCAACACCAGATCACTGAGCTTAACCGAACCCAGGGTGAGGTCAGAGCGGATCTCGGTGCCCGAAAAGTCAGGCTCGAGCAGTTTTCAGAAAGACGTACCCGACTTCAGCACGAGATTGCTGAATGTCAGGAGCTCAGTCAGGCTGAACAGGAAAGTATCGGAGAGTCTCGTTTGCGACTTCAGGACGCTCTGGATCGAATGGAAATGGACAGTGGTCTGAAAGAGGATTTGCTGGAAAAAAGAGAGAAGGGCCGGGAGAAGCTGGAACAGTTGCGGCAGACTTCCCGTCAGGATAAGGATCGTCTGCATCAGCTGGCCTTGAGGCAGCAAACCATCAACAGTCAGGCGGAATCCCTGCGGGCAGCTATCGAGCGACTCAGCCAGCAATCCACAAAGCTGCGGGAGCGCCGGGAGTTGCTTCAGGCGTCACTGTCAGAGTCCCATTCTCCTGAAGGAGAGTTGCAGGAACAGCTGGAGATTCTTCTGGCCAGAAGGCTGGAAGAAGAGGAAGCCATGCAGAAGGCTCGCAGCGAACTGGAAGACGTTGAACAACGACTGCAACAAATGGAAAGGAGCCGACAGTCAGCTGAGCAAAAAGCCCAGACGGCCCGTTCAAGACTTGAGAAATTAAGAATGGACTGGCAAGGCATGCAGGTCCGGCGTACGACCTTGTCGGATCAATTGCGGGAAGACCAGTTTGATCTGGATACCGTTCTGGCCAACATGCCGGAAGAAGCCACCGAGAAAACCTGGGAGCAGGAGCTGGAAAGACTGCAGGCGCGGATTGAAAGGCTGGGAGCGATCAACCTGGCAGCGATCGAAGAATACGAAACCCAGTCGGAACGCAAAACCTATCTGGATGCACAGAACCAGGATCTGGAGTCCGCACTGGAAACATTGGAAAATGCTATCCGCAAAATCGACCGGGAGACCCGCCAGCGTTTTAAAGTGACCTTTGATAAGGTCAATTCCGGTTTGCAGGAGCTGTTCCCCAGAGTCTTTGGCGGTGGCCGGGCATATCTGCAGTTGACCGGTGAAGATTTGCTGGATACCGGGGTGGCGATTATGGCGCAACCACCGGGTAAGAAGAACAGTACCATTCATTTGCTGTCTGGTGGTGAAAAAGCGCTGACGGCGATTGCCCTGGTTTTTGCCATCTTCCAGTTGAACCCCTCACCCTTCTGTATGCTTGATGAGGTGGATGCGCCATTGGATGATGCCAATGTGGGCCGTTACGCCAAAATGGTTTCGGAAATGAGTGACAAGGTTCAGTTCATCTATATCACTCACAACAAGATCGCCATGCAGGCAGCGAATCAACTCGTGGGTGTAACGATGCAGGAACCCGGTGTCTCCAGGCCCGTATCTGTGGATGTGGAAGAGGCCGCAGCCATGGCAGAACTCTGAGTCTCGGGAACAGTCTTTACAGGCTGTTTTCTAATATATTGGTTTGTTATTCGTTGTTAAGATTCGGAAATTTGTTGCTGTGCAACCCTCTTGTGAATGGTGAACTGTTTACAGAGTTGCACTGGCGGCTGGAAAAAGTTATCACTATTCAGGTGCCTGCCCATTTGGCCAGGTGCCTGAAGAAGATTGTTAATGATATCCGTGGTCTGCGCTTGAAGGGACAACAAATACTCGCCAGAATAGGGCTTCAGGTCAGAGCGATTCGTTTGTCCTGATTCTGGCACTTTCCGAACAGCGATGTGAAAGTAACGATCAAGGACGTGTTTCAGCAGCAGTCTTGGACAATAGTCATAGACAACGGTCTGATTACAAGATTTTTTGCTGTAATATAGTAGCACATTTTACTGATTTACAATTTTCAGATTTTTTTGCGTTTTCGGGTTGTTGATTTTCAGGCAGCAACAATCCATTGGGTAAGCAGGCGGCATGGACATGAGTTTACGAGATTGGTTGGTAGTAATCGGAATCGTCGTCATTATTGGCGTTCTGGCTGATGGATACCGCCGTATGCGTCTGGCTAGAAAAAGAGCGTCAGAACTGTCTTTCGGTCTTGAAGATGTAAAAGGTAACGAAGACGAATTTGGTAGTGAATTGCCCAATGGTGGAGCCAGAAAGTCTGAGGGAAGCCCCCAGAAGCTGCAAACAGTCAAGGGCTGGGTACGTTCGGAAGAATCATCCCATTTGCCTGTAAGGGAGCGAATCGAGCCGGAAATATCCAGTCTTGAATCAGAAATAGTAGCGCCTGCCAGGCCAGTGACATCGGTGCAGGCGCAGCCTGTCGAAGCGCCAGAGGTTCAGAAAGCGTCGGAACCCTTACCCGTCCTGACCCAGGTGGATGATGTCTCGGAAGTGCTTTCTGCAGGGCCCGGAGCTGGAGTTGAAGAGCCCACTCCAGAGATTGAAAAACCAGCCCCCGGAGTTGAAGAGCGCACACCTGTGCAGGAAAGCTTTACTTTGACGCCCGGGTTTGTTGAAGAACTCCAGGTGGCTGTCCCACCTGTTACAACGACCAAACCTGCAAGAGCGGAAAAAAGTCACCGTCCTGTCAATCAGGAAAAACTGGCGGATCGTCCTGCTGCCAGTGAAGTTCTGGTCATCAATCTGCTGGCTAAAGGAGGCGAAAAGTTTAACGGAGCAAGGTTGCTCCAAAGCCTGCTGGCTTCGGGCATGCGCTATGGTGATATGTCGATCTTTCATCGTTATGCCAACAAAGATGGAACCGGGCAGATTCTGTTCAGCATGGCAAACGGGGTAGAGCCGGGCACTTTTGACATCGGCAAACTGGAATCGACTGATACACCGGCAGTCAGTATCTTTATGGGATTGCCGGGGCCCCGTGAGCCACTCAAATCGTTTATGCTGATGGAAGAAACGGTTCGTCAGTTAGCACTGGATCTGGGTGGAGAGCTAAAAGACGAGCACTTCAGTGTACTGACTCAACAGACGCTGGAGCACTATCGTCAACGCATTCGTGATTTCGAAAGAAAACAGTTAACCCAGAAGATGGTTGACTGATTTCTTTCTAGCCTTCATCAATCCAAATCCTCTCCCGGACTGAGGGTCGCAAAACTCCAACATCTCGTTTCCTCGCGATCAGGCTCCTTCGACGTCGGCGAGGGAACCAGAGACGGCTTCGTACCTCCCGGGAATTGTCAGTTTAATAGCTCAAGGCTGTTTACAATCACTTCAGGCCGCTTAAGTAACAGAATCATGACCCAGACTAAGCTCTCTCTCAAGGAAGCCGAACAACAAGCTCAGAAGCTGCGAGAACAGATTGATGATCATAACTATCGTTATTATGTAATCGACGATCCCGTCATTGCCGACGCCAGTTATGATCGCCTGATGCAACAGCTGAAGTCCATCGAAGCGGACTTTCCGGAGCTGGTCACACCTGAATCACCCACCCAGCGTGTGGGCGCCGCACCTCTGTCGGCGTTTGGACAGATTCGTCATGAACTGCCCATGTTGTCACTGGATAACGCTTTTAACCAGGATGATCTCGATGACTTTGACCGCAGGGTACGGGAGCGTCTGGGCACTGGTTCAGTGGTGGAATATGCCTGCGAACCCAAGCTGGACGGCATTGCGGTCAGCCTTCTGTACGAGAGGGGTTCACTGGTGCGAGGTGCTACCCGGGGGGATGGCAGGACCGGTGAAGATATCACTCTGAATGTGCGCACCATCGTTTCTATTCCTCTGAAGTTGCTGGGCGATGGTTGGCCTGATCGTCTGGAAGTCCGTGGTGAAATCTTTATGCCCAGGGAAGGTTTTGAAAGACTCAATCAGAGAGCTAAAGCCAGGGATGAAAAAGTGTTTGTCAATCCACGTAATGCAGCAGCGGGCAGTCTGAGGCAGCTTGACTCAAAAATAACGGCGAAAAGACCCCTGGAGATTTATTGTTATGGTGCCGGCATTGTTGAAGGGGGTGAGTTACCAGACAGACATGCCGATATTCTTGAGTGTTTTAGAACCTGGGGCCTGCGGGTAAACCCTGAACTGCGCGTAGTGAAAGGGGCTGCTGCCTGCGCTGAATATTTCTCCAGAATGGAAGACAAGCGCGAAGCCTTGCCCTACGAAATTGATGGTATCGTTTACAAGGTCAACAGTCTGGCCCAGCAGGAACAACTGGGGTTTGTCGCCCGTGCTCCCCGCTGGGCCATTGCTCGCAAGTTTCCCGCCCAGGAAGAAATGACCATTCTGAAAGAGGTCGAGTTCCAGGTGGGAAGAACCGGTGCCATTACCCCGGTTGCCAGACTCGAGCCGGTGTTTGTGGGTGGGGTCACCGTCAGCAATGCAACCCTTCATAATATGGCCGAGGTAGCACGTCTGGGGCTGAAAATCGGTGATACCGTTGTGATTCACCGTGCCGGGGATGTGATTCCGAAGGTGGTTCGGGTCATTCCCGACCGAAGACCGGATGATGCCAGAGATATTGAGTTGCCTGAACACTGCCCGGTTTGTCATTCAGACGTTGAAAGAGATGAAGACGAAGCAGCAGCCCGATGCACCGGCGGTCTTTATTGTTCCGCCCAGCGTAAGGAAGCTATCAAGCACTTTGCTTCCAGAAAAGCCATGGATATCGATGGCCTGGGTGATAAGCTGGTGGAGCAGTTTGTCGACAAAGGTCTTGTGAATACTGTCGCTGATCTCCACAAGCTCGGAGTAGAGCCTGTTGCATCCCTGGAGCGCATGGGTAAGAAATCAGCCACTAACCTGATCAATGCTCTGAAGGTTAGTCAGAAAACGACACTGGCCAGATTTATCTACAGCCTCGGCATTCGTGAGGTAGGTGAAGCGACTGCCCAGAGTCTGGTGGCTCATTATCGTGATCTTGAGGCGATCAGGTCAGCGACCCTTGAGCAGTTACAGGAAGTGGATGACGTTGGCCCGGTCGTTGCCGCTCATATTGAAAAGTTTTTTAAGCAGGAACATAATCTTGAAGTGATTGATGAACTGCTGAAGGTTGGGGTGCACTGGGAAGAAGAAGCCGAACCGGAAGCCGACGTGGTTCAACCACTGGCAGGTGAGGTTTGGGTGCTGACAGGTTCCCTGCTCACTATGACCCGTGATGAAGGCAAGGCTGTATTACAGAAGCTGGGAGCCAAAGTCACCGGCTCTGTTTCAGCAAAAACCACGGCGTTACTGGCCGGAGAAAAGGCAGGATCCAAGCTGACTAAAGCTCAAAATCTCGGCGTTCGTGTCGTCACAGAAGATGAGTTTGCTCATTTGCTGAAGGAATGGGGAGTTTGATAAGTGAAACGAAGGTTGGCACTGATCGTAACCATAGCCGGATTTCTTTTGCTGACCGGCTGTGCCACCAGTACAACACCACCTGCCAACCCTCATAACCTCTGTAGTATTTTTAAAGAAAAGCGTAGCTGGTATCGCCATGCTAAAAAAGCCAATGAAAAATGGGGGACTCCCATCCAGGTCATGATGGCTATTATGTATCAGGAGTCCGCTTATCGTCATGATGTAAGGCCCCCCAGACCCCGTTTCCTGTTCATACCACTGCCCAGAAGTTCATCGGCCTACGGCTATGCCCAGGCCCTGGACGGCACCTGGGAGATGTATCTGAAAGAGAATGGTGGCTGGTTCAAGGCGCGGGATGACTTTGAGGATGCCATTGATTTTATTGGCTGGTATACCCATAAAACGCGTACTATCAATGGTGTCTCTCTGTGGCATACCGATCTGCTGTACCTGAATTACCATGAGGGTTGGGGCGGCTACAAACGGGGTAGTCACAAGAAAAAAACCTGGCTGTTGAATACCTCTAAAAAAGTGCACAGCCGAGCCTCAAACTACGGTGCCCAGCTTCGACGTTGCCGTCTTTGAGCAAGAAGCCTCCAAGGATTCAGCGACTGATCGCAGTTCGGGACGTTATCGTCATTTTCGCTTTCTTCAAGAGATCATCAAAGGCCTCTGAATGACTTTCATCCCGAAAAATAGCGCCAGTTAAACGGGTCGCTGAATGGTAATGATCTTACCCAGCGCAGCGTAATCATTACCACCCAGTCGAGAAATGGGATCTACCTGAGTTGCATCAATGACCAGCCGTTCGCCTTTAGATGCGACTTTCTCCGACAGATACGCTTGTTTGATTTCGCCGAATACAAGTCCCTGTTTGTTCTTGCCGATTTCCTGATACTCATAGAGTTGGCAGTACAAAGCGATATCACATTCAGATAAGCGAGGCAGTGATTGTTGCCAATCATTGTTGGTTGTCAGATGAATACGCTCTAATTCAGATTGGCCATAGTCCAGCGTTCGAGCTGTCTCAGTCATTTCTTCTGCTAATGAGGAAGGTGCAATATGAACAACAAACGATCTGCTACGCAAAATATTGCGACGTGTGTCTTTTATTTCGCCAGAGGGCTTACTTCCGACAGAAAACATAATCAGCGGTGGGTTACTGCTGATTGCGGTAAAAAATGAAAACGGTGCCAGATTAAAATCGCCCTCTTCATTGGCAGTGAGCACCCAGGCCACAGGCCGGGGAATCACAGTTTGGGTCAATAAGTGATAGGCTTGTGTATCAGACATTTCTTCTACGTTAAGGTGCATAACACGCTTCCCTGGAAAAATCAGCTCTCTGTTTTTGCAAGCTGTTTCTTATACTTTTCAATCGAATTCGGGCTTTGGTGGCCCCGGGGGCTTTTGAGGTTTTGTTCGCAGGCTTGAGAAAGGTTCACAGACCCGTATCATTGCAGTTCCCACAAGCCCTGATACGAATCTTTTATGCCCCGCCTCATGCTCTGTGACAAGCACTGGTTGAAGCTTCAGCCAATTCTCAAACAAGCCCGTATAAATAACAAGCCTGATCGTATGCTTTATCTCATTCGTATAGGTATTCCATGGCGTGACCTCCTGTGAGTTTGGAAAGCGGAATACCGTTTTCCAGAAGTTTAACGACCGTCTGCCAGGGGAAAATGGTTGAAGGTGTTTAAGTGGACACCGTGCGGGCCTCGTCGGCCTCAGAGCTCGTGTTGTAGGAAACAACAGTCACCGAGGGGCAGACTCATAAATCAAAAATAACTGACCATCAAGACTGAATAGCTGACCATCAAGGCTGTCCAGTCCACTCAAAGGATTGATCATGGAACCATTGATAGACCTCCAGGTATTGAAAACCTGGCAGACTTTCGCTGAAGTGGGCGTTACTATGGCACCGGTTGAATCCGCAGTGCCTTTACACTCTCCTGCCAATGGTAGTGGATCAACGGCTTTCAAGCCGTATTGTTGTGGTCGCCACCACCATGAAGGTGGATATTGTCGCCACGGATTGACCGCCTTGAGATGGTTACAGGCCAGTGCCAGTTTAATGTGTCCTTCGATACCTATAGCTGTATTTTTTGAGCGTATCCGATTGCCTGCCAGATTAAAAAGAGGAGGTACCAAGTTGACTTTAGTATCATAACTACCTCTGAGAAGGAAACCATCTCTAAAACGAGCTAATCCTGTTGGAAGAGGTTTCTTGCCCAGAGTATTGTTGTTGATATCAACAATGTTTCTGAAAATATCCATACTGCTCCCTGCCGGTAGGTAAAAGTCACCCGCGTGTGCCATCTCGCCCTTGAATGTATTTCCAATAACAGCGATCTTCTGTAACTGCTGCGTACCGGCATAATAAATATCTATCCCTTTGGGAACAATATCCCTCCCGTCGTAGAGTATGGATTTACCTATCATGATGTTAGTGGCAAACCGCAGGCCCGAACTCTGGTTCACCGATGCATCAAGGGGTCCTGCGCAAGAGAAGTAAAGTCCGGCCCGTCTGACAGACACATGGAACAGGTTATTTTCTACAATCAGTTTCCGGTTATAACAACCAGCATAAATAATAGAAAAAGCCCCCACATTGTTATCAGGTCCAACGGGCTGGAAAGTAACATGCCTTATGTGACTGTCTCTGGTTTTATCGAAATCGTGCATGTCATCAATAAAGACCATAGATAGATCTCTAAAACCTGCATCAACTCTGATAACTATTTCAAAACCATCGTCTGCTGCACCAATGATGTCCTGACCGTTCTTCAAAACTATTGCTTTATCAATAAGATACTCAACCTGGGTTTTATCCACCGGAGGGAGAGAGGATGTAGAAGTAGATGGCGCAGTAGACAGAGTCTCGGAAGAGAGCAGTATAACAGTGTCTTCAGGAATCCGTTTGATCGTCTCACTCAGATCCTCTGTCTCCCCCGTCGGATCAGCAGTGAGAACAATACACTGTCGTCCACTAAAAAGTTTGCTGTACTGGTTCAGCCGCTGAATAACCCCCGTCGTTAGTCCCGTAAGAGAGTCACACAATACTGTCGGCAGAGGAGAATAGGGTGCTGTAGAAGAAGAGGTTGTGGCTGGAGAAGAGTTGACGTTTGGAGATTGAGTCGTCCGGGCTTCTGCAAACAAAGCCATCAACAGGAGTAAAGGGACGACTAATCGGGCTAATAAATAGTGTTTCAGCGTGATCATGCTCAGGACCCCTTGAAGCAATCGACAAGAAGTCTAGACTCTGTATTTATACTTATCCATCAAAAAAAATGTTCCATTCAGTGCTGTAAAAACTTTTCAGAATTTAATAAAAAAACCCTCTCCATTGGCAATGTTTACACATTGATTTTAATCACAGATCTCAGGGTAAATATTAAGCCCCACCCATAGTACAAAAACCTAATCTTGTTCGTCCTGAACAACCATCTTGTGCAGGGTGTTCACGTTTGGCATTATTCTGCCCGGAAGTCGAGCAGCTTCCTCGTATGTGAGAGCAGAGCCTTGCCTGCATTCTTTGGGATGCTCCGATAATGAAGATGGGAGAGGAGCAAACGAGCTTTTCGTCTATCGGTTTACGCACTCTGAATTTGATCTCCTGCAAGGTATACAGGGCCAGCACATGGTCGAAATGGCGCATTGAGTGTTCATTGTTACTCCGAAGGGCAGGTGCAGTTGACCATGAAAAACACTAAAACTGTCGTATCCTTACCCACTGAGACTCACATTCCAGCGCCTGAATCACCAAAGAGCAGTGGTGTATTGTTCGATCTGACCTTACTGCCCAGAGAAAACGTTCTGCACCTGGTCGGTTGTACCTGTAATAGCATTGTTGATCAGTTCGGCAATGATCTATCGATCGACTCAGCCAATCCGTCGCATCCTGCTCCCTACGTGGGAGGTATCTGGTATGCCGGGTACTGTTGTGATGATAAAGTAATCTGAGGAGCATTTGGATTGAAAGGCAGAGACGAGGCATGGGGTTTGATAGATGTTGATCCAGCCGCTTCCCATAGATGTTCGAATGTGTTTGCTAAGCGTTATCAACTGGGATTTGCTTCAGTGAGTACATGGTCTTCGGCAGGCTCTGATGTTGCCTGTCATTCTGATTTGCCTACTTCCAAAGCCATTCAGGATAAAACTCCGGTATCCTGCGATATTTCTGATGTCAGACGCTATGGCTATGAATAATATTGGCACAGCAGGATTAACCTCAGGTCAGAAGCCAAGTACCCAGCAGTCAGCAGTCCAGCCGCTACCCAAAATGTGGCAGTGGATTGAGTGGAAAGAGATTCTATACTCTGTTGACACATTAAGCTCGATCGTGGTTTGGCACAAAGCTCTTTGCAAGTCGGTAATATGAATTTTTAAAGCAGTGTCACCGGCTTCCTGATATAAACATTCCAAAAGCATGAGGCTCATTTCCTACTGTTGAAGACATTGCCTTTATTTATGAAGACATTAAATGGGATTATCGTGGTAAGGATTCATCTGTTGTGACTTTAAAATATCAGACAGAGTACAGTTATGAATATTTCCAGATACAGTTTGGTCATCACTTTATTGTCAATAATTTATGCCTTACCCTGTCATGTCTACGCCACAGATGCGCCAGCAGGCAGTTCCACAGATGCGCCAACAGGCAGTCCCACAGAAACGAAAGTTTCAAGTTGCTCTGATTTAGCCAGCGATGTGGATAAGAAGGTGTGTGACTATCATTTGTCGGCTTTTGAGGCTCTGATCAGGGAAAAAAAAGATCAGATATCTCCAACAACATCATACTCAACGGCTTCACCTGGTGCTTCTCCAATTCCCGAAACGGTCAATATAAAAAAAATATCGGCTACAACAAGGCTGGATAAAGAGGTTTTCGAAACCAGCTCTCCAACATTGTTTATCTTTGATGCGCAATCACCCGGACAGGAACACCCCGCCGTTTATGAATTGCCATTGACTGTGCCCGATAGTGGCGACGATATCAGGGGAGTAAAGAGTTTTCAGTTGCCTGATAACTCCGCTTTTGTGGGGAACAGTAAAGATATTCGACCAGAGTTCGTAATCGAGGGAGGTATACAGAATCATTATGTGATGTCGGCACCCAATAATGATGCTGTCTACTATCTGGCGAATATCGAAATTGATTCCAGAAATCCTCTGGACAGGGGCAGTTCTTCAGTGACGGCTGCCTTAGATTCCAACGGTAAAGAGATTCATAAACCTTTTGGCGTTCTTGAACTGAAAGGTGCGGGTATTTTTGTTGCAGACAACATCAAGGTGGTACTGGATCCGGCAGATTATCGTAAGACTCTCCAACCAGTAAAGCTGGGATGTACAAATTTTGCTGACGGGAGAGGAACAGAAGAGACTTTCGTCTATCGATTTACGGACTCTGAATTTGATCTACTGCAAGGCTTAAAAAAAACAAAATATGGTTTACACGCTGCAATAAGTGTTTCCTGTTATCAACAAACAGGGCAAGTGCGGTTGACCATGAGAAACACTACAACCGTTATATTTGTACCCCCTGGAGATCCAATATCCTCTTATGCACCAGGCAGTGGTAAGTTGTTCTCTATTTACTTATGGCCAAGAGACAACATTATGCGCTTTGTCGGTTCTTCCTGTAACAGTGTCGTTGATCAGTTTGACAATGATCTATCCATTAGCCCAGCTGATCCATCGTATCCCGATCTGTATATGGGTGACATCTATACCAGTTTCTGTACAGAGATTAATATGATTCAGGGAGCCTTTGGATTAAAAGACAGAGAACTGGCATGGGGTTGGATATTAACTGATTACAACAGTAATTATGGCTGTAATCCTGCAGTGAAAAAAACTTATCGACCAAGGTATGCTTCATTGAGCGAATGGTCTAAAGCAGGTGTTGAAGTTACAGCTAATTGCACAATGCCAACATCTACTTCTGTAACCCGGGTGCCCTACGCTATTGTTGGTGCCGATGCTCTGGAAAAGAATGATGCCAGTGCGGCAGGATTAACCCCGGGGCAAATAGCAGGCATAGGACTTGCCGCTGTTTTTGTGGACCAAGTCATTACTCAGGGCTGGTTCTACCTTTCACACCAGATCAGGCAAGACTGGATTAGACATACCAGTCAGGCGTTAGCCGCTACATTGGGGGTGGGGCTGCCGGTAATCCAGTTGATGCCAAAATGCATCAGTCGGTTGAGAGGTAGGAGTGCAGTGCACACTCTATTGACAGAAGAAAAGCAGCCATAGTTTGTTGCTAGCCCCCTGTAAGTCGGTAATCTGGATTAGCGTAAATCGCCGTAAACCATCGCCCTTTCAGGGCGGTGATATAAGGCGTGAAGGCCGAGCCGCGCAGGCCGAGCCGCACAGGTGCAGAGCCTTCTGCTTGCGTGTTTGTGCAACCGAGGGGTACCCGGTTACTGCTGATGGAGACTTCTGCGTGGGAATGCATACCTCCACTGAAAAGCAGACTCTACACCGTGAGATAGGTATGGGTTCCCACGCTGGGACCCACAGGGCCTGAAAGCATGGGAACCAGAGTTTTGCGACATCCTCGACAAAGCGGGAGTGTCACCCTTTATTTATGAAATATCCGGTCTAGCAGCCTGTCGGACTTAAGACTGTCCTACTGCGGTTGCAATAAATTGGTCTAAAAATCTCTGTTTCTTCGTCAAATAGCTCGCTATTCTCCTTAGAAACAGAGATTTTTATCCTCAATTTCTTGCAATCCTCGCTACGGACGCTTAAGTCCGACAGGCTGCTAGGATTTATGACGAACTTAAAGAGAATTATCACAGTAAACATGCTGCAGTTTTGGCTTTTAAAAAATCAGACAGAGTACAGTTATGAATATTTCCAGACCCGTCCTGGTGGTTGCTCTACTCTCGACAACGTATGCTTTTCCCTGTCATGCTTTCGCCATTGATGGGCCAACGGACAGTACCCTGTTCAAAGATTTTTCAAGCTGTTCTCAGTTAACCGGTGTTGATAGAGGCGTGTGCAGTGCTCATTTATCTGCTTTTAAGAAACTCATCAGAGAAAAAAACAGTCAGGTATCTCCAACAACGTCTTTCCCGGTTGCTTACTCAAGTATTTCTCCAAATAGCTCCCTGAGCACTGCTCCAAGTACCTACTTAATAGATGAAACGTTCAATATTAGAAAAATATCCGCTACGACAAAAAGACTGGGTCATGAGATTTTTAGAACTGGTGATCCAACCTTGTTTATCTTTGATGCAGAGCAAGTCCCCGGAAAGGGGCAACCGGCCATCTATGAATTACCGTTGAAAGGTGGCGTCAGTGGCAGTTCCGGAAGTGTCAACAGTTTTCAGTTACCGAATAACTCGGCTTTTGTTGGGAACGGCGCGACTGTTCGGCCTCAATTTGTTATTGAGGGCGGTATACAGAGTCATTACGTGATGTCGGCACCCAATAATGATTCTGTCTATTATTTGGCGAATATTGAAATTGATTCCAGGAATCCTCGGAAAAAGGCTGTTAGATCAACGACAGCTCCTACAGGATACCCGGCGGTTACAACTCCCACTTCAAAGGCTCACATACCCGCAGGCGTTCTGAACCTGAAGGGCGCAGGTATCTTTTTTGCGGATAACATCAAGGTAGTACTTGATCCGGCGGATAATCAGGATGATATTGATCTGGTAAAACTGGGGTGTACAAATTCTGCTGACAGGAAAGGAACAGAAGAGCGTTTTATCTATCGATTTACGGAGACCAAATTTGATCTCCAGAAAAGCCTGAAAGATGTAACACATTTTCAAAATGCTGCATTGAGTGTCGATTGCGATGAGAAAACAGGGTATGTGGAGTTGACCATGAAAGACACTACAACAGTCATATTTGTACCCACTAAAACTTTGTTACCCCGTCCGACACATAGCAATGGTGTCGTGTTCTCTATGAATTTAGCGCCTAGAGAAGATGTACTACGCCTGGATAAATCTACCTGTAACAGCGTCGTTGATCAGCATGGCAATGATTTATCGGTCGACTTAACAAACAAATTTCATCCAGATCATTACATGGGTGGTGTCCGGGGCGTCAATTACTGTTCTGATATCAAAATAATGCAAGGAGCTTTTGGAATAAAAGACAGAGAGGAAGCATGGGGCTTGATAGTTGTTGATCACACCGATATGCACAGCTGTTCGACTGCATTGGATAAGCGTTATCAATTGGGATTTGCTCCTGTGAGTGCATGGTCGAAGGCAGGCTTTGATGTTGCCTGCAATTGCACCATGCCAACATCAATTTCATTCAGTTCATTCCCAACCTATCCTTACACAACGCAGGTAGCATACACTTCACCCACACAGATTCCGGGTAAAGGTGCTCTGGCTATTGACAGTAACGGCACTAGAGGATTGACCGAATTGGAGAAAGCAGGCATTGGTATTGCCGCAGTTACTTTGGATCAGGCCATTACTCATTGCTGGTTCTATCTTTCAAGCCGTATCAAGCAGGCCTGGATAAGGCATACCAGTCAGGTACTAGCTGCTACTTTAGGTTTGGGTATTCCGGCCATCCAGTTGCTACCGAAATGTAAAAGTGGATTGAAAAAAACAGATATAGAGATCGGCCTATTGAAAGATCCCGCTCAACAGATGTAGTTTGTCGAAAAAATACCAGAGGGCGATACCTTTATTTATAAAATATCCGGTCTAGGATATATAACGTTCTTAATAAGGATTGTAACAGTATGGATGCTTCTGTTTCAGCTATTAAAAATTAGACAGAGTGCAGTTATGAATATTTCCAGATCCGGGCAAGGGGCTGTTCTATTGTTAGCAATCCATACCTTCTCCTGTCATGCTTCTCCCACAGCTTGCTCAACGGAAAGTTCCATATGTACAAAATTTTCAAGTTGTTCTAAATTAGCCAGTGATACCGATAGGAGCTTTTGCATACACCATTTAGATGCTTTTAAGGATCTCATCAGGCAAAAGAACAATCAGGTACCTCCGACAACATTTACGCCGGGCACTTCTCCAGGTACCCCCTCAGTGTCTGCGCCCATTGCTGAAACGGTCGAGATAAGAAAAATATCCGCTACAGCAGAACCATTGGGTCAAGAGGTTTTTAAAACGAACAACGTTCCAACCCTGTTTATCTTTGATGCAGAGCAATCGTCAGGAGAGGGGCAACCAGCCGTTTATGAGTTGCCACTTGAGCCCATCAGTCGCGGTTTCAGAACAATCGATAGTTTTCAATTACCGGATAACTCGGCTTTCGTGGGAAACAATGCAGATATTCTGCCGGAATTTGTGATTGGGAGAGGCAAATATCATCATTTCATGATGTCGGCAACCCATAACAATTCTGTCTACTATCTGGCGAATATCGAAATTGATTCCAGAAATCCTTTAGATACGGGGAGGGGCTCAGCAAAAGGGCAGCCGTTTACAACCGCGACCACACAGAATCATACTCCGCTAGGTATTATGGATCTCAGGGGTGCGGGTATTTTTTTTGCTGACAACATTAAAGTGGTAATAGATCCAGCGGATAGTGATATGAGAATCGGGCCGGTAGACCTGGGCTGTACCAATTATGCTGACGGGGTTGGAACCGAAGAAAATTTCATTTATCAATTTATACACTCTGAGTTTGATCTGTCAAAAGCTGACCAAGGATCAAGACGTGGTCAAAACGCTGCATTGAGTGTTAGATGTCTTCAGAAAAAAGGGCAAGTGAAGTTGACCTTGAAAAACACTGAAACAGTCTTATCTGTACCCACTGGCAGGACAGCAACCGTTTCACCAAAAAGCAGTAGTGTGTTGTTCTATATATCCTTATGGGACAGAGAAAACGTTCTGAGCTTCGTCGATTCTACCTGTAATAGCGTCATTGATCAGCTTGGCAATGATTTATCCATTGACCCGGATAATCCATCGGATCCTGATCACTACATGGGTCACGTCTTTAGTAGTAATCACTGTTCTGGCATTAAAATGATAAATGGTGCGTTTGGATTAAAAGACAGAGAGCAGGCATGGGGTTGGGTGTCGGCGCCTGAGCTGGTCGGTAAGCGCAGCTGCTGGGCTGCGAATAAGAAAGCTTATAAGGCTGGATTTGCTTCAGTGAGCGAGTGGTCTTCGGCAGGTTCTAATGTTGCCTGTCATTGCAGTATGCCAACATCTACTTCATCCATTTCAAACACTTCAGTCAGTTCATTCACAACTTCTTCCTATACGACTCAGGTTTCACCCGCACTGACTTCTGATGTTGTTGATACAGGCGCTCTGGTTATGAATAGGACTGATGCCGCAGGATTAAAGGCATTAGAAAAATTAACCACGGGGGAGAAAGTATGCGTTGGAGCTGGCGTGTTTCTTGCCGACCAGATCGTTACTCAGTCCTGGTTCCATCTTTCAAAACGGATCAGGCAAGCCTGGATAAGGCATACCAGTCAGGCATTAGCTATTACGTTTGGTTTGGGTTTTCCGGCATTTCAGTGGCTACCGGGATGTATCAGTGGATTGAGAGGAAGGTCAGGGCACGCCGTATTGGGGGATAAGGAGCCATTGGGATATCAAGATATATTTGAACCACGATAGCAGCCTGTCGGACTTAAGACTGTCCTACTGCGGTTGCAATAAATTGGTCTAAAAATCCCTGTTTCTTCGTCAAATAGCTCGCTATTCTCCTCAGAAACAGAGATTTTTATCCTCAATTTCTTGCAATCCTCGCTACGGACGCTTAAGTCCGACAGGCTGCTAGGAGCCCATATGATCCGCCTCCGGAAGGTTTTTCTGAACCCTCCACAATTCGGTGGTCCGGGTTATTTACTATGGGACAGGACTTTTCCTGTATTTATGAAATATCCGGTCTAGGATAAATAACGCCCTTAAAAAGTATGGTTAAGGAAAGGATACTTCTGTTTTAACGTTTAAAAATCAGACAGAGTGCGGTTATGAATATTTCCGGAATCGGGTTAGCTGTTGCGCTATTGTCAGCAATTTATGGCTTCTCTTGTCATGCTATCACTACTGTTGGGCCAACGGTCGGTTCCGAATATACAAAGTTTTTAAGTTGTTCAAAATTAACCAGTAGTTTCGACAGAAAGGTGTGCAGTCAACATTTACCCGCTCTCAAGGCTCTTATCAGGAAAAAGAATAATCAGGTATCTTCGGCAACACCTTCCTCAACCGCAGCTCCAATTTCTGAGACGGTCTGGATAAGAAAAATATCCGCTACAACAGAAAGATTGAGTCATGAGGTTTTTAGGGTCACCCATCCAACCTTGTTCATCTTTGATGCAGAGCGATCATCAGGAAAGGGTGAACACGCCGTCTATGAATTACCACTCACAGAGCCTGACAGTGGCAATCCCAGGATGACCAGGAGTTTTCAATTGCCTGTTAATTCGGCTTTTGTGGGGAACAGAGAGGATATTCTGCCTGAATTTGTGATTGCGGGAGGCATGCAGAATCATCACGTGATGTCGGCAACCTATAATGATTCCGTCTATTATCTGGCGAATATCAAAATCAATTCCAGAAATCCTCAAGAGCAGGGTGGTTCATTAGCAACAGCTGCCACAGTATCCCCCGGTTCAACCCCGACCACGCAGTATCATGCGCCTCCGGGTATTCTGGATTTGAGGGGGGCAGGTATTTTTGTTGCAGACAATATCAAGGTGGTACTTGATCATGCGGATAATGGGATGAGGGTTAATACAGTAGACCTGGGGTGTACTGATTATGCTGATGGGAGAGGAGCAGAAGAGTATTTCATTTATCAATTTACAGACTCTGACATTGAACTTCAGCCAGGGTTAAATAATGTTCATAACGCTGCATTGAATCTTGAATGTTATAAGGAAACAGGGCAACTGCGGTTGACTATGAAAAACACTACAACGGTCTTGTCTGTATCCACTGAAACTGATGCTGCAGGACGCGGGATGCCCCAGGGCAGTAGTGTGTTGTTCTCCATTAGCTTGTTGCCTAAGGAAAATATTCTGAGCTTTTTTAATTCTACCTGTAACAGTGTCGTTGATCAGTTTCGTAACGATCTATCCATTGACCCTGCTAATCCATCGGATCCCGATCACTATATGGGCGGCGTCTTTGGCAGTGACTGTTCTGATATCAAAATGGTTCAGGGAGCGTTCGGATTAAAAGACAGTGATCAGGCATGGGGTTGGATACCGGTTGAACATGCCGAAAAAGAGAGCTGTTGGGCTCAATATGAGAAGAGTTATCGAGCGGGTTTTGCTCCAGTGGGTGTATGGTCTAAGGCAGGTTTTAATGTTGCATGCACTGCTTCTCCCTTTGCAACTCAGATACCTTACACAACGGCTGATGAAGATGCTCTGGTCGGGAATAAAATCAGCAGATCAAAATTAACCGGATTAGAGATCATAGGTATATGTTGCCTGTTCGGCGGGAGCCAGTTCATTGCTCAAATCTGGTTCCGGCTTTCAGACCGTATCAGGCAAGCCTGGATAAGGCACACCAGTCAGGTGTTGGCGGCTACATTGGGTTTGGGTCTCCCAGCACTCCAGTTGGTTCCGAAATGTGTCAGTGGATTGAGAGGGTACAGTGTATCGCCGATAAGGCACTCTCTGTTACATGATGATTTTGATTCACTCTAAGTACCCCATCGTACGAAATCACATTTTCTGACCTGTTTTTCAGGCGTTCGTGGCAACTGCTCCTGCGTTGCTGTAATTCCTCATTCGGTTAAAAAAATACGACAATGGATATTCTTTTTGCTAGAGAAGACTTTGCCTTTATTTATTAAATATCTGGTCTAGGATGAATAACGGCCCTAGGAAGGATTGTTACGTTAAGGACGCTTCTATCTTGACTTTTAAAAAATCGACAGATTACTGTTATGATAATTTTCAGGTTAGATATAGTAGTTGCTTTACTGTTATCAATTTATGCCTTCCCCAGTTGTGCTTTTCCTGCCGTTAGTTCAACGGTCAGCTCCACATATACAGAGGTTTCGAGTTGTTCTGAGTTGACCAGTCGTGTCGACAGAAACGTGTGCAGTCATCATTTAGCCGCTTTCAAGGCACTTATCAGGGAAAAGAACAATCGTCTTTCTCTAATTCCTGAAACGGTCATGATACGAAAAATATCTGCTACATCAGAAAGATTGAGTCATGAGGTTTTTGAAACGCTCCATCCAACCCTCTTTATCTTTGATGCAGAGCAATTACATGAAAAGAAACAGCCAGTCGTCTATGAATTGCCATTGACAGAGGATGCCAGAATCAGCCACGAAGGGGGATCAACTTTTCACTTGCCGGATAACTCGGCTTTTGTGGGAAATAGAGCGGATATTCTGCCTGTGTTTGTTACTCAGGGAGTCTTACAGGATCACTTCGTGATATCGGCGACTCACAGTGATTCTGTCTATTATCTGGCTAATATTGAAATTGATTCCAGGAATCCCCAAGTCTTGAATAATTCATCAACAGTGGCTCTGGCTGGGTCTTCCGAATTAACTCCAACCAAACAGAATCATCTACTGGCAGGCGTTCTGAATCTGATGGGTGCAGGTATCTTTGTTGCGAACAACGTCAAAGTGGTGCTGGATCCGGCAGATAATCAGATGCGGATTAAACCGGTGAAACTCGGGTGTAGAAGCTTTGCTGGTGGGAGAGCATCAGAAGTAAACTTCGTCTATCGATTTATGAATTCTGAATTTGATCTTCTGAGAGGCGTAAAAGGACGGAAAGATTTTCAAAACGCTGTACTGAATGTTGAGTGTTTTGAGAAAACAGGGAAAGTGCAGTTGACCATGAAAAACACTAAAACCGTTATATTCGTACCTACTGACGGTAGAAGTTACTGTTCAGGTATCAAAATAATTCAGGGAGCGTTTGGATTAAAAGACAGAGAACAGGCATGGGGTCTGATAGCAACGGATCATAACGATAAGCATAGCTGCGTGGCTGAATTGGGAAACGGTTATCATACAGGCTTTGCTCCAGTGAGCGAATGGTCTGAGACAGGCTTTGATGTTGCTTGTAATTGTACTACGCTAGAGCCTGCTTCATCCGCGTCATCCATTTCACCCAATTTATTAACAGCCTCGCCTTATACAAATCTGGTAGTCAACATTTCATTTATAGCCGGTTCCGATCCGGATACAGGTGCTCAGGTTATCAATAATGAGATGCAAGCATTAACCTATCAGAGAGCCGCAATTGCAGTCCTGATTCTTCTGGATCAGGCCATCACTCATACCTGGTTCTTTCTTTCATACCATATCAAGCAGGCCTGGATCAGACACACCAGCAGGGCGTTAGCATCTATAATGGGCTTTGGTCTTCCTGCATTGCAATTGACATACTGCAGAACTGGAGTGGTAGGAGAGACAAAGCTCTCCTTATTGTTCTGGCTATTAAAGGATCAGAATCAACTTTAGTTTGTGGTTTCATGCCCCGCCACCCTGACGGGGTAATTGATGTGTTGAAAAAAAGCCTGAGCTTTCAGGTGTGGTTGACCATAAACTCATAATTTTGAGCTTCTTTGGCAGGTATGATATTGACGCTCTCGGTTTGGGGATCAAAAACAATAGAGACTTCACCTGATTTCAATAACCCAAGTACCTGCTGAATACGACTCTCCTGATCCTGCTCAAAACCGTTGTCGGTCCCTTCCCGGCTGACAAATTCAGCAATCAGGTTGTGCAGTGTTTCTGTGTTTAGTTCCTGATAAGGAATAATCATTCTTCAGCTCCTGAAGATGGCCCTATGGTTATAATTCCAGATCGGTGACCAGAAAGTGGTCTCCCCTGGACTCCCAGACCACATTAACGTCCCAGAGTGCGAAGCCATGCCTTCGCCCGGTGGTATCTCTGAGGTAGGCCGGGCGTGGATCCTGCCCCAATACCTGTTGAATCAGTTCCACCAGAGAGCGTCCGGTCCGGCGTTCATAAGCCAGGCATTTAATCATGGCCTCTTCGCTGAATTCCACTGCTGCCATGATGGCGGGTAAAGGTGCAAAGCCACCTTTAGCTTCTGGCAGAGCATCGGCGTAGGGCAGGTAGGGTTTGATATCAATAACCGGTGTGCCATCCAGCAGATCAGCTTCTGCCAGTCTCAGTATCAACTTGCCGTTCCCCGATTGGATGCTTTTCAGTTTTACCACAGACAGGCCAATAGGGTTAGGACGATGGGTCGAACGAGTGGCAAAAACGCCCATGCGCTGTTTGCCGCCAAGTCGGGGAGGGCGAATGGTAGGGCGCCAGCCTTGATTCATGGTTTCGTGAAAAACAAAATGAACCCAGAGGTGAGAGAAACCTTCCAGACCACGTACCAGGTTCTCCTGGTTGAAGGGTGGTAACAGTTCCAGCTCTGACTCTGCCGCTGTGACAATGCCCGGTTGGCGGGGGATTCCAAATTTTTGCCGGTAGCAGGAGTGAATCACTCCAATTTGTTGAAACTGGAAACTGCTTTTGCTCACATTTAACCCGTAATCGCTGTTTTGACCGGGCAATATAATGGAAAAATGAGGCTCTTAACAGGTCTTAGCCTCATGACGGGTCATTGTTTCAAAGCAACTGTGCTGGGCCTGATCAGGATTTCTTTAGAAAGATCAGGAGCCTGACAGAGACTATCAGACTCCTGTTGTTTTCAGGAAGTCTTTTTTCTCCAGAAGGTTGCCTGGGCAAGGGTATGCTGGTGTTTTCTGGCGGTTTCCCGGATGACAAAAGGAATATCTCTGGGTGGTTTAATCTCCTCAAAATGTTGGCCCAGAACTCTTTTCAGCCCGTCATAGGTTGTCAGGGCCTCACCATTCTCACGTATTCCTCCCAGCCATTTATCCTTTGACGTGTATTCTTCCAGCCAGGTATAGGGCGAAGTCAGCACCAGCAGTCCCTCCGGACGGATTCGCTCATGAACAGAAGAAAGGAATTTATGGGGATCGTTGAGTCGATCAATCAGATTCCCGGCAAAGACAAGGTCATAGTTATTGTATTTGGTTTTGAGATTACAGGCGTCTCCCTGGGTAAACAGAACACGACTGACATCAATGTTATCGGCAAAGTCAGTCAGTTTGGCTTCACGGTATTCACCCAGTTCTCCCTCAAAGGGCACAAAGTATCGAATTTTTCCATTCTGCTGAAGCCTGGAGGCCGCAGAGATAAAACGAGCTGAGAAGTCGATTCCATCAACATGTTTGAACCAGCGGGCCAGCTCAAAACTGCTTCTCCCTACCGAGCAGCCCAGATCCAGTGCCCGGGTGCAGTTGAGGTCTGTCAACAGCTCATGGCAGACTTCGGCACAGGCCCGGGGGAAATTTTCAACACCAAAGTAGCTTTCACCATAATGAAATTCCAGATACTGAGCCACCAGCACATCGGTTTCGTAGGGGTTCAGGTTGGCATTAAGCTCAGCAGTGGATTCAACATAGCGAAAACCGGCATGCTGGAAAAAATGTCGCCTGAAAGCATATCGGGAATCCCGGATCGCATAGTTTCCTGTCGAGATCCAGCAGCCACCTTTGATCAGGTTATGCCGGCCGTCAAATGTGGGGGTTGAAAAGTCATCGTAGTAGGGATGAACCTTGAAGCCTTCAAAGGCATCAATGGGAGTCATTGTCCATTGCCAGACATTGCCAATGACATCATAAAAGTCCCCCGTCCTGAACTGGTTAACCGGACAGGAAGAGGCCCAGTATTCGAGGTTGATGTTGCCAGGAGCCTGTTTCCAATAAGGTTGGTCTGTATCAATGCTGTCTCGCAAACAATACCATTCAGCTTCGGACGGCAGTTGTATCTGCAGCCCTGTCATTTCTGACTTCCATCGGCAGAAAGCCTGAGCCTCATGGCAGTTGACATCCACGGGCCAGTTCCAGGGCATGTCTATCTCTTCCAGCATGGTCCGGTATCGGTAATTTTCATCACCGGGAACCCAAAACTCAGGGTGAATGGCTTCGGCAAAGGTAGCCCACGCCCAGCCCTCGTCGGTCCAATATTTTTCGGCGTTGTAGCCCCCATCCCGGACAAACTCAAGAAACTCCTGGTTGCTGACCAGGTACTGGCTGGCCTTGAAGGCAGGGATAGTTTCTTCATAGTGACCGTATTCGTTGTCCCAGCCATAAAGAGCATGATCATATGGCTTGCCGAGAATCTGGTGGCCACCGGCATGTTCAATCAACTGATTTTCCGGCGCTGCCCCGGAAGTTTTGCAGGGTTGCCAGTCCGGGTGAGGCGTGACGTAAGCCAGGGGTAGCTGACGAATGAGAACCGATGAGGTCTCCAGGTGGATGCGCTCATGCTCAATGCCCATCATGATCAGCCAGGCTGGACTTTCCCAGGTGATGGGTATTTCCAAAGGCATGGTTTCTATAAATTCAACGATGAGTGCCCTGACTTTTTGACGGTATTCCTTCATGGCTGGAACCGTTGGCCAGTCGTAGTTGTTTTCGTCCAGATCATCCCAGGACATTTCATCAACGCCGATGGCTACCATTGCCTCAATATCGGTATCTACTCGTTCATTAATCAGGCGGGCAGCAATCAGTTTGTTGATAAAAAATGCTGCGGTATGGCCGTAGTAGAAAATCAGGGGGTGTCTCTGGGAAATAGCCTTACGATAATAGGCCTCATCACTGGTGAGTGTTTCAAAAAGACGATCGTAGATATCGTAGGTTTCGCAGAAATACTGAATCAGTTCCTGGCGTTTTGCTTCCGGAGTGCCTGAATCGAGTATCAGCGTTCTTGTGGGGATCTGGAGTGGCGAGGTGTTTTCAGTAGACGTCACATTTGGCACGAGCTAACCTCCAAAGCAATTTAACAATGCGTTACGGTTTGACCAGAGACTATTAAAATATCCTATATGGTCTAGAGCTTAAAGGCAGTAGTATCAAGGTTGACCGATATGTCAATTTCAGCCAGTTGACTAATGCCTTTCGCGCTGCCACAGATCATACGTTTTCAAAGTGTTGTTGGATGACAGGTTATCAATGGATTGCTCTGGAAAGAGTTGAAAGGTCTGTCAGTTATTCAATGACAGACCTATATAATCCATTCAGGGTTTGAACTCAGCTATTGCGGCCCTGATCCTGCGAATGCCTTCCTCCAGAGTAGATCGACTGCAGCCAAAGTTCAGTCTCAGGTAGTCACGGTCTCCAAACTGGGCACCGGGGGAGAATCCCACACCGGCATCTTCAAAGAAGCGGTGTGGATCATCCAGGCCCAGTTCGCTGACATTAATCCAGGCCAGGTAGGTAGACTGCAGTGGCAGCATACTTAAGCCCTTAATGTCATTGATTTCGGACATCAGTAAATCGTGGTTACCCCGAAGATAGTCGAGCAGACTCTGGCGCCAGGGTTCGCCATGTTCGTAGGCGGCTCTGGCAGCCGTGAAGCCTATCAGCATGTTATCCGGATCAGGGACGATACCCTTGCGCACTCTTTGAAATTCCATGCGCAATGTGCCATCTGGTATTACGGCAAAGGCACAGCCAAAGCCGGCCAGATTAAATGTCTTGGAAGGCGACATCAGGGTGATAGATGTGTCCCGGGTGAATTCACTCAGACTGGCATAGGGGATGTGTTCGGCATTACGATCAAGAATCAGGTCGCAATGCACTTCGTCAGAACAGACGACAATGCTGTACTTTTTGCAGAGCGCCTCGATAGTCTCCAGTTCTTCCCGGGTAAGTACCCGGCCATTGGGGTTCTGAGGATTACATAGCATCAACAGCCGGGTGTCGTCGGTGATCCTGTGTTCAAAGGCTTCCAAATCCAGCTGCCACTGATTGTCCCTGATCACCCAGTCCAGTCCGATCATCTGGCGTCCTCCCAACCTGGGTGCCATCAGAAAGGGGTAGTAAACCGGCAGAGGCACTGCAACGGTCTCTCCGGGACCAGCGACGCTTCTCACCGCAATATTGAGTGCGGTCACCAGTCCCGGCAGCCAGACAATCCAGTCTTTTTCAATCTGCCAGCCGTAGAGGTTTTGCATTCGCTCGACAATTCGATCTTCCAGACCCTCATCGGCCAGGGTATAGCCAAAAACACCGTGGTCAACACGTTGTTGCACAGCTTCAATGATTTCAGGGGCGGATTTGAAGTCCATATCCGCCACCCAGAAAGGCAAGATATCTCTATCTTTGTAGCGATCCCACTTAAGGCTTGAGGTATGACTTCGGTCGATAAAAGTATCGAAATCTGTGGACACGGATACTTCCCCCGGGGTTGGATTGAATGTGTTTCACTGATACTACCTGCAGTCAGTCTTTTTTGAAATCTGATTTATCAGGATGGCTTTGCCGATTTTATCCGTTTTGCTGTCTCGCTGGTCAGCTCAGGGTGGTAAATCCTGCCAGGAGGCTGGAAAATCACGGTTTTGTAGACAATGCTCAGAGAACCTGAAGTTTCTCTGTGGAGAAGTCCCGAGTTGATTGCCAGAGGCGTTGTCTATTCGCTGTTGTCAGGAGCCTTGTTGGGGAGTCTGATCATTCTTCCTGGATTGATGTCGGAATATTCTGCTATTGAGCTGGTAGCAGGACGCTTTGCAGTATTTGGTCTATGGGTATCTATCATTGTCCTTTTTCGTCGCGAGATTATTAAAAGAGTCCGGCAAGATGGTATCGTGCCATGGATTTGGGTGGCCCTGCTGACGAATCTTCTTTATTACCTGTTTCTTGTCATCAGTATCCGGAGCCTCGGCGGCGTTTTTGCCTGTATTCTGATAGCCGCCTTACCCATGATTTTTCAGAAATGCTTTTTGGAAAGAAAGGCTGCCAGCCAGCTCACTATGCCTCTACTGCTGTTGATTGGAGCCTTTTTTCTGTTGATTTCCCAGAAGTTTGATCAGGTTAATCCGGACTCACATGAGCAGAGTATGGTCTATGGATTGTTCTGTATACTGCTGGCGAGTATCTGCTGGCTCACAGGTACCCGCATACAGTTATTAATGGCTACTGAGCGCCCCGATATTGATCCTTCCGATCGTTATCTGTTAACCGGACTGGGCTCTGTATTGGCATTGCCCATGATTTATCCACTGACCTGGCTGGACCACCCTGAATTCACCCTGTTTTCGGGAGGTGTTGTCAATATTGACTGGGCTTACTTCGGAGGAGGGGGGTTGGTAGCAGGGATATTAGCCACCGGTTTGGCCCGGATATGCAGACGCAAAGCAGTGTCGCACAACAGTGATTCAGGATTTTATCCCTGCACAACCCTTGAGGTTTTATTTGGAGTGCTTTTTGTCTTCATGCTGGAAGGGCGCATACCCAATAATCAGGAGTGGGCAGTCATTGCCATCCTGGTTTCGAGTATGGCTCTTTTTTACCGGAACCGAACTGTTTCTCAATTTAATACCAGCTCAGGATAGTTGTTTCTGATCTCGTCCCGGTTACCTCTGAAGAGAATTCTTTCCTGTTTCTGCTCCAGCTGATACTCGTACATGGGGTCATAGTAGCCAACCAATAATTGCTCAATCAGTGGCCGATAACCATCAATGACACCATGAACTTCATGTTGCTGAAGGGCTGAAGAGAGAAGCTCTCCCAGCTCCTGATAACGGGCTCCACCCAATCTTCTGCGAATCCGGCAAAGGCTGTCAGTCAGCCCCTCGCTGAAGCGGGCAAAGCCCTCTTCTTTGCCGTAAACGTTCTGGTATTCGGCCAGGTTATTGCTGACATACTCCTGAAGACCTATCTCTACACGCTCTTCTATAGAAGCTTCCAGCAGAATAATGGAGGACTTTTGCATCTTGTTGCTGAACACCTGGGACAGGCTACAGCGCCCGATCAGCTTGCTTTCGTCTTCCAGAAGCAGAGCGCGCCCTGGTTTAAAGTGGCGGTGCTTGAGCATGGCGATAGAAAGACGATTTTCAAAGTCAATCTGAGTGGGCTGGCCACCATAACGACGACCGAAGCTCGACCCCCGATGGTTGGCCAAATCCTCCAGATCAATGCTGTCTTCAATGTCATAAATCAGACGAGTTTTGCCGGTACCGGTTTTGCCACTGAGAATCATAAAGGGAATGTCTTCAACAGACTTTTCCAGTTCATCGATCAGGAACCTTCTCAGTGCCTTGTAGCCCCCTTTGATCAGAGGGTAAGGGGATCCGGACTCGGCCAGCCAGGATTGGGTAATATGAGAGCGCTGACCGCCACGAAAACAGAATAGGTAGCCTTCTGGATGCTTTTGTACAAATTGCTGCCAGTGGGTCACTCTTTCATCACGCACATCGTCAGTGGCTAGCTGATAACCCAGGGCGACGGCAGCATCTTGCCCCCGCTGCCTGTACTCAGTACCAATCACTTCACGCTGGTAATCATCCAGGATTGGCAGGCTGGTCGCCAGTGGGAATGAACCTTTGTTGAATTCAACAGGAGCCCGAACATCCATCAGTGGCACATCATTCAGGAACAGGGCGAGGTAGTCGTGAGTATCCGGGCGTTGCTGGGTCATAAGGTTCCGTAACAGCTCAACGGGAGCGGGCTGGGTTCTTGTCCAAAAGCCCTATAGTTTCGCTGGAACCTGTCTGTTTAAGCAAGTGTGGATTGTTTCTATCGGATATAGAAGGGCAGAGTACAGCCAAACTTACCGGAACAAAACCAGGCAGCACAATACAGGCTGTGTATAGGAATCAGAGTTTGGCTGCTGTGTATATCTGAGTACAACATTCTGCACAAGGTTTACATCGCCATAGCGATTGCCCAAATGGCTTTCTGACAACAGGTTTTTAACATTTGATGAGCATTAAAACTGCATGATTTCTATTTCAAGCTGTCTGTTGCCTCTGGGTTTGGCTTTGTGGAGAAGGTGGTAGAGGCTTGCTAAAGATACGAACGTAAAAAAGCCCAGACCGGTGGTTACTGTAATAATTGTAGGGTCAGGTCTGTATCCAAAGGCAGCAACAATTGACATAGGCAGTTTTTCACGACTGAGTATTTCATAACTATTGCCAACGATTAAATTTTTTCCCAAGTCCCAGAGAGTGCTCGATTGACCCGCAATTTTTTCAAATTCATGCCAGGCATTCGAGAACAGTCCAGCTCCCAGACTGGCGATTACAATCCATGAAAATGCTCTCAAACAGGCGCTATCGGTTTCCGGGTTGAATGGTATTAGTTTTGTAGCAATGACTCCCATAGGAATAAAAGACAAGGAAATGGCTTCGTATTTTTTATCAAGGATCAGCGGTAAGGTGGCCAGAGCGCCTTCTCCGGCTTCGCGAAAAGTATATGAGACAACATTGATCAGCAACCCTGACAAGAGAAGTTCTTTTTTACCTGTGACACCTCCAGCGAGCCCGAGAGCCCAGCCACCAGCGCAGATGCTGGCTTTTAATGATGTTAAGCCAGCAATAAGTTCAACCCATTTCTCGGGGATTTCCATCCCTGACTGCGAGAGTAAGACACCCGAAGTGAATACACCGCCCATGGTAATGAGACTGGTGCCAAGCGCTGTCCCCAAAATCTTATATTTGGCTTCTGGTTTAACTCTGATAGAGCCCTCAAGGAGTACGAACATCTCCACGCCTTCCATAATCCAGATAGCAACGCTGGTAAGAAGCGGCTCGGTACCTTGTTTGCTTTTTTTGGCGACAGTTGCAGTAGAGCTTTCACATCCCAGTTTATCTTTAATGGCGTTAAAGTCAGAGCTGTTATTATAAAACACAGTTGAGTTATTCGGGTTGTTGATTTCTGAGCAGACAAAGGCTTTCAGCTTTCCTCTGTTCTCCCCGCAGCTGATATCGTCTGATGCTGTCTGCGGCAGTCTGGTGCTCATGGAAACCCTATCCGGTAGTATGATATTGAATTTTGAAGCAGGTGTGCTTCCGTTAACTGCTGAAGCCACTGTGGAGTAGTCAGATTTAACTAATTCTGAAGTATTCAGAGCAGGACTAGCCAGAGCTGAATGAACAGAAACATAAGCAATCATCGTCGATATTAAGAGCACAAGACAGGTTTTTGACCGTTGCATTGGATGTGTCTCCATGAGCTGACCGGCTGATTGATATCGATTGAATTCAGATAAGCTGTTATGAACACATTCGTATTGGCTCGAGTAGGTATAGTAAATCTGGGGTGAAACGCAACTCGTTTGCAGGATCGCCGAACAGCCCAAAGGAAAGCTTGTATAAGCATTACAACCCCAATGTCTCGGCGCTATCAGGCAGTAACTGATCAATACTTGTGGGTTGCACTCTGTGGATAACAAGATAGAGGCCTGCAAGAGTTACCAATGTAAAATAGCCCAGGCCGGACGTTAAGGTGATAACCGTAGGATCGGGTCTGTATCCAAAGGGAGCAATAATCGACATTGGCAGTTTTTTATCGCTGAGTATCTCATAGCCATCGCTCACCGTTGTTTGTTTGCCCAAATCCCAGACAGTAGCGGATTCACCGGCAATTTTTTCAAAATTATGCCAGGCTCCCGAGAACAGTCCGGCCCCGAGACTGGCCATTACAAACCATGAGAACCTCTGCAAAAAGACAGTGTTGGTTTTCGGGTTGAATTTTATGAGTTTTGAAGCAATGATCCCCAAAGGGATTAAACCCAATAGGCCGGCTTCGTATTTTTTATCAAGGATCAGCGGTACAGTAGTGAGAACGGCATTGCCGGTTTCGCGAAACGTGTTCGAGATAACATTTATCAGTAACCCTGATAAGGCGAGCTCTTTTTTATCTGCAATTCCTCCAGCCATCCCAAGAGCCCAGCCACCAATGCAGAGACTGGCTTTTAATTTTGTTAACCCGTCAATAAGTTGAATCCATTTCTCGGGGATTTCCTTACCGGATGCCGCGAGTGCGACGCCAGTACTGTAAAGGCTACTCATAGTGATGGCACTGGTCAGATACGCTGCGTACAAAATCTGCTTTCTGGCTCCAGGGTTAACTTTTATAGAGGCACTAAGCAGTATGAACATCTCCACGCCCTCGCGAACCCAGATGGAAACACTGCTCACCCAGCGGTCGTAATCGGGTTTATTTTTTATGGTCTCTTCTGGAGGGGGGGCGTCACATCCCAGATGATTTTTAATATTGTTCAAGTGAGAGCTGTTGCCATAAACGAAAGTTGAGTTACTAGGCAGGTTCATCAGTGAGCAGATAAAGCCCGTCAGTCCACCTTGGTTTTCCCTGAAAAGGATATCGTCTGATGATGTCAGGGGCAGCCTGATACCCAGGGAAACCGTACTCGATGAGCTGACATTAAATTCTGAAACGATTGCAGGCTCACTGAAATTTGAAGAAAAGGTGGAACTTTCAGGATTGACTGACGCCGTCGTATTTATGTCAGTTTTAGCCAAAGCCGAATGACTCAGGATATAAACAATCAGCGTCGATATTAAAAGCAGACGATCAGGTTTTAATAACTGCATTGGATGGTTCTCCATCAACAGGCTGATTGATATAAACTGAATTCGGCTCGACCGGCTTGTCGTGGCTCGGATAGGTATAGACAATGTAAGATGAAATGCAACTTGTTCGGATTTACTGGAAGCTTCCGGAGTTTTTACTTTCTGGCTGGGCGTGCTGAGCTATCCCTCCCGGGAGGCTGTCGCAAAAGTACTGAGCTTCTCGCTCTTTCCGGTTAAAGAGCTCCCACGTTGGGAGGATACTTCTCCATTCTTGCCTTTAAAAACTCAAGAGCCCTGTTGAGGTTATCTTTTTCCTGACTTGACACAGGCTGTGAAAAACTCAAAATAATAATCTTTCGGCTTTTCTTTGCTAAATACTAATGACTGTCCGAAGATTTTCTCCTTTCGATCGGTGAGAAAATCCAAGCATCCCCTGGTATGGGTTGCCACTGGTACAAAAGTTCTCAGCCTCTGGTATGGGCTGGCAAGAACGCTGAGCAAGCAGCCTCCGGTACAGGTTGCCACTGAAGATGAACATAATGCCAATGGCGGCAAAAGCCCTGGCGGCAAAAAATTAAGGAATATCTCCTCATGCCTGTAATTACGCTTCCCGACGGCAGCAAGCGCGAATTTGCTGACGCCGTTTCTGTCATGGAAGTGGCCCAGGATATTGGTCCGGGCCTGGCCAAGGCGACTCTGGCGGGTCGTATTAATGGTGAGCTGGTAGATGCCAGTGCCAAAATCACCGATGACTCTGAGCTGGCTATTATCACTTCCCGTGACGAAGAAGGTGTTGAGGTGATCCGTCACTCAACGGCTCACCTGCTGGCAATGGCCACTCAGGATCTGTACCCCGGTGCCCAGGTCACTATTGGTCCCGTGATTGATAATGGCTTCTATTATGACTTCTCCTATGAGCGGGCATTTAACCTCGAAGACCTGGAGAAGATTGAAAAGCGCATGGCTGAGCTGGCAAAGCAGGATCTGGGGATTGAGCGAGTGGTGATGACTCGTGACGAAGCCATCAGTGCTTTCAAAGCCATGGGTGAAGAGTACAAGGTCGAGATCATTAATGACCTGCCGAAAAATGAAGTGATTTCTGTTTACCGTCAGGGTGAGTGGATGGATCTTTGCCGTGGCCCACATGTTCCCTCAACAGGTAAGCTGAAAGCCTTCAAACTGATGCGTGTGGCCGGTGCTTACTGGCGTGGTGATTCCAGCAACGAAATGCTGACCCGTATCTATGGAACGGCCTGGGAAGACAAGAAAGCCCTGAAAGCTTACCTGCAGCGTCTGGAAGAAGCGGAGAAGCGTGATCACCGTAAATTGGGTAAGAAGCTGGACCTGTTCCATATGCAGGAAGAAGCACCGGGCATGGTGTTTTGGCACCCCAATGGCTGGGCCATCTATCAGGAACTGGAACAGTACATGCGTAAAAAGCAGATTATGCATGGCTACAAAGAGATCAGAACGCCTCAGCTGGTGGATCGCTCCCTCTGGGAAAAATCCGGTCACTGGGACAAGTTTCAGGACGACATGTTCACCACCAATTCGGAAGAGCGTGATATTGCTGTTAAGCCCATGAACTGCCCGTGTCACGTCCAGGTCTTCAATCAGGGGCTGAAAAGCTACCGTGATCTGCCGCTGCGACTGGCGGAATTTGGTTCCTGTCATCGTAACGAGCCATCTGGTGCGCTTCATGGAATCATGCGTGTCCGTGGCTTTGTTCAGGACGATGCCCATATTTTCGCAACAGAAGATCAGATTCAGTCGGAAGTGGCTGCTTTTATTGATTTCCTCCATGAGGTGTATGAGGATTTTGGCTTCAGTCGTGAAAACATGCTTTACAAACTGTCTACGCGTCCTGAAAAGCGCGTGGGTTCTGATGAAATCTGGGATAAAGCCGAAAAAGCCCTGGCCGATGCTCTGGATGCACAGGCGCTGCCATGGGAAGAACTACCGGGTGAAGGTGCTTTCTACGGACCAAAAATCGAATTTTCCCTGAAAGACTGCATTGGCCGGGTGTGGCAGTGTGGTACGATTCAGGTGGATTTCTCGATGCCGGGCCGTCTGGGTGCTGAATATGTCGATGAAAGCGGTGAACGCAAAACACCGGTCATGCTCCACAGAGCGATTCTGGGGTCGTTTGAGCGGTTCATCGGCATACTCATTGAACACTATGAAGGGGCCATGCCGCCATGGTTGGCTCCCAAGCAGGTTGCCATCCTCAACATTACTGACAGACAGGCTTCTTATGCGGTAGAACTGGAAAAAATGTTGATGGAAAAGGGAGTTAGGGTAAAAGCGGACTTGAGAAACGAGAAGATCGGCTTTAAAATCCGCGAGCATACCTTAAATAAGGTGCCTTATTTGCTGGTTATTGGCGATAAGGAAATGGAAAACAGAACCGTTGCTGTGCGTACCCGCACAGGTGAAGACCTGGGTACCATGCCTGTAGAGGCATTCAAGGAGCGCCTTGCAGCGGATATCAGCAAGCGTGGCCGTACTGCGTAATTAATCTGTAACGGGCTTGTCGATCTTGATGTTAAACGTCGACGAGCCCTTTCGCACAGGCTGCCTTTACAGGAGATACACCCATCAGACGTAACAGCTTCCGCGATCGTCGCCCGCAGAAGGCGCCGATTAATGAGAATATCCGTGCCAAAGAAGTCCGTCTAATAGGAGCCGATGGCTCTCAGGTAGGGGTGGTCGATACCCGTGACGCTTTGTCCATGGCCCAGGAAGCAGGGCTGGATCTGGTTGAAATTAATGCAACCAGCGAACCGCCAGTCTGTAAGATCCTTGACTACGGCAAGCATCAGTACGAGCAAAAGAAGCAGAAAGCCGCAGCCAAGAAGAAACAGGTTCAGACCCAGGTGAAAGAAGTCAAGTTTCGCCCGGGCACAGAGGAAGGGGATTACCAGGTAAAACTGCGCAACCTGGTACGTTTCCTGACAGAGGGCAACAAGGCGAAGGTTTCTCTTCGTTATCGTGGTCGTGAGATGGCTCACCAGCAGCTGGGCATGGAACTGATGAACCGGGTTGAAAAAGATCTGGAAGAGATTGGTACCGTTGAACAGCGTCCAAAGATGGAAGGTCGTCAACTGATCATGGTTATTGCCCCGAAAAAGAAGAAGTGATTTGAGTATGAAAAACCGGTCACTGCCTCAGTGGCCGGTTTTTCATGTCCTGGATGAGGCTTTTCTACACAGAAAATTTTCTCCCGGATTAAACGACAGTCGCTTTTATTTTTAATATCCCGACACCTCCTGGCCCTGAAACGGGCGCCGCTTTCCAAGATGAGAAGGGGTAGGTGGTCGCGAATGCGGAGTGCTTTTTCATGCCAAAAATGAAAACCAACAGTGGTGCCGCCAAGCGTTTCAAAAAAACAGCCAGCGGTTACAAGCGTAAGGGTGCCTTCAAGAGTCACATCCTGACCAAAATGACCACCAAGCGTAAGCGTCAGCTGCGTGGTACCTCCATGGTAACACCTGCTGACCAGGGCCTCGTTAAGCGTATGCTGCGCGACTAATCGCTTTATAGATCATTTTTTTCGGAGATATAGCTCATGGCACGTGTAAAACGTGGTGTAATCGCGCGCAAGCGTCACAAGAAAGTTCTCAAGGCCGCCAAAGGTTACTACGGAGCACGTTCACGTGTATTTCGCGTAGCCAAACAGGCTGTAACCAAAGCTGGTCAGTATGCTTACCGCGATCGTCGTCAGCGTAAACGTCAGTTCCGTGCTTTGTGGATTGCCCGTATCAACGCCGGTGCGCGCACCAACGGTCTGTCTTACAGTCGTTTCATCGCGGGTCTGAAAAAGTCTGCGATCGAAATCGACCGTAAGGTTCTGGCTGATCTGGCTGTGCACGACAAGGCTGTTTTCGGTCAGCTGGTTGAAAAGGCTAAAGCTTCTCTGGCTTGAGTCTGATTCATATCAGCCTTTAACGGGGTTATGGTTTTCCATAACCCCGTTTTATGTGTTGGGTCAGAATCAGGCGGTGCGTTTGGAGTGACGCTCCCGGTTTTCCAGTTTTTTTCTTTCACTCTTTCTTAGCACCACATACAGCGCCGCAGAACCGCCATGAAACTTTAATGCGGTATGAAAGCAGAGTACCTGGTCCATTTCCCGCAGCCAGGTGTTGACGTAGCTTTTAATGATGGCCGGGGGATTAGTGTTCAGGCCCCGGCCATGATTGATAATGAGTGAGCGAAGCTCGTGTTGCTGACAGTCGTTGATGAAGTCAAAAACTGCTTTTCGAGCCTCAGCCGCTGTGTGATTATGCAGGTCGAGTCTGGCTTCAATGTCGTATTTGCCCAGTCTCATTTTCTTGAAAACACCTTCCTGAACACCGGAGCGTTTATATTCCAGGTGATCGTAAGGCTGGACTCTTTTCGGGTTATCCAGAGATAAAAAATTAGGGTCATTCAGCTCAGCCTGGGCTGCCTTCCTTCTCAGGGCCTGACCGGGAGTCGCTGTCTGATGTTTCTTGAGGTTCGCTTTGGTGCTGCTTTTCAGGGGAGCTACTCCCTCCATTTCCTGGAGGAACAGATCCTGGTCGTCGTAACTCATGGCTTTGTACTTGTCGTAGAACGGTCAGAGGTGCTCGACGGTCTGGAAGTTTGACGTTTGGATACACCTCAATGAATTTTGATAGTACCTGTTTTTGTGTATCCGGAGAACTATAGCTGCTTTAAGCGACTTTTTCCCTAAACCTGAATTCAGAGGAAATTCGTTTTTTCATAATTCAAGGCATACATAGCAACAGGTTTTCCTATGACTTTATTTTGGAAAAACCTGTCATGCTTTTCCAGATTCAATACGTACTCGTTTTCCACAGGTTGGTAGTGGATGACATCGGCGGCCTGCCGTTTTTCCTTGTCCAGAGAGTTGATAATATGGCTGCTCATGTATTCACTGGAAAAGCATCTGGCAGGTAAAACCTTATCTTGTGAAACCGCTGCGTAAGCCGCCTGAGCCCCGCCTTTTTCGTAGCCCGATAATTTCAGAGTCCAGCCTTTAAAGGCACTGTTTTTCTTCATCAGGTTCTGAACCTGCTTAGTGAGCTTGCTGGCTTGCTGGTAACTTTCAGGCACAGTTTTTCGCCTTGCGTTTCTCAGATTTCGTACCCAGCGGATGAGAGTGAATGCTTTTTTGAACCTTCCAGTATGAGAAAGCTCATCCGGTTTTTTCAGGGCGTCCCAGCTGCCAAAAACAATGCGAACTTCGGGAGGACTGGTTTTGGGGTTACGAAGAATATAGGCAGTGAGCCCGGTTTTCTTGTCGAACACACAGCCTTCGGATCCTTTGGTGGATAATCCGGCTGCTTTGCCAGCATACAGGGCGAGACGGCGGTCAGTATCCCAGGACTTAAGTTCATTCAGGATCTTTTTGTCTTTTAATCCCCAGCCGTCTATGGACTTTTCGTAAGGGTAAGCGGCAATCCTTGCCTCAACAGCCATAGCTTCACCCATTCGCCAGTTATTTCTGGGAGTACCTTTATCCGGAGTCAGAGTTCCTACGTGATGCTGCCAGGGGTTGGCCAATGATGCAAAATTTCCAATATAACCCGGAGGTGAGTTTGTCATTGGTTTGAGCTTGGGCTTTTGAGTATCTTCACTTCTACTGTTTGCTTCTGCGTATCTACTTGCAGATAAACCTGCTCCAAAGAAGACTCCTCTCATTGTGCTATCCCTCCAGAAGGTGATGAGTCGTAAGTAAGCTCCTGCTCTTCTTCTGTCAGTTCCCGGGTTAATGTGTTGGCGAGCTCTATGAAGCCAAGCACCAGGTTATTGAAAGTCTCATGGGTCAGACTGCCGACAGGGTGACTGGTCATAAGGTGCAAACCTATTCCATCCTGGTCCGTATAAAACCAGGCGCCTTTGAGCTTGTCTGGGGCTCCGTTGAGAGACAACAGCTGCATTGCTCTGGCGGCCTGTAGCTCAGGATCTGTTGGCATGGTTGTCAGCATACGGTGCAGCAGTAACAGATCACTGTTCTCAGGTAACTCTATGATCACTGCGATCTCATTGTGCTCGTCTACCAGGGCGCAGGTGTTGTCTTCTGTGGTCAGGTCATGACCAATATGTTCACCAAAGTCCTTTAAAAACTCTTTAAATTGTTCGTAAGGCTCAATCATAGCCGGGCTCTCCATAGCAA
Source organism: Endozoicomonas sp. ALD040 (assembly GCF_049275945.1). Classification (NCBI taxonomy): domain Bacteria; kingdom Pseudomonadati; phylum Pseudomonadota; class Gammaproteobacteria; order Oceanospirillales; family Endozoicomonadaceae; genus Endozoicomonas; species Endozoicomonas sp. ALD040. Next base: position 4,639,828 of record NZ_CP184829.1, read on the forward strand.
ATCATTAGTGTTTGGTTCGGCTTGGATAAATGAAATTGAAGGGTTTGGCGGAAGAGCTATGTATCATCAGGCTGTCAGAGCCTGTCTTAATGACCAGGCCCGACAATCAGATCATGAGATGACTTGGGTTAGTGGCTATAACTGCGGTCCCAATCCTTCCAGACCGGTTCCAGACCTTTTGATTTAATCGCAGCTGCAACCACTTCAGGACGACGGTTGTCGTCGATGGCGAACTGTTCCAGAGATTCCACGGCACCATTGGCATAACCGCCAGGTTGAGTGCTTGAGAAAGCGCTCATGGCGGTAATACCCAGAGGCAATACATTGTCTCTGAACGATTCCGACTCTCGAGTGGACAGTGACAGTTCCGCTTCCGGTTTAAACAGGCGGTAAGCACAGATCAGCTGTACCAGTTGTCTGTCTGAAATGACGGAAACGGGCTGGAATTCACCTTCGCAGGGGCGCAGTCTGGGAAAAGAGATGGAGTAACGGGTTTTCCAGTAGGTCTTTTCCAGGTAGTCGAGGTGTGCGGCGACCATGGCAGAGTCTGTACGCCAGTCTTCCAGACCAATCAGGGCGCCCACACCAATTTTGTCGATGCCTGCTCTGCCGAGTCTGTCAGCGGTTTCCAGACGATAGTCGAAATCCATCTTGCTGCCTCGCAGGTGGTATTTCCCGTAGGCCGGGCGATTGTAAGTCTCCTGGTAAACCAGCACGGCGTCCAGCCCCAGCGCCATCAACTCTTCGTATTCGCTCTGTTCCAGAGGTTGTACTTCCAGCGTAATGTGGGAAAAGTGCAATCTGACTTTGTCCAGTACGGTTTTGAAATATTCGGTGCCCACCGTGCCCTGGGCTTCGCCAGTCACCAGCAGGATATGATCAAACCCCATGGCTTTGATGGCTTTCAGTTCCCGGTCCAGCTCTTCCGTGCTCAGGGTTTTGCGTCGAATTTTGTTGTCAAGGCTGAAACCACAGTAGGTACAGATGTTGGTGCACTTGTTGGACAGGTATAAGGGAATGTACATCTGAACTGTATTGCCAAAACGCTGGCGGGTGAGTGCCATGCTTTTCTGTGCCATCTGTTCCAGGTAAGGTTCAGCCGCTGGGGAGATGAGCGACAGAAACTGATCATGGGCCAGTCTGCCGGTGGACAGGGCATGTTCGACATCCGCAGCGGTTTTGCTGAGGATGCTCATCCTGATTTCATCCCAGTTTAACTGGTTAAACGTGTCTACAAATGACATTAAAAGTCTTCCAGAAATGCAGTCAGTGGGCTGCTTGCCTGAGCCTGGTGCGAACGTATTCCGAGGCCAGCCTCGTAGGCTCGTCTGCCAGCTGTCACGGCTTCCCTGAAAGCAATACCCATGGCTACCGGGTCATTTGAAACAGCAATGGCTGTATTCACCAGCACGGCGTCAGCTCCGATTTCCATCGCTTTAGCGGCGTCGGAAGGGCTGCCAATACCGGCATCTACAACCACAGGGACCTGGCTCTGCTCGATAATGATGTTCAGAAACGCCTCGGTTTTCAGGCCCAGGTTGCTGCCAATGGGTGCCCCGAGAGGCATAACCGCAGCGGCACCCGCTTCTTCCAGTCTCTTGCACAAGACCGGGTCAGCGTGAACATAAGGTAGAACAACAAATCCCAGTTCGACAAGTTCTTCGCAGGCTTTTAGTGTTTCGATGGGGTCAGGCAGCAAATATTTGGGGTCCGGGTGAATTTCCAGTTTTAGCCAGTTGGTCTGCAGGGCTTCTCTGGCCAGCTGGGCTGCATACACGGCTTCTTTGGCGTTGCGGGCACCGGAAGTATTGGGCAGCAGGTTAACACCTGCTTCAATCAGGGGTGAGAGAATATCATCCTGATCATTATTCAGGTCCACTCGCTTAAGTGCCATGGTCACCAGTTCGCTCTGTGAAGCCCTGATGGCTTCAGCCATGGTCTGGCTGTTATTGAATTTCCCGGTACCGGTAAACAGGCGAGAATGGAAGGTTTTATCAGCAATGGTCAGCATACCAGCCCTGTAATTCGATAAATTGTCGGTCATTCCAAGTGCGATTTCTGCGCGCTATCAGCCACCTGCGGTAGCCTTGATCAGGGTGATGCGGTCACCTTCTTCTACTTTTCTGCGGGGCCATTGGGAGCGACTGACGATCTCTTGATTGACCGCAAGTGCCACGCCCTTTTCAGCCTGATTGATCTGTTCCAGCAGCTGCTCTAGCGTCAGAGGGGACTCAAAGCTCAGGGGCTGGTCATTAACAAAAAATTGCATAGATCATTCTGGGAGGTTTTGAAAACAGGGGGGGAAGTTTAAAGCAAATTCTTCTCCGGATAAATGGTGGGCAGTCAGGAGCCGTTCTTGTGATCTCGGTCAGCCTTTTTGAGCGGCGTAGCGAGACTTGTCATGGCAGGGCTTATGGGCTAGTGGATAGGGTCAGAGACGAGAATATTGAACTTAAAACTGAAAAACAGGTTAAACAGTTTACATATATGCAATGACTTGAGGTTGTATATGGTTTTCAGAAAAATAGTAACCGCTTTAGCTTTTCTGGCTGCATCGGTATGTTATGCGGATTCATCGGTATGTTACCCTGATTCACTAATAACTGTTAAGACAAACAGCTTGCCGTTATCGGATTCATTTAAGGCTTACATTGAGCATAACCTGCCACAGGCTTTGAATAAAAGATGTTCTACTCCAGAACGTGTTTCTGCGTTAATTCGAAATGAATTGTTTTCAAATGGTTATGTTGCAACACCGGAGGATGCTGTTTTTTCGGTGCAGTATATCTTCGATAAAAAATTTTCTGGGAATCAACTGATTACTTCGGACGCCTGGTCATCAACAATAAAAGTTTTTAGCACTTATCATGAGCAGATAGACTGTGGAGCAGGCTTGGGAGTCGAGGAAAAAGACTATTTATCTATAAGCCAGCGTAAGCTTTCTCGCTTTGTTAGTGCATTAAACAGAGAATTGAATGGCTATGAGCTAGGAATTGGGTTGTTTTTTATATTGGTTCAGCCAAGCTCGCAGTTCCCGGGAAAAAAGAATATATTTCATTGCGATGTCCTTTATTCAAAACACAGGTAGATGGAAGGTTTTAAATCACAGCAACGTCACTGCCCTGGCTGAAGTTGAGTCAGCTGCCAATGCCGCTGACCTGGACCAGGTCGGGCAAGGCTCCTTGGCAAAAAAGGCGAACTTGATCAAAAGGTTAGGTCTGACCTGATGCGATATTTAGTAGATCATGTTTCAAGTTCCTGAAACGGGCACCTCCATTTGGCAATGAACTAAATTATTTCCTGGTTGTCAAAACTATTAAGACGATAGTTTCAGTATCATATAATTCGCACGTTCTCTTGAGATGACCTGAAATACTGTCAGGCAGGATTGAACAGGCTGACTAAATGAGCTGACTTCAAGAAGGTATTAACAGCAAGCATAAGTGAATGGAGGATAAGAAATATGGATATTAAACCTGAAGGCTCTCACCCCGGCACATATTTTCAGCCCAGAGCAGAGGATGTTAAATTTACTAAAACGGATTGTAACGAAAGTTCCACGAGAAAGTTTTCGTTTAACCCCTCAAGGTGTGTATCACCTGTGCGATTTGATTCTTCAGATTCGCAAGCTTTAACCGCAATCGATATTGAGTGCGAAGAGAAACCGATACATAAACCTGTTTTGTCCAGGCGCGTATCATCTTTGCTATCAGGTGATGAGAAGAAATCAGTTTCAAATAATGTCTCGGACGACGATACTGCTACTTTGAACGATCATCTCAACTCTATACGTCAGATAACCCCCACTTACAAACCCTTTCCGAAAAGTCGCAGCACTAAGTCCGTGGCTGAGCAGTTCGCCGAGAATACAATTGACTGGCTCCAGCTCAGTAACACATCCTACGCTGATCGGGACTCAGTTGAGACAAGCTTTCAGCGTCGAGTGGAAGGTTCTGAAGCAGGAGAAGAGCTATTTCAGGATGGTTTTTGTATCAAGAAATATCGGACCCAAGTAGAAAAAAAACGTCTGGGTGTTTTTTATCCTGAGGATTATCGGACTCTCGAACTTCCCGGTCTGTCAAAAAGTTCATACCTCGGGAAGCACTCACTGCCGGAATATTTTGACATAACGAACAAGTATAACTTTGTAGCAATGGATAATGGCTATAAACCAAGTGAGTGTCTGAATGCTTTTTTTCATGGCCCCACCATTGCAGACTGTGCAACGACCCTTTCGGCCTGTCAGTATCGGGCCATTGAAACCATCATTGGCACCGACGAATTCGACCGCATCTTTGGCGCACCGATCTCAAAGTTCAGAATTCCAGTCACCCTTTTCGGTCACATGTCCCAGGTTATTGGATGCTTCACAAAGGGTGAATATGTCAATCGGATCAAGTACAGCAACCCTCTCCATTGTCTGTTTGAGTATCTCGAGTTTTACAAAGGTTCAGGGAGCAATGGGCAGTCAGAGCTGAAAATAAAAAAGGGTGATATCCTCTATATTCAGGGCGTAGAAGGCTACGATTTGAAGCACGCAACTGGTGATGCTGTCGGTTTTAATCTGGTATGCACCGGGCAAAACAGCAGCGGACAGAATCTCTATCTGGGGTTTGGTCCGGGTGAATTTGTTGAACCGAAAACCTACGAGCAGGTCAAAAAAATACTGATTGATGGCTACAATAGACCACAGAGTCCAGAGACAATCCTTGCCATTAAAGAAGGGAAATCAAGCTATAAAGATTGGACCGACGATATCCTGCCCTATGATCACCCTATTGGTGGCATCACTATCGTGGCTCGATTTAATACTGTGACCTGGGAAAATTTTTTGTCCGAGTGCGATCAAGTCTGGCACCGTCAACCGCTTTTGTCTGTCACTCGGGCTATGAAACCAAAGCCGGTGCACCAGGTGTCACGTTTCCATACTGAAAATCTTGATGCTGATATAGATCAATTCGAACCCCGCTCAACACAGCAGGAACTGATGCATGAGACGGCCCTGAAGTTCACGCGTGCTGTGATTAATAATCAGGGTGGAGCCTCGTATAAAAAGCCCATGGGACTATTCCTGACCGGATCACCGGGACTAGGAAAAACACATCTTTGTGTAGCAGTTACCAAAAAAGCAGCCGACTATGGTGTCAACACCCTGTATCTAGACGCAGATAAGGCAGGCGAACTGTATCAGTGCTTCCAGGGTAATGAATGGGATAGCAAGATCGAGGAAATGCTTGCCGGTAAAGATTTGGTGGTAATCGATGATGCTAACGGCGGTCACTTTAGCAAACAACTTCTGGCAAAAACAATGAAACATGTGATGACTGCCAAGAAAGCTATCATGGTCAGTTCAAATCATCATATTCCTGTCAAAGCTGAATTCCTTGGCGATATCGAGCCCTTAACCAGGTGTGCCCATAATTTTCTTTACCTTAGTGGTTTGCAGGGAGACAGTTGTCGTTCCCAATGGTGGCAAAGCCCTGACGTACAGGCTGCTGATGCACTAGCGCAACTGGGTCAGTATCAAGGCCGCAATGCTGCAGGAGTGATCACTGAGCACGCCGTATCAATAGAGGAAATGGCCAGAGTACTCAGTATTCCAGCTGATCGGGTCCGCCAGGTGGGCCCTCCCAAATTACCTGGAACAGAATTTGTAAGCCAGGATTTCCATTTCAGCCATTTATCCAAAACGGAGCATCAGGCTGTTTTTATGGAGTGTAATTTTACTGTTAGTAGTACTTGGATAGAGCAGTTCTTAAATGTTGTTCAGAAAGTACACGACGAAGGCTTGAAGCTGGTAGTGAAAACCAATGACCGCACATTATTCTTGGAAGCTGTAATGGATTATTTAAAATTTCTTCAACTTCTAAATGGGGAGGTTCGTATCAGAGAGCGGCTAGAGCATATGTTCCCGGACTTTGCGGAATCCGGACTGCAGGAGCAGCCTGACAGACTTAAGCGTCCTTAGCGAAGATTGCGATAAATTGAGGATAAAAATTTCTGATTCCGGGGAGAATAGCGAGCTATTTGACGAGGGAGCAGGAATTTTCAGACCGATTTATCGCAGTACCGTTATGAATGTCAGGGCTTTCCTGTACCGGTGAAATCTGTCCTGCAAGTAAATCTATTCAAACCCTTCCTCAACCGCTAGAATTGGCAGTTTATTTTCTCTACGCATCGGTTATCAGGAATCCCATGGAGAATCTGGAAACACTTGTTTCACCTATAGTCGTCTCTGCCCTGGCTGAAGTTGAGTCAGCTGCCAATGCCACTGATCTGGACCAGGTTCGGGTGCGGTTTCTTGGCAAAAAAGGCGAGCTGACCCAGCTGTTGAAAGGTCTGGGCAAACTGTCTCCGGAAGAACGTCCGAAGGCGGGCGGCTTTATTAACGAAGCCAAGCAGCAGGTTCAGGCCGCCCTGGATGTGAAACGTGAAGGTCTGGAAAAAGTGGCTCTGGAAGCTCGCCTGGCCAGTGAAACCATTGATGCCACCCTGTCCGGCCGTAGCCAGAACCTGGGGACGGTGCACCCTGTTACCCGCACCATGGAGCGTATCACCGATTACTTCGGCAACATCGGCTTTGAAGTGGCCCAGGGGCCGGAAATCGAAGACGATTACCACAACTTCGAAGCGTTGAATATTCCCGGTCATCACCCGGCCCGTGCCATGCACGATACTTTTTACTTCAATGACAACACCGTTCTGAGAACCCACACCTCTCCGGTTCAGGTTCGTGTCATGGAGGCCCTGAGCAAGGCCGGTGAGAAACCTCCTATTGCCATTGTTTGCCCGGGCAAGGTTTACCGTTGCGATTCCGACCAGACTCACAGCCCGATGTTTCATCAGGTCGAAGGTCTTTATGTGGCAGAGAAAGTCAGTTTTGCTGACCTGAAGAGTGTTCTCAGTGACTTTCTGAGGGTGTTCTTTGAGCGTGACGACTTGAAAGTCCGCTTCCGTCCGTCCTACTTCCCGTTCACTGAGCCTTCAGCAGAAGTGGACATTGAATGGGGACGCAATGAAGACGGTTCCATCAAGTGGCTGGAGGTTCTGGGCTGCGGTATGGTCCACCCGAAAGTGTTTGAATACTCCGGTATTGATACCAGCAAGTACACAGGCTTTGCCTTCGGTCTGGGGGTTGAGCGTTTTGCCATGCTCCGTTACGGCGTAAACGATTTACGTCAGTTTTTCGATAATGACCTGCGCTTCCTGAGCCAGTTCAATTAACGGTTTGCGGCGATCAGATCGAATAACGGAGTTGAGAAAAGTCTATGAAATTCAGTGAACAATGGTTACGTCAGTGGGTTGCCCTGGAAGCGGACACTCAGGAGCTGGTAGATAAGATCACCATGGCTGGCCTGGAAGTGGACGACGTTGACCCGGTAGCAGGCGAGTTTTCCGGTGTGGTTGTGGGTGAAATTGTTGCCTGTGAACAACACCCGGATGCTGACAAATTGCGTGTCACTCGTGTCAGTACTGGTTCAGAAGAGTTCCAGGTGGTTTGTGGTGCGCCTAATGCCCGTGTGGGTATTCGTGTACCTTTTGCAACAGTCGGTTCCGTTCTGCCGGGCAATTTCAAAATCAAGAAAGCTAAACTGCGTGGCGTGGAATCTTTCGGCATGCTTTGTGCGGAAGAAGAGTTGGGCATGGCTGAATCTTCAGACGGCCTGATGGAGCTGCCAGCGGATGCTACTGTGGGTCAGGATATCCGAGAGTACCTGAGCCTGGATGACAGGATTATTGATGTTGACCTGACGCCAAACCGGGGTGACTGTTTGAGCATTGCGGGTCTGGCCCGGGAAGTCAGTGCGAACTTCCTGGCTGATGTCAGCGAAGTTCAGGTTGAGCCGGTAGCCCCAACGATTGATGATACTTTTAAGGTGGCTGTTGAATCCAAAGAAGGGGCGCCACGATTTCTGACCCGTATCCTGAAAGATGTTGATATTACTCAACCTACCCCTCTGTGGATGATTGAGCGCCTGCGTCGTTCCGGTATTCGTTCCATTGATCCCGTTGTTGATGTGACCGCTTATGTCATGCTGGAACTGGGTCAGCCTATGCACGGTTATGATCTGGATACCCTGAAGGGTTCCCTGATTGTTCGCATGGCCCATGAGCAGGAGAAGCTGGTTCTGCTGGACGGACAGGAAGTCATTATGAATACCGGGACTCTGGTCATTGCCGATGAGCAGCAGGCTCTGGGTATTGCCGGTGTGATGGGCGGAGAAGGCTCTGGTGTCTCACAAACCACCCGTAACGTGCTGCTGGAAGCGGCTTTCTTTGATCCCATTACCATTGCCGGTAAAGCCCGTTCCTTCGGACTGCACACCGATGCTTCCCATCGCTTTGAGCGTGGTGTGGACTTCCAGCTGCAGCGTAAGGCCATTGAGAGAGCAACCGCCCTGATTCTGGAAATCTGCGGTGGTCAGCCAGGTCCTGTTGCCGAGGCAGTGAGCGAAGACAAGCTGCCTGAACTGAGCACAGTCAAGCTGAGAGCTGAAAAAGTGGCTTCTCTGCTGGGCATTACCATCGAGAATGACCTGATTGAAGCTCTGCTGACACGACTGGGTCTGGAGATGAGTTCTATTGCCGAAGGTGAGTGGTCCGTTTCTGTGCCAAGCTGGCGCTTTGATATCTCTATAGAAGAAGACCTGGTGGAAGAACTGGGTCGTATCTACGGTTATGAACGACTGCCAGAAACCATCCCAACGGCTCTGTTAAAGCTTAAGCAAGTGGATGAAAACAGAGTTAAAGAAGGGGATATTCGTCGTATTCTGGTTGCTCGTGGCTATCAGGAAGCGGTCTCCTTCAGCTTTATTGACCCGAAGTTGCATCAGCTGTTTGATCCCGGGCGTGAGCCTGTGGTTCTGGCGAACCCCATCGCCAGCGATCTTTCTGTCATGCGAACATCTCTGCTACCGGGCCTGGTTAAAACAGTCAGCTACAACCTGAATCGTCAGCAGAGCCGTGTTCGTCTGTTTGAAACCGGTCAGACGTTCGTTCGTGAAGGCGACTCTCTGAGGCAGGAAAATCAGATTGCTGCCGTGATTACAGGCAGTCGCTACCCTGAAAGCTGGGCGATTAAAGCGGAGCCCGCAGACTTCTACGACCTGAAAGGGGATGTGGAAGCTCTGCTGGAACTGGGTGGTGCTGCAGGGGAGTTCCGTTTTGAAAACAGCAGCCACGATGCCATGCACCCAGGTCAGTGTGCAGCGCTGGTTCGTGATGGCAAGGTGGTCGGTCATATAGGCGCTCTGCACCCAAGTCTGACGAAAAAGTTGGAGGTGAATGATGCGCTGATCATGTTTGAGGCAAGTCTGGAAGCGATGAGCCTGGGCAAAGTAACAGAGTTCACACCGCTGTCAAAGTTCCCTGAAGTTCGTCGTGACCTGGCCTTGCTTGTCAAGCAGGAAGTGGCGGCTGACAGTCTGAACCAGGTCATTCGGGAAGAAGCCTCTGAGCTGTTGAAAGATGTTCGTATTTTCGACGTTTATGCCGGAAAAGGCATTGCGGAAGGTCATAAGAGTCTTGCTTTGGGCTTGACCTTGCAGCACGCTTCCCGCACTCTAAAAGACGAAGAAGTTAATCAAGTGATTGACAGCATCGTAAGTCGGCTGGGATCGGAATTTGGTGCCAGTCTCCGAAGCTAATCAGCCAATGCGAGCGCTCTGTATTGAGCCTGTTTTCTGAGCAGGCTCGACAGTTCGCTGCCCTGGTTATAAGAGAGCGGAAGTTATCCATGGGAGCTCTGACGAAAGCTGACATAGCCGAGCGTCTGCACGAAGAACTCGGTTTGAACAAGCGCGAAGCCAAGGATATGGTCGAGCAGTTTTTCGAACAGATCCGTCAGGCATTAGAGAATAATGAACAGGTCAAGTTATCCGGCTTCGGTAATTTTGAACTGCGAGACAAAAGTCAGCGGCCCGGCCGAAACCCCAAAACCGGCGAAGAGGTTCCTATCTCTCCTCGCAGGGTGGTGACTTTCAAGCCTGGTCAGAAACTCAGGTCACGAGTCGAGGCTTATGCAGGAAACAGAGCTCAGGAAGAGTGATCTCCCTGTTATTCCCGGCAAGCGTTACTTCACCATCGGTGAGGTCAGCGACTTGTGTCAGGTCAAATCCCATGTCCTGCGATACTGGGAACAGGAGTTTTCGCAGTTAAAACCGGTCAGGCGCGGGAACCGTCGTTATTACCGGCGACAGGATGTGCTGCTTATCCGGCAAATTCGCAGTTTGCTCTACGACAAGCGTTTTACCATTGACGGCGCCCGTAATCATCTCAAAGGCGAAGTGCAGAAGCTGGACGCTTCCCAGTACAAACAACTGATCCGGCAAACCATTGCTGAACTGGAAGATGTTGTCGATGCCTTGGATGGGATTCCTTCCAAGTGAGAATATGCAGATAAAAAAATACCGGCGGATGCCGGTATAATTTACCTTCGGGAAGGAGTGGGCGGGGGGCCGTTTTGCGTGTGGTTATTGACGATTTTATCAATAAGCTGGCCTATCTCACTCCAGTTTTTATCTGCTTTCAAGGTCTTGGTGTATTTAGAAATCTCAACGAACTGTTCCTGATCCTGAATCTTATTTGCCTGACGCAAGACACGGGTAAGTTCAGTGGTCAGCGTCTGTCTATCGAATGTTTGTATTGTCATTCCATACCCGCCGCCAGTAATTTTATCCAGCAATTCATCGGCATCTTTAGGGCCATTGTTTCTTGTTCTCTTCGCTGCTACCGGCGGTAAGTCTGGAGCCTTTTCAACAGAAGTTTTTGTTTTATCTGCAAAGTTGACATTGACGTAAGTGTCATCCCTATTGGCTCTTCTGAGTCTGTCAGCATCTCGCGCTTGCTTATTGACGACGGCATAATCTTCTGAGCCGTACCCCAGTCCGTTATCTTTGGGCTCCGGGGCTTTTTGAGGGGTAGCAGGTGTCGCAACGGTCAGACCTGCTTCTTTCAATAAGGGATTAAACAAGGGTGTGAACTGTCCGTGAACCGCTGTCAGGGTATTGAACTGTCCTGCTGTTTGCACGAATTTGTTCCTGGCCTGGCGCGCGGTAGTAATGGTTTGAGTGAAATCCCGGGGAACCTCACCCGTTTTTTGATACTGCCGCAGGCTGTTATCAATCGTGATGAAGGTTCCGGTTCTGCCGACTCCCGCATTGCAGTTGACGACGGTGGGGTTGTTTGACCTGGCTGCAACAGAGGGGTGCTGACGTAACTTTTCAACCAGTACCGACAGTTTTGCCAGTCTTTCCGGGGTGCCGGCGCTATGGTCTGCCCAGCCTTTATCGTAAACCCTGAATTGTGTCTCCCCATTAATGGAGAGTTGTTTGACGGTAACTTTACCCTCATCAAAAGAGTATTGTCCATCCAGTCTAACCTTAACGCCGCCACAGTCTTTTTCTTCGCCGACTTCCTTAGGGCCAACTTCGATAGAACGCTTCTTATCTGGTTTATGGGAAATTTCCGGATCTTCGAGTTCTTTGGAGTTAACAAGAGAAACGGATACGGCAGGACGATGATGAGCAAGCATTTTTATGAAGTTGTTTTCTGTGTTTTCAAGTGGCCCCTGACTCGCGATAAAGCTGCCACCAGGCAGGTCGACTTTTGCGGCATGATAGGGTGCTCCCGGTGCAAATCCTTTGTCTCTATTGCCAAGATGGATGTCAGAAAATTTTGGATGTGCCTTTTCGAAGAAAGGTTGGTTATCGATCCTTCCTTGTATCTGTGGGCTTTTAATCTTTTTGTATTGCGTATTAATTTCAGAGTCGTCAGGCTTATAGGGGAACTCCTGACTCAAGTTAAGCGAAGCTCCCTGGTAAGTGCCAAATTCAAGTTGAGATCCATGGTCTGACCCATAGACACACTGCAAGGACGGAGTCAGTTCCTTAAGTTCAAGGGATCGGGAGTCGGGGGGTTCCTGAAGACCAACTTGACGATCAATCTCTGCAAACACCGCAGCTGCAAGTTTGGGGGAATTGGCATAGCGTCCGGCGCATCTGTCTTTGAGACCCTGCACATTATCACCAAATTCTTTCAGCCCCTCGGTGACTTTTCTTTCAGCATAAATCTCTCGTACTTCTTGCATGATCGTATCATAACCAGGGTCGTCCTTTTGGCTAAGTTGAAAGATCAATTCCTTGATATCCGGAGTAGAGAGCTGTTGGACGGCTTCCGAGAACTTGTTGAGTGAGAAGCCGGATTTATCCTCAAATTTGCCATGCTCCAGGTTTTTAATGATTTCCGGTGCTTTCAGGGCTTTAGCCGGTTGGGTTTCAGGACTGCTGTTTCTGACTGCAAGTGGTGTATTAGCAGGTTTAGAATGGGTCCTGGGTTGCTCGTTCATCTGGTTGGGAAGCTTGGGCAGTGGGCGGGTGCTTCTTTCTGAGAGCGGTGTTGAAGGCGCTTTTGATGGGGTCGCTGTATTATCAGCGAGATGTTCATGCAACTTGCCATGGAAGTGGTCATAGACGGGTTTAACCAGACCGTGAACACCGAGAACTTCCCGTGCAACTCTCAAACCCCAGACTTTCGAAGCACTGCAATTGTAGAGCTTACCGTTGACCTTGACTGTCTTGGTTATTGAATTCTGTGGATCAGCGCCCGCTGTTTGAGAATGGCCTATTGAAGAAGTCCCGCCGTTATTAATTGTATTGCCCACAACCTCTCTCCTGAGAATCTTCCCTGATTCTTGCAGTATAAAAGGCTATGTAACATTTTCCACAGAGTCAGGGTCAAGCGGCGCTGACAGGCGTTTATCGTTAATGGGTGTCATATTTCTGTCATAATTCGCCGATAGACTCACCGAAAAATTAGAAGTGTGCTCTGAAATTTACTCATGACAATAACAACATTCCGATCTCTGCTGTTTTATTCATTCTTATCTCTTGTTTCTTTTGGCGCTCAGGCTCAAGAAGAATTATTGTTCTCGATTCATGGCTCAAATACTGTGGGTGCCAGATTAGGGCCATCATTAGCTGAGTCCTATCTCAAGTATCTGGGGGCAGAAGGCGTAGGTGTTTTCCCGACCGGTCTGGATAATGAGGTCAAAGTGACTGGCTTTTTACCCGCTAAGGGTCAATTGGTCAGCATCTTTATTGCTGCACATGGTTCATCCAGTGGTTTTAAAGCACTGGCCAGCGGGAAAGGACAGATTGCCGCCGCTTCACGACCGATAAAGACTAAAGAGCAGGCCATGTTGTCTGGCATGGGCGATTTCAGCAGTCTGGAAGCAGAGTATGTTGTTGGCATTGACGGTCTGGCGATTATTGTGAATCCGGGTAACAGTATTAACAAGCTGGATATCAAAGATATTGCCCGTCTTTTTTCTGGTGAAGTGAAGAACTGGAAAGAATTGGGAGGGGCCGATCTGCCGGTTTCGCTGTTTGCCCGCGATGATCGTTCGGGAACCTGGGATACTTTCAAAAACCTCGTGTTGGCCAAAAAATACCAGCTCGACCCAACTGCCATGCGTTTTGAGTCCAATGCCGATGTCTCTGACAAGGTGGCATCGACCCCGGGGGGCATTGGTTTTGTCAGCCTGAATACCATTGGTCGAGCCAGACCATTGATGGTTTCTGAAGGCACTGACAGAGCATTGAAGCCTGAGCTGCTGCATGTTTCGACGGAAGATTATGTTCTGAGTCGCCGTCTTTATATGTATCTGCCAGAAAAGGACGCTGATCCTGATGCTCTCGACTTTCTCCGTTTTGCAACCAGCGATCAGGCACAACCTGTCGTAGCTTCTGTTGGTTATGTTCATCAGGCGGTTGAGCTGATGAGCCCTGATGTGCAGTCTGCACCAGAGGATTATCAGCGGATTGTTGACCAGTTTGACCGTGCGTCTGTTAATTTCCGCTTTGCTCAGGGGCGTGCCCAGCTTGATAACAAGGCTATCAATGATATTGAAAGGCTGGCGCGTTTCATTGATCGACAGCCAGGCGAGGTTCTGTTAATTGGTTTCGCAGATCAGAGGGCGCAATCGAGAAATTCAGATCTTTTGGCTAAGCTCAGGGCTGATGTGGTCAGAAGAGCTCTGGTCAAGGCTGGAGTTCCACGGAAGAAAATCCAGTACCGGGGTTACGGTCAGTATATGGCATTGTCTTCAGCAGAGAGTCTGGCCAGTAAAATAAGAAACCGCCGGGTGGAAGTCTGGGTCAAAGCAGACAGTGAATCCAATCAAGTGGCGGCCTCCTTTTGAATTCACCGATAAATTTCATAAAGGCGGTACAATAGCATGAAGCACTGTTCACTTCCTTCTTGAGCAGTGCAGACTATGTTACCGGTGCCTGCGCGGTGGGGCCTTGCGGGCTGATTTTAACTTATTGGCTGGCGGCTTGCCGCTGGCCTCCTCTGGAGAGTTAAACATCAGATAAAGCTCCATCAACACCTCAGGTATCTGGCTGCACATATCTTCAGTCAGCTTTTCGTCTTCCAGAATAGCTTCGAACTCAGGCTCGTCGTCAAACAGACCAGAGCCGAGCATGACCGGGAGCAACAGTTCACTGACTTCCTGTTCATTCTCTCGGAACCACTCTTCTTCCGTCATCATATGAGCCTGAAGAAAACCGCAGCACCAGTCCAGCAGGTCTTCATCATTCGGGTCGGCAAATTCTTCACAGGAAAGCTCAAAGCCTTCTTCTTCATTGAACTGTCGATCTATCGCTCGTGACAACTGATCAAGAGCCTGTTCCAGAAGGGCTGAATCTTCCCCGGAGAGTGTTACCCGAGTGCCAAACAGAATCTCATTACGCACATCGGTCTTCAATTCGAACGGGACGATAGCCATGGCGCTATAGAAGCCATGGATGGCGTGGAAAGTAAAACCTTCCTCATCCGCATACCTGTTCAGCAGCGGCTCCAGAGTAGAACAGATGTCCTGCATTTAAAGAGAATCCGGTATGAATGAAAACCGGGGAGTCTACAGTAGTTTTCTGAAAGATTCCTGTCTATTCTCGGTCAGGTCCTCAGTTTGATGGTATACTGGTTTGTCTTTTCTTATCTAATTAATCACCGTCGTTTAAATGTGCATTGGACTGTAATGACTGATCCTGCTCTGAATGTTCTGCAAAATACTTTCGGGTTCGAATCTTTCCGTGGCTTCCAGGGAGAGGTCATCAGAGAGGTCACAGAAGGGCGTGACGCGCTGGTCCTTATGCCTACTGGCGGTGGTAAGTCACTTTGCTACCAGGTACCGGCTCTGGTTATGGCGGGTACAGCTATTGTTGTGTCCCCTCTGATTGCCCTGATGGAAGATCAGATCCGTAATCTCAAGCAGATAGGTATTCGGGCCGAAAGCCTGAATTCGGGCATTTCCATGGAAGAGCAGTACCGAATAGAGCAGGAGCTGTTCACCGGGCATATTGACCTGCTCTATGTTGCTCCCGAACGTCTGATGACTGAAATGATGCTAAGGAAGCTGGATCGGATACAGATTTCTCTGTTTGCTATTGACGAGGCTCACTGTGTGTCGCAATGGGGGCACGATTTCAGGCCTGAATATCTGCAGCTCTCGGTACTGAAAACACGTTTTCCAACGGTTCCCAGAATTGCCCTGACCGCCACAGCAGACAAACGAACCCGACAGGAAATTATCGAACGTCTGGGTCTGGCGCAGGCCAGGGTGTTTGTTGACAGCTTTAACCGGGCCAATATTTTTTACCGCATCAGTCAGAAGAAGCAGGGTAAGCAGCAATTGTTGAGATTTCTGGAAAAAGAGCACCCTGATGATTCGGGCATAGTCTACTGTCTTTCCAGAAAACGGGTGGAGGATACTGCTGCCTGGCTGAATGCCCAGGGCCGAAAAGCACTGCCTTATCATGGCGGTATGACAGCTCACGATCGCAAGAATAATCAGCATCGTTTTCTCAACGAAGACGGCATGATTATTGTTGCTACCCTGGCATTCGGAATGGGGATTGATAAGCCTGACGTTCGTTTTGTTGCTCATCTGGACCTGCCAAGAAGTATCGAAGCTTATTATCAGGAAACCGGTCGGGCCGGTCGTGATGGACTCCCGGCTACTGCCTGGATGGTTTATGGTCTTCAGGACGTCATGTTGCTGAGACAGATTCAGTCGAATTCTACCGCAGCGCCTGAAATTCAGCGAATTGAGCAGCAAAAGCTGGAGGCCATGTTGTTTCTCTGTGAAGTAACGGGTTGTCGCCGTCAGGTGTTGCTGGAGTATTTTGATGAACCCTTGAAAGATAAGTGTGGCAACTGTGACCTTTGTCTGGAGCCGGTGACGACCTGGGATGGTACGGAAGCCGCCAGAAAAGCCCTTTCCTGTGTTTACCGGACCGGGCAAATGTTTGGAGTCTCTCATCTGGTCGACGTTCTGCTTGGCAAAGAAACGGCCAAAGTCAGTCAATTTGGTCACCGACGGATAAGCACTTTTGGTATAGGTAGTGAATTCAAACAGAGTGAGTGGCGCTCAATTTTCCGGCAGTTGGTGTCCAGAGGGTATATAAATGTTGATGTAGAAGGGCATGGGGCTCTCAAATTGAATGAAAAATGCCGTCCTCTGCTCAAAGGTAGTGAGCGATTATTGCTCCGTCAGGATCGCTTTGAATACGCCTCTGAGAGTGCAGCACGCAAAACCCGGAGAGTGGATCAGGGCAGAGTTATTATTGACGACCATGATCGTCCATTATGGGAAGCCATGAGAGCGCGTCGTAAAGAGCTGGCGGAAGAGCAGGGTGTTCCTGCTTATGTCATTTTTAATGACAAAACACTCTATGAAATGTTAGCGGTTAAACCCGCCAGTTTGGAAGCTCTGTCTCATATTTCAGGGGTGGGTGAGTATAAGCTGGAAAAATATGGGCAGACCTTTGTAGAGTTAATATCCGGGTTTGTTGTTTCGACTGTTTGATCCGGGTATTTTTTTCTATGCTGGAGTATGGGTGCTTTTCGAATCACGCTATCGGTTTTCTTTTTATCGGCTTTAGCAGGTTCTTATGTCTCATAGCATTCATCTACCGTGTCACAGAGAAATCACATTGGCAAATCCAGACCTACTGGATGAAGCTCGTGAAAACCAGGTGACCTTTCACTATATCGGTTTACATAACGATCCAATACCGGACAACTATCAGCTATTCACCAGTGAGTTTGATTTTGGTCATAGTGCGACTTTGCTGGGTGATGGATTTCAGATGTTGGCGCAAACCACCGGGACGTACGACAAACCGGTTGATATTGGTCGATGTCCGGATAACAGCAGTAGTTACCGGATTTATGGAGAGCAGCAGGGAAAGCGTTACTACAACTACTTGGTTGTAGACGATTCAGTGGAGTACACCCTGTTTGGTTTTACCTGTTGTCATCGCTATGCGGGCTACTTCGAAATAGTCAGTGGTGAGAGAGGTGTTTTGGTCTCAGCCTCTATCGATGGGGAAGGAACTTCTCCTCAGGACTGGGGCAGCAGAGAGTTGGAATCTGTCGTCGTGCTAACTGGAGGCTCTTTACCCCAACTTTATCAGGAATACGCAGGGTTGATTGCTCAGCATCACCCCGTAAGGGCAGGCGTTGTGCAACCAGCCCCCATTGGCTGGTGTTCCTGGTATGTCTATTATACTGATGTCACCGAGGACAATATCCGCCAGAATCTGAATGTAATGACGGGAGATCTCAGCGATCTGGAGTGGGTACTGTTGGATGATGGTTATCAGGCATTTATGGGCGACTGGTTGACTCCGTCGGATAAATTTTCTGGAGGAGTGAAAGAATTAATAGCGGATATCAAGCGCAAAGGAAAAAAGTCGGCGATTTGGCTTGCTCCTTTTATTGCTCAGCCTGAGTCAGAAGTGTTTAAACAGAATCCATCGTGGTTTGTTCGCCATCATAACGGTGATCTCCTCAAGGCCGAAGATGTGACCTACGGAGGTTGGCGTTGTACCCCCTGGTACGTATTGGATACATCGAACCCCGAGGTACAGGCTCATCTAACTCACATAGTCAAAACCATGCGAGAAGAGTGGGGTGTTGAGCTGTTTAAACTTGATGCCAATTACTGGGGAACGCTCAAAGGAAAACGTTATCAGAGAGGCGTCACCGGAGTGCAGGCGTACCGAATGGGTATGGAGGCAATAGCGAAGGGCGCTCAGGATGCTCTTTTACTTGGGTGTAACGCACCCATGTGGCCGTCTTTAGGACTTGTTGATGCCATGAGAGTCTCGGACGATGTGGAGCGGAGCGCTCAGCGGTTTGAGCAAATTGCGAAAGAAACCTTCCATCGTAGTTGGCAGCATCGTAAATTGTGGCAGATTGATCCTGATTGCGGCACCTTTGTTTCGCTTGCTAATCAATCAACGGATCCCTGTAATTATGACTTTCATCGCAATGTATTACTCGCCAGTGGCGGGCTTCTGCTTTCGGGCGATCCGCTGCCTGATCTTACTCCGTTTGCTAAAACGACGTTAAGCAAATTGATACTGCGCCATCGTTATAGTCAAGACGCCGCTCAATTTACTTCACTGTCTTTACATCACGCTTCTCTGGCATTAACAGAGGGTAAAAAACTCCACTGTTTATTTAACTACAACGAGAATGCCAGGGAGGTGACATTGACCTCCGATCACCCTCTTTATTGGTACGATTACTGGAGCGGCGAGAAGCTCACTGAGGGGCCTGTTCAAAAGGTCAGGGTTTTATTGGCAGCCGGGCTAACGGGTCGCGCGATCATTGCTTCGATGTAAGAGAGGCTCACTCCCAAAAAACAGAGGTTTTACCTCTCTTTAATTGCCCTGGAAGCAATGGTCTTCAAACGCAGATTATCTCAACGAACTTTAAAGGCTGTCGAAACTGGGTACATAAATAGACTGTACCTTTCACTTTTTAACTGCCTATTTCCTCTTCAAAAATAACTTCTGAGTCATGTTTCAGAGTTAAAAAATGACCATATTCCTTTTCAAGCTCATCCCGCTTTAGCTTCAGTGTTGGAGTGAGCATTTCATTCTCAATACTCCAGGTCGTTTTGGCGACTATGATATGATCCAGCTTTTCATGAGCCTCCAGCTCATTATTAACCGATGTCATCGTGCTGACCAATTGTTCTTTTTGCTGGTCACGATCTTTTGAAGCGCCTTCTCCCAGCACAATCATTGCTATAGGTTGTTTGCGCCCAATCCCCATAACACAGACCTGCTCGATATCCGGGTTACGACCGAGGCTCGACTCGATAGGTACCGGAGAAACATATTTGCCTTTGCTGGTTTTAAATTGTTCTTTAACCCGACCAATGATTTTCCATGAACCCTCAGAGGTTATTTCAGCTTTATCACCTGTTTTAAACCAGCCGTTCTCAAAGGCAGCGTCTGTTGCTTCAGGATTGTTGTAGTAAGACTTAAATACCGCTTCTCCTCGAATCAACACTTCTCCTTGCTCGGAAAGTGACATTTCGACACAAGATTGAGGGCTGCCTATTGTGCCAATATCATCGGGTTTGAAAGGGATGTTGCTGCATGATAAGCCTGAGGTTTCGGTCATACCCCAGCCTTCGCTAATACGAATACCCAACTTTTGGAACCACTTCAAAACCTCTGGAGAGATAGGTGCGCTACCAGAGCCGAAAATTTTAGCTTCCTGCAGGCCCAGAGCAGTGCGAATTTTCTTTGCTACTAATTTACCGATAATGGGGATTTTCAAAAGAGTTTGTAGCTTTTTGTTGGGCATTTTGGCCAGAATTTGTGACTGAAACTTAGTCCATAATCTGGGCACTGATAAAAAAGCAGTGGGGCGTGCATAGCGAACATCATCGACAAAAGTATCTAAGGACTCGACAAAGAAAATCTCGGCAGAGTAATAAATTGATGGGAGTTCAACAACGCATCGCTCAGTAATGTGGGCAAGGGGTAAATATGACATTACCCGTCTTTCTTGACCTGTTAAAAACTTCTCACCTCCAGCCATGGCCGAAGAAGCTACATTTCTCTGGCTGATCATGACGCCTTTGGCAAGGCCTGTACTGCCTGAGGTATAGATAATAGAAAATAGATCGTCGATATCCGGATTATGGAGTGTTTTTAGTGGCTCATAATTATTCAACCAGTCAAGCCACTGCTCTTTGCAATCAAGTGTAGGGTATGGAAATGAGATGCTGAGAAAGTCATCTGGCATTGCTTCTGAAAGGGCTTCAGTGCTGTCCAGTTTGCCAACAAAAATAGCCTTTGCATTACTGTGCTCAAGCACATATTTTATGTTGTCTGCCCCAGCTGTTGGGTATATCGGCACACTGATCAGGCCTGCCATCATGATGGCTAAATCAGCAATATACCATTCGGCTGAATTTTTGGCGATGATGGCGACTTTATCGCCCTTTGATATTCCATTGGATAAAAGACCTTGAGCGATCTTGCGGGCTTGCTCGTCAGCTTCCCCCCAAGTGTAAGAAGTCCATTGCCTGTTGTCAGGCTGATTAAGCCAGACCTTATCGGGATGCCTTGCAACGTTTAGCTGCATTTGTGCCAGGGGGGTTCTACGATTTTTCATATTATTATTTTTTCGTACATTCTTTGGTTGCTAACATTAGCTAACGGATGAACTCTAACTTGTACAATGGATAGATACAACAATTAAGTACTCAACCATACGAAATCATATTTTCTGACTTATTGTTCAGGCACTCGCGGCAACTGCTCCTGCGTTGCTCTAGCTCCTGCATCCATGCAGTCGTGATGCGTTGCAACTCTGGTCACATAGCTTGCTATGTTCCCGTTGTTGCGCCTTGCAGAGCACCTGTCCAATAAGCCAGAAATATTCGATTCCGTATGGCTGAGTACTTATTGTATTTTAAAAAATTTAACGATAATTGATCCGCAATTCCCCCTGAAGCACTGATCATCAAACGTTGATTTTCTCAACGAATTTCAAAGGTTCTCGACACTGGGCGCACAAATAGACTGCACCTCTTACGGCCCTGTTGTGGCGAATGGAACTGAGCGGGATGGTCTTTCCTGCACAGCTGCAACTGTATAGGAATGGTCTTTTGCTGGCATTGCTGGTGTTGTAGCTGTGGGTTCTCCGGGCCGGGAGTCTGAACACCTCTTGCATAATCAATTGCCACTCTCTGCCATGGGGGCGGATCTTTCCGCCAAACAGTTGGTGGGCAATGAGGTGTGCGACTTCATGACCCACGGTATGCTTCAGAAAATGTTCCTGGTTTTCTTTGAGCAGTTGTTTGTTCAGACGAAGCAGGTTTTTTTCGGTCCAGGCTTGTCCGGCCGTTTCGCCTCTTAAACTCAGACTGATCCGGGGGCGTGGAAATCGTTTAAGAAAATGCCGCTCGGCCAGGCAGTAAAGCTCACTGACCCGTAACTCAACGGTAGGCAAATAGGGGCATTGTATATTCGACATAAACAGGCTGACTTGGAAAACTCATGGGAGGATAGCAGAGGGATTGTATCTGTACAGTGGGTTTATTGGAATAATCAGGCAGGTTTCATCAAGGCATCGCTTCCAGATGATACAGCTTAATTCATCTGGCTTGGCGCTGAACTTCAGTAAACTTGAATGTATTCGGGGCTTACACCCATACCCCAGAAGATCACGGTAGTGATCATAATCGAGACCAGAACAACCAGCCCGATGCAAAGCACAGAACTGGCATAGACAAACCCCTGCTCCTTAGGTATCTGCATAAAGGTTGGCAAACCGGAATACAGAATCAGGGCTGAGCAGGTCATGGCGATAGTGCCAGCAACAATAGTCAGCCAGATAGAGGGATAAAGCCCGCACAGGCCCGCCAGAAAGAGTGGTAAAGCGGTATAACAGCTAAACGCAACACTCTGTGTCATGTTGGGTTTGCTGCCAAAGGTTTCTGCCATCCATTGGATGAATGCACCCATAACGGCAACGCCCGCCAGTATGGCCAGCCAGGCAAAAAATGCCATGAAAGCAGCACTGGTTTCCGTTAACTTGACGACCTGATCACTGCCCGGGACTGTCCAGCCGGTTCGAGTCGTCCCCAGATAAGTACAGACCGCTGGCAGGGCAGCCAGCCATATGACCTGACCCAGGTAAAGGCGAATAATGCCGGGAGGGTGCTCCCGAATATCGGTCCACTCTTCTTTCGGACGAAAGAGAAGCCCCCAAAAGTGACTTAATATCATGGTGCAACCTCCGTTATGGCTGTACCAGTAGCTGGTAATCCTTACGTTTTGCTAAGTTATCAGCTACAAAACAGCGGCTAATATGTTGTTATTATTCACTGTGACAGGCATCGGCTCTTCCTGTTCAACAGGATCGTTCGATAGCCTTGACTTCAGTGTTTACATATTTCTTATACGAAGTAAAGTAATATCGTCCCAATACAGGTTCTTTTATTGAATAATAGGGCAATTATTTCCTCGTTTATCAGTCTCATAAAGGCTTCGGCATGACTGTCTGGTTCAGTTCGCTGGTTTGGTGGATTGTGAGACTAAACGGTTAGTATCATAGAACTCCGGAATGATTACATGACTTCAGGCGAAGCCGTTTTTGTTAAAAAGTAGTGTCTAAATAGTTTCGTTTTTGCCGGACGGGCTCAGGAGAATGACATAGACCATGATGACTAGAATTGATCGTTTGTTTCTTTTACTGCTGGCAGGGCTCGTTGCTCTGGGAAGCGGGTACAACAGAGATTTTCAGCCTGTTAAAGAGCCCGCAATAGAACAGGTGCAAAAGGTCACCAGGGAGGAAGTCAAGGTTGAAAAAAAGGCTCAAAAGAATATTCCCGACTTTGCTGCCATTGAGGACGTCAATAAGAAGAAAAGTCAGTTCTTTGCCCACGTGAAGCAAATGGTTGATGAAGAGAATGAGCGTCTGGCGGGTATTCGTCAGGAAGTTAAGATGCTCAGGGAAAAATCGGCTCTGCATGAAAGCGAAGAAAAGTGGCTGTTGGACATGGCCCGAAAGTTCAGAGTGGATGAAGAGCTTAAAGTCAGTGATGCGCTTTATGACGACCTGCTGCACAGGGCGGACGAGATCCCGGTATCGCTTGCTCTGGTGCAGGCGGCTAACGAGTCGGCCTGGGGGACTTCAAGGTTTGCCGTTGAAGCCAACAACTACTTTGGCCAGTGGTGTTTTACTCCGGGCTGTGGTGTTGTTCCTGGTGAGCGTCCGGAAGGTGCGACCTACGAAGTCAGGAAGTTTTCTTCATTGGAGGCATCGGTACGGTCGTATATGCATAACCTCAATACCAGCCATCATTATGAGGGTTTGAGGGAGCTGCGTTCAAAAAGAAAATCCATGGGACACCCGGTTACCGGGCCGGTACTGGCACAGGGACTTTATGCCTATTCCTCCAGAGGTATTGATTATATAGAAGAGTTGGTATCCATGATTGAGAGTAATGATTTGTTGAAGTACGATCTGGAAAAGCCTCTAACGGGCCACTAGTCTGCCCAGAGCAATAGTGTAGCCATTGATTGCACTTATATTGCTGATGCCTCAGCAGCAGGCAGCACCCTCCGGTGAATACCGGAGGGGTTGGATAAAAGTAACGAGCCAGGGAAGGCGTGTTGCATCAGCAAGGTTCCTGGAGTGATTCAAGAACCTGGCCAAAGCAAAGCCAAGAGTGTGCGTGTCAGAGGTTAACAATATTCACAATGGAAGCTTGTTCAGGCTTTTCCTCTTCATCGTTTTCATCCCTGAAGGACAGAGGTACATCCACCGGGTCAAACGCAGTGTCTCCATCTTTAACAGGCTGACCATCCGCCGTCAGATTGTTGAAATCAAACAGTGAGCTGTCTGCCAGATGGGAGGGCGCTACGTTCCTCAGAGCTCTGAACATGCTCTCCATTCTGCCGGGGAAGCGTTTGTCCCACTCGGTGAACATAGCCTTGATTGCCTCCCTCTGAAGGTTTTCCTGAGAGCCGCAGAGATTGCAGGGAATAATCGGGAATGCCTTAAACTCGGAAAAACGGACAATATCCTTTTCACGGCAGAAGGCAAGAGGACGGATTACCGTGTGCTGACCGTCGTCACTGACCAGTTTGGGCGGCATGGCTTTCATCTTGCCGCCATAGAACATGTTCAGGAACAGGGTTTCCAGAATATCATCCCGATGATGGCCCAGGGCAATCTTGGTGACTTTCAGTTCGCTGGCCGTGCGGTAGAGGATGCCTCGGCGCAGCCGAGAGCAGAGTGCGCATGTGGTTTTGCCTTCAGGCACCTTCTCTTTGACGATGGAGTAGGTATCTTCCTCAACAACGCGGTACTCAATACCCAGGGTTTCCAGATAATCAGGCAGTACATGTTCAGGAAAGCCAGGCTGTTTCTGATCAAGGTTGACTGCGATAAGGTCAAAATTGACCGGCGCATAAGTCTTCAGGTTCAGCAGAATATCCAGCAGGGTATAGCTGTCCTTACCCCCGGACAGACAGACCATGATGCGGTCGCCGTCCTCAACCATGTTGTATTCGGCGATGGCCCGACCTACCTCTCGTCTCAGGCGTTTCTGTAGTTTGTTGAAGTGGGTTTTTGCGCTTTTTGTTTGGCTCTGCATTTTGGTTCTGTCTTGTCTCTGAAAGTACCCAACTTCATTTAAGGCCCTTAGAGGGGGCGGTTAAACCGGGTGACTTACTGCTCTGGATAATGGTGAAACGGGCAAGATCCCGAAAATTCACAACATTATAATCAAAGGTTTCACGATAGGCATCAGGGATAATGACAGCAGCAGCTATAAGTACCTAACCAATTAGTTACCTCCCGAACTCACAGGGCTGACGGCTGCTATTGTGAATGAGCTGTCGAAATATGGTTAAGTGAAGCTATGCTTATCTAATGGACAAAATGCGCAGGGACACAGGTTCCAGTCGTTTATACACAGAATAATCGTGGACATTTATTCAGGGGACTTCCATGGCTGATTACGAGAAACTGAGAGTCTGGTTATTATCTCGCAGAGACGAGTTGAATATCCGGCTCGGAAACATCAATAAAGATATGACTCGCAGAGCCAATGCCGATTGGTCGGAGCAGGCGCAGGAGAGGGAAAATGATGAGGTTATTGATCAGCTGGGTAATGATGCCCGGGCTGAACTTAATCTGATAAACAAAGCATTGGATCGTATGAATCATGATGATTACGGCTTCTGTACCGGCTGCGGTGACAAGATAGTTGAAGCCCGTCTGGCAGCTATGCCTTACGCCGATCTTTGCATCAAATGTGCAGAAAAGCGGGATCGTGCCAGCTGACAGCGTTAGGGAGTCTTCAGACTCTCTGACACTGACTCTTCCATAGAATTCGTTATTAAAGCCTTGTAACTGTCCACAAAGCTCTCAATGGGGCCGGGGTGGTGACGGTGGTAGTAATTATGCCAAAGCTTACCCAAGGCATAGACGTCATCGTGGGGCACCTTGTGGATTGGCTTATCGATTCGATAATAAATCATCCAGGCAATGGCGGTAGCGTAAGAGAGATTGGTCGCTAATTCCAGATGCGGATGAGCCAGAAATTCTCTCTGGCTGGCCAGTCCCCGGATCAAACTGGAAAGGTCGGATTTCTTCGCCAGATAATGGTCCCAGATATTGCGATGCATTCTGGGCGAGATTTGAAAAATTCCCAGAGCCTGATGGTGTTCCTGTTTAAGATGAAAACCCAGTCCGGATTCTCTGGCAGCTGTTCCCAGCAGCAGATTTTCTGCCGTAGGACTCCACATTTTTAAATGCTTCAGGGTCGGGCGAACAACGTAGTGGCGCAGCTCCTTTGCACAAATACCCATCGGGATTTCCTTTGTCTTAGAGCATTATTTTCATTATTCAGATTATCGTAGCACTCAGAAAATTCTTAAGTACAGCATAATTTAACCAGGGCATACTTCGGGTGTGAAAACCACAGCAGCCCCTGATAGTCATTTTCCGATAAAACTGAATACCTGAAAGTTGCGAAGGCGTTGAAAGGCGTGGGGTGCCGGGAAAGAAAAGAAGGAGACTACTCCCCTTCAAATTCACACAGTGAGAAGACAGGAATTCCTGCTTCATTTAGTATCTTTGAACCACCAAGGTCTGGAAGATCCATAATGGCAGCTGCTTCCAGAATTTGTCCGCCCAGTTGTCTGACCAGTTGACCGGCCGCAAGCAAAGTGCCACCTGTAGCAATCAGGTCGTCAACCAGAATGACTTTATCGCCTTTCTTAATAGTGTCTGCATGAACTTCAAGCGTTGCCTTCCCGTACTCAAGTTCATAATCCTGAGCGACAGTATTGTAGGGCAGCTTTCCCTTTTTTCTAAACAGGATCAGTGGTTTGTTCAGGGCATATGACAATGCAGAGCCTATCAGGAAGCCCCGCGCATCAAGAGCGCCGATCCGGTCAAACTCAACATCCATATAGCGATGAATGAGGCTGTCCATGACCGACCGCCAG
This sequence comes from Endozoicomonas sp. ALD040, assembly GCF_049275945.1. NCBI lineage: Bacteria > Pseudomonadati > Pseudomonadota > Gammaproteobacteria > Oceanospirillales > Endozoicomonadaceae > Endozoicomonas > Endozoicomonas sp. ALD040. The sequence goes on from NZ_CP184829.1 coordinate 4,666,170, forward strand.
GCTTTGGGGTTCTCGAAAAGAGTGGTCACATCCCGAAACTGAATGCCGGGCTTTGGCCAGTCAGAAACGGTTCTAATCTGTGCTTTCAGATAAGCTTCGTCAACGATCATATCTTTCCCTTAATGTCCGTTCCTGGTGCGCTTATGCGGAGGAGATAATCTGTTCCAAACCGACAGACTTTCCACCCGCCAGGGAGCATAATTGAATCGGGTCACGGATTTCAATTTCTTTGCCCACTGCGAAGATCAGATCGTTTTTCTGGAACCGGGTAAATACCCGGCTAACGGTTTCTACAGCCAGTCCCAGGTAATTGCCCATTTCATTGCGGGACATGGACAGGCGGAATGACTGGGATGAGAAGCCTCTGCGACGAAAACGACTGGCCAGGTTGATCAGGAAGGTCGCAATTCTTTCATCAGCGTTTTTCTTGGACAATAGCATCATCATCTGCTGATCTTCACGAATCTTCTTACTCATCAGGCGCATCATATGACGACGCAACTCCGGGAATCGGTCGGATAGCGTTTCCAGCTGGTCAAAGGGGATTTCACAGATCATGGTGGTTTCCATGGCCTGAGCAGAGACCGGGTAGACGTCAGTATCGAGACCACTCAGGCCCAATATCTCACTGGGAAGATAGAAAGACGTAATCTGTTCCTCACCTTCATTGGTGGCGGTATAAGTTTTTAAGGCCCCGGAACGGACAGCGAAGACGCTGGTAAACCGGTCTCCTTCCAGGAACAGGTGTTCCCCCTTCTTGAGAGGGCGGCTTCGCTTGATGATGCGATCAAGCTGGTCAATGTCTTGTAGATTCAATGCCAGAGGTAGGCAGAGGGAGCTAAGACTGCAGTCTCTGCAGGCCACATGGCCAGGTTGTCGTACATTGGGCTTTGACGTCATTGAGTGGCCTCAAAGTCGTATTGGCGAAATCGCTGACGATTCTATTGAAAATGCTACCAAAGTGTAAGTCTGTGCTTTCCGAGACTAAAGCGTAATTCCTTCATACTTAAGGCTTTTTCGGAAAATCCTTACTGGGTTGCGATAAGTCCGCACTAAAAAAATGTTGTACTTGATCAGTTGCCTGGCAGTTAAGTCATTGAGCTTGATGAGAAGGCTGTGAACGCTATCAATACCTATGATGCAAGAAAGATGTTCTTCAGCGCCAATGTGTCGATAACTGTACTGAATACAATTTCGTAAATCAGGGAGATTTACGCCATGAGTCTGCTCAGCTCAGTGACAGGGATTCTGTTTACTCCAACCGTGCAAGTGGCTGAACCTCGAACCTTTGAGGAACTCGTTGCCGCTGAGGATTTGACGTTCAATGATCTTTCACCACAGGAAAAGCAAATCCTGATGGCCAGAAAGGGTGAGCTGACAATTGAGGAACTCAGGGCATTAAAGCTCGAAGAGGCCGAGTGTGCTGAGCTTGAAGAGGCGCATCGTATCCGGCTTCAAAAAAGTGCGATCTGGGATGGCCGCAGAATTGCTGTCACGATAGCCAAGGGAACCGGGGTTCTGGTCGTCGGTGCTTTTGCCGCCGGGGCCGCTTCTGTATCGGTGCCTGTTGCTGCCGGACTGGCTGTATGTTCAGGGGTGGGCTACCTGTTTTATCTGCGGACCCATTCAGGCGAGCTGGAAACACGTTCAAAGCAACTGACTGATTTTGTCATTACCCATGCACAACCCCAGAGAATCATTCGGGAACAGCTGGAGCTAAGAGAGTCTGAGCGTGCAGAGGCTCTGGATAGAAGGCTCCGTGAGGCAGAAGACGCGCTGAAGTTGGAGAAACAGCGAAAAGCAGAGTTGGCCGACCAGCTGCTCCCGGGAAAAGCGGATCTGGCATCAGGGCAAGAACACTTTAAACAAATGCAACATAGAATCGAAAAACTCAGGGCTGCGGAGAAACAGCAAAAAGAGTTGGCTGGTGAGTTGAAAACACTGACTGAGCAGCACAGGAAAGTTGATCGTGAGATGGTGGAAGTGCTTGATGAAGTTGAACAACTGAGTGAGGCGCTCAGGAACAGGCAAGGCAGTGACAAGGGAAGAGATCGCCAGCAGTTAAAACAACAGGATTTGAGGTTACAAGAGACACTTCAGCTTTTTCAGGAAAAGGTCGAGGCGCTTGAAGATGAAGCACGGATTCTGACTGAAACCATTAAAGAAAAAGATATTGAGTTTGAAAGGCTGAATCGGCAGAAAAACCATCAGACTACTGACATTCAGGCACTGATTTTGCAAAAGAAAGCCGTTGAGCGAGACACCATTAAACCATTGCAAAGAAGACTCAGGGCAGCCGAGCGGATGCTGATGGAGGCAGGAGCCGATCAGCAGGCTATTCAAAACCAGCTGTTTCAAACCCAGCAGACAGTTCGATCTCTGGAAACGGAGGTAAAGACGGTTTCTGATGAGGCGGTTACCCAAAAGCTTGATTTGGAGAGGGCTACTGAGAAGGCACTGTTCCTGGAGTCTCAGCTGAGTTCTGCCATTCAGCATAAAGACAAAACCTATAAGGACTACCTGATTGTCATTGATGAACTTAATGCTGTTCGTATGCAGCTTGAAAGCAGTCAGATGTTACAGCATGAGCTGGAGAATCAGCTGGAGAAGGATAAGGCGGCTCAACGCATTCAGGAAAGGCAACTGAGGTCAGATCTGGAACAATTGCAAAAAGAGAAGGCCGGGTTGATCAATAACTCAGCAAAGGTCGCTTCCGAGAATCAGTTTTATCGGGAGCAGATTGATCTGCTCACCCGGGAAGAGCAGATGGTCAGAGCCCGTTGGGTAGAAGCCCATAAGTCGACTCAGCGTCTCAAGGATGTTGAAAAAGAACTGCAGGCTCAGGGGGAACTGCTCCAGGAAACCAGAGTTCAGTTGCAACATGAGGCTTGTTCCAGAAAAGTGCTGACAGCAGAGCTCAATGGTTTTAAGCAACGGGAAGCAGCCGCTGCTAAAGAAAAAGGTTTGCTGGAGGTGCAGATCCAGCATCTCAGGGAACAGGAAAAGACCGATCGGGATGCGCTCGTCTTGACAGAGCGTCAGCTTGAAGAGAAAAAGAATGAGCTTAAATTGTTGCAGGAAAGTTATACCGGCCTTAAGGAGAATATCAGTCAGGGTGAGCTTTCGAATCAACAGCTCAGAGCCGAACTGGACCGGGTGAGACTAGAGGTGCTGGTTAGAGATAGAGAGATCAGGGAAGTTCGCGACCTTTTACAGAAAACAGAAAGTGTTCTGGAAAGCTCTGAGCAGAAGGCATTTGACCTGAATGCAGAGTATGAGTCTCTGCGCAGCCAGGCCATAGAGGGGACTGTGGTCAGCGCTATGGATCACGTGGATCAACTGACCAGTGATTCGCTGAATAGCAAAAACCACTCAAGAAAGGTTGAGGAGCAAAAGCATAACCTGGAGCTCCAGTTTCAGGCGCTGAGCAGTATGAATAAGCAGCTGCTCGAAGAAGTCACTCAGTTTAATAATAAACGAGGTCAGAAAAAAAGAAGAGTCTGGCAACAGCAAATCAGGCAGGCCAAATCTGAAGCTGAGCAGAGTCAGCTTCTTGCCAGAAAATTACAGCAGGACCTGATCAGCAAAAACGACTCAGTTCATGAAATGAGTGAGAGACTTAAGCAAGTTGAAGAGGCGTTCGCTCAGGTCTCGGAGCAGTTAAATGCCACAAAGCAGGAAGCGAGTGCTGTATCCGTTCAGCTGCAGTCAACCAAGATAGAGTCCGAAGAGCGAAGGCTAAAGCTCAAAGAATTGGAAGACTCCGGGGCTAAACTGCAATTCAGACTGGATTCCCTGACCAACGAGCTTGAGCTGCTCAGGTCAAAACCCGAAGGCATTGATAAAGAAGCTCATCAACGAGTCGTGGACGAGCTGGAAAAAGCACAAGGCAATGTCAAAAAATTACAGGGAGAGCTGAGTGCCAGTGACAATCTTGTAAGCGAATCTCTGGCTGATGTTCAGACGTTGCCAGAGCTCAAAGGTAAGCTCAGGGACATTGAGGAACAGCTGTCGCTCCTCGGGGGGTATTTGCAAACGCCTCATGAGTCGTTTCAAAGTAATGCTGATGAGTTTACCAGGACCTTGTCCCGGCTGAAGTCTGAATGTCAGGAGATCGTTGTTCTGACGGGACAGGAAATGACCGCTCTCAAACGTCAGGTCGAACAGCTCCATGATATGAACTATCTGTTGAAAGTTCAGGAAATAGAGGGTCAGACCAAGACTCTGGAAACTCAGGTTAAGCTGGTTGAAGCTCTGAGAACGCTCAATGGGTTGCAAAAGGGCAGCGACCCTGAACAGGCAGACAAGTTTGCTGAAGAATTGGTTGCTGCTGAAGCCTCGCTGCAGGCATCAAGACAGGAAGCGAAAGAGCTGTCACGGACTCTCATGACAGTGAAGAATCATCCTGTTATTCAGGCTGAAGCAGATCCCGAAGCCCTGGCGCTGGAACGGGTGCGCGATGATCTCTTGCTGGAGCAAAAAAAGTCAGCAGATTATCTCAGTCAGATCAATACGCTGAAGATGCAGTTTGTTCGACAGCATTCTGAAATGCCACTGTCGGAGATTCCTGATGAAGACTACCCCAGGGTAATTCTGGAAGTGGTTAAAAAGTACATTGCCGTTGATGAACATGAAACCCGTCTCGGGGCAGGTCTGGAAGCCATGCTGACCGAACCTCTGGATTATATTCACCGCATTGACGATTATGACGATGACGCCAGAGACTGGGAGATTGAGCTGGCTGGCGAAGAAGCTCTTGAGAGCTGGCAGCAGGCCCTGAATGAGGAACAGCTTCGCTCAAGGGCATACTTCAAAGAATTGATGGCCCTTCGGACATACCTGATCGCTGAACTGGAATATCGTGGATTAACAACAAAAGCGCTGGAATGGGGCATGGGCGAGCTACAAGACATTATTGTTGATCAACTGCGAAGGGATGGAAGGCTTAAAGACTCCTCCCAGACGATTTCACCCACAGCGATAACCGTGCTTTCGTCATTGCAGTCGACGGCAAATGACCCGGGCAGTCTGCAGCTCGATGACCCTGTGGGATTGAAATGGGATTATAGTGATTTTTTAGATCACTATTCAGGGGGCTTTAACGATTTAACTTCTTGTGCCTCTGACGATGAAGACAATCCGCCATCAGAATACGATTCGACCCAGTCTGAAGTCGACAGCCTTGAGGATTCTGTTGAGAATGAGACGCTCTGGCAGCAGCTGCCTGAAGATTTGGACTATCAGGAAGAGTTTTACCTTTACCAGCAAGTGAGCTCTGCAGTGGATGAGCTGGAGAAAATTGACCGGGAGCTTGAAGAGCTGGATTGGTCTGAATCTTCCGATGAAGAAACCGGGCCAGAGAGTCCGCGAGTCAGGCTGGAACAGAGGAAGCAAAAGCTTATCGACTGGCTCCGGCAGGAAGATGCTGTCAATATAATGCAAAAGTTTCGTTAGCAAGCGGGCAATACACAACCGTTAATATAACAACCTTGTTAGTCAAATCCTGAAAATAATCGGTCATAGTCCCCCGAAGGAATTAAATCAGTACTCCGGGGGAGGGAATTATGGCCAGAAAATCGCTCAAATTATCTATGGTCTTGGTCATGCTGTTGGCAACCGCTGTGTTGCCATTGCCAGTGCTGGCCATTGATCCGGCCATAATTGTGACCGGGGGAACGGCCCTGCTGGGGACTGGGCTTGGCGGACTCTCCTACAAATTTGGTCAATGGCTATACGGCCCGGACAACGGCAGTGATGATAAACCTGCTCCGGTATTGGTTGAACCGGTCTCTTTTTTTAATCCCGGTGAAGACAAGCCTTATGAAATTACTCTCAGGCTCCTTGAAAATGGCGGTGACGGAGGCGGTGGTGAAGGCGGAGAAGCGCACGTTAATCATAAACCTGACTCGGATTCGAGTCTCATCCCGACAGATCCTGCAAGTCCGAAAAAGCCTGGAAAACCTGTCGATGGGGTAAAAGGTGCTCAGGAAAAATGGGTGGTTGTCAGAGTTGAGAAAGGGGCTGCCAGTCGTGAGTTGCAGTCACTGATTGATCAGTCTCTGCCTGAAGCCGGAGAAGTGCTCTTTCATCCGTCTCCCAGTGCTCAGGCGACGTTAAATGGCTCACGCCACTTGGAAATGGCTACTACCCGGGCGCTGTTCAGTCAGTTGAGTGATCTGCGTCAGATTCTGGATTTCTACCGCAATGGTCAGGCTTTTCTTCTTGATAATGCCAGTCTGGATCAACGTACTGTGAAAGGCGGTAACCAAACATCTACCGGGAAGTTGCAGAGCGGTGAGAGCAGTCAGTGGCACAGCTTTGTACAAACTTATGGTTCGAAATCCCATTACTCATCACTGCCTGGTTTAGAGGGAATGAATGCCGACAGTCACGGGCTGAATGTCGGAGTATTCACTCAGGCCACTGAAAATACCCTTGTCGGCCTGATGCTGGGTAGCCGGAAAACATCAGCCAGTTTTCAGCAGAAATTGGGTTCGGGCTCCATAGAGTCTGTTCACTTTGGTCCGTTCCTGTCCTGGCAGAGGGATCAATGGCAGTTTGATGGAGCCCTGACTCTTGGTACCAAACAATACAGCAGCAAACGCACGGGTAGCGATGGTCATCGACTTCGAGCCTATCGCTCAGGCACCGACTGGAATGCCTTCGGTGCCCTGGGTTATGACATCGATATGGATAACTGGCTCGATGGTCTTACCGTCACACCTATGGTTGAGTTCCTTTATCATCATTCAGAGTCGGATGGCTTTAGAGAGAAAGGCTTGTCTGACGGAGCGCTGGCTGTGCGCGGGCAGTCTTTTGAGCAATCGATTTTACGATTGGGCAGTGACTTTGTCTTACTGAATGAAACCGGGGGTACCCCCTCGGCCCTGAAGTTTTCTGCGGGCTACCAGCAGCAGACGGTGTTGAGTGGAAAGTCCAGATACACAGTTAATAATACCGGCCAGCATGCATCGTCAGAATATCGGGCTCAGAAGATTAACGACAATGGGTTGTATCTGAGTATGGGCTACAACACCACAATGTCCGGGCAATCCAGTCTGAGCATGAATTATACGGCGATTCGATCCAGTCGCAGTACCAGTGATGGCCTTCAGCTGAGCTACACACGATCTTTCTGATTGTTACCACAAAAACCGGGCTGTCTGGCTATTCTGGCTTTTAAAAGGATAACCAAACAATAGAAATCGTGCATTGCCCGCATTTCTACACGAAAAGTGTCAAATAACCTTTGAATAGAGGTTCTGCTGCTGTTGTATCTGCTGCTTAAAATAACCATCAAACTGCATGCAGATGTTTCTGATCAGCATTTTGCCCCTGGGTTCCACCTTAATTCCCTGCTCAGTCAAAGAAAGCAAACCATCGTCAGCCATAGGTTTCAGTGCTGCCAGTGCATCAGAAAAATAGTCACTGAACTTGAGGCCATAATGCTCTTCCACCTCAGCAAAGTTCAGTTTGAAATGGCAGATCAGTTCGTTGATGACACTCTGGCGAATCTCATCGTCACGATTCATGGTCAAACCACGGTAGATTGGCAGGTGGGCTTCATTGATCGAGTTTTCATACGCTTCCATGCTGACATGGTTTTGCGCATAAACACCGCCCACCTTGCTGATAGAAGAGACGCCCATGGCAATCAGATCGCAGTGACTGTGTGTAGTGTAACCCTGGAAATTTCTGTGCAGGGTGCCTGTTTCCTGGGCAATGGCCAGCTCGTCATCCGGCAGGGCAAAGTGATCCATGCCGATGAAGACATAGCCGCGCTCCACCAGCCTCTCGGTAGCCTTATGCAGAATGTCGAGCTTTTCCTCAGGAGAAGGCAGATCTGCCTCGTTGATCCTTCTCTGCGGTTTGAAACGGTGTGGCAGGTGAGCGTAGTTAAATAATGACAGTCGGTCTGGTGCCATCTCGATCACCCGGTTCACGGTATTCATAAAACCTTCGACGGTCTGATGAGGCAGGCCATAAATCAGGTCCATATGCACTGACTTGAAAGCCATGGTTCTGGCGGCATCCAGAACAGACTGAACCTGTTCTTCGGGTTGCACCCGGTTGATGGCTTTCTGAATCTTCTCGTCCAGATCCTGTACACCGATACTGATACGGTTAAAGCCCTCGTCACGCAGGCGAGACATCATGACCCAATCCACCTCGCGAGGGTCCAGCTCGATGGAAAAGTCCGAATGACTTTGACAGTTGAAGTTGAAGACGGATCTCAGCTTGTCCATCACCGCAGAAATCTGGTCCGGGCTCAGAAACGTCGGAGTGCCGCCACCAAAATGAAGCTGTTCGACTCTCTGCTCCCGGCCAAACAGACTGGCTTGCATGTCAATCTCGCGAAACAGGTAGTCAAGGTAGTCTTTTGCCTTGGAACGGTGTTTGGTGACTATCTTGTTGCAGCCACAGTAGTAGCAGACGTGGCTGCAGAAAGGTATGTGTACATAAAGCGACAGGGGTTTATTAGTCGCACTGCTTTCCCGGGCGCTGGATTCATAGTGCTCGGGTTTAAACCCCTCCTGAAACTGAACGGCAGTGGGGTAGGATGTGTATCTTGGGCCACTGAGGTCATACTTCTTGATCAGACCTGTATCCCATACGGGGGCTGTACTCATATTAACTCTCGAATTGGTTACAGCTCATCTGGCTGGGCTCTGTTGATGAATATACAGGTAAACAGCCGATTGACCGGTTCTTTTATTAACAGTTTAAAGACTAAAAAGCCAAATGTATTTGACGTGTGTCAATAAGTAGGTGACGCAATTCATACCGGTTCCCATGCTTTCGCGCCTGTGGGGCAGACATGGAAAAAGTTTTCTTTAGGGCTGTGGATTCAGGAGAAAGGCCGTTAGAAATGCTAACCGGAATGTCATTAAGAGGTCTTTGCGTGAAGGCTAAAATCAATTGATAGCAAAGTAAGGAATTTGCTTCATTGCAAACCTGAGAGTTCATACAGGCAATCGGGAACTTTTAATGTCCGTTGCCTGTCTAACACTATAAATTATCACGGAGGATAGATCATGGCTTATGGATTAACACCAACAACAGACAGCTCCGCAACCGGGGCTAAATTTCAACCGCCGCAGAACAGTTCAGCGGGGTCTGATACTTGTCCGGCGACAACATCGAACGGTCGACGTCTGGTTGAGCCTGCATCTAGTACAAGTAGTACAAGCGCAACAGGATACGATCTGCGCCAACGTGGTTCATTGGATCAACGTACCTGTCAGTGGTTGGAAGAACTCCAAAGTTTTACAGGCCAGAATGTAACCGATGTAAATCGGGCTGCAAGCAGCGTCGCAACCACAGCGGAATCAGAACCATCGCAGTATTGTGAATCGGAGGGCACTGGCAAAGTTTTTGAAAAAATCGGAAAAATCCCTGCTGAGTTTATTCAAGAAATGACCAACTTAGTGTTAGAGGAAGAAAGATTTAAGCCTGAAGATTTATCCCAATTAAAAGAAGATAAAGATGCACTGCCATTTTTATTGACACCCTATGATGTAGTAGACGAGAACGGCAATCGTTACAGTGAATACATAATGTCAAAGGGTTCAGAGGATTCAGAGGATTCAGAGGATTTTGAGGTCAGGGGCCTCCGGGTAGGTCTTAGGGAGTACACACTGGAGCCAGACACTGAGTTAAAGGTAAAAGCATTTTACTCATTTATGATGGGGGTGCAGGACAGTATAGATAAACTCCTTGGATTTGGAATTCTGGAAAGTGGTCATCCATTCATATACGAAGAAGATTCGAATTCCAGTACCCAGGATCATTACACTCCATGTATTACTATTGCACCTGACTGGAGCAGTCTGATTGATAATATAGATAATGATTATCTGGAAAAATTTGTAAAAAATATGGATGAAAGCAATTGTCAATTGCTCGACGATTGGCTAGAAATCACCCCATCAGGCAACCTCGATGATATACGTGATAAGTTGAAAATTGTTTTAAGTCCCGACTTATTGGATATGTTCTGTCAGAAGGTGTTCAAGATGATCAATCATTGAGCCACCTGCTCAAAACGGGCTGTTGCGTCCCCTATTGATTAGAACGGCTAACCGTTATGTCATCAAAAAGCTTTTGCGAGAAGGGTATAGTCCATTTACGGCCAAGCAGGGAGTTTGCTGCGTTGAATAGCCAGGAGGGCTCCAGTTAACCGGGAACTTTTAATGTCCGTTGCCTGCCCAAAACCATACATTATCACGGAGGATAGATTATGACTTACGGAACAACAACAAGCAGCGCTTTAACCAGAGCTGAATTTCAACCGCCGCAATACACTTCAGCGGGATCCAATAGCTGTTCGACAACAACGTCAAATGGTCGAAGTCTGGTTGGGGTTGAGCCTTCATCTCATGTAAGCCCAACAAGACAAGATCCGCTCCAATCTGTTTCATGTGCTCAACGTACCTGTGAGCGTCTGGAAGTAATCCCAAATTTTACAGGCCGAAATGCAGCCGATGTAAGTCAGGGTTCAGGCAGCGCCGCAACCAGAGCGAAATCTCAACCACCGCAGAATTGTGAATCGGGGGCCAATGGCTATTCTGCACCAACTTATAGTTATCTAAGTGAATCTTCGAGTTCACCTAATAGTTTTTCAGGAGGAAACATGATGGGCCTAACTCTTGGAATTGGAGGAGAGCCCACAATCTTTCCTACAATTAATGGAATGTTTATTGAAACGAACCGGGGCTTTTATGATGGAATGTTTATTGAAACGGAGCAGGACTTTTATAAACGTCGGCTGAACGATGATAGTAAAAATCTGACCGATTATAGAGAACCGGGACCGGCCCAGCCACATCAGTAAAAAACGTTGCTGTAGAAAGGTAAGTGCACAAAAAGCGACAGGGGTTTATTGATCGCACTGCTTCCTCGAGCGATTCATTACTCTTTACTCGTTCCCACGCTCCAGAGGGTGTCGCAAAACTCTTTCCAGCATGGGAACGAGTTTACTCCCGTCATTCCCGCGAAGGCGGGAATCCACACTGACTCACCACCAGAACCATACTGCCCGGTGCCCTCCTGGCCTTGTCATCACCGAGAAGGCAGAGATCCACTGTTGGCGCTGGATTCCCGCCTTCGCGGGAATGACGACTTAGCTACCCACACTGGGACACAGAGCGCCTGAAAGCATGGGGTTAATCTCACCAAGGATCACAAAGGCAAAGCATCCACTTCTGCGCCGACAGCACCCAATCAGTCTATGCTGGACAACAAATAACATTGGACTCAACCGGGAGAGAATATTTTGGGAGTTATTGGCCTTTGCAGTCTTGCATTGTTCAAGGTTCTTTTCGGTATTGTCACCTTCTCCGGAGTGATTACCTGGCAAGAGATTCAGTCAGGCCATATTGATACCCGAAGAAGTCCTGGCCAGCTGGCGGCTTACCTTGGCTATCTGACGCAATTGAAGCTGACTGGGAAATCGCCTGAAACTGCTGTTCTGGAGAATATTTTCAAGCTATCAAAGCAAAGGGCGCTGGAATGCAGTGATGGTCATTGTATGTTGGAAAGCCGACTGGCGTTGAATAGTTTTCCTTATTGGCTGGAAGACGACGTAGTACATCTGTTGCTGTTTATATCCGGCAAGGACTGGCAGGAAGAGTTTTTGCAGGAAGAGTCAAACCGGCTGTTAAAGAAAAATCTTGGCGAGTTACTGTCAAAGTACTCTCTGGAATGGTATGTCCATGTGAATCCGCCCCATAAACGAACGGTGGCGGGTCTGGCTCATGCTCATATCTTCCTCAGGAGTGTGAACTCAAAGGAGATTGCTGATCAGGTCGAGCAGATCTTGCAGTCTGGTCAATAAGGGCGGGATCCCTGGTCGTTCAGTAATGCCCGCCGTGTCCAACAGAGAGTACGGACATGACCCAACCCTGTTGCGGGCCCGGAATACTGTAGAGACCAAAGAGAATCATCATAATGCCGGCAATATTGCGGGTCAGGCTGGCTTGTATGACAGACGCCAGTTGTCTTGCAAATAGTCCGGTCAGAAATACAGAGGGCAGGGTGCCCAGCCCAAAAGCGGCCATCAATAAGGCAGACTGAGTCGGGTTATTCTGACTGGCAGACCAGATCAGTGTGCTGTAAACCAATCCACAGGGAAGCCAACCCCAAAGGGCACCCAGGGCCAGAGCATTAGGTGTGCTGCGAATAGGCAGTAGTTTGCTGGCGAGCGGTTGAATGTGTTTCCAGAGGTGCTGCCCCAGCTTTTCCATTTTCATCAGACCTTTCCACCAACCGGTGATATAAAGACCCATGGCGATCAGCATAGCGCTGGCAATGATTCGAAGTGAAGATTGCAGGGTTTCGCTGGCATCCCCCAGGAACCAGCCCACTAATCCAAGTAGAAGGCCCGCCAGAGCATAACTGCTGATTCGGCCTGCATGATATGTCAGCATTAACCAGCTGGTTTCAGCTTTTGAGCGCCCTCTGAGGGAAAGGCTAAGGGCCGAGGTGATACCCCCACACATGCCAATGCAGTGAGTACTTCCCAGCAAGCCAAGGGTGCTTGCGGCTAGTAGAGTGGGTACTTCGGTCATGGCTATCTATCTGCTCAGGGTTGTTTATAGGCTCAGGGCTTTTTATAGGCTCAGGGCTGTTTCTGATCACTCTTTTTTGGACGGACGACTGGCTTTTGGCGGGCCATCGTCAAAAAGAATACTATGGGCGGGCCCTTCCAGATCATCAAACTGGTCATTATCGACTGCCCACAGGAATATCCTGACAGCAACGGCAATCAACACTACGGCTATAGGGATAAGAATGATCAGGCTTTCCATAGGGCTCTATACCTTCACAGCAACTTGCAGATTATTCGCATTTTCACGATCACTATCCCGGCTGGCAAGTTGTTCTCCCCGGGGAGCAGGCTTTTTGTCTTTGCTCAAACGCAGTGCGTTGCCTACTACCAAAAGAGAACTCAGTGCCATGCCAATCGCAGCCATCCAGGGAGCCACCATAGCGGCCGCTGCCAGGGGCAGGGCCGTCATGTTGTAGCCAAGTGCCCAGGCCAGATTCTGGCGAATGATCTTGCGGGTTCGCCTGACCAGGTCAAAGGCGTCAATCAGACGACTCAGGTCATCGGATAGAAGAACGGCATCGGCACTGGTCTTGGCCAGATCTGAAGCATTGCCCATGGCCAGAGAGATGTCTGCGCCGGCCAGAACCGGTACGTCATTAATACCATCGCCCACCATCAGAACATGTTCGCCATCAGCTTGTCGCTGACGAATAAATTGCAGTTTGTCATCCGGACTGGCCTGAGAGTGCCATTGTTCTATGGCTAATTGTCGGGAGACAGCTGCTACTACCGGCTCCTGATCACCACTGAGCAGTGTAACCCTGAAACCGGATTCTTTTAACTGAGCAATGACACGGGCCGCTTCGGGTCTGAGACTGTCTGCCACTTTAAACCAGCACAGTGGCAAGTCATTCTCGGACATCAGTAACCATTGTCCTTGCTGCTCCGGTGGTGCCGGTCTATTTGTTTGACAACAAAAATCGGGACGACCAATTTTGTAGTAATTTGCAGCCACTCTCGCTTCAATGCCCCGTCCGGTATGACTGACGACCTCTTCAGCCCTGAGGTCAGTGGCGACGGCAAAAGCTCTGGCAATCGGGTGTTCCGAATGCGCTTCAATGGCTGAAGCAATGGCGAGCAAATTATCTTCAGAATACTGGCAGCCGGCAACGGGATAAATGCCTTCCATTCTTAAACGGCCCTGGGTCAAGGTGCCGGTTTTATCAAAAACAATGTGGGTGATTTTGCCCAGACCTTCGAGTACATGACCCCGGGTAACCAGGAATCCTAATTTATGCAAATAGCCTGTTGCTGCCGTCAGAGCCGTTGGCGTTGCCAGAGAGAGTGCACAGGGGCAAGTGACGACCAGTACCGACAGGGTGATCCAGAACGCTTCTTCCGCTGCAACACCGGACCAGTAAAAGTAAACGACCGTTGCGGTCACCAGTACCGAAGCTACAAAGTAACCGGCAACACGATCTGCCAGTCGGGCAATGGCAGGTTTGTCCTGCTGGGCATGTTTTAGCAGTCGGAGAATCGCAGACATCCGGGTTTCTTCGCCCACATGAGTGATTTCAATTTCAAGGGCGTTGTCGATATTAAGGCTGCCTCCCATTACTGATTCACCTTTGCTGCGGGCTATTGGCAGATATTCGCCGGTCAGCATGGACTCATCGACACTGCTGCTTCCCTGCACTATAACGGCATCAGCCGGGATGGAATCACCGGGCAATACCCGAACATAGTCTTTGGGTTTCAGATCTTGAAGAGGGACTCGAACATACTTATCACCGTCTTTTTTCAGGCAGCTGGAGGGCAGCAGGTTGCTGAGGGCCCGGGCTGCCCGTGAGGTTGAGTGTCTTGCACGGAGTTCCAGATAGCGACCGGTCAGCAGGAAGAAAGTAAACATTGAAACCGAGTCGAAATACACTTCGCCACTGCCGTTTACCGTTGCCCAGAGGCTGGCAACATAGGCGCCACCGATGGCAATGGAGACCGGTACATCCATGCTGAGATGACGGGTACGGACATCTCGCAGAGCTGCTTTAAAGAAAGGTGCAGCAGAGTAGAGTATCACCGGAGTGGCCACCAGGGCACTGATGTATCGGATCAGATCCCGATAGGGGGCCGTCATGTCATTACTGATCGCTCCGGAGTATAGCGCGATGGCATACATCATGACCTGCATGGTGCCAATACCGGCAATGGCGAGGCGTCGTATAAATACGCGGTTCTCTTTCTTGAGCATGGCTTCCTGACGATCCGCTCGCCAGGGGTAGGCCTTGTAACCAATCTGGTGAATGGCGATCAGAATATCGCTGAGTGGAACCTGTTCATTATTCCAGCTGATCTGGGCTTCATGAGTACTCAGGTTAACAGTGACGTTTTCCACACCCTCGATCAGGCCAATATGACTCTCCAGCAGCCAGATACAGGCAGCACAGGTGATGCCTTCTATCAATAGGCTGGCCTGTCTTTCAGAATCGCCATTGCGGATCACAAAGTCCTGCTGAATGTCATCCCGGTCGTAGAGCCGGAGTTCTTCTTCCAGTCGCTGACTGAGTGCATTGGCTTGCAGACCGGGATCGGTGCGGTGCTGGTAATAGCTGTCCAGACCGCCGGCAATGATGGCTTCAGTCACCATCTTGCAGCCAGGGCAGCACATAGGCTGTTCTACATCTTCAACCATCGCCGTGTAAGGCGGAGTCCCTTCGATAGGCAGGTGACAATGGAAACAGTGGCAACTTTCAGAATGTTTACTCATCCACTCAATCCAAAATGCTTCAGGGTTCAGAGCTGGCTTTTGAGCTACCACGTGGCAGCAGCGCGCTGACAACACCGGCTTTCAGCATCAGAGGCTGATTCAGGCGCCAGCCTGTTTCGTAACCGACTTCAGGAATCAGTTCATCCAGTGTTTCCAGCTGGACATAGGTTTTCCCCTCAACCGCTTCATCAACCTGGCCCACATAGATCTGGGTGGACTGATCACCAGAGATGGAACGGTTGACCATGATGACCTTGTCCTGATCGGCGAATACCGGAGAAAGCAGGCTCAGTTTTAATTGTTTGGGCCACTCACTGATGTCGCCCTTCAGGGTGATTCGGACCTCTCCTGTCAGGTCATCAATCAGCAGGTTGGCACGAATGCCATAGTCCCTGGCGTTGTGATCACGGGTGAGGTCTTCATTGATCTGTTTACCTGTTTTGTAGTAGTCATCGACCACCACACTGTCCTGAATCTTGAACGCATAGTAGGTCCGGTAGCTGCCCCAGACAAAGGTGACGGCCAGTACTCCCAGAATTCCCCATACCCAGGGTTCCTGGTACCAGCGGGTGACGGGTTCATTCTTCACAAGGCTCATAATCGTTATTACCTGTCTTCAGATTTGCGGAGCAAGGAATCGGCTTTCGGCACTCACAGGCTCAATATCCGGCTGATCGCTGCTGATTATAAATTCAATATCGCGGCTGCCGGAATCGATAGAACCCGCAGGCAACACCAGTCGAACTACGTGTTGCGCAACTTCGCCAGCATTGACCGTAAAGCTCATATCGCCTTTGGTACTCAGATCCCCTATGTCCCTGACACTGACGGTCATGGTCAGCGGGCGCTGATCCTTGTTAGCCAGTTTGAGGATATAGGTATTTTCAATGCTGCCATCAGAAGTGGTGCGATAAAGCTGATTGCGGTCTCTGAGAATGTCCAGTTCCAGTGCCGAGCGATTGTTCAGGCTTCCTATGAACAATCCGATCATTGCTAGCAGGGCAGTGGTGTAAGCGATCAGCCTGGGACGTACGAAACGGGTTTTCTTACCTGAAAGCTCATTATCTGTGGTGTAGCGGATCAGGCCTTTTTCGTAGCCCATCTTGTCCATAATGCTGTCGCAGGCATCGATGCAGGCCGCACAGCCTATGCAGCCGATCTGCAGCCCGTTCCTGATATCAATACCGGTCGGACAGACCTGTACACAGACGCTGCAGTCAATACAGTCACCCAGTCCCTGGCTTTTGGGGTCCACACCTTTTTTGCGAGAGCCCCGGTTTTCACCACGGTTATGATCGTAGGCGACCACCAGAGTGTCCCGGTCAAACATAACACTCTGGAACCGTGCATAGGGGCACATGTGCAGGCAGACCATCTCCCTCAGATAACCAGCATTGCCGTAAGTTGCCAGAGTGAAGAAGCCCAGCCAGAAAAGCGCCCAGGGGCTTACCTTCAGGGACAAAATATTCGGAACCAGTTCCCGAATCGGAGTAAAGTACCCGACAAATGTGATAGCCGTGGCAACAGAAACACTCAGCCAGATACCATGCTTTGCCAGTTTGCGCAGAACTTTTTCTGCCGACACTGGACCTTTATCCCTGCGTATTCGCTGGTTGCGTTCACCTTCTGTGATCTTCTCCGCCCACATAAATACCCAGGTGAACACACTTTGGGGGCAGGTGTAGCCACACCAGATCCGACCGGCAAACACCGTTATGGCAAACAGGCCAAAGGCGCAGATAATCAAGAGCCATGACAGCAGAATAAAGTCCTGCGGCCAGAAAGTAGCGGAAAAAATATGAAATTTACGCTCTGGCAAGTCGAACAGCACAGCCTGTCGGCCATCCAGATTTAGCCAGGCCGTGCCGAAATACAGAAGGAATAACAGCGCTCCCCCGACGAGCCTGAGATTGCGAAAGTACCCCTGGAAACTGCGAGTGTAGATTTTGTCCGGTTTTTGATACAGGTCAATCAATTCCGGTCCATTGGATTGGATTTTTTGGTCTGACTCTGGCATTTCACTTCACTGCCCTGATGGTCGATACAGGCTGTCCAGCGAACCGAATTCTCCCCTATGAATTTGAGAAGCGGTCCTTCGAACGGCATTTGTTTTTCATTGCTTATAAAAGATGCTATCGGAAACTCGGCATTATTTTACATGATAAAAAAAACCGCAGCCAGATGACTGCGGTTTTCATGACAAGGTGCCAGAAGGTAATTATACCAATCGAACTTTCTAACTCCCTATTGCGCTGAAGATTTGAGCCTTAATCCTGCGTTGCCGATCGTCGCCATAGCTAAGGCTATGACTCCTCACGCCGCCTTGTCTTAAGGCTCAAATCTCCATGCTCATCACGGGAGTTAGAAAGCACGATTGGTATTAGTCCTGCGCTTCTTCGTTGTCTTTGTTGTCTGCGTCCAGACTGAATACGTAGGTAGCGACCAGATGGACTTTTTCACTGCCCAGAATGTCTTTCCAGGCTGGCATTACACCGTTACGACCTTTGCGAATGGTGTATTCCACCTGAGCCTGGCTTGAGCCATACAGCCAGATCTCATCGGTCAGGTCGGGTGCCCCCAGCGTCTGGTTACCTTTGCCGTCGGCACCATGACACACTGCACAAGTCGTGTCATAAATCTTCTTGCCTGCAGTCATTGTGGCCGTGTCTACCTTGTCGATCAGACCTGCATTAGCACGGATGAAAGTGGCAACGTCACGAACACCTTTCTCTCCAATCACCGCACCCCAGGCAGGCATCTGCCCGTTGCGGCCTTCCATGATCGTGGTGGTGATGGCGTCAGCCGTGCCACCATAGAGCCAGGCATTGTCGGTCAGGTTCGGGAAGCCAAAAGCACCGGCGGCATCACTTCCGTGACACAAGGCACAGTTGTTCAGGAAGATACGCTCACCCATCTTGACGGCTTTAGGGTTCTTAACCAGCTCTTCAATCGGAGTATCAGCGTACTGGGCAAACAGTGGCTGATAACGGCGATCATGTTTTAGCTGGTGACGTTCCAGTTCACCCGTAGAAGTCCAGCCCAGAAAGCCCTTCCAGTTTCCCAGACCCGGGTAGAGAGCCAGGTAAACAGCAGAAAAGATGAAGGTGGCGACAAACAAAGCCAGCCACCATTTAGGCATGGGGTTATCCAGCTCTTCGATACCGTCGTAGGCGTGCCCGGTGGTTTCAGTCGTTGTCTCTTCGCGCTGCTGCTTCCAGGTAGTAAACAGCACATAGATTACAAATGCCAGGCAGGCCAGAGTAAGGATGACGACCCATCCACTCCAGAAACTACTCATCATTATATGGCCCCTTTGTCCTTGTCTGCGTGCTCAGTATTTGCTATGCCACTGGCGTGTTGCGTATTTATATGAGCTTCGTCATCTGCAAACGGCAATGATGCCGCTTCATTAAAGTCGCGCTTTTTATGGCCACTGTACGCCCAGAAACAAACCCCCACAAAGGCGAGCATGGCTAACACAGTGGACAGTCCTCTCAGATCATTAATATCCATGAGTGTCACCGTTTGTTCTGGAGAGCGGTGCCCAGTGACTGCAGATAAGCCACTACGGCGTCCATTTCAGAGTGACCCTTGACAGCGGCAGCTGCACCTTCAATGTCATCATCGGTGTAGGGTACGCCCAGGCTTCTCAGAACTTCCATTTTCTTGCCGGTCAGTTTGCCGTCCAGAACGTTTTCATTCAGCCATGGATAAGATGGCATGATGGACTCGGGCACAACATCTCTGGGGTTGTTCAGGTGGGCACGGTGCCACTCGTCAGAGTAACGACCACCAACTCGGGCCAGGTCCGGGCCTGTTCGTTTAGAGCCCCACAGGAAGGGATGGTCGTAGACAGATTCGCCGGCTACAGAGTAGTGACCGTAACGCTCTACTTCAGCGCGCAAGGGGCGAACCATTTGTGAGTGACAGCCTACACAGCCTTCGCGAATGTAGATGTCACGACCTTCCAGTTGAAGGGCGTTGTAAGGCTTCAGGCCTGCCACCGGCTCAGTGGTGGTTTTCTGGAAGAACAGTGGCACAATCTCAACGAGGCCGCCAAAGCTGATGGCTACTACGATCAGTGCCACCATTAAACCAAGATTTTTTTCAACTAAATCATGTTTTTTCATGGTGAACTCCCCCGGTCAGGCCGTCTGTACAGGTGACGCCTGAACTTCACCTTCCTGCTGGTTTTCACTGCCCTGTCTGACAGTGCGGTATAAGTTGTAAGCCATGATCAGAACACCTGCTACGAAGAAGGCGCCACCGATTGCACGGACAACGTAGCCAAAGTGGCTGGCGGTTACAGACTCGAGGAAGCTGTAGGTCAGGGTGCCGTCGTTGTTTACAGCTCTCCACATCAGGCCCTGGGTAATGCCGTTGACCCACATAGCCACAACGTATAGAACGGTTCCGATAGTAGCCAGCCAGAAGTGAGCGTTGATCAGGCCAACACTGTACATCTGTTCACGACCACACACCTTGGGAATCAGGTGGTACAGGGAGCCGAAGGAGACCATGGCTACCCAGCCCAGTGCGCCGGAGTGGACATGACCGATCGTCCAGTCGGTGTAGTGAGACAGAGCGTTGACTGTCTTGATGGCCATCATAGGGCCTTCAAAGGTCGACATACCGTAGAAGGACAGGGATACCACCAGGAAACGCAGAATTGGATCGGTGCGCAGTTTGTGCCAGGCGCCGGACAGGGTCATGATGCCGTTGATCATGCCTCCCCAGGATGGAGCCAGCAGAATCAGGGACATTACCATACCCAGGCTCTGGGCCCAGTCGGGCAGTGCGGTGTAATGCAGGTGGTGTGGGCCCGCCCAGATGTAGATGGCGATCAGAGCCCAGAAGTGCACGATAGACAGGCGGTAAGAGTATACCGGACGCTCAGCTTGTTTGGGTACGAAGTAGTACATCATTCCCAGGAAGCCAGCGGTCAGGAAGAAGCCTACTGCATTGTGTCCGTACCACCACTGAATCATGGCATCCATAGCGCCAGCGTAAGCAGAGTAAGACTTGGTCAGGGTGACGGGTACAGAGGCGCTGTTGACAATATGCAGGATCGCAACAGTAATGATAAAGGCACCGAAGAACCAGTTGGCAACATAGATGTGCCTGGCTTTACGTTTCATGATTGTGGCAAAGAAGACAATCGCGTAGCTTACCCAGACAATGGCAATCAGGATATCGATGGGCCATTCCAGTTCGGCATATTCCTTTGAAGAAGTCATGCCCATAGGCAAGGTAATAGCGGCCAGGACAATCACCAGCTGCCAACCCCAGAAAGTAAAAGATGCCAGTCCGGGCATGGCCAGTGGAGCCTGACAGGTTCTCTGAACGACATAGTAAGAGGTGGCGAAAAGGACGCAGCCTCCAAATGCAAAAATAACGGCGTTTGTGTGTAAGGGTCTCAGTCTGCCAAAACTGGTCCAGGGTAGATCAAGATTCAGTTCAGGGAATACCATCTGGGTAGCGATGAACAGTCCCATCCCCATCCCGACGACGGCCCAAACCACCGCCATGATGGCAAACTGCCTGACAACCTTATAGTTATAGGTTGGCTGTATCGTTGCAGTGCTCATGCTCCGTGTTACCTTCGGGTTCTGCTAACAATTATTACGACTTGGAGATAACCTGAGGCTTTGCAACTTTGACCGAAAATCCAGTAACACATTCCAATTTTGGTATTCACTTTGACACTGGGCGCAGTGTTTTCAGAGTCAGGCCAAGGCTATCTGGTCGCCAAAGTCTTCTGAAAAGTAAAGGTGAAACTGTTTTACTGGATTTCAGGCCAGATATTCTTTGCTACTGGCCAGCTCCCCCGGGTTTACGTAAGGCCGTGCTTCCTGCAAATTTTTTGTTAGTAAAAATGCAGTTAACGAGTTGAGTCGGAACGTTGCGCTCATGAGGGCGGCCAAAAAGCTGCGCTCGCGAGTGTTTGATATAAGACAGTTGTCAAATTCATTACCTGACAGAGATCCTCAGGCTCTGGCTGAATGACTTGGGACTGACCTATTACCTTCAGACTCCGAGTGTTTTGATCCTGATCCGATAGTCCTGATCTTGCACACTTCTGGTTATTATCCGGTCCTTATCGGTTGGCAGAGTTTTGTGATACCGCCAAACCCGTCGCAATCATACAGAAATATTACTTGGCCTGCTAATGCTTTTTGGGTATGACTGGCTGCTATGTATTGAAATCTTTTGTGATGGCCTGTTTTGTATAGAGTCTGTCAGGATCGCCATGGGGTCAGGGCTGTATCAGACGAGTAAGATGGGTCATTGCTGTCAATTTCTGCCATTGTCAGAGGATGTTTAGTTTTGTGTCAGTGTTAGCAGAAGCCAGAAGCACAAAAGTCTGCTCTGCATGAGATCTGTCTATTGCTGGAAGAAACGCCAGTAGCCGCATAACAACCCAGATGGCTATTGAACTGAACTGTTCGTATTCATCAGAGTGAGTAGGTGATTGCTGTTCCAGAATGTTTATAGATAATTTGCACAGCCCTTTTATAAAGGCCTGTAAGGGAAAGCCAAACATATGTGCAAGTCCAAAATTATGATTTCTATCATCGTCCGCTTTATGAGAAAGTGAATCATTATGGGTTTCCTTTGAAGTTTTCATTATCTCTGGATCAGGTCTTTTATTCTGCTTGATATGTGAGAAATAGTTCTGGTACTTATGATCATGTCTTGAAATAAAAAAATCCTCCGTCATTTCATACGGCTGCATAGCGGACCAATAGACTATTTCTAATGAGGTTCTATGTGGTGCCTGTCAGAAAACCCAGAAAATTCACAGCGAATTCTGACTGACATCCATTCAAGCGAATTCTGACTGACATCCATTCATAGCGACTGAACTTTACTGCTACGGCAAGCAAAGGCTATTTCTTATACTCATTTGTGTGGAATATAAACAAAAACACCCTTTCCAAATCGTGCAAAACCCTCATGCATAGCACGATAAAACAAAAACTGACCGGTAACAGGCTGGAAAGCTATTGACGATCTCTACTCAGAAGAATTTTACCTAATCGCTTTAGATTGCTGGCAACAACAGCAGCGCAACGTACCGCTTAAAGCCTACAATGCCTTTATCCGGGCATTTGTCCAGGCCATTGGCTTCCTAAAAAAAATGACACCCATAAATTTGTTTTCTTCAGGAATAGAGCCATTAAAATAGGTGAATTTGACAAAATACGGCAATGCCGTATACTTCTAATCTATGATTTTCATCGAAACAAGTAAATTTACCAAGATACTCTCTTATTATTTGTCAGATGATGAATACAGAATGTTGCAATGGCACCTTCAGGAGAAACCTGATTCTGGTGACATTGTTCGTGGTAGCGGAGGTGTCCGTAAAGTACGTTGGGCACCAGAAGGCAAAGGTAAAAGTGTTGGCGTTAGAGTAATTTATTACTGGAAAAAGAGTGACCATGAAATATGAATGCTCACAATGTACAGTAAGTCTGAACAAGCCTCTATACCCGGCCACATACTTAGAAAGATTGCGGAGGCTATCGTAAATGAATGATCGTGATATCGGCCAAGAAATTCTTGATGGTATAGAAGAAATTAAGGCTTTTAAATCAGGTAAGGGAAAGTTGAAAACTTCTACTCTTTCAGAGCCATCTCCAGCCAAAGAAATTCGACAAAAATTACAACTTTCACAATCAGCATTTGCTGGTTTCATGGGAGTGAGTATCAGAACCATTCAAGACTGGGAGCAAGGACGTAGAACGCCACAAGGTCCGGCAAAAGCCTTGCTCAGAATAGCAGAGCAGTGTCCTGAAGTATTTCAAGAGTTACGCTAACCCATAAAGTAAAATAGACATCCATAAATTTGCTTTATCATCCACCTGGTCTACTTTTTCATCCATCACTGATTTTTTACCAGGACAGGTGAGTCCATGGCTCAGGCCCGCAATACTCTGATTGACCCCAGTTCAACGCCTTATTACCACTGCATGGCAAGATGTGTTCGTCAGGCTTACCTCTGTGGAGAGAACCACCTGACTGGCAAGAACTACGAGCATCGCCGCCAGTGGGTGGTGGATAAACTCCGGGAACTGGTTTCAGTCTTTGCTATCGAAGTCTGCGCTTACGCTGTCATGTCGAATCATTATCATGTGGTTTTGCACATCAATCAGTCATCTGCCAGAGGCTGGTCACGGGACGAAGTGCTTCATCGTTGGACGACCTTGTTTACGGGTCCACTTCTGGTGCAAAGGTATTTGGCTGCTGACAAACTGGGCAGCGCTGAATTGGCCCGTATTGATGAATATGCTGAGGAATACCGGCGTCGTTTAACGGATATCAGCTGGTTTATGCGCTGCCTGAATGAATGTCTTGCTCGTAAGGCCAACAAAGAAGACGAGTGTAAAGGACGCTTCTGGGAAGGTCGCTTTAAAAGCCAGGCATTGCTGGACGAAGCAGCGTTACTGACCTGCATGACCTATGTTGACTTGAATCCGATTCGGGCTGGAAAGGTAGAAACACCCGAAGAGTCCGACTACACGTCGATTCAGGAACGCGTGGAGCAGGTTACACATTCTGAGACTAAAAAACAGCCGCTGACCCTGAAACCTTTTTGTTCGCAGGGCCAGAATACGGACGTTGCCCTTCCCTACCTTCTTCACGACTATCTGGAACTGGTTGACTGGAGCGGTCGCATTGTTAGAACAGATAAGAAAGGTTTCATCCCGTCGTGCACCCCTCCGATTCTTCAAAGGTTGGACATTGATCCGGATGAGTGGCTGAAAACCATGCAATGGAATAATCGTTTTTATCGGGCAGTTGGCCGTCTGGAAGCGATGAAGGCCTTTGCACTTGAAGCCGGACAGAAGTGGCTTCGAGGTTTAAACGCCTGCAGTCGTTTGTACCTGACAGGTTAGCGTAGAAGTCAGTTAAGAAGTCAAAGACGCTCTCTTTATCTCTTCGACGTATGTCAGAATGGATTTACATTGTCTGAATTATGGCTTGGACAGCCTCTGTTCGTTGGATGGCGCTGTGTGTCTCATTGATACGCTACTTGAAGATAGATTTTCTGATCCTTTTTGGGGTTACAGTTTTTGAATGTCTTATTTTTTATGGGTGTCTTATTCTCTTTTTTATGGGTGTCTTATTCTCTTTTAAGTGCGAATGATGAACTACATCTTCAATTTTGTATCTCAATATTTGTAATTTGGTCATTTTTATTAAAAAACACTCTTTTTTTGTTCTACTGGATTCTTTTTGAAATGCTTCCTGTTTTTTTCTGTTGATAATCCTCTTACCCATTTTTATTATCAGATAGAGCCAGTCATCGTCACTGAAGTGCTGAGTGTTTCCGTGCAGGTAATCTTCCATTAATGATATTTTGTATTTTTCGCCAACGGTGAAATAGCCTGCTGGTTTTTCCAGGGTTGTTATTTTTCTTGTTTTTATGGGATGAAGGCTCTGTTGCTCATCTGAAAGAGTGTCATCTACAGGCAACCGCTTGGTAATTTTCGGGCACGGGCCCGCCTGGCAAGTCGTATCTGCCGAGATGTGCTTTGGCTGTGAGGAGATTGGTGGTAAATGCATGGATATAGTCCTTTATAATTCCAACTCATTACTCTATCTGATGATCTTTTGCCGAAAAAGTTCAAAAGGTTTTAAAAAAATTGAAAAGCTTGCCAAAGCCGATTGAGTACTTATGAGTCTTCGGGAGTGGCCGGTGATTGCAGCAGTTCAGACACCATTGCAGAAGCACGCCTGCTGGTACTGAAAGATCACAGCCTTTGGTAGCAAATTAATCTGAGTAAAAAATGTACGAAAGTACTATAAACGACGAGAGATCAGCCCAGTAAGTGAGTGGGTGCAAGTCGGCAATGCCACGACGCTTTTGCCAGTCTGACGAAAACGCGCTTTGTGTATGATCTTTCATTCCAGGGTCATCTGCTACAGATTTACAGGCAGTAGGGGCGCAAGTATGGAAAACTTGATTGAAATGGCATCCTGTAGTCTACCATGTAGGCTTCGCCCTAATTTCTGACGGCTATAACAATACAGGAGTCTTGGAATGTATAGACACTTCTTTTTTTGGCTATTAGTAATTTATCTACAAGATGTAAGAGCAGTTGAAGATTTAAGAGTTTTTTTCGTTGTCGAACCATCTAATTTGAAATTCTTGATGGATGGGTGTTATCAGTTTAATACAGAGTTCAGTTACTCTATAGAAGATGTTAAAGATGAAAATAAAGGGAGTCGTAAAGCAGTAGTCGTCTTTATGAAACATTTAAAAAACCCATTCTCTTGTTTTTTGGTTCCTTCTCGTGAGTTTGGGGTTTTTGCTGAGGGTTCTGATGATTATAAATTTTATTTGCATTATTTTGATTTTGGAGATGATGAGCCAGGTTTTACTCAATATTTTATTACCAAGTCTTTTTGGTATCATCTTTTTTATACGTCATTTATCGAGCAAAAAAATAGAGAGTCAAAGTTTGCTGAATCATTTGTTAGTAAAATCTCTGATTTGGAAGTAGTGCTTTTATTTAAGTGTTTTGGTGATGAAGAGTCGAGAAATGACTGTAAAGACTATTTATTAGAGAGCCTTGAGTGGTTTGGGTGGAATATTGAAACTAAAGACAGAAGAAAAGATGGTTTTATATACATTAGAATTATTATTCCTCTTGGAAATGAACACCATAATAATTCCCAGACTTTTCAGCTAGATTCCAATGTTCGTTTGGATATTGAAAAGTCCGGTGTAAGAAGGAAAGGAGAGAGAAATAAAGGTTCTATGATTTTTTTTCCATCATTAGTATGTCAGAAGAAATCCTGCGAAACGCTGGCCCTCAGCAGCGTACAGAATCAGGAAGACTATTGCGCTTTCGGAATGATTGGTTCAAACAATGCTTGTGTATGGACATTTCCCAGAAGCTACAACCAACTGGAAACCTTTGTTGAAGAAAGCCCCGGCACTGGTACTAATGTTACTGCTAAAGCTAAAAATATCTATGAAGCCTGCAGAGAGTACACTAAAACCTCGGCAGATGTCTTTAGCATTACTAAAGCCTTATTCGTTGCTCTGACGGGAATTGTCAATAGTTTCAAAAGAGTAAAGTCAGACGGTTCTAACAGTCTGGAAAATACGAGTAAATATTTAAATGAGCTCGGCTTTGAGGTTCATAATATGCCAACTGATGGCTACTGTGGCTGGCATGCTATCCTCAGTTGGATCAGAAACAACAGATATGAGCTTTTATCTGAAATGACTGAAAATCCAGATGAATTAACGGCAAGTGGTGTATTTGAATATTTTTCTGCCAGAGCGCAAGAACGGGTTGATGAAGGTGATGAACCTGACTTTGTCGTATCAATGGCCAATGAAATGAATGGGTCTCATTCGGATAGAATGTGGCTTGAAGATAATCATATTCGTTACCTGATTGCCCCGTTTATCAACCAAAATATTTTAATGTTTGATATAGCTTCTAATGCTCCCACTTCAGGATGTCCTTTTCAGATTAGCTTGATAACACCAGATGGTGTTGATATTAACTTTCAGAATCAAAACGAAATTGTCGAAGCGTTACATGAAAATCGTCATTGTATGATGTTGCTTCATGCTTCTAATCATTGGTTGTTGGTAATGCCTGCTGATCAAGTGGCCAGAACTCAAGCTAATCAAGGAAATACAACTTCACAGGATTTACCCGGAGGGTGGCTTGAAATTGACTGGAGTAAAGTCGTTGTTCCACAGTCTCTTTCTGAATAAGTAGTTCAGCGCATTGTAAGGCCTGTTCTTGCTCTTGAGGCAGTCATTGTCACTGAAATATCGGGTATTGTCATACAACTTCACTATTGGTCCATATTTTTCCTGAATGTTCAAAAAAATTTGATAAACAATAAGGTCGATGGCTGTCTGAGGGGATTCTCCGGATCAGAGGCCATCTACCACAGAGTGCAGCTATTGGAATTGTGTGTGAGCATAACCGATGAAGGGTTTTGATTAGTTTCATTTGTCAAGAGTCATAGTACTACTAGAGTTCACAAACAGTAATCCAAGAGGAAGTGACGCAGTGAAAGCATTTTTTTTCATTCTTATCTTTTTTTTTACGCAATTTTCTGTGGCAGGGAGATTTTCTGATGCTATTTTAGGTAACAATTTTACAGCAATAGAAGAGTTCATCAAGAAAGGTTATATGCTCGAAAGAGAGAATGACGCCGTGTCCGACGCACTTAATTCCGGATCATTGGAAATGCTGCTTTTTGTGCTTAAGCATGGTGCTGACCCGAATTCATTTACCTATACACATACCTATAATAGTTTGAGGGTCGCACATATTTTAAATGATGCCTCAACGATATCTGAAATTGTTGCATTGCTCAGTTTTGGTGCAGACCCTTTTGGTGACTCTCTATGGGAGTGGAACCATGCATTGGTTGATAAAAGGTGGTTGCATTTAATTATTTATTATTATTGGTGGAAAACGTTAAAGTACGGTAATTTTACAGCCCCCAATAGCCTTTCTGAACTCAATGTCATTATAGGGTCTTTACCTTTCCTGATAATTAACTCTTTTGTTGTTTTTATGGAAAATAATCTTGATTTGGAAGAGATATTACCTGTGTTGCCAGAAGATCTGAAATGGTTATTTGATTTTGTAAGCAGACAATAACCAGACGACAAGGGAACCATAGTGAGGTCTGATTAATTCGAAAAGTGTTATATTTACAACATATCAGGCTACTTTGACTGGCTCTTCCTTGCAGACTTTTTTTGTTTCTGGCTACCTTGGCATCTTCAAGGTTGATCAGCGCGTGTTGATAAGTGCATCTAATCCAGACTCTTCTTAAATCGTTTTGCCGCAACCACTAATCCAACGATCGTAAAAACGCCCAGGTAAGCAACATCTTTTGCCATGCCCTGTAATTCTGCACCTCTTAAAATAATACCCTTCATCAACCGCATATAGTGGGTTGCAGGCAAGAGTTCGGAAAACCATTGAGCAGCGATTGGCATGCCTTTAAAAGGAAACATAAACCCTGACAACAGAATGGAAGGCAGCAGAATGAAAATGGTCATTTGTGAAGCCTGCAATTGCGTTTCCGCGCAGGTGGAGATAATCAGCCCCATTGTCAGACTGGCAGAAATAAACAGCAGGGTGGCCAGTAACATTTGGAAAATACTGCCGACAAAGGGTACCTTAAAAATCAGGTTACCCAGCAACATAATAATGCCGGTCTGAATAAAACCTGAAAAAATATAGGGGATGATTTTGCCAATCATCAGCTCTATCGGGTGAACGGGTGTCGCTATCAACAGTTCCAGGTTACCCCTTTCCCGTACCAATGCGGCAGAAGTGAACATAATCATCGTCATGGTCAGAATAACGCCCACCAAACCAGGAACCGTGTTGACGACGGATCGTTGTCTTCACCGCGTCGACAAGAGCCCGGCTGAAGTAAGTTTGGCTCTGATCCACAATACTGACCGGTATCTCTCTGACATCGATATTGATGGCGTAGCCAAACAGCAGTAATTCAGCCAGAGGAATAATGACGATCATGGCAAAGGTGGCATGATCACGTGACAATTGTCGAAATTCCTTCATCAGGATTGAGAAGATTCTTTGCAGGCTGTTGGTCATGCCTGACAGGGTGGAAGATTTTTCCACTTCGTTTCTCTGAAACCTTTTGTCGGCATCTACCAGCCGGGCCTCAATTTGCCCGACACTGGCCCTCGCTGCTGCTATGTCTTCCATTCTCGCGCCGTTGACACCATTTCATTGAGATAGGCTCGTGCCCGCTCTGTTTCGGCCAGGGTGGCAGCAACAGCGGCCTGTTGTTTGCGATCATCCAGCTTCAGGATCAATTGACCGGTTTTAACAGGGTTTCCCTCAGGGATAAGAATGTCTGTAATCAGCTCCGAAGCGGTGGCTGTCAGAGTGACTCTGTCTCGTTCAAGTGTCCCCAGCGCCTGATGGTGATCGGAAGAGAAGCAGCCGGAAAGCAGGAGTGTCAGAGCGGCAGCTTAAGTTAACGCAAGATGATTCTTTATCCATCGGTTCATAGAGTGAAGGCGTTTTTCATGACGATTAACATCCAACAAATGTAGACACAAAACGAAGAGACGTCTTATAACTGTCTCGCCAATGTCTGATACGTGATGAACCCGAAGTCTGTGAGAAGGAAAGCAGTGAGTACCGAATCACTCAGGAAGCGGGGAAGATCGGTACTCAAATAGACGTTTAAGGTCGATCACTCAGCTGATGTCAGGAACTCAACTGAGGGTGCAAAGAATGCACATCCGGTGACGGCCTGTGAATAATCCATCAAGTGATCGTAGTGACCATGGTTATCGGCCTTGATCATGGACTCCATCATCTTGTCAAAATGGACTGGAGTGCGACAGTAGGAGACAAAGTAGAGTCCTCCCTCACTGGCATTACCATAGGGCATACTGTGACGGAGTATTTCCATACTTTTGCCTTCGCTGTTCTTGACGTTGGAACGTTTTACGTGAGCGGTTGGTGCTTTTTCTTCGCCACTGAATTCAATGTTGTCTTCCTTGGTGCGCCCGATCACTTTTTCCTGCTCGGGTACTGCCAGTTTGTTCCACTTTTTCAACGAATGAACCCACTTCTGGGTGTGGATATAGCAGCCACCGGCAAACGACTGATCTTCATCACCCACCAGAGTGACGCTGGCCCTGTCATCGCCCTGGGGATTTTCGGTGCCGTCAACAAATCCACTCAGGTCACGGCTGTCCAGGTAACGAAAACCTGTCTCGTCTTCCTGAATTTCAACCGCCTGTCCAAAATCATCCATGGCTCTGTGCAACAGGATAAAGTTGATATCCCGGCGGTTGGAACGGATATGAAGCAGCAGGTCACCCTGAGTGGCAGGTGCAGTCCGGTCACCTTCTGTCAGTGCTTTGAAAGGAGCAAGAAGGGCCGGCTTACCGTCTTTGTACAGAACATCCCAGGCCTCGCTGCCAATACTGATCGTGGAGGACAGCCTTGCATCGGGATACTGTTGGCTGAGCTCCTCAGTCAGTCGGGGAATCAGTGCACAGGTCTTTCTAATCTGTTCAAGGCTGTCTGCATCTTGTCTGATAGTTAAAACCAGAAAGCAGGCATCGGTATTGGCTTCTGGAGTAATTCCTGATTGTGGTGTGCTCATTTCCAACTCTAACGTCAGTTTTCGTAACAATGGGAACCTGTCTGTTTTCTGTCAGGTTACCTTGCATAGCATGAAGGGGTTTATAGTTTGGATCAATACGCTTATCTGGCTTTATCGGATAGATTGCGGGCCTCTTCGCACTCACCCTCTTCAGCCATTTGTGCCAGTTGCGAACATTCCGATGACATCGGCTGGAAAGGACAGGCTGTGGTCTCTTCCTGACGGGTCATGAGGCTGGCAATAGTGTCTTGCCTGATAATCTTGCTCTCAATGGAGTCAATGGTTCGAAAGCTCAGCCAGACTGCTATGAATGAAAACAGGACGCCTCCGGCTGCCTGACCCACCAGTACCCCATAAGCCCCCATATATTCAGAGGCGACCCAGATGAAAGGGACTGTACCCAGTGTCGCCCGGCCCCAGTTTAACAGGGTTGAGTATCCGGGCTTGCCCAGATTGTTAAAGGCCGCATTGGCAACGAACATAGTTCCTGTAAACAAAAAGCTGATGGCAATCCAGTTGCAGAAAAACGACACCAGACTGGCAGCTTCACCCCGGGCTCTGAACACCTGAATGAGAATGTCCTGCAGTAAAAACAGTATGACTGAAATCACAAGGACATAATACACGGTAAAGAGGATAGCATTTCGAAGCGACTCCCTGACCCGGCTCATGCGTCTTGCCCCAAAATTCTGGCCTATTATGGGTCCAACCGCGCCAGACAGGGCAAAAATGACACCAAATGCAACTGGTATCAGCCGGTTAATGATGGAATAGCCTGCTACGTAACTGTTGCCGTAATGTGACATATAGCGAACCATCCAGGCACCACTGAAAGGCATGGCCAGATTGGTGGCAATGGCAGGGAGGGTGATGGCAAGAATGTTTTTGAGATCCTTGCAAAAAAGCGACCAATCAAAGGGGGAGTAGAGTTTATGTTTATAAAAAATACCGTAAAAGGAAATACCAAACATCGTGACACGGGCCATCACTGAGGCAATGGCTGCCCCCTCTATACTGAGTTCCAGAAGAAAGATCAGAATGGGGTCCAGGATGGCATTCACAGCTCCGGCTGAGAGTGACGATGTCATGGAGAGCCTGGCATCTCCAACAGCTCTGAGTCCGGCTCCAAGGGTCATGGACAAGCTGACCAGAGGCATCGAGGGAATCACAATATGCAGGTAACTGTCGGCCAGTTCATGAACTCGTCCGGTGGCTCCCAACAGAGCAACCATTTGCGGAATAAGAAGCCAGAAGAGGATGGCCAGCGTGACACTGACTAATAGCACCAGGAAACAGATGTTTACCTGATATTGGCAGGCTTTTTTCCGGTTGTGGCTGCCAATGGATCTGGAGACCAGAGCCCCTGCGGCAATGGATAAACCAATACCCAAAGCGGAAGTGATAAACAGGATAGTGCCCGCATAACCAATAGCTGCAGCCAGATATTTTTCACCGAGCAAACTGAGAAAGAACAGGTCGAGCAGGTCGACAAAAAAGAGCGTAGTGATGCCCGCTGCATTGCTGAGACTCATAACAATGACGTGCTTCATTGTTGAGCCCTGGGTAAAGCGGGCATGGGTCATCGTAGGCTAACCTTTCGACACTGTTTAGGTGAGTTGGGCATAAAACGACAAAAGTCGTTAGAATTCTGGATAGTAAAGAGCCGTATTTTGCTCAGTGAACAGGATATTGTGTTTCGACCAGCTTAGTTCAGATCCCGGCGACGGGTCGGTTAAATGGCGTTACAATAAAACGCTTTAGCAATTGCGGACTGTTTTTCTATGGATCTTATCTGGAACCGGGCTGAAACCGGGTCCCCATTACTGATACTGGCCCATGGTGCCGGTGCGGCCATGGACAGTGATTTCATGAATCAAATGGCTGACTTATTGGTGACAGAAGGTATCAGTGTCGTGCGCTTTGAATTCCCTTATATGCGAGAGCGAAGAGAAACCGGTAAAAAAAGACCACCGGACAGGCAGCCAAAATTATTGCAATGCTGGCAGGATGTGATCGGGCAAATCAAAAATGAATACAGCGACTCTCTGTATGTTGGCGGTAAGTCAATGGGTGGACGAATGGCCAGCCTGCTGGTGTCTGAGATGACTGATCTTTCGTTGAGTGGCGTCGTATGTCTGGGCTACCCGTTCCATGCACCGGGTAAACAGGACAGGCCCAGAACAGAGCATCTTGCCGATTTCCCATTACCCATGCTGGTGGTGCAGGGCAGTCGGGATGCCATGGGTGATTATGCAACCGTTCAGGGTTATGAACTGTCAGAGAATATTGAGCTTCACTGGCTGGCGGACGGTAATCATGATCTGAAACCCCGGATAAAATCGGGTTTTACTCATCAGCAGCATTTGGTTGAAGCCGCACAAAAGATCTCTGACTTCATAAAGACAAAGTTTTCGTATACTGGTCTGAACTAAAGTCTCATAGAATAGTCTCAATTCTGTCGGGCAATAGTGAGGATTGGTGTTGACCTCAACAGCAGCGTTGTATCGGCGGGTCTGGAAGTTTGCCTGGCCTGCTATTCTTTCCAATATTTCGGTTCCCCTGCTGGGTCTGGTTGATTCTGGGGTCCTGGGGCATCTCTCCAGTGATATTTACCTGGCAGGTGTCGCCATTGGCAGTACATTATTTACACTGCTGTTCTGGGCTTTTGGCTTCCTTAGAATGGGTACTACCGGACTGGTGGCTCAGGCCCTGGGTCAGGATGATCATCAGGAAACCCGGCAGTGGCTGGCCCAGTCGATCCTGCTGGCTGTTGTAATCGGTGTTTTCCTGATCCTTTTATACCGTCCGCTTCTGGATATTGCCCTGCCTTTATTTAACGCGGCTCCTCAGGTGGCCGAGCAGGCCAGAATCTATTTCACCACCCGAATACTTTCAGCTCCTGCGGTCTTGATTAACTACGCGATCGTCGGCTGGTTGATCGGAATGCATCGTCCCAAGGGGCCCATGTTTATTCTGGTACTGGCCAATGTGGTCAATATTATTCTGGATCTGCTGTTTGTTCTGGGTCTCGGAATGGCTACCCGAGGCGCAGCATTGGCAACAGTGATCGCTGATTATACCAGCCTTGTGCTGGGGGTATGGATGGTCAGTCAAACCCTGAGAGGTATGTCCGGAAGCTTTGTTCGCGCAAGGATTCTGAACCCGGGCTCTATGCGCCGCCTGTTGTTATTAAATCGACATCTGTTTGTTCGCACGCTTTGTCTGCTTGCAACTCAGGCTTTCTTTACGGCACAGGGGGCCCAGAGCGGCAGTCATATACTGGCTGCCAACGCTCTGTTACTGAATATGTTGCTGCTGATTTCCAATGGATTGGATGGCTTTGCCCACGCTGCCGAGGCACTGAGCGGCGAAGCTCTGGGGCAGCGAAAAGAAGATCGCTTTAAGCAGATTGTCAGGGTAACGGGCTATTGCTCGCTCATGTGTGCTGTTCTGTTTTTCCTCACCTTCTCGCTGGTGGGGCAGGGCATCATTGGCTTGTTGACGGATATTCCTGCTGTCGCAGAAACTGCCAACATCTATCTGCCCTGGCTGGCCGCCATGCCATTATTTGCTGTCTGGTGCTATTGGCTGGATGGTGTGTTTATTGGTGCCGTGCGAACGGATACGATGCAAAACACCATGCTGGTGGCAACGTTAATTGTGTTCCTGCCGGTCTGGTATGTCACCCGGGATATGGGAAATCACGGCTTGTGGTTAGCCTACAGTGCCTTTATGCTGGCCCGCAGTGCAGGACTGGCTATTGTTTATCGATCCCTGAGTCGGTCCGGGTCCTGGGTCAGATAACAGGAGTGAATGTGTCGGAGACTATAGAAATCAATCATGAACTGGATACTTCAGGTCTGCTCTGCCCGGAGCCGGTCATGATGTTGCATAACAAAGTGAGGGACATGAAGACGGGAGAAACGGTCAGGGTTATAGCGACTGATCCTTCGACCGAGCGTGATATTCCCAAGTTCTGTAACTTTCTGAATCATGAGCTGCTGTCTCGTGAGCAGCTGGAAAAACAGTATATCTACCTGATTCGCAAGGCCGGTGCCTAGGACTTAATCTGGCAATCATTTCACATAACTGTTCCGGGGTCCCAGCATGGTGCACTATGCACCATGCTGGGTCGTTGCGAAACGCATTGCGGTAGAGAAATTGAAGAAAATTGACTAAATAGTTAGTTTTTATATAAAGTTGACGAGTTGGTCAGGTATTTGCATTGTCTATACCAGACGCTGATACAGCGGCTATTGGATATAGCTATAAAAGCACGGGTTACGCTGAAATAATTGCGTGCATTTATTCAGAACAGAATTATTACAATAAATCCTGAAGGGAATAATCATGAAGTTAATGAAACAAGCCGCTATTGCTGCAACTATTGCTGCTGCCTCTGCAGGCGCTCAAGCGGATATCCTGTGGAGTAATGTCTCGGCAACTTATTTGACCGGTGACGGCTATTTGAATGCTTTTTCCGGTGAAGAGGGTAAATCCCAGGTGGTAACTCTCGAGCATGCTGCAGCATACACCTGGGGTAAGAGCTTTTCTTTTGTTGATCGTTCTTTTGTAGAAGATGACGTTGATAATGATGACACCTACGGTGAGGTACATATTGATTTTTCGCTTACTGGAGGTGAAGGCTTTAAAGACTCTGTGATCAAGGACGTTTATTTTGCGACACAGTGGGAACATGCTGCGACGGTAAATCTGGATAATATTTTATTGGGTGGTGCAATCGGTTGGAATGTACCTGGCTTTATCTTCCTGGATACTGCCGTTTATTATCGTGCTAATGGCAAAGACTCTTTTGACGTTGAGTTGGATGACAATTTTCAATTTACTACAGCCTGGGCCGTGCCTTTTTCTCTAGGTTCAACTAAATGGTTATTTGACGGCTTTGTGGATATTACTAATGCTACGGAAAATAACTCGGGTAAAGATGTCGAAATGCAAATTATTGCACAGCCTCAGTTAAAACTGGATGTGGGTGATTTCTTCGGTAAAGAAGGCAAATATTACGCCGGCATTGAATACAACTACTGGAAAAACAAGCTTGGTCGTGATGGGCAGGATCAAAACCTGCCACAGTTCATAGTGCAGGCAAATTTCTAAAAGCTTTCATATCTGTCAGTTGGAACAGTGTTGTGATGGAAAAGCCAGCGCTTTGCGTTGGTTTTTCATCATATGGATTTCAGGGCATCCATAAATTTGATCCCCCAATTCTTAAAAGCAGGTTTTAATTCTTTTAAATCTAAGCTCGGCAGGTCATAGCAGTCTGTCCCGCCTGAACGCTTACCAAGTAAAATCATTTTGATAATGATACTTGAGTAACATTCCAACGAGACTATGTGCCTCTCTGTAATGATGAGCTATCAGATCCCGAACCTGCTCCGTCAACGCAAGCCATCACACACGCGGCCGCACATCCCCTATCAGAAGCAAGCAGATTACAGCCTGTGACTTTGGAGTCTGCCATAGCAGAAGAGCATCAAGTCTTGTCAAATCACAGAAGGCAACACTGGACACTATTGTTTGATGATGCAAATTCAAGTGATTGATTTCTGTTTATCACAGGGTCAGGAGGGAAAGGCACTGCAACCGTTTTCGAATACCCGAAATAAATAAAGCACTTTCAAATATAATGTCTATTGTTATTTTTTGTCGATAAAACCTTAAAAAATAAATTCAGACATGAAAGCAACGAGGTTCCTGACTATGGATCACCTGTTTTTTTTATTTATTTTGTCTGTTACTTTGCCGCTCGCTGGTCACTGCAATGCTTATACCAGCCTGTTGAGCTGGGCAGGTTGGGGGAGTTCCTCCAAAGTTACTGAGACATGGGGTGAGACAACGGGAGAAATTAGTAAACTGTCGTTTAGAGGGAACAATCCGCCTCTTCTTCTAACTTATGATCGCAAAGCGGTTGGTGAGAACGGTAAAACAGTTTCTGAATTGGAGAACAATCAGTTTTATGTCATTCTCGATAGTCAACCGGGCGATCAATTTAATTTTTGTTTCCGGACGTCTCCTGCATCGTCGACAGGGGATTTTCCCTCTCTGCCGGTATTTAAAAAGCCTGTAACGGGTCAGGGTATGCCGGATATGCAAAGTGGGAGAATAAGACGGGTTGCTTCAACACCCGACAGGGGTCGATGGCAACACGAGTACTCGGCCAGATGGCGTTTACCGGCAGGTCATCAATCGTTGGTTTTAGCCATTGAAGATAATGATGATGGCTGGATTATAGAACCGGAATGCAGCGGTATTGTTTCAGAAAACGGGTCTTTACCGTTGTTACCTGGCAGTAATGCGTCTGCTAACAAAAAAATATCATTTGTCGATATTTTTTACCGCGATAAACCGACTGAAAAGGATGGGTCTGGACATTCTGACGACAGCAGTCGTGTCAGTGGGCCTTTTGCGATACCCGGAGCCTCGGGTACTGCGGATAACAGCGAACCATTCACAAGCTCTGGCGGAGGCGGTTTTGGCAGTGGCGATGATTTAGGCGATTTATTCAAGAAGAGGCCGAGTGGTGGGATGGGCGGCCCCCTTTACTCCTTTGAATGGATGAGTGAGCAGGTCAGCAGGGTTATTCTGGTGCCTGGCACTGACGGCCAGGCCGTAAAAAAACAGATTTGGGATGCCCGGATTGTGCTCAAAATCAAGCAGGGTTGGAATGAGCAGGCCATTATTATTTCGCAGGAACTTTGGGATAAAATAAAAGCTGCAAATCTTGAAAGGAGTTCAGGGCTTTTTCTGGCATTGTCCAGAAATCCTGATAATCCGGAAGCTGTGTTTGAATATTACCTGAGCAGTAACCCGCCACAACCGCTACAAACAGAACACTACCGTCGTTATGGACAGCAAGCGTCCATTTTAAGTCCCAAACAATTACGCAGCGTGTCCGTTTTTCCTGGCCAGATCCCCACCGGGATCAGCCATCCTGGAGGAACCGGAACCGGTCAGGCTGGTAGTCAAAAGGGCGATCTCAACAGGGCCCAGCCAACTCAGTTTCAAGGTGGCTATGGTCGTCAAAATCAGGACAGCGGTGGTGGAAGAGAGAGTGGCGGAGATGATGGGGCAGGTGGTTCATCAAACGGTAGATTATGCCAGAATTGTAATAATAAGCCTGTACTCGCCTTTAATAAATGCAAAGAATGTCTGGATCGTGAATCTGGTGTACTTGAGCAGGAATCGACTGAAGCGCAGCCTTCTGCAATGGCACAAGACAGGGAAGAAGAACCTGTGTCAGGTACACAAGACGCTGATACTTCAGTAACCGATGTATTTCAATGGTTCAAAGCTTTGGATTTAAATGAAAGGGAGAGAGAAGATTGTTTTCGCATTAATCATTACTATAATTTACCGGCACTTTATAACCTTTTAACGCAAAGTTTGATGTCAGATAAAAATGCGTTAAGTGAATTTTATCCGAAATGGTTTGAATTTTTAAAAGGCAGTCTGTCTCTTTATCACCTTATTTTACAAGTCGGTGAGTTGGCAAAAACCCAGGGAGTTGAAGATTACGCTGAGGTGACAAGGATTGTTAAAACACTTGCTATTCACAGGGATGAGTTTGAGAGCGAAACCAGTTTGAATCGATTCGGAAACGAATTGCTGAACCAGCTAACCGGTAATGATTTTTTAGCTTCTGATGATGTGGGTCAAGTTTTTTATTCAGGATTAGATAGCCAACAGAAAATAGTGTTAATCAATTATATTTATAAAATATTTGAAGAAATGAGTCGGTCGCTAAAAGCTGAAATATTTCCATCAAGTTTTTTAATAGTAATAATGTTCAATAAATTTGGTAGAGATGTTTATGATAGGTACGGTTTTGGTATACCGGATCCGTACAATAATCGTGGGGAGTTAACAAGAATTCTTAAGTTTGGGTTTGGTGGTGAATACTCTTTTATTACTCCAAGTAACAGAAATTATTTAACTGGAACCAATAGTCAATCATTTCATGATTTGGCATTAAATATTAGTACCAATCAGTTTATAGATTTTTATGAAATTGAAACTCTATTGACTGCTTTTGTTCTCATAAGATCAATGCACGGAAAGCGTTTAAAAGATCTATTCTATGAAAATGTTCGTTTTGCGGAAGATGTATCAAGTAAGCAACTTGAGCTTCTAAGAACCTTTACCTTAAAAGCCGGTGAACAGCTTGTTACGCTTCTGGAACAGAAGGGAGCAGAAGAAAAAGACAAGTTTATACATAGTATGTTTTTGATCTTTGGTATGGCCCCTGGGGCACTATTTGGTAAGCCATCGGATCAATCGTTTGATGAACTATCGGGTCCTGAACCCGTTCCGTCAACACAAGCCGTTGCACATGTGTCCGCAGATCCACAGTATCAGCAATCAGAAATAAGCAGGCGACAGCCTGCAACTTTGAGCCCTCATTTAGAAAAAATGATGGGTGTTTGTTCTAAACTAGGCATCGATCCTAACCAAATTGTCGAAAGAAAAAGCACTGTAAAGTTGAGCTCTACCGTAGCACAAGAGGAACTCCTGATTATTGCTTCTAAACTGGGAATCGATTGGCAAAGATTTGCCAAACAGACCGGTGTTTTTAATGAAGAACATCTAAGAGAGATTAATAAGGGTGACGATCATGATAAGGCAAGGGTAATGATAGAAAAATGGCAAAAAATGAAAGGTCGGATTATCTTCGATGACTTACTGGAAGTTTTTGCAAAGATCGGACGATACGACCTTATACAATATTTAGTAAGGCGTTACCATTTTTGAAATGAGTATCTTTGGCCTGCACAGGGCAAGCCTTTACGGCGGAGCAGGCATTGAACGACACTCTTCTTGCAAACTTTGGGCTTGTTACTCAGAAAGACTTATGGATCCGGTTTAACTATCCCCAGTGAATCGCCGACTGCGGACCGGCTTGCCATGGTGTGGGGGCTAGAGACCTCCGGCTAACGGATTTATGTGCAACCCCTGACTTCTTTGCTACTTTTATCCACTATGTCTTGTGAACTTTTGGATAACCGGATCAACCATGAAAATTTTATGTTCAAATATACAAGCCATTGCATTATGTATTTGTAATTTAATTTCATCTGCTTGTCATTCTTCTCCGTTTATTGCAGAACACAGAAGTGGATTTACGATTACCGGAGATATTAGCAGATACGAAAATAGTGTGTTATTTAACAATGTAAGAATGATTCGCTATGCAAGTAATGAAAGCTTGGAAGAATATTCTCATGATTATGTCTATTTTAAGGGGCTTTTGGAAGGACGTAATGATAATAGAGATATCCCCAATGAAGAATTTTTTCTTTTTATGGATAAGTTTAAAGATGTAAGTGTTATACGAAAATTATTACCACTAACATTTTTTGTTAGCGAAGTTACTGATAAGCCTGTCTATATCACAGATATTCAA
The DNA here is from genome assembly GCF_049275945.1 of Endozoicomonas sp. ALD040. NCBI lineage: Bacteria > Pseudomonadati > Pseudomonadota > Gammaproteobacteria > Oceanospirillales > Endozoicomonadaceae > Endozoicomonas > Endozoicomonas sp. ALD040. Next base: position 4,706,064 of record NZ_CP184829.1, read on the forward strand.
TCTCAGAATGATATTACAATTGCCCATGGTATTGTAACAACACTAAGCAATGAGAATATAACACTTGTATTTTCGGAAAAAAGTATCCACTCCACTGAGTTAGATAACAAATGGACACTTAGGAAAATATACTTATATAAATCTCTTTTAAACTTTGACGGGCTGAATAATGCAAGAGAGGAGCTTTCTTTCACTGAAGTGTATACTGGTAGTCGATGTGAGTTTCTTATTGGTAATAGTAGAGAAATAACTTATCCATCAGATATTGCAGTGAAACTACTATTTAGTGCAAGTGCTTCAGTATTTTCAGTGGCAATCATTATAGTAACCCCAATAGTAGCTGTTTGTATTCCATTTTTACTTCACTCCTTGAAGCAAAGACTTGAATTCCGTTAGTAGTATGATTCACTTACAGCATATAACGAGCCTGTAGAAAAAAACCAAAAACAAAGCCGTAAAACTTGCGGCTCCTGTTATTAGCGAATGCTGATCTAAAACCTTTTCCCAAAGTGGTGTGGTTTTTTTGTTCGGAAAGCCTCCGCTGGACTCGCCATCAGTAATATGAGCGTAAATATTTCTGAGTTAGAAAAATACAGAATTTACCAGCAACCGACTCCTGCCTGAAATATCAGTCCATTGTACTTAGAATTTTTACCCTACCTAGGTCTTATCATGCCCATGATAATGCTTCTTCTAATATTCTCTGAATATAATTTATTCCTGGTTGAGCTTCAGGATTGTTCTTGCCATTAAATATGGTTGTGCCGTGCAGTGCGACCCATGTGTGAAATACCGGGCATGGAGGACATACCTTCAAATCCATAGCTGTGGCTTTCTCTAATGAATTTATGCCCGAAAACTTTAAACTATCAGCCATGTTTTTCCAGGACTCGTCATCAATGGAATCAAAATAAACTGGATCCAGAGTGGCGACTATATTCTTTGCCAGTTGGAAGTGGTGGTTGTCGTTACCTTTTTCGGGTGTTACCGGAGCAACGTATCTTGATGATAAGTCCTTATAACTAAGAGAATCTCCATCGTTTTTTGCTTCAGAGAGATATTTCATAGCTTCAGATGGGCTCTCATACTCGGTTTTAAAGTATGGTGACGAATATTCTCCTGGAAATATGTTCTCTCCTACAACTTTATCCACGTCATTGCTCCTTTTGATACCCAGTAATTTTTAGAGTCTTTTAACTTTGTTTAGTTCTAATTAATTGCTAACAAGAGTGTGAGTATCTCTGACAAAGTGAGATTGAAAGCCGAAGTCGAGATTTAAAAACATTGATGATGGATATTATTTACATGGTGTCAGGGCCACTCTGTTTGAGTTTACCAGGTAGCAATGTGCCAAGTGTTATCATTTCCATGAGAATAATATTTGAGTAGTTGCATCCCAACGAGACTGTGTGCCTCTCTGTAATATTGATCTGGATTATAAGAGTCATTATCAAGTCGACTATCTGGCATTTGATGAAGGTCTATGATGAAAGGCCTTTTCAAAGCGCCTTTTAAAAAAACATCTTTAGACTGCTCTGAAAAAAAACAACAACTATTTTCGCCCTCCCAGGAAGCAGCTCTATCAGGAATCAATAGATAATTGTGGTGTGGTGAAATATGTGCAATCTGTTTTGATAAATGTTCATAATTACTTTCTGCGTCACCACTTAAAATATAATCAAATAACTTTTTCGCTTTTTCTACAGACCATTTTGTTGATTTTCTTTTTTTGAAGTAAGGCATTTCTGAGAAAAATGATTTATGCCACCCTAAGAGCTCTCTATTGATTTCAGATAACTTTTCTACAACGCCTTCTCGTATGTGAGTTAGTGATAATATTTTTGAAATCATTGGCTGAGTAAAAGTCCCATGACTCGCTAATATATAAGGTGGTCTGGTTAACCATTGATTATCAATGTCTGAATAAAATAAATGATTAACCCCGAGCTTTTCTAAACGATTAGCCAGTTCTGTTTTGTTTTCAGACTTTGCCTTATCTATACAAAAGCTTATAGTCTTAGTAATGTTTTGCGATACAATAATTCTAATAGAATCCATAAAATGAAAGTTCATGGATGAGGCGTATCGCTCTAATTGGGCGAGAAATTTTAGTTGCAGATCTGTTTCAAAAGAGATGCATAAAATATTGTCATGATCTTTAAATTCAGCTTTCATCTCATTAATTTGAGATATTGTTAGATTTTTATCTGAATACACTATTAGTAGTGGTATATCACTTTTACTGAGGTTGGTTCCTTCTTCTAAAATTCTTTGAACATAATTAAGTCCCGCTAATTTTTCAGGATTATTCAAGCCATTAAATATGCTGGTACCATGCAGTGCGACCCATGTATGGAAAACCGGACATGGTGGACATACCCTCAAATCCATAGCAATAGCTTTTTCTAATGAATCAATGCCTGAAAATTTTAAACTGTCAGCCATGTTTTTCCAGGACTCTTCATCAATTAACTCAAAATAAGTTCGATCCTGGGTAAAGACTATATTTTTTGAAAGCTTGAGGTGGTGATTATCATCATTTTTTTCGGTTTGAGCCAAAGAAATGCATCTTGATGAAAGGTCTTTATTTAGCAATTGATTTTCTGTGTATTCATCAAGGTTTGGAAGATACTTTTCAGCATCAGCTCTATATCTGGATGGAGTGTCTGCCACCACTTCGGGGTATGGCAGGATGCACCCCCATGATGATATGTCTGGTTTTATCGCTTGATCCATTATTCCATATCCCTTTGGTCTATATGTGCTTTAATATTTTCTCCTGAGATTAAATTCTCGGGCACAGGTAAAAGCTCTAATTTCTCACTTAGATTGTTCAATAAGGTTGTGATATCTGGAATACTAAATACACCTTTTGATAAGTTAATAATTAATTCTATGTGTTTTTTATCTAAATCCTTTTTCCAATCTAAATATGAAAAATCAGGCTCGAAGAAAATTCTTTTAAAACATTTTACATTACAAAAAGCAGCTTTTTCCTCATAAGGCAGAGCATCACAATTATGGCTTAATCGGGTTAAAACATAATAGACAAGATTCCCGATTTTGGATTGTGTTGTACTACCATCCCAGTTAATTCCAAAATCTGTTAGTTTTAATCTGTTTTCACTTTTAAAATAGAGGACATTGCCTTCAGATAAATCAGTGTTGTTTAATAATCCCTTACTCTCAATATACTTATAGGCCTCTAATAACTCAGTAAGTAAAAAATCAAGTTGTCCAATTGATAATTTTATTTTTTCTTTACCCCATAAACCAACAAGTTTATCCAGAGAACAGTCTCCAAGTTCTAAGGCTAAGCATACTTTGTGATCAGAAATAGAAAAATCTAACAGATTTACAATGTTTCTATGAGGGTTTAGCTTACTTAATACGTTGATTTCAATCTCTCCATATCTTTGTGCTATTTTAAGAGCAACAAAATTATCTTTGTTCGTAGATTCTGTTTCATTTTTAGCTAAATAAACTTTTCCATAAGATCCGCAACCAATCAATTGTATTTTTACATAATGGCCTTTAGCTAAAACAACTGTTGTCTCATTAGTTGAGTTTGGGGGTGGTATTTGTGCTCCCTTTACATGGGTCGCTGAAGAAGTCGGCTGCATTTTGGTAAACCTGTAATGTATTGTGAATTTATACATTAGTGTGCTTTACATTTAAAATGTTTCTTTATTTGTTAGCATTACTTACCAATAAGTTAGGAGGATAATAAGCAAAACCGTAAATTTGACCAATCTACCGGTGAACAATTTTCATCCTGTTAAGTACCTGGCCAGTTGGTTTCGCATATTCTGGCGAGTGGATTTTTTCATCCTTCAAGGGGCAACGACGGGCGCGTAGCCATAGCTACGCAACCAGAGTTGGAACGCAGAAGGATGGAAAAAGCCGCCGTCCAGAATATGCGAAACCAACTGGTTAGGTACTTATCTATTCTTGTCGTTTTAGTTGGTTATTCCAGGGCTCGAGCTCGCAGCAGCCTGGTCGTTTCTATTTTTTTTGTTTTCCGAAATATCCAGTGCTATTTTTCAAGGTAAATAGACCATGAGAACAGTTTATTATGAGGTTCAAAAAGACGATCTCATTGTTGCTGATATTTTTGCTTTCATTTCATTCGTACGCAACAGTTCTTTCAATCAGTTCTCGTTTTCTTTCGATTAACGACAGGGGATTAATAATATCATATAAAAAAAGTGCTGAGTGTCATCAAATGTTTTTGAATGCTTGTGAAATATCTGGGCTTGCAGAAATAATTGATATGATTCGAATTATATCTTCAGTAGTCTTAATAGGAACTCAATATAATCCAAAAAAACCAAAAGAAATATATTTGAGGCAATTAAAAAGGTTGGCAGAAGATGGTTTAGGTCGTACTGGTTTTAATCAGCTGATAAAGTCTTCTTCTGTATCCGCGTCAGGTGGTTTTGTTGATTTTACTTTTCTGGGTTTGCAAAAAAACAAAGACTTAAATGATCAGTTAATGGAGCTCTTACTAGGAGTTTTGAATGTTTTGAATGAAGGTGGAGAGTATATCAACATATGTAGTGACTTAGGCTTGAGCGAAGAGCTTCAAGAGTTAAAAAGTGAAATTATGGGGTTAAAGCAAAGTAAATAAAAGCATTATTCGTATCAGCTTTCGTTTTTTCAAGTCTGACTATTCTGGTCTTGGCAGAGTCAATAGAAATATTTTGCAAGATGCATTAGCTTAGTTTGTGAAAATTCCTGCATCTGCCAATTCTATCCGGGACTTGGTTCAACTGCTCACTGCAGTCGGTGGTTCAGCTGGAGCTGGTGTTATGTTCCCGGGCTGGCTATGCTATGACTCAGTTCTTTACAGTTGAGGAGCTCAAAGCATGACCGATCCATTGAAGATAGCAAAGTATTACTTCCAACTCTCAAATGACAGTAATTTTGATGAGATCACAAAGCTATTTTGTGAAAGTACTACTTACAGATCAGGAAAGGGTGAGCTTTTTCTGGGTGTGAATGACATTATGACTATGCAGAGACTTTATCATGGTATGTTTGCAAGACTTGAATGGCAAGTAAGCAGTGTCACAGAAACCAAACCCGGAATTGTTCATTTTACTTTTAACTTTGTCGGTGAAACACACACTGGTGAAGTTGTAGAGTATTCTGGTTCGGAAGATGTGGTCGTGTATGATGGGAAAATTCAGCACATTCAGGTTCAACGACGGTGAAATCTTGAAACTCTTTTAATAAAACTCATCAAGACGATTAAAAGCATACTTTAAAATCGGACCATAAAAAACACAGGCTCTACGGCGCACCTGAATACGATTTCGAGCGTATAGGTTAGTGATTTAATATAAAGTATAAGGGGGAAAGAGTAGAACAAAGAGCATCAGAGTTAGAGGTAGTGGAGGAAAGATGATTAAAAAATATTCCCATGTCTTTCTGTTAGTGGTTCTAACTGGTTGTTTTTATATCAGTCAGGGCGATATTCATAAATACGTTTATAGAGGGAGTATTTCAGGTTATGCATACGACGAGTATAAATTGTATTTATATAAAAATGATAAACTTTTATCCAATCTACGAGCAAAAAACCTTGAAGTTATAATTTATTCTCCAGTCAACCTTACTTTAGAAAATGATAAGCCTGTTGAAATACTTAAAGATGGTAACTATGTCATCAGGGTTTTAATGAAAAGAGCCTTTTCAAGAAGAAATGCTACCTATAATTATGAGCTATCTCTTTGGGTGTATGATCATTAAATTAATAAATTAGAATCAATTTAAAACTGTGAGAAGGTATTTTATAGAATCTTTTAAGTGGTTCTTGTGATGAAAATATCAAACTAATAAAAATGCACTTGGTAGGGTTTTTCACGAGATTCCTGCTGTGCGCTCCTCAAGCGACAGGCGTTATAAGCCTCTCAGTATAAGCTATAATACCCAATCTGATTTTGTTCTATTTAAGTTGGTGTTGTAATGAAGGTTTCTGTTCTACTCTTTGTTGTTAAATTTATTTCAATAAACACTTGGGGCATGATGGAAGAAGATAACTCAGGTTCTGATAAGAATATCAGCCAGGACACAACTGTAAAAAAAACTGTAAAAAAAGAAGAGTGCAGTGTGAAATCACTAACTTATTTATTAAATCCTCCTTTGCAAGTAATCGTAATAACAACTGATGGTGATATTTATCAAGCAATTACTGGCGTGATGATGGGGCAATTTTATTTGACTGTGGCACATGTTTTACCTTTGTACGATCTGGATTCAATTAGCCAAATATTTGTTGGTCATCCCCAAGGCTCATTTTATAAAGAAGTGATTGTAGATTCCATAAGCTTTAACCCTGGGCAAGGAAGGGATCAGTGCGTATTAAAACCAAAATATTAAGAAATAGAGTTCATAACAAAGATTAGCAAGGGACTTTCCCTGTAGCGCAGCCTCTCCAAATGGGGGGGGTAATAATTAGAAAAAATCTTCCCTGACATCAGGTGCTTAATCTTCGATCATTTCGGTGAAGGCTGCAATGGCATCAGGGTCACCATGTTTAATTTTGTTGGCAATGATGTGGTGAAAGAAATACTTGAAATCTTCATGCTCCTGCGCTGGAAAAAGGCATTCATCTTTGGGCAGAATGGGTGTGGTTTGTACTTTTTTCTCATCGGCCAGCATGGCATGAATACGACCGTCATTGTATAGGCGCCAGCTCGTGACATGAATCAACATCAGGGTGTGAAAGTTGTCTTCTGTCAGGATCGCATGAGTGCCAATATTGTCGCCAATTTCCTGCAAAACGAAGTCGGGGTCTTCTTCTTTCGTTTGAAAATATAGGGCGGCGGTTTCCAGCTCTGTTATTTTGTATTCGGGAGGCTCAAAAAAGGCGTGATCATGAAAGCTGTCGTAGTAGCCTTCCCAGCGTCCATTCAGTGGGTCATTGAGCTCTCGTGCAGGCACCAGCTTATTGAGCCATGGCACCAGAGCATCCACTGTGCCATCTTTTTTCAGGGCCCAGCAGAGAATTTTCATACTGAACAGTTTTCCGGGATTAGCGTCGTTGCTGTAAAGCATTTCCAGGCCATCCTGCTCCGGCGCCAGCCTGATAATTTTTTCACTTTCGGTTTCGTTGACGGGTTTGCGGGTAAAAAGGTCAATCACATTCCCTTCGTCATCCGGCTTTTTATCCATTGAATCTCCCGTGCTGCAGGGCGCATAAGTGTGAGTCAGGAATCGCCCTTAAGGCTGTCTATCGGCACTGGAGTCTGGAAGTTAATTCGGAGGGATTTGTCCGGGTTGCATCTGGCATTCAGACAGCACTTTTTGCCAACTTCGGGTATGGCGCAGAATGGCCTTGTCCAATTGCTGCCAAACTGAAAAGGCGTAATCAGAACCGGTAATGGCCAATAGGTAGTCTTTCATGGCCTTGTCTGGAGCAGGTGGCAGTTCAAGCAGTAAAGGCAACATGACAGATCGCCACTCTCTCCCTTCTGAAACGACTTTGGCCATGTAGGGTTGGATACTGTCGACGTAGAAAAGTCTGAAGACATTGTTGAGTCGTTCTATTTTTACAGAGCGCCGACCTTGAGGGCAGATATTGTCGCTCTTTTCCAGCATCACTGAAACACGGTTGAGAGTGTTGGTAATAGCTGACGCGGCAGCCAGTAGTTGACCACTGTAGTGAGAAGCGGTTAATTGTTGCAGTTGCATTTCCAGAGACTGTTGATCGTAGGGAGGAGCAAAACGGTCATCTTTCAGATAAAGCCTCAGATAGTTTAAAGCTTCCAGTGTTCCCTGACGGCCATTATCTCCATGGAGAGGAAGCAGGGTCTGAAAGCCGCTCAACTGGCTTGGCAGTTCAGTTCCAGACAGCAGCATGTTCCATTTGGCGGCAGGCAATGCGGCTTCTTTCCGCTGAAGGATAGCTTTCAATCTGGCTCTTAGTTCTGCCTTTTTATTCTGCTGCTGTAAATAGTTTGTGCAGTCTTCCAGCTGGACGATCAGTTTTTTTTCGTAGTGCAGCAACTGGGAAGGCTGCATCTGCTTACCTAAACTGTTGTTGCGGTGTGCAATAAGCTGCGTAAGTCTTGGGCATTCGAGAAGATTCAGGGCTTCCAGTGCTTTTAAACGAATATCCGGTAATGGATATTGACGCTGTCTTAACGGAGGCATTTCAGGAAAACTGACCGTAGCAGACGGCATTGGCTGTCCGGTAACGTTACTGATTCTTTCTTCATACTCTTCCAGCTGGTATTCAGCTGTGGAACGATAACCACAGCCTGCCAGTGTGATCAGCAAAAGCAAGGCAAGGGAGCGAACAGTTACTTTCAAAGTCATGAGCAGTGATTGACAGGATTGAGTGCAGTATAGGTTTTATTTCTCAAACAGGAGTGACCGATCCACATAAGCCCTGAGTTGTTAATTTTAAGAATGGACTATAGTATCACGCCATCACTGGATTTAACGAATACGGCCATCGATGAAAATTGTTGCTGACGAGAACATTCCATTACTTCATGAATGCTTCGGGGCACTGGGTGAAGTAGTGGCTTTACACGGGCGAGATATTACTGCAAGCGATATTGCGGACGCAGACGCGCTGCTGGTGCGTTCAGTAACAGTGGTGAATGAAGCACTACTGCGGCAGGCTTCATCTCTCAGGTTTGTTGGTTCTTGTACTGCGGGCGTTGACCATATCGATCAGCAAACTCTGGCTGGCCGGGGCATTACTTTTGCCAATGCGCCTGGCTGTAATGCCCGTTCTGTTGTTGAGTATGTGCTTTGCGCCCTGGATATTCTTGCCGATCGGGATGGCTTCAGTCTGGTGAACAGAAAGGTAGGTATTGTGGGTCATGGTCAGGTGGGCAGCCAACTGTATAAAACCCTTGAAGGGCTGGGTGTTGAGGTCATGGCCTGTGATCCACTTTGTGAACGAACGGCGGGTGTTCGGTTCGAATCCCTGGAAACTTTGTTACGTCAGTGTGATGTCATTGCTCTGCATACTCCCCTGACCCAGGACGTGGATTATCCTACCTATCATATGTTGGATTATGACAGGCTGAGCAAGATAAAACCGGGCTCTATTCTGATCAATGCCGGGAGAGGCCCGGTCATTGATAATCAGGCGCTATTGGAATTACTCGAAGAAGGTCTGGATCTCAGTGTGGTGCTGGATGTCTGGGAATATGAGCCCGATGTCAATCTGGATTTGCTGGCTCGCGTGGATATCGGCACCCCCCATATTGCGGGCTATAGTCTTGACGGCAAGATCTCGGGTACCGAGAAGGTCTATAAGGCCCTTTGCCAGACCTTTGGCTTGCCGTGCAGGGTTAGACTGGCCGCTATCACTCCCATGCCTGCACTGAAGAGAATGGGTTTTAATGACTCAGCTACCGCTGCCCAGGCCGCAGGTATTGCGATGAAATCCGTCTACGATCTGCGCCGTGACGATGCGCTTATGCGACGTCTCATCACCATGAAGAAAGAGGCGTGCGCTATCGAATTTGACCGGATGAGAAAGCACTACCGGGAGCGGCGGGAATTCAGCACCCTGGTGCTTCAGGCCAAAAAGTGTGAGCCTAAGGTTCAAGAACATCTGAAGGCCCTGGGCTTTAATCTTCAGGAGGTCTGAGACAGTTTTGTTAGTTTCTCATATGCAGATCGATACGATCACTTCGTTATAAAGAGTCTCAGGAATCTTACGATAAACCTGTACAGATGAGTTCACTGGGACAGGTTACATGATCAAAACACTGGTGATGAGCCGCTACATTAGACCTTTGGGCTGGATAGCTATTGCGATTTGCGCAGTGACCTGGTGGATGGATCTGACAGAGATCGTGAAAACCTGTCCATTCTGCCGCACGGAAAGAACTGCCATTGGTCTGCTCGGTGTTCTGATGGTTTTGCCTCATTACCGCTATATCAGTATTTTCTTAACCTGTCTGTTTTCCGTGGTCGGTCTGGTCACGGCTTCCCAGCACCTGTTCCTGATGATAAAAAGCTGGCACTTCTCGTTGAATACCCCGCTGGTTATCATTGCTCTGTGTTTGCTCTGTGGCGAGTTGCTGCTCTTGATCGAACGGGCTTTACTAAGCCGTAAAAGTCTGAAGCAATAGTCTGAAACAAAAGTCCGAAGATAAGTTCCGGCTATTTGTTATGCTGGCTTACTTTATGGTTAGTATTAATATCCATAAAAGGAAATTATTATTCGTTTTATCTGTCAAATGAATAATAAGATTTTTAATCTGGAAGAATAAAAAAACTGCCATCCAGATTTGATAAACTATCTGGACAGGTGCTTAATGAAATACTAATGGATGTATAACAATGAACTCAGTGACAGAAATGCAATTACAATTCAACCTGGCTTCAATTCAATCAGAAACTACTGAAGCTAAAGGTTTAGGAGCTAAAGAGTTAGGAGTTAATCAAGTTAGCTCTTATCAAAGTTACCAAGCTCAGGTTGGAACAAAATTATTATCAGAAAGAAAGGTTGACTCTGCTAATGATTTTCGTTTTCTTAATGAAGAACTCTACGTAATAAAATGGTACCTTGAAGAACATTACGCTGAAAAGCTCGACGTTGAAAAAAAATCCGGAGTTAAAAAAAATCATGTTTTTCCGTTTAGTTTAAATGGTGTAAAGCATTATAGATTAAGTCCGGATTACCCTGTTTCAGGAAAAGATTTTTCAGTGTCTTTGCCTTTGAGCGAGGAAGTAAATCTTGATTTATGCTATCGGGAGAAAGTAAAAAAAAGGTTGTCAGATATCTTTACGCACGGCTTTGAGAATGTTTGCAAAACTTTATATTTTTTTGAAGATCAGGAAAGTGTTGTGAGTGGTGTTTGTCATCAATTTGTTAATTACCTGGCATTTGGAATGGATAAACAAATAAGTCAAAATTTCAATGGCTGGTATGAAAAGCTTTCATTTGTATCTATTCAAAAATTCGATCAGGAAAAAGTACGCTGGGGAGACATCGTTCAATTATTATCAGGTGAAAGTTTAGTTCATAGTCTTTTTTACATAGGAGATGGAAGGTATATAAGCAAACATGGAGTGTGTGATATATTTTTTCAGTCATTGTCAGCTGCTCAGGAGTCATACCCTTCAGACTCAGTGAGGATCGTTAGATTAGCGCCTGAATATTATTCAAAACAAATAACCTTTGAAGGAAATGACTGAGCCTTCTGGTTATCTGCGGCACGCCTGGTACTCCAAAAAAGTTTTGGTGCACTCAATGCAAAAACTGCTTCGGTAATGACTGCTGGTGTCAAGTTAAAAGGCAAAGTGAAAAAAATGAGCTATTTTTAGTTTCTGATGTTAAAAACACATGGTGGTACATCATGAAAAGTATAAAGATTTTCTTGTCAATTTTTATAGCTTTTTCTATGTTTCCTAACTCAGGATTTGCAGATGGTAAAGAGAAATTAGAAGCCAGTATAAATGAATTCAAAATAGCTTTTACAGATAGATTGCATGGTTCACTTTCCTGGGGGATGCAGCATGATGCGGTTTCAATGCTGCATATTACTGATGAGATTGTTTCAGAACATGGCATTCGAAGTGAATTGATACCCTTTGTTTCAACCCTAAGTGAAGAATACGCCGCTAAAGGGGATGTTCTTTCACTACTCATATTGGCAACATTGTGTTTGCATTATGTTCCAAATGAGAGCCGTGAGTTGATTTTAAGATATGTTATGATACTCCAGTCTGCAGTTTTTTATGAAATGAAAGGAACAGTTAAAAAAGAACTTATTTTTGAAATGATACAAGAATTTTTCGGAACTATGAAACCCGAAAAACAAAGTATGTTTGTTGAAGAATCGCGAACCGTATTTAGTTCAATTTCTCAGGGTCATTATGCTGGGAAGTTGTTCTCGAATCAGTCAGGGGCACATTTATTAACTTTTTTACCCACCCCTTTGTTGTTAGCAGAGGCACTGATTTCTACCTGGACAATCAAGCGAGGAGTAAGTAGATAGTAAAGCGAAAAAATTGGATGGCCAGAGGTTTCTGGTATTTATCTAAAGCGTCCGATAATAGCTTCTTTACACCGGCGGTTCACAATGGTTGGTGATAGAATCATAATTAATAGCTACTTTAAGATAATCGAGAATCGTTTTTTTGAGCAGAAGCTTAAACATCGAAAGGTTAGAGCGTTGAGGTTTTTATGTTCCGTAAATATAAGATAAGTCTGATCTTGAGCTTATGTGGCATAGGCTGCTTAGTCGTCTACTACTCTGTCGGTGCATACGTAAATCACAACGGAATACTAACCGAGTCATTCGGTTTTCTCCCATTGTTCTGGATTTTTCAACTGTTGGCTTTGGTGGCGTTTGCTATCAGCTTTTTTAAGCCAGAATGAGCTAAAAATAAATAATTGTCATAAGTACCTAACCTTGCGAAAAAAAAATGCCTCTCATTACTTTAGGTACTTGTCATTTCTTCTCAAAGTAATATTTTTCAATAATGGAAATGGTTATGTTGCTCGGCATAAGTATCGAGAAAACCATCAATAGCTAACGATTTTGTCAATAAGACTTTTTTCCATCGATTGTCATCAGGTAGGTAATATTGAGTATATAAATAACTCTTTATTGAGTATGCTTCAAGCCCTAACATTAAGCCTATAAGAAGAGAGCTGCCAAAATAATCACCGAATGTTTGATATCGCTTCCAGAAACCGTAACCTTCTCGCATGCGAGCAAGTCCGGAAATGGTCCAGAGGACAGGAAAAGATGTCATTCCTATTATTGCAGTTCCTTCACCGCGAGGGAAGCTATAATACTCGATTGTTCTGTAATTCGAAAAATTATTCTGTAGATTGTTTTTGAAAATTTCTCCAGCGGAAATAACTCCATGCCGAGCCAGCTTATCTGAAAAAGCATACAGTGCTGTAGATATATCTGTATTAATTTCACTGGGTGATGCAAATATATGTGACACCCATCGTTTAATAACGGGAGATTTATACTTTTCAGTTTTAATATCGATTACTGTATTTTTCCGTAAAACTAACTCAATATTATCAGCCGCTAAAGTTGTGGTAGGATAAAATGAGAGGCCATAGGGTTTAAGATAATCGATTACTTTAGTGGAAGTGATTGGGCCAAAGATATTAATTCCTTTTATCTCGGATAAACTCACTTTTCTCTTTTCGGTATTATGGTTGATTCGTTTTTTTAGCTCATTTATATCAACAGTGTCAGTGCAAAAATGAAATGCGGAATACCCGTTTAACTCCAGGCTATCCATATAATGTTGAATCGCACTATTATAGTTTTTACAATAATTTTCATGAAAAACCATTACGTAAGTTGGTCGTAGCGCAGAGGCATCTGCACTAAGTAAAAAAGAAAATAAGTATAATAAAACTATTATTCTGAGCAACATAGCTTTCATCTCCATACTGTGTATATAGTATTAGACATTAAAAAGATGAAATGGTTTCAAACTACCAGAGATCGTGAAACGGCAGCATTGGAGTCAGGCGCTCATGCGACGAAAAGGGGAAATAGGAAGGAGGAAGTAAGGGGAAATAGGACATCCATTAAATGCTTCTAAATCAGGAAGTAAGGGGAAATAGGACATCCATTAAATGCTTCTAAATCAGCAAGGACTTCACATGAAAATCATTATTCTCATTGCCTACGAAGGAAAGATCTTCTTGCTATGCACAAATGTACGTATGCCACTTTTATCTTTACGAACTGCTTTAGCTGTTTCTGCCGGTTTAGGGTGTTGTAGCTCTGGCGCCGGAATGCCAGCGCGGTGTCCTTCTATAGTGTCTATTTTTTCACAAGGGCTTATGAACACCACTCAGAAAAAAACTCTCAACAAAATTACTGATATTAAGGCACTTCCTGTACCAGAGAATTACTTTCATACTGGGTCGTACAGCACTTCGTCAGGTCTGACATGGACATGCACATCAAACCACTTATACGCCTCTTTGTCGGTAATCGATTCATCAATCCTCTCCACCAGCTTGTGATGATAACTAACGGTGATACGTTCAATAATCAGTCCAAGATCCCGTGCAACATTAACCGTACTCTTTCCGTTTACCGTTGTTTCCAGAAAGGCTGTCTTGAAAGCGTCCGAGCCGTAATCTTTTTTGTGCTCTAACAGGATCTCTATGGTTTTCTGATTCGTAATCATTTCCCGGTCAATGATCTCCGGCAGTTCCAGAAGCCATCCGAAACTGTCGAAACTCAACTTAAACTGACGGGCAATCACATTGCTCATATAGAAGTCTCTGGGTTTGATAGCCCCGGATTTGCGGTTATCTGAAAATGCCCAGCGGCTTTGGGTAAACTCGTTTTTAAACATGTATTGCGCAAAAGGTTCGCCCGGTTGATTGCTGCCTTTAGTGATCGCCTCATCGAGGACGGTTATTTTGGTTGTGGTCAGCTTATCGAGTTTTTCAAATTCAGAAGCATATTGCTTCTCCAGCTCCATCAGCCGATTTCGGATCTGCCGGTCCCGCTGGATTCGGTTTCGGAAATTTAAAAGGGTCTTAAATTCAGTGCTTAAAGTGTTCTTAACCTCCGGCTTCCAGAACGACTTGCCTTTAGCCGTGGGTAGCAGGGCCGCAAACTGTTGTTCAAGCACTCGGCGCAGTTTCGGCTGATGGCATTCATCCTGCTCTGCCAAACGGACAATCCGCCCTTCCGCTGTCATGCCAAGCTTGTTCAGTGGCTCTTTGCCGGAGCTGTCCTTCAGGTAGCGCTCTATTGCTCGAGTCGTTTCTTCAACCGATGTTACATGAGTTACAGTTGATTTCCCTGTATCGGGTAATAGAGGCGATTCAGGCAGTGAAGGTTCACTAGTGTTACGTACAGTGACGTCCCTGCCCATAATAGCACCGGTGGATGCTTCCTCTGATTTAGCTCGCTTAGGTTCTGGTGGAAATGGATTGAATGACTCATTTCTTTTATTGATACCGTCCATGAATTATTACTCCAAAGCCAATATTTACCTTTATCCAGTCAGGATTAAAGGTAGTAAGTTAGAATCAGATTTATAAAAGAAGTTCATAACAAGTTGTTAAGTGTAACTAACAAAGTTTTTGCCTCTCAGTACATGCATAATGGTGCCACTCAATGCTACGGATCTGAAAGACATTGCCTGAAAAGTGGCCTGACTTACCGTAGGTATAAAGCTCTCGAGTGGATCAGACCTCATTCTCACGCTGTGAAGACAATCACGGACGTTGTGTTATATGTAAAACCCGCTCTGGTTTAACTGCTTAAATACTGGATCAGATTGACAATAAAAAGTAACAGCGCAATCAACTGCCAGGTCAACACCGGATTTCGTTCTATCAGGGGCTGAAAGTCCCGGTTCCTGAATGAACGGTTCGGTTGTTTGAGATCTTGCAAAAACTCAGACAGGGCAGGGTATCGTTTAGCCGGGTCAGCAGCCACGGCTTTTGCCAGTGCCGAATCAATCCATGAAGGAATGGATGAGTCAGACAGGTTGGCGTGGCGGTATTGCATATGCTGATAATGTCTGACCCTGATACTGCTGCCTGAATGTTCCGGGTAGGGCAGTTTACCGGTCAGCAATTCATAGGCCATCACGCCAATGGCAAACTGATCCGCTCTTTCGTCGATAACCCCGTCCAGAAAGTATTCCGGCGCCGTATAGTTTTTGCTGCCCTGGGGTAAATCGCTGTGATGAGCCTGCTGATTTTCCAAATCCCCCGCGACTCTTGCTGATCCAAAATCAATCAGTTTCAGACGGCCTTTCTGGTCAAACATCAGATTTTCCGGCTTCAGATCCTGGTGCAGAATCTGAAGTCTGTGCAGCCCCCGAACAGCGGTGATCATCTGGGCGACAATATCCCTGACCTGAGTCAGAGTCGGTTTGGGGTTCTCCTGCATCCAGCTGCGCAGGGTCTGACCTTTTATGTATTCACAGGTATGGTAAAGAAATTTCCGACCTGGCCTGGGGGCCATGATTGCCATAATAGAAGGATGTTTTACTCTGCGACCAATCCATTCTTCACGCATAAAACCTTCGAGGTAATCGGGGTCATCTTCATAGTTGATAGAAGGGGTTTTGATGACCACATGATGGGCAGCGACTTCCTCAGGCCCAATATCTTCTGCGAGATAAAGCTGGCTGCGTTTGCTGGCGTGAAGTTCTTCAAGAATACGATAGCCGTCGAGTATCTGACCAGGGTAGAGATCTGGTGGCAATCTCAGTTGGGAAAGCCTTTCCAGGTTTTCACCAGCATCTCCGGCAGGGACTTCATCAATGCGACCGATGACGCAGGTCAGGTTGTCATGGCTGCCGTTCTTTAATGCCAGGTCCACCAGATGTTGTGCCACTTCATCCAGTGATCTTTGATCGGAAAAGCACTTTTTGAGGGCATCCTGTGAGAGAAAATCATGAATGCCATCGGTGGTCAGTAGCAGTATGTCTCCGACATCCAAAGCTTCTGATCTGTAATCCACTTCGACATCAGGCGCCATGCCCAGTGCCCGACCTAAATACTGTCGTCCACCCAGAGTGGCAGTATGATCCCGGGTCAGACATTCCAGCTCATTATTTCTTATCCGCCAGGCTCTGGAGTCACCGGTATGCACCAGATGCAATGTCGCTGACTTCAGAATCATGGCGGTAAAAGTGGTACACCAGCTGCCCTTATCCATGGGGTCCGTATGACCCTGCTGATAAAGCCAGCGGTTCAATGCGCTGAGAATCCTGGCGGCCGAATAACGGGCCGTCCAGGAATCCGGGGTACTGTAATAATCAGAGGTAAAGCTGGAGATAGAGGTATGGCTGGCCCGACGGGCTTCACTACAGGCGCTGACGCCGTCGGCCAGAGCCAGAACAGCACCTTTGTTATGCATTACATGGGTGTTTGCTGGCACCTCCGCCACCCAGGCGTCCTGATTTTCTTCCTTGACGCCGGCACTGCTGGCACCGGCTGTGGTCATTTTTAACGGCTTCATATTCTTCTTTTCTGTTTCCCGGCGCCTAGAAAACCATTGCTGGCAGGTGCTGTCAAATGCAATAACAATAGAAGTGCTGTGGTCTTGCATTAACATTGACCTACATGGTTTCTCGGAAGGTTTCTTTCTGATAACGCAGCAGGGGTGACAGGAAGTATTCCAGTAAACGACGCTGGCTAACAATAACGTCAGCGGTGACTATCATCCCAGGCTGTAATCTGATCCTGAGATTTTCCACCTGAAACCAGTCTTTTTCCAGATCAATATAGATTTGGAAAACCCAGCCCTTTTGTTCATCGTTAATTGCGTCGCTGGATACTCTTCGGACATGACCGTCCAGATAGCCATAGCGGGTGTAGGGAAAGGTTTCGACTTTTACCTGTACTTTTTGCTCGGGCCTGACCCAGCGAATGTCTTTATTAAGAATGATGGCTTCAACGATCAGCAGCATATTGGTGGGCACAATCACCATAACAGGCTGGCCCGGCTGAACCACATCCCCGGAGGAGTGGGTCTGAATTTGCTGGACAATGCCATCGATGGGTGCGATTAATATCTGGTTTTTTTCTCGCTGGTTCGCCTTTTGCCCCGTCTTGTCTGCACGATCCAGTTGTTCGATCGCTCCCAGATACTCCTTAACATGGTTCGAGATAAAAGATTCACGCTTTTGTTGTCGTTCGGCCAATAAAGCCTGATATCGCGCTTCGTGTTCCTTATGGCGCAGCACCATGACTTTCAGTTGCTGAGTGGTGTCAATCTGTTTTTCCCGTCGTGTCAGCCAGTCCACTTCGGACATCATTTTTTTCTGATAGAGGCCTTGGGTAATGGTGGCCAGCTTGTCATGAATAGGGTGTAGAAGCCGAAGACGTTCAATTTCTTCGGTATCAACCAGCAGGGTCGTAGACAACTCATCAATGGTTTTTGCTATAGCTTTATCCGCCGAAAGAAAAGCATCCAGCTCACTGGTCAGGTTGCTGTTTTCTGTCGACCATCGCTGTTCGTCAGGGGGGACCTCAAAAACCAGCTGTGCAAGGGCTGCTTCCTGTTCCAGATTAACGGAAACCGGCTGGTTAAGGTCCGGGGTGTTGACCATCCTGAGCAGGGTTTTTTCTCTAAGGGCAGACAACTGGGCACTGGTAATTTCACGGGCGGTTTGCAGGGTATTATTTTCTGAGTCAGTGGGGTTGGGGATCAGTTCAATAAGTTTGTCACCCTTTTTGACCCGACTACCCTCATCGACAAAAATGGTGCTGACTCTGGCCACCTGTATGGGACTGATTTTTTTTGAGTACCCGTCGGGGATAACACGCCCTTCCGCTTCTACGACGACATCAAGATTACCAAACCATGCCCAGACCAGAGCAATCACCAGTAACAGGCAGATACCGAGGGTTAAGACGTGCTTAAGGGGGGAAGCGGGGGTCTCCAGGATTTCTACCGCAGCGGGCAGGAACTCGTTTTCTTCTTTGGGACGAAAAGCAGAGAAGAGACGCTTGAGCTGTTTAATCATCTTGGTTACCTGACTGGATGTTCCACAATCTTGTGTAGTAACCGTTCATATCGATCAGGCTATGGTGGGTGCCGTCTTCGGTAATCCTGCCATCTTTCATGACAATAATCCGGTCACAATGTCGGATGGTTGAAAGTCGGTGGGCAATGGTGATCACCGTTCGGTCTTCGGAAATGGCGTCCATATTTTGTTGCAGCACATGTTCGGACTCGTAGTCCAGTGCTGAGGTTGCCTCATCGAAAATAAGAATTTTTGGATTGCTGGTCAGTGCCCTGGCA
Organism: Endozoicomonas sp. ALD040; assembly: GCF_049275945.1. Taxonomy (NCBI): domain Bacteria; kingdom Pseudomonadati; phylum Pseudomonadota; class Gammaproteobacteria; order Oceanospirillales; family Endozoicomonadaceae; genus Endozoicomonas; species Endozoicomonas sp. ALD040. Next base: position 4,724,813 of record NZ_CP184829.1, read on the forward strand.
ATGGCAATTCGTTGTCTCTGTCCACCGGACAGTCCTGTACCACGCTCACCCAGCTCGGTGTCGTAGCCCCGGGCCATACGGGTGATGAATTCATGGGCACCTGCCAGTTTGGCAGCACCAATCACAGCTTCCATAGGTAGCAGGGGGTCTGAATGGGCAATGTTCTCCCGGATGGTACCGTTGAACAGTGTGTTCTCCTGAAGCACAACGCTGATTTGCCGCCGCAACCAGGAGGGGTCAAGAAGCGCAATGTCGTTGTCGTCTATTAATACTTTCCCGGTGTTTGGCACATACAGACGCAGCAGCAGTTTTGCCAGGGTCGACTTACCGGAGCCGGACTCGCCAACAATGCCGATAGTTTGTCCGGCAGGAATTATCAGGGAGATGTCGCTCAGGGTATTCTGCAGTTCGCAGCTGTAGCTGAAATTGACCCGCTCCATCTGGATATGACCCTGCAATGCCTCTATGGGTGGTTTATCCAGACTCTGCTGTGGCTCCTGGGGGGTGTTCAGAACATCACCCAAGCGGGCAATGGATATCCGGAACTGCTGGAACTCCTGCCAGAGTTGGGAAAGCCTCAGGATCGGCTGGGCGACTTGACCTGAAAGCATATTGAAAGCAATCAGCTCACCAATGGTCAGTTGACCGCTAATGACCTCTTTGGCGCCAATCCACAACAGGGCTACGGTGACAATTTTGTTAATCAGCTCCACCAGGTTGCTGCCAACTGTGCCCAGTACGCTGCTGTTGAAGCTGGCTTTGGCATAACTCGACAGGTAACGCTCCCAGCGGGACTGCATTCTTGGTTCAACAGCAGTTGACTTCAGGGTTTCCATGCCGGTAACTGCTTCAGTCAGGAAGGCCTGATTGATGGCACTGCGCTCAAACAGTTCCTTGGCGCGATTGTGCAGGCTAGGGCTGATCAGTACGGAAAGCAGAACGTAAAAAGGGATGGAAGCCAATACGACCCAGGTGAGTGTGGATGAGTAGAAGTACATGGCGATAAACAAAACAATGGTGAAAAACAGATCCAGTATCAGAGTCATGGCATTGTTGGTAAGAAATGCCCGAATGTTCTCCAGCTCCCGAACCCGGGCCACCACCTGACCCACAGGCCGGGCACTGAAATAGGCAATGGGGATTTTCAACAGGTGCTCGAACAGTCGGCTGCCCAGCTCTACATCCACCCGGCAGCTGGTGTGGGAGAACAGATACATCCGCAAGGTGCTCAGCGCCACTTCAAACAGTGACATGGCCAGCAGGGCAATGGCAATAACATTCAGGGTGGATATGGCCTGGTGCACCAGCACTGTATCCATAACAACTTGAAAACAGATCGGGGTAATCAGGGCGAACAGTTGCAGGAAAAATGAGGCAAGAACCACTTCGCCCAATACCCGGCGGTATTTGATCACCACCGGAATAAACCAGCTGATGCCAAAGCGTTTCATGGTGTGGGCCAAATCAAACCGTCGGGTCATCCAAAGGGCGCTGCCATCCCAGCTTTTCCAGAGTTCTGCCAGTTTCAGAATACATGGCTGCTGACCAAAAAATTGCACCATCGCGGTCTGCTTATCTGTATCGATATTGGCAATGATAAAAAACTGGTGATCTTTTCCCTGGGCGATAAAGGGAAGAGGGGCTTTATGTAGGTTGTTTTTAATTCTGACCTTCCGGGCCTTCATGCCAAGGCGCCGGGATAACCTGACAAGTTCCCGTATGTCGATACTGACGTCTTTGCCGGATAACTCATGAATCAGCGAGTTGATGTCGACGTTTTTTTCATGGAATTTCAGCAGCAGAGCGAGTGCACTTGCTGCCGAGTGCGTGTTGGGTTGATCCATTGTGTACTGCCTGCAATGTTTTTTTGTGCAAACGAACTATGTGCAAACCAGCTTTGTGTAAACAAACAAAGCCTGAAAAAAAATTATTTTTAAGGTCATTTCTGTAGGTTAGTTCCCATCAAAAAACACAATCTATTGAAAACCTTGATTATTGAAACCTTGGAAATTGATCTTGCAAAATAAATAAAGCCCTTCTGCTTTTTTCAGCCATCACCCAATATCAATAAACATCAGGGAATGCTGAAACAGAGGGCTTCAAATGCGTAAAAAACGCAACACGCAGTGTAGTATGGAACTCCGCCATGTTCCTCACAGAATTTGCACACAAACTTCCGGACTATCGTAATGACTTGATCAGCCTGTTTACTCAACCCCGATTTATCAACGTCAAATTTAGCGGAGTCGTCAGGTTTTGTGTCATTCCCTGGCTTGCCGATGTAATAAACGACGGGCTCTCGCTACTGTGATTGCCTGATAGGGCACTGAGGTCCTGAACAAGTCGCTGGTAGTGCTGGTACAGTTCCGTATCATTCAGGCTTGTCCCTAATGGCCGCTCGCTCTCTGATTCAATGTCGCCTTTCTCACCTCCGGCCAGGCTGCACAGGTAATTCACCAGCCGTTGCCCTCTGCGAATGATTTTGTTCAGAAAGGTCACGGCTTCATTCTCTCCCCCGTCACTGTCGTCCATGGCTGACGTACTGTCATTTCTGTTGATCATAGCCATAGGGTTCAGGCTGACTTGTCCACCTTTAAAGTGCAGGCTGGCCAGCACGTCCGGTTTCACCAGTGCCAGTGTCTGGTTGTTGCGGGTATTGATGATCCTGAAGGTTTGGCTATCCAATGGCAGGGAGTGGTTGCTGTGGGTGAGGTTGCTCTGCGCCTGCGGGTTACACTGGCTGAACGCCACCTGTTCCGGGGTCAGGTCGGTAAAGAACAGTGCGGTGCTGTTATCACCCGACAAACGTCGTAAATCCGCCTTAGACCCCGACGACAGTAGAACATAATGCTTGCCACGGCTGTCGATTGTGCGGGCTGGCCTGCACGCCCGCAGGTCATAGACGTCATTGCCAACACCGCCGACCAGCGGGCGGGTCCAGTCGAGAATGGCCTGCCAAAGGCTGCTGTTGCCGGGCGTATCCAGCCTCCGGTTGTCACACTGGTCGCCCCGGTTTGCCAGCACTTCTGGTCGTGGGGCGGTGTTTCCTGAGGTTCCCAGCAGCAGCAGGTCATGACCGCCCCATCCACGGAGTGACCACTGTCGGGCGTCGGCGCCAAGGTACAGAATATTACTGCGGCTATTGCCCCAGAGTCTCGCTGTCCTGTTACCGATGGCGGACGAGCTGATCACGGAGGGTAGAAACGGCCATGACTGGTAACCGCTGTCGGGTTTCGGCCCGCTCACCTGAACACTGCCCGGCTCCCAGCCCCACTGTCCTGTGCCAGTAATAAACACCTGACGTCTGACGTATGTGGCGTTCAGGGGTTCCACTGTCAGTTTAATCCCGTCCATCGCCTGGTAGGTGACGATTTTTACGGGTTGGTCCTGCTGGATGTACAGGGGGTTGCTGGCTGTGGCGTTGATGAATCGGAGGCGTTCCTTCCTGACGAGGCTGCTCACCGTGAGTGGCAGGACGACCCCCTGACCTGAGTCCGTCACCCGTGCTGCAAGGTCGGATAATGACAGCTCAAGGTCATTGAACACCAGCGTTGTGGGTTGCAGGAACTGGTCGTGCTGTCTGGCCCAGACCTGCTGAATCTCGATCTCGGCATCGCCGGTGGTAAACCGGTTGGACAGCACCAGGTTCTGACCCCGGCGCCAGGCAAGGAAGAGGAAGGCCGATACATTCAGTTCAATGCGGGTTTGTGCCCTGTCGTGCTTGGTGATGCTTTCTTCAGCCAGGCCGGGATGGATGAGGATTCGGGCAAAAAATGACAAGTCTGTCTCATCCAGTTTAATCACGTCGGACCCACCCTGGCCCTCCACCATGATCCCGAACCGCTGTCGGGTACCGTTCCGGACAAAGGCCACCTGATGCTCTTGCTCTTGGTAGTAAGTGTCCAGCCGCAACGTTTCCAGTTTGATCTTGTCGGCTCCGGGGGTTCCTGACAGCAGCAGACCCTCGGCCATCACAGCTACCCCATTAAAAGTACCCAGGGACTGGTAACCTCTGAGGTTAACCCGGTACAGCGTTTGCTGATCCTTACTATAAACGACCGTAGCTGCTGAATGACGGAACCAGTACCAGTGATGGTCTTTCATGATGGCCGAAGTTTGCCCAATCAGTTGCTGAACACTGTGCCCCTTGTCAGGCAGGCCGAACAACAGTCTCTGTTGTGCGGGAAATCGGCCCCGGTAATCTATCCAGGCTGTCTGGGTTGGGAGATAGCCAGGGCGCAGCCTGAGGTCGATCAGTCCGGTGTCGATCCGCTCTCGAATGTCTCGTGGCAGGGATCTCATGCCATGGTTGAAATCCTGCCGGGTCCTGAACATTCGGCTGTTGGAAGCTTTCCTGGGCCCCATCCGGCTGAGGTCGAGGGCCACCAGGGCCAGACGCTCCCGGTTGGCCAGGTATTGGGCCTGCTGCGTTTGGACCCGCCATGCCTGAGCACTGGCTTGCCACTGGTAACTGCCTCGCAATTGGGTGTCATAGGGCAGATAGGGCAGGGTGTAACTGCAGGGACCGGAGATCAGGGTGTTGAACTCGTTGGGCACCCCGGTCAGCGGAACGGCGGCAGCCTTGCCACAAAAGGGATGGCCTTTGGCGCCCTGGTCAGGCTGGGGGAAAAACTCGAAAGCCTCCTGTTTGCGGGTGTCTGAAAGGGCGAGCAGCTGGCCATCGTCGTTCACCATGACCTTAAACCGGTCTCGGGTGTTGGCCGCCAGCAGGGTATCATGGCCTGGGAAGTACCAGCAGTCCAACTGTCTGATCGCGCTTAGCAGGGGGTGGTCGGTCATCGGGGTGATCGGTCTCAGCGGCACCAGTCCCACCGTTGCCGAAAACTGCTTCCGGGCCTCTGCCACCAAGGTGCGCAACTGTTCCTTAAGCCCACCGATGAATGCCCGGGCACTGGCGGTGGTCCAGGCTGTGCCGGGGTGTCTCAGGGTTACTTTGGTGAAGACCTGGTTGACTATCTGGCCCAGGTTCAGGCTGTCCATCACCACGCCGGATTGGGGGGTGAACTGGCGCACACTCAGGGTCTCGTTCGACTTGGCGACAGTCTGCCCGGTGGCCTTGACTTCCCAGTGCTCAAAGGGTCCTGACTCCACTGACAGGTTTTCGCTGACCACCCGGGTGTTGTCCCAGGCTTGGTCTGGTATCCACAGCCGATAGCCACTGAGGGTATCAGCCAAAAGGCCGCCGGAGCGCGCCTGCACACGGGCAAAGATCCGGTTGTCGGCCATCTGTGCCGGGGACCGGCGCTCGCCCGCCGGGCGGATCACCTGGAAACCGGAGCTCAGGCGCTGGACGCTCTTGGTATTTTTGACGACAGTGGTTATGTAATACAGATTGCCGGAATGCTGGCTGAACAAAAGGTAGTAAACAGTCCGGCCCTGCACCACCTTGCGCACCGGCAGGTGCTCCTCGCGCAGTGTCTTCTGGACTGGCTCATTGATCTGCCGGAAGCGGCTGCCGTCGTCCTTATTGATCAGCAGGCCGCCATCCAACAGGCTGCTCAGGAAAGCAATATAGGTTCGGGTGGCACCGTCATAAAAGCCGGTCCCAAGTATACTTGGACTGTCGTATTTATTGACCATCCGCAAGGGAATCAGCTCCTCGTCAGATGTCGTTGTGTCGGGTGTCGCTGCAGGTGGGGTAGGAGGTACGCTGAGCTGCCCATCCAGTGTTTCTGCCGCAATAACCTGGTGAGCCAGCTGACCGGCCGGGCTGGCCGTCAACAGGTAATAATAGGGGGCATCAAACACCAGCAATTGTGACTCATCTTTGTTCGGCACTGTCTTTGATACGTGGTTACCAAACAAGGCGCCATGTTTGCTGACCTCAAGCTCATGGAAGTGGCTGATGTCCCGGTTCAGGACTCCGGTGGTCTGTAGTAACACCTGGCCGTTGGCGGAGTCAAAAAAATAGTAGCCAGTGTCCGGGCCTCCCTGGAGTGGTTCTACCTGGTCATCGGAGGGAGCAACGAGCGGGATTACCGTGCTGTGGTGGGTATCGTACCAGAGCCGGATCCGGTCTAACTGATCCCAGTCCGCTTCTGCCAGTCCCAGCTTGTCAGGGAAGCAGCGGTAAGGTTTTTTAAGATACTCATTGACCTGTCGGTCACAGTCCTGCTTATGTTGCAGCCAGGCCGGGTTCTGCTCGACTCGCGGGGGCGGATCAGCTTTCATGGGTAACGGGTCAATGGCACCGGCCATCGCCCACAGCTTCGGTTTTTTGGGCACAAACCCGGATGTGAGCCACTGTTCCGGCGCTACGGCCATACAGCGTGCGCGGATCCGGGGTGAGGCGTCGCAGTCTTTCAGCTCCAGCGGCAGGAAACGGCTGGCCCCGGTGTAGTTGATCATTATTCCTTCCAGCTTGATGGCCCTTAACGAACTGTGATTCAGTTCGCCAGTGTCGTACAAGCGATGAATCACTTTGCGGTCCGGCAGCCACTCAAACTGGGTGTTGGGATCCTGAGCTATCACTCTATAGGGGGCGTCTGGCGTCGGGTTAGGAAACTGGAAGCGGGTCTCACCCAGTGTGAGGGTCCAGGTTTGGTTGTCAGTCGGCCCGGATGAACAGCGTTCCACCCCTCCACCCCATCCGTTAATGCAGGCATAGGGGAGCCGCCCGTCGTAGTTCAACACCCAGGTAGAGGTCTGCCCCCGGGGGTGAACGCGGATGAGGTGGTTACCGTTGGACATCAGGACGTAGGTCTTGCCGGCCCCTTCAGCAGGACTATACAGGTCATAACCCAGCAGTCTGGAAAATTCGTCTGAGACCTGACGAAAAACGACGAGGTGATTGTGGCTATCGAGATACAGACTGCTGGTTGACGGACGGAACTTCAAACCGTCGGTACTGGTGAGCATCTGGCCAAGGTATTTATGGTCGTAGCTGAAATGGTCGGACCTGACATAAGTGGAGCCACGCCGCTCAAGCTCGGTATACCGGATGTCTTTCACTATTTTGTGGTAAAGCCATTTCAGCTTGCTGTCGCTGACGGCATCCAGAAGCTTCAAACCGGGGGAGCTGCTGTCCAGCGCACTCCTTGAAAGGATATTTTCTAAGGGGGTGTAGCGGAGCTTGACCTTCCACGGGGGTACGGAAGGCATTAAGATGATCATTTTACCGGTCATCTGCCGCAGGTTGTGGAATACCCCGTCTGAGCATTGATACCCGGTTAAACGCGACTCCGTCCTGCATAATGTCGTCAGGGCATCGTTGATCAGGTTAAAGGTGTCAGGAGAGTATTCGATCCGGTTAATGTCGCTGGCGCAGTATGGTTTGAAATAGTTAAGTATAACGGATTCGTCCTTACATGGTTTCCAGTCGTCTTTTTTTCCGGCGATTAAGGTTGTCTGGAATGAATAGCCGCCACCGTAGGTCAGGGTCTGTTTCGCCAGGTTGATGGACTGGATGTTCAAGGTCAGGAGATTTTTGCCATCCCCGCTCATCAACGCATTGAGGGTCTGGTTGTTGGCCAGGAAGCTTTCGGGGTCTAGTTGGGCGTGAATCAGGTCAAAGATCTGTGTAGTCTTGGTCGGAGCGTCCCGCAATCCTTTAGAGGCCAGCTCCTCTAACTGTTCCTTATAATAGCCATTAAAAACTTCCCTGACATGGTGCATGAAACTGTCAATGAAGACCCCGTACCGCCCGGTAAACTCAGAAGTGGTGGAATTTGCCGTATCCACCGACTCGAAGATCACCCTGGATTTCATGAGTTTGTTGACTTCCGGGTCCTGTTCCTTCTCGTACTCATTGACGGTCAGGTTGAGACTGGCTAAGGGCACTCCGCTACCCAGCAAGGGCATAAAACGACCAGCTTTTTTCAGACCTCCAGCGGAGGTTTTTTTCCCTTTGACTCGGAACCCTTGATGATCTGGCCCCTGGAGAAAGCTGCGGAAGCGTTCAAAGGCTCCGGACGTAAACCGGATGTTTTTTCGGGCCTGTGTATCGGGTTCCAAAAAGTCCATGCGCCAGCCCCGGCCACGCCTGTGGAGGGTATCCAGTCGGGGGACCATGCTGTCGGGGAGTGAGTGCCCGGCTTTAACGTCCCTCAGGGCGGTGTCGAACTCCAGCAGACGCTGCCTGAATTCGCCCCGCTCACTGGCCACACCTGAGAGACTGTCTTCAGTCCGGGGTTGCACCGGAACCGAAGGGTGGCCGGGCGGCAAATAGTGGGGGGAGATTTTTGCATCCGATGGCCGGGGCGACATCAGCACAGTCGTTTCGCCAGGGAGCAGCCGGTACTCCGGTTGCCGGGTGGCCGGGGAGCGTAGCACAAGGGTTTCAATCGCCGGGCGGTCCTTTGGCATCAGGCGCTCGATATCCTTCACCAGTCGTTTGAAGACATGGGCACTACGACTTCTGGGCTCGATAATCAGTTCGCCCACCAGGGGTTTGCCGTCGGTGGGCGAACGGGTCATAAAGGTTTTCAGGGCGTTCAGGGCCTTGATTCCGCGAGGCTGGCTGCTGCTGGCAAGATCACCGACGGTCAGGGTGGCGATGCGGCAGTCTGGGGTAAATTCGACCAGTGTCGTCAAAGCATGAGCGATGAGTCGAGCTGGTCGACCGAGGACAGTAACTTGGTTGCCCTCTCCTCCGGCGATGGCCGACTGAACCCGGCCAGCGGGTGTGAGCAGTACATAACTGGCAGAGGGGGTGGCTTTCAGCAACAGGGGCTGGCCACTCAGCGTCCCTTTCTTGATTTGCCTTTGGGCGAAATCAAACGAGGCGTCGTCCAGGGCAATGACAGAGTGAATGCCCCGTGTGTGAGCTAATGCGTCCTTGCCTTCCAGGCGACGAAACCGGGTGAAAAAATCCTGCAGCCAGCGCTCACCTTCGTTGGAGGTTTTCAGCAGGGCGATATCCGTTTTGTCGTTGTCGTCGCCAAGATAGAGTTGGGTATCGGAGCCGGAAAGTAAACGGAGGGCATTTGCCAGTTCTTTACGCCGGGTGACACAGCTGTTGGTATCGGCTGATCTTCGAGGCCTGTTACAAGGCCCCGGTAGCTCGACTGTGAGAAAATCGATGTTGTCGAAATCATTTTTGTATCTCCCGTTAAGTCTGGCGGCACCTTCTACTGTTAAAGGATCGACAGTGTGAATATCGTATGATTTTGCCTGTATCCGTCTTTTAAGGGTTTCGAAGGCCTTGACCTTCGCTTCTTCACTCTTGAATTTGTCCATTTCCCGCTCAAGCAGGTCGACTTCGTGAGCCTCGGGAAAACGTCTTTTGTAGCGTGCAAGCCATTCACTGTACGAGGAAGAATGCTCAGCCAGGTAGAGTGAGTCTGATAAACGATCAGTTTTTCTGTGATCCGGATTGACGAAAGCAACTTTTTTATTGCCATTATTTTCCCATAATCCATGAGAGATTGCGGCTTGGAAATTAAATTGTAATTTATAATCTCGAGCATCTTTTCTGGGATCGTTAAAGTCATCTCCCATCTCGTTATAGTGCTCACCTTCGAGTCTTTGAGAGGAAGAATGACCTTCGGGGTTGGCACCGATAAATGGAATTTTGTCTAAGGCTTTGATCGAATCTTCTTCTAAATTAACAAAAGACTCATCCTGGCTTAAGACATCAACAATCTTGCCTGTGGCTATGGTACCGGTGCACTCGCCTTCGGGTCTGGCATAAGTCAACTGACTTTCGGGGTCAATGGAGGCCAACCCGAACCTGGCTTTATATTTAATGGTATCGTCGTCGTTCAGGGTAAAAACAATACGGTTGAGTTCAGGATAGGGCGTATCTCTCGAGGTTGACGGCTTATCAGGATCACGACCAGTGGTTTGCTGAGGAGCACCTGCTGACATCGGCTCTCGAACCGCAACAGCTGAATGTGCACGGATACTCTCTTTGGCCAACTCCCTCAAAACTTCAGGGACAACATAATCTTTCTGTCTAATATCCAGTAAACCTTCAGAGCCCGGAATGTCTTGCGCAGAGTTGTCAAACAAGAACGTTATGTTTTGTACGGTGGTATGCCTGGGGATCACCATTCGCAGGACTGTTGATAGCTTTTCCACCAAGTACCTGGTGTAGAGAGGAGAAATTGCATTCAACTTGGTATCAAAGAAGTGAAGGTTTCCAGTAATGATGACTTTAGTGTCTTCGCCAATATTTGTGATCCGAGCACCTTTTATTGTTTCAAGTTTTTTTCTTTCCGTTGAATCGACATTAACAGCGTTGAACAAAACGCTGCTGTCTTCAGTGCGGTAGTTATCATAAACTTTACGACACTTTTTTAAAGAATCGATCATGTCGATCTGATTATCAGAAACATGAATCATTATTAGTTTTTCGTACGGCTTCTGCCGTACTATTACTGACTGGACAATATCCGGGGTATAGGGTTTTCTGTTATAGAAGGGATTGTTTGCTGAGAAGTCATCAGTTAGCTTGATTGTCGGTTTTATTTTTATTTGGTAATTTTTTAATCTTTCAAAGGCCTGATAACCTAATTGGGCGATAAGCTGATAGTCATCCTTCCCGGGATCATATAAAAGATTAGTTGCCATGATTGCAACTTTATTGATGTCATCGCTGGAGACACTGATTGTTTTTTCTCTATAGAATTGATTCAAATACTCCTTTATCTTTGCTGTGAGTTCTTTTGTGTTTATTTTTGATTTTTTTAAACCTTCTACAGTGTTATGAATAAAACAGAGTTCATCGAGTTGTAGTATGATTACCGGGTTTTTTGTGCGAGATGTCACCATTATTGGTTTGAGTGAGTCATAAAGAGATCCATGGATAATGTTGTCTTCAAAATTTGCTTCTTTGCTAAAAAATAATTTATTACTGGTGTGGTCCGTTAGTTCGTATTCCTCAAGTTTATTGAATACATCCCCAATATTGCTTTGTTTTATGATGCTTTTGATTAGAGCGAATGCCTTTTTTGGCAGGTCTTTGTCGTATGTTTCAAAATAAGGGTCAGGGTCTGAAATAGTTCCATCTGCAAACATTTTTTCTAAAAGAGCACGTATCACAGCCCTTTCGATCTGCTTTTCCCTCCCATCACCTGCTGCCATCCCCGATATAGGGTTGAGCAAATTGCTACTTTTTTGAAAGAGTTCAGGATCCATTTTTGGTAGTAGTCCTTTATCAATATATGTTCCCCCAAGCTTGAAGTGATGATGCAGTCCTATAAATCTTTCGGTTATTAAAGTGTTGTCAAAGCCTAAAGTGTACCTGATAAATTTATCGGTCGGTCCGTCAAAATTATCCAGGCTTCTATGGATGAGAGCCTTACTGATAGATCTTTCAATTTGATCTAATATATGGTTGGTTTTATTCCATTGGGTGAGAAATTCCTTCTTTACACCATCTGAAAAAACAGAATGCATTATATCCAAATTATTTATGTCACGGTTTTCACCGAAAAAGCTATCAATTTTATCCCAGATGCTGCGTTTCAACTGAGCAATACCTCTGGGGTAATCTTTTTCAATAGCTTCTGCTTTTATCTCAGATAACAGCAACGAATATAGGATTTTTTGGTATATCAAACGTTGAGGGGCCCATACATGGAGGGTATGGTGCGGGTTCACCCTTGCCCATATTGTTAGAATACTAAACTCCCAACCTTTAACAGGACCGACAATACTGAAATGAATATTCTTGGATATTAGCATGATGACACCTGATAGATTAACCCGTACGGTTCCCCGAACGGGTGTGATGCCTGACTTTTCAACGGTGTGATCAGAGAGCTCTAAATGCGCAAAAACCGCATCCTGCAGTGTAGTACGGAACTCCACCATGCTCCTTACGGAAACTACGCATCTTTCCGGTCTATCGCAGTGGCTTGATTTACATCCTTAGTTCAATGACTGGATTTATAAAAAAATAAATGCGTCGTAAATGTTGTTCAGCTCTGGCCTATCGTAGCTAAAGGTTGAGGAGTCGTCAGGCTTTGTATTGTTCCCCGATTTGCTGACGGAATAAACGACGGGCTCTCGACACTGTAATTGCCTGACAGGGCACTGAGGTCCTGAACCAGTCGCTGGTAGTGCTGGTAAAGTTCCGTATTATTCAGGCTTGTTCCTACTGGCCGCTCACTCTCCGACCCAATGTTGTTTTTCTCACCTCCGGCCAGGCTGCACAGGTAATTCACCAGCCGTTGCCCTCTGCGAATGATTTTGTTCAGAAAGGTCACGGCTTCATTCTCTCCCCCGTCACTGTCGTTCATGGCTAACTTGCTGTCATTCCTGTTGATCATAGCCATGGGGTTCAGGCTGACTTGTCCACCTTTAAAGTGCAGACTGGCCAGCACCTCCGGTTTCACCAGTGCCAGTGTCTGGTTAGTGCCGGTATTGATGATCCTGAAGGTTTGGCTCTCCAATGGCAGGGAAGCGCTGCTGCGGGTAAAGTTGCTGCTGCGGGTGAGATTGCTCTGCACCTGCGGGTTACACTGGCTGAACGCCACCTGTCCCGGGGTCAGGTCGGTAAAGAACAGTGCGGTGCTGTTATCACCCGACAAACGTCGTAAATCCGCCTTAGACCCGGACGACAGTAGAACATAATGCTTGCCATGGCTGTCGATTGTGGGGCTGGCCTGCACGCCCGCAGGTCATAGACGTCATTGCCAACACCGCCGACCAGCGGGCGCGTCCAGTCGAGAATGGCCTGCCACAGGCTGCTGTTGCCGGGCGTATCCAGCCTCCGGTTGTCACACTGGTCGCCCCGGTTTGCCAGCACTTCTGGCCGTGCTGCGATGTTGCCTGAGGTTCCCAGCAGCAGCAGGTCATGACCGCCCCATCCACGGAGTGACCACTGTCGGGCGTCGGCGCCAAGGTACAGAATATTACTGCGGCTATTGCCCCAGAGTCTCGCTGTCCTGTTACCGACGGCGGACGAGCTGATTACGGAGGGTAGAAACGGCCATGACTGGTAACCGCTGTCGGGTTTCGGCCCGTTCACCTGAACACTGCCCGGCTCCCAGCCCCACTGTCCTGTGCCAGTAATAAACACCTGACGTCTGACGTATGTGGCGTTCAGGGGTTCCAGTGTCAGTTTAATCCCGTCCATCGCCTGGTAGGTGACGATTTTTACCGGTTGGTCCTGCTGGATGTACAGGGGGTTGCTGGCTGTGGCGTTGATGAATCGGAGGCGTTCCTTCCTGACGAGGCTGCTCACCGTGAGTGGCAGGACGACCCCCTGACCTGAGTCCGTCACCCGTGCTGCCAGGTCGGATAATGACAGCTCAAGGTCATTGAACACCAGCGTTGTGGGTTGCAGGAACTGGTCGTGCTGTCTGGCCCAGACCTGCTGAATCTCGATCTCGGCATCGCCGGTGGTAAACCGGTTGGACAGCACCAGGTTCTGACCCCGGCGCCAGGCAAGGAAGAGGAAGGCCGATACATTCAGTTCAATGCGGGTTTGTGCCCTGTCGTGCTTGGTGATGCTTTCTTCAGCCAGGCCGGGATGGATGAGGATTCGGGCAAAAAATGACAAGTCTGTCTCATCCAGTTTAATCACGTCGGACCCACCCTGGCTCTCCACCATGATCCCGAACCGCTGTCGGGTACCGTTCCGGACAAAGGCCACCCGATGCTCTTGGTAGTAAGTGTCCAGCCGCAACGTTTCCAGTTTGATCTTGTCGGCTCCGGGGGTTCCTGACAGCAGCAGACCCTCGGCCATCACGGCGACCCTGCCAAAGGTGCCCAGTGATTGGTAACCCTTTTGGGTGACCCGGTACAGCGTCTGGTTGTTCCGGTTATAAACGACCGTGCTCGTTGACGGAGGGAGCGAGAACTTCCGGACGCTGCCAATCACTTGCTGAACGCCGTGCTCCTTGCCAGGCAAACCGAACAACAGTCTCTGTTTACGGGGACTCTGGCCCTGGTAATCCATCCAGGCTACCTGGGTTGGGGAATAGCCAGAGCGCAGCGTGAGGGCGATCAGTTCGGTGTCAGCCTTCTGGCGTATGCCCGCTGGCAGAGATCCCATGGCCTGGTTAAAATCTTGCCGGGTCCAGTAGACCAGCCTGCCGGTGGTGTTTCTGGGTCCCATCAGGCTGAGGTCCAGTGCCACCAGGGCCAGATGCTCCCGGTTAGCCAGGTATTGGGCCGTCGGTGTCTGGATGCGCCACGCCCGGGCACCGTGTTCCCAGTGGTGGCTACCCCTCAAGTCGATACGCTTAGCCATGTAACGGCAGGGAACGGAGATTTGGTCATCGAACTCACTGGGCATCCCGGTCAGCGAAGCGGCGGCGGCCTCACCACAAAAGGGATGGCCTTTGGCGCCCTGATCAGGCTGTCGGAAAAACTCGAAAGCCTCCTCTTTGCGAGTGTCCGACAGCGCGAGCAGTTGGCCGTCGTCGTTCACCATGACTTCAAACTGGTCACCGGTGTTGGCTGCCAGCAGGGTGTCGCTGTCCGGGTAGTACCAGACGTCCAGTTGCCTGATCGCGCTGAACAGGGGGTGGTCGATGATTGCGGTGATGGGTCTCAGCGGCACCAGCCCCACCTTGGCCGAGAACCCCTCCCGGGCCCCTTTCAGCCGGTCTCGCAGCAGACTCTTGAGCTCACGGATGAAAAAACGGGCACTGGTGGTGGTCCAGGCTGTACCGGGGTGTTCTATGGTCAGTTTGGCGAAGATCAGGTTGACTACCTTGCCCAGGTTCAGGCTGTCCACCATCAGGCCAGACTGGGGGGTGAACTGGTGCACACTCAGGGTATCGTTCGACTTGGCGACGATCTGCCCGGTGGCTTCCACCTGCCAGTTCTTAAAAGGTCCTGACTCCACCGACAGGTTTTCGCTGACCACCCGGGTGTTATCCCAGGCCTTGTCCGGTATCCACAGCCGGTAGCCACCGTTGGTATCGGCCAGGAGGCTGCCGGAGTGCGCCTGCACATGCCTGAAGACGCCGACTCTGGCTATCTTTGCCTTTACTTCTGCCTTTTCCAGCGCTCGCTTCTCGCCTGCAGGGCGGATCAAATGGAAACCGGAGTTCAGCCGCTGGATACCACCGGGGCGATTCACGTCGGTGCTGAAGTAATACAGTTTGCCGGAGTGCCGACTGAACAAAATGTAGTAAACAGTCTGGCCCCGAACCACCACCTTGTGGACCGGCAGGTGCTCTTCACGCAGTGCCCTGCGGACACGCTCATTGATCGTCCGTAAACGGCTTCCGTCGTTTCTATTGTTTGGCATGTCGCCATCCAGCAGGCTGCTCAGGAAGGTAATATAGCTTCGGGTGGCGTCGTCATAAAAACCGGTTCTAAGAAGACGGCGGCTGCCGTAGCTATCGACATCCTGCAAGGGAATCAGCCCATGGTCGGATGTCGTTGTGTCAGATGCCACTGCAGGTGGGGTAGGGGGTACACTGAGCTGGCCATCCAGGGTTTCTGCCGCAATCACCTGGTGAGCCAGCTGACCGGACGGGCTGGCCGTCAACAGGTAATAATAGGGGGCATCAAATACCAGCAATTGTGACTCATCTTTGTTCGGCACTATCTTTGAGACATGGCGGCCAAACGAGCGGGCACTCAACTCATCGAAGTGCCTGATTTCCCGGGTCAGTGCCTCTTTATTCTGAAATAACACCTGGCCGTTGGCGGAGTCAAAAAAATAGTAGCCGGTAGCCGGGTTTCCCTGGACCGGTTGCAGCTGGACCGGTTGCACCTGGGCGCTGGCAGCAATGAGCCGGATTTCCTGATGCTTAAGGGTATCGTACCAAAGCAGGACCCGGCCCAACTGATCCCAGTCTGCTTCGGCCAGTCCCAGCTTGCCAGGGAAGCAGCGGTAGGGTTTCTTGAGATACTCATTAACCTGTCGGTCACAGTCCCGCTGGTGCTGTAACCAGGCTGGGTTCTGCCGATTATTGCTCTTGGGTAGTGGGTCAAGGGCACCGTTCATCTCCCACCGGTTCGGTATTTTGGGTGACCACCCGGATGTGGTTGTGGTCCACCGGTTCGGCGCTCCGGCCATACAGCGTGCACGGATCTGAGGTGAGAAGTCGCAGTCTTTCAGCTCCAGCGGCAGGAACCGGCTGGCCGCAGTGTAACGGCTCATGATTCTGTTCAGTTTCGACGCCCTTGATGGCCCGTCATTCATTCCTCCATTGTCGTACAAGCGCTGAATCACTTTGTGATCCAGCAGCCGCCACTCAAACTGTGCGTTGGGATCCCGGGCCACTACTTTATACGAGGGAGCCTGTTCATACCAGGAGTGTGGTCTTGGTTCAGGAAATCGGAAAAGGGTCTCACCCAGCTTGAAGTCCCGGTTATCTTCATAGGACAGGCTCACCCAGGACCGACAGTTTTGTACCTGGTCATCCCGCTCAGTAATGCAGGCATAGGGGAGCTTGCCGTCGTAGTTCAACACCCAGGTAGAGGCCGTCTGCCCCTGGGGGTGAAGGTGGATAGTGTGTTCACCGTTGGATATCAGGGCGTAGGTTTTGTTGGCCCCTTCAGGACTATACACGTCATACTTCAGAAGTCGGGAGAATGTCGATGAGACCTCGCGAAAGACGACGACGTGATCCTTGTTATCGAGATACAGTCTGCTGGTTGACCGACGGTATTTCAAACTGTCGGTATGGGTGAACATCTGGCCAAGGTATTTATAGTCGTAGCTGATGTCATCACATGAGCCATGCCCGTCGCACTCGGTATACCGGGTGTCTTTCACTTTTTTCTGGTATAACCGTTTCAGCTTGCTGTCGCTGACAGCATCCAGAAGTTTCGCACCGGGGGAACTGCTGTCTGGCGCACTCCCCAGAGAGGTCTGGTCCAAGGGACTGTAGAGGAGCTTGACCTCCCACGGGGGTACAGAAGGCATTAAAATGACCTTTTTATCGCTCATCTGCCCCAGGTTGCGGAATACCCCGTCTGAGCATTGATACCCGGTTAAACGCGACTCCGTCCGGCACAATGTCGCCAGGGCATCGTCGATCAGGTTAAAGGTGTCAGGGGAGTATTCGATCCGGTTGATGTCGCTGGCGCAGTGCCGTAAAGGAGCCTTAGGTACATAGGGTATCTTCTCACAGTTTTTCTGTTTCCAGTCGTCTTTTTTCCCGGCGATTAAGGTTGGCTTGAATGAATAGACGCCACCGTAGGTCAGGGTCTGGTTCGCCAGGTTGATAGACCGGATGTTCAGGGGCAGGAGACTTTTGCCATCCTCGCTCATCAAGGCATTGAGGGTCTGCTTGTTGGCCAGGAAGCTTTTGGGGTCCAGCTGGGCGTGGATCAGGTCAAAGATTTTGGCAGCCTCACCCGAGGCATCCTGCAACTTTTTGTAGGCCAGCTTTTTTAACTTCCTTTTATAGTTCTCCTGAAAAATACCCCTGACGTAGTGCATGATCCCGTCAATAAATGCCCCGACTGGCCCGAGGAACTCTGAAATGACGGAGACATAGGTATCCACCCACTCAAAGGTCACCATGGATTCCATGAGTTTCTTGACTTCCGGGTCCTCTTCGTTCTCGTACTCAATGAGGGTCAGGGTGAGACTGGCTCCCGGCACGGCGAGACCCAGTATGGGCACAAAACGACCGACTTTTTTACCCAGCCTGCCGACTTTTTTCAGACCGCCGGGCAACTTGCCCGACCCGGAAATATCGGGTAGCTTTGGTGGTTTCTGACCGGGGGGCAATGACGACCGGATGGCCGGGATGATTGTCTTGATCCCCTGTCGCCCGAGATTGATGATCTCAATCCCTTGCAATGCCACAGCCGTATAAAAAAGCGTCTGGCGCCCGGTATAAATCTGCTGTTGGGTGTCCGTCATATTCTGAGACGGGGGGTTTTTGTAATGGTGTCCCACAGGGGAAAGCCCTGCTATCAGGTCGTAAAGGCCTATAAAAGACCTGAGCTTTTCCAGTCCGTTGGTGGAAGATTTTTTTCCTTTGACCCGGAATCCCTGACGACCCGTCCCCTGGAGAAAGCCCCGGAAGCGATCAAAGGCACCGGAGGTAAACCGGATGTTCTTACGGGTCAGGGTATCGGGTTCCATAAAGTCCATGCGCCAGCCACGGCCATCCCGACGAAGGGTATCCAGTTGGGGAGCCATGCTGTCGGCGAGTGAGTGCCGGGCTTTAATGTCCCCCAGGGCGGTATCAAACTCCAGCAGCCGCTGCCTGAATTCGGCTCGTTCAGAGGCCACACTTGAGAGGCTGTCTTCAGTCCGGGGCGGCACCGGAACCGAAAGGTGGCTGGGCGGCAAATAGCGGAGCGGGGGATTTGAATCCGATGGCCGGGGCGACCTCAGCACAGTCTTTTCGCCGGGAAGCAACCGGTACTCCGGTTGTCCGGTGCCCGGGGAGCGCAGCACAAGGCTTTCAATCGCCGGGCGGTCCTTCGGCATCAGATGCTGGATATCTTTCACCAGTCGTTTGAAAACCTGGGGGCTGCCACTTCTGGGTTCGACAATCAGCTTGCCGACCAGGGGTTTGCCATGGGTGGGCGAGCGGGTCATAAAGGTTTTCAGGGCGTTCAGGGCTGTGATTCCGCGGGACTGGTTGCTGCTGGCAAGATCGCTGACGGTCAGGGTGGCGATGTAGCGGTCCGGGGTAAAGTCGACCAGTGTCGTCAAAGCATGGGCAATCAGTCTGGCTGGCCGACCGAGAACGGTGACGCGGTTGCCGTCTCCCCCGGCGATGGCCGACTGAACCCGGCCATCGGGTGTGAGCAGCACATAACCGGCAGCGGGGGTAGCTTTCAGCAACAGGGGCTGACCACTCAGGGTGCCGTCTTTTATCTGCTGTTGAGCGCGGGTAAACGAATCTTCGTCCAGGGCAATGACCGAGTGCATGCCCCGGGCGTGAGCCAATGCGTCCTTGCCTTCCAGGCGACGAAACCGGGTGAAAAAATTTTGCAGCCAGCGCTCAAATTCGTTGGCGGGTTTGATCAGGGCGATATCCGTTTTGTCTCTGCCGGCTTTAAGATGGAGCTGGGTTTTGAAGCCGGAAAGTAACCGGAGGGCATACTCCAGATTTTTGCGTTGAGCATTGCAGCTGTCGGCACCGGCTGATCTTCGAGGCCTGCGACAAGCCCCTTGTGGCGGGACCGGGAGAACATGTACGTTGTCGAAATCATTTTTGAATTCTGCGTTAATTTCGGCGGCACCTTCCGGCGTTCCAATATCGACATTGTGAATATAGTATAAGCCTTTCTGTACTCGGTTTTTGATGTTTTCGAAGGCCTTGGCCTTTGCTTCATTACTTTTGAAGTGTTCTATCTCTCGCTCAAGCTGATTCATGTGATCATTGGTAAAACGTCTTTCATAGCGCGCAAGCCACTCAGTGTAAGAGGAAGATTGCATCGCCATTTGGAGTGTTTCTCTCAAACGCCTGGTTTCTGTTTCATGCGGATGAATGAAAGCAGCATTTTCAGTCGGCGGTTGCTGCACTAATCCAAAATAGATCGCTGCCTGGAAATCTGTGTAGTATGAGTATTTGCTGGCATCTTTTCTATTGTCGATAAACTCTCGGCGGCCTGTGGAAGTGGGCACTCTGTTTTCGGATCCGGCAGAGTCAGAACCATCCTGGTGTCTGTCACCGGCATACAACATTTCGACAAGGGCTGCAGCTGAATCCGTCACGAGTCTGGGATCGGTCGAACGCTGGGAATTCTCAGCGACTACGGATTCGAACAACTGATCTGCGAATATGGATTCGGGAGTTTTAATGTCGGGTCTGGGATGAAACTCTTTATCAGGGTCAAGGGAGTCCAACCCGAACTTGGCTATGTAAGTAACGGTGTCGTCTTCATTCAGGGTAAAAACAATACGGTTGAGTTCAGGATCGGGCGCATCTCTTGAGGTTGACGGCCTGTTAGGATCACCACCGGTGGTTTGCCGTGGAACGCCTGCGGATAAGTATCCCCGAACTGCAACAGCAGAATTTGCACGGATACCTTTTTTGGCCAATTCTCTCAGAACTTCAGGTACAATATAACCTTTCTGGCCAGCATCCAATACACCCTCAGAATCTGGAATGCCTTGTGCAGAGTTATCAAAAGAGAATGCTATGTTTTGTACGGTGGTATTCTCGGGGATCACTGTGCTTAAGATTATTGATAGCCTTCGCACTAAGTTTAGGGAGTGAATAGAATAAATGTTATCCGATTCGATATCAGGGAAATCAAGACTTCCAGTAATGAAGACTTTAGTGTCTTCGCCGATATTTTTGAATGGTGTTCCTAAAATTGTTTTAATTACTAGTCTTTGCCTTTTAACAGAATAAAAAAAGTCATACAAGACGTTCTTGTCTGCTGGAGTGCGAAACCTATAATATTTTCCATAACTCTGCCTTGCAGACTTTCCATCGTCCTTAGTCGGGGGCATATTAATCATTATGAACTTGTCGTATGGTCGCCTGTGCGCCGGATCTGGCAGGTCAGAATCAGAGTTCATGCTATAGAAGGGGTTTTGCTCTGAGAAGCTCTTAACTCGGGAGATTAAAGGTTCTTCTCCGTAATCGGTGCTTTCTATTCTTTCAAAAGCGTCATAACCTAGTTTAGCGAGAATCCGGTGGTCAAGATCCCCGTTATTATATGAAAGCTCCGCTAACATGATTGCAATTCCATTGATTTTTTTGTTGTCGGCAGGATCTTCATATTTAAAGAATTCATTCAAAGTCTTGTTTATCTCCGTTACGCGTCTTTCTTTGCTTATTTCATTATTATTTTTAAATTTTTCTAAAACACTATGGAAAAATGTGGCTTCCTGGATTACTTTGTTGATCAGTGGGTTATTTGGGAAAGCTTCCACCATCATTGGTTTGACTGAATCATCGAGGTGTCCAGCTCTAATCTCGTCTTTAGGAGGTATAGTTCTACCGAAAAATATTTTAGAATTACTAGCCCACTTCATATTTTGACGATTACTCAGTCTATGAAATAGATCGCTAATATTGGTTATTTCTACGGCAGCTCTAATTCGATTTAATTGTTCTTGTGGCAGGTTTATATCGTCTGTGTTGAAAAAACGGTCAGGATCAGGAATGATTCCACGTTTGAACATATGTTGCACAATAGCATGTATCTTAGCTCTTTCTAGCTGCTCTCTCTCACTACTGTCCAATCCCCCTTCCGACACAGGCGCGTGCGAAATGCCCTGTTTTTCAAAGGGCGCAAGCCTCAGTGCTGGTAGCAGTCCTTTATCAAAATAGACCCCTCCATCAGAGAATAAATGAGAAAACCCTATAGTTCTTGCGGTTATCACAGTTTTTTTAAGGCTTAAGGTGTACTTAATATATTCACTGTGTTGTCGTTCAAAAGCAGAAGTATCTCCTCTAACATAAGCCCTGCTAATGGAATTTTGAATTTGATTTAACACATTGATGGTTTTATTCCATTGGGTGGTAAACGACCTCTTTACACTGTCTGAAAAATCGGCTTTCATTATATCCAATCTTTCTACATCAACGTTTTCACCCATAAAAGTATCGATTTTTTGCCAGATACTACGCCTCAACCGCGCAATATCAGCGGGGTAATCTGTTTCAATCGTTTGTTGCATTCTCTCAGAATACAGCAACGAATATAAAATTCTTTTGTATATCAAGGCTTTGGGAGCCCATACATAGATGTCATGGTTCGGGTTCGCCCAGGCCCATATTGCCAGCCAAATACGCTCCCAACCTTCAATAGCATCGACAATAGCAACATGTACCTTATTGGTTATAGATGGCATGATAACTCCTGGTAGATTGAACTGCATGGTTTTCAGAGGGGGGTGATACTTGTCTTTTCACTGGCGTGCTCAGAGGACTTTAAATGCTCAAAGATTGCACCGTGCAGTGTAGTTCGTAATTGAGAAGGTGACCTTCTTTTCAGTTATATAAAATAAAAGTGTCGTATTAAATTTTAATGATAGGGAATTTTTAATGTTGTTCAGCCTTGACCATCGTCGTCAAATTTAGCGGAGTCGTCAGGTTCTGCATTATTCCCTTGATTTCCGATGGCATAGACGACGGGCTCTCGCTGCTGCGATTGCCTGACAGGGCACTGAGGTCCTGAACCAGTCGCTGGTAGTGCTGGTAAAGTTCCGTATTATTCAGGCTTGTTCCTACTGGCCGCTCACTCTCCGACCCAATGTTGTTTTTCTCACCTCCGGCCAGGCTGCACAGGTAATTCACCAGCCGTTGCCCTCTGCGAATGATTTTGTTCAGAAAGGTCACGGCTTCATTCTCTCCCCCGTCACTGTCGTTCATGGCTAACTTGCTGTCATTCCTGTTGATCATAGCCATGGGGTTCAGGCTGACTTGTCCACCTTTAAAGTGCAGACTGGCCAGCACCTCCGGTTTCACCAGTGCCAGTGTCTGGTTAGTGCCGGTATTGATGATCCTGAAGGTTTGGCTCTCCAATGGCAGGGAAGCGCTGCTGCGGGTAAAGTTGCTGCTGCGGGTGAGATTGCTCTGCACCTGCGGGTTACACTGGCTGAACGCCACCTGTTCCGGGGTCAGGTCGGTAAAGAACAGTGCGGTGCTGTTATCACCCGACAAACGTCGTAAATCCGCCTTAGACCCGGACGACAGTAGAACATAATGCTTGCCATGGCTGTCGATTGTGCGGGCTGGCCTGCACGCCCGCAGGTCATAGACGTCATTGCCAACACCGCCGACCAGCGGGCGGGTCCAGTCGAGAATGGCCTGCCAAAGGCTGCTGTTGCCGGGCGTATCCAGCCTCCGGTTGTCACACTGGTCGCCCCGGTTTGCCAGCACTTCTGGCCGTGCTGCGATGTTGCCTGAGGTTCCCAGCAGCAGCAGGTCATGACCGCCCCATCCACGGAGTGACCACTGTCGGGCGTCGGCGCCAAGGTACAGAATATTACTGCGGCTATTGCCCCAGAGTCTCGCTGTCCTGTTACCGACGGCGGACGAGCTGATCACGGAGGGCAGAAACGGCCATGACTGGTAACCGCTGTCGGGTTTCGGCCCGCTCACCTGAACACTGCCCGGCTCCCAGCCCCACTGTCCTGTGACGGTAATAAACACCTGACGTCTGACGTATGTGGCGTTCAGGGGTTCCAGTGTCAGTTTAATCCCGTCCATCGCCTGGTAGGTGACGATTTTTACGGGTTGGTCCTGCTGGATGTACAGGGGGTTGCTGGCTGTGGCGTTGATGAATCGGAGGCGTTCCTTCCTGACGAGGCTGCTCACCGTGAGTGGCAGGACGACCCCCTGACCTGAGTCCGTCACCCGTGCTGCAAGGTCGGATAATGACAGCTCAAGGTCATTGAACACCAGCGTTGTGGGTTGCAGGAACTGGTCGTGCTGTCTGGCCCAGACCTGCTGAATCTCGATCTCGGCATCGCCGGTGGTAAACCGGTTGGACAGCACCAGGTTCTGACCCCGGCGCCAGGCAAGGAAGAGGAAGGCCGATACATTCAGTTCAATGCGGGTTTGTGCCCTGTCGTGCTTGGTGATGCTTTCTTCAGCCAGGCCGGGATGGATGAGGATTCGGGCAAAAAATGACAAGTCTGTCTCATCCAGTTTAATCACGTCGGACCCACCCTGGCTCTCCACCATGATCCCGAACCGCTGTCGGGTACCGTTCCGGACAAAGGCCACCCGATGCTCTTGGTAGTAAGTGTCCAGCCGCAACGTTTCCAGTTTGATCTTGTCGGCTCCGGGGGTTCCTGACAGCAGCAGACCCTCGGCCATCACGGCGACCCTGCCAAAGGTGCCCAGTGATTGGTAACCCTTTTGGGTGACCCGGTACAGCGTCTGGTTGTTCCGGTTATAAACGACCGTGCTCGTTGACGGAGGGAGCGAGAACTTCCGGACGCTGCCAATCACTTGCTGAACGCCGTGCTCCTTGCCAGGCAAACCGAACAACAGTCTCTGTTTACGGGGACTCTGGCCCTGGTAATCCATCCAGGCTACCTGGGTTGGGGAATAGCCAGAGCGCAGCGTGAGGGCGATCAGTTCGGTGTCAGCCTTCTGGCGTATGCCCGCTGGCAGAGATCCCATGGCCTGGTTAAAATCTTGCCGGGTCCAGTAGACCAGCCTGCCGGTGGTGTTTCTGGGTCCCATCAGGCTGAGGTCCAGCGCCACCAGGGCCAGATGCTCCCGGTTAGCCAGGTATTGGGCCGTCGGTGTCTGGATGCGCCACGCCCGGGCACCGTGTTCCCAGTGGTGGCTACCCCTCAAGTCGATACGCTTAGCCATGTAACGGCAGGGAACGGAGATTTGGTCATCGAACTCACTGGGCATCCCGGTCAGCGAAGCGGCGGCGGCCTCACCACAAAAGGGATGGCCTTTGGCGCCCTGATCAGGCTGTCGGAAAAACTCGAAAGCCTCCTCTTTGCGAGTGTCCGACAGCGCGAGCAGTTGGCCGTCGTCGTTCACCATGACTTCAAACTGGTCACGGGTGTTGGCTGCCAGCAGGGTGTCGCTGTCCGGGTAGTACCAGACGTCCAGTTGCCTGATCGCGCTGAACAGGGGGTGGTCGATGATTGCGGTGATGGGTCTCAGCGGCACCAGCCCCACCTTGGCCGAGAACCCCTCCCGGGCCCCTTTCAGCCGGTCTCGCAGCAGACTCTTGAGCTCACGGATGAAAAAACGGGCACTGGTGGTGGTCCAGGCTGTACCGGGGTGTTCTATGGTCAGTTTGGCGAAGATCAGGTTGACTACCTTGCCCAGGTTCAGGCTGTCCACCATCAGGCCAGACTGGGGGGTGAACTGGTGCACACTCAGGGTATCGTTCGACTTGGCGACGATCTGCCCGGTGGCTTCCACCTGCCAGTTCTTAAAAGGTCCTGACTCCACCGACAGGTTTTCGCTGACCACCCGGGTGTTATCCCAGGCCTTGTCCGGTATCCACAGCCGGTAGCCACCGTTGGTATCGGCCAGGAGGCTGCCGGAGTGCGCCTGCACATGCCTGAAGACGCCGACTCTGGCTATCTTTGCCTTTACTTCTGCCTTTTCCAGCGCTCGCTTCTCGCCTGCAGGGCGGATCAAATGGAAACCGGAGTTCAGCCGCTGGATACCACCGGGGCGATTCACGTCGGTGCTGAAGTAATACAGTTTGCCGGAGTGCCGACTGAACAAAATGTAGTAAACAGTCTGGCCCCGAACCACCACCTTGTGGACCGGCAGGTGCTCTTCACGCAGTGCCCTGCGGACACGCTCATTGATCGTCCGTAAACGGCTTCCGTCGTTTCTATTGTTTGGCATGTCGCCATCCAGCAGGCTGCTCAGGAAGGTAATATAGCTTCGGGTGGCGTCGTCATAAAAACCGGTTCTAAGAAGACGGCGGCTGCCGTAGCTATCGACATCCTGCAAGGGAATCAGCCCATGGTCGGATGTCGTTGTGTCAGATGCCACTGCAGGTGGGGTAGGGGGTACACTGAGCTGGCCATCCAGGGTTTCTGCCGCAATCACCTGGTGAGCCAGCTGACCGGACGGGCTGGCCGTCAACAGGTAATAATAGGGGGCATCAAATACCAGCAATTGTGACTCATCTTTGTTCGGCACTATCTTTGAGACATGGCGGCCAAACGAGCGGGCACTCAACTCATCGAAGTGCCTGATTTCCCGGGTCAGTGCCTCTTTATTCTGAAATAACACCTGGCCGTTGGCGGAGTCAAAAAAATAGTAGCCGGTAGCCGGGTTTCCCTGGACCGGTTGCAGCTGGACCGGTTGCACCTGGGCGCTGGCAGCAATGAGCCGGATTTCCTGATGCTTAAGGGTATCGTACCAAAGCAGGACCCGGCCCAACTGATCCCAGTCTGCTTCGGCCAGTCCCAGCTTGCCAGGGAAGCAGCGGTAGGGTTTCTTGAGATACTCATTAACCTGTCGGTCACAGTCCCGCTGGTGCTGTAACCAGGCTGGGTTCTGCCGATTATTGCTCTTGGGTAGTGGGTCAAGGGCACCGTTCATCTCCCACCGGTTCGGTATTTTGGGTGACCACCCGGATGTGGTTGTGGTCCACCGGTTCGGCGCTCCGGCCATACAGCGTGCACGGATCTGAGGTGAGAAGTCGCAGTCTTTCAGCTCCAGCGGCAGGAACCGGCTGGCCGCAGTGTAACGGCTCATGATTCTGTTCAGTTTCGACGCCCTTGATGGCCCGTCATTCATTCCTCCATTGTCGTACAAGCGCTGAATCACTTTGTGATCCAGCAGCCGCCACTCAAACTGTGCGTTGGGATCCCGGGCCACTACTTTATACGAGGGAGCCTGTTCATACCAGGAGTGTGGTCTTGGTTCAGGAAATCGGAAAAGGGTCTCACCCAGCTTGAAGTCCCGGTTATCTTCATAGGACAGGCTCACCCAGGACCGACAGTTTTGTACCTGGTCATCCCGCTCAGTAATGCAGGCATAGGGGAGCTTGCCGTCGTAGTTCAACACCCAGGTAGAGGCCGTCTGCCCCTGGGGGTGAAGGTGGATAGTGTGTTCACCGTTGGATATCAGGGCGTAGGTTTTGTTGGCCCCTTCAGGACTATACACGTCATACTTCAGAAGTCGGGAGAATGTCGATGAGACCTCGCGAAAGACGACGACGTGATCCTTGTTATCGAGATACAGTCTGCTGGTTGACCGACGGTATTTCAAACTGTCGGTATGGGTGAACATCTGGCCAAGGTATTTATAGTCGTAGCTGATGTCATCACATGAGCCATGCCCGTCGCACTCGGTATACCGGGTGTCTTTCACTTTTTTCTGGTATAACCGTTTCAGCTTGCTGTCGCTGACAGCATCCAGAAGTTTCGCACCGGGGGAACTGCTGTCTGGCGCACTCCCCAGAGAGGTCTGGTCCAAGGGACTGTAGAGGAGCTTGACCTCCCACGGGGGTACAGAAGGCATTAAAATGACCTTTTTATCGCTCATCTGCCCCAGGTTGCGGAATACCCCGTCTGAGCATTGATACCCGGTTAAACGCGACTCCGTCCGGCACAATGTCGCCAGGGCATCGTCGATCAGGTTAAAGGTGTCAGGGGAGTATTCGATCCGGTTGATGTCGCTGGCGCAGTGCCGTAAAGGAGCCTTAGGTACATAGGGTATCTTCTCACAGTTTTTCTGTTTCCAGTCGTCTTTTTTCCCGGCGATTAAGGTTGGCTTGAATGAATAGACGCCACCGTAGGTCAGGGTCTGGTTCGCCAGGTTGATAGACCGGATGTTCAGGGGCAGGAGACTTTTGCCATCCTCGCTCATCAAGGCATTGAGGGTCTGCTTGTTGGCCAGGAAGCTTTTGGGGTCCAGCTGGGCGTGGATCAGGTCAAAGATTTTGGCAGCCTCACCCGAGGCATCCTGCAACTTTTTGTAGGCCAGCTTTTTTAACTTCCTTTTATAGTTCTCCTGAAAAATACCCCTGACGTAGTGCATGATCCCGTCAATAAATGCCCCGACTGGCCCGAGGAACTCTGAAATGACGGAGACATAGGTATCCACCCACTCAAAGGTCACCATGGATTCCATGAGTTTCTTGACTTCCGGGTCCTCTTCGTTCTCGTACTCAATGAGGGTCAGGGTGAGACTGGCTCCCGGCACGGCGAGACCCAGTATGGGCACAAAACGACCGACTTTTTTACCCAGCCTGCCGACTTTTTTCAGACCGCCGGGCAACTTGCCCGACCCGGAAATATCGGGTAGCTTTGGTGGTTTCTGACCGGGGGGCAATGACGACCGGATGGCCGGGATGATTGTCTTGATCCCCTGTCGCCCGAGATTGATGATCTCAATCCCTTGCAATGCCACAGCCGTATAAAAAAGCGTCTGGCGCCCGGTATAAATCTGCTGTTGGGTGTCCGTCATATTCTGAGACGGGGGGTTTTTGTAATGGTGTCCCACAGGGGAAAGCCCTGCTATCAGGTCGTAAAGGCCTATAAAAGACCTGAGCTTTTCCAGTCCGTTGGTGGAAGATTTTTTTCCTTTGACCCGGAATCCCTGACGACCCGTCCCCTGGAGAAAGCCCCGGAAGCGATCAAAGGCACCGGAGGTAAACCGGATGTTCTTACGGGTCAGGGTATCGGGTTCCATAAAGTCCATGCGCCAGCCACGGCCATCCCGACGAAGGGTATCCAGTTGGGGAGCCATGCTGTCGGCGAGTGAGTGCCGGGCTTTAATGTCCCCCAGGGCGGTATCAAACTCCAGCAGCCGCTGCCTGAATTCGGCTCGTTCAGAGGCCACACTTGAGAGGCTGTCTTCAGTCCGGGGCGGCACCGGAACCGAAAGGTGGCTGGGCGGCAAATAGCGGAGCGGGGGATTTGAATCCGATGGCCGGGGCGACCTCAGCACAGTCTTTTCGCCGGGAAGCAACCGGTACTCCGGTTGTCCGGTGCCCGGGGAGCGCAGCACAAGGCTTTCAATCGCCGGGCGGTCCTTCGGCATCAGATGCTGGATATCTTTCACCAGTCGTTTGAAAACCTGGGGGCTGCCACTTCTGGGTTCGACAATCAGCTTGCCGACCAGGGGTTTGCCATGGGTGGGCGAGCGGGTCATAAAGGTTTTCAGGGCGTTCAGGGCTGTGATTCCGCGGGACTGGTTGCTGCTGGCAAGATCGCTGACGGTCAGGGTGGCGATGTAGCGGTCCGGGGTAAAGTCGACCAGTGTCGTCAAAGCATGGGCAATCAGTCTGGCTGGCCGACCGAGAACGGTGACGCGGTTGCCGTCTCCCCCGGCGATGGCCGACTGAACCCGGCCATCGGGTGTGAGCAGCACATAACCGGCAGCGGGGGTAGCTTTCAGCAACAGGGGCTGACCACTCAGGGTGCCGTCTTTTATCTGCTGTTGAGCGCGGGTAAACGAATCTTCGTCCAGGGCAATGACCGAGTGCATGCCCCGGGCGTGAGCCAATGCGTCCTTGCCTTCCAGGCGACGAAACCGGGTGAAAAAATTCTGCAGCCAGCGCTCATCTTCGTTGGCGGGTTTGATCAGGGCGATATCCGTTTTTTTCCTGTCGTTGCCAAGACGGAGCTGGGTTTTGAAGCCGGAAAGTAACCGGAGGGCATACTCCAGGTTTTTGCGTCGAGCATCGCAGCTGCCGGCACCGGCTGATCTTCGAGGCCTGCGACAAGCCCCTTGTGGCGGGACCGGGAGAACATGTACGTTGTCGAAATCATTTTTGAATTCTGCGTTAATTTCGGCGGCACCTTTCGGCGTTTCAATATCGACATTGTGAATATAGTATGAGCCTTTCTGTACTTGGTTTTTGATGTTTTCGAAGGCCTTGGCCTTTGCTTCATTACTTTTGAAGTGTTCTATCTCCCGCTCAAGCTGATTCATGTGATCATTGGTAAAACGTCTTTCATAGCGCGCAAGCCACTCAGTGTAAGAGGAAGATTGCATCGCCATTTGGAGTGTTTCTCTCAAACGCCTGGTTTCTGTTTCATGCGGATGAATGAAAGCAGCATTTTCAGTCGGCGGTTGCTGCACTAATCCAAAATAGATCGCTGCCTGGAAATCTGTGT
Source organism: Endozoicomonas sp. ALD040 (assembly GCF_049275945.1). Classification (NCBI taxonomy): domain Bacteria; kingdom Pseudomonadati; phylum Pseudomonadota; class Gammaproteobacteria; order Oceanospirillales; family Endozoicomonadaceae; genus Endozoicomonas; species Endozoicomonas sp. ALD040. Next base: position 4,754,187 of record NZ_CP184829.1, read on the forward strand.
AGTATGAGTATTTGCTGGCATCTTTTCTATTGTCGATAAACTCACGGCGGCCTGTGGAAGTGGGCACTCTGTTTTCGGATCCGGCAGAGGCAGAACCATCCCGGTGTCTGTCACCGGCATACATCATTTCGACAAGAGCTGCAGCTGAATCCGGCGCGAGTCTGGGATCGGTCGAACGCTGGGAATTCTCAGCGACTACGGATTCGAACAACTGATCTGCGAACATGGATTCGGAAATGTCAATGTTGGGTCTGCGAGTAAATTCATTATCAGGGTCAAGGGAGTCCAACCCGAACTTGGCTACGTAAGTAACGGTGTCGTCTTCATTCCGGGTAAAAACAATACGGTTGAGTTCAGGATCGGGCGCATCTCTTGAGGTTGACGGCCTGTTAGGATCACCACCGGTGGTTTGCCGTGGAACGCCTGCGGATAAGTATCCCCGAACTGCAACAGCTGAATTTGCATGGATACCTTTTTTAGCCAGCTCCCTCAGAACTTCAGGTATAACATAATCTCTCTGACCAGCAGCCAATACACCTTCAACATCTGGAATGTCTTGTGCGGAGTTATCAAAAGAGAATGCTATGTTTTGTACGGTGGTATTCTCAGGGATCACTTTACTTAAAACTGATAATAGCTTTTTCACTAAGAATCGGGAGTTGATGTGATTAACGGCACTCGACTCGGTACCAGAGAAATCAAGACTTCCAGTAATGAATACTTTAGTGTCTTCGCCAATATTTTTGAATGGTTTTCCTGCAATTATACTAAGTTCTTGCCTTTGCATTGCATCAGATTCAACAAAGTCGTACAGAACAGAGCTGCTATCTTGAATGCGGTAATTATTATAAAGTCTATAACACTTTCTCAAAGATTCTTCTATATTTTCCGGAATGTCATGAAGATTAATCATTATGAACTTGTCGTATGCTCGTTTGTACTTTGGTTCTGGCAGGTCAGAATCATTGCCATAAGAAATCGTGCTATAGAAGGGATTGTTCGCTAAGAAACCATTCTTCTCGGTAATTGAGCTAATTGCTCTGGCATGGGTCTTTTTTAATCTTTCAAAAGCGTCATAACCTAGACTGGAGAGAATCCGGTAGTCAAAATCCCCGTTATGATATGAAAGCTCTGTTAACATTATTGATACTTTAACGATTTCATCGCTGGAGACAGCAGCTTTATTTTTATAGAATTCCTTCAAAGTCTCCTGTAATTGTGGTATGCGTACTTGTTTGATTATTTCATTTTTTTTAAGTTTTTCTAAAAGCGTGTGGAAAAGTATGGTTTCTTTAATTACTTTTTGGAGCAGTAGGTTATTTGGGAGAGCCTCCAACATTATTGGCTCGATTGAATCATTAAGGTATGAAGCTTCAGCCCTATTTTCAGAAAATAAAGCTCTACTGAAAAGTATTTTATGATGGGTGTATCCGTTTAGTCCAATAGAACTCAGTTTGTTAAATAGATCGCCAATACTGATTTCTTCTACGACTCTTTTAACTAGATTGAATGCTTCTTTTGGCAGTTTTATATCGTCTACCTTAAAATAATCTCCAGGATTAGGAATAATTCCATTTGCGTACATTTTTTGCAAAAGAGCACTTACCTTAGCTCTTTCTAGCTGCTCCCTGGCAATCCTGCCCCATCCCATTCCAGATATGCTCGTGAGCGAAATACCCCTTTTTTTAAAGGGCTCTTCGTTCAGTGATGGTAGCAGTCCTTTATCAATATATACCCCTCCATCAGAGAGTAAATGAGAAAACCCTATAGCTCTTTCGGCTACCAAAGTTTTTTTAAGACCTAAGGTGTATTTGATATACTCACTGTTTTCTCGTTCAAAATAAGACTCGGATTCTTCAACAACAGCCCTGCTAATGGAATTTTTAATTGTATTTAACACACGTTTGGTTTTATTCCATTGGTCAATAAACGACTTCTTTACACTGCCTGAAAAATCGGCTCTCATTATATCCAATCTTTCTACATCAACGTTTTCACCCATAAAAGTATCGATTTTTTGCCAGATGCTATGCCTCAACCTCACAATATCAAAGGGATAATCTGTTTCAGTAGTTTGTTGTATTCTCTCAGAAAACAGCAGCGAATATAGAATTCTTTTGTATATCAAGGTCTTGGGAGCCCAAACGTAGATTGTATGGCCTGGGTTCACTCTGTCCCATATTGTTAGCCAAATATGCTCCCAACCTTTAGCAGGACCGACAAGAGCAACATGAACCTTCTTGGGTATTGGGAAGTTTGCCATGATAACACCTGAAAGATTGATTTACATGGTTTTCAAAAGGGTTTTGATACTTGCTCTTTTCACCGGCGTGATCAGAGTATTTTAAATGCTTAAAAATTGCACCATGTAGTGTAGTTCGGAACTGGGATAATGACCTGCTTATCCGTTTTATAAAAAAAGTATGTCGTTTAATTAAGCGTGATCAGTCGCTGATAATCACCCATGACCTAACGTCGTTAAAGGTTGTGGTGTCGTCAAGTTCTGCATCATCCTCTGATTTTCCGACGTGATAAACGACGGGCTCTCGCTACTGTAATTGCCTGACAGGGCACTGAGGTCCTGAACCAGTCGCTGGTAGTGCTGGTAAAGTTCCGTATTATTCAGGCTTGTTCCTACTGGCCGCTCACTTTCTGATCCAGTGTTGTTTTTCTCACCTCCGGCCAGGCTGCACAGGTAATTCACCAGCCGTTGCCCTCTGCGAATGATTTTGTTCAGAAAGGTCACGGCTTCATTCTCTCTCCCGTCACTGCCGTCCATGGCTGACGTACTGTCATTCCTGGTGATTACAGCCATGGGGTTCAGGCTGACTTGTCCGCCTTTAAAGTGCAGGCTGGCCAGCACCTCCGGTTTCACCAGCGCCAGTGTCTGGTTGTTGCGGGTATTGATGATCCTGAAGGTTTGGCTCTCCAATGGCAGGGAAGCGCTGCTGCGGGTAAAGTTGCTGCTGCGGGTGAGATTGCTCTGCGCCTGCGGGTTACACTGGCTGAACGCCACCTGTTCCGGGGTCAGGTCGGTAAAGAACAGTGCGGTGCTGTTATCACCCGACAAACGTCGTAAATCCGCCTTAGACCCGGACGACAGTAGAACATAATGCTTGCCACGGCTGTCGATTGTGCGGGCTGGCCTGCACGCCCGCAGGTCATAGACGTCATTGCCAACACCGCCGACCAGCGGGCGGGTCCAGTCGAGAATGGCCTGCCAAAGGCTGCTGTTGCCGGGCGTATCCAGCCTCCGGTTGTCACACTGGTCGCCCCGGTTTGCCAGCACTTCTGGCCGTGCTGCGATGTTGCCTGAGATTCCCAGCAGCAGCAGGTCATGACCGCCCCATCCACGGAGTGACCACTGTCGGGCGTCGGCGCCAAGGTACAGAATATTACTGCGGCTATTGCCCCAGAGTCTCGCTGTCCTGTTACCGACGGCGGACGAGCTGATCACGGAGGGCAGAAACGGCCATGACTGGTAACCGCTGTCGGGTTTCGGCCCGCTCACCTGAACACTGCCCGGCTCCCAGCCCCACTGTCCTGTGCCAGTAATAAACACCTGACGTCTGACGTATGTGGCGTTCAGGGGTTCCAGTGTCAGTTTAATCCCGTCCATCGCCTGGTAGGTGACGATTTTTACCGGTTGGTCCTGCTGGATGTACAGAGGGTTGCTGGCTGTGGCGTTGATGAATCGGAGGCGTTCCTTCCTGACGAGGCTGCTCACCGTGAGTGGCAGGACGACCCCCTGACCTGAGTCCGTCACCCGTGCTGCCAGGTCGGATAATGATAGCTCAAGGTCATTGAACACCAGCGTTGTGGGTTGCAGGAACTGGTCGTGCTGTCTGGCCCAGACCTGCTGAATCTCGATCTCGGCATCGCCGGTGGTAAACCGGTTGGACAGCACCAGGTTCTGACCCCGGCGCCAGGCAAGGAAGAGGAAGGCCGATACATTCAGTTCAATGCGGGTTAGTGCCCTGTCGTGCTTGGTGATGCTTTCTTCAGCCAGGCCGGGATGGATGAGGATTCGGGCAAAAAATGACAAGTCTGTCTCATCCAGTTTAATCACGTCGGACCCACCCTGGCCCTCCACCATGATCCCGAACCGCTGTCGGGTACCGTTCCGGACAAAGGCCACCTGATGCTCTTGCTCTTGGTAGTAAGTGTCCAGCCGCAACGTTTCCAGTTTGATCTTGTCGGCTCCGGGGGTTCCTGACAGCAGCAGACCCTCGGCCATCACGGCGACCCTGCCAAAGGTGCCCAGTGATTGGTAACCCTTTTGGGTGACCCGGTACAGCGTCTGGTTGTTCTGGTTATAAACGACCGCGCTCGTTGACTTAGGGGACGAGAACTTCCGGGTGCTGCCAATCACTTGCTGAACACCGTGTTCCTTGCCAGGCAAACCGAACAACAGTCTCTGTTTACGGGGACTCTGGCCCCGGTAATCCATCCAGGCTACCTGGGTGGGGGAATAATCAGGGCGCAGCGTGAGGGCGATCAGTCCGATGTCAGCCCGCTGTCGTACGTCCGCTGGCAGAGAGCCCACGGTCTGGTTAAAATCCTGCCGGGTCCAGTAGACCAGCCTGCCGGTGGTGTTCCTGGGTCCCATCAGGCTGAGGTCCAGCGCCACCAGGGCCAGACGCTCACGGTTGGCCAGGTATTGAGCCTTCGGTGTCTTGATGCGCCATGCCCGGGCACCGAATTTCCACTGGTAGCTGCCCCTCAAGTCGGTGCGCTTAGGCAGGGTGTAACGGCAGGGAGGGGAGATCTGGTCATCGAACTCACTGGGCATCCCGGTCAGCGAAGCGGCGGCGGCCTCACCACAAAAGGGATGGCCTTTGGCGCCCTGATCAGGCTGTCGGAAAAACTCGAAAGCCTCCTCTTTGCGAGTGTCCGACAGCGCGAGCAGTTGGCCGTCGTCGTTCACCATGACTTCAAACTGGTCACGGGTGTTGGCTGCCAGCAGGGTGTCGCTGTCCGGGTAGTACCAGACGTCCAGTTGCCTGATCGCGCTGAACAGGGGGTGGTCGATGATTGCGGTGATGGGTCTCAGCGGCACCAGCCCCACCTTGGCCGAGAACCCCTCCCGGGCCCCATTCAGCCGGTCTCGCAGCAGACTCTTGAGCTCACGGATGAAAAAACGGGCACTGGTGGTGGTCCAGGTTGTACCGGGGTGTTCTATGGTCAGTTTGGCGAAGATCAGGTTGACTACCTTGCCCAGGTCCAGGCTGTCTATCACCACGCCAGATTGGGGGGTGAACTGGTGCACACTCAGGGTATCGTTCGACTTGGCGACGATCTGCCCGGTAGCTTCGACCTGCCAGTTCTTAAAAGGTCCTGACTCCACCGACAGGTTTTCGCTGACCACCCGGGTGTTGTCCCAGGCCTTGTCCGGTATCCACAGCCGGTAGTGACCGTTGGTATCGGCCAGAAGGCTGCCGGAGTGCGCCTGCACATGCCTGAAGACGCCGCCCCTGGCCATCTTTGCCTCTACTTTTGCCTTTTCCAGCGCTTGCTTCTCGCCTGCCGGGCGGATCAAATGGAAACCGGAGCTCAGCCGCTGGACATTCTTGGGGTTTTTTACGTCGGCGGTCAGGTAATACAGGTCTCCGGAGTGCTTGCTGAACAAAATGTAGTAAACTTTCTTGCCCCAAACCACCTTGTGGACCGGCAGGTGCTCTTCACTCAGTACTCTGCGGACACGCTCATCAATCGTCCGTAAGTGGCTTCCGTCGTTTTTATTATTCGGCACGTCGCCATCCAACAGGCTGCTCAGGAAGGCAAAATGGGTTCGGGTGGCATCGTCATAAAAACCGGCTCTAAGTATACGACGTTTGTTGTAGCTATCGACGACCCGCATGGAAATCAGTCCATGGTCAGATGCCGTTGTGCCGGATGCCGCTGCAGGTGGTACAGGAGGTTCGCTGAGCTGGCCATCCAGAGTTTCTGCCGCAATCAACTGGTGATTCAGCTGACCGGACGGGCTGGCCGTCAACAGGTAATAATAGGGGGCATCAAATACCAGCAATTGTGACTCATCTTTGTTCGGCACTATCTTAGAGACGTGGCGGCCAAACAAGCTGGCATTCAACTCATCAAAGTGCCTGATTTCCCGGGTCAGTACCTCCTTATTCTGGAATAACACCTTGCCGTTGGCGGAGTCAAAAAAATAGTAGCCGGTAGCCGGGTTCCCCTGGACCGGTTGCACCTTGGCAGCAATGAGCCGGATTTCCTGATGGTTAAGGGTATCGTACCAGATCTGGATCCGGTCTAACTTATGCCAGTCCGCTCTGGCCAGTCCCAGTTTGCCGGGGAAGCAGCGGTAAGGTTTCTTGAGATACTCATTAACCTGTCGGTCACAGTCCCGCTGGTGCTGTAACCAGGCCGGGTTCTGCCGATTATTGCTCCTGGGTAGTGGGTCAAGGGCACCGTTCATCGCCCACCGGTTCGGTATTTTGGGTGACCACCCGGATGTGGTTGTGGTCCACCGGTTCGGCGCTCCGGCCATACAGTGTTGACGGAGCTGAAATGAGGCGTCGCAGTCTTTCAGCTCCAGCGGCAGGAAACGCCTGGCCGCAGTGTAACGGCTCATGATTCTGTTCAGTTTCGATGCTCTTGACGGCCTGTCATTCAGTGTACCGGTGTCGTATAAGTGATGAATCACTTTGTCGTCCGGCAGCCACTCAAACTGTGCGTTGGGATCCTGTACCACAACTTTATACGAGGGGATGGGTTCGTGAGAGGGGGACGGCGCCGGATCAGGAAACCGGAAAAGGGTCTCACCCAGCCTGATGTCCCAGGTTGGGTTCCTGATCTGGCTCAGCGAGGAGCTACAGTTTTGTATCTGGTCATCCCGCTCGGTAATGCAGGCGTAGGGGCGCTTGCCGTCGTAGTTCAACACCCAGGTAGAGGCCGTCTGCCCCCGGGGGTGAATGCGGATAACATGGTCACCGTTGGACACCAGGACGTAGGTGTTGTCGGACCCTTTAGGACTGTACAGGTCATAATCCAGCAGCCAGGAGAATTCGTCTGAGACCCAGCGAAAGACGACGATGTGATCGTTTTTATCGAGATTCAGGCTGCTGGTTGATTGAAGGTACTCCTGGCCGCTTATATGAGTGAACGTCTTGCCAAGGTATTTATATGTGTAAGTCACTTTTTCTTTACACTTCTTAAAAAAGATGCTCACACACCGAGTGACTTTGGTGTCTTTCACCTTTTTCTGGTAAATCCGTTTCAGCTTATCATCGCTGACGGCATCGAGCAGCTGCGCACCGGGTGAACTGCCGTCCGGCGCACTCCCTTGAAAGTCCTGATCAATGTCAGTGTATTCGAGTGTGAGCTTCAACTCGGGTACGGCAGGCATTAAAATGATCTTTTTATCGCTCATCTGTCCCAGGTTGTGAAACACCCCGTTTGAGCATTGGTACGGGATTAAACGCGATTCCTTCCGGCACAATGTCTTCAGAGCATCGTTGATCAGGTTAAAGGGGGCCGGGGAGCGGTCGAGCCGGTTGGTATAGGTAGGGCATTCCAGGGTGTTGTGTGCTACATCGACCTTTTCCTTGCATTTCTTCCAATTCCAGTCGCCATTATCTTTGGCCACGAAGGTTATCCCGTGCGTATAGACGCCTCCGTAGGTCAGAGTCTTGTCCGCCAGGTTGATGGACTCGATGTTCAGGGGCAGGAGGTTTTTGCCGTCCTCGCTCACCAAAGCATTGAGGGTCTGGTTGTTGGCCAGAAAACTTTTGGGATCCAGTTGGGCGTGAATCGGGTTAAAGATGTGGGCCGCCTTGCCCGAGGCGTCCCGTAACTTTTTATAGGCCAGCTTGGCGAACTTTTCTTTATAATCCTCGGCAAAAATAGCCCTGACGTAGTGCATGAGACCGTCAACCGTAAACCCGAGCGGCCCGAGAAAGTCTGAAAAAATTGAGATACCCATGTCCACCGACTCAAAGATCACCATGGATTTCTTGAGTTCCTTGACTTCCGGGTCCTCTTCGTTCTCATAGTCAATCACGGTCAGGGTGAGACTGGTTATCGGCACACTGGAACCCACTAAAGGCAAAAAACGAGCGGCTTTTTTACCCAGCCTGCCGACTTTTTTCAGCCCACTGACCGGCTTTTTCAGCTCGGTACCGGGTAGCTTTGGCGCTGTCCGGTGGGTAGAAAATGGCTGCTTGAAGTTCGGGGTGAACAGTTTGAGTCCCTGTCGCCCGAGATCGATCATCTCAATCCCCTGCAAGGTGACCGCTGCATAAAAAACCACCTGACGCCCGGTATAAATCTGTCGTTCAGTGTCCGTCATATTCTGAGGCGGGGAGTTTTTGTAATGAAATCCTGCGGGGGCAATCCCGGTGACCAGGTCGAAAAGACCTATAACAGACCTGAGTTTATCCCAGCTGCCGGTGGCTCCTTTTTTTCCTTTGAGCCGCGATGGTGATGGACGACCCTTGCCCTGGAGAAAGCCCCGGAAGCGGTCAAAAGCTCCGGACGTAAACTGTATGTTCTTACGGGCCAGGGTATCGGGTTCTAAAAAGTCGATGCGCCAGCCACGGCCATCCCGACGAAGGGTATCGAGTTGGGGGATCATACTGTCGGGGAGAGAGTGCCGGGCTTTAATGTCCCCCAGGGCGGTGTCAAACTCCTGCAGCCGCTGCCTGAATTCGGCTCGTTCAGAGGCCAAACCTGAGAGTTTGTCTTTAGTCCGGGGCTGCTCCGGAACCGAAAGCTGGCTGGATGGCAAATACCGAATAAGGGCTTTTGAATCCGATGGCCGGGGTGACATCAGCACCGCCTTTTCGCCAGAAAAAAGCCGGTACTGCGGTTCTCCGGTGGCCGGGGAGCGCAGCACAAGGGTTTCGATCGCCGGGCGATCCTTCGGCATCTGGCGCTGGATATCCTTCACCAGTCGTTTGAAAACCTCGGGGCTGCGACTTCTGGGCTCGATAATCAGTTCGCCCACCAGGGGTTTGCCGTTGGTGGGTGAAAGGGCCACAAAGGTTTTCAGGGCGTTCAGGGCGGTGATTCCGCTTGACTGTTTGCTGCTGGCAAGATCGCTGACGGTCAGGCTGGCGATGTGGATGTCCGGGGTAAAGTAGGACAGTGTCGTCAAAGCATCGGCGATCAGTCTGGCTGGCCGACCGACAACGGTGACGCGGTTGCCGTCTCCCCCGGCGATGGCCGACTGAACCCGGCCATCGGGTGTGAGCAGCGCATAACTGCCGGAGGGGGTGGTTTTCAGCAACAGGGGTTGGCCACTCAAGGTCCCGTCTTTTATCTGCTGTTGAGCACGGGTAAACGAGTCTTCGTTCAGGGCAATGACCGAGTGCATGCCCCGGGTGTTAGCTAATGCGTCCCTGGCTTCGAGGCGACGATACCGGGTGAAAAAATTCTGCAGCCAGCGCACACCTTCGTTGGTGGGTTTGATCAGGGCAATATCGGTTTTTTTACCTTTGTTGTCTTTTTTGCCATCAAGATTGAGTTGGGTTTTGGGGCCGGAAAGTAACCGGAGCGCATACGCCAACTCTTTGCGTCGAGCGTCGCAGCTGCCGGCATTGGCTGATCTTCGGCGCCGGTTACAAGAGGCTGGTAGCTGGTTTGCGGGAAGCTCAATGTTGGGGAATTCATTTTTGTAGATTGCCCTAACTGTGGCAGCACCCTCTTCAGTGAGGGCATTGAAAGTGAAGCTATCGAATGAATAGGTCTCTGCCTTTCTTTTGAAGGTTTCGAAGGCCTTGACCTTCTCTTCTTCACCCTGATATTGGTTCATTTCCTGCCGAAGCTGGGTGATGTAGTTGAACTCGGGGAAACGCCTTTCATAGCGGTCAAGCCATTCGGTGTAGGAGGAAGATTCCTTCGCCATGTCGATTGTGTCTTCCAAACGACGCGTTTCTCTCCGATCCGGATGGAAGAAAGCAACTCTTCCAGGGGTTGAGTCTTTGTTTAATCCGAAAAAAATCGCATCTTTGAACTCAGATGCAAATAAGTATTTTTCAGCATCTCTTCTATAATCGACCTCATTGTGGACTGTGGAAGTGGGTACCCTGTTTTCCGGTCTGGCAGAGGCAGAGGCAGAGGCAGAGGCAGAGGCAGAGGCAGAGGCAGAACCATCCTGCTGCCTGTCACCGGCATACATTTTTTCGACCAGGGCTTTGGCTGACTCCTTTCCGAGTCTGGGGTCGCCCGAATCCTGCGAATCCTCAACGACTATGGATTCGAACAACTGATCTGCAAACATGGATTCGCGAGTGTCAAGGCCGGTTGTGGGATTAAACTCATTATCAGGGTCAAGCGAGCTCAACCCGAACTTGGCTATATACGTAACGGTGTCGTCTTTATTCCGGGTAAAAACAATACGGTTGAGTTCAGAATCGGGCGCATCTCTCGAGGTTGACGGCCTGTCAGGATCACCACCGGTAGTTTGCTGTGGAACGACTGCGGATAAGTATCCCCGAACTGCAACAGCTGAATTTGCATAGATACCTTTTTTAGCCAGCCCCCTCAGGACTTCAGGTATAACATAATCTCTCTGACCAGCATCCAAGAAACCCTCAACACCTGGAATGTCTTGTGCGGAGTTATCAAAAGAGAATGCTATGTTTTGTACGGTGGTATCCTTGGGGATCACTTCAATTAAAGCTGACAATAGCTTTTTCACTAAGAATTGGGAGTTGATGTGATTAACGGCACTCGACTCGGTACTAGAGAAATCAAGACTTCCAGTGATAAAAACTTTAGTGTCTACGCCAATATTTTTGAATGATTTTCCTGCCATCACTCTAAGTTCTTGCTTTTGCACTGCATCAGATTCAACAAATTCGTACAAAACAGCGCCGCCATCTTGAGTGCGTAACTTATTATAAAGTTCGTAAGACTTTCTCAAAGATTCTTCCCTGTTCTCTGGAATCTTAAAAACATTAATCATTATTAACTTTTTGTATGGTCGCTTGCGCTCAAATTCTGGCAGGTCAAAATCATTGTCATAAGAATTCATGTAATAGAAGGGATTGTACTCTAAGAAATTTTGATCATAATTAACTGTGGTCCTTACTCCGGATTGGCTATTTTTTAATCTTTCAAAAGCGTCATAACCTATTTTAGCGAGAATCCTGTGTTCAAAATCCCCATTATGATATGAAAGCTCTGTTAACATCATTGCAACTTTATCGATGTCATCGCTAGAGATATAGAATGCTTTCAAAGACTCCTGTAACTTTGGTATACGCTCTTGCTTGCTTATTTCATTTTTTTTAAGGTTTTCTAAAACCCTGTGGAAATATATGGTTTCTTCCATTATTTTTCCGATCAAGCGGTTATTTGGGGCAGCTTCGAACATTATTGGCTTGATTGAATCACTAAGGTATGAAGCTGTAGGCCGGCCTCTAGCCATAGTTTTACCGAAAAATACTTTATGAAAGGTAGCTTTCGATAGTGCACGATCACTTAGTTTTTTAAATAGTTTGTCAATACTGGTTTCTTTTACGACTCTTTGAATTCGATCGGAGTCTACTTTTGGCAGTTGTCGGTGTACCTTAAAATAAGGTCCAGGATCAGGAATAATTCCACTTTCAAACATTTTTATCAGAATAGCACGCACCTTAACTCTTTCTATCTCCTCCGTGTAAATAATCTTACCGCTGGTTCTCGGTATAAGATTTTTCGAAACACCCCCTTTTTTAAAGGTCTCATCGTCCAGTGATGGTAACAGTCCTTGATCAATATATACCCCTCCATCAGAGAATTGATGAGAAAACCCTATAGCTCTTTCGGCTATCACAGTTTTTTTAAGGCTTAAGGTGTACTTGATATATTCACTGTGTGTTTTTTCAAATTCAAACTCTAATTCGTTAACAGAAACCGTGCCAATTTCATTTCGGATTTGATTTAACAGATCGTTGGTTTTATTCCATTGGGTGGTAAACGACATCTTTACACTGTCTGAAAAATGGGATTTCATTATATCCAATCTTTCTACATCATCGTTTTTCCCCATAAAAGTATCGATTTTTTGCCAGATGCTATGCCTCAACCGCGCAATATCAATGGGATAATCTGTTTCAATAATTTGTTGTATTCTCTCAGAAAACAGCAACGAATATAGAATTCTTTTGTATCTCAAAGCTTTGGGAGACCATACATGGATTGTATGGTCCGGGTTCAAGCTGGCCCATATTTTTAGCCAAATAGACTCCCAACCTTCGACAGGACCGACAATAGCAACATGAACATCCTTGGGTACAGCTGGCATGATAACACCTCATGGATTGATCTAGATGGCTTTCAGAAGGGTTGTGATATCAGAAGGGTTGTGATACTTGTCTTTTCACCGGCGTGGTCGGAGGACTCAGCCCTGACCCATCATCGTTAAATTTAGCGGATTCGTCAGGTTCTGCGCCATTCTTTGGCTTACCGATGGAATAAACGATGGGCTCTCGCCACTGCGATTGCCTGAAAGGGTGTTTCTTTCCTGAACCAAACGCTGGTATTGCCGGTTCAGTTCCGTGTTATTCAGGTTCGCCACCATGGGTCGCTCACTCTCGGCTTCACCTGTGTCAGCGTCGTCTTTCTTAGCTACGGTCAGACTGCCCAGATTCAACAGCTGTTTCCCCCTGCCAATGATCCTGTTCAGTAAGGACTGGGTTCCGTTGCCCCCACCCTCAGCGGCCAAAGTTGCCTCTGGGATGCTTTCATTCAGTGAGCGGCTGCCATTTGACTGTAGGGTATCTACTTTCGCCAGCACCTCGCTCATGCTGAGCACCCGGTTATTGACGATCAGGCGCTCAACGGTATCGCCTTCCTGGCTGAAAAAGTTTTGCACCCGAAGGCTCTGGGTGGCATTGAGCGGATGGCTGCTATTGTCGCTGATTTTCAACCGGTTCTTATTCGACAAGACAGTCAGGATCAGATCCTCGTCCGACTTTTGATAGCCCAATGTCTGGCAATCATGGGTATTAATTTCGAGCTGGTCAGCGGTGCCCGTGGCGTTTGCCAGAAGCCATTGGCCGTTATCCATGTCATCGCCAGAGAAACGGTAAGTAGTGCTTTTTTCGTCGATTACATACTGATGTCCGGGGATGGTTTGCTCTGAAAGTGAATAACCAGACTCGAGTCGTCGACCGATCCTTTCCCTGTCATCCAGAATGCCGTCATCCAGTTCCAGGCTGTCTGGCCAGCCATTGGCGTAGATACGGTCAGGGTCCTGCCAGGTGCCTATTCTCACCAGGGGGTCGGCACCGGACGCCATCATTTTTATCCCTTCAGGCGACGGGAGACGCTGGTTGATGATGAGTTTGTCAGCGGCATAACAGTTCAGCGCCCGAATTTTCCTGGCTGGCTTGAAAGCCTGGGTTGCCAAAGCAATCTGACCATTTCGGTAGATAGTTAGAAAACCACTGTCATTTATTGTCATGGCCAGATGCAGGCGGGGGGAGGTAAAAAATGGCCTGACCCTTCGATGAAAGAACCTGGCACCCTCCGTTACCCTGACCTCCAGCCTCCCGGGTTTCAGGCTCAGGCTGATGGCATCAGAGCCGTCAGGCCCGGCAAAATGAATCAGCGTGCTCCCGGCCCGTGTTCCTCTGCCCAGCGGCAGGCCCTGGCGAATCCAGGCTGCCAGGATAAAACTGCCGCCGGTGACCGGAGGGGGCATCAAGCAGGATAAGCCGGCTGGGCAACCAGTCTGGTCATTGCTGTCAGGCGCATTACGCAGAGCCAGCGAACGCCAGCTTGCTGCCTGCAAATCCGTGAGGCTGACACCAACCATTCGAACACGGTTAAACGAAAAGGGAGCAAAAAACAGCTTCACGGCGCGGTTTTCCCAGCCGCTTTCCCTGCCACTATCCCTGCCACTATCCTTTAAACCCCCCAGCTCCAGACTGACAAGGTTATTGCCAGGACCGGGGTGAACACTGGCACCACTGCTTTTGAGGTGGAAAATATCATTTCCCGACTCCCCGAACAGCCCAGCCCCCGGCTTGACAGCACCCGAGAAGAAAAACACGTCATCACCTGGCCCGCCATGCACCGGTGCGGTGATATTGCCAAGCTGATAAGTGCTATCCAGTCGTTTATCCACAGTCAGCTTGGCGTGATAGTAATCTCGAAGGTTTTTGCCGCTCAGCAGCCTGCTTTCGTTGTTGGCCGGAGCAATTATTGTCAGGCGCCAGATATGCCGTTCCAGGCTGTTGATAAAGTGCCCGGTGACCAGGCTGCCATCCTCACGCACACACTGGGGAACGTGCCCTAAATCGATGCTGAAAAAGAAATGTCCGTCGTTGTCCACTTCCAGATGGGTATAATTTCCAGTCAGTCGCCAGTCCAGCTTTTCAGGTTGGACTCCGTGCAATATCAGGCTATTTCCGTTGTCCCGGTCGACGATCCGGGTGCCATTGGCCTGTGGGTAAATAACGTAAATATCCGGGCCCAGGTCGCCGGAAAGCAGGTCAGGCCCCAGGTTTGCCACCATCCGGTCACCCTCCCGGCTGCCATAATGCCTGTTGTATCCAGGTCCCCCTACGGTGGAGGTGATTGAACTGTTGCTCTTGATGCGGGGAGAGGAAATTCTGAAAGTATCATTGCCACCTCCGCCATCGACGACAATCCCGGCAAGGGCCGGAATGTTGAAAATATCGCCGGAATCGGGGCCCTTGAAAATCTCAAAATTACTGATAGCTGCCGACCATTTATCGAAAATGCCCTTGGATTTGGATTTGGATTTGGATTTGGATTTGGATTTGGATTTGGGTTTGGGTTTGGGCGACCTTTCCGTAAAAGACATATGACCTTTGACGTTTTTATCAGGAGGGCAGGATCCCGAATCGCTTGCATAACAGGCAAAGCTCACTGCTTTTTTTCTTAAAGACAGATTGAGCCGGACAAAATGCGGCTCGATGGTCATCTGGCTGAAATCTATCGTGTCGGTGCCCGGACCACCGTTTAAATGGGTGACCTTCGGCTGCTTCAGAAGAAAAAGGTAGTCATCTCCTCCCCTGCCATTAAAACTGTACAGAGAACCTCTGGACACATAAATGTTATCTTTATCATCACCGGAAAGTTTTATCTTGCCCTTCCCTGAGTCTTCCAGGACAAAGTTCTTGATCGTTAAACTCCTTTCCAGGTCAACAACTACACGATGGCTGTCGGGCAAATCAAAGAGCAGGGTATTGGCACCGCTGCCGCCGTCCAGCGAGGTACCATTTTGCCAACGGGCGTTAACAATGACCCGGTCGTCTCCGTCCCCCATGTGCACCTTGTCCAAACCACCCCCGGTGCTGAAAATATCCGTACCATTGCTGCCATAGTAGGAATCATCTCCCGAGGTCCCGGCAATCTGGACGATCCCATTGAATACGGTCTGGTGATAACGCCAGCTGCCTGTTTCCGTATTTCGCCATCGGGTCTGTGCGATCCCCTGGGTGACATTGACGGTCATGCCATCCAGTTCATATATTGTGGCAACCTTGAAGGTAAGAACCCTGATGTCTTGCCGCAGGCGCCGGATCCCATAAAGTAAGGAAGACTTGTCGTGTATTAGCTGATTATGTCCTTCCCTGCCAGCCATAACAGTGGTATCGCCCATGCCGACAATAAACTGGTTGTTGCCTCCCATATCCTGCAAAATGTCGCGCCCTCCCTTGCCAAGCAATATATTATCTGTGGAGGGATTGCCTGTTAGCCGATCATTGCCCGGACCACCGATAATGATGGGAACGCCAGAGTGTGAGTCTGAAGACAAGTCAAGCTGGACATCCGGTATAGTCATAGAGCTGTTGTACAGTCTGGTGGCTCCGCATAGCTTGATGAGCCCCATTGTCCTCTGAAAGGTATGACGCACCTCCAGCATGCCCAGGCCAGCCTCCATTGGCTGACCGGGGAACAGTTCGTGCCATTGTTTTGAGTACTGTTCTTTTCCTGATATCTGGTGACGGCCATAATGTTGTCTGCTGCCGTCTGCATCGGTTTTAACCAATTGTAAAGTCAGTGTGTGCTTTGCCGGGACAGAGAAAACCATCTCCTTGCCCTTGTCGAACGTGGCATGCACCTTCTGGGCGGGGGCTAAGCCTTCAAAGAGCACCTGCTGTTGGTTCGGCTTCAGGGTCAGCCTGCGTAAAAGACCGCTACGCTGGCTGCAACTGGAAGAGTCGAAACGAATCTCAATCCCCAGCCTGAGATTATTGCTTTCCTCACTGCTAATGCGGTGCAAACCGGCACCCAGGTTTTTTCCTTCATTGGCAAGACTCTCCAACTCAGTCTCGTCAGGCCACTGCTTGCGACGGAATTCACCTAAAGGTTTTCCGGGGTAGCGATTCAAAAATGCCAGCATCTGTGCTCTGGAAAAGGTATGGGTGTCCACTTTCCTGGTGACCTTGCAAGCACCTTTTCTTGAATCAAAATCGGTCAGGGTAGTGTTTTTCAGTTTCATCACATCCCCGGCTATGTGCCTCCAGTGGTCCGTATCCGTATCCAAATCCTTCCGGTACCAGTGGGTATTAAATTGCTTGACTGTGACCGGCGGGATGTCGGGGGTGTTAAAGTCCAGGGTGACGTTAGCATTGGGTTTCTGTTTGCTGAAAACCAGGTCCATGCGCTCGCTGAACGGGTTGACAGTCAGGCTGGCCAGCTGTCCGTGCTGCCGGGTGCAGCGGTCACTAAATCGTCCCCAGCGGATAACCAGAACTGGCCATTTTCCTGTCGAAGGTTCCTGAGGTTTGTGGACATAAAATTTTTGGTTAACAAGGTTGTTGCCACTCACCCTGATTGAGTCGGCATGAATGCCCGTGTAAACCTCGTGTTGACCATCACCCAGTATCACGGAGTTAAAACCGATTCTCAGCCAGATGGATGTCTTTCCGCCTTGAGTGATAACCGTGTCGTTGCCAGCTCCGACATCCAGGGTATTGGTGCCACCGGTGGCCATAAAAACCGTATTCTCGGAGTTGCCTTTGATCTTGTCGTTATGGGGGGAGTCTTGTATGACCTCGACACCGGTCACCACCTCCCCCTTCGACCGATCCCGGTTGGTCATATCCAGCCAGAGATCTTTTTTTCGAACCACGTAGGAAATAGTGTCTGTGCCGGGGCCGCCGTCCACCTTATTTTGATCGCTCAATACCGCCCGGTCATTGCCCTCTCCCAGTTTTATTGTGTCTGTGCCATTGCTGGCATAGACAAAATCGTCACCACCTCGCGTATTCACTATGTTGTTGCTATTTTTATCGCCCCTGAGATAAATGTTATCGCGCTGTTCGGTTCCGTAGACTTCCGAGCCGTCTTCGGAACCCAACAGATGCTCCATACCATCAACAGAGCCCCCGGTTACCAAGCTGTCCAGGAGGGTGGCGAAGAATTTGACAGCCTTATTAGTTTTGCTGGCCTCGAGCAGGCTGTTCTCTTTGAAAAACAACAGGGAGCGGTCAGTTTTCATCACGAAAACGCCTTTGAGCGAAAAATAGAGGTGGACTTGCTCTCGCGCGCTGCCGTACTGAACTTTGCCGAGGTAAAAGTAAGAACCTGTACCGTAAATATCAGAAATTCGACTGACGCCCAGGTGACCGGCGAAAGGTGTAACCTGCTCCATCAATGCCTTAGTCACCGATGACTGACCGCCAGGCCCTACACCAAACACACCGAAAAAGGATTTATCTGTTTCCTTTTCCTCGCCATCCGGATGGGTGCGCTTCAACTTCTGAAACTCAAGATAATCAGAAAAACGGTTACCCCAGACTCTGTTTTTCAAGTTAACCCAGAGTAATGGCTTAGAGTAACCATGAGCGTAGCGACGCGTGTCATGAATGGGACCGGATGGATGGCCATCAATCCTGAAGGTATTACGACCAATAGTGTACTGAGCCGTGAGATTACCTTTTGGCATCTGGCTGACCACAGAAAATGAGAACCTGGGCAGGACAAGCGTATCATTTCCGGGTCCGCCAAAAAGGTGTGCATAACCTAACCCCGGCGAAAGGCGGTCATTACCTGTTCCACCGTGCTGGTAGACTGCGCCGAGCTTGTCAATGAGCTGGTCATCGCCCGAGTCGCCATACTGGGATTTGCCGAAATAAATCTGATCGTTCCCCGGCCCGCCATAGCCAATGCCACCGATCTTTGACAGGTAGAGGGTGTCGTCCCCGTATCCCCCGTAAGCCTTACCTGTGTGCCCAATCCAGATAACATCATTGCCACTGCCCCCGTAACCTGTACCTGACTTTTCAATCCGGATAATGTCATTGCCACTGTCCCCGTAAGCCTTACCTGACTTTTCAATCCGGATATCGTCATCGCCACTGTCCCCGTAAGCTTCGCCTGACTCTTCAACCCGGATAATGTCATTGCCACTGCCCCCTGCTGCTCTGCCTTTTTTGACAATCAGCAAGTCGTTGCCCGGACCGCCATAAAGCTCACCCAGGTCAGTGATCAGGGTGTCATTGCCACCCAAACCAAAAAATCTCTTGTATCCTTTCCTGCCCTCTATATAGTCCGACAGGTACGTCCCTGACCCGGATCGCCTTACGTTTTGCCTGTCAACAATGGCATACCATTTGTCTTTGTCGAAATCATCCAGAAGAAACCACATAGTGGAGAACCTCAATGTCTCGAGGTTCTCGTCATACTTACTCTGGTCAAGATAATTACTGGCATCGTCGAACAGCATAAACCGCCTGTAGCCTGCTTTCTCAAAGTGCTCCATCTGCTGATCAAGCTGTCCATTGAATTGCGGGCTCTCCAATAAAGCGTTGAAATCCTCCTGGGCGGTGGGGGGCGGCATAATGGCCTGCAGGGCCGTTTGCACGAAACCTAACAGCATACTGATCAGGTCCACAACAAGACCCAGCTTTGGAAAGATGAAGTCCAGCGCCATACTCAGGACATCAAGGCCAATGGTAATGACATCCAGGGCTGCCATGGCACCATAAATGGCCGCCCGTTTATAGCTGCCAGCCTTTCTTGCCGCGTGGGCGTTTGCGGCATTAGCGGCCAGTGAAAGCGTACCAACTTCAAGAGAAAGGAGACCGCCTATAACGGGTAAAGTCCTGGCCACATTTCGTGACGCTTTCGGACCCAGCTTTAACGCGACGCCCAGGGCACCTGCCGGATTGTTGGTCTTGACAAGGGTTTTGCTCAGCGCCCAGTTGGCGCTCATGGTAAGACCGTAGACCGAGTTGGTGATGCCCAGGCTCGCACTCGCATAGGCCGAGTTCCTGGCATCAGGAGGCATCGAGTCGCCGTATTTTTCCAGGTTATTCAGTGTCACCGAAGCCAGGGCAAGGCCAGCGACGGCATTCCCTGCACCAACAACCATCCTGCCCGTATTAAATTTTGTACTGCGATCCAGCACGTCCAGCGTGCGCATGAACTTCCCTTGCAAGCTTTTCGACCCACCGCCTGACTTGCTGCCATCCGGGCTATCAGGCTCGAAGCTATCCCCGCCGGTATGGTCTTCACGAAGCTTAAGGCTCTCCACAAATTCCGGGCTTGCAAGCAGCTGTTGCTTTACATAGCGGGTGTCGTCGGGACTGTAGCCCGAATCATCGAGCAAGGTGACCACCCGATCAATGATTTGCTCCGGTTTCAGCCCCTGCCTTTGCGCCAGTGTTTGTCGTATGAGTTCAAGAAGCTCCTTGCGGAACGCCGGGCTGTCCATAATGTCTTCGGTGACCACCGCCGCAAAACGTCCCTGTTCCAGCAGCAGGAAGGCGTCTGCCAGCAACCCCTTGTCACCGGCACTCTGCCTGACATGGATGAAGTGATCACTGGCCTCAATGACATCCAGATGCCCGCTGACCCTGTCTATCAGGGCCATCGCGGTCCTGATCGGTCCGGAACCATCGCACAGAACACAGTCTGCATCGGGCAGTCTTGCTGCCTGACCGTCTGGCAAACCAGCCTTGTCCAGTGTCTGCAAGGTTCTCCGGAAATCACGGCCGGTGATATCAACCAGCTCAGCCATTTGGCCAAAATCAATATCACGCCTGAGTGCGGCAACGCTGTCGGCCACGTTCTGGCGAATCTTTCTGGCCAGAAGTCGGGCTCCGGAAAAATTCTCCCGCTTCAGCCTGTCCGCCAGCCCGATAAAGCTGGTCAGACGTTCCAGCAGGCCGGAGAGTGCCAGCTTGCCTTCCTTAACCGTGAACTCACTGACCAGCGACTCTGGTGACAGGCTTTCCACACCCTCTGGCAATCGGATTCGCTTCTGATGCAGGGCCAGGAATGTTTTTGCCTGATCCTCCGGTTTCTGGGCTTCCCGTGCCTGCAGCAGAGCCATTGCTGCGGCGGCGGTCAGCGGGCTGTCAGCGTCACCATTGCCCAGCACCAGTGTGCCTTGGGCAGGCATCAGGTAGGAGGCATCGGCGGTGATTGAGGGGTCGGTCAGCACCCGAATATTCAGGTCGCCAGAGGTCAGTGAAAATTCCTTTTTCCCGGTCAGGTTCAGCAGCCCGTTGAGCCGCTGATAAAGCCCGGTAGAAATCGTTTCAGGCAGAGAACCCAGGGCGCTGACCTCTGCCGCAAGTAACTTCCCGGCGATGGTTTCAGCCAGACCTGCCGGGATGGCTGACTGCCGGGCATAGTGCAGGAAACCATCAGCAAACTGCTGCCGGGTGACATGGTCCATCTTGTCAATAACGCCATTGACCTGGCCGGTCATGTTAATGTCCTTCAGTTCACTAAAAGCCTCATAATGGCGTGCCAGCTGTGACAGGTAAGCCTGAGTGGCTGCAGCGTTTTTGCCCGGATTAAGAGGCCGCCGTAACAGCCTCTTCAGGCCATCCTGTGACTGGAGTGACATAAGCGAGAAAGGATTGCCCGGGCCCGCCGGAGTTATTTTTATATAACGCCTTTTACCATCCGCCATAACCGCATAACGAGGGCTGCTGGCGAAGGTTTCAATGATCTGATCCTGCCCCGCTAAAGCCTGCACAGACGTGGGCTCTTTACCCTGGGCGTCCGGTTGTTGATTAACAGGCAACTGGAACGGCCTTCCGACGCGCCGTCGCAGTGCTACCGCCTCATGGAATACGGTGTCCACATCTTGCTTCAGATTGGCCAGCAGGCCAGTGTCAAAAGACTTCCAGCCGAGTCCCCGGGCAACAAAAGTGCAGGCTTTTTCCAATGCGACGAGAGTGGATATCCTCGGACTCTCTGGCGTATTTATCTCCAACCAAAGATCAACGTACATCAGTTTTGCGATGTCATCGATATCGCCGTCAGGCAGTATGGTCGTTACCGCATCGGTCACTCCCAAGCGTATCCGGCTGGCTGGCTGGCCGGTGTCACCCAGAACCTGCTCCATCTTCCAGTAGATAAAATGAACCAGCAGTGACTTCAGGTAAGTGCTGGCAACGACTTTTAGTCTGAAATGCTTTTTAGCGACCTCTATCTGTTGGGACAGGAAATTTTCTGCCGCCGCCCGACTTAACCCCAGCAGTCTGGCGTCGAGCAGGGATTCTATACCGGAACCAACGCTCCAGAAGGCCCGGTAATCCACGTTGACCAGCTCAGAGGTGAAGGGCAAGGCCTTGTAGGAGGCAATGGTATTATCAGAGCCATCTGGAACCAGGGGCGCTGAGGATTGTTTATCATTGACAACCTCGTTGAAAAGTTTTTTCTCACGGTCACTGGCTGTAATTTCCCCTTTAGCAAGGCTATCCCTTATTGCCTGAATCCTGGTCTTGTCATGCAACTCTAAATACGCCAATGCCCGGCGATAATCGGCTTTCGTACCTTTGGCTAACAGCAGGTTATGATGGCCTGCGACCAGTTGCCGATAGAGGCTTGTGCCTGAAGGGGGGTCAACCGCCAGAGTCAGTGCGTATTGACGGGTCAGTCCCAAGGGACGCGACTCCTTGTCAGGCAGTGTCGCGGTGTTGATCCCGAACTGCTGGCGCACCTGCTGGCGCAAGGCTGTCAGCGACCCTCCACCACCTTCAAGTGCCTTCAACAGACTGGCACCCACCAGGTTGGTCAGGGTTTCCCGGAAAATAAATGGCCTGTTCCTGTTCTTCGTGCCCAGCAATAACAGGGCGTGGGCACTGTTTTCCTCACTCACCTCGACACGACTGTCCACCAACGGCCAGAGCGGCCTGGGGCTGATTTTTATTTTAAAAGGGCTAATATCGGCAATGCCTGCATCCCTGACGGGTTGCACCAGCGCCTGAAGAAGCTGCGATAGACGAGGCTCCCCCATCCCCCGGGCAATGAATTGAATGTCGTTCTGTAATTGCTCTTTGCCAATACTGCCCTTCCGTTGCAGCTTGCGATAAAACTCCATGTGGACAACCAGCCTGATCGGCAAAAGACGGTCTGGCCAGCCATCAGGAAGCTGGAGGCGAAAGACCTGCTTGCGGTCGCCTTCGCTGTGAGTCAGGGTGTAGCCGGGCCCCCGGTTGGAAAAAGCCAGGTCATCCCGGCGACCCAGCGTGAACGTTTTTTGCCCGTCCTTGGTTTGAACCTGAGCCTGGTAACGGCCCAACCCGGTATCGAGGGTGAAAGCCGGGCGCTCCCAGCCAGGTCCCGGAAGCAATGGCGGATTTTTTTGCAGGAGATCAAGCCATTTATTGGCCCGCAGGGCATCCGCCCGCAACCTGGCTGGCTCTGTGGGTTCCAGCCCCCTGAGCCGCCGGTGAAAAAAATACTCCGCCAGCAGCGACTCACCGTCGGTCAGGGATGGCTTGTTGAGCAAATCAACAAGGGTGTCATCCAGGTTGTTGGTCTGCTGTGGGGACAGTGATAACAGAGTACGCTTGATCGCGTCCCGGTAATAGTCCGGGTCGGTAACTGCTGGAGCCCAACCAAGCTCGGTCCTTAAAGCAGCGACAGCCTGCGGGCTGTCAGGTGACTCCTGTCTCAACAGGGCCAGCAAACCGCTAAGCTCACCGCCTGCCGGAGCGGACAGGGGGCCGTTCTGGCTTTCAATAGCAATGAGAGGCTGATCATTCAGCCGGGTGACCGGTTGCCGCCCGGTGCTGGTCAGGGCAAGGGTTTTTCGGTTACCAGTGGTGACCGGTACATTGCCGCAGGAATCCGCAGCGAGGGGAAGTTGTCCGGGCTCGGCCCATTCCTTGCGCACGGCCTGTGCGTCCGTAAGAACCGCCTCTGCACGGCTTAGCCAGCGCAATAATCCCTGTTGTTCTGCCGCTGTGAAGGCGATGCCCCGTCGGTCTTTCAGAGCATCGGTCAACACCTCTTCAAGCTGCCCGGCGAGGTTGTTGATCCCGGCCAGTGCTTTCAGCTCACTGTCATCAAGCACGGCTGTGACCACGTCCGCCGGATCAGCCAGCAGTGCGGGCTGCGATGTCACCATGCGCTGACTGACCAGCCCACTCCAGGCCAGCTGCGTTAACAGTGAGCGAAGGTTTCTCAGCCCTGCACGACCAGCGTCGGATAACCGGTCAACCCGTTGGTTGCAATAATACTGAACCCGCTGAAACAGTCGACGGGTTTCCATATCCCCTATCAGCCGGGCAAAGCCGGACAGAGGCTCAGCAATGGCTTGATAGGCAATGCGGACCCGATGGCGGTTTTTCACAGTCGTTATCCCGCCCGCTGAGGTGACCTCCTGAACAGGGGTATGGGCTGATGCCGTGGCCAGCACGGGCAGCAGGTCGTACTGCTTACGAAGCTGGTTTTCCAGTTGCAGCAGCGTCCGGGCACTGGTGATTTTAGCCCCCTGCAACCAGGTCATGGCGATGGCTGGTGAGTTCACCTTATCAGTACTGACCAGTGCTGCCCGACACAAATCCTTCAGGACCGAGGCCAGTGCTCCCAGGTAATTACTGGTGGAGTGGCGTTGCCCGGTCAACACCGCCGGGTCAACCTTCAGCACCACAAGCCGGTTGCCACTGGTGTCCCCGCTGTCCCCGGGACGATAGGGTATCACCCGGTCAGCAAGAGCCTGTTTGCCAAACCTGATCACCAGCCTGAGAGGGGCAGGGGGCTTCATACCGGGCAGCAGCTGACTGTCCAGCTCGGTCATAGTGGCGGGTTTGATGAAACTGTCAGGGAACCCCAGGGCATTGACCAGACGCTGTCCTGCGGAGCTGGCAACAAAGACTCTCAGTTCTGACAAGAGCCGTTCGGCCTGATTCGCCAGTTTCTGGCCGGGACGGTAGTCGGCAGGAAGGATCACGGCTATCCTGTCGTCTGTGCCCGTCAGCGTCCGTAGCTCGGAACTGCTCGCTGACAGCCAGTGGCGGGCGGCGGCTAACTGATCCTTCAGCGATTCCTTCGGGTTGAGTTTGAACAGCCCGTTTGTCCCTGCGGCGGCGTCGTCCAGTTTCACGCCATAAATCGTCTTTCCATGGTCGTTTTTTTCCAGCACCGGAATAAGGGTTTTACTGTTACTGTCGTACGACGCTAACAGCTTATCTCCGGATTGCAAACTCACTGCCCGGTAGTGACCGTCAGCTTCCGAAATCAGCTGATAAACCTTGCCATCGGAACGCCTGACCGCCACGGACGAAGTGGCCAATGTTGGGTCTGAAAACACCCGCTCAGCTGGGGAGTCGTTGCTATCGTGGATGCTGTCATAAACGGAAGCCTGGCCCAGGGGGGTGGCAGTAATATCCTTGTCTGAGCGCCTGAGCACCTGGTACAGCTCATCGTTGTGGTTAAGGAACTCAACTTTGTAATAAGGTTTGTTGGTATCGGTGTAACTGATATCCGTGCTGTCAATGTCCAAAAAGGGGCGGTCCGCCAGATTTCCTGCTGATAGCAGGCGAGTACTGCACCCGTCGACCCCACGTCGGCAGCGTTTGTTGTCTTGCGCCTCAGGGTCTTCGATGACAACCACTGACTCTCTGTCGCTGTCGTCGCCGCTGCCAGACTCAACCAGCCGGTAGGTCGATGACTTAAACCCGTCAGCATCGGTTACCTGGGCTTGCGAATCGAACGTTGTTTTAAGTGTGTCTATGTAGTCAATCAGTTCCCACTGCTGAGGGGCCTGGTGAGTCAGGGCACCCTTCAGAAATTTGATCTGCCTGGGAGTGAAAGCCTCCCTGAACAGGACTCTGTCACCATCAGGCAGGTTGCGGTCAAACTCATACAGCGCCTCGGCAAAGGTTTGAACAGCCGGGTTATCCTGGTCCCCCTGAATTTGGTCAAAGAGCTGTTCAAGGCCCAATGAAATTGATCCAGGCTTCTGATCGAACAGCCATTTTAGCGTCCGTTTCACGCCTTCCTGACTGACGGATCCAGCATAAAGTTTTGGTAAATCCGGGCTGTTGTCTCTCGGAAGGGTATTATCCAGGTGCCGCGCCGCAGGCAGGGAATCCCATCGCTGGACAGAATCAAAATCAACAGTGTCGCCCAGTTGACGCAGTCGCTCCGCCTCCTCTGGCCAGACCGACTGGAACAGACTGGCATCAACAGCCTCTACACTCTTGGCCAGACCCATGGCGTAGAACCGGCCAACCACTTCGTTAAAGAATCTGTAACTCTGCAAAGGGTTATCCTTCATCCCAAACTCAATCGTTACAGCGGCATCCCCGACCTGCAACCGGGACTTCTGCAGGGGAATATGGGGATTTAACTGCCAGTGGAGAGGCCGGCCCGCACTCAGGTCAAGCGCCCCCCCCTCCTGAAGTCGTTGGCGATAGATTTCCGGTCCAAAGTCACTGAACGTTTTAATAAGCCACTGGACATCATGCTGGTAACGGTCGGGATGCAGCTGTCTATCCTGCATCGCTTGCCGGTAGAGTCTGACGCTGTTGTGCGTATCCAGAAACGACCCTGGAAACTGGCTGCTGTATGAACTGGCGAGCATTAGCAGCCCTTGCGGATACGGCTTGAGTGATGGCTCTCCAGTCACCGGCTCCGGGGAGTCGGCCAGCACAGGTATGATCCCCTCGTCAGTCTCCAGCCTGAAGCCATGACTTCCGTCTTCGGGTAATGTCACACGCCTGATGCGAAACGCCGGCGGTGTCCCGTCCTGATCATCCTGACTGATCTGCTGATTCACTTCCGACAGCTGGATTCGGGTAAGGGCAAGGGCCAGCTGCTTGATACTGTCCTCTGGATACTGCAAGCGATATTGACCCAGCGCCACCACTACTGCGGAACGCTGCAATTGGGGCAATGAAGAGAAGTACTCCAAAAACTGCGGCCAGTCGGCTTTACCCACCCCGGACATCGCCAATTCAAGAAACGCACGGGTAACCTCTGGATCACTGCCCAGCCAGTCCGGTTTCAAAGCCAATCGGAGCTGGCTCCGGAGGTTATCGGGGGGGGCCGGGTTTCGGAGCAACAGGCGTTTGACCATGCCGCTTTGACCCGGCAAGGCCAGGTCCAGAAGATATTGGCCATCGGCGTTTCTGGAGACAGGTCGCGCTCTGCTGTCCTCTGACATCTGGCCAGTCCAGAGCTCTCGATATTTTTTGTTATCTTTCAGGGGCAGCGAGTAGTAATCCGGCAGCGTGCCGGGCAGCAACATGGCGCCGTTGGCAAGGCGGTAATCCAAAGCCATCCCTAGCAGGTCTTTGATCCTGACGCCCGCTTGCAGATCCGGGGCACCCGGCTTTGCAATGACAGTGAGCTTCGTTTCCAGTTCCTGAGTGACCTGTTGCAGGCCAACACGGTGAATGTAGTCACTGAGTAAGGCAGCGGCACTGTTGGAAAGGCAGGTATGGATATAATCTGCCAGCCTTATTCCCGGAAACAGGGATTTCCCGTGGGGGGCGTCCCTCGACAGCCGGTACAACAACAGGGTAAGCAGCGACCTTAACTGAGCATGGATTGCCCTGTAATCGCCTGAGGCCGGGGCAATATCTGTCACGAACTGTTTGGCAGCCTTCAGGCTGGCCAGCAGCCGCTCCCCTTCAGGGCTGTCACTGTCAGCAAACAGGGCAGCGAACACCGGCCTGTCCAGATCCTCAAAGGGCAGCCTCAGGATGATTCCGGTATCTGAGCCGTCGGTGGTTTTTGCCCGGTCAATGGGCTGCCCTTCAGAGCCTGACCGGTCGCTAAAATACTCCTTGTAGACCTCATCGTAATCTTTTGTATTGTCCGGATGAGTCAGCGTCGAGATCATTTTATCCAGCGCATAAAAATCGGCTGCCAGAGAAAGCCTGTGAGTGTCCAGGTCATCCGGGGAGAGTGGGGCTGTTACCAATTGCAATCCCGGCTGACCTTCGGCACCAAGCCATTTCAGAGTCGTTAAAGGTGAGCCATTGATCTCTGTCAGGCTCTGCTGCACCGTGCTGTCCCATCCGGCAGGTCGGGAGACAGCGTCGGTTACTCTTTCAAGAACGATCTGGCCAGTTGCACTGTCCTTTTTTACCGCCGCTATTTTGGCAAGCTGCACCAGGGGAGCCAGCCCCATTTCCTGGCGAACCCTTGTTTCAATGTCTTTATCGTCCGGGGCGGCAGGCTGACTGCTATCATCCATGTCGTAGCCGGATTTAACCAGGTCAACAAACACTGGGATCAAGCTGGACAAACGGATCTTTTGACTGGCACTGGGATCAATGATCACTTGTCTGTCAGCCGTTTCTTCGCCAGCCAGTGTTAACGTAACAACGATTTGCTGCTTTCCATCGCTTGCTTTTGGGGCATCAAAAATCAGGTACTGATAACGGCCGGACGTGAAACTCTCTTCAAATTTTTTCAGGTAATCTTTGCCCAGAGGTGTTGCCAGGAAGTTCCTGATAGCATCGGGTAATAAATGATAATTCGCCCCGGCATAACCGAAGTATTCAGGGGTGACCCTTAACATTATCCCCCTGCTCAGTGTGATACCAGGAAGGCGTCGTTTTAAATCGCGGCCACTATAAAGCGCGTCAAGACTTCTGGCATCTATTATTGCATCCAGGCCACTGATTAATGGTGCGCGCCTTTCATTCAGGGTCTGTTTCAGAAAAGTGCAGCCGTCACTCCCGATAACCTGACGCAGAGTCAGTGCTGCCCGGCCATCCGGCAGGTTCCTGTGTGTCTTCACCACTGCTGAGGCAAAGGTGTCCAGATATACTCCGGTGTTTTGACGGTGGTAGTTCCGAATCCGATGAAAAGCCTCTGTCAGACTGTCCTGATCATAGCGGGTGGACAACCCGTACAGAACCCGGGCGAAATCCTCAACCGACCCGGAAGCAAACTGCCAATTGTGATCGGGGTTGCCGATGCCATCCACAAACTGTGTGTAAAGGGCGTCCTGCTGCTCTGGAAAAATAGCCAGAGTCAGTTCTTTGGTCAGGCCATAGTTGCGGTCAGTCTTGATTGACGACAATCCCCAGATCGCCCGCAAATCCTTTTGCGCCTGATGGAGCGCGGCCACATCGGGATGGTTTAACAAGGCTATTGCGAAAAGCTTTCCTATAGGGGTAGCTTTATGGTTATCTTGCGTCGCGTCTTTTATTCCCACTGTCAGGGTCAGCGGATTCTTGTTCAGTTGACTCTGGTACGGGTGCCAGTGGGGGTCAAGAACAATCGTTATTTCCTGCGACACACGGCGCAGAGACATTCCGTACCCGGACAGCACCTCTCCTGATTTAAGCACCGGCTTAATAAAACCTTCGCTTTCATCACCAGAAAACAGTTTCAGAAGTGTATTGAGTTCAGTAGACAGATTAAGCTCTGCCAGCTGTTGCCAGCGGGCCTGACGGTCAGTGGCTGCCACAGGAAGCGGTTGCTCCTCGCTGGTTATCCGCTGAAGATCCACAGACACTATTTTTTGCAACTGCACCAGAGTGTCCCAGGCTGATCCTGACGACCCGCCGGTTATTGCCCTGAGATTGGCAGTCAGCAGCAACCGGGCCACTCGTTCCTGCCCGATTGGGTCCTGTGTTTCATGCGGACGGTTGACGAAGGAGCGGGTGACATGTTCGAGCTTTGCCTGGCTGAGTCGACCCAAACGGTCGAGGATGGACTGCTTCACCCAGCTCTGGAAATGCGAAGTTTTGGTTTCAGGGCTGACCAGGGATTGAGCTTTTCCTAAAAAAATCCCGTCAACCTCCGGGTCTGCTCCCAGTAACCCCGGGGTTTGAACGGACTTTATTACCGAAACCGTGAAAGAGTCGGGAGGGGAAAAAGCCATCTTATCGAGATTGGGCCAGAGTTTTCGAACCTCCACTGTCCCGAGAAAATGGGCTTGACCCTCTTCATCAACATAAGAAGTGACGCCATGTCTTGAGGATGCATTTGTGATATCTACGTAACCCAGCTTCGGGCTTTTGTTCTCGCCCTGGGGTAATTCGAAAAAATCTGAGCCATGGTTGTAGGGGATAATCATCGCCCCATGTTCGACACGATGATCCAACATGTCGGTGAACAACAATTTTAACCTGGCTTGCAATCGCTGTTCGGGAACCTTCCACTCCCTGCCAATTCCTTCAGCCTCAGATCCCACCGTGGCCAGATCATTGACCGTTTCCTGCATCAACGAAGTAAAGCTTTGCCAGCCGTAATTCTGGATGGCTGTCTTAAGTTGTTCGGCCTCCGACTCAGAGATGGCAGTCATTAAAAAATCAGCGGTACCCAGTCTCAGTAATCCTCTGAGTTTATTGATAGAGGTACCTGCAAGACTCATTTTCCCCCTCTTGAAATTGTTGGTTGAACTGTCTAATGCCTGCTTGTACAAATGCATGGTAAACATGGATTTCAGCAAGTCAGAATTCAGATTCAGCTTTTCTGAAATGACAGCGGCTTTATACTGGCTCCACTCAAAAACCTGCCTTAATGTGTCGCTTTTATCCGAGACAAAAAGATCGGGAATATAGGAGGTTATATCCCCAATCAAACTAAGGTCGACCCCAATATTGACATGAATACGATAAGGTGGTGACTGTGCTCCTGCCGCTACCGCTGCCCCCATCTTGCCAGACAACAATGAAATCTGACTGTCTTTAAATTCATCAAAACTGGATAACTTGAAATTTTTTAAATTACCTTCGGGGTTATTGCCAAGTAGCTGATCATTATAAGCCTCAACCAAACCACTGACGGTAACCCCCCCTTCAGGTATATTCGCTAAAACAGAGGCCAGCGTTTTGGTTGCAAGAAATAAATCTGAGGACTCACTGAGATAAGCCGAGAGAGGTTTGGGGCCGGTAACAATTTCAATGATGGTGCGACCTTCATGGCTATCAGTAGACAGGAGTATATTAGGAAAATCAGAGTTAATACGCTCATCAGGATTAAATTGAGAGTATGCAAGGTTTTTCCTCGCTTCAGTGTCCACACTTGTGATGAGATTCTCTATTTCAAGGCCGGCCCGTCCCTTGAAAGGGTCGAAGGGAACAACGATAATGCTTTTCTTTTCTGGTAATGCCTTGATGCCAAATTTACGCAGCATTTTTTTGCGAAGGGTTTCATAATCTCCGTTGATTCCTTTTAGCAGACCGGATGCAACAATATAACGAGCTATCAGGCCTGATAAGGTCTGATGTTGTTCAACCTCTATTTGTCCTTTGATGAAATACTGGCTCGGATCCACTTTCAGAACACAACCGGTATTCTTAACCAGAACCGGCTGCGGCATTTCTGTAGCGGATGGAGTACCCGATGGATCGGGAGGAGTAATGACCAGCAATAGCCGGACAGAGTCGGGTATTTTGACCTGGTCGAAGCCGCTACCGGCAGAACCATCAATAACCCCCTGATCCACCAGCTTCTGGAGGTCGCCAAAGGCCTGGCTCCGATCTTTCGCCAGAGCGCCGGAAAAAACCTTGAATTCAGGGACGGTGCTGAGCCATCTAAGGCTTTTGATAATCTTACTGTGTATTGAAAACAGGTGTTCGGAAGGAGCATTCTGTTCAAGAGCATTCTGATCACGAACATATTTGATAAACCCGGCAGAGAACAAGATCGCGACCTTGGTCTGCGAACCATTATCGCCATAGGAGCCTGGTGTTACTTCACTGATAATTCCGGGACTGTTCTCCTTTATTCCTTTGCTATAGACGTCCATGTAATGAGAAGGCATGGTGCCGGTGTACGAAGTTTTGTCTGGCGGGTTTTCCATATTGCCCAGACTTGACAATAACCTGCTCCTGGTATTAACGGTTAAATCGGAGCTGGTTAATCGTTGTTTCAATATCTGGTATTGCGATGCCTGCAACTGCAGCACCGACCGCAGTTGTGCATCCTGCATCTCTTTCCAGAAATTTGTGTATACCTTAACCAGAGCTTCTACAAAAGTATTAACAGAGGTCGCCGGATTCATTGCAATGCGGCTAATAACGTTGCTGACCGAATCGCTGAGTTTCCCTTCCGAATCCAATACCTCCATAGCCCGCTGGAAATCATCTACAGAACCCACGGCAAACTTAAGATCATGGTTCTTACTGTCACGGATCAGTGCCCGGTAAAGCGGATCGCCAGTGAATTGCCGAAGTGTCAGAGCATTGTCAAAACCGTAATCCCCCTCAGGATTATCACGGTAATCCATTTGCCATATCTCCATAGCCCCGATTAGATAGCGAGCATTTGGAGCCATTGCCCGGATTCGCAGACACAGGGCCATCCCGTAGGATTGGGTCAGCACCCGGGCCAGGCGGGCGTCAGACGCCTCTTCTGGTACATCCTTCACTCCAACCCGGACGATGATCGACTTATTTGATTGCCATGGATGGACAATTGCCTCACTGTCCTGGATGAATCGGTCTTGCTCCAGAAGAATATCAAGGTTCGGCTTTTTAGCCTCAAAACCAGACTCTATTTCCCATTTTCGCCAGGCCAAAAGGGTATCGACAAATTGATTAGGTTTGTCGAAATAACGAAACACAGGTCCCTGTTTTTTTGGCATTCCATTCAGTTTCAGCAGCTCACGCACCTGAGAGCGATAGGTACTGTCCTGAATGGTCGAGATAAAAAGTGGCGAACGAGCCCCCAGAGTGACTCGCGAATGCAAGCCACGATAGTCATTCGTGTCGATGGTCTTCAAAGGATCCAGAGTAATCGTGCGTTGGTATTTTCCCGATTCTGGGACCAGGACGACAAAGGTCTTTTCTTCGGGGGCCCGGACGAGTAATTCTGCGATCAGAAACTTCTGCTGGTAATCCGGTTTGTGACCGATGTCCAGAGCCTTCACTGCGCTGGCTGCCAGGCGAATCAACAGTCTTCGTATCAGACTCCGAAGAGCCTTAGGCTCCGTGTCGAGGTTAATAACTTCAGTGGCCAGTGTGACTACATCAGCCATCGGCAGCCGGGTTATTTTTTCAGCAAGCTGCTCTCCTGCCAGGAAATCTGAATGCCGGGAATAGGCTAACTCAATGGTATTGATCAGCGTCTGGGCATTACGCGGCCCCAGCGGCCCTGAGGACTGAAGCATAAACAGGATATTGCGCAGATTATCCGGAAAAGCCGCGTTGTTACTTTCTGGCAGGTCCAGCAGAACATAAGTTACGCCCGAAGGGTCGGTGACAACAGGCAGGTATTTGCTGTCATCAAAAGCCTCTCCGTGAATCCTGGTCACAGGATCTGTAAAACCGACAGCGTCATGGGGAACTCTTTTATTAATCCCAAGGGAAAGTGTTTTTTGCAGCCACTGTCCCTGCTTATGCCATTCTCTGGCGTTCAGTCTCGGTATTTTTTCGTCTGCTTTGTCCGCCAGAAAGTGACCCAATAACTTTTTCAGAGACTTGATATACCACTGGCTCAAGTCGGCAAAGTCATTTTGCAACTGCTGGCCACGGAGAGCCTGCAGGTCACCTTTTCCCAATACCGAAGTCATCAGCTCAAGGCTGGAGACCCGGAACGGATCTATGTCATTGCCTCCGGGTGCCACAATGTCCTGCACAGACCCAAGCAACAGGCGGGTAAACAATGCAGCCATGACCTCGGATGGCGAGTTTGCAACTCCCATGGCCAGCAGATACCCCTCCTGCTGGATCCGGGCAAAATTCTCTTGCGCCAGGGGATCGTCATAGGCCAGCTGACCCACTCCGGAAAACGGGTCACCGATTGAGTCTGCGCGGACAAAGGCGCTTATCTGACGTCTTTCTTCTGGCTGAGGCTCTTTTGAGGCAAGAGGAAGCTCGACATCGGCAACCGGCAAAGGCATCAACCGGTAAGGAGACAGGTCATCACCGGTGTTTTGATACAGTCGACGGTTGTAATGCTCAATCAGGTCAGAGAGTTTCTGCCTGCCATTGTTTTCGATCATCGTTTCAAGCAGTAAGCGTCTGGCCTGATCGAAATGACGGTCATTCCTGCCCAGATGGGCATAATCCCTGCCGGGGGGCAACGCGGGCAAATTCCGGAGTTTTTTCACCAGCCCATCTGCAACCGGAAGCTGGCGGGCCATTAACTGGCCCCGATCGTCTTTCTCAAGCACCAGCTTGACGCGATGGTCTGACTGTGACCAGAGGATATTGCCATCAGCGGGCAGGGTGCCAGTCCATTTACGGCCAAGCATATCCACTGCCACCAGTGCGTTGCGGACGGTGATGCGTTCTGTCCGGATTTCAGCAAACAGTGTTCTGGCGAACGCTTCTACAGGGTAATGCTCGCCGCTGGCATCAGCACCACAACCCACCAGACTGACAGTCCTGACAAACTGCCCACCGGTTATGCGCTCGAGCACTTCAGCCAGTTGCTCAACCGTCTTGCCGCCCAGAAGAAACTTGCCGGAACCGGTCTTTTTATCCTGAACCTTGGAACCATGACCAACAACAATAATACGTGTGTCGTCTGTAATAAAACTGGCTTTCACAACCCTGGATTCAATGATATAACCTGCTTTCTCATCAATCAGGGAGCCATCAGGCATCAGTCGTATAAGACGGCTGAAATCGGGCTGGTATTTATTTCTCAGGTATGAGCTG
The DNA here is from genome assembly GCF_049275945.1 of Endozoicomonas sp. ALD040. NCBI lineage: Bacteria > Pseudomonadati > Pseudomonadota > Gammaproteobacteria > Oceanospirillales > Endozoicomonadaceae > Endozoicomonas > Endozoicomonas sp. ALD040. Next base: position 4,787,936 of record NZ_CP184829.1, read on the forward strand.
GCTCTGGCTTCATTGTCGCTGTTACCGAGCTGGAGAATGACCTGGTTTTTATAACGGCTGTCTCGCTCATTGGTCAGTTCATAACGCACGATTTTATCAGTATCGTTAAGCCAGCTACTGGATTTTTCATCCGTATCAAAACTCACTGAATCAATCCTTGCCAGTGGGTTAATTTGCGTGAAATAGGATTTTAATTTGTAATCAAAAAGATCCTCTTCTGGAAGCAAAGCAATGAGATAGCTTTTGATGACGTGAATAATCAAACCCGGCCCGGTTAAATGCAACGTCGATCCAGATCTTCTAACTAATCCATCAACTCGATAGTTAATTATATCTTTGGCCAAATCGTTATCGATTCCCAATTCATTGACGATTGACTCTTTCATTTGCTCAACTGTATCGACATCGATACTCTCGTCATAAGAGTTTTCCGTGTCGCCTATTCCCAGCCGATCAATCAATTTGAGACGCCTTATTATTTCTCGCTTAACTGCCTTGAGAACTTCACTTTCTGGCGGCGCGATAATAAAGTTGTTGTTGGGATTGATTGCTTCTTTAAATTCTAATGTTATTTCTATTGAGCCAGGAATAGCCTTGAATGAGCCTGGAAAAGTAAAAAGAGGCTCTTTCCCATGATTAACGATGGCTTCTTTGACAGCCTTAAAAAAATCAGGGTATATTTCTTTGAATCTGTTATATTCTCTCCGTATTTCTGGATCAGGTGTTCTGTTAAAAAACAGTTGTTCCGGGCCTGGGTCAGCAAAATAATCCATAATCATATGGTTAATTAAATGACTCAGTCTTCCTGAATGTAAAATTTCACTTGGGATTTCAATCCCTTTAAACAATTTTTCATTATAATGAGGCAGCGTGTCGACATCCAAATAGACACCTCCCCCCTTCAGCAGTACCACTCTTACCAAATCAGAGGCTGCAGCAAAAATCCCTCTCAAGCCAAGTTCTCTCACGTACAACGCTTTCATGCTGGTTTCATCGCCTGACTGCCAGAGTTGATTGATATCTGCCAGCATGAATCCCCCGGATCCGGTGTTGCCCCGGAGCCCGGTCAGCTCTTTGGCGAGATCTGTGAACTCCTGCAGACTTTGCCTTTGTATTTGTGTTAATTCTTCTTGATCCATCCCCAGGTGGTTGACTAAAAATATCTTCGCCATGTCGTCAAAGGTTTTGCCCTGGGCGAGGCCTTTTTTTATAGTGCTGTAGGCCAGATCTTGTAGATGACACAAACGCGTCAAAAACTCCACTCTGGCTTGTTCATGTACCAGGAATGACTCGGCTATTTTCTCATCGGCAACAGCCTTATATATTTCCCGGGTAAGCACGGGCGCCAGAAATGCCTGTGGGTCGTACCAGAGCCTTAGCGACCATGAGGGAACCATCTTACTCCAGACCCTGAGATGGTCTTTAACCCCTTCGTTGAGACGACCAATCCAGATAAAGTTAAGCTTTTCAGGAACCTCCACCAAAGCATCCAGCAGGTACTGATTTATTGCCGCCGCCAGGTGGGAGGCCGCTGATTCCCCACTCAGAATTGCGGGCAGGTTTTTCTGCATCCGATAGACAAGCATGTACTTTTTCAGGGCACTTTCACTTCCCTCCTTCTGGCGAAGTTGGTCAAATTCTGCAATTTTCGTCTCCAGTGCTTCTAAATCACTCGGTTTGAGAAAACTCAGCAGACCCGGCTTCAAACGGTGCCTGAACATCGCCAGAGTTGGCACCAGGTCATCGGGATTGACGGTGGGCCCCAGCAACCCGCTGTCCTGTGATAACACAGAGGGCAGCCGCCGGAGTCCAGTGGCACCTTCAGCCAATGTGTCTTTTTCAGACCAGCGTTCGACGGTGATTTCACCGTTACTCTTACGACGCGCTTTCAGCTTGTCAGAGTGGTCGGCCAGTGACCAGGTGACCGGATCTGTTTCTGAGACCAGGCCAACCCATAGGCGCCCCCAGATATCGACTCTCAAAAGACCGTCACGGGCAGTCACTGCCGAGGTTTTTGTTGTTTTCAGAATTTCTTTCAGGTAGTCGCTGACAAGCCCATTGTCGTCAATGCCTGAGCCAACCAGGTTAATGGTTTTAACCGGTGTATCAGCCGTCAATTCATTGATTTTTTTTGACAGTTCTAACGCGGTTTGGCCACTCAGGGTAAATTCCCCGTTCCCGGAGTCACCCAGACCCACCATATGAATTCGGCTTTTACTGTCCAGAAATCTGCCAATATCGACATTGTTGACCTTTGCGCCTGTCTCTCCATCTGACCAGGCATCGTTATTCTTGACCAGCCAACGGATTGAACGATAACTACCTCCCGCCAGTTGACCATTGTTGTGTTTGCGAAACAGATAACGGCTGGCCCTGGCAATCGGGCTATCATCACCAGGCTCCATCTGGATAACCAATTGTTGGCTGTATTGGCTTCTGCTCTGTGGATCGGTGTTGGTATTGACTGTGATATCTTTTTCACGCTCCCAGACAGCCAGTGCTTTGCTGGAAATCGTATAGTGTTCGTTGGAAGACAATTCAGGAATATCCAGCGAATCTCTGTGGTCTCCAGTCCAACCCATTACACTATTGCTTTGCTCCAGCGCATTATTACCACTCAGTATTTGATAGCTATCTGCAAACGTTGATATACCCCCGAGTCGATAACGAACCAATGGCGGGGGGGCTTTCTGATGCCAGGTGAAAAACGTTCTTGTATCCTCGATAGTTTTCCAATCTGTCATGTCGAACAACTTATATTGATCAATCGTCTGATAAGCGGTTAAAAGGTGGTTTTGGACCATCTCCATGGTCTTGCTGCCCTGTGATGCTGCAAAAAATAAACTTGGGGCTTTTTCCAATGGCAGGTATATCTCACTGGGAATGACTTTAACTTCTCCCAGGGGCTTAAATAGTTGCGACCGATCAGAGTTCGTCAGGCTCCGTTCAATATCGCCTTTAAACTTGGGGTATTTTTCACCGAACCAGACGAGATCATCTGAAACCTTCTGTTCTATTGCAGGATCCTGATCTTCGGGAAGGAATTCCCTGCCGAACCTTCGGATGACAAGCTCTGTCAGTGCCATCCGTATCCTATCCCAATCTGTTTTGATGAGGCCTGAATGGTCAATTTCCTTGAAAAGATCCTCATTAATGGCAGGTGAAAGTTTCGTGTCAGAACAAACGCCACCGAGAGTGTCAATCACCCTGGTTTTCACCAGTGCAATGGCTGCAGGCAGGTGGCCACGCAACCCCAGCTCCCTGAGATAGTAACTTTCGGCCTCCTTACCCTTTTCCCCGAAGGCATCGCTCCAGACCTTATTAATATCTTCGTAGGAAAACTTCGCCCCGGGATAAGAAGACGCTATCTTCTTTTTAAATCGCCGGTAGGCTGACATCATTTGGGCTTTTTTCTTATCAATATCCGATGATTTATAGTTGAGGTGGCCTACCAGAAAATTCTTCACCGCCAGATCAAATCCCCGGCCCTGTTCCATGTCTGACGCTATGGATTTCCAGGCCTGATCCTGCAGCTCCATGAATCCTCTCGTTAAATCCGATTCAAAATTAGACGGATCACCGGGACCAGATTGACGGGTCAATTGACTGGTCACTGCTTTTTTAAGGGCTTCAGAAAGCAGAGTGGCGAGCATTGCGTTTTGATCATACCAGAGGTTTATCTGCAAATCGGACTTTGAATTGGCTGCAATCCATAACCTGATAGTGTTCAGCTCTGCGACGGTTGGGCCGATGCTGACAAAATGCAGCTTTTCAGGGACTGGTTTAATGGCGACATCTAACCAGCGACGAAAGTTTGTAGTCAGTTTCGCAAATTTTTCGCCGGCTTCCCCTTTCATCGGGTAATTCCTGGTCAGGTCGATGAGTTTTTTGTAGACCTTTACCGCTAGAGCAAAGGTTGATGAAGAATTCACACGACGGTAGCCATCAAACATCCTAAAAGCCCTGAACAGATGTTCAAAACGTGTGTGTATGTCTGTATTCACGGCGCGTTGATGTAGCAATAACGGCGCAAATTCCCTATGGAACGTGATAAAGTCAGGAATCAGTTTATTCATTAATTCGAAGTCTGAACCTGCAACAGGAGCAGATTCAGAATCAGAACGGCGAACCCTGTGCCCCGACGCCGGTCTGGTGAGTGCGGGATAGCGGTGCCAGAGGGAAAGTGGCAGAAGACCGCCATCTGCGGTCATTGTGCCAATGGCAGCCAGTTGCAGACGATAAGTGCCGTTCCTGTCAGGCTCTGCTGTCAGTTTCAGATAACGCCCCAGGGAGCCATATCCGGTCACTGCCAGAGGTACGGGTTTTCTACTGTCTGTCGCTGTCGTTTGATTAAACCTTACCTGCACCGGCAGGGTCTCTTTGAGTATCACCTGACGGGGGTTTACTACCGGTAACGGCAGTCTGTCCTGTCCGGGGTTGCCCTGTCCAGAGTAGTACCGTGGCAAACCAAGCTCAGTACGAATCCTGTTTTTGGCCGCATTGGCATCTTCTTCTGGTGCCAGCCCAAGGGCCAGCCGTAATGCTTCCCCCAGCTGGTAAAAGAACGAAAGATGGCCTGCCAGCCACCCGGAGCCGTAGGGCAGGTCCCCCTCATCCGGATCAAAAGGGATAAGCGTGAAGGTGCCGTTATTGACTGTCTGGTTAACCGGAGCAAGATCATGGATGGTGTCATTTTCCGCACTATGACGAATGGGCTGGTAGGTCAGCGGGCCTGACTGACTGGCAGTGGACGCGCCATTGCGACCTGGGATAATCAAGCTGACATACTCCCCGGGGATCGTCCTGTTGCGCTCATCGGGGTGGACTTTAAGTATACCCTGGTCGTGTATGTCACCAAGAGTGTCAGGTCTTATCGGGGTTGTTACGTTGCTCGATAGCATCCGTAACTCCTCGGTATTGTTCAACCGGTGTCTGAACAGCTCGCTGGCATCCACCAGTTGCCGCAGGTCACTGGCAAGGGTCTGATGACTGGAACTGGCCAGATAGTCCGGTGTCAGATAAACCCCAATCCAGTCACCCAGAGCCTTGAGGGTAAGGAATCTGCCCCGAACGCTGCTGGTGGTATTGTTTAAGAGCGGCGCCTGCTCCGGCTCGAACAGACCATCGTATTCATCCTGTTGTGCCTCGTCATTTTTTTTCAGTCGCTGAAGGTTTGCCAGAGCCGGGTTGTTGGGGTCTCTGTTACTCAGCCAGTCCAGACTGGCATCAAGTGCCCTGCGGAAAAACCATTGTTCACTGCGTAGCGGCTGTTCGCCATAAACTGTGACAATGGCCTCGAGCAAATCCGCCATTTCCCCGGCTGTGTGGTTAGTCTCAGCTAACGCCTGCCAGTCTCCCATAACGCTGGCAAGTGCTGGCGCCAGCCCGTCACCCTGATAAAGTTCCCGGACGGCATCAACAAAGTCTTCCGCTGTGCCACCCCGTTTCCTGAGATCATGGCGTTGGCCTGACACCAGTTGCCGGTAGAGATCACCGGACTCTTGTGGCCATTGCCGGGCCTGGTAACGTTCATCAAGCCCATAATGTGGTTTTAGTGCTTCCAGCCTGCTGCCAGTGATCCCCCACAGCTGTTCAATACCGGCCACAGCCAGGGCATTGTCGGTCAGGGTTTCTCTCCATGTTGGTATCAGCAGGGCCGACAGTCCGTGCCCAAGAGCTTCGTCAGAGTGCCGGGAAAGATCGGCGGCTCCCAGACGAATCAGTGGCCGACTGTCGTTTGTGAAGGTTGCGTCACTGTCAATAAATAATCGGTCGGACTCTGCCTTGATAAGAGGGACTTTGTTATCCGTGCCACCCGGATCACTGGCAATCTGCAGTCCGTGAAGAAAGGTCAGCAACTGCCGGTTAAAACCACCGTATAGAAACAGTCCTGCCAATTTCTTGAGGTCAAAAACCAGCCGCCGGAGCGTTTGTGCCGGATCCTTGTAACCGAGTGAATGGTAGCTTTCCACATCAAGGGTGATGTCGGCCAGTCGCAGTGGCGGAGCGGCGTCGCCCTGGGGGTATACCCTGATGCCTATTTCTGTTCCGTTAACCCGGGTGCGGTAACCATCGCCAAAAGCAGGACAGGCTATTGTCTCGTCGATGCGCAAAAGAGGCGCGACGGGTGTGAAAGGAGAAAAACTGTCAGGCACTGGTCTGGTAACATTGCCTGTTGGACGGATCTCCTCACTTTTGAGCCAGGCAAGTGTTTGACCAAGATCGTTTTTAGAATGCCAGTGTCTGGCTTGCAGTTGGGCACTTAGAGGAGTTGGCGGCTTCCCAGGATTTTTTGGGGCATTGAACAGATCAGGAAGCAAAGACTCCAGCCAATAGAGTGAAACCGGTGATACTTTCTGATTCAACCATTTGGCAGCCAGGGTTTCAGAGATAAAGTCGAGCTGTGTTTGAGTGGCTATAGCGGAAACCACGTCATCAGTCTGGCTGATGGGAGACGGGATTAAACCGCCACCATTTTCTGTGGAACCATTCTGACGTGCCTGAAATTCTGACCAGAAGTTATTGGGATCACAGGCCTCATAAACGACCATTGCTATATTGTTTAGCAACCTGGCAACGAGCCGGTCAGTTCCAAGAGCATCGGCTATACCGGCAGCTTTGCCCGAAGCCTGGGGCAATAATGACGGATTGATGATCGATTGCCCGATTAACAAGGTGACGCCATCGTCGTCATAATAGATATTCTGCCCCGGCAAATCAGGGTCAGACAGGATAATACTGATATTCCGATGCATGTAGTGAGGAAAAAAACCGGACTGCTCGATTAACCAGAAGGCTCGGTCAATGGCTGTCCTGACAGTAAGAATGTGTTCTGGTGTGGCAAAGACCGACTCCGGGTTGGCCGGGTTCGCCGACAGTCTGATGGTAAAACTATCGGTATGAACAGTGGCCGAGTAAAACCAGTCATCGCCGGTATCAATCCACTGTCGCTTATAAGTAGGATTGAGAGGGACGGTGTCGGTCAGATTTGCAGACATAAGAGAAGATCTCCGCAACTAACAGGTCGTTTAGTTTTGACCAATCCTAGTCGAAGGTTGCGGGGTCGTCAGGTTCTGCATCGCTCCCTGGCTTGCCGATGGGACAAACGACGGGCTCTCATCACTGTGATTGCCAGTCGTGGTGTTGAGTTCCTGAACCAGACGCTGATAGTGTCGGTTCAATTCGGTGTCATTCTGACTCGCTACCTCGGGTTGCTCACTCTCGGCTTCACCTGTGTCAGCGTCGTCTTTCTTAGCTCCGGCCAGACTGCCCAGGTAATTTGCCAGCTGTTGCCCCTTACGAATGATCCTGTTCAGTAAAGGCTGGGTTCCGTTGCCTCCACCCTCAGCGGCCAGTGCCCTCTCCGGGATGCTCTCATTCATTGAGCGCCTGCCATTTGACTGCGGGGTGTCTACTTTCGCAAGCACCTCGCTCATGCTGAGCACCTTGTTATTGACGATCAGGCGCTCAATGGTCTCGCCTCCCTCACTGAAAAAATTTTGCACCCGAAGGCTCTGGGTGGCATTGATCGGCCTGGTGCTATTTTCACTGTTTTTCAGCAGGTTATGATTAGGCCTGACAGTCAGGATAAGATCCTCGTCCGACTTTTGATAGCGCAATCTCTGGCAGTCATGGGTATTAATTTCGAGCTGGTCAGCCGTGCCTGTGGCGTTTGCCAGAAGCCATTGGTCAGTGTCAGAGAAGTCATCGCCAGCAAAGTGGTAAACGGTGCTTTTTTCATCTATCAGGTACTGATGTCCGGGGATGGTTTGCTTTGAAAGTGAATAACCCGACTCGAGTCGTTGAGCAATTTTTACCTTGTCATCGAGAATGCTGTCATCCAGTTCCAGGCTGTCTGGCCAGCCATTGGCGTAGATAAGGTCAGGCTCCTGCCAAGTGCCTATTCTCACCAGGGGATCGGCACCGGACGCCATCATTTTTATGCCTTCAAACGACGGGAGACGTTGGTTGATGATGAGTTTGTCAGCGTCATAACAGTTAAGCGTCCGAATTTTCCTGGCTGGCTTGAAGGCCTGGGTTGCCAGAACAATCTGGCCATTCCGGTAGATGGTTAGAAAACCACTGTCATTTATTGTCATGACCAGGTGCAGCTGGGGGGAGGTAAAAAAGGGCCTGACCCCTCGATGAAAGACCTTGGCACCCTCCGTTAGTCTGACCTCCAGCTTCCCGGGTTTCAGGCTCAGGCTGATGGCATCAGAGCTGTCAGCCTCGGCAAAATGAACCAGTGTGCTCCCGGCCAGTGTTCGCCTGCCCAGCGGCAGGCCCCGGCGAATCCAGGCTGCCAGGATAAAACTGCCGCCGGTGACCGGAGGAGGCACCAGGCGGGATAAGCCCGCTGGGCAGCGAGTCTGGTCACCGCTGTCAGGAGCATTGCGTAGATCCAGCGAACGCCAGCTGGCTGCCTGCACATCCGCAAGGCTGACACCAGCCATACGAACCCGGTTAAACGAAGAAGGAGCAAAGAATAGCTTTAGCGCACCCTTTTCATCTGCATTCTCCAGCTCCAGACTGACAAGGTTATTGCCGGAACCGGGATGGACACTGACACCGCTGCTTTTGAGGTGGAAAATATCATTTCCCGACTCTCCAAACAGCTCAACCCCCGGTCTGACAGCACCTGAGACGAAGAACTCGTCATCACCGGGCCCGCCGTGTACAGGCTCGGTAAGATTGCCAAGCTGATAAGTGCTATCCAGTCGTTTATCCACAGTCAGCTTGGCGTGATAGTAATCTCGAAGGTTTTTGCCGCTAAGCTGCCTGCTTCCGTTGTTGGCCGGATCAATGGTTGTCAGGCGCCAGATATGCCGTTCCAGGCTGTTGATAAAGTGCCCGGTGACCAAACTGCCATCTTCGCGCACACACTGGGGAACGTACCCTAAATCGATGCTGAAAAAGAAATGTCCGTCGTTGTTCACTTCCAGATGGGTATAATTCCCAGTCAGTCGCCAGTCCAGCTTTTCAGGTTGGACACCGTGCAATATCAGGCTATTCCCGTTGTCCCGGTCGACGATCCGGGTGCCATTGGCCTGTGGGCAAATAACGTAAATATCCGGGCCCAGGTCGCCGGAAAGCAGGTCAGGCCCCAGGTTCGCCACCATTCGGTCAGCTTTCTGGCTGCCATAATGTTTGTTGTATCCAGCTCCTCCTATAGTGGAGGTGATTGAGCTATTGCCCCAGGTGTCGGAAGAGGAAATTCTGAAAGTATCATTGCCACCTCCGCCATCAACGGTAATACCGGCAAGGGCCGGAATGTTGAACATATCGCCGGAATCGGGGCCCTTGAAAATCTCAAAATTACTGATAGCTGTCGACAATTTTTCGGAAGTGCCCTTGGATTTGGACGACCTTTCCGTAAAAGACATATGACCTTTGACGTTTTTATCGGGAGGGCAGGCTCCCGAATCGCTTGCATAACAGGCAAAGCTCACTGCTTTTTTTCTTAAAGACAGATTGAGCCGGACAAAAGGCGGCTCGATGGTCATCTGGCTGAAATCTATCGTGTCGGTGCCCGGACCACCGTTTAAATGGGTGACCTTCGGCTGCTTCAGGAGAAAAAGGTAGTCATCTCCTCCCCTGCCATTAAAACTGTACAGAGAACCTCTGGACACGTAAATGTTATCTTTATCATCACCGGAAAGTTTTATCTTGCCCTTCCCTGAGTCTTCCAGGACAAAGTTCTTGACCGTTAAACTCCTTTCCAGGTCAACAACTACACGATGGCTGTCGGGCAAATCAAAGAGCAGGGTATTGGCACCGCTGCCGCCGTCCAGCGAGGTGCCATTTTGCCAACGGGCGTTAACAATGACCCGGTCGTCTCCGTCCCCCATGTGCACCTTGTCCAAACCACCCCCGGTGCTGAAAATATCCGTACCATTGCTGCCATAGTAGGAATCATCTCCCGAGGTCCCGGCAATCTGGACGATCCCATTGAATACGGTCTGGTGATAACGCCAGCTGCCTGTTTCCGTATTTCGCCATCGAGTCTGTGCGATCCCCTCGGTGACATTGACGGTCATCCCATCCAGTTGATAGGTTAAAGCGACTTTGATACTGGTTCCCGTGGAGCCTTTCCGCAGGAGTTGGAGACCATAGAGAACCGAGAGCTTGTCGTATATTAGCTGGTTGTATCCCTCCCCAGCAGCAATAACGGTTGCATTGCCCATGCCGACCACGAACTGGTTATTGCCTCCCATATCCTTCAGAATGTCGTGCCCCCCCATACCAAGCAATACATTATCCGTAGAGGGGTTTCCTGTTAGCCGGTCGTTGCCCGGGCCGCCAATAATGATGGGGACGCCAGAGTGTGAGTCCGAAGACAGGTCAAGGTGAGCATCCGGTATGATCACAGAACTGTTGTATGACCTGGAGACCCCGCATACCTTAAGAAAAGTCATATCCCAGCCAAAGCTATGACGTATCTCCAGCATGGCCAGGGCTTTCGCCATTGGCTGACCGGGAAACAGTTCGTCCCATTGTCTTGAGACCGGTTTTAATTCTGATATTGTACGATGGCCGTGTTTTCGTCTGCGACCGTCTGCATGGGTTTTAACCAGTTTTAAAGTCAGTGTGTGCTTTGGTTTGAAAGAGATAACGTTCTTCCCATTTTTGAAGGACTTGACCTGCTTCTCAATGAGAGGGGTCAGACCTTCAAAGCGCACCAGCTGTTGGTTCGGCTTCAGGGTCAGCTTGCGTAAAACACCACTGCGCGGGTTGCAACCGGGAGAGTCGAAACGAAACTCAATATCCAGACTGAGATTATTACTTTCCTCACTGCTAATCCGGTGCAGGCCGACGCCCAGGTTTTTTCCTTCGTTAGCAAGACTCTCCAGCTCTGTCCTGTCACGCCACCGATTCCGGCGGAATTCACCTAAAGGTTTTCCGGGGTAGCGATTCAAAAATGCCAGCATCTGCGCTCTGGAAAAGGGATAGATATCCACTTTCCTGGTGACCTTGCAAGAACCTTTTCCCGAACCAAAATAAGCTGACAGGGTCGTATTTCTCAGCTTCATCACATCCCCGTCTACGAACTGCCAGCGGCCCGTACCGGCCAAATCCTCCCGGTACCAGTGGCTATTAACGTGGCTGACTGTGACCGGCGGGATGTCGGGAGTGTTAAAGTCCAGGGTGACGTTATGATTGGGTTTCTGTTTGCTGAAAACCAGGTCCATGCGCTCGCTAACCGGGTTGACAGTCAGGCTGGCCAGCTGTTTGTGCTGCCGGATGCACCCGGCACCAAATCGTTCCCAGCGGATGGCCAGGACTGGCCATTTTCCTGTCGAAGGCTGCTGGGGTTTGTGCCCGTAAAATTTATGGTTACCAAGGTTGTTGCCACTTACCCTGATTGAGTCGGCATGAATGCCTGTATAAACCTTGTGGTGACCATCGCCCAGTATTACGGTGTTAAAACCGCTTCTCAGCCAGATGGACGTCTTTCCGCCGTCAGTGATGACCGTGTCGTTGCCAGCCCCGGCATCCAGAATATTGGTGCCACCGGTGGTCATGAAAACCGTATTCTCATGGTTTCCTTTGATCTTGTCATCGTGGGGGGAGTCCTGTATAACCTCGACACCGGTCACCACCTCTCCCGATGACGGATCCCGGTTGGTCATATCCAGCCAAAGATTTTCCTTTCGAACCGCATAGGAAATGGTGTCTGTGCCGGGGCCACCGTGCACCGCATTTTGATCGGTCAACACCGCCCGATCATTGCCCGCCCCCAGTTTTATTACATCTGTACCATTGCTGGCATAGACAAAATCGTCACCCCCTCGCGCATTCACTATGTTGTTACTATTTTCATCGCCCCTGAGATAAATGTTATCGCGCTGGTCGGTCCCGTAAACTTCTGAGCCGTCTTCGGAACCCACCAGATTTTCCATACCCTGAACACGGCCACCGGTCATCAGGCAGTCCACGAGGGTCGCGAAGAATTCAATGGCTTTGTTACTTTCACTGGCCCTGAGCAGGCTGCCCTTTTCGAAAAACAACAGGGAGCGGTCGGCTTTCATCACGAAAACGCCTTCACGCGAAAAATAGAGGTGGACTTCCTCCCGCCCGCTACCGTACCGGCCTTTGCCGAGGTAAAAGTAAAGCTGATCCCTGTAAATATCAGAAATTCGACTGACGCCTGTGTGACTGGCGTCAGGTGTGACGTGCGTCATCAATGCCTTAGTCACCGATAACTGGCCGGCAAGCTTTACACGAAAAACATCGAAAACGGATTTTTTGCCTGTTTCCTGGCTATCCGGGTGGTCGCGGTTCAACCCCTGAAAGATGAGGTAACGATAAAAACGGTTAAGCCAGTTTTCGTTTTTCAAGTCAGCCCAGAGTAATGGCTTAGAGTAACCATGACGGTAGTGAAGCGTGAGATCAGTGGTTTTGAATGACTGATCATTGAACCTGCTGATGCTATAACGACCAATACTGTATTGAGTCGTGAGATTACCTACACTTTCCTGGCGGAAAACAGGAAGCGAGAGACTGGGCAGAATAACAGTATCCTCTCCGGGCCCACCAAAAAGGCGTGCATAGCCTAACCCTGGCGAAAGACGGTCATTACCTGTACCACCGTGCTGTTCGACGGCACCGAGCTGGTCAATGAGCCGGTCATCACCCGCGTCGCCATACTGGGATTTGCCGTAATAAATCTGATCGTTTCCCGGTCCGCCGAAGCCGATTCCATCGACCTTTGACAGGTAGAGGGTGTCGTCGCCGTATCCCCCATAAGCCTTACCTGAGCGCCCAATCCAGATAACATCATTGCCACTGCCCCCGTGAGCAGTACCCGTCTTTTCAATCCGGATGATGTCGTTGCCACTGCCCCCGTAACCCGTACCCGTCTTTACAATCCGGATAACGTCATCGCCACTGTCCCCGTGGGCAGCACCTGACTCTTCAATCCGTATATCGTCATTGCCAGCGCCCCCTTTTGCCACGCCTTTTTTCAGGATCAGCCTGTCGTTGCCGGCACCGCCATACAGCTCTCCCTCGTTAATGATCAGGATGTCATCGCCACCCAGCCCATAAAAGATCTTGAACCCTTTCTCACCGTACATGTAGTCCGACAGAGACGATCCTCTCGTGGTTCGCCTTTCGTTGATCAAATCACGAAGGGCAAGTCCTTTGTCTCCTTTGCCATCCAAAAACCGGAGAAAGGATTTCTTCACTGTCTCAAGGTCCTCCTTATAATTATCCTGGTCAAGCCAACCAGTGGCATCCTGGTGGAGCACAAACCACCTGTAGCCCTCTTTCTCAAAGTGAGTTACCTGGTCATTAAGATATTCCTTGAATTTATCGCTCTCCAATACAGCACTGAAATCCTCCCTGGCGGTGGGAGGCGGCACCAGGGCCGCCAGCGCCGTTTGCAGAAAACTCAGCAGTTGACTGATTACGTCCACAATAATACCCAGCTTTGGATTGATGAAGTCCAGTGCTGTACTGAGCACATCAAGGCCAATCGTAATGGCATCCAAAGCGGCCATTGCACCAAAAATAGCCGCCTGTTTATGGCGGCCAGCTTTTCTTGCCGCATCGGCGTTGCTGGCATTAGAGACCAGTGAAGAAGCGCCAAGCGCAACAGAAATGACACCGCCTATAATGGGTACCGCCCTGGCCACATTTCGTGACACTTTCGGGCCCAGCTTTAACGCGACGCCAATGGCCCCTGCCGGATTTTTCGTCTTGACCAGGGTTTTGCTCAGCGCCCAGTTGGCGGTCGTGGCAATGCTGTAGACCGAGTTGATGGTGCCCAGGCCCGCACCTGCATAGGCCATGTCCCTGGCTTGGGCAGGCATCTCGTCTCCGTATTTTGCCAGGTTATTCAGTGACACCGAGGCCATGGCCAGGCCATAGACGGAACTTACCCCGCCGTAAATCATCCTGCCCGTATTGAATTTTGTACTGCGATCCAGCTTATCCAGCATGCGCATAAACTTCCCTTGCACTTTTTTCGGCCCGGCTATCGACCTGATGTCACCCGGGCTGCCGGGCTCAGAGCCATCCCCGACCTGGCCTTTTCGGGTCCGCAGGCTCGCCATGAACTCCGGGTTGCCAAGCAGCTGTTGCTTGACAAAGCGGGTGTCGTCGACACTGTAGCCCGAGTCATTGAGCAAAGTGGCCACCCGATCAATGACTTGCTCCGGATTCAGCTCCTGCTTTTGCGCCAGTGTCTGTCGTAAGAGTTCAAGAAGCTCCTTGCGGAACGCCGGGCTGTCCATAATGTCTTCGGTGACCACCGCTGCAAAACGTCCCTGTTCCAGCAGCAGGAAGGCGTCTGCCAGCAACCCCTTGTCACCGGCACTCTGCCTGGTATGGATGAAGTGATCACTGGCCTCAATGACATCCAGATGCCCGCTGACCCTGTCTATCAGGGCCATCGCGGTCCTGATCGGTCCGGAACCATCGCACAGAACACAGTCTGCATCGGGCAGTCTTGCTGCCTGACCGTCTGGCAAACCAGCCTTGTCCAGTGCCTGCAAGGTTCTCCGGAAATCACGGTCGGTGATATCAACCAGCTCAGCCATCTGGCCAAAATCAATATCACGCCTGAGTGCGGCAACGCTGTCGGCCACGTTCTGGCGAATCTTTCTGGCCAGAAGTCGGGCTCCGGAAAAATTCTCCCGCTTCAGCCTGTCTGCCAGCCCGATAAAGCTGGTCAGACGTTCCAGCAGGCCGGAGAGTGCCAGCTTGCCTTCCTTAACCGTGAACTCACTGACCAGCGACTCTGGTGACAGGCTTTCCACACCCTCTGGCAATCGGATTCGCTTCTGATGCAGGGCCAGGAATGTTTTTGCCTGATCCTCCGGTTTCTGGGCTTCCCATGCCTGCAGCAGAGCCATTGCTGCGGCGGCGGTCAGCGGGCTGTCGGCACCGCCATTGCCCAGCACCAGTGTGCCTTGGGCAGGCATCAGGTAGGAGGCATCGGCGGTGATTGAGGGGTCGGTCAGCACCCGAATATTCAGGTCGCCAGAGGTCAGTGAAAATTCCTTTTTCCCGGTCAGGTTCAGCAGCCCGTTGAGCCGCTGATAAAGCCCGGTAGAAATCGTTTCAGGCAGAGAACCCAGGGCGCTGAGCTCTGCCGCAAGTAACTTCCCGGCGATGGTTTCAGCCAGACCTGCCGGGATGGCTGACTGCCGGGCATAGTGCAGGAAACCATCGGCAAACTGCTGCCGGGTGACATGGTCCATCTTGTCAATAACGCCATTGACCTGGCCGGTCATGTTAATGTCTTTCAGTTCACTAAAAGCCTCATAATGGCGTGCCAGCTGTGACAGGTAAGCCTGAGTGGCTGCAGCGTTTTTGCCCGGATTAAGAGGCCGCCGTAACAGCCTCTTCAGGCCATCCTGTGACTGGAGTGACATAAGCGAGAAAGGATTGCCCGGGCCCGCCGGAGTTATTTTTATATAACGCCTTTTAGCATCCGCCATAACCGCATAACGAGGGCTGCTGGCGAAGGTTTCAATGATCTGATCCTGCCCCGCTATAGCCTGCACAGACGTGGGCTCTTTACCCTGGGCGTCCGGTTGTTGATTAACAGGCAACTGGAACGGCCTTCCGACGCGCCGTCGCAGTGCTACCGCCTCATGGAATACGGTGTCCACATCTTGCTTCAGATTGGCCAGCAGGCCAGTGTCAAAAGACTTCCAGCCGAGTCCCCGGGCAACAAAAGTGCAGGCTTTTTCCAATGCGACGAGAGTGGATATCCTCGGACTCTCTGGCGTATTTATCTCCAACCAAAGATCAACGTACATCAGTTTTGCGATGTCATCGATATCGCCGTCAGGCAGTATGGTCGTCACCGCATCGGTCACTCCCAAGCGTATCCGGCTGGCTGGCTGGCCGGTGTCACCCAGAACCTGCTCCATCTTCCAGTAGATAAAATGAACCAGCAGTGACTTCAGGTAAGTGCTGGCAACGACTTTTAGTCTGAAATGCTTTTTAGCGACCTCTATCTGTTGGGACAGAAAATTTTCTGCCGCCGCCCGACTTAACCCCAGCAGTCTGGCGTCGAGCAGGGATTCTATACCGGAACCAACGCTCCAGAAGGCCCGGTAATCCACGTTGACCAGCTCAGAGGTGGAGGGCAAGGCCTTGTAGGAGGCAATGGTATTATCAGAGACATCTGGAACCAGGGGCGCTGAGGATTGTTTATCATTGACAACCTCGTTGAAAAGTTTTTTCTCACGGGCACTGGCTGTAATTTCCCCTTTAGCAAGGCTATCCCTTATTGCCTGAATCCTGGTCTTGTCATGCAACTCTAAATACGCCAATGCCCGGCGATAATCGGCTTTCGTACCTTTGGCTAACAGCAGGTTATGATGGCCTGCGACCAGTTGCCGATAGAGGCTTGTGCCTGAAGGGGGGTCAACCGCCAGAGTCAGTGCGTATTGACGGGTCAGTCCCAAGGGACGCGACTCCTTGTCAGGCAGTGTCGCGGTGTTGATCCCGAACTGCTGGCGCACCTGCTGGCGCAGGGCTGTCAGCGACCCTCCACCACCTTCAAGTGCCTTCAACAGACTGGCACCCACCAGGTTGGTCAGGGTTTCCCGGAAAATAAATGGCCTGTTCCTGTTCTTCGTGCCCAGCAATAACAGGGCGTGGGCACTGTTTTCCTCACTCACCTCGACACGACTGTCCACCAACGGCCAGAGCGGCCTGGGGCTGATTTTTATTTTAAAAGGGCTAATATCGGCAATGCCTGCATCCCTGACGGGTTGCACCAGCGCCTGAAGAAGCTGCGATAGACGAGGCTCCCCCATCCCCCGGGCAATGAATTGAATGTCGTTCTGTAATTGCTCTTTGCCAATACTGCCCTTCCGTTGCAGCTTGCGATAAAACTCCATGTGGACAACCAGCCTGATCGGCAAAAGACGGTCTGGCCAGCCATCAGGAAGCTGGAGGCGAAAGACCTGCTTGCGGTCGCCTTCGCTGTGAGTCAGGGTGTAGCCGGGCCCCCGGTTGGAAAAAGCCAGGTCATCCCGGCGACCCAGCGTGAACGTTTTTTGCCCGTCCTTGGTTTGAACCTGAGCCTGGTAACGGCCCAACCCGGTATCGAGGGTGAAAGCCGGGCGCTCCCAGCCAGGTCCCGGAAGCGGTGGCGGATTTTTTTGCAGGAGATCAAGCCATTTATTGGCCCGCAGGGCATCCGCCCGCAACCTGGCTGGCTCTGTGGGTTCCAGCCCCCTGAGCCGCCGGTGAAAAAAATACTCCGCCAGCAGCGACTCACCGTCGGTCAGGGATGGCTTGTTGAGCAAATCAACAAGGGTGTCATCCAGGTTGTTGGTCTGCTGTGGGGACAGTGATAACAGAGTACGCTTGATCGCGTCCCGGTAATAGTCCGGGTCGGTAACTGCTGGAGCCCAACCAAGCTCGGTCCTTAAAGCAGCGACAGCCTGCGGGCTGTCAGGTGACTCCTGTCTCAACAGGGCCAGCAAACCGCTAAGCTCATCGCCTGCCGGAGCGGACAGGGGGCCGTTCTGGCTTTCAATAGCAATGAGAGGCTGATCATTCAGCCGGGTGACCGGTTGCCGCCCGGTGCTGGTCAGGGCAAGGGTTTTTCGGTTACCAGTGGTGACCGGTACATTGCTGCGGGAATCCGCAGCGAGGGGAAGTTGTCCGGGCTCAGCCCATTCCTTGCGCACGGCCTGTGCGTCCGTAAGAACCGCCTCTGCACGGCTTAGCCAGCGCAATAATCCCTGTTGTTCTGCCGCTGTGAAGGCGATGCCCCGTCGGTCTTTCAGAGCATCGGTCAACACCTCTTCAAGCTGCCCGGCGAGGTTGTTGATCCCGGCCAGTGCTTTCAGCTCACTGTCATCAAGCACGGCTGTGACCACGTCCGCCGGATCAGCCAGCAGTGCGGGCTGCGATGTCACCATGCGCTGACTGACCAGCCCACTCCAGGCCAGCTGCGTTAACAGTGAGCGAAGGTTTCTCAGCCCTGCACGACCAGCGTCGGATAACCGGTCAACCCGTTGGTTGCAATAATACTGAACCCGCTGAAACAGTCGACGGGTTTCCATATCCCCTATCAGCCGGGCAAAGCCGGACAGAGGCTCAGCAATGGCTTGATAGGCAATGCGGACCCGATGGCGGTTTTTCACAGTCGTTATCCCGCCCGCTGAGGTGACCTCCTGAACAGGGGTATGGGCTGATGCCGTGGCCAGCACGGGCAGCAGGTCGTACTGCTTACGAAGCTGGTTTTCCAGTTGCAGCAGCGTCCGGGCACTGGTGATTTTGGCCCCCTGCAACCAGGTCATGGCGATGGCTGGTGAGTTCACCTTATCAGTACTGACCAGTGCTGCCCGACACAAATCCTTCAGGACCGAGGCCAGTGCTCCCAGGTAATTACTGGTGGAGTGGCGTTGCCCGGTCAACACCGCCGGGTCAACCTTCAGCACCACAAGCCGGTTGCCACTGGTGTCCCCGCTGTCCCCGGGACGATAGGGTATCACCCGGTCAGCAAGAGCCTGTTTGCCAAACCTGATCACCAGCCTGAGAGGGGCAGGGGGCTTCATACCGGGCAGCAGCTGACTGTCCAGCTCGGTCATAGTGGCGGGTTTGATGAAACTGTCAGGGAACCCCAGGGCATTGACCAGACGCTGTCCTGCGGAGCTGGCAACAAAGACTCTCAGTTCTGACAAGAGCCGTTCGGCCTGATTCGCCAGTTTCTGGCCGGGACGGTAGTCGGCAGGAAGGATCACGGCTATCCTGTCGTCTGTGCCCGTCAGCGTCCGTAGCTCGGAACTGCTCGCTGACAGCCAGTGGCGGGCGGCGGCTAACTGATCCTTCAGCGATTCCTTCGGGTTGAGTTTGAACAGCCCGTTTGTCCCTGCGGCGGCGTCGTCCAGTTTCACACCATAAATCGTCTTTCCATGGTCGTTTTTTTTCAGCACCGGAATAAGGGTTTTACTGTTACTGTCGTACGACGCTAACAGCTTATCTCCGGATTGCAAACTCACTGCCCGGTAGTGACCGTCAGCTTCCGAAATCAGCTGATAAACCTTGCCATCGGAACGCCTGACCGCCACGGACGTGGTGGCCAATGTTGCGTCCGAAAACACCCGCTCAGCTGGGGAGTCGTTGCTATCGTGGATGCTGTCATAAACGGAAGCCTGGCCCAGGGGGGTGGCAGTAATATCCTTGTCTGAGCGCCTGAGCACCCGGTACAGCTCATCGTTGTGGTTAAGGAACTCAACTTTGTAATAAGGTTTGTTGGTATCGGTGTTACTGATATCCGTGCTGTCAATGTCCAAAAAGGGGCGGTCCGCCAGATTTCCTGCTGATAGCAGGCGAGTACTGCACCCGTCGACCCCACGTCGGCAGCGTTTGTTGTCTTGCGCCTCAGGGTCCCAGATGACAATCCTCAACTTCCTGCCACCGTCGTTGTCACTGTCACTGTCGCTGTCGCTGTCAGACTCAATCAGCCAGTACGCCGATGAAGCAAACCCGCTGGCATTGGTTGGGGCCTGCGAATCGGGCGTTGTTTTAAGTGTGTCTACGTAGTCAATCAGTTCCCACTGGTGAGGGGCCTGCTGCGTCAGAACATCCTTCAGTAATTTGATCTGCTGATCAGTGAAAGCCTTCCTGAACAGGGCTCTTTCACCATCAGGCAGGTCGCGCTCAAACTCATAGAGTGCTCTGGTAAAGGTTTGAATACTCTGGTCATTCTGATGCTCCTGAATCCACTCAAAGAGCGCTTCAAGTCTCAATGATAATGATTCAGACTTCTGATTGAACAGCCATGTCACCTCTTGTTTAATTTGTTCCCGAGTGATGGATGATCCAGCGGGGTCAGGATAAAGTGCAATTGAATCCCGGTTCATTGCCGCAGGCAGGAAATCCCATTGCCGGACAGAATCATAATCAATAGTGTTGCCCAGTTGACCCAGTCGCCCGGCTTCCTCAGGCCAGCCAGACTGGAACAGGCCGGTATCAACAGCCTCTACACTCTTGGCCAGACCTATGGCGTAAAACATGCTGACGACTGAGTCAAATAATCCGTGTCTTAGCGAAGGGTTATCCTTCATCCCAAGCTCAATAGTTACAGCGCTATCACCGACCTGCAACCGGGACGCCTGCAAGATAATATGGGGATTTAACTGCCAGTGAACAGGTAGGCCGACACTGAGGTCAAGCGAGTGCTGCTGTTGGAATCGCTGGCGATAGATGTCCGGTGAAAAATCACTGAAAATTCTAATAAACCGCTCGACATCATGCTGGTAGCGGTAGGGATCCAGCTCGCTGTTGTGCAAGGCCTGTCGGTACAGTCTTTCGTTGTGGTGTGTATCCAGAAATGCCCCTGGGAACTGGCTGCTGTGTGAACTGGCCGACAATAGCATCCATTGCGGATACGGTTTGTTTGATGGTTGTTGAGTCAACAGTCCGGTCACTGGCTCCAGGGAGTCAGCCAGGACAGGCATAATCCCCGCGTCGGTCTTCAGCTTGAAGCGATGGCTTCCATCTGCGAGGGGTTGCACACTCCTGATGCGAAAAGCCGACGGTGTCCCGGCTTGATCATCCTGACTGATCTGCCTGTTCACCTCAGCCAGCTGGATTTTGGTAAAAACACGGGCCAGCTGCTTAATATCTTCCTCCGGATACTGCAAGCGATATTGACCCAAGGCTTCCACCACTGCGAAACGCTGCAATTGGGGTAATGAGGAAAAGTGTTCCGAAAACCACGGCCAGCCGGCTTTACCCACACTGGACATCGCCAGTTCAAGAAACGCACGGGTAATTTCCGGATCTTGGCCAAGCCGGTCTGGTTGCAAAGCCAGCCTGAGGCGGCTCTGGAGGTTATCGGGGGTTGCCGGGGTTCCCGGAAACAGGCGTTTCACCATGCCGGTTTGACCCGGCAGGGCAAGGTCCAGAAGATAATGGCCATCGGCGTTTGTAGCGACAGGTCGCGCTGTGCGGTCTGCTGACATCCGGCCAGTCCAGAGTTCCCTGGATTTTTGGTTATCCTTCAGGGGCAGCGAGTACTCGTCCGGCAGCGTGCCGGGCAGCAGCCCGGCGCCGTTGGCAAGACGGTAATCCAGAGCCATCCCCAGCAGGTCTCTGATCCTGACGCTTGCTTGCAGATCCGGGGTATCCCGCTGGGCCAGGACAGTGAGCTTCGCTGCCAGTTCTTTGCTGACCTGTTGCAGGCCAACGCGCTTAATGTAGTCACTGAGTGAGTTAACGGCACTGTCGGAAAGGTAGGTATGGATATAATCTGCCAGCCTTATTCCCGGAAACAGGGGTTTTTCGTGAGAGTCGTCGTCCCCCGACAGCCGGAACAATAACAGGGTAAATAGCGATTTTAACTGAGCATGGATTGCCTTGTTATCGTCTGAGGCCGGGGGGATAACCGCTGTCGCGATAACTCTGGCTGACTTCAGGCTGGCCAGCAGCCTTTCTCCTTCAGGGCTGTCACTGTCAGCAAACAGTGCCGCGAACACCGGCGTATCCAGATTCTCAAAGGGAAACCTCAGGATGATTCCGGTGTCTGCCCCGCCAGTGGTTTTTGTCCAGTCAATGGACTGCCCTTCAGGGTTCCCATAAAAGTCGGCTTCCAGAGAAAGCTTGTGGGTGTCCAGTTCATCCAGAGACAACGGGGCCGATAGCCATTGCAATCCCGGCTGACCTTCGGCACCAAGCCATTTCTGAGTCGTCAATGGTGAGCCATTGACCTTTGTCGGGCTCTCGCGCCTTGTGCTGTCCGATCCGTCAGGTCTGGGAACAGTGTCGGTTATCTTTTCAAGGATGATCCGGCCCGATGCGCTGTCTTTTATCACCATCCCGATGTCGGTAAGCTGCACCAGGGGAGCAGGCCCCGTTTGCACCTTGCTGTTACTGTCTTGGGGGGCTTGCTGGTCTGGCAAAATGGCCAGTGTCAGTCCTTTGCTCAGGCCATAACTGCGGCCAGTGATGATTGCCGATAACCCCCAGGTCGCCCGCAATGCTTTTTGGGCCTGCCTGAGCACTGCGACATCGGGATGGTTTAACAGGGCTATGGCGAACAGCTTTCCTATGGAAACCGCTTTACGGTGTTCAGGCAGCGAGTCTTTTGTACCCACTGTCAGGGTCAGCGGATTGTTATTCAGGCGACTCTGGTACGAGTGCCATTGAGCGTTAAAGACAATCGTTATTTCCTGAAACACACGACTCAGAGAGATTCCGTACCCGGACAGTATCTCCTCCGATTTAAGCACCGGTACAATAAAAGCTTTACCTTCATCAGCAGGAAACAAGTCCAGGATTGTATAAAACTCAATGGGCAGAAAAAGCTCTGCCAGCTGTTTCCAGGGGGCCAGATTGTCAGTGGTTGTTAAAGGAAGCCGTTGACCCTCGCTTGCCCGCTGAAAATCCACCGAGACTATTTTTTGCAACTGCATTTTTTGCAACTGCGCCAGAGTGTCCCAGGCTGAACCTGACGGCCCGCCGGTTATTGCCCTTAGATTGGCAGTCAGCAGCAACCGGGCCACTTTGTCCTGTTGGATTGTGTCCTGGGTTTCCTGCAGACGGTTGACGAAGGTGCGGATTACATGCTTGAGCCTGGCGTGGCTGAGTTGACCCAGACGGTCGAGGATGGACTGCTTCACCCAGCGCTGGTAATCCGGAGTTTCGGTTTCAGATTTGACCAGGAATTGGGCTTTTGTTAAAAAAACCCCGTCAATCTCCGGGTCTGCTCCCAGTAACCCCGGGGTTTGAACGGACTTTATAATCGAAATCGTGTAGGGCTCGGGAGGGGAAAAAGCCATGTTTTCGAGATTGGGCCAGAGTTTTCGAACCTCCATGGTACCGAGGAAATGGTTTTGACCCTCGTCATCGACATAGTAAGTGACATCATGTCTTGAGAGTGGACTTATGACATCTATGTAACCCAGCTTCGGTCCTTTGTTCTCGCCTTGGGGTAATTCGAAATAATCTGAGAGATCACCAGGGGGGATAACCATCTTTCCATGTTCGACACGATGATCCAACAGGTCGGTGAACAGCAATTTTAACCTGACTTGCAATCGCTGTTTGGGAACCTTCCACGCCCTGCCAAGCCCTTCAGCCTCAGATCCCACTGTGGCCAGTTCATTGACCGTTTCCTGCAGCAACGAAGTAAAGGCCTGCCAGCTGTAATCCCGGATGGCTGACTTAAGTTGGGCGGCCTCCGAATCAGAGATAACAGTCATTAAAAAATCAGCGGTACCCAGTCTCAGTAATCCTCTTATTTTATTGATAGGGGTACCTGGAATATTCATTTTCCCCCTCATAAAATTGCCGGTTGAACTGTCTAATGCCTGCTTGTACAAATGCATGGTAAACATGGATTTCAGCAAGTCAGAATTCAGATTCAGTCTTTCTGAAATGACAGAGGCCTTATACTGGCACCAATGAAAAACTTTCCTTAATATGTCTTTTGTCTTTGAGACAAAAAGATTGGGAATATAGGAGGTTATATCCCCAATCAAACCAAGATCGACCCCAATATTGACATGAATACGATAAGGCGGTATCTGTGCTTCTGCCGCTATCGCTGCCTCCATCATGTCAGGCAGCAATGAAACTTGACTGTTTCTATATTCATCAAGGGTGAGCAACCTGAAATCTTCTGAATTACCTCTGGGGTTATTGCCAAGTAGCTCGTCATTATAAGCCCTAACTAAATCGCCTACGGTATAACCACCCTCAGGTATTTTTGTTAAAACAGAGACCATTGTCTTGGTCGCATGAAATAAAGCTGAGGATTCACTGAGATAAGCCGAGAGCGGTTTGGGTCCGGTAATGATTTCAATGATAGAGCGACCCTCATGGAGATCAGTAGACAGGAGCATATCAGGATAATCAGGGTTAATAAGCTCATTAGTATTTAATTGACTGCGTGCAAGCAATTCGCCGTCTTCAGCATCCACTTTTGTGATGAGATTCTCTATTTCAAGACCGATCTGTCCTCTATAATCGTCCCGACGTGTCTCCGGAGTTTTGCTCTTTTTTTGTAATCCCTTAATGCCAAGTTGAGGCAGAATTCTTTTTCGAATAGTTTCAAAATCGCTGCTGAAACCTTTCAGCCGATTTGATGCAACAATATAACCTGCTATCAGGCCTGATCTTGAGAAAGTTTGATAGTCTCCAACCAGCATTTTGTCTTCGGTGAAATACTGGCTTGGATCTACTTTCAGGATACAACCGGTATTATCAACCAGAACCGGCTGTGGCGTTTCTGTAGTGGATGGATCGGGAGGAGTAATGACCAGTAAGAGCCGGACAGAGTCGGGTATTTTGGCCTGGTCGAAGCCTGTCCCGAAAGATCCATCAATAACGCCCTGATTCACCAGAGCCCGGAGATCACCAAAGACCTGGCTCTGATCCTCTGCCAGGATGTCGGAAAAAGCCTTGAATTCAGAGGTGGTTCTGAGCAATCGAAGGGTTTTGATAATCTCATTGCGTAATGAAAACAGTTGTTTGGAAGGAGTATTGTTTTCTGGATCATTGTTTTCAAGAACATTGTTTTCGAGAACATTGTTTTCAAGAACATGTTTGATAAACCGGGCAGAGAACAAGATCGCGATCTTCGAAACCGAACCCTTATCGCCATAGGAATCCGGTGTCACTTCACTAATAATTCCGGGGCTGTTCTCCTTTATTTCACTGCTATAGACGTCCGTGTCATGAGAAAACGTTTTGCCTGACGAGCTTTCAATATTAGCCAGATCTGCAAATAAACTATTCTTTTTTCTGGCGGATAAACCAGATCTGGCTATTCGTTGTTTTAACATCTGGTAATCCGGGTCCTGCAACTGCAGTGCAGACCTCAGTTGTGAATCCCGCATCTGTTTCCAGAACTCTGCGTGTACTTTAACCAGACCTTCTGAAAAAGTACAAACAGAGCCCACCGGGGCTCTTGCAAGGTGACGAATAACGTTTCTGACCGAACGGGAGAGATTTCCTTCCTCAAACAATACCTCCAGTGCCTGCCGGAAATCATCTACAGTACCCTCGGCAAACTTAAGCCCATGGTCATTGCTATCAAGGACCAGTTCACGATAAAGCGGGTCGCCGGGATCCGGTAACCGCCGCATTGTCATACTGTTGTCAAAGCCGAACTCACCAAGAGGATCACTATAGAATTGTGTTTGCCATATCTCCGAAGCACTGTTGAGAATGTATGGGTTTGCCCCAATTAACCGCAGTTGCAGGAATAGAGCCATTCCGTAGGATTGGGTCATCACCCGGGCCAGGTCGGCATCAGACGAATAATGCTCTACATCCTTCAATCCAATCTGGAGGAAAGGCCCGGCTATTTCCCAATCCAGGACAATTACCCGACTGTCCGCGAGCAATCGGTCTTGTTCCGGGCGAACACTAATGGGCACCCTTCTTGCGACAAAACCAGTCTCTATCTCCCATTTGCGCCAGGCCAAAAGGGCATCGGCGAATTCATTAGGTTTACTGAAATAACCAAGCAAAGGCTTCAGCCTATCTGGGGTTCCATCCAGTTTCGACAGCTCACGCAGCTGAGAGCGATAGGCTCTGTGCTGGACGGTCGAGAAAAAAAAGGGTGAACGAGCCCCCATGGTGGTTTGCGAGGTCAAACGCTGATGCTTGTCGACAGACATCAAACCGTCGAGAAAAACCTTGCGATGACGGTTTCCTGAAGGTGGGAGCTCGACGATGAAGACCCTTTCGTCGGGGGCCAGGGCGAGTAATTCTGCGATCAGTAACCTCTCCTGGTGATCGGGTTTCTGATCAGTGTCCAGAGCTTTTTCTGCGTTGGTCACCAGACGAAGCAACAGTCTTCGTATCAGGCTTCGCAGAGCATCAGGCTCCGAGTCCATGTTAATGACTTCGTTGGCCAGTGTGACTACATCAGCCAACGGCAGTTGGTCTATTTTTTCATCAAGCTGCTGTCCTACCAGGGAGTCTGAGTGTTGGGTATAGGCTGACTCAATGGTATTGATCAGTGTCTGGGCATCACGCGATCCAAGCGGACCAGAGGACTGAAGCATAGACAGGATATTGCGCAGATTATCCGGAAAAGCCAGGCTCCTGGTCTCTGGCAAGTCCACCAGAACATAAGTTTCACCCGAAAGGTCGGTGACAACAGGCAGGTACTTGTTGTGTTTGTCGCTATCAAAAGCCTCACCACTGGCCAGAGACACAGGATCAGTAGAACTGAGAGCGCCATCAGGATCGTGCTTCAGCCTTTTGTTAATCCCAAGGGAAAGGCTTGCTTGCAGCGACTTTCTCTGTTCGCTCCTTTTTCTGGCGTTCAGTCTCAGTACTTTTTTGTCTGCTTGGTCCGTCAGATAGTGACCCAGCAAATCTTTCAGAGACTTGATATACCAATCGCTCAAGTCGGAAAAGTGAGTTTGTGACCGTTGGACCGAGAGGGCAAGCAGGTCATCTTTTTCGAATACAGAAGCTATCAGGTCAGGGCTGGAGATCCGGAATGGGTCTATGTCATTGCCACCAGGTGCGACAATGTCCTGCAAAGACCCAAGCAACAGGCGAGTAAACAATGCTGTCATCGCATTGGATGGCGGGTTTGCGACTTTCCGGGCCAGTTGATACCCCGCCTGCTGGGTCCGGAAAAAATTCTCCCGGGCAAAGGGATCGCCATAGGCCACCAGACCCACCCCGGAAAACGGGTCACCGATTGAGTCTGCGCGGACAAAGGCGCTCATCTGACGTTTTTCTTGTGGCTGAAGCTCTTTTGAAGCCCCGGCCCGGGCAACAGGGAGTTCGACATCGGCAGTCGGCAAAGGCATCAACTGGTAAGGAGAAAGGTTATCACCGGTGTTTTGATAGAGTCGACGGTTGTAATCCTCAATCAGATCGGAGAGTTTCTGCCTGCCATTGTTTTCGATAATCGCTTCAAGCAGTAAACGTTTGGCTTGTTGGAAATCAGGGTCACTCTCTTTACCTAGACGAACATAATCCCTGCCGGTGGGTAAAACGGGCAAATTCCGGAGTTTTTTCACCAACCCTCCTGCAACCGGGAGCTTGCGGGTTATTAACTGTCCCCGGTCGTCTTTCTCAAGCACCAGTTTGACGCGATGGTCTGACTGTGACCACAGCGGATCGCCGTTGGCGGGCAGCACACCCGTCCATTTGCGCCCCAACTCATCCACCGCCACCAGAGCGTTACGAGCCGTGATTCGACGTGTCCGGATTTCACCAAACAGTGCTCTGGCGAAAGCCTCCACAGGGTAA
The DNA here is from genome assembly GCF_049275945.1 of Endozoicomonas sp. ALD040. Taxonomy (NCBI): domain Bacteria; kingdom Pseudomonadati; phylum Pseudomonadota; class Gammaproteobacteria; order Oceanospirillales; family Endozoicomonadaceae; genus Endozoicomonas; species Endozoicomonas sp. ALD040. The sequence goes on from NZ_CP184829.1 coordinate 4,815,140, forward strand.
TGCTCGCCACTGGCATCAGCGCCACAGCCCACCAGACTGACAGTTCTGACAAAGCGCCCGCCGGTTATGCGCTCAAGCACTTTGGCCAGTTGCGCAACCGTCTTCCCGCCCAGAAGAAACTTTTTGGAGTCGGCCTTATCCCCCTGAACCTGACTACCGTGGCCAACTACAATAATGCGGGTGTCGTCTTTAAGAAAATCAGCTTGCAATGCCTCAAGCTTAATGTCGTGGCCTGTATTCGGGTCGTACAGGGAACCATAAGAATCCAGAACTATATGGCGGCTGAAATCGGGCTGGTATTTGTTTGCCAGATATAACCTGGCTGTGGTTTCATTGTCGCTGTCGTCCAGCTGAAGAATGACCTGATTTTTATAATCACTGTCTTGCTCAGCAGTCAGGGCATAACGCTTGGTTTTATCCGTTCTGGGTAACCAGCTACTGGGGCATTCATCAGTATCGTAACTGACTAAATCAATCTGTGCTAATGGATTGACTTGCATGAAATAGTCTTTTACTTCAAGACCAACAGGGTCTTTATTTGAAAAAAAATCAGACAAATAATTCTGGGAGACTTCTATAAATCCTTGGGACCCTGATATGGCCATCGTCGATTTAGCCTGTTGCAATATTCCATCTTTCCGGTAATCAAAAAAACTGTAGGCGATTCTCTGATCAATATTCAATTCCCTGGCGATTGATTTTGCAGTTTTGTCTATATCTGTCTTGGCAGCGTTTAATGGCTTATCGATATTTAAACGTTCAATTAATTTATAACGTCTTATAATTCGTTTCTTAACTGCGTCAAGAGCCTCACTGTCAGGTGGCGCGATAATCAAGTTGTTGTTGATCTTTGCTTTTTCTTTGTAGATTAATTTTATTTCCACTGAACCAGGAATAACCCTGAGCGAATCTTGAAAGACAAAAAGGGGTTTTTCGCCGTGGTTGGCTATGGCTTCTTCAATGCCCTTAATAAGATCAGGGTATTCTTCCTTTATTCTGTCATAGTATTTCTCTTGTTCCGGATCAGGTGTCCGGCCAAAAAACAGCTGTTCCGGCCCTTTCTGGCCAAAATACTTAATGATTGCATGGTTAACGGGGTAATTCGGACCGATCCGACGGTCTCCAAAGGGAAAAAAATCCGGAAATCTAAGGTGTTTAAACAATTCCTTGTTAAAAGCAGGTAGTATATCAACGTCCAAATAGACACCCCCTCCTTCCTTATCTTTGGCAAGTACTTCCACTCTTGCCAAATCTGCTGCAGCGGCCAAAATCCCCCTTAGTGCAAGTTCTTTGATGTACCATTTTTTCAGGCTGGCGTTATTGCCTGTCGGCCAGAGTTGATTGATGTCTGCCAGCTTGAATTCACCAGATACAGGGCTGCTCCTGAGCTTGGCCAACTCGTCGCTGAACGCCTTCATTTGCTTCAGACTGTCTGTTCGTATTTTTTCTAATTCGCTTTCATCCATACCCAAATGGTTGACTAAAAACGCCTTTGCCATTTCGTCAAAGGATTTACCCTGGGCGATGCCGTTTTTTATAGTGCTATAGGCCAGATCTTGCAGTTGATTTAAACGTTTCACAAATTCATTCCTGGCATTTTCTTTTTTCAGGAATGATTCGGGTACTTTCTCAGCGGCAACAGACTCACGTATTTCCCGGGCCAATATGGGCGCTAAAAACGCTTGCGGATCGTACCAGAGCGTCATAGACCAGGCGGGAATCTGTGAAACCCAGATCTTGAGACAGTCTTCAACACCTTTTTTAAGAGGCCCAATCCAGATAGTGTTAAGCTCTTTCGGTACCTCGACCAAAGCATCCAGCAGGTACTGCTTTATTGTGGCGTCCAGCAGGGAGACGGCTGCTTCACCCATAAACGTTTTGGGCAGGTTTTCCTGCATCCGATAGACAAGGGCGTATTTTTGAAGGGGCGTTCCCTCTGGGCGAAGTTGGTCAAATTGGTCAATTTTTTTCTCCAGCGATGCTAAATTATCCGAACCAAGAGTACCCAGATGGGGCTTCAGGCTGTGCTTGAACATCGCCAGAGTCGGCATGGCATCATCGGGATTGACGGGCCCCAGCAACCCGCTGTTGTCTGACAATACAGAAGACAACTGCCGCATTCCAGCGGCACTTTCAGCAAGCAGGTTTTTTTCAGACAAGCGTTCGACTCTGGCGTCCCCCTCATTCATGCGAAGCGCTTTCAGCTTGTCAGACCTGTCGGCCAGCGACCAGGTCACCAGACCCGTGTCTCCAAGCAGGCCAACCCACAGACGCCCCCAGATATCCACTCTCAAAAGACCGTCACGGGCAGTCACTGCCTGGGTTTTTGTTGCTTTCAGGGTCTCTCTCAGGTATTGGCTGACAAGCCCGTCGTGATCAATGCCTGAGCCAACCAGGTTAATGGTTTTAACAGGAGTATCTGCAATCAATTCATTGATTGTTTTTGACAGGTCTGACGCGGTTTGCCCGCTCAGGGTAAATTTCCCATTGCTGGACTGACCCGCACCGACCACATGAATTCGGCTATCTCCGTCCAGAAATTTACCAATATCGGCAGTATTAATCCTTGCGCCTGTCTCTCCATCTGACCAATAACTGCCCTTATTGACCAGCCAACGGATTGAGTTATAACTAACTCTCGTTGGTTCGCGGTTTTTATATTTGTCAAACAGGTAATGGCTGGCCTTGCTAATCGGGTTAGCATCGCCAGACTCCATCTGGAGAACCAGTTGTTGGCTGTATTGGCCAGGCTTTTGCGGATCCGTGTCTATATAACGCCGGATATCGTTTTCCTGGTCCCGGACAGCTGCCGCTGCGCTGGAAATGGTAAAGTGTTCTCTGGCTGAAAATTGCAGAACATCCAGTAAAGCTTCGTAGCCTGCCGTCCAACTCATGGCAAACTTGCTTTCCCTCAATGCCTCATCGCCATTCAGGATTTGATAGCCTTTCCCAAACTTCTGTATCCCTCTGAGTCGGTAATAAACCAATGCCGCAGCAGCATCCTTTGTTTGGGTTAAAACCGCTTCTTTTCGTTTGGCATCATTCCAATTTGTCAAACTGGACAATTCCAGCCGACTAATATCTTCATGTTGTAATAAGAGCGTGCTTTGAGCAAACTCAATGTTTGGGTTGCCTGGTGCCGCCGCGAAAAATAAACCCGGATTTTTTTCTGATGGCACACAGGCCTGATAGGGCATGACTTGAATTTTTTCCAAAGGCTTAAACAGTTGCGAGGGATCAGCACTCGCCAGACGCTGTTCAATGTCGCTCTTCAACTCGGGGTATTTTTCACCGAACCAGGCAATATCGTCTGCAACCTTCTGTTGAATGGCAGGAGCCTGATCGTCAGGAAGGAAATCTTTGCCAAGCTGCCGGATGACCAGCTGTGTCTGTACTGCCCTTACCCTGTCCCAATCTGTTTTGCTGACGCCTGAATAATCAACACCCTTGAAAAGATCCTCATTCAATGCCGGCGAAAGCGACGTATCAGAATAAACACCGCCGAGGGTGGCCATCACCCTCATTTTCACCAGTGCCTCAGCCGCAGGCTGATGGCCACGCAACCCCAGTTCCCTGTAATAGTCCTTTTCAGTCTCCTTACCATCTTCCCCGTAGGCAGCGGTCCAGACCTTATTAAGATCGATGAGGGAAAACTTCGCCTGTGGGTAAGAAAACTCTATCTGCCGTGCAAATTCCTGCAAGGATTTCTGCATTTGGGATTTTTTTTTTGTCAAGGTCCGCCTTGTATTTGAGGTGGCCTGTCAGAAAATTCTTCACCGCCTGATCAAACGGCTGGCCCCGTTCTATTTTTGGCTTTATGGCTTTCCAGGCCTCATCCTGTAACTTCATCAGGTCTTTCAGTAAACCCGATTCAAAATCAGAGGGATTACCGGGATTGGTTTGACCGGCCAATTTACGGGTCATTGACTCTTTAAGGGCTTCGGCAAGCACACCGGCAAGCATTGCATTGGGGTCATACCAAAGATTTATTTTTAAACCGGACTCTGAATTGGCCAAAATCCATGACCGGATACGCTTCAGTTCGTCATCGGTTGGGTTAACGCTGACAAAATGCAGCTGTGGAGGGACTGGCTTCAGATTACTTTCTAACCAGCGCCGGATGTTGGTAGCCAGTTTCGCAAATTTTACGCCGGTTGCCTGTGGGTGATTCACGATCAGGGCGGTGAGTTTTTCGTAGATTTTCAACGCCGAAACAAAGGTTGATTGTGCATTCACATGGCGATAACGATCAAACACCATAAAAGACGAGAACAGGTCTTCAAAACGTTTGTTCAAGTCTGCGTTCAAGATCCGTTGATACTGTAATAACGGCTCAAATTCCATATGGAACGTCTTGGCGTCAGGAATCAGTTTATCAATTAATTTCAAGTCTGAACCTGCCACAGGATCAGAATCGGAACGGCGAACCCTTTGTACTTTTGCCGGTCTTGTGACTGCCGGATAGCGGTGCCGCAGGGAAGGTGGCAGAAGACTGTCATCTGCGGTCATAGTGCCAATGGCAGCCAGTTGCAGACGATAAGTACCGTTCCTGTCAGGCTCTGCCGTCAGTTCCAGATGACGTCCCAGGGAGCCGCGTCCGGTCACTGCCAGACGCACAGATTTTCTACTGTCTGTCTCTGTCGTTTGATTAAACCTTACCTCAACGGAAAGGGTGTCTTTGACCATCATCTGACGGGGGTTCACTACCGGTAACGGCAGTTTGTCCTGTCCGGGATAGTGCCGTGGCAAACCAAGCTCAGTACGAATCCGGTTTTTGGTCGCATTGATATTTTCTTCTGGTGCCAGCCCAAGCGCCAGCCGTAATGCCTCCCCCAGTTGGTAAAAGAACGAAAGATGGCCTGCCAGCCATCCGGAACCGTAGGGCAGGTTCCCCTCATCCGGATCAAAAGGGATAAGCGTGAAGGTGCCGTTATTGACTGTCTGGTTAATGGGTGCAAGGTCTGTCCCATTATTCGGGGCAAGATCATGGACAGTGTCATTTTCCGCACCATGATCGATGGGCAGGTAGGGCAGTGGGCCGGACTGACTGCCGGGGAACGCACCATTGCGATCGGGGATAATCAAGCTGACATACTCCCCGGGGATCGTCCTGTTGCGCTCATCGGGGTGGACCTTAAATATACCTTGGTCGTGTATGTCGCCAAGGGTGTCAGGTCTTATCGGGGTCGTTACGTTGCCCGACAGCATTCGTAACGCGTCGGTATTGTTCAACCGGTGTCTGAACAGGTCGCTGGCATCCACCAGTTGCCGCAGGTCACTGGCGAGGGTCTGATTACCGGAACTGGCCAGATAGTCCGGTGTCAGGTAAACCCCTATCCAGTCACCCAGAGCCTTGAGGGTAAGGAATCTGCCCCGAACGCTGCTGGTGGTGTCGTTAAAGAGCGGCGCCTGTTCCGGCTCCAACAGGCCATCGTATTCATCCTGTTGTGCTTCGTCATTTTTCTTCAGGCGCTGAAGGTTTGCCAGAGCCGTATTGTTGGGATCTCGGGCGATCAGCCAGTCCAGACTGTCATCGAGCGCCCTGCGGAAAAACCATTGTTCACTGCGCAACGGTTGTTCGTCGTAAACGGTTTCGATGGCCTTGAGCAAATCCGCCATTTCCCCGCCTGTACGGTTACTCTCCGCTGACGCTTGCCAGTCTCCCATAACGCTGGCAAGTGCTGGCGCCAGCCCGTCACCCTGATAAAGTTCCCGGACGGCATCAACAAAGTCTTCGGCTGTGCCGCCACGTTTCCTGAGGTCATGGCGTTGGCCTGACATCAGTCGCTGGTATAGATCACCGGACTCTGGTGGCCATTGCCGGGCCTGGTAACGTTCATCAAGCCCATAATGCGGTTGCAGTGCTTTCAGCCTGTTGTCAGTGATTCCCCAGAGCTGTTCAATACCGGCCACAGCCACGGCATTGTCGGTCAGGGTTTTTCGCCATGCAGGTACCAACAGGGATGACAGTCCGTGTCCAAGAGCCTCGTCAGAGTGCCGGGAAAGATCGGCGGCTCCCAGACGAATCAGTGGCTGACTGTCGTTTGTGAAGGTTGCGTCACTGTCAATAAATAATCGGTCGGACTCTGCCTTGATAAGAGGGACCTTGTGATCCGGGCCACCCGGATCACTGGCAATCTGCAGTCCGTGAAGAAAGGTCAGCAATTGCCGGTTAAAACCACCGTATAGAAACAGTCCTGCCAATTTCTTGAGGTCAAAAACCAGCCGCTGGAGCGTTTGTGCCGGATCTTTGTAACCGAGTGAATGGTAGCCTTCCACATCAAGGGTGATGTCGGCCAGTCGCAGTGGCGGAGCGGCGTCGCCCTGGGGGTATACCCTGATGCCTATTTCTGTTCCGTTAGCCCGGGTGCGGTAACCATCGCCAAAAGCAGGGCAGGCTATTGTCTCGTCGATGCGCAAAAGAGGCGCGACGGGTGTGAAAGGAGAAAAACTGTCAGGCACTGGTCTGGTAACATTGCCTGTTGGACGGATCTCCTCACTTTTGAGCCAGGCAAGTGTTTGACCAAGATCGTTTTTAGAATGCCAGTGTCTGGCTTGCAGTTGGGCACTTAGAGGAGTTGGCGGCTTCCCAGGATTTTTTGGGGCATTGAACAGATCAGGAAGCAAAGACTCCAGCCAATAGAGTGAAACCGGTGATACTTTCTGATTCAACCATTTGGCAGCCAGGGTTTCAGAGATAAAGTCGAGCTGTGTTTGCGTGGCTATAGCGGAAACCACGTCATCAGTCTGGCTGATGGGAGACGGGATTAAACCGCCACCATTTTCTGTGGAACCATTCTGACGTGCCTGAAATTCTGACCAGAAGTTATTGGGGTCACAGGCTTCATAAACGACCATTGCCATATTTTTCAGCAACGTGGCAACGAGTTGGTCAGCTCCGAGCGATTGCCCGATTAACAATGTAACGCCATCGTCGTCATAAAAGATATTCTGACCCGGCAAATCAGAGTCAGACAGGATAATACTGATATTCCGATGTAAATAGTGGGGAAAAAAACCGGACTGCTCGATTAACCAGAAGGCTCTGTCAATGGCTGTCCTGACCGTGCTGATGTGTGCTGGCGTGGCAAAGGCTGATCCGGGGCTGGCCTGATCCGTTGACAGTCTGATGCTAAAAATATCGGTATTAACAATGGCCGGGTAAAACCAGCCATCGCTGGTCTTGAACCACTGTCTTTTGGGAGTAGGATTGAGAGGGTTTGTATCAGTTAGATTGGCGGGCATGCAGGAAGCTCTCCGGAGCTGTAATGAATTCTACCGAAGTACAACAGTGGGAAAGACCAACTGGAGTAATGCAACAGATGTTGCTTATCAGTAATATCACTGTGTTAATGATTTCTGAGTTTTTCAACCCTGACTCATCGTAGTCGAAGGTAGTGGAGTCGTCAGGTTTTGTATCATTCCCTGGCTTGCCGACGGTACAAACGACGTGCTCTCGCCACTGCGATTGCCCGACAGGGCACTGAGGTCCTGAACCAGTCGCTGGTAGTGCTGGTAAAGTTCCGTATCATTCAGGCTTGCCATCACTGGTTGCTCACTTTCCGCTGTACCCGTTCCAACGTCGCCTTCCTCACCTCCGACCAGGCTGCACAGGTAATTAACCAGCCGTTGCCCCCTGGATCTCAGGCTTAAGCTGATGGCATCAGAGCTGTCAGCTGCGGCAAAATGAACCAGTTTGCTCCCGGCCCGTGTTCGCCTGCCCAGCGGCAGGCCCCGGCGAATCCAGGCGGCCAGGATAAAACTGCCGCCAGTGACCGGAGGTGGCATCAGGCGGGATAAACCGGCGGGGCAACGAGCCTGGTCACCGCTTTCAGTGGCATTACGCCGAGCCAGCGAATGCCAGCTTGCCGCCTGCAAATCTGCGAGGCTAACACCAGCCATTCGAACACGGTTAAACGAAGCAGGGGCGAATTTGCTAACGATTTGTGCCTTTGTTCCTGCATTGGGGGGTCCGCTGTCAGAAGGTTGTCCATCTTTATTACCTGCCAATTAAATTATCGGAAATTGCTGGGGAATTGCCATCAATCTGCTCACCTAGCTTTCTTTAGAAGTTTGGGGAGTTCGATGTGGCTACGCAATCGGTTTGATTATTTTTGATGCATTTTTTTGTTTTTATAACAACTTTAAGTAGTGTGGCTGAGTCTCAAGATAGTCCAGATGAGGTTGCAAAAGATTTATTAGTATTTTTTTCTGTTGTCAACGATTACCGAAAAGGAGCAGATACAGACAGTGAACTTTTATTCGGTGGTTATACGAAGGGTGTGGGTGGTGGTGTATGTATTTGTGCAGGTGCTCGAGTCAATAAATATTGGGTACTTACATCGAAAACTTGCGCCAAGCTTATTAAGTTAATCTTGTTAGAAGGTGAAAAATCAAAAGTCGAACATGAGATAGGATTTTTCGTTAAACTTTTCAGCAAAGATAATCCCAAGGGTATTGGTTATATTACTGTTACAGCAAACATAATATCAGATAACAATAAACCAATTGCTTTAATAGGTATTGAGTCAGCAGAGAGTGCAAGTGGCTACCTTGACTTAAGTTCGGCAGAAGAAGAAGTAAATAATGGAGATGTAAAAATCATAGGTAGAAGGTGATACGGAAGCAATAGTTCTCCGTGGTTTGCTCAGTGAGTATTTTCTGGTTTTCTGAGGAACAGGTATGGAGATACGACGGTGATTGTGTAATATCTGACATTTAGCTCAAACTTCAGGAAAATGCCTTTAAATAGCACCTTTGCGGAGCTTGGAATTACTGAGAAAAGGTAGCCCCTGATTTTTATTTGTGACACCATACCTTCAAATCACATAAACCGGGGGCGGGAACTAACTCAACTTTACCCAATCAGGGCTTTTTATAAAGAGGGATACTTTAAAAGCTCGCTGCAATAGTAGCCACAGATACAACCAAAAGGCTAAAGACTCCCGCTGTTAAGGAAGCTGCGCCAGCTGTGCATGTTTTTCCGCTGCAATCTCCATCTGAGTTACAGACACATGTACTTGTCTGCAATTTTCCAGCTTTGCCGTTTGTAATGCTACATTTACCAAAGCAACCACAGGCTGTGCAATTGCTACAAGTCCAGGTGCCAACTTCTACGTCACTCGATCTGACACTGTCGAAATCACAACCAGTTGCTGTCCCGCTAGCCTCCTAGGAGCCTGACCGAGAATAGACTGCCCTACTGCGGCGGCAGCAAATTGGTCTGAAAATCCGCTTTTGTTCGTCAAATAGCTCGCTATTCTCCTCACAAAACCGAATTTTCATCCTCAATTTTCTGCCGTCCTCGCTACGGGCGCTATTCTCGGTCAGGCTCCTAGTGGAGTTACTCTTCCTTCCATAGTTCAGTAATTTTCACAATGCTGCTACAACTTTCAGATGTTGGTAAAAAAAAACTTTGGGTCAGCACAAAGCGGCTATCGGCGCTGAAGTTGGTTGCGTGGATTGGATAGGGGTGGCGAATTTCTTGTTCCCATGACCCATCGCCCTCCAGTTGAATGATTTTCGCGGTACGATCAAAACCAAAGGTCATAACTAAGCGGCCATCGGTACTGAAGGTGGCTGAAGTGCCCCGATCATTGTGATGGATAGTGAGTCCTTGATCCCATGATCCTCCATTCTTGTGGCTATGGATTTTTGCGGTTCCATCATAACTGCTGGTTACTGCATGTTGGCTATCGGGACTGAAGGTGGCTGATAAGACCCAATGATTATGGTGGATAGTGATTTCTTCTTCCCATAATGCATCGGTTTTTTCGCCGTAGATTTTTGCCTCTTTGTCGAAACTGGCTGTCATCACATGGTGGCTATCGGGGCTGAAAGTGGCTGAGGTGATACGATCAATATGGGAAATGATGGCTTTTACTCCCCATGTTCCGTCGGCCCGTTTACCAATGATTTTAACCAGTTCGTCATCACTGCCGATAGTCAGCACATGTCGGCTATCGGGGCTGAAGGCGGCTGATCTGATCGAACTAACAGTCCTGATGTGACCGATGGTAACTTCTTTTTCCCATGACTTATCGTCTTTCTGGCCAATGATTTTTGCCGTACCATCGTCACTTGCGGTCACCACATGGCGGTTGTCGGGGCTAAAGATAGCCGAGTTGACTTCGCGCTTATGGATTACGTTGATTTTTACTTGCCATGATCCATCGGCTGATTTGCCCGTGATTTTTACCACGTTATCTTTGCCAACAGTCACCACATGGCTAGCATCAGGACTGAAGCTGGCTAAATGGATCGGACCATCATGGTGGGTGATCCCTTCTTGTTCCCATGATCCACTCTCCTTCAGAACATAAATTTTTGCGGTCCCATCGTCACCGGCGGTCAACACGCGGCTACTATTGGCGTTGAAGGTGGCTAAACGAATGGGCCCATCGTGGCGGATAGTGATTTCTTCTTGCCATGATCTATCCTCCTTTCGAACATAGATTTTTGCTGTCCCATCGTCACTGGTGGTCAACACACGGCGACTATCGGCGCTGAAGCTGGCTATTATGACCGGACTACCGTGGTGGATAGTGAACTCTTCCATCCATGTTCCATCGGACTGATAAACATAGATTTTCGCAGTGCCATCGTCACTGGCGGTCACCACAAGGTGGTTATTGGCGCTGAAGGTGGCTGAGTTGATCACGTCGTCATGGCGGATCTTGGCTTTTGTCACGGGATGAATGAGGGTTCGCAAGAGTTTTGCAAACCGTGAATCATCAGATGCCTGGCTGCTATGTCGGCAAAATTGGACAAAATGGTACAAGGTTGCATAATTTTTTTCTGTTTTATTCCATTCCTTAACGGCTCTTTTTGCAATAGCTAAAGAATGACAACCGTCGTATTTTTTCAATAGTTTGTTAAAGTCGTTAAGTTTTGTTGTTAAGCCATTTAATTGTGTACGACATGTAGGACAATCTTGGACTGCACGATCCCGCCTCCTTTTTTCGAGCCACTGACTTAAACAATCAACGTGATAAAAGTGATTGCAGCACGTTTTCACTATATTTGACGAGCGTTCAAACGGCTCCTTACATACCGCGCACTCTGCACCAATAATTTGACTGGATTCATGTTTATCCACACGCAGTCCATTATTGGCAAAAGCAGTGATCGCTATGAAATCATTTTGCATACACTGTTCATTTGATAAGCGTATTAATTCAAGGAACGATGAGTGCTGGTTAAATTGTTTCAAGGTATCCAGAAAGGGGGAGGGGAGTGTTAATGATTGTGGATTATTTATAATCTCATTCCTTATGGCTAAATCTGATATTTTTTCTAATAGATTGCGAATACGCTCAACCGGGTTTGAATGAAGCAGGAACAATTGAAGGAAGTACTCAGTAAAGCAACATTTTTCGAAATCCCCTATCTGCGGTGGTTGGTCAGGTTGGTTGAGCTTGTGGATTATGTCCAGAACAATCTCAGACAAAATCATCTGGCAGTTGTTGCCAGCGGCTTCTATCAGCTGCCTGATAAATCGGTTGCGTGTTGATTGCTCAAGGGAAGAACGCGGCAGTGCCAATATCGCCTCAAGAGGAGTAATAGTATCGCCGCTGATGTTTGTGCCTTTTGTTTCCAGAACCTGCAAACGCTGAGGCATGTCCAGCTTCTCTAACATTTCCCTGAATTTAAAAGCGGCGTTGGGATTGTCGCTTGCAATAATAGCTAAAAGCTTGTTGGCAAGTAGCTGAAGGTCCTGAGTCGAAGCATTATTTTTACCCTCCTCGCCATTGTCGTCTTCTCTGTTATTGCCATCGCCGCTGCCACTATTTTCTTCTCCGGGTGATTTGTTCTCTCGGTTTTCAGGTGCTTTTCTTTGCTCCTGTTGATGGTGGTGGTTAGTTGCGTCATTTGATCCTGCATTAGGTCTGCTACCAGAGGGTTGTCCATCCTCATTACCTGCCTGTCGGTCATCATTATGATGGGTCTTGCCTATGGACATCAGCCAGTTGATGACGGGTTGCAGAACAGCCAGGTCAATTTCGAATAATCCCGATGGCCAGCCGCCTCCACCTCCCCAGGGTGGAGGCGGCGAATAAAAAAAGCCTCCGTCGCCGACACTGGGAAAATCGGCTTTGTCAGCGAGCTTGCCTCCTGTCAATGTCAGTGTGCTATTGCGGGTTTTCCCATCATTGATTTCAATCAGAGTCTTGCGCCCATCGGGATGATGACGGTCAATAAGGTTTGAGGAGTAACATAACGGCACAATCATCATAGCCAGCAGGGAAAAAGCAAAAATACCAACCACGTCCTTCTTGTTTGTCAGGAAATGCCAGAACAGTCCGTGTTGAATGTCTGTTCTGTAAAAATAAAGGAACGCCATGGGTGAATCTCATTATTCGAAGTGCATCAGAGAATAGCCAAGATTTTCCGGGACTACTCTTCTTTCCATAGTTCAATGGTAACTATTCAGCACCCAGCAAAGGATGATTGCAGTAATTCTTCATGGCTATAAGCAGGGCTTCAAAAACATTCTGACCCTGATTTCCGATGCCAGAGATCAGGTTGCCATGGGACGAGAGCCGAATTTAAACGTGGGGATGAATCAGCTCAGGCTATAGATTCAACAATATAGCCAGCGAGGCGATGACCCCCAAAGCATTGGTCACTGGAGTTGTATCCGCTGATGAAGCAAAGGATTGAAGCTCTGTCATGCAAACAGCTGAGTCAAAGTAGAACTGCCCCTCGACGTTGGTCAGCCCAGTCAAAGCAGTGGCTTTGGAATCATTGATAGGAGTCCAGCTATTCACGATCTGGCAAAGTGTCGGTGCACTGGTCGTTGCCGGGTCGACGGTTGAACTCACAGAACTTGGGCACTCATCTGCCAGTGGCAATGGATCAACGGCTTTCAGGGAGAAATATTCGTTGTCTACTTTCCACAAAGTCATTCCCCGAAAGTGGTTACAGGTCAGTGCCAGATCAAGCTCGTCGTAGATAGTTAAAGCTGTCGTTGTGACGTTGATATTGTTACCAGCCAGATTAATGAGAGGCGCTTTGCAATAGGCAGACGAGGAAAGACCTATTAAAGCGAACCCTCCCCTTCGGGTTTCAATTCCTGTACAACTTTCTCTACGTGTCTTGCCTTTATTATCAATAACAGCAGTGTTTCTGAAGATATTAATATTGCTTCCGGATCCAATTGCAATCTGAGCCAATTCCGAGATTTTGCCCTGGAATGTGTTATCAATTATTTCGAGTTTGTTTGACAGGTTATTGATGTTGCGAAGATTAATGAATATTGCTTCCTCGGGAATTATACTGAGTTTTGTTGTGTGGATGGTTTCACCAATGACCTTGTTATTAGCGAAACGTAAGCCTGGGCCCGTGTGCAAATCATTGGTGGATGCATCCAGATTCGCAGAACAATGAATGTTAACTGCGGCCCAGACAGGAAGATAAAAAACGTTGTTCTCTATAGATAGTGCCCCATAATAGCAGCTTGTGTGGACAATAACGTGAGTTTGAGTACCTGGATTAACTCCGGTTGGCTGGAAAGTAATGTGTTTTATATGATTGTCTGCTGTTTCTCCAAAATTGAATTCGTTATCGCAGTGAGCGCCAACTCCGATCATGTATCTACTTGTAAAGTTATCATGAAGCTTGATAACAATTTCAAAACCGTCATCAGCAGCCCCGATGATCTCCTGACCGCTCTTCAAAACTATTGTATTGGCGATAAAATATTCAACAGTGGGCTTACCTGTCACGGGGGCAACGGTTGGAGAAGTTGTTTTGGAGGAAAGCAAGATAACAGTGTTATCAGGAATCTGTTGTATCAACTCACTTAAATCATCTGCAGGGTCGGCACTGAGAACAACGCAATGTCGTTCCCTGACAAGATCACTGTCGTCGATTAGCCGTTTTTGAACCCCCGTCGTTTGACCTCTGAGAGAGCTGCATAATTTCCTTGGAGGGGAAGTTGCAGTAGTAGTAGGAGCTGCAGTAGCAGGAGCTGCAGTAGCAGGAGCTGCAGTAGCAGGAGCTGCAGTAGCAGGAGTTGCAGTAGCATTAGCATTAGCATTAGCAGTAGCAGTAGCTGCAGTAGCATTAGCAGTAGCTGCAGTAGCTGCAGTAGCTGCAGTAGCATTCTGTTGATAGGTACCGTTTATTGGATAGTCGGGATGTAGGCCAATCTTGCCCAGGGTTCCTGCATAATTAATTTCTATGGGTGTTGATGCTTTAGTGGGTGTTGACTCTTTAGCGGCTCTTGACTCTGAAGTGGCTGTTGACTCTTTAGTGTCTGTTGACACTGTAGCGGCATTTACCGGGCAAGCATTACTATTCGAAAAATCCAGCGCATCCAGAAATTCAGTTCTCGAAGAGCAATTGGCTGTTAACACACGTAGGTCGGCTTTTTGGCAAAGAAGCTGATCATTGGAGATAGATCCAAAATTCGTTATATTGCCATTGATAAAGCTGTTCACCGCCGTGGTGTTGGTGACGACCGCTCCACGTGCAAAAATCCCTGCCCCTATGCCAGCTTTTGCTCTCTCGCCCGAGGTTTTGTTCCTGCTGTTCACCGCCGTGGTGTTGCCAACCGTGTCTGTAACCACGCCCCCCCCGATGTCGATGCATGCATTTTCATTCCTGGTTGTGACATGGCTGTTCACCGCCGTGGTGTTGCCAACCACTCCTAAATAAACCTGCCCCCCCCCGATGCCGGCGTCTGCCCCATAACCCCTGGTTGTGACATTGCTGTTCACCGCCGTGGTGTTGCCAACCGTTCCACGAAAAAATTGCCCCCCCCCGATGCCTGCGTCTGCCCTACAACCCAAGGTTTCGACCGTGCTGTTCACCGCCGTGGTGTTGCCAATCTTTCCTTTATGAACCCACCCCCCCCGATGCCGGCGTTTGCATATGCACCGCGGGTTTCGACCCTGCTGTTCACCGCCGTGGTGTTGCCAACCGTTCCTTTTACCTGCCCCCCCCCGATGCCGGCGTGTGCCTCATAACCCAAGGTTTCGACCCTGCTGTTCACCGCCGTGGTGTTGCCAACCGTTCCTTTAACCAGCCCCCCCCCGATGCCAGCGTAATTTTCATCACCATTGGTGAGAATATGAACATCTTTCGCCCGGATATTACTGACTGTGCCAGTATCATCAACAACACAGGCTGCTAACCCGGTCGTGTTCTGGGAAGTTATATTGGCACCAGTAAAATGAAGGTTCCTGATGCTGCCTTTCAGAGTGTCAATAAAACAGTTAGACAGGCCGCTGATGGTACGGCACTGCCCATAGTACTCCCCGGTGAATGGGTGGGTATCATTGCCAATGGATTGATAGTCTTTAGTGACAACAATATCCGCTTTCTGTTGATAGGTACCGTTCAGTGGATATTCTCGACCAATCTTGCCCAGGTCTTTTGCATCATAAATTTCTATGGGGGCTGTTGACGCTTTAGCGGGTGTAGATTGAGTGGTCAGGGGCAGTAACAGAAATACAGGAGCAATGAACAGAGCCGAATTGTGCTGCAACTTGATCATTTTCAGGACTCCTTGGAAAAGTCGCTAAGAAGCCTAGACGCTGTGTTTATAGTTTTCCATTAATATGATTATGGTGTTGCAAGAAAACAGGCGGATCTTTTTGTCAATACTCTCTTTAGTGCTGCTACTCAGGGTATTAGCCATGACTCCTGAGCCATCCATATACAGGGCGAGGGCGTTGCAACAGCCTCTTTTAAACGAGGGGATGAATCAGCTCAGGCTATAGATTCAACAATATGGCCAGAGAGGCTATGACCCCCAAAGCATTGGTCACTGGAGTTGTATCCGCTGATGAAGCTAAGGATTGAAGCTCTGTCATGCAAACAGCTGAGTCAAAGTAGAACTGCCCCTCGACGTTGGTCAGCCCAGTCAAAGCAGTGGCTTTGGAATCATTGATAGGAGTCCAGCTATTCACGATCTGGCAGAGTGTCGGCGCGCTGGTCGTTGCCATGCCAACGGTTGAACTCACAGACCTTGGGCACTCATCTGCCAGTGGCAATGGATCAACGGCTTTCAGGGGGAAATATTCGTTGTCTACTTTCCACAAAGTCATTCCCATAAAGTGGTTACAGGCCAGCGCCAGATCAAGCTTGTCATAGATAGTTAAAGCTGTCCTTGTGACGTTGATATTGTTACCAGCCAGATTAATGAGAGGCGCTTTTCTATAGGCAGACGACGAAAGACCTTTTAAAGCGAACCCTCCTTCAATTCCTGTACGAATTTCGTCAGGTGTCTTGCCTTTATTATCAATATCAACAGTGTTTCTGAAGATATTAATATTGCTTCCGGATCCAATTGCAATCTGAGCCAATTCCGAGATTTTGCCCCGGAATGTGTTACCAATTATTTCGAGTTTGTTTGACAGGTTATTGATGTTGCGAAGATTAATGAATATTGCTTTCTCGGGAATCATACTGAGTTTTGTTGTGTGGATGGTTTGACCAATGACATGATTATCAGCGAAACGTAAGCCTGGGCCCGTGTGCAAATTACTGGTGGATGCATCCAGATTCGCAGAACAATTAATGTTAACTGCGGCCCGGACAGGGAGATAAAAAACGTTGTTCTCTATAGATAATGTCCGGTTATAGCAGTTTGTGTGGACAATAGCGTCAGTTTGAGTATCTGGATTAACTCCGGTTGGCTGGAAAGTAATGTGTTTTATATGATTGTCTGCTGTTTCTCCAAAATTGAATTCGTCATCGTAGTGAACGCCAACTCCGATCATGTATTTACTTGTAAAGTTATCATGAAGCTTGATAACAATTTCAAAACCGTCATCAGCAGCCCCGATGATGTCCTGACCGCTCTTCAAAACGATTGCATTGGCGATAAAATATTCAACAGTGGGCTTACCTGTCACGGGGGCAACGGTTGGAGAAGTTGTTTTGGAGGAAAGCAAGATAACGGTGTTATCAGGAATCTGTTTTATCAACTCACTTAAATCATCTGCAGGGTCGGCACTGAGAACAACGCACTGTCGTTCGCTAACAAGATCACTGTCCTCGATAAGCCGTTGTTGAACCCCCGTCGTTTGATCTCTGAGAGAGCTGCATAATTTCCTTGGAATGGAAGTTGCGGTAGTAGGAGCTGCAGTAGCATTCTGTTGATGGGTACCGTTTATTGGATAGTCGGGATGTAGGGCAATCTTGCCCAGGGTTCTTGCATCATTAATCTCTATGGGGGTTGACGCTGCAGTGGCTGTTGACTCTTTAACGGCTGTTGATGCGGTAGTGGGTGTTGACTCTTTAGCGGCTGTTGATGCGGTAGTGGGTGCTGACTCTTTAGTGCCTGTTGACACTGTAGCGGCTTTTACCGGGCAAGCATTACTGTTCGAAAAATCCAGCGCATCCAGAAATTCAGTTCTCGAAGAGCAATTGGCTGTTAACACACGTAGGTCTGCTTTTTGGCAAAGAAGCTGATCATTGGAGGTAGGTTCAGAATTCTCTTTAATGCCATTGACATAGCTGTTCACCGCCGTGGTGTTGGCAACCGTTGCTTTAGCTCTAACCAACCCCCCCCCGATGCCGGCGTATGCATACCAACCCCTGGTTGTGACATGGCTGTTCACCGCCGTGGTGTTGGCAACCGTTCCTCTAGGTCTAACCAACCCCCCCCGATGCCGGCGTTTGCATCATCACCTCCGGTTGTGACATGGCTGTTCACCGCAGTGGTGTTGCCAACCGTTCCGAAAACCATCCCCCCCCCGATGCCGGCGTGAGCATCCTCGCCCGAGGTTTCGACCCTGCTGTTCACCGCCTTGGTATTGGCAACCGTTCCTCCACCGTTAACTGCCCCCCCCCCGATGCCGGCGTGTGCACGATAATCCCCGGTTTCGACCCTGCTGTTCACCGCCGTGGTGTTGCCAACCGTTCCGTAAACCAGCCCCCCCCCGATGCCGGCGATTCCATACCAACCCCTGGTTGTGACATTGCTGTTCACCGCCGTAGTGCTGCCAACCGTTCCTTTAATCAGCCCCCCTCCGATGCCAGCGTAACTTTTACGACCATTGGTGAGAATATGAACATTTTTCACCCAGATATTACTGACTGTGCCAGTATCATCAACAACACAGGCTGCTAACCCGGTCGTCTTATGGGAAGTTATATTGGCACCAGTAAAGTGAAGGTGCCTGATGCTGCCTTTCAGAGTGTCAATAAAACAGTTAGACAGACCGCTGATGGTACGGCACTGCCCATAGTACTCCCCGGTGAATGGATGGGTATCATTGCCAATGGATTGATAGTCTTTAGTGACAACAATATCCGCTGTCTGTTGATAGGTACCGTCCAGTGGATAGTCGCGATCTCGACCAATCTTGCCCAGGTCTTCTGCATCATTAATCTTTATGGGGGCTGTTGACGCTGTAGTGGGTGTAGATTGAGTGGTCAGGGCCAGTAACAGAAATACAGGAGCGATGAACAGGTTCGAATAGTGCCGCAACTTAATCATTTTCAGGACTCCCTGGAAAAGTCGACAGGAAGCCTAGACGCTGTGTTTATAGTTATCCATTAATATGATTGTGGTGTTGCAAGAAAACAGGCGGATCTTTTTGTCAATCCTCTCTTTAGTGCTGCTATTCAGGGTATTAGCCATGACTCCTGAGCCGCTCATATAGAGGGCGAGGGCGTTGCAACAGCCTCTTTTAAACGAGGGGGTGAATCACTCAGGCTATAGATCCAACAATATGGCCAGAGAGGCTATGACCCCCAACGCATTGGTCACTGGAGTTGTATCAATGAGAAGATTTTTTCATTGTTCGAACGTCATACCGAATGGATCAGCAAAGGTAAGGCTGGAACCCCTGTAGAGCTTGGCCTCAGAGTCTGCGTATTGCAGGATCAGTTTGGCTTTACCCTGCATCATCTGGTCATGGTAAAACAGACGGACGACCAAGTGACTGTATCTATTGCAAAAGGTGCCAAACAGTGATTTCCCCAGGTTTCACAAGTCAGTTATGACCGGGGTTTCTTATCTACGCCGTCACCATGGATGCACGACGAATCGTGTCTAACTCTACACTCGCGTAGGCTGTCCCGGTAAAGTCTGCGCAGATGTTGGCTCTTGATCCAATGCTTTGCCAGCAACTATTTTGAAAAACCTTGGTACTACTTTTGATCAGCTACAATTTCCATGTTTTGCTCGCTACTTGGTTCTTCTCCTATGAAAACTCCTTCCTACTTAGCCGCCTCTGCAACTCTGGCCGCGTTTATTCACTGCAATACCACCATGGCATGGACTTCGGTAAGGGCTAACTCCGACTCCGTTCTGCCTAATTCAAAGGTACTACAACTATATCGAAACTCTGCCGATGGCGATGAAATTAATTACATCTATTACGATATAGACAAAAGGCGATTGCTTTGGAAAGTTGTTAAGAATGCTGGTCACGAAGAAACTTATGAGCAACTATTACCTGATTTTATTGGCAGTGTCAGCGCATCTTTATTCAAAGGTAATCACTTATACATCGCTGGGCAGTTGCAATACAAACAAGAGTGGTTTATTAGCGCTTTGAATCCAAATGGTGAAGTTATTTGGGTTAGGCAGGGAAATGATAACGATCCTTCCGGCATGCCAAAAGATATTACCTTTTATAAGATCATGACAATGGCAGAAGAAAAAGTAATTTATGCTGTTGGTAAAACACCCAGCACGTAAATTGTTTTGGAGTTAAATTATGAGAATGGTTCAGATGTTTCCGGGGAAGTATTTAATAAATTTCCAAATAGAAAGCTACTTCATACTTCAAGTAACTCAACTGATGATGAAGTCATTTCGAGTGATGCAGGAGGGAGTTTTAGAATGCTTGAGTGGATAGCTGGAATAGTTACTGTTTTAGGTGTGGTAACATTGGGGTCAGTTATTTATGGTGTCTACGAATTTTATAAAAATTTAAAAGAAGAACGTAAGGCGAGAATTACTCATGCAAAGGATGTAGAAAGTAATAGGCGAAAAATTGAAAGTGATTTAATGAGAAAAATGACAAGACAGCAAACAAGCTTTTTATTGATGCCTCCTGATTCATCTGTAGTTATTTTTCCTGATATTTCCGTTACTGATAACCCTGAAGTTAATACTGATGCCGATTGCGCTGAACAAGAGCAATTATTTACATGTTTGCAAATTGCGGTTCGTGAAGGGGATCTTGAAAAAGCAGACAACCTGTTAGATTCTTCTCCGGATTTAATTAATGAATTGGATTCCTTTGGAAATACGCTGTTGCATATAGCCATAACTACCAAAAATTTAAAGATGATTAAGTTGTTGCTTCGTAAAGGAATTAAGTATGATGAAAGCAATAATCAGGGTTTTACCCCTTTGCATTTAGCTGCAACACAGGGGGACGTAAATACCTTAAAAGAACTCTTAGATAAAAAGGCAGATATAAAGCTACTTACCAGTCAGCAACACTCACCACTGCACTTAGCAATCATTAACAAAAAACCTGAAGCTGTAAAGCTATTAATTAAAAGCCTATCTGATATTCCTGAGCGATTGACAATTATCAATCAGGAAGACTATCAAGGTAATACACCTCTTCACTTAGTAATTATTAACAATCATCCTGTAGCTGTTATAAAACAATTGATTAAGATTCCAGCTCGTATTTCTGATCGATTGAGGATTATCAATAAAGAAGACTATCAAGGCAATACACCTCTTCACTTAGCAGTATTGGAAAGAAACACTAATATCGTGACTTTACTTCTTAATTATGGTGCTAGCCAGGAACTATCCAATAATGATGGATTTACACCAATATACCTTGCTGCTATTAGTGGGGTACAAGGTGCAACACAAGATGCAATAATAAGAGTGTTATTAGAATGGAAATCTAAGTTTTCTCAAGATGAATTGTCAGCACTTTTTCATATTGCCGCAAATTTCAATATTAAATCCCTTATGGAAATGTTGCTAAATAGAGATCTACATCGTGGGCTTAAGTTTTATCAACCACCATGCAAGCTTGATACAAAGGACCAGTTTTGCGTTCAAACTCAGTCAGGTCTAACTGTCTTGCATGAGGCAGTTCTTGCCAATTCATATTCTGTAGTAGCGCTTCTAATAGAAGAGCGTTTGATAGAAATTAATGCAAAGGACGACCAAGGTAATACTTCGCTGCACTATGCAATCCAGAATAACGATATAGATATGATTGAAATTCTTTTGAAAAATGGAGCAGGTATTAATATACAGAACAGCCTTGGATACACACCTTTGCATTTTGCAGTTCAACTGGAAAATAAGGAAGTTGTAGGTTGTCTAATGGAACATAAAGGTGAAATTGCCAACCCCAATATTTGTGCGAACGATGGCCGAACACCTTTATCTATTGCCTATAAAAGTAGGCTATTAGACATAGTAAAAGCTCTAGGTCAGGATAAAAGTTTACATTATATAGAAAATGATGAATTTATTAAACTTCTCGAACAGATTTATGTTTTGAAGAAGACTGACGACGAAGGAATTCGTAAAAAACTTCATGAATTTGATCCCGACAAGTCATTCAATCCAAATAAGCAATATTTTTCCGGCAATACGCCTTTGCATGTTGCTTTAAAAATGGAGCTTGACCAATTTTCTGTAATATTTATTAGTTTATACAAGCCAGATTTAAATATCCAGAATGATGAAGGGCAAACACCTCTGCATCTTGCTTTATGTGTTGGAGGAAATCAAGAATCTATAAAATCAATAATACAACAAGAAATTACAAATCTAAATATTAAGAATGATGAAGGACAGACACCTCTGCATGTTGCTTCATATCATGGAAATAAAGCAGCTATAGAATTATTAATAGACGCAGGTGCAGATTTAAATTTCAAGAATAATGAAGGAGAGACACCTCTGCATGTTGCTTTACGTCGTAAAAATCAAGAAACCATAAGATTATTAATAGAAAACAGTGAAGGTTCACAATTAAAGGATAAAAATAATCAGTCGGTTTTAGACTTGGCAACGTCCATTGGTAATGTCGAAGCGGCTTCATTGATTCGAAATAAAATTGAGGGTTCGAAGACCAACGGAACGAAAAGTGACTCTGAGCAGAAACCTCCTGTGGTTATTGAGCTGTAAGATTGAGGTGTACTTCATCCTCGACTTTAGAAGTTCTCAAAGGACAATAGTTCTACTTATATCCCGAGGATTGCTATTCGCCAGGATTGGAACCGATATAGGCAAAAATATGATGACGAGTCTGGCGGATCAGGCTGTCTCTTGCCTGGGGATTATATCGAACGTTGGTTTTTGTCAAACTCTAAAGTCGAACACTTTAAAGATATTATGGAAAATGCTATACGTATCGATCATAGTTCTTATGTTGACACGTTACGGGAGATGACAGATGAGTCAATTTAAAACACTATTGGTCGAGGTTACTGAAGAAGCTGAGAAATGCATTGGCAACAATGCTATAAAGATTGATGCAATAGATGGTAAGCTTGTGGTATTCCCTACAAAAGACCCAAACGCCACCCCTTTAAAATCCATCGACCCTGCCGAGGATAACCCGTTTCGGCAAAATTGTAAAAAATACAAAACCTTGATGAGTGCTAAGGAATGGGAGGGGTTGATTGATGAAGATAATCAATAAACTGGCCCTTGTTGATACCTGTATATTAATAGATATACTGGATAGCCAGAGTATATACTTCAATTGGTCGTGTGATACTCTCAACCAGTGTAGACACGAAGGTTCGGTGCTTTATTATAATCTGGCTATTTTAGCAGAGTTAAGTACAAACTTTGTTAATCTGGCCGACCTTATTGACTTCTTTGATTACAACAATATTAAGAAGATGGAATTAACAGAACAAATTATGTTTGATGCCGGAGTTGCATTTCGCAAATACAAAGGGAATGGAGGTAAGAAACATACAGTGTTAGCAGACTTTGTTATTGGCGCTACGGCAAAAAATAATGATATGGTTTTAATAACAAGGGATAAGGGAAATTTCAAAACCTATTTTCCTGAGGTACCGCTGCTACAACCATCTGTGGGAAACCCACTTTAAAGATATAATGGAAAAGCTATATGTATTGATCAAAACTCTTACTCGACTTTAGAGTTTTCAAAGGACAATAGTTCTACTTATTAATTCATCCAGAATCTGCTAAAAGCAACCGTCTCAAGTCCAGTAAAAAGCGAGACGGTTGCCATGCTCAAGGTTGTGCGTCAGGAAACCGAATATAAAACCGGACTTGGATGAAGAGTCTGGCGGATCGGGCTATCCCTTTCCTGGGTTAAGCGACAGTGGTTTTTTTACCTCGTTCCCACGCTGGGACCCGCAGGGCCTAAAATCATGGGAGCGAGTCAAAATGGAGCAGCGCCACAAAGGTTAGAGTTCAACTCCGTTAAGGGGATACCAGTCTTTTTCCATTAGCTTTTCATAAGACCATGGGCAGGTATCAGGGAAGCTGCTGTTGTCCAGTTTTGGGCATTTAGTGGGGATATGGCGATTCATTTCCCGAATGGCTCCATTTTTCCCATCAGGGTAAGACTCAACTAAAGCATCTTCCACCCGTTGTTCTAAACTGTGATTTTTTCTTAATAATTTATTAATGCCGTCCCTTGCATTATCAATAGAGTTTAGCCACCCGTTTATGACCCGTTTTGTAGCTACAGTATCCCGCAGCACACTGGTTTGGTAGTCACACTTAAGAAGCTGAAGTATGAGATTGGTTAGAAAATGTTCAAGATTATCGACTTTTGATTCTATGCCCAACTCCAAATCCTCTAACAGATTTTCTAAATCCAACTGGTCAAAGTGGCGATTTCGCAGCAAAGCTACCTGATTGGATAACCACTGGTGATAATCGGTTTCGTATAAATTACTCATAGATGTTCACTCCATTAAACGGATACCATTCTTCAGCCATCAACCGCTCCCTCCCAGTCGCGCTCCAGGCGCTTGGTGGGATACCCCCCATCCCTGGGGATAAGTCGCGCTCCAGGCGCTTGGTGGGATACCCCCCATCCCTGGGGATAAGTCGGCCAGCAGGTCTGAGTTTCACTTTTGTTCGAGGTTTGAGGATAGCAGTTGGTGAGGGGGGTGCAAAGTTGTTGGCGGGGGTTTCACCTGGTGAGTAGACCGGCGGAACTTCCCCGTCAGCCCCTCTCAGAACAGTACGTGAACCTCTCGATTCATACCGCTCCCATCAGGCAGGCTTCCTCATTAGCCAAAATTTACTCGGGGGATACCTGTCTTCCAGCAGGTATTACTTGCTAAACCTTGATATCATGCTCGACTTTAGAGTTCTCAAAGGACAATAGTTCTACTTAATTCATCCAGAATCTGCTAAAAAGCGACAGAGGTTTTTAATTTTTTATTAATTAACCTCCGTCGTTTATATTCCCGGCGTCGTCAGGTTCTGAATTATTCTGCCACTTGCCGTCGGCACATACGATGGACTCTCACCACTGCGATTGCCCATCGTGGCATTGATCTCCTGAACCAGACGCTGGTAGTGTTGGTTCAGTCCTGTGTCATTCAGACTTGCCACCACGCGTTGTTCACTGTCCGCTTCACCCGCTCCAACGTCATCTTTCTCACCTCCGGCCAGACTGCCCAGGTATTTCACCAGCCGTTGCCCCCGGCGAATGATCCTGTTCAGAAGAGGCAGGGTTCCGTTGCCTCCACCCTGAGCAGCCAATGCATCCTCCGGGATGCTCTCATTCAGTGGGCGTTTGCCATTTGACTGCGGGGCGTCCACTTGCGCAAGCACTTCGCTCATATTGAGCACCCGGTTATTGACGATCAGGCGCTCAATGGTCTCGCCTTGCTTGCTGAAAAAATTCTGCACTCGAAGGCTCTGGGTGGAGTTTGTCGGCTCAGCGCTATTGTCGCTGTTTTTTAGCAGGCCAGTATTTGGCGAGACCGTCAGGATAAGATCCCCGCCTGCTTTTTGATAGTGCAATGTCTGGCAGTCATGGGTATTAACCTCGAGCTGGTCAGCCGTGCCAGTGGCGTTTGCCAGAACCCATTGGTCAGTGTTAGAGAAGTCATCGCCAGCAAAGTAGTAAGTGGCGCTCTCTTCATCTATCAGATACTGATGTCCGGGGATTTTTTCCTGTAAAAGTGAATAGCCAGATTTCAGCCGTTGACGGATGAATTGCTTGTTATCCAGAATCCCGTCATCCAGCTCCAGACTGTCTGGCCAATCATTGGCATAGAAGAGGTGAGGGTATCGCCAATCGCCTATCCTCACCAGACGTTCGACACCACCGGATGCCATCATGTTTATGCCTTCAGGCGACGGGAGATGCCGACTGATGACCAGTTTCTCAACGGCATAACAGTTCAGCGCCCGAATTTTTCTGCGTGGCCTGAGGGCCTCGGTTTCCAAAACAACCCGGCCATCCCGGTAGATGGTTAGAAACCCTCTGTCATCTATTGTCATAGCCAGGTGCTGACGGGGGGAGGTAAAAAATGGCATGACCTTTCTATGAAAGACCCTGACTCCCTTCGTTAGCCTGATCTCCAGCCCACCAGGTTTCTGGCTCAAGCTGATGGCATCAGAGCCGTCAGCATCGGCAAAATGAATCAGCGTGCTCCCGGCCCGTGTTAGCCCGCCGAGGGGCAAGTCCTGGCGAATCCAGGCTGCCAGGATAAAACTGCCGCCAGTGACCGGAGGCGGCAGCAGGTGGGATAAGCCGGCTGGACAAGGAGCCTGGTCACTACTGTCAGTGGTATTGCGCTGAGCCAGCGGACGCCAGCTTGCTGCCTGCAAATCCGTAAGGCTGACACCTTCCAGCTGAACCCGGTTAAACGAAGAGGGGTCAAAGAACAGCTTCACCGTGCCATTTTCTTTGCCATCTTTCTGTGAATTTTCCAGTTCCAGGCTGACAAGGTTATTGCCGGGGCCGGGATATACGCTGGCACCACTGCTTTTAAGATGAAAAATATCATTTCCCGACTCTCCGAACAGCCCGGCCTCCGGCTTGACCGTACCCGAGATGAAGAACACGTCATCACCTGGCCCGCCATGCACCGATGCCGTGACATTGCTGAGCTGGTAAGTGCTGTCCAGCCGATTGTCAACAGTCAGCCTGGAGTGATAGTAACTCCGAAGGTTTTGGCCGGTCAGAACTCTGGCTTCGTTACTGACCGGATCAATCGTTGTCAGGTGCCAGATATGCTGCTCCAGACTGTCAATAAAGTGCCCGGTAACCAGACTGCTGTCTTCGCGTACACAATGGGGAACGTGCCGTAAATCGATGCTGAAAAATATTTGTCCATCGTAGTTTACTTCCAGAAGGGTATAGTTTTCGGTCAGCCGCCAGTCCAGCTTTTCCGGTTGTACCCCATGCAATATCAGGCTATTCCCGTTGTCCCGGTCTATGATTTGGGTGCCATTGGCCTGGGCGTGGATAACGTAAGTATCCGGACCCAGGTGACCAGAAAGCAGGTCCGGCCCCAGGTTCGCCACCATCCGGTCAGCGTCTTCGCTACCATAATGTCGGTTGTATCCTGTTCCCCCGATGGTGGTGGTGATTGAACTATTGCCCCTGATGTGGGCAGCGGAAATTATGAAAGTATCATCGCCCCCTTTGCCATCGACGGTGAGTCCGGCGAGGGCCGGGATTTCGAAAAAATCGTCGCTGGTCGGGCCATTGAAAACCTCAAAATTTCTGACCGTGGAATCCCATGTCTGATAGGTGACCTGCGATCCGGGCAG
This sequence comes from Endozoicomonas sp. ALD040, assembly GCF_049275945.1. Lineage (NCBI taxonomy): Bacteria > Pseudomonadati > Pseudomonadota > Gammaproteobacteria > Oceanospirillales > Endozoicomonadaceae > Endozoicomonas > Endozoicomonas sp. ALD040. The sequence continues at coordinate 4,841,826 of NZ_CP184829.1, forward strand.
CAGGAGCGTAAAGAACAAACGACTTTTGATGTTTATATCCGGTGAGCAGGGTTGCGTATCGTTTACAGGACAAGAGTGGCGCACTGAGTTTTTTTGCACGGACAGTTTCAGCCGGACAAATTCCGGGGCAAGGGTTGCCTGGCTTAAGTCCAGTGTGTCTTTGCCCGGACCACCGTTAAAATGGATATAGGCGGGCAGCTTCAGAACAAAAAGGTAGTCATCCCCTCCCTGGCCATTAAAACTGCGCAGGGCACCTCTGGACACATAAACGTTATCGTTATCATCACCGGAAAATCTTATGTTGCCCTTCCCGGTGTCCTCCAGGATAAAGTGATCGACCGTTAAACCATTCTTCAGGTCGACCGTCACATCACGACTCACGGACAAATCAAAGACCAGTGTATTGGCACCGCTACCGCCGTCCAGCGAGGTACCCTTCTGCCAGGGGGCGTCAATGATGACCCGGTCGTCTCCGTCCCCCATGCTCACCTTGTCCAGGCCACCCCCGGTGCTGAAAATATCCGTACCATTGCTGCCAAAGTAGCTATCATCTCCCGAGGTCCCGGCAATCTTGTCCATAGCATTGAATAGGGTCTGGTGATAGCGCCAGCTGCCGGTTGAGTCAGTATTTCGCCATCGGGTCTTTATGATGCCCTCTGTCACATTGACGGTCATGCCATCCAGTTGATACTTCAAGAGGGTCACCTTGGCGGTCAGACTTCTGGAGCTTCGCCGCAAGAGCCGGGTACTATAAACGACGGCAGACTTGTAATGTACCAGCTGGTTGTGTCCCTCTCCGCCGGTAATCACTGTCGTATTACCCAGGCCAACCGTGAACAGGTTATTGCCTCCCATATCCTGCAACCGGTCATCACCTCCCATGCCCAGCAACACGTTATCCGTGGATGGGTTGCCCGTCAGCTGATCATTGCCCGGGCCGCCAATAATAATGGGGATGCCAGAGTATGAGTCTGAAGACAGGTCAAGGTGAACCGTCGGCATAATCACCGAGCTGTTGTATAAAGGGGAGGGACTGCATTTGCGAATAAAAGGAGTCTCGAAGGTATAATCCATCTCCAGCATGTTCAGGGTTTTGGCCATTGGCTGACCGGGGAATATTCGGGTCCATTTAGACAACGAGGTATATTGGCCTGCCTTCCTGAATCCCGGTATCACCTGAGGGCGCCCATGTTGTTTTCTGCGACCGTCTGCCCCGGTTTCAAACAATGTTAAAGTCAGTGTGTGCCATAATTCCAAAGAAGTAATACCTTGGATATTCCTTGGTACGGCTGCGTCTTCAGAAGGCCTCGGCTGTTGCTTCAGCCTCCGCAAAATACCAGAACCTTCGGTGAGCATCTGCTGTTGATTCAGCTTAAACGTCAGCTTCCGCAAAACACCAGTGCCTGGTTTGCATCTGGAAGAGGCGAAACCAAACTCAACCACCAGCGTGATATTATTGCTTTCCTGGCTACCAATCCTGTGCAGACCAGCGCCGAGGGTTTTTCCTTCATCGGCAAGGCTCTCCAGCTCAGCCTTTTTACGCCATTGATCCCGGGGAAATTCACCCACAGGTTTGTCAGGGTGGCGATTTAAAAATGCCAACATCTCCTCTTTAGTAAAGCTATAGTCATCCACAACCCTGGTGATCCGGCATGTTCTGCTGCCTGAAATAATATGACTCGAGAGGGTAGTGTTCCTCAGGATTGTCAGGGACTCGGTCAGTGACCGGGAAGGTTGTTTGCCCACCACATCGTCCCAGTAAATACCAGTATTGACCTGTACTGTGTTGAAGTTGGATAAACCGGGGGAATGAAAGACAAAAGTCGCATGCTTGTCAGGCATTTGAGCGTCAAAAAGCAGGTTCAGGCTCTCGTCAAAGGGATTAAACGTCAAACTGGCCTTCTGACGGTGCTCACAGGCGTTACCGACTATTTCCCAACGGACCACCACGACTGGCCATTTTCCTGTTGCAGGCTTCTGGTGTTGATAAGCGTGAATTTTGTGATTGCCAAGATCGCTGCCACGACGCAGCCAGATGGTGTCTGCATGAGTGCCCGTGTATACCTCATGCCAGCCCTCACCCAGCATCACCCTGTTAAAGCCGCTGCGCAACCGGATAGAGGTTTCTCCGCCGTTGGCGACCACCGTGTCGTTCCCGCCCCGGACATCCACGACATTGGTGCCGTTGGTGATAACGAACAGGGTATTGCCGTGGTCTCCCCAGATCCTGTCATTGCCCGGGGAGCCCTGAATGACCTCTACCTGTTCCAGATGCTGCCCTGTCGACGAATCAGACGGGTTCCGGTGGCTGAGGTCCAGCCTGACCCCATTTTTTTTAAGACGGTAAGAAACGGTATCCCTGCCAGGACCTCCATACACCTCGTTCGAGCCCTCACCCAACAACGCCAGGTCATCACCCGTCCCCAGGTGGATCAGGTTGGTGCCATCGCCAGCACTGACAACATCATTCCCGCCCAGGGTATGGGCTACATTTTTACCCCCCCGCAAATAAATTTTGTTGGGCTCGGCGGTTCCCCGTACTATCAGACCTTGCTTCGAACCCACCACATTTTCAATACCGCTAATTGTCCCCCCGGTTTCCAGCAGCTGACAGAGGGTTGTGTAAAATACGGTGGGCTCATTGGGTTGGTCTCTTTTGCTGCGTTCTATCAGTCCCTGCTTGCTGAAGTAATACACGTCCTCGTTCGACTTCAGGTAGATGCCCTGATTCGAAAAATAAACATGGCCTCTTTGTGTATGTCCTCTCCAGTTGCTGGCGAATTTGTACAGGATTTTCCCAGCGTAATAGAAGGTCTGGCTGCGGTACTGATCAGAAATCCGTTTTACGCCTGTGTGCTTTTGATCGTACCCCGTCAGTAAATGTTCAGATATCAATACTTTGTCGTTTTGTTCACGCAGGTAGTCAGCTTTTATCTCTGACAGCGGGGCAATGTATAATTTCTTTGGATTCAGATCCTCGTCGGGGGTGGATGCGGTGGTTCTGAAACTGCGCTCTGATATGCGAAAGAGCAGAAGAGAGGTTGTTCCCCCTGTTTCCCTGCCATCCGGCGCAAGGCGTTTAAGGTTGTGGTCTTGCAGGTATTCAGCAAAATGGTTACGCCAGCGTCCCTGTTCCAAGTTAACCTCGAAGAATGCCCGGGATTCTGTCCTGCGAAGGTAATGGTAACCCTTAACCTTTTGCGAGAAATTGTTGATTCTGGAGTAAGGAAACCTGACCTCTGCCGGCAAAACCAGGGTATCTTTTCCATACCCCCCTCTAATGTTTCCTCTGCCTAAACCCGGTTGCAGCACGTCATTGCCAGTACCGCCATACTGTTCGATATCGCCAAGGCCATCTACGAGCCGGTCATTATCAGCGCCGCCGGACTGTAGCGCGCCGTCAAAAATAGTGTCATCACCGGGTCCGCCAAAGCCTTTCCCGCGATATTGCAGATAGAGGACGTCATTACCTCTGTTGCCATAGGCACTCCCTGAATCGCCGATCCAGATCCTGTCATTACCGGGGCCCCCAAACGCCGTCCCTGACTTTTCGATCCGGATAATATCGTGGCCGCGGCCTCCTTCTGCTTTACCTTTCTTAAGGATCAACTGGTCATGGCCTGTTCCGCCATAAAGCTCCCCTCGGTCAGCGATCAGGGTGTCATTGCCACCCAGACCATAAAATATCTTGTAACCTTTCTGGCCATACATATAGTCCTGCTCAGACGTCCCACTCAGTACTCGCCTGAGGTTGAGCCGATCTTCAAGGGCCAGTCCCTTGTCTCTTTTGCCACCCAGAAGTCGGCTAATGGATATCTTTAATGATTCGAGATTATCCTCATACTTATCCTGATCAAGAAAATCGCTGGCGTCCTGGAAGAGCTGAAACTTCCTGTAGCCCGCTTTCTCAAATTGATCGGCCTTGCCGTCAACGTATTTCTTGAATTCGTCGCCTGCCAATAAAGCCTCGAAATCCTGCCTGGCGTTAGGTGGCGGCATCAGTGCCGCCAGGGCAGTCTGCACGAAGCCCAGCAGTGTGCTGACCAGGTCCACTAGCAGACCCAGCGGTGGACAGAGGAAGTCCAGCGCCGTACTGAGCACATCAAGGCCAAGCGTCATCAAATCCAGGCTCATCATTGCCACAAAAAGGGTCGCCTGTTTGTGGTTGCCAGCCTTGCTTGCCGCATCGGCGTTTTCGACATTACCGTTCAGCGAAAGAAAACCAGAGACAATAGCAACGACATTGCCAATAACCGGTAAAGCCCTGGCAACCATTCGCGACGCTTTCGGGCCCAGTTTTAAAGCGACGCCAATAGTCCCTGCCGGATTTTTCGTTTTGACAAGGGTTTTGCTCAGCAACCAGTTGCCGCTCATAGCGAGGGTGTAGGTTGAGCCGATGATGTTCAGGCTCGTCCCTGCATAGGCCATGTCCCTGGCATCATCAGGCATCGCGTACCCGTACTTTTCCAGATTGATCAGTGTCATCGTGGACATGGCTAAACCAGCGATGGCATTCCCTGCGCCGAAACCCACTCTGGCTCGGGTGAATTTCTTACTCCGGTCCAGCCGGTCCAGCGTGCGCATGAATTTCCCTTGCCATCTTTTCGACCCGCCTCCAGGTGTGGTGTCACCGGGCTCAGAGCCATCGCCGCCGGTATGGCCTTTTCGGGGCTGGAGGCGCGCCATGAATTCCGGGCTTGCAAGCAGCTGTTCCTTGACATAGCGGGTGTCGTCGGCGCTGTAGCCCGAGTCATTGAGCAAAATGACCATTCGGTCAATGACTTGCTCCGGCGTCAGTCCCTGTCGTTCCGCCAGCGCTTGCCGTAACAGATCAAGAAGATTCTTTCTAAACCTCGGATTGTCGAGAATGTCCTCGGTGGTAACCGCCGCAAAACGTCCCTGTTCCAGCAGCAGGAAGGCGTCTGCCAGCAACCCCTTGTCACCAGCAGTCTGTCTGATATTAATGAAGCGTCCACTGACCTCAATGGCATCCAGGTGACTGCTGACCCGGTCCATCAGAGCTATCAGGGTTCTGACCGGCCCGAAGCCGTAGCACAGTACGCAGTCTGCATCGGGCAGCCTCGTTGCCTGACCGGCTGGCAAACCTGTCTGGTCCAGTTTCTGCAGGGCCTCCCGGAAATGACGGTCGGACATATCAACCATGTCAGCCATCTGGCCAAAATCGATATCACTTCTGAGTGCGGCAACGCTGTCGGCCACATTCTGGCGAATATCTCTGGCCAGAGTGCGGGCTTCGGAGGAACTTTCCCGCTTCAGCCTGTCCGCCATCCCGATAAAGCTGGTCAGACGTTCCAGCAAGCCGGAGAGGGTCAGCTTGCCTTCCTTAACCGTGAACTCGCCGACCAGCGACTCTGGCGACAGGCTGTCTATGCCCTCGGGTAGTCTGACCCGCTTCTGTTGCAGGGCCAGGAATGTTTTTGTCTGATCCTCTGGTTTCTGTGCTTGGGCGGCTTGCAGCAGAGCCAGTGCTGCCGCGGCGGTCAGCGGACTGTCAGCGTCGCCATTGCCCAGCACCAGTGTGTGTTGGGCAGGCATCAGGTAGGAGGCATCGGCGGTCATTGAAGGGTCGGTCAGCACCCGAATCATCAGGTTGCCGGAGGTCAGCGAAAATGCCTTTTTCCCGGTCAGGCTCAGTAGCCCGTTGAGCCGCTGATAAAGCCCGGTGGCAAGCCTTTCAGGCAGGGAACCCAGCGCGGTGACCTCTGCCGCAAGCAATTTCCCGGCGATGGTTTCGGCCAGACCGGCCGGGATGGCTGACTGCCGGGTATATTGCAGGAAACCCTCTGCAAACTGCTGGCGGGTGACATCGTCCATCTTGTCAATAATGGCATTGACCTGGCCGGTAATGTCAATGTCCTTCAGTTCACTAAAAGTCTCATAATGGCGTGCCAGCTGTGACAGGTAAGCCTCGGTGCCCGAAGCACTTTTACCCGGATTCAGGGGCCGCCGTAACAGTTGCTTCAGACCATCCTGTGATTGGGGAGACATAAGCGGGAAAGGATTGCCCGGGCCCGCCGGGGTTATTTTCAGATAACGCCTTTTACCGTCTGCCATAACGATATGACGAGGGCTGCTGGCGGTGGTTTCAATGGTCGTATCCTGCCCCACTAAAGCTTGCACAGACGTTGGTTCTTTGCTCTGGGCGTCCTGCTGTTGGTTAACCGGCAACTGGAACGGCTTGCCGACGCGCTGTCGCAGTTCTACTGCCTCTTTGAATACGGTGTCCACATCTTGCTTCATATTGGCCAGCAGGCCGGTGTCAAAACGCTCCCAGCCGAGTCCCCGGGCAACAAAAGTGCAGGCTTTTTCCAGTGCGGCGACTGTGGATGTCCCCGAATTTTTGGATGTCTCCGAATTTTTGGATGTCCCCGAATTTTTGGATGTCCTTGAATTCTTTATGGATGTCCTCGAATTCTTTATGGATGTCCTCGAATTCTTTATGGATGTCCTCGAATTCTTTATGGATGTCCTCGTATTCTCGTTTGTGGATGTCCTCGTATTTCTCTCCAGGTTTGCGATTTCATTGATGTCGCTGTCAGGCAGTATGGCCGTTACTGCATCGGTGACTCCCAGGTGTATCCGGCTGGCTGGCTGGCCGTTGCTACCCAGAACCTGCTCCATCTTCCAGTAGATAAAATGAACCAGCAGTGACTTCAGGTAAGCGCTGGCAAAGACTTTTGGCCCGAAAAAGTTTTTTGCCGCCACCCGACTTAACCCCAGCAGCCTGGCGTCAAGCAGGGATTCCATGCCGGAACCGACACTCCAGAAGGCCCGGTAATCCGCGTTGATCAGCTCAGAGCCGGGGGGCGGGGGAATATAGGGGGCGATGGTATGATCAAAGTGGGGAGCTGGGATCAAGGGAGCAGAAGATCGTTTTTCACTGACGATCTTGTTGAAAAGAGTGCGCTCACTGACACTGACTTTAATTTCCCCTTTGGCAAGGCTGTCCTTTATTGCCTGAATCCTGGCGCTATTATGCAGCTCCAAATACGCCAGTGCCCGGCGGTAATCGGCCTCAGTACCACCTTCAGCTAACAGCAGGTTATGATAGCCTGCGACCAGTTGCCGATAGAGGCCTGTGCCTGAGGGATTGTCAGCCACCGGGGTCAGTTCGAACTGACGGGTCAGTCCCAGGGTGCGCGACTCACCGTCAGGCACTGTCCCGGTGTTGATCCCGAACTGCCGCCGCACTTGCTGGCGCAAGGCTGACAGCGACCCACCACCACCCTCAAGAGCTTTCAACAGACTGGCACCGACCAGGCTCGCCAGGGTTTCCCGGAAAATAAATGGCTTGTTCCTGTCCTTCGTGCCCAGCCTTAAAAGGACAATGCCGCTGCCTGTCCCACTCACCTCGACACGACTGTCCACCAAGGGCAAGAGAGGCTTGAGGCTGATTCTTATTTTAAACGGGCTATCATCGGCAATGCCCGCGTCCCTGATGGGTTGCACCAACGCCTGAAGAAGGTTCGACAGACGTGACTCAGCCATCCCCCGGGCAATGAGCTGAAGGTCGTTCTGTAATTGCTCTTTGCCAATACGGCCCTTCCGTTGCAGTCTGCGATAAGGCTCCATGAAGACAAGCAGCCTGATCTGCAAAAGACGGTCTGGCCAGCGATCGGGAAGCTCGACGCGAAAGACCTTGCGGTGCTCTTCGCTGCGGATCAGGGTATAGCCAGGCCCTTGGTCGGAAAAAGCCAGGTCATCCCGGCGACCCAGCGTGAACGTCTTTTGGCCGGCTGTGGTCTGAACCCGGGCCTGGTGACGACCCAGCCCGGTATCGGTGATGAAAGTCGGGGCCTTCCTGCCCGGGCCCGGAGGCAATGGCGGATTTTTTTGCAGGCGATCAAGCCATTTATTGGCCCTCAGGGCATTGGTCCGCAACCTGGTCTGGTCTGTGGTTTCCAAACCTCTGAGCCGCCGTTGAAAAAAATACTCCGCCAGCAGCGGCTCAGCGCCGGTCAGGGACGGTTTTTTGAGCAAATCAACAAGGGTGTCGTCCAGGTTGTCGGTCTGCTGCCGGGACAGCGGTGACAGGGTACGCTCGATCGCGTCCCGGAAATAGTCCGGGTCGGAGGCAGGGGCATGCTGAAGCTCGGCCTGCAGTGCCGCCCCGGCAGGCGGCTGCTGTCTCAACAGTGCCAGCAAACCGTTAAGCTCATCCCCTGCCGGAGCGGCCAGGGGGCTGTTCTGGCTTTCAATGGCAATGAGATGCTGGTTACCCAACCGGGTGACCTTTTGCCGCCCGGTGCTGGTCAGGACAAGGTTTTTCCGGCTACCAGCGGTGACCGGCACATTGTCGTAGGAATCCTCTCCGAGAGGAAGCTGTCCGGGGTCGGCCCATTTATCGCGCACCGCCTTTGCATCTGCCAGTAACGTCTCTGCACGACTTAACCAGGTCAACAACGACTGTCGTTTGGTCGTCGTGAGGGTGCTGCCCCGTCGGTCTTTCAGGGCATCGCTCAGCACACCCTCAAGGTGCCCGGCAAGATCATCGATCCCGGCCAGTGCTTTCAGCTCATCTTTGTCGAGCACAGCCGTGACCACATCCGCCGGGTCAGCCAGAAGTGCAAGCTGCGAAGTTACCATACCCTGGTTGACCAGCCCACTCCAGGCCACCTGGGTCAACAGTGAACGGAGGTTCCCCAGCCTCGAACGACCAGCGCCGGGTAACTGGTCAACCCGTTGGTTGCAAAAATACTGAACCCGCTGAAACAGTAGACGGGTTTCCCTATCTCCTACCAACTGGTCAAAGCCGGACAGGGGCTCGGCAATGGCTTTATAGGCAATGCGGACCTGCTGGCGGGTTTTCACGGTCGTTATCCCGCCTGCTGCAGTGACCACCTGAACAGGCTCGGGGGCGGCAGCATTGGTCTGGACGGTCTGCAGGTCGAACTGCTTGCGAAGTTGATTTTCCAGTTGCAGCAGCGTCCGGTCCCCGGTGATTTTTTTCCCCTGCAACCAGGTCATGGCGATAGCCGGTGAGTCCGACTGGTCAGTACTGGCCAGTGCTGCCCGACACAAATCTTTCAGGACAGAGGCCAGTGCCCCCAGGTAATTACTGGTGGAGTGACGTTGCCCGGCCAACACCGCCGGGTCCACCTGCAACAGCACCAGCCTGTTGCCGCTCAGGTCCCCGTTGCCATCCCGGCGATAGGGTATCACCCGGTCAGCGAGAGCCTGTTTGTCGAGCCTGATCACCAGCCTCAGAGGGTTGGGGGGCGCCATACCGGGGAACAGCTTACTGTCCAGCTCAGTCATAGTGGCGGGTTGGATAAAGCTGTCGGGGAATCCCAGGGCATTGACCAGACGCTGCCCTGCCGGGCTGGCAATAAAGACTCTCAGTTCTGACAGCAGCCGTTGGGCCTGGTTTGCCAGTGGCTGGCCGGGGCGATAGTCGGCAGTAAGGATCACGGCTATCCTGTCATCCGTGCCCGTCAGCGTCCGTAGCTCGGAACTGACGGCTGACAGCCGATGATTTTCCCGGCGGGCAGCGGCCAGTTGCTCCTCCAGCGGTTCCGCCGGGTTGAGTTTGTACAGCCCGTTTGTATCTGACGCGGCATTGTCCAGTTTCAAGCCATAAACTGTCTGGCCATGGTCGTTCTTTTCCAGCACCGGGATCAAGGTTTTCCCGCTGCTGTCGTAGGCGGCTAACAGCCTGTCATCGGTTTGCAGGCGGATTGCGCGGTAGTGATCGCCATCTTCCGAAATTAGCTGATAAACCTCGCCACCGGAACGCTTGACCGCCACCGACGTCGTGGTCAATGTTCCGTCCGAAATCACACGCTCATCTGGGGAACCGCCGCTATTGTGAATACTGTCATGGAGCGAAACTTCATCGTCCAGAGGGGTGGCTGTGATATCGTTACCTGAACGGCTAAGCACTCTGTGCAGCTTACCTTGGTAGGTCAGGAACTCAACTTTGTAATAAGGTTTGCCGGTATCGGTGTCACTGATGTCTGTACTGTCAATGCCCAAAAGGGGGTGATCCGCCAGATTTCCCGTCAGGAGCAGGCGAGTTCCGCACCCGCCGACCCCGCGTCGGCAGCGCTTCTGGTCTGACGCATCCGGGTCCTTGATGACGACAACCTTCAACCCGCTTTCAGAGCGAACCAGCCGGTAGGTCGATGGAGCAAACCCGGCTGCATCGGTTGCCGGGGCTTGGGAGTTGACCGCTGTTTTAAGCGTGTTTATGAAGCTGATCAGTTCCCGCTGCTCAGGGGCCTGATAGGCCAGAACGTCGCTCAGTTGTTCGACCTGCTGATGGCTGAGCATCCCCCTGAACAGGTCCCTGTTATCATTCGACAGTTTCCGGTCAAACTCGTACAGTGCCCTGGCGAAGGTGCCAATATCCGGGTCATCCCGGTGCGTCTGAAGGTAGTCAGAGACCCTGTCAAAGCTCAATGTGAGTAATTCAGGCTTCCAGGCGAACAGCCACGTCATCGCCTGTTTAAAGTCTTTCTGACTGGCGGGTGAACCAATGGGGTCAAACTGACGCTCAATGGCCTCCCGATTGTTGTCTGCCAGAAGGGTATAGAGAGTATTGGCCTGGTTCAGCGCAGGCAGGGAAACCCATTGTTGGGCAGCGTCAAAACCAATGGAGTTGCCCAGTTGCGCCAGTTGTCCGGCCTCCTTTGGCCAGCCAGACTGGAACAGGGCAGCATCGACAGCCTCTATACTCTTGGCCAGACTCAGGGCATAGAACCGGTCGACGACTGTGCCAAAGGACTCGAGGGTCAGCGAAGGGTTCTTCTTCATTCCAAGCTCAATGATGACCGCCGTACCCGTGACCCGCAAGCTGGACGCCTGCAGTAAAATATGGGGGTTTAACCGCCAGTGGACAGGCCGCCCCGCACTCAGGTCAAGCCGGTGCTGCTTGTGGAATTCTCGACGATGGCTTTCCCCCTGGTGACTGAGAATTTCAATAAACCGCCCGACATCATCCCGGAAACGGTCGGGTGCCATCTGGCCGTCCTGCAGGGCTTGCCGGTACAGTCTGCCGCTGTGGCGCCTATCCAGAAACGATCCGGGAAACTGGCTACTGTGTGACCCCCTCAGCAGCATCTGTTGAAGATCGGGTGATGGGGCCTTTTTGTGGGTTACCGGCAACAGAGAGCCAGCATGAAAATAGACCTTGCTGCCATCTTCGGTGGTCAGCGTGTTCTCGCCTGAGAGCGATTCCAGACTCTTGATGCGAAACATCGCCGGTGTCTCAGGATTATCACCTTGAATGATCTGCTCATTGATAACGCCAAGCTGGATTTTGGTAAGGGCACGGGCCAGCCGCCTGACATCGGCCTCCGGATAGTTGGAACCATATTGACCCAGTGCTTCCACCAGGGTGAAACGCTGCAATTTTGGTAATGAGGAGAAGCGTCTCGAAAACCACGGCCAGTCGGTATCCATCCTGGACATTGCCATTTCAAGAAAGGTACGGGTAACCTCCTGATCGCGGCCCAGCGAGTCCGGTTTTAACGCCAGTTTGAGAGGGCCCGTCAGCTTATCGGACTGATACAGCTGCTCCATACTGCTGCTTTCGAGCGGCAGAGCTGCGTCCAGCAGATAATGGCCATCGGCGTCTTTGAAGACCCGTCGCGTTGTGCCGTACTCTGACATCAGCCCGGTCCAGAGTTCCCGGTATTTTCCGCCATCCGCGAGGGGCAGCGAGTAGGTGTCAGGCAGTGTGCCGGGCAAGAGTCCGGTGCCGTTGGCAAGGCGGTAATCCAGGGCCGTCCCCAGCAGGTCCTTGATCCTGTCACCCGCTTGCGGGTCCGGGGTACCGACTGCCTGTTGTGCAAGATCAGTGACCAGATCGTCAGTGACTTGTTGCAGGCCAACACGGTTGATGTGGTGACTGAGTGTGGTCACGGCATCGTCTGAGAGGTAAGTGTGGATATAGTCTGCCAGCCTTGCCCCCGGAAACAGGGCTTGCCCGGGCAGGTCGTCGCTCGACAGTCGGAACAACAACAGGGTAAACAGCGACCTTAACTGGGCATGGATTGCCTCGTTGCCTGAAGCCGGGATAACAGTGTTCACAAACCGGGTGGCGGCCTGCAGGCTGGCCAGCAGTCGCTCTCTCTCAGGACCGTCAGTGACAGCAAACAGAACAGGGGCCAGGGGCTTGTCCAGGTTCCCGGAGGGAAACCTCAGGATGATTCCGGTGTCTGCCTTGCCGGTGATTTTTGTCTGCCAGATTGTCTTCGGCTCATCAACATAAGGAGGCAGCCGGTGCCTGAAATACCCGTCAAACTTTGAGTGAAAGAGTCGGTCACTGAGCGGTTGAGGCTGCGTCGAGATAATTTTGTCCACTGCGTAAAAAGTGGCTTCCAACTTATCCCTGTTGGTGGTCTGATGACTCAGTGAAAGGGGGGGCGTTACCAGTTGCAAACCCGGATAGAGTCCCGGACCAAGCCATTTCAGGGTGGTCAAAGGTGTAGCACCGATTTTTATCGGGCTTTGATACATCAGGGTGTGCGATCCGGTGGGTCGGTGGACCGTGTAAGTTATTTTTTCAAAGATTAACCGGCCCAGGGCGTTGTCTTTTTTTACTGGCTCCGTATTGGCAAGCCGTTCGTGAAAGGTCCAGACCAAATCCCGGTTTTTAACCGGGCCAGACTGGGTCGAGATCGTTTTACCCAGTGCCTGAAAAGCGGCATCCAGCAAAGGCCGGTGCCTGCTCAGCTCATCCAGGGAGAGTGGGGCTGTTATCAGTTGCAGGCCCGGTTGACTGTCGGCAGCCAGCCATTTAAGGGTGAATAAAGGTGAGTCATTGACGACTGTCGGGCTTCTGGCCAGCAGGCTTTCCAGTATGGCAGGTTTGTCAATGGTGTAGGTTTTTTCAAGGACGATCCGGCCAGATGCGGTGTCCTCTTTCAGATTCAGATTCCCGGTGTCGGCAAGCTGCACCAGGGGCGCCAGCCCCATTTGCTGGCGAACCCTTCTTTCAATCCCTTCAACCTCTGAAGGGGCAAGCTGACGGCCACCGTTCAGTTCATGGCCGGATTTAACCAGGGCAGTAAACACTGGAATCAAGCTGGACAAACGGTTTTTTTGACTGGCAGCGGCATCGGGGTTAATCACCACTTTCTCGCCAGTGTGTGATAACCAAACGACGATTTGCTGCTTTCCGGCCACGGCTTTCGGGGCATCAACGGTCAGGGTCTGATCTTGAGATAAAGCTGCGGGATCGTTCCTGATTCTCTTCAGGTAATCTTTGCCCAGATGCGTGGTCAGGAAGTCCTGAAGGCCATCGACTAATAAAAGATACTCTGTGCCCCCATAACGAAAGTAAGCACGGCTCAGTTTTACCGAGATGTGGCGGTCAACCTTAAATGCGGTAGTGCCATCGAACGAATCACGGTCATCATAAAACGAGTCAATAGCCCCAACCCATATCATCGTATTGAGCCCGGCGGTTAATGATGGTTTTTTCTCCGTCAGGGCCTGTTGCAGATAAGTACATCCCGCTTTCCCGATAGCCTGACGCAGAACCAGACCCGCCAGTTCATCGGGCAGGTTCCCGTGTGTTTTCACCAGAGCCGAGACAAAAGTGTCCAGGGATACTTTGGGGTGCTGACGATGGTAGTTCCGAACCCGTTCAAAGGCCTCTTTCAGCCTGCCCTGATCATGCTGGGCGGACAACCGGTAGAGAACCCGGGCGAAATCCGCGACCGACCCGGAAGCAAACTGCCAGTTGTGATTGATGCTGCCGATGCCATTCAAAAACTGTGTATACAGGGGGGCTTTCTGCTTTGGAAAAGCGACCGGTACCCGTTCTGTGGTCAGGCCATAGCTACTGCCAGTGCTGATGGCCGATAATCCCCAGACCGCCTGCAACTCCCTTTGAGTCTGACCGAGTGCCACCAATTCGGGATGGTTTAAAAGGGCTATTGCGAACAGCTTTCCTATAGCGATAGCCTTATGGCTATCAGAAGTAATGTCCTTTATTCCCACCGTCAGGGTCAGCGGATGGTTATTCAGATGACTCTGATACGAGCGCCATTCGGGTTCAAGGATGATGGTCATTTCCCGAAACAAGCGACCCAGTGACATTCCGTTCCCGGAAACGATCTTTGCCGACTCAAGAACGGCTTTAATAAAATCTTCGTCTCCGGAGTCCAAAAGTCTGTAGAGAGTGGCGGGCAGATTGAGTTTTACCAGCCGCTGCCAGCGGGCAACAAGCAGGGCGTCGCTGTCAATGGTTTTCAACGGAAGGTCATTATTGAGCTGGTAAGCCCCGGCCACCCGCTGAAAGTCAAAATCTACGGACACTATTTTTTGCAACTGCGCCAGGGTGTCCCAGGATGATTCTGATCGCCCGCCGGTCATTGCCTTAAGATGGGCAAAAAGTAGCAACTGGCCCAGTGCGTCCTGCCCGGCTGCGTCCGGTGCCGCCCGCTGATGGCTGACGAAGGAGCGGTTCACATGCTCCCGCTTTGCGCGGTCAAGTTGACCCAGCCGGTCGAGGATGGACACCTTTACCCAGTCCCGGTAATGCCAGGTTCCGGTGTCAGAGGTGAGCAGGGATTGAGCTCTTTTAATAAAGACTTGGTCAACGCCCGGGTCTGTTCCCAGCAGATCCGGATCCTGGACTGACTTTATTAATGCAGTTGTTTCGGGATCGGGAGGAGCTACAGCAATATTGGCGAGCTTGGCCGAAGGTTTGCGAACCTCAATGGCGGAGAAGTAATGGATTCCACCCTCTCCACTGTCATGACTGACGATTTTTACTCTTGAATTTGGTTCAACGGAATCAAGAAAAAATATTATTCCGCTTTGAGGAAGTTTGAAACAGTCCTTATAAACATTATTTAGCAGCATTCGCCCATGTTTAATACGATAATCCAGTAAATTCACAAACAGCGAGCTTACTCTGGCTCTTAGTTTTTCTGTAGGCACGTGCCAATTTCGGCCAGCCCCCTCTGCCTCCGCTCCCTTTTCGACCAGCCCATTGATCGTTTCTTCAATCAGCGAAAAAAAGTCTGGGCCATAATTGATTGCGGCATAAAGACGCTCAGCATCAAGGCTGGAAATGACTGACATAATAAGGTCAGCGGTAGCAAATCTTGGTAATCCACCGAGTTTAGTCACAGGACCACCAGCCGTGTTGCCGAGCTTTCCGCGATTGAATTCTTCTGTTGAGCTATCCAGTACCTGTTTATAGAGGTGCAGGGTGAACATTGATGCTAATAAAGGAGAATGCTCCAGATTCAGCTTTTGCAAAAGCTCGTTGGCGCCGTATTGACACTGCTGAAAAACCTTTTTTAAGAAATCATTTTTTAGCGGTGCCATAAGATCAGGTATGACAGACGTTATATCTCCGAATGCACGAAGGTCAATTGAAATATTAATTTGTGGTCTTCGATGATGGGCCCCCATTTTTTTATTCCAGGTTTTCAGTGAGAATTTCTTCTCTGCATTTGGGTTAAACCTCACGGCAAAATGGTGAAGAAACTCTTGCGAGTATTTTTTTTCCAATCGCACCTTTGACAATGCACTATTGTAATCATCAACCAGATTTTTTGTCGTATAATCACCTTTGTCATTTTCAGGTGCGCTATTCACGGTGGCTATTAGAGCTTCCATGGCATCATAAAAACCTGAAGACTTATCCCGATAAAAAGAAAGGGGTTGTGGTCCGGTAATGATTTCCAGTAAAGTCCCAGCAGCTCTCCAATCACTCGTTCTGTCGGTGGTTAACATCAGTGAAGCGTAGGAATTGTCAACTGCACCCTCAGGAATCCCGGCTGAGCGTGCAAATTGGATTTTATCTGGAGTATGTATCTCTACGTAGTGCACTTCCATCTCAATGCCGATTCGCCTGGGATTTTCTATTACTGGGACATTTATTTTTCCCTTAATCTCTGAAACAGAGGGTTCAAGCTCACGCAGGATCTGTTTTTTGATGCGCAAGTAATTGCTGAAATCGCCGCCGGTTTTTTTTAACTTATACGATGCAACAACAAACTGACTGATCAGGCCAGCCATAATGTAATGTGTTTCAACAGCCGTTTTACCTGCGATGGAGTAACGGGTTGGATCAAATTTCAGGACACTGCCGGCATTACCCACCAGAACCGGCTCAGGCGGCAGTGTGCCGGATGAACCGGGGGGAGTGGGCACCAGTAATAGCCGGACAGAGTCAGGTATTTTGACCTGGTCAAAGTTTTTACCGGCAGAAGCATCTATAACACCCTGATTCACCAGAGCCTGGAGATCTCCAAAGACTTGGCTCCGTCCTTCATTCAATGCATTGGAAAAACCCTCGAATTTAGAGGTTTCTTTAAGCATTTGAATAAATCCGATAACGTTATTCCGCAATAAAAACAGCTGTTTTAAAGGAATATCGTTTACCAGAACATATTTGATAAATTGACCAGAGAACAAGAGCGCGATCTTCGGCTGCGAACCTTTACCACCATAGGTATCTGGTAGGATTTCTGAAATAAATCCGGGGCTATCCGGCTTGATTTCATGACCATAGACGTCCATGAAAGAAGAAAACGTTTTGCCAGCGTACGGAATTTTGTCTGGCAGCTTTTGCATAGCACCCAGATCTGACAACAACTTGTTCCTGTCTTTAGGGGGTAAACCGGAGCTGGTTATTCGTTTTTCCAACATCCGGTAGTCCGCGTTCTGCAACTCCAGTGCAGAACGCAGGCGCGAAACCTGCATCTTTTTCCAATAATCTGTGTGTATATCAACCAGACCCTGCACAAAAGTATCGACAGAGGTCTCCGGGTTTTTTTCGAGGTGATTAATAACGGTTCTGACCGAATGGGCAAGACGCTCTTCCCTGAACAATCCCTCCAATGCCAAATGGAAATCATCCACAGTGCCCCGGGCAAACTTAAGATCATGATCTTTACTGTGAGTGACCAGCACCTGATAAACCGGATCACTGTCATTGGGCAGTCGCCGCAGTTTCAGACCATTGTCATAACCGTAATGGCCAACAAGAAAAAGAGGGTAATCCGTTTCCCATATTTCCATAGCCCTGACGATAACAGAGAGGGGTACCTGCTTTGCTTGCAGTTGCAGGAGCAGAGCCAGTCCGTAGGATTGAGTCATCACCCGGGCAAGGCGGGTGTTAGACAAACCTGGCCGTACATCAGCAAGTCCGACCCGAATCATAACAGGCTCATTTTTTTCCCACTGCCGGATAATCACCCGACTGTCCCAGGTCAGGCGGTCTGATTCCAGCCGGATATCAACGAGCGGACTGATCGTCTCCAAACCATTATCTTTCTGCCATTTGCGCCAGAGCAGAAGGCTATCGATGAATTTATTCGGTTTATTGAAATAGCCAATCACATCCTCCAGTCCTTTTGGTGGTTCATCCCATTGCGCCAGCTCACGCAGCTGGGAGTGATAAGCATTATGATCAATGGCAGAGATAGAAAAGGGCGAACGAGCCCCCAGAACGGTCTGTGAGGAAGAATAGCGATCTTCGTCGTAGGGCAGAGAAAAGTCCAGATAAGCCCGGTGTTCAGGGTTTTCCGGAAGCGGAACCCTGAAGCCGCTGTTGTCGTCGGGAAGTCGGCTGGACAACTCCGCGATCAGCAGCTTCTGCTGGCGATTGGGCTTGTCACCGTTTTCCAGCGTGGTGACTACGCTGGCCACCAGACGCGACAAGAGTTTTTGCATCAGGCTCTGGACTGCCCGGTGCCCGGTGTCGAAGTGATCAACTTCATTGGCCAGTGTGACCACATCAGCCAGCGGCAGTCGGGCTATTTTTTCATCGAGCCGCTGTTCTGGCAGGGAGGATGAGCGATGGGAATAGGCTGACTCAATGGCCTTGATCAGCGTTTGGGCATTACGCTTCTCCAGCGGACCTGAGGACTGGAGCATAAACAGGATATTGCGCAGATTGTCCGGAAAAATCCCGCCGTTAAACTCTGGCACGCTCACCAGAACATAAGTTTCGCCCGCAGGGTTGGCGACAACAGGCAGGTATTTGCCAGGTTTGTCGCCAGCAAAAGACTCTCTGTCAGGCAGAGGCACAGGATCCGTGAAACTGACCTTACCATCCGGTTGGTGCTTCAGCCTTTTTTTAACCTCACGCGAAAGGGTATTTTGAAACGACTTTCTTTGTTCATGCCTTTTCCAGGCGTTCAGTCTCGGTGCTTTTTGTTCCGCCCGTTTGTCGGCCAGAAAGTCACCCAATAACCTTCTCAGAGTCTTGACGTACTGCTGGGCCAATTCAGAAAAGTCATTTCGTAGCTTTTGGGCATTCAGGGCAAGCAGGTCATCTTTTCCCAATACCGAAACCAGTAGATCAGGACTAGAAACCCGGAACGGATCTATGTCGTGGCCACCGGGTGCAATAATGTCCTGTAAAGACCCAAGCAGCAGGCGGGTAAACAGTGTTGCCATGGCGTCAGATGGCGGGCTTGCGACTTGCCGGGCCAGCTGATATCCCGCCTGCTGGGTCTGGAAAAAGTTCTCCTGCGCAAAAGGATTACCATAGGCCAGCAAGCCAATACCCGAAAACGGGTCACCGATTGAGTCTGCACGAACAAAGGCGCTGAGGTGCAGCTTTCTTGGTGCCCCTGTCTGCACAAAAGGCAGTTCAGCGTCGACAGTCGGCAACGGCATCAACCGGTAAGGGGAAAAGTTATCACGGGTGACTTGTTGCAGCCGAAGGTTGTAATGGTCAACCAGGTCGGAGAGTTTCTGCCTGCCATTGTTTTGGTGATTGTTGTCGATAATCGTATCAAGCAGTAAGCGTCTGGCCTGATCGAAATGAGGGGCATTCTTGCCCAGATAGGCATAATTCCTGCCGAGGGGCAAAGCGGGTAAATTCCGGAGTTTTTTCACCAGCCCTTCTGCAACCGGGAGCTGGCGGGGCATTAACTGTCCCCGTTCGTCTTCTTCAAGCACCAGCTTGACGCGAGGGTCTGATTGTGACCACAGCACATTGCCATCGGCAGGGAGAATGCCGGTCCATTTGCGCCCGAGCATATCCACCGCCACCAGGGCATTACGGACAGTGATTCGTTTTGTCCTGATTTTACCAAACAGTTTCCTGGCGAACTTTTCCACAGGGTAGTGCTCCCCGCTGGCAGCAGCGCCACAACCCACCAAACTGACGGTGCTGACAAATTGCCCGCCAGTTATGCGCTTGAGCACCTCGGCCAATTGGCTAACCGTCTTCCCGCCCAGGAGAAACTCTCTGGAATCGGCCTTTTTGCGAAACAGGCCCAAGCCAGCCTTGTTACCCTCACTACCATGACCCACAACAATAATACGTGTGTCGTCTTTAATAAAACCGGCTCGCAATATCCTGAGCTCAATGTCACGGCCTGTCACTGGATTAATCAAGGTACCATCAGGCTCCAGTCGTATATGCCAGCTAAAATAGGGCTGGTATTTTTTCCTCAGGTAAACGCTGGCTTTGACTTCATTGTCGCTGTTACCCAGCTGGAGAATAATCTGGTTGCCATAATGGCTGTCTTGCTCATCGTTCAGGGCATAACGCACGGTTTTATCAACATTGGTGACCCAGCTACTGGCCTGTTCATCAGTTTCCAAACTCACTAAATCAATCTTTGCCAATGGATTAATTTGCGTGAAATAGGATTTTTTTTCGTAATCAAGAAGATCCTCTCCTGAAAGATAAGCATTGAAATATTGCTTCATGACATCACGAAACACACTTGGCCCTGATAGCTGCAAGATCGAGCCGGATCCATACATTATTCCATCAGTCCGATATGAAATAAAAAAACCGGCGGCTACTCGATCGATTCCCAATTCATTGATAACGGCTGCCTTGACTTCAGCGAGATCGTAACTATAAAGTTTTGATGGATTGTCTATATCTAAACGTTCAATCAACTGTTGCCGCTTTATCATTTCTTGCTTAACCGCCTTGAGAATCTGGCTGTCTCGTGGCGCAATAATTAAACTATTTCTGGGCTGAACCATTTTTGAAAAAACCAAGGTTATTTCTGCTGAACCAGGAATAGCCCTGATGGATTCTGGAAAAACGAAAAGAGGCTCTTTTTTGTGATTGGCTATGACCTCTCTAACAGCCTGGGTAAAATCAGGGTATTTTTCCTTTAATTGATTATATTTCTCCTGTATTTCCGGATCAGGATTTCTTTTAGGGAAAAGTTGTTCCGGCCCTGGCTCACTTAAATACTCCATAATCAGATGATTAATTAAATTATTCAGTTGGCCTTCAATTAAAATATTTTCCGGAGGGTTAATATATTTAAACAAGCGTTGATTATAATGAGGTAGTGAGTCGACATCCAAATAGACACCTCCCTCACTCTTATCTTTAATAAGCAGATCCACTCGTATCAGATCCGATGCTGCTGCTAAAAGCCCTCTCAGCATAAGCTCTTTCTCGTACCACTTTTTTATGCTTGCGTCACTGCCTGCCTGCCAGAGCTGGTTGATATCGGCCAGTGTGAATCCCCCGGATCCGGGGTTGCCCCGAAGCCTGGTCAGTTCGTTGGCAAAATCCGTGAATTCCTTCAGGCTTTGCCTTTGTATTTGTGCTAATTCTGCTCGATCCATACCCAAGTGGTTGACCAAAAAAACCTTTGCCATGTCGTCGAAGGTTTTGCCCTGGGCAATGCCATTTTTTATAGTGCTGTAGGCCAAATCTTGTAGCTGAAAAATACGTGCCAAAAAATCATGTTTACTCCTTTCTTCTGCCAGGAATGTTGCGGGTATTTTCTCAGCGGCAACAGCGTTACGTATTTCCCGGGCAAGCACGGGTGCCAGAAGCGCTTGCGGGTCGTACCAGAGCGTTATTGGCCAGGAGGAAACCATCTTGGCCCAGACCTTGAGATGAGCTTTAACACCTTCGTTGAGACGACCAATCCAGATAAAGTTAAGCTTTTCAGGGACCTCCACCAAAGCATCCAGCAGGTACTGGTTTATTGTCGCGGCCAGGTGGGAGGTCACAGCGCCACCAGGAAGAATTCTGGGCAGTTTTTTCTGCATCCGATAGACAAGCATGTATTTTTCAAGAGCCGCTCCTTCCTGACGAAGTTGGTCAAATTGGGTAATTTTCTCCTCCAGCGCTGCTAAATCATTCGGCTCGAAAACACCCTGCAGATGCGGCTTCAGGCTGTGCTCGAACATTGCCGGGGTCGGCACCAGATCATCGGGATTAGCGGGCCCCAGCAACCCGCTGTGCTCTGACAAAACAGAGGGCAGCTGACGTATTCTGATGGCACCTTCAGCCAATGTTTCTTTTGCCGACAAGCGCTTGACGGTGATTTCACCGTTACTCATGCGAAGCGCTTTCAGCTTGTCAGAGCTGTCGGCCAGTGACCAGGTCACAAGACCCGAGTCAGAGAGCAGGCCAACCCACAGACGCCCCCAGATATCGACGATCAAAAGACCGTCACGGGCAGTCACTGCTGAGGTTTTTGTTGCTTGCAGGGTTTCTTTCAGGCATTGGCTGACAAGCCCGTTGTCGTCAATGCCTGAGCCAATCAGGTTAATGGTTTTAACCGGGGTACCACCGGTCAGTTCATTGATTTTTTTTGAGAGTTCTGACGCGGTTTGACCGCTCAGGGTAAATTTCCCGTTCTCGGACTTACCAAGTCCAACTACATGAATTCGACTGTTACCGTCGAGAAATCTGCTAATATCGGCCTTGTTGACTCTTGCACCTGTCTCTCCATCTGACCAATCATCATTATCAATGACCAGCAAACGGATTGAGTTATAAGTTTTCTGGTGATTTTTATATTTGCGATACAGGTAACGGCTCGCCCTGCTAATCGGGTTATTATCAGCAGGTTCCATCTGGATAATCAGTTGTTGGCTGTATTGGCTTGTGCTCTGGGGATCCGTCTTAATATAGTTTGCGATCTCGTTTTCGTGGTACCAGAAAGCTTCTGTTTCGCTGGAAATGGTATAGCGTTCCCCGGAAAGCAATAGCAGAGAATCAAGCAAAGCTTTATCGCTTTCTGTCCAACCTACTGCACTATTGCTTTCTGTCAGCGCGTCATCGCCGTTAAGTAATGGGTAGCCTTCCGAAAATTCCCACACCCCCCCGAATCGATAATAAGCCAATTTCGGTTGACCCTTTTCTTTTTTGGTGAAAAACGTTTTTGTATCCTGGATAGATTTCCAAGCTGTTACGCTGGACAGTTTATATTGGTCAATCGTCTGGTAATTTAATAAAAGGCGGTTTTCGACCTCCTTCATGGTCGGGTCGCCCTGTGATACTGAAAAAAAACGACTTTGTGCGTTTTTTAGTGACAGGTCGATCGTACCGGGAATGATTTTAACTTCTCCCAGAGGTTCAAACAGTTGCGAGGGATCAGAACTCGCCAAACGCTGCTCGAGGTCATTCTTTAACCGGGGGTATTTTTTACCGAACCAGGCGAGATCGTCTGCAACCTTCTGGGCAATGGCAGGGTCCTGGTCACCAGGAAGGAATTCTTTGCTGAACTGTTGGATGACAAGCTGTACCTGTACCCTCTTTACCCAGCTCCAATCTGTCATGCTGACGCCGGAGTAATCAATACCCTTGAAAAGATCCTTATTAATGAACGGCGAAAGGAACGTATCAGAATAAACACCACCGAGAGTGCCAAGCACCCTGCTTTTCACCAGTGCAGTGGCCGCTGGCTTATTACCACGCAACCCCAGCTCTCTTAAATAGTAACTTCTGGCCTTCTCACCGTCTTCCCCGTAAGCATCGGTCCAGACCGTTTTAATATCCTCGCGGGAAAACTTCGCGCCGGGATAAGAAGACTCTACCTTCTGTTTAAATAGCTGGTAGGCTTTCACCATTTGGTTTTTATGCTCATCAATATCCGATGATTTATGGTTGAGGTGGCGTACCAGAAAATTCTTCACTGCCAGATCAAATCCCCGTCCCTGTTTCATGTCTGACTCTATGAATTTCCAGGCCTGATCTTGCAGCTTCATGAATCCTTCCATTAAATCCGAGTCAAAATTAGACGGATCACTGGAACCGGATTGACTGGTTAATTGACTGATCACTGCTTTTTTGAGGGCATTGGTAAGCAGAGTAGTGAGCATTGCGTCCGGGTCGTACCAGAGGGTTATTTGTAAATCGGACTTTGAATTGGCTGCAATCCATAACCAGACCCGGTTTAGCTCCCCGGCTGTTGGGCTAATGCTGACAAAATGCAGCTTTTCAGGGACTGGCACCATGCTGGATTCAATCCAGCTCTGGATGTCTGTAGCCAGTTTCGCAAATGTTTCACCGGTTTCCAGCGGGTGGTTCTCGGTCAGCTCAATGAGTTGGTCGTAGACCCCTAATACCAAAGCGAAGGTAGATGGAGTCTGCTCATGGCGAGAGCCATCAAGCTTGACAAAAGCTTCTAGCAGGTCTTCAACACGTGCGTTCAAGTGGTCGTTTGCGGCGCGCTGATAGTCTAATAACGGTGCGAATTTTTCCAGGAACGCATCGGAATCAGGAATCAGTTTGTCAATTAATTTCAGGTCCTGAACTTCAGCAGAATCAGGATCGGTATCGGAACGGCGAACTCTGCGCTTTGCCACTGGTCTGGTCACTGCGTTATAGCGCCACAGGGGGAGAGGCGGTGAGTCGTCAAGCGCAGTTATTGTGCCAATGGCAGCCAGTTGCAGACGATAGGTACCCTTCCCGTCAGGCTCTGCTGTCAGTTGCAGATGACGCCCCAGAGACCCGTATCCGGTCACTGCCAGAGTTATGGATTTTTTACTGTCTGTCGCTGTCGTTTGATTAAACCTTACCTGTACGGGCAGGGTTTCTTTGATCATCACCTGACGGGGGTTTACTACCGGTAACGACAGTTCGTCCTGTCCGGGGTTGTCCTGCCGTGGCAAACCCAGTTCAGTACGAATCCGGTTTTTGGCCGCATTGGTATCTGCTTCTGGCGCCAGCCCGAGCGCCAGCTGCAATGCCTCTCCCAGCTGGTAAAAGAACGAAAGATGGCCTGCAAGCCACCCGGAACCATAGGGCAAATCCCCTTCATCCGGATCAAAAGGGATCAGCGTGAAGGTGCCGTTATTAACTGTCTGGTTAACCGGTACAAGATCATAAGCCGTGTCATTTTTCCTACCATGCTCGATTGGCAGGTAGGTCAGCGGGCCGGACTGACTGTCGGGGAATGCACCATTGCGACCGGGGATAATTAAACTGACATACTCTCCGGGGATCGTCCTGTTGCGCTCATCGGGGGGTATTTTCAGTAAACCTTGGTCGTGTATATCGCCAAGGGTGTCAGGTCTTATCGGGGTTGTTACGTTGCCCGACAGCATCCGTAACCCTTCGGTATTGTTCAACCGGTGTCTGAACAGGTCGCTGGCATCCACCAGTTGCCGCAGGTCACTGGCGAGGGTCTGATTACCGGAACTGGCCAGATAGTCCGGTGTCAGGTAAACCCCAATCCAGTCACCCAGAGCCTTGAGGGTAAGGAATCTGCCCCGAACGCTGCTGGTGGTATTGTTTAAGAGCGGCGCCTGCTCCGGCTCCAACAGGCCATCGTATTCACTTTGTTGTGCCTCATCATTTTTTTTCAGTCGCTGAAGGTTTGCCAAAACTGGGCTGTCGGGGTCTCTGGCAGTCAGCCAGTCCAGACTGCCATCAAGCGCCCTGCGGAAAAACCATTGTTCACTGCGCAACGGTTGTTCGTTGTAAACGGTTTCGATGGCAGTGAGCAAATCCGCCATTTCTCCGGCTGTGCGATTAGTCTCCAACGCCTGCCAGTCTTCCATAACGCTGGCAAGTGCTGGCGCCAGCCCGTCAGCCTGGTAAAGTTCCCGGACGGCATCAACAAAGTCTTCCGCTGTGCCACCCCGTTTCCTGAGATCATGGCGTTGGCCTGACACCAGTTGCCGGTAGAGATCACCGGACTCTTGTGGCCATTGCCGGGCCTGGTAACGTTCATCAAGCCCATAATGTGGTTTTAGTGCTTCCAGCCTGCTGCCAGTGATCCCCCACAGCTGTTCAATACCGGCCACAGCCAGGGCATTGTCGGTCAGGGTTTCTCTCCATGTTGGTATCAGCAGGGCCGACAGTCCGTGCCCAAGAGCTTCGTCAGAGTGCCGGGAAAGATCGGCGGCTCCCAGACGAATCAGTGGCCGACTGTCGTTTGTGAAGGTTGCGTCACTGTCAATAAATAATCGGTCGGACTCTGCCTTGATAAGAGGGACTTTGTTATCCGTGCCACCCGGATCACTGGCAATCTGAAGTCCGTGAAGAAAGGTCAGCAACTGCCGGTTAAAACCACCGTATAGAAACAGTCCTGCCAGTTTCTCAAGGTCAAAAACCAGTCGCTGGAGTGTTTGTGCCGGGTCTTTGTAACCGAGGGAACGGTAGTCTTGGGCATCAAGGGTGATGTCCACCAGCTCCAGCGGCGGAGCACCGTCGCCCTGGGGATATACCCTGACCGCTATTTCCGTTCCGTTAACCTGGGTGCGATAACCTTTGCCAAAGGCAGGACAGGCTATTGTCTCGTCGATGCGCAAAAGCGGCGCGACGGGCGTGAAAGTAGAATAACTGTCAGGCACGGGTCTGGTAACATTGCCTGATGAAGGGATCTCCTCGCTTTTGAGCCAGGCAAGTGTTTGACCAAGGTCGTTTTTAGAATGCCAGTGCCTGGCTTGCAATTCGGCACTCAGAGGGGTTGGCGGCTTCTCAAGGTTCTGTGGGGCATTGAACAGATCAGGAAGCAAGGACTCCAGCCAATAGAGTGAAACCGGTGATACTTTCTGATGCAACCACTTGGCGGCCAGGGTTTCAGAGATAAAGTCGAGCTGTGTTCGAGTGGCTGTAGAACCATATTGGCGCACCTGAAATTCTGACCAGAAGTTATTGGGGTCACAGGCCTCATAAACGACCATTGCCATATTCTTTAGCAAGGTGGCGACGAGCCGGTCAGATCCGATTGATTGTCCGATTAAAAATGTAACTCCATCGTCGTCATAATAGATATTCTGACCCGGCAAGTCAGAATCAGACAGGATAATACTGATATTCCGATGTATATAGTGGGGAAAAAAACCTGACTGCTCAATTAGCCAGAAGGCTCTGTCAATAGCTGTCCTAACAGTACTAATGTGCGCTGGCGTGGCAAAGGCCGATCCCGGGCTGGCCTGATCCGTTGACAGTCTGATGGTAAAAGTACCGGTATTAACCATGGCGAAGTAAAACCAGCCATCGCTGGTATTCAGCCACTGTCTTTTAGGAACAGGATTGCGAGGATTATTATCAGTCGGATTGGCAGGCATACGGGAACCTCTCCGTAACTAACAGGTTGTTCAGCCCATCCCTATCCTAGTTAAAGGTTGCGGAGTCGTCAGATTCTGTACCATTCTCTGGCTTGTCGATGGGATAAACGACGGGTTCTCACCACTGCGATTGCCTGACTGGGCGTTGAGTTCCTGAACCAGGCGCTGGTAGTTTTGGTTCAGTTCTGTGTCATTCAGGCTCGCCACCAGGGGGCGCTCACTCAGGGCTTCACCCGCATTAACGTCGTCTTTCTCACCTCCGGCCAGACTGCTCAGGTAATTCAACAACCGTTGCCCACTGCGAATGATCCTGTTCAGAAAGGTCAGGGTTCCGTTGCCTGCACTCTCAGCGGCCAATGCACCTTCTGCGCTGCTGTCACTCAGCGAGCGCCTGCCACGTGACTGTGGGGTGTCTACTTTCGCAAGCACCTCGTTCCTGCTGAGCACCCTGTTATTGACGATCAGGCGCTCAATGGTCTCGGCTTCCTCGCTGAAAAAATTTTGCACCCGAAGGCTTCGGGTGGCATTGATCGGCTTTGTGCTAGTTTCACTGTTTTTCAGCAGGCTATCATTCGGCAAGATAGTCAGGATAAGATCCCCGCCCGACTTTTTATAGTCCAATGTCCGGCAGTCATGGGTATTAATTTCGAGCTGGTCAGCCGTGCCCGTGGCGTTTGCCAGAAGCCATTGGCTGTTATCCGTGTCATCGCCAGAGAAACGGTAAGTAGCGCTTTTTTCATCGATTAAATACTGATGTCCGGGGATGGTTTGCTCTGAAAGTGAATAACCCGACTCGAGTCGTTGACCGATCATTTCCTTGTTATCCAGAATGCCGTCATCCAGTTCCAGGCTGTCTGGCCAGCCATTGGCGAAGATACGGTCAGGATCCTGCCGAGTGCCTATTCTCACCAGCGGGTCGACACCAGACACCATCATTTTTATGCCTTCAGACGACGGCAGACGTTGGTTGATGATGAGTTTATCAGCGGCATAACAGTTCAGCTTCCGAACTTTCCTGGCTGGCTTGAGGGCTTGCCTGGCCAAAACCATCTGGCCATCCCGATAGAGGGTTAGAAAACCACTGTCATTTATTGTCATGGCCAGGTGCTGACGGGAGGAGGTAAAAAATTGCCTGACTCTGCTACGAAAGACCCTGAAACCATCCGTTAGCCTGATCTCCAGTCTCCCGGATTTCAGGCTCAGGCTGATGGCATCAGAGCCGTCAGCCCCGGCAAAATGAATCAGTTTGTCGACCCCTGTTTGTCTACGGATCCAGGCCGCCAGCATAAAGCGGCCACCGGTGACCGGAGGCGGCATCAGGTGTGACAAACCGGCTGGACAAGCAGCCCGGTCACCGCTGTCAGTGGCATTGCGTTGATCCAGCGAACGCCAGCTTGCTGCCTGCAAATCCGCAAGGCTGACGCCAGTCATTCGAACACGGTTAAACGAAGAGGGAGCAAAGAATAGCTTTACTACACCATTTTCTTCTGCATTCTCCAGCTCCAGACTGACAAGATTATTGCCGGAACCGGGGTGAACACTGACACCCCTGCTTTTGAGATGGAAAATATCATTTCCCGAATCGCCGAACAGTCCGGCCTCCGGCTTGACAGCACCCGAGACGAAGAACTCGTCATCACCTGGCCCGCCATGTACCGGTGCCGTAACATTGTCAAGCTGATAAGTGTTGTCCAGCCGTTTATCAACTGTCAGCCTGGAGTGATAGTAGTCCCGAAGGTTTTTGCCGCTAAGCAGCCTGCTTCCGTTGTTGGCCGGATCAATCGTTGTCAGGCGCCAGAAATGCCATTCCAGGTTGTTGATAAAGTGCCCGGTGGCCAGGCTGCCATCCTCGCGCGCACAATGGGGAACGTGCCGTAAATCGATGCTGAAAAATATTTGTCCATCGTTGTTCACTTCCAGACGGCTATAATTTCCGGTCAGTTTCCAGTCAAGATTTTCAGGTTGTACCCCGTGCAATACCAGGGTATTCCCGTTGTCCCGGTCTATGATTCGGGTACCATTGGCCTGTGGGTAAATAACGTAAATATCCGGGCCCAGGTCGCCGGAAAGCAGGTCAGGCCCCAGGTTTGCCACCATCCGGTCAGCTTTCGGGCTGCCATAATGCCGGTTGTATCCGGTTCCCCCTATGGTGGTGGTGATTGAACTGTTGCCCTTGATGTGGGTAGAGAAAATATTGAAAGTGTCATCACCAGCGTTTCCATCGACAACGAGGCCGGTGAGGGCCGGGATTTCGAAAATATCGTCGCTGCGCGGGCCCTTGAAAATCTCAAAATTTCTGACAGTAGAATCCCATGTTTGATAGGTGACCTGAGATCCGGGTAGCCTCAACGTAAGGAACAGACGACTTTCGATGTTTGTTTCCGCAGAGCAGGGTTGCGAATCGGTTACACAGGAGAGACTCACTGGTTTTGTTTGCACAGACAGTTTGAGCCGGACAAATTCCGGGGTAAGGGTTGCCTGGCTTAAGTCCAGTGTGTCCCTGCCCGGACCACCGTTAAAATGGATATAGGGCGGCAGCTTCAGAAGAAAAAGGTAGTCATTTCCCCCCCGGCCATTAAAACTGCGCAGGGAACCTCTGGATACATAAACGTTATCTTTATCATCGCCGGAAAATCTTATGTTGCCCTTCCCGGTGTCTTCCAGGATAAAGTTTTCGACCGTTAAACCATCCTTCAGGTCGACAGTCACATCACGACGAACAGGCAAATCAAAGACCAGTGTATTGGCACCGCTACCGCCGTCCAGCAAGGTACCCTTCTGCCAGGGGGCGTCAATGATGACCCGGTCGTCTCCGTCCCCCATTCTTATTGTGTCCAGGCCACCCCCGGTGTTGAAAATATCCGTACCATTGCTGCCAAAATAGCTATCATCACCCGGAGTCCCGGCAATCTGGTTGATCCCACTGAATACCGTCTGATGATAACGCCAGCTGCCCGTTCCATTCGTATTCTGCCATCGGGTCTGAACGGTCCCTTCCGTCACATTGACGGTTATCCCATCCAGTTGATAGGTTGAACTGATGACCTTGACGCCAAGACTCCTGGAGTGTTTGTTCAGAAGCCGGGTATCATAAACAATATAACGACTTTGGTCGTGTATTAACTGATTATACCCTTCCCCGCCAGCAGTAACGTTGGTATTGCCCATGCCGACAATAAACTGGTTATTGCCTCCCATATCCTTTAAACGATCATGACCTCCCATGCCAATTAATACGTTATCCGTAGACGGGTTGCCCGTCAGCTGATCATTACCCGGGCCGCCGAAAATGATGGGGATGCCAGAGTAAGAGTCTGAAGACAAGTCAAGGTGAACCGTCGGCAAAATCACAGAACTGTGGTATGAGGGAGAGGCGCTGCATTGGTCACGAAAATAAGTATTAAATCTATAATCCAGCTCCAGCATGGTCAGGGTCTTCGCCATTAGCTGACCGTGGAACAGTTTGATCCATGGTTTCGAGCTGGCCCATTTCGCCGTATTTTGTCTATTGATTTTTTGTCTAATGACACTTGTTGGTATGGCAAATAATGCCTTGGGGCCTTGTTGTTTTCTGCCACCGTCCGCATCGGTTTTAACCAATTTTAAATCCAGTGAGTGCCATGGTCTTAAAAAGACAACACCGTGCTTCTTAATGGGGGGGATTTCACCTTCAAAAAGCACCTGCTGCTGGCCAAGCTGCAAGGTCAGTTTGCGCAGAATACCTCTACGTGGATAGCAACGGTCAGAGACGAAACCAAACTCAATCACCAGATTGGTATGACTACTTCCCTGACTGCCAATCCGGTGCAGGCCAGCGCCCAGGGTTTTTCCCTCTTTGGCAAGGCTCTTCAGCTCAGTCTTTTTACGCCATTGATCCCGGGGGAATTCACTTAAGGGTTTTTCAGGATAACGATTCAAGAATGCCAACATCTCCTCTGTGGAAAAGCTATAGTCGTCTGTTCTCTTTATGATCCGGCAAGGCTCTGTGCCTGCATTAAGATAAGTCGAGAGGGTGGTGTTCCTCAGGTTGGTCAGGGCTTCGGTCATTGACAGGGTAGAGTTTTCGCCCGCCACGTCCTCCCAGTAAAAACTTCTATTGGCATATGGCGTATCGAAACTGGATAAACCAGGAGTGTGAAAGTCAAGGGTTGTCTTCTTATGGGGTTCAAAATCGTCAAAAACCAGATTCAGGCTCTCGTCAAAGGTATTGATCGTCAAGCTGGCTAACTTGAAGAAAACGTCACCGCACACTTCACCAAAATATCCCCATTGGATAACCAACAGTGGCCATTTTCCTGTCGAAGGCTCCTGCCGTTTATGGACGTGAATTCGGTGGTTACCAAGATGGCTGCCGGGGCGCAACAGAATGGTGTCCGCGTGAGTACCCGTGAAAACCTCGTGGCTACTCTCACCCTCACCCTTGCCCTCACCCAGTACCACTGTATTAAAACCGCTGCGCAACCGGATAGCAGTGCTTCCGCCAATGGCAACCACCGTGTCATTGCCGCCCCGGACATCGACGGTATTGGTGCCATTGGTGACAATGAAAACATTATTACCGTGGTCTCCCCAGAGGCTGTCATTGCCCGGGGAACCCTGAATGATCTCCACCTGTTTCAGATATTCTTCCTGTGACCCGGACCGATACTCGCTGGTAAGGTCCAGCTTAAGACCCTTTTTCCGGCCAAGGTAAGAAACGGTGTCCGTGCCAGGACCGCCATCGACCCCGTTCTCACCATCCCCCAACAACGCCTGGTCATCGCCCGAACCCAGGGCTATCCAGTTAATCCCGTTGCCATTGCTGGCATCGACAAAATCATTCCCGTCTCCGGTATGAACCTCATTGCCACTGCCCCATAAGTAAATATTGTTGGGCTGGGCAGTCCCGATCACATTCACACCCATCGTCGACCCTACTACATTTTCGACATTGGCAATCGACCCTCCGGTATCCAGTAGCTGTATGACCGTTGCGTAAAATACAGTGGCCTGATCGGGCCTGGGCCTTTCGCTGCGCTCTCTCAGTCCAGTCCTGCTGAAATAATACAGAAGCCTGCTGGAATCCAACAGGTAAGCGCCCTGTCTCGAAATATACATATGGCCCTTTATTGAAGATCCATCACCATGCTCGGCGTCCCTGAACCTGACTTCCCCAACGTAAAAGTATTCCTGAGGGCCGTAATGATCAGAAATCCGTTCTACTTTCGTATGCTTTGCGTCATACCCCATCAGATAATATTCGGGCATTAATTTTTTATCACGCCCAGCACGTCCGTAATCAGCTCTTATCTGTGACAGGGTGGCAATGTACATTCTGTATGGGCGCACATTTTTGTCGAGCCTTGGTCTGACTGGATTCCTATAAAAACCTGATGGCGACCCACGCATGCCAAAGCGCCTTAAAAGGTATGATGAACTCCATCCTTCATCGCCATCCGGCGCATCGCGATCAATTCTATGGTCTTTAAGATATTCGGGAAAAAGGTTATCCCAGCGCCAGGTTTCCAGGTTAACCTCAAATAATGTGTCAGATTTCGTCCAATTAAGACGATCGTAATTCTTTCTCTTGTGTTCATAGAAGGCTCCAGAGTAGCTAAAATAAGGAATATTGATCTCGTTGCGTGGCAAGATCAGGGTATCATTGCCAGGTCCTCCATAAAGAATCCCCTTGCCCAAACCCGGTTCAAGCCGGTCATTTCCTTTACCACCAAACTGCCTTATATAACCAAGGTCGTCTATAAGATGATCATCACCGGGGCCACCGTACTGAACCCTGCCGTTAATAATGGTGTCTCTACCCGGACCGCCGTAGCCAACACCACCGCTATAGGGCAGATGGAGCAAATCGTTACCACTGCCCCCATGAGCCTCCCCTGACTGGCTGATCTGGATAATATCGTTGCCGCTGCCCCCTTTCGCTATGCCTTTCTCAAGCTTCAACCGGTCATGGTCTGATCCGCCGTACAGCTCCCCCTCGTCGATGATCAGGGTGTCATTGCCACCCAAACCATAAAATATCTTGTAGCCTTTCTTGCCAAGCATGTAGTCTTCCAGGTTCGTCCCCACCTTTGTGAGGCGCCGGTTGATCCTGTCGATAAAGGAAAGGCCTTTTTCGGTACCAGACAGTGATCTCGTTCGGGATACCCATAATTCCTCCAGGTCATCCTCATACATCCTCTGGTGAAGGAACGCCTCGGCATCGGCATGGTACTCAAACCTTGAAAATCCTTTTTCTTCAAAGTCCTCCGCCATGTTGTTAATGTGTTCAGCGAAGCCATCACTTTTCAACACTGCATCGAACTCCTGCCGGGCATTGTTTGGCGGCATAGATGCCGCGATAGCGGTCTGTATGATAGTGAGCAGGTAGCCGATCAGGTCGATAATAATTCCGCACTTGCCACATAAAACGTCCATAACGGCGCCCACAACATCAAGGGCAATCGAAATCGCATCCAGGGCGATCATTACTTCGTAATAAGTGACCTGTTCATCGTTGCCAGCTGCTTTTGCCTCATCTCTGGCCATTTTATTAGCGGCTATGGACGTAGCGGCAGTAGTAATGGAAAGCACATTGCCAGCTACCGGCACCAGTCTGGTCGCAAACCTTGAGGTTTTTGCAACCTTGGTGGTGTTTTCTAAAGCCTCGACAGAAGAGCCCGCTGCACGGCTTCCCCCTTTGCTCACTTGTTTGCCCACTTGCTTGCTGTTTTTACTCAGCAGCCAGTGGCTGGTCATCGCCAGACCATAAACTGAACTGCCGATCGTCAGGCCGGCCCCGGCATAGGCCAGATCCCGGGCTTCATCAGACAGTGCGTCGCCGTATTTCTGCAGGTTCCCAATGGTCTGAACAGCACCGACGAGGCCTGCTATGGATTGCCCTGCGCCGATAGCAGCTTTGGTACGTCCGTATGTTTTACTTCTCTCCAGTTTCCCGAGACCCTTGCTAAATTTCCTGAGCCACTTCTTCGACCTGCCTCCCGGCGCTGTGTCGTCCGGACTCTGGGGATCAGCACTACCGGGATTGTTCTTGTGGGTCTTGAGCTGCTCCATGAATTCCGGGTTGCCAAGCAGCTGATCTTTTACATAGCGGGTGTCGTCAGCACTGTAGCCCGAGTCGTTAAGTAAAATGACCACCCGGTCAATGATTTGCTCTGGCGTCAGTCCCTGCCGTTCCGCCAGCGCTTTCCGGAATAGATCAAGCAGCTTCCTGCGGAACTCCGGATTGTCCAGAATGTCCTCGGTGGCCACTGCGGCAAAACGCTCCTGTTGCATCAGCAGGAAGGCGTCTGCCAGCAACCCTTTGTCTCCGGCAGCCTGCCTGACAGTTTTAAAGCGATCACTGAACTCAATAGCATCCAGGTGCCCGCTGACCCGGTCCATCAGAGCCATCACCGTCTTGACCGGTCCGGAGCCGTCGCACAGCACACAGTCTGGGGCGGGCAGCCTTGTTGCCTGACCGGCTGGCAAACCCGCCTTGTCCAGTCTCTTCAGGGCCTTGCGGAAATCAGAGTCGGTCATATCAACGATGTCAGCCAGCTGGCCAAACTCGATACCGCCCCTGAGTGCGACAACGCTGTCGGCGATATTCTGGTGAATCTCCCTGGCCAGAAGACGGGCTTCGGAAGAGCCCTTGCGGTTCAGCCTGTTCGCCAG
Organism: Endozoicomonas sp. ALD040; assembly: GCF_049275945.1. Lineage (NCBI taxonomy): Bacteria > Pseudomonadati > Pseudomonadota > Gammaproteobacteria > Oceanospirillales > Endozoicomonadaceae > Endozoicomonas > Endozoicomonas sp. ALD040. Next base: position 4,875,717 of record NZ_CP184829.1, read on the forward strand.
CCCGATAAAGCTGGTCAGACGGTCCACCAGTCCGGAAAGCGTCAGCTTGCCTTCCTTGACAATGAACTCACTGACCAGTGACTCTGGCGACAGGCTGTCTATGTCCTTTGGCAGCCTGATCCGCTTCTGTTGCAGGGCCAGGAATGTTTTTGCCTGATCCTCCGGTTTTTGTGCCTGGGCGGCTTGCAGCAGAGCCACTGCTGCGGCAGCGGTCAGCGGACTGGCATCACCGCCGTTGCCCACCACCAGAGTCCGTTGCCCAGGCATCAGGTAGGAGGCATCGGCGGTGATTGAGGGGTCGGTCAGCACCCGAATCGTCAGGTTGCCAGAGGTCAGTGAAAATTCCTTTTTCCCGGCCAGGTTCAGCAGCCCGTTGAGCCGCTGGTAAAACCTGGAAGAAATCTTTTCAGGCAGGGAACCCAAGGCGCTAACCTCTGCCACTAGTAACTTCCCGGCGACGGTTTCGGCCAGGCCTGCCGGGATGGCTGACTGCCGGACATATTTCAGGAAATCATCAGCAAACCGCTGCCGGTTAGCAGAGTCCATATTTTCAATAACCGCCTTGACCTGGTCGCTAACATCAATGTCCCCCAGTTCAATAAAAGCCTTATAATGACGCGCCAGCTGTGACAGATAAGCCTTTGTGACCGAAGCGTTTTCAGCTGGCTCAAGAGGCTGGCGTAACAGCTTCTTCAGAGCTCCCTGTGACTGGGATGACATAAGCGGGAAAGGATTGCCCGGGCCTGCCGGGGTTATTTTTATATAACGCCGGGCACCGTCTGCCATAACCACATGACGAAGGCTGCTGGCGATGGTTTTAATGGTCTTATCCTGTCCCGGTAAACTCTGCACAAACAGTGGCTCTCTACCTTGGGCGTCCTGCTGCTGGTTAACAGGCAACTGGAAGGGCTTTTTGACGCTCTTTCGCAGTCTTACCGCCTCTTCGAACAGGGTGCGCACATCCTCATTCATATTGGCCATCAGGCCAGTGTCAAAACTCTCCCAGCCCAGCCCCCGGGCAACATAAGTACAGGCTTTTGCCAATGAGGCGGCCATGGATGGCTCCGATACCACCCCTCTGCGCGGAAGCAACGTCAGATTTCTGATGGCATTGATATCGCTGTCAGGCAGTATGGCCGTGACCGCATCGGTCAACCCCAGGTGTATCTGGCTGGTTGGCTGCCCGTTGCTCCCCAGTACCTGTTCCATCTTCCCGTAGATAAAATGAACCACCAGCGACTTCAGGTAATCGCTGATAACGGGCCTTAGCCCGAAGTGTTTGTTAATGGCCTTTTTCCGTTGTGACAGAAGCTTTTCCGCCGCCGCCCGACTTAACCCCAGCAGTTTCGAGTCGAGCAGAGATTCCATGCCGGAACCGACACTCCAGAATGCCCGGTAATCCACGTCGACTTGCTCTGAGCCGGAGGGCAGGGTGGTGTATTGGGTGATTGAATGATCGAATGGCCGACTTAACTTTATGGCAACCGGGGAGCGTTTTTGGTTGATGGCCCTGTTGAACAGATCGCTGTCACTGATCTTACCTTCATCATCCTTTGCAAGGAGTTCCGCTGTTGCCAGAATCCTGTCGATGTTATGGATCTCTAAATACTCCAGCGCCCTAAGGTAATCAGCTTTCGTACCTTCAGCCAGTAGCAGGTTATGATAGCCTTCGACCAGTTGCCGATAGAGGCTTGTTTCAGAAGGGGTGGCAGCCAGAGTGAGTTCGTATTGCCGGGTCAGTCCCAGGGGGCGCGACTCAGCGTCAGGCACTGTCTCGCTGTTGATCCCGAACAGCTCCCGCACCTGCTGGCGCAATGCTGACAGCGACCCACCACCGCCCTCAAGGGCCTTTAACAGACCGGCACCGACCAGGCTGGTCAGGGTTTCCCGAAAAATAAACGGCTGGTTCCTGTCCTTCGTGCCCAGCAGTAACAGAGCACGGCGGTTGTTTTCTCCACTCACCTCGACACGGCTGTCCACAAACGACCAGACAGGTTTGGGGCTGATGCTCACTTCATAAGTGCTGCCATCGGGAATGCCTGCATCCCTGACGGGCTTCACAAACGCCTGAAGAAGCTCCGATAAACGGGACTCCCCCAGCCCCCGGGCAATGTATTGAATGTCATTTTGTAACTGATGTTTGCCAATACTGCCCCCGCGTTGCATCTCGCGATAAGGCTCCATATCGACCACCAGCCTGATCGACAAAAGACGGTCTGGCCAGTTATCGGGAAGCTCGACGCTAAAGACCTGCCTGCGGCCACCTTCGCTGCGGATCAGGGAGTAACCAGGGCCCTGCCCGGAAAAAGCCAGGTCATCGCGGCGACCCAGCGTGAAGATCTTTTGCCCATCGGTGGTCTGAACCCCGGCCTGGTGACGGCCCAGCCCGATATCGGGGATGAAAACCGGAGCCTTCCTGCCAGCTCCTGGCGGTATTGGCTGATTTTTTTGCAGGAGATCAAGCCATTTATTCGCCTTCAGGGCATTCATCCGCAACTCTGCGGGGTCTGTTGTTTCCAGATTCTTAAGCCGCCTGTGGAAAAAATACTCCACCAATAGCGGCTCAGCGCCGGACGGGGTTTGCTGCCCGAACAACCCAATAAGGGTGTTATCCAGTTGGCCAGCCTGCTGTTGGGACAAAGGTGACAGTATTCCCTCGATCGCAGTCCGGTAATAGTCCGGGTCAGCCGCCGCAGGGAGCCACTGAAGCTGAGTCCGCAAAGCAGCCGCAGCCTGCGGGCTAACAGGAGACTCCTGCCTTAACAGCGCCAGCAAACCGGTCAGTTCATCCCCTGCCGGAGCGGACAGGGGGCCATTCTGGCTTTCAATGGTAATAAGATGCCGGTCACCCAGCAGGGTGACCTTTTGCCGCTCGGTGCGGGTCATCAAGGCAAGGTTTTTCCGGCTGCCAGTGGTGACCGGCACATTGCTGCGGGAATCCACACCAAGGGGGAGCTGTCCGGGTTCGCCCCATTCGTTGCGCAGGGCCCGTGCCTTCGTCAGAGCCTCCTCGGCATGGCGGAACCGGGTCAACAACGCCTGTCGTTCTGTCTCTGTGAAGACGCTGCCCTGTCGGTCTTTCAGGGCATCAGTAAGCACATCCCCAAGGTGCCTGGCCAGATGATTGATATCGGCCAGAGTCTTAAGCTCGGTGTCATTGAGCATGGACACCACCACATCCACCGGGTCAGCCAGCAGCCCGGGCTGCGCAGTCACCATGCCCCGGCTGACCAGCTCACTCCAGACCACCTGTGTCAACAGTGAGCGAAGGTTGCCCTGCGAACGGTCAGCCCCGGATAACCGGTCAACCCATTGGTTGCAACGATACTGAACCCGCTCGAACAGTAAACGGGTTTCCAGATCCCCCACCAGCTGACTAAAGCCGGACAGAGGATCAGCCATGGCTTGATAGGCAATCCGGACCCGCTGGCCTGTTGTCACGGTGGTTATCCCGCCCGCTGCAGTAACTACCTGAACCGGAGCCCGGGCGGCAGCCGTGCTCTGGACAGGCAGCAGGCCGAACTGCTTCCGAAGTTGATTTTCCAGTTGCAGCAGCGTCCGGTCCCCGGTGATTTTTTTCCCCTGCAACCAGGTCATGGCGATGGCCGGTGAGCCCGCCTGGTCGGTACTGGCCAGTGCTGCCCGACATAAATCCTTCAGCACAGAGGCCACTGCCCCCAGGTAATTACTGGTGGAGTGGCGCTGCCCGTCCAGTACCGCCGGGTCAACCTGCAGCACCACAAGCCGGTGACCACTGACGTCCCCGATGCTCCTGGAACGATAAGGTATCACCCGGTCAGCAGTAGCCTGACTGTCAAGCCTGACCACCAGCCTGAGCTGGGCGGGGGGCGCCATATCGGGCAACAGCTGACTGTCCAGCTCAGTCATACTGATGGGTCTGCTAAAACGGTCAGAGAATCCCAGGGCATTGACCAGCCGCTGACCGGCGGGGGTGGCAATAAAGACCCTCAGCTCGGACAGGAGCCCCCGGGCCTGATTCGCCAGTCGCTGGCCGGGGCGGTAGTCGCCAGGAAGGATCACCGCTATCCGGTCATCGGTACCCGCCAGGGTTCTTAGCTCGGCACTGTCATCTAACAGCAGGTGATCTTCCCGGCGGGCAGCGGCCAGCTGATCCCCCAGCGATGCAACCGGGTTGAGTTTAAACAGCCGGTTGGCATCTGACGCTGCGTTGTCGAGCCTCAGGCCATAAACCGTTCGGCCATGGTCGTTTTTTTCCAGCACCGGAACCAGGGTTTCCCCGCTGCTGTCGTAAAACGCTAACAGCCGGTCGCCGGGTTGCAGACTGACGGCGCGGTATTGACCGCCATCTTTCGAAATCAGCTGGTAAACCTGGCCGCTGGCACGCTTGACCGCTACCAACGTACCCGTCTCCGTCCCGGCCTGAATGACACGCTCAAAACGGGAGCCGCCGGTATCGTGGATACTGTCATAAACCGAAGTTTCGCCCAGGGGGGTGACGGTGATATCGGTGCCTGAGCGACTGAGCACCCGTTGCCACTCCCCCTGGTATGTCAGGAACTCAACTTTGTAATAAGGTTTGCCGGTGTCACTGATATCCGCACTGTCAATGTTCAAAAAGGGGCGATCCGCCAAATCTCCCGTCAGTAACAGCCGGGTCCCACAGCCGCCAACCCCACGCCGACAACGTCCCTTGTCTGAAGCATCCGGATCCTTCAGCCCAGCCTGCACCCCGCTGTCGGATTCAACCAGCTGGTACGTCGATGTTACAAACCCGGTTGCAGCGGTTACCCGGGCTGGCGAGGTGAGTGTTTTTTTAAGTGCACCTATATAGCTGACCAGTTCCCATTGATCAGGCACCTGACGGGTCAGAACCTTCTTCAGTAATTCCACTTGTTGATGGCTAATCCCTCCCCTGAACCGCGTTCTGGCATCATCCGGGAGGTTCTGGTCAAACTCGCGCAAGGCTTTGGCAAAGGTTTCAATATCCGGGTCATCCTGATGGGCCTGAATGTAGTCAGAAACCTTGTTCAGGCTCAATGAGAGTAATTCAGGCTCCCTGGAGAACAGCCATATCATCGCCTGTTTAAAGTCTTCCTGACTGGCGGGTGACCCAATGGGGCCAAAATGATGTGCAAGGGTGTCCCGGTTGTTGCCTGCCAGAAGGCTATAAAGAGGACTGGCCCGATTCTGCGCCTCGGTTGTCGAAACCCAGTAGTAGGCAGAGTCAAAACCAACGGCGTTGCCCAGTCGCGCCAGTTGTTCAGCATCCTCTGACCAGACAGACCGAAACAGGGCGGTATCCACCGCCTCGACACTTTTGGCCAGAGCCAGGGCATAAAACTGGCCGATCATTATGTCCAGGAACCTGTGCTTCAGTAACAGGTTGTACTTCATCCCAAGCTCAATCGTCACCGCCGTATCCCGGACCCGCAGCAGGGACTCCCGCAAAAGAATCTGAGGGTTTAACCGCCAGTGGACAGGCCGACCCGCACTCAGGTCAAGTGAGTCCTGCTTCTGGAGTTGCTGGCGATGGCTTTCCGGCTTCAAGTCAGTGAAAATTTTAATAAAATGCTCGACATCATTCCGGTAACTGTTGGGTAGCAGCTGACCATCCAACATGGATTGCCGGTACAGTCTCTCGCTGTGGCGCGTATCAAGAAACGACGGGGGAAACCGGTTACTGTGTGACCCGCTCAGCAGCATCGGGTGTGGATCTGGCCTGACCGGTGGTGCCTTGGCCTGACCCGTCAGCACTGGCACCAGAGAGCCTGCCTGCAGATCGAACTGGCTTCCCCCGTAGGTCTCCAGTTTCAAGCCATGGCTTCCGTCTTTAAGCGATTCCAGACTCCTGATGCGAAACACCGAGGGTGTCCCGGACTGATCATCCTGACTGATCTGGCTGTTCACTTCGGCGAGCTGGAGGTCGGTAAGGGCAAGGGCCAGCCGCTTGCTATCAGCCTCCGGATACTGCACGCGATATTGATCAAGCGCTTCCACCACCTTGAAACGCTGCAATTCCGGTAATGAGGAAAAGTGTTCTGAAAACCACGGCCAGTCGGCTTTATCCACCTTGGACATCGCCAACTTGATAAACGCACGGGTAACTTCCTGATCACGTCCCAGCCATTGCGGTTTCAACACCAGCTTGAGATGGCCCGCAAGATTATCGGGCTCAGCTGCTTTGCGGCTAAACAGGCGCTCCACATTGCCGCTTTGACCCGGCAGGACCAGGTTCAAAAGATAATGACCATCAGCATTTCTGGAGACAGGCTGCGGTGTGCCGCCCTCTGACACCATACCAGTCCAGAGTTCCCGATATTTTTGGTCATCGGCCAGGGGCAACGAGTAGGCATCCGACAGTACCGCAGGCAACAACCCGGCTCCGTTGGCAAGGCGGTAATCCAGAGCTATCCCCAACAGGTCTTTAATCCTTTTATCCACTTGCGCATCCGCAACATCGGTTACCTGTTGGAGGTCAGCGATTATCGCTTTCAGTTCATCAGTCACCGATTTCAGGCCATCGCGGTTGATATAGTGACTGAGTTTGGTTACGGCAGTGTCGGAAAGGTAGGTATGGATACAGTCTGCCAACCTTAGCCCCGGAAACAGGGCTCTCTCCTGTGGGTTGTCCCCCGACAGTCGGAACAACAACAGGGTAAACATCGACCTTAACTGGGCAGTGGCTACCCCATCGCGGCCTGAAGCCGGGGTAACAGCCTTTACCAAACGGTTGGCGGCCCGGAAGCTGGCCATCAACCGCTCACCCCCGGGGCTTTGGCTGCCAGCAAACAGTGCCACCACCAACGGCTTACCCAGATCCTCAAAGGGAAACTTCAGGGTGATCCCGGTGCCTGCCTCGCCGGTCGTTTCTGTCTGCCAAATTGTGGTCTGGTCAAAAGGCTGTTTTACAACAATAAAATCTGACAGGTCACCAGCATAATTATTAAAGTTTGTGGCTAAGTCATAGTGGGTGGCCGGGTGCGGCAGTTCCGAGATCACTTTACCCAGCGCGTAAAAATTTGGTTCCACCCTAAGCCTTTTCTCGTCCAGCTCATTCGGGGAAAGCGGGACTGTTATGAGTTGCAATCCCGGCTGTTTTCCGGTGAGCCATTTCATCATAATGGTCGGGCTTTCGAGCAGAGCATCAGGCTCAAGGTAGGGGACTCCGTAGGCTACGTTTTCAAAGATTAACCGGCCCAGTTTGCTCTCTTTTTTTACCGTCCCGGTGTTGGCAAGCTGTCTGTGAAAAGCTCGGACTAAATCCCAGTTTTTAACCTGGCCAGACAATGCCGAAACCGTTTTATCCAAAGCCTGAAAAGCGGCATCCAGGAAAGGCCGGTGCTGGTTCAGCTCATCGGGAGAAAGCGGGGCCGTGATTAGTTGCAACCCCGGCGGGTTTCCGGCATCAAGCCATTTCAGAGTGATCAAAGGGAAACCATTGATTTCTTTCGGGCTTTTGACCTGCAGGTTTTCTGACTTGGCAAGTTCGCGGATGCTATAGGTTTTTTCAAGGACTATCCGTCCAGATGCGGTGTCCTTTTCTACAGTCCCTGTGTCGGCAAGCTTCACCAGGGGGGCAAATCCCATTTGCTGGCGAACCATTCGTTCAATGTTTTTCGCATCAGGGAGGTCAGACTGACGGCCACCGTTTAGTTCATAGCCAGATTTAACCAGGGCAGTAAACACCGGGATCAAGCTGGAAAAACGGTTTTTTTGACTGGCTGTGGCATCGGGATTAATCACCACTTGCTTGCCAGTATGTGGTAACCAGACGACAATTTGCTGCTTTCCAGCAACAGCTTTAGGGGCATCAACGACCAGGGTCTGATATTTAAGTGTGGTTTCGACCTTGGTTCTCTTCAGGTAATCTTCGCCCAGAGGCGTTGCCAGGAAATCCTGAAGACTATCGACTAATGAAAGATACTCCGTTCCGCCATAACGAAAGTAAGCACGGCTCACTTTTACCGATATGTGCCTGTAAACCTCAAACTCAGTTATGCCATTGAACGAATCACGGTCATCATAAAACTGGTCAATAGTCCCGACCAATATCATTGTTTTCAGACCGGCAACTACGGAGGCTTTTTTCTTCGTCAGGGCCTGTTGCAGATAAGTGCATCCCTCTTTCCCGATAGCCTCACGCAGAACCAGACCCGCCCGTTCATCGGGCAGATTTCTGTGTGTATTCACCAGAGCCGAGGCAAAAGTGTCCAGGGATACTTTGGGATGCTGACGATGATAGTTCCGCACCCGTTCAAAAGCCTTTTTAAGGCTGTCCTCATCATGCTGGGCGGAAAACCAGTACAGAACCCGGGCGAAATCCCTGACCGACCCGGAAGCAAACTGCCAGTTGTGATCGGTGCGGCTGATGCCATCGACAAACTGTGTGTACAGGTCGTCTTTCTGGTTTGGCACAATAGCCAGCGCCAGTTCTGTGGTCAGGCCATAGCTACGGCCAGTGGTGATTGCTGATAATCCCCAGATTGCCCGCAACTCCGTTTGAGTCTGGCCGATAGCCGCCACGTCGGGATGGTTTAGCAGGGCTGTTGCGAGTAGCTTTCCTGCAGCGATAGCCTCACGGTTATCAAAAGTGGTGTCTTTTATTCCCACCGTCAGGGTCAGTGGATTGCTATCGAGGTAACTCTGATACAGGTACCTTTCAGGGTTGAGGGTAATGTTTATTTCCCGACACAAACGACCCAGTGACATGCCGTTCCCGGAAACTGCCTTTCCCGATTCAAGAACCGCTTTAATAAAATCTTCGTGCCCGGAAAACAAGTCCAGAAGCCTGTAGACAGTGGCAGGCAGATTGAACCTTGCCAGCTGCTGCCAGCGGGCGACAAGCAGGGCTTCGCTGTCAGTGGTCGTGGCAGGCAGCTGGTGATCCCAGCTGGTTACCCGCTGAAGGTTAAAATCCACAGACACTATTTTTTGCAACTGCGCCAGGGTGTCCCAGGATGATCCCGTTCGTCCACCGGTCATTGACCTGAGATTGGCCGTCAGCAGCAACCGGCCCAGTGTGTCCTGCCCGAATGTGTCCGTTACTGCCTGCTGATAGTCGAAGAAGGAGCGGGTTACATGCTCAAGCCTTGCCTGATCGAGTTGACCCAGCCGGTTGAGGATGGATTGCTTGATCCAGTCCCGGTAATGCCTCGAGATGATGTCAGTGGTGAGCAGGGATTGGGCTCTTCTGAAAAAGATCCCGTCAACATCCGGGTCCGCTCCCAGTAACTCTGGATTTTGAACGGACTTTATTACCGTAGTCGTGGCCGTCCCGGGAGGGGAAAAAGCCATTTTTTTAAGTGCAGGCCAGGGTTCGCGCACCTCGATTATACCAAGGTAATGGGTTTCACCCTTGCCATTGTCATAACGAGTGACGTGTTGTCTTGAGGCGCCTGTGGCACCAATATAAACAATCGTCGATTCTTTGCCTTCGCCTTGCGGTAATTCGATAGCATCTGCTTTAGAAGGGGGTAAGGGCATCCTTCCATATTTGATACGGTAATCCAGGGTGTCGATAAACAGCGATTCTAATCGGGCTTGCAGTAGTTTTTCGGGCGCTGTCCACTGCCTGCCAGTTCCTTCAGCCAGAGATCCCACTTCGGCCAGGTTATCGACCGTTGCCTGCATCAACGAAGCAAAGGCTTGCCAGCTGTAATCCCCGATGGCTGACTTAAGTTGCTCTGCATCCAGATCAGAGATAACCGTCATTAAAAAATCGGCGGTACCCAGCCTTAATAATCCCTCAAGTTGAGTGACCGGTGAGTCTTTAATACCCCCTTTATTTCTGTGAAATTTTTGGGTCGAACTGTCTAATGCCTGCTTGAATAAATGAGCGGTAAACATGGAGTTCAGCAAGTCAGAATTCAGCCCCAGTCTTTCTGAAATGACAGAGGCCTGATATTGGCTCAACTCAAAAACTTGCCTTAATAAATCACTTCTCCTTGGGACAATAAGAGTGGCAACATAGGATGTTATATCCCCAATCCCCCTGAGATCGACCCCGATATTGACCTGAACATGATAAGATAATGGCTTTCCTTTTAGCTCGGCGGGCAATGAGACTTCAGGATTCATCTTTCGATTAGTGCCTAACCGGTATTTTTCTAAATCATCAGTGGGATTATTGCCCAGTAGCTTGTCATTATACTTTTGAGTGATGTCGTCTACGGTATAACCACTCTCAGGTAAATTGGCTAAAATATCGGCCAAGGTTTTGGTGGCACGAAATACAACAGAGGATGCATCCATGTAATCCGAGAGAGGTTTGGGTCCGGTAATGATTTCAATGATAGAGCGACCTTCACTCTCTTCGCTGGATACAACCAGATCAGGGTAGACAGGGTTCAAAAGCTTGCTGGAGACATATTCAGTAAACGCAAGCGGTTGTCTCGATTCAAGAGCTACGGTTGTGCCATCAAACTCTATTTCAAGACCGATTCGTCCATTTTTCTTGTCTCTAGGGATCTTTGGATCTTTTGCATCCCTTTGTAATGTCGCAATGTCGTCAATGCCAATTTCATGCAGAATGTTTTTTCGAAGGGTTTCAGAATTGCTGTCGATACCTTCCAACCGATTTGCGGCACCAATATAGCGGGCTACCAGGCTTGATAAAATGTGATATTGTTCAACCCGCATTTTGCCTTCGGTGACATACTGGCTCGGATCAATTTTCAGGACACAACCGGCATTACCAACCAGAACCGGTTCCGGCTGAGTTGTAGCCAATGAACCGGGAGGCGTGATGACCAGTAATAGTCGGACAGAGTCAGGTATTTTGACCCGCTCGAAGCCTCTGCCGACAGAACCATCAATAACCCCCTGATTCACCAGAGTCTTGAGGTTGCCAAAGCTCTGGCTCCGTGTTTTCTTGAGTGTTTTGGAAAAATTCTCGTATTTGAAGGTTCTTTTGAATATTCGAAGCGTTCTGATAATTGCATCCTGTACTGAATGCATCTCATTGGAAGGCGCATCGTTTTTCAGAATATCCCTGATATATTGGGCAGAGAACAAGATTGCGATTTGCGGCTGCGAGCCTTGGTCGCCATAGAAAGCCAGTGGAAGTTCTCTGAGGATTCCGGGACTGCCCGCTTTGATTTCCTGACCATGGAAGTAAGAAGACGTTCTGTCAGTGTCCGGACCTGTGTCTGGAGGGTTTTGCATAAAACCCATATCTGACAATAACCTGCTCTTGTCTTCAGCGGACAAACCGGAGCTGGAAATTCGTGCTTTCAACATCCGGTAATCCGTGTTCTGCAACTCCAGCGCAGAACGCAGCCGCGAACCCTGCATCTGTTGCCAGTAATCTGTGTAGATATTTACCAGTCCTTGCACAAACGCATCGACAGAGCTCTCCGGCTTGATTTTGAGGAAGTTAATAACGGCTCTGACCGAACGGGCAAGACGTTCTTCCCTGAACAATACCGCCAATGCCCTATGGCAATCATCCACAGTGCCACGGGCAAACTTAAGATCATGGTCATCGCTGTTAGCGACCAGCACCTGATAAACGGGATCACTGTCGGCGGGCAGTCGCCGCAGTTTCAAACCGTTGGTAAAACCGTAACGGCCAGCAGGAGAGCGAGAATCATCCGTTTCCCAAATTTCCATAGCCCTGGTGATCACAGAATCGGGTGCCTGCTCTGCTTGCAGTTGCAAGAGCAGAGCCAGTCCATAGGATTGAGTCATTATCCGGGCGAGGGGAAGGTCAGACGATTCTGGTCGTTTACTCGACAGTCCGACCTGGATGATAGCAGGCTGATTTTTTTGCCACCGCCGGATAATCACCTGACTGTCCGAGATCAAAAGGTAGGGTTCCAGCCGGATATCAACGGGTGGCGTGATCGTCTGCAAACCATTCTCTGTCTGCCATTTATGCCAGGTTAGAAGGCTATCGATAAATTTATTCGGTTTGTTGAAATAGCGAAGCACAGCGTCCAGCTCTTTTGGCAATCCATTCAGTTGTGCCAGCTCACGCAGCTGGTAGCGATAAACATTATGATCAATTGCCGAGAGGAAAAATGGCGAACGCACTCCCAGAAAAATCTTCGAGGAAGAATGGTAATCTTCGTTGTAAGGCAGGAAAGGGTCCAGGTAAACCAGGCGTTCGCGGTTTTCTGACAGCGGGATCCTGAAACTGCGGCTGTCTTCGGGAAGCCGGTTGGACAACTCAGCAATAAGAAGCTTCTGCTGGCGATTCGGTTTGTCACCGTTTTCCAGAGACTTCACTACGCTGTCCACCAGCCGCAACAACAGCTTTCGCATCAGGCTCTGGGCAGCCCTGTGCTCGGTGTCGAAGTTATCGATTTCATTGGCCAGTGTGATCACATCAGCCAGCGGCAGTCGGGCCATTTTTTCATCGAGCCGCTGTTCTGCCAGGGAGGGTGAGCGATGGGAATAGGCAGACTCAATGGTCTTGATCAGCGTCTGGGCATTACGCTGCTCCAGCGGACCTGAGGACTGAAGCATAAACAGGATATCGCGCAGATTATCCGGAAAAACTGCGCTGTTAATCTCTGGCACGCTCACCAGAACATAAGTTTCGCCCGAAAGGTTGGTGACAACGGGCAGGTATTTGCCGTGTTTGTTGCCAGCAAAAGTCTCTCTATCAGGCAGAGACACAGGATCAGTGAAACTGACCGTACCATCCGGTTGGCGCATCAGCCTTTTTTTAACCCCAAGCGAAAGGGTGCTTTGGAACGACTTTCTCTGTTCACGTCTTTTCCAGGCGTTCAGTCTCGGCACTTTTTGTTCCGCCCGTTTGTCGGCCAGAAAGTCACCCGATAACTCTCTCAGAGCCTTGACGTACTGCCTGGCCAATTCGGAAAAGTCATTTCGTTCCTTGTGGGCATACAGGGCAAACAGGTCATCTTTTCCCAATACCGAAACCAGCAGATCAGGGCTGGAGACCCGGAACGGATCTATGTCATGGCCAGCGGGTGTGACAATGTCCTGCAAAGACCCAAGCAGCAGGCGGGTAAACAGTGCTGCCATGGCTTCGGATGGTGGGCTTGCGACTTGCCGGGCCAGCTGATATCCCGCTTGTTGGGTCCGGAAAAAATTCTCCTGCGCAAAAGGATTACCATAGGCCAGCATGCCAACCCCCGAAAACGGGTCACCGATTGAGTCTGCACGGACAAAGGCGCTCAGGTGCAGCTCTCTTGGTGCCCCTGCCTGCGCAAAAGGCAGTTCGACATCGGCAGCCGGTAATGGCATCAACCGGTAAGGGGAAAAGTTATCACGGGTGACTTGTTGCAGCCGAAGGTTGTAATCCTCAATCAGGCGGGAGAGTGGCTGTCCTCCATTGTTTTGTGGCTGTCCTCGATTGTTTTGTGGCTGTTCTCGATTGTTTTCGATAATCGTAGTAAGCAGTAGGTCTCTGGCCTGGTTGAAGTGACGGTCATTCTTGCCCAGATAGGCATAATCCCTGCCGGGGGGCAACGCGGGCAAATTCCGGAGTTTTTTCACCAGCCCTTCTGCAACCCGGAGCTGACGGGTTATTAACTGGCCCTGTTTATCCTTCTCGAGCACCAGTTTGACCCGAGGGTCTGACTGTGACCACAGCACATCACCCTCAGCAGGTAGAGCGCCGGTCCATTTGCGCCCAAGATCATCCACCGCCACCAGAGCGTTGCGGACGGTGATGCGTTCTGTCCTGATTTCAGCAATCAGTTGCCTGGCGAATTGTTCCACAGGGTAATGTTCCCCGCTGGCATCAGCGCCACAACCCACCAGACTGACAGTCTTGACAGACCGCCTGCCGGTTATGCGCCCAAGCACTTCGGCCAGTTCCCTGGCTGTCTTTCCGCCCAGAAGAAACTTGCTGAAACCGGTCTTTTTGTCCTGAACCTTAGTACCATGACCAACAACAATAATACGTGTGTCGTCTGTAAGAAAACTGGCTTGCAATATCCCGGGTTCAATAGCACCACCTGTCTTCGAATCAATCAGGGTGCCATCAGACTTCAGTCGTATAAGCTGGCTGAAATCAGGCCGGTATTTATCGCCCAGGTATAAGCTGGCACTGGCTTCATTAATGCTGTTACCCAGCTGGAGAATGATCTGGTTTATATAACGGCTGTCTTGCCCAGCAATCAGGGTATAACGCTGGGTTTTATCAGCACCGGCAACCCAGCTACTGGACCTTTCACCCGTATAAAAACTCACTAAATCAATCCTTGCCAGTGGGTTAATTTGCGTGAAATAGGAATTTGATTTGTGATCCAAATGTTTATCTTCTGCAAGAAAATAAGCGAGATGCTTCCTGATGACTTTAGCCATCAAACTCGGCCCGGATAGCTGCAACGTGGATACAGACCCAAAAAGTATTCCATCGCTTCGATAGTTAACTAAAAAATCGGTAGCTTTATCACTGATTCCCAATTGATCTGCAATGGATTGTCTCAGTTGCTCGCTATCGGAATCAGCAAATTTTACCGGGTCGTCTATATTCAGACGCTCAACCAACTGCTGACGCCTTATCATTTCTTGCTTAACTGCCTTGAGAACTTCACTGTCTGGCGGCGCAACAATAAAGTTATTATTGGGATGGATTTTATCTCCAAATTCCAACGTTATTTCCATCGAACCGGGAATAGCCTTGATTGAGTCTGGAAAAATAAAAAGAGGCTCTTTGTTATGATTAACGATGGCTTCTCTAACCTGCTTAAAAAAAACCGGGTATTTTTCCTTTAGTTTTCTACATTCTTCCTGTATTTCTGTCTCAACCATTCTGTCAAAAAACAGTTGTTCCTCCCCTGGCTCCCCCAAATATTCCATAATCATATAGTTAATCACATAACCCTGTCTTTCTGACGATGAAATCTCATCCGGGAATTCAATGTGTTTAAACAGTTTCTCATTGAAAGGAGGCAGTGTGTCGACATCCAAATAGACACCTCCCTTTTTCTCAGTAAGAATACCCACTCTTGCCAAATCAGCTGCTGCCGCTAAAACCCCCCTCAGCCCACCTTCTTTCTCGTACCATTTTTTCAGGCTGGCTTCTTTGCCTGACTGCCAGAGTTGATTGATATCTGCCAGCGTGAATCCCCCGGATCCGGCGTTGCCCCGGAGCCCGGTTAGCTCTTTGGCGAGATCCGTGAATTCATTCAGAGTTTGCCTTTGAATTTGTTCTAATTCTCCTTGATCCATACCCAAGTGCCTGACTAAAAATGTCTTGGCCATGTCGTCAAAGGTTTTACCCTGGGCGATGCCTTCTTTTATAGTGCTGTAGGCGTGGTCTTGTAGATGATACAAGCGTGTCAAAAAATCATCTCTGGCTTGTTCATGTTTCAATAATTCAGGTATTTTCTCAGCCGCAACAGTCTTACGTATTTCCCGGCTAAGCACAGGCGCCAGAAACGCTTGTGGATCGTACCAGAGCGTTTGCGACCAGGAGGGAACCATCTTGGCCCAAACCTTGAGATAGGTTTTAACCCCTTCTTTGAGACGACCAATCCAGATAAAGTTAAGCTGTTTAGGAACCTCCACCAAAGCATCCAGCAGGTACTGGTTTATTGCCGCAGCCAGATGGGAGGCTGCTGGTTCCCCACTCAGAATTTTGGGCAGGTTGTTCTGCATGCGATAGACAAGCATGTATTTTTCAAGAGCACTTCCTGCTGGGCGAAGTCGGTCAAATTGTACGATTTTATTCTCCAGCGATTCCAAATCATTCGATTCGAGAACCCTCAGCAAACCCGGCTTCAAACGGCGCTTGAACATCGCCAGAGTCGGCACTACATCATCAGGATTGACGGGACTCAGCAACCCGCTCTCCTGTGATAACACAGAGGACAGCTTCCGGAGTCCAATGGCACCTTCAGCCAATGTTTCTTTTTCAGACCAGCGTTCGACGGTAATTTCACCGTCACTCTTACGAAGCGCTTTCAGCATGTCAGAGTTGTCGGCCAGTGACCAGGTGACCGAATCTGTGTCAGAGACCAGGCCAACCCACAGGCGCCCCCAGATATCGACTCTCAAAAGACCGTCACGGGCAGTCACTGCCGAGGCTTTTGTGGCTCTCAGGGTTTCTTTCAGGTAGTCGCTTACAAGCCCGTTGTCGTCAATGCCTGAGCCAACCAGGTTAATGGTTTTAACCGCCGTATTGCCGGTCAATTCATTGATTTTTTTTGCCAGTTCTGAGGCGGTTTGGCCGCTCAGGGTAAATTTCCCGCTCCCGGAGTCACCCAGACCTACTGCATGAATTTCGCTTTCACTGTCCAGAAATTTGCCAATATCGACCTTGTTAACCTTTGCGCCCGTCTCTCCATCTGACCAATCATCGTTATCAATCACCAGCCAACGGACTGAACGATAACTGCCTTCTGCCGGTTGAAGATTGTTGTATTTGCGAAACAGATAACGGCAGGCCCTGGCAATGGGGCTATCATCGCCAGACTCCATCTGGATAACCCATTGCTGGCGGTATTGACTTCTGCTCTTTGGATCGGTGTTGGTATTGATTGCGAGATCGATTTTGTGGTCCCAGACAGCCAGTGATTCGCTGGAAACCATGTAGTGTTCTCTGGCAGACAATCGAAGAACATCCAGCGAATCTCTATGGCTGCCAGTCCATCCCATTTCACTATTGCTTGTTACCAGTGCTTCATCACCACTCAGTATTGGATAGCTTTGTGCAAAATTTGATATAGCCCCGAGTCGATAAAAGGCCAAAAACGGGGAACCTGTCTTTTTTGTGCTGATAAACGTTTTTTTATCCTGGGTCGTTTTCCAATCTGTCACGCCGGACAACTGATACTGATCAATCGTCTGATAAGCGGATAAAAGACTGTTTTGGACCATCTGCATGGTCGGGCTGCCCTTTAATGCCGCAAAGAAGACACTGGGGACTTGTTTCGATGGCAGGTAGATCTCACTGGGAATGACTTTAACTTCTCCCAGGGGCTCAAATAGTTGCGAGGAATCAGAACTCGCCAGAAGCTGCTCAATATCGCTTTTCAACCTGGGGTATTTTTCAGCGAACCAGGCGAGATCGTCTGAAATCTTCTGTTCTATGGCAGGATCCTGATCATCAGGAAGGAATTCCCTGCCGAACTTTTGAATGACAAGCTGAATTTGTACTCTGTTCACCCTGTTCCGATCTGTTCTGCTAACGTCTGAATAATCAATATCCTTGAAAAGATTCTCGTTAATGGCAGGCGGAAGGGACGTATCAGAATAAACGCCACCGAGAGCGCCAATCACTCTGGTTTTCGCCAGTGCACAGGCTGCAGACAGATGGCCGCGCAATCCCAGTTCCCTGCGATAGTAATTTTTAGCCTTCTCTCCGTCTTTTCCATAAGCAGGGGTCCAGACCTTATTAATATCCCCATAGGAAAACTTCACCCCGGGATAAGAAGACTCTATCTTCTTTTTGAATCGCCGGTAGGCTTTCATCATTTGGGCTTTTTTCGCATCAATAGTCGATGATTTATGGTTGAGGTGGCCTACCAGAAAATTCTTCACCGCCAGATCAAATCCCCGGCCCTGCTTCATATCTGACTCTATGGATTTCCAGGCCTGATCTTGCAACTTCAGGAATGCTTTTATTAAATCCGATTCAAAATTAGCCGGATCACCGGCGCCAGATTCACTAGTTAATTGACTGGTCACTGCTTTTTTGAGGGCTTCAGAAAGCAGACTGGTGAGCATTGCGTGTTGGTCATACCAGAGGGTTATCTGCAAACCAGAGTTTGCATTGGCTGCAATCCATAACCGGATACGGTTCAGCTCCCCGACGGTTGGGCCAATGCTGACAAAATGCAGTTTTTCAGGGACTGGCTTAATGGTGGCATCCAACCAGCGATGGAAGTTTGTCGCCAGTTTCATAAGTTTTTTGGCGGTTTCCATTTCGATCAGGGGATTCCCGACCAGGTCGGTAAGTTTTTCGTAAACTCCCGTCACTGAAGCAAAGGTTGATGGAGAACTCTCACGACGATAGCCATCAAGCTCAGTAAAAGCCTTCAGCAGATTTTCAAAACGTGTGTTTAAGTCTGCGTTCACAGAACGTTGATAGTGTAATAACGGTGCAAACTCCTTACGGAACGTCTCAGAGTCAGGAATCAGTTTATTCATTAATTCAAAGTCTGAACCTGCAACAGGCTCAGTATCGGAACGGCGAACCCTTTGCCCTGCCGCCGGTCTGGTAAGTGCGGGATAGCGGCGCCACAGGGAAGGAGACAGAAGACCGTCATCGGCGGTCATTGTGCCAACGGCAGCCAGTTGCAGACGATAGCTGCCATTCCCGTAAGGCTCTGCTGTCAGTTCCAGATGACGCCCCAGGGAGCCATATCCGGTCACGGCCAGAGGTACGGATTTCCTACTGTCTTTCGCTGTCGTTTGATTAAACCTTACCTGTATGGGCAGGGTCTCTTTGAGCATCAACTGACGGGGGTTTACTACCGGTAACGGCAGTCTGTCCTGTCCGGGGTTGCCCTGTCCAGAGTAGTGTCGAGGCAAACCAAGTTCAGTACGAATCCGGTTTTTGGCCGCATTGGTATCTTCTTCTGGCGCCAGCCCGAGCGCCAGTCGCAATGCTTCTCCCAGCTGGTAAAAGAACGAAAGATGGCCTGCAAGCCACCCGGAACCGTAGGGTAAATCCCCCTCATCCGGATCAAAAGGGATCAGTGTGAAGGTGCCGTTATTGACTGTCTGGTTAATGGGTGCAAGGTCTGTCCCGTTATTCGGGGCAAGGTCATGAACGGTGTCATTTTCCGCACTATGACGCATGGGCAGGTAGGTCAGCGGGCCGGGCTCTCTGCCGGGAAATGCACCATTGCGACCGGGGATAATCAGACTGGCATACTCTCCGGGGATCGTCCTGTTGTGGTCATCGGGGGAGACTTTCATTAAACCTTGGTCGTGTATGTCACCAAGGGTATCAGGTCTTATCGGGGTCGTTACATTGCCCGACAGCATCCGTAACTTGTCAGTATTGTTCAACCGGTGTCTGAACAGCTCGCTGGCATCCACCAGTTGCCGCAGGTCACTGGCAAGGGTCTGATGACTGGAACTGGCCAGATAGTCCGGTGTCAGATAAACCCCAATCCAGTCACCCAGAGCCTTGAGGGTAAGGAATCTGCCCCGAACGCTGCTGGTGGTATTGTTTAAGAGCGGCGCCTGCTCCGGCTCCAACAGGCCATCGTATTCACTTTGTTGTGCCTCATCATTTTTTTTCAGTCGCTGAAGGTTTGCCAAAACTGGGCTGTCGGGGTCTCTGGCAGTCAGCCAGTCCAGACTGCCATCAAGCGCCCTGCGGAAAAACCATTGTTCACTGCGCAACGGTTGTTCGTTGTAAACGGTTTCGATGGCAGTGAGCAAATCCGCCATTTCTCCGGCTGTGCGATTAGTCTCCAACGCCTGCCAGTCTTCCATAACGCTGGCAAGTGCTGGCGCCAGCCCGTCAGCCTGGTAAAGTTCCCGGACGGCATCAACAAAGTCTTCCGCTGTGCCACCCCGTTTCCTGAGATCATGGCGTTGGCCTGACACCAGTTGCCGGTAGAGATCACCGGACTCTTGTGGCCATTGCCGGGCCTGGTAACGTTCATCAAGCCCATAATGTGGTTTTAGTGCTTCCAGCCTGCTGCCAGTGATCCCCCACAGCTGTTCAATACCGGCCACAGCCAGGGCATTGTCGGTCAGGGTTTCTCTCCATGTTGGTATCAGCAGGGCCGACAGTCCGTGCCCAAGAGCTTCGTCAGAGTGCCGGGAAAGATCGGCGGCTCCCAGACGAATCAGTGGCCGACTGTCGTTTGTGAAGGTTGCGTCACTGTCAATAAATAATCGGTCGGACTCTGCCTTGACAAGAGGGATCTTGTGATCCGGGCCACCCGGATCACTGGCAATCTGCAGTCCGTGAAGAAAGGTCAGCAATTGCCGGTTAAAACCACCGTATAGAAACAGTCCTGCCAATTTCTTGAGGTCAAAAACCAGCCGCTGGAGCGTTTGTGCCGGATCCTTGTAACCGAGTGAATGGTAGCTTTCCACATCAAGGGTGATGTCGGCCAGTCGCAGTGGCGGAGCGGCGTCGCCCTGGGGGTATACCCTGATGCCTATTTCTGTTCCGTTAACCCGGGTGCGGTAACCATCGCCAAAAGCAGGACAGGCTATTGTCTCGTCGATGCGCAAAAGAGGCGCGACGGGTGTGAAAGGAGAAAAACTGTCAGGCACTGGTCTGGTAACATTGCCTGTTGGACGGATCTCCTCACTTTTGAGCCAGGCAAGTGTTTGACCAAGATCGTTTTTAGAATGCCAGTGTCTGGCTTGCAGTTGGGCACTTAGAGGAGTTGGCGGCTTCCCAGGATTTTTTGGGGCATTGAACAGATCAGGAAGCAAAGACTCCAGCCAATAGAGTGAAACCGGTGATACTTTCTGATTCAACCATTTGGCAGCCAGGGTTTCAGAGATAAAGTCGAGCTGTGTTTGAGTGGCTATAGCGGAAACCACGTCATCAGTCTGGCTGATGGGAGACGGGATTAAACCGCCACCATTTTCTGTGGAACCATTCTGACGTGCCTGAAATTCTGACCAGAAGTTATTGGGATCACAGGCCTCATAAACGACCATTGCCATATTGTTTAGCAACCTGGCAACGAGCCGGTCAGTTCCGGGAGCATCGGCCAGACTGGAGGGTTGGCCTGAAGCCTGGGGCAATGATGACGGATTGATGATCGATTGCCTGATTAAAAATGTCACGCCATCGTCATCATAATAGATATTCTGCCCCGGCAAATCACGGTCAGACAGGATAATACTGATATTCCGATGTATATAGTGAGGAAAAAGACCGGACTGCTCGATTAGCCAGAAAGCTCGGTCAATGGCTGTCCTGACAGTACTGATATGTGCTGGCGTGGCAAAGCCCGACATCGGTCGGGCCCGGTCCGTCGACAGCTTGATGGCAAAAGTATCAGTATTAACACTGGCCGAGTAGAACCAGCCATTGCTGGTCTTGAGCCACTGTCTTTTGGGAGAAGGATTGAGAGGATTGGTATCGGTCAGATTGGCAGGCATACGGGAAGCTCTCCGTAACTAACAGGTTGTTCAGCCCCCGTCTATCCTAGTTAAAGGTTGCGGAGTCGTCAGATTTTGTTTCATTCCCTGGCTTGCCGATGACACAAACGATGGGCTCCCGCTACTGTAATTGCCTGACAGGGCACTGAGGTCCTGAACCAGTCGCTGGTAGTGCTGGTAAAGTTCCGTATTATTCAGGCTTGTTCCTACTGGCCGCTCACTCTCCGACCCAATGTTGTTTTTCTCACCTCCGGCCAGGCTGCACAGGTAATTCACCAGCCGTTGCCCTCTGCGAATGATTTTGTTCAGAAAGGTCACGGCTTCATTCTCTCCCCCGTCACTGTCGTTCATGGCTAACTTGCTGTCATTCCTGTTGATCATAGCCATGGGGTTCAGGCTGACTTGTCCACCTTTAAAGTGCAGACTGGCCAGCACCTCCGGTTTCACCAGTGCCAGTGTCTGGTTAGTGCCGGTATTGATGATCCTGAAGGTTTGGCTCTCCAATGGCAGGGAAGCGCTGCTGCGGGTAAAGTTGCTGCTGCGGGTGAGATTGCTCTGCACCTGCGGGTTACACTGGCTGAACGCCACCTGTTCCGGGGTCAGGTCGGTAAAGAACAGTGCGGTGCTGTTATCACCCGACAAACGTCGTAAATCCGCCTTAGACCCGGACGACAGTAGAACATAATGCTTGCCATGGCTGTCGATTGTGCGGGCTGGCCTGCACGCCCGCAGGTCATAGACGTCATTGCCAACACCGCCGACCAGCGGGCGGGTCCAGTCGAGAATGGCCTGCCAAAGGCTGCTGTTGCCGGGCGTATCCAGCCTCCGGTTGTCACACTGGTCGCCCCGGTTTGCCAGCACTTCTGGCCGTGCTGCGATGTTGCCTGAGGTTCCCAGCAGCAGCAGGTCATGACCGCCCCATCCACGGAGTGACCACTGTCGGGCGTCGGCGCCAAGGTACAGAATATTACTGCGGCTATTGCCCCAGAGTCTCGCTGTCCTGTTACCGACGGCGGACGAGCTGATCACGGAGGGCAGAAACGGCCATGACTGGTAACCGCTGTCGGGTTTCGGCCCGCTCACCTGAACACTGCCCGGCTCCCAGCCCCACTGTCCTGTGACGGTAATAAACACCTGACGTCTGACGTATGTGGCGTTCAGGGGTTCCAGTGTCAGTTTAATCCCGTCCATCGCCTGGTAGGTGACGATTTTTACGGGTTGGTCCTGCTGGATGTACAGGGGGTTGCTGGCTGTGGCGTTGATGAATCGGAGGCGTTCCTTCCTGACGAGGCTGCTCACCGTGAGTGGCAGGACGACCCCCTGACCTGAGTCCGTCACCCGTGCTGCAAGGTCGGATAATGACAGCTCAAGGTCATTGAACACCAGCGTTGTGGGTTGCAGGAACTGGTCGTGCTGTCTGGCCCAGACCTGCTGAATCTCGATCTCGGCATCGCCGGTGGTAAACCGGTTGGACAGCACCAGGTTCTGACCCCGGCGCCAGGCAAGGAAGAGGAAGGCCGATACATTCAGTTCAATGCGGGTTTGTGCCCTGTCGTGCTTGGTGATGCTTTCTTCAGCCAGGCCGGGATGGATGAGGATTCGGGCAAAAAATGACAAGTCTGTCTCATCCAGTTTAATCACGTCGGACCCACCCTGGCTCTCCACCATGATCCCGAACCGCTGTCGGGTACCGTTCCGGACAAAGGCCACCCGATGCTCTTGGTAGTAAGTGTCCAGCCGCAACGTTTCCAGTTTGATCTTGTCGGCTCCGGGGGTTCCTGACAGCAGCAGACCCTCGGCCATCACGGCGACCCTGCCAAAGGTGCCCAGTGATTGGTAACCCTTTTGGGTGACCCGGTACAGCGTCTGGTTGTTCCGGTTATAAACGACCGTGCTCGTTGACGGAGGGAGCGAGAACTTCCGGACGCTGCCAATCACTTGCTGAACGCCGTGCTCCTTGCCAGGCAAACCGAACAACAGTCTCTGTTTACGGGGACTCTGGCCCTGGTAATCCATCCAGGCTACCTGGGTTGGGGAATAGCCAGAGCGCAGCGTGAGGGCGATCAGTTCGGTGTCAGCCTTCTGGCGTATGCCCGCTGGCAGAGATCCCATGGCCTGGTTAAAATCTTGCCGGGTCCAGTAGACCAGCCTGCCGGTGGTGTTTCTGGGTCCCATCAGGCTGAGGTCCAGCGCCACCAGGGCCAGATGCTCCCGGTTAGCCAGGTATTGGGCCGTCGGTGTCTGGATGCGCCACGCCCGGGCACCGTGTTCCCAGTGGTGGCTACCCCTCAAGTCGATACGCTTAGCCATGTAACGGCAGGGAACGGAGATTTGGTCATCGAACTCACTGGGCATCCCGGTCAGCGAAGCGGCGGCGGCCTCACCACAAAAGGGATGGCCTTTGGCGCCCTGATCAGGCTGTCGGAAAAACTCGAAAGCCTCCTCTTTGCGAGTGTCCGACAGCGCGAGCAGTTGGCCGTCGTCGTTCACCATGACTTCAAACTGGTCACGGGTGTTGGCTGCCAGCAGGGTGTCGCTGTCCGGGTAGTACCAGACGTCCAGTTGCCTGATCGCGCTGAACAGGGGGTGGTCGATGATTGCGGTGATGGGTCTCAGCGGCACCAGCCCCACCTTGGCCGAGAACCCCTCCCGGGCCCCTTTCAGCCGGTCTCGCAGCAGACTCTTGAGCTCACGGATGAAAAAACGGGCACTGGTGGTGGTCCAGGCTGTACCGGGGTGTTCTATGGTCAGTTTGGCGAAGATCAGGTTGACTACCTTGCCCAGGTTCAGGCTGTCCACCATCAGGCCAGACTGGGGGGTGAACTGGTGCACACTCAGGGTATCGTTCGACTTGGCGACGATCTGCCCGGTGGCTTCCACCTGCCAGTTCTTAAAAGGTCCTGACTCCACCGACAGGTTTTCGCTGACCACCCGGGTGTTATCCCAGGCCTTGTCCGGTATCCACAGCCGGTAGCCACCGTTGGTATCGGCCAGGAGGCTGCCGGAGTGCGCCTGCACATGCCTGAAGACGCCGACTCTGGCTATCTTTGCCTTTACTTCTGCCTTTTCCAGCGCTCGCTTCTCGCCTGCAGGGCGGATCAAATGGAAACCGGAGTTCAGCCGCTGGATACCACCGGGGCGATTCACGTCGGTGCTGAAGTAATACAGTTTGCCGGAGTGCCGACTGAACAAAATGTAGTAAACAGTCTGGCCCCGAACCACCACCTTGTGGACCGGCAGGTGCTCTTCACGCAGTGCCCTGCGGACACGCTCATTGATCGTCCGTAAACGGCTTCCGTCGTTTCTATTGTTTGGCATGTCGCCATCCAGCAGGCTGCTCAGGAAGGTAATATAGCTTCGGGTGGCGTCGTCATAAAAACCGGTTCTAAGAAGACGGCGGCTGCCGTAGCTATCGACATCCTGCAAGGGAATCAGCCCATGGTCGGATGTCGTTGTGTCAGATGCCACTGCAGGTGGGGTAGGGGGTACACTGAGCTGGCCATCCAGGGTTTCTGCCGCAATCACCTGGTGAGCCAGCTGACCGGACGGGCTGGCCGTCAACAGGTAATAATAGGGGGCATCAAATACCAGCAATTGTGACTCATCTTTGTTCGGCACTATCTTTGAGACATGGCGGCCAAACGAGCGGGCACTCAACTCATCGAAGTGCCTGATTTCCCGGGTCAGTGCCTCTTTATTCTGAAATAACACCTGGCCGTTGGCGGAGTCAAAAAAATAGTAGCCGGTAGCCGGGTTTCCCTGGACCGGTTGCAGCTGGACCGGTTGCACCTGGGCGCTGGCAGCAATGAGCCGGATTTCCTGATGCTTAAGGGTATCGTACCAAAGCAGGACCCGGCCCAACTGATCCCAGTCTGCTTCGGCCAGTCCCAGCTTGCC
This sequence comes from Endozoicomonas sp. ALD040, assembly GCF_049275945.1. Classification (NCBI taxonomy): domain Bacteria; kingdom Pseudomonadati; phylum Pseudomonadota; class Gammaproteobacteria; order Oceanospirillales; family Endozoicomonadaceae; genus Endozoicomonas; species Endozoicomonas sp. ALD040. The sequence continues at coordinate 4,900,605 of NZ_CP184829.1, forward strand.
AGGGAAGCAGCGGTAGGGTTTCTTGAGATACTCATTAACCTGTCGGTCACAGTCCCGCTGGTGCTGTAACCAGGCTGGGTTCTGCCGATTATTGCTCTTGGGTAGTGGGTCAAGGGCACCGTTCATCTCCCACCGGTTCGGTATTTTGGGTGACCACCCGGATGTGGTTGTGGTCCACCGGTTCGGCGCTCCGGCCATACAGCGTGCACGGATCTGAGGTGAGAAGTCGCAGTCTTTCAGCTCCAGCGGCAGGAACCGGCTGGCCGCAGTGTAACGGCTCATGATTCTGTTCAGTTTCGACGCCCTTGATGGCCCGTCATTCATTCCTCCATTGTCGTACAAGCGCTGAATCACTTTGTGATCCAGCAGCCGCCACTCAAACTGTGCGTTGGGATCCCGGGCCACTACTTTATACGAGGGAGCCTGTTCATACCAGGAGTGTGGTCTTGGTTCAGGAAATCGGAAAAGGGTCTCACCCAGCTTGAAGTCCCGGTTATCTTCATAGGACAGGCTCACCCAGGACCGACAGTTTTGTACCTGGTCATCCCGCTCAGTAATGCAGGCATAGGGGAGCTTGCCGTCGTAGTTCAACACCCAGGTAGAGGCCGTCTGCCCCTGGGGGTGAAGGTGGATAGTGTGTTCACCGTTGGATATCAGGGCGTAGGTTTTGTTGGCCCCTTCAGGACTATACACGTCATACTTCAGAAGTCGGGAGAATGTCGATGAGACCTCGCGAAAGACGACGACGTGATCCTTGTTATCGAGATACAGTCTGCTGGTTGACCGACGGTATTTCAAACTGTCGGTATGGGTGAACATCTGGCCAAGGTATTTATAGTCGTAGCTGATGTCATCACATGAGCCATGCCCGTCGCACTCGGTATACCGGGTGTCTTTCACTTTTTTCTGGTATAACCGTTTCAGCTTGCTGTCGCTGACAGCATCCAGAAGTTTCGCACCGGGGGAACTGCTGTCTGGCGCACTCCCCAGAGAGGTCTGGTCCAAGGGACTGTAGAGGAGCTTGACCTCCCACGGGGGTACAGAAGGCATTAAAATGACCTTTTTATCGCTCATCTGCCCCAGGTTGCGGAATACCCCGTCTGAGCATTGATACCCGGTTAAACGCGACTCCGTCCGGCACAATGTCGCCAGGGCATCGTCGATCAGGTTAAAGGTGTCAGGGGAGTATTCGATCCGGTTGATGTCGCTGGCGCAGTGCCGTAAAGGAGCCTTAGGTACATAGGGTATCTTCTCACAGTTTTTCTGTTTCCAGTCGTCTTTTTTCCCGGCGATTAAGGTTGGCTTGAATGAATAGACGCCACCGTAGGTCAGGGTCTGGTTCGCCAGGTTGATAGACCGGATGTTCAGGGGCAGGAGACTTTTGCCATCCTCGCTCATCAAGGCATTGAGGGTCTGCTTGTTGGCCAGGAAGCTTTTGGGGTCCAGCTGGGCGTGGATCAGGTCAAAGATTTTGGCAGCCTCACCCGAGGCATCCTGCAACTTTTTGTAGGCCAGCTTTTTTAACTTCCTTTTATAGTTCTCCTGAAAAATACCCCTGACGTAGTGCATGATCCCGTCAATAAATGCCCCGACTGGCCCGAGGAACTCTGAAATGACGGAGACATAGGTATCCACCCACTCAAAGGTCACCATGGATTCCATGAGTTTCTTGACTTCCGGGTCCTCTTCGTTCTCGTACTCAATGAGGGTCAGGGTGAGACTGGCTCCCGGCACGGCGAGACCCAGTATGGGCACAAAACGACCGACTTTTTTACCCAGCCTGCCGACTTTTTTCAGACCGCCGGGCAACTTGCCCGACCCGGAAATATCGGGTAGCTTTGGTGGTTTCTGACCGGGGGGCAATGACGACCGGATGGCCGGGATGATTGTCTTGATCCCCTGTCGCCCGAGATTGATGATCTCAATCCCTTGCAATGCCACAGCCGTATAAAAAAGCGTCTGGCGCCCGGTATAAATCTGCTGTTGGGTGTCCGTCATATTCTGAGACGGGGGGTTTTTGTAATGGTGTCCCACAGGGGAAAGCCCTGCTATCAGGTCGTAAAGGCCTATAAAAGACCTGAGCTTTTCCAGTCCGTTGGTGGAAGATTTTTTTCCTTTGACCCGGAATCCCTGACGACCCGTCCCCTGGAGAAAGCCCCGGAAGCGATCAAAGGCACCGGAGGTAAACCGGATGTTCTTACGGGTCAGGGTATCGGGTTCCATAAAGTCCATGCGCCAGCCACGGCCATCCCGACGAAGGGTATCCAGTTGGGGAGCCATGCTGTCGGCGAGTGAGTGCCGGGCTTTAATGTCCCCCAGGGCGGTATCAAACTCCAGCAGCCGCTGCCTGAATTCGGCTCGTTCAGAGGCCACACTTGAGAGGCTGTCTTCAGTCCGGGGCGGCACCGGAACCGAAAGGTGGCTGGGCGGCAAATAGCGGAGCGGGGGATTTGAATCCGATGGCCGGGGCGACCTCAGCACAGTCTTTTCGCCGGGAAGCAACCGGTACTCCGGTTGTCCGGTGCCCGGGGAGCGCAGCACAAGGCTTTCAATCGCCGGGCGGTCCTTCGGCATCAGATGCTGGATATCTTTCACCAGTCGTTTGAAAACCTGGGGGCTGCCACTTCTGGGTTCGACAATCAGCTTGCCGACCAGGGGTTTGCCATGGGTGGGCGAGCGGGTCATAAAGGTTTTCAGGGCGTTCAGGGCTGTGATTCCGCGGGACTGGTTGCTGCTGGCAAGATCGCTGACGGTCAGGGTGGCGATGTAGCGGTCCGGGGTAAAGTCGACCAGTGTCGTCAAAGCATGGGCAATCAGTCTGGCTGGCCGACCGAGAACGGTGACGCGGTTGCCGTCTCCCCCGGCGATGGCCGACTGAACCCGGCCATCGGGTGTGAGCAGCACATAACCGGCAGCGGGGGTAGCTTTCAGCAACAGGGGCTGACCACTCAGGGTGCCGTCTTTTATCTGCTGTTGAGCGCGGGTAAACGAATCTTCGTCCAGGGCAATGACCGAGTGCATGCCCCGGGCGTGAGCCAATGCGTCCTTGCCTTCCAGGCGACGAAACCGGGTGAAAAAATTCTGCAGCCAGCGCTCATCTTCGTTGGCGGGTTTGATCAGGGCGATATCCGTTTTTTTCCTGTCGTTGCCAAGACGGAGCTGGGTTTTGAAGCCGGAAAGTAACCGGAGGGCATACTCCAGGTTTTTGCGTCGAGCATCGCAGCTGCCGGCACCGGCTGATCTTCGAGGCCTGTCACAAGGCATCTGTAGCCGGCCTGTGAGAAGCTTGATGTTGGCGAAATCATTTTTGTATTCCTTGTTAAGTTCGGCGGCACCCAGTATCGATTTAGGATCGAGAGTGTAGATATCGAATGCCTTGACCTGTATCCGACGTTTGAGGGTTTCGAAGGCTCTGGTCTTTTCTTCGTTGCTATGGAAATTGGCCATTGCCTGCTCAAGCTGATCTATCTGATCAGGCGCGCTGAAACGCAGTGCGTAGCGCTCAAGCCACTGAGTGTATGTGTGAGAACTTAGTGCAAGGCTAAGTGTGTCTGCCAAACGAATAGTTTCTCCTGCAACCAAAGTGGCGAAAGTGGCTTTTTCAGTTTGTGGGTGTTCCTTTAATCCATGAAAGATCGCGGTTTTGAACTCAAAGTGAAATGTGTAATTTTCAGCATTTTTTCTTCGATCCCCAGGCTCATCTTCGCCTATGGCTTTAGACAACTCATCTTCGAGTCCGGCAAAGGTAGGCCTGTCTTCGATTACGACTTTGACCAAATCATCGTTGAGTTTGGCATCAGCAAACTCTCCTTTGAGTAGAGCTTCGGTAAATTCTTTTGTGAGTTTGTCATCGTTCGGATCCTCTTTGCTTGTCTTATCGATAAACTCATTTTCGAGGTCAAAGGAGGCCAACCCGAACTTGGCTCGGTATGTCACGGCGCCGCTACGGTCAAGGGTAAAAACAATGCGGTTGAGATCTGGATAGGGGGCATTTTTCGAGGTTGACGGCCCGTGAGGATCACCTGCTGACAAGAATCCTCGAATCGCAACAGCTGAGTTTGCATAGATACCTTGTTTGGCCAAGTTCCTTAAAACTTCAGGTACAATATAATTTTTCTGGCTGGTATTTAGTACACCCTCAGAATCTTCAATGCCTTGTGCAGAGTTATCAAAAAAGAATTTTATGGTTTGTACTCTGGTATTTTTTGGGATCAACGTTCCCAAAACCGCTGATAGCTTTAACATTAAGCGCTTGTAATAGAAAGTATCATATAGATTCAAGTCGCTATTATAGAAATGAAGGCTTCCAGTCATGATGACTTTAGTGTCTTCGCCAATATTTTTGAGCGTTACTCCTGACACTTTTTGAAGTGTTATTGTTTCTATTTGATTTGAATCAACAGCATTGTATAAGACGCTGTTTTTTTCAGTGCGGTACTTATTATAAAGTTTAAAGCAATGTATTAAAGAATCGCTTATGCCTTCTATGTTTTTATCTGAATAATGAACGATTATTAATCTTTCATATGATTTCTGACCACTTGTTGGTGACGAGTTAAAACCAAGGTTTCTAAAACTTCTGTTATAAAAGAGATTATTCGCTATGAAGTAGTTAATTGGAATGATTTTGATGTCTTTTGGTTTTTCAAGATTTATTAATCTTTCAAAAGCATCATAACCTAATTTTGCAGTAATGATGCAGTTAAATTTGTCGATATCATGCCGAAGATCAGTTGATATGGTTGCAATTTTATCGATGTCATTATCAGAGATAATAACTTTTCTTTCCATATAGAATTTATGAATAGCCTTCCTTATCTTTAATGTGATTTCTTTTTTTCTTAGTGATGATTTTTTTAAATTTTCTACAGTCTCATGAAGTAAACAGATTTCATCAAGTAGTAGTTTGATTGTTGGGTGTCCTTGGCGAGAGGCCACCATCAGGGGCTGGATTGAATCATCAAGAGCTATAGTGGGAGTATCATATTCAAAATTTACTTTCTTACTGAAGAATAATTTATTACGGCTATACACCTTTAAGTCATATTTCGGCAGACTATGGAATAAATCACTAATACTGCTTTCTGCTACGATACCTTGAATTCGAGTGATTTCTTCTCTCGACAGGGTTGTACCGTATCTCTCAAAATAAGGGCTGGGATCTGAAATAGTTCCATCTGAAAACATTTTTTTAAAAAGAGCATGTAGCTTGGCACTTTCGAGCTGCTTTTCCTTCTCAGAAGTCACTGCCGTCCCCGATATAGGATCAAGGGAACTGCTTCTTTTTAGAAAGGGGTGACTGTCCATTTCCGGTAGTAGTCCTTTATCAATATATACCCCTCCTAGTACGAATTTTTGACTCAGCCCGATAAATCTTTCGATGATTAAACTGTTAGTAAAGCCTAAACTGTATCTGATAAAATTTTTATATTCTTGATCTAGGTTTTTCAGCTTTTTATGAACAATAGCGTTGCTGATTAAATTTTTAATTTTATCTAAAGAATTATTGATTTTATTCCATTGGATGACAAATTCCTTCTTTACACTGTCTGGAAGATCAGATTCCATTATATTTAATTCTTCTATTTCACTGCTTTCTCCCATAAAGTTATCAATTTTTTGCCAGATGCTGTCTTTCAGCCGAGCAATATCACCGGGGTCATCTTTTTCGATAGCGTTATTGCTTATCTCGGAAAACAGCAGCGAATATAGAATTTTTTGGTATATCAAACGTTCGGGGGCCCAGACATTGATTTTATAATCCGGGTTAACCTCGGCCCATATTTTTAGAAAAGCAAACTCCAAACCTTCAATAGGGCTGACAATACTAACATGAATTAATTTGGGTACTTCGTGATTTGGCATGATAACACCTGAAGGATTGACCCACACGATCTCCAGAGGGGGGGCGATACTTGCCCTTTCACTGACGTGATCAAAAGGCTCAGAATGGGAAAAAAGCGCAAGATGCAGTTTAGTACGGAACTCCGTCAGGTTCCTCATGAAATCTGCAAACAATTCTCCGGTATAGCTCAATAGCTTGATTCATATCCTCTGTTCAATGATTCGATCTATCAAGAACTGATGAAAGGGGTAGGGGGGGAGGGACAGCGTTTGAATTTCCTGATATTTTATTTGCATTCAATGTCGTTTATTGCACAACTACTCAAACCAAAGCGGCGGGAGCGTCCAGGGATCGACGCTATGGCCTCCTGCTCTGTCAGGAGGATTCAGAATCAAAGCGGTTTTTTGCAGGCATGTGTGCGGGCCATGTATCTTAAGGAAGTGTTTTGTAGGAGAGGTAAAAATAGCAACTGGTAGTGCTATAGGGAGTGCTATAGGGTACAGTCGCTGCTTTTGGAGTGAATAATGAGTATTGAAGTTTGGTTTCTGTATGTTGTTTCAATCTTTGTAGTCATACTCATTCCTGGTCCTCTATCTCTGTACATGGTGTCCAATTCTATTAACTATGGGGTTATCAGATCCTATCCGGCATTTTTGGGTGGTACGCTGGCTTCATCACTTTACCTGGTTATTTCGGCCACTGGTCTTGGGGCCATTCTTACGGCTTCGGAAAACATGTTTCTGATACTGAAACTGATGGGAGTTCTTTATCTGGTTTATCTGGGGGTTAATACCATCAGGAAGTCGATGGCTGACACTACCAGTAAACGTCTCAATGATTGTTCTTTGCAGTTTCCCGGCTTCAGTAATCTGTTTAAAAAAGCTTTTCTATTGGGAGCCAGTAATCCAAAAGATATTATTTTCTTTATGGCTTTCTTGCCTCAGTTTATTAATAGAGATCAGGATCTTGTGCAACAAATATTGATCATTGTAATGACTTGGGGTGTAGTGGATTTGGTTTGCAAGCTTCTCTATGGGCTACTGTCAAAATCTGTGAAACCTATGCTGAGTACAAAAAAAAGTATGTTGTTATTTGAGCGTTCTACAGGGGGGCTCTATGTTCTGGCGGGTATCGCTGCCGTGTTGGTTGTGAAATAGAGAGCCAGGCCGAAGAGTATCCGGTGGCTGTGTTTTGTTTCAGTGGCCCATTGTGGACCACTGAAACAGAATGATCAGGTCACATCAATCATGGTGACACTGCCGTCAGGCATCACTTCGGCCATCTGACCCTTGGGTTCTTCCATCAGGAAGAGGGTAAAGAAACCCAACACTGCAGTGCCTGCGATAACCATGAAGAAGGTGGAGTAGTCCACCAGAGACAATACTGTCAGGTAGAAGACAGCGCCCACGTTACCATAGGCTCCTGTCATACCGGCAATTTGACCTGTGAGTCGACGCTTGATCAGGGGTACAGCCGCAAATACCGCACCTTCACCGGCCTGCACAAAGAAGGAGCAGGCCATGGCAGCAACAACAGCAAGAACCAGTGGCCAGCTGGAATCAATGATACTCATCATGTAGTAACCACCGGCCAGGCCTGCAGTGAGAACCAGCAGAGTGATCTTGCGGCCAAACTTGTCACTGAGTAATCCTCCGCCCGGACGGGACATCAGGTTCATGAAGGCATAAGCGGAAGCGACCAGACCCGCCATGACCGGATCCAGTTCAAAGGTATCTGCAAAAAACAGAGGTAGCATGGACACCACGGCCAGTTCAGAACCGAAGGTAGCGAAGTAAAGAACGTTCAGAACGGCCACCTGCTTGAACTGATACTGGTGAATAGCTGGCACAGGCTCGGAGAAAATGTGCTTGTTGACCTGCCAGACTTTCCAGACATCAAACAGGTAGATAGCAGTCAGACCGACATAAATAGCCGTTGAAATCCCGGCACTCAGCATGGCAACACCCTTAGGTGAAAGCTTCCAGGTCAGCAGAGCCAATGCCGCATACATGGGAATCTTCATGATCAGCAGCAAGGCAAAGTCGCCTTTGCTGGTGACTTCCATGGCGCCAATGTTCTTGGGGCGGAAGTAGGTAGCACCTTTAGGGGTATCTGTGACGTTTATGTAGAAGACGACACTGAACAGCAAGGAGATTAATCCGGTCAGGCCAATGGCGTAACGCCAGCCATCTTCTCCACCAAAGAGCAGTGCAATGGTGGGCAGAGACATGGCAGCAGCAGCAGAGCCAAAGTTGCCCCAGCCACCGTAAATACCTTCTGCGGTACCCAATTGGCGAGCGGGGAACCACTCAGATACCAGACGAATGCCGACCACAAAGCCTGCACCAATAGTACCCAGCATAAAGCGGGCTATGGCGGCCTGGGTAAAGTCATCTGCCATGGCATACATAAAACAAGGAATACTGCAGATGGCCAGGAGTCCGGAATAGACTTTTCTGGGACCGTAAACATCAGTGAGCATACCGATGATGACTCGAGCCGGAATAGTGAGGGCTACGTTCAGAATCAGCAGGGTTTTCAGTTCTTCACGAGTCAGGCCCAGAGACTCGGAAATAGCCAGGGCCAGAGGCGCATGGTTAAACCAGACCACAAAGCTAATAAAGAAGGCAATCCAGCTAAGGTGCAGAATCTTGGTCTTCCCGCTAAAAGAAAACAGGTTAAATGAATCGGGGTTGCTCATACATCCTCCTTGTTTAAGAAATTCCCCAAGCAAAAGCAAACATCAGGCCAATATGATAAATGCACCGATTTGACTTGCATTTTTATGCGTATTTAATGAATTTTCTCTTCTATGCAAGAAAGTTCTTTATTTGAGTGCGGGAAGTTTCTGAGTATTTTTATTCTGCTCACCAAAATGGTGCTCTTTAGCTGTTTGATTATTTCTGCGTGCATTATTTTTGTGCGAGTAGCTAAAGTCTCAGGAAAGAATTTCCTGTTTTTATCGTGTTTTGAAAGTGGGCACGGCAGTTGCATAGGCACAAGAATTAGAAAAGAGGCTGGCTCTAAAGGATGCAGTTGTTCCGGCCCAATGCTAGATACTAAAGAGGATGTCTGGGATGATCGGAAAAGAAACCCTGGTGGTTGTCGGTAACGGCATGGTAGGTCACCGCTTTCTGGAGAAACTGGTAGATGCTGGCGGCCTGAAACGCTTCGATGTGGTGGTATTTGGAGAAGAGATCCGTCCTGCCTATGACCGGGTTCATCTCAGTGAATTTTTCACAGGTCGCTCAGCGGATGACCTGTCTATGGTTTCTGAAGGCTTTTATGAGCAGGAAGGCATTAATCTTGTTCTTAATGAAGCCATTACATCAATAAATCGTGAGTCCTGTGAAGTAGTGACAGCCAGTGGCATGACTCAAAAGTACGATCAGCTGGTACTGGCTACAGGCTCCTATCCATTTGTTCCTCCCGTACCCGGGCATGACCGTGAAAACTGTTTTGTCTATCGTACCATCGAAGATCTGGAAGCGATTAAAGAAGCTGCCCGTAACAGTAAGATCGGTGCCGTTGTGGGTGGCGGTCTGTTGGGGCTTGAAGCAGCAAAAGCTCTGAAAGATCTTGGGCTGGAAACCCACGTGGTCGAATTTGCTCCCCGTCTGATGGCTGTTCAGGTGGATGATAGCGGTGGTGCCATGCTCAGACGCAAGATCGAGGGTCTGGGGGTCACGATTCATACCTCCAAAAATACCCGACAGATTGTTGATGGTGAAGGCGCTGTTCACCAGATGCAGTTCGCTGACGGCGAACAACTGAATACCGATATCGTACTGTTTTCAGCCGGTATTCGCCCAAGAGATGAGCTGGCGAAAGCTTCCGGACTGGAGTTGGGTGAGCGAGGCGGTATCGTTATAGATAACGACTGCCGTACATCTGATGAACGTATATTTGCCATTGGTGAGTGTGCACTCTGGAGTGGCCGTATCTTTGGTCTGGTGGCACCGGGCTACCAGATGGGGCAGGTGGTTGTAGATCAGTTGACGGGTAAGAACGGTAATCAGTTTACTGGTGCCGATATGAGCACCAAGCTGAAACTGATGGGTGTTGATGTTGCCAGTATTGGTGATGCCCATGGCAATACCGAAGGTTCCCTGAGCTACCAGCTGATTGATGAAGAGAAAGAAGTTTATAAAAAACTGGTGGTTTCCAGAAATAAGAAAAAGGTTCTGGGAGCTGTATTGATAGGCGATGCTGAAGAGTACGGCAGCCTGTTGCAGATGATGCTGAATGACATGCGTCCCCCGGAAAATCCTGCTGAACTCATTCTGCCTCAGACCGATGGTTCTGCAGCGACAGGTTTGGGCGTGGCTGCTCTGCCAGAAACGGCTCAAATCTGTTCCTGCTATGACGTCAGTAAAGGTGATCTGGTCAACGCGGTAGCCGGTGGCTGCATGGATATGGGGTCACTGAAAGCCGAAACCAGTGCCGGAACCGGCTGTGGTGGCTGTACGGCTCTGGTCAAACAGGTTCTGGATCATGAGCTGACGGAGTTGGGTGTTGAGGTCAAAAAAGATATCTGTGAGCACTTTCCACACTCCAGGCAGGAACTCTATCACCTGGTTCGTGTCGGTGAATTAAAGTCTTTCGACGAAGTTCTGGCAAAGCATGGCAAGGGGCGTGGCTGCGATATCTGTAAGCCTACCATTGGCTCTGTTCTGGCTTCCTGCTGGAACGAATATGTGTTGAAAGATCAGCATGCTCAGCTGCAGGATACCAACGATTATTTTCTTGGAAACATGCAGAAAGACGGCACTTATTCCATTGTGCCAAGGGTTCCGGGCGGTGAAATTACGCCCGATAAACTGATCACCATTGGTGAAGTAGGACGGGACTTTAACCTCTACACAAAAATCACCGGTGGCCAGCGTATCGATCTTTTTGGTGCCCGTGTGGAACAGTTGCCAGAGATCTGGAAACGTCTTGTCGATGCCGGTTTTGAAACCGGTCATGCCTACGGTAAATCACTGCGCACCGTGAAATCCTGCGTCGGCAGTACCTGGTGTCGTTATGGGGTGCTGGACAGTGTCAGTATGGCGATTGCAGTTGAAAATCGTTACAGGGGCGTACGTTCTCCTCACAAAATCAAAATGGCTGTGTCCGGATGTACCCGTGAATGTGCTGAAGCCCAGAGTAAAGATGTGGGTGTTATTGCCACGGAAAAAGGCTGGAACCTTTACCTCTGCGGTAATGGTGGCATGAAGCCTCGTCATGCCGACCTGTTTGCCACCGAGCTGGATGATGAAACGCTGGTCAAATACATCGATCGTTTCCTGATGTTCTACATTCGCACTGCAGATCGTCTGCAGCGTACTTCTGTCTGGATGGAAAATCTGGAGGGTGGTCTCGATTACCTGCGTGAAGTGATTATTGAGGACAGCCTGGGTATCTGTCAGGAGCTTGAAGATGAGATGACCTACCTGGTGGGTACCTATCAATGTGAATGGAAAACCACCCTCTCAGATCCTGAGAAACTCAAACGTTTCAATCACTTTATTAACAGTGATGAAAGCGACACTAATGTGGTGTTTGTGAACGAGCGAGATCAGATTCGTCCGGCTACCCGTGACGAAAAAATTGCCCTTAAACAGCTGTAAACGAAGTGCCTATAGCGCTGAAAAACAGGAGACTTTAATCATGACTCAAGTGCTCACAGCCAGTACAGCCAATAAAGGTTGGACAACCGTTTGCAGTGAAAGTGATCTTATTCCTAACCTGGGTGTTTGTGCTCTGGTGGATGGTGTGCAGGTTGCGTTGTTTAAAGTAGACGACCAAGTATATGCATTGGATAATTATGATCCATTCAGTCAGGCCAATGTTATCTCTCGTGGTCTGGTAGGTGATCTGGAAGGGCGTCTGGTAGTGGCATCGCCCATTTACAAGCAGCACTTTGATTTGACTACGGGTCAGTGTCTGGAAGATGAGAGCGTGGCGCTGAATGCTTATCCCGTAGAAGTGGTGGACCAGAGGGTTCAGGTCTCACTGGTATCGGTTTCCATTGAGGCAGCCTGATATGACAGCGGTATTCAAGGCGGCTGACGTTAGTCGTCAACCGCCATTGCAGCGGAAGCTGCTGGTGGTGGGAAATGGCATGGGCTCAGTCCGTTTTCTGGAAAAGCTGGTTGAGCAGAGCGGTCATCAATATCAGGTCACCGTCCTATCTGAAGAACCCTGCCCGGGCTATAACCGAATCCAGTTATCCAAACTGTTGGCAGGCAGCGTCGATCTCCAGGGGATTCAGCTGCAGCCTGAGTCCTGGTATCAGGATCAGGATATCAATCTGTTATCGGGCTGTGACTATCGGGTTAGTGATCTCAATCTTGAGTTGAAGCGAGTCGAGACAGAGGGTGGTCAATGTTTTGATTACGATCATCTGGTCCTGGCGACGGGATCTCTACCCAATCGTATTCCCGTACCTGGGGCCGACCTGGAAGGCGTTATGGCTTTCAGGAATCTCGATGATGTTGAGCAGATGCTGACCGCTTCATCCGGTCCTGAGGCAAAGGCTGTGGTGATTGGTGGCGGACTTCTGGGGCTTGAATGTGCCAGTGGTCTTGCCAGACGGGGCATGAAAGTCACCGTGGTGGATACCATGTCCATTCCCATGGCCCGACAACTGGATGAAAAGGCCGGTAAGCTTTTGCAAGGAGCACTGGAAGAAAAGGGCATTGAGTTTCGTTGCAGTGCCATGCTCGATTCCTACACGGGCAAAAATGGTAAAGTGACTGGCGTGCAGCTGAAAGATGGCGAGTGGTTGCAGGCTTCGCTGGTGGTCGTCACTGCAGGGGTTCGGCCCAATATAGAACTGATCAGGGAAACCGGGCTGGAGTGTGACAGAGGTATTCTGGTGAATGACAGAATGCAAACTTCTGACCCTTCAGTAACGGCAATTGGTGAGTGTGTTCAGTTGAATAGTGACCTGTTTGGGCTTGTGGCGCCGGTTTATGGGCACGCTCAAGTGGCTGTGCATCGCCTGTTGGGTACCTCGGGAGAGCGGTTTGAGCCGGTTCCGATTCCTACCAGTCTGAAAGTTGACGGTATTGATCTGTTTTCCAGTGGACAGTTTGTTGCGCAAGAGAGTGATGAAGAGATCATCATTGATGCTGCAGGGGTTGGCATCTACCGAAAACTGGTGATCCGTGATAATAAGTTGATGGGGGCTTTGCTCTTTGGAGATGCTTCCGATGGTCTCTGGTATCAGGAATTGATGGAAACAGGACGGGATATTTCAGATATTCGCGACCGACTTGTTTTCGGCAAACGTTATCTGAATTCCTAGGAAACTACTAATAAAGGAAGTATGTCTATGTCTGGCAGCATCGATATCTGCAATAACCAGCAACAAGTCATCCATACGACGTGTGCCTATTGCGGTGTTGGCTGTGGTATCAAGGCGACGGTCACCAATAAAGATTTGCATCTTGTAGATATAGAAGGCCGCAAAGATCACCCCGCTAATTTCGGGCGCCTTTGTTCAAAAGGCAGCGCTCTTGGGGAAACGGTTTCTCTGGAAAATAGACTGCTAACGCCTTTTATAGGTGAACAGAGAGTCAGCTGGGATTTTGCTCTGGATGAAGTCGCTGAGCGACTGAAAGCCACAATAGAAGAGTACGGCCCTGAAGCGGTGGCTTTATACGGCTCTGGTCAATTACTGACAGAAGATTACTATGTGGCCAACAAACTAATGAAGGGTTTTATTGGTTCCAGCAATATGGACACCAACTCACGCCTCTGCATGGCTTCTACGGTAGCAGGTCAGAAGAGATCACTGGGTTCCGATACGGTTCCCGGCAGCTACGAAGATCTTGAATTGGCCGATATGATTGTTCTGGTCGGAGCCAATACGGCCTGGTGTCACCCGGTATTATTCCAGAGAATAAGAGCTGCAAAAGAGCAGCGTCCGGACATGAAGGTGGTTGTTATTGACCCCCGTGCCACTGACACCTGTGATATTGCAGACCTGCATCTTCCGCTGAAATCAGGCACGGACACCGCTCTCTTTAATAAGTTATTCAGTTATCTCGATAAGCACGATAAGCTGGATCAGTCGTACATTGATCAGCACACCCAAGGTTTTAATGAGGCTCTGAAAGCCGCCAGAAAAATAGGAAGCTTTTCAGAGGTCGCTGAACTTTGCGGGATTGAAAAACCTGCACTCAAGCAATTTTGTGAGTGGTTTGCCGGGACCGATAAAGTTGTCACGGCCTGGTCTCAGGGTGTGAACCAGTCGGTTGCTGGCACCGATAAAGTCAATGCCATTATCAACTGTCACCTGATTACGGGTCGTATTGGTAAGCCGGGATCTGGACCCTTGTCGCTTACAGGTCAGCCTAACGCAATGGGAGGGCGAGAGGTTGGAGGTCTGGCCAATCAGCTGGCTGCCCACATGGATTTTTCAAACACAGACGATGTAGATCGGGTCAGACGGTTTTGGAAGGCGCCGAATATTGCCACTGTGCCGGGTAAAACAGCTGTCGATTTGTTTAATGCCATGGATAAGGGCGACATTAAGTTTGTCTGGATTATGGGCACCAATCCTGTAGTCAGTATGCCTGATGCCAATAAGGTTATCAGTGCGCTGAAAAAGTGTCCGACGGTTGTCGTGTCTGATTGTATTGGGAAAACAGACACCTCTGAGTTTGCCCATATTCGTCTGCCAGCGGCCGGCTGGAGTGAAAAGGATGGTACGGTCACAAACTCGGAGCGAAGAATTTCCAGACAAAGGGCCCTTTTTGATCTTTCCGGAGACTCTAAACCTGACTGGTGGATTATTTCAAAAGTGGCAGAGAAAATGGGTTTTGGTGACGCCTTTGATTATCAGAGGGCTGCTGATATTTTCCGCGAGCATGCGGCTCTTTCAGCTTTTGAAAATAATTCTGAGGGTCGTAGAAGAGATTTTAATATTGGTGCTCTGGCAGCTATCTCAGATGCAGAATACGAAGCGCTTGAGCCATTTCAGTGGCCACTGGTTTCAGGGCAGACGTCTCATCCACATACAAGATTGTTTGCTGAGGGTGGTTTCTTCACTGAAACAGGTCGTGCAACTATTGTTTCGACGAAGTTTGAGGTCTCCTACCATCAGCCCAATGCTGATTACCCGCTGTTGCTGAATACCGGCAGGGTTCGTGATCATTGGCACACTATGACACGCACCGCACTCTCTCCCAGGTTGAGTCAGCATATTGATGAGCCTTTCCTGGAAGTTCATCCTGCAGATGCTCAAAAATATGGGCTGGTTGATCAGGCATTGTGCCGATTGTCCACAGCCTTTGATTCCATTTTGATCAGAGTGGTTGTGACATCTACAGTAGGTAAGGGTAATGTTTTTATGCCCATGCACTGGACACGTCAGAACAGCAAGACCGGGCATTGTGGTGTGCTGGTGAAGCCTGCGGTAGACCCCTGGTCAAAACAACCGGGCTGTAAACACACTCCTGCAAGGATTGAGGCTGTATCTCTGAAACAACAGGCTGTGTTACTGAGTCGCAAAAAACAGGATTTTGAGCCATTTGATTATGCGACAGAGGTGAAATTCCAGCAGGGATTCCGATATGAGCTGGCAGGTCAGGGCATTGATTCTTCCATGCTGGAATCTATCGGCCCTGAGAGGGAAAGAATTGATTACACCGATCCGAAGACAGGCAGCGCCCGTAGCGCCTGGTTTGCTCTCGGCCAGCTACAGGCTCTTCTTATTATCGGTGAGTCATTGTCAGACTGTGATCGTGCATGGCTACAGGCTGCCTTTGAAAAAGAGGATATTCCTTTTTCGGAGCGCTGGCGTTTACTGGCAGGTATGCCACCTCAGGGAGAAGATACCGGCAAAGTAGTGTGTGCCTGTTTTGGTGTGGGGGAGAAAACCATTTGTCGTGTGATTGAAGAGGAAGGCTTCAGTGATCCTGCTCAGGTGGGCCTGTCTCTGAAAGCCGGAACAAACTGTGGCTCCTGTATTCCTGAGATTCGCAAATTGATCACCAGTGCGGCAGCACTGGCATAGACACACACTTCATTCATTCTGAGTTTTCGTCGAAGAGCGACCCGCACTTCGACAAGCTCAGCGTGAACAGTGTGAAGTAGAACCCTTAGCTGAACTAAATAATACCTGAGCCGATTTCACTTTCTTCTAATATCGGATACAGGTCGGCATCAGGCAATTGATAATGCCACCATTCGTTTTGTAAAGAGTCGAATCCAGCGACATTCATGGCACCTGCCAGTATTAACCGGTTTTTCTGTGCGAGCTCGGAAATCTGGTCATTGCCATGGTGAGCCAGAGGACGAAAGTCGTCAAACTCGGTACCCATTTCCAGTGTCCGCCCAAACCGATCAACCAGCGTGAGATCGATAGCTATTCCTCTGCAGTGGGTTCGCAAACCGGTTTTCGGGTGAGATACATATTCAGGGTCTGGTACACAGTTAAAGAGTTCTTGCTGGGCTTCCAGGGGGCGAAAGGCATCCCATATTTTTAATTTGAGCCCCATGGGTTGAAGAACTTCAATGACGTTTTGCAATTTGTTGGCGGCTTCTTCGTGCATCAGGCAGAGAGGTTTTTTATAAACCTGCTTACCGGTGAAGTTGTTCTCGGTGGCGTAGACTATCTCGAGAACAAGGTCGTGACTTTGCGGCGTGACTTCAACCAATGGATGCGAGTTCTTCATATGTTGATCTAACCTTCAGGCATTTTTAATTCAGGGTAAAGGTAATTATCGTCGACAGGTTCTTAAAGTTCTGGTTTTACAGGTTTTAACAGGTTGACAGCCAGAGCTGTTACCAGTGCGCCTGCGATAGTGGCCAGAATGTACCAGGAGCGACCGTCGACAACCGGTAGAACGATCCAGCCTCCCCAGGGAGCGTAGTTGATAACTTCGGCCATGAAACCTATAACATTGCCTGTAATACCTCCCAGAACAATGGCGGGTATGACCCGTATCGGGTCAGCAACAGCGAAGGGGATTGCCCCTTCTGATATACCTATCATACCCATGGCCAGAGCGGCCTTGCCAGCCTCTCGCTCTTCAGCAGTGTATTTGCCGGGTGACAGCAGAGTGGCCAGCCACATACCCAGTGGCGGGGTGCATATGGCGACGCCGACACCGCCCATAAGGTAGGGGTGGTTCTTTACCTGAGTCTGAGCAAACAGGGTAGCGACTTTATTAATTGGGCCGCCCATGTCAAAAGCGGTCATTCCTCCAAGAATGACCCCCAATGAAACCTTCGATAATCCCTGAAGACTATGCAACCAATCGTTGAGGTGACTCATCATATTGGCGATGGGTTGTCCAATCACCCAAATCACCAGAGCGGAGGTCAGAAAAGTACCTGCCAGAGGGTAGACAAAGATGGTAGCAACAGGTTGTATGTTCGATGAGAAGGGGATTCTCTTGAGGGCATTGACGATATAGCCCGCGATAAGCCCGACAATCATAGCCCCCAGAAAACCGCATCCAAACTGAGCTGCCAGCCATGCTCCGATCATGCCAGGTGCCAGGCCGGGGCGGTTGGCAATAGACCAGGCTATGTAGCCTCCCAGAACCGGGATGAAGAGGGTAAAACCAGCGACTCCCATCTCCCACACATCTTTGAGAAAACCGGATTCGGGCGGGGCTCCCTTGCCATGAAACATGACAGACACCGATAGGAGCACTCCGCCAGCTACCACGAAGGGAATCATGTGGCTGGTGCCTGTGAGTAGATGGGATCTGAGCTTAATGAATTCTGCTTTCACGCTATTCATTAATATCACCCGTTTTAGTCATTGATGCCCTTTGAGGTATCTGGGTAGAAGAATCTCCGGGGCAGGCCAACAGGCACAAGGGTCCCGGAGACTGGCTGCTTTTAATCCCGAATAAATTCCGTGAGAAGTGGCCAGGGAAGCCATATCTGAAACAGTTGAGCCTCATAGGGGTCTGTCCGGGCTTTAAATGTGAAAGCTGAAGTCTAGCAGCTCAGACGGATTGTCAAGTATGAAAGCGGGCTTCGCGTCTTCAAGAGTTTTACGGTTATGCCACCCCCAGCTGACTGCAACGGGAACAGCGCCAGCTTCTCGAGCTTCATGCAGGTCTCCTGAGGTGTCGCTAACGAAATAACAGGGCTGATCCGGGTGCTGTTTCATCACTGTTCGGATTTTGTCCGTTTTGATAAAGCTCTGTTCCATACCCATTATTCCCCTGAAACACCGGATATTCTGATTATTCAGGAAATGCTCTGCAGCTTGGGTAAAATTGGAGGTGATCAGGTACAGAGGGAAGTGTTGGCCAAGGTGCTGCAAGCTCTCACTGACATCAGGAATAGAGCGGCAGTTTTTCATGAACTCCAGGTGGGCAAGTCGTGCATGATTCATAAGAGCGTGTTGCACTTTGTCTCCGGCGACTTGCTGGCTTAGCTTTTTAAAAAAATTGCCTTCAAAAAGGGCGAGAACTTGCTCTTCTGTGGCCAGGTCTTCTGCGTCCAGTTTGATCAGAACTTCTGACCAGAAAGAGAAGAAGGGTTGCCAGGAGTCGGCAATCACGCCACCCATATCAAACAGAATCGGACAGGACATAACAGCTCCGGTGATAAGAGGGTGTTGCTCAATTGTTTGAGAATACTCCAATGCTACTTGTTTGTCGCAGACTGTCTCGATCGCAAACGGGTGTTGAGCATCTCGACGGCCATAGAAAAGGCCATGGCAAAGTAGATGTAGCCTTTTGGAATATGAAAGTCGAGACCTTCTCCCATAAGGGAGACTCCCACCAGAATCAAAAAGGAGAGCGCCAGCATTTTGAAGGTAGGATGATTGCTGACAAACTCTCCGATAGGGGCTGCAGCAAACATCATGATGCCTACCGAAATAACAATGGCGGTGATCATGACCCAGAGGTGTTCTGCCAGTCCCACTGCTGTAATGACTGAATCCAGGGAGAAAACAATATCGATGAGAGCAATCTGGATCAGGGTTATAACATACCCTCGTGGTTTAAGGTGAGATCCTTCATCTTCGCCGGGCTCAATAGAATCGTGAATCTCGTGAGTGGCTTTAATCAGCAGGAAGAGCCCGCCTCCGAGAAGAATCAGGTCGCGGCCGGATAGGGCATGATTGAACAGATGGAATAGAGGGGCAGTGAGACTCATGATCCAGGTAATGGAGAGCAGCAGGGCGATCCTTGTGAACATGGCCAGTAACAGCCCGAGTCTGCGGGCGCTGTTGCGTTGGTGTGCAGGCATTTTGTCGACAACGATCGTAATAAAAATGATGTTGTCGATGCCCAGAATAATCTCCAGAAGGGTCAGTGTTGCCAGAGCTATCCAGGGCTCCGGGGTCAGAAAAAGTTCAGTCATTGTTTCTATCGTATTCGCTCTATCGTATTAGCCGTTCTTGCCGGGATGCTCTTCCCTGAGCTACTCGTTAATAATATCGGTTAAAAATAGACGAGGCTGATAGCTGTGAAGAATGTTTTGACCCCCGGAAGTCTGAAAGGTTGTTCTGTCGGTGTTGTAAGCAATCAGCTCGAGGCGTTGTTTTTGGCCGCTTTCGAGAAAATGCAGGTCACGTTGCGAAGATGATGAAAGTGGGCAAAAAAGTCTGAGGCAGAAGGGAGGGCTGAAAGCCAATAAGACTTCGGCTTTCAGCAGGTAACGGGTATAGCAGTGATTAGCGATCGGAAACCGGGATAAAGTCTCTGGAAGTCTCGCCGGTGTAGAGCTGACGCGGACGACCAATGCGGTATTCACCACTGATCATTTCATGCCAGTGAGCGATCCAGCCCGGAGTACGACCGGTTGCGAAGATTACTGTGAACATCTCTGTTGGAATGCCCAGGGCTTTCAGGATAATGCCGGAGTAAAAGTCTACGTTCGGGTACAGCTTTTTCTCGACGAAGTATTCGTCTTCCAGTGCTATCTTTTCCAGGCGCTTGGCGATCTTGAACAGTGGATCGTCTTCCAGGCCTAGTTCACTCAGAACTTCGTCACAGGTCTGCTTCATAACCTTGGCACGTGGGTCAAAGTTTTTGTAGACTCGATGGCCAAAGCCCATCAGGCGGAAGGGATCATTCTTGTCCTTGGCGCGATCAATGAATTCATCGATGTGTTTCTCATCACCAATTTGGTTCAGCATCACCAGCACTGCTTCGTTGGCACCACCGTGAGCCGGTCCCCAGAGAGCTGCGATACCAGCAGCAATACAGGCGAATGGGTTGGCACCACTGGAGCCTGCCAGACGAACAGTCGAAGTTGATGCGTTCTGTTCGTGATCAGCATGCAGCAGGAAGATGCGGTCCATGGCGCGTGCCAGTACAGGATTAACCTCGTACTCTTCACAGGGAGTAGCAAACATCATGTGCAGGAAATTGCCGCCGTAACCCAGGTCATTGCGCGGGTAAACGAATGGCTGGCCGATGGAGTATTTGTAGGTCATGGCTGCCAGCGTAGGCATTTTGGAAATCAGGCGATAGGCGCAGATTTCACGGTGACGTTCGTTGGTGATGTCCAGTGAATCGTGATAGAAGGCAGAGAGAGCACCTACTACACCGCACATCACGGCCATGGGGTGAGCGTCACGACGGAAACCGGAGAATAGATCCACCATTTGTTCATGTATCATGGTATGACGCATGATGGTGTCTTCAAAATGCTTCTTCTCTTTGCTGTTAGGAAGTTCGCCATAAATCAGCAGGTAGCAGGTTTCCAGGTAGTCAGAGTGCTCAGCAAGCTGCTCAATCGGGTAGCCACGGTGCAGTAGCACGCCCTTCTCACCATCTATGTAAGTGATCTTTGACTCGCAGGAAGCGGTAGATACAAAACCAGGGTCGTATGTGAACAGACCATTGGCAGTCAGGCTGCGAACATCAACAACATCTGGGCCCAGGGACCCCGTATGTACAGGAAGTTCCAGTTGTTTGCCGTCAATCGAGAGGGTTGCTTTCTTTTCAGCCATCATAGGCTCCTGTCTTGCCGTTTATTCTGTCGTTATCGTCTTCTCGGACCCATAATTATTATGCGTACAGAATAAGTTTTTTTGGTTGGGGCCCTTTACGGTTCGACCACTATAGGGCCAGAAATTTGTTTGTCAAACCTGTGTATCTGTGAAAAAGTCTGCGCAATAAGTTCAGAGGTCTATAGTAAATTTGCCTAGAGTGTTAATCAATTGTAATTGAAAACCGAACTGTTTATACTCCTCAGCCGAAGTCGTGGAGGACTTCATGAGGGGGGTGAGAAAAGAACGTTAACATGAATTAACGCGGCTTCTTAACCTGCATTCAGGGTAGCCTGTTCAGGCAAGCCTGATAAAAAGAGGGTATGAACCCGAGTGGGTCGTAGTCTCTGGATATTGTTGCTGATTCAGCTGTGCACGCCTCGGGCGTTGGGACAAAAAACGTGAATAGCAAAAGACCTGTCAATCTAGACATAACCACAATTAAACTACCTCTGCCAGCGTATACCTCGATCCTGCACAGGATTTCGGGAATATTGCTGTTTGTTGGGGTGGGTTTCCTGCTCTATGCACTGGATCTGTCGCTGTCTTCAGAGCAGTCCTTTGCCGAACTGAAAGCGCTCATGTCGGGTGGCCTGGTCAAATTTATTGTCTGGGTGTTGCTTTCCGGGCTGATCTACCACTTTGTTGCCGGTGTCAAGCATTTGTTAATGGATATCGGTATTGGTGAAGGTAAGGAGTCAGGTAAGGCTGGTGCGATCGTCACCATTGTTTTATCAGCTGTACTGATTGTGCTCGCGGGGGTGTGGTTGTGGTAACAAATATTACCAACTTGTCCCGAAGTGGACTCTACGACTGGATGCTGCAGAGGTTGTCTGCCATCATTCTGGCTGCTTACACGTTGTTTTTAGGCGGCTATGTTCTTATAAATCCTGGTCTGGATTTTCAGCAATGGAACGGACTGTTCGAGCAGACCTGGATGAAGGTATTTACCTTGCTCGCCATTCTTTCCATTGCTGCCCACGCCTGGGTGGGTATGTGGACCATTGCCACTGACTACCTGAATGCTCGTGCACTTGGGAACAAGTCTGTTCTGATTCGTTTCCCCTTCCAGCTGATCTGTTTTGTAGCAGTATTCAGTTACATTGTCTGGGGCATTCAAATTCTCTGGGGGAATTGATCTATGACAGCTCTTCGCACACTGACTTACGACGCCATCGTAATCGGCGGCGGTGGCGCTGGCATGCGCGCTGCACTGCAACTGACTCAGGCCGGTATTAAAACGGCCTGTGTGACCAAAGTGTTTCCAACTCGCTCTCATACTGTATCTGCCCAGGGTGGTATTACCTGTGCTATTGCCAGTGCAGATCCTCAGGATGACTGGCGCTGGCATATGTTCGATACCGTAAAAGGTTCGGACTATATCGGTGACCAGGATGCAATCGAGTATATGTGTTCAGTAGGTCCCCAGGCTGTGTTTGAACTGGAGCATATGGGGTTGCCTTTTTCTCGTACTGAAGAAGGGCGTATCTACCAGCGACCATTCGGTGGTCAATCCAAAGAATTCGGTAAGGGTGGTCAGGCTGCTCGAACCTGTGCGGCTGCTGACCGCACAGGGCACGCTCTTCTACATACTCTGTATCAGGCCAACCTGAAAGGTGGTACTACATTTCTGAACGAATGGTACGCCGTAGATCTGGTGAAGAATCAGAATGGTCAGGTGGCCGGTGTTATTGCGATTTGCATGGAAACAGGCGAAACCGTTTATGTTAAATCCAAAGCAACTGTTATGGCTACCGGCGGTGCTGGACGTATCTATGCTTCCACCACTAACGCCCTGATCAATACCGGTGACGGTATTGGTATGGCTCTGCGTGCTGGCTACCCAATGCAGGATATGGAAATGTGGCAGTTCCACCCAACCGGTATTCACGGTGCGGGGGTTCTGGTGACTGAGGGTTGTCGTGGTGAAGGTGGTTACCTGATCAACAGTGAAGGTGAGCGTTTTATGGAGCGTTATGCGCCCAATGCCAAAGATCTGGCTGGCCGTGACGTAGTAGCTCGCTCCATGATTCTCGAAATTCTGGAAGGACGTGGCTGTGGACCGGATAAGGACCACGTGCTGCTGAAGCTTGATCATCTAGGTGAAGAAACTCTGAATCTGCGTCTGCCAGGTATCTGTGAACTGTCCAAGACCTTCGCTCATGCTGATCCGGTTAAAGTGCCTGTTCCGGTCGTTCCAACCTGTCACTATATGATGGGTGGTATTCCTACCAATGTGGGTGGGCAGGCTCTGTTTCCGGATGCTGAAGGTAACGATAAAGTTGTAGAAGGTCTCTATGCCTGCGGTGAAGCTGCATGTGTATCTGTTCACGGTGCTAACCGTCTGGGTGGTAACTCTCTCCTGGATCTGGTCGTGTTTGGTCGTGCAGCAGGTATCCAGATCGAGAAAAATCTGAGAGAGGGTTTCGATGGTGTTGATGCTTCTGACAGTGATGTTGAAGCGGCCATGTCCCGTCTGGATCGGCTGAACAAGTCCGGTAGCGGTGAAAAGGTTGCCGACGTCCGTAAGGATTTGCAAAACACTATGCAGCTCTACTTCGGTGTATTCCGTGAAGGCGATAGTATGCAGGAAGGTCTGAAGAAGCTGAATGAGTTGGGTGAGCGTCTGAAAAATACTCACCTCGAAGACAAGAGTCAGGCATTTAATACAGCCCGCATTGAAGCTCTTGAACTCGAGAATCTCTATGAAGTAGCTTATGCTACTGCGGTTTCTGCCGAAGAGCGTAAGGAGTCTCGTGGTGCTCACGCCCGGAACGACTTTACCGAGCGTGATGATGAAAACTGGTTGGCACATTCCGTGTATTTTCCGGCTGAAAAACGGGTCGGCAAGCGTCAGGTCAACTTTGCTCCTAAAACCATGGACGCTTTTCCACCGAAAGCCAGAACCTACTGAGGAGGAGGCAGGAATATGTTGGGTAGTTCATTAAGTGTCAGTGTCTATCGCTACAATCCGGAGACTGACTCCAAACCTTACATGAAAGACATTGAGGTGGATATTCCTGAAGGCAAAGACCTGATGGTGCTCGATGTCTTAAACCTGATCAAGGAAAAAGACGAAACCTTAGTGTATCGTCGCTCCTGTCGTGAAGGTGTTTGCGGTTCCGATGGTATGAGCATTAATGGTACTAATGGTCTGGCTTGCGTAACATCTTTGTCGGAAGCCATGGGTAGCAAGAAGAAGTTGATTTTGCGTCCCTTGCCTGGACTGCCGGTCATCCGTGACTTGATCGTGGACATGAGTCTTTTCTATAAGCAGTACGAAAAGATCAAGCCCTTCTTGATCAATGAAGAGCCTGCACCGGCCATAGAGCGTCTGCAGAGTCCTGAAGATCGTGAGAAGCTGGATGGCCTGTATGAGTGTATTCTCTGTGCATGCTGCTCCACAGCCTGTCCATCTTTCTGGTGGAATCCCGACAAGTTTGTTGGTCCATCCGGCCTGCTGCAGGCCTATCGTTTTCTGGCTGACAGCCGTGATACTGCGACTCAGGAACGACTCGCGGAACTGGATGATCCGTTCAGCGTTTTCCGTTGCCGTGGTATCATGAACTGTGTGGCTGTGTGTCCAAAAGGCCTGAATCCAACCAAGGCAATTGGTCATATTAAACAGATGCTGTTTGATAGTGCATCCTGATCGGTCACTCTAAAAGGCGGCCTTAAGCGATTAAGCAGACAACAGGGGGGCTCTTTTATTGCTGCACAAGAGACTCCCTAGAAGAGGAAGTTGTCGGAGAACTCGATTTTAGATCAATTTGAGGGTGGTCCGATTACATGAAATGTGCGAATGTTATGTGAGCGTACGTTTTTTCTATCAGCAGTATCTACACTGGTTTTCAAAACTAATTTTCAACATAAAGGGTCTGAGGCTGACGCCAGAATTCTGGAGGAGCTGACGATCCAAAGAGAATTTCTGGCTATGGTCCCACTGTCGCACGAATTAAGTGGAACTGTAGTTTATTCTAAGCCTGACTGACTACTGACTCTCCAAACCAATGAAGGGCAGGTCAGGCAGGTTTTATCAGCGGGACGGCCGGTCAATCACCGGTCTATCTGTGGAGTTTGAATAAGCGGGGGAGGCGAAAGCCCCGGTTTTCAGCGCTCTGCCTGTCAGGACAACAGACAGGCAGACCACAGTGCGACTCTCATGATTAGACAGCCCTTCATTCACGGGGTAGTGATGATGCAAGAAGGTGTGATGCAGCAAATGTGGGATACCTCACATATATCCGGGGGGAATGCTGCATACGTCGAAGAACTTTACGAACAATTCCTTCGCGATCCGAATTCGGTCTCTGAGGAGTGGCGTGATTATTTTGAAAAACTTCCTCAGGTCAATGGTGGTGGTCCGGATGTACCTCACTCCACCATCCAGGAAAATTTTGTCCTGATGGCGCGTCAGCGTCAGAGCACCCGCCCAATCCAAGCCGGCACCATTTCCAGCGATCATGAGCGCAAGCAGATTCAGGTGTTGCGTTTGATCAGTGCCTTCCGAATCCGCGGGCATCAGCAGGCCAGAATAGACCCATTGGGTTGTATGCAGCGTGAACAGTTTCCCGATCTGAGCCTTGAGTATCACGGGCTGAGCGAAGCAGATCTGGATACTGAATTTCAGACCAGTACCATTTTTATCGGTAAAGAGCGGGCAACGCTGCGCGAGATTATCGACTCTCTCATGGCCACCTACTGCGGCTCCATTGGTGTTGAATACATGCACATTGTCAACACTGAAGAACGTCGCTGGTTCCAAAGCCGCATGGAAAGTGTTCGAGGTCGTCCGGATTTGGGCCTTGAAGGTCGGCAGCATCTGCTGGAACGCCTGACTGCGGCGGAAGGTCTGGAAAAATACCTGGGAACCAAGTACCCGGGCACCAAACGTTTTGGTTTGGAAGGAGGGGAATCATTGATTCCCATGCTGGACGAAATTATCCAGCGCTCCGGTTCTTACGGCGCCAAGGAAATCGTGATCGGCATGGCTCACCGTGGTCGACTCAACGTATTGGTTAATATTCTCGGAAAGAACCCTTCTGAACTGTTTGACGAGTTCGAGGGTAAGAAAATGGCCGATACCGGCTCTGGTGACGTGAAGTATCACCAGGGCTTTTCCTCCAACGTCATGACACCGGGTGGTGAAGTTCACCTGGCACTGGCATTCAACCCTTCTCATCTGGAAATAGTGTCCCCTGTAGTAGAGGGCTCTGTGCGTGCTCGTCAGGATCGTCGTAACGATTCTGCCCGTGGTCAGGTTATACCGATTGCCATTCACGGTGATGCCGCATTTGCTGGTCAGGGGGTAGTCATGGAAACCCTGCAGATGTCCCAGACCCGTGCTTATAAGACCGGTGGTACTCTGCATATTATCGTCAACAACCAGGTGGGTTTTACAACCAGTAAACAGGAAGATGCCCGTTCTACAGAGTACTGTACGGATGTAGCCAAGATTGTCGGTGCTCCTATCCTTCATGTGAATGGTGATGATCCTGAAGCCGTCCACTTTGCGACCAAAATGGCGCTGGATTACCGAATGGAATTCAAGCGCGATGTTGTTATTGATATGGTCTGCTACCGTCGCCGTGGTCACAATGAAGCAGATGAACCTTCCGGTACACAGCCTCTGATGTACCAGATTATCAAGAGTCACAAGACGACCCGTGATCTCTATGCAGAGAGACTGATGGAAGCAGGCGTCATGGATGCAGAGAAGGACAAGGCGCTGGTAGACAGCTACCGTAATGCATTGGACAACGGCGGTCATGTTGTTAAGTCGCTGGTAAAAGAACCCAACAAAGAACTGTTTGTTGATTGGACTCCTCACCTAGGACATGAATGGACTGCGCGTCACGATACCCGCGTAGCCCTGGCTACTCTGCAGGGCCTGGGGCAGAAACTGTGCAAGGTGCCTGAAGGTTTTGTTGTTCAGCGTCAGGTCAGCAAGATTATTGATGATCGACTGAAAATGGCTGCGGGAGCACAATCCATCAACTGGGGTGCCGCTGAAACATTGGCATACGGTACCCTGATTATGGAAGGTCATCCGGTACGCATTACCGGTCAGGATGTTGGTCGAGGCACTTTCTCTCACCGTCATGCGGTGCTGCACAATCAGAAAGACGGTTCTACCTATGTACCACTGGCCAATATTTCCGAAAAACAGCCTGACTTCCAGATCTGGGACTCTTTGCTCTCGGAAGAGGCTGTGCTGGCTTTCGAATATGGTTATGCGACTACGACACCGGGCGCACTGGTTATCTGGGAAGCCCAGTTTGGTGACTTTGCTAACGGCTGTCAGGTAGTTATTGACCAGTTTATTACCAGTGGTGAGCACAAGTGGGGGCGTCTCTGTGGCCTGACCATGCTGTTGCCTCACGGTTATGAAGGTCAGGGCCCGGAGCACTCTTCAGCGCGTCTTGAGCGTTATCTGCAACTGTGTGCAGAGCACAATATCCAGGTGTGTGTGCCAACCACTCCGGCTCAGGTGTTTCACATGCTGCGTCGTCAGGTGTTGCGTCCGCTGCGAAAGCCATTAATCGCTTTTACTCCCAAGAGCCTGCTTAGGCACAAGCTGGCAGTTTCCACGTTGGAAGAGCTGGCTGAAGGCAGCTTCCAGACCATCATTCCAGAGGTTGATGTGCATGAAGCAGCGGAAATTACCCGTCTTGTCATGTGCAGCGGTAAGGTCTATTACGATCTGCTTGAGTATAAGCGTGCAAATGAACTGAAAAATTCAGCCATCATTCGTATCGAGCAGCTGTATCCTTTTCCTCAGGATGACCTTGATGAGGTGATTGCGCACTATCCAAACCTGAAGGATGTTGTCTGGTGCCAGGAAGAGCCGATGAACCAGGGCGCCTGGTATTGCAGCCAGCATCATATGCGCCGTGCTCTCGATAATCACTCTAACAACCTGCGTCTGGCCTATTCAGGTCGTGATGCTTCAGCGGCACCAGCATGTGGTTATATGTCCAAGCATGTAGAAGAGCAAGAAAAGCTGGTAGAAGACGCTTTTAACGTTTAATTGATGATGCCCCGGTTGCTCCGGGGCGATCGGTCGCAACCCCGAAAGGATCCATAATGGCCACTGAAATAAAAGCACCAACGTTTCCGGAATCTGTCGCTGACGGTGTGGTTGCCACTTGGCACAAGAAGCCCGGAGAAGCTTGCTCTCGTGATGAGCTGCTGGTCGATATAGAGACCGATAAGGTAGTACTGGAAGTTGTTGCTCCAGCGGATGGCGTGCTGAAAGAGATTCTCAAGAATGAAGACGAGACGGTCCTGAGCGAAGAGGTTATTGCCGTTTTTGAAGCCGGTGCAGCATCCACAGCCTCCGTTCCAGCAGCTGAATCAGCGTCGGCAACCAGTGAAGTGTCACCTAGTACGGAAGAGCCAGTATTGAGCCCCGCTGCTCGTAAGATCGCTAATGAAAAAGGTATTGACCCAACGACTATTTCTGGCACTGGCAGGGGCGGTCGTGTCACCAAGGAAGATGTCGTTCGTCATGCAGAGCAGCGGCCAGCTCAGGTAGCAGCTGCTCCTGCTCCAACAGTCCATGCTTCTTCTGCACCTGTGGTAGAAGCTACAACTCCGGTATTTGCTGGCGAGCGCACGGAAAAACGTGTACCAATGACACGTCTGCGTGCTAGAGTTGCCCAGCGTCTGGTAGAAGCACAGCAGACAGCCGCCATGCTGACCACCTTCAATGAGGTCAATATGAAGCCGGTTATGGAACTGAGAGCCCGTTATAAAGATCAGTTCGAGAAGCGGCACGGTGTTCGTCTCGGGTTCATGTCCTTCTTTGTCAAAGCCTGTGCTGAAGCCCTGCGTCGTTATCCTGCAGTTAATGCCTCCATTGATGGTAATGATATCGTTTACCACGGCTATCAGGATATTGGCGTTGCTGTCTCCAGCGATCGTGGTCTGGTAGTACCTATTCTGCGTAACGCTGAAAACATGAGCCTCGCCGACGTTGAGGCCAAAATCCGTGAATACGGTAAAAAAGCCCAGGGTGGCAAACTGGATATTGAGGACATGACCGGTGGAACCTTTACTATTTCCAACGGCGGTGTGTTTGGTTCGCTCTTGTCTACACCGATTCTGAATCCACCTCAGTCCGCTATTCTGGGTATGCACAAAATTCAGGAGCGCCCCATGGCCGTCAACGGTCAGGTGGAGATTCTGCCCATGATGAATCTGGCTTTGTCCTATGACCACAGGTTGCTGGATGGCAAGGAAGCAGTCACTTTCCTCGTTACCATCAAGGAGCTGTTGGAAGATCCAGCCAGAATCCTGTTGGAATTGTAAGTTTTCATGGGTTATGCGGCGGCTCACAAGGCCGCCATTCTCATTTTCTTGGAATAGAAGATATGGCGAATCAGTTTGACGTTGTTGTCATCGGAGCAGGTCCTGCAGGTTACGTTTGTGCAATTCGTGCAGCGCAGCTGGGCCTTAAGACTGCTTGTATTGAAAAGTGGACTGATGACAAAGGAAAAACAGCTCTGGGCGGAACCTGTCTGAACGTAGGTTGCATTCCCTCCAAGGCGCTGCTGGACAGTTCTCACAAATTTGTTGAAGCTCAAAAAGACTTCAAGCTGCACGGTATCAATCACTCTGGTGTGGAAATGGACGTGCCGCAAATGATCGCCCGCAAGAGCAAGATCGTTAAAACCCTCACTACCGGCGTCGGTGGTCTGTTTAAAGCAAATGGTGTAACTCTGCTGGAAGGTGCTGGTAAAGTTCTGGCGAACAAGCAGGTTGAGCTGACCAAGGCTGATGGCACTGTTGAAGTTTATGAAGCGGGTAATGTTGTTATTGCTACTGGCTCCCGTCCGGTAGAAATTCCCCCTGCACCGACTGATGGTGATTTGATTGTTGATTCCACCGGAGCCCTTGAATTCCAGGAAATACCCAAACGTCTGGGGGTCATTGGTGCTGGTGTTATCGGCCTCGAGCTGGGTAGCGTTTGGGGTCGTCTTGGCTCTGAAGTCATTGTTCTGGAAGCCATGGATCGTTTCCTGGCAGCTGCCGACGAGCAGATCTCCAAAGAATCCATGAAAATCTTCAAGAAGCAAGGACTGGATATCTGCTTGGGTGCCCGTGTCACTGGATCTGAAATCAAGGATAAAGAAGTACACGTTACCTATGCGGATTCTGATGGCAATGAACAGGTTGTTGTATTCGACAAACTGATTGTTGCTGTAGGCCGTCGTCCATACACAGAGAGCCTGCTGGCTGCAGATTGTGGTGTGAACCTGGATGAGCGTGGCTTTATTTTTGTTGATGATCACTGTGCTACTGACGTGCCCGGTGTATACGCTGTTGGTGATGTAGTTCGTGGTCCAATGTTGGCGCACAAGGGCAGTGAAGAAGGCATCATGGTTGCTGAAATCATCGCTGGCCAGAAAGGTCATGTGAACTATGATTTGATTCCTTCTGTGATCTATACCCATCCTGAAATTGCATGGGTAGGCAAGACCGAGCAGGAACTGAAAGCCGAAGGTGTTGATTACAAATTAGGTACTTTCCCATTTGTTGCCAGTGGTCGTGCTCTGGCTGCTAACGATACGGAAGGAATGGTTAAGGTTATTGCTGACAAGGTAACTGACCGTGTCTTGGGTGTGCACGTAGTAGGCCCAAGCGCTGCTGAACTGGTTCAGCAGGCAGTTATTGCCATGGAGTTTGCGGCCAGCACTGAAGACCTGGCTCTGACTATATTCTCTCACCCAACATTGAGTGAAGCTTTGCACGAAGCAGTTCTGGCTGTAGACGGTCATGCGATTCATATTCCTAATCGTAAACGTCGCTAGCTGAGCTTACGGGAATCATTTACTGATGTGTGTAAGACCTACTTGTATCAGTAAGCTTTCTCAATGGATAAACTGATTCGAAGAAGTGTCAGAGGGAATCTTAGCCTGTAGGACTTGAGACAATTTCATATCGAAAGTACAAGTTAGACAGGCGTCAGGACCCAAAGTTTAATTTCGATGCCTGAAGAGTTGGGGTCGAAACAAAGAAACCTTTTTATCCACGGATGTGGATAGGAATTTGATTAAAACAACAATGGTATTGTCAGTATGAATCTCCATGAATATCAGGGTAAGCAGCTATTTGCTGAGTATGGCCTGCCGGTATCCAAGGGTATTGCCTGCGATACACCGGAAGAAGCAGCTGCAGCCGCAGACCAAATTGGCGGAAATCAGTGGGTTGTTAAAGCACAGGTTCATGCAGGTGGACGCGGTAAGGCTGGGGGCGTAAAGCTGGTCAGCTCCAAGGACCAAATTCGTGAATTTGCCGAGAAGTGGCTGGGTAAGAATCTGGTCACTTACCAGACAGACGAAAATGGTCAGCCAGTTAGCAAGATTCTGGTAGAAAGTTGCACAGACATCGCTCAGGAACTTTACCTGGGTGCTGTTGTAGACCGTTCTACCCGCCGGATCGTTTTTATGGCCTCCACCGAAGGTGGCGTTGAAATCGAGAAGGTGGCAGAAGAAACGCCAGAAAAGATTCTGAAGGCAACTATTGACCCTCTGGTCGGTGCTCAGCCCTATCAGGGCCGTGAACTGGCTTTCAAACTGGGTCTGAACGCTACACAGGTTAAGCAGTTTACCAAGATCTTCCTGGGTCTGGCGAAACTGTTCCAGGATCTGGATTTGGCTCTGCTGGAAATCAATCCATTGGTTATCACTGAAGCTGGCGATCTGCACTGCCTGGATGCCAAGCTGAACATTGATAGCAACGCTCTTTACCGTCAGCCTCGTCTGAAGACCATGCACGATCCTTCTCAGGAAGACGCACGCGAAGCCCACGCGGCTCAGTGGGAACTCAACTACGTAGCCCTGGATGGTAACATCGGCTGCATGGTAAACGGCGCTGGTCTGGCTATGGGTACCATGGACATCGTTAAGCTGTCCGGTGGTGCTCCCGCAAACTTCCTGGACGTGGGCGGCGGTGCTACCAAAGAACGTGTCAGTGAAGCTTTCAAGATTATTCTGTCTGACGATAGTGTTAAAGCGGTACTGGTTAACATCTTCGGCGGCATCGTTCGCTGTGACCTGATTGCTGACGGCATCATCGGTGCAGTGAAAGAAGTCGGTGTTGAAGTACCTGTTGTTGTGCGTCTGGAAGGCAACAACGCTGAGCTTGGTGCTCAGAAACTGGCTGAAAGTGGACTCGATATTATCGCTGCAAGCAGTCTCTCCGACGCTGCAGACCAGGTAGTAAAAGCAGCGGAGGGTAAATAAGAATGAGTGTCCTGATTAATAAAGAGACCAAGGTGATCTGCCAGGGCTTTACTGGCTCTCAGGGAACTTTCCACTCCGAACAGGCGATTGCTTACGGTACTCGTATGGTTGGTGGTGTTACTCCGGGCAAGGGGGGTCAGGAACATCTGGGTCTACCTGTATTCAACACGGTTGCCGAGGCAGTCGCTACAACCGGCGCTGATGCTACTGTAATTTACGTGCCTGCCGCTTTTTGTAAGGATTCTATCCTCGAAGCTGCCAATGCCGGTATAAAGTTGATTGTCTGCATTACCGAAGGTATTCCAACTCTGGATATGTTGGACTGCAAGGTCCGCTGCGACGAGCTGGGTGTTACTCTGATTGGTCCCAACTGCCCGGGTGTTATCACTCCGGGCGAGTGTAAGATCGGCATTATGCCTGGCCACATTCATAAACCAGGCAAAGTTGGAATTGTTTCCCGTTCCGGGACCCTGACTTATGAAGCGGTTAAGCAGACCACTGATTTTGGTTTTGGTCAGTCCACCTGTGTTGGTATCGGTGGTGACCCGATTCCTGGCTCCAACTTCATCGACATCCTGAAGCTGTTTCAAGAAGATCCACAGACTGAAGCGATCGTTATGATCGGCGAAATCGGTGGTACAGCTGAAGAAGAGGCGGCTGCTTACATCAAAGAAAACGTAACCAAGCCAGTTGTTTCCTATATTGCCGGTGTTACTGCACCTCCGGGTAAGCGCATGGGTCATGCGGGTGCAATTATTTCTGGTGGTAAAGGGACTGCTGACGAGAAGTTTGCTGCACTGGAAGAAGCCGGTGTAAAAACCGTTCGCTCTCTGGCAGAAATCGGTCAGGCTCTGAAAGAGAAAACAGGCTGGTAAGAGTCCGATCTGATCAGTTTTGACTCATTATACGGCTCATCTCAGAGGAGATGGGTCGATTTTTTATTGAGTTCCTGAGTGGCTAATCTCTCTCCTGTTTACCTAATTGCTATCCGGGTTTCGGAATATCGCTATAGGCTTAAGACGCTTAATGGCACATAGTCCCGTATTTATCTCCATCCTCAGGGAATCCTCTAGTGGATACACCGAATCTCAATCCTGATAAATACCGTTTTGCGAGGGCGCTTAGGCCTTTTTCCTTCTCTGTTGCACTGATCACTTGCGGATTAGGGGTCGCCGTAGCTTTCTCAAAGGGAGAGGGAGATATTGCCAGAGCCGTGGCTGTAATGATTGCGGGTATTTTATTACAGGCAGCCAGTAATCTGGCCAATGATCATGCTGACTTACATTTCTGGAACAGCAAGACAGGCCAATTGGCAGAGCAGGTGATTCAGCAGATTCGCAGGAACTTTGCTTTTGCCGGTCTTTTTGCTCTGGTAGCAACTGTCATAGGACTCTGGCTTGTCTGGAAAACGGGCTGGCCTTTGTTTCTAATGGGGCTTTTCGGTGTAACTGCTGGTTACTTCTATACAGGAGAGCCTATCGTCTATAAACATCTCGGTTTGGGAGTTCCAGCCGTTTTTATTCTGACTGGGGTACTGATGGTAAGCGGGTCTTACTATGCGGTTTCTGGTGTCTGGAATAATAAGCTACTTTGGGTTTCTATACCCGTGAGTCTTTTAACAGCTGCTCTACTGGTGTCGAATGAAATCCGAGATTATCTGGAAGATCAGTCTTCCAACATCAGAACCCTGACTGTCAGAATAGGGTTTGATACAAGTAAGAAACTATACGCTATATTGTTGCTGTCGGTATACCCGATCAGCTATTACCTCTACCTGAACAACTTGCTGATAAAACCTGTTTACCTGATATTTTCGTTATTACTCATCTTGCAGCCGATTAAATTGTTAAGATGTTCGCTGGGTGATTACGAGCTAAACAAATTGCCGCCTTTGTCTGGACGTTTTTTTCTGGTGTTCGGTATCTGCTTCATATTGAGTGTGTTTAGACCTTCTTGGGAATGAACGTCTGATGAAGGGCTCTTTGTTAAAAAAAATCAGAATGGTGAATTAATTTAGTTTCGACGGATAGATTTCAATATAGACGACTTTTTTCTTTTTTATTGTCAGTTTTGTGAAAATTATAAGTCAAAAGTTTGCAAATAATTTTAAGGCAGTAAGCCTTTTATGAAAAACAGAAAAAGCCAGACTTCATAATCTGGCTTTTTCTAACTGGAAACTATTACTTGAATCCAGTATCAGTCACTACTTTGCCAGGCTTTTTTATCTTTCTTGCGCAGATCAAAGGCTTCTGGTTCGAACAGTGTAGATGGCTCTTCCGGTAGCATGTCAGGTGCCTTTTTGTTGTGCTGAATCACTTTCAACTTGGTGTAACGATCTTTGGTGGCTTTGGCCAGTGTTTCAGAGTTTCTCATGATGGTCGGTCTTATAAACAACATGAGATTTCGCTTCTGGTTCTTATCCTGTTCGAAGCGGAACAGGTTTCCGATGATAGGGATATCACCCAGAAGCGGGACTTTCTTCTTGGTCTGACTCTTGACGTTTTCAATCAGGCCACCAATGACAATGGTCTGGCCATCATCTACCAGAACGGTGGTTTTCAGAGTTCTGTTATTGAAGATCAGGTCATCATTCTTTAAAAGGGATTCTGAAGTACGAGTGTCCAGAGAAGAAACCTCCTGCTCCAGCTCTAGCCTGATGCCGTTACCTTCACTGAGGTGAGGGGTGATCTTTAGCTTAATGCCGACATCCTTCCGGTCAGTCGTAGTGAACGGGTTGTTGCTACCACCACCGGCTGAGGTTTGATAAGAGCCTGTCTTGATAGGAATATTCTGACCTACAAGGAATTCAGCTTCCTGGTTGTCCAGCGTCAGCATACTGGGTGTAGATAGAATGTCGTTGTTAGACTTTGAACTCAAGGCAGATACCAGCACACCAAAATTATCCGCTCTCAAAGCCAGAGAGCCCAGGGTGATTGCCGCGTTATCGAGAATGTGTCCTGTTATGCTGCTCTTGCTGCCGACAACGGTTTTGGTTGATTTACCAGAAGGGTCTGTCTCGGTTGAGCCGCGAATGGTTTCCTTGCCATCAATACCCCACTGGACACCCAGAGCATCATCTATACCGCCAGAGACTTCTACGATGACGGCTTCCAAAAGTACCTGTGATCTTGGTACATCAAGCTGCCGAACGATATGCTCCATCTCTGCCAGAGTGTCCGGATCAGCAATCATGATGAGGGCGTTCTGGGATTCGTCGGCTTTAACGAACACGTTCGGTGCTGCTCCGGAACCCCTGCTTTTTCCGGAAGGCTGACCTTTGGTCTGAACCTTGGGAACAGAGGGGTGCGGTGGAACAGGCTGTTGTGATGAAGCCGAAGAATTGGATTTCTTTTCCTGACTCTCCTGAATCGTGGTAGATGCTTCTGCAAGGATTTCTGAAATATTCTTGGCATCGCCATAGCTGAGGAAGATCACCTTGGTAGTGGACTTGCGAATACCTTCCTTGTCCAGCGTTTCTACCAGTTTCCTGACTCTCTGGCGCTTACTGGAGTTACCTTTGATGACCAGTCGGTTGCTGCGCTCATCAGCAATGACTTGCAGTCCGCTTGGCATTTGCCCCTTGGCAGCTATCAGTGTGTCCTGAATGATTTTGGAAACATCACCCACCCAGGCATGCTTCAACTGAAGCACTTCGTAATCATTATTACCTGTCTTGTCCAGCTCCCTCACCAGCTTGGTGATTCGCTCAACGTTGTCTGCAAGGTCACTGACTATAACAGCGTTACTGGATGCGGAAGCGGCTGCGTGCCCATACTGGGCGATCAGAGGGCGAATAATGGGTATCAGTTCAATAGCCGATACACTGTGAAGTTCCAGAACCCGTGTGGTCATGACAGCATTACGTGGCTTCTGATTTCCACTGGGAGAGCTGGTTTTTGCTGTAGTACTGGGCACTATATTGATGATATTGCCCTTGGGTATTACGGCGTAGCCATTAGCTGACAGTACTTCGAGGAAAACATCGTAAACTTCGTCGCTGCTCAACGGTTTGGAAGAAATAACCGTTACAGTGTTACCCCCCTTGATTCTGGGGTCTATGACAAAGGTCTCACCAGTGATCTTGGCGATTTGGCCAATGAATTCACGAATGTCAGCGTTCTGATGATTCAGAGTCCACTTTTTGTCCTTGGCCGTTTCAGCCTTGAGGGCTTTTGTGGGAGGGGGTGCAGCCAGATTGACTACAGCAGTTTCAGCAGAAGGGGCCGCTGATACATTGCTCTGAAGGCTAAGGGCAAGCAATGCAGCAAACAGAGGTCTGAAGGCCATGCATACAAATGGACAGTCTTTAGTTTTCATCACTTAACCATATGAAAAAGTTTTAATTCTTGTATCAAATCCCTTGATTAGCCTGCTGAAGTTTATCTCTCAACTCCTGCATGCGCTGTTCAAGTGATTTTCCATCCGGCTCCTGAGTGAAGCCGGGGCGTTCTGTATTCTTATCCGTAGTGTCTGAGGGGCTCTTGAATTCCTGCAAAGCCCTGTCATCTTTACCTGCATCCGGAAAATAAAGGATTTCAAGCTGGCCATTGCGACTTAAAACCACATGATCTGAATGCACTTCCCTGAGTATGGCACCACCGGGCAGTCTGTCTTCGATGCCATAAAGCTTGTCCTGATTGTTGCCTTGGATAATAGCACTTGAATACTTATTCTTCTGATCACGTTCTCCAAGAGTACCTCTGAGTACCAGATTTAACTTTGTTTTAGGAATATCGGCGGACTGTTTCGCGACTTCAGGCTGATGATTGGCACCAAAGAGTAATTCGAAGTCTTTAGGAGTAAGAATTTTTTCTTTTGGTTGATTTTGGTACACTTGTTCATAATTATCAAAAGCATCTTCCTTCGCCAGTGATTCATAAAAGAAAAATGACTGAGCGCCTAATGAAACAATCATGGTGATCGCCAGAAGGCAGGTCAGTGCTATGCAATTTTTTCGATGGCCCCATTTTAAGTAGGTGGCTATGACCTCTGAATTCATACTGTTCTCTAATTTCTCTATTTGATGTGTACTTGATTAAGGAAAGCGTTATGGGTCATGGGCTATTCTTAACCTAAATAAAGCATAAGAGTGCTGTTTTTAAAAGCTGATGCTTTCACTAAAAACAGTT
This sequence comes from Endozoicomonas sp. ALD040, assembly GCF_049275945.1. Lineage (NCBI taxonomy): Bacteria > Pseudomonadati > Pseudomonadota > Gammaproteobacteria > Oceanospirillales > Endozoicomonadaceae > Endozoicomonas > Endozoicomonas sp. ALD040. Next base: position 4,937,793 of record NZ_CP184829.1, read on the forward strand.
TTTAATTAATCATTTTTGATCAGTAATATCTTCTGGATCAAAAAAGTTGGGTTTGTGTTTGAATCATTTTTAAAATTCAGTTGTAAAATTTGGATATTGGATCACACTTCCTGTGACGTGCTTGAAGAATAATTCAATTTCCAGGGTTCAGAGCAAAAAATATCGGATTGTTTCTGGTTGTCCTCGATCAACCCAATAGAAGTTCTGGAATTATTAATTATCCAAGGAGTTAGCCTTGACTGACACAGCCAGCCTTCCAGAAGATCAGGCATCCCAAAATCAGGGACTGATTTTGCATCGTCTGCCATTTACTTTTGCCAAAAGGCATGGGGTGGTGCTGGTCTGGGAGCAGGAACAGCCGGTGCTCTATTTTCGCTCGGTGCCTTCAGCTGATATCTTCTCTGAGGTCACACGAATTTCCTGCCAGTCTCCTGTTTATCGCAAGGTGGGAGCAGACCGGCTCTCCGAAGTCTTGTCCGAGTGTTATCACAATGACAGTTCCGAAGCTCTGCAGAATGCTGCCGGTATTAGTGATGATCTGGATCTGAGTAGTCTTGCTGAAGCAGTACCGGTAACAGAAGACCTGCTTGAGCAGAGTGACGATGCCCCGGTGATTCGCCTGATCAATGCTTTATTGACGGAAGCGATCAAGGAAGGCGCATCGGATGTCCATATCGAAACTTTCGAAAATATTCTGGTTGTCAGGGTGCGGGTAGATGGTGTTCTGAGAGAGATTCTAAGTCTGCAACGAACACTGGCTGCACTCCTTGTTTCGAGGATCAAGGTTATGGCTCGTCTGGATATTGCTGAAAAACGCATTCCCCAGGATGGCCGTATCTCTCTGAAAGTTGCGGGTAAAGAGGTGGATGTCAGGGTCTCAACACTACCTTCCAGTAATGGTGAGAGAGTGGTACTGCGTCTTCTTGATAAGGCAGCCGGTCGTCTTGAACTGAAGCATCTGGGTATGGAAAATCAGGATCTCCAATGCGTATCAAGCCTGCTGGCCAAACCCTATGGCATTATTCTAGTCACGGGGCCTACCGGTTCTGGTAAAACCACCTCTCTCTATGGTTGCTTGACCTCATTGAATGATAAATGTCGAAATATTCTCACCGTAGAAGATCCCATCGAATACAACCTCGAAGGTATTGGCCAGACTCAGGTGAATACCAAGGTTGATATGACGTTTGCAAGGGGGCTGAGAGCCATCCTACGTCAGGACCCGGATGTGGTCATGGTGGGGGAAATACGCGATACCGAAACAGCTGAAATTGCCGTGCAGGCCAGTTTGACCGGTCACCTCGTGTTATCGACACTTCATACCAATACTGCCATTGGTGCATTGACCCGCTTGCAGGATATGGGAATTGAACCTTTTCTACTCTCTTCCAGCTTGCTGGGTGTGATGGCTCAGCGTCTGGTCAGAGTTCTCTGTAATCAATGTAAACAGCCCTACCAACCTGATGAGGCTGAATGCAGGGAGTTGGGGGTTGAGTTAGCCAATGCGCCTGAACTGTACCACGCAAAAGGCTGTAAAGATTGCAATCACAGTGGATACCGGGGCCGGACCGGCATCTACGAAGTGGTCATGGTCGACGAGCAGGTCAGAAGAATGATTCATGCAGGAGAGGGAGAGCAGGTGATTACTGACTATGTCAGAAAGAGCTCTCCTGGCATAAGGGAAGATGGTGCCAAGAAAGTATTGGCTGGTCTGACAACACTGGAAGAAGTGCTCAGAGTGACCCAGAAAGATTAATCCGTATCGGAGGCGGATCACCGCACGACATGGCTGCATATGAATACATCGCCCTCGACCAGCAGGGCAAACAGCATAAGGGAACACTGGAAGCCGACAGTAACCGGCATGTCCGGCAGATGCTTCGTGATAAAGAGTTGACCCCCCTATCGGTCAATCAGGTCTCAGAGCAGAAACAGAATGCCTCCGGTGGTTTGTCCACGCTCTTTCAACGTGGTGTTTCTGCTGTTGAGCTCGCTACTCTGACTCGTCAGTTAGCCACTCTCATTCAGGCGGCCATGCCTGTAGAGGAAGCGCTTTATGGTGTCGCTTCCCAGCAGGAAAAGCGCAGGCTCAAAAATATACTGCTGGCGATTCGTTCCAAGGTACTTGAAGGTTTCACATTGGCCCAGAGCCTTGAAGATTTTCCTCATATTTTCCCCCAGATGTTCCGGGCCACAGTTGCAGCCGGTGAACATGCCGGATATTTGGACAAAGTACTGAACCGGTTGGCGGACTACACAGAAGCCAGAATGAAATCCACCCAGAAAATTCAACAGGCTCTTTTGTACCCCATCATACTGCTGATGGCGGCTCTGGGGATCGTTAGTTTTCTTCTGGGCTATGTGGTGCCCGATGTCGTAAAGGTCTTCGTCGACACGGGTCAGGATTTGCCAGGCATTACCGTTGCACTGATCGCTGCCAGTGAAGGATTCCAGACCTACTGGCCCGTTATTTTCGGTATTATTTTCTTTGGAATTGTCGCATTCAGGCAGGCGCTGAAGAAGCCGACATTCCGGATGTCATGGGATCGTTTCTTTTTACGCTTACCCATTCTTGGCCGCTTTAGTAGAACATTAAGTGCCGCAAGATTTGCCAGCACCCTGAGCATACTCACCCGAAGTGGTGTTTCGCTGGTGGAAGCCCTGATTATTGCCGCACAGGTTATTGATAACCGGGCAATTTGTGATGCGGTTAAAGATGTTGCCAGAAGGGTCAGTGAAGGTTCCAGTCTGAACCGAGCCTTGGCTGAAACCGGTTATTTCCCACCTTTGATGCTTCACATGATTGGCAGTGGTGAATCGACTGGTGAGCTGGACGAAATGCTGGACAGAACGGCTCAGAATCAGCAGATGGAGCTGGATGGGAGGATATCCCTCTTGCTGGGGCTTTTTGAACCCTTAATGTTGGTGGTTATGGGCGGTGTAGTCATGGTGATTGTGTTAGCCATATTGCTGCCCATTCTTAACATGAACCAGCTTTTAAACTGAATGCAGTGAGCATGGCTTTTAAAGCAATGTTCGTAAAGGTTGAAACAGGACGTACACGACAGAATCTGCCGCTTGACTGACAGATTTCTGGAAGTGGGGGCAGCAATCCCATTTCCTCGGTACGGAATCCATTGATGAGGTCGTGAAAATGATGACAAGACAGGTACAAAGAGGTTTTACCCTCATAGAGATCATGGTGGTTGTCGTGATTCTGGGAATACTGGCTGCCATGGTGGCGCCAAAAATTCTCAGCCGTCCTGATCAGGCCAAGATTACAGTGGCCAGGTCGGATATTGAAACGCTCTCCCAGGCGCTTGAATTATACAGACTGGACAATGGTTTTTATCCTTCGACGGATCAGGGTCTGGATGCCCTGATCAAGAAGCCTACCATCGCTCCTGAGCCTAGAAACTGGAATCCGGAGGGCTATTTGAAAAAAGCTCCGGTTGACCCTTGGGGGAATGCCTACATTTATCTGCAGCCTGGTAATCATGGAAAATACGATCTCTATTCTCAGGGGGCTGATGGCCGTGAGGGTGGTGAAGGTCTTAATGCAGATATTACCAACTGGGAAGAGTCTTGAACTCAATTCTGATATCGGATTAAAACTTCCAAAGTTAAAGGGGCTCAATGAACAGTATGGTATCGGAAGGAAGCAGGACAGTGATTAACAAAAATCAGGGTTTTACTCTGGTTGAATTGCTCGTTGTCATTCTGATTATAGGTATATTGCTGGGTATTACTCTATTGAGCCCAATGACTGGGAATGTTCAAAAAACAGTTCAGGAGCAGGCGGCAAGATTACAGATTTTGTTCTCTCAGGTCAGGGACAAAGCGCTCCTGGATAATGCCGAATACGGCTTTTCCATTGATGAGAATGGGCGTTACTACTGGTGGGTATTGCCGCTGGAAAGTAATGAATGGATTGTGATTACAGAGACACCTTTTCAGCCCTACAGGATGCCGGAAAGTCTGGATGTTTATCTGTATACAGATGAGGACGATCTACCCTTTCTCGAACCCACAGATGTCGGCCCTGATGTTGTTTTTTATTCAGACTATCAGGTGACCCCTTTTTCTCTATTCGTGATCCCCAGTGAAAACAAAAAGCAGAGGGTGGTGCTGATAACCGATGGCTTGTCCGATGTCGAAGTCGTCCGCTAGTATTTTTGGTTTCACCCTTATTGAGGTGATGGTGGCTGTGGTCATTTTTGCTTTAGCCGCTTCCATGTTGATGCTGGCAGACGGTAACAGTATCCGCCAAACCCGCTATATGCAGGAAAAGGTTTTGGCTGCACAGCTGGCTGACCAGTATCTGAGCCGTATCCAGGCAGAAAAAAACTGGCCTGATAAAGGGGTCAGAGGAAAGGTTGAAAACTATGTTGGGTATGACTGGTACGTTCGTCAAACCGTCAGGGATACCACCAAGAGAGACTTCAGAAAAATTGTTGTGGATGTCTTTGTGGGTGTTCAGAAGCCTGATGGTGACGATATTCCGATATTCTCTCTGGAGTCCTATCTGAGGAAGCCCAGAAAATGAACGGAAGCAAGGGATTTACACTGCTTGAGCTGATGATAGCCATAATGCTCTTTGCCATGATCAGCACGGCGGCCTACAAGTTGTTCGATTCAGTGAGTCGGGCTCAGCAGGTGACCGATGGCATTCTGGACAGTTTGGATGAAATTCAGCGGGCGAAGCTGATTCTGGAGAAAGATCTGTTCCAGTTGGCGGCAAGACCGGTACGGGATGAATTTGGTGAGATTCTACCAGCCGTCAAGTCTCCCAGTCTTGATGGCTTTGTTCTGGAATTTACCCGTGCTGGCTGGCGTAACCCGCTGATGGAGCTGAGGAGCAACCTGCAACGAGTTGCTTATAACCTGGAAGACGATGAGCTGGTTCGTTACTACTGGTTAATGTTGGACAGGGCTCCTGATCCGGTTCTGATAAGGCAGGTTATTCTCGACAATGTGCAGGCATTGAAAGTCCGTTTTATGGACGAAAAGAAGCGCTGGAAGAACAGCTGGCCACCGGAAAAAAAATCCCGGAGACCGAAACCGGCAACTGGAGCAAAGAAAACAGAAGATCCGGTGATGCCCCACGCAATAGAGCTGACGATGCAGCACGGGAATTTTGGAAAACTGGTAACGATTTTGCCTGCTCTAGACTACAAGTCCCCGAATGCTCATACAAAACCGGATCAGGAACAGGGTAAAGATCAGAATAGAGCAGGGCGAATGTCTTTCATACCAGAGCTGTATGAGAGTGACTATGAAGAAGGTGATGAGAAAGAGGAAGAACGATGAGGCCAGTTAACCGGCAGCGTGGCATTGCCCTGATCTATGTGCTCTTGATCTTCGCGATGATTACCTTGATGGCTTCCCAGATGATGACCAGTCTCTGGCTCCACACTGAAAAAAATACCCATTATCTGGAGCGTATACAGGCCAGACATCTGGCTCTGGGGGCTGAAAACTATGTTGCTTTATTGCTAGAGCAGGATGCGGAAGAAGACAAGAAAAAGAAAAAAATCATGGATCACGAAAGTGAACGCTGGAATATACAAGAAGTGGGCTATGCCGTTGATCAGGGGGATATCGAGTTGGTCATTGTTGATGAAACCAGTCGGTTTAACCTGAACTGGCTCGCCGCAGATGCACTGGACGGACAAAAGTTTCGTGGAATGTTCGAGATCATACTGCAAAATCTGGGCCTGAATGTACAGATTGCCTCAGCCATCAAGGACTGGATTGATCATGACCAGGAACCCTCAGAAGACGGTGGAGAAGATAATAATTATCTGTCCATGGATCCGCCGAGAAGAACTTCTGATGCTCCGTTTGTTTCATTATCCGAGTTAAGACTGATTAAGGGCGTTGGTATTGATGAGTTTGAATTGTTAGCTCCTCTGGTAACCGCTTTGCCAGACACTACCAGTATCAACGTCAATACGGTGCTGCCTGAAGTAATGCGTTCACTGTCTGATAAACTCACAGAAAGTGATGTAGAGACTATTATTGATGCTCAGAGTGCAGAAGGGTTCGTCAGACTGGAAGATCTGGCCAGGCTGCCGGCCCTGAAAGATAAAACTGCCGCTCTTAAAGAAGTGCCTCTGGATGTTGCCAGCCAATATTTTACTGCTTACATCAAGGCAACGTATCGAGATACGTCATTCTATTTAAAAACCCTTATGTATCGTAATACAGAGGGACAGGTTCAAATCGCCGGTCGTGAGATTGGACCCAACGACTACTGGGTAAGTGCCAAGAAGGAATCCTGAGGTCTAATAATGAAAAACATCCTGTTGATTCGGATACCACCGCCGGTTTCCCGGATTGAGACGAACACTCGAGTTCAGTGGGGGGCTTTTGCCAGTAACGGACAGCTCTTGGGAGATGTCCATATCTCGGAGCTGGGTCAAGTCAAAAATGACTGGGTCCAGTTTGTTATCCATAAGCCTGATAACAAAGAGCTGGACGAGACCACTCTGGAAGATGAAATGCCGGACCAGGTGTTAGTGCTTTTGCCAGGGACTCTGGTCATGCACAAGCGGCTACCTATTAACAGTGGTCAGCGAAAGCATCTTTCAACCGCGCTGCCCTTTATGATTGAAGAGGAACTAGCCGATGACATCGAGTCTATGCACCTGGCCAGTTATCTAAACAGGAAAAGTGAACAAGTTTACGTGTCGGCTGTTCCCCATGAGCAGATGCAATCTCTATTAGCCTGTCTTGACGAGCAGGGGGTTTCCGCCCAGCAAGTTATGGCTGAGCTACAGTTTTTGCAGGGCGTTCCGCGAGAATTAAACCTCCTTCTTGAAAATGATTCCTCTATTCTTTCTGCACCCGACCAAGCCAGTGTTTGTCTCGACTACGAAGCTCTCAAGTTTGTTTTGGGTCATTGGGGGGAAAAGGTCAGTGAAGATATTATTCACACGGATGAGGAGCTGGTAGCTGAAGATGCTGAGGCTCTTGTTAGTGCCAGAATAAGATTTGCTGATGGTCTGGTGTCATTGGCTACTGAGAAGAGAGATCAGGTGAAACAATGGCTGGAAGAAAACGGCTGGCTGGTGGAAGAAGAACCATTGACTGGCACTGTTTTTGAGTATCTGGCGGCGTTGTATTTTTCATCCAAAAGATCTGCCGACTTAGTTGACCTTCGTTATGGCCCTTATCAATGCCCTAAAAGAGCTACCCGCAAGATGCGCCGCTGGAAGCCTCTGGCCCTGGTGGCTTCCATCTGGTTGCTGCTTGAGCTGGGTTTAAAAGTCGGGGAAGGAGTTTTGTATCAACAGAAAGCCCAAGAGTACTGGCAGGATAGCGCAGAGCTCTACTTGGAAGTCTTTCCACAGGATCAGCAGGTGCTTGAGGCCCAGACACATTCAGTTGGAAGCATTAACCTGAAGGGGCGTATGGAAAGTCGATTGAAAAATGTTGGTCAAAGTGCCACTGGAGAAGCCTTTTTACCTTTGCTGCAACAGGTTTCTGCTGTGTCATCTTCTTTGTCAGATTTTAAGCTGAAGCCGGTCAGCATGGATTTCAATGAAGCGACAGGAGCACTGGTGCTGGAGTTGAAAGCAGACAATCTTGAAGGGGTTGATAAGCTGTTGGCGGCAGTAAAATCATCCGGGCTAAGCGCACGCCTGGATAGTGCCAACCAGGAAAAAACGGGCGTCAATGCTCGAATGACGATAGGCAGGTGAAGCTGATGAAACTGACTCATCTACTCGAGAGAAGTCCGCTCTGGCTCCAGCTTCGGGCTAAGTACGAGCTGATGCCGGAGAAAGATCGAAGAGCATTGCATCTTCTGACAGCACTCCTTTTGTTGGCTTCAGTCTATCTGTTCGTTTGGAAGCCTATAACCGAATGGAGTGAAAAGCAGCAGGAAGAGTTCACTCACCAACAATCCATTTATGAATGGATGGCAGATAATGTTGATCAAGCAAAACAAGCTCAAAGGAAACAAAGGGCTGCAGGTGCAAAAAAAGACCTTTCTACTATTGTATCGGGCAGTGCCAGACAATCAGAACTGACATTAAGTCGTGTTCAACCTGATCGTAAAGGTTTGGGAGTCTGGATAGAAGATGCGGCCTATCAGAAGCTTCTGGCTTGGATGGTTGCATTGGATACCCGTTATGAAGTGACTATTCAGCAGATAAAAATCGATCGAGGTAAAGAAGAGGGTCGAGTGAAAGTCTATATGCATCTTGCAAATTGATTCTGGCAGATACGGGGGCTCCATCAAAAGCTTTCGTATCTCTGAATAAACGACAGCTTTAAGATTGAATTTTGGTGCTTTCTTCTTGGTTTTAAAGGAGAGTTTGAGTTGTCAAAAATAGACTCATGTTTTTGTAAACTCATTGATAGCATATCGCTGATATTGAAAACACAGAAAAACTCTCAGCTAGAACACAAAAGTTCTTCTTTTTACGTGTTTTTTTCCTTGACACTTTCATCTGATCTGCATAACATTCGCTCCACTTCAGCGCACTGCACCGCGCAGAGAGAGAAGTCGGGTGATTAGCTCAGCTGGGAGAGCATCTGCCTTACAAGCAGAGGGTCGGCGGTTCGATCCCGTCATCACCCACCAGTTTCTCTAAAGGGGTTGCGTGACCGCATACTGGCTACTTTGGGCGGTATGTGTAGGGTTCAGCGGACCGGTAGTTCAGTTGGTTAGAATGCCGGCCTGTCACGCCGGAGGTCGCGGGTTCGAGTCCCGTCCGGTCCGCCATATATCAAAAAACCTGTAGGCTGTCGTCTACAGGTTTTTTCTGTTTTGGCCCTACGTTTAAAGGGTTTTTGCAACTTTTGCCGGTTTTGCAAAACGGGCTTTTTCACTGTTTTTCCTCCTGTTCCTCTCTGTTTTTCTCTCTTCTCGGTTTTTTTGGAGGAATTGGGGTGTCACTTCCTCCATTTTGGTTTTTCTTTTCAAAACAGTACGTTAGTTTAGTTTTTGGACTGGAGGTCGATGTCGGGTTCGTGGGCGATTTTATGCTGGGCAGATAAAACTGATTACAAACCAGAGTCTACTAATGTTGCGGTGGTTTGCTTTCTAAAATGTTCCCGCTGCTCAGACCAGAGCATCGGGAAGGGGTTCATACAGTCTTTCATCGACAGCTGCCACGTACCCTGATAGCACAGAATATCCTCCTGAATATCCGGGGCCAGACAGGTCAGGCGGATGCACTTTGAGACCCTGGCCTTGTCCACCTTCTCTTTCTCAGCCAGCTGCTTGATGCCAGGGAGCGTTCTTTTCTAACCAGACAATCAATTTACTGATGTTGTCAAGCTAACCAGATCATGATGGCTGCTATCTGAAGCATTTTCATATAATTGCGTGCCAAGCGTTCATAGCGAGTTGCAACTCGCCGAAAGTTCTTGAGCTTTTGGAATAGTCGCTCAATTAGATTTCGCTACTTGTAGATTTCTTTGTCATATTTTCGCTGATCTATCCGATTTCGCTTCGGAGGAATCACTGCTTCAGCACCTGACTTCTTGACCTCGAGGAGGAGTGCATTTGAGTCATATCCCTTGTCAGCAAGAACGAAGTCCGCTGAAAATCCCTCTATCATGGCATTTGCCTGTTCTTACTCTGATGCTTGTCCAGCTGTGAGAATGAAGCGAACAGGATTACCAAGTGCATCCGTTGCAGTGTGGATCCTGGTTGTTAAACCTCCCCTTGATTTTCCAACTGCTTCGGCACTGTTATCCGTTTTTTTGGAGCACCGTGTTGATGAACACGGGTGATTGATCCGTCAACCATGAGGTATTCCGTATCACAATCCTGACTCAGTTTTTCAAAGACTTGATTGCATATTCCTTTCGAGCTCCAGCGACTGAATCGGTTGTATATTATTGTGCCAATCACCGAACTCTTCAGGCATGTCTCTCCACGGTACTCCGGTACGAGCAAGCCAGAGAATCGACTCAATGAATAACCTGTTGTCAGCTGTTGGTCCGGGGTCAGAGACTTTACCCGGCAGCATGTCTTTGACCCGATCCCATTGTTTATCTTTGAGTACTGTGCGAGTTGTAGCAGACCTAAACGCCGCATTCTAGATCACTTTCAGGTGTCTTTCCGGTCAGGTTACTGATGTTTTTATCTGTTCGGTCGGTTGGATAATAACGCGCCCTGGTCGAGGTTCAGGAGGATGCAGAGAGTTGGAGGGCATTGTGCCTTTCGGCAAGCGTAAAGGCAGATTCTGGACGAGTGGTACAAATCATCGAGCCAGAAAGGCACTACTCACAGAATTAATGCTAATTGAGTAGTTACCACCGTTAATGATTGTTTTATACTCGTTGCTAAAAGCTCGAAGCCATGTAAAATGGGCACCAGGTTATAAGTGCGTTTGATTCTTTATGTATAGATTTAGTGTTCTGAGCGTAGTAGCTTGTCCTGTTCTTCATAAGCGATAACAAAACTTCTAGCTTTACCGCCTTATCCGTGGCATACACGGCAAGGTATTTTGCTTAAAAAAAATCAGGATATGATTATGTCTACTACTACCGGTACTGTTAAGTGGTTCAACGAAGAGAAAGGTTTTGGTTTCATCGCTCAGGAGAATGGTCCTGACGTGTTCGCCCATTTCCGTCAGATCGTTGGCGACGGTTTCAAAACCCTGACTGAAGGCCAGCAGGTTGAATTTCGAGTGACCCAGGGTCAGAAAGGTCCTCAGGCAGAAGACATCCGTCCTCTGTAAAGATTGAGCTACGTACTATGTAGCTGAGATGCTTCACATTGGTGAAGGTGAAAAGGCAATACCTCAGGGTGTTGCCTTTTTTGCGTTCAGGGAAGAGTAAAAGGGAAGACCATGGCTACTACCAACATCTGGCAACAGTTCAGGCGCTTATCCCGGAAGGAAGCAAGGTTATAGCTACAATCACCGCGCTCAATGGCAATGGAACGAGTCAGTCAGAGCTAAGTGGTGGTTCAGTCGTGACAGTGAGAAGAGAGTCTGTGGGACTAGGGCAGAAGGCTTTTATTCAGGGGGAGAGGTAAAGGGGGCTGTGCCGGATTTGGCGCTGCATGAGGTGGAGGTTTGAGAACATCAGGCATCAGGGCGCAATTCAGGTTCTCGTAAATTTATTATTACCAGTCATTGTTTATTCCCCCTCCTGAACTGAAACTGTCATCGTATGAAGAACCAAATGAGCCATCAAATGATGAACTTAAAGAGCCATGCATATCGGAATCCAGGGAGTCATTCATATTTGTACCATTCAGGCTTCTGCCTATATCAATGCCGCCAATGCTGTCGTCCACCATTTTATCATTCTGATGACTATCAAGCTTCAGGCGGGTAATGGTTTTTCGAGCCAGTGCCTTTTGCTTGGCTGGCAGGGCTGGGTTAGGTGATATTTCATCGGGTGAAAAATTGATCACAAAGGTATGCTCCGCCATGCCAATAGGGTCTTCAACTGCTGATAAGGCTTCTTCTTTTCTTTCTGCCAACTGGCCCAATCCCGAATCAACCCGTTGCAAAGGGAAGCATTGCCAGCCCCAGCCAGTCCATCCCGCACGTCTGAGGGTGAGAACACAAAAGCCGGGGTTCGCTCCTGAATATCTTCACCGTTCTTTTGCGGCAGCCAATAATTGCGGTGAGGGTCCCACACCGCAAAAATGCCATTGGTCATGGCGTAAAGCACCAGGCCAGGGTTGGCAGGGCGATCAGTTTAGCAAAATCGTCGTAAACCCTCGCCCAATCGAGGGTGTCGCAAAACTCTCTCCGGCGTGGGAGCGCGTTGACTCCCGTCATTGCCGGCTTCATTCTCGTCATTCCCGCGAAGGCGGGAATCCACAATGACTCTCCACCAGAACCATACTGCCCGGTGTACCCCTGGCCTTGTCATCCCCGAGAAGGCAGAGATCCACCGTTGGCGCTGGATTCCCGCCTTCGCGGGAATGACGACTTCAGAGCGTGAGAACGAGCTGTTGAAGTTTTGCGACACCCTCGCAGAGCGTGGAAACGAGTTGTTGGGCTTTTGCGACACCCTCGACAAGGCGGGATGTGTCACATGGTTGACAGCGATCAGTCGGTTACTGATTGTGGCTGGTTGCATAAGCTTGTTGTTAACTGTTGTGGGTCAAGCTGGCTACTGTATTGCTTGTATTAAGAAAAGACTGAGATACTGAGTCGTACACGCTATCAAGTGTTTTTCCCTATCCGGCTAAACATGTACGATAGTCTATGTTAAATGATTTTTTGACCAGAGCAGAGGAAGCTTTGGAGGGAGTTCAATATGTTTATTAACCTTGTTTGAGTAATCTTGATCACGCTTTAATAAACGTCTATGTTTCAGCTATTTTTTTCTATACTCTTACCTGTTATTGGCCTAACGTCGGTTAACGGATGAAGATTAAGCAAGGTGTTGTTCTCGGTGAAGGGAGCAGATCACTAACAATAGAAAAAATAAACGCGGAAAATATCTATATACGAATGGCGCAAGGTAACCAATTGCGCATCATACCGGCCATCGTTGTTGGGGCGTTGTTAAAAGCGTTGGAAACAGGAAAAATTACGCTCCGGGACATTGATCGAACATATCGTAAAGAACATGATCTACCCCCTTTATTTGATCATCTTCATATTGATTTTGACAAGTATATTCTTGGTTATGACTCAACTATCAAGAGGATATGTGAGTACGAGTTGAGTGCGGTTGAACCTGCAGAAGTATCTGAAAACAATCGACTCAACCTCCCCAAACCCTTCCTCCTTCTGGCCGGAATCTCCGGCACCGGTAAATCCCGTTTTATCAGAAAGCAGGCAGAGTTCCATGATCCGGATGACCCTGAAGGGAACTTCTGTCTGATCCCGGTAAGGCCTGACTGGCATGAGCCTTCTGATCTGTTAGGTTATGTCTCCCGGGTTGATAAACCGAAATACATTGCCACCAAAGTGCTTGCGTTTATTATCCGTGCCTGGAAGTCGGTTGCGCCTGATGCCTCCGCAGCCGGAACCGGAACTCTGAATTCTGCTTCGCCTCCCTATTGGCTCTGTCTGGATGAGATGAATTTGGCACCGGTGGAGCAATATTTTGCGGATTACCTATCGGTATTGGAAACACGGGATTTCAACGAGGTCGGAGAGTATTGTTGTGAACCGTTGCTGGACTTGCAAGCACTGAATCAATCCGATGACCTGGAGCTTCAGGCGGATTTAGGGCTGATGGATGATCCGCTGTGGGGTTACTTTCAACAGCACGGCATCGGCATACCACCCAATCTGTTGGTGGCCGGTACCGTTAATATGGATGAAACCACTCATGGTTTTTCCCGCAAGGTGATTGACCGGGCACTGACTTTGGATTATGGCGAGTTTTATCCTAATGATTATGGTCAGTTCTTTGAGGGACAACCGGAGAATAGAGTATTTCACTGGTCAGTGTTGACCTCGGCCAGGCGGGAGCAGCTGACAGGTACCTTCGACACTGATGGAAAGCGTACGGTTGCCTTTCTTGAGCGGGTGAATCAGGTGCTTAAACGAACCCCTTTTGAGTTGGCCTATCGCGCCCTGAACGAGTTGTTGCTCTATGTGGCGTGTTTGCAACCCGGAGATGAGCAAGCGCTGCAAGCGGTTTGGGATGATTTCATGATGACCAAGGTACTGCCCCGCATTGATGGTGATGAGGATAAGCTGCGAGTGGTGATCGATGAGGATGCGGTTAACCTGTTGGATAAACTGACCGACGAGCTCAAAGGCTTACTGCCCGATATCTGGGATGGGCAGCGTCCGGACCTGTTCCGTGATGTGGAAAAAGGCATCCCGTGTCGCTCTCGAAAAAAACTGGAGTGGATGTTAGCGCGGCTTGAGAGTCATACCTTTACCAGTTATTGGCCCTGAGTGAGTAGAGATTATGCCGGAACTGGCCGTTATTGAAACCGGGCATTTTGATTGCGTCATTTGGTCAAAAGATATTCGTTCCAGTCAGCGGCGGCTGGAACGAACGCTGACGGAGCGTGGCAATGCCGTGCCGACTTCTGAGGTGCGGTTTTCTCCCCCGTTATTGTTAAAACATGCCACAGAGCCGGTGTTTGAATTATGTCTTGGTGAAGCGGTCTTCTTTGAAAACAAATATTACGAGATTGAGTTTCTGTTTCACCAGCCACCGGAAGCGGGTGATCCGCTGCCGACGGTGCAACATAAGCTAAAGGTTATTGAAGAGTCTTTTCGTTTCAGTCCCCGTAGCTGCTCTTTACGGGGAAGTATCAATGCGGGCAACCATGTCGGTACTTTTCAGTTTAAACTGGCCTATTCCTATCAGGGACGGCTAATAGAACAGTCGATTGCTTTCGATATTTTGCCGGTGAAGATGGATATGCTGTCGGATTTCAGGGCAATGAACGAGGCTGTTGATGCTGCGTTTCCACTGTGGCGTTACTCATTGGCAGAAGGCACCAGTCATTCATTAAGCGCCGTTAAAAAGCCGTACTCCCAATTCTTGCTGTTGTGGTTTGCACGATTTGAATCCCTTCATAAGGAGTTGTTGGCCGGGCTGAAGCATGTGGTGAATGCGCCGCATAGTCGGTTGATGGAGTATAAGCACACCGTTCCGATGAGTCGGTTGAGGGGCAGGCTATCCAGACAGCAGGAAGAGCGGCTGGCGCTGGAAAAGGCCAATAAAAATTATGAGAAGTCTTTTACGCTGAGCAAAAAGCGACTCCACGTGGATACGCCGGAAAACCGTTTTATTAAAGCGGTGATTGGTCATGGCGTCACCAGGCTGACCCGGGTTCAACAGCTGGCGTGTCTGGCTCCGGAATCCGGTAAAGTGCGTTTTTCCGCCAGCTTTATGAAAGAGCTGGAAAGTTGGCAGAAGGCTTTGCGGCATTTTCAGAAACAGCCGTTTTTCAGGGACGTTGGAGAATACCGGGGGCTGAAGCGGGAGTCGTTGGTATTACAGCAAAAGCCTGGTTACTCGAAAGTTTATAAAATCTGGCAACAGCTTAAATGGTATCTTGAGCTTCTGGATGGGGCCGATCAACTCTCCTTGCGCAATGTGGCAGAGATGTATGAAGTCTGGTGTTTTCTGGAGATACGCAGGATTATTGTGGACCTGGGCTTTGAGGAGGTTCCTTGTGGGCGGATACCTCTGGTAGACAGTGGAATCCGTGTTTCGTTAAAGGATGGGATGGCCGGAGCTTTTCATTTCAGGCGGTCTGACGGGGTGAAAATCCGTTTGGCTCATGAACCGATATTCAGAAAGAAAGACGGTCAGATCAGAACCTGGTTGGTGACTCAAAAACCGGATATTTTGCTCGAGGCTACCTTTCCTGACGGGGCCGGGATTATCTGGTTATTTG
Organism: Endozoicomonas sp. ALD040; assembly: GCF_049275945.1. Taxonomy (NCBI): domain Bacteria; kingdom Pseudomonadati; phylum Pseudomonadota; class Gammaproteobacteria; order Oceanospirillales; family Endozoicomonadaceae; genus Endozoicomonas; species Endozoicomonas sp. ALD040. The sequence continues at coordinate 4,953,100 of NZ_CP184829.1, forward strand.
ATGCCAAGTATCGGATTGAGACGCCTGCGGATGATCAGGGAACCCCCTCAGGCTCCGACCGGGTGCCCGATGATGCCATCAATCAAATGCATCGTTATCGGGATGCCCTGATTCATCGTTGTAAGTTTGATGACAGAGGGTTTGTGAAAACCCGTCCGGTGTTTGGTGCCTATGTGTTGTATCCGGGCTATTTCAATCAGCTTTGTGAATGCAACCCATACAGTGTCGCGATTAATGAAGTGGGCATCGGTGCTTTTAGTCTGTTACCTCAGGTTGATAACAAGGGGAGTCATTGGCTATCTGTTTTTTTGCAACGAAAACTGGGTGTTCCTGAGACAAAATATCCGTATGCGACCAGTGAACGGTATTTTGTGGAGGACGCTGCACGAATTCCGGGTAAAGGTTATTCGATCGCCCATTATCAGGGGCTGACTATTCTGGCAAATCAGTTGGGACCTGACCGGAATCAGGAGTATATAAACCAGTTTAAAAACGGCGATGCCCGGTTTTATCACACAAAGCTCGTTGCCTTTGAGCGAGAGAAAATCCAGCAACATATCGCTACCGAAGCTCGTTACCTTGCAGTGGCTCTGGATGATGCTGATGGTGTTCAGCGACGGGTGAACTATATTTATCCGATCCTGAAAGCAGAGCGTGTGCAAAGGGGGAACCTCACGGAAGAACAGACGGGTACTCCGGTTGTTTCCAGCCCGGATGAGTGGTTCTGGCTATTTAGCCTGGGATCTGCCTTACGTTTGAAAATACCGTTGTGGCAAGAGCGTAAGGTGCATTTTGAGTTAAAACTGGTCTCCAGGGATGACCTGACAGCAGGTTATGGATGGGATGAGCTGCCTGAACTTTATTCATCGTTAGTGAAGAAGTAAGGGGTAGATGTTTGCTTCTGGCAGATCACAGAGACCTGCCCGTTAGATCGACTCGGCTAACGACAATTGTCGGTTAAGAAATATGAGTTGATGAAACCTACAGATGAGGGCGTTTAGTTACATTTTCATGCAGATGTTCCTGCCGATCTGAAAGCTTGTATGGATCTGGCTGTTTTAATGGCCTCTTGCGTGGAGCCCAATAGTCAAGGTTTCTTTGGCGCCACTACTCTCAGCTTTGAACCGGCTCATTAGATTCTTTATCAGCCGGACAATCCTTTTGCCAACCGCTAAACCTATGCCGGATGGTAAATACCCGATTTGTGCATTTTACACCATTGCGCCGGGCTCTATTTCGAGAAAAACGCTTCCAGTGTCGTTAGCCAAAAAACTACCGGGCTATCCTGTGCCTGTTTTTTTGCTAGCACAACTTGCGGTTCATAAAGGCTTCAAGGTTAGGGGGGTTGGAAAGATTGCTTTGATCAAAGCTCTTGAATACTTATACGACATTAATGCTCATATGGGGGCTTATGCTGTTATTGTTGACTGTTTGAATGATAATATTGCGGCCTTATATGAACAGTTTGGCTTTGAATCCTTAACGAAAGAAAGTGACCGGGAACGTATGTTCTTGTCCATGAAAACGGTGCAATTACTGTTTGATAAATGATGAAAAATAGTTGCACTCGTTCTTGTTGGTTTTGACATAAGGCTTAACAAACTGGGATGAGATTAACTTGACAGTATGCTCATATGTCTTAAGTAACTGATCCTGGTGATGAGCACTGCCACAGGCTTTCACGATAATAATACATGGCTCAAGATTGGCTTAGTATTCCAGCAGATGTTTCCTGGACAACTTCTTTCTGATAACTTTGCGACCCTGTTCATCAACACCAAACGATGGTAGCTGTTCTTGCCAATATTGATACCCAGTACTGAAATAGTCATGGGTGGTTCGCTCGGACTAATCCAGTTTAAATGGTTAACTCCATTTTGGGCTCATTTAAAGCCGTTTGGGAGGGGGAGCATCCCATGTTCTGGGTTGATGGACGCTATTATGACGATCGATGATCTTCTGGAACTGGTGTCGGGGGAATAGCCCTGAGCAACTGTTGGAAAACACTGTTACGACGTTTCCTTGTTAAAGTGGACAAAGCTTCCGGGCTTATCCCCGCTACCTGACTCTCAGGCACGTGGCCTGGAATTGCGACAAATCAGAAAGCTTCCGGGGTTCTGTTACATACGGTGCAGGACTTACCTCCTCGTTTTGTTATTTTGAACAAAAGAATAAAAATATTGTCTAAAGGTATAGGTGGTTTATAAGGTAGTAATCAAAAATGAATCTTGACCTAAGCATATCAGCCAAAAGTACGGAAAGTATAACAAGAGAGCATTGTAATTCAGCTTCTAAACAAGAATTGTCTGGTAATTTTTCACATTATACTGTGAGAGGGGTTGCTGAGAAGCTTGCAAAGCGTTTTCCTATTTCGGAAATAACAAATCTTACTCCAGAAACAACTTTCTGGTTCACTAACGAGTATCCGGGTGGTATTAGAGGCAGTGAGCTTTCATTAGTCAGTACGATAACCGGGCTTCGTGAATTATGCCCCATAAGCGCAAGAAGAGTATCAATTGTCACGGGTGAGTCAGGCTTATTATCTTGTATTCCTGAGCTTTCATCTATATCAGAGTTAATAATACAAGTTGACATTGATCCAGTACTTTTGAATTTTACTGGAGAGTTGCTAAAGAATTTAAGTAATTTAACTTCGGTTAATTCAAAAAAGTATTATGAGGTGGTTCATTTATCTTTGGATTTTTTAAAACGTAAAGGGATTCCCATTGAGATATACGAATCAAAAGTTCTGAAATCTGCTGAAATGTACAAAGAAGCAATGGGAGAGCTGCACTGCTTTTCATCTCAAAGACGATTTGATGAATTTAAGTCAGCCTTGAAAAAAAATGCTATATAGGCTGTAGAAGCAAACTATTTTTCAGAAAAAGACATGGCCAGTTTATTTAAAATGCTGGTGGGAGAAGGACTTGAAGTGTCTTATTTCAATATTTCCAATGCCTATGAATACTTGTTTGATTTCTATGACATGAGCCCTTATGTTGGATTGGTTAAGGGGCTGGAAAGTATCGCTTACATGAGAGCTATGCCTCTCGCTGAAGATGCAGTTTGTGCTTATTCTTCCCTTCTTTCAACTCACCACCACACTGGTACCAGCAGGAAAGATTTATTTTTTGACCGATTGCATAAAATAAATAAATCAAGGGCTTTATGTAAGATAAATCTGTTTTCCGGTACGAATGGATCTGATGCAGATAATATCACTTCTGCCTGTGTAGCATTAGCCAAAATTGATTGTATGAAGGTAAAAACAGCTATGTGTTTTTTAAGGCTGCTTTTGGCGAATATTACTAAAGAGGAATCTATCGCCTTGTCTTTCAAGGTGGCAGAAATAGATCAAATTCTAACAGAAAATAAAATGTATGACTCTGAGTCCGGAGATAAATTTATGGAAGTAATCAGAGCTTCGACAAAAAAATAAAAGTCATAGGCTTATGTTTTCGTCTCTATCACTCAACGTATCTTGAGTTGCTGTATTAGAAATTTTCTTTTCGTTTTTGCTTTAGGGGTGTTGCCGGTAGTTGAACTTTGACAAGGTATGCCATTGGTGCTTAATCCAGTTTATCGGAATCAAAGAACAACTGTCTTTAAACGTAGAAGTGAGTACTTGCGCCTGATAATGTTTGTTACATACCTTACTTGCCGAACTTTAAAACGGTAGAGCATTGCGTGAACATGAAGGCAAAGAGTGCCCCCATCCTTGAATTGATGAACGCCAGATCTGGCAATAAAGTAAATGTTTCCACCCGCTGAGACATAGATTCCGTATTTTACCTCGCTGTAATCTTCCGTTTGAAAATAAATAAAATGATAGGAATTCATTTCCAGTCGAATACTGGAAAGCTGATTGTGACTGTGCTGGCGACCAATGGTAATTTGAGCGATCGAGAATCCTCGCCCAGAGTGAAGCGACGAGCGGGGAGTGTCAGATATTTGAATATGTTAAGCATGATCCAGCTGGGTAGGTGGCCAGCCGAAGGATTGAGAAAGTTGCGCGTTCTCAGCCCTGACGGTTTTGTTTCTGACTATCACTGTTTGACCCATATTAACTGGTCAGTATCAAATCCGAGCTTAGCGGATTGTTGGATAAACCGTTCTTTTAACTTCTGGCTCACTTCAGGGGTTCGGGACAAAAGCCATAGATAATGCTTGTTATAACCGCTGACAAAAGCGTACTGGTAGTCCTTTTGGTCCAGTTCGAAGATGACATAAGAGCCATAAAAGGGGCCAAAGAAAGAGACTTTTAAATAGCCTTCATCACTGTGTCGAACGAACTTTGCCGTGCCTGTTGCCTGACGGTATTCATCGTCTTTTTCAGAGTAGCCAGAGTTGATCACTTTGACAGAACCATCCCGTTGTAGGGTGTATTCGGCAGTGACCTGACTCAGTCCTCGCTCAAAGGAGTGATCCAGTCGGGCAATTTCAAACCACTTGCCCATATATTTTTCGATGTCAAAAGGTTTTACTGGCTTTACGTGTTCAGGAATTCCTGTGCAGCCTGAAAGTAGTGCGAACATAGCCAGGCAGGCAATGAGTTTCACAAGTAGTCATCCTCTTTTTATTCATGGTAATGATATGGGGATTTTAGGGGATTGGAAGCAATTAAACATCTATTGTCGTGAAGATGGGGTTTCCCCTCTGTCCAGAAAGATTATTGACCTTTACGTCCTGGGCAGCATCGCCAACGAATTGATGATTATGGTACTGATGGATTTATGCCAGAATTCGTTGGCTTTCGATCGAGACAATAATAACCACCCTGTATTAGCAGAACAGACCTTATCTTTCGCCTATCCTGAAGAATCTGGTCAATACGCATTAACGCTCTGATTCCTGACGAAAAGGTAAAATATCATGAAAAGATACTGGTACAGCCTATGGGCTATTCCACAGCTGGTTTTTGCCATTGGCTTTGAGTTCCCACCTTATCCTAACTACGACACAATGCCCCCGCCACATGTATTTGGACATGCGATTACTCCTTGCGCCATTCCAGCAGGGACCTACAGGCTTGACGCTAAATATCTGGCCAAATTGCATAACATAGGCATTAACAAACTCCTCCTGAAACTGCATGTGAATCCTGGCGGTCTTATGATTTTGACCCTGCAACTGGTTCCTGATGGCAGAGAAGAGTATTTTTTGGTTAATCCCTATGGCAACTCAGCGGATTTGGCCAACCTGTGCAATGGTAACCATTTCAGTTTTTGGTTTCAGAACATCAATCTTCATGGGAAGACGCTAAGTGGGGAGATTAATGGTGAATTCACAGGAAAGGGTTCTAAGAGTTATCTGACAGTGCGAGGTGTTGTGGAGAGGTATGATCCTTCATGGCAATCAAAGGTGACTATAAAGCTTTCTAACCATCGAATGACGCTTGCATATCCTTACGTAGAATAAGGGTGGAGCCATGGATGGCTATCAATAACGATGATGTGAGACTTATGTTTGGGCATGCAGCTGCAGCCCTGAATTTTATCGGGTCCATCAATGGGGAGCTTGCTGGAAGGAAGGCTATATGGATTGGCACCCAGCACAAACTGCACTTCAGCGGAAGTGCAGCTCGGGAAGTATCGATCAGCTATCGTTCATATACTGGCTTGGATCAATGTAGATACCCAGCGAGCGTTTGTCGATACGCTTTTCATTGCTCTGTTCTTTATAGCGGAAGACGATGGTATCGCCCACATTAACATCCAAGGTCTTGTCGGCTGAGAGGTACTTATACTCATCATCGGATATGGTCAGTGTATGAATGTAATAATCGGGCATACCCAGCCAGTCACTGTGAGGGCCTTCGGTGCTGATGTTCTCAAGCACACCGCGACCTTCCAGCTTTGGCTTGCGCTTTTGGAAGCTTCTTTGCATGGCAGTATTTGGATTACCGAGAAGTCAAAAAAAGTTTTCGAAACGTGAGTGCTTTAACTCATGGCGATAACTATAGGAAGACAGCGATCTCCTGTCCATAGTAATAGAATAAAAATGTCGCATTTTAAGTGAAATTTACCCTTTTATAACCCTGGACTGGAATACTGGCCATAGGGAAACTTGGGCAAAGAAGGGTCTATGACTTTTTGCATATTGTACGTTTGCGTCGCTGGCGCCAGTTGTGAACGACATTCCAGCGCCAGTATAGCCTGATCAGCAGGTAGCCAAGAAAACCCAGAATTACACCGGTAACTAATGAACCCAGATACAGAGGTTTCCAGATTCTGGCCAATTCAACACCCACGCTATGTGCCGAGAGCTCAAAAGAGGTTTCGCTGATGGGGACATCCAGAATATAGCATCCCACCTTATAGGTGAAATAAAATATGGCTGGCATAGTGACCGGATTGGTGATCCAGACCAGAGCCACCGAGAGGGGCAGGTTGCAGCGGAATACAACGGCCATGGCAGCAGCCACAACCATTTGGAAAGGGATGGGGATAAAAGCACAAAACACACCCACAAAAAAAGCACTGGCTGCAGAGCGTCGATTCAGGTGCCAGAGGTTGGCGTCATGGATAGTACTGCCCAGAAACCGAAGATGTCGGTTGTTCTTAATGGTTCCCGGATCCGGCAGATAGCGTTTTATCAGTTTCCTCGCCATGTCCCTTAACTGTACTCTTTCTTTGATCTGAGACTGATTTCCAGTCTTCAGTGTGGAAATACCGTTCCATAAGCAGCGAATCAAGTTTAGTGATTCTCACCTTAAAAGTCGGTCGTCTCCGGTTGTTTTGATCAGGCAATCTTGTGAGTGTTTATCACTCAGCCTGTCATTGCCTTGCAGAATTGGTTGGTTAAAAGCCATCTAACCAGCACACCTTTCAGCATAATCCAATCTTGATGACTATGCTGAGAGCCTGATCCAAGCGTTAAACTCATCATGGGTCTGACCCTTGTCTTCTCTGCAAAAAGCGCGACATTATGCACTGATTAAATGAAACACACTATCAATCTTCCCACAGGGTACTGTAGCTATTTATCGGGAATAGTGCTGACGGTTCTTTTTCCGACAATACCAGGCGATATGTCTATCAGGGTTATCGGCGTCCTGGGCGTGCTGTTGATTATAACGGGGCTGCTGTCTGTCATCATGGAGGCTGGAGCCGTCCAAACCGCAGATTCAGTGCCATTAAGCAGAGTGTCGAGATTCCGGAGATTTTATAAAGTTTATCGAAGCCTTCGGAGCATTTTGCCCGGTGCTAGTTATTTCCCGAATGATTTTTCGGTGCCTGTTCTCCTTTATGTCGGGTTGGGGTTAATAGGAATCTTTACAGGATTTTTACATGCTGATGGGCTTAAGAAGAGCTGGATCAACACGGAGCAAGAAAGTAGAGCGATGATAGTAACAGGATTTATCTCTGATATTCCTGCTTATCACCCGCATCTTACCCGCTTTGATTTTAATGTGAAAACGCTGGAGGGAGAGACTGCCGGGTATCTTAAAAAGATTCGACTCAGCTGGTACCGGGCACCTGAAGTTCAGGCTGGAGAGTTATGGACATTACAGGTTCGGATCAAGCACCCTCACGGCAATCGAAGTCCCGGGGTTTTCGACAGAGAGGCCTGGGCAGCCAGAGAGAATATTCAGGCTACGGGGTATGTCAAAACAGGTGAGAAAATAGCGACTTCAGATAGCATGGTTTTCTTCAGAAGTCGCCTTAGAAGTGCTGTGCGACACTGGCTCTATCAACATTGCAGCGAGCATTCTGCTGGCTTGTTATCGGCGCTGTTAATTGGTGACAAGTCAGGAATCTCTCAGCAGCAATGGCAGTGGTTGAATCAGACGGGTACCACTCATTTAATGGTGATCTCGGGTCTGCACATAGGTCTTATGGCAGCAGCAGGTTACTGGTTAATGATGATGCTGGCACGAACAGGCGTTGTTCCTCTGAGGAAGATTACCTTACCCCGGTACGCCGCTGGAGCAGGGCTCCTGTTTGCCCTGATGTATGCCTTTATGGCAGGTTTTACGGTACCGGTTCAGAGAGCACTGGTGATGACCGGTCTGGCATTATCAGGCCCTTTACTGGGTATTAAAGCCAGACCCCTGACGTTGTTCCTGTTGGCGCTTTGTGTCGTATTGTCTATCGAACCTCTGGCTATAACCAGTGCCGGATTCTGGTATTCCTTTTCGGCGGTGGGTATTTTGCTTTTCGGTTGTTGTGGACGGCTTTGCATGAAAGCTGATGACGATGTCAGTATGGGAGGCAGGTCGAAGCTCTGGCTGAAACCTCAATGGCTGGTTTTCCTGATGCTGGCTCCCATGTTGTTATTCAATGAGCAGTCAGTATCTCTGTTTTCACCGCTGATTAATCTCGTTGCGATTCCTGTTATGGGACTGCTGGTCGTGCCAGCAGCTTTTCTTGCTTTGGCCCTTCAGCCTGTTTTCACTTCGGTCTCTAACGGGATTCTTCATTTTCTGGATGGTGCTTTCAGGTTATGGGATATGGGATTAGCCGCCGTGTCATCATTACCAGTCTTTATGCCCGAGGTCAGCATAGGACTGATACAAGTTGTCCTGATGGCAGCAGCTGTATTGATTCTGGCTTCACCCAGAGGGCTTGGGTTAAGAGTGCTTTTCCCCTTTTTTCTTCTGCCTCTGTTTTTCCCCATCAAGGATTATCCTGAAACAGGTGAAGTGAAAGTAGCCGTACTGGATGTGGGGCAGGGTGTTGCAGTGGTCTTGCAAACTCGTCGAAAGACACTGCTGTATGATACCGGAGTGGCTTCCAGAGGTCGTTTCAACTCGGTGGATGGCATCATTGTTCCTTACCTTAATCGCTTTGGTATTGACCGGGTGAACCGTGTCATGATTTCCCATGGTGACAATGATCATTCCGGTGGGCTTGACGTGATTCATCAGCGATATCCTGAAGCAGAGATTATTTCAGGCTCTGCGGTTGCCGGGTTTGAAGGGGCAATGAGTCCCTGTCTGCCCGGAATGAAATGGCAATGGGATGGAGTGGCGTTCGAGGTATTGTCAGGCAGTCGGTTATCGGTGACTGATAATGAGCGATCCTGTGTTTTGAAAGTGACAGCAGGCACTGAAAAGTTGCTCCTGACCGGCGATATTGGCAAAAAAACCGAGTCTTATTTAATCAGTCAGGTTGAAAACCTTGAGGCAGATTATCTTCTGCTTCCCCATCATGGCAGCCGCTTTTCAGGCTCAAAGGCGTTTCTATCTCAGGTCAACCCATCACAGGTATTGGTGTCATCGGGTTATCGAAATCCATTTGGACACCCGGCGGCAGAGACCCTGAGCCGGGTTGAACAACTGGGAGCGACTCTCTTCAACACGGCCAGTTCAGGAACCCTCAGCTTTGTTATGGGGAAGGAGCCTGAGACCGTGAAGAAATACAAAAGTGAAAGTGCCAGATACTGGTGGCGCTGAGGAGGGGGTCTCCAATGTTTGCACTCGTGTTGTTGGCAATATTAGGGTTGATACGCAGGTGTGCGTGGTTTTAAACCGATGCTCTGTGATAAAGTCTTTCCATTAAACAGGCTTCTGGAAGGGAATGAGCTGTGTTCGAGTTGGTGAAATCCGGTGGTTGGCTGATGTTGCCAATCCTGCTTAGTTCTGTCATTGCCATGGCGATTATTTTTGAACGTCTCTGGACACTCAGACCGTCGCGTATTGCGCCCAGAAATACCTTGTCTCAGGTCTGGAAGTGGATAAAGAATAATGATCTGGACAACAAGAAAGTCAGTGGCTTGAGGGGTGGGTCACCGTTGGGTGAAATCCTTGCTGCAGGCATCAGTAATGCCCGCTATGGCCGCGATATCATGAAAGAAAGTATTGAGGAGCAGGCTGGCAGGGTTATCCATGAGCTGGAGCGTTATCTCAATACTTTGGGAACGGTGGCTGCCATTGCCCCTTTACTGGGCCTGCTGGGCACGGTTATTGGCATGATTGATGTGTTTACAGTGATCATGCTGGAAGGGACAGGTAATGCCGGTGTGCTGGCCGGGGGGATCTCCAAAGCCCTGATCACCACTGCAGCCGGTCTGACCGTTGCGATTCCCAGTCTGATCTTTCACCGTTATTTTACCCGTCGTGTGGATGAGCTGGTGGTGACCATGGAGCAGGAAGCCACCAAGCTGGTGGAAGTGCTTCAGGGAGAGCGTAAGCTGAAAGACCGCGAGGGCAAGTGATGAAATTTCGTCGCCAGTCCCGGGAAGAAGTCTCGCTGAACCTGACACCGCTGATTGATGTGGTCTTTCTGTTGCTGATCTTCTTTATGGTCTCGACGACCTTCACCAAAGAGACCCAGCTGGCCATTGATTTACCGGAAGCCAGTGGCGAGCAGAGCGCGTCTGTTGAGAAAACTCAGGTGGAAATTACCATCAGCCGTGAAGGTCATTATGCGGTGAATGGCCAGTCTCTTTTGAACAATGGTTTGGAGACATTGAAAAACGCTCTGGCAAAAGTCAGTGAGGGAGACTCCAATCTGCCTCTTACTATTACGGCAGACGCCAAGACACCTTATCAGTCAGTAGTCACCGCCATGGATGCTGCCGGTCAGCTCGGTTTTGCCAACCTCAGTATGACAACGCGCAAACCAGTAGAATCGGAACAGTAAGGGTAAATGAGCCTGAAAGGCCTGTTACCTCTGGTACAAACGCAGTCACGAAAGACTGCGTTGGCATTTTTTTCTTACGAGAGCAACTGACCCCTCATGGAAAGCAAGGAATCTCGTCGTTGGCAGGCAGTATTCAGTGACTCGGTTCTCAAGTCATGGTATGGCTGTGGGTGCTGGACCCGACTGTTGCTTCCATTGTCCTTTTTATACGCTCGAATAGCCCAAAACCGCAGGTTAAAACTAGAGCGCTCCGAGCGCTGGCAGTCGCCTGTTCCTGTTGTTATCGTTGGCAACATTACGGTAGGGGGCACCGGTAAAACGCCTTTTGTGGCCAGTCTGGTGGCAAAATTAATCCAGCAGGGATTCAAGCCCGGGATTGCCAGTCGAGGCTTTGGGGCCGGAAAGGGTATTCATTTACCCGCAGAAGTATTGCCTGACTCTGATCCTGCTCTGGTCGGGGATGAGCCTGTGATGTTGGCTCAGCAGTTGAATATTCCGGTTATGATCGACCCGGATCGGGTTTCAGCAGCGAAGGCGTTGATTGAACAGAAAAATTGTAATCTGATCATCGCTGATGATGGCCTTCAGCACTATAATCTTGATCGCCATGTTGAATTGGTGGTGATTGATGGCCAGAGAATGCTGGGTAATGGTCTTATTCTGCCTGCCGGACCTCTCAGGGAACCCCCTGGCAGACTCCGGGAAGTAGATCAGGTGCTGATCAATGGCGAGCCCTCCGGAACGCTGGATTGTCACTCTGAGCATTTTTCCCTTGAGCCAGGTGTGCTTAAGCCTGTCAATGGGCAAAAAGCAGATCTGCCTCCTGCCTCCGGAAAAATACATGCAGTGGCAGGCATAGGTAATCCTGAGCGCTTTTTCAGAACGCTGGAAAAGCTCGGGTATGAGGTGATTCCCCATCCTTTTCCCGATCATTATGGGTTCAGGAAAGAAGATTTTCAGTTTCGGGACAATCTGCCCGTTATCATGACGGCCAAGGATGCAGTAAAATGTTCCGCTTTCGCAGAATCCCGTTTCTGGTTTCTGCCGGTCCAGGCACAGGTGCCTGAGCCGGTTTTTGAACGAATTCTGACACTGATTGAAACTCGAGGGCCGCAGAGCCGGCCTGATAAGGATACCCATGGACAAGAAGCTGTTTGAGATTCTGGCCTGTCCCCACTGCAAGGGCAATCTGAAATACGACAAATCAGCGGCTGAGCTGATTTGTCGTCCCTGCGGCATGGCCTATCCCATTCGTGATGGTATTCCTGTTATGCTGGAAAACGAAGCCCGCACCCTGACTGCTGATGAGCGGCTTGAAGGTGGTGAGGCGACTTCTTCCCAAGAGGATACGTCAGCCTGATGAGTGCTTCCAATGCTGCGTTTACTGTTGTTATTCCTGCCCGATTCAGCTCCAGTCGTCTGCCCGGCAAGCCGCTGATTGATATCTGTGGTAAGCCCATGATTCAGCACGTCTATGAGCGGGCCTGTGAGAGCCACGCCACTCGCGTCATTATCGCGACGGATGATGAGCGTATTGTCAAAGTGGCTGAAAGTTTCGATGCCGAGGCCTGCATGACGCTCTCCGGCCATCCTTCCGGAACCGATCGTCTTCAGGAGGTTACCCGCCTTTATGAGATGGGTGACAATGAGGTGATTGTTAACGTGCAGGGGGATGAGCCACTGATTCCGGCAAAAGTCATTAATCAGGTGGCTAATAATCTCATCCAGGCTGACTCGGCCGGTGCTGCGACCCTTTCGGAGCCTGTGCGAAATCGGGAAGATCTGTTTAATCCCAATGTAGTCAAGGTAGTAACTGATCATGAAGGGTTTGCTCTCTACTTCAGTCGTGCTCCTGTGCCATGGGCCAGAGATGACTTTGCTGACAGTGCTAAAGTTCTGCCTAAGGTGGATATTTTCAGACGCCATATCGGTATCTATGCCTATCGTGTCAACCTGCTGAATCAATACGTACAGTGGCAACAGAGTCCGGTTGAGTCCGTTGAGTCGCTTGAGCAGTTGCGACTGCTCTGGAATGGTCATCGTGTTCATGTGGCTGACGCCATGGAGACACCTCCCCACGGGGTTGATACGGAAGATGATCTTGAAGTGATCAGGGGGCTCATGGAGAACAGGCTGGCAGATATTTCCTGATTGGCAGCCAAGCAAGGGTAAAAGAATGATTCGGGTACTTTTTGTCTGTCTGGGTAATATTTGTCGTTCTCCCACCGCTCACGGTGTGTTTGTTCATTTAGTGGAGCAGGCCGGTTTATCTGGTCAGATCGGGGTGGATTCAGCCGGTACCAGTAGCTGGCACAAGGGAGCAGAGCCCGATGGCCGGTCAATAGCAGAAGCTTCACGTCTGGGCTATGATCTGTCGTTTATTCGTTCACGGCAGGTCTTGACCTCCGATTTTCAAGAGTTTGACTATGTGTTGGCCATGGATGAGAGTAATCTCCGGGATTTGCTGGATATCTGCCCGCCTGAGTACCGCCATAAAGTACAACTTTTTCTGTCTTTCAGTGATGTTTCGGAACGTGAAGTGCCTGATCCCTATTATGGTGGGGCGCAGGGTTTTACCGAGGTGCTGTCTCTGGTTGAGAAGGGCGGGGCGTCACTGTTGGAGCACATCAAACATCATGATCGGAGTGAATTGCGGTAGTTCATGAGAATTCTTGAAAATTATTCCCTCCAGACCCTGAACACCTTTGGTTTCAGGGTCAATGCCCGTTATTTCGTTGATGCCGTTTCGGTTGAGAATCTCCGCGAGGCCATTGCTTTTGCAAACACAAAGAATCTACCCCTCGTTCCCCTGGGTGGTGGTAGCAATCTGGTGTTAAGTGGTAATCAGGAGGCTCTGTTTGTCCATATCAATATTCCTGGCAAAAAGGTGATCTCCCGTGAAGATGAATGTGTCACCGTGACAGCGGGAGCGGGTGAGAATTGGCATGAGTTTGTCCGCTGGACTCTGTCTGAACAGGCGTTCGGGTTTGAGAACCTCTCCCTGATTCCGGGGAGTGTTGGAGCAGCACCGATTCAGAACATTGGGGCCTATGGCGTTGAAATCAAAGATTACTTTCGCAGTTTGGAAGCACTGGATATCCAGTCCGGAGAACTGAAAAGCTTTTCTCTTGAGGATTGCCGGTTTGGCTATCGTGACTCAATCTTCAAGCAATCAGCTCGAGACCGCTTTATAATCACGTCTGTTTCGTTTGCTCTTGATGCCAGATGGTCGCCCAAACTCTCTTATGGTGATTTACAGCAGGAAGTAGAGCGGCGCTCAGACGGAAACCCTGATGCTCTTGTGATCAGTGAGGCTGTCTCTGATATTCGCAGGGAAAAATTGCCTGACCCTCTGAAACTGGGTAATGCCGGTAGCTTCTTTAGGAATCCTGTAGTGAATGAAGCACTTTTGAAGAAGATACAGGCAGATTACCCTGATATCGTCGCTTATCCCTTTGAAGGCCGCTGGAAGTTGGCCGCTGGCTGGCTGATCGACAGGGCGGGTCTGAAAGGTTTTCGTCAGGGATCGGTAGGCACTTATCACAAGCAGGCTCTGGTACTGGTCAATCATGGTGGAGCAGAGCCCGATGATTTGCTGGGGCTGGCCAAGCATATTCAGTCCGTGGTTCGTAATAAATTTGGCGTCGAGCTGGAGATGGAGCCAAGAGTCTATTAATTTCTTGAGCTTTTCCAATCACGAGTGCCAGTTTTCTGGCATTCCCCTTCCCTTCTGATGATAAAGAAAAACTCCCTTTTTCAGGCTGTCTACTCTTAAGAAAGTGCGAGATGTTTTCTGTTCGATGAAAGCCTTTTATGCAGTGAGGCTTGTACTGTAAATGGAGCTTTCATGCGTGTTTTTCTATCGTTAGTATTGCCGTACCTCTTTGTTAACCTATCTGCTACAACCGTGTCCGCCGAGGACTGGTTATCAGTCCCTTCAGTATCTTCAGATCCCGAAATCCAAATCAAGAGTGAAGGGTATTCACAAGCTGCTTCCAGTGAGCAGTTGATCAGCTGGATGTCGACAGCACCCCTGCATGGTATTGAATTTCCACAGAGTCAGTGGTTGCAGCTGGCGATTGATCCCTCCGAGCAGAATGTTCGAAAAGTCGCTTACGAATTTGCGGCTTATCTGGATACCGGGCGACTGGACAGAAGGGTTTATCAGCCGGGGTGGAGAATTGCAGACACAGCTACTTTGCCTGTATTGCAGGAGCATATGGACTCTAACTCGCTTGATATGATTGAGCCCAGGCTGCCGCAATATGAGTTGTTGATGAGAGCGCTACAACGGTTTTATACCTATCTGGAGACGGCTGCTGATCACTTTCCGTCCAGTATGGTGCTGCAAGAAGGGGATCGGCATCCTTCCATTTTGATTCTGAACCAATGGTTATTTGATCTGGATCTGGCTGATCGTCTGCCGACAGGGTATTACAGTCGATCCCACATGTCAGTGGTCAAGACATTACAGAAGCAGTATCGAATTCGTGCAGACGGATATGTAGGTGAGCGCACTCGTCAGGCTCTGATTGCATTAACCCTTCAGAGAATCAAAGTCCTGAAGGTGAATATGGAGCGAATGAGGTGGATGCCCAGATCCTTGCCTTATCCTCATGTGCTGGTGGATATTGCCGGTTTTAATGTGGCCTGGGTGACGAGTCAAAGAAAACAGAGGCTTTATCGCGCCATTGTTGGCAAGCCTTCTCGCCAGACTCCGATTTTTCAGGAAAGTATAGAGAGTATTACAGTGAATCCATACTGGCGGGTACCTAGCTCTATTTCCTCGACTTCGATATTGAGGAGGGCTCAGAAAGATCCTGCATTCCTGAAACGTGAGGGTTTTTCTGTGTATGAAAGTTGGAAGTCAACTGCAAGAGAGCTGGATCCTGACACGATTAACTGGAAAAAATACAATCGCAGAGTCTTTCCCTATCGTCTGGAGCAGAAGCCGGGGAAGGTGAATCCACTGGGCAAATATAAGCTCGACTCTCCCAATGCCTACAGTATTTACCTGCATGATACTGACAAGCCGGATCTTTTTAAGGAATCTGTCAGAGCCTTCAGTTCCGGTTGCACCCGGGTTGAAAATATTGAACATTTAATTGGCAATATTCTTAAAAGCCAGGGAATGGAAAATGAAGCAAGGACTTTGCAAGCCACTTCGGAGACGGGCAAGTTAAAACTCAGAAAGCCTGTTCCACTCTATTTTGTTTACTTCACTGCCTGGCCAGACAGTCATGGTCGTGTCCGCTTCAGGCAGGATATCTACAATCTGGATGATGCATTGCTGTCCGGACTGTAATTGCAACCACTGGAGACGTTCGAATTTTCTTCGCCACGAGCATTTGAAGTTGGTATCCTGAAGGGATTGATTGGAATATCTCCATGGATTGACACTCTGCTGCGCAGGGTGTTTTAGCTGACAAGAGTTTTCGGATGACTGCCAAGACAGCTGCTGTATCTTCTATACCTCAGACCCATCGTCAGGAATTGATTGTTGATTTGATTCGTCAGCATGGCTTTATGACGACCGATGAATTGGTGCAACACTTTAAAGTGGCTGCCCAAACGATTCGCAGAGATTTGAATGAGCTGGACAAAAAGAACCTGATCTCAAGGCATCACGGTGGTGCAGGTATGCCGTCCAGTAGTACAGTCAACACGGCTTATTCAGAGCGCAAGATGAGCCTGAGTGAAGAAAAGGCTTGTATTGCTGCCGAGCTGGTAAAAAGAATCCCCGATGGTGCATCACTGTTTATCAATATCGGTACTTCAACTGAAGCTGTGGCCAGGGCATTGTTGAATCACAAGGCGTTAAGAGTCGTTACCAATAACCTTCATGTGGCGTCAATTTTGCTACAGCGCGAAGACTTTACCGTTGTCATTGCAGGGGGGGAAGTCCGTAATCGTGATGGCGGTATTGTCGGTCAGGCAACCCGGGATTTTATTGAGCAATTCAGAGTGGATTATGCCGTCATGGGCATCAGTGGCATCGATATGGACGGTGCCCTGATGGACTTCGATTACCATGAAGTCAGGGTCGCTCAGGCCATGATTGGTAATGCCAAACACTGTTTCCTGGCAGCGGATCACAGTAAATATGGTCGCAGTGCTATGGTCAGGCTGGGTCATCTTGAGCAGATTGATGTCCTGTTCACGGATGTTGAGCCACCTGAGCCGCTTAAAGAGGTTATGGCAAATTGCGCGATAGAGATGGTAATTTGCGAATAACGGATCACTGTCGCTCATAAAAAGTGCTTTTACTCAAAAAAAGGTTAATGGTTAAAGAGAACCAAAAAGCACTTGTAGCCATACCAGATTAAATTTTCATCCGTTAAAGGACTTTCAACCATATACTAACCAGAATCCGGCGGACTTTCAGGTGAAGAAGAACAAGCTCTTATCTCAGGGATTAAAGTCCGCTAGCTTATATGCTATCGCTATTTATGAAGTTGACGCGAGCTTGAAACAACAAATTTAACATATACAAAGGATTAAGGTCTGGACCCTCCGGGTGCTGGATAGATGTGACGTTACCAGCTTCTATCAAGAAATGAACAAGTGAGTCCTCTCGCTGGGTTGTCCTTTCCTTGAGGGGAGTCCTACACATAGGACATACATCACCATGCTCTAGCCAGGTTACCAGGCAGGATGTGTGAAAATTGTGGGCGCATTTGGTAACCGATACTTCTTTTTCTGCAAAACTAAAATAACAAACAGGACATTCGTCCTCTTTCATATATTCAGTAGCGGGCCAGTAATATTGGTCAGAAGGGCTCGTGATTACGTTCATAATATTTACTCCTGTTTACTTGGCTTATATTTTTTAGACCTGCGTTATCTCTTTTAGTTCCCTGGTCCTCTGCATTTTTGGTGGTTATTGAAAAGCGGTAACGATGTAATCGGAGTTGCAACGTCAATCGTGTTTTCCAACTCCCGTAATAAGCATGAAGTTATGAGCTTTAAGACAAGCAAGGAGAGGCATGGCCTCTCCTTTTTTTATGGGTGTCATTACAATCTGACAGTGTTGAAATGATGAACTCTCATCACTGGAGTCATAACAGCCCGATGATAGTTCACCGGGCTTGATGATTAATTTTCCTGTGATGCAGAGACAGCAGGTTGCTCATCTTCAGTTGGTTTGCTTTCGGTCTGCAGGGCTGTTGAAGCCTGCTGTTGCTCCTGACGACGCTTCATGCGAGGGTCGTTGTGAGCCCTGCTGCGTCTGCGGCGGGGGGCAGGTTCTTCTTTCTTGCTGAACTCAACAACATTTGATGTTGGCTCGGCTGCATCTTCGGGTTCGGCAGCTTTGCTTGCCTCCTGCTTTTGAGGTGCAGCTTCAGCAACCGGTGCCGCAGTGGCTTCCCTGCTGCTCTCAATTGCTGGAGCTGCGGGCTTGGCAGGTTCTTCTGCTTTTGCGACTGTGGGCTCAATGCTTTGCTGAACCGGAACATTTGGCTGCTGAAGAGGGGATGCTTCCCTGTGGCTGCTGGCAGCGACTGCCTTGGCCATTTCAGTCATGCGAGGCGCTGCAGTTTCAGGTGCCTCAACAACTGGTGGGTTAGCAGGTCGGGTATCTTCAGCCTGAGGCTTCTGCCCGTTGGCAGGAGCTGCCTTGCTAACCGCTTCCTCAGCCTGTCTTGTTGCTGTCGTTTCGGCAATAGCATCGACCCTTTCTGGCTGGTGGGATGCTTTCTGTTCAGATTCTCTGGCAGCCATCTTTTCAGTCGGTGCTTTCAGTGGGGCTTCTACTTCCTGAGAGGCCCTTAGGTCCTGCTGAAGAGCCGGTTTAGCACTCTGTTTTTGAGAGGTCTGTTCTACAGGTTCTTTTACAGCTGCACTCGTTCTGGCGGCAGCAGGTTGCGATGGTACTTCCGTCTTGCCTTCTTCAGGCTGAGACAGAGAGGGTAGTGAGGGCTGTTCCAGTTGGCTACGATCTCTCTGGGAGGGACGGTTGTTTCTTCTGCGATGTGCAGAGCCGGGACGACGACGGCGACGGTTATCTTCCTGCTGCTCGGAAATGGCCTGATCCTGATGTTTCTGATCTGTCAGAGGCTCACGGCGATCTCTTCTTTCCTGTTGCTGGCGACGAGAGCTGCGCACCTCCGGCTGCTGGCGAGCAACGCGTTCCTGACGGGGCGAGTTGTCTCTTCTCTCGTCCTGTTGGCGACTACTGCGACGGCGCTCATTCCGAGCCTGACGATCATCAGCCTGCTCTTTGCGGTGCGGTGGCTTGTTGCGTTGCTGGCGTTGGCCACGATGATCTCGCTGCTGAGAGTCGCGCTGTTGATTATTGCGATCTCTTGGCTGGCGCTGCTGAGGAGCAGGCTTTTGGGTTTCAGCCTGGGTAGGCTTTTGTGAGGCTTCTTCGGCCGTAAAAAGACCACCAATTGCTTTGACAAAAGACTTCAGCAGGCCTTGTTTTTCAGCCAGAGCGGGTGCGGGTTGAGATGGAGCTACGTTTTTAACCGCCGCTTCCTGACGTGGAGTTGCCCTGGTCTGTGAAGAGGTTACTTTTTCTTCCTGTGGCTCGTCGGCAGTGATGATTTCGTAGCTGCTCTCGGAGCCTTCCAGCACGTGATCATCTCTCAGACGCTGTACGTCGTAATGCGGTGTTTCCAGGTTTGGATTGGGAATCGCAACAATGCGAATCTTGTGACGCTTCTCAATCTTGGCGATGGTCTGGCGTTTCTCATTCAACAGGAAGGCAGCAACAGCGACCGGCACCTGGGCACGGATTTCAGAAGTCTTGTCTTTGAGAGCTTCTTCTTCCATCAGGCGCAGGATTGACAGGGCCAGGGATTCAATATCACGGATAGTGCCCTGGCCAGAGCATCTTGGGCAGACCACACCGCTGGTTTCACCCAGTGACGGGCGCAGACGCTGGCGAGACATTTCCAGCAGTCCGAAAAGAGAAATACGTCCGGTCTGCACGCGTGCGCGATCCATGGAGAGTGCCTGACGAATGCGATTCTCGACTTCACGCTGATTGCGGTTGTGGCTCATGTCGATGAAGTCGATCACGATCAGCCCGCCGATATCACGGAGCCTGAGCTGACGGGCGATTTCATCGGCCGCTTCCAGGTTGGTGTTGAGTGCCGTTTCTTCAATATCGCCACCACGGGTTGCCCGGGCGGAGTTAATATCTATGGAAACCAGGGCTTCAGTGGGGTCAATGACAATGGAACCACCCGAAGGCAGCTCAACTTCACGCTGAAAAGCTGTTTCGATCTGAGATTCGATCTGGAAGCGGTTGAACAGCGGGATGCTGTCTTTGTATAGCTTGACCTTGTGCTGGTACTGGGGCATAACCTGCGTGATGAAATCCACTGCTTCGTCAAATACGCTGGATTTGTCGATCAGAACTTCGCCAATGTCCTGACGCAGATAGTCCCTGATTGCCCGGATAATGACGTTGCTTTCCTGGTAAATCAGCATAGGTGCTGGCTTTTGTGCCGCATCCTTGATGGAACTCCAGAGTTGAAGCAGGTAATCGAGGTCCCACTGCAGTTCATCTCCGGAGCAACCGAGACCTGCTGTGCGGACAATAACACCCATTTCGGAAGGGATCTTGAGGTTGCTCAGGATTTCACGGAGTTCAGCCCGTTCATTACCCTCGATGCGACGCGAAATGCCGCCGGCTCTTGGGTTGTTGGGCATCAGAACCAGATAACGACCGGCCAGACTGACCAGCGTCGTGAGAGCAGCGCCCTTATTGCCGCGCTCTTCCTTATCTACCTGAACAATGACTTCCTGCCCCTCTTTGATAACGTCCCTGATGTTGGGGCGACCACCTTGATGAGGGGAGCTGAAGTATTCCCTGGAGATCTCCTTAAGGGGGAGGAATCCGTGACGTTCAGCACCAAAATCGACAAAAGCTGCTTCCAGGCTGGGTTCAACCCGGGTGATTTTTCCTTTGTAGATGTTGGCTTTTTTCTGTTTACGAGCGCCGGACTCGATGTCCAGATCGTAAAGGCGCTGGCCATCAACCAGCGCGACGCGCAACTCTTCAGACTGAGTTGCGTTGATTAACATTCTCTTCATAGAGTACCGAATACATTAAGAGGCTATCCTCTCAAGCCGGCACTGCCCGTTTTCTTGTCTTCCGGTCCGTCACTGATGCGGAACTGCCGGTTTATAATCTGTGCTATCAGGGTTACTTCCCAGTACTTCTTTAACCAGCTTTGTAACTATTTAGCATCAAACCGGTGACCAGGTCTTAATTCAGACGGGTCACCCTGGGCGGGGAAATTCAGTTTTACCGGGAATTTTCGGCGTTTATCGATAGCGATTGGCTCGATAAAAAAGTAGGCCGATTATAATGTCAATCTTCCCGGAGTTCTCCTCACGCCCGGAATCCGGGGGTGCACTGCTTGACAGAGAGTAGCGCTGTTTATCTTACACGGCTGGGCCGTGATGGTGTTTCATCTGTCCTGAGTGTCATCGGCTCTGGTTCAAGTGGCTTTATGGCTCTTTCGTACTTGCCAATTCCGCTGTCGGCCGCTCTCAGGATTCGTAAATCGAACTGCCTACTCGTATATGCATAAGGCAGTGCAACAACTATACCAGTAATCTGTAAGTGCTTCAAATGACGGAAAGCTGATACTATAGCGCAATGGATAGACATCAGAACGACTCCCGGCAAGCCGGAGAACCCCGCCCAGCGGTAAAAATGATCAATATTGACAGCGAAGATGCCGGGCAACGGGTCGATAATTATCTGGTACGGATTCTCAAAGGTGTGCCCAAAACCCGGGTTTACAGAATCATCCGTAAAGGTGAAGTACGAGTAAACAAAAAGCGCGTAACTGCAGATTACCGGCTTCAGGATGGAGATCTGTTAAGGGTTCCACCTGTCAGGATTTCTGAAAAGGCTCCCATGGCAACGCCTGGGGCTGTTATTATCCAGAAGCTGGAAGATGCCATCCTCTATGAAGACAAATCTCTGATTATCATCAATAAGCCAGCCGGTATTGCTGTTCATGGTGGCAGTGGTATCTCCTATGGCGTTATTGAGACTTTGAGAAACATCCGTCCTCAGGATCGAAGTTTGGAACTGGTGCATCGTTTGGACCGGGATACCTCGGGCTGCCTGATGATTGCCAGAAAGCGAAGCATGCTTCGTTATCTTCATGCTCAGCTGAAGGAAGATAAAATCAGTAAAATCTACAACGCCCTCGTCCTGGGTCGCTGGCCGAGCAGGAAAGTTCTTGTGAATGCCCCTTTGCTGAAAAATACCCTTCGATCCGGAGAGCGGATGGTGACGGTGGATTTAGAGGGTAAGCGTTCAAAAACCCTTTATCAGGTGCTTGAGAGATTCAGTTGCGCCAATGAAGCAGCCACTCTGGTAGAGGCCAGTCCGGTTACCGGTAGAACGCACCAGATCAGGGTGCATTGTCTGCACGCCGGGTACCCGATTCTTGGAGATGATAAATACACGCCAGATGAAGATAATAAACGATTCAGGCAGTTCGGGTTGAAGCGACTGTTTCTTCATGCCGCCAAACTAAAGCTGGTTCTGCCGGATGGCCAGTCTTTGACAATTGATGCCCCTTTGCCGGAAGATCTTGAGGATGTACTTGAGACGATCAGGAATTAATATTTTTTTGGATATTGATGGCGTCTTTTTTTTTGTGTTACAGACATCTGGACAAGCAGTAGAAGATTGATCAGGTATGAAGGAAAGAAAAGAGTATTCACTGGTTGTATTTGACTGGGATGGAACCTTAATTGATTCTGTGCCCAATATCGTAACCGCCCTGGTCAGGGCGGCAGAGAACATGGTGTTGCCTGTTCTTTCAAATGAGACTTATAAAAGCATAATTGGACTGAGCCTGGGGGAGGCGGTTGCAAGACTCTATCCTGAGCTGGATGACGGGCAGGTCGCCGCTTATCGTGAAGCGTACCGGTTCTTTCATCTTAAGCTGGAGCAGAAGCCATCCCGTCCTTTCCCCGGGGTTACCCGGGGGTTGGAGCATCTGAAAGGTACGAGGATCAAAATGGCGGTGGCTACGGGTAAAAAAAGAGCGGGCCTGGAGCGCTCAATGACCGCTAACGGTTACCAGTCATTCTTCGAGGCCAGTCGGACAGCCGATGATGCCCATTCCAAACCTCATCCGATGATGCTTGAACAGTTGCTTGCTGAGTTCGGTGTAACTGCAGATCAGGCGCTTATGGTTGGAGATTCCGGGTTTGATATGGCCATGGCTGCCAATGCTGGTATGGATAGTGTGGCAGTCACTTACGGCGCTCAGGATGAAAGCAAGCTGAAAGAGTATGATCCGGTGTATACGGTGGACTCTTTTGATGATTTGATTGATTGGCTGGGCAAACACTGACAGTCATAGAAAAAGAACTTTTTTTGTGCTCCGTTCGAATAAGGGACAGAGAAGTTTGTTGAAAATAGCAGGAGTGAGTTGAGTGAGTAGTTCATGGAATGAGAGTGATGACTATGAACAGTCAGGTGATAAAGAAGGGCGTGCCTGGAAGCTGGTTGAGAACCTGGCCCAGGGTGCTTTGAAAGAGCAGCGTCGTGCACGTCGCTGGGGGATTTTCTTCAAGCTTCTGACTTTTATCTGGTTGTTTGTATCCGTTGGTGTTTTCTACAACGCCATGCATGTAGATCTTTCTGGTGCTCCAGCCAGTGCATCCCATACTGCCCTTGTAGAGTTGGACGGTGTTATCGGAACCGATGATGTCAATGCCGACTCTGTGGTTACCGGGCTGCGTGCAGCCTTTGAAGATAAAGGTACCAAGGGGGTTATTCTTCGTATTAACAGCCCCGGTGGCAGCCCGGTTCAGTCTGGCTATATCTATGACGAGATCAGGCGGCTGAGAGGCTTGTATCCTAAGACTCCCCTCTACGCAGTAGTCATGGATATCGGTGCTTCTGGTGGCTACTACGTGGCGGCGGCGGCAGATAAGATTTATGCAGATAAAGCCAGTCTGGTCGGTTCCATTGGAGTGATTTCTTCCGGTTTTGGCTTTGTCGAGGCTATGAAAAAGCTGGGCGTGACCCGCCGTAACTATACGGCAGGTGAGTTCAAAGCCTTCAATGACCCCTTTCAGCCCGAGGACTTTGAAGCGACTCAGCGCTGGCAGCAGTCTCTGGATACGATCCACAATCAATTTATTAATGTCGTAAAACAGGGGCGTGGTGATCGTCTGTCTGATAATAAAGATATCTTTTCCGGCATGGTCTGGACAGGAGAACAGGCAATAAAACTGGGTTTGCTGGATGGTCTGGGTAGTGCCGGTTATGTAGCACGCGAAGTAATTGGTGAAGAAGAAATTGTCGACTTTTCTCTGCGTTTGACTCCTTTCGAGCGTTTTGCGAGAGATTTTGGTGCCGGGGTTGCTTCGACTGCGGTTAAGGTGCTTGGGTTGAACTCCTTATCGTTGCAGTGATGTTTTTCGAGTAAGACCCATCGTGCTTTCTAACTCCCGGGATGAGCATGGATATTTGAGCCTTAAGGCAAGGCGACGATCGCCAACGCAGGATTAAGGCTCAAATCTTCAGTGCAATAGGGAATTAGAAAGTTCGATTGGTATAATTAAACTTGGAAAGGCCAGCGATTTGCTGGCCTTGTTTGTTGCAGATCCAGTTGAGATCAGCTTTTCCAGCGTACAACGGAACCTCTGTCTTCTGGTCGTTTTTCAGTCTCTCTTTGAAGTTCCACTCACCCTGAATCCAGTCGTCACCCATGTCTACAGGATTGAATCAATTAGGCTGCTTGCCCACACTCCTCAGCAATTTAGTGACTCGTACTGTTTTGTCCTTACTGGTGGTCACCACATGGCGTTGATCGGCGCTGAAGGTGGCTGATGTGATTGGCCCCTCATGGGAAATGGTGGCTTTTTTTACCCATGATCCGTCGGCCATCTTGCCATAGACTATTGCTGTATGATCGTCACTGGCCGTTACTACATGGTTCCCATCAGCGCTGATGTTGGCTGATATGACCTTGTCATTATGGGAAATGGTGACTTTTTCTGTCCATAATTCATCGGCCCCCAGTTCATAAATTTTCGCCGTGTGATCGTCACTGGTGGTCACCAGATGGCGGCCATTGGCGCTGAAAGCGGCTGAACTGATTCGACCCTCATGGGTAATGGTGACTCTTTCTACCCATGATCCGTCGGCCATCTTGTCATAGACTTTGGCCGTGTGATCGTCACAGATGGTCACTAAGTGACAACCATCAGCGCTGAAGGTGGCTGATCTGACCTTGTCTTTATGGAAAATAGTGGCTTTTTCTACCCATGATCCATCGGTCTCCCTGCCATAAATTTTTGCTGTGTGATCGTCACTGGCGGTTGCCAGATGACGACCATCGGCGCTGAAGGTGGCTGAGTTGATCTTATCATTATGGGAAACGATGGTTTTTGCTTTCCATGATCCATCGATACCCCAGTCGTAGATTTTCGCTCTGTAGTCGTTACTGATGGTCACCAGGTGGTGCCCCTTGATGCTGAAGCTGGCTGAGTTGACAGGACCTTTATTAGAAATGGTGGTTTTTTCTACCCATGATCCATCGCCGTTCCGGCCAAGGATTGTCGCAGTGCCATTGTCCTTGATATCAATTACATAGAGGCCTTGCTCGCTATAGAGCGTTGAGCGGCTCCAACCAGTCACGGCGACGGTGTCTTCTTCTATCCATGATCCACTGGCCCCCCGGGTATACATTCTCAACCTGTTATCGCCACTGAGGATTATCAAATGGCGACCATCGTCACTAAAGCTGGCTGACTTCATGGGAGCATTATGCAAAATGGTATCTTCTTCGACCCATAATCCATTGAGTTTCTGATAGATTTTCGCCGTGTTATCGCTACTGAAGGTCACTGCACGACAGCCATCGGCACTAAAGATAGTTGGTTTGTCCAAACCATTATTGGAAATGGTGGTTTTTTCTACCCATGATCCCCCAGCTTTATGGCTGTGGATTTTCACCGTATGATCGTCACTGGTGGTTACGACATGTTTGTTGTCGGCGCTGAAGGTGGCTGAGTTGACCTTATCAGTATGGAAAATGGTGGTTTTTTCTTCCCATGATCCATCGACGTTCTGGCCATAGATTTTCGCCGTGTGATCGTCACTGGCGGTCACCAGATGGCTTCCATCGGGGCTGAGCTCAGCTGTCCTGATATTGCCAGTACGGTGAATGGTGGTTTTTTCTTGCCATGATCCATCGACCTCCTGGCCAAGGATTTTCACACTGTGATCGTCGCTGATGGTCACGACCTTGCTGCCATCGTCGCTGAATCTGGCTGATTTGATACGGCCACTATGGGAAATGGTGAGTTTTTCTTCCAGTGTTCCATCCTCTCCCAGAGCATAGATTTTCACCCTATGATCGTCACCAACGGTTATCATATGGCGGCCATCGGCGCTTAAGGACGCTGAGTTGATGCTGCTGTTATGGGAAATGCTGGTTGTCTCTAATTTAAATGTTTTACATTGAGACATCACTTTACTGACAGTGAAAAAGAACAGAGCAGGAAAATAAACACTCTCCCGGCGTTTCATGACTGAATCGATTAACGCCTCATCATCGGTAAAGCGCTGCAACCATTCAGTGAGCTGCTTGTCATCTTTGTTACTGAGTATTGTCTTTAATTGAGCCTGGTGTGAAGAGGGAAACCGGCCATACCAATTCTTTGCCAGAGTATCGCCTTGTTTGGTAGCGCCCTGAAAAAGGCGGGATGCTCTTTCTAAGCTGCTAACAGAGCGAAGATCCAGATATTTAAAAATTTCCGATTGTGCCAAGGGGGGCAAATTTGCCAATGAATGTTGTGGCTTATCAGGTGCTGTTACATGCTTCCCCGAACTGACTCCGGTCATTGTCTCTGACCGGGATTGCTTTGGTTCTGACAGGCCAACAATGCCGTAATTATCATTTATGCGAGTCATACTTGCTCCCTCCCTGGATAGATATTTTCCTGCAATCAAGAATGATATTCAGAGTTGATTTAGTAGATTAGAGTCTTTTTTGGGACAATAGTTCAAAAAAATAGAACCACATGCAAATTGGGTGATATGCTGATTTGCCATTAAGAATGAGTATTGATTAATGATTCTTATCGAATGAGCGTAAAACCCCGTACTTTGAGGACGGGGATGAAAGCTCGGCTTGCAGAGCAAGCCCCTTGTGCTACTTTACTATCCGTTAGGCGTTTTTAGCGATTACGCTACCTGACAGGAAAAGTAAAATACCTTCCGCTTTCTGCCCGTGTTTGTTAACAATCCGAAAGGTAGAGCAGATTGTCGAATAAGGTGTATGCCGCTATTGGGTAAGGTATACACTGCGGTCGGGCATGACCGTCTAGCTGTAGGAATCCCCGTCGTTCAGAGGGTGTCGCAAAACTCTCTCCGGCGTGGGAACGCGTTGACTCCCTTCATTGTCGGCTTCATTCTCGTCATTCCCGGCTTCATTCTCGTCATTCCCGGCTTCATTCTCGTCATTCCCGGCTTCATTCTCGTCATTCCCGCGAAGGCGGGAATCCACACTGACTCTCCACCAGAACCATACTGCCCGGTGTCCCCCTGGCCTT
Source organism: Endozoicomonas sp. ALD040 (assembly GCF_049275945.1). Taxonomy (NCBI): domain Bacteria; kingdom Pseudomonadati; phylum Pseudomonadota; class Gammaproteobacteria; order Oceanospirillales; family Endozoicomonadaceae; genus Endozoicomonas; species Endozoicomonas sp. ALD040. Next base: position 4,980,243 of record NZ_CP184829.1, read on the forward strand.
GTCATCCCCGAGAAGGCAGAGATCCATCGTTGGCGCTGGATTCCCGCCTTCGCGGGAATGACGACTTCAGAGCGTGAGAACGAGCTGTTGAAGTTTTGCGACACCCTCTTCACGGCGGGGAGGATGTCAAGCTGATGTTTAAAGGTCAGAATGTGTCTTTGTCATTGAGTGCTTGAGAAATTAAGGCTGAAATGGATTTCTGTAAAAAAAAGCCAGCGATTTGCTGGCCTTTTTCATGCTGTGTCTGATGGGCAATTAGAAGTAGTAACGCGCCTGCAGAGACAGGGTGTTGTCACCCTCTTTCTTGCCAGTATCATTTTTGCTGTCATCGATGGCGTATTCAACGGCAAACTGCATTGGGCCAGTTTCATAAATGGCGCCAATCATGGTTTCTTTCAGAGTTTCCTTAAACTGGTCAGTGGTTGCTGAACTGTTGTCTTTCAGCTCATTATAACCTGCTTCCAGAGAGAAACCCTGCAGAACATTGTTCATAGCCAGTCGACCATAAAGTTCAATACCCTTGGACTTGGCGTCGGCGTAGACGTCGACGTCGACGTTGATGTTGCCATTCAGTTGAGTTTTATTTGTCAGCTCGCCGTACATGGCAGCCAGGTACAGTCTTTCGTTTTCAAATTTCAAACCGGCAGTGGCGGACTTGGACTTTTCCTGGTCTTTATACTTGGTTTCAGAGTAAGTGGCACCTAGAGAGAGGCCCATGGCCAGATCATAGCTGGCAGAGATGCCATAACCATAATCACGCTGAGCACCTGATACCGAGTGATCTTCCATTTGGTATTGAAGACCGATGTTTAGACCGCCGAAGCTGTTACGGTACTGGATAACATCATCGGCTCGGGCAGTACCGTCTAAGTCGCCGCCGTTGCGACCGTCATAGATACCCAGAGCGCTACCACCACCGATGGCATACATGTCTGTCCAGCCGGAAACGTCATAAGTTACGCTCCAGTTTTTACCGGCAGCGAATGCACCCATTTCTTCATGGCTCAGGCCAACATAGCCCAGACGGTTAAAGAAGGTGTCTTTCTTCTCACCATTTTCGTATTCATCTTGAGCGTGGAAGCCCCACTCTGCAACACCCTGGCCGGTCCATCCACTGTCAAACTTGTGCGCGAATTTAAAATTAATACGAGCGCTGTCGTTATTCAGGGTGTTTTCGCCATCATTATTTTTGGCAACAACACCAACACGGCCACCAATACTCAGGCTGCTTGTGCCGTCGTCAAAAACGTTTACTGCCATTGCTGGACCTGCCACTGCGGTGGCTACTGCTGCGGCCAGAATCTTTTTGTGCATGGTTACGTATCCCAACTGATTGTGTGTTTAATGTTGAGCCAAGATTGTTATGTAGTTGTACTAACGGGTCACGTTGAAAGCATCAATGGTTATATCGAAATCGCGAATGTGCTAGTTGGCCGCTTAGTGTGTAAATTACTTATTGGTGAGTTCAATGGGCTGAGTGATTTCTTTCACTGGCTGAGAGGAGTTGGGGTGGGTAATCTAATCGTCATGAATCGTCTACTCCGGTTCATGTGTTGTGTGTATTTGCCGGCATCAACCCAGAGTCATTGATGCCGGCTTTTTTGTTTTCAGGGTTTATTGTCTTTAAAGTGTTTCCGGCATAATAGGGTTGCTGAAAGGGTTTTGTCTTCTCCTCTTTATTAAAAGAGGCTAAAACAAAGTGCTTTCATAGAGCGTAAAAACAGTTTGTTTCAGTGCATCGAATGAGTCGTCCGTCAGGCTGCCAGGCAACCTTTTTTGCGATATGGGCATTTCAATGTCTAACAGAGAGAGTTGTGCTCATGGCCAGTAATCGGCTGAAAATGAGTTTGCTGCCCGCTTTACAGGCAATTCTGGATACCGGAAGTGTAACCCGCGCAGCAGATCAGATGCATGTGACCCAATCCACTATGAGCAGGACTTTGTCACAGCTGCGAGAAGCCTTGAATGACCCCATTCTGGTCAGGGAAGGCAATCATATTTTTCTTTCCGAAAAAGCGCGTCAGATTCAGCCGCTGGTTTCAAAACTGATGGCAGACTCTGAGACCCTGTTTGAGAATCAGAGCTTTGACCCTGCAACCAGTGAACATCATTTCCGGATAGGGACAAGTTCGGTTGTTCTTGATAATTTTCTCATTCAGGCTTTGATTGAGCTTAAGCGGGTTGCGCCTGGTATCAGCAGTTCGGTGTCGCTGCCGAATGAGGAAACAATTTACTCAATGGAGTCGGGCGAGTCAGATCTCGGGGCCATTGTTGCTTTTCCTGATACCACTGAGAATCTCTGCAAAGAAGTGATTGCCTCAGCGTCGTTTAATGTTCTGATGCGCAAGGGGCATCCGATGAGTGGTCGGGACACACTCGATCTGACCGAGATGGACCAGTATCCTTTTGTTGTAACCCAGGCGGTGATTGCCGCCAGTCCGTATATTAATGGATTGCGTGAACAGTATGCCTTTTTACAGAACCCATGGCTGAAGCTGCCAAGCCTCGAAGCTGCCTTGAAGGCGATTCGATCCAATGACGCATTTACCATTGTCACCAATGTAGAGTACCTGGCAATGGACCTGTTTGAGGATTATGTCCTCCTTCCTATTTTGTCAGATTCTCCACCCCTGACATTTGAACTGGTGTGGCCAGAGCATTGGCAGTTTAACCAGGCGCATCAGTGGATGAGAAGCTTTCTGTTAAGTAAATTCCAGGAATTTTTCAAACCGGTCGAAAGACTTTGAGCTGGTGAACCAGGGCTTATTTGCCCCGGTTTTTACGGTTGTCGTTGATAATGAAGCCCGCTACCGCACAACCAAAAATAAGTGTGGCTGCAACCACCAATAATCCTGCGACCACGACCGTGTCCATATACATAATTGATTCTCCTGAGTTTTTGTTTTCCACAGGATAGAGCGGGGAATGGCGCAGGGTATTGATCCGGGTCAACTTTTTTCTTGATTGTTAAATTCTTAACTAATGACTAAGCAGAGGATTGATGCCTTCGTTGATCAGCATGTGGTTTAGTTGAATCAGGGGTAAGCCAATCAGGCTGTTTGGGTCATTCCCCTCCATTCTGGAAAAAAGGCTGATGCCCAGTCCCTCACACTTAAAGCTGCCTGCGCAATCCAGTGGTTTTTCCTTCTTTATATAGTTCTCAACTTCGACCCTTTTCAGGGTTCTGAAATGAACGGTGTAAGGCACTACAGCAAGCTGATATCGGTCAGTTTGGGTGTTGAGTAGGCAAAGGCTGGTGTAGAAGGTCACTGACTGGCCGTTGCACTTCAGCAGTTGCTCTATGGCTTGCTGTTCGGTTCCGGGCTTTCCAAGAGTGATATTGTTGAGTTGTGCTGCCTGGTCTGAAGCGATAATCAGATGCTCGGGATAGTGAGCTTTGAGCGTATCGGCTTTTTTCCTGGCAAGTCGTTGGGTCAGCATTTCTGCGGATTCGCCTGCAACGGGTGTTTCATCAATATCAGGTGAGTGACATTCAAACGCGAGGTCAAGCCTTGCCAATAAGGATTTTCGATAGGGAGAGCTGGAAGCCAGAATGATTTTCATAAATTTTGGTTGTTCAGGTTGGAAAAGCTTTCATTGATAGAGGTTTTTGGCAGTCATTCCAAACGTTAAGGGATAACTACCCGGAAGGCCAGAATAAGACGTGTCAGAGGCGGAAATTACCTATTGTTTTTGTTGCTCTGGAGTCTGCTGGCCCCATGTCTGAGCCTTAAACAGTCTAAAGCGGTTAAACCCTTTGACAGAGACTTTTCTTGCCCCTATTATTGCGCGCTTATGACAACCAACCCGTGAGCTCATGGCTATCGGACAATTACCCAAAACCTTTGATCCGCGTAAATTCGCGCGTCAAGGCAGGCAGTTTCAAGGTTCGCTGGCGCTGAGTCAATTCGACCGGCTGGTAAGCAGTCTGGTTGATGACAGAGGCGAAGTCCAGGTTGACCTTCGCTTTTCATTGAGCGAAAACAACCGGGTTGTGCTGGAGGGGCATGTTGAGGCGGAACTGAGCATGATCTGCCAGCGCTGTCTGGATGTGGCCAAGCTATCGGTGCGAGCTGATCTCCATTTGATGGGGGTACTGACCGACGAGCAGGCCAAAGCCCTGCCGGAAGACTTTGAACCGCTAATGTACGGTGATGAGCCGGTAGAATTATTGCCTATTCTCGAGGAAGAGCTGATTCTGGCACTTCCGCTGGTGGCCTATCATCCGCCTGAAGACTGTTCAGCTCAGCAATATTACACCACTGAGTCTGAAGAAGAGGCTCAGGCTGCTGCCATTGAGGCAGATAAAGAACGCAGGAGCAGTAACCCTTTCAGCGTTCTGGCCAAATTGAAAAAAGATACTACGACCCAGGAGAGTTGACACATGGCTGTTCAGCAAAACCGTAAAACCCGTTCCAAGCGTAATATGCGCCGTTCCCACGACAGTCTGACTTCTGCTCAGCTGTCTGTAGAAGCAGCTTCCGGCGAAACTCATCGTCGTCACCATGTTTCTGCTGAAGGTTTCTACCGTGGCAAGAAAGTGGTTGAAAGCAGCGAAGATTAAGCCTCAGGCTGTTTGCCCAAAGGAGTGATACAGTGACTGTTTCGCTGTCTTTCAAAGGCATGAGATAAAATGACATCAGGTGCAAACGAAGATAGAACAATAACGGTTGCGCTTGATGTAATGAGCGGGGACGATAGTCCCCGTTCTCGTATCCAGGCGGCTGTCAGGTCGCTCAAGCATTATTCTTCTCTCCATCTTCTGCTTGTCGGCGATCGACAGCTCATGGAAGATTATATTTCCGATATCGAATTTTCTGATCAGTCACGTTATACCCTGATTCATGCCAATAAAACGGTAGCCATGCATGACAGGCCTTCGCTGGCACTTCGTGGAAAAAAAGATTCCTCTATGTGGAAGGTGCTTGAGACAGTCTCAAAAGGGGAGGCGCAAGCCTGTGTCAGTGCAGGTAATACCGGAGCGCTGATGGCTATGGGGCGTTATGTGCTTAAAACCTTTGCTGGTATTGATCGTCCGGCAATAGCGGCCAGTGTGCCTACCTCTAATGGCAGTGCTCTGCTAATGGATATGGGCGCGAATGTTGACTGCACTTCGATGCATCTCTACCAGTTTGCCATTATGGGGGCTCAGTTAGCCTCGTCAGTTTATGGTGTGGAGTCTCCGAAAGTAGCTTTGCTGAATATTGGTACTGAGGAAATGAAGGGGAACGAGCAGGTCAGGCTGGCTCATCATCTGCTGCTGGAAAAGCTTGAGGTACAGCAGGGGCTGGATTATATCGGTTTTGTTGAAGGGCATGATATTTTCAGTGGCCGGGCTGACGTGATTGTCTGTGATGGTTTTGTCGGCAATGTTGCCCTTAAAACCGGAGAGGGAGTTGCGAACCTGGTGCGTGATGGCCTGAGGGCTATTTTTCAGCGCTCTCTGTTAAACCGATGTCTTTATTTTTTAATATCACCCCTGCTGAAGGAATTTAATCGCAAGGTTGACCCGGTGTTGCATAACGGTGCCAGTTTGCTCGGTTTGCAGGGGGTTGTCATCAAAAGTCACGGTGGGGCCGATGAAGAGGGTTTCTATCGAGCGATTCTTCAGGCAGTAAAAGAAGCACAAAATGATGTTCCGGCAAGGATTGCCCGAGAGGTTGAAGAGCGGTTGCTCTGAGAGAGCCTGTTTGTCTGGCTACCCTTTTCGCTTGCTCAGCCTCCCGGAGCTGCTGGCAGACACAGTCAGAGGATTGTTATTTGTCAGGGGCTGCTGCTTTGTTGCTTTTGCCATGTTCTTCAGCTGGTGCTTTGTTCATCAGTGGTTCAATAATCCCCGTGAAACACAAAGCGGCCATGATTCCTCCGGTAATTGGGCCCAAAACATACACCGTCAAAAAGCCATAATGGTTATCGGGAAACGCCGCGCTCGCCCAGCCGGACATTGAGGCTAACAGACGAGGGGATAAATCTCTGGCCGGGTTGAGTCCTGCCTGGGTCAGTGGCGCAATAATTGAGATAATGGCGGCAACGGTTAAACCGATAAATAGCGGGGCCAGAGCCTGATCCGGCCGCCCTGTGTTGCAGGTTTCGGTAAGGGCGAGAATCATAAATACCAGAGTGAATGTGCCTGTACACTCAGCAAAAAAAGCATTGGTAGTGGAAACAGAGGCTGTTTCTCCGGCCATCGGGTTGGGGTAGTAGTCACCGAATATCATTGCACTGGCTATGGATGACTCGGAACCACGGACAATGTCATGGGCTAATTCATACTGCACGATTGAGCTGGAGAAAAGCTGGTAAAGCAGGGCGGCTGCCGCAAATGCTCCGGCAAACTGGGCAATCAGATAGCAGGGTAGTAAGGTCAAAGGCATCCGACGACTGATCACCATAGCAATACTCACTGCCGGATTGAGATGCGCGCAGGAAAGACGTCGGGTGGCGTAAATCGCCAGCATCACTGCCAGTCCCCAGACCATGGCCACCTGAAAGAGTCCGGCATGGGCAGAAAATAGCACCGTGACGGCCACTGAGCCGCAGCCAAATAACACAAGGATAAACGTGCCTATAAATTCTCCGGCAAAGCCTTTTAGATAGTTCATTTGAGTCATTCTCCTGATTTGAAGTCTGGTCATCCGGTGCGCAGGCGGGGAGATAAACTGTTTCTGAAGCAATTTACAGAATGTTATGATCCTGGTGGTGAGTTCCTCCGGGGTGTTATCGCTTCTCCCGGGTGTCTCGGCAGGTTTGCAAGGGGCAGGAAAAAAGGTAGCTCACAGGCTTGTTTCTCGCAACTGGTCTCTGCTCGTCCGCTTTGTTGCAGGCTATCGGCAAACATAGACATTGAGCTTAAAAGTCATGGATTAATTTCATAGCGTGCATGGCTGTTTCAGAAGTAAACATAAATTTACCAACCTGAGGTTCGACTTTTTCTATAATTGTCAGGATTTTCAGGAAGAACTGAATCGCCGGGAAGGGCGTGCTTCTTTCAAAGGTTGGCTATATCAGGATTAGACCCAAAGCAATGACGGATTTACTTGCATTTGTTTTTCCGGGGCAGGGATCCCAGTCGGTGGGCATGCTTGCTGACCATATCGACGACCCTGTTGTCGTGCAAACATTCACTGAGGCTGCTGGAGTGCTCGGGTTTGATGTGCTGAGGCTGATCAGTGAGGGGCCTGCAGAGGAACTCAACAAAACGGAGAATACCCAGCCAGCACTGCTTACTGCCAGTGTAGCTTTGTGGCGTCTCTGGCTTGAGAAGGGCGGTGAGCAGCCTGTCTTTATGGCGGGTCACAGTCTGGGGGAGTACTCGGCACTGGTCTGTTCGGGGGTAATGAAGTTTGCCGATGCCGTTCGGGTTGTTCGTCAGCGTGGTCTCTTTATGCAAGAGGCCGTTCCGACCGGTACGGGCGCCATGGCTGCCATCCTCGGACTTGAAGATCAGCAGGTGATTTCACTCTGTCAGAATGCTGCCCGGGGAAGTGTGGTCGAAGCGGTTAACTTTAATTCTCCGGGCCAGGTGGTTATTGCCGGTGAAAAAGAAGCAGTGGCCCGTGCAGTTGATCTGGCTAAGGAGGTGGGTGCCAGAAAGGCAATGCCTTTGCCAGTGAGCGTGCCCTCTCACTGCGCACTGATGAAGCCAGCGGCACAGAAGCTGGCTGTTGAGCTGGAGCTTGTTGAGTTGAGCCAACCTTCAATCGCTGTGATTCAGAATGTCACTGCAGAGCCTTGTTCAGAGCCGGATAAAATGCGTGAAAACCTGGTCAGGCAGCTCTATAGTCCTGTTCGTTGGGTGGAGACGATTCAGTATCTGAATGGAGCGGGAGTGGCTCGGTTTGTTGAGTGTGGTGCAGGCAAGGTGCTTGCTGGGCTTAACAAGCGGATTCTGCGCAGGTCACCTGTACTGACTCTTGAATCGGCATCCTCTTTCGATGATTTGCCAGGTCATTCTTGATTGTCATTTTCAGGTATGCGGTATCTGGCAGTTTGTCGGACTTGCATTACATTCAAGTCTGCAGGGCTGACTGGTACGCACTTCTGTGACTGATAGCTATAAGCGAAAAAAACGTGCTTATTTTAGGCGCTTGGAAGAAGTAGTTTCGCACTAGAACAACAGGATATAACTATGTCGAACCTTGAAGGCAAGGTGGCTCTGGTTACCGGCGCCAGTCGCGGAATTGGCAAGGCCATTGCCCTTGATTTGGGCCAGCAGGGGGCTGTAGTGGTAGGTACCGCTACTTCCGGCCCGGGTGCTGCAAGAATCACTGAAATGCTGCAGGCTGAGGGAATAAAGGGCTGCGGTATGGTCTTGAATGTCTCTGAGACTGGAAGCTGTACTGAAGTGGTAAAAGCAGTGACATCCGAATTTGGTGCCCCGCAAATTCTGGTTAATAATGCTGGCATTACTCGTGACAATATCCTGATGAGAATGAAGGATGATGAGTGGGACGATGTCGTCAATACTAACCTGAGCTCCATATACAGAATGAGTAAGGCGGTATTGAGAGGCATGACCAAAGCCCGTTGGGGTCGTATCATCAACATCAGTTCCGTGGTAGGTTCCATGGGCAATCAGGGGCAATCCAACTATGCGGCGGCCAAGGCCGGAATAGAAGGCTTCAGTCGCTCTCTGGCCAGAGAAATTGGCTCTCGCCAGATCTCTGTGAATACAGTAGCTCCGGGCTTTATTGATACCGATATGACCCGTGAGTTGCCGGAAGAGCAAAGAACCTTTTTGCAGTCCCAGGTGCCTATGGCTCGCCTTGGGCAGCCCGAGGAAATTTCCGGTGTGGTGGCTTTTCTGGCCAGTGACGCAGCCGGTTACATTACCGGAGAAACCATTCACGTGAATGGTGGGATGTACATGGGCTAGTGTTTGGTGTTATTTGCACTTGACTCGTGTCAAAAACCCCTCCGATAAAGATGAAATTTTCGGTAATATAACAGGCCTGTCCTTGAAATTACCGCAAGCGTTTATATATAGTAATTGACCGCAGACAGGGTGGCTTTGAATCGCCCTACTGCACCCGAATATCCATAGGAGCACAACCAGGTATGAGTACCATTGAAGAGCGCGTCAAAAAGATCGTTTGCGAACAGCTTGGCGTAAAAGCAGAGGAAGTCACCAACAGTGCGTCATTCGTAGAGGACCTCGGCGCGGACTCTCTGGACACTGTTGAGCTGGTAATGGCTCTGGAAGAAGAGTTTGAAACTGAGATTCCGGACGAGGAAGCTGAAAAGATCACTACGGTTCAGGAAGCCATTGATTACGTTGTCGCTCATTCCTGATTCTGTCCGGGTTGCATGCGAGTAAATGTGTCCTGAAAAAGCCGTACGCAATAAAATGCGTGCGGCTTTTGTGTTTTTACAGTGAGTAACCTGACTGGGATATAATGCCAATCGAACTTTCTAACTCCCTATTGCGCTGAAGATTTGAGCCTTAATCCTGCGTTGACGATCGTAGCCTTGTCTTGAGGCAAAAATCTCCGTGCTTATCACGGGAGTTAGAAAGCACGATTGGTATAAGCTGCTCACACAAAGATAATGTCATCATTTTTACATAATCATTTAGCATGATTTTTTGTAAACCTGTGGCCTTAACTGGTTTATGACTCATGAAAGGGCTGAGCTCGATGATTAATTGTCAGCGCCCCCAATGCCCGGGTATAAAAAAAGAAAGTCAGAAGATCTGATGCAGGAGTGAATTGTTTTGTCGCACAGAAGGGTAGTGGTAACAGGGCTTGGAGCTTTATCTCCGGTAGGTCTGGGTGTTGATCAGAGCTGGCAGTCAGTGTTGGCTGGTCGCAGTGGTATTCATACCATCGATCATCTGGATACTGAGAAATTCAGCGTCAGTATCTGTGGTACAGTAAAAGGCTTTCGAGCAGGTGATCACTTCAACCCTAAAGATGCCCGAAAAATGGATGTCTTTATTCAGTACGCACTGGCGGCTTCTGTTGAAGCGATGAAAGATGCAGGGCTTGATGGCAGTGATTTGCTGAAAGGCGATAATGTTGGTCGCTATGGTGTTGTCATTGGTTCCGGTATTGGTGGTATCACTTCTATTGAACAGAGCTATGATACGCTTCAGAAGTCTGGCCCTCGTCGTATATCTCCCTTCTTCATACCAGCGGCTATTATCAATATGGCGGCGGGCTGGTTGTCCATGCACTACAACTTGCAAGGACCTAATTTTTCCACCTCCACTGCCTGTGCAACGGGTAGTCATGCCCTTGCTCTGGCTGCCAGAACCATTGCCTACGGTGATGCTGACATTATGGTCTCCGGTGGTGCTGAGAAAGCCTCTTCAGCACTGGGGATGGCTGGTTTTGCGGCGGCCAGAGCCCTGTCTACCAGGAATGACCAGCCTGAAGCGGCCAGCCGCCCATGGGATAAGGATCGCGATGGCTTTGTGCTGGGTGATGGTGCTGGTGTTGTGGTGTTGGAAGAATACGAACATGCTGTACGACGTGGAGCCACTATTTATGCTGAGCTCAGTGGCGTAGGAATGAGTGGTGATGCTTACCACATGACATCACCACCTGAAGATGGTCGTGGAGCCGCCAGGGCCATGCAATCAGCATTGGATGATGCCGGCCTCAAGGCAGAACAGGTGGCCTATATTAATGCCCATGGTACCTCCACGCCTGCCGGTGATATCGCTGAAACCAGGGCAGTGCACACTGTTTTTGGTCAGGCTGCCAGGCAGGTTGCCGTCAGCTCCACCAAATCCATGACCGGTCATTTGCTGGGGGCGGCCGGTTCGTTGGAGGCCGTGTTTGCAGTGAAATCGCTGCAGGATAATATGGCACCTCCCACGATTAATCTGGAAAATCCGGGTGAAGGTTGTGATCTGGATTACGTGCCCGGAAAAGCCAGATCCATTGAGATGGAGCATGTGCTCACCAACTCCTTTGGGTTCGGGGGTACTAATGTGACTCTGGCTTTCTCGAAACTGGGTTAAAAACTTTGGATAATCATCATCCTGTCAGCTGGGTCAATGGAGAGCCAGCTTCTGAAGTATTGGTCAGCGACAGAGGTCTGGCTTATGGAGATGGTCTTTTTGAGACCATCCGGGTTCAGGCCGGGGTCCCCACTCTTTTTGATCTTCATTGTAAAAGGCTCTGTTACGGTATTGCTGTGCTGGGTATTCCTTTTGATCTGGAAGCGTTTAAAAATGAAGTCAGAGACTTTCTGCAAAAGCAGAATCTGAAGGAAGGAGTGCTCAAAGCGATAGTGACCCGTGGTTCTGGTGGTCGTGGGTACAACCCGGAGGGTTGTGACCGTCCCAGTCGGATTCTCTCCTTTCATCCATTTCCGGTCTATCCTGACGACCCCGCCATCACAGGTGTCAGATTGCATCAATGTAAAATCAGGCTCGGTGATAATGTCTTTGCAGGAATTAAACACCTTAATCGTCTTGAGAACGTCATGGCTCGCTCTGAATGGCAGGGTACCGAATGCCTGGAAGGTTTATTGCTGGGTATGGACGACAGGCTTATAGAAGGAACCATGAGCAATTTATTCCTGGTATCGGGTAAAACCTTGAGGACGCCCGCTCTCGACAAATCAGGTGTCAAAGGGGTTTGCAGGGATCTGATTCTGGAGCAGGCCTGTCAATGGGGTTTTCAAGCAGAGGTGGGGGATTATCGCCTGCAAGATCTTGCAAAGGCCGATGAAGTATTCGTTTGTAACAGCGTTAATGGAGTCTGGCCGGTGATCGCCTGCGGACATTTACACTGGTCAGTAGGCAGTGTGACCCGGACATTCAGAGACAAGGTTCAGGAAGTTTTGAATGCTTAAGAAGTTGTTGTTTGTTGTGGTAGGTCTCTGTCTTGCAGGGTTGCTGACAGCCGTCGTGTTTTGGGAGGCGTTGGGTTGGTACGGTGATCAACCTGTGATGGCGCCCGACGGTAATGATAACCTGGAGTTTACTATTTCTCAGGGCGAGTCCATGACTGCTGTAGCAGACAGTCTGGCTGAGTTGGGCTGGCTTCAACACCCGAAAATCTTTGTACTGCTGGCTCGAATAGAGAAGGCTGCCGCCGGGATTCACGCCGGGGATTATCTGATTCCGGCTGGCATTAGTCACAGGGAGTTGCTGAAGATTTTTACTTCTGGCCAGGTGCGCTACTACAACGTGACACTGGTTGAAGGTCATACGCTGGAAGAGGTCGTGACTGCCTTGAATCAACACGAAAAACTATCCTCACCTATGGACGACAAGGCGTTGCAATCACTTTACAAAAGTCTGGCAATAGAATTGAACCCGGAAGGTCTGTTTTTCCCTGATACTTATTTCTTCCAGTCCGGTGCTTCTGTTGAATCCATACTCAGGCGAGCATATAACCGGATGGATTCAGTACTCGGCGAAGAATGGGGAAAACGTGCCGAAGGACTCCCTTACAAAAATCCTTACGAGGCACTGATTATGGCTTCTTTGGTGGAAAAAGAGACGGGTGTCGTTTATGAGCGAGGTGAAATAGCAGGTGTTTTTGTCAGGCGTTTGCAAAAAGGTATGAGGCTGCAAACTGATCCCACCGTGATTTATGGCCTGGGTGATAGCTATAAAGGAAACATTAGTCGTCAAATGCTTCGCAGAGCCACTCCATACAACACTTATTTGATAAAAGGATTACCTCCGTCGCCTATTGCCATGGCCGGTCGGGAAGCGATTCATGCTGCTTTGCATCCGAAAGATGGCAAAACACTCTATTTTGTCGCCAAGGGTGACGGTACTCACTATTTTTCGAAAACTCTGGCAGAGCATAATCGTGCTGTCAGAAAGTATCAGATCGAACAGCGTCGAGAGGATTACCGATCGACTGTGGAGACTCAATAATGGCTAATGCTCCCTCCGGTTTTTTCCTGACGATTGAAGGTGGCGAAGGTGCGGGTAAAACGACGGCGGTTGATTTTATCAAGAGCTGGATGACTGAGCATCAGCTGGCATTTACTGAAACCCGTGAGCCGGGCGGTACCCTGGTAGCTGAAGAGCTTCGCTCGCTGTTGCTGGGGCATCATGGCGAACCCTTGTCTGATATGACTGAATTGCTGATGATGTTTGCCGCTCGCTCGCAAAATATGTTTCATAATATTTTGCCCGGGCTGGAAGCGGGAAAAATCGTACTCTGTGATCGCTTTACCGATGCCACCTATGCCTATCAGGGGGGCGGTCGTGGTCTGAATACCCAACCGGTTGAGATGTTGGAGAACCTGGTGCAGGGCTCCCTGCGTCCGGACATGACCATTCTGCTGGATGTTGATCCTGAAACAGGTATGGCCAGAGCCAAAGGACGAGGCGGTAGGCTGGATCGGATTGAGCAAGAAAAAATGGACTTTTTTATTCGGGTTCGTAATGCCTATCTGGAAAGGGCAAAGCAGTCTCCGGGGCGGTTTGAAGTGATTGCTGCCGGACAGTCTCTTGAAAGTGTTCAACAACAGTTGCTGGAAGTGCTTGAGAGAAGACTGGGAGGTCGATAATGAAAGACTGGAGTATTTTTCCCTGGCAAAACGCTCAGTGGGAGCAGATGGTTCACTGTCAGCAGTCGGACAACCTGGCCCATGCCTATTTGTTAAGAGGTCTGCCAGGTACCGGAAAACTCCAGTTTGCCAAAGCATTAGCGGCTTATCTGTTGTGTATGAATCCTCAGGCGACAGGGGCTTGTGGTCACTGCAAGGAGTGTGAGCTACTGAAGGCCGGCACGCATCCTGATTTTACAGTGCTGGAGCCTGATGATCCCGGTCGACCTATCCGGATTGACAGTATTCGAAAATTGAACGAGTTTGCCCATAAAACAGCTCAGCAGGGGGGGCGCAGGGTGATTATCCTGAGTCCGGCAGAGGCGATGAATGTCAATGCGGCCAACGCGCTGCTCAAGTGTCTCGAAGAGCCGGGAGAAGATACCATTTTCCTGCTGGTCAGTGCTCGCTCCGGCGATATGTTGCCCACCATACGCAGTCGTTGCCAGCAATTAAACTTTGCGACTCCCAAAAGATCAGAAGCGGAGCAATGGTTAGCTTTGCAGCTGGAAGACTCAAGTCTGGTATCGCAATTGTTGGATCTCACCGCTAACTCGCCTTTGGAGGCCAAACGATTTGCCGATCAGGGACTCCTTGAAAAAAGAGAAGCCCTGGCTGATGGCATAAAAGGACTTTTCAAGGGAAAGCTAACCCCTGTTGAATTGGCAAAAAACTGGCAGTCAGCAGATTTGACTCTTACGATCAGCTGGATCATTGGTTGGCTCGATGATGCCGTTAAGCTGGGTTTAAACGGCGACCCTTCAGACCTTCGAAATCGCGACCAGTTGAAAATGCTCGAGTATCTGGCTCGAAAAAGCGATGCCAAAGCACTTCTGCAGGAGAGGGAGTGGTTGATGTCGCAAAGACAGTCACTACTCGAAGGGGGGAATCTTAACCCGCAGATGTTAATGGAAGGTGTCTTCTGTCGCTGTCTTGAGTGGGTGTTGTAAATGATGTCGAATGAACAATGTCAGTTTTTCATCAGACAGACTGCAAGTGCAGGATTAGAGCCCTACAAACGCCCTCTTAACCTTACGTCCTCCCAAAAAGTAGCGGCAGGAAAATAAAAACGCATCGTCGCATCCGGGTAATCAGTTCGCTGCTGATTTTTGCTCATCACGGGGGCGCTTCTTCTTGGCGGCCTCCTCTTCACGCTCCTTGTTCAGAGTAGTCACCAGCTGCTCAAGCTCGGTGTCATCCAACCACCTGGAGGAGTGATCACGTTCAAGGACTAACAGCTCAACGTTGCGAGCACCAGAGTCGGCAACCTCCAGCAGGCCCTTCAGGGCGAATTTAATCGTTTCATCGCGGCTCATGTCATCCCTGTATTCTTTCTCCAAAAGCTCCAACACAGCCTTACTCTTCTGTCCGACAGAGCAGGCCTTCCAGCTGGCGCAGACACCGGCGGGCTCAGTCTGCCAGAGCTGAGGGGTACCATCCATGTTGAAGCCACCAATGACACAGGCAACACCGAAAGGGCGACAACCTGCAGAGTGAGTAGCTTTCTGCTGGATTTCAGCAATATGACGGGCTATGCAGTTGATATCCATAGCGTCCTCGTAGGACAAACGGTAGCTCTGGCACTCCAGCTGAGCCTTCCGGATCAGAATACGGGCGTCAGCAGACAGACCAGCGAAGGCCAGGTGAGCGTGCTCATCAAGCCTGACGATTTTACCGATAGTGTGGCTCTCCAGCAGCTGCAACGACTTCTTTCTCACAGCCAGGACGACGGTATCGGCAGACTTTACTCCGACCACGCAGAGACCAAGACCGACAGCCTCTCCAGCGTACTCCACTTGTAACAGACGACCGTCTCCGGAGAACATACGACCGTCTCCAGAGGACAGACCACCACCAGCAGCCGTATTTTTCTGTGGGTTGATCCGTATTTGCCTGCCATCCCTTTCGTTAGAGGTTGTGTCGGGTTCCGAGGGGCGTTCTGAATGATCAGGATGGAAAGGCTTCTTGCGAATGCAGCGGTTCCATTCATGCCAACCACCACCCGCTGGCAGCGATGGGCCGAAAATCTCCGGATACAATGACTCAAGAAAGTTCTGGCTGAACTGACTGAACCGCAAGCAGGCCTCAATCCTGCTGATAAATATCAGCTTGCCGTTGTCCTGGATGATGTATGACGGTTGCCCATTACTGTCCTGAATATAAAAAGCGGTGCCGTGAGTGAATGCGAGAAATCTTAATAGCGGGTCATCGAATAATGAGTCCAGTGTCAGTTTATTAGCCCATCTGAAGACAGATCTGACACTGCCGGTGTCACTCTGAACAGATTCAGCCGCAATGAATTGCGGCCAGTTTTCCCCGGCAATATCGCTGACTCTCGCCGCAGCAGCAAACTCAGAAGGTGCAAGAATCAGCGATTCTTCCTGATCAAGCCTTAGCCAGATTTCATCCTGAAATAAAACCGGAATACCGGATTCAACATAACGGATTGACAGAGGCAAGGGGCTACGAAGGAGACAGGTTAACGGGTTTTCGACTGCGTCAAGGTCATTGTTATCAGAGCTATCAAAACCACTGCCTGCAGCCAGAGTGACTGGTAATTTTATCTGAGCGTATTGTGGAGAAACGACAGAAAGTTTTTTATCAAAAGGACATGAGCTACTTCCGACATGCTGAGCAGGCTGTGGTGGCGTATTCAGGTCAGGCAAATGGTGTTTTGTTTCGGGAATAGTCCGGTAAACAGTGGCCATAAGAGGCAAAAGCGAACTTAATGACATCTGCCCGGAGATGCTATTGACGGCCACTGCCAGCTGAATCGTTGCCAGTTGCACCATAAAACAGGACGAAAGAAATTTGCAAACAGCAAGTGCGTAATATGTTTTTTTCATATCACTCTGGTATCCGTCATACACTATCCCGTTCAGGCTTCAATCACCGAACATGAAAATTACAGTCAAAGAACTTTCCGCAATGCCAGCCAGGTGCTTTTCCGTCCAAACAGTTGTTCAGAGATGAATGCGTTCAGTCCATAACGAATTCGATGCCAGATAGCAGGATAGACTATCAGACAGAGAGTCATTATCGACTCATGACCATCACCCTCACGATGCAGTGATGATGTCCTGCATCGGCAATGCTCCTGAAAGCTCCCAAGTCATCACTGACGGTGCGACAGGAAGTGTCGACCAGATCTTTTTGTGCGCACAAATCTGAGTTTTTCTTGTGAAAATAGTCTCTGTCAACTCATCGATGGACGGGTTACACTGACTGAAAGATAAGCTCAAATTCAGTCTGGGCTATGGGAAAAAGAAGAATCACAATAACAGGAGAAGAATGATGAACCGTGCAAAGGGTGGTATGTCAGGCATTTTGTCATTGACGATCAAAGACTCCTCTTCTCTCTATTCATCCTATATGCCTTTTATAACGGGTGGTGGGTTATTTATTCCGACTTCAAAGCGTTACTCACTGGGAGATGAGGTTTTTATTCGTCTGACTCTGATGGATGAAGCGGATAAATTACCTGTTCCCGGCAAAGTGGTCTGGATCACACCCCAGGGCTCTGCCCGAATGGCCGGGATAGGTGTTCAGTTTACTGACGCAACAGACACGGTCAGAACTAAAATAGAAATGTATTTGGCGGGGGCGCTCAAGTCCGATCGCGAAACCAGTACCATGTAAAGCTCTGGCCTGAGGCAGTCTCGTTGCCTGAGGTTTTGACTTCATTCATTATCTGAACAGTATTGGATTTTTTACGACTGAATATGTTGATTGATTCACACTGCCATCTCGACCGTCTCAAGCTCGACAGCTACGACGGTGATCTGGAAGCAGCGCTCAATGCGGCAAGGCAGGCGGGGGTTGAAAGAATACTTTGCGTGGGGATTGATCTTGAGCATGCAGATGCTGTGGTTGGTCTGGCTGACAAATATCAGGATGTGTATGCCTCGGTTGGAATACACCCTCTCGAAAAAGAGGCCGCCGAGCCGGATCTGCAAACCCTGTTGCATTATGCGGCACACCCAAAAGTGATTGCACTGGGTGAGAGTGGTCTTGATTATTATTACTCGGCTGACAATAAAGAAAAGCAGCAGGAACGGTTCAGAATTCATTTGCAGGCAGCTCAGCAGTCACAACTTCCAATGATTGTCCATACCAGAGACGCAAGAGAGGATACCCTTAAGTTGATACGCCAGCATGGCGATCTGGAAAAAGCAGGAGTGCTGCACTGCTTTACAGAGAGCTGGGAGATGGCGAAAGAGGCAATGGAGCTGAACTACTTCATCTCTATTTCCGGCATCGTAACCTTCAGGAATGCGACTGAATTAAGAGAGGTCGTCAAGAAGGTGCCTCTGGATCGGCTGCTGATTGAAACCGACTCCCCTTACCTGGCACCCGTTCCTCATCGAGGCAAACCCAATGAGCCTCGCTATCTGCCTGATGTTGCAAAATGTGTAGCAGAGTTAAAAGGTATTTCACCAGAAAAGCTGGCTGAGGTCACTTCTGAAAATTTTTTCCGGTTGTTCCCCAAAGCGGCTTCTGACTGAAGAGAGGGTTGGTTGTAAATGCAGGCATCCAATCAATTAGCCGACTCTCCAGATTGTCGGTAACGATCAATGAGTGGATATTCACTGAGTCGATCTCCACTATCAAGATAATGGTGACTTCTTTCTACATTAAGGGATTCCACGATCATTCGCCTATGGCATATCCAGAAGACTGTCTTTATAATTGCGCAACCATTTTTTTCAATGGTGAGCCGCTGCGGCCACATAACGATGAATTGATGTGCGATTTTACTTGAGTCTCAGACAGAAGCCTTTCGGACTTATGCTTTCAAGCATGAGGCCGACACGCTCTTCGACAGCATGAGGCTTGGGGATGTTAACCGTCATTTTGCTTGGATCAGAATACTGCCAAACAGGGTTCATTCTACCTGGGTGCGTTCTTCAGGGAGCCTGCAGGACGGACTCAGGTCTGACTGACACCCTTCTGTGTATCTGATTGAAGTAGAGATCATAGCTTGAATTCTGACTTTCCGGTTGGAGAAAAGCTGTGTATTCGGGGTTGTTCTGGTCAGTTGTCGGTTATCACTGGAGAGGCGGGTTTATTCCGGACCTGAAAATTGATTGATTAGGCGAAAGGTATGATCAAAATCAAACAGGGGCTGGATCTTCCGATTACAGGGGCGCCTGATCAAAGCATATCCGATGGCCGAGCAGTTCGCTCTGTCGCCGTGATTGGCTTTGATTATGTAGGTATGAAACCTACAATGGCCGTCGCTGTCGGAGATCGAGTTAAAAAAGGGCAAGAGCTCTTTACTGATAAGAAAACACCGGGTGTGCGCTACACTGCGCCTGCCGGCGGTGTGGTTGCTGCGATTAATCGTGGTGAAAAGCGGGTACTACAATCCGTTGTTATTGATGTCGATGGTGACGATGAAGTCTCGTTTACTGAGCACAAGCCAGAAGCACTGTCAGCCCTGACTGCTGATCAGGTAGAAGCACAACTGAATGAATCCGGATTGTGGACTGCCCTTCGCACCCGACCCTTCAGTAAAGTGCCAGCCTTGGGTTCTCGCCCGGTTTCCATTTTTGTTACTGCCATCGATACCAATCCTCTCTCAGCTAACCCGGAAGTCATCATCAGTGAGCATGCTGAAGCGTTTGAACAGGGCATCAATATCCTCGGCAAACTCAGCGGTGGCAAAATCTTCCTGTGTAAAGCACCCGGTGCTCGTATTCCGGCCGGTATTGCGACTGCTGAAGAGTTTGATGGGCCTCATCCGGCTGGACAGCCCAGTACCCATATTCACTTTCTGGATCCGGTGAGTGCTGAAAAGACCGTTTGGCAGATTAACTACCAGGACGTTATTGCCGTTGGCAAACTGTTCACCACTGGTAAACTCTTTACTGATCGTGTTGTAGCTCTGGCAGGTCCTCAGGTTGAGAAGCCTCGTCTGATGCGGACCCGACTGGGTGCCAGCACTGATGAGCTGGCTGCAGGTGAACTGAAAGAGGGTGATAACCGTATTATCTCTGGTTCTGTATTTGGTGGCCGTACTGCTAAAGGCTCCTTTGCATTCCTGGGTCGTTATCACACACAGGTTTCTGTTCTGGAAGAAGGCAATGAGCGTTTGTTCATGGGGTGGATAAACCCTACTGTGAACCGTCACTCTGTGCTGAATGTTCTGACTTCCGGCTTGAGCAGAAGCAAGCTGTTCAACTTTACAACCACCACCAACGGCAGTGAACGTGCCATGGTACCAGTGGGGCAGTATGAAAAAGTCATGCCTCTGGATATCCTGGCGACACAATTGCTGCGTGCGATTGTGGTTGGCGATACAGAAATGGCCCAGAAACTGGGCGCCCTGGAACTGGAAGAAGACGATCTGGCACTGTGTACATACGTGTGTGCCGGCAAGTATGAATACGGTCCCATCCTGCGCGACAACCTGACCCGTATCGAGCTGGAGGGCTGAGAAATGGCTTTGAGAAAACTCCTTAACTCCCTCGAGCCCCACTTTGTCAAAGGTGGCAAGCACGAGAAGTGGTATGCACTGTATGAGGCAGTAGACACTCTGCTCTATACAGCTCCTAACAAGACCCATAACACCGCTCACGTTCGCGATGCGATCGACCTGAAGCGTATGATGGGCATGGTTTGGCTCTGCACCTTCCCGGCCATGTTCTTTGGTATGTGGAATGTTGGCTTCCAGGCCAACACGGCTATTGCTGGTGGTCTGGCTGCTCCTGCTGACTGGCACGGTGCCCTGATCAGCCTGCTGGCGGGTCATGATCCGGCAAGTCTGTGGGATAACTTCATCTATGGTGCTGTTTATTTCCTGCCTATTTATGCCGTGACATTCCTGGTCGGCGGTTTCTGGGAAGTACTGTTCGCTATCGTTCGTGGTCACGAAGTCAACGAAGGTTTCTTTGTCACTTCTGTCCTGTTCGCCCTGATTGTTCCCCCCAGTATTCCGCTTTGGCAGGTAGCCCTGGGTATTTCCTTCGGTGTTGTAATCGGTAAGGAAGTGTTTGGTGGTACCGGCAAGAACTTCCTTAACCCGGCGCTGACGGGGCGTGCGTTCCTGTTCTTCGCTTACCCTGCACAGATTTCCGGTGACCTGGTCTGGACTGCTGTAGACGGTTTCTCTGGTGCGACTGCCCTGAGTCTGGCGCAGCAGGGAGGTATAGATCAGGTAGTCTCCAATGGCATTACCTGGTTTGACGCTTTCCTGGGTACCATCCAGGGTTCTGTCGGTGAGACCTCTACTCTGGCAATTTTCATTGGTGGTGCTGTGTTGCTGGCGACACGTATTGCTTCCTGGAGAATCGTCGCCGGTACCATGCTGGGTATGATTGCAACGGCAACCCTGTTTAACATGATTGGTTCCGAAACCAACATGATGTTCAGTACTCCATGGTACTGGCACTTGGTTATGGGTGGTTTTGCTTTCGGTCTGATCTTTATGACAACCGATCCTGTATCCGCTTCCATGACCAATACCGGTCGCTGGTATTACGGTATTCTGATTGGCATCATGGTCATCCTGATCCGTACCGTTAATCCGGCTTACCCAGAGGGTATGATGTTGGCCATTCTGTTCGCCAACCTGTTTGCGCCGCTGATTGACCACTTCGTGGTTGAAGCCAACATCAAGCGTAGGGAGGCTCGTGCCTGATGGGTAACGATAGTATCAAGAAGACGTTATTTGTAACGATTCTGCTCTCTCTGGTGTGCTCCGTTGTGGTATCTGCTGCAGCTGTTTTCCTGAAGCCGCAGCAGACCCAGAATGTTGAGCTCGACGTGCAGCGCAACATTCTGAGTATTTCTGGTCTCACCAAAGATGCCAAGGCGCTGAGCAACAGCGAAGTGGCCGAACTTTACAAACAGGTTCAGCCGCGACTGGTTGACCTCAAAACAGGCAAGTTCGTTGAGGAAACATCTGAAGGTCAAACCGCTGATAACTACGACCAGCGTGTTGCAGCCAAGATTCCTGATGAGTCCCGTGCCCTGAGTGGTGCTGAAGATATTGCCAGCATCAAGCGTCAGGCTGACATTGCCAAGGTCTATATCGTTGAGAAAAATGGCAAGCTGGAAACCATCATTCTGCCCGTACACGGCTACGGACTCTGGTCTACCATGTATGGCTTTATGGCTCTGGATAGCGACCTGAACACCGTTAAGGGATTCGGTTTCTACGACCAGAAGGAAACTCCGGGGCTGGGTGGCGAAGTAGACAACCCACTTTGGAAGGACAAATGGCCTGGCAAGAAGATCTACGACAATAAAGGTGTAGTGGAAGCAGGCCTGGTAAAAGGCGGTGCGGATCCCAGGTCTCCTTACAAGGTCGACGGTCTTTCCGGCGCCACTCTGACCAGTAACGGTGTAACCAATCTGATTCATTTCTGGATGGGTAAAGATGGCTTCAAACCGTTCCTTACTAATTTGAAAGCGGGGGATGCATAATGTCTGAGAAGACTAAGGATATCCTGCTGGAACCGGTCGTTAACAACAACCCCATAACCCTGCAGATCCTCGGTATCTGCTCGGCACTGGCGGTGACCACCAGCATGCAGGTCAGCCTGGTAATGGCCATGGCGGTAATCGGTGTTACCGCCTGTTCCAACCTGGCGGTATCTCTGATTCGTAACCACATTCCCAACAGCATTCGTATCATCTGTCAGATGACCGTGATTGCTTCCCTGGTAATCGTGGTAGATCAGATTCTGAAAGCTTACGCTTACGACATCTCCAAGCAGCTGTCTGTGTTTGTTGGTCTGATCATTACCAACTGTATCGTGATGGGGCGTGCTGAGGCCTTCGCTATGAAGAACGGTCCCAGGCTGTCGTTTCTGGACGGTATTGGTAACGGTCTGGGTTACGGTGCGGTGTTGCTGATTGTGGCATTCTTCCGTGAATTGTTCGGTGCCGGCAACCTGTTCGGTGTTGAAATCCTCAAGACTGTTAACAACGGTGGCTGGTACCAGCCTAACGGCCTGATGCTGCTGGCTCCAAGCGCGTTCTTCCTGATCGGTCTGCTGATCTGGGTGATTCGCAGTCGCAAGCCGGATCAGGTTGAAGACAACGAGTTCAAAATGGCTCCTAACACCAAGTTCAGCGAGGCCCACTAAGCCATGGAACATTTCATCTCACTTTTTGTGAAAGCAGTGTTCGTTGAAAACATGGCATTGGCTTTCTTCCTGGGTATGTGTACCTTCCTGGCGGTGTCCAAGCAGGTGAAAACAGCTCTGGGTCTGGGAGTTGCTGTAGTGGCCGTATTGACCATTACTGTACCCATTAACAATCTGATTTATCAGAATATCCTGAAAGATGGGGCGCTGGCACCCGGTATCGATCTGAGCTTCCTGGGTCTGATCACCTACATCGGTGTTATCGCGGCTCTGGTCCAGATTCTGGAAATGTTCCTGGACAAGTTTGTACCGTCACTTTATAACGCGCTGGGTGTATTCCTGCCGCTGATTACCGTGAACTGCGCTATTATGGGAGCTTCCCTGTTCATGGTTGAGCGTGACTATAATCTTGGCGAGTCTGCGGTATATGGGCTGGGAGCTGGTGTTGGCTGGGCTCTGGCAATCGCCGCCCTGGCCGGTATCCGTGAAAAGCTGAAGTACAGTGACGTGCCTTCGGGCCTGCGTGGCCTGGGCATCACCTTCATAACTGTTGGTCTGATGTCACTGGGCTTCCTGTCATTCTCTGGCGTACAGCTCTAAGGAGGTCGTGTAAATATGGATTCTACTATCGTATTGGGCGTAGTCATGTTTACCGTTATCGTGCTGACGCTCGTAGCGGTCATTCTGGCAGCTCGCTCGCGGCTGGTCAGCACCGGTGATGTAACCATCAACATCAACGAAGACCCCGATAAGGCCGTCACCACGGTGGCCGGTGGCAAGCTTCTGACGACTCTGTCAGGTGCGGGCGTCTTCTTGCCATCTGCCTGTGGTGGTGGTGGTACCTGTGCACAGTGCAAGTGTAAAGTACTCGATGGTGGCGGCGAGATGTTGCCCACCGAACGTTCTCACTTCACCAAGCGTGAAGAGAAGGAAGGCTGGCGCCTGTCCTGTCAGGTGAACGTCAAGCAGGACATGGAAATCGAAGTTGAAGAAGAGCTCTTCGGTGTTAAGAAGTGGGAGTGTGAAGTTGTTTCCAACGAGAACGTTGCCACCTTCATCAAAGAGCTGGTTCTGAAACTGCCAGAGGGAGAAGACGTTAACTTCCGCGCCGGTGGTTATGTGCAGCTGGAAGCGCCTGCGCACACGGTTGAGTACAAGAACTTCGATATTCAGGATGAGTACCGTGGCGACTGGGACAAGTTTGACCAGTGGAAGTACGTTTCCAAGGTGGATGAAGAGACCATCCGTGCCTACTCCATGGCTAACTACCCTGAAGAGAAAGGTATCCTCAAATTCAATATCCGTATCG
This sequence comes from Endozoicomonas sp. ALD040, assembly GCF_049275945.1. NCBI lineage: Bacteria > Pseudomonadati > Pseudomonadota > Gammaproteobacteria > Oceanospirillales > Endozoicomonadaceae > Endozoicomonas > Endozoicomonas sp. ALD040. The sequence goes on from NZ_CP184829.1 coordinate 5,004,171, forward strand.
CTTCACCGCCTCCGGGTACTGACTTTGAGCCGGGCAAGATGTCTTCTTACGTCTTTAACCTGAAGCCAGGTGACAAGATGACCGTTTACGGACCCTTCGGTGAATTCTTCGCGAAAGACACCAACAACGAAATGGTCTTTGTCGGCGGTGGTGCAGGTATGGCGCCTATGCGTTCTCATATCTTCGACCAGCTGAAGCGTCTGTCATCTACCCGCAAGATTTCTTTCTGGTACGGTGCCCGCTCCCTGCGTGAAGCATTCTACGTAGACGAGTTCGACAAGCTGGCAAAAGATAACCCTAACTTCACCTGGCATTTAGCTCTGTCTGATCCTCAGCCAGAAGACAATTGGGAAGGTTACACCGGCTTTATTCACCAGGTGCTATTTGACAACTACCTGAAGCAACACGCTGCACCTGAAGACTGTGAGTTCTATATGTGTGGACCTCCCATGATGAATGCTGCGGTAATCAAGATGCTTGAAGATCAGGGCGTTGAACCTGAAAACATCATGCTGGACGACTTTGGTGGTTAATCACTTCGGTGGTTAATCCAGCAGTCTGATGCAGATGTTTATTCGTGAGCACTCAGTTGTTCTCGATACAAAAAACCGGCGATACTCTCAGAGTTCACCGGTTTTTTTGTTGGATTTATCATTGAACCAATATCCGACGGTTAACTTCAGAAACTTTTTGCCCATGACTATCTCAAGAGATAATCACGTCACTCAGCAAAAAAAATAATAGCTATTGGTATAATCAATGTGTAAATTCGACTAGCAGAAGTAATAGATGTTGTTGAAGTAGTTGAAGCAGTCGAGGTAGTTGAAGTAATTGAAGCAGTCGAGGTAGTTGAAGTAGTTGAAGCAGTCGAGGTAGTTGAAGTAGCCGGATCAGTTGAAGTAACTAAATCAGTCCACTCAGAATCATTTGATGTCAATGCATCATAAAAGTATGTTCGATTAGCTGATGAATTAAGGTAAATGCTTTTGGTTATAAAATCAGCGTTAGTGAATATTGGCGTATAGATTATCGGGCTTCCATTGTAAGTAGACCCGGTTGAATGTATACCAATTAGATATTCAGTATTATTAAACTTATAAAATAGCGGTGAGCCTGAATCTCCACCTTTTCCATCCCCTGGATAGTTTAAGATATATCTAAGATCCTTATGTTGGCACATCCGCCGTGTTAGCCATGATAAGCTCACTTTTTTAAGTACTGAGGTTCCCTGGTAGCCTGCTGCAAAAGGGTTTCTTATAAAACTGGCTAGATTTGAACAATTATATATTGAAAAATCAAGAAGGGGATGGTTGTCAAGAATGACATCTTCTGAAAGTTCCATAATTGCAATATCTGTTTTTGGCATTTCAAGATCCGGATGAAGAATGAATCTTTTAACTTTAATTCTTTTTTTGCTATCCATGTTTTTGAAATCTACATATGAATCTAATGCTTTTTTTTCAGAAAGGAAACAGTGAGCCGCACTTAAAACATGTCTTTGAGTGATCAAAAATGCGGTACACCTTGTTATACAACAGGGATCAAAAATATTATTTAGCTGTACAATCCAGGGAAGCTGCCCTACAGGAACTACTTCTGCTGGATCAGTGTACCTTTCCACCCTGTCTCTTGCCAACAACTGTATTGAGTAACATAAGATAAAAAATGTGAACACATGTTTCAGCAAATTCATGTATTTACCTTTGAATTATGAAAATCGAAGGCATAAGGTTAGAACACATTACCGGCGCGAGCTATATAACATCGACTTTTAGGTTAAGGCAGAGTAAGTGCTGATGACCTTGTCGCCCTAAATTATGTCGATGGTCAGTTCTATCAGGCATTATCTTCAAAAACTGTGGCGGTGGCCTGAAGTTGACCCATAAATTTCATGACCTCTCGAGCTCCTGACTCTGCTATTTTTCGACTGAAGCATTTTTCCTTCCTATTTATTTTTTATGGATCTGACGACTAAATGCTGACACGACGGAAAAGGAGTTAACAGTAAGTCGAGTTTTATTCATGGGAAGAGTAGAGAAAGATGTTTCGGTAATCCGTAAATAGTTAGCATATAAACTTATTATTTCCCTGTTGGAAACTAGTTAATATATTAACGCTAAGTTTGTTTGTTTCAGGCAGTGACATTGCCATTGTCTGGTTGAAGCATTATTACGATAGAGGGGACCTCTTCATGCTTTGGGTTCAGTTAGCGGTTGTACTTGGGGCTATTTTTCTTGGGGCTCGGCTGGGTAGTATCGGGATTGGTTTTGCCGGTGCTATGGGGGTGCTGGTATTGACTCTGGGCCTCGGGCTCGAACCCGGGGCAATACCTATAGATGTTATCCTGATCATTATGTCGGTGATTGGTGCAGTGGCTGCCATGCAAGTGGCTGGCGGTCTGGATTATCTGGTTGAGCTGGCCGAGAAGCTTCTTCGCAGTAAGCCAAAGTATATTACTTTTCTTGCACCGACTGTCACTTACGTTATGACTCTGCTGGCAGGTACAGGTCATACTTCTTACTCTACTCTGCCGGTGATTGCAGAAGTGGCTAAAGAAAACGGTGTCCGTCCATCTCGTCCACTGAGTATCGCTGTGATTGCTTCCCAGATAGCCATTACTGCGTCACCTGTCTCTGCCGCAGTGGTCGTGTTCAGTGGCTTCCTTGAGCCCTATGGCATTGATTACCTGCAACTGCTGGCCATCTGCATTCCTACTACCTATGCGGCGGTTATGCTGACCGCTGTTATCTGTAATTTCATGGGTGTGGATCTGGACAAGGATTCTATCTATCAGGAAAGATTGAAAGCTGGTCTGATTACCTTGCGTGAGACCAAAGCCCGTCAGGACTGCAGGAAAGGCGCCGGTCTGTCTGTCGGTATTTTTGCTGTCAGTATTTTGGCTGTGGTGCTTTACGCTACGGCTATCAGCGGTAACGTCGGTCTGATTGAAAATCCTGTTTTGCCCCGCGACTCTGCCATCATGGTATTTATGATGATTGCGGCTGGCCTGATCACTATCTTCTGCAAGATTGATTCTGGCAATATCCTCAATGCCCAGACCTTCAAGTCCGGTATGAGTGCCTGCGTCTGCGTACTGGGTGTTGCCTGGCTGGGTAATACGTTTGTGGGGGCGCACATTGATTCTATCCAGGCTCTGGCAGGCAATTTACTGAACAGCTACCCATGGCTGCTGGCGGTTACACTGTTCTTCGCCTCTATGCTACTTTACTCTCAGGCTGCCACCACTCGAGCCCTGATGCCTGCTGCTCTGGCTCTGGTTGATCCTGTGACCGCTATCGCTTCTTTCGCAGCGGTATCCGCTCTGTTTGTTCTGCCTACTTATCCAACACTGCTGGCAGCCGTAGAAATGGACGAGACCGGGTCTACCCGTATCGGCAAACTGGTATTTAACCACCCATTCTTCATGCCGGGCACTGTCTGTATTGCACTTTGTGTTGCCTTTGGTTTTGTTTTTGCGCCAATGGTTATTTAAAGCGGGCAAAACAGAAACCAGCTTATCACTGATAAAAAAAGCCCGGTTAACCGGGCTTTTTCGCAGAGCTTAGCCGCGATAGTAACGCTGTTCAATAAACGGCATACGACTCACAGTCATAGGCAATTTTTTGCCGCGCACCTGCGCGAAAACTTCTGTTTCCAAGGCAGCATATTCAGTTGTAACGTAGGCCATTGCGACAGGAGCACCAACAGTGGGTCCAAAGGTTCCTGAAGTCACAACGCCGATCTTCTCGCCATCGGCGTTGACGACCTCAGTCCCTTCACGAACCGGAGCACGACTGCTGCCGATTAAACCAACACGTTTACGGGTGAGGTCTTTGTTTTCAATCTGGCTCAGGATCCTGTCTGCGCCGGGGAAGCCGCCAGCACGCTCACCATCCTTACGACGGTTTTTGCTGATGGCCCAGATCAGACTGCTTTCGATAGGCGTGGTTTCTGTATCCAGATCGTGACCATAGAGGCAGAGTCCACTTTCCAGACGCAGGGAGTCACGAGCACCCAGACCAATGAACTCGACTTCCGGCTGATCCAGCAGCATACGACAGAATTTGTCAGCGTCCGCTTCCGGGATTGAGATTTCAAAACCATCTTCACCAGTGTAACCCGAGCGACTGATGTAAACGTCAACGCCTTCAATAGTCATGTGAATGGAGTCCATGAAGACCATCTTCTCTGTTTCAGGCGCGAAGCGGGCCATAACGGATTTTGCTTCAGGACCCTGAATGGCGACCAGAGCACGGTCATCCAGAACCTCCAGCTTAACATCCTCAGGCAGATGAGCCTTCATGTGAGCAATGTCCTGATCCTTACAGGCGGCGTTGACAACAATGTACAGGCTGTCATTGCCTTCGTTGGTGACCATCAGGTCGTCCATTATGCCCCCCTGTTCATTGGTGAACAGGGCGTAGCGTTGCTTGCGCTCAGGCAGATCAATAATGTCGACAGGTACCAGAGCTTCCAGAGCCCTGGCCGGATTGTTGCCTGTCAGACGAACCTGCCCCATGTGGGAGACATCGAACAAACCCGCTTTTGCACGGGTGTGCAGATGCTCGGCTTTAACCCCCAGAGGATATTGAACCGGCATATCGAAGCCTGCGAAAGGAACCATTTTCGCGCCCAGCTCCTGGTGCAGGCTATGCAGTGGTGTTTTTTTAAGTTCGGTCATTAGGGATACTCCCTGAAATTGTGAAGAAGCCGGGGAAGTGACTTCCCCGTTTCAATGCTGGTTCTCAGACGACTTTAGTCTTGTTCTTGATAGCTTTCGATAGATGGGCAGGAGCAGATAAAGTTGCGATCGCCGTAGACATTATCGATACGGTTGGCAGTGGGCCAGTATTTGCCATCGATAGAGCCTTTCAACGGGAAGACGGCTTCTTCACGACTGTACGGATGGCTCCATTCGCTGTCTACCAGATCTTCCATAGTGTGCGGAGCGTTGCACAGCGGGTTATCTTCGGCAGGCCATTCGCCTTCCTGTACCTTGTGAACTTCTTTGCGGATGGCAATCATGGCGCTGACGAAACGATCGATCTCGTCTTTGGACTCGGATTCGGTCGGCTCAATCATCAGAGTGCCGGCAACCGGGAAGGACATGGTCGGTGCATGGAAACCGTAATCCATCAGGCGCTTGGCAATGTCTTCTTCGGTGACACCGCAGGCTTCTTTGATCGGACGAATATCGATAATGCACTCATGAGCCACCTTGTTGTTGCGGCCACGATACAGAACGTCGTAATGAGCAGCCAGTTTCTCAGCCATGTAGTTGGCGTTGAGAATGGCGACTTCACTGGATTGTTGCAGACCCTGCTGTCCCAACATGACAATGTACAGATAACTGATGGGCAGGATAGAGGCGCTGCCAAATGGCGCTGCTGATACTGCACCCATACCTTCGTTATCGCCTTCAATCGGGCTGACGCAGTGGTTTGGCAGGTAAGGCGCCAGATGACTTCTGACGCCGATGGGGCCCATGCCGGGACCACCGCCACCGTGAGGAATAGCGAAGGTTTTATGCAGGTTCAGGTGCGAAACGTCGGAGCCGAACTTGCCAGGTTTGGCGATGCCGACCAGAGCGTTCATGTTGGCTCCGTCCATGTACACTTGACCCCCGTGCTCGTGAACGATGTCGCAGATATTGCGAATCTCTTCTTCATAAACACCGTGGGTGGAAGGGTAGGTCACCATCAGGCAGGACAGGTTTTCACTGTGTTGTTCAGCTTTGGCCTGAAGATCGGCAACATCGACGTTACCATTCTCATCACAGTCAACGACGACCACTTTCATGCCGACCATAGCGGCAGAAGCTGGGTTGGTGCCGTGGGCAGAAGAGGGGATCAGGCAGATATTTCTGTGTACCTGGTTATTGGCTTCCTGATAGTTACGGATGGCCAGCAGACCGGCATATTCTCCCTGGGCCCCTGAGTTGGGCTGCATGGAGATTTTGTCGTAACCGGTGATTTCTTCCAGTGCCGCTTCCAGTTCGTTGATCATGGTCATATAACCCTTGACCTGATCTCTGGGTGCAAACGGGTGGATGTTGGCAAATTCAGGCCATGACACCGGAATCATTTCAGCAGCGGCATTCAGTTTCATGGTGCAGGAGCCCAGAGGAATCATGCCGTGGGTCAGGGAGTAATCCTTGTTCTCCAGACGCTTCAGGTAGCGCATCATATCGGTTTCGGAATGATAGCTGTTGAAATTCGGGTGAGTCAGTACGGCATCAGTACGACGATGCTCGTCTTTGAGGCCGGACACTGCAAACTGGCTGTCAATGGTCTGAATATCCAGATCCTGACCCTGTCCCAGAATGATATTGAACAGCTGCGTGATGTCTTCCGCTGTTGTGGTCTCATCAATGCTGATGCCCAGTTGATCGAAGCTGATGCGACGCAGATTGCAGTCAGCTTCGAGGGCGCGGTTATAGATCGCTTCCTGCTGGCTGCCCACTTTCAGGGTCAGGGTGTCGAAGAAAGTATTATTACACTGAACGCCCAGAGTGGTCAGGCCTTTATGCAGAATAGTGGTCAGGCGGTGGATGCGCTCAGCAATGGTCTTCAGACCTTGTGGCCCGTGATAAACGGCATAGAACGCAGAAATGTTGGCCAGCAGAGCCTGGGCAGTACAGATGTTGGACGTCGCTTTTTCACGACGGATGTGCTGCTCACGAGTCTGCATCGCCATGCGGTAAGCCTGGTTACCACGGCGGTCGATGGAAACACCAATAATACGACCGGGAATGGAGCGCTTCAGTTTTTCACTGGCAGCAAAGAAAGCGGCGTGCGGACCACCAAAGCCCATAGGGACACCAAATCGCTGGCTGCTGCCCAAAGCAATGTCAGCCCCCAGCTCACCGGGTGACTTCAGCAGCATCAGAGCCATCAGGTCGGTGGCGACAGACACCATGGCTTTTTGTTCTTTGGCTTTGGCGACGATGCTGGCGACATCGGTAATCTGTCCGTGAGTGCCAGGGTACTGCAGCTGTACACCGAAGATATCGTGTTTTTCGAGATCGGTAACAGGGTTGCCGACTTCTACCTGGATGCCCATGTGCTCAGCACGGGTTTTGATGACGTCGATGGTTTGCGGGTGGACGTCGTCTGCAACAAAGAACACCCTGTTCTTGCTGCGGCTGGATCTATGGCAAAGTGCCATCGCTTCTGCAGCTGCGGTGGCTTCGTCCAGCAGGGAAGCGTTGGCGACTTCCATACCGGTCAGGTCCATGACCATTTGCTGGAAGTTCAGCAAGGCTTCCAGACGGCCCTGGGAGATTTCGGGTTGATAAGGCGTGTAGGCAGTGTACCAGCCGGGGTTTTCCAGAACGTTTCTGAGGATGACGTTTGGAATATGGGTGTTGTAGTAGCCCATACCAATGTAGGATTTGTTCACCTTGTTCTGGTCAGCCAGTGAACGCAGGTATGCCAGCGCCTGAACTTCTGTCTTGCCCGCTGCAACCGCCAGGGTGTTCTCTCCTGGGGTAGTGGATGGGCGAATGGCTTTGGGAACGGTCTGTTCAATCAGATCAGACAGTGACTCCAGTTTCAGTTCGGACAGCATTGCCTGTTGCTGAGCCTGATCCGGGCCAATGTGACGACCGGTAAATGCGTTGCTCTGTTCCAGAGCGCTGAGTGCCTGTTTATCAACAGCCATGTTTCTACCTTTCTCTGACGGCCGTCGGTGGATGGGACAGCCCTGTGATGGTCTGAAAATACCTGAACCACGGACCTCGGCCCATGCTCCCATGGGAATGCTCCGGGTTATACGGAGCATTCCGGGTATTTGTGCTGATTATTTTTGCTTTTATTGGCATCTGTCACGAGTCTCAGCACACGACAACATTGACTGCCAGTCCGCCAGTGGCGGTTTCCTTGTACTTATCCTGCATGTCCAGGCCAGTCTGGTGCATGGTTTCTATCACGCTGTCCAGTGAGACCCGATGCTGGCCGGTACCCTGTAGGGCGAGTCGTGCCGCATTAATGGCTTTGACTGCACCCATAGTGTTTCGCTCTATGCATGGCACCTGAACCAGACCTCCAACCGGGTCACAGGTCAGTCCCAGGTTATGTTCCATACCAATTTCTGCCGCATTTTCTATCTGTTCATTGGTGCCGCCCAGAACGGCGCAGAGTGCCCCTGCTGCCATGGAGCAGGCTACCCCGATCTCGCCCTGACAGCCCACTTCAGCGGCTGAAATGGAGGCATTTTTTTTGTACAGCATACCAATGGCGGCTGCGGTAGCCAGAAAAGCCTGAATGCCCTGTTCGCAGCTGCCGGGAACAAAGCGATCATAATAAGCCAGAACGGCGGGTATGACACCGGCAGCACCATTAGTCGGTGCGGTGACGACCCGGCCCCCTGCTGCATTTTCTTCATTCACGGCCAGGGCAAAAAGACTTACCCAGTCCATGCTTTGCAGGTCATCCCAATGCTCTTTTGGCTTGTTGATTAAGCGTTTGTGTATGTCACTGGCGCGGCGGGCAACATCCAGTCCCCCGGGCAGTTTCCCGGTTTGCTGGCAACCGCGCTGGATGCATTGATCCATCACCTGCCAGATGGCCATCAGATCCCCGGAAATATCCTGACTGCGACCGAGATGTTTTTCGTTTTCAAGCACCAGCTCGGCGATGGATAAACCACTGTTTTTGCCGTGGTCCAGTAGGTCCTGACCTTTTTCAAAAGGGTAGGGAATGGGGGCAGCTTGAAGGTTGGTGGATAGATTGGAAGAGGCTTCCTGCTCGTTGAGAACAAAACCGCCACCTACCGAGTAATATCGGTTCTTGTAAAGGACTTGCCCATCGGCATCGAGAGCCGTAAGTGACATGCCATTGGGGTGATTGGGCAGGGAGTTTCCAAAATGAAATTGCAGATCAGTATCGAAATGAAAGGTTATAGTCCTGATTCCACCCAGCTTGAGTCGATCGTTGTTCTTAATGTCAGAGACGTATTCAGGCACTTTGTCGGGACTCACGCTATCAGGGTGTTCGCCCAGAAGTCCCAGAAGGACGGCAACATCTGTAGCGTGTCCTTCTCCGGTCATGGCCAGAGAACCATAGAGGTCGGCCTTAATGCGGTGTGTCTGCTCGAAGTGCTGGTTGGTGTGGAGTTCATCCAGAAAAAGGTTGGCAGCCACCATGGGACCCACGGTATGTGAGGATGAAGGCCCGATGCCAATTTTAAAAAGGTCGAAAATGCTCAGTCCCATGATCTGCTCCCTCTGTATTCTTATCTCATAAAAACCTTTTGTATTTTAGATTTTTATCGGACTAACGATTCTGGTCTGAAAGAAGCCGTTGTTTTTCCACGATAAGATCCCTGAATTAAACGACTAAAAAAATTCAACATACATTCAGAGAATTGGCAGAGTAGCAAATCTGGAGGTTTCACATCAACCCATTTGTTTCCTATAGGAAACGAGGTGGGTAAAAATTTATAAAAATCAATGATTTATAAGATTTCGGGGAAAGTAATGGTAACAGTGCTGCTGTCTTGTCCACTCTTGTATGAGCCCATTCATTCACGCTTGCACCACTTAATGTCATTGCATCTGGTAGTTGAGACTAAGCACCCAGCCATTAGGAATCGAATATTTCGTAGGGTCTAGCTGGCATCATCATCGCTATCAAATATTGCTTGATCATCCAGTTCGAAGTACTCAGGAGCAGATGCAAATTCCTTCTTTGGCGGTATTTTCTCTGCACACTCGTCTTCATCCTCCGGGTCGCCCATTTTGTTAGAATCCCATTTATAATTGTCAGCAATTGGCACAAATCTCTCCCCTGGCAATACTCCTCTTAAAATCATATTTTCTGCTTTCCTTTCGGAAATGTGCTCTGCCATTTCAGTGTTCTTAACCTGCAGGTACAAATTCTCCATTTTAATGTTTTGCAATTCTTCTTCCAGGTATGCCATACGAGTTTTTGCCTTTTGTCTGGCTCTTCGAGCAGACTCCCTGTTCTCCAGCCTTCTTCTTTCAGGTGATCTTGCTTTTTTATTCCTTGACTTCTTGCTTCTGACTGCTGCGGATGAAGAAGGCCCTGTTGCTGTTTCGACTTCTACGACACAAGCTACCTGAACAACTTGATCCAGCTGGCAGGCAGTGATGGAGCTCCAACTCGACAGGCTCTTGCCTGTCAATGAATAATTCTGCGGGCAAATCGATATTTTCTTTGCAGGAGGCTGTGGGTTGACGTAAGAAGTTGCCACCCTTTCCAGAACAGGCATTTTTTCTATGGTCGTCAGAGTATCAGTAAGCTCCTGCGAAAGTTCGGCATAACAATGATCCAGATCCACAATACTGCATTTTGCATCAGCCTTATCAGTTTCATCACTACTGCCCTCAGCGTCTTTTGTCGACACAAGATTCAATGAAGAAGTGCTCGGAGTCGAAGATATATTCATTGTTGCTGTCTCTGTTTATTTATGACTCATAAAACCTAGACACTCTCCATACATGGAATGTTCCGTTTCTGACAGTAAATCTGACAACTTTGTTATAGGGAGAGTGGGTACTCGCCAGCAGTTACAACTGCAAGCTTATTAACTCAATCTGAATGATTCCCGCCTTTGAGGCTGTCGCAAAACTCCAACATCAGGGGAGGTATGCATTCCCACGCAAAGCGAGGGTGTCGCAAAACTCTGGTTCCCGCCTTCACCCCCGTCATTCCCGATTTCATTCTCGTCATTCCCGCGAAGGCGGGAATCCACACTGACTCACCACCAGAACCATACTGCCCGGTGCTCCCCTGGCCTTGTCATCCCCGAGAAGGCAGAGATCCACCGTTGGCGCTGGATTCCCGCCTTCGCGGGAATGACGAACTCAGAGCATGGGAACGAGCTGTTGGAGTTTTGCGACACCCTCAGAGCGTGGGAACGAGTTGTTAAATAGAAAAATCCTGAGTTTTGATTAATATTGAAAGTTTGGCTTCGTTCTGGCTACAGAGGTTGTAGCTGTTGAGAGGAATTCCGTCATTATGAAACACTCCGCTTCCTATCTATTGCCTTTGATGTCCACTTTAACTTTACAGTCAGGCTTTACTCAGGTTTTCGATTCGTCGCTGCCTCCAACTCCAGCGATGGCTGGACGGTTATGGGCGGGTGCTTTATTTTTAGGTGCCGGGCTTGATAGCTCAAGGATCATGCCGAGTTCAAGCGCGCCATATAGCAGTAGTGAAGATGACAGTCCGTTTACCTTTACGGTTAGGTTGGCCCCATCGAGTACAGGCAGTTATGCTGAAAGCACCACTGCTGGAAGCACAGAAACAATTTCATCAAATGATTATTCTTTAGCAACATTCAATTCAGGGTTTCCGGTAGCATCCGCGACTACACATGTTGCAGCGAGCGGTTCTGACACAGTATTACTGACCTCGGATCCAGGTTTGGTAGTAATAGCAAGTCAGAAGAGAGCCGTTGACGAAGAATTAATGGAGGCGGTAAGTAATTATGATTTTGAAAGAGTTGAAGACTGTTTGAACAGAGGAGCTGATCCAAGTTACAGGCAGGCCACAGATCAGGACGATCCAAACGGGTTTATACAACCGATTACGCCTTTAAGATTAGTAATGTTTCGTATTTCAGACTGTGAATTAAATGATGAGGATTTGAGAGAGTTTTATAAAATCGCCAGATGCCTTTTAGATCACGGAGCAGACCCCAAACCAGCCATAAAAATAGCAGAAGAGAGATATGGAAAATATGAAGATGCTTTGGGAGGCGACGCTGATGAGGTGTTTATGGATATATGGAGAATTGTACACAATGCCGGAACGCAATAAATCCAGCAGGCTCAAATGACCTACAGCTCTGGATTTGAGCCAGGAAGACTGATCATCGTGATGCACCCCTCAACGGGACAGGTGATCTGACAAAGGTTGCAACCGACGCACTCCCCCGGAATGATTTCAAAGGTTCGGTCTTTTCCGTCATCAGATGTTTGCAAGGCTATGGCCTGATGTTCAGTATCTTCGCAGGCCGCAAAACAACGGCCACACCGGATACAATGACTCTGGTCAATATGAGCAACACTTTTGTAGCTCAGATCCAGTCTGTTCCAGTCAGTAAGGCTGGCAACGGCAGCCCCACGAAATTCAGACAGCGCCTGATAACCTTTCTGATCCATCCATCTTGAGAGTCCGTCAACCAGTTCATCAATGATCTTGAATCCATTCAGCATCACCGCTGTGCAGACTTGCAGGCTTGTTGCCCCCAGTGACAGATATTCTGCAGCATCCCGCCAGGTCGTGATTCCGCCCATGGCGGATATCGTGAGTTTGGCTGTTTCATCGTGTCGTGCCAGTTGTCCCACCATATTCAGGGCAACAGGTTTGACGGCCTCGCCGCTATAACCACCGCTGGTGTAATAATTGCCGACGGCCGGGTAGCCGACCATGGTATCGAGATTGATGCTGGTAATGGAGTTAATGGTATTGATCAGTGACACCGCATCTGCTCCACCTGCAAGAGCGGCACTGGCTGTCTGGACAATATCGGTGACATTAGGCGTCAGTTTAACAATAACCGGCAGTCGTGTATGTTGTTTACACCATCCGGTGACTTTGGTAATGAGTTCGGGGACTTGCCCTACCGCCGCGCCCATACCGAGCTCCGGCATGCCATGGGGGCAACCAAAATTGAGTTCAACGCCGTCACAGCCGGTTGCTTCAACCTGATTGAGAATACGTTGCCAGCTCGCTTCTTCGCAGGGCACCATCAGAGAGACAATTAAAGCCCGATCGGGCCAGTCTTTTTTGGTCTGTTTGATTTCATCCAGATTGACTTGTAACGGGCGATCTGAAATCAGCTCAATGTTATTGATGCCCAGAATCCGCCCGTGAGTATCCCGATGAGCAGAGTACCTTGAGCAAACATTGGTCGGCGCCGGGTCTTCACCCAGAGTTTTCCATACGGCACCTCCCCAGCCTGCCGAAAATGCCCGGTAAATGTTGTATGCCTTATCCGTGGGCGGTGCTGAGGCTAACCAGAATGGATTGGGGGACCGAATCCCGAGAAAACCGGTGCTAAGGTCTGCCATCATCTTTTACTGCCTATACTTCGAGCGGTTGCAGAAACCGGTTGATGGCTTCAGCAGCCAGTTTGCCATGCTGGACTGCATGGACGGTGAGATCTTCCCCGTTATCAACACAGTCGCCTCCTGCCCAGACATTACCGATAGAGGTTCTGAATTGATCGTCCACTCTGATTTTTCCGTTCTGACTTCTGGCGAGCTTTCCAGAAGAAAAGCACTCTGCTGTTATTGTCTGGCCAATGGCCTTGTAAACCCGGTCAGCGGGAATTACTCTCAGCTCGCCGGTTTCAAGCAGCTGGCCAGCAGAGTCCTGAGTTGTTTTCACAAAACGAACACCATGCAATTGCCCGGCTTTTGTCTCAAAACCTTTGGGTTTCAGCCAGGGAATAATGCGAACACCGCTTTCTTTTGCGAATGATTGTTCATGATGAGTGGCTGACATCTGTTGAAGACCTCTTCGATAAGCGATCGTCACTTCATCGGCTCCCAGTCGGCGCATCTGGCTGGCCACATCAATGGCTGTATTACCGCCGCCGATCACAACGACCTTTGAAGCTACGGGCAGTTCGGCGAGGTTTTTGGTTTGACGAACGGTTTCAATGGTGCCAAGCGCTTCCTGGATACCTCCGGATTGCTCACAGGGCAGTCCAATGGCTTTCGCAGACCCCAGTCCAATGCCAAGAAAGACGGCATCAAACTGAATGGTCAGGTCGGCAAGCTGTTGCGCAAGGTCGATTCTGCGTCCTGTCTCAAGGTTTATGCCGCCGATTTCGAAAATGAATCGGATTTCCTCCTGGGCATAATCCTCTACCAGTTTGTAAGCGGCTATGCCGTACTCATTGAGCCCGCCGGGTTTGTCATGAGCCTCGAACAGGGTGATGTCATGTCCCAGTCTGGCTAGTTTGTGTGCACAGGCCAGACCGGCAGGGCCCGCGCCAATAACGGCGACGTTTTGGCCTGTTTTCTGAGCGCGGATAAATGGGTGAGAAGCTTTTTGCCGGTGATCAATGGCATACCTTTGCAAGCGACCAATCATCACCGGTTTACATTCTGGCGAGTGGTTTCGAACGCAAGCCTGCTCACAAAGGACTTCTGTTGGACAGACCCGGGCACAGCTCCCCCCCAGAATGTTTTCTTCCAGAATAACCCTGGCGGCGCCGTCTTCATTATGATCTGCGATTCGGTGTATAAACGAGGGAATATTGATACCTGTCGGACAGGCAGAAATGCAGGGGGCATCATGACAATACAGGCAACGACTGGCTTCAATATTGGCCTGATAGCACGATAACGGAGGCTTGATATCAGAAAAGTTCTCCTGATAAACCTCGTCAGACATTCGATGGTTTCTGATATCTTTACTGGCCATAAAAAAGACCCCTGACCGGTAACTGAAACGACAGGTTTCTGGAATATTAGCAGTGACAGGGCTAGCGGGTAGCGCTTTTTTGTGGCCCTCTGAATGTTTGTCAGGGTTTGGGTAAGGAGTGAAGTACTTAATGATGAGAGGGTGAGGAAGAGAGGTGCAAACAGAGGGTAGGTTTGCACCTTCATTGAAGCTGGTTAGAGGCCTGTTTACTCAGTGACTGCCTCTGATGTTTCAGATTGCTTGCCGAAGTATTCACGCACCAGCCTGAATACAACGGGGCTTAGCAGCGCCAGGGCAATCAGGTTGGGAATAGCCATCATGGCGTTCATAGTGTCAGCTACAAGCCAGATGAAATCCAGGCTCACAGTAGCGCCCACTGGAACGGCGACAATCCAAAGGAAACGATAGGCTTTTACCGCTCTTGGGCCCATCAGGAATACTATGCAACGCTCGCCGTAGAAGCTCCAGCCCAGAATGGTTGTAAAGGCGAAGATAGCCAGAGAAATGGCAACCACATAGTTACCGACACCCGGCAGTGCGTCAGCAAATGCGGCAGAAGTCAATGCAGCACCGGTCGCACCTGAGGTCCAGGCACCGGAAGTAATGATGACCAGACCGGTGATGGAGCAGACGATGATGGTGTCCAGGAAAGTACCCAGCATGGCAATCAGACCCTGACGAACGGGATCGTTGGTTTTTGCTGCCGCGTGAGCGATAGGCGCAGAACCCAGACCGGCTTCGTTAGAGAAGACACCACGAGCGACACCAAAGCGGATAGCGGCCCATACCGCAGCGCCAGCAAAACCACCGGTAGCCGCAGTAGGCGTAAAGGCGTGAGTGAAGACCAGGCTCAGGGCGGCAGGAATTTGCTCAGCATTGATAGCCAGAACAACCAGACCGGCGACCAGGTAGGCAATGGCCATCAGGGGAACCAGAGTACTGGCCACCGCGCCAATTCTACGGATGCCGCCAATCAGTACAGCACCTACCAGGAACATCAGAATAAAACCGGTCACGACGGGAGGCAGGTTGAAGTTACTTTGCAGGACGTCAGCCACCGAGTTGGACTGAACGGTGTTGCCGATACCGAAGCCGGCGATCGCACCGAAAATAGCGAAGGCTGTACCCAGCCATGCCCAGCGTGAACCCAGACCATTCTTGATGTAGTACATAGGGCCACCGTAGTGCTTGCCGTTTTCGTCGACCTCACGGTATTTTACGGCCAATACAGCTTCCGAGAATTTGGTGGCCATACCCACCAGAGCAGTACACCACATCCAGAACAGCGCACCGGGACCCCCCATGAAGACGGCCGTTGCAACACCGGCAATGTTACCGGTACCGATGGTGGCAGAAAGGGCGGTCATCAGGGCCTGGAAAGGAGGGATTTCACCGGAGTCGCCGGACCCGGCACTGCGGCCTTGCCAGAGGAGTTTAAAGCCGGTGCCCAGCTTCAGGATGGGCATCAGTCGCAAGCCCAGCATCAGGAATAGTCCTATCCCCAGCATGAGGACCAGCATCATGGGTCCCCAAACGACGCCATTAATGGCACCGATGATTTCGGTCAGTGTTTCCATTATGAAACTTCACTCCACGCTATTGGATGTTCTGTTATTATTTTCAGGTCTTTGTTATAGGACACCACAGGGTGTCAGCTCAGACAGATGATCAGGGTCAGGACGAGACCTGCAGTACAAAGGTTTCTTATCCTGACGGTACGCCTAACTTAATGAATTAATTGAGTAAATACAACGCTGAATGTTTTTTGACAGATTTTAGGGGAATTTAATTTCCGGGTAGCTTATTTCTTTTTACGAGAAGCTTATATAGTATCGAGTACGTCTGGAAGTAGAGATAACTATAAATGTCAGAACAGGAAATATCAGAGCAGGCGCACTTTCTGAAGCAGGAAAAACAGTCGGTCATCCTCTCCCGCAGTAACAGGGAGGCTGCTGTTGAGCCGTTGCAACTGGGACAGCGAGTCCGTGAAATCCGTCTGAGCCTCAATCTGACACTGGAAGAAGCCAGCCAGAAAACCGGCCTGGCCCGATCAACCCTCTCCAAGATAGAAAATGAGCAGATATCGCCCACCTTTACTGCTGTGACCAAACTGGTCAGGGGTCTGGGTATTGATATCCCCCAGTTGTTCACCCAACCTTCGGAAAAGAAGGCCGCCAGCGGTCGCCGGGACATTACCCGAAAAGGGCAGGGGCGCCCACACCCCACCACCACTTACGAACATGAGCTGCTGGCGACTGAGTTGTCGGGCAAGAAGATGGTGCCCTTCAAAACGACGGTTTGTGCCCGGTCATTTGAGGATTATCAGGATTGGGTAAGGCATGAGGGTGAGGAATTTTTGCTGGTTCTCAGTGGCAAAATCATGCTCTACACAGAGTTTTATCAACCGGTAGAACTCAATGAGGGTGATAGCACCTATTACGATGCCGAGATGGGACATGCTCTGATTTCTCTCAGTGAGGAAGATGCCGTTATTCTCTGGGTGACCGCCTGACCTGCCTTTCCTGATGCGTGGCGTATTCAGCCCGCTTGTCTAAACTTATCCGTTTCATTGAGCCCTTGGCAATTTGTTGAGTCAAATTTCATAAAGGCCAAGCACTTATGGCTTCATTCATCGCCCTGATTTCGAGGTTTTTATGATTCGGACTCTTAAGGCCCTGTTGTTTTCATCTGTCACGCTGCTTTGCTCACCGAATTCACAAGCTAAGGAAACATTGGTGTTTCAGCTTGGAGCGGTCAACAGCGACGGTAACGCAGTTGTTATCGAAAGCAGGCCTGGCAGCAAGGCTTGGAAAACGGTTTTTAATGACAATCTTCCCGGTTGTCTGATGAATGAATTTACCAATATTCCCCTGACCAGCAAAACTATGGCTCATCGTTACAGTCTGAGCTCTTTTCACATGCCTCTGGGAAACAACCGGTTTGCTTTTGGTTGTTCTAACGGTTTGGTGTTTGTTGGGGGCGAAGGAGAGGAGCCTTTCTCGGTAAATTCTCCATCTCCTAATCTTGGTTACTTCAATTTATCCTATGCCAACTCGCCTGTTTATCTCGCCTACAGTGCCGAATTTAATCAGCGCTACAAGAAAAACTGGTTGTTTGCCGCCCAGCATGGACACCTGTTTATTATCGATATCGACAAGAGGCAGCTGGTTAGGTTTCCGCACTGGATAGAAGGAAACTACCTCTCTATGTGGGATTTCCGCATGGGGGTTGATTACTCTATGCCCATGACCGGGCTGGATATCTACCAGGACAAAAAAGGGACTTTCCATGTGTTGGGTGTCATGCAAAGAAATCTGAAGAAAAAAAAGCGTTATTATTCCAGAGCACTCCTGCAACATGTAACGCTCGAAGATGGAATCCCTTACAGCTATTGGGATGATATTGACGATGAATCGATCAACAGGGCAGGAGATGGTCTGTTACAGTTTGGTGAAACCCTGTTTATAGCAGATAAAGAAAATGGGATACACCACCCTGGTACGAATACCTCTTTAAGAGGAGACCTCAGTGGCCTCAATGTTGACCCTTATACCCGGGCAATGGTGCTAAGGGGCAGGCATCATCAGCTGGTTATTGTTCGATACCCTGAAGAACCCGTAAACGTGCCTTATATCGGTGCTTGGGGAAAATTGGTGAGCTCAAAAAAACTGGATGGCAAAGAGCCTCCATTGCTTAAAGATGGTTATTCCAAGACATTCAGAGTCAACCATGACTTTCAGTATGATTCTGATCTACTGACGGTCACTGAAGATAAGAAGAAACACTATGCGCATCACCATATGATCAGTATGAAAAAAGGCATTATCTTTTCTGCAGAAGCAGACTCCGAAGGTTTTGGGCAGTACGTCTATCAATGCGATACCGGTCTGACCTCTGGAGAAGCCTGGAAAAAAGGTGCCTGGATAGAGCCCAGGCAATGCAATTGGGAAAAAGCTTCTGCCAGATTCACCCGGCCCGACAAGCTGGAGGGGCTGAACTATCGATTAACCGGATTGAACTACTACCATTCCTTCACGGCCCGAGTGATGGACGAAATCCATTTCTTCAGCGATCGGGTGGAGGACGAAACGGGCGTTATTTATCCCAATGATCCTAAGCCAAGAGATGAACTCTAACAGGACTCCCCGAAAAGGGCAGGGGCGCCCACACCCCATGAGCTATGAACATGAACTGCTGGCTACCGGGTTGTTGGGCAAGAAGGTGGTGTCCTGCAAAACGACGGTCTGTGCCCGATCAGCCTGACCTGCCTTTCTTAACTTTTGCAGTGTGTGGCCTATTTAGCCCGCTCGTCTAAAATTGTCGGTTTCATTGAACCCTTGGCAATTTACTGAGTCAAAACTCATAGAGGCCATTTATTTGTGGTTAGGTACTTACATTATTACCCTGATAAGGAGGTTTGTATGATCCGGACACTTAAAGCTCTGTTGTTGTCGTCTGTCACGCTGGTATCCTCACTGAATTCACATGCTGAGGAAACCCTGGTATTTCAGCTTGGAGCTGTCAATAGTGACGGTAATGCAGTTGTTATCGAAAGCAGGCCAGGCAGCAAGGCCTGGAAAACGGTTTTTAATGGTAACCTTCCCGGTTGTCTTATGAATGAATTTACCAATATCCCTCTAACCGGAAAAACCATGGCTCATCATCACAGTCTGAGTTCATTCCATAAGCCTCTGGGAAATAACCGGTTTGCTTTTGGTTGTTCCAACGGTTTGGTATTTGTTGGGGGCGAAGGAGAGGAGTCTTTCTCAATCGATTCTCCATCACCAAATCTTGGTTTCTTCAATTTATCCTATGCCAACTCGCCTGTTTATCTGGCGCATAGTGCTGAATTTAACCAGCGCTATAAGAAAAACTGGTTGTTTGCCGCTCAGCATGGACATCTGTTTATCATCGATATTGACAAGAAAGAGCTGGTGACAGTACCGGGCTGGGAACACCGAACCTACCTTCCAATGGAAGATTTCCGCAAGGGGGTTGATCACTCCAAACCCATGACCGGGCTGGATATTTACCAGGATAATGAAGGAACTTTCCATGTACTGGGTATCATGCAAAGAAATCTGAAGAAATCTGAGAGTTATTACTCCAGAGCGCTCCTGCAAAGTGTCAACCTCAATAATGGCAAGCCTGCCAGCCGTTGGGATGATATAAAAGATGAACCGATCAATGCGAAAGGGGATGGTCTCTTACAGTTCGGCGAAACCAACTATATAACGAGCGATATGTTAGAAATACACGCTCTTGTGCCTTCCACTTTGAGAGGAGACTTCAGTGGCCTTAATGTTGACCCTTACACCCGTTCAATGGTGCTCAGAGGCAAGCATCACAAGTTGGTCGTTGTTCGATACCCTGTAGAGCCCGTGAGCATGGCCTATATTGGTGCCTGGGGAAAAGCGGTGAGCTTGGAAATACTGGATGGCAAAGAACCACCGCTGCTTGAAGATGGTTATCCCAAAACATTCAGAGTGACCCACGACTTTCAGGATAAATCTGATTTACTGCCAGCCACTAAAGAGAAGAAGAAGCGTTATGGGCATCATCATATGATCAGCATGAAAAAGGGCACTATCTATTCTGCAGAAGCAGACTTTGAAGGCTTCGGGCGGTTCGTCTATCAATGCGATACCGGTTTGACCTCTGGAGAAGCCTGGACAAAAGGTGCCTGGATAGAGCCCAGGCAATGCCAGTGGGAAAAAGCTTCTGCGCACTACACGCGGCCAGACAAGCTGGAGGGGCTGAGCTATCCATTAAACGGATTAAACTACTTTCATTCTTTTACTACCCGGTTGGTAGATGAGAAAGGCCTTGTTGATCCTAACCTCCCTGATTCAAGGGATGAACTCTAACAAGGCTGGGGGCGCTCTTATGGCCAATAGGCAATGCAATCGTACTTGCGCAAAAAAACAGGAAATATGATGAACATATCATCTAGCACAAACACTGTGTTTCGCCCCGAAAAAACCGTGAACAACAATAGTCCAGAGGAAAACAGCAACACCTCATTTGCCGGTAAAAAAACAGGCCATGCAAAAACTGTCAGGGTTTATATAAAGGATTCGTTTATACAGACACATCAGTCATTAATAAATCCCTCTATTACCAACAAAACAACCCTCCATAGCTTTGAAATCGGAGGCAGAGCTTATGGCTCATTTTGTGATGAGGGCGCTAATGAGTACATAAGATCACTTTTTCAAGACAAAGATGACGATATTTCTTTTGTTGTCAAAGAGCAGGATGACATTGAGCGTGAATATCACCCTCCGGCTCTCTGGGGAAAACGATTTGTTCAGTGGATTTCACTAGGGGCCAATTACTGTACGACTTGCGAAGACGATAAGGATCAGCTTCCATCATGTCATCAGTTCGAGCATTTCTTGCACTGCGGAGTAAAAAAATTCTCTATTAAAAACGTTATAACCTGTTACAACGAAGCAATAGTCACTGATATAAAAACAGTTAAGCCATTCAGCTATCTAAACTTGGCAGATACCTTTACACAAGAGTGGATTCATTCCACGACCTACATAGACTCCGGTTTCTGCATCGGTATGTTTGGCACAGGTGGTCCTATTGCTATCCAGACTGTTGAAAACTCTTTATTACACTGGAGCAACAAGGACTGTGAAAGCCCCAGGTCAATTACGTTACGGACTGGTTTATTGTGCGCGGGCAGTAATTTTGCAACATTCACCTGAAAGCGAGGCGACGCCTCGCTTCTCCCCTGAAAAGCGGACTCTGCAGCGCGAGATAGGTATGGGTTCCCACGCTCCTTCAGAGCCCAGTATTTCACTAGCCCGGAAAGGGGGTAAATGATGAAGATTACCCATAAGAACGAGGTCAAACACAGTCTGAAGCCCAGTTCACACCCCTATCTAAGCGGTGCCTGGACTCCCAATTTCACGGAATACACGGCCTGTGATATGGAGGTTATTGGGGAAATACCGACCGATATAGACGGCGTATATGTAAGAAATACTGAAAATCCTGTGCAGGAACCCATCGGTCATTACCACCCTTTTGATGCTGACGGCATGATTCATGCGATGTCATTTCGCGATGGAAAGGCTGAATACAGTAACCGCTTTGTTCGCACCAAGGGGTTTGTCGCCGAGCAGGAGGCCGGAGAAGCGCTTTGGGCTGGTTTTATCAATGACCACAAGATGTCGAAGCGCCCGGGGGTTGGTGCTCAGGGCAGTTCGAAAGATGGTTCATCAACGGACGTGGTGGTTCACGCAGGCAAGATCATTTCCACATTTTGGCAATGCGGTGACGGTTATCAGCTGGACCCCTATACCCTTGAACAGTTGGGCACAGTTAGCTGGGCACCCATTGATGGGATATCTGCCCATCCGAAAGTCGATGAAAAGACGGGTGAGATGCTGTTCTTCAATTATTCCAGGTATCCACCTTATCAACACTACGGTGTCGTTAATCGTGACGGCAAGTTGGTGCACTTC
Source organism: Endozoicomonas sp. ALD040 (assembly GCF_049275945.1). NCBI lineage: Bacteria > Pseudomonadati > Pseudomonadota > Gammaproteobacteria > Oceanospirillales > Endozoicomonadaceae > Endozoicomonas > Endozoicomonas sp. ALD040. The sequence goes on from NZ_CP184829.1 coordinate 5,026,057, forward strand.
ACACCGGTGCCGCTACCCGGTCCCCGCTTGCCCCATGACATGGCATTCTCTGAAAACTACTCGATTTTTGCCGACCTGCCACTGTTTTGGGACCCCGTGCTGCTGGAAGACAATATTCACTTCCCTTGCTATTACCCTGAGTTGCCTTCGCGATTTTCTATCATTCCCAGGTTCGGTAACGAGAAAGACATTGTTCAGTTTGAAGCAAAGCCGACTTATGTTTTGCACTGGCTTAATGCCTACGAAGAGGGTGATGAAGTTATTCTGGAAGGATATTTTCAGGAAAACCCCAATCCGGATCCCATCCCTGGCTTGCCCAAAGGCGCTGGTAAACTGATGGCTCAGCTGGCCCTGAATCATCTTCAGCCGAAGCTGTATCGCTGGCGATTTAACCTGGTAACAGGTGAGGTTGTTGAGGGCAGGTTGGATGATCGGGATCTGGAATTCGGCACGTTTAATCAACAGTACGCTGGCCAGAAATCTCGATTCGTGTATTCCGTTTGGGGTGAGCCCGATATGTTTATTTTCTCAGGCATTGTCAAGCATGATACTCAGACCGGTGAGTCCTGGAGCCTGCCCTTTGGTGAACAGCGCTTTGGCAGTGAAGCGCCCTTTGTACCGCGTATCAACGCGAAAGATGAAGACGACGGTTACCTGGTGACCTTCATTACGGATATGAATGAAAACCGTTCGGAGTGTGTGTTGATCGATGCCAGAGATTTAGAAGCAGGAGCCCTTTGCCGCATTGTGCTTCCGCACCGTATCAGTAGTGGTACCCACGCTACCTGGGCTGACGGACCAACGATTAGATCGTATCAAAAATAGCAGGGGCTTTTGAGCCAGAGAGTGTTTTTATCTGACCGACCTGACAAAAGATCATGAACCTGACCGGAAAGACACCTGAGAGCAATCTGGAGAAGGGTATTCAGATGTGCTCCGGCTGGCAGACCAGTCAATATTGATGGTCTGGTCAGATAAGAAAGCGCTCTGGTGCTCTGTACGGATGACGATGCAACACTCCCGGTGGTACACTGCGTCCCCTTGAACGAATTCTGGAGGTGTCAGAACGGCATTTCCAGTGTCTACGGGAGAGAACAGGTTGTTGTCCAAATCCTATAAGTGGTCACTGTTGATCGGCTTAATTCTTCTGGCTGCTGGCTTTTATGCTCTGTCTTTGCGTCCTACCCTGAAGCATATAAAGGGTGAGACCATGGGCACTACCTACAGTATTACTTACGTTTCAACGCCTTTTTCCCATTCGACAGGGAGTGTTAAAAAGCAGGTGGATAGGCTGCTGGAAGAGATCAACGACAGCATGTCTACCTACCGTGAAGACTCCGAGTTGATGCAATTCAACCGCGCCGAAATCGGGAAGCCATTCAAGGCTTCCGATGAGCTGGTGGATCTTGTCGAGAGAAGTCTGGTGGTTTCCCGCATGTCGGATGGTGCCTACGATGTGACTGTGGGTCCTCTGGTAAATCTGTGGGGTTTTGGCCCTTCCGATGCCAGCAGGCAAGCCTCACAAAGTAAAGAAGAATCGTCCGGTTCCGGTGATAAAAAAGCTCCGGAATACATAGAATGGATGATCAATAATTATCCGGCTGAACTGCCTTCTGATGAAGAGATTGCTGCAGCTCAGGCTAAAGTGGGTTATCAGGCGGTTATCGCAGATACCCGAAACGATGAGCTGACCCGAACCAAAGACGTCTTTGTGGATCTCAGCTCCATTGCCAAAGGTTATGGTGTCGACAAAGTGGCTTATCTGCTCAAGTCAGAAGGCATCAACAGTTATCTGGTTGAGATTGGTGGTGAGGTCATAGTCGGTGACCCTAAACCGGATGGCTCTCTCTGGAAGTTGGGTATCCGTGGTCCAGCTATGATCGGCAGTAATCCGGCCCTGATTGTTGAGCTGGAAAACAGGGCCATGGCGACATCGGGCGACTACCTGAATTATTTTGAAGTGGATGGCCAGAAGTATTCCCATACGATCAATCCCCGAACCGGCCATCCTGAAATGGGGCGTCTGGCCGAAGTGGCTGTGATTGAGGATAATGCAGCTGAGGCTGATGCACTGGCCACCCTGTTTATGGTTTTAGGTGATAAAGAAGGTCTGAAGCTGGCCAACAGGGAGGGAATCTCAGCCTACTTCACCTATCATACTGAAAAGGGTTTTGAAGCGGTCAGCAGTGATGCATTCAAACCCTTTCTGCCAGAACAGAATTGAGTGATGACCAGGCCGATAACCCTGGCTGCCATTGCAAACGACAGAGCACTTATTGCAATGAAAAACTGTCATATAAAATTAACAGTGCCCGAGCGGTGCTAGATAAATAAGAGTGTTTTCTTTAGCTACGGGCCTCTTCTCAGGAGGGCAATATCATGACACTGATGCTGATTACATTTGGAATCTTTTTGCTACTGATGGCCCTGATGGCCATTGGTGTAATTGTTGCCAACAAGCCGATCAAGGGGTCCTGTGGTGGTTTGAGCACCCTTGGCCTGAAGGATGGCTGCATGATCTGTGGCGGTGGGGACAAGAACGATCCTTTCTCTGAAGGTCAGCATAGGGATATGGAGCATCTGTTTTACGATGCGACTGCCGAAAAGACTGTTAAGAAGAGTTGATTTGCTCTCTGAACGGGCTTTCTGCTCTGCAGGAAGAGTGCGAGCAATATCCGGAAAAAACCGGAGTTTCCCAATACGGATGACCGATTGTTTCTGTATTGAAGGTTAAGAGGCTGTTCCCTTAAAGTTTGTGGGCAGCCTCTGAGAAAATTAATAAAAATATGGGAGCCTTGCAGTGTCATGAACCTCTGGGCACAGAGTTCATGACCTGATGCAATGCTGCCCGGATCGCTTTGAGGGGTTAAAGGATGGGTGTAAGTCACTACGATCTGGTTGTGCTGGGTTCCGGGCCGTCGGGCGAAGGGGCGGCAATGAATGCTGTCAAGCTGGGCAAGAAGGTTGCAGTCGTTGAGCAGAATGCCTTTGTAGGTGGTAACTGTACCCATCTGGGTACCATACCTTCCAAGTCTCTGCGGCACTCAGTCAAACAGATCATGGACTTCAATACCAATCCCATGTTCCGTGAAATTGGTGAGCCCCGCTGGTTCAGTTTTCCCAAGGTTTTGAAAACGGCTGAACGCGTCATTCAGAAGCAGGTGCAGTCCCGCACCTTATATTATGCCCGAAACCGGATTGATCTTTATTTTGGCCATGCCTCCTTTGTTGACGAGCATACTATTGAGGTTCAGCAGGATAATGGCCATGTCGAAAAACTTCACGGGTCCAATATTCTGATTGCCACCGGCTCCCGTCCTTACCAGCCTGCAGATGTTAACTTCCGTCATCCACGGATTCACGACAGTGATTCTATTCTTCAGCTAACCACTACTCCACGCCGGATGATCATTTATGGAGCGGGTGTTATCGGTTCCGAGTATGCCTCCATTTTCTCTGGTCTGGGTGTGCTGGTGGATCTGGTGGATACCCGTGATCGTCTGCTCTCTTTTCTGGATAAGGAGATTTCCGATGCTCTGGGCTACCAGCTGCGGAAAATGAACGTCATTATTCGTCACAATGAAGAATACCAGAAAGTGGAAATGCTGGATGACGGCGTAGTGATGCACCTGAAATCAGGCAAGAAGCTGAAAGCGGATATTCTATTGTGGGCCAATGGCAGAACGGGCAATACTCAGGATATGGGCCTTGAACTGATAGGTCTGAAGCCGAACAGCCGCGGACAGCTGTCTGTTAATGAGAATTATCAGACAGAGATTGATCATATCTATGCAGCGGGCGATGTGATTGGCTGGCCCAGCCTGGCCAGTGCCGCTTATGATCAGGGCAGGTCCGCCGCAGGTAATATGGAAAATATCGGGCAGTGGCGTTTTGTCAACGAAGTACCGACCGGTATCTATACCATTCCGGAAATCAGCTCGCTGGGTAAAACCGAAGAAGAGTTGACAGCTGCTGCTGTGCCCTATGAAGTGGGCAAAGCTTTCTTCTCGAGGCTGGCCCGGGCCCAGATTACCGGCGAAACAGTGGGTATGCTAAAAATCCTGTTCCACCGCGAGACCGGTGAAGTGCTGGGTATCCATTGTTTTGGTGACCAGGCATCGGAGATCGTACACATCGGTCAGGCTGTGATGTCCCAAAAAGGGGAAGCTAACAATATCCGCTACTTCCTGAACACCACATTCAACTATCCCACTATGGCCGAAGCCTACCGTGTGGCTACTCTGGATGGTTTGAACCGTTTGTTCTGAGTATCTCCAACCTGCTAGGAGCCTGACCGAGAATAGCGCCCGTAGCGAGGACGACAGAAAATTGAGGATGAAAATTCGGTTTTGTGAGGATTGCGCCTTGCAAGCGCGTAAAATCTTGTGACCTGAAATGGTCATCGCGGTAAAGCTGTGGTCGGCAGCCGTGTACCGAGTCTTGCGTGGTAGAAGGTAACGACTACTGCGAAGCGTAGACAGGGTGATAACAGGCCGTAACGTCTGCTAAGGGATAATTAGCCCCGAAATTGAACGTGGTTGAAGTAGCTGACCTTCTTTCTCAATGGGGAAAGCGGAAGTCGGGAGCTCCGCTAATGACAAGGCATCCCGACTGCTTCCGGGGTTCGTACCCACGGCATGTTATCGAATGATTTTACGTGAACAAGGGAGATCCTGAACGTTCAGGCGGAGCCTGTAGGGTCCGACGAGCCTGTAAAGCAAGAACGACTTGATGACGTTCAGGAAGTCAGACCAGCTGATAGTACTCCGAGGCGGGGAGAGCCCGTCACATGGGGAAGCGGCTGGCGGTATTTGAGCCTTTCCAGGGAAACATGGGCTCCACATCTGAGGGAGTTACGGTCTTTTACGCAGTGAGAAGGTAAACCAGCCATGGCAACGGGACTGGAGAGGGTAGCAGCGAAAGCCCGGAGTTATCCGAAACTTCGCTTTACAAGTCTGGCACATCATATTACCCCGGCGAGCCTGTGTATGAATCTGAACAAGATTCCACACAACACATCGCCCGGAGTCGATGGGCTGACTGTCGAAGAGACAAAGAAAGACTTTAAGCGGTGGTTGGAACAGACACTGACGTCTATCCATCGGCAAGGCTACAAGGCACCGCCGGTCAAAAGGGCATGGATACCCAAGCCGGGAAAAAAGGAAAAGCGCCCTCTGGGTGTTCCCTGCATCAATGACCGGGCTTTGCAGCGAAGTGTTGCTGATGTGCTGAATGCTATTTATGAGCAGGACTTTTTGCCCTGTTCCATGGGTGGCAGGCCACGACTGGGAGCGCACCATGCCCTGTCCACTTTTAACGAGGTGGTTTCAGGCCGAAAGGTCAGCTGGGTGCTGGAAGCGGACTTGAAGAACTTCTTTGGGAGTCTTGACCATGGATGGCTGCTTCGTTTTGTGGAACACCGGGTCGGTGATCCCAGAATCCTGAACCTTATACGGCGCTGGTTGAAAGCCGGGGTGATGGAGGCCGGGGAGTTGCAAGAGTGTGAAGAAGGTACGCCTCAGGGTGGGCCGATCAGCGTAGTTCTGAGCAACCTGTACCTGCATTATGTACTTGACCTCTGGTTCGAGTGCATGGTCAAGCCTCGGCTAAAAGGCGAGGCATGGCTGATCAGGTACATTGATGACTTTGTGGTGTGTTTTCAGTATCGCAGTGATGCGGAGCGGTTCATGAATGTGCTGCCACAGCGACTGGAGAAGTTTGCGTTGAAACTGGAGCGGGATAAAACCCGGTTAGTCAGGTTCGGACGTTTTGCCAGTCGTGGGGGAAGACGACCGGAAACGGTTTACTTCCTTGGCTTTACGCACTACTGCACAAGGAATCTGAAAGGAAACTTCATGGTGGGAAGGAGAACGGAAAAATCCCGCCTAAGACGCAGCATAGCCAAACTGAAGGAACTGCTGAGACGAATACGCCATGAACCGCTGCACGAACAAGTGACAGCGATCAATCGACGGTTGAGAGGGCATTATGCGTATTACGGTCTGGGAGGAAACTTCCGAAGTATGGAGAAGCTTTACCGGTTTGTTGACCGCTACTGGTACAAGATGCTGTGTAGCCGATGCCGGAAAGGCAAGATTCCATGGGAAAAGTACCATAACCTCAAGCAGCTTCTGCCGCTACAGAAACCGAGGATAATGCTGCCTTTTATGGCAATGAAATCCATGGCTGTGCTGTGAGTCAAATATCGAAGAGCCCGGTGCGGGAAATCCGCACGCCGGGATCTGAGGGGGTTGGAGCTACAATTGGTAGCTCCTTCTACCCGGTGAATAGCGAGCTATTTGACGAACAAAAGCGGATTTTCAGACCAATTTGCTGCCGCCGCAGTAGGGCAGTCTATTCTCGGTCAGGCTCCTAGGCTAAACAGTCTGGCAGAGACCCGATGATTAGCTTTTCTTTTGCAGGAGGCATTTGATTTCGGTCAGCTGTTGCTGCAAATCTTCAAGGTTGGGTTGACCCTCATTCTTAATAGCTTCTTCTTCACTGCGCACCTTTTGACGCTCTTCCTCCAGAACGTTGACGACAATACCAATGATCATGTTCAGAAAGGCGAAGGTCGTGAAGAAAATAAAACTGAGATAGTAGGCCCAGCTCAGTGGGTAGACAGCCATGGTTTCATACATGACATCGGTCCAGTCTTCGAAAGTCATGACCCTGAACAGGGTCAGCATACTGATGGAGATATTACCCCAGAGTTCAGGATTGATATTCAGGAAGAAGGTGCTGCCAACAGCGGCGTAGATATAAAAAATGATGAACATCAGCAACATGACATAACCCAGTTGTGGCAGAGCTTTCAGCAGTGAGTTCAGTAGCAGTCGAAGCTCGGGGATGACAGATATCATCCGCAGTACCCGGAAAATTCTGATTAATCGACCCACAAGAGCCATCTCGGTATCGCTGACCGGGATCAGGCTGACGATCACAATCAGGGTGTCAAAGAGATTCCAGCCGGACTTGAAGAAATTCTTTTTGTTCTCTTCGCCAAAAAAGCGGATCAGTATTTCCACCAGAAAAAAGAGTGTAATACCGACGTCCAGCACGCTGATAGTGCCTTCAAGGTACGGTGGCAGCTTATAAGTCTTCGCGCCAATGACCAGGGCAGAGAAGATGATGATACTAACGACAAAGAGTTCAAATATCTTGTTGGAGCGTATGGCGTTGAAGCGAGCCTGTAAATCGCTGTTTTTCATGGTTTGGTTACGATTAAAAAGGGCGGGTTGACTGCCCCGGATGCGACTGCACCGGGCTATGTTTTAATTTTAAGGCAGTTATTCTACCGTGAATAACATTGCCTCCCCAAGAGGGAGGCAAGTATTTTTTCAGCAGGCAGATTCTAAGTATCTGCTTCTTCTGATGTCTATCAGATAAAAAGCTTATTGAGGGCAGAAAGAATAATCGATAGGGCCAGACAGCGAGTGATTAGCCCTGATGCACGACTCTGCGGGTCTGGTTTCTGCAATCAGCTGGCCGTTGCGGAAAGAGTGGGTTACCACTGACTGACGTCTGATGGCATCAAAGACGGTCTCGGAGTCCAAAACAATCAGGTTGCCGGGTTTCCCTTCTTCAATCCCGTATTGGTCGTGAATATTCAGGCATTTCGCACTGTTAGTGGTAATCAGGTCGATGCCCTGATTTATCTGATCCAGCCCTGTCATTTGACAGCCCACCAGACCTGTAAACAACACTTGTAGCATATTACAGCCCTGCATCGGGAACCATTGGTCAACAATGTCGTCCTGACCGAAGCAAGCATTTACACCGGCCTCAAGCAGTTCTGGTATACGAGTAATACCACGGCGTTTCGGGTAAGAATCCATTCGCCCCTGAAGGTTCAGGTTGGTTACCGGGTTGGCGATAAAGTGTATGCCTGACCGTTTCAACAGCCGCATCAGCTTCACGACATAGGCGTTGTTATAGGAATGCATGGCAGTAGTATGACTGGCAGTCACACGCTGACCCATGTTGCGTTCCAGAGCCAGACAGGCAACAGTCTCGACAAATCGGAATTGTTCGTCGTCTATCTCATCGCAGTGAATGTCGATCAGGCTGTCGTATTTTTCGGCAAGGTCAAAGGCGGTATTGAGAGAGTCCAGAGCATATTCACGGGTGTATTCAAAATGGGGAATAGCGCCGACGGCATCACAGCCAAGTCTCATGGCTTCTTCGAGAAGCTCTGCACCTTTAGGGAAAGATGGGATGCCTTCCTGCGGAAAGGCGACCAGCTGGATATCAATCAGATCTTTAACTTCTTCTTTCAGCTCAAGCAGAGCATGAACTGCGGTAAGACCCGGATCGGTAGTGTCAACATGACTGCGAACATGCTGCACGCCCTGACCTATATACCAGGCAAGTGCTTTTCTGGCTCGTTGCCTGACGTCGTCGTGAGTCAGGTTTTTCTTGCGCTCAGACCAGTTTTGAATCCCTTCAAAGAGGGTGCCTGTGCGATTCCAGACGGGTTCACCTGCCGTTAGACAGGTATCCAGATGGACATGAGGATCAATGAAGGGAGGGAGTGCCAGCTTACCCCCGGCGTCAAGGCTATCAGTGTCAGGCTGGCGTTGAGTACCGGCGGGAGTAACGCTCAGGATCATGCCCTGATTAAAAAGGATATCAAACAGGCCTTCCTGTTGATGTAGACGCACATTTTCAAGACGCATGATATACCTCAGCCCGCTTTTGCCGGAATAGGGCGGTTTTTTAGAATAAAGCATCACATATAAAGGCGAAATGCACCATTACCTCCAAGTCGGGCTAATGGTACAACAGTTTCCAGATAGAAAAAGAGTGGCCCGATCCCATTCATTCGTCAAAACAGGAACCACTGCGAAAACTTGAGAAAGTAGCAACCCAAGTGACCCAAGGGAATTTCACAGTGATTTCTTTTAATTAGCCGTAACGAGCGTCAACTCTGGGTGAGTTGATTGAATGTTCTGGCCAACTCAATCTCTGCTGCCTAGATAGAGTGAACTCGAAGTAGATTGGCTGATGAAGCAACAAATCTAGAAAGTTCAATGGCATGGCAGGCACTGGTTGTACTTCCCTTCCCCTGAGACTGGTTCTGCACATAGGGCAGATATTATTGTCCGATAGCCACCTCGCCAGGCAGTCTTCGTGAAACATATGGCGGCAATCTTCGAGAACCCTGACTTCCCTTCCGGCAAAGGATTCGAGACAAACAGGGCAATTGTCGGTGGGCTTTTGATAAGGTGCTGACGGACTTGGTGTGCCGGGTGGTGTGCCGGGTGGTGTGGTTCCGTTCATATCTCATACTCCTGTCTCTGATTTTTCAAATGGCTTATAGTTTTAGATCATTGTCTATGCATTTAGTTCCCTGTGCATATAAGTACCTAACCAGTTGGTTTCGCATATTCTGGACGGCGGCTTTTTCCACCCTTCTGCGTTCCAACTCTGGTTGCGTAGCTACGGCTACGCGCCCGTCGTTGCGCCTTGAAGGATGAAAAAATCCACTCGCCAGAATATGCGAAACCAACTGGCCAGGTACTTAGAAAAGCTCTTATGCTGAGAAGGTTCTAAGCAACAGACAGAGAATGTTTTTAACGCCCCGTTTTCACTGTTTAATATTTAGTCAGCCAGTAAATAAAGCACTACCAGCCCACATCAGGAGAGGCAACAAGTAATACTTTGATCTAATTGTGAGATCTGAACCAAATTCCTATTGTTAAAGTATCGAAGCTAAGTCTTATGACAAGGATGTTAGTATGATCTTGGAAAAACTTTGCGGTCAAAACTGGCCTGCCCATTTAAGAACAAACTCGGGCTGTCAGGTTAATGGCATTGCCCAGGGTGACTCAGGAAGATTCCGGGTCCGAGAGGTAAGGAGTTGTCAAGTTGAAGAGAATTTGATGCCAAAGGGCGTCTCTGACATAACATTCCGGTCCGCCACCAGAGGTTTGGTGAATATTTCTAAAAGCCTTGCTGCAGCCGCTAATTCTTGTGGAAAATTACCTGACCGAAAGGTAAAAGTAGCGGCATTAGCTGCTGAATTCACTATTAAGTTGACAATGAAGCTGGTCGTGAAACCACAAATTACTTCTTATTTAAAAACAGCCGTCAAACCATGATAACAAGGTCAGTGACCATCGGACTTGAAAGTGCTTTAAACGCTCTCCACCAGCTTTTGCCAAGGTGGTTGTCTGTTGCTCGAAGCGATGGCTATCTTCAGGGAGGCACTTGACTGACAAAATGACACTGGGGTGGATTTCCATGACACCTAAATTCCAGCCAGCGAAAAAATGAGTTCTGCTTCTGTTGCTACTGCTTTCATTAATAATTACGGTTCAGGAAAAGTTTCGGGTATTCGAAATGGAGTGAAGATTTGATCACTTCCTCAGCTTATTTTTTCAGGTGTGTAAATCGAATTAGTGTGCCGGTTTGAATTATATGTATCACTTGCCTGACGACTTACGACGGTCTTTATCAACCAGCGGCCTGAGTGCCTGTGCTTGCTCAGCAATGACCGGATCATTACCAGGTTCCGCACTGGTCAACCTTGCATAGATATGGTTGTCATCTTCTGGTCAGGTTCCTCTCCCTGCCTGCACTTGTGACACCGGATACTTCACGGTGTAAAAAACTAACGTATGGCCTGAGTGCCTGTGCCTGCTCAGCAATGGCCGGATCATTGTCTCGTTCTGCACTACTCAACCTTACATAAATAGGGTTGTCATCTTCAGGCCATGTTCCTTTCCTTGCCAGCACTTGTGTCACCAGATGCTGCACAGAGTACAAATTAACCGATGGCCTGAGTGCCTGTGCCTGCTCAGCAATGGCAGGATCATTGCTATGTTCTGCACTACTCAACCTTACATAGATAGGGTTGTCATCTTCAGGCCAGGTTCCTCTCCCATCCTGCATTTGTGACACCAGATGCTGCACAGAGTACAAATTAACCAATGTCCTGAGTGCCTGTGCCTGCTCAGCAATGGCAGGATCATTGCTGCGTTCTGCACTTCTCAACCTTGCATAGATAGTGTTGTCATCTTCAGGCCAGTTTCCTCTCCCATCCTGCATTTGTGACACCAGATGCTGCACAGAGTACAAATTAACCAATGGCCTGAGTACCTGTGCCTGCTCAGCAATGGCTGGATCATTGCAGCGTACTGCACTTTTCAACCTTGCATGGATATGTTTGTTATCTTCAGGCCAGGTTCGTCTTCCTGCCAGCATTTCTGACACCAGATGCTGCACAGAGTACAAATTAACCAATGGCCTGAGTGCCTGTGCCTGCTCAGCAATGGCCGGATCATTGCTGCGTTCTGCACCTCTCAACCTTATATAGATATATTCGTCATCTTCAGGCCAGGTTCCTCTCCCATCCTGCATTTGTGACACCAGATGCTGCACAGAGTGCAAATTAACCATTGGCCTGAGTGCCTGTGCCTGCAAAGCAATAGCCGGATCATTGCGACGTTCTGCACTACCCAACCTTAAATAGATATATTCGTCATCTTCAGGCCAGGTTCCTCTACCTGCCCGCAGTTGTGACATCAGATGCTGCACAGAGTAAAAATTAACCAATGGCCTAAGTGCTCGTGCCTGCTCAGTAATGGCCGGATCATTGCTACGTATTGCAGTGCTCAACCTTGCATAGGTACACTCTTCATCTTCAGGCCAGGTTCTTCTCCCTGCCTGCATTTCCGTTACAATTTGAGCAACCTCTTGGAGTGCGATACGAGCAGAGCTGACTAGTCTCTCTTGGTTGACAGTGTTTTCTTTATGGATCAAAAAACCATGTAAAGCGCCCTGATCATGTCGACATTCCGGGCAGGAATTAACTGTTCGCTCATCAATTTCTGTCGTTAACCACAGTTTCAGACAGTCTATATGAAACAAATGCGAACATGACGTTTTCACTACGTCGTCAGATTCCTCAAAATTAGTCAGACATATGCTGCAAGTTCTTCCAACATATTCAACCCCTTGCGCTTCTTCAAAGCTGTTTGACGCAGACTTTGGTAGTATAAATACGGGATACAACATAACTGTCTCTGACTGATGTATCTGCGAATAGCCGGACAAACCTTTCCCTGGAAGTTGAGCAAGCAGTTCTGAGGCATCTAACGGCATTTGGCGGAATAAGGATTTATTGTGTGCCTTTTTAATTCCATCCAAAGCCGCAGATAAATCTGCTGCCCTGACGAATTGTCGGGATTTACCGGAAGTGGTGGGATACCCATTATGAAGCCATTGTTTCAGCCACTGGCTGATCCGGGCCAAAGCTAATAGGTAGTCAAACTGCCAGTCGGGCAGATTAAAAAATCCCTTGGCAGGAATACCCGGCATAAAAGGAGGAGAAGGCGGTGGTGGGTCAAATGGAAAGCCTCCCCCTGATAATCGCAAGTTGGGTTCAGGTATTAATGCGGGCCATTCTGGCAATGCGAAGCTCATGCCGTTTTTCTCTGCTTCCTCAGAAACCTTACCTGTAGCCAGGTCACCCTCGTCACTGTCAGTTCTATCCAGTTGCAATGCAGGGCTGATGCACAAGAAGTTTCCTTGTTCCGTTGAGGGAGTTTCAATGTTATCGCGATTGAGTAGATAACAGTTGAATGAAACTTCGTCTATTGGCACCCTGCCAATGTGGGTAGCATTTGCAGCGACCAGCATTTCTTCAAACAAGGCCAGAGAGTCTTCAGGCACAAAGAAGACAAAATTTGTTATCAGATAAGCCTCCTGGTCAAGCGCCCTGTTTGTGACGATGAGCAGACGTCCTTGAAAACGGCTATCACCAAATCCACTGACTGCCAAAGAGATCAAGAGCGTCCCGATTATAAGAAAGATCACTGTTTTAATTTGCACTCAAATTTCCATCTTCCTTTAGTCAGGGCTGAGTGTAGCTCAGATTGCGGGCAGGCTAGCCTGACAGTTTCGACCATACTCATCGCAATACCTTGCCATCTCCCGGGAAAAAAACAAAAACCAGTATGAGTAAACCTGCTGTCTGGATCGAAACAGAGTGCTGGTTGACTTCAGTCATTACCGATAACTCAAAGTATCCAGACCCTATAGACCTGAGGGCTGACAGGGTTCATGCTATTGCCCAACGCAAGCAATTCAAAGGACACAAGAGCGATGACAAAAAGAGTAGCTCTGGTCTTGGGCAGTGGTGGTGCCCGGGGTTATGCCCATGTCGGGGTCATTCGGGAGCTGGAGGCCAGAGGGTACAAAATTACGGCTATAGCCGGTTCTTCCATGGGCTCACTGATCGGTGGTCTATGGGCTACGGGTAAACTGAATGAGTACTGTCAATGGGCCGAGACCCTTGATTCGTTCGAGATTATCCGTTTGCTGGATATTTCTTTGGGGCGTCCGGGCGTCATCAAGGGTGACCGTCTTTTTGAACGCATGCGCGATATTATTGGTGACTGTCGTATAGAAGATCTGCCGATTCCTTATACAGCGGTGGCTACCAGTTTGACTTATCGCAAGGAAATCTGGTTCCAGCGTGGTGATCTGGTGACGGCTATTCGTGCTTCCAGTGCCATTCCTTCTTTGTTCAGTCCGGTAGAAATACATGGTCAGGTGCTGGTAGACGGCGGTGTGCTTAATCCTTTGCCAATGGCACCTGCAGGGTCCGCTCTGGCCGATATGGTGGTGGCTGTTGATCTGTTGGGCAAACCTTTTCAGAAAAATGACGGGGCTGAAGAGAGAGAGAAGGAGAAAAAATCCATTTTTGACGGGCTTATTGACAAGTTTGTAGGTGTCAATGAGAGTAAAAAGTCTCAGGATGAACTCAGTGCTTCCATGAGCCTGATGGAAATTTCCAACCAATCCATGGAAGTGATGCAGGAGTCACTTTCCCGATATAAAATGGCGGGCTACCAGCCAGATGTCTTGGTCAATGTGCCTCGAAACATCTGTCAGTTCTACGAATTCCATCGCTTTAACGAGATCGCGGCTGTGGGCAGACAATTGGCTATTGATGCCCTGGATCAATGGGAATCCCGTCACCAGGAGGAGTCTGCCATTCTCCTGGAAGCATAAGTTTCCTCTGTTTGAAAAAAACCTCAACCTATTAGTGAGGCTGAGTGCTGAAGGTGTTTGTGAAGGGTTATCAGGCTTTTCTCTTCAAAAGCACAAGAAGCGACCCGGTCCCGCCTTCTGAAGGGGGTGCTGAACAAAATGCCAGGACTTCCGGAAGCTGTCGCAGCCAGTGATTGACATGACTTTTCAGGGTGTTCTGGCGATTGGTACTGCGGTGTGATTTGCCATGGATAATTCGAACGCATTGCATGCCTTCATTACGGCAGAACAATAGAAACTCTGAAATCAGCTCTCTGGCTTCCTCGATCCTGTAACCGTGGAGATCCAGTTGATACTGGATAGGCAGTAATCCCTGGCGTAACTGGCGCATACGGGTATGTTGAATGCCTGATCTGCTGTATACCAGTTTTTGCTCTGGTTCTATAGGTTCAACCCAGGCTTCCGAAAGAGCGGCTCCGCCCGGCTTGTCTTCCATCTGAGCAGACTGCCGACGAGCTCTGAGTGTACAGTCGGGCACTTTAGTCGCTGGTTTTTTGAGCTCAGCAGAGCGATTGGTTTTCTTCAATGGCCGCACGTCCATCATGGCTTCTTTGAACAGGCCTTCCTGATCGTCGTTATCGTTTTCGGTCATGACTCTGCGCTCATTTTTAAACAGACTTAACAGGCTCCCGGTAGCCTGAAATAGAGGTATTCTAACCCTAATTGTGGTCTGACTAATACCGTGGCAGCTGTTCGGAGCCGTTTGCGGCGAAAAAGTGGTTCTTTGCCTGTGCCTGAATATGCTACCTTATGGCGGTTTTGCAGGGGAGATCCTGAAAGTGACCCAGAGGAGAGAGAGTGACTGAAATCAGTGACACGCATACCGGCAAGTCCTACAGAGCCATCAAGCCCTATGATGGTCTGGTCAGTATCCGGGACTTCATTCGCTGGGCAGCATCACGATTTAACGAAGCCGGGCTGTTTTTCGGGCATGGAAGTGATAATGCTCTGGATGAGGCTTTTCATCTGGTGTTTCAGGTGCTACAGCTGCCCTGGGAATTGCCGGAACCCTACATGGACTGCCGACTTTCCCTGAATGAGCAGGAGAGAGTGGCAGGGCTGATCGAGCGCAGAATTTCAGAACGCAAACCCTTGGCTTACCTTGTCAATCAGGCCTGGTTCTGTGGTCAACCCTATTACGTTGATGAGCGAGTGTTGGTACCTCGTTCACCGATTGCCGAGCTGATTCAGCATCAGTTTCAACCCTGGTTGATGGACATCCGGGTTGAAAGGGTGCTGGATCTTTGTTCAGGTTCCGGCTGTATTGGTATTGCTGCGGCCCATGAGTTTCCTCAAGCCACAGTCGACTTACTGGATATATCAGAAGACGCTCTGGAAGTGGCGGGTATCAATATCGACAGTCATGAGCTCTGGGGCAGGGTTCAGGCCATTCGTTCTGATCTTTTTGAAGCGATCGATCATGCTCCGGAAAAGCCAAAGTATCAGCTGATTGTCAGCAATCCACCCTACGTGGATGCTGAAGATATGGTCGATTTTCCGGATGAGTTCAGCCACGAGCCGGAGCTCGGTCTGGCAGCGGGAGAAGACGGTTTGGATATGGCCCGCGTTATTCTGGCACGTGCCGCAGACTTTCTGGATGAAAAGGGTTTGCTGGTTCTGGAAGTAGGTAACAGTCATTGGGCCCTGAGAGATGAGTATCCTGATGTGCCGTTTATCTGGCCGGAGTTTGAGGCAGGTGGTCATGGCATCCTGATACTGGATGCCGGAAGCTGTCGTAAATATCAGCCTCTGTTTAGCAGCCGTGAGCAAAGAAAGCAGGCTGAAACAGCTATGAATGACTGAAACCTTTTTCTGGAAAAAGGTTTCACAGTAGAGCATTAAATCCCTGACGGGAGCAACGACGGACAACTGTCAGAGGAGGGGGAAGTTGAAATGGCAGGCAACAGCATAGGCCAGGTTTTCAGGGTTACGACCTTTGGTGAGTCCCATGGTATTGCCCTGGGGTGTATAGTGGATGGCTGCCCTCCGGGCATACCTCTGAGTGAGGCCGATCTGCAAAAGGATCTCGATCTGCGCAAGCCCGGTACCTCTAAATATACGACGCAGCGTCGTGAGCCGGATCAGGTCAGGATTCTGTCCGGCGTTTTTGAAGGTAAAACCACCGGCACCCCCATTGGTTTGCTTATCGAAAATGTGGATCAGCGTTCCAAAGATTATTCCAATATCATGGATCGTTTCCGTCCTGGCCATGCTGACTATACCTACACCCACAAATACGGCTTTCGTGACTACCGTGGCGGCGGACGCTCGTCTGCTCGTGAAACCGCCATGCGTGTTGCAGCCGGTGCGATTGCCCGGAAATACCTGGAAAGTCAGGGCATCGAAATTAAAGGTTATCTGTCCCAGCTGGGCACGATCAGTATCGACAAGATTGACTGGGATGAAGTTCGCAACAATCCTTTCTTCTGCCCGGATGCGGATAAAGTGCCCGCCATGGAAAAACTGATCGATGATTTGCGTCGTGATGGTAATTCTACCGGGGCCAAAGTGACCGTGATGGCTACAGGTGTGATGCCGGGACTGGGTGAACCGGTTTTTGATCGTCTGGATGCCGACCTGGCTCATTCTCTGATGAGCATTAATGCCGTCAAAGGTATTGAGATAGGCGATGGCTTCGACTCTGTAGCCCAGAAGGGAACAGAGCATCGTGATGAGTTGACGCCAGAAGGCTTCCTGTCCAATTCAGCCGGTGGTGTTCTTGGCGGTATCAGCTCAGGTCAGGATATTGTTGCCCATATTGCCCTGAAACCCACTTCCAGCATGACTGCGCCTGGCAAGAGCATCAATATGGAAGGCGAACCTGTTGAAGTGGTCACAAAGGGACGTCACGATCCCTGTGTCGGAATTCGTGCTGTACCCATTGCTGAAGCCATGATGGCTATCACCCTGATGGATCACCTGATGCGTCAACGTGCCCAGAATGCTGATGTGGTCAGTCCGGCTCCGGTTATTCAGGGTCAGGCCTGAACCGTTCCGTTCCCCGGCCCTCTGTCAGGGGTCGGGGGTTGTGTTATGAGTATTCAACGGCTTTCAGTGGCTTACTTTTTGCCAAACTGATCAATGTCTTCAGCATCCCAGGCGTAGTTAATCCAGTGGTCGTGGATGTCCTCACCAGTGAAGAAGTGGCTCAGCCTCTCTGGCAGTGTGCCTTTCTTTTCTTTCAGTTTATTGTGCACGACGAAGGCAGCAAACTCGGTTTCAGGGTGTGTGTCGTACAGATGATTCAGTGTGAACTGCAGAGTGGTTCTTTCATCATCGACCTCATCAATGACCAGAACTTTTTTACCATCCAGGTTGGTGTCTGTTTCCAGCCATTGTAGTTTGACCGGTGTCTCTGATGGCGCCGTACCTGTCTCGTCACTGTAGCGGGAGAGGGATACAATCAGAATCGGTTTGTTGATATAGGTGCGCATGATGCGTGCTGGAATCAGACCACCGCCACCAATGGCCAGGAGATAATCAGGCTCAAATCCGGAGGCTCTGATCTTTTCCGCTGAGGCGCGAATGGTGTTATGGATATCGTTATAGGTGAAATTATATTGCTCCATGAGCACTTAAACCTTTAGATGAATGAAGAGTCTTTTGACAGGCTAATAAAACTGAAGCAGGGAAGGATAGGCGATTTAATATTGATAAGCCAAGTAGGGCTTTCCACTGCAGCATTAAGTTAAGAGGCCATCCGGTTTGAGAATGGCCTGCCTTGGTGTCAGGGTGACGTGACCGGTTGGTACATGGCTTCGATTTCCTTGCGGAAACGTTCCATGATAATCTTTCTGCGCAATTTCAGTGTTGGCGTGATCTCTCCCGTTTCGATGGAGAATTCACGAGGCAGCAGAGTGAATTTCTTAACCTGCTCGTACCGGGCCAGTTCTTTCTGAATGTGATCCAGGCGTTTCTGGAACATAGCCCGGATATCCGCATTGCGGATCAGATCCATTTTGTTTTCGTATTTCAGGTCAGTGCTTTTTGCATACTCTTCCAATGCTTCAAAAGCAGGTACTATCAAAGCAGAAACATAGTTTTTGGCATCAGCAATGATGGCAACCTGTTCAATAAACCGATCCTTGCCCAAAGTGCCTTCTATGTATTGAGGTGCAATATATTTGCCGTTGGACGTTTTCATCAGCTCCTTGATGCGCTCGGTGATGCGAAGCTGCCCTGTCTCATCGATCAGACCTGCATCGCCGGTTTTTAGCCAGCCATCGGCATCAAAGGCTTTGGCTGTTTCATCCGGCTTTTTGTAGTAGCCGCGCATGACGGTTTGGCCTTTCACCAGTATCTCGCCTTCCTGCCCGATTTTAACCTGAGTGCCGGGGAGCGGTGAGCCGCAGCTGCCAAACTGGTAACCCGTATCGCGAAAGCAGGTAACAGTTGCCGTGGTTTCAGTCATGCCATAACCCACTTTGACATTGATGCCAAGGGCATGGAAAAAACGGTTGATTTCGTCATCCAGCCGGGCACCACCACAGGGCATGAAACGGATACGCCCTCCCAGCTTTTCTTTGATTTTGCTGAACACCATTCTGTCAGCCAGCTGGTTCAGGCTTGTCAGATAACCGGGTACTGTCTTGCCCTGGCGCTTCAATTCCATGGTGGTGAGACCGACTTTCATAGCCGTCTTGAAAATAAAGCGCTTAAGCGGAGAGCCCTTTTGTACCATGGTGTTCACGCCGGTATAAATCTTCTCGTAGAAGCGTGGTACTGCACAGACCACCGTTGGCTTCAGTGTGGGCAATATTTCTGCAATTTTGGTCGGATCTTTCAGGTAGCAGTTAACAGCGCCCCGGGTCAGAACGTAATAACTCCAGGCCCTTTCAAAAATATGGCTCAGAGGCAAAAACGCTATGGATACATCGGTATGGTCAATATGAATCAGAAGATCATGTGACTCAAACGATGCACCGATGCTGTTGTAATCGAGCATAACGCCTTTTGGTTGACCGGTGGTGCCCGAGGTATAGATCAGGGTGTAGAGGTCGTCCAGAGCCTGATTTTTCAGGCGTTCTGTCAATAATTCGGACTCAGTGGGAGCACTGGCCATAAAATCACTGAAATACAGTGCTTTATCGCAGCCTTTCAGGTTAGTCCGGGAGTCAAATACAATAACTTTCTCCAGACATTCACAATGGTCCAGAAGCTTCAGCGCGCTATCGAACTGCTCCTGTTCGCCGACAAACAAAATGGAAATTCCGGCATCTTCAATAATGTAGCGAGCCTGCTCAGCGGTATTGGTTGGGTAAATGGGCACAGTGACGCAGCGAGTCTGCAAAATGCCAAGGTCTGCAATAGTCCATTCGGGAAGGTTCTGTGACCAGATCCCGATATTAGTCTGAATCGGCAGATTGTCTGTTAGCAGAGAGCGGGAAACGCAATCGATCTTTTCTCCGAGCTGCTGCCAGTTCATGGATTGCCATTGATGATTTTCAGAGAAACGAATAGCCGTTTGACGGGAATGGTTATTTGAGCGCTGACGAATCAGGCTGACAAGGTGCGACGGAGGATTATCATTCATTGGCAAGCAATATACATATTATAGAAGTGACTGTTTTCTCGGTTCAAAAAACGACACTTTCTGCTTATGGCTGATTTTATTTAGCATCAAACAGGTTGCAGCCTGCTTTCAATGCTTTCGTTTGCGGCGAAGAATATTACAGCAGTAACGATAAATACTATTTGATTTATATCAGTTTTCTAGCAGCCTGTCGGACTTAAGCGTCCTCGCTACGGGGTCGCCTAGACGGGCGCTATTCTCGGTCTAATGGGATGGTCCGCCCCTCCTAAACGGCTTCAAATGAGCCAAAATGGAGTTAACCATTTAAACAGGATTAACCGGAGCGAACCACCCATGACTATTTCAGTACTTGGTATCGATATTGGCAAGAACAACTTTCACCTGTTTGGTGTTGATGAGCAGGGTAGCAAAGTCATCAGAAAGAAGTTGTCCAGGAAGAACCTTTTGGAGTACGTGGCAAATCTGGAGCCATGCATTATCGCTATGGAAGCTTGTGGTGGTGCTCACTATTTGGCTCGGTTATTCAAGAACTATGGGCATACTGTCAAGCTGATTTCACCTCAATTTGTCAAGCCTTATGTCAAGACCAACAAAAATGACTACAACGATGCTGAAGCGATTGCAGAAGCAGCTTCACGGCCCAGCATGCGTTTTGTACCTGTTAAAACGTCAGAGCAGCAGGCCTGGCAACTTCTGCACCGCTATCGTCAACAAGCGGTTGATCAGAGAACTGCCCTGGTTAACCAGATCCGGGGGTCACTATTGGAAGAAGGTATTGTGGTTGCCCAGGGTATTGGTAAAGTTCGTGCACAGCTTCCACGAATTCTGGAAGATGCTGAAAATGGACTCCATTCGCTGACTCGTGAGCTGCTACATGGTTTATCAGAAGAGTTGGCCAGTCTTGACAAGCGTATTCAACAGTATGACCAGAAAATTCAGGAGCTGGCTGAAAACGACGACGAATGTCGTCGAATGATGACTATGCCGGGTATCGGAGCCATCACTGCCACAGCATTGAAGGCAGCCGTTGGTGATGCGACGTATTTTAAATCTGGTCGACACCTTGCCGCATGGTTGGGATTAGTTCCAAGACAGCATTCCACAGGCGGTAAGTCAGTCCTGCTGGGCATCAGTAAACGGGGTGATAAATACCTGCGCACATTATTGATACACGGCGCACGTTCGGTACTCCACTGCCTCAAAAATAAGGATGACCGCTGTAAAAAATGGGTTAGCCAACTTAATGAGCGCAGCAATCACAACGTTGCCGCCGTTGGTCTGGCTAATAAAATGGCTCGGATTGTCTGGGTCATCATGACCCGAAATGAAGTTTACAAGGCTGCATAATGAGGTAAAGGCGGCAGCGGCAAAGTAAAGCATAAGCTTAATCAAAGGGGAACCCCCCCGCAGATTGCGATGAGCATGTACAGTTGATGGCAAACAGGTAAAAACCGGCAACCTGAAACCTGATAGGAGTCTTGGCCCTTGAGGCCGTCGGACTGATAAGGCCAGGTTGCGCGGATACCCATCAGGGCCAGAGGGTTAGACCTCATGAATAGGCCGTATATATGATTGCAGTTATCTTTGTTTGCTAATTAACAAAACAGGCTCTTGCAAAACGGGGCGGACCATATAAGGCTCCTAGTGCTTCCAGAATGCTGGAGTGAAGAGTACCAAAACGGTAATAACTTCCAGTCTGCCTAGCAGCATTCCCACGCTCAGGAACCATTTGGCGGCATCAGGCAGTGATGAAAAGTTGCCCGCAGGTCCGATAATATCTCCAAGTCCGGGTCCTACGTTGGCAACTGCTGTCAATGCACCACTGAGACTGGTGACAAGATCCAGCCCCAGAAAGCTCAAAAGCAGGGTGAGAATAGTGGTCAGGAGTGCGAAAAAGAAGCAGAAAGCGATCAGAGATCTCAATATGTCGCTACTGATTTGATGGCCGTTGTAGCTTTGTACAAAACAGGCTCTCGGATGAGCCAGTTGTTTCAGTTGAATGCCCAGCAAACGTGCTGCAATCTGAAAACGGAAAACCTTTATTCCTCCTGCTGTGGAGCCTGAGCAGCCACCAATGACCGTCAGGCAGAGGAAGAGGGCGGCTGCAAACCCTCCCCATGACTCGTAGTCAGTCAATGCGAAACCTGTCGTCGTGATCACAGAAGTAGTATTAAAGGCGACCAGGGTCAAAGACTTGAGCAGTGAATAATCACTGTTTATAAACAGTCGCAGAGTCAAAAAGCCCCAGAGTATGAGCAGGAATTTGAGAAAAGCCTGAACCTGGTTATCCCTCAACAAAGACTGAGAATCACCCCTGAGAAATTTGACAAAAAGGACAAAGGGAAGCGATCCAAAAATCATGAACACTATAGCAACCCAGTGAATGAAGGGGTTTTTGAAGTGACCCATGGAGCTGTCGGAAGTTGAGTAGCCTCCGGTGGAAAGCGTGGTCATGGCGTGGTTGATGGCTTCAAAGCCATGCATGCCTCCGAGAAAATAGAGATACGCACAAAAAATGGTCATGCCCAAGTAGATACAAACAATACGTTTGGCGATGCTGCCTGAACGGGGCATGGCTTTGTCTGACCAGTCGGAAGATTCGCTTTGGAACAGACGCATACCACCGACTTTCAGAAAAGGCAGTACCGCTACAGCCAGGACAATAAAGCCAATGCCGCCGAGCCATTGAAGCAGAGAGCGCCACAGCAGGACCCCAGTATTCATCTGGTCAAGTCCACTGAGCACGGTAGAACCGGTGGTTGTAATCCCGGACATGGTTTCAAAGAATGCGTCGGTGTAGCTGATATCCAGCTGTATGTAGAGAGGCAGAGCTGCGAAGGCACTCAGTGTCAACCAGGATGCGTTGGTCAGCAGAAATATTTGCCTTGGTTGCAGGCTGAATACAGGTACACGACAAAAGTAGTAAAGTGGTGCGCCTGCCAACAGGGTGATCAGGGCCGACAAGCCGAATGAATAAATTCCTTCCTCGCCAATGACGAAATCATGCAGGGCTGGCAGTAGCATCAATACTGACAGCATCATCAGAAACAGGCCTATGACAAGCAGAACGGGGCGCAAATTCATGGTTGTTTTTGTTTAATCAGTCAAACCTCGAACTATTGCACTTAAAGGGTTCGAAGTAATTAGGGGTTAATACCAGTACATGGCTTCAATGAGTGTATCCTCAATTTTTGCCATGAAAGCATGTTGCCGCAAGATTCATGGAGCGATCATGAACAGCACGACAACATCAAGTGGATGAGAAAATGAGTCAGCTGAAAAACAGCAGAGCGAAAAATTCGATGCCTTTTGTAAAGGCTGCTTATAAAAATGACTTATAAAAAGAACGGGTTAGATTTTCACGATCACACGACCGGTCACCTGACCCACCGTGATGGCTTCAGCGTACTCAGCAATTTCTTCCAGTGTCACTTCCTGACAGGCAGAGTTGTAAAAATCAGCAGGTAACAGGTCCACCAGTC
The DNA here is from genome assembly GCF_049275945.1 of Endozoicomonas sp. ALD040. Classification (NCBI taxonomy): domain Bacteria; kingdom Pseudomonadati; phylum Pseudomonadota; class Gammaproteobacteria; order Oceanospirillales; family Endozoicomonadaceae; genus Endozoicomonas; species Endozoicomonas sp. ALD040. The sequence continues at coordinate 5,049,133 of NZ_CP184829.1, forward strand.
GCTCCCAGGCCTGAGTACGTTTTTCTGTTGGACACATCACAGAGTCGACGCCCTGGAGGTTTACGCCCCTCAAGATGAATGGCATCACCGTAGTCGGAAGGTCAAAACCTCCTGCCAGTCCACAGGCTGCAACGGCACCGCCATAGTTCATTTCTGAGAGAACCCTGGCGAGCAGCTTGCTGCCAACCGTATCAATTGCACCCGCCCACATTTGTTTATCCAGCGGGCGGGCTGGCTCCTCAAAACGGCTTCTTGGCAGGATCAGTTTGGCTCCCAGGTTGACCAGCATGCCGGAGTTTTCCGGACGACCTGATACAGCGACAACATCGTAATGCAATTTTGCCAGCAGGGCGACAGAAGTACTGCCCACGCCACCACTGGCACCGGTGACCAGAATTTCACCTTTTTCAGGTGTGACACCTGAGTGTTCCAGAGCCATTACGCACAACATTGCTGTCAGACCTGCTGTGCCGATCATCATGGCTTTCTGGCTGTTGAGTCCCTTTGGCATTTTTACCAGTTGACTGGCTTTGACCCTGGCTCTTTCAGACATACCACCCCAGTGGTTTTCACCCACGCCCCAGCCGGTGAGGATAACTTTGTCACCTTCTGAAAATTCAGGATTGTCAGAATTAATGACTGTACCCGCAAAATCAATGCCCGGTACCATGGGAAAGTTGCGGATAATCTTGCCCTTGCCAGTGATGGCCAGACCGTCCTTATAGTTCAGCGAGGAATATTCGACGGCTACCGTGACCTCCCCTTCGGGTAAACGACTGTCGTCCAGTTCCCGGACAGAAGATACAGTGGCTTGGCCTTCCTGCTCCAGCAACAGCGCCTTGAACATACAACACTCCGTCAGTTCTGTGAAAGGTAGTGAAATCGATAGTGGAATTATAGGGACAAGTTGGCGAATAACAATGATCAGCCGGTTTCCTGATTCAGAAGGTCCAGAAGCGCATTGGCCGCATTCGACAGGGTTCGCTCTTTGTGGATGATATACCCCAACTTTCTTGAAGGCGTATGGCATTGTGTGTTCAATGCAATGAGATCGTCGTCCAGCATCGAGGCGGGCAAAATGGTCCATGCCAGGCCGATGGAAGCCAGCATACGGATTGTTTCGAGGTAATTGGAAGACATGGTGGTTTGCAAAGACAGACCTTCTTCTTCAAACAGTGTGCGAACCAGCCGGTGAGTGAATGTGTTTGAGCTTGGCAGAATTGCCTGATGTTCACTTAACTGCTGGGTGGTGACTTTTTTCAGGCTGGATAAGGGGTGGTCTCTGGCCGCCATAAAAATCAGCGGGTCATTCCAGACCAGACGGGATTCAAATCGATCCGGGTTGTCAGGAGAGAGTGTTACGATACCGAATTCAATTTCACCACGACTCAGCATTTCATAAGCCACCTCCGAATCCACAAAGCGAATGTCGAGCTTGACATCCGGGTAGCGGCGGGAGTATTCCCTCAAGATGTCAGGGAGCCTGCGTAAGCCTATATGGTGACTGGTGGCTATGGCCAGAGTCCCTTTTACCTGAGTCTTCAGGTTACTGATTTCCTGACGGGAGTCCTTCATCAAGTCCAGCATTTGTCTGGCTTTGGGCATAAGGATGCGTCCAGCTTCGTTCAAATTGATCTGTCGACCCATGCGATCAAATAACTGGGTCCCTAATTGGCTCTCAAGCGAAGCAATGCGCTTGCTGACGGCCGGCTGGGTTAAATGCAGCTTTTCTGCCGCCTGGGAGAAAGACTTGCACTCAGCAACGGTCAGAAATGCGGTGAGGCTGGGTATATCCATGGTTCAGTTTTTTGTAAGGGGTAAATGATTGATAACTTATAGTTATTAATAGCATGAAAAAGATGAATTTGAGTAATCTGTTCTGTCGTTCTAGGATACCCATAAAACGGAAACGCTGTAATGAGGATTCAACCAATGGCAGGTAAGACGCTCTATGACAAGTTGTGGGACAACCACCTTGTTCGTCAACGAGACGATGGTTCGTCTTTGATCTACATTGATCGACAGCTACTTCATGAAGTCACCTCTCCCCAGGCGTTTGAAGGTCTGCGTCTTGCTGGCCGCCGACCCTGGCGAATTGATGCCAACCTGGCAACGCCTGATCATAATGTGCCAACTACCGTTAATGAGCGCAAAACCGGCATTGATGGTATCGAAGATCCTATCTCGAAAATTCAGGTTAAAACGCTGGATGATAATTGCCACGATTTCGATATCGTCCAGTTCGATATGATGGATACCCGCCAGGGGATTGTCCATGTTGTGGGTCCTGAACAGGGCGCAACTCTGCCAGGTATGACCGTAGTCTGTGGTGATTCCCATACCTCTACTCACGGTGCTTTCGGCGCGCTGGCCCATGGTATTGGTACCTCCGAAGTCGAACACGTCATGGCTACCCAGTGCCTGGTTGCCAAGAAAATGAAAAACATGCTGGTGCGTGTTGATGGCGAGCTGGGTTTGGGTGTTACGCCGAAAGACGTGGTTCTGGCCATTATTGGCAAGATCGGAACCGCTGGTGGTACCGGCTTTGCTGTCGAATTTGGTGGCGACGTTCTGCGAGCCATGAGTATGGAAGGTCGAATGACTGTCTGCAATATGGCTATTGAAGCAGGTGCCCGTGCAGGTATGGTTGCGGTCGATCAGACCACGGTCGATTATGTAAAAGGTCGTCCTTTTGCACCCAAAGGTGAGCTCTGGAACAAGGCGGTAGAGGCCTGGTCCGATCTGCACTCTGATGCTGATGCTGTTTTTGATGAAGTGGTTGTTTTAAAAGGTGAAGACATCAAACCTCAGGTGACCTGGGGTACCTCACCTGAAATGGTTCTGCCTGTGGATGCTAATGTACCGTCCCCGGCAGATGCGGAAGGTTATGCAAGAGCCCTCGAGTACATGGGGCTGACAGCAGGCATGCCGATCACGGATATCCCTGTTGATCGTGTTTTCATTGGTTCCTGTACTAACTCCAGAATTGAAGACCTCAGAGAGGCGGCTGCTGTCGTAAAAGGTCGAAAGGTAGCTGACACCGTTAAGGAAGCTCTGGTTGTCCCGGGCTCGGGTCTGGTAAAAGAACAGGCAGAAAATGAAGGGTTGGACAAAATCTTTGAAGCGGCCGGTCTGCAATGGCGTGAGCCGGGCTGCTCCATGTGTCTGGCCATGAATGCCGACAAACTGGGTGCCGGTGAGCATTGCGCATCCACTTCAAACCGCAATTTTGAAGGTCGTCAGGGTTTTGGTGGTCGAACCCATCTGGTAAGCCCGGCTATGGCCGCAGCGGCTGCGGTAACCGGCCATTTTGTTGATGTGCGTCAGATGATGGGGCAGGGGGCTTAAGACACCATGAAGGCATTTACTATTCATAAAGGTTTGGTAGCACCTCTTGATCGTGCCAATGTTGATACCGACATGATCATTCCCAAGCAGTTTCTCAAGTCCATCAAGCGCAGTGGCTTTGGTCCCAATCTGTTTGATGAGTTGCGCTACCTTGATGAGGGCCAGCCCGGCCAGGATTGTTCAAAGCGTCCGGTGAATCCTGACTTTGTGCTGAATCAGGATCGTTATCAGGGGGCATCGGTACTGATCGCCCGTCAAAACTTTGGTTGTGGCTCCAGTCGGGAGCACGCTCCATGGGCTCTGGATGATTTTGGTTTTCGCTGCGTCATTGCGCCGAGCTTTGCTGATATTTTTTACAACAACTGTTTCAAAAATGGCATTCTGCCGATCACTCTCTCGGAAGAGGCTGTTGACGAGCTGTTCAGTGAAATTGATGCGCAGGAAGGCTATCAGCTGAACGTGGATCTGGAACGTGAAAAAGTGATCAAGCCTGATGGCAGTGAACTCAGCTTTTCGATTGATGAGTTCAGACGTCACTGTCTGCTCAATGGTCTGGACGACATAGGTCTGACATTGCAGGACGCTGATGCGATCAAAGCCTTTGAAGGGCGCCATCGCAACAGTCAGCCCTGGCTTTTTGATGCTATTCATTAAATTTTGCCAGTTTAACAAATAACAAAGTAAGTCGACTCTTGCTCCCATACACCAGAGGCTATTGCAAAGCTCTCACTCCCGCGCCGGGGTCCAAAGGGCCTGAGAGCGTGGGAATCAGCTTTTTGTGACAGCCGCCGGAGCCCTGGGGGAGTTTTTCAACAGCCTGCCCAGTGTCAAATCGAGCTTACAAAACACTGTTTTTAATGAGAGGTAAAGGGAAGTGAGTAAACAGATTTTATGCCTGCCCGGTGACGGCATTGGCCCTGAGATTGTGGCAGAAGCGCTGAAAGTTCTGGATGTCGTTAAAACCCGCTTTGGGTTGGCTATTGAAATCAGTGAAGGTCTGGTGGGTGGTGCTTCGCTGGATGTTCATGGTGTTCCCCTGACCGACGAGACTCTGGCCGAAGCGAAAAAATCTGACGCGATTCTCTTTGGTTCTGTGGGTGGTCCCAAGTGGGATGACCAGCCGATGATGAACCGTCCTGAGCGTGGACTGCTGAAGCTGCGTTCCGAAATGGGACTGTTCGCCAATCTGCGACCAGCAATGCTGTTTCCCCAGTTGGCAGAAGCATCCAGTCTCAAGCACGAACGGGTGGCGGGTCTGGATATTCTGATCGTCCGTGAACTGACCGGTGGTATCTACTTTGGTGAGCCAAGAGGTGTTCGTACCCTCGAGAGCGGAGAGCGGGAAGGTTACAACACCTATGTCTACCGTGAATCTGAAATCAAGCGTATTGCCAAAGTGGCTTTTGAAGCGGCTCAAAAGCGTGGTGGTCGACTGACATCGGTTGATAAATCCAATGTGCTTGAAGTGACCGCTCTCTGGCGTGAAATAGTGTCAGATATGGGCTCTGACTACACCGATGTGGAACTGAGCCATATGTATGTTGATAATGCGGCAATGCAGCTGGTGCGTGAACCCAAACAGTTTGATGTAATGGTCACCGGCAACATGTTTGGCGACATTCTCAGCGACTGTGCTGCTATGTTGACCGGCTCCATTGGTATGTTGCCATCGGCTTCCCTGAACGAAGCCAACCAGGGGATGTATGAGCCTGTGCATGGTTCTGCCCCGGACATTGCCGGTCAGGGTAAAGCGAACCCGCTGGCTCAGATTCTTTCTCTGGCGATGCTGCTCCGATACTCCCTGGGGGAAATTGCAGCGGCAGATGCGATTGAAAAAGCCGTCAGCGATGTTCTGGATCAGGGACTGCGTACCGGAGATATTGCATCAGCAGGTTGCAAACAGGTAAGCACCTCTGAAATGGGCGATGCCTTAGTGGCTTGTTTGAAGGGTTGAGCATTTAGGGAGGCTAGTTATGAAAAAGGTCGGTTTTGTTGGCTGGCGGGGAATGGTCGGCTCGGTTTTGATGGATCGTATGCGTGAAGAAAACGACTTTGCGAATATTGACCCGGTCTTCTTTACCACTTCCCAGCAGGGTCAGCCTGGTCCACTCGTAGGTCAGGATGCGGGCAGACCTGCTACAGCGCTTCAGGACGCTCACTCAATTGAAGCGCTGGCCGCTATGGATATCATTATTTCCTGTCAGGGTGGCGATTACACCAATAAGGTTATTCAGCCATTGCGTGACAGTGGTTGGCACGGCTACTGGATTGATGCCGCTTCTTCTCTGAGGATGAAGGACGACAGTGTTATTGTTTTGGATCCGGTCAATCGTCCTGTTATCGATCGGGCCATTGATGCCGGTGTCAGGAATTTTATCGGTGGTAACTGTACTGTCAGCCTGATGCTGATGGCCATTGGTGGTCTGTTTCGTGAGGGGCTGGTGGACTGGGTCAGCGCCATGACTTATCAGGCTGCCAGTGGCGCCGGTGCCCGAAACATGCGTGAATTGATCGCTCAGATGGGTGTGATTCGCGATAACGTTGCCCGGGAGCTGGCCGATCCAGCCAGTGCCATTCTTGATATTGATCGTAAGACATCTGATCTGCTGCGCAGCTCGGATTTACCACAAAGTGAGTTCGGGGTGCCTCTGGCAGGCAGTCTGATTCCTTACATTGATCGTCAACTGGAGAACGGGCAGAGCCGTGAGGAGTGGAAAGCTCAGGCAGAGACCAATAAGATTCTCGGTCTGGACGGTCAGGCTCTGGTGCCGGTTGATGGTGTCTGTGTTCGTGTCGGTGCCATGCGTTGCCACAGTCAGGCGTTGACCATCAAGCTGAACAAAAATGTGCCAATAGCTGATATCGAAAGCCTTGTTGCCAATGCCAACGATTGGGTTTCTCTGATTCCCAATGATCGTGAGGTGACCATGGAGAAGCTGACACCGGCAGCGGTGACCGGCAGTCTGGATATTCCCGTGGGTCGTATTCGCAAATTGAATATGGGTCCTGAATATCTGTCTGCCTTTACGGTAGGTGACCAGTTGTTGTGGGGGGCTGCAGAGCCTCTGCGTCGGATGTTGGGAATTTTGCTCTGATCCTTCTGGCCAGCCAGTTTTCTGGCTGGCGATCTGCTAAATGTCTGAGTTGAGCTACTTGGTGGGGTCCTTCTGTTGCCCAGGGTTTCGGCGGTACTCTTCAAGAATTTCGGGTAGCACTTCTCCAGGAGGCTTATATGGTCCGCCCGTAGCGAGAACGGGCACCATTCCAGGTCAGCCTTCCGGTTTAAAGAGTTGAAGGATAGATCAAGATAATAAGAGTGTTTTTGTGTCTTCTTCACTAAGAGCCTGACCGAGAATAGACTGCCCTACTGCGGCGGCAGCAAATTGGTCTGAAAATCCGCTTTTGTTCGTCAAATAGCTCGCTATTCTCCTCACAAAACCGAATTTTCATCCTCAATTTTCTGCCGTCCTCGCTACGGGCGCTATTCTCGGTCAGGCTCCTAAGAGGGTGTCGCAAAACTTCAACAGCTCGTTCTCACGCTCTGAAGTCGTCATTCCCGCGAAGGCGGGAATCCAGCGCCAACGGTGGATCTCTGCCTTCTCGGGGATGACAAGGCCAGGGGGACACCGGGCAGTATGGTTCTGGTGGAGAGTCAGTGTGGATTCCCGCCTTCGCGGGAATGACGAGAATGAAGCCGGCAATGACGGGAGTCAGCGCGTTCCCACGCCGGAGAGAGTTTTGCGACACCCTCTGAAGGGCGGGTGTCATTTCAAGGAGGTGATTTCAAGGAGTTAGGTCATTGTTCCGGTTTACATCAGCAAGCTTGTGTTTTCGATGTATTCTTTTATGATTCGTCAAGTCAAAAGCGTTCTTGCAGACCGTCCCGCATGGTCTCTGCAGACCACCCTCTGAGACCACTGTCATATCGCAGGTTTGTGGTTCGCTATGGTCTTTCCTTTTGTGGTTCGACAGGGCTTTGGCATTATCGAAGAGCTTTTCGCATGGCCATGGTCGGCCATCCTTACCGACTTGTGTCAGGTTGCAGGTTTTTGGTCCGGTATGGTATGTGCTTTTGTGAATAGACAGGCTTGAAGCACTTTTACACACCGACCCGCATGGCCGCCGCTGCCCATCCTTCCCAATGACAGTTTCCTTACAGGTTTGTTGCCTGGTGTGATCTCTTCTTATGTGATCACTCAGGTCCTGAGAATTCTTGTAGGTCTTGCCGCATGGCTGCTGCTGGCCATCCTCTCCGGCCACGGCCACGGCCACGCCACAGATTCGTTTCCCGCTGTGGAATCTGCTTTTGTGACTCGACAGTTTTTGAGCGTTTCTGCAGACTACCCCGCATAGTTGCTTCTGGCCATCTTTCTCAACTAGGGTTGCGTCACAGGTTTGTTGTCCAGTATGGAAGGTTCTTTTGTGATCCGCCAGGGCTTTAGAATTTCTGCAGTGCGCCCCGCACCGGCGAGGCTTGCCATCGTCCCCGATCACGTTTACGCCACAGCTTCGTTGCCCGCTATGGTGATTGTTTTTGTGAGCTGACAGGGCTTTAGCATTGCTGCAGACTGCCCCGCATGGCTGCGGCTGACCATTCTTCCCGATCACCATCACGACACAGGTTTTTTGCCCGGTATGGCATCTTTTTTTGTGATCCGACAGGGCACCAATATTTCGGTAGACCATTCCGCATGGTTGTGGCTGGCCATCCTTTCCGACTACTTTTACGTGACAGATTTTTTCCCCGCTATGGCATAAGCTTTTGTGATTCGACAGGGCTTGAAGACTGTTGTAAGACTTTCCGCATGGTCGCTGCTGGCGGTCTTTCCCAACCATGGTCAGGTTACAGGTTTGTTGCCCGGTGTGGACACTTCTTTTGTGATACGCGAGAGCTGCAGCATTCTGGCAGACCGTTCCGCATGGCCCTGGCTGGCTATCCTCCCCGACGAGTGTTACGCCACAGGTTCTTTGTCCGGTATGGTATCTGTTTTTGTGAGACAAAAGTATTTTTTGATTCTTAAAGACCTTCCGGCATTGCCGCAGTTGGCCATCTTCGCCGACTAAGATCACGTTGCAGGTTGCTCGCCGGTCAGATTCAGTTGTACCGGCTGCGGCTGAACCTATTGAGTCTGCGACCCCGTCTGAGGCGACCCTGTCTACAGAGCTGCAACGATAGCAGTGTTTATTGGCCACGTGGGAGCATGAACTTTCTCCGGATGTTTCTTCAGTGTCGTATGTCGAACTTTCTTCAGAATCTGGCTCTATGCTGTCGGATAAGTCGGAAGATTGTCGGAATCGACAAACACCATTACAGGGATAGGTATAACAATTTAAACCCAAAGTATGCAGGTGTTGTTCAGGATCTTCGTCACCGTCGGCAGAGTCAGAAAACAGAAGACTGGTGAAATAGCCTGTGTTGTAAGTGCTGGCTTGTGGAGCACGTCCTGATGATTCCGGTGCTTGATAATAGGGTTGGCCTTGTTCAGAGCCTGGCATCACAGCAGTGATAGCAAGCCGGTAATTTTCACTCGCTTCCTGTTGCTCAGTAGAGTTAAACAGCAGTGAATTGGCGTTCCAATAGCTTTTTAAAAGCCAACCAACGGTGATAACTGCTTCTATAGCTAAGGATGAATAAGGGTTTGAGCTTGGAGAGGCATCTCTGGTGGTCAGAATGAACTCACAAGCAACCAGCAGATTCGTCGCATAAAGCCATGGCCACGAAATCGACTCTACAAGAGTCGCTTTCATTTTTTGACTGTAAGGCACTTGTCGTTTTATATCAGCTGATGAGTCTGGCTCTACATTGCCGTTTGTGTCGACAATGTCTGATGGGTTGCCTGAAAATGTTGGTCGGTTAAGCTTTATAGAAAAGTTATGATCGGGAAAATCTGCATTCTGTTCAACCTCGATAACAAAACGTCTTGCCAACGCTTTAGTCTGGCAGACGACAGAAAACGACAGTAACAGCAGTGCCGCAAAAAGTGAGTGTTTAATAATTCTATCCTTGCCCTGTGGTTTACAGAGAAGAAGGATAGATTAAGAACACAAGAGTGTTTCTTTATCTTTTTCATCAAGAAGGCGTTGTAAAACGCCAACAACCAGGATTTGTGGATCTCAATCACCTGACAGTCTGCTGAACCCTGGCTGAATCGGGCCGTCACCCGTTCACCTTCAGTCAGTTGTCCGGCATCCCGAATAAATTCATCGCCTCTGGCGACAAGGGAATTTTGCGATACCCCCTCAAGGGCGGGTGCCATTTCAAGGATTGAGGTGATTGTTCCGGTTTACATCAACAAGCTGGCGTTTTCGATGTCTTCTTTTATGATTCGACAGGTCAAAAGCACTCTTGCAGACAGTCCCGCATGGTCTCTGCAGACCATCCTCGCCGATCACTGTCACATCGCAGGTCTGTGGTTCGCTGTGGTCTCTTCTTTTGTGGGTCGATAGGGCATAGGAATTATTGAAGAGCTTTCTGCATGGCCATGGTCGGCCATCCACTCCGATGAGTGTTAAGTCGCAAGTTTTTGGTCCGCTATGGTATGTGCTTTTGTGACTCGACAGGCACATAGCATTCTTATACACCGCCCCGCACGGCCGCTGCTGCCCATCCTTCCCAATGACAGTTTCCTTACAGGTTTGTTGCCCGGTGTGATCTTTTCTTATGTGATTCCTCAGGTCCTGATAACTCTTGTAGACCTTTCCGCATGCCTGCTGCTGGCCGTCCTCTCCGGCCATGGTCACTCCACAAGTTCGTTTCCCGCTGTGCATTCTGCATTTGTGATTAGACAGAGTTTGAGCATTCTTGCAGACTGTCCCGCATAGTCGCTTCTGGCCATCTTCCCCAACTAAGGTTGCGTCACAGGTTTGTTGTCCAGTATGGAAGGTTCTTTTGTGATCCGTCAGGGCTTTAGAACTTTTGCAGAGCGTCCTGCATCGGTGAGGCTGGCCATCTTCCCCGATCACGGTTACGTCACAGGTTCGTTGCCTGCTATGGAGAGCGGTTTTGTGAGCTGACAGGGCTTTAGCATTGCTGCAGAGTGTTCCGCATGGCTGCGACCGGCCATTCTTCCCGAGCACCATCATGACACAGGTTTTTTGCCCGGTATGGTATTGGTTTTTGTGAGACAAAAGTGTTTTTTCATTCTTATAGACTTTCCGGCATTGCCACAGTTGGCCATCCTCGCCGACTAAGATTACGTTGCAGGTTGCTCGCCCGGTAGTGTCAATTGTACTGGCGGCCCCTGCACCTGTTGAGTCTGCGACCCCGTCTAAGGCGACCCCGTCTACAGGGCCGCAACGATAACAGTGTCTACTGGCCAGGTGGGAGCATGCACTTTTTCCGGATGTTTCTTCAGTGTCGTATGTCGAACTTTCTTCACAACCTGGCTCTACGCTATCGGATGGGTCGGAAGATTGTCGGAATCGACAAACACCATTACAGGGATAGATATAACAATTTAAACCCAAAGTATGCAGGTGTTGTTCAGGACCCTCGTCACCGTCGGCAGAGTCAGAAAACAGGAGACTGGTGAAATAGCCTGTGGTGTAAGTGCTGGTTTGTGGGGCACTCTGGCCTGATGATTCTGATGGTTGATAGGGAGGTGGGCCTTGTTCCGAGCCTGGCATCACGGCGGTGATAGCAAGTCGGTGATTTTGACTCGCCTCTTGTTGCTCAATTGGGTTAAACAGTAGTGAATTGGCATTCCAATAGCTTTTTAAAAGCCAGCCAACAGTGAAAACTGCTTCTACAGCTATGGGTGAATGAGGGTTTGAGCCTGGAGAGGCGTCTCTGGTAGTCAGAATGAGCTCATAAGCAACCAGCAGATTCGTCGCGTAACGCCATGGCCAGGAAATTGACTCTATAAGATTCGCTTGCACTTCCTGACTATCAGGTTTGTGTCGTTTGTCATCAGGTGATGAGTCTGGTCCTACATTGCCGTTTGTGTCTACAGTGACTGATGGGCAGACCACAGAAAACGACAGTAACAGCAGTGCCGCAAAAAGTGATTGTTTAATAATTCTATCCTTGCCCTCTGGTTTACAGAGAAGAAGGATAGATTAAGAAAACAAGAGTGTTTCTTTATCTTTTTCATCAAGAAGGTGTTGCAAAACGCCTACGATTTGTGAATCTTAATCACCTGACAGTCTGCTGAACCCTGGCTGAATCGGGCTGTCACCTGTTCACCTCCAGTCAGTTGTCCGGCATCCCGAATAAATTCATCGCCTCTGGCGACAATGCTGTAGCCTCGAGACAGGGTTGCCAGAGGGCTGACAGCATCCAGCATGCCTGTCAGTTGTTTCAAGCGATTTTCTTTCTGTTTTAAAAGTACCTGCAGAAATGAATCAAGCTGGCTTTTCAGCAGATTCAACTCTCCTTGCAGCCGCTCAATGCGTCTTGAAGGTGAAGACTGTAAAAGCCTGTCGTTTAGCCTTTGATACTTTGCAGCCTGAGCCTGAAGGGCTATGGTCATCGATTGTTGCAGACGAATGTCCAGATCTTTCAGCCGCTGGTTGAGCTCTCTCAGGCGTTCCCCCGGATGACGCAGGCGCAGACTGGTGTTATCAAGCCGCTGGGACAGGGCCTGCAGACGATGCTTCATCAGAGTCTGTAGCTTTCGATTCAGCAGACCGAGCTTATTGAGAATATCCTGTTGGTCCGGACTGAGTACTTCAGCCGCCGCCGATGGCGTCGGTGCCCGGTAATCAGCGACAAAATCAGCAATGGTAAAATCAATTTCATGGCCCACAGCACTGACCACGGGAACTTCAGAAGCCGCTATGGCTCTGGCGACTCTTTCCTCATTGAAAGGCCAGAGGTCTTCCAGTGAACCACCCCCACGACCGACAATCAAAACGTCAAACAACCCACTGCGATTGGCCATTTCAATGCCTCTGACCAGCTCGTCGGCGGCTTCTTTCCCTTGAACCGAACTGGGAATGACTGTGATGGGTATGGAGGGGAAGCGTCTTTTTAATACCGCCAGGATGTCGCGGATAGCCGCGCCTGTTGGAGAGGTCACAACACCAATATGGGAGGGCAGGGCAGGCAGGGGCCTTTTCCGCTCCGCATTGAACAGACCCTCGTTGTCCAGCTTCAGCTTAAGCGCCTCAAAAGCACGTTGAAGAGCACCGGCACCGCCTTCTTCCATGTGATCGACAATCAGCTGGTAGTCGCCCCGGCCCTCATAAAGGCTCACCCGACCCCTGACAATCAGTTGCATGCCTTCAGCCGGAACAAAACGAATGCTGCGATTGCGGTTTTTGAACATCGCACAGCGAATCTGGGCATTGGCATCTTTAAGGGTGAAGTACCAGTGTCCTGATCCGGGTCGGGCAAGGCCGGAAAGTTCGCCTTCCACCCTGACGTTTGCGAAGCGCGTTTCCAGCATTCTCCGGGTTTGGCTGTTCAGCTCTGTTACCGTCAGAGGACGCTGATTGTCTGATTGAGCGGGAGACCCCGGCTCAGCATGAAATAAATTCTGGCCTTGCATGAGAATGTTGATGCTACAGTGTTTGAGAGATGAGATAAGGCTGAACAACAATATACCGGATTATTCCCGAGCAAACTATACACATCATTGATGTCAGGTTGGGTATTTCAGCCACGGGCCTCCTGATACTCTTACTGAGTAGATTATCAACAACTTTTTAAAGACCGAACATTAAGTACCTAACCAGTTGGTTTCGCATATTCTGGACGGCGGCTTTTTCCACCCTTCTGCGTTCCAACTCTGGTTGCGTAGCTATGGCTACGCGCCCGTCGTTGCGCCTTGAAGGATGAAAAAATCCACTCGCCAGAATATGCGAAACCAACTGGCCAGGTACTTATCATTCGGTTTTTAATAAACATCCACATCTCATCCATCGCCATTTCCATGTTCTGATTTATGCAAAAAAAATTCGATTTCGCGTGAGAAAATGTGAAAAAAAGTCACCCAGAAACTAATTTCCAGATTGTATTTTTTGAATGCGGTCCTCACGGCCATCCGGTTATCATCGTACTTAAGCGTTAGATCGGCAGTTGCCAGCAGTGCCAAAAAAACGCTTCTCATTTTTTCATCTTTTTCAATCTTCTGTTTCATGATCCCATTCCAGAACAGATCCCGTTCGTTGTCACAGCTATCATTGAGGGTCTCGTACGCCCAAAAATAATAGTGGATCAGGGCCGACTTTGTGCGATGTTTTTTCAAAAGAACATGACTTATAGCTTCATAATCCGGGTGCGATTTCAGTTGCGGAAGGTTATAAACGTATTCATCAAAACTGGAGTCAGGTTGTGGTGTTTCCCGCAGTGCTTTAAACAGGTTTGTATAGTCATATCGGCTTAGCTCGTAGCTGGCAATAGTCTCTGGTAATTGATCAATATCAGCAGCAGTTGCCTCAGATGATGTATCAGGCGCCTCCGATTTATCCGACAAAAAAGCGTTAACAAGGCTTAAGTAGTTTTTAATATTTTTTGGCCTGTCACCACTTTTGATTTCACTGTCCAGCCAAAAACTATATTGTTTTATTCTTTGGTTAATGGGAAAAAGCCTTGTTTTCTTCAGTGGTTCCAGAAGTATTCGCTCAATACTTTCAGGATCACTTATACTCTGGAATAACGCTTCTTCAACTTCAGGGACATCATTGCTGAACACAAATTGGATGTTATGGTGTATGGGGGTAATCAAAAAATGCTTTGCGATCAGTGTTGGCCAACCAGCCTGGGGGATATGCAAAAGATTAAAGCGTTTATCAGTAAAGACTCTGATGGCTGCCTCAACGGCAAAACCTACACCATATAGAGAGCTTGCTAATAGCCCTGGCAAGATGTCCGTGACAATCTTACCCGCTTCAATAAAGATCTTTTCCCCTGGTTTTCTGGCCGATGCGTATTGAATAACAGGCTTATTGTCCAGGTCTGTTTGCCAGGCTTCTGATGTCTCGTCCTGGTAATACTGGTAGTTATCCAGTCGCATAGCCACTAGTGATTCCAGATAACCGGCATAAGGAAAGTTGAGATGGCGTGCTTTCTGGAAATGGGCATGTGCGCTGAGCATAACTCTTTTGTGACCGGTTAATATTATCTGCTGAGAGTCCAAATTTATTTGTGCCTCCAGAAGTGTCAGGCCAGCCAGACAATGAAGCCAGCCTGACATCTCTGATGATTGAGAGTCCATTCTATCTTCATATTCTTCTAACTGCTGTTTTAATTCCTCGTAGCCAGCTTTTCTCGCTTGTTGAATAGCTATAATAAAAATATTTTCGTTTCCAGCTGTGAACATTTTCAAGTGTTCATGATTAAAGACAATATGTTCGATGATTTTTGATTCAATATGACTTGCAATAGTGTTTACTGGCTTATGCCATACAAAGTGTTGAAAACGTGCGAGAAATGTTTCCCAGTCATAGGACTTAATCTGGAGTTTTTTTGCCTTTTCTGCATTTCCACCAATGAGCCTGAGAATATACTCGTGAATCAGAAAAAAGGTGTTGTACCAGTAGGATTCTTTATCGTTGGCAGTCATTTCGGGAAGCAAATGAATTATTTTTTTCAGAAGTCGAAAGTCATGACCAAAATGAAGTGCGGTTGTGCGGGCCTGGATTTCAAAGGGAAGAGCTTTAAGATGAGGGAGATCCGGCTCTGCTTCTGGTGATTCACTAACCAGATAAAAAGCAAGTTCTATAATATCTGCCATTACCCGAATATCAGGATCAGTATCACTAGAGAGCTTGCCCTGAGCTTCTTTCAGGGATACGTACACGTTCGAGTCTGATGCCAGGCCGAAGACTGAATAGTAAATGGTCAACATAGATAAATCCAGATAATCAGAATCCAACAAATCCGGTCGACCAGAAGCGAGGTAGAGAATCAGTCTTAATATTGCTTCCTTATCAGCTTCCGCTTGCAATTTTGCTTCTGCTTCCGCTGCCGCTTTTGTTACTGCTTTCGATTTCGCTGCTACTTTTGCTTTCTCTGCCGCATTCGATTCCGCTACTACTTTTGCTTTCGCTGCCGCTGTCACTGCCGCTTTCGTTTCCGCTATTGCTGTCGCTACCGTTCCCGATTCCTCTGGCGCTCTCCTTTGAGGTTTCTTTTCCACTGTAGCTTCTGCCAGCGCTATCGCTGCTGCTGTCGCTTTTGTATCTGCTAACTCTATGGCTACTGCTGCCGCATTCTCAGCTTCCCTGACTGCCGAAGCTTCTCTCTCTGCCGCAGCCTCTCTCAACGTCGCTATCACTGCCGCAGCTGTTCCCGCTTTCACCAGCGATCGTTCATGCTGTCCGTTACGCATATGTTGGGTAATAGTATATTGTTGGTTCATTCGACTCAAAACAGTATCAACTGAACCATCAGAGCCTTTTATCGGAAGCTGCTCCATAAACTCTCTGAGTATTCGTATGGAAGTTGTTACCCTGCCGGGAATATTGCTTTGCGGGTTTTTCGTATAAGTCTCTGTACCAAAGGCCAGTTTCAGTTCGAAAGGCTTTGGAATCAGTATCAGCCACTTGAGCAATACTCCGATCATAACCATTAGGTTTGAATCCGATTCTAATAAAATCTCAATAGACTGTGACACCCCGGAGAATGCAGAGTAAATGGCTCTGGATGTTGCACTGGACTCTATTTCCATAGCATATTCAAAAAACAGCAAGAGTATCGGGGCATAAGGGAAGCCATGATCACCAGACAATAAAATAGTTTCGTTTATCCTTTTGGCGTTGAGTTTCACTTCCGGGCCAAAGGGTAACTCAATGGTTTTGTTGTCATCTGACATTTTGGCACCCATCATGGCCAGTGCCTTCATAAAATAGTAATAACCGATTCCCAGTCTGTTTGTTAAATGGTTACCATTTCTTATTATTGCCTTTCGGAATGCAGTGATTTGCTTTTCTGCCTGTTGCAAAAATTTCTCCGGGTTGCTCTGAATAAGTCTGAGTTCCTGAATAATATTGTTATCCAGTTGTAATAAATACTGGTTATAAATTTGTTCATCGTATGGTCCTGTTGACGGTCGGATGCCAGGCCTCAGGTCTTTTGGTTGCCTGGCTGCTTTTACGGTTCTTTTTGCTTTTTCAGAATGTGTACCTGTTCCAGAGGTTAGTTGCGCCGGAGTGGGGGAAACCGGAACCTTTTTGATTTGAATAAAGTCTCTTGCAAGCAGCAAAGAGCGGGCAAGCATCCAGTCTTTTATTAAATCGGGTCTGGACTTTTTAGTCGCCTTATTACTTATTTGGTCATGATGCCCGTCAAATAGTTCCTTTTCACTCTTGCTGTCTTTGCTTAACGAAGCCTTGAGATAGCTTTCCCAAAAACCCATTTTCCAAAAGGCTATGAATCTGGGTTGATGATATTTGAGCAGTTGTCCGGTTTGCTCAGTATCCATGAATGCTTTCAGGTCAGTCATGGCCAGTACCTGTGGGAAATAAGATATATCCATGTGCTGAGGTTTTTTTTTCAAGGCTCCCTTAATTTGCAGGGCATTGAGGCTATACGACCAAAGTTCATTGTGAATCTGACTGGTTGCAGGCTCTTGTTTTTTCTCCAGTATCAGTATCAGCGACCCGATGGTTTGTTGCAGCTCCCGAGCCCCGGGACGCACTGCTTTCAGGGATGTTAATATCGAGGTGGTATCCGGTTCTCTCAGGGCATTGACAATGGCCTTTACCTCTCTGCCTCTGTCTGACAGGTCTGACTCTTTGGCTAACCCCTGCTCAATCCTGGTCAGGGTTATGGCGTCTGTATCCTGATAGAGCTGCTCCAGAAATCCACCCTTCAATAGACCTTCAACTTTTACCTGGTTGAAGCTTGTCGCTCTGGAAGCCATGCTGCGTAACAGTCGGCTGACAGGTTCCATCTGAGGCCAGCCTGCCGGATGTTGGTTGCGCAATTGCATCCCGATTAATAATTGGTAGGCAAGCGGTATACCGGCGATGGCTGCCGGTAACAGCAGCTTGAAAGCCTTCTCATAGATCTGCAGTATTTCTGATTTTCCAGATGGAAATTTCTGGTTCAGAATGAACAACGCCTGAACCAGTTGCGCATAGGGGAAGTGGTTCTCATAAGCCGCCTGCTCTAAGTCTTTGCGCTGTTGACTGCCCGGGGTATTGGCCAGGTTGATGGTGATGACTGGCTGGTCTGTGGATGTATCAGCAGAGGCTCCGGAACAGGCCAGTATTTTCAGGGTTTTTGTTTTTCCGTCCTGCAGTTGCTTTTGCAGTGTATCGGATTCTGTACCGGGCGCAGGGTTTTCTTCAGAGGCTTTGCAATCTTGTGTCTTTGTTGCCCTGTTCAGCTCGTCCGGAAAACTATGATCCATCTCCTTAAGCCAGTTTGATAGTTCTACGGACTGAGACAAGGCTGTTTCGAAATCGATCGTAGTCGGGATTGACTTTTGGGCTGCAGTTTTATTCTTGCTTTTATTTGAGCGCTCAGCAGGATCAGGTGCCACTGCCTCACTGTTATCAGCAACTACAGAGCATTGATTATCAGGGCTTGCTTCTACTGTGATAGCGTTTTTTTCTGGCACCGTGGCAATGTCGCTTATTTCTTGTTGTTTCTGTTTCTTCTCATGGGAATTGAAAGAAGCATCTTTTGTTATCGCCTCTGCACTTTCGACATAAGTAGCAGTAGAAACTGTTGCATGTTCGTCAATATCACTATTGCTTTCCAGTGCCTTGTCAGGTTGGGGCTTGACATAAGGAAGCAGAAATTCCGGTAACCCGGTTGATTCTGAAGAACGGCTGAGCAGTGACTCATGAATAATCGCCTGAACCTGTTGCTCAGTGTCACTTGTCAGCAAGATTTTTAATATATTTTGAGCATTTTGCCCCCTTCTTTTTGCATCAATGCTTGGGTAGGTTTGATCAAATTGCGTGTCCTGAAGCAGTTTTTCAACCATAGCGGGCAGGCTTGGCATAAGTAGCCTGGAACTCTTGGCAAAAGGTTCTACACGGGTGAAATCGAAATACCCTTGAGGGCCGACAGAAATATTGATCGATAAGATGCGCCATTTTTTGGTCTTGCAAGCGGTGAATCTTATCGTATTTTCTTTGCCGTTATCGGGAAAGCAATGGATCTTTAAAGTGTGCAGTAACCCTGTGCGCCGCAATTCTTTCGGGCTGGCTAAAGCTATGGTGTGAAAGTTGTTGCGTCTCACGGTAGTGCCAGGCAGGGCGCGTGTCAGCTTTTCCTCAAGGGAGGCCGAAATCTTTTCCAGACTTTGAATATTCTCAACTGCCAGATCAATATTATTGGTAGCAGGTACCTTGCCCAGTTCGGTGGGTTTAAACAATGACGCGAGATGTTGCCATCTGGCTAAACCCCCGTAAACAAGAGCATCTTCAGTATCGGATATAATACTCTCGGCTTCTGCATAGGTTTTTCTAAAAACAGGTGCCAGCACCAGGAGTGCAGGAATCACATAGCGGATATCCTGTTTTTTTACTAAAAATACGCCCTCGGAATAATCTTTTACATGATTATCCAAAGACTGTATTTTGTCGTTTATTGCAGATGTGGAGAGATCAGGGGCTATAAAGGCGATGTATTTACTGGCAGACTCTTCCCAGAAAAAAACCACTGCGCCAAGCACGTTTTTGCTAACGTAAAATGTCCCGTCAGGGTTCTCTGTATCGTCGAACGGGTAACAAACAAGGCGTAATTTATTGTAAAACCTGAACAGGTTCTGTCCGAGATCTCCCAGCATGAATTTATCGGGTGCAATAAACGCCTGTTGTAGCATTTCGCTGGCAGATTGTATGGACGCCGCTTCCAGCAGTGCGCTGGCAGATTTTGTGGGTGCCTCCTCTAGCCGTTCGCTGGCAGATTTTATGGCGTTGCACTGGAGCGTTTCCCGGCATAACAAAACATCCTTCTGCCATTGTGGAAACAGTTCCCATAAAGCATTTTCAAGCGTACTGTCTTCCAGCCATTCGTTTTCCTGCTTGTTCAGGTAGGAGCTGATCAGGAAGTGAGTGAACCAGGGGGCGTTGTCACTTTGATGAGACAGTTTTACCGTGTGATTCTCGTGAAACAGGAACATATGGATATTTTCAAGCCCGTCCAGAGGCTCTTGAGGGGTGTGGTCATGGTAGCTATGGGAGAGATATCCCCGACCATCAGTAACAATGACCTGTATAGAATTTTCCAGTGCTTTGGATGCCAGCATCATGTGTTGTTGGTTTTTTGGATCAAAACCCCGGAGCATCTGGTTATATAATGTTTCACTGCCACAGTCGGGTGGTTTGCATAGACGGAGCAGGGTGTCAAATTTTTCCCTGGATGTGATACCAAGCTGTTCTGACAGAAAGTCCGATCTATGGGCCATTCTTTCAGGCCGAAGTCCGGAGCGCCTGTACAAATAGAATAGATGTCTAAGCAGGGATGCTGAGGGTTCTGCGTCTGCTGGTGTGGCCGGATGGTTGCCGCCCGGTGGTGGTGGCTCATTGTCGTCAATATTGTTCCTACCGACAGAGCTGGCAGTTCGTTTACTTTTGTTGCCACTTTGTTCGGCTGTTTGTGCAGAGGGATTACTCGGGGAGGACTGAGATTCAGGCGGTCCATTGTTCCCCTGGACACCAGAAGCAGTCATTATGCCTGATGCAAACCCTATAGAGGGGAGTGACATATCTGGCTGATGAGGGATGGCAGGAGGATGAAAACCGTCGAATGCGTTGCTTGTTTGGGGCACCAAAGCCAGTGGGTTTCCGTTTGTTTGACGGGTAAAATAAGGTGATACACGATCGGAAAAGTGTGAGTGGACAGGGTGCCCCGGAAACTCCCGGTTTAAATAGGTCAACACATTGTTCATTAACTCAGGCCGCCGTTTAACAAACTGGTAAAGTGAACCGGGGTCGCTCAGAATCTGCTCCCTTACCCGGGCACTGAGGCTTTTGGGGATGGGGGATATGAACCCTGAGAGAATTCCCCGCCATTGATAGAGATTAAAGGGCGTACTGGTCACCGTGCTCATAAGCAGGGCGGCCAAGTTAAGGTGCTCACTTTCTACCAGGGTGCCAATTTCAGGTCCGTCCCAACCGGCGTAATGATCCTCGACATTATAAGGGGCATCAGCGAACCGCATCAGCAGCACCGGGTCACCTGCTCCCCAGAAATGGTATTTCCGATGTCTGTCGTTGCGGGCGATGAATAAAGAAGATCTTGACCAGGCTGGACAGGTATCATTGCCAGGCGATACTTTTTCCAGTGCCCAGAGGTTAAAGTACTTCCCGGTCATGAGCGCCGGGCTGGGTTCTACCGCAGTCTCGGGAATACCCGGTTGGTAAAGCCAGCTTTGATCCGACCACTGATAAAGCCAGTGATTATTCTGGCAGGCGTGTACTTTTGCTTTGTCAGCTGACTTGCTTTTATTGGGTTCTCCAAACAACTTATCGTGGGAAGAGAGGCAGTGAATAGCCTGATTGACCCGCTTGATATAGTGACTGTCCAAAGCGGTTTGCCCGTCAGTGCTGATGATGTCTTTTTTAGCCAGTTCGGGCAATAGCCAGGGTTTTGCGTGATTCAGCGGGAAGTCAATAAGAACGCTCTGACACTTTTTATGCTCTGTAAGCGGATTAGTCTGGCAGATAATGGCCTGCAGGCGATTCTGCTGACTTTCCCGCCAGGGGCGCAGGAAAAGGGTACTGGTATGGGTGTCGTTTAGTAGTTTCCAAAGCGACAGCCAGGCAGACAGAGAATCACCCTCGACGGCCTGAGTCTCTGACGATGATGTCGAGGGTGAAGCCGTAATCTGCCATACAGGATGATTTTCGATGCAAGTGGTTTGCACTGATAAGCGGCTTTTCAGCAAAGAGTGATCGATCATCACCGGATGAAGATTGCAATCGGGGGCATCACCAAAAGCCCGGGACAGTGAGGGGAAGCCGCGACTGAAAGAAGGGTAGGGTATGATTGAAGGCGGAAGCAGTTTTGCAAACAGGAACCCGGGCAGATGACTCAACCATTGATTCCTGAAAAAAAGGGACAGTTTTTTGGGGGTGCCAACGTCGTGTATTACGTGATAATGGTTACCCAGCTTGAGGTGAAAGTTATTGGCTTTAAATCCGGCGTAGAGACCCAAAAAGCGGATTTCTGGTGCCTTGTATCCGGGTTCACTCTGGTGGCCGGAGGCATGACCTGTTTGTACGTTCATTGCAATCATGAACAGCAGCGAAACAAAGAGAAGTTTTGACAGTCTTCTGTGACAAACAAGCATAGAGTTGCCATAGATCCCAATTGATGATTATTAATTTATTAATCAGAGTTGACCCGTTAAACAACAGTTTTTATTTATTGAATTGTTCTGATCTCTATGGAGTCTGAGGAAAAATAGCAGTGGGTTCAGGATGTAGCAAGAGTGGCTTTGTAGCTGAGCGTAAACTGAACACATGCCTTCAATTTACTCATTTGGCCTTTCCAGTGCTCTTAACCAGCCAGGTGCTGAATGAAGTAATATTTTTTGTTGGTTTTTATATTGCTTTTGATGGAAGTCTGCTTTTTGTGTCTCTCCCAGAGCAAAAGCGGAAGTGGCCGAGATCCCGTGAAAAAAGGCCAACCAGGAAGCAAAATCGGTATTGTATTGTTTGAATGCAGTGTTCATGGCCTCCCGGTTATCATCGTACATAACCGTTAGGTCGGCGGTTGCCAGGAGTGTCAGGAAAGCTTTTTTCATTGATTCATTTTCTTCAATCTTCTTTGTCATTATTTCTTCCCAGAACAGCTGCCGTTCGTTGTCATAGCTGTTATCGAGGGTCTCGTAAGCCCATAAATAATAGTGAATCAGGGCTGATTTTGTACGATGTTTCTTCAAAAGAGCATTACTGATAGCCTCATACTTTGGGTGAGATTTTAGCCGGGGCAGATTAAAAACGAATTCATCCAAACCGGTTTCAGGTTGTGGTGTTTCATGTAGCAATCCAAACGACGTTGTATAGTCAAACCGACTTCGCTCATAGCTTGTGATATTCTCTGATAATTGATCAACATCAGAAGTTGTTGTCAGGGATGATATATCCGGCACCTCTGATTTACCCAATACAAAAGCTTTGACAAGGCTCAAATACTTTTTACTATTTTCTGGCCTGCTACTGCTTTTGATTTCGTTGTCCAGAGCAATACCATATTGTTTTGGTCTTTTTTTAATGGGGAAATGCCTTGTTTTCTCCAGTGGTTCCAGAAGTATTCTCTCAATGCTGTCAGGATTACTTATCTCGGGAAATAACGCTTCTTCAACTTCCGGGCCATGATTGCTGAATACAAATTGCAGGTTATGGATTACGGGGGTAATCAAAAAATGCTTTGCGATCAGTGCTGGCCAACCGGCCTGAGGGGTTTGCAGAAGATTAAACCGCTTGTCAGTAAAGAGTCTGATAGCTGCTTCAGCCGCAAAACGTACACCCAATCTAGAGCTTGTTAATAAGCTGGGCAAAATATCGTAAACAACTTTACCTGCTTCAACAAAGATCGTTTCCCCTGGTTTTTTGGTCGATGTGTATTGAATAACAGGGTTATTGGTGGAGTCTGTCCGCGAGGCTTCTGAAGTCTCATCCTGATAATACTGGAAGTGGTTTGACAGCCGCATAAACCCCAGTGATTCCAGATAACCACCATAAGGAAAGCCATGTTGACGTGCTCTTCCGAAATGATAAACAGCACTGGACAGGACGCTTGTGTGTCCGTTTAATACTACCCGCTGCAAGCCAGAACTTACTTGTGCCTCCAGAAGCGTCAATCCAGCCAGACAATGAAGCCAGCCTGACATCTGTACAGATTGAATATCCAATTTACCATCATATTCGTTTAACTGCTGTTTTAATTTCTGATAGCCAACTTTTCTGGCTTGCTCAATAGCAAGAATAAAAATACTTTCGTTTCCAGCTATGAATATTTCCAAGCTGTCATAGTTAAAGACAACCTGTTCCATGATTTTTGATTCAATACGACTTGCGACAGTATTTGCTGGCTTATACCATGTATAGTGCCTAAACCAATCGTGTAATGTTTGCCAACCAACTGAATCAATCTGGAGTTTTTTTGCCTTTTCTGCATTTCCACCAATGAGCGTGAGAATATACTCGTGAATCAGAAAAAAGGTGTTGTAATAATACGACATGGTATCGTGGACAGCTATTTCAGGAAGCAAATGAATTATTTTTGCCAGAAGTCGTAAGTCATGACCAAAATGAAGAATGGTCATGTTAGCCTGGGAAGAGAATGGAAGGGCCTTAAGATGATGGAGATCCGGCTCTTCTTCTGGTGATGGATTATACAGAACCAGATAAAAAGCAAGTTCTATAATATCTGCCAGTGCCCGCCTCTCCGGATCAATATCTTTAGTGAGCTCGCTCTGAACCTGTCTCAGGAATGTGGTAACCTCCAAGTCTGAAACATAGCCTAATATAGAAAAGTTAATGATCAATGTCGAAAAATCCAGGCTATGAAAATCCAACAGTTCCGTTCGGCCAGTAGCGATGTAAAGTGTCAATCTTAATTCTGCTTCCGCTGTCTCTACTGTTTCCAAATTCGCTGCCGCCAGCGCTTTTTCTGCAGCTATCACTTCCGCTTTAGCTTTTGCTAACTCCGTATTTAACGTTAATACTCTCGCTTCTGTATTCGCTATCTCTAAGGCTACTGCTGCCGCTGTCGAAGCCTCTTTCGCTTCTGTATTCGCTACCTCTAAGGCAACTGCAGCCGCTCTCGAAGCCTCTCTCGCTTCTGCATTTGCTGTCTCCAGAGCTACTGCTGCTGCTTTCGAAGCATTTTTCGCTACTTCTAAAGCTTTCAGAGCTTCTTTCGTTGCGGCTAACAGTACTCCAGCCACTCCTGCTTTGCCTGACTCGGCTGCAGCCGATTTCTTTTCCGCTTTTTCATTCTGTTTGTTTGGCAGATGCTGGGTAATGGTATGTTTCTGGCCCATTCGACTCAAAACAACATCAACTGCGCCGTCAGAGCCTTTTACCGTTAGCTGATCCATAAATTCTCTGAGTATTCGTATGGAAGGTGTTACCCTGCCGAGAATATTGCTTTGCGGGCTTTTCAGGTAGGTGTTTGCATCAAAGGCCAGTTTCAGTTTGAAAGGCTTTGGAATCAGTATCAGCCACTTGAGTAATAGTCCGGCCATAACCTGTGGGATTGAGAGCGATTCTAATAAAATCTCAATAGACTGCGACACTCCGGAGAATGCAGAGTAATGGGCCTTCGCTATTGTATTAGTATTTCCTCCCATGCCATGCTCAAAAAACAGCAAGAGCAATGGGGCATAGGGGAAGAAATGTTTATCAGACAATCTAATAGTCTCTTTTATCTTTTTAGCGTTGAGTTTGACTTCAGGGGTAAAAGACAACTCAATGGTTTTTTCATCATCTGACATTTTGGCCCCCATCATGGCCAGTGCCTTCAGAAAATAGTAATAACCGATTCCCAGATTGTCTGTTAAATCGTTGCCATTTCTTACCAGAGCTTTTCTGAATGCAGTGATGTGAGCTTCTACCTGTTGTAAAAAATTCTCCGGGTTGCTCTGAATAAGTCTGAGTTCCTGAATAATATTGTTATCCAGTTGTACTAAATACCGGATATATAATTGTTCATTGTGCGATCCTGTTGATGGTCGGATGCCAGGCCTCAGGTCTTTTGGTTGCCTGGCTGCTTTTACGGTTCTTTTTGCTTTTTCAGAATGTGTACCCGTTCCAGACGTTAGTTGCGCCGGAGTGGCGGAAGCCGGAACCTCTTTGATTTGAATAAAGTCTCTTGCAAGCAGCAAAGAGCGGGCAAGCATCCAGTCTTTTATTAAATCGGGTCTGGACTTTTTAATCGCCTTATTACTTATTTGGTCATGATGCCCGTCAAATAGTTCCTTTTCACTCTTGCTGTCTTTGCTTAACGAAGCCTTGAGATAGCTTTCCCAAAAACCCATTTTCCAAAAGGCTATGAATCTGGGTTGATGATATTTGAGCAGTTGTCCGGTTTGCTCAGTATCCATGAATGCTTTCAGGTCAGTCATGGCCAGTACCTGTGGGAAATAAGATATATCCATGTGCTGAGGTTTTTTTTTCAAGGCTCCCTTAATTTGCAGGGCATTGAGGCTATACGACCAAAGTTCACTGTGAATCTGACTGGTTGCAGGCT
The DNA here is from genome assembly GCF_049275945.1 of Endozoicomonas sp. ALD040. Taxonomy (NCBI): domain Bacteria; kingdom Pseudomonadati; phylum Pseudomonadota; class Gammaproteobacteria; order Oceanospirillales; family Endozoicomonadaceae; genus Endozoicomonas; species Endozoicomonas sp. ALD040. Next base: position 5,074,586 of record NZ_CP184829.1, read on the forward strand.
CTTGTTTTTTCTCCAGTATCAGTATCAGCGACCCGATGGTTTGTTGCAGCTCCCGAGCCCCGGGACGCACTGCTTTCAGGGATGTTAATATCGAGGTGGTATCCGGTTCTCTCAGGGCATTGACAATGGCCTTTACCTCTCTGCCTCTGTCTGACAGGTCTGACTCTTTGGCTAACCCCTGCTCAATCCTGGTCAGGGTTATGGCGTCTGTATCCTGATAGAGCTGCTCCAGAAATCCACCCTTCAATAGACCTTCAACTTTTACCTGGTTGAAGCTTGTCGCTCTGGAAGCCATGCTGCGTAACAGTCGGCTGACAGGTTCCATCTGAGGCCAGCCTGCCGGATGTTGGTTGCGCAATTGCATCCCGATTAATAATTGGTAGGCAAGCGGTATACCGGCAATGGCTGCCGGTAGCAGTAGCTCGAAGGTTTTTTCGTAGATCTGCAATACTTCTGATTTTCCAGCTGGGAATTTCTGGTTCAGAATGAATAACGCCTGAACCAGTTGCGCATAAGGAAAGTGGTTCTCATAAGCCGCCTGTTCTAAGCTTTTGGCCGGGGTATGGGCCAGGTTGATGGTGATGACTGGCTGGTCTGTAGATGTATCAGCCGATGCTCCGGAACAGGCCAGTGTTTTCAGGGTTTTTGTTTTTCCGTCATGCAGTTGCTTTTGCAGTGTATTGGATTCTTTATCGGGCGCAGGATTTTCTGTCGGGGCTTCGCTTTCTGCAGAGGCTTTGCAATCTTGTGTCTTTGTTGCCCTGTTCAGCTCGTCCGCAAAGCTATGATCCATCTCCTTAAGCCAGTTTGATATTTCTACGGACTGAGACAAGGCCGTTTCGAAATCGATCGTATTCGAGATTGACTTTTGGGCTGGGGTGTTATTCTTTCTTTTATTTGAGCGTTCAGCAGGATCAGGTGCCATTGCCTCACTGTTATCAGCAACTACAGAGCGTTGATCATCAGGGCTTGCTTCTACTGTGATATCGTTTTTTTCTGGTACCGTGGCAATGTCGCTTATTTCTTGTTGTTTCTGTTTGTTCTCTTGGGAATCGAAAGAAGAATCTTTTGTTATCGCTTCTGTAGCTTCGACATAAGCAGCGGTAGAAACTGTTGCCTGTTCGTCAATATCACTATTGCTTTCCAGTGCCTTGTCAGGTTCGGGCTTGATATAAGGAAGCAGAAATTCCGGTAACCCGGATGCTTCTGAAGAACGGCTGAGCAGTGACTGTTGAATAATCGCCTGAACCTGTTGCTCAGTGTCACTCGCCAGCAAGATTTTTAATATATTTTGAGCATTTTGCCCCCTTTTCTTTGCATCAATGTCCGGGCAGGTTTGATCAAGTTGTGTGTCCTGAAGCAGTTTTTCAACCATAGCGGGCAGGCTTGGCATAAGTAGCCTGGAACTCTTGGCAAAAGGTTCTACACGGGTGAAATCGAAATACCCTTGGGGACCGGCAGAAATATTAATCGATATGATTCGCCATTGTTTGGTCTTGCAAGCGGCGAACGCTATTGTATTTTCTTTGTTTTTATCGGGAAAGCAATGGATCTTTAAGGTGTGCAGTAATCCACTGCGCCGCAATTCTTTCGGGTTGGCCAAAACTATGGTGTGAACGTTGCTGCGTCTGACGGTAGTGCCAGGCAGGGCGCGTGTCAGCTTTTCCTCAAGGGAGGCCGAAATCTTTTCCAGACTTTGAATATTCTCAACTGCCAGATCAATATTATTGGTAGCAGGTACCTTGCCCAGTTCGGTGGGTTTAAACAATGACGCGAGATGTTGCCATCTGGCTAAACCCCCGTAAACAAGAGCATCTTCAGTATCGGATATAATATTCTCGGCTTCTGCATAGGTTTTTCTAAAAACAGGTGCCAGCACCAGGAGTGCAGGAATCACATAGCGGATATCCTGTTTTTTTACTAAAAATACGCCCTCGGAATAATCTTTTACATGATTATCCAAAGACTGTATTTTGTCGTTTATTGCAGATGTGGAGAGATCAGGGGCTATAAAGGCGATATATTTACTGGCAGACTCTTCCCAGAAAAAAACCACTGCTCCAAGCAGGTTCTTGCTAACGTAAAATGTTCCATCAGGGTTCTCTGTATCGTCGAACGGGTAACAAACAAGGCGTAATTTATTGTAAAACCTGAACAGGTTCTGTCCGAGATCTCCCTGCATGAATGTATCGGGTGCAGTAAACGCCTGTTGTAGTATTTCGCTGGCAGATTTTATGGACGCCTCCTCCAGCCGTTCGCTGGCAGATTTTATGGCGTTGCACTGGAGCGTTTCCCGGCATAACAAAATATCCTTCTGCCATTGTGGAAACAGTTCCCATAAAGCATTTTCAAACGCACTGTCTTCCAGCCATTCGTTTTCCTGCTTGTTTAAGTAGGAGCTGATCAGGAAGTGAGTGAACCAGGGGGTGTTGTCACTTTGATGAGAGAGTTTTACCGTGTGATTCTCGTGAAACAGAAACATATGGATATTTTCAAGCCCATCCAGAGGCTCTTGAGGTGTGTGGTCATGGTAGCTATAGGAGAGATATCCCCGACCATCAGTAACAATGACCTGTATAGAATTTTCCAGTGCTTTGGATGCCAGCATCATGTGTTGTTGGTTTTTTGGATCAAAACCCCGGAGTATCTGGTTATATAATGTTTCACTGCCACAGTCGGGTGGTTTGCATAGACGGAGCAGGGTGTCAAATTTTTCCCTGGATGTGATACCAAGCTGTTCTGAAAGAAAGTCCGATCTATGGGCCATTCTTTCAGGCCGAAGTCCGGAGCGCCTGTACAAATAGAATAGATGTTTAAGCAAGGATGCTGAGGGTACTGCGTCTGCTGGTGTGACCGGATGCTTGCCGCCCGGTGGTGGTGGCTCATTGTCGTCAATATTGTTCCTACCGACAGAGCTGGCAGTTCGTTTACTTTTGTTGCCACTTTGTTTGGCTTTTTGTGCAGAGGGATTACTCGGGGAGGACTGAGATTCAGGCGGTCCATTATTCCCCTGGACACCAGAAGCTGTCACTATGTTTGATGTAAACCCCATAGAGGGGAGTGACACATCTGGCTGATGAGGGATGGCAGGAGGATGAAAACCCTCGAATGCGTTGCTTGTTTGGGGCACCAAAGCCAGTGGGTTTCCGTCTGTTTGACGGGTAAAATAAGGTGATACACGACCGGAAAAGTGTGAGTGGACAGGGTGCCCCGGAAACTCCCGGTTTAAATAGGTCAGCACATTGTTCAGTAACTCAGGCCGCCGTTTAACAAACTGGTAAAGTGAACCGGGGTCGCTCTGAATCTGCTCCCTTACCCGGGCACTGAGGCTTTTGGGGATGGGGGATATGAACCCTGAGAGAATTCCCCGCCATTGATAGAGATTAAAGGGCGTACTGGTCACCGTGCTCATAAGCAGGGCGGCCAAGTTAAGGTGCTCACTTTCTACCAGGGTGCCAATTTCAGGTCCTTCCCAACCGGCGTAATGATCCTCGACATTATAAGGGGCATCAGCGAACCGCATCAGCAGCACCGGGTCACCTGCTCCCCAGAAATGGTATTTCCGATGTCTGTCGTTGCGGGCGATGAATAAAGAAGATCTTGACCAGGCTGGACAGGTATCATTGCCAGGCGATACTTTTTCCAGTGCCCAGAGGTTAAAGTACTTCCCGGTCATGAGCGCCGGGCTGGGTTCTACCGCAGTCTCGGGAATACCCGGTTGGTAAAGCCAGCTTTGATCCGACCACTGATAAAGCCAGTGATTATTCTGGCAGGCGTGTACTTTTGCTTTGTCAGCTGACTTGCTTTTATTGGGTTCTCCAAACAACTTATCGTGGGAAGAGAGGCAGTGAATAGCCTGATTGACCCGCTTGATATAGCCACTGTCCAAAGCGGTTTGCCCGTCAGTGCTGATGATGTCTTTTTTAGCCAGTTCGGGCAATAGCCAGGGTTTTGCGTGATTCAGCGGGAAGTCAATAAGAACGCTCTGACACTTTTTATGCTCTGTAAGCGGATTAGTCTGGCAGATAATGGCCTGCAGGCGATTCTGCTGACTTTCCCGCCAGGGGCGCAGGAAAAGGGTACTGGTATGGGTGTCGTTTAGTAGTTTCCAAAGCGACAGCCAGGCAGACAGAGAATCACCCTCGACGGCCTGAGTCTCTGACGATGATGTCGAGGGTGAAGCCGTAATCTGCCATACAGGATGATTTTCGATGCAAGTGGTTTGCACTGATAAGCGGCTTTTCAGCAAAGAGTGATCGATCATCACCGGATGAGGATTGCAATCGGGGGCATCACCAAAAGCCCGGGACAGTGAGGGGAAGCCGCGACTGAAAGAAGGGTAGGGTATGATTGAAGGCGGAAGCAGTTTTGCAAACAGGAACCCGGGCAGATGACTCAACCATTGATTCTGGAAAAAAAGGGACAGTTTTTTGGGGGTGCCAACGTCGTGTATTACGTGATAATGGTTACCCAGCTTGAGGTGAAAGTTATTGGCTTTAAATCCGGCGTAGAGACCCAAAAAGCGGATTTCTGGTGCCTTGTATCCGGGTTCACTCTGGTGGCCGGAGGCATGACCTGTTTGTACGTTCATTGCAATCATGAACAGCAGCGAAATAAAGAGAAGTTTTAACAGTCTTCTGTGACAAACGAGCATAGAGTTGCCATAGATCCCAACTGATGATTATTAATTTATTAATCAGAATTGACCTGTTAAACAACAGATTTTATTTATTGAATTGTTCTGATCTCTATGGAGCCTGAGGAAAAATAGCAGTGGGTTCAGGATGTAGCAAGAGTGGCTTTGTAGCTAAGCGTAAACTGAACACATGCCTTCAATTTACGGATTTGGTCTTCCTGCTATTCCTGCTGATTAGTTAATTAATGAAGTTACATGCCTTTTAGTTTTTCAAAAAGCTCGAAATGATAATCTGCCTTTTGCTTCTCGCCCAGAAATAAGGCGGAAGTGGCTGAGATCGAGTGTAAAAAGGCCAGCCAGCTAGAAAGATCTATATTGTATTGTTTGAATGCATTGATCATTGCCTCCCGGTTATCATCGTACATAACCGTTAGATCGGCGGTTGCCAGAAGTGCCAAGAAAGCTTTTTTCATTGGTTTATTTTCTTCGATTTTCTTTGTCATTATCTCACTCCAGAACAGATCCCTTTCGTTTTCAAGGCTATCATTGAGGGTCTCGTAAGCCCATAAATAATAATGAATCAGGGCTGACTTTTTACGATGCTTATTCAAAAGGGCATTCGTTATAGCCTCGTAATTTGGGTGAGATTCCAGCCTGGGGAGGTTATAAACGAATTCATCCAAACCGGTTTCAGGTTGTGGTGTTTCCTGTTGTTCTTTCAACAATGTTGTATAGTCGAACCGGCTTAGCTTATAGCTTGCAATACTCTCTGATAATTGATCACTGTCAGAAACTGTTGCCTCGTATGGTGTATCCAACAGATCTGATTTATTGAATAAAAAAGCTTTGACAAGGCTTAAATACTTTTTAATACTTTCTGGCCTGTCACCATTCTCGATTTCACTGTCCAGAAAAATACCATAATACTCTGGTCTTTCGCTAATGGATACCTGTCTTGTTTTATCTAGTGGTTTCAGAAGTATTCCCTCAATACTGTCTGGATCATTTGTCCTGGGAAATAGCGCATTTTCAGCTTCAGGACCGTCATTGCTGAACAGAAACTGGATGCGATAGTTTGCAGGGCAACTCAAAAGGTACTTTGTGAGCATTGTCGGCCAGCCAGCCTGTGGGATATGCAGAAGGTTAAACCGTTTATCAGTAAAGATTCTGATGGCTGTTTCGGCCGAAAAACGTACACCAAGTAAAGAACTTGCCAGCAAACCGGGCAAAATTTCCGTAACAATCTTTCCCGCTTCAATAAAAATCTTCTCTCCTGGTCTTTTGGTCGATGTGTATTGAATAACAGGCTTATAGATTGAGTCTTTTTGCCAGGTATCTGATGTCTCGTTCTGATAATACTGGTAGTGGTTTGCTAGTCGCATAAATACCAGAGATTCCAGATAACCACCATAATGAAAGCCAATTTCACGTGCTTTCATAAAATGATTATGAGCACTGATCAGGACGCTTTTGCGATCGGTTAATATTATCTTCTGGTGATCAGAACTTACTTTTGCTTCCAGAAGTGTCAATCCAGCTAGACAATGAAGCCAGCCTGACATCTGTAAAGATTGATAATCCAATTTACCCTCGTATTGGTTTAACTGCTGTTTTAATTTCCGATAGCCAACTTTTCTGGCTTGCTCGGTAGCAAGAATAAAAATACTTTCGTCTCCATCCCAGAACTTTTTCACGCTGTCATTTTTAAAGACAACATAGTCCATGACTTTTGATTGCATATTATGGGAAGCAGTCTTGACCGGCTTATACCATACAGAGTTCTTCAACCCGGTGCCTAATATTTTCCAGCCCATTGAGTTAGCCTGGAGTTTTTTTGCCTTTTCTGCATTTACACCGATAAGAGTGAGAATATGCTGGTGAACCAGCAAAAGAATGTTATAAAACGAATGGCTATCTTCGGTAACCAGTTCGCGAGACAAACCAATTAATTTTGTCAAAAATTGTAAGTCATGACCAAAATGCATAGCGGTTAAGAGAGCCTGGTTATCGAAGGATTGGGTTTTAAGATGAGGGAGGGCCAGCTCTGCTTCTGGTGATGCACCAACCAGATGAAAAGCAAGCTCTATAACATCTGCCATTGCCCGATTTTCAGGTTCACTATCTTCAGAGAGATTCCTCTGGGCTTTTTTCAGGTATATGGGGAGCTCCGTGTCTAATTCAGGGCCAATTATAGAAAAGACAATGGTCAATATGGATAGGTCCAGGCAAATAAAATCAATCAATTCCGTTCGGTCAGTGGCGAAGTAAAGTATCAATCTTAATGCTGCTTCTGTTCTTTCTTCCGCCTCTAATACCGTTACCCTTAGCGTATCGTCTATCGCCTCCTCTACCGCTTCCTCTACCGCTTTCGCTTTCTCGTCCGTTAACACTTCTATTATCGTATTCGCTGCCGCTTTACCTGCGTCTACCAGCTTACCTATCGCCGTTACCACCTCTGTCGATATCTCCAACCCTGTAGCGTTCGACTTCGTTATTAGTGTCAGTTTCCTTGTTGCTTTCGTTAACGCCATCGCTTTCTCTTTTGCGGTCGCCTTCACTTTTACTATCTCGTTCGCTAACTCGTTCTCGTTCTCGTTCGCTACCGCTACCGCTACTGCTATGGCTACTTCTACTATGGCTTCTTCTGCCGCTTTCTTGGCCTCAATTGCTGCCACTGAGGCTGACTGAGACGATTCCCCTTGTTCATGCTGTTCGTTTAGCAGATACGCGGTATTTGTAAATAGCTGGCTCAATCGATTCAATACAACATCAACTGCACCACCAGGGCCTTTTACCGGAAGCTCCTCCAGAAATTCTCTCAGTATATGTATAGAAGGTGTTACCCTGCCTGGAATCTTGCTTTGCGGGTTTTTGAGGTAAGTGTCGGCATCAAAGGCCAGTTTCAGTGCGAAAGGCTTTGGAATCAGCACCAGCCATTTGAGTAATAGTCCGGCCAGAACCGGTGTATCTGCGCGCGATTCTAATAAAAACTCAATAGACTGTGATACCCCGGAGAATGCAGAGCAATAGGCCTGGATTACTTGATTAGGCTTTCTTCCCATGCCATGTTCAAAAAACAGAAAGAGCATCGAGGCATAAGGGAAGTTAAGATCTTTGGACACTAAAATAGACTCCCTTATCTTTATCGCGTTGAGTCTGGCTTCCGGGCTAAAGGACAGTTCAATAGTTTTGTTGTCATCTGACATTTTGGCCCCTATCATGGCCAGTGCCTTCAGAAAATAGTAATAACCTGTTCCCAGCTTGTTTGTTGAGTTATTGCTATTTTTTACCAGAGCCTTTCTGAATGCGGTAATGCGGTCTTCTACCTGTTGCAAAAATCTTTTCGGGTTTTCCTGCATAAATCTGACTTCCTGAATAATGTTGTTATCCAGCTGAAATAAATACTGGTTATGTAGTTGTTCATTGAATAGTCCTTTTGATGGTTGAATGCCTGGCTTCAGTTCTGTTGACTGTCTGGCTGCATTTACGGTTCTTTTTGCTTTTTCAGAGTTTGTAGCTGTTCCAGATGATAGCTGCGTTAAAGTGGATGGAGTGGGGGAAGCCTGAACCTTTTTGATTTGGATAAAATCTCTTGAAAGCAGAAAAGATCGGGCAAGAATCCAGTCTTTTATTAAATTGGATCTGGACTTTTTAATCGCTTTATTGCTTATTTTTTCATGATGCCGGTCAAATCTTTCCTTTTCTGTCTTGCTGTCTTTGCTTAACGAAGTTTTGAGATAGCTTTCCCAAAAACCCACTTTCCAAAAGGCTATGAATCTGGGTTGATGATTTTTGAGCAATTGTCCGGTGCGCTCAGTATCCATGAATGCCTTCAGGTCAGTCATGGCCAGCACATATGGGAAACACGATATATCAATGACCTGAGATTTTTTTTTCAAGGCTCCCTTGATTTGCAGGGCGTTGAGGCTGTACGACCAAAGTTCATTATGAATCTGACCGACTGCGGGTTCTTTTTTTTTCTCAAGTATCAGTATCAGTGACCCGATGGTTTGTTGCAGCTCCCGAGTCCTGGGATGAACTGCTTTCAGGGCTGTTAATATAGAGGGGGTATCCGGTTGTCTCAGGGCATTGACAATGTGCTTCACTTCTCTGCCTTTGTCTGAGAGTTCTGACTCTTTGGCTAAGCCCTGCTCAATCCTGGTCAGGGTGGTGACGTCTGTATCCTGATAGAGCTGCTCCAGAAATCCACCACTCAACAGGCCTTCAACCTTCACCTGATTGATGCTGGTTTGTCTGGAAGTCATGCTGCGTAACAGCCGGTTTACAGGTTCTATCTGGGGCCAGCCTGCCGGATGTTGGTTGTGTAATTGCATCGCGATTAATAATTGGTAGGCAAGCGGTATACCGGCAAGGGCCGCCGGTAACAGCAGCTCGAAAGCATTTTCATAGATCTGAAGTGCTTCCGGTTTTCCGGATGGGATTTTTTGGTTCAGAATGAACAACGCCTGAATCAGTTGTGCATAGGGAAAGTGGTTTTCATAAGCAGCCTGTTCTAACCCTGAGCGCTGCTGACTGTCCGGGGTATTTGCCATATTGATGGTGATGACCGGTTGCTCACCGGATGTATCTGCAGAAGCCCCTGAACAAGACAGTATTTGTAGGGTTTTTGTTTTTCCTTCCTTAAGTTGATTTTGCAGTGTATTGAATTCTATATCGGACGCAGGGTTTTCTTTAGAGGCTTCGTTTTCTTCAAAGCCTTCGCAATCTTGTGCCTTTGTTGCCCTATTCAGCTCACTCGGGAAGTTATAATCCATCTCCTTAAGCCAGTTTGATATTTCTATGGACTGAGACAATGCCGTTTCGAAATCGATCGTATCGGAAATTGACTTTTTGGCGGAGGTTTCGTTTTTTTTCTTTTTTGAATGTTCAGCCAGGACTGGTGCCACTGGCTTACTGTCATGAGCTACTGTAGAGTGTTCATCGCTCGCATCATTTTCTGTCTTATTCTCTACATTAATAGTGCTTTCCTGTTCGTTGTCAGGTTGTGGCTTGATATAAGGCATCAGAAATTCGGGTAACCTGGATGATTTTGAGTAGCTGCTGAACACTGACTGCTGAATAATCTCCTCAACCTGTCGTTGAGTGTCACTTGCGAGCAAGATCTTTAATACATTTTGAGCATTTTGCGCCTGTCGCTTTGTTGCATTACTACCCGGGTAAGTTTGATCAAGTTGCGTGTCCTGAAGTAGTTTTTCAACTATAGCGGGCAGGCTTGGCATAAGCAGTTTGGAACCCTTGGCAAAAGGTTCTACACGGATGAAATCGAAGTACCCGTCAGGACCGGCAGAAATATCGATTGATATGATTCGCCACTCTTTTGCTTTGCAACGGCTCAACCCCATGGCCTTTTCATTGTTTTTATCAGGATAGCCGTTGATCTTTACGGTGTTCCTTAGCCGTCTGCGCTGCGATTTTTTTGGGTTTAAAACCATAGTGTGAATATTGCTGCGCCTAACGATGGTACCAGACAGAGCGCTTCTTAGTTTACTCTCTATAGACTCCGAAATGGTTTCCAGATTTTTGATATCCCTGACTGCCAATTCAATATCATTGGTAACAGGTATCTTGCCAATTTCGGTGGGTTTAACCACTGATGAAAGATGTTGCGACCTGGCTAAACCCCCATAAACAAGAGCATCTCCAGTATCGGATAAAACACTTTCGATTTCTGCATAGGTTTTTTTAAAAACAGGTGCGAGCACCAACAGTGCAGGAATTACATAGCGGATATCCTGTTTTTTTACTAAAAATGCGCCCTCGAAACAGGCTTTTAAATGATTATCCAAAGATTTCATTTTGTTGTTTATCGTTGATGCCGAGAGATCTGGAGCTATAAAGGCGATATAGTTACTGGCAGAGTTTTCCCAGAAAAAAATCACGGCTCCAAGCAGGTTTTTGCTAATGTAAAAAGTTTCATCGATAGTCTCTGTATCATCGAACAGGTAACAAACAAGGCGTAATTTATTGTAAAAACTGAGTAGGTTATGTCCGTGTTCTCCCTCTATGAATCTATCGGGTGCAGTAAACGCTTGTTTTAGCTGTTTGCTGGCCGATTTTATGGACGCCTCTTTTAGCTGATCGCTGGTAGATTTTATGGCGTTGCAATGAAGACTTTCCCGGCATAATAAAATGTCTTTTTGCCATTGTGGAAACAACTCCCACAAAGCATTTTCAAACTCACTGTCTTGCAGCCATTGGTTTTCCTCTTCGTTTAATTGGGATCGGATCAGGAAGTGAGTGAACCACAGGTTGCTGTCACTGTGATGAAACAGTCTTACAGCGTGATTCTCGTGAAACAGGAACGTATGACAATCTTCAAGCCCTTCCAGAGGTTGTTGAGGCATGTGATCATGTTTTATATCATGGCTATAACAGCGATATTTCTGACCGTCAGGAACGATGGCCAGTATAGAGTTTTGCAGGGCTTTTGATGCCAGCACCAGGTGTTGTTGGTTTTTTGGATCAAAACCCCGGAGCATCTGGTTATATAATGCTTCACTTTCACTGTCAGGTGGTTGGCATTGACGGGCCAGGGTTTCAAAATTTTCACTGGATGTGATATCGAGGTGCTCTGGAAGAAAATCCGAGCCATGGATTACTCTTCCAGGCCAAAGTCCGCAGTGTCTGTAAAAATGCAATAGATGTTTAAGCAAGGATGTTGAGTGCACTGCGTCTGCTGGTGTGACCGGATGGTTACCGCCCGGTGGTGGCTCGTTGTCGTCAATATTGTTCCTGCCGTCAGGGCTCGCAGTTCGTCTACTTTTGTTGCCACTTTGTTCGGCTTTTTGTGCAGAGGGATTACTCGGGCAGGACTGAGATTCAGGCGGTCCATTATTTCCCTGGACACCAGAAGCAGTCATTATGCCTGATACAAACCCTGTAGAAGAGAGTGACATATCTGGCTGATGAGGGATGGCAGGAGGATTAAAGCCGTCGAACACGTTGCTTTTTTCGGGCACCAAAGCCAATGGGTTTCCGTTTGTTTGATGGCTAAAAAAAGGTGATACACGACCGGAAAAGTATGAGTGGACAGGGTGGCCCGGAAACTCACGGTTTAAATAGGTCAACACATTGTTCAGTAACTCAGGCCGCCGTTTAACAAACTGGTAAAGTGAACCAGGGTCGCTCAGAATCTGCTCCCTTACCAGGGCACTGAGGCTTTTCGGGATGGGTGATGTGAACCCTGAGAGAATTCCCCGCCACTGATAGAGATTAAAGGGCGTATTGGTCACCGTGCTCATAAGCAGGGCAGCCAGGTTGAGATGCTCACTTTCTACCAGGGTGCCAATCTCTGGTCCATCCCAACCGGCGTAATGATCCTCGACATTATAAGGGGCATCAGCGAACCGCATCAGCAGCACCGGGTCACCTGCTCCCCAGAAATGGTATTTCCGATGTCTGTCGTTGCGGGCGATGAACAAAGAAGATCTCGACCAGGCCGGGTAGGTATCATTGCCGGGCGATACCTTTTCCAGTGCCCAGAGGTTAAAGTACTTCCCGGTCATGAGTGCCGGACCGGGGTTTATTGCAGTCTCGGGAATGCCAGGTTGATAAACCCAGTTTTGATCTGACCACTGATAAAGCCAGTGATTATTTTGGCAAGCGTGTATTTTTTCTTTGTCAGCTGGCTTGCTTTTATTGGGTTCTCCAAACAACTTATCGTGGGAAGAGAGGCAGTGAATAGCCTGATTGACCCGCTTGATATAACTACTGTCCAAAGCGGTTTGCCCGTCAGCGCTGATACTGTCTTTTCCAGCCAGTTCGGGCAATAGCCAGGGTTTTGCGTGATTCAGCGGGAAATCAATAAGAACGCTCTGACACTTTTTATGCTCTGTAAGCGGATTGGTCTGGCAGATAATGGCCTGCAGGCGATTCTGCTGACTTTCTCGCCAGGGACGCAGGAAAAGGGTACTGGTATGGGTGTCGTTTAGCAGTTTCCAAAGCGACAGCCAGGCAGACAGAGAATCACCCTCGACGGCCTGAGTCTCTGACGATGATGTCGAGGGTGAGGCCGTAATCTGCCAGACAGGATGATTTTCGATACAAGTGGTTTGAATTGACAGTTGGCCTTTCAGCAAAGAGTGATCGATCATCACCGGATGAGGGTTGCAATCGGGGGCATCACCAAAAGCCCGGGACAGTGAGGGAAATCCGCGACTGAAAGAAGGGTAGGGTACGATTGAAGGAGGAAGCAGCTTTGCTAACAGAAACCCGGGCAGATGACTCAACCATTGATTCTGGAAAAAAAGGGACAGCTTTTTGGGGCTGCCAACGTCGTGTATTACGTGATAATGGTTACCCAGCTTGAGGTGGAAATTATTGGCTTTAAATCCGGCGTAGAGACCCAAAAAGCGGATTTCTGGTGCCTTGTACCCGGGTTCGTTCTGGTGGCCGGAGGCATGACCTGTTTGTACGTTCATTGCAATCATGAACAGCAGCGAAACAATGAGAAGTTTTAACAGTCTTCTGTGACAAACAAGCATAGAATTGCCGTAGATCCCATTTGATAATTATTAATTTGTCAATCAGAGTTGACCTGTTAAATAACAGTTTTTATTAATACTGATTGAATGAATTGTTCTGGTCTCTATGGAGACTGAGGAAAAATAGCAGTGGGTTCATGATGTAGCAAGAATGGTCCCGCGTTCGGTTTGGCTGCTGGTTTCGAATCTTGTGATAACGTTTTTATGTTGCTGCTGAAGGTAGCGGCTCTGTTTCCGGAGGTGATGCTGGCAACTTCGGGTTAAAGCAGCAGACTCAATAATTATACGACAAAAATCTATTTGCTAAATTGATATACGTTGAGAATCGTACGTCAGTTTGTTTCATGTTCATTGATGAATTCTTTTGGGCCGTCGAAGTTGAAATGAGTGGCAACCGTAGGGTGCCTAACACTAATATTTTTCAGAAGGTTTTCATCCTTTAAGGCGTTTATAGCTTTGGTGACAACAACAGGCGAATAGCTTCAGCCAACTAAACTGAGTTGGAACGCAGAGGGATGGAAAAAGTTGGTATTCAGATAGATGAGAATAAGGGGGCTGTTACTTAATGACTTAATATTCTGTCAAGGCTCTAAAATACTCGAGATAATGGTGATCTTTCTTTAGGTCGTCTCCCAGAAAAGAGGCGATTTCAGCCGATATACAGTGAAATAAAGACAACCAGGAATTAAGATCTTTTTTGTATTTTTTAAATGCGGTGCACATAGCCTCCCGGCTATCATCGTACATAGCCGTTAGATCAGCGGTTGCAAGAAGTGCGAAAAAAGCCTTTTTTATTGGTTCATTTTCTTCAATCTTCTGTGTCATTATCCTATTCCAGAACGAATACCGTTCGTTGTTACGACTATCATTGAGGATCTCGTAAGCCCATAAATAATAGTGAATCAGGGCTGACTTTGTGCGATGTTTTTTCAAAAGAGCATTACTGATAGCCTCGTAATTTGGGTGAGACTCCAGTCTGGGCAGGTTATAAACGAATTCATCCAAACCGGTTTCAGGTTGTGGTGTTTCCTGTAGTTCTTCCAACAATGCTGTATAGTCAAGTCGGCGTAGCTTATAGCTTGCAGTACTCTCTGATAATTGATCACTATCAGAAACTGTTGCCGGTGTTTCCAGCAGATCTGATTTATCTAATAAAAAAGCTTTGACAAGGCTTAAATACTTTTTAATACTTTCTGGCCTGTCGCCATTTTCGATTTCACTGTCCAGCCAAATACCATATTGTTCTGGTCTTTTTTCAGTGGCAAATTGCCTGGTTCTCTCCATTGGTTCCAGAAGTATTCTTTCAATACTGTCAGGATCACTTATCCTTGGAAATAACGCTTCTTCAACTTCAGTGACATCATTGTTGAAGACAAACTGTAAGCTATGGTTTACGGGGAGAATTAAAAAGTGCTTTGCGATCAGTGTCGGCCAACCAGCTTGAGGCATATGCAGAAGATTAAACCGTTCATTAGTAAAGATTCTGATGGCTGCTTCAACGGCAAAACGTACACCATATAGAGAGCTTGATAATAGCCCGGGCAGGATGTCCGTGACAATTTTACCCGCGTCTATAAAGATCTTATCCCCTGGTTTTTTGATCGATGCGTATTGAATAACAGGCTTATTGGTCAGATCTCTTTGCCAGGCTTCTGATGTCTCGTTCTGGTAATACTGGTAGTTGTCTAGCCGCATGTCCACCAGTGATTTCAGATAACCTCCATAGGGGAAGCCGAGATGACGTGCTTTTGCGAAATGCTCATGAGCAATGGTCAGTACTCTTTTGCGACCGGTCAATATTACCCGCTGGTCATCAGAACTTGTTTGTGCCTTCAGAAGCGTCAATCCAGCCAGGCAATGAAGCCAGCCTGACATCGCTGTAGATTGAGAATCCACTTTTCCCTCATATTGGTTTAACTGCTGTTTTAATTTTTGATAGCCAATTTTTCTGGCTTGCTCAATAGCAACAAGAAAAGTATTTTCGTCTCCATCTGTGAAATTTTTTACGCTGTCGCTGTTAAAGACAACATGGTCTATGACTTTTGATTGCATATTATGTGCAACAGCCTTGACTGGCTTATGCCATACATAGTTCCTAAAACATGTATGTAGTGTTTGCCAACCATCTGAGTCAACCTGAAGTTTTTTTGCCTTTTCTGCATTTCCACCGATAAGCTCGAGAATATACTGGTGAACCAGCAAAAGAATGTTGTAAATATACAATTTGGTATCTTGGGTAACCAGTTCGCGAGAAAAACCGATTAATTTTGTCAGAAGTTGTAAGTTATGACCGAAATGCATTGCGGTTAAAAGGGCCTGGGCATTGAAGGGTTGGGCTTTAAGACAAGAAAGGGTCGGCTTTGTTTCTGATGATACACTAACCAGATGAAAAGCAAGTTCTATAATATCTGCCATCATCTGATCATCAAAATTAGTCTCTTTAGAGAGCTGCCTATGAGCCTTTTTCAGGTACTCGAAGAGTCCCGAGTGTGATTCAGAGCCAATTATAGAAAAAACAATGGTCAATGTGGATAAATCCAGGTAAACAAAATCAATCAATTCCGTTCGACCAGTAGCGAAGTACAGTACCAATCTTAATGTTGCTGCTCTACTCTCTGCCGTTTCCTTTACTGCTACCTTGACCGCCTCGTTTACCGTTTCGTCTATCGTTTCCTTAATTGCTTTCGCTTTCGCTTCCTTTAACCTTTCCAGAACCGTGATCGCTGCCGCTTTACCTGTCTCTGCCGCTTTATCTAACGCTGCCACTACCGCTGTCGTTTTATCTAACGCTGTCGCGTTCGAGTTCGTTTCTGCTGTCACTTTCTCTGTCGCTTCCGCCAAGGCTATCGCTTTCGCTTTGACGTTTGCTTTCGATTCCGCTATTGCTTCCGCTAACACTATAGCGTTTTCTGTTGAGTTCGAGTTCGAACACGAGCACGAGCTCGAGCACAAGTGCGAGTTTGCTTCTGCTATCGCTACCTCTATGGCTAATTCAGCTATGGCATCTGCTGCACTTGTCGTAGCCGCTTCTGCTGACACGGACTCAGTCGCTTCCGCTTGTTCATGCTGTACGTTTTGCAGATGCCGGGTATTGGTAAATTGCTGACCCATTCGATTCAAAACAACATCAACTGCGCCATCAGAGCCTTTTACCGGAAGCTGCTCCAGAAACTCTCTGAGTAAACCAATGGAAGGTGTTACCCTGCCCGGAATATTGACTTGCGGGTTTTTCAGGTAAGTCTCTGCATCAAAGGCCAGTTTCAGTTCGAAAGTCTTTGGAATCAGTATCAGCCACTTGAGTAACAGTCCGGACAGAACCGGTGCATATGTTTGCAATTCTAATAAAATCTCAATGGACTGTGACACCCCGGAGAATGCAGAGTAGAGGGCCTGCTTTGGTGTTTTAAGCTTTTCTTCCATACCATGTTCAAAAAACAGAGAGAGCATTGGAGCATAGGGGAAGTAATACTCTTTAGAGATTAAAATAGACTCTTTTATCTTTTTCGCGTTAAGTTTGACTCCCGGTCCAAAGGACAACTCAATAGTTTTGTTGTCATCTGACATTTTGGCCCCTATCAAGGCCAGTGCCTTCAAAAAGTGGTAATAACCTATTCCCAGCGTGTTTGTTGAATCATTGCCATTTTGTACCTGAGCTACTCTGAATGCTGTGATGTGCTCTTCTACCTGTTGCAAAAATAATTTCGGGCTTTTCTGCATAAATCTGACTTCCTGAATAATATTGTTATCCAGTTGAAGTAAATACCCGGTATGTACTTGTTCATTGTGTTGTCCTGTTGATGGTCGGATAACAGGCTTCATTTTTTTTGACTGCCTGGCCGCATTTACGGTTCTTTTTGCTTTTTCAGAATGTGTACCTGTTTTAGACGTTAGTTGCGCCGGAGTGGGGCAGGCAGGAGCCTCTTTGATTTGAATAAAGTCTCTTGAAAGCAGCAAAGAGCGGGCAAGAATCCAGTCTTCTATTAAATCGAGTCTGGACTTTTTAATCGCCTTGTTATTTATTTGGTTATGATGCTCGTCAAATATTTCCCTTTCAGTCTTGCTGTCTTTGCTTAACGAAGCCTTGAGATAGCTTTCCCAAAAACCCATTTTCCAAAAGGCTATGAATCTGGGTTGATGATATTTGAGCAGTTGTCCGGTTTGCTCAGTATCCATGAAGGCTTTCAGGTCAGTCATGGCCAGTACCTGTGGGAAATAAGATATATCCATGTGCTGAGGTTTTTTTTTCGAGGCGCCCTTAATTTGCAGGGCGTTGAGACTGTACGACCAAAGTTCACTGTGAATCTGACCGACTGCGGGTTCTTTTTTTCTCTCCAGTATCAGTATCAGTGAGCCGATGGTTTGTTGCAGCTCCCGAGCCCTGGGTCGAACTGTTTTCAGGGCTGTTAATATGGACGCAGTATTCGGTTCTCTCAGGGCACTGACAATGTGCTTCACCTCTCTGCCTCTGTCTGAGAGGTCTGACTCTTTGGCTAACCCCTGCTCAATCCTGGTCAGGGTGATGGCGTCTGTATCCTGATAGAGCTGCTCTAGAAATCCACCGCTCAACAGGCCTTCAACCTTTATCCGGGTTAAGCTTGTCGCTCTGGAAGCCATGCTGCGTAACAGCCGGTTGACAGGTTCCAGCTGGGGCCAGCCTGCCGGATGTTGGTTGCGCAATTGCATTCCGATTAATAATTGGTAGGCAAGCGGTATACCGGCAATGGCTGACGGTAACAGTAGCTCGAAAGCCTTCTCATAGATCTGCAGTATTTCTGATTTTTCAGCAGGGCATTTCTGGTTCAGAATGAACAACGCCTGAACCAGTTGCGCATAGGGGAAGTGGTTCTCATAAGCGGCCTGCTCTAGGCCTTTGCGCTGCTGACTGCCCGGGGTATGGGCCAGATCGATGGTGATGACCGGTTGGTCTGTGGATGTATCAGCAGATGCTCCGGAACAGGCCAGTATTTTCAGGGTTTTTGTTTTTCCGTCCTGCAGTTGTTTTTGCAGTGTATCGAATTCTGTATCGGGCGCAGGGTTTTCTGCAGGGGCTTTGCAATCTTGTGTCTTTGTTGTCCTGTTCAGCTCGTCCGCAAAGCGATGATCCATCTCCTTAAGCCAGTTTGATATTTCTACGGACTGAGATAAGGCTGTTTCGAAATTGATCGTATTCGAGATTGACTTTTGGGCTGCGGTTTTATTCTTTCCTTTATTTGAGTGCTCAGCAGTATCAGGTGCCACTGCCTCGCTAATATGAGCAACTGTAGAGCGTTGATCATCAGGGCTTGCTTCTACTGTGATATCGTTTTTTTCCGGCACAGTGGCAATGTCGCTTATTTCTTGTTGTTTCTGTTCCTTCTTATGGGAATTGAAAGAAGAATCTTTTGTTATCGCCTCTGCACCTTCGGCATAATTAGCAGTAGAAACTGTTGCATGTTCGTCAATATCACTATTGCTTTCCAGTGCCTTGTCAGGTTCGGGCTTGATATAAGGAAGCAGAAATTCCGGTAACCCGGATGATTCTGAAGATCGGCTGAGCAGTGACTGTTGAATAATCGCCTGAACCTGTTGCTCAGTGTCACTCGCGAGCAAGATTTTTAATGCATTTTGAGCATTATGCATCCGTCGATTTGCATTAATACACGGGTAGGTTTGATCAGGTTGCGTGTCCTGAAGCAGTTTTTTAACCATAGCGGGCAGGCTTGGCATAAGCAGTTTGGAACCTCTGGTAAAAGGTTCTACACGGGTGAAATCGAAATAGCCTTCAGGACCAGCAGAAATATCGATCGAGAAGATTCGCCATTTTTTTGCCTTGCAAGTGACGAACCCCATTGCCTTTTCATTGTTTTTACAGGGAGTGCAGCTGATCTTTACGTTATGCAGTAGCCGACTGTGCTGCAATTCTTTGGGGTTAGCTAAAATCATAGTATGAATGTAGCTGCGTGTTACGACGGTGCCAGCCAGTGCGCTGCTTAGCTGTTTCTCTAAAGAGGCCGAAATGGTTTCCAGACTTTTGATATTATCGACTGCCAAATTAATATTATTGGTAACAGGTAACTTGCCAAGTTCGGTAGGGCCAACCAATGACGAAAGATGTTGCCATCGTGCCAAACCACCATAAACAAGAACATCTCCAATATCGGATATAACTCTATCGACTTCTGTATAGGTTTTTCTAAAAACAGGTGCGAGCACCAATAGTGCAGGAATTACGTAGCGGATATCCTGTTTTTTTACTAAAAATGCGCTCTCGTAATAAGCTTTTACATGAATATCCAAAGATTGCATTTCGTTGTTTATTGCTGATGTGGAGAGATCAGGTGCTAAAAAAGCGATATATTTACTGGCAGATTCTTCCCAGAAGAAAATCACCGCGCCAAGCACGTTTCTACTAATGTAAAACGTTCCATCGGGTTTCTCTGTAGCGTCGAACGGGTAACAAACCAAACCTAATTTATTATAAAACCTGAACAGGTTCTGTCCCTGTTTTCCCCGCAGGAATTTATCGGGTGCAGTAAATGCCTGTTTTAGCACTTGGCTGGCAGATTTTATGGACGTCTCTTTTGGCTGTTCGCTGGTAGATTTTATGGCGTTGCACTGAAGACTTTCCCGGCATAACAAAATGTCTTTTTGCCATTGTGGAAACAGTTCCCATAATGCATTCTCAAAATCACTGTCTTGCAGCCATTCGTTTTCCTGCTTATTCAAGCAGGAGCTGATCAGGAAGTGGGTGAACCACAGGTTGTTGTCACTGAGATGAGACAGTTTTACAGCGTGATTTTCGTGAAACAGAAACGTAACGACATCTTCAAACTTGTCCAGTTGTTGAGGCGTACGATCATGGTAGTTGTGGGAGTGATATCCCTGACCATCAGAAACAAAAATCCGTATAGAGTTTTCCAGTGCTTTTGATGCCAGAATCATGTGTCGTTGATTATTCGGGTCAAAACGCCAGAACATCTGATTATATAATGTTTCACTATCGCAATCGGGTATTTGGCATTGATGGAACAGGGTTTCAAATTTTTTATTGGATGTGATACCAAGCTGTTCTGGAAGAAAATCCGATATATCGCCTATTTTTTCAGGCCGGAGTCCAGCGCACCCGTAGAAATACAATAGATGGTTAAGCAAGGATTCTGATGTTACTGCGTCTGCCAGTGTGACCGGGTGGCTGCCGTCCGGTGGTGGCGGCTCATTATCGTCAATATTATTCCTGCCGTCAGGGCTCGCAGTTCGTCTACTTTTGTTGCCACTTTGTTCGGCTTTTTGTGCAGAGGGATTACTCGGGCAGGACTGAGATTCAGGCGGTCCATTATTTCCCTGGACACCAGAAGCAGTCATTATGCCTGATACAAACCCTGTAGAAGAGAGTGACATATCTGGCTGATGAGGGATGGCAGGAGGATTAAAGCCGTCGAACACGTTGCTTGTTTCGGGCACCAAAGCCAATGGGTTTCCGTTTGTTTGATGGCTAAAAAAAGGTGATACACGACCGGAAAAGTATGAGTGGACAGGGTGGCCCGGAAACTCACGGTTTAAATAGGTCAACACATTGTTCAGTAACTCAGGCCGCCGTTTAACAAACTGGTAAAGTGAACCAGGGTCGCTCAGAATCTGCTCCCTTACCAGGGCACTGAGGCTTTTCGGGATGGGTGATGTGAACCCTGAGAGAATTCCCCGCCACTGATAGAGATTAAAGGGCGTATTGGTCACCGTGCTCATAAGCAGGGCAGCCAGGTTGAGATGCTCACTTTCTACCAGGGTGCCAACCTCTGGTCCATCCCAACCGGCGTAATGATCCTCGACATTATAAGGGGCATCAGCGAACCGCATCAGCAGCACCGGGTCACCTGCTCCCCAGAAATGGTATTTCCGATGTCTGTCGTTGCGGGCGATGAACAAAGAAGATCTCGACCAGGCCGGGTAGGTATCATTGCCGGGCGATACCTTTTCCAGTGCCCAGAGGTTAAAGTACTTCCCGGTCATGAGTGCCGGGCCGGGGTTTATTGCAGTCTCGGGAATGCCAGGTTGATAAACCCAGTTTTGATCTGACCACTGATAAAGCCAGTGATTATTTTGGCAAGCATGCATTTTTTCTTTGTCAGCTGGCTTGCTTTTATTGGGTTCTCCAAACAACTTATCGTGGGAAGCGAGGCAATCAATAGCCTGATTGACCGGCTTAATATAACTACTGTCCAAAGCGGTTTGCCCGTCAGCGCTGATATTGTCTTTTCCAGCCAGTTCGGGCAATAGCCAGGGTTTTGCGTGATTCAGCGGGAAATCAATAAGAACGCTCTGACACTTTTTATGCTCTGTAAGCGGATTGGTCTGGCAGATAATGGCCTGCAGGCGATTCTGCTGACTTTCTCGCCAGGGACGCAGGAAAAGGGTACTGGTATGTGTGTCGTTTAGCAGTTTCCAAAGCGACAGCCAGGCAGACAGAGAATCACCCTCGACGGCCTGAGTCTCTGACGATGATGTTGAGGGTGAGGCCGTAATCTGCCAGACAGGATGATTTTCGATACAAGCAGTTTGTACTGACAGTCGGCCTTTCAGCAAAGAGTGATCGATCATCACGGGATGAGGGTTGCAATCGGGGGCATCACCAAAAGCCCGGGACAGTGAGGGGAAGCCGCGACTGAAAGAAGGGTAGGGTACGGTTGAAGGCGGAAGCAGTTTTGCTAACAGAAACCCGGGCAGCTGACTCAACCATTGATGCCTGAAAAAAAGGGACAGCTTTTTGGGGGTGCCAACGTCGTGTAATACGTGATAATGATTACCCAGCTTGAGGTGAAAGTTATTGGCCTTAAATCCGGCGTAGAGATCCCAAAATCTGATTTCTGGTGCGCTGTACCCGGGTCCATTCTGGTGGCCGGAGGCATGACCTGATTGTACGTTCATTTCAATTATGAACAGCAGAGCAATTAAGAGAAGTTTTAACAGTCTTCTGTGACAAACAAGCATAGAATTACCGTAGATCCCATTCGATAACTTCATTTGTTAATCAGAGTTGACCTGTTAAACAACAGTTTTTTTATACTGATTAAATGAATTGTTCTAACCTCTATGGAGTCTGAGAAAAAATAGCAGTGGGTTCAGGATGTAGCAAGAATGGTTCCGTGTTCGGATTGGCTGCTGGCTGCGAATCTTGTGATAACTTTTTTATGTTGCTGCAGTGAGCGGCTTTGTCTACAGAGGCCAGACTGACAGCATCGGGTCAACGCAGTAAACTCAATCACTATGCGACAGAATCAACGGATCCGGTGCTTAATGATTTTATATTTTTTTGAGACTTCAAAATAAGTGGAATTGAAATCTGTATTTTGCGCCTCTTCCAGAATAGTGGCGATTTGGGCTGACATACAGTGATAAAAAGACAACCAGGAATTAAGGTCTTTTTTGTATGGTTTAAATGTGATGCTCATGGCCTCCCGGTTATCATCGTACATAACCGTCAGATCGGCGGTTGCCAGAAGTGCGAAAAAAGCCTCTCTCATTGGTTCATTTTCTTCAATCGCCTGTTTCATTATCGCGTTCCAGAACAGAACCTGTGCGTTGTAACGGCTATCAGTGATGGTATCGTAAGCCGACAAATAATAGTGAACCAGGGCAGAATTTGTGCGATGTTTTTCCAAAAGAGCATAACTTAAATCCATACAATTCGGGTGGGGTTGGTGCCAGGACAAGTTATAAAAGAATTCATCTAAATTGTTTTCAGAATGTGATGTTTCCTTCAACACTTCAAACAATTTTGTCCGGCTTAGCTTATAGCTGGCAATATCCTCCAACAATTTATCAATATCAGAAGCTGTTTTCCCAGATGATGTAGTCTGCACCTTTGATGTGTCCAATATAAAAGCTTTGACAAGACTTAAATACTTTTTAATATTTTCTGGCCTGTCACTATTTTCGATTTCACTGTCCAGCCAAATACAATATTGTTTTGGTCTTTCTTTAATTGTAAATTCCCTTTTTTTCTCCAGTGGCCTCAAAAGCATTCCTTCAATACTGCCTGGGTCAACTATCCTGGAAAATAACGCTTCTTCAACTTCAGGGCCATCATTGCTGAACACAAATTGGATGTTATGTTCAAAGGGGTTAATCAAAAAAAACTTTGCCATCAGTGCTGGCCAACCAGCCTGAGGAATATGCAGAAGATTAAACCGTTCATTAGTAAAGACTCTGATGGCTGCTTCAGTGGCAAAACGTACACCATGTAGAGAGCTTGCTAATAGCCCGGGCAAAATGTCCGTAACTATCTTACCTGCTTCAATAAAGATCTTTTCCCCGGGTTTTATGGTCGATGAGTATTGAATAACAGGCTTATTGGCCAAGTCTGTTTGCCAGGCTTCTGATGTCTCGTCCTGATAATACTGATAGTCGTCTAGCCGCATAGCCACTAATGATTCCAGATAACCACCATAAGGGAAGCCGAGTTGACGTGCTTTCATGAAATGATCATAAGCGCTGGCCAGTGCACTTTTGTGACCGGTCAACACAATAGTCTCTTTTAACTTTTTGGCGTTGAGTTTAATTTCCGGGCTAAAGGGCAACTCAATCGTTTCGTAATCCTCTGGTATTTTTGCCCCCATCAGTGTCAGTGCCTTTAGAAAATAGTAATAACCCATTCCCAGCTCGTTTGTCTGATTTTTATTTTTTAGTAAAGCCCTTCTGAATACAGAAATCTGCTTTTCCACCTGCGGCAAAAAAAATGCCGGGTTTTCCTGAATAAATTTGACTTCCTGAATAATCTTGTCATCCAGTTGAAACAAATTCTGGAGATGTTCTTCCCGATTGAATGGTCCTGCCGAGGGTCGGATACCTGGCTTCAGTGCTGTTGCTTGACCGGCTGCGTTTGCGGTTTTTTTTGCTTTTTCAGGGTTTTTATCTGTTTCAGACGTTAGTTGCGCCGAAGTCGATGGAGTAGGGTGAGGCGGAACTTCTTTGATTTGAATAAAGTCTCTTGAAAGCAGCAAAGATCGGGCAAGAATCCAGTCTTCTATTAAATCGGGTCTGGACTTTTTAATCGCCTTATTATTTATTTGGTCATGATGCTCGTCAAATATTTCCTTTTCAGCCTTGCTGTCTTTGCTTAACGACGCTTTGAGATAGCTTTCCCAAAAACCCATTTTCCAAAAGGCTATGAATCTGGGTTGATGATATTTGAGCAGTTGTCCAGTTTGCTCAGTATCCATGAATGCTTTCAGATCAGTCATGGCCAGTACGTTTGGGAAATAAGATATATCCATGAACTGAGGTTTTTTTTTCGAGGCGCCCTTAATTTGCAGGGCGTTGAGGCTGTACGACCAAAGTTCACTGTGAATCTGA
Organism: Endozoicomonas sp. ALD040; assembly: GCF_049275945.1. Taxonomy (NCBI): domain Bacteria; kingdom Pseudomonadati; phylum Pseudomonadota; class Gammaproteobacteria; order Oceanospirillales; family Endozoicomonadaceae; genus Endozoicomonas; species Endozoicomonas sp. ALD040. The sequence goes on from NZ_CP184829.1 coordinate 5,099,054, forward strand.
CCGACTGCGGGTTCTTTTTTTCTCTCCAGTATCAGTATCAGCGACCCGATGGTTTGTTCCAGTTCCCGAGCCCCGAAGTGGATTGTCTTTAGTGCTGTTAGTGTGGAGGGGTTATCCGGTTCTCTCAGGGCATTGACAATGGCCTTTACTTGACTGCCTCTGTCTGAGAGGTCTGACTCTCTGGCTAACCCCTGCTCAATCCTGGTCAGGGTAGTGACGTCAGTATCCTGATAGAGCTGCTCCAGAAATCCACCTTTCAACAGGCCTTCAACCTTTATCTGGTTGAAGCTTGTCGCTCTGGTAGCCATGCTGCGTAACAGCCGGTTGACAGGTTCCATCTGGGGCCAGCCTGCCGGATGTTGGTTGTGTAATTGCATCCCGATTAATAATTGGTACGAAAGCGGTATACCGGCAATGGCTGCCGGTAACAGCAGCTCGAAGGTTTTTTCATAGATCTGAAGTACTTCTGGTTTTCCAGATGGGAGTTTCTGGTTCAAAATGAACAACGCCTGAACCAGTTGTGCATAGGGGAAGTGGCTCTCATAAGCGGCCTGTTCCAAGTCTCTGCGCTGCTGACTGCCCGGGGTATTAGCGAGATTGATGGTGATGACCGGTTGGTCACCGGATTTATCTGCAGAAGCTCCGGAGCAGGCCAGTATTTGCAGGGTTTTTGTTTTTCCGTCTTCCAGCTGATTTTGCAGTGTATTGAGTTCTGTATCTCGCGCAGGGCTTTCTTCAGGGGTTTCGCCTTCTCCTGTGGCATCGCAATGTTGCATCTTTATTGCCTTATTAAGCTCGTCCGGAAAGTTATAATCCATCTCCTTAAGCCAGTCTGATATTTCTACGGACTGTGACAATGCAGATTCGAAATTGATCTTATTCGGGATTGGCTTTTGTGCGGCGGTTTTATTCTTTCCCTTTTTTGACCCTTCAGCAGGATCAGGTGCCACCACCTCACTGTCATGAGCAACTGTAGAGTGTTGATCTCTGGCATCGTTTTCTGCCTTATTCTCTACCTTGATAGTGCTTTCCTGTTCATTGTAAGACTGCGGCTTAATATAAGGATGCAGAAATTCCGGTAACTTGGATAATTCTGAAGAACCGCTGAACACTGACTGTTGAATAATTGTCTGTACCTGTTGCTCAGCGTCACTTGATAGCAATATTTTCAATGCATTTCGGGCATTTTGCACCCGTCGATTTGCAACAATACCCGGGTAGGTTTGATCAGGTTGTGTGTCCTGAAGCAGTTGTTCAACCATAGCGGGCAGGCTTGGCATAAGCAGTTTGGAATTCCTGGCAAAAGGTTCTACACGCGTGAAATCGAAATACCCTTCAGGGCCAGCAGAAATATCGATCGATAAGATTCGCCATTTTTTTGTCTTGTAACGGACGTCCCCCAGTGTCTTTTCATTGTTTTTATCGTGAAGGCAGGTGATCTTTACGTTATTCAGTAGCCGTTTGCGCTGCAATTCTTTTGGGTTGGCTAGAGCCATAGCATGAATGTTGCCGCTTCTAACAATGGGGCCAGACAGGGTACTTTTTAGCTTTTTCTCTAAAGCGGCTGAAATGGTTTTCAGACTTTTGATATCCTCAACTGCCAAATCAATATCATTAATAACAGGGACCTTGCCAAGTTCGGTGGGCTTAACCAACAATGAAAGATGTTGCCACCTGGCTATACCCCCATAAACAAGAGCACCATCAATATCTGATATAACACTCCAGATTTCTGTATAGATTTTTCTAAAAACAGGTGCGAGCACCAATAGTGCAGGAATTACATAGCGGACATCCTGTTTTTTTACTAAAAAGGCGCCCTCGTAATAAGCTTTTACATGAATATCCAAAAATTGCATTTTGTAGTTTATTGTTGATGTCGAGAGATCCGGAGCTATAAGGGCGATATATTTACTGGCAGAATCTTCCCAGAAAAAAATCACTGCTCCAAGCAGGTTTTTGCTGATGTAAAATGTTCCGTCGGGGTTCCCTGTATCGTCGAACGTGTAACAAACAAGGCGTAATTTGTTGTAAAAACTGAATAGGTTGTGTCCGTATTCTCCCTGCATGAATTTATCGGGTGCAGTAAACGCCTGTTTTAGCTGCTTGCTGGCAGATTTTATAGTGTTGCACTGAAGACTTTCCCGGCATAATAAAATATCTTTTTGCCATTGTGGAAACAGCTCCCATAACGCATTTTCAAACTCACTGCCTCGCAGCCATTTGTTCTCCTGTTTGCTTAAGTGGGGGCGGTTCAGGAAGTGATTGAACCACAGGTCGTTGTCATCGTGACGGGACAGTCTTACCGCGTGATTCTCGCTAAAGAGGAACGTATGAATACCTTCAAACTCCTCCAGAGGCTGTTGAGGCGTATGAGCATGGTTTATATCATGGCTGTAGTAGCGATATTTCTGACCACCAGGCACGATGACCTTTATAGAATTTTGCAAGGCTTTTGATGCCAATTCCATGTGTTGTTGGTTTTTCGGATCAAAACCCTGGAGTATCTGGTCATATAATGTTTCACTGTCGCAGTCAGGTGGTTGGCATTCACTGACCAATGTTTCAAATCTTCCACTGGATTTAATATCAAGTTCTTCCTGAAGAAAATCGGACACACCAATCACTCTTCCGGGCCTGAGCTCGAAGCGCCGGTAAAAATACAATAGATGGTTAAGCAAGGATGCCGAAGATACTGCGTTTGCCAGTGTGACCCGATGGCTGCCGCCCGGTGGTGGCTCATTGTCGTCAATATTGTTCTCACCATTTGATTTAGCACTTCGTTGACTTCTGTTGCTGCTTTGTTGCGCTTTTTGTTCAGAGGAAAAAGCCGGGCAGGATTGGAATTCAGGCAGTCCATTATTCCCCTGGACACCAGAAGCAGTCATTATGCCTGATGCAAACCCAATAGAGGGGAGTGACATATCTGGTTGATGAGGGATGGCAGGAGGATGAAAACCGTCGAATGCGTTGCTTGTTTCGGGCACCAAAGCCAATGGGTTTCCGTTTGTTTGATGGCTAAAAAAAGGTGATACACGACCGGAAAAGTATGAGTGGACAGGGTGGCCCGGAAACTCACGGTTTAAATAGGTCAACACATTGTTCAGTAACTCAGGCCGCCGTTTAACAAACTGGTAAAGTGAACCAGGGTCGCTCAGAATCTGCTCCCTTACCAGGGCACTGAGGCTTTTCGGGATGGGTGATGTGAACCCTGAGAGAATTCCCCGCCACTGATAGAGATTAAAGGGCGTATTGGTCACCGTGCTCATAAGCAGGGCAGCCAGGTTGAGATGCTCACTTTCTACCAGGGTGCCAATCTCTGGTCCATCCCAACCGGCGTAATGATCCTCGACATTATAAGGGGCATCAGCGAACCGCATCAGCAGCACCGGGTCACCTGCTCCCCAGAAATGGTATTTCCGATGTCTGTCGTTGCGGGCGATGAACAAAGAAGATCTCGACCAGGCCGGGTAGGTATCATTGCCGGGCGATACCTTTTCCAGTGCCCAGAGGTTAAAGTACTTCCCGGTCATGAGTGCCGGACCGGGGTTTATTGCAGTCTCGGGAATGCCAGGTTGATAAACCCAGTTTTGATCTGACCACTGATAAAGCCAGTGATTATTTTGGCAAGCGTGTATTTTTTCTTTGTCAGCTGGCTTGCTTTTATTGGGTTCTCCAAACAACTTATCGTGGGAAGAGAGGCAATCAATAGCCTGATTGACCCGCTTGATATAACTACTGTTCAAAGCGGTTTGCCCGTCAGCGCTGATACTGTCTTTTCTAGCCAGTTCGGGCAATAGCCAGGGTTTTGCGTGATTCAGCGGGAAATCAATAAGAACGCTCTGACACTTTTTATGCTCTGTAAGCGGATTGGTCTGGCAGATAATGGCCTGCAGGCGATTCTGCTGACTTTCTCGCCAGGGACGCAGGAAAAGGGTACTGGTATGGGTGTCGTTTAGCAGTTTCCAAAGCGACAGCCAGGCAGACAGAGAATCACCCTCGACGGCCTGAGTCTCTGACGATGATGTCGAGGGTGAGGCCGTAATCTGCCAGACAGGATGATTTTCGATACAAGTGGTTTGTATTGACAGTTGGCCTTTCAGCAAAGAGTGATCGATCATCACCGGATGAGGGTTGCAATCGGGGGCATCACCAAAAGCCCGGGACAGTGAGGGAAATCCGCGACTGAAATAAGGGTAGGGTACGGTTGAAGGAGGAAGCAGCTTTGCTAACAGAAACCCGGGCAGATGACTCAACCATTGATTCTGGAAAAAAAGGGACAGCTTTTTGGGGCTGCCAACGTCGTGTATTACGTGATAATGGTTACCCAGCTTGAGGTGGAAATTATTGGCTTTAAATCCGGCGTAGAGACCCAAAAAGCGGATTTCTGGTGCCTTGTGCCCGGGTTCATTCTGGTGGCCGGAGGTATGACCTGATTGTACGTTCATTTCAATCGCGAATAGCAGCGCAATTAAGTGAAGTTTTAACAGTCTTCTGTGACAAACAGGCATAGAGCTGCCGTAGACCCCATTTGATAATTTGTTAATCAGAGTTGACCTGTTAAATAACAGCTTTTATTGATACTGATTGAATAAATTGTTCTGATCTCTACGGAGACTGAGAAAAAATAGCAGTGGGACCAAAATGTAGCAAGAGTGGCTTTGTATCTGCGTGAATAGCTTTTAATGGGGTTTATGTAATTCTGCCGAACGCTGGGTTGTAGATCCCTTATTTGACTGGTTAGAAAACTATCGCCGTTTATAGAAAATAATGAGCGTAAACTGAACCCAAGTCTTCAATTTACACATTTGGTCTTGGCTAAGTTGCTTTTATCTGTTGTTTGAACCAGTGTCCCGCAATTTTTTCAGAAAGCCGTTCACCTGTTAGCTCGGTAGCCTCTGTCAGCACTCGCCGCCAGCCCAGATAATGTTTCAAGTATTTGGTCGCAATCCCGTGAAAAACACCATGAATCCATCCTTTCAAGTGGCTGTGGTAAGCATTCACATGCTGGATGTGGAACACACCTTCAATGACGTGCTGGCCGGCTGAGGTCACTAACTCTTTCAACGGCAGCTCCATGTCTCTGGCCAGCTTTTCGTGAGCCAGGCTGGCTTCAGCGCACAGAATGACTTTTGAAGACAGATGGCCTTCGAGGTGCTGCTGCATCTCCGATGCACTTTCATTGGCGAGGATGCCATCAACTGTTCGTGAGGAATGATCTCTTGCGACCAAAACGGGAATTTTGCGGCAATCCGTTTTTTTATCATTACCTCTTTGTCTTGCTGGTCTTGGTAGCTCTGATCTCTGCCCTTTGAAGGACTCACGCAAAAATGTTTCATCCAGTTCAACAATATCACCCAGATCATTTCCTTGGTCATCCTCCAGCACGACAAGGAAGCGGTGTCGCCAGCGGAAAGAGGTGCGCAGAGTGACGCCACATTCAGATGCTGCCACTCGCAGGGTAGTGGAGTGGCTCATTCCATTCAGATAAGTCTGCCACTTTTCAGGATGTCGAAGCCGGGCTAACGGGGTTGCTGTTAATGCATTAAATGTTTTGTGGCATGACTTGCAACGGTAGCGCTGCTTGCCATCACTGCTACCCCAGCGTTTTATCTGATCACTTTCACAATGAGGGCACCTCGGGTGCTCAGAGAATTTCTGTTGAATGGTGGTGCTCGGGTTCGGCTGATGCGTCTTGGTCTCAACCTCTGGAGAAAGAGCTTTGTTAAGAATATTCTTCTGATGGCTGGTCAATGTCGAAATGGCATCAAGAAATGACTTGAAGAGAGCATATTGCATAACGGCATCCCTTACAGCAGGAGACCGTTGTATTATAGTTCAAACAACAGATAAGGCTAACTTAGCCTTTGGTCTTTCTGGTAATCTTACGGGTCAGGTACTGAATAAAGTAATATTGCTTTTTGGTTATCATAATGCTTTTGATGGAAATCTGCTTTTTGTGTCTCTCCCAGAATAAAGGCGGAATTGGCCGAGATCCTGTGAAAAAAGGCCAGCCAGGAGGCAAGATCTCTATTATACGTTTGAAATGCAATGTTCATGGCCTCCCGGTTTTTATCGTACATAACCGTTAAGTCGGACGTTGCCAGAACTGCCAGGAAAGCACGTTTCATTGGTTCATTTTCGTCAATCTTCTTTGTCATTATCTCATCCCAGAACAGATCCCGTTCGTTATCAAAGTGATCATTAAGGGTCTCGTAAGCCCATAAGTAATAATGAACCAGGGCTGACTTTGTGCGATGTTTCTTCAAAAGAGCATTACTTATAGCCTCATAATTTGGGTGAGATTCCAGCCGGGGAAGGTTATAAACGAACTCATCGAAATAGGTTTCAGGTTTTGGTGTTTCCCGCAGTACTTCAAACGATGTTGCATAATCATATCGGCTTAGCTCATAGCTTGCAGTATTTTCTGAGAGTTGTTCAACATCAGAAGCTGCTGCCTCTGATGATATATCCAGTGCGTCTGATTCACCCAATACAAAAGATTTGACAAGTCTTAAATACTTTTTAATATTTTCTGACCTGCCACCACTTTTGATTTCACCATCCAGCCAAATACCATAGTGTTTCGGTCTTTTTTTAATGGAAAAATGCTTTGTTTTTTCCAGTGGTTTCAGAAGTATTCCTTCAATACTGTCTGGATCAATTATCCTGGGAAATAACGCTTTTTCAACTTCAGTGCCATCATTATTGAACACAAATTGGAGGTTATGGTTTACGGGGGTAATCAAAAATTGCTTTGTGATCAGTGCTGACCAACCAGCCTGAGGAATATGCAGAAGATTAAACCGTTCATTAGTAAATACTCTTATGGCTGCTTCGGCAGCAAAACTCACACCCATTAGAGAGCTTGATAACAATCCGGGCAATGTGTCCGTAACAATTTTGCCCGCTTCAATAAAGAGCTTTTCCCCTGGTTTTATGGTCGATGCGTATTGAATGACAAGCCCATTGGTCGAGTCTTTTTGCAGGGCTTCTGATGTTTCGGTCTGATAATGCTGGTAGTTGTTTAGCCGCATACTCACCAGTGATTCCAGATAACCACCATAAGGGAAGCCAAGTTGACGTGCTTTCCTGAAATGATCATGTGCACTGGGCAGAACTCTTTTGCGACTGGTTAATACTATCGGCTCTTGGAAAGATCTTAATTCTGCCTCCAGAAGCGTCAATCCAGCCAGGCAATGAAGCCAGCCTGACATCTGCAATGATTCGGAATCCATTTTATCTTCATACAGACTTAACTTCTGTTTTAATTTCTGATAGCCAGCTTGTTTGGCTTGTTCAATGGCAAGAAAAAAAGCACTTTCGTCTCCATCTGCGAACCTTTTCAAATTTTCACTGTTAAAGACAAAGTAGTCGATGAATTTTGATTGAACATTACGTGCAACAGCCTTTACTGGCTTATGCCATATAAAGAGCTTAAATATTTTGCGTAATTCTTCCCAATCACCTGAATCAATCTGGAGTTTTCGTGCATTTTCTGCATTTCCACCGATGAGCGTGATGATATGCTGATGTATCAGCGAAAGGGTGTTATAACAATACGACGTGTTATCCTCGGTAACCAGTTCACGAGAAAAACCAATTAACTTTGTCAGATGTTGTACATCATGACCAAAATGAAGGGATGTTAAGCGAGCCTGGTTAACGAAGGGGAGGGCTTTAAGATGGGGGAGAGTCGGCTCTGCTTCTGTTGATGCACCAACCAGATAAAAAGCAAGTTCTATAATATCTGCCAATGCCCGATTATGACGGTCAATATCTTTAGAGAGCGTCCTCTGAGCTTTTCTAAGGAATATGGGAATCTCCGGGTTTGCTTCAGAGCCGAATATAGAAAAGTTAATGATGTACAGAGATAAATCCAGGCAACCAAAATCCAACAGTTCCATTCGACCGGTTGCGAAGTACAGTATCAATCTTATTGTTGCTTCCGCCCTCTCTGCCGCTTTCACTTTAGTTGCCTCTTCAGCTGCCGCTGCCTCTTCAGCTGCCGCTGCCTCTTCAGCTGCCGCTGCCTCTTCAGCTGCCGCTATCGCTTTCTTTGTCGCTGCCTCTTCAGCTGCCGCTATCGCTTTCTTTGCTGCTGTCAGTTTTGCTTTTGCTTCCTGTGCTGCTTTTTGAGCTGCTTTTTTTGCTGTTAGTACTTGCACTTTCGCTGTTAAATCCACTGCCGATAAGGTTTTTGCTTTCACTTCCTCTAACTCTTTCGCTTCCTTGAACGCTCTCGCTTTCGTTTGCTCTTCATTTACGGCTAATTCTGCCGCTGCATTAGCCTCTTTTGCGGTAAGCACAGCTGCAGTTGATTCCGGTTTTACTAACACTCGTTCATACTGTATTTTTGAAAAATGTCGGGTATTTTTAAATTTCTGGCTCATTCGATTCAAAACAAAATCAACTGCTCCATCAGAGCCTTTTATTGAAAGCTGCTCCAGAAACTCTCTGAGTACACTTATGGAAGGTGTTACCCTTCCCGGCATCTGGCTATGGGGGTTTTTCAGGTATGTGTCTGGATCAAAGGCCAGTTTCAGTTCGAAAGTCCTTGGAATCAGCACCAGCCACTTGAGTAACATTCCGGCCTGAACCGCTGAGTCTGAGTCCGATTCGAATAAAATCTCAATAGACTGAGATACCCCCGAGAATGCAGAGAGATGAGCTTGCGTGACTGCGCTGGGGTTGCCTTCCATACCATGTTCAAAAAATAGCAAGAGTATCGGGGCATAAGGGAAAAAATGACTATTAGACAATACAATAGCCTCTTTTATCTTTTTGGCGTTGAGCTTGACTTCGGGACTAAAGGACAACTCAATAGTTTTGTTGTCATCCGACATTTTGGCCCCTAACATGGCCAGTGCTTTCAGAAAATAGTAATAACCCATTCCAAGCTTGTTTGTTGTATGGTCATGATTTCTTAATAAAACTTTTCTGAATGCAGTAATGTGCTTTTCCACCTGTTGCAAAAAAACTTCCGGGTTCTCATGAATACATTTGACTTCCTGAATAATATTGTTATCCAGTTGCAACAAATACTGTGTATGTAGTTGTTCATTGACTTGTTCTGTAGAGGGTCTGATGCCTGGCTTCAGCTCCGTTCGTCGTCTGGTGGCATTTATTGTTTTTTTTGCTTTTTCAGTATTTGTAACTGTTGCCGAAGTGAGTTGAGTTGAAGTGGCTGGTTTAGTGGCAGCCGGAACCGTCACCTCTTTGGTTTGAATGAAATCTCTTGACAGCAGCAAAGATCGAGCTAGAACCCAGTCTTTTATTAAATCAGATCTGGACTTTTCAATCGCTTTATTCCTTATTTTTTCATGATATTCGTAGAGCATTTCCTTTTCATTGTTTCTGTCCTTGCTCAATGAAGCTTTGAGATAGCCTTCCCAAAAGCTCATTTTCCAAAAAGCTATGAATTTGGGTTGATGACTTCTGAACGATTGTCCGGTACGCTCAGTGCCCATGAATACTTTCAGGTCAGTCATCGCCAGCACCTGCGGGAAACTCGTTATATCAATGAACTGAGATTTTTTCCTGGGGGCACCCTGAATCTGCAGGGTGTTGAGGGTGTAGATCCAAAGCTCACTATGTATCTGACCTGCCGCTGGTTCTTTTTTTCTTTCCAGAATCAGTTTCAGTGAAGCGATGGTTTGTTGCAGTTCCCGAGACCCGGGACGAACAGCTTTCAGGGCTGTTAATGTGGAGGGTGTATCCGGTTCTCTCAGGGCATTGAGTATGGCCTTCACTTCTCTGCCTTTGCCTGAGAGTTCTGACTCTTTGGCTAAACCCTGCTCAATCTTTGACAGGGCGGTAACATCTGTATCCTGATAGAGCTGTTCGAGAAATCCACCATTCAACAGGCCTTCAATCTTTACCTGGTTCAAGCTTGTCTCTCTGGAAGTCATACTACGCAACAATCGATTTACAGGTTCTATCTGAGGCCAGCCCGCCGGATGGTGGCTGTGCAATTGCATTGCGATTAATAATTGATAGGCAAGTGGTATACCGGCAATAGCTGCCGGTAACAATAGCTCGAAGGCATGTTCATAGATCTGAAGTGCTTCTGATTTTCCAGAGGGTAATTTTTTGTTCAAAATGAACAACGCCTGAACCAGTTGGGCATAGGGGAAGTGGTCCTCATAAGCCGCCTGCTCTAAACGCCTGCGTTGCTGACTGTCCGGGATATTAGTCAGATTGATGGTAATGACCGGCTGGTCTCCGGATGTATCAGCAGAAGCTCCGGAACTGGCCAGTATTTGCAGTGTTTTTGTCTTTCCTTCCTTCAGTTGTTTTTGTAGTGTATCGAGTTCTGTTTCGAGCGCAGGATTTTCTGTAGTGGCTTTGTTTTCTTCAGTGGCATCGCAATTTTGTGTCTTTATTGCTCTATTCAGCTCTCCTGAAAAGTTATAATCCACCTCCTTAAGCCAGTTTGATATTTCTACGGACCTGGACAATGCCGTTTCGAAATCGATCAGATTCGAGATTGGCTTTTGGGCGGTGGTTTCCTTCTTTCTTTTGTTTGAGCGTTCAGCATTATCACGTGCTGTTGTCTTGCTGTTATGAACTACTGTAGTGCTTTGATTATCAGGGCTGGCTTCTACTTTGATATCGCCCTCGTCTGGCGTAGTTGCAGTGTCGCCTGCTTTTGGTTGAACCGTTTTTTTCAGCTTTTGTCTCTGTTTCTTTTTCTTCTTACGGGAATTTAAAGCCGAATCATGGGTTATCGATTCTGCACCTTTGACATTAGCAGTACTGGCAAATGCAGCATGTGCGGCAATAGTTGTCTGTCCTGGTGCATTGTCTTTCAGAGGCTCATCGACAGTGGGCGTTGTTGTTTTGGCTTTGGCAGCAACTAAAGGATGTTGATTATTCGTATCATTTTCTGCCTTATTCTCTACCTTAATAGTGCTTTTCTGTTCATTGTCAGGTTTACGCCTGATATAAGGATGCAGAAATTCCGGTAACCTGGACGACTCTGAAAAACGGCTGAATACTGACTTTTGAATAATTGTCTGTATCTGTTGCTCAGTGTCACTTGATAGCAATATTTTTAATGCATTTTGAGCACTTTGCATCCGTCGCTTTGAATCAATACCCGGGTAGGTTTGATCAAGTTGTGTATCCTGCAACAGTTTTTCAACCATTGCGGGCAGGCTTTGCATAACCATTTTGGAGCCCGTGGCAAAAGGTTCTACACGTATGAAATCGAAATATCCTTCAGGACCGGCAGAAATATCGATCGATAAGATTCGCCATTTTTTTGCCTCGTAACTGGCGAACCGGATGGTATTTTCTTCATTTGTATCGGGAAAACAATTGATCTTTAAGGTGTGCAGGAGCCCTCCGTGCTGCAATTCTCCCGAGCTGGCTAGAACTAAGGTGTGAATGTTGTTGCGTCTAACAGCAGTGCCAGGCAGGACGCCTCTTAGCTTTTTCTCTATAGAAGCCGAAATGTTTTCCAGGCTTTTGATATCCGTGACTGCCAGGTCAATATCATTGGTAACAGGTACTTTGCCCAGTTCGGAGGGTTTAAGCGATGACGTAAGGTGTTGCCACCTGGCTAAACCACCGTAAACGAGAGCATCTTCAGTATCGGATATAATTTTTTCGGCTTCTGTATAGGTTTTTCTAAAAACAGGTGCGAGCACTATCAGTGCAGGAATTACATAGCGGATATCCTGTTTTTTTACTAAAAATGCACCCTCGGAATAATCTTTTAAATGAGTATCCAAAGACTGTATTTTGTCGTTTATTGCTGATGTGGAGAGATCCGGCGCTATAAAGGTAATATATTTGCTGGCAGAGTCTTCCCAGAAAAAAATCACTGCTCCAAGCACGTTTTTACTAATGTAAAACATTCCATCGGGGTTCTCTGTATCCTCGAAGGGGTAGCAAACAAGGCCTAATTTATTGTAAAACCTGAACTGGTTATTTTCGTGTCCTCCCCGCATGAATTCAGCAGGTGAAGTAAATGCCCGTTTTAGTGCTTCGCTGGCAAATTTTATGGATGGGTTTTCAAGACTTTCCCGGCATAATAAGACATCTTTCTGCCATTGTGGAAACAGATCCCATAAAGCCTTTTCAACCCAATTGGCTGCCAGCCAGTCACTTTCCTCAGTATTTAAGCGGGAGTTGGTCAGGAAGTGAGTGAACCATAGTTTGTTGTCACTGTGAGAAGACAGTTTTACAGCGTGATTGTTGTGAAACAGGAAGATATGGCGATCTTCAAGCCTTTCCAGAAGCCGACGAGGAGTATGATCGTGGTTTTTATCATGGTCATAGCAGCGATATTCCTGACCATCATGAACGATGACTTGTATCGAATTTTGCAAAGCTTTTGATGCCAGCATCATGTGTTGTTGGTCTTTCGGGTCAAAACCCCGGAGCATCTGGTTATATAATGTTTCACTTCCACAATCGGACGGTTTGCACAGACGGAGCAGGGTTTCAAATTTTTCCCTGGATGTGACACCAAGCTGTTCTGAAAGAAAGTCTGATCTATGGGCCATTCTTTCAGGCCGAAGTCCGGAGCGCCTGTACAAATAGAATAGATGTTTAAGCAAGGAGGCTGAGTACACTGCGTCTGCTGGTGTGACCGGATGCTTGCCGCCCGGTGGTGGTGGCTCATTGTCGTCAATATTGTTCCTACCGACAGAGCTGGCAGTTCGTTTACTTTTGTTGCCACTTTGTTCGGCTTTTTGTGCAGAGGGATTACTCGGGGAGGACTGAGATTCAGGCGGTCCATTATTCCCCTGGACACCAGAAGCAGTCATTATGCCTGATGCAAACCCTATAGAGGGGAGTGACATATCTGGCTGATGAGGGATGGCAGGAGGATGAAAACCGTCGAATGCGTTGCTTGTTTGGGGCACCAAAGCCAGTGGGTTTCCGTTTGTTTGACGGGTAAAATAAGGTGATACACGACCGGAAAAGTGTGAGTGGACAGGGTGCCCCGGAAACTCCCGGTTTAAATAGGTCAACACATTGTTCATTAACTCAGGCCGCCGTTTAACAAACTGGTAAAGTGAACCGGGGTCGCTCAGAATCTGCTCCCTTACCCGGGCACTGAGGCTTTTGGGGATGGGGGATATGAACCCTGAGAGAATTCCCCGCCATTGATAGAGATTAAAGGGCGTACTGGTCACCGTGCTCATAAGCAGGGCGGCCAGGTTAAGGTGCTCACTTTCTACCAGGGTGCCAATTTCAGGTCCGTCCCAACCGGCGTAGTGATCCTCGACATTATAAGGGGCATCAGCGAACCGCATCAGCAGCACCGGATCACCTGCTCCCCAGAAATGGTATTTCCGATGTCTGTCGTTGCGGGCGATGAATAAAGAAGATCTTGACCAGGCTGGACAGGTATCATTGCCAGGCGATACTTTTTCCAGTGCCCAGAGGTTAAAGTACTTCCCGTTCATGAGTGCCGGGCTGGGTTCTACCGCAGTCTCGGGAATACCCGGTTGGTAAAGCCAGCTTTGATCCGACCATTGATAAAGCCAGTGATTATTCTGGCAGGCGTGAATTTTTTCTTTGTCAGTTGTCTTGCTTTTATTGGATTCTCCAAACAACTTATTGTGGGAAGAGAGACAGTGAATAGCCTGATTGACCCGCTTGATATAGCCACTGTCTAAAGCGGTTTGCCCGTCAGTGCTGATGATGTCTTTTTTAGCCAGTTCGGGCAATAGCCAGGGTTTTGCGTGGTTCAGCGGGAAGTCAATAAGAACGCTCTGACACTTTTTATGCTCTGTAAGCGGATTAGTCTGGCAGATAATGGCCTGCAGGCGATTCTGCTGACTTTCCCGCCAGGGACGCAGGAAAAGGGTACTGGTATGGGTGTCGTTTAGTAGTTTCCAAAGCGACAGCCAGGCAGACAGAGAATCACCCTCGACGGCCTGAGTCTCTGACGATGATGTCGAGGGTGAGGTCGTAATCTGCCAGACAGGATGATTTTCGATACAAGCGGTTTGTACTGACAGTCGGCCTTTCAGCAAAGAGTGATCGATCATCACCGGATGAGAGTTGCAATCGGGGGCATCACCAAAAGCCCGGGACAGTGAGGGGAAGCCGCGACTGAAAGAAGGGTAGGGTATGATTGAAGGCGGAAGCAGTTTTGCAAACAGAAACCCGGGCAGATGACTCAACCATTGATTCTGGAAAAAAAGGGACAGCTTTTTGGGGGTGCCAACGTCGTGTATTACGTGATAATGGTTACCTAGCTTGAGGTGGAAATTATTGGCTTTAAATCCCGCGTAGAGACCCAAAAAGCGGATTTCTGGTGCCTTGTGCTCTTCATTCTGGTAGCCGGAGGTATGACCTGATTGTACGTTCGTTTCAATTATGAATAGCAGGGCAATTAAGAGAAGTTTTAACAGTCTTCTGTGACAAACAAGCATAGAATTGCCGTAGATCCCATTTGATAATTATTAATTTGTCAATCAAAGTTGACCTGTTAAATAACAGTTTTTATTTTTACCGACTGTATTGTTTTGATATCCATGGAGTCTGAGAAAAAATAGCAGTGGGTTCAGGATGTAGCAAGGATGGCTCTGAATGTAGTTTGGGTGTTGGTTTTGAACCGGAGATATTCACCATCCCGGTCAGTCAACGCTGGTAGTTCTTGAAAAGTCGGAGAATAAATATCTCCGGTCAGTTTATAAGCTATGAACCTGATGGTTTTGTACCTGTGCGAATAGACTCTTAGAGGTGATACGTTAATCTGCCGGATGCCCGGTGCCGGGTTGTCGAACCGAAGCATTTGGCCTTATTGGTACTCTTACTGGTTAGGTACTTAATATATTAATCCGGTTTGAGGTAATATTTCTTTTTGTATTGAAAAACGCTTGAAATGGAAATCTGCTTTTTGCTTCTCTCCCAGAAGGAAGGCGGAAGTGGCTGTAATCGAGTGTAAAAAGGCCAACCAGGAAGCAATATCTATATTGTATCGTTTGAATGCGGTAATCATGGCTTCCCGCTTCTCTTCATACATAACAGTTAGATCGGCAGTTGCCAGAAGTGCAAGAAAAGCTCTTTTCATTGGTTCATTTTTTTCAATCTCCTGTGTCATTATCCCATCCCAGAACAGGTCTCGCTCGTTATCACTGTTATCATTGAGGGTCTCATAAGCCCATAAATAATAGTGAACCAAGGCTGACTTTGTGCGATGTTTCTTCAAAAGAGCATTGCTTATAGCCTCATAATTTGGGTGAGATTCCAGCTGGGGCAGGTTATAAACGAATTCATCAAAACCGGTTTCAGGATGTGGTGTTTCCTGAAGTGCTTCAAACAATTTTGTATAGTCATAACGGCTTAACTCATAGCTTGCAATATTCTCTGAGAATTGATCACTATCAGAGGCTGTTGCCTCGGATGCTGTATTCAGAACCTCTGGTTTATCCAATACAAAAGCCTTGACAAGACTTAAATACTTTTTAATATTTTCTGGCCTGTTGCTATTTTCGATTTCATTGTCCAGGAAAATACCATAATCTTTCAGTCTTTCATGAATGGTTACCTGCCTTGTTTCCTCCAGTGGTTTCATAAGTATTCCTTCAATACTGTCTGGGTCACTTATCATGGGAAATAACGCTTTTTCAGCTTCAGACTCACCATTGCTGAACAGAAACTGGAGGTGATGATTTACAGGGGTAACCAGAAGATGTCTTATGATCATTGCCGGCCAGCCAGCCTGTGGGATATGCAGAAGATTAAAGCGTTTGTCAGTAAATATTCTGATGGCTGTTTCAGCGGCAAAACGTACACCAAATATAGAGCTTGATAACAAGCCAGGCAAAACTTCCGTAACAATCTTATCCGCTTCAATAAAGATTTTTTCCTCCGGTCTTTTGGTCGATGCATATTCAGTAACAGGCTTGTTGATCGAGTCAGTTTGCCAGGCTTCGGATGTCTCGTCCTGATAATGCTGGTAGTGGTTTATTAGTCGCATAAGTACCAGTGATTCCAGATAACCAGCATATTGAAAGCCAATTTTACGTGACTTGAAGAAATGATCATAAGCAATGCGCAGGACTCTTTTGTGGCCGTTTAGTATTACCCGCTGGTGATCAGAACTTATTTCCGCCTCCAGAAGTGTCAAGCCAGCCAGGCAATGAAGCCAGCTTAAAATATCTACTGATTCAGGGTCATTTTTATCTTTATATTGGTTTATCCGTTGTGACAATTTCTGATAGCCAACTCTGCTGCTTTGCTCAATAGCAAAAATAAAAGCTCTTTCGTCCCCACTTTTGAACTCTTTAATCAAAGTAGTGTCAAAAATAGCATAGTCGACGTTCTTTGGTGTAAAATAAGTATCACCCGTTTGGAATGGCTTATACCATATATGGTTTTCAAGCCATTTACGTGTTTTTTTCCAATCTTCTGAATCATTCTGCAGTTGTTTTACCTGTTCTGCATTGCCACCGAACTGCCTGATCGTGTACTCGTGAATCAGCAAATAAATATTGTACCATTGTAGCTTATTCTCGGCAGCCAGTTCAGGGAATAAGCTAATTAATTTTTTTAGAAGTTGTATGTCATGGCCAAAATGATTAGCGGTTAAGTTGACTTGGGTATCGAGGGGAAGGGCTTCAAGATGAGGAAAAACGGGCTCTACTTCTTCAGGTGAACCGATCAGATGAAAAGCAAGTTTAATGATGTCTGCAATTGCCCGCTTCTCTGGATTAATATCTTCAGCGAGTTGCGCCTTTTTTTTGGTGAGGAATGCGGATCCCAATGAGGTTGCGTAAAGAATGCCTGGCACAGTAAGACGCAAGATAACTGAGGATAAATCCAGGCTATTAAAGTGAAGCAAGTCTATTCGATCAGTGGCAAAGTGCAGCACCAATTTTAATATTGCTTCCTTTTTCGCTTCCTCTTGCATTACTTTTTCTGCTTCCACTGCTTTCTCCGATGCCACTTCCAGTCTCAATATTGCCGCTGTTGACAGTTCCGATTGAGCTGCCACTGATGCTGCCGCTTTAGAACCATCTCCTACCTCTATTTCCATTCGCATTTCCACTTCTGCTATAGCCTCCGATGCCTCTTTTGCTGCTGCTTTCGCTACCACAAATGCCAACGCTGCTTCATTGATTTTGATTGTATCTGCACGCTTCTGTGCTTCCTCATGCGCTTTCATTGCCGCCGATTCCATTTGCGCTGCTTCCGTTGCCGCTAAACATGCCGCTACCGCCAGCATTTGTTCGTGCTGTCCTTTTGGCAGCTGTTGGATATTCAGAAACATCTCGCTTATTCGCTTCAAGGCAAGATCAACTGCGTCATCAGTGCTTTTTAGCGGAAGCTGATCCAAAAACTCTCTGATTATAAGTATGGAAGGTGTTATCCTGCCCGGAATCTTGCTTTGCGGGTTTTTCAGGTTAATATCTGCAGCAAGGGCCAGTCTCAGTTCGAAAGGCTTTGGAATCAGCAGTAGCCACTTGAGTAAGATTCCGGCCAGAGCTGCTGAATCTGATTCCATTTCTAATAAAATCTCAATAGACTGTGACACCCCGGAGAATGCAGAGATACAGGCTTGTAATTTAACGTCAGGCTCTCCTTTAATAGCATAATCGAAAAACAGCATGAGCATCCTTGCATAAGGGAAGTAGAAATGTTGAGAGTGTATAATAGTTTCCTTTATGTTTTTGGCGTTGAGCCTGACTTCCGGGCTAAAGGACAATTCAATGGTTCTGTTATCACCTGACACTTTTGCCCTCATCAGTGCGAGTGCCTTTAGAAAATAGTAATATCCTATTCCCAGCTCGTTTGTTGGATTTTTGTTTTTTAGTAAAGACCTTCTGAATGCAGAGATCTGCTTTTCTACCTGTTGCAAAAAATTTTCCGGGTTTTCCTGAATAAATCTGACTTCCTGAATAATATTTATATCCAGCTGTAATAAATACTGGATGTGAGCGTGTTCATTGAATTGGTCTTTTGATATTCTGATGCCTGGCTTTGGTCCTTTTGACGGTCTGGCTGAGTTTTTTGTTTTTCCAGAATTTGTGCCTGATCCAGAAGTTACTTGCTTCGAAATGACTGGTGGAGTGGAGGAGATCGAAACCGGAACTTCTCTGGTTTGAACAAAGCTCCTTGAAAACAGAAAAGATCGGGCAAGAATCCAGTCGTTAATTAAATAGGGCCTGAATTTATCAGTCGCTTTATGGCCTATTTTGTCATGATACTCCTCAAATACTTCCCTTTCATTCTTCCTGTCTTTGCTCAACGAAGCTTTGAGATAGTCCTCCCAAAAACTCATTTTCCAAAAAGCTATGAATTTGGGTTGATTACTTCTGAACGATTGTCCGGTACGCTCAGCGCCCGTGAATACTTTCAGGTCAGTCATCGCCAGCACCTGCGGGAAACTCGTTATATCAATGAACTGAGTTTTTTTCCTGGAGGCTCCCTGGATCTGCAGGGTGTTGAGGGTGCAGGCCCAAAGCTCACTATGTATCTGACCTGCCGCTGGTTCTTTTTTTCTTTCCAGAATCAGTTTCAGTGAAGCGATGGTTTGTTGCAGTTCCCGGGTTCCGGGGCGGACAGCTTTCAGGGCTTTTAATGTAGAGGGGGTATCCGGTTCTCTCAGGGCATTGAGTATGGCCTTCACTTCTCTGCCTCTGCCTGAGAGGTCTGACGCTTTGGCGAAACCCTGCTCAATCTTTAACAGGGCGGTAACATCTGTATCCTGATAGAGCTGTTCCAGAAATCCACCATTCAACAAGCCTTCAATCTTTACCTGGTTCAAGCTTGTCTCTCTGGAAGTCATACTACGTAACAATCGGTTTACAGGTTCTATCTGGGGCCAGCCCGCCGGATGGTGGCTGTGCAATTGCATTGCGATTAATAATTGATAGGCAAGTGGTATACCGGCAATAGCTGCCGGTAACAATAGCTCGAAGGCATGTTCATAGATCTGAAGTGCTTCTGATTTTCCAGAGGGTAATTTTTTGTTCAAAATGAACAACGCCTGAACCAGCTGGGCATAGGGAAAGTGGTCCTCATAAGCTGCCTGTTTTAACTCTATGTGCTGCTCTCTACTCAGGGTATTAGTCAGATTGATGGTGATGAAAGGTTGATATCCGGATGTATCAGCAGAGGCCCCGGTACAGGCCAGTATTTTCAAGATTTTTGCTTTTCCCTCCTGCAGTTGATTTTGCAGTGTATCCAGTTCTGTATTGGTGGCAGGTTTTTCTGCTGTGGCTTTGTTTTCATCAGAGGCTTCCCTTTCTTCAGTGGGACCACAATGTCGTGTCTTTATTGCCTTGTTTAGCTCTCCCGAAAAGTTATATTCCATCTCCTTAAGCCAGTTTGATATTTCTACGGACCAGGACAGTGCCGTTTCTAAGTCGATCAGATTCGAGATTGGCTTTTGGGCGACGGTTTCCTTCTTTCTTTTGTTTGAGCGTTCAGTAGTATCAGGGGCTGTTGTCTTGCTGTTATGAACTACTGTAGCGCTTTGATTATCAGGGCTGGCTTCTACTTTGATATCGCCCTCGTCTGTCGCAGTTGCAATGTTGCCTGCTTTTGGCTGAACCGTTTTTTTCAGCTTTTGTCTCTGTTTCTTTTTCTTCCTACGGGAATTTAAAGTCGGATCATGAGTTATCGATTCTGTACCTTTGACATTAGCAGTACTGGCAATTGCAGCATGTGCGGCAATAGTTGTCTGTCCCGGTACATTGTCTTTCAGAGGCTCATTGACAGCGGGAGTTGTTGTTTTGGTTTTGGCAGCAACTAAAGGATGTTGATTATTCGCATCATTCTCTGCCTTATTCTCTAACTCAATAGTGCTTTTCTGTTCATTTTCGGGTTCAGGCTTGATATACGGATGCAGAAATTCCGGTAACCCGGATGACTCTGAAGAGCTGCTGAATACCGACTTTTGAATCATTGTCTGTACCTGTTGCTCAGTGTCACTTGATAGCAATATTTTTAATGCATTTTGAGCATTTTTCATCCGTCGCTTTGAATCAATACCCGGGTAGGTTTGATCGAGTTGGGTATCCTGCAACAGTTTTTCAACCATTGTGGGCAGGTTTGGCATAGCCAGTCTGGAGCCTGTGGCAAAAGGTTCTACATGTATGAAATCGAAATACCCTTCAGGACCGGCAGAAATATCGATTGATAAGATTCGCCATTTTTTCGCCTCGTAACTGGCGAACCCGATGGTGTTTTCTTCGTTCGTATCGGGAAAGCAATTGATCTTTAAGGTGTGCAGTAGCCCTTGGCGCTGCAAGATCTTTGGGCTGTCTAAAACCGTACCGTAAATGTTGTTGCGTCTAACGGTAGTGCCAGGCAGGACACCTCTTAGCTTTGCCTCCATAGAAGCCGAAATGTTTTCCAGGCTTGTGGTATCTTTGACTGCCAGGTCAATATCATTGGTAACAGGTACCTTGCCCAGTTCAGTGGGTTTAACCGATGACCTGAGGTGTTGCCACCTGGCTAAACCACCGTAAACGAGAGCACCTTCAGTATCGGATATAATTTTTTCGGCTTCTGTATAGGTTTTTCTAAAAACAGGTGCGAGCACTATCAGTGCAGGAATTACATAGCGGATATCCTGTTTTTTTACTAAAAATGCACCCTCGGAATAATCTTTTAAATGAGTATCCAAAGACTGTATTTTGTCGTTTATTGCTGATGTGGAGAGATCCGGCGCTATAAAGGAAATATATTTGCTGGCAGAGTCTTCCCAGAAAAAAATCACTGCTCCAAGCACGTTTTTACTAATGTAAAACATTCCATCGGGGTTCTCTGTATCCTCGAAGGGGTAGCAAACAAGGCCTAATTTATTGTAAAACCTGAACTGGTTATTTTCGTGTCCTCCCCGCATGAATTCAGCAGGTGAAGTAAATGCCCGTTTTAGTGCTTCGCTGGCAAATTTTATGGATGGTTTTTCAAGACTTTCCCGGCATAATAAGACATCTTTCTGCCATTGTGGAAACAGATCCCATAAAGCCTTTTCAACCCAATTGGCTGCCAGCCAGTCACTTTCCTCAGTATTTAAGCGGGAGTTGGTCAGGAAGTGAGTGAACCATAGTTTGTTGTCACTGTGAGAAGACAGTTTTACAGCGTGATTGTTGTGAAACAGGAAGATATAGCGATCTTCAAGCCTTTCCAGAAGCCGACGAGGAGCATGATCGTGGTTTTTATCATGGTCATAGCAGCGATATTCCTGACCATCATGAACGATGACTTGTATCGAATTTTGCAAAGCTTTTGATGCCAGCATCATGTGTTGTTGGTCTTTTGGGTCAAAACCCCGGAGCATCTGGTTATATAATGTTTCACTTCCACAATCGGGTGGTTGGCACAGACGGAGCAGGGTTTCAAATTTTTCCCTGGATGTGACACCAAGCTGTTCTGAAAGAAAGTCTGATCTTTGAGTCACTCTTTCAGGCCGAAGACCGGAGCACCTGTATAAATACAATAGACGTTTAAGCAGGGAGGCTGAGTACACTGCGTCTGCTGGTGTGACCGGATGGTTGCCGTCCGGTGGTGGCGGCTCATTATCGTTATTTTTCCTGGCGTCCGATTTAGCACTTCGTTGACTTCTGTTGCCGCCTTGTTGCGCTTTTTGGTCAGAGCAAAAAGCTGGGCAGGCTTGGGCTACAGGCGGCTCACTACTCCCTTGAATACCAGAAACAGTCATTATGCCCGAAGCAAACTCTGTTGAAGGGAGTGATGCATCTGATTGATGAGGGGGGGCAAGGGTAAGAAAACGGTCGAACGCGTTGCTTGTTTCGGGCACCAAAGCCAATGGGTTTCCGTTTGTTTGATGGCTAAAAAAAGGTGATACACGACCGGAAAAGTATGAGTGGACAGGGTGGCCCGGAAACTCACGGTTTAAATAGGTCAACACATTGTTCAGTAACTCAGGCCGCCGTTTAACAAACTGGTAAAGTGAACCAGGGTCGCTCAGAATCTGCTCCCTTACCAGGGCACTGAGGCTTTTCGGGATGGGTGATGTGAACCCTGAGAGAATTCCCCGCCACTGATAGAGATTAAAGGGCGTATTGGTCACCGTGCTCATAAGCAGGGCAGCCAGGTTGAGATGCTCACTTTCTACCAGGGTGCCAACCTCTGGTCCATCCCAACCGGCGTAATGATCCTCGACATTATAAGGGGCATCAGCGAACCGCATCAGCAGCACCGGGTCACCTGCTCCCCAGAAATGGTATTTCCGATGTCTGTCGTTGCGGGCGATGAACAAAGAAGATCTCGACCAGGCCGGGTAGGTATCATTGCCGGGCGATACCTTTTCCAGTGCCCAGAGGTTAAAGTACTTCCCGGTCATGAGTGCCGGGCCGGGGTTTATTGCAGTCTCGGGAATGCCAGGTTGATAAACCCAGTTTTGATCTGACCACTGATAAAGCCAGTGCTTATTTTGGCAAGCGTGTATTTTTTCTTTGTCAGCTGGCTTGCTTTTATTGGGTTCTCCAAACAACTTATCGTGGGAAGAGAGGCAATCAATAGCCTGATTGACCCGCTTGATATAACTACTGTCCAAAGCGGTTTGCCCGTCAGCGCTGATACTGTCTTTTCTAGCCAGTTCGGGCAATAGCCAGGGTTTTGCGTGATTCAGCGGGAAATCAATAAGAACGCTCTGACACTTTTTATGCTCTGTAAGCGGATTGGTCTGGCAGATAATGGCCTGCAGGCGATTCTGCTGACTTTCTCGCCAGGGACGCAGGAAAAGGGTACTGGTATGGGTGTCGTTTAGTAGTTTCCAAAGCGACAGCCAGGCAGACAGAGAATCACCCTCAACGGCCTGAGTCTCTGACGATGATGTCGAGGGTGAGGCCGTAATCTGCCAGACAGGATGATTTTCGATACAAGTGGTTTGTATTGACAGTTGGCCTTTCAGCAAAGAGTGATCGATCATCACCGGATGAGGGTTGCAATCGGGGGCATCACCAAAAGCCCGGGACAGTGAGGGAAATCCGCGACTGAAAGAAGGGTAGGGTACGGTTGAAGGAGGAAGCAGCTTTGCTAACAGAAACCCGGGCAGATGACTCAACCATTGATTCTGGAAAAAAAGGGACAGCTTTTTGGGGCTGCCAACGTCGTGTATTACGTGATAATGGTTACCCAGCTTGAGGTGGAAATTATTGGCTTTAAATCCGGCGTAGAGACCCAAAAAGCGGATTTCTGGTGCCTTGTGCCCGGGTTCATTCTGGTGGCCGGAGGTATGACCTGATTGTACGTTCATTTCAATTATGAATAGCAGGGCAATTAAGAGAAGTTTTAACAGTCTTCTGTGACAAACAAGCATAGAATTGCCGTAGATCCCATTTGATAATTATTAATTTGTCAATCAAAGTTGACCTGTTAAATAACAGTTTTTATTTTTACCGACTGTATTGTTTTGATATCCATGGAGTCTGAGAAAAAATAGCAGTGGGTTCAGGATGTAGCAAGATTGGCTCTGTATGTAGTTTGGGTGTTGGTTTTGAACCGGTGATATTCACCATCCCGATCAGGAATAAATCGATTGATGTCAGAACGGCTAGTGAATGCCGGTAGTCATAGAAAAGCCGGAGGAGGATATTTTTTCTTTAACAGTTTGTAATCTATTAACCTGATGGCTTGATAAAATTATTTTTTTCAGGGCTGCGTGTTTTTCTAATGTTTACAAGTTTTGGAGATACATGGATTACCTTCTCAATATTCAAGTTCGTAAGGTCAAGGAAGTCATTATGATGGGTATCCTGAATAATGAGTCCCTGCGGAACGTTAAAACCAAGTTAATGACGGCATCAACGACATCAAAACCAGCTAACTTGATTTTTCCAGCCAGTCATCGGCTTTGATTGGCACTGGCTACATCTGAATAAGTACCACTTATTACTGGCATAAATTGGTTTCAAGTCAGGACTGATAAGAACAGTTTTCATTGTCTGGTTCATTACTTTTTGTGGTTCTCTATTTGAATAAAGAAAACTAATCAGCTCGATAGATGGGAAGTTCTTTTTGATCTGCTTAACAAAATTTTCAATGCAATTAGTAGCAGACGAAATGCAGGTATTGCGAAAAATAATGGCTAACTTGTCTGATCTCTAATGATCTCAGCTAAGGTTTCAAGGGCCATTGGTCCTGTCTTTTTATTGTGAGCTGCGATACATGTTTTTGGAATATCAGAATTAACATCAGAGTCAAAAGTAACCAAAGGGATGTCCACTGAGTCTGCTTTTTCCAGAATGGGGTTAACGCATTGATGACACTTTTCAATTTAGGCAACAGTCAGTCGTTTAGCCTTGCAAAAATCCTGATGAAAATACCAAACGTTTCTTGAAACAACACCTTCGGGTGATGATCAATAATCGTAAACTCATGTACTGTGTCGGTTATCTTGTTTAGCAGACCAGCCGATAGTCCGGATTCTCAAAATCTGAGTCGGTGTACGTTTGTGTACTGTTCGCGGCTGATATTGCCGGGGTGCTACCCTCTTATACCCTGATTTCTCAAGGGAAAAAGATCTTGAGCCGCCTCTTGGTATTTTTGTATGCGCATTCAAACTATTTGAATGGATTTTCTGTTTTATTGATAATGATCTTGATGTATAATCCTCTGGATTCTTTCCATCCACTCAATACACTCGGATCGGTAACAGGTAATGCTGAGAATCGCCCAAGAAGCCCTCACTTTCGATGACGTCCTGCTTCTGCCCGGATATTCAGAAGTTCTCCCCAAAGATGTTTCTCTGACCACAAAACTGACTCGCGAAATCGAGCTGAAAATCCCCCTGATCTCGGCAGCCATGGATACCGTGACTGAAGCTCGTCTGGCCATTGCCATGGCTCAGGAGGGTGGGATTGGCATCATTCACAAGAATATGACTGTTGCTCAACAGGCTAATGAAGTTCGCAAGGTTAAAAAGCATGAAAGTGGTGTGGTCAAGGACCCTATTACGATTGACTCGGCAGCGTCGGTCAGAGATCTTCTTGAACTGACCGGTCGTCATAAGATATCCGGAGTTCCTGTCCTGGATGGCAGTGATCTGGTCGGTATTGTCACCAGCCGTGACGTTCGTTTTGTCTCCAATCTGGACAAGATTGTGGCTGATATCATGACCCCTAAAGAGAGACTGGTCACTGTGAAGGAAGGGACTGACCAGGAGGCCGTTCGCAAGCTGCTTCATAAACATCGTATCGAGAAAGTGCTGGTGGTTAATGAGGCGTTTAATCTGGTCGGTATGATGACCGTAAAAGATATCAAGAAAGCCCAGGACTACCCTAACGCCAGTAAAGATTCCCATGGTCAGCTGAGAGTGGGTGCGGCAGTTGGTACCGGACCTGAAACCCCGGAGCGAGTCGCTGCTCTGGTCGATGCTGGTGTTGACGTTGTGATCGTTGATACCGCTCACGGTCACTCCAAAGGGGTTATCGAGAGGGTTCGCTGGGTTAAGGAAACCTATCCACAGGTTCAGGTTGTTGGCGGTAATATTGCTACCGGTGCAGCAGCCAGGGCCCTGGCTGATGCAGGTGCCGATGGTGTGAAAGTGGGTATCGGTCCCGGCTCAATCTGTACTACTCGCATCGTGACCGGTATCGGTGTACCGCAGATTTCTGCGGTAGCCAACGTTGTGGCAGCCTTGGAAGGAACGGGTATTCCGGTGATTGCCGACGGCGGGATTCGCTTCTCCGGTGATCTGGCTAAAGCCATCGTAGCGGGTGCCAGTGCGGTCATGCTGGGAAGTATGCTGGCAGGTACCGAGGAAGCTCCCGGCGAAGTTGAACTGTATCAGGGCAGAAGTTACAAAGCCTATCGTGGCATGGGTTCCCTGGGTGCCATGGCTCAGGCTTCCGGCTCCAGTGATCGTTACTTCCAGAGTGCGGAAGCCGGTGCCGAGAAGCTGGTCCCTGAAGGTATTGAAGGTCGTGTACCCTACAAAGGGCCGCTGAATGCCATTGTCCATCAGATGGTAGGCGGTCTGCGTGCTGCCATGGGATACACCGGCTCGGCAGATATGAAGACCATGCGCACGGTGCCTGAGTTCGTTCGGGTGACCAATGCGGGTATGAAAGAGTCTCATGTCCATGATGTAACCATTACCAAAGAAGCACCCAATTACCGGGTGGGTTAATTTGATCATCCCTTGAACTGTTGGCTCTATCATCCGCAGTTTAACGAATGTCGTATCAGTAACAGGCCTTCATCCACCTCGAAGACCGCTTGTTGCTTGTCGTAGCAGTTATCTAATTTTGAGAAGACACATGTTAGAGGATATCCACGCCGAACGAATTCTGATTCTGGATTTTGGTTCCCAGTACACACAGCTGATCGCCCGTCGTGTACGTGAGATAGGCGTTTATTGTGAGCTGCATCCCTATGATATGGATGAGCAGGCTATTGTCGAGTTTGCCCCCAGGGCGGTGATTCTTTCCGGTGGGCCTGAATCTGTGACCGGTGATGCTTCGCCTCGCGCGCCGAAGACTGTTTTTGATCTGGGGGTTCCTGTGTTGGGTATCTGCTATGGCATGCAGACTATGGCAGGGCAGATGGGTGGCAAGGTATCGACCTCAAATCTGCGTGAATTCGGTTATGCCAAAGTGAATCTGGAAAACAAGGTCAGACTGTTCGATGGCATTGAAGACCATGTGAATGAGCAGGGTCGTCTGAGTCTGGATGTCTGGATGAGTCACGGCGACAAGGTTTCCCAGTTGCCTGAAGGCTTTGTGGTCGCGGCTTCTACCGATTCCTGTCCTTTTGCAGCCATAGCCTGTGAAGAGAAGCAATACTACGGTGTCCAGTTTCACCCCGAAGTGACTCACACCAAACAGGGCGGTCGCATCCTGGAACGTTTTGTCATTGATATTGCCGGCTGCCAAAAGCTTTGGACTCCGGGACAAATTATTGAGGATGCCATTGCCCGCGTTCGGGAACAGGTGGGTGATAAAACCGTACTGCTGGGTCTTTCTGGCGGTGTGGATTCCAGTGTCGTGGCAGCGCTGTTGCACAAGGCTATCGGTGATCAGCTGGTTTGTGTCTTTGTCGATAATGGTCTGCTGCGTCTGAATGAAGGTGATCAGGTGATGGCCATGTTCGCTGAGAACATGGGGGTACGTGTTATTCGCGCTGATGCTGAAGAGCTTTTTCTGGACAAGCTAAGAGGTGTTCAGGACCCTGAGGCCAAGCGAAAAATTATCGGTAACACCTTTATTGAAGTCTTTGATCAGCAGGCTGCGGCTCTGGATAATGTCCAGTTCCTGGCTCAGGGCACTATCTATCCTGATGTAATCGAATCGGCAGGCGCCAAGTCTGGCAAGGCCCATGTCATCAAGTCACACCACAATGTGGGTGGTTTACCTGAAGATATGGCGATGGAGCTGGTTGAGCCTCTGCGTGAACTGTTCAAGGATGAGGTGCGCAAGATTGGTCTTGAGCTTGGACTGCCCTATGACATGGTTTATCGTCACCCATTCCCCGGCCCGGGTCTGGGCGTAAGGGTACTGGCAGAGGTCAGGAAAGAGTACTGCGATATTCTCCGTGAGGCAGATGCCATTTTTATTGAAGAACTGCATAAAGCCGACTGGTATCACAAGACCAGTCAGGCCTTTGCTGTCTTCCTGCCGGTTAAATCCGTAGGTGTGGTTGGTGACGGTCGCCGTTACGAGTATGTGGTGGCTTTACGCGCGGTAGAAACCATCGACTTTATGACGGCTCGTTGGGCCCACCTGCCTTATGAACTGTTGGAGAAGGTTTCCAGCCGGATCATCAACGAGATAGAGCATGTTTCCCGGGTGACTTACGACGTATCCAGCAAGCCACCTGCGACGATTGAGTGGGAATAGCATCGGATTGACCGGTTAAGTGAAATGGAGCGGCTTGTCGAAGGATGAGCCGTTTTTTTTGAGTTGTTCTCACGCTCCACAGGGGGCCGAAAAACTCTGGTTTTCACACTAAGTGTGTTATGCGAAACTGAGTCGGCAAGTAAGCTGTTACATGGCCAAATCAAACATTTGGCTCGTTCCCACGCTCCAGAGGGTGTCGCAAAACCCTCTCCAGCGAGGGAACGAGTTGACTCCGTTCATTCCTGACTTCATTCTCGTCATTCCCGCGAAGGCGGGAATCCACACTGACTCACCACCAGAACCATACTGCCTGGTTCCCCCCTGGCCTTGTCATCCCCGAGAAGGCAGAGATCCACCGTTGGCGCTGGATTCCCGCCTTCGCGGGAATGACGACTTCAGAGCGTGAGAACGAGCTGTTGAAGTTTTGCGACACCCTCTCCAGTGGGTGTCGCAAAGCTCTAACAACTCGTTCCCACGCTCTGAGAGGGTGTCGCAAAACTCTGGTTCCCGCCTTCACCCCCGTCATTCCCAACTTCATTCTCGTCATTCCCGATTTCATTCTCGTCATTCCCGATTTCATTCTCGTCATTCCCGATTTCATTCTCGTCATTCCCGCGAAGGCGGGAATCCACACTGACTCACCACCAGAACCGTACTGCCCGGTGCTCCCCTGGCCTTGTCATCCCCGAGAAGGCGGAGATCCACCGTTGGCGCTGGATTCCCGCCTTCGCGGGAATGACGACTTCAGAGCGTGAGAAAGAGCTGTTGAAATTTTGCGACACCCTCTCCAGCGTGGGAATGCATACCTGACTGACAAATCACTCGGAATTAAACACGGGTAGAAGTCGATAGAAATTCACGCAGCCAGACCAAAGTTGATTACATTCATAAAAAACCGGTGAAAAGAGGTTATGTCGATAGCGCTGAGTATCGGCATTACTCTAGCGCATGAAATTACCATGGCGATGGTGAGGGTGTTGGAGTTGGATTTGTTATGGTGAGTTCAGGTATACATTCCCACGCTGGAGCATGGGAACGAGTCATACCTCCCTTGAAAAAAGGCTCTAGAACTTGATATAACGTATGGGTTTCTGACACAGGGGCATGGGAACCAGAGATTTGTTACACCCACTCCAGAGAGGGAGCGAGTTGTACTAGCCAACCACAATCAACATCACAGTGAACATCAAGAAAAATGATAAGAATTGCAGAAACTAAAGACAGTTCTGATATCGCAGCACTTTCAATACAGATTTGGCTCGATACCTACGCAAAACGAGGGGTTAGAAAATCCATTTCTCAGTACGTATTGAGTGAGTTCACAGAGCAAAATATTGAGATCAAGCTCAGCTCTGAAAATGAAGTCTACTTTATAGCCATCGAAGATGATCATTTGGTAGGATATCTCTCTTTGAACGTTTCTGCTAGATGCCCTGTTACAGGTAGCAAAAAACCTGAACTTGACAGGTTGTATATTCAGGAGAGCTTCACTGGAAAGGGTTTGGGCTCCAAGCTTCTGCAAGAAGCCTTAACATTTTGCAGCTCGGCTGGGCTCGAACAATTGTGGCTAACTGTATTTCATGAAAATACACGAGCACTGAAGTTTTATGAGAAACACGGGTTCAAAGAAATTGGCTTGACCTATTTTGAGCTTGAGAACGAAAAACATAAAAATTATGTTCTAAGCACATCAATTGCTGTATAGGTGGAATGCCTGACAGGCTAAATAACCGGAAAATATTTTTTGTAGAGAGCAAAAACTTCATTAGCTAAATCTCACAATTGTCAATCATCCAGCGATGTGCATAATTACCGCCCATCAGCAGGAGTGACGTGACAGGATGCTGTCGCTACACTTCTGCCTGTGATCCTCTTAATAAACACCATAAGCCGGGTTCGTTTCAGGTTACAGAGCCTGTAAGAGAGCGGTTATGAGTGAAAGGGTGTTTCTCTGCAAATGGCAGAGGAATTTCCCACAATAATCAGCCTTGATCTCTGGAATCCATGGATCAAGACTAAAAGTAGAGGCGCACCGTTTATCAGTAATCCGTAGCAGGGTGACTCCGTATGTCCTGGATTGACCAGGACAGAGAGCCGGATGAAAGGAAAAGGTGCCGAAGCAGAGTCGTCGTCAAACTCATCTGCTGGTGGTACATCGAAGAGGTGTATCACTGTCACAGTTTTTACTGTGGAGCGCTACTGGACAATCGTTTCTGAAGGACTTTGCCCTAAAGGCAGGTTGCTCAGCAACAGGCAGATACGGGATCTATCCGGTCGTATTCTGCTTCAATCCATTGCCCTCCTGATCCTGTCTCGTGAATTAAGCTTAAAGTCGGCAGTCATGAATATTCTGCCCTCCGGACGTGTTCACCCAAAAGATCAGTATTTATGGAATTACTCAGTTACAGCACATCATCCCTGTCATTAGTCGCTCCGGCAGTGGCTATTATCCTGGCGATTCTGACTCGTCACGTCCTGTTTTCTCTTGGCGCAGGTATCCTTGCCGGTACGCTGCTGCTGACTGACTTCAGCGCCGGCAGAACGTTTTCTTACCTGCTTAACAGTTTTGCCGGGATATTTTGGGATAATGGTCTCAATACAGGCACTGTCTTTATTCTGTTCTTTCTGGTGATACTTGGCATCATTACCACTCTGATAGATGTTTCTGGTGGCGCCAGAGCCTTTGGTGACTGGGCTCGTCAGAGAGTAAAATCCCGGCAGGGATCACAACTGGTGACTGTGCTGCTGGGTATCATTATCTTTATTGATGATTACTTCAATGCACTGGCCGTTGGCAATATTGGTCGTCCCATGACAGATCGTCAGGGTGTCTCCAGAGCCAAGCTGGCTTACCTGATTGACTCAACGGCGGCACCGGTCTGTGTCATTACACCTGTCTCCAGCTGGGGTGCCTACATCATTGCCCTGATTGGCACTATTCTGGTGGCCCATGAAGTGACCGATGTCACTGCTATTGGTGCTTTTGTCAGTATGGTGCCGATGAATCTCTACGCTGTCTTTGCTCTGGCACTGGTGTTTTGTACTGCGGCCATGGATTTAAACATTGGTCCCATGCGGACCCATGAGCGCCGTGCCCGAGCCGGTGAACTGTATGACAGCCGAAAAGGGACACCTCCGGGATCTTCTGAGGCCATCAGTAGCAGTGAAAAAGGAACGGTTGCCGATCTTGTGATTCCTGTTCTCTCTCTGGTGATCGCGACGACCGCTTTCCTGATTGCTACGGGCGCTTCTGCGCTTCAGGAAGCCGGTACGCCATTCTCTATTCTGGGCGCTTTTGAAAACACCAATGTGGTCAATTCGCTTATCTATGGTGGTCTTGCTGGCCTTCTGGTCACGGCGATCAGAATGCTCAGCCATAATCTGGATGCCTCCACCTGGGGTAAGGCGATTGTGGAAGGTACGCGCTCCATGCTGCCTGCCATTTACATTCTGGTGCTGGCCTGGGTGCTGGTGGATATCATCAGCTCTCTGGAAACCGGCAAGTACCTGGCTCACCTGGTCAGCAGCTCGAAGATTGATACTGGCTATTTACCTCTGATCCTGTTTGTGGTTTCCGGCGCTATGGCTTTCTCAACCGGCACCAGCTGGGGCACTTTCGGCATCATGTTGCCCATAGCGGGAGATATGGCTGCAGCAGCAGATATTGCCATGATTCTGCCAATGTTGGCCGCTGTTCTGGCCGGTGCGGTGTTTGGCGATCACTGCTCACCGATTTCCGATACCACGATTCTGTCGTCTACAGGGGCCTCCTGTCACCACATTGATCATGTGATGACTCAGCTTCCTTATGCCCTCAGTATTGCTGTTGTGGCTATGCTGGGCTATCTGGTGATGGGGCTGACGGATTCTTCAATCATGGGCTTTCTTGCTTCCGGAGCCGGTTTTATTTTGCTTGTGCTTGTCTTTCGCAAGATGTCCCCCGGGCAGATGGCCAAATCTGAAGATCACCTGGTGGCAGAATAAGCCCAGACGGTATTTACAAGTTATAATCCCGGGAGATTTTTTCCGCTACCTGCCGAAACAGTATTTCATAGTAAACTGTAATTAATACCCCATCAGAAGGCATGGATGCCTTCACCCGGAGCAGGGAAGCTATGAGTTTCGACAATCTTATGAAAGCCGTTGCCCGCAATAATCAGCTGGGTGAACTGGACTTTCGCGATAACCGCTATTACCTCACCATCGACAGCCGCATTGAGTTCACCTGTTTTCAGGCCAATGGGCGATTCTTTATCCATGGCGTCATTGCCCAGCTGCCACCTGGTGAAAAAGATCGGGAAAATATCCTCCGAAATCTGATGACCAAAACTGTGGGTCTGGCGACTACCCAGCGGGTTATTTTGTCCATAGAGCCTGAGAAAGATGCGTTAGCTTTACATTACTCCCGCCCGCTTCAGGGGATGGATGACAACCTCCTTGAGGAAGCTCTGGCTGAGTTTGCCAATAACTTTGAGTATTACCTCAAAGAAGTCGGTCAGGAGCAGACTGTTATGCCGACCATGCCAACGATGATCATGCCATGATGAGTCCGATTTCTAATCATTCTTTATTCGGTTGTCTTGTCACCTGGGCAGAGAACTCAATCGATGGGTATAACGGACTCCGTAAGGCCAATGAAGCCTTTTTGAAGGCGGTGATTCGATACAGCCGTTTTAACGAACTGCATCTGTTTCTTCATGAAGGGCAGATTCCTGCTTTCAGGCAAGACTGGAAAGAATACCTGCACCAGTACGGGGCGGGTAAAAATATCAATATTCTGCCGGTTCATGACCTGCCTTCCTGTTTTCAGAGGCATGCTTATAGCGTTTTTCATTGCGGCGATCCCTACATATCAGACCTGGCCGCTCTGCGAGAAAGACATGCGTCCAGTATATTTCCTATCACTGGCAGGGCTCACAGTCTCAGTGATGATGCCCGTTTATCCCGGGTCAGGGATTTGATCTTCTCTCCCGTTAAACCTTGTGACTCCATCCTCTGTAGTTCCACAGCTCAGAAAACCGTGATGAAGCGTCTGATCTCTTCGGCCAGTGCCAGTGTCAGTGATACTGTGGGCAGGGCTGTTCCTTATCGTGGGCAGGTCAGTCTTATTCCGCTGGGTATTGAGCCGGCCAGACAAGAGGCTGTCCCTTCCAGAGAAGGTAATGTGCTTCAGATACTCTGTCTTGGCAGGCTATCAGCAGCCGATAAAATGGACCTTCATCCATTATTACTGGCATTGAATGATCTGTTTGAGGAAGGAACCGTTTCCCGGTTTCAGTTGGTGATTGCTGGGGCTGGTGATGCCTCCGGCGAATATGTTCGCTCATTACTGGCTCAGGCCTATGAGTTCAATCTTGAAGATTGTATTCGCTTTGAACTCTCCGTTGATGATGAGAAGCGGGAGCAGTTGCTGGCTGAAGCGGATGTGTTTGTTTCTCTTGCAGATAATGTTCAGGAGAGCTTTGGGCTGGCTCCGTTAGAAGCAATGAGGGCAGGTATTCCGGTGATTCTTTCAGACTGGAATGGCTATCGAGACTTGATTGTTTCCGGGCAGGAAGGTTTCCTGATCAAAACCACATCGGCTGACCATGATGATATTTCCCGCTCTCTCAGCATTGTCAGCAAAACTCAGGCTCAGCTGATTCAGGCTCAGGGAGTCGCTGTAGATATAGAAGCGTTGAAAACAGCCTTGTCGACATTATTAATGGATGAATCTATCCGGAAAGAGATGTCCGGTGCGGCCATCCGGAGGGTGAATGAAACCTTCAGCTGGCCTTTGCTGATTGATCAGTATCATAATCTGGTAGACGATCTAAGGCAGGAAGCATCAAGAATACGACATCATCAGGGTAGGGCAGTAGGTATGCCTTACCAGGACGTGTTTGGGCATTATGCGTCTGTAGCTCTGCAGGAAACGGACTTCCTTGTAGCCACCGACAGAGGTCTCCGGGTTTTATTGATGTCGGAGAAAGGTTTCTTTTTCAATCAGCTGAGTCATCTCCTTGATAAAAACGAGATAAGAAAGGTGATCAGGAAACTGGTGACACCTCAAAGCGTCAGCAGCATGCAGAAGCTGTTTCCTGAAAGGCAAACCTTATTATTTTTATTATCCTGGATGTTGAAGTATCAGCTGATCTCTTTTTCCGATGAGGCAAAGGGAAGCAAGCCCTCTTTCGCCGGTTTGCCGGACTGGTTCAAGGTTGAAGATCCCTGCCAGGTGTGTGGGCTGGTCTTTCCCGAGCAGCTGAGATCCAGATGGATCAAGCCCGTTATCACTCAATACGTCCAACTCATTCAGAGTTATGTGAATGACATTGATAGTTCTGAAGAGGGTTCAGAAAGTAGCTTGATTCAATCCATTGCCCAGTCAGTCATTGAATGGATGGATGACAGGTTGCTGCAGGCCATTGGCTGGTTTGCAGAAGATCACACATTGACCAGCTACGGTGAAGTGCTAAAGCTACTGGAATCCAAAGGGATGGAGACACTGATTGAAGCCTATCCTCACTGGTATCGAAACATTCAGAAGGAGTTTTTCCAGCAAGTCAGAGTGATTCGTACTCTGTTGAGTCGGGTAAAGCAGGACTTGTCAGAGATCAATCATTACTTTTTTTCAGGGAGCCCTCAGCTTGGAGAGAGCCGTAAACTGGCTTCTGGTCTGATTTCTATTCGTCATTTGCAATCAGACTCTGGATCGCCCGTTTACCAGTTGGCGTTTAACAATGGTGAGCACCTGGTATACAAACTCAGGGATCTTGCCATTGACCAGTTATTACTGGGTGATAAGCGGAGCATGGCCCAGTCACTGAATGGCTGGTTGCAGGACTCGGAAGCTCTGGGTGTATTCAGGATATTGAATAAGTCTTCCTACGGTTATGTTGAGTTTATTGCTCCGGAAACTCTTTCTGAGTGTGATGATCCAGAAACTTACCATCGTCGCATGGGTGTGGCGGGCGGCTTCTGTCTTATGTCGGGTCTGGCAGATATTCACAGCAAAAATCTTCATGTCAATGGTAACAAGCCTTACCTTATTGATGCTGAGACAGCACTGCACAGTGCTGTGATTATGCAATTGCAGGCAGAGTTGCAAAATCCCGAGCTGGGTTTTTTAAGAGGCATTCGGGATTCCAGCCTGGGCCAGACCGGTTTGATGAAAATCTGGGAAAATTTCCATACCTGTCAGACTCATTACCGTTCCGTCAAACTGGAAAATGGTGAGCTGGTGGCGGAACAACCGCAAAAAATCACCCCTTTTCTGGATCACCTGCTGATGGAAGAGGGTCGACACTCTCTGGATAATCGTCATCCGTCAGTGGCCTCTCAATATAGCAAGGCGTTTGTGGAAGGCTTTCGATGTTCAGTGTCTGCTATTTCTCAACATTCACAGCAGTGGTGTGATTACCTGAAGTCGATGGCAGGCTGTGAGGTGAGGTATCAGCCGCGCTGGAATCTCAATGAGGCTCGCAAACAGTTTCGTGACCTTCATGTCGCCAGAGAGTTGCAGGATATTTCCAGAGAGCGCCGCAGAGGTTATTTTCTGCGTCTGGCAAGGCGCATCACGCTGGCCGCCGAGGTCAGTCAGCGCTGGCTTGATGCTCCGTGGCAGGAGCCGGTCAGTGCTCTGGCTGAGTCGGTGACCGATGGGTGGCTGGCTCTGGAGCAGCGTGAATTTGTCAGAAAGCTTGGAGAGACCGGGGTATTTGTCCAGCGATACGATGGAACTTTGGATGAAATAAGTCGTCATTACTTTTCTGTAAATACCATAGAAAAACAGTCAGAGTTGATTGCCAGCCTGACGGATCACAAGCTCAGGGATCGATTCCTGAATGCCTTTCAGCAGATGATTGAAGGTTGGTTTGAGCAACATATCAATGCGGGAGAAGGAATGCCTGAAGAGCTCAGGCATGGGGTTTTGGAAGCGTTGGCTGACAGGGAGAGAAAGACTTAACCCTTTCTGATGTTCTCCAATAGCTCTTTGGCCATGATGGTGGTCTCTTGGTCACCTTCTTTGTTGGCCGTGGTCAGGTAATCTTCACTTTCCTTATTTCTTCCTTCCATCATCAGAGCCATACCGATAAAGGCTTTAACCGTCGGGTTGTCAGGATCTTTTGGGATGGCTTCCTTATGAAGAATCTCGAGGGCTTCCTGATTCATCTTTTTATTAATGAAGGTCAAGGCAAAGCCCAGAGTAGGCAGGATGCTCTCAGGTCTGGCTTTCTCCAGAGCGCTGAAA
Organism: Endozoicomonas sp. ALD040; assembly: GCF_049275945.1. Taxonomy (NCBI): domain Bacteria; kingdom Pseudomonadati; phylum Pseudomonadota; class Gammaproteobacteria; order Oceanospirillales; family Endozoicomonadaceae; genus Endozoicomonas; species Endozoicomonas sp. ALD040. Next base: position 5,135,072 of record NZ_CP184829.1, read on the forward strand.
ATACCGAAAGCATGTTTTGACATACCCACGCTGGAGGCCATAAAGCCTACATCTGCCAGGGTTTTGATTATTTTTTCATCGGTCATGTTTCAGGCCTCTTGCTGTTTACCCGGCTTACAACTTCTGGATAATACTCTGGAGTGTGTCTTTGATGGATTTGATGATGCTGGATCTCAAACCCTCAATAATCATGTATTTATTGAACTCAACCTGAAACTCCACCATGTCTTTGGTATTGTTCGGGTCCATGCTCGATATTTTGCTTTTCAGGGCCTGATCAAGATTTTCGGCCGTTTTACCAAATACGTTCTGTACATGATCGAAGTTTAAATGGTTGGCTCTCTGCTCTGCCATGATCCCTCTCCCTGTCGGACGTAGCTGTCAGAAGGTGTTTAATCAGCGCGTTTCTTGTGATGAGTATTCCAGGTCTTGTCAACGACTTCAGCAGCGGCGATCAGGGCAGTGATCATCTTGTCGTTGATTTCAAACTCATCAGGAGAAAGCCCTTTGTCCCGTTCCGACTTCAGGCGCAAGGCTTCATCCACCAATTCCTTCAGAACCTGCTCCTTGAGCTCACCGTCAGTGTCCTGAATCAGGCGATCTTCGAGGTCGGAGAGATGGACTTTCTCATTGTCGGTTTGTGGGTCCTTCACTGTTGCCTCCAAGACGATATTTGATCCGATCTGTGCCTTTTGATAATAAAAGATAGTCAAGATTAATATCTTCAATTATATACCCGTTGGCCAGCTTTGCGCCGATCAGGTATTTGGCACCATCTTCCATGGTTACAAAGGGCACCCTTCCCATACTCACTGACCGAATCTTCAGAGAAGGGGCCAGTGGGGTGTTTAATACTTTGGCAGGTGCTCCAGCTGTTTTGGTAGCGAGTTTCAGCTGGGGCTGATTGCCATACTGTTTTCTGAATCGTGTGACCACATCGTTCAGGTTATATACTTGTTCATCGTCCAAGAGGTGGCCTTCTAAAGTGATTTGATTAGGTTTTTGTATCAAATGTATGCGGGGGCTAAGGCCTTTCTCCCTGAGCATGGACTTGAGCGTGTTAAGACGACCTGCCTGATTTTCTACCTGATCGACAATGGAAACCAGTCCGTGAACCTCCTGTTTCAGAGCGGCAGTGATTTTCTGAAGCTCTTCTGAGGAGGCAACATAACCGGTCATAACCAGTGAACCAGGCGAGTTATCCAGCTCCAGACTGAGAGACGTATGCCCCTGATTCTTTAAAAGCACATCGGCATTAGCCCTTAATTCACTCATGACCACCAGCTGTGAGCTGAAAGGAATCCCCTGCTCACGAAGTTCACGCTGGATTGTCTGTTTATCACTCATTGTCAGGGTGTAGCCAGAGATCAGGATGCTCTGGTCAGGAAGCTCTTTCAGTTTGATGTTTTTCTGGTTCAGTCGATTGCGGATCTCTTTGGCCTGATCAAGATGGCTTATTTCAGGAGGCGCTTCGTCAGAGCCACCTGAAAGTAAAATAATAAGAAGCAGGAAAAGTGCAAATATGCCTGCCGGGATTCCTATCAGCCATTTCCGGTCAATATTTTTCAGGGGGTTCTCAAACTCCTCTGATTCGTCTTCAGCCTCTTCGTCATCTGCCAGAGAGTCGTCAATGTCATCCAGATCATTGTTCAGGTTATTGAGGTCATCACTGTCAAGCTCTTCATCCCCATCCTCCGTCAGGATGTCTGGAGCATCGGGGAATTCATCATCTTCATCTTGCTCAGAGCCTTTGTTCTGATGTTCTTCCGGTTCCGGGTCAGGTCTCTGAAGCTCTGGCAGTGGTTGATCGGGCCAGTCCGCATCTACAGGACCCAGAGAAAAAAACAGTTGACTGGAGGTTATGATGTCAAAATGACTGGCGTTTAGCTCTGAGCCCCGGGGCAGGCCGTTACTATAGAGTAATCCGTCTTTAGACTGGCTGGATATTTTGATTTGACCCTGCGGGCTGATGTTTATTATAAGTTCCAGATCACTGAGTGATTCATCGGTCAGGACCAGATCAGACTGATCGCTTTTGCCCAGAGAGTAGCTTCCGGGTTCAAGTGGAATTTCAGCCCCCTGGTGATTGCCAGAGAGTATTTTAAGGTAAAACTCGATCATGGCCGTCTACCCGAAATGCTTTCCTTAGCTGATGGTTCTGCGTGGGCTAATGGTTATTTTCACTTTCCCAGAGCCTATCTCATTTCATCGTTCTTAAGTTTAAAAAATGAAATGGTTTTTTTGGGCTATCTTTCCCCTGATAAAGATTTTATAAACTTTGATTTTCAGGTGATTTAAATCCTAGGTTAAGTGAAACTACCTATCTTTTCCAGAGTTCTTTATTTGGTCTACATCTTCGAACAAAGTGCTGATAAGGTTAGTATCAACCACGAAAAGCTGGTAAAACTCCCTTAGCGGCTATATGAGTGCAGGTGCATTTTTAGCGTATTTACCCTACAAATGCACCAAAGCGGCTGTAAGAGCAAAGAGCCTATGGGGCTGGTAGTTGACGGTTGACGACAGAAGTCGGCCAGACCCAAAAGTGCGAACACTCTTATATAAATGGTGATGTATGCGGCAGCAGGCGAACGATCACTTGTGTGCGCCAGAAGTCGTCGCATGATAACAAGAAGAGAGCAGGTACTTATGGAAGCATCTTTCTGGAGCGATAAGCGTCCGGCTGGCGTTGCTGAAACTATTGATCCCGATCGCTACCCCAATCTTTTGGCGATTATAGAGGAGCTTCTTGAAAAAAATGCTTCCCGACCGGCATTTACAGGTATTGGGTATACTCTGACTTACGGTGATCTGGACCGCTACAGTCAGCAGTTTGCCAACTATCTTCGTGAGCACACATCCCTGAAGCCTGGTGACAGAATTGCCATCCAGATGCCGAATCTGCTTCAGTATCCTATAGCCGTCTACGGAGCCATCAGAGCAGGTCTTGTCATAGTTAATACCAACCCTCTTTACACCGATCGGGAAATGTTGCATCAGTTCAATGATTCCGGTGCCAAAGCTTTGGTGTTTATGGACAACTTTGGCCATCTGGTTGAAGAGGTTGTAGAAAAAACCGGCATTGAGCACCTGATTGTAACCCGCGTGGCCGACATGCTGCCATTTGCAAAACGTACCCTGATTAACTTTGCTGCAAAACATGTCAAGAAGATGGTGGAGCCTTTTAATCTGCCAAAGGCGGTGTCTTTCAGGGATGCACTGGCAAAAGGCGAAGCCTTTCAGGCTGTACCTCTTGAAAATCCTCCTGCACCTGAGGACCCTGCTGTTTTCCAGTACACGGGCGGAACCACAGGGGTTGCGAAGGGGGCGGTACTGACTCAACGCAACCTGATTGCCAATATGCTTCAGGCCGCGTCAGCTCTCTCACAGCTGGATGAAAGTGGTCAGCGGGTACAGCAGCTCGGCAATGAAATTCTCGTGGCGCCACTGCCTCTTTATCATATTTATGCGTTTACCGTGCATCTGCTCTGCATGCCGTATATGGGAAATCAGAATGTCCTGATTGCCAATCCCAGGGATACCAAAACCTTTATCAAATTTATTAAGCCCTGGCAGTTTACTGGCTTCATTGGTTTGAATACGCTGTTTGTCAGTTTGCTCAATCACCCAGACTTCAGGGGGTGCGATTTCAGTAAACTAAAACTTACCCTTTCCGGTGGTACGGCTTTGCAGAAAGAAACCGGAATTCGCTGGCGGAAATTTACCGGATGTTATGTCTCGGAAGCCTATGGTTTGACGGAGTGCTCTCCAGCAGTTTGCATGAATCCTTTTGGCGATACTGCCCAGCTGGGCACTGCCGGGCTGCCATTGCCCAGTACTGAACTGAAAGTGATTAATGATGGCGGCGAAGCTCAAGCCGTAGGAGAGAGGGGGGAACTGTGTGTGCGAGGACCCCAGGTCATGCAGGGGTACTGGAAAAGGGCAGAAGCCACTGCCGAGGTGCTGTCTGAGGATGGCTGGCTGAGAACCGGTGACGTGGCTGTCATTAAAGAAGACGGCTTTGTTGAAATTGTCGACAGAATCAAGGATATGATCCTGGTTTCCGGCTTTAACGTCTACCCTAACGAGATTGAGGATATAGTGGCCAGCTTTGACCGGGTAGAGAATTGTGCCGCCATCGGCATTCCTGATGACGTCACCGGAGAGAGAATCAAGTTGTTTGTGGTTCCTGCAGACGACGAATTGAAGAAAGAAGATGTGGTGGCTTATTGCAGGGATCATCTGACTGCATACAAAGTGCCCAAGGATATAGAATTCCGTCAGGAGCTACCCATGACACCGGTCGGAAAAATTCTGAGGAAAGATTTGCGTAAGGAAGAGCTGGAAAAAAACTCCTGATATCCATTCAGGTACTCATAAAAAAACCGGCTTTACGCTGGTTTTTTTATGAGTACCTGAAAATATTTTGAGTAGATAGTTTATCAGGTACTTGTCTCAGCCTTGGATTCGTTGTCTTTATTCTCCGGAAAATACTGGCTGAGTACCTCTGGATCATTGCTAAGTGCATCGCAGGCTTCTGGTTGTGAAACAGGAGTGATGCTGGTCGAGTAGAGCTTCATGTTGCGGATACTGGCATCAAACCAGAACCAGTTTTTATTCTCCGAATAACACAAGGCTCTGGCCGTGTAGTTAACAGATGGTACCAGGGGGACTGCAGGGAAGCCATGTAGTTGTTTTTTGACAACTGTAGAGTTCAGGCAGGAGTAGGTAATATCGTTGTAGCGTCGTTCAAACCGGTTAAACGTCTGAGCGATCAGCTGTTCAGCCATTTTGTCTTGTCTCAGGCTCAACTGATAGAGAGCCAGTCCACATAAGAACAGAATGATTACGCTTTCCATAATGAGTACCTCAAGGCTTTATTAATAAGTGCAAGCGTCCTTACCTGCTTTTTCTAACCTCTTTTTCAATCAAACCATATATCCCTGGCTTAGGGAAGCTTATGATTGATTATGTAATTAGTGTTTTCGATGACTTTCAGATTTACTTGAGGCATCAGAAGATACGGCTTCAGAGTAAAGTGTTGATAGATTGACAATTTTTGTAGCGAATCTGGTATAACTTGGTCAGCGTTGGGTTGAAGTGAATTTTATCAATGCTGAAGGCCAGCCTGAATTTCATACCATTGTCATAAATGAGGGTGCATATGAGAAAAACAAATCCGTAAAAATTCCGGCAGACAGTGCAAGTGGCTCTACTGCTGAATTTGGCGCTATGTAATCAACATTAATCCTGCACCATTGGGTCAGATCCTGAGCTGCCTGATGCTTTGTATTTTACCAAGTAGTCAGGTAAAGATGGTTTATCTTTAGATGCGCTGTTGTAGAGTGTTTTGTCTGAATATTTTTCAGTCCAGGTAGCTTGCCTTTCCCATTTCAGTAATTGCCCATCGTCATCATATATACAATCAGACATCCTGAAAAGTCTGGTTGTTGCAACAAGATGGGGTCTGTAATCCGCGTAAAAAGACAAGGTTCCATATGCGTCGCACATTGGGTAATCTGTTATTAAATCATTATTATCTTCATAAGTGGCAAGAAAGCTGTTAGGCACCATGCCACTAATAGAAAGCGATCCTTCAAAAAAAAATATTTTATCAAAAGTACCGTCTCTACAAATCTTTCTATAGGGATGATAAAATGATTTGAACGGGACAGGTATATAATCTACATCAAAATAAGCCCCCATAGTTGGAATTTGCTTTTCATGAATATGTGATTCCCTCATCGCAGATTTTATATAAGAACTTCCTTTTGATAAAAGCACAGGTCTTAAGCCATCTATAACTTGACTGAACGCTAGTTCCTTGTTGAAAACCAATGTTTCAGAAATTCTGGATTTTCCTATATGCCAGTAAGTATATCTTTCCTCATCACCCCAGTTGATATTATCAATATCCAGGATCAATATATTTTTAATTCCATCAGATAAAATATTCCTTTGAAAATCTGAGAATGTGTTTTTTTCTTCTTTTCGATATAACATTGATGAGCTGTACCATAAAACAACTAATTTATCATTATTGTGTTGAGCCCAGTCATAACATCTTTGTTTTACCGGGCAATCCGTTGTGTTTGGTAAAGCGAATGAGCTTTCATCTTTTTTAATCCAAATAAGAAAAATATATGATGTAAAGCAGCCTGATTTATCAGGAAAAGAATTTGTCTGGATTTTTTCTTGATTGTGTATTTCCCGAAATGGGTAAATTTTTTTGTTAAAATGCCCACTTCTTTCGATAGCATTAAAGATAGCTTCTGAATCCATATTTTTATCAATTTGTGCTTTTCGTATCATAGCTTCAATTAAAAAAACAAAGTCAGGCAGTTTAAAGTGAAGCTTGTTGTGATGAGATTCGGTTCCACGGAGATAGGTATACTGAAGTTCTTGAATTTCAGTATCAGTGAAACCTAAAGATGATGCCATTAACTGCCATTTGTTTCCGACAGAATACTTGATGAAATCAATGCAAGTATTACTCAAAGACAATTCAATTGAGCGATTGAACAAGCGGGTAGAGCGTTCGTGGTCTGGACAAAATGAAATATGTTTTTCTGTACAGTTTACTGTGCAAACAGGAATTCCATTCCACAATGGTTCATCTCTGTATGACCTGAGCAATGAGCTGTTCATGACTCCGACTTGAAAATCAGTTCCTTTTCCTATGCCATCCATATATCAAGACCCTTTAATCATTAGATATATGATTTAGACTCTGATCTCAAACCAAAGTTCATAAAGTGTGAGTTTTACTAACCACCTGGAAAGAACATAAAACACAAAATTCTACCTCAGAGCGCCTGCGGCGCAGCTGAAAGCCATTATGAGGTGTGGCTTACTCGGGAATACTTTTTCCGGACGAAAGAGGGCGCTGAGTTTTTTGAGTTCAGGCTTAACGAAATACACTGCTGTTCATGGCAGCTTAATGTCATAACATCCACTGTCTGGATGTTGTGCTCAGAGTGCCCAGTCTGCCAGCATCTGTTTGGCTATAGGACGGTAGGCGTCTTTACCGTATACCGCATCAATCAGAGCGAAGCTGAAATTCATGGCGCAGCCGGGCCCCTGAGCGGTAATTACCCGGTTTTTCTGATCGACGACCACCGGGCTTTCCGGTTGTGGCAGAGCCCCCTCAAGCTGATCAAAAAAAGTGGGGTAGCAGGTAGCACGCACATTATCGAGAAGTGAGTGATGAGCCAGTACAACGGCTGATGAGGCGCAGATAGCGGCGTACCAGCGTTGGGCTTTGTGTTGCCGTTGCAAAAGTTCCGTAAGGTGTGGGTTGTCTCTGAGGTTGGCTGCCCCGGGCATGCCCCCGGGCAGGGCTATCAGGTGGAAGTTTTTATTGAGAAATACTTCGATGTGGTCGTCGGCTATCAGCTTGATACCTCTGGATGCCTCAATTTCCAGATTGCCATCGGAAGTGCAGGCAGCGACAGAGACCTGGGCTCCGGCCCTGCGAAGGGTATCGATAATAGTGACGGCTTCAATTTCCTCACAGCCATGAGCAACCGGAACGAGAATCTGCCTTGGCATAATGAAACCTCTATGGTTGAACCTTCGGAATGCAAGTATACAACCTGCTCTGAATCTGGCGGTTTTAGAACAGGCACTGCTGAGCCTGTCGAGCTGATTGAGACAATCGTCAGTTCCACAGATTCATAAGCCTAGTAGGGATGGTTAATAAAGCCAGAGAGTATGTTACAGAGTTTGTAAATCGGCATGATCACCAGGATCAGGTCAGTCAGGCCTGATTGAGCTGTTGGAGGAACGAAAACCCTGCGGAATAGCCTTTGTGGTAGTCGGAAACCAGTCTGGCACGGTCTCGCGTGCTTCTGGTTGAACTCAGGGAAGTATCCGGAGCAATTTCTGTAATGGATATACCATTACGTTTTAACTGATCAAAGCTGTCCAGAGTTTCGTTATAGATTGAGTACTGCTGGCGAATCAGCTCGGCCACTTCAGGTTGCTTTCGGAATTGCCAGGCCAGCAATCTATTGCTCGACGAAGCCTTCTTGCGATAATGGCTTTCGCGACTCCTCAACACAACTATGTGTTCATAGCCATCCTCGGCAGCTTTCATAACTGGCAGGGGGTCGGCAAGACTTCCATCTACATGATTTCTTTCATTAATGGTTATGGTACTACGATAAATCATGGGAAGTGCGCTGGAGGCCTTCAGAACTGTGAACAGTTGTTCCAGTTCAAAGTATTCATCGAACTTGTGGTAGATAGGGTAACCTGAACTTGCGCAGCTGGTAACAACCGTGAATGTTTTGTCTCGAAGATGGTTTCGAAACTTGTCAATATTCATGTGCTGTCTCTGGATGCGATCAAACAGCCAGTCGAGGTCAAACAGATTACCGCCTTTCATGTGGCGCTTGAGGCTGATGAAATGGGTTTCCAGACAGGCGCCTGTGTAGATGTCGAGGTTACGACCCCGTTGACCGGCAATAAAGGAAACCAGGTTGAGCGCACCGGCCGAAGCTCCATAGAAGCCATTGAACTGCCGATGGCGTTTGTCCATGAAGGCGTCCAGAATGCCGGCGGAGTATATACCACGCATTCCTCCGCCCTCAACGACAAGTGCCGTTTTTGTGAGTGAGCTGGCCTCTTTTTTCTGCATTGAGATCCCAAACAGTCACGAACGGAAGAGAAATCTTTTATCCCTGCCTGATGCAGGCATTAAAAGTTTTTTCTGCAAAAAAAATAAAGCCGGAAAATCCGGCTTGTATTTGGTAGCGGGAGCCGGATTCGAACCGACGACCTTCGGGTTATGAGCCCGACGAGCTACCAGGCTGCTCCATCCCGCATCGAAATCTGTGCAACAGTTGTCTGGTGGTCAACTGTCGTTGTAAGTTGGTAGCGGGAGCCGGATTCGAACCGACGACCTTCGGGTTATGAGCCCGACGAGCTACCAGGCTGCTCCATCCCGCACCGAAATCTGTGCAACAGTTGTCTGGTGGTCAACTGTCGTTGTAAGTTGGTAGCGGGAGCCGGATTCGAACCGACGACCTTCGGGTTATGAGCCCGACGAGCTACCAGGCTGCTCCATCCCGCACCGAAATCTGTCCGACAGTTTTCTGGTAATCAACTGTCGTTGTTGTTGGTAGCGGGGGCCGGATTCGAACCGACGACCTTCGGGTTATGAGCCCGACGAGCTACCAGGCTGCTCCACCCCGCATCAACGAGGAGCGCATAGTATGGACGATGATCCCTAAAGTCAATAAAAGATTAAAATGCTGCGGTTAATAACTATACCAAGGGTGAGACAAAGAGCTCCGGAATGCAGAGCTCTCTGTGGGTTTAAAATCTCAGTCCGGGAACAAGGTCAGCCCGCTAATGCGCGGTCCCTGATGAGCGTTTCTACAACAGAAGGATCCGCCAGTGTCGATGTATCTCCCAGACTTTCATACTCGCCTGAGGCAATTTTGCGCAGGATTCGGCGCATAATCTTGCCGGATCGGGTTTTGGGGAGTCCCGGAGCCCACTGGATGATATCCGGTGAGGCTATAGGGCCGATTTCCTTGCGAACCCACTGTCTTAATTCACTCTGTAGCTCTTCTGAATACTCAGACTCGGCTATCAGTGTTACGTAGACGTATATTCCCTGCCCCTTGATATCGTGTGGGAAGCCAACAACAGCAGCTTCGGCAATATCATGATGAGAAACCAGAGCGGACTCAATTTCAGCAGTACCCATGCGGTGACCGGAGACATTGAGAACGTCATCAACACGCCCCGTGATCCAGTAATAGCCATCATCATCCCTGCGGGCGCCATCACCCGTGGTGTACATACCCTTAAAGCTGGAGAAGTAGGTTTGAACAAAGCGCTCATGATCATTAAAGACGGTCCGGGCTTGTCCGGGCCAGCTATCGAGAATAACCAGGTTACCTTCCTGTTCGCCTTCGAGAATACGACCATCGTTATCAACCAGGGCGGGTCTGATACCGAAGAATGGGCGAGTTGCAGAACCGGGTTTCAGATCGGTGGCGCCGGGGAGAGGTGTCAGCATGGCCCCTCCCGTTTCTGTCTGCCACCAGGTATCTACTATGGGGCAGTTTTCATTGCCGATGGTTTTGTAGTACCAGTTCCATGCCTCGGGGTTGATCGGTTCTCCTACAGTGCCCAGAAGTCTGAGACTGGAGCGATGAGTGTCTGCAACAGCCGCATCACCTTCAGCCATTAGCGCCCGTATTGCCGTGGGGGCGGTGTAAAGAATATTAACCTGATGTTTGTCGATGACCTTGCTGACTCTGTTGCAGGCCGGGTAGTTGGGTACACCTTCGTGCATAACCATGGTGGCGCCATTCAGAAGTGGGCCATAGGTGACATAGGTATGGCCTGTAATCCAGCCAATGTCAGCGTTACACCAGAATACTTCACCCTCCCGATAGTCAAAGACATACTGATGGGTCATGGATGCATAAACCAGATAACCGCCAGTGGTGTGAAGAATGCCTTTAGGTTTGCCCGTGGAGCCGGAAGTGTAGAGTATAAACAGTGGGTCTTCGGCGTTCATCGCTTCAGGCGTGCAGTGAGGTGAAGCCATGGTCGTCAGATCCTGCCAGCTCAGATCACGACCATCCTGCCAGTAAACCGTTTCACCGGTGTGTCGCAAAACAATGACCTTTTCAACGCTGGTCACTTCCGGGTTTTCGAGAGCTTGATCAACGTTCTTTTTGAGAGGGACTTTTCGTCCACCCCGAATGCCTTCATCAGCGGTAATAACCAGCCTGGCGTTGGCGTCGATTATTCTCCCCGCCAGGGCTTCGGGTGAAAAGCCACCGAAGATGACTGAGTGAATGGCGCCAATGCGTGAACAGGCCAGCATCGCCACTGTGGCCTCTATGACCATTGGCATGTATATGGCGACAACATCACCTTTGCCAATGCCCTGACTCTTAAGCCCATTGGCTAACCGACAAACTTGTTCGTGAAGCTCCTGGTATGTCACTTTTCTGGGGGCATCGCCTTCTTCATCCGGTTCCCAGATGATGGCAACCTGATCGGCTTTTTTGTTGAGGTGACGATCCAGACAGTTGAAAGAGGCGTTCGTGGTGCCGTCGAAGAACCATTTGATATCGACATTTTCATGATCGAACGACACCTTCCTGATCTGAGTGTATGGAGTGAACCAGTCGATTCTCTTGCCATGCTCTCGCCAAAACTTTTCGGGGCTGACGACAGATTGCTGGTACATCTCAAGATAACGTTTGTTATCTGCCAATGTATTCTCTCGTTGAACCTCAGTTACCGGGTACACACGCACTTCGTTCATAATGAATCCCTGGTTTATTTTAATTGTTCTTGTGATTGTTCTTCTGGCAGTGTATTGATACGGTGTTTGTAGTTTTTAGCATTGTGGTGTCTGAATGTCATCTTAAGGCGATACTTCCATAAAGAAATCAGACTTTGTCACCATAATTCTATTCTCATCGCTCACAGCGCCTGTATCCGTCAGGGCTATATTTGACCGTGAGTTGATTAAGCAGGAGGAGGGACAGCAGACGAGCCGTTGTCACCTGCGAAAGGCTGATCAATTTCCAGCTCGTTCATGGCAATCACAGCCTGGGTTCTGCTGCGAACGCCCAGTTTTTTGAAAATAGCTGTGATATGTGCCTTTATCGTGGCTTCTGATACTTCCAGTTCGTAAGCAATTTGTTTGTTCAACAGACCTTCACTAATCATGCCCAGAACTCTGAATTGTTGTGGCGTCAGTGTGGCGAGCTTTTCTTCCAGTTCGGACAGCCGTCCCTGTTCTGGCAGTTCGGGTAGCGATTCTGGCAGCCAGGTATTCCCCTCAAGCACCTGAGACACGGCATTCTTCAGAACATCCAGAGGTGAGGATTTCGGGATAAAACCCTGAGCGCCATGATGCAGTGAGCGATGGATGATCTGGGCATCCTCAGTAGCGGAAACAATAACAACAGGGACCTGCGGATACTGTCCCCTGAGAAAGATCAGACCAGAAAGGCCATGAGCACCCGGCATGTTGAGATCAAGAAGGATCAAGTCAGGCGATGGCACCTGTTCAAGGATATTCTGCAGGGCTGCGATGGACCCGGCTTCATAAATTTCAGGATTTTCCAGCCCCTGACGCAGAGCTGCCTGTAATGCGGCCCTGAACAGAGGGTGGTCGTCTGCAATGATGATCTTGTATTCCATGGACTCAGAGTGCCAATTACCTGGTCAGTGATGGAGGCTGACCGTTGTTATTGTTTTGCAAGCCGACCCTGACATCACGTCCCGGCTGTGTCCTGAACAATGTTTGTATCGGCCGCAGTTGTTTGGATCTTTGGTTTTTGGAACCTGTCGGGATTTTCTCAAGAGTCTTTTCATTGGCATTCAGAAGACTGGATTCTTTATCCTGATCAAATTGCGTACTTCAGGATGACGGGTGAACTTTATAAAAAAATCATTGTCAGAAGTTATATGAGTAAGCGTTCTTTGCAGTGGCGAATAAATCATGGAAGAACAATAACATAGGGGGGGGGATCCTGATGCAACTATCTACCTTTACTTGTGGCCTGTTAAATCGTCAAAGCCCGACAACTCAATCCGATCAGGTTGCTGAGGCTGATCGTGCACCTGCTAAAAAGTATTTCAGTGCTCTTGATCCCGGTGGTGTACCCGATCCAAAGTCACTCACCAGGCGCACCTGCCGCTCACGTCAGGCTGCTGACCGTTCTCCTGGCAACCGGGAACAGCTCGGCGGCAAGGGTATGTTTTTGCAGCGCATGAAAGAAGCCGGTCTGTCTGTTCCCCCCTTCAAATGTGTTACTGCTCAGGTTATGAATGCTCTGGAACAACACCCTGTGGATACCCATCGTTTAGCCCGTTATCTCCCCGGGATCGACCCTCAATGGGGCACAGAGACCAGCCTGACGAACATCCGGGATTACCTCAATACCTTGCCGCCTTCAGAGCAAACCAAAAGGAATAACTGGTTGGCAGGTCTGGCACAATTTATTGTCAGTGATGACTATTACGAACAGGTTAAAGATTCTGACGCGGCCCAACACATCAGAGAGCTGCGCCGACAGTTGGACCGATCCTCCAAATCAAAGCCCGTTATTGTCCGCAGTTCCGGCATCAATGAAGATAACTACGGCGATGCCCAGGCGGGCAAATACCTCTCCAAAGTTCAGAATGAAGACGATGTTTTGCGTACCTGTCTTGAGGTTATGGCCTCGGGTTACCGGCCTGAAGTCTGCCCCGAAGGTGTACCGCAACCCATGGCGCTGATTATCCAGGACTGTATTGACTGCCTGTATGGCGGGGTTGGCACGAGTTTTCAATCCTTTCAGAATAAAACCATCAGGCTTGAGTACACGCGCGGTCAACCCAGAGGCGCAGTGGCAGGGCAGTCTGGTAACACACCACACCGCATCGATATTTTTCGCGGGGATCGCAAAAAAGAGGCTGGCCGCTCTCAATACTTTCCCGGGACGATCTCAAGCCACTTTATCCTGGAAAAGAACAATAACGGCTATTCGGAAAAAAGAATTGATGATGCCGATGTCCAATCAAACCAAGGTGGACAGCGACTCACTGATAAAATGGTTTCTAAACTCAGAAAGGCGCTGACAACGCTGGAAAATCTGTTGCTCTGCCCTGTGGATGCAGAGTTTGCTATCGACCCTGAGGGTCGCTGTTTCGTGGTGCAGGTGCGCCCTGTTACCGAACTTTCTGGTGATATGGTTTTTGCCATGCCCATACCTGAAGAGGCTCTGGCCATTGGTGAGGGCATCAGCGAAGGCTTCTGCACCGGACCACTCTGGCTGGCCAAACGACAAGCGGCAGACTCTATGCCGAAGGGAGCCATTGTCGTAGCTGACCACGCTGAAGATTGGATGCTTGAGCGCAAATTCCTGGAACGGGCAGGGGGGGTTGTCCTGGCCGAAGCAGGATTCAATGATCATGTAGCGATCGTCCTGAAACAGGAAAAAGTACCCTTAATGCGGGCCGGTGAACAGTTTGCGGCATTGGCCACTCAGGATGGCCAACAGGCGACGCTGGCCTGCGCCCGTTTTAACGGTGAGCCCGGAGCCTTTATCGTTGCGGGTGACCTTTCCGGAAAGCTGGCCAGTCACAGAAGCCTGTCTACTGCATTTTCTGATGAACCTTCAGCAGAGGCCGTCCCCTCAAGGGATGATTTGACCCCACCTGAAGGCACATTCCTTCAGGTGGCCAGTGCTTTTCAATGGCTTTCGGATCAAAATGCCCGCCTGCTGGCATTGTTTGCCCCCGGCGGCGGACTGGATTGCCTGGCAAACCCGGTAAAACTGAGCATGTCGCCACAACGATCAGAGCTACTCGCAAAGACTCAGGACAGCGTAATTCGACTGGTTGGTGGGGCTGAAGCACTGCTGGATGGGTATGGGGCTTTCCTCAGTCTGGCGGGTAACGATGATCTATCTCAGCTTAAGCCACAGAAGGAAGAATTCAAGCAACTGATCAACCGGTTCGAAATGCTGAAACGGACCATTCAACCAGTGCTAAAGAGAATCATTCGGCCAATGCAAGCCGCTGAAAAAGGGCAGGCATGCCCGGGAGATTTTCGTCAGTGGTTGGCAGACTGTCATCAGCTGCGATCCTGTCTTCAGGCATTGGAGCCTGACAAGGCCAGACTGGTCCGAAGTGTCCATGAGTTGATTTTTGCTCTGCATCAGCGCTTCGTAGCGGCCCTGGCACCGGTCACTTTGGCGTCGGGTCAGGGCAGGCTATCTATAGAGTGTGTTAGTAAAGGGCCAGGTTCCAGAGGACGCATCACCTATGTTGATTGCACAACTCCGGACATGTCGGGTGAAAGGGCACCATTACTGAGTATGTCCGTCAAGGAATCCATCGAACAATTGGCGCGTGACACGACTGTCATCAGTATGGATGCTGCATTGATCGTTAATCTGATATTAGGGGGAGGGAATCATGTGGGCCTTGTCGAATTACTTGAAAACGCAGAGGGTGGAAAAGGACGAACCTTGCGGCTGAAATTTTCTGACAACTTCGATGCAGCTTTTGATAATGGCAAGTTTCAGCGTGTGTGGTTTCTGGCACAGCTTCTGAAAGCGATCAAACTGGATGAAAATGCTGCTGGCATGAAACTCGCCTGCAACCCCGTGGCGCGACAATTAATTGTCGAATATCCGGGAATGAAAACACGTGAAGATATGCAGGCTGCCTTTAAAAAACTGATGATTGTCCTGGAAGCTATCTTTGGTTTCGATTTAGCCTTTCATAAAGCAGCTATTCTGGAGGAAACTCGTTGGGATTTTAACCTGCTTGCGCAACGCCTTAATCCCGATGTTACAATAGACACTGATGCATTCAATTTTCAACACTGCATTTTCGCAATACCTTATCTGAAGGTTGACCGCCTTACTATTAGTCCCGCTTGCTGCCAGTTATTAAACAACCACCTTCAACAGATTGTTCATTTTGCTGAGCAGTTACATGAGTGTCGGAAATTAGTCGTTCGCGGGGAAAAACCGCAGGACAGTCTGAGGGAGATATTCAGAAGTGATGAGTTGAGTGAGAGCACCCGCAGGCAGCTGATACATCATTTTTTTTTGTTAGAAGCCCATTACTCTATTCCACCGTTTGAGGATTTTTATGACCGTTATAGAGATCAATACTATATTCTCAAACCAACACGCGATTTCAAGCCGACGTTTGCTGTGCCACCGAGTCAGTCTCTTTCGGATATTAAAGAAGAGGTCAGCAAAGCCCTGGTGAAGAATGGGCTGAAAGACGTCAGCCAAAGGATTCGAGGTGATAAAGAACTTGTATTGGAAGCCATTATAACAAGTCCGGAAAAACAGAAGCATTTTAGTGAAGAACTGAAGGAAGATAAAGATGTCGCCATCGCCTTAGTGTCTAATTATGATTTTCAATTGGCATTCCTCCGACCGAAATTCAAGGATGATTATGGTGTTGTCAAGGCTGCTGTCAAAAAAAAATCAAGATCTCTGCAGTTTGCCAGTGAAAGAATCCGAAGCGATAAAGACTTTATTAAAGAGCTGGTTGCTATAGATGTTGAATGTTTAATGGATGTCGGGGAAAGCCTGTTGAGTGATCGCGAGTATATGCTCGACTTAATTGCAGTGGATCCTGGTGCTATCGAATATGCAGCTCTCGAGCTTATATATGATCAGACTTTTATCGATGCAGCAAAGCTAAGAAATCCCAAAGTTATTAGATACATCGGGGGCCGTTTGGAGAATATCAGATTGACTCTGACAACTTGGGTCGATGAAATGCGTTGTGGTATTTCTTAAGGCCGATGGGTGAACTTTATAAAAAAACCGTTGTCGAAAGTTAAGTAATCGATTTATTTAATGGCGGTGTGTTGATGTTAGATACAACTGTTTTAAAAAAAACGGATCCTCAAAGCCCGGCAACTCATTCCAATCAGAATAACGGGGCTAATAGTTCACCCAAAAGACATTTCGGTAATGTTGGTCCCGGAGTTGTTGTCGATCCAACGCCAATGGCTGAACGCAGTTGCCGTTCACCGGCTGCTGACTGTTCTCCCTGCGACCGGGAGCAACTTGGGGGCAAGGGAATGTTTTTGTGGCGCATGAAGAAAGCCGGTCTGTCTGTTCCAGCATTTGAGTGTGTTACTGCTCAAGTCATGAATGCCCTTGAACAACAGCCTCTGGATAGCCATCGTTTAGACCGCTATCTCCCTGAGATTGGCTGTGTACTGACGGCAGAGCCCAGCCTGACGAGCATCAGGCAATGCCTCAATGCCTTGCCACCTTCAGAGCAAACCAAAAGGAATCACTGGCTGGCGGGTCTGGAACAATTTATTGCCAGTGATGACTATTACCAACAGGTTAAAGATTCTGAAGCGGCCCAACACATCAGGGGGCTGTGCCGACAGTTGCACCGAACCTCCGAATCAAAGCCCGTTATTGTCCGCAGTTCCGGTATCAATGAAGATAACTACGGCGATGCCCAGGCGGGCAAATACCGCTCAGAAGTTCAGGGAGAAGAGGATATTGTGCGTACCTGCCTCAAGATTATGGCTTCAGCTTACCGGCCTGAAGTCTGTTCCGAAGGCATACCCTCCCCCATGCCACTGGTCATCCAACAATGCATTGACTGCAAATACGGTGGGGTCGCCATGAGCTTTCAATCCTTTGAGGATGGCACCATCAGGGTTGAGTACACAAAGGGTCAGCCCAAAGGCGTAGTAGCAGGGCAGTCCGGCAACACGCCCCACCGCATCGATATTTATCGCGGGGATAGCAAAGAAGAAACTAAAAGCTTTCAATTCTTTCCCGGGAAGATCTCGAGTCACTTTATCCTGCATAAGGACAATAACGGCTACTCGGAAATCAGAATTGATGATGGCGATAGCCAATCAAACGACGTTGAACAACAACTTACTGATGGCATGATTTCAGACCTGAAGGAGATGGTGACAAAGCTGGAAAAACTGTTGCTCTGCCCCGTGGATGTGGAGTTTGCCATAGACCATCAGGGCCGCCTGCTCCTGCTGCAGGTGCGTCCTGTCACCCGACTCTCCGGCGGCCTCGACTTTGCCATGCCCATACCCGAAGAGACCCTGGCCATCGGCGAAGGTGTCAGCGAAGGCTACTGCACCGGATCACTCTGGCTGGCTCAAGAATCAGCGGCAGACTCCATGCCAGAGGGAGCCATTGTCGTGGCCCGACACGCTCAAGACTGGATGCTTGAGCCCGGGTTCCTGAAGCGGGCAGGAGGCTTTGTTACTGCCACAGGAGGCTTCAATGATCATGTAGCGATCCTGATGAAACAGCAACGAAAAACCCTGATGCTGGCGGCTGGCCAGTTTGAGGCTGTGGTCGCTCAGGTTGGCCAACAGGCGACGCTGGCCTGTGCCCGCTTTAACGGCAAACCCGGAGCCTTTATTGTTGTCGATGACATGACCGGGAAACTGGTGAGTCGCCAAAGTCTATCCTCTGCTGTTTCTGATGTGCCGCCAGCAAAGGCCATCCCTTCATGGGATGATTTGTCCCTCCCGGAAGGCGCACTCCGTCAGGTCGCGAGCGGTTTTCAATGGCTCACGGATCAAAATGCCCGCCTGTTGGCATTTTTTGCCTCCGGCGGCGGACTGGATTGTCTGGCAAACCCGGTAAAACTGAGCATGTCGCCGCAAAGATCAAAGCGACTGGCAGAGACCTGTGACAGCGTAAATCTACTGGTTCATGGGGCTGAAGCGCTGCTGGATGGGTACGGTGTATTCTTGCAACTGGCTGGAGAGAGACGTTCACACAGTGTCGTGTCATTGCAGGATGAAGTACCGCAACTGATCAATCGGTTCGAGAAGCTGAAAAAGACCATTCAATCCGGGTTGAAGCGTATCACTCTTCCCATGCAAGCCTCCGACAAAGGACAGCTATCCCCGGGAATATTTCATCAGTGGGTGGCAGACTGTTATCAGCTACAATCCTGTCTTCAGGCACTCAGTCCTGGTAAGGCTGAGTGGGTCCGGAGTGTCCATGAGCTGATTTTTGCTTTGCATCAGCGCTTCGTAAAGGCGTTGGGACAGGTTACTCTGGACTCGGGTCAGGGCAGGCTATCTAAAATAAATGACATCACCTATGCTGATTGCACGACCTGGGGTGAAGAGGCTCCGCTATTGAGCCCGACCGTTGCATCCATCAATGAGTTAAAGTCTGAAGCGACTGTCGTCAGTATGGATGATGCCTTTATTGTTACCCTGGATCTTGGTGATCATAAGACTGTTATCGAGCTATTCGAGCATGCAGAGGGGGGAAAAGGTCGAACCGTTCGGCTAAAATTCTCTGACAAATTTTATAGCCCTGATGGCAGTGATGCACCTGGGAAGTTAAAACGTATGTGGTTTCTGGCGCGGTTACTGAAAGCAATCGAACTGGATAAAAATGCTGATGCTATGAAGCTAAGCTGCAATGTCGTAGTGGGAGAAATTATTGTCGAATGCGCTCGAATGCCACTGGTTAAAACCAGGCAGGATATTATTTTAGAACTGATGACGACATTAAAGGTCATTAGCAATCTGGATTTATATTTAAATGGAAAAGTCATTTTTGAAAGAGATCAGTGGAACTTTAACTTGCTTGAACAACGCCTTAATGGCGATGTTACGACAGAAGCTGATAGATTCGTCTTTCAACAATGCCTCTTCGTACTGGTTCATGGTACACGAAATTACATCACTGAAGATTGCTACCGATTATTAGCCAACCCCTACCAACAGTTTATTGATCAAGCTCGCCGCTTGGCAGAGTATGATTGTAAACCAGTGCGCCAGCTTCGGGAAATTTTAATGAATGACAAGATTGCTGATGACACGCGCAGGAAACTCTTTCACCATCTTTTAACGTTTAAGCCCAGCATCGCTAGTCAATTGACTGAGGATGTGTATCCCCATTTGAGAGATAAATACTTTGTTGTCGAACCATCACAAGGTTACGAACTGAGGTTTGCTGTTTCACCGGATCAGCCGCTTTGGCGGCAAAATAGAGAAAAAGTCGAAAAAGCCTTGCTGAAGCATGAGATCGAACATGCCAGTCAAAGGGTGCGAAAAGAATACTGGTTTTTATTTGATCGGTGAATTTGCAAACTCTACCGGTGCAAACCCTGTTGCCAGCCTGTTGTTGTTTTTACTACTGCGTGCCTGAAGCTGTCGGGGGAACTTTATAAAAACATGATTGTCAAATTAAAGTAATGCCAATCGTGCTTTCTGACGCCCGTGATGAGCATGGAGATTTGAGCCTTAAGGCAAGGCGACGATCGCCAACGCAGGATTAAGGCTCAAATCTTCAGTGCAGCAGGGCGTTAGAAAGTTCGATGGGTATAGCGGCTCGCCATTGAGTCATGGATGAATATTAACCTGAGAGGGATGTCTTTATGTTCACTTTACCACCTGCAAACATTGTCAGATCAGATTCTGAAAGTCTGGCTACTGTCCCCGATCAGAATACCGGGGCTGATAGTTCACACAAAAGGCATTTCGGCGATCTTAAATCCACTGGTGTTCCCGAAGCAACGCCACTATCCAAGCGCAATATCCAGGGTCTGACACCACCTGTTGCCAGTGATGACTATTACGAACAGGTTAAACATTCCCAAGCGTCCCTGGCCATCGGCGAGGGGGGCAGCGAAGGCTTGTGCACCAGGCCAATCTGGTTGGCCAAAGAATGGGAGGCAGAATCTATGCCAGATGGTGCCATGGTCTCGGCCCCATACATTGAAGACTGGATGCTTGAGCCTGAGTTCCTGAAACGGGCAGGGGGCTTTGTCCTGGCCAAAGCAGAACTCATCACTGACACTGTAGCGACCCTCATGAAAGAGAAAGGAAAAATTTTGATGCTGGACCCTGACGCTGGTCTGCCCCCGTTTTAACGATGAGTCTGGTGCCTTCGATTCGGGTGCCAGTCAAAGGGTGCGAAATGAATACATAACATGAAAGGGATATCTTGATGTTACCTGCAACTAGATTTGACATTTCAAATTCTCAAAGCTTGGCAACCGTTCCCATTCAGAATACTGAGGTCAACAAATCACTGGAAAGATATTTCAGTGATCTTGATCCCAGTGACGTGCGCGACCCAACGTCGATTACCGGGCGCACCTGCCGTTCTCCTGCTTCAGATCAGGCTGTCGGCTATTCTCCCTCCAAACGGCAACAACTCGGGGGCAAGGGGATGTTTTTGTTGCGCATGAAAGAAGCCGGTCTGTCTGTTCCGCACTTCGAATGTGTTACGGCTCAAGTGATGCATGCGCTTGAACAACACCCTCTCGATCGCCATCTTTTAGAGCGCTATTTTCCCGGGTTTGTTTATGAACCGGCGACGGAGACCAGCCTGAAGAACATCCGGGAATACCTCAATACCCTGTTGCCTTCAGAGCAAACCAAAAGGGATGACTGGCTGGCGGGTCTGGTGCAACTTATTGTCAGTGATGACTATTACCAGCAGGTTAAGGGTTCTGAAGCGGCCCAACACATCAAGGGGCTGCGCCGACAGTTGGACCGATCCTCCAAATCGCAGCCCGTTATTGTCCGCAGTTCCGGCATTAATGAAGATAACTACGGCGATGCCCAGGCGGGTAAATACCTCTCGGAAGTTCAGGGAGATGAGGATGTTTTGCGTACCTGCCTCAGGGTTATGGCTTCAGCTTATCGACCTGAAGTCTGTTCCGAAGGCATATCATCCCCCATGGCGCTGGTCATCCAAGAGTGCATTGACTGCCAATACGGCGGGGTCGCCATGAGCTTTCAATCCTTTGAGGATGGTACCGTCAGGGTTGAGTACACAATGGGTCAGCCCAGAGGTGTAGTGGCAGGACAATCCGGTAACAGGCCCCACCGCATCGATATTTATCGCGGGGATAGCAAAGAAGAAACTAACAGCTTTCAATTCTTTCCCGGGACGATCTCGAGTCGTTACATCCTGCGCAAAGATAATAACGGCTATTCGGAAACAAAAATGGATGATGCCGATGCCCAATCAAACGACGTTGAGCAACAACTCACTGATGACATGGTTGCAGACCTCAGGCAGATGGTGACAGAGCTGGAAAAACTTTTGCTGTGCCCCGTGGATATGGAGTTTGCCATCGATCATCAGGGTCGTCTGTTCCTGTTGCAGGTGCGTCCTGTCACCCGACTCTCTGGCGGCCTGGATTTCGCCATGCCCATACCCGAAGAGACTCTGGCCACTGGCGAGGGCGTCAGCGAAGGCTATTGCACCGGACCACTCTGGCTGGCTGAAGAACCAGCGGCAGGCTCTATGCCAGAGGGAGCCATTGTCGTGGCCCGACACGCTCAAGACTGGATGCTTGAGCACGGGTTCCTGAAGCGGGCAGGAGGCTTTGTTACTGCCACAGGAGGATTCAATGATCATGTAGCGATCCTGATGAAACAGCAACGAAAAACCCTGATGCTGGCCGGTGACCAGTTTGAGTCCGTGGCCGCTCAGGTTGGCCAACAGGCGACGCTGGCCTGTGCCCGCTTTGAAGGTAAGCCCGGTGCCTTTATTGTTGCCGGTGACATGACCGGGAAACTGTTGAGTCACGGCATTCTATCCTCTGCTGCTTCTGATGAACCTTCAGCAAAAGCCATCCCTTCATGGGATGATTTGTCCCTCTCAGAAGGCGCACTCCGTCAGGTCGCCAGCGGATTTCAATGGCTCACGGATCAAAATGCCCGCCTGTTGGCATTTTTTGCCTCCGGCGGCGGACTGGATTGTCTGGCAAACCCGGTAAAACTGAGCATGTCGCCACAACGATCAAAGCGACTGGCAGAGACCTGTGACAGCATAAATCGACTGGTTTATGGGGCTAAAGCACTGCTGGATGGGTACAAGGCATTCCTGCAACTGGCTGTTGAGAGAAGTTCAGACCGCGTCGAGTCATTGCGGAATGAATTACCGCAGCTGAGCAACCGGTTCGAGAGGTTGAAACGGACCATTCAATTCGGGTTAGAGCGTATCACTCTTCCCATGCAAGCTGCCGAAGGAGAGAAGGTATCCCCCGTAACCTTTCGTCAGTGGGTGGCAGACTGTCATCAGCTACAATCCTGTCTTCAAGCACTTAACCCTGGAAAGGCTGAGCAGGTGCGAAGTGTCCATGAGCTGATTTTTGCCCTGCATCAGCGTTTTGTGGAGGCATTGGCACCGGTCACTCTGGCTTCGGGTCAGGGTGAGGTATCTACGGTAGATGACATCATCTTTGTCGATTGCACGACACCGGGTGCAGAGGCACCGCTATTGAGACCATCCGGCAAAGCGTACATAGAAGGTTTAGAGCTTTCAGGAACTGTCGTCAGTATGGATGATGCCTTGATTGTTAACCTGAAGCTTGGAAGTCATATGAGCCTTGTCGAGCTGCTTGAACACACAGAGGGGGGTAAGGGACGAACCTTGCGGCTGAAATTTTCTGACCGGTTTCGGAGCCCTGATGGCAGTGGTGAGCATGGTAAGTTAAAGCGTATGTGGTTTTTAGTGCAGCTACTGAAAGTGATCAACCTGGGTGAAAAGGCTGATAGCATGAAGCTGGGTTGTAACGCCGTGGCGGGTGAAATTATCGTCGAATACTCCGGTATGAAATCACGTAAAGCCATGCAGGATGCCTTTGAAAAACTGATGATTGTGTTAAATGGTATGGCTGAGCTTGATTTTTTCTTCAGGGATAGGCAAACATTTGCAGAAGATCATTGGGACTTTAGCTTGCTAGCGCAAAGCCTTAATCCCGAAGTTATGACAGAAGCCGACAGATTCACTTTTCAATATTGTCTTTTTACAATGTATTATCTGAGGGATTTTTGCCGTATTAATCCCGAATGCTGCCAGTTGTTAAGCAACCACCTTCAACAGTTTGTTTATTATGCTGAGCAGTTGGGGAAGTGTTGCGCGTTGGTCTATTCCGAGAAAAAACCGGAGGACAGTCTGAGGGAAATTTTAATGAGTGTTGAGATTAGTGAGGATATCCGCAGGGAACTCTTGCATCATTTTTTATTATCAGAACGCCATTACTCTATAGGACTGATTGAGTATTTTTATCCTGATTTGAGAGGTCAATACTTTATTATCAAACCATCACGCGATTACACGCTGACCTTTGATGTTCCACCGTCTCAGTCGCTGTTGGATATCAAAGGAACGCTGAAGGAAGCCTTGGTGAAGGGTGGGCTGGAATATGTCAGCCAAGGGATTCGAAGTGATAAAGAGCTTGTATTAGAAGCCCTGGCTGGGCATCCATCGGACGTGAAATATGCAGGTAAGGAGCTGAGGGGTGATAAACAAGTTGCCATAGCCGCAGTCACCCGGAGAGGCTGTCTCCTGTTTGACGTCAACTCGAAACTTCAGGATGATGATGACGTTATCAAAGCCGCTATCAAACAGAATCCAGGTGCTCTGGAGTTTGCCAGTGAAAGAATCCGAAGGGATAAAAGCATTATTAATAGTGTGATTAAACATGGCGTTTTTTACTTGCAAGATGCCAGTGAAACTTTGTTAAATGATCGCGAGTATATGCTTGACTTAATTGCAGAGTATCCTGAAGCATTCCAATATGTGGCTTCCGGGCTTAAAAGTGATCAGAATTTTATCGATTCAGTAATGCTTAGAAACCCCAAAGTTGATAAATACATCAGATATTTTTTAGATAGTGTCTGATCTGTTCTGACAGCAATGGCCAGTGCAAGCTGCGTTGCTAACTTATTGGTCGTAAGATCATAAAAAACTCCGGGGTCAGCTAATAAACAACAGAAAACATTAACATAAGAGAGATGTCATAATGTTAAATGCTGATTTTGGTACATCAAAGCCTCCAATCCTGAGAAGGATTCCCAATCAGAATAACCGAGCTGATAGTTCACCCGAAAAGTATTTCAGTGACCCTCAGTCCTTTGGCATTCGATCCATTCAAACTCCTTTATCCCGGCGTCTCTGTGGTTTGTCTGTTTCAGATCAGGCTGACACACTCCGCGAACAACTTGGAGGCAAGGGGATGTTTTTGTGGCGCATGAGCAAAACCGGTTTATCTGTTCCGCCATTCCAATGTGTGACAACCGGGGTCATGGCTGCTCTTGCACGTTATTCTCTGGATACCCGTCGTTTATCCCACTATCTTCCCGGGATTGACCACGGACAGCAGGCACAGACCAGCCTGACGAAGATCAGGGAATACCTCAATGCCTTGCCACCTTCGGAGCAAACCAAAAGAGATGAATGGTTGGCGGGTCTGGCAGAATTTATTGCCAGTGATGACTGTTACGAACAGGTTAAAAATTCTGAAGCAGCTAAAAAAATCAGGGATCTGCGTCGTCAGCTGGATGGACCCTGCACATCACAGCCGTTTATTGTCCGCAGTTCCGGCATTAATGAAGATAACTTCGGCGATGCCCAGGCGGGCAAATACCTCTCGGACGTTCAGGGAGATGAGGATGTTTTGCGTACCTGCCTCAGGGTTATGGCTTCAGCTTACCGACCTGAAGTCTGTTCCGAAGGCATACCCTCCCCCATAGCACTGGTCATCCAACAGTGCATTGACTGCCAATACGGCGGGGTTGCCATGAGCTTTCAATCCTTTAACGATGGTACCGTCAGGGTTGAGTACACAATGGGGCAGCCCAGAGGCGTAGTGGCAGGGCAGTCTGGTAACAGGCCCCACCGCATCGATATTTATCGCGGGGATAGCAAAGAAGAAACTGACCGCTTTCAATTCTTTCCCGGGACGATCTCGAGTCACTTTATCCTGCAAAAGAACAATAACGGCTATTCAGAAACAAGAATTGATGATGCCGATGCCCAATCAAACGACGTTGAGCAACAACTCACTGATGACATGGTTTCAGACCTCAGGCAGATGGTGACAGAGCTGGAAAAACTTTTGCTCTGCCCCGTGGATGTGGAGTTTGCCATAGACCATCAAGGTCGCCTGTTTCTGTTGCAGGTGCGTCCTGTCACCCGACTCTCTGGCGGCCTGGATTTCGCCATGCCCATACCCGAAGAGACCCTGGCCATCGGCGAGGGTGTCAGCGAAGGCTATTGCACCGGACCGCTCTGGCTGGCTGAAGAAGCAGCGGCAGACTCTATGCCAGACGGAGCCATAGTGGTGGCCCGACACGCTGAAGACTGGATGCTTGAGCCCGGGTTCCTGAAGCGGGCAGGAGGCTTTGTCACTGCCACAGGAGGGTTCAATGATCATGTAGCGATCGCCATGAAACAGAAACGAAAAGCCCTGATGCTGGCCGCTAGTCAGTTCGCGGCAGTGGCCGCTAAGCCTGGCCAACAGGTGACGCTGGCCTGTGCCCACTTTAACGGAAAGTCCGGAGCCTTTATTGTTGCCGGTGACATTACCGGGGAACTGGTGAGTCATGGAAGCCTGTCTGATCTGCCGCCAGTAAAAGCCGTCCCGTCACGGGATGATTTGTCCCCCTCAGACGACACATTCCATACGGTCGCCAGCGGTTTTCAATGGCTCACGGATCAAAATGCCCGGCTGTTGGCATTTTTTGCCACCGGCGGCGGGCTGGACTGTCTGGCAAATCCGGTAAAACTGAGTATGTCGCCACAACGATCAAAGCGACTGGCAGAGACCTTGGACAGCGTAAATCGACTGGTTCATGGGGCTCAGGCGCTGCTGGATGGGTACGAGGCATTCCTGCAACTGGCTGTTAAGCAAAGTTCTGACAGAGTCGAGTCATTGCGGCAAGAGTTACCGCAGCTGAGCAACCGGTTCGAGATGCTGAAACAGACCATTGAATCCGGGTTAGAGCGTATCACTCCTCTCATGCAAGCCGCTGAAAAAGAGAAGGTATCCCCGGTAAGCTTTCGTCAGTGGCTGGCAGACTGTCATCAGCTACAATCCTGTCTTCAAGCACTCAACCCGAAAAGCGCTGAGCAGGTGAGAAGTGTTCATGGGCTGATTTTTGCCTTGCATCAGCGTTTTGTGGAGGCACTGGCACCGGTCACTCTGGCTTCGGATCAGGGTGAGGTATCTACGGCAAATGGCATCACTTATGTTGATTGCACGACACCGGGCGCAAAGACGCCGTTATTGAGACCGTCCGACAAAGTATCCATTGAAGAATCAGGGCTCTTGGGGACTGTCATCAGTATGGATACTGCCTTGATTGTTAACCTGAAGCTTGGCAGTCATATGAGCCTTGTCGAGCTGCTTGAAAACGCAGAGGGAGGTAAAGGACGAACCTTGAGGCTGAAATTTTCTGACCAGTTTCGGAGCCCTGATGGCAGTGATGAACACGGTAAGTTAAAACGTATGTGGTTTTTAGTGCAGCTACTGAAAACGATCAAGCTGGGTAAGGAGGCTGTTAGCATGAAGCTGGGTTGTAACGCCGTGGCGGGTGAAATTATCGTCGAATACTCCGGCATAACATCATGCAAAGCCATGCAGGATGCCTTTGAAAAACTGATGATTGTGTTAAGTGATATGTCTGAGCTTGATATTTTCTTTACTGACAGAAAGACATTTGCAGAAAATCATTGGGATTTTAACTTGCTTGCACAACGCCTTAATTCCGATGCTATGACAGAAACCGATAGATTCACCTTTCAATATTGTCTTTTCACAATGTATTATCTGCGTTTATGCCGTCTTGTTCCCGAATGCTGCCAGTTACTAAGCAACCACCTTCAACAGTTTGTTTATTATGCTGAGCAGTTAGGGGAGTGTCTGGCGTTAGTAAATTCCAAGAAAAAACCGGAGGATAGTCTAAGGGAAATTTTAATGAGTGTTGAGATTAGTGAGGATATCCGCAGGGAGCTCTTACATCATTTTTTATTGTCAAATCGCCATTACTCTATAGGACTGATTGAGTACTTTTATCCGCATTTGAGAGATCAATACTTTATTATCAAACCATCACGGGATTACACGCTGACATTTGATGTTCCACCGTCTCAGTCGCTTTCGGATATCAAAGGAACGGTGAAGAAAGCCCTGGTGAAAGATGGACTGGAATATGTCAGTCAACGGATTCGAAGTGATAAAGAGCTTGTATTAGAAGCTGTTACAGGGCATCCATCTAACCTGAAATATGCAAGTCAGGAACTGAGGAATGATAAACAGGTTGTCATAGCCGCAGTTACTCAGAGAGGCTGTTGTCTGATCGACGCCAGCTCGAAACTTCAGGATGATGATGACGTTGTCAAGGCCGCTATCAAACAGAGTCCAGATGCTCTGGAGTATGCCAGTGAAAGAATTCGAAGAGATAAAAGCATTATTAGTAGTGTAATTAAACAAGGCGTTTGTCACTTGCGATATGTCAGTAAAACCTTGTTAAATGATCGCGAGTATATGCTTGACTTAATTGCAGAGTATCCTGGAGCTTTCAAACATGCGGCTTACAGGCTTAAAAATGATCAGGTTTTTATCGATTCAGCAAGGCTTGGAAACCCCGAAGTTGATAAATACGTCAGGTATTTTTTAGCCTGAATTATGAACTTTATAAAAATATTATTGTCAAATGTAAAGGTAATGACCAGTCGTTGATTCATGGATGATTATTAACGTGAGAGGGATACCTTTATGTTACCTTTACCACCTGCAACCATTGGCAGATCAGATTTTCAAAGTCTGGCAATTGACCCCAATCATAAGGCTGAGGCTGATCGTTCAGCCAAAAGGTATTTTGGTGATCCTGAAGCCACTGGCGTTCCCGACACAAGGTCACTAGCCAAGCGCAAATGCTGTTCTCCTGTTCAAGATCAGGCTGATCATTGTTCCCCTGCCAACCGGGCACTAGTTGGGGGCAAGGGAATGTTTTTGCAGCGTATGAAAGCAGCCGGTTTGTCTGTGCCACCGTTTCAGTGTGTGACAACTCAGGTCACCAATGCGCTGGAACAATACCCTCTGGATAGCCAGCGTCTGGAACCCTATTTCCCCGGGATCGGCGATGAACCGGAGGCGGAGATCAGTCTGGCAAACATCAGGGAATGCCTCAATGCGATGCTGCCTTCAGAGCAAGCCAGAAGAGACAGCTGGCTGGCGGGTCTGGCGAACTTTATTGCCAGTGATGACTTTTATGAGCAGGTTAGAGATTCTGAAGCGGCCCAACACATCAGGGATCACGGACTATCAACATCAGGGCCGCTTATTGTCCGCAGTTCCGGCATCAATGAAGATAACTACGGCGACGCCCAGGCGGGCAAATACCTTTCGGAAGTTCAGGGAGATGAGGATATTTTGCGAACCTGTCTAAAGGTTATGGCCTCAGCTTACCGGCCTGAAGTCTGTTCCGAAGGCATACCGCAACCCATGGCGCTGATTATCCAGGAGTGTATTGACTGCCTGCACGGCGGAGTCGCCATGAGTTTTCAATCCTTTGATGATGATACCGTCAGGGTTGAGTTCACACGGGGGCAGCCCAGAGGGATAGTGGCCGGGCAGTCCGGTAACAGGCCCCATCGTATTGATATTTTTCGCAAGGAAGGCGCCGACAGCTATCAATACTTTCCCGGGACCATCTCAAGTCATTACATCCTGCGTAAAGACAATAACGGCTATTCGGAAATAAGAATGGATGATGCCGATGCCCAATCAAACGACGTTGAACAACAACTCACTGATGACATGGTTGCAGACCTCAGGGTGATGCTGACAAAGCTGGAAAAGTTGTTGCTCTGTCCGGTGGATGTGGAGTTTGCCATAAACTATCAGGGTCGTCTGTTCCTGTTGCAGGTGCGTCCTGTCACCCGACTCTCTGGTGGCCTGGATTTCGCCATGCCCATACCCGAAGAGACCCTGGCCATTGGCGAGGGTGTCAGCGAAGGCTATTGCACCGGACCACTCTGGCTGGCTGAAGAATCAGCGGCAGACTCTATGCCAGAGGGAGCCATTGTCGTGGCCCGACACGCTAAAGACTGGATGCTTGAGCCCGGGTTCCTGAAGCGGGCAGGAGGCTTTGTTACTGCCACAGGCGGATTCAATGATCATGTCGCGATCCTGATGAAACAGCAACGAAAAACCCTGATGCTGGCCGGTGACCAGTTTGAGTCCGTGGCCGCTCAGGTTGGCCAACAGGCGACGCTGGCCTGTGCCCGCTTTAACGGTAAGCCCGGTGCCTTTATTGTTGCCGGTGACATGACCGGGAAACTGTTGAGTCACGGCATTCTATCCTCTGCTGTTTCTGATGAGCCTTCAGCAAAAGCCATCCCTGCATGGGATGAATTGTCCCTCTCAGAAGGCGCACTCCGTCAGGTCGCCAGCGGATTTCAATGGCTCACGGATCAAAATGCCCGCCTGTTGGCATTTTTTGCCACCGGCGGCGGGCTGGATTGTCTGGCAAACCCGGTAAAACTGAGCATGTCACCACAACGATCAAAGCTATTGGCAGAGACCTTGGACAGCGTAAATCGACTGGTTCATGGGGCTCAAGCGCTGCTGGATGGGTACGGGGCATTCCTGCAACTGGCTGTTAAGCAAAGTTCAGACAGAGTCGAGTCATTGCGGCAAGAATTACCGCTGCTGAGCAACCGGTTCGAGATGTTGAAACAGACCATTGAATCCGGGCTAGAGCGTATCACTCTTCCCATGCAAGCTGCCGAAGAAGAGAAGGTATCCCCGGTAAGCTTTCGTCAGTGGCTGGCAGACTGTCATCAGCTACAATCCTGTCTTCAAGCGCTCAACCCTGAAAGCGCTGAGCAGGTGCGAAGTGTTCATGAGCTGATTTTTGCCTTGCATCAGCGTTTCGTAAAAGCGCTGGCACCGGTCACTCTGGCTTCGGGTCAGGGTGAGATATCTACGATCAACGACATCACCTATGTTGATTGCACGAGTCCGGGCGCAGGGGCGCCGTTATTGAAGCCGTCCGACAAAATATTCATTGAAGGATCAAGGCGCTCAGGGACTGTCGTCAGTATGGATGATGCTCTGATTGTTAACCTGAAGCTTGGCACTCATATGAGCCTTGTCGAGCTGCTTGAACACGCAGAGGGAGGTAAAAAACGAACCTTGCGACTGACATTTTCTGATCAATTTGATAGATCTGATGATTTTGATATATCCGGCAAGTTCCGGCGCATGTGGTTTCTGGCGCAATTATTGAGAGAGATCAAACTGGATGAAAATGCTGATAGCATGAAGCTGAGTTGCAACGCTGTTGCGGGTATAATGACCGTCGAATGCCCCCGAATGAAATCAACTCAAACCATGCAGGCTGCCTTTAAAAAACTGATGATTGTGTTATGTGCTTTGAGTAATTTGGATATTCGTTTGAATTACGGACCCATTTTTGAAGGAGGCCAGTGGGACTTTGACTTGCTTGCCCAGCGCCTTAATCGTGATATTGCGACAGAAGCGGATAGATTCGCCTTTCAACGTTGCCTTTTCTTAATGTCTTTTCAGAATAAAAGAGAGTGGCCCCATATTGCTCCTTGCTGTGAGTTATTAAGCAGATACCATCAACAGTTTATTTATTATGCTCATCGCTTATGTGTTTATTTTTTGTCATTGAAAAGTCGGGAAAAACCTGAAGAAACTGCGCGGGAAATCTTGATGAGTGATGAGATGAGTGAACAGACCCGCAGGGAACTCTTGCACCATTCTATATTATTTAATCCTATAAGTACTATTAGATTGATTGAGGAAGTGTATGACATCGGATATCAATGCTTTGTTATCAATCCATCTTGCAATTACAAATTGGAGTTTTATGTACCACCGGGCCAGCCACTTGAGGATCATAAAGAAAAGATCAGGAATGCCGTGCTGAAGCATGGATTGGAATATGCCAGTCAACGGGTTCGAAATGATAAATATTTTGTATTATCCGCCATTACAAAAGATCCCTCACAACTGCGAGATTTGAGTGAGGAGCTGAGAAATGATAGCGATGTCGTCAAGGCCGCTATCGAAACGTCTTCCACACTTCTGGTTCATGCAGGTGAGAGAGCCCGAGGGGATATAAAGGTTATTCGAGTGGCCATTGCTAAGAGTATTTCCAGCTTATCATTGGCCAGTGAAAAGATTTTGAAGGATCGCGAGTGTATGCTCGAATTAATTGAAATAAATCCTCAGGCTTTCAATTATGCTGCTTCCGAGCTTAAAGGTAATAAAGCTTTCATCAATGCAGCAAAACAAAGAAACCCTGAAGTTCATGAATTCCTCAGATAATCTGCGAACAAGGTCTGATCGATTCAGATAATGTTGACCAGTGCCAACCCCGTTGTTGTTATTTTTCTACTGTGTGCCTGAAGCTGACGGGGGAACTTTATAAAAACATTATTGTCAAACGTAAGGGTAACGACCAGTCGTTGATTCATGGATGAATATTAACGTGAGAGGGATACCTTTATGTTACCTTTACCACCTGCAACCATTGGCAGATCAGATTTTCAAAGTCTGTCAATTGTCCCCAATCATAAGACTGAGGCTGATCGTTCAGCCAAAAAGTATCTTGGTGATCCTGAACCCGCTGGCGTTCCCGACACTAGGTCACTAGCCAGGCGCAAATGCAGCTCACCTGTTGCAGATCAGGCTACTCATTGTTCTGTTGCCAACCGGGAACTGCTTGGTGGCAAGGGAATGTTTTTGCAGCGCATGAAAGCAGCCGGTTTGTCTATGCCACCGTTTCAGTGTGTGACAACTCAGGTCACCAATGCGCTGGAACAATACCCTCTGGATAGCCAGCGTCTGGAACCCTATTTCCCCGGGATCGGCAATGAACCGGAGGCAAAGATCAGTCTGGCGAAGATCAGGGAACGCCTCAATGCGTTGCTGCCTTCAGAGCAAGCCAGAAGAGACAGCTGGCTGGCAGGTCTGGCGAACTTTATTGCCAGTGATGATTTTTATGAGCAGGTTAGAGATTCTGAAGCGGCCCAACACATCAGGGATCACGGACTATCAACATCAGGGCCGCTTATTGTCCGCAGTTCCGGCATCAATGAAGATAACTACGGCGACGCCCAGGCGGGCAAATACCTTTCGGAAGTTCAGGGAGATGAGGATATTTTGCGAACCTGTCTAAAGGTTATGGCCTCAGCTTACCGGCCTGAAGTCTGTTCCGAAGGCATACCGCAACCCATGGCGCTGATTATCCAGGAGTGTATTGACTGCCTGCACGGCGGAGTCGCCATGAGTTTTCAATCCTTTGATGATGATACCGTCAGGGTTGAGTTCACACGGGGGCAGCCCAGAGGGATAGTGGCCGGGCAGTCCGGTAACAGGCCCCATCGTATTGATATTTTTCGCAAGGAAGGCGCCGACAGCTATCAATACTTTCCCGGGACCATCTCAAGTCATTACATCCTGCGTAAAGACAATAACGGCTATTCGGAAATAAGAATGGATGATGCCGATGCCCAATCAAACGACGTTGAACAACAACTCACTGATGACATGGTTGCAGACCTCAGGGTGATGGTGACAAAGCTGGAAAAGCTGTTGCTCTGTCCGGTGGATGTGGAGTTTGCCATAAACTATCAGGGTCGTCTGTTCCTGTTGCAGGTGCGTCCTGTCACCCGACTCTCTGGCGGCCTGGATTTCGCCATGCCCATACCCGAAGAGACCCTGGCCATCGGCGAGGGTGTCAGCGAAGGCTATTGCACCGGACCGCTCTGGCTGGCTGAAGAAGCAGCGGCAGACTCTATGCCAGACGGAGCCATAGTGGTGGCCCGACACGCTGAAGACTGGATGCTTGAGCCCGGGTTCCTGAAGCGGGCAGGAGGCTTTGTCACTGCCACAGGAGGGTTCAATGATCATGTCGCGATCCTGATGAAACAGCAACGAAAAACCCTGATGCTGGCCGGTGATCAGTTTGAGTCCGTGGCCGCTCAGGTTGGCCAACAGGCGACGCTGGCCTGTGCCCGCTTTAACGGTAAGCCCGGTGCCTTTATTGTTGCCGGTGACATGACCGGGAAACTGGTGAGTCATGGAAGCCTGTCTGATCTGCCGCCAGTAAAAGCCGTCCCGTCACGGGATGATTTGTCCCCCTCAGACGACACATTCCATACGGTCGCCAGCGGTTTTCAATGGCTCACGGATCAAAATGCCCGGCTGTTGGCATTTTTTGCCTCCGGCGGCGGGCTGGACTGTCTGGCAAATCCGGTAAAACTGAGTATGTCGCCACAACGATCAAAGCGACTGGCAGAGACCTGCGACAGTGTAAATCGGCTGGTTGATGGGGCTCAAGCTCTGCTGGATGGGTATGGGACATTCTTGCAACTGGCTGGTAAGAGGTGTTCACACAGGGTCAGGTCATTGCGACAAGAAGTACCGCAATTGAACGACCGGTTCGCAATGTTGAAAAAAACCATTCTATCCGGGTTAAAGCGTATTATTCTTCCCATGCAAGCCACTGAAAAAGGGAAGCTATCCCCGGTAATGTTTCGTCAGTGGGTAGCAGACTGTTGTCGGCTACAATCCTGTCTTCAAACACTTAACCCTGAGGAGGCTGAGCAGGTCCGGAGTGTCCATGAGCTGATTTTTGCCCTGCATCAGCGTTTCGTGAAAGCGCTGGCACCAGTCACTCTGGCCTGGGGTCAGGACAGTCTGTCCATAAAAAGGAAAATCACCTACGTTGATTGCACGACCCAGGGTGAAGAGGCGCCGCTGTTGAGGCAGTCCAGCAGAGCATTCATGGAAGAGTCAGGGCTTTCAGGGACTCTTATCAGTATGGATGAAGCCTTGATTGTTAACCTGGATCTTGGCAGCCATGTGAGCCTTATCGAACTGCTTGAACGCGCAGAGGGAGGGAAAGGACGCACCTTGCGGCTGACATTTTCTGACCAGTTTGTTAGCACTGATTACGCAGGTAAATCCGGCAAGTTAATGCGTATGTGGTTTCTCGCGCAATTACTGAGAGAGATCAAACTGGCTGATAATCCTGATAACATGAAGCTAAGTTATAACGCCGTAGCGGGTGAAATTATCGTCGAATGTTCCCGAATGACAACACGTCCAGCTATGCAGGATGCCTTTGAAAAACTGATCACTGTCTTACCTGCTATGTCTGATCTGGATCTGCATTTGAAGTGCAGTCCCATTTTTGAAGGAAGTCAGTGGGACTTTAACCTGCTTGCACAACGCCTTGAACGTGATGTTGCCACAGGAGCGGATAGATTTGCCTTTCAACATTGCCTTTTTGTCATGTTTTATCGGATTGCGGGTGGTCAATACTCGACTGCCGCTTTCTGCTGGCTGTTAAGCAAACACCAGCAAGAGGTTGCTCATCATGCCCGCCGGTTGGGCGCGTGTCAGTGGTCGTTGTTGCTTAAGAACAAACCGAAAGAGAGTCTGCGGGAAATCTTAATGAGTGATGAGATGAGTGAGGATATCCGCAAGGAACTCTTACATCATTTTTTATTATTCGATCCCAAAAGCGCTACCCGATTGGTTGAACAACTGTATGACCTGGGAGATCAATACTTTGTTATCAAGCCATCTTACGGTTACAGATTGGAATTTTATGCGTCACCTCAGCCACTGTCCGGGGATCATAAAGAAAAGGTCAGGAATGCCGTGCTGAAGCATGGTTTGGAATATGCCAGCCAACGGGTTCGCAATGATAGAGACTTTGTATTACCCGCCATTTCAAAACATCCCAAACAACTGCAATATTTGAGTGTGGAGCTGAGGGATGACAGCGATATTGTTATGGCCGCTGTCGAAAAAAATCCCTTAGCTCTGAATTATGCCAGTGAAAGACTCCGAAACGATAAAAACATTATTCGAATGGCCATTGCTGAGAGTACTTATCCCTTATCATTTGCCAGCGAAAAGGTTTTGAGTGATCGCGAGTGCATGCTCGACTTAATTGCAAAAAATCCTCAGGCTTTCCATTATGCTGCTGTAAAGCTTAAAGATGATAAAAAATTTATCAATGCCGCAAAACAAAGAAACCCCGAACTTCGTAAATACCTCAGATAATCTGCAAACAGGGTCTGATTGATTCAGACAACGCTGACCAGTGCCAACACTGTTGCCAGCCTGTTGTTGCTTTTTCTACTGCGTGCTTGAAGCTGACGTGTGAACTTTATAAAAACGCCATTGTCAAAGGGGGGAGAGGGAAATCTAGATGTTGTCTGTTAATGAAGTGCGCAATAGGGAATTAGAAAGTTCGATTGGTATTAGTGGAAAACCAGAGAATGATAAGTACGTCGTCATGGCTGCGGTCACTCGGTATGGCAACGGGCTGGCAGATGCAAGCCCGGAGGTTGAACATAAACATCAGAGGGATGTCTCAGTTACATGCCAATTCTGATCGTTCAAATCAGCAAATCCCGACAACCATTCCAAATCGGATTACCGGGGCTCTCAGTTCAGTTAACAGGGCTAACCTTTTAGCCAAAAGATATTTCAGTTATCTGGTTGCCAGTCCCATTCCCTGCCAGACACTACTGGCCAATCGTGTCTGTCGTATACAGACTTCAGTTCCACTCAATCAGGCTGCTGACCAGTCTCGCCCCAACCGGGCACTGCTTGGGGGCAAGGGAATGTTTTTGCAGCGCATGAAGGCAGCAGGTCTGCCTGTTCCACCCTTCAAGTGTGTAACTGCTCAAATCATGAATGCGCTTGAACAATATCCTCTGGATAGCCATCAACTTGCTCGCTGTCTCCCGGGGATTGTTCATCAACAGAAGGCTCAGACCAGCCTGATTAACATCCGGAAATACCTCAATGCCCTGCCATCTTCAGAACAAGTGAAAAGGGATATCGGGCTGGCGGGTCTGGCGAAATTTATTGCCAGTAATGACTTTTACGAACAGGTTAAAGATTCTGAAGCGGCCCGGCACATTGGCAATCTGCGCTCTCAGCTGGACGGACCGTGGACATCAGAGCCGGTGATTGTTCGCAGCTCTGGCATCAGCGAAGATAATTACGGCGATGCCCAGGCGGGCAAATACCTCTCGAAAGTTCAGGGAGAAGAGGATGTTGTGCGAACCTGCCTTGAGGTTATGGCCTCAGGTTACCGGCAAGAAGTCTGTCCCGGAGTTATACCACCCCCCATGGCGCTGATCCTCCAACAGTGCATTGACTGCCAATATGGCGGGGTCGTCATGAGCTTTCAATCCTTTCAGGATGATACCCTCAGGGTCGAATACACACCGGGTCAGCCCAGAGGCGTTGTGACAGGACAGTCCGGTAACAGGCCCCATCGCATCGATATTTCTCGCAAAGAAAGCGTTGACAGCGCTCACTATTTTCCCGGAACGATTTCAAGTCGCTTCATCCTGCGCAAAAACACGAATAATAACGGCTATTCAGAAATAAGAATTCATGATGCGGATACTCAATCAGACGACTTCAGTCAGCAACTCAGTGATGACAGGGTTTCAGCACTCAGGGAGATGGTGACAAAGCTCGAAAACCTCTTGCTCTGTCCTGTGGATATGGAGTTTGCCATCGATCATAAGGGGCGCCTGTTCCTGTTGCAGGTGCGCCCTGTTACCCGACTCTCTGGTGGCATGAGTTTTGCCATGCCGATACCCGAAGAGACTCTGGCCATCGGCGAGGTTGTCAGCGAAGGCTATTGCACCGGACCACTCTGGGTAGCCAAAAAACAAAAGGCAGACTTGATGCCAGAGGGAGCCGTTGTCGTGGCCCACCACGCGCAAGAGTGGATGCTTGAGCCTGAGTTCCTGAAGCGGGCAGGAGGGCTCGTCTTTGATGAAGGAGGATTCAATGATCATGTAGCGATCCTCCTGAGACAGAAAGCAAAAACTTTGATGCTGGCTGCTGGCCAGTACCCGGCCATAGCCGCTCAGGACGGCCATCAGGTTACACTGGCCTGCGCTCGTTTTAAAGGGACGCCCGGTGCCTTTATTGTTGTCGGTGACCATAGCGCAAAACTGACCAGTTTCAGAACGCCATCCAGTGCTTTTTTCGATGAAACCTTACCGCAAACCATCCCGACACAGGATGATTTGTCCCCCCCTGAAGGCACATTTCGTCAGGTCGCCAGTGGCTTTAAGTGGCTCACAGATCAAAATGCCCGACTGCTGCTGCTCTACGCCCCGGGCAGTGGCCTGGATTGTCTGGCAAATCCGGTAAAACTGAGTATGTCGCCACAACGAGCAAAGATACTGGCAGAGACCAGGGAATGCGTAAATCGGCTTATTTATGGCGCAAAAGCCCTGTTGGAGGGTTACCTGGCCTTCTTGCTGCTGGCGCGTAACAGCAGGGCACCCAAGGTCGGGCGATTGCTGGATGAATTACCGCTATTAATCAACCGGTTCGAGACGTTGAAACAGACTATCCGAGCAGAGCTGGAGGCTATCATCCTGCCACTGGATGACTGTGAAGATGGGAAGATATCGTTTCGTCAGTGGCTGGCCGCCTGCCACCGGCTACAATCCTGTCTTCAGGCACTCAACCCTTCAGAGGCTGAGCAGGTGCGCAGTGTCCATGAGCTGATTTTTGCCCTGCATAAGCGCTTTGTAGAGGCACTGGCTCCGGTCACTCTGGCCTCGGGACAGGGCAGATCGTTCAAGGAGGAAGAAGTCGCTTATGTTGATTGCACGACTCCGGTTGGCTCGGGTGAAAGTCCTCCGCTATTGAGTCCCTCCTGCAAGGCATCCCTCAAAAAATTAGCCCGTCCGGCGACGGTCATCAGTATGGATGATGCCTTGATTGTGAACCTTAAGTTAGGACATCACCTGGCGCTTATCGAGCTACTTGAAAACGCAGAGGGAGTTAAAGGACGAACCTTGCGGCTGAAATTTTCTGACGAGTTTGATGCCATTGATGGCACTGACAAACCCGGCAAATTGAAACGCATGTGGTTTCTGGTGCAATTACTGAAAACGATCGAACTGGATAAAAATGCTGCCGGTATGAAGCTCAGTAGCAACGCCGTAGCGGGAGAAATTATTGTCGAATACACCCGAATGACATCACGTCAAACCATGCAGGATGCCTTTGAAAAACTGATGACAGCTTTGCATGCTATTCAGGATATGGATATTTATTTAGAGGACTGCAGCCTTTTTGAAGGAGATCAGTGGAATTTTGATTTGCTTGCGCAACGTCTTGATAGAGACTCAGCCACAGAAGCTGATAGATTTGCCTTTCAACATTGTCTTTTCTCAACGATTTATGACTATTCCACGATGACTCCCGATTGTTGCCAGTTATTAAGTAAACAACACCAACAATTTATTGATTATGTTCAACGGTTAGAAGAGTGGTGGAGAAAGTCGGAGAACCATTTTCGGGAAGTGTTAATGAGTAATGAGATCAGTGAGGACACCCGCAGGGAGCTTTTACATCATCTGTTATTGATAGATGCCCAAAACGCTATGCCATTGGTTGAGGCTGTTTATCCCGATTTGAGAGACCAATACTATATTGTAAAACCATCAGCCTGCAGTTATAGCCTGGAGTTTGATGTTCCATCAGGTCAGTCGCTTCCGGAAGACAGAGAAAAGGTCAAGAGTTTCTTTCTGAAGTATGGGCTCGAATATGCCAGCCAACGGGCTCAAAAAGATAAACATCTGGTATTAGCCATCACTGCAGCACATCCGCATAACCTGAAGTATTTGAGTGAAGAACTGAAAGCTGATAAAGAGGTCGTCCTGGCCGCAGTCACTGGAGATGGCGGTCTGCTGGAATATGCCAGCTCGGGGCTTCAGGATGATGATGAGGTTGTCATTGCTGCTATCGCACAGTATCCAGACGCTTTTAAGTACGCAAGTCCAAGAATCCGAAGCGATAAAAACATGATTAAAATCTTGATAGCTGATGATATCACTCACTTAAGACATGCCCATAGAGCGGTATTTCATGATCGCGAGTATATGCTGGACTTAATTCAGGAATATCCTCTGGCTTTCGAATATGCTGCCTACAGACTTCAAGAAGATGAGGACTTTATTGATGCAGCAGTCCAAAGAAATTGCGAAGTTCTTAAATACATACGCAAGTAAGAAGTTCGGAATGCTCCATTTTTTATCCTGATTAAGCTCTGTGCTTGCAGCGAATGGCGGAACTCTATAAAAATTCTCTTGTCAAATCAAAGGTAAGTAGCTAACCAGTTGGTTTCGTATATTCTGGACGGCGGCTTTTTCCATCCTTCTGCGTTCCAACTCTGGTTGCCTGGCTATGGCTACACGCCCGTCGTTGCGCCTTGAAGGATGAAAAAATCCACTCGCCAGAATATGCGAAACCAACTGGCCAGGTACTTAAAGGCTCACTCTGGTCACCCAGTACAAAAGTAAATAAAACGAGGGTTTTCTTTACTTTCTGTTGTAGTGGTGCAGTGTTAATAGGTAACACCTTTTAATACCAAAGGAGAAGAGGATGGCCACCACCTCAGTTAAACTTGATGAAGACTTGAAAAGGAGGGTTCAGCACTTGGCTGAAGCCAGACACCGATCAGCCCACTGGATTATGTGTGAGGCAATTCGTCACTATGTGGCTTGTGAGGAAAAGAAAGAAGCCTTCAAGCAGGATGCTCTCAATGCTTGGGAAGCCTATCAGGAAAATGGCATGCACCTGACGCTTGAAGAGGCAGATGCATGGCTGGCCAAACTTGAAGCCGGAGAAGATGCGGAGATTCCTAAGTGTCACGATTGATATGGTCACCTTCTGCCCTTAGAGATGTTCAGCGACTTCATCGGTTTCTGGCAAGCAAAGGTGGAAAGTCTGCCAGCCGTGCTATCAAAACAATCCGTTCTAATGTGAAAATTTTAGCCCATCAACCTGAAGTTGGTCGGCCTGTTGATGGCATGGAGCCTGAGTTTAGGGAGTGGCTGATTGACTTTGGTAGCAGTGATTATGTTGCCTTGTATCGTACTGATGGCGAACTAACAACGGTACTAGTGCAGCTAAGCTCTGATATCCATACACCCCTCGTTCCCACGCAACAAAGGGTGTCGCAAAACCCTGGTTCACCTCCCGTCATTTCCGGCCTCACTCCCGTCAT
Source organism: Endozoicomonas sp. ALD040 (assembly GCF_049275945.1). NCBI lineage: Bacteria > Pseudomonadati > Pseudomonadota > Gammaproteobacteria > Oceanospirillales > Endozoicomonadaceae > Endozoicomonas > Endozoicomonas sp. ALD040. The sequence continues at coordinate 5,175,450 of NZ_CP184829.1, forward strand.
TCCCGCGAAGGCGGGAATCCACACAGACTCATCACCAGAACCATACTGCCCGGTGCCCCCCTGGCCTTTTCATCCGCGTGAAGGCAGAGACCCGCTGTTGGCGCTGGATTCCCGCCTTCGCGGGAATGACGACCACAGAGTATCGGAACGAGTGGGCTGTATGGATATCAAGGCTTGGCTGCACTAGGAGCCTTATATGGTCCGCCCCGTTTTGCAAGAGCCTGTTTTGTTAATTAGCAAACAAAGATAACTGCAATCATATATACGGCCTATTCATGAGGTCTAACCCTCTGGCCCTGATGGGTATCCGCGCAACCTGGCCTTATCAGTCCGACGGCCTCAAGGGCCAAGACTCCTATCAGGTTTCAGGTTGCCGGTTTTTTTTTACCTGTTTGCCATCAACTGTACATGCTCATCGCAATCTGCGGGGGGGTTCCCCTTTGATTAAGCTTATGCTTTACTTTGCCGCTGCCGCCTTTACCTCATTATGCAGCCTTGTAAACTTCATTTCGGGTCATGATGACCCAGACAATCCGAGCCATTTTATTAGCCAGACCAACGGCGGCAACGTTGTGATTGCTGCGCTCATTAAGTTGGCTAACCCATTTTTTACAGCGGTCATCCTTATTTTTGAGGCAGTGGAGTACCGAACGTGCGCCGTGTATCAATAATGTGCGCAGGTATTTATCACCCCGTTTACTGATGCCCAGCAGGACTGACTTACCGCCTGTGGAATGCTGTCTTGGAACTAATCCCAACCATGCGGCAAGGTGTCGACCAGATTTAAAATACGTCGCATCACCAACGGCTGCCTTCAATGCAGTGGCAGTGATGGCTCCGATACCCGGCATAGTCATCATTCGACGACATTCGTCGTCGTTTTCAGCCAGCTCCTGAATTTTCTGGTCATACTGTTGAATACGCTTGTCAAGACTGGCCAACTCTTCTGATAAACCATGTAGCAGCTCACGAGTCAGCGAATGGAGTCCATTTTCAGCATCTTCCAGAATTAGGTGAAATCAGCTTGACAGTATGCCCATAGTTCTTGAATAACCGAGCCAAATAGTGAGCACCACCACAGGCTTCCATAGCGATAATGCATGGCTCCAGATTTGCCACGTACTCCAGAAGGTTCTTCCTGGACAACTTCTTTCTGATGACTTTGCTACCCTGCTCATCAACACCAAACAGGTGAAAGTTGTTCTTGCCAATATCGATACCATGTACTGAAATAGTCATGGGTGGTTCGCTCCGGTTAATCCTGTTTAAATGGTTAACTCCATTTTGGCTCATTTGAAGCCGTTTAGGAGGGGCGGACCATCCCGTTAGACCGAGAATAGACTGCCCTACACGGCAACTGCTCCTGCGTTGCTCTAGCTCCTGCATCCATGCAGTCGTGCGGCGGCAGCATATTGTTCTGTAAATCCGCTTTTGTTCGTCAAATAGCTCGCTATTCTCCTCACAAAACCGAATTTTCATCCTCAATTTTCTGCCGTCCTCGCTACGGGGTCGCCTAGACGGGCGCTATTCTCGGTCAGGCTCCTAGTGAACTTTTCGAGGGTATGTGAGCAGTACCCCTTGCAGGGTTTGCAGTTTGTACTGGTGTTCACAGTAAAGCCCATGGCCCGGCAACGACCAGTGCACCGACACTTTGCCAGATCGTGAATAGATGTACTCCTGTCAATGATTCCAAAGCCACTGCTTTGACTGGACTGACCAACGTCGAGGGTCAGTTCTACTTTGACTCAGCTGTTTGCACGACAGAGCCTTAATCCTCTGCTTCATCAGCGGATACAACTCCAGTGACCAATGCTTTGGGGGTCATAACCTCTCGTTTTTCCATGACCAGATGATGCAGGGTAAAGCCAAACTGATCCTGCAATACGCAGACTCTGAGGCCAAGCTCTACAGGAGTGCCAGCCTTACCTTTGCTGATCCATTCGGTATGACGTTCGAACAAAGAAAAAACCTTCTCATTATGAGGGATGCTTTCATGGCTCAATACACGACGGACAATCAGCTGACACTGGTAGTCTGAATCTTTTACCCAACGTACCAGTTCTTATTTGTCCAGATATATTGCAATGCCAGGAGCAAGCGGGGAATGTCATCCCTTGATCTGAGATTGAATGTAATGGCAGAGATATCAACCTCGCCAAGCTGCATTTGTGGATTAATGGTCTGGCGCATAAGTTCGGAATGCTTCATCTTTTATCCTGATCAAGTTATGTGCTTAAGGCCAATGGTGGAACTTTATAAAAATATTCTTGTCAAAGTAATGGTAATGACTCGCTGTTGAATCATGGATGAATATTAACGTTAGAGGGATATCTTTATGTTACCTTTGCCACTTGTAAATATTGACAGATCAGGTTCTCAAAGCCTGGCAACTCTCCCCGATCAGGAGACTTTGGCTGATCGTTTAGCCAAAATGTATCTTGGTGACCCTGAACCCATTGGCGAGCCCGACGCAACGCCACTAGCCAAGCGCAAATGCAGCACACCTGTTGCAGATCAGGCTGCTCATTGTTCTCCTGCCAACCGGGAATTACTGGGCGGCAAGGGAATGTTTTTGCAGCGCATGAAAGCAGCTGGTGTATCTGTGCCACCGTTTCAGTGTGTGACAACCCGGGTCACCAATGCGCTGGAACAACACCCTCTGGATAGCCAGCGTCTGGAACCCTATTTCCCCGGGATCGGCGATGAACCGGAGGCGGAGATCAGTCTGGCAAAGATCAGGGAACGCCTCAATGCGTTGCTGCCTTCAGAGCAAACCAGAAGAGAGTGCTGGCTGGCAGGTCTGGCGAAATTTATTGCCAGTGATGACTTTTATGAGCAGGTTAAAGATTCTGAAGCGGCCCGACACATCAGAGATCACGGACTATCAACATCCGGGCCGCTTATTGTCCGCAGTTCCGGCATTAATGAAGACAACTACGGCGATGCCCAGGCAGGCAAATACCTCTCGGAAGTTCAGGGAGATGAGGATATTTTGCGAACCTGTCTTAAGGTTATGGCCTCAGCTTACCGGCCTGAAGTCTGTTCCGAAGGCATACCGCAACCCATGGCGCTGATTATCCAGGAGTGTATTAACTGCCTGCAAGGTGGAGTCGCCACGAGCTTTCAATCCTTTGATGATGATACCCTCAGGGTCGAGTACACACACGGTCAGCCAAGGGGGGTAGTGGCAGGACAGTCCGGTAACACACCCCACCGTATTGATATTTCTCGCAAAGAAGGCGCCGAAAACGTTCAATACTTTCCCGGAAAGATTTCAAGCCACTTCATTCTGCACAAAAACACAGATAATTGCGGCTATTCGGAAATAAGAATTGATGATGGGGATGCGCTATCAGACGACGATGGTCAAAAATTCAGTAATGGCCACATACTCAGTAACGACATAATCTCAAAACTTAAGGACGTGGTGGCAAAGCTGGAAGACCTGTTGCACTGCCCCGTGGATGTAGAGTTTGCTATCGATCATCAGGGGGGGCTGTTCGTGTTGCAGGTGCGCCCTATAACCCAACTCTCTGGCGACATGGTTTTTACCATGCCCATGCCCGAACACAGCCTGGCCAGTGGCGAGGGCATCAGTGAAGGCTATTGCACCGGACCACTCTGGCTGGCTAAAAAACAACAGGCAGGCTTTATGCCAGAGGGAGCCATTCTCGTGGCCCGACATGCTGAAGACTGGATGCTTACGTCCAAATGTCTGGATCGGGCTGGAGGTGTCGTCTTTGCCTCAGGTGCGTTCAATGACCACATGGCCATCCTTATGAGACAGAAAAAAATACCCTTTATGCTGGCCGGCGAAGCGTTTACGACCCTGGCCGAGCGGGATGGCCATCAGGCGACATTGGCCTGCGCCCGCTTCAAAGGTGAGTCCGGAGCCTTCATTGTTGCCGGTGACATGAGCGAAAAACTTGCCAGTCACAGAAGCCTGTCCTCTGCTGTTGCTGATCTGCCGTCAGTAAAAGCCATCCCGTTAAGGGATGATTTGTCCCCCCCTGAAGGCACATTCCGCCAGGTCACCAGCGGTTTTGAATGGCTCACGGATCAAAATGCCCGTTTGTTGGCATTCTTTGCCCCCGGCAGGGGACTGGATTGTTTGGCAAACCCCATAAAACTTAGCATGTCGCCACGACGCTCAGAATTATTGGCAGAGACCAGTGACAAGATCAATCAGCTGATTCATGGGGCCGATGCACTGTTGGAGGGTTACCGGGCCTTCCTGAACCTGGCGGGTGACAAAGATTTACAAAAGGTGCAGCCATTGCTGAATGAATTGCAGCTGCTAATCAACCGCTTCGCGACGCTGAAAGAGACCATCCTATCAGGGTTAAAAACGATCATCCGTTCCCTGCAATCCGATGAAAAAGAGCAGTTATCCACGGGAGCTTTTCGTCAGTGGGTGGCTAACTGCCACCAGCTGCAATTCTCTCTTCAGGCACTTAACCCCAGGGAGACTGAGCAGGTACGGAGTGTTCATGAGCTTATTTTTGCCTTGCATCAGCGTTTTGTGGAGGCATTGGCACCGGTCGCTCTGGCTTCGGGTCAGGGCCGGATATCTACGGAAAACAAGATCACCTATGTCGATTGCACGACTCCGGGTGCAGAAGCACCGCTCTTAAGACCGTGCGACAAAACATCGATCCAGCGATCAGGGCGCAGAGGGACTGTTCTCAGTATGAATGATGCTTTGATTGTTAACCTGAAGCTTGGCTATCATGTGGCCGTTATTGAGCTATTCAGGGACGCAGAAGGGGGGAAAGGCCATACCCTGCGACTGAAATTCTCCGACAGGTTTGATAAACCTGATGGCAGTGACAATCCCGGTGCTTTAAAACGTATGTGGTTTCTGGTGCAGTTACTGAAAATGATCGGACTGAATAAAGAGGGCGAAACCATGAAGGTTAGTTTTAACGCCATAGCTGGAGACATGATCGTCGAATGTGCCCGTATGGCATCACCTGAAACCATGCAGGAAGGCTTTGAAAAACTGTTGACAGCGTTACGTGCTTCTCGTGATATGGATCTTTACTTGGCGGACAGTGCTATTTTTGAAAGAGATGAAGTAGAACAGTGGAACTTTAACATGCTGGCACAACGCCTCGATAGTGATGCGGTTACTGAAACTGACAGATTCTCCTTTCAACATATCCTGTTCTTGATAGCCGGTGATTTATATAGAGAAGACCGAACAACCCCCGTTTTCTATCATTTATTAAGCCATCACCAACAACAGTTTATTGATCAGTGTCGAGAGTTAGTTTTTTCGGCTCCTGTGGAAGTGCTAATGAGTGATGAGATGGGTGAAAACATCCGCAGGGAATTGTTACATCATCTTTTATTATCACACCCCCAAGAGGTTATTTGGTTTGTTGAAGATGAGTATCCCAATTTGAGAAATGATTACTTTATTATCGACCCGGCTTACAGCTACGAGCTAAGGTTTTCTGTTTCACCGGGTCAGTTGTTTCCGGGTGGTAGAGAAGAGATTAAAAAAAATCTGCTGAAGCATGGGCTTAAATATGCCAGTCGGCGGGTTCGAGATGATAGAGAGCTGGTATTGGCAACGGTTAAAGTGCATCCGGGTGACCTGACATATGCTAGTGAAGAACTGAGGAATGATAGAAAGATCGTTATGTCCGTCGTTACTCAATATGGCATTGGATTGGCATATGCCGGCGAGGAAATGCAGGATGATGATGAAGTTGTAATGACCGCTTTCGCTTCGCATCCGAAAGCTTTTCGTTTTGCAAGTTGGAGAATCAGAAGCGATATAAACATTATTAAAAGGGTGATTGCTGATGATATTAATCGCTTGTCATGGGCCACTGACACGATATTGAGTGATCGCAAGTCTATGCTGGCCTTAATTAAAGATAATGCTCTTGCTGTTAAATATGCCTACAAAGAGCTTCTTCGTGAGAGGGCCTTTATTGAGGTGGCAATCCGGAAAAACGCCGAAGTTCAAAGATACGTGGAGAAGCCTGCGAGTTAAAACTGATCGATTCAGACAAGGTTGGTCAGTGCAAGCTGTGTTGTCGGCTTGTTGTTGTTTTTTTGCGTGTTTTAGCCTGACGGGTGACGGGTGAACTTTATAAAAACATCATTGTCAAAGAAAGAGGCTTATTAATTAGCTGTTAGTGAATAATGGATGAATGTTAATACAAGAAGGATATCTTGATGTTTCCCACTACATTTGATGCTCAAACTCCGAAAGCAAATTCAAATCAGAATACGGTGACTGGAAGTTCATCCAGCAGGGCTGGTAGTTCATCCAAAAAGCATTTTAGTGACCATGGCACCCGTAGTTTTCCAGAGCCAAGGTCGCTAACCATGCGCTCCTGCCGTTCACCTGTTTCAGATCAGGCGGCTGACAGTTTTCCCAGCAGCCGGGAACAAGTTGGCGGCAAGGGAATGTTTTTGCAGCGTATGAAGAAAGCCGATCTGCCTGTTCCACCCTTCGAATGTGTGACTGCTCAGGTCATGAATGCGCTTGAACAACAGCCTTTGGATACCCGACTTTTAGACCGCTATTTCCCCGGGGTTGTTTATGATCCGGAGGCAGAGATCAGCCTGACGAACATTCGGGAATACCTCAATAGCTTGCCGCCTTCAGAGCAAACCAAAAGGAACAACTGGCTGGTGGGTCTGGCTGAATTTATTGTCAGTGATGACTATTACGAACAGGTTAAAGATTCTGAAGCGGCCCGGCAAATCAGGGGGCTGCGCCATGAGCTGGACAGACTCTACATATCACAGCCGGTTATTGTCCGCAGTTCTGGCATCAATGAAGATAACTACGGCGATGCCCAGGCGGGCAAATACCTTTCACTGGTTCAGGGAAATGAGGATATTTTGCGTACCTGTCTTAAGGTCATGGCCTCAGGTTACCGGTCTGAAGTCTGTCCCGAAGGCATACCACAACCCATGGCACTGATCATCCAGCAGTGTATTCATTGCCGATGCGGCGGGGTCGCCATGAGCTATAAATCTTTTGATGATGATACCATCAGTGTTGAGTTCACACCCGGTCAACCCAGAGGTGCAGTGGCAGGGCAGTCTGGTAACACGCCTCACCGCATTGATATTGCTCGCAAGGGTCGAAAAAGAGCTGACAGTTATCAATATTTTCCCGGGACTATCTCAAGCCAGTTTACCCTGCACAGCAACAATAACGGTTATTCGGAAAAAAGAATGGATGTTGTCGATGTCCAGGCAAACGACGGCGGGCAGCTAATCAGTGATGAGATGGTATCAAAACTCAGGAAACTGGTGAAAAAGCTGGAAAAACTGTTGTTCTGCCCCGTGGATGTCGAGTTCGCCATCGATCATTGGGATCGCCTGTTCCTGTTGCAGGTACGTCCTGTTACCCGACTCTCTGGCGATATGGTTTTTGCCATGCCCATACCCAAAGAAACCCTGGCCATTGGCGAGGGCATCAGCGAAGGCTTCTGCACCGGACCGCTCTGGCTGGCCAGAAAACCAGAGGCAGTCACTATGCCACAGGGAGCTATTGTCGTGGCCCACCACGCTGAAGACTGGATGCTTGTGCCTGAGTTTCTGAAACGGGTTGGGGGTTTTGTGCTGGCCGAAGCAGGATTCAATGATCATGTAGCAATCCTTATGAAACAGAAAAAAATAACCTTGATGCGGGCTGGTGGCCAATATTCGGCATTGTTCGCTCAGGATGGTCAACAGGCGACGCTGGCCTGCGCCCGTTTTAAAAATAAGCCCGGTGCCTTTATTGTTGCCGGCGACATTGCCGAAACACTGGCCAATTACAGAAGCCTGACTTCAGCTGTTTCTGATGCATTGACAACAAAACCCGTCCCGTCACGGGAGGATTTGTCACCACCTGAAGGCACATTCGACCGGGTCGCCAGCGGTTTTCAATGGCTCACGGATCAAAATGCCCGTCTGTTGGCATTTTTTGCCTCCGGGGGCGGACTGGATTGTCTGGAAAATCCGGTAAAACTAAGTATGTCGCCACAACGATCAGAAATACTGGCAGAGAATAAGTACAACTTAAAACGCCTGCTCTATGGAGCTGAAGTCCTGCTGGAGGGGTACCGGGCCTTCCTGCTGCTATCGGGTGACAGCAGTTCACCCTGGATCAAGCCACTTCTGGCAGAATTACCGCAATTAAACAAGCGCTTCAAGACACTGAAAAAGACCATCCGATCAATGTTGGAAACGATCAGGCTTCCTCTGAAAGCCGATGTTGAAGGGCCGTTATCCACCGTAACTTTTCCTGAGTGGCTGGACGCCTGCCATCAGCTGAAATCCTGTCTGCAGGCACTCAACCCTGAGAAGGCTGAGAAGATTCGGAGTGTCCATGAGCTGATTTTTGCCCTGCATCGGCGCTTTGTAAGTGCACTGGCGAAGGTTACTCTGGCTTCGGGTCAGGGCAGGCAATCCAGTAGCGGGAGCATCAAATATGTTGATTGTGCGGTTTCGGGTAATCCGAATGAAAAGATGCCGCTATTGAAGCCGTCCTGCAAAGTATTAATTGAAAAGTTAGGGTGCTCAGGAACGGTCATCATTGCCGATGGCGTTTTGATTGTTAACCTGAAGCTTGGAAGTCATCTGTGTCTTATCGAGCTATTTGAAAACGCAGAGGGGGGTAAAGGACGGACCTTGCGGCTGAAATTCTCTGACCAGTTTTATAAAGATGATGGTATTGATTCAGCTGCCAAGTTAAAGCGTATGTGGCTTCTGGTGCAGTTACTGAAAGTGCTCGAACTGGATAAAGATGCTGATAGCATGAAGCTGCGTTGCAATGCGGTAGTGGGAGAAATTATCGTCGAATGCACTCGAATGAAAACAACTAAAACTATGCAGGATGCCGTTGAAAAACTGCTCACTGTGTTATGTGGTATGTGTGATTTGGATTGTAAGATGCTGCACATTGACCTTTTTGAAAGCAATCAGTGGAACTTTAGCTTGCTGGCACAAAGGCTTAATGGCGATATTACGGCAGAAGCTGACAGGTTCGCCTTTCAACATTGCCTTTTCGCAATGTATTATAAGAAGCGTATCCACTACACTCCCGATTGTTTCAAGTTATTACCAAGCCACCACCGACAGTTTATTCATTATGCCAAACGGTTTGAAGAATGTCGTGATAAAGATTCTCGTGATAAAGAGTCTCGTGATAAAACTGAGGACAACTTTCGGGAAATATTAATGAGCAATGAAATCACAGAGCAAACCCGAAAGGAACTTTTACATCATCTGTTATACCTGGATGCCCAAAGGACTGCTCCATTGATTGAGGATGTTTATCCCGATTTGAGACATCAATGCTATGTTCTAAAACCATTCTCCTACGGTTACAGGCTAAGTTTTGATGTTCCACCGGGTAAGTCGCTTGCGGATAATAGAGAAAAGATCACAAAAGCCTTGCTGAAGCATGGACTGCAATATGCCAGCCAACAGCTTCGGAATGATAAAGAACTGATATTAACAATTATTGCAGCACGTCCCAAATGCCTTGAATTTGCCAGTGAGAAACTAAAGAATAGTAAAAAGGTCGTCATGACTGCAATCAACCAACATGGCTTTTATCTGCAATATGCCGGCCCGAAAATTAAAGATAATGAAGAGGTTGTAAAGGCTGCCATCACCGATTATCCAGAGGCTCTCGGGTATGCAAGTGAAAGAATCCGAAGCGATAAAAACATTATTCAAATGGTAATTGATAAGCATATTGACCACTTATATTATGCCAGTGAAAGGGTATTGAATGATCGCAAGTATTTGCTGGATTTAATTGCACATAATTCCCGTGCCTTCATATCTGTTGCGCATAATCTTAAACGTGATATGGATTTTATCAGGTCAGCAATCCACAGGAACCGGGGTGTTGTTAAACACGTAGACGAGGAAAGTTTAGAAAAATACTACAGTAGTGAATTTGCCGGTTCGTAATACAAACAGCAGCCTGAAAAACCAAAGCCCATAGCTATTTGTAAAATCCTCTGAGCCTGATTTTCACCTTTTAAATACTTTGATGAGCCTACAAGAGCTTATTTCATAGCCTGATCAATTTGCTTGCTTCAGGCTGATTGGCGAACTTTATAAAAACATCATTGTTAACGTTAGAGAGGGATATCCTGATGTTACCTGTTATTTCTGAGACGTCAGATCCTCAGAGTCTGACAACGAATCCAAATCATAATACCCGGGCTGGCAGTCCATCCATCGGGGCTGATGATGTGCCCAAAAGGTATCTCGGCCATTCTGATCCCGATGGCATTCCCGACCCGGAGCCACTTATCAGGCGCACCTGTTGTCCAGCTGATTCAGATCAGGCTGCTGACTGTTTTCCCCTTGGCCGGGAAAAAGTTGGGGGTAAGGGGATGTTTCTGCAGCGCATGAAGAAAGCTGATCTGCCTGTTCCACCCTTCAAATGTGTCACTGCGCAAGTCATGAATGCTTTTGATCAACATCCTCTGGACAGGCATCGTTTAGACCGCTATCTACAGAAGGTTGACCGTGAACCGGAGGCCGGGACCAGCCTGACGAACATCCGGGAATACCTCAATACCCTGCTGCCTTCAGAGCGAACCAAAAGGAATGACTGGCTGGCGGGTTTGGCTGAATTTATTGTCAGTGATGACTATTACGAACAGGTTAAAGATTCTGAAGCGGCCCGGCAAATCAGGGATCTGCGTCGTCAGCTGGACCGATTTTCCATGGCACAGCCGATTATTGTCCGCAGTTCCGGCATCAATGAAGATAACTACGGCGATGCCCAGGCAGGCAAATACCTCTCTTTAGTTCAGGGAGAAGAGGATATTTTGCGAACCTGCCTCAAGGTCATGGCTTCAGGTTACCGGCCTGAAGTTTGTCCCGAAGGCATACCGCAACCCATGGCGTTGATTATCCAAAACTGCGTTGATTGCCAATACGGTGGTGTCGCCATGAGCTTTCAATCTTTTCAGGATGATACCGTCAGGGTTGAGTACACACGGGGTCAACCCAGAGGTGTTGTGGCAGGGCAGTCCGGTAACACACCCCATCGCATTGATATTTATCGTGAGGATTGCAAAGAAGCAGCTGCAGGCTCTCAATACTTTCCCGGTACGATCTCAATTCACTTTATCCTGCAAAAGAACAATAACGGCTATTCGGAAACAAGAATTGATCATGTGGCTGCTCAGTCAGACGACGGTGGACAGAAACTCACTGATGAAATGGTTTCAGATCTCAGGAAGGCGGTGACAGAGCTGGAAAACCTGTTGCTCTGCCCCGTGGATGTGGAGTTTGCCATAGACAAACAGGGTCGCCTGTTCCTGTTGCAGGTGCGCCCCATCACGCAACTCTCTGGCGGCATGGATTTTGCCATGTCCATACCCAAAAAGACACTGGCCATTGGCGAGGGTATCAGCGAAGGCTATTGCACCGGACCACTCTGGCTGGCCAGAAAACAAGAGGCAGGCGCTATGCCAGATAAAGCCATTGTCGTGGCGCAACACACCGAAGACTGGATGCTTGAGTCCGGGTTCCTGATGCGGGCAGGAGGTTTTGTCATTGCAGAAGGAGGATTCAATGATCATGTGGCGATACTCATGAGACAGGAAAAAAAGCCCTTAATGCTGGCCGGTGGGCATTTTGACACCCTGGCTGCCAGGGTTGGCCAGCAGACGACGCTGGCCTGTGGCCGCTTCAAAGGCAAGCCCAGAGCCTTTATTGTTGCCGATGACCTTAGCGAAGAACTGGCCAGTCACAGAAGCCTGTCCTCTGCATTTTCTGATGCACCGTCAACAAAAGCCTTCCCGTCCCGGGAAGCTTTGTCTCCATCTGAAGGCACATTCCGTCAGGTCGCCAGCGGTTTTCAATGGCTCACGGATCAAAATGCCCGGCTGTTGGCACTTTTTGCCCCCGGCAGTGGTCTGGATTATCTGGTAAACCCGATAAAATTGAGTATGTCGCCGCAACGATCAAAGTTACTGGCTGAGACCAGGAATGACGTAAATCGGCTGATTTATGGCGCTGAAGCTCTGTTGGCTGGCTATCAGGCGTTCTTGCAGCTGGCAGGACAACGCGGTTCACCTGAGGTCAGGCAATTACAGGAAGAATGGCTGGAACTGAGCGACCGTTTCGAGGCGTTGAAACAGGCCATCCAGTCCGGCCTGGAGAAAATCATTAAGCCCATGCAAGTGGCTGAAGACGGGCAGCTATCCCCGGGAATGTTTCGTCCGTGGATAGCAGACTGCCATCAGCTAAAATCCTTTCTTCAAGCGCTCAATCCACAAGAGGCTGATCTGGTGCGGAGTGTCCATGAACTGATTTTTGCCCTGCACCAGCGCTTTGTAAAAGCATTGGCACCGGTCACTCTGGCTTCGGGTCAGGGCAGGATATCCGGGGAAAAAAACATCACCTATGTCGATTGTACGACACCGGGTGAAGAGGCACCGCTATTGAGAATTTCCGATAAAGTCTCTATGGAAGAGCTGGAGCTTTCCGGGACCGTCATCAGTATGGATGAAGCCGTGATTGTTAACCTGGAGCTGGGAAGTCATGTGGGCATTATCGAGCTACTGGAACAGGCAGATGGGGGTAAAGGACGAACCTTGCGGCTGACATTCTCAGACAAATTTGATGCAAACTATGACTATGACAGACCCGGCAAGTTCAGGCGTATGTGGTTTCTGGCGCAATTATTGAGAGAGATTGAACTGGATAAAGATGCCGATAACATGAAGCTGAGTTGCAACGCCGTAGCGGGTGAAATGATCGTCGAATGCCCCCGAATGAAATTACGTAAAACCATGCAGTATGCCTTTGCAAAACTGATCATTGTGTTACGTGCTATGTTTGATCTGGATCTTGATTTGAATTCCAGACCCATTTTTGAAGGAGGTCAGTGGGACTTTAACCTGCTTGCACAGCGTCTTAATCGTGATGTTGCGACAGAATCGGATAGATTCGCCTTCCAACATTGCCTTTTCATAATGGCTTATCGGGCTGGGAGCATTTGGTCCGTTACTGCTATGTGCTGCCAGTTTTTAAGCACACACCACCAACAGTTTGCTCATCATGCCCGGCGCTTGGGTATGTGTCGGAGGTCAAAGTTTATCAGGGGGAATCCATGGGACGCTATGAGGGAAAGGTTAATGAAGATCAGTGAGAACACTCGTACGGAGCTCTTACATCATCTTTTATTATTAAATCCCAGAAACGCTACCCGATTGATTGAGCAACTGTACGATTTGGAAAATCAATGCTTTGTTATCAATCCATCTTACAGTTACAGACTGGAGTTTTATGTGCCACCGGGTCAACCGCTTGGGGATCATAAAGAAGAGATTAATAATGCCTTGCTTAAGTACGGACTGAGATACGCCAGCCAACGTGTCCGAAATGATAGAGACTTTGTATTACCCGCTATTTCACGACATCCCGAAGAACTGCAGTTTTTGAGTGCAGAGCTGCGCAATGACAGAGATGTTGTCATGGCCTCTGCCGCAGAGGAGGCAAAAGTTCTGTCCTATGCCAGTAACACAATCCGAAGCGATAAAAGCACTATTGAAAGCTTAATGGCTGTCAATGTTAATGTCTTAAAATATGGCTGTGAGACCTTATTGAGTGATCGCGAGTTCATGCTGGACTTAATTGCAAAGAATTATCAGGCTTTCCAATATGTAGCTCTGGAGCTTAAAACTGATACAGATTTTATCAATGAAGCAACCCTGAGAAACCCCTTACTGGGTAAATGGGTCTGATTCCGGGAATAGGTTCAGATCTATTCTGAAAATGTTGACCTCAACAGCTCGTTATCGTTTTTCCTGTTATCTGCTTCAGACGGACGGGTGAACTTTATCAAAGTCTCATTGTCAAATGTCAGGTAATCGCTTTAAACGTTTGCACTTGAATCATGGATGAATAATATCATTAGAGGGATATCTTGATGTTAAATGCTACTGCTACTGTTGAAATTTCAAATCATCAAAACCTGGCGACCGACCCCAATCAGAATACTGAGGTCAATGAATTGCCTAAAAGGCACTTCAGGGATCTTGATCCCGGTGGCGTTCCCGATCCAAGGTCGCTAACCAAGCGCACCTGCCGTTCACCTGTTTCAGATCAGGCTGCTGACTGTTTTAGCGCCAACAGGGAACAATTTGGGGGTAAGGGCATGTTTTTGCTGCGCATGGTGCAAGCCGGTCTGTCTGTTCCACCCTTCAAATGTGTCACTGCTCAAGTTATGAATGCGCTTGCACAACAGCCTCTGGACCCCCATCGTTTAGCCCGCTATCTCCCCGGGATCGCCCATGGATGGGGCGCAGAGACCAGCCTGACGAACATCCGGGAACATCTCAATACCTTGTCCGCTTCAGAGCAAACCAAAAAGAATAACTGGCTGGCGGGTCTGGCAGAATTTATTGCCAGTGATGACTATTACGAACAGGTTAAAGGTTCTGAAGCGGCGCAACACATCAGGGATCTGCGCCAGGAGTTGAACGGATTCTCCCTATCACAGCCCGTGATTGTTCGCAGCTCTGGCATCAATGAAGATAACTACGGCGATGCCCAGGCGGGCAAATACCTCTCTGTCGTTCAGGAAGAAGACGATGTTTTAAGCACCTGCCTTAAGGTCATGGCCTCAGCCTACCGGCCTGAAGTCTGTGCCGAAGGAATACCGCAACCCATGGCACTGATCATCCAGCAGTGTATTGACTGCCTGTATGGCGGCGTCGCCATGAGCTTTCAATCCTTTCAGAATGATAACCTCATGGTTGAGTACACATCCGGTCAACCCAGAGGTGTGGTGGCAGGGCAGTCTGGTAATACGCCTCACCGCATTGATATTTCTCGCGAGGGTCGAGAAGGAGCTGACAGTTATCAATACTTTGCCGGGACGATCTCAAGCCAATTTATTCTGCACAAGAACAATAACGGTTATTCGGAAAAAAGAATTGCTGGCGCTGATGTCCAATCAAACGACGGCGGGCAGCGACTCACTGATAAGATGATTTCAAAACTCAGAAATATCGTGACAGAGCTGGAAAACCTGTTGTTCTGCCCCGTGGATGTTGAGTTCGCCATCGATCATTGGGGTCGTCTGTTCATCTTGCAGGTGCGCCCTGTTACCCGACTCTCTGGCGATATGGTTTTTGCCATGTCCATACCCGAAGAGACCCTGGCCATTGGCGAGGGTATCAGCGAAGGCTTCTGTACCGGACCACTCTGGCAGGCCAATAAACAACGCGCAGAATCTATGCCAGAGGGCGCCATTGTCGTGGCCCACCACGCTGAAGACTGGATGCTTGGGTCTGGCTTCCTGAAGCGGGCAGGGGGTTTTGTCCTGGCCGAAGCAGGATGCAATGATCATGTCGCGATAGTCATGAGGCAGAGAAAAATAACCCTGATGCGGGCTGGTGGCCAATATTTGGCCTTGGCCGCTCACCATGGCCAACAGGCGACGCTGGCCTGCGCCCGCTTTAACGGTGAGCCCGGAGCCTTTATTGTTGCCGGTGACATTGCCGGAAAACTGGCCAGTCACAAAAGTCTGGTCTCAGCTGTTTCTGATGCGCTGTTTGCAAAAGTTGCCCCGTCCCGGGAGGATCTGTCCCCACCTGAAGGCACATTCCATCAGGTCGCCAGCGGTTTTCAATGGCTCACGGATCAAAATGCCCGGCTGTTGGCATTTTTTGCTTCTGGCGGTGGACTGGATTATCTGTCAAACCCAGTAAAACTGAGTATGTCGCCACAACGATCAGAGCTACTCACAAAGACTGAGGACAGTGTAAATCGGCTGGTTGATGGGGCTCAAGCAATGCTGGATGGGTATCGGGCCTTCTTGCAGTTGGCAGGTAAATGGCCTTCATCCGAGGTCAAGTCAAGGTGCGATGAATTATCGCAACTGGACAACCGGTTCGAGATGCTGAAAGAGACCATTCAATCAGGGCTAAAGAGTGTCGTTCTGCCACTGCAAGCCGCTGAAAAAGGGCAGTTATCCCCGGGAGTGTTTCGTCAGTGGGTGGCAGACTGCCATCAGCTGCAATACTGTCTTCAGGCATTCAACCTTGATGAGGCTAAACAGATCCGTAGTATCCATGAGCTGATTTTTGCCCTGCATCAGCGTTTCGTAGAGGCATTGGAGCCGGTTACTCGGGATTTGTGTCAGGGCAGGATATCTGAGGGAAATAACATCACCTATGTTGATTGGACGACCCGCAGTCAGGCGACACCGCTATTGAACTCGGCCGGCAAAGCAATGTTGAATAAATTATGGCTTTCAGGGTCTGTTGTCAGTTTGGACGATGCCTTGATTGTTAACCTGTCGCTCTGTCAACATATGAGTGTTATCGAACTACTTGAACACGCAGAGGGGGGTAAAGGACGAACCTTGCGGATGACATTTTCTGACCAGTTTCAGAAACCTGATGGCAGTGATCAACCGGGCAAGTTAAAGCGTATGTGGTTTCTGGCCAAGTTACTGAAAGTGATCGAACTGGATAAAGATTCTGATAGCATGAAGCTCAGTTGCAACGCCGCAGCGGGAAAAATTATCCTTGAATGCCACCGAATGACATCAACGAAAAACATGCAGTATGCCTTTGAAAAATTGCTAACAGTGCTAGGTGCTACTGATCAATTAGATGTTTTTCTGGACAGAGCCATTTTTGAAGAAGATCACTGGTGCTTTAACACACTTGCACAGCGCCTTGATAGCGATGTTGTCACAGAAGCCGATCGATTTGCCTTTAAAGACTGCCTTTTCTCAATTGCCAGAACTTATTTACATAGAGTTCCGCGTTTTTATCATTTATTAAGTAAACAACACCAGCAGTTTATTCGTTGTGTTCAACGCTTGGAAACGTGCATGAGAACATCGGCGGACCATTTTCTGAAAAAGTTAATGAGTGATGAGATCGGTGAGGGCACTCGTATTGAACTCTTACAGCATTTTTTATTGACATATGCTAAAACCGCTATGCCATTTTTTGAGATTATGTATCCTCACTTGAAAGGTCAACATTATGTTATCAAACCATCCTGCGGTACACGTCTGAAGTTTTATGTTCCGCCAGGTCAGCCATCTGGGGGTCACAAAGAAAAGTTCAAAAATGCCCTGCTCAAGCATGGGTTGAAATATGCCAGTCAGGCTGTTCTGAATGATAAAGACCTTGTGTTGCCCGCCATTTTAAAACATCCTGAACAACTGGAATATGTCAGTAAAGAGTTGAGGAATGACAGCGATATTGTCATGGCATCAGTCACTCAGAATGGTTCTCAGCTACAATATGCCAGCCAGAAAGTTAAGGATAATGAGGAAGTGGTAATGGCTGCTGTCAAACAGTATGCCGGAGCCCTGGAGTATGCCAGTGAAAGATTGCGAAGCGATAAAAATATTGTTCGAATAGCCGTTGCTAAAAGTATGTGTTATTTAAGAGGGGCCGGTGAACAGATATTAAATGATCGCGAGTTTTTGCTGGACTTGATTGCAATCGATTCATTTGCTTTCTCAAATATTACTAACAGCCTTCAAAATGATACTCAGTTTATCAATTTAGCAATCTCCAGAAACCCCGAAGTTCGTCAATACGTCGGGTAATCTGCAAATAAGTACTCAGCCATGCGGAATCGAATATTTCTGGCTTATTGGGCAGGTGCTCTGCAAGGCGCAACGACGGGAACATAGCAAGCTATGTGACCAGAGTTGCAACGCATCACGACTGCATGGATGCAGGAGCTAGGAGCCTGACCGAGAATAGGCTTATCTGTTATGATAAGCCTTAAACCAACTCTGATTATGCCAAATGTCACCACCACCAAAGTTTAAGGACAGTCCTGTTGAGTTTGATCAGCATCTGCTGTTCCCAACCAACGTTTTCGATTTGCTTCCCAAAGATCATGATTGTTTTATTTATGAAAGCATTTTTCAGAACATTAATACGTCTGAAGTCGAAAAAAAATATCACCACCTTGGTCAGCACGCATACCCTCCAAAGCTCATTGTCGCTATTCTGATCTACGCGTACAGCCATGGTGTTTTCAGTTCCCGTGAGATTGAGCGACGGTGTCGACAAGACTTGGCGTTCATGTATATCTCACAAATGAACTGCCCGAATTTCAGGGTTCTTGGTGACTTTCGTAAGGATAATCTGTCGTTTTTCCATGACTGCTTCAAACAGTCAGTCAAACTGGCCATTGAACTCAAAATGGCATCACTGGGTCATATCAGCCTGGACGGCTCCAAGTTCAAAGCCAACAGCTCAAAACACAAGGCCATGAGCTACGGGAGGCTCAAAGCGAAAGAGGCAGAACTCAGTGCCGAAGTGGATGAGCTGATCAAAAAAGCCAGTCAGTGTGATCAGGAAGAAGATGACGCCTACAAAGCAACCAATGGTTACAGCATTCCTGAAGACCTCCAGTTTAAAGAAGAGCGCCTGAAAAAAATCAAAGAGGCCAAGAAAGCACTTGAAGAACGTGAAAAAGCTTTAAATCCAGACAAACCAATAGACGACAAAAAGCAGATCAGTTTTGCAGATCACGATGCCCGCGTGATGAGCAAGAAGGGGTATTGTGAGTACAGCTACAATGCTCAAATTACAGTTGATTCCGATAACCAGATCATTGTTGGCCAGCATGTCAGCCAACACGCCAACGATGTACAGGAAGTGGAGCCGGCGCTGAGGGCATTATCAGGAGCCACTGATGGCGCGGCTGTAGATAAGTGGAGTATGGATAATGGTTACTTTTCAGGGTCAAACTTACATACAGTCGAGCGACATGAGATTGATGCCTATATCGCAACCGACAAGGCGGAGAAGCCTGCCGCTGACGACCTTGAAAGCTCTGACAGGAAGTTTGTCAAAGCGGATTTTGCGTATGATTCCGAAGCTGATGTATTTATCTGTCCGGCAGGGGAAAAGCTGGTAACGAACCCGGCCAGCAAAAGCAAAAGAAAAAGCTACCGGGCAAACAAGACGGTATGCAGGGAATGCCCTTATCGTCGGAATTGCAGTGATTCAAAGAAAGAGGCTGGCAGGGTTATCCGTACCGATAAGTTTGAAAAAGCACGTCAGGCTATGAATAAGAAAATGGAGACAGCCGGTGCGAAAGCCATATATGAGCGTCGTAAAGTTATTGCGGAGCCACCATTTGGACAGATAAAAGAATCTGGTTTCCGAGGGTTCAGTCTCCGCGGCAAAGAAAAAGTTTCAGCGGAATTTTCACTGGTATGCACTGCGCATAATATCAAAAAATTTGTAAAAGCGGCTTCCACGAGGTCAATCCGTCTCGAAGATTTGAAAGAGGCTAAAAAGGCAGCATAGAGGCTGTGAGAAGGCATAAATATGCAAAAATGAGCAAAATCCCACTAATAATTGGATATTTTTTGCTCATTTTAAGATTTGGGAAAACTTCTGTTGGTCTGGTTGCGCTATTCTCGGTCAGGCTCCTAGGAGCCTGACCGAGAATAGCGCCCGTAGCGAGGACGGCAGAAAATTGAGTATGAAAATTCGGTTTTGTGAGGATTGCGCCTTGCAAGCGCGTAAAATCTTGTGACCTGAAATGGTCATCGCGGTAAAGCTGTGGTCGGCAGCCGTGTACCGAGTCTTGCGTGGTAGAAGGTAACGACTACTGCGAAGCGTAGACAGGGTGATAACAGGCCGTAACGTCTGCTAAGGGATAATTAGCCCCGAAATTGAACGTGGTTGAAGTAGCTGACCTTCTTTCTCAATGGGGAAAGCGGAAGTCGGGAGCTCCGCTAATGACAAGGCATCCCGACTGCTTCCGGGGTTCGTACCCACGGCATGTTATCGAATGATTTTACGTGAACAAGGGAGATCCTGAACGTTCAGGCGGAGCCTGTAGGGTCCGACGAGCCTGTAAAGCAAGAACGACTTGATGACGTTCAGGAAGTCAGACCAGCTGATAGTACTCCGAGGCGGGGAGAGCCCGTCACATGGGGAAGCGGCTGGCGGTATTTGAGCCTTTCCAGGGAAACATGGGCTCCACATCTGAGGGAGTTACGGTCTTTTACGCAGTGAGAAGGTAAACCAGCCATGGCAACGGGACTGGAGAGGGTAGCAGCGAAAGCCCGGAGTTATCCGAAACTTCGCTTTACAAGTCTGGCACATCATATTACCCCGGCGAGCCTGTGTATGAATCTGAACAAGATTCCACACAACACATCGCCCGGAGTCGATGGGCTGACTGTCGAAGAGACAAAGAAAGACTTTAAGCGGTGGTTGGAACAGACACTGACGTCTATCCATCGGCAAGGCTACAAGGCACCGCCGGTCAAAAGGGCATGGATACCCAAGCCGGGAAAAAAGGAAAAGCGCCCTCTGGGTGTTCCCTGCATCAATGACCGGGCTTTGCAGCGAAGTGTTGCTGATGTGCTGAATGCTATTTATGAGCAGGACTTTTTGCCCTGTTCCATGGGTGGCAGGCCACGACTGGGAGCGCACCATGCCCTGTCCACTTTTAACGAGGTGGTTTCAGGCCGAAAGGTCAGCTGGGTGCTGGAAGCGGACTTGAAGAACTTCTTTGGGAGTCTTGACCATGGATGGCTGCTTCGTTTTGTGGAACACCGGGTCGGTGATCCCAGAATCCTGAACCTTATACGGCGCTGGTTGAAAGCCGGGGTGATGGAGGCCGGGGAGTTGCAAGAGTGTGAAGAAGGTACGCCTCAGGGTGGGCCGATCAGCGTAGTTCTGAGCAACCTGTACCTGCATTATGTACTTGACCTCTGGTTCGAGTGCATGGTCAAGCCTCGGCTAAAAGGCGAGGCATGGCTGATCAGGTACATTGATGACTTTGTGGTGTGTTTTCAGTATCGCAGTGATGCGGAGCGGTTCATGAATGTGCTGCCACAGCGACTGGAGAAGTTTGCGTTGAAACTGGAGCGGGATAAAACCCGGTTAGTCAGGTTCGGACGTTTTGCCAGTCGTGGGGGAAGACGACCGGAAACGGTTTACTTCCTTGGCTTTACGCACTACTGCACAAGGAATCTGAAAGGAAACTTCATGGTGGGAAGGAGAACGGAAAAATCCCGCCTAAGACGCAGCATAGCCAAACTGAAGGAACTGCTGAGACGAATACGCCATGAACCGCTGCACGAACAAGTGACAGCGATCAATCGACGGTTGAGAGGGCATTATGCGTATTACGGTCTGGGAGGAAACTTCCGAAGTATGGAGAAGCTTTACCGGTTTGTTGACCGCTACTGGTACAAGATGCTGTGTAGCCGATGCCGGAAAGGCAAGATTCCATGGGAAAAGTACCATAACCTCAAGCAGCTTCTGCCGCTACAGAAACCGAGGATAATGCTGCCTTTTATGGCAATGAAATCCATGGCTGTGCTGTGAGTCAAATATCGAAGAGCCCGGTGCGGGAAATCCGCACGCCGGGATCTGAGGGGGTTGGAGCTACAATTGGTAGCTCCTTCTACCCGGTGAATAGCGAGCTATTTGACGAACAAAAGCGGATTTTCAGACCAATTTGCTGCCGCCGCAGTAGGGCAGTCTATTCTCGGTCAGGCTCCTAGGAGCCTGACCGAGAATAGCGCAACCAGACCAACAGAAGTTTTCCCAAATCTTAAAATGAGCAAAAAATATCCAATTATTAGTGGGATTTTGCTCATTTTTGCATATTTATGCCTTCTCACAGCCTCTATGCTGCCTTTTTAGCCTCTTTCAAATCTTCGAGACGGATTGACCTCGTGGAAGCCGCTTTTACAAATTTTTTGATATTATGCGCAGTGCATACCAGTGAAAATTCCGCTGAAACTTTTTCTTTGCCGCGGAGACTGAACCCTCGGAAACCAGATTCTTTTATCTGTCCAAATGGTGGCTCCGCAATAACTTTACGACGCTCATATATGGCTTTCGCACCGGCTGTCTCCATTTTCTTATTCATAGCCTGACGTGCTTTTTCAAACTTATCGGTACGGATAACCCTGCCAGCCTCTTTCTTTGAATCACTGCAATTCCGACGATAAGGGCATTCCCTGCATACCGTCTTGTTTGCCCGGTAGCTTTTTCTTTTGCTTTTGCTGGCCGGGTTCGTTACCAGCTTTTCCCCTGCCGGACAGATAAATACATCAGCTTCGGAATCATACGCAAAATCCGCTTTGACAAACTTCCTGTCAGAGCTTTCAAGGTCGTCAGCGGCAGGCTTCTCCGCCTTGTCGGTTGCGATATAGGCATCAATCTCATGTCGCTCGACTGTATGTAAGTTTGACCCTGAAAAGTAACCATTATCCATACTCCACTTATCTACAGCCGCGCCATCAGTGGCTCCTGATAATGCCCTCAGCGCCGGCTCCACTTCCTGTACATCGTTGGCGTGTTGGCTGACATGCTGGCCAACAATGATCTGGTTATCGGAATCAACTGTAATTTGAGCATTGTAGCTGTACTCACAATACCCCTTCTTGCTCATCACGCGGGCATCGTGATCTGCAAAACTGATCTGCTTTTTGTCGTCTATTGGTTTGTCTGGATTTAAAGCTTTTTCACGTTCTTCAAGTGCTTTCTTGGCCTCTTTGATTTTTTTCAGGCGCTCTTCTTTAAACTGGAGGTCTTCAGGAATGCTGTAACCATTGGTTGCTTTGTAGGCGTCATCTTCTTCCTGATCACACTGACTGGCTTTTTTGATCAGCTCATCCACTTCGGCACTGAGTTCTGCCTCTTTCGCTTTGAGCCTCCCGTAGCTCATGGCCTTGTGTTTTGAGCTGTTGGCTTTGAACTTGGAGCCGTCCAGGCTGATATGACCCAGTGATGCCATTTTGAGTTCAATGGCCAGTTTGACTGACTGTTTGAAGCAGTCATGGAAAAACGACAGATTATCCTTACGAAAGTCACCAAGAACCCTGAAATTCGGGCAGTTCATTTGTGAGATATACATGAACGCCAAGTCTTGTCGACACCGTCGCTCAATCTCACGGGAACTGAAAACACCATGGCTGTACGCGTAGATCAGAATAGCGACAATGAGCTTTGGAGGGTATGCGTGCTGACCAAGGTGGTGATATTTTTTTTCGACTTCAGACGTATTAATGTTCTGAAAAATGCTTTCATAAATAAAACAATCATGATCTTTGGGAAGCAAATCGAAAACGTTGGTTGGGAACAGCAGATGCTGATCAAACTCAACAGGACTGTCCTTAAACTTTGGTGGTGGTGACATTTGGCATAATCAGAGTTGGTTTAAGGCTTATCATAACAGATAAGCCTATTCTCGGTCAGGCTCCTAGGAGCTTGTCCGAGAATAGCGCCCGTATCGAGGACGGCAGAAAATTGAGGATGAAAATTCGGTTTTGTGAGGAGAATAGCGAGCTATTTGACGAACAAAAGCGGATTTTCAGACCAATTTGCTGCCGCCGCAGTAGGGCAGTCTATTCTCGGACAAGCTCCTAGAGCAACGCAGGAGCAGTTGCCGCGAGTGCCTGAACAATAAGTCAGAAAATATGATTTCGTATGGTTGAGTACTTAAGTTCTTTTCAACTCCGGGGACATTGACCGGTGCAAAGGTTGTTACCAGCTCATTACTTTTTTTCTATTGTCAGCTTCAGGCTGTCGGTTGAACTTTATAACAATGTCATTGTCAAAAGAAAGTAATCTATTGAACTTTAGCGATTAAATCATGGATGATTTTAACATGTGAGGGATGTCTTGATGTTACCTGCTACTGCTGAGATGTCAGATTCTAAAAGCCTGACAAGGATTCCAAATCATAATATCCAGGATGGTAGTCCATCCATCGGGACTGATGATTCTCCCAAAAGGTATTTTGGCAATTCTGATCCCGGTGGCGCTCCCAACCCAGCATCGCTCGCCAGGCGCACCTGCCGTCCAGCTGATTCAGGTCAGGCTGCTGACTGTTCCCCCTCCAACCGGGAACAATTTGGGGGCAAGGGAATGTTTTTGCAGCGCATGAAGAAAGCCGGTCTGTCTGTGCCACCGTTCGAGTGTGTTACTGCTCAAGTCATGAATGCTCTTGAACAACACCCTCTGGATAGACTTGACCGCTATCTTCCCGGGATTGACCGCGAACTGAAGGCTGAGACCAGCCTGAAGAACATCCGTGACCACCTCAATGCCTTGCCGCCTTCAGAGCAAAGCAAAAGGGATAAGTGGCTGCAGGGTCTGGCGCAATTTGTGGCCAGTGATGACTATTACGAACAGGTCAAAGATTCTGAAGCGGCCCGGGAGATCAGAGGTCTGCTCCGTCAGCTGGACCGACTCTCCACATCACAGCCGGTTATTGTGCGCAGCTCAGGCATCAACGAAGATAACTACGGCGATTCCCAGGCCGGTAAATACCTCTCGGTAGTGCAGGCAGAAGAGGATATTTTGCGTACCTGCCTTAAGGTCATGGCCTCAGGTTATCGGCCTGAAGTCTGTCCCGAAGTCATACCCCCACCCATGGCGCTGATCATCCAGGAGTGCATTGACTGCCAATATGGTGGGGTCGCCATGAGTTTTCAATCTTTTCAGGATAATACTGTCAGGGCAGAGTTTACACTGGGTCAACCCAGGGGCGTAGTGGCAGGGCAGTCCGGTAACACGCCCCACCGCCTCGATATTTATCGCAAGGGCCACAAAGAAGAAGTTCACAGCTATCAATACTTTCCCGGAACCCTCTCAAGTCACTTTGTCTTGCACAAGAATAATAACGGCTATTCGGAAGTAAGAATTGATCATGTTGA
Source organism: Endozoicomonas sp. ALD040 (assembly GCF_049275945.1). Lineage (NCBI taxonomy): Bacteria > Pseudomonadati > Pseudomonadota > Gammaproteobacteria > Oceanospirillales > Endozoicomonadaceae > Endozoicomonas > Endozoicomonas sp. ALD040. The sequence goes on from NZ_CP184829.1 coordinate 5,200,135, forward strand.
TGCTCAATCAGGCGACGGTGGACTGCAACTCACTGATGAAACGGTTTCAGAACTCATGGAGGCGGTGACAAAGCTGGAAGACCTGTTGCTCTGCCCCGTGGATGTGGAGTTTGCCATTGATCGTCAGGGTCGCCTGTTCCTGTTACAGGTACGCCCCGTTACCCGACTCTCTGGCGGCATGGATTTTGCCATGCCTATACCAGAAGAGACCCTGGCCAGTGGTCAGGGCATCAGCGAAGGCTATTGCACCGGTACACTCTGGCTGGCGGAAGAACAAGCGGTAGATTCAATGCCAGAAGGAGCCATTGTCGTGGCCGACCATGCCGAAGATTGGATGCTTGAGCCTGAGTTCCTGAAGCGAGTGAGGGGGGTTGTCTTTGCCAAAGCAGGATTCAATGATCATGTCGCGATCCTCATGAGGCAAGAAAAAATAACCTTAATGCGGGCCGATGATCAGTTTTCGGCATTGGCCGCTCAGAAAGGCCAACAGACGACACTGGCCTGCGCCCGCTTTAACGGTGAGCCCGTAGCCTTTGTTGTTGCCGGTGACCTTACCGAAAAACTGGCCAGCCACAGAAGTTTATCCTCGGCCTTCTCAGATATGCCCCTGGGAAATGCCGTCCCGTCACGGGATGATTTGTCTCCCTCTGAAGACACACTTCGCCAGGTCGCCAACTGTTTTCAGTGGCTGACGGATCAAAACGCCCGCCTGTTGGCATTTTTTGCCTCCGGTGGTGGACTGGATTGCCTGGCCAACCCGATAAAACTGAGCATGTCGCGGCAACGATCAGAGCTACTGGCTGAGACCAGAGAGAACATAAAACGACTGATTTATGGCGCTGAAAAGCTGTTGGAGGTGTACCAGGCATTTCTGCAGCTGGCGGGCAACAGCAGTTCATCCCTGATTGAGACATTGCGAGATGAATTACCGCAACTGAACAAACGCTTTGAGACGCTGAAACAGACCATCCAATCCGGCTTGGAGAATATCATTATGCGAATGCAAGCTGCTGAAGACGGGCAGCTTTCCCCGCTAATGTTTCGTCAGTGGGTGGTAGACTGCCATCAGCTGCAATCCTGTCTTCAAGCGCTCAACTTCGGGAAGGCCGAGCAGGTGCGTAGTGTCCATGAACTGATTTTTGCTCTGCATCAGCGCTTTGTAGAGGCTCTGGCAGCGGTCACTTTGGGGTCGGGTCAGGGCAGGCTATCCAAACAAGGGCAAGCCACCTTTGTTGATTGCACCACTCCGGGTAAGTCGGGTGAAAAGGCACCGCTATTGACTCCGTTCGGCAAGGAGTCCATCGGAAAATCAGCGAATAAAGCGACTGTCATCAGTATGAATGATGCCTTGATTGTTAACCTGAAATTAGGAAGTCATGTAGGCCTTGTCGAACTGCTCGAACAGGCAGAGGGGGGTAAAGGACGAACCTTGCGACTGAAATTTTCTGACAAATTTCGTAAGCATCGTGCATCAGGTCTTTATAATCCCGGCAAGTTAAAGCGCATGTGGTTTCTGGCACAGTTACTGAGAGCGATCGAACTGGGAGAAAATACGCAGAGCATGAAGCTGAGCTGCAACGAAGTAGCAGGTGAAATGATCGTCGAATGCTCCCGAATAAAATCACGTCCAGTCCTGCAGGGTGCCTTTGAAAAACTGATCACTGTATTAAACAATACCTATAATCTGGATCAACAATTGTCGGACCTGCCCATCTTTGAAGGAGATCAGTGGGACTTTAACCTGCTGGCACAACGCCTTAATCGTGATATTACCACAGAAGCTGATAGATTCGCTTTTCATCATTGTCTTTTCTCAATGTTTTATGATTGGAAATTATACATTTTTTACAAATGCCTTATTCCCTGCGACCAGTTATTGAACAACCAGCAACAACGACAGTTTATAGATCATTGTCGACGTTTAGGTAAATCAGAGCGCCATCTTGAGAAAGTGTTAATGAGTGATGAGATCGGTGACGACAGCCGCAGGGAACTATTACAGCATCTTTTATTGATACATCCGGAACATGCTGTGCCATTGTTTGCCCATGTGTATCCCCATCTGGAAGGTCAATACTATGTTATCAAACCATCCTTTAATGTCAGACTGGAGTTTGATATTCCTCCGGGTCAGCCAGTTCCGGATGATAAAGAAAAGGTCAGGAATGTCTTACTCTTGCATGGGCTGAAATATGCCAGCCAACGGGTTCGAAGTGACAAAGAGGTTGTGTTACCCACCATTAGAGTTTATCCGGGTGACCTGAAATATGTGAGTACAGAACTGAAAAATGATAAAGAGGTTGTTATGGCCGCAGTCACTCAGAAGGCCAGACAGTTGCAATATACCAGCCCGGAACTTCTTGACAATAAAGAGGTCGTCATGGCCGCAGTCTCTCAGAATGGTCGTATGCTGGAATATGCCAGCGCAACACTTCGGGATGATGAAACGGTGGTCATGGCCGCTGTTGAGACGTTTCCGCAAGCCCTGCGTCATGCCAGTGAAAGATTACGAGGCGATAAAAAAATTATACAATTCGCAAGCTCTGGTGATGTTCGTAGCTTATATTATGCCAGTGAAACCTTACTGAATGATCGAGAGTACATGCTGGGCTTAATTGAGCAGAACTGTCTTGCTTTCGAATTTGCTGCTTCAAGGCTTCAAATGGATTATGACTTTATCAATGCAGCAACCATAAGAAACCCGGCAGTTTTTGAATTCTTCGAAATACCCTGCCAACAAGGTCTGACCGGCTCTGACAGTATTGGCCAGCAGACGGCGTTTTAACCACTTCAGCCGTACGGTTGAACTTTATAAAAACATCAATGTCTATAGAAAGTAGTCAATTAACGTATCAACCGTTGATTCATAGATGAACATAATGAAAGGGATATTTTATGCATTGTGCTACTTCTGAGACATCAGATCCTAAAAACCCGATAACAAATCCAAATCAGAATACCCTGGCTGGCACTCGATCCAATAGGGCTGGTGATTCACCTAAAAGATATTTCGGTGCCCTTGATCCCAGCGGTATTCCCGCCTCGACTTTGCTGGTCAAGCGCATTTGTAGTTCGCCTGTTCCAGGTCAGGCTGCTGACCATTCTTTCTCCGACCGGGAACAATTGGGGGGCAAGGGGATGTTTTTGATGCGCATGGAAAAAGCCGGTCTGTCTGTTCCGCCCTTTGAATGTGTGACAGCCCAGGTCATAAGTATGCTCGAAAAACACCCTCTGGATAGACAGCTGTTAGTCCGCTATCTCCCTGTGAATGTTGATGAACCCGATGCACTGACCAGCCTGACGAACATCCGGGAATACCTTAATACCTTGCCACCTTCAGAGCAAAGCAAAAAGGATGACTGGCTGGCAGGTCTGGCGGAATTTATTGCCAGTGAAGACTATTACCAACAGGTTAAAGACTCTGAAGCGGCGCAAAAAATCAGGGATCTGCGTCGTCAGCTGGACGGGTGCCCCACCTCTCAACCGATTATTATCCGCAGCTCTGGTATTAACGAAGATAACTACGGCGATGCCCAGGCGGGCAAATACCTCTCTGTCGTCCAGAAAGAAGACGATGTTTTAAGTACCTGCCTGAAGGTCATGGCCTCAGCTTACCGGCCTGAAGTCTGTCCCGAAGGCATACCGCAACCCATGGCGCTGATCATCCAGCAGTGCATTGATTGCCAATACGGCGGGGTCGCCATGAGTTTTCGATCTTTTCAGGATGGTACCATCAGGGTTGAGTACACACCCGGTCAACCCAGGGGGGCAGTGGCAGGGCAGTCTGGTAACACACCTCACCGCATTGACATTTCTCGCGTGGAAGGAGCTGACAGCATTCAATACTTTCCGGGTACGATCTCAAGTCACTTTGTCTTGCACAAAAACAACAAGGGTTATTCAGAAACAGCTATTCAGAATGCTGACGCACAAACAGACGACGGCAGGCATAAACTCAGTGATCATTTGGTTACAAAACTCAGCCAGGCGGTGACAGAGCTGGAAAACCTGTTGCTCTGTCCCGTGGATGTCGAGTTTGCCATCGATCATCAGGGTAATTTATTCCTGTTGCAGGTGCGCCCTGTTACCCAGCTCTCGGGCGGTATGGATTTTGTCATGCCCATACCCGAAGAGAGTCTTGCCATTGGCGAGAGCATCAGCGAAGGCTATTGCACAGGGCCAATCTGGCTGGCCAATGAACGACAGGCAGACACTATGCCAAAGGGCGCCATTGTCGTGGCTCAACAGGCTAAAGACTGGATGCTTGAGTCCGGGTTCCTGAAGCGGGCAGGTGGCTTTGTCTTTGCCTATGCCGGATTCAATGATCATGTAGCGATCCTCATGAGACAGCTAAAAGTCACTTTAATGCGGGCCAGTGGCCAGTATTCGGCGTTGGCCGCTCAGGTTGGTGAACAGGCGACGCTGGCCTGTGCCCGCTTCATGGGTAAGCCCGGAGCCTTTATTGTTGCCGGTAACTTTACTGAAAAACTGGCCAGTCACAGCAGCCTGTCCTCAGCTTTTTCTAATGCGCCCCTGAAGGAAGTCAGCCTTTCAAGGGATGAACTGTCCCCTCATAGATGCCAGTTCCGTCAGGTCGCCAGCTGCTTTCACTGGCTCACAGACCAAAATGCCCGTTTGTTGGCATTTTTTGCCTCCGATGGCCGATTGGGTTGTCTGGCAAACCCCATAAAACTGAGCATGTCGCCAGCACGATCGCAACGACTGGCAGAGATCAGGAACGACGTAAACCAGCTGATTCGTGGGGCTGAAGTCATGTTGGAGGGGTATCAGGCGTTCTTGCGGCTGGCTGGTAAAACGGATTCGCCTCTGGTCAACTCGTTGCGGGTTGAATTCCCGCAACTGAGCAGACGATTCCAGGCATTGAAACGGGCCATCGAATCAAAGTTGGAGAGTATCATTTCTGCAATACAAACCGCTGAAGAAGGGCGGCTTTCCCCGGTAATATTTCGTCAGTGGCTGGTAGATTGCAAGGAACTGGAATCCTGTTTGCAAAAACTCAACCCAAAGGAGGCGGAACAGGTCCAAAGTGTCCATGACCTGATTTTTGCCCTGCACCAGCGCTTTGTCGAGGCGCTGGCTCCCGTGACTCTGGGTTCGGGGCAAGGCAGTATATCCAAGAGAAAGGATATCACTTATGTTGATTGTACGACCCCTTGTGAAAGGCCGCCGCTACTGACGCCTTCCGCAGCAGCAGCCATGGAACAATTTAATTTTACAGCCACTGTCGTCAGTCTGAACGATGCCTTGATTGTTAACCTGAGGCTTGGCAATCATATGAGTGTTATTGAGCTGCTTGAACATGCAGAAGGGGGCAAAGGACGAACCTTGCGGCTTAAATTTGCTGACACCTTTGGTAAAGAATGGGACTTTGCAGTCGGCAAATTAAAGCGTGTGTGGTTTATGGTGCAGTTACTGAAAGAGATAGTACTCGATAATAATACCGATGGCTTAAAGACAAGTATCAATGCCGTAGCCAGTGAAGTTATCATCGAATGTCCCCGAATAAGATCACCTGAAACCCTGCAAAATGCCTTTCAAAAACTAATCATAGTGTTACGTGATATTAAAGATGTGGATATGAATTTGAACGATAAACCCATTTTTGAAGGGGACCAGTGGGACTTTAACTTGCTTGAACAACGGCTTGATCGCGATATTGCGACAGAAGCCGATAGATTCGCCTTTCGACGGTGCCTTTTCTCAATCAGTTATACCTATTTACACAAAGTTACTCTTTGCTACCCGTTATTAAGCAAGCAATACCAACAGTTTATTGATGATGTTCAACGTTTATCCCGGTGCGCGATAAAATCAAAGGACGATCTTCAGGCGCTTTTAATGAGTGATGAGCGCAGTGATAACAACCGCAGGGAACTGTTGCAGCATTTTTTATTCAGAAATCCTGAAGCAGCTATGCCATTTTTTGACATTATGTATCCTCAATTGAAAGGTCAATATTATGTTATCAAGCCCTCCTTCAGTGAGCGTCTGGCGTTTTATGTGCCACCGGGTTTGCCGGTTGGGGATCACAAAGAAAAGATTGCGAATGCCATACGAATGCATGGGCTGGAATATGCCAGCCAAGCGGTTCGAAATGATAGAAAGTTTTATACTCACTATCTCTGAAGATCCCAAAGAACGCCAATATGTGAGTGAAGAGCCCAAGAATGGCAGCTATGTCGTCATGACAACATTCACTCAAGTCACTTCATTATGACTTGAAGCTGGGCTATTAAACAGCAGATGAGGGATCAAAGTCAGCCCCGGAATACGTAAACTGTGTCGTTTTTCGGGCTAAAAACCTGTTTTTTAAAATTAATGGGTATTTCAAAACATTCCTTTGATTACCTAAAATGAGCGTGGTCAAGCTCCGGTCGTCTTTCGAACGCCAAATCAGATTTTCAGCGGTGGTTTCTCCCAAACTGTCTGCCGCCTCTTTCCCATAATACGCCTCCTGCTGATATTCCAATGACTTTTGAAGGTTTATCAATGAGTCATCCCAGGCCTCATGTTTTTTACTCGAAGATTATTCTGGCTTTTGCCGTTGTTTCTGTGATTTCCGGGTGGGTTTTGGGAGATGATAGCGGCGGCAGCCGCTTTGACCCCAAGGAATGGCCCCCCCATAAAACCAAAGTTGTAGAGTGGGTAGAATCCATCCCAAAAGATAGTTCCGTTACCATAGGTCCCGCTGATCCATCCAAACCCGACGGGATAAATTACATAAAAATGGTGAATGGAACATTAAACATCGAAGGTTCTCTGACGAGCGAATTACCCAGTGGCAATAAAGTGCAGGCCGGGGTTCATATGATCGTCAGCGCTGTAGGCATGAATAATAGAGTCACTAACAAAGGCATACTCAGCAGTGCACGGGAGAAGAAGGGTTACGCTGCAGACGTCGTCATGGCCCTGACCAAATATGGGGATACTATCAGCAACGAGGGCATAGTCACTATTCAGGGGATAAAGAGACGAACTGCACCCACAGCCTTTCAGGCTGCGCACAAAGCTTCTGAGGCCGCTAATGAGATAAATGGAACCTTTAATATTTTAAGCGCTCCCGCAATGGGCTTTCTCATTATCAACGGTTTGGGTACAAACAGTGGCACTCTTAACTTGTCTAGCCAGTCCTCAAGCGACCAACCGTCCTATGGAATGAAAGCCAGAAATCAAAATGTCCACGACTTCGGAGTAGAACAGGGTAATGCAGAAGTTCGCAATAGAGGCACCCTCAACGTTAATGGCAAAAACAATTATGGTATGGCTGCAACCGCCGATGCCAGTAACCCGCCCCCGGTCGGTTACTCCTCCACCGCTGCCAACTGGGCCACTATCAACGTTTCTGGCGACGATAGTGTTGGTATGAGCACAGACACACATCGAGCTAAAGTAGACAACAGTGGTGATATTTTTACCAAAGATAATGCCATTGGCATCAAAATCTCAGGCAATGGTCAGTTAGTGAATGCGGGAACCATAAGAGGTACTGGCACCGGATTGCTTTATTCTGGTAATTTTCCAAGAGGCCTTAGCATTAAACCCGGATACGTCATTGAGGGGTCGCCTGCCATTAAAATGGAGCAGGCAAGTCAATCCCCTCTGTATTTGCACGGAGGATTCATAACAGGAAACATCGAGGGTGCTGGTGGCGAAGACAACACTCTTTATATTGCTCTTCCTGAAGAAGTTCCGGGTAAAAATACGACATTATCCATAAAGGGCAATATTTCCGGCTTTTCCACCATTAAGATTTCCGGATCAGGCTGGAGCCTGAGTGGCTGGATTTCAGAGGCGACAAGGTTTGATACATCCAGTCAAATCAATAGCTTGTTTGTGAGCGATACAATAGCATCCTCCCATGAAGCCCCTGACGCTTCCTTAAGGTTTGCTACTACAAGTGAGAGCCAGAACAAACTGGACATAAATACTGAAGGGGGAGGGAAGGTAGAGAGTCTGAACCTTTTCGGTAGCGCTCAGCTTAATCATTTACCGGAGCTAAAACATATAGCTGTTTACCATTCCGGGAACTGGTCAGTCTCGCCTGTTGCACCTTTGCCTGACCTGCTCACCATTACAGCAGGTTCAGGAGGTCAGATTGAAGAGATAACTACTAAACGTCCCTCGAACAAATCCAAATCACTGTATCTGTCGTTCAGCCAATCAACTTTGGTTGCTCGTGATCTGGTTGTTCATAGCTTGCCTGAGAGCATCATCAAGACGATTGATCTATCGTCAAAAGACGACCGAAAACCTCTATTGTTGTTTCTGGAAGGGGGGGAAACAGGAACCATCAAGGGCCGTTCTGACCTAAATGATAAATTTGTACTGAATAAGGGGTCAGTAACAGAAGCGGTCAATGATATCTCTACCATCACGGTAACAAGTGACAATGCTGACGCCTGGTCAGCGACAGGGCCAGTGTACAACCCCAATTCCATAAATATAAATGACGGTGCGCAGATCAACAGCATCAATACCCACTCCAGCCGTGGCAGTGACCGTGGCGCTTTAAGTCTGGCATTTAACCGCAGCTATACCAACAACGACTTCATTAAAGTGGATAATCAGGGGAAATTAGGGAGTCTGGACTTCTCGAGTGACGCTGAACGTCCCAGGCTGTGGTTTCTGCAACAAGGTCAAACAGCAGCCATCAAAGGTCGTTCCGATAAACAAGATGAACTTGAACTGAAGACGGGTTCAGTGAAAGGAACGGTTGATAATATCCATACCGTCAGGGTAACAGGTAGGGAGTGGACGGTTCTGAATTGGCTTACCGGCACACAGAGAGTGGATCTGCAAAGCCCTGTTCATCAGATTCGTATTGCCGACAAGAAAGAACAGGGAACCTTGCCAGGCAGCACTCTGGGCCTGGTCAACAGCAACAGTCCAATCAGTATCACCAGCCATGCTGATCAACAATCGGATCTGTGGTTGCGAGGTAAAGCTCAGATCAGCGATCTTCATGGAGTCAGGAATATTCTGCTGGACAGTGCTGAGGTTTGGTCAGTGACAGGATCAGTCCCCAACCCTGACTCCATAACCATAACTCCCTATGCCAAGGTCAGCAGCATCAATACCCGCTCCAGTCACGGCGATAATACGTTATCCCTGACATTTAACGGCACCTACACTGACGATAACTTTTTTAAAGTAGATAACCGCGGAACACTGGAGAGACTGGACTTTTCGAACGGCGCTAAACGACCACCTCTACAGCTCTCTCTGAAAGGGGGTGAGATGGGAGTAATCAAGGGTCATCCTGATCGGGATGATCAACTTATACTGAACACCGGCTCAGTAACAGGCGAAGTTAATAATATCCGTACCATCAATGTGACGGGTAAAGCATGGACGTTTCTGAACTGGGCCGTCGGCACACGAAAAGTGATCCTGGAAAGCCCTGTTCATCAGATCCGGGTTTCCGACAAGAAACAACAGGAAGTCGTGCCAGGCGCCACTCTGAACCTGATCACCAGCAACAGTCCAGTCAGTATTACCAGTCATGCTGATCAACAAACGGATCTATGGTTGCGGGGAAAAGCTAACATCAGCGATCTTAAGGGTGTCCGAAATATCCTGCTTGACAGTGCTGAAGACTGGTCGGTCAATGGCTCAGTTTACAACTCCAATGCTATCACCATAAGCCCTGAAGCACAGGTCAGCAGTATCAATACCCACTCCACCCACTTAAACAGGGGAAACTCGGATAAAACCTTAACCCTGTTATTTAACGGCACCTACACAGACGACAATGTCTTTAAAGTAGATAATAGTGGAACACTGGGAAGCCTGGACTTTTCCAGTAACGCTAACCGCCCTCCATTGCAGTTTTCTCTGAAAGGGGGTGAAGTAAAAGAAATCAAGGGTCGTTCTGATAAAAATGATGAACTGATACTTGACAAGGGTTCGTTGACAGAAGCGGTTAATGATATTCATACCATCAGGGTAACAGGTCGGGAATGGACTTTTCTGAATTGGGCCACCGGCACACACAAAGTGGATCTGCACAGCCTTATTCAGCGGATCCGTGTTTCAGACCAGAGAGAGCAGACAGACGAGGAATGGAAAAAAGGGTTGCCAGCAGCGACTCTGGGCATCATCACCCGTAGCAATCCAGTCAGTATCACCAGTCATGCCGATAAACAAACCGATCTATGGTTACAAGGTGAGGCCCGGATCACCGATCTTGAAGGAGCCCGGGGTATCTGGCTGGACAGCGCTAAAGACTGGTCGGTGACGGGGCAAGTACTAAACCCTGACTCCATAACCATAAGACCGGGTGCACAGGTCAAGAATATCAGTACCCACTCCGGATTCGGGACTCAATCTCTGGCTCTGGTGTTTAAAAATATTGATGCCGACGACGACTTTAAAGTGGATAACTATGGAACACTGGAGAGCCTGGACTTGTCCGCTCATGCTCAGCGCCCTTCTTTAAAGCTCTCTCAGAAAGGCGGTGAAATAGTTAAAGAAATCAAAGGTCGCTCTGATAAAAATGATGAACTGATACTGGACTCCGGCTCAGTAAAAAGAGCGGTTGATAGCATCCATACCATCAGGGTAACAGGTAAAAAATGGGATTTTCTGGACTGGGCCACAAATACACGACAAGTGACTCTGGAAAGCCCCATTCATCAGATCCGTGTTTACGACAAAAAAGATCAGGAAACAGTTCCAGAAGAGACCCTGAGCATCATCAGTGATAAGAATCATCCAGTCATTATTACCAGTCATGCCGATAAACAGGCAGATCTATGGCTGAAAGGTGAAGCCCAGATCAGAAAGCTTCAAGGAGCCAGACACATCCTGCTGGACAGTGCAGATGCCTGGTCGGTGTCAGGGCAAGTCAACAACCCCAGTTCCATAACCATAAATCCTGATGCCCAGGTCAGCAGCATCAATACTCGTTCCACCTATGGCAATAAAACCTTAGCTGTGGCATTTAACGGCACCTTTAGCAACAACGATTTTTTTAAAGTGGATAACCATGGAACACTGGCAAGCCTGGACTTTTCCAGCGACGCCCACCGCCCTTCACTGCAATTTATCCAATCCGGTGGAGCTGCTGACCTTGTAAAAGCACGCCCTGGAATGAACGACACTCTTGTAATGGTCGCAGGCACTATCAGGGAACAGAGCGGCTTTGACAACCTGATCGTGCAGGGAGATACATGGGGCTATTTGAGAATGGATAATCTTGACATTGTGAACCTTGTTAAAGGCGCTGTCGTTAACAGAATCACGGATGACCCAAAGGTTGAAAAAGGAACTGATCGTCTGGTATTAGGCTTTAAAAAGTCTTTATTTAATCGGTCAGCCTTTGCTATCAATAATGAAGGCGGTGAAATCCATGAAATCGATCTCTCAGGGCCAGACTCCGCACGTCCGAAACTCTTTCTGAACCATCTCGATGGCATCACCGAAAACATTAAAGGTCAACAAGGCCACGGCGATAGTCTGTTTCTCAGCGGTGGCAAGATCACTGGATCGGTCAGTGGCATAGATGATGTCTCGATCACAGGCAAACAATGGGAAACCATTGCAATACAGAACCCATTAAGCATCACGGTGACTGAAGACGGTACAGCCAGACTGATAACGACCAGAGACGCAGGCCCTGCTGGCGGTGCTTTAACATTACCTCTTAAATTCACTAAGTCAGCGGTACTTTTCAAGAAAGTACCATTAAACACCCGTGGCACAATAAAGGAGATGAAGTTTGATGACACGGGTCACCGCCCACCCATCAACATTGTCCTTAAGGCTGGCACCATTGGCAGCATCCGGAGCCTACCGGGTAAAGGTGACAGTCTGGATGTTCAGAACAGTACCGTAGAGGGCGACATTATCGGGCTGGACTCCCTGACCTTCAGTGGTCCGGAGGCTCAATTCGGCGGTCAGCTGATTGAGACTATGGGAACAGTGAGCATTTCAGGCAAACTGACCCTGACCTCAAACCTGAAATTGTCTGTCACTCCCGTCAAATTTTTACAATCTGTTTCAGAAGCTGAATCTGATACCTCAACCGCCTTGGCCAAGACAACTGTCCATATTAACAAAGGCGGTACTTTATACCCGAAGGCACCTTCTGCAGCTCTGTCGTCCAGACGTGACAGTGCCTTGGAAGTGGCAGGTCTTTATAAGCAAGAGGGCACACTGGTAGTGACTCTGGATGAACTGCGTGACCTGAAAGCACCTTACATCAAAGCCAGCAGAATTGAAGTCGGCCCTGAAGCCGGTGTTTTACTGAATAATCAACCGGATATCGGTGAGAGCACCGAATATCTTTTGATGCAATCAAGCGACTGCGACATTAAAACAATGCCCTCCCTGGTAACGACTTCATTCACTCCTCACACCCTTTACTACCTTCGCCTGACGGCCAGACAGCTGTTCCTTGTCAGCTACCATGTAGCGACATTTGTTGCGGATCTTGCCAGATCCGGCGGTGCCAACGATTCAGCCTTGAAAGCGATTGAAATAGCACTGACTACCCGTCAATCAAACGACAGTGAACCATTGAATAACTGGATCCTGAGTCAGGTCAAGATGATCAATAACAACACTGCCGAAGTCGCCAAAATTGTCAACCAGATGACTCCGGACCTGTCCGGTGCGTCCATAAGTTCTGCCAACGCTTCGATCAGACAGGCCCGTACTGCAGTTGGCGCCCGACAGACTGGCCTTCGCAACGGTATTGCTGCGGGTGATATGGTTGCCTCCGGTAATGTCTGGATGCAGTATGCCAACACGGATGCCAGGCAGGATAAAAAGGACGGGTACAACGGCTATGAAGCCAAAACCCACGGCTTCACAATGGGTGTTGACTCTGATCTGAATGAACGCATGACGTTAGGTGTCGCCTATACCTACTCAAAGGGTGATGTTAACGGGACCGATGGCTCAAGCAGCAGGATTGATACCGAAGGGCATACCTTCAGCGTCTATTCGAGCTTTGCGCAGGGCTCCGTGTTTGTCGATGGCCGTATAGGTTACAGCTGGAGTAATAATGATGGTAAACGTAACGTTGTCGGCAATGAGATCAAGGCCAAACATGATCTCAATTCGTGGGATGTTGGTCTTCTGACTGGCTATAAAATGCCATTGGGTCAGTCAGGAGAATGGCACTGGTTGCCACAACTGGCCTTCAACTATGCCAGCATCAAGCCAGACGACTACCGGGAGACAAGCGTTAACGATTGGTCAGATATCCTGCGGTTTGCAAGAGTCAAAAGCGACACTTACGAGATACTGGAACTGGGCGCTGGTCTGAAACTGTCGGGCGATATCACCACAGCCAGTATGACCGTCAAACCTGAAGTCAGCCTGATGGCCTTCCACGATTTCAAGGATGACCCGGTGAGCATGACCGCGCAATTTGCCCAGGGTGGCAATGCTTTTCTGATGAGCGGGGCCAAACGTGAACAAAGCCGTTACCAGTTCGATGCAGTGATTAATATGGAGAGCCACAGCAACCTGGCCTTTACCATCAGCTATCACTATGACTGGATGGACAGCTTCAAGGCTTATGGTTTTATTGCCAGAGTCAGCTACGGGTTCTGAGTAAGCCGTCAATTTTTCACCGGAAAGAGCGTAAAACCCTGTACTTTTAGAGGGTGTTGCAAAACTTCAACAACTACTCAGGTTCGGCTTATGCGTTTTGTTCTCAACCTCTGTAGAAAGGGCTTTGATGAGAATATTCATCTGATGGCTGGTCAATGTCGAAATGGCATCAAGAAATGCCTTGATGAGATCATATTGCATAATTGCATACCTGAAAGTAGGAGGCTGCTGCATCATAGTTCAAACAACAGGTAAGGCTAATTTAGCCTTTTTTACTTGTGGCGCATAAATTTCCCGACCCGTGAACAGGACTTCCTCCTGATCAGCGGTAAAACTACGACACCTGAGAAATGTGAACTGGTGGAAGTAGCTTAACCTGGTGTTCATTACAGCTCGGTATTGGGCTCGTCATCCTTGTCTTTCCTTTTCGGCCATTTCAGGATCTCTTTCACATCATCTTGTGTGAGCGATCTTATGTCATTACGCATGGACGAGAAAGAGTGATAAAGCGCCATATTGAAATCGTCCCTGGCTTCCCGGTCCTGCAAGTCTTGTGAAAAGCCGCGAAACAACTTCTTACTGAACCTGCCATCTTTGTCGTTCAGTATCTGCCAACAGAGCATCGTCGCTCTCATGGCTTCAAAGCTGAACTGAGTATCATTATTTCTTGAGGTAGCACAATTGCATGCTCCTCCACAGTTACAGTTTTCCGGGAATTCCGCAAAATGTGCGGGGGGTTGGTTAGCTCTGGCTGCAGCATCATAATTATCGATGGAGAATGTCAGGGTATAAAAATTGGAGTTAACTGAAATCGCTAATATCTGAATGTTATTGTTGGGTGATTTCCTAAGGTGGTATTGAACGACAGTTCCTTTTTGAAAGTATAATGATAAAAAATTTGATGGTTGCAGGTTTGCACTATCATCTTCACTGGTTTTCTCATGCACAATAATATTGGCAGGTCTGACTGTATTGAATAACTCAGGTATTATCAAATTAAACGTACCGTAGGACGTAGAGTTTAGTAGATGCTCTATTATCCATTGTCGTGTTTCTGGATTATTCAGGAAAAGGTCAAATATAAGATTATTATCGTCTATAGCTTTTGTGCTTGACGATAAAAGCGTTTGAGCATTATCGGTCTCATCTGTAGGAGATCGAGATACAGATATAGAGCGACTATCGATACTTACATGTTCTGGTAAAGTGGTTGGCGTTGCTGCTTCAAGCGCGTTCACCTTTTCTTCGCTATTTAGTAAGTTTTGAAAAAGCATCCTGCTAGTCCAGATAAAAGGCATAGCAAAAAAGCTTAATATATGGGCAAATTTACGTGCTGTTGTTTTCGTTTCACTTCTTAGTGTGTAACGAGTGTGTAAGCGATGCTGAAGGTTATGTTGGCCATTTCCTAATAAGCTACTAAAAAAAGCTGGCACACGATTGGCCGTGTTATGTTGATTAAGCTCTATATTAGCGGAAGAGGTCAGGTCATAATTGACAAAACGATCCCCGGAAATATAACTAAAAAAGCTAGTGGGGTTATTCAAATAGCTATTTATTGTTCTCCCATTGTGACTGAAATTAGCGGATGATGTGGCTGTACCATCAAGTACTAATTGACCTAAACGCTCCAGTTTCCATGTAAAGTGCAGGTCATTTGAATTTGAATAAGATGATAGCAAGCAGAGACAGAGTAAAATGATTAATCTTATGTCTATTTTCATCGTTAATTACCTGTTTTTTACTAATATCAATTTTCGGTGAATGATTGAGAGTAGCACACACAGTTTATATGACTGTTTTTTTTGAGGATTCTGACACCTGATGTTCATTTTGATTGCTCTAGACCAAAAAATACACGATCACTCATGTTTTCACTCTGATAATCTGAGTCATCTGTATCGTTATTGCTTGAATCCAGCCTTAAAGATAATGATGATTTTATCGAGGCCACAATAAAAAGAAACCCCGAGGTTTCTGAATACTTCGAATAATCTGCGAATAAGGTTTGATCTATTCAGACAATGTCATCCGGTGCAAACCCTGTTGTTGTTTTTCTTATTGCGTACTTCAGGCTGATGAGGGAGCTTTGTAAAAATTCTGCTGTCAAAAGAAACTAATTAATTGATGCACTAGTAATGGGATGGATAATAACATGAGAGGGATTTCTTGGTGATAACTGCTGCTTTAGTTGATAAATCAGATCTTTACAGCCGGACAACGAATCCGAATCAGGATGCCGTGACTGCCAGTCCATCCATTGGGGTTAATGGTTCACCCAAAGGGTATTTGGCTGGTCATAATACCACTGTCGTTCCCGATCCAAAGTCACTAACCGAGCGCAACTGCGGTTCACCTGCTTCAGATCAGGCTGCTGATTGTTTTTCCGGCAACCGGGAACAATTTGGGGGCAAGGGGATGTTTTTGCAGCGCATGAAAGAAGCCGGTCTGTCTAAAACAGAAGGGATGACTGGCTGGCGGGTCTGGCGAAATTGATTGCCAGTGATGACTATTACGAACAGGTTAAAGATTCTGAAGCGGCCCGAAAAATCCGGGGGCTGCACCGTCAGGTGGACAGACTCTCTGGATCACAGCCCGTGATTATCCGCAGTTCCGGTATCAACGAAGATAACTACGGCGATGCCCAGGCAGGCAAATACCTCTCTGTCATTCAGGCAGGAGGCGATGTTTTCAGAACCTGTCTTAAGGTCATGGCCTCAGGTTACCGGCCTGAAGTCTGTCCCCAAGGCATACCGCAACCCATGGCGCTGATCATCCAACAGTGTATTGATTGTCGATATGGTGGAGTCGTTATGAGCTTTCAATCCTTTTAGGATGATACCGTCAGGATTGAGTACACACTGGGTCAGCCCAGAGGCGCAGCAGTAGCAGGACAGTCCGGTAACACGCCCCACCGTATCGATATTTGTCGCAGGGAAGGCGCTGAAAACTTTCAATACTTTCCCGGCAAGGTGTCAAGTTACTTTGTCCTGCACAAAAACAATAACGGCTATTCGGAAACTTTCGAGGTTCGGTCATTGCGGGATGAAATACTGACATTGAGCAACCGGTTCGAGGCGCTGAAAAAGACCATCCGATCCGGGTTAGAGACTATCATCCTGCTTCTTGATAATGGTAAAAACAGGCAGATAACATTTCATCAATGGCTGACTGCCTGTCAGCAACTGAAATCCTCTTTGCAAGCACTGAATCCTAAAGAGGTTGAGCAGGTCCGGAGTGTTCATGAGCTGATTTTTGCCTTGCACCGGCGCTTCGTAAATGCACTGGCACCGATCAGTCAGCATTCCGGTCAGGGCGAGCTATCAAAAGAAAAGAAAATTACCTACCTTGATTACACAACTCAGCGCAACCCGGGAGAAAAGGCGCCGCTATCGAGGCCGTCCTCGAAGCCATTAATCGAAAAGCTTAATTGTTATGGGACTGTGGTCATTATGGATGATGTCTTGATTGTTAACCTGAAGCTTGGAAGTCATGTGTGCCTTATTGATCTGCTTGAATACGCAGAGGGAGGCAAAGAACGAACCTTACGGCTGAAATTCTCTGACCAGTTTTATAAAGATGATGGTGTTGGTAAAACCGCCAAGTTAAAGCGTATGTGGCTTCTGGTGCAGTTATTGAAAGTGCTCCAACTGGATGAAAATGCTGATAGCATGAAGCTGAATTGCAATGCAGTAGCCGGAGGCATTACCGTCGAATGCACGCGAATGAAATCAACTAAAAACATGCAGGATGCCTTTGAAAAACTGATCATTGTGTTACGTGATATGCGTAATGTGGATTGTAAAATGCAGTACATTAAGGTTTTTGAAGGAGATCAGTGGAGCTTTAGCTTGCTTGCACAACGCCTGACTGGCGATATTGCGGCAGAAGCTGACAGCTTCGCCTTTCAACATTGCCTTTTCGCAATGTATTATGAGCAGCATTTCACCTGCAGTCCTGATTATTTGCTTTTATTACCCGAACACTACCAGCAATTTATTAATTATGCCCAACGGTTTGCAGAGTGTCGTGATAAATCGTGTCGTGATAAATCGTGTCGTGATAAATCGGAGGACGACTATCGGCAAATATTAATAAGCAATGAGATCACTGAAGAAACCCTCAGGGAATTTTTACATCATTTGTTATTCCTGGATGCCAAAAGAACGGCTCCATTGGTTGAGGATGTTTACCCCGATTTGAGAGATAAATACTATGTTATAAAACCATCATCCTACAGTTACAGACCAAGTTTTGAAATCCCTCCGGATCTGTGGCTTTCTGATGATAAAGAAATTTTCAAAAAAACCTTGCTGATGCACGGACTGCAATATGGCAGTCAACGGGTCAGGAATGATAAAGACCTGGTATTACCAATCATTGCAGAGCGTCAAGAAAACCTTGAGTTTGCTGGTGAAAAAATGAAGAATGATAAAGAGGTTGTCATGACCGCAATCAAAAAGCACGGCAATTGGCTGCAATATGTCAGCCCGGAAATACGGGATGATGAAAATATTGTAAAGGCCGCTATCGCCAGTTATCCAACCGCGCTGAGATATGCAAGTGAAAGAATCCGAAGTGATAAAGACATTATAAAAATAGTTATCGATAATGATATTGTTTACTTACGATGTGCCAGTACAAAGGTACTGAGTGATCGCGAGTATTTGCTGAACTTGATTGAACGTGATCATCATGTTTTCGACTATGCTGCTGATGAACTTAGATACGATAAGGATTTTATCAGGTCAGCAATCTTCAGGAACCCGGATGTTGTTGAATATGT
Source organism: Endozoicomonas sp. ALD040 (assembly GCF_049275945.1). Classification (NCBI taxonomy): domain Bacteria; kingdom Pseudomonadati; phylum Pseudomonadota; class Gammaproteobacteria; order Oceanospirillales; family Endozoicomonadaceae; genus Endozoicomonas; species Endozoicomonas sp. ALD040. The sequence continues at coordinate 5,218,502 of NZ_CP184829.1, forward strand.
CTCCCAGACGACTTTAAGTCCGATACGACTTTAAGAATGTGCTTCAGTACTGAGAGTGCAAGTCAGCACTTTGCGCTGTCAGCGGGACGAACTCTCCAGGACACTGTCGGTTATTGTCCGCAATTCCGGCATCTGCTGTTCGATAATGCGCTAGAATGCACAAGCAAAGCATCAGGGGTTGTTATACATCCGGTCAATTCTTCGGCGGCAACCATGTTCTCTCGGAGGTTCGGATCATGTTATGGCAGTGGGTCTTCTGGCTCAGTCTGGCAGGCACTTTGGTTATTGGTGCGATTCTGTTTCGGGATCTGGGTGATATCAGTCAGTCGTTCATCAGGGTTAAGCGAGAAAACATCCTTCGTGCGATTCGCCAGGAGCGTCGCCTCATGGCAATCGGCCTTGGTCTGGCGTTGCTGATGGCCCTGTGTCATCTGACGTATGATGCCGGCAGCGGCTGGACCTTCTGGTCAGCGGCAGCACTGGTGACATTGTTCTATGGCTTTCCCTATGTCTGGATTCACATAGGCCTGCGCAATCAGCAAGGCACTGCAAGCTATTACTCCATCGACAAGGCTCGCAACTTTATCAATCCCTCCACCAGTATGCTGGTGATCGAGAACAATGGCGAAGCGGCTGCGCATAGTGATTACGACTTGAGTCGGCCGCACCTGGCCAGCAGTGCCAGAGGTCTTGGTGGCGAGAAGCGCTTGATCATGACTTATTGCGCACTGGCAAATCTGGGTTTGGGCTTCAAGGCCGAAATGGATGGCCGTCCTATCGATTTAGACGTGCTGGCACAGCATGGTAATAACCTGGTGATGCGTGACAAACAAACCCGTGAGCCGATTCAGCATATTTTCGGTCAGCGCGTTTGCGACTTGTCTGCAAACAGTCATGGACGGCCCGACAGACATTCGACCTGCGAGCGCCAGGGCATGCCGCTTTGGCCAACGTTTCGCATGAGTTTTCGCGCCTTTGAAAAGGCCTATCCAAATGGGCGTGTGTTTCTGAACAAGCCGGTGTCTAATCCGTTTCTGCGTTTGCTGGATGCCGGTATCGACTCGATCTTTGCTGTCTTGCTCGGTCGGCATGCTCGTGAGAACACGCCTGTTATCGATAATATGACCCATTATGATGATCGGCTCCCTAACAAGACGTATATATGGGGTATCGCGCTAAATGGTGATGCAGTGGCCTATACAGAGGACTTTGTGTTTGAGCAGGATAATGTCATCAACGTGACGATTGGCGGTCGAGCGGTAGTCATTGCATACGATTCTAAACTGGAAAGTCTTGGGGCCTGGTACAACGACAGCGGTCAGTCTGTCACCCGTATCGACTTCAATGGCCGATCGGATCGTGGCCGATTGATGCGGATTGAAGCCCTGCGGCCCGGCATGTTTTGGCATGTTTGGGTGGAGTTTTTTCCAGCCACCGACATCAATCGTCTCGACAAGGTATCGTGGCAAACTTAAGGCTGAAGAGTGAACTTTATAAAAACAGTACTGTCAAAAGAAAGTAATTTATTGATGCACTAGGAGGCTCCTAGAGAGCCATTAATGATTACTCCGTAGTTCAGTGATTTTCACCGAACGGTCCCTGGAGACGGTTACCACATAGCGACCATCGGCGCTGAAGGCGGCTGATTTTAAACCGCAATCATTAGAAAAAATGCCGTTTTTGTGTGAAATGCGGGCTTTTTCTAACCATGACCCATCGGTCTCCTGACCAATTATTGTCGCTGTTCCGTCTTTGCTGGCAGTCACCACATGGCAGCCATCAGGGCTGAAAGTGGCTGATATGACTCCGCCTTCATGGAAAATGCTGGCTTCTTGTTGCCACGACCCACCGGCTTTCTGGCTATAGATTCTTGCCCTGCGATCCTCACAGGCAGTCACCAGATAGCGGCTATCGGGGCTGAAGTTGGCTTTGTAGACCCAGAAATTATGGTGAATGGTGTCTTCTTGTTCCCATGATCCATCGGCCTTATGACCGAAGATTACAACCGTGTAATCGGTACTGGCGGTCACCATATAGTGATCATCGGGGCTGAAGGTCGCTGATTTGATGCTGTTATCATGTTCAAAGCTGGTATTTTCTAACCATGATTCACCGGCCTGCTGGCTGAGGATTGTTGCCGTACGATGCTTATTGGCTATAACCAGATGGCGGCCATCGGAGCTGAAGCTGGCTCTTTTGATCGGACTGTCCTGTTGGATAGTGGCTTCACTTTTCCATGATCCATCGTCCCTGAGGCCATAGATTTTTGCCGTTTGATCTCTACTGGCGGTTACCACACGGCGACCATCGGTGCTGAAACTGGCTGAGCTGACACGGGCAGTATGGGTAATGCAGCCTACTCTTTCCCAGGACCCATCGGCCTGATGGCCACAGATTACAGCCGTGCCATCGGTACTGGCAGTTACCATATGCTGACCATCGGGGCTGAAGGTGGCTGATCTGAGCCAATCGGCATGGTGAATGATGTCTTTTACTTCCCATAAGCCAGCACCCTTGTGAACGTAGATTTGTGCTGTGTCGTTATCGTAACGGGTAATGACCAGGTGGCAGCCATCGACACTGAGACTGGCCGAGTCGATGCGGCTATTTAGTTTGATGGTTGATCTAGTCACTAAGTTAAATGTTTTGCATTCAGCCATCAGCCTGGCTTTGGTGAAAAAAAACAGAGCAGGCACATAAGCCCCCTCCGGGTTGCGATCTGTGAGTGACTTCACCAACGCCTGATCATTCGTGAAGGATTCAAACCAATCACGAAGTTGATCCTTGTTTTTTGTATTGATGGCTATCCTCAGCTGATTCTGATGCGAGGAAGGAAAACGGCGATACCAGGCTTTTGCCTCAGCATTATCCTCTTTGATTGCATCGCGCAGGAGGGTACATACCTGTTTTAAACGGCAGATATCCCGAAGTTCCAGACAGCGAAAAATTATGGGTAATGAGGATAAGTCCAGCAGTGAGGGTTTATCCTTTTTTTCCCTGATTGCTACAGTGACACTCCTGCCTGCAATGGTGCCCGTTGTTGTTGCCGATTCCTCTTGCCCGGGTGGTGGTGAGGTGTGACTTTCACTACTGAAGTCAGTATCTATTCCATTCATGCCTGGTTCCCCGAGAGTAAATATTTATTCTCGATAGTTAAGGATGTCGAACAATAATCTCGTTGGTTAGAGTCGGCTTTGAAAAGAAAGTTCATCTTATTGTTAAGCGAAACGAGCAAAGTGTCCGTCTTTCTGCACAGGCAGAATGTCGTTACTCAGTGACAGTAAACAATGAATTACTGCTCCGTAGTTCAGTGATTTTGACTGCGCCGTCGGAACCGGCGGTGATCACATGGCTGCCATCGGCGCTGAAGGCTGCTGAGGTGATCCAGCCATCATCAGGGTCAATGCTGTTATTGTGGGAAATGCTGGCTTTTTCTAACCATGTTCCATCGGCCTCCTGACCAATTATTTTCGCTGTTACGTCGTCACTGCCAGTCACCACATGACGGCCATCAGGGCTGAAAGTGGCTAGTAAGACTGCGTCTTCATGGCTGATGTTGGCGACAGGTTTCCATGATCCATCGGTTTTCCGGGCACAGATTTTTATCGTGTTATCACTACTGGCAGTTACCAGATAACGGCTATCGGGGCTAAAGTTGGCATCGCAGACACGGTCAGTATGGTGAATGGTGTCTTCTGGTTGCCATGATCCATCGGCCTTATGACCGTAGATTACAGCCTTGCCATCTTTACTGGTAGTGACTAGATGGTGGCTATTGGGGCTGAAGGTGGCTGATTGGACGCTGCCATGATGGTCGATGCTGACTTTTTCTAACCATGATTCATCGGCCTGCTGACTAAGGATTTTTGCCGTTTTATCTTTACAGGCGGTCACCAGGTGCTGGCCATCGGAGCTGAAGCTGGCAAATTTGATCTTACTTTTCTGCAAGATAGTAGCTTCGCTTTCCCATGATCCATCGTCCCTGAAGCCATAGACTTTTGCCGTTTTATCTTTGCTGGCAGTCACCAGATGGCGGCTATCAGCGCTGAAGCTGGCTGAGACGACATCATCAGTATGAGCAATGATGCCCGCCAGTTCCCAGGACCCATCGGCCTTGTGGCTGTGAATTAAGGCCGTGCCATCATAACTGGTAGTCACCAGATGCTGACTATCGGGGCTGAAGGTGGCTGAATTGACCCAATGGGCATGGCGAACGACGAGTTTTAGTTCCCACAATCCAGCATCCTTATGAAAGTAGATTTTTGCTGTGTGATCTTGACAGGCGGTGACCAAGTGGCAGCCATCGACACTGAGGCTGGCTGAGATCAGTGCTTTATGTTCGTGAATGGTCGATGTTGTGACTAATTTAAATGTTTTACATTCAGCCATCAGCCTGGCTTTGGTGAAAAAAAACAGAGCAGGCACATAAGCCCCCTCCGGGTTGCGATCTGTGAGTGACTTCACCAACGCCTGATCATTCGTGAACGATTCAAACCAATCACGAAGTTGATCCTTATTTTTTGTATTGATGGCTATCCTCAGCTGACTCTGGTGCGAGGAAGGAAAACGGCGATACCAGGCTTTTGCCTCAGCATTATCCTCTTTGATTGCATCGCGAAGGAGGGTACATACCTGTTTTAAACGGCAGATATCCCGAAGTTCCAGACAGCGAAAAATCATGGGTAATGAGGATAAGTCCAGCAGTGAGGGTTTATCCTTTTTTTCCCTGATTGCTACAGTGACACTCCTGCCTGCAATGGTGCCCGTTGTTATTGCCGATTCCTCTTGCCCGGGTGGTGGTGAGGTGTGACTTTCACTACTGAAGTCAGTATCTATTCCATTCATGCCTGGTTCCCCGAGAGTAAATATTTATTCTCGATAGTTAAGGATGTCGAACAATAATCTCGTTGGTTAGAGTCGGCTTTGAAAAGAAAGTTCATCCTATTGGTAAGCGAAACGAGCAAAGTGTCCGTCTTTCTGCATAGGCAGAATGTCGTTACTCAGTGACGGTAAACAATGAATTACTGCTCCGTAGTTCAGTGATTTTGACTGCGCCGTCGGAACCGGCGGTGATTAAATGGCTGCCATCGGCACTGAAGGCTGCTGAGGTGACGCAGCAACCATGAGGGTTAATGCTGTTATGGTGGGAAATGCTGGCTTTTTCTAACCATGTACCATCGGCCTCCTGACCAATTATTTTTGCTGTTTCGTCACCACTGCCAGTCACCACATGACGGCCATCAGGGCTGAAAGTGGCTGAGAAGACTTCGTCTTCATGGCTGATGTTGGCGACAGGCTCCCATGATCCATCGGTTTTCCGGGCACAGATTTTTATCGTGTTATCACTACTGGCAGTTACCAGATAACGGCTATCGGGGCTAAAGTTGGCATCGCAGACACAGTCAGTATGGTGAATGGTGTCTTCTGGTTGCCATGATCCATCGGCCTTATGACCGTAGATTACAGCCTTGCCATCTTTACTGGTAGTGACTAGATGGTGGCTATTGGGGCTGAAGGTGGCTGATTGGACGCTGCCATGATGGTCGATGCTGACTTTTTCTAACCATGATTCATCGGCCTGCTGACTAAGGATTTTTGCCGTTTTATCTTTACAGGCGGTCACCAGATGCTGGCCATCGGAGCTGAAGCTGGCAAATTTGATCGGACTTTTCTGCAAGATAGTAGCTTCGCTTCTCCATGATCCATCGTCCCTGAGGCCATAGACTTTTGCCGTTTTATCTTTACTGGCAGTCACCAGATGGCGGCTATCAGCGCTGAAGCTGGCTGAGACGACACCATCAGTATGAGCAATGATGCCTGCCAGTTCCCAGGACCCATCGGCCTTGTGGCTGTGAATTAAGGCCTTGCCATCATAACTGGTAGTCACCAGATGCAGACTATTGGGGCTGAAGGTGGCTGAAAAGACCCAATGGGCATGGCGAATGACGAGTTTTAGTTCCCATAATCCAACATCCTTATGAAAGTAGATTTTTGCTGAGTGATCTTGACAGGCGGTGACCAAGTGGCAGCCATCGAAACTGAGGCTGGCTGAGATCAGGAATTTATGTTCGTGAATGGTTGACGTTGTGACTAATTTAAATGTTTTACATTCAGCCATCAGTCTGGCTTTGGTGAAAAAAAACAGAGCAGGCACATAAGCCCCCTCCGGGTCGCGATCTGTGAGTGACTTCACTAACGCCTGATCATTCGTGAACGATTCAAACCAATCACGAAGTTGATCCTTGTTTTTTGTATTGATGGCTATCCTCAGCTGATTCTGGTGCGAGGAAGGAAAACGGCGATACCAGGCTTTTGCCTCAGCATTATCCTCTTTGATTGCATCGCGCAGGAGGGTACATACCTGTTTTAAACGGCAGATATCCCGAAGTTCCAGACAGCGAAAAATCATGGGTAATGAGGATAAGTCCAGCAGTGAGGGTTTATCCTTTTTTTCCCTGATTGCTACAGTGACACTCCTGCCTGCAATGGTGCCCGTTGTTGTTGCCGATTCCTCTTGCCCGGGTGGTGGTGAGTTGTGACTTTCACTACTGAAGTCAGTATCTATTCCATTCATGTCTGGTTCCCCGAGAGTAAATATTTATTCCCGATAGTTAAGGATGTCGAACAATAATCTCGTCGGTTAGAGTCGGTTTTGAAAAGAAAGTTCATTCTATTGTTGAGCGAAACGAGCAAAGTGTCCGTCTTTCTGCATAGGCAGAATGTCGCTACTCAGTGCCGGTAAACAATGAATTACTACTATGTACAGAGTTTGCCCCGTAGAGCCCAAGCCATTGATGATCATTGCAACTACAACTTGTCCAATAGTGACATTACGAACATCAGAGTCATTTGTGATACGGGCATCAATATATTCGGCTATCTTTAACTCCCGACACCATAGTGGCAATCAAGCCAGGGTGGTTGAGGTTCTCAAACGGGTACTTAGGTAAATATCAGTCGCTGTGGTGAAAGGCAGTTATCGAATGAGCGTAAAACCCCGTACTTTGATGACGGGGATGAAAGCTCGGCTTGCAGAGCAAGCCCCTTGTGCTACTTTACTATCCGTCAGGTGTTTTTAGCGATTACGCTACCTGACAGGAAAAGTAAAATACCTTCCGCTTTCTGCCCGTGTTTGTTAACGGGGTCGCCTAGACAATCCGAAAGGTAGAGCAGATTGTCGAATAAGGTGTATGCCGCTATAGGGTAAGGTATACACTGCGGTCGGGCATGACCGTCTAGCCGTAGGAATCCCCGTCCTTTAGAGGGTGTCGCAAAACTCCAACAGCTCGTTCCCATGCTCTTAGGTCGTCATTCCCGCGAAGGCGGGAATCCAGCGCCAACGGTGGATCTCTGCCTTCTCGGGGATGACAAGGCCAGGGGGGCACCGGGCAGTATGGTTCTGGTGGTCAGTCAGTGTGGATTCCCGCTTTCGCGGGAATGACGAGAATGAAGCCGGGAATGACGAGAATGAAGCCGGGAATGACGAGAATGAAGCCGGGAATGACGAGAATGAAGCCGGGAATGACGGGAGTCAAATCGTTCCCACGCTGGAGAGAGTTTTGCGACACCCTCTGAAGATGTGAACCAGAGTTTTGCGACACCCTCTTTAGGGCGGGGAGGATGTCAATGCTAACCAATAACTCTGGGATGGATATTAATATGAGAGGGATTTCTTGATGTTACCTGCTGCTCTAGTTGATAAATCAGACCTTTACAGCCTGACAACGAATCCGGATCAGAATGCCGGGACTGCGATTCCATCCATAGGGGCTGATGGTTCATCCGAAGGCTATTTGGCTGGTCATGATACCACTGTCGTTCCCGATCCAAAGTCACTGACCGAGCGCACCTGCCGTCCACCTGATTCAGATCAGGCTGCTGACTGTTTTTCCGGCAACCGGGAACAATTTGGGGGCAAGGGAATGTTTTTGCGGCGCATGAAAAAAGCCGGTCTGTCTGTTCCGCCCTTTGAATGTGTTACTGCCCAGATCATGAATGGGCTTGAACAACACCCTTTGGATACCCATCTTTTAGACCGTTATTTACCTGAGTTTGTTTGTGAACCCCAGACTGAAACCAGTGTCAAAAGCATCCGGGAGTCTATCAATGCCTTGCTGCCTTCAGAGCAAACCAGAAGGGATGAATGGCTGGTGGGTCTGGCGCAATTTATTGCCAGTGATGACTATTACCAACAGGTTAAAGATTCCGACGCGGCCCGGCAAATCAGGGCTTTGCGCCGCCAGCTGGAAGAGCTTTCTAAATCACAGCCCGTGATTGTGCGCAGCTCTGGCATTAAGGAAGATAACTACGGCGATGCCCAGGCGGGCAAATACCTTTCTTTAATTCAGGAAGAAGAGGATGTTTTAAGTACCTGCCTTAAGGTCATGGCTTCAGCTTATCGGCCTGAAGTCTGTCCCGAAGGCATACCAAAACCGATGGCACTGATCATCCAGCAGTGTATTGACTGCAAATACGGCGGGGTTGTCATGAGCTTTCAATCTTTTCAGGATGATACCGTCAGGGTTGAGTACACATACGGTCAACCCAAAGGTGTGGTAGCAGGGCAGTCCGGCAACAGGCCCCACCGTATTGATATTTATCGCGAGGATCGTAAAGAAGAAGCTGACAGCTATCAATACTTTGTCGGGACGATCTCAAGTCATTTCGTTCTGCACAAAAAGAACAACGGCTACTCGGAAATATCAATTGATAATGTTAATGCTCAATCAGACGACGGTGGACAGAAACTCACTGATGAAACGGTTTCAGAACTCATAGAGGCGGTGACAAAGCTGGAAGACCTGTTGCTCTGTCCTGTGGATGTGGAGTTTGCCATTGATCGCCGGGGTTGCCTGTTGCTGTTACAGGTGCGCCCTGTTACCCGACTCTCTGGCAGCATGGATTTTGCCATGCTCATACCCAAAGAGACTCTGACCATTGGTGAGGGCATCAGCGAAGGCTATTGCACCGGAACACTTTGGCTGGCCCGGGAACAAGCGGCTGACTCTATGCCAAAGGGAGCCATTGTCGTGGCCGACCACGCTGAAGAGTGGATGCTTGAGCCAGAGTTCCTTAAGCAAGCAGGGGGTTTTGTCTTTGCAAAAGCGGGATTCAATGATCATGTAGCGATCCTCATGAAACAGGAAAAAATAACCTTAATGCGGTGCGCTGAAGAGTTTGCGGCATTGGCCCCTCAGAATGGCCAGCAGGCGACGCTGGCCTGCGCCCGCTTTAACGGTGAGCCCGGAGCCTTTATTGTTGTTGGTGATCTTACCGGAAAACTGGCCAGTCGCAGAAGCCTGGCCTCTGCTGTTGCTGATGCACCCCTGGCAAAGGCCATCCCGTCACGGGAGGATTTGTCTCCCCCTGAAGGCACATTCCTTGAGGTTGCCAGCGGATTTAAATGGCTCACGGAACAAAACGCCCGACTGTTGGTATTTTTTGCCTCCGGCAGCGGACTGGATTGTCTGGCAAACCCGATAAAACTGAGCATGTCGCCACAACGATCAAAGCTACTGGCTGAGACCAGGGAGAGCGTCAATCGGCTGGTGCTTGGGACTCAGTCACTGTTGGCTGGGTACCGGGCATTCCTGGGGCTGGCGGGTAACAGTGATTTATCTCCGCTCAAGTCATGGCGGGAAGAGTTACCGCAACTGGTCAACCGCTTCGAGGCTCTGAAAAAGACCATCCGATATGGTTTGGAGAGTATCATTCTCCCCTCGCAAGCCGGTGAAGAAGACCAGAAATCCAAGGGCGCTTTTCGTCACTGGCTGGCCGCCTGCCAGCAGCTGCAATCTTGCCTTCAGGCACTTAACCCCAAGCAGGCTGATCAGGTCCGGAGTGTCCATGAGCTGATTTTTGCCCTGCATCAGCGCTTCGTAAAGGCACTGGCACCGGTCACAATAGCCTCGGGTCAGGGCCGACTGTCCAGTGAAAGGAAAATTACCTATGTCGATTGTACAACCTCAAGTGATGAGGAACCGCTATTGAGGCCGACCGGCAGAGCATACATGGAAGAGTTGGGGCTCTCAGGGACGGTTATCAGTATGGATGAAGCCATAATTGTTAACCTGAATCTTGGCAGTCATGTGGGCGTGATCGAGCTACTTGAACAGGCAGAGGGAGGTAAAGAAAGAACCTTGCGGCTAACCTTTTCTGACAAATTTGATAGACCTTTTGACTATGGTAGATCCGGCAAGTTCAGGCGTATGTGGTTTCTGGCGCAACTTCTTAAAGAGATCAGACTGGATGAAAATGCGGGTAGCATGAAGCTGAGTTGCAACGCCGCAGCGGGTGAAATGATCGTCGAATGCCCCCGAATGAAATCACGTAAATCCATGCAGTATGCCTTTGAACATCTGATCATTGTATTACGTGCTATGTATAATCTCGATCGTCAGTTCGGGGATAAACTTATTTTTGAAGGCGGCCAGTGGGACTTTAACCGGCTTGCACAGCGCCTTGGTCGTGATGTTGCGACAGAAGAGGATAGATTCGCCTTTCAACATTGCCTTTTCGTAATGTCTTATCGGAGTGGGGGGAGTTGGTACATTACAGCAGCTTGCTGCCGGTTATTAAGCAAATACTACCAACAGTTTATTCATCATGCCCGGCGGTTTGGTGCCTGTCAGTACTCAGTATTTCTCCGGGAAAAACCGGAGGAAAGCCTGCTGGAAATGTTAATGAGTGATGAGATAACTGAGGATATCCGCAGGGAACTCTTACATCATTTTTTATTATTAAATCCCATAAGCGCCACCCGATTGGTTGAGCGAGTGTATAACCTGGAAAATCAATGCTTTGTTATCAATCCATCGTTCAGACACAAATTGGAGTTTTATGCGCCACCGGGCCCACCGCTCGGGGATCATAAAGAAAAGCTCAGGAGTGCCTTGCTGAAACATGGTCTGGACTGTGCCAGCCAGCGGGTTCGAAATGATAAAGACTTTGTATTACCCGTCATGTCAGAACATCCCATGGAGCTGCGATATTTGAGTGAAAAGTTGCGAGATGATAGAGAGATTGTCATAGCCGCTGTCGAAAAGTATCCGGGAGCTTTGCGTTATGCCAGTAAAAGACTTCGGAGCGATAAAAGCATTATTGGATTGGCAATTGCTGATGGCATTTATGCCTTAACATTCGCCAGTGATACGGTATTGAGTGATCCTGAGTATATGCTGGAGTTAATTGCAAAGAATCATGAAGCTTTCCATTATGCTGCTTCCGAGCTTAAAGATAATGAAGCTTTTATCAATGCAGCAAAACAAAGAAGCCCCGAACTTCGTGAATACCTCAGATAATCTGCAAACAAGGCCTGATCGATTCAGAAAATGTGGACCAGTGCCAACCCTGTTGTTTTTTCTACTGCGTGCCTGAAGCTGACGGGGGAACTTTATAAAAACATGATTGTCAAACGTAAAGATAATCACCAGTCGTTGATTCAAGGATGAATATTAACGTGAGAAGGATATCTTTATGTTACCTTTACCACCTGAAAAAATTGGCAGATCAGATTTTCAAAGCCTGGCCAGTGTCCCCAATCAGAATATTAAGGCTGATAGTTCATACAAAAGGTATTTCAGTGATCTTGAACCCATTGGCTACTGCGACGCAACGTCACTAGCCAAGCGCAAATGCCACTCACCTGTTGCAGATCAGGCTGCTCATTGTTCTGTTGCCAACCGGGCACTACTGGGCGGCAAGGGAATGTTTTTGCAGCGCATGAAAGCAGCCGGTTTGTCTGTGCCGGCGTTTCAGTGTGTGACAACTCAGGTCACCAATGCGCTGGAACAATACCCTCTGGATAGCCAGCGTCTGGAACCCTATTTCCCCGGGATCGGCGATGAACCGGAGGCAAATATCAGTCTGGCAAACATCAGGGAATGCCTCAATGCGATGCTGCCTTCAGAGCAAGCCAGAAGAGACAGCTGGCTGGCAGGTCTGGCGAACTTTATTGCCAGTGATGACTTTTATGAGCAGGTTAGAGATTCTGAAGCGGCCCAACACATCAGGGATCACGGACTATCAACATCAGGGCCGCTTATTGTCCGCAGTTCCGGCATCAATGAAGATAACTACGGCGACGCCCAGGCGGGCAAATACCTTTCGGAAGTTCAGGGAGATGAGGATATTTTGCGAACCTGTCTAAAGGTTATGGCCTCAGCTTACCGGCCTGAAGTCTGTTCCGAAGGCATACCGCAACCCATGGCGCTGATTATCCAGGAGTGTATTGACTGCCTGCACGGCGGAGTCGCCATGAGTTTTCAATCCTTTGATGATGATACCGTCAGGGTTGAGTTCACACGGGGGCAGCCCAGAGGGATAGTGGCCGGGCAGTCCGGTAACAGGCCCCATCGTATTGATATTTTTCGCAAGGAAGGCGCCGACAGCTATCAATACTTTCCCGGGACCATCTCAAGTCATTACATCCTGCGTAAAGACAATAACGGCTATTCGGAAATAAGAATGGATGATGCCGATGCCCAATCAAACGACGTTGAACAACAACTCACTGATGACATGGTTGCAGACCTCAGGGTGATGCTGACAAAGCTGGAAAAGTTGTTGCTCTGTCCGGTGGATGTGGAGTTTGCCATAAACTATCAGGGTCGTCTGTTCCTGTTGCAGGTGCGTCCTGTCACCCGACTCTCCGGCGGCCTGGATTTCGCCATGTCCATACCCGAAGAGACCCTGGCCATTGGCGAGGGTGTCAGCGAAGGCTATTGCACCGGACCACTCTGGCTGGCTGAAGAATCAGCGGCAGACTCTATGCCAGAGGGAGCCATAGTCGTGGCCCGACACGCTAAAGACTGGATGCTTGAGCCCGGGTTCCTGAAGCGGGCAGGAGGCTTTGTTACTGCCACAGGCGGATTCAATGATCATGTCGCGATCCTGATGAAACAGCAACGAAAAACCCTGATGCTGGCCGGTGACCAGTTTGAGTCCGTGGCCGCTCAGGTTGGCCAACAGGCGACGCTGGCCTGTGCCCGCTTTAACGGTAAGCCCGGTGCCTTTATTGTTGCCGGTGACATGACCGGGAAACTGTTGAGTCACGGCATTCTATCCTCTGCTGTTTCTGATGAACCTTCGGCAAAAGCCATCCCTGCATGGGATGAATTGTCCCTCTCAGAAGGCGCACTCCGTCAGGTCGCCAGCGGATTTCAATGGCTCACGGATCAAAATGCCCGCCTGTTGGCATTTTTTGCCACCGGCGGCGGGCTGGATTGTCTGGCAAACCCGGTAAAACTGAGCATGTCACCACAACGATCAAAGCTATTGGCAGAGACCTTGGGCAGCGTAAATCGACTGGTTCATGGGGCTCAAGCGCTGCTGGATGGGTACGGGGCATTCCTGCAACTGGCTGTTAAGCAAAGTTCAGACAGAGTCGAGTCATTGCGGCAAGAATTACCGCTGCTGAGCAACCGGTTCGAGATGTTGAAACAGACCATTCAATCCGGGTTAGAGCGTATCACTCTTCCCATGCAATCTGCCGAAGAAGAGAAGTTATCCCCGGTAAGCTTTCGTCAGTGGCTGGCAGACTGTCATCAGCTACAATCCTGTCTTCAAGCACTCAACCCTGAAAGCGCTGAACAGGTGCGAAGTGTCCATGAACTGATTTTTGCCCTGCATCAGCGTTTTGTGGAGGCATTGGCACCGATCACTCTGGACTCGGGCCAGGGCAGGCTTTCCAGGGAAGGTTTCGTTGACTACGTTGATTGCACAGTTCGGGGTAACCTGGATGAGAAGGCAGCGATACTGAGCCCGAATGGCAAAACATTAATTAAAGCATTGAGGCGTCGAGGGACTGTTATCACTATGGATGAGGCTGTGATTGTTAACCTGAATCTTGGCAGTCACGTGAGCCTTATCGAGCTGCTTGAACACGCAGAGGGGGGGAAAGGACGAACCCTGCGGTTGACATTTTCTGACCAATTTGAAAAAGATGATAACGCTGAAAATTTCGGCAAGTTCAGGCGTATGTGGTTTCTGGCGCAATTTTTGAGAGAGATCAAACTGGATGAAAATGCTGATCCCATGAAGCTGAGTTGCAACGCCGTAGCGGGTGAAATGATCGTCGAATGCTCTCGAATAAAATTACGTAAAACCATGCAGTATGCCTTTGAAAAACTGATCATTGTCTTAAGTGAGATGCGTGATCTGGATTTTCGGTTGCAGAGCAGACCCATTTTTGAAGGAAGCCATTGGGACTTTAACGTGCTTGCACAACGCCTTGATCATGATGTTGTGACAGAAGCAGATAGATTCGCCTTTCAACATGGCCTTTTCTTAATGTCTTATGAGCCTAGTAGTGGTTGGCACAAAACTGCCGCTTGGCGCCAGTTATTGAGCAAACACCATCAACAGTTTGTTGATTATGCTCATCGGTTGTGTATTTATCTTTTGTCATTGGTAAGTCGGGAAGAATCTGAACAAACTGCGCAGGAAATCTTGATGAGTGATGAGATGAGTGAGGACACCCGCAGAGAGCTCTTAAATCATGTTTTACTTCTCAAACCCAAAATCGCTACTCGATTGATTGAGCAAGTGTATGACTTGGGAAATCAATACTTTGTTATCAGCCCATCTTGCAATGACAAATTGGAGTTTGATGTATCACCGGGCCAGCCAATTGGGGATCATAAAGAAAAGATCAGGAATGCCGTGCTGAAACATGGATTGGAATATGCCAGTAAACAGGTTCGGAATGATAAAAACTTTGTATTACCCGCCATTTCAAAAGATCCTGCACAATTGCGAAAATTGAGTAAGAAACTGAGAGATGACAGCGATGTCATCAAGGCCGCTGTCGCAAAGAATCCAAAATCTCTGCGTTTTGCAAGCCAAAGACTCCGAGGCGATAAAGACATTATCCGAATGATCACTGCTAATAGTATCCGTCACTTACGAGTAGTCAGTAAAGAGGTATTGATGGATCGCCAGTATATGCTCGAACTAATTGAAATAAATCCTGGAGCTTTCAGTTATGCTGCTCCGGAGCTTAAAGATGATAGGGATTTTATCAATGCAGCAAAACAAAGAAACCCTAAAGTTCATAAATTCCTCAGATAATCTACGAATAAGGCCTGATCGGTTCAGACAACCTTGACCGGTGCCAACCCTGTTGTTGTTTTTTCTACTGCCTGTTTAAAGCTGACGGGGGAACTTTATAAAAACATTATGGTCCAATCAAAGGTAATGACTCACTGTTGAATCATGGATGAATATTAACGTGAGAGGGATACCTTTATGTTACCTTCACCACCTGCAACCATTGGCAGATCAGATTTTCAAAGTCTGGCAATTGACCCCAATCATGAGACTGAGGCTGATCGTCCAGCCAAAAGGTATCTTGGTGATCCTGAAGCCACTGGCGTTCCCGACACAAGGTCACTAGCCAAGCGCAAATGCTGTTCTCCTGTTCAAGATCAGGCTGATCATTGTTCTCCTGCCAACCGGGCACTAGTTGGGGGCAAGGGAATGTTTTTGCAGCGCATGAAAGCAGCCGGTTTGTCTGTGCCGGCGTTTCAGTGTGTGACAACTCAGGTCACCAATGCGCTGGAACAATACCCTCTGGATAGCCAGCGTCTGGAACCCTATTTCCCCGGGATCGGCGATGAACCGGAGGCAAATATCAGTCTGGCAAACATCAGGGAATGCCTCAATGCGATGCTGCCTTCAGAGCAAGCCAGAAGAGACAGCTGGCTGGCAGGTCTGGCGAACTTTATTGCCAGTGATGACTTTTATGAGCAGGTTAGAGATTCTGAAGCGGCCCAACACATCAGGGATCACGGACTATCAACATCAGGGCCGCTTATTGTCCGCAGTTCCGGCATCAATGAAGATAACTACGGCGACGCCCAGGCGGGCAAATACCTTTCGGAAGTTCAGGGAGATGAGGATATTTTGCGAACCTGTCTAAAGGTTATGGCCTCAGCTTACCGGCCTGAAGTCTGTTCCGAAGGCATACCGCAACCCATGGCGCTGATTATCCAGGAGTGTATTGACTGCCTGCACGGCGGAGTCGCCATGAGTTTTCAATCCTTTGATGATGATACCGTCAGGGTTGAGTTCACACGGGGGCAGCCCAGAGGGATAGTGGCCGGGCAGTCCGGTAACAGGCCCCATCGTATTGATATTTTTCGCAAGGAAGGCGCCGACAGCTATCAATACTTTCCCGGGACCATCTCAAGTCATTACATCCTGCGTAAAGACAATAACGGCTATTCGGAAATAAGAATGGATGATGCCGATGCCCAATCAAACGACGTTGAACAACAACTCACTGATGACATGGTTGCAGACCTCAGGGTGATGCTGACAAAGCTGGAAAAGTTGTTGCTCTGTCCGGTGGATGTGGAGTTTGCCATAAACTATCAGGGTCGTCTGTTCCTGTTGCAGGTGCGTCCTGTCACCCGACTCTCCGGCGGCCTGGATTTCGCCATGTCCATACCCGAAGAGACCCTGGCCATTGGCGAGGGTGTCAGCGAAGGCTATTGCACCGGGCCACTCTGGCTGGCTGAAGAATCAGCGGCAGACTCTATGCCAGAGGGAGCCATAGTCGTGGCCCGACACGCTAAAGACTGGATGCTTGAGCCCGGGTTCCTGAAGCGGGCAGGAGGCTTTGTTACTGCCACAGGCGGATTCAATGATCATGTCGCGATCCTGATGAAACAGCAACGAAAAACCCTGATGCTGGCCGGTGACCAGTTTGAGTCCGTGGCCGCTCAGGTTGGCCAACAGGCGACGCTGGCCTGTGCCCGCTTTAACGGTAAGCCCGGTGCCTTTATTGTTGCCGGTGACATGACCGGGAAACTGTTGAGTCACGGCATTCTATCCTCTGCTGTTTCTGATGAACCTTCGGCAAAAGCCATCCCTGCATGGGATGAATTGTCCCTCTCAGAAGGCGCACTCCGTCAGGTCGCCAGCGGATTTCAATGGCTCACGGATCAAAATGCCCGCCTGTTGGCATTTTTTGCCACCGGCGGCGGGCTGGATTGTCTGGCAAACCCGGTAAAACTGAGCATGTCACCACAACGATCAAAGCTATTGGCAGAGACCTTGGACAGCGTAAATCGACTGGTTCATGGGGCTCAAGCGCTGCTGGATGGGTACGGGGCATTCCTGCAACTGGCTGTTAAGCAAAGTTCAGACAGAGTCGAGTCATTGCGGCAAGAATTACCGCTGCTGAGCAACCGGTTCGAGATGTTGAAACAGACCATTGAATCCGGGTTAGAGCGTATCACTCTTCTCATGCAAGCCGCTCAAGAAGAGAAGGTATCCCCGGTAAGCTTTCGTCAGTGGGTGGCAGACTGTCATCAGCTACAATCCTGTCTTCAAGCGCTCAACCCTGAAAGCGCTGAGCAGGTGCGAAGTGTCCATGAGCTGATTTTTGCCCTGCATCAGCGCTTCGTAAAAGCGCTGGCTCCGGTCACTCTGGACTCGGGTCAGGGCATTCTGTCCAGAAAAGGGGAAATCACCTATGTCGATTACACGACACCGGGTGAAGAGGCACCGCTGCTGAGACCGTCCGTCAAAGTACTTATTGCAGAGTCAGAGCTTTCAGGGACTGTTATCACCATGGATGAAGCCTTGATTGTTAACCTGAAACTTGGTAGTCATGTGGGCCTTATCGAGTTGCTTGAACAGGCAGAGGGGGGGAAAGGACGAACCCTGCGGCTGACATTTTCTGACCAATTTGACAGAACTGATTACGCTGATAAATCCGGCAAGTTCAGGCGTATGTGGTTTCTGGCGCAATTACTGAAAGAGATCAAACTGGATGAAAATGCTGATCCCATGAAGCTGTGTTGCAACGCCGTAGCGGGTGAAATGATCGTAGAATGCTCCCGAATGAAATTACGTCAAACCATGCAGGATGCCTTTGAAAAACTGATCATTGTGTTACGCGCTATGTATAATCTGGACATTTGGTTGAAGGGCAGACCCATTTTTGAAGGAGGCCAGTGGGACTTTAACCTGCTTGCACATCACCTTGATCGTGATGTTGCGACAGAAGCGGACAGGTTTGCCTTTCAACATGGCCTTTTCGCAATGTCTTATCGGAATTGGACTGGTTGGCAAAATACTGCCGCTTGCTGCCAGTTATTGAGCGACCATCACCAGCAGTTTGCCCATCATGTCCGGCGGTTAGGTAAGTATCAATCGTCATTGTTAGTATATAAAGAACCAGAAGAGAGTCTGCAGGAAATCTTAATGAGTCATAAGATGAGTGAGAACACTCGCAGGGAGCTCTTGCATCACTATTTATTGGTCAAGCCCAAAAACGCTACCAGATTCATTGAGCAAGTGTATGACTTGGGAAATCAATACTTTGTTATCAAGCCGTCTTACAGTTACAGACTGGAGTTTTATGCGCCACCAGATCAACCGTTCGGTGACCATAAGGAAAAGGTCAGGAATGCCCTGCTGGAACATGGATTGGATTATGCCAGCCAACGGGTTTGGAATGATAAAGACTGTGTATTACCCATCATTTCAGAATATCCCATGGAGTTGCAATATTTGAGTGAAGAGCTGAGGAATGATAGAGATGTCGTCATAGCCGCTGTCAAAAAAGATCCCAGACTTCTTTGTTATGCCAGCAAAAGACTCCGAAGTGATAAAAAAATTATTCAAATGGCCATTGCTGACAGTATAAATCCCTTATTTTTTGCCAGTGAAACGATATTGAATGATCCTGAGTATATGTTGGAGTTAATTGCAAAGAATCATGAAGCTTTCGATTATGCTACTTCCGAGCTTAAAGATAATAAAGCTTTCATCAATGCAGCAAAACAAAGAAACCCCGAACTTCGAAAATACCTCAGATAAGTACTCAGCCATACGGAATCGAATATTTCTGGCTAATTGGGCAGGTGCTCTGCAAGGCGCAACGACGGGAACATAGCAAGCTATGTGACCAGAGTTGCAACGCATCACGACTGCATGGATGCAGGAGCTAGTGCAGCCAAGCCTTGATATCCATACAGCCCACTCGTTCCGATACTCTGTGGTCGTCATTCCCGCGAAGGCGGGAATCCAGCGCCAACAGCGGGTCTCTGCCTTCACGCGGATGAAAAGGCCAGGGGGGCACCGGGCAGTATGGTTCTGGTGATGAGTCTGTGTGGATTCCCGCCTTCGCGGGAATGACGGGAGTGAGGCCGGAAATGACGGGAGGTGAACCAGGGTTTTGCGACACCCTTTGTTGCGTGGGAACGAGGGGTGTATGGATATCAGAGCTTAGCTGCACTAGAGCAACGCAGGAGCAGTTGCCGCGAGTGCTTGAACAATAAGTCAGAAAATATGATTTCGTATGGTTGAGTACTTAATCTGCGAACAAGGTCTGATCGATTCAGACAACGCTGACCAGTGCCAACCCTGTTTTTCTACTGCGTTGACGGGGGAACTTTATAAAAACCTTATTGTCGAACGTGAAGGTAATGACTCGCTGTTGAATCATGGATTTACATGAGAGG
This sequence comes from Endozoicomonas sp. ALD040, assembly GCF_049275945.1. Taxonomy (NCBI): domain Bacteria; kingdom Pseudomonadati; phylum Pseudomonadota; class Gammaproteobacteria; order Oceanospirillales; family Endozoicomonadaceae; genus Endozoicomonas; species Endozoicomonas sp. ALD040. Next base: position 5,237,977 of record NZ_CP184829.1, read on the forward strand.
GATATCTTTATGTTACCTTTACCGCCTGCAACCACTGGCAGATCAGATTCTCAAAGTCTGGCAACCCCCGATCAGAATACTAAGGCTTATAGTTCAGCCAATAGGTATTTTGGTGATATTGAACCCGTTGTCATTCCCGATACAAGGTCACTAGCCAGGCGCAAATGCCACTCACTTGTCGCAGATCAGGCTGCTCATTGTTCTGTTGCCAACCGGGCACTATTGGGCGGCAAGGGAATGTTTTTGCAGCGCATGAAAGCAGCCGGTTTGTCTGTGCCGACGTTTCAGTGTGTGACAACTCAGGTCACCAATGCGCTGGAACAATACCCTCTGGATAGCCAGCGTCTGGAACCCTATTTCCCCGGGATCGGCAATGAACCGGAGTCGGAGATCAGTCTGGCAAACATCAGGGAATGCCTCAATGCGATGCTGCCTTCAGAGCAAGCCAGAAGAGACAGCTGGCTGGCGGGTCTGGCGAACTTTATTGCCAGTGATGACTTTTATGAGCAGGTTAAAGATTCTGAAGCGGCCCAACACATCAGGGATCACGGACTATCAACATCAGGGCCGCTTATTGTCCGCAGTTCCGGCATCAATGAAGATAACTACGGCGACGCCCAGGCGGGCAAATACCTTTCGGAAGTTCAGGGAGATGAGGATATTTTGCGAACCTGTCTAAAGGTTATGGCCTCAGCTTACCGGCCTGAAGTCTGTTCCGAAGGCATACCGCAACCCATGGCGCTGATTATCCAGGAGTGTATTGACTGCCTGCACGGCGGAGTCGCCATGAGTTTTCAATCCTTTGATGATGATACCGTCAGGGTTGAGTTCACACGGGGGCAGCCCAGAGGGATAGTGGCCGGGCAGTCCGGTAACAGGCCCCATCGTATTGATATTTTTCGCAAGGAAGGCGCCGACAGCTATCAATACTTTCCCGGGACCATCTCAAGTCATTACATCCTGCGTAAAGACAATAACGGCTATTCGGAAATAAGAATGGATGATGCCGATGCCCAATCAAACGACGTTGAACAACAACTCACTGATGACATGGTTGCAGACCTCAGGGTGATGGTGACAAAGCTGGAAAAGCTGTTGCTCTGCCCCGTGGATGTGGAGTTTGCCATAAATCATCAGGGTCGCCTTTTCCTGTTGCAGGTGCGTCCTGTCACCCGACTCTCCGGCGGCCTGGATTTCGCCATGCCCATACCCGAAGAGACCCTGGCCATTGGCGAGGGGGTCAGCGAAGGCTATTGCACGGGACCACTCTGGCTGGCTGAAGAATCAGCGGCAGACTCCATGCCAGAGGGCGCTATTGTCGTGGCTCAACACGCTGAAAACTGGATGCTTGAGCACGGGTTCCTGAAGCGGGCAGGAGGCTTTGTTACTGCCACAGGAGGATTCAATGATCATGTCGCGATCCTGATGAAACAGCAACGAAAAACCCTGATGCTGGCCGGTGATCAGTTTGAGTCTGTGGCCGCTCAGGTTGGCCATCAGGCGACGCTGGCCTGTGCCCGCTTTAACGGTAAGCCCGGTGCCTTTATTGTTACCGGTGACATGACCGGGAAGCTGGTGAGTCATGGAAGTCTATCCTCTGCTGTTTCTGATGTGCCGCAAGAAAAAGCCGTCCCGTCATGGGATGATGTGTCCCTCTCTGAAGACGCATTCCGTCAGGTCGCCAGCGGTTTTCAGTGGCTCACGGATCAAAATGCCCGCCTGTTGGCATTTTTTGCCTCCGGCGGCGGACTGGATTGCCTGGCAAACCCGGTAAAACTGAGCATGTCACCACAACGATCAAAGCTGCTGGCAGAGACCCTGGACAGCATAAATCGGCTGGTTTATGGGGCTGAAGCGCTGCTGGATGGGTACGGGGCATTCTTGCAACTGGCTGTTAAGAAAAGTTCACACAGAGTCGAGTCATTGCGGCATGAATTACCAGAACTGATCGACCGGTTCGTGATGCTGAAACAGACCATTCAATCCGGGTTAGAGCGTATCACTCTTCTCATGCAAGCCGCTGAAGAAGAGAAGGTATCCCCGGTAAGCTTTCGTCAGTGGGTGGCAGACTGTCATCAGCTACAATCCTGTCTTCAAGCGCTCAACCCTGAAAGCGCTGAGCAGGTGCGAAGTGTCCATGAGCTGATTTTTGCCCTGCATCAGCGCTTCGTAAAAGCGCTGGCTCCGGTCACTCTGGACTCGGGTCAGGGCATTCTGTCCAGAAAAGGGGAAATCACCTATGTCGATTACACGACACTGGGTGCAGAGGCACCGCTGCTGAGGCCGTCCGACAAAGTACTTATTGCAGAGTCAAAGCTTTCAGGGACTGTTATCACCATGGATGAAGCCTTGATTGTTAACCTGAAACTTGGCAGTCATGTGGGCCTTATCGAGTTGCTTGAACAGGCAGAGGGAGGGAAAGGACGAACCCTGCGGCTGACATTTTCTGACCAATTTAACAGAACTGGTTACGCTGATAAATCCGGCAAGTTCAGGCGTATGTGGTTTCTGGCGCAATTACTGAAAGCAATCAAACTGGATGAAAATGCTGATCCCATGAAGCTGAGTTGCAACGCCGTAGCGGGTGAAATGATCGTCGAATGCTCCCGAATGAAATTACGTCAAACCATGCAGTATGCCTTTGAAAAACTCATCATTGTGTTACGTGCTATGTTTGATCTGGATCTTGATTTGCGTTCCAGACCCATTTTTGAAGGAGGTCGGTGGGACTTTAACCTGCTTGCGCAACGTCTTAATTGTGATGTTGCGACAGAAGCCGATAGGTTTGCCTTTCAACATGGCCTTTTTGTAATGTCTTATCGGAATTGGAATGGTTGGCACTATACTGCCGTTTGCTGCCAGTTATTGAGCGACCATCACCAGCAGTTTGCCCATCATGCCCGGCGGTTAGGTGAGTATCAGTCGTCATTGTTTTTTCATGAAACACCGGAAGAGAGTCTGCAGGAAATCTTAATGAGTCATAAGATGAGTGAGAACACCCGCAGGGAGCTCTTGCATCACTATTTATTGTTTGAGCCCAAAAGCGCTACCAGATTCATTGAGCAAGTGTATGTCTTGGGAAATCAATACTTTGTTATCAAGCCGTCTTACAGTTACAGACTGGAGTTTTATTTGTCACCAGGTCAACCGTTTGGGGACTATAAGGAAAAGGTCAGGAATGTCATGCTGGAACATGGATTGGATTATGCCAGCCAGCGGGTTTGGAATGATAAAGACTCTGTATTACCCTTCATTTCAGAATATCCCTTAGAGCTCAAATATTTGAGCGAGGAGCTGAGGAATGATAGAGCTATAGTCATGGCCGCTGTCAAAAAAAATCCCAGAGCTCTGTGTTATGCCAGCGAAACGTTATTGAATGATCGTGAATATATGCTGGAGTTAATTGCAAAGAATCATCAAGCTTTCCGATATGCTGCTTCAGAGCTTAAAGCTGATCCGGTTTTTATGGATGAAGCAACCCTCAAAAGCCCCGAGCTTCGAGAATACTTCAGATAATCTGCGATTAATGTCTGACTTATCCAGACAACTTCTGCCAGTGCCAACCGTGTTGTTGTTTTTTCTGTTGTTTGTTTCAGGCTGATTGCTGAACTTTTTAAAAAAATTATTGTCGAAACAAAGTAATTGATTAATGCCACAGCCATTGAACCATGGATGAATGTTAATAATAGAGGGATATCTTGATGTTTCATGCTAATTTTGGCCGTTCAGAGGGTCAAGTCCTGAAAACTGATCCAAATCGGAATGCCGACGCTGGCGGTCCATCCAGGGAGGCTCGCAGCCTACCCAAAAAGCGTTTCAGTGATCCCGGTCCCTGTGGCGCTCTGACCAGCGAAACTCCTCTGGCCAAGCGTGATTGTCGTCCATCTGTTGCAGATCAGACTGCTGGCTATTCTCCTCCCAATCGGGAACAACTCGGCGGCAAGGGGATGTTTTTGCAGCGCATGAAAGAAGCGGGCCTGTCTGTTCCGCCCTTCCAATGTGTGACTGCTCAAATCATGAATGCGCTGGCACAACACCCTCTCGATACCCATGCTTTAGACCACTATTTCCCCAGGTTTGTTGATAAATCGCTGGCAAAGACCAGCCTAAGGAACATCCGGGAATACCTCAATACCTTGCCGCCTTCAGAGCAAACCAAAAGGGATGACTGGCTGTCAGCTATGGCAGCATTTATTGCCAGTGATGACTTTTACGAACAGGTGAAAGATTCTGAAGCGGCCCAAAAAATCCGGGAGCTGCACCGTCAGGTGGACCGACTCTCTGGATCACAGCCCGTGATTGTCCGCAGTTCCGGCATCAACGAAGATAACTACGGCGATGCCCAGGCAGGCAAATACCTTTCTGTCATTCAGGCAGGAGGCGATGTTTTCAGAACCTGTCTCATGGTCATGGCCTCAGGTTACCGGCCTGAAGTCTGTCCCGAAGGCATACCGCAACCCATGGCGCTGATCATCCAACAGTGTATTGACTGTCGATATGGTGGAGTCGTCATGAGCTTTCAATCTTTTCAGGATGATACCATCAGGATTGAGTACACACGGGGTCAGCCCAGAGGCATAGTGGCAGGACAGTTCGGTAACACGCCCCACCGTATCGATATTTCTCGCAAGGGTAGGGAAGGCAGTGACAGTTATCAATACTTTCCCGGCAAGGTCTCAAGTCACTTTGTCCTGCACAAAAACAATGATGGCTATCTGGAAACAGAAATTTATGATGCGGACGCCCAATCAGACGACAGTGTTCATAAACTCAGTGATCATTTGGTTGCAAAACTCAGTCAGGCGGTGACAGAGCTGGAAAAGCTGTTGCTCTGTCCGGTGGATGTGGAGTTTGCCATCGATCATCTGGGTAACCTGTTCCTGTTGCAGGTGCGCCCTGTTACCCGGCTTTCTGGCGGCATGGATTTTGCGATGCCTATACCCAAAAAGACCCTGGCCATTGGCGAGGGTGTCAGCGAAGGGCATTGCACCGGAACACTCTGGCTGGCTGAAGAACAAGCGGCAGACTCTATGCCAGAGGGAGCCATTGTCTTAGCCCACCATGCTGCAGACTGGATGCTTGAGCCAGAGTTCCTGAAGCGGGCAGGGGGTTTTGTCTTTGCCGAAGGAGGCTTCAATGATCATGTCGCGATCCTTATGAAACAGGCAGGAAAAACCTTGATGCTCGCCGGTGGACAGTTCGCGGTCGTGGCCGCTCAGGTTGGCCAACAGGTGACGCTGGCCTTTGCCTGCTTCAAAGGTGAGCCTGGCGCCTTTGTTGTTGTCGGTGACCTTAGTGGAAAACTTGCCAGTCGCAGAAGCCTGTCCTCTGCATTTTCTGATGTGTCGCTGCTCAGAGCCGTCCCGTCACGGGATGATTTGTCCCCACCTGAAGGCACATTCCTTAATGTCGCCAGCGGTTTTCAGTGGCTCACGGATCAAAATGCCCGTTTGTTGGCATTTTTTGCCTCTGGTGGCGGACTGGATTATCTGGCAAATCCCATAAAACTGAGCATGTCACCACAACGTTCAGAGTTGCTGGCAGAGATCAGAGTCAGGGTAAATTGGCTGGTTCAGGGGGCTGAAGCTTTTCTGGATGGCTACCATGCGTTCTTGTTGCTGGCGGGAAAAACAGGTGCTTACGAGGTTCGGTCATTGCGGGATGAAATACCGACATTGAGCAACCGGTTCGAGGCGCTGAAACAGACCATCCGATCCAGTTTAGAGGCTATCATCCTGCTTCTGGATGATGGTAAAAACAGGCAGATAACATTTCATCAATGGCTGACTGCCTGTCAGCAACTGCAATCCTCTCTGCAAGCACTGAATCCTAAAGAGGCTGAGCAGGTCAGGAGTGTTCATGAGCTGATTTTTGCCTTGCACTGGCGCTTTGTAGATGCACTGGCACCGATCACTCAGCTTTCCGGTCAGGGCAAGCTATCAAAAGAAAACAAAATTACCTACCTTGATTACACAACTCAGCGCAACCCGGGAGAAAAGGTACCGCTATTGAGGCCGTCCTCGAAACCATTAATCGAAAAGTGTAGTTGTTATGGGACTGTGGTCGTTATGGATGATGTCTTGATTGTTAACCTGAAGCTCGGAAGTCATGTGTGCCTTATTGAGCTGCTTGAATGCGCAGAGGGAGGCAAAGAACGAACCTTACGGCTGAAATTCTCTGACCAGTTTTATAAAGATGATGGTGTTGATACAACCGCCAAGTTAAAGCGTATGTGGTTTCTGGTGCAGTTATTGAAAGCCCTCGAACTGGATGAAAATGCTGATAGCATAAAGCTGTATTGCAATGCGGTAGCGGGAGGCATTATCGTCGAATGCACTCGAATAAAATCAACTGAAAAGATGCAGGATGCCTTTGAAAAACTGATCATTGTGTTACGTGCTATGTGTAATGTGGATTGTAAAATGCAGTACATTAAGGTTTTTGAAGGAGATCAGTGGAGCTTTAGCTCACTGGCACAACGCCTGACTGGCGATGTTGCGGCAGAAGCTGACAGGTTCGCCTTTCAACATTGCCTTTTCGCAATGTATTATGAGAAGCATATCCTCTACACTCCCGATTGTTTCCTGTTATTACCCGATCACTACCAGCAATTTATTAATTATGCCCAACGGTTTGCAGAGTGTCGTAATAAATGGGAGGACGACTATCGGCAAATATTAATGAGCAGTGAGATCACTGAAGAAACCCGCAGGGAATTTTTACATCATTTGTTATTCCTCGATGCCAAAAGAACGGCTCCATTGGTTGAGGATGTTTATCCCGATTTGAGAGATAAATACTATGTTATAAAACCATCATCCTACAGTTACCGGCTAAGTTTTGAAGTCCCTCCGGATCTGTGGCTTTCTGATGATAAAGAAACATTCAAAAAAGCCTTGCTGAAGCACGGGCTGCAATATGGCAGTCAGCGGGTTCGGAATGATAAAGACCTGGTATTACCAATCATTGCAGAACGTCAAGGAGACCTTGAGTTTGCTGGTGAAAAAATGAAGAATGATAAAGAGGTTGTCATGACTGCAGTCAAAGAGCATGGCATTTGGCTGCGATATGCCAGCCCGGAAATGCGGGATGATGAAAACATTGTAAAGGTCGCTATCGCCAGTTATCCACCAGCACTGAGTTTTGCAAGTGAAAGAATCCGAAGCGACAAAAACATTATACAAATGGCAATTGTTGATGATATCTGTTGCTTACAATGTGCCAGTAAAAGAGTACGGAGTGATCGCGAGTATTTGCTGAACTTGATTGAACATAATTATCGTGCTTTCGACTCTGCTGCTAATGAACTTAAACGCGATAAGGATTTTATCCGATCAGCAATCCACAGAAACCCTGATGTTGTTCAATACCTCTCTGCGGAGACTTTAAGAATGTGTCTGAGTACTGGGAGTGCAAGTTCACAACAGAAAAATCAGCCCGAAAACGCTGAGGACCATAACGTTCTGTGTAACATCCTCTAAGCCTGATTATCAGCCAGTTGCTACCGGTTTTTTTAAGCAGGCAAGCAACAATTTTCTCATCAGATAACGCCCTCCAGTGCAAACCGAGTTGTTATTTATCCTATTGCGTGCTTCAGGCTGAACTTTATAAAAATAGTATTGTCCAAACAAAGTAATTGATTAATGCCACAGCCATTGAACCATGGATGAATGTTAATAATAGAGGGATATCTTGATGTTTCATGCTAATTTTGGCCGTTCAGAGGGTCAAATCCTGAAAACTGATCCAAATCGAAATGCCGACGCTGGCGGTCCATCCAGCGAGGCTCGCAGCCTATCCCAGCGGCATTTCAGTGATCTTGGTCCCTCGGGCGCTCTGACCAGCGAAACTCCACTGGCCAAGCGTGATTGTCGTCCATCTGTTGCAGATCAGACTGCTGGCTATTCTCCTCCCAATCGGGAACAACTCGGCGGCAAGGGGATGTTTTTGCAGCGCATGAAAGAAGCGGGCCTGTCTGTTCCGCCCTTCCAATGTGTGACTGCCCAAATCATGAATGCGCTGGCACAACACCCTCTCGATACCCATGCTTTAGACCACTATTTCCCCAGGTTTGTTGATAAATCGCTGGCAAAGACCAGCCTAAGGAACATCCGGGAATACCTCAATACCTTGCCACCTTCAGAGCAAACCAAAAGGGATGACTGGCTGTCAGCTATGGCAGCATTTATTGCCAGTGATGACTTTTACGAACAGGTGAAAGATTCTGAAGCGGCCCAAAAAATCCGGGAGCTGCACCGTCAGGTGGACCGACTCTCTGGATCACAGCCCGTAATTGTCCGCAGTTCCGGCATCAACGAAGATAACTACGGCGATGCCCAGGCGGGTAAATACCTTTCTGTCATTCAGGCAGGAGGCGATGTTTTCAGAACCTGTCTCATGGTCATGGCCTCAGGTTACCGGCCTGAAGTCTGTCCCGAAGGCATACCGCAACCCATGGCGCTGATCATCCAACAGTGTATTGACTGTCGATATGGTGGAGTCGTCATGAGCTTTCAATCTTTTCAGGATGATACCATCAGGATTGAGTACACACGGGGTCAGCCCAGAGGCATAGTGGCAGGACAGTCCGGTAACACGCCCCACCGTATCGATATTTCTCGCAAGGGTAGGGAAGGCAATGACAGTTATCAATACTTTCCCGGGAAGGTCTCCAGTCACTTTGTCCTGCACAAAAACAATGATGGCTATCTGGAAACAGAAATTTATGATGCGGACGCCCAATCAGACGACAGTGAGCATAAACTCAGTGATCATTTGGTTGCAAAACTCAGTCAGGCGGTGACAGAGCTGGAAAAGCTGTTGCTCTGTCCGGTGGATGTGGAGTTTGCCATCGATCATCTGGGTAACCTGTTCCTGTTGCAGGTGCGCCCTGTTACCCGGCTTTCTGGCGGCATGGATTTTGCGATGCCAATACCCAAAGAGACCCTGACCATTGGTGAGGGTGTCAGCGAAGGCCATTGCACAGGAACACTCTGGCTGGCTGAAGAACAATCGGCAGACTCCATGCCAGAGGGGGCCATTATCGTGGCCCACCATGCTGCAGACTGGATGCTTGAGCCAGAGTTCCTGAAGCGGGCAGGGGGTTTTGTCTTTGCCGAAGGAGGCTTCAATGATCATGTCGCGATCCTTATGAAACAGGCAGGAAAAACCTTGATGCTGGCCGGTGGACAGTTCGCGGTCGTGGCCGCTCAGGTTGGCCAACAGGCGACGCTGGCCTTTGCCCGCTTCAAAGGTGAGCCTGGTGCCTTTGTTGTTGTCGGTGACCTTAGCGGCGAACTTGCCAGTCGCAGAAGCCTGTCCTCTGCATTTTCTGATGTGTCGCTGCTCAGAGCCGTCCCGTCACGGGATGATTTGTCCCCCCCTGAAGGCACATTCCTTAATGTCGCTAGCGGTTTTCAGTGGCTCACGGATCAAAATGCCCGTTTGTTGGCATTTTTTGCCTCTGGTGGCGGACTGGATTATCTGGCAAATCCCATAAAACTGAGCATGTCAACACAACGTTCAGAGTTGTTGGCAGAGATCAGAGTCAGGGTAAATCGGTTGGTTCAGGGGGCTGAAGCATTTCTGGATGGCTACCGTGCGTTCTTGTTGCTGGCGGGAAAAACAGGTGCTTACGAGGTTCGGTTATTGCGGGATGAAATACCGACATTGTGCAACCGGTTCGAGGCGCTGAAACAGACCATCCGATCCAGTTTAGAGGCTATTATCCTGCTTCTGGATGATGGTAAAAACAGGCAGATAACATTTCATCAATGGCTGACTGCCTGTCAGCAACTGCAATCCTCTCTGCAAGCACTGAATCCTAAAGAGGCTGAGCAGGTCCGGAGTGTTCATGAGCTGATTTTTTCCTTGCACTGGCGCTTTGTAGATGCACTGGCACCGATCACTCAGCTTTCCGGTCAGGGCAAGCTATCAAAAGAAGCGAATATTACCTACCTTGATTACACAACTCAGTGCAACCCGGGAGAAAAGGCACTGCTATTGAGGCCGTCCTCGAAAGCATTAATTGAAAAGTTTGCTTGTTCAGGGACTGTCGTCATCATGGATGATGTCTTGATTGTTAACCTGGAGCTTGGAAGTCATGTATGCCTTATTGAGCTGCTTGAATACGCAGAGGGAGGCAAAGAACGAACCTTACGGCTGAAATTCTCTGATCCGTTTTATAAAGATGATGGTGTTGATACAACCGCCAAGTTAAAGCGTATGTGGTTTCTGGTGCAGTTACTGAAAGCCCTCGAACTGGATGAAAATGCTGATAGCATGAAGCTGTTTTGCAATGCGGTAGCGGGAGGCATTATCGTCGAATGCACTCGAATAAAAGCAACTGAAAACATGCAGGATGCCTTTGAAAAACTGATTGTTGTATTACGTGATATGTGTGATGTGGATTGTAAAATGCAGTACATTGAGGTTTTTGAAGGAGATCAGTGGAACTTTAGCTCACTGGCACAACGCCTGACTGGCGATGTTGCGGCAGAAGCTGACAGGTTCGCCTTTCAACATTGCCTTTTCGCAATGTATTATGAGAAGCATTTCTCCTACAGTCCTGATTATTTGCTGTTATTACCCGATCACTACCAGCAATTTATTAATTATGCCCAACGGTTTGATGAGTGTCGTAATAAATCGGAGGACGACTATCGGCAAATATTGATGAGCAATGAGATCACTGAAAAAACCCGCAGGGAATTTTTACATCATTTGTTATTCCTCGATGCCAAAAGAACGGCTCCATTGGTTGAAGATATTTATCCCGATTTGAGAGATAAATACTATGTTATAAAACCATCATCCTACAGTTACCGGCTAAGTTTTGAAGTCCCTCCGGATCTGTGGCTTTCTGGTGATAAAGAAACATTCAAAAAAGCCTTGCTGAAGCACGGACTGCAATATGGCAGTCAACGGGTTCGGAATGATAAAGACCTGGTATTACCAATCATTGCAGAGCGTCAAGAAAATCTTAAATTTGCTGGTGAAAAAATGAAGAATGATAAAGAGGTTGTCATGACTGCAATCAAAGAGGACGGCATTTGGCTGAAATATGCCAGCCTGGAAATGCGGGATGATGAAAATATTGTAAAGACCGCTATCGCCAGTTATCCACCAGCGCTGAGTTTTGCAAGTGAAAGAATCCGAAGCGACAAAAACATTATAAAAATGGTTATCGATGATAATATTGTGAACTTAAAATGTGCCAGTAAAAGAATACTGAGTGATCGCGAGTATCTGCTGAACCTGATTGAACATCATTGTCGTGTTTTCAATTATGCTGTTGATGAACTCAGGCGCGATAGGGATTTTATCCGATCAGCAATCTACAGGAACCCTGATGTTGTTCAATACCTCTCCGAGAAGACTTTAAGAATGTGTCTGAGTACTGGGAGTGCAAGTTCACAACAGAAAAATCAGCCCGAAAACGCTGAGGACCATAGCGTTCTGTGTAACATCCTCTAAGCCTGATTATCAGCCAGTTGCTACCGGTTTTTTTAAGCAGGCAAGCAATAATTTTCTCATCAGATAACGCCCTCCAGTGCAAACCGAGTTGTTAAGTACCTAACCAGTTGGTTTCACATATTCTGGACGGCGGCTTTTTCCATCCTTCTGCGTTCCAACGCTGGTTGCGTAGCTAAGGCTACGCGTCCGTCGTTGCGCCTTGAAGAATGAAAAAATCCACTCGCCATAATATGTGAAACCAACTGGCCAGGTACTTATTTATCCTATTGCGTGCTTCAGGCTGAACTTTACAAAAAAATTATTGTCAATAGAAAGGGATTTGTTTATTCGTCAGCGATTGAATCATGGATGAATATCAATAACGGAGGGAAGTCTTGATGTTTCCTGCTCATTCTGGCCGTTCAGAGGGTCAAATCCCGAAAACTGATCCAAATCGGGATGCTGGTGCCGACAGTTCATCCAAGGGGATTAGCAGTTTATCTAAAAGGCATTCCAGTGATCCTTATCCCTGTGGCGTTGCGACCAGCGAAACTCCCCTGACCAAGCGTCACTGCCGTCCATCTGTTGCAGATCAGACTGCTGGCTATTCTCCTCACAATCGGGAACAACTCGGGGGCAAGGGGATGTTTTTGTGGCGCATGAAAAAGGCTGGTCTGTCTGTTCCGCCCTTCGAATGTGTGACTGCTCAAGTTATGAATGCGCTTGAACAACACCCTCTGGATAGCCATCTTTTAGACCGCTATTTTCCCGGGATTGTCCATGAGTGGGACACAGGGAACAGCCTGAGGAACATTCGTGACTACCTCAATACCTTGCCGCCTTCAGAGCAAACCAAAAGGGATGACTGGCTGTCGGGTCTGGCAGAATTTATTGCCAGTAATGATTATTACCAACAGGTTAAAGATTCTGAAGCGGCTCGACAAATAGCTGGTCTGCGCCGTCAGCTGGGTGTACTCCTTGCATCACAAGCGGTTATTGTCCGCAGCTCTGGCATCAATGAGGATAATTACGGCGATGCCCAGGCGGGCAAATACCTCTCTTTAGTTCAGGGAGAAGAAGATATTTTGCGAACCTGTCTCAAGGTCATGGCTTCAGCTTGCCGGCCTGAAATCTGTCCCGAAGGCATACCGCAACCCATGGCGCTCATTATCCAACAGTGCATTGATTGTCGATATGGCGGAGTCGCCATGAGTTTTCAATCCTTTCAGGATGATACCGTCAGGATTGAGTACACACGGGGTCAGCCCAGAGGCGCAGTGGCAGGGCAGTCCGGAAACAGGCCCCACCGTATTGATATTTATCGCGAGGATCGTGAAGAAGAAGCTGCCAGCTCTCAATACTTTCCGGGGACGATCTCAAGTCGCTTCATCCTGCAAAAGAACGATAACGGCTATTCGGAAACAAGAATTGATAATGCCGATGCCCAGTCAGGCGACGTTGGACAACAACTCAGTGATGACACGGTTTCGACACTCATGGAGTGGCTGACAGAGCTGGAAAACTTATTACTCTGCCCCGTGGATGTGGAGTTTGCTATTGATCATCAGGGGTGTCTGTTCCTTTTGCAGGTGCGCCCTGTTACCCGCCTCTCTGGTGGCATGGATTTTGTCATGTCCATACCCGAAGAGACCCTGGCCATTGGCGAGGGCGTCAGCGAAGGCTTCTGCACCGGTCCACTCTGGTTGGCCAGTCAGCCAGAGGCAGGCTCTATGCCAGAGGGAGCCATTGTCGTGGCCCACCATGCTGAAGACTGGATGCTTGGGCCTGAGTTTCTGAAGAGGGTTGGTGGTTTTGTCATTGCTGAGGGAGGATTCAATGATCACGTAGCAATCTTCATGAAACAGGCAGAAATAGCTTTGATGCTGGCCGGTGGCCAGTTTACGGCAGTGGTCGCTCAGGTTGGGCAACAGGCGACGCTGGCCTGTGCCCGCTTTAACGAAAAACCCGGAGCCTTTATTGTTGCCGGTGACCTTAGCGGAAAACTGGCCAGTTGCAGAAGCCTGTCCTCTGCATTTTCTGATCTATCGTTGGCAAAGGCCGTCCCGTCACGGGATGATTTGTCCCCCCCTGAAGGCACATTCCTTCAGGTTGCCGACGGTTTTCAATGGCTCACAGATCAGAATGCCCGTCTGTTGGCAATGTTTGCCTCCGGCGGCGGACTGGATTGTCTGGCAAATCCGGTAAAACTGAGCATGTCTCGACAACGATCCGGGATACTGGCAAAGATCAGAGACAGTGTAAACAGGCTGGTTCATGGAGCTGAAGCAATGCTGGATGGGTACCGGGCATTCCTGCTGCTGGCGGGTAACAGCAGTTCATCAGAGGTTCAGTTATTGCAGGATGAAGTACTACTATTAAGCAACCGGTTCAAGACACTGAAACAGACCATCCAATCATTGCTGGAGGCTATCATCCTGCCCCAGGATGACGATGAAGAACGGCAGTTATCGTTTCGTCATTGGCTGTCAGCCTGCCAACAACTGCAATCTTGTCTTCAAGCACTCAATCCCAGGGAGGCTGAGCAGTTCCAAAGTGTCCATGAAGTGATTTTTGCGCTGCATCTGCGCTTTATAAAAGCACTGGCACCGATCACTCTGGACTCGGGTCAGGGCCGGTTATCCAGGGAAAAGCGAATCACTTATGTTGATTACACGACCCAGGGTAATCCTGATGAAAATGCGTTGCTATTGAGTCCAACCGGTAAAGCCATTATGAATGAATTAGAGCTTTCAGGGACTGTTGTCATTATGGATGATGCCTTGTTGGTTAATCTGGGATTAGGCGTTCATGTCAGCCTTGTCGAATTATTTGAAAACGCAGAGGCTGGGAAAGGACGAACCTTGCGGCTGAAATTTTCTGACCAATTCGATAGACCTGGTGGCTTATATAAATCCGGCAAGTTACAGCGGGTCTGGTTTCTGACACAGTTTCTGAAGGCCATCGAACTGGATGAAAATGCTGATCCAATGAGGCTCAGTTACAATGCGGTAGCGCGTGAAGTTATTGTCGAATGTACGCGAATGCAATCACCTCAAGCTATGCAGTATGCCTTTGAAAAGCTGATGCTTGTTTTAGATTCTATGACTGATCTTGATATTCTCTTTGATTACGAAGACATTTTTGAAGAACCTCATTGGGATTTTAACTTGCTTGCACAACGTCTTAATCCCGTTGTTGCGACAGAAGCTGATAGATTCACCTTTCAACATTGCCTTTTTTCAATGTTTTATAAGAACGATTATTGGATGAGTCCCGCTTGTTGCCAGTTACTCAGTAACCATCTTCAACAGTTTGTTCATCATACTGAGCGATTAGGGGAGTGTCGGTCTTTAGTCTATTCAGGGAAAAAACCGGAGGCGAGTCTGAAGGAAATATTTATGAGTGATGACATGAATGAGAGCATGCGCAGGGAGCTCTTACATCATTTTTTATTGCTAGATCCCTATTACTCTGTTGGCCCGGTTGAGGATTTTTATCACCATTTGAGAGGCCAATACTTTATTATCAAGCCATCACACGCTTACACGCTGACGTTTGTTGTTCCACCGGTTCAGTCGCTTTCGGATATTAAAGAAAAGGTCAGGCAAGCTTTGCTGAAAGATGGGCTGGAATATGCCAGCCAACGGGTTCGAAATGATAAAGACCTTGTATTAGAAGCCATTGCAGTACATCCATTTAACCTGAAATATGTAGGTGAAGAACTGAAGAGTGATAAAGATGTCATCCTAGCCGCAGTTACTCAGAAGAGCTATTGTATGAGCTGCGTCAGCCCGGAACTCCCAAATTATGATGAGCTGGTGATAGCGGCTATCGCAAAGCGTCCAGCAGTTGTGAGGTATGCCAGTGAGAAAATCCGAAGTGATAAAAACATTATTCAAAGTGTCATTGCTCATAATATTGAGTACCTGGCATATGCCAGTAATACGGTGTTGAATAATTACCATTCTATGCTCGATTTTATTGAACAAAATCCACGTGCTTTTGAATTTGCTGCTCCCGGGCTTAAACTTAATAAGGCTTTTATCGAAGCAGCAAAACAAAGAAATCCCGCAGTTATTCAATACACCAGAGAGCTTTTGGATAAGGTCTGAACGGCTCTGAAAAGTTGGTCAGTGCAAACCCTGTTGCCAGCTTATTGGCATTCTTTTTATTTCGTATTTCAGTCTGACGGGGGGAACTTTATAAAAATATCATTGCCTGAACAGGGTGATACATTGAATTTCTGGCAATTAAATTATGTATGAGTACTTAGTATGACGTGGATGTCGCGATGTTACCTTTACCTGAAAATTTTGGCAAATTAGATCCCCGAAGCCCGGGAACCTGTTCAAATCAGAACACCGGGGCTGGCAGTCTATCCAACAGGGTTCGCAGTGCAATCAAAAGGCATTTCGATAATCCTGTACCCCGTGGCGTTTCGACCAGCGAAACCCCTTTAACCAAACGTCTCTGCCGTTTAGCTGTTTCAGAGCAGGCTGCTGGCTGTTCTCCTTCCGAACGGGAACAGTTCGGGGGCAAGGGAATGTTTTTGTTGCGCATGAAAGCAGCCGGTCTGTCTGTTCCGCCCTTCGAATGTGTTAGTGCTCAAGTCATGAATGCGCTTGAACAACACCCTCTGGATGCCCATCTTTTAGACTGCTACTTCCCCGGAATTATTTATGAACCGGAGGTGGGAACCAGCCTGGCGAGCATCAGGAAATACCTCAATGCCCTACCGCCTTCAGAGCAAACCAAAAGGGATGAATGGCTGTCGGCTATGGCGAAATTAATTGCCAGTAATGACTATTACGAACAGATTAAAGATTCTGAAGCGGCCCGGCAAATCAGGGTTCTGCGCTCTCAGCTGGGCAAAGTCTCCAACTCACAGCCCGTAATTGTCCGCAGTTCCGGCATCAATGAAGATAACTATGGCGATGCCCAGGCGGGCAAATACCTCTCTTTAGTTCAGGGGGAAGAGGATATTTTGCGAACCTGTCTTAAGGTCATGGCCTCGGGTTACCGGCCTGAAGTCTGTCCCGAAGGCATACCACAACCCATGGCGCTGGTTATCCAACAGTGCATTGATTGCCTATACGGCGGGGTCTTTACGAGCTTTCAATCCTTTCAGGATAAAACCGTCAGGGTTGAGTACACAAAGGGTCAGCCCAAAGGCGTAGTGGCAGGACAATTCGGTAATACGCCCCATCGTATCGATATTTATCGCAGGGAAGGCGCCGAAGACGCTCAATACTACCCCGGGACCATCTCAAGTCACTTCATCCTGTACAAGCACAATAACGGCTTTTCGGAAACAAGAATTGATAATGTCGATGCTCAATCAGGCGACGGTGGTCTGAAACTCACGGATAAAATGCTTTCAGATCTCAGGGACGCGGTGACAAAACTGGAAGACCTTTTGCTCTGCCCCGTGGATGCGGAGTTTGCCATTGATCACCGGGGTCGCCTGTTCCTGTTGCAGGTGCGCCCTGTTACCCGACTCGCTGGCGACATGGATTTCGCCATGCCCATACCGGAAGAGACCATTGCTTCTGGCGAGAGCGTTAGCGAAGGCTACTGCACCGGACCCATCTGGCTGGCCAGTGAACAGGAGGCAGACTCTATGCCAGAAGGTGCCATTGTCGTGGCCCATCACGCTGGAGACTGGATGCTTGAGCCTGAGTTCCTGAAGCAGGCAGGAGGCTTTGTCATCGCCGAAGGAGGATTCAATGATCATGTAGCAATCCTCATGAAACAGGAAGGAAAAACGTTGATGCTGGCCGGTGGGCAGCTTGCGGCAGTGGAAGCTCAGGTTGGGCAACAGGCGACGCTGGCCTGTGCCCGTTTTATGGGCAGGTCCGGCGCCTTTATCGTTGCTGATGACCTTAGCGAAAAACTGGCCAGTTACAGAAGCCTGACCGCTATTGATTCTGACGTGCCGTTAGCTGAAGCCGTTCCGTCACGGCAGGATTTGTCCCCCGCTGAAGGTACATTCGATCAGGTTACCAGCGGTTTTCAGTGGCTCACAGATCAAAACGCCCGCCTGTTGGCATTTTTTGCCTCAGGCGGCGGACTGGATTGTCTGGCAAACCCGATAAAACTGAGTATGTCGTCACAACGCTCAAAGTTGCTGGCAGGGACCAGGGACAGTGTAAACCGGCTGATTCATGGGGCTGAAGCATTGCTGAATGGGTACAAGTCATTCCTGCAGCTTGCGAGCGTAAAGGACCCATCCGAAATCGGGCCATGGCTGAATGAATTACCGGAACTGACCAGCCGGTTCAAGACGTTGAAAGAGAAAATCCAATCAGAGTTAGAAATGATGCTCCTTCCCCTGCAAGTCGGTGAAGAAGGTCAGAAATCCATGGGCATTTTTCGACACTGGTTGACGGCGTGTCAGCAACTAAAGTCATCTCTTCAGGCACTCAATCCCAATGCGCCCGAGCAGCTCCGGAGTCTCCATGAACTGATTTTTGCCTTGCATGAGCGCTTCGTCAAGGCACTGGCACCGGTTACTCTGGCCTCGGGTCAGGGCAAGATCAGCAGGATATGGCCCATCACCTATGTAGATTGCAGGACTCCGGGTGACTCGGCTAAAAAGGTACCGCTATTCACTCACTCCTGCAATGCATCCCTCATAAGATCAGAGTGTGCAGCGACTGTCATCATTATGGATGCTGCTTTGATTGTTAACCTTGAACTGGGACATCATGTGGGCCTTATCGAGCTACTTGAAGAAGCAGAAGGGGGGAAAGGACGTACCCTGCGGCTGAAATTTTCTGACCGGTTTGCCACAGCTGATGGCAGTGATGGCTCCGGCAAATTGAAACGTATGTGGTTTCTGACGCAGTTACTGAAGACGATCAATCTCGATGAACAAGCGGGTCCTATGAAGTTCAGTTGCAATGCCGTAGCGGGTGAAATGATTGTCGAATGCCCCCGAATGAAATCACCTCAAGTCATGCAGGCAGCTTTTGTAAAACTGACAACGGCGTTATCTGTCATTAGGAACCTGGATAAGGACTTAAAGTCAGCAGCCATTTTTGATGGAGATCAGTGGAGCTTTAACAGCCTTGCACAACGCTTTGATAGTGATGTTACGACAGAAGCCTATAGATTTGCCTTTCAACACTGCTTTTTCTTAATGGTTTATTCTGCTCGATATAACATTAATGAGGATTGTTTCCGGTTATTAATAACGTTCTTAAACAATCATCAAAAACAATTTATTCTTCATAGTCAACGGTTCGCTGAATCAATACACTCCCCTCGTGAAGCGTTAATGAGTGATAAGATCCCCGGGGACACCCGCAGGGAACTCTTGCAGCATTTTTTATTGTTAAAGCCTGATGACGCTGCGCCATTGTTTGAAGAGGTGTATAAGCTGGAAGATCAGTACTTTGTTATCAATCCATCCTGCAGTTGCAGTGTAAATTTCGAGGTTTCACCCATTCAGTTCCTTGGGGTTCAAAGAGAAAATATGAAGAATGTTTTACGCAGGCAGGGACTGAAATATGCCAGCCAACGGGTTCGCAATGATAAAGATCTTGTATTAGCGACCATTGCCGTACATCCATACAGCCTGAAATATGTGAGTGAAGAACTGAAGTGTGATAAAGAAGTCGTTCTAACCTGTTTTAAAGCGCTCAATCTTTTGAAGACTGAGGAGGTACGCATTGTCAATCACCTGATCTCTGACTTGTATAGGTCCGTGACAGAGGCCCGGAGACCGGTTACCAGGGCCTCAGCTCTGAGCATGCTATCCAGAGATGATAAGGTCATATATGTTGATTGCACGACTCCGGGTGGCGCGGGTGAAAAGTCAACGCTATTGAATCCGTCCTGCAGAGCAGTCCTTGGAGAATCAGGACTTTTTGAAGGAACTGTTATCAGTATGGATGATACTTTGATTGTTAACTTTAAGATAACCGATCTTGTAGGCGTTATCGAGCTACTTAAAAACGAAGAAGAGGCAAAAGAATGTACCTTGCGGTTGAAAATTTCTGACAATTTTTCCTACTCTGATGGTAGTGATGCACCTGGCAAGTTAAAACGTATGTGGTTTCTGGTGCAGTTACTGAAAGCGATAGAGCTGGATAAAAGTGCTGCCAGCATGAAGCCTGGTTGCAACGCCGCAGCGGCTGAAGTGATCGTCGAATGCCCGCAAATAACATCAACTCAAGTCATGCAGGGTGCCTTTGTGAAACTGATAAGGGCATTAGAGGCTGTTAGATCTTTGGATATGTTTTTAGGCCCAAGACCTGTTTTTGAAGGGGGTCAGTGGAGCTTTAACATGCTTGCGCAACGCCTTGATAGCGATGTTGCTGCAGAAGCCAATAAATTTGCCTTTCAACATTGCCTTTTCTTAATGGCTGAACGTTACCGATATGCCATTGATCTCAGTTGCTACTTGTTATTAAGCAGTCATCAACAACAGTTTATTGATAATGGTCATCGGTTGTTTAAATTGGAGGGTAATCCTGGCGACGTATTAATGAGAAATGAACTCCCTGAGGACACCCGCAGGGAGCTACTGCATCATTTTTTATTGTCAGATCCCGGTGAGGCTAATCGATGGGTTGATCTTGTGTATCCTCATTTGAAAGATCATTACTTTGTTATCAAGCCATCCTGCAGTTACAGCCCGAAGTTTGATTTTTTACCGGTTCAGGCGCTTGGTAATAATAAAGAAAGGGTCAGGAATATCTTGCACAGGGATGGACTGAAATGTGCCAGCCAACGGATTCGCAATGATAAAGACCTTGTGATAGCGGCTCTTGCAAGACATCCACATAGCCTGGAATATGTAGGTGAGGAGCTGCAGAGTGTTGCTGAGGTCGTCATGCATACAGTCACTAAAGATGGTTGTTATCTGCAATATGCCAGCCCGACACTTCAGGATGATGAGAAGGTTGTCATAGCCGCTGTTACAAATTCTTCAGGCGCTCTGAAATATGCCAGTGAAAGAATTCGAAGCGATAAAAACATTATTAAAACCTTGATAGCTATCAACGTTAATAACCTGATATACGTCAATAAAACGATATTGGAGGATCCTGAGTACATGCTGGACTTAATTGCAAAGGATTCTGCTGCTTTTATTTTTGTTGCTCCCGAGCTTAAACAGAATGAGGCTTTTATTGAGGCAGCAAAAAAAAGAAACCCCGAAGTGAGTCAACACCTCATGTAATACCCATCGTGCTTTCTAACTTTAACAGCCTTACGCAACGCATATATATTAGCGAAAGAACCCGGTCTGGTGGTTTCTGGTTTGCAGTGTGTCGCTTAAGCAGACGGCGGCACGGATAATGCCCTGAGAGTGGGTCAGAAGCCTGAGTGATATAATCAGTCATTTAAGTCTTAAGGCTATGAAATATGTTAAAGGTAAAACAGTCAGGAAGCATGATCGTCGGCATATTGCTTCTGTTTGCAACTCAGGTTTTTGCCTGGTCTCATGTCCATATCGTTAATAAAACTGACCTCGATGTATATGGTGAAATCAAATACATTGGCGGATCCGCTTGGGATTGTGATACACAAACCTATGCACTCGCTCCCTGGGGGGCATTTACTGCACCTTCCCGAGGCGCATGTCTGGTACGCAAAATTACCGTCAGTGCCTACGACCTGGGCAATGGTATTCCCTATGAGTCATCAGCAGGAACTGCCTTTGTGCAATTCATAGTGGTCAAGAGAGACGACGGCCAGCTTATGGTGACTCGCCCTTAAGAGAGTTAACGCGTTTATTCAGACAACGTTAAACAGTGCCAACTGTGTTGATAGCTCATTGTTGTTTACCTGTTGCCTGGTTCAGCCTGAGTGGTGAACTTTATAAAAAAATAATTGTCATATATGTAATAAGCGATTTTTTAGGCGTTAGTCATTGAATTATGGATAAATGAGAGGGATATCTTGATGTTGCCTGAAACTATTGATCTTCAAATATCGAAAACGAACCCAGAGCAGAATACCGGGGCTGGTCGTTCATCCAGCAGAGCTGCCAGTTCCCCCAAAAGGTATTTCAGTCATCTTGATCTCAGTGACGTTCCCGACCCAACGTGGCTAAACAAGCGCACCTGCTGTTCCCCTGTTTCAGGCCAGGCTGCTGACTGTTCTGCCGCCAGCCGGGAACAACTTGGTGGCAAAGGAATGTATTTGCAGCGCATGAAGAAAGCCGGTCTGTCTGTGCCACCGTTCGAATGTGTTACTGCTCAAGTCATGAGTGCTCTTGAACAACAGCCTCTGCATAACTTTGCCCGCTATCTCCCCGGGATTGACCGTGAACTGAAGGCAGAGACCTGTCTCAAGAACATCCGTGAACACCTCAATGCCTTGCCGCCTTCAGAGCAAAGCAAAAGGGATAACTGGCTGCTGGGTCTGGCGCAATTTGTTGCCAGTGATGACTATTACGAACAGGTTAAAGATTCTGAAGCGGCCCGACACATCAGGACTCTTCGCCATCAGCTGGACAAACTCTCCAGATCACAACCCGTTATTGTCCGCAGTTCCGGCATCAACGAAGATAACTACGGCGATGCCCAGGCGGGCAAATACCTCTCGGAAGTTCAGGGAGAAGAGGATGTATTGCGCACCTGCCTAAAGGTCATGGCCTCAGGTTACCGGGCTGAAGTCTGTTCCGAAGGTATACCACAACCCATGGCACTGATCATCCAACAGTGCATTGATTGCCGATACGGCGGTGTCGTCATGAGCTTTCAATCTTTTCAGGAAGATACCATCAGGGTTGAGTACACACGTGGTCAGCCCAGAGGCGCAGTGGCAGGGCAGTCCGGTAACCGGCCCCATCGCATTGATATTTATCGCGAAGATCACAAAGAAGAAGCTCACAGCTATCAGTACTTTCCCGGAACAATCTCCAGTCACTTTGTCTTGCACAAGAACAATAACGGCTATTCGGAAACAATCATTGCTAATGCCGATGCTCAATCAGACGACAGTGGACAGAAACTCACTGATAAAATGGTTTCAGATCTCAGGGATGCGGTGACAAAACTGGAAGACCTGCTGCTCTGCCCCGTGGATGTGGAGTTTGCTATCGATCATCAGGGTAGCCTGTTCCTGTTGCAGGTGCGTCCTGTTACCCGACTCTCTGGCGGCATGGATTTTGCCATGCCTATACCCATAGAGTCTCTGGCCATTGGCGAGTGCATCAGTGAAGGCTTCTGCACCGGGCCACTCTGGTTGGCTAAAAAAACACAGGCAGACTCTATGCCAAAGGGCGCCATTGTCGTCGCCCGGCAGGCAGAAGACTGGATGCTTGAGCCTGGCTTCCTGAAACGGGCAGGAGGTTTTGTGCTGGCCGAAGCAGGCTTCAATGATCATGTAGCGATCCTTATGAAACAGGAAAAAATAGCCTTGATGCGGGCCGGTGCTGAGTATGCAGCTGTGATCGCTCAGGATGGCCAACAGGCGACGCTGGCCTGCGCTCGCTTTAATGGTGAGCCCGGCGCCTTTATTGTTGTCGGTGACCTTGCCGGAAAACTGGCCAGTCACAGAAATTTATCCTCTGCCTTCTCTGATGTGCTGCCGGGAAAAGCCGTCCCGTCGCGGGCTGATTTGTCTCCCTCTGAAGATACACTTTGTCAGGTCGCCAGCGGTTTTCAATGGCTCACGGATCAAAATGCTCGCCTGCTGGCATTTTTTGCCTCCGGCGGCGGACTGGATTGTCTGGAAAACCCGATAAAACTAAGCATGTCGCCGCAACGATCAGAGTTACTGGTAGGCACCAGAGAGAACATAAGCCGACTGATTTATGGAGCTGAAAAGCTGTTGCAGGGTTATGAGGCATTCCTGCGGCTGGCGGGCGACAGCCGTTCATCCCGGGTTGAGCCATTGCTGGATGAATTTCTGCACCTGTCCAACCGCTTTGAGATGCTGAAACAGACCATCCTATCCGGCTTGAAGAGTATCATTATGCCAATGCAAGCTGCTGAAGACGGGCAGCTATCTCCGGTAACGTTTCGTCATTGGCTGGCAGACTGCGATCAGCTGCAATCCTTTCTTCAAGCTCTCAACCCCTGGAGGGCTGAGCAGGTACAGAGTGTCCATGAACTGATTTTTGCTGTACATCAGCGCTTCGTAAATGCGCTTGCACCCATCACTCTTGCCTCGAGTCAGGGCAGGGTCTCTCGGGAAAAGCGCATCACCTATATTGATCACAGGACTCCGAGTGAAACGGCACCGCTACTGAGTCCAGCCTGCAAAGCAACCCTCGAAGGATTATTGTTTCGTAAAGCGATTGTCGTCTGTATGGATGAAGCCTTGATTGTTAACCTGAAGTTAGGCACTCATGTGAGTCTTATCGAGCTACTTGATCGTGCAGAGGGGGGGAAAGGACGAACCCTGCGGCTGAAATTTTCTGACTCTTTTGACAGTGATGATGGCAGTGAATCACCCGGCAAATTAAAACGTATGTGGTTTCTGGTGGAGTTACTGAAAGCGTTCGAACTCAATAAAAATGCGGGTAGCATGAAGACAAGTTGTAACGCTGTAGCGGGTGAAATTATCGTTGAATGCACTCGCATGAGATCACGTGAAAACATGCAGGAGGCCTTTGTAAAACTGACCAAGGCATTATATTCATTAGTTAGTCTGGATCGATACTTAAGTCGGATAACTCTGTTTGAAGGAGGTCGGTGGAGCTTTAACTGGCTTGCGCAGCGCCTTGACAGCGATGCTTCGGCAGAAGCTAATAGATTCGCCTTTCAGCATTGCCTTTTCTCAATGGTTAATAGTATCCGAGATGGCATTGCTCCAGAGTGTTACCCGTTATTAAGCAAGTATCAACAAGAGTTCATGGATCAAGGTCGATGTCTGGTCAAATCGAAGGACAATGTTTGGGAACTATTAATGAGTGATCAGGTCTCTGAAGATATCTTAAGGGAGCTATTACATCATTTTTTATTGTCATATCCTGGTAACGCCAGTCAATGGGTTGAGCTTTTGTATCCTCATCTTAAAGATCAATACTATGTTATCAAACGGTCCTGTAGTTACAGTCTGGAGTTTGATGTGCCACCGATGCCGTTGCTCGGGGGGCAAAAAGAAAGGGTCAGGAGTTTCTTGCTCAAGCATGGCATAGAATGTGCCAGCCAACGAATTCGAAATGACAAAGACCTTATGTTAGCGGCTCTTGCAATACATCCGTATAGCCTGAAATATGTCAGTGAAAAGCTGAGGAGTGATAAACAGGTCGTCCTCACTGCAGTCACCGGAGATGGTTGTTGCCTGCAATACGCCAGCACCAAACTGCGGGATAATGAAGAGGTTGTCAAAGCCGCTATCAAACATGATTCAGCAGCCCTGAAATATGCCAGTGACAGAATTCGAAGCGATAAAAAAACATTATCAAAGCCTTAATGGCTGTCAGTTTTGATAACTTAAGATATGTCAGTAAAGCGGTGTTGAAGGATCGTATAGGTTGAACTTTATAAAAAAATTATTGTCAAAAGATTAATTGATGTTTTTTCTAGATGAATCATGGATGAATATTAACATGGGAGGGATATCTTGATGTTACCTGCTAATTCTCAAATGTCAGCGCTTCGGAGTCCAACAACGAATCCAGATGAGATTACCGGGACTGGTAGTTCATCCGGCAGGGTTGGTAGTTTATACGGCAGGGCTGTTAATTACCTCAAAAGATATTTCAGTTATCTTGATAGCACTTCCATTCCAGACCCGACGTGCCTTAGCAAACGCACCTGCTGTTCATCTGTTTCAGATCAGGCTGATGACTATTCTCCCCCCATCCGGCATCAGCTTGGGGGTAAGGGACTGTTTTTGCAACGCATGAAGGAAGCTGGTCTGCGTGTTCCAGCGTTCAGATGTGTGACAACTCAGCTCGTTCATGCGCTTGAACAACACCCTCTGGATCCTCACTCTTTAACTCGCTATCTTCCCGATATCGCCTATGAGCCGGGTGTGCACAGCAGCCTGACGCTCATCAGGGAATACCTCAATACTCTGCCACCTTCAGAACCCGTCAAAAGAGCCGGGGTGCTGACGGGGCTGGCGGAATTTATTGCCAGTGATGACTTTTATCAGCAGGTTAAAGAGTCTGAAGCGGCCCAACAAATCACAGACCTGCGTCGTCAGCTGGACAATCTCTCTTTATCACAACCGATTATTGTCCGCAGTTCTGGCATCAACGAAGATAATTACGGCGATGCCCAGGCAGGCAAATACCTCTCTTTGGTTCAGGAAGAAGACGATGTTTTGCGTACCTGTCTGAAAGTCATGGCTTCAGGCTACCGCCCTGAAGTCTGCCCCGAAGGCATACCACAACCCATGGCTCTGATCATCCAGGAGTGTATTGACTGCCAATACGGCGGTGTCGTCATGAGCTTTCAATCTTTTCAGGATGGAACCATCAGGGTTGAGTTTACTCAGGGTCAGCCCAGAGGTGTGGTTGCGGGGCACTCCGGTAACACGCCTCACCGTATCGATATTTCTCCTGAGGAAGGCCCTGACAGCTATCAATATTTTCCCGGTACGATTTCAAGTCACTTTGTCCTGAACAAAAACAATCACGGTTATTCAGAAACAAGAATTGATAATGTCGGTGCCCAGCCAGACGACGGTGAACAGTTACTTGGTGATCAAACGGTCTCAGATCTCAGAGAGATGGCGACAACGCTGGAAAACCTGTTGTTCTGCCCCGTGGATGCCGAGTTTGCCATCAATCGTAAGTGGCAGCTGTTCCCGGTGCAGGTGCGCCCTGTTACCCGACTCTCTGGCGGCATGGATTTTGCGCTGTCCATACCCGAAGAGACCATTGCCACAGGTACGGGTGTCAGTGAAGGCTTTTGCACCGGAACGCTCTGGCTGGCCAGACGACAAAAGGCAGACTCTATGCCAGAGGGTGCCATTGTCGTGGCCCCACACGCTGAAGACTGGATGCTTGAGCCCGGGTTCCTGA
The DNA here is from genome assembly GCF_049275945.1 of Endozoicomonas sp. ALD040. Classification (NCBI taxonomy): domain Bacteria; kingdom Pseudomonadati; phylum Pseudomonadota; class Gammaproteobacteria; order Oceanospirillales; family Endozoicomonadaceae; genus Endozoicomonas; species Endozoicomonas sp. ALD040. Next base: position 5,264,369 of record NZ_CP184829.1, read on the forward strand.
AGCGGGTTGGTGGTTTTGTCATTGCCAATGGAGGATTCAATGATCATGTTGCGATCCTTATGAAACAAGAGCAAAAAACGTTGATGCTGGCCGGTGGGCAGCTTGCGGCAGTGGAAGCTCAGGTTGGGCAACAGGCGACGCTGGCCTGTGCCCGCTTTAACGATAAGCCCGGAGCCTTTATTGTTGCCGGTGACCTTACCGGAACATTGGCCAGTCACAGAAGCCTGTCCTCAGCTGTTTCTGATGTGCCGCTAGCCAAAGCCGTCCCCTCACGGAATGATTTGTCCTTTCCTGAAGGTACATTCCTTCAGGTTGCCAGCGGTTTCAAATGGCTCACGGATCAAAATGCCCGCCTGCTGGCATTTTTTGCCCCTGGTGGCGGACTGGATGGTTTGGCAAACCCGCTAAAACTCAGCATGTCGCCACAACGATCCAGGATACTGGCAGAGACTAAAGTCAGCGTAAATCGGCTGGTTTATGGGGCCGAAGCCCTGTTGCAGGGTTACTGGGCCTTCTTACAACTGGCGGGTGAGAAAGGTTCGCCCGAGGTTCAGTTATTGCGGGATGAATTGCAGCAACTGATCAGCCGGTTTGAGACGTTGCAAAAGACTATCCAATCAGGGCTGGAGAGTGTCATTCTGCCCATGCAAGCCGCTGAAGAAGGGCGGCCATTCCCCGGTATCTTTCGTCAATGGCTGGCCGATTGCCATAAGCTACAATCCGATCTTCAGGCACTCAACCCCTGGAAAGCTGAGCAGGTCCTAAGTGTCCATGAGCTGATTTTTGCCCTGCATCAGCGCTTTGTAGAGGCACTGGCACCGGTCACTCTGGCTTCGGGACAGGGCAGGATATCTACAGAAAAGAAAATCACCTATGTCGATTGCACGACTCCGGGTGGCTCAGATGGAAAGGTGCCGTTATTGAGGCAGTCAGGCAAAGCATTGCTTGAACAATCAAGGCACCTGGTAACTGTCGTCAGTCTGGATGATGCCTTGTTGGTTAATCTGGAGCTTGGGCATCATTTAGGCCTTATCGAGGCACTTGAATGCGCAGAAGGAGGGAAAGAAAGAACCTTGCGGCTTAGATTTTCAGACCGGTTTCGGAGCCCTGATGGCTATCAACAACCTGGCAAGTTGAAGCGTATGTGGTTTCTGGCGCGGTTGCTGAAGGCAATTGAACTGGATAAAGAGGCAGATGGTATGAAGATCAGTGTCAATCCCGCAGTGGGTGAAATGATTGTTGAATGCTCCCGAATGTCATCACGTAAAATCCTGCAGCAGGCTTTTGAAAAACTGATAATGGCATTGTATTCAACCTATAGTCTGGATCTGTACATACGTAATATAGCCCTTTTTGAAGGAGATCAGTGGTGCTTTAATTTGCTTGCACAACGCCTTGATAGCGATGTTGTGACAGAAGCCGATCGATTCGCCTTTCAAAAATGCTTAATTCAACATGGCTTATGCACACTATATTACTCCGCTGCGATCGGTATTTCAGATGCTTGCTACTCGTTCTTAAGCGACCATCAACAGCAGTTTATTAATCATAGTCGGCGGTTCTTTCGATCGGAGAAGAATTTTTCGGAAGTGTTAATGAGTGATGAGGTGGGTGAGGACACCCGCAGGGAGGTACTGCATCATTTTTTATGGCTCAATCCCGATGAGGCGACTCCACTGTTTGAGCTTGTCTATCCTCGTTTGAGAGGCCAATACTATATTATTAAGCCATCATGGGATTACACGCTGATGTTTGATGTGCCACCGGGGCAGGCGCTTCCCGATCACAAAGAAAAGGTCAGGAATGTTGTGGTGAAGGAAGGGCTGACATATGCCAGCCAGCAGGTTCGAAATGATAAAAGCCTTGTATTAGCGACCCTTGCAAGACATCCAGATAACCTGAAATATGCGAGTGAAAAACTCAAGAATGATAAAGTGGTCGTCATGGCTGCAGTCACTCAAAATGGCTCTTCTCTGAAATATGCCAGCCCGAAACTTCAGGATAATTATGAAATTGTCATGGCTGCAGTCACTATTCATGGCAGTTATCTGGAATTTGCCAGCCCGAGACTTCGGGATAATTATGAAATTGTCATGGTCGCAATCAAACGGGATGGTATACATCTCAAATATGCCAGCCCGAGACTTCGGGACAATGAAGAGATTGTCAGGGCTGCAGTTGCAGCTTATTCAGGACCTGTGTCTTATGCCAGTGAAAGAATCCGAAGCGATAAAAACATTATTAAAAACCTGATAGCCGTTAATATTGATATTCTACAAAACGTCAGGAAAACATTATTGAATGATCGGGAGTCTATGCTGGACTTAATTGAACAGGACTCTTTTGCTTTTTTGTATGCGTCTGATGAGCTTAAACAATATAAGGCTTTTATTGAGGCAGCAAAAAAAAGAAACCCCGAAGTGATTCGACACCTCAAGTAATCTCCGAACAAGGTTTTATTTACTCTGACAATGCTAAACAGTGCCAACTGTGTTGACAGCTCATTGTTGTTTCCCCTATTGCCTGGTTCGGCCTGAGTGGTGAACTTTATAAAAAAACTATTGTCTGAGGTTTATTGACCTTCCAGTCATTGAGTCAGATGGATGAATATTAACATGAGAGGGATATTTTGATGTTACCCGCTTATTCTCAAAGGGCAGATTCTCCGACTCCGGCAACCAATTCAAATCAGATTCCCGGGGCTGAGGGTCTATCCGACGGGGCTGAGAGTAAACACAAAAGGTATTTCAGTGATCCTGATCCCACTAGCGTTCCCGTCCAGACATCATTAGCCAATCGTCTTTGCTCTTCACCTGTTTCAGATCAGGCTGATGACTATTCTCCCCCCAGCCGCCATCAGCTTGGGGGTAAGGGAATGTTTTTGCAGCGCATGAAGGAAGCCGGTCTGCGTGTTCCACCTTTTAAATGTGTGACAACCCAGGTGATGAATGCACTGGAACATCAGCCTCTGGATCGGCACTGCCTGGCCTGCTATCTCCCCTGGATTCCTGATCAACCGGAGGCAGAGACCAGCCTGTCGAAAATCAGGAAATACGTCGCTACTTTGCCACCTTCTGAGCAAGCCAAAAGGAAAGACTGGCTGGCGGGTCTGGCAACATTTATTGCCAGTGATGACTATTACCAACAGGTTAAAGAGTCTGAAGCGGCCCAACAAATCAGAGACCTGCGTCGTCAGCTGGACAAACTCTCCCTGTCACAACCGATTATTGTCCGCAGTTCTGGCGTTAATGAAGATGACTACGGCAATGCCCAGGCGGGCAAATACCTCTCGAAACTTCAGGGAGAAGAGGATGTATTGCGAACCTGCCTTGAGGTCATGGCTTCAGCTTACCGGCCTGAAGTCTGCTCCGAAGGTGTACCGCAACCCATGGCGCTGGTTATCCAACAGTGTATTGATTGCAAATACGGCGGGGTCATTATGAGCTTTCAATCCTTTCAGGATGATACCGTCAGGATTGAGTTCACACCCGGTCAGCCCAGGGGCGCAGTAGCAGGACAGTTCGGTAATACGCCCCACCGTATCGATATTTATCGCAAGGAAGGCGCTGAAGACGTTCAATACTTTCCCGGGACGATCTCAAGTCACTTCATCCTGCACAAGAACAATAACGGCTATTCGGAAACAAGAATTGATAATGTTGGCGTTCAATCAGACGACGGTGAACGGCAACTCAGCGATAAGATGGTTTCATTACTCAGGGAGGTGGTGGCAAAGCTGGAAGACCTGTTGCTCTGCCCTGTGGATGCGGAGTTTGCCATTGATCACCAGGGTCGTCTGTTCCTGTTGCAGGTGCGTCCTGTTACCCGACTCTCTGGCGGCATGGATTTCGCCATGCCCATACCGGAAGAGACCATTGCCTCTGGCGAGAGCGTCAGCGAGGGCTTCTGTACCGGACCCATCTGGCTGGCCAGGGAACAAAAGGCAGACTCTATGCCAGCGGGTTCCATTGTCGTGGCCCGACACGCTGAAGACTGGATGCTTGAGCCTGAGTTCCTGAAGCAGGCAGGGGGATTTGTCATTGCCGAAGGAGGATTCAATGATCATGTAGCGATCCTTATGAAACAGGCTGGAAAAACGTTGCTGCTGGCTGGTGGTCAGCTTACGGCAGTGGTCGCTCAGGACGGCCAACAGGCGACCCTGGCCTGCGGCTGTTTTAAGGGTAAGCCCGGTGCCTTTATTGTTGCTGGTGACCTTACTGGAAAACTGCTCAGTCACAGAAGTCTCTGTTCTGCTGTGTCTGATGTGCCGTTAGCCAACGCTGTTCCGTCACGGGAGGATTTGTCCCCCGCTGAAGGCACATTCGATCAGGTTACCAGTGGTTTTCAGTGGCTCACAGATCAAAACGCCCGCCTGTTGGCATTTTTTGCCTCCGGCGGCGGACTGGATTGTCTGGCAAACCCGATAAAACTGAGCATGTCGCCACAACGGTCAAAATTGCTGGCAGGGACCAGGGACAGTGTAAACCGGCTGATTTATGGGGCTGAAGCATTGCTGGATGGGTACAAGTCACTCCTGCAGCTGGCCGCTAACAGGGATCCTTCCAAGGTCCAGCCATGGCTGAAGGAATTACCGCAACTGAGCAATCGGTTCGAGACATTGAAAGGGAACATCCAGTCAGTGTCAGAAACGTTCATCCTTCCCCTGCAAGCCGGTGGAGAAGGTCAGAAATCCATGGGGGTTTTTCGACAGTGGCTGGCAGCTTGTCATCAGCTGCAATCCTCTCTTAAGGCACTCAACCCCAATACGCCTGAGCAGGTCAGAAGTGTCCACGAACTGATTTTTGCCTTGCATAAGCGCTTCGTCAAGGCACTGGCACCGGTCACTCTGGCCTCGGGTCAGGGCAGGATAAGCGGGGGGTGGCCGGTCACTTATGTAGATTGCAGGACTCCAGGAGGCCCGTTTGAAAAGGCACCGCTATTTAATCGGTCCTGCAAGGTATCCCTGATAAGATCAGAGTGTCGAGGAACTGTCATCATTATGGATGATGCTTTGATTGTTAACCTTGAATTAGGACAACATGTGGGCCTTATCGAACTACTTGAAAACGCAGAGGGGGGCAAAGGACGTACCCTGCGGCTGAAATTTTCTGACCGGTTTGCCAGAGCTGATGGCAGTGATGGCCCCGGCAAGTTGAAACGTATGTGGTTTCTGGTGCAGTTACTGAGAGCGATCAATCTGGATGGACAAGCTGGTAATATGAAGCTCAGTTGCAATGCCGTAGCGGGAGAAATGATTGTCGAATGCGCCCGAATGACATTACGTCAAACCCTGCAGGATGCCTTTGTAAAACTGATGACAGCTTTGCATGCTATTCAGGATATAGATATTTATTTAAAGGACTGCACCCTTTTTGAAGGGGATCAGTGGAATTTTGACTTGCTTGCGCAACGTCTTGATAGAGATATAGCGACAGAAGCCGATAGATTTGCCTTTCAACATTGTCTTTTCTCAACGATTTATGACTATTCCAGGATGAGTCCCGATTGTTGCCAGTTATTAAGTAAACAACACCAACAATTTATTGATTATGTTCAACGGTTAGAAGAGTGCTGGAAAAAGCCGAAGGAGCATTTTCGGGAAGTGTTAATGAGTGATGAGATCAGTGAGGACACCCGCAGGGAGCTTTTACATCACCTGTTATTGATAGATGCCCAAAAGGCTATTCCATTGGTTGAGGATGTTTATCCTGATTTGAGAGATCAATACTATGTTATTGAAACGTCATCCTGCAGCTACAGGATGGGGATTAATGCTCCACCTGCTCAGTCACTTGCGGAAGATAGAGAAAAGGTCAAAAGTTTCTTTTTGAAGCATGGACTGAAATATGCCAGCCAACGGGTTCGAAATGATAAAGACCTTGTATTAGCAACCATTGTCGTAAATCCATACAACCTGAAATATGTGAGTAAAGCACTGAAGCATGATAAACAAGTCGTCTTGTGCTGTTTTAAAACTCTCAATCTTTTGAAGACTGAGGAGGTCCGCCGTGTCAATGACCTGATTTTTGACTTGCATTGGGTCTTAACAGAGGCCCGGACATTGGTTACCACGGCCTCGGCTTTGGGCATGCTATCCAGAGACGAGAACTTCATCTATGTTGATTGCAGGATTCAGGGAGGCACGGCTGAAAAGGCATCGGTATTGAGTCCGTCCTGCAGAGCATCCCTCAGAGAATCAAGACCTCTTAGAGGAACTGTTATCAGTATGGATGATAACCTGATTGTTAACTTTGAGTTATTCGGTCTTGTGGGCTTAATCGAGCTGATTGAAAATGCAGATGAGGGAAAAGGAAGTACCTTGCGGCTGAAGTTTTCTGATAAATTTTCCTGTATTGATTGCAGTGATGCACCTGGCAAGTTAAAACGTATGTGGTTTCTGGTGCAGTTACTGAAAGCTATTGAACTGGGCGAAAATGCTGATAGTATCAGGTCTGTTTGCAACGCTGCAGCGGCGGAAGTGATGGTCGAATGCTCGCAAATAACATCACCTCAAGCCATGCAGGATGCCTTTGTAAAACTGATAACGGCATTAAGAGCAGTTATTTCTTTGGATATACTCCTGGGCTCGATAAGTATTTTCGACGAGGGGCGGTGGTGCTTTAACTCGCTTGCGCAACGCCTTGATAGCGATGTTGCGGCAGAAGCCAATAGATTCGCCTTTCAACATTGCTTCTTCTTGATGATTGATAATTACCAATATGGCATTGATCCCGATTGCTGTCAGTTATTAAACAATCATCAACAACAGTTTATTGATCATGGTTATCGGTTGGTTAAATCAAAGGACAACCTTCGGGAAGTGTTAATCAGTGATGAGCTTCCTGAGGACATCTGCAGGGAACTTCTGCATCATTTTTTATTGTTAGATCCCGGTAGGGCTAATCGATGGGTCGAGCTTGTGTATCCCCATTTGAAAGATCATTACTTTGTGATCAAGCCATCCTGCAGTTACAGCCTGAAGTTTGATTTCTCACCGGTTCAGTCGCTTGGGGATAATAAAGAAAAGCTCAGGCATTTCTTGCTCAGGGATGGACTGATACATGCCAGCCAACGGATTCGCAATGATAAAGACCTTGTATTGGCAACTGTTGCGATACATCCGGATAGCCTGAAATATGTCAGTGAAGAGTTGAAGAATGTTGCAGAGGTCGTCATGCTTGCGATCACTAAGGATGGTTGTCATCTGCAATATGCCAGCCCGACAGTTCAGGATGATGAGAAGGTTGTCGTAGCCGCTGTTACAAATTCTTTAGGCGCTTTGCAATATGCCAGTGAAAGAATTCGGAGCGATAAAAACATTATTAAAACCTTAATAGCCGTCAATATTAATTGCCTGATGTATGTCAATAATACGGTATTGAAGGATCGTGATTATATGCTGGACCTGATTCAAAAGGATTCTGCTGCTTTTATTTATGTTGCCTCCGAGCTTAAACAAAATGCGGCTTTTATTGAGGCAGCAAAAAAAAGAAACCCCGAAGTGAGTCAACACCTCGAGTAATCTCTGAACAAGGTTTCATTTATTCTGACAACGCTAAACAGTGCCAACTGTGTTGACAGCTCATTGTTGTTCCCCCTATTGCGTGGTTCAGCCTGAGGGGTGAACTTTATAAAAAAACTATTGTCAAAGGTTTATTGACTTTCCAGTCATTGAGTCACATGGATGAATATTAACATGAGAGGGATATTTTGATGTTACCCACTTGCTATCAAAGGGCAGATTCTCCGACTCCGGCAACCAATTCAAATCAGATTCCCGGGGCTGAGGGTCTGTTCGACGGGGCTGAGGGTCTGTTCGACGGGGCTGAGAGTCCACACAAAAGCTATTTCAGTGATCCTGATCTCACTGGCGTTCCCGTCCAGACATCGTTAGCCGATCGTCTTTGCCGTTCACCTGTTTCAGATCAGGCTGATGACTATTCTCCCCCCAGCCGCCAACAGCTTGGGGGTAAGGGAATGTTTTTGCAGCGCATGAAGGAAGCCGACCTTCCTGTTCCACCCTTTGAATGTGTGACAATCCAGGTCATGAATGCACTTGAACATGAGCCTCTGGATCGCCGCTGCCTGGCCCGCTATCTCCCCTGGATTCCTGATCAACCGGAGGCAGAGACCAGCCTGTCGAAGATCAGGAAATACGTCACTACTTTGCCACCTTCTGAGCAAGCCAAAAGGAAAGACTGGCTGGCGGGTCTGGCAACATTTATTGCCAGTGATGACTGTTACCAACAGGTTAAAGATTCTGAAGCAGCCCGGGAAATCAGAGACCTGCGCTGTCAGCTGGAAAAACTCTGCCCATCACAGCCGTTTATCGTCCGCAGTTCTGGCATTAATGAAGATAACTATGGCGATGCCCAGGCGGGCAAATACCTCTCGAAACTTCAGGGAGAAGAGGATGTATTGCGAACCTGCCTTGAGGTCATGGCTTCAGCTTACCGGCCTGAAGTCTGCTCCGAAGGCGTACCCCAACCTATGGCACTGATCATCCAACAGTGCATTGATTGTCGATATGGCGGGGTTGCCATGAGTTACCAATCCTTTCAGGAGAATACCGTCAGGCTTGAGTACACATATGGTCAGCCCAAAGGTGTCGTGTCAGGGCAGTCCGGTAACAGGCCCCACCGTATTGATATTTATCGTGAGGATCGCGTAGAAGAAGTTAACAGTTTCCGATACTTTCCAGGGACGATCTCCAGTTACTTTATCCTGAAAAAAAATGATAACGGTTATTCGGAAACTGAGGTTTTTGATGCCGATGCCCAATCCGACGACGCTAGACATGCACTCACTGATGACATGGTTTCAAAACTCAGTGACTATGTAACAAGACTGGAAAACCTGTTGTGCTGCCCGGTGGATGTGGAGTTTGCCATCGATCGTCTGGGTCGTCCGATCCTGTTACAGGTGCGCCCTGTTACCCGACTCTCTGGCGGCATGGATTTTAACATGCCCATACCCGAACAGACCCTGGCCATTGGCGAAAGCGTCAGCGAAGGCTACTGTACCGGACCCATCTGGCTGGCCAAAAAACGACAGGCAGGCTCTATGCCAGAGAGAGCCATTGTCGTGGCCCACCACGCTGAAGACTGGATGCTTGAGCCCGGGTTCCTGGATCGGGCGGGGGGTTTTGTCCTTCTCGAAGGAGGATTCAATGACCATGTAGCCATTCTCATGAAACAGAAACGAAAAACTTTGATGCTGGTTGCTGGTCAGTTTGCGGCAATGGATACTCTTGTTGGCCAACAGGCGACGCTGGCCTGTGCCCGTTTCAGGGGTAAGCCCGGCGCCTTTATTGTCGCCGGTGACTGTACCGAAAAACTGGCGTGTCACAGCAGTCTGTCCTCTGATTTTGCGGATATGCCCTTAGCAAAAACTCTCCCGTCACGGGATGATTTGTCCCCCCCTCCAGGCACATTCTCCAGGGTCACCAGTGCCTTTCAATGGCTCACCGACCAAAACGCCCGGCTCCTGTCATTCTTTAACTCCGGCAGCGAACTGGATTGTCTGGCAAACCCGATAAAACTGAGCATGTCGGCACAACGTTCAGAGCTACTGGCAGAGACCAGAGACAGGGTTAACAGGCTGATTTATGGGGCTGAAGCCCTGTTGAAGGGCTACCAGACATTCTTGCAGCTGGCCGGAAAAAAAGATTCACCCCATGTCAAGTTATTGCAGGATGAATTTCCACTCCTGAGGGAACGGTTTGTGGAGCTGGAAGAGACCGTGGAATCAAAGTTAGACAGTGTCATTCTGCCAATGCAAGCCGCTAAAGAAAGACTGGTTTCCCCGTTAGTGTTTCGGCAGTGGGTGTTTGCCTGCCATCAGCTGCAATCTTGTCTGCAAGCACTCAACCCCAGAGAAGCTGAGCAGGTTCGAAGTGTCCATGAGCTGATTTTTGCTCTGCATAAGCGCTTTGTAGAGGCGCTGGCACCGGTCACACTGACCTCGGGTCAGGGCAAGATATCTATGGATAAGAACGTCACTTATGTTGAGTGCTCGACCCCGGGTGAAACAGTCCCGCTAATCAGTACGTCCTGCAAAACATCTCTCAAGAGATTAGTGCGTCATGCGACGGTCGTCACTATGGAGGGAGCCTTGATTGTTAACATGAAGTTTGGCGAACACTGGGGCTTAATTGAGCTGCTTGAAAAGGCCGAGGGGGGGAAAGGACGAACCTTGCGGCTGAAATTTTCTGACACATTTCATCCATCGGATGGTAGTGAAGAACCGGGTAAGCTGAAACGTATGTGGTTTCTGGTGCAGTTACTGAAAGCCATCGAACTGGACGAAAATGCTGATAGCATGAAGCTAAGCTGCAACGCCGTTGCAGGGCAGATTATCGTCGAATGCCCCCGAATGACATCACCTGAAACCATGCAGAAGGCTTTCGAAAAACTGATAACAGCTTTACTTGCTGTTCAGAATCTGGATCTTTTTTTAGAGGATAAAAGCATTTTTGAAGAGGTTGAGTGGAACTTTAACCTGCTTGCACAACGCCTTGATAGTGATGTTGTGACAGAAGCAGATAGATTCGCCTTTCAACATTGTCTTTTCTTAATGGCTCTTAGTCAGCAATATGACATTCTTCCCAGTTGCTACCGGTTATTAAACCACCAGCAGATGCAATTTATTGATCATTCCCGGCGGTTAGTTAATTTGGAGAATGCTTATGAAAAAGTGCTGCTGAGTGATGATATTGGTGAGGCCAATCGCAGGGAACTTTTGCATCATTCTTTATTAGTAGATCCCGGATTGGTGACTCCGTTGTTTGAGGATGTGTATCCCCATTTGAAGGGTAAAAGTTTTATTATCAAACCATCAGAAGATTACCAGTTGAATTTTGTCGTTTCAACTGATCAGCTGTTCAGTGAGCATAAAGAGAAAGTCGAGAAAGCCTTTCAGAGGAATGGGCTTCTATATGCCAGTCAACGGCTGCGAAATGAATACTTTGCTTTTAGGTACGATCAATAATTTTGTGAATCAGGTCTGATCTATTCTGACAACCTTGACCTTAACGGCTTATTGTCATTTTTACTGGTGCCTGTTTCAGACTGAAGGTTGAACTTTATTGGTGTGCCAGTTATTCACGAAAGGGATATCTTAATGTTAAATGTCAATTCTGATAAATCGAATGATGGACTTCTGACAGCTTATTCAAGTCAGAATAACCGGGTTGGTAGTCCATCCAGAGGAACTGATAGTTCACCCAAAAAGCATCTCTGTGATTCTGATTCCAGTGGCGTTTCGATCAGCAAAACGCCTTTAGCCAAACGTCACTGTTGTTTTTCTGTTTCAGATCCGACTCCCCTCAACCGCGAAGAACTGGGGGGTAAGGGAATGTTTTTGTGGCGCATGAAAAAAGCCGGTTTGTCTGTTCCGCCATTTCAATGTGTGACAGCCCGGATCATGAACGCGCTTGAGCAACACTCTCTGGATACCGGGCTTTTAGCCCGCTATCTGCCAATGATTGAATATGAACTTGAAGCAGAGAAAGAGATCAGCCTGACGAACATCAGGGCATGCCTCAATGCCTTGCCACCTTCACAGCAGACCAAAAGGAATAACTGGCTGGCGGGTCTGGCAGAATTTATTGCCAGCGAAGACTATTATCAACAGGTTAAAGATTCTGAAGCGGCCGGAAAAATCAGGGGGCTGCACAGTCAGGTGGGCGGACTCTCTGCATCACAGCCCATGATTGTTCGCAGTTCCGGCATCAATGAAGATAATTACGGCGACGCTCAGGCGGGCAAATACCTCTCTTTAGTTCAGGGAGAAGAGGATATTTTGCGAACCTGTCTTAAGGTCATGGCTTCAGCTTACCGGCCTGAAGTCTGCTCCGAAGGTATACCGCAACCTATGGCCCTGATCATCCAACAGTGCATTGACTGTCGATACGGCGGAGTCGCCATGAGCTTTCAATCTTTTCAGAATAATACCCTCAGGGCAGAGTTTACATCGGGTCAACCCAGAGGCGTGGTGGCAGGGCAGACCGGTAACACGCCCCACCGCATCGACATTTATCGCAAGGATCGCAAAGAAGATGCTGTCAGCTATCAATACTTTCCCGGGACAATCTCAAGTCACTTTGTCTTGCACAAGAACAATAACGGCTATTCGGAAACAATAACTGATAATGTTGATGCTCAATCATACGACGGTGGACTGCAACTCACGGATGCAACGGTTTCAGAACTCATGGAGGCGGTGATAAAGCTGGAAAACCTGTTGCTTTGCCCTGTGGATGTGGAGTTTGCCGTTGATCATCAGGGGCGCCTGTTCCTGCTGCAGGTACGCCCTGTTACCCGGCTCGCTGGCGACATGGTTTTTGCCATGCCCATACCCGAAGAGACCCTGGCCATTGGCGACAGCATCAGTGAAGGCTATTGCACCGGTCCCCTCTGGCGGGCTGAAAAAAGAGCAAAAGACGCTATGCCACAAGGCGCCATTGTCGTCGCCGACCACGCTGAAGACTGGATGCTTGAGCCAGAGTTCCTGAAGCAAGTGAGGGGGTTTGTCTTTGCCAAAGCAGGATTCAATGATCATGTAGCGATCCTCATGAAACAGCAAAAAATAAGCCTGATGCGGGCTAATGATCAGTGTCCGGTATTTGCCACTGACAATGGCCAACAGACGACACTGGCCTGCGGTCGCTTTAAAGGCAAGCCCGGAGCCTTTATTGTTGCCGGTGACATGACAGAAAAGCTGGTCAGTCACAGAAGCCTGGCCAGTGTTTTTTCTGATCAGCCCCTGGCGAACGCAATTCCGTCCTGGGAGGATTTATCAATTCCTGAGGGCAAGTTCTGTCATGTCGGCAGTGGATTCAAATGGCTAACGGATCAAAATGCCAGGCTTTTGGCATTTTTTGCCTCCGGTGGTGGACTGGATTGCCTGGCAAACCCGGTAAAACTGAGCATGTCGCCAGATCGCTTAAAACTATTGGCACAGACCAGAGATAGCGTGAAACGGCTGATTCATGGATCTGAAGAACTGTTAGCTGGATACAAGGCATTTCTGGGGCTGGCTCTAAAAAGTCGACCATACCTGACCATGTCATTGCGGGATGAATTACCGCAACTGAGGAAACGGTTCAAGACGCTGCAACAGACCATAGGATCAGGGTTAGATAATATTATCCTGCCAATCCAGGCCGCTGAAGAAGGGGATGTATCCCCGAGAATCCTGAGTCAGTGGGTGGCAGATTGCCATCAGCTGCAATCCTGTCTTCAGGCACTGGACCCTGAGCAGGCTGAACAGGTCCGGAGTGTCCATGAGCTTATTTTTGCCTTGCATCGACGTTTCGTAGAGGCTCTGGCCCCCGTCACTCTGGCTTCTGTTCAGGGCAAGATATCTAGAAAAGAGCACATCACCTATTTTGATTTTACCACTCCGGGCGGAGAGTTATCGCTATTGGGACTGTCAGGCAAAGCATCCATGGAAAGGTTGAGGCTTTCAGGGACTGTCATCAGTATGGATGAAGCCTTGATTGTTAACCTCGAGTTAGGATGTCACCTGGCTCTTATCGAGCTGCTTGAGAATGCAGAGGGAGGTAAAGGACGAACTCTGCGGCTGAAATTTTCTGACCAATTCAATATATCTGATGGTGTTGGAAAAACCGGCAGGTTTATTCGTGTATGGTTTCTGGTGCAGTTACTGAAAGCAATCGGGCTGAACAAAGATGCCGATAGCATGCATGTGAATGGCAATGCTGTAGCAGGTGAAATCACTGTTGAATGCACGGGAATAGCATCACGTGAAACCATGCAGCATGCCTTTGAAAAACTGATCATTGTGTTAGGTTCAATGGCTGAACTGGATCAAAAGTTTCGGAAAAGGGTTATTTTTGAAGGAGGCCAGTGGGACTTTAGCTTGCTTGTAGAACGGCTTAATCGAGATGTTGCGACAGAAGCCGATAGATTCGCCTTTCAACATTGCCTTTTCTTAATGTTTTACAAACAAGGTTGGTGCATCACTCCGGCTTGCCGGGGGTTATTGAGCAATCAGTTTCAACGTTTTACTGAACATGCACAGCGGTTAGGTGAGTGCACGCGGGCAATTTTTTGGCGACGAAAATCGGAGGACATTCTGCGGGAAATGTTAATGAGTGATGAGATCGCTGAGGACACTCGCTGGGAACTCCTGCATCATTTTTTATTGGTCGACTTCAGTTACGCCACTCGATTGGTTGAACGTCTGTATGGCCTGGAAAATCAATACTTTGTGATCAAGCCATCCTGCAGTTACAGATTGGAGTTTTATGCTCCACCGGGACAGCCGTCCGGGGATCATAAAGAAAAGGTCAGGAATGCCCTGCTCATGCATGGGTTGATGTATGCCAGCCAACGGGTTCTGAATGATAAAGAACTTGTATTAGCCGCCATTGCAAAACATCCCGAACAACTGAAATACGTGAATGAAGAACTGAGGGATGATACTGATGTCGTCATGGCATCAGTCACTCGAGATGGCAATCAGCTGCAATATGCCAGTCCAGAACTTAAGAATAATGTCAGGGTGGTAATGGCGGCTGTCGAACAATATCCAGAGGCTCTGAGGTATGTCAGTGAAAAAATGCGAAGCAATCAAAATATTATTAAAATCGCAATGGCTAATGATATTCAATACTCAGAATATGCCAGTGAAAGTGTATTGAGTGATCGCGATTTTATGCTGGACTTAATTGCAAAAAATCATCGAGCTTTCAAATATGTTGCTTTTGAGCTTAAACAGGATAAGGATTTTATTGAGGCAGCAAGACACAGAAACCCCAAAGTTATTAAATACATCAGGAAACTTTCGGATAAGGTCTGATTGGCTCTGAAAACGTTGACTGGTTCAAATCGTCTTGCCACACCTTATTGCCGCTTTCCTGCTGTGCTCTTCAGCCTGAGTGGTGAACTTCGTAAAAATATCATTGTCAAAAGTACCAAACGTTTTATGCCATAGCGATTAAGTCATGGATGAATAAGAACCTGAGAGGGATATTTTGATGTTACCTCCTGCTACAGACATACCAGGTCCCAGTGGCCTGACAACTGTTCCTGATCAGGATAATGAGGCTAAGCATTCACACAAAAGGCATTTCAGTGATCTTCATTCCGGTGACGTTCCGGACCGGACGCCGCTAGCCAAGCGCACCTGCCTTTCAGCTGTCTCAGATCAGGCTGCTGACCGTTCATCCGCCAAACGGGAAGAATTTGGGGGCAAGGGAATGTTTTTGCAGCGCATGATGAGCGCCGGTCTGTCTGTTCCACCGTTCCGATGTGTGACAGTCCGGGTCATGAATGCGCTTGCACAATACCCTCTGGACAAACACCCTCTGGACAAACACCCTCTGGATAGCCATCTTTCAGGCCGCTATCTCCCCGGGATTGACCTTGAACTGGATGCCGGGATCAGCCTGAAGAACATCCGGGAATACCTTAGTGCCATGCCGCCCTCAGAGCAAACCAAAAGGAATGACTGGCTGGCGGGTCTGGCACAATTTGTAGCCAGTGATGATTATTACCAACAGGTTAAAGATTCTGAAGCAGCCCAAAATATCAGGGATCTGCGCACCGAGCTGGACAGACTCACCAGATCGCAGCCCGTAATTGTCCGCAGTTCTGGCGTCAATGAAGATAATTACGGCGATGCCCAGGCGGGCAAATACCTCTCTTTAGTTCAGGGAGAAGAGGATATTTTGCGAACCTGCCTTAAGGTCATGGCTTCAGCTTACCAACCTGAAGTTTGCGCCGAAGCTATACCACAACCTATGGCGCTGATCATCCAACAGTGCATTGACTGCGAATATGGTGGTGTCGCCATGAGCTTTCAATCTTATCTGGATAATACCGTCAGGCTTGAGTATACACAGGGTCAGCCCAGAGGCGTGGTGGCAGGGCGGTCCGGTAACAGGCCTCACCGCATTGATATTTATCGCGGGGGTGTTAAAGAAGAAACTGACAGCTACCAATACTTTCCCGGGACCATCTCCAGTCACTTTATCCTGCACAGGAACAAGGATGATAACGGCTATTCGGAAACAATAATTGATGATGCCAATCCGCAATCAAAGGTCACTGGGCATTCACTCACTGATGACAGGGTTTCAAAACTCAGGGAGGCGGTAACAGAGCTGGAAAACCTGTTGCTCTGCCCTGTGGATGTGGAGTTTGCTATCGATCATCAGGGACAGCTATTCCTTTTGCAGGTACGCCCTGTTACCCGACTCTCCGGCGACATGGTTTTTGCCATGCCCATACCCGAAGAGACCCTGGCCACTGGCGAGAGCGTCAGCGAAGGTTATTGCACCGGCCCCATCTGGCTGGCCAAAAAACCAGAGGCAGACGCTATGCCGTTCGGAGCTATTGTCGTGGCCCCGCACGCTGAAGACTGGATGCTTGAGCCTGAGTTCCTGAAGCGAGCAGGGGGTTTTGTCTTTGCCGAAGGAGGATTCAATGACCATGTAGCGATCCTCATGAAACAGAAAAAAATAGCTTTAATGCTTGCCGGTAAAAAGTATGCGTCAGTAGTCAATCATAATGGGCAGCATGCGACACTGGCCTGTGCCTGCTTTAACGGTGAGCCCGGTGCTTTCATCGTGAGCGGTGACATGACCGGTAAACTGGCCAGTTACAGAAGCCTGCCTTCTGCTGCTTCTGATGTGCCGATAGCAAAAGCCATCCCCTCACGGGATGATTTGTCTCCCCCTGAAGGCACATTCTCTCAGGTGGCCAGCGGTTTTAAATGGCTAACGGATCAAAATGCCCGGCTGTTGGCATTTTTTGCCACCGGCGGCGGACTGGATTGTCTGGCAAACCCAATCAAACTGAGTATTTCGCCGCAGCGATCAAAGCTATTGTCAGAGACCAGGGACAGCATAAATCGCCTGATTTGTGGGGCGGAAGCCTTGCTGGAGGGTTACAGGGCCATCCTGCGGCTGGCGGATGACGGTGATTCATCTCAGCTCAAGTCAATCTGGGAAGAATCACAGCAATTGATCGACCGGTTCGGGACGCTGAAACAGATTATCTGGTCAAGGCTAGAGGGTATCATCCTGCCCCTGCAATCCGTTGAAGAAGGCCTGGTACCTGCCGGAACTTTTCGCCAGTGGCTGGCCGCCTGCCATCAGCTACAATCCTGTCTTCAAGAACTCAACCCCGGCGAGGCTGAGCAGGTCCGAAGTGTCCATGAACTGATTTTTACCCTGCATCAGCGCTTTGTAGAGGCAATGGCGCCGGTCGCTCTGGCTTCGGGTCAGGGCCGGATATCCAGGAAAAAGGACATCACCTATGTTGATTGCAGGACTCCGGGTGGCGACGATGAAATGGGACAGCTATTGAGCTACCCCTGCAAAGCATCCCTCAAAAAATCAAAGCGTTCAGCGACGGTTGTCAGTATGGATGATGCTTTGATTGTTAACCTTGAGTTAGGACATCACATGGGCATCATCGAGATGCTTGAACACGCAGAGGGGGGGAAAGGACGTACCTTGAGACTAAAATTTTCTGACCAATTTGTCAGGGCTGATGGCAGTGATGCCCCCGGCAAATTGAAACGTATGTGGTTCCTGGCGCATTTGCTGAAAGTGATCGAACTGGATAAACACGCTGGTAGCATGAAGCTAAGTTGCAATGCCATAGCAGGTGAAATGATTGTTGAATGCCCGCGAATGGAATCACGTGAAATCATGCAGGATGCCTTTGTAAAGTTGATAACGGCGTTACGTGTCATTAAGAATCTGGATATAGACTTAAAGTCGACAGCCATCTTTGAAGGAGATCAGTGGAGCTTTAACTTGTTAGTACAACGCCTTGATAGCGATGTTGCGGCTGAAGCCGACAGATTTGCTTTTCAACATTGCCTGTTCTTAATGGTTTATGGCATTGGGGATTGGATTACTCAGGATTGCTTCCGGTTATTAAAACGGTTATTGAGCCAACACCAAAAAAAGTTTATTCATCATAGTCGACGGTTAGCTCAATCAAAGGACAATCTTCGGGAAGTGTTAATGAGTGACAGGATCGCTGAGGACAACCGCAGGGAACTCTTACAGCATCTTTTATTGTTAGAGCCCAATAAGGCTACTCCATTGTACGAGGATGTATATAGCCTGAGAGATCAATACTTTGTTATCGATCCATCCCTCAGTTACAGCCAGAATTTTGAGGTTCCAGCGGTTCAGTCGCCTGGGGATCAAACGGAAAAGATTAAAAATGTCTTGCGCAAGCGGGGACTGAAATATGCCAGCCAACGGGTTCGAAATGATAAAGATCTGGTATTAGCGGCCATTGCCGTACATCCATACAATCTCGAATACGTGAGTGAAGAACTGAAGAATGACAGAGAAGTCATCCTATCCTGTATTCAGGCACTCTATCCCATGAAGACTGGAGAGGTCCTGAGTGTCAATGGCCTGATGCTTGCGTTGTACGAGTGCCTGGTAAAGTCCCGGGCACCAGATACTCCGGTCTCGGCTCAGGGCATGCTGGCCATGGACGAGGGCGTGATCTATGTTGACTGTACGACAACGGATGGCTCGGGTGAAAAAGCACCGGTATTGAGTTCGTCCTGCAGGGCAGGTCTGAGAGAGTTAAGGCTTCTTAAAGGGACTGTCATCCGTATGGATAATACCCTGACTGTTAATTTGGATTTAGAAGATACCAAGAGCCTTATCGAGCTACTTGAAAACGCAGAGGGGGGAAAAGGGCGGACCTTGCGGCTGACATTTTCTGAGGAATTTTATGCCACTAATGGCAGTGATGCACCCGGCAAGTTGAAACGTATGTGGTTTCTGGCGCAGTTATTGAAAGCGATCGAACTGGATAAATATGCTGATAGCATGAAGCTGAGTTGCAACGCTGCAGCGGGAGAAATGATCGTCGAATGCTCCCGATTGACATCACCTGAAATCATGCAGGATGCCTTTTTAAAGCTGATAACGGCGTTAGATGTCATTTATGATCTGGATGAGTTTTTAGAGCTAAGAAGCATTTTTGAAGAAGATCTGTGGAGCTTTAACTTGCTTGCACAACGCCTTGATAGCGATTTTTCGGCAGAAGCCAATAGATTCGTTTTTCAACATTGCCTTTTCTTAATGGTTGATAGTCACAGAAATGGCATTAATCCCGGTTGCTACCAGTTATTAAACAGTCATCAACAAGACTTTATTGATCATAGTCGACGGCTCATTAATTCGAAGGACAATCTTCGGGAAGTATTGATGAGTGATAAAAACGCTGAGGACATCGGCAAGGAGCTGCTGCATCATTTTTTATTGTTACATCCCGGTAAGGCTATGGGATGGGTTGATCTTGTGTATCCTGATTTGAAAGATCAATACTACGTGATCAAGCCGTCCTATCTTTACAGCCTGGAGTTTTATTTTCCACCGGCGCAGTCGCTTGGGGATCTCGAAGAAAAGATCAGGAGTGTCTTGCTCAGGGGAGGATTGAAATATGCCAGCCAACGGATTCGAAATGATAAAGACCTTGCATTAGCAGCCATTTCATCAAACCCCTATAATCTGATACATTTGAGTGAAGAACTGAAGAGTGATAACGAGGTCGTTCTGGCTGCAGTCACCCAAGAAGGCTATCAACTGCGATACGCCAGCCCGAAACCACAGGATAATGAAGAAGTTGTAATGGCCGCTATCAAAAATTATCCGGCAGCCCTCAGATATGCCAGTGAAAGAATCCGAAGCGATAAAAACATAATTAAAACCTTAGTGGCTATCAATTTTAATATCTTGAGATATGCCAATAAAACGCTATTGAAGGATCGTGACTATATGCTGGACTTGATTGAACAGGATTCTGATGTTTTCAATTTTGTTGCTTTCGAATTTGAAGATGGTGAGGATTTTATTGAGGCAGCAATACAAAGAAACCCCGAAGTTCGTGAATACGTCGAGTAATCTGCGAATAAGGTCTGATCAATTCTGACATCGTTGACCGGCACAAGCCGTTTTGCCAGCTTATTGGCTTTTTTTCTAATGCGTGCTTTTGGCCGACGGTTGAACTTTATAAAAATATCAATGTCCAAGGACAGTAATTAATTGACTCATCAGCTATTGGGTCACAGGTGAACATTATGAGAGGGATGTCTAATGAATCATGTTACTTTCAGAGCATCATGTCCTGAAAGCCTGACAACCAATCCTGATCAGAATACCGGAGCAGGTACTCGATCCAATGAGGCTGGTCATCCAGCCAGAAGGTATTTCGATAATCTTGATACCCGTGGTACGCCCGACTCAAGCTTGCTGGTCAGGCGCAACTGTCATTCAGCGGTTTCAGATCAGGCTGCTGAGCATTCTCCCTGTAAACGAGAACTACTCGGGGGCAAGGGGATGTTTTTGTGGCGCATGAAAGCAGCCGGTCTGTCTGTTCCGCCCTTCGAATGTGTTACTGTTCAAATCATGAATGCACTGGAACAACACCCTCTCGATACCCATGTTTTAGACCACTATTTCCCCGGGTTTGTTGATGAACCGCTGACGGAGATCAGCCTGAAGAACATCCGGGAATACCTCAATACCTTACCGCCTTCAGAGCAAACCAAGAGGGATGACTGGCTGTCAGGTATGGCAGAATTTATTGCCAGTGATGACTTTTACGAACAGGTTAAAGATTCTGAAGCGGCCCGAAAAATCAGGGAGCTGCACCGTCAGGTGGACCGACTCTCTGCATCACAGCCCGTGATTGTCCGCAGTTCCGGCATCAACGAAGATAACTACGGCGATGCCCACGCGGGTAAATACCTCTCTGTCGTTCAGGCAGAAGGCGATGTTTTGAGTACCTGTCTCAAGGTCATGGCCTCAGGTTATCGTCCTGAAGTCTGTCCCGAAGGCATACCGCAACCCATGGCGCTGATTATCCAACAGTGTATTGACTGTCGATATGGTGGCGTCGTCATGAGCTTTCAATCCTTTCAGGATGATACCGTCAGGGTTGAGTACACACCAGGTCAACCCAGAGGTGTGGTAGCAGGGCAGTCCGGTAACAGGCCCCACCGCATTGATATTTATCGCAAGGATCGTAAAGAAGAAGCTGACAGCTATCAATACTTTGTCGGCACGATCTCAAGTCATTTTGTCCTGCAAAAGAAGAATAACGGCTATTCGGAAGTAGCAATTGATAATGCTGGTGCTCAATCAGACGACGGCGGACAGAAACTCAGTGATGAAACGGTTTCAGAGCTCATGGAAGCGGTGACAACGCTGGAAGACCTGTTGCTCTGCCCCGTGGATTTGGAGTTTGCCATCGATCATCAGGGTCAACTTTTCCTGTTACAGGTGCGTCCTGTTACCCGACTTTCTGGTGGTATGGATTTTGCCATGCCTGTACCCGAAGAGACTCTGGCCATTGGCGAGGGTGTCAGCGAAGGCTTTTGCACCGGTCCCCTCTGGCTGGCCAAACAACAACAGGCCGACTCTATGCCACAGGGAGCCATTGTCGTGGCCCACCATGCTGAAGAGTGGATGCTGAAGCCTGAGTTTCTGGAGCGGGCGGGAGGTTTTTTCATGGCTGAAGGAGGATTCAATGATCATGCAGCGATCCTCATGAAAGAGAGAGGAAAAACGTTAATGCTGGCCGGTGAAAAGTTTGCAGCCATAGCCGCCGGGGAAGGCCAACAGGCGACGCTGGCCTGCGCCCGCTTTAAGGGTAAGCCGGGTGCCTTTATTGTTTCCGGTGACCTTACCGCAAAACTGGCCAGTTATAGAAGCCTGGCCTCTGCTTTTGCTGATGTGCAGTTACACAAAGCCGTCCCGTCACGGGATGATTTGTCCCCCCCTGAAGGCACTTTCCTTAAGGTTGCCAGCGGTTTTCAGTGGCTCACGGATCAAAATGCCCGCCTGCTGTCATTTTTTGCCTCCGGCAGCGGTTTGGATTGTCTGGCAAACCCGATAAAACTGAGCATGTCGCCGCAACGACTCAAGATTATGGAAGAGATCAGAGACACCGTTAATCGGTTGGTTTACGGGGCTGAAAAACTGCTCGATGGCTACAGGGCATTCTTGTCGCTGGCGGGTAACAGCGATTCACCTCAACTCAAATCACTGCAGGAAGAATTACCGCAACTGAGCAACCGGTTCGAAACACTGAAACGGATCATCGGATCAGGGTTAAAGCGTTTCATCCTGCCAATGCAGACTACTGAAAAAAGACAGCTATCCCCGGTAATTTTTAGTCAATGGGTGACAGACTGCCATCAGTTGCAATCCTGTCTTAAGGCACTCATCCCCGGTGAGGCTGAGCAGGTCCGGAGTGTCCATGAGCTTATTTTTGCCCTGCATCAGCGCTTCATAAAAGGGCTGGCACCGGTCACTTCGGCCTCGGGTCAGGGCAATCTGACAAGGAAAAGGGCAATCAACTACGTTGATTGCACGATCCCGGGTGAAAAAACACCGATATTGAGTCCGGTCCTCAGAGCACTTATGGAAGAGTTAAGGCTTATAGGGACTGTCATCATTATGAATGAAGCCTCGATTGTTAACCTGGAACTTGGAAGTCATGTGGGCCTTATCGAGCTGCTTGAGTGTGCAGAGGGGGGGAAAGGTCGAACCTTGCGGCTGACATTTTCTGATCAATTTGACAGGCCTGATGACCGTGATAAATCCGGCAAGTTCAGACGTATGTGGTTTCTGGCGCAATTACTGAAAGAGATCAAACTGGATCAAAATGCTGACAGCATGAAGCTAAGTTGCAACGCAGTTGCGGGTGAGATTATTGTCGAATGCTCCCGAATGAAATTACCAAAAACCATGCGGAATGCCTTTCAAAAACTGATCATTGTGTTACGTGCTATGTATAATATGGATATTCGGTTGAAGTGCTCTCCCATTTTTGAAGGCGGTCAGTGGGACTTTAACATGCTTGCGCAACGTCTTGATCGTGATGTTGTGACAAACGCAGATAGATTCGCTTTTCAACATTGCCTTTTCGTAATGTTTTATTGGCTCAGGGGTGGTCGCTACACTACTGCCGCTTTCTGCAGTTTATTGAGCAACCACCACCAACAGCTTACCCATCATGCCCGGCGGTTAGGTGCGTATCAGTGGTCATTGTTTTTTAATAGAGAACCGGAAGAGAGTCTGCAGGACATCTTTATGACTGAAGAGATGAGTGAGGACATCCGCAGGGAGCTATTACATCATTTTTTATTATTCGAACCTAAAAGTGCTACCAGATTGGTTGAGCAAGTGTATGACCTGGGAAATCAATACTTTGTTATCAAGCCATCGTTCAGTCACGAATTGGAGTTTTATGCAGCACCAGGCCAACCGCTTGGGGATCATAAAGAAAAGGTCAGGAATGCCCTGCTCAAACATGGATTGGAATATGCCAGCCAAGCAGTCTGGAATGATAAAGACTTTGTATTACCCGTCATTTCAAAATATCCCATGGAACTGAGATATTTGAATGAGGTGCTGAGGAATGATAGAGATATCGTTATTGCCGCTGTCGCAGAATCTCCCGGAGTTTTGTGTTATGCCGGTGAAGGGCTCCGAAGCGATAAAGAGATTATTCAATTGGCAAATGGCAATTGCCGATAGTATTTCTCCCTTATTCTTTGCCAGCGAAACAAAGCAATCCCGAATTTCGTGAAAACTTCATGAACTTTATAAAAATATCAATGTCCAATGAAATTAATTAATGACTCATCAGCTATTGAGTCACAGGTGAACATTATGAGAGGGATGTCTAATGAATCATGTTACTTTCAGAGCATCATGTCCTGAAAGCCTGACAACCAATTCAATTCAGAATACCGGAGCTGGCACTCGATCCAATGAGGCAGGTCATCCAGCTAAAAGGTATTTCGATAATCTTGATATCAGTGGTACACCCGACCCAAGGTTGTTGGTCAAGCGCAGCTGTCATTCAGCTGTTTCAGATCAGGCTGCTTACCATTCTTCCTGCAAACGGGAACTGCTCGGGGGCAAGGGGATGTTTTTGTGGCGCATGAAAGCAGCCGGTCTGTCTGTTCCGCCCTTCGAATGTGTGACTGCTCAAATCATGAATGCGCTGGAACAACACCCTCTCGATACTCATCGGTTAGATCACTATTTGCCCGGGTTTGTTGCTGAACCGCTGGCTAAGACCAGCCTGAAGAACCTCCGGGAATACCTCAATACCCTGCCGCCTTCAGAGCAAACCAAAAGGGATGACTGGCTGTCAGGTATGGCAACATTTATTGCCAGTGATGACTTTTACGAACGGGTTAAAGATTCTGAAGCGGCCCGAAAAATCAGGGAACTTCACCGTCAGGTGGACCGACTCTCTGCATCACAGCCCGTTATTGTTCGCAGTTCTGGCATCAATGAAGATAACTACGGCGATGCCCAGGCGGGCAAATACCTCTCTGTCATTCAGGCAGAAGGCGATGTTTTCAGAACCTGTCTCAAGGTCATGGCCTCAGGTTACCGTCCTGAAGTCTGTCCCGAAGGCATACCGCAACCCATGGCGCTGATCATCCAACAGTGTATTGACTGTCGATATGGTGGAGTCATCATGAGCTTTCAATCCTTTCAGAATGATACCGTCAGGATTGAGTACACAAAGGGTCAGCCCAGAGGCGTAGTGGCAGGTCAGTCCGGTAATACGCCCCACCGTATCGATATTTATCACAAGGAAGGCGCTGAACACTTTCAATACTTTTCCGGCAAGGTTTCAAGTCACTTCGCCCTGCACAAAAACAATAACGGCTATTTGGAAACAGAAATTTATGATGCGGACGACCAATCAGACGACAGTGTTCATAAACTCAGTGATCATTTGGTGGTAAAACTCAGTCAGGCGGTGACGGAGTTGGAGAACCTGTTGCTTTGCCCCGTGGATGTGGAGTTTGCCATCGATCATCAGGGTAACTTGTTCCTGTTGCAGGTGCGCCCTGTTACCCGGCTTTCTGGCGGCATGGATTTTGCGATGCCGATACCCAAAAAGACCCTGACCGTTGGTCAGGGCGTCAGCGAAGGCCATTGCACCGGAACAATCTGGCAGGCTGAAGAACAAGCGGCGGACTCTATGCCAGAGGGTGCCATTGTTGTGGCCCAACACGCTGCAGACTGGATGCTTGAGCCAGAGTTCCTGAAGCGGGCAGGGGGGTTTGTCTTTGCCGAAGGAGGCTTCAACGATCATGTCGCGATTGTTATGAAACAGGAAGGAAAAACCTTGATGCTGGCCGGTGGACAGTTTGCGGTCGTGGCCGCTCAGGTTGGCCAACAGGCGACGCTCGCCTTTGCCCGCTTCAAAGGAAAGCCTGGCGCCTTTATTGTTGCCGGTGACCTTAGCGGTAAACTTGCCAGTCACAGAAGTCTGTCCTCTGCATTTTCTGATGTGCCGCTCACCGGAGCCGTCCCGTCACGGAGTGATTTGTCCCCCCCTGAAGGCACATTCCTTAATATCGCCAGCGGTTTTCAGTGGCTCACGGATCAAAATGCCCGTTTGTTGGCATTTTTTGCCTCCGGTGGCGGACTGGATTGTCTGGCAAATCCCATAAAACTGAGCATGTCGCCGCAACGGGCAGAGTTGCTGGCAGAGATCAGAGTCAGGGTAAATCAACTGGTTCAGGGGGCTGAAGCATTTCTGGATGGCTACCATGCATTCTTGCAGTTGGGGAGAAGCAGTGTCAGACCTTTGCAGGATGAAGCACAACAATTAATCAAACGGTTCAAGACACTCAAAGAGAGCGTCCTGTCAGGCCTGGAGGCTATTATGCTGCCCCTGAAAGCTGCTGAAAAAAGGCAGGGATCCTTCCGTCAGTGGGTTGCAGACTGTCAGCAACTACAATCCGTTCTGCAATCACTGCATCTTAAAGAGGCTGAGCAGGTCAGAAGTATTCATGAACTGATTTTTGCCTTGCATCAGCGTTTCGTAAACGCGCTGGCTCCGATTGCTCTGGATTCGGTTCAGGGCAGGGTATCGAGAGTAAAGAAAATCACCTATGTTGACTGCACGACCCCGAGTGACAAAGTATCGCTACTGAGGCCGTCCGACAGATCATCCATTGAAAATTCCGGGTCTACGGGGACTGTCTTCAGTATGGACAGTGCCACGATTGTTAACCTGAAGCTTGGCGTTCATCTGTGCCTTATCGAGCTACTGGAAAACGCAGAGGGGGGAAAAGGACGAACCTTGCGGCTTAAGTTTTCTGACCAATTTGATGGCAATGATGGTGTCGATGTCAGCGCCAAGTTAAAGCGTATGTGGTTTCTGGTGCAGTTGCTGAAAGCGATCGAACTGAATAAAAATGCTGGTGGTATGAAGGTAACTTGCAATGCCATAGCGGGTGAAATTGTCGTCGAATGCCCGCGAATGAAATTGCATCAAACCATGCAGCATGCCTTTGAAAAACTGATGATTGCGTTAGATTCCATGTATAATCTGGATAGACATTTAGAGGACTTACGTATTTTTGAAGGAGATCAGTGGGACTTCAACTTGCTTGCACAACGCCTTAATCGCGATGTTGCAACAGCAGCTGACAGATTTGCCTTTCAACATTGCCTTTTCTCAATGTTTTACTGCGGTGGGTTCAGGATTTCTAGCGAATGCTGCCAGTTATTAAGCAACCGACTGCAACAGTTTGTTCGCTGGGCCCAGCAGTTAGGTTCGTGTAATTCGTTAGTATTTCAGGGGAAAAAAACAGTAGATAGTCTGAGGGAGATGTTCTTGAATGATGAGATCGCTGAGGACATTCGCTGGGAGTTCTTACATCATTATGTATTGTTACATCCCAAATACGCTGTTCAAGTGGTTGAGTTGCTGTTTGGCTATAAAAACCACTACTTTGTGATCAATCCATCCTTCAGCTACAAACTGGAGTTTTATCTTCTACCGGTTCAGCCACTTTCAGTTAATAAAGAAAAGCTCAATAATGTCTTGCGAGAGCATGGGCCGGAATATGCCAGCCAACGGGCTAAAAATCATTACTCTGCTTATTTCTGGAGATAAGGTCTGATCTATTCTGAGAACCCTGATCAGTGAAAATATTGTCGTTTTTCCTGATTGCTGGATAGAACCGGGCTGAAGCAGACCGGAAATTTCCCTCGTTTTTTATCGATCATTTGAAAATACCTAAATATTCAGCGTTGCGACATCTCTCTTGGGGTGACATGGCATCTTTCTGCGTCATTAAGACTTTGCTGAACATTTTTGAGGTCAGACATGTCCAGAGGGTGTCGCAAAACTCTCTCCAGCGTGGGAACGAGTTGACTCCCGTCATTCCCGGCTTCATTCTCGTCATTCCCGGCTTCATTCTCGTCATTCCCGCGAAGGCGGGAATCCACACTGACTTACCACCAGAACCATACCGCCTGGTGCCCCCTGGCCTTATCATCCCCGAGAAGGCAGAGATCCACCGTTGGCGCTGGATTCCCGCCTTCGCGGGAATGACGACCCCAGAGCATGGGTACGAGTTGTTGGAGTTTTGCGATACCCTCGTCCAGAGTGAAGAGACCGATCAAAGTCGTATAAAAAGTCAGTAAGAAATCATTGTTTCCTACTTCTCCTGTCGTTAGTCTTTACAGGCAGATTCAATTTTTTCGCACTATTTTTCGATCACAGTATGCAGGAACCGAATCAAACCGTTCAGAGAAAAATTCTCCATGTTGATGCAGATGCCTTTTACTGCTCTGTAGAGGAGAGGGATGACCCCACGCTAAAAGGCAAGGCTTTTGCTGTGGGGGGTAAAGCTGAACGTCGAGGAGTGATTGCCACATGCAGTTATGCGGCGCGAAAGTCGGGCGTGCATTCTGCTATGGCGTCCTATCGTGCACTCAGGCTCTGTCCTGATCTGATTATTTTGCCAGCCCGGTTTGATGTCTATAAAGCCGCTTCACGGCAGATGCATGCCATTTTTCATCGTTACACTGAGATGATTGAGCCCTTGTCGCTGGATGAGGCCTATCTGGATGTTTCCCTCTCCAGTCACTGCCAGGGCAGTGGCACGCTGATGGCCCGGGAGATTATGCAGTCTGTCCTGGAAGAGGTGGGGATTTCTGTCTCTGTGGGTGTGGCTCCAAACAAATTTCTGGCCAAGGTGGCATCGGACTGGAACAAGCCAAAAGGTCTTTGTGTGATCACGCCCGACCAGGTTCAGGATTTTGTTTTTGAATTACCGGTTGAGAAGATACACGGTGTCGGCAAGGTCACTGCTCAAAAGCTACATAGCAAAGGGATTATGACCTGTGGCATGTTGCGACAATACTCTCCGGTTGAGTTGTGTCGTTGGTTTGGCAGTTTCGGCGAGCGCCTCTGGGAGCTTGCCAGAGGCGAGGACAATCGTGCACTGGAGCTGGATAGAAGACGGAAGTCGTTATCTGTTGAGCACACTTTTGATGCAGATTTGCAGGACGAACAGTCGATACTGACTCAGGTAAAACCCCTGGTTGAGGATCTGTCGCGACGTTTTCAGGCAATCAGGAATGAATATTCGGTCACCAAGCGGTTTGTAAAAGTGAAGTTCAACGATTTCACCCAGACAACACTTGAGGAAATGATAGAGTCCGATGATCTGGCACCCGAGGCACACTTCCAGGCATTGCTGATTCGAGCCTGGCAAAGGGGGGATAAAGCTGTTCGTCTACTGGGTGTTGGCGTAAGGCTGCTGGATTTGAGAACCTCGGGGCAGATGCAGCAATTGGAGTTGTTTGAACGCAGGGGTGGAAGGATATAGTATGGCATCTCTCAATATTTAAACTCTGATAAGGTCCCATGGAGCTGAATCTGACAACTCCCGCCCTGTTGTTTCCGGCCATTTCTCTATTGTTCCTTGCCTATACCAACAAGTTTCTGGCGCTGGCTACATTGATCAGAAATCTTCACGGTGAGTTCAAGAAACATCCGGATAACCCTCACATCAAAGGGCAGATGGAAAACCTCAGGCGACGAATGATACTCATCAAACACATGCAGGGAGCTGGAATTGTCAGCTTTATCTGCTGTGTTCTGGTTATGTTTCTTCTTCACCTGGGTCAATATCAGGTGGGTTTTATCATTTTTGGTATAAGCCTGCTGGCTTTATTGATTTCCCTGATCATCTGTCTGGCCGAAATTAAAATTTCGATTGATGCGCTGGAACTTCAGGTAAGTGAGATGGAAGATTGAGCAGTTTATGGCTGCTCTTTCAATAACAGCTGCCCTGTCAATCCTGAAACCAGGCAGTAGGCGACAAAGAGATAGAATCCACAGTGCAGTTCTGCCTGAAAATTCAGCAGAGCGCTTTCCGACGCAGTGGCGTTGGCAGCCAGCATGGCAATGATGATCCCCATTGCGAACACGTCTGCCATAGACCATTTGCCGAGCGCAGCGTTGACTTTAAGTGCAACTCTTCGTGATGGCGAGTGACAGGATGCCAGCAAGAGTAAGCTTTTGATAGCAGGTATCAGGACACTGAAGGTAAGAATCAGAATGGCGACAAATTTGTAGCCAAAATTCCAGAGGTCGCTGGCAGTGCCAAGAATGCTTCGGGTCTTGTCATAAACCCGGCTCTGGCCTTCCACCTTCAGATTAGAGAGAAACTGGTTGGCCATAGTCAGCAGTGCCGGGTGAATGGACTGTTGTTCCATAATTTTTTGACCTTCCTTGACCAGGGCCTGTCGGTTCATATCCGCCTGAAGTGTGATCATGGGTTGGGTGATTCCGGGAATCAATAAACCTAGTGAAATGATTAAAACAATCAGGGGGGCAGCAATACTGAAATTTCGGGGCTCAGTCATTTTTCTTGTGTCTTCTGGAAAGAGTTATCTTGTCACTAAAATAGTTGAGAAACCTGCAAAGAACAATGATATGCCAATGAGGGCAGTCCCCCTGCTATCAGGCTGATTCAAGGTGGTCAACAATCAACTGAAGGCTCTGTTGACCCCGAAACTCGTTAATGTCCAGTTTATAAACCGCTTTAACGGTTGTTATGTTCTGGTTTGGCCACTGCCCCGGGTCAATGTTGAAGGCAATGGCATCTACATAATATTCTGACGAAGGCAGCTTGAGCACCATTTTCAGATGTTTCTGGCCTACCAGCCGCTGCTGAATGATCTGAAACCGGCCATCGAATGAAGGTTCCGGGAAATTCTGTCCCCATGGCCCGCTATCGCGTAGCAGTTGAGCCGTATCCATTGTCAGCTCGGAGACACCCAGTTCGCCATCGGTATGGATCTCTGCTTCAAGCTGCTCAGCAGAGAGCTCCTGTTTTACAATCCGGTCAAAAGCAGCCGCGAACGTCTCGAAATCTTTTTTATAAATGCTCAGACCTGCTGCCATGGCATGACCGCCGAATTTGATGATGAGGCCGGGGTTTTCCCGGGCAACACTGTCCAGAGCGTCGCGCATGTGCAAACCTTTTATGGACCTTGCCGAACCTTTGATTTCGTCATTGTCGGCTTCTGCAAAGGCGATCACCGGGCGGTGTAATTTCTCTTTCACCCTTGAGGCCAGAATGCCTACCACACCCTGATGCCAGCCTTCGCGGAAAAGACTGACCCCCCAGGGCAAGTCGGAATGCTGATCCAGTTTCAGGCTGGACAAGTGGCTCATGGCCTCTACTTGCATTCCTGCTTCAATCTCTTTTCTGTCCCGGTTAAGACCGTCCAGCTCAGCAGCCAGTTCCCGTGCTGTCTCGATACGCTCTGTCAGTAATAATTCGATACCGGTGGACATGTCATCCAGGCGTCCCGCTGCATTGAGGCGAGGTCCCAGGGCAAATCCCAGGTCGGAAGAGGTCAGGCGTGACTGTTGTCGGCCTGAGATCTCAATCAGTGCCTGAATCCCCGGACGACAATGGCCAGCACGAATTCTTGCCAGACCCTGATAGGCGAGAATGCGATTGTTGGCGTCCAGACTGACAACGTCAGCAATGGTACCCAAGGCAACGAGATCCAGTAATTGAAAAGGGTTGAGCTCGGTTTTTCCTGCAAACCAGCCCCGCCTGCGCAACTCGGTTCTCAGTGCGCACATGACGTAAAAAATAATGCCCACCCCGGCGGTATTTTTACCGATGAAAGGGCAGTCAGGCTGATTGGGGTTGACGATAGCGTCGGCTTGAGGAATCTGTTCGCCGGCCAGATGGTGATCCGTGACGATGACCTTCCAGCCCAGAGATTTTGCAGCTGCTACGCCTTCTATGCTGGAGATGCCATTGTCGACGGTGACCAGAACGTCAGGCTGATATTGTCTGGCGACCTGAACAATCTCCGGTGTCAGACCATAACCATATTCAAATCGGTTAGGCACCAGGTAATCCACTATTGCACCCATTTCTCTCATGGCCAGGACACCCAGCGCACTGCTGGTGGCTCCGTCACAATCAAAGTCTCCGACGATTAAAATACGTTGCTGGCCATAAACAGCGTCAGTCAGAAGACTGGCTGCTTTTTCAATATCCTTGAGACTTTTATAGCTCTGAAGACCCTTTAGCTGACGATTGATTTCCGAAGGGTGGCTGATGCCCCGGGCACTGTATATTCGGGCGAGAAGCGGGTCTATGCCATTAGTTAAAGAGAGAGGGGTGCTGGTGCGTCTAATGATCTGAAGCGGCATGGAAGTTCTGGGCTGTCTGCAGTAAAAAGTATCGGTTTACTCTATCACAGAGAGCGTCAGAGCACAGGAGGGTTATTGGCTAAATGAGAGCAGGCAGCTCAGGATAAGCTGCCTGCGGTAAGCTTTATTGTGCCAGATGATTCTGAATAAAGCTTTTCACAGCGTTCAGGTCGTCAGGCAGAACCTCATAACGCTCTTCACGTTCCAGAAGGTCCTTCAGATGATGTGGTAGCTCCGGGGCGTCCAGTCCGGCTTTTTCAATGGCTTCGGGAAACTTCACAGGGTGAGCGGTTGCCAGAACGACATTGGGAATACGGCTGTCCGTTTCAACTTCTGTCAGTGCTCTGATAGCGGTAATAGTATGAGGGTCGGCCAGGTATTCAGTGCGATCAAACAGGTCTTTGATGGCATTGCAGGTATCCTGGTCGGCACTACGACTGCTGTCGAACAACTCGCGGATTTTCTGCCAGCGCTGTTCTGAAACCGAGAGCTTGCCGGTTTCTTCAAAGGCTGCCATCTGTGCGGCAAGGGCCTGGCCATCACGATCCTGAAGGTCGAACAGCAGGCGCTCAAAGTTGCTTGACACCATAATATCCATACTGGGCGACAGGGTGTGTTCGAGGCCTTGTTTGCTGTAATCGTTGCTCTGGAAAAAGCGGTGCAGAATATCGTTACGGTTAGTTGCAACAATCAGCTTATTGATTGGCAGTCCCATACCCCGGGCGATGTAACCTGCGAAGATGTCACCGAAGTTGCCGGTGGGTACCGAGAAGGAAACCTCTCTGTCCGGGCCACCCAACTCCAATGCTGCATGGAAGTAGTATACGACCTGAGCCATGATGCGGGCCCAGTTGATGGAGTTGACAGCCACCAGGCGGGTCTTTTTTCCTGGCGAGTCTGGCAGGAAGGACTGATCGGCAAAGCACCGTTTGACCATCGCCTGACAGTCATCAAAGTTACCCTGAACAGCGATATTGTTGACGTTGCTGTCCAAAATAGTAGTCATTTGTCGTCTCTGGACTTCAGAGACTCTCTGGTAGGGGTGAAGGATGAAAATATCCAGCGCTTTACTGTGCCGACAGCCTTCGATAGCTGCCGAACCTGTGTCACCGGAGGTGGCACCCAGAACGACAGCACGTTCACCTCTTTCGGTAAGAGTGTAATCCAGTAATCGGCCAAGCAGTTGCAGGGCAAAATCTTTAAAAGCCAGGGTAGGGCCGTGGAACAGCTCCATGACCCACTGGTGACTTTTTAGTTGAGTTAGCGGTGCAACTGCTTCATGAGCAAAGGTTGCGTAGCTGTCATCAATCATTTCCTTCAGTTTGGGGTCAGGAATTTCACCTGCCACAAAAGGTTTAATCACTTCAAAGGCCAGTTCGTTGTAAGGCAGGCCCCTCAGTGAGCGGATTTTATCTTGATCAAACTGGGGCAGTTCGGCAGGGATGTACAAGCCACCGTCTTCGGCCAGACCGGCCAGAAGTACTTCCTTAAAACTCTTTTCTCCACCCTGTCCCCGGGTACTGATGTATTTCACGGTCTATTCCATCTATTGTTTATGAGTTCATGGCTGCTTTCCCATGAAGGGTGAGACTTGAATCTCACTCCTTCCGGGGCTTATGCACTCAGGACTTAATCTGTAGCTGTCTGACAAACGACAGTTTTCAAGCCATGGTCTCAACACGAATGCGTGTGACAGGTGCCTGGATATCGCTCAGGCTTTCAATTTCGGCAATGGCCTTATCCAGCTCCGATTCTTTGATGGTCTGGGTCAGGATAACAATGTCAGCGAAGCCATCGCTTTCACGGATCGCTTTTTGGGTGATGGCATCCATATTGATCCCACGGTCACTGAGAATCCGGGTAATGGCATTCATGACACCAGGGTGATCGTCAGCATGGATGCGCAGATAATTGGGACTCAGTGTTTCACCGATGGCCAGAACTGGAATGCTTTGTAACTGATCTTCGGAGAAACCCAGTGGGTTAGGGGCTGCTTCTGGCGTTGCCAGTGCTCTGGCAATGTCCATAATATCGGCAACAACAGAAGAGGCTGTTGGCTCGGCGCCAGCACCGGGTCCCACCATCATGGTTTCACCGATGGCATCTGCATTGATCACAACAGAGTTCAGAACGCCGTTGATATTGGCCAGTGGTCGGGAAGCCGGAATCAGGGTCGGATGAACTCTGAGTTCAACGCCTTCATCAGTTTGTCGGGCAATGCCCAGATGTTTTATGCGGTAGCCCAGCTCTTGCGCGTATTGAATATCGGCCGGAGTTATACGGCTGATACCTTCTGTATAGGCGCGCTCAAAGTTCAGAGGGATACCAAAGGCAATAGAAGCCATAATGGTCAGTTTGTGGCAGGCATCAATGCCTTCTACATCAAAGGTGGGGTCAGCTTCTGCGTACCCCAGGGCCTGGGCCTCGGCGAGTACTTCTTCAAATGAACGATTTTTGTCGCCCATTTCAGTCAGAATAAAATTACCGGTTCCATTGATGATGCCGGCCAGCCAGTTAACCTGGTTGCCTGCCAGACCCTCTCTCAGGCACTTGATGACAGGGATGCCGCCAGCCACTGCCGCTTCATAGGCAACCACGACATTCTTTTCACGGGCTGCCTGAAAGATCTCATTGCCATGTTCGGCTATCAGCGCTTTGTTGGCCGTAACAACATGTTTGCCGTGTTGGATCGCTGTGAGAATCAACTCCTTGGCAACATCGTATCCGCCAATGGTTTCGACAAGAATATCCACTTCGGGATTACGGGCGACATCAAAGATGTCACGGGTGACTTGGGTGGTCGAGGTATCAGCAGCAGGATTGTCCCTACGGGCACCAATCTGCTCTACAATAATGGGTCTGCCAGTTCGTGCAGCAATGCTACTGGCATTGCGTGTCAGTACATTAAACGTACCGCTGCCTACGGTACCCAGGCCACATATTCCTACTTTGACCGGTTTCAAACTGTTATCCCCCGTGAGCTGATCTCAACTCACTGTCTGTGTCGACGGCTTTCAGAAACAGAAAGCGCTCTGATTTATTATCAATGGATGGGGGATTATAGCCATAAACCGGCCTTAAGAGCGATAGTTTGCCCGAACTGTTTGCAGGTTCTTCGCTGGTCCTGCTGACGATCAGAGGCTATTAATGTATGGCGGTATGACTGATTTGGGAAGCAGGTGCGAAGCAGGTTCGCACCCTGAAGTACTCTATGACTTTGGCGCAGAGTCAGCTTTAGTGTCAGGAGCTGGTTCAGGGGCAGGAGGAGGTGTAATGCCCATAATTTTGGCAAGCTCCACAGCTGGGCGGTAACCGGGTATGGCTTTGCCGCTCTCAAGAAACAGAGCAGGGGTTCCGCTCACACCCAGCTTCAGGCCCTGCTCGAATTGCTCTTCAACGAGAACTTCGCATCGGGTTTGATCTTTGTCTTCTTTGGAAGCTTGATGAGTAATCTCTTTGCCGTTTTTCAGCTCTGAAAGGGCTTGCGTTCTCTCAGGTGAACACCAGGCATTAACCATTTTGGCGTAGGCGGGGGATTGTTTTCCGCCTCTGGGGAAAGCCAGATAACGTACTTCTATCCCCATATTATTGAGTTCAGGCACTTCCTGGTGGAGCTTTCGGCAGTAACCACAGTCGGTATCTGTAAAGATATAAACAACGCCTTTGACCTCTTCGGGTGAAAAGACAATCTGATCTTCTTTTTTCAGAGACTTCAGTTGGTCTGCCACGGCTTTATTACGGAGTTCTTCTGTCAGGTTAACGATCTGGCCATTGTTAATTTCCAGCATGTCACCACGCAGCAGGAGTTTGCCGGTTTCATTGGAATGGATCACGCTGCCGCCTTCCAGCGTTATTCTGAACACGCCTTCCCAGCCAGTCTTTTCAATCTTTTTAATGGGAATGTTGGGATCCAGACCTTTCAGTTCACTGGTAATGGCATTTTGTACTTCTTGAGTGACCTGGTCTGCTAATGGCTCAGCCCGCAAAAAGGGGGCAGTCGCCAGAGTGGCAGATAAGATCAGGGTGCTTAGGCGCATGAGTCATCCTCCTGGGTATTGTTTTTTTCTCGACCGACAGTGTGAAGCAAGTCAGGTAGCTACTGCCAATATGATCGTAGGTTCTGGGGCAGAAGTTTAGACACTTTATTGGAATTGTCAGTTTTAGCTGCCATGAATCAGAAAATTGACTACTGGTTGGTTGTGATATCTCCTTTTGTGTTCCGTCAGGTCTCTTGAACTTCTGCAGAGCGTCCAACATAGCCTCTGTTGGCCATCCGTATCTGTTACGGTTATGTCGCACCTTCTTCGCCCGCTGTGTTCTGCGTTTTCGTGAGCCGACAAACTACTGGCATTCGGGAAGATCTCCCCGCATCGCCATATTTGGCCATCCTCGCCGATTATGAAGGTGTCACAGACCAGCCCGACTACGACAGCCTCCTTCGCGGGAATGACGGGAGTGAAGACAACTCGTTCCCACGCTGGGACCCACAGGGCCTGAAAGTGTGGGAATCAGTGTTTTGCGACACCCTCAGAGCGTGGGAACGAGTGGTGAGTGCTCTAACAGGCGGCGACATAAACCGTGACCCGTTCGGAGTTGGGTCTTTACTTTCTGGGTGGAGGCATTAATGCCGCGTCCAGGGGGAGCCTTCGAAAAGTCTCCCTATCAATATCTGCAACACCATAGTTGGTGCTGAGATAGTCCAGGATCGGTTCCCAGGTTTCAGAAAGATCCCAGAGTCCCTGGGTATCTATCATCCACTGCAGGGTCTCACGCCAGGCTTTTTTGTCACCACTGTTCTGGCTGATAATAAGACTGCTATGGCAGACGTTACACTGAGCGTTAACCATCTCCCAGCCCGGAGCCATTATCAGTCCGGACCCGGGATCAACCGGGTACTCTTTTTTTGGCACTTCATCGGGTGCGGCCAGGCTTGCTCCACAAAGTAACGCCGAGACTATCAATATTTTGAGCTTTTTTAAGTCCGGCATCAGGCAACCCTCACAGCAATTCGGTGACAGCCATTGAAGAGGTAGCCTTTCGGATTCCACTGGGGTTGTACCACAGGCTGGGAATCTCCTTCACTGTCCGTGGCTTTGGCCCAGATTTCGTAGTAACCCTGCTCTGGCAGCTTCAGATTTATGCGCCACTGTTGC
The DNA here is from genome assembly GCF_049275945.1 of Endozoicomonas sp. ALD040. Classification (NCBI taxonomy): domain Bacteria; kingdom Pseudomonadati; phylum Pseudomonadota; class Gammaproteobacteria; order Oceanospirillales; family Endozoicomonadaceae; genus Endozoicomonas; species Endozoicomonas sp. ALD040. The sequence continues at coordinate 5,301,060 of NZ_CP184829.1, forward strand.
CAGGCACCCTTGTTGACCGGTTGACTCAATTCGGCCTGATGCCAGCGAGTACCATAGTCATAACTGACTTCAACCTTGACGACTTTTCGCAAACCGGCCCAGGCGTGCCCCCTCACTTCCTGGGTTTTACCCAGTGACAGTTCAATCCCGCTCTGCGGGAAAGTGATCAAAGATTTGACGATCATCTCTTCGATAATTTCATAATCTTCATTGGGCACTTTCTCTCCGGGTGCTATAGGGTATCTGGGAACCTGATAGGCCGGTGCTGCCATCTTGGCGCCATCATGCACCTTGTTACGAACACTGATACCTGTGGCTGCCTTCTGGGAGACAGAAGCCGGGCGGCCAGCAAAGACAATGCGCAGGGGGAAACCGTGGCGAAATGGAATATCTTCGCCATTCATAGCCCAGGCGATCAGGGCGTTATCATTCATGGCTGCGGCAATGGGTACACCCCGCGAAATCGCAGGTCCTGTGCCGCTCAGTTGTTTATCAATCCCATGGTTACCGGTGTAAACTGCGTCGTCTTTCACGCCACAGTCTTTCAGTACATCGCTGAGCAGGACGCCGGTCCATTGTGAGCAAAAAACGGCAGCGTTATTCCATTGGTTGCCTTTGGTGTTGGGAAAAAAATTTTTACGGCTATTGCCGCCACATTCCAGAACCAGGTTCTGTTTGTGGTGTTTGAACCTGCTTTTGAGTTCATCAATGGTATAAGTCCTGGATTTGACGACGGATTCACCGTCGACAGTAAAGGTCCAGGTCTTCGGGTCTATCTTGTCGAAATCCGGCATCAGACCATTCCAGCGTGTAAAGGCTATGTTTGCCGGTGTGACTGCCGGGTCCAGCATATGCTCAGCAGGATGGGCATTTAACGGCTTGGTATTCAATACCGTGTAATAATCTGGCAGATCTTCCGCCCTGACCCATTTCATTGTGGAGATGTCAACAGGCTCCAGACCCGGGGGACGGTTTTGAGCAAAAACCCACCTCACAGACAGAATGGAAGCAGCGGATGCGGTCAGTGCCTGCTGTAGAAACTTTCTTCTGTTCATTGTCTGGTATCCGGTTAACCTTTTGGCATCTGGTTTGTTCAGGTTACAGAGGCTTTGGGTATGCTCAAGGCTTTTTGCCTTCGAAGAAAAAGTCAGCCAGACGCAGCATATCTTCTTCACTTAACAGTTGAGCGACTTTAGTCATGGTGATGTCCTGTCGTTTCCCGCTTTTGAAAGCCTGTAATTGAGCGAAAAGGTACTGGCGATTCTGCCACTTGAGATTCGGGATGGTATTGAACTTATTACTACCATCCTGACCATGGCAGGCACGACACATGTTAGCTAACTTTTCATATCTGTCAGCTGCCTGGGCTGTTGACAGGATGGCAGAAGGCAAAAGCAACAGTGCTGTAACTGCCCAGGGTCTCAGGTAGAGCCTGATGGTATCCGGTAAGTTCAAAGCGCAAGCCTACACAATGTTTTCTGATTTTAATCCGAATGGCTAAATTAAAAGGCGTAGGTCTTATAATTGCTAAATAGTGATGCTTATAAATACTTAATATCTGTTTTTTTTGGGTCTGATGAAGCCGGATTCGGATGTTCAATGGGTGTCTGTCAAATGAAGCTTAGTCTTGTATTTTACTGTTTAAAAAGGCTGAACCTGCATTCAGCCTCTGGGATGGTGAGATTCATGCAGTTCGCTCAACCGCTGCCGGGCAATATGGGTATATATCTGGGTCGTTGAAAGGTCGCTGTGTCCCAGTAGCAGTTGGACCACCCGGAGGTCGGCTCCATGGTTCAACAGGTGGGTAGCAAAGGCGTGTCGAAGAACGTGGGGGGAAACCGTGCTTTGAATGTTAGCTGTTATGGCATGTTGTTTGATCCGGTGCCAAAAGGTCTGACGTGTCATCGGGCTGCCGTTTCGGCCGGGAAACAGTACCCGATTCTCCGGGTCACTGATCAGAAAGGGTCTGCTGTCTTTCAGGTAGAGGTGAAGCCAGTTCAGGGCCTCTTCACCCATAGGCACCAGCCTCTCTTTATTACCCTTGCCCTGAATACGAACGATGCCCTGCCTTTGGTTGATTTGATTCAGGTTGAGGTTGACCAGCTCCGATACTCTGAGTCCGCAGGCGTAAAGTAGCTCCAGCATACATCGATCTCTAACTCCTAAATCGGTATCAAGATCAGGGGCTGCAAGCAGGTTTTCAACGTCAGTCTCCGTCAGGGATTTGGGCAGAGGCCGTCCCTGTTTGGGCATCTCAATATTTTGAGTAATGTCCTGACTGACCATGTTTTCTCTTAAAAGGTAACGGTAATAGCCGCGCAGGCTGGATAGTGCTCTGGCTGTTGAGCTGGGTTGAAACTTTTGCTGGTGTCGCCAGGCCAGATAGTTTCTCAGGTCCGAAGTAGATGATTTCTCAAGTGTGAGTCTGTTCTGAGAAAGCCAGGAAGCGAATTGTTCTATATCGCTTTTATAGGCCGTGCGGGTGTTTTCGCTAAGGCCTTTCTCAAGCCAGAGGTGGTTGAGAAACAGTTCGATGGAGGTATTGGCCATTATTATCTGTATATCAGGTTCAGGTCTCCATTATTGCGGCATATGGAAGGATCGTAAAGAAAACAGTACAAGCCTGAAAATGAAAAGCTGTTTTCTGTTTTGAAGCCATAAAAAAAGCGACTTTCGTCGCTTTTTTTATGGACTGACAAGGTTGCCGGATTGTCAGAACTTTTATGACCCTGGGCGTCATGCTCAGGGTTTTGGAGAACCCTAAAGAGTTTTTCCGCGCGAGGCGAAAAGCGTCCCTTAGTTGAGCTTTTCCTTGATACGAGCCGCTTTACCGCTCAGAGCGCGCAGGTAATACAGCTTGGCTTGACGTACGTCACCGCGACGCTTCACATTGATAGAAGCGACCAGAGGGCTGTATGTCTGGAAAACACGCTCAACGCCAACACCGCTGGAAATCTTGCGAACGGTGAAAGCGGAGTTCAGGCCACGATTACGCTTGGCAATGCAGACACCTTCGAACGCCTGCAGACGCTCACGGTTACCTTCTTTAACCTTAACTTGTACGACCAGGGTATCACCAGGGCCGAAGCTCGGGATTTCCTTGGTCATCTGCTCTTGTTCGAGCGCTTCAATGATTCTGTTCTTGCTCATTTTAAATCTTGCTCCCGTTAGTCAAGTGTTCCGCTCGTCGAGTCTGCCTTGCTGTGGCTATCCGAAGAATGATGCTCCTGAATGAATTCAGACAACAGTTTTTCCTCTTCACGGGTCAGTTTTCTGTCTTGCAACAGGTCCGGTCTTCTCAACCAGGTTCTGCCCAGTGCCTGTTTGAGGCGCCATGCACGAATTTTTGCATGATCCCCAGACAACAGGACTTCCGGCACTCTCTGCCCCTTGAAAACCTCAGGGCGGGTGTAGTGCGGACAATCCAGCAGGCCATCAGCAAAGGAATCCTCTAATGCGGAATCCTTGTGACCCAGGGTGCCCGGTACAAAGCGTGAAACTGCATCAATCAGAGTCATGGAGGCGAGTTCGCCACCACTTAACACGTAATCACCGATCGACCATTCCTCGTCGACTTCTTCGTTGATTACACGCTCATCAATACCTTCATACCGCCCCGATACCAGAATAAGCCGCTTTCTGGCGGCCAGCTCCTGAACCCCGGCCTGGTCAAGCAGGCGTCCCTGGGGAGACAGGTATACTACCGTGGCATCGGCTCCTGCAGCCTTCTTGGCTGCATGGATGGCGTCACGCAGAGGTTGAATTTTCATCAACATGCCGGGACCACCGCCGTAAGGTCGGTCATCCACAGTCCGGTGTCTGTCGTGGGTGAAGTCCCTGGGATTCCAGGTTTCTACCGAGACAATTCCCTCCTTTACAGCACGGCCGGATATGCCGTGATCGGTAATGGCCCGAAACATTTCCGGGAAGAGGGTGACTACACCGAACCACATATCTGCTGTTACGGGTGATTGTTCATGGCTGTTCTGCGGCTCAGGGCTGTTTAATGGCTCAAGGCTGTCCGCAGGCTCTGGGCTTTTAATCAGACCAGGGCTGTCCATGTCAGTTTCACTCATAACGGTTAAAATTCCGGATCCCAGTCAATCCGAATGAATCCTGCTTCCGGATTCACTTCCATAATCACCTGATCCAGTAACCAGGGGACCAGTCGTTCGCGTCGGTCGATGCTGCCCTTGCAGGCTTTGATGACCAATACGTCGTTGGCTCCTGTCTCCATCAGGTGGCTGGCTTTGCCCAGCAGAAGCTCCTTGCCCGCCTCGTCAGCGGTTTTCACTTCCAGACCTTCAAGCTGATGCCAGTATATCTCGTCATCAGCCAGTGGGGGCAGTTCGCTCTCAGCGATGAGGATTTCTGAGCCAGTGAACTGGCGGGCGATATCCCGGTCATCGCATCCGGCGATGTGTGCGACCAGTCCCTTGCCCTGACGGCGGCCCTGATCGACTTCAATGGTCTGCTGGCGACCATCCTGGCGCAAAATCCAGTGTTTGTAGTTCAGAATATTGGTCATGGGATTGGTGTGTGAATACACTTTCACCCAGCCTTTTACTCCGTACACACCAGTAATACTTCCGAGGACAACCTGTTTGGGTTGAGCGGTTGCTGATGCTTTTTTCACTGGTTCTGTTCCTTTTTGAGGTGGTTGTTTAAACGGCCCGGGGCTGTTCTAAACGGCTCAGGGTTGTTCAAATCTGACCTCAGGCTGCTTTGGCGTCTTTCAGCAGCTTGCTAACGCGGTCGGATACGGTAGCGCCCTGGCTCAGCCAGAACTCAACACGCTCCTGATCCACACGCAGACGCTCTTCCTGACCACGGGCAGTAGGGTTGAAGAAACCTACACGCTCGATGAAACGGCCACCTTGAGCCTTACGGCTGTCAGCAACAGTCAGGTGGTAGAACGGACGCTTTTTGGAACCGCCGCGAGCTAAACGAATTGTTACCATGGAATAATTTCCTGTAATCGTGATGTCCGGCAACGCTTATCTCTGAGGGCTCCGGGAGCCTTCAGATTCATGGAACACCGACAGTGGGCCATGAAGGGCGCATATTCTAAGGAATAACCGTCCTGCTGACAATATGCTTGACACTTATCTTGCTGCGGAAAGTCTCATGGAATGAGAGGAGGGCAGGCATTGTGAGCTACAACGACGAGCTTGTTATGACTTTTATATTGCACGCAAGTTTTAAAAAAGTCTTTTCAGATTGCCCATTCTTAATGTTATTGAAACTGTCCGGGTTGACTGAAAAGCTTGAATACCTGGTATAGGTGATGTTTGTCGTATATAAAATCGACCGTTTCCTGATCCATGAATGAGAAAGGAAAAGTCATGTTTTTTATTACGGTCGATGAAGAAATACGATTACAGCTGGTCAGTGAGGCGTTGGCACCAGGACAATTCTGGGTTCCATGCTTTCAGGCCCTGTGGGTCCCAGCGTGGGAACCCATACCTATCTCGCGTTGTAGAGTCAGCTTTTTAGGGTAGGTATGCATTCCCACGCAGAGCGAGGGTGTCGCAAAACTCTCTCCGGCGTGGGAACGCGCTGACTCCCGTCATTGCCGGCTTCATTCTCGTCATTGCCGGCTTCATTCTCGTCATTCCCGCGAAGGCGGGAATCCACAGTGACTCTCCATCAGAACAATATGCCCGGTGTCCCCCTGGCCTTGTCATCCCCGAGAAGGCAGAGATCCACCGTTGGCGCTGGATTCCGGCCTTCGCGGGAATGACGACTTCAGAGCGTGAGAACGAGCTGTTGAAGTTTTGCGACACCCTCAGAGCGTGGGAACGAGTGGTACCACTCTTCAAAAGAGCTTAGAAAGGAAACTTCTTGCCGCCGCCTGGAGTCATCATACCGCCCATGCCGCCGGGCATCTGACCTTTCATGCCACCCAGACCGCGCATCAGCTTGCTCATGCCGCCTTTCTTGGTGACTTTCTTCATCATCTTGCTCATCTGCTTGTGCTGCTTGATCAGACGGTTGATGTCCTGGATCTGGGTGCCGGAACCTGAGGCAATGCGCTTCTTGCGAGAGCCGTTCATAATATCCGGATTTGCACGTTCAGCCGGGGTCATGGAGTTGATGATTGCTTCCATCTGGACAAAAATCCTGTTGTCCATCTGGCCGGGCATGTTGGCTGGCATACCCGGCATGCCGGGGAGTTTGTCCATAACGCCTGCAAGGCCGCCCATTTTCTTCATCTGCTGAAGCTGGTCACGGAAGTCTTCCAGGTCAAAGCCTTTACCCTTTTTCAGTTTGCTGGCCAGTTTGTCGGCTTTCTTTTTGTCGAGCTTCTGTTCAGCTTCTTCAATCAGGGAGAGAACGTCACCCATGCCCAGGATTCGGGAAGCGATACGGTCAGGGTGGAAGGGGTCCAGAGCGTCTGTCTTTTCACCGACACCCATGAACTTGATTGGCTTGCCGGTAATATGGCGAACTGACAGGGCGGCACCTCCGCGTGCGTCACCATCTGCCTTGGTCAGAATGACACCGGTCAGGGGCAGCGCATCACCAAAGGCTTTGGCGGTATTGGCGGCATCCTGGCCGGTCATGGCGTCAACCACAAACAGGGTTTCGACAGGATTAATGGCACCGTGCAATGCCTGGATTTCAGCCATCATATCGCTGTCGATGTGCAGACGACCGGCGGTATCGACAATGACCACGTCAATATGCTTCAGGCGAGCTTCCTGAATGGCTGCTGTGGCAATATCAACGGGTTTTTGTTCGCTGCTGGATGGGAAGAAATCGACGCCGACTTCACCCGCCAGCGTTTCCAGTTGCTTGATCGCTGCCGGACGGTAAATGTCGGCACTGACGACCATCACAGATTTTTTGTGGCGTTCCTTGAGGAACTTGCCCAGTTTCGCCACAGAGGTGGTTTTACCGGCACCCTGAAGACCGGCCATCAGCAGGACCGCAGGTGGCTGGGTCGACAGGTTCAGCTGGTCATTGGCTTCGCCCATGACCGAAATCAGTTCTGCCTGAACAATCTTGACGAAGGCCTGGCCGGGGCTCAGGCTGGCCTGTACCTCCTGACCAATCGCCCGCTCTCTGATCCGGTTGATGAACTCTTTGACCACCGGCAGCGCAACGTCAGCCTCCAACAGAGCCTTGCGAACCTCGCGCAGGGTATCTTTAATATTGTCTTCAGACAGTTTCGCCTTGCCGGTGACGTTACGAAGCGTCTGCGACAGGCGTTCGGTTAAATTCTCGAACATCCAGTTACCTTGGAAATACCTTGAAGTAAGGTGCAAGTATGTAATTGGCAGTCATTATATCCAATCCAGCGCAAAAGGGGCAGTATCGGGTCCCGGCAGAGACAGTATTTCCACTTGATGGATGAAAACAAAGTGGTTCTTGTGTAGATTTGGACATGGCAAGCTCTGGTTTGCATCTTCCTAAGTGGCTTTGTGACGGTTTCGCCATCAGGAAAATTTCAGATGGAGGTTATAAAAGAATCAATGAATTTCATGCTCGTCAGCATCGGTGCCATCATTTTTTATGCGGTGGGAATGGTCTGCCAATGGGGAAGAATTACTGGTCGCGGTGGCGCTCGAAAGGTGGTGTTGCTGGCAACCACAGTCGGAGCTGCTTTACATGCTTTTTCGCTCTATTTTTCTATTCACACCGATAAAGGGACCAACCTTGGTATTCTCACGATCGGTTCTTTGACGACACTGATAGTCACACTGGTAGTACTGCTCAGCAGTTTGCGAAAGCCTTCTGAAAGTCTGCTGGTTACGATTCTGCCTTTTACCATCATCTCGGTTCTGGCGGACTGGCTGGCTCCGTTGGAACACATTTTTCATTCACCCACCCTGATGGTGGTGCATGTTCTGCTGTCGGTATTGGCCTATGGTTTGTTGATGGTGGCCGTGTGTCAGTCACTGCTACTGGCCTATCAGGAGAAGCAGCTGAGGAGTCACAATCAAAAGCGTCTGCTAAAAGCCCTGCCGCCCCTGCAGACTATGGAAAAATTGCTGTTCGAGTTTCTATCTGTAGGAGTGATCCTGCTGACCCTCTCGCTGATTTCAGGCTTCCTGTATATCGATAATATGTTTGCCAGTGATATGTTCCACAAAACAGTGCTTTCTCTGGTGGCCTGGGTGCTGTTTACGACACTGCTGATTGGGCGCTGGGTCAATGGCTGGCGAGGACAAAAGGCCATGCGTTGGACGGTTGCCGGTTTTGTCCTGTTATTGGTGGCTTACTTTGGCTGGCGGACGGTTGTTGACTTTATCCTGGTTAGATGAGCCTTTTCGGAGCAGACTCTGTTTCCTGCTCCTCTTAATCTCTCTTGGTACTTCTTTTTTTTTCCGGCAGCTTGAGATGTCTGTAAGTCGGTCTATTGTTTATGGCTATGAAAATGATAATAGCCACCAAGCTCAGTAAAATTTTCTTGACGGCGGCTGTTGCTCTATTTAGTACGTTGGTTGTGTTTAATAATCTGATGGACTACCAGAGCAATTACCTTTATGTCCAGCATGTGATGAGTATGGATACAACCGGGAACCATGCTCAGGCAGAATGGCGAGCAATTCATGATCCCATGGTCTGGAAAATTGCTTACAGCCTGATTATTGCTGTTGAAGCCATTATAACCCTTTTATGTTGGACGGGTGTCGCTTGTATGTTCTTCAATCTGCACGGTGAGAATTTCCATGAAAGCAAGTGTCTGGCTCTGCTGGGTTTGACTCTGGGCATCATGCTCTGGTTTCTGGCCTTTATGGGAATTTCGGGAGAGTGGTTTCTGGCCTGGCAGTCCCGCAGCTGGAGTGGTATTCAGCCAGGCTTCAGGGTGGCCACATTGTTTTTTTTGACCTTGCTCTATTTGAGTCAGGAAGAGCGATAAAAGTGTTTGGGGTTTAGAGTATGAAACGTTAGAATCAGCGCTTTCATAAACAGAATCTGAACGAGCGATTTCAGCCTTGAGCGAAGCATCTACCAGTCTTCTTTTAACCATATTGGCCCTTTTAATGTTGCTGTCGGCTTTTTTTTCCAGTTCGGAAACCGGCATGATGGCGATCAACCGTTATCGCCTTCGCCATCTGGTTCGCAAGAATCACAAAGCGGCCATGCGGACTCATAAACTGCTTGAACGCCCCGACAGACTGATTGGTGTGATTCTGATTGGCAACAACTTTGTCAATATCCTGGCTTCTGCCCTGGCCACTCTGGTGGCAGTGAGGCTCTGGGGGGATAGCGGTATTGCAATTGCTACTCTGGGTCTGACGGTGGCAGTACTGATTTTCGGTGAGGTAACACCCAAGACAGTTGCCGCGCTCTATCCTGAAAAGATTGCTTTTCCTGCCTCTTTTATTTTGACACCGCTGCTGAAACTCTTCTATCCCATGGTGGTCGTTTTAAACTGGGTCTGTGGTTTCCTGCTGAGACCTTTTGGTATCAAACCCGGTCAGGCTGCCGAGGATCAGTTGAACGCTGAAGAGCTGCGCACCATTGTGACCGACCCTGGCATGTTGTTGCCGCAGAAAAGACGGGGAATGTTGCTGGGTATTCTGGATCTGGAGAAAGTCCGGGTAGACGATATCATGGTACCCCGAAATGAAATTTTCGGAATTGATATTGACGATGACATCAAGGATATCCTGGAGCAGTTAAGGGCCTGTCAGCACACCCGCTTGCCAGTCTATCGTGGCGATGTGAACAATCTTGTGGGCATGTTGCATATGCGAAAGGTGGCGCGACTATTGAGTCAGGAAGAAGTCAATAAAGCGCTTCTCCTGCAGGAAACCACAGAGCCTTATTATGTTCCTGAAAGCACTCCCCTGCATACCCAGCTGTTTAATTTCCAGAAGTCAAAAGAGCGTGTAGCGCTGATAGTCGATGAATATGGCGATGTTCTGGGCCTGGTGACGCTGGAAGATATTCTGGAAGAAATTGTGGGTGACTTTACTACCGATGTTTCCGACTCCAGCCAGGATATTACCCCTCAGGAAGACGGCACTTACATCATTGATGGTTCTGCATCCATAAGAGATATTAACCGTTCTCTGGGTTGGAAATTACCCACCGGGGATGCCAGAACAATTAACGGTTTGATCACCGAGATGATGCAGTTTATACCGGAGTCCAGTGTCTGTCTCAAAGTAGGCGAATACCGGTTTGAGATTATGCAGGTCAAGGACAATCGAGTAAAAGCAGTGAAAATTTTCACTGCTTAACCTGAGTCACTTATTCTGTAAAATGGACTTTAACCTCAGGCCATCCGAAAGTTAGCGGTTTTGCGTAAAACTGTGGCTGGCATGGAACTGAGGGGCATCCAGTGGAATAGTGGTGTTTAATCCCACATTCAGAAATTCTACCAGCATAATGGCCGTCAATCCCCAGATCAGATATTCATCGTATTGATAAGAGGGCATGGAGTAGGTTTTATCGTTCATGCTCCAATGGTGAAACTGCAGGTTGTCCAGATTGGTGAAAAACTCCAGTGGGACGTGAAAAATGCGGTCCAGCTCTTCAATGTTTGCGCTGAGTGACAGGTTTTCCGGTACAGAACCGACGACAGGGATCACCTTGATGCCAAAGCGCGAAATAACTGGACCCATGGTGCCCAATATATGGACGGAAGCAGGGTTCAGATCAATCTCTTCCTGGGATTCTCTCAGGGCGGTCTGAATCAGATTATGATCGTCATCTTCCCGTTTGCCACCGGGAAACGCCACTTCACCGCTATGCTTGTTCATGTGCGAAGCCCTTCGGGTAAGGATTATTTCGGTGGCCTGTCCCTGGCCATTAGTCACCAGAGGTATCAATACTGCGGCTTCCGGTAGAGGAGTGTCTATACTTCTTGGCTGATGTTTGTGGAGTCTTCGTTCTATATCTGTAATCAACATATAACAAGTGAATCTCTGGCTTTCTTGGCGACATTCAGATGCTCAGAAAATATAGTGACATTGAAAAAAGGCGCCGTTGGAACATTATTGTTATCGACCTTGGGTACCAGACTGCCAGTAACACCAGGCAGAGCTAAGCTTCCGTGGGTGCAACACTAATTTTTCAGGCTTTGAAAAGATCATAACACAGATATTTTTTACGGCATGATCCATCTGGTAAAGAAATGATAAGCATTTTCTACACCAACTCTGATTCAAGTGACTTCAGGTATGAATCAGGTTAAGGTGAAGAAAGATTTTCATAGTTAGAAGGAAAAACAGTGAATTTCTGCAGTGAGTGTGGTGCGAAGGTCAGTAAGAAAGTTCCTTGTGGCGATAACCGGTTACGTGATGTTTGTGACAACTGTGGCAAAATTCACTATCAAAATCCGTTAATCGTTGCCGGTTGTCTGCCAGTCTATGAAGGTAAAGTGCTCCTTTGCAAACGCTCTATCGAACCACGCAGGGGTTACTGGACATTACCCGGCGGTTTTATGGAGCTGGGAGAAACCCTTGAGCAGGCTGCCTTGCGGGAAACCATGGAAGAGGCCGGAGCCGAGGTTACTCTGCAATCACTATATACCCTTTTTAATATTGTTCATGTGAGCCAACTCTCGGTATTTTTTCTGGCTCATCTTGATAAACCCGAATACAGCGCCGGTGAAGAAAGTGAAGCAGTGGCCCTTTTCAGTGAAGAAGAGATTCCCTGGGATCAGCTGGCTTTCAACACCATCAGTCGCACCCTTCGCCATTACTTCAGTGATCGTCAGACAGGTGATTTCCCTCAGCGGATGGAAGATATTGCCCTGCCGGGCCGTAGAGTGGCTTCCTGAATTTCAGGGGCATTTTATCAGGTTGAAGCAGCGTGAATGACAAGCCGGAAATTACCGATCAGCAGTTAGTGAAACTGGCAGGCGAGAAAGCTTTTTCCCGGGGGAAGGGGTACTACCAGGAAGGACGGGTCACAGACCTGACGATCCGGGGCCAGAGGATTTCAGCCAGTGTTATGGGCAGCGAGGTTTATCAGGTCAATCTGGTTTATACCCAGAGTGCCCTGGACGGCAGTTGTAACTGTCCGGCTTCTGATGGCATCGACTTTTGCAAACACTGTGTTGCTGTGGCTATGGTGTTGCGAGATAAAGTCTTTGTTCCCCGGGTGAAAAAAGGCGCACAGGCCACAGACGTATTGGCCGCTTATTTATTGCAGATGCCCAAAGAAGAACTGGTGGGGCACTTTGTTGAAATGATAGACGCCAGTCGTTCAGTGCGAGAGCACTGGTTGCTCAAGGCTGAAACAGCTCTGGGCATTATGGACCGAAAAACCATCCGTAAACGAATAACCGCCGCTATCCCCTACAATCGACATTACTTTAGATACGCTCAAGTCAGGCAGTATTTTGCCAATGTCGAACAGGTTCTCTTTAATCTTGAACCCCCTTTAAAAAAGCTGGCAGCTACTGATCAGTTGGCGTTGCTGGACTATGCTATGTCACGAATCGTCCGTGCGCTGGAGACAGTGGATGATTCCGGAGGTTTCAGGTTTGAGGCTGTCGCTCAGTTACAGAGGATGTATGTTGAGGCCTTTGCTTCACTGAACTGGTCTGAAGCGTCCAAGGCTCAGCATCTGTTGGAGTTGCTGCTCAAGGATGAAGATGAATGGCATGGCCGCGTCCCGGATGATTTCAGTGAAGTTATGACGCCAGAGTGTCAGAAGACTTTCCTGGAGATCGCCCGGGCTCGTTGGGATGAGTTACCCAGGCTGAAAAGTGATAACTGGCGGGATCGCCTCATTTATGACCGGTTGCTCAGTGTCCTGCAAGTCGAACCCGAACTGGAAAATGACTACAAGACATTGATTCAGCTCTATAAAAAGATTGCCATGACTGAGAAAGACTATCTGGTTATTGCGCGCTGTTATCTGGAGCTGGATGAATATGACGAAGTCCACAATTATCTTGATAGAGCTCGGCAGAGCAGTCGTTTCGGTGAATCAGCTGAGATTCATGAACTGCAACAGTTGCTGCTTTTGAAAACGGGGCGAAGCTCTGAAGCTTTGCAGGATGTTTGGGAGCAATTTAAAGAGTCACCAACACTGTCCACTTTTGAGTATTTGCAGGAGCTTTCACAAGACCTGAACAGTCAGCAAGACTGGCGGCAAAAAGCCATAGACTGGATGAAAGAGCGTGTCGTTAGTACTCAGGGGTATCTCCACCACCGTGTGTTAAACACACTGATGATGACTTTTCTTGCCGAGTCTGATCTGGAGTCGGCCTGGCAACTGGTTACAGATGCAGAACCGGATGTGGCATTGCTCTACGAGCTGAGGAAACATTTTCGGCAGGATGGAGAACGCTCTTTTGCTCTCTATGGGAAGCTGGTTGAAGCTTGTCTACAGAAAAAAACGAATAATAGTTATAAAGAGGCGGTCGAGCTAATGGCCGAGTGTCGGCAGATATTGACTGGACTGAATCAGCAGCAGGCATTCAGTCATTGGTTTGAAGAGCTGCGCGAAAAGCACAAGGCTAAAAGAAACTTTATTCGTTTTCTCGGTGAGGCGTTTCCCGGCTTTTAGACTCAGGCTCCAAGCGGCCAGCTTTCAAAGGCTGGCTCTTCATAAGGGTGTGCCGATTTCAACGCTGCAATGGCGGCTTTCAGATACTGGTCCTCGCAGATCATTTCAACCTTGAATTCCTGAACGGTTTCCAGCTTACCCTGGCTACCGATAAAAGGATCGCTGCCATCCAGCGCTCTGAACTGTCCCTGACCTAACGTTTGCCAGCAACAGTTGTCGTACTTTTCATAACGACCGGCACCCGCAGCAAAGACGGCAGTCTTCACTGATTCAAGATGACTTTCAGGGACAAAAAAACAAAGCTTATGCAAAGACATGTCGTTTTCCAGCAAAATGATTGATAACAGGATTGGCGTACATCCTCAGGAACCAGGGTTGATGAGCCTCCGGGCACTGGGTTATGCGATCATTGAAGTCTGTGACTTTATCGTCGAGCGATTCTTCCGGGCAAAACCTTTCAAACAGAGCCTCTAAAGTGCACTCTGTGACATTGGGATAGCCACTGCGGAGCCGATCAAAGGCAATCAGATTGGAAGCGAACAGATGGTAGTTTTGATGAACCTGACGATCTACCTCTTCAACAACCTGATTGGCATTTTCATACTCGTCGAACAGCGGTGTACCGAAAGCTACATGAACCTTGCCTTTGAAGCCTTCGATGCCTGTCACTATGCTTTGCAGGTCTTCTCCTTTAAATTTTTCGTAATTACCCCAGGTTTCAGTGGCGTGGAGTTCTCTGGCTTTGGCCATATCGCAGGGGTCGTATTCGTAAGCAATCGAAACCGGTACCAGGTTCATGGAGCGAATGCTGTCGGCAAAAGAGGTTTCCGCAGCCTTTCGGCTCATGTGGAGCATTTTGATGATAGCAGAGTCGGTTTTGTCGTCACCGTCTTTTGCCCGGCCTTCACTTTGAGCGATCCAGACGGGATGCCCGGTATCTATGGAGTGATGAATATAGGCTGACAGTGTCTGATAAGACCTGAGTTTTTCCCGGCGGCCTTCCACAGAGCGTTTGACGATAAAGCTTTTGTTAAGACGCATCAGGTCGCTGACAAAAGGTCTTTGCAGCAGGTTGTCACCAATGGCTATTCGAACGGTTTGCATGCCCTGTTTGTAAACAGCCAGATTGACAAAAGCCGGGTCCATGACAATGTCCCGGTGATTGGACAGGAACAGATAAACCTGCTCTTTGTTGAGCTGATCCAGTCCGGAAAAGCTGATGCCGGAAGTACTGCCTTCAATGACGCGGGTCAGGTAAGGTTCAATGACGTGTTGCAGTCCATCAATGTCATGTATGTTCTTCAGTTTGTAGCGCAATCCGATGGCTGTCAGCCAGCCTGCAATACCATTAAGGAAAGCAGGCATATCAGGGTATTGATGACGCACCAGTGCCTGAATAAGCTCACGGTCTTGCAACAGGCGGTCCAGGACGGGCCTTACTTCCTGATCGTGATAGGGGCGGATCTCTTCAAAACGTTCCATCTGTTTCGGGTGGTTGCCTTTTATAACAGCAGTGAGTGAAACCACGAGTATATAGTTATTAAAACAAAGGGTCTGTAGCCGGGTTGTGGCACTTTGTAACGGTTTGAGAATGGCTGGACGTATGAATGTTTGTTGATGTGGATTTAAATGATTATTGAGTTGGTGATAATTGAAACCTTGCAGAATTCCCTGCCTTGAGTGTGTATACTCTGCCCAATCGAAAAAATCAGTGTTTCAAAAATGAAATCATTGAGCAGTCGACTGCTCAAAATGGCTAGAGGTAATAGATGTTATTGAGTAAAAAGTGCCAGGGTGGGCTGCTGGCCATGACATTACTGTTTTCCCTGAGTGGCTGGGCTACTGACTTTTCCGGTCTGTTGAAGCGGGCCAGCTCAGGTGATGAACAGGCCGTGCTTGAAGTGGGTAGCCTGTTGGTTGCTGGTAAAGTCATGCCGCAAAATGCCAGTCAAACCCTTTCTCTGCTGGAACCTCTGGCAAACAGGGGTAATGTTCAGGCGGAACTTTTGCTGGGCAAGGCCTATCGAGAGGGTCTGGGGGGTGTAGCTAAAGATCCCAAAAAAGGTTTTGAACTGATCGAACGGGCCGCAGGTCGACAGGGCAAGAGTGCAGAGGCTCAGTATGAACTGGGGAAATCGTATTATAAAGGGGCAGGCACAGACCGCAACCTGATTGCTGCTTATATGTGGACTGCCCTGAGTCTGGAAGATTCCGAGGGGGACTTTCTGAAAGCGGCCCGTAAACAGAAGCAGGAGCTGTCTGAACTGCTCAACCCTGCCCAGAGAGCTAAAGCGAACGAGCTGGTCAGCCAGATCAGGACGGTTTACCTGAAGTAAGCTTGCTTGACGACGATAGCCGTGTTTTTATTAAAAGTATGATCAAGATATTCAGCCCTGAAAATCTCCTTGAGGCTCAATGCCTCAAGGATGTTCTGGAGAGCCATGGCATTGCCTGCCATCTGGGAGGTAGCTATCTGGCGGGTGCCGTGGGTGAACTACCCGCTACCGGTCTGCTGGCTCTCTACGTTGACGATTACGATGCCGGTCTGGCTAAAGAAATGATCGAGGATTACCTCAGGGCGTCCCCCGTTTTGGAAGAATCTGATCACATTCAGGAAGAGTGATTATGTGTGGTCGTTACACGCTGATGGCTGATCAGATCAACCTGGGGTGTCTGGGTATCCACCAGACGGAAGTCAATATTCCCTCCTATAATGTTGCGCCTGGTGAACAGGTGCTTATTGTCAAAAATAATGAGCAGGGCTGTTTTGAAACCGCGCGGGTTAAGTGGGGGCTGGTTCCTCACTGGCTGCAGGATTTTTCCAGAGCCCAGATCAATGCCAGAATCGAAACCGCTGCCGATAAACCAATGTTTCATAGTGCCCTCAGAAAGCAGCGTTGTCTGATTCTGGCCGATGGCTGGTTCGACTGGCAGAGGGTAGGGGATCACAGTCAGCCATGGTATATACGTCCAAAGTCGGGTGGTTTGTGCCTGTTTGCCGGTCTCTGGGAGAGTTATCCTGTGGACGACCAGTTGAGTTTCGAGTCCTGCGCGATTCTTACTCGTCCTGCTATCAGTGATATTACACCGCTGACTGAGAGAATGCCGGTTCTGTTGCAACAAAAACAGGCCAGGGAGTGGCTGGGTGAGCGCTATAAGACGGTTCTGGCGAGTTTGGGCAAACCGACTGAGACAGTCAGTAAACTGTCTTTTTATAAAGTGGGCAGAACGGTGAATCATGTTTCGAACAAGGGACCAGAGTGTGTGAAGAAACTGGTTGCTCGCAATTAAACGACTCCCCCGTTGCCAACGACTAAAGGTGAGAGGAGTCTTGAGGCTCCCCTTACCTGATTAATGGCTACCGGTACCCTATTCTGAAGTGCTTCGAGGATCAAGTGTCTGCCCAATAAAGAGGATTCTTTTTGTTATTTTATTATGCAATACGTAAATAAATGGTCGATTGAACTGGATGGATTTGCTCATGTCAGCCCTTCGCGATAAAGCGATGTGTGTGACAGCTGCGGCTCGGGTCCCATCTTCATTAACCTCAATTGCGCAATGTTGATGAACCATATTAATAGAAACAGCTACTAGAGTATCAGATAGCATGGCTCCTAATTCCAGGGGACTTGTAAAAAGAGGATGTAGAGGTGTTTTTCTTAAAAAATGGCTCAATTCAATGTCCGAATCAACTTTAAAGGGTGGAAGCCTGAGAGAGATTTTTGAACATGATGGACACGATTCTTCGGAGTTTAATGATGCAAATAATGCCATTATTATTTCTGCTGATATCTCATGGGGCATTATCCCTTTGGGAGGTAAAACTAAAATCATTTCATGGGCTCCCTGGTAAGGAACGGTGACTGCTTGCCAATCATTGTGATTTGCGTATTGGGAGGAGCTGATTTCATCCTCCATAAATCTGTCCAAATTGACTCTCTGGCCGTTGGGTAAAGTAAATACACCTGCTTTCCGGACATTAAAAGACCTTTCCCAAAGCCCTTTGAAGTAAATAGAATTTATCAGTGCCATGGTGGTAGCTGGCGACCATTGGTCGGCATAGCAAAATTGTGGAACCATGCCATGGGTTAACTGGCTAAATAGTTTGTTGAGCTCATTAGCAAGGCTTTCTAAAGATACACGGTCGAAGAAGTTGATGTTATCGCGAATATCGACGTTTACTTCTTTAAGTCTCTCACGATAAGTTTCCTTAACTTCAAGTTCACTGGACAAGAGCATAGTGTTCGAGATGAAGTATTCGTCCTGTGCAGAAGATGTTGCGGTTGGTGCTGCTGCAAGGGATGGCTCAGAATATTTATCTCCCAGGCAGCTTTGAAGCAATCGCCTGGTTTCTCCAGTAGCCCCCATGAGTAACGGTACCAGAGCTCGAAAAAGGCCATCAGGGGAGATAAGAAAATTTTCAGGCGTTACTTTTGCTGCCTGATTAAATACACTTATAGCAAGCTCCAAATGCCCCTTGGACTCAGCCGCCCGTGTACCAGGATCCGAATCAGGGCTTTCTGGTGTTGCCGATTGGACAGGCATTGTGTCACCTTTAAGCTTGTCGTCAGAATCTTCTTCATGAAACGCCGGGCAGGCTGAAAATTTTTCACGATCCTGATTGATGCCGCAGTTGTCATTGGTCAAAGCCCAGAGTTGTGAGGGTAGCAACAGGAAACAAAGCAAACTGACCAAGAGCAGAATGCGCCTGTGCTGCAAGGCTATATCGGGAGATTTAATTACCTGAGCCATGCTGGCACCTTATAACTTACTGATTTCAGGGGTTGTCTCAAGATGACCTTCCTGTTCACTGAACAGCTCACCTGATTAATGGCTACCGGTACCCGATCCTGAAGTGCTTCGAGGGTCAAGTATCTGCCCAATAAAGAGGATTCTTCCTGTTTCTTCATCAATCAAAAAATAAAGAAATGGTCGATTAAATTGGACGGATTTTCTATCATGTCCTCCTCTTCCAAACGATCTCGTTGTACCGGTGCGTGTGACAGCTGCGGCTCGGGTCCCAGCTTCATTAACCTCAATTGCGCAATGTTGACGAACAAAATTAATAGAAGCAGCTCGAGGATCGGATAATAGCATATCTCCTAATTCGAGGGGGCTGGTTCCTCTAAAGACGACGCCTGTAAAAACAGGACGTAGAGGTGTTTCTCTTAAATAATTGCTCAACTCCATGTCCGAATCAACTTTAAAGGGTGGAAGTCCAATAGAGATTTTTGAACATGATGGACATGATTCTTCGGAGTTTAATGATGAAAATAAAGTCATTATTATTTCTGCTGATATCTCATGGGGCATTATCCCTTCGGGAGGTAAAACTAAAACCATTTCATGGGTTCCCCGGTAAGGAACTTTGACTGCTTGCCAATGTTCGTGACTTGTGTATTGGGAGGAACTGATTTCACCCTGCAACCATTTGTCCAAAATGACTTTGTTGACGACGCCGGGTAAAGTAAATAAACCTATCATTCCGACTTGAAAAGAGTCTCTCCAAAGCGCATTGAAGTAAATAGAACTTATGAGTCCCAAGGTGGTATCTGCCGACCATTCTCTGGGGCTGCAAAATTTTGGAATCATGCCATGGGTTAATTTGCTAAATAGTTCGTTGAGCTCATCAGCAAGGCTTTCTAAAGATTTACCGTCGTCGAACCTGATTTTTTCACGAACATCGAGGTTTACTTCTTTAACTCTCCCACGATAAGCTTCCTTAATTTCAAGTTCTTCGGACAAGAGCACAGTGTTCGAGACGAAGTAGTCGTCCTGTGCAGAAGATGTTGTGGTTGCTTCTGCAGGGGATGGCTCAGAATAGTTATCTCCCATGTAGCTTTGAAGCAATCGCCTGGTTTCTCCAGAAGCCCCCATGAGTAATGGTACCAGCGATCGAAAAAGGCCATCAGGGGAGAAAAGAAAATTTTCAGGAGTTTCTTTTGCTTTTGCTGCCTGACTAAATACACTTATGGCAAGCTCCAGATCCCGCTTGGACTCAGCCGCTCGTGTACCAGGATCTGAATCAGGGTTTTCTGGTGTTACTGATTGGTAAGGCATCGTGTCACCCTGAAGCTCGTCGCCAGAAACTTCTTCATGAAATACCGGGTAGGGTGAAGATTTTCCAGGATTTTCGTTGTTGCCGAAGTGGTCATAGGGCGCAGCCCAGAGTTGTGAGGGTAGCAACAGGAAATAAAGCAAACTGACTAAGAGCAAAATGCGCCTGTGCTGCAAGGCTATATCGGGAGATTTCATTACTTGAGCCATGTTGGCACCTCGTAACTTCTCAATTTCAGGGATTGTCACAAGATGACCTTCCTATTCACCGGACAGTTGCCCTGAGGAGTGGGGAATGGAACCCGTAGTACAATATAGGATGGTTTTTTGGTGAGTGCCTGAAAAATTAAACCTGCTCAAGGGTCGAGGGAATTGACGCTGTAAAAATTAAAGATTTAATGTCTATCGATGGCTATTTACCCAAAAATCTCTGAGAACACTATTCCATCTGGCTTGCAAAGAAAGGGTGAGGGGGAGTCGTGAGGCTCCCCATGTCAATTATTGGGACCCGAACCTGAAGAGTCTTCTTTCAAGTCCGGGGATCAAGTATCTGTCCAATGAAGATGATTTTTTTTGTTATTTTATTACGCAATATATAAATGAATGGTCGTGTAAAGTTAATGGGCTTCGGAAAACTCATACCCGTTGATGTAAAAAAACCGACGTGTGTTACAGCTGCGGCTTCGGTTCCTTGTTCATCAACTTCCATGACGCTGTGCTGATTAAACATATTAATAAAAACAGGTGCTGGATTGGATAGCATAGATCCTAAGCTGAGTGTGCCTGTAAAAAGAGAGTGTAAAGTTGTTTGAGCTAATGTATTTATCAATTTAGTGTCCGAGTCAACACTAAAAGTCGGGAGTCCAAGACCAAGAGGAACTGATGAGCTTGAAAATAATAGCTCTTTGGAGTCTAATGATGAGAATAGTGCCATTATTATTTCTGGCGATACCTCGTGGGGCATTATCCCTTCCGGGGGTAAAACCAAAATCATTTCATGATCTCCCTGGTAGGGGACGGCAGCTGCCCTCCAATCATTATATTCAGCCTCCTGGTCAGCATTAATTGTTCCATCCATAAACCCGTCTAAAACAACTCTTTGATTATCGGGTAAAGTAAATGTTGATCCTCCAATTCGTTTCCTGAAAAACGTTTCCCAGAGGCCTTTGAAGTAAACAGAATTTATGAGTGCCATGGAAGTATTGGAATGCCAATCATTGTCCTGGCAAAATTCTCGAACCAATCCATGGGTTAATTGGCAAAATAGATCGTTGAGTTCTTGAGCAAGGCTTTGTAATGATGCACGGTCGGAGAAGTTGACGTTATCTCGAATATCGGCGTTTATTTGTTCAAGCTTTTTTTTATAAGTTTCCTGAAGAGTATGCCTATTGGAGACAAGCAGGCAATTGGCAATACAGTATTGGTCCTGTCCAGAGGCTGTCGCGCCTGATGCTGTGGCAACGGATGGCTCAGAATAATCCTCTCCCAGACACTTTTGAAGCAATTGCCGGGTTTCATCAGTGGCCCCCATCAGTAACAGTGACAGTGTCTGAAAAATGCCATCAGGGGACAGGACCAGATTTTCAGGAGTTGCCTGTGCTGCACGCCTGAATATATCTATGGCAAGACCCAGAGTCCCGTGTGATTCATCTGCCTGTGCACCGGGATTTAAATCATGACCCTCGTCAGCAGAATCAGAACCGTCTTTTGTTCGACATAAATAGCAGGGTTCAGATTCTTTAAATAAGTCATCACTGTACTTACGACCGCACTTTATACAGTTCACTGCCAGAAGTTGTGAGGGTATGAACAGGAAGCAGAACAAACAGGATAACACTGAAACGGACCTGTACTGCCTGGCTATATTGGAAGCCTTGCCTGGTGAAGCCATGTATGTACCTTGTCGTCTTAATCTTCGGTTAGGAATATCGTCCCTATCTTATGAACCGCTACCCTGCAGAATGGTCAACCTAGTGTTAAATCAGGCACTCAATATAGGATGGTTTCCTGGTTGGCGCCAAAAAAACAAATCAGTATGAAGATTAAAATCTTTCTAAGCCACATTCTTCTTCGTTTGCAACAAAGGGTGGGGGGTCGTGAGGCTCCCCCAACCCCGATTACTGGGTACCCGATCCTGAAGTACCTGCTCCTGATTTCCGGGGATCAAGTATTTGCCCGATGAAGATGATTTTTTTGTTATTTTATTACGCAATATATAAATAAATGGCCGTGTAAATTCAATGGGCTTAGGGCTATTCATACTAAATCCTCTCGAACAACCGATGTGTGTTACAGCAGCAGCTTCGGTTCCTTGTTCGTTAACTTCTATGGCGCTGTGTTGATTAAACACATTAATTAAAACAGGTACAGGCTCCGATAGCATGGTTCCTAAGCTGAGTGTATTTGTAAAAAGAGAATGTAAAGTTGTTTGAGTTAATGCCTTTATCGAAAGCCAGACCCTATCGGAATATTTGCTCAGTAAAACCACGTTTGTACCTTGTTGACTTAATTTTAGGGTTGGTCTCAAATCAGAGTGTGTTGAATTTATACAAAATCAGCGAGGGAGCCAAGAGGATCTCCTGATCCCGATTAACGGGTTCAGGATCATGAAGTGTCTCTGAGATAAAATATCCGCCCAATATAGATGATTATTTTTGTCATTCTATTACGCAAGATATAAATAAAGGGTCGATCAAATTGGATTGGTCGTATTGTATCTCCCTCGTGTGTTCTCTCAAAATCAGTGTGCGTTAAGGTTGCGTCCGGGGCTGCCTGGTCACTATACATATTCATACGAGCAGGTATCGTTGGTATAGCTCCTGAACTCAGATCACTGGTAACAACTGAAAGTAAACCTGAACCTGAACGACTTAAAGCTTCGCTCAAGTGAGTGCTTGTATCAACGCGAGAGGGTGGAAGTCCGTGAGTTGTCGTTGAAATGGATTTTTCGGAGTCTAATGACGATAATAATGCCTTTATTATTTCTGAACTTAGTCCATAAAGCACTATTCCTGCCGGTGGTATAATCAATACCATTTCTTCATTTCCCCAGTTGGGGTAGGGAAAGGAAAATGCCTCCCAATCATTGTGATGGGCGTATTGGGAAGGTCTGATTTCTTCATCCACAATTCTACGCAAAGTGGCGGCCTGGTCGTTAGGTAATGAGGTAAATAAACCTGCTGCATTTTGGGTTCCAAAAGACCTTTCACGCAGCCCTATGAAGTAATAAGCACTTATGAGTTCTGTGGACCAGGATCGGGGCCAGACGTTGGAGTTGCAGAAACGTTGAATTATACCGCTGGTTAACTGGCAAAATAGACTGTTGAGCAACAGGGCTAAGTTTTTTATAGGCCCACGGTTGGTGAAGTTGACATTACTACGAGCATGGCGGTTTGCTTCTTCAAGTCTCTCTCTGTAAATTGCCAGAGGATCAGGCTGACTGGCTGCGAGCCAGTCAGTCATATTCCGGTTTTTCTCCTGTCCGGATTCTGTAGCGCGTGATGATGCTGCACCGGTTGGCTCAGAAGAATACTCTCCCACATAAATTTGACGCAATTGCTCGGCCGCACCGTCAGCACCCACATGTAGCAGCAACATTGCCACTGTCTGAAAAAGGCCATCGGGGGAAATGACAAAATCTCCATGAATATTTGCGGCAACATGGCCAAGTACATTGATGGCATAATCAAGATTTCTCTGGGATCCATTCACTTGCGCACCAGGATCTGAATCAGGGTTTACTCCTGTCGCCCCCTGGGGAGGTGCTGTGTCATGTTGAGGGGGCTGACTCTCAGCTTCTCTATTACATGACGCTGTTGGGCAAAATTTAAAGTCTTCCTGATCGTAATTGAAGCCGCATTGCTCACAAGTCACAGCCAGAAGTTGCGAAGGCAATAAGAATATGTGGAGTAAACAGACCAGTACCAGGTCGACTCTGTAATGGCAGTCTGGATCGGAAGATTTTCTGAGTAAAACCACGCTTGTACCATGCTGCCTGAAGTTTTAGGGTGAGCTGGAATAACCTTCCTGTTTTTTTATGGAACGTTATTTTGCCGAACACTCAATCGAGTGTGAAATCCATAGTCCAATATAGGGTGGTTTTCTGATCAGCGTCCAGATAAAAACTAAAACAATTTGAAGGACATAGAGTGTCGACGTCGTATAAAACAAATGTCCATTGTCTTTTGATTGCTTATATCCCTCATTAAATCTTTGGAAGTCCCATTGACCTTCGCTTGCGAGGAAATCAGCGAGGGATTTATGAGGCTCTCCTGATCCCGGTCAGCGGGTTCACAATCATGAGGCGTCTCTGGGATAAAATAACCGACCAATGTAGATGATTCTTTTTGTTATTCTATTACGCAAGATATAAATAAAGGGCAGATCGAACCGGATTGGTTGTATTGTATCTCTCTCATGGTTTCTGTCAGAATCAGCGTGTGTTAAAGCTGCGCCCCGGGTTCCCTGTTCACTAAACATATTCGAACGAACTGTCAGATCTGGCATAGCTCCTGAGCCCAGATCACTGCTAGCAATAGAAAGTAAACCTGAACCCGATCGACTTAGAGCTTCACTCAAGTCAGTGTTTTTATCAACTTCAGAGGGTGGGAATTCGGTAGTTGTCGTTGAACTGGATGAAAAGGGTTCCTTGGAGTCGAACGAGGATACCAAGGCCGATATTATGTTACACTTTAGCCCATAAAGAAACACCCCTGCCGGTGGTAAAACCAAAATTATTTCATTGTCTTCCCGGAAGGGAAAGTTAAATGCTTTCCAATTATTGTGACGTGCGTATTGAGAAGGATTGGTTTTTCCTTCGATAATTCTTTTTAAAGCGTCTGCTTGATCATTGGGTAAGTTAAATAAATAGGCACTATCGGTCCCAAAAGACTTTCTCCACATCCCTCTGAAGTATAAATAGCATGCGTGTTCTATGGAGAAAGATAACTGAAAGGAGTAAGCATCGGGAGTGCAATAATCTTGAACAATACCATGGGTTAATTGGCAAAATAGTCTGTTAAGCAGTTGGCCAAGGGTTTGGGTTTGTCCGCGATTGGTGCAGTCGACATTACCAGGAGTATTGTCGACTTGTTTAAGTCTTTCTCTATAAACTGCCAAAGCCTCAGGTTGACTGGCTGCGAGCATGATAATCGAAGAAGGGTCTTTGTTCTTTCCACCGGCTGTTGCGCTTGCACCGGATGGCTCATAATCATAGCCTGGCCAATAAATTCGACGCAATTGCTCGTCCGTACTGTTGGTACCCGCTTGTAACAGTAACAGCGTCATTGTCTGCAAAAGGCTGTCAGGGGACATGACAAAATCTTTAAGGATATTTGCTGATGCCTGGTAAAATACCTTCATTGCAAAATCAAAATTTCCCTGGGATCCATCCACTTGTGCAACAGGATTTGAATCAGGGTTAACTGGTGTTGCCCTTTCAGGAGGTGCTGTGTCATGTTGAGGGGGCTCACTCTCAGCTTCTATGTTACACGACGGTGTTTGGCAGGATGAAAGGGTTTCATCATCGTAATTCAGACCGCAATTTCCACAAGTCACAGCCAGAAGGTGTGAGGCTGGCAACGATAAATAGAATATGCAGAGCAATACCATAAGGATCCTGTAATGGCAGACTGAATTGAAAAAATGACTGAGCAAAACCACGTCTGTACCTTCTTACCTTGGTTTAAGGTTTTTTACTTGCCATAACCTCTCTGTCTACCGAACCCTTGCCCTATGGATGCGATCAACTGAATACGAAATCTGAAATTCAATATAGGATAGTTTCCTGGTTGTATCCCATCCAGAATTCAATCCACTCGTCGGGTAATTACATAGCCATTGGATTTGACGGTCAGTTTAAAAAGTTGCCTCGTCAGCAAAATCTGTGGGGCATTTCTGGTTCGGGCAGCTTGCCCAGTACATGATAGAAATTAATTAAAAAGAAAATTAATTAAAAAGACACCCATAAACTTGCTTTACCATCCACCTGGTCTACTTTTTCACCCATCACTGATTTTTTACCCAAACAGGTGAGTCCATGGCTCAGGCCCGCAATACTCTGATTGACCCCGGCTCAACGCCTTATTACCACTGCATGGCAAGATGTGTTCGTCAGGCTTACCTCTGTGGAGAGAACCACCTGACTGGCAAGAACTACGAGCATCGCCGCCAGTGGGTGGTGGATAAACTCCGGGAACTGGTTTCAGTCTTTGCTATCGAAGTCTGTGCTTACGCTATCATGTCGAATCATTATCATGTGGTTTTGCACATCAATCAGTCATCTGCCAGAGGCTGGTCACGGAATCAAGTGCTTCACCGTTGGACGACCTTGTTCAGAGGTCCGCTTTTGGTGCAAAGGCATCTGGCCGCTGACAAACTGGGCAGCGCTGAGTTGTCCCGTATTGATGAATATGCTGAGGAATACCGGCGTCGTTTAACGGATATCAGCTGGTTTATGCGCTGCCTGAATGAATATCTTGCTCGTGAGGCCAACAAAGAAGACGAATGTAAAGGACGCTTCTGGGAAGGTCGCTTTAAAAGCCAGGCATTACTGGACGAAGCAGCGTTACTGACCTGTATGACCTATGTTGACTTGAATCCGATTCGGGCTGGTAAGGTAGAAACACCGGAAGAATCAGACTACACGTCGATTCAGGAACGCGTGGAGCAGGTTACACACTCTGAGACTAAAAATCAGCCGCTGACCCTGAAACCTTTTTGTTTGCAGGGCCAGAATACGGATGTTGCCCTTCCATACCTTCTTCACGACTATCTGGAACTGGTTGACTGGAGTGGCCGCATTGTCAGGACAGACAAGAAAGGTTCCATCCCGTCGTGTACCCCTCCTATTCTTGAAAGATTGGAAATTGATCCGGATGAGTGGCTGAAAACCATGCAATGGAATAATCGTTTTTATCGGGCAGTTGGCCGTCTGGAGGCGATGAAGGCTTATGCACTTGAAGCCGGACAGAAGTGGCTTCGAGGTTTAAACGCCTGCAGTCGTTTGTACCTGACAGGTTAGCGTAGAAATCAGTTAAGACGTCAAAGACCCTCTCTTTATCTCTCTTCGACTTATGTCGGAATGAATTTGCATTGTCTGAATTATGGCTTGAACAGCCTCTGTTCGTTGGGTGGCGCTGTGTGGCTCGTTGATACGCTACTTGAAGATAGATTTTTCTGATCCTTTTTGGGAGTACAGATTTTTGAATGTCTTATTTTTTTATTTTTTCCCTTGAAGTGACATTTTTTATGGGTGTCTTATTTTTTTCTGACGAGGCCTTTTTTTTATGGGTGTCTTATTTTTGTTTTATGGGTGTCTTATTTTTGTTTATTTATGGGTGTCTTATTTTTTTTATGGGTGTCTTATTTTTTTATTTTTTATTTTTTTTTGCTGACGAGGCCTTTTTTTTATGGGTGTCTTATTTTTGATTTTTATTTTTATTTTTTTATTTGTTGTTTTTTTTGTTTTTTTGTTTTTCTTGAAGAGCTTGTCCCTGAGTCCGGTGGAAAGAAGTATCTGCCAATGAGGTTGATTCTTTTTGTTATTTTATTACGCAATATATAAAGAAAGGGTCGATCAAATCGGATTGATTGTATTCTATCTCCTTCACGGTTTCTGTTAGAATCAGTATTGGTTAGAGCTGCGTCCGGGGCTTCTTGATTACTAAAGGCATTCATAGGAAACGACAGAGCTGGCATAGCGCCTGAACTCAGATCGGTGGTAACAACAGAAAGTAAACCTGAACCTGATGGACGTAAAGCTTCGCTCAAGTCAGTGTTCTTAGCAATTTTAGAGGGTGGAAGTCCGGGAGTCATCGTTAAGCTGGATGAAAAGGATTCGTCGGAGTCTAATGATGAAAATAATGCCGTTATTATTTTTGATGTGACTGCTCTTAGCATTGTTTCTGGCGGGGGTAAGACCAAAATTATTTCATCATCTCTCCGGTAGGGAAAGGTAACTGCTTCCCAATCATTGTGATGTGCGTACCGGGAAGGATTGATTTCTCCATTCATAATTCTGTCTACAACGGCGGCCTGACCATCGGGTAAGGTAAATAAAGCTGCATTTTCGGTCCCGCGAGACCTTTCCAACAGCCCTGTGAAGTAAATCGAAGTCATGAGTTCCATGTATGTTGATAAGGGCCAAGCGATGGGGCTGCATAAACGTTGCATCATATCATGGGTTAATTGGTAAAATAGTCCGTTGAGTTCTTGGGCCAGGCCATGCATAGGCGTGAGGCTCATCAAGTTGATTTTACCACGAAAATCGTCGTGTATTTGTTTAAGTCTCTCTCTATAAACTGCCACAGCCTCAGGTTGACTGGCTGCGAGCAAGATAATCGAAGAAGGGTTTTTGTTCTGTTCATGGGCTGCTGCACCGGATGGCTTAGAATGATCCTCACTCAGACAATTTTGACGCCATTGCTCGATCGCACCGTCAGGACCCGCATTTAATACTAACAATGCCAGTGTCTGAAAAAGACTATCAGGGGATAATACAAAATTTTCAGGAATATTGGGGGCTGCACGGCTAAATACTTTTACGGCAAACTCCAGATTTCTCAGCGATTCATCCACCTGTGCACCAGGACTTACTGGCGCTGCTGATTGGGAAGGCATTGTGCGATGCAGAAGATCTTCATTTTCAGCTTCTTCCCCACACATTGGGCAGAACGAGAAGTCTTTTCGATTGTAATTGAAGCCGCATTTGTGACAAGTCAAAGCCAGTAGTTGTAAGGGCAGCAACAGTAAACAGAGCAACACAAGAACGACAGTGTACTGGCAGGTTGAACCGGAAGGTTTAGCAATTAAAAACAAGTTTCACCTCACCTCTCTTAATTAAATTTTGCTGTCTTTTGATAAAGCTGAGAGAGAATCAACCGCAGCACTTTTTGTATTTTTTGCCACTGCCGCAGAGACAAGGGTCGTTTCTTCCAGGCAGTCTGGCAGGTATATCCGGATAAATAAAATACCAGTGACCCTGTTCCCTGATGAAGTCTGAGTGCTCATGGTGCGCTTCTTCCCTGCCGGTGGCGGGGTTCAGGAACCAGGCTTTGAATTCCACTTTTCCCCGGCTGTCAGCACTGCCGCCAGCTTCAGTGCTGACCAGGTCCAGTCGGGTCCACCGGGTGGCGTCTGTCTCTCGGTGAATGTCGGCTTTATCCAAGCCATTGATCTGGCGCTGCCAGGTGGTGGCCAGCAGATAATCCGTGTTTTTAAGATAATAGGCTGAAAAGCGGGAACGCATCAGGGCTTCTGCGGTTGGAGCCGCTTGCCCCGAATGGTAAGGGCCACAGCATGCTTTATAGGTTTGGCCTGAACCACAAGGGCAATGGTTGATAGAGGCGTCTGAATAAGGATGTTTGTGCTCAAGGCTGTTTTTAAGCTCAGGGCTGTTTTCAGTCATAGAATTCTTCGAGCAGGAGTGATGGGTTTTCGATAGAATATCATTTTACTTAAATTACAGGATCAGATACATGGGCTTTGGCAAAGCGGTGGTGGTTTTATTCTGGCTTTCAGCACTGTGGAATCTCTTTGTGCCCGTGGCAGAACCCATGGGGTCCGTATTGAATTGGGCTGCGCCCCTGTTGCTGCTGTTGCACACGGCAGAGCATTTCTTCTTCAGTCGCCGTTTTGCCGCTATGGGCGCGCCGCTGTCCATGAAAGATCGCTACATGATTCTGATCTTTGGCGGCTTTCACCTGATGAGTCTGATGAAAAAAATTCCAACCCAGCCGGTGGGTGATCAGCACAGTGCTTGAAGATTCACAGAAAAAAAAGATCCAGAAGGCTTACAGCACGTTTCTGGCCAGCAAAAAGCTGAAGGCCCGGCCCGGTCAGAAACAGATGATTGCAGAAGTCGCCCGTTCCCTGGGTGAGGTCAAGACCGACAGTGAAGGGCGCAGAACCTCGGATCCTTCCGTGATTGTCGTCGAGGCTGGTACCGGTACCGGTAAAACAGTGGGCTATGTTCTGCCTGCTGTGGTGATGGCGCAGGCTGCTGATAAAAGACTGGTAATCTCAACAGCCACTGTGACGCTGCAGGAGCAGATTATCGGCAAGGACCTGCCCGATATTATCCTGAAAACCGGACTTAAGTTCTCTTTTACCCTGGCCAAGGGTCGTGGGCGGTATGCTTGTCTTAGCAAGCTTGATCGGTTGTTGCAGGAAGAGCAGTCAACGGCCTCATTAATGGATATGTTTGCCGCAGAAGGTTTCACACTGGCGCAGGACGAGACTTCCCTGAAGCTCTATCAAACTATGTTGGAAGACTTTGCCGCTTCCAGTTGGGAGGGTGATCGCGACAGCTGGCCCGATGCATTGGAAGATCAACAATGGCGAATGATTACCACGGATCATTCCCAGTGCAGTGGCCGCCGCTGTGGCTATTTCAATCAGTGTCCTTTCTATAAAGCCCGGGCAGATCTTGAACAGGCCGATGTGGTGGTAACCAATCATGATCTGGTGCTGGCTGATCTGGCCCTGGGCGGTGGCGCTATTCTGCCTGATCCGAAAGATACCGTTTACGTCTTCGATGAGGGCCATCATCTGCCTGACAAGGCGATCGATCATTTCGCCTGTCATTCGAGAATAAAAGGAACGGCCAGCTGGCTGGAGAAAGCCAGTAAGTCTCTACAGAAAACCCTGTCCCAAAACGCCTTGCCCGGTGAGTTGGGTGAAAGACTCGAAAAACTCATGCCTGAGTTTGATGAACTGGTGAATGCCCTGGGTCACACCCATACTCTGTTACAGGGTGTTGCAACCTTTGAACCTCGAATTCAGGGTGATACGACGGTTGCTGTCTATCGCTTTGAGCAAGGGAAAATACCTGAAGCACTTCGTCAGCAGGCTGAAGTACTCAAAGCCGGTTTCAGTCGTTGCAGTGGTATGGTAGAAAAAATTACCAGGGAACTGGACGATGCCATGGACGGTGATGTCCCGGGTATTGACCGTTGGCAGGCCGAGCAACTGTATCCGGAAATGGGTGCAATGCAAATGCGTCTGGAAAACCAGTTTAAGCTCTGGTTGACCTACACCATGAAAGACCCTGAGGGTGAGCCACCCAGTGCCCGCTGGCTGAAGTGGAGTGAAGGGCCCTTTGGTGAGGAACTGGAGGCTTTCAGCAGCCCAATACTGTCTTCGGCAACACTCTGGCAGACGCTCTGGAATCCGGGTTATGCATCGATTGTTACGTCGGCCACACTCACTGCATTGGGCAACTTCAATCGTTTCCGTATGCGCTCAGGGGTTCCGTCTGAATCCCGTTGCGTTGTGGTTCCCAGCCCTTTTCAGCACAGTCTCGCTGCACAGCTGGTGGTACCGGGTATGTTGTCTGATCCTCGTCAGAGTGAAGAGCACACGGAAGAAATCGTTGAGAAGCTGCCCGATCTGATGGCCAGACAAAAAGGTACATTGGTACTTTTTTCATCACGCAAGCAGATGAAAGATGTGCATTTTGGTCTCGATGATGCCTGGCGCAAGAAGATCCTTTTGCAGGATGATTATTCCCGGGCGGAACTTCTGAAACTGCATCGCAAGCATATTGATGAAGGCAAAGACAGTATTCTCTTCGGTCTGGCCAGTCTGGCGGAAGGGATCGACCTGCCTGGTGAATATTGTGAGCATGTTATTATCGCCAAAATTCCTTTTGCGGTTCCCGATGATCCTGTGGAATCGGCGCTGTCAGAATGGCTTGAGGCTCAGGGTCGGAATCCGTTTATGGAAATAACCGTTCCAGATGCAGCCATCAAGCTGGTACAGGCCTGCGGTCGTTTGTTAAGAACAGAGCAGGATACCGGCCAGATCACCCTGCTGGATCGAAGAGTGGTCACAGCCAGGTATGGTCGTATGATTCTGGACTCTCTGCCGCCTTTCAGAAGAGCCATAGAGCATGCAGTTTTCTGAATCTTGCAGAGAGCGTTGATTCTGCTGTCGATGGGGTTCATCGACGGCAGAAGCAGTTGCCGGATGCCAGCTTTTGACTTTGTTCCGGCTTCGCCATCTTTTTACAGCAGCTCAAAACGGTTGTTTTGTTCTGTCGATGGTTTTTCATCCTCCGCAGACTCTTCTTCGGTGTTTGTCTCTTCATTTTTAGCCATCAGGCTTTGAAGGATCAGAACCTTCTCGCTTTTATTGCTCTCATCCTGCTTTGGCTCTTCTTCATCAGCAAAGCCGGACAGGGCTACAGCGGTCAGGGGCAGTATCAGGGCCAGGGCCGTCAATTTCTGTTTGATCATGATGTATACCTCTTGTTGGTTGCTTTTTTTCTGTTCTCATTACATTTGACTGCCAGATGCTGAAAATGTTCCCTGAATAGTCTCCTGACCAGACATTCGGGGGTTGGCTTTTGTTTTTCTCTCATTCCAACACTTGGGCTGATCAGGTAGAATGGTCGGCTGTTTTTTATTGTGGAAATCATTCTTTCCTGTCACTGCCCGGGGCAAGCCATCCGGTTCTGTTCCTGTTCAGGCATTTGCCTTACTCATGGTCAATACCGACAGCCGAAGTGATATTTCCCGATTTTTCATCGAACACTGAACGATATTGAGCGATAAACCATGCTTGAAGTAAACCCTATCAAGGAGCGTATTAAGGATCTGACAGCGCGTACTGACGTGCTTAGGGGGTATCTTTGACTACGCTCACAAGAGTGAGCGTCTGCAGGAAGTAGAGCGGGAGCTTGAAGATCCGGATGTCTGGAATGAACCGGAGCGTGCCCAGGCCCTGGGCAAAGAGCGTTCCATGCTGGAAGGCATCGTTGCTACCATTGATCAGCTGACATCAGGCCTGGAAGATTCCATTGAACTGCTGGAAATGTCGGTGGAAGAGCAGGACGAAGACGGCGTCGAAGGCGTTGTGGAAGAGCTGGACCAGCTGGGCGAAAAACTGGCAGAGTTGGAATTCCGGCGTATGTTTTCCGGGGCAATGGACCCCAACAATGCCTATCTGGACATTCAGTCGGGTTCCGGTGGTACCGAGGCCCAGGACTGGGCCAATATGCTGTTGCGGATGTACCTGCGATGGGGTGAGCAGAAAGGCTTCAAAACAGAAATCATTGAAGTATCTGCGGGCGAAGTAGCTGGTATCAAGTCGGCTACGGTTCAGTTTACCGGTGAATATGCTTTTGGCTGGTTGAGAACAGAAACAGGTGTGCATCGTCTGGTACGAAAGTCTCCATTTGATTCTGGTAACCGTCGTCATACCTCCTTCTCATCGGTTTTTGTCTCTCCGGAGATAGACGATAATGTCGAGATTGAGATTAATCCGGCCGACCTTCGAATTGATACCTACCGCTCCAGTGGTGCCGGTGGTCAGCACGTAAACACCACCGATTCTGCGGTTCGTATTACTCACGAGCCCTCCGGTATTGTGGTGCAGTGTCAGAATCAGCGTTCCCAGCATCAGAACAAGGACAAGGCTATGCAGCAGTTAAAAGCCAAGCTGTATGAGCTGGAGATGCAGAAGCGCAGTGCTGACGCCCAGGCTCTGGAAGATTCCAAGTCCGATATTGGTTGGGGCAGTCAGATTCGTTCCTACGTTCTGGATGATTCCCGAATCAAGGATTTGAGAACCAGCGTGGAAACCCGAAATACCCAGGCCGTTCTTGACGGAGATCTCGATAAGTTTATCGAGGCAAGTCTCAAGAAAGGCCTTTAAAGTCAGCCGTTGGCAGAGAACAGTTTACGCAAAAGTTTACGCAAAGGAGTAGCAGGCAACTGTTAACTCCCGCCCCCCCCTGGGGTTGAACCGGAGAAACTATGTTTGAAGAACAGATCTTAGATACCCAGGAAGAGAACCGGCTGGTGGCTCTTCGCCGAGAAAAACTCACTGCCATTCGTGCTGAACGGGTCGCTTTTCCAAACAAATTCCGTCGTGATGCACTGGCTGCTGATCTTCAAAAAGAGTTTGCAGATGCCAGCAAGGAAGCGCTGCTGGAAGCTGGAAAGAAGGTCAAGATAGCTGGCCGTATCATGCTGAACCGTGGTGCATTCATGGAAATTCAGGATATGTCTGGTCGTATCCAGGTGTACGTGAATCGCAAGGTGCTGGCTAAAGAAGTGCTGAAGGAAGCCAAGACCTGGGACCTGGGTGACATCATCGGTGCTGAAGGCACCCTGCAGCGTTCCGGCAAGGGGGATCTTTATGTCGACATGGAGCAGGTTGAGTTGCTGACCAAATCCCTGCGCCCATTGCCCGAGAAGCACAAGGGGCTGACCGACACCGAAATGCGTTATCGTCAGCGTTATGTGGACCTGATTACCCGCGAAGAGTCCCGGGAAGCATTTCGTGTTCGTTCCCGTATTGTTCAGGTGATTCGTGACTATTTCCATGAGCAGGATTACATGGAAGTGGAAACCCCGATGCTACAGGTGATACCGGGTGGTGCAAGCGCTCGTCCGTTCGTGACTCATCATAATGCGCTGGATATTGATATGTACTTGCGTATTGCTCCAGAGCTCTATTTGAAGCGTCTGGTGGTGGGCGGATTTGAACGGGTGTTTGAAATTAATCGGAACTTTCGTAACGAAGGATTGTCTACACGTCATAACCCTGAATTTACGATGATTGAGTTCTATCAGGCTTACGCAGACTACATTGATATGATGGATCACACGGAAGCCCTCTTTAAGCGTCTGGCAAAAGACGTGACCGGTGGAACCTCAGTGACTTACCAGGGTAAGGAGATCGATTTCGGCAAGCCATTTGTGCGTATGTCCGTTTTCGATTCTATACTGCACTTCAATCCGGATCTTGAGGCTGCTGACATCGATACGATTGATTCAGCAACCCGGGTTGCGGAAAAGCTGGGTATCGAGGTCAAGGGTACCTGGGGCCTGGGCAAGGTTCAGATCGAAATATTTGAGGAAACGGTTGAACACCGGCTGATGGATCCGACATTCATTACCGAATACCCGACAGAGGTTTCGCCTCTGGCTCGTCGTAATGATGACAATCCATTCATTTCTGACCGCTTTGAGTTTTTCGTGGGCAGTCGTGAAGTGGCCAATGGTTTCTCCGAGTTGAACGACTCTGAAGATCAGGCTGAGCGTTTTCATCAGCAAGTCACAGAAAAAGACGCTGGTGATGATGAAGCCATGCATTTCGATGCAGACTACATCAACGCTCTGGAGTACGGTTTGCCGCCAACGGCGGGCGAAGGTATCGGCATAGACCGTCTGGTCATGCTGTTTACTGATGCACCTTCTATCCGTGATGTACTGTTGTTCCCGCACATGCGACCCCAGCAGTAATCCCGGCTGGAATCATGGCAGACAGTTGATCTGTCTGCCTCCTAGCCTGCAGCCCAGTCTTCAGCGGCCATTGACCAAGCCTGGACAATGACACTTTAACCGTCATTTTCAGGCTGAAGTACAAGAAGATTGGCGTAGCTGAAACCTCTCTTTCAAGCGAGGGTTTCAAACGTCTTAAGACTAACAGGCAACTGCAAGGCATTTAATCATGGAAGCAACGTACAGTGACGAAAGAAACTGCGTCCTAACGCAGATGGCCCGGAATGAAGGAGCAGCTCTCGGAAATGGAACTCTGAAATACCAAGGGCGTAAAACCAGTCGGGCCAATAGTGAACAGCGCCGTCGAACCATACTGGAGGCAGCACTGAGAATCGTAGTAAGAGATGGCGTTCGTGGTGTAAGACACCGCGCAGTCGCTAAAGAAGCTCAAGTACCTCTCTCTGCGACTACTTATTACTTCAAAGATATTTCCGACCTCATAACAGACACCTTTACCCTGTTTGTGGAAATGGGGGCTGAAACTTTCAAGGCATTCTGGGAAGAGTCTGATGATCAGCTGCAAAAAGCGCTTTCACTGCTGGATGACTCCAGTGATTCCAGGGATCAGTTTGTTGATCAGATGCTGGATCTGGCCGTTGATTATGTTGGCAACCAGCTGACTGAGCATCGTGATTACCTGATCGCAGAGCGGGCTTTCCAGCTGGAGTGCCTGAGAAATGAAAATCTGCGTCCCATCGCTTTTAAACATCAGACCTATCTGTTGAACAGCCTGACTTCACTCTTCAGGCGTACAGGCTCTTCACAGCCAGAAACCGATGCACAACTGCTTGCCTCGTTCATTGCGCAGGTTGAGTATGAGGGGCTGTTGCAGAAAGGTGGACTGGATATGACACCGATTAAAGAAAGACTACATCGCCAGATAATGTTGATGTTCAAACATTGATTAATCACGGACTGTCAACAGGCATTCTGTAAAGTTAAAAATACCGTACACCTCTCTGCTAACGGGTGTACGAAACTATTTTATCAAGTCAGTTTAACATCAATCGTATGTATAAGTGCCTGCCTTGTTGGTTCTGCCTCTCTGGGCGACGTCTTAATCGATCCTTCTGCGTTTCAATTCTGTTAACCTGCCCTGGCTATGGGGCCGTGGCTGTGCCACGAGGGATGAAGAAATCCACTCGCCACTATATGCAAAACCAACTGGTCAGTTACTTGCTGACTCGATTATCATTCAACTCTTATTGTTAATATTTACAGAACCGGGGAAGTCCTATGCAGGAAATCAGACTGGAGCCCTCCTGGAAGTCTCATTTGCAGAGTGAGTTCAACAAGGAGTATATGCAGGTTTTGCGTAGCTTTCTGTTGAATGAAAAGGCCGCTGGTAAAACGATTTATCCTAAGGGCAGTGAATATTTTCGGGCTATGGAGCTGACACCTTTTGAACAGGTCAAGGTGGTGATTCTTGGACAGGACCCCTATCATGGCCCGGGTCAGGCTCATGGACTTAGTTTCTCGGTGCGTCCAGATGTTCGTATTCCTCCTTCACTGATCAATATGTACAAAGAGCTGCAAAATGATCTCGGGATTCCCCCAGCCAGTCACGGTTGCCTGGAACACTGGGCTGAGCAAGGGGTTTTGCTGCTCAACAGCGTCTTGACTGTTGAACACAAGCAGGCTGCTTCCCATCAAAAGCGAGGCTGGGAGCAGTTTACCGACAGAGTGATTGCAGAGCTGAACAATAAGAGAGAAGGGCTGGTGTTTATCCTCTGGGGTAGTTATGCCCAGCGTAAAGGGCAATTCATTGACCGCAGCAAACATCGGGTATTGCAGACTGTGCACCCTTCGCCACTGTCAGCACATCGGGGCTTCTTTGGCAGCCGACCTTTCTCGCAGGCTAATGATTATCTGACTTCCAGAGGCGTTCAGCCCATCGACTGGCAGCTGCCATGATAGCGACTGAATGAGGACTCGAAAGTCCTCATCTTTTTTCAGATCGTCAGCTCACCAGAAATACTCTTTCCGACCAGTTCTCTGATCTCTTGTGTTGAGAGGCCTTTTGACAGTAAGTGATGAAGCTTACAGAACATGGCTTCAGTCGTGGTGTCCAGACCACCAGTTACCCCCGCTTTGGCCAGTGCAGAGCCTGCGGCATAACTGCCTTGATGGACAGCGCCCCTGTGGCATTGGGTCAGATTGACGATGATTTTTCCGGCATCTGTCGCCTTTTTCAGTGCGTTCAGCAGGGCCGGGTCGTCATCAGGGCCATTCCCTGTGCCATAAGTCCTTATGATAAAGGCTTTTTGAGGCTGGTTCAGGGCCGCTTCCAGCCACTGGGCTGTGATACCGGGGAAGAGTTGCACAATGCCGACCTGGGTATCTTCAGAGCATTCAAGATGAAATTCTGGTTTTTTTTCAGGCTTCAACAACAGTAGATCATTGATCTCGATATTGATATCGGCACGTCCCAACCAGGGGAAGTTGGGAGAGTCAAAAGCATCAAAAAGATAGGCGTTTTGTTTGCGAGCCCGGTTGCCGCGCATTAAACGACCGTTAAAGTACAGGCATACTTCATTGATGCGCTCATCAGCGGCGATACTCAGGGCGCCGACAAAGTTTTCCAGTCCGTCACTACGAGGTTCACACAGAGGGATCTGGGAGCCGGTAAAGACAACCGGTTTATCCAGATTGCGAAGCATAAAAGACAGCATGGAGCTGGAAAATGCCATGGTGTCGGTACCGTGCAGAACCACAAAACCATCGTAGTCTTCATAGTGATCAGCAATGTCCGTTGCTATCTGCTTCCAGTTTTTTGGGCAGATATTACTGGAGTCGATCAACTCCCCATACTCCACCAGGTCAAAGTCGGGCAGACCCTGACGGACGTGGGGAGGCAGTTTTTCATCCAGAAGCGCCTGCATATTACCAGAGGGGGCATAACCCGAATCAGTGGGTTTCATGCCGATGGTGCCGCCGGTGTAAATAACGTAGATTTTCTTGGTCATAACAGCAATTTCAGGGGCTTTAATGGTTAATGAGTCGGTCTTTCAATCCTGATGAACGCAGGGTCTTCTGTTGAATGGCTTTGACCAGAATCTGCGGCAGTGCAAACAGATCCAGTCTGGCCTTGGCCCGGGTGATGCCGGTATAAACCAGTTCCCGGGTAAGAACCGGTGTCATCTGTTCTGGAAGTGCCATGACGGTGTGGGGGAATTCTGACCCCTGGCTTTTGTGTATGGTCATGGCAAAGACCGTCTGGTGCTCTGGCAAGCGACTGGGCAATAGATGTTTGAGGCTACCGTCGGGTAATTCAAAGACCACTTTCAGGCGGCCATTGCAATCAGGAAGAGCAATGCCAATATCACCGTTGTACAGGCCGAGGTCATGGGCATTTCGGGTAATCAGAACCGGGCGGCCCGGATACCATAAGCCTTCTGATGGAATCAGGTTGCTCCTTGCCAGAGCTGAGCGAATGCCATCATTGAGTCCTTCAACACCCCAGCGTCCTTCCCGCAATGCACAGAGCAAGCGTAAATGGTTAAAGGCAGCGAGAACTGTTTTTTCATCTTGCTGATCATTAATGGCCTGAAGATAGGGGGTATAGCCCTGTGCACAGAGTGACATCAGTTGGGAGTAGCTGCTATCGTCTACAGGGTGCAGGGCAATATCAGCAAATGTTTGCTGAAATATCTCCTTTATAAGTCTGGTGTCGCCTTTGTTGACGGCTTTGGCCAGCGTGCCTATGCCCGATCGGTCATCAAATCGGTAACTTTTCTGAAGCTGACAGAAGCGGTCATTGATAGCCCGACTTTTTTCTGAAAAACAGGCTGTCATAGCGTTCTCTTTTACTGTGGACATTTGTCGTCTTGTCCATGATTTCAGATCAAAGCCGGTTAATTGTTCCAGTGTATTAGCCTGGGCCTGTGAGTAACCACCTTCGGCAGCGGAACAAATATCACCCAGCACACTGCCAGCATCCACAGAAGCCAGCTGATCTCTGTCACCCAGCAGAATAACTCGGGCATGGTCAGGCAGTGCGTCCAGCAGCTGACGCATGAGTGTCAGATCAACCATAGAGGCTTCATCCACCACCAGAACATCCAGATGCAGTGGGTTGTTGGCGTTGTGGCGAAATTCCGGGCGGTTAGGGATAACACCCAAGAGCCGATGAATCGTTCCTGCCTGAGTTGGGATCAACTTACGCACCTCTTCATTGCAGTGAAGAGCGGGCAGGGCGCCCCCCATCGATTCAGTGAGCCGGGCAGAGGCTTTACCAGTGGGTGCCACCAGTCGGATGTCCGGTATTTTGTCACTCTTCAGTCCTTTCTCAACCAGCATGGCCAGCAGTCTTGTGACCGTTGTTGTTTTACCTGTACCGGGTCCACCGCTGATGATGACCAGGGGTTGAGTCGCTGCCATGGCCGCTGCAACTTTCTGCCAGTTCAGGCAATAGTGTTGCGGGATTGTTTGATCGAAAACCTTAAGGTCTCCAGTCTCTCTGGCAGACAGCAGCGTCTGGATACATTCTTGCCAGTCAATGGCCTCAGGAAATTCTACATCGAGCCATTTTATGAGGTATTCCTGGAGGGCTTTCGAATCGCTGGTATCGGGACGATTCTCAAGAAGAGCGGAATAGTTTCGCTGAAACAGCCGATCCAGAATGGCTCGGGTTTCCTGAAAGTCTTCTGACTGTTTTCCCTCTTTGAGCAGGTGTCGGGCAACCAGACACTCATGTTGCCAGTATCGATAGAGATAGAGTCGCTTAGCGTCCAGAATCAGAGGCGAATTGGTTTTACCCTTGCTGATAACCGGACTTGAGAGTAGAAGACTGATCAGCTTGTCTTCGGATTGATTGTCAATGTCTGCTAAAGCCCTGAGTGCATTGCTGTTTGCCAGACTCAATTCGAACAATGGCTTATGGAATAAATGACTGAACTCCAGACAGAGGTTGCCTCGACCCAGCTCATGACTGATGAGGGCTGCCACCATTACAACACAGGGCGTGTCGTCCAGTTCATGAATAAAACGGGCAAACTGGTAATCCAGGGGGCGAATCTTGCCTTGTTGGTAAAGATGCTTAATGGCATTGATCATGAAGAGACTCCGGTTTTGGTGGAGCCTTCTTCACTTAGGGCAGAGTCTCCATAAAAAAGACGATCCAGTTTTTCAATCAGGATTTTACTGGGGCGACAGTGGAAAATGCCCGGCTGGCCTGGCTCATCTTTTCGTATACCCCTGAGAAACAGGTAATAACCCCCCCCGAAATGTTGCTCAAAGTCATAATCTGGCAGCCTGCTACTCAGTAGCCTGTGCAATGCCAGTGAATAGAGCTGGTATTGAAGATCGTATCGGTGCTCAATCATGACTTTCTGCATGTTCTCCCGGGTGTAATCGACGAGCTGGTCACCCAGCCAGTTTGACTTGTAATCGAGAACATACCAGCGGCCATCTTGTTCAAAGGTCAGATCGATAAAGCCTTTTAACATGCCTTTCACGGTTACAAAGTCCAGTAATCCCGCCTCGGCTGACAGTCTGTCTTCTGACTGCAGGATGGCGTTTAGTTCCCTGGCTCTGAGCCTGCTCACCGGCAGATAAAACTCCATCTCGACTTTTTTGCAACGCTTGGGCAGATCACCCAAAGTGAGTCCGTTGTCGTTCAATGGTGCTTTCAGGCAATGATCAAGCATATTTTCGAGGGTAGGGCACCACTTCTCATCAAAGCCTTCCATTTGCAATTGTTCGAGCACATAGCCAGATAAATCCCGGGGCAGGTCATTCAGTGTATCTGCTGTCAGATCTTCGAGGTTTTCGAACAGGGCGTGCAGAAAGGTACCGGGTCGAGCGCCTTTTGGAAATGTGAAAATATCCAATGTTTCCGCTTCGGGCTCTTGCTCATTGCTAAAAGCTGCTTCTGCCTCATTGATTACTTCGATATCCAGACCGGCTGTTTCCAGAGAGGCATCAGGCTCCTGAGCTTTGTGGTGACTCTGCTCTTTTTTATGAGACTGCGAGGTTCTGGACAATGCGGAGTAGCTGGTGACCCACCAGTCCTTCTGGATGTCACCCCTGAACTCTTCTGCGACAAAATGAGGAGTCTCTTCAGATTCGCTCTGGTAATGAGGTAGCTGAAGGTCCTCAACGGGCTGGAAAGCAATGCCAGGGTGGCTTTCGGCCAGATGTTTCAGTTGTTGCTCCAGCGTCGCATAATCAAGCTCTTCAGGGCCGTTCAACAACCAGCCAATGGCGGTTCTGTGCAGATCGGTCAGATCACCTTTTCGTCCCGAACCACTTTTGACGGGAGCCATGCCCATGTAGCAACGATGAACTGAACGGGTGAGTGCCACATACAACAGTCGAATGTCTTCAGCCAGTCTTTCTTCATCGGCTTTAATCAGGGCCTGATCATCACCAGACAGGTCTAAGGTGGTGTGCTGGCTGTCATGATAAACCGGCTCTTCCGCTTCCCTGAAACTGCAGATATGGGGCAAAAACACGACAGGGTATTCCAGCCCCTTGGATTTATGGATGGTGACAATCTGGACCCGGTTGCGTTCGCTTTCAAGATGCAGCTGCTGCTCATCGGCATGGGTGTCCGGCTTGCTGATGTGTTCAGACAGCCATCTCTGCAGAGCGTGGGGGCTCTCCAGCTCAAGGCTGGTTGCTGCCAGCAGCTCACCCACATGCAACAGGTCTGTCAGACGTCGCTCGCCATGGTCTTTTGCTAACAGCTTTTCTGCCAGTTTGCGTTTTTGCACCATGACTCTGAGCATGGGCAAAACACCCTGCTTCATCCAGATCTGGTGGTAGTTGGAAAACTCTTCAACGGCTTCTTCCCAGGCAAGCTCATTTTCATTCAGTGCATCCAGGGCCTCAGCCGTCAGATCCAACAATGGCGTTGCCAGGGCGGATCTCAAGGTTCTGTCGTGGCCTGGATTGAGGCAGGCAGAGAGAATTCTTAGCACATCAAGCGCTTCATTTGAGGCAAACACCGAGTCACTGCTGCTCAGATAAACACTGGGAATCCCCTGTTGTGCCAGGGCTTCCCTGATCATCAGGCCTTGTCGGCCGGTTCTTACCAGAATGGCAATATCTCCGGCTTTTAAAGACTTTTGCTGTTGGTCTGAATGAATGGCAGCCTGAGCCTGGCTCAGCAATCGGTTGACTTCACTGGCTGTCGCCCGGGTCATGATCTGCTCATAATCCGTTTTGCCCACCGTAGTACCTTCATTATCCTGCCACCAGATTGTCAGAGCCGGAACCTCAGAGTTTGCTTCCAACAGACGTTGACGGTCGGCTTTCGGTGAAGGTTTGACGGATAAAAAGGGAATGTCCTGGTAGATAAAAGGTGGGCGACCTGTGTCAGCGGATGTTTTGAGACATTGCTCAAAAATCCGGTTCACACTTTGCACCATATTGCTGCTGGAACGCCAGTTGGTATCCAGTGAGTAGTGAGCCGAAACCTGCTTTCTTGCCTGCATGTAAGTGAAAATATCGGCGCCCCTGAAAGCATAGATAGCCTGTTTTGGGTCGCCTATCATAAACAGCCCGGCATCACGGTTGGGGCTTGAGTGACCGGGATAGATTCGGCTGAAAATAGCATACTGCAGTGGGTCGGTATCCTGAAACTCATCGATCATGGCCACCGGAAACTGGATTCGCAGCCTGTTTGCCAGCTGTTCGCCGTGACCCTGATGCAGTGCCTGATGGAGTCGGGTCAGAAGGTCGTTAAAAGACATCTGATGCTTCTGGTTTTTGATTCTGTGGCTTCTCTGCTGAATGCTGGAGAGGGCTCTGGCCAGCATCATGCTTTTGAAGGCGTTCTGAATGCTGGTGGACTGATCCAGTATGTTTTCGATGAGACCAAAAACCTTGTGTCCGGGCAGTTGGCCTTTTTTGGACAGGGCCTTTTCCAGAATCTCCCTGCCATAGATTTCCCAGCTCTCGTTTTTACCAAGAACCGGGAAGAGGGCATCACTATCGGCAAAAGCCGCCATTTTAGCTATTCGCGTGAAAGGTTTGCTTCTTTTAGTCAGACCACAAGACAGCAGCTGATCTTCTATGGCATTGCGA
Source organism: Endozoicomonas sp. ALD040 (assembly GCF_049275945.1). Classification (NCBI taxonomy): domain Bacteria; kingdom Pseudomonadati; phylum Pseudomonadota; class Gammaproteobacteria; order Oceanospirillales; family Endozoicomonadaceae; genus Endozoicomonas; species Endozoicomonas sp. ALD040. The sequence continues at coordinate 5,343,920 of NZ_CP184829.1, forward strand.
TCGTCACGCCATAAATTTCTGATGGCCACAGCGGGTTCAACAAACTTTTGGTTGAAACGTTCAAGGTTATCAGGCATTGCACCGGTTTTGATTTGCAGCCCCGGTTTACCCAATAGCCCTCGCAGATCGTTAAGCAGATCGCCGGGGGTTTTCCAGACAGATCGCGCCAGTCGTGCCAGAGGCTTGTCCAGTGGGTAAAGTTCGGTGCGCCAGAAGTCTGCGGCTGACTGCTCCAGCAGGTGGGATTCGTCGGTAATTAACTCATTGGTAAACAGCGTACCACTTTCAAAGGCATGTTGTTTCAGCATTCTCTGACAGAAGCCGTGTATGGTGAATACCGCTGCCTCATCCATCTGACGCTCTGCGGCCAGCAATAGTTTTGCTCTTTCTGAGTGACGATCAAGGTCGTTCATCAGTGTTGCTATGAAGTCATCATCCTTCAGACCTTTTTCAAACGCTTCTCTGGCCTGATGAAGCCGGGCACGAATTCGGTCTCTCAGCTCTTCAGTGGCTGCTTCGGTGAAGGTGACTACCAGGATCTGGTCCACTGTTAAAGGCTGACAGTGGGCTGATATTTTATGGTTATGCTCAGGTCCGTGGCCAAGGACCAGCCTGAGGAAAAGGTTGGCAATTGTGTAGGTTTTGCCTGTTCCTGCACTGGCTTCGATCAAGCGGTTTCCATGCAGGGGGAAGGTTCGGGCATCCAGCTGTAGTGGTGGATTGGCTATTTCTGCCATGGGCTGGTTTTCCGCTGCAGGCTGTTGAGTGGTATCAGTCATTTGCGGCTTCCTTTTGAAACCACTTCTATCGTCCGGGCCATGGGCTCAAGAATAAGACGACTCAGGTTGGTAAATTCGTCAAAGATGGGTTCCAGTTCAGGAAACGTCCTGTGAATGTAAACATTCTCAACTTCGCCATGAATCTTAAAACCCCCATAAAAGGCCGTTTCAGCCGCTTTGCGTGCTTTTTCTTCGTCGTCTTCTTTTTCCAGCCACGCCTGTGAGGTGGTTGGGAAGAAAGGAACAGGTCGGGTTTGCCCCTGCAGGTAGAGAGACACCAGATCGCCAAGGTAGGCTCTGGCCTGTTGTCGGGCAATGGGGGTAAACAGGATCTCATCGTCCAGTCCCATCAACCGGGTATGGCCACCGCTATGTGATTCACTTTCCAGGGAAGCGCAATACAAGAGATGTTCAATCCAGGCGAAGAGTTTGTCTTTTGCCTTAAGTCCTGCAGCCCGGTAGCGCAGCAATCCGGAATTCTGACCTGCAAATGAGTAATGCTGTTTCAGCCAGCCAGTGACCTTGATACCGGCTACTGACAGATTAACCTCAACATCATCCAGGGGGGCAAGGGTGGCATCTTTCAGCTTTTCCACGAGTGGTGAGACGGCATTCTGCTGGTCTTCCAGAAGCAGCTCACCAAAGGCACCATGGGGTAGTGTGCCAGTGGCGTTTAATTTTTCCCGGAGGCTGTCCAGCCTGTTATCTGCAAGAAGAGTGTCCAGCATGGACGTTTTGAGCCAATAGGTGTCCAGTGCATCCAGGGCAAAAGGTTCGGTTTCCACCAGCAGGGTGTCTTCCTGCTCGAAGAAAACTTTTAATCTTCGGTTACAGAAATATTGGCTGGGATTACGAAAGAATCTCAATAATTCCGGGACTTCAAGTGCTTCCGGCGTTTCTCGAGTGCTTAGTGGTGAAGCCAGAAAAGGAGCGGATGATTCAGTAGGATTGTTGGCATTCGGTAACCACTCTTTGGCGTAACTGAACAGACCGCTGTCCGGGGTGAAGTTCTCCTGACTGAAGGGTTGTAGCCGGTGTTCTGTGATCAGGTTCTGAAAAGCTTCACTATCGGTGAAAAACTGACTGCAATATTCCTGCAGTTCCGTTACCAGTACTGAGGGTATGCGTTCACTGTTGTCTTTAATGCTTCGACCCGTATAACTGATGTAGAGAGTCTGGCGGGCCGATAGCAAGGCTTCCAGAAACAGGTAACGGTCGTCTTCACGGCGAGAGCGATCACCCCGTCGGGGGCTTTCTGTCATCAGGTCAAAACCGCCTGGAGCAATGCTTCTTGGATAAGCACCGTCATTCATACCCAGCAGACACACCACTTTAAAAGGAATGGATCGCATGGGCATCAGGGTGCAGAAATTGACTCGGCCTGAAAGGAATTTCTGGCTGCTCCGTTCGCTGGTGAGTCGTTCTGTCAGGTAATCCAGTAAGACAGGCCGGGATAACCTGTCGCTATAACCTGCATCCCGAACTTGCTCTGTCAGGTGTTCCAGTGAGCTTCGGACCAGTTTCAGTGCGTATTCGTCTTCTTCATCGGGTTGAAAGAAGTTTTCCAGTATCTGATTGATAAAAAGTGTCCAGCTTTCAATGGAGCGAGATTCGTTAAGTTGCAGAATCAGTTCAGAGGCTTCTTCAACAAAAGCTGCCAACTTTCCGCTCAGAACCGCATTCATTCCCTGTGAAGAATCCAGTGACAGTATGCCCGAGAAAAGTCCGGCATCTTCTGGCAGCGCATAACCCAGCAGCATCCGCTTGAGGCCAAAGAGCCAGGAGTTACTTTCTCTTGGCGGGACGCCAAAGCCACTCTGGTGTTCAGGGCTTAATCCCCAACGAATGCCTGATTCAGCGATCCATCGGCGCAGGAGTTCAAAGCCCTTTTCATCAATCTGGAAGCGTCTCTGAATGGCTGGAATTTCCAGCAATTCCAGCATTTCCTGGGCACCACAGCGCTGATTGTCCAGGTCAAGCAGCTCCAGTAAGCCTTTCAGCAGAGGAAACTCCTGGCGGGCGCTTCGATCTGAAATAGCAAAGGGGATATAGCGTGGATTGTTGTGATGATCCGGCAGTCCACCAAAAACAGCCTGAATCCAGGGGCTGTATTGATCTACATCAGGCAGCATGACAACAACATCTCTGGGTGTGAGATCAGGATTTCGTTCAAACAGTCTTAACAACTGGTCATGAAGAACTTCCACTTCCCTGAGCGCACTGTGGCAGTTATGGAAAACCAGAGACTGATCATCAGGGGCTATAGTGACGGGACCTTCAAGAGTTCTGTCGGTCAGGTCCAGGATATCTTTCTGAATCCGGTGCAGCAGTGAATCTTCCTGACCATCAACAAAGGCCATGATCTCGGTTGCGTCCAGGTCATGCAGCTGATGCATGTAATCTCTGCCCAGCTTGCCCATGGAGGCTAACAGGGGGTTGCTTTGCTCATCAACCAGGGATTCGAACAGGTCAGTCTGTTGTGAAGCGCCCTCAGCTTTATGTGCCGTCGATTGACTGACCTGTTTACTGAAGAGCCGGGTTGCCAGTTTGGCCAGGTATTTAGGGTCTTTCTCGTCACCCCAATAGTATTGGCAGGGGTTGCAGACCATGAGATGGACGTCGGTTTGTTGACCCAGTGCTTTCAGGGTTTCTACAAAATGCGGGGGGAGTGCGGAAATTCCGAAAACAAATAACCTGCGGGGCAGGTCTTGTTTGTGAAGAAAGTGTTTATGAGAGTCGTTCTCCAATGCGCTCAAAAAACTTTGATGCATATTGGCCCGATGCCAGTGTGACTGGCCCGCTTCCGACGTTCTTGAGACCAGTGCTCGCCAGAGCATAGGCTGCCAGAGCTGATCTCTTGCTGTCTTATCCTTTCCCTGTTCCCAGTCAGCGATCCATTCCGGTCGATAGACCAGATATTGGTCAAAAATATCCGCTACCTTGCCTGCCAGCTGGTAACACCGCACGCTGTCGCTATCATCGGCCAGATAGTGCCTGAGAGGCTTGAAGGCCCCTTCTTCCAGCATGTCTGGCAGCAATGACATCAGCTTCCAGGTCATGGCTTCCTTATTGAAGGCTGAACGTCCCGGGACATCCGGTAACACCTTGACGAACATGTCCCAGAGAAAACTGGCTGGCAACGGAAAATTGAGAGATGCCGCGATGCCCATGGATTGAGCCAGCTCCTGCCGAAGCCACTGGGCCATGCCGGGGCTCTGAACAAGAATCTGTTCGTCTTCCAGTGGGTTGGGAAGAGGATCCCGCTGTATCAGATCAATCAGCAGGTCTTTAAGCAGGTCAAGCTGGTTAGAGTGATAAATAGTGAACACGAAAGGAAAATCAGCCTGTATCTATGAAGGTTCTAACTCTTCATGTTCTGGTGGGTTATGTCAACACAAATGGAGGAGTACCAAGACTTTAAGTTAAAAAACAATGCTTTCAGGCAGTAATCACAATCTGCCTGTGTTCCTGATCAGGCTCTGCCATGTCTGTGCAGGGCATTCATAAGGTTCTTGTGCTTCTTTTTCTTCCTTTCCGGGTTGCTGCTTTTTCCGGTGTATTGGCTGGCAATTTCCTTTTCAGCGGTTTTCAGGCTGGCTTCATCAGGCTTGATTCTTTGCAGGTAGCGTCTGCCTGCGCCTTCCTGGATGTTTAGCTTTCCTCGCAGGGCGGCCATTTTGTCCATCAGGTTTTGGGCCTCAAGAATGCAGTTTTTACTCTCATCAAGACTCTGTTGGGATCGTTTTTCAATATCCATGATTCATCCGGAATGGGTATACCTCTATTTATTCTAGGTTCTTGTCTGTGAAATTGCGTACTTCTCTCAGTGGCATAGCCGTTGATTACAGGTAAAATGTTCGTGCCAAGTCCTATATAGACCCAGAACGAGCTCTTATGTCATACGCTCTAAAAAGCCTTGAGCGTGAAAACAGTCCTGAACCGTTGGTTAGTCTGGAAGCCTTCGGTGAAGAGTCTGTTTTCACTATAAAAAGAAAACGTGGCCTGATTTTTTACTTCGTTAGCCTGCTTTTTTTCTGTACTTTGTCGTTTTCAGCCTGGGCTGATGACAGCAGGCTCAAGTCGGACTCCAGTTATTTCAAGCCTCTTAAAATTGCTTATACGCAAGACTCTCTGCCCTGGGCTTTCACCAATGATGCCGGTGAACCGGACGGTCTGATACTCGACCTCTGGCGGGAGTGGTCTGAACAGGTTGGCGTGCCCGTCAAGTTCTATCCCATGGCTCGACAACAGGCGATCGATCTACTTAAAAATAATGAAATTGATGTCATTGCTCTGCTTGGGTCGGCAGATGAAGTCACCGAAATAGGTGTTATGACCCGCGAGATCTTCCAGAGTCGCAGGGCTTTGTTTATCCGCAACGACATTACCCCAAAGCCCATTGAGGAGCTGTTGTCAGAGCATCAGGTGGCCATTCTGGACAATGACTATCTGAAAGACAAGATCATTAAGCGGTTTCCTGATGTCCGTCTGAAAGAGTATGACAATCAGCATTTAATGATTGACGACATTGCTGCCAGGAAGGTGACGCTGTTTGCCGGTAATGCAGATGTATTGGGGTATTATCTGGAAAGTCGGGGGGTCAGCTCCGAATACTCGCCTTATGCATCGCCTTTGAATACTTCTGTTTCACTTCTGGCCGGGATTAATAAAAAACGTTCTGCCCTGGGTTCTATCATTGAAAGCGGTATGGAAATGATACCGCAGGACCGTAAGAGTCTGGTATTCGAGAACTGGCTTGGGAATGATAGCCAGACTTCTGGCAAACTGGTTATTGCTCTGGAATCAGCCTCGTCGCCGCTGTCTTTTGTGAATGCGCTGGGTAAACCGGCAGGTATGTATGTAGACATCTGGCGAAAGTGGTCAGAAAAAACTTCTACGCCTGTTCGCTTTAGAATGGGAGAACAAAAAGAGATCATTCGGGCACTGAAGAGTGGCAAGGTAGATGTTCTCGGGAGCATTTCGCCCTCCCGGGCTCGCAGTGAGTGGATGCGTATGTCCAATCCATTCTATGGCATCAATTCACGAATTTACTATCGCAGTAACCAGACTCTCAATGATCTTGGGCCTGATCTGGAAGGCAGAAGGCTGGGCGTTGTCACAGACTCCAGTCATGAAGAATTTGTCGACAAGTGGCTTCCGGGGGTTATAGTGGTAACCCGTGATAATGTCATTGAGCTGATCCAGAGTCTGTTTAAAGGTGATATTGATGCGCTCCTGGCTGAGCCTGTGGTGGTTGAGTCTGCCTTGGGCGCTATGGGGCTGATCGGTGAACTCAAAAGTGGCAAATACTTCAATATGAATGAGGCGATTGCTGCCGGGGTAGCCGCCGATAGAACAGATGATCTGATTACTCTGGTCAACACTGGGCTGGGAGATATCTCGCCAGAAGAATACCGTAAGATTGAAGAGCGCTGGATTGTTAACAGTGATAACCGGTATTTTGGCAAGGGCGTTACCAATGTCAACCTGACCGAAGCGGAGCGTCGCTGGCTGGACAGGAATCGTATTATCCAGATTGATGTGCAGGCGGATCATCCTCCGTTCCTTTTTCAGGACGAAGAAGGGAATTATCAAGGCATAGCCGTTGATTATATTCGTCTTCTTGAAGATCGTCTGGGTTTAACATTCCGTCTTAACCCCTCCAAGGTCTGGACCGAATCTCTGGGTCGTGCCTATCGTCACGAAACCGATGTGCTCGGCATGGCACAGAAGACAGACGAGCGCAGTCGTTATCTGGACTTCACCAGCCCGTTGTTTAAGGTGCCTTCCGTGATTCTGGCCAGAACCTCGGATAAAACCATTGAAAATATTCGGGATCTGAGAGGACACGATGTGGGTTATGTGCCTGGCAGTGCTTCTCTTGATTATTTCAGAGCGAAAAATTCCGGTATTAATTTCAAGCCGGTGGCCAGTCTCAGTGGTGGTATCAGTCGGGTTTCCAGCGGTGCTCTGGATGCGGTGATTGCCGACATTGCAGCTTCCAGTTTTGAGCTTGATCGACTCAAAGTCACCAATCTTCGCGTGGTGGGTGAGGCAGGTTTTGAATATGAATATGCTCTTGGTAGTCGCAATGACTGGCCCATGCTGGGTTCCATTCTACAGAAAGCGGTTGACAGTTTGACTGAGGCAGAGAAGTCGCAGATTAACAGTCGCTGGGTCTCTATTACTGAGCTGAGGTGGCAGCCTAACAAGGAACTGTTTATCGGGCTGTTACTGATTTTTGTGACGCTGATTCTCATTATTTATTGGAACCGAAGGCTGACTCTGGAAATCGGTGAAAGGGAGCGTGCCGAAGAAGAGTTGAAAGCCCGTTCAGATCTGGACCGCCTGCTCAGTGATATTTCCAGAAAGTTCATTAACAAACCGCTTGAAGAGGCCGTTCAGTACTTCCTTCGCAAATTGGCTGTCTTTATGAGTTACGACATAGCTCTGGTTTATTCGAGAACGGATGGACATGCAGCCATTGAACATTTCTGGTCCGACAGAAAATTTCTGAAAATGGCTGACCTGAATGAGTTGCTCCGGGGTGCTCTCAGTCAGGGAAGCCAGCCATCTGAAGATGGTATAGCAACAATGAAATTGAGTGTTGATAGTGAACAGTTAGCCAAAAGCGAATCTTTGAGAAGCATCAGTAAGGACGGAGTGGTAGCAGGGATTCATGTGGCCATGAGGCTATTCGCTGAAGAGATAGGTGGGGTCATTTTTCTCAATCGCCAGACCGAAGACGAACTGTTGAGTGATGAAGTGGATCTCCTGCGCAGGGCCAGTGAACTGGTGGCTGTTGCGCGTTCAAGACAACTCTCCGAAGATGCCCTGAGGTCCAGTGAAGAGCGCTATCAGCTGGCGATGGATGCTGCTTCCGATGGTCTCTGGGACTGGGATGTCGCTAATGAACGTATCTATTTCAGTCCCCGATATCAAAGTATGCTCGGCTATGAGGCCGGAGAGCTGATAAATACCCCAGGGGGCTGGCGTCGGCTGATCCACTCAGATGACAAGATTGCAACCGTAGATTTCTTTAACGACCAGTTTGCTCACTCGGATAAAGCCTTCGTCTATGAATACCGGATCAGACGCAAGGATGGCAGTTTCGCTACGGTCAGGAACAAAGGTAAGGTTGTTTTCCGGGATAGTCGTGGTCATCCATTGCGAGCAGTGGGCACCATGGTGGATATTACCGAGCAGAAAGAACGTGAGCGTGAACTCTCAATGGCCCGTTTCACGCTGGATCGGGCTGCTGACTTCATTCACTGGTTCCGCCATGATGGCAGCCATAAATATGTGAATGAGTCTTCTTGCCGCGCCCTGGGCTATACCACCGCACAGGTGATGGAACTCAGCATCATGGATATCAATCCTGCGGTGACGGAAACTTCCTGGGAGCGGCTCTGGGATCAGCTGACCATGCGCAAGGCAATGACTTATGAGACCCTGCGCAAAACCCATGATGGCAGGGTTTTCCCGGTTGAAGTGACGGCGAACTATATGGAGTACGAAGGCGAAGGTTATCTCTCTGCTACCGGGCGTGACATCACCGACCGCAAGCACGCTGAAGAAACGCTTCATAAAGCCAAAGAAGCCGCAGATCAGGCTAACCAGGCGAAAAGTAACTTCCTGGCCAATATGAGCCATGAAATCCGTACGCCAATGAATGCCATTATTGGCCTGAGCCACCTGGTGTTGCAAACAGATATGTCTGACAAGCAGCAGGATTATGTCACCAAGATCCAGTCCTCTGCCCATGCTCTGCTAGGCATTATTAATGACATCCTTGATTTTTCCAGAATTGAAGCCGGAAAGCTCAATATGGAGACCATTGACTTTAATCTGGAGGATGTTTTTGACAATGTTTATGACATTACCAACGTAAGGGCAGAAGAGAAGGGTATTGAACTTGGCTACGATATTGCGCCGGATGTTCCGGACCACCTCCGGGGTGATCCTCTGCGTCTTGGACAGGTATTGATTAACCTGATTCACAATGCTGTGAAATTTACCCACGTTGGGGCTGTCAGAATTTCAGTAAGACTACTGTCGCTTAATTCAAAAACTGCCAGAATCTGTTTTGAAGTACAGGATACCGGTATCGGTATCAGTCCTGAACATCAGGCCCGACTGTTTGAGTCTTTCTCTCAGGTTGATGGCTCCACTACCCGTAAATTTGGGGGTACGGGTCTCGGTCTGGCCATCTGTCGAAGTCTGGTCAATATGATGAATGGTGATATTGAGGTGGAGTCCGAAATTGATCGGGGCAGTACCTTCAGATTTGATGTTGAGCTGGGTCTGGGTGTACCGATTGGGCTTAATGATCAGGCGCTGGTCGGCACACGAGTGCTGGTCGTCGATGACACTGATGAGGCCCGGAAGATACTGGTTAGTCAGCTCAACAGTTTTGGCTGTGAAACTCTGGAAGCCTGTGACAGTTCAACGGCTCTGAATATCCTGAGAGAGCACAATCTTGACTCGAATAATCCGGTTACTGTGACTCTGTTGGACTGGCGAATGCCAGATACCGATGGCATTGAGCTGGCAGAGCAGATCAGAGCGATGAATCTCGACTCTGCACCCGTATTGATCATGGTTTCAGCTTACGGTCGTGAAGAGGTCATGATCAGGGCTTCTGGCAGGGTAGACGCTTTCCTGATCAAGCCTGCCAGCAGCTCTGTGTTGATAGAAACCATTCTTCGCACCCTTGATTATAAAAGCTCGGGTGGCGGCCGCAAGGGTATCGACAGCAGTGCCGGCAAGCAGACGTTCAATGGTGATATTCTGCTGGTGGAAGATAATGAGATTAACCAGCAGGTAGCCCGTGAGCTGCTCGAAGGTATGGGGCTGAAGGTGACCCTGGCAGATAATGGTCAGGAGGCTGTAGATATTCTTGAATCCAAAGCTTTTGACCTGGTCTTTATGGATATTCAGATGCCCCTGATGGATGGTTATCAGGCAACCAGAGTCATACGACGAAATTCAGGTGATAAAAATTTGCCGATTGTTGCCATGACGGCCCATGCTATGACCGGTGACCGTGAGCGTTGCCTGCAGATGGGGATGAATGATCATATTTCCAAACCTTTGAATCCTGCTGAGTTGCAGGAAATGGTAGGTCGCTGGCTTCAGGTGCCTGAACGAGGAAAGTCATCCAGCCTCGCTGCAAAGGATGCATCAGAGCAAAAAGCGTTTGCAGAAGATCTTGAGAAACTGGAAGGCATTCATCTCCACAATGGTCTGAACCGGGTTAGAGGAAATGTCGATTTATACCGGCAGTTGCTAGTGAACTTTTATCTGGATCAGAGAGAAGACTTGCAAAAGCTCTTGAATTGTCTGGATAAACGGGATTGGCAGGGTGCCCGTTTTATTGTTCATGGCATTAAGGGGGCTGGAGGCAGCCTTGGGGCAGAACAGTTGCATATTACTGCGGCTCGTTTGGAGGCAGCCTTGAGAAACCGGGATGAATTGCCTTCAAAAGCGTTGATTGAAAGTTTTGAGCATGCCTTTAACAAAGTGATGGAGAGTCTTAAGCAGCTGGTCGAGAACGGCCCGGAAGAAGAAGTGATAGGCGAAGGGATGGTTGAGGTTGAACGCTTGTCCTTTCTGATGAGTTCCATGATCACTCAACTTCAGGAAGGCGATGTTTCTGCATCAGAGTCTCTGTCTGAACTGGTTGGCGGACTGAACGGTAAGGTTGACAAACAGAAACTGGACAGACTGCAGAAAAGCATCAGAGTCTATGATTTTGAAGTAGCTGAGCAGATTCTTGAGGATTTTCAGTCAGAAATCGAGCATTAAGAAAATGCAGCAATTCCCGACGATTGAATTTATAGTCGGTTCGTTACTTTCAAAGTGCATTTTGTTGACGCGATATTATTGGCACAGCACATTATAAAAGGTTCTTTGAAAAACTTCCCACAGGTGTATTCGCTTAATGATAAATGCTTTACTCACTTTCGCTGAGTACCTGACCGCGCAAGTGCTCAACCATATTAACCGAGTCAGGATTGAAGGCGGCCTTTAAGACCGGAATCGCTAATCCTGGCTGAGCATCACCACAGACAAAGATATCGAACGCCGCGAAGTCCCTCTCTGGCCAGGTGTGCACACTGATATGCGACTCAGCCAGTATTGCAACGCCAGAAATGCCGCCATTGGGCTCGAAGCGATGAAGATGGATATGCAACAAGGTAGCACCTGCCTTTGCAACCGCATCACGCAGTGCTTGTTCCATCAGAGCGGGGTGATCCAGCTTTTCAGCTCCCCAAAAGTCGAGGATCAAATGCGTGCCCGCAAAGGTTATCCCATCACGGGTAATAAAGTGATCCGCCTGTTCTTCACCAGTGATGGAAGTATGGTCGTGGGTGGGCCAACGCCCATCATGCGCTATGGAAACAGCTAATTCAGCAAAAGATCCTTGAGTAACGGAAGATGTCGCTAATAAATTACCTGGTTGATATAGATCTGGACGTCTCAATAGACCAGGATCCCCTGATGGGTTATGTCCTGACTTTCTTCTCAATCCAATAATACATTCCGGTAACAACGGGAGAGCCGGAAGACCCAAACCCAATGTCGCCGCTAACACCTGACTGGTATGTCTTATCCAGGCCTGCTTGATAAGTTTTGAAAGGTGGAACCAGGTTTGAGTTATAGCCTGATTCAAAATAGAAAAGCCAGCACCTAAGCCTACTTTTTCCCATGTGGCTAACCTTTCCAGTCTTTGTGACTCTGCTGTTTCAATATTATTCATAAACATAGCGCCCGTATCACCTGCATCAGGAATGAATGCGGGTGATGAACCGGGTGTTGGCACAGAAGAATCACACTTAACATCAAAACCCGCCCTGGCCCATGTGCGCACTGGGGCAAATCCTGTTCGATAAACCTTTTCAAACAGAGTCGTACAACTGTGTTGATCAGTGTCGTCTACGGATATCCAACCCCATGCCTGCTCTCTGTTTTTTAATCCAAAGGGTCCATTAACCATTTTGATATTGGAACAGCTATTACTGCCAAAAACGCCACCCATATAGTGATAGGGATCTGCTGGATGAGCTGAGTCAATGGATAGATCATTATCATGCTGATCAACGAGACTGTTACAGGTAGCATCGACAAAGCTTAGAATATTTTCTCTGGGCCATAAGTTCATGGAGAACAACACACTACGGCTTTGTTGCGATCCAGGTAGTGACCCGGATCTGGGTGTGTCAGTTTCAGTGGGTACAGCTATGACGGTTTTAGTGTTTTTCAGGGTCAAGTGTACTTGCCCTGTTTGCTCAAAACATTCAACATTCAATGCAGCGCTTTGAATGCCTGTTAATTTCTGTACGTCTTGCAGAAGATCAAATTCAGAGTGCATAAATCGATAGATGAAATTTGCCTCTGTTCCCCTGCCATCATAACAGGCACAACCGAGATATATCGGTTTGATCCCCATTTCGTTATCTGCAGGAACCACTACCACTCTGATGTTGTCTGCAACGAAAATACCCGCGCCCCTGAGATCCATAATGCCTGTCGGTGAATAACGCAGTGTGGTCGGGATTGTATCGGACTGTCCCGTGGCAGCTGTCGCTGTTGAAACGCTTTTATCCAGAGGGTTTCTGGAATTAATTTTGATATTCGCCAGATAATACACAGAATCATGATGAGGTGCCGACATCACAAAATGATTCTGTAGAACTCCCTCAATCACAAATTCTGGCAGAATGTCTGCACTGTTCCCTACAAAAGCTGAGTTATCCGGCAGATGAAAACTGTTGATTCTTTTGCCATCGCCAGTTATGAATTCTGACAGTGGTAATTCATAGACGGCGGCTTGTCCCTTACCGGGTGATCGTTCTGCATCAAAGATAAACAATGTTGGATTCGAAGTTTCAAAAAACTCATGACCCGGTTTTTGTGTTGACGCAGATATTTTTATTATCTTGATTGTTTCAGGAATTGGCTCAGACATTGGGGGAGAAGTTGGGGGAATGCCTGAAGAAGCGTCTGAAGAAGTTCCTGGCGAAGATGTTGACAGAAATACCTGATTGTTCTTCTCCCTGATAAGCGCCTTAAAAGCAGGTAAATGGCGACTGCACACATCCCTGTCGACACTACGGGTCAATTCAGAACAACTTGAAACCTCTCTAACGATGGAACTGTCCGTTGAGCCACCTGAGGGCAAAGCATGACAAGAGAGGGCATAGATTGCTGAAAATATCACGACCCCTGACCCGGATCTGGAAATGTTCATAACTGCACTCTGCCTGATTTTTAAAAGTTAAAACAAAAGCATCCGTGCCGTGACAATTCATTTTAAGGGCGCTACTCATCCTAGACCGGAAATTTCATAAATAAAGCTAAAACGTTTTCCAAAACGATATGAAATTTACATCTTTGGATTGTTTGTTTATTGCAGCCGGTAGCGCTACTTTAAAACACAGATTACCGGCTTGTGGAGGTTTCAGGACAAACGACAATGTTTTATATTATCGATGGGTTATTCGTCGGGAATAGCTCAATGGAATGAATGCTCAGTATTCAGCTGATGGTGTTCTGAGCATCTGAAGCCAGAGGTACCTCCTGTTAATGTGCAGGTACCCTGGTTTAAGTACTAAACCCTACGAAATCATACTTTCTGACTCATTGTTCAGGCACTCTGACTGCGTTGCAACTCTGGTCACATAGCTTGCTATGTTCCCGTCATTGCGCCTTGCAGAGCACCTGCCCAATAAGCCAGAAATATTCGATTCCGTATGGCTGAGTACTTAGAGTTCACTGGCAGTTAGACACTTTTTAAAATTGCAGTTCCTGTTTGGGATCCACTTCGTAAGGCAGTGGCTGACAATTGAGTTTTTGTCCTTCACCGCCATCCAGTCGAATATCATTTTTCTGGGCGGATTCAACTCGAATCACCGCCAGCAGTTCTGTTCCCTGTCCGGTTTGAACGCTTTCAATCACTTCACCTATAGCTTTGCCTGTGCTATTGAACAGGTGCGTATCAGGTTCCAGCCTCAGCTGTTGGTCTGAGCTGAGGCGATAGCAACGACTCTTAAGCTGCCCCAGATTTTGCATGCGGGCAACTATTTCCTGGCCGGTGTAGCAGCCTTTTCTGAAGCTGACACTTTTCAGTGAGGGCAGGTTGAGATGCTGCGGAATGTAATTATTTGCGGTTTCCGGTGACAGGCAGGGCTCGACTGCGAGACAGTCCAGCAGCTGCCAGTGCTGATGCCCTGCGGGTGAGAACTGCTCAGTGAGTTTGTCCCAGAGTGTTGCCAGATGCTCGAAGGTAATCCAGAGTTCAAAACGATTCAGGCTCCCGGAAACATTCAGAAGCCAACCCTGCTGATCAATATTGAGCGCGCTGTTGCCATCGGGAACATCATTAAAGAGACTGGCAATTTTCTCTTCAACAGCATTTCCGGAAAGCCCCAGACAAACATACTTCTGGTCAGGGGTCAGTTCGGTTTTATAAAAAACAGCGTATTTTCCCAGGCCGGTCCGGGTGCTCTCAACCAGCCCCTGATGCATAGCCATCATAAATTGATCTTCACCGGCCATGAGCAGTCTGAAGCTGGTGAACATTCTACCTTTGGGGGTGCAGGCCGCTCCCCCGCAAAACTGGTCAGTCGCAAGCGTATCAAGATTGCAAGTGAGTTGTCCCTGGAGAAATTTCAGACTATCCGGGCCAGAAACCTGCAAAAGTGCTTTTTGATCCAGAACAGATAATATCGGGCTTTCCGGTTCGGCTGCTGGAGAGGCCTCACCAAAGTCAAGCAGTTTGCCGTTTTCATAACGAGCGCCCCGTTCAGTAAAAAACTGTTGGAATCTTTCTTCTTGATCGTTAGTCATGATCCATTCTCTGCAATGTTTCGAAAGTATGCTGATTTCAGTATCCCCGCTGGCTGGCAATGGATACAGATAAGGGCGGGTGAATGTTAGTCGTCATAATATAGAGTATTCAGGACTCTAACTAAACCGTATAATACTCGTCGCTGGAAACAAGATGCTTGTCCTGTCTACTTTTAGACAGGCTTCTGGTCCTGTGACAAGACTTTCTGTTCCTGTTTATCGAACTCAATCAAGGGAGTATTGCGATAATGTTGAGCGCTGATGATTTCAGACGCCTGCAATGGCACAGTCGACGCGGTATGCTGGAGCTGGATGTCTTGCTCGAGCCCTTCACCAATCAGGTTTTTAAAAAACTCTCTGTGGAAGATCAGTCTGTCTACTTGAAATTAATTGATTGCGAAGATCCGGACCTGTTTGCCTGGTTTATGGGAGAAGGTCGTCCTCAGGACCCTGGGCTGGCAAGTATGGTGGACAAAGTTCTGCAATATGCCCGTAGTGGTTTAGCGAGTGGTTTGAAGAATGCGGTTAGCATCCAATGATACTCTGATTGAAGTGCGGGCAGGCCTTTCTGTTCGTCACTTCATACTGGCTGTTTTCTGTTATCTGCTTGCCAGTCTGGCACTGTTTTTCACCTCTCTTGATTTTACTTACTCCCTGTTGTTTTTTGCAGGCCTGAATGCCTATGCCATTCATTATTATCTGTTGCGGCTAAAAAAGAGTATTGGCACTAGCGTGCTGGCTATTCGCTGGCATGGAGATCGATGGTTTATCGAGACTCATAAAGGTTGGCAGACATGCCGACCAAGGGGGGAATGGCTGGTATTGTCATGGCTGATGTGTCTGAGATTTCGTGGGGAGGATGAGCGAAATTATTCAGTGAATTTTTTCAAAGACTCTGATCACCCTGAATCGCTGCATGCTTTGAGGTTGCGCTTGCTGTTGATGACTGAAGGAAGAAATTGACAGCCACTGAATCATAGGGGGCTATTCACCGAACAGGTTTCGCTGGAATCTATAATGTTGTCTCTCGAGTCGACGATCCTGATACTTGACTATCATTATTGCAAAACCCATGCAACCTAGACCAATCGCGACGACTAACGCCAAAGCACAATGGATTGAGCAGGCAGGTTCAGGTTTTGCCAGATTTCCGTTTCTGTCTCTATTTCCATTTCTGTTTACATATTCAGTATCGGTCTGAACTTCAGTGAGCTGATGAATTCCATCGCCATCAATCCTGTACTCCAGCAAATATCCGTTTTCGTCACTGAACGAAAAGTAATTCGGCTCCAGGTCAAGACTTAACGTTGCCAGAGTCATCCCGTCTTGATCTTTGGTAATAATCTCTGTACCAACATTTTCAGGAATGGCCGCTAAGGCGTCTGGCAGTATATCTCTTGTTGAAGAGGATATTGATAAAGACCGGATTGGAGAAGGGTTGATTGTTGTATACGTCATTAGACCAGTGTCAGACAGGGTAACCGAGGTTCTTTCAGCCCTTGCTTTCCAAACGACTTCAATCGAATAATCCAGCTTTTTTTCCAAGCTTAGAATAGGTTTGAAGGGCTTAAACTCACCCCTTTTTGGGATCAAACCCTCTGGCCCGGTGTTATTATGGGAAGTCAAGTTAGCATTTATAAAAGTATTGTTTGAAGACTGGCCTGAATGAGGTGTTAGAATCGTGCTATTAGTGTCAGTAGCGTTGGTGACTGAAACCGGTAAGTCAGACTTATTTAAAACGTTCTGCAAACAGATCGGCGCAGCCGATGGACTGGAAACAGCTGTATCTATAACACTGTCTTCATTCTCTTCATAGTAGCCAAGATACAATTTTGAGGAATCGACCGGGTTTTCAATTAAAACCAGATGGAACAAAACCTCCTGTAATGAATGCCCCCTGAGTGTGTAGTAAAGAAAATCAGACTCCTTACTTTGAAAGCGGACTTTTGACTCAATTTTGTAAATTGGCTGACTCCCCCGCATGGACCTACCCAGCGGGTTTACGGAGACAGATATTTTTTTAGAGGTAGTCAGGGAGTAACCTTTCAAGAATTTTGTGAGTTTAATTCTGGCTCCTGATGCTAATGAATTTATGTAGTTTGTTAGCTTGTGAGTGCCTCCTGAAGAGCCGCCATCTCTTCGCGCTTCCCTTTTGTCCCTTTCAGAAACAACGTCACCTTCTTCATTAACGTCGTACTCATAAGAGTCGTATGGCAACAAACTATTTGCTCCGATCTTATCATTCCCAGCCCAAAGAGAAGAACAAAAAGGGAGCAGCAGAGCCAAAAGCAGGCTTGAAAATATCTTCATAAATTATGGTAACCAGCTGAAGAGGTTAAAAACCAAAAGAAAAAGTTGTTCGCCGGAAACAACAGCTGACCCGGATGCTCAGACTGGTGGGAAGCTTAGACAGCATATTTTTACTTGTCCAATAAAGAAGTCGTCGATTGCATGAATGGTACTCGTGTTTATTTCAGGTTGCGCTTAGTATTGATGAATGCCGGTGCTTCCGTGCACCAAACTATCTGTTAAATGTCTTTGAAAAAAAACTATTACAGTAGAAACTGCCATCAGTGCTGCAACTGGAGCAAATGAGAAGCGTATAAAAAAACTCAAGGATTTGCGTAAGGTCTCTTCTCCCAATGATTCTCATAATAGTGTATTAATGCGAGTGCACCGACGTAGAGTAATAGAAGCCCAGCAACCACTGAGCCAACCACGATTAGACTGGTATCATCAGGTCCTTCTTGAGAGGTGAAAACAATTCTGCCTTGATTCTCATATTCAGTTTCGGTATGAATTTTAGTGAGCTGATGAATCCCGTCCCCATCAATCCTGTACTCCAACAAATATCCGTTTTCATCACTGAATGAAAAGTAACTCAGCTCCAGGTCAAGGTTTAATGTTGCCAGAGTCATCCCCTCTTTATCTTTGATAATGATCTGTGTGCCGACATTTTCTGGAATGGCCGAGGCGTCTGGCAGTATTTCTCTCTTCGAAGAGGCTATTGATGAAGACTGTGGTGATAAAGACTGGGTTGGTGAAGGGTTGATTGTTGTATACGTCATTGTACTAGTGTCAGACATGGCAACAGACGTTATTTCAGACTTTGATTTCCAGACGACTTCGATTGAATAATCCTGCTCCTTTTCCAAACTTAGAATGGGTTTGAAGGGCTTAAGCTCACGTCTTTTTGGCATCAGACCCAGCGATCTGGTGGTGTTGTGGGATGTTAAATTAGCATTTATAAAAGTGTCGTTTGAAGTCTGACCTGAATGAGGTGGTAAAACCGTGCTATTGGTTTCAGAATCATTGGAAACCGGCGTTTCAGACTTATTTAAAACGTTCTGCAAATAAATGGGTGCAGCCGTTGAACTGGAAGTAGCTGTATCTATAACACTGTCTTCATCCTCTTCATAGTAACCAAGATGCAATTTTGAGGAATCTTCCGGGTCTCCAATTAAAACCATATGGAACAAAGTATTCCGTAATAAATATCCCCTGAGTGTGTAGTAAAGAAAACCAGACTCTTTACTTTGAAATTGGACTTTGGACTCAATTTTGTTTACTGGCTGACTTCCCCTCAGGGACCTGCCTATCGGGTTTACGGAGACAGATATTTTTTTAGAGTTGGTCAGAGAGTAACCTTTCATGAATTTTGTGAGTTTGACTTTGGCGCCTGATGCTAATGATTTTATGTAGTTTGTCGCCTTATGACTGCCTCCTTTGTAGCCGCCTCCTTTGTAGCTGCCTCCTTTGTAGCCGCCTCCTTTGTAGCCGCCTCCAGAGGATCCACTGCCCCTTCGCGCTTCTCTTCTGTCCCTTTCAGGAACAGCACCAACTCCTTCGTCAGCGGCGTATTCCTGAGGATCGTATGGAAACACACCGTCTGGTCTGATCTCATCATTCACAGCCCAAAGAGAAGAACAAAAGGGCAGCGTCAGGGATAAAAGAAGGCTAGAAAGTAACTTCATGATTTTTACAAAGCACCTGAAGGATAAAAAATCAAAGAAAATTTTATTTTCCGAACATAATAGTTTTGTCAGATGTTTATGGTAGCAGGAAAATTCGATATCACATTGTTATCTGTCCACTCAAAATACATGAGCACTCTCTCTGGTTGTACGATATTCCAAACCACTACAAGCTCTGCGGAAAACGGTTTACAGAAATTCCAGCAGCCATATTGTCTCGCTCTTCTGAGCGGATTGTTTAGCAGAACGACATTGGTATCAGGGTCAAAAATTATTGTCCTGAATGTGCATACGGGAGGAAATGGTTGGTTTTTCGACATAGCCATCTGCACAAGGTAGACGCTGTGTTTAGTTATTGATGAACGCAGCGACGAATATCTGCTTATATTGCTGCCATAACGAATACTGGTGTTTCACTGCTCCAAACAATCAGTTAAATTTCGTTATAGAGGACATGAAAGCTGTAATTGCCACTAATGCTGCAACCGTTGGCAAAAGAGAGCGTATAAATAAACTCAGGGTCTTTTTATAAAGGCACTTCATCAAGTCTCGCAGGGGAACGATTCTTACGATGGTTTATAAATGCTGCCAAACCAACACAGCCTAATCCAAATGCGACAAGTCCGGCAATAAAATTACGCATGATGTCAGGCTCAGGTTTTTCCCGATCAGGATTAGACCCGTTTTTTTTCACATATTCAATATGAGTTTGAATTTTAGTGAGCTGATGAATCCCGAACCGATCAATTCCGTACTCTAGCAAATATCCGTTTTCATCACTGAGCGAAAAATAACCCGGCTCCAGATCAAGGTTTAATGTTGCCAGAGTCATCCCGTCTTTATCTTTGATAATAATCTCTGTGCCGACATTTTCGGAAATTTCTGCCAATGGGACTGGCTGTATTTGTTTTGTCGAAGACAATATTGATGAAGACTGGACTGGTGAAGGGTGTATTGATGAAGACACGGTTGCTGAAGTACTGGCTGCTGTAAACGTCATACTACTGGTGTCAGACATTACAACTGACGTTATTGCATCCTTTGATTTCCAGACTACTTCGATTGCATAATCCTGCCCTTTTTCCAGACTTAGTATGGGTCTGAAGGGCTTAAGGTCAGGCTCTTTCGGCATCAAACCCTGTAACCCGGCGGTATTCCTGGAAGTAAGATTGGTATTTATCAAGGTGTCGTTTGCAGACTGCCCTGAATGAGGTGGTAAAACAGTCTTATTGGTGCTGAATCCATTGATTTTGGAAGCCGATGTGTCAGACTTTTCCAGAACGTTTTTTAGAAAGATGGACGCAGGAGTTGAACTTAAAACAGTGGTATCAATAACACTGTCTTCATCCTCTTCATAGTAACCAAGATACAATTTTGAAGAGTCTTCTGGTTCTTCAATTAAAACCAGATGGAACAAAGGCTCCTTTAATGCATACCCACTGAGAGTGTAATAAAGAAAATTAGACTCTTTATTCTGAAAGCGAACTTTGGACTCAATTTTGTTTATTGGTTGACTCCCTTGCATGGTCTTAGCCAACGGATTTATGGAGACAGATATTTTTTTAGAGGTGGTGATCAAGTAGCCATTCATGAATTTTGTGACTTTAATTTTGGCTTTATGATTATATGGCGGCAGGCCGTCGTCAAAAATTTCATTATTCGCAGCCCGGAGAAAAGAGCAAAAAGGCAGCATCAAGGCTAGAAACAGACTTGAAAGTATCTTCATGAATTATAAAAACCATCTTAAAGGATAAAAGCCAAAAACAAAGGTTGTTTTCTGGACGCAATAGCTTGCTTGAATGCCAAGAGCAGAAGGAAGCTTAGGCAGCACATTTTTACCTGTCCAGTCAAAACCCTAATGAAAGATTACGAAACGGACTGATTAAAGTTCATTGTGCCACAGCAGGTAAATAGTTGAGTACTTATGTTCTTTATTTTTTAAAAATATGATCGATCGCACAGTGATGGTCAATATTGGTCTATCCTTGTTCATTCGCAGGTTGGGTTTGCCTTGAATTGCAACTGAATGGATTGTGACTCTTGTCACTTTGAGCTGGCTTTCGGTGAGTATTTCAGAGTGTTGTCCAGATTGTAATTTTTTATGCCTGGCCACGGTGGGCAGGAGCAAACCTGGTGTATTGAGTCATACCGATTGTGATAACAAAATGACCTCTATCGATAACTTACCTTCTGCTCCGGAACTCTCCAGTGACTTTATGCATTTTATGGAGCACGACCGCATGCAGGCCTGGGGTGTGCATGATTGCCATGCCAGAGCGTTCTATATGAATGAGCACTCTCTTCGGTTGTACGGTATTCCACGCCGCTACAAACTCTGTGGAAAACGGTTTTCAGAGATTCCAGCACCCATATTCTCTCGCTGTGCTGACCAGATTGTGGAGCAGAACAACATTTGTATCAGGGAAAAAAAAGAGATTACTGTCCTTAATGTGCATCCGGGAGGAAATGGCTGGTTTGCCTACATTTCCAGGAAAAAACCTCACTACAACCATCTGCACCAGGTAGACGGTGTGCTCAGCCATGGTTATTCGGTGACGCAGTCATGGATGAAAGCAGCCATGAACATCCGCTGTCTGATGAAGCTGGACGGTCGAGCCAGAGGTCAGTCAACATTTCGTGTGGGTGTCATGCCCAACCTGAGTCCCAGAGAGTCCGAGGTGTTGTTCTTCCTGATCTGTAATCAGCAGATCAAGCAAATTGCCGGCATTCTGTCACTGTCTGAAAACACTATCCGGTCCCACATTGAGCATCTGAAGAAAAAGTTTGATGTGCATTCCATCGCCCAGTTGATAGAGGCAGCGATTTCTGTGGGCTTTCATGACTTCCTGCCTCCTACTTTACGTCTCAGAGAGCTGTCTATGATTATGGCTAACGATCGGTGATGCACCTGAAAACTGACCGGGAATAGACTGCCCTGCGCGGAAACTGCTCCTGCGTTGTCGCGCAGGACAGTCTTAATTCCGACAGGCTCCTGAGCAGGTGCTACTCCCGATCAGGCTCCCAGAAGCGGATAGATGATATCTGATGCTGTTTTGCAGACCTGTTGAGATTAAGTTAAGTCATTTTTTTGCAATATTACTTGTGAATTTTTCAGAGAGTTAGCTATGGCTTTGTCCCAGAAAAAGGTAGTAGCGATTACATCAATGGGCGGACTCCTTGAAGCCTTCGATTTTACTGTATATGCGTACATGGTAGTCTATATCTCTCAGGTTTTTTTTCCAGCTTCTGGTACTACCAGTTCACTCATTAATACCTTTGTTACTTTTGCGTTTGGGTACATTTCCAGGCCACTTGGGGCTATCGCCTTCAGTCACTGGGGAGATCGCCATAGCCGTAAATCCAGTTTTACGGTCACCATTCTCTTAATGGCTATCTCAACATTATTGATTGGCCTGCTACCCGGTTACGCTCAGTGGGGGCTGCTGGCACCTGTACTCCTTGCTGTTTTACGTTTTTTGCAAGGGTTTTCTTTTGCAGGTGAGCTCTGTGGTGCTTTCGTTTATCTCTATGAAACCGTCCCTGCTCAATCAAAGGGTTTTGCTGTCAGTATCCTGAGTGCAACCACTATGACTGGAACTCTTCTGGGTATTGGCCTGCAAGGGGGTCTTGTTTATCTGTTGACGGTGGAGCAAATGATTGATTGGGGCTGGCGAGTGCCCTTCATACTGGGTGGATCTCTTGGGGCTGTCAGTTATGTCGTCAGAAGACATTTTGTGGAGCCGGAAGCTTTCAGGCAGCTGTTGGCTCGGGGTGAAGCAGAGAGAGTGCCAGTGCGCACCCTTTTCAAGCAATACAAGTCAAAAATTTTTACCGGGTTTCTGCTGGTTATGCCGGTGCTGGTTGCTGTGACAATCCTGGTACTGTTTATGCCTGGCTATCTGACAGGGCTGCTTGATTATTCGGCCAGAGAAGTGGCGGTGGCCAACGGGATCAGTATGTTTGTCGGAGTGCCTGTATGCCTGCTGACGGGCTGGCTGGCTGATCGGTTAGACAGGAGCTATCTGATGCTGGGGTCTTCTTTTCTGATTGTTGTGATGGCCTGGCCACTTTTTCATTGGTATGCTTCTGGCGATGCGAATCTGCCGGTGACTGCTCTCATTGGAGCTATCTTATGGGGAAGTATTGATGCTATTTCCTTTTTGTTGCTGGTATCGGCCTTTCCAGTAGGCATTCGTTTTACCGGAGTGGCTTTCGTTTACAATATAGCTGCCATGATTTTTGCCGGATTTGGCCCGGTTATCTCAATGGGGTTGATTCGAGTGACAGAGTTGCAGGCAGCTCCAGCATTTTACCTGATGGTCGCTGGGGTTGTCGGCTGTCTTGGGGCGATGCTGATAGCGCCGGAACAGAGAAGGAACCATGCTCCTGTTTCTAAAGAGCCGAAACCCGGGGCTTAGAAAATGTCTGGCCTGCGAGTCTGTGGATTTCAGCCCTTTGGAGGTATTAAAACTTAATTGCGTTTTCCGGCACAAAATTTTCCGGTATCAGGGTAGTTTCCTTGCTGTGATCCTGTGTGAACGGGAAGTCCAGGTTGAAATGCAATCCCCGTGACTCTTGCCGGGAGAGAGCGCATTCAATAATCAATTCCGCAACCTGAGACAGATTTCTCAATTCAATCAAGTCATTGCTGATCTTGAAGTTGCTGTAAAAATCATGAATCTCATGCTGTAACAATCTGGAGCGGTTTCTGGCTCTTAGCAGGCGTTTGGTCGTTCTGACAATGCCAACGTAGTCCCACATGAAGCGTCTGAGTTCGTCCCAGTTGTGTGAGATGACAACATTTTCATCAGAGTCGCTCACCAGGCTGTCGTCCCACACCGGAATTTCAGGGCAGGGAGGTTGATCGGCGATGGTGCGGTTGATGTCTTCGGCACAACTTCTGGCGCTGACGAAACATTCCAGCAGTGAGTTGCTGGCCAGACGATTGGCACCATGCAGGCCGGTAAATGAACATTCACCGATGGCGTAAAGTCCCGGAAGGTCCGTTTGACCGTTAAGGTCAACAAGAATGCCACCGCAGGTGTAGTGGGCTGCCGGAACGATGGGGAGAGGTTCACGGGTCATATCAATCCCGTATTCCAGACACCGTTCATAAATATTCGGAAAGTGGGAAGTAATAAAATCCCGTGGCTTGTGACTGATATCCAGAAACAGACAGTCTGCACCCAGCTTTTTCATTTCATGATCGATGGCTCTGGCAACAATATCTCGGGGGGCCAGCTCGCCACGGTGGTCGTAGTCATCCATAAAGCGTGTTCCATCAGGGCGAACCAGCATACCTCCTTCTCCTCGAACCGCTTCAGATATCAGGAAGGATTTGGCCTTGGGATGGAACAGACAGGTGGGATGAAACTGGTTGAACTCCAGATTGGCAACCCGGCAGCCCGCACGCCAGGCCATAGCAATACCATCTCCGCTGGCACCATCGCTGTTAGTGGTAAAAAGATAGGCTTTGCTGGCTCCGCCACTGGCAATAGCCTGTGCACGTCCACGGAACAGTTTTACCTGGTCTGAACGAATATCCAGCACATAGACCCCGACGCACCTTTGCTCATCCAGGCCCAGTTTGTTGGTAGCAACGACATCGATGGCCAGGTGGTGCTCATAGAGATGAATGTTGGGTTGTTTTCTGGCTTTATCGATCAGGGTTTCTGAAATGGCTCTGCCGGTCGCATCGGCAGCATGAATAATTCTTCTGGTGCTGTGACCGCCTTCACGGGTCAGGTGAAAATTAAAGTTTTTTTCATCTTCTTCATCACGGGTAAAGGGGACACCCTGGTTAATCAGCCACTGGATGCTGGCATTACCCTGTTCTACAACGTGCCTGACAGTGGACTCCCTGCAGAGTCCTGCACCTGCAAGAAGTGTGTCTTCTATGTGTTTGTCCAGGCTGTCTTGTTGTGTGTCCAGAACAGCAGCGACACCACCCTGGGCCCCGGCTGAAGAGCCGGCCATTAGCTCACCCTTACTGAGAATGGCGACTTGAAGTTGGCTGTCCAGGTGCAGTGCTAGTGTCAGTCCCGCTGCGCCACTGCCAATGATTACTACGTCATAGTCAAGTATTGGATGCATGTATATTCTCTGATCCTTTTATAACAGACTGCTGGGTCTGTACCGGGAGTCTGTCACTGACAGACTCAGGTCTGAAAAATATTATGAACACGGGCAGGGAAATTATCCACTGGGCATCAATAGACAGTGGAGATTCCTGTGTCTGAAGCTGGACATAAAGTGAATATGGTCGTTTTACAGGTGAAACTGGAACTAAGAATCATGGCGGTTAAACTCACTTCCATCTAAAGCTGTGTCATAGGTTGCCGATGGTCTGTACGGAGAATATCACTCACCTTTGCAGTGAAAATCATTACGCTCCCTGAGGTTCGTAATGCAGTCTTCGCTTTTGGCGGTATATAAAGCAGACACAACGTACGGCGTTATAAAACACTGAAAAATCGGTATCTAGTATATAGAAATTATGGCGAGCACTATAGTACGCTGTGATAGTCCGAATCAGTTTTCAGCCGATACTGTGAATTTTTTTGAATGAGTTCGGGAACTTTCTGGCCAAAACATGGTCTATATAGAAGAAAATAGAGTTCACAGCACAAGCATGTGTTTGTGGAAAGGGGGGGAGTCTGGTCAGCCGGGATGCCGATTTGTGGTCGGTCAGCTGACTGTCTCATATTTCCATTCCTTTCCCTTTTGCCCATGTGTTTTCTGCAATAGTGGGAGACCCCCTCTATGGTAGAACAACCACAAGCGGACAAGCAGCTCGTTGAGCGCGTTCAGAAGGGCGATAAAGCGGCTTTCGATATGCTGGTTCTCAAGTATCAGCATCGTGTACTGGGTCTGGTAGGTAGTTACATTACTGACTATCAGGAAGTGCAGGATGTAGCTCAGGAAACGTTTATTAAGGCCTATCGGGCAATAGACAAGTTTCGCGGCGACAGTTCTTTTTATACCTGGCTGTACCGGATTGCTGTGAACACTGCCAAGAATCATCTGGTTTCCAGGGGGCGCAAGATTCCGGAGTCTGAGATTGATGTTCATGATGCAGATTTTCTGGACACTACAACGTCTCTTCGAATGGTTGATACCCCCGAGAGAAATCTTTACCGGGATGAGATTGAACGGGTTATCCATGATGTAATCCGTCGTCTGCCGGATGAGTTGCGAACGGCTGTCGTGCTGAGGGAGTTTGATGGTCTCAGCTATGACGAAATTGCTAATGTTATGGATTGTCCCGTCGGTACGGTAAGATCAAGAATCTTTCGTGCCAGAGAGGCGATTGATAAGGAAGTCGAGCCACTTTTGCGTCGCGGTCCATAACTGGCCGTTAAGGCCATGAGTGAAGAAAATGATTTCCTTATGGTGATCATTTTCGTGTTATGTTGATTGATATTGTTGATACTTGATGCATCGGGTATCAGACAGGTCGGATGACCGGAGGTATGCCTATGAGTGAGAAGACACCTCACAATCATGCCCAGGAAAGGTTGAATGAGTCACTGTCAGCAGCGATGGACGGTGAAGCTGGAGAGTTTGAACTGCGTCGGGTGCTTGATAATATCGGCAGCGATGAAGATCTACGGGGCAAAGCTCGCAGGTATCAGATAGCAGGTGACGCGCTGCGGCGAGAAACCAACGAATTTATGAATATCGATCTGTCAGCCGGTATTCGCGACCAACTGGAGGCTGAGCCACCTCATTCTCTGGCTAAAGAAAGATCTGTAACCGGTTACAGCGTCTTGAAGGGTGTTGGGCATTGGTGGTCTAAAGCGGGGCGACTAGCGGTAGCTGCTTCTGTTGCATTGGCTGTGTTGCTGGGTGTAAAAAATTACCACACCACCCCGGAAGCTTTACCTCTGGTCACATCGGTAACTGATCAAACGACACTGTTGCAGCCTGTGCAGATCATGCATAATGGCTATGGTGCTGCCGGGATCCAGGCGGGATACAACTCTCGTCAGCATGACAGCATTACCCCGGAACAACTTGCTCAGGCCCAGAGCGTAGCAGACAGGGCTATTAAGGAACGTTTCAGGGCTTATGCACTTCAGCATGCTGAAATGAGTGCCATGAATTCAGGACAGGGAATCCTCCCTTTTGCACGCTTGACCACTTTTGAATCACAATGAGTTTATGAAAGGAATTCGATTGAACAGGGGGCGTTTACTGCCATTACTGCTGGTTTTGCTGGTAGTAACAGTGGGTCGTCCCTTTGCTGACGGGGAGTCATCAAAATCGGGCAATCCGTCATCAAAACCTGCCGACCAGTCATCTAAATCTGTCGGTCAGTCATCTAAGCCTGTCGGCCAGTCATCCAAGCCTGCCGATACGCCCGAAAAGTGGATGGAAACCATGATTCAGGCCACTCAAAATCTTACCTATCGCGGACACTTTGTTTACCAACAGGGTGCTAATCTTGAGACCCTGGCAGTTACGCATACGCTTCAGAAGGTGAATGGTAAGTCAGAAGAGCTGGAGAGTATTGCTTACCTTGATGGATTGCCCAGAGAGATGGTTCGTCAGGGAAACAATATCACTTTTGCCAGCGCTGGAAGAGAGCCTGCAAGGTTTGAGCACGAGTCTCTGGTTCCTATGGTGGGGCGTTTTACTTCCGGTCATTTTGACAAACATTACAAACTGAAGCCAGCCGCACTGGACAGGGTGGCGGGCAGGGAAGCCGTTCAGCTGCTGGTGGTACCAACGGACCGCTTCCGTTACGGTTATCAATTATGGCTGGATCGTCGAACCGGTCTGCTGCTCAAGTCCGTTATGGTGGACAAAGAAGGCAGGATCATCGAGAGAATGCAGTTTACCAGCCTTGAATTTCCGAAAGAGTTGACTTCGCAAGAGCTGGAGCGATTAAAACGGAAACTGCCTGAATCATCGGGCAAGAATGTAGTGAAACTTAGCAGTAAATCAGTCCCTGAAAAGGCTGAATGGAAATGGGAAACTGGCTGGATACCTGAAGGCTTTTCGCCTCGTGGCCACAGCAGTAGAAACTCAGCTGTCAGTAATCAAAAGGTGGATACTCTGAACTTTTCTGATGGACTGGCCAGTTTTTCAGTATTTGTTGAGCCGGATGAAACCCGGGTATTGAGTCAGGCTACTGAGCAGATCGGTTCTATGGCAGCAGTGTCTAAAGTCTTTCGTAACGGTGAAAAGTATTTTCATGTCACTGTTTTGGGAGAGATTCCACTGGGTACGGCCGAGAGGATAGCGGTTTCAGTTCGCCCCAGGGAACAGAGTCGGAAGGCAGATAAATGATTGAGGAAGAAGGCAGGGTTGTGGCTATTGAGCAGGGGGCTGTCTGGGTAGAAACCATTCGCAAAAGCACCTGTTCGAGTTGCAGTGTACGAAATGGCTGTGGTCAGAATCTGCTTGAGAAGTATCGCTCCAATAAACATCAGTCGTATATCCAGGCGATCAATGACTTCTCTATTGAAGAGGATGATCAGGTCATCATAGGTATACCTGAAAGTGCGTTGATGAGAGCCTCGTTTCTGGTTTATCTGATGCCATTGGTAGCTATGATGGGGGCACTCTTGCTGGCCACGGCTGTTGGCTGGAGTGATTTTTTTACCGCCTTGTCTGCTATGGCAGGCCTTGCTGCGGGGTTTGTTTCCGTGCGTATGCTGGGTCATTCAACCAGCGACCAATGTCGCGTCAGGGTGATAAAGGTGATGCCCCGCAAGTTGGTCGGACCTGAACTAATCACAATCGATCAGTCCTGGTCTGCATAAACAGCTTAAAACAAAGAAAAATGTTTTTTAACATGAAAAATGAATATGGAAAGTTAGCCATCAGAATATTTTTCATAATAAACGTTATAACCATTCATTCACAAAACCCATTTTGGGTCTCTAATCACAAGGTGTAAGGAGAAGTCAGGTTCATGAACAGGGTCAACCTTCTCTTCAGGAACTTTATTTATTTTCTGAGTCTCTCGCTGCTTTCATTGCAAATGGTTAAGGCCACTGAGTTACCGGACTTTGACCGATTGTTTGAAGAGGCCTCGCCCGCAGTCGTTAATATCAGCACACTTGCGACCCCAAAACAGGGGCGTGGGCAGATTTATGGTCCGGGCAGCGAAGAGTTGCCCGAGATATTTCGTCGCTATTTTGGTTTACCCATGCCTGAGGCGCCTTCTGGTAAGCCGCAGCCCATGTCCCTGGGTTCCGGATTTATCATCTCTAATGATGGCTATATCCTTACTAACAATCATGTGGTGCAGGGTGCAGATAAAATTATCGTCAGACTGCATGATCGCAGTGAGAAGGTGGCCAAACTGATTGGTGCCGACAAGCGCTCTGATCTGGCGTTGCTTAAAATTGAGAGTGATGCCAATTTGCCCGCAGTGAAGATGGGTAATTCGGAAGATATTAAACCGGGACAATGGGTGGCAGCTATTGGTTCACCCTTTAACTTTGAGTATTCCATCACCAAAGGCATTGTCAGTGCTCTGGACAGAAGTCTGCCCAGTGACGCCTATGTTCCATTCATTCAGACAGATGTGCCTATTAACCCGGGTAATTCCGGTGGCCCGCTGTTCAACATGAAGGGTGAAGTGATTGGTATCAATTCCCAGATTTTTACCCGCTCCGGTGGTTTCATGGGGCTGTCTTTCGCTATTCCTTCGGACCATGTTGAATGGGCTGTTGAACAGCTTAAGGATAAAGGCTATGTCTCTCGTGGCTGGCTGGGGGTGGCTATTCAGGAGGTGGATCGCGATCTGGCAGAGTCTTTTGGTCTTGAAAAGCCGATGGGGGCCCTGATCAGTCAGATTGTGCCCAGTGGACCTGCAGATAAAGCCAAGTTGCAACCAGGCGATATCATTACCCGGGTCAATGGTCGTGAGATCATGAGATCTGGTGCTCTTCCCATGGCAATTGGTGTTATCAAGTCGGAAGACAAGGCAACGCTTGAGCTGATTCGTGAAGGCAAGAAAAAAATCATTAAGGTGGAAGTCGGTGAGTTGCCTGATGAGCAGGGGCAGGGCTCAGAACGTCCTCAAAGCATAGATATTAAAAAGAACCGTCTGGGTATCCAGGTCGAAGCCCTCAATGATGACTATCGCAACAAGTTGCGCCTTGAAAAGAGTGTTAAAGGAGTGGTGGTGACTGGCGAGATTTCAGGTGTGGGTCGATCCATTGGTCTTCGTAAAGGGGATGTTATCACAGATCTGAATAATGACCGTATTCAATCAGTTAAGGACTTTAACAAAGTAGTGGCTGATCTTCCTGTAGATCGCTCGGTTTCCATGAGGGTAATTCGTGGTGGGCAGTCAGGCTACATCACATTCCGGCTGACCGAATAATTCAGTTCTGGTTGGGGTTTCAGGTCTTCAGGGGTGATCTGTATCTTCAGATGCTGTAGACTTCGTCTGAATTTACAGCAGCTTCGCGCCTTTGTTTCAGGCTCGCGAAGACCCTGCAAGCTGAACAACTGTCCTCGTGAAAGAGATTGAGCTCTGAACGGGGACAAATTTTTTGTAGTGATGCAATCGTGAGCGACTTAAGTCATATCAGGAATTTCTCCATTATTGCCCATATCGACCACGGTAAGTCGACGCTGGCAGATCGCTTTATCCAGTCCTGCGGAGGGTTAAGTGATCGTGAAATGCAAGCCCAGGTTCTTGACTCCATGGAACTTGAGCGTGAGCGTGGTATTACCATCAAGGCGCAGAGTGTCACTCTGGACTATACCGCTAAAGACGGTATCACCTACCAGTTGAATTTCATTGATACGCCCGGACACGTAGACTTTTCCTATGAAGTTTCACGTTCTCTTTCTGCCTGTGAAGGTGCTCTGTTGGTAGTGGATGCTGCTCAGGGCGTTGAAGCTCAGTCTGTGGCAAACTGTTACACCGCAATCGAGCAAGGGCTGGAAGTGATGCCCGTGCTGAATAAAATGGATCTGCCTCAGGCAGAACCTGAGCGAGTTGCGCAGGAAATCGAAGAAATTATCGGTATTGATGCCCTGGATGCAGTACGCTGCTCCGCCAAGAGTGGTCTGGGTATTGACGATGTGCTTGAGCGTCTGGTTCAGACTATTCCTGCTCCAGAAGGTGATGTCGACGGTGAGTTGCAGGCCTTGATTATTGATTCATGGTTTGATAATTATCTCGGTATTGTATCTCTGGTCCGTGTCAAGAACGGTACCTTGAAGAAAGGTGACAAGGTGCTCGTCAAATCGACTGGCCAGACCCACGGCGTAGATAATGTGGGTATCTTCTCTCCAAAGATGGATGCTACTGGTGAACTGAAAGCGGGTGAAGTCGGCTATGTTATCGCCGGCATCAAGGACATTCATGGAGCACCAGTGGGCGATACCCTGACTCTGGCAAAAACACCGGGTGTTCAGGAACTACCAGGTTTTCAGAAGGTCAAACCTCAAGTTTATGCAGGTCTTTTCCCGGTCAGCTCTGACGACTTTGAGTCTTTCCGTGAAGCCCTGGAAAAACTGAGTCTTAATGATGCTTCTTTGTTCTACGAGCCTGAAAGCAGTGATGCCCTGGGCTTTGGTTTCCGCTGTGGCTTCCTGGGTATGCTGCATATGGAGATCATTCAGGAGCGACTTGAACGTGAATATAACCTGGATCTGATTACTACTGCACCGACGGTTATCTACCAAGTAGAGCTGAAAAATGGCGATCTGGTAGAGGTTGATAACCCATCCAAACTACCAGATCCAGCTGGTATCCAGGAAATCAGGGAGCCCATCGTTCAGGCAAATATTCTGGTTCCCCAGGATTATCTGGGTAACGTGATCTCCCTGTGTGTTGAGCGTCGGGGAGTTCAGAAAGACATGCAGTTCACTGGCAGCCAGGTGGCAATAACCTATGATATGCCTATGAACGAGGTGGTTCTGGATTTTTTTGATCGTCTGAAGTCTGTTAGTCGCGGTTTTGCGTCTTTGGACTACAGTTTTGATCGTTTTGAAACGGCCAACATGGTTAAGCTGGATATTTTGATCAATGGTGAGAAAGTTGATGCACTGGCTCTGATTGCTCATAGAGATCATGCAGTCTCCAGAGGTCGTTCACTGGCTGAAAAGATGAAAGAGATTATCCCGCGCCAGATGTTTGATGTGGCCATTCAGGCTGCAGTAGGTGGTCAGATCTGTGCACGGACCACTGTTAAGGCGCTGCGCAAGAATGTGACTGCGAAATGTTACGGTGGTGATGCTTCTCGTAAGCGTAAGCTGCTTGAGAAGCAGAAAGCAGGTAAGAAACGGATGAAGCAGGTGGGGCGGGTTGAAATTCCTCAGGAAGCTTTTCTTGCTGTGCTTAAGGTAGATAAATAACTGACCTTTGATAAAAAGTGTCAGGGTTACTCAATGGAGAGTCTGTCAAAACAGGCGGACTTCCCATGAATATGAAAAAACATCCCGTTGAGGCAGCTTAGATTCTGCCTTGGCAGCAATTTTGGTAGAAAAAAGATCGGGTATCTGAGAACAAATAACCATGGATATTAATTTTCCACTGCTGTTGGTTCTGGCGGTTTTTATTACAGGTCTGGTTGCGCTGTTTGACAGGCTGGTTCTATTGCCCAAAAGAAAGGCGGCCATAGAAAGCTTCAACTCCAGTTCGGGTTCTGAGCCGGACGAGGAGACTCTGGTCAGTCTGGAGAAAGAGCCCAGTATTATTGAGACCTCGAAGTCGATATTTCCGGTTCTGGCTCTGGTGCTGGTGGTCCGGTCTTTTCTCTTTGAGCCCTTTCAGATTCCCTCCGGTTCCATGATACCTACCCTGCAGGTGGGAGACTTTATTTTGGTAAACAAGTTTGAATACGGACTTCGTCTACCGGTCATTGGTACCAAAATTGTCTCCATCAATGAGCCAGAGCGTGGCGATGTTATGGTCTTCAAGGAGCCACAAAATCCGAATATCAATTTTATCAAGCGGGTGATTGGTATACCGGGAGATGAAATTCGCTATTTGAACAAGAAACTCACCATCAATGGCAAGCCGGTTCCCGAGAAATACATCGCGCAACTGAGGGATGAAAGTCGAGCTTATCAGCTGTTTGAAGAGACCATTGATGATAAAAGCTTCGAGATTCGCAAGGACCTGGGCGTGAGAAGTCTGCGAGCTGAAGGAATCTGGGTCATTCCCCAAGGGCAGTATTTTATGATGGGGGATAACCGGGATCGCAGTAACGACAGTCGATATTGGGGAACCGTGCCTGAGAAGAATATTGTCGGTAAAGCCGTTTATATCTGGATGCACTGGCCGAGCTGGACTCAGCTGCCCGGTTTCAAGAATAATGGGACAATAAATTAATTATTCTCTCGGTTTGGCTCTGCCTGTTATGGTGAGCAGAGACAGAGTTGTCCCGGGGTTTAAAAAACGGACAATAATAGCCCGGCGGGAGGGATCATGACCGTTGCAAAAAACAGACAAAAAGGACTGAGTACTTTGGGCTGGCTGGTAGCTATACTGGTCGGTGGTTTTATGATCATGTTGACTCTCAAGGTGACACCGGTCTATCTGGATGATTATGCCATCAAGAAAGTGCTGACGTCTTTGGATACCAGGCCAGGTATTAAAGAAGCGGGAGTGCAGCAGGTAAGAGAATGGCTAAATAAGGGGCTCTCGACTAACCGGGTGCAGCTGGCCAGGGAAGAATCCAATGTTCTTCGGAATAAGGGCCAGTCGGTGGCGGTTGAAATCAATTATGAGCGTCGTGTACATCTGGTGCACAACGCTGATCTTGTATTAACTTTTGAACATAACTGGAATGCTAAAACTCAGTGAAGACTGATGAACTTGCCCGGCTGGAAAGACGGCTGGGCTATACATTTTCTGATCGTAACCGGCTGGAGCTGGCTCTGACCCACAGGAGCTGTGGCAGTCGTAATAATGAACGACTCGAATTCCTTGGGGATTCCATCGTTAACTTTGTCATCGCAGAAGCTCTGTTTGAGCGTTTTCCTGATGCCCGGGAAGGCCAGCTAAGCCGACTGCGTGCTCGTATGGTACGAGGAGCGACACTGGCTGAAATTGGCCGTGAATTCCAGTTGGGAGACTCTCTGCGATTGGGTTCGGGTGAGTTGAAGAGTGGTGGTTATCGTCGCGAATCCATTTTGGCGGATGCGGTAGAAGCGATTATTGGTGCCATCTATCTGGATGCTGGCATGGAGGCTTGTCGTGCGCGTATTCGCAGCTGGTTTACTGATCGTTTGGCAGGGCTCTCCGTCACCGATCAGCAGAACAAGGACCCTAAAACCCGTCTGCAAGAGTTCCTTCAGGCTCGTCAGAATCCTCTGCCAAAATATCGGGTGTTGAATATTGAAGGTGATGCCCATGATCAGGTGTTCACTGTGGTTTGTGAGCTGGAAAGTCTGGACATAACCACTGAAGGTCAGGGGCCCAGTCGTCGAGGGGCAGAGCAGCAAGCTGCCCGTTTTGCATTGGAAAAACTGCGAGTAGATAATCAATGATTTCAGCCGTGACCGGATCTGAAGCAGTGACTGAAGGTCAACGATGTGGCTACGTGGCAATTGTCGGGCGCCCTAATGTAGGTAAATCAACGCTGCTCAACCATGTTCTGGGACAGAAGCTGTCCATTACCTCCCGCCGTCCCCAGACCACACGACACCAGGTTCTTGGTATAAAGACGGAAGATAATGTACAAACCATATTTGTGGATACCCCCGGTATGCACAAAGTGGAAAAGAAGGCCATTAACCGTTACATGAACCGTGCTGCCAGCAGTGCTCTGACCGGTGTTGATGCCGTCGTGTTTGTTGTCGATCGTTTGACCTGGACCGAAGAAGACCAGCTCGTGCTCACTAAACTCAGTCATGCCAAGTGTCCGATTATTCTGGTACTGAACAAGGTCGATCGTCTCAAGGAACGCAAAGAAGAGCTGATGCAGTTTATGCAGGAAGTTTCTGATAAGGCGAACTTTAAAGCTATTATTCCGGTGTCGGCTCTGCATGGTCATAACCTGAAAGAACTGGAAAAATTGATTGCTGATCTGATGCCTGAGAGTATTCACTTCTTCCCGGAAGACCAGATCACTGATCGCAGTTCCCGCTTCATGGCCGCTGAGCTGATTCGTGAAAAGATCATGCGTCAGCTGGGTGACGAACTGCCTTACGAAATGACGGTTGAGATCGAAGAGTTCAAGCAGGAAATGCGTCCAAAAGGCCCATTGCTGGTCATCAGTGGTCTGATTCTGGTTGAACGCTCCAGTCAAAAGGCGATTGTCATTGGTGATAAGGGTGCCAGACTGAGACAGATCGGTCAGGAAGCCCGGATTGATATGGAAAAAATGTTCGACAGCAAGGTCATGTTGAATCTCTGGGTTAAGGTCAGGGGAGGCTGGTCTGACGATGACAGGGCTCTGAAAAGCCTTGGCTACGACTTCGACTGATGAATGAACTGAGCGCAGCCTGGATGCTGCACAGCAGACCCTACAAGGAGCGCTCTGTTATTGCTGAATTCCTGGTGAAAGACCATGGCCGTATTGCCATGGTTATCAGAGGGGTTCGTCAGGCAAAATCCCGCTCCTGGGCTATTCAGCCCTTTACCCGGCTCTTCGTCAGTTGGAGAGGGCGGTCAGAACTGAAAACTCTCAACAGCTTTGAAACCGCTGCCGCCATAAACCTGAAGGGACAATCACTCTACTGTGGTTTTTATCTGAATGAACTCTTGATGCGTTCAGTGTTGCCAGGACAGCATGTTGAGGGGTTGTTCGACCTGTACAGTGCTGTGCTGCAACAACTGACTTCGGGAGCGCCTCTGCAACCTTTGTTGAGAGTGTTTGAGATTGAATTGCTGGAAATAACTGGCTACGCCCCGTCATTGACTTCTGACGCTGCATCAGGGACAGACATAAAACCCGATCTGCTTTATGAATTCAAAGCCGGAGTGGGTTTTATACCTGTTCTTGAGCTTAGGGAAAAAGACCGGTCCCACTATTTTTCCGGAGAGCTGCTGCTGTCTCTGGCAGAGAGGCGTTTTGACAAGGTTCGGCATTATCCGGGCTATAAACGATTAACCCGTCTGGCACTGGTTCCTCTGGTGGGAGAGAAGCCGCTGAAAAGTCGGGAATTTTTCCGTACCAGGGAGAAGTTTGTCTCATGATTCCTCACAACCGCATCCTGCTGGGTGTGAACATTGATCATATCGCAACCATCCGTCAGGCCCGGGGAGGTACTTACCCTGATCCGGTTCAGGCCGCCATTGAGGCGGAGCAGGCAGGAGCCGATGGTATCACTCTGCATTTGCGTGAAGATCGCCGTCATATTCTGGATCGGGATGTCAGGCTGATTCGCCATGTACTTCAGACCCGTATGAATCTGGAGATGGCTGCTACGGAAGAAATGTTAGCCATTGCTGAAGAGGTTCTGCCTCACGCAGTTTGCCTGGTACCCGAAAAACGCGAAGAGCTGACCACCGAAGGGGGGCTGGATATTGTTGGACAGATGTCTTCCATCTCCTCTGCCTGCTCGCGAATGGCAAAGGCTGGTATCGAAGTTTCTCTTTTCATTGATCCGGATCTGGGGCAGATAGAAGCTTCTGTGGAAGCGGGAGCGCCTGTCATTGAACTACATACTGGTGCATACGCCGATGCAGAAACACCAGAAGCTATGCAGACAGAGCTGGACAGGCTGAAAAAAGCCACTGAGTTTGCCCTGTCTAAAGGCTTAATAGTGAATGCCGGGCATGGTTTGAACTATCAGAACGTGGAGCCTGTTGCTGCTATCAATGGCATGAATGAATTGAATATTGGTCATTCTATTATTGGTCGGGCATTTTTTAGCGGATTGAAAACTGCCGTAAAAGAGATGAAGACCTTAATGCTGAGAGCTTCTCTTCATAAATGATTGCAGGCATAGGCACGGATATCGCCAGTATTGCGCGATTCAGGAAAATCCTGGAGCGGCGGGCAGAGGCCTTTACTCGCAGAATTCTTACGGATTCCGAGCTGGAAATCTTTGCGTCCCACCCCCAGCAGGCAGCCTGGCTGGCCAAGCGCTTTGCGGCCAAGGAAGCCGCTTCCAAGGCTCTGGGAACCGGCATAGGCAAGGTTTCGTTTCGGCATCTTGAGACATTCAGTGATGAGAGGGGCGCGCCTCGTATGCGTTTTTTGGACTACGCCCGGGAACTTCAAAAAGAGAGGGGGATAAAAGCGATCCATCTGAGCCTCTCTGATGAAGCAGAGCATGCTCTCGCTTTTGTTATCCTTGAGTGCTAACCCTGATTGTTATCACTCGTTTCCACGTTCTGACGATGTCGCAAAACTCTCTTCAGGCTGGGAACGGGCTGTTGGAGTTTCACGACAGCCTCTGGTTGGGGGAGGATATCAATAAGAGCGGCCCAAACAATGCCATCTATTCCGTGGCTGAGTTAGCTCTGTCCTCCGGTTTTTCTACAGCCGCATCAATATCAGAAGGATTCCCTTCCAGATCATCTCCAGCGTCGTTAGGGCCATATAAATGGCTGGTCCCGAGATGCTCTTGCAGCATTTCTTTTCCGGATTCAAGCTCACTGTCAGCGGCGTCAACTTCAAGAGAATGTCTCACCTCAAAGGTTCGGGTAGCAATATTAAATGTGACGTCAACAGCTACCGATTCTCCAGTTTTTGTGAAATTAGCCGGACTGACACGAAAAACACTCCTGAGCTTATCTGTAACGTCGTCATTGGCACATAAATAGCTCGTCCCGGGATATTGACTCAGCATTTCTAGCCAGGACTGAGCTTCGCGGTAAGCTGATCTAACTTCAAGAGGATTCTCCATCATGAACATGGCTTCTATTAAATCGTCGGCTAAAATTGCCTTGTTCACCGAGTTAAAATGCCATGCATTATAGAATTCAGCATTATCAGGAACATGAATGGCGAACAAGCAACCATAAATCTCTGTAGCTTGAACATTCTCATTGATCCCAATCCATTCACGTTCATCCACATGCAATTGTAAGATTTTATTATCATTGTTTTCTGAATTATCATCAGAAGTCT
This sequence comes from Endozoicomonas sp. ALD040, assembly GCF_049275945.1. Taxonomy (NCBI): domain Bacteria; kingdom Pseudomonadati; phylum Pseudomonadota; class Gammaproteobacteria; order Oceanospirillales; family Endozoicomonadaceae; genus Endozoicomonas; species Endozoicomonas sp. ALD040. The sequence continues at coordinate 5,381,528 of NZ_CP184829.1, forward strand.
TAATAGAATATGAAGACAATCCTCTAGTCTCATAGCGATATCTATAATCAGAAGTGTCTATAAAGCGAGGGGCTTTATTGTTATCAAAATTTTCCGTGATGGCTTTCTGCGTATCTGACTTCATTAGCTTCTGGTAAGGACCCGCAGTAGATTGATTAGTTCCATAAGAGTTAAAATTATTCATAAGATTCTCCTTTACTTGGTTATTGGGTTATTCCGTAGTCACTGCCCAGAATTTGCAGGCCCCTTTTGAACTTGAAGAGTTGCAACCCGGAAAAATCCGCGAGCTTCAGCTCAAAATAAACAGCTGTGTCCTGTACTAATTTTAGATGCAACAAAATAAAAAAAGTTCCTGAACACTGGTACAAAGTTGAAATTAAATTAAAGATAATTAAAAAGACACCCATAAATTTGCTTTACCATCCACCTGGTCTACTTTTTCACCCATCACTGATTTTTTTACCCAGACAGGTGAGTTCATGGCCCAAGCTCGCAATACCCTGATTGATCCCGGCACAACGCCTTATTACCACTGCATGGCAAGATGTGTTCGTCAGGCTTACCTCTGTGGAGAGAACCACCTGACTGGCAAGAACTACGAGCATCGCCGTCAGTGGGTGGTGGATAAAAGATAATTAAAAAGACACCCATAAATTTGCTTTACCATCCACCTGGTCTACTTTTTCACCCATCACTGATTTTTTTACCCAGACAGGTGAGTTCATGGCCCAAGCTCGCAATACCCTGATTGATCCCGGCACAACGCCTTATTACCACTGCATGGCAAGATGTGTTCGTCAGGCTTACCTCTGTGGAGAGAACCACCTGACTGGCAAGAACTACGAGCATCGCCGTCAGTGGGTGGTGGATAAACTCCGGGAACTGGTTTCAGTCTTTGCTATCGAAGTCTGTGCTTACGCTGTCATGTCGAATCATTATCATGTGGTTTTGCACATCAATCAGTCATCTGCCAGAGGCTGGTCACGGAATCAAGTGCTTCACCGTTGGACGACCTTGTTCAGAGGTCCGCTTCTGGTGCAAAGGCATCTGGCCGCTGACAAGCTGGGCAGAGCTGAATTGGCCCGTATCGATGAATATGCTGAGGAATACCGGCGTCGTTTAACGGATATCAGCTGGTTTATGCGCTGCCTGAATGAACATCTTGCTCGTGAGGCCAACAAAGAAGACCAGTGTAAAGGACGCTTCTGGGAAGGACGCTTTAAAAGCCAGGCATTGCTGGACGAAGCAGCGTTACTGACCTGCATGACCTACGTTGACTTGAATCCGATTCGGGCTGGAAAGGTAGAAACACCGGAAGAATCAGACTACACGTCGATTCAGGAACGCGTAGAGCAGGTTACACATTCTGAGACTAAAAATCAGCCGCTGACCCTGAAACCTTTTTGTTTGCAGGGCCAGAATACGGACGTTGCCCTTCCGTACCTTCTTCACGACTATCTGGAACTGGTTGACTGGAGTGGCCGCATTGTCAGGGCAGACAAGAAAGGTTCCATCCCGTCGTGTACCCCTCCGATTCTTGAAAGATTGGAAATTGATCCGGATGAGTGGCTGAAAACCATGCAATGGAATAATCGTTTTTATCGGGCAGTTGGCCGTCTGAAGGCGATGAAGGCTTATGCACTTGAAGCCGGACAGAAGTGGCTTCGAGGTTTAAACGCCTGCAGTCGTTTGTACCTGACAGGTTAGCGTAGAAGTCAGTTAAGACGTCAAAGACCCTCTCTTTATCTCTCTTCGACTTATGTCGGAATGTATTTGTATTGCCTGAATTATGGCTTGAACAGCCTCTGTTCGTTGGGTGGCGCTGTTTGGTTCGTTGATACGCTACTTGAAGATAGATTTTTCTAAATCAAAAAGACACCCATAAATTTGCTTTACCATCCACCTGGTCTACTTTTTCACCCATCACTGATTTTTTACCCAGACAGGTAAGTTCATGGCCCAAGCTCGCAATACCCTGATTGATCCCGGCACAACGCCTTATTACCACTGCATGGCAAGATGTGTTCGTCAGGCTTACCTCTGTGGAGAGAACCACCTGACTGGCAAGAACTACGAGCATCGCCGTCAGTGGGTGGTGGATAAACTCCGGGAACTGGTTTCAGTCTTTGCTATCGAAGTCTGTGCTTACGCTGTCATGTCGAATCATTATCATGTGGTTTTGCACATCAATCAGTCATCTGCCAGAGGCTGGTCACGGAATCAAGTGCTTCACCGTTGGACGACCTTGTTCAGAGGTCCGCTTCTGGTGCAAAGGCATCTGGCCGCTGACAAGCTGGGCAGAGCTGAATTGGCCCGTATCGATGAATATGCTGAGGAATACCGACGTCGTTTAATGGATATCAGCTGGTTTATGCGCTGCCTGAATGAACATCTTGCTCGTGAGGCCAATAAAGAAGACCAGTGTAAAGGACGCTTCTGGGAAGGACGCTTTAAAAGCCAGGCATTGCTGGACGAAGCAGCGTTACTGACCTGCATGACCTACGTTGACTTGAATCCGATTCGGGCTGGAAAGGTAGAAACACCGGAAGAATCAGACTACACGTCGATTCAGGAACGCGTAGAGCAGGTTACACATTCTGAGACTAAAAATCAGCCGCTGACCCTGAAACCTTTTTGTTTGCAGGGCCAGAATAAGGACGTTGCCCTTCCGTACCTTCTTCACGACTATCTGGAACTGGTTGACTGGAGTGGCCGCATTGTCAGGGCAGACAAGAAAGGTTCCATCCCGTCGTGTACCCCTCCGATTCTTGAAAGATTGGAAATTGATCCGGATGAGTGGCTGAAAACCATGCAATGGAATAATCGTTTTTATCGGGCAGTTGGCCGTCTGAAGGCGATGAAGGCTTATGCACTTGAAGCCGGACAGAAGTGGCTTCGAGGTTTAAACGCCTGCAGTCGTTTGTACCTGACAGGTTAGCGTAGAAGTCAGTTAAGACGTCAAAGACCCTCTCTTTATCTCTCTTCGACTTATGTCGGAATGAATTTGTATTGCCTGAATTATGGCTTGAACAGCCTCTGTTCGTTGGGTGGCGCTGTTTGGTTCGTTGATACGCTACTTGAAGATAGATTTTTCTGATCCTTTTTGGGAGTACACATTTTTGAATGTCTTATTTTTTTCCCCTGAAGAGACATTTTTATGGGTGTCTTAATTTTTTAATTTTTTCTCAGGGTGTCTTAATTTTTTCTCATGATCGTAAGGAGTGACAGAACGGGTGAGTGCGTACGCTGCCTGACCACCCGATAACCGGGCAGTTTTGTCCTCAGTCGGGCCTGATTTTGTTGATTGAATGCTCTCCATAGCTTTGATCTCCTTGATTTCTCTCCTTGAAATGAGACCCTTACTTTATTCCGGTACCGGGCCTCTTTGTCTGCACCACATCAGTTCACGAAAGCGCACTCAGAAGGTGAAAATCAGAGTCATAGGGTGACACACGAACGCTTTTTATCTTTCGGCTTTTCAGGCTGATCTCAACTTTCGGTTTCAGGTTCAACTTCAATCGGGTGCCCGGCTGCAGCCATAATATCCGGATCCGATTTCAGTCTGTCACTGAGATATTTGTAAATGTCGGCATTTTCGTAAGTGCGGGTATTTCCCAAGAGCACTGGCAGGACAAAGTCCTTGTCATTTTTAAGGGACTCAGTTGCATAGATCAAGACCATAGGGTTTTCTGCAATGAGCACTCTCAAGAGGGATTCGTTGTTTTTTACTGTCTGCCCGGCATATTTTATGGAATGAAAACTATGTCGGGTAGCTGCCACAACCACATCTGGGGTATTTTTGAGATCGGTACTGGCATACTCAAGCGCAACACAGCCAGGATCACTAATGGCAAGCATTACCAGAGGTTTATGCTTTTTGAGATGATCGCTGGCATATTCTAATAACCGCCCTCGCGATCCTATTGCAGACTTGGCTATTTCGAAATCATCCCTGAATGCGTCGGAGACATAACGGAATAACGTCGGGTTTTGTTCTATCAGGAAAAGCACCAGGTCCTTATCGTGATCTAAATCAAAGTCCTCACGCAAGAGTGTAAAAGTAAGCTCCGGGTGGAAGTCTTCAATGACCATGTGGGTCAGCAGTTCCTTTATTATTCTTTCCGCATCATCGGGTTTGAGCCGTTTGCTGGCGTTGGCTAACATTTGGCGAAGTTCTGAACTTCTGCACGAGCCCTGAAATGCCTCAAGAGTTTCATGAGTATTTTTGGCTAGTTCATGTAACAACTTGTATTCGTCGTCCAGATAATCAACGAACGCATAGTTTTTGTGACATCGATTCCTGTTGCGGCTTTCGAATACATCCACTACCAGGCAATGTTTGAATGTCCAGTTATTTACAGAGTCGCTCAGCCCGATTTGAGACTTTTTAACCAGCGTTTCAAAATTCCATTCGTCAAGATTTTCACCACGATTAAATTTGTTGATTGACATATCCAGGTCGGTCAGTCCGCTCAGAACAGTCACTAATTTCACAAAGCCCTCTTGTAATGCTTTTTTTGAATCAACCTGAGTGTATTCTATGGTCATTTTCAATGCATTTTTATTGAAACTGACCGCCATTGGCAGTGAATGACTATCAATCGATGCGCAGCGCAGTGTCTGGATCAAAAACCAGAAACGCTTCAATTTACCCTGTAAGTGTGTGTTTTCCTCGTCTTGGGAAAATTTATCAGAGATGTCGAGGCGGAGTGTACGGCCCTTGCCTCCCTCGGCCTGTTCCAGCATGGATATAGTGCAGACGTGTACTCCGAGTGTTGCACTGACAAAAGCGGCATCCACCATATTAAGTATCCGTAGCCTTAATGTGGCAAGTTTGCTCAGTACCGACATGCAATTGTCGTTTAATAGTCCCCAGGCGCCCTGGGGGAGTATATTAATCAGCACTTCGGTGTATGAAATTTTGGTGATTTGTCCCTGCCCTGATGCTTCTGCCACCGAGTCGAGTGCAAGAACGAATTGCTGATGAAGCCAATAAACCAGGTCGTGGGCAGAACTAATATTGAGCACAGATATGGGCCGGGTCAGTTTTTGCAATCTATCCTGCAAGGTCTGGCAATCGCTTAGCCACTGTCTGAAATTCGCGGGCTGGTCGGGTAATTCCAGCTCGGTGGTCAGCGGCAAGACCACCTTTAAGCGCAGTTCATCAATGGCATCTTTCAGGCTTTTGCATTGTATTTTAAGGCGTCGGATTTTCTGGGTAAAGGATTTGACTTTGGATGGTGCAGTATTCGATTCAGATGCTGTGGCCAGACCTAAAAAGTGCTGATAACCAGAGACAAACAGGTCTAAATCCTTCTGTAGTTGCTGAATCTCAAGGTCAAGTTGTTGTAATAGTTTCGATCGGTTTGCTGACATGCTGACTGCCTTACTTCGGCCCGGGCCAAGGCAGCGACTTGTTATACGGTCAGGGTGGAAATAGTCAAGCAACCGGTTATTCTGGCGGTTCAGCCAGGCAAAACCGTCGTCGACACGGGTGAAGTCGGGTGGTTCCGCAGGACTGGTTGCGGCTGAGCTGATGATATCCTGACCGGAAGTGGTGCTCCTGGCCTGCCAATAGGCAGACTGGTCGCCTGACAGCAAACAGGCTCCGGGGCTGCCGGCAAAACTGCCTGCTACCAGTGTTACCTGTTGTCCGCTGCTCTGTCTTAATGCCTCAGAATACTGACAACCAGCCAACAGACAGGGTATACCCGCCTGACGCAGGGTGATGGCAACATGATCGTTAGTTCCTCCCTGTTTGAACACGCAGCCACCTAGACGTTTTAAAATATCAGGCGCCAGCATCCAGTCACTGGCGTGATTGGCAAACAGAAGGGTTCCGGGCGGAATCTGTTCTGCGTTGACCGGTTCGGTGACCGCCAGGGCCACACCACTGCAGCAACCTTCACTGACCATGGTTCCTTTAGCCAGTGGCAGGGTTGGTGCAGGTGCAGAGAAACAGGTACTGCCCGGCAGCTCGGTCACTGGTCGACTCTGGAACATGTGGAGTTGCAGATCGCCATCCACGCCGAACTCAGCATCGACCGGGCAACAGAACATATCTTCCAGCTTTTCTATGTTTTTCTGCAGTTCTTGCAATATCTCGTCAGAGAGCATGATCTCTTTTGCATCGGTGGTTGCCGTGTTGCTGCGTTCGATATAACCCACTTCACCGGTCTTTTCATCGGTGATTTTTTCCAGGACAAACTGTGTCGTAATATCACCCGGGGTAAATTGCCGATCTGGTTGGCTGTTTCTGTCGTCACTGCGCTTGATCGAATAACGATGGGGGCGGATACCTGTGGTTCCGGAGACCGCCCCCCGGGGTTGACCCAGTGCATATTCCACCTCAATGGTATTGTCCTGCAGTGTTGAGTGGCTGATCACTGCGCCCCCCAGCAGGCAATGAATGCACTGCTGGAACACCAGCGCCATGGGCTTTACTTGCCCGTTTGGACAGACTTCAGGCCGGTAGGCGGAGGACAGGACTTGCAGGCAGGTTTTCAGGATATCGCCGCCACCATGAACCCGGGAATCATAGCGACCGGCCTGGGCATTGCCGAAGCAGTCTTCATCAACGCCGGAACTGCGGACGATGCAGGCTTCGCTGGCTTGTTGCTGAAGCACAAAGTAGCGATGACGAATATCCTCGGCAGCACTCATATTTTCTACCTGTTGATAGAAATCCTCACTGGCAATAAATTCGGATAACCCCTTGAGCCATTTTGATTGTTGCTGATGCGGTAGTTCGGTAACGATCGTGCGCAATTGTTCCAGGCTGAATGATTCCTGACTTCGCGTGTCAATATCTGGCAAAAAGGGCAACAGGCATTTTGTGGGGAAAGGCTGTTGCTCGAGCCTGGCGATCAGGGCTGTGTCAACCACAGTGAAGGGTGGAACCGGTATCCTGGCCTGCTGCATACGGTGCAGAAACAGTCCCTTGCCGCCAAAAGAGGATCGGATTTGCTCGTCTGTGATGAGAGTAGAAATGCCAGGTGGCAAGTCATGGCAGGCAGGCTTGCTATTTTTCGTATCCGGGCGTTCGATACCACGAGCGGATAGCGGAGTAAAAGACGGGAAAGCTTCACCTGGATCAACCTTCATTGACCGCAGCTTCTTGTGAGGAGGGCTCTCATGATCGTTAGGAGTGATAGAACGGGTGAGTGCGTACGCTGCCTGACCAGCCGACAACCTGGCGGATTTGTCCTCAGTCGGGCCTGATCTTGTTGGTTGAATGCTCTCCATAGCTTTAATCTCCTTGATTTCTCTCCTTGAAATGAGAGCCTTACTTTATTCCGGTATCGGGCCTCTTTGTCTGCACCACATCAGTTCACAAAAGCGCACTCAGAAGGTGAAAATCAGAGTCACAGGATGACACACGAACGCTTTTTATCTTTCGGCTTTTCAGGCTGATCTGAACTCGCGGTTTCAGGTTCAATTTTAATCGGGTGCCCGGCTGCGGCCATAATATCCGGATCCGATTTCAGTCTGTCACTGAGATATTTGTAAATGTGGACATTTTCGTAAATGTGGGTATTTCCTGAGAGCACTGGCAGGACAAAGTCCTTGTCATTTTTAAGGGACTCAGTTGCATAGATCAAGACCAAAGGGTTTTCTGCAATGAGGACTCTCAAGAGGGATTCGTTGTTTTTTACTGTCTGCCCGGCATATTGAAAGGAATGATAATTATATCGGGTAGCTGCCATAACCACTTCAGGGTCATTTTTGAGATCGGTACTGGCATACTCAAGAGAAATACCGCCAGGATCACTAATGGCATGCATTACCAGAGATTTATCCTTTTTGAAACGATCGCTGGCATATTTTAATAACCGCCCTCGCGATCTTATTGCAGAATTGGCTATATCGAAATCATCCCTGAATGCGTCGGAGACAAAACGGAATAACATCGGGTTTTGTTCTATCAGGAAAAGCACCAGATCCTTATCGTGATCTAAATTAAAGTCCTCACGCAAGAGTGTAAAAGTAAGCTCCGGGTGGAAGTCTTCAATGACCATGTGGGTCAGCAGTTCCTTTGTTATTCTTGCCGCATCATCGGGTTTGAGCTGTTTGCTGGCATCGGCTAACATTTGGCGAAGTTCTGAACTTCTGTACCAGGCCCGAAATGCCTCAAGAGTTTCATGAGTTTTTTTGGCCACTTCATGTAACAACTTGCATTCGTCGTCCAGATAATCAACGAACGCATAGTTTTTGTAACATCGACGCACGTCACGGCTTTCGAATACATCCACTATCAGGCAATGTTTGAATATCCAGTTATTTACAGAGTCGCTCAGCCCGATTTGAGACTTTTTAACCAGCGTTTCAAAATTCCATTCGTCAAGATTTTCACCACGATTAAATTTGTTGATTGACATATCCAGGTCGGTCAGTCCGCTCAGAACAGTCACTAATTTCACAAAGCTATCTTGTAATGCTTTTTTTGAATCAACCTGAGTGTATTCTATGGTCATTTTCCATGCATTTTTATTGAAACTGATCGCCATTGGCAGTGAATCACTATCAATCGATGCGCAGCGCAGTGTCTGGACCAAAAACCAGAAACGCTTCAATTTACCCTGTAAGTGTGTGTTGAACCCGTTTTCAGAAAAATTATCAGAGATGTCGAGGCGGAGTGTACGGCCCCTGCCTCCCTCGGCCTCTTCCAGCATGCTTATGGTGCAGACGTGCACTCCGAGTTTCGCACTGACAAAAGCGGCATCCACCATATTAAGCATGCGTAGCCTTGTTATGGGAAGTTTGCTCGCTACCGACATGCACTTGTCGTTTAATAGTCCCAAAGCGCCCTGAGGGAGTATATTAATCAGCACTCTGGCGTCTGTAATTTTGGTGATTTGTCCCTGCCCTGATGCTTCTGCCACCGAGTCGAGTGCAAGAACGAATTGCTGATGAAGCCAGTAAACCAGGTCGTGGGCAGAACTAATATCGAGCACAGATATGGGCCGGGTCAGTTTTTGCAATCTATCCTGCAAGGTCTGGCAATCGCTTAGCCACTGTCTGAAATTCGCAGGTTGGTCGGGTAATTCCAGCTCGGTGGTTAGCGGCAAGACCACCTTTAAGCGCAGTTTATCAATGGCATCTTTCAGGCTTTTGCAGTGTTTTTCAAGGAGATGGATTACCTCGGTAAAGGGTTTGACTTTGGATGGTGCAGTATTTGATTCAGATGCTGTGGCCAGACCTAAAAAGTGCTGATAACCAGAGACAAACAGGTCTAAATCCTTCTGTAGTTGCTGAATCTCAAGGTCAAGTTGTTGTAATAGTTTCGATCGGTTTGCTGACATGCTGACTGCCTTACTTCGGCCCGGGCCAAGGCAGCGACTTGTTATACGGTCAGGGTGAAAATAGTCAAGCAACCGGTGATTCTGGCGATTCAGCCAGGCAAAACCGTCGTCGACACGGGTAAAGTCGGGTGGTTCCGCAGGACTGGTTGCGGCTGAGCTGATGATATCCTGACCGGAAGTGGTGCTCCTGGCCTGCCAATAGGCAGACTGGTCGCCTGACAGCAAACAGGCTCCGGGGCTGCCGACAAAACTGCCAGCCACCAGTGTTACCTGTTGTCCGCTGCTCTGTCTTAATGCTTCAGAATACTGAGAACCAGCCAACAGACAGCTTACACCTGCCTGTCGCAAGGTGATGGCAACATGATCATTGGTTCCTCCCTGTTTGAACACGCAGCCGCCCAGACGTTTTAAAATATCAGGTGCCAGCATCCAGTCACTGGCGTGATTGGCAAACAGAATGGCACCGGGTGGAATCTGTTCCGCATTGACCGGTTCGGTGACCATCAGGGCGACACCACTGCAACAACCTTCACTGACCATGGTTCCTTTAGCCAGTGGCAGGGTTGGCGCAGGTGCAGAGAAACGGGTACTGCCCGGCAGCTCGGTCACTGGTCGACTTTGGAACACGTGGAGTTGCAGATCGCCATCCACGCCAAACTCAGCATCGACCGGGCAACAGAACATATCTTCCAGCTTTTCTATGTTTTTCTGCAGTTCTTGCAATATCTCGTCAGAGAGCATGATGTCTTTTGCATCAGTAGTTGCCGTGTTGCTCCGTTCGATATAACCCGCTTCACCGGTCTCTTCATCGGTGATTTTTTCCAGGACAAACTGTGTCGTAATATCACCCGGGGTAAATTGCCGATTTGGTTGACTGTTTTTATCGTCACTGCGCCTGATTGTATAGCGATGGGGGCGAATTCCTGTTGTTCCGGAGACCGCCCCCCGCGGCTGACCCAGAGCATATTCCACCTGAATGGCATTGTCCTGTAGTGTTGAGTGGCTGATCACTACGCCCCCTAGCTGGCAATGAATGCACTGCTGCAGGACCAGCGCCATGGGCTTTACCTGTCCGTTTGGACAGACTTCAGGCCGGTAGGCGGACGACAGGACTTGCAGGCAGGTTTTCAGGATATCGCCGCCACCATGAACCCGGGAATCATAGCGACCGGCCTGGGCATTGCCGAAGCAGTCTTCATCGACGCCGGAACTGCGAACGATGCAGGCTTCGCTGGCTTGTTGACGAAGCATGAAGTAGCGATGACGAATATATCGGGCAGCACTGATATTTTCTACCTGTTGATAGAAATCCTCACTGGCAATAAATTCGGATAACCCCTTGAGCCATTTTGATTGTTGCTGATGCGGTAGTTCGGTAACGATCGTGCGCAATTGTTCCAGGCTGAATGATGCCTGACCCCGCGTGCCAATATCTGGCAAAAAAGGCAACAGGCATATTGCGGGAAAAGACTGTTGCTCCAGCCTGGCGATCAGGGTTGTGTCAACCACCGTGAAGGGTGGAACCGGGATCCCGGCCTGCTGCATAAGGTGCAGAAACAGGCCCTTGCCGCCCACGAAGCCCCGGGATTGCCTGTCATCGGTGGCTGGCAAGGTGGCAGGTTGCAAGTTATGGCTGGCAGACCCGCAGATATCCGTATTCGGAAGTTTGATATCACGATCAGGTAGTTGAGGATAAGAGAGAACGGTTTTATCTGAATCATCCGTCATGTGCCCCACGCAAGGAGGGGAGTCTTGCCCGGCAGAAATAACAGAATGAGCGAATGCCCGTCCGATGCAGCGGTCTGCTTCACTGGCAGATTCGGGCAAAGTAAAGCCCGTCGTTGTTGGTTGAGTCTTTTCCATGACTGTGATCTCCTTAATCCCTCTTACCTTTGACCGGTGCTTTTGAAAAAAGTTTCAACTACCCGTCAGTCCGGATCCAGGCGGCAGGAACTTTTTGGATATAAAAAAGTCAGAAAGCATCAATACCGGTTTTAAATGAACCTTAATGTCAACACCATCATCCCGATGAAGGCAGTTATTTTATCGTCAGGCTCCTGGCGGCAATACGAGTGAGGTAATTCTAATCCGGACATCACAATGGCTTTCCAATGACTCTAAGGATTATTGATATGGATTCATTACCAACAACAGGAAATTCACTCTCGACAGTATCGTTTACGAACCCTGAGAGTTGTTCTGCGCAATCTGGCAAAAATTCAAACACTGCACATTGCCTGTCCCCGGGTAGTAAAGAGCAGCTAAGACAGGAATTGCGGGCAGCTCTGAAGGCAGGCACTTTCGGTGCTCGACAGATTGAGGTGTGCGACTCGGAATCATGTTTTACAAGATTCGAAAGAGAGTCGGTTTATCTTGACCATAACGACGAGCTTCCTAAAGCACCAAGACCTGTCAACCTGATTATCGAAGACGTACCCTCGATGTTAGTAAGACCAAACGATGTCATAGTCGGCATTCTAAAACCCGATACGCTCGCTGCTTATAAAGATCATGCCGGCACATTTTCTTTAGAGGAAAATACGTTAAAACCAGATGAACTGTCTACTAAATGCCTACCTGACCACAGTTCACTGCGATTGAAAAAGCTCGAGCAAGCTGACCGGCTCTGTAGTGTCTATAGGGAATCTACGTCAGGTGAACTGCGGCCGAACGGCACATTCAAACCGCCCGAATTCAGGGAAAAAGATAATGAAAAGTTAAGACGCCCTGCAGAATGGCTCACCACCGGGTATACAAAATCACAAATCAAGTGTTTTCTGACTGTAAAAGAGAACATTGCCAAAGGTGTTAGCGATCATTTGCAGGATAAACACCAATTAGAAGAGGCTTTTGGCATAGACCCATTGCCCTGGCTGGTTTATTCCCGGCAAGGCGGTTCTGCAGAAGTTTATTTTGAGGATGAACTCCACCGTGATCAGCTGTTAACGCTTAATGAAACCAAGCTTGGTAATTTTGCGATATCCCATAACATTTCTGAAGAGATCCTGAAGAGGTTATTGAATCTTCTGCCAATGCCGTTAAAAGCAGAAATCCTGAATCAACAGCATCTGCCAACGGTGCAGTTTCGAACTCAGGACATTATAAAACTGGTAACGAATCCGGATTGCTTCACTCGTGAACGCTTACGGGAGTTAATAGACCAGGGTTTCCCTGTTCAAAAAAAAGTACTTTACCGGGGAGAATACCAAACAATATTTGATTTATTGATCAAGTCAGCAACCGTATCTTGGCGGAACGATAAGCTTTACAGAATGACGGGTAATGACGAATTCCAGTGCCTGAGCTGGGCAGATTATCAGGAAGATATCCTTATCCAATTATCCACTGATCTGGCCAGATGCGGAGTGCCTGTTACTGAGAAAACCGCCAATAGGCTTTTAGAGGAATTTTATTCAAAAAGACTTTTCTGCCACTTGAAGGCATTGGGAGTATCCTACCAGGGTACAGATTTATGGTCTTTAATGATTGATCACGACTCTATCACCGATCCGGCTGTGATGCTGGAGTTTCATCAACGTTGCCAGAGACTCAGCTCAGCACAACTGCAGGAAGCGTTTCACCTTGTCCTTCGAAGACCTTTTGAGGGACATCATCCCTGTAAACAACTTAAGAAATATTTACTAGCGTTGTTTCATTTTGGCAAGCCCAATGAGCAAACATTAAGCGCCATCAGAAAAAAAATAGCAGACACCAGCGCTAACGGCATTAAAAAATCCCTGGGAACGCTAAGCACAGATGATTATATCCACTGGGTTAAAGCACTCTGGGAGCGGCGAGATCAAGAGTCCTTTTACCGGCAATGGCCAGAAAAAGTCAAAACAGAGCAGCAACAAATAGTCAAACTGCAAAAGTCCCTCGGCCTCACCGACTGTCGATCTGTCCAATCCGCCTCCCTGACGCAACCAGAGGCGTTGCAATTTCTCGTCGACGCCTTCGGCGTACCACCGGTTTTGCCCAATGCCAGGGATAACGAGGAGACCATTCTGAAAATACTGCAGCATTATTACCGACGTCCCGGACCGGAGCGAGTCATCCAATGCCTTGGCAGTGACACATTGCCCGGGGTATGGAAGCCTGATCACAACTGCAGTCATGTATTGCGGGCCCGGAACAATCTGATGTGGTATATCGAGTTGCTGGAGAAATTCGATCTGATGCATTTCTCTGAACCTGAAAAGAACCTGTTGTCATTGGCAATCATCTATCATGATGCCGCTGCAGAAAATGTCCCCAAAGAGGATGAAGAAGAAAGGGCGGCCAGCTATTTCAAGCGGGATCTGAAGGGGCAGTACCCACAGCATCAGCTGGATGATATTGCCGAAGCACTGACTTGCAAGGAAGACGACGTAGAGGGTAAGAGCGACCAGAATATTTCCACACGGGTTCGCGGTTATCTGCATGTACTGCGCTTTGCTGACCGCATGGACTTTATCCGATTCACCGGGGTTGATGCCTCGTTCCCGGGGTTCTTGACAGGACGACAGAAGTTCTGGCAGTTTGACCCATCGCGCCTGGATCTGCCGTCGCAACTGACCCGGAATTTCAGCCTTGATCCTGCCCTGAAACCGGACTTGCAACAGCAACTGGAAGCCGCCATGCACGGTGCTGCTGATCTGCTACAGGTCACTGGCAGTGATCATGAAGACCTCCGGGCGGTTTCTTATGTTCAAACTTTCCGGCTCCAGCCTGACAGGACGGCTATCACCGATAAATTTGAACAGACGCCCCTGCCTCTGCAGAACATGGAAAAATACCTGGATGATAACGTCCGGCGCTATATTGCCAGCCGTGCAGGCATTAACACCTGTTCCAGCCCTGACCATACAGAGTGCAAAACGGACCAGCAAAAGGGGATTACCCGTGGCATCCACAACAGTTTCCATGATCTCAGACAAGTCAGAGTGCCTGAAAGAATGACCCGTCTGGAAAAAATGCAATGTCGCCACGGTTTCAGATTACTGAGTACTGAAACACAAGAGGCCATCGTTCAGGAGGTGCAACGACTGCAATCCGAAGGGATACTCATGAGCCTCGGCACATTAACCCAGGAAACCCTGAAATCACCCCTGGCGAAAAGATCGCTTGAGCAAAGAGGATTTGCGGTGGTTAATGAGAAACGCTTCAGGGGATATAACGAGAAAGGTAAGGTAAACTTGCAGGAAATGCTGGTGCCTGTGAAGGTTCCGCCTGATCGTAATGAAGCGAACAAGCAATAAGGCTGTCCGGAATAACGTCATTCTCGTCATTCCCGCGAAGGCGGGAATCCACACTGACTCTCCACCAGAACCGTACTGCCCGGTGTCCCCCTGGCCTTGTCATCCCCGAGAAGACAGAGATCCACCGTTGGCGCTGGATTCCCGCCTTCGCGGGAATGACGACTTCAGAGCGTGAGAATGAGCTGTTGAAGTTTTGCAACACCCTCTTCACGGCGGGGAGGATGTCAAGAAACTTACGGAGGTCAGACCTGACAGAATGGTCACCCATTCCACTACATCCTTTCAGCTGCAGACTGAATATCCGGATCAGATTTCAGTTTGTCGCTAAGGTATACGTAGATTTGGGGAACTCGTAAGAGCAGAGGCAGGACAAAATCCTTGTCATTTTTAAGGGAATCAGCGACATAGAACATGGCTAAAGGATTTTCCTCAATGATTGTCCTCAACAGGACTTTGTTGTTTTTTGCTGTCTGTCCGGCATAGTAAAAGGCAGGAAAATAGCTTCTGGTAGCCAACAAAACCACTTGCGGGTCATTCCTGAGATCCGTGCTGGCATATTTGAGTGCATCCGCATAATTATTGATGGCAAGCTTTACCAGCGACTTGTCATTTCTGAGACGTTCACTGGCATAAGCTAACAAATCTCCTTGCTGCTCTATGGCAGATTTCGCTATGTCAGTATCATCTTTAAACAGGTCGGCGATCAAACTAAATATTTCCGGGCTTTGCTGAACCAGCGAAAGTACCAGATCCCTGTCATGATCTAAATCAAAGTCCTCTCGCAGCAGTTCAATGCAAGCTTCCCGCCCCTGCCATTCGCTTGCAATGGCCATGCTACAGAGCAGTTCCTTTATTATTCTTGCAGCATCATTCGGCTCAAGGTGTTTGGTATCAGCATTAAATATTTGGCGAAGTTCTGAATTTCTATTCGGATCTTCAGTTGCCTCAATAAAATGACAAGCTTTACTGGCCATATCAAAAAACAGCTTGTATTCGCTATCCAGATAATCGAGGAAAGTATATTCATGATTCCAATAATCTGCCTCCCTGTCATTGATTGCATCCAATACCAGGCAATGTTTGAACGTCCAGTTATTTAAAGGTTCGTCCAGCCCGTTTTGACACCTTTTAACCAGCGTTTCAAAATACCATTTGTCGTTATTTTTACTGAAATTAAATTGGTTGATTGATATATCCATGGAGGTGAGCCCGGACAGAATGTTCACCAATTCCACAAAGGCCTTCTGTAATGCTGGTGTGGAATCAAACCGGGTATACTCTATGGTCATTTTTCCCGCGCTTTGATTGAAGCTGATCGCCATTGGCCGTGAACTTTTATCTAATGATGCGCAACGCAGTGTCTGGACCAAAAACCAGAAACGCTTCAATTTACCCTGTAAGTGCTCGTTTTTCTTGTCTTGGGAAAAATCATCTGAGATGTTGAGGCGGAGTGTTCGGCCCTTGCCTCCCTCGGCCTGTTCCAGCATGGTTATGGTACAGATGTGCACTCCCAGAGTTGCATTAACAAAGGCGGCATCCACCATATTCAGCACGCTTAGTTCAAATAAACTAGGCTTGCCCAGTACCGAGATGCAATTGTCGTCTAATAGTCCGGAAACTCCCCGGGGGAGTATCTCAACCAGCGTTTTGTCTTCTTCAACTTCGGTAATTTTTCCCTGGCCGGATGCGCCAGCCACCGGCGCGAGAGCGTTGACAAATTGCTGATGAAGCCAGTAGATCAGGTCGTGGACAGTACAGATTTCGCATTCATAACTGGGCTGGTTCAGTTTTTGCAATGTATCCAACAAGGTCTGGCAATCTCTCAGCCATTGTCCGAAATCCGTCCGCCGGGAGGGCAATTCTTCATTGCCAGCCAGCGGCGTGACCACTTCTGTGTAAAGGTCATCAATGGCATCCTCCAGGTCTATCAATTGTGTTTCAAGGTACGGGAGTTCATCGGTAAAGGGCTGGATTTTGGAGGGTATAGCAACCGCTTCAGACCCGACGGCCAGATCTAAATAACGCCGATAACCGGATAAAAATTGTTGCAGATCGCCCTGCAGAAGATGAATCTCCCTGCCAAGTTGTGATAACAGATCCGATCGGTTTGCTGACATGCTGATTGCCTTGCTTCGTCCTGGTCCAAGGCAATGGCTAAGTAACCGGTCAGCGCGAAAGTAGTCCAGCAACCGGTCATTCTGGCGATTCAGCCAGCCAAAACCTTCATCGACTCTGGTGAACTCGGGTGGTTCTGCAGGACTGCTTGCGGGTAAGCTGACGATATCCTGACCGGAAGTGGTGCTATTGGCCTGCCAGAAGGCAGACTGGTCGCCGGTCAGCAAACAGGCTCCGGGGCTGCCGGCAAAACTGCCTGCCACCAGTGTTACCTGTTGTCCGCTGCTCTGTCTTAATGCCTCAGAATACTGACAACCAGCCAACAGACAGGGTATACCCGCCTGACGCAGGGTGATGGCAACATGATCGTTGGTTCCCCCTTGTTTGAACACACAGCCGCCCAGACGTTTTAAAATATCGGGTGCCAGCATCCAGTCACTGGCGTGATTGGCAAAAAGAAGGGTTCCGGACGGGATCTGTTCTGCGTTGACCGGTTCGTTGACCGCCAGGGCCAAACCACTGCAGCAACCTTCACTGACCATGATGCCTTCAGCCATCGACACGGCTGGTGCTGGTTCAGAGAAACGGGTACTGCCCGGCAGCTGGGTCACTGGCCGACACTGGAACAGGTACAATTGCCCTAACATAGACACGCCGAACTCAATATCCATCGGGCAACAGAACATATCTTCCAACTGTTCTGTGTATTCCTGCAGTTTTTGCAATATCTTGTCAGAAAGCATGATGTCTTTTGCATCGGTGGTTGCCGTGGTGCTCTGTTCGATATAACCCGTTTCATCGGTCTCTTCGTCGGTGATTTTTTCCAGAACAAACTGTGTGGTAACGTCTCCAGCGGTAAATTGCCGATCCGGTTGACTGTTTTCGTCATCATTGCGCCTGATCCTGAAGCGATGAGGGCAGATGCCTGTACGTCCGGAGACCGCCCCCCGGGGTTGACCCGGAGCAAATTCCACCTGAATGGTATCGTCCTGTAAGGTTGAGTGGCTGATCACTACGCCCCCCAGCTGGCAATGAATGCACTCCTGCATGACCAGCGCCATGGGTTTTACCTGTCCGTTTGGACAGACTTCAGGCCGGTAGGCGGAGGACAGGACTTGCAGGCAGGTTTTCAGGATATCGCCGCCACCATGAACCCGGGAATCATAGCGACCGGCCTGGGCGTTGCCGAAGCGGTCTTCATCGACACCGGAACTGCGAACGATGCAGGCTTCGCTGGCTTGTTGCTGAAGCATGAAGTAGCGATGACGAATATCCTCGGCAGCACTGACATATTTGACCTGTTGATAGAAGTCCTCACTGGCAATAAATCCGGATAACCCCTTCAGCCATTCTGATTGTTGCGGATGGGGGAGTTCGCTAATGATTGTGCGCAATTGTTCCAGGCTGAAAGATTCCTGGCTCCGGGTGTCAATATCTGGCAAAAAGTGCAACAGGCATTTTGCGGGGAAAGGCTGTTGCTCCAGCCTGGCGACCAGGGTTGTGTCAACCACAGTAAAGGGTGGAACCGGGATACTGGCCTGCTGCATACGCTGCAGAAACAGTCCCTTGCCGCCCATAAAGGCCCGGGTTTGCCTGTCATCGGTGACTGACAAGGTGTCAAGCTGCAAGTCATGGCTGGCAGGTCTGTGGTTATCCGTATTCGGAAGTTTGATATTACGAGCAGGTAGTTGAGGACAAGAGAGAAGCGTTTTGTCTGAATTATCCGTCCAGTGCCCCATGTCAGGAGGAGAGTCTTGCCTGGCAGAAATAACAGAACGAGCGAATGCAGATGCGCTGTTGCAGTCTGGCTTACGGGCAGGTTTCAGTGAAGTTAAGCCTGGTGTTGTTGGTTGAGCCTTTTCCATGACTGTGATCTCTATAATTCTTCTCACATCTGACCGGTGCTTTTGAAAAAAGTTTCAACTAATCGTCAGTCCGGGTTTAAGCTGCAGGAACTTTTTTGATGTAAAAAAGTCAGAAACTATAGTGCCGTTTTTAAAAGAACCTTAATACCAACACCATCATCCCGATGAAGTCAGGTATTCATCGTCAGCAGTGACTCACCAGCGGCTCAGGAATGACGTCGGGTTTATCTCTATGTTTAACGCTTCCTTGCTTCAGGAACATCAGGGCGGCAATACGAGTGGGGTAATTCTAATCCGGACATCACAATGATTTTGCAATTACTCCAGGGGTTATTGATATGGATTCATTACCAGAAACAGGAAATTCACTCTCGACAGCATCGTTTACGAACCCTGAGAGTTGTTCGGCGCAATCTGGCAAAAATTCAAACACTGCACACTGCCTGTCCCCGGGTAGCAGAGAGCAGCTAAGACAGGAATTGCACGCAGCCCTGAAGGTCGGCACTTTGGGGGCTCGACAGATTCGGGCGTGCGACTCGGAATCATGTTATACAAGATTCGAAAAAGAGTCGATTTATCATGACCATAACGACGAGTATCCAAAAGCACCAAGACCGGTCAACCTGATTATCGAAGATGTGCCTTCTTTATTACCCCCAACGAAAGATGTCACAGTTGGCATTCTAAAACCCGATACGCTCGCTGCTTATAAAAATCATGCTGTTACAGCTCATTTACAGTTCAGGGGTTTAAAGCCGGATGAACTTTCTACTAAATGCCTCCCTGACCACAGTTCACTGCGATTGAAAAAGCTCGAACAAGCTGACCGGCTCTGTAGTGTATACAGGAAGTCTACGTCAGGTGAACTGCGACCGAACGGCACATTCAAAGCGCCCGAATTCAGGGAAAAAGATAATGAAAAGTTAAGAAACCCTGCAGAATGGCTAACCACCGGCTATACAAAATCACACATCAAGTGTTTTTTCACGATCAAAGAGAACATTGCCAAAAGTATTACCGATCATTTGCAGGATAAACACCAATTAGAGGAGGCTTTAGGCATAGACCCATTGCCCTGGCTGGTGTTTTCCAGGCAAGGCGGTTCTGCAGAGGTTTATTTTGAGGATGAACTCCCCAGTGATCATCTGTTAACGCTTAATGAAGCCAGGCTCAGAAATTTTGCGATATCCCATAACATTTCTGAAGAGATCTTGATGATGTTATTGAATCTTCTGCCATTGCCGTTAAAAGCAGAAATTCTGAATCAACAGTATCTGCCAACACAGCGGCATCCGGTTCAGGTTGAGGACATTATGAAACTGGTAACGAACCCGGATTCCTCCACTCATCAACGCTTACGGAAATTAATAGACCAGGGTTTCCCTGTACAAAAGAAAGTATTTTACGAAGGAGAATACCAAACACTATTTGATGTGTTGATCGAATCAGCAGGCGAATTATGTCTTTACGACCATCTTCACAGAGAGACAGCAGCTGACGAAGACCAGTGTATGAGCTGGACAGCTAAACAGGAAGCTATTTTTGTCCAATTAGCCACTGATCTGGCCAAATGCGGAGTGTCTGTTAATGAGAAAACCGCCAACAACATTCTACAGGATTTTTATTCAATAAGGCTTTGCCGCCATCTGAAGGCGTTGGGATTATCCTACAAGGGTATTGATTTACGGTCTATGATACTTTGCCACCCATCTTGCAATGATCCGGCTGTGATGCTGGAGTTTCATCAGCGTTGTCTGAGACTCAGTTCAGCACAACTGCAGGAAGCGTTTTACCTTGTCCTTCAACGACCTTTTGAGGGACATCATCCCTTTAACCAACTTAGGAATTATTTGTTAGCACTGTTTCATTTTGGCAAGCCCAATGAGCAAACATTAAGCGCCGTGAGAAAAGAAATAGCTGACACCGGCCCTGAAGGCATCAAAGAATCCTTGGGAAAGCTGAGTGCAGATGACTATATCATCTGGATTAAAGCACTCTGGAAATGCCGAGATAAACAGCCCTTTTACCAGCAATGGCCAGAAAAAGTCAAAGCAGAGCAACAACAAATAGTCGAACTGCAAAAGTCCCTCGGCCTCAGCGACTGTCGATCTGCCCAACCTGCCTCCCTGACGCAACCAGAGGAGTTGCAATTTCTCGTTGACGCCTTCAGCGTTCCACCGGTTTTGCCCAATGCCAGGGATAACGAAGAGACCATTTTGAAAATACTGCAGCATTATTACCGTCGCCCCGGTCCTGAGCGAGTCATCCAATGCCTTGGCAGTGACACATTGCCCGGGGTATGGAAGCCTGATCACAACTGCAGTCATGTATTGCGGGCCCGGAACAATCTGTTGTGGTACATCGAGTTGCTGGAGAAATCCGATCTGATGCGTTTCTCTGAATCTGAAAAGAACCTGTTGTCGTTGGCGATCATCTATCATGATGCCGCTGCAGAAGATGTCCCCAAAGAGGATGAAGAAGACAGGGCGGCTTCCTATTTCAAGCGGGATCTGAAGGGGCAGTACCCACAACATCAGCTGAATGATATTGCCGAAGCACTGGCCCGCAAGGAAGACGACCTACAGGGTAAGAGCGACCAGAATCTGTCCACACAGGTTCGCGGTTATCTGCATGTATTGCGCTTTGCCGACCGCATGGACTTTATCCGATTCAGCGGGGTTGATGCCTCGTTCCCGGGACTCTTCAAAGACCGACAAAAGCCCAGACAGTTTGACCCATCGCGTCTGGATCTGCCGTCGCAACTGACCCGGAATTTCACCCATGGTCCTGCCCTGAAACCGGACTCGCAACAGCAACTGGAAGCCGCCATGCACGGTGCTGCTGATCTGCTACAGGTCACTGGCAGTGACAGCAAAGACCTGCGGACGGTTCCCTATGTTCAAACTTTCCAGCTCCAGCCAGACAGGACCGCTATCACCGATAAATTTGAACACACGCCCCTGCCTCTGCAGAACATGGAAAAATACCTGGATGATAACGTCCGGCGCTATATTGCCAGCCGTGCAGGCATTAACACCTGTTCCAGCCCTGACCATACAGAGTGCAAGACTGACCAGAAAAAGGGGATTACCCGTGGCATCCACAACAGTTTTCATGATCTCAGACAAGTCAGGGTGCCTGAAAGAATGACCCGTCTGGAAAAGATGCAGTGTCGCCATGGCTTCAGATTACTGAGCACTGAAACACAAGAGGCCATCGTTCAGGAGGTGCAACGACTGCAATCCAAAGGGATACTCATGAGCCTCGGCACATTAACCCAGGAAACCCTGAAATCACGTAAGGCAAAAAGAGCGCTTGAGAAAAGAGGATTTGCGGTGGTTAATGAGAAACGTTTCAGGGGATATGACAAGAAAGGTAAGGTAAAGCTGCAGGAAATGCGGGTGCCCGTGAAGGTTGTTCCTGATCGTGATGTTAGTGTTTTGCCGTATAAGGAATGAAGCGAAGACGCAACAAGGCTGGCTGGAATAGGCACAGCCAGCCTCATAAGTTGTGCCTATTGCTCTATTGCCTGAATCAAGCGTCCTGGTTCCGGGCTGCAGCCTGAATATCCGGATCAGATTTCAGTTCCTCGCCAAGGTATTCGTAAATGCGGACATCCCTTGAGAGCAGTGGCAGAACAAAGTCCTTGTCGTTTTTAAGGGACTCAGGAGCAAAGTCCATGACCTTAGGGTTTTCTTCAATGAGTATTCTCAAGAGGGTTTTATTGTTTTTTACTGTCTGCCCGGCATAGTGAAAGGCATCAAAATGCCTTCTGGTAGCCGCCATAACCACATCAGGGTCATTTTTGAGATCCGTACCGGCATACTTTAGTGCACAGCCATCACTTTTAATGGCAAGCATTACCAGCACTCTATCCTTTTTGAAACGAGCGCTGGCATATTTTAATGACAGCCCTTGCTGTCCTATTGCAGATTTGGCTATTTCAATATCATCCTTGAATTCGTCGGAGATATATCTGAATACATTTGGGTTTTGTTGCACCAGGAAAAGCACCAGATTCCTGTCGTGATCTATATCAAAGTTCTCACGCAGGAGTAAAATAAAAATCTTTGGAGAGTGGGTTTCAATGGCCATGTGAGCTAGCAGTTCTTTTGTTATTCTTGCAGCATAATTCGGCTGAAGGTGTCCGGTAGCAGCGGTCAGGATTTGACGAAGATTTGAACTTCTATCCGGGCCTTGAGTTGTGTTAAGAAAATCATCAACTTGTTGGACCATTTCATGGAAGAACCTGTATTCGCCGTCCAGAAAATCAAGGAACGCAAAGTCATAGTAGTATGAGGGTATATGGCGGCTTTTGATGACATCCAATACCAGGCAATGTTTGAATATCCAGCTATTCAGGTCGTCGTTCAACCCGTTTTGGCACTTTTTAACCAGTGTTTCAAAATACCACTTATCGGTATTATTTCCGCGATTAAAATTGTTGATTGATATATCCATCGAGGGCAGTCCTCTCAGGACAGTGATCAATTTCACAAAGCCATTCTGTAACGCTAAGGTGGTATCAACCTGGGTGTATTCTATGATCATTTTCCCCGCGTTTTGATTGAAACTGATCGCCATTGGTCGTGAACTTTTATCAATTGATGCACAACGTAGTGTCTGGACCAAAAGCCAGAAACGTTTCAATTTGCCCTGTAGGTGTTTTTTTTCCTCGTCTTGGGAAAAACGATCAGAGATGTCGAGCCGAAGTGTACGGCCCTTACCTCCCTCGGCCTGTTCCAGCATTGCTATGGTGCAGATGTGCACTCCGAGGGTTGCATTAATAAAAGCGGCATCCACCATATTAAGCATGCGTAGCTTTACTATGCCAAGTCTTCTCAGTACAAAAAGGCAATTGTCGTTTAATAGTCCGGGAACTCCTTGGGGGAGTATGTCAATCAGTGTTCTATTTTCTGTGATTTTGGTGATTTGTCCCTGCCCTGATGCTGCTGCCACCGGGGCGAGAGCGCTAACAAATCGCTGATGAAGCCAGTAAATCAGGTCGTGGGCAGAGCGGATATCGCGCACTTCTTCTGGCTGGTTCAGTTTTTGCAATTTATCCAGCAAGGCCTGGCAATCTCTCAGCCACTGTCTGAAATTCGCAGACTGGTCCGGTACTTCCTGGTCGCTGGTCAGCGGTATGACCACTTTTGAGCGCAGGTTAGCAATGGCATCTTTCAGGCAATTGCTTTGTGTTTCAAGGGATGAGAGTTCCTCGGTAAAGGGTTGGACTTCGGCTGCTATTGCATTCGATTCAGACGCTGTGGCCAGCGTTAAAAAGTTCTGATAACCGGATACAAACCGTTGTAAATCCTCTTGTAGCTGCTGAATCTCGATGCCAAGCTGTTTTAATAGTTTCGATCGGTTTGCTGACATGCTGACGGCCTTACTTCGCCCCGGGCCAAGGCAGAAGCCTGCTAACCGGTCAGGGTGAAAATAGTCCAGCAACCGGGTATTTTGGCGATTCAGCCAGTCAAAACCTTCGTCGACTCGGTTGAAGTTCGGTGGCTCAGCAGCACCGGTTGCGGGTGAGCTGATGATATCCTGTCTGGAACTGGTGCTATGGGCCTGCCAGAAGGCAGACTGGTCGCCGTTTAGCAAACAGGCTCCGGGGCTGCCGGCAAAACTCCCTGCCACCAGTGTTACCTGTTGTCCGCTGCTCTGTCTTAATGCCTCAGGATACTGAGAACCAGCCAACAGACAGGGTATACCCGCCTGGCGCAGGGTGATGGCAACATGATCGTTGGTTCCCCCCTGGTTGAACACGCAGCCGCCCAGACGTTTTAAAATATCGGGTGCCAGCATCCAGTCACTGGCGTGATTGGCAAACAGAAGGGTTCCGGGCGGAATCTGTTCTGCCTTGACCGGTTCGGTGACCGCCATGGCTACACCACTGCAGCAACCTTCACTGACCATGATTCCTTCAGCCAGTGGCAGGGTTGGCACAGGTGCAGAGAAACGGGTACTGCCCGGCAGCTGGGTCACTGGTCGGCACTGGAACACGTAGAGTTGCTGATCGCCATCCACGCCGAACTCAATATCGACCGGGCAACAGAACATATCTTCCAGCTGTTCTGTGTATTGCTGCAGTTTTTGCAATATCTCTTCAGAGAGCATGATGTCTTTTGCATCCGGGGATGCCGTCGTGCTTTGTTCGATATAACCTGCTTCGCCGGTCTCTTCACCGGTGATTTTTTCCAGAACAAACTGAGTGGTAACGTCTCCAGCGGTAAATTGCCGATCCGGTTGACTGTTTTCGTCATGACTGCGCCTGATCGTATAGCGATGGGGTTGGATACCTGTATTTCCGGAGACCGCCCCCCGGGGTTGACCTGGTGCAAATTCCACCTGAATGGTATCGTCCTGTAACGTTGAGTGGCTGATCACTACACCCCCCAGCTGACAATGAATACACTCCTGCAGGACCAGCGCCATGGGTTTTACCTGTCCGTTTGGACAGACTTCAGGTCGGTAGGCGGAGGACAGGACTTGCAGGCAGGTTTTCAGGATATCGCCGCCACCATGAACCCGGGAATCATAGCGACCGGCCTGGGCGTTGCCGAAGCGGTCTTCATCGACGCCGGAACTGCGGACGATGCAGGCTTCCCCGGCTTGTTGCCGGAGCCTGAAGAAGCAATGGCGAATATCCCGGGCAGCACTGATATTTTTGACGAGTTGATAGAAATCCTCACTGGCAATAAACCCGGATAACCCCTTGAGCCATTCTGATTGTTGCAGATGGGGGAGTTCGGTAACAGTCCTGCGCAATTGTTCCAGACTGAATGATTCCTGACCCCGCGAGTCAATATCTGGCAAAAAGGGCAACAGGCATTTTGCTGGGAAAGACTGTTGCTCCAGTCTGGCGACCAGGGTTGTGTCAACCACAGTGAAGGGTGGAACCGGGATACCGGCCTGCTGCATACGCTGCAGAAACAATCCTTTGCCGCCAAAAGAGGATCGGATTTGCTCGTCTGTGATGAGAGTAGAAATGTCAGGTGGCAAGTCATGGTTGGCAGGCTTGCTATTTTTCGTAACCGGATGTTCGACACCACGAGCGGGTAGCGGAGTAAAAGACGGGAAAGCTTTACCTGGATAAACCTTCATTAACTGCAGCTGCTTGCGAGAAGGGCTCTCTTGATCGTAAGGAGTGACAGAACGGTTGAGTGCGTACGCTGCCTGATCACCCGATAACCGGGCAGATTTGTCCTCAGCCGGACCTGATTTTGTGGGTTGAATACTCTCCATAGCCTTGATTTCCTGGATTTCCTTGATTTCTTTGAAATAAGACCCTTACTTTTGAAAAAAGTTTCAATAAATGAACACCAGACCTCTTCTTGCACAGAGCTAATACCAATCGTATTTTCTAACTCCCGCAATGAGCATGGAGATTTGAGCCTTAAGACAAGGCGGCGTGAGGAGTCATAGCCTTAGCTATGGCGACGATCGCCAACGCAGGATTAAGGCTCAAATCTTCAGCGCAATAGGGAGTTAGAAAGTTCGATTGGTATAACAGAATGAGAGGTGTTTCTTGAGGGGTGTAGCGAAATCTTCGGGACAACATCGGGTACCGGTCATCTTTTTCTGCACCCCATCCGTTCACAAAAGCGCACTCAGAAGGTGAAAGTCAGAGTCAGAGGATTACACACGAAGAGCCCTGGTCTGTCGGCTTTTCAGGCTGATCTGAGCTCGTGATTTCAGGTTCAACTATATTCCTTTGACTGGCTGCGGCCAGAATATCCGGATCAGATTTCAGACTGTTGCTGAAATATTTATAGATGCAAGGCTGTTGTGAGAGCAGTCGAAGAATAAATTTCTTGTCATTTTTAAGGGAATCATCAATGCATGCGAAGGCTAAGGGTTGCTCCTTAATGATAATTCTCAACAAGGCTTTATCGTTTCTTGCTTTCTCCCCGGCATCAAGAAGGGGAGACGCAATCTTTTTCACGGCCAACAGAACCACCTCGTGGTCATTCCTGAGCTTGCTGCTGGCATACTTGATTGCATGACCATCTTTTTTGACGGCAATCTTTACCAGCGTTCTATCATTTCTGAGACGATCGCTGGCATATTGTAAAAAATATGGATTTTGTTCTATTGCAGTTTTAGCGATGTCAACATCATCCTTCAATTTGTCATCGAGAGATGCAAATATCTTTGGATTTTGCTTAACCAGCAGAAGCACCAGACCTCTATCCTTATCCAAATCAAAGTCCTCACGCAAGAGTTTAATAGCAACATCACGTATGCGCCGCCAATCATCCAGACTAGCCATACAAAATAACAGTTCTTTTATAATTCCTGGTGCAGCCTTCGGCTCAAGGTGGCTGGTAGCAGTGGTCATGACTTGGCGAAGTTCCGTATGGTTATTCGAGTCCTCAGTTGTCTGAAGCCAGTCTTGGACTTCTTTGGCCATTTCATAAAAGAGCCTGTATTCACTTTCCAGATAATCAAGGAGCGAAACACGAGGTCCGTAGTGGTCTAGACGATCGTCGAAGTCACCATCCCTGCCCCCTGAGATTGAATCCAATAGCACGTATTTTTTGAAGCTTGTCTCATTTCTTATGATTGCATCCAATACCAGGCATTGTTTGTATGTCGACTTATTTAAGGGATCGTCCAGTCCGTTTTGGCACCTTTTAACCAGTGTTTCAAAATCCCACTGATCAGTAGCACCCTGATAAGAATTGCTGAGTGACATATCCATGTCGCGCAGTGCTGACAGAATAACCAACAATTTCACAGAGGCCTCCTGTAATGCTGATGTGGAATCAACCTGATTGCACTCTACGGTTATTTTACCCGTGCTTTGATTGAAGCGGATCGCCATTGGCCGTGAACTTTCATCAATCGATGCACAACGGAGTGTCTGGACCAAAAACCAGAAACGCTTCAATTTACCCTGTAGGTGCATGTTTCTCTGGTCTTGGGAAAAATCGTCCGAGATGTCGAGGCGGAGTGTACGGCCCTTGCCTCCCTCAGCCTGTTCCAGCATGGTTATGGTGCAGACGTGTTGTCCGAGGGATATAGTGGCAAAAGCAGCATCCGCCATGTTAAGCACACCTAGCTTCAATCCGGGAATATTCCTCAGTAACGAGATGCAATGGTGGTTTAATAGTCCGTAAGCGCCTGGGGGGCGCATATCAATCAGCGATCTCTTTTCAGCAAATTTGGTAATTTCTCCCTGTCCTGATGCTTTAGCCACCGGGGCAAGAGCTTTAACAAATCGCTTATGAAGCCAGTAAATCAGGTCATGAGCAGAATGGATAGCTGTCACTTCCTTGGGCTGGGTCAGTGTTTGCAATTTATCCCGCAAGGTCTGGCAATCCTTCAGCCATTGTCTGAAATTCGCAGGCTGGCTGGATACTTTCAGGCCAGTGGTCAGCGGTATGACCACTTTTGAACACAGGTTATCAATGGCATCTTTAAGGCTCTTGCATTGTTTTTCAAGGAGCTGGATTTCATTGCAAAAGGTTGGCACTTTAATGTGTGCTTTATCGGATTGAGACACTTTGGCCAGATCTAAAAAGTGCGTATAACCGGATACAAACAGTTGCAAATCATCCTGCAACAGCCGAATCTCCATGCCAAGCTGTTGCAACAGATCCGTTCGGTTTGCTGACATGCTCACGGCCTTGCTCCGCCTCGGACCAAGGCAGTGACTGAGTATTCGGTCAGGGAGAAAATAATCCAGCAAGCGGTTATTTTGGCGATTCAGCCAGCCAAAACCTTCGTCGATCCGGGTGAAGTCCGGGGGTTCTGCAGCACCTGTTGCGGGTGAGCTGACGGTCTCCTGTCCGGAATGGGTACTATTGGCCTCCCAGAAGGCAGACTGGTCGCCTGTCAGCAAATAGGCTCCGGGGCTGCCGGAAAAACTGCCTGCCACCAGTGTGACCTGTTGCCCGCTGGCTGCCTCAGAATATTGAGAACCAGCCACCAGACAGGGTATACCCGCCTGACGCAGGGTGATGGCAACATGATCGTTGGTTCCTCCCTGTTTGAACACGCAGCCGCCCAGACGTTTTAAAATATCCGGTGCCAGCATCCAGTCACTGCCGTGATTGGCAAGCAGAATGCTACCGGGCGGAATCTGTTCCGCGCTGACCAGCTCGTTGACCACCAGGGCCAGGCCACTGCAGTAACCTTCACTGACCAGGGTTCCTTCAGCCAAAGGCAGGGAGGGAGCGGCTGCACAGAAACGGCTACTGCCCGGCAGCTGGGTCACTGGTCGGCACTGGAAGACGAAGACATTCCCCCGGTTATCGACACCGAACTCCACATCCACCGGGCAATAGAACATATTTTCCAGCTGTTCTATATACTTCTGGACTTGTTGCAATATCTTGTCAGTAAGCCTGATGTCTTTTGCATTGCCGGTTGTCGCAATGCACTCTTCAACATAACCCTCTCCACCGGTGATTTTTTTCAGAACAAACTGGCTGCTAACGTCTCCCGGGGTAAATTGCCGATCCGGTTGACTGTTTTCGTCATCACTGCGTCTGATCGTATAGCGATGGGGGCGAATGCCTGCATTTCCGGAGACGGCCCCCCGTGGTTGCCCCTGTGCATATTCCAGCTGCATGGCATCGTCTTCCAAGGTTGAGTGGCTGATCACTACACCCCCCAGCCGACAATGGATGCACTGCTGCAGGACCAGCGCCATGGGTTTTACCTGCCCTTTCGGGCAGACCTCAGGCCGGTAGGCGGATGACAGGACTTGCAGGCAGGTTTTCAGGATATCGCCGCCACCATGAACCCGGGAATCATAGCGACCGGCCTGGGCATTGCCGAAGCGGTCTTCATCGACGCCGGAACTTCGGACGATGCAGGCTCCCCTGGCTTGTTGCCGAAGTAGGGTGTAGCAATGGTGAATCTCCCTGGCAGCACTGGTTTTTTTGACCTGTTGATAGAAATCCTCACTGGCAATAAATCCGGATAGCCCCTTGAGCCATTCTGATTGTTGCGGATGGGGGAGTTTGGTAACGATCGTGCGCAATTGTTCCAGACTGAATGATTTCTGGCTCCGCATGTTTATGTGTGGCAAAAAGGGCAACAGGCATTTTTTGGGGAAAGGCTGTTGCTCCAGCCTGGCGACCAGAGCAGTGTCAACCACAGTGAAGGGTGGAACCGGGATCCCGGCCTGCTGCATATGGTGCAGAAACAGTCCCTTGCCGCCCACAAAGGCCCGGTCATTGTTGGCTTGCAAGCTGGACAAGTCATGGCTGGCAGGCCTGCGGTTATCCGTATTCGGAAGTTTGATATCACGAGCAGGTAGTTGAGGACAAGAGAGGACAGTTTTGTCTGAATTATCCTTCATGCAGGGTGGGAAATCTTGCTTGGCAGAAATAACAGAACGAGCGAATGCAGATGCAGATGCTTTTTCGCATTTTGGCGAACAGGCAGATGTGGGTAATGCTAAGCCCGATGTTGTTAGCTGAGTGTTTTCCATGACTGTGATCTCCATAATCCTTTCTATATTTGACTGGTGTTTTTGAAAAAAGTTTCAACTATCCGTCAGTCTTATCCTCAACAGGGCTTCAATGTTTTTTGCTAACGACCTGGCATAGTCAAAGGAATAAATATTTCTTCTGGTAGCTGACAGAATCACATTATTGTCATTTTTGAGATCTTTACTGGCAGAGTGGAGAGCACAATCAATGATTATTGACGGCAAGCGATACCAGCGATGTATTGTTTCTGAGACGTTCGCTGGCAAAGGCTAATAAATCAGTTTCCTGTTCTATGGCAGTTTTAGCTATGTCAATATCATCCTTGAATAGGTCGGCGACATTTTTAAATATCCAAGGGTTTTGCCGAACCAGCAAAAGCACCAGATCCTTGTCATGATCTAAATCAAAGTCCTCACGCAGGAGTTCAATGCAAGCGTCCTGCAATGGCGAGCCGCTTGCAATAGCCATGGAAAGTAACAGTTCTTTTATTATTCTTGCGGCATCATTCGGCTCAAGGTCTTTGGTATCAGCATTAAATATTTGGCGAAGTTCTGAATTTGTGTTCGGATCTTCAGTTGCCTTAATACAATGACAAGCTTTATTGGCCATATCAAAAAACAGCTTGTATTCGCTATCCAGATAATCGAGGAAAGTATATTCATGATGCCAATAAGCAGCATCTCTGTCATTGATTGCATCCAATACCAGGCAATGTTTGAACGTCCGGTTATTTACTGGTTCGTCCAGCCCGTTTTGACACCTTTTAATCAGCGTTTCAAAATACCATTTGTCAGTATTTTTACTGAAATTAGATTGGTTGATTGATATATCCATGGAGGTGAGCCCGGACAGAATGTTCACCAATTTCACAAAGGCTTTCTGTAATGCTTGTGTGGAATTAACCTGGGTATACTCTATGATCATTTTCCCCGCGCTTTGATTGAAACTGATCGCCATTGGCCGTGAACTGCTATCAATTGATGCGCAACGGAGCGTCTGGACCAAAAACCAGAAACGCTTCAATTTACCTTGTAAGTGCTTGTTTTTCTCGTCTTGGGAAAATTTGTCCGAGATGTCAAGGCGGAGTGTTCGGCCCTTGCCTCCCTCAGCCTCTTCCAGCATGGTTATGGTGCAGACGTGCACTCCGAGGGTTGCATTAACAAAAGCGGCATCCGCCATATTTAGCATGTCTAGCTCTACTACAAAAAGTTTGCTCAGTACTGAGAGGCAATCGTCGTTTAATAGTCCGGGAACTCCCTGGGGGAGTATATCAATCAGCGTTCCATATAATGTAATATCGGTAATTTGTCCCTGACCGGATGCTTCAGCCACCGGGGCAAGAGCACTGACAAATCGCCGATGAAGCCAATAGATCAGGTCGTGGGCAGAATGGATATCGCTCATTCTTCCGGGCTGGTTCAGTTTTTGCAATTTATCCAGCAAGGTCTGGCAATCTCTCAGCCATTGTCTGAAATTCGTCCGTCGTCTGGGCAATTCTCCTTTGCTGGCCAGCGGCGTGACCACTTCTGAGTACAGGTCACCAATAGCATCCTTCAGGTAGCGCCATTGTTTTTTAAGGAGCGGGAGTTCATCGATAAAGTAACTGACTATCGAGCCCGCTGTAGACCCAATGGCCAGATCTAAAAAACGCTTATAACCGGTTATAAATCGTTGCAAATCGTCCTGCAGAAAATGAATCTCCATGCCAAGTTGTAGTAACAGATCCGATCGGTTTGCTGACATACTGATCGCCTTGCTTCGCCCTGGTCCAAGGCAGTGGCTTAGTAACCGGTCAGCGCGAAAGTAGTCCAGCAACCGGTTATTCTGGCGATTCAGCCAGGCAAAACCTTCGTCGACTCTGGTGAAGTCGGGCGGTTCTACAGGAGTGGTTGCGGGTAAGCCGATGATATCCTGGCCGGAAGTGATGCTGTTGGCCTGCCAGAAGGCAGACTGGTCGCCGGTTAGCAAACAGGCTCCTGGGCTGCCGGCAAAACTGCCTGCCACCAGTGTTACCTGTTGTCCGCTGCTCTGTCTTAATGCCTCAGAATACTGACAACCAGCCAACAGACAGGGTACACCCGCCTGGCGCAGGGTGATGGCAACATGATCGTTGGTCCCCCCTTGTCTGAACACGCAGCCGCCCAGACGTTCTAAAATATCGGGTGCCAGCATCCAGTCACTGGCGTGATTGGCAAACAGAAGGGTTCCGGGTGGAATCTGTTCTGCGCTGAGCGGTTCGGTGACTTCCATGGCCACACTACTACAGCAACCTTCACTCACCATGATTCCTTCAGCCATTGGCAGGGCGGGTGCTGGTGCAGAGAAACGGGTACTGCCCGGCAGCTGGGTCACTGGTCGGCACTGGAACACGTGGAGTTGTTGATCGCCATCCACGCCGAACTCAATATCGACCGGGCAACAGAACATATTTTCCAGCTTTTTTATGTATTTCTGCAGCTGTTGCAATATCTCGTCAGAGAGCGTCATGTCTTTTGCATCCGAGGTTGCCGAGGTGCTCTGCTCGATATAACCCGCTTCGCCGGTCTCTTCACTGGTGATTTTTTCCAGAACGAACTGTGTGGTAACGTCTCCAGCGGTAAATTGCCGATCTGGTTGACTGTTTTCGTCATCACTGCGCCTGATCCTGTAGCGATGAGGGCGGATGCCTGTATTCCCGGAGACCACCCCCCGGGGTTGACCCGGAGCAAATTCCACCTGAATGGTATCGTCCTGTAAGGTTGAGTGGCTGATCACTACCCCCCCCAGCTGACAATGAATGCACTGTTGCAGGATCAGCGCCATGGGTTTTACCTGCCCGTTCGGGCAGACTTCAGGCCGGTAGGCGGACGACAGGACTTGCAGGCAGGTTTGCAGGATATCGCCGCCACCATGAACCCGGGAATCATAGCGACCGGCCTGGGCATTGCCGAAGCGGTCTTCATCGACGCCGGAACTGCGAATGATGCAGGCTTCGCTGGCTTGTTGCCGGAGCATAAAGAAGCAATGGCGAATGTCCCGGGCAACACTGATATTTTTGATCTGTCGATAGAAATCCTCACTGGCAATAAATCCGGATAACCCCTCAAGCCATTCTGATTGTTGCTGATGGGGGAGTTTGGTAACGATCGTGCGCAGTTGTTCCAGGCTGAATGATTCCTGGCTCCGGGTGTCAATATCTGGCAAAAAGGGCAACAGGCATTTTGCGGGGAAAGTCTGTTGCTCCAGCCTGGCGATCAGGGTTGTGTCAACCACAGTGAAGGGTGGAACCGGGATTCTGGCCTGCTGCATACGCTGCAGAAACAGCCCCTTGCCGCCCATAAAGGCCCGGGTTTGCCTGTCATTGCTGCTAGGCAAGGTGACAGGCTGCAAGTCATAGCTGACGGGCCTGCGGTTATCCGTATTCGGAAGTTTGATATCACGAGCAGTGAGTTCAGGACAAGAGAGATGAGTTTTGTCTGAATTATCCTTCATGCAAGGAGAGGAGTCTTGTCTGGCAGAAATAACAGAACGAGCGAATGCAGATGCTCTGTCGCAGTTTGGCTTACGGGCAGGTTTGAGTGAAGCAAGGCCCGATGTTGTTAGCTGAGTGTTTTCCATGACTGTGATTTCCATAATCCTGGTTAATTTCGACCAGTGCTTTTGAAAAAAGTTTCAACTAATCAGTCCGAGCTTAATTGAGGTGTGCGACTCGCATCCACTGAGCTGGCTATGAAGCAGGCAGCCTCTGTAGTGCATGGGATGCAGAGATTTGGCGTTGATCAGTATGAGATTTCCATCCTTTGCGCTGCAGCCTGGATGTCCGGATCAGATTTCAGTTTATCGCTAAGGTCTTCGTAAATGCAGGGATATCGTGAGAGCAGAGGCAGGACAAAATCCTTGTCATTTTTAAGAGATTCAGTAGCAAAGTACATGGCTTCCGGTTTTTCCTTAATGATTTTCCTCGACAGGGCTTCATTGTTTTTTACTGTCTGTCCGGCATAGTAAAAGGCAAAAGCATAGTTTCTGGTAGCTGACAAAACCACAGCGGGGTCATTTTTGAGATCTGTACTGGCATATTCGATGGCTCTACCACAATTATTGACGGCAATCGTCACTAGCGATTTATTATTTTTGAGATGATTGCTGGCATACTCTAATAAATCTCCTTGCTTTTTTATTGCAGATTCAGCTATTTCAATATCATTCTTAAATCGGTCGGCAATATATTCAAATACCCTTGGGTTATGGCGAACCAGGAATCTAACCTGAGCCCTGTCGTCATCTAAATTAAAGTCCTCACGCAAGAGTTCAATATAAGTGAGTGTCGATATGCTTCCAATGGCCATGTGAGCTAACAGTTCTTTTATTATTCTTGCGGCATCATCCGGCTCAAGGTGTTTGGTCGCTGAGCTAAGGATCTCGCGAAGTTCTGTATTTCGATTCGGAGCTTTGGATGTGTTAGTCTGGTGGCGAGCTCTTTTGGCCAATTCAAAGAAGAGTCTGTACTCGCTATCCAGATAATCGAAGAACGTATAATCATAATGCCATTCTGTCGGCATATATCGGCTAGTGATTGCATCCAGTACCAGACAATGTTTGTATATCCAGTTATTTTCAGGTTCGTCCAGCCCGTTTTGGCACTTTTTAACCAGTGTTTCAAAATACCACTTTTCAGAAGTGTCACCGGGATTAAATTTGTTGATTGATATATCCATGCTGGTGAGTCCTGACAGAATGGTCACCAATTTCACAAAGCCATCTTGCAATGCTCGTTTTGTATCAACCTGAGTGTATTCTATGGTCATTTTTCCCGCACTTTGATTGAAACTGATTGCCATTGGCCGTGAATTGCTATCAATGGATGCGCAGCGCAGTGTCTGGACCAAAAACCAGAAACGCTTCAGTTTGCCCTGTAAATTCCTGTTTTTCTCGTTTTGGGAAAACTTATCTGAGATGTCGAGGCGGAGTGTTCGGCCCTTGCCACCCTCGGCCTGTTCCAGCATGGTTATGGTGCAGGCATGTATTCCGAGTGTTGCACTAATCAAAGCGGCATCCATCATATTAAGCATGCGAAGACTGGCTACGTTAAGTATGCTCAGTACCGAGATGCAATTGTCGTTTAATAGTCCGGAAACGCCTCGGGGGAGTAAATCAATCAGGATTCTCTTTTCTGTAATTTCGGTAATTTTACCTTGGCCGGATGCTTCGGCCACCGGGGCGAGAGCGCTGACAAATCGCTGATGAAACCAGTAAATCAGGTCATGAGCAGAATGGATATCGCACACTTCTCTGGGTTGGGTCAGTTTTTGCAGTTTATCCTGCAAGGTCTGACAATCTTTGAGCCATTGTCCTAAATTCGTCCGCCGGGTGGGCAATTCTCCTTCCGTAGCCAGCGGCAAGAGCACTTTTGAGCAGAGACCATTAATGGCATCCTCCAGGTATTTACATTGTTTTTTGAGTGCCGTGAGTTCATTGACAAAAGGCTGGACTCCGGAAGATAGGGCGCCCGATTCAGAGCCTGCAGCCAGATATAAAAAGCGCTCATAACCGGTTAGAAATTGCTGCAAATCGTTCTGCAGAAGAAGAGTCTCCATACCGAGTTCCGGTAATAGATTCGTTCGGTTTGCTGACATACTCATTGCCTTGCTTCGACCCGGAGCAAGGCAGTGGTTTAGTAGTCTGTCGGCATGAAAGTAGTCCAGCAAGCGATTATTCTGGCGGTTCAGCCAGTCAAAACCTGTGTCGACTCTGGTGAAGTCGGGCGGTTCTGTGAGACAGCTTGAGGGTCGGCTTATGATATCCTCACCAGAAGTCCTGCTATTGGCCTGCCAGTAGGCAGACTGGTCGCCGGTCAGCAAACAGGCTCCGGGGCTGTCGGCAAAACTGCCTGCCACCAGCGTTACCTGTTGTCCGCTGCTCTGTCTTAATGCCTCAGAATACTGACAACCAGCCAACAGACAGGGTATACCCGCCTGACGCAGGGTGATGGCAACATGATCGTTAGTTCCTCCCTGTTTGAACACGCAGCCACCCAGACGTTTTAAAATATCAGGTGCCAGCATCCAGTCACTGGCGTGATTGGCAAACAGAATGGCACCGGGTGGAATCTGTTCTGCGCTGACCGGTTCGGTGACTGCCAGGGCCACACCACTGCAGCAACCTTCACTGACCATGATTCCTTCAGCCAGTGGCCGGGCTGGCGCAGGTGCAGAGAAACGGGTACTGCCCGGCAGCTGAGTCACTGGTCGACTCTGGAACAGGTGGAGTTGCAGATCGCCATCCACGCCGAACTCAGCATCGACCGGGCAACAGAACATATCTTCGAGCTTTTCTATGTTTTTCTGCAGTTCTTGCAATATCTTGTCAGAGAGCATGATGTCTTTTGCATCGGTGGTTGCCGTCTTGCTGCGTTCGATATAACCCGCTTCACCGGTCTCTTCATCGGTGATTTTTTCCAGGACAAACTGTGTCGTAACATCACCCGGGGTAAATTGCCGATCTGGTTGACTGTTTTCGTCATCACTGCGCTTGATCGAATAGCGATGGGGGCGGATACCTGTGGTTCCGGAGACCGCCCCCCGGGGTTGACCCAGTGCATATTCCACCTCAATGGTATTGTCCTTTAGTGTTGAGTGGCTGATCACTGCGCCCCCCAGCAGGCAATGAATGCACTGCTGCAGGACCAGCGCCATGGGCTTTACCTGTCCGTTCGGGCAGACTTCAGGCCGGTAGGCGGATGACAGGACTTGCAGGCAGGTTTTCAGGATATCGCCGCCACCATGAACCCGGGAATCATAGCGACCGGCCTGGGCGTTGCCGAAGCGGTCTTCATCGACGCCGGAACTGCGGACGATACAGGCTCCACTGGCTTGTTGCCGAAGTCTGAAGTAGCGATGGCGAATACCCCGGGCAGCACTGATATTTTCTACTTGTTGATAGAAATCCTCACTGGCAATAAACCCGGATAAACCCTTAAGCCATTCTGATTGTTGCGGGTGGGGGAGTTTGGTAACGATCGTGCGCAGTTGTTCCAGGCTGAATGATTGCTGACTCTGCGTGTCTATATCTGGCAAAAAGGGCAACAGGCATTTTGCGGGGAAAGGCTGTTGCTCGAGCCTGGCGATCAGGGTTGTGTCAACCACCGTGAAGGGTGGAACCGGGATTCCGGCCTGTTGCATACGGTGCAGAAACAATCCCTTGCCGCCTATAGAGGATCGGATTTGCTCGTCTTTGATGAGAGTTGAAAAGTCAGCTGGCAAGTCATGGCTGGCAGGCTTGCTATTTTTCGTATCCGGGCATTCGATACCACGAGCGGATAGCGGAGTAAAAGACGTGAAAGCTTCACCTGGATCAACCTTCATTAACCGCAGCTGCTTGTGAGGAGGGCTCTCATGATCGTTAGGAGTGATAGAACGGCTGAGTGCATACGCTGCCTGACCACCCGACAACCGGGCAGATTTGTCCTCAGTCGGGCCTGATCTTGTTGGTTGAATGCTATCCATAGCCTTAATTTCCTTGATTTCGTTGATTACCTTTATATGAGACCGGTACTTTTGAAAAAAGTTTCAATAAATCAACATCAGGCCTCTGCTTGCACAGAGAGACCAGAATGAGAGCTGTTTCTTGAGGGTTGTAGCGAAATTTCCGGGCGACCTTCGAAAATAGCAGACACCCACCCTGAATATATTGAGAAATCTCTGGGAACGCTGAGTGCAGATGATTATATCCACTGGGTTAAAGCACTTTGGAAACGGCGTGGTCAAAAGCCCTTTTACCGGCGATGGCCAGAAAAAGTCAAAGTAGGGCAGCAACAAATAGTTGAACTGCAAAGGTCCCCTGGCCTCAGCCATTGTCGATCTGTGCAACCTGCCTCCCTGGCACAACCAGAAGCGTTGCAATTTCTCGTCGACGCCTTCAGAGTACCCCTTCAGAGTACCACCGGTTTTGCCTAATGCCATGGATAACGAAGAGACCATTCTGAGAATACTACAGCATTATCACCGTCGCCCCGGGCCAGAGCGAGTTATCCAATGCCTTGGCAGTGACACATTTCCCGGGGTATGGAAGCCTGATCACAACTGCAGTCATGTATTGCGGGCCTGGTGGTTAAGGAGAAGCGCTTCAGGGGATATGACGAGAAAGGTAAGGTAAACCTGCAGAAAATGCTGGTGCCCGTGAAGGTTCCGCCTGATCGTAATTAAGCGAAGACGCAACAAGGCTGGCTGGAACAGAAGCAGGTAGCCCTCATGCAATAGCTACTGCTTCCTTCGACCGCTGCCATTCCAGAAGCTCTTTAATGGCTTTAATCACTTCTTCAACACCATGAATAATAGGGCTTGAATTGAGGTGGGTACTCTGTTTGAGGCTGGTTTCAAGCTCCAGACAGGCTTTCAGAAGTTTTGGTGCCGCGCAATATCGGCAAGCTCCGTGAAGTCTGTGAACCCGATCCAGTAACGGCTCATGGAGATGGTTTCGGAAGCTCTCTTCGATGGTCTGCAAATCCTCTGGCAAACCATCAAGTAGCATGTCCAGCATTTCTCTGGCCAGTTCCCGGTTGCCGGCTGCCAGTTGTATGCTCTTCTCCACGTCTATTGGTGAGGAGTCAGCCTCTAGCTGAACGGATAGGCTCTCTTCAGTCGGGTCATCCGGTGCCTGCACTGAATTGCCTGTCCAGTGACTGATGGTAGAGACCAGCTGACGGGTGTTGACGGGCTTGGTCATATAGTCGTCCATCCCGCTTTGCAGGATCTGCTTGCGTTCTTCAGGCAGTGCGTGGGCAGTCACTGCAATAATAGGAATACGGTTGTAAATAGTGTTGATATTTCTGATTCGACGAGTCGTTTCCAAGCCATCAATCTCAGGCATCTGAACATCCATCAGTATCAGGTCGAAGATTTTCTGATGGCAACATTCAATGGCTTCAAAACCATTTTTGGCAGTGACTACAGACTGATCCATTTTTAACAGAATGGTTTCCAATAGCTTAAGGTTGACCTCATTATCATCCACGATCAGGATATCCAGTTTTTTTTCAAACACTGCTTTGGCAGGTCGCATGACATCGGCTCCGGGGGCGGGGTTCGAAGTCATCCCTTTAATCGCCCGCAAGAGCTTGTTTCTGGCTACGGGTTTAAGGAGGCAGTGAATCCCTGAGGGCAGAGTATCCAGCAGGTTGCTGCTACCGGCCACGGCAAGAATCAGAACCGGGCTTTGCTGGAGATAGTTTACGGCGATTTTTAGGGTGCGCTGCAGATGATCGTCACCCTGGCTCAGCAGAAGCAGGTCATGGTTGTTATGAGTTTCAACGTAAGTCTGCAGTTCTGACAAAGACTGAAAAGAAGTGACTTTTAATCCCAGGCTCTGTGCCTGATGCCCTATGGAAAGCCTGGAGAGTTCCTGAGGCTCGTAAAGTAATACATGACGGCAGCCGGGTAAGGGCTCCGGCTTAAACAGAAGGCTCTCATCTTTTATCGAACGGACTCGAATGGTAAACCAGAAAGTAGAGCCTCTGCCCAGATCAGAATCGAGTCCGATTTCCCCCTGCATCTGTTCGACAAGACTTTTGCTGATGGCGAGTCCCAAACCAGTACCACCGGCTTGTCGTGTTCTGCTGGAGTCAGCCTGAGAGAAAGATTTGAAAATGCGGGAGTGCTGTTCAGACGTCAGCCCTGAACCAGTATCTGTGACGGTAAACTTAAGTGTATGGATGTCAGCGTCATCCACTTGCTCCAGCATGACTCGAATGGCGACACTGCCGTAATTGGTG
This sequence comes from Endozoicomonas sp. ALD040, assembly GCF_049275945.1. Taxonomy (NCBI): domain Bacteria; kingdom Pseudomonadati; phylum Pseudomonadota; class Gammaproteobacteria; order Oceanospirillales; family Endozoicomonadaceae; genus Endozoicomonas; species Endozoicomonas sp. ALD040. Next base: position 5,421,242 of record NZ_CP184829.1, read on the forward strand.
AACTTGATGGCGTTGCTTACCAGGTTGGTCAGAATCTGGGAGAGCCGCAGCTTGTCGCCAATGATATCTTCAGGAGTATCTTCATAAATGAAACTGACCAGTTCCAGCGATTTATGGTGTGCCGCAGGGGCCATAATAGCCAGGACATCGTCGATCACTTCCCGGATACTGAGTTGCTGATTGTCCAGTTCGAGCTTGCCTGCCTCGATTCTGGAGAAGTCGAGAATGTCATTCAGTATGGTCATAAGACCCTGGGCAGATTTCTCAATAGTGCACAGATACTCCCTTTGCTGTGATTTAAGTTCCGTTTCAAGCAGTAGGGCAGTGTAGCCGGAAATACCGTTTAGAGGTGTCCGAATTTCATGGCTCATATTGGCCAGGAATTCACTTTTACTCTTATAGGCTTCGAGTGCTTCTTTTCGGGCCAGGTCCAACTCAACATTCTGGATTTCTATGGTTTCCAGAGTTTCGTGTAATTCATTGGTGGATAAGTCAGCGCTTCTTTGCAACACCTCCCGGGAGTGAGTGAGCCGCTCGAGCAGTCTGTTGATAGCCAGCTCCAGTGTAAAGTAGAGACTCCCGGGAGAGGCTTCCAGTCGGCTATCCTGATCATCTGCATCGATTTTATCCATAGCATCGGCGATGGCCCGCATGGGGTTTATCAGGGAGCGGGACAGCTTCATGTAGAGAGAAAGGACAATGCCAATAGCCAGAGCCAGCAGAATAACGGCCACAAGAGTGGCTCTGTGTTTTTGTATACGTGTTTCCGAATAAGCGTATTCAATCTGCAGCCAGCCAAGGGTTTCAGTTGAATCACCACTGAGTCGAACCACGGGGGTAATAGCTCTTAAGGTATCCCGGGTGGTGAAAAGAGTCAGAGCGTCGGGAAGTGGTTGATCTATGCCTACAGGGAGCAGGTTGGGGCCGGTATGAAGTAATTCCCTGCCATTTCGATCGAGCAGGCTGACTGCCCTGATATCAGTATCATCCAGAATCCGGACCGCCAAATCACGGGTGTTCTGCATCTCACCGCTTTCTATTGAATAAACTACAAGCGTCGCCAGCTTGCGAGTCATGTCTCTGGCTTTCGTGGTCAGCTGCTGGTCAAGTCCGGCTAAATGTGCCCAGAGATAGAGGCTGCACGTAAGGGCAGAGATGAGTGTGCCCGGTAGCAGTGCTAAAACAAGAATCCTGCGCTGAACAGTCTGGAAAGATGTTTTCATAAGTAATAATTGTACAGACTGGATTATTATCATTTATGCTGGGGGCATCATAAGAGTTATGTGTCAGTTTTGGAAGTTTTGGTTTAGGAAGTTTTGGTTTAGAGAGTATGGATTACCCCACAATCGAGTCGCTGGTAGGCAACACTCCTCTTATTCGGCTGCAGAGGCTTTCTGCCGGGCGAGGGAACACTATTCTGTTGAAGATGGAAGGAAATAACCCCGCCGGATCGGTCAAGGATCGTCCTGCGCTCTCCATGATATCTGAGGCGCAAGCCAGGGGCGTCATCCAGCCCGGTGATAATCTGATCGAAGCGACCAGTGGTAACACCGGTATAGCCCTGGCCATGGCTGCTGCTATCAAGGGTTATCGAATGATTCTGATCATGCCCGATAACATGAGCGAAGAACGCAAGGGTGCCATGGCTGCTTATGGTGCAGAGCTTAAAATGGTGAGCAAGGAAGAGGGTATGGAAGGGGCCCGGGATCTGGCGCTGGAAATGGAAAAGCAAGGTCTGGGCAAAGTGCTCAACCAGTTCGCTAATCAGGATAATCCTCTGGCGCATTACAAAGGCACCGGCCCTGAAATCTGGCAGCAGACTGGTGGTGAGATCACCCACTTTGTCAGCTCCATGGGTACTACCGGCACCATCATGGGTACCTCAAGGTTCCTGAAAGAACAGAACCCGGATATCCAGATTGTAGGTCTGCAACCTGCTGATGGAGCCAGCATTCCCGGTATTCGGCGCTGGCGACCGGAATACCTGCCGGAAATATTCGATGACAGTCGTGTAGACAGAGTGATGGATATCCATCAGTCCGAAGCCGAAGAAACCATGAAAACCCTGGCCAAAAAAGAAGGTATATTCTGCGGTGTATCTTCCGGTGGCTCTGTCGCGGGAGCATTAAGACTGGCTGAAGAAGTGGAAAATGCCACCATCGTCTGCATTATCTGTGACCGGGGTGATCGTTATCTTTCTACCAACGTCTTTAACCGATAGGGGAATCAACGCATTGACTGTGTCGTCTAAAAGCGGGTTCAAAAAACATTTACACAGTCATTGCTCTCCAGTACTGAAATTTTATACAGCTGTAGGTACAATTCTCAACGGTATTAATTTTTACGCAGCTATTCCCGTGAAAATACAGCATTATTCACTCCGGCACTGCTTCTTGTTGTGAGGGGCTGTGTTGTTTCGTTGACAGGCTGCGTGTGTATTTCTGAATCTGAAGGATACAGTTTCATGCGATCTCAGAAGGCTTCTCCGGGCGCCAGACGTCGGGTCGTTGGAGAAGTTCTTGTACAGGGTCTTTCCCATGATGGTCGGGGTCTTGCCCGATTAAAAGGCAAAACCCTTTTTGTCGATGGGGCGCTTCCCGGGGAGCAGGTTTCGGTCCTGCTGACAGAAGATCGACGTCGTTTCAGCAGTGGTCGGGTCACTGATATAGAGTCTGCTTCAGATGAGCGGGTCTCTCCTCCCTGCCGACATTTTAAAGTCTGTGGTGGTTGCAGCCTGCAATACTGGTCCCATGAGGGCCAGCTTCAGGGCAAACAAATTATTGTACTGGATCAGTTGCAGCGGTTTTCGTCGCTGACGCCCATGGCAATAGCTGAACCTCTGGCTTCTCAACCCTATGGTTATCGTTATCGTGCCCGTTTGTCGATCCTTTGGAAGAAGGGCCACTTATCACTCGGGTTCAGGGAGAGAAGCAGTAAACAGATTGTCGATGTTCGTGAGTGTCCGGTCCTGGCAGAACCCTTGCAGTCACTACCGGCGTTGCTGCGAGACTGTTTACCAGAACTGAACCAGCGAGAAGCGATCAGTCATGCTGAACTGTTGCTGGCTGATTCCGGCCGCGCCATTCTGCTCAGACACACCAGGGGGTTGCCGCCCGAGGATTTGAACAGGCTGGAAGCAATGGCCCGGGAGCAGCAATTGCACCTGTACCTGATGGGGGATGAGAAGCTTACCCGTTGCCTCTACTCTCCGGTGGCTGATCCCTGGCTGTATTACCGGATACCGGAGATGGACCTTAGGTTTCAGTTCAGGCCAACAGACTTTACCCAGGTCAACTGGCCTGTTAATTGTCAAATGGTGGCACAGGCTCTGGATTGGCTGGAATTGACACCGCAAGACCGGGTGCTGGATCTTTTTTGTGGTCTTGGCAATTTTTCTCTGGCAATGGCCAGAAAGACAACTTCTGTCGTTGGTGTCGAGGGCAGTGCGGGGGCTGTTGAGAGAGCTGCATTCAATGCCGGTCTGAATGGTCTGAAAAACACCCACTTTTATCAGGCCAACCTTGCTGCTCTGGTTGAGGGGAACAAGTCAGGGGAGGGCTGGTTGCATCAACATTACGACGCCATGTTGCTGGACCCTCCCAGAACCGGTGCTATTGAAATTATTGAACACATGAAAGGTCATATACCCGATCGGTTGCTTTATATCTCGTGCAACCCTGCAACCCTGGCCAGAGATGCCGGAGCCCTCGCCCAACAGGGGTTCAAGCTGGTCAGATTAGGCGTGATGGACATGTTCCCGCAAACCGGGCATGTCGAATCCATGGCACTTTTTAAACAGTCCTGATTCAGGAGATCCCTTCATTCAGGCAGTGCCTCCGAAGAAATAAGTGGAAAACTTGCATGGTAAAGGTAAGAGAAGATCATCCCGTTCGCTTTGATGGCTCCATCGATTTGGATGCCTGGCTGGTGCGTATGCAGGAAAGCTTTGGTGTGACCGGAACGGATCGCCTCAGGGCTGCCTGTGAACTCAGTCGTTGGGCCGAGCTTGAGGCTCGTCAGCAGGCAGATACTGTCTGGCCTACAGGTTTGGGTTGTTTTCGTACCGGCCTTGAGATGGTTGAAATCCTTGCAGAGCTGAGGCTGGATACTGAAACGCTGGTGGCTGCTGCTCTCTATCGGGCTGTTCGTGAACACAGACTGTCCATGAAACAGGTGGAAGAAGACTTCGGCAAGACCGTCGTTCGTCTGATTAAAGATGTTCAGGGTATGGCCGCCATCAGTGAACTCCTTAACCCGGCCAGAACCCAGGTACTGGATCAGAGTCAGGACCAGCTGGAAAAAGTCCGCAAGATGCTGGTTTCTATTATTGACGATGTTCGGGTAGCACTGCTCAAGCTGGCAGAGCGTACCTGTGCCATCAGAGCTTTGAGAGATGCTGATAAAGACAAGCGCCGCCGGGTGGCCCGTGAGGTTTTTGAAATCTATGCCCCCCTGGCTCACCGCCTGGGTATCGGTTATATCAAGTGGGAGCTGGAAGATCTTTCCTTCCGCTATCTGAATCCTCAGGATTACAAACGTATTGCCCGCCTGCTGGATGAGAAAAGAACCGATCGCCAGCAATATATTGACCATGTTGTCGATCAACTCAGGCAAGCGCTGGGTGAAGCTCAGATAGAAGCCAATGTTTATGGTCGCGCGAAACACATCTACAGCATCTGGCGAAAAATGAAACGCAAGGGGCTGGACTTCAGGGACCTTTATGACATTCGTGCTTTTCGGGTGATTACCAGAGAAGTCAGGGATTGCTACGCGGCTCTGGGTGTTGTGCACTCTCTGTTTAATCATATCCCTCAGGAATTCGATGATTACATCGCAACGCCCAAGGAGAATGGTTATCGCTCCCTGCACACAGCGGTCTTTGGACCGGAAGGCAAAACGCTTGAGGTACAGATTCGAACCGAAGCGATGCATGAAGAAGCTGAGCTGGGTGTTTGTGCCCACTGGAAGTACAAGGGCACCGACGTTAATACCAAAAGTGACAGTTATGAAGAAAAGCTCAACTGGCTGCGTAATGTCATGGAGTGGCATGAAGAGTTGGGTGATCTGGGAGGCATCGCTGAAGAGTGGCGTTCTGATGTCGAGCCGGATCGTATTTATGTGTTCACAAAAGCAGGTCATGTAGTGGATCTGTCTCTGGGTGCTACGCCCATTGATTTTGCTTTCAGAATTCATTCAGAAGTGGGTTTGAAGTGTCGCGGCGCTAAGGTGGGAGGCCGCATTGTGCCTCTGAATCACAATCTTAAAACCGGAGATCAGGTAGAAATTCTGACCGGACCTAATGTTCAACCCAGTCGTGACTGGCTCAACCCGGATCTCGGTTATGTCAATACCAATCGGGCAAGAGCCAAAATTACCAACTGGCTGAAAAAGCAGGATCGCGACTCCAATATTGTTGATGGCAGTAGTCAGCTCAATGCTGAACTCAAACGTCTGGCTCTGACGGGCGTTGATTTCAACGATCTCCTGCCTCAGACGCCCTTTAAGGAAATGGATGATATGTACGCAGCCATCGGAGCTGGCGATTATCGTGTCACCCAGGCCGTAGCCCTGGCTCAAAGAGAGCTGGAGCCGGAAGCAGAAAAAGAGTTTGAGATACGTACCCGGGCACCTCAGGAAAAAGTGTCAGACAGTACTATCACCATTGACGGGGTGGGTAATCTGATGACCCAGATGGCCGGCTGCTGTCAACCGGTGCCCGGTGATCCCATCATAGGCTATATCACGATCGGCCGTGGTGTCACCATTCACCGACAGGACTGCAATAACGCCCTGAATCTTCAGGAGCTGGAACCGGAAAGGCTGATTGAGGTGAACTGGGGCTATTCTCCGGAATACATGTACCCGGTGGAAATTATCATCACCGCCTATGACCGCTCAGGGTTGCTGCGCGATATTACCATTGTTCTGGCTAATGAGCGTGTCAACGTTCTCTCAGTACAGACGCGAACCAGCAAGGAAGACAACATTGCCAATATGTTGTTGACGGTTGAAGTTCAGAGTCTGCAGCAACTGAGTAAAGTCCTGGCTAAAGTCAATCAGCTGCCCAACGTGGTCGAAGTTGCGCGTTATCGCAAGGAAGGCAGATGAGTCAGAGTAGCCTGGAGGATATGCTGTATCTTATGAGCAGGCTTCGGGACCCCGAAGCTGGTTGCCCCTGGGATCTGGAGCAGAACTTTACGACTATAGCCCCCTATACACTGGAAGAGACCTGTGAAGTTCTGGAGGCCATTGCCAGCGAGGATTTTGAAAACCTTCGTGAAGAACTCGGTGATTTGCTGTTTCAGGTAGTGTTTCATTCAAGAATGGCAGAAGAGGCCGGGCTCTTTGATTTTCATCAGGTCGCTGCTGGTCTGGTGGAGAAAATGGTGCGTCGTCATCCCCATGTTTTCCCTGACGGAACCCTGGAATCCAGAATGTCGCCGAATGATGACACCACTTCCGATCAAGTCGTTGAAAGTTGGCAGGCGATCAAGCAGAAAGAGAAACTGGCAAGGGGGGAGAAGACTTCAGAGTCGGCCATGCCGTCAAAATTACCGGCTGCTTTACCCTCGTTAACAAGAGCGTTCAAACTGCAAAAAGCGGCTGCAAAGGTCGGTTTTGACTGGCCAGAAGTCGAACCCGTGTTTGACAAGATTCAGGAAGAAATGGAAGAAATTCGTGAAGCTGTGCGAGAACAGCAGGGCAATGATCGGATTGCAGAAGAAATAGGTGATCTGATGTTTGCCTGTGTCAATCTTGCGCGTCATCTTTCAGTGGATGCGGACTTGTCATTGCGCAAAGCCAGTGACAAGTTTGAGAAGCGTTTTCGAACCATGGAATTAAGGGCTGCTGAAGAAGGCCATGAGTTTCATCAGTTAACACTGGAAGAAATGGAAGCGTACTGGCAGCTGGGAAAAGTTCGTTAGTGGGCTTTTTTGACCCTTTGCAGAAATAACATTGACATTTTTCCACCCTGGCCCCATGAAAGGCACGACATTGAAAAAATAGCAGAGCAAGATGCTTGACTCTTTACATAATGCGCGGAGTGATAGACCTGATTAGAAAAAAAACGAACATGTTTGAACATTGGTTGACTTAAATCAATGGTTTTGCGTTGATGAGTTTTGTTGTTGTTTGAAATAATCTGCCCGCTGTCGGGGCTGCTAAAAATAAACAAGTTTTTATAAGGCCTCGCAATTAATATCTTGAATGTATACCTACGTGGGCGGAGCTCATTTTTATGCGAAAATCTTTCTTTGGTGAATGTCTGGCTGAGTTTATCGGCGTTGGCCTTCTGATTTTCTTCGGTGTTGGCTGTGTTGCCGCATTGGTTCTGGCAGGCGCGGATTTTGGTCAGCTGGAAATTTCTATTGTCTGGGGGCTGGGCGTCTCTATGGCGATATACGTAACCGGTGGTGTTTCCGGCGCTCATCTGAACCCGGCAGTCACTTTGGCATTGACTGTGTTTAAAGGTTTCGAAAAGCACAAGGTTGTGCCTTACATCCTTGCCCAGATTTTGGGTGCTTTCTGTTCCGCTGCATTGGTTTATTTTCTTTATAGTAATCTGTTTGCCGATTTTGAACTGTCTCAAGGTATCGTCCGTGGTTCCGAAGAGAGCCTGGCCACAGCGGGTATCTTTTCCACCTATGCGCACAGTGCCCTGAGCAATATGCAGGCATTTGCTGTGGAGTTTGTGATTACTGCAGTGCTGATGGGGGTTATTCTGGCTATTGGTGATAACAACAATGGTGACTCCAATGGTGCGCTGTCTGCCCTCCTGATCGGTTTGCTGATTGCGACCATTGGTTCTGCTTTTGGCCCACTGACTGGTTTTGCCATGAACCCTGCCCGGGATTTTGGTCCCAAGCTGTTCACCTATATGGCAGGTTGGGGTGAAGTGGCTCTGACCGGCGCTCGAGCCAATCCCTATTTTTGGGTACCAATAGTGGCTCCGATCGGCGGCGCAATGGCTGGCGCATGGATTTACATTAACCTGTTAGGCAAACAATTAGAGCCCGAGACAACATCGAGCCAATTAGAGATAAAAACCACATAACACAGTAAAACCCGTTACGCACCCTGTTACATAGAAAGCGCGGTCTTTTTCACTGTTTTGTATAACAGGCTTAACTGGGTGCACTGCTGATATCAGCCCAGAGCTGAATGATAAAGAAGATTGATTATGACGACTGAGAAGAAATACGTTGTTTCATTAGACCAGGGTACTACAAGCTCCCGAGCCATTATCTTTAATCACGACGGTGACATGGTGGGAACTTCACAGCGTGAATTTACCCAGCACTACCCACAGGCGGGTTGGGTTGAGCACGACCCGATGGAAATCTGGGCGACCCAAAGTTCTGTGCTGACGGAAGTTCTGGCTAAAACAGGTATTCGTTCTGACGAAATCGCTGCTCTGGGTATCACCAATCAGCGTGAAACCACTGTCGTTTGGGATAAGAACACTGGCCGCCCTGTTTATAACGCCATTGTATGGCAGTGTCGTCGTACAACCGAAATCTGCGAGCAGCTGAAGAAAGAAGGTCTGGAAAACTATATCCGGGAAACCACCGGTCTGGTTCTGGATGCTTATTTTTCGGCAACGAAAATCAAGTGGATTCTGGACAATGTAGAAGGTGCTCGTGAAAAAGCTGAAAACGGCGATCTGCTGTTCGGTACTATCGATACCTGGCTGACCTGGAAGCTGACCGAAGGTCGTGCCCATGTCACCGATTATTCTAATGCTTCGCGCACCATGCTGTACGATATCAATAGACTGGACTGGGACGAAAACCTGCTGAAGGCTATGGGAATTCCTTCCTCTATGTTACCGGAAGTGAAATCCAGCTCTGAAATTTATGGCCAGACTAACATTGGTGGAAAAGGCGGTACCCGCATTCCTGTAGCCGGTATTGCGGGGGATCAGCAGGCGGCTCTGTTCGGCCAGATGTGTCATGAAAAAGGTATGGCCAAGAATACCTATGGCACAGGATGCTTCCTGCTGATGAATACGGGGAGTGAGCTGGTCAAATCAGAAAACGGTTTACTGACCACCATAGCTTTCGGTATTGATGGCAAAGTGCAATACGCTCTGGAAGGTGCCGTATTTATGGGTGGTGCTTCAGTTCAGTGGCTTCGTGATGAACTGGGACTGATCCGTGATGCTGCCGACACGGAATATTTCGCCAATAAAGTCGACGACACTAACGGTGTTTATGTTGTGCCTGCTTTTGTAGGTCTGGGTGCCCCTTACTGGGATCCCTACGCGCGTGGTGCGATCTTTGGCCTGACCCGGGGAGCTAACCGTAACCACATAGTTCGTGCAACACTGGAAGCCATTGCTTATCAGTCCCGTGATCTGATTGACGCAATGGAACAGGATTCCGGAATTGAAATGAAACAGTTGCGCGTCGACGGTGGTGCGGTAGCCAATAACTTTTTGATGCAGTTCCAGTCTGACATTCTCGACACTGAAGTGGTTCGCCCGACAGTTGTAGAATCCACTGCCGCAGGTTCGGCCTATCTTGCGGGCCTGGCCGTTGGTTTCTGGAAAAGCACTGATGAGTTAAAGGATAAGGTTTCCGTTGATCGAGTCTATGCTCCGTCGATGTCCGATGAAGATCGTCTGAAACTTTACGACGGTTGGAAGAAAGCGGTCGTTCGCAGTCAGTCATGGGAAAATCAGGAGTGATGTAAATTTCCTGATACTATTGCAAATGAGCCTGCTCAGGCAGGCTCGCGATTGCAATGGGGGTTATTTACTCTGCGCTCTGAGTCTTGACTGAGTTCGGTTTCTGGTTCATTGGAGATGACTTTTTACGCAAGCCATCAAAGGTGAAAATAATCAGGGCCAGCCAGATCAGACCAAAGGTGATTAATTGAGCCTGAGTCACCTGTTCTTTGTAGACGAACAGTCCAACCAAAAAAGAAATGGATGGACCAAGATACTGCAGGATACCGATTGTGGTTAATGTCAGCTTTTTGGCCGCCGTGATAAACAAAACCAGAGGGACGGTGGTCACCAATCCGGCCAGAGACAACAGTAGACTGGTGTGAGGGTCCGAGAAACGGAAACTGTGGTTGCCACTTTTGTAGAGCCAGAAAAAATATCCCAGAGTCACTGGCAGCAGAATCAGAGTTTCGAAAGCCAGGCCAGGTACAGCCTCCACCTGAGTCTTTTTCCTGACCAGTCCGTACAAGCCAAAACACATAGCCAGGGCAAAAGCAACCCAGGGCACAATACCTAACATCAGTATCTGATAGATGACAGCGACAGTAGCCAGCAGGATAGCAATCTGTTTGAGCGGTGACAGTTTTTCATTCAAAAACAGATAGCCCAGAAGAACATTAAACAGTGGGTTGATGTAATAACCGAGACTGGTTTCAAGAATCCTGTCATTGGTCACACCCCAGATAAAGATCAACCAGTTTGCACCAACGAGAATAGCGGATAGTGTCAGTGTTCCCGACAGTTTGATACTGGAGAAAATCTGCTTTAGCTCTGAAATCGTACCTGTTATTTTCAGTAGGGCCAGCAGCAATAAAGCTGACCAGAATACGCGGTGTCCCAATACTTCCAGCGGAGGTGCGTGTTCCAGAGCTTTGAAATAAATGGGTACCAGCCCCCAGATGGTAAAGGCCATTATACCCAATGCAAAGCCAGAGAAATCTCGTTGTTCGGACACTCTTTTTCCTTAAATGGTTACTTCTAATTACGCAGTTATGGTGACGAGCATGGTGTTCTGTTTTTCACGAAGGGACATTGTGCCTGAACATTTGTTTCGAGTTAACCCACTTCTCTATTGATAAGCACGCATTGAGAAAAAAGCCCTTAAGCCGATGACTTTACTGATGGATGAGTAAAGGATGCAAAGGCTGCGATGCGATGGATTACCGGTTTTACGATAGTTCTGTTGAGTCTGTTTACTCAGGCCGAAGTGCGGTTACCTGTTTATCGTGTAGCGATCATCGATCGCTTTTTCCCTCCGGCCGAAGGTTTTAAAAATGATGAAGAGCGAGTTCTCCATGGTTGGCTGTATGGCATGATGGACTTAGACGACGATGAACGTCGGGAGCCTTTTTATCATGGTGATGTGGTTCGGATGATAGCGTCTCACCCTCAGATTACGTTTATCCAATACCCGATTCTGGATGGGAAAAAGCCCATGTCAGAAATCCTCGTCAACCTTCAGAATATTCTGGCTCGCTTCGAAAAACAGCCCGTTGATGCCGTTCTTCTTTCCTGGGAGTCTTCTACGTTGATCAGCACATTCAAAGCGCCACTTCAGTTGCAGCGGGCAGGAGAGTATAAGAAGAAAGTTAGGGAGATGGGGCAGGCGGATGAAGTCTGGAAAACCACTTACCAGATTATAATGGCTCTGGAGGCACTTACCACTCAGGGTATACAGGTCTATACCATAGCCGGTAATGGCGGGAGAGGAATGATCAATACCTTTTCTCTTGCGGATGATGTAGTCACGGTCGGCTCTGTGGAACCAGAGTTGCAACACTTTGTTGCTAATAATCCCTTTGTTGATACTTACGCCCGGGCTGCCTACGAAGTCATCCGTATTGATGATTCTGAAGGTAAGCCCGTTGGTTATGACCTCAATGGCGACCAGTGTGTAGATATTCCCTTAAATCGACTGACCGGCTATTCACGAAAAATGACAGAGTACCCTAAAAAATTCTGGCGATTGCTGACAGGTTCTTCATTTGCCGCTCCTGCTGCTCTCAAGGCGGCATTGTTTAACAGCCTGCCGCTAAGAGCCTGTCACTGACCTGCAAAACGTCATTCGTTGTCTTTTTTGATGGGGCTATTTTCCCTGCTGACTGACTTTTGGACAGCGGCAAGAATGCCTCTGAGCATATTCAGTTCTTTGGCTTCAGGCCTGGCCCGGTTATACAGACGACGAAGGCGGGTCATTACCAGACCAGGGTGCTGTTTGATAATAAAGTTGATGTTGTTGAGTGTCTCTTCCAGGTGCTCGTAGAAATATTCAAGCTCACGGGCCAGTGGATATTCTTCTGCTTCGTCGCCTGAGAAATCCGGCTGGCTCTTGCGCAATTCTGCCTTGCGAATGTCGTAGCAGAGAATCTGAATGGCAGAAGCCACGTTGAGCACAGGGTATTCAGGGTTAGCATCAATGGAGACATGATAATGACATTTCTCCAGCTCTTGATTGGTGAGTCCCATAGTCTCCTGACCAAAAACCAGTGCCACCGGATTTCGGGCCGCTTCAGCAACCAGCTTGTCGGCACAAACTTCAGCCGTCAGCATGGGGCGGTTAAAGGTATGGTTGCGGGTGCGGGCACTGGTTCCTATTACCATTGAGCAGTCAGCAATTGCTTCATCCAGGGTCTGAAATACTCTGGCAGCCGCCAGAACGTTCTGGGCTCCTGCTGCCATGGATTCGGCATCCGGATCCGGGAATCGTTGCGGGGAGACCAGGCAAAGATTTGAGAGTCCCATGGTTTTCATGGCCCTGGCGGCGGAGCCAATGTTTCCGGGATGAAAGGTATTGATCAGAATAATGCGAATGTTAGACAGCATCGTAACCCGAATTAGCACTGAGAAGAGGGGTTAAAAGCAGGTCATTATACGTTGAGTCGTTTTAACTTACGACCGGTTGGGTGAAACCGGATTGAATTATTGCCATTCCATCTGAAGAGTGACGGTAATTTACTGTTGCCTGACTGTATAACCACCCGAGTTCAGATAGAATAGTCTTCTTTTCCCCCTCAGGTTGTGTCCTCTGCTATGAGTCGTATTACGGAGAAGCAGGCTTATAAATGGTTGATTGGCCAGCTCAGTCCTACCCGGAACTGGTTGCTGGTAGCCATCATACTGGGCTTGATCAATGGTCTGTTGTTTCTGGCTCAGGCTGGGTTGCTGGCGAAAATTATTCATCAGATCGTAATGGAAGGCGCAGTCAGGGAGTCTTTGATCCATGACCTGATTCTGACGGCTATGATTATCCTGCTTCGGGCACTCTGTCATTGGGGCAGGGAGATCACCGGGTTCAGAGCCGGGTTGATCGTCAAGGAGACTATTCGAGGAGCTATTCTCAATAAGCTGAAAGCTCTTGGCCCTCTTGTCATTGCAGAGCAGCCAGCTGGTAGCTGGTCGACCATGGTGGTAGAGCAGGTGGAAGAGTTACAGGACTTTGTTGCCCGTTACATTCCGCAAATGGCTCTGGCAGTTCTGGTTCCGCTGGTCATACTCATCGTGGCCTTTCCAGTGAACTGGACTGCCGGTCTGATTTTCCTGGGAACAGCCCCTTTGATTCCTGTATTTATGGCCTTGGTCGGGATGAAGGCAGCCGAAGCGAATCGACGGAATTTCCGGGCCTTGGACCGACTGGGTGGTTTTTTCCTTGATCGTTTGCAGGGCATGGAAACGCTGAGGTTATTTCAGCGGACCTATCATGAGCACCAGTCGCTGAAATCGGCCAGTGAAGACTTTCGACACAAAACCATGCAGGTACTGCGACTGGCCTTTCTGTCTTCTACGGTGCTGGAGTTTTTTGCTTCTGTTTCCATTGCTATTCTCGCCGTCTATCTGGGAATGAGCTTTCTGGGCTATCTGAATTTTGGCAGTTATGGTGCCGGGGTCACGCTCTATACCGGCTTGTTTCTGCTGTTGCTGGCGCCTGAGTTCTATCAGCCATTGCGTGATCTGGGAACGCACTATCACGCCAAGTCAAAAGCGGTGGGTGCAGCAGAATTGATCCTTGAGCTGCTAGAGCGCAAAGAGTCCGGGATGCATCAGGGCAGCAATTCAATGGCTATGGACGTGCCGGTTTCACTCAGTGCTGATTGTCTGATGGTTCAGGGCAGTGCCGGTGGCAGAGCTTTGCTCAGGGATGTTTCTTTTGATATTGCAGCTGGCGAGCGAGTGGCCATCATTGGCCCCAGCGGGGCAGGTAAGTCGACCCTGGTAAATACCCTCATGGGGTTCTGGAACTACCAGGGTAAAATCAGAGCCGCAGGTGAAGACCTCTCCAGCCTGTCAATGGATGACTGGCGCAAAAGAATTGCCTGGCTGGGCCAACAGCCCCTGATTATTCATGGCACGGTCTATGAAAATGTTTCATTTGGTCGGGATCTGGATGAATCTCAGGTCAATCGGGCTCTGGCAAAGGCTCAGGCTATGGAGATTGTTGAACAGCTACCGGAAGGGCTGAACAGTCTGCTGCAAGAACAGGGAGGCAATCTTTCCGTAGGGCAGGCACAGCGGATAGCTTTGGCAAGAGCTATAGCCGAGCCGGTAAAACTGTTAATTCTCGATGAGCCAACGGCCAGCCTGGATGCCTACAATGAGCGTCTTGTCCTGGATGCTCTGGAAGCCATCGATCCGCAATGCACTGTCATTACTGTCACCCACCGACTCAAGCAGATAGATTCGATGGACAGAGTGTTGATGTTTGAAAACGGGGAGTTGGTCGCTGATGGTGAACCCGGTGTCCTCAGGCAACAGTCTGCGGTGGTGCAAGCTTTTGTGGCCGGTTTAGCAGGGAGTCTGGATGATGAGTGAGTTGTTGCCTTATTTAAAGCTTTATCGCAGGCACTGGGGGGCACTGTCTGTGGGTATGTTTTTGGCTTTGGCAACCTTGTTGTTCAGTCTTGGGTTGCTGGCACTGTCAGGCTGGTTTATCACGGCAACAGCTTTGGCTGGTCTGACGGTCGTGACCGCTCAGAGATTTGATTTCTTCTCTCCCGGTGCCGGGGTCAGAGGTTTTTCAATCGGTCGTACCGCTGCCCGTTACTTTGAACGTTTGGTGAGTCACGATGCGACCTTCAAACTGTTGGCCTGGTTAAGAAGCTGGTTTTTCGAAAAACTGCTCCCACTTTCTCTGACTCAGTTGAAACGTTATCGTAAGGCTGAATTGCTGAACCGCCTTGTGGCGGACGTTGATGCCCTGGATCAGCTGTATCTGAGACTGTTCAGTCCGGTTATTGCTGCGGTGCTGGTTGTGATTCTGCTTTCTCTTGGGCTGAGCTTTTTTAGCCCTGTTCTGGCTCAGGGGGCGCTGCTGCTGATGGGAGTCTGGTTGATCGTTCTGCCGGTGATGTTCTACCGTCTGGGTTTCAGGAGTGGCCGGGCACAGGGCAAACTTCTGGGGGAGCTGAGACAGAAAGCCCTGGATTATCTGCAGGGCATGGCCGAATCCAGAATTTATGGATCAGAAGTCCGGATGAGGGAGCGTATCGATGTTACTGGGCAAAATTTGAGTTATATCCAGAGAAAAATGTCAAGGCTGGAGGGGCTAGGTGGTGCGTTGATGGTGGCTGGGGCTGGTATTTCAGCGGTCATAATGCTCTATCTTGCTGCAGGGGAATACCAGCAAGGCGTTATTTCCGGACCAGTGATGGTTATGTCCGTCTTTGCAGTACTGGCAGGCTTTGAGGCGTTGATGCCTCTGCCGGGTGCTTTCCAGTTTCTCGGTAACACTCAACTGGCCGCTGCGAGGCTGACAGAGATCCTTGAAGAAGAAGCTATTGAGTTTGGTGATCAAACCATTCCGGATGCCTTCAAGGGTCATATCATTTTTCGGGATCTGTGTTTCCAATACCCCGCAGCTGCGGGAATTTCGGCAGCGGGGCCGATGATTCTGGAGGGCATCAGTCTTGATGTTCCGGCAGGTCAGCACTTGGCGTTACTGGGTAAAACGGGCTGTGGTAAATCGACACTGATCCGTATCCTGACCCGGCAGCTACCGGGTTTTGAGGGCAGTATCGAGCTGGGCGGCATTGCTATTAATGAATATTCCGAGGCTTCACTTTATCAATTATTAACGGTGATTCCCCAGCAAACCCATGTGTTCAGTACGACGCTGAGGCAAAATCTGAAAATGGCCCGACCCGAAGCGCAAGACAGTGAGCTACTGGAAACTGTCAAAGTGGTAGGCCTGGATCGTCTTGCGGCGGCTGAGGGTGAACAGAACCTGCTGGATCTATGGTTGGGACAGGCTGGGATCGCTCTCTCCGGTGGTGAGCAGCGCAGGCTCGCAATAGCCCGGGCACTCTTGAAAAAGGGTGAAGTGTTGATTATGGATGAAGCCAGTGAAGGTCTGGACCCGGTCAGTGAGGATCATTTGATGAATCTGATTCTGGACGCATACCGGGATAAAACCGTCATTATGATTACTCATAAGAAGGCCATGCTGGAGCGCATGGACCGAGTGATTCGAATGGATGGCGGACGTATTGTCTAGGAGGCTTATATGGTCCACAAATGTTATCGTCATGACGGTTTTTTTGGACGACCTTTCTCGTCCAGTTCGGTATCAAAGTCGACAAGACTGTCATCACTGCCTTGTCGCTCGCTTAGAAATTGAGCGGTCTCCTGTTTTTGACGGTCACTGATCACTTTTTTCAGCAGGTTCTGCTCGGATAGCTGATGACTTTCCGGGTGGGTCGCCAATTCATCCCGGCAGGCTTTCAGGAGTTCGATCTGTTCACTGGGGGTATAGTTGCCAATAAAACTGTCCAGATACATATCGGCTGATTCCTCATCATGATCGAGATTGAGAAGTTTTTCGTTATATTTCTCCTTTCTTTCAATCTCATCCGGGGTATCTGTGGGCAATACGGTTAACAGGCTTTCCCTTTGACCAGCGGCTTCAGAGGGATGCAGCAGCTTAACTGCAATGCTCAGGCGCAGGGACATGCGGGCCGCATGATTGCGATTAAGGCCCAGGCTGGCAAATTGCTCCATCTGCCAGGGGATAAGCTCTGCCTCCAGAAAGTGTTCCGGGAAAGGTTGATCGTTTTCAATGCACCAGAGAGCAAAACTGTACGGGTCTTTTTGCCAGAGTTCCCGGGCGAGGCGGGTGCGCTCAACAAGCTCCTGTTGAGGAATGTTGGCAGGAAAAAAATTCTGGTCAACCAGTCCAGCCCCGGCAACACTTCGAGCCCACCGGCATTCGCGAATTTCCCGTTCATTGATCTTTTTATTACTGAGCCAGCCCCGGCCCCTGAGTATATCGGCCAGCTTAAGACCGAAACCCTTTACTTTTCTGACCACACGCCTTCCGAGCCAGAGAGGCTTATTCTCAGATGTCTGCTGGCTTGTGGGAATGTCCTGAAGAAGGTCCTGGCGAAGTATATTGAGGCAGTTTTCAACGCTGCTGGTCATGATTAAGTCCCTGTAGAGCTGTCCTTGTTGTGTTTTGAAAGAAGACACTCTCAGTATAGAAGGCTACCCATGACGGCTTATGACAGCTTGTCATGCAGGTAGTGATCAATTTTATCAGTCATGGGTCACCCTGTGGCGGATCAATTTATTCAAAGTTTAATCGCAGTGGGGAGAACTGATCTGGCAAAATTTCCGGAACCATCGTTGTCTAACACAATATCGATTTTCTGTTCACCCAGTTCATCATGCAGATCAGCGAGAATATTGAGTTTATCTACAATGCCCAGTGTTTGTGAAGTTACCAGCAGATCAATATCGCCGCCTTTCTTACCGCTGTCAGCACGCGAACCAAACAATAGAATCACTGACTTTGCATCGTAACCTTGAATGACCTTTTTGATGATCTGTTGTTCCTGTTCAGTCAATCTCATAATGATTATCCGGATGATTTTCGGGGAAAATCATATCGTTTCACAGGTGCCAGAAAAAGCTCTCGACGGGTCTTGCATTATTTTTGTGTTTACTTGCTGCCTGTAAAAGAGATGTGTTGTTCCAGGGGTATGATAAAGATTCAGGCAACCAGCCACCCGGTATTCACTCAGAATTCCGGGCGCTATGGGTTCACAGTTTTTTTGAAAAGAAAAGACTGTTGGGGTCTTCGTGATAATCTCCAAAAGGTGCGCAGGGCTCGAAACCAAAGCGTTCATAAAGCTCACAGGCCGGTTTGAAGTGATTCATGGAGCCTGTTTCCAGGTACACGGTCTTATATTGTCTTCGTTCTGCCTCACTGAGAATATTTTTTAAGAGGGCGGAAGCTACACCTCTTCTGAGAAAGCCAGATGAGGTTTTCATGGATTTGATTTCGCCTTCAGAGGGCGAGAGGGCTTTTAATGCACCACAACCTGCCAGGTTGCGGTTTATCCAGGCGGACCAGAAGGTTATGTCTTGCGAACGCAACCTCTCAATATCGAGGGCATGAACGCTTTCTGCCGGTGAGTGACTATACATATCATCCAGGTGGTCTTGGAGCAGATGGGCAATTTCCTGACCCTGTAGGTCGTCTAGTTTTATTTCCATAAATTATTCTTTTACTGCTGAATGGTTATTTAATCTGCAAAGCTGATGCTGTGATCCGCTGGCTGCCGGGTGAGCATCACGATCTTGACTAGTTTCGGTGGCTCATCGTGAATGACTCCGGTTCAGAACATAATACTTTACCGTATCCATGTCCTCTTTTACTTTTTCAAGAATTTCCGAAGTGGACCGAAAACCGAGCCTTAAAAGAACCTGTTCGGACTTTATGTTCCTGGTCAGTGCCCTGGCCCGGATCTGGCTGAGTGGTAACTGTTCAAAGGCGTGGTTTAGCAGTGCTTGTCCGGCTTCTGAGCAATACCCTTGCCCCCAGAAGGGTAGACCCAGCCAGTAACCTAATTTAGCCTCGGTATGAGTTGCGTTATTCAATCCGATGGCTCCGATCAGTGTACTTGATGATTTCAATTTGATGGCATACACAAAAGCGCTGTTTGTTTCTCTCAGGCTTTCTTGATCTTTAATCCATTTTTCTGCCAGTCCGTCCGGGTAGGGGTGGGGAATATTTTCGGTCAGTCTGGCTACCTGCTCCTCTCCAGCCAGTGTCTGTACCTGGTCAGCATCCTGCTGAGTGAAGGCTCTGAGGATTAACCGGTCTGTGGCAATTGTTTTTTCCATAGTGTCAGACTCTTGTTGTTTCTTCCTGTTTGATATCCTGCCATGGATTTAAACAAAAATCCCTGTTTTGGGGCTTATTGAGATAATGTTAAAGTCACTGACATGGCTTGGCCTTTAACACTTTCATCAAAAGCACTCAACAATATCGTCGATTGAAGAGTGCTTCAGGATCAAAAGGACTTTAAGTACTCAACCATACGAAATCTTATTTTCTGACTCATTGTTCAGGCACTCGCGGCAACTGCTCCTGCGTTGCTCTAGCTCCTGCATCCATGCAGTCGTGCTGCGTTGCAACTCTGGTCACATAGCTTGCTATGCTCCCGTCGTTGCGCCTTGCAGAGCACCTGCCCAACAAGCCAGAAATATTCGATTCCGTATGGCAGAGTACTTATAATAAATAACTGATTGATCTATAGAGCTCAGTACTGTGAATGAATGCTCTCTGATCATCTGACAAGGACCTTGTTCCTTTTTTGATTTGTCCTATGAGTGATCTTGACGAGGCTGAAGTTCGATCAAAGCCTTTCTCCAGTCTCTTACTGGCCAGGTTTTTTATGGCATCTATAACCAACCGTCTTATAAAGTGGCTCCGTCATATAGTGAAGGCCTTTATTGCTGTGAAAGGGGTCTTCGCCGCCACCGGCACCACCACTGGCACCCGAGTTTTTACCATTTTTGCTACTTTTTCCATTGCGTCCATGGCTACCACCTTTCTGGCCATTTCCATTTTTCTTGCTTTTGGCGCCAGCTTTTCCGTTACTGCCTCTTGAGTTACCTTTT
Source organism: Endozoicomonas sp. ALD040 (assembly GCF_049275945.1). NCBI lineage: Bacteria > Pseudomonadati > Pseudomonadota > Gammaproteobacteria > Oceanospirillales > Endozoicomonadaceae > Endozoicomonas > Endozoicomonas sp. ALD040. The sequence goes on from NZ_CP184829.1 coordinate 5,440,869, forward strand.
TTAGTTGCCTGTCGGATTTTGCTGACAGGGGCTGTGAAGTCAGGTCCTCCCATATATAAGCCAGTGCATGCGGGAAGACCTGTATCTGAAAAAGCCAACACCTGAAACGTCGCCAGTAATCAATGCGCCAAAAAGGGCAAGACCTGAATGGAAACAGCCACTGATGGTGGGTTTGAGTTGAGAGCGATCGATGATGAAACCATTTTCAATAATCACATCGCCCGGCAGTTCCAAAAGAACTTCCTCTTCATAGCCCGGAGCTGCCATTAAGGTGGGTTCTTTCCGTGTTAAGCCATCAGAATAACCATCATTGCTAGCACTGGGAGAATACATTGGATAATATTTGACTGTATGCGAGGTGGGTTCTATGTTGTCGAATGAAATAAATGACACATCTACTTCTTTGTGATTTTGACCGTCGCGGGCTATGGAGCCTCCCGAGTCAGAAACCGGAGATGGTTTCAAAACAATCGGGAGTCTGGCATCTACAAGAGAAACCTTCCTGTTGAGCTCGCTTAATGGAAGAACAGTGATGTTGCATTTATTATCAATCCACTCGCCATAGGCTCCTCCACGACTGGAGGGTGAGTTAGCCAAATTGAAACGCTCTCCATACTCTTCACACAATGTGTCCTTTGGTAATCCATAGGTGCTCGTCGACAGAGATATCGAAACAGCCAGAAGAAAAGACGGAGTTAAAGTTTTTGAGAAAGAAGGAAATGTTTTATTCAACGAAAACCTCACAGTTTATAGTACAGTTTTATCATTAGTTGTGAAGTATTCAAACTAGTTTAAAAAAAAACGTTTGAGTTTTTTTTGTAAGCATAAGCAACTGGTTAGGTACTTAATGTATAGGTGTTTTTAACTGCCTTTGTGGGAGTATAAACAGATGGAAGCAGCTTAAGCGGATGTCAGTTTGACTGCTTCACACTAAAAAATACATAAACACTAATGCGTGACACTCTCATAATTTGAGCCATCTCTATTATTATATCTTGGGAGTGCACAATTACATGCTCCACTACAATCACAGGGATCAAAGAATCTAAGTTCCGCCCAAGAGAGAATCAGGGGAGGTTGGTTGGCTAAAGCATCATAATTATTAATAACAAACGACAGGGTATAATAATTAGAGCTAACCGAAATCGCTAATACCTGAAGGTCATTGGTGAGTGATCTCTTGAGGTGGTATCGCAGGACGGTTCCGTCATCAAAGTATAATGATACAAAATCTGTTGGTTTCAGGGTGTCATCATCTTCACTCTCGTTTTCACTGTCTCGCTCTTGCACAAGAACCTCAGCAGGTCTGGCGGTATTGAATAACCCGGGTATTATAAATTCATGCGTCAGGTAGGTCTCCGAGTTTAGATATCCTGTTATCCATTTTTGTGTTTCCGGATTGCGCAGGAAAAGGTCAAATATATGGATATCATCGTCTATAACTTCTGTGTTTGATGACGAAAGCGTTTCATAATGACTGGTCATAGTTATATGAGCCATAGAGCGACTATCGATCGTGACATGTTCAGGCAAATGGTCTGGTGTTGCTGTTTCCAGCTCTCTCAGTTTTGCTTCCTGCTCCAGAATGTCTTGATTAATTATCTTGCTACTCAAAAAACAGGGAAGACAGAAAATGCAACATAATAATTGGGCAATAGATCCTGTTTTGGTTGTTGTTTGACCTCTTAGTGTGTAACGAGTATGAAAGCTGTGTAGAAGGTCATGGCTGGCATTTCCTAATAAGCCATGAAAAAAATCGGGCACATTAATGGTCGGATCATGCGGGTAAAATTCTATATTGGTGTCAGAGAGCAGATCGTAAATAACAAAATGATCTCCGGAAATACCACTCAAATAGTTAGTGAGGACATCCCAATAGCCTTCTCTTGTGGCTTCGCTATGACCGGAGTGAGTGGATGATGTGACTTTACCATTGAGTACAAGTTGACCCAGATGCTCCAACTTCCATCTGAAGTGCAAGTCTTCTGCATTTGAATAAGACGATAGCAAGTAGAGAAAGAATAAAATTATTACACTGACGTTTGTTTTCATTGTTAACTACCTGTTGCTCAGAGGTAAAACGATTATGCTTGAGAAATGTGAACAGGTGGAAATAGCTTAACCTGATGTTCATTACAGTTTCGTATTGAGTTTGCCATCCATATCTTGCGATTCCTGGGTGCCCAGCGGCACTATCACTTCTGCATGATTGAGCATGTCCTGGCCATTATCACCTATGGTTTCACGCTGATAATTTGAATTATGGGTATCATTATTTCTTGAAGTTGCACAATTACATGCCCCATGATGATGACAGGCTTGTTGTAATGGTAACTGTATTGGTAGCTCGGTGTAATGTGGCGGAGGCTGGTTTGCTATAACATCATAATTATCAATAACGAGTGTCAGAGTGTAACCAGCAGAACTAATAACAATTGCCAGTACCTCAATTTGATTGTTGGATAACCTGTTAAGGTGATATTGCACTCTAGTACCGGTCAGAAAGTTTAATGATAAAAAATGTGACGCTTGCAAGTTTTCACTGCCTTGCTCTTGCACGAGAACTGTAGCTGGTATAGCAGTTCGGATTAATCCGGGAATTATCAATTCCAATACATGGTTGGTCGTTGAATCCAGATGCCCTATAATCCATCGTTGAGTTTCCGGAGTATTCAGGAAAAGGTCAAATATACGGGTGTTATCATTTATGGCTTCTGTGTTTGACGATAAAAACTGTTGATAATTATTGGTCACAGCTGTATGAGATAGAGAGCGGCTGTCAATAGTTACATGCTCTGGCAAATGTTCTGGTGTGGCTGCTTCCAGCGCTCTTACTTTTTCGTCCAACAAGTCTTGATAATCCCCATTGCCAGCCACAAAAAAACAAGGACAGAATAAACAGAATATAAGTTCAGTAATCATGGATTTCCTGGTTTCAATTTGACCTCTTAGTGTGTAACGAGTGTGGAAGCTATGTTGAAGGTTATGAAGGCCATTTCCTAGCAACTCATAAAAAAAAACGGGTACATTATTTCCAGAGTTCTGCTGATTAAACTCTATATTGATCGAAGAAAGCAGTTCATAAATGAGAATGTAATCCCCGGATAGATCACTAAAACCTTTGGTGGGATCATCCCAGTAACATTCTCTTGTAGGCCCGCTATGACTAGAATGAGTGGATGATGTGGCTGTGCCGTTGAGTACTAATCTACCCAAATGCTCCAACTTCCATTTAAAGTGCAAGGCATCTGAGTTTGAATAAGATGATAACAAGATAAGACAGAATAAAATCATTAATTTGGCGCTTTCTTTCACTGTTAAATACCTGTTTTTTCACTCATATCGAATTTTAGAAATCAGAGGTGAAAGGTAGCACAAAACTTTCATATAACAATTTCATGAAGCTTGTAATAACTATTAGACGTCCTTGTACAACTCTAAAAAAACGTATAGAGTTTTTTGTCAACCTGATATGTGGGTGTTTTTACCTGTCTTCGTGAATGTAGTCGGCTTCGGGTAATCCTATTCTCGACCGCTTCAAGATGATAAAGCCTGAGAAATATACAGGAGAATAAGTAGTTTAATCTGATGTTCACTTCAACTGCTCCAGACCTGAAATTACATGACCAATAATGCTGTCACTCTGATAATCTGAGTCTTCTGTGCCCTGTGATTCATCTGTATCATTTTTTCTTTGGTTGGAACAATTACATGCTCCTCGGCAATGACAGGTGTTTGCTGGTGCTACTTCTGCCTGGTTAGAATACGCAGGAGGCTGGTTGGCTGAAATATCATAGTTATCAATAGCGAATGTCAGGGTGTAAAGATGAGAGCTAACTACAATTGCTAATACCTGTATATCATTATTGGATAATTTCTTAATGTGGTATTGCACTCTGGCTTCGTTAGGAAAATATATTGATACAAAATGTGAGGGTTGCAGGCTTACATTGTTATCTCCACTGGTTTGATGCTGCACAAAAATCATAGCGGGTAAAGCTGTATTGAATAGCCCGGGTATTATCAGTTGTAACATCATTCCGTTTTTAAGATTTAGATGCGCTATTATCCATTTTTGTGTTTCCGGATTATTCAGGAAGAGATCAAATATATGGGTATCATCGTCTATAGCTTCTGTATTTGACAATAAAAACGTATGACGATCATTTGACACAGCTGTTTCAGATAATATTGAGCGGCTATGGATAGTTACATGATCTGGCAAATGGTTTGGTGTTGCTGCTTTCAACTCCTTCACTCTTTCTTGCTGAATTTGCGAATCTTGAGAAACCAGCTCAGCAGGCATGAAGCAGGGAGTGCAGAAAGTGGAATATAACAGTTCAGCAATTGAAGATGTCGTCTTTGGCGATTGACTTCTAAGTGTATAACAAGTCAGGGAGCTATGTTTAAGGCTATTGAAGCCATCTCCTAACAAACTGTAAAAGAACATTGGTATAATATTACAAGATTGAGTCTGATTGAATTCTATAGAGGTAACAGTAGTTACTTCATAAATGCAAAAATCATACCCTGAGCAATCAGTCTTCGATTGAGTAAGGTCTTCATAATTACATTCTGTTAAATCTTCTCTATGACCACAATGATGGGATGATGTGGCTGTACCACTTAGCAGCAACCTGTCGTTCAGCTCCAGATTCCAGTTAAAGTGTAAGTCTTTTGAGTTGGAATAAAATGATAGCGAGTAGAGAAAGAATACAATAATTAATCTGACGTCTATATTCATTACTAACTACCTATTTTTTACGAATATCAATTTCCAGACATTTGAAGCTTAGAATAGCTTAAACATTTGATATAACTTTTTTTATGAGTTCTTCTAGCGACCAATAGACGTCTTTGTATAAATGTAAATCTTCGGCGAGCTGCTAGTGGCGATCAGGTAGAAACTGACGTATTGTCTTGAGCGACAGCCTGGTATAAATAAGGGCGAGTATTCACTGATGTGGGGCAGTTTTGAAGCGAATTGACACAAAGATGGCACGATTCGACAAAAGCATCATAACAGAGTCACTGCTGGGATTCTGTTGCTGTTAATTTCGCTCAGTTGGCCAGGGTCATTTTACCATCTGAATGACTCTCAGGGGGCTGGGAAGCAGATTGTTGCCAACGTCCACTGCCCAACGGAGACGCTCATTTTCAGCCTCACAGACGAGTATGAGGAAAAAATATACGAGGATTCATAATGTTAATTCTATGAATCCGATTATCTGAATTATCAGTATCATTTGCCCTTGAATGGTCACAATTACATGCGCCGTTACAGTTACAGGTTTTTGGTAATGCCGCATAATGTGGGGGAGGTTGGTTAGCTGTAATATCATAATTATTAACTACGAGTGTGAGGGTATACCCCTCAGCGCTTACCACAATTGCTAGTACCTCAATCTCTATGTCGGAGACTCGATTAAGGTGATATTGTACTTTAATTCCATTGGTAAAATCTAATGATAAAAAATGTGATGGTTGCAGGCTTTCATCATTAGTTTCCCCGTTATTCTCTTGCACAAGAATTGCAGCAGGTGCTGCTGTATTGAATAACTCAGGTATTATCAGTTCTAACCTCTGGTTGGTTTTTGGGTTTAGATTCTCTATTAGCCAATGCTGTGTTTCCGGAGTATTCAGGAAAAGATCAAATATATGAGTCTTAGCGTCTGTAGCTTCTGTGCTTGATGATGAAAGCATCTTATGATGACTGTCCACAGCCCCATGATATAAAGCGCATTTATGAATAGTGATATGCTCTGGAAAATCGGCTGCTATTGCTGCTTCCAATGCTTTGATTCTGGCCAGCTCATTGTCAGATCCATGTGAGACTTTGGCTGAGCATTTCTTGAATCCCAGATAAAAAGGATGACAGAGCACGCAACAAAAGAGTTCAGCAAGGTTACTTGCTTTTGTTGTGTGACCTCTTAGTGTGTATTGAGTATTGAAACTATGGTCAAGACGATCATTGCCATTGCCTAATAAAGTATTAAAAAGCTTTGGCACAGTATAACCTGGATTATTTTGATCAAAATTCACAGTAGTAAAAGAGACTACGTCATAATAAATGGCAAAACTGTCCCCTGAACAAGAAACAGAAGGTGGAGTGGAAATATCCAGCTCTGATGGGTGATCATTCCAACCTGTTAAAGAATTGCTATGACTTACCTGATTGGTTGTTACTGTTTTACCACTTAGTAGCAAATTATTATGGTGTTCCAGCTTCCAATTGAGGTGTAAATCTTTTGAATGCGAATAAAATGGTAGCAATAATAGTAGAAAAAAAATAATTGATCTGACGTGCATTTTCATTGTCAATCACCTGTTTTTCATTAAAATCAACTTGCCGATGTAGGCAATTAAGGATAGCTCAAGTCATTGGTGAGATATTTTTTGAGGATTTTAATAATGGGTAAACATACAGGTATGTTTGAAAAACTTTGTGCCGGATTATAATGTTTTGGTTGCATGGTTTCGTTAACGATTTCAGTATTTTGTACTTTTATATGAATAAAGGCAGGTAGAGTTGTACTTAATAATTCAGGTATTATTAATTCTAAAGTCAGGGTTTGTTTAGCGTTCGGTTTGTACATGACTGGGTGGAATTGATAAATTGTAATAAGTACCTGGCCAGTTGGTTTCGCATATTCTGGCGAGTGGATTTTTTCATCCTTCAAGGCGCAACGACGGGCGCGTAGCCATAGCTACGCAACCAGAGTTGTAACGTAGAAGGATGGAAAAAGCCGCCGTCCAGAATATGCGAAACCAACTGGTTAGGTACTTAACAGGAATTCAGCTGTTAAACAACAGTCAGACCGGTTGAGTACTTATGGGTCTGACGGAGGTGAGTGATGATAAGAGTCAGCAGAATTAACCATGTGGGCATTCGGGTAAGCGATTTGCAGACGACCAGGAGCTTTTATCAGCAGCTCGGTTTCCAGTTTCTGGCAGGGCCTGTGGGGCCAGAGCCGGTTGCCATTATGGAGCACCCCTGTGGCGTCAACCTGAACTTCATCCTGAACGCAACGGTTCAGCCGCAAGAGAATATCCTGATGGATATTGACCAAAAGCACCCGGGCTATACCCATATGGCGCTTGAAGTGGATGATATCCATGAGGTTCAGAAGCAGCTGCAGGCGTTTGGAATCACTATCACAGAAGGTCCTGTTACTACAAACAATGGCTCAATACTGCTTTTTATCCGTGATCCTGATAGCAATGTAATTGAGTTCCATCAGCCAGCGGGTAAAGGATGAATGAGTTTTTCTTTGTCTTTTAACCTTGCTGGACTAACTACGAGAAAAAAATCAGGAAAACAAACCGTTCTCTGGCTTCTATTGCCGAAGCGCTCGGACTGATCGCTTGTGTAAAGTGTTCCCCTGTCGTGGATTAGTATCCTCTACGACAGCGGGGGCTGTGGTTGTATGTCACCGGTGATAAGCGATTCTGAAAAGATTCAGGCGCGGTGATCTGGTCAGGCTCGCCGTATTTTTAGAACTATATGACCAAGTCTTTTCGGAAAATTGCCGAAACCATTATGGGTTGAGCGGGCACCCTCTCTAAGTCGAAAATAATCTAAGTAAAGACCACCTGTTATCAAGTGGCTTAACTACTTTTAGTGGTTTGTTATGAACAGGTCTGGTTATGAAAAAGCAGGTTATAAAAAAATATTGCAACCTGAAAGTCTTGTGGAGTTTTATCACTGTGTTGGCAATCCTGCTGATGCCCACGACTTCATTAGCAGGATATTACCTGCTTCACCTTAAAGGCACCAAGTCATACGTCAGACTATTGCTATCAGTCGAGCCCGATACAGAAACCGATGGATCATCGCAAGTGCAGGGGCCACAAGAGCCATCCTCCGGGTTGTTATCCAGAGCAAATCGGGAATCCGGAACCATTGATGACTTGCCTCCCCGGGAATCTGGCAGGACTGATAGCGCATCAGTCCCTCAGGAAGAGTGTGGAGCCGTTGGTGGCTTACCGGCTTACCCGGCAATTGGAACAGCTGCTTTGCCAGTTATAACGACATTAATAGATTATATTAATGACTGGACTCGTTCCCTGACAACCGGAAGTACTACTGTTTTGGCTTGGTTGACAAGTTTTAATACAGCAACAGACATAGAAACAGCAACAGAAATAGAACATTTACCGGCTCATGAAATACCTGAAAGCGAGCTGCGTAATTACGTTATGACGCTTATCAATCTGATGGAGGAGCCGATCCTAATCTATGCCAATCAGCCTTCCGTGAGCTCTGGCAGCTGTACATGTGATTCGCTCACAAACCTAAGCGGGTGGCGTCGAAAGTTTGCAATTTTTTTGAGGACTCTTTCAACAGCGGCACGCACTGCTGGCAACCTTGGTACAGGGGTACCTGGCATGGAATTCGGATGGTTAGTAGCAGAAAGTTTATCTACTTTTGGCTCTATCTCTTTTTTTAGCCATAGCCAGTTTCCAAATCATTTTCAGGTGAGCTTCACATTCAGCAGGAACGGCTTGACGATCACTCAGGAAATCGACGCTTTGCAGCAAATAGCGCAGTTACTGAAGTGCTCGGGTGGCTACAATTTAAGAGCCTTTGAACGACAGGTTGAAAGACAGATACTGACGTTTAATGTCCAGGTATCGGATTGCGTGGATGCCGATCAGCTAAGAAGATTGCTCGAAACCAGCAATCAACAGTTAGCTAATCCGTTTAGTATAAAAGTCTCCCCTAACGGGTCCTGATGACAGCCTGTAGAAACTGTAACAGGCCGGTACTATCTGCGAGCGATTCAGACCATGGATGGTCTGTCGGTATTGAGCCCCCTTTATATTCCTCAACATGAATTGTTAACCCGTATTCATGCTCTTCACGTAAATCTTTTTGTTGCTTATCAATCGGCTCCGGTGATGGCAAGGTACTTATGATAATGACCAAATTAACTACTTCATTGTAACGGTTGAACTTTATAGAAATATTACTGTCCAACCGGGATGAATGATTTTCTTTTCCAACTTTTTGGCACCATGATCACTGAAAACCACAGATATTAGCCATTAAGTCATGGACAAACATTAGACGTTATATTGGAGATCTTGATGCTAAATCCTCAATTTGGCAGTCCTGATTATCAAAGCCCGACCACTCAACCCTCTCAAAATAACGGGGCCAAAAGCCCATCCAAGAGATATTTAAAGGGTACTGATCCCCATGACACTCTGACCGAGACAAAACCATTAGCCAAGCGCATCTGCCGTAAACCTTTTCCTGTTTCTTCTGACCATTCTCTCCCCGACCGGCAACAGCTCGGGGGCAAGGGTATGTTTTTACAGCGTATGCAGGAAGCAGGGCTGACAGTCCCACCCTTCAGTTGTGTTGCAGCCTCTTTGACGAATGCTCTTGAACAACAGCCACTGGATAACCGTCGTTTAGCCCCGTACCTTCCTGAAATAGTGGCTGAATTGGGGGCAGAAACCAGCCTGGTGGATATCAGGAAGCACCTCACTGGCTGGCTGGATTCAGAGCCTACCAGATGGGTTGACTGGCTGACAGGGCTGGCAAAATTTGTTGCCAGTCATGACTTTTACGAGCAGGTAAAAGATTCAGAAACGGCTCAACAAATCAGGGATCTGCGCTTTGAACTGGGCGGGCCATCCCTATCGCAGCCTGTTATTGTCCGCAGCTCTGGTATCAATGAAGACAACTACGGCGATGTCCAGGCGGGCAAATACCTTTCTGAAATTCAGGGAGAAGATGATGTATTGCGCACCTGTCTTAAGGTTATGGCTTCAGGTTACAGGCCTGGAGTCTGTCATGGGGGTATACCGGAACCTATGGCACTGATCATCCAACAGTGTATTGTCTGCCAATGTGGCGGTGTAGCCATGAGCTTTCAATCACTCCAGGATAATACCATCAGGGTTGAGTACTCATCCGGTCAGCCCAGAGGCGCAGTGGCTGGCAAGTCCGTTAACATGCCTCACCGCATCAATATTGAACGAAGGGGAGGGGCTGACCAGGTGACTTACTTTCCCGGGACGGTCTCAAGTCACTTTATCTTGCAAAGGAATAGCGATAACGACGGCTATTCGGAAACAGAGATTCATAATATCGTTGGCAAACCAGACAGTGTTGGGGAACGACTCAGTGATGACCTGGTTTCAGAACTCAGGCAGGCAGTGGCAATACTTGAAGACCTGTTGCTCTGTCCTGTGGATGTGGAGTTTGGCATCGATCAACAGGGTCGTCTGTTCCTGTTGCAGGTGCGCCCAATTACCCGACTTTCCGGGGGCATGGATTTTGCCATGGCCGAACCCGAAGAAACCCTTGCCAGTGGCGAGGGCATCAGCGAAGGCTATTGCACCGGACCACTCTGGCTGGCCAAAAAACAAAAGGCAGACTCTATGCCAGACGGCGCCATTGTCGTGGCACGACACGCTGAAGACTGGATGCTTGAGCCTGATTGCCTGAAGCGGATTGCGGGTTTTGTCTTTGTTATTGGAGGATTCAATGATCATGTTGCGATCCTCCTGAGACAGAAAAAAATACCTTTAATGCTGGCCGGTGACCAGTGCCTGACATTGACGGGCCAGGATGAACAACAAGCCACGCTGGTCTGCGCCCGCTTTGACGGTATGCCCCGCGCGTTTATTGTTAACGGTGACCTTACTGGAAAACTGGTCAGTCACAGAACCCAATCCTTTGGATTCTCTGATGTGTCATCAGTAAGAATCGGCAAGTCAGCGGATGATTTATCTCCCCCTGAAGGGACCTTCCGTGAAGTTGCCAGCGGGTTTCAATGGCTTGTGGATCAAAATGCCCGCCTGTTGGCATTCTTTGCCGCCGGCGGCGGACTGGATTGTCTTGCAGATCCAATAAAACTAAGCATGTCTCCAGAACGCTTAAAGATAATGTCAGAGACAGAGGATGACGTAACCCTGCTGCTTCAGGGAGCTGAAGCACTGTTGGGAGGTTACCGGGCATTCCTGTTACTGGCGGGTGAGCACCTTTCACCCCAGCTCGAGTCATTGCACGATGAATTACCACAACTGATTAACCGTTTCGGGACGCTGAAAGAGACCATCGGATCAGCGTTAAAGCGTATCATTCTTCCCCTGCAGGCGGGTGAAGCACTGAAACTGTGTCCGGACATGTTTCGTCAGTGGATGGCCACCTGCCATCATCTGCAATCTTCTCTCCAGGCACTCCATCCCTTGGAGGCTGAACAGGTTCAGAGTGTCCATGACCTGATTTTTGCCCTGCATCAGCGCTTTGTAAAAGCGTTGGCAATGGTCTCTCTGGCTTCTGGTCAGGGCAAAGTCTCTACTGAACAGGAAGTCACCTATGTTGATTGCTCACCCCCGGGCGATAAAACGGCGCTATTGAATCAGACCTGCAAAGCAGCCATCGAAAAAATGCGGATTAATGCAACTGTCGTCAATATGGTTGATGCCGTGATTGTTAACCTGAATTTTGGCAATCATGTGGGTATCATTGAGTTACTTGAACAGGCAGAGGGTGGAAAAAAACGAACCTTGCGGCTGACATTCTCTGACCAGTTTTATAGTCCTGATGGCAGTGATCAACCCTTCAGGTTGAAGCGTATGTGGTTTCTGGTGCAGTTATTACAAGCGATCGAGCTGGATAAAAATGCTGATGGCATGAAGCTAAGTAGCAATGCCGTAGCGGGAGAAATTATCGTCGAATGCCCCCGAATGAAAACCACTGAAACTATGCAGGATGCCTTTGAGAAATTGATCGCAGTGTTAGATGATGCTCTTGATGAGGTGGAAGTTCACTTGAGGCACAATACGACCATTTTTGGTGGAGATCAGTGGAACTTTAACTTTCTTGCACAACGCCTTAATAGCGATTCTTTTGCAGAAGCTGATAGATTTGCCTTCCAGCATTGCCTTTTTTCAATGTTCTATTTCAGATTTTTCCACAGCGCTCCCGATTGGTGCCAGTTATTAAGCAGCCACCACAAGCAGTTTATGGATGACAGTCTACGGTTGGCAGAATCAAAGGAGAATCCTCAGGAAATGTTAATAAATGAAGGGATCGGTGAGGACAACTGCAAGAAATTTTTATTTCATCTCCTACTCGTTGGTTCCCGAAAAGCTACCCCATTATTTGAGCATTTTTATAGCCATCTGAGAAATGAATACTTTGTTATCAAGCCACCTCATACTTACAATCTGGAGTTTATTGTTTCACCGGGTCAATCGCTTCAGGATCACAAAGAAAAGGTCAGGAACATCCTGCTGGAATATGGGCTGACCTATGCCAGCCAACGGGTTCGAAGTGATAAAGATTTTGTATTACTCACCATTAAAGAACATCCGGGCGACCTGGAATATGCCAGCCCGGAACTTCGGGACAATGATGAGGTTGTAATGACCGCTATCGCAAAGTCCCCAATGGCTCTGAATGATGCAAGTGAAAGAATCCGAAGCGATAAGCACCTTATTCAAAGAGTCATTGCCGACGACATTAGTTTCTTATCATATGCCAGTAAAGAGATATTGAATGATCGCAAGTATTTGCTGAAATTAATTAAAAAGCATCCTCGTGCTTTCATTTATGCGGATGATGAGCTTAAAAATGATACAGTCTTTGTCAGGTCAGCAATTGAAAAAAACAGTAAAGTTCTTGAATTTATTTAGAAAGCGGCGCATAAGTCCTAGTTCACTATACTGTCATCACGTAAAACACATCTGAGCTTTATAATGCGTTGATAACTTTGAGCGACCGTTGGAAATCGTTGTTATTATTTATCATGTCTGCCTTGCCTGGTTCTTACTGCAAACCAGCGTGGCAGGAATCTTAAAACTCTTCCGTTTATTCAACCGGTCAATAGAGACAATAAAGTGCAATCTGAATCGAACATTAACAATCGGCCCTGGAGAGAAACTGCAGGACTATTTAAGCATCTTTGTATGCTGCGACTTTTCACTGCATTACTATTAGTAACTTTATCGCTGTCTGTGCCAAAGGTTAACGCCAGTTGTCCTGACTGCCAACATTTGTCAAACCTCGGGGCAGTGGGTGGCGTTTGCGCCAGATGTTTAGAAACAAGTTCTGACATGTCAAGTCGGGGTTTGCGTGGGTTCTGCGAAGTGCTGGTAGAGCTATTGAATGATAAAACAGACGACGATAGCATAATGAACGCAAATATACTGAGCGTTGCGAATAACTGTTTAACAGGTCAGCCAGTCATGCTGAATGAGAGGTTGAGCAATGAAATACAAACATTCAGAGAAAGATCTGAATTCATGCAGCGACATATTCACCGAAACCTTCCCGGGGGAGATAGTGAAGGCTATGCCAGCTTGTTCAGTCCGGAAGATCTGACAGTTTTTTTTGCCCTTATGGAGGCAGGTGAGATCACTGATGTTGATTTAGATCGGCTTGAGAAAACCTTCTTTATCAGAATTGGCTGGCTGTCCATTGAAATAAAAGCTGACCTGGCGAGCTATGACTGGAAGCAACTGAGGAATGAAAGGCGTTTTTTTGCTTATCTCTATTACATTATGCTGCGACAACAGCAGGCCCGTCAGGAAGAGGACAATAGTCTGGTCAAACGATTGCATGGCTATTTACTGGATTATGATAGGGGAGATGAGAAAAGTATTGACAATCTTTTTGTTCCTGAGCACATGACATTTGGCTCTTATATTGAGTCCTGTGTTGTGCCATCCTCGGTGCTTGACATGACAGGTTCATGGAAATGGAAGTGGCTTACTCAATATCTCAATCCGCAGGGTTGGACTATGATGTATCTGCAACCGCAGGATTGGATTTTAAGATTCCTGCAAGAGGGACGATGGAACTTTCTGGGACGTTTTTATATATCAGATGGAACCTCGACCTATCAATTACCAGAACCTCACTCTGACATCTGGATTTTGCTTGCTTTAAATGATGATCAAACGGTCACTTTGTTCACTAATCATGGAATGGGCATGATGATAGTCAACGAGAGTGACCTCGGATTGCTGTTGGAAGGAATGCAAAGCACTTTGGGTCATACAGACAATTTAAACTCTGAACCACCCGTATCGGATGAGCAGCTTCAGTGGCTTCTGCCTGATGATCATTTTGGGATTGATTCTCCTGAACAATTTAAATAACACTCTATTACATGACCCGCATCGTGTCTCTGGAGGGCCTTTTTATCTAATCGACCTGGCAAACATCAGCAGTCTGACTGAAAAGATATGTAAGTACTCAGCCATATGGAATCGAATATTTCTGGCTTATTGGGCAGGTGCTCTGCAAGGCGCAACGACGGGAACATAGCAAGCTATGTGACCAGAGTTGCAACGCAGTCAGAGTGCCTGAACAATAAGTCAGAAAATATGATTTCGTATGGTTGAGTACTTAGATTACCGTTCTCTGGCATGTATGATTACACGTCTCAGGCCATTGTTGCAGGCTATAGCCATTGCTGTTGCAGCAACAAAGACTAATCCGTTCACAATAAAAGTCACTAAAACTGCAGAGGCTTCCGACTCTTTAGTCGGTACATTCGGACAGCTTTCACATTGGCACGGGGAGTGCCGCCCAAAGAATTTTTCATTCGTGTCATCAAAAGAACTGAAATTTACAAAATTATAGAGCCTGGTTTTTAGAGGTCGGTCTAATAAGCGAGGGTCAGAGATGTTATGAACATACATTTCAATCTCTGATATATTGCCAATAGGTGAGTCAAGTCGATTACGCACTTCATCTATGACATTAACGAAAAGGACATTGGGTAATACTATTCCATCAACCAGACAGCCTCCAAATGCACTGGCCGCATGCCTTCCTGTTTTGCTGCAAATGGGGCACTGACACTGGAGTGAGTTGTCTGAAAAGCTAATGAACTCGCCTTTAGTCTTAAATGAGTGCACAGATTTGTTGGCTGATAAAGCAAATTCTCTCACCGTATTGGCGCTGGTCAATAGCGGAAAACCATTTTTAGGATCAAAAATTAATACGCCCTGTTGGTACATATCCCTTATTAACCTTTCAGTGTTGATAATGACAAAAACACGGCAGCCTGTGAAGTTATAAGAAGGTTGTTCTATATAGTCAGTAAAAGTGTTTTCCAGTGGCTTTGTGTAGAGCGGTGAAAATATTGAAACAAATAATGCCCCTGCAGGGCTGAATCGAGTGAAAGTCGGATAGTAACTTCGGATCATTAACCAGACTCTCCTGATCCAATGTGGAATTTCTTCGTTTAGTTCATCAAGATCATCCAGGTGTTTTACTATTTTTCCTATCTCTTCATGAATAGTTCTGGCTCTTTCAGAGTTCATCTGAACAGCCGAAGTTGTAAAGTAGATTGGAGTTCCATCAGGATTTGCGCTAAAGACAGTGGATTGCCTGAAAGTTTCTAAGGCATTTTTTATTGCTATAGGGGGAGCCTGTGTGGGTAGCTCGCTTTCACTGATGGCCACACGACTTTTATTGAGGCTAATGGCGCCTAAAACAGTTAAAGACGAAGAGGTTGATGTTGCGGCAAGTGTATTGGTTATAACAATTTCGGTATAGCCCGAATAAATTTCAGCGTC
Organism: Endozoicomonas sp. ALD040; assembly: GCF_049275945.1. Lineage (NCBI taxonomy): Bacteria > Pseudomonadati > Pseudomonadota > Gammaproteobacteria > Oceanospirillales > Endozoicomonadaceae > Endozoicomonas > Endozoicomonas sp. ALD040. The sequence continues at coordinate 5,456,421 of NZ_CP184829.1, forward strand.
ATCAGAGCCTGGTTGTTCGCCCGGTGTGTTGATTGGAACAGCCACCATCGGAACAGGCATGACCTGGCTCACAGCTTTTGAAATCGTAGATGCTTTGTTCTTTTTTTTTGAGATGCACAGGAAATACTGATAGGGACTGTCCTCCTTCAGTTTGGTGCCTTCTTTATCGCAATACTCCGTCAGGCTACGAGAATATTTAAACTCCCAGGCAGAAAAAGCGGCAGGCACAAAAAAAAAGACAGCAGGACACAGAGAAGTATTTTTCTGCTTTTTATTCTCCGGAATTGAGGTAAATAAAAAATTGGAGTCATGATAAAAATAACCTACTGAAGTACTACTTAAGTATAAATGTGAACAATAGGCGTCATTGGTAAGTATTTCTAATCTCTGCTCTCTGTTAAAGCATATCTCTGCTCCAGAAGCTTTTGTTCATGGAGTCTGGAGTTACCATTCGGAGTTTATCGTACAGCTTCAGTCAAGGGGCCTGGTAAAAGAATTGTCGAAATACTCTCTGCTCTGGGAGTCATGACTTAATCATGGTCACAGAATTGTGGCATGCAGTGCAAAAGATTTGTCAGTCAGACGCCAAAAAAGGCTCGATTCTGGCGGTCCAGCGAGGTGACCGGGCAGTCTTTGAGGGATTTTGTTAGGGGTGCTGTCGTTGCTGTTATGAACTTTTCTTGAAGACTAGGGCTCTAAACATTCATTTTATCAAGAAAGGGCTTAATCATGGATTCATCTATCAAACCATTATCAACTGTATCAACTATGGCACCGCCCCAAACGAGAGATGGAAGTGCATACTCTCCTGTGACAGTGGATCCTTCACCTAAAAACCTTGTCCTTAAAGATGATGATAAATTCAAACCAGGAATCATGAGGACAAGAAAAAAATTAGAGGAATATTTTGTTGCAAGGCAGCATAGTTCTCCTTCGCATAAAAATATAGATGCTCAACTTTTACCCACACAGCCTTATGCAGAATGGCTTCAAGATGAAACTGCCTTATTACGGCAGCCTGCACTGTCCGTAGGTAAGCCTGATAAGCTGCCTGGTAACAGTAATGCTTACAAACAAAGTAAAGTTATAAAAGCCTTCAAGGAAGGAAAACTTATTGCCAAAATGCTTGAAAATCCCAAGCGATTCGAAATTAGAAAAACTGGTCTGCGTTCAGGCTATGACAGAGTAAGTTTAGAGGTGGATGAGCTAAAGCATAGAAAATGCATTCAAGTGTCATCAGTAAGCTATATGTCCCCCAATGTTCCAACTCAGTTATTCAGAGATATTGGTTTTCTTCTTGAGCGTGATAAGTGCGAAGTAAAGGCTATATATTCGAAAGATGTGTATACACGATTACTGGATAATCAGGGCGAAGTTTGTAAGTGGAGTATAAACAAGCATGAATTTGTAAAAGATGAGCTCTTAAAGATAATAGATAAACAGTATGTCGGAGCAGAAGTTGTTTCTTTAATGTTGGACACATACTTTAACTTTGCACTACAGAATATTTACTCGAGGCTTACAGGTCAGGATCTTCGGGTTTCAATACCCGAGAAAGCCTTCGACTTAAACTTTTTTTTAAAAAATGAACAAGCCAAAAAAGCAAAATACTTTGAGCTGGAAACCAGTTTTGGAGGGTACTACCGAACGGTAACGGGGAGTCATGAATTTAAAAAGGAGTCCATTTCTGCACTGCAAGATTCATTGGATCTAAAGTATAACTCGGAAAAATGCCCTCTAGAAAACGAACTTATTATTTCATACTCGAAAAAATCCATTGTTGGAATGGTCGTTAATTTATCATCATATGAAAAAAAATATGGAAAAAATACTGAGGCAGGTTTATCGAGTCTCATTGTTAATTATATTTCAGAAGACTGTAAGTTGTTCCGGAACTTAGTGAAAAAAAAGTTAGGACTTGAACTGGATGTTTTTCTCTATAATTCTGATACCTGTGAACTGTCTGTTTTGGAGAGAGAGGTTCAGAGTGAGAGGTAGAATGACATGGCAAAAATAGGGTCAGCATCACTTTATTTTGATGGTTGCGGATTCTGTATTGACAATAATTCTCAGTAGGTATTATCCGCAAGTTTTATTGTCATCGTCTTAATATTAGTATTTGAAAGTCGTATTTATATCCCATGGCTTTTGTCTGGGTAGAAAATAAAGATGAGAATAAAAATGATAAAAACTTCTTTTGTCGGGCTGGCATCGCTGGCCACTGCAGTGTTTTCCAGTATGGCTATTGGTCATGGCTGGACTGAATTTCCCAAAGCAAGGCAGACAATCTGTGCTGATGATGGGGGTTACTGGGGTAATCAGGATGGCTCCACGATTCCCAATGCAGCTTGTCGTGCTGCGTTTCTGGAGTCTGGTACATACCCTTTTGTGCAGAAAAATGAGTTTGCTGCCAATGTCATTGATTATAATAATAACGCAGCTGTCAGCTTGGTTGTGACAGATGGTAATCTTTGCAGTGCTGGCTCTGCCGCTAAAGCGGGCATGGATATTCCTTCCTCGCAATGGCAAAAGACTGAATTGTCTGCCGGTACACACACACTGAGATTCAGGGCAACTGCACCTCACAACCCCAGCTATTGGCGAATTTATTTGACCAGACCCGGATTTGATTCTTCCCTACAAAGGTTGCACTGGTCCGATCTCGAATTGATCAACAGCCATGATGACCTGCCCGTAGTGAACGGGTATTTCGAGATGGATATCAATATTCCCGAAGGAAGAAGCGGTACCGGTATTCTTTATGTGCGGTGGCAACGCGCTGACCCTGCAGGAGAAGGCTTCTATAACTGTTCTGACATTGCTTTCAGCAGTGATGGGGTGACACCAGCTCCAACACCTTCTCCAGATCCGGATCCTTCACCTGAGCTGGTGAATGTTGGAACCTATGTGAGTACCGGGCACGATATTGCTGAAGCTGGTGATAGGGTCCGCTTCCGACTCTTTGACGGCACAGGTAAAGAAGTGGCGGATGAGCAGATTGCCATTACCAGCAGCAATGCCGACTTTAACCTCTGGACCACAGAGTTGGCACTGAAGGTGAATGATCGCAATCAGGGTAAAGCCTTCATTGGTATCTGGCATCAGGAGATGAATCATTTGATGTATGATGAAGACAACCTGTTCAGCAATCGTATCTGGGCTCCTGACACTAAACACTCAGCATCCACTTCCGTCATAAAAGCAGATAACGTTCCCACACCCTCTCCGACACCGAATTACGAATATAAGTATCCGGAAGGTAAAGGTAGCTATCAGCCTGGTTCAGTTGTCCTTGGCACAGATGGTGAGATCTATCAGTGCAAGCCTTTCCCTTACTCTGGTTGGTGTAATCAGTCTACTTTGTATTATGCTCCGGGAACCGGTTTACACTGGTCCGAGGCCTGGATGAAAAAGTAAGTTCGTTGATTCAGGTCGGGCTTTTGCCTGACCTGTTGACGGTTTTGAGAAAACCTTGTAGCTATCAATCCGGTGGCCATCAAAAATGGCAATTGATGTCAACAGAATATACAGATCAAAACATGGGAGCCTATGTTCAGCTGTATATGGTGTGCAACCGGAAGACAGCTAAATTACTGAGACTCCCATTTTTAAACATTCCAATAATCAGTAAGCTTTTACCTGGTTAATATTTTTTGCAATGATACATTTTTTATCTTTTGTCAGTGTGAATGTATATCGACCGGTATAAGGCATTACATCATCCCCACAAACTATATAGCCAGGAATGCCAGGATCAAAAAATCCTAATTGTATGTTTGAACCACGTTTTATACCTAAGTTTATTAATATAATATTGTCTTCAGTAATAGGTCTGGTGTCTCCTGGATAGAGAAACCCTCGTTGGTTATCAGCGGTAAAACCGTTTTTAGTTGCGGCAATTGCTGGGTAGACATTGATTCCTTTTTTAGTTGGATCACTTGGGTCAATCGAATCATTTCGGATGATAAATAAAGGAGCATCAACTTTTAAATGGTCCTGGCCTTTTGTGCAAGGAAAATCACTGCCCTCAAAAGCCCATCCATTTTTTTTACTTAGTGTAAAGCTATAATTACAACCTCCTGTATAGAACTGTTCATTTAAAGAAGTGTTTAATACTAGATTTATAGGAGTTGTGAACTTGTCTACTCTTACTATGAAGTAATTGGTTTTAGGATTTCGATCAAGATAAATGCTTCTATCATGCTGGTCGTATATGAGTGAATCTCCATCAAATACTTCTATAGTGTATTCATCCGGATTGTCGAATACAAAAGAATCAGCAAACAAAGAAAACGAAAAAAATAGCAGCAGAGAAATTAAAAAGGAGATGATTGATTTCATGATTTGACCCTCGCTATTACTTATCACATAGAACATTATACAAGAATTGATTAATCATTAGGTAAACCCCCGGCTATGCCGGGGAGACTCGCATAGGTCATACCGAGGCTTCGGTAGCTAACCTCAAGGGTTCCGCCAAGAACCAAGAGGTTTAACTTACCCTCTGTGTCAGGATAGATGTCGCCTCTTTTGATTCATGACTCTCAATAACTGAGAGAGCATATATGGGACATCCAATGTACTAGCTCAAGTCATATGTGGGACATCCAACAGACATATGTGGGACATCCAATGTTACAAGCATATGTGGAACATCCAATGTACTAGCTCATATTCAGAATTCTACTTAGCTAAATCCAACTGCATAAAAGAGCTCAGAGTATTTGCTGAAATCGACGTATCTGCAGGCACATCCACCAGGAGCTCTCTCATCAGCGATCGCCATTCAACAGACAAGAACACCCTTGGTGGTTCAAAAAAAATGGCCGCAGCCAAAAGTCTTCAATGATGACTTTTGGCTGCACCTGATTGGCAGGAGTCTCATAAGCTTAACCATCAACAACACGGCTGTATTGCTCTCTGAGATTTTCCATAGCCTGTAGAATTGCCGAAGCGACATCTACCTTGTACAGTGAGGCATTGAACGACACTTTTCTTGTCTTTCAAACCTTGGGCTTGTTTCTCTGGAGGGCTTATGGGTCAGCTTTAACCATCCTCGATGAACCTACCCCGGTGCGGACCCGAATGTCGATGTGCTTGGGGGCTGGAGAGTAGAGACATCCAGCTACCTGATTCAGGTGGCTATAGTTTTTTTTTAGCCCACCACTTATTTTTGTATAAGCGCTCTTTGAAGTAATTGACAGTTTTATTACGATCTAATGTAGTGGCTAACCTTCTTTCCATATTAATCATGTTTCTTTCATCGACAGCATCTGATGAACTTCTGTAAACCAGCTGCATTAGTGCAAAGATAAAGTTATCTGACAGCGCGTACAGATGCTCAAGAAGACCGTGAATGAAAGGATAGCTTATAACCAAATACACAAGAGTTGGATTTATTTCATAGCCGTAGTGTGAGTATATTTCCAGAGGGTCAGATTTGGCTTTAACAGATATAACTAAAATTAGTAGCAGTACTCCAGTAGCTTTAAACGTATGCATCAAAATGCCTTCCTAAAATGAAAAACTACCTATAAACACCTTCTTTATAGATCATCCTTCTAAGATAGCCAGTTACTGGTGTGCCACTATGATTACAATGGTGATTATGAGTGATAGTGATTATAGGGTGATTATAGGACATCCTTATATTTGACAAACAAGCCAGCTCGTCTAATTCTGTTCCCTGTCGCTGATTTTTAGTTCCGGCAGGAGAGATTATGACCCGTGCGCGAAGTTCTCTGATCGACCCAGGTTCCACGCCTTATTATCACTGTATAGCTCGATGTGTGCGCAGAGCGTATTTGTGTGGAGAGGATTATTTAACGGGCAAAAACTACGAGCACCGTCGGCAGTGGGTTGTAGATAAGCTCAGGGAACTGGTTTCAATCTTTTCTATAGAAGTCTGCGCCTATGCTGTTATGTCGAATCACTACCATGTGGTTTTGCATATCAATCAGAAACCTGCCAGAGAGTGGACACGAGATGAAATTTTGAGTCGATGGACAAGGCTTTTCACAGGGCCGCTTCTGGTTCAGAGATATCTTGCTGCTGACCAGTTGAGTCATTCGGAACTGGCTCGTTTGGATGAATTTGTTGAAGAGTATCGAAATCGTTTAACGAATATCAGCTGGTTCATGCGTTGCCTGAACGAATATCTTGCCCGTGAGGCTAACCAGGAAGATGGCTGCCAAGGTCGCTTCTGGGAAGGGCGGTTTAAAAGTCAGGCGTTGTTGGATGAGGCGAAGCCTGAGAATGTGGGAGGTTCCATGAACTGAAATCATTCATTGAAATCCAGCAGGTTCAACTCCTGCCCGGCAAAGACTAACCATCAGCCGGAAACGAGTCTTGCATAGCCAGCGGTAACGATGGTTGTGAAGCGTAGACAGTGGGTGCTAAAGCCATGTGATTGAGTCTCGAAATGTTGCAATTGTTGGTGGACTTCATTGTTCAGGAAATGGGGTCAGCATTGGTTTGCCGCTACGGTAAGGCAACATCAACCTAACCGGGATCGGAGAGCAGGGCAGAGGTACAGGATGGATTTCTCAGGAACCTGTGAGGTCCAGTATTGACCTGGGTGTAATCGCCATTGGTTCTATGGCTGAACAGAACCCGGTCATCAGGTATCGCTTTAAACCCGATGAAGCAAACATGAAGCAGCATGCAGGAACCCGGAAGCGAATACATAAGTGACCGGGCAGTAGGTACTGGAAGTCTTAGTGTCCCATAGTACTGATGACAACGGGGAACTCTGCTCAGGAGGACCCGGACGAGGAAAGGGGACATCATAGTTATTGACCCGTTTGTGGGAAACACAAGAGGTGCTCAGAAACCTGTGTTTGTGTCAACGAAACAGAAACGGATAGCCACACTGGCCAGAGACAACCCGGCCATGGCTTTCACTTCTCTCAATCATCACATGGATTATCAGTGGCTTTATCAGGCATACCAACTGACCCGTAAAGATGGCGCTACAGGAGTAGATGGTCAGACGGCTGAAATGTATGAACGACAGCTGGAGTATAACCTCCTGAATCTGTTGGATCGTATCAAATCCGGTCGCTACCGAGCACCCGCTGTGAAGCGGAGTTACATCGATAAAGGAAACGGTCAGAAACGGCCTTTGGGCATACCCACTTTCGAAGACAAAATTGCTCAGAGAGCGGTGGTTATGCTACTGGAACCCATCTACGAGCAAGACTTCTATAACGGCTCCTTTGGCTTTCGCAAACAAAGGTCGTCACATGAAGCCTTGTGTAGTCTGCGTGAAAACATTATGAGAAATGGTGCCTACTGGGTGCTGGACGTGGACATACAAAAGTATTTCGATACGATTGACCATGGTCAGCTAAGACAGTTTCTAGCCAGACGAGTGGCTGATGGCGTAGTAAGAAAACTGATCGATAAATGGTTGAAGGCAGGTATTCTTGAGTCTGGGGAGCTTGTCTACCCGACGCAGGGAACACCACAGGGCGGAGTAATTTCACCGCTACTAGCCAACATTTATCTTCACTATGTATTGGATAACTGGTTCACTCAGACAGTCCAGCCAAGGATGCGTGGAAGATGCAATCTGACGAGATTTGCTGATGACTTTGTCATGGTATTTTCGGTTCATGAAGATTGCAACAAGGTTGAGGCAGTGCTGTCAAAGCGGTTTGAACGCTTTGGACTTACACTGCACCCGGAGAAAACGCGATGCGTTGACTTTCGGCCTTACTGCCGGAAAGAAAACAAACGCAACGGCAATCCGGTCAGCTTTGACTTCCTCGGGTTTACCCACTTCTGGGGAACTTCCCGTAGAGGGAATACTGTTGTTTACCAGAAAACAGCAAAAGGGCGAATTGCCAGAACTTTGAAGTCGTTCAACCAATACTGTCAAAAATACCGACATAAGTCATTGGGTGAACAATATATAGCGCTCAACCGGAAGCTTCGGGGGCACTACGCATACTTCGGAATAACGGGCAACGCCAAAGCGTTAAGTACGATCCTACATCGAGTGAAGAAAATCTGGCACAAGTGGCTCAGTCGGCGTTCGCAGAAGAGCCATATCACGTGGGAGAAATTCAATCTGCTTCTGGATCGCTTCGCCTTGGCACCGCCGAAAATCTATCATCGGTATTCATATGGTCGTCGGCTAGTGAACCAATAATTGTGAGGAACCGGATGCGTTAATTGCGCTCGTCCGGGTCTGCGAGGGTTGAGGTCGGCAACGGCCTCTTCTACTCGGACACAGCGGGTGAGGTATGTCTGCTCTGACATGTGGAAGCCCTATGTAAAGGCGATCGCCGAGTTTGCCAATCAGGCGCTGCATATTCTGGATCGATTTCACATTGTGGCCATGCTGAACAAGGCCATCGATGAGGTCAGGGCATCAGAACACAAACAGCTTCAGGCTGATGGCTATGAGCCTGTTTTGAAAAAGACCCGTTGGTGTCTGCTGAAACGGAAGGAAAACCTGACCGAGAAAGAAGAGATCAAGTTAAATACAGTGCTTCAGTATAATCTCAAAAGTGTCAGGGCCTATCTGCTCAGAGAGGAGTTTCAAGTGTTCTGGAGTTACATATCACCACACTGGGCAGGAAAGTATCTGGACCGGTGGTGTACAAGAGTCATGCGGTCAAAGATAGAACCGATGAAGAAAGTAGCTAAAACTGTTCGGCGACACAGACCACTGATCCTGAATTGGTTCAGGGCAAAAAAAGCATTTTCCAGCGGAATTGTGGAAGGTCTGAACACCAAGATAAAACTCACTACGAGAAAATCGTATGGTTTCAGAACCTATAGATGTGCAGAAATCGCTTTATATCACGCACTGGGCAACCTGCCCGAACCAGAAATGCCCCACAGATTTTGCTGACGAGGCTCTTTTTTTAATGGATGTCCTGTTTTTCCCTGCTTTTTTTTCAATGTGGATGTCCTATTTTTTCTTATCGTCCACATCATTCGTTGCCAATACAAAGCCCCCTATAGAGCGCTCTGCATCTTTTCGACAGTCAACAGATATCCAAAAATCTCCGCTTGGATAAAACACCACGCTATTCGGTTTGGATCCTTTTCCGGACGACTCACCCTGTTATAGCACTGCAACACCATAAGACTAAAAATCCTCACATAACTGACATCTGTGCTGCTCAATATGTCAATAGGCATAACAAATTAGTTTGTTTAACTAACAATGTGGTTGTCGAGAGGAGATTTCTCACTGGTCCATGGTCAGAAATAATGCAGTCAATGTCATTCGATTTAATTAATTCAATAAGATTTTGCGCAGGCTGTTAATTAGAAGGTGTATTAATCTTTGTCATTGTAATTATTGTCACTGCAATTCTTGTCACTTATGTATACATTAATTAAACTGGAAATGATGCGAAGGCCGACGTTATTGATAACATGGTCTTCGCATAAATATACTGTATCAAAAGGAGATAATTATGTTCACGATTACCTGGCAGGGTGGTAATGGATTGAAACCAGTTTCACCACCGAATTTTGAGCAGACGCTGGATAAACTGGAAAACGAAATCAGTGAAACTTCTGTCTCAAAGTGGCTTGTTCGCACAGTTTGCCTTACTACTAGCCTGCAAGCATTGAAGATTAGCAGAAACTATGTTGGAGAAGGCAAAGCGGTAGCTATATCAATAGGTACTCTGATCTTGACTCGTGTCTTGACCCACAAACTTTTCGTTCAACCAAAAATAAACCGGTTGCGCACGGAATATCGTCTGTTAAGCGGTCAACTTGAAAGACAACAACATGTCGACTCTGGCTCACTCAAAAAGTTGCACAATATGGTCGGTTTAGAGAACTTAAAAAGACACGTCGAAAAAATACAACAAAAAATGATGGTTCGAGAAATGCGGAGAAATGCCAGCCTGGAGTGCAAGGATTTATCCCGTGGTCATATGCTCTTTACAGGTAATCCGGGTACAGGAAAAACCATGTCTTCTCGGCTGTTAACAAATATTTTGTATGAACTCGGAATAATAAAAGAAGACAAAATCGTTATAGCGGATCGATCCCGGCTGGTTGGAGAACATGTTGGGCATACGGCTATCAAAACCGAGGCGCTGGTTAATTCAGCACAAAACGGGGTACTGTTCATCGATGAAGCATACAGTCTCTTCAAGCCCGGTTCAGATCGTGATTATGGCACTGAAGCCATCGAAAAAATATTGGTCATGTTGGAAGACCCTAAAATAAATACATTAGTCATCCTGGCTGGATATCATAAGCAGATGGAACAATTGATTGAGTCTAATCCGGGGTTTAAATCCAGAGTGCCAATAAAGATCCATTTTGATGATTACAAAAATGAACAGTTAATCCAGATATTCCAGAAAATGTGTGATCACAACGGTTATCAGCTCTCAGATGATGCCGTCACTATTTGTAAAGAAACATTATTAGACATCAAAAAACAAGAGGGTGAACATTTCGCTAATGCCAGAAGTATCAGGAACTTTTTTGAGAGTGTTCAATCTGCTCAAGAGTGTCGGCTCGCCAGAGAATTTGGTGCACAATTTGACGGTAACAATGGGACTCCACAGGAGGACTCTATAACTTCTCAAGGGGCAAACTCTGCTCATCCTACTGCAGATGTTGAACAGCTGATGGAGTTTTCCGTGGCTGATTTGAAAGCAGCTATGGAGGATTATCAGTATCAGTCAGCTTATCATGAATCAGATGCCTGGAAGGACATATACCGCTGATCAGTTGCAACGGGCGAATCCTCAAGCTCCCGGCAAAAGCTCATCAAAAAGGGGTACCATGACCCATTCCCCGGCTTGTTTATTAGCATTTTCCTCTGCTAGGAGGCCGACCGAGAATAGACTGCCCTACTGCGGCGGCAGCAAATTGGTCTGAAAATCCGCTTTTGTTCGTCAAATAGCTCGCTATTCTCCTCACAAAACCGAATTTTCATCCTCAATTTTCTGCCGTCCTCGCTACGGGCGCTATTCTCGGTCGGCCTCCTAGGACGATACAGCAGTCAGACTGTTTCCTTTTCTGTTTCTCTTTTTTGGATGTCCTATTTTTCACTATTTTTCAGGATGATTTTTCTATTCTATTTTTCTATGATTTTTCTATTCTTCTATCATTCCGGGGTTAACAAAACCGGGTAGGGAATGCCCTCCAGAAAGCAACCTTTTGCCCACCATCAGGCACAATAACACCCGATTTTTTAAGCTTGGGGACCAGTGAAATTGGCCCCCAAAATTCACATCATTCTTCTAAATCTTTGTTTTCATTATCAAAATTCATCTCATGAAACTCATACCACATCAAGTTAAGCGCCCCTTCCTGTCACTCTAACCTCTTGTTTTACTGCAATTCTGATTACCGTTGAGAACTATAAAACCCCTTGAAACACCTATAATTCATCAGCATTTACTCCCAAATTTACTCCCAAAAACTTGCTTGAAAGGTAATGCTGATGAGTATCTATTGCGACACCCGAAAGCGGAAGAAAGGCACTGTTTACAAGTTCATCGTTCAGGTCATGAAAAAGCATTTCGTAGCCAAAGAACAGATGACATTTCCGGACAAGCCGTCAGGACGTGCCTGGGCAAAACAGGTTGAAAAGGAAATGCTGAGAGAAGCGGAAAAAGAGGAACCAAAGTACGAGGCGGCTCAGTCTCGAACCGGCGATATTACCCTGAAATCTTACCTTGAACATTACAGGCTAAAACAGGGTACCCTGCCAGAAGAAAAGCAGATCAGCTATCGGGATATGCAGGCGATCAAATTTTGGGAGAAAAGCTGGCTGGCAGAGAAGAGGTCAAATGAAATTACCGAGCAGGATTTAATCAAAATCCTCGATGAACGACTGGAGACGGTTACTCCATCGACCAATCATTTATATGTCTCTGTACTGAGGCGTGCCGTCAGCTGGCAAAAGAGGGTAGGAATTTACTTCAAGAGTTTTATTAATGATGAAGTGATGAAGGAGCTTTGGAAGCTCGGATTGGTGGGAAAATCCCGACGGCACGACATACGGCCTACTGAGGAACAGATACTTCAGCTATATCAGGTACTACTGGCTGGTTATAACAAACCAACTGGAACCATACCTCACCATCACATCATGATGTTCAGCATATACATACAGCACCTTTCGTGAGGGAGAGGTTTGTAGCATCAAGTACAGTCAGCTCGATATGGAGCATGGGCTTGTGATCATTGAAGACAGGAAAGACCCCAACAATAAATTCGGGAACCATCAAAAAGTGCCCATACCTGTTGAGTGTCTTGAAATTATTGAGAGGCAGCCAAAGTTCGAGGGGGAAGACCGGATATTTCCTTATAAGGCAAAATCTATCGCTGTGCGCTTTTCCTATTGGACGAAAGAGCTTGGGTTTCCAGATATCCGGTTTCATTCCTTTCGGCACGAAGGTGTATCAAGGCTGTTTGAGCAAAATATGTCGATTCCTGAAGTGGCACTTCGTAGTGGTCATAAAACCTGGGAGCATCTGCGGCGCTATACTCACCTCTTGCACAAAGAGCCACCGGATTTATGGGGGCAGTGCAAGAGAATAGAAAATAATTACTGGGCTGAAAATGAGCTGGTGAACAGGCAGTTGCTCAAGGCTTCGATGTCGCTTTCATGGGGAACGGAGTAAGAAACTTAAAGTTCTGCCTGCTGTGGTCAGTGCATATTTTCTAAACCTGTAGCCACTGCTTCAGTGTATTCTCCAGTTTTTCAAGCTGCTGCTGATGCTTGTCTTTGTTTTTTGACAACTGCTGAATATTCTTTAGCTTCCAGCGGATAGCCGGAAGTTCTGCAGCAGAAGGCTCGTCAAACAGTGTCCAGTCTGGCTTGCCTCGTTTGAAAGATAATAGAAAATCCTGGTCTCTCTCGGTGAAGTGAGCTTGCAAGGCTGCCACCATACGAGAACGGGTTTCTATTAGTTCGTTCAATTCCACTGGTTCTTTCGTCATACCGGCAAACTCATCGTAAAACGTTTGCTCCAACTCTTTCCAGCGTGGTGACATGACTTCATGTATGGGGCGTGGATGGCTCAGTGTGTAGGTTAGAAAGCCAGTAAATATCTCTCTGGAAATTCCACCTGCATTTAGCATTCGCTGTACATCATACAAGTCTCGTGGGTGCTGGCGATCCATAGCAGCACAAAGCTTTCCTCCATATAAATCGGCCTGACTGACAACAGGTATTTCAGCATAGCCAAATCCATCCTCTACTGACTCAACCACAGGCAGCAACTCTGGGTCATGCAGTGTACCCCGGGCAACAGGAGAGACTTCGATTTTGATGGTTGCGGATTCTGTAGTAACAATAATTCTTAATTCGTCTTGTCGGTTGTCCTGAAGCACTGCACTGGTTGAAGGCTGCGTATTAATCCGCTCAGCTATACGTTCGAGTGCTGAGCGAACATTTTTCAGTGCTTCATCCCTTGGTTCGAGAGGAAGGTAGGCAAGGTCAATGTCTACAGAAAGTCGAGGAAAATTCTGAACAAACAAATTGATGGCTGTTCCGCCTTTCAGGGCGAAGACAGGCTCGGTTGCCACAACTGGCAGCATTTGGATCAACAGGGACAGCTGTTGGTAATAAACGGATTTTTTGTCCATTTTAGTCTGATCTTCTTTTACGATGCAGGGTAGTGTAGAGATTGAGGAACAGTGATCTGGTAACGCTCGTCGAATCGACCGTTAGTCACTACTTGACGTTTACCTGAACCGAGTTGTATTTGAGATTCATCAAGACGGCCAAACCATTGATGGCCATAGTAATCACTCAGAAAGAGAAATATGCGGTTGGTCTGAACAGCATTACTGCGATTAAGAAGTGACTGCACTTTTCTTGGGCTCAAGTTAACTAAACCCTGAAATAATTCGGCGGCGTGTTCAAAACGAATATTTTTCCCGATAGCATCGACCACTTCATAAGCTGCGAGTTCCGGGCGACTGGCTCTGAGTTCCTTTCCTTTTACGGTTACTGTAGTGAAATCTTTGTCAGTTAGTTCACAAAGCTTTTGGTTACCACTATATAACCAGGGCTGTTCGGAAAACTCCCGAAACCATTTGGGCAGGATTTGCTTGCTTCTGGTCCCAATCCAGACCTGTTCTGAATTCAGTTGCAGATAATGGCTAAGCCCCTGGTGAGTCAAACTGCTAAGCCCTGCAAGGTGTATTGGCAACTGTAACTGTTGAGTAAGAGCCTGCAATGCGTCCGGCCAGTCAGGTTTGATCTTGCCACTGGGTTCCGGACGATAGTAGACACCAGAGCTGAGTCTCTTCAACCAGCCGCTTTTGGCATATTTCTGGGCTAGGGAATAACGTATACCGTTCTCCGTCAGCCATTGTTGGAGCACCAGAGAGCCCGGAGAGGTATGGTTTATTAGCCAGTTTATTTTAGATGACATATTAATACCCAAGGTGTTAATTTATATCTTATGCCAAACAGACAGGTTTGTCTAAATGCAGATATTAATACCTAAGGTGTCAATATATTAAATATCATAAACTGCGCTGTTTTGATCAACGTACTCCTCTAACCTTTTCCCAAGTACTGCTATAGGTTTGATGCCGATTATCAAGATAGTTGGCCAAGTCTGACAACCGAATCATCATCGGCGACTTCCTACTTTCAGTCAGCCGCACTACCGGTACAGGTAGTTGTTGGGAAGCTGCCGCTGCTTTAGCTTTTTTCTCACATAAACCAAAAAACTCGTCACATACCTCTTCGAGGCGGACGTAAGGTTTCTCGTACTTGGCAAAGAGCATCAGTTCAGTATTCATAATATTCAGACTATGACATTGGGTATTAGTGAGGGTTAAAGTGAGGCTTGCTAAATAGATTTATTTTTTCAGTTAGCAAACCTTTATCCCAGGTTTCATTGGTGATTCTGGTTTTCTGGAAGTCATCTTTATTGATCCAGCCTTGTTGATAGCCGCCTTTCACCACCCCTATCAGGAATACATGGACTCGTAAAAAATGCCCAAAATTTGAATGATCGTCCACTGCCTTTCCTTCAAGCCAATCACATGTTCCTCCTGATTATTGACCGTTAATACACTAAGCCCCTGGAAACAGAAAAATACCCATCTTGTTGTTGGGTTCTGGCAGGGCTTTTTTTTCTGGTCTGGAAATACACGACTTTGCTTTTTCAGTTCCTGCCTGATTCTGTGCTGGATAGCAGCGTAGACCATCAGGCATAGAGTCATCACCATTAACAGGGCTTCAATACGTTCCGCTTTCTTCAGATAGAGCGAAGAGACCAGAAAGTCCGGGCTCTTCAGGAACCGAAAGCCGCCTTCAACTTTTTGTTGCGACTTATAAGTAGACAGCAGCTCAGAGGCATTCAAACTATTTTTATCCAGTTCATTCGTGCTTAGGATAAAACAACCCAGTGAGGCTTCTGCATGCTCCCTTTTCTCGCAGGAAACAAAGCATTCAGCCTGCACAAAGTACTCGAAGTGATCAGGCTTGCTATCCGGCGATGGTCTTCCTTTGCCCGAATAGCAGGGTTTACGGATAACCTCTGGCTCTGTTTCGCTTTGGCAAAGTTTCGATTGTTTCTGCCACAAGGCAAAAGCCTTCAATGCATCGTCCCGGCACAAAAAGGCCTTTTTGCTCAGCTTCTCCAGATCACGGGCCTCTTTCAGTGACTGCTTTTGCATCTTTCGGGTCAATGTTTTCCGTTCACTAAGCCCGCGCTTTTTGTTGAGAAACAGGAACCATCGTTGCTGAACCCCTCCGTAGCAGGAAGGCACTTCAGCTGAGTAGTAATCTTCATAGCCTTCAACAGGCACCAGCGACACGGTTGGCGCTTTGCAGACCAGCTCCTTTGCCTCCTTGATGTTCAGGGGCACCCGGGAGATAAACAGCTGCTTTTGCTCATCAAGCAACTGAAGGGTTTCTGCAACATACATGGCAGCATCAGCAACCAGATAGCGGCTATTCAAAGCGGCCTTAAAACATGACAGATGATTTTTGATAATTTCCTGAAAACAGGTTTTGTCGTTTACATTACCGCTGGCAGGGGCCATAAACACAGGGATGCCCGCCTGATTTTCAGTCATTAACTGCAAGACTACCTGATTCAGGTCAGGCCGGTGGTCACGGCTGTAACCTTGGCAGATATGAATACAATTTAAGTCGTCTGGATTGTCATGACTGTTATAGACTCCATCCACATGAAAGCTGGTGCCATCCAGATTTAATGCCTTGCAAGGAAGTTTCAGATGATTGACGACCTTGACGGCCAGATTGAGATACAAGTCGCTAACACCAGCGTCGTACAAACTGTCGAGAGCCCGACCAAGTACCTTGTCGTTCAAGTGTTCGGCCTGTATACCTTCCCCGATAAGGCGGTCAATCGGCTTATCCTCAAAAAACTCAGGGAGCATGTACAGAGTTTGCCCCGTAAAGCCCAAGCCATTGATGATCATTGCGACTACAGCTTGTCCAATAGTGACATTACGAACATCGGAGTCATTTGTGATACGGGCAGCAATGTATTCGGCTATCTTTAACTCCCGACACATAGCGGCAACCAAGCCAAGGTGGTTGAGGTTCTTAGACTGGTATTGAGCTTGAGGCATGTTGGTGCACCTGAATGTCTGTTTATTTCTTTGACAACAGATTTTAGGCAAATATCAATCGGGGTGGTGAAAGGCAGGTCCAATCTACGAATTGCAGGAACACTCTCTGCTCTGGACAGCCATGACTCAACCCCCATGGTCACAGGGTTGTGGTATGCAGTGCATCAGACTTGTCTATCAAATGCCGAAAGGCGCTTGATTCTGATGATTACTGATGGAGCACCGGATATTGACCACTATGATGCGGTGGTTGACCTGGTGAAACGTTGTGAGTACTCAGGGATAGATGTTATGGGGCTGGGGATCAGTATTCAGCTACCAGAAGAGCTGTTCCCAAAAAGCCTGATGATTGAGCAGTTGTATCAGCTGAAATCTTCTCTGTTCGCTTTGACCAGGGACTGGCTGCTGCACTGAAACTAAAACGCCACTCACTGCTTTTTTGCTGTAGAGTGGCGTTTTCTTCCTGAGCAACTAAATCTTGCCACAAGGCACGATTCGGAATTGTTGCTTCTTATTGAGCATGTTCGGGAACAAAAAATGAGCTTGGGAGTAACAAAATTTTACTCCCAAACACCTGCCCTAGTCATCTAAATCATTGATATCATTATCAAATCCCATATCATGAAACTCATACCACATGACATTGATGATACCAAAGGCACACGCAAGGAGTACGCCCAGAATCCAGGCAAAATACCACATAGTCTGCCCTCCTTAGTAAAGTGAGTGGGTGTTTTCGTTAAGGTGTTCTGCTGTCATACGACCCCACAATTTGTAGAAACACCAGATGGTGTATCCCAGAATGATGGGAACAAATATCATGGCAACCACTGTCATAATTCCCAGCGTCAGGTAACTGGACGTTGCATCCCACAGTGTCAGGCTAACGTTAGGGTGGGTGCTGGACGGCAGAATAAATGGAAACAGTGAGAAGCCGGCTGTCATGATAATGCCTGCCTGGGTGATTGAACTGCAGGTAAAGGCCAGGCCGTGCAGACGGCTGTTGGCCAGAAGGAAGACACCAATGGCGCCAGCAAAACCCATGACCGGTGCAATCAGCATAACCGGGTACTTGGTGTAATTAGCCAACCAGATGCCTGCGTCAGCTATGTGAACTGTTTTGATCAGAGGGTTGGCTTCGCCATTCATAACCAGACCGCTGACGACCTCAAAGCCGGGCAGGTTAGCTACCCAGACACCCGCGAGTGCAAAGGTGACAATGGTCGCAAGGGCAGAGATGCGGGCGACAATGGTCGCACGCTCTTTGATTGGGCTACCAGAGCGCATGCTTTGCCATACAGATCCCTGCATGGTTAGCATAGAGACACTGACAACACCACAAAGAAGGGCAAAGGGGTTCAACAATGAGAAGAAACCCTGAGTAAAACTGGAGCGCATTGTGTCATCCAGATTAAAACCAAAGCCCAGGAACAGGTTGCCAAAGGCTACGCCGAATACCAGAGAAGGTACGATGCCGCTGATAAAGAGACCCCAGTCACAGTACTTTGTCTGCTCGGGTTTAACCTTGGAGCGATAATCAAAGGCCAGCGGACGGACAATCAGTGCGAACAGAACCAGCAGCATGGCCCAGTAGAAGCCAGAGAAAGCTGTGGCATAAACGATAGGCCACGCCGCAAACAGTGCGCCACCTGAAGTGATCAGCCAAACCTGGTTGCCGTCCCAGTGAGGGGCGACGGCATTGATCATGATACGACGTTCTTCGTCAGTTTTGCTCATGAAAGGCAGCAGGTTGGCGGTCCCCAGATCGTACCCGTCCATTATGGCAAAGCCAATGAACAGGACTCCGATCAGAACCCACCAGATGAATTTGAGAACTTCGTAGTCCATAAGGGCCTCCTTTTATGCCTGAGCCATATCGTCGGTACGATTGCGTTCAAAGTGGTAGCGGCCAGTGTGCAGGCTGCTAGGGCCTTTGCGGGCATATTTAACGATCAGGTAAATTTCGATAATGATGCAGATACTGTAGAGCGCAGTAAAACCAATGATGCTGAGCCAGAGGTCAGCTTCTGTCCGGGTAGAAGCAGACAGATAGGTAGGCAGAATGCCTGAGATCGACCAGGGTTGACGACCAAACTCAGCAACGAACCATCCCATTTCACTGGCAATGAATGGCAGTGGCAACGCATAGAAACAGAGTTTGAGGAATTTTGGACTATTGTACTCAGTTCTGCGGGCCGTCTTGTAGAAGGCGGTTACAAGCAGCAGGAGCATCACAACACCGAGACCTACCATGATTCTGAAAGAGAAAAACAGTGGCCACACGGTCGGAATAGCCTCTTCTGCAGCCTGCCGAACCATTTGGGGTGTCGCGCTTCGAATGTCGTCGGTATAGCGGCTGAGCAACAAGCCATAGCCCAGGTCATCCACGACTTTATCAAACTCGCGACGATTGTCGGGTGTATCTTCACCATTTTTAAGTTTTTCAAGCAGTTCGTAGGCTTTGATACCATTGTTGATTCTCTGAATCTTGTCGTCGATCAGATCTTTGATACCCAGTACTTCTGTGTTTGTTGAGCGGGTTGCGATTATGCCCATGACGTAAGGGATTTTGATCGCGTAATCTGTTTTCTGCTCTTCCTGGTTGGGGAGTCCAAAAACAGTAAAAGCGGCCGGTGCAGGTTCGGTGTCCCACTCGGCCTCGATCGCTGCCAGCTTGACCTGCTGTACGTCACCCAGTTCATAACCGGATTCATCGCCAAGCAGAAGCGTAGAGAGGATGGATGCCAGACCAAAGCCTGCGGCCACCGCAAATGAACGACGAGCGAAACCTATATCACGGCCTTTAAGCATGTACCAGGCACTGATAGACAGTACAAAGATGGCACCTGTTGTATAACCGGCAGAAACCGTATGAATAAATTTCACCTGGGCTACAGGGTTCAGAATCAGGTCAGCAAAGTTGGTCATTTCCATGCGCATGGTTTCATAATTGAACTCTGCACCTACCGGGTTCTGCATCCAGGCGTTAGCAATCAGTATCCACATGGCCGATAGGTTAGTACCTATAGCCATGAGCCAGGTACAAGCCAGATGCTGAACTTTACTGAGTCGGTCCCAGCCGAAGAAGAACATGCCGACAAACGTTGATTCGAGGAAGAAGGCCATCAGGGCTTCAATGGCCAGTGGAGCACCAAAAATGTCACCAACATAATGGGAGTAGTATGACCAGTTGGTTCCGAACTGAAATTCCATGGTGAGGCCGGTAGCAACGCCGAGTGCAAAGTTAATACCGAACAATTTACCCCAGAATTTGGTCATATCCCGATAGACTTGTTTGCCGGTCATAACATAAACCGACTCCATGATCGCCAGAATGAAGGTCATGCCCAGGGTCAGCGGCACAAAGAGGAAGTGATAGAGTGCTGTCATCGCGAACTGGAATCGCGACAGGTCGATGATTTCGTCTGTAATCATGGTGCTCCTCGTTTATGACAGTGTTAAATCAAATCCGTACTGAAAATCAGAAAATGCATGCTGCCACAGAGGTCCTTTTTGTGCTGCAGTTACCGCGCATTCTGGATAATAGATACATGCTAAATGCATGTATGTGGCCGGTGCGCCGGTATATACGAGTTTTAGATGGGTCTGGATCAATCTGTGGCTGGTTAAACAGATTTGTGGACATGTTACTCGGATTTGTTACATATATGAACTACAGTAGGACGCAAAGTTTGATCTTCATCAAAAATGTTTAAAATATATTGTTATCCAGGTTTTTTTTAGGGATATAAATGTTTTTTGTTTGAATATAAAGAATAAATCACTGTGTAAAAACGAAACATTCGAAATGTAAAGTGGATTTTTGGCTATAAGGAATGCTGATGGATGTAATATCTGTCTATCAGTATTTCTGATTGGCATATAGAAAATATTTGCTCGGTTGATTGTTATCAGGATGGGCTGAGAGGTGACTCAGCCATGGCTTCTGGCAGAGCTGTATTTGCTGATGACTTTATTGGCGTTGTATAAGTCAATGTGCCATTTGTTACTGGCAGGGGGAACTTCGATGGGCGAAATATTATCCCGTGAATAGCGAGCGCTCATAGGGCTCTCGAACTGGGCAATGAACTGTAATCGTTTCAAATCGGCCTGATAGGTGTGTACCAGGAAGTTAATGGTTCTCTCACTCAGGGGGACGCGATAGTAACGGATCAGGTTCTGGGCCAGTTTCTCGGCACTGGCCGAGAGGTTTTTATCAACATCTGCGGCCAAAGCTTCTCCCAGCGCTGCCTTGGTCCTGGCGCTCATACCGGGCTCAAGAAAAGCCAGGCTGGAAGCATTGGAACTCTCAATAGCCCTCTGAATCTGTGGGTCATGAAGATGTATGTAGGGGTCTAGAATAGTTGCCACCTCGATGGCCACCTCCCTGGCACGTGTTTCTGTCAGGTATCTCCGTGCAGGCGACAGGGAGTGGACTCGATGGCTATCTTTTCTCAAGCGGGTTTCCTTTGAAAACGCTTCCAGACGGTTGGCAACCTCCATTCTGGTGTCATCGTCCAGTTCGATACTCTGCTCTGAAATAGTCAGGCTGCGTTTTAAGTTCTCTTCAGGGTTGTGCTGATGGAGTGTGGAGAGTTTTTGCCAGTACTTCAGGGCGCGTTTGAGTTTGTCGCTGTCCCGTCCCTGTTTCAGGTAGGCGCGGTGAGCTTCATTGTAGAGTTGAATGGCTTTATCGAGTTGTTTGCGTTTTATGTTCAGGGCCTTAACGTGTTTGCCGGTTTTATGGGTCAGGTCCCTGGCCTGGCGAACCTGCAAACTGAGAGTGTCGAGTGACTCCCTGACTGCCGCCAGCAAATTCCGGGGGCTCAGGCCGTGATCGGTAATAATGTCATTCTGGATATCAACATTATGGAGCCAGGTTGCCAGAGCCTTGAGGCGTGAGTACACCCTGGCCCGGCTGATCCGGAAATCATTGCGTTCTTCCTCGAGCCTGTCCAAAGCCTTGGCCAGATCCCAGCGACCGGTATACTCAATTTTCAGCCAGGAAATTTTGCGCCCGCAAATCAGCTCGAAGCATAATATGAGTATTTCCTCGACATCGTGAAGGGTCATCAATTCTTCATTATCTCGCTCGCTGGCAGTGAGAATCCGCTCAATAAACAGAGGCTCCCTGGGTTGCCCTTCATGGGGTCTGGCCACGATCCCGCTTAACCTGTTTTTGAGCGCTTTGGCTATGCGTGGGTGAAGTTCTTTGAGTTCGTTTTGATAACGCTCTGTGTCATCGGAGACTTCGTGAACAATGTCATGCATTCTGTGATAAAGGCCAGCCCTGCGAAATATTTCAATCTGTTCGGCCTTGCGGGCCAGATCGGGGTCACCCGTAATATCTTCGATGGCTGTTGATATCCATTCCGGACCAAGATCGAACTTTTGCAAGAGAATACCGGCAGAGTGGATGCGACGTGCATCTTCGGTCATATTACGTTGGGTCAGATCACGCACCATGTAAATGATTTCGGGAATTCGGTCGATGATGCTGAGCAGGTTGTTTTTGTCTTGATTGATCCGTCGGCCGTGGGTAACGTCGTAAATTAGCTTGGTGAACAGACCCAGACCAATGGCAACAATAGAATAGCCAACAAAATACAGGGTTTTGTCCAAAGGCATCATGGTGCCGTAACCAATATAGTAGCCTGCAAAGGCGGCCAGAAGTGTGACCGGACCGGCAGTCCAGGCGTACTGCAGTATGGTGACACTCCAGGGCTCCTGGTGAGGAGCGCGTGCCACTTTCTCCAGCCAGCTTAAATTTCGTTCTTCAAGCTGCAGGTCTGCGTCATTCCGTTGCCGTCTCCAGCGACTGAAAAGAGCGGTCATTGTCGTATATTACGTTTTTTTCGGTAGGAGATGAGTACTATATTCTAAAGCCTCAGTGTGACGGTGTAGTATATGTAGATTTACGTTTCAGGATAAGCGTTTTGTAATCTCTTCTCGCGCAGGCTGTCCAACTTTGTCTGGTTCACCAACCGATAGTCGAATATCTGCACAGGAAGGTGCCCGACAGACTCTGTTCTTACCCAGATGCTTGGCCTGGTATAAAGCGTCGTCTGCCTCTTTAAGTATTTTGTCGAGAGTGTCGGTCTGCGGACCGGTGGCAGCAATGCCCAGGCTGAGGCTCAGGGGAACAGGACCTCCCTTGTAGAGTAATGCCGAGTTCCTGAGTCGCTCAGCGATCTTTACGCCCCTGACAGCATCTGTGTTGGGCAGGAGAACAACAAATTCTTCGCCGCCATAGCGGGCAATCAGGTCCTCTTGACGAAGATCTTTCCTTAGTTGACAGGCAAGGTCAGAGAGAACCTTGTCACCCGCCGGGTGACCGAAACGATCATTGATCTGTTTGAAATCATCGATATCTATGAAAATCAGACAGGATTGGGACTTTGCGGAATCAGGGCGGTGAAGCAGTTCTGAAGCCTCATTGACAAAAGCTCTCCGATTCAGAAGACCCGTCAGTGAATCAAGGCTGGCCTGCAGTTTCCAGAATCGAGTCTGCTGATTGGCCTGAAACAGGGTTCGCGCATGGTTGCTGATGTCGGTTATCTGTTGCCACTTCAAAGGTCTGTTGGGTTGGCTTCCCGGTGAGACCACCAGCAGACTATGGTGGTTTTCTTCACTGTGAAGCAGAAATATCCAGTATTTAACGCCGTTTCGATCTTCAAGCCGGATATGGTGCTTTTGTTCCGAGGTAATGATGTTCATCAGCTCATCTTCAATACTGTCAATACTGTTTGTTAGAATCTGGGCTGCTTTAGGGTAATGGCTGCTGACATCCCACTGGTCTTTATTCTTAATCAGTATCATAGAGGGTGTATCGGGTATTATCGCATCCAGAGTTGCCAGAATACGCTGTCGAATGGTCTTTTCATCCATTAGTGCATTGCTGGGTGCCTGAAGATGTTTGCGAAGGGCTGAATCAAAGACTCGTCGTTTATCAAATTGGCTGTTAACCAGATTGATAGAGATAGCCTGGCGATTCTTGTGTTTGCGGTTAATCCAGTAAAGACCGTTAATTAGCATGGATTGGAGAGCAATTAATGCCAGTTCGGCCTGACTGGGAATGACTCTGGGCCACTCTTTTGAGGCCCAGCTGCTAAATAGGGCAAAGAACAGTGTGAGCATGACCGGTAACGCCAGTTTGGCGGGTCTGACACCCTGCGAAAAAATAGTCAGAAGGCTGGCAATGAGCAGGACTGCGGACACTGCGATCATTAAAAATGCCGCATTGAGAAGCAGGGTTTTCTCTGTGGCGAAGAAGCTGAGAACCAGTCCGACCGACAGGCAGCTAAGCCAGAGCATAAGTCTGTCTGTTTTGGGATTATAGAGTGCCAGCAAACCGAGGTTCTTGTAACAGCCCAGGGCCGAGACAAGGCTGATGACCGTCATGATCAGCACCCAGAATTCGGGGTCCCAGGACCCGTTAATTATCCAGAAAATGTCGCCTTGGTAAAATACGATCAGCGTCGTGGTGGCCAGCAGGTGTGCAGTAAGCAACAGGTAGGAAGGGTGCCGGGTGTAGATCATTACAGCCGCTGTAACGATCAGAAAGAGCAGAAGCAGTGCCAGCAGTGAAGCTGACAAGGCCTGATTTTTGTATTCATCCAGCATGTAGAGTGATTGTGGCCAAAGGTGAGGGTTCAACCTGTTTGGTTCTGAGCTGTCCACACGTATATAAATGTCGTGGGTTTTGTTCCCAGGTAGCCGGAGTTTCAGAACTCTTGGGTCTGACTTGCGGCTTTGACTGCCAATACCCAATGAAGTGATCCGATAACCCTTTTCAGAAGGTGTGAAGACATCAAGTTTCTTGTGGGGAGTCCTTCTGAATACCAACAACCAGTCTGAATTAAGAGAATGATTCAATGTCAGGCGGAGTTTGTACCAGCGATCACTGGTGCCGGGCTGTTTTCCGCTCAGGATCGCTTCCGGAGCAGGAACCGAAGTCAGGAAGCTGACCAGTTTAACCGGTCCAGACGGTGAAGATTCTGCAACGGAAGTCCCGTGGGTAGCCTGGCTGACAAAAAAGATCAGCAGAAGCACCAGAGCCCTGATGAAAATGACTGCTCTTTGCGAACAGGTTGAGAAGGTCAATAGAACCCGCAATTCAGGCAGTCCTCCATGACGAATTGACAGCTTTTCACTCTTCCTTCAAAGGGTCGTCTGTTAAATCTATTTACCCTGTAAATGATTGTGACACAGACAAGGTGTGCAGGCCAAGGTGGCAGAGCGGATTCGTCACTAATTTAACTTCGACTGACGTTGCTTGTCACTGGTGCAACGAGTGTACATCAGGACGTCGAGTCCTGATGTAGTGGAAATTACATTGCAAAGTGCTCTTTAGAAAAAGTGACTTTCTCGTTAATAGGCATAGTCCAGTTGGGCAGAGACTCAATCAGCTCCAGACGGGGCTGGATGCCGCAGTCATTGGCGATCTGGATAGCCAGGCCGGGTCGGGCATTGAGTTCAAGGATCAGTGGACCATCCCTCTCATCCAGGACAATGTCCACGCCCAGATAACCCAATCCTGTCATGTCATAACAGGCTGATGTCAACTTGAGCAGTTTGTCCCAGTGAGGTACTGCCAGTTTTTCAAAGCTGTGACCCGTGTCAGGGTGCCTGTCAATCGGCAGATCAAACTGGACGGCTCTGAGGCTTTTGCCAGAGGCAATGTCCAGACCCACTCCAACGGCTCCCTGGTGAAGGTTGGCTTTACCATCAGAAGCCCGGGTGGCCAGACGCAGCATGCCCATCACCGGAAAGCCCCGGAAAACAATCATACGAATGTCCGGCACACCTTCAAAGCTGTAATCATTAAATACCGGGTCTGCCACGATCAGGCTCTCGATCATGGCTACATCACTTTTGCCTCCGAGACTGTAAAGGCCACCCAGAATGTTGGAAACATGTCGGTTGATGTCTTCAAATTCCAGAGTGTCGCCGCTGGCTTTTACATAACGTGGACCGTCGCGACCCACGATGACCAGAATGCCTTTACCGCCACTGCCCTGGGCGGGCTTGATCACGAAACTGTTGTGTTCTTCAAGCAGGGTACCCAGATCTTTAATGTCGTGCTGGTATTCGACAACACCCAGCAGTTCAGGGACGTCTACATTGGCTTTTTCTGCCATCCTTTTGGTAGTGAGCTTATCGTCCACCTGAGGTAGCAGTTTGCGGGGATTATATTTGATAACATAATCGAGGTTCCGCATGTTCATGCTGAGAATCCCGGCCTCGTGGAGGCTGGATGGACTGGCAAAACTGCGAAAAAATCGTTTGATGAACTCCATGGGTTAACCTCCAACCAGAGGCTTGAAGCGACGAAGTTCCAACAGACGGTAACCGGTGTATTGACCCAGCATGAGGGTCAGACCCAGAACGGTCAATAGCAACTCCGGAAAGTTATAGGTCAGGTGCTCAACCAGTGGGTTGGACATTAGCAGGTAACTCATAGTGGCCACCAGCAGACTACCAGAGCCTTCAATCAGTACGTCTTTGGGGCCTTCTTCTTCCCAGAGGATAGACATTCTCTCAATGGTCCACGCCAGAATAATCATTGGGAAGAAGGTCACGGTCAGGGCCTGGGTAATCCCCATCTTCCAGGTGAGTACGCTCATAACGCCCATTATGCCTATGACGACAATGATCACCGCCGCCAGTCGGGCGACAAGGAGCATATTGAGTTGACTCAATATCGAGCGAATCCAGAGGCCGATGGAAACTATGGTGACAAAGATAATCAAACCAGGCAGTAACTGGGTTTCCAGGAAGGCCACGGAGATCAGGACCGGCATAAAGGTTCCTGATGTTCTCAGGCCGACCAGGATACGCATGATCAATACGACCAGGGTGCCAATCGGAATTAGCAGAATGCTCTTGAAGGCATTCTGGACTTCCAGAGGCAGGGCGTAGATAGAGAAATCGACCAGTGCTGCATTGTCAGCCCGGGACGTTTCAATGGCCAGATCCCTTGTTGGCTCGTTCTGGGAAATCATCGAAAAAGAGACCCGGGACGCTGTGCCACCCATGACATCCAACAGGGATTTACCACCTCGTTGCCAGAGGAAGAAGTTTTCCGGGTTTCCGGATGCTCCGGTTTCAGGATCAAAGAGTAACCAACCATCATTGGTGTAGACTTCCAGCATCTCTACTATGGGCTGACGACGTCTGCCGTCTTCGAGGTAAAGGCCTCGAACAACCCGGGCCGGTATATCGGCCATGGAGAGCATCTCGATCAGCAGATTGGTGAGCTCAGCACGGCTATCAATCATGCTAAGCAGCATGTTGGTATTCTGACTGGGCTGTTGGGCAATAAATTCCTTGATCAGGGTGCCTGTGAAACTTCGACTATCAGCAGAGCGTTCTTTCACCTGTTCCAGCAGTGAGTCTGCTGCAGTCTGATAAGGTTCCGGCAGGGACGGTTTGGCCTTCAGGGTGTCGTTGTTTTCTTCAACAGGAGGGGCCAGAGGTTCCACCAGTTGTCGATCCGGATGCAGACTCACCTTGTAAAACAGGCTTTGTTTGCCACTGGCCTTGCGAATGCTCCACTCTGCACGACGTTGTCCTTCATCATCATACTGGTTGATGCCATAACCCGGAGAAGCAAAGGATTCATTCAGAATACGGAAGCCGGATTGTTGATCGGGTAAGGTCAGGGATGCCTTGGCGGGTCCACCGTCGGCCTTGAACTGTATTTCAGCTTCAACACTCCAGACGGTGGTAGTTTCTCCCCGGGTTAAGGGAAACCCCAGGGCAAAGTGTTTGTATAAAGTCAGGCCCAAACCTGCCGCGATCAAAATGACCACCGCCAGACTGAGTTGAAAACGTCCTTTCATTCAAAACCTCACTTCTTTTTCTCAGCAATATTTTGCTGGGCAACATCAACCAGAGCCGTATTGCTCAGGAGTCTTTCACCGATAAGAATCGGATGCTCGTAGCCAGTGCGATTGGTCAGCGTAAATTCAACATTTTTGGAAATCTTTCCCAAAGTTATGGGAATAAAGACAGTAACCCGGCTCTGGTTTGCCAGACCGCCGTGACGTTTGATTGAAACTTCACGATGGACTTTGCGCTCAAAGGTCCGGCTGTTGTCACCATTGACGATCTTGAAACGAACCCACTCTTCGCCATTTTTTGTGAAGTATTCAATATCGGTTGCATCAATGGAAGACGTTTTGGCACCTGTATCAATACGTGCCTTGAATGGGTTCTTGAATCCTTTGATACGAACCTCTTCAAGCTCTCCAAACAAAGCAAGACCACTGACGTCGACAGGCTTGTCAATCTGTTTCTTGATACTCAGGTTGCCGCCAGTCGGGAGCTTAACGGTCAAGGTATCCAGGACTTTCTCGGTTGCGATGTATTTCTTGCCAACATTGGCTATGGCCATGTCTTTGAGAAAATCCCGACCAATGAGCAGTGGGAATTCAAAACTTTCCCTGTCGTTCAGTGAGACATCCAGGTTCTGGGTAATATCGCCGACCTTGACGTTTATATTGACGACATAACGGGTCTGGGACTCTTCACCGCCCGGAACCTTGATCAAGACAGTGTCTTTGACGGGGAGTTCCAGAGTGACATTGCCCTTGCTGGTTCTGGGGAGGTCAAAGCGAACCCACTTTTTACCATCCCGTTCAAAGTTCTTAATGTTTCTGGCATCAATCGACGAGCGTCCTGCACCGGTATCGATCTTGGCATTCATTTTCAGACCGTATTCTGTGAGAGTGCCTATCTCTGCAAAACCCAACACCAGTTTTCCGCCAACACGGGCGGGGGTTTGAACCAGTTGCTGTTTAACAGAAATGGTATCCGGATGAAGAGGCTTGGAAGGTTTAAAAGTTTGTAATTCTTCTGTCTTCTGTTTTGAGTCGGGCGCCTCGGTTTCTGTCCTGGAGGTCTTTTGACTGTCCGTAGTTTGAGCAGGTTTTTGTAGCACCTGGCAGCCAGTCAAAGCGGATATCGCCAGGATAAGCGCGGGTAATGCCGGAAAACGGGTCATGGGTAAGCTACTTATTTTTACATAAAATGAGTGAATGGTAGCCGCGATAGTCTATCGCAAGCCGAGCAGCTTACTTGATGTTTGGTGACTTGCCAAGAAGTCTGGCCTTGTGAGCAGGCTATGAAGGGGTAACGCGTTTCCCGATCAGGCAGGTAAGAACAATAGTCACCACAGAGGGGGCAACCCAGCTTAAATTAAAGTCGTACCCTGGTAGTGACTCAAGAGGTACCAGAAGCTTTTGTGTAATTGGATGGTTCAAACCCTTACTGGCATCGACCAGACTGAGTATAAAGGTGACCAGGAGCGTGGCTCTGTAGACCAGCTGAGGATTGGGTAGCAGGCTTTTGATCAGTCCCAGGAGAATCAGGGCAATAGAGACCGGGTAGAGTACCAGTAAAACAGGAATAAACAGTTCGATCATCTGGTTGAGATTAAAGTTGGCAAACATCATGCAGGAGAGACTGATGGTCGCCACAAGTACCTTGTAATTGAGTTTCCCGGAGAGATCACAGAAATACTCCGAAGCAGCAGTGATCAATCCAATTGCGGTAGTCAGGCACGCCAGTGTCACAACCGTTGCAAGCAGAACATTGCCATAGAAACCAAACAGTCTGTTGACATAAACAGAAAGAATCTGGCCGCCGTTGTTTGGGTGGGCAATGATTCCGTGACTTTGAGCACCCAGATTGAAGAGGGACAGGTAGACCAGAGCCAGTCCGAAAGCTGCTAGACAGGCCGTTATGACAGAATATCTGGCCAGGGCGTCGGGTGCGGTAATACCGTGAGATTTAAGGTTGGTAATGATGACAATGCCGAACAGCAGTGCAGCCAGAGCATCCATCGTCATATAGCCTTCAAGGAATCCACTAAAGAAAGGATTTTCTGCATAGCCGTTCATAGGTTCACCGGCTTCTCCCAGAGGGGAGATGAGGGGAGATATACCGAGAATCATCAGCAAGAGGATGAGGGCCGGTGTGATGATCTTGCCTACGGATTCAAGTAATTTTCCCGGATAGAGGCTGAGATACCAGGCAGTGCCAAAGAAAATGATGCTGTATGCCAGTCTGGAAGTGCTGTCGGGCTCTTTCAGAAACGGGATTATTCCGATTTCATAGGCAACAAGGCCGGTTCTCGGGACACCGTATATCGGGACAACAATGATATAAATGCAGCAACCCATCAATGCAATCATGCTGCGTGGCAGTTCACCGGTGATCTCGTTGAAGCCGCCGCCAACTCGGGAAATCATGACCACAGCTAACAAAGGGAGAAGCACTCCGGTGACCAGAAAACCGGCAGCAGCAAGCCAGACGTGGGTGCCAGCCAGCTGCCCCGCCAATGGAGGAAATATGAGATTGCCCGCGCCAAGAAACATGGCGAAGGTCATAAAACCCATACCAATGATGTTCTGAAGACTTAATCGTTGCTTCATGCGTAAGGTTCTGCCTTGATTGAATGTTATCTGGTCAGAAACGGACGTCCATGCTCAATCCTGGGAGATGAACGATTTTTTTGTAATGAATAGGAAGTATGGACTCAATTTCAGAAAGTGGTAGTCCGGTCCGAGTTTTGCTCGGTCATTATTCGAGATGAGCATAAGATTAACTTTTGTTAATCTTATGCTCATTGGGTCTTCATTGTAGAGTCACTATCCTTTGCGATTATTCACTGATTTCATACAGGTAAGTGTCATGAGGCTTTTAAAAGAGGCCATTCTGGGCCTTTTTCTGGTATCAACTGCTGCTCTGGCAAGCCAGGAGGATGTCCTGCTTCAGCTGGCTATCGAAAATGCCAAAATCAAACCCGAACAGGCCATTGCGAAAATTTCCGACCGCTATTCCGGGCATCTCAGCGAATTTGGCATCGATGATGAAGACGGTAGAATGGTTTATGAGTTTGCCATTGTTGATCCTGAAGACAGCGTTGAGTTGGAAGTAATTATGGATGCTGACTCGGGAAAGGTCTGGCTGGACGAAAAAGACAGGCTTTCCAGCAAAAAGTTGAAACGTAAAAAGTACCAGCTGTTAATGAACAGTGGCATGACTTTGAAGAAAGCCATTGATGAAGCGAAAAAGATTGTTCCGGGGCAGCTGATGGAAGCAGAGCTTGAACAGGAGAAGGGTATTGTATTTTTTGAAATTGAGTTGTTGACGGATAAAGGCGTGCGCAAGGTGATTGTTGATCTTCAGTCTGGCAGGCCGATTCCGGTGACCCAAAAATGATCAGGCTTTTGATTCCCTTCCATGGTCGGAACGGAATAGGTGTGATGATATGAAGTTGCTAGTGGTTGAGGACGACCAGACAACCCGTGAATACATTGCCAAGGGATTCATGGAGCATGGCTGGACCGTGGATGTGGCTGACAATGGCCGGGATGGTCTGTTTCTGGCATCAGGCGAGAGCTATGACATCATTGTTCTGGATCGTATGCTACCCCAGATGGAAGGGCTCAAGGTGCTGGCGGCACTGAGAGCTTCTGAAAACCAGACACCGGTAATCATTCTCAGCGCTCTTGATGGCGTTGATGAACGCATTAAAGGCTTGAAGCAGGGAGGGGATGATTACCTTTGCAAGCCTTTCTCTTTTGGGGAACTTCTGGTTCGGGCAGAAATTCTGACTCGCAGAGGGCACAGTAAAGAAGCTAAAAATACTCTTGTTATTTCCGATCTCGAAGTAGATCTATTATCCAGGCGTGTGGTCAAAAACAGGGTTGAGGTGAACCTTCAGCCAAGAGAGTTCCAGCTTCTTCGCTTTCTCCTGGAGCATCAGGATCAGGTGATTTCCAGAACCATGCTGTTTGAGTCTGTGTGGGATTATCACTTTGATCCGGGCAGCAACATTATTGATGTTCATGTCGCTAAATTGAGGAAAAAGCTGGATACTGCCGGAGGAGCATCCCTGATTCACACTGTGAGAGGGGCAGGTTATGTTCTCCGTGAGTCAGCTTGACCCTCTGGGTCGGTTACGGGCATCCTCACTGCTGCGCTATACCTTGCTGCATACAGCTATTGTCCTGGTACTCTGCGGATCAGCCCTGTGGTTAGTGAAAGACTACAGTCTGGGGTTCTATCAGAAACGACAGGATCAATTTGTTCTGGAACAGCTCAATTCTCTGGCATCTTTGGCCAGAAGCCATTCAGAAAGTGAATTCAGCGCGGTTGTAAGTCAGATGGCTGAAAATAACCGGCAAGTGCTGGTGGTTTTTAAAAGCGCCGAAGGCTATCTGGGTAATTTGAATTATCTGCCTGAAACCGTCCCCCTGTCACCAGCGACGGGCAGTTTCTGGATACTGGGAGATTCGGTTCTGGGAGACGGTCGCTTCCAGAAAGTGCGGGGGAGTCGTATTAACAGTCGCTGGGGTCCCCTGGTGCTGGCCTACAACTCTTCAGACTTTAACCTGTTTGCTTCTCGTTTCACTCTGGCACTTTATGCCGCTATGGTATTGGTTTTGCTGGTAGGACTGGTGACCGGGTTTTTATTTTCAAAAAAAATATTGGCTCGTCTTCGCGCTATCAATAAAGTGACTGCAAAAGTCGGTGAAGGTCAGTTAGCAGCCAGAGTTAAAGTCACTGATAAGGGCGATGAGTTTGATGAGTTGGCTGGTCATATCAATCAAATGCTTGCGCAGATCGAAGACTCAGTAGAAGCCATTGCATCGGTAACCAGCAGTATTGCTCATGATCTCAGAACACCTTTATCCCGACTGAGGATCAAGCTGGATGGATACTTGCGAAATGGCGGTGCTGGTGTTGAGGATATTCTTGAGGCCCAGACTGAGCTTGATACGATCCTGCATACCTTCAATGCCATGCTTGAACTCACGAAACTGGAATATGGGCAGGGGGATCTTGAGTTTGTCCGTTGTGACCTGAAAGAAATAGGCTACGAAGTGGTTGAACTGGCGGAGCCTTTGGCAGAAGCCTGTGAGCAGTCTCTAATACTTGAAGTGCAGCAGCCTCTGGTTGTTCGGGGGAGTCACCAGTTGCTGTTTAGAATCCTGTTTAACCTGGTGGAGAATGCAATCAAGTACTCTCCTGAAAAAGGCGAGGTCAAAATTCGTATTGATCAGGATTCAGTATCAGTTATTGATCAGGGGGCAGGTATTCCGGAATCAGAGCAGGAAAAGGTATTCCAGAGGCTGTACCGGCTTGATCAGAGTCGAACAACTCCTGGTCATGGGTTGGGTTTGTCGCTGGTCAAGGTGGTCGCTGAGCTGCACAATGCCAGGATCAGTTTTGAGCAGGGTGAGCAATCTTTTGCTGTTAAACTGACGTTTCGCAGAGGAGAGTAAAGCCTGGCATATGGGCAGGCTTTACTCTGTTCGGTTACTTATAGCCAGCCTTTTCGTTTAAAGAAAAAATAAGTGCCAAGAGCGCTTGCCAGCATCAGAATCAGGGCCAGAGGGTATCCCCAACTGCTACTGAGTTCAGGCATTACCTTGAAGTTCATACCATAGATGCTGGCAATCAGGGTCGGCGGCAGAAACATCACGGCGGCTACGGAAAATATCTTAATGATATTGTTCTGTTCCAGATTGATGAAACCCATGGTGGCGTCCATCAGGAAGTTGATTTTATCAAAGAGAAAGCCAGTGTGGGGTGTCAGAGAGTCAATATCACGAAGAATGTCTCGCACCTGGTCAACCTGTCCGTCATCCAGCTTGTGACGGCAGTTTTTCAGTATGTATCTGAGGCAGCGCTGGCTGTCCAGTAGATTAAGACGAACTTTGCCGTTTATATCTTCCTGCAGGGTAATATTTTTCAACAGGTCATCAACATCAGTATCATCGTCAGAAAGAGCATGTTGACTGGTGGCTTCGAGATTTTCGTAAACTTCTTCCAGAGTGTCAGCTAGAAACTGAACTTTAGTGTCAAACAATGCGATCAAGATATCGATCGGTGTTCGTGCCTTTATGTGTTGCAGTTTCAGATAATTTCTCATCAGTCGGAACAGGGCGGTAGGCTCATCCTGTAGGGTGACCAACTGGTCGTCACGAAGGTTGAAAGCAACGTTGATGCTTCGAAATTCCTGGCCTGCCTGATGAGGGAATAAGGAACGAATATGAAAACCTGTCTCACTTTCAAAAAATCGTGATGAGGCTTCAATCTCGTACAGTGCATCTTCGTCTTCTATAAATCCCGGGCACTCCTGTTTCAGCCAGTCATCCTCGTTTTCGTCCAGTTCAACAAGGTCCAGCCAGAGTGTATTTTCAGGAAGCGCCACATCGGTCTGTATACGGGTGATGCAGTACTGCTCAGTATCACGGTGATAGGCGTTGATCATAAAAGACTCTGATAGCAAATCTGGTACTTGGCGTCTGTTGGACTCAGGCTTCCCGGAATTGGCTAAAATCGTCTAAGTCCATCAGGCTCCTTTAAGAAGGGTCGCTCTATTGTACAGATCGATGCACCTTAGTCCAGCAGTGATCTGGCTCTGGTGGAGGCAAGGCATTTGTCCACCAGAGTCTGGTGATATGCTTTATAAGGCTTTTTACCTGTCAGCAATAGTGAGACAGTTCAGCCCAGGCTCTATAAGCGGGTTCTTTCATCGCCTGTATGTTCAGATCTTCGCATCATAGAGGTGACCTCTATCCGAAAGGGATTGGTTGATTGCTGATTATAACTTTCGAGCCAGTCTCTTAGCTGGTTGGCATTCGGACATTAAGCATCAGTGTCTGGCTTTTGCGCTCCCTGTCAAAACGAAATCCGATCAAATAATAAGCAACTGAGCATTGCGGCATTTTTTCTTCATAATCATACCTTTTTAGTCAGAAGCTTCAGAATAGTTAGGTCAATGAAAAAAGATGCTTTTTACTTAGATGATATCTGAATGCAAAAACTCTCAATCAGCCATTCCCGCTGAGTAGCTGTAGATGGAGAAAAAATACAAAGTGACTCAAATCAGGCTGTAATTTTACTTTCTGGTCGTTTTTCAGTATCTGCTGTGGGACATGTCTAACTCATTTTCTTTCGGCAGGCCAGCTTTATCGCTATGCATTGTTGCGATAGGAAAGCTACCCGGCCTGCCGCCTTGTATAAAGTTAATGAGCCCTATAGTTCGGTTTCCTTTTCGACTTTATCCATCAGCTCGTTATCTGCCGGCTGATTTTCTGCCTGCTTGTTATCTGCTGGCCGATCTTCTGCCTGCTTGTTATCTGCTGGCTGATCTGCTGGCTGCTTGTTATCTGCCGACTCATCATCTGCCTGCGCGCCATCTGTTTGCTCTTTATCTACCGGCTCCTTATCTGCCTGCTCGCCGATAGAAGAGATCTCTATCTCAAAAGGATTAGCCAATTGCTGATTACGAGTATCGAGCCAGTTTGTTAGCTTCTCGGCATTCACAGCCTTCGTCACCCATAGCCTGAAACTCAATGTATGGCTGGCGTTTTGTTCGTTCAAACTGAATGAGAGCAACTCATAACTTCCAGAGTATTGCAGTATGGGCAACATATGCTGCAAAGTATCGATTTCCAGATTACTTGAGTTATACGTGAAGCTGACCTGAAACTCTTTTGGAAAGGTGGTATGACTAAAGAAAAGGCCTTCCAGACCTAAAGCGATCAGTCCTGCACCCAGGCATCCGCCTCCCAGCTCTGGAATCCCTATACCAAATCCAACTCCTGAAACAGCCCCTGTCGCGAGAAACGTAAGCGCAACCGCATACTTCATATATGACCATGACGGATTTACTTCCGAGTTACATATGTAGTTACCACATAAGCAGCTGAGCTGATGGTCGGGCTCTATGGCTTCCGGGTCTGATACACAGTGAGGCCGGGAGAAAGGCGGGGTGGAATACATTTCGTCGGCTTTCATGGCCACCAGCCTGGCGAATACGTGGATAAACGTTTTCAGCTGGTTTTCATTAATATGTACAAACGGTTCACCAGCGCCACGGTCTTCTCTTTCCAGCCAGGCGGAAACAGAGGCACTTCCGGTGGGTAGAAATTCAGCGGAACGTCTCGACATAGCAGCAGGCTGACTGGTCAGGGGCTGTTCGGGAGTGGTGGATTCAGCCCTGTTATCAGAATCAAAGAAAGACACTGAGACTGGTAAGGAAACCGCACCATTTGCCGGAGAAGTCGGCACTCCCCCAACAGCTCCCTGTTCCTGACCCGTATCGTCAGCCGCCGATGTCAAGCCACTGGAATGACTCTGGGCAGAAGGGATCCGTCCGGTAACGGGTAACCCGCCAACCATGTCAGATCTCT
Source organism: Endozoicomonas sp. ALD040 (assembly GCF_049275945.1). Classification (NCBI taxonomy): domain Bacteria; kingdom Pseudomonadati; phylum Pseudomonadota; class Gammaproteobacteria; order Oceanospirillales; family Endozoicomonadaceae; genus Endozoicomonas; species Endozoicomonas sp. ALD040. The sequence continues at coordinate 5,492,204 of NZ_CP184829.1, forward strand.
GGCTTTCAGTATTTTCATGGGTTGGTAACTCAGAATAGTCTCCCTGTGATCCGGGGGCTGGGGTTAGGTCATCAGCGACGGTTTTTGTGTCAGACTCTACGGACAGATAAACTTTGACGAGTGCCCGTGAGGTTTTGAAATTAAGCACGAAATTATCTGCGACTGAAATTGTGGGGGTCAGCAGGAATAGGAGTGCAGTGAAAAAACTACACAATCTCTTGATGCTCGAAATTTTTTTCATAACTACACCTGTTAATCAGAAATTTTAAAATAGTTAAGCCTATGGAAAAAATGGGGTTTTATTTAGAACATTTCCGACTATGACAACTATTAACCAGTCATTCCCTTTGACCATAGTAAATAAAGTATTTTGTTAGACTTTTTAACAAAGATATCGAGGCTCTTTAGATCGGTTGTGATGTTCCTTTATGGTCGTTTTTCAACACCTCTTGTAGGGTGCGTCCTGCTTGTTTTCTGTCAATAGGCCGCCTTGTATCGATAAAAGACGGTTGCGATGAGACAACAACCGTCCTGTTTTCCGCCCATAAATTCAAACTGAATTCTAAAGTCTGGATTCCCGCTCACCCATATAGTTTGGTCTGCTGATGTCGGAGACCCCTATCTGGAAAGGGCTGGCCCAGTGATGATTATGACTTTCGAGCCAGGCTTTTAACTGGTTGGCATCTACTGCGTCCGGCATCCGGACATTAAACCTCAGTGTCTGGCTATCGTGTTGATCGTCCAAAATGTACGATACCAATTCGTAACCTCCCGAATATTTCAGCATGATCGCTATTCGCTGCAAATTACAGATTTCGAAATTGTTCGAGCTAAATGTGAAGTTGACTTGAAACTGATTTGGAAAGTGGGTAAGACTATAGAATAAGGTAGAGGCAGAGGTGATGAGTAGCCCTGCGGCCAGGGATACGGCAGCAAGAATAGGAGCTCCCTCAGCAAATGCAGCACTGGAACTTGCTGCTGTCAAAATCAACGCAAAGAAAGGCACAAACTTTCCATATTTCCAAATCCGATTTGCGGCCGAGTCACATACAAAGATGCCACACCGTGTGAAAGGCTGGTAGGTATTCATTTCTTTAGGTTCCATAGCAACCAACCTGGCGAAGACACGGACAAACGCATTGAGCTGGGTTGAAGGAACATGAATTGACGGGGCGTCATCGGCCATCTCTACTCTTTCCAGCCAGGCGGAAACCGAGGCTCTTCCAGTTTGCAGATTTTGGATAGAATGGGTTGAAACTGCAACGGGTTGAGTGGTTAAGGGTTGAGCTGGAGGAGAGGATTCATCTTCGTCATCGGAATCAAACTCAAACTCAAGCTCGAATAAAGATACTGCAATTGGCAGGCCCCCAACGGCGCCTCGCTCCTCGGTCTCATCATTATAAAAGGGTGTCATCCCAGGAGCGTGAACCCGGGAAAATGGCGAATTAAAAATTGGTAACCCTTCAGCCTTTTTGGAATTTCGACTCGCACTGTTATCAACGTTTGGTAACACAAAGGAATGCCCTTGTAGCCCGCATGCTTGCGATACTTCATCGGTTTTTCTGTCAGGGTCTATAGATAAATAGACTTTGACGAGAGTCTTTGAAGTTTTGAAATTAAGCACGTAGTCATCGGCTGCTAAAACCATGGGAGCTGTCAGAAACACTGTTGTAGTGACAAAATGGAACAATGCTTCGATGATTAAAAATTTTTTCATAATCACACCTGTTAATCAGAAGTCTTAAAATAGTTAAGCCACTGGAAAAAGATGTTTTTTATCGCGTAAGAGTTCCCAGGGTGTCGCAAAAGCAGAGAGCAAAGCTGAGATAAGTAAGAAAGTACTGAAAAAGCGCAATATACTGCCACCCGGCAATACCATCACCCAAACTCTTTCAAAAGGCACCCGTTAAGTACCTGGCCAGTTGGTTTCGCATATTCTGGCGAGTGGATTTTTTCATCCTTCAAGGCGCAACGACGGACGCGTGGCCATAGCTACGCAACCAGAGTTGTAACGCAGAAGGATGGAAAAAGCCGCCGTCCAGAATATGCGAAACCAACTGGTTAGGTACTTACAATAGGCTGAGCGTCAGGACGTGACCTGCTGGCCTTTTGAGCAGGCTCATTGGCATCTGTGACGAAGCAGGCAGGAACCACTACGAAATCGTGAAAAAGTAGCTGCAAAGACAATCCCCCGCTGATTTCTTTGAATCAGTGGGGGGATGTTTAGATGAGGATTAATCTGTCGGCTGCGGATAAATTCAACCTTAGCCCTATAGCGTGGTTTCGGATTTGCCCATGGAAGAGACTTTTATTTGAAACGGATTAGCTAATTGCTGATTCTTACTTTCCAGCCAGTTTTGGAACTGTTTGGCATCCACGTTATCTGGCACGCGGACATTGAACGTCAGTGTCTGGCTGGCGTTTTGCTCATCCAAACTGAACGATACCAATTCATAACCTCCCGAGCACTGTAGAATATTCACAATTTGCTGAAAATCATAGATTTCCTGACTGATAAGCAACTGGTTTGAACTGAAAGTGAAGCTCACCTGAAACGGGTTTGGAAAACGTGTATGGCTGAAAAAACAGGTACACAGAGGAGTAAAGACCCCCCCTGCGACCAGAGATCCGTAAGCTAATCCAGAGACTCCCGTACCAAATCCAGTGCCCGTACCTGCCGCTGCCGCAAGAAACGTCGAGAGCACCGCAAACTTTCCACATGACCAGGTCGGATTTGCCTCGGAGTTAAAGACGTAGGTGCTGAAACGTGGAAAGGGCTTCCAGCTTCGCATTTTGTTGACTTTCATAGCAACCAGACTGGCAAACATCCGGACAAAGGCTTTAAGTTCATTGGCAGAAATATGAAACCGGTTGCCGCCGCTTACCTCTCCTCTTTCCAACCAGGCATAGACGATTGAACTCCCTGTTTTCAGATAGTGGACTGAATGCACCGACGCATCATCAGGTTGATTGGTTAAGGGTTGGGCAGCTGAAGTGGAATCAGCTGCGTCGATAGAGTCAATAATAGTCACTGAAACTGGCGAAGACGCAGGCCAGCGCCTGACTGCTCCGGGCTGCTGATCTAAATCAATGCCAGTAGATCTTAAATCAAGGGGCTGAGTCTGGGGAGAAACTGGCGGGCCGCCTGTTGCTCCAAGTTCCTGATCTATAGCATGTTCAACCATTGTCAAATCAGATAGCAGTCCCTGTATAATGCCATCTACTGTTTCAGGTTCACGGTCTCCATCACTGCCTATCGATGTCAAATCGCGAGGCTGGCTCTGGACAGAAGGTGGCGGCCCAGAAATTGGTAACCCTCCAACTGTCTTATGCTCATGGCTTCCACTCACATCATCGGGGGACATCCCGGTGGCCGTGGCTTGCTCTTCTGGTGCTCCATCAGTGTTAGTTTCAGGATCAATAGACAGGTATACTTTGACGTGTGTTTGTGAGGTTTTAAAGTTAAGCACGTAATTATCGGCCATTGAAACCATGGTGGTCAGCAGAAAGATCAGTGCAACGACAAAGCTGCACAACACCTTAACACTACAAAGTTTTTTCATAATTACTCCTCCAGCTTAATAGCCGGAAACGCATTTCCAATCTGCACAGTGAATTAGATAAGAATGAAAGGGAGAGCTGCTCCAGGGCAGAATAAAGACCCGGCGAGTAACTAAGCCTTCCCGAAAAAACAGAAAATGCATTCAATTAATGCTTGCCCGAAAACACTCCTCCATGATTGTTGATGGTGTTGTCTGCAAACTGTAAGGGGTAATAAAAAAATCGCCATAATGTGTCTTTTAAAGACTCAAACATTATTGCACCTGATTACCAGACGTTTTTAAAATAGTTAAGCCGCTGGAAAAAGATGCTTTTTATTTAGAATATTTCTGTCTATAAAATATAAAATAAAGGGGGGTCCACAAATTTTACTAACAAGGAAACAAAGAAAAACAAAGAAAAACAGAGAAACGTTCGGGGAATTCTTTGACCGGGTGACTTTAAAATAGAGAAGGAAAAAGTATCCATATATTTGACTAACTGACGTGTTGAACTACTTTTTAGACTTGTATCAGGTGGGGACTGTGCTCGAGTTTGCTTGCACCCAAAGTAGACTGATTGATCCGGGAAATACTCTTTTGTTATTGTGCGTCTTGTTCCGTAATCAGAGACTAATGTTGTTTTGAGAATTATACGACCATGGTTTTTTTCAATCTTCAAGGTGGCAGGTTGTCAACTGTTTAGGTGGATTGGACTCTATTTTTGCTATCAAATTTTGTGCTTATGCTTCAATGTTCAATTGCTATGTTTTTCTAGTCCCATATTCTAGTCGGCGTATTTGAATTCTTTGAATTTTTTTATTGTATTTCTACTGAATGATTTTGATGTGAAGATATACAGATTTTCAAAAAAAACCACGTATTCTGCTTTTTATAATAATTTTAATAAAGAGCGTTTGAGTTGAGCGGGTGGTTTTTATGTTTCTCATAACAGTTTGTTTGTTAATTTGGCGAAGGGGTTTTTGAGTATGTTATTTCTTCTCTCTTACAGCGTTTTGATACCAGGCTTCTGTAGTCCGAAATAACGGATATAAAGTTAATCTGTGCTCTAGAGGCTGGTTTCCAGAAGACCAACAGGGTGTGTTGTTGGCTCGCCAATGGCAGATACCTTTATTTGAAACGGATTTGTTAATTGCTGATTGTGCCTTTCAAGCAAGCCGCGGAGATTGCCAGCATGTACTGTATCAGGTACCTGGACTATAAATCTCAGTGTCTGGATGGAGGTCCGCTCGTTGAAATGAAATGACACCAGATTAAAGCCTCCTGTGCACTGCAGTAAATTCACTATCTGCTGCAAATGATTGATTTCCTCACTCATGAGTAAATTATCCGATCGAAATGTGAAACTCACCTGAAACCGGTTTGGAAACCAGGCACGGCTTAACATTAAAATGCTGGGAGGAATACAGATTCCGGTACTCAGACATGTGCCTCCCAAGGCAGGGATTCCCATACTAAATCCAACACTGGTAACTGCCGCTATAGCGATTGACTCAGTGAGAACCGCAATCCTTCCCCGATACCAGCGCGGATTTACATCCGAGTCACATATGTAGCTGCGGAGCCGGGTGAACGGCTGACAGGAATGCATTTCTTTAGCTTCCGTAGCAACCAGACTGGCGAACAGAACGACAAATTCATCCAGCTGATCTGGAGAACCTTCAAAAAAAAATGCACCACCGTCATCCTCTACTCTTTCCAGCCAGGAGGAAACGCTTGCACTTTTGGTTTGCAGCGGACGGATATATTCTTTCGATGCAGCAGTTGGTTGAGTTGTTAAGGGTAGGGAAGAAGTTGATGCAGTCCCGTCATGAGGATCAATGAAATGCAGTGAAACGGGTGAAGGAAGGCCTCCCAGGTTCTGGCCTTCATCGTTAATAATGTAAGTCAAATCAGAGAACTGACTTTCGGTGGATTCCGGCATGCCTCCAATTGCACCAGGTTCCTGATTTTCATCATTAGCACCTGATGTAAAATCAGAGGGCCGGACCGGGGGGGGAGAAGGCGGCGGTTCAGAAATTGGCAAGCCACCTACTGTTGTATATTTCTGATCTTCACTGGGTAACAATCCAGAGGGTTGTTCTTGTAATCCTTGTTCTACCGATGCTTGAGCTGCTTCTGTATCAAGGGGTACAGAGAGGTGGACTCTGACGATGGTCTGCGGACTCTGAAAAACAAGTAGGAAATGCTCTGCAACCGAAGCTGGTGGGGTCAGCAGGAGCAACACAGTAATGACAAAACTGAACGATACCCGGATAAGATATAGTTTTTTCATCATCACACCTGTTAATCAAAAGCTTAAAAATAGTTAAGCCACTGAAAAAAGATGTTTTTTATTTAGAATATTTCCGACTATGCAACACTTTGCAGGCGTTGTTAATGCTTTCCTGGCTCCGGTGTTTTTTGGTACAGCCATAAAGGGACACAAGAGTCATAAACAGCTTGAAGTCCCCGGTCGGCCTGGCTAAGAACTTATGGTTTCTGAAAGCGGATGACATCCTGTTCAGAGGCCTGTTGCAGAATCTGCTTCAGAGTCAGGCAGATATGCTCGGCAACATCAGGATCACTGATGGGCTGATGGTTTTTATCCGTTATAAAGAAGCTGTCTTCGAGTTTTTCACCAAAGGTAGCAACCTTGGCATTATGGACTTGCAGCTCCAGTTCCACGAAAGTCCTTACGACTCTGGCCAAAAGTCCGGGTCTGTCGGTTGCCCTGATCTCCAGCAGTGTCTTTTTAATGCCGGGTAAGTTGCTGATGGTGATCAGAGGTTCTTTGGCGAAGTGCCGAAGTTGTCTGGGGGTGCGTCTCTGGGCAGCAACGGGCATTTGCCCCGAATCGCTGAGAATATCTTGCAGGTAACTCTGTATCTGCACAATGCGAGACTCATTGTTACCTATGGCTGAACCGTCTTCTTCTAATACGGTATAAGTATCGAGGCTGAACTGTTCACTGGAGGTAATGATTCTTGCGTCCTGGATACTGATGTGCAGGGAGTCAAGTCCGGCCACCGTTGCAGCAAAGAGATTGGGGCGGTCAGGCGCATAAACAAAAATTTGAGAACCACTGTGCTCCCTGTCAGTGTCTGTTTCCCGGGTCAGTATCAGGGGCTGCTGCTCCTGGTGAGCGAGAATTCCCTTCGTATGCCAGGCGATTTCATGGGGGTCATGACGGGAAAAGTAGTCGTCATCCAGAGTGTTCCAGAGTGACTGAATCGATTGCATGTCCAGGTTGTCATCAGCCAGCAGTGCGAGAGTCTCCTGCTGAATGTCCAGCAGTCTTTCATCACTGTCAGGCATATTCTCTATGCCGTGCTCCAGGACCAGGCGGGTCTGGCTATACAGCTGTTGTAATAAAGAAGATCGCCAGCCATTCCACAACTCAGGGTTGGTAGCATTAATGTCGGCAACAGTGAGCAGGTAAAGATGGTTCAGGTTGTTCAGATTGCCCACTTTACGTGCGAAATCCTGAATGACTTCCGGGTCCGACAGGTCTTTTTTCTGGGCCGTGGTCGACAGGGTGAGGTGCTCGCGTACCAGCCAGACAATGAGCTTGGTATCTACACGACGCAGGCCGTGTCTTCGGCAGAATACTTCGGCATCAACGGCACCCAGCTGAGAGTGATCACCTCCACGCCCTTTACCGATGTCATGATAAAGGCCGGCGACATAGAGTAACTCTGGTTTTTTGATGTCATGTATGATTCGAGAGGCAATAGGGTAGCGCTGCTTGTTTTCTTCGTAGCGAAAGCTACGCAGGTGCTTGATCAGCAACAGAGTATGCGCATCGACTGTATAGGTGTGGAACAGGTCAAACTGCATCTGGCCAATAATGCGACCAAACTCTGGCAGGTAGCGGCCAAGGATGCCATAGCGAGCCATTCTTCTGAGACTGATGGTTAATCCATAGGGTGCCTGCAAAAGCTGAAGGAATAATTTTGCGCACCTTGGGTCTTTTCTGAACTGACTGTCAACGGTGTGACGAATATCGCGCAGCAACCGGATGGTCTCAGCCCTTGGGCCGAGAATATCGGGGTCGCGGGTCATGAGGACAAACATTTCCAGAATAGCTGGCGGGTGCTCAGCGAATACCCGGTCATGAGTAACTTCAATGTACTGATTGCGTATCTGGAATCGATCATTGATAGCCGTTACGGTCTGCGGTTTGTCCGCATTCAGAATCTTGTCATCAAAATTCTGGAGGATCAGGTCTTTGAACTGGCCAACAATCAGAACCGTGCGGAAGTAGCTTTGCATGAACTGTTCTACCGCCAGTGAGCCAGGTTGGTCCCGGTAGCCAAACTGTTCAGCCAGTGATCGCTGGTGGTCAAACAGGAGTCTGTCTTCGCCCCGGCCGGCCAGTGTATGCAGTGCCCATCGTATCTTCCACAAAAATGCCCGGCAGCGGATGAGTTGTTCGTATTCGGCTTCTGTCAAAAAATTCAAAGCCATCAGTTTGATCGGGTCCTGGGTACCGAAATGACGTCTTGCGGTCCAACCCAGCATGTGCAAATCACGGATGCCGCCGGGTGAGCCTTTTATGTTGGGCTCCAGGCTATACGCGGTGTCAGCATACTTTTTGTGTCGGGCTTTCTGTTCGTCAAATTTGGCCTGAAGGTACTGATTGCTGGGCCACATATGGTGGACGCTGATCTTTTCCTGAAGTTGCTTGTTGAGATTTTCAGGATCACAGAGGGGGCGTGCTTCCATCAGGTTAGTGATGATGGTCAGATCGTCTCTGGCCTGTTCGGCGCATTCTTTTATGGACCGCACACTGGAGCCTACTTTCAGGCCAATGTCCCACAATGTCGTCAAAAAAGTTTCGATTTCTGTCTGGTGGGTCTGGTACTCGTCATTCTCCAGAAGAATCAGAATGTCGATATCGGAGCCAGGATGAAGCTCGCCCCGACCATAGCCTCCTACTGCAAGCAGGCTGATGTGTTCAGAATCGTCCCAGGCAGATTGTTCCCATACTGTGATAAGAATTTGATCGATAAGCCAAGTATGACTGTATACCAGCTGATCAATATTGACTTTTTTCCTGAACCATCGGTTCAGCATATCTCTGCCAGACTGGATGGTGTCTTTGTAAAGAGGGATGGAAGGCTGATTGCTGAGGGCGGTAACAAACGAGTTTTTATCAAACAGCTGGGCTTCAAGCTGATTCGGAATCTTTGGGTTTGCGTGATTCATAATAGATTATTCTCCTGGCACTCCGTCGCTAAAAAAACGGCTCGCGCTTCTTTGAAGGCGAAATTCTACAGATCAGATTCTATAGATAAAACGTGCGAGCCATTCAGGGGTCAAAAAGGAAGCGTTTCTTCACTTCTGAGAGTCAGTACCTCGACGCCATCAGCGGTAACAAGAATGGTGTGCTCCCACTGGGCTGAAGGGCGACGATCCTTGGTGACCGCAGTCCAGCCATCTCCCAGGAGTTTGGTGAACTTCTTGCCGGCATTGATCATGGGTTCAATAGTGAATGTCATGCCTTCCCGCAGAACATAATCGTTATGATCGCCATAACCATCGTAATGAAGTACCTGAGGATCTTCATGGAAGACCTTTCCGATGCCGTGGCCGCAAAACTCTTCAACCACAGAGTAGTGGTTGGCGTGAGCATGCTGGGCGATGACCCGGCCAATATCACTCAACCTTACACCGGGTTTGACGATCTCGATGCCCTTGTAGAGACATTCCTGTGTGACATTGACTAATTTTTCTGCATAGGGCTGGACGTTGCCGACCAGGAACATCTTGCTGGTGTCACCGTGGTAACCGTCTTTGATAACAGTAATGTCGATGTTGAGCATATCGCCGTTCTTGAGGGTCTTCTTGTCATTGGGAATGCCGTGACAGACAACATGGTTCAGAGAGGTGCATATGGATTTTGGAAAACCGGGGCGACCGGGTGCAGCACCATAGTTCAGGGGGGCTGGAATAGCCTGCTGTTCATTAACGATGTAGTCGTGACAGATACGATCAAGTTCGCCAGTAGTAATGCCAGGTTTTACGTGGGGGGTGATCATCTCCAGTACTTCGGCAGCCAGCTTGCCGGCGATGCGCATTTTTTCAATATCTTCAGGGGTTTTGATCGTAACGTTCATTTCAAATATTCTTTGTCAGGCGCAGGAAATACCGAGAGTGCTCTATAGTGAGTGATCTTTGATGACGGGTTAACAAGGTCATTTTGATCACTTATGACGGTCTGCTTCGGTAGCTTCCCAGGGGCTTTATGGATTCATTGCTGAAATTCTAACAGAAAAGAAGAGAGAGTTGGTTATTGTTAACTGGAACTGGCTTCAACTGTATAAAGAATCCTCCTGCAAAGAAATCTGTCGACTTTGAATCATCATAAGATTGTGGTATAAAATTGCGTCCTCGTGTTCAGGGTCACCTGATTGCGAGGTTACTATTTGATTTTGTAAACAGAACTCACATACACCGACACATGATTCAGGGTGCCCGAGTGCAGTCAGCGAGAGCTGATCGTTGGGTCGAACTCATGGGGTGTGTGGAGGCCTAACCCTGTAACAGGAGAATTCTCATGGCTCAAGTCACCATGCGTGACATGCTCAAGGCGGGCGTGCATTTTGGTCACCAGACTCGTTTCTGGAACCCGAAGATGAATAAATTCATCTTTGGTGCTCGTAACAAGATTCATATCATCAACCTTGAGCACACCATGCCTGCCTTTAATGAAGCGATGAGCTTCATTCGCAAGCTGGCCGAAGGTAAGAACAAGATTCTGTTTGTTGGTACCAAGCGTGCCGCCGGTAAGATCATTCGTGAAGAAGCTGCTCGCTGCAGCATGCCTTTCGTAGCACATCGCTGGTTGGGTGGTATGCTGACCAACTACAAGACCATTCGTCAGTCTGTACGTCGTCTGCGTGACCTGGAAGCTCAGGCTGAAGATGGCACTTTCGAAAAGCTGACCAAAAAAGAAGCCCTGATGCGCCGTCGTGATTTGGAAAAGCTGGATCGCTCTCTGGGTGGTATCAAGGAAATGGGTGGTCTGCCAGACGCACTGTTTGTTATCGATGTCGAGCACGAGCGCATCGCTATCCAGGAAGCCAATAAGCTGGGCATCCCTGTCATCGGTATCGTTGACACCAACTCCAGTCCTGAAGGTGTTGACTACGTTATCCCTGGTAACGATGATGCGATTCGCGCTATTCAGTTATACATTAAAGCTGCTGCTGATGTTGTTCTTGAAGGTCGTTCCGCTGCCAACACAGGCGCTGAAAGCGAGTTTGTAGAAGTTGAAGTAGAAGCTGCAGAAGCAGCTGAAGCTGCAGAAACTACAGAAGCAGCTGAAGCCAAGGCTGAAGACGGCCAGGAAGACACTAAGGAAGCTTAATCTTCTGGTCGTTGCGAAAAGGGGGCGTGGCCCCCTTTTTCAGATTTAAAAGAGCGTTTGTCACTTTGGGGTGGTCATTGACAGGAGCTTCAGTATGCACAAGCCTATTTTGTATGTCATAAGCTTGAAGCGCTAAACAACTAAGCTCAAGGCTGCCCTGAATCCCTTATTGAATATTTGCGAGAGGAACCCACCATGGCAGCAATTACTGCAGCACTGGTTAAGGAACTGCGTGAACGCACTGGCCTGGGCATGATGGAGTGCAAAAAGGCTCTGGTTGCTTCAGAAGGTGATATTGAAAAGGCGATTGAAGAGCTGCGTAAATCTGGTCAGGCTAAAGCCGCCAAGAAAGCAGGTCGTACCGCAGCTGAAGGTATTGTCGCTACCAAAGTTGCTGAAGATGGAAGCTTCGGTGTAATGGTTGAAGTTAACTCCGAGACCGACTTTGTTGCTCGTGATGACAACTTCCTGGGTTACGTTCAGACAGTGTTAGACGCTGCTTTTGACCGTAAGGAAGCTGACGTAGCCAAATTGATGGAAGGTGAACTGGAAGAAGCACGCCTGGCGCTGGTACAGAAGATCGGTGAAAACATCGGTGTCCGTCGTATTGAAATCGTAGAAGGTGGCGTGATTGACGCATACGTTCACGGTAACAAGCGTATTGCTGTTCTGGTTAGCCTTGACGGTGGCAGCTCCGAGCTGGCTCGTGATGTAGCTATGCACGTTGCTGCTGTTAACCCTCAGGTGGTTAACAAGGACGACATGCCTGCTGAGCTGGTTGAAAAAGAGAAGGAAATCTTCAAGGCTCAGGCAGAGCAGTCTGGTAAACCAGCTGAAATTATCGAAAAGATGATTGCTGGTCGTATCAACAAGTTCCTGGCTGAAAACAGTCTTACTGAACAGCCTTTTGTTAAAGACCCTGATGTCAAGGTAGGTGCTCTGGCCAAGAAAGCTGGGGCAACTATCACTGGCTTCGTTCGTTACGAAGTTGGCGAGGGTATCGAGAAAGAAGAAGTGGACTTCGCTGCTGAAGTTCGCGCTCAGGCTGGACTCTGATCCTGATACTGGTTATTACTGGTTAATGGATGGTGCCTGACCTGTTAGCTGAACAGGCTTGACTGAGCCTGTTCAGCGGGTCTGCAGGTTTACCCGTGTTCTGGTATCTGAGCAATGATGCACTGCTGCAAGGTTGTATGTAAACGGCCGCTTTTGAGCTGCTGACAGTGCAGAAAGCTCATTTGGCAGGATGTGGGGTGAGTCGGCAGGTTATCGGGGACAGGCGCGCCTTCGCCTAACTCTGAATTGGAAAGCTGAATATGCCGGCAAATGATCGACAACCGAAATACAAGCGCATTTTGCTTAAGCTCAGTGGCGAGGCCCTTCAGGGAGCGGGGGACTTTGGCATTGATCCCAGTGTTCTTGACAGAATGGCTCTGGAAATTGGCCAGCTGGTCGGTATCGGCGTTCAGGTCGGTATCGTGATCGGTGGTGGAAACCTTTTTCGTGGCGCAGCGCTGAGTGCCGCTGGCCTTGACCGTGTGACTGGTGACCATATGGGGATGCTGGCCACAGTTATGAATGCTCTGGCTATGCGTGATGCCCTTGAACGTTCAAACATCAACACCCGGGTCATGTCTTCCATTCCGATGGATGGTGTTGTAGAGCACTATGACCATCGTCGTGCAATGCGCTACCTCAATGGTGGCGATGTAGTGATTTTTTCAGCGGGTACCGGCAATCCTTTCTTTACAACAGACTCTGCAGCCTGCCTTCGCGGTATTGAGGTTGAGTCCGATGTTGTGCTGAAAGCAACCAAGGTTGACGGTATCTATGACAAGGATCCGGTTAAACATTCTGATGCAGTAAAATTTGAATCCCTGACCTATGATGATGTGCTCGAGCGCAAACTCGGCGTAATGGATTTGACTGCGATCTGTCTGGTCCGTGATCAGCAGATGCCCGTTCGGGTTTTCAATATGAATAAATCCGGTGCTCTGCTCAATGCAGTGGTAGGTGGCGAAGAAGGAACACTGGTGAGTGGGGTGGAAAATGATTGAAGAAATTAAGCAAGATGCGCAGGAGCGCATGAGCAAGAGTGTTGACTCTCTGGACAGTGCATTTGCCAAAATTCGTACTGGCCGCGCTCACCCGAGTCTGCTCGATAGTGTCAGGGTCTCTTATTATGGCTCCGAGACGCCATTGAGCCAGGTGTCTAACATTTCTACTGAAGATGCCAGGACTCTGGCTGTCCGCGTCTGGGAAAAGCAGATGGTTCCTGATGTAGAAAAAGCGATCCTGAAATCTGATCTGGGTCTGAATCCTTCCACTGCCGGTGAAGTGATTCGTATCCCTCTGCCTCCCCTGACTGAAGAAACCCGGAAGGGCTACACCCGTCAGGCACGTCAGGAAGCTGAAAACGCTAAAATTGCTATTCGCAATATTCGTCGTGATGCGCTGGCCGATATCAAGGAGCTGGAAAAGGAAAAAGAAATCAGTGAAGACGATGAGCGTCGTGCACAGGACGATATCCAGAAGGTAACTGATAAATACATTGCGGCAGTAGATGCGGCGTTGGCCAGCAAGGAAAAGGACCTGATGGAAGTTTGAGCGCTTCATCTTCTAATTGATTGGTTATAGACAGTCATGAGCGAAGAAAATCAATCTGTGTCAATCTGGATATAGCAGTCTCACTTTAATTGCAAATGTGGTTATTGTGGTGTTGTCGTCAGCTCTGTGTCATTGGCATGGCTGTGTTTCCTTAACATGGCTGTTTGATCGCTCCTCTTAATGTCTCATTTGATCAGGGATGGTGTTTCTCAGGTGGATTTGTGTATCTGTTCTGAGGTGTTAGGAGTGGCACTTTGCTGGCGTTTACAATTTGCAGTGAACGCTTCCGGAGTGCTGCAAATAAATTGTATTTTCAGATCAACAAAATAGTGAATGGCCATGAAATCGCAAGAGGAAATCGGCAGCCTTAAGGAAGTACCAGTTCAGAAGTTGCCCCGCCATGTGGCCATCATTCTGGATGGAAATAACCGCTGGGCGAAACGGCGACTGCTTCCGAGTCTTGCCGGCCATCGAGCGGGTCTGAAAGCAGTCAGAGAAGTGATTGAAGCCTGCGGTGAAGCAGGTATTGAAGTTCTGACTCTTTTCGCTTTCAGCAGTGAAAACTGGAACCGGCCGAAGAGTGAAGTGGATGGCTTGATGGAGTTGTTTCTGAGAACGCTGCGCAAGGAAACCGCTAAGCTCAAGAAAAATAATATCAGACTGAAGATTATAGGCGACATTAGTCGTTTTAGTCCGGACATACAGGAACATATTGCTGAAGCAGAAGCTTTGACTGCTGACGAAGCGAAAGTGACTCTGGTGATTGCTGCCAATTACGGAGGAATGTGGGATATTGCCCAGTCTGCCCGCAAAGTGGCTAACATGGTAGAGCAGGGGGAGATATCCGCTGACCAGGTTGATGAGTCGTTAATTGGTCAGCATTTGAGTACAGTGGGTATACCCGAGCCTGATCTACTCATCAGAACCAGTGGTGAACAGCGTATCAGTAACTTTCTTTTATGGCAGTGTGCCTACAGCGAATTTTATTTTACCAAAACCTTGTGGCCGGATTTCGATCGCAGGGAGTTTGAGCGTGCGCTCCTGGCTTATGTCAATCGCCAGAGACGATTTGGCAAGACCAGTGAGCAGGTGGAGGCTGAGGCTACGTGTTAAAACAGAGAATTCTAACTGCTGTAGTTCTGGCAGTATTGGCCCTGAGCAGTGTTATTTTTCTTCCTCCCACCGCTTTTTCAGTCCTGATTGCCCTGGTTATCATGCTGGGAGCCTGGGAATGGGCTAATTTGTCCGGCTTTAAAGATGTTTTTGCCCGGGTGGTTTATGTGTTGCTGATCGCTGGGGTCTGCTGGTTTGTGAAAGATATGTCGGCCTATGCACTGCTGACAGTGTCTGTTATCTGGTGGCTGCTGGCATTTGCTCTGGTGAAGAGTTATCCGGCCTCTGCCCGTTTCTGTCAGAGTCGATTGCTCAGGCTGGTGATGGGTGTGTTGACCTTGGTTCCAGCCTGGTTTGCACTCTCAAAACTTAAACTCCATGATCAGCATGGCTGGACCATTATTCTGGTGTTTCTGCTTGTCTGGGCAGCCGATATAGGTGCCTACTTTGCCGGTAAGAATCTTGGTCGTCACAAGCTCGCCGAGAGGGTGAGCCCCAAGAAAACGGTTGAAGGATTGGTCGGTGGGCTACTAATGTCGTTACTGGTGGCGGCCTGTGTGGGCTTGTATTTTGACCTTTCTTTAGCTCGTGGGCTGGGTCTTTTGGTACTTTCAGTTGCTGTTGTTCTGGTTTCCGTATTGGGTGATCTTTTTGAAAGTATGCTCAAGC
Organism: Endozoicomonas sp. ALD040; assembly: GCF_049275945.1. NCBI lineage: Bacteria > Pseudomonadati > Pseudomonadota > Gammaproteobacteria > Oceanospirillales > Endozoicomonadaceae > Endozoicomonas > Endozoicomonas sp. ALD040. Next base: position 5,507,507 of record NZ_CP184829.1, read on the forward strand.
GTGAGCGCGGTATTAAGGACAGTAGTAATTTACTGCCAGGTCATGGTGGGGTGCTGGATCGAATAGACAGCCTGACGGCGGCTGTGCCGGTCTTTACTCTGGCTCTGATTGTCGGAGGGAGTTAAGCATGCAACAGGTTTGTGTCCTGGGTTCAACCGGGTCTATCGGAAAAAGCACTTTGGACGTCATTGCTCGAAACAATGATCGTTACAGAGTCAGGTCGCTGGTCGCATGTCGAAGTCATGATGCGATGTTGGAGCAGGTGAGGGCGTTTAAGCCGGACTTCGCTGTCATGTCAGATCCTGCTGTTGCCGATCAGTTGCGAGCATCGGTAAAAGCTGAAGGGATTAAAACAGAGGTTCTTGGTGGTAGTCGGTCAGTCGCTCTGATGGCTGCTGATTCAGACATCGATATCGTCATGGCTGCTATTGTCGGAGCCGCAGGTCTGCTGCCTACTCTGGCCGCTGTCAAGGCAGGTAAGAAAGTCTTGCTGGCAAACAAAGAGGCGCTGGTTATGACCGGGGCGCTCTTTATGGATTCGGTAAAAGAGTCTGGTGCCCAGCTGTTGCCAATTGATAGTGAGCACAATGCTATCTTTCAGTGTCTTCCCCATGGTTATAGTGAAGGTCTTCAGGGGGTTGGGGTTCGCAGAATTCTATTAACCGCTTCGGGTGGGCCTTTCAGGGATGCACCGGTAGACACTCTACCTGCTGTTACACCAGCCCAGGCATGTGCTCATCCGAACTGGAGCATGGGGCGAAAGATTTCAGTAGACTCGGCCACCATGATGAACAAGGGGCTTGAGTTTATTGAAGCTTGCTGGCTCTTTGGTGCTCGTCCCTCCCAGGTCGAGGTGCTGATTCATCCGCAGAGTATCATTCATTCTCTGGTGGATTATGAGGATGGCTCAGTTCTGGCACAAATGGGCAATCCGGATATGCGCACACCGATTGCTCATGCAATGGCCTGGCCTGAGCGCGTGCAATCCGGTGTGGAGCCACTTTCTCTGGCCGATATTGGCAGACTGGATTTTCAGAAGCCCTGTATGCAACGTTTCAGATGTTTGCAGCTGGCTCAGGATGCTGCAACTGCCGGTGGGACTGCAGCCGCTATGTTAAATGCAGCCAATGAGACGGCTGTGGAAGCCTTCCTGGGTGATCATCTACGTTTTGATCGTATCCCGGAAGTCATTGATGCCACGCTTCAGGCGCTTCAGGTGTTCAGTGCAGGTGATATTGAACAGGTGCTGGATGCTGACCGAAAGGCCAGGTTGCAGGCCAGAACCCAGATTGAACAGTGGCACAAGACAGCTTGATGCTGTCATGGCTTAAATACATATATTTACTGTCATTCTGGCGATATTCTATTTACAGTCGTACATTGAAACATAAAACTCTGTCAACCACTGCTGTCTGCGAGTTCAAGGTCAAAGCAGGCAGGCAGGCGTACCGGAGGTTGGGTAGCGCGAAATGATATTTGGAACTTTGCAAACGTTTTTGGCTTTTGTCATAACGTTAGGAATTCTTGTCAGTATCCATGAGTTTGGCCACTTCTGGGTGGCCCGTCGTTGTGGTGTCAAGGTTCTTCGCTTTTCCGTAGGTTTTGGTAAGCCGCTCTGGAAGCGAACTGATCGTCAGGGGACTGAATACGTAATTGCAGCCATCCCCCTTGGCGGTTATGTCAAGATGCTGGATGAGCGGGAGGGGCCTGTACCTGAATCGGAAAGAGCCTTCGCTTTTAACAACAAGCCTGTCCTGTCCCGGATAGCGATTGTGGCTGCGGGTCCGATCGCTAATTTCCTGCTGGCAATAGCGGCACTGTGGTTAATGTATGTTTTGGGTGTAAAGACTGTGCTGCCGCAGGTTGAAAAAGTATTGCCTGATTCTCCTGCTGCAATAGCCGGTATTCAGCCCGGTGATGAGATTTTAAGAATTGACTCAACAGATACACCCGGATGGCAACAGGTGAATATGGAGCTTTTGTCGTTTATTGGCGACAATCGCTCTGTTGAAATCGTGGTCAGGCCCGGAATCCCTGGTCAAAAGCCTGAAGGCACTGAAGTCATCAGGCAGGTGCCCCTGCATAACTGGCTGGTAGGTCAGGAGGATCTGAATCCCGTCAGGGCACTGGGGATTGTACCTTACTCACCACAACTACCTGCTGTTATCGGTCAGGTTGTTCCGGGCGGTGCTGCTGAGCAGGCAGGCCTCCAGCCCGGAGATAAAATTCTTAAAACCAATGGTGAGCCTGTACAGGATTGGCTGGCATGGGTTAACCTGATTCGTAGTCACTCTGGTAAAACACTGCAGTTAGACGTTGAGCGTAACGGCAGTCTCCAAAGTCTTACCATTACGCCTGGTGAGAAAGAGGTGGAAGGTCAATCTGTGGGTTATATTGGTGCTGGTGTTCAGTCGGTCTCCTGGCCTGACGATATGGTCAGGACCTTGCAGTTTAACCCGCTCTCCGCAGTGCCCAAAGCTATTCAGGCAACGTCAGCTTTGACAGGAATGACGCTTGAGTCGCTGTGGAAGATGGTTGTCGGGCTGGTTTCGGTAAAAAACTTGAGCGGCCCTATTACCATTGCTAAAGTGGCTGGCGCGTCCCTGCAATCAGGACTGGAGAATTTTCTCTATTTCTTGTCCATGTTGAGTGTCAGCCTTGGGGTTTTGAATTTACTGCCCATTCCTGTACTGGATGGAGGACACCTGTTGTTTTATCTGGTGGAGTGGGTCAGAGGGAAACCTCTGTCTGAAAAGGCTCAGATGGTTGGGTTGAAAATTGGGGTGACTCTGGTGGTCAGTGTAATGATGCTGGCTCTTTATAATGACATAAGCCGGCTTTTCTGATGCGACTACCCAGAGTGAAAAATGAACACGGACTAAGAACGGATTCCATGAAGCGATCACTGTTGTCTCTGCTGATTGGCTCGATGGCCTATGCGTCAGGCGCTAATGCTTTTGTAGTGTCTGATATCCGGATTGATGGCCTTCAGAGGGTTTCAGCCGGTACAGTATTTAATGCATTGCCCATAGAGGTTGGGGATGATATTGAATCTGTGCAGATTTCCAGTGCAGCTAAATCTCTGTTCCGCACGGGGTATTTCAAAGATATTCAAATGGCCAGAGACGGTGATATTCTGGTCATTTCGGTTATTGAGCGACCTTCAATCAGTGAAATTGTAATTAAGGGTAACAAAGCCATCAAAACGGATGATCTCAAGCAGGGGCTGAGTAAGTCAGGTCTGGCTGAAGGTGAGATTTTTCAGCAGGCTACCCTGGAGGCTATTCGACTTGAACTGGAGCGTCAATATGTTGCTCAGGGTCGTTATGGAGCCAGTATTACCGCTGATGTTGAAGCTCAGCCCCGTAACCGGGTCAAGCTGACTATCAATGTCAAAGAAGGCAAGGTAGCGACCATCCGACATATCAATGTCGTTGGTAATACGGTTTTCCCTCAGGAAGATGTACTGGGTTTGTTTGAACTCAAAGAGTCGCACTGGCTCTCGTTCTTTGGCTCCAGTGATAAGTATTCCCGGGAAAAACTCTCGGGTGATCTGGAGCGTCTGCGCTCTTACTATCTGGATCGAGGCTACATCAACTTTAATATTCGCTCCACTCAGGTTTCGATTAGTCCTGACAAACAGAGTGTTTTTATCACTGTTAATATTGATGAAGGTGATAAATACTCAATCAGTGATGTCAAGCTGGCGGGCGACTTGATTATCTCTGAAGAAGAGGCCACAAGCTTGTTGCTGGCCAGACCGGAACAAGTGTTTTCCCGTCGGGTGATTACGACGACAGAAGAAATTCTGAGCAGGCGCCTGGGTAATGAAGGTTATACCTTTGCCAATGTGACAGGTATACCGACTCCGGATCACGAAAAGAAAACCGTTTCCCTGACATTTTTTGTTGATCCTGGTAAACGTGCTTATGTTCGCAGGATCAACTTCACCGGGAATACCAAAACCGAAGATGAAGTTCTGCGTCGTGAGATGCGCCAGATGGAGGGTGCTTCTGCGAACACTCAGAAGATTGAGCAATCCAAGGTGCGTCTGGAACGTCTGGGTTTCTTTAAGTCAGTCAATGTTGAAACACCACCGGTTCCCGGAACCAGTGACCTGATTGACGTGAACTACACCGTTGAAGAGCAGCCTTCGGGCAGTATATCAGCCAGTGTGGGTTTCTCTCAGTCTGACGGCCTGCTTTTGGGCGGCTCTATCAGTCAGAACAATTTCCTGGGGACCGGTAACAAGGTGTCTGTAGGTCTGAACAAAAGTGATGTCAGTCAGCTCTATAACTTCAGCTTTACTGATCCGTATTTCACCGTTGATGGTGTCAGCCGTGGTTTCAACTTGTATCACCGTTCTTATGATTACAGTGATACTGATATCTCGAACTATGCTGCAGATACAACCGGTGCCAATGTTAACTTTGGTTACCCGATTTCGGAAACTCAGACAATCAGTATGGGATTGGGTATTGACGATACCAGTATTACAACGGGTTCAGAAACGCCGGATTATATTCTCAATTATCTGAAGGAGAATGGTGATAGTTTCACAAACGTCAAGACAACGCTGAGTTGGTCCGAAAATGAATTGAATCGGGGCTTGCTGCCGACACGGGGTTACTCTCAAAGTGCATCGGCGCAGGTGACTATTCCGGGGTCGGATGTCAGCTTTTACAAGCTGGTTTATCGTGGCCAGTACTTCTATCCGTTTACCGACACGCTGACAGGGCGCGTCTCTACCAGAATTGGTTATATCGGTGCCTATGGTGATACCACCGACATACCTTTCTTCGAGCATTTCTATGCGGGTGGCTTTGGCTCTGTTCGTGGCTATAAAGATAACTCCCTGGGTCCTAAGGCCAAAGAGCGGACAGACAATGATTACAACGCCATTGGTGGTGATTTTGTCTTCGAGGGTACCGCTGAAGTGCTCTTCCCTCTGCCTTTTGTGAAAGATCAGCGTTCGCTCAGAACCAGTCTGTTCTTTGATTACGGTAATGTCTTTGATACCAATTGTCCCAGCGGTGATATCAAGGATTGCTCGAAGCCTGATTTTGGTTCGCTTCGTTACAGTGTGGGCGTGGGCCTGACCTGGATTACTCCACTCGGACCGCTGACCTTTAGTCTGGCCAAAGCACTTAATCCCGAGGGAGAGGACGAGACTCAGGTGTTTGCGTTCTCCCTGGGTACGCCTTTCTAAAACCTCTCGTGATTTTATTGAGGGCTGCTTCTGGCATTAGCAGCTCTCAATAAGATTTTCAGAAGCCAATACAATCATACAGGTTGAGCGAGTGTTTCCTCAGCAGTTTTCGGCTCTGATTTCCACCTGATTATTCCTGCGATTCGATAATACCGAAGGATGGTTTTATATATGATGAATGCCCACTTTTTTTGCCAGGAGAAAGAATCAGTTTTTACTGATTCTATACAAGCAGAGCAGTATAAATAGATGCGATATAATACCATTTCATTATAATTAGTGCGTTCTCGCATGTGGCTTTAGGAAAGCTTTGAAGCTGTTTCAGAATTTATCAGGTGATTGTTTCAGGCTTTAGAGAGTTTCTGGTATACAAAGGTATACTCTGTTTTGGACTTTGCGTTTTTATTCAGGAGAAAGAACTTGAAATCGATCAAATTGGCGTTTGTTGCTCTGCTGCTGTTATCTCCATTGGCTCAGGCACAAAAAATCGCTGTTGTGGATTCTGAGATGGCTGTTCTGGAGTCAGACGCTGCCAAAAAATATGCCAAAGAAGCTGAAAAGATGTTTGCTCCTAAAATCAAACAGCTCAAAGCACTGCAGGAAGAAATCAGAGTAATGGAGCAAAAGCTGCAGAAAGATGGTCCTACTTTAACCGAGGGTCAGCGTGAGAATCGTCAGGTCCAGATCAAGCGTAAGTTTGAAGATCTGCAACTGCAAGATCGACAGCTGCGAAGCGAAAAAGCCCGTTCTGACCAGACCGAACTGGGTAAGCTGAGACCGAAGCTTGATAAAGCGATTGAGGAAGTGTCTAAAGAGCAGGACTATGATCTGGTTCTGGAGCGTGGTGCTACGCGTTTCGTTAAGCCTGGTTTTGATATCACCCGTAAGGTGATTGAGCGCATGAATAAGTTGAAGTAATTCATGAAACAGTCTTTTTCCTTTACCTTGTCTGAGCTGGCTGACAGAGTGGCTGCTGAACTCAAGGGTGATGGTGAGGAGTGTATCTCTGGCCTGAATACCCTTCAGGATGCTGTTGCTGGTGAGCTGGCCTTTTTAGCGAATCCCGCCTACGCTCGCTACCTGGAGACTACAGGGGCCAGTGCCGTTATTCTGGCACCCGCTCAGGCTGAAGCCTGGGCCGGGAATGCATTGATTCTGGATAATCCTTATCTGGGGTATGCTTCTCTTTCTCATCTGTTTGATACTGATAAGGGGTTGCCTGAAGGTATCCATTCCTCCGCAGTTATTGCTTCAGACGCCGCGATTCATCCAACGGCCGCAATAGGCCCAAAAGTAGTGATTGAGTCCGGAGTTCAGATCTCTGAGGGTGTTCGAATTGATGCCGGTGCTGTGATTGGTCATGACACTGTGATCGGTAAGAACAGTCATATTTGTCGAAATGTTTCAGTCTGTCACGGTGTCTTTATTGGTGAGCGCAGTATTATTCATGCTAATGCTGTTATCGGGGCCGATGGCTTTGGCAACGCCCGATTGGACGGGCAGTGGCATAAAATAGCCCAGATCGGTGGAGTAGTTATCGGTAACAATGTAGAGATTGGTTCCTGCACCTGTATCGATCGAGGCGCATTGGGGGACACGGTGATACACGACGGAGTCAGAATCGACAATCTTGTGCAGATCGCTCATAACGTGATAATAGGAAAGCACACTGCTATTGCTGCCAATGTCGGTATTTCCGGTAGTACCAGGGTTGGTGAATATTGCACCATTGCTGGTGCTTCGGGTCTTGCGGGTCATATCACCATTGCTGATCATGTTCATCTCTCTGGAATGGCAATGGTTACCAAATCCATATCCCGTTCTGGTGCCTATGCATCCGGGACAGGCATCATGGATGCGGGGGAGTGGAGAAAGAACGCGGTCCGCTTCAGGAGACTTGATGATATGGCCAAACGACTTAAACGGTGCGAGCGCCGACTCGAAGAATGAAACCCGTTTGATGTGCCGCACGTTCGGTATCTATCAGCAAGAGGCTGGTTTATCAGTCTCTTGCTGTATTTCCTGATCATCCTGTCATGCCCAGTGATCAGGTTTTGCTGAGGGCTTAATTTCTGGCCATGAAAAGAAATGTCTGGAAGTTCTCCTGTCAGGGGGAGGTTGATGGTAAGATAGCCCGCTGTGCTGAAATAACCTGTGCAAGAAAGGAACTATAGTCTTGATTGATTCCCGTTCCAGCCAAGAATCAAATGCTGTTCTGGATGAATTGATCCATCCGACAGCCATTATTGATCCGCGTGCTGCTTTGGCACCGGACGTAAAGGTCGGACCCTATGCCATTGTTGGTGCAAACGTTGAAATTGACTCTGGAACAGAAATTCATGCCCATGCTGTTGTCAAGGGGCACACCAAAATAGGCAGAAATAACCGCATTTTCCAGTTCGCCAGTGTTGGTGAAGATTGTCAGGACCTGAAGTACGCAGGCGAAACGACCTGGCTTGAAATGGGTGACAATAATGTGATCCGTGAGGGTTGTACTATTCATCGGGGGACTTCCCAGGATAATTCGATTACCCGCATTGGCAGCAATAACCTGTTGATGGCCTACGTTCATGTGGCCCATGACTGCATCGTTGGTAATAACATTATCCTGGCCAATAACGCTACGCTGGCCGGTCATGTCAGGATTGGTGATGGGGTCATCCTGGGAGGGTTCACCACCGTGCATCAGTTTTGTGTTATTGGTGATTTCAGTATGAGTGCTGCTCATACAGCTCTCTTCAAGGATGTTCCTGCATTCGTGATGGTCAGTGGTAACCCGGCCAAGGCTCACGGCATGAATTTTGAGGGGATGAGGCGTCGTGGTTACAGTTCGGAACTGATCCGTGAATTGCGTCAATGTTACAAGTTGATCTACCGGCAGGGTCTGCGGACTAATGAGGCACTGGACAGGCTTGAATCCATGAAAAAACAGCCCCAAATCCAGTTGCTTATTGACTCTTTGAAAGCGTCAACCCGAGGTATCACGCGCTGATTTTCGAAGTCAGTCTTTCCCTGCCAGCCACATATTTTTCACGGTAAATAGGAATGTCCAGAACACTGTCATTTGCTCTGGTGGCCGGGGAGGCCTCGGGTGATCTGCTGGGAGCAGCGCTGATCAGAAAGATCAAATGCCATCACCCCGATGCCCGATGCTGTGGGATTGGTGGTCCAATGATGATCGCTGAAGGGTTTGAGAGTCTTTTCCCCATGGAGAGGCTTTCAGTAATGGGGCTTGTTGAGGTGCTGGGGCGGCTGAGAGAGCTATTAGGGATTCGCAAGCAGCTGAAAGAAACTTTCATGGCAGAAAAACCAGACGTTTTTATCGGGATTGATGCGCCTGACTTTAACTTGGCTTTGGAAAAGTACCTTAAATCCAATGAGATACCTACAGTTCATTATGTAAGTCCTCAGGTTTGGGCATGGCGAGAAGGCCGATTGAAGAAAATTCGGTGTGCCGTTGATCATATGCTCGCGCTTCTCCCGTTTGAGGCAGATTACTATCAGGGGCATGGGGTTCCGGTCACTTTTGTTGGTCATCCGCTGGCCGATCAAGTGGCCTGGGAGCCGGACGCGGTTGCAGCTCGGCGCTCACTGGGAATGGATGAAGAAGGGCTTGTGGTCGCCTTATTGCCGGGCAGTCGAAAAGCTGAAGTATCCCGTTTGGGGGAGCTTTTTTTAAACACTGCGCGCCTGCTAAAGAAAGACCATCCCGATATTCGGTTCGTCATTCCCTGTGCCAATGAAAAGAGAAAGTTGCAGTTGCTACCCATGCTGGAAGATTTTCCAGATCTGAATGTCACGGTTGCCGTCGGTAAAACTTCCGAGATGATGGCGGCAGCCAATGCTATTTTGATCGCTTCAGGAACGGCTACTCTAGAAGCAGCTTTACACAAGAGGCCTATGGTGATCAGCTATCGAATGGCGTCACTGAGTTTTGCGATTCTCAGTCGTTTGGTAAAAGTTGACCACGTTGGCCTGCCGAATTTGTTGGCGAGCAAGCCCTGTGTACCTGAGCTGCTGCAAGACGATGCGACCTCTGAAAAGCTCTATGAAGCCATGATCAGGGCATTAGACGATCAGGAGTGGCGAAGTCACCTGGTTCAGGAATTTACAGCGATTCATAAAACCCTCAAACGTGATGCCAGTGCTCTGGCCTATGAGGCGGTGATGTCGGTAGTAGGAAAATACGATGCAACAAAATGAGCTGGGTTTTTTTGCTGTCCCCGTGACCGTTACACAGGTTTGTGGTGTCGACGAGGTGGGTCGGGGCCCACTCTGCGGTCCGGTGGTGACCGCCGCTGTCATTCTGGACCCTGATAATCCCATAGCCGGGCTTAATGATTCCAAGAAACTGTCTGAAAAGAAACGTGATGCGCTCTTTGAAGAAATCAAAGAGAAAGCACTGGCCTGGTCCATCGGCAGGGCTGAAGTTCATGAGATCGATGAACTGAATATTCTTCATGCCACTATGCTGGCCATGCAGAGAGCGGTTGCAGGCCTTTCAGTGAAGCCGGAACTGGCCCTGATCGATGGTAATCGTTGTCCTGATCTGCCCTGTCCTGCTGAGGCTGTGGTGAAAGGTGATGGTTCTGTTCCGGAGATTGGGGCAGCTTCTATTCTGGCAAAAGTAACACGTGATCGTGAAATGGTTGAGTTGGAAAAGCACTATCCCGGTTACGGGATTGCCGGTCACAAAGGTTATCCAACCAGAGTTCATATGGATGCCCTGAAAAAGCTTGGGGCGACGCCTATCCATCGTCGTTCGTTCAAGCCTGTCCGTGATGCATTGGAGGCATCGGGGTTATAACGAGCTGGCAGTTAACATGGCTCCGTTGTTAGAATTAAAAATCACCATCAATCGGTCTACCTTCTCTCATGCCTGCACGTTTCATACATCTGAGACTTCATACAGAATTTTCCCTGAGCGATGGCCTGGTTCGCATCAAGCCACTGATTAAGGCAGCGGGAGAGCTGGGTTTTCCTGCGGTGGCCGTTACTGATCAGTCGAACCTTTGCTCGCTGGTAAAGTTTTATAACAGTGCCCAGGGGGCGGGTATTAAACCGATCAGTGGCGCTGACTTATGGGTTACGCATTCTGATCCGGCTCTTGAGCCTGTGAGACTTGTATTGCTTTCTATGAATGAGAAGGGCTATAGAAACCTCACAGAGCTGATTTCCCGGTCCTTTCTGGAGAATCAGCAGCATGGCAAAGCCATTGTCAAAAGAGAATGGATTCAGGAAAAATCTGAAGGCCTGATAGCGCTATCAGGTGCCAGAGAAGGGGATGTAGGTCAGGCCATTCTTAATGGCAATGAAGCGCTGGCGGGTGAGCTTTTGACTGAATGGATGGAAGCTTTTCCGGGGCGTTACTATCTTGAGCTGCACAGAACATCCCGGGCGGGTGATGAGGATTGCCTGCATGGCTCCGTCGCGCTGGCTGAAAAATACGATTGCCCGGTAGTGGCCACCAACGATGTCATGTTCATCAATAAAGAAGACTTCGAAGCCCACGAAGCCCGGGTGTGTATCGGTGAAAGTTCAACCCTGGACGACCCGCGCAGGGTCAAAAGATACAGCGAAGAGCAGTATCTGAAAACGGAAGAAGAGATGTGTGAACTCTTCTCCGATATCCCTGAAGCGCTTGAAAATTCAGTGGAAATTGCCCGGCGCTGCTCGGTTTATGTGCATCTGGGCGAGTACTTTCTGCCAGAATTTCCCATCCCTGAGGGGATGACGATGGATGCCTTTTTCAGGAAGTTTTCCCATGATGGTTTGACTGAACGTTTGCAAACTATTCTGGACCCTGCTGATTCTGACTATGTCAGTAAAGAAAAAGTGTATCGGGATCGTCTCGATTTCGAACTGGATATTATTCTCCAGATGGGATTTCCGGGCTATTTCCTGATCGTAATGGATTTTATCCAGTGGTCTAAAAGTAACGGCATACCGGTCGGGCCGGGGCGTGGTTCCGGTGCTGGTTCACTGGTGGCCTACGCGCAAAAAATTACCGACCTTGACCCTATTCAGTATGACCTGCTGTTCGAGCGATTCCTGAATCCGGAGCGGGTGTCCATGCCTGACTTTGATGTCGACTTCTGTATGGATGGCAGAGACAGGGTGATTGACTATGTCGCCAGAACCTATGGTCGTGATGCGGTCTCCCAGATCATTACTTTCGGTACCATGGCTGCTAAGGCGGTGGTCAGGGATGTAGCCAGGGTCCAGGGCAAGTCCTACGGTCTTGCAGACCGGCTCTCGAAAATGATTCCCTTCGAGATCGGTATGACCCTCGGTAAAGCTTACGAGCAGGAAGCTACTATCAGGGATTTTCTTGATATCGATGAAGATGGCAAGGAAATCTGGGATATGGCGCTCAAACTTGAAGGGGTTACCCGCAATGTCGGTAAGCACGCTGGCGGTGTCGTCATAGCACCGACCAAACTGACCGATTTTGCACCGCTTTACTGTGATGAAGCCGGTGGCGGTGTTGTTACCCAGTTTGATAAAAATGATGTTGAGTCTGCTGGTCTGGTGAAGTTTGACTTTCTGGGGCTGAGAACTCTGACCATCATTGACTGGGCGTTGAAAATGATCAACCCCCGCCGCCAGCAACGTGGCGAGGATGAGCTTGACATCATGATGATCGATCTGGAGGACAAGTTCTCCTACGACATGCTCAAGCGGGCTGAGACCACTGCGGTTTTCCAGCTTGAGTCCCGGGGCATGAAGGATCTGATCAAGCGTCTTCAGCCCGATTGTTTTGAGGATATCATCGCTCTCGTAGCCCTTTTTCGCCCGGGGCCTCTGCAATCGGGCATGGTAGATAACTTCATTAATCGTAAGCATGGCCGGGAAGAGTTGTCCTATCCGGATGCTCAATATCAGCACGAGTGGCTTCAGCCGATTCTGCAGCCTACCTATGGCATCATCCTGTATCAGGAGCAGGTCATGCAGATCGCTCAGGTGCTGGCAGGTTATACCCTGGGTGGTGCGGATATGCTTCGTCGAGCCATGGGTAAGAAAAAACCCGAAGAGATGGCCAAGCAGAGAGCAGTCTTTGAAGAAGGGGCTATCAAACAGGGGATTGATGGCGAGCTGGCGATGAAAATCTTCGACCTTGTGGAGAAATTTGCCGGTTACGGCTTTAACAAATCTCACTCGGCTGCCTATGCCCTGGTCTCTTATCAGACGCTTTGGCTGAAAGCCCATTACCCGGCAGAATTTATGGCGGCGGTCATGAGTTCCGATATGCAGAATACCGACAAGGTTGTGACGTTTATTGAAGAGTGTCGGGAAATGGAACTTACGCTGCTGCCACCGGATGTAAACAGTGGTGACTATATGTTTGGCGTGAATGACGACGGGCATATTGTTTATGGTCTGGGTGCCATCAAGGGCGTTGGTGAGGGGCCTATCGAATCCATTGTTGAAGCCAGAAACTCAGGCGGTCCATTCAAGGACCTCTTTGATTTTTGTGAACGTGTTGATGCCAAGAGTATCAATAAACGGGTTCTGGAGGCTTTGATTCGTTCCGGTGCCCTTGATCTGCTGGGGCCTGCACCGGGTAAAAAGGCCCGATACAATTTTAACCGCGCGGTGTTGGAGTCCAGCCAATCTGAAGCCATGAAAGCGGCAGACCAGGCCGCCAAGAGTTTTGACTCTGGCCATGGTGATCTGTTCGGTGCACTGGTGCCCGCCGGTGAAGAGGATGTCTACGATAAGTACGGCAATGTCGAAGAGTGGGCCGATAAAGTTCGGCTGAGTGGCGAAAAAGACACTCTGGGTCTGTACCTGACCGGTCATCCCATTGATGAATATGAGCAGGAGATCAAACACTTTATTCGCAACCGTATCCGGGACCTTCAGCCAGCCAGAGGCGAAAGTCAAAACATAGCAGGCCTGGTGGTGGCCATGAGGACCATGAATAACAAACGCGGCGACAAAATGTGTTTTGTGACATTGGATGATCGTACTGGCCGAATCGAAGTATCGATCTTTGCCGATGTTTTTGAGCAGTGTCAGGCGCTCATCAAGATGGATACGGTGATTGTCTTTGAAGGGGAGGTCAGCTTTGATGACTACTCTGGTAGCCTCAAGGTCAGAGCCAAGAAAGCTCTCAACCTGATTGATGCCCGAAGTTACTATGCCCGCAGGCTGCTGGTGGATTTAAGCAGTGGGCAGGTGGACAATGCGTTTCATGCCAAAATGTCCGGCTTGCTCAGACAGCATCCGGGTCAGCTCCCGGTGCAGGTCAACTACACCCGTGACGATGCTTCGGCCAGTATCCGGCTGGGCGAAAAATGGAATGTTAGTCCCAGTGATGACCTGGTGATGGGTTTAAGGCAATGGCTGGGCAAAGAGTCCGCCAAAGTAGAGTATCAGTAACAGACGCTTACTCTTATTAACTCGACATATTGATCGCTTTTACGTATTTTTCAGCTGATGCGGAACTCTTGAAGTGGAATCTATGAACCCGAATTATCTGGATTTTGAACAGCCGATTGCTGAGTTGGAAGCCAAGATCGAAGAGCTAAGACTGGTTGGCACCGATGCCGAACTGAACATTACTGATGAAGTCAGCCGCCTGCAAGAAAAGTGCAAGACCCTGACTGAGCAGATTTTTTCTGATCTGTCTGCCTGGCAGGTAGTTCAGCTTTCAAGACATCCGCGTCGTCCTTACACTCTGGATTATATTCAACATCTCTTTACCGAGTTTGATGAGCTGCATGGTGATCGTCACTTTGCAGATGATCCTTCAATTATCGGTGGCATTGCCCGATTCAATGGTCGTCCGGTGATGGTCATGGGTCATCAGAAAGGCCGTGAAATCAAGGACAAAGTGCTTCGTAATTTTGGTATGCCCAAGCCCGAAGGCTACCGGAAGGCCTGTCGGCTCATGGAGATGGCCGAGCGCTTCAAAATGCCCATCATGACTTTTATCGACACGCCGGGTGCTTATCCGGGAATTGGCGCGGAAGAGCGTGGACAGAGTGAGGCCATTGCCTACAATCTGGCCGTTATGTCTCGCCTGAAAGTGCCCATTATCTCTACTGTTATCGGAGAGGGGGGCTCCGGTGGCGCGCTGGCTATTGGTGTCTGTGACCAGCTGCTGATGTTGCAGAACTCCATCTACTCGGTGATCTCTCCGGAGGGCTGTGCATCGATTCTCTGGAAAAAGTCTGAATATGCTTCCACAGCCGCAGAAGCCATGGGTGTAACTGCATCCCGGCTGATGGAGTTGGGACTCATTGATCGTCTGGTCATGGAGCCTCTGGGTGGTGCTCACAGTCAGCCAGAAGTGATGGCTTCTACACTGGGTGTTGCCCTGGAGGAGGAACTCCGGAAGCTGGAGACAATGGCCGCTGATGAATTGATAGAAAGTCGTTACCAGCGCATCAGGGATTACGGCGCTGTCTGATGGCGGATCAGCCTTTCGAAAAGAATCGACGATTGAAAAAGTCTTTCATTTCATCCAGTGACGAAAGATTTTTCTCCTTAACAGAGCATCTTTCTGAGCAAATCAGAGGCATTGCAGGGAAGCCAGTTTTAGTGGCGTTTAGCGGTGGATTGGATTCTACCGTTCTTCTTCATTTATCGGTGTCTCTTCGTGAACAGGGGAAGATTAAGTCTCTCTCGGCAGTTCATATTCATCACGGGCTCAGTGAGAACGCCGACTCATGGGCAGAGCATTGCCTGTCCCTTTGTGAACAATGGCAGGTTCCTCTGGAGGTGGTCAAAGTTGCTATTGAGTCATCCTCGGATATTGAACGACAGGGCCGTGAAGCACGCTATGCCGTTTTTGAAGACCGTCTGCCTGATGGTGGTTGTCTGTTGATGGGTCATCATCAGGATGATCAGGCGGAAACAGTGCTTTTTCGATTGCTGCGAGGCAGCGGGTTGGATGGTGTGGCCGGTATGCCCGTTTCAAGAGGGTTAGGTGGTGGAGTCTTGCTAAGACCTCTGCTTAATGTTTCCAGGCAAGCCATTGAAAACTATGCGAAAAATTATGGTTTGGTGTTTGTCGAAGATGAATCCAACCAGGATCAGAGGTTTCGGCGTAATTTCCTGAGGCAAAATCTGATGCCGCAGATTGAGGCCGTCTGGCCAGGTGTTGCAGCTCGGCTGGCGCAGTTTTCCGAGGACGTTTCTGAAGTGAATCAGATGCTCCTTGAGCAAACAGCGCAGTACGCCCGGCCGATTATTCAAGCCCCGCCTTCCCGGCTTTGGGGTGAACGCAGCGTTTTAGATCTGGAGGCGCTCAAGCTTATTAATGGTCTTGCAGCCCGGAGAGTGGTTCGCTATTGGCTGGCCTCTCATCAGGTCCAAATGCCAGACAGAATCCGACTGAACGCTCTGTTCACAGATTTGATTGAAGCGGCAGAGGATGCTGAGCCTGTTGTCTTAATAGGTGCTTTTCAGTTACGCCGCTTTGCAGGAAAGCTGGTGCTGCTTCGTAAACCTGAGCCTATTGAGAGAGAAGGTTTTGACTGGCAGTGGCGTGCGGAGCAAGTCATCAAGCTGCCTTTTTCGGGGGGGCGTTTAGCGCTGGAAGAGGGAGGGGATGTCCGGCTCCCGGAAACGGCATTGCGTATATTGTTTCGTTCTGAGCTGCCTGCGGGGCTAAAAGTCGCTGTGAAAGGTCGTGACGGCCGTAAGACGATCAAACGTTGGTTGCAGGACTACAAAGTTCCCCCCTGGGTCAGGGAGTCTGTTCCATTTGTTTTTCATGGGGATCAGCTGGTGGCGTTACCAGGGGTTTTTGTCACAGACACGTACGCCTGTGAGCCCGGTGCTGGCAGACGCCTGTCCTGGTGTCCCGATGACTGAGTCTGTACGGCAGGACTTAAACCAAACTTTCTACGCATTTTCTCAGTATGTGTTTTACGTTTAGCAGTGATTTTGGTATCCTGATCTCCCATCTTGAGTATTCATTTTTTTCCCGCATTTAAGAGTCAGCAGATAACAATGACGCGTTATATTTTCGTCACGGGTGGTGTTGTTTCCTCATTGGGCAAAGGCATCGCTTCAGCTTCCCTCGCAGCTATCCTTGAGGCACGCGGTCTTAAGGTGACGATGCTCAAACTGGATCCTTATATCAACGTTGATCCTGGCACCATGAGCCCGTTCCAACATGGTGAAGTGTTTGTTACTGAAGATGGTGCGGAGACCGACCTCGACCTGGGCCATTATGAGCGTTTTGTGCGCACCACCATGAAGCAGGGCAACAACTTTACCACGGGTCGAGTCTATCAGGACGTTCTTCGTAAAGAACGTCGTGGTGATTATCTGGGCGGTACGGTTCAGGTTATTCCCCACATTACCGATGAAATCAAACGTCGCGTTGTTCAGGGGGCTGGTGACGCAGATATAGCTATGGTTGAAATTGGTGGTACTGTGGGTGACATTGAGTCTCAGCCATTCCTGGAAGCGATTCGCCAGTTGAAAGTTGAGCTGGGTTCTTCCCGTGCTTTGCTGATGCACCTGACCCTGGTGCCCTTTATCAAGACTGCGGGCGAAACCAAGACCAAGCCTACCCAGCACTCTGTTAAAGAGCTACGATCCATTGGTCTTCAGCCAGACATTCTGGTTTGCCGAAGCGAACAGTTTATTGAAGCCTCTGCCCGTCGCAAGATCTCCCTGTTTACTAACGTTGAAGAGCGTGCGGTTATCTCTCTGGAAGATGCAGATACTATCTACCGCATTCCCCAGATGCTCCATGAGCAGGGACTGGACCAGATTGTTGTCGACAAGTTTGGTTTGGATGCTCCGGCTGCAGATTTGTCTGAGTGGGCAGATGTTGTGGATCGTGACACCCACCCGCAAAAGGAAGTGACTATTGCCATGGTGGGCAAATATATGGAGCTTCTGGATGCTTATAAATCCCTGATTGAAGCAGTTCGCCATGCCGGATTGAAAACCCGTACCAAGATCAATATCCGTTATGTTGATTCCGAACTGCTTGAGCAGGAGGGACTGAGTCGTCTGGAAGGTGTCAGTGCGATTCTGGTGCCTGGTGGATTTGGACATCGCGGTGTGGAAGGCAAGGTTCAGGCGGTTCGTCATGCTCGTGAGAACAAGATTCCCTATTTGGGTATCTGTCTGGGTATGCAGGTCGCTGTTATTGAATACGCTCGTAACAAGGCAGGTCTGGAAGGAGCCAACAGCTCAGAGTTTGATCAAAACTCCGAGCATCCGGTGATAGGTCTGATTACTGAGTGGTTGGCTTCCGATGGTGCTTTAGAAACTCGCACCGAAGCGTCCGATCTGGGGGGAACTATGAGGTTGGGGGCCCAGAAGTGTAACCTCATCTCTGGTACACAGGCTCACTCTGCTTACGCTAAAGACATTATTATTGAGCGGCACCGTCATCGTTATGAGGTCAATAACAATTACCTCGAAACGCTCCAGGATGCTGGTCTGGTTATTTCCGGGCGCTCTGAAGACAATGCTCTGGTTGAAATGGTAGAAGTCAAGGAGCACCCCTGGTTTGTGGCCTGCCAGTTTCATCCCGAGTTTACTTCTACGCCGAGGGATGGGCATCCGCTCTTCAAGTCATTCATTGAAGCGGCTTTAAACTATCAGGCTAAACAGGATTAAGGGCGCGTATGTCTGAACAGAAAGCAGTCTCTGTAGGCTCTCTTCAGGTAGCTAACGACAAGCCGTTCGTGCTGTTTGGTGGCATGAATGTGCTCGAGTCTCGTGACATGGCTATGAAAATAGCAGAGCACTATGTTGCTGTTACAGAGAAGCTGGGTATTCCTTATATTTTCAAGGCTTCCTTTGACAAGGCGAACCGTTCTTCCATCCACTCTTATCGTGGGCCGGGCATGGAAGAAGGTCTGAAGATCTTTCAGGAGCTGAAGGAGACGTTCGGAATGCCGTTGATCACCGATGTTCATGAAGTTTATCAGTGCCAACCGGTAGCTGAAGTGGTTGATGTTATTCAGTTGCCAGCTTTTCTGGCGCGTCAAACCGATCTCGTGTTTGCCATGGCCAAAACCGGTGCTGTGATCAACATCAAGAAGCCTCAGTTTCTGAGTCCTTCGCAGATGGGTAATATTGTCGACAAGTTTGCTGAGGCGGGCAATGAGCAGGTTATTCTCTGTGAACGTGGATCTTCTTATGGTTACGACAACCTGGTGGTTGATATGCTGGGCTTTCGTACCATGAAAGAGGTGAGTGGCCAGTCTCCCGTTATTTTTGATGCAACACATGCACTACAGTGCAGAGATCCAATGGGAGCGGCTTCCGGCGGTCGTCGTCATCAGGTGACTGAGCTGTCTCTGGCCGGTATGTCGACCCGTTTGGCAGGTCTTTTCCTGGAAGCCCATCCTGATCCGGATGCAGCTCGTTGTGATGGTCCCTCAGCGCTGCGTCTCTCTCAGTTGGAAGGCTTTCTGGTACAGGTGAAGGCTATTGACGATCTTGTTAAGTCAATGCCCGAGCTGGATACCCATTGAGCGTTCCGTTCGATGTAAGAAAACCGCCGAATTCCGGCGGTTTTTTTTGTCAAAAATAATCTCTTTGATGGCGGCAAAGGGTTCTGTCTTTAAGAGGCTGGGGTTCGTTTTTTTATCAAGCTTCATTCGCTCATTGTTATCCGTTTTTCATCACTGTGATATCAAGGGCTTCCATTGAATTCAAGTTTAATCTTTGCGCTTTCGGTGTTGCTGTGTGCAATAGTTGATAACCCGCCGGGAGTTGGTATAGTGTCCGCACTGCAGCGTCTGGGAAGCTAAAAACAGTCCAATTGGATAATGGCACTGGAAAATTGAATCAGTATTATTATCTAATCGGGCTGAGATGGTTGGGTTGGGAAGATCTGGATCTCAGACTTCATCGGTCTACAGTAAGATTCCTCACTGCCCGGTCAGGTCAGGTATATTTCCCTTCATAGACATGGTGTTGTGAAAAGTATTTTTGTCTTTCTGTGCAACAAGAGTGAAGCAACGTACTTTTCATCGTCTATCGGCATTTGTGTAGAGAGAAAGCTATTATGGCAAAAATTGTTGAAATCAAAGGCCGCGAAATCATGGATTCTCGCGGTAACCCAACCGTAGAAGCCGATGTCATTCTGGAATCGGGTGCCATGGGGCGTGCTGCTGCACCATCCGGAGCCTCTACCGGTTCCCGTGAAGCTCTGGAGCTGCGTGATGGAGACAAATCTCGCTACCTGGGTAAGGGGGTCCTGAAGGCTGTGGGCAACATCAATGGACCTATCCGTGAAGCTCTGCTGGGGTGTGATGCCGCTGATCAGCGTGGACTGGATGCGGCCATGATTGAGCTGGATGGTACCGAGAACAAGAGTGTTCTGGGCGCCAATGCCATTCTTGCAGTATCCCTGGCCGCAGCAAAAGCCGCTGCTGCAGATAAGAAAATACCTCTCTACCAGCATATTGCTGACCTGAACGGCACTTCTGGCCAGTTCATCATGCCGGTTCCTATGATGAACATTCTCAACGGTGGTGAGCACGCTGACAACAACGTCGATATTCAGGAGTTCATGATCCAGCCAGTCGCTGCCAGGACTTTTGCTGAAGGTTTGCGCATGGGTGCTGAGGTATTTCATGCCCTGAAGAAAGTTCTGTCTGCCAAAGGCTTGAATACTGCGGTAGGTGATGAAGGTGGTTTCGCGCCCAATCTCGCTTCTAATGCTGACGCGCTGGCTGTCATTAAAGAAGCAGTTGAAGCAGCTGGCTACAAGCTGGGTACTGATATTACTTTGGCGATGGACTGTGCGGCATCAGAATTCTATGTTGACGGCCAATATAATATGAAGGGTGAAGGCAAAATTTTCTCTTCCAATGAGTTTTCTGACTACATGGCCAATCTTTGTGAAGAGTACCCGATTATCTCTATCGAGGATGGTCTGGACGAGTCTGATTGGGACGGTTTCAAATATCAGACTGAAATTCTGGGCGACAAGATCCAGATTGTTGGTGATGACCTGTTTGTAACCAATACCAGGATTCTCAAGGAAGGTATTGAGAAAGGTATCGCTAACTCTATCCTGATCAAGTTCAACCAGATCGGTTCCCTGACTGAAACGCTGGAGGCCATCAAGATGGCCAAAGATGCTGGATACACTGCGGTGATCTCTCACCGTTCCGGTGAAACAGAAGACGCTACTATTGCAGATCTGGCTGTGGGAACTGCTGCAGGTCAGATCAAGACCGGTTCTCTGTGCCGTTCTGACCGTATTTCCAAGTACAACCAGCTGCTCCGTATTGAAGAAGAGCTGGGTACAAAAGCTCCATATCGTGGTCTCGCTGAATTCAAGCGTGCCTGACAGGTTGTTTGATTAGCGCGTCAATAAAGGGAGGCTTTTAATGTCTCCCTTTGTTCTGTGTAACGAGCCTTTGCTTTTATTTTTATGATCACTTTTCGGGTATTCTAGTTTTTTCTGTTTTCATCGTGGGCACATTTTACAGGCTTTGATAGACTCAATGGCTGGAAACAATGAGAGATTCAGATGCTAAAGCTGGTGCATACATTACTTCTTCTGGCACTGTTGGTCCTTCAGATTCAACTCTGGACGGGAGAGGGAAGTGTGGCCGAAATGGTAGCGATCAAAAAACAGATTGAGCAGCAGGAGCGGGAAAACGAGCGCTTGTATCGGCGAAACCGCTTGCTCGCTACCGAAGTTATTGAGCTGCAAAACGGTTTGCAAACCCTGGAAGAGCACGCACGTCTTGATTTGGGGATGATCAAGAAAGATGAAACGTTTTATCTGATATATGACTGAGTGTTCCAGCTACTTTAATACTGGCTCAATACCGGGCAAAAAATTCCACAACGCTCATCATTGCAGCTATTTTATAGATCGGGGCAGGTTCCTGATCGGCTATTTAAGTGGCGTTTCAGATTTATAACAGACTGAAACATATTCTGTTTGCAAAAGGTTCCTTATGACCTTTCGTAGGTGACAATGTGAGTACGAGTATCCCTCTTGAGCCCCGTTTTTGGGCAATTGTTCCTGCCGCTGGAGTGGGGCGTAGAATGCAGAGTACAATCCCCAAGCAGTATCTTGAGATTCATGGTCGCACCTTAATAGAACACACTCTTGAACGTCTGCTGGGTTTTTCTGTGTTGGAGAAACTGATTGTTGTGATTGGTGCTGAAGATGAGTACTACAAAAATATTGAGATGTTGCGGGATTCGCGAATTATGTTGGTGCAGGGAGGGGATGAGCGTTACCATTCCGTCTTGAATGGGCTGAAGGCTTTGTCCGAGTTGGCAGATGCCGAGGATTGGGTGATGGTGCATGATGTGGCCAGACCTTGTATTCGTCATTCCGATCTGGAGTGGCTTGTGAAACAGTTAGCTGGCCACGCCACCGGCGGTTTGTTGGGAATGCCTGTCAGAGATACTATGAAGCGCACTTCTTCTTCTGGCGAAGTGACTGAGACCGTGGATCGGGATGAGCTTTGGCATGCCCTGACCCCGCAGATGTTTCGAATGAAGCTGCTTTACGATGCACTCAAAAAAGCGCTGGATGACGGAATGCCCGTCACGGATGAAGCCAGTGCTATTGAATACGCTGGATTCAAGCCGCTGATGATCGAAGGGCACAGCGATAATATCAAGGTGACCCGTAGCGCTGATTTGACACTTGCAGCCCTCTACATTCAACAGCAAGATAAACTGATTGAGACAGTATGATGCGAATTGGTCACGGTTTTGATGTGCACCGCTTTTCCGATGAAGTGGCGGCTGATGCCAGCATTGTGTTGGGCGGGGTCACTATTGAACACAGCCATAAGCTTTTAGCCCATTCTGATGGCGATGTTCTCCTTCATGCCGTTTGTGATGCATTACTGGGAGCGGCTGCTCTGGGTGATATCGGTCAGCATTTTCCGGATACAGATCCAAGGTATAAGGGAATCGACAGCCGACAGCTTCTCAAGCATGTGGTGACATTGATTCATGAGAATGGCTACCAGGTAGTCAACGTCGACAGCACTATTGTTGCCCAGACACCAAAAATGGCTGCTTATATTCCTGCCATGAAAGAAAATATCTCCAGAGATCTTCAGATCGAAACTGAAGCTGTCAATGTAAAAGCAACGACAACTGAGAAGTTGGGCTATACCGGGAGAAAAGAAGGTATAGCAGTTCATGCGGTGGTGCTTCTGACTCATAGCAAAGGCCTTTTTTGTTGATCCGTTTGCGCTATACCCGAAAGATTATTGTTTAATGAATCAAATTTCTTACACACCATCCTGGTCTTATTGCTGGGGTGGTCCACTGGGGCAGTGCGCTTTCAAGTCTCTGCCTGAGGATTTCATCGTTGAAGAAGAGCTGCCCTTTCTTCCGGAAGGTGAAGGGGAGCATGCCTATGTCAATGTTCAGAAAACCGGAGAAAATACCGATTGGGTAGCAGGGCGGCTTTCCAGATTCGCTGGTGTAAAACGCTCTGCAGTCAGCTATGCAGGACGAAAGGATCGCCATGGTGTTACACGTCAGTGGTTTAGTGTCTGGCTGCCCGGGCAGGACTCCCCGGAATGGTCGCAGCTGAATAGCGAATCTTTGATTATAATTGCCGCGACCCGACATGGTAAAAAGCTCAAGACCGGAGCATTGAAAGGTAATCACTTTATCATCACTTTAAGGCATGTAAATGTGCCGCAGGTGCTGCTGGAAGAACGCTTGAAGTTGATCGCCGGTCAAGGTGTGCCCAACTATTTTGGAGAGCAACGCTTTGGTCATGAGGGCGCTAATGTTGATCGGGCATTGCTGATGTTTACCGACAGTTTCAAGGCTCACAGAAACAAACGCGCAATGTATTTGTCTGCAGCACGTTCCTGGATATTTAATCAGGTCGTTTCTGAGCGCGTCAGTCAGCACAACTGGACCCGCTACCTTGAAGGAGATGTACCCGGTTTTCAGGACAGTGGTAGTTTAATTCTGCGGGACCATGACCAGGACCTGATGACAAGAATTGAATCGGGAGAAGTCTCATTGACCGCGCCTCTCTGGGGTCGAGGGGAGTTGCTTTCAGGATCGGATTGCAGAAAGATGGAAGAAGAGATTTCTGCACGCAACCTGTTGTTGTGTGAAGGTTTGGAGCAGGCAGGTATAAAGCAGGAGAGAAGGGCCATCCGTCTGATACCTGCAGCTATGAGCTGGAAATGGTTATCAGATGATTGTGTTCAACTTCAATTTTCTCTTCCAAAAGGCTGTTTTGCAACAGCAGTATTGAGGGAAGCTTTAGAATGTATAGAAGGATGTTTCGGTGAGAATACTGCTCAGTAACGATGATGGTGTTTTAGCTACTGGGTTATCCACCCTGTACAGTTCGCTCGATGGCCTGGGTGAGAGAATTGTCTTTGCTCCTGATAGGAACAGTTCGGGCTTGAGCAGTTCATTGACCCTGGGTCGTCCCCTGAGGGTGACTGAGCATTCCAATGGTTTCAACAGTGTTGATGGAACTCCGGCTGATTGCGTTCATTTGGCGGTCAATGCGCTGTTGGAACAAGAGCCGGATATTGTTGTTTCAGGCATCAATCATGGCCCCAACCTGGGTGATGATGTTCTTTATTCAGGGACAGTAGGTGCTGCTATGGAAGGTCGTTTCATGGGCTTACCTGCCATTGCTGTGTCTGCCTGTGGCAAAAGTGAACAAGGCTTCATCACAGCAGGAAGGGTGGTCAGAGAATTGATCCCCAGACTTGAGCAATTATCTCTGCCAGAAAGAACCATTTTAAATGTTAATGTGCCCGATAGGCCTTATGAAAAGCTCCAGGGGCTGGCAGTGACTCGTTTGGGGCACAGGGAAAGGCCTGAAAAACCTGTTAAAGTATTGGACCCCAGGGGAAAGCATGTCTATTGGATTGCTCCTGTTGGTAAAGAACAGGACGCGGGTGAGGGTACTGATTTCCATGCAATTGCTGAAGGTTTAGTCTCAGTAACACCCCTTCAGTACGACCAGACTCATCATGCAACGCTCTCTGCGCTCAGTGAATGGCTGGGCAGATGATATGAAAGAGGTTGATATTCATGGTATAGGAATGACCTCCCGGAGAACCCGGGAGCGTCTTATCCATCGACTTTCAGATCAGGGGATTGACTCTGTCGAGGTTCTGGAGGTCATTCGACATACACCGAGACATCTGTTTGTGGACGAAGCGCTATCCCACAGAGCTTATGAAGATACTGCCTTGCCTATTGGTTTCGGGCAGACACTGTCGCAGCCGTATATTGTGGCCAGAATGACAGAGGCTCTCATGGCAGCAGGTCCACTCAACAGAGTACTTGAAATAGGCACGGGTTCTGGTTACCAGACAGCGGTCCTATCGCCGCTGGTAAAAAAAATATACTCCGTTGAGCGTATCAAACCCCTCCATGAACGAGCGAAGAAATTGCTTAAAGCACTTTCTATTCACAATGCTCAGTTTAAACTTAGCGACGGTGGTATGGGTTGGTCAGTCATGAGCCCCTTTGATGGAATCATTGTGACAGCTGCCCCGGATCAGATACCTGAAGAGCTATTACAGCAGTTGTCCGAAGATAATGGTCGTCTCATCGTTCCTGTTGGAGGTCGCAGTGTTCAGGATTTATTGCGGATCACCCGTCAGGGAGATACCTTCAAGAAAGAAATGCTTGAAGCTGTGCGGTTTGTGCCATTACTGGATGGGATTCAGAAGTAATACACTCCTTTGTATCTCAAGAATGAAAACCAGTCGGGTCGCTCTTAAAAGATAAACGGGTCTCTTGCTGATTTATGCATTACAGAATAAGACAGGTTGGATTATGTCAAAGATGAAAGAAAGTCTGGGTATTCTGCTCAAGGGGGTGGCGATGGGGGCTGCCGATGTTGTTCCCGGGGTTTCAGGAGGTACTATTGCTTTTATCACTGGTGTCTATGATCGTCTGTTAAATGCTTTGAAGAGTATCAATCCCGGTTTGCTGGTCAAGCTCAAATCCGGAGGGGTTGCTGAATGCTGGAAGCATATAGATGGGAGTTTTCTGGTTCTGCTGTTTGGCGGTGTGTTGATTAGTATAGTGAGTTTTTCGCATCTTATTACGTACCTGCTGGAAAGTTACCCGGAACTCATATGGTCTTTCCTCTTTGGTCTGATATTGATTTCAGGGATTCATATGCTAAAACAGATAAAGCATTGGACTGTCGCTTCTATGATACTTCTTATGCTTGGCTGTGGTGTCTCCTATTTTATCGGGACGCTGACGCCTACATCTCTGACTCCTTCTTATCTGATGTTGTTCTTTGCTGGTTGCATTGCTATTTCTGCGATGATTTTGCCGGGCATTTCTGGCAGTTTTATCCTGTTATTGATGGGATTATACCCTGCTGTTTTGGCTGCCGTGAAAGATCTGGATATTCTGTTGCTGGTGATTTTTGGATCTGGATGCATTGTCGGGTTGCTGACATTTTCTCATATCCTCTCCTGGTTGTTAAAGCAGCATCGTGATCTGACTCTGTCTTATCTGACAGGGCTGATGCTCGGTGCCTTGGGAAAAGTATGGCCGTGGAAAGAAACCCTGGAAACGAGAATAAACAGTTCGGGGCAGGAAGTTCCCTTCCTGGAAAGAAATATTTCTCCCTGGACGTATGAAGCGCTTTCTGGTCAGTCGGCTTACCTGTTGCCATCCATTACTTTAATGTTCTCAGGTATTTTGCTGGTTGTTCTGCTTGAGAAATTCAGTAATCGTTTTACTGAAAATTAACTATTGGGCTCTCTTGCTGCATAAGTGAGCAATTAATTCTTAATAGTTGTCAAGGGTTGGTTGCTGCTCCCGGCTGTTCTAAAGATTCTTTGCAGAATTGTGTGTTGGTGTCCTGGTCTCACGAACTAAATACATTCCTGACAGACAGTCTGGAAGGTGGCTGATATGAAAAGAATGTTTCGGTACTGATGATCCTTTGTAGGTAAACTGCGCTGAGATATAGGCGTTATCACTTTTTTTGATATATTTTTTTAGATTAAGAAAATTTAAATATATCCTAATTTATTATATTGTGGGACGTGCCTCGGAGGCTGAGTATGGAGCAGAGTCAATGACAGGTGATCGTCTTGGGCAAGAAATTAATTTGAGTGTTTGCTCAAGAATATTCGGTTGGATAGTATTGACTCTGTTACTGTCAGGGTGTTCTCATGACCCTTCCTCAGTTCAGGTTAAAGAGCTCAGGTTACCCCCCAAAGTAGTTAGTGGTAGTCATATTGTCCGTGGCGGCGAAACTCTTTTTTCAATAGCTTGGCTTTATAGTAGAGATTACAAAGAGTTAGCTGCTGTCAATGGAATACGTTCACCTTACACGATCTTTCCGGGCCAACATATCAATTTGACTTCCTCGAGCTATGTATCTCACTCTCCAGGTCCTGTAATAAAGAGCACAACCATTTCATCCAAGTCTGCTGCGGTTAAAAAAACAACAGTAAAAATGCCTGTGAAGGTAGAACGATCATCCAATATTTCAAGTTGGCGCTGGCCGGCCAATGGAAAAGTGGTACAGGGATACCACAACGGCAATGGGCTGAATAAAGGGATTGATATCAGAGGCAAATTGGGAGAGCCTGTAAGTGCAGCTGCCGCTGGTGAGGTGGTTTACGCGGGTAGTGAGCTCGCTGGCTATGGCAAGCTGATCATTATGAAACATAACAACAGCTATCTGAGCGCTTACGCTCACAATAAGGAGTTGCTTGTGCGTGAAGGAGACTCAGTTAAAGCAGGCCAGAAGATAGCCGAAATAGGTTCTACAGGAACGACAGAGCCTAAGCTGCATTTTGAAATTCGGCATAATGGCAAACCGGTCGACCCGATGCGATTCCTGCCTGTACGCTGATTTCATTCTGCGGTGTCGGTAGAGGGATCTCACGGGTGTCGACTCAACTCTCAGTTGGTTGTTCGACAGACAGTGGGGCTTTCGGATAGGACTGACTCTTATGGCAGCAAAGAGGGAAGACTCAGAGCAAAATAATTTTGCTGAGGATTTTACCCAGGGAAAGAGTGA
The DNA here is from genome assembly GCF_049275945.1 of Endozoicomonas sp. ALD040. Lineage (NCBI taxonomy): Bacteria > Pseudomonadati > Pseudomonadota > Gammaproteobacteria > Oceanospirillales > Endozoicomonadaceae > Endozoicomonas > Endozoicomonas sp. ALD040. The sequence goes on from NZ_CP184829.1 coordinate 5,534,689, forward strand.
AATTGATAACGTGTTGGACTCTGATCTCAATCAAAATGAAGAAGTTGAAGAGAAAGAGCCTGCACAGCAGACACTTACACCGAGCGCGTCAGATTACAGTAGGGCCCGTCGTGATGATGACGGTTTCTATAAATCCATTGATGCCACTCAGCTCTACCTCAACGAGATAGGCTTTTCACCTCTGCTAACACCAGAGGAAGAGGTGCATTATGCGCGTCTTGCCCGTCGAGGTGTTGAAGCGGGCAGGCGTCGTATGATTGAAAGTAACTTGCGCCTGGTTGTGAAGATCTCAAGGCGGTATGTGAATCGTGGACTGACACTACTGGATCTTATTGAAGAAGGAAATCTGGGTCTCATCAGGGCGGTTGAAAAATTCGATCCTGAGCGTGGGTTCCGTTTTTCAACATACGCCACCTGGTGGATTCGTCAGACAATTGAGCGGGCCATCATGAATCAGACGCGCACCATTCGTCTGCCTATTCATGTGGTCAAGGAACTCAATGTTTACCTCAGGGCGGCTCGAGAGCTGACTCAAAAGCTGGACCATGATCCTACCCCGGAAGAAATTGCGCAACTGCTGGATAAACCAGTCGATGACGTTAAAAGGATGCTGGGGCTTAATGAGCGTGTCACTTCTGTTGATACCCCATTGGGTCCGGATTCTGATAAGTCCATCCTTGATACCATCTCTGATGAGAAGGAGTCTGATCCAGCGGAATTGCTTCAGGATCTTGATCTTAATGACAGTTTGGACAAGTGGCTGGGAGAGCTTTCTGAAAAGCAGCGTGAAGTGGTGGCCAGAAGGTTTGGTTTAAGGGGCTACGAAACCAGTACCCTTGAAGAAGTGGGTAAGGAAATTGGTTTGACAAGAGAGCGAGTCAGGCAAATACAGGTTGAGGCTCTTAAGCGATTGCGCTCGATCCTTGAGAAACAGGGGTTGTCCGGGGAGTCTCTTTTTAGCTGATAGCAGTGCCTTGATAATAAAAAAGCCATGATCTTGGGGTCATGGCTTTTTGTTTGGGAAAGAGTTAACGCCCGAATCATTGCAAGGTCGTTCTGCACACTTTTCCTATAGTGATCTTCTTGGTTCTATCGTTCCAGATGTTCAAGCTTACCTTTAACGCCATCCCATTTTTCCGCGTCGGGGAGTGCATCTGTTTTTTCTGTAATGTTATCCCAGACGTCAGCAAGTACGGCGTTGAGTTCAATAAACTCCTGCTGATCTTCCGGTACCTCATCCTCGGAGAAGATCGCATTGGCTGGGCACTCAGGCTCACAGAGGGCGCAGTCGATACATTCGTCCGGGTGGATGACCAGAAAGTTGGGTCCTTCGTAAAAACAATCTACGGGACACACTTCCACGCAATCGGTGTATTTGCACTTTATGCAGTTTTCACCCACTACGAAAGTCATGATGGTTACACTCCGTTTGTTCAGGCTGATGATAAGTCAGTCACAATACATTCATGAAATGTCACCATCAGGAATGACATTTCCAATCGCATATCCCTGACTGGTTTGACGCAAGGCCTAACCAGTCGAGGCGACAAGTCTACCAGTATTGTTTCTAAGGTAGTAGTTTAACCAGTTATGAGCATAGTCAGTTTTGCGCAATCAGTGACTTGAGGTCGTACAGCAACCCGAGAGCCTGACGGGGTGACAGGTTGTCAGGGTTGAGATCTTTGAGTGCTTCGACGGCCGGATGTGGTTGTGAAGCTGCAAACATATCTGCCTGAGTCGGGTTCTCATGACAACCCTTTTTGGCCTGTTTTGGGGGCTGTCGCATAGCCTGATCAGTTGAGCCTTCTTCCAATTGTTGCAACCTGGATCGCGCCTGAGAGACTACATTTCTCGGGACGCCAGCTAGCTGAGCCACTTGTAAACCGTAACTCTGGCTGGCAGGGCCATCCTGAACCGAGTGCAAAAATACAATTTTATCGTCGTGTTCTGTAGCATTCAGATGAACGTTGGCAACTGAGCTGCACTCGTCTGGTAGTTGAGTCAGCTCAAAATAGTGAGTGGCGAACAGTGTGAATGCCTTGACGGTGTCGGCCAGGTGATGAGCGCAGGCCCAGGCCAGTGACAAGCCATCGAATGTGCTGGTTCCCCGACCCACTTCATCCATCAAAACCAGGCTGCTTGCTGAGGCGTTATGCAGAATATTGGCCGTTTCAGTCATTTCCACCATAAACGTGGATCGTCCCCCGGCCAGGTCATCGGATGAGCCTATTCGGGTGAATATTCTGTCTACCAGACCAATTTTTGCGTGGTTGGCAGGAACAAAACTCCCTACGTGGGCTAATAAGACGATCAGTGCCGTTTGCCTCATATAGGTCGATTTACCACCCATGTTTGGGCCAGTGATAACAAGCATTCTTTTTGTTGCATGCAGGTCTACATTGTTGGCGACAAAGGGCTCAGTTAACACCTGTTCGACAACCGGGTGGCGACCATCTTCAATATGAATGCCAGGATCCGGGCACAGTTCTGGCTGGCAGAAGTTCAGAGTCTCAGCTCTTTCTGACAAGTTGTTCAGAACGTCCAGTTCGGAGATGCTCATGGCTGTTTCCTGAAGAGGGCCCAGTGCTTCCAGAAGATTAACCAGTAATTCGTCGTAAAGTGCTTTCTCCCTGGAAAGCGCTCTGCTTTTGCTGGACAGAGCCTTATCTTCGAACTCTTTTAATTCCGGTGTGATGAAACGTTCTGTATTTTTCAGTGTCTGGCGACGTATGTAGTCTACCGGAGCGTCTTCAGACTCTCTTCGGCTGAGCTCAATGTAATAGCCATGAACCCTGTTAAAGCCGACCTTCAGGCTAGGTAGCCCTGTTTTCTCCTTCTCTCTTTTTTCCAGTTCAACAAGATAATCGCCTGCGTTCTGACTGAGAGCACGAAACTCATCCAGTTCTGTGTCAAAGCCCTCCGCAATGACGCCGCCGTCTCTGATGATGACGGGCGGATTTTCGATAATGGCCCGGCTCAGTAGATCTGTAACCTGAGGGTGTTCACTGATGGCTTCAGCCAGCTTATGAATGTCCTCATTGTCGATCGTTTTGAGAATGGATTGCAGCTCAGGCAGCTGATTTAGAGCATCTCTCAGACGAGCCAAATCTCTTGGACGGGCTGATTTTAATGCTACTCTGGCAAGAATACGCTCAATATCGCCAATGCCGCGAAGCAAGGGTTGAATCTGCTCGAAGTAATAGCCAGATTTTATTGTTGAGAGAATGGATTGGCGTTTTTGTAACTTATAAAGATTTCTCAGGGGGCGATTCAGCCATCTTGAAAGTAATCGGCTGCCCATAGCGGTCGCTGTTTTATCAAGTACTGACAAGAGTGTGTGATCCCGGCCACCATTGAGGTTCTGGGTTAGTTCCAGGTTTTTTCGGCTGGCTGCGTCAAGGACTACGCTTTCTTCGCGAACTTCCTGCCGGATGCTTCGAATGTGGGGCAGGGCAGTTCTCTGTGTTTCCTTGGCGTATTGCAACAGACAGCCTGCCACCTCCAGACCGACTGTTAATGATTCGCAGTCGAATCCTTGCAGGTTCTTGGTTTGAAACTGACGGGTTAATCCTTCATAGGCGCTGTCACGATCAAAGTCCCAGGGCGGGCGCTTGATTGTCCCCGGACGTTCAACAATTCGGACTGGCCATTCAACACTGTCATTGATGAGAATTTCGGCAGGGTTGATACGCTCAACTTCTGCCATCAGCGCTTCTTCACCCTCGACTTCTACTGCTGTAAATTGACCACTGCTGATATCCAGAGAGGCTATTCCATATCGATTTTCTGATCGGGTCAGTGCGGTCAGAAGATTGTCCTGCTGTTCGTCCAGCAGTGCTTCGTCACTCACTGTACCAGGGGTCAGGATCCGGACGACTTTTCTTTCAACAGGGCCTTTTGATGAAGCCGGGTCGCCAACTTGCTCGCAAATGGCGACAGAAACGCGCAGTCTGACCAGGCGAGCCAGGTAACCCTCTACAGCATGGTAAGGGATACCTGACATGGGAATGGGCTCACCGGCGGACTGTCCACGGGTTGTCAAGGTTATATCCAATAACTCCGCAGCTTTACGGGCATCGTCATAGAAGAGCTCGTAAAAATCTCCCATGCGATAGAATACCAGGTGCTCCCGGTGCTTCTGTTTGATTCGCAGGTATTGCTGCATCATTGGTGTATGCTGACTCTGGGTGTCTTTGCGCTGGCTCATAGATGAGGGTAAGCCTTGAATTCAGGTTGCTGACAAACAATCTGTCATTTTACTATGAAAAGCTGGCTGTTTTCATGGCAACAATGGTTTATCTTTAGCTATTGGCAGCTGCGGGCAGTTGAATGTATGTCTGACCCGATTCAAAAAAACTCTTCCTATTTGACCCAGAGGCGAAATTGATGTCCGGAGATTTTGACAAAAAGCTGCTGCTGCTGGCTGGAAAACTTCAGGCTGGAAACTTGAAAGTGGCTGCTGCTGAATCCTGTACTGGTGGCTGGCTCAGTCAGGTTTTTACTTCTCTTGCCGGTAGTTCATCCTGGTTTGAAGGCGCCATTGTCAGCTACTCCAATGCTATGAAACACAAGTTTCTGGGTGTGCCTGTTGCGCTGATTGATCGTTACGGTGCTGTCAGTCAGCCTGTTGTGGAAAGCATGGCATTGGGTGCTGTCAAGCGCCTTTCTGTACCCTTGAGTGTTTCCATTTCTGGCGTTGCTGGCCCTGAAGGTGGGACTGATGAAAAGCCGGTGGGTACAGTATGGGTTGGCTGGTGTTTTAACGATCAGGTAACGACTGAGGTCTTTCACTTTTCCGGAGACAGGGAGCAAGTGAGAAGACAGGCCGTTGATGTCGCTCTGGACGGCTTGATTAAACTGGCGGATAGAATTTCCAGATAAATGCTGGACAAATATACAGATAGTGTTTAAATATACAGTATCTAAAGATTTGAATACTTAAAGAATAGTGGCCTGTACTAAAAGGGTGGATTTGAATAATGGATGAGAACAGAAAGAAAGCATTAACGGCGGCTCTGGGTCAGATTGACCGCCAGTTTGGTAAAGGAACGGTCATGCGCATGGGTGACCAGAAGCAGGAAGCCATTCCAGCTATCTCTACAGGCTCATTACAACTGGACATAGCGTTGGGAATAGGGGGGCTACCAAAGGGTCGTGTAGTTGAGATTTTTGGTCCTGAATCTTCTGGCAAGACCACACTGACGCTCAGTGTAATTGCAGAAGCTCAGAAGCAGGGTGCTACCTGTGCTTTCGTAGATGCTGAGCACGCTCTGGATCCTCAGTACGCTGGCAAGCTGGGTGTGGATGTTGATGACCTCTACGTTTCGCAGCCTGATACCGGAGAGCAGGCACTGGAAATTACGGACATGTTGGTTCGTTCCGGTGCGGTTGATGTCATTGTTGTAGACTCCGTTGCGGCTCTGGTTCCCAAAGCTGAAATCGAGGGGGATATGGGTGACTCTCATGTCGGCCTTCAGGCACGCTTGATGTCTCAGGCTCTGCGAAAAATCACGGGTTCTATCAAACAGGCAAACTGTTTGGTTATTTTCATCAATCAGATTCGTATGAAGATTGGTGTAATGTTTGGTAACCCCGAGACTACCACGGGTGGTAATGCTCTTAAGTTCTATTCTTCTGTTCGTCTGGATATTCGCAGAACCGGTGCAGTGAAGCAGGGTGATGAAATTACTGGTAATGAAACCCGGGTCAAGGTGGTCAAGAACAAGGTTTCTCCTCCCTTCCGTCAGGCTGAGTTCCAGATTCTTTACGGTCAGGGTATTTATCACATGGGTGAAGTGATTGACTTGGGCGTTAAACAGAAGTTGGTCGAGAAATCCGGCGCCTGGTACTCCTACAAAGGTACGAAAATTGGTCAGGGTAAGGCCAATGCTGCTCAATATCTGACCGACAATCCAAAGATTGCTGAAGAGATAGAAGCACAGATTCGAGCTGAATTGTTGGGTTCTGCAGAACCTGGGTCTGAAGCCTCTGCAAAATCAGATGCAAAGCATCAGGATGAACTTCTGACGGAATAAGTTTTGGAAGTCTTTGACAAAGATATTCGCCGTGCTGGCATGGATTTGCTGGCACGCCGTGAACACAGTTTTCAGGAGCTTCAGCAAAAGCTCAGTCGGCGTTACCCTGATTTTGATGTGGTTCCTGCACTTGAGAGATTGCAAGACGAAGGTCTCCAAAGTGATGAGCGCTTTATCGAGAGTTATGTTCGTTCAAAAACAGAAAAAGGATATGGCCCCGTCAGAATACGCTCTGATTTGCGCAGGAAAGGCCTTGCTGATCAAGTAATCTCATCTTTTCTGTTTGAGGACGATGATGTCTGGCTGGAGATGGCAAGATCCAGTAGGTGTCGCAAATTTGGTAATAACTTGCCCGCTGGAGCGGGGGAAAGATCTAAACAGTATCGGTTTCTGGCGCAGAGAGGCTTTACCAGTCTTCAGATTTCAAATTGTCTAAAGCAGCTATTTTTAACTTAGCCCATATGAACAACATTTAACTTAAACAGAGTCTGCATGGCTGTTTTTCTTTCCCTTCTATATAATGTTCGTCTTTTATAGATTGCTGTTTAATCTCCCGTTTGGAAGACTTGTATGACTCGTGTGAAATATATGAAAAGTGCTGAGATTCGCTCTGCTTTTCTTGAATACTTCAGAGAAAATGGGCATGAAGTCGTACCCAGTAGTTCTCTGGTGCCTCACGACGATCCAACCCTGCTGTTCACCAATGCAGGTATGAACCAGTTTAAGGAAGCATTCCTCGGCAGGGAACAGCGAGCATATACACGAGCAACCTCGTCCCAAAAGTGTGTTCGTGCTGGTGGTAAGCACAATGATCTTGAAAATGTGGGCTACACTGCCCGTCATCACACCTTTTTTGAAATGCTGGGTAACTTCAGCTTTGGTGACTATTTCAAGCAGGACGCCATTCGTTTTGCCTGGACTTTCCTGACTGAAAAACTGCAACTGCCCGTTGAGCGTCTCTGCGTTACGGTTTATGAATCAGACGATGAGGCTTATGACATCTGGCTTAATGAGATCGGTGTTGCTGCTGAAAATATCATTCGTATTGGTGACAACAAAGGAGCTCCGTACGCCTCTGACAACTTCTGGCAGATGGGAGATACCGGTCCTTGCGGACCTTGCACAGAAGTCTTCTATGATCACGGTGATCATATCTGGGGTGGTCGACCCGGAACTCCGGACGAAGATGGCGATCGTTTTATTGAAATCTGGAACATTGTCTTCATGCAATACAACCGTCAGGTGGATGGACTGATGGAACCTTTGCCCAAGCCATCGGTGGATACAGGTATGGGGCTGGAAAGGATTTCTGCGATTATGCAGGGAGGGCATAGTAACTATGATATCGATATCTTCCAGAACCTGTTGAATGATGCTTCCGGAATTCTGGGTGGTGTACCAACACCAGAGGCTTCACTGCGCGTTATTGCCGATCATATCCGTTCAAGCTCATTTATCATTTCCGATGGCGTCGTGCCGTCTAACGAAAGTCGCGGATACACACTCAGACGTATCATCCGTCGCGCATGTCGCCATGGACACAAATTGGGAGCTACTGGGTCGTTCTTCTATAAGCTGGTAGCTTCTCTGGTGCGTGAGATGGGTGATGCTTATCCTGATCTTGCAAAAAATCAGGCGCAGATAGAGAGAATATTGCTACAGGAAGAAGAGCAGTTTGCTAAAACGCTCGATAAGGGAATGAAACTGCTGGAAGGCAAGCTCCAGGGGCTTGAGGATAGTGTTATTCCTGGTGATGTAGTGTTCACGCTTTACGATACCTATGGTTTCCCCGTTGATCTGACCAGTGACATTGCCAGAGAGCGTAAGCTGGCGGTAGATGAAGAAGGTTTCGAGCAGTTACTTGAGGCTCAGCGAGAAAGGGCCCGCGCAGCCAGCAAATTTGGCGTGGACTACAGCGAACAGTTGGTTATTGAGGGAGCTACTGATTTCAGGGGCTATGAAAGTCTTCAGGACGGAGCTGAAGTCACTGCTCTGTTTGTTGATGGACAGTCAGTTGATTTTATTTCTGAAGGTCAACAGGCGACGGTCGTTCTGCAGTCAACACCTTTTTATGCAGAATCTGGTGGTCAGGTGGGTGATAGCGGCTCGCTCAGGTTTGAGGGTGGCGAGGTTAAAGTGCTGGACACTCAGAAACAGGGCGACAGTCATCTTCATATCTCAGAAGTATCCCAGGGTAAATTAAAAGTTGGTGATATTGTGAGTGCCTACGTTGATGTTGAAGCCCGAAAGGCAACGGAGCAGAATCACTCTGCCACCCATTTGCTTCATGCTGCACTTCGCAAGGTTCTGGGTGAGCATGTTACTCAAAAAGGCTCTCTGGTAGATCATGACAAACTTCGCTTTGACTTTTCCCACTTTGAAGGGGTTAAGCCAGAAGAACTCCGGGCTATAGAGAGACTGGTTAATCAGCAGATCCGTAATAATAGTCAGGTGAAAACCGAGCTGTTAGATATGAAAGCTGCTCAGGCTAAAGGCGCAATGGCTCTGTTTGGTGAAAAGTACGGTGTAGAGGTTCGCGTGCTTTCTATGGGTTCTGAAGGCTTCTCTGTTGAACTCTGCGGGGGTACTCACGTTAGTCGTACGGGTGATATCGGTTCATTCAGAATTATTTCTGAGTCCGGTATTGCAGCGGGTGTGCGACGCATTGAGGCTGTAACAGGTGTAGCTGCGATTGATTATCAGGAAAAACTGGAAGATACCCTGAAATCGGTCGCAAGTCTGGTAAAAGGTTCTCAGGACAATTTACAAGATAAAGTTTCTTCTCTTCTCGATCGGAATAAAGAACTTGAGAAAGAGCTTCATAAACTTCAACAGAAGCTGGCCTCTGCCGACAGTGCTGACCTTCTGTCCAGGACAATTGATGTCGATGGTGTGAAGTTGCTGGCTACTGAGTTAGAGGGAGTAGACCCTAAGTCTCTCCGTGACATGGTCGATCAGCTGAAAGGTAAGCTCCAGACCGGTATCGTATTTCTGGCTGTCCCTGGCCACTCTAAGTTCCCTCTGGTAGCGGGAGTAACCAAAGATCTTACTGATAGGGTGAAGGCGGGTGACTTGTTGAAAATGGTTGCCAGTCAGGTCAATGGTCGTGGTGGAGGTCGTCCAGACTTTGCTCAGGGTGGTGGTTCAGATGCTTCCAAAATCAAAGAAGCGCTTGAATCTATAGTACCATGGTTACAAGAACGTCTGTAATGTGATCGATTTACCCCGATAAAAAAACGAGCCATATGGCTCGTTTTTTTATCGTAAGCTTTTTTTAATAAAGCTATTCGTGTTAAATTCCGGCGTTGGCTGATTGACGTAGAACGATATAAACATGGCGCTGTTAGTACAAAAATTTGGCGGCACCTCTGTTGGGGACCTGGATCGCATCCAGGGAGTAGCTGACAAGGTGAAAGGGTTCAGGGATAAGGGGCATGATGTCGTTGTCGTTGTCTCAGCAATGAGTGGCGAGACCAATCGACTGACTGATCTTGCGTCCAGTATTCAAAAACAACCCACACCCAGAGAGATGGATGTTCTGCTTTCCACCGGTGAGCAGGTCACAATAGCCCTTCTGGCAATGGCTCTTAATGAGCGTAACTGTCCTGCCCGTTCTTATAACGGTAGTCAGGTTTCCATTGTTACGGATCAGGCTCACACAAAAGCTCGTATACAGCATATAGATACAGAGAAGGTGCGGGCTGACCTTGATCAGGGTCGTGTAGTGATCGTCGCTGGCTTTCAGGGGTGTGATGCTGAAGGCAATGTTACAACTCTTGGAAGAGGCGGCTCCGATACTACAGCCGTTGCTTTGGCAGCTGCTCTTGAGGCAGATGAGTGTCAGATTTATACAGATGTCGACGGTGTTTATACAACCGATCCACGAGTTGTGGAGGGGGCAAGAAGACTGGACAAGATTACTTTTGAAGAGATGCTGGAAATGGCCAGTCTGGGTTCAAAAGTTTTGCAGATTCGGGCGGTTGAGTTCGCTGGAAAATATAATGTCAAACTGAGGGTACTGCATTCCATGCAGGAAGGCCCCGGAACTCTAATTACGATCGACGATGAGGATGTAGCTATGGAATCACCGGTAGTATCTGGTATAGCCTTTAACAGGGATGAAGCGAAAGTTACTATTAAAGGTGTACCTGACATTCCAGGTGTCGCATCCCGAATATTGGGTCCTGTCAGTCAGGCCAACATTGAAGTGGATATGATTGTTCAGAACGTGTCAGATGATCGTACCACTGATTTTACCTTTACTGTGCACCGTAATGATTATCAGAACACTCTTGATGTTTGTGCCAAAGTCTGTAAGGAATTGGGTGCACGCGAATATGACGGTGATGAAAAAATCGCTAAAGTTTCTATCGTCGGTGTGGGTATGAGATCCCACGCAGGTGTCGCCACCCGGATGTTTCAGGCTCTGGCTGCAGAAGGTATCAATATTCAGATCATCTCAACTTCTGAAATCAAAGTTTCCGTTATTATCGCAGAGAAGTATCTCGAGTTGGCTGTAAGGGCTCTTCACTCTGTATTTGAACTGGATAGGGAACCTGTAGAGAGTAGCGAAGTCTAAGGTTGAGTAGGGTATCTTGAAAAGGGAATGCTGCAGTTCAACGTGCTAAACCCGAATGGCTCTGAGACTGGTTTGATCAACAGTCAGGAGGAATATCGGACAAATACACCGTCATTCCCGTCAGGCATGGATTCTTCAACTAGAATGGGTTGTGCCTGTTAAAAACTTACAAAATGTGATTTTTTTGATGACTACATTTCTCTGCTAGTAAAAATACGCATGGAAATGTTGGGTTCGGTGGCTAGACTCTGTTGGCTGAGAGCTTCTCAAGCATGAAACGGTGATCTGGCAGTAGCTGCCTTGCTGAGAAAGTGTTCCCGTATTTGGGGCTAAGGTCAATCAAGCAAAGCATCACCGTGCTCAGGATTGACGGTCGTTGACTTACAGAGATGTAAATAAGGAGATTGTAATGCTGATTCTGACTCGCCGCGTAGGAGAGACCCTGATGGTCGGGGACGAGGTCACTGTCACTGTGCTGGGCGTTAAAGGTAACCAGGTGCGTATTGGAGTCAATGCGCCAAAAGAAGTTGCCGTTCATCGTGAAGAGATCTACCAGAGAATTCAGAAAGAGAAAGAGCACGGGGGTGTTCCGTCTGCCTCTGAGCCTTACTGAGTATCTGGTTTTAACACCGAATTCAGTGAAAAATACCCGGCTAACAGCCCGGGTATTTTTTTATCTATGAAAAATGTCTCGATTAAGGAGCGATAATGCGTTTGCCGATAAGGTGACAAACTTTAGAACCTTTATAAAAGTCTCTGGTCGTAAGTAAGAAGAAAAAGCTTGCATTCCAGGGTGCGAACAGTAGTATTAATTGCGCATGCGGTGAGGTGGCCGAGAGGCTGAAGGCGCTCCCCTGCTAAGGGAGTATACGGTTTGTAGCCGTATCGAGGGTTCGAATCCCTCCCTCACCGCCAGATTCTTTAATGTTTCCTTTCTCATTAAGATCACAGGGCAGGCTGGTTGTTATCAATCTGCTCCATGCTCTGCTCCAACCTTTGTGATGTGATGCTCCTTCAACTCTAACGATTGAAATACACTTATCGTTGCTCAGTGAATTTCGATAATGCTTTGAAATTTGATAGGGGATTATGGGGTCTTTGCTGCCATAAAAATGTCTTTGAGGAATGTCTCTGAGTTTATCTCGAAAATCTAACGGGTTCAGAGCAGAAGGCATTGGGCTGACTTTATGAAACTGGTTGGTGAAAAACGGGTCGAGGTTGCCAGCCACCGTCAAGATTGAGGCCACGTCATCCCTTTGGGCCGCTGATAACAGAGCCAGAGTGGCCCCTCCTGAGTAACCAATCAACTCGAGTTCTCTATAATTACCCTTTTTCTTCAAATAATCTAAAGCCTCGTTAATGCTTGTCAGAGAAGCCTTGTCGTAGCGGCCAAAAGTCCAGACTGATTTATTGCAGAACTTGGTCATGATGTACTGGCAAGGTCTGCCCAGATAAGCGATATCGGAGTATGGATCCTTCAACATAAGGCTATGAACCAGTCTATTGACCGGTGTTGGGTCGGAAGAGGGTGTACCCCTCTTTAGCCAGGCTTTACCATCTCCTTCTATATAGACCCTTAATCTTTCTTTTCTGGCGTTTTCAGATAGCCATGCCTTGAGGGTGTGGGTTGAAGTGGATATTTCCACAGAGGACAGTTTTTTCGAGTTGGCCAGAAGTTGTGTGGTAGTGGTATTAAAAGGAGCAGGGGAGTGACAGCCAGAGAAAATAAGGCTGAAAGAAAGTATTAAAAGAATGTGCTTCATAGGCAAGTATTTTTTAGAACTAATGTACATTTTTATTTATCGGAAGCTTAGCTCCCTAATATAGTGACTTAACCTGGCAGTTTTTGATTGATACTGTTGTGTTTGTTAAAACATATACGAAAAATTTACCAATGTTTTAATTAATAGGCGCTGGGGGTTAGTTGCAGGTTTCTAAAAGAAAGAATCTTTATATCTATAGAATCTATAGAAAAATTAATATCACTTTTAATTCTGAAAAAGTATTTAATATTACTTGTTGCCATCTGTACGATACCTTGCCTTCAGGCTCCTATGTCTGATATGTCCGTTAATTTGAAAACTCATAAATGAGAAAGTTCAACGAAAAGAACATCCAGAAAAGAGGTTGGAGTTGCAGTAATGAGACAGGTTCAGGTGTTTAATAAGACACTGCTTTCCATAGCCGTGGTCACGGCTCTTGGGGGTTATAGTAAATGTTCACAGGCTCAATTCCTCGTGAATAACAAAGATTTCTTTAAAACAGTTGAAAAAGTAGATCTTTCCGGAATGGTAAAAGTTCGGAATGAAATGCTTTCTGATGATCCACTGATTAAACAGGCTGATAAGGCAGTTAAACGTTATGAAGTCTATAAAGTTAAACATGATGAAAAACAAACAGATGCAGAGCGTTTATTCATCAATGCCAGTTTCTGGAAGCAGCTTGAAATAGATGCACCTGATTTTTTATTGTTAAGTGAAAGAAGTGTATCTGCCGATGATCGCAAGCCAAAAGAGTCAGAGTCTTTGGTTAAGCGGGAAAGGGCCGTTTTGGGGAGAGCGCATAGTGCACTTGAGTCTTTGGGTGCAGCAGAGACGCAATCGAGCTTTAGTGGTCAAGATTATGGGCTTGATAAACACCTTTTTAAAAAAGACGGTCAAAGCCTTAATGAAGCCAGGAACGCCTACGTTAAAAGATTGGTAGAACTTGAAAATTTAGCACTTCGTGATGCCATTCTCGTTGAAAAAGAAGTTGTGGATGAATCTACCAGGAAAACGAAAAAGGTTAAGGTGGCTCCGGATGCAATCATACTGAAAGGTATCGATTTATCTGACGGGGGTGTCAGAAAAACAGTTCTTGAAAAGCTGACCAATGTTGAAGAAGTCTTTGAATTAAAGACAAATGGCAATGGTAAAGTGACCGGGCTGGGCTTTAAAACCAGAGTGTTGGAACTGGCGGATGTCAGCAGTGGTTTTAAAGAGGGAGAAAGAGTACCAGTGGTAGCATCAGCTGCAACTGAAGACGAGGCTGATGTTAAGGCATACGGCACAGTTGTTCTTTCTGGGAGATCCAGTGCGGTGCATGAAGGTTTCGGCACAAGTGAACGAGCACTTGATGCATTTGTTGCCAAAGAAGGTACATCGGTACGTATCGCAAAAGATGGTGCTATCCGATCTACGATCATCTATCTGAAAGGTGTTGATGATGTAACGGGTGTTGATGTCGAAGTTGACGGAAAAAAAACCAAGACTGTTGATACTTTTTTAGACTTGGTAGGAGTACTACCAGAGCAATTGGAAATTATGGAAGAAGCCATGAATAAGCATGGTAAAAAGGTCCATAAGCCAATTGCACGAAAAGCTGCGGTAGCAGTTATCGATGGGGCTAAAAAAGGTACTGTCAATCTGAAAGGCTATGAAGATATAGAGATCAAAGGCTCCAGGTTAGTTGTTCGACAAATCGGTGTTGCGGAAGATGGTGTTACTCCAGCATCCGCTAATGTCACTATCACAGACAGTGATATAACTGTTGATGCAGGGTCCGACGATATAGCAAATGCTGGAAAAGGCGTTGTGGCTGGTCAGAATATCGTTCTGAGTAATACTCATCTGAGTATGCAGGAAGAGAACAAGATTGCTCTGGAAAGCATTATTTCTGATGAGTTAGAAGGTAATGACAACACTAGGAAAATGAAACAGCTAAATTCAATTACGGTTACTGAAATCAAGGCTGTTCCCGTTAAAGGTCTTAATGCTCAGAAGGCAATGGAAGGCTCCATTGATGGTTTTGCAGAGCACGTTGTTGATGTTGAAGCTGAAGATGTACTTGATGTGTTTGAGGTTAGGAAAGGCTCTGTCTCACACGTCAGTCTTACTGATATTGAGAAAGTTCTGGTTGAAGATGGTCAACTGTATGCCGACGAAGTCAGTACGCTCGAAAGGCCACTGGTCTCGTTTGACCTGAGAGGAAAAGCGACCGTTCGATCAATGTCTAATGATGCGCAGCCTGTTTTCGTTAGTAGAGACGCAGATGTAACTCTGGCTGTCGGGCAGGAAGTGTCCAAGGATATTCATGGTTTCAGACACTTTATTTTGGACGGTGGTACTTTAGAAGGTAGCCTACAAGGCTTTGCTGCTGAAAATGGCGATGAGAAAGATCCTGAACGCTTCACTGGTTCAACAGTTACTCTGAAAAAAGGTACTTTGAAGGGTGGTGAGATTGGCGGCGTTGTTGATGGGAAAGAGCGAGGGCACCTAAAGGAAGTGCTTGTAACGGGTCAGATTGATGTTAAGCCCGGCACTACTGAGCTGAGAACTTTGGATAGGGTAGCTACTAAAAAGTCTCAAATGCCTATCTTTCAATCTACTGAACTCAAGCAGGTCAAAGTGGTTGCTCCTTTGGTTGTCGATTCCAAAGGTAGTTTGAAACTCTTTAAGACGTTTAAGCAAAGCAAGCTGGATGAGAAAAATACCCCTGTTCTTGAGTCAGCACCTTCATTATTGGCAACGAAGGGTAAAACACTTGAGAAAGGTGCTAACCTGTTCCTTGTCGTGGATGGTGATGATAAATCACTGTCGTCTGTCCCCTATGTCAGTGTTGATGGTTCTTTGAAGTTGCAGGGGCAGAACCAGATCAAACTTGATTTGACCAATAGCATTGACAGTAAGAAACGTTTTGAAAATGCCAAAAATCTTTATGAAGAAGCCAAGTCTGGTAAGCCTTTGACTGCTTCGATTGCAGTTATTGAGGCCGATAAAGTAGAGGGTAGCTTTGTTGCTCCCGATACAGGTACCGTATTCATTGATGCTTCAGACAGTGGATTTGCGAAGAGTGAGAAGACTGGCAAGTCTGTATACTCTATTAATGTGAAGTATGATGACAATCCGGTTCAGAAATTGCGCTCTCAATATAGTCTGTCTGAAGATCAGGCAAAAATGTACATTGCTACCTATGAATCGGCATTGTCTACTGACAATATGGTTTCATCACAGTCTATGTTCAACCTTGTAACAATGGCGGAGCAGCAGGACATCAAGTTGTTTGCTGACCAGCAGTTGCCCGATCTCAATAACGCAGTGGGTCGTGCTTCTGTAACTTTGCAAAATAAAGTTAATGAGTCGATTGGTCGTCGTCTCAACAGTAACCGTACTGGAGTTAATGCTGGCGATATGTATCAGTCTCAGGGGTTTTGGGCCGAGTATATTTTCAATAACGGAAAGCTTGATAATGATGAAGTTCTAAAAGGTTATCAAGCCAGAGTTAATGGAGTCACTCTTGGTGCTGATACCACGCTTAATGATCAGATGACGGTCGGTTTTGCCTTCACCTATGGTAATACAAAGGTTGAAACTAACGACATACATCGTGAAACAGCGACCGATACTTATATGGGCACCCTTTATACTGGATGGAATCAAAATAATTACTTCCTAGACTCAATGTTCAGTTATGGTAAGGGAGTCAATGAATACAAGCGTAAAGTTCAGCTGGAAAAGACTGCTTACAGAGGCGAAGCCGATAGCACTGTCTGGGGGGCACGTTTAGTAGCTGGCTATAACTATCAGATAAATCAGTGGGTTCTTCAGCCTCAGGTCACCTTTGGCTATAACAGTGTTAAATTTGATGATCTCACTGAAAAGCAAACAGGTGACTGGGCTCAGAAGTGTAAGATGAAGGAATTCGAAGTCATGGAGCTGGGTGCAGGTTTGAAGCTTATGGGTGATTTCGAGTTGGGTCGAGGTATTCTCCAACCTGAGTTTGTTTTGATGGGTTACCATGACTTTAAGGATGAAAAGCCTGAAGCAACGGTGACAATCCTTCAAGGCGGTAAAACCTTGACATTCACGGGTGCTGAACGTGAGCAAAATCGCTTCCTGGCCGGTTTGGGTGTTAACTACAAAATGGAAAACAACCTGAGCTTGAGTCTGCATTATGACAATAACTGGATGGGGGACTTCAAGGCGGATAGCTTGAATGCAACTATCCGTTATGATTTTTGATTGGTTGCAAACTAACGTCTAACCACCTGCGTCTTTAGTTGGACCTGAACTTTTTTAGCCCTGCCTGTGTGGGGCTTTTTTGTTGTTGTGCGTTGTTGTTCAAATGTGAAAATTGCCACAATACCGTTGACTCCTCGGGGTTAAATCTCTATAGTTCGCTCCCGTTGATGCAGCGTGCTCGTAGCTCAGCTGGATAGAGTACCTGGCTACGAACCAGGCGGTCGGAGGTTCGAATCCTCCCGAGCGCGCCACTCATTAAAACGGCAAGTGTCGCTAGTATAAGTTGTACCGGTGAGGTGGCCGAGAGGCTGAAGGCGCTCCCCTGCTAAGGGAGTATACGGTTTGTAGCCGTATCGAGGGTTCGAATCCCTCCCTCACCGCCAGTGAACAAGTTAGTATTACGCGCTCGTAGCTCAGCTGGATAGAGTACCTGGCTACGAACCAGGCGGTCGGAGGTTCGAATCCTCCCGAGCGCGCCATTTAAGAAGTTTTCAAATATGAGCGTCCGTAGCTCAGCTGGATAGAGTACCTGGCTACGAACCAGGCGGTCGGAGGTTCGAATCCTCCCGGACGCGCCAATTTGAAAGTTGGGTAACCCCATCAAAACAAAGAATATGACGGTGAGGTGGCCGAGAGGCTGAAGGCGCTCCCCTGCTAAGGGAGTATACGGTTTGTAGCCGTATCGAGGGTTCGAATCCCTCCCTCACCGCCATTCTGTATCTCTTAACTCATTGATTTATCAATGCTTGACTATTTAAACAACTCAAGTTACGCAGTTAGCAACCTCTTTCAAGTGCCTCAGAGAAGCTTTTAGCCTTGCCATATAAATTTTGGCTCTGAGCTGAAAGTGATTCACTTTTGTTACGCGTTGCTCAGAATACAACGGCTTTCAAGTTCTACTTACAACAAATAGCATGGAGAATCAGCCCTAATCTGATCAGCCGCCGTTCTTTGATGGAGTTATTCAATGATCCAACTGAGAAAATGAGAGTCAATTTACTCATGAATCAGGGGGCTGGAGCTTGGGTATGTTTAGCCGGACAGTAGTGAGAAATCATATCAATTTCCCAGATGAACTTTATTTATTAAAAATGATTCTATCTTCAATAAGAAGTCGTTTAAAAGTTGTTAACTTGCCTATAGGTGCATAGTTACGAAGGTGTAACCTCTGCTATAAAGACCTCTTAAAGAGATTTAAAAGCTGAATGTCGGAGCATTGCAACAAAGCTGCTTTATTCTGTCTACCCTGAAATTAATAAACTATAAACTGTTTTTCGTGAATATAAGAGCGAAGGGAACTCGCCTTATTCTGTGCTTGAGTTGGCTGCACAGCACTTGGATCGAGTTTCCTCTTTTCCCTCAGGATTCAGAGAGTACAGAAATATGAATTCAAGCTCAGGAAACTCTGCACCTGCTATTGGTGAGATCTCAGCAGCGTCTGGTAAAGTGATCGCCATAAAGCCGGATGGAACCCAAATAGTTCTAGAGCCAGGGGACAAAGTTTTTCTTAATGATCGGGTCGTTTCAGAAAATGGTGATCTCGTTGTCATTACAACATCGAATAATCAGGTTCTGGAACTCAGTGGTCAGCAGCCACTTACTCTTACAGACAGTGTGCTGTCCGGTCAGGATACTGATATCGATGAAGAACAGGCCGAGGAAGAGCTGGCTGATGAAGAGATTCGGGACGCTGTTGCTGAAGGAGCAGATCCCGGTTCTCCAACAGAAGCTTCAGCGGCAAAAGAAGATACCTCCGAAGAGAGAAGTCCTGACCAGACAGAACCCAGGCTTGCCCCATCAGATATCCCTGTTATCACGCTTGAAACTGATGACCAGTTAGATGAGGAATCCATTACCGAGTCTTCTGAGATCCTGACTGCCAGCAGCAGGTCTGTCACTAACGCAGTTGTTCAACAACAAGAATCTGAGAAAGAATCGGAGACTCCAGAGCCTGTCGTTATTTCGTACCAGCCTGTCGCTCAGGCATTGTCAATGGATGGTAATGAAGATTCACCGATCCTTCAGGGACAGCTTTCTGCGACAGATAATAGTGGTGGTGCTGGCGGAGCATTGACGTACTCTCTGGTTTCTGCAACGGAAGCAGGTTCAATAAATATAAGTGGTGATGGCTCTTTTGAGTTCAAGCCTGGAGCAGACTTTGACTATCTGGCAAAGGGTGAAAGCCAGACTGTTACTTTTGTTTTTGAGGTTATCAATTCACAGGGAAACAGAAGTCAGGCATCCGTAGGCATCACGATAGAAGGTGTCAACGATACGCCTGAAGTAGAGGCTCCGATTGTTCTTGATCTAAATCAGAATGACTCTGGCATTAGTCTGGATCTTTTACAAAAAGCCAGTGATAAGGATCTGGACGATGAATTGTCTGTTACCAGCCTTCGTCTGGTTTCTGGTAACGAAGCTGGCGTCAGTGTGACCGAAGAAGGATCAGAGCTGGTTATTGATCCGGAAGCTTATAAGTACCTAGCCGTTGGCGAGATGGAAATCATCACCTACGAATATCAAGTATCGGATTCACAGGGAGATTTTACGACCCAAACCGCCAGCATCACCCTGGCAGGAAGTAATGATGACCCGGTAGTTCAAAATGCAATTTTATTGAGGACTAACCAGAATGCGCCATCAAAGAGTATTGATTTGTTGGCAGGTAGTACTGATGTTGATCAGACCGACACCTTAGATGTTGTGAACCTCCGACTCACCGCCGGTGATCCGGTTGGCATCAGTATCTCGGAGGATGGTAACAGCCTGTCTCTGGATTCGTCCGCTTATAACTATTTGGCGGCAGGGGAATCAGAAAGAATTGATTACAGCTACGAAGTTGACGATGGTCATGGGGGAACGGTTAGCCAGAGTGCTTCAATAACCATTGAAGGCCTCAACGACGCTCCCACTATTAGCAATGCCACTGATGTTGCCGGTGCAGTCACCGAGATTGTCGACGGGGGTGCCGGTGAAAACAGCAACAGCCTGACCGACACTGGCTCGTTCACCATTGCTGATGTCGATCTGAGTGACCAGCAGACTGTCAGCGTCAGTGCCGGGGCTAATGGTTATCTGGGCAGCCTGACGGCCACCGTGGCGGATGACACCCAGGGCGACGGCAGCGGTCGGATTGACTGGAGTTTCAGCGTTGATGATGCCGACATCGATTACCTGGGCGCCGGTCAGACTCTGACCCAGACCTACACCGTCACAGTTGACGATGGCGAAGGCGGTACCGTTGATCAGCAGTTGACTATCACCCTGACCGGCACCAACGACGCACCTACTATTGCCAGTGCCACCGATGTTGCCGGTGCAGTCACCGAGATTGTCGACGGGGGTGCCGGTGAAAACAGCAACAGCCTGACCGACACTGGCTCGTTCACCATTGCTGATGTCGATCTGAGTGACCAGCAGACTGTCAGCGTCAGTGCCGGGGCTAATGGTTATCTGGGCAGCCTGACGGCTAGCGTGGCAGATGACACCCAGGGCGACGGTAGCGGTCGGATTGACTGGAGTTTCAGTGTTGATGATGCCGACATCGATTACCTGGGCGCCGGTCAGACTCTGACCCAAACCTACACCGTCACAGTTGACGATGGCGAAGGCGGTACCGTTGATCAGCAGGTGACTATCACCCTGACCGGCACCAATGATGCACCTACTATTGCCAGTGCCACCGATGTTGCCGGTGCAGTCACCGAGATTGTCGACGGGGGTGCCGGTGAAAACAGCAACAGCCTGACCGACACTGGCTCGTTCACCGTTGCTGATGTCGATCTGAGTGACCAGCAGACTGTCAGCGTCAGTGCCGGGGCCAATGGTTATCTGGGCAGCCTGACGGCTAGCGTGGCAGATGACACCCAGGGCGACGGCAGCGGTCGGATTGACTGGAGTTTCAGTGTTGATGATGCCGACATCGATTATCTGGGCGCCGGTCAGACTCTGACCCAGACCTACACTGTCACAGTTGACGATGGCGAAGGCGGTACCGTTGATCAGCAGGTGACTATCACCCTGACCGGCACCAACGACGCACCTACTATTACCAGTGCCACCGATGTTGCCGGTGCAGTCACCGAGATTGTCGACGGGGGTGCCGGTGAAAACAGCAACAGCCTGAGTGATACTGGCTCGTTCACCATTGCTGATGTCGATCTGAGTGACCAGCAGACTGTCAGCGTCAGTGCCGGGGCCAATGGTTATCTGGGCAGCCTGACGGCCACCGTGGCAGATGACACCCAGGGCGACGGCAGCGGTCGGATTGACTGGAGTTTCAGTGTTGATGATGCCGACATCGATTACCTGGGCGCCGGTCAGACTCTGACTCAGACCTACACCGTCACAGTTGACGATGGCGAAGGCGGTACCGTTGATCAGCAGGTGACTATCACCCTGACCGGCACCAACGACGCACCTACTATTACCAGTGCCACCGATGTTGCCGGTGCAGTCACCGAGATTGTCGACGGGGGTGCCGGTGAAAACAGCAACAGCCTGACCGACACTGGCTCGTTCACCATTGCTGATGTCGATCTGAGTGACCAGCAGACTGTCAGCGTCAGTGCCGGGGCTAATGGTTATCTGGGCAGCCTGACGGCTACTGTGGCGGACGACACTCAGGGTGACGGCAGCGGCCGGATCGACTGGAGCTTCAGTGTTGATGATGCCGACGTCGATTATCTGGGTGTCGGCCAGACCCTGACCCAAACCTACACCGTGACTGTTGATGATGGCGAAGGCGGTACTGTCGATCAGCAGGTGACTATCACCCTGACCGGAACCAACGATGCGCCTACCATCAGCAGCGCCACTGATGTCTCCGGTACAGTCACCGAGATTGTCGACGGTGGCGCCGGTGAGAACAGTAACACCCTGACCGACAGCGGCTCGTTCACTATTGCCGATGTCGATCTGAGTGATCAGCAGAGTGTCAGTGTCAGTGCCGGGGCTAATGGTTATCTGGGCAGCCTGACGGCTACTGTGGCGGACGACACCCAGGGCGACGGCAGCGGCCGGATCGACTGGAGCTTCAGTGTTGATGATGCTGACGTCGATTATCTGGGTGTCGGCCAGACCCTGACCCAAACCTACACCGTGACTGTTGATGATGGCGAAGGCGGTACTGTCGATCAGCAGGTGACTATCACCCTGACCGGAACCAACGATGCGCCTACCATCAGCAGTGCCACCGATGTCTCCGGTACAGTCACCGAGATTTTCGACGGTGGCGCCGGTGAGAACAGTAACACCCTGACCGACAGCGGCTCCTTCACTATTGCCGATGTCGATCTGAGTGATCAGCAGAGTGTCAGTGTTAGAGCCGGGGCTAATGGTTATTTGGGCAGCCTGACGGCTACCGTGGCGGACGATACTCAGGGTGACGGCAGCGGCCGGATCGACTGGAGTTTCAGTGTTGATGATGCTGACGTCGATTATCTGGGTGCCGGTCAGACTCTGACCCAGACTTATACCGTCACTGTTGACGACGGCGAAGGCGGTACTGTCGATCAGCAGGTGACTATCACCCTGACCGGAACCAACGACACGGCGGTGATCACCGGCGCTGATACCGGCAGTGTTACTGAGGACGCTGGCAACACTCTGATGACTTCCGGTATTCTGTCTGTCACCGATGTTGATGGCGGTGAAGCCAGTTTCACCCCAGAGACCGTCACCGGTAGCTACGGTTCATTGACTATTGATGGCAGTGGTAGCTGGAGCTATTCGGCGGATAACAGTCTATCGGCTATCCAGACCTTGGGGGATGGTGACACCTTGACTGAGACGGTGACAGTCAAGTCCCTGGATGGCACTACCCACGATATTGTTATCACCATTAACGGCACCAACGACACAGCGGTGATCACCGGCGCTGATACCGGCAGTGTTACTGAGGACGCTGGCAACACCCTGATGACTTCTGGCAGTCTGACTGTTACCGATGTCGATGGTGGTGAAGCCAGTTTCACTGCGGAGACCGTCACCGGTAGCTACGGTTCATTGACCATTGATGGCAGTGGTAGCTGGAGCTATTCGGCCAGTAACAGCAATGCTGACATCCAGGCTCTGGGAGATGGTGGCACCTTGACGGAGACTGTGACAGTCAAGTCCCTGGATGGCACTACCCACGATATTGTTATCACCATTAACGGCACCAACGACACGGCGGTGATCACCGGCGCTGATACCGGCAGTGTTACTGAGGACGCTGGCAACACCCTGATGACTTCCGGCAGTCTGACTGTTACCGATGTTGATGGCGGTGAAGCCAGTTTCACCCCAGAGACCATCACTGGCAGTTACGGTTCATTGACCATTGATGGCAGCGGTAGCTGGAGCTATTCGGCGGATAACAGTCTATCAGCTATCCAGTCACTGGGTGATGGTGACACCTTGACTGAGACAGTGACAGTCAAGTCCCTGGATGGCACTACCCAAGATATTGTTATCACCATTAACGGCACCAACGACGCGGCGGTGATCACCGGCGCTGATACTGGCAGTGTTACTGAGGACGCTGGCAACACCCTGATGACTTCCGGCAGTCTGACTGTTACCGATGTTGATGGCGGTGAAGCCAGTTTCACTGCAGAGACCATCACCGGCAGTTACGGTTCATTGACCATTGATGGCAGCGGTAGCTGGAGCTATTCAGCGGATAACAGTCTATCGGCTATCCAGTCATTGGGGGATGGTGACACCTTGACTGAGACAGTGACAGTCAAGTCCCTGGATGGCACTACCCACGATATTGTTATCACCATTAACGGCACCAACGACGCGGCGGTAATCACCGGCGCTGATACCGGCAGTGTTACCGAAGATGCTGGCAACACCCTGATGACTTCCGGCAGTCTGACTGTTACCGATGTTGATGGCGGTGAAGCCAGTTTCACTGCAGAGACCATCACCGGCAGTTACGGTTCATTGACCATTGATGGCAGCGGTAGCTGGAGCTATTCGGCGGATAACAGTCTATCGGCTATCCAGACCTTGGGGGATGGTGACACCTTGACTGAGACGGTGACAGTCAAGTCCCTGGATGGCACTACCCACGATATTGTTATCACCATTAACGGCACCAACGACACAGCGGTGATCACCGGCGCTGATACCGGCAGTGTTACTGAGGACGCTGGCAACACCCTGATGACTTCTGGCAGTCTGACTGTTACCGATGTCGATGGTGGTGAAGCCAGTTTCACTGCGGAGACCGTCACCGGTAGCTACGGTTCATTGACCATTGATGGCAGTGGTAGCTGGAGCTATTCGGCCAGTAACAGCAATGCTGACATCCAGGCTCTGGGAGATGGTGGCACCTTGACGGAGACTGTGACAGTCAAGTCCCTGGATGGCACTACCCACGATATTGTTATCACCATTAACGGCACCAACGACACGGCGGTGATCACCGGCGCTGATACCGGCAGTGTTACTGAGGACGCTGGCAACACCCTGATGACTTCCGGCAGTCTGACTGTTACCGATGTTGATGGCGGTGAAGCCAGTTTCACCCCAGAGACCATCACTGGCAGTTACGGTTCATTGACCATTGATGGCAGCGGTAGCTGGAGCTATTCGGCGGATAACAGTCTATCAGCTATCCAGTCACTGGGTGATGGTGACACCTTGACTGAGACAGTGACAGTCAAGTCCCTGGATGGCACTACCCAAGATATTGTTATCACCATTAACGGCACCAACGACGCGGCGGTGATCACCGGCGCTGATACTGGCAGTGTTACTGAGGACGCTGGCAACACCCTGATGACTTCCGGCAGTCTGACTGTTACCGATGTTGATGGCGGTGAAGCCAGTTTCACTGCAGAGACCATCACCGGCAGTTACGGTTCATTGACCATTGATGGCAGCGGTAGCTGGAGCTATTCAGCGGATAACAGTCTATCGGCTATCCAGTCATTGGGGGATGGTGACACCTTGACTGAGACAGTGACAGTCAAGTCCCTGGATGGCACTACCCACGATATTGTTATCACCATTAACGGCACCAACGACGCGGCGGTAATCACCGGCGCTGATACCGGCAGTGTTACCGAAGATGCTGGCAACACCCTGATGACTTCCGGCAGTCTGACTGTTACCGATGTTGATGGCGGTGAAGCCAGTTTCACTGCAGAGACCATCACCGGCAGTTACGGTTCATTGACCATTGATGGCAGCGGTAGCTGGAGCTATTCGGCGGATAACAGTCTATCGGCTATCCAGACCTTGGGGGATGGTGACACCTTGACTGAGACGGTGACAGTCAAGTCCCTGGATGGCACTACCCACGATATTGTTATCACCATTAACGGCACCAACGACACGGCGGTGATCACCGGCGCTGATACCGGCAGTGTTACTGAGGACGCTGGCAACACCCTGATGACTTCCGGCAGTCTGACTGTTACCGATGTTGATGGCGGTGAAGCCAGTTTCACTGCAGAGACCATCACCGGCAGCTACGGTTCATTGACCATTGATGGCAGTGGTAGCTGGAGCTATTCGGCGGATAACAGTCTATCAGCTATCCAGACCCTGGGGGATGGTGACACCTTGACTGAGACGGTGACAGTCAAGTCCCTGGATGGCACTACCCACGATATTGTTATCACCATTAACGGCACCAACGACACGGCGGTGATCACCGGCGCTGATACCGGCAGTGTTACTGAGGACGCTGGCAACACCCTGATGACTTCCGGCAGTCTGACTGTTACCGATGTTGATGGCGGTGAAGCCAGTTTCACTGCAGAGACTATCACCGGCAGTTACGGTTCATTGACCATTGATGGCAGCGGTAGCTGGAGCTATTCAGCGGATAACAGTCTATCGGCTATCCAGTCATTGGGGGATGGTGACACCTTGACTGAGACAGTGACAGTCAAGTCCCTGGATGGCACTACCCATGATATTGTTATCACCATTAACGGTACCAACGACGCGGCGGTAATCACCGGCGCTGATACCGGCAGTGTTACTGAGGACGCTGGCAACACTCTGATGACTTCCGGTATTCTGTCTGTCACCGATGTTGATGGCGGTGAAGCCAGTTTCACCCCAGAGACCATCACCGGCAGTTACGGTTCATTGACCATTGATGGCAGCGGTAGCTGGAGCTATTCGGCGGATAACAGTCTATCGGCTATCCAGACCTTGGGGGATGGTGACACCTTGACTGAGACGGTGACAGTCAAGTCCCTGGATGGCACTACCCACGATATTGTTATCACCATTAACGGCACCAACGACGCAGCGGTGATCACCGGCGCTGATACCGGCAGTGTTACTGAGGACGCTGGCAACACTCTGATGACTTCCGGTAGTCTGTCTGTCACCGATGTTGATGGCGGTGAAGCCAGTTTCACCCCAGAGACCGTCACCGGCAGCTACGGTTCATTGACCATTGATGGCAGTGGCAGCTGGAGCTATTCGGCGAGCAACAGCCATGCTGACATTCAGGCCCTGGAGGTTGGTGACACCTTGACTGAGACTTTGACAGTCAAGTCCCTGGATGGCACTACCCACGATATTGTTATCACTATTAACGGCGCCAACGACGCGGCGGTGATCACCGGCGATGATACCGGCAGTGTCACTGAGGATGCGAGCAACACCCTGATGGCTTCTGGCAGTCTGACTGTTACCGACGTCGATAGTGGTGAAGCCAGTTTCACCCCAGAGACCGTCACCGGCAGCTACGGTTCATTGACTATGGCCAGCGACGGCAGCTGGAGCTATTCGGCCAGCAATAGTCAGGCTGACATTCAGGCTCTGGGGGATGGTGACACCCTGACCGATACTGTCACCGTGAAGTCCTTGGATGGCACAACCCACAATATTGTTATTACCATTAACGGCACCAACGACGCGGCAGTGATCACCGGCGCTGATACCGGCAGTGTTACTGAGGACTCCAGCAATACCCTGATGACCTCCGGCAGCCTGACTGTTACCGATGTTGATGGCGGTGAGGCCAGTTTCACCCCAGAGACCGTCACCGGCAGCTACGGTTCATTGACTATGGCTAGCGATGGCAGCTGGAGCTATTCGGCCAGCAACAGTCAGGCCCTGGGGGATGGCGACACTCTGACCGATACTGTCACGGTGAAGTCCCTGGATGGCACTACCCACGATATTGTTATCACCATCAACGGTACCAACGATGCTGCGGTGATCACCGGCGCTGATACCGGCAGCGTCACTGAGGATGCGAGCAACACCCTGATGGCTTCTGGCAGTCTGACTGTTACCGACGTCGATAGTGGTGAAGCCAGTTTCACCCCAGAGACCGTCACCGGCAGCTACGGTTCATTGACTATGGCTAGCGACGGCAGCTGGAGCTATTCGGCCAGCAACAGTCAGGCCGACATTCAGGCCCTGGGGGATGGCGACACTCTGACCGATACTGTCACGGTGAAGTCCCTGGATGGCACTACCCACGATATTGTTATCACCATCAACGGTACCAACGATGCTGCGGTGATCACCGGCGCTGATACCGGCAGCGTCACTGAGGATGCGAGCAACACCCTGATGGCTTCTGGCAGTCTGACTGTTACCGACGTCGATAGTGGTGAAGCCAGTTTCACCCCAGAGACCGTCACCGGCAGCTACGGTTCATTGACTATGGCTAGCGACGGCAGCTGGAGCTATTCGGCCAGCAGCAGTCAGGCCGACATTCAGGCCCTGGGGGATGGCGACACTGTGACCGATACTGTCACGGTGCAGTCCCTGGATGGCACTACCCACGATATTGTTATCACCATCAACGGTACCAACGATGCTGCGGTGATCACCGGTACTGACACCGGCAGCGTCACTGAGGATGCGAGCAACACCCTGATGGCTTCTGGCAGTCTGACTGTCACCGACGTCGATAGTGGTGAAGCCAGTTTCACCCCAGAGACCGTCACCGGCAGCTACGGTTCATTGACTATGGCTAGCGACGGCAGCTGGAGCTATTCGGCTAGCAACAGTCAGGCCGACATTCAGGCTCTGGGGGATGGTGACACCCTGACCGATACTGTCACCGTGAAGTCCTTGGATGGCACTACCCACAATATTGTTATTACCATTAACGGCACCAACGACGCGGCAGTGATCACCGGCGCTGATACCGGCAGTGTTACTGAGGACTCCAGCAATACCCTGATGACCTCCGGCAGCCTGACTGTTACCGATGTTGATGGCGGTGAGGCCAGTTTCACCCCAGAGACCGTCACCGGCAGCTACGGTTCATTGACCATTGATGGCAGTGGTAGCTGGAGCTATTCGGCCAGTAACAGCAATGCTGACATCCAGGCTCTGGGAGATGGTGGCACCTTGACGGAGACTGTGACAGTCAAGTCTCTGGATGGCACTACCCACGATATTCTTATCACCATTGACGGCACCAACGACACGGCGGTGATCACCGGCGCTGATACCGGCAGTGTTACTGAGGACGCTGGCAACACCCTGATGACTTCCGGCAGTCTGACTGTTACCGATGTTGATGGCGGTGAAGCCAGTTTCACTGCGGAGACCGTCACCGGTAGCTACGGTTCATTGACCATTGATGGCAGCGGCAGCTGGAGCTATTCGGCGGATAACAGTCTATCGGCTATCCAGACCCTGGGGGATGGTGACACCCTGACCGAGACGGTGACAGTCAAGTCCCTGGATGGCACTACCCAAGATATTGTTATCACCATTAACGGCACCAACGACGCGGCGGTAATCACCGGCGCTGATACCGGCAGTGTTACTGAGGACGCTGGCAACACCCTGATGACTTCCGGCAGTCTGACTGTTACCGATGTTGATGGCGGTGAAGCCAGTTTCACTGCAGAGACCATCACCGGCAGTTACGGTTCATTGACCATTGATGGCAGCGGTAGCTGGAGCTATTCAGCGGATAACAGTCTATCAGCTATCCAGTCTCTGGGGGATGGTGACACCTTGACTGAGACAGTGACAGTCAAGTCCCAAGATGGCACTAACCACGATATTGTTATCACCATTAACGGCACCAACGACGCGGCGGTAATCACCGGCGCTGATACCGGCAGTGTTACCGAAGATGCTGGCAACACCCTGATGACTTCCGGCAGCTTGGCTGTCACCGATGTTGATGGCGGCGAGGCCAGTTTCACTGCAGAGACCGTCACCGGCAGCTATGGTTCATTGACTATGGCCAGCGACGGCAGCTGGAGCTATTCGGCCAGTAACAGCCATGCTGATATTCAGGCCCTGGGGGATGGTGACACCTTGACCGAGACTTTGACGGTCAAGTCCCTGGATGGCACTACCCACAACATTGTTATCACCATCAATGGCACCAACGACGCGGCGGTGATTACCGGCGCTGATACCGGTAGTGTTACTGAGGACGCGGGCAACACTCTGATGACTTCTGGCAGTCTGACTGTTACCGATGTTGATGGTGGTGAAGCCAGTTTCACCGCAGAGACCGTCACCGGCAGCTACGGTTCATTGACTATGGCCAGCGACGGCAGCTGGAGCTATTCGGCCAGTAACAGCCATGCCGACATTCAGGCCCTGGGGGATGGCGACACCTTGACCGAGACCATCACCGTGCAGTCCCTGGATGGCACTACCCACAACATTGTTATCACCATCAATGGCACCAACGACGCGGCGGTGATTACCGGCGCTGATACCGGTAGTGTTACTGAGGACGCGGGCAACACCCTGACGACTTCCGGCAGCCTGACGGTCACCGATGTTGATGGTGGTGAAGCCAGTTTCACCGCAGAGACCGTCACCGGCAGCTACGGTTCATTGACTATGGCCAGCGACGGCAGCTGGAGCTATTCGGCCAGTAACAGCCATGCTGATATTCAGGCCCTGGGGGATGGCGACACCTTGACCGAGACCATCACCGTGCAGTCCCTGGATGGCACTACCCATAATATTGTTATCACCATCAACGGCACCAACGACGCGGCGGTGATTACCGGCGCTGATACCGGTAGTGTTACTGAGGACGCGGTCAACACCCTGACGACTTCCGGCAGCCTGACTGTCACCGATGTTGATGGTGGTGAAGCCAGTTTCACCGCAGAGACCGTCACCGGCAGCTACGGTTCATTGACTATGGCCAGCGACGGCAGCTGGAGCTATTCGGCCAGTAACAGCCATGCCGACATTCAGGCCCTGGGGGATGGCGACACCTTGACCGAGACCATCACCGTGCAGTCCCTGGATGGCACTACCCATAATATTGTTATCACCATCAACGGCACCAACGATGCGGCGGTGGTCACTGGTGCTGACACAGGCAGTGTCACTGAGGACGCGGGCAACACCCTGATGACTTCCGGCAGCTTGGCTGTCACCGATGTTGATGGCGGCGAGGCCAGTTTCACTGCAGAGACCGTCACCGGCAGCTACGGTTCATTGACTATGGCCAGCGACGGCAGCTGGAGCTATTCGGCGAGCAACAGTCAGGCCGACATTCAGGCCCTGGGGGATGGTGATACCTTGACCGAGACTTTGACGGTCAAGTCCCTGGATGGCACTACCCACAACATTGTTATCACCATCAATGGCACCAACGACGCGGCGGTGATTACCGGCGCTGATACCGGCAGTGTCACTGAGGATGCTGGTAACACG
The DNA here is from genome assembly GCF_049275945.1 of Endozoicomonas sp. ALD040. Classification (NCBI taxonomy): domain Bacteria; kingdom Pseudomonadati; phylum Pseudomonadota; class Gammaproteobacteria; order Oceanospirillales; family Endozoicomonadaceae; genus Endozoicomonas; species Endozoicomonas sp. ALD040. Next base: position 5,564,931 of record NZ_CP184829.1, read on the forward strand.
CTGACGACCTCGGGTAGCCTAACTGTCACTGATGTTGATGGTGGTGAAGCCAGTTTCACCCCAGAGACCGTCACCGGCAGCTACGGTTCATTGACTATGGCCAGCGACGGCAGCTGGAGCTATTCGGCGAGCAACAGCCAGGCCGACATTCAGGCCCTGGGGGATGGTGACACCCTGACCGAGACGGTGACGGTGAAGTCCCTGGATGGCACTACCCACGATATTGTTATCACCATTAACGGCACCAACGATGCACCTACTGCTGCGGATAATAACCTAAGTCTCAGTGAGGCGGGACAGCATACCTTTACCAATGCAGAATTCGGATTCAGCGATGTGGATTCCGGGGATAGCCTTGCTTCCATTACCTTGACGTCACTGCCCACTACGGGGAGCCTGACGTTGAACGGCAGTGCTGTCTCCGTTAACCAGGTGATCAGTGCCGGAGATATCCCCAACTTGGTGTTTACTGCAGATGCCAGCATTAACGGTAGCCACCATGGCAGTATAGGTTTCAAAGTGAGTGATGGTGCACTGGAGAGCAGCGCCCATACCATTGACTTTTATACACCGCCTAAAATTGATTCGGTGATGCTGGATGGCAGTTTCCAGCCTGTAATCACAGGTACCGGTCAACCAGATGCCGTCCTGAATTTCACTATTAATGGTAACAATTACAGTGCATCGGTTGGCAGTGATGGTAACTGGAGTTTCACGCCCTCGTTAACACTGAACGATGGTGATCCGCTGAATATCAGTGTTACCTCTACGGAAGCAGGTGGTATTGCCAGTTCTGCGACCACTTATAGTGCAAATGTTAGCCGTGGTGACGCTCAGGATAATACCGTAACAGGCGGCAACAACACTGACTTTATGTATGGTGATGCAGGTGCGGATGTGCTCACTGGTGGTGAGGGCGATGATTGGTTAACGGGTGGTAGTGGTCAGGATCGTTTTGTCTGGCAGGCTGGCGATGGTGGCTCGGCCGGTGATCCGGCCATTGACCGCATTACCGATTTTTCCGTCGGTGCCGGTGGTGACATTCTCGATTTGCACTCCCTTCTCAGTGGCGAGGAAAATACCACCGCAGATCAGTTTATTCATTTCCGCACAGAAGGCAGTGATACCATCATTGATGTCAGCGTTGTTGCCGGTGGTGATGTAATACAGCAGATTGTGCTGGAAAACACAGATCTCTCGCCGCTGGGTAATACGGACCAGGAAATTATTGAGCAGCTACTGAGCGATGGTCAGCTCACCCTTGCCCGAACCATTGCCATTGATAACAACATAATGGGTGACAACCAGATCAGCGCTGCCGAAGAAGGTGCCGTTCTCGTTTCCGGTGTTGGTGAGCCTGGTGCTTCCATTCAGGTCGAAATTGAAGACACATCAGCTGCGACTGTCTCCGCCACCGTCACGGTTAGACTGGATGGCACCTGGAGTTTGGCGGGTAGCGAACTGGATGTCAGTGCTCTGTCTGACGGCCAGCTCGATATTACCGTTACCCAGACTGACAGTGCTGGCAATGTCACAACGGATAATTCAACCGTCATGTTCTCCGGTACTGCTCCCACCCTGTCCTCTGCTGAAATCGTGGCCAATACCCAGAATCTGGTGCTGACTTTTAGTGAAAATATGGACAGGGACAGCACCCCTGATCTGGCTGACTTTGATGTAGCCATTGATGGTAGTGCTGTCAATGTTCTAAACATCTCCTACCTCAACGATACCCAGATTCGCCTCAGTCTTGACACTGCGGTCAGTCCCTCGGGCAATTTGACGCTTGATTACACACCGGGCAGTAATGTTCTTCAGGAACAGGTAGGGATCAACCCGTTTGCGGCATTGAGCGGTTTTTCAGCCACGGTGACACCTGATGTTTCAGCAGCAGTCCGCCAGAATATGACAGTAGAGGGTGACCAGCTGATCGTTGAGTATAACGAAGCACTTGACCCTGGCAGCGTTCCTGACAACAGCGCCTTCACTCTGTCTCTGGTGGGTGGCGGCAGCCGCACGGTATCAAACGTCAGCATTTCCGGTAGCCGAATGACATTGACCCTGGACAGCCCGGTTGGCGATTCAGATATCGTTCAGCTGTCCTATAGCGTGGTGGATGCCAGCAATAATGGGGGTGGTCCCATTCAAGATGCCCAGGGCAATGATAGCAGTGATTTCACTAGTGCTCTGGTTGAGAATAATACCGACACCTCGGTACCCACACTCAACAATGCTGTGGTAGACGGTGATACCCTCATCCTGACTTACTCGGAGGATCTGAACGAGAGTGTCAGCCTGACCGGTATTCTGGATGTTGAAGTGGCGGGTGCCAGCAGGTCGATCAGCAGTGCCTCGATCAGTGGCAATCAGGTGACGGTGCAGCTGACCAGTCCTGTGGCAGACGGGGAGTCGGTGACGTTCAGTTACAGTCCGTCCAGTGCTGACAGCAGTAGTAACAACGACCGGGTCGAAGACTTGCGAGGCTTTGATGCCGCTGCCCTCAATCATGGCGACGTGACCGTCACCAATATCACGGATACGATTTCGCCCAGCCTTTCCACCGCCGAGGTGGATGGTAACACTGTGACATTAACCTTCAGTGAGGCATTGAATGGTAATGCCACCATCAACCCCTCCCTGTTCAGTATTGTCGTAGATGGGCAAAGTGAATCGGTCAGTAGCCTTGCCATCAACGGCCAGCAACTGACCCTGACGCTCTCCAAAGCGATTACCGATGGCCAGTCGGTGACTCTGGATTACACTCCGCCCGCTGCGGGCAGTGCTCTGGACAATGATCGCCTGGAAGACCTTGTCGGCAATGACACTTCTTCGATATCCAGCTTCTCCGTCGACAACGTGACCAACAGCGGTGGTAACCCGGAAGTCGTGCGCCTTTACAGTGATGACGCGGATCAGTGGTATCGCGATGGTGACACCATTACCGTCAAAGTAGAGTTTTCTGAGCCAGTTCAGGTGACAGGGAACCCAACCCTGCAGCTGGAAACAGGAACCATTGATCGCCTTGCTACCTACAGCGGTGGGACAGGAACGAATGTCCTGTCATTTACCTACACGGTGGCTAACCCTGATGAGTCTGCCGACCTCAATGCATTATCCACCTCTGCACTGGATCTTGGTGGCGGTACGATTGCCGACCTTTTAGGTAACAACGCAGACTTGCTCCTGCCTGAGCTGAATGAAGCCGGAGCCCTGGCTCAACAAAACGACATCAGGATTGATACGGTGTCTCCTACCGTAGGGCTCAGCAGCAGCTCAGCCAGTTCAGCGGGCATTCTGACGCTCTCCGGCGATGGTTTCAGCTCACTGCTGTCACCAGGTGAGTCTACCGATACCGATCTGACTGGCAGACTGGACTGGTCAAAACTTTCATGGCGGGTTGTAGACAATAGCGGTAGTAACACAGATATCAGCTTTAGCGCTGCTGATATTGAATCCGCTCTGGCCGTGAACGATCAACAATTGAACATCAAGATCAGCAGTAACAAGCTTGCCAGCATGCGTGCCACTTCAGGCTATGGTAACGAGGAAGGTCAGGATCTGATCCGGATTACCAGTGATGGCTTCTTCCAGGATGCGGCTGGTAACACCATGAACGATGGCAACAGCGCTGGCGTGGAGATCTTCATACTGCCTCCTGATGGTATTGCACCTTCTATCAGCGGTGTCACCAGCCTGACAGCGGATGGGGAATACGCAACGGGTTCCGTTATCCGTTTGCAGGTGAGCTTTGATGAGGCCGTGGAGGTGACGGGTACGCCGGTACTGTTGTTGGGCACTGGTGACAATATCTCTGCTGCCCGGTTCAGTTCCGGGTCTGGCACTCAGGAGCTGGTGTTTGAGTACACCGTTCAGCCAGGAGATGAGGCGCCTGACCTGGATGTGCTCAGTGCCAGTGCCTTGCAGCTTAATGGTGGCACGATTAAAGACCTCTCGGGCAACGCCGCTGTGCTGACAGTACCTGTTGCCGCCAATAGCGATTCACTGGCCAGTACGGCGGATATCTTGATTGATGGCTCCGCCCCTGATGTGTCGATTACCGGGGTGACTCTGGCTCCCGAAGGCGCCAATGATCAAAAGCTGACCATCAATGGCAGTGGTTTTGATGCGTTACTGGGCAGTGGCGAATCCGTTGGCCTGAGCCTGACAGGAGACGAGCTGTCACGGTTTGACTGGAGCAAGCTGTCTATAAAACTGAAACAGCCTGATGGTAGCTTTGAAAGTGTCAGTCTTGACGCCTCCGATATTGGTTCAGTAGAGATTCACAACAACCGGCTTGAGATTGTCATTGATGAAGGCGTCAACAAGGTACTGGACAACAACGGTTTCAGTACCGTATCAGGTGATACAGCACTGGACATCAGTCAAGGCTTTATGGCTGACCGGGCGGGCAACCGATCTACTACCGATGCCCTTGCTGATCAGGCGGTCACTGTCACCAGCAACGGCGCTACGGTTCTTAATGTTTCCTCCGATACCGTAGACGGAAGCTATCAGGCCGGTGATGAGATTCTGATTCGCGTTCGGTTCAGTGAAAAGGTCTCGCTGCAAAATTACGACGCCAACAATGATCCTCTCTTGTTGTTGCTCAATGACAGGCAGCCGACCCTCCCGGCCGATCCTTATGGGGGTAATGCCGTTTATGTCTCCGGTGATGGCACCAGGGAGTTTGTGTTCCGCCATACCGTGAGTGCCGGGGAAAACATTGATGACCTTAACTATCGTGATACCAGTTCCCTGACATTCAGTAACGGCGTTTCAGGTTCGCCGGCTGTGAGTTCCCTGGTCAACGGTGCTGGCAGCAGCGTCAGCCTGACATTGCCCGGAACCGCCAGCACTGAATCACTGGCAGGTAGCAGTGACATTGTTATTGACACAGATGCAGCTACCACCACCATCACCAGTGCCGCCTACGATGAAAACAACAATCAGCTCCTGCTGAAGGGAGCGGACTTTGATCAACTGCTGAACAACAGCGAAAGTGCCACCGCCGATCTTTCAGGCAGGCTGGACTGGAGCAAGCTGGTGATTGATATCGACAAGGATGACGGTATCACACAAAACGTCAGCTTCTCTGCCAGTGATGTGACGGTTGCCCGTCTGGCGGGAACGGATACCCTGTCGATCCAGTTGACTGACGCCAAGGCTGCTGAACTTGAGGGTATTTTTGGCTACAAGGGCTCGGAGGACGGTGTTGATATCCAGGCGGGATTCCTGAGGGATCTGGCGGGTAACGAAGGGGCAGCGGCAGTCAGTGACCTGACCCTGGATTACGCCGATATTGCTGCTCCGACAGTGGTGCAGGTAAGTTTTGAAGATCCTGGTCGATTTATTAATGGCGATGAGGTGGTCATTCTTATCCAGCTGAGTGAGTCTGTGTCCATCACTGGTATTGACGCCTCTGATGCCAGCACCTACCCAACCCTGACACTTGATAACGGCGCTGTGGCCACCTTTGACAGTGGTGCAGGTACCGATACATTGAGGTTTGTCTATACCGTTGGCTCGGGCAACAGTGAAAACACCCTGGGGCTTAACTATGCCTCGGATACGGCACTGACCATACCTGCTGGAGTCATGGTCTTTGACTCCGCAGGGAATAACATGCTGACCACGCTGCCTTCGGTTAACAGTAACGATGCCCTGGCCCAGACAGGCAATGCCATCATTGACGTTAATGCTCCAGAAATTACCTCAGTCGACAGCCTGACCTCGGATGGCCCTTACAATGAAGGCAAGGTGGTTCAGATCGAGGTATCTTTTACCGAAGCTGTTGATATTACAGGAATTCCAGCCCTTAACCTGGATACCGGAGGTCAGGCCACCTACTCCAGTGGTGCCGGAACAGATAAGCTGGTGTTCAATTACACGGTTGGCAGCGGTGAGGATAGCTCTGACCTGGATGTCAGCAGTCTGGATTTGTCAAATGGCAGCATTACAGACCTCGCCGGTAATTCTGTTGATGTCAGTTCGCTACCAACTGGAGCAGATGTTAATTCTCTGGCGAGCAATGCTGCACTTGAAATTGATACCACTGATCCTTCTTTGCCTGGTCTGGGTGCCGTCAATATATGGGCAGGTAATAGCGGCCACCCAGGTGCAATATTTATTTATTCGGATGGCTTTAATACGCTTAATTCAAACGAAGTTAGTCAGATGACTCCGGACTGGAGTAAGCTGTATGTCGAAAATAAAGATACGGGTGATCGGCATTACTTCAAGGATGGGGATTTTGCGACGGACAGTTTTTCACGGCACAATTCCATTCAGTATGAGATGAATATAGAGCTGACCCAGGAAGGTGGCGAGTCCTTTAAAGAAAATTTCCGGGGTTATACCGACTGGCCTGATAAGCTCGTAGTGCATGTTGAGGAAGGCTTTTTGGTGGATCGTGCAGGAAACGATTATGCTTTTTCATCCCCACAAAATGGTTTGGATATGGAGGTGCTGCACCATTTGGATTCTGGAGGGAAATCATCCATTCAGAATAATGAAATTACTGATATCCGTGTTGTTTCAAATAACGATACTTACAAGGCGGGTGAAGAGCTGCTGATTCAAGTGGACTTTAACCATGTCGTTAAACTGAATTACAGTACAACCCCAGAACTGAGATTTGATATTGGTGGCGTTCAGCGTTCAGCGGTACTTGATACTTCAGCCCACCCGACCAGTGAATACAATAACAGCTTTTTGTTCCGATACACTATTCAAAGTGGTGACAACGTCAGTGGCAGTATTTCCCTTGCGGCGTCCAACCCGATTGACACGGTGTTTAAGGAACCTGATAGTTACGGATGGTCTAGTGGTGAGGTCAGTGTCAACTCAGATCGAAACATAACCCTGACACCGCCTTCAGGAGCAGGTTCTCTGGATAACAACAGTTCAGATCTGATTATTGATACGACCGCTCCTCTTACCACCATTGCATCGGCCAGTTATGACCCCGATACCAATCAGCTGGAGCTGTCGGGTTCAAACTTCAATGATATTTTAAGTGGCAACACCGCCGCTGACAGTGCTGAGTTAAGGCTGGTGCTGGACTGGAGCAAGATCAGTTACAAGGTCAATGGATCATTGACCGAGAGCTTCACTGAAGATGATGTACTGTCCGCCAAAGTGTTGGATAACAACAAACTCGTTATTGAGTTGGCAGCGGCCAAAGCTGATAGTATTGAAACCAACTCCGGTGGTGATTATAGCGATGATACGCTGGATGTCTCCGCCGGATTTATAAAGGATCTGGCTGGTAATGAGTCTACCACCGACGCGCTTTCTGCAGGCAGCGTGACTCAGGCGGATTTGAAAGCACCTGATTTAACCTCATCCCTGGCGTCCAGTAATGAACTGGTGCTGGGCTTCTCCGAAGCCATTTCCGGCTCGCCCTCGAACTCTGACTTTACCGTTCAAATTGACGGCAGTGCACGTCTGGTGACTGGAGTTGCCATAAGCGGTCAAGAAGTTACCGTGACTTTTGATGGTGCCCAGATTGACGGTTCAGAACAGTTATTGTTCAGTTACACCGGCAGTAGCCTGAGTGACAGCAGTGGTAATGATGTGGTCACCATCAGTGACCGGGTGGCAGGCTTTGACCATAGTTCCAGTGCCGGTTTGGATACTCTGATTGGCGATATCGGGGACGATATTTTCACCATTGACCATGACGATGTCACTGCTTCTGGCGGCCTGGGGGCTGATATCTTTGATTTTAATGCCACCGGCACTGCGCAAAACCCTGCCGAGCTGATTATTACCGATTTCAACACCGATGAAGGCGACGTGTTGAAGCTGGATGATATTCTGGTGGATCCAAGTGACAGCCTTGATGAGCATTTCCATTTTGTTGCCAGCGGCAATGATACCGTGATGGAAATCAGTGACACGGCCAATGGCGATGTCACGAAGAAAGTCACTTTCAAGGAAGTTGACCTGTTCGCCCTGGGCGGCAGTGATGCTGATATTCTTAATAACCTGATGGATAACAATAATCTCGATCATGGTACCAGTCCTTAGACTGGATATTTAATAGAGTGTCAAACTTATCGTTCTGTTATTTTTTCGAATGACACATTCTGTTGCCCTGTTCGTATATTGCGTGGATATGACGACAGAATGCTGTCATGGCGGGAAAAGAGCTACCATAAGCTATCAACTCACCTGCTAAACAGTGACTCTTTCCCACTTGCGGGTTTGCCAGACCATGACAAAAGCCATGGAGCTGATCAGTCTCTGCAACGTCTGAACCAGCCAGACTGCAGTCAGTCCAAGCCCGAGTACAGGACCAACCAGCCAGCATAGTGGCAGCAGGATTAACCACTGTCCGGCGGCTCTTATGCCCAGTACAGTGCGATTTGCACCAGCACCCAAAAGGGCTTGGGTGAATACCAGAGAGGCTGCATCAAGGAAGATGCTCATACCGGTCAGCTGAAGAGGAATTTTTCCCATTTCGACAAGAGATTCCTGGTGGAGAAAGAGGCTCAGCAGGAGCTCTGGAGCAATAAGTAATGGAAGGCTCAGGAACAGCAGCACACTGGCAGCCACCTTGACAATATCCCAGCCCCAGCGCCAGGCTTTATCGGGTTTGCCGGCTCCCAGGCTCTGACTCACCAGAGTATTAGCGGCCATACCCATACCCATACCCGGTAAAATTAATAGCAGGGAAATATTCATAAGAACATGAGCTACGGCCAGCTCACCGGTACCCATCCGGGCAATGATAGCAAACAGCACCATAAAGCCAAAAGAGAACAGCAACTGTTGCAGAGAGTCCGGAACAGCCAGTCGAATCAGTCGAATGGTCTGCCTGAAGTCACGCTTTATTAAAAATCTGAAGTCCATGAATCCCTGTTCTCTGGCGATCCCCATAAGACTGAACATATTCAGCATGGCGGCGAGGTACATAGCCAAGAAAGTGCCAAGCGCCGCACCGGCCACACCCATTGCTGGTAATGGACCTATGCCGTAGATAAGGCAGAAACTTACCAGCGCATTGAAGAGGTGGGAGATGACCAGAATGCGCAGAAACCCTGAAGGTCTGCCAGTGCCATTCCAGTAACCTCTAAAAGACAGGCAAAGAGCGGCGGCAGTCAGAGACATGACGCGAATGCGAAAATAGCTAACGGCAGTGTCATGCACTAGTTCACCCTGGTTAAAAATTTGCAATATCCAGGGGGCTAACACCATCAAGATGAGACTGACAGGTAGGGCAAAGAATAGTGCGATGATGATGCCATGGTTGACGGGTGTCGCACAGTGAAGGCTATGGCCAGCACCTAATCTGCGAGCTACCTGAGCTTGTACACCGGCGGAGAGTCCTGCAACAAGGGAGAGTGCGACAAAGTTTGCGTAACTGGCGGCACCTACCGCAGCAAGTGCTTCTTTTCCCAAGGGCCCAACCAGGGCAGCGTCGACAAGATTCAAGAGGCTTTGAGACAGCATCGCTATGATGATAGGGGTGCTCAATTTCAGTATGGTAGTTACGCGCTGTTTCAAGCAAACCTCAGGCTTTTTAGATGTTTCTGTTAGATTGTATGTGTTTAGAAGTGCCTGTGTCACGCCAGAACTGAATGCTTTTTATCTTGCAGCAGAGATCCCTAGCTGGGTTCTAATGAGAATATTCCCGTGCTGAAGACTTGCTGGAAAAGCGGTTCAATGTATTAAACATTTCAGTGGCAGGAACAGATCTTTGGTAGCAGAGATCTATTCCTGCCTGATTCAATAAGCCCTGACTTATTCAAGGTTTGGGCGCAACCAGCGTTCGGCTTCTTCCAGACTTATGCCTTTTCGCTCAGCGTAAGAAGCGAGCTGGTCCCTGGCGATCTTACCCAGACCAAAGTATTTGGATTCCGGGTGAGAGAAGTACCATCCACTGACACTGGCAGCAGGCATCATGGCAAAGTGTTCTGTCAGGTTGACTCCGGTATTTACCTCTCCATTGAGCAGCTCAAACAGTGCTGTTTTTTCTGTATGGTCCGGACAGGCTGGGTAGCCGGGGGCAGGGCGGATGCCGGTGTACTTTTCCTTAATCAGTTCTTCATTACTCAAGGCTTCATGTGGAGCGTAGCACCAGAATTCCTTGCGAACTTTTTCGTGCATATGCTCGGCAAAGGCTTCTGCCAGACGATCAGCAAGCGCTTTTACCATGATACTGTTGTAGTCATCACCCTTGTCTTCATAGGTTTTGGCCAATTCATCTGCACCAATCCCCGCCGTAGTGATAAAACCACCCACATAGTCTTTCAGGCCAGTGGCTTTTGGCGCCACAAAGTCTGACAGGCAGTAGTTTGGCTTATCATCCGGTCTCGGGTTCTGTTGACGAAGATGATGAAGCATGACTTTGACTTCAGAGCGACTTTCGTCGCTATAAACCTCAAGGTCATCGTTGTTTACCTGGAACGTCGGCCAGAAGCCAATAGCTGCACGAGCACCCATCTTCTTGTTCTCAACAAGATCTTTCAACATGGCCCTGGCATCATTGTAAAGGTTGGTGGCTGCTTCACCGACAATTTCATCTTCCAGAATATTCGGATATTTTCCCGCCAGATCCCAGGTGATGAAAAAAGGTGTCCAGTCGATGTAATCCACCAGTTTTTCCAGTGGGTAATCTTCAAAGACTTTTACACCTGTGAAGGTTGGAACTGGAGGTTGATAGTTGTTCCAGCCTGCATCAAAACGATTATCAACGGCTTCCTGATAAGTCAGTAGTTGTCGCTTATTACTGCGCTTCTCGTGGCGTACCCGAATTTTTTCGTACTCGGCACGCGTTTCCTCGATCAGTGCCGGTTTTAATTGTTTACTCATCAGTCGAGTCGCAATGCCGACACTGCGGGATGCATCGGTCACATAAAGCGCTATATCATTCTGAAACTGTGGCTCTATCTTAACCGCTGTATGAGCTCTGGAAGTGGTTGCACCGCCGATTAACAGGGGCAAGTGGATGTCCTGGCGTTGCATCTCACTGGCGACATGCACCATTTCGTCGAGAGACGGTGTGATCAAACCGCTGAGGCCAATGATGTCCACGTTTTCTTCTCTGGCTACCTGCAGGATTTTTTCGCAGGGCACCATAACACCAAGATCGATGACCTCGAAGTTATTACAGGCCAGCACAACACCAACAATATTTTTGCCAATGTCGTGTACATCGCCTTTAACGGTAGCCATTAGTATCTTGCCGTTGGACTGAACGTCGCCGTCTTTCTCTTCTTCAATGAAAGGAATCAGGTGGGCAACGGCCTGTTTCATAACCCGGGCACTTTTGACGACCTGGGGTAGAAACATTTTACCGGCTCCAAACAGATCGCCGACTACATTCATGCCCTCCATTAATGGACCTTCGATGACATGAATGGGGCGATCTGCCTGTTGACGAGCTTCTTCGGTGTCTTCAACAATGTAGGTGGTTATCCCTTTCACGAGAGCATGTTCAAGACGCTTGTTGACATCCTGCTCACGCCAGGAAAGATCTTCTACTTTTTTCTGGCCGGTGCCGCCACCGCGATAGTCCTCTGCAATGGCCAGCAAGGCTTCTGTGGCTTCGTTATTGCGGTTGAGAATGACATCTTCAACCCGTTCACGCAGCTCTTTGGGGATTTCCTCGTAAATTTCCAGCTGTCCGGCATTGACAATACCCATAGTCAGGCCACCTTTGATGGCGTGATACAGGAAGACAGCATGAATCGCTTCCCTGACCGGGTTGTTACCCCGGAACGAGAAGGAAACGTTACTAACGCCGCCAGAGATCATGGCATGGGGCAGGTTTTTCCTGATGTAGCGAGTCGCATTGATGAAGTCCACCGCATAATTGTTGTGCTCATCAATACCGGTAGCCACAGCAAAGATATTCGGGTCAAAAATAATGTCCTGGGGCGGGAAGCCCACTTCATTAACCAGAATGTCGTAAGAACGCTTACAGATTTCTATTTTGCGGGCTTCGGTGTCAGCCTGACCGGTCTCGTCAAAAGCCATCACCACAACAGCAGCACCGTAATTACGACATAGCCTTGCCTGATGGCGGAAAGCCTCTTCGCCTTCTTTCAGGCTGATGGAGTTAACAATGCCTTTACCCTGAATGCATTGCAGACCGGCTTCGATGACATCCCATTTAGATGAGTCCACCATGACCGGCACTTTGGAGATGTCCGGCTCAGAGGCCACCAGATTCAGGAAAGTAGTGATAGCCTTTTTGGCATCCAGCATCCCTTCATCCATGTTGATGTCGATGACCTGGGCTCCGTTTTCAACCTGCTGACGAGCAACGTCCAGAGCTGTGTCGTAATCTTCTTCAATAATCAGGCGTTTGAAGCGGGCAGAGCCGGTTACATTACAACGCTCACCCACGTTGACAAACAGCGAGTCTGCAAAAATATTGAAGGGTTCAAGACCGCTGAGCCGACAGGCGACAGGAATTTCTGGGATCTGTCGTCTTTCGATAGACGTCATTCTATCAGCAATTGCCTTGATATGAGCCGGAGTACTGCCGCAGCAACCACCAATAATGTTCACCAGGCCAGATTCAGCAAATTCGGCAACAATGTCTGCCATTTCATCCGGAGTTTGATCGTACTCTCCAAACGCATTAGGCAGGCCAGCATTAGGGTGTGCACTGATAAAAGTGTTGGCAATGTTGGACAATTCTTCCAGGTACGGACGCAGCTCACTGGCACCCAGTGCACAGTTCAGGCCTACAGAAATAGGATTGGCGTGTTGAATAGAGTTCCAGAAAGCTTCTGTGGTCTGGCCGGAAAGGGTACGACCAGAGGCATCGGTAATGGTGCCTGAAATCATGATGGGCAGTTCATAGCCCAGTTCGTCGAACAGTTCTTTTACAGCAAAGATAGCGGCTTTGGCATTGAGCGTATCGAAAATGGTTTCGATCAGAATAATATCGGACCCCCCCTCTATCAGGGCAAGGGCTGCTTCTTTGTAGGCCATAGCCAATGCTTCAAAGCTGGTATTGCGATAGCCCGGGTTGTTGACGTCAGGCGAAATGGAAGCGGTTCTGTTCGTTGGGCCTAGCACCCCTGCTACAAAACGGGGCTTATCAGGGTTTTGAGCAGTGGCTACATCAGCCACTTCTCTGGCTATACGGGCTGACTCCCGGTTGATCTCCGGGACCAGATGTTCCATTTCGTAGTCAGCCATGGCAATGGTTGTAGCGTTAAAGGTATTGGTTTCCAGAATGTCAGCTCCGGCATCCAGGTAAGACTGGTAAATCTCCTTGATGATCTCAGGGCGTGTCAGAGAGAGAAGGTCATTATTGCCCTTGAGGTCACAGCTGTGATCAGCAAACCGTTCTCCACGGTAATCTTCTTCATCCAGCTTATAGCCTTGAATCATGGTGCCCATGGCACCGTCAAGGATCAGAATCCGTTTCTCCAATTGCTCTTTAAGAAGGTTTGCTCTTGGAAAGTGTGCTCTTTCTTGACTGTTAGGCATGGGTACAGATTCCGGGCCAGTTCTCTCTATTGCCATGAAACAGGCCGTCAAGGTTTCAGTTTGACGGTTCACGGCTGCTTGTAGGTATTTTCAGGAGAGCGATGGTATCAGAAATGCGCCACAGAGTGTGTACTTCAAATCACACATATTCATAGAAAAAGTAAGTAAAATGCAAGGTCGACTATGATACCGTTGTCGGCATAACGACGTTCAATCCCATACCACGATCGAATAAAATATTGGCGAGCTTAAACAGTCAATAGCCTAAAATCGTGCCAATATAGTGAATTTTCGCTTACTTTGGTTGAATAAATGACGCGGGTTTTGCGCCTCCGGGTAAGACCGGGGATGGCCACTCATGAATCCGTCATCAGGGCCAGTTCTTCAATTGTGGGCATTTGTTGTTAATACCTGCAGTGGCAGCTTGAATAAGGGTAAAATTGCTGAGGCTTAATATCAGCGATCATTGTTTACCCATTGCACCTGCCTGATAAAAGGGCGTGACCCTACCCCAGCTTTTTCGGTGTCATGGCAATCACTAACACACGATAATCCCCATTACAGAAGTGCTGTGCCGCAGCGAAACCAACACCATTGCAGTTATCCGTGATCACTGCATTATTCATGATATTTTTCCCATTTTTTACTGTTATTTTAATGGGTAGAGAATACCAACCTGAGCCTGTCAAAGTGACCCGTGAACACTTTCGCGTGCGCCAGCCAAGTACCTTTACCTGGTGGGTGGTATTTGATAAACCCTATGGGCTGAATGGATGGCATGGACAACTTAGAAATGGCGAATGATATACGCAGTTTACTGAACACCTTCAACGATGCGTTTTCGAATCAGCGTCTTGATCGGGTTACAGAGCATTTCGCTGACGAGTGTGAATTCCGATAAATGAATGGTCATACTGCCCGAGGTAAACAGAAGGTTCGTAACGCCATCAAATCAGTGTTTAGCGGTATGTACGGAAAATTAACCTTTATTGAAAAAAAGTATGTTGGTTGATGAAGACAATAAAACAGCCAGTTTTGGATTGTAGGGTCAGCATGATATGCTGCCAGTGGCAGGTATGTCGTTTAGCCAGAAGGTTATTGCCTCACTGATTAAGCTGCGTTTTGGTAGGTCGTTTCACTGGGAGGGTATGGATTATTTTGTGTTTGATGATGAGTTAAAGATTGTCAGTAAACAAAGTTATGGCCGTGCGGCGATACCAAAATTTATTTGCGGGCCTGCACTGCGTCAATGTGACTGATTGATTATGAGGAAGACCCGTGACCCTTTCTAAAAAACATCACCTCCCAAGCGGTGGCTTTCGCAATAATGACAAGATGCAAATGCATCACCGTTCGTTATGGAAAATTTTAAAATGGAAGTTATTTGAAAAATTACCGGAAAAAGTTTCGATTCCTATTGTGGAAGATGATCATTCGGTCTTTGAGTACTCGGATAAATCGCTGACAAGTTGGATTGGTCATGCGACTTTTTTGATTCGTCATCAGGGCATGAATATTATTACTGATCCTCACTTTTCTGAACGAGCATCGCCAGTGCAGTGGGCTGGGCCAAAGCGTTATTCACCTCCTGCGATAGATATTAATGCCCTACCTCATGTTGATGTGATATTGATTTCCCACGATCACTTCGATCATCTGGATCGACAATCTGTGTTGACGATCCAGAAAAGGCAGAAACACAACCCGCCGTTATTTATGTTGCCACTCGGATTAGGCCATTGGTTCAGCAGGCGGGGAATTGATAATTGGGTTGAACTGGATTGGTGGGAATCGCATACCCATCGTGGCTGGACGTTCACGGCAGTGCCATGCCAACACTTTAGTGGCCGTTCCATCTTTCCTGACCGAACGCTCTGGTGTGGGTGGGTATTTGAAGCGCCTTCAGTATTTGCGAAACCGGGTAAACGCTTTTATTTTGCTGGAGACACTGGCTACAGCTCAGACTTTAAGGCTATTGGTGATCACTTTGGCTATATGGATATGGCCATGGTGCCCATTGGGGCCTATGAACCACGCTGGTTTATGAAAGAAATCCACGTTAACCCACAAGAGGCGGTGCGCATTCATAAGGATGTTGGCTCGCGCTTATCGCTGGCGATGCATTGGGGCAGCTTTATGCTCACCAACGAGCCGATGTTGCAGCCGCCGGAAGATCTACAGCTTGCCAAACGACAACAGAATGTTGCGGATAACGATTTTATTGTGATCAAGCCTGGAAAAATCACTGCTTTATTTAATGATTTATTGTGACAAGGGTGGAGCTGGCATTCGCGACGGAATTGCTAAAGACTCTCGGCTCCTCCTTTACTGTTTTGAAAATCGGGATGCTTATGCTGAAGCCTGAATATTGTCGTGGCTATTGTTTTGAAGGCAAAACCCAGCAACCAGGGTGGCAACCAGAGTTACACTGGCAAGCGTCACTGTTCCCATTTGTGGCAGTGAACCCACCAAACCACTGACTATTGTAGCCAGTAGCATTTCTATGAAGAAGATCAGTCCGGCAGCGGTGCCTGCATTGTTAATCATATGTTCGGTGGCTCTGGCCTGGCATAGGGGCATAAAGAGACCCAGTCCCAGCTCAAAGACAACCATACCAAACATATAACCCGGAATAGAGCTGCCATGACTCCACCAGGCAGTGGCAAAGGAAATGTTTGCACCTGCAGCCAGAGTGATCCAGGCAAGTCGAGTGCTTTTCTCACGTCCTAACCGGTCATTCAATTTGGGGCCATAGGTTGCACTGAAAAGGTAGCCCGCAATGGCTATCGCAAAAAGGAATCCATAAAATTTTGGAGCCAGGCCTAATTGGCTGATCATTACAAAAGGACCACCGGCGACAAAAACAAAAGCGCCAGAGAAGGCTGTGCCGGCAGCGATAGTGAACCGCAGATAGCGCCAGTCAGTTAATACGTCTTTATAGCCTGAGAGAATAGGGTGGCCAACGCGCCTGGGGATTTGATGTTTTTCAGGGATAAATAGCAGGCTCATCATCGCAATAATGGCCATAGCGCCCATGGCCAGAATGTTGTACTTCCAGCCTGCATATTCTTGAATAAATCCACCTGCGATGGGAGCCAGCATAGGGACCAGTGTCAGGCAGGCGCTGATATAGGACAACATCCTTACTTCCATTTTCTCTCGGAAATAATCTTTGGCCAAAATTCGGGCAACGGCAGTACCAAAGCAACCAAATACGGCCTGGGCAAAGCGTGCAGCTATGAATAGACCAATGTGATTGGTCAACAGGGTGGCAGCAGTGGCAAGCAGGTAGAGGGTATAACCCAGCATCAGGGTCTTTTTACGACCCAGGCGGTCAGCCAGTGGGCCCACTATGAGCATCGATATCGAAAAACCCAGCATAAAAATACCGATACTCCACTGGGTTGTAGCACTGTTACTGCCAAAATATTCTGTTATAGCCGGGAGAGAAGGTGAATAGATATCGATAGAGACTGGACCAACAATGGCAAACACTGTCAGTATCATCAGGACAGTAGTGGAGTGTTTTTCTATATCTAATGAGCTCATGGCTGCGACTCGTTCTACTGAAATTTATGCTGGAAGGGATAAGTTCGAAAGGTTCGAAGGAATTAATTGGCCCTTATTTTTAGGCAAAATTCCCCTTTAACCTGGAAAAAGAGCGCGAAGGGTACAGGCTTTTGAACAGGGTAACAATCGTATAATTTCACATAAGACTGGGGGCTCACGAAGCACTAAAGAGACAAGTACAGCAATGGGGTGTAACCTGCCATCGTTGAAGCACAAGTCTTTAATACCTGACTAGCCCACTGGGGATTTCAACATAACGCTGAATGGCATAGAATGTCGACAGAATGTTGAGAGGGTTCTTGAGTTGAAGATTACATTTGCGGAAGCAGCACAAAAGTACCTTGCCACCCTGTTGGAGAAACAGAATGTGGAGGGTATTGGGGTGCGCCTGTTCGTTACCCAGCCCGGTACTCCTTATGCTGAAACCTGCCTTGCCTACTGCAAACCCGGAGAGGAAAAGGAAGGAGATCTGATTCTTGAGCTGGAATACTTCAATTGCCATGTAGAAGGAAAAAGTGAACAGTACCTGGAAGACGCTGTTGTTGATTTCTCCGAAGATAAACTGGGTGGCCAGCTGACTATCAAAGCGCCGAATGCCAAATTGCCCCAAGTCAGTGAAGACAGTCCACTGGACGAGAAAATCAACTATTTCCTACAGACCGAAATCAATCCGGGGCTGGCTTCTCACGGTGGTGTTGTTTCTCTGGTTGAGATTGATGAGGATGTTGCTGTTTTGCAGTTTGGTGGTGGTTGCCAGGGCTGCAGTGCAGTAGATCTGACTTTGAAAGACGGTGTCGAGAAAACTCTGATTGAACGAATTCCTGAGTTGAAAGGCGTCAGGGATGTGACAGATCACAGCATTACCGAGAATGCCTACTTCAAGTAAAAGGCTGTCTGTCTTAAGAGCCGGTTTATAGACTAATGGCACTCCTATAAGCGAGTCCATTCTTTCCATAAACCGGTTTTTTTTGCGCTGGAAAATGGTAGAAATAGCGAATCAGTATCATTTTGCTATGTATGTACAATATACAATCATATTTATTGCTATTAATTGAAGTGAGGCTTCGTTCGAACTTTGAAACTCATATAAAAAAAAGAGGGACTGACTGTTAATCAGTCCACATTTGTCTGGGAGGGTATGGCAATCAAGCAATTATCTGACAGTAATGGGGTTGTCTAATTCCTCTTTGAAACAACGATGGTTCAGAGCTTGCCCGGCTGTATATCTCTTCTCTGGATTGGCTTCCAGTAGCTTAGGCAAGAGTTCTAAAATCATGAAACGATGCCCGGATCGAGTCTCTCTTTCCAATGTTTTATTACAGGCATCTTTTAATGTTTCGGCATAATCAACGATGGCCTTTCTGGAAGTCTTCAGCTTACCGGTGTTTTGCAGGGTCTCAACTATGTGTCCATCAGTAATGCTCTGGCACTCTCCAGGAGCAATACAATGAGCCATAGAAGCCATAGTGACACCCAGCGCCGAGATATCACCAGCTGTCTCATAACCTTTTCGTGGGAGAAAGCTTCTGGTGGCAAAAGTTCTGGATGAGGAACGTTAAAGATCGTTTCAGAAAAGTATTTTACCCGGTTCATCATGGATTTATCATGAAGTGCAGCACTGTCCTGATGTTCGGTTGCCATGTCAAAACCATCGAATCTAATCTGGTTATTATCTTCAACAATACATTCTTTACTGACACAGCCGTGGGCAAAACTTTTGCTATGGATGTAAACCAGACATTACAAAACGGGTTTTATTTTGTCTGTAAATGGTTTTAAGGACTCTCAGGCCTTAGGGCAGACCAGTGCTGCGGGTGATCCCGAATAGGCTTTGAATGTTTTTCCATCTGCCTCAACAAGGCTTGGTAAATAGCTGGCTCCTGTATCCTGTGTTCCTTTTTTTTGGTGCAGCTTCTTCAAGTTTGATATTTCGCAAAAATGCGTAGAACCAACTTTCTTTATATTGTTTTTCCAGTGTGGGTAATTTATTGGTTGGTTGGGCTAGACCGGGTGTAGGAAGGGCTTTCATGGTAATCGTCCTTGATTGATCAATATTCACACCATAGATGAAAATGTAAATAAAATGACTGTGCTGGATGATATTGCTAAAACAGTGCCTTGATTGATTTCTATCTTTGATTAGGATGTTGGGTTAACTCATTTTTTTCTATAAAAAAACTGGATTTCACTGGATTGGCATTAAATGAAGTCGAATCTCATTACACAGGCAGGCAAAGACAAGCTTGAAAAAGAGCTGCATGACCTCTGGCGGCATAAGAGACCGAAAGTGACTCAGGCAGTTTCTGAAGCTGCGGCGTTGGGTGACCGAAGTGAGAATGCAGAGTATAAGGAAGGGAAAAGACTGCTGAGAGAAATTGATCGAAGAATTCGCTTTCTCACCAGGCGGCTTGATGTTATCAAAGTGGTGGATTATTCACCTGAGCAGGAGGGCAAGGCTTTTTTTGGTGCCTGGGTGGAAGTCGAGAATGAGGAAGGAGAAGTGCTCCAATGCCGGATTGTGGGGTCTGATGAAATTGACGTCAAGCGAGGGCACATAACCGTTGATTCACCCATGGCCAGGGCTTTAATCGGTAAGCAGGTTGACGATGAAGTACTGGTCAGGACGCCGGAGGGAAACAAAATCTGGTTTATCAACAAGATACAATACAAGCCTTTCCATTGACTTTGATGACAATTTCGGTCCTGGATCTTGTAACCAGAGTTCATAACAAAAGCGCAGAGCCTTTTGCTGTATTTTTACCTATGTTGGTTTTAGGGTGTATGACAGTTGGCCATAAACGTATATCATAATGTGCCCTTTTTCGTAGTGTTTCTGGTTTTTCCAGTAAATAAAGAACCTGTGAAACGGTATAAGCAAGTCATACTGTCAAATTTCTTCGTTGCCAAGATCATCCAATCTTGCGGCTCCCAGTGTACACACTTGGTAGAAGCCAACCTTGATATTGAATCTCGCGCGGACCGCACACTGTGTACAGAAGTGTTACACGGTGCGCACCACTATAAAGTGCTGACCAATCACTTGCTGCCGGAAGTTTGCCCGATTTGTGCTGCTATCCTGGCTAGAAGAATCAGTAATATGCCAAAAAAGCGGTTGATTTCTTCCAGTTTTCCCGATGAAGTTTGTGTGGAAGTGCCAGAATCACAAATGGACCTATTATCTGGTCTGACAGAGAGAGATAGATATACTTGGAACTAAAGAGGTCACACAAGGACATCAATTCGATTTGTTTTAAAGGATGCTGACACAGTCATAAACTGACCGTGTCAGACTGTTAATTATTCTGCAATTCTTGCAGGAAGTAGGTTTTTTAACTTCTCCCTCATATCACGCAGGCTTTTCTCTGTAGTTTCCCAGTCAATGCAGGCATCGGTAATCGATACACCGTATTTCAAGTCTTCAAGGTTTGCAGGCACTTTCTGGGCACCCCAGCCAATGTTGCTTTCTATCATGAGGCCCACAACAGATTTGTTGCCTTCGATAATCTGATTAGTCACGTTTTCCATGACCAAAGGCTGAAGCGCCGGGTCTTTGTTAGAGTTAGCGTGAGAGCAATCAACCATAACGTTTGGCTTGATGCCGGCATTCTCAAGCTCCTGCTCGCAAAGAGTTATGCTGACAGAGTCATAGTTGGGCTTGCCGTTACCACCGCGCAGAACAATGTGACCATATTGGTTCCCCTTGGTACGCGTGACAGCTACCTGTCCATAGCCATCAATACCCAGAAAACGATGAGGATTGGATACTGAGTTCAGAGCGTTGATCGCTACTTCCAAGCCACCATCGGTACCGTTTTTGAAACCCACAGCCGAAGACAAACCACTGGCCATTTCACGGTGGGTCTGGGATTCAGTGGTCCGGGCACCAATAGCAGACCAGGATACCAGATCCTGCAGGTATTGTGGGGAGATAGGATCCAGAGCTTCGGTGGCAGAAGGCATACCAAGCTCGGCAACATCCATCAGCAGGCGACGGCCAGTGTGCAGACCTTCTTCAATCTTGAAGGTGTCATCGAGGTGTGGGTCGTTAATCAGACCTTTCCAGCCAACAGTGGTGCGTGGCTTTTCGAAATAGACGCGCATGACCAGATAGAGAGTGTCGCTAAGCTCATCTGCCAGTTTCTTTAGACGTCCGGCATAATCCATGGCCGCATCAACATCATGGATAGAGCAGGGGCCTACCACAACAAAAAGACGATGATCCTTGCCATCGAGAATATTGCGAATAACTTCACGGCCTTCGGAAACGGTTCGCTCAGCTGCTTCGCTCAGGGGAATTTCCTTTTTCAGCTGCTCTGGAGTGATCAGTAAGTCCTGAGATTCAATGTTCAGGTTTTCAATCGGTAATGCGGCCATTTGTTGCGCTCTCAACTTTGATTATTACTCCCTTCCGGGTTTGCGCCTTAGATTGCTCGCCCGGGTATGTATAAGTCGGGCTTGCAGAGTTCAGCGACGGTGATTCACTCTAATCAAGAACTGTGGCTGCTACAACCCTGTGAATAATAATTTTGCTTAATTTAAGTCGTTGCTACTATTGTGAAATCTTGCTGGTTTACATTAGGTAACGAATACCCAGCACCAGCAGAATAGTAGCCAGAATCATACGCATTATGTTCTCTGGCATGTATTTGCCAACTTTAGTGCCCAGATAAATGGCTGGGAGTGAACCAATCATCAGCGCTCCCAGAAGGTTAAAATCAACATTGCCCAGCAAGGTATGACCTATCCCGGCAACGAGGGTTAGTGGTACTGCATGTGCCAATTCAGTGCCGACTACTCTTACAGAAACCAGTGCAGGGTATATCAGTAAGAGAATTGCTGTTCCCAGTGCCCCGGCTCCTACAGATGACAGGGTGACCAGAACGCCCAGGACCATCCCCATAAATACGGTAAAGTACTTCAGTCTGTTTCCAGACAGCACTTTTCTGTTGTAAAACTGCATTTTTTTCAATTTGTTGCTAAATATAAGCACCAGTGCTGTTAAGGTAAGCATAAAGCCAAGGCAGGTAGTAAGTATCGGGCTATAATGATCGCTTCCAGTGAAAAGATATTTCAACAGGAATATAGTAGCCACAGTCGCTGGGATACTTCCCATACACAGTAGTTTGACGAGTCGCCAGTTAACACTATTTTGTCGATGATGAACCCAGACGCCACTGACTTTGGTCAGGGCGGCATACAACAGGTCTGTACCTATTGCTATGTGAGCCGGAAATCCAAATAAAAGGAGTAGCGGAGTCATCAGTGACCCGCCTCCTATGCCGGTTAAGCCAACGGCAAAGCCCACGCTGGCACCCGCTGAAATGTAGAGCAATGTGTCCATAAAATATGGTCTAAAGTTATAAGTAGCTCAGGCGATGTTTGAAATCATGATTAAAGCTGCATGATTCACTGGTAACTGTAGCGACCGGCTTGTATTCTTGGAAGTAATTAAATGATATTCTCTTATGCCGCTATGAACTAAGAGTGCTTGTATTTTTTCACGCTATGGGTAGACGTTAGCTCGACCGGAGGCCATCAATGAAGCTGCAACAACTGCGCTATATCTGGGAGGTCGCTCACCATGATCTCAATGTATCCGCCACAGCGCAGAGTTTATATACCTCGCAACCTGGTATCAGCAAACAGATTCGTCTGCTTGAAGATGAACTGGGTGTTGAGGTGTTTGCCCGCAGCGGTAAACATCTGACCCGAATCACCCCGGCTGGTGAAAAAATTATAGAAACTGCGGGTGAAATTCTAAGAAAAGTCGAAAGCATCAAACAGGTGGCACAAGAGTTCAGTGATGAACGTAAAGGCTCTCTGTCCATTGCTACGACTCATACCCAGGCACGTTACGCGCTGCCTGACATCATCAATAACTTTATTTCCCAGTATCCAGATGTGTCCCTGCACATGCATCAGGGTGCTCCGATCCAGATTGCCGAGATGGCCGCTGACGGTGTTGTCGATTTTGCCATTGCGACCGAAGCGCTCGAACTCTTTAACGATCTGGTGATGATGCCCTGCTATCGCTGGAATCGCTGTGTGCTTGTCCCGAAAGATCATCCGCTGGCACAAATATCTGAACTGACACTTCAGGATGTTGCCCGACATCCTTTGGTGACTTATGTATTTGGTTTTACAGGTCGTTCCAAGCTGGATGAGGCTTTTATGAATGAAGGCTTGTCGCCCAGAGTTGTCTTCACGGCAACCGATGCTGATGTCATTAAAACCTATGTAAGATTAAAGCTGGGTGTGGGGATTGTTGCGAAGATGGCCTATGACCCAGAGCTGGATTCCGACCTGGTTCCCCTGAATGCGGATCACCTGTTTGAACCCAGTGTCACCAAGATTGGTTTCAGAAGAGGGACCTTCCTGCGCGGATTTATGTATGACTTCATCCAGCATTTTGCGCCACATTTGACGAAAGAGGTTGTGCAGGAAGCGATTTCAAGACATAACAAAGCCGAGGTAGATGAACTGTTCTCTGGTGTTCAGCTACCCGATCACTGACTTTTATTTCCTTTGAAGTGGCGGCTGCATTACGCAGCCTGCCGATTCAGCACTTCCTTCACCAGCTTGAAGTAAACGGTGTAGACTCTCGGTTCCTGACCGTCTTCCTCAACGACAAAAAACGGAGCCTTGTCTACCTGGTAGTGATCGGCCAGAAGTGCACCCTCGCTCGAAGTTTCACCTTCCTTGGCAATCAGTACCTGGTCAATTTTTTCAAGGTGACCGGAGCTTTGTAGTCGCTCCAGAACTTCACTGCATTTTTTGCAGGGGCTACCGTCCGCCATTATTTTTTTGACCATGGTGATTTTCATCAAGAGACTCCTGTGGCTGGTTTGCGGTTTATTTTATTATGAAAACGTTGTTTTTTCTTCGCTCGTGGTTATTTATTCAAAGAAAGTTTCGAGAGCTGTCATCAGGTTTTTTACCTTGGTTATGGATTCCTGATATTCCTGGTGACAGTCTGAATCTGCAACAATGGCACCTCCACCCCAGCAGCGAAGCTTTTGATTATGAGCAACCAGAGTCCTGATGGTAATGCTGGTGTCCATCTTGTTGTTACAGCTGATATAGCCAATAGCGCCGCAGTATACGTTTCTGGCGACAGCTTCAAGTTCACGAATGATTTCCATGGACCTGATTTTTGGGGCGCCGGTGACTGAACCACCCGGGAAGGCACCTTCCATCAGTTCGAGAATGCTGTGTTCCTGACTCAGTTCACCGGTCACGGTGCTGACCAGGTGATGAACATTAGCATAACTTTCCAGCTCAAACAGTCTGGGAACGTTTATGCTTCCGGGCTTGCAGACTTTACCGAGATCGTTTCTCAACAGGTCAACAATCATCAGATTCTCAGAGCGATCTTTTTCGCTAGCCAATAATTCTTCAGCATGGGTAAGATCTTCTTCAGGTGTTTCACCTCTGGGTCTTGTACCTTTTATGGGGTGAGTTTCTACCTTGGAATCAGTCACTTTTATAAAACGTTCTGGCGAGTGACTCAGAACAGTGACATCGAGATGAGACAGGTAAGCAGAATAGGGCGCTGGACTCACTTTCCTGAGATGTTTGTATGCCTGCCAGCAATCGCCATTGAATCGACTGGTAAATTCCTGTGTCAGATTTACTTCATAGGTATCACCTGCAAGTATGTAGTCCTGAACTTTATTGAAGGCGGATTCATACTCTGATTCGCTGATGGTAGTAGAAAATTTTTCCTGCAACTGAAATGGCGATGAATCCTCGAGGCCTGCTTTGTTATGGATGAGAGCAAGAATACTTTCCCGGTTACTCTCTGGCATATCAGGGTGACTGAAAAAGACGGTTTTTTGTTGATGGTGGTCGGAAATAATGGCCCAATGATAAAGACCTACGCTCATTAAAGGCGTTTCCAGCTGTCGAAACTGAATCCTTTCCGGCTCACTCAAACCGCAAAGCTCGTAGCCCCAAAATCCCATGGCGCCACCCGTGAAGGGTAATTCAGAGTGTTCTACTTCCGACATGGTTGCGAGTAAATTATCCAGAATCTTGAAAGGGGACCGATCGCTCTCAACCCGACTTTCACCGGATAGACGATTGATGGTCTTTATGCGGTAGTGGCTGTCTACAGTGACGACGGCCCAGGGATCAGCAGTGATGATGTCATAGCGATTGTGCTGCTCTTTCAAGGAAGAGGAAGAGCAGCTGTCCAGATAACATGCCCAGGGTTGCTTGATAAAAGGCTCGAAATAAGGGCTGGAGTCACTCAGGTAGTCCAGTTCAACGATGAATAGCTCTTTCATAAAAGGCATAAAAATCCCGGGTCAGATCAGAGGCGCATTTTACCTTCAGAGTATTGTTGGCGCTACGGACTTTTCTGGTGTTTTATTGTTCAGGATTACTGTTTTCAAAGGCCGGTCAGGTTCTAAGAAATTAGTCTTAATTCAGTTGAAAGCAATATATCTTGCAAAAATTTTTGCCAATTTTCAGATTGTTAACAATAATCTGTATTTTGAAGCATTACTAATGTATAAATGGCTTAAAAAAAGAATATTGTAAACAATTCTTATGCCAGAAAAGTTCGCAAACAAGGGCCCGGTTCGTGTTGGGACTCAGTCGCAAGAGGTGATGGGCCTGCTGATCGGAGATATTACTTCGGGTCGTTTAAGTCAGGGCAGCAGAATCTCAGAGCCAGAGCTTTCAAGAAAGTACGGTGTCGGGCGTGGTCCTCTTCGAGAAGCACTCTTGAAACTTGAAGCTGCCGGTCTCGTTGTTCGTGCTCCTCATGTGGGTGCCAGGGTAGTCACTCTTAGCCAGAATGAGTTGTCAGAAATTTTTGCCGTTCGGGAAGCGCTTGAGGGCATGGCGGCTCGATTGGCAGCAATCCATATGTCCGATCAACAACTGCTGGATCTCGAATTCCTGCTTGAAACACATGCCAGCCATATTAATGAGCACAGTGGCCAGTCATACATTGATCAGGAGGGTGATCTGGATTTTCATTACCGTGTGATCCATGGTTCCTGCAATCAGAGGCTGATACGTTCGCTCTGTGATGAGCTCTATCATCTGATTCAAATGTACCGAAAAACTTCAGGTCGTCCTGCTCGTCCTGAAGAAGCGTTGACTGAGCATCAGATGATCTTCAGGGCTCTGAAAGACCGTGATGGTGAGTTGGCCGAAATGTTGATGCGCCGTCATATTGTCCGGGCCAGAAAAGAAATTGAACAATTCATTGACTCCAATCACCAGCATGAACGAATGAAATAACCTTTGCCCCAGGGGCAAAATATTTTTTCTGGATAAATAGAGGACGTGAAATGAGTGATAAAAACAACGCCCTTGGTCGACTGATCGCTAAAGAGGGCATTGTTACCGCGCCTGGTGTATACGATGGTATCTCTGCTCGTCTGGGTGAAGAAGCGGGCTTTTCTGCACTGTATGGAAGTGGTGGTGCTATAGCTCGAAGCACAGGTGTTCCCGATATTGGTCTGCTGACCTTGACTGAAGTGGTCGAACGTGTCCGTCAAATCTGTGAAGCCACTTCACTTCCCGTGATTGCCGATGCGGATACCGGTTTCGGTAACGAAGTAAATGTCAGACGCACCGTAGAACTTTTCAGAAGCGCCGGAGTGTGTGGCTTTCACCTGGAAGATCAGGAATTTCCAAAGCGTTGCGGGCATCTGGATGGCAAGTCTCTGGTGTCCAGTGAAGAAATGTGCAGGAAAGTTTCCATTGCTGCCAAATACGCCGGTAATGTCACTGTCATAGCGCGAACGGATGCTATTGCGGTAACCGGCTTTGACGATGCAATCGAACGGGTCAAGGCCTATGTTGATGCGGGAGCAGATATGTTGTTCGTCGAAGCTCCCCAGACTATTAAGCAGATAGAAGAGATCGCGAGACAGGCACCTGGCCCGAAACTGATCAATATGTTCTACAGTGGCAAGACACCGCTGGTACCTACAGAAGATCTTAAAGCAATGGGCTATCAACTGATCATCATTCCTTCCGATCTGCAGAGAGCTGCAGTGACTGCTATGCGTGAAGTGCTTGAAGTCATTAAGCGTGACGGCAACAGCGGTGCCATTGCCAATGGCATGATGACGTTTCAGGAACGTGAGCGACTGGTTAAGACCGAAGAATTTCTGAATCCTTAGTGATGACACCTATTCAATAAGAAGAACGGAGAACGATCGTGGCAGAAAAGACGCTTTCCATTAAGAAGCCCGGTGGTGCTGGCCTGCGTGGTCAGTCTGCTGGTGAAACTGCACTCTGCACCGTTGGTAAAACTGGTTCAGGTCTGACTTATCGCGGTTATGATATCAAGGAACTGGCTGACAAGGCTCAGTTTGAAGAAGTGGCTTATCTGCTGCTTTACGGCAAGCTGCCCAATCAGTCCGAGCTGGAAGCCTATAAAACCCGTCTGAAAGGGATGCGTTCACTGCCTGATGCCCTGAAGGTGGTATTAGAGCAGGTTCCTGCGGGTGCGCACCCAATGGACGTTATGCGAACCGGTTGTTCAGTGTTGGGTAATCTGGAGACTGAGCATAGTTTCTCCGAACAACTGGATCACATCGATCGTATGCTGGCCATCTTCCCAGGCATGATCAATTATTGGTACAACTACAGTCATAAAGGCATTCGTATTAATGTAGATACCGAAGCTGATTCCATTGCTGAACAGTTCCTGTGGACTTTGCATGACAGCAAGCCAGAACCTCTGCACGTAAAGGTAATGCACGCTTCCCTGATCCTGTACGCCGAGCATGAATTTAATGCTTCCACCTTCACCGGCCGTGTCTGTGCTTCCACACTTTCTGACGTTCACAGCTGTGTAACGGCTGCGATTGGTTCTTTGCGTGGACCTCTGCATGGCGGTGCGAACGAAGCTGCCATGGCTATGATAGAGAACTGGCGCTCTGCCGATGAGGCAGAACGAAACATCATGACCATGCTGGCTCGTAAGGATAAGATTATGGGCTTTGGCCATGCAATTTACCGTGAGTCTGACCCTCGTAACGCCATTATTAAAGAGTGGTCCAGAAAATTGTCTCAGCAGGTTGGCGATGAGTACTTGTATACTGTTTCCGAGCGTGTTGAAGCGGTCATGTGGCGCGAGAAGAAATTGTTCTGTAACGCTGACTTCTTTCACGCCTCTGCTTATCACTTTATGGGTATTCCAACCAAGCTGTTTACACCAATCTTTGTTTGTTCACGTGTTTCTGGCTGGGCGGCACACGTTATGGAGCAACGTGCCAATAATCGTATTATCCGTCCTTCTGCTGACTACACAGGTCCGGAAACTGCCGAGTGGGTTGCGATCGAAGACCGTTTATAAAACAGAAGGCCTGAAGTTATGAACATTGCCTATCGCAAACCATTACGGGGAACTCAGCTGGATTATTTTGATACTCGTGCAGCCGTCGAAGCGATCCAGTCTGGTGCCTACGCAACTTTGCCATATACTTCCCGGGTTCTGGCTGAGCAGCTCGTTCGTCGCTGTGACCCCGAAACCCTGACGGACGCCCTGAAGCAAATCATAGAACGTAAGCGTGAGCTTGATTTTCCCTGGTATCCAGCCCGTGTCGTGTGTCATGACATTCTCGGCCAGACGGCTCTGGTTGATCTGGCTGGCCTGCGTGATGCGATTGCCAAACAGGGAGGTGATCCTGCCGAGGTTAATCCGGTTGTTCCCACGCAGTTGATTGTTGACCACTCTCTTGCTGTAGAGTTCGGAGGCTATGATCCGCAAGCTTTTGAAAAGAACCGTGCCATTGAAGATCGTCGTAATGAGGATCGCTTTCATTTTATTGAGTGGACCAAAACGGCTTTTAAAAATGTTGATGTTATCCCGGCGGGTAACGGCATCATGCACCAGATTAATCTGGAGAAAATGTCTCCGGTGATTCAGGCCCGTGATGGTGTCGCTTATCCGGACACCTGTGTGGGTACAGACAGCCATACGCCTCATGTTGATGCTTTGGGTGTTATTGCAATGGGTGTTGGTGGGCTGGAAGCTGAAACGGTTATGCTCGGGCGTCCTTCCATGATGCGTCTTCCAGAGATTATTGGTGTTGAGCTATCAGGCAAGCGCCAGCCCGGTATTACCGCAACCGATATTGTTCTGGCCATAACAGAGTTCCTGCGTAATGAGCGTGTTGTTTCTTCTTACCTCGAGTTCTTTGGTGAAGGTGCTGCGGATCTGACTATTGGTGACCGTGCCACTATTTCCAATATGACACCGGAGTTTGGTGCTTCTGCGAGCATGTTTTACATTGATGAGCAAACCATCGACTATCTAAAGCTTACAGGGCGTGAGCCGGAGCAGGTGACGCTGGTTGAAAATTATGCCAGGACAACCGGGCTCTGGGCTGATGATTTGAAAACTGCTGAATATGAGCGTGTACTCAGGTTTGACCTGTCCACTGTTGTTCGTAATATGGCGGGGCCATCAAACCCTCATCGTCGTCTGCCCACCTCTGAGCTGGCCAAGCGTGGCATTGCTGTAAATCTGGACAAAGCTCAGGCCGAAGAAAAAGCCGGTCTTCTGCCCGATGGTGCAGTGATCATTGCTGCGATCACCAGCTGTACTAATACCAGCAACCCTCGCAATGTTGTGGCTGCGGGCCTTGTTGCCAAAAAGGCGAATGAACTGGGTCTGGTGCGCAAGCACTGGGTTAAATCCTCTTTTGCGCCAGGCTCCAAAGTTGCCAGACTCTATCTTGAAGCGTCTGGTTTATTGCCTGAGCTTGAGAAACTGGGTTTTGGAATTGTCGCTTATGCCTGTACGACCTGTAACGGTATGAGTGGTGCCCTGGACCCGGACATCCAGAAAGAATTGATTGATCGCGACCTCTACTCTACAGCGGTATTATCTGGTAACCGAAACTTTGACGGCCGTATCCACCCCTATGCAAAGCAGGCCTTTCTGGCTTCTCCGCCTCTGGTAGTGGCATATGCCATTGCCGGTACCGTTCGTTTTGATATAGAAAAAGATGCACTCGGGACAGATAAATACGGCAATGTCGTCACTCTGAAAGACATCTGGCCAAGTGATGAAGATATTGATGCGATCGTTGCTGAAAATGTGAAACCAGAGCAGTTTAACGAAGTTTACATCCCTATGTTTGATCTGGATAGGGTAGAAGAAGCCAGTAGTCCGCTTTACGACTGGCGTCCAATGAGTACTTATATCCGTCGCCCTCCTTACTGGGAAGGAGCGCTGACTGGTGAGCGAACACTGAAGGGTATGCGTCCTCTGGCACTTTTGGGTGACAACATTACTACCGATCACCTGTCACCATCGAATGCCATTCTGGCGAGTTCTGCGGCTGGTGAATATCTGGCGAAAATGGGATTGCCTGAAGAAGATTACAACTCCTATGCCACACACCGTGGTGACCATTTGACCGCGCAGCGAGCGACCTTTGCTAATCCGAAACTGCTCAACGAAATGTGTCTGGATGACAGAGGCGCGGTGAAACAGGGTTCCCTTGCCCGTATTGAGCCTGAAGGTAAAGAAACCCGTATGTGGGAAGCGATTGAAACCTACATGAATCGCAAGCAACCACTGGTTATTGTTGCGGGTGCCGACTATGGCCAGGGGTCGTCCCGTGACTGGGCTGCGAAAGGGGTTCGTCTTGCCGGCGTTGAAGCTATTGTGGCTGAAGGTTTTGAACGTATCCACAGGACCAACCTGGTGGGTATGGGGGTTCTGCCACTTGAATTCAAGGATGGCACTACCCGTAAAACTCTGGGTCTGGACGGTACTGAAACTTATGATGTTCTGGGTGAGCCTGCTCCACGAGCGAATCTGACGCTGCTGATTCATCGTGCCAATGGTGAAACCTTGGAAGTAACTGTGACCTGTCGCCTTGATACACAAGAAGAAGTTTCTGTATACGCTGCTGGTGGTGTACTACAGCGATTTGCCAAAGACTTTCTGGAGGGCAAATAAGAATGTCGCATGTGCCTCAGATCAGGATACCAGCCAGTTATATTCGGGGTGGCACCAGTAAAGGAGTCTTCTTCACTCTGGAGGACCTCCCTGAGCGGGCGCAGATTCCCGGCGAAGTCCGGGATAACCTGTTGCTGCGGGTGATTGGCAGTCCCGATCCTTATGAAAAGCACACTGATGGAATGGGCGGGGCTACTTCGAGTACCAGTAAAATTGTCATTCTTTCTAAAAGCCGTCAGCCAGATCACGATGTGGATTACCTGTTCGGCCAAGTTTCCATTGATAAGCCTTTCATAGACTGGAGTGGCAACTGTGGCAACCTGACTGGTGCTGTCGGTGCTTTTGCCATCAGTAGAGGTCTGGTTGATCCCCGCCGTGTTCCGGAGAATGGTGTTTCCATGGTGCGCATCTGGCAGTCCAACATCAAAAAGACCATTGTTGCCCATGTGCCTGTCATCAATGGGGAGGTTCAGGAGACTGGGGACTTTGAGCTGGATGGTGTGACCTTTCCGGCGGCAGAAATTCAGTTGGAGTTTCTTGATCCAGCCGACGGCGATGGCGTTATGTTCCCAACGGGTAACCTGATTGATGATCTGGAAGTTCCCTCTCATGTTATAGAGAGTGGGACGCTGAAAGCTACGTTGATTAATGCGGGTATTCCAACCATTTTCCTGAATGCGCAAGAGCTGGGTTACTCCGGAGTCGAGTTGCAGGAAGCCATCAATGGTGATGAAGAGGCAGTGGCACGTTTTGAAACCATTCGTGCTCATGGTGCTGTCCGGATGGGGCTCATTGACCATGTAGATGGAGCTGCAAAACGTCAGCACACTCCCAAGGTTGCTTTTGTCGCCAGGCCTGCCCCATATACCACATCCAGTGGTAAAGAGATCAAAATGGATGATATTGATCTATTGGTGAGAGCCTTATCCATGGGCAAGCTTCACCACGCCATGATGGGAACTGCCGCAGTAGCCGTCGCCACTGCAGCCGCTATTCCCGGAACATTGGTAAACCTGGCTGCAGGTGGTGGTGAACGCAATACGGTTCGTTTCGGGCACCCTTCTGGCGTCTTGCGAGTTGGCGCGGAAGCTGCCCTGGAAAAGGGAGGCTGGACAGCGAAAAAAGCTATTATGAGCCGCAGTGCCCGGGTTCTGATGGAAGGCTGGGTAAGAGTCCCCGGGGATTCTTTTTAATTTGACAATCAAAACTCCATCGAATGTTACTTCAGCCGTCGTTTGAGGTGAGCAAGATCCATAATACGAGTAGAAATTTCTTCAACAGAGTAATCAGTACTGTTGATGTAGGGAATACGTTCCTTGCGATAAATCTGCTCAATCGTATGGATTTCAAACTGACATTGCTGGCTGGATGAATAGCGTGAGTTTGGCCGTCTTTCGTGGCGAATACCAGCCAGACGACCGGGATGAATCGTCAGGCCAAACAATTTGTCCCTGTGTGGCTGCAAGGGTTTGGGGAGCCTGAGCGGTTCATCCAGATCTTCTTCTGTGATCGGATAGTTCGCTGCGAATATGCCAAACTGCAGGCCCAGGTAAATGCAGGACGGGGTTTTACCACTTCTGGAGGCCCCCAGCAGAATAATATCTGCCTTGTCATAATTTCTTGTTTTTGCACCGTCATCATTATCAAGAGCGAACTGAACAGCTTCTATACGTCGGTGGTAAATGTGGCTGTGAGTTGTGGAACGTTTTTTGCCCGTTCTATAGAGGGGGTGTTGGCCGAACTCATGCTCAAGACCCGGCAGAAAAGTTTCGAAGAGGTCTATTATATAAGCACCACTGGTGTGGAGTATGCGACTGACGTCTTCATTCAGAACTGTCATGAAGACGACAGGTCTTATCTGTTCTACTTTGTGAATGCTGTGAATCTTTTCAATCAGCTGAATGGTTTTTACAGTGGAATCTATATAAGGGAAGGTAACATGTTGAAACTCATAGCCTTCAAACTGCGCGAGGAGACTCTGTCCGAACGACTCTGCAGTGATTCCTGTGCCATCTGAGACGAAAATTGCCGTTCTTTTCACTTTTTTTCCTTCAAGGTATTTCATTTTATAACAAAATCTAACATAGTGTACCTACCGTAACACGGAAGCGATAGGCTGGACTGAATCTGGTATAACAGACGTTTGTCTTTTGTACAAAAAAGCCAAGAGTTGGCCATAAGCATACAAGCACGCCTGGCTAACCGAAACAGCCATAAGCAGATAGAAAAGAGCGGGGAATGCTGCTTTGAATAATTTTGTAGTAGGCCTGGAAACTCTGGGCATGGGAGACGTCGAAAAAGTCGGCGGCAAGAACGCCTCTTTAGGCGAGATGATCAGTGGCTTAAGCAAGGCCGGGGTAAAAGTCCCGGGTGGTTTTGCAACAACGGCCGAGGCTTATCGGGACTTTCTCGATGGCAACGGACTTTATCAAAGAATTCATAGCCTGTTGGATGACCTGGACATCAATGATATACGGGCGCTGACCACTGCTGGCGCTAAAATCCGTCGCTGGATTATGGAGGAACCTTTCAGGCCGGAACTGGAAGAGTCCATTATTAAAGCTTACCAGTCTCTTTCCGGGAGTGATGACCTGCCAGTAGCGGTCCGCTCGTCAGCGACTGCGGAAGATCTTCCCGATGCCTCTTTTGCAGGTCAACAAGAGACTTTTCTGAATATTCGCGGTGCAAAAAACGTGCTGATTGCTGTTCGCGAAGTGTTTGCCTCGCTCTTTAACGATCGTGCTATTGCTTACCGTGTTCATCAGGGCTTTGATCACAGGAATGTAGCACTGTCTGCCGGTATTCAGAGAATGGTGCGCAGCGAGACCGGTTCTTCCGGGGTTCTGTTCTCTCTGGATACAGAGTCCGGTTTTGATCAGGCCGTGTTTATTACGGCTTCTTACGGTTTGGGTGAGACAGTTGTTCAGGGTGCTGTTAATCCGGATGAATTTTACGTCTATAAGCCTGCTGTCAAAGCTGGACGTCCCGGTATTCTGAGACGTACTCTGGGCAGCAAGGCGATCAAGATGATCTATGGCCACAGCGGTTCGGCAGGTCGTTCGGTAGAAACGGTAGATGTGGATCTGGATGCCAGAGGGCAGTTTTCAATCAACGATGAGGATGTCACTGAGTTGTGCCGTCAGGCCATGGCTATTGAAGCGCATTACGGTTGTCCAATGGATGTTGAATGGGCTAAAGATGGTGATGATCAGCAGCTCTACATTGTTCAGGCTCGTCCTGAAACTGTACAAAGCCAGAGCAGTGGCAGAAAGCTGGAAAGCTTCATCCTTAAAGAGAAGGGCGAATTGCTGGCTGAAGGTCGCAGTATTGGCCAGAAAATCGGTCAGGGTAGAGTTCGCCTGATCGAAGATATTGATGAGATGGACAAGGTTCAGGAAGGCGATGTTCTGGTCACTGATATGACTGATCCTGATTGGGAACCAGTTATGAAGCGGGCTTCTGCCATCGTGACTAACCGGGGTGGCAGAACCTGTCATGCAGCCATTATTGCTCGTGAGTTGGGTATTCCTGCGGTTGTGGGTTGTGGCGATGCGACCTTCAGGCTCAGGGAAGGTACTCCTGTAACCGTTTCTTGTGCAGAAGGGGATACCGGTTTTATATACGAGGGCCTTTTAAACTTCGAGCACAAGGTTCGTGATCTGGATGTCATGCCGGAGTTGCCTTTCAAGCTGATGATGAACGTAGGTAATCCGGATCGTGCTTTCAGTTTCTCTCGTACACCCAACAAAGGTGTAGGTCTGGCAAGACTTGAATTCATCATCAACAAAATGATTGGTGTGCATCCGAAAGCCCTGCTGAATTTTAACAAGCTGCCTGTGGATGTGAAGCGACAGGTAGGTGAGCGCATATCAGGCTACAGCAGTCCGGTAGACTTTTATGTTGAAAAACTGGTTGAGGGAGTCTCCACCATTGCGGCCGCCTTTGCACCGGAAAAGGTCATTGTTCGTCTGTCTGACTTCAAGTCTAATGAGTACTTCAATCTGGTGGGTGGTCACCTCTATGAGCCCAATGAAGAGAACCCAATGTTGGGTTTCCGGGGGGCATCACGCTATATTTCTGAAGATTTTCAGGATTGTTTCGAACTCGAATGCCGGGCTATGAAGCGGGTGCGTGATGAAATGGGGCTGACCAATGTTGAGCTGATGGTACCTTTTGTCAGAACCCCGGAAGAAGCGGGTCAGGTCGTTTCCATCATGGAGAAGTTTGGCCTGAAGCGAGGTGAAAACGGTCTTCGAGTCATCATGATGTGCGAGTTGCCTTCTAATGCGTTGATGGCCGATGACTTCCTGCAATACTTTGATGGTTTCTCCATTGGCTCTAATGATATGACTCAGCTGACATTGGGTCTGGACAGGGATTCTGGCCTGATAGCCCATCTTTTTGATGAGCGTAATCCTGCTATCAAGCAGTTATTGTCGATGGCTATTCAGGCTTGTAGAAGGCAGGGTAAGTATGTGGGTATCTGTGGACAGGGTCCGAGTGACCATCCTGACTTCGCCAAATGGTTGATGGAAGAGGGTATAGAGACTGTATCTCTTAATCCGGATTCTGTGCTGGAAACCTGGCTGTACCTTGCTGACAATGAGTCTCAATAGCGATGAGCCATAAATGAAGCCCGTAATGCGGGCTTCATCATTTCTCTTTATATTCACTATTCACTTCCTTTGTCTTCTTCACTTCATTGATTCCTGTACACTTTTTGTCGGCAAACCTTGTTCATAAAAGAAGGAAAAAAGAATGACTCAGTTTACTACCCCGGATCTTTGTGATGATTTTCCTGAAAAGATCTCCGTTGTTGAACCGGGTTTCAGAAACTTTGGTGGCGTTAATGCTTTTCATGGACAGGTCGTGACCTTGAAGTGTTTTGAAGATAATTCTCTGGTTCGTGAGTGGGTAGGGCAGCCGGGAGAAGGCAGAGTGTTAGTGGTTGATGGCGGTGGTTCCATGCGCAAGGCCATGTTGGGCGATATGCTGGCAGAGCGTGCCGTTGAAAACGGTTGGGCAGGCATTATTATTTATGGCTGCATCAGGGATGTCGATATTATTGCCGATTTACCGCTGGGTGTTCAGGCGCTGGGCTGTCATCCCATGAAGACAGATAAAAAAGGCGTGGGTGAAAGCAATCTGGTCGTCTCTTTTCACGGTGTTGATTTTGTACCTGAGGGCTATGTTTACGCCGATAATAATGGAATTCTTTTCTCCCGAGAGCAGTTGATATGACGCAATCTTGAAGGAGGGTTGAAAAAAGCCTGCTGTTAGATCACACGAAAGGATGGTTGGGTCATCAATGAATGATCATAGCGTATTTTTCAATATCAATGTTTCCGCCTGAAGCGATGATTACAGTTGTTTTTCCCCTGAACTTTTCTGAGTGCTGCAATAGTGCCCCGAGTCCAATAGCGCCACTGGGCTCGAGGATTAGCTTCAGTTTGGAAGCCGCAAATCGGATGCCTTCGTGAACAAACTCTTCATCAACGGCCAGGCCGGCGACCTTTGAATTCTGTATGATTGAGAGATTCTTTTCCCCCGGGCTTAAAGCTTGAAGGGCATCACAGGAGCTGAATAGTTTGCCATCTGCTCTGGCGCGCTGCCCCTCTTCAATCGACAAAGTCATTCCTTCGTACCCGGAGGGTTCAATAGCCAGCACTTGGGTATCAGGGTAGTTCACAGTATTAAAAACCATGCTCGAACCGGCGGCCAGGCTACCGCCACCGGTCGGGCATAACAGGAAATGGCAGGTCTCTCCCATCTGTTCAAGTTGTTCGGAAGCTTCCATGGCGACAGCTGACTGACCCTGAATCAGAGTAGCATCATCAAAAGGGTGAAGCAGAGAGTAGTCATGCTGCCGGGAAAGTCTAACGGCCTCTGCGGCGGCTGCCTCCTCTCTGGATGGTTCGGATTGGTAACAGAGTTTAACGTCTGCACCATGGGCGCGGGCACTTTCTATCTTGTTCTTCGGGGCATCAGCGGGCATAACAAGGTGAACATCAATGCCCAATATCTCGCCTGCTGCAGCCAGTCCTCTGGCAAAGTTGCCGGAAGAATAAGCAATAACGCCTCGTGATTTCTCGTGTTTAGTGAGTTTTAGTAGTCTGTAGAGGGCTCCCCTGAATTTAAACGCGCCGGTTTTTTGCAGAGACTCAGCTTTCACAAATACTTTGCCTTGGACCCTGGCTCCCAGTTCTTCACTGGGAATCATAGGTGTCTTTCGAGTGTAGCTCTGCAGGCTTTGATAGATTTCCTTCAGGGTTTTTAAGTCAGGGATAGGCATAGAGGTCGGCATAGGGGTTCCATTTTGTACAACTCAGTACAGAATAGACACAATGAAGGGGGAGGGAGTTCCTATCGGTATGGAAAATGGCGTGCAACAAGAAACAGCTCTTCATCCGTTGAAGATGAAGAGCTGTTACAGGTACTAAAATTTGTCAGAAAGCTCCAAAATTTCCCACAATCAATTAAGGCACTATCGGTTCTTCTGGATCACGTGTGTGATGTGGTCAAAGTATCCTGTCCCAACTTCTTTCTGAGGGCATGAAAAGGTGTAGCCTCGTTCAAATGCAGCCTGCTCGGGTTGCTGAACCATTTCTGCGTAATGTTTCATGCCCTCTCCCTTACCGTAGTGATAAGCCAGATCAAACATGTTGTGCCACATACTGTGGATACCTGCCAGTGTGATGAACTGGAATTTGTAACCCATCTCACTTAGTTCATCCTGGAAGCGGGCAATGGTTTTATCGTCCATGTTCTTTTTCCAGTTAAAGGATGAAGAGCAGTTATAAGCCAGTAGTTGATTCGGGTATTCGGAACGAATAGCCTGGGCAAAGGTTCTTGCTTCGTCCAGATCCGGTGTCTCTGATTCATACCAGAGCAGGTCGGCAAAAGGTGCGTAAGCCAGTCCCCGGGCAATCGCCTGTTCAATACCCTTGCGGGTGCGATAGAAGCCTTCTTTGGTTCTCTCGCCGGTCAGGAAAGGCTGATCATAGTCATCGATATCAGAGGTGATCAGATCAGCTGTGCTGGCATCGGTTCTTGCCATAAGCAAAGTCGGAACTCCAGCGACATCTGCGGCCAGTCGAGCAGAAATCAGTTTGTCAACAGCTTCCTGGGTAGGAACAAGAACTTTTCCTCCCATGTGTCCGCACTTTTTGACAGAAGCCAGCTGGTCTTCAAAGTGAACACCCGCAGCGCCAGCTTCGATCATGCTTTTCATCAGCTCGTAAGTGTTACGGACTCCACCAAAGCCATCTTCACCATCGGCAATGATGGGAGCGAACATATCTCTGTATCCTGTATCGCCTGGTTCGATACCATTTTTCCATTGGATCTGATCTGCTCTCATGAAGCTGTTGTTCATTCTTTCGATTAACGCCGGTACCGAATCTACCGGATAGAGAGATTGATCGGGGTACATGGAGCTGGCCGAATTATTGTCGGCAGCCACCTGCCAGCCAGACAGGTAAACGGCTTCCAGTCCCGCTTTAACTTGCTGCAGTGCCTGACCCCCTGTCAGAGACCCCAGACTGTTTACGTAACCCTTGCGTGACTTGTTTTCATAGAGTAGAGTCCAGAGTTTCTCTGCTCCCATTTGTGCAAAGGTATTTTCTACCTTAATGGAACCGCGCAGACGGACGACATCCTCAGCTTTGTAGGTGCGTTTTACATTGGCCCAACGAGGATTTTCTGACCAGTCCTGTTCGATACGGGCAATCTCTTCAGCGCGATTATAAGTTGACATTGTATCGCCTCTCCTGAAAATCAAACGGTTGTTTGTCAAGGCAATTTCAATCTATAACAAAAGATAACAAACTTGATAATTTATTATGGTTATAGTGAATATTCTCATCAAAAATGTCACAATATCCTTCCCTTGCCACTACATAGTTGGCTCTTTTACTGAAAAACTCTTCTTTATAACCGGAAAGTTAATGTCACAAGACTTCCGGAAGCTTTAAAGCAGTATTCTCTGGATTCAGGTGTCCTGAAGTGTCATTCAAAGAGCTTGCTGCTGCTTATAGCAATAAATGGGGCGTTTTTCAGGATCAGAGGATTGTTTGACTTTGCAGCAGGGGGATAACTATTCTTGGCCATCTGGCGAACCGCTTCAGGATGTAAACAAAAAATATGAACTTGGCTCGTGTTGATCTGAACCTGCTAGTGTATCTGGATGTGCTTCTGCGTGAAAGAAGTGTCACTAAAGCGGCTGAGCAACTGGGCATAACCCAGCCAGCGATGAGTAACGGGTTGAAAAGACTCAGGAGTTTGTTTAATGACCCTCTGCTGGTAAGAACCAGTGAAGGCATGTCTCCAACAGAGAGGGCTCTTGCCCTGAAACCCCAGATTGCAGACGCTTTGAAACTTTTGGAGCAGGCTCTTCTGCCCAGGGATGCCTTTAATCCTGGAGAGAGTTCCAGGGTGTTTCGTGTTATGGCCAGTGATTATTCAGAATCCACTGTCATTCCCATGGTGCTGAAAAAGCTCAGAGCTGAGGCTCCGGGGATTACTCTCGATATTCTCACGCCCAGCGATGTGACCTTTCATGATGTGGAGCATGGTCGTGTTGATATGGCCATTAACCGTTTCAGTCATATGCCGCAATCTTTTCACCAGTCATTGATCTGGGAGGACTCTTTTTCCTGTGTCCTGAGTCGCGACAATCCGGTTATTGGTAATTTCACCCTTGATAGTTATCTTTCCGCGCAGCATATATGGGCAAGTAAGACAGGTATGGGTGTCGGGGTGGGTATTGACCCAAAAGATGTTCAGCAACTCGGATGGGTTGATGAGGCGTTGTCGGCTATTGGTCACAAGCGTGACATCAGGGTCCTGACGAGACATTACCAGGTAGCCATGCTGCTCTCATCCCAAAATGACCTTATTGCGACTCTGCCCAGTAAGTTGGCTGAATTGCACCGCCATGAAGATGAGCTGGTGGTTTTGCCGCCGCCGTTTGAGATCCCCCCAATCCAGCTTCGTATGGCATGGAGTCCGTTGTTGCATCACGACGCCGGGCATAACTGGCTACGGCAGGTCATCAAAGCTACTACACAACAAACCAAGCCGGGTGACGACCCTGTTTGATAACAAATGATAATTTATGTGAAATAAGTGGTCTATCTATCTAGAAAGTTGTGTTAACTAGTGTTAATCTCTGATTGCCTTTGAGCGATGGCGGGTAGCTAAGTGCTTTGCCTGTCGAAGTCCTGATAATACCCAAACGAGACCCACCGGAAGGTAAGATAAAATGAACTGGTTAACACAACTGAGCACAGAGCACACGCTTTACCCTGTGGCTGATGAATGTATTGAAAATACATCAGAAAGTTACTACCTGATCATCGCTGAGCAAAAGCAGGAATCACATCCGGACGATTGAGTTTCAGAATCCAGAAAAGCCGCCGTTGTGCGGCTTTTCTGTGCATAAGCTTTGTTAATAATTGCTATTTATTGAAAAAATATCATATATAACTGAGTTGAATTGGTCATCACCTGTCGGTTCAAACAGAATAGTGTCAGACTTGAGCTGTCGGATTTTTTGGTGAAAATCAGGCGGTCCATCTCAACATTGGCATTGTCCCCCACCTTATTTCGGTGAGGGTTACCTGTTGGTCACCTGACAGGTTTCTGTTACATGGTTCGCTGCTCAGGGTGTAATCTTGGTTACTGCGTAAAACTCTCCCAGAGGGAGCTTTTATTGGGCTAATCAAGTTTGCTTCCAGGGTCTCAAACCAACTCTGCAGACTTAACATCCCGTGAGCCCCACGGCAGGTCTGACAGAAGCAGAAAAAATAGTTCACAGGCTTGCTCTTCGCAAGCCCCGCTTACATCTCCACCTGATTCGGTGGTGGTCTTACGCGAATTGAAGATAAAAGCGTGTAGAAGGAAGGCATATGGCTGATCGTATTCAGATCGGAGGTTTGCAGATAGCAGCCCCTATCCACAATCTCTTGGTTGAAGCTATTGAGGGCACTGGAGTGACTCCAGAGGTCTTCTGGTCAGGTTTTGAGGGTGTCCTGGATGAGTGCGTCCTTGAGAACAGGTCTCTGTTGCAGAGGCGGGAGGCTCTGCAAAATCAAATTGATCAGTGGCATAAAGAGCATAAACAGCAGCCCCATGATCCTTCTGCCTATAAACAGTTTCTGTTGGAAATCGGTTACCTGCAATCTGAGGGCGAAGGCTTTAAGATTACGACGGAAAATGTTGATACAGAAATTTCCTCCCAGGCGGGACCTCAGCTGGTTGTACCAGTGATGAATGCCCGTTTTGCCCTTAACGCAGCGAACGCTCGTTGGGGAAGTCTTTATGATGCTTTGTATGGTACTGACGCTATTCCTGAAAGTGATGGTGCTGAGCGTGGTAAGGGCTATAACCCTGTGCGTGGACAGAAAGTCATCGCTTTTGGTAAGGCATTGCTTAATCAGGCGGCGCCTCTGGCTAAAGGAAGTCATTCCAGGGTGGCTGGTTATGCTATCAAGGAAGGAGAATTGGCTCTCTCTTTGGAAGACGGCAGCGTCACGGCGCTGGCCCAACCTGAAAAGTTTGTTGGGTATACAGGCAGTGAAAAAGCGCCTGACAGTGTTCTGATCAAAAATAATGGCCTTCATATTGAGATTCAAATTGACCGTCAATCTCCTATAGGAAAGGCTGATGCGGCCGGAGTGAAGGATCTGGTGGTAGAGGCAGCTCTGACAACTATTATGGACTGTGAAGATTCTGTGGCTGCCGTCGACGCTGAAGATAAAGCGTTGGTTTATCGAAACTGGCTCGGATTAATGAAGGCAGACCTGCAGGACACATTCATTAAAGGTGATAAAACCTTAACCCGTCAGCTGGTTGCTGATCGTAACTATACATCCCCCGCAGGTGAAGCGTTTTCTCTGCATGGCCGGAGTCTGATGTTTGTTCGAAATGTCGGGCATCTGATGACTACTGATGCCATTCTGGATCGTCAGGGAAATGAAATTCCAGAAGGCATTATGGATGGAATGTTTACTTCGCTGATTGCCATGCATGACCTGAAAAAACAGGACGGCATGAGAAACTCCCGTACCGGCAGTGTTTATATTGTTAAGCCAAAAATGCACGGGCCAGAAGAGGTAGACTTTACTAATAAGCTGTTTGGCAAGATTGAAGATGTTCTGGGTCTTGAGAAAAATACCCTGAAGGTTGGCATAATGGACGAAGAGCGTCGTACTTCTGTCAATCTCAAAGCCTGTATCCGGGCGGCCAGAGATCGCGTTGTCTTCATTAATACAGGTTTCCTTGATCGTACTGGAGATGAAATACACACCAGCATGGAAGCTGGTCCGATGATTCCA
Organism: Endozoicomonas sp. ALD040; assembly: GCF_049275945.1. Taxonomy (NCBI): domain Bacteria; kingdom Pseudomonadati; phylum Pseudomonadota; class Gammaproteobacteria; order Oceanospirillales; family Endozoicomonadaceae; genus Endozoicomonas; species Endozoicomonas sp. ALD040. The sequence continues at coordinate 5,607,237 of NZ_CP184829.1, forward strand.
AAAGGCGAAATGAAACAGTCCGCCTGGATCAATGCTTACGAGGACCAGAATGTTGAGGTAGGACTTGACTGTGGTTTGGCCGGTCGTGCTCAGATTGGTAAAGGTATGTGGGCTATGCCGGATGAGATGGCCAAGATGCTGGCGACTAAAATCGGGCATCCCCAGTCAGGAGCGAATACCGCCTGGGTGCCTTCACCTAATGCCGCGACACTGCACTCTACTCATTATCATTCCGTAAATGTTCTTGAAGTTCAGGAATCTATAGCTGAGCGTCAAAGAGCGAGTCTGGATGATCTTCTGACTATTCCTTTGCTGCACGACAGGGCTTCTCTGACTGAAGATGTGATTCAGCAAGAGCTGGACAACAATGCTCAAGGTATTCTCGGTTATGTTGTTCGATGGGTGGATCAAGGTGTGGGTTGTTCAAAAGTTCCTGACATCCACAATGTTGGCTTGATGGAGGATCGCGCAACGCTGCGTATCTCCAGTCAGCATATGGCCAACTGGATGAGGCATGGTGTCTGTTCTGAGGAGCAGGTGATGGATGCCATGAAGCGTATGGCAAAGGTGGTTGATGAGCAGAATGCCGGGGATCCTGAATACCGACCTATGGCTCCCGATTATGATGCCAGTGTTGCTTTTAAAGCAGCGTGCGAGCTGGTCCTGAAAGGTTGTCAGCAGCCTAATGGATATACCGAACCGGTACTGCATGCAAGAAGGCGTGAATTTAAAGCCACTGCAAAATGAAATAACTGAATGGTAATGAATAAAGCCCTCAATTGAGGGCTTTGTTGTCTTGAAGCGATTTGCTCGCTTCGCTATCGTCAGGTTAGATCGCTCTAGCTTGAGAAGCGGCGTTGCCCACATAATTCGCGGGTGTCAGCTTCTTAAGTTCAGCTTTTACCCCGGCAGGCATGTTCAGGTTGTCAATAAAGGCCTCCAGAGTCGCCTGGGTGATGCCTTCCTGACCACGAGTCAGAGCCTTGAGCTTTTCGTAAGGCTGCTCAATACCGTATCGGCGCATAACTGTCTGGATGGGCTCCGCCAGAACTTCCCAGGCATTATCCAGGTCTTCATTCAGGCGTTCGGCATTGATCTGTAGCTTGCTGATACCTTTCAGAGTCGATGCATAAGCAATCAGGCTGTAACCCAGACCCGCTCCCAGGTTGCGCAGAACGGTTGAGTCTGTCAGGTCGCGCTGCCATCGGGAAACAGGCAATTTCATAGCCAGATGCTGCATAACGGCATTAGCAATACCGAGGTTGCCTTCGGAGTTTTCAAAGTCAATCGGATTAACTTTGTGAGGCATGGTGGAAGAGCCTACTTCGCCGGCCACAGTTTTCTGTTTAAAGTATCCCTGGGAGATATAGCCCCAAATATCACGATCAAAATCGATCAAGACAGTGTTGAAACGGCAAATGGCATCAAATAGTTCAGCGATGTAGTCGTGAGGTTCAATCTGGGTGGTGTAGGGGTTCCATTCCAGACCCAGACTGGTGACAAACTTTTCAGCATGTTGCTGCCAGTCAATTTCAGGGTAAGCGGACAGGTGAGCATTGTAGTTACCAACGGCACCGTTGATTTTGCCTAGTGGAGTAATTCGGTTGATTTGCTGAACCTGACGGCGCAGACGGTAAGCAACGTTTGCCATCTCTTTGCCCAGCGTGGTAGGGGAGGCTGTTTGTCCGTGAGTACGGGACAGCATTGACTGATCGCTGTGCTGATGAGCAAGACTTTCGATTTCCTTGATGATCTGATGCATGGGCGGAAGTACCGCCTGTTCAATGCCAGTCTTCAACATCAGCCCGTGAGACAGGTTGTTAATGTCCTCGGAAGTACAGGCAAAGTGAACAAACTCACTGATAGTAGCCAGCTCACCGTTATCCTGTATTTTTTCCTTGATCAAGTACTCAACGGCCTTGACATCATGGTTCGTGGTGCGCTCAATTTCCTTGACGCGCTGGGCATCCTCAAGGGAAAAGTTGTCGACCAGCCGGTCTAAGAGGACGTTAGCACCCTTGGATAGTTCAGGAACTTCGATGATTTCGGGGTGGCTGGCCAGTGCCTGTAACCATTTAACTTCAACGGTCACTCGAAAGCGGATCAGACCATACTCACTGAAAATGCTTCTCAGGCTTTGGGTCTTGTCCCCATAGCGACCGTCGACGGGGGAAACAGCAGTCAGTGCAGACAGCTCCATGTTTAACATGCCTTATGCTCATAGAAAGGGCGCATCATACCGGAAAAAGGCTTTGGATGCAGGGTGGATGATTTGGTTTAAAGCTGATTCAAGCCGTTCAATAACTTTTTTCGGCTAAGTAATAACTGCCAGCGGCTGCCACCTGTCTGGCGCCAGAGAATGGCAGCCCGTATCCCGGCAAACAAAATGGCGCGTATCTTGTCAGCATTGCCCTGATTCTGAAGATGTTGGAGGTCGCCTGAAACTTGCACTCTTGTCTTAAAGGTGCTGATGGTGTCGAGGTAAATACCGGCAAGGCTGGCAATAACATTTTCATGGAGGATGCCAAAGTGGTCGGCCTGTTCCCTGCAGCGTTGCAGGCGCTGGGAGATCTCATTCAGCATGTCACGATTTCGGGAAAGTTTGCGTTCCAGATGTATCAGGGTCAGGGCATAACGAACGGTGTCGGCCTGGATCGCGTCGGCCTGACGTTGCAGGACATCTTTCAGTATTTTTCTGCCAGTGAGCAGGCTGTCGTAACCATTGAAGACATCCTCAACGCGATCAGGAGAGATGACAAACAGGCTGCCAATCAGTGGTTCGAGTGGCCCTTCACTGATTTGCCCGCTCTTGGCCAGACGTTCTACAAGGCCAGCAGCCTGAAAAATCGCTGAGAGGGCAGCTGCCTGTTCCTTTGCTGTGTATTGCACCTGAGTTTCTCTACCTTACTTATGCTTTCTCTTTTCGGAAGGTTGTCTGCTCCCGGTTGTGGAGAGTTGAGCGAACTGATTGATGTCTTATTGAATCTGAGCCTCACTCAGAGAGTGATGTCTGGTTTCAATAACTCCACCGCCCAGACAAATATCATTCTGGTAGAAAACAACAGACTGCCCCGGAGTGGCCGCCCTCTGAGGTTCGTCAAAAACCACAAGATATCTCCCGTCTGGTGTTCGCTCAAGGCGGCAGGCCTGATCCTGTTGTCGATAGCGGATCTTGGCGGTCAGGCTGGCTGGCATTTCCGGCGCTGAGCCGGAGATCCAGAATATTTCAGAAGCGGTCAGGGCTTCAGAGAACAGCAAGGGGTGACTATTGCCCTGAGCAACGATCAGTTGATTGTTCTCAAGATCTTTCTCAACAACATACCAGGGCGATTCTGAAGCGCCTTTCAGTCCACCAATACCAAGACCCTGCCTTTGGCCGATGGTATGGTACATCAAGCCTGAATGCTCGCCAATAACTGTGCCCTGATCGGTCGCAATGTCGCCAGGCTGGGCCGGAAGATACTGCTTCAGGAAATCACGAAAACGGCGCTCACCAATAAAGCAGATACCTGTGCTGTCTTTCTTGTTGTGGGTGATCAAATCGTGTTCTTCTGCTATGCGCCGAACTCCGGGCTTTGCTATTTCACCCACTGGGAACAAAGTTCTGGCCAGTTGTTCGGTTCCGACCTGATGCAGGAAGTAGCTCTGGTCTTTATTGGGGTCAAGACCCTTTTTGAGGCAAGCCCGGTCATTAATGTTGTCTCTGCGGGCGTAGTGGCCCATGGCGATACAGTCAGCTTCCAGTGTCAGGGCATAATCCAGAAAAGCCTTGAACTTGATTTCCTTATTGCAGAGAATGTCGGGGTTGGGGGTGCGTCCGGCCTTGTATTCCTGCAAGAAATGCTCAAAGACATTATCCCAGTATTCAGCAGCAAAATTGGCTTTATGGAGTTTAATACCAATTTTGTCGCAAACGGCCTGAGCATCTTCCAGATCGGTCATGGCAGTGCAGTATTCAGTGCCATCATCTTCCTCCCAGTTTTTCATGAACAAACCTTCTACCTGGTAACCCTGCTGTTTGAGCAGAAGTGCAGATACCGAGGAATCAACACCTCCGGACATACCCACGATTACACGGGTGTCTTGAGGGTTTTCGTCAGAAAAAGTGGCACAAGAGTCTATCATAGTTACTGTATGGCTGAATCGGGAAGCAGGGCATTGTACCTGTCTGGCTAATTCAGTTCTATAGAGTATTTCGATATGCAAACAGAAGATTGTGTAGCAAAACTACATTTATTCCTTACGCACATTGGTATATCTTATAGGCGATAACGTCAAAAGCGTTACGGGGCTGTGCAAATAAAGTGATAAATAGTGGTCGTCAAACTCCACTTAAACCCCTCCGCAGAGGCACCACAGCCAGTTGTTTTTTGGAGATAACATGACAACAGATACAACCAGAATTATTTACACTATTACTGACGAAGCTCCCGCCTTAGCCACCTATTCACTGCTCCCTATTCTCAAGGCTTTTACCCGAGCCGCAGACGTAGCCGTTGAAACCAAGGATATTTCACTGGCTGGTCGAATCATAGCTAATTTCCCTGAGAAGTTGAGTGCAGCACAAAAGCAAAGTGATGCTCTGTCTGAGTTGGGTATGCTAGCTAAGACGCCTCAGGCAAACATCATCAAGTTGCCTAACATCAGTGCTTCTATCCCGCAACTGACAGATGCGATCAAAGAGCTACAAGAACACGGTTATGACATTCCTGATTTTCCTGTAGAACCCGGGAATCCTGAAGAAGAAGTCATCAAGGCTCGTTATGCCAAAGTGCTTGGTAGTGCGGTAAACCCGGTTCTTCGAGAGGGTAACTCTGATCGCCGTGTTGCGGCTCCCGTAAAAGAGTTTGCGAAGAAGCATCCTCACTCTATGGGTGTCTGGACTGCAGATTCCAAATCTCACGTTGCTCATATGCACAGCGGTGACTTCTACTCCAGTGAGCAGTCAGCAGTCATGCCCGAGGCTACGGATGTAAGAATCGAGTTTGTTGGCAGCGATGGATCTGTTTCGGTGCTAAAACCGAGTACGAGCTTGTTGGCCGGTGAAGTTATTGATAGCGCTGTCATGAATGTGAAAGCTTTGAGGGCATTCTACGAAGCTTCTGCTCAGGAAGCTAAAGAGCAGAATGTTCTGCTCTCCCTGCACCTGAAAGCAACAATGATGAAGGTTTCTGACCCGATCATGTTTGGTCATGCTGTCACAGTCTTCTTTGAAGACGTGTTTGAGAAACACGCTTCTCTATTTTCAGATCTGGGCGTCGATCCGGACAATGGTCTGGGTGACGTTTATGCTAAGATTGCCAAACTGCCTGCTGAGCAGAAGGATGAAGTAAAGGCGGATATTCAGGCCGTATACAAGACTCGCCCTGAGCTGGCGATGGTGGACTCCGATAAGGGTATTACCAACCTGCATGTACCGAACGATGTCATTATCGATGCATCTATGCCTGCCGCTTTGCGTTCCTCGGGCCAAATGTGGGGGCCTGACGGAAAGCTGCATGACACCAAAGCCATGATTCCTGATCGTTGCTATGCAGCTGTTTATCAGGAAGTCATCGATTTTTGTAAGGAGAACGGTGCATTCGATGTCACTACTATGGGTAATGTTTCCAACGTAGGCCTGATGGCTCAGAAAGCTGAAGAGTATGGTTCTCATGACAAAACCTTCAAGGCTCCTGCAAACGGCATTATCCGTGTTGTAGAAGAGTCTGGCAGTACTGTGTTTGAGCACAATGTTGAAGAGGGTGACATCTGGAGAATGTGTCAGACCAAGGACGCGCCAATTCGCGATTGGGTCAAGCTGGCCGTTAACCGTGCCCGGGCAACAGGGGCTCTGACTCTTTTCTGGCTGGACGAAAATCGTGCCCACGATGCCAACCTGATTGCCAAGGTCAACGAATACCTGAAGTTCCACAATACCGAGGGTCTGGATATCCGTATTCTTTCTCCGGTGGACGCTTGCCGTCTGAGTATGGAAACGATTCGGGCAGGTAAAGATGCCATTTCCGTGACCGGAAACGTTCTGCGTGATTACCTGACTGACCTGTTCCCGATTCTGGAGCTGGGTACCAGTGCTAAAATGCTCTCTATTGTCCCTCTGCTGGCTGGCGGAGGTCTGTTCGAAACTGGTGCTGGTGGTTCAGCTCCCAAGCACGTTCAACAGTTTGTTAAAGAGAATCATTTACGTTGGGATTCTCTGGGTGAATTTCTGGCTATCGCTGTATCGCTTGAAGATATTGCCGTTAAGACTGGGAATGCCAGGGCCCAGATTCTGGCTGACACATTGAACGCTGCTATTGGCCAATATCTGGATGCTAACAAGTCTCCTTCCCGAAGGGTGAAAGAGCTGGACAACCGTGGTAGTCATTTCTATCTGGCTCAGTTCTGGGCAGAAGCTCTGGCGGCTCAGCAAGTAGACCAGGAACTCAGCAGCAAGTTTTCCGGTCTGGCAAAGGAGCTGGTCGAGAAAGAAGGTCAGATTGTCTCGGAACTGGCAGATTGTCAGGGGGGGGCTGTTGATCTGGGTGGCTATTATGAGCCCACTCCAGCTAAAGCCACTGAAGCTATGCGTCCAAGCACTACCTTTAATGCGGCAATTGATGGCATGATTTAATTTCCGGGCATTTTTACCCATCAAGAATGGCTGCAGGCTTGTTCTGTGGTCATTTTCTTGCTTGTCAGATCAAATGATTATTTTTCTGATTCTTTTGCTATTTTATTTCGGTTGTCAGTCGATGGTATCCATGAAATCAATAGCTTTTGAAGTGACGAGTGATGTAAATTGTTTTTCTTTGCTCTCAGCGTGTTTAGAATGGTATTCAGGGTGTAGTGCTTTTGACGTTTTTCGTCATCGACACCTGGTTACAGGCAGTCCAGAGCCTGGTTAATTCAGCTGTAAATTCACCTGGAAGCGAGTGCAATGCAGCAGATAGCAGTTCATCAATACATGAGTAACTTTGAGTGGCTTCGTCTAAGCTTAGAGAATGAAGGGATAGAGCAGGAAGGCGATCATGATATCGCTCTGGCACCAGCTAAAGCCAGAGTCAAACCGCCCGCTATGTATCAGGTTCTGCTCTTGAATGATGATTTTACACCGATGGATTTTGTGGTTGAGGTCCTGGAGAAGTTTTTCAGCATGAGTAGTGAACAGGCAACACAAATCATGCTGATGGTTCATACGCAAGGCAAGGCTGTATGTGGATTGTTCAGCAAAGATGTTGCTGAAACCAAAGCCCAGCAAGTCAACGAGTACTCCAGAGAATTCCAGCATCCCCTGTTGTGCAAAACAATTAAGGCCGATTAGTGTTCTCAGGGTAATATCATATGCTCAATAAAGACCTCGAACTGACTCTTAACAGTGCTTTCCGTGATGTAAGAAGCAAGCGACATGAATTCATGACCGTGGAACATCTGCTTCTGGCACTGCTTGATAATGAATCCGCTTCCCGAGTACTTCTAGCTTGTGGTGTAGAAACCGAAAAGCTGCGCAGGGAACTGATTGATTTTGTTGATTCAACAACCCCTTTAATACCTGCCAACGATACCGAGCGAGAGACCCAACCCACTCTCGGGTTTCAGAGAGTTCTGCAACGCGCTGTATTTCATGTGCAAAGCTCAGGAAAAAAAGAAGTCACCGGTGCTAATGTTCTGGTTGCAATCTTCAGTGAGCAAGAAAGTCAGGCCGTTTATTTTCTGAAGCAGCAGGACGTTGCCCGCATAGATGTCGTCAACTATATCGCTCACGGAATTTCCAAAATGCCGGGCAATGAGTTGGAAGAGTTGGGTGGAGAGCTTATGGAGGAAAGCACTGACTCTGAGGCAGCCGGTCAAGACCCCCTTAAAAATTATGCCACTAACCTGAACGAACAGGCCCGTATAGGTAAGATTGATCCACTGGTAGGTCGGGCAGAAGAGGTTGAGCGGGTATCCCAGATATTGACGCGACGTCGTAAGAATAATCCTCTGCTGGTGGGTGAGGCCGGTGTTGGGAAAACAGCCGTTGCTGAAGGTCTGGCAAAAAGAATAGTGGACGGAGAAGTACCTGAAGTACTCTCCAAAGCGGTTGTGTATTCTCTGGATCTTGGTTCGTTGCTGGCTGGAACCAAATACCGTGGTGATTTTGAGAAGCGATTCAAAAAGTTGCTCAGCGAACTTAAAAAGCTCGATAACGCCATTCTCTTCATTGATGAGATTCACACTATTATTGGTGCCGGTGCTGCATCCGGTGGTGTTATGGATGCTTCTAATCTTTTAAAGCCACTGCTGACTTCTGGCGATCTTCGTTGCATAGGTTCAACGACCTTTCAAGAGTTTCGTGGTATTTTCGAAAAAGATCGTGCCTTGGCTCGTCGTTTCCAGAAAGTGGATATCAGTGAACCGAGTGTTGACGATACCATTGATATTCTTCGTGGTCTCAAGAGTCGCTTTGAAGAGCATCACACCATTGAATATAAGGATGATGCCCTGAAAGCTGCAGCAGAGTTAGCTAATCGCTATATCAACGATCGTCATATGCCTGACAAAGCGATTGACGTTATTGATGAGGCTGGTGCTTATCAGCGTCTTTTACCAGAGAATGAGCGCAAGAAGATCATTGAGGTGGGCGACGTTGAAAGTATTGTCGCCAAGATTGCCCGGATTCCACCTAAGTCTGTTTCTTCTTCTGATAAAGAGTTACTTTCCAAGCTTGAGAGGAATCTCAAAATGGTGGTCTTCGGCCAGGACGAAGCCATTGTTTCTCTTTCAACTGCGATTAAATTGTCGCGTGCTGGTTTGAAGGCGCCTGACAAGCCGGTGGGTGCTTTCCTGTTCTCTGGGCCAACAGGTGTCGGCAAAACGGAAGTTTGTCGTCAGTTAGCCAAGTCCATGGGGGTTGAGCTGGTCCGTTTTGACATGTCCGAGTACATGGAAGCTCATACAGTTTCCAGGCTGATAGGTGCACCTCCTGGCTATGTCGGTTATGACCAGGGAGGACTTTTGACAGAAGCGATCAACAAGACACCCCATTGTGTCTTGTTGCTGGACGAAATTGAGAAAGGGCATCCGGATGTATTTAACCTGCTTTTGCAGGTGATGGATCACGGCACTCTGACAGACAACAATGGTCGTAAAGCTGACTTTAGAAATGTTATTCTGATCATGACGACCAATGCTGGTGCTGAAAGCATGACGCGTACTTCTATTGGTTTCACTGAGCAGGATCATACGACAGACGGTATGGAAGCCATTAAGAAAACCTTTACACCGGAATTCAGGAACCGTCTTGACTCCATCATTCCCTTTGACTCATTGACCGAGGATACTATCAAGCATGTTGTCGATAAGTTCCTTACAGAGCTTCAGGCGCAGCTGGATGAGAGAATGGTTCAGATTGACGTTGATGATAAGGCACGAGAGTGGCTGGCAGAGAAAGGTTATGATCGGATGATGGGGGCTCGTCCTATGGGGCGTGTTATTCAGGAGCATCTCAAGAAGCCCCTGGCGGAACAGATCCTTTTTGGCAAGCTGTCTGAGAGTGGTGGCTTTGTCCGCGTGACGGTCAAGAAAGGAGGGCTGTTCCTGAAATTCGAACCTGCCAAAAGCCTGACTTCGGATCTTGAAGTTGTGGATGGTGAGCAGGGCTGAAAAAAAGCCAGGAGAGGGACAGGGGCAAGAGGCCCCTGTCAGCGGGAACGGTATGTGATACGGCCTTTGGTCAGGTCATAAGGAGTCAGTTCAACTTTGACTTTATCACCTGTCAGAATGCGGATGTAGTTTTTACGCATTTTGCCTGAAATATGTGCGGTCACAACGTGACCGTTCTCCAGTTCTACACGGAACATAGTATTAGGCAGGGTGTCAATGACAGTGCCTTCCATTTCAAGACTTTCTTCTTTCGCCATATAAAGTTTGACCTCAGGAATAGAGCGTTAGCTGAATAAATCTGGCAGGCATTCTGCCTGAAAACCAGCTTTAAAGCAAAGTGAACCGGCCTTTATCCATATAAAAACATTCTCTGTCATCACTTTCGATCCCCATCAAATCCTGATTGACCAGATAATACGGTGAATTAACTGGGAGTTAATGTCGCTGTAGCTGATCAACCCTGTCTGAATAATCAGTTACAGTATATATCAGGACGACTACCTCAAAGTAACCCAGCGGTTGTTAACATAGACTTCCAGAGGACGGTATTGAATTTTGTAACTCATTTTTTTGCAGTCCTTGATCCAATAGCCCAGGTGAAGGTGCTTGAGCCCCAGTTTTTTGGCTTCCTCTATCTGCCAGAGAATGCAGTAACTGCCCAGACTTCTGGTTTTGCTGACTTCAGGGTCATAAAAGGTATAAATTGCAGAGAGTCCATTTGACAGCTCGTCGGTGACTGCAACAGCCACGAGTTTTTCGTCCAGCCAGAATTTGTAGTAGCAACAGAATTCAGGGCAACCTACCAAAAAGGATTGGAATTGCTCCATTGAGGGAGGGTACATATCGCCATCGCGATGCTGTATGGAGATGTATTTTTTGTAAAGCTGATAGGTTTCTTCATCGTATTCAGCTTCGGATCGGGTGACCAGGATATCCCGATTTTTTTTTAATAGCTTTCTGTGCTTGCGTCTGGGTTCGAAACTCTTGGCAACCACTCTGGCCGGAATGCAAGCGTTGCAGCCCTGACAGTGAGGTCTGTATACGTGTCGACCGCTTCTTCGAAATCCAATGTCGGCCAAATGCCGATAAAGAGCTGGATCCAAGTCTTTGTCGGGATCCATAAATAATGTTATAGCCTGCTTATCCTCCAGGTAGCTGCAGTTGTGTGGCTGGGTTGCGTAAAATTTAAGATCTTTAAGTGCGCTCATCAGCTTTGGCCGTCCATTGCCCTGTCTAATTCCAGTGTGCACTGGTTGCAGGCGTTCGGCAACCGTCTTTCAATGCCTTGAGAAATGCATCCCGGCTTATCATTCTCGCGCCCAGTGACTCCAGGTGGGGGCTGTGTATCTGGCAATCGATCAGATGGAAGTTTCTATTCAGCAACTCTTTGCACAACATAATCATTGCAAGTTTTGAAGTATTGGTTTCGAAACTGAACATGGATTCTCCAAAGAATACTTTGTCAATCGTGACGCCATAAAGCCCGCCCACCAGCTTATCGCCTGACCAGACTTCCACCGAATGAGCCAGACCCTCTTTAAAAAGGGCAGTATAGGCTTCTTTCATTTCTTTGATGATCCATGTGCCATCCTGATTTTTTCGGGGCGACGAGCAGGCAGTCATGACTTCACTGAAGGCTTCATCAAAACTCACTCTATAAGAGTGCTTTTTTAGAAAACGCTTCATGGAGCGGCTTATGTGCAGATACTCTGGATAAAGCACCATTCTTGGGTTAGGAGACCACCAGAGAATGGGTTCGCCTTCGTTGAACCAGGGGAAGATGCCCCTCTTGTATGCGTCAGTCAGTGTTTCAGGGGCAAGGTTGCCACCCATAGCCAATAGGCCATCAGGGTAATCCAGAGCCTCATGAGCAGCAGGAAATTGAGGTCTATCGGGATCTAGTAAAGGAATGGTTTTGCGCATTATCTGGGCAGCCGGGTTAAAAAATAGATCAGGTTTTCGGTTTTACTGTTAGTGAATACGGCAATCTCGGTTTTTGATTAGTGTATTCACTAATGGGCGTTCGTTCTCGCAGGGGCTATTTTCATAGACTCTTTCCCCCCCCATCAACAGGAGATAGCTGTGACCCAGCTTGTTGAATTATCCCCTCAACCTATTTGGCGACACTTTCAGGCACTTTGCAAGATTCCCCGCCCCTCCAGGCATGAAGATGCTGTGCGTGCCTACGTAAAGGAGTTTGGCGAGAATCTTGGTCTGGATACCCTGATAGACGAAGTCGGCAACGTGATCATTCGCAAGCCAGCTACTCCGGGTATGGAAAACCGCCGTGGCGTTGTTCTCCAGAGTCACCTGGACATGGTGCCTCAAAAAAACGCAGATACAGAACATGATTTTACTAAAGATCCTATCAGGGCGTACGTTGATGGCGATTGGGTTACTGCGGAAGGAACCACTCTGGGAGCCGATAATGGTATTGGTGTTGCAGCGGCTATGGCGGTGCTTGAGTCGACGGATATTCCCCATGGTCCTGTTGAAGCTCTGTTTACCATTGATGAAGAGAGTGGGATGACCGGAGCTCACGGTCTTAAGCCTGGTTTGCTGAAGGGTGAGATCATGCTGAACATGGACTCTGAAGATGAAGGAGAGCTCTATGTTGGCTGTGCTGGTGGTGTCGATGTTTGTGTTTCTCACAGTTACCAGGAAGAGTCTTTGGAGGAAGGATATAGCAGTTTCACTCTTGCTTTGAAAGGCTTGAAAGGCGGTCATTCCGGTATTGATATCAAACTGCAGCGGGGTAATGCCAACAAGCTGATGGTGAGGCTACTGAAAGCCTTGTCTGGAATAGGTGCCAGACTGACAGAATATTCCGGCGGTTCACTCAGAAATGCAATCCCGAGAGAAGCCTTTGCTCAGGTAGCTATCCCTCTAAGTAGTCGCGAAGAAGCTGCCCGAATAGTTGATGAGTATCTGAATGTATTTCGTACAGAGCTGTCAGAAGCAGAGCCAGATCTGAGTCTTGTTATGCAGGTCTCAGAATCTGTTCGGAAGGCTATGACCCCGGAAGCACAAAGTCAGCTGATGAACACCCTGCATGTATCTCCAAATGGCGTCCACCGGATGAGTCTGAGTGTTGAAGGGGTGGTGGAAACATCAAATAACCTGGCCGTCATCAAGATAAAGGAGGGTCGGATTACCATAGAAAACATGGTACGAAGCCTTATTAACAGTGCCAGGGAAGAACATGCCGAGAGTATTGCCGGTCTTTATCGGTTAATCGGAGCAGAAGTCAAAAAGCAGGGGGGTTACCCCGGATGGAGGCCCAATGCTGAGTCTACTATTTTGAAAACCATGAAGGATATTCATGAACAGGTGTTCGGTTACGAGCCTGAGATCAAAGTCATTCATGCTGGCCTGGAGTGTGGGTTACTGGGTGGTGTTTACCCAAACTGGGACATGATTTCTTTTGGCCCAACCATTCGGTTCCCCCATTCACCGGATGAAAAGGTCCATATTCCGGCGGTTGGAAATTTCTGGAACTACCTGATTAAAACACTGGAGGCCATACCAGAAGCCTGATTGACCAATAATGCTGTCAGAATGAGCAAATAAACTGGCAGCATTGCAAAAAATTGTGTAAATTGCGCTTTCCTAGGGGAAGTAAGTGTAATAAACTTGCCTCCGTCTAAAGTCAGTCTGCTTTTGCCAGCCATTGAATGAAGAACAATTGATCTCATTATCAAATATCCCCCATACATGTGTGGATGCCCTGCGCTGGCAAGGGCAGCTTCCTGTTGTCATCACTTCAAACTCTTTTCGGAGGTAGGTAATTAATATGGGTACCCTGAGCGCGGGAGGCCGTTTCTTTAAAAATGAAGAACTGGACGTTATTGAGCAACAGCGCCTGCAAGCTCTCCTTGATATCACTGATCAGCACGATAAAGAAGTGACTCAGCTGAAGTCACGGCTTGATGCGGCTGAGCAGAAGGCTGAAAAGCTGAACAAGCAGGTCAAGAGCGCTGATAACGAGCTGAAAACGCTGCGAGCCAGCAATCCTGATCGTATGAAGAAACAGATCAAACGTCTGCAGGAGCAGAACCGGACTCTGACGACAGAGAACGGGACACTGAAAACCAAGCAGAAGCAGCTCACTCAGCAGCTCAATGCCAGTAAGCAGGAGCTGGAGCAACTTCAGGCTGAAAAGGTTGATCAGGAAGAAAGCGAAGAGAGCTTGTAAAAGGCTCTTGTAGTGTGCAGCAGGCTGTGCAGCGTATGGATATGAGGCTCAAGCCATCAGGCAGTTATGTCTTGAAAAGATATATACTGTATAGCCCTTGCTGATTAGCACGTTTATTCATCCAGTTGCCATTTCCTGGTAAAGGAGGTTCGATCAAAGCCCAAAATTCATTTATCCTTTCGTGGGGTCTGTATAAACTCTGTCTGTACCATCAGAGTGCTTTCTTGCCGTGCCTGTCAGGTAGGGTAATAAGCCACCAGGAGGATAATATATGAGTAACTGGTCGTTGTGTCAGTATGAAGGCGTTGATCACCTTGAGAAGTCCTATACCTTCAAAAAGTATTCGAAGTCTCTATGTTTTCTTAATGCGGTGGCGGGACTGGCGGAGTCCTACGTACATCACCCAAGAATGATTATTGAATGGGGCAAGGTAACGGTTGCCTGGGGGACTCATGAGTCTGAACAAGGGTCAGGAGTCATGGCCAGAGATCGTCATCTCACTCAGGAAACGGATCGATTGTTCGAGCTATTGCAGGTCAAACAGGTGTCGGACGATATCCAGCTATGATTATCTCTGCGTTGGCTGATTGAACCAGAACATGGGTGTGTTTTATAACCGTCAGAGAAAATTTTTATCTAAGGCATACCTGGTAGCGATCAAGCAAGAATAAAAACTTGCCAGGGTGGTGATCGAATTTGCAACAGAATGTTGGTCTGCTTCAATACAATCAAACAACAACGAAGCCGTCAGTTGTCATGAAACACCCTCAGGGTTAATGTAGGGCTACAGAGTAGTTATTTGATGACTATCAGCCATGAAAGTCCTTGAGGGTATTCTAAAAAACAATGAATGAGGATTTCATTAATACCTATCTAAATGAACTTCAACAGGAAGAGGTCGGTCGGTGTTGTAAATGCAAAAGGATTTCTCTGCGCTTTGCCAAGGTCGTTGCTCAACGGAGTCACGCTGATAAGGCTCATAAGAACAAGTAGAACTTTGGCGGGCTGCGATAGACGATTTTACTATTTTTGTGTTCGCCTGCAGTCAAGGGATCGTTTTTTTAGACACTCTTTCCATCCTCGCTCACCCGTGCCTGGCATACTGAAATAATGAGCCTTTCGTACTTACCAACTTGCAAGATAATCCCAAATACTTCTTACGCAGTTCCGAGATTTTTTTTGATTGCTTTATAGTAATCCCACTGTTTAATGCATTAATTTATAGAAAAATATAACATCCCGGGCTTCAAAACTGAGCACTGCCTGCCATTGTTCAGCAAGGTGCTGAAAGGTTTCTATTGAGTAAAAACAGACATGGGTAGGATCATTCTTGTAATGCCATCTGCAAAAGGCTTCCTGATCTATCACCATTTTGGTCATGAATGCCAGTGTCCCGCCGGGTCTGATCATACTCCAGAGTTTCGGCAACCATACATCCGGTTGATGGATGTGTTCTATGACTTCAGTGACTGTGATAAAATCGTACGTTTTTTCCAGAGCGCTTTGATCCGAATGGAAAAAGGGGTCATACAGAGCCATAGGCCAACCAGCTTCAGCCATCATCAAAGAAAGTGTGGGGCCAGGCCCGCAGCCAAAGTCCAGTCCCTGTGCATCCAAAGATATCCTGCCTTTCAACGGCTCTGTCACCCTTGAAAGAAATTTTCGATATCCCGGCTCAAAGGCATTGTTTGTATGAAGCTCATATTCTGAGCGTTCCAGCTCAGGCGTTGGCCAGCTTTTTTTATCAGCAAAAACCAGTGAGCAATCAGAACATCTGAAATAATCTCTTCTTTTATCGCTGGCAAAGTCTCTGGATAAGGCACTGCACAGGGGACATTGACTGTTTTCAGTGGTTGAAAGTGACATTATTAATCACTTTCATGACGGTATTCAGCGAATTTGGATATAGGCACCCAGCCCGTCTGTTTCTGTTGGTTTTCTACCCAGGCCCAAGCGTTAATCTCACGCATGATTCTCAAATTTTCACCCGCTTTCACACTGAGTTTCCTGGCGCTAAAGTCCTCTAATGCAATCCCGTGTTTCTGGTTCAAACGTCTTATCAGAGGCAGGGGAGTCCAGCCTTCTTTGCCCGATCCAGTTGTGACCCAGATCCATCCGGGAAACTCATCATCACTTTTACCTAATATCAGACTGTCACCTTCACTGAAAGTCACTGGGTCCGGGTAGCAGGCCTGATAATCTTCTATAACCTTGACTGTTTTCATAACTCAGCTTTTAGTAGACAACTCTTTCATACCCTCTTCCAGACCCTTCACCGTCAGAGGGAACATTCTGCCCTCCAGCTGTTCATGGATGATCTTTGTAGAATGGGTGAAAAACCAGCTGTCTTTATTGATGGGGTTCAACCAGATAGCATTATCAAAATGATCCAGAACACGCTGCATCCAGGTGTGCCCCGGTTCTTCATTCCAGTGTTCAACGCTTCCGCCCGGTGAGGTGATTTCATAAGGTGACATCTGGGCATCTCCAACAAAAATCACTTTGTAGTCTTTACCAAAGCGATGAACGATGTCCCAGGTTTCGGTTTTTTCACTTTGTCGTCGGACGTTGTTTTTCCAGACCCATTCATAGAGATAGTTATGGAAGTAGAAAAACTCCATATGCTTGAATTCAGAGCGTGCACAGGAAAAGAGTGCTTCACAGTCTTTGACGTGAGCATCCATGGAGCCACCGATATCCATAAAAAGCAGTACTTTCGCTGAATTACGCCTTTGCGGAACCATTTTTATGTCCAGCAACCCTTTATTGGCTGTGGATCGAATGGTGTCATCGAGATCCAGCTGATCCGGAACCCCCTGTCGTGCGAATTTTCTGAGTCTGCGCAGGGCCATTTTCATATTGCGACTGCCCAGTCTTTCATTGTCATCCAGGTTCTGGAATTCCCGTTTATCCCAGACTTTGGTGGCGCTCCGGTTTCTGCTCTCGTGTTGGCCAATACGAACCCCCATTGGATTGTTACCATAGGCACCAAAAGGGGATGTGCCGCCAGTGCCAAGCCATTTATTCCCCCCGGCATGACGTTCTTTTTGCTCCTGCAGACGCTGCTTCAGTGTCTCCATCAATTCTTCAAGGCTGCCGAGTGCCTTGAGCTTTTCCCGCTCTTCTTCGCTGAGCTGATTGATGAATTCTTTTCTGAGCCAATCTTCCGGTATAGTGGCTTCAAGCAGATCTTCAACGCTCTCAATGCCGTCAAAAAAAGCTTTGCAGGCTTTATCGAAGCGGTCGTAGTGACGTTCATCCTTGACCAGTATGGCTCTGGATAGTTGGTAAAATGCTTCGTTATCCGCGAAGACTACATGAGCCTGCATAGCCCTGAGCAAGTCAAGGTACTCCCGGGTACTGGCCGGGACACCAAAGGCGCGAACCGTATCGAAAAAGTTAGTCAGCATCGGTTCACCTTATCGACGAGTCATGAAGGCGAGCCGTTCCAGTAAATGAATATCCTGTTCGTTTTTAACCAGGGCTCCGTAGAGTGGCGGTATAGCACTGCGAGCATCGCTGTTTCTTAGCACATCGACTGGTATGTCGTCAGAGTTCAATAGCTTGAGCCAGTCTATCAGCTCAGAGGTAGAAGGCTTTTTCTTCAGGCCGGGGATATCCCTTAATTCAAAGAACATCTGCAAAGCTTCGGAAACCAGCCCCTGCTTCAGGGTGGGAAAGTGAACATCGACAATCTGCTTCATGGTCGCCGGATCAGGGAAACGGATGTAGTGGAAGAAACAGCGTCTGAGAAAGGCATCGGGCAGTTCTTTTTCATTGTTACTGGTGATGATCACGATGGGCCGCTGTCGAGCCTTAACCATTTTCCGGGTCTCGTAAACAAAGAACTCCATCTTATCCAGTTCCTGAAGCAAATCGTTGGGGAACTCGATATCAGCCTTGTCGATTTCATCAATCAGCAGAACCACCTGTTCATCGGCTTCAAAGGCTTCCCACAATTTACCTTTGACGATGTAATTGCCGATGTCGTGTACTTTTTCATCGCCCAGCTGAGAGTCGCGCAATCTTGAAACAGCATCGTACTCATACAATCCCTGTTGGGCCTTGGTGGTGGATTTGATGTTCCACTGCAAAAGTCGTTTGCCCAGGGATTCTGCTACTTCTTCTGCAAGCATGGTTTTTCCGGTTCCGGGTTCGCCCTTGATCAGAAGAGGGCGTTGCAAGGCAATGGCCGCGTTCACAGCAGTTTTCAGTTCGCTGGTTGCAATATAATTGTCGGTAGAATCGAATTTCATGATCACAATCGGATTTGTTGGCGTTAGAGTTCTGTCAGCACTCTAACGAGGTTTGTAGCTGCTGTGAATACTTATTTGATATTTTGTCCGATCAACGATGACTATCTTTCCATGATCTCTGTGACTTTTACAGAGGTTACGACAGATTTAGGACATTGTTGATTTTTTCTGTCAGACTGTCCGCTGAATTGATTCTACTTTTCAGGCTAAGGAGTGACTAAATGGGTTTTGAGATTACAGCCATTGCATTGGTAGTCCTGATCGCTGTGCTGATAGGTACTGGTGTCAGAATGGTTCCACAGGGCTTTCATTTCACCGTAGAACGTTTTGGTAAGTACACCCGAACACTGTCTCCCGGCCTGCATGTCATAGTGCCTGTTGTTGACAGGATTGGTAAAAAAATCAATATGATGGAGCAGGTTCTTGATATACCTTCACAGGAAATTATCTCCTCCGATAATGCCCAAGTAACGACAGATGCCGTTTGTTTTTACCAGGTTCAGGATGCTGTTCGTGCGTCCTATGAAGTCAATGAACTCTATCGGGCTATGCAGAATCTGGTGATGACAAACATTCGTGCGGTTCTCGGTTCCATGGAGCTGGATGAGATGTTGTCCAACCGTGACCGTATTAACAACATGCTGCTCCTCAAAGTGGATGAAGCTACCAGTCCATGGGGAGTGAAAGTGACTCGCATCGAGATTCGGGACATAGCTCCTCCTAATGATCTGGTGGAGTCCATGGCCCGTCAAATGAAAGCGGAGCGGGAGAAAAGGGCTCAGATACTTGAAGCGGAGGGTAGCCGGGAAGCGGCTATCAAAGTAGCAGAAGGTGAAAAACAGGCTCAAATTCTGCAGGCAGAAGGTGAGCTGGAAGCAGCCAAGAGAGAAGCTGAGGCCAGGGAAAGACTGGCAGAGGCAGAAGCGCGGGCGACTGAAGTTGTTTCTCAGGCTATTGCTAATGGCGACGCCCGGGCTATCAATTATTTTGTTGCGCAAAAATACGTGGACGCCTTGCAATCTGTTGCCGCAGCGGAAAACAGCAAGACCATCATGATGCCACTGGAAGCGGGTAATGTGATTGGCTCGCTGGCGGGTATTAAAGAACTCGTCGATGGCTTGAAGAAAACACCCTGACAGGATCTGGTATATCAATGGACTTTCTAAATACTTTGCAACCCTGGCATTGGTTGATTGTTGCGTTCCTGTGTCTGGGTCTGGAAGCTCTTGGGGCAGGAGGCTTTCTTCTTGGCAGTGCTGCAGCGGCTCTCCTACTGGCAGCCCTGTTGTGGCTGCTGCCTGAAACCAGTTGGGCCTGGCAACTGGTTTGGTTTGCATTGGGCAGCCTGATCTTTACGGTGGCTTACTGGAAGTTTTTCCGTCGGGTGAATGAAAAAAGTGATTACCCTCAGTTAAATCAGCGTTCTGCTCAATTGATCGGCCGGGTGCTGGTTCTGGAAAATGACCTGCCTGGCGGGCAGGGAAAGATCCGGGTTGGTGATACCCTCTGGTCGGTCAAAGCGCCCGGAGACCTTGAGAAAGGCTGCTCAGTGATCGTCACCGGTACAGAAGGGATGATACTTCTGATCGACAGACATAACTGACCGTGGAGAACAAATCGTGGGGCCGATAAAAACTAGCCTGCACTTTATCACCCAGAATCTGATGAGGTTGAGCTGGCTGGCACTGCTTGTTGTTTTGCTGCTGTTATTTTTTGGCAGCTGGTTGTTAATGTGGCTGTTCGGAGAACAGGAACTGACTTCTCCAGAGAACTGGTTTTATTATTTTGTGGCCACGGTAACCACAGTGGGTTATGGCGATTTCACCCCACAGACAGCAGGCGGAAAAATGACTGCCTCACTTTTGTTGATGCCGGGTGGTTTGGTAATTTTTGCTGGCTTTCTCGGCAAACTGTCTTCATTTTTTGTCGAGTTATGGAGAAAAAATATGAAGGGCAAAGGCGATTATTCAGCATTGGTCGGGCATGTAGTCATTTTAGGCTGGCATCCTGAAAGGACAGCCAGAATGATCGAACTGATTTTCGGTGATATCCGCAGAGAAGATCGTAAGGTAGTGCTCTGTGCCACAGAAGAGATGGACAACCCTTTTCCTGATCAGGTTTTGTTTATTCAGGGCAAGAGTCTGAGTGATTATGAACTGCTTAGCAGGGCCGGAGTGACTTCTGCCGACCGGGTCATCATTTACCGCTCCAACGATGACAAAACACTGACCAGTTGCCTGACCGTAACAGCAATGACGAAAACCGCTCATATTGTGGCCTGGTTTGAGCATGAACATATGGTCAAACTGCTCAAGTCCCATTGTCCGCAAGTGGAGTGTCATACCAGTATTTCCATGGAGATGCTGGTGCGATCGGCTCAGGACCCTGGTTCTTCTCGAATCCAGGGGCAGCTTCTGTCAACGTTGATTGGCCCCACACAATACAGCGTTAAAGTCCCTGAAGATTTTGAGGGAGTAAGGTTCAATCGATTGCTGGAATTTATGAAAAAACAGCATGAAGCTATTGTTCTGGGAGTCGCTGAGACGGCCACCGGTGATGATCTGGTTCTCAACCCCAATGGTGATCAGCGAGTAAAAGCAGGTCAACTGGTTTACTACATGTCGGCACAGAGAATTCGCTCCGGAGAAATTCGCTGGAGCGATATTAAGGAGTAATAAGGCATCCCGATTCATTATTCACTCATGACGGTAGTGAACCTGGCCTTCCCGGAATGCAATAAATTCTCCGGACTTCATAATGTTCCAGCTCTCATTGGTGGTCAGAGGTTCGGTGGCGACTACAGTGACAATATCGTTTTTAGTTGTCACCTGCTTAAAATCAACACTCAATGAATCATCCTTCAGAGTCGCTTTTTCAAAAGGTGCTTTTCGGGTAATCCAGCTTAATTTGGTCGAGCAGAAGCAATAAAGATGTTTTGAATCCGTTAATAACATATTGAACACCCCCAGCTTTCTTAATTCCAACGCCAGCTTATGAATGTAGCGGTGCAGGGTTGCAGCCCGTGCAGGGGGTTTAGGAAAGCGTTCCCTGAGCTGGCTCATTAACCAGCAGAAAGCATATTCGCTGTCAGTGGTGCCCACCGGACGGTAATAGCAAAGCGGTTTTTTCTTGATCCCTTTAAGCTGGCCATTATGGGCAAAGGTCCAGTTTCGTCCCCAGAACTCCCGGGTAAAAGGGTGGGTGTTTTCCAGAGAAACCCGTCCGGCATTCGCCTGACGGATATGGCTGATCACAATATCGCTCTTGATCGGATAATTCCTGACCAGTTTGGCGATTTCTGACTCACAGCTCGGATGGGGGTCGCGAAACTCACGTACTCCCGCCCCTTCATAAAAGACGATACCCCAGCCATCACTGTGGGGACCGGTGCGTCCGCCTCTCTGCATCAAACCACTGAAGCTGAAGCAAATGTCGGTCGGTGTGTTGGCGCTCATGCCCAGCAGTTCACACATCTCAACTGTCCGTTAGTATTGTTTCTTGGCATTGTTTGTTCCGTTGGTTCACAAAACTGTCAGCAGGTGGGTTCCTGCCTTTTGGATCGTATCTCGCTACCAGAGGGCTTCGGAGCTCGCTCAGTTTTTTTCTTGTCTGTGTTTGACTTCTTTACGGGCAGGACAAAGGCAATCAGGGCCGCTAATCCAGCGGCGAACACAATGATCATTCCTGTTCTGGACATGGCTTCAAAACCGTGGGTCATGCCATCGTATATCATTGTAAACAGCGCGGGAGACAACAGATCAGAGCCTCTGGTTATCCACCAGGGTGTGCAAAGCAGGGCAGCAGCTGTAAAACGCAGTACCCACTTCAAGCGCGCAGGCAGTCTTCCGGTAATCATAATAAGCGACACCAGACAACCCATTGCACCTGCCAGGTAGATTGTCCAGCCTAGAATAAATTGCGAACTTGTCATCCTTTCTCCTGTTGACGATGGCACCGGGCTAAGCCAGAGCTGGAGGAAAATAGCCGATAAGAAAAAATCAGGTGGTTGATCCCGGGATGTCGGCCGATAAAAACTGAAACAATAGTCTATATTGATGCAGGTGTTAACCCGTGAATATTACGCCTGAAGCAATCCAGAGTCTTAACTTGAGGCCACTTTAGCATATGTTTCCGGCAATTTGATCTTTTCCCGGCATGAGGCAGGTATTGCCTTCGCAGTCATGGCTATCGGGGTAGATAGAAGATACTGCTTTATCGAATGACAACAATAACCCAAGAGGACGGACTATGGTCAATCTATCTGGGGTTGCCTCCTGGTTTGACTGGCTGGCACTCCTGTCACTGATTTTACTGTGGGTAGGCTATACCATTTTTGCCTATCGAAGGGGGCAGGCAACGGCATGTCTGGCCAGCGTTCTGGCACTCTACAGACGAGACTGGATGTATCGGCTGCTTGGCAGGGATAACCGGATAGCCGATGCCAGTCTGCTCGCCAGCCTTCGGGCATCTGTCAGTTTCTTTGCTTCCACCAGTATTCTGGTTATGGCGGGCCTGATCACCGGAATTGCAGCATCAGAAGAAGCGGTCGGCGTTCTGTCGGCTATGCCTTTTGTGACGACCAATACCCGTGAACTCTGGGAACTGAAGGTTTTGGTCATGCTGGTTATATTTGTGTATACCTTTTTTGAGTTTACCTGGAGTCTCAGACTCTATAACTTTACCTGTGTTCTTATGGGGAGTGCCCCTCTGATGCAGGATATCAGTGGTAATAAAACGGAACAGAAAGTATTTGCGGATAAGGTGGGCTTTATCATGACGCTGGCCGCCAACCACTTTAACTACGGCCTGCGGGCCTATTATTTTTCTCTGGCCACATTGTCCTGGTTTATTCATCCGTCTCTTTTTATCATCAGCACGGTCATGGTGGTGGTTATTCTGTACCGTCGGGAGTTTCATTCCAAAGTGCTTGATACGCTCTCTGATACTGCTAAGGAGTAGCAGGCAAAAGAATATTCATAAAATTCTCGAATTCTGCCTTGAAATCAAAAAGCCTGTCCCCACATTAGTTTCAAAGCAATTTATGATCAGGCTGATCGCTCATGAGAAGGTTCTGAACGACGGCCACTGGCAGAAAACAATGTAGAGGGCCAAATGACTGCAGAAGCCAAAAAAGAAACACTGGGTTTCCAAACCGAGGTCAAGCAACTTCTTCACCTCATGATCCACTCCCTGTACTCCAATCGCGAAATCTTTCTGCGGGAGTTGATCTCTAACGCTTCAGATGCTGCTGACAAACTGCGCTTTGAAGCGTTGCATAATGATGGTTTGCTGGAAAGTGATCCCAATCTGGATATTCGTGTTGATTTTGACAAGGAAGCAAAAACCGTTACCGTCGCTGATAACGGCATTGGTATGAACCGTGAGGATGTTATTGCTCACCTGGGTACCATTGCTAAGTCCGGCACCGCTGACTTCCTGCAACAGCTGACCGGTGACCAGAAGAAAGACTCTCAGCTGATTGGTCAGTTCGGCGTCGGTTTTTACTCTGCCTTTATTGTCGCTGATAAGGTCACCGTTGAAACCCGCAAGGCGGATGCACCGGCTGAGCAAGCCGTCCGTTGGGTATCCGACGGCTCCGGTGAATTCACCGTTGAAGGGATCAGCAAAGAAAAACGTGGCACCTCCATCATCCTGCACCTGAAGGACGATGCCGAAGAGTTTGCTGACGGCTGGCGTCTGCGCAACATTGTTCGCAAGTATTCTGACCATATCTCCATGCCAATTCTGATGGTCAAGCAAGAGATGCCTTCAGAAGAAGAGGAAAAGGAGGAAGACAAGGCGCCTGAGTGGGAAACGGTTAATACCGCAAAGGCCCTGTGGACTCGCTCCCGTTCTGATATTACTGATGAAGAGTACAAAGAGTTCTACAAACACATCAGTCATGACTTTGCTGACCCTATAAAGTGGAGTCATAACCGTGTTGAAGGCAAGCTGGAATACAACAGCCTGTTGTTCATTCCTGCCAAAGCTCCCTTCGATCTTTATAATCGTGATATGCAGAAAGGCCTGAAGCTCTACGTTCAGCGCGTATTCATCATGGATCAGGCCGATGAATTCCTGCCCATGTACCTGCGTTTCATTAAGGGTGTGGTGGATTCTAACGATCTCTCCTTGAACGTATCGCGTGAAATCCTTCAGAAAGACCCTGCTGTCGACAGCATGAAAGCCGCATTGACCAAGCGTGTTTTGGACATGCTGGAAAAAATGGCCAAGAAGGAAGAAGAGCAGTATGCAGAGTTCTGGAAAGAGTTTGGTCAGGTATTAAAAGAAGGCCCTGCTGAGGACTTCGCAAACCGTGAGAAAGTTGCCAAACTCCTGCGTTTTGCTTCTACCGAGAGCAAGGGTAGTGACCAGGACCAATCTCTGGAAGGCTATGTTTCCAGAATCAAGGAAGGTCAGGACAAGATCTACTACATCACTGCAGAAACCCACAATGCGGCGGCCAACAGTCCTCACCTGGAAGTGTTCAGGAAGAAGGGAATCGAAGTTCTTCTGCTGAGCGACCGTGTCGATGAGTGGCTGATGTCGCATCTGAACGAATTCGATGGCAAACAGTTTGCAGACATCGCACGTGGTGATCTGGATCTGGGTCAACTGGACGATGAAGGCGACAAGAAAGCCCTGGAAGAAAGTGCCAAGGAGAAAGAAGATCTGCTCAAGCGCATCAAGGATGCCCTGTTGGACCAGGTTGAAGAAGTCCGTGTAACGCACCGTCTGACGGATTCACCCGCCTGTTTGGTCGTAGGTGAACAGGATATGGGCGCCCAAATGCGTAAGATCATGGAAGCTGCGGGTCAGGCCATGCCTGAATCCAAGCCTATCTTTGAGATCAATCCTGAGCACCCTCTGATTAACCGTTTGGACCAGGAAGCAGATGAAGATCGTTTTGCTGATCTGTGTCGTGTGGTCTTTGATCAGGCCAAGCTGGCTGCAGGTGGCCAGCTGGATGATCCTGCCAGCTACGTTCAGCGTTTGAACAAACTCCTGTTAGAAATGGCAGGCTAACAAATATTGGAGCTGGAGCTTAATCTAAGTTCCAGCTCTCAACTGTCACTTGTCCAGTTTTTTCCACCCTGCCTTAAAGTCATGCCTCAATTCTGACCATCGGTTTTTGACATCGTGCCTGAACTCGTTCATCTCTTTTCTAGCTTTCAATTCAAGGCGCTTGAATTTTGAGTCCGTATTGTTCATTTTGACATCAATACTGGCCTGTTCTGCCTCATGTCTGAGTTTATTGGCGGCTTTTATAAAGTTCTCAAGTGTTAACACCTGACACAGATAGTTGCTGATAGGCTTAAACTCCAGAGCCATGTCTTCAAGAAACTCCGCCAGTATATAAAGCAGGCTGTCCAGACTGGATCTGGATTGAACGTCCCGATTATAGGTACGACCACTGGCGGTTTGCGGAAGGTTGTCAGTCTCAGACTGATACGGTCTTCCAGATAGTTGTTGTCCTTCTACTTTCATAAACGATACCTCCCTGTTCGTTTTAATCCCTGTTTGATTGTAGAGTTTTTTAATGCTGTTTTGGTCCTGTTTCGTAAGTTAGATAACCGGTTCGTTATCATTCGGTCGGTTGATTCATAAGCGACACCTCCCTCGTACCTTTGGTCCCTCCATTCGTTTAGTCATTACAATGTTCGCACTCAGAATAGTGGAGAGGACTCCTTGAGCAGTATACGACCTTGATCGATTAGACTTAGGGCTAACTTGACAAAATTACTGCCAGTTCAGTTCATTGTTTCCAGTTTTGATCTACGCTGTATTAAGGCTGAAACGGGTTTTTCTCACCAGTTCCCTGTGACAGTGGCATTCTTTCATGAAGTCCGTCCGTACCGTATTTTTGTCAAAATGGCTGACTGTCCTGTTAGCGATTCTTCTCATTTCTGGCTGCAGCATGCAGTCATCTCCCATTCTTTATCCAAAAGGTCCGGTTGCTGAAACCGAGCGGAATCTGTTATTCCTCGCGACAGCCATCATGCTTTTTACTTTGCTGCCCGTTTACCTGATCACTTTCTGGTCATGCTGGCGTTATCGAGCCAATGGCAAAGGGGCCTATCGGCCAGACTGGCACAAATCCATTTTCGTTGAACTGTTTATCTGGGCCGGTCCACTGGTCATTATCGTTGTGATCGGTGTTCTTGTTGTGATTTACACCTACCAACTCGACCCCTACAAATCTCTGGTCAGTGATGAGAAAACGTTCAGGGTTCAGGCAGTGGCTCAGAACTGGAAGTGGCTATTTATCTACCCGGACCAGCAGGTAGCGGTAGTCAATGAACTGGCTTTTCCCAGTGACAGACCCGTTAATATTGAAATTACTTCAGACACGGTCATGACATCCTTCATTATCCCTGCGCTGGGTGGCCAAATTTATGCCATGGCCGGGATGACCACTCATCTGAACCTCAAAGCCTTCGAGCCAGGTCGTTTTACTGGAAGAAATACCCAGTTCAGTGGCCGGGGCTTTCCTCATATGGTGTTTGACGTTCAATCACTCTCTGAAAGTGACTTTACACAATGGCTCGATAACGTCAAAAAAGCAAACAAACGACTGGACTCAATGAGTTATCAGAAGCTCCTCAGGCCGGAAACAAAGTACCCGGTAGAGTACTACTCCTGGGTTGAACCGGAGCTGTTCAGTCGAATCATTGCTAAATACACCGGAGCAAGCGGTGCCTTACCCCTGCAAAAAACCGGAAGTCTGGAGTAAGCCATGTTAGGCAGATTGACCATTGATGCACTGCCGTTCTATAGCTCGGTTGCTATGGGAGGCGCTCTTGTTACCGTGATGGCTGTGCTTTTGACGGCTCTGGCCGTGACCTGGGCAGGCAAGTGGCGATATTTGTGGGAAGAATGGCTGACCAGTGTCGATCATAAGCGAATCGGGGTCATGTATATCTTGCTGGCACTGGTCATGCTTGTCCGTGGGGTTATTGAAGCCGTCATGATGCGAACCCAGCAAGCGATTGCTCTCAACAATGATGGGTATTTGCCGCCAGAGCATTTTGAGCAAATTTTTACTACCCATGGCACTATCATGATCTTTTTTATGGCCATGCCGTTTCTTACTGGCCTGATCAATATCGTTGTTCCCCAGCAGATTGGCGCCAGAGATGTGGCTTTTCCCTTCATGAATTCGGTCAGTTTATGGCTGACTGCTGCAGGTGCCGGGTTGGTGGGAATTTCCCTGGTTCTGGGCAAGTTCTCGACAGCGGGCTGGACCGGGTATCCACCTTATTCAGGTATTGGTTTCAGTCCGGGAGTTGGTGTCGATTACTGGATTTGGGCACTGCTTGTCAGTGGTGTGGGCAGTACGATGACCGGAATTAACTTTATAACGACCATTTTAAGATGCCGGGCTCCTGGCATGAAATTGATGCAGATGCCATTGTTTGTCTGGACCACACTCTGCACCAGTATTCTGATGGCGTTTGCTTTTCCTGCCCTGACCGTAGTGGCGGCTCTGCTGGGGCTGGACCGGACTGTGGGGATGCACTTTTTTACCAATGAGCTGGGTGGCAATATGATGAACTTTGCCAACCTGATCTGGATCTGGGGACACCCTGAAGTCTACATTCTGATTCTGCCTGCTTTCGGTGTATTCTCTGAAGTAACCGCTGTGTTTTCCGGGAAAAGGCTGTTTGGTTATCATTCGTTAGTCTACGCCACCATGGCTATAGGACTTTTGTCGTTTACAGTATGGTTGCATCATTTCTTTACTATGGGCTCCAGTCCAAACGTCAACGCCATATTCGGTATTGCCACAATGATTATTGCTGTTCCCACAGGCGTTAAAATATTTGACTGGCTCTTTACTATGATCAGGGGGCGGATTGTTTTTCATCCCGCTATGCTGTTTACCATCGGTTTTATTATTACCTTTGTAATAGGGGGTATTACCGGAGTCTTGCTGGCAATTCCTCCGGTAGACTACCAGATGCATAACACCACCTTTTTAGTAGCGCACTTTCATAACATGCTGATACCCGGCGCCTTGTTTGGTTACTTTGCAGGCACTCAGTTCTGGTTCCCCAAGGTCTTTGGCTTCAGACTTAATGAGTTCTGGGGCAAGATGGTGTTTTCCTGCTGGTTGATCGGTTTCTATCTCGCCTTTATGCCACTCTACGCCCTTGGGCTTCTGGGTATGACAAGGAGGCTTGAACAATACACCCAGCCTGATTGGCAACCTTTTCTGCTGGTGGCTTTTGCAGGCGCATGTTTTGTACTGGTTGGCATTTACAGTGTCTTTATGCAGTTTTACGTTAGTGTCAGAGACCGTAATCAACATCGGGATCTAACCGGTGATCCATGGAATGGCAGAACTCTTGAGTGGGCCACCTCCTCACCGGCAGCACCCTATAACTTTGCTGTGATACCCAAAGTCAACTCTGTCGATGCCTTCTGGGAAATGAAAAAAAAAGGGGAAGCCTATTATTTTCCTGATCAATACAGCGCCATCATAATGCCCGCTAATACCGGAGCTGGCGTTTATATTGGTTTGTTTGGATTTTTAGTAGGGTTTGCTTTCGTCTGGTATTTATGGTGGTTGGCCATCCTCGCCATGGTCGGTGCGGTAACAGTATTGATCGTTAGAAGTTCTAATGATCATGAAGAGGAGATCTTTACATCAGAAGCTGTCATGGCCATTGAGAGCAAACGAAAGGCTCAGTTAATGTCTGCTGAAAGTCTCTCACCCAGAGGAGGGCCTGTATGAATCAGAATGCGCTCCAACAAGCCATGGCTGAACATCTTGAAGAGTACCTTGATAACCGGGAATTCGGTTTCTGGCTCTATCTGATGACGGATGCGGTTATCTTCGCGCTGCTTTTTGCAACCTATGTCAGTATGTTCAGAAATACTGCCAACGGACCTGAGCCCATTGAACTTTTCGATCTCAAACATGTCTTTCTTGAAACCGCCTGCCTGTTGATCTCCAGTGTCACATTTGGTTTTGCCTGGTTGGCAGCTATGCATAAAAAACGACCGACTGTAATGCTTTGGTTAATCATTACCCTCGTTTTTGGTGTCACTTTTGTTTCTCTGGAAATCGCCGAATTTGCAGAAATGATCGGAGAGGGGGGTGGGCCTCAAATCAGTGGTTACTTGTCGTCTTTTTTTACACTGGTTGCTACCCATGGCATCCATGTGAGCATTGGCATGCTTGGCATCCTGATGATGGTGTCGCAGGTTTTTATGAAAGGGTTGACGCCCCAGGTCTGCTCCAGGTTGTATCGCCTCGGTTTATTCTGGCATTTTCTGGATATTGTCTGGATAGGGATCTTTTCTGTCGTTTACCTACCGGTGTTCATATAGGAGGTAGCCGTGCAAGCATATGAACATAGCCTGAAGGACTATCTAGCAGGGTTCGTTCTGGCGATCGTTCTGACGGTCATCCCTTTCTGGGTCGTCTGGTCCTCAGCTTTCCCGGCCAAAATACTGTTTGCCATTATTGCACTGTGTGCCTTGATTCAGGTGCTGGTTCACTTGCGTTTTTTTTTAAACATCACCCTCAGGCGTACGGGCAGAGACTATCTGACAGCGCTGTTTTTTGCCGGAGTTCTGATTTTCATTATGGTGGGTGGGACCATCTGGATATTGTTTGATCTGAACTTCAGAATGATGTAAGTCGCAGAAGGCTGCAGCCTAAAGAGTCAAGCGACAATCGCGTTATATTCTTTCACTTTCCTGGCGTATATAGCCGAACCTCTCATTGGGGTTTCAAGATATTTGGCCCGCAGATCAAGACCGGTGCGATATATGGTTTCGATGCAGCTATCGAGTGATACCGCGTGAGTACCGTCAACAGGCATAGCCAGACGAGCAGCAGTGATTGCCTTGATAGCCGCCATACCATTTCGCTCGATGCAGGGGATCTGGACCAGGCAGATCCCACCTCTGCCTGACAGCCTGCTTCTGCGCCCGATATGTCGGGTTCAAATATTGCCTTAAAAAAGCATTGTCATTTGGCGTGTTCTCTCATAAAATACTTCAACATTTTGGAAGTTGTTGGTTTTAAAGACTTTTATCTGAAAATCGATCCATTACGGCGAGTTAGCAAAGCGGTTATGCAGTGGACTGCAACTCCATTTAGACCGGTTCGACTCCGGTACTCGCCTCCATTCTCTTTTTTAAGAATCTAATCTTTCACCCATGGCAAAATATATGGGGCTTCGATGCCGGAGCATGTCAGTTGATTATCTATTTTCCAGGCTTATGATGAGTTCAAGAGGCGTTGGCCACTAACTTAGTGGTAAAAGAAAGCAGCCCAGCGGCTTGGGAACTCTTTCCGTTCCTTGATAAATTGCAGCAGGGTTTTCAAGGGCATTAATTTCAGGGAAGCCCTGGCCTTCTTGTAGCCGAGGCCGTAAACAGGATCGTCACTGTTTTCTATTGCTGCTCTGCGGAATTCTGCGTCTTTTGTATCCTGATTTTTCAACCAGATATAAGTACCTAACCAGTTGGTTTCGCATATTCTGGACGGCGGCTTTTTCCATCCTTCTGCGTTCCAGCTCTGGTTGCGTAGCTATGGCTACGCGCCCGTCGTTGCGCCTTGAAGGACGAAAAAATCCACTCGCCAGAATATGCGAAACCAACTGGCCAGGTACTTACTCCATCATGACACACATGCCTTCTTCAACCCCTAGGAGCCTTATATGGTCCGCCCCGTTTTGCAAGAGCCTGTTTTGTTAATTAGCAAACAAAGATAACTGCAATCATATATACGGCCTATTCATGAGGTCTAACCCTCTGGCCCTGATGGGTATCCGCGCAACCTGGCCTTATCAGTCCGACGGCCTCAAGGGCCAAGACTCCTATCAGGTTTCAGGTTGCCGGTTTTTACCTGTTTGCCATCAACTGTACATGCTCATCGCAATCTGCGGGGGGGTTCCCCTTTGGTTAAGCTTATGCTTTACTTTGCCGCTGCCGCCTTTACCTCATTATGCAGCCTTGTAAACTTCATTTCGGGTCATGATGACCCAGACAATCCGAGCCATTTTATTAGCCAGACCAACGGCGGCAACGTTGTGATTGCTGCGCTCATTAAGTTGGCTAACCCATTTTTTACAGCGGTCATCCTTATTTTTGAGGCAGTGGAGTACCGAACGTGCGCCGTGTATCAATAATGTGCGCAGGTATTTATCACCCCGTTTACTGATGCCCAGCAGGACTGACTTACCGCCTGTGGAATGCTGTCTTGGAACTAATCCCAACCATGCGGCAAGGTGTCGACCAGATTTAAAATACGTCGCATCACCAACGGCTGCCTTCAATGCTGTGGCAGTGATGGCTCCGATACCCGGCATAGTCATCATTCGACGACATTCGTCGTCGTTTTCAGCCAGCTCCTGAATTTTCTGGTCATACTGTTGAATACGCTTGTCAAGACTGGCCAACTCTTCTGATAAACCATGTAGCAGCTCACGAGTCAGCGAATGGAGTCCATTTTCAGCATCTTCCAGAATTCGTGGAAGCTGTGCACGAACTTTACCAATACCCTGGGCAACCACAATACCTTCTTCCAATAGTGACCCCCGGATCTGGTTAACCAGGGCAGTTCTCTGATCAACCGCTTGTTGACGATAGCGGTGCAGAAGTTGCCAGGCCTGCTGCTCTGACGTTTTAACAGGTACAAAACGCATGCTGGGCCGTGAAGCTGCTTCTGCAATCGCTTCAGCATCGTTGTAGTCATTTTTGTTGGTCTTGACATAAGGCTTGACAAATTGAGGTGAAATCAGCTTGACAGTATGCCCATAGTTCTTGAATAACCGAGCCAAATAGTGAGCACCACCACAGGCTTCCATAGCGATAATGCATGGCTCCAGATTTGCCACGTACTCCAGAAGGTTCTTCCTGGACAACTTCTTTCTGATGACTTTGCTACCCTGCTCATCAACACCAAACAGGTGAAAGTTGTTCTTGCCAATATCGATACCATGTACTGAAATAGTCATGGGTGGTTCGCTCCGGTTAATCCTGTTTAAATGGTTAACTCCATTTTGGCTCATTTGAAGCCGTTTAGGAGGGGCGGACCATCCCGTTAGACCGAGAATAGCGCCCGTCTAGGCGACCCCGTAGCGAGGACGGCAGAAAATTGAGGATGAAAATTCGGGTTTGTGAGGAGAATAGCGAGCTATTTGACGAACAAAAGCGGATTTTCAGACCAATTTGCTGCCGCCGCACGACTGCATGGATGCAGGAGCTAGAGCAACGCAGGAGCAGTTGCCGCGTAGGGCAGTCTATTCTCGGTCAGGCTCCTAGCAGGTCGCGATAGTTGTTGTAGAAGAACCAGGCATGGGTTAATTCATGGATGGCTACGGTTCTACGGTTCGGAAATGTTCTTCTGGAAGATGCCTCTGGATCAGAATATCGTTGAACTCTCTGGCTATCACCTGACCATTGGCTGTTGTAGAGGTGCTCCATCGGGTCAGACCCAGTATCGGCCTTTCATTATGAAAGTTACTTCGGCTGGCTTAACGATTTAGACTGTAAGTCTGACAGAACGACCAGAAGGATGAGACTAAGTCTTGTCTCGATGCAGATTATAGAATCAGTAATA
Source organism: Endozoicomonas sp. ALD040 (assembly GCF_049275945.1). NCBI lineage: Bacteria > Pseudomonadati > Pseudomonadota > Gammaproteobacteria > Oceanospirillales > Endozoicomonadaceae > Endozoicomonas > Endozoicomonas sp. ALD040. The sequence continues at coordinate 5,639,893 of NZ_CP184829.1, forward strand.
GAGCCAGTGTGATTATAATACCGAAACCAGTATCGACTATGGCTTTACCCACAGATGAAGTGGGTACCTTGCTGATACTCGAATCCATACTGTAACTTGAATTAATAATGGAACTTGAATTAATAATGGAGCTTGAATTAATAATGGAGCTTGAATTAATAATGGAACTTGAATTGATAACGTAGCTTGAATTAATAATGGAGCTTGAATTTGAAAAGGTACTGGATACTGCGTTGTTAACAAAAGCGTAGTTTGTCATGTTTACCGGGCAGACTTCCGAGTCGAAGTATAAATGATCTTCGAGATTGATCAGTCCGCTGCAGGCAGTCGCTGTGGAACCTTTGATGGCTGTCCAGGTATTGATGGTCTGGTTGATGGCGTAGAGGGCAGGTGATGCCGTAACAACGGATGAGTTGGGTGTCAACCTTTCGCACTCATTTCTCAACAGGAACGGATCAGCCGCTTTCGGGCTGAATTGTTCCTCAATTTGTCGCCACGGACTGTGTCCTTGCAGGTGATTACAGGCAAAGGCCAGTTCAAGTGGTGCTTTGACGATTAAAGCGGTCGCTGTCACCTGAATCTGATTGCCTGCCAGGTTAAAAAGGGGACGTTCGGCATTGTTCTCTGTATGACCTGTAAGAACGAAGCCTCCTCTCCTTGGTGTTCGTAACCCGAGGGCATCTCGGGGTGCGAAGCCACTATTAGAGATGTTGACTTTGTTTCTGAAGATATTCACACGGGTTCCGGATCCAAGAATAAACTCAGCTGCGTCGGCCATTTTGCCCTGCAATGTGTTCCCGATAATCTCCAGTCTTTGCGACTGGTTCTTGATGGCAGGAAGATGAATAAACACCGCTTCCCCGGGAATAGCGTCGGTAATCGGCACGTTGAGGGTATCACCTATGACCGTGTTATTGGCAAACCTCAGACCCGGGCCAGATTGAGTGGGGTCAATCGATGCATCCAGAGATTCTCTGCAATCAAGATCAACTGCAGCCCATTTAGGGAGATGGAATACGTTGTTTTCGACAATCAGCCTCCGGTTAGAGCACGCAGCTGAAACAATGATGATATCCGACCAGGCGTACATAGGCCTACTTGGCAAGAAAGTAATATGGCTTATATGACTGTCTTTTGTTTCTCCAAAATTGAAGTTATCAGTAGCTCCAACCCAGATCATACCTATATGACGATAATTTGGCCGAAGCGTAATGACGATTTCAAAAGCTTCATCGGCAGCACCAATAATGTCCTGACCATCCTTCAAAACTATATAATTTTCAATGCCGTACTTAACTGAGATTTTATCAGGCAGAGGGGAAGCTGTTGATGGGGAAGGTGTCATTGTAGAAGTAGCAGTGTTGGAGGAAAGCAGTATCACGGTGTTCTCAGGAATCCGGTTGATCAACTCAGCCATATCTCTTGTCTGATCGGCATTGAGCAAGGTACAGTTTCGCCCGCGAACAAGATTACTGTATTCGTCCAGTCGTTTATCAACCCCCGCTGTTTGCCCTCTGAGGGATTCACACAATGCCGTTGTAGGGACTGTTGAAGCAGGAGAAGTTGTGGATTGAGCCTGAAGGCTTAAGGGTTGTAAAAGGAATACAGAAGCGATTAACTGAGCCAGATAATGTTGCTGCTTTATCATCGATTTTCCTCAACTGGATACCCCGTACTTCTAGTGCGGGGAGGAATGTTGACTTGCTGGGGTCGCCCAGACCGTTAGAGCAAGCCATCACTCTATTTTTGGTGCTTACACACCGTCCTAGCCTTGCGGCAGTAGAGTTCACCTCGACGGGGTCGCCTAGACAATGTTAATGGACGGTTTCTTGATAGCAGCACTGTAATTAACCCTCAATACACTGTTTTAACCACTATCCTTAGAGCTTGGGACTGGTGAAGTCGGTAGGAAGTCTAGGTGTTGTATTTATACTTATCCAATCAGACTGTGCACGGACTCCCGACAATGGTGTATAGAACGACATCTGTTTTTTTTTGTCCTGACTTAATGATAAAAGAATGCGCTCCAACGGGTAGGGAACGTTTTCCGTTCTTTGATGAATTGCAGCAGTGTTTTCAAAGGCATTAATTTCAGTGAAGCTTTGGCCTTCTGAAAACCAAGGCCGTAGACAGGATCATCGCTGTTTTCTATCGCCATTCTCCGGAATTCTGCGTCCTTTGTATCCTGACTTTTCAACCATATGTACTCCATCATGACACAGATACCTTCTTCAACTTCCAGTGGTAGGTCGCGATAGTTGTTGTAGAAGAACCAGGCATGGGTTAATTCATGGATGGCTACGGTCCGGAAATGTTCTTCTGGCAGATGTCTCTGGATCAGAATATCGTTGAACTCTCGGGCAATGACCTGACCATTGGCTTTCGTAGAGATACTCCATCGTGCCAGACCCAGTATTGGCCTTTCATTATGAAAGTTATGTCGGCTGGCTTCCCTGAGTTCATCACGACCGCACAGTGTCAGTGGGGTTTTGGATTGATGCAAATTCAATCCTACAGAGGAGAGGGCAGAGCGCATCTGCTCCATGATTCTGCCCCCTTCTTCCTGAGAAACTACACCGTGAAGATTGCAGAGGTTGCAGATCACCAGACCGTCCGGGAAAGACATGCCGCCATCGGTGATGTTTTTGCAGACTATGCGGCCGCAACTTGAACAATTGGTGTAGTCCTGATGGGTCTCGCAGAAGGTATTGCCCCAAAAATCCATCAAATATTGTTCACCGAGGGGTTTGCGGCAGACAGCACAGGGGGGATGATGCTGCTTCAGGTAGCAGTCCAGATGCCAGGGCATGCCATCGTTTTCTATGTATTTGTCTTTGATGGTCTTCCGGCATCCGGGGCATTTCAGGCATCTTGGATGAAAAGGACGGCCATTAAAGCCAACAAACGGTTTGTTCAAAAGCGGTTTTTTGCAGGTTCGACAGTTAAAACAATGTGTGTGCCAATGACTACCAAGGGCTTCCAGACCATTTCCGTGGATTGGCTTTCGACAGCTCTTGCAGAAATTCATGTCCTTCCCTGGCCATGTGATGCTTACTCAATAACTTTAGCAGGAGCAGGTTAAAGCTGTTGATGATTCAGAGAAAATGGGTTGCAGTCATTTGCTTCAATCTCTTGGCTTCAGTGTGGTAGTACTGGCTGGTGGTATTGATCGAGTCATGACCTGCAAAAATGGCCAAATCTTCTATGTCCATCTGACGGGCAAGGTGTGTCAATGCAGTATGTCGCAGAGCGTGGAAAGGCATAGCCTTGAATCGACTTGCCCTGATAGCCATCCCGTTTGCTTGATAAGCGCAGAAGTCCATAAAGCTCTGCCACCAGAAACGTAATCCTCTGGAGGAAAGTCCGCCCATTTTGCCCTGAATTTTGCGTGTTCTGGGAGCTAATGGGAAGTCGTCCCCCAACAGGCCTTCATAGTGAAACCTTTGCCTGAACGCCTTGATCTCTTCAATAAGCTTGTTATTCAGTGGCAGCTGACGACGTTTTCGACCCTTCCCCAGAATACTGAGAAAATAGCCGCCTTCAATATCCGGGTGAATATCATTACAGCTATGTCCGGTCAGTTCAGACTCTCGAAGTCCGAGACTGTAGCCCAGCATAATGATGTAGCGTGTTCTTGCTAACTCTGATTCAGAGATGCGCTCACTATGCCTTTGCAGCTCAAGGCAGTTCAGTAAATGCTGCCATTCTTCTTCATGAAAAAAGCGGACAATAGAAGTGCCCCTGGCGAGCTTTTCGCCGGAACGAATCAATGAAACAGCCGGGTTGCCCGGTGTGTATCGATTTTTCTCCAGAAAAGAAAAGAAAGATGAGAGTACGTCTATGACCTGATCAGTGCTTTTTCCGGGCTTGATGGATGCCTTAAACAGTATTCTTTCTGGTTGTCCTGGGATAATACCTTTCTTTAGCCAGCGATCTGGCAGATTTTGTACATGATGAAGATACATCTGAAGATGCTTCAGCCGAACCTCTTTATAAGTTGCCCCCATATCCTGATACAACCAGGCGCTGAAACGCAGGATTTCTCTTTCATAGCGTCTGAGCGTCTCGCTGGAGCGGGCTGCAGATTTGTTCAGAAACAAAGTAAGAATCTCACTGTCATTGACAGCGCCGGTCATATCAGTATTGAACGACGATAAGTCGGACTGATGGTTTGGATGGTTGCCCCCGGGAAGTAGCAGAAGTTTTGAGAGCGCTGGTAAACTCATGGCCTGCTCTCTTTGCTTTGTTCAATAGACAGCTTTAGAGCATCGTTATAGCCTTTAAGTCGTTCAACTTCGCGCTCCAGTGCTTTTGTTGAATCAAGTTCTTCCTGTAGCTCCCGGTTCTTTTGCTCAAGGTCAGCTTGATGCCTTCTGGACTCTTTGATGACATCCTCGTTATGTCGGGCCTTTTGTTCTGTATCCATAAGCTGTCGCACTGCACTGGTAATCGCTTCAACAGGCAGGTTCATAAGTAGTGCCAGCTCTTTAATAGCCTGAAGTTGCGGATCTGATTCTTTAACAATGGCTTTGTAATGATTCCTCTCTTCGCAAGCTTCCAAATGGGCTTTAGACTTGGCTTCCAATCGATATTGAATTTCATTGTGCGCCCTCTCGGCAGCCAATCCGTATTCTTTCTGTTTCTCCAGCTTGGATTCAATATCTGTTCTTAGCCGACGTTCACTGTCTACGGTTTTGATCCAGTGGTTGATTTGTGCCTGGTACTGACTGTCGAGCTTAGTCTCTAGAGAGGAGAGGGCATTGGTATGTTCTTTTTTATTGCAAGCCAGAGTTTCTTCATGCTTGTTATTTTTTTCGATCTCTGCGTTTAGCTGTTCCTTCAATTGAATGATGCTTTTCTCATGCTCTGATTGTTGCTGAATCAGCTTCTTTCCATTTTCTTGTAGCACCTCATTTTCAGCCGTTAGTTGCTCCAGTTGGTGTTTCAGGGCCAGTCGTTCTTCAGAGAGCTGCTGTACTACCTGTTGCAGCTCGTCAATTTCCTGATTGGCTTGATCTTCAAAGTCACGCTGCAAGGCGGTTGCATCATGTTTCCATTGGATTAGAGAGCGTTTCAGAACACGCACAAGATCAGCAGGTAGCTCTTCGTTTGTCTCTTTCTGGGCGTCATCCAGAAAGCGCCACTCATTGTAATAGGGCAAAACCGTTTGTTTCCCCATTTTGGCAATGCGGGCCAGTTTATCGGCATTAATTCGTTCTCCTCTGGTCTTGAGATCGTCGAGGACTCTGAAAACCAGCTCTCTGCGCTGAATTTCCTTCTGGTTCTCGCTATTGGCTTTGTTATCCATGATTTTTTACCCGGGAACATACTATTAATACCAGTATTATAATACTGGTATTAATAGTATTAAAGTTCTTTATCTACTACCGGTAACTGAACTTACCGGTAGTAAGTAATAGTTTTTGCGAAAATTCTAAAGATCTGCTTTAAATCTGAATGCGTACAAAACTATTTTGATGAATGACATACGATGAGGACTGAAAATGGATAGAAGAAAGTTTATGCAGCTTGGGTTGGCTTGCACCTTAATCCCACTGGTTGCCATGGATACTGTTGCGGAACCAGCAGCCGCTGGTGAAGTTCAGGAAGACGATCCACAGGCAAAAGCTCTCAACTACGTGAAGGAGGCTTCTGAGGCCAAGGGCAATCCAAAATATAAGGAAGGGGATATCTGCAAAAACTGTATGTTCTTTGAGGCTAGTAAGAATAATGGCTGTACACTTTTTGCTGGTCGCAGAGTAGAGGAGGGTGGTTGGTGCACAGCCTGGGTAGCAAAACCGAAATAATTTACCCTTTCAACGATTCGTTGTTCGGGGCTATCTGAAGAGTGACTTTATAGCAGGTAGAACGATGCGTCCGGTACAACCATCAGAGTCGGGCGCAATATAAACCGCAGTAAGGGCTCAAGCTGGAAAGTCGTACTTGCTAATATACCCGCTAGCAGCATTCCTGAGCCCAAAGGGAGGGTCACTTAATATAGCGAGCTTTGGATTTTACTTTTTCGACCAGCTTTTTACCTTTGGGAGTTAAGGTTAGTTTGAAATAACGACCGTCGTCCTCATGTTGAGCCTTTTTGATCAGACCCAGACCAGGGCGGTCATGGCGGCCTTCGCCCAGACGCTTCACACTGACAGCAATATCGCTGGGTGTGCCACAGGTCAGTTTTTCAGCATTCACCAGGTCAGTTATGGTTTCGCCAGGATTCTCAGCCACTACCAGCAGGATCTGCCATTGGATAATGGTAAGTGGGTATTCCTGAAGCAGGTGGGTAAGTTTAATCAGACCTTTTAATGTCATTATTAATCTACCTTTAGGTTAGGTTATGGGCGCGCTGTGAACTTAAGGCGTCGTATACTTCTTATTTTTCGGCCTCTAAAGCATACTGCACAACGGGTGCAACAACAGAGGTACCAGAACAAATATTAGACAGTTTTATACTGATCTGGCAAATTTTAAGAGTCAGGTCGTCTATTTTAATGCAAAGGTAGCATAGCTGTTACGCTTTGAAACAAGTAAGGCTACTATTAATCCATGATCAAAAAATGCCTTTTTCCTGCTGCTGGTTACGGGACACGCTTTCTGCCTGCGACCAAATCCATGCCCAAGGAAATGATGCCTATCGTAAACAAACCCCTTATTGAGTACGGCGTTGATGAAGCCCTGCAAGGTGATTTGCATGAGATTTGCATCGTTACAGGACGTGGTAAACGGGCTTTGGACGACCACTTTAATATAAATTATGAACTGGAACATCAGATCCAGGGAACAAACCCTTTCGGGTATTCGGGGTTTGATGGACGAATGTACATTCTCCTATACACGTCAGCGTGAAATGAAAGGACTGGGTCATGCCATTCTGACCGGAGAAACTTTGATTGGAGATGAGCCGTTCGCTGTCGTCTTAGCCGACGACCTCTGTATCAACCTTGATGGAAAAGGTGTTCTGTCCCAGATGGTTAACCTGTACAAACAGTTCCGTTGCAGTATTGTCGCCATCGCGGAAGTGCCTGCCGAAGAGGCCTGCAAATATGGGGTTATCAGCGGTGAAATGATCAAGCTATTGGTCGCTATATTTTAACGCCGGATATCTTCGACATCCTCAGAGAAACACCTCCGGGCAGTCATCTATTGATGACTTCTTGATATCCTTCAATTGCGCATAATATATATTATGTTAAATATATAATGAGGCTTTCAACTTACGCTGGCTTATGGAGCTTTCCTCCTTCCTCCGCATCAAGGTTCATATTCTATAAATTTCGAGTCATGTAGCCGCAATGTGCACCTAAAGCAAATTTACCTGCACGTAAGATACTTTTTCCTTGGAACTATTCAAGATTCAAGACCCTTTTCCTTTGTTTTACGGAACTTTTTTTTTATTCACTGGTCAACAAGCGTAAGTACCTGTAGAGGGTAACTTTCCTTCATCATGGATAAAGCCAAGAGAATAAAACGATGGACAGATTAACTAACACCTCATGTAATCCGGGACCAAGCCAGTCTGGTTATAGTGCTAAAAACGATGGTAATGAGAATTATGGCAATGCCTCATGCAGAACCGTGAGGTCTGTCAGCGGTGAGCCATCTGGAATCAATCAAGCAGATTTCACACCTGACCCTGCAACAAGACAGAAAGAGATCGAAATTTCCTCCAGAGCAGTTGCTTTCGATGTAAATGCTTGTAAAGCGGCTGAACGCAAACCAAAACTGGATTTTACTGATGTCAGTAGTATTGGTCTTATTTACTGGCAAGAAATCTCTAAGGCGGAAGCTCATCCCGGCAAGAAGTTTGAGGTTAGCAATAGACCGGGCGAATGCCGTGATATTTGTGATATTTCAGAAGACTCAATAGTTGGATTAATCCAATATCATAAGTTTATGGCTGAGCGTAAAGCTCTTTTAGCTGGGGACATAGTAACATATGCTCCATTATTGCCGTCCGAGTTTGATGAGATTCGCTGTTTTCTGGAGGACAACTTAAATCTAGATCCAAAAGACAATGTTATCATTGATGCAGGCTCAGGGCCTTTTTGTTATCACAGTGCGCTATTTGCCATGGCAGGCTTTACTGTGAGACCTTACGACTATTCACCTGCCAGAAGTCTCTACGATAAAGAAGATCATGGCTTAGCAGAGAAAGCTCTTTCTCCTTTTCTGAAGGTAAATGATAAGGATTTGACGGGCGATGATATTACTCCCTTTTTTTTTGATAAGAACTCAGTATTATTTATGAGTTTCCCTGACTTCCCGGGGCATCCTATTAGCTTTCCTCTGGTAAAAAAATACACTGAATCAGAAGCATTAAATAAAGTGGTTGTTCTCATTATTGTCGAAGATGACGACCAACAGGATCATTTTTTGTCTGTGTCAAAAGAGACAATAGAGTTTCTCAGAGAAAACTATGAATTGCGTGATAAAACTCTTATGCGAGGGACTTTGTTAAGCTGTACGCAGGTGCAAATCTACGTCAGGAAAGGAGTCAATCGAGCAGATTTCACAACAGATCCCGTAACAAGTAAAAACAAGACTACCGCTAAAGATAGAATGCGTGAAGCTTTCATAGAACTAGAAAAACAAAATTTCAGACATGCGGAAGGATTATTCCGAGACATTTTGAACGAAGGCCCGTTCACGCTGAGTGTTAGTGAATGCCAAAATATTATCATAGGGCTTGCAAGCTCGCTGAAAGAACAGACCTATGAAAAAAAGACGCAAGCATGCTCTATGCTGGAAGCGCTAAGGTCGAGAAACCCGCTTAATGAATTTGGAGCTTCGACTATTCCCAACCTTGACCTGACCCTGAGTCTTTGTGAACAGGCAGCTGGACGGTACTGTGTGGCTGAAGCACGGCTGCTGGCTCTGAGAAATAAAGGGCAAGATGCCGACGAGGCAGCACAATGTGAGCCATCTGGCAATTTTGACTTTGACCAGGCTCAGGTAAAAGTGTGGGAGTTGATGCGTAAACATGAATTGGCCGAAAAACTGCAGCTTAACTTGAGTGGCAAGCCTCCGGGCGACAGTGAGAGTAGCCCGAGCCAGCCCACTGATAACGATCCGGCCTGAATAAAGATTGGAGAAAATGGAACTTTTATTTTATTCATTTTATGGAACTTTTGTTTAATTCACTGGTCAATATTTACAAGTACCCATAGAGGGTAATTCAACTTCGCTATTATGGCCACTCTGCAGTTTTATGGCTTTTTTCACAGAGGGTTACCAGCAATTCTTTGAGTGTTGCCCACTTTGGTCATTAACAGAGGCAGTTAAAGATTGGAGAAAATTTAAATGGATATTTCATCGACGCTAAATCGAAGTACAACCGATCAGAATGAAAGGTTCTGGTTAGTGGGTCTGAGTGACTCGGAGGAGGATTCTGCATCAATAACCAGTACTTTTCACTCACGAAATACCTCTACAACAGAGCCACTTGAAATACAGAGTTTGAAGATTCGGGGATTTTCACAACGAGAAATCAGTGCAGCAGAGAAAACACTTCGAGAGAGAAACATTACCCCCACCTATGAAGCTATATCCCACTTTTTGGATTCGGGCTCGCGCACTGGTCGTTTTCCTCTTTTTGACCAGCTCAGTGAAGCTATTAAACGGACACCAGGCGTTCAGGGTAAAGCCCGGCTGGCCGAGGCACTGACAAAATTTGCAGAGTCAGTCAATAATGATGTAGCCGAGAAACTTGACAAACACTATGCCACCTTGTGGCCCAATAGTGAGGAAATTGCAACCATTGTCGACGGTTGGCCTCCTGAACTCAAAGAGCAAGCTCGATATATTAAAAGAAACTGGCCAGAACTGGTGTTAAAAGGTGACGTGAAGTTTAACTTCGATTCTACGTCGGAGGTTTGCTCCGACCACTATCGAAGCTATAGGGGTGCACCATCACCGTTAGGATATCTGGCATTTTTCCGTCTGGTCAAAGACATCTGGTTCGGTGCTGTGGATAAGAACAATGCATGCACTATGAACAGAGTCTGCCATCTGCTGATTTTCTTTACCAAGGAAATATCTGACAATACCTTCGCATACGAAGACGAAGGAGCCAGTCGAAAAGAACAATTCGAAAAAGTCATTCAACGGGAGCTGAAAAAAGGCATCTCATCGACTTATGATATCGGCGCTTTTGCTTTTATGCTGGTAGCAAACCCATCGTTATGGACTGATCATAAACTTGAAACCTTTCAGTTGATGATTGGCAGGGCCTTTATTGACGAGACCGATAAACTGACTCCCCTGTATTCTCAGTGGCAGGATCCAACCCAGCAAGATAAGGTTTGCAAAGCGGTCGAGGCCGAGATCATCCCTAATATTGCCCTTACCTTACATTACCTTGATGGCATTTATAACTACCTGATGAACTATAGATCAGTGGTCAGCTGGAGAAGTAATGCACTCAGTGAAGAGATTGCTAATGGAGACTATTTCGACAGCACCACTAAACAGTTGGCGCGTCCAATACAACTGGCTGAATGGAAAACGTTACCTCCTATTCCGCAAGTAAAAGAAATACTGTCTCAGTTTTATACTAATCCCAACAATCAGAAACTGTTTTTAGGAACAGAAGAATTCAAAGCATTCCAAAAAGAACAAAGACGACTGAAAGCCAGACAAGGGTTCATTGAGGCCATTAAAACTACGACAAAGCAGATTAAAAAAGAGAAATCTAAACTCATTAAAAAGCAGTTCAAAGAGCAGGGATTTGCAGTAACAAAGGATAATCAGGGCAATATCAGCTACGGAGAAGAATATTATCGAGAGCGCAAACAATACATTAGTCACCTTAAGGAACAAAAACTGGCCATTGAACAACATATTGGCATCCCTATTCCCTTTAAAGTAACGGCTTTGCAGTTGAGCCAGTTGCTTAAGGTATTTGATGAATTACCCATTGCTGAGCAACGGTACTGGAAAATGAGCCGCGCTTATGCTGAGAGCACTGCCATTCCAAAACTATTGGAAGACTTGACACTGACACAGGATTCGGAGCCTTCAGATCTGGCCGATGAGCACGAAAAACTGAGGGAACAACAAAGTAAATTTATTACTTGCCGCTGTTCAACGTGTACTGTTTGCGAAGCAACCCGTTATCTTTGTGAATGTCGAGATGGCTTGAACCGGAGACTTGCCATAAGAGAGAACAAACACAGAGATCACGTCCTGAAACAAAGAATTGCTAAAAGCGTTAAGGATTTTTATGCTAAAAATTTCTGTACAGAAGGCACTCCTGTGTTGGTCGAAGGTAAGCAAATAGCCATTCCCGCAGCACAGAGGCACAACCCAAATTACAGAAAACGCACAAAGTCCCCTGTTGATCCTGATAAAAGCACCCTCCCCCATCCAGCTAAAATGACTGTTTTTGAGCACATGCTCACGGATGGAAGCCAGTGTGAGAAAAAACACCGCTCAGAATTCGTGATTGATAAGGACCAGCGCAAGTTTATAACCGAAGTATTTCGTAAAAAAGTAAACTCTCCCGCAAAAAAACAACGACGTCACCGACATTCAGCACTACCTGCCGGGCAACTGAAATATAATAAAGTGCTCCAACAACTTTATAAACACCATGCTGACAATCCGGCCTCCCGAATAAGCACTACTAAAATCCTTGACTGGTTTGATAAAAACCCGGAACAGGCAGCTGCTGCTGTTAGCTATTTGCAGAAAAAGCCACAAGAGACAAGATCACTGTTTAAACCGGACACTCTGCAGTCTGCAACGCCTAAGTCATTTAAGGCAATTCCATGTCAGGAGGTCTATCACAATATTGAATCATTTAATAAACACCTTCATGACCTGGCAGCTGGAAAGGATAACAACTTCATTCCCCTGGATAAAAGGAAAATGAAGGGGTTATACCTCCATAAGACATTCTGCCTTGCCTGTCGGACTAATTTTGGTCAGAAGCGCGAGCTGCAAGCCCATTTAAAAGAGACGCATCAGGCAAGCATGGAGAAAACCTTTGAACGTATTCGAGCCATGGGACATGAGGCGACAGAAGAGCCGACTTCCACTGCGGTGATTGACTCTGTTAAAAACAGGGAGCTTCAAACCATTGAGCAAATGCCTTTCGATCAACGATCTGAAGCAATTGCGGCTGTTTTCGAGCATGAAAGTGTATAGATATAGAGATGCGATTTATCCAAATTGCAGGCTTAGATGCCAGAAGGGCATAATGTTCAACAGTAAGCATTATGCCCTTTTGAGAGATCAGCGAAATGAACGAGTTCGCCATTTCCCGGAGATCATCAGCAGGCAGGGGGTCACCAGCAGTGTTAACAGAGTGGCAAAGGTCAGCCCCCCTGCTATTGAGGTCGCCAGCTGATTCCACATCTGGGTGGAGGGTGCTCCAATCTCGATGGAATGATCAAACATATTGATGTTCATCGACAATACCATGGGCATCAGGCCCAATACGGTCGTGATGGTTGTCAGCATAACGGGCCTGAGACGCTGAGCGCCAGTTCTGAGAATCGCTTCTCGTACACTGTGCCCTTCTCTTTTAAGACTATTGAAAGTATCGATCAAAACAATATTGTTATTCACGACAATCCCCGCCAGGGCAATAATGCCGATGCCACACATAACGATGCCAAAGCTCTGACCGGTGATCATCAGTCCCAGGAAGACGCCACCGGTGGCCAATATCACGGCTGACATAATTAATGCAGCCTGATAGAAACTGTTGAACTGGGTGACCAGGATCATGGCCATGACAAACAGTGCGACGCTGAATGCTTGCATCAGGAATTGTCCGCTCTCTTTCTGGTCCTCTTCCTCGCCCTTAAAGTCAAAGCTGACACCATCGCCAAAATTGGCCGCTGCTAACGCTTGGGTCAATAACGGAATTTGTTGCGAAAGCAGCTCTCCAGCAACCAGATCAGCTGAAAGAGTGATGCTTCGTTTACCGTCTATGCGCTTGATATTATCGAGCTTGCTGGTGACTTCTCGCTCTGTAAAGTTACTGATGGGCACCAGTCCGGAAGAAGTCATTAGACGAAGCTGGTCAATACTTTCCAGATGTCGTTCACTTTCAGGGTAACGGATGCGTATATCCACCTCATCGTCGGAATCGTCAGGGCGATAGGACCCCACTGTTAATCCGGATGTCACCATTCTTACCATACTACCGGTTGTTGTAACGTCGGCTCCATATCGGGCAGCTTCAGCACGATCAATACTCAGACGCCACTCGTAACCGGGTGCTGGCCCTGAATCTTCAATATTGGTAAAAGAACCCAGATTCTCGAGCAGGTTTCTTGCTTTAGCTACTGCATTGTATAGAGTGTCGAGATTGTCGGCCCTGACAATCAGCTCCAGCGGCTTGCTGCCGGGAGGACCATCCTTGACACGTTCAACGGCTATGTCCAGCCCTGAGAATGCTGACAATCTTTGTTCAGCATCCCGGGCTATGGTCAAGGTTGTGTCACGGTACTGCCAGTCTTCAAGATTGATTCTTAAGGTCCCTACAACCTGGTTATCTCCGGTTCTGGCATAGAGTGTCTCCATGCCAGGCAGATCCAGCAGGCGGGCTTCTATGTTTGCCATCAGGGCATCTTTTTCGTCAACGGAAAGGTTCCCTGAGTTCACTTTTACGGTAATGATAATGGCATCAGTATCTACATCAGGGAAGAATTCAACACCACGGGAAGTCTTGATAAAAAGAGTAAAAATCAGCGCTACCGTGATGCAGGTAAAAAGTAACATCTTGCCAGGGTTGTCTATCGCGCGGGCTAAAACTGAAACATATCGTCCGGTGAATCCGGTGGTCTGATCAAATTCGCCTGACTCAACAGCCTGCATGGATGCTTTTTCTCCAGCCCCCAGTGAGCGGGGTTTGCCAATCATGGCACCCAGCGTCGGGATGAAAATCAGGGCCATGATCAGTGAAGAAGCCAGTGTTGCAATCAGAGTCAGGGGCAAGTACTTCATAAACTCCCCCATCATTCCCGGCCAGAACATCAGTGGAAAGAATGCTGCCAGTGTTGTGGCTGTGGAGGCGGTGATGGGCCAGGCCATTTTGCGAGAGGCTTCGAGATAGGCCTGTTGGCGATGAATCCCCTCCCCCATTCTCCTGTCTGCATATTCTGTGACAACAATAGCGCCATCAACCAGCATACCTACCGCCATAATCAGCGAGAAAAGCACGACCATATTAATGGTCAGACCCATAATCTCCAGAATCAGAATGCCCGACAGGAATGAACCGGGTATTGCGATGCCCACCAGAAAGGCACTGCGAGCCCCCAGGGCACCAATAATAATGATAACAACGAGAATCACTGCAGACAGGACGTTGTTCTGCAAGTCAGTCAGCATCCTTTTTATTTCTTCGGACTGATCACCCACGTAATCCACTTTCAACGTCTCGGGTCCGGCTGCAATACCATGATTGATGATAGTTTTTGCCACTTCAATGGCTTCGATAATGTTCTCACCGGGGCGCTTTTTTATTTCCAGGGCAATACTGTTTTCGCCGTTCAGGCGGGCATAGCCTCCGCCCTCTTTAAACGTACTCAGGACGGTAGCGACATCTGCAAAGGTCACTACCCGGTTCTCTTCTACTTTTACTGGTTGGGAAAGAATATCTGCCGGGGTTTTGTAAACGGCAGGGACTTTAACAGAGTAACTACCCTGGCCGGTATCCATGCTGCCAGCAGCGACCAGCTGATTATTCTGAGAAACCAGGTTAATGACATCGGCAGGCACCAGACCATAACTTTCCAGCTTCATAGGGTCGATAATAACGTCTACGACTTCTTCCCTGTCACCAGCGATATCTACTTCCAGAATCGCCTTGCGGGCTTCCAACTCATCCTTCAGGGCTCGGGCAATCTTTACCATGGTTCTTTCAGGAAGATGGCCCGAGAGAATAGCAGTCATCACAGGGTTTACGCTGGCCATGGTAATTTGTTCAATGACGGGCTCATCGGTTCCATCTGGCAGCTTGCTTTTTGCCAGGTTCACCTTGTCGCGGACATCGGCAAGCGCTTTATCAAGCTCCATACCAGCCTCAAACTCAAGTGTGACAGAGGCATGAGATTGTGAAGCCGTTGCAGAGAGTTCCTTGACGCCTTCAAGTCCCTGGAGCTCTTTTTCCAGAGGCAGAATCAGTAATCTTTCTGAATCTTCCGGTGAAATGCCTTCGTAGCTGACGGAAACATATACGAAGGGAATAGGAATATCAGGCGAAGATTCTCTGGGAATCGTCAGGTAGGAGACCATCCCCGAAATAAGAATCAGAATAAACATCATCAGAACTGTACGACTGCGATCCAGCGACAGGCCAATCAGGCTGCTCATGGTGTATCCCCTGCAAGCTTGTCTCCTTTAGCCGCAAGAGCCTGCTCCAGTTCAACCATCACCCGGTCCCCTTCCCTGACAAAACCCTGTCCTCTGGTGATGAGTCTGGCACTGGCAGGAATACCGCCAAGCCAGATACCGCTGGCTTCAGATTTGACAATATCAACGGCAGTGAAGTGCACCTGATCCTGTTCATCCACCCATTTGATGCCGGGGTTACCGGTCTCATCCAGACTTAATAAGGCCGGTGAAGCCTTGATGGCTTCAACTTGTTCCAGTTGAAGTTCAGCCTCAACACTCAAACCGGCCGGTGTCTCCATAGCTGCATTAGGCAGACTGAGTTCTACCTTAAAGGTTCGGGTGCCCGATTCCGCCAGACGGGCAATGTTGCGAACTTTTGCAGAGACTGTTTCACCGGAAGCAAAACGAATATCCGCGCTATCACCCAGGGTAACTGCAGCAATATGTGACTGGGGAACATCAACGGCAACCACCAGAGGATCAAGATCGAGTATCTCGGCGACGGGTTTCCCTGTTTCAATATAATCACCCTGCTCAACAAACCGGTCATTCAGAATGCCGGTTACTGGAGCACGGATTCGGGTGTTATCGAAATCAATTTCAAGCGTTGCAAGAGCTGATCGCGCTTCGCTCAGGTCCACTTCCAGTCGTGGCAAATCATTCTCAGCAATCAGGTTTTTACTTTTCAGTGACAGTGCTGATTCATAGTCCAGCTCAGCTTTTCGGACTCTGGCTTTGGCAGTGGCAATCTGGGCCGGTAATGCCCCCTCTTTCAAAGTGACGATAGCTTCTCCACTTTTCATGAGCTGCCCTTTCTGGCCGGTTGCGACTAGCACTCTGGCAGAGATTTCTGCACTGATCGTCACGATCCTGTCGGGCTGGGTTTCGCCAAATAAGCTAAGCGTACGATGAATGGATTCAACAGGAAAAACTTTGGCTGAGACTCTGGTCAGTGGTAATTCAGCAACAGGCCTGTTTTTCGCCACAGATGAGGATCTACCGGTATCGGACATGGAAGTCACATCTGCGGTCAGCAAATAGATTCCTAAAAGCCCCGCCATTCCTCCGGCAAGGATCCAGGATCGATTAATGTCAGGCATAGAGTGTTCGCAATGTGTGGTGATGGTTCCTGAGATGTCGTACGATCTTGTACGATTCTTTAAAGGAAACTATATAAAAGCTGACCAGTAAGCAGCAAGCAAAGGCTGATATATTTGCGTTTTTCTGACCTTTGTCCCTGATACTTCAGCTTATAACCCTGGAGCTTTTCGGCTATGATGCAGCTGATACCACCCAAGGAAGCCGTTTCAAGGTTATGAAAGTCATTACATTCAATGTCAATGGAATCCGTGTTCGTCTGCATCAACTCAAGGCCCTGATCGAAAAGCATCAGCCGGAAGTCATTGGACTGCAGGAGATCAAAGTCACTGATGAAGATTTCCCGGTCGAGGCTATTGAAGCCCTGGGTTATCATGTTGAGTATTTCGGACAGAAAACACACTATGGTGTTGCCTTGATGAGTCGTCGAAAGCCTGTCCGGGTCGAGAAAGGTTTCAAAACCGATGGCCCTGATGCCCAGAGGCGCCTTATCACCGGAGAATACCAGACCGACAGTGGCCAATCCTTTACCGTCATTAATGGTTATTTCCCTCAGGGCGAGAGCCGTGATCACCCTACCAAGTTTCCAGCCAAGCAGGCTTTTTATCGGGATCTGATGAGCACTCTGGATAAAGAGTATTCACCGGATCAGCCTTTGCTGGTTATGGGCGACTTTAATATCTCCCACACGGATACTGACATTGGTATCGGCCCCGATAATGCAAAGCGCTGGCTAAGAAGCGGGAAATGCAGTTTTCTGCCGGAAGAAAGAGAGTGGTTTGATCGTCTTCTGGCCTGGGGCTTCAATGATTGCTTTCGTGTGTGCCCTGAAAAGAACAGCGAAGAACTTTACAGCTGGTTTGACTACCGCAGTCGTGGATTTGATCGTGAGCCCAAACGAGGTCTTCGAATAGATGGTGTTATCGCAACGGACTCTTTGATGACGCACTGCAAAGCAACGGGCATTGATTACGATATTCGTGGTCTTGAGAAGCCTTCAGATCATGCTCCTCTCTGGGTAGAATTCGACGTTTGATTGTTATCTGATGCAAAATAGCCTCTTATATCAAGAGGCTAGAGTATTTTTATAATGCTCTTTGAGCCTATTCGATAATCTCAACGGTGTCGCCCAATCGGATAATGCCTTCTGATTCATGGATCAGGTTTTGTCCAAAAATGACGCCCATCTCCGTTCTTCTGTAACCTGACAATGTCAATAGCGGATCTTTTCCTGTCTTGGCGCCTGTTGCCGGATCAACCGTTGTCATGACACATCGACTGCAAGGCTTGGCGACACGGAAAACCACCTCACCTATTTTGATTCTTTTCCAACGATCTTCTGCATAAGCCTCGTTGCCCTGAACGACAATATTGGGTCTGAAACGGTCCATGGTGACCGGAGTATCAAGGCGGCTGTTAAGCTCCTGCAATGAAGCTTCTGTGGTCAGAAGAAAAGGGAAACCATCAGCAAAAGCCGTGCAGTCGCCCTCATTGGCAAAACGAAGATCCACCTGACGATGCACCTGATTTGAGAACTTAACCATTCTGCATGGCAAGCCAAGACATTCCGTGAGCCATCGGGATGCGGCATCGCCCGCATCAAGCGCCTGCATTTCATCTTTCCAAACCACAACAGGCTTTTGCGAGGCTGCAGACGCTTGCTCCGGGTCTTTAATGATGAGATCAGACATGCCCGGTGCAGACAGGTTCAATCCACCTTCGTCTGGAATGGCAGCAATCAATGCCATTTTTGGATAATGGCGCTGGGTCATAAATTTGCCATCGGGCTCGACGACCAGCCAGCGTCGATCATTAATAAATCCCATAGGATCAATAACAGCCTGATCGACTGAAATCTTCTTGAGTGACTTCACCGGGTGAATGGCAAGATGGGACACAGTCAGGGAAGAATGAGTCATTAAAGTCTCACTATGAATTTAAAGATTGAGCGCATAGCCCGATTGCCATGCCCACCTTATTTTGGAGAGAATGTACCAGATTTTTACCTGTAACTTCGAGGTTTTATGAACCCTAATCTGGTGGACATCGGTGTGAACCTCACCGATAAGCAATTTTCAGAGGATCGGGATGAAGTCGTGGCGCGTGCCGTTAAAGCAGGCGTGAATACGATGGTTCTTACAGGAACCTCTGTTGTTGAGTCTCAGCAGGCATTGGAACTGGCCGAAAAGTATTCCGATTACTGCTACTCAACGGCCGGTATTCATCCGCACGATGCAAAAAATGCCACAGAGTCCTGTTACAAAGTCCTGAAAGAGCTGTTTCAGGCACCGCCAGTAGTTGCTGCGGGTGAAATGGGTCTGGACTTTAATCGGGATTTTTCACCCAGACCGATTCAGGAAACCGTTTTTCAGCAACAGTTACAGCTGGCCGTTGAAGCAGGTCTTCCTGCTTTCTGCCATGAACGCGATGCAGCTGAGCGTTTTACAGCCATTGCCAGAGAGTTCAGAGATCATCTTGATGGGCTGGTTGTGCATTGTTTTACAGCCGACAAAAAAGCGCTCTATCAATACCTTGATCTGGATCTGCACATTGGCATAACCGGCTGGGTTTGTGATGAAAGGCGTGGTATGCACCTGCATTCATTACTGAAAGAGATTCCGGCAAATCGCCTGATGATAGAAACTGATGCCCCCTGGCTTCTGCCCAGAAGCATGGACAAAAAACCAAAGAGCAGGAGGAATGAGCCTGCCTTTTTGTCCTGGGTAGTGAAAACCATTGCCGAGCAAACGGGAAAAACCTATGAACAAGTGGCCAGAGAGACATCAGAAACGGCCAGTAGCTTTTTCGGACTGGTGAAGCGGTAACTCTACATTTGCCTTCCCGCGCAGAGTGGTTGGAGTTTTGCGACAACCTCTTCAGGGCGGGTTTCCTTGACCGGATTTCCTTTTTTTAGCCAGGGAAGCGACATCAACTGCACTTGAATATCGCCGATATCTTTCTATAATTCGTTGTACAATGTATAGCAATGTAATACATATTTGACTTATAGAGAGTAAAACATGAAGCAGGAAATGCTCAGTGCCCGTATCGATCACGATACCAAGGCCGCCTTTACTAATATCTGCGAAGCTGTTGGTTTAAGTACTTCTCAGGCTATTAATCTCTTTGCCAAAGCGGTAATCAATCACGGTGGAATCCCCTTTGAACTGCGAGTTCAGAAGCCCAACAAAACCTCGGTGGCTGCAATGAAAGAACTGTATGAAGGCAAAGGTCAAAGCGCCGAATCCGTCAGTGTTTTAATGAATGAGCTGACTGATGGCAAGGTAAATGACGTATAGCCTGGAATATTCCAATCAGTTTAAGAAGGACTTTAAAAAGATCACCAAACTGGCCATTGCAGATATTATTGCCGTAGGTGATGTTATTGGTACTTTACAGCGAGGCCAAACGCTGGATGCCCGCCATATGGATCATGCATTGGTTGGCGACTGGCTCGGCTTCCGGGACTGCCATATCAAACCCGATTTGGTATTGATCTACCGCATCCACGATAGAAAACTGCAATTGGCTCGCATTGGTTCTCACAGTGACTTATTTTAGCAAGTCAGTCATTCCCGTAGCCGGTTTCAATATAATTGATGGGTTACCTCCAGGAACGAGTGGGCTCTATGAATATCAAGGCTTGGGTGCACTAGCTTTTTCAATTTGGATCCAGATGAACAATGACGTCGGCATTGGGAAGGAACGCCATAATGGCATCTTCCGCTGCCTGACCAATGTCATGAGCCTCGTGCAAGCTCTGATCACCATCAAGGTCGATGTGCATCTGGATAAAGGGAACCCGACCAGAAATACGGGTTCTCATCTCATGAATACCAAGAACCCCTTCAATAGCCAGCACAATGCGTTCAATGTCCTGAACCTGCTGCTCTGGCAATGAATGGTCCATAAGCTGCTGAACCGCATCCCACGCCATTTTGCCAACACTGACCAGCATATAAATCGAAATCAGGAGAGCAAATCCCGGATCAAGATAGAAATAACCCTGACTGGCACCATAGAGCGCAATAATAACAGAGGCATTGGTGAGCAGGTCGACCCGGTAATGTGCGGAATCTGCAGCAATGGCAGCAGATCCGGTCTTCTTCACAACATAGTTTTGTATAGACAGAAGTATGAGAGTCACCACGATCGAGAAAAGCATGACGGTCATGCCCACTGTTTCATTGTCAACGCTGCCTTCCTCTCCTAACAGCTGGTCAGTTGCGCTGAGAAACAAAATAATGGCCGAGCCAGAAATAAAAGCAGATTGAGCCAGAACAGCCAGATACTCAGCTTTGCCATGGCCAAATCGATGCTCTTTATCGGCAGGTTCGAGGGAAATTTTGACTGCCACGAGTGTGATCACCGAGGCAACCACATCCATGACAGAATCCAGCAGTGTTGCCAGAACACTCAGAGAACCGGTCATAAACCAGGCGGCAATTTTAACGAATAAGAGGATGGCGGCAGTTGTGACTGAGGCCATTGAAGCGAGCTTCATTAACTTTTCATGGCTGTCAGAGATTTTTTTAAAGGCTGTAGACATACGATCCATCAATGTTGTGTAAACTGTTTCCCTAGTTTCAGAATACTGAATCTGTAATAAAAATCCTAGGAGCCTATATGGTCCGCCCCGTTTTGCAAGAGCCTGTTTTGTTAATTAGCAAACAAAGATAACTGCAATCATATATACGGCCTATTCATGAGGTCTAACCCTCTGGCCCTGATGGGTATCCGCGCAACCTGGCCTTATCAGTCCGACGGCCTCAAGGGCCAAGGCTCCTATCAGGTTTCAGGTTGCCGGTTTTTACCTGTTTGCCATCAACTGTACATGCTCATCGCAATCTGCGGGGGGTTCCCCTTTGATTAAGCTTATGCTTTACTTTGCCGCTGCCGCCTTTACCTCATTATGCAGCCTTGTAAACTTCATTTCGGGTCATGATGACCCAGACAATCCGAGCCATTTTATTAGCCAGACCAACGGCGGCAACGTTGTGATTGCTGCGCTCATTAAGTTGGCTAACCCATTTTTTACAGCGGTCATCCTTATTTTTGAGGCAGTGGAGTACCGAACGTGCGCCGTGTATCAATAATGTGCGCAGGTATTTATCACCCCGTTTACTGATGCCCAGCAGGACTGACTTACCGCCTGTGGAATGCTGTCTTGGAACTAATCCCAACCATGCGGCAAGGTGTCGACCAGATTTAAAATACGTCGCATCACCAACGGCTGCCTTCAATGCTGTGGCAGTGATGGCTCCGATACCCGGCATAGTCATCATTCGACGACATTCGTCGTCGTTTTCAGCCAGCTCCTGAATTTTCTGGTCATACTGTTGAATACGCTTGTCAAGACTGGCCAACTCTTCTGATAAACCATGTAGCAGCTCACGAGTCAGCGAATGGAGTCCATTTTCAGCATCTTCCAGAATTCGTGGAAGCTGTGCACGAACTTTACCAATACCCTGGGCAACCACAATACCTTCTTCCAATAGTGACCCCCGGATCTGGTTAACCAGGGCAGTTCTCTGATCAACCGCTTGTTGACGATAGCGGTGCAGAAGTTGCCAGGCCTGCTGCTCTGACGTTTTAACAGGTACAAAACGCATGCTGGGCCGTGAAGCTGCTTCTGCAATCGCTTCAGCATCGTTGTAGTCATTTTTGTTGGTCTTGACATAAGGCTTGACAAATTGAGGTGAAATCAGCTTGACAGTATGCCCATAGTTCTTGAATAACCGAGCCAAATAGTGAGCACCACCACAAGCTTCCATAGCGATAATGCATGGCTCCAGATTTGCCACGTACTCCAAAAGGTTCTTCCTGGACAACTTCTTTCTGATGACTTTGCTACCCTGGTCATCAACACCAAACAGGTGAAAGTTGTTCTTGCCAATATCGATACCAAGTACTGAAATAGTCATGGGTGGTTCGCTCCGGTTAATCCTGTTTAAATGGTTAACTCCATTTTGGCTCATTTGAAGCCGTTTAGGAGGGGCGGACCATCCCATTAGACCGAGAATAGCGCCCGTAGCGAGGACGGCAGAAAATTGAGGATGAAAATTCGGTTTTGTGAGGAGAATAGCGAGCTATTTGACGAACAAAAGCGGATTTTCAGACCAATTTGCTGCCGCCGCAGTAGGGCAGTCTATTCTCGGTCAGGCTCCTAGGAGCCTGACTAAGAAGCCATCAACTCCGGGATGAATGCTCAGTCAGGTGGTTATAGATCCATTCTCCGAGCTCTTCCATTTCAAACGGCCAGCCTATCTCGTCACCCTCTTCGGTAGCGATCACCGGGATTCGGACACCATATCGTTCAATCAAATCGTCAGATACGCTGATTTCAACCGCCGACCAACAGAATTGACTATGAAGTTGGGGATGTTGGCCGAGAATTATAAGGAACTCTTCAACATGATCACACAGATGGCAACCAGATGTGGTATAGAAAGATAAGTGCAGCACAAGTTTTCCTGAACAGCGGGAGGCTAAGTCGGATACAATTGTAACCGTTCATTTAGCTCACCCCAAAATTTTGCTAGAGAGCTGTATTTTCACTGTAAAAAGAATAACCAGGCCCTATAAACGATGGACTTTACTTTTTTCAATCAATTGATGTTAATTCTGGCTCTCTCCGTGGGAGCCATTGCTCTGTTTCATCGCCTGAATCTGCCCGAAAGCCTTGGCTATCTGGCGGTGGGTATCGTGCTTGGCCCCACCGCTACCGGCTTGATCGATCATAGCTTTGATATCAGCTTGCTGGCAGAAATTGGCGTGGTCTTCCTGCTGTTTACTCTTGGTCTGGAGTTTTCGCTTAAACGAATTAAGTCCATGAAGCGGGAAGTGTTTGGGCTTGGGGGCGGGCAGGTCCTCTTGTGTGGGGCAGGAATCTTTGCGGTTTTGCTGGTGGTTGGAACATCAGTAAAAGAAGCTTTGATCGTCGCAGCAGCTCTTGCTTTATCTTCTACTGCGATTGTTTCCAAAGAGTTGACCCAGAGCAATGAAATTCGCAGTCGTCAGGGCCAGATGGCGATTGGTGTGCTGCTGTTCCAGGACATTGCCGCAGTTCTGTTCCTGATTCTGGTTCCAGCCCTGGCGGGGGCGGGAGACAAATCAGTCTTCACCACCATTAGCATGGCTCTGGCCAAGGGCCTGCTTTTTGTCCTTCTCATGATGGCCGTTGGTAAATGGATTTTGCCCAGAGTCTTCAACGAAGTCGCGAGGGCCCGCTCTGAAGAGTTATTTGTATTAACCGCTCTCATGGTTGCTCTGATGGCGGCCTGGTTAACCCATGTTCTGGGTTTGTCCATGGCTCTGGGTGGTTTTATTGCTGGCATGATGATGGGTGAGAGTAACTATAAGCATCAGGTGGAAGCGGATATCCGACCTTTCCGGGATATTTTACTGGGACTGTTCTTTGTCTCCGTCGGGCTGATGCTGGATCTGAATATCCTGCTGAATTTCTGGCCAGCGATTATCCTGGGTACAGTGGGTCTGGTCATCTTCAAACTGGGTATCATTACGCTACTGGCAAGGGTGCTCAGAGAGAAAAAAAGCACTTCACTCAAAACCGGTCTGGCTCTGGCTCAGGGGGGGGAATTCTGTTTTGCCCTCATTGCTCTGGCTACTCAATATGGCCAAACGGAGGGAGAAAGAGCTTCCGTGGTGCTGGCCATCACTATTCTATCCATGATTCTGGCGCCATTGCTCATCAGAAACAGCAGCAAAATTGTCAATCTTTTATATAAGAAACAGGAGGCTATACAGTCCCAAATTGATCAGGGCGATATTGAGCAGCAGGTCTCCCACATCAGACAGCATACCCTCATTTGCGGCTACGGCCGTGTGGGACAGACAATAAGCCGATTCCTGGGGCAGGAAAAGCTGGCCTTTGTAGCAGTAGATAATGACCCCTTACATGTTCATGAAGCCGGACTTGCAGGCGAACCTGTCTTTTATGGAGACTCGCGTCGTTTGGAGCTTCTGGAGTCAGTTGGTTTGAAACGCGCCAGGCAAGTCATTGTCTGTATCGATCGCAGTGAAAATGCCCTGGAGATTGTCAAAACAATTCGTTCCCATTATCAGGATATTCCCATTCTGGTCAGAACCCAGGATGACAGTCTAACAGACTCACTCAAAAAGGCCGGTGCCACAGCCGTTATTCCTGAAGTGCTCGAATCCAGTTTGTTGATCGTCAAGCATGTTCTGTTAATGCTGGGCATAGATCGTAATCAGGTCAGAGACAAGATCCATAAAGCCAGAGAACAACAATACGATATTCTCAATGGTTACTATCCCGGCTATGAAGATGTTATGGGAGACAGCGAGGAAACTTCTTTACGGCATGCTGTTAACGTTTGCCGGGGTAATACCTGTGAAGGATTGAATCCCCGTGATTTACCGCTTGAAGACGATGTTTCTGTTGTTGAAGTAAAACGGGACGGCCAAAGTCTGGATCCGGAAGAAGTGGATGCCCTCGAACAAGACGATATTGTTATTCTGACCGGGCCTCTTGCACCTATGCAGCAATCTGAAAAGAACCTTATCTGATATTTTGGCAGTCCTGAAATACGGGCTGCCACATTCTCAAAACCCTTCCGAAACATTTAGCTTTTTTCAGTGTGAGATAACTGCCTGAGATAACAGTCACCATTTATATAATAAAAAGAACTCCATTCATTTCAATATGATACAAGAATAACCTAATAATTATTCAAACAGACACTATAATGAATTTTCGAAAGGACTTCTGTGTAAAACAGGGCGTTAACAAAAACTTTTATAATATTAAAATAGGTGAATACTATGGTCATTCGATCGATTCGGCTGTCCCTCAGTTCGTGTTTTTTGCTGATGTTGATTCTGACCATAAAGCCCTTAAACAGTCACGCCATCTTTCTTGAATTTTACTTGCCACCCTACTTCTCCGGCATGGAAGGACATCCGATTGTTTCCAGAGAAGAACTTCCTCAGAATACTACCCTGATCCAGCAGCAAGAACCTTTTTTCTGCAATGACTACGAGACTAATTTTAATTATTTTAACAGTCTTCCATCCGCCTCATTAATCAAGTTTGGTGGTTTCGCATTGTTGGGATCAGCTTTTACCAATTCAATAGCAGGCGGAGTTGATCCTCATAATTACTGGCACAAGCCTGTTTTTCTGTTGAATCTGGTCACCATTCTTTCCTGGTCCATCCCTCAGACCAGCTTCACCAACGAATACGCTCTACCTGTTGCAGAATACCGCGAAGTCGAAAAGGTGTTAGACCAAATAAAAACGACAGAAAGCAACGAGACTCAGCGTTATAAGGAAGAACCTTCAGCCGGTTACGTCCTGACGGGCCTGTCATTTGTTGGCCTTAATTTATTCGCTGAATTTTATAATGCCAACAATCCATCTCCGGGACCCGGAGTGAATATGCTGGAAAATTTCGCCATCGGAGCTAAATCCATTGGTGTCACCAGCAATATGGCATCAGCCCTGAGAACTCAATTAAAAAATATCTACCTGAGTAAAGGCTTTACAAGTTACGAAGCGACTGCGGCAGCATCAAGAGATGTAACAACCATCTACGTTGTCCTTCTGGCTGGGGTGGTAAACACGGGTCTGCTCAACTCAGCAGCCATGGAAGGTATAAACGCCAAAGATATTGAGCAGTATTCATTGGCGATGGCTCGTTATGTCGGTCGAAAATACTACCACGTATCCCTATCGGGCGGCCTGATGATCAGTGCCGCTTATGAAACCATTGGCTCTCTTGAGAATTACTGTATGGCAAACTTTGATCATGTTTTACCTCATGCCCACTATGGGGAGTCAGAAAAACTGGTTTTATGTAAAGGGTTAGCTTCTGTTTCTATGGCCAGCATGAGCGGTCTGGCCTTATTGAAATTATCCAGTGGTTTGCCCTGGGTCTATCTTGTGAATGCTCTAGAAGCAGCGGGTCTGGTCAACACTGAAATGGCGATCACTCTGGGTCGAAACCTGTTCGATCATCCGATTGCTAAAGATACGGCAGGGCTCGCCATGGGAGGCGCTATTACGGCAGGTTCGCTTTACCTCAACCTCCGATACTTCCCCGGATCGATGATGATGTACATACTCCAGGGCTCCGGGTTAATCATGATCTACGAAACGGGCTCTGCACTGGTAAGTCATTCTTATCCGACTGCAGGAAAGGTACTGGCACTTGGTCATACCGTGATGGGAAATTATGACTATGCCTGTAAGCCAAGACCTTAAGGTCTCAGTTATCAAACCCCTCAAGCTTTCAGGTGTTTTTATTATTAAAGGATGCTCTATGCAATTAATGCTCAAACAGTTAATTTTTTTGGTTTTATCTGCTTGCTTCACTTCTCTCTGTGTTGGCCAAACAAACTCGAAGTTGCGTGATCCTCATACTGCTCCGGCTCCGGGTTTTGAAACGGGAATCGATGTACATGCTGCCTGGTTTCAGCAGCACTTTGGTGTTGATGCTATACAAGAGCAGGAGTCCGTAGAATTTATCATAACTGAGTTACCGGATATGTATTCGGAAGAGGCAAGAGAATATCTCGAGGTGACATTACCTGGCTTGTTAAAGGCAAGAAGTCTGGATCACGAAATTCGGGCACCCTGTAATCAGCAGAGACTCAAGTGTGATGTTGAGATTTACCTTTTCAATCAACAGGAAACTTCAAAGCAGCTGACAGAGATTGTGCGCTTTACGGTACTTACGCAGATAAAGCCAGCCGAAGTATCCTCAGGCTCTGATCATTCATCATTAGAAAAAGATGCCCAGTCGCATTGTACTGCGAAAATGGATTGTCCTACCGCTACTGATTCGGAAACAAAAACGGCTTTATTTCAGGAGTCAGATCTGCCTGAACTTGGTACGGACTGGCTGGAAAAAGTCCATGTTTATCAAAATAAGGAGAATGGAGACAGTCTGGTCATAAGGAATAACATTGTTTATTACACCGGTAAATCACTGACTGTTCTTCTCAAACTTTTCAATTCCCTGCTCTTCAGCTCGGGACCTGTTGATACCAGTGACGGATATTATGGACATTTCGCCAACGCTCAAATACTGGCAGAAGCTCTGGCATTGGGGGATATAATACCGCTTTTGATCAGAGATCATAATTGGTCTTACATCACACCTCAGATAGATGCCAGCGGTTACACTTTGTCTCTTGCTATTTTTTGCACCTATTTACATTATCGGGATAATCTGGGCCTGGTTCTAAACAAGAAAGAGATGTCTGAGTCTGATGTGCGGATATTCTATACGTGGAAGCTGTTTGCGAATATTGCGACCAAAGCGATTAATGAGGTTGCTGAGAAGAAAATATTTGCCAAAGAGACCGATAGCGAGATTAATAAAATGAAATCCTCGCTGTTCACCAGTTTAGTTACAGCCCTTCCCTATGGAACAAAGTTAATGGTCACTGCCTTTACGGGTAATACCTATGCCAATAATATATTGAAGGCGGTACCGGCAGATCACTTCCTCTCCTGCTCGATCAGTGTCAATGGTGCCTGCATTCAACTGTTCTTCCATCGTATTCTGGGTGAAGCTGATATAACCATTGTTCCTGCCACCAGTCTGGAACCGGCCAAAAAAGTGACATCTGGCCTTTCCTATATCCCGTCAGCCATAACACAGGCTGCCATAGGAAAAGCGTTTAATAGCCTTGGAATGACTGTATGCGGTGGACATTACATAAAAGGAGCCGGGTATGCATTGGTTGATGGTGCCGATAAATATCTGGTGGCTCAGGGGGCCAGTGACTTTACCCGCTATTCAGCGTTAATGGCTGGCTCTCTTTTTATGAGTTACAGCAACTACTCATTCAGTAAGACATTTGCGAGCGGATTCACCAATCGCTATGCAAAATATCTCATGATTTGGGCGACTACAACTTTTATGACATTGTCTGAACTCTACTTTCACACGTCTACCTTGAGGTGATTTTTAAGATTATCACGCTTTGTTAATTTTTCTCCTGTCATATCACTTGCGACTTCATCACTGGCATGTAATAAATGAGACGAACTCACGAAACGGGGAATTATCATGGCAAAGGGCACTGGCTTCCTGTCAACGCTGCAGAGCGCCTTAGCGTCTGCGTTTGGTGTGCAGAGTGAAAAAAACAGGGCGCGTGATTTTTCGCAGGGACGTCCGGCGCACTTCATCATCGCCGGTATTGTGGGAACGCTTGTTTTTATTCTGATCCTGGTAATGTTGGTGAAACTGGTGCTCAGTCAGTCTGGGTAGCTTATTGATGGCTGACCCAGTATACAGCAGTAACAACAATCAGCATTACTATCGAAACAGCTGCAATGGCATCAACAGTACTGTCTTTCATGGGCTTTCCCTGAGACATTTCTCATTCCCTCAATCAGTTATTCGATGGTGCTCCTCCAAGCTAGCTGATTATCGCTTTTCGGGCAACTGCTCAATGATCCTTTTCCGCGCCATAAGTCTTGATTGAAAAGTTTATCTGGAATAATGTGTTTGTGGCACTTAAGCAAAGCTACCTATTCAGTCTCCCGAATACATGGATTTCTTCGGATATGCAGTTTTCATCTAGTTATATAAAAAAATTTTTTATTACTAAATACAAAAATACTGTTATCTTGTCTACTCTCGGTCGTAGCTGGAATCTGCATCGAGCCTGAAACAGATTTCCAGAAGCCTGATAAGTACTCAGCCATACGGAATCGAATATTTCTGGCTTATTGGGCAGGTGCTCTGCAAGGCGCAACGACGGGAACATAGCAAGCTATGTGACCAGAGTTGCAACGCAGTCAGAGTGCCTGAACAATAAGTCAGAAAATATGATTTCGTATGGTTGAGTACTTATAGTCAGGCCTCTGGATAGCTCGCCAACCCATTTAGAAAAATTATTCCCATGTATAAATACGATGAGTACGATCAACGCATCGTCGACGAAAGAGTGAGTCAGTTCAGAGAGCAGACTCGACGTTACCTCGCCGGTGAGATCGCAGAGGACGAGTTTTTACCCCTGCGTCTGCAGAATGGCCTCTATATTCAGCGTTTTGCTCCCATGCTGCGGATCGCAATCCCGTACGGCATGTTGAATACCCGCCAGGTTAGAAGACTTTCTGAAATTTCGCGCAAATATGATAAGGGCTATGTGCACTTCACTACCCGCCAGAACGTACAGTTGAACTGGCCTCTGCTTGAGCAGGTTCCTGATATCCTGGCTGATCTTGCGGAAGTTGAGATGCATGCTGTGCAGACCAGTGGTGCCTGCATTCGTAACACGACGACTGATCAGTTTGCCGGTGTTGCACGAGATGAAATTGTAGATCCAAGACCCTGGTGTGAAATCATCCGTCAATGGTCCACATTCCATCCGGAGTTTGCCTTTTTGCCTCGTAAATTCAAAATCGCTGTTTGTGGTTCTGAAGAAGATCGTGCAGCTACCATGGTTCATGACATTGGCGTCCATGCCTTTCGAAATGAGAACGGTAATGTGCGATTCAAGATACTGGCCGGTGGTGGACTGGGACGAACTCCCATGGTCGCCAGTGTCATCAGAGAGTCCATAGAGCCTGAACATTTATTGACCTATCTGGATGCCATTCTGAGGGTTTACAACCGCTATGGCCGTCGTGACAACAAATACAAGGCGCGCATCA
This sequence comes from Endozoicomonas sp. ALD040, assembly GCF_049275945.1. Taxonomy (NCBI): domain Bacteria; kingdom Pseudomonadati; phylum Pseudomonadota; class Gammaproteobacteria; order Oceanospirillales; family Endozoicomonadaceae; genus Endozoicomonas; species Endozoicomonas sp. ALD040. Next base: position 5,669,998 of record NZ_CP184829.1, read on the forward strand.
AGATTCTTGTAAAAGCCATGACACCTGAAGTGTTCACAGAGAAAGTGGAATCAGAATGGGAGCAGATCAAAGATTCCGCATCCCTTCTGCCTGAAGCTGAGATAAAGCGTGTCAGCCAGCACTTTATTGATCCAGAATACAAGGGACTGGTGGATCAGGACTTTAATGAACTGGCTTTGAAAGCGCCAGCAGGTTTCCATTCCTGGCTGAAACAGAATGTGTTTCCCCATAAGAAACCAGGTTACTGTGCCGTCACCCTGACTTTGAAAGCTACCGGGGATGCTCCTGGTGATGTATCTGCAGAACAGCTGGATGTTATTGCTGATCTTGCCGATCATTACAGCCTGGGAGAGCTCAGAGTTAGCCACGAGCAAAATCTGATATTCGCTGACGTGGAACAAACGGCACTGATTGAACTTTGGGAAAAATTGTCAGCTGTTGGCTTGGGGACGGCCAATCGTGGCCTGTTAACCGATGTGATCTGCTGCCCGGGTGGTGATTTCTGTGCACTGGCCAATGCTCGATCTATTCCTCTGGCAGAGGAAATTCAGCGCAAGTTCGACGATATTGACTATCTGCATGACGTCGGTGAGCTGGACCTGAACATTTCAGGTTGCATGAATGCCTGTGCCCATCACCATGTGGGTCATATAGGTATTCTGGGTGTCGACAGAAAAGGCATTGAATATTATCAGGTTCAGGTCGGTGGCTCTGCTTCAAAAGAAGCTGCCCTGGGCAAGATTATTGGACCTTCATTCAAGCGTGAAGAAATTCCTGACGTGCTGGAGAAGATCCTCAGTGTTTACATAGAGCAGCGTCATGAAGATGAACTGTTTATCGATACCTGCCAGCGCATTGGCATAACCCCTTTCAAGGAGCGTGTGTATGCCCAGGCTGCTTAAAAATAGCGAAGTTTTTGAGGATGATTACCGGATTCTGGATTCAGAATCTGCAGATCAGGTATTTGCAGGGACACTGCTGATTCCAGCTAAGGAACTCGATCAATATAAGAAACTGCTTGAACAAAAGCAGCAACCAACCGGCTTGTTCCTTGATAGTGATGACGAAGTTGAAAATTATGCTGACATACTGTCCAGCTTCGACCTGATTACCATTAATTTTCCCAAGTTTATTGATGGTAGAGGCTACTCCCTGTGCCGCATCCTCAGGGACCGTTATCATTACAAAGGAGATATCAGAGCCGTGGGTGACGTGCTTATCGATCAGATTTTCATGTTGCAGCGGTGTGGCTTTTCAAGTTATTACCTCAGAGAAGACCAGAAAGCAGAAGATGCTATCAAGGCATTGGACACTTTTACCCTAAGGTATCAGGGAAGCACTGATGATCCTGAACCTCTCTACAGAAAAAGACAGGCATCTTAGAAGAGCCAGATCCAACTTGTTAAGGGCTGCTGTCAGCGGCCCTACCCTTCTCTTGTTTACCGGACTCACAGCCTTGGGTATATACTTGGCCTTTTAGCTTCAAGCAAAATGCGGGCTGGAATAGCCCTTTTATAAACAATCATTTATCTGGCGAGTCTAATGGAAAGTGGTTCCCTGCTCTTCTCTTTCTTCCTTATCTTCAGTGGTGCTGCAATACTCGCTACTGCTGCGCTGTTTACCCGTCAACCTCTCCTGGTCGCCTACATCGTACTGGGTGCCTTTCTGGGCCCCTATGGCATGGAAATGGTTACGGATACCGGGCTTTTAAATGATATTGCCCACGTCGGAATTATATTCCTGCTGTTTTTGCTCGGACTGGATATGCAGCCCGCCCACCTTGGTCATCTGCTCAAGAAAACAGCTACGGTAGGATTAATCAGTTCGATCATATTTGCACTAACCGGTTATGGACTGGGACTGGCATTTGGTTTCAGCCAAAAAGAAGCCGTCATAACCGGTGCGACAATGATGTTCTCCAGTACCATTATTGGTATCAAATTATTGCCAACCACGGTACTGCATCACAAACATACAGGCGAAATTCTTGTCAGTCTGCTGCTTTTGCAGGATCTGCTGGCGATTCTGGTTCTCCTGCTGCTGTACAACTTTGATGGTGGATTTGCCAACAGTAAAATGGATGTTCTGATGGCTCTCGCCGCACTTCCTATGATCATAGCTGCGGCTTTTTTGGCTGTTCGTTATGCTCTGCTGCCATTGATGGCACGCTTCGACCGGTTTCATGAATACATGTTCCTCTTAGCCATTGGCTGGTGTCTTGGCTTCGCTGAACTGGCCCATGCCTTGAATCTTTCCTATGAAATTGGTGCCTTTATTGCCGGGGTCAGCATTGCTACCAGCCCGATTTCTCAGTACATAGCCATTAATCTCAAGCCTTTGCGGGATTTTTTCCTGGTTCTGTTCTTCTTCTCAATCGGTGCCAGCTTTAACCTCAATTTGTTCGGAGAAGTGTGGCTGCCTGCGGTTATTATGACCGTTATTTGTCTGCTTCTGAAACCTGCCACATTTGGTATCTTACTGAGTGCCAATGAGAACAAATCAACGGCATGGGAAGTCGGTTTCAGATTGGGCCAGACCAGTGAGTTTTCTATTCTGATTGCAGTACTGGCAGCGGGACAGATGTTGATGGGAGAGATCGCAGCTCACGTCGTCCAGGCAACTGCCATATTAACATTGATCATCTCTTCCTACGTGGTGGTGTTTAACTATGAATCACCCATAGCGGTATCGGAAAAGCTGAGAAGAGACTAAACCGCACAATACGGGGTTCTCCCATCCAGATAACACTACAACTCGTTCCCATGCTCTGAGGTCGTCATTCCCGCGAAGGCGGGAATCCAGCGCCAACGGTGGATCTCTGCCTTCTCGGGGATGACAAGGCCAAGGGGGCATCGGGCAGTATGGTTCTGGTGGTGAGTCTGTGTGGATTCCCGCCTTCGCGGGAATGACGAGAATGAAGTCGGGAATGACGGGAGTCAACTCGTTCCCTCGCTGGAGAGGGTTTTGCGACACTCTCAGAGCGTGGGAACTATCCAGATATCACTTTGAGCAGTTAAGAAAAGTATCGATCCTGAGACAATCTTTCCCAGATTTTTCCGAAGGCATTGTCCAGAGTCGTTTCAGCAGCCAAGCCCAGTTTACTGGCCATTCCTTTCTTCACTTCATAACTGACCTGAATAATGTCTGAGGAGTCTACCCTGCTATAGATATACTCATCACTGGTCATGACCAGATCAATCAGGTTTTTCTCAATCGCCTGACGGCCATACCAGATTTCACCGGTAGCGACCTCTTCTACGTTGACCTGCTCACGTTCCTCCTTGATAAACTCTTTGAACAGCTCATGAGTGTCCTGGATATCCTGCTTGAACTTATCACGCCCCTTTTCAGTGTTTTCGCCAAGAACCGTCAGAGTGCGTTTAAATTCACCGGCAGTGTGCAGTTCAATATCAACATCATGCTTTTTAAGCAATTTATTGATATTGGGCAGCTGAGCCATCACACCTATGGAACCAATCACGGCAAAAGGCGCAGCAACAATCTGATTAGCCGTACAGGCCATCATATAACCGCCACTGGCAGCCACTTTATCGACTGCAATAGTGAAATTAATACCACGATCCCTAATACGTTGTAGCTGGGAAGCTGCAAGACCATAGGCATGTACCATACCTCCCGCACTTTCCAGCTTCAGAAGTACTTCATCCTTGTCTGTGATAACAGACAGTACTGCAGTGATCTCTTCACGAAGAGACTTGACTGCAGAAGCTTTCATATCGCCGTGAAAATCAAGGACATACAGACGTGGTTTTACTTGCTTTTCTTTATCCTTTTTCTTTTCCTTGTCGGCTTTCTTTTTTTCCTTTGCCAGCTGCTTCAGCCCTTCCTTGTCGAGCGTCGCATGCTGAAGATCATCCTTCAGATGCTGATAGTGTTCATTCAGTTTCTTGATTTCAAGATGCCCTTTACTGATCTTTTTGGATTTTTGTCCCATTGCAGCTGCCGCAACAATGATGATCAGCAGTGCCACAACAAATGTGACCACTTTGGCAAGGAATAAGCCGTATTCCGCCAGATACTCCAAGAGAGCCTCCAATAATTCATTTCAATATGAGTGCTTAAGGATACCTGAAAAAGAGAATGTGAAAAGTCCGTCGTTTTGCGGATGATAATGTACCGTTTCCCCATGGAGGCAGTCGGTTTGATGACCCTCTGTTCCGTATTTTTTCTGTGCTAAGAAATTGCACGGAGCTAAACATTTCGAAAGCAATAAAAAAATGATTGTATAATATCAAATATCTATCAACATCCTGGATATTGTGAATTTAGGGGGTATATCCGGCAGATCATCTCTACGGAACCATTCAGCACTCACCAGCTCTTCCTCTTCAAGCCTGATCTCACCTGATTTATATTCAGCGTGATAGCCCAGCATCAAGGCATGGGGAAAGGGCCAGCTCTGACTGAGTTGGTACTTTATTTCACCGACCTCCAGACCCACTTCCTCCCTGATCTCTCTTATAACTGCTTCCTCAGCACTCTCACCCGGCTCGACAAAGCCCGCGATGACTGTATGCATTGTTGTATCACGCAAATGTCGCTGATGTTGAACAAGCAGTACTTCATCCCCTTTATGAACAAGAACTATGATGCACGGAGATATCCTTGGATAGTAAGTCATCTCACAGGCTGAACAAACCATTGACCAATCCCCTTCGCTTGACCTGCATGGACTACCACAGCGGCCACAGAATTGGTGGTCTTTTCTGGATCTCAGGATTTGAGCGGCATGACTGTATAACGCCACCATCGATTCAGGTTGCATCGCCATATATTGTCGGGCATTAACAGCACTCCCCTCTTCAGGAATTCGGTCTGTTTTTATGACCGACACCGAATATTCGTCCAGATTTCCAGTTCTGATTGATTCGTGGTCATCCATCCAGGGGTGTTTCTCCCAGAGGAACTCCCCCTCGGAATTCATCAGGATGTCATGACCAGACAGAATTAGATAACGATCAGCATTACCCCCTTCCGGGGTCCAGCCGTTTGCAGGTTGGTATTGGTGCATGTATGTCACTGCTTTCGATGATGAGTTAATGGTCAGTCGGTCATTGCAAACTGGTAGCAATTACCAATTCTGCTGGCCTATCTTTTCCAGTTTTTCCTGATGCAACTGTAATTCAGCATCGGTCGGTTTGATGATTTTCAAGGCGGGTCTGTCCAAAGGTAGACGTCTGATAACCGTTACATCATCAGTCCCCTCTCCGGTTCCTCCCAGAAGCAGAGAAGTCTGACCACCCGTCATGGCAAGGTAGACTTCAGCCAATATCTCAGAGTCAAGGAGCGCACCATGGAAGGTACGAGCCGAGTTATCGATAAAATAACGTTTGCAAAGTGCATCCAGGTTATTTTTCTGACCAGGGTGCTTCTTTCTGGCTATAGCCAGAGAGTCGGTAATTTTACTGTAGTCCTCAACCTGCCCAAAGGCGGGATCCAGCCACTTTAGCTCATGGTTGAGAAAGTTAATATCAAAGGGGGCATTATGCGCAATCAGCTCGGCATCTTTGATAAAATCCAGAAAATCTTTGGCCACTGCAGCAAAGAGTGGTTTGTCCTGAACAAATTCGTTGGTAATACCATGCACCTGGATAACCTCATCATCCATATGCCGCTCAGGATTGATGTAGACATGATAAGTATTACCCGTCAGCTTACGGTCAATCATCTCCACACAACCGATTTCGACAATCCTGTGGCCCTGCGAAGGGTCTATCCCGGTGGTTTCCGTATCCATTATGATCTGGCGGTTCATTGCTTCTTACCTTCAATAATCTCTTGAGCACCACGACAGGCGAGTTCATCCGCCATTTCATTTTCCCGGTGTCCGGCATGCCCTTTTACCCAGCACCACTCAATCTTATGATGAGTATTCTGGGCATCAAGCCGTTCCCATAAATCTTGGTTTTTTACAGGTTTACCCGCCGCTGTTTTCCAGCCTTTGCGTTTCCAGCCGGACAACCACTCTGTAATACCCTTGCGTACATATTGGGAATCGGTTGTGACACGCACCTCGCAGGCCCGGGTTAATGTTTCCAATCCGACAATGGCGGCCATCAATTCCATGCGGTTATTGGTGGTTTCCTTCTCGCCACCATACAATCCTTTTTCAGCAGTACCGTAACGCAGAATGACACCCCAACCACCGGGGCCGGGGTTTCCTTTACAGGCACCATCTGTAAAAAGCTCAACGAGCTTGCTCAACGATTATCTCCCAATCGACTGGACCCTGTAATCGGTTTTCCGACCAGGGATTGCCCCACGGAGGACCAGACAGGCTTGATGGGTGTCATGCCTGCCACTTCCCGGGTGGCAACTATGATGTAAAAACTGCCAAAAGGCAGCATCCAACTACGACAGCGTTGTTCAATCAATTCCGACTTCAAGCCCATGGCTGAGTGGGTAGAAGGGAACAGGTAGGCACCATGAATCACTTTCTCAACACTGAACCCCAGCAAGGTTAACCAGTCCTTCATCCGACTTGGACTAATGAACTGGACACCACTGAACAACCTTCGATAACCCGGAAGTATCATACGCTTGATGTTGCAGAGACTCAGAGGGTTAAAACCGACTACCATCATCTTCCCTCCGGGGATGATGGTATGCCCCGCTTCGCTGAGAAGTCGGTGCGGGCGATCAGACACTTCTACCATATGATGCAGCAGGACCAGGTCAAGGCTGCCCGGAGCTATCGGCCAGTGATAAGGATCAAGCAACAACGAAGACGTCGGCTCAGAGTTTAAGGGGTGAAACTGAAAGTTTCGACTTACCTGGGACTCTGACAACAGAGCCGCAGTCGGAGATACCGATAATTCAACAGCATGATAACCAAAGATATACTTTAACTCATGTTCTATGTGACAGCGTTCTGTCTCAAGGACAAACTCTCCTGCACCGGATTGCATCCAACCCTGCAGGGCCTGCAATTTTTGAGGCATTTCAGGTCTGGTCGTTTTTTTAAACCATTGCATCAGGCTTTTTCCGTGTATGCTGCAGTGAAATCAGCAAAAACCTCGAGCCAGATTGTTGTCCTGCTCAAATACACATCTTATCGGGCACGGCAGGATTCAACCAGCATCGGTGTCATCCCCTATGACAATCGTAAAGAAAATAGTACAGACTTTACACGCAAAATTTGTAAAAATGGTTTTTTGTCCATTACAGGCATTAGAATGTTATTGACCATTATCCGACAGAATGTCCTATGATCCACATTCAAGCTATCCCGGCTTTTCAAGATAACTACATCTGGCTGCTCTCTGAAGATTGCAGTCAACAAAGTCTGGTCGTTGATCCGGGTGACGCTAGCGTGGTCGAGAAAGCACTGGATAGACTTGATCTGGAATTGTCGGGCATTTTGATTACCCATCATCACTGGGATCATACAAACGGCATAGAAACGTTAACAAAAAACCGTAGCATTCCAGTCTATGGCCCTGATAATTCGGCAATTTCCGGCATTACCCACACCCTGGATGGCACAGAGACACTGGCAGTGCTCGGTACTGAATTCAGTATTTTGAAAACACCGGGACACACGCTCGATCATATTGCCTATTTCGCTAATCCTGATCAGGATGATCCCATTCTATTCTGTGGCGACACCCTCTTTTCAGCCGGCTGTGGCCGACTGTTTGAAGGGACTGCTGAACAAATGCAGAGCTCATTCAATAAACTCCGCGCTCTACCCGAAAACACCCGGGTATATTGTGCACACGAATACACTCTGGCAAATCTTGCCTTTGCCCAGACCGTTGAACCCGACAACCACTCTATTAAGGAGTATCGCAACAAAGTCATCCGGCTTCGCGAGCAGAACAGGCCAAGCCTGCCCTCTAGCCTCAAGCTGGAATTTACCATTAATCCATTCATGCGTACTGACCAGAATAGTGTCATTACTGCTGTTAAGGAGCACGCCCCAAATGCCCCTCTGTCAAACGATTCAGAGGTATTTGGAGCATTGCGTCATTGGAAGGATCACTTTTGATGACGATAACCCCTGTGTTCCTTCAAGATAAATATAGTTTTTATGTCTGAACCTTTGATTACAGAGCAAACGTCTGGTCGCTATACCGGACCTGAAGTTAAACCCCTGATTCGAGTCTTGAGTGCCGCCACACTCATAATGACTCTAACAAGCTGTCAGAGTCATTCTCCAGAGCAGGCAGGTACTCCACCAGTCAAAGTTGAGCAAAAAGTTGCCAAAGGGAAAACGGCCAAAAAAACACTTAAGGATCAACTGGCCAAAAAACCATTGACCGACCTGTGGGATAGAACTCGTCGGGGTCTCGCTATGGACCTGGATAATAATCATCCCCGGGTATTGGCAGAATTACGCTGGTACAAGAAAAACCAGGGCTACTTTGACCGCGTTTCTGATCGCGCCAGTCCCTATTTCTATTTCATCCTGATAGAAGCTGAGAAACGTGGCGTCCCCCTGGAGCTGGCATTAATGCCCATAGTAGAGAGTGCCTTCGATCCATTTGCTTATTCCCATGCAGGGGCATCCGGCTTATGGCAATTCATGCCAGCTACCGGAGAACATTACGGACTGGAGCAGAACTGGTGGTATGACGGTCGTCGTGATGTGGTTGAGGCCACCCGTGCAGCTCTGGACTATATGGTCAGTCTGCACGAAATGTTTGACGACTGGGAATTAGCACTGGCTGCTTTCAACTCTGGGCCAGGGCGAGTCATGAATGCGGTCAACAAGAACGAAAGGCGGGGTAAATCCACCCGCTTCTGGCATCTTGACCTGCCAAGAGAAACCACCGCCTATGTTCCAAAGCTGATCGCCCTGGGCAAGATCGTTCGTGATCCGGCCAAATACGGTATCAAGCTAAAGTCAATTCCTAACAAACCTCATTTTGCCAAGGTTGAAACCGGTGGCCAGCTGGATATGGCCAAAGCGGCCAATTTGGCTGGCGTTACTCTGAATGAGTTATATCGCCTGAATCCCGGGATTAATCGCTGGTCCACCCCTCCTTCTGGTCCACACCACCTTCTGGTGCCTGTTGCCAAAGCCGAATCCTTCCGGACTGAACTGGCTCAATTGCCGGCGGAAAAACGTATGCAATGGCAGCGCTACTCAGTGAAGTCTGGTGATAGCCTGATCAGGATTGCCAATACTTTTAATACCAAGCCCGGGCTCATCAAGGAAGCGAACAAAATGGAAACAGACTTGATCCGGGTTGGTCAAAGTCTTTTAATTCCCGTCGCTGTCAAAGAGAAGGAAGAGTATGCCCTGACAGCGCCGCAGCGCCGTATTGCCAAGCAAAACACTCAGCGTGCCGGACGACACAAACTGAATCACTCTGTTAAATCCGGAGACAGCTTCTGGAGCATAGCCAAAAAGTACAATACCGGTGTCCAGGAACTGGCTCGCTGGAACAGTATGTCACCCAGAGACAATCTCAGGATCGGACAGACACTGGTGGTGTGGACCAAAACCAATGCGCCCCAGGACGGTGTTGTTCGCAGGGTCAATTACAAGGTTCGCAATGGTGACTCCCTGTCCAGAATCGCTGACAAGTTCAATGTCGCCGTAGCCCAGATCAGAACCTGGAATACCTTTGACAGCAAATACCTGCAGCCTGGTCAACAATTGACTCTCTATGTTGATGTGACCCGCGCTTACGAATGATAAATTCATAATGCTCAGACCCGGTTTTGAACGGGTCTGATATTTTTCTCTATAAACCACTCCCCTATCCTGTCGATGCTATATTCATTCGGATTAACAATACCAGGAAGCATCATTGAAACGACTGACGCTCTCTCTTCTGCTCTATTGGCAGGGTATGCACGCAATAGCTGCGGGTGAGCAATGGCAACATTATCTGTCCATCATGGACAAGCCTCTGTATAAGAAAGATTTCAAACACTTCCGGTACGTCAATCCCGCAGCGCCCAAAGGTGGTCATCTGCGATTAGCAGCCCTTGGAACCTTTAATACTCTGAATCCATACAGTGCCAGAGGAATAGCCCCCTCGCAGGCGAATAATACTTTCAGGTTTGGCTTTCTGGAGCTGAACGAACCCCTGATGGTGGGCACTGGTCCTTACGCCCCCTCCATGGAACATAAAAATACAGCCTATGGTTTAATCGCCGAAGCGGTAGCTTATGATACGGAAAAACATAAGCTCTCATTCAAGCTGAGAACAAATGCCCGTTTTCATGACCAGCATCCCATTACCACGGAAGATGTAGAGTTTTCCTATAAAATACTGCTGGAACACGGGCACCCAAACTTCAAACTGACACTAGAGCAAGTTGAACGCATCCAAATCGAAGATCACTACATTATCCACTTCTATCTGAAACCCTCATCCTCTAAAGCGCTCCCAATTAAACTCAGCGAGCTGCCTGTCTTACCAAAGCATTACTGGCAGAATCGTGATTTTGAAAAAACCACACTGGTCCCTCCCTTACTCAGTGGTCCTTATAAGATTTCCAGAGTCAAGCCGGGGTCAACGATCGTCTTTGAACGAGTGCCAGACTACTGGGGGGAAGATCTTCCCGTTAATAAGGGGCTTTATAATTTTGATAAAGTTACTCTGAATTTCTACCGTGACCGTCATGTCAGCTTTCAGGCTTTTAAGAACGGGGAGACCGATGTCCACTATGAAGGCGAGGCGAAAAACTGGGAAACAGCTTATGTCTTTCCAGCCATGCAACAAGGTAAGGCGACCAGACTGAACATTCCCGACAAGATGCATTATGGCAGAAGGTTCTTTGTCTTTAATCTCAGATCTCCACTGTTTCAGGATCGAAAAGTCAGGCAGGCTATCAGTCTGTTATTCGACTGGGAATGGTCTTCAGCAAACCTCTTCCATAACGCCTATGTCCGCACCACCAGTTTCTTTGGCGCCCATGAGAATAATACATCGGCGGTCCCGTCAGAGAGCGAGCAGGAACTGTTTAAAGCTTTTCAGTCGATAGTGCCACCGGGTCTCTATTCCCAACCTTTTGAACTCCCAAAAACAAACGGGGATGGGAATATCACAAGCCAGCGAAGACAGGCCCTGAAACTGCTAAAAGAGGCCGGCTGGCATTATCATCAGGGACAATTATTAAGCGCCCGGAATGAACCCTTTCACTTTACATTTATTCACTACTCAAAACTGGCTGATCGTTACATACTTCCTTTTGCGGCCAACCTTGCCAGCGTGGGAATCAAAATGGATTTTCGAGCCATAGACCTGAGCCAATATCAGCGAAGACTGCGTCAAAGGGATTTTGATATGGTTCAAACAACCCTGACGGTGCCTTTTCTTCCCGGCGAAGACCTTAAAGGGTTATTTCACTCGGAGTCTGCGGACTCTGAAGGCAGCCGCAATGTGGCCGGGATTCATAACCCGGCCGTCGATGGCTTAATTGATCATGCGCTGTCAGCCAACACCGGAGAAGCTCTTTATACTGCTATGCAGGCTCTGAATCGTCTCTTGCTCTGGGAATATTACTTCATTCCCAATTGGCAGGGGCGTTTTATAAGAATCGCTCATTGGCAGCATGTGCAACCTCCTGACACTTTTCCACCCTATGGTATTCGTCTCACTTCATGGTGGATGAAACCAGCCTCTAAAGCCCTTCAACAACAAGGAAAAAAATGACGATCAAACGATGGGCAAGAACTCTTCTGGCGCTGAACATTGCCTGGTTTTATCCTTCTGTACTGGCCAGTGTTCAGGAATCCTATCGCACAGGTCATGCCATCAGCCTGATCGGCACTCCCAAATATCCTGCCGACTTTCAACACTTTTCCTATGTCAATCCTGATGCTCCCCGTCAGGGTAAGGTCAGACTGGCGGTTCTAGGCACTTACGATACCTTTGATCTCTTTAGTTCCAAAGGTGTACCTGCTGCCGTTGGTGCCTACATTTACGACAGCCTGATGTTTGCCAGCCGGGATGAGCCCGGCAGTCTTTATCCAATGATTGCCGAACGTATCGAATACCCGGATGATAATCGCTGGGTACGTTTCGTTATTAACCCGAAAGCCCGTTTTGCCGACGGTAGCCCGATTACTGCCGAAACTGTGAGGGATACATTTTTTCAATATAAAAATGGCGACTTCTCCAACTTCAAGCTCCTGTTGAAGGATGTTAATCAAATAGAAGTTGAACCCGGAAACCGGGTAAAACTGACCCTGAATGTCCCCGAAGACAAAAAGCTGCCTTTTCGACTGGCCCAGCTACCCATAATTCACAGTAATTACTGGACAAAGTCTGAAGATGTTGACACTAAGATCCACATTCCTGTCAGCTCAGGGGCTTACAGCATCAAACACTATGAGCTTGGCCAGACCGTTTTTCTTGAGCGAAATGAGGATTACTGGGCTCAGAAGCTGCCTGTGAATATTGGCCGGAATAACTTTAAGCAGATCAGACTGGAGTATTTCAGGAACTCCACGCTCTCTCTCGAGGCTTTTCTCAGTGGACACTACGATATCCGGATAGAGAATCTGGCCAAAAACTGGACTTATGCCTATAAGGGTAAGGACCTGGAGAGCGGGAAAATCATCAAGAAAAATTACCCTCGCAAGAGCTTTCAGGTTCAGTCCTTTATCTTTAACAGTCGAAAATACCCTTTTAACGATCAACGGGTCAGAGAAGCCATCAGTCAGGGTTACGATGTAGCCTGGACCAACGCCAATCTTCTTTATGGCATTTATTCAGCGCCCGAAAGCCTGTTTGCCAACTCGGATTTTGCCCACTCAGGCATACCCGATAGAGCTGAAGCCCAACTGCTTGAACCTTATCGGGACATACTTCCTGAGAAGCTGTTTAAACAACCCTGGACTGGTGTACAAACAGATGGCACTGGCAATATCCGAAAACAGCTCAGTTATGCTAATAGACTTCTGAAACAGGCTGGCTGGGAACTCAAAAACGGCAAAAGGGTCAACAAGGAAACCGGTGAGCCACTCAGGTTCGAATTGATGCTGGCGGTGCCAGAACAGGAACGTGTTGCTATACCGTTCAAAAGTAATCTGGAAATGCTCGGCATTGAAATGCAGATCACCTCGCTGGATGTCTCTCAGTACATTCGAAGAGTGCGCAATCAGGATTATGATATGCTGCTCAGAACCTTCCACCAGCCCGATGTGCCTGGCAACGAACAAAGAGAATACTGGAGCAGCAGCACTGCCGATCAACAGGGTACACAGAACCTCGCAGGTGTCAGTCACCCTGCTGTTGACGCAATGATTGAATCTATTATCAAGGCTGAAACCATCGACCAGTTGCAGGCCGCCACCAGCGCTATGGATCGCATCCTGCTCTGGGAAAATTACACCATTCCCCAGCTCTACCATCGTTACTGGCGGGTAGCATACAGAAGCCACTACAACTATCCTGACAACGGAGGTCTTTACGGCTCTGTGGACCTCAGCATCTGGTGGGAGAAAGAACCAAAATGAAACGCCTTGTTGCGGGAATATTTTTGATAGTAACGTCCTCTTTGGCATGGGGAGCAGAAAACATTCCTCTGAAGCATGCCATAAGTCTCTATGGTGAACCAAAGTACCATAAGGGTTTTGAACACTTTGACTATGCCAACCCGGACGCACCAAAAGGCGGTGAATTCAGACAGGCCGTGACCGGCCAGTTTGACAGTCTTACACCTTTTGTAGATCGCGGTTCAGCTGCGGCTGGCAGCGACTTGCTCTACGACAGCCTGCTGCAAAGATCCTGGGACGAGCCTTTAAGTAAATACGGTTTGATTGCCCAGTTCATAGAATTGGACCCTGATAACCGCTGGGTTGCCTATCATATTAATCCCAAAGCTCGCTTTAATGATGGCCATAAGGTGTCAGCCAGTGATGTGAAATTCTCGTTTGATCTTCTGAGGGAGAAAGGCTCAACCTTCTACCGCCACTTCTATGATGATATCGAGAAAGCTGAAGTCACAGCGCCTATGAGGGTACTATTTACCTTTAAAAACAACAAAAACCGGGAGCTGCCTCTAATCCTGGGGCAAATGCCTATACTTCCAGAACACTACTGGAAGGACAGACATTTTCCGTCCTCCGGATTTGAAGTCCCCGTCACCAGCGGTCCTTACCAAGTCGATAAAATCAATCCCGGACGATCCATCAGTTATAAAAGAGACGAAGATTACTGGGCACAAGACCTGGCTGTAAACCGGGGTCGGTATAATTTTGACCGCATGCTGTTCGAATATTACGGAAACGAATCTGTGCTGTTAGAAGCGATGTTCAGCAATCAATATGACTTCAGACTGATTACAGACCCAACCATCTGGAATACCCAGCTGAGCGAGAACCGAATTAAAAAATATCGTCTGGTACAAGAAGTCATAAAGAACCATAACCCCCAAACCCTGACGTTAGCCTACAATACCCGGCGACCTTTTCTAAAAGATGCCAGAGTCAGGGAAAGTCTGGGATACGCTTTTAATTTCAAGCAGATCAACGACCACCTTTTCTTTGGAATGTATCGACCTGCTGAAAGCTTTTTTGCAGGCTCTGAGCTGGCAGCCAGTGGAATTCCATCAGCTGAAGAACTGAAATGGCTGGCCCCCTTTCAGCAACAACTGCCTGAAGCCCTCTTCCATGATCCCTTCAAGGTACCTGATAGCCGACTGGCATCGGGCGACCGATTGAGTATGGCAAGCGCACTCAGGTTATTAAAACAGGCAGGCTGGGAAATAAAAGATAATCAACAAGTTAATGCCATGGGGGAACCACTGGTCCTGAACGCACTGGTAGCCACTGAAGAACATGAAAAAGTTCTGCTTTCCATCAAGGACGGTCTGAGTCGTCTTGGTATTACCTTAAATGTTCATCGTATAGACCCACTCCAGATGGTAGCCAGACTCCGTGAACTGGATTTTGAACTGGTACTGCATGTCTATCGACATACTGCATCACCAGGCACCGAACAGGTATCCTTCTGGGGATCGGAAACCGTTGATCAACCAGGAACCAGAAACCTGTCGGGTGTTCATTCACCGGTGGTCGATCACATAGCTCAATTGATTCCATCAGCCACCAGCCGTAAAGAACTGCTTTCAATGGTTCATGCCCTGGACAGAGTTCTGCTGTGGGGACACTACTCACTGCCTCTCTGGTACTCACCCTCCTGGAACGTTCTGTACCGGGATACTCTGAAGCATCCTGAGACGACGCCGCTTTATGCTCTTGACCTGAGTACATGGTGGTATCAAACGAATAAACCACCATCAGCCAGAGCTAATGCTGGTTCAATACTGAAGAAAGTAGATTAACCGCTTGGGAGACAGGGTACATTGCGATACTAACAATCAGGAACTCTCTGGTTACATGTTTGTAGGCGTTGATTCTGAAGCAACACAGGTATTTTAATTGCTTCAGATCAACTTTTACCGTCATCTAAAAGTATTAATGACCTTTTTATGATGAATTAGACCTTGCCTGTCAGGTTTGATAGGTGTTTACAATATTGTCAGAAATCGGAACAACTCCGCAAGAAGCAATACCTGTAGTCAGGGAGCCGACTATAGTTTTGAGGCAAAAGTTATAACAATGCGATCCAGGCTAACCATGAATCATACAGTGATGATAAAAAGATCGTTGAAGACAACGATTTTCCAGTCCCTCCCCATTGCGACACTCTTGCTTTCCCTGTCTGTGATGCCTTTACCGGTAAAAGCAGAGGACGCAGTTAATAAACTCCCTTCCCTCTCGCTCTACGGCGACAGCAAATACTCAAAAGATTTCAAACATTTTGACTACGTGAATCCCGATGCACCCAAGGGTGGTACAATGCGGATGGCCAGCATGGGGACTTTTGACAGCCTGAATCCCTACATAGACAAGGGGACTCCCGCTGCTGGATTAGGCTTGATTTACGATACTCTGATGACCAGCAGTGCGGATGAACCTTTCTCCATGTACGCCCTGGTGGCTGAGTATGCGGAGCCTGCTGCTGATAACAGTGGTATCACTTTCCATATCAATTCAAAAGCCCGGTTTCACGACGGACAACCGATAACGGCTGACGATGTTGTTTACAGTTTTGAATTACTCAGAGATAAAGGTTCTCCTTTTTACCGGGCATATTATGGCGATATAGTCAAAGCAGAAGCCCTGTCCAAACGCAGTGTGCGCTTCGTTTTCAAACACAACCGTAATCCTGAACTTCCCCTGATCATTTCCCAGCTTCCGGTTCTTCCAAAACACTTCTGGGAAAAGGAGTCGAATAACTTCGAAGAGGGCAACCTGACTCACCCTTTGGGCAGCGGACCATACAAAATTCGCTCTGCCGAGCCGGGTCGCAGTATTGTTTACGAGCGAGTTGTTGATTACTGGGGTAAGGATTTGCCGGTCAACAAAGGTCGCTATAACGTTGATGAGCGTCGTTATGACTATTACCGGGATGCCAACGTATCACTGCAAGCATTGAAAGCCGGGGAATACGATCTCCGCTTTGAAAATATTGCCAGAAACTGGGCCACCGCCTATGACACTCCGGCAGTTAAAAAAGGTGACCTGATTCAGGAATCCATCCCAACCAAAGCCCCTCAGGGTATGCAGGGGTTTGTCTTTAACCTGCGCAGAGATATTTTCAAGGACGTCAGAGTTCGAAAAGCGTTGAATTACGCCATGGACTTCCAATGGCTTAACAAGAATCTGTTCTATAACAGTTACACCCGGACACAGAGTTATTTTGCCAACTCTGATATGGAAGCAACCGGCATTCCTGAAGGTAAAGAATTGGCCTACCTTGAGCCCTGGCGAGATCAACTCCCCGCCGAGTTATTTACCCAACCCTTCAAACTGCCTGTCACCGATGGCAGTGGCAGAATCCGCAATCAGCTGAGCGAAGCTCTGTCCCTGATGGAACAGGCGGGCTGGAAACTGGAAAATGGCTCGCTCCGGAAAAACGGCAAGCCCTTTGAATTCGAAATTCTTCTGTATGATTCAAGCATGGAGAAAGTGGCCCTGCCAATGAAGAAAAACCTTGAAGCCATGGGCATCGATGCCAACCTGCGAATCGTGGATATTTCACAATACATAAACCGCCTCAGAAGCTTCGACTTCGATATGCTGGTCAGTCGCATTCCCCAATCCAGTTCGCCCGGAAACGAGCAACGGGACTTCTGGGGCAGCGAATCAGCGGATCTGCCAGGCAGTCGAAACCTGATAGGGATTAAAAACCCGGTGGTTGATGGCCTGATCAGGGAATTAATCAATGCCGACTCCAGAGAGGATCTGGTCGCCGCCGTTAAGGCTCTGGATCGGGTGCTGCTCTGGAATCAATACATGATCCCCCAATGGTATCTGGCCAGTAACCGGGTTGCCTACTGGAAGCCCCTTAAACACCCTCTCAGCCGTCCTGATCAGGAACCTCTTTATCAGTTGGACCTGGACTCCTGGTGGATAGAACCGACAACCATCAGGGCTTCTTCAAACGCGACCGCCGATGGCGAAGAAAGAAATGAAGAAAATAAAGGCATACCACTTTGGCCTGTCGGCATTCTACTGGTCATCCTGTTTCTGGGATGGGTCATCCGTCGTTCAAAACGTCGCAACTGAATTATGAAAAGCTATATTCTACGCCGTCTGGCGTTAATGATTCCGACACTGTTTGGTATCCTGCTTCTGAACTTTGTCATCATTCAGGCTGCACCGGGTGGCCCTGTTGAGCAAATGATTGCCAAACTGGAAGGTTTTGAAATCAATGCCACCAGTCGCATCGGAGGCTCCAGTAGTGCCGAGATTCAACAATTGAGTGTGGACGAATCCGGTGAGTATCGGGGACGGCGGGGACTGGACCCGGAACTCATCAAAGACATCGAAAAGCTTTACGGTTTTGACAAACCCGCCTACGAGCGCTTTTTACAAATGGTTGTCAACTACGCTCAATTTGAGTTTGGCGACTCCTTTTTCAGGGATGCGAAAGTCATTGACCTCATCAAGGAAAAGTTGCCTGTCTCAATCTCTCTGGGTTTATGGAGCACACTGCTGATCTATCTGATCTCCATTCCCATGGGCATTCGAAAAGCAATAAAGCACGGTAGCCACTTCGATGTCTGGACCAGCGCTGTTATTACCACAGGCTATGCCATTCCCAGCTTTCTGCTGGCCATCCTGCTTATTGTTCTGTTTGCCGGTGGCAGTTACTGGAACTTCTTCCCACTGCGTGGGTTAACTTCGGAAAACTTTGATCAGCTCAGTCTGATCGGCAAACTGGCAGACTACGCCTGGCATATGGTTCTCCCGGTTTTTTGCATTGTTATTGGTGGTTTTGCAACATTAACGATGCTGACCAAAAACTCTTTTCTCGATGAAATTCATCGCCAGTATGTGCAGACAGCCCGCGCCAAGGGTCTGGATGATAACCAGGTGCTGTACGGACATGTTTTCAGAAACGCCATGCTGCTGGTGATATCCGGATTTCCTGCGGCCCTGATTGGCATACTGTTCACCAGCTCATTGCTGATTGAAATTATTTTTTCACTGGATGGACTGGGCCTGCTCGGCTACGAAGCCGCCATTAATCGCGATTACCCTGTGGTCTTCGGATCCCTGTTTATCTTCACTCTCATAGGCATGGTGGTAAAACTGCTGGGAGATCTGACCTACATGCTGGTCGACCCAAGAATTGACTTCGAGGCGAGGGACTAATATGGCATCGTCTCAAAGCATAAAACCTTCCCGTATAAGCCCGCTCAACCGGCGACGCTGGCAAAGTTTCAAAAGTAATCGGCGGGGCTATTACTCACTCTGGATTTTCGGTTTCCTGTTTTTCACCACGTTATTTGCCGAGTTCATCGCCAATGACAAACCCCTTCTGGTGTATTTCAAGGGTGAAATCTATACCCCCATTTTACATATCTACCCTGAGACAACCTTTGGTGGTGAATTTGAGCTGGAAATGGATTACCGTCAGGACTACGCAAAAGAGTTGATCGAGCCCCATGGCTGGATGCTCTGGCCTCCCATCCATTACAGCTACGACACCATCAACTATGCCCGCGTTGCTCCGGCGCCTCCCACGCTCGAGAATCTGCTGGGCACCGATGATCAAGGCAGAGATGTGCTGGCAAGAGTCATTTATGGTTTCAGAATATCCGTGCTTTTTGGCCTGATTCTGACGCTGTTCAGCTCTGTCATAGGGGTTGCCGTCGGCGCCATACAGGGATTTTACGGCGGACGAACTGATCTTATAGGACAACGATTTATTGAAGTCTGGTCAGGTATGCCCAGTCTGTATCTGCTGATCATTCTTTCCAGTTTTGTCGAGCCCGGTTTCTGGTGGCTGCTGGGGATTATGCTGCTGTTTTCATGGATGGCACTGGTGGATGTCGTCCGTGCTGAATTTCTGCGTGGTCGAAACCTTGAATATGTCCGTGCAGCCAGAGCCCTGGGGATGACCGATAGCCGATTGATGTTTCGTCACATTCTGCCCAACGCCATGATTGCAACAGTCACCTTTATGCCCTTTATTCTGACCGGAGCCATCACCACCCTGACTTCTCTGGACTTCCTGGGTTTTGGTCTGCCAGCCGGATCACCTTCACTGGGTGAGCTGATCGCCCAGGGTAAGAACAATCTTCAAGCGCCATGGCTGGGCATTACAGCCTTCATGGTAATGTCAGTGATGCTGACCCTGCTGGTGTTTATCGGGGAAGCCACCCGCGACGCTCTGGATCCACGCAAATACGTTACAGGTCACTAAGCGATGACAAGTTCCCTGCTCCAAATCAAAGACCTGAAAGTCCGCTTCAACCAGAGCGGTGGCAGCAGCGATGCGGTAAAAAACGTCAGTTTTGAACTGTTTCCCGGAGAGACGCTGGGTCTGGTGGGTGAGTCCGGCTCAGGTAAATCCATTACAGCTCTGAGCATACTGCAACTGCTTCCTGAAAATGCCAGTCACCAGGGCGAGATAGTGTTTGCTGGCAAAAACCTGTTGGCTCTGTCAGAAAGAGAAATGCGAGGCGTTCGGGGTCATCAGATTGGTATGATTTTCCAGGAGCCCATGACCGCTCTCAATCCACTGCATACCATAGAGAAGCAGATCTGCGAAGTTCTCAGTCTGCATCTGGGAATGCGCCCTCAATCTGCCAGTCAGCGGGCTTTGGAGCTGCTTGAACTGGTGGGCATTCAGGAGCCCGCCAAAAAGCTTTCAGCCTATCCTCACGAATTGTCCGGTGGCCAGCGCCAAAGAGCCATGATTGCCATGGCACTGGCCTGCGAGCCAAAGGTCCTTATCGCTGATGAGCCCACCACGGCACTGGATGTCACCGTCCAGAGGCAAATCCTGACACTGTTGGCAGAGTTGCAGCAGAAAATGGGTATGGCTATTTTATTTATCAGCCATGACCTCAACCTGATCCATCATGTTTCCCATCGAATCTGCGTCATGAAAGATGGAGAACTGGTGGAAACCGGTGCCACAGAAGCGGTTTTTAATCAGCCAAAACATCCTTATACGAGAGAGCTGCTCAATGCTGAGCCTTCAGGGGCTCCTGCTCCTGTCTCTGATGAGCAACATAAGGTTATCGAAGGACAGGACATCAGGGTCTGGTTTCCAGTCAAAGCCGGATTCTTTCGAAGAACGGTTGACCATATCAAAGCCGTCACCGATCTTTCCATCTCAGTTGCAAAAGGTGAAACACTGGGTATTGTCGGTGAATCCGGTTCTGGAAAAACCACATTGGGCATGGCCCTGCTGAAGTTGCAGGAAAGTCAGGGCCAGATCTACTTTGAAGGTGAAGCCCTCCATCTCCTGAACCAGAAACAGTGTCGTCCATACCGACGACAGATGCAAGTTGTTTTTCAGGACCCTTATGGCAGTCTGAGTCCGAGAATGACCATAGCCGATATCATTGGTGAAGGACTCGATATCCACCAGCTGGCCAGCAACAGTGAACGGGACGATCTGATCATAAAAGCCATGGCAGAAGTCGGTCTTGACCCTCAATGGCGACACCGTTATCCCCATGAGTTTTCTGGCGGACAGAGACAGCGTATTGCCATAGCCAGGGCCCTGGTTCTGAAACCCGGGCTGATTATTCTTGATGAGCCCACTTCGGCGCTGGACAGGACTGTCCAGTCTCAGGTGATTGAGCTGTTGAGAGACCTGCAGAAAAAATACAACCTGAGCTATATTTTTATCAGCCATGACCTTGCTGTAGTGAAAGCTATGAGCCACAGGATTCTGGTGATGAAAGACGGTGAGATTATTGAGCAGGGATCAACTGAACAGATCTTTCACCATCCGCAAACAGGATACACCCGCGAGCTGCTTGAAGCCGCCTTCGAAAGTCATCAGCGGCGCTGATTCCTGACAGGAAAAACAGTCTGCATTCTGAGAGTATTTCATCGTTCTTTTATGAAGAAGATGAAATACTTCACTCCCTGATTCATTGTCATCACTGGCTTTTCAACTATCTTCACTTCACCTGCAGACGAATCCCGTCGGAGTAAGCAGCATGTCCCTGTTTGAACATTACCAGCAAAGATATGACCTGACCCAGGAAGAAGAGATGAGCCTTCAGGCTTTCCTGGAACTGTGCAAGAATGAACCCGGAACCTACGCCAGCGCCGCCGAGCGTATTCTTGAGGCCATTGGTGAGCCGGAGCTTATCGATACTTCCAGAAACCCGAGACTCAGCAGAATTTTCTCCAACAAGTTAATCAAACGCTATCCGGCGTTTGATGGCTTCTTTGGTATGGAAGAAGCCATTGAACAGATTGTTTCTTACTTCCAGTACGCCGCCCAGGGACTGGAAGAGAAAAAGCAGATTCTCTACCTGCTTGGCCCGGTGGGCGGTGGTAAGTCGTCTCTGGCAGAAAAACTGAAAGAACTGATAGAAAAAGTGCCCTTCTATGCCATCAAGGGGTCACCGGTGTTCGAATCACCGCTGGGTCTTTTCAACCCGGAGCAGGACGGAGAGCTGCTGGCGAAAGAATTCGGTATACCCGGTCGCTGTCTGCGCTACATTATGTCCCCATGGGCTGTTAAGCGCCTTGAGGAATACAAGGGTGATATTACCCGATTCAGAGTCGTCAAACTCTACCCTGACCGACTGAAGCAGATTGCCGTTGCCAAAACCGAACCCGGCGATGAAAACAATCAGGATATTTCCAGTCTGGTAGGCAAGGTAGATATACGACAACTGGAAGAGTATTCCCAGGATGATCCGGATGCCTATAGCTTCTCGGGGGCGCTCTGCAGAGCCAACCAGGGCGTTATGGAATTTGTCGAAATGTTCAAGGCGCCCATCAAGGTACTCCACCCTTTACTGACAGCCACCCAGGAAGGGAATTACAACAGCACAGAAGGTCTTGGCTCCATTCCTTACGAAGGCATTATTCTTGCTCACTCGAACGAATCGGAGTGGCAGGCATTCAGAAACAACAAAACCAATGAAGCTTTTATTGATCGCGTCAATATAATCAAAGTGCCCTACTGCACCCGTATGAGTGAAGAGATAAAAATTTATCAGAAGTTACTTGAGCACAGCTCTCTGAACAAGGCCCCCTGTGCCCCGGACACATTGCGGATGCTTGCTCAATTCAGCGTTTTGTCGCGAATTGTTGATCCGGAGAATTCTTCCATTTACTCGAAGATGCGGGTTTATGACGGCGAGAATCTCAAAGACACCGATCCCAACGCCAAATCGCTCCAGGAATACAAGGATGCCGCTGGCGTTGACGAGGGCATGGAAGGATTATCAACTCGTTTTGCTTTCAAGATTCTCTCAAAGGTCTTTAATTTTGACCCTACCGAAATAGCAGCTAACCCGGTTCACCTGTTGTACGTTCTTGAACAGCAGATTGAACAACAACAGTTCCCTGAAGCGTTGGAAGAGCGTTACATCGGCTTTCTCAAGGAGTATCTGACGCCAAGATACGTTGAGTTTCTGGGTAAGGAAATACAGACGGCTTATCTGGAGTCCTATTCTGAGTATGGCCAGAACATATTTGATCGCTACATTACCTACGCGGATTTCTGGATTCAGGATCAGGAGTTCAGGGACCCGGATACCGGGCAGATTCTTGACCGTAAGGCACTGAATGATGAGCTGGAAAAAATTGAGAAGCCAGCGGGCATAGCCAACCCGAAAGACTTTCGCAACGAGGTGGTGAATTTTGTGCTCAGGGCCAGAGCTGACATGCAGGGCAAGAATCCTATCTGGCTCAGTTATGAGAAGATGAGAGCCGTGATTGAGAAAAAGATGTTCTCCAACACAGAAGATCTGCTGCCGGTCATCTCTTTCAACGCCAAGGCTTCTCATGACGACCAGAAGAAACATGCCGACTTTGTAGACCGCATGGTCCAACATGGCTACACCGAAAAGCAGGTCAGGCTGCTGTCTGAATGGTACATCAGGGTCAGAAAGTCCCAGTAGCCCGGCAAGTGACCGTCATGAGTATCATCATTGATCGACGCCTGAACAGCGGCAAAAAAAGTACCGTTAACCGTCAACGCTTTCTGCGACGGTACAAAAACACCATCAAAGAGTCTGTAAAGAAGCAAATCAACCAACGCTCGATTACCGATATGGAGCGTGGTACGGATGTCACTATTCCCAGGAAGGATGTATCAGAACCGGTCTTTCATCATGGCGATAATGGTCGCAGACAACATGTTCATCCCGGCAACAAAGAGTTCCACTCAGGTGACAGGTTCAAGCGCCCAGAGGGTAGTCAGGGTCAGGGGGCAGGTGAAGGCGAAGCCAGTCATCAGGGTTCGGGCATTGATGACTTTGTCTTCCAGATCAACCGGGATGAATTTCTTCAGTATCTCTTTGAAGATCTGAAGCTGCCCAACCTGATCAGGAAAAACCTGATGGACACCACCGAATACTCTCTCAGGCGTGCCGGATTCACCTTGTTTGGCTCTCCTGACCGGTTGAATGTCGTGCGTTCACTCAGGGCCGCTAATGCCCGCAGAATTGCCCTTTTTGGCAAGGAACGCAAATTGATCAGGGAGTTGAAGCGTCAACTCAGGGAGCTTGAGGTACAACCAGGTGGTCGTGACAGGGAGAAGGAAGAGGCGCTTCGCCATCAAATCACTGAATTGAACAAAAAGCTGCGTCGGTTGCCGTTTATTGACGACTTTGATCTGCGCTTTAACAATCTGGTGAGGGTGCCACAACCTTCCAGCAAAGCCGTTATGATCTGTATCATGGATGTCTCGGGTTCCATGACCCGGGAGATCAAGGATATCGCCAAGCGGTTTTTTCTTTTGCTTTACCTGTTTCTGGAAAGAAATTATGAAGCCACTGAAGTGGTTTTTATAAGACATCATTCCCAAGCACGAGAATGTAACGAACAGGATTTTTTTTACGCCAGAGAAACGGGAGGTACCATTGTCTCTTCAGCACTGGTGCTAGCCAGGCAGATCATTGATGATCGTTATCCATCGGCAAAATGGAATATTTATGTTGCTCAGGCCTCAGATGGCGATAACTGGGACAGCGATAACCCACTCTGTCATGACGCCATTACCCGGAAGCTTCTGCCTCTGGTCCAGTATTTCGCCTACGTAGAAATCGCCAACCGGCATCAGAACCTCTGGCATACCTACAAAGACATCGAAAAAAACTTCAGTGAACAGTTTGCCCAGCAGCAGATTCGTGACCAGAGCAATATCTATCCGGTCTTCCGACGTCTTTTCGAAAAGAAAGTGGAATAGCCATGACTCGCCAGTACCTTTCAACCGGTTCCGAATGGACCTTCGAATTGCTTCATGCTTATGACAGGGCCATTGGTCAGCTGGCAGAAAAATTTAAGCTTGATACTTACCCGAACCAGATCGAAGTCATTAATTCGGAACAGATGATTGATGCCTACGCTTCAGTAGGCATGCCCCTGATGTACCATCACTGGAGTTTTGGCAAAAAATTTCTCACCAACCTTCAAAACTATCAGCGCGGCCACATGGGCCTGGCCTATGAAATCGTCATAAACTCTAACCCCTGCATTGCCTACCTGATGGAAGAAAATTCCATGGCCATGCAGGCGCTGGTGATTGCCCATGCCTGTTATGGTCACAACTCTTTTTTCAAAGGCAACTACCTCTTTCGCCAGTGGACCAATGCAGACTCGATTGTCGATTATTTATTGTTTGCCAGGAACTACATTTATCAGTGCGAAGAGAAATACAGTGTGGATGCCGTTGAAGAGATGCTTGATGCCTGTCATGCGCTGATGAACCAGGGGGTCAATCGATATATGCGCCCTTCTGCTATTTCTGCAGAAATGGAAAAAAATCAGGCACGGGAAAGAGAAGAATATATCCAGAGAAATATCAATGACCTCTGGCGTACGGTCCCGACCAAAAAGGAAGACCCTGCCAAATTGAGAAGACGTTTCCCTCCGGAGCCGGAAGAAAATATTCTCTACTTTATTGAAAAAAACGCCCCACTGTTAAAAACCTGGCAGCGGGAACTGATTCGAATTGTCCGTAAGATAGCCCAGTATTTTTATCCTCAGCGACAGACCCAGGTCATGAATGAAGGCTGGGCCAGCTTCTGGCATTACACACTGATGCATCAGCTCTTCCGGGAAGGTCTGATAAACGAAGGCTACATACTCGAGTTTCTGCATTCCCACAGTAATGTCGTGTTTCAGCCGGATTTTGATGATCCACGCTATTCCGGCATTAATCCTTATACCCTGGGCTTTAATATCTACCGGGACATTCGCCGGATATGCGAGCACCCTACTGAAGAGGACCGGCTCTGGTTTCCTGACCTGGCGGGCAGTGACTGGCTGAAAGCTATCCATCACGCCATGGTTCAATACAAGGACGAGAGTTTTATACTCCAGTTCCTTTCACCCAAAGTGATGCGGGATATGAAGTTATTTTGCATTGATGACGACCACAAAAAAGCCTTCCTGGAAGTCAGCGCCATACACGATGAGTCAGGTTACAAAGCACTCAGGGAGGCATTGTCCAATCAATACAATCTGGGTAATCAGGAGCCTAATATCCAGGTTTATGATGTTGATGTAAGAGGAGACCGCTCGCTGACCCTGATTCATTCCATGCACCTAGGTCAGAACCTTCACGCAGGAACTGCTATGGAAATTCTCAAACACCTGCACCTGCTATGGGGGTTTGACGTACGGTTGAATTCCGTGGACGCTAAAGGTGTGGTACAGCACAGTTACTGTACCTCGGAAATACACTGCACCCCCTGAAAAAACTCATCAGATGAGCTTTTTCAGGACGATAGACTAATGCCTGTTATTGAAGAGGCAGGGTCTTGTGGTGATTACCGGTCATGTGTTGCAGAATACGATTGACCTGGCAGCTGTAACCAAATTCGTTGTCATACCAAACGTAGAGTACGCAGCGGTTACCATCAACAATGGTGGCCTGACTGTCAACAATACCCGCATTACGGTTACCGACAAAGTCACTGGATACCGCTTCAAAAGAGGTCACGTAATCGATCTGCTTCTTGAGATCAGAGAACAGCGCCATCTCGCGGAGATAGCTGTTAAGCTCTTCAACGGTAGTGTCTTTGGACAGATTCAGGTTCAGGATAGCCATGGATACGTTGGGAGTCGGAACCCGAATGGCATTACCGGTCAACTTACCCTGCAACTGAGGCAGCGCCTTTGAGACGGCCTTTGCAGCTCCGGTTTCAGTGATCACCATGTTCAGGGCAGCACTGCGACCACGGCGGGAACCTTTATGGTAGTTATCAATCAGGTTCTGGTCATTGGTGTAGGAGTGAACGGTTTCCACATGGCCATTCTCAACACCAAATTTGTCGCAGATCGCTTTCAGTACGGGTGTGATCGCATTGGTGGTACAGGACGCAGCAGAAATAATCTGATCTTCATCATTGATGATGTTGTGGTTGACACCAAACACAACATTTTTCAGATCGCCCTTGCCCGGGGCAGTCAGCAGAACCCTGGAAGCTCCGTTAGACTGAAGGTGTTGACTCAGACCTTCCTGATCACGCCATACACCGGTATTGTCTACGATGATGGCGTTGTTAATACCGTAGCTTGTGTAGTCGATGGAATCCGGAGAGTTGGCATAGATAAACCGGATCGCCACACCGTTTGCGTAGATGATATTGTTCTCTTCATCCACACTGATGGTGCCATTGAATGAACCGTGGACCGAGTCACGTCTCAGCAGACTGGCACGCTTTTGCAGATCGTTTTCCGCTTTGCCCTTGCGAACGACAACCGCTCTCAAATTCAGGCCGGAACCACCTGCTCGTTCAACAAGAATTCGAGCCATGAGTCGACCAATACGACCAAAGCCGTAGAGAACGACATCTTTATCGTCATGGCCATTGCCATTCTTGCCATCCACGAGCCCGGAGACCTGACTGCGAACGTACGCTTCCAGGGTTTGCTTGCCTTCACTTTTTTCGTAGCCGGATGCCAGCTTACCAATATCAATTCTGCCCGGAGCCAGGTTCAGCTTGCTCAGCAATTCAATGACAGGGAATGTCTGACGGACACAGAGGGCAGAACCTTCTACCTGGCGGACGTATTTGTGAGATTTAAGGATGTCAATCACAGAACGGTTGATGATTGAGCGGCCATAGATTGAGGTCACAACGTTGTTTTCGCGATACAAGCGGCCGATCAATGGAATCATGGATTCGGCTAAGGCTTCACGTTCTCTCCAGTCCTGAAAATGGTCTTTTCCCACGGTTCCAATCCTGTAATTTTTATGCACTCAAGGCTGTCAATCAGCTCAAGGCTGTTTACTTCTGGCAGACTGTCACCCGAAAGCAACCGACAGGTTACCTCAAACAACATAGGTCTACGTTTTTTGGCCTTTCGGCTCAGGGGCTATTATCCAGAGTTCACCCCCACTTGGCAACAAAGTACAACAAACTTTAACACTGCGTTTAATCATTCTTTCGATACATAAAAGACTGTTGCTGCGCCAGTGCATGGTATCTGGCGCCCCGAGCAGCTACAATTGCGGGTCTAGCGTATAAAGAACAAACCACCTTTCATGTCGCAGGCCAACTTGAAATCATCTTCTTTCCAGCTTCCAGAGACTCCGGGGCATAAAACCTTCTGGGGTCATTTAAGCCAGTCAACAAGCTCATACGCCATAGCCAGTGCCGCCCGGTCAACCCGCAGGCCGCTTCTGGTTATTACCCCGGATTCCGCTCAGGCCAATGCCCTTGAAGAAGAACTGAGTTTCTTCCTAAAAGGTGATCGGTCCACCCGGATTCTGCACTTTCCCGACTGGGAGATACTGCCCTACGATGCTTTTTCTCCCCATCAGGACATCATTTCCCAGCGGCTGAAAACCCTGTATCGACTGCCTCGCAGCGAAAAGACCCTGCTGATCATCTCGGTTTCCACCCTGCTGCACCGACTCTGTCCCCGGGATTATCTGGAATCCAACTGTCTGGTTTTGAAGCGGGGTGAAACCTTTGTACTTGCCAAGAAAAGGCAACAACTGGAACAGGCGGGTTATCGTTGTGTTGAAACAGTCTACGAGCATGGTGAGTTCGCAATTCGGGGGTCGCTCATGGATATCTTCCCCATGGGTTCCGATACCCCCTACCGGATTGACCTGTTTGATGATGAAATCGATACCCTGCGAATTTTTGATCCGGAAAGCCAGCGCTCCATAGAACAGGTTGATCATATAGAACTGCTTCCAGGTCATGAATTCCCAATGGACAAGACCTCCAGAGATCGCTTCCGCAGTCTGTTCAGAGAAGCGTTTGATGTGGATCACCGTGAGTGTCCCGTGTATCAGGACATAGGACAGGGAATGGCAAGCCCGGGTATTGAATACTACCTGCCCCTGTTTTTCGAAAAGACAGCCACGCTGTTTGATCATTTGTCCACTGACACAACGATCATTCAATATCAGGGCGTGCAGGAAGCGATTGAACACTTCTGGCAGGATCTGACGGATCGCTACGAAAACCGGAAAGTCGATAAACACCACCCGCTTCTGCCTCCCGCAAAGGTTTTAATGCCTTCAGAAGAAATCAACCGGGCTCTGAAACAATACCCGCGTATTATCCTGTCAGCTGAGCATGTTGATGCCCCGGACAGCTTCAACCTTGATCACCAGTCATTACCTGAGCTGACCCTGAATGCCCGAGCCGACCACCCTTTAAAGCCTCTTGAAGACCTGATCGAGTCAGGACCAAGGGTTCTTCTGGTGACCGAGAGCGCGGGTCGCAGGGAAGTCCTGCTGGAAATGCTGGCCCAGTCCGATATTCGCCCCGATACATTCAACAGCTGGGATACCTTCCTGAGCAGAAAAGAGACGCTGGGGATTACCCTGGGTACTTTAGCATCAGGATTCTTTCTCAAAGATCTGAATATTGCCCTAATTCCGGAATCCCTGCTTCTGGGCCAGAGAGTTATGCAGCGCCGCAGGCGAAAAGGCGATACCCAGACCGATACCGATCAAACCATCCGTAACCTGACCGAGCTGAGAGAAGGTGCTCCGGTCGTCCATATTGATCATGGCGTAGGACGTTATCGTGGGCTTCAAACCCTGTCCGTTGATGATCAGGAAACCGAATTCCTGACCCTGGAATACGCCAGCGAAGCTAAACTCTACATTCCTGTCGCTTCTCTGCATCTTATTGCCCGTTACACCGGCACGGATGATGAGCTTGCTCCTCTGCACCGTCTTGGCAGCGAACAATGGTCCAGGGCTCGTCGCAAAGCGGCTGAGAAGGCCAGAGATGCTGCAGCGGAGCTACTGGATATCTACGCCCGACGAGAAGCCAGAAAGGGCTTTGCCTTTTCGGCACCGGATCAACAGTATCATGCATTCACGGCCGGCTTTCCGTTTGAGGAAACACCGGACCAACAGCAGGCAATTATCAATGTCATAAAAGACATGTCTGAGGGTAAACCCATGGACCGACTGGTCTGTGGTGATGTCGGTTTTGGCAAGACAGAAGTGGCTATGAGAGCAGCCTTTCTGGCAGTCCAAAGTGGCAAGCAGATAGCGATCCTGGTCCCGACCACCCTGCTGGCTCAGCAGCATTACGAAAGCTTTCGTGACCGTTTTGCCGACTGGCCCGTTGAAATCGACGTAGCCTCACGTTTCAAATCGGCAAAGCAAATTCAAGGACTCAGGGAGAAAGTCGCAGAAGGCAAACTGGATATCATTATTGGTACCCACAAACTGATTCAGGGTGATTTCAAGTTCAAAAATCTGGGCCTGTTGATTATTGATGAGGAGCACCGCTTCGGAGTCAGGCACAAGGAAATGCTGAAATCCCTGCGTTCCGAAGTTGATATTCTGACTCTGACGGCTACCCCGATCCCACGGACACTTAATATGGCAATGTCGGGTATTCGCGACCTGTCAATCATAGCCACGCCACCTGCACGACGGCTGTCAGTTAAAACCTTTGTTCGACAAAACGATCAATTACTGGTCAAAGAAGCCATTCTGCGTGAGCTATTGCGCGGCGGTCAGGTCTATTACCTGCACAACGAAGTTTCCAGTATCGAGAAAGCGGCTGCTGATTTGCGGGAGCTTATTCCTGAGGCACGTATTGCCGTCGGTCACGGTCAGATGCGTGAAAGAGAGCTGGAGCAGGTCATGTCCGACTTCTATCACAAACGACATAATATCCTGGTCTGTACTACCATCATTGAGACAGGTATTGATATACCGAATGCCAATACCATTATCATCCACCGATCGGACAAGTTTGGCTTGGCACAATTGCACCAGTTGAGAGGTCGGGTCGGTCGATCTCATCATCAAGCCTATGCTTACCTCTTGACACCTTCACCAAAATCCATGACCAGGGATGCTCTGAAAAGACTGGAAGCCATTGCCGAAG
Organism: Endozoicomonas sp. ALD040; assembly: GCF_049275945.1. Classification (NCBI taxonomy): domain Bacteria; kingdom Pseudomonadati; phylum Pseudomonadota; class Gammaproteobacteria; order Oceanospirillales; family Endozoicomonadaceae; genus Endozoicomonas; species Endozoicomonas sp. ALD040. The sequence goes on from NZ_CP184829.1 coordinate 5,700,811, forward strand.
CCCAGGACCTGGGAGCTGGCTTTATGCTGGCATCCAATGACCTGGAAATACGGGGAGCGGGTGAGTTGCTGGGTGAAGATCAGAGTGGGCAGATTCAGAATGTTGGCTTTACACTCTATACCGAAATGCTTGAGAAAGCAGTGGAAGCGATCCGAAAAGGTGAAACACCGGACCTGGACAAACCTTTACAGCAAGGCAGCGATGTGAACCTGCGGTTACCCGCACTGCTTCCGGAGGACTATATTCATGATGTTCATAACCGACTGATTCTCTATAAACGAATTGCTGCAGCGAAAAACGACGAAGATCTGAAAAACCTTCAGGTTGAACTGATTGACCGATTCGGCCTGTTGCCGGAACAGACCAAGAACCTCTTTCGGCAGACCCGTCTCAGGTTAAGAGCCGAGAAAATGGGTATCATTAAAATTGATGCAGGTGCCAGCAGTGCCCGAATCGAATTTAATAGTCAACCGGACATTGACCCCATTGCGATCATTCAGCTGATTCAATCTGAGCCGCACCTATACAAACTGGAAGGTAGCAGCGTGTTGAAGTACAGTGGCTCCATGGAAAAAGGCGAAGCACGATTCAAGCTGCTTGAGCAACTACTGGATCGACTGACCCCATGATCGACTGGCCCCATATACCTCGGCAGTGGCAAACGGCTGCACACCAGACTGAAGGTCTGAGAGTTTCAGGATTGAGCAGGGATTTTATGAAACAAAAAGCGATCGGCACCCTACTTCTGAGCACAATCTCCATGACAGCCATTGCCAGTGAGGATACGCAGTGGTACCAGGCCGACATGATTGTATTTTTGAACGAGCAGAGTGCCAGTGACAATGAGAAATGGCCTGATATTACGGCTCACCCTCTTCCCGCTGACACCATTAAACTAAAATCCTACAACGCCGGGGCGGACGCAAAAGGAACCTCTTCTGATCTCACTGACTTTCTGGATCGTCCTGACAAAAAGCCTGCAACAGATCTGGAGCGGGATGCCTTTGTGTCCCTGCCCTACCCATCACACTTGTTGCAAAGTGAAAGCAGTGCCCTGTCCAAAAATGGTGGCTACCGGATTCTCGATCAAAAAGCCTGGCTGATGCCGCTCAGGGAAGGCAAAAGTTCGAGGCCAATCAGGATAGGCAACTACAACACACAAAGTAAAAAACCCAGTATGTTGGAAGGTACCGTTACGATCAGCTCCAGTCGTTATCTGCATGTAAAAGTTAATCTCTGGTACAGCGAACTGGCATGGGAAGCACTGGCAAAAAACATGGAGAATGTTCAGCCGCACCCGGAGTCTCAAAAGAAACCAACCCTGGATAAAAATCTGCAACTGGTCAGGGCACCTGACGGTCAGCCCATGAAGATTTCCCGTAATTTTCATTTGCAGGAAAGTCGCAGAATCAAAAACAGTGATGAGGTTCAGTACCTGGACAGCCCGGTCATCGGTGTTCTGTTCAAACTGACGCCCTATAAAAAGCCGGATAAACCTTTGCTACCTGAAATGGAAGCTGACCAGGAAAAAAGCCCGGAGCCAGGGATACTACCCGGAATTGTCGATCAGGAAGGCAGCTGATTCGGAGTAATACCCATCGTGCTTTCTAACCCGAGACAAGGCGGCGTGGAAAGTTCGATTGGTATAAAAAGAGCTGTCAGTGGCGCAGCTCTTTTTTCATGATAAAGCTGTTCTTGTCCTGGTTTGACTCATAGGTCACCTGATCCATCAGCTTGTTCACAATGTGTAGACCACGGCCACTGCACAACCAGGCTTCAGGATGCTCAGGATCAACGACCATTTCAGTCTTATTCTGCATGACATCGTCCGGAATACTGTGTCCCCAGTCGCTAACAGAAATATTCATCATGGTCTTGTCCAGATTGATACACACTTCCACCGGATGGCCCGCTTCATTTTCGTAAGCATGCTCAATGGCATTGTTGACAATCTCTACCAGACAAAGCTCTAGCCGATTAATTTCAACAGGAGAGAGAGTGGTCATGGCACAGACACCTCTGACCGCCATAGCCACCAGCGTTGTATTGGATAACTGGCTGTCGATTTCCAGCTTCAGCACCTGTGACATGTCAGCTCCCTTTAACAGCCTCAGCCACTGAACCATGGAGTTTGAACAATTTATCCATGGACGTAAGATCAAACAGATCCTGCACCGCAGGTTGTGCAGAAGCCAGACTGAGTGACCCCTTACCCGACAATTTCTTAAGACCCGCTACCAGCACGCTCAAGCCTGTGCTGTCCATAAAACGCACTTCGGCAAGATCTATAACTATGTCGGATTTGCCGTCTTCAATCAGATCAAACACATAGGTTTTAAACGCTTCGGCAACGGAAGCATCAAGACGGGACTCATCAATCCGGACCACTGTAATGTGGCCTTCCTCGTGGTGTTCAAACGCCATGCCATCCTCCTGGCTTTCAGGGTTTCCATTCCAGTAACAGGTAGGTCACATCGTCATCGAAACGGTCCAGCTCACTCCAGTCTCTGACATTTTTCTCTACCTGGTCAATAACCGATTTTAAATCTTCTTCTAAAGTATCTTGCAGGCATTGCAGCAAACGGGCCTCACCAAACTGTTGACCTTCAGTGTTTTCACATTCTGTGACGCCGTCAGAATAGAGAAACAGACGGTCACCCGGCTGAAACTGCAAAGTGCAGGAGGTGTATTCCATATCCGGCATCATACCGATGGGCACGCCTCCACCCGCAACGGGCTCTACAATGGCTTTATCACGATGAATCCATAAGGGTTGCGGATGACCCGCCTGGGATAATGTGACTTGACCTGTGCGACTATTGATAAGTCCATAGGCAATGGTGAAATAAAGCATCGATTCCGGTGTCAGCTGAAACCGCCTGTTCAGTGAGGCCAGAACTTGTTCGGGCGCACGCACCTTATTGAATGGCTCATAATCCAATGTTTCCCTGACGATGGAGCCTCTGCCCGATGTTTCTGAGAGAATATTATTCAGAGTAAATGAAAAGAGCGCTGAGGGAATACCATGCCCGGCCACGTCCAGTTGATAGAACCCTAAGGTTTCACCATCAATAGCCTGATAACCAAACATGTCCCCGCCCAGTATTTTGCTGGGCTGGAAAAACCAGTCAAAAGAAACATGTTGTATGGTCGCCGGTTGAGCCAGCAAAACTTCCTGGGCTTTGGCCGCCGATTCAAGATCTTTTTCAACGGTCTGAATCGCTTCAACCAGGCGTGTATTTTGCAGCTCGAGCTGCCTCTCAAGTTCGATGATACGAATCCCTGCTTTCAGGCGGGCAGCCAATTCATCAAAATTAACCGGCTTGGCAAGAAAATCATCCGCCCCGTCATTCATGCCTTCAACAACTGCCTTATGATCTGCATTACCGGTGAGCAGGATAAAATAAATATAACGTCCAAGATCTGTTTTTCGGGTCTGCCTGAGCAGTTCCAGACCATCCATCTCAGGCATCATCCAATCGCTGATGATAATTCTGACATCCTGATGTTCCCGCAGAATCTCCAGAGCCTGTCTACCATTCTCGGCCTCGAGTACCTGGTGCCCCTGCTTTTTCAATACCACGGAGAGCATCAAACGCTGGTCACGAGCATCTTCAACGATAAGAATATTCATTCAGCCTTTATCGGCCGGGCCTTATTTCATCTTAATCAGTGGCTATCATTATCGGGTGAGTTACCTGACTCTGGTTCAGCATTCGCTTTATGAATCACTTTCATCACCGGATAGGCGAACTCCGCTCCTGCTTTTTGCACTGCAGAAGCAATGATCAACATGATGCTTTCCTGGACCCTGACAAAGTCCACTCTGCCCTTGGGAATGACATGCACCCGGACCTGACACTCCAGTGATGAATCCCCATATTTAAGAAACCTTGCATAGTGGGGCTCCGAACAATCCAGCTCGGGATGCTGAAGAAATTCTGTCGTGATCTGATTCATGACGGCGGGGATCTTGTCCAGATCCTCGTAGCGAATACCAAAGTTTTCAACAACCCGGCGGTTACGCATTCTGGATGGATTTTCCAAAACGATACTGGTGAAGACCGAGTTCGGGACAAACACGGGTCTGCGATCAAAATTTCTTATCTGGGTCAAGCGCCAGCCAATATGTTCTACATGGCCTTCTATCTGTCGGTCCGGAGAACGAACCCAATCGCCTTCTTTAAAGGGTTTATCCAGCATTAACATCAAACCACCAAAGAAGTTGGCCAACCATTCCCTGGCAGCCATACCCACAATCAAGCCGCCTACGCCACCAAAAGTCAGCAGCGCGGAGAGCGAATAGCCCAACTTTTGCGCCAGAATCATCACCGCCAGAACAATCAGAACGATATGAAAAAACCGTGACAGGGTTCTGGCCAGGTCGAGATCTTTATCTTGAACGCCCGAGATCTCGGCAATGTTCGGTAACTGCCTGATGAGTCTCAGCAGAAGCCAGAGTGGAAGTAATACTGAGCAGACAGCTTCTGATGTGGCCAGCCAGTCATGGCCTTCTTCTTCACTATGATCAACAAACCAGTGAGCGAGGTAAAAAAAACATAACAACCACGGAAGAAGCAACAACGGAGGACGAAAAGCTGAGGCCAGACAGGCTCTCACCGATTGATTCTCAGATTGAGCCCACCGACTGAGAAGGAAGTGGCTGAACCAGGAAACGATAACAGCAGCCACAAGCGCTGTCACTAAATCGACATTCTCCCCTTTAAGAAGACCCTCCCAAAACATTGCCTGCTCCTCGCACAAGAAAACCCCACGGTAAAGGAGATATCGGCCATCGCCTTCCCGGTTATATTCAGACCATTGAAATTATCCTCAAGGGATAAAAGCTGGACGAACATACTTTGATTTCAACACTGAAGGGTTGAAATCAATCTATCATAGCTCGTTCAGCCGTTTTTGCCGGTGTCTGTTTCAACTTGCCGAGCCACTCTTGCGGGACATCAAGCGTCCGGGTCGGGAAGGCAATATCAGCACCATGAGAATGGATAATAGCCATTATCCTGACCAGGACATCCTGTTTAACCCTGAGGTACTCTGCCCAGTCTCTGGTACATGTAAAGCAATAGACTAAAATATCGAGGCTGGAGGGTCCAAAGGCATTGAGCGATACGAGAAGAGTCTTATCGCTGGCGATTTCATCGTTGTCGTTCAGATACTGCCGTATTTCCTCGACGATCACCTCCACCTTCTGGCCATCCTGATACCTCAGGCCAACAGTTTCCTTGATCCTTCTATTTTCCATTCGCGATGGATTCTCAACAGAAATGCTGTTGAAAGTGGCGTTGGGAACGTAGAGTGGTCGCTTATCAAATGTCTTGATGCGGGTTTCTCTCCAGCCAATGTATTCCACAGTGCCTTCAATGTTTCTATCCGGCGAACGAATCCAGTCACCAACCCGGAAGGGTTTATTCAGGTAAATCATCAGACCACCAAAGAAATTGGCCAGCATATCCTTAGCGGCAAAACCGACTGCCAAACCTCCCACACCACCAAATGCCAAAAGACCTGAGATACTGTAGCCAAGTGACTGTAATACAGTCAGAAAACAGATGATGATGACCACAATTCTGCTTAATCTGCCAATCGCTACTACAGTCGTTGGATCATTAGACCGATCGCCTGCCAGTTCAGGATTCAGAAAGTTTCGCTCCAGCTGACGAATGAAACGGATAATGCTCCAACCCGCCAGAGTCAGGATAATGACATCCCTGAGATTATTCAGACCATCAATTAACTCAGAATCCGTAGCCTTGGCAGCTACACCAACAACCCAGCAGAAACCAATAACCCAGATCAGCAGGATCACAGGGGTTCTCAGTCCCCTGATAACGGCATCATTCCAAGGGGTAAGGGCTGCACGACCATCTCTGGAAAGATGAGCAAACACTCTGGACAAGATCAGATGGATAACGCCTGAAATCAACAGGACAATAACGGCCTGAATAACCCATTGAGGAATATCCAGTTCATGAAAAAAAGGGTGAGAAAGAGACATTATCAGACTTCCGGATAGAAAACGGGACACTTAACACTGAGAATGATTTCATTCCCACAAGGTTGAAATCATTCTATGGACGTTTTATGGCAGATCAGTTAAATCGTTCAGAAAGATAATCCAGTCTGTCCTTGCAACTAAGATAGCGATCCATGGTCACCAGCTCTTCCAGAGCTCGACCGCCACGGGCCTGAAGAGATGAAAGATCAGGCGTAGAGAAAGAAGACCGTTCAAGCCAGGGCAGAACTTCCCGGACACCCTCCCTGCTGCTTAATAACAATAAATCACAACCCGCATTCAAGGCTTTTTCGACCCGGACAGTGTAACTTCCGGCTGAAGCTGCACCCTCCATGGTCAGACAGTCACTGATCACTAAGCCATTAAAGCCGATCTGTTCTCTAAGGATGTCTTTCAACCAGATTGATGAAAAACCACAAGGCTGATCATCTACTTCAGGAAAAACAATGTGAGCGGGCATAATCGCTTCTATGCCCTGCTCTATCAGAGCTTTGAATGGCGCCATATCTTGCTGCTGGATGGCATCCAGCGCACGACTATCCCTGGGCAGGGTCAGGTGAGAATCTTCGTTAACACTGCCATGACCGGGAAAATGTTTACCTATACAGGGCATTCCTGATTCACGGACACCACTGAACCATGCACCGGCCAGTTTAATGACGGTTTCTGGCTCACAGCCGAAGGCACGGTCGCCCACTATATCTGTAAGACCCAGATTAAGATCCAGGACCGGAGCCAGACTCATGTCAAGGCCGCAGGAGAGTATTTCTTCAGCCATAAGCCAGCCACAATCCTCAACCAACTCCAGGGCTTTCTGGGGATCACATTTGAAATAGCTGGCATAACGCTCTGCAGGCGGCAAACGGGTAAAATCGTTTCTGAAACGCTGAACCCTGCCACCTTCCTGATCCACCATCAGAATCAGGTTTTGTCTGATACTTCTTATGTCTCTGACCAGATCACACAACTGTTTACGATCGTGAAAATTCCGGGCAAAAAACAACACGCCGACAACACCGGGATGCAGGAGTAATTCCCGCTCTTCAGGCTGGAGGGTCTGACCTTCAAGGTCGATTATCAGAACGCCATTATTTTTCGCATTGTTATGATCATGCCTGTACATACTTTTCTTGCTCTCCTGACCCGTCTGAATGCGATAAAACTACTTTGGCAGAATATCAATAGTAGTTCCCGGAAGAACCCGGTCAAATAAATCAATCATGTCACGACCATGCATCCTGATACAGCCTCTTGAACCCGGCTCGCCCATCACAGCGGTATCGGGTGATCCGTGGATATAGATGTAGCGTCGCATGGTATCGACATTTCCCAGACGGTTGTAGCCGGGTTCAAGACCGCTTAACCAGAGAATTCTGCTTAAAATCCAGTCCCGACGTTCAGAGTATTGTTGTAATAGTTCGGGTGAATAGATCTCACCCGTGTATCGCCTTCCCACAAAAACCGCATGGAGAGGGAGGCCCTCACCGATTTTCGCACGAATAATATGACGCCCCAGTGGAGTCTGCCAGCTACCTTCCTGCTGCCCTGTTCCTTTACTGGCGGTGGATACAGAGTAACAAATCGTTTCTGCACCCTTTTGCAGCAGCTCCAGAGTCTGCGAGGCAATTCTAACATTAATGTGCACAGATGAATCTCGTATTGACTGGTTTCGCTTTGGCTCAGGCTCGAGAGCCAGCAACTCGAATAAATATTATCGACCATTCTTATAGGTGGCATGAGCACGCAGACCAGCTGCCATAAATGGCACCATTCTTCTCATAATGTTCTCAAGATTGTCATCAATGTCATAATCTCTCTGGGCAATGGAGAGAAGTGCATCGGCGCCAGATACGGAAAAGACAGCAGAGCCAAGACTGAAATAGGTACGCCAGAATTTATCGGCTATCGGAAGGTCAGGACAGGCCCTGAACAACAACTCAAAGTATCGGCTGAAGACGGTTCCATAAGTTTCCGTCAGATAACGCTTCAAATGCCCCTGGTTCTGTGTGAAAGCCAGCCCCATGAGTTTCATAAAAATAGAGATGTCATCGGGCCTTCTGGGTTTTACAGCAAGAATATGGTCAACAAGTATCTCAAGCACAGCCTCAAGATCAGGTGGCTCACTCTGATCGGACCACTCATCCAGAGTGGTATCCAGCCCTTTCATGAAGGGGTCCAGAAAACGGGCAAAAACCGCCTGTATCAGCGCTTTTTTGGAACCAAAGTGATAGTTCACTGCAGCCAGATTAACCCCTGCCTGTTTTGTAATGGTTCTTAAGGAAGTCTCTGAGAAGCCATGTTCAGCGAAGAGCAGTTCGGCTGAATCCAGAATTCTTTCGACAGTTGAAAGTTGTGCCATGGTACAAAGCATTTTATAAGTTTATTAAACGACTGTGTAGAAGCTACGTATCTGGCCCCGAACTGTCAAGGCTGCTGCAGCTTGAATCGACTTCAAGTCAACACTTCAAGCCAATGCTCTGGACGACCTTGCATACCCTTTAGCTTACCCTCTACAACAGCCACCCTATGGTGGACCTAATGTCAAGAAAATAAATCAATAATTTAAGTCAAGTCCTGCATAGCAAGGAATACGGGAAAGCTCTTGCTTTGAGGGCATTCATGTTTGGGCTATCAACGGGACGGAGAAATATGTGGTAGGCATCACGGAAAGCCAGATTTCCAAATAGAATCGCTTGCCCGCAAGATCATCCATACTGTTGTTGGTCACTGGATAATGGTTGAAAACAGGAAGTTCTGCAAAAGCCGCTGAAATAGATAGAAAAAAAACGCATATACGAATGTTATTTAAAAATGATGATTCTCATAGCGATTACCTTTTCAGACTCTATGTAGATAAAAAAAACCTCCTTGATTTTAGACGGTCATTTGAGGTTCAGCTCGAACCAGATAATAAATTAATGAATTCATGACCATGATTTTCATTGGGTAATGTTTTTGTACGAAAACTATCTGATTAATCAGTATAATGCCCTGAGTGTTTTTGGTTCATTGAGCCTGTCATGTGACTTGGCAAAACCAATCCGATCATCTGTTTTATCGAAAACGGTGTAAAACGCTCTCATGAATGGATTTCCAAGGATCCAAGATTCATTATTTATTCCGGGCATTTCGTCAATTCCAGCATGACATTCAACCATTCCAAAGCAGTTTTGCTCTTTGACTACATAAATTTGTGGGGGAACCTCATAGATATGGCCACCAATGGAGACCTTCAGAGGTGGAAGTTGGCTGACGTTTGAGCAATCTGCTTTCACATCAAGAGATTCAAGAATGGATTCGACGTCTTTTTCTGGCCCATAAATATAAAGTGCCCCTGTATCAATATGGGCTTTGCATTGTCTTTCTTGACAGCTTAGGAGAATATTTTTTGCTCCGACTGAGATGCCGTCAAAAGAAATATCGTAATAAGGATGTTCACCATCGATAGCTATCAGGGAGTGCCAGTATATAGGCCCCTGATAATAGAAAGGGTCGGGCTCACCGATAATCATAACACTACCGCCCTTGTTGGTTTTTTGGGACAGGTAGAACGAAAAGACAGCTTTATCGATCAAACCCTGTTTTAGGGCATTGTCTAACCATGATGGGATGATACTATTGCTCTTAAAGCCCAAGCCTAAAACGCCATCGAACGGATGGTCCTCGATATCATCTGAAATAACGTCGGCTACAGCAAATCCCTGAGATACTACCTTTATGCCACCGAGAGTAATATCATCATAACCGAAGATACCAGATATTTTACCTCTGGCGTAACTTAGGTTCAGTCTGTGGCTAGTGCGTACAAACGAGCTGCTGCTTTGTGGATCAAAACGTTTTTTGTCAGAGCAGCTGTTAGAACTACATGTTGTACCAGGAACCCAGATATAACTTGATCCGGTATCTAAAAGAACTTTAAATACCTGATCGTCAGATCCAATTTTTATCTCGCCGTAATACTGCGTATTACCGAAGTTGTGTAGTAATGTCTTTCCTTTAGCCATTTCTGGTCCATAAATTTTCAAATAAAGTCGCTTACCGGGAAGGTCACCCATATTGCTGCTGGTTACTGGAATGCGGTTAAAAACAGGAAGATCTGCAAAAACCGCTGAAACAGATAGAGAAAAAATACATATAAAAATATTTTTTAAAAAGAGTTTGTTCATAATAATTACCTTTTCAGACTCCATGTAGTGCCTGCCCGAAAACCCACAAATAATCCGATTCAGCAGGCAGCAGCAAAAATTTTTGTTTAAAATTCAGCCTACTCATCTGTGGGTGCTACTTTTTGGTTTATTTCTGTTCAGCGGCTCTGTCGCCACAGGCTTTCATGCTGCTCCGAAAACAAAGTGGTTGCCCACTCTATCAACTTGCAAATAGCATCTCTGAGCAGGTTGATATCCGTCGGAAAGTGAACATTGGTTTTTACGACGATCGAGTCAGCGCGGGCGCGTGGCCTCTCTTCTTTTTTTTACCAATTCACGGCCAGCATTGACGACGACCTGATTGTTCTGGTCCAGAATTTCCGGTGTGAACAATGAGATGTTGTCTTGCAGGGTTTGCAGTTTGTACTGGTGTTCACAGTAAGACCCATGGCCTGGAATCTTTCGGTGAGTTCCATGCTCGTTAGCCAGCTCAAGAAGCCGGTCGTAGTCGCAGTTAATGACCAGCCGCAAGGCGCCAAAAACCAACATCCTCCAGGGATCCATTCCGGGACGCCCGTTACCTTGGTCGGCAGCTATCATACCCTGAAGCACGTGAAAAACCTGATTCCTCAACTCGATATTTGTCCAGATATATTGCAATGCCAGGAGCAAGCGGGGAGTGTCATCCCTTGACCTGAGATTGAATGTAATGGCAGAGATATCAACCTCGCCAAGCTGCATTTGTGGATTAATGGTCTGGCGCATAAGTTCGGGAACGTCCTGTTGTGGAAAACCTTCGTTCCTTAAATTAGGCTATAAGCCGCTATTTTCAAGTATTTGAGGGTTTTCGGACGGGCACTAATTATATTGCGACTGTATACGAATGAGCTGCTGCTTACTGGACTGTGGTTAAAAGCAGGAGATACCACAAAAGCCGCAGGAATGGATAGAGAAAAAAAACATATAAAAATTATTTTTAAAAAGATATGGAAGACCTTCTGCATCCGGACGCACCACTTTATTGCAGGGAGCAAGGCGTTATCGTAACTGACCAAGCGGTTAGTGATTTGTGAAAACAAATTGTTAACTATTAGATATAAATGGCCGCATCGTGACTCACGATTTACAGCTATATCAAAGCGTGGACGCAGTGAGTTCACTCACTATTTAGTCATCAGGAAAGGAGTTTAGCCTATGCAACCTCTCGGATATTCAATAGAACAAACATCACTGTCAGCGCAGCCATTAGACCTGCCAGACACATCCTCCAAGATCACCGTAGTGGCTTCCGACGTCGTTAAAAATCTGCTGGATAGAGTAAAAATCTCGATTCTGGACTTTACCGGCAAATCAAGTATAGCGCTGTCTTCTGTTGGCCTGGCTGCCAGTCTTGGCATGCTTCTGGCGAGTATGGATGATAAAGACAAGAAGGCAATGATTCTGGGCATCCCCGTAGAAGCCTTAACGGATGAGCTGGAGACTGAAATCCACAAAGAACTCGGCCAGCTCAGTCTAAAACACGCTTACGTTAAACACCTTGGTCAAAAACAGGCAATCTCTTGCACTAACTTTATAGCGACTAAAGATGCCACCAGGGATGAGCAGTTTGAAAAGAGGCTGTCTGAATGTTATCAAACCGAAAAACTGGAGTGTCCTGTCAGTTGCATAGCAGACGTCACAGAAACTTACATTAATGATGGCAAAATTAACAACTTGTTTAGTGGTTATTCTGAAGCTCAACGGCATGAAATTACAGCAGCCATAGTCAATGCGATGAGTTTCGATTTCAAGGGCATCTGGGAGACAAGTGCATCTTCAGATAAAATCACCACGGGCAATTTTATATGTACAACTGAAATTGATTTAAAGAAAGTTAAGATGATGAGTACAACTGATAATTTTCCAATTGCTGACAACGGACAATTCATTGCCATTGCCAAAGAATTAAAATCTGTAAATGGAGAAAACCTTAGATTGGTCGCAATAAAACCGCGTGTTGAATCTACGTCCACAATTACATTCCTTGATTCTGAAACAATTGATCACCTGATTGAAAGATTAAATGATAATAAAATGACATTAAACGTAAAGCTACCAAAAATAAACATGGAAACTTGTGAAAACCAATTATTCAAAAGAATTCATCAGGCATGTGAAATCAACACACTAGCAGCAGTAGATTTATCAAAATTAGGCAAACAGGCAGACCAAAATTTAAATATGATTCAGAAGATTACAGTAACCGTTGATGAACAAGATACTTGCAACCCATTGACCAATGCCGAAAAAACCACCGTAAAAGACGATCCTGAAACCCCTGACTTTGAATTTCTCTGCCCTGGCTACATTGGCATTGTAGACTCAGAAGGTAATCGGTTGCTTGATTTGGTCATTAAGGATGACAGATTTTTGGAAACAGTGGAAAACCCGGACTCTGACGACCTGATGTTTGATAGCTTTGATGACTCTGATAGCGATGATGATCTAACTCCCAAAAGAAACTATACATTTGATGCCAGATGGTACGCAGTTCAAAAAAGCGCAAATAATATAAAAAATATTGAAGACGCTATTGAAACCAGAATCAATGAGTTTCTTTCCAACCCTCTTCGCTATGGTGATATGACTATTTTAATACAACATAGATTTAACCAGGATGAAGAGCTTGAAATTATTAACGCTCGGGTAAAGTGCTTACCCGAAATAGATATCGATGTCGTTTCTTTGGATGACGCCAAAAAGCTTAAAAAAAGAATATTAGAATTAATTGGAGAAGAATATGAGGATTTACTTAGGCTTGAAGATTTTATCGAATATTTTAGAGTTGAAGTTCAATCTAATGCATGGGATGCTCTGCTGGAAAAGTTAACTGCTAGCAAATCGTGAATAAATATAATGCTAATTAAGTGGCTAAAATAACCTCTGGACAATCATAAACAAAGAGCCAAATCCGGTTTTTAATCACCTCCGGATATTTTTATTAACATAAGCCTGAAAGCAAACCAGACTCCATAATTTGGAAAAATAGATAAGTTAAATTTTATGGCAGAACTTCGGAAAGAGAAACATCTGCCACGATAACGAGCCTCTATTGCAGGAAACAAAGTGTTATCGTAACTAACCGGTCAGTGATTTCTGAGAAAAGAAATAATTAAATATCAAGTACCAAGGGCAATACTGTAACCCGGGATTTATGGCTATTTGCTCAGCATGGAAGCAGTGAGTTTATTCTCACTAATTAATTTTTATCAAGAAAGGGAGAATAGACTATGCAACCTATCAGACAATCAACCGAACCAATGCAATGGCAGACATCAAAACCGCCAGTTAACTCCCTGGAGGTCTCCGAAAAGGCTTCTAATATCGTTACAAAACTGATCAGAAAGCTGTCACTCAAAATCCTGCCTAAGGCGGTCAATGACGACAAAAGCAAGGTAGTGTCTGCTACCAGCCTGGCACCGGTTCTGGGCATGCTTCTGGCGAGTATGGATGATAAAAAAAGGAAGGCATTGATTCTGGACATCCCCGTAGATACCTTAACTGATGACCTGGAGAATGCAATCCATAAAAAACTCGGTGAATTCAGCGTAAAACACGCTTATAGTAAGGATCCTGATCAGAAACAGGCAGTCTCTTGCGCTGGCTTTATGGCTACTGAAGATGCCAGCAGGGATGAGCAGTTTGATCAGAGGCTGTCTGAATGTTATCAAACTGAAAAGCTCGACTGTCATGACAGCTCCGTAGCACGCGTCGCAGGAAGTTACATTAATGAGAAAACCAATGGAAAAATTAAAAACTTGTTTGATTGTTATCCTGAAACTGAGCGGGATAAGATTAAAGCGGCCATTGGTAGCGTGATACAATTCGATTGTAACTGGGAGAAAGCATTTTCTCCAAATGATACAGTCCCGGGCAATTTTCTTTGCGCAGATGGAACTCATATTAATGACGTAAAGATGATGCAGATGTGGGAAAATTGCCACTATTCCTATAACAGAACATTTGGCGCCATAGCCAAAAATTTCCGATCTGTGAATGGAGAAAACCTTAGATTAGTTGCGATATCACCCCGCGAAGAAAGTGCAACAGCAATTAACTACCTTAGTTCCAAAATAATCACTGATCTGATTAGCGATACAAGACATAATAAAGCGATATTTAATATAACGCTACCTAAAATAAACGTAGTAGAAAGTTGTGATATTCAATTACTCGAGATAATTTGCGAGGCATTTGGAACCGACGTAATAGTCGCACAAGACTTAGCAAAATTAGGCAAACCGGAAAATAGTAATCTGAGTATTCTTCAGAAGACTGTACTATCCATTGATGAAGAAGGTGCTCAGAACAAGCTTTTGAGTGATGAAAGAATTTCTGTAAGGTGCTTACCCAAAGTAGGTAGCTTTGACTTTGTCTGTCCTGGTTACATTGCCATTGTAGACGAAAATGAAAATCGGTTGGTTGAGTTGATCATTAAGGATGGTCGTTTTTTTGAATTTGCTCCGGCCGAGACCATTTCTTCTGAAAGTTTGAACACTGATGACTGTAAAGCTGAAAGCAAAAGAGCTAAAATCGAAACCAACACAAATGGTAGGAAAAAGCTTGCTTCCAAAAAACGCGGAAAAAGCGGTAAAGCTAGTATTGACTCTATAATAGAGCACTTATCTGATAAAACAAAAATCAAAAGTATTGATGCGAGTCCTCTAATACGTCATAGCTTTGATCCGAATGGGGAGTTTAATATCGAAAGTGCCTATTCAGGTAGATCTGATTTATCTATCAAAACTCGTACCAAGGAAGACGCTATTAAAATCAAAGATAAAATATCAGAATGGCTGGATTACAAACATGAATGTTTTGTTAAAGTTTTCGAGATCTCTGATGGCTCTCATGTAGAAGTTACATTTGACGCATGGGATGCACTGTTTAAGAAGTTAAAATCTATACATTCATAAATAAAATGCCAAATCCGGAGATTAACCATCTCCGGTTTTTTTTTAACAAAAGCTTAACCTGTAGTTGCCCCCACAGGTTAGACAAACGGACAATTAAAGTTTTCGGGCAGAGATACCTTCACTATGACAATCGGGCTCTATTGCAGGGAATAAGGTGTTATCGTAACTAACTAACCGGTCAGTGTTTTCTGAGAAAGGAAATACTTAAATATCAAGTACTAATGGCAATGCTGTAATTCATCATTTATGACTATTTGCAATAGCATGGAAGCAGTGAGTTTATTCTCACTACTTTGTATCAACCAAAGGAGAGAATACTATGCACTCATTTACCCCAACCGGAACAATTAGAACTTCAAGCCAGGCAATGCAATGGCAGCCATCTAATAGGCCAGCAACTTCCTTCGAGATCACCTCACAGGCTTCAGATATTGTTAAAAAACTGATAAATAAAGTGTCAATCGGGATCTTATGTACTCAGGATGCCAAGGACCACAAAAGCAAGGTGATCTCTTCTGTCAGCCTGGCTCCAGTACTGGGTATGCTTCTGTTGTGTATGGATGATAAAGCCAAAAAGGCATTGATTCTGGAAATCCCCGAAGAATCCTTAACTGATGAGCTGGAGACTGAAATCCATAAAAAACTCGGTGAATTCAGCAAAGACCACCCTTACGGAAGCCATCCTGATCAGTTGATCTCTTGCGCTAACTTTATTGCTTCTGCCTTTTGCGTCAGATTTGAGCAGTTTGAAAAAATACTCTCTGAATGTTATCTAACCCAAAAGCTGGAAGGTGCTTTCTGGGACGTAGCTGATGTCACAGAAGCTTTTGTTAAGGATAAAACCAAAGGAAAAATAGAAAAGTTGTTTGATGGGTTGAACGAAGTTAAAGCAGTAATTGGTAATGTAATAGATTGCCGGGCTGTCTGGGAGGATAGTTTTTCTCCAGATGAAACGGCTGCTGGACGTTTTCTATGTGCAAATGGAACTTGTATTGATAACGTCAAGATGATGTCTAAAACTGAAACGGTTCAATGTGCTTCTAACAGGAGATTTCGTGCCATCGCAAAGGAATTCCAATCTGTGAATGGAGAAGATCTTAAACTGGTCGCAATAAAGCCGCATAATAAAAGTGCCACAGCGATTGATAAACTTGATTCTGACACGATTAACGAGTTAACTGAACAATTAAATCATAGACAAGCGGAATATACGCTAACGCTACCCAAAATAAACATGGACAGTTGTGACACTCAGTTACTCAAGAAAATATGTAAGGTATTTGGAACTGACATAGTAGCGGGAGATCTAACAAAATTAGGCATTTCGGCAGATGATAATCTGGAGATGCTTCAGAAAATCATATTTTCTGTTGATGAAAAAGGTGCCAGCTGTGCGATGGCGACTGTTGCACAAATTCAAACAAGGTGCGAAAAACCTCGCTTTGATTTTGACTGCCCTGGCTACATTGCCATTTTAGACAAAAAAGGTAATCGGTTGATTGAGCTGGTCATTAAGGATGGCAGCTTTTTGGAGTGTGTTGGTGACCCTATAATCTCCACCGATGGAGAATCAGGCTCTAATAATCTGGCAAGTTTTAACAGTTTTTATATATCTGATAGCGAAGATGATAGTTTTTATAGCGAAGATGATAGTTTTTATAGCGAAGATGATCAAGAACCAGTGCATCGCAGTAAAATAGATTTACCCACAAAAATAAAGCTGGTAGAAAAAGACTTATCTGCAATAACACGCTTATCTTTTGACCCTCTTGAAACTATAGATGTGAGTGCTTTTATAAAAGACTGTTATAATCCGGATGGAAAGCTTGATATTAAAAGCGCTAAGGCAGATAATCATAGGCTAAATATGACAACATCTTCTTTCGATGACGCTAAAGATATCAAGAAAAGAATATTAAAATGCATTGGAGAAGACTATAGTTGCCATGTTAATATTCACGAAAGAGCTACTCCTATTGAAGTAAGTGTTTTAATTAATCCTTGGAAAAAAATGATTGATCAAATAACTTCTGGATTTATCAGTTCTTATATTTCTGATAGCGAAGATGATAGTTCTTATAGCAAAGATGATCCAGAACCAGTGGATCGCAGTGAAATAGATTTATCCAAAAAAACAAAACTGGTGAAAAAAGACTTATCTGCAATAACACGCTTATCTTTTGACCCTCTTGAAACTGTAGATGTGAGCACTTTCATAAAAGACTATTATAATCCGGATGGAAAGCTTGATATTAAAAGCGCTAAGGCAGATAATCGCAGGTTAAAAATAACAACATCTTCTTTTGATAACGCTAAAGATATCAGGGAAAGAATATTAGAATCCATTGGAAAAGAATATATTGATTCTGTTAAGATTTATGAAAGAGCTAAACCTATTCAAGTAGATGTTCTAACTAATCCCTGGAAAAAAATGATTGATAAAATAACTTCAGGACCTACCGATTCTTATATTTCTGATAGCAAAGATAATCCTATAATTACAACTGCTGAAAAACAGAGCTCTGATAATCTGGAAACTCTTAACGATTATGATATGCCTGATAGCAAAGTTTATACATCTGATAATCAATTCACAATTGAGAAAGATGTAACCGATCTAACTTCGATGGATAGGATTAGTACTTTAATACAACACCACTATAATCCGAATAGCGAGTTTGATGTTCGGATCGATGTGGCAGATCATATGCAGCTAACACTCAATATGTCTTCTAAGGATGAAGTTATAGAGCTTAGAGAAAGAATATTAAAATCAATTGGAGATGAACATAGCAAATTTGTTAGGATACTCGGTCAAAATTCTCCTTTTGAATTAGAGGTTTCTTTTGAAGCTTGGGAAGCACTGCGCAATAAGTTAACTTCTAATCAATCATGAATCAATACAATGCCAAATCCGGAGATTAACCACCTCCGGATTTTTTATTAACAAAAGCTTAAACTATAGTGGCCCCATAGGATGGACAGACGGACAATTAAAGTTTTTCGGGCAGAGATACCTCCACTATGGCAACCAGGCTCTATTGCAGGGAACAAGGTGTTATCGTAACTAACTAACCGGTCAGTGATTTCTGAGAAAGAAAATACTTAAATATCAAGTATTAAGGGCAAGGCTGAAGCTTGGCATTTATGGCTATTTCCTCAGCATGGAAGCAGTGAGTTTATTCTCGCTAATTAATTTGTATAAAGTAAAGGAGAGAAGGCTATGGAATCAATGAGAACTTCTATGAATACGGCGCAGTGGCAGCCATTTAATCTGCCAGACACATCCTTACAGACTACCTCACAAGCTTCTGATATTGTTAAAAAACTGCTGGACAAAGTGTCATTAGGCATCCTCAGCGCCAAAGGTGTCAGGGACGACGAAAGCAAGGTAGTGTCTTCTACCAGCCTGGCTCCGGTTTTGGGAATGCTTCTGGCGTGTATAGATGATAAAGCCAGGAAAGCAGCAGTTCTGGGTATCCCTGAAGAAGAATTAACTGATGAGCTAGAGTCTCAGATCCATAAAAAACTCGGTGAATTCAGTGTAAACCACCCTTATAGTAATGAGAAACAAGCACTCTCTAGCACTAACTTTATAGGTTCTGCCTCTGCCGTCATTAATGAGAAGCTTAATCAGATACTGTCTGCATGTTATCAAACCGAAAAGCTGAAATGTGATGGCCATAACAAGTTCCTGGCTGACGTCGCAGAAGCCTTCGTGAAATGGAAGACCAATGGAAAAATCGAAAAGTTGTTTCATGGTCACTCTAAAGATCGACGAGAACTAATTACAGCGGTAATAGGTAATGTGATGGAATTCGAGGGTATCTGGAAAGACAAATTTTCTAAAGACAAAACGGTCAACCGGCCATTTTATTGCGCAGATGGAAGTTTTATTACAAACGTCAAGACGATGAGGTCGACTGAAGAGCTTCAATTTGCTAATACCCGTGCCTTTGATGCCATAGGCAAAGAATTCCAATCCGTGAATGGAGAAGACCTTAAATTAGTTGCAATTAAACCACGCTTTAAAGATCCTAAAGCGATTAACAAACTTGACTCTGAAACCATTAATCATCTGATTGAAAGATTAAATGATCATAAAGTAAAGATGGATCTAAGACTTCCGAAAATAAAATTAGATAATTGTTATGATACCAGGTTACTCGAAAAAATTTCTGAGGTATTTGGAACCAACATAATAACGGCTGGTGATTTAACAAGATTAGGCGATTCATCATACTGTGATCTGGAAATACTTCAGAAGACCAAAGTATCTATTGGTGAAGAGGGAGCTTATGGTACAGTCGCCACTGTCGCAACAACTACTCTTAGGGACAAATCCTCTGAGCATCCCAGCTTTGATTTTGATTGCCCTGGCTACATTGCCATTGTAGATAGTCAAGGTAATCGGTTGCTTGAGATGGTGATTAAGGATGGCAGCTTTTTAGAACTTGACGGTACACCTGTAATCATACCCGCTGAAAAACAGAGCTTTGGTATATCTGATAGTGATGATGATATGTCTGATAGTGACGATGATCAAAGCAGTCAAATCGATTTACCCACAAAAACAAAGATGGTACAAAAAGACTTATCTGTGATAACACAGTTATCTTTTGATCTTACTGAAAGTGTAGATGTGAGTACTTTTATAAATAACTATTATAATCCGAATGGGAAGCTTGATATTCAAAGCGCTAAGGCAGATAATGAACGTTTAACTATCAAAATCTCTTCTCTGCGTGACGCTAAAGATCTTAAAGAAAGAATATTAGAATCCATTGGAAAAGAATATGAATCTTCTATCAACGCTTATCCTCTTCAAGTACATATTTCAACTGATGCTTGGGAAAAAATGATTCATAGAATAACTTCTGGGCAATCATAAACAAAAAGGCAAATCCGGAGTATAATCACCTCCGGATTTTTTTATTAAAAAAAGCCTAAAAGTATCGTAGCCCCCATAATATGGACAGATAGACAAGTTAAGTTTTATAGCAGTACTTTGGACAGAGATAAATCCACCATGGTAACGGCCTCTATGGCAGGAAACAAGATGTTATCGTAACTAACTAACCAGTTAGTGATTAATGCGAAAGCAAATACTTAACTCATAGTAATGCTACATAACACAGAATTTACGGCTATTTGAAAAGCATGCGCTGTCCGCAAACATGGAAGCAGTATGTTTGTCCTGAATAAAAATAAATTTTTATCAGAGTTAGGAGAAAATATAATGGGACCTATTAGACATTCATTAAGACAATTATCATTGTCATCGCAACTACTAAATGTGCGAAACACATCCTTCAAAACCATCTCACAGGCTTCATATCTTGTTAAAAAACTGATTGATAAAGTGTCATTAGGAATTCTGAACGCTGCAGACGCCAGGGACGATAAAAGCAAGGTAGTGTCTTCTACCAGCCTGGCTCCGGTTCTGGGTATGCTTCTGGCGAGTATGGATGATAAAGCCAGAAAGGCATCGGTTTTGGGTATCTCTAAAGAAGACTTAACTGATAAAATGGAAACTGAGATCCATAAAAAACTAGGTGAATTCAGCGTTAACCATCCTTACGCCAAGGATCCGGATCAGAAACAGGCACTCTCTTGCAGTAACTTCATAGGTTCTACCTCTGCCCTCGGGAATGAGAAGCTTAATCAGACACTGTCTGAATGTTATCACACCGAAAAACTGGAATGTCATGACCATGACAGGTGCCTGGCCGATGTCGCAGAAGATTACGTGAAAGAGAAGACCAATGGAAAAATCGAAAAGTTGTTTCATGGTCATTCTAAAGCTCGACGAGAACTAATTAAAGCGGTGATAGGTCATGTGATGGAATTCGACGGTATTTGGAAAGATGAATTCTCTGAAGACAAAACGGTCCACCGCCCATTTAATTGCGCAAATGGAAGTTTTATTAGAAACGTCAAGATGATGTCTTCAACTGAAGAGCTTCAATTTGTTGAGACCAGTGAATTTGATGCCATTGGTAAAGAATTCCAATCCTTGAATGGAGAAGACCTTAAATTAGTTGCAATACAACCACACTTTGAAGATCCTGAAGTGATTAATAAACTTGACTCTGAAACCATTAATCATCTGATTGAAAGATTAAATGATCGTAAAGTGAAGATGGATCTAAGACTTCCGAAAATAAAAATAGAGAATAGTTGTGATACCAGGTTACTCGACAAAATTTCTGAGGTATTTGGAACCAACATAATAAAGGCCGCTGATTTAACAAGATTAGGCGATTCATCAGACGGTGATCTGGAGATACTACAGAAGACCAAAGTATCCATTGGTGAAAAGGGAGCTTATGGTACAGTGGCCACTGCCGCAACAACTACTCTCAGGGACCCATCCTCTCGTCCCAGCTTTGAGTTTAATTACCCTGGATACATTGCCATTGTCGATGGACAAGGTAATCGGTTGCTTGAGATGGTGATTAAGGATGGCAGCTTTTTTGAGCTTGGCGGTACACCTGAAATCACACCCGCTGGAAAACAGAGCTCTGACAACCAGTCAGGTTATTACGATTTTGACATGTCTGATAGTGAAGATGATATGCCTGATAGTGACTATAATACAGAGCCTAAAATCGATTTGCCCACAAAAATAAGGCTGGTACAAGAAGACTTATCTGCAATAAAACGGTTATCTTTTGACTTTTTTGAAACTGTAAATGTGAGTAATTTTATAAAAGACTATTATGATCCGGATGGGAAACTTGAAATTAAAAGCGCTATGGCAGATGATAAAATTTTAACACTCGAATTCTTTTCTTCGGATGACGCTAAAGATCTTAAAGAAAGAATATTAAAATCCATAGGAGAAGAATACAGATCTGCTGTTAAGATTTATGAAAGAGATAATCCTGTTGAAATAATAGTTAATAATAATACCTGGCATAAAATGATTGCTAAAATAACTTCTGGACAATCATAAAAAAAAGCCAAATCCGGAGTTTAATCAGCTCCGGATTTTTTTATTAACAAAAGCCTGAAAGCAAACTAGCCCCCATAAAATGAACAGATAGACAAGTTAAGTTTTATGGCAGGAAACAAGATGTTATCGTAACTAACTAACCAGTTAGTGATTAATGCAAAAGCAAATACTTAACTCATAGTAATGCTACATAACACAGAATTTACGGCTATTTGAAAAGCATGCGCTGTCCGCAAACATGGAAGCAGTATGTTTGTCCTGAATAAAAAATTAATTATTATCAGAGTTAGGAGAAAATATTATGCACCCTATTGGACATTCATTCAGACAATTTTCATTGTCATCGCAACCGCTAAATCTGCGAAACACATCCTTCAAAGCCACCTCACAGGCTTCATATCTTGTAAAAAAATTGATTGATAAAGTGTCATTAGGAATTCTGAACGCCTTAGACGACAGGGACAATAAAAGCAAGGTAGTGTCTTCTACCAGCCTGGCTCCGGTTCTGGGTATGCTTCTGGCGAGTATGGATGATAAAGCCAGAAAGGCATCGATCCTGGGTATCTCTAAAGAAGAGTTAACTGATGAGATGGAGATTGAGATCCATAAAAAACTAGGCGAATTCAGCATTAACCATGCTTACGCCAAGGATCCGTATCAGATACAGAAGGCACTCTCTTGCGCTAACTTTATAGGTTCTGACTCTGCCGTCATAAACGAGCATCTTGATCAGATACTGTCTGTATGTTATCGAACCGAAAAGCTGGACCGTCCTGACCAGGACAGGTGCCTGGCCGACATCGCAGAAGACTTCGTGAAAGAGAAGACTCATGGAAAAATCAATAAGTTGTTTCATGGTCATTGTAAAACTCGACGAGAACTGATTACAACGGTAATTGGCAATGTGATGGAATTCGAGGGTATCTGGGAGAGGCCATTTTCTAAAGAAAAAACGGCCTCGGGCAAATTTATCTGCGCAGACGGAATTATGATTGAAAACGTCAAGATGATGAAGTCAACTGAAAACGTGCAATTTTTTGATAATGGAAAATTTGGCGCCATTGGCAAAAATTTCCGATCAGTGAATGGTGAAGATCTTAAATTAGTCGCAATAATAACCCCTGATGACAGTCCGACAGGGATTAACAACCTTGATTCTGATACAATCAATCACCTGATTGACGGATTAAATGGCCGTAAAAAAGAGATGGATCTAATGCTACCCAGGATAAAAATAGACGGCAGTTGTGACACTAATTTACTCGACAAAATTTCTCAGACATTTGGAGCCGATGTCATAAGGTCTGAAGATTTAACAAGATTAGGCCATCCCTCAAATTGTGATCTGGAAATTCTTCAGAAGACCAGAGTATCCATTAATGAAGAGGGAGCTTATGGTCAAGTTGCCACTGCCGCAACAAGAACACTCAGAGGCTTCGGTACAAAAAAACCACCACACTTTCATTTTGTCTCCCCTGGTTACATTGCCATTGTAGATGGACAAGGCAATCGGTTGGTGGAGATGCTGATTAAGGATGGCAGCTTTTTAGAATTTTATGCGGCCGGGAATGACTCAGCTGAAAGCTTGAAATCTAATGATTTGAAATCTGATAAAAGTTTGAAACCAAATGACTTGACAGCTGATAGCAAAATGACTCCTATCGAAAATTATAAAAATTACAGAAAAATAGATGAACCCAAAAAAGACGAAAAAATTATTGAAGAAACTATTAACTCTATAAAATATATGTTACCAGATGATGAATCTATTGATGTGAGTAAACTAATATACCATAAGTTTGATCCGAAAGAGGATTTTAATATCAAAAGTGCCAAAGCAGTTAAATCCAGATTAGCTATCCATACTGGTAGTAAGGATAATGCCCTTGATATCAGAGAAAGAATATTAGAATGGCTTGATTACAAACATGTAGATTTTGTTAAAGTTTGGCATGGTTTTGATGGCTTTGAAGTAGAAGTTTCAAATGATGCCTGGGATGCACTGCGGAAGAAATTAACTTCTACACAATCATAAATAAAATGCCAAATCCGGAGATTAACCACCTCCGGATTTTTTATTAAAAAAAGCTTCAGGGACTCAGCTTGCGAATTTCAGCCAACAACTCATCACTATGGTGGCAAAGCATGCCTCACCTGCACCATTGACGACCCTCTTGTCAGTTTTTGCTTATCGTCGCAGCCTGGATAATAACTTGCCACCACAAGAATACTGTATATAATCACAGATACTGTATAAAAAAACAGATTGAGAGACCATGATCAAACTGACTAAACGGCAATCCGAGATACTGGACCTGATCAAATCTCATATTGACGAGACAGGTTTCCCACCCACCAGAGCCGAAATCGCCAAGACCTTCGGCTTTCGCTCACCCAATGCTGCCGAAGAACATCTCAGGGCACTGGCCCGTAAAGGCGCTATCGAGATTACCCCCGGCGCCTCCCGCGGTATCCGTATTCCGGACAGCCAGCCTGAAGGCCTTCCGATTATCGGACAAGTTGCTGCCGGGAACCCGATCCTCGCCCAGGAACATATCGAAGACCACCTGATGCTCAATCCCGCTTTCTTCACCCCATCGGCAGACTTCCTGTTAAGGGTAAAAGGAATGAGCATGAAGGACATCGGGATTCTTGATGGTGACCTGCTGGCCGTTCACAAGACAACAGATGTTCGAAACGGTCAGGTTGTCGTCGCCCGGATTGAAGATGATGTCACCGTAAAAAGATTCGAGAAACAGAAAAACAAAGTATTGCTGCATCCGGAAAACGACGAGTTCGAAACCATAGTCGTTGATCTCACTCAGGATGCCTTTGCCATCGAAGGTTTAAGCGTCGGAGTCATCAGAAATCAGTCCTTAGACGGAATAAGATGAGCCTGACCATTACCAGAGACACTACTCACAACAGGCAGCTGTTGTTAAAGGCCCACTACGCTGAAGTGCGAATAACAAACAGCGTCCGGGCTATGCCAGAAGGAAGAATTTATGCTGTACCGAACCAGCAGTGAAAGGCACAATTTTTCAGCCCCAAGCTACCAGACCAATACAGTCTGCATTAACCCCTCGCGCCTAGAAAAGACTTTATCAGGAAAAACTGAAAAGTCTCTGAAGCCCAGTATTAATGAACTCATTCTTTCAGGTCAACCCTGGCAGGCAGAACAACTCCTGACGCCCATGCTCAGTCAGCTGTCCACTGACAGTGAACGTTGGTTGACCCTGATTCTGGCAGATGACACCAGAACCCTGCACTGGTTAAAGAATTGCGACTTAAATCATGACAAGGTGCAAATCTTTAGCTCCAACAATATTAATCAGACATTGGAACTCACCAGGAAAGCGCTGGCATCCGGAACCAGCCACACTGTCATCAGCTGGCTGGGGCATTTGGATAAAGGGTGGCTAACTAAGCTTGAAAGCGCAGCCAGGAATGGACAGTGTCAGGGGCTGGCTATTCGCAGTAGACAGGTTGCATGATGCCCGTCATTTTCATGAAAATGGAGTCAGTGCAGTACTCTGTTCTCAGGAATCTCTTCTTCAGAGGATTGCGGACGAGTGAGTTCAGCAACTTCACGCATGCCAGCATCAAACATGACCTTTGCCACTTGCAAATGGTCCCCTTCAAGATACTGTTTGGCTTCCTCTGAAAATTTCATAGTCAGCAGGGGCTCACCCTCGTCGTCACTGCTTCGCAGAACAATCTCTCCTGTTGGAAGTTCCACAATTTCCAAAAACGATGCAGCCATATTTCGTTCCATAAATAGCGTATAAGAGGGAGAAATCATGCAGCATTGTGACTTATGATGCAATAGGTCAGTAGAGAGTAATGCAAAGTGTTATTGCAGACTGGAAAGTAAAAACCCTTAAAAGAGCTGCAGCTTTTGCCCCCGTATTGCAGCATACACACGATAAACTGGAATTAATCAGGCTGTTAGCGACAGAGCAAAGCCCAACACTTTCGCACCATTCATCGTGCCATAATCAACAGGGCTGATCGCCTCAACCGGAACAGCATATTCGGCAGCACGCAGCTTGAGATCATTCAACATATATTTAACCTGAGGACCCAGCAGAACAACATCGAAACAGGCTACCTGTTCATCGAAATGACTAGCGCCGAAGGCTTCAACCTCGACTTCTTCACTCCGACTTTCAGCTGCTTCGCGCATTTTCTCCACCAACATGCTGGTAGACATACCTGCCGAACAGCACAGCATGATCTTAGTCATAAGATACCTCTGATCAAATTGAACAACAGCCATAAACAACAGAGTTCTAAACATTCCCACAATCATGCACGGTTTGAATCAATCCAGGCACACTATTATGAGTCATGAATCAGATCTAAAAAATCTAATCACCATTCAAGATTGAAATTTCTAAAGTGCCCTACCAACTCCTTGAGGGAGGCAAGAATACTCTTGGCACTTTCTGGCGTCTTAATACCTTTGGTGACTTCACTGGTATCCGAAGCAATCATAATCATACTGCTATTACTTGAATATGATTGTATATTACCATTAGCATTAAAAATATCGTCATAAGCTTTAAGTAAATCTGCCAGCCAACTGTCCGATGACTCCAGCTGCTTTAACTGCTCGAGTTCAGACACTTCTGCAGGTTGCTCATCCATCAATCTGCAAGCATCTTCCAGAGACAGCAACCGGGTCAGCTGCTCACCGTAGGGAGACAATATCTCCGCCAGCATCGAGGAATAGGCTTGACTGGCATGCATCAGAAATGCCTCTCGAAAAGCCTCCTGCTCAAAAGCTTCTGCTCTTTCCCAGGCATCCAGCTGTAAACGGGCATAGTGTAATTTTTTGTTGGTATGGGAACGCCACTGCTCAGACATAATCTTTCTCAAAAATAAAAAGACCTCCACGGATCTCTGTGAAGGTCTTGTTTGTGACGAGGCCAGGTCAGGATTTTTTACGCTTCCTGGTGACTTTTTCTTCCCACCTGCCGTCCTGGAAGGTAGCACTCCACCCTGTCGCCTTACCTTCAGACTCAGTCATAACATACTGAGTCCTGGTTTTGCGACTGTAGCGAATGATTGCGGGATTACCATCAGCATCCTGTCTCGGTGCATCCAGAAGATAATGATACTTTGGATCAATAGCCGCCTGATGCGGGATCAGTTCACTGACCAGAGGAGCACGGGTCTCACGGTTCTTTGGGAACTGACTGGCCGCCAGAAAAAGACCTGAGGCACCATCTCTGAGAATATAATGATCATCCACTTTCAGACATTTGAGCTCAGGCATGGGTACCGGATCCATTTTGGGGGGAGCCGCTTCCCCGCTTTTCAAGAGCTTACGGGTGTTTTTACACTCGCTGTTGGTACAACCAAAGTATTTACCAAAGCGTCCGGATTTGAGCTGCATCTCAGAACCGCACTTGTCACATTCAAGCACGGGACCATCATAACCCTTGAGTTTGAACTGACCTTTTTCCACTTCATAGCCAGAGCAGTCCGGGTTATTACCACAGACATGAAGCTTACGCTGCTCATCAATCAGGTAGCTTTCCATTGCCGTAGAACACTTGGGACAACGATGCATAGCCCGCAAGGCGTTGACTTCTGCATTCTCGTCGTCAGCATCTTCAACTTCTTCGCCGGGCACCAGATTAATGGTACATTTACAACGCTCCCTGGGCGGGAGCGAGTAGCCGGAGCACCCCAGAAATACTCCCGTACTGGCCGTGCGAATCATCATATCCCTGCCACAATCAGGACATTTGATATCGGTAGGAGAAGGGTCATTGGATCGCATACCGTCGCTGTCGTCTTCAGCCTGCTCCAGCTTGCTGCTGAAATCACTGTAGAAACTGTCCAGCAGATCTTTCCAGTTCTCACCACCTTCAGCCACTACATCGAGATTGGACTCCATCTTGGCGGTAAAGTTGTAATCCATGAGATCATGGAAGTTCTCAACCAGCCGGTCTGTGACAATATCGCCCATTTTCTCGGCATAGAAACGACGATTTTTCAGGGAAACATAACCGCGATCCTGAATCGTCGAAATGATGGAAGCGTAAGTCGAGGGCCTGCCAATGCCACGCTTCTCAAGCTCTTTTACCAGAGCCGCTTCACTGAAACGGGCCGGCGGTTTTGTAAACAGCTGTTTCGGGTCCAGTTTTTTCAGATCCAGCGGATCACCTTTTTCCAGAGCCGGCAGAATGATGTCTTCACCCTTTTTGGCTATGGCTGCCATAACCCGGGTGTAACCATCAAACTTGAGGGTTCTGCCCCTCGCTTTGAGATCAAAGTCGTCCACCCGAACTGTCAGGGACGTACTCAGGTACTCCGCAGGCGTCATCTGACAGGCAACAAACTGTCTCCAGATCAGTTCATAGAGCCGCTCTGCATCCTTCTCAAGACCGGAAATAGAGCCTGGCTCAGCAGTCACAGAGGAAGGACGTATTGCTTCGTGAGCCTCCTGAGCGCCTTCTTTACTGGAATACCGGTTCGGATTTTCAGGCAGATACCTTGAGCCGAACGTACCATCGATAAATTCCCGGGCACTCTCCACCGCTTCCTGACTCAGATTGGTCGAGTCAGTACGCATGTAGGTGATGTGACCCGCTTCATAAAGACGTTGGGCCATCATCATGGTCTTCTTGACACTGAATCCCAGACGCGTACTGGCCGCCTGCTGCAGGGTTGAGGTAATGAAGGGTGCAGAAGGACGACTTCGGGTCGGTTTGTCTTCACGCACGGTCAGCTTGTAATCAGCCTGTCTCAGCTTTTCAAGAACAACTCCGGTGGCAGCCTCACTGACAGGTCTGAAGGCATCGCCAGCTTCTTTGGCCACCTGAAAACGGATAACTTCTCCATTTTCCGTAGCCAGGTCAGCGTAAACTTCCCAGTACTCTTCCGGGATAAAGCTTCTGACTTCACGCTCCCGCTCAACAATCAACTTAACCGCTACTGACTGCACCCGCCCTGCTGACAGGCCACGGGCAATTTTAGCCCAGAGCAGAGGAGAAACCATATAACCTACTACACGGTCGAGGAATCGCCTTGCCTGCTGGGCATTGACTCGGTCAATATTGAGAGAGCCGGGCTCTTTGAAGGCTTCCTGGATGGCATTCCTGGTAATTTCGTTGAAGACTACCCGCCTATAACGACCAGGCTCCCCCCCAATGGCTTCCTGAAGATGCCATGCGATGGCCTCTCCCTCACGATCCAAATCGGTTGCGAGGTAAATTGTGTCAGCCGATGCTGCAAGTCGACGCAGCTCGTCAACCACCTTCTCTTTGCCGGGCAGTATCTCGTAACGTGCCTGCCAGCCTTTTTCAGGGTCGATGCCCATTCTTTCAATCAGCTGTTCTTTGGCTTTGCGCTTCTTATGGATGATTTTCTGCTCAGGAGATAGCTTACGTGTCTCAGCAGCAGCCTTTGCCCGAGCTTTGGGGTCCACAGGCTTCCTGGAGCCACCTGCAGTGGGCAAATCACGAATGTGACCAACACTGGACTTAACAACAAAGTCCTTGCCCAGATATTTGTTTATTGTCTTCGCCTTGGCCGGCGACTCGACGATAACTAAAGATTTACCCATGCTACCTTACACGTCCTGTAATCAGCTCCATTGTTCCGGTTATGCTGACCAGCCTGGAAAAAAGATCATAAAACACTCAGTGCTGTCTGCGACCAAAACAAGAAAGGTCGGGAATTGAAAATTGTTTCAATATATAAGGTCAAGAAAAACATCGGTCAAGGAAAACCCTGCAATGATCCTGAATTTTTCTCGAACGACCCTCTTATTTATCGTTTCACAGCCTCAATGATTAATCCAGCCAGTTATAAGCAATAATATCCTTGAATATCAAAAGATTATTTAATTACTGTGAAGCCTGACAGATTTCATGATGATCATTGACGGGAAAAAATGTCGGGTTTTACCGACAAAATAACTTATGCAGACACTGAAAAATATACTCATTTTCGAAGCAGAATCTCTGCATAAAAATGCATCAAAAAGGAATACCCCGGAATAGAATTCCGGGGCGAGTACTTTCAGGCAGGATAAGCCAGACAGGAACCCGTCTGGCAAAGGCCGACGCCTTACAGACGTTCAAATACCGTAGTAATACCCTGACCCAGACCTACACACATGGTTGCTACACCGAGCGTACCATTGTTCTGCTTCATTACATTCAGCAGAGTACCGGAGATGCGGGCACCAGAGCATCCGAAGGGGTGACCCAGGGCAATAGCGCCACCGTGCAGATTCACCTTCTCATCCATCTTGTCGAGCAGATTCAGGTCTTTCAGGACAGGCAGAGCCTGAGCAGCAAAGGCTTCATTCAACTCAACATGATCAATGTCATCGATAGTCAGTCCTGCACGCTCGAGAGCTTTCTTGGTGCTGGGCACAGGACCATAGCCCATGATGGACGGATCAACACCGGCAACTGCCATGGAACGAATCACAGCCATTGGCTGAAGACCCAGGTCCTGTGCACGCTGTGCAGACATAACAATCATGCAGGAAGCACCATCGGTAATCTGGGAAGACGTTCCGGCTGTCACTGTCCCTTTCGGGTTAAAGGCAGGCTTCAACTGCGCCAGTCCTTCGAGTGTGGTTTCAGGACGGATCGTCTGATCTTCGGTGAAAACGGCCAGATTGCCATCATCATCATGTCCCTGCATAGGGATGATCTCATCTTTAAACTGACCGGCTTTGGTCGCTTCCCAGGCTCTCATGTGAGACCTCACACCAAATTCATCCTGGGCTTCACGAGTAATGCCGTGCATCAACCCCAGCATTTCTGCAGTCAGACCCATCATACCAGCAGCTTTGGCAGCGTACTTGGACAAGCGCGGGTTAGGATCCACTCCGTGCATCATACCCACATGGCCCATGTGCTCAACACCACCTACAACAAAGACATCACCGTTACCGGTTTGAATAGCCTGAGCAGCGGTGTGTAGTGCGCTCATGGAAGAACCACAAAGACGGCTGACAGTCTGGGCTGATGAAGTATGAGGAATGGGAGTCATCAAAGACGCCATACGGGCGACGTTCCAACCCTGCTCCAGAGTCTGGTTGACACAGCCCCAGATCACGTCTTCAACTTCTTCAGGGTTAACACCGGGATTACGGTTCAATACTCCGGTGATAAGGTTGGCAGACAGGTCATCGGCACGGACATTTCGGTACATGCCACCCTTTGAGCGACCCATAGGGGTCCGCCCAAAGTCAACAATT
This sequence comes from Endozoicomonas sp. ALD040, assembly GCF_049275945.1. Taxonomy (NCBI): domain Bacteria; kingdom Pseudomonadati; phylum Pseudomonadota; class Gammaproteobacteria; order Oceanospirillales; family Endozoicomonadaceae; genus Endozoicomonas; species Endozoicomonas sp. ALD040. Next base: position 5,732,135 of record NZ_CP184829.1, read on the forward strand.
ACGGCGTCTCTCGGATTAAGGCTCATAGTCAATTCTCTCTTAAATCTGTTGCTCGTGATTAACCATTTTTTTGTCGCTCAAGGCTGTTTACGCGCCGTAAAACGTCTTGCCTTCACGGGCCATTTCCCGCAGCTTTTCAGTAGGCTGATACAGAGGACTGATGTGAGCGTACTGATCAGCCAGTTCAACGAATTTGTCGACACCCATGCTATCGATGTACTTCAGGGCGCCGCCTCGGAAAACCGGAAAGCCGATGCCGTTGAGCAGAGCCAGGTCAGCCTCAGCAGCTGTATCAACAATGCCGTCTTCCAGTGTACGAACGGTTTCCATACACAGTGGAATCATCATGCGATCAATAATTTCCTGAGTCTCAAACTCACGACTTTCACCAGCCACTTCAGAGAGAAGCTCATAAGCCGCTTCGTCGACCACCTTTTTGGGCTTACCTTTCTTGTCCTGCTCGTACTTGTAGAAGCCGACATTGTTTTTTTGTCCGTAACGCCCATTCTCGAACATCACGTCAATGGCACTCTTCCAGTCACGGGACATACGGTCGGGGAAACCTTCAGCCATCACTTTTTCCGCATGAGAGCCAGTATCGATACCCACTACGTCAAGCAGGTAAGCCGGACCCATTGGCCAGCCAAACTTCTCCATGACTTTATCGACTTGCTGGAAGTCGGCACCGTCTTTCACCAGCGCGGCGAAACCACCAAAGTACGGGAACAGCACCCGGTTAACCAGGAACCCGGGGCAGTCATTAACAACGATAGGAACCTTACCCATCTTCTTGGCATAAGCAACAACCGTTGCCACCGTTTCTTCGCTGGTCTTCTCACCACGAATCACTTCCACCAGAGGCATTGCGTGAACCGGGTTGAAGAAGTGCATGCCACAGAATTTTTCGGGTCTTTTCAGATCCTTAGCCAGCTCTGTTATTGAAATGGTTGAAGTATTGGAGGCCAGAACAGCGTCCTCACTGACGTGATTTTCTACTTCGCCCAGGACTGCCCTCTTAACATTGACGTTTTCGACAACGGCTTCGACAACGACATCAACATCACCAAACTCACTGTACGACAGAGTTGGAACAATGTGATTAAGAACCTCTCCCATTTTCAGAGGGTCCATACGACCACGGGCCACTCGCTTGGACAGCAGCTTGCTGGCCTCGCTCAACCCCAGATTCAGACCTTCCTGAGCGATGTCTTTCATCAGGATGGGAGTGCCTTTATAAGCAGATTGGTATGCAATACCACCACCCATGATGCCGGCGCCCAGAACAGCGGCTTTCTCAACTTTACCTGCCTTTTTGGTCAGCTCCTTGGTCTTCTTCTTGAGCATCTGGTCATTCAGAAACAGACCCACCAGGACGTCAGACACAGGCGTCTTGGCCAACTTGACGAAACCTTCAGCTTCCACTTTCAGGGCTTCGTCTCTTGGCAGCTCGGCATGCTTTTTGATCGCTTTGACAGAAGCCACAGGTGCTGGCATGTGAGGGCCCGCTTGCTGCTTGACAACCGCCGTAGCTGTTTCAAAAGCCATCAGCGATTCCAGCAAAGGCAGCTTGAGAGGTGAACGCTTTTCATCCTTACGGGCATTGTAATCCAGCTCACCTGCCAGGCAGCGTTTGATGATAGCTACCGCTGAGTCCACCAGCTTTTCGGTTTCAACGACTGCGTCTACAGCACCCACTTTCAGAGCTGCATCAGGCTTCTGTTCACGACCGGCAGCAATCCACTCGATCGCGTTATCAACACCGATCAAACGTGGCAAACGGACAGTCCCACCCCATCCCGGGTAGATACCGAGTTTAACTTCAGGCAGGCCGACACCGCCTTTGTTGGACAGAACACGATAGTCAGCACACAGGCAGATCTCAAAACCACCACCCAGAGCGCTGCCATTGATGGCGGCAACGGTCGGCATATCCAGATCTTCAAAACTGCTGAAGGTCTGGTTTACGCCCATGACCATCTCCATCAGTTCACTCTCTTCCTGACGGAAGTTGGAAGTGAACTCCTTGATATCAGCACCAACAATGAAAACGCCTTCCTTGCCACTGGTAAGAACGACACCCTTAATGGTGCCGTCCGACTTGATGGCCTGGACTGCAGCATTAAGATCTTCAATGGCAAGCCGGTTGAACTTGTTCACCGACTCCCCATCCAGGTCAAATCTCAACTCAGCGATGCCGCTTTCAAGTGCCAGAACCTTGAACGCTTTCCCCTGATATATCATTTATCTCTCTCCGGACGGATTGAAAAAGGTTGTCCTGATAACTGACGTCTGAACAAATGGCGCCAGAAGTCTGACTGAAAATAGTGCCTTTAACGAAAATGGCAGATTATTCTCAGTAAGACTCCTGATGAATACATCTCAGACTGTGTTCGCCAGAAATTCATACAACCGTTTGAATTTTTGAGCCTACCTTCTTTGAATTTTTTATCAATGTCAAGGAAATGAACACCAATATATCCGCAAAAATACTGATTCATAACAAATACCCATTGCAAATTTACTTGGACAACTCCAGCTACAGCCATACAATATAGGCGTTTGGTCTATGATGCCTGCAGTAAATCGCCACTTTATGTCACAACCTCATATCGCAACTTTATGCAGCGGTATTGTAGCTGTAGTGGTTATAGTGCATAGCCATGATCCGGAAATGCAGCTCACCGGCTCAGATGATAAAAATGGCTACGAAACTGGATTGAGCTACATTTCTCTGAAAAACACCGGGAAGAGAGAGACGGTCTATGAGTCAATATAACCATATACTCGTTGCTATTGACCTGTCTGACGAGGCAGACGATGTTCTGGATAAAGCAAAGTCTCTTGCAGAAACCTACCAGGCAAGACTGACACTGGTGCATGTGGTTGAACCACTGAGTGTGGCTTATGGCAGTGATATCCCACTGGACCTCACAACCCTTCAGGATGAAATCACCCAGCAGGCCAGAGAGCGTATTTCGCGTTTGGCAGAGAGTATTAATCTGGACAAGGGCGAACAGCATGTCGTTTATGGCCGCCCGGAAAGAGAAGTACATCGCATCGCTGACGAATCAGACGTTGACCTGATCGTTGTTGGAAGCCACGGCAGACACGGTCTGGCCCTGATCCTCGGCTCAACATCAACCAGCATTCTGCATGGTGCGGGCTGTGACGTTCTGGCGGTGAGAGTGGGTAAAAATAACAACCATAAGTAAGAACAGAAGTGGTGAGTTAACATTTAGCAGATATCTGTTCTTAAGACTGCACGCTGCTGACTGTTGACTCCCGACTTAATAAAAATACTATCTCATGGTTGAGGACTTGTTCGCATCTTCTTTAAATAATCGAGCCACTCCGTGAATTTCATCAAATAATATACACGTTTTATCAGATCTCTTTTCTGTAACTTTGCTGTCTTGTCACGTAGACGTTTTCTCAGTTCTTTTCTCTGTAACTTTGCTGCCTCGTCCATGGTTTCATTAACTTGTTCAGAGTCATGAGAGACAAAAGTTGGAAGCAAGCCAATAGTTGTGCCAGGAAGCAGTTCCCATAATTCAAATGATTGAAACACCAGATCCTTAAATCCGACGATGAGGATTTCCAGTATGACGCAATAATCATTTTGATCAGGAAAAACTCTGTGTAATTGTTGGTTTATATAATATTTGATGTGTACCAATAGTTTTCGAAATAATTCAGGTTCCAGATTTCCCAAAGAATTGAATGTTAGAGTTATTCCAATCTCGATTTTTTTAAATAATTCCTTTTCCTTGCGCTCATGGTTATAAAAGGTTGTCGTTTTACCTGATGTTCTGAAATATTTCTTTACATTATCAATCTCTTTCTCTACGTATGAATACCTTAAATGATCGAAAGGGTCGAGCATCAGATTTATGACATCAATCAGTTTCAAGAACTGATTACCCCAAGCCACTAATTCAGGTTCTTCATTACCATGCTCTTGTATTAGCTCCAGCATATGATCAGCTGATCTTTGCTGTCGCTTATAGATCGCTATTCTATGACTATTAATGTTATTGTTGAGCAGTTTGGCAGCGTCTATTAATAATAAATCGACTGATACAATATTGGATTGCCCAGACTCTAAGGGTGCCTCCAATTGCTGCAAAAGTTTCATGCGTTCTGTATCAAAAGATTTCAGACCAGAAAAGACTGAAGACGATTTTGTAACATTTTCTTTTAAAACATTTTTATCTTTTATCGGTTTACTTTTACCTAACAGCTCATCTTTATGCCAGTGAAGTCTGGATATTCCAGCTATTTCAGCAGCGTGAAGCAGGAATGAAGTAAAAAAACATGGGCCCTTTGAGAGGAAGCTCCGCTTGAATTTATGGCTGCATAGTAAGCCAACAGCAAATACGCGAGGCTCTCTTGTTGTTGCGAATTGTTAAGATCGACAGGCGACAGGGTAACTTGGAGATAAGATAGAGCCTCCATGATTGCATTCTGATTTTGATCAAGGTCGACGTGAAGACTAGCCTTGACTTGCTCAATCATGCTTGCAATGGTGAGATTATTACCCGGGGGCATTTCCGGAATCTTGTTCAACAGCGTGGTTAAAGTGTCTTCTGAGAGGCCTGAATTTAATTTGCGGATAATTTCTGCAATTTGTTCACGGGACATTGGCGGCAGCGAAAGGTTCATCAAAGGTTGCATCTGCGCTGCTTCAGCTCCCTGCGGTTCTCCCTGAACCTCAATCTCATTGACGTCTTGTTCATTCCCGGTGTTCATGGCAAAGATAAGATGGGTATCATTTGGGTTGATTAAGGTAAACCTCCCCGTAAGAGCATTATGGTTAATCAAGTCGGGTAGAAAGTCGGACTCTTTTGTTCCCTTTCCTTCAAAAAATATTTCATCCACCGGTGTTAATAAAGGATTTGCCGCCAGCAATGCCATACAGGGGCAAGCCATGATAATACCAAGGGAACCGGCGACTAGCTGACTCGCCCTGGTACAATGGGTCAATATTGATAGCCTTGTTGTTTTTGATAATTGAGAAATGGACTGGCTGACCATTCTACTTCCTAAAGGTTTGAGGAACCCTCGTAAAGTAGACCAGAGATCGCAATAATGCCCGATTCTGGTCACGAATATCAGATCTGACACTCACCGGTTCATTGTCGTCTTTGGGAGCCTGTCGGACTTCAGCATCCGTCTGGGCGACCCCGTCTGGGCGACCCCGTCTGGGCGACCCCGTCTGGGCGACCCCGTCTGGGCCCCCCGCAGCGAGGATTACGAGAAATTTTCAGACCAATTATCGCAACCGAACCGATGCATGAATGCAGGAGCCAGAGCAACGCAGGAGCAGTTGCTGCGTGGGATTTACACCTTCTGCTGTGTCAATAATCCTGTTCAGAATCACTCCCGTCAGAATAACTTTTGTAATCACTACTATCAGTATCACTTCTTTCAGATTCACTCTCGTAATTGAATTCAGAAACCTCCGTACTCCAACCAATTAAATAGTCGAGCCATTTCGAGAATTCATTCAATAACTCCAGACGTTTCATCAGGTCTTTTTTCTCTAACTTTGCTGCCTCGTCATCCATGGCTTCGTTAGCCTGTTCAGCGTCATCAGCGCCAATAGTTGTATCAGGAGGCAGTTCCGATAAATTCAGTGATTGCACCACCAGAGCCTTAAATCCTGTAGTGAGGGTTGCCAGTATGACGAAAGAATCATTTTCATCAGGAAAATCTACATGTAATTGTTGGCATATATAATATTTGATATGTACCAACAGCTTTAAAAATGTTCTAGGTTCCAGACTTCCCAAGTCAATGATTTTCTCTGCTATTCCTTTTTTTATTTCTTTAAACAATTTCTTTTTTTTGCGCTCACTGTTATAAAAGGTTGTCTTTTTACCTGATGCTTTGAAATATTTCTCTATGTTAGCAATGTCTGCAATCACGTCCCAACACTCCGGATGATCGAAAGGGTCAACCATCAGGCTTATGATATCAATCAGATTCAAGTACTGATTGCCCCAAGCCACTAATTCAGGTCTTACGCCACCATATGCTCGTATTAGATCCAGCATATGCTCAGCTGATCTTCGCTGTCGTACATATTTCGGCATTCCGTGCTTGTCAATGTCATGGTTAAGCAGTTTAACAGCGCCGCTTAATAATCCAACGACTGATACATTATCGGGTTGCCCAGACTCTAAGGGATTCTCCAATTGTTGCAAAAGCTTAATGCGTTCTGTTTCAAAAAATTTCAGACCAGAAAAGACTGAAAATGATTTCGCAACATTTTCTTTTAAAACATTTTTATCTTCTATCGGTTTACGTTTACCTAACAGTACCTCTTTATGCCAGTGGAGTCTGGATAGTCCAGCTATTTCAGCAGCGTGAAGCAGGAATGAAGTAAAAAAAACATGGGCTCTTTGAGAGGAAGCTCCACTTGAATTTATGGCTGCATAGTAAGCCACCAGCAAATACGCAAAGCTCTCTTGTTGTTGTGAATTGTTAAGATCGACAGGAGACAGGGTACCCAGGATATAAGATAGAGTTTTCATAATTGCATTCTGATTTTCATCAAGGTCAACGTGAAGACTGGCCTTTACTTGCTCAATCATAGTTGCAATGGTTAGATTATTACCCGGGGGCATTTCCGGAATGTTGTTCAACAGCGTGGTTAGAGTGTCTTCTGAGAGGCCTGAATTCAATTTACGGATAATTTCTGCAATTTGTTCGCGGGACATTGGCGGCAGCGAAAGGTTCATCAAAGGCTGCATCTGCGGTGCTTCAGCTCCCTGCGGTTGCTCTTGAACCTCACTCTCATTGACGTCTTGTTCATACCCGGTATTCATGGCAAAGATAAGATTGGTATCATTCGGGGTGGCTAAGGGAAACCTCCCTGTAAGAGCATTATGATTAATCAAATCGGATAGAAAGTCAGACTCTTTTGTTCCCTTTCCTGCAAAAAATCTTTCATCCACCGGCGTTAATAAAGGGTTTGCTGCCAGCAATGTTGAGCAGTGGCAAGCCATAATAATACCGAGTGAACCTGCGACTAGCTGACTCGCCCTGGTACGATGGGTAAATATTGATAGCCTTGTTGTTTTTGATAATTGAGAAATGGACTGGCTGATCATTCTACTTCCTAAAGGTTTGAAGAACCCTCGTAAAGTAGACCAACGATCGCAATAATGCCCGATTCTGGTCACGAATATCAGACCTGACACTCACCGGTTCATTGTCGTGGTCTGATTCTAACGACCTGCTCTCCATAGAGCGTACTTTACCTGATTCCAGAATTTCAGCAGTGGCCCGGGCAGCTCAAGCATTTCAACATCCAGTTCGTTGCAGCCTCGTTTATGGCCAACAGATTGACTGACCTCCCGAACAGTCTTGCCAGCCAGCAAGCGGCTGAGTTCTCCAGCGGTCAATGCTTTAACAGGAACACGACAAATGTTTACTGGAAAAAGGAAATTTTTTCTTACTTGAGAACATTTTACTTACCGAATTACACCTTGTGGCTTGTCAACATCATCCTTGTCAGAACCACTGCTGTCAGGATAATTTCTGGAATCCTCACTATCAGAATCACTACTCCAACAATGATAAGGAACAGAGAGACTTCTACCATAGAAATAATCGAGCCATTGCACGAATTCATCCAAGTGATTTAACCGTTTTTTCAGGCGTTTCCTTTTCCTCTTAGTCTCTTCTTTGCTAAGCTCTTTGTCTTCTTGTCCGCTTACTGCCTGGTCTTGCATGGTATCGTCAGCTGGCTCAGCGACATCAGACCTGATAGACCTGTCAAGCGCTTCCACTAAATCATATGATTGCAACTGCAGGGCCTTAAATCCTTTAGTGATGGTTTCCTGTATGACTTGAAATTCATTTTCATCTGGAAAAGCCACTTGTAATTGTTGGCATATATAAAACTTCATCTGTACCAACACTTTTAGAAATGATTTAGAGCCTGGATTTTCCTGGCCAAAAAATTCAACTGCCATTGCTTGTTTGATTTCTTTAAGTAATTTCCTTTTTTTACTCTTATAATTATAAAAGGTTGTCTTTTTACCTGTTTTTTTGAAATATTCCTCCATGTTAAAAATATTTGTAATCACGCCTCTCTCTTCTGGATCGAAAGGGTCAAGCATTGGGCTAATGACATCAATCAGATTCAGGTACTGATTTCCCCAAACCACTAATTCAGGTTCTTCGCCACCATATTCTTGTATTAGCTCCAGCATGTGCTCAGCTGATGTTTGCTGTCGCTTATACATCGGTATTCTGTAACTATCAATATTATGGTTGAGTAATTTAGCAGTGTCTCTAAGTAATGCCTCGACTGGTACATTGGGTTGCTCAGATTCTAAGGGATCCTTCAATTGTTCCAATAGCTTAATGCGCTCTGCTTCTAAAGATCTGATACCAGAAAAGACTGAAGATGATTTTGCAACATTTTCTTTTAAAACATTTTTATCTTTTATCGGTTTACCATTACCTAACAGTAGATCTTTATGCCAGTGGAGTCTTGATATTCCAGCCATTTCAGCAGCGTGAAGCAGGAATGAAGTAAAAAAAGTACGAGCCCTTTGAGGGGAAACACTACTTGAATTTATGGCTGCATAGTAAGCCATCAGCAAATAGGCGAGGTTCTCCATGTCATGCGGATTAAAAGGATTGACAGGAGACCCGGCACCCTGGGTATAAGACAGGGCTATTATGATTGCATTCTGATTTTGGTTAACGTCAACGTTAAGACTAGCCTTCACTTGCTCAATCATGCTGGCAATGGTCGGGTTATCACCGGGGGGCATTTCCGGAATATTGTTCAACAGTGTAGTTACTGTGTCTTCTGAAAGTCCTACATTCAATTTTCGGATAATTTCAGCAATTTGTTCACGGGACATTGGCGGGAGCGAAAAGTTCATCAAAGGCTGCATATACAGTGCTACAGCTCCCTGCGGTTGTTCCTGAACCTCACTTTCATTGACGTCTGGCTCATTCCCGATGTTGATGGCAAAGATAAGATTGGTATCATTTGGGGTGACTAAAGGAAACCTCCCTGTAAGTGAATTATGGTTAATCAAATCAGATAGAAAGTCAGACTCTTTTGTTCCCTTTTCTAAAAAAAATCTTTCATCAACCGGCGTTAATATAGGGTTTGTTGCCAGCAATATTGAGCAGTGGCAAGCCATAATAATACCAAAGGAGCCTGCGACTAGCTGATTAGCCCTGGTACGATGGGTGATTGATAGCCTTGTTGTTTTTGAGAATTCAAAAATGGAGTAGCTGATCATTCTAGTTACTTAAAGGTTTAAGGACCCCATATAAAGTAGACCAGGGATGGTAATAATGCTCAATTCTGATCACGAATATCAGATCTGACACTCATCGGTTCATTGTCGTCTCTGGGAGACTGTCGGGCTTAAGCGTCCGTCTAGGCGACCCCATCTCGGCGACCCCATCTCGGCGACCCCATCTCGGCGACCCCATCTCGGCGACCCCATCTAGGCGACCCCATCTAGGCGACCCCATCTAGGTGACCCCATCTAGGCGACCCCGTAGCAAGTTCAGAATCGCTCCCGTCAGAGCAACTCCTGGAATCACTACTATCAGTATCACTTCTTTTAGATTCACTAGTGTATGAGTAATCAGGAACACATGTCCTACTACCAAAGAAGCAATCGAGCCATTGTACGCATTCATTCAAGTGCTTTAGCCGCTTTTTCAGGTATTTTTTCCTCCTCTCTTTTCTACTAATCTCTTTGTCTTCTTGTCTTTTTACTGCCTCATCATATCTGGCTTCGCCAGCTTGCTCAGAGATATCAGTGCCATTAGTTGTATCAGAAAGCATTACCCATAATTGATATGATTGTTGATGCAGGGCCTTTAACCCTTTAGTGAGGGTTTCCACTATAACTTGATGATGCTTTTCGTTAGTAAAAGCAACATGCAGTTGTCCCGCTATATAGGACTTTAAGTATTCAATCACTATTTTAAATGATTTATGATTTTGATTTTCTTCGTCGAGCATTGCGTCTACTATTACTTTTCTTATTTCTGTCAGCAACTCCCTGCTTTTTCCACTCCCATGGGAAATAAAGGTTGCCCTCATATCTGATTTTCTAAAATAGACGTCTATGTTATCAATCTTTGCTATCAGGTCTATTTTTTCCGAAGCGAAAGGGTCAAGCATCAGTCCAATGAGATCAATTAAATTCAAGAACTGATAGTTCCAGGCTACTAATTCAGGTTCATCTTCACCATATTTTTCGATAAGCTCCAACATTCGCTCAGCTGACGTTCGCTGTCGCTTATACATCGATATTTCGTTCCTATCAAGGTCATTATTGAGCAGTTTGCCTGCGTCACACAGTAAGGCATCAATTGACTCAACTGAGGGGTCCTCAAATGGATCTTCAAATAGATCCTCAGATGGTTGCAAAAAGGTAATGCGCTCTTTTTCTAAAGATTCCAGAACGTAAAATACTGGATATAATTTTGCAACATTACCTTTTAAAGCATCTTTATCTTTTATCGGTTTATTTTCAGCTAATAGTTTGGTTTTTTGCCTGTGAAGTATAGATATTCCAGCCATGTTAGCAGCGTGAAGCATGAATGAATTAAAAAAAACATGGGCTCTGTACATAGAAGCACCACTTGAATTTATGGCTGCATAGTAAGCCAGCATCAAATAAGCGAGACTCATTTGTTGTTGCGAATTGTTCGGATTGACAGGAGACTTGGTACCCTGGATATGAGATAGAGCTACTATGATCGCATTCTGATTTTGGTTAACGTCAACGTGAAGACTAGCCTTAACTTGCTCAATCATGCTCGCAATGGTCAGGTTATCAACAGGGGGCATTTCGGGAATGTTGTTCAACAGGGTGTTTAGAGTGTCTTCTGAGAGGCCTGAGTTCAATTTACGGATAATTTCTGCAATTTGTTCGCGGGACATTGGCGGCAGCGGAAGGTTCATCAAAGGCTGCATCTGCGCTGCTTCAGCTCCCTGCAGTTGTTCCTGAACCTCACTCTCATTGACGTCTGGCTCATTCCCGTTGTGCATGGCAAAGATAAGATTGGTATCATTTGGAGTGACTAAGGGAAGCCTGCCTGTAAGAATATTATGGTCAATCAAATCGGATAGGAAGTCAGACTCTTTTGTTCCCTTTCCTTCAAAAGATCTTTCATCCACCGGCGTTAATAAAGGGTTTGCTGCCAGCAATATTGAACAGTGGCAAGCCATAATAATACCAAGGGAACCTGCGACTAGTTGATTAGTCTTAGCACGATTGGACAATATGGATGACTTTGTCGTTTTTGGTAATTGAAATATAGAGTGGCTGATCATGCTAACTACTCAAGTGTTCGAATGTCTCTAGGAGCCTGACCGAGAATAGCGCCCGTAGCGAGGACGGCAGAAAATTGAGGATGAAAATTCGGTTTTGTGAGGAGAATAGCGAGCTATTTGACGAACAAAAGCGGATTTACAGACCAATTTGCTGCCGCCGCAGTAGGGCAGTCTATTCTCGGTCAGGCTCCTAGCAGCCTGTCGGACTTAAGACTGTCCTACTGCGGTTGCAATAAATTGGTCTAAAAATCTCTGTTTCTTCGTCAAATAGCTCGCTATTCTCCTCAGAAACAGAGATTTTTATCCTCAATTTCTTGCAATCCTCGCTACGGACGCTTAAGTCCGACAGGCTGCTAGAAAAGTAGACCAGGGATCACAACTACACTCAGATTTATGTTTCAGGAGCTTGTTTTAAGCCAGTCCTTCACGGTAACAGCTCCTGCATTGCGCAGACCGCTGACAGCCTGTTATCTTTTTTTCGTACTTGCGAACATTTGACTTACTGAGTTACAGCTTCGGTGTATCAATATCGCTCCCGTCTGAATCAGTCCAGTCAGGGTTACTGTCAAAATCACTACTGTCAAGATCACTACTGTCAGTATCATTTTTTTCAGATTCACTACTGTCAGCAGGATCAGGAACCATTTGACTAGTACCAAAGTAATATTCAAGCCATTCGACGAGTTCTTTTAAGTACTTTATTCGTTTTTTCTGGTTTCTTTTTCTCTTCTCTTCTTCACTAAGCTCTGTTCCTTCATGTTCCTTAGCTGCCTCATCATGCATGACTTCATCAACCTGCACAGTATCATTGGAACCAATAGCTTTATCAGGAAGCAGTGCCAATAAATCATATGATTGTTCCAATAGAGCCCTGAATCCAATAGCAAGGGTTTCCTCTATGGTGTCGCAATCATTTTCATCAGTAAAAGTTAAGTGCAATTGTTGCGCTACATATATTTTTATGTATAAAAACAATTTCTTAAATGCTTTAACATCTTGATTGTTTTGATCATGCATCACTTCCATTGATACTTTTTTGAATTCTTCAAACAAATCCCTTCTTTTGTCTCTACCGGAATAAAAGGTCGTATCCTTACCTGATTTTCTAAAATAATCCTCTATATCTTCAATATTTACATTCGGATATTCACATTGTGGCGCGAAAGGGTTAAGAACCAGACATACGACATCAACCAAATTCAGGAAATGATAGTTCCAGGCTATTAATTCAGGTCTATCTTCACCATATTCTTCTATTAGTTCCAACATTCGTTCGGATGATTTTAGCTGTCGCTTATGACTCGACATTCCGTTCCTGTCGATGCCATCGTTCAGCAGTTTGGCTGAGTCTCTTAGTAATGCATCGACTGATATACTGGATTGCTCAGACTCTGAGGGATCCAGCACTTGTTGAAAAAACTTGATGCGTTCTGTTTCCAAGACTTTCAGACCAGAGAATACCAAAGATGATATTGCAACATTTTCTTTTAAAGAAGCTTTATCTTTTATCGGTTTATTTCTACCTAACAGTTGAGCTATGTGCAGATGGTGGAGGAATCCAGACATTCCAGCCATATCAGCGGCATGAAGCAGAAATGAAGTAAAAAAAGCATGGGCACTTTGAGGGGAAGCACTGCTTGAATTTATGGCTGCATAGTAAGCCAGCAAAAAACAGGCAAGGCGCTGTTGATGTTCTGAATTGCTCGGATTAACAGGGGACTGGGTCCCCTGAATATAAGATAGAGTTTCCAGGATTGCATTATGATTTTGGTCAATGTTAATTTGAAGACTCATCTTCACTTGCTCAATCAAGCCTGCAATGGTCAGGTTATCACCGGGAGGCATTTCCGGAATATTGTTCAACAGAGTGGTTATGGTGTCTTCTGAGAGGCCTGAATTCAATTTCCGGATAATTTCAGCGATCTGTGCACGGGACATTGGCCGGAGTGGAAAGTTCATTAATGGCTGCATCTGCGGTGCTCCAGCTCCCTGCGGTTTTTTCCGGCCCTTTCTCTTATTTATGCCATGCTCATTCCCGGAGTTCATGGCAAAGATAAAATCAGTATCATTAGGGGTGATGAAAGGAAACCTACCCGTAAGGGCATTATGGTTAATTAAAGCGGATAAGTAGTCAGACGCCTTGGCCCCCTTTTCTTCAACAAATCTTTCATCGAACGGCGTAAACAAAGGGTTTGCTGCCAGCAGTTTTGAGTAAGGGCAAGCCATGATAACGAGACCAAGGGAGGCTGCGAATAGCTGATTAGTCTTACTTCGATGGGGATATTTCGAGGACCTTGTTGTTTTCGTTAACTGAGACAGCGAGTTACTGATCATTCTGCTTCCCTTAGTCTTTAAACGCCCCTCATAAAGTAGTCCAAGGATCACAGCAATGCTCAATTTTAAGCTTTAGTCACCAATATCTGAACTGACACTCACCGGTATATTGTCGTCTGTAACCTCAGCTCTTACCCATCGTGCTTTCTTAAATAACGGTTTGGTGAATTGTTCAAGTTAATTGATAGCTCGAGGCTTATGGAGTACCTGCTATCATTGCTGAACGTATATTGAATCATAAGTACTGCCCTGACCGGAGACCTTGAGCTGTCTGGTTGACGGGCTGTAACTTCTTAAGTTTTCTTGACAGAATCACAGAAAAATCAATAAATTGATAGACAAGTACTTCAGAAAATAACAACGAACTATCCAATGATACCTTCTTATTTTGCTACTGCACTCAGGAATATGATTCATCCATTAGACGATTTGAGCGATAAAGACCGCTATCTGTTTGGCTCGAAAGAACAGTCACGATTTGTTTTTGGCAGATGTCCTTCTACCGAAAAGAGACACTTGTACCCGGATCCATCACAAACTCCTGATACCCTGTTACATGCCAGAAAAATAACCAGATTATCTCACGATAATTTTAAACAGAATGATCGCAGTTTTGAAAAAATAGTGAACGACTGTAAAGCTGCATTTAATCTGGGAAGAGTAGCAACGGTTGTTCAAGGGCGGAGGCATACTTATTATGCATACTTTCTTGCGAGACTGGACGGCTGGCTCAGCCATTTTGAATCAGTACCCATGTTTCAGTGGAATGAAAACAGCACTCTGAGTAAATGTGAAGACTTGGTCAGCGCTATAGACCAACTGCCTAATTATTTTAATTATTATAAGAAGGTTGGGGCTTTTACACGTAAGGCTTGCGCCCTTCTTCTTTCAGAAATGAGTATTGAAGAAATTCGACAATCTCTTATTGAACACGAAAAAGGTGAAAAGCGCTTCTCTTTGCGGTTATATCACCTTTTAAAGGGTATTTGCCGTGCTTCTGAGGAGACTGAAGAAGTGCAGACCATGCTGGATCACACAGAACAGTGCAAAGGCTTTCCTGTGGAAGAGCTGTACCGGCTTTTTATTGATGAGGATCACTCGAAAGAGTACGGTTTAGGGCTGTTTTGTTATGAGGATGAGCCCGGGTACGCAGCCGCTATGCTAAGAGCCTTTAAAGAAGTTGGTAATATATTGGCTAATAAACCCCTGGATTACAGTAAAATTGAAGCCATTCATACTTTGACAACATCCGGGGTTTTGTCAAGCAATGAAGATGTGGCCATTAAAGACATCTCCTGGAACGAAGGCAGCGTTTTCTATAAAAGAGGCATAAACTTGACAGAGGATGGTTTAGAAGAAATAACGAGACTGGCTAGTGTGAACAATTTTCCAAAAATAGAAAGGCTGAATTCTGATACATATCTTGTTGATTTTGATTATAAAGATCACAAAGGTATGGAGTTATCAAAAAATTATTGCCAAACCTTTGAGAAAAAGTTGCAAGAAATAACTGAAACTGACAGCCAACGGCGACAGGATGCAATTATTCATGCCATTGTTGAACTATGTCGGAATCTTCAGCATACCCACCCTTTCAGAGATGGGAATGCCAGAACCATCGGCTGTATTCTGCTGAACGGACTCCTTCTGCGAGAAGGTTTTTCACCCACCATAATTGATGATATTAATAAATTCGATGCTTACAGTGTGAATGAGCTGGTTCAAATCCTTAAGAAAGGGCAGCAATATTTTCAAACGCTTCGCAAGTAATCATAGTCAGCCATTGATCTAAAGTAACTTTTGTTAACCTGATGCGTTTGATCATTGCAGAAAAAACCAGCCTGGGCAGAACCATAGCCGATGTTCTGCACCGGCCACATAAATAAGAACAGAAGCTGTGAGTGAAATGCTGGCAGATATAGGACTGCACATTAACGACTGCTAACTCCCCACTTAATACCGAAGGTTTTCAACTCATATTTTCGAGTTCTTCCCAACGCTGCATCTTCTCTTCAATATCCTGATTGACGGCTTCCAAACGTGCGAGAGTGGTTTGAACAATTTCCTGATCACTCTGATAAAAGACAGGATCGGCGACAGTTTCTTCCAGCTGAATCAACTCTTCTTCTAACGTTTCAAGCTCTCCCGGCAAAGCATCCAGTTCACGCTGAAGCTTGTAACTGAGTTTTTTCTTTTTCGGTTCCGACCGGGATTGAATGCCGGGTTCAGGTTCAGCCTTCTTTTCTGGCTTGCTGGTTTGCGCTTGCGCAACCAGTTGACTGACCTCGCCTCCCTGTCTGAGCCAATCTTCAAAACCACCCACATACTCTTTAATCCTGCCGTCAGGCTGGAATACGAGGGTACTGGAAACCACATTATCGAGAAATTCACGATCATGGCTGACCAGCAGCACCGTACCCTCAAAGTCCACCAGTAATGACTCAAGGAGCTCAAGCGTTTCGACGTCCAGATCGTTGGTTGGCTCATCCATGACCAGCAGGTTAGCGGGCTTACTGAACAACCTTGCCAGCAGCAAACGATTTCGCTCTCCGCCAGACAAAGCCTTTACAGGAACACGACAACGGTTAGCGGGGAACAGGAAATCTCCGAGATAGCTGATCACGTGCCGGCTGGCTCCGTTAATCATGATGCTCTCACGGCCTTCAGCCACGTTATCTATGACCGTTTTTTCAAGATCCAGTTGATTTCTCAACTGGTCAAAGTAGGCTACTTCCAGCTTGGTGCCTTCCTTGATAGAACCGGATTCAGGTTGAAGTTGCCCCAGCAAAATACTTAATAATGTTGATTTGCCAGCACCGTTGGCGCCAATCAATCCGATCTTGTCGCCCCGGATCACCCTGAGATCAAAATCTTTAATAATGTGCCGACCTTCCCAGGACTTTGAAATACCCCTGGCTTCCATCACCAGCTTACCGGAACTACCGCCCTGCTCCAGAGAGAAGCTTGCCTTACCTTGAACTACCCGGCGCTCCATTCTTTCATTTCGAAGCACTTTCAACGCTCTGACACGGCCTTCATTACGGGTTCTTCGTGCTTTGATACCCTGGCGAATCCAGGCTTCTTCCTGAGCCAGCTTTTTATCGAAAAGCGCATTCTGTTCCGCTTCCACTTCCAGTGCATGGGCTTTTCTGTCCAGGTAAGTTTTATAATCACAGTCCCAACTGGTCAGGATACCCCGATCGAGCTCGACAATCCGGGTAGCGAGAGACTGCAGGAATGAACGATCGTGGGTGATAAACAGAAGAGCGCCCTGAAAATCAAGCAGCTGCTTCTCAAGCCAGTCAATGGCAACAACATCAAGATGGTTAGTGGGTTCGTCCAGCAATAACAGATCAGGTTCACACACCAGTGCCCTTGCCAACTCTACCCTTCTGCGCCAGCCACCGGAGAGTTCCTTCATTTTCTTCTCTTCCGGCAGACCCAGTTTCTGAATCACTGTGTCTACCTTCTGCTGAAGACTCCAGCCATCGGCAGTTTCCAGCTTTTGCTGAACTTTTTCCAGAGCTTTTATATCTTCATCCGACTGAATATTCTGGGACAATTCGTGAAACTGACTGATCCAATCGCCCACTTGTTCAAGGCCGGAAGCCACGACATCGTAAACTTTTTTCTCATCCTGCTCAGGAAGATCCTGGTTCAGAACGCCAATACGCATACCCGGCTTTCGCCAGATGCTGCCATCATCTGCATCGATTTTGCCGGATACCAATTTCATCATGGTGGACTTGCCAGCACCATTACGTCCCAGCAAACAGACCCGTTCACCTTTACGTATCTGAAACTCAGCGCCATCCATCAGGGGATGATCGCCATAGGCAAGGTTTATATTGTCAAATCTTAGTAATGGCATTCTCGAGTTAACCTGTCCTTTTCAACGTCCTACAACTGCGATAACACAGGATTAAAAGTGCCACCAAGCATACCTGCTTAAGTGTTTCGAGCCAAAAAATCCAGGCAAAAATCCACAGTTCACGATAAGGCTATATTTGTTTTGCGGTCGGCTGTTCTTTGCCATTGTTTCGAACAAAGCGGTTTAACCAAAGCGGCCCGGAGAAAGATTAGCCAAAGTGGCGAAGAATGGAATGTTTTCAGGGCACGACCATCTCAACCAATGTTGCCAATCCCGGACCGGGAAGCTCCATTTCCAGTACAGCTGCATTGCCAGTCATAAAGCCGGGTCCCTGATGAATTGATCCTTCGCAGAGCAGTCCGGTTAAAGCGCCGACAAGAGGCATATGACTGGCAAGAACGATATTTCCCTGAGCAGGCAGTTCTGAGATAACAGCCATCGGATCGTCGTCTGGAGTAATGCAATCCATTGTTTCCAGGGAGCAGCCCAGCGTTTCTGCCAGAATCCTGCCGGACTGCTGAGCCCTGAGATAAGGACTGGCCAGTATCCTGTTAATGCCAAGATGGGTCAGCTTCGAAGCTGTGCTGAGCACTTCTTGCTGACCCATGCCCGTTAAAGGTCTTTCCTGATCATTTGGCGCTGACCAACTGGCTTGTCCATGACGCATTATGATCAGTTTCATGATTAGATACCTGTTTGTTTAAATGAGCTGATATACGACTGAATATATACAATTTTGGATACAAAAACAGCTACATCCTGTCACCCTGTGAAAGTCCGGATTTCTGGCTCATTCGACAACATCTCAACACGAATTCAGGCATCTTTCTCATCACTGACAGGCTCTTTCTCTCCGGGCCAGTCACTGAATGGGTAAGGCTTGGTGTCGGCGTTATAAGTAACAAACTGGATAATCTGATAAAAATATTGATTCAGCCCGGCTGAGAAATCCAGCAACCGTGAATTCGGTTCAGATTTAATAAACCCGTGAATCACCTGAATAATGGCAATCAATAGAATCAGCAACCCGACAATATGGGCCAGCATGTAAAACAACACCATGAACAACAGCCTGAGCCATCGGGACTCTGATTTCAGATTATCTAACACTTTCTCATCCATAAAAAAACCCTCGCCGTTTTTGTTAATGGATATGCGTCATTAATTGACAATATTAAGGAAGGAAAGCCCTCCAGCCCTTCATCTGACCATAAATTCGACATCAGTTTTCTGTTCTCGAAGCATCATACCGCGCACCAGCTGATTGACATCAAACTCTTTGAAGATGACCATATGCAATGCTTCAACAATCGGCATATAGACTTCCAGCTCAACCGCTTTTTGCCTGACCTGCTGTAAGGTATTAACCCCCTCTGCGACCTGACCCAGTTCAGCTTCAGCTTCTTCCAGGGTTTTCCCCTGACCCAGAGCATAACCAACCCTGAAATTACGGCTGAGACTGGAAGTACAGGTGGCGACCAGATCCCCTACCCCGGACAGTCCGAGAAAAGTCATAGGGTCCGCACCAAGCTTGACAGCAAAACGACTCATTTCTGCCAAACTGCGGGTTATAAGCATACTCTTGGTATTTTCACCCATACCCATGGCCGCCCCGATACCCGAGACAATGGCATAAATATTTTTCAGGGCACCGGCCAGTTCAACGCCATAGACATCCCGATTGGAATAGACTCTGAAGTAATCCGAATGCAGCACCTTTTGTACTATCTCACACAACTCGTTATCTTCACTGGCAATCACGGTCGCCGTCACTGCTTTGGCGATAATTTCCCTGGCCAGGTTGGGGCCACTGAGAACACCCACTCTGGCTGAGTCAAGTTCCTCATTCAGAATTTCACTCATCAGGTCAAAGGTGACCGGTTCGATCCCCTTGGTGGTACTTATTACCATTTTGCCTTCCAGTGCATCGCCCGCCATCTGAACCACTGAACGGAAGGATTTGCTGGGAATGGCAATCAGGACAAGATCTGCAGATGAGACTGCGGCCTTGATATCAGTACAAGCCTGAACCGAAGGATGAATGGTAAAATCCGGTAGATAGCGATGATTAATATGATCCCGGTTAATCCCCTTTACCTGCTCATCACTGCGCATCCAGAGTTTAACCTGATGGCCGTTGTGAGCTGATATATCAGACAGTGCCGTACCAAAGCTGCCTCCACCCAGGATGGCTATGGTATACTGCTTGCTATCGTTATTCGGCGTCATCATTATAATTTCGGCTTCATTTCTCTTGATCTGGTGCAAATCAGCCTATTGGGCAGGCCATGAGTCAAGAATCATCTTTTCAGCCTCAAGCCGGGGAAAAATGATTCGAACAAATAATACAATACCTGAAACGTTTATTGCATGGGCTAAGTACATAAGTTAGTGCATAAGTCGGTATTGCGTTTTTCAAGGCACAAAAAACCCTGACCATTAAGGTCAGATCTTGATTAAATGTCACGAGAGCTGCCACATCTGTTGTTTTTTTGTTAATTTCAACAGAATTCGATGATGACAGTCTGAGACCGGTGGTATAGTGCACGCCGGAACGATAGTAATGAATTCCCGTGATCAGTGATCAGCCAGAAAGGGAGTCGATGTACCCGTGTCACCCCTGCCTTATCGGGCGACCATGTCATTTTCCAGGAATAATGAACGAATGAAGCAACAATCCTTCGATAAAGACGACCTGCTCCGCTGTTCACAGGGTGAGCTTTTCGGGCCAGGCAATGCCCAACTGCCAGCACCCAACATGCTGATGCTGGACCGTATCGTTCGGATCTCTGAGGAAGGCGGTAAATACGGTAAGGGCGAAATCGTTGCCGAGCTGGATATCACTCCAGACCTTTGGTTCTTCGACTGTCACTTTCCGGGCGACCCGGTTATGCCTGGTTGCCTGGGTCTGGACGCTATGTGGCAGCTGGTCGGTTTCTATCTGGGCTGGATGGGTAATCCCGGTCGTGGCAGGGCGCTGGGCAGCGGTGAAGTCAAATTCACCGGCCAGATTCTGCCAACTAATAAGAAAGTGACCTACCAGATCAATATCAAGCGTATTATCAGTCGCAAACTGGCGCTGGGTATTGCTGATGGAACTGTCAGTGTCGATGGACGTGAGATTTATACTGCCGATGGGCTCCGGGTAGGCCTTTTCCAGAGCACCGACGCATTCTGATTCATTCGGATAATTCAGGTTTAGATTAATGAAACGTGTTGTAGTTACAGGGATCGGCATTACCTCCTGCCTGGGAAACACCCAGAGTGACGTGGCCGACAGTCTCAAACAGGGAAAATCCGGTATCAGCTTTAACGAAAGCTACGCTGAAAAAGGCTTTCGCAGCCAGGTTTCCGGCACTGTCGACATTGACCTTAGCGAGCATATTGATCGTAAAACCCAGCGTTTTATGGGTATGGCGGCTTCTTACGCCTACATCGCCATGAAGCAGGCAATTGAAGATTCTGGCCTGTCAGAAGAACAGGTTTCCAACCCAAGAACTGGCCTGATTGCTGCATCCGGTGGCGCCTCATCCGAAAACATTGTCGAGGCCGCTGACATCATGCGTGAAAAAGGTGTCAAGCGTGTAGGCCCTTACCGTGTCACCCGAACGATGGGCAGCACAGTATCTGCCTGTCTGGCGACCCCATTCAAGATCAAAGGCGTCAATTACTCCATTACTTCTGCCTGTGCTACCAGTGCTCACTGCATCGGTAGTGCGGTTGAACAGATCCAGCTGGGCAAACAGAATGTTGTCTTTGCTGGCGGTGGTGAAGAAGAGCACTGGTCACAGACCGGCCTGTTCGACGCTATGGGCGCACTGAGTTGCAAGTACAACGACAGCCCGGACAAAGCTTCCCGAGCTTACGATGCTGACCGGGACGGATTTGTCATTGCCGGCGGTGGTGGCATGGTGGTTCTGGAAGAACTGGAGCACGCCAAAGCCCGTGGTGCCAAAATTTATGCAGAAGTCGTGGGTTACGGTGCTACTTCTGACGGTTATGACATGGTTGCTCCTTCCGGTGAAGGGGCTTCCCGTTGCATGCGTCTGGCTCTGGAAACGGTTGCCGGTCCTGTCGATTACATCAATACCCACGGTACATCTACTCCCGTTGGTGATGTAGCAGAACTGAAAGCACTGAAAGAAGTCTTTGGTGACACAATGCCTGCCATCAGCTCCACCAAGTCCCTCTCCGGTCACTCTCTGGGAGCGGCTGGTGTCCAGGAAGCGATCTACTGTCTGCTGATGATGAAACACAACTTCATCGCGGCTTCAGCCAACATAGAGACCCTGGACGAGGAAGCCAGAGATCTGCCCATTCTGGTCGGTAAAGCTCGCGAGCAGAAACTGAACCGCATCATGTCTAACAGCTTCGGTTTTGGTGGCACCAACGCTTGTCTGGTATTCCAGAACTACGAAGACTGAAGGGATTCAGATTTCCGGGTGTTTCAGAAGAATGATGGAGCCTGGTTTTATGGTTATGCTCCATCATTTATGTCCGGGAGCTTTGGCTGTGGCAAATTCAACTAACAATGCTCAGATAACGTTTAAAAGCGTCCTCCTCTGCTTCAACGACCATTGCTATGAAGTCTTGATAGCACAGGCTGGTATGAGCTTTATCCAAAGCTTCATAATAAGCAAGACGATTTTCCGCTCTGATAATGACGGGTAAGTAACCACTGCTCATTAAGTCAAAGTTCATCAGCAAGCGGGCTGTACGGCCATTGCCATCGACAAAAGGATGAATTCCTACAAAATCAACATGCAGCCTCGCTGCCCTCTCAACAGGATGGTAATCCTGATTTTCATAGCCATCCACCAGTTCCGTCATTAACGACTGCAAGTGCAGGTGTTCAGGAGGCGTGTTGAGCACCTGCAATCATTACATTTTCCTGTCGATAGCAACCCGCATTAGTGTTATCAATATTTTTTAATAGCAACTGATGAATAGACTTAATCAGTCGTTCACTGAATGGCTCATCTCTTGCGATTACAGACTCTACCCACTCAATGGCCTCCCGGTGATTAATGGCTTCAAAATGCTCCCTGATTGACTTGCCGCCAACAGTAATACCCTCAAGAACCACCTTGGTTTCCTTGAGAGTCAAGGTATTACCCTCTATCGCATTGGAATGATAAGTCCACTCAAGCATCATTGCTTCATGGAGCGACTGGACACTGTTTTTTGGCAGGGGCCTGAGGGCATCCAATTGGGCTTTGAGAGCATCTATGGTTTCAAACATACCGTGAGTAATCCATTGCGATCGTACTTGTGCCCATTATATGGCAAACAGGTTGCTTATGCTCTGGGTCATCAGTAACGGCGCAACTGTCATCCTTTCTATGCCACTCTTTGTTATTCTGGCTTACTTTATGGTTAGTATTAATTAACAAAATAATGAATTACTGTTCGTTTTATCTGTCAATACAACCAAGCCTGAAATGCAGTAGGATGAAAAAGCCGCCTTCCAGGAAGGCGAAGCCAGCTGATCGGGAACTTACAAAAATATCACGGAGTGTATGACAATGAACCCAGTGACAGAAACAAACTTACAACTTGTCCCTGCTTTAGCGCAAATAAGCATTTCAGACACTAGAGAGTCAGCGCCAAAAGAATTAGCAACTCATCACTTAAAAGCTGATCAAAGCCAGCCATCGCAGGTTGAAGGGAAATCCTTATCAGAAAGAAAGATTGGCTCCACCAATAAAGTTTTGTTCCTTGATGAAGAGCACCACACGGAAATATTATATGCTAACCGAAAATGCGATGGAACAACCTTTTTTGAACAAATTGACAACCCAGAACTCTACGCTGAAGAAACTCTTGTGTATTGGAAGCTTAAACTTTTACCTTTTACTTTGAATGGAGTCAAGCATTATAAAGTGCCAGCTAATACCCCTATTTTAAAGGAAGAATGTTTGGTTTCTTTGCCTTTAACTGAGGAAGCAAATATTGATTCATGTTATTTGAATCAAATAAAAAGCAGGCTGTCCTGTCTCTTTACAAAGGGCTTTGAGAATGTTTGCAAAACGGTTTTTCCTCTTGAAAATAAAGAAATTGATTCTCACGGTGTTTGTCATCAGCTTGTGAATTATTTGGCATTTGGTATGGATAAACAAAAGGATATAAAATTCAATGGGTGGTATGAAAAACTTCCTTTTGCTTCTATTCATACACATGATAAAACAAAACTATGCATCGGAGATATTCTGCAATTATTTTCAAATGAAAAATTGATTCATAGTCTGTTTTATATCGGAGGTGGAAGATGTATAAGTAAGCATGGTCCGATTGATATATTTTTCCAATCTTTACCTGCTGCTCTGGAGACATACCCTTCAGAATCAATAAGGATCGTTAGATTAGCGCCTGAATATTATTCAAAACAAATACCGTTTAGAGTAAATTACTGATCCTTTTGGTTGCCTCTCTATGCCGATTTAGCTGTGACAGGTGGAAAGGATTTAGCCCCTAATTGAGGACAAATACTTACTTAAAGAGATGAAAGCATGAACGGAATAAATAACAAATCCAGTATTGACAGCTCCACCCCATTAACATCTAATCAACCGCCATCAGAAACACCAACTGTTGTCAGTATGGGTAGAGACATCAGTGTACATAACAAGAGTGAACCTTTGTCAGTCAATATTCCTCCCTCAGAAGGCGCAGCCCAATCAATTGCTCCGGAGAAAAAATCACAGCTTGTTAAGGAAGCTTTAAATGAAGCTACCTCTGTCTTTTCAAGATGTGTCTCACTTCATAATGAGGTAAAGGAAGACAGTAGATTGTTATCTCATGCTACTTCTGAAACATCGACTGCAGACACACAATGTTTGTCTGAAAAACCTCAGGCAGAGGCAAGAGCTGCCACCTTATCTCCATTAGAGTTGAGTATTAATGAACTAAAAGATAAAAATATATGCCACACAACGGTATCAGTTCTTGAAAAACATCTCTCTAAAGAAAAGTATTCAGTAACTCATACCTTCATGTTTGGCGAACAACAATTATACAAGGAATACATCAATGGCAATCCAGAAAATAATTATGCTTTTTCACACAGAATCAGTTACATAAACGATAATGTGAAAGTATATTCTCATGAATTTGTTATTCTGAGGAAAAACAACAGATTCCATATCTTACAGTCGATGGTAGACGCTTTTAGTCTTGATCAATGGCTGAATGGTGACTCTTCAACAATAGTCAAAAATAAAAAAAGCTTAAAAAAAACCAATGATATGATTTTGTTTTATCAGGAGAATAATTTGCCATCACTTTTTTCTAAAGAAAGGGAAGATGAAATAAAAAAAATGACAGAAGATTTAAATAAAATCGAACCATCATTTAATAAAATAATAAAAACAAGAAAAAACAAATCCTGCTCTAAAGCTATTTTTAACCAGAAGATTTTGCCTACATTGTTTTCAACCTTAGGCAATTCGGATGATCGTCCTTACTTTAGAATATTCTCAGCTTCAAGAAGATACTTAGGCATTGATCCAAAATATGAGATGTTTTTCGAAGTATACGATTTCCAAATATAAGTCGTGTTCCCGAAGTAATTCTGACTGAATACAGCAAACCAGTGAGAGTGGACCCATCACTCTACAAGAAAAAAAGGAAAAACCTTCATTTCAGGATTCATTCTCATTACAATTTTGCTGAGCTCGGCAGCAGTTTGAGAAAAGCCAGGTAGTTTCAGTTAAGTACTCAGCCATACGGAATCGAATATTTCTGGCTTATTGGGCAGGTGCTCTGCAAGGCGCAACGACGGGAACATAGCAAGCTATGTGACCAGAGTTGCAACGCATCACGACTGCATGGATGCAGGAGCTAGAGCAACGCAGGAGCGGTTGCCGCGAGTACCTGAACAATAAGTCAGAAAATATGATTTCGTATGGTTGAGTACTTATTGTCCAACTTAAAAAGGTATAACCATGAAAACACGTGCAGCTGTCGCCTGGGGGCCAGGCAAGCCTCTCACTATTGAGGAAGTTGACCTTCAAGAACCCCAGGTTGGCGAAGTCCTGGTAAAATTAACAGCATCCGGCGTATGTCACACCGATGCCTTTACCCTGAGTGGCGAGGACCCTGAGGGTATCTTTCCCTGTATATTGGGTCATGAGGGTGCAGGTGTTGTAGAAGCCGTAGGAGAAGGAGTTACATCCGTCGCGGTGGGTGATCACGTTATCCCGCTATACACTCCGGAATGCGGCGAATGTAAATTTTGTACCTCTGGTAAAACCAATCTCTGTCAGGCCATTCGTGAAACTCAGGGCAAAGGCCTGATGCCGGATGGAACCTCGCGTTTTTCAAAAGATGGGCAGCCTATTTATCACTTTATGGGTACATCAACCTTTGCAGAGCATACGGTATTACCTGAAATTGCCGTGGCAAAAATCAATCAGGCCGCACCATTGGATAAAGTCTGTTTGTTAGCTTGTGGAGTGTCTACCGGTATTGGTGCTGTTCTGAATACAGCTAAGGTGGAAGAGGGAGCTACGGTGGCTATATTTGGTTTGGGCGGTGTTGGCCTGTCGGCAGTTCAGGGCGCTGTGATGGCCAAAGCCGCACGCATTTTAGTGGTGGATATTAATCCCGATAAATTTCAAATGGCCAAAGACCTTGGTGCCACCGATTGCATCAATCCAAAAGATTACGATAAACCGATTCAGGATGTGATTGTGGAACTCACCGGGGGCGGAGTAGATTACTCATTCGAGTGCATCGGTCGAACTGAAACCATGAGAAGCGCCCTGGAGTGCTGTCATAAAGGTTGGGGTGAGTCGACGATTATTGGTGTCGCTGGCGCTGGTCAGGAAATCAGTACCCGTCCCTTTCAATTAGTCACAGGCCGTGTCTGGCGCGGCAGCGCCTTTGGCGGGGTTAAAGGGCGGACGCAACTGCCAGAGTATGTTGAAAAATATATGGCGGGTGAAATTAAAGTCGACGAAATGGTCACCCATACAATGCCGTTAGAAGACATTAATATAGCCTTTGAGCTGATGCATGAAGGTAAATCGATTCGCACTGTCATCGAATATTGACAAATGAGTGAATGAGGCTCGTGAATTCTACTCACTCGCCAGGTAACTTTTTAAGTGAATCAACAGACAAAACCAGCTATGAAAGAATTATCTCGTGTTAAATGCTTTGGTGGCGTTCAACTGCAGTATGAGCATGAAGCTGACACTACCCGCTGCACTATGCAGTTCTCGATTTATTTACCCAGTAAAGCCGAATCCGAAAAGGTTCCGGTTCTGTATTGGCTGTCAGGTCTTACCTGTACGGATCAGAACTTTGTGACAAAAGCGGGCGCCCAACAGTTTGCGCAAGAACATGGTGTTGCTATTGTTTGTCCAGATACCAGCCCTCGTGGAGAGGCTGTGGCAGACGATTCCGAAGGCGCCTGGGATTTGGGTTCAGGGGCCGGTTTCTATGTCAATGCAACAGAGCAGCCATGGGCTGAGCACTATCAGATGTACGATTATGTGGTGCACGAACTTCCAGCCCTGATCGAGGCTAACTTTCCCGTTACTGGTAAAAAATCAATCTCAGGGCATTCTATGGGTGGCCACGGCGCCTTGGTGATTGGTCTGAACAATGCCAATCATTATGAGTCAATTTCGGCTTTTGCGCCGATCGTAAACCCCAGTCAGTGCCCATGGGGACAAAAGGCATTTACTTATTATTTAGGGCACAACCAGGACGCATGGCTTGCCTACGACGCCACTGTATTAATTGCGAATCAGGCATACGATCGTGTTTTGCCTATTATGATTAATCAGGGTCTGTCGGACAATTTCTTGCAGCAGCAATTACTGACAAATCATTTCAAGTCGGCGTGTGATAAGGTGAATTACCCCATCCAGCTATCGATGGATGAAGGCTATGACCATAGCTATTTCTATATAGCCAGTTTTATCAGCGATCATATCGCTTTTCATGCCAGGGCCTTAAACTCTTCACTTTAAAAAGACATTTAAAAACTCAGTCTTAAGTACTCAACCATACGAAATCATATTTTCTGACTTATTGTTCAGGCACTCGCGGCAACTGCTCCTGCGTTGCTCTAGCTCCTGCATCCATGCAGTCGTGCTGCGTTGCAACTCTGGTCACATAGCTTGCTATGTTCCCGTCGTTGCGCCTTGCAGAGCACCTGCCCAATAAGCCAGAAATATTCGATTCCGTATGGCTGAGTACTTATTGATCATTTTTCGAATCAGAGTCCTGTTTTCTTGTTAACTGCACTTACGACAATGTTATGAACTTTTATCCTGAAAGGAACTCCCAATAAATGGAGAAAATCAATATTGGATGACCTTCAATACAATATCTATGCAATGAAGGATAAATCCAACTTAATAAAAAGGAACATGATATGAATAACTTAAATAGCGCTCCCGGTGCTAACGGACTTCCGGACTTACACTCAACAAAACCTGCTCAGCCGCAGAGCGCATCAACAGGTGTTGGTTTCGGAAAGGTTGTTACTGCAGTTGAACTGAGACAATTTTGTATGGAGCGTTATGAGAGTTTGCAACAGCAAAGCTACCATACTCAAGGCGAAGGAAGCATTGGTCTCCACCGTTCGGTGGCCGTCAGTGCCGATGGCTGCGCGAAGATCTATAATCGGCAGGCCGATGGATCACTAGCAGAGTCCACCGTTCCCACTACAGGTCCTGTCAGCTCAGCCACCTTAAGCCTCAATGGTCTCCATCTGGTAACCATCAGTAACGATTACACGGCAAAAATTTTTGACCTGCAGGCAGACGGATCATGGACAGAAAAAACCGGTATTTGCCATGGTGACAAGATCAGATCAGCCACCTTTAGCAATGATAACAAGCATCTGGTGACCATCAGTGACGATTACACGGCAAAAATTTTTGACCTGCAGGCAGATGGATCATGGATAGAAAAAGCCTGCATTTACCATGATGACAACATCAGATCAGTCACCTTTAGCTCTGATGACAGGCATCTGCTGACCACCAGTGACGATCACACAGCAAATATCTTTGGGTTGACTGACGACGGATCATGGGCAGTAAAAGCCACTATTTACCACAGTGCCAAAATCGGAATAGCCACCTTCAGCGCTGATGACAAACATGTGGTGACCGCCAGTGACGATCACACGGCCAAAGTCTATTGCGAGGTGGCCAACGGATCATGGTCAAAACAAATCACCATTGACCACGATGGGCCGATCGAATCATTAATCTTCTACTACGATGGCCGCATCCTGGAGACCACCAGTGAGGATGGAACGAGGCAACTTACTGCTCTGACTTGAAATGATTGTTGGCTTGGAGGCAGAAGTTCCTGACTGCTCAAAACTGAGTTCGATGCAATAAAACAGGGGGCTTCTGGTTATTTAGCTATGGCTCCTTCCCATGCTGGAGAGGTTGTCGCAAAAGCCCAACAACTCCTTCCCACGCTCTGCGTGGGAAGGAGTCAAACGCATTCCAATAATCAGTCAGCTTTTGCCTGGTCAATACTTTTTGTAATAACACACTTTTTAGCTTTCGTCAGTGTGAATGTATATCGACCCTTGTAAGTCATTACATCATCCCCACAAGCTATATAGCCAGGAATTTCAGGATCAAAAAATCCTATTTGTATATTTGAACCAATTTTTATACCTAAGTTCACTAATATAATATTGTCTTCAGTAATCAGTCTGGAGTCTCCTGGTTCGAGAACCCCCCGTAGGTGATCAGTGGCAAAATCGTCTTTAGTTGCAGCAATCGCTGGGTAGACATTGATTCCTTTTTTAGTTGGATCACCTGGGACATTCGAATCGTTTCGGACGGTAAATACAGGGTAAAAATGATGCTGACCTTCTGTGCAAGGGAAAGCAGAGCCTGTAAATTCCCAACCAAGTTCTTTGCTAAGTGTAAAGGTATAATTACAACCTCCTTCATAGTACTTTTGATTTAAAGAACTGTTTAATTTTACATTTATAGGAGTTGGGAACTTATCTACTTTTACTGTGTAGTAATTGGTTTTAGGGTTTACCCCAAAATAGACGCTTCTGTCATGCCTGTCGTATACGACTGAATCCCCATCAAATACTTCTATGGTGTATTCATCTGGATTGTGCAATGCAAAAGAATCAGCAAACAAAGAAAACGGAAAAAATAGCAGCAGAGAAGTTAAAAAGGAGATAATTAATTTCATGATTTCACCCTCGCTATTACTTACCACACTGCCATATGACGATACGGCTCTGTTAAGTCAAACGCGGCCTCGCCCGAAGCATAAGTACTCAACCATACGAAATCATATTTTCTGACTTACTGTTCAGGCACTCGCGGCAACTGCTCCTGCGTTGCTCTAGCTCCTGCATCCATGCAGTCGTGATGCGTTGCAACTCTGGTCACATAGCTTGCTATGTTCCCATCGTTGCGCCTTGCAGAGCACCTGCCCAATAAGCCAGAAATATTCGATTCCGTATGGCTGAGTACTTAGCGTATGTGCATATAACATGTGTGGCATGTGTGGGACATCCAATATTTTAGCTCATATTAAGAGTTCTACTGAGCTAAATCCTACCAGAGCATATGTGGAGAGCATATGCAGGTCATTGCGACAGCCTCTGGAGCGTGGGAAGGAATCAAAATGCTCTTAATTGAACTTTTAGTACAAGCAAAAGTCTAACTTAATAACCTAATCAATAATAAAGTCTAAAAGCTATTTGCAAAAAGTTAATACAAGGGAGTACATAACTATGAACATGGAAGCGATTGGTTACATTTCAAAGGTCCTGTTTGACGTACATGACAGAGGTGGCTACTTGATGCATTCAGGCAATGGCACATCTGTGGGACCCGATTTAAAAATCAAACTTATGGAAGTTTATAATCAGCAGAGCCTTAAATCTTCCAATAAATTTCCGAATGACACACCTATCAATGAAAGAACTGTTGAATTCATTCATATATTGCCCACCCTTGCTCAAACCTCCGATTTTTTTGATAGATTAAACAGGCATGCCGAAAATTTCTGCAGAACGATAGAGAGTAATATTGCTGATTCAATAGAAATACAAGACGCTCTAGAAGAGCTCAACAAGCAACATAGATCGAAGAGGATCAATTTAAAAGAATCTTTAAAGGAACTTAAAGGTGTCGGAAATTTCATAAAATCAATTATAAATAAAATTTATGACAGAGTTACAATAACTGATAATGAAAAAAAAATATACAAGTTTCTGTTATCCAACATATTAAAGATTGACCAAAATACAGATAATTCAGATGTAGAGTACATTATTAGAACGTTGATAAGATATTTACATCCTGACAAATGTCTTGGTAAGAATAGTGATTTATATTCCTGCATTTTAAGCAATGGATTCGATATTATCAAACAGATAAATAATTTATGGAATGTCGACAAAACAGAGAATTCCAGAAGTCAGAAGGGTATTAGCCATGAATTAACTATTGACTCTTTGATAGAATCGATTGCCAACCTAAACAAAATTGACAACTGCTATCGACTCAAAACTTATGAAAAAATAAAAAAAGAGATGCTGGCACTCAAAGCTAGTGATCTGAAAGATAACCACAAAGAAGAATTATTAATGACGATCATCCAAACCGATTCATCGTCGCTGCTGAAAATAATGATAAATCTCCTAGGTATTAATAATTTAAAAATAAACAATGAAACACCGCTTATTTATGCCATCCAGAATTCTGCCGTGGAGATTGTCAAGATATTAATAGAAAAAGAAGATATCAATGCTCTCAGCCTCGAAGGAAAAACACCGCTCCAAATAGCCATTGACTGTTACAAGAAAAAGAAAGATCAGATTTTCACTAGTTGTTTACCTGCGATAATTCTGTTCATATCAGATTATCATAAACTCTCTGTTGATGCTAAGGACTCTGATGGTAAAACCGCATTATGCCATATTGCTTTTCAGGAAAAAATTGATCCAAATAGTCTTCTGATTATAAAAAAACTAATCAGTCTGGGTGCCAATATTGATCAGCCCATTATGCCCGATATAACAGTACGTAGCTTTTTAAAAGGGAAGATAAATAAGAATAAATTTTATGATATTGAGACATTGGCAGATAATCTGTAAGATTTAAGAGTGGGAGTTGAATTTCACGGAGATGACATTGTGGCATTAATTGACGAGTACAATAAAACTTCTCACAATAATGATAAAGCACGTAAAAAAGTTGAAGAGGCGATCAGCAATAGAAAAACACTTCTTCAGAAAAAAGACTGCAAAAAAACTGTACTGATGGCAGCTATTGAGTCTAACGCACTAAGTTTCATTCAATTACTA
Organism: Endozoicomonas sp. ALD040; assembly: GCF_049275945.1. Taxonomy (NCBI): domain Bacteria; kingdom Pseudomonadati; phylum Pseudomonadota; class Gammaproteobacteria; order Oceanospirillales; family Endozoicomonadaceae; genus Endozoicomonas; species Endozoicomonas sp. ALD040. Next base: position 5,763,992 of record NZ_CP184829.1, read on the forward strand.
TTAAAACGATCTGATTTCAGTCTTGACCAGCTAACAACTGAAGGTGATAGTCCATTAGATTATGCAAGAAAAAAAGGTGCTCATACAATTGTCGAATTTCTGTCCGATGTTGTTTCAACAACCGGTGCTTTCCCAACAAATAGTGGGAATACAAAGCAGTCATCAAATAGTCCATTCACTAACACCTCCACTGACGGAGCCACACCTCCGAAAATACAAAAAATGAGCTGATTTAACTAACTCAAGTACGCATCATCCTGAAAATCAGTCACTATAGGTGACATGGCTCGTTCCCACGCTGGAGAGGGTGTCGCAAAACTCTCTCCAGCCTGGGAACGAGTTGACTCCCGTCATTCCCGGCTTCATTCTCGTCATTCCCGGCTTCATTCTCGTCATTCCCGGCTTCATTCTCGTCATTCCCGCGAAGGCGGGAATCCACACTGACTCACCACCAGAACCATACTGCCCGGTGTACCCCTGGCCTTGTCATCCCCGAGAAGGCAGAGATCCACCGTTGGCACTGGATTCCCGCCTTCGCGGGAATGACGACTTCAGAGCGTGAGAACGAGCTGTTGAAGTTTTGCAACACACTCGCCCTGCGTGGGAATGCATACCTGCCATGAGAAACGGACTCTGCAGCGCGAGCTGGGTATGGGTTCCCACGCTGGGACCCACAGGGTCTAAAAGCATGGGAACCAGTGTTTTGCGACAGCCTCTCTGGTCCGTGGGCACGAGTCAAAATTCTCTTAATTGAACTTTTAGTACAAGCAAAAGTCTAACTTAATAACCTAATCAATAATAAAGTCTAAAAGCTATTTGCAAAAAGTTAATAAAAGGGAGTACATAACTATGAACATGGAAGCGATTGGTTACATTTCAAAGGTCCTGTTTGACGTACATGACAGAGGTGGCTACCTGATGCATTCAGGCAATGGCTCATCTGTGGGACCCGATTTAAAAATTAAACTTATGGAAGTTTATAATCAGCAGAGCCTTAAATCTTCCAATAAATTTCCGAATGATACACCTATCAATGAAAGAACTGTTGAATTCATTCATATATTGCCCACCCTTGCTCAAACCTCTGATTTTTTTGATAGATTAAACAGGCATGCCGAAAATTTCTGCAGAACGATAGAGAGTAATATTGCTGATTCAATAGAAATACAAGACGCTCTAGAAGAGCTCAACAAGCAATATAGATCGAAGAGGATCAATTTAAAAGAATCTTTAAAGGAACTTAAAGGTGTCGGAAATTTCATAAAATCAATTATAAGTAAAATTTATGACAGAGTTACAATAACTGATAATGAAAAAAAAATATACAAGTTTCTGTTATCCAACATATTAAAGATTGACCAAAATACAGATAATTCAGATGTAGAGTACATTATTAGAACGTTGATAAGATATTTACATCCTGACAAATGTCTTGGTAAGAATAGTGATTTATATTCCTGCATTTTAAGCAATGGATTCGATATTATCAAACAGATAAATAATTTATGGGATGTCGACAAAACAGAGAATTCCAGAAGTCAGAAGGGTATTAGCCATGAATTAACTATTGACTCTTTAATAGAATCGATCGCCAACATAAACAAAATTCCCAACTGGTATCAACTCAAAGCTCGTGAAAAAATAAGAAAAGAGATGCTGGCACTCAAGGCTAGTGACCTGAAAGATAACCACAAAGAAAGATTATTAATGTCGATTATCCAAACCGACTCATCAGATATGCTGAAAATAATGATAAATCGCCTGGGTATTAATAATTTAAAAGTCAACAATGAAACACCGCTTATTTATGCTATCCAGAATGCTGCCGTGGACGTTGTCATGATATTAATAGAAATACAAGATATCAATGCTCCCGGCCTCGAAGGAAAAACACCGCTCCAAATAGCCATTGACTATTACAAGATAAAGAAAGATAACTTTTGCCCTGGTAATTCAGCTAGGATAGTTCATTCCATATTAGATTGTCATAAAGTCTGCGTTGATGCTAAGGACTCTGAGGGTAAGACCGCATTATGCCATATTGCCTTTCAGAAAAACGTTGGTTCAGACAGCCTCAGCCTTGAAATTATTAAAAAACTAATCAATCTGGGTGCCAATATTGATCAGCCCATTATGCACGATTTAACAGTACGTAGCTTTTTAAAGAGGGAGCTAACGAAGAAGAAATTTCATGATATAGAGACATTGGCAGATAGTCTGAAAGACCTAAGAAATGCCGGGTTGCCTTTGATACCATCGATTGCGAAACTAAACACACTTACCGACATGGATCGATCCAAAGCTTATGAAAAAATAAGAAAAGAGATGCTGGAACTCAAGGCTAGTGATCTGAAAGATAACGACAAAGAAAGATTATTAAAGTCGGTTATCCAAACCGACACATCAGAGCTGATGGAAATAATGATAAATCGCCTGAGTATTAATAATTTAAAAGTCTACAATGAAACACCGCTTATTTATGCTATTCAGAATGCTGCCGTGAAGGTTGTCAAGTTATTAATAGAAAAAGAAGATGTCAATGCTCCCGGCCTCGAAGGAAAAACACCGCTTCAAGTAGCTATTGACTGTTACAAGAAAAGGAAAGATACGGATACCAATAGTGATCTTACTGAGATAATTAAGTCCCTATTAGAGTCTCATAAACTCTGCGTTGATGCTAAGGACTCTGAGGGTTTTACCGCATTATGCCATATTGTCTCGCAGAGAAAGATTGATTCAACAAGCCTTGAGATTATTAACAAATTAGTCAATCTGGGTGCCAATATTGATCATCCCATTATTCACGATATAACATTACGTAGCTTTATAAAGGACAGGCTAAACGAGAAGCAATTTTATGATATTGAGACATTGGCAGACAGTCTGGAAGACTTAAGAAATGGCCGGTTGCCGTTGATAGCATCGATTGCCAAACTAAACACGCTTACTAACATGGATCGATTCAAAGCTTGTAAAAAAATAAAAAAAGAGATGCTGGCACTCAAGGCTAGTGATCTGAAAGGTAACGACAAAGAAAGATTATTAATGTCGATTATCAAAACCGACACATCAGAGCTGATGGAAATAATGATAAATCACCTGAGTATTAATAATTTAAAAGTCAACAATGAAACACAGCTTATTTATGCTATTCAGCATGCTGCTGTGAAGGTTGTCAAACTATTAATAGAGAAAGAAGATATCAATGCTCCCGGCCTCAAAGAAAAAACACCGCTCCAAATAGCCATCGACTGTTACAAGCAAAGTAAAGATAGGAATACCAATAGTGATTTTACTGTGATAATTCAGTCCCTATTACAGTCTCATAAACTCTGCGTTGATGCTAAGGACTCTGAGGGTAATACCGCATTAGGCCATATTGCCTTTCAGATAAAGATTGATTCAACAAGCCTTGAGATTATTAACAAGCTAGTCAATCTGGGTGCCAATATTGATCAGCCCATTTCGCACGATATAACAGTACGTAGCTTTATAAAGTCGAGGCTAAACCAGAAGCAATTTTATGATATTGAGACATTGGCAGATAATCTGAAAGATTTAACAGTGGGAGTTGAATTTCACGGAGATGACATTGTGGCATTAATTGACGAGTACAATAAAACTTCTCACAATAATGATAAAGCACGTAAAAAAGTTGAAGAGGCGATCAGCAATAGAAAAACACTTCTTCAGAAAAAAGACTGCAAAAAAACTGTACTGATGGCAGCTATTGAGTCTAACGCACTAAGTTTCATTCAATTACTATTAAAACGATCTGATTTCAGTCTTGACCAGCTAACAACTGAAGGTGATAGTCCATTAGATTATGCAAGAAAAAAAGGTGCTCATACAATTGTCGAATTTCTGTCCGATGTTGTTTCAACAACCGGTGCTTTCCCAACAAATAGTGGGAATACAAAGCAGTCATCAAATAGTCCATTCACTAACACCTCGACTGACGGAGCCACGCCTTCGAAAATACAAAAAATGAGCTGATTTAACTAACTCAAGTACGCATCATCCTGAAAATCAGTCACTATAGGTGACATGGCTCGTTCCCACGCTGGAGAGGGTGTCGCAAAACTCTCTCCAGCCTGGGAACGAGTTGACTCCCGTCATTCCCGGCTTCATTCTCGTCATTCCCGGCTTCATTCTCGTCATTCCCGGCTTCATTCTCGTCATTCCCGCGAAGGCGGGAATCCACACTGACTCACCACCAGAACCATACTGCCCGGTGTACCCCTGGCCTTGTCATCCCGGAGAAGGCAGAGATCCACCGTTGGCGCTGGATTCCCGCCTTCGCGGGAATGACGACTTCAGAGCGTGAGAACGAGCTGTTGAAGTTTTGCAACACACTCGCCCTGCGTGGGAATGCATACCTGCCATGAGAAACGGACTCTGCAGCGCGAGCTAGGTATGGGTTCCCACGCTGGGACCCACAGGGTCTAAAAGCATGGGAACCAGTGTTTTGCGACAGCCTCTGTGGTCCGTGGGCACGAGTCAAAATTCTCTTAATTGAACTTTTAGTAGAAGTAAAAGTCTAACGGATGACCTAATCAATAATAAAGTCTAAAAACCATTTACAAAAAATTAATGAAAGGAAGTACATAACTATGAACATGGAAGCGCTTGGTTTGATTTCAAAGGTTCTGTTTGACGAACATAACACAGGTGGCTGCCTGATTCATTCAGGCAACAGCAGATCTGTGGGACGCTTTTTAAAAATTAGACTTATGGAAGTTTATAGTCAGCAGAGCCTTAAATTTTCCAATAAACTTCCGAATGACACACCTATCAATGAAAGAACTATTGAATTCATTCATATATTACCAACCCTTGCTCAAACCTCTGATTTTTTTGATGGATTAAACAGGCATGCCGAAAATTTCTGCAGAACGATAGAGAGTAATATTGCTGGTTCAATAGAAAAACAAGACGCTCTAGAAGAGCTCAACAAGCAACATAGACCGAAGAGAATCGATTTAAAAGAATCTTTAAGGGAACTTAAAGGTGTCGGAAACTTGATGGATTCAATTCTAAATAAAGTTGAGAACGGATTTACAATAACTGATAACGAAAAAGAAATATTCAAGTTTTTGTTAGCCAACATACTGAAGATTGATCAAAATACAGACAATTCAAATGTAAATTACATTATTAAAACGTTAACAAAATATTTTCATCCTGATAGATGTTCTGGTAAGAATAGTGATTTATATTCCTGCATTTTAAGCAATGGACTCCGTATTATCGATCACATAAAAATTTTATGGGATGTCGAAAAAACAGAGAATTCCAGAAGTCAGAAGGGTATTAGCCATGAATTAACTATTGACTCTTTGATAGAATCGACTGCCAACCTAAAAAAACTTTCCGGTTTAGATCGATTCGAAGCTTATGAAAAAATAAGAAAAGAAATACTGGCAATAAAGGCTAGTGTTCTGAAAGATAACTACAAAGAAAGATTATTTATGTCGATTATCCAAGCCGACTCATCAGATCTGATGGAATTAATAATAAATCGCCTGGGTATTAATAATTTAAAAGTCAATAATGAAACACCGCTTATTTATGCTATCCAGAATGCTGCCGTGAAGGTTGTCAGGATATTAATAGAAAAACAAGATATCAATGCTCCCGGCCTCGAAGGAAAAACACCACTCCAAGTAGCTATTGACTGTTACAAGAAAAGGAAAGATAAGGATACCGATCGTAATTGTACTAGTGATTTTACCAGGATAATTCAGTCCCTATTAGATTGTCATAAACTCTGCGTTGATGCTAAAGACTTTCGGGGCAAGACCGCATTGTGCTATATTGCCCATCAGAAAGAAATTGATTCAACAAGCTTTGAGATTATTAACAAACTAATCACTCTGGGTGGCAATATTGATCAGCCCATTATGCCCGATATAACAGTACGTAGCTTTTTAAAAGGGAAGCTAAAGAAGCAGGAATTTTATGATATAGAGACATTGGCAGACAATCTGGAAGACTTCAGAAATGGCCGGTTTCCGTTGATACCATCGATTGCCAAACTAAACACACTTACCAGCATGGATCGATTTGAAGCTTATGAAATAATAAGAAAAGAGATGCTGTCACTCAAAGCTAGTGATCTGAAAGATAACTACAAAGAAAGATTATTAATGTCGATTATCCAAGCCGACTCATCAGATCTGATGAAAATAATGATAAATCGCCTAGGTATTAATAATTTAAAAGTCAACAATGAAACACCGCTTATTTATGCTATCCAGAATGCAGCCGTGAAGGTTATCAAGATATTAATAGAAAAAGAAGATGTCAATGCTCTCGGCCTCGAAGGAAAAACACCACTCCAAGTAGCTATTGGCTGTTACAAGAAAAGCAAAGATAGGAATGCCAATAGTGATTTTACTGAGATAATTAAGTCCATATTAGATTCTCATAAACTCTGCGTTGATGCTCAGGACTCTGAGGGTAAGACCGCATTAGGCCATATTGCCTTGCAGATAAAGATTGATTTAACAAGCCTTGAGATTATTAACAAACTAATCAATCTGGGTGCCAATATTGATCAGCCCATTAAACACGATATAACAGTACGTAGTTTTTTAAAAGGGAAGATAAATAAGACGAAATTTTATGATATAGAGACATTGGCAGATAATCTGAAAGATATAAGAGTGGGAGTTGAATTTCACGGAGATGACATTGTGGCATTAATTGGCGAGTACAATAAAACTTATCACAATAATGATAAAGCACGTGAAAAAGTTGAAGAGGCGATCAGCAATAGAAAAACACTTCTACAGAAAAAAGGCTGCAAAAAGACTGTACTGATGGCAGCTATTGAGTCTGACGCACTAAGTTTCATCCAATTACTATTAAAACGATCTGATTTCACTCTTGACCAGTTAACAACTGAAGGTGATAGTCCATTAGATTATGCAAGAAAAAAAGGTGCTCACACAATTGTCGAATTTCTGTCCGATGTTGTTTTAACAACCGGTGCTTTCCCAACAAATGGTGGGAATACAATGCAATCATCAAATAGTCCGTTCAATAACACCTCGACTGACGGAGCCACAACTCCGAAAATACAAAAAATGAGCTGATTTAAATAACTCAAGTTACGCCACATCCTGAAAATCAGTCACTATAGGTGACATGGCTCGTTCCCACGCTGGAGAGGGTGTCGCAAAACTCTCTCCAGCCTGGGAACGAGTTGACTCCCGTCATTCCCGGCTTCATTCTCGTCATTCCCGGCTTCATTCTCGTCATTCCCGGCTTCATTCTCGTCATTCCCGCGAAGGCGGGAATCCACACTGACTCACCACCAGAACCATACTGCCCGGTGTACCCCTGGCCTTGATCCCGGAGAAGGCAGAGATCCACCGTTGGCGCTGGATTCCCGCCTTCGCGGGAATGACGACTTCAGAGCGCGAGAACGAGCTGTTGAAGTTTTGCAACACCCTCGCCCTGCGTGGGAATGCATACCTGCCATGAAAAGCGGACTCTGCAGCGCGAGCTGGGTATGGGTTCCCACGCTGGGACCCACAGGGTCTAAAAGCATGGGAACCAGTGTTTTGCGACAGCCTCTCTGGTCCGTGGGCACGAGTCAAAATTCTCTTAATTGAACTTTTAGTAGAAGTAAAAGTCTAACGGATGACCTAATCAATAATAAAGTCTAAAAACCATTTACAAAAAATTAATGAAAGGAAGTACATAACTATGAACATGGAAGCGCTTGGTTTGATTTCAAAGGTTCTGTTTGACGAACATAACACAGGTGGCTGCCTGATTCATTCAGGCAACAGCAGATCTGTGGGACGCTTTTTAAAAATTAGACTTATGGAAGTTTATAGTCAGCAGAGCCTTAAATTTTCCAATAAACTTCCGAATGACCCACCTATCAATAAAAGAACTATCGAATTCATTCATATATTACCCACCCTTGCTCAAACCTCTGATTTTTTTGATGGATTAAACAAGCATGCCGAAAATTTCTGCAGAACGATAGAGAGTAATATTGCTGATTCAATAGAAATACAAGACGCTTTAGAAGAACTCAACAAGGAACATAGATCAAAGAGGATCAATTTAAAAGAATCTTTAAGAGAACTTAAAGGTGTCGGAAACTTCATAGAATCAATTTTAAATAAAATTGAGAACGAAGTTACAATAACTTATAACGAAAAAAAAATATTCAAGTTTCTGTTAGCCAACATATTGAAGATTGATCAAAATGCAGACAATTTAAATGTAGAGTACATTATTAAAACGTTAACAAAATATTTTCATCCTGATAGATGTTCTGGTAAGAATAGCGATTTATATTCCTGCATTTTAAGCAATGGACTCCGTATTATCGATCACATAAAAAACTTATGGGATGTCGAGAAAACAGAGAACTCCAGAAGTCAAAAGGGTATTAGCCATGAATTAACTATTGACTCTTTAATAGAATCGATCGCCAACATAAACAAAATTCCCAACTGGTATGAACTCAAAGCTCGTGAAAAAATAAGTAAAGAGATGCTGGCACTCAAGGCTAGTGACCTGAAAGATAACCACAAAGAAAGATTATTAATGTCGATTATCCAAACCGACTCATCAGATATGCTGAAAATAATGATAAATCGCCTGGGTATTAATAATTTAAAAGTCAACAATGAAACACCGCTTATTTATGCTATCCAGAATGCTGCCGTGGACGTTGTCAGGATATTAATAGAAATACAAGATATCAATGCTCCCGGCCTCGAAGGAAAAACACCACTCCAAGTAGCTATTTACTGTTACAAGAAAAGGAAAGATATGATTACCGATCGTAATTCTATTAGTGATTTTACTAGGATAATTCAGTTCATATTAGATTGTCATAAACTCTGCGTTGATGCTAAGGACTCTGAGGGTATGACCGCATTATGTCATACTGCCCTTCAGAAAATAATTGATTCAACAAGCCTTGAGATTATTAACAAACTAATCAATCTGGGTGCCAATATTGATCAGCCCATTATACGCGATATAACAGTACGTAACTTTATAAAGGGGAGGCTAAATAAGGAGCAATTTTATGATATAGAGGCATTGGCAGATAATCTGGAAGACTTTAGAAATGGCCGATTTCCATTAATACCATCGATTGCCAAACTAAACAGACTTCCCAACATGGATCGGTTCGAAGCTTATGAAATAATAAGAAAAGAGATGCTGTCACTCAAGGCTAGTGATCTGAAAGATAACTACAAAGAAAGATTATTAACGTCGATTATCCAAACCGACACACCAGATCTGATGAAAATAATGATAAATCGCCTAGGTATTAATAATTTAAAAGCCAACAATGAAACACCACTTATTTATGCTATCCAGAATACTGCCGTGAAGGTTGTCAGGATATTAATAGAAAAACAAGATATCAATGCTCCCGGCCTCAAAGGAAAAACAGCGCTCCAAGTAGCTATTGACTGTTTCAAGAAAAGCAAAGACAAGAATACCAATAGTGATTTTACTGAGATAATTAAGTCCCTATTAGATTGTCATAAACTCTGCGTTGATGCTAAAGACTTTCGGGGCAAGACCGCATTATGCCATATTGCCCGTCAGAGAAGAATTGATTCAACAAGCTATGAGATTATTAACAAACTAATCAATCTGGGTGCCAATATTGATCAGCCCATTAAACGCGATATAACAGTACGTAGCTTTATAAAGAGGAGGCTAAACGAGAAGCAATTTTGTGACATAGAGACATTGGCAGATAATCTGAAAGATACAAGAGTGGGAGTTGAATTTCACGGAGATGACATTGTGGCATTAATTGGCGAGTACAATAAAACTTCTCACAATAATGATAAAGCACGTGAAAAAGTTGAAGAGGCGATCAGCAATAGAAAAACACTTCTTCAGAAAAAAGGCTGCAAAAAAACTGTACTGATGGCAGCTATTGAGTCTGATTCACTAAGTTTCATCCAATTACTATTAAAACGATCTGACTTCACTCTTGACCAGTTAACAACTGAAGGTGATAGTCCATTAGATTATGCAAGAAAAAAAGGTGCTCATACAATTATCGAATTTCTGTCCGATGTTGTTTCAACAGCCGGTGCTTTCCCAACAAATAGTGGGAATACAATGAAATCATCTAAGCGTCCGTTCACTAACACCTCGACTGACGGAGCCACACCTCCGAAAATACAAAAAATGAGCTGATTTAAATAACTCAAGTTACGCACCATCCTGGAAATCAGCCATTCTGCCAGTGTCAGATAATAAAATTTTGTTGGTTTTACTTATCAACCTGTTATGAACTTCCCTGCAAAAATCGAATCTAAATTCAAGTATCAACTATAGCGCCCCTTGCTTATCAAGGATGAAATACTCACTTTCAAGGAACAAAACATGAATAAAATAGACAATAGCTCCATCGTTCAAGGCCCTCACTCGCCACCACCCAAACGAGCTCGATTGGAAACATCAGCGATTACAAGGGCAGGAAGGAGCATCACGGTATCTGACTGGGAAGAAAAAGAAAAACCTTCATTATCAGTTATATCCCCGTCATCATCTGCCATGATTCTTCACGATTTGGAGCCTCGGGATATCCGCAGTTCAGAACGGGTTTGTCCCCCCCTTCGCGAGACTGTCATAGCTGATAAGGCTCTGGCAAAAGACTGGTATCGTCGGTTTTCTTCAGCACAGCAGTGTCGACTAGGCACTGCCATCAAAACAAAAGATGATAATCAACTTCGTGATTGGTTAGAGTCGTTCTCGAATGACCGGGCGTTGGTGGAGTCACTCATAAATCTCGATCGCGAGGATAGTTGTTTCCCTGCCCGGTTATATTCCACCAAAATCAGGCTGATGTCCGAATGTAAAACATTTAATTTGCTGACAAAAGCCACCATTCACGGAAAAAAACGTATCGCCTCAGCCGCACTCAGTTCCGACGGCCGCTATCTGGTAGCCGTCAATTACCAAAACAAGGCAAAAATCTATCGCCACATGACTGATGGATCATGGGAAAAAGTAACCACCATTTCCCATAAAAGCTTTGTCTACTCAGCTATTTTCAGCCTCGACGGGAAGCATGTGTTGACCGCCAGCCGCGATGGCACAGCAAAAATATATAGTTTGGGGTACGAAGAAGCATGGAAACTGGATGAATCATGGCAACCAAAAGCCATCATTTCCCATGATACCATGGTTCTATCAGCCAACTTTAGCGCCGATAGCCAACATGTGATAACCCACAGTTCGGATGGAAAGGTGCAAATCCATAGCCAGATAGACGATGGATCATGGCAATTGACAGCCACATTTTCCCATAATGATGGTGTCGAATCGGCCAGCTTCAGCCCTGATAGCCGCTATGCAGTCACCGCCAGTTGGGATAGTACGGCGAAAATCCTTGCCCGGAAGACCGATGGATCATGGGAAGAAGAAGCCATCATTGACCATGAGAGTAGTGTCTTATCAGCCACCTTCAGCCCTGATAACCGCCATCTCGTGACCACCAGTAGTGATTGCACTGTAAAAATCCATAGCCGCAAAGACAATGGTTCATGGGAATTAACCGCCATACTACTCCATGATGGTATTGTCGAATCAGCCACCTTCAGTCCCGACTGCCGTCATTTGGTGACTGTCGGCTATGATGGCACAGTGAAAATCTACGCCCGGAAAGACAATGGATCATGGCTAAAAAATGCCATCATTCACCATAAGGATCGCGTCAGGTCAGCCGCCTTCAGCCTTGATGGCCTCCATTTCGTGACCGCCAGTGACGACGGCACGGCGAAAATCATTGGTCAGCTGCCCGATGGGTCATGGGTAGAAAAAGCCTGCATTTCCCATGATGGCTGGGTTCTATCAGCCAGCTTTAGCGACGATGGCAGTCATGTGCTGACCGCTGGTGGCCACATGGTGAAAATCACTGAACTAAAGCGGAGTGATTTATTGCCTGCCCCACCCCTTTTACAGCGTACCTGTACAATCTTGTGATTTTTCTTACTCAACAGGGTGGTCAATGGTTGGATTCTAGCTGGATCAATATTAAACGTCGCTGCTCATTGAGGATACGTACCTGCTTTCAGAGAAAAAAATATGAATGGAATAGACAATAACCCCAGAATTGAAGTTTCACACTCGCCTCCTAAACGAGCTCATTTGCAAACACCAGAGGGTAACCATGCAGACAGGAGCGTCAGGGTACCTGACCAGAAAATAGAAGATAAACCTTCATTGCAGGCTTTAACCCCATTACCACTTTCCATGATTTTTTCCTATTTGGAGTTTAGAGATATCCGCAGCCTGGAACTTACCTGTACCATCCTTCGCACGGCTGTCAAAAAGGATAACGCTCTGGCAAAAGCCTGGTATCGTCGGTTTCCTTCACCACAGCAGTATCAACTAAGAACAGCCATCAAAACAAAAGATGCTACTCAACTCCGTGATTGGTTAAAGTCGTTCACGAATAATCAGGCGTTGTTGAAGTCACTCACAGGCCTCAACCCGGTGGGGGTTTCTGTGCCTGCTCAGTTATATTTCACCAGAGCCAGGCTGATGTCCGAATATAAAATATTTAATTTGGTGAGAAAAGACACCATTTACGAAAATGAATCAGTCGACTCAGCCGTCCTCAGTGTCGATGGCCGCCATCTGTTAATCGCCAACTGCGATTATGCAGCAAAAATCTACCGCCGCATGGCTGATGGATCATGGGAAACAAACACCATCATTCCCCATAGAAGAAGGATCCGCACAGCTATTTTCAGCCCCGATGGGGAGCAAGTTTTAACCGCCAGTTGGGATGACACAGCAAAAATATACCGTCTGGGGTGCGATGGGTCATGGTCAGAAAAAGCCTGCATTTTCCATAATGGCTCGGTTATAAAAGCCAGCTTTAGCGCCAATGGCCGCCATGTGATAACCAACAGCTCGGATAAAACGGCGCAAATCCATAGCCGGAAGGACGATGGATCATGGCAATTGACAGCCACATTTTTCCATGATAATGCTGTTTACTCAGGTAACCTGAGCCCCGATGGCCACCATCTGGTCACCGCCAGTTGGGACAAGACAGCGAAAATCCATCGCCAGAAGACCGATGGATCATGGGAAGAAGCAGTCTTCACTTTTTACCATCAGGATCGAGTCAGTTCAGCCGCCTTCAGCCCTGATGGCCACCATCTGGTGACCGCCAGCGACGATGGCACAGCAAAAATCATCAGCCAGCAGCCCGATGGCTCATGGTTAGAAATAGCCTGCTTTTCCCATGATAAGAAGGTTCTATCAGCCAGCTTCAGCCCCGACTGCCGTCATTTGGTGACCTGCAGTGATTGCAAAGTGAAAATCTACGGCCAGAAAAATAATGGAAAATGGGTAGAAAAAGCCATCTTTAAACATGAGGATCCTGTCACCTCAGCGACCTTCAGCCCTGATGGCCGCCATTTGGTGACCGCCAGTGATGATGGCACAGCGAAAATCATTGGTCTGCAGCTCGATGGCTCATGGTTAGAAAAAGCCTGCATTTCCCATGGATACTGGGTTATATCAGCCTGTTTTAGCGACGATGGCAGTCATGTGGTGACCGCTGGTGACAACACGGCGATAATCACTGAACTACAGTGGAGTGATTTATTGCCTGCTGCCCCACCCCTTCTTCAGCGTATCTGTACAATCTTGTGATTTTTCTTACTCAACACGGGTGGTCAATGAGTGACACCATACGGCCTGTGTTGAAAAAAATAAATTTTGTTAGCTGCACTTAACAACATGTCATGAACTTTCATTCTAAAACCGATTCTAAACCGCTGGATCAATATTAAACGTCGCTGCTCATTGAGGATACGTACCTGCTTTCAGAGAAAAAAATATGAATGGAATAGACAATAACCCCAGAATTGAAGTTTCACACTCGCCTCCCAAGCGAGCTCAATTGCAAACACCAGAGGGTAACCATGCAGACAGGAGGGTCAGGGTACCTGACCAGAAAAGAAAGGATAAACCTTCATTGCAGTTTTTATCCCCATTATCACTTTCCATGATTTTTTCCTATTTGGAGCTTAGGGATATCCGCAGCATAGAACGTACCTGTACCTTTCTTCACGAGGCTGTCAAAGAGGATAAGGCTCTGGCAAAAGCCTGGTACCGTCAGTTTCCTTCACCACAGCAGTATCAACTAAGAACAGCCATCAAAACAAAAGATGCTACTCAACTCCGTGATTGGTTAAAGTCGTTCACGAATAATCAGACATTGTTGAAGTCACTCACAGACCTCAACCCGGTGGGGGCTTCTGTGCCTGCTCAGTTATATTTCACCAGAGCCAGGCTGATGTCCGAATATAAAATATTTAATTTGGTGAGAAAAGATACCATTCACGCAAATGAATGTGTCGACTCAGCCGCCCTCAGTGTCGATGGCCGCCATCTGTTAATCGCCAGTTTCGATTATACAGCAAAAATCTACCGCCGCATGGCTGATGGATCATGGGAAACAAACACCACCATTCCCCATGGAAGAAGGGTCGTCTCAGCTATTTTCAGCCCCGATGGGGAGCAAGTGTTAACCGCCAGTTGGGATGGCACAGCGAAAATATACCGTCTGGGGTGCGATGGATCATGGTCAGAAAAAGCCTGCATTTTCCATAATGACTCGGTTCTGGCAGCCAGCTTTAGCAGCAATGGCCGCCATGTGATAACCAACAGTTCGGACAGAACGGCGCAAATCCATAGCCGGAAGGACGATGGATCATGGCAATTGACAGCCACATTTTTCCATAATGAAGCTGTTTACTCAGGCAACTTGAGCCCCGATGGCCACCATGTAGCCACCGCCAGTTGGGACAAGACAGTGAAAATACATCGCCAGAAAACCGATGGATCATGGGAAGAAGCAGCCTTCACTTTTAACCATCAGAATCGTGTCAGTTCAGCCACCTTCAGCCCTGATGGCCGCCACCTGGTGACTGCCAGCGAAGATGGCACGGCGAAAATCATTAGTCAGCAGCCCGATGGCTCATGGTTAGAAATAGCCTGTATTTCCCATGATCACACGGTTCTATCAGCCACCTTCAGCCCCGATAACCACCATGTGGTCACCACCAGTTGGGATAATACAGTGAAAATCCATCGCCAGAAAAACAATGGATCATGGGTAATAAAAGCCACCTTTAAACATAATGATCCTGTCAGCTCAGCGGCCTTCAGCCCTGATGGCCGCCATTTGGTGACCGCCAGTAATGATGGCACAGCGAAAATCATTGGTCTGCAGCGCGATGGGTCATGGTTAGAAAAAGCCCGCATTTCCCATGGATACCGGGTTATGTCAGCCAGTTTTAGCGACGGTGGCAGTCATGTGGTGACCGCTGGTGGCAACAAGGTGATAATCACTGAACTACAGTGGAGTGATTTATTGCCTGCTGCCCCACCCCTTCTTCAGCGTATCTGTACCATCTTGTGATTTTTCTTACTCAAGAGGGTGTCGCAAAACTTCAACAGCTCGTTCTCACGCTCTGAAGTCGTCATTCCCGCGAAGGCGGGAATCCAGCGCCAACAGTGGGTCTCTGCCTTCTCGGGGATGACAAGGCCGGGGGGCACCGGGCAGTATGGTTCTGGTGGTGAGTCAGTGTGGATTCCCGCTTTCGCGGGAATGACGAGAAACTTCACCAGATGTCATGAACTTTCATTCTAAAACCAACTCTAAGCAGCTGGATGAATATTGAACATCGTTGCTCATCGAGGATAGCTACCTGCTTTCAGAGAAAAAAATATGAATGGAACAGATAATAACGCCAGAACTCAAGTTTCGCTCTTACCACCTGAGCAAGTTCGTATGGAAACACCAAGGGGTACCTATGCGGGCAGGAGTATCAGGGTACCTGACGAGAAAATGGAGGATCAACCTTCATTGCGGAAATTACCCTCATTAGCATTTTCCAGGATTTTTCGTTATCTGCAGCTCCGGGATATCCGCAGTTTAGAACAGGTATGTAACTTCCTTCACAAGGTTGTCAAAGAAGATAATGCTCTGGCAAAAGCCTGGTATCGTCGGTTTTCTTCGTCACACCAGTACCAACTGAAGATGTCTATGACTGCAAAAAACAAGAATCAACTTTATGATTGGTTTGAGTCGTTTACCAGTGATCAGGCACTGGTGAAATCACTGGCAGACCGCAACCCGGAGGAAGTTTATGTACCGGCTCTGTTTTTTTTCACCAAGAGTAAACTGATGTCTGAATGTAAAACGTTTAAATTAGTTACAGCATCAAAGATTAAGAAAAATGAACAGGTAACTTCAGCCAGCCTCAGTGTTGATGGCCGCCATATGATCACCACCTGTATTAATGACTCAGCAAAAATCTTCGTCAATAAGCCTGACGGATCATGGCAACCAGAGGCCATCTTTCCTCATGCCAAAGCGGTCACTTCTGCCAGCTTCAGCCCCTCTGGTGACCATGTGGTGACTGCCAGTAAAGATGGCACGGCTATAATTTACGGCCTTAAGGCCGACAGGTCCTGGGAACCAGTGGGCCGCATTTCCCATACCAAAAAAGTCCAATCAGCCACCTTCAGCACCGATGGCCGCCGTGTGGTGACCGCCAGTTCCGATATGTCGGCGAAAATCTATGGCCTCAAGGACGATGGGTCCTGGGAAAGTGAAGCCACTATACTCACGAACAGTCCGATCATATTTGCTACTTTCAGCCCCGATGGCTACCACCTAATAACCGCGTGTTTAGTTGACACGGCGAAAATCCATACTCAGCAGACCGATGGATCATGGCGAGAAAAAGCTACCATTCCCCATTTTGATATGGTCATCTCAGCCGCCTTCAGTCCCGATGGCCGCCATGTGGTGACCGCCAGTATGGATAAAACGGCAAAAATCAATGGCCAAAAGGCCGATGGGTCATGGGAACCAGAAGACACCATTCACCATATTAGCCGTGTGCTCACAGCCAACTTCAGCCCCGATAGCCGCTATGTGGTAACTGCCAGTTTGGAAGGCACGGTAAAAATCCATAGCCAGAGAGCCGATGGATCATGGCAGCCAGAAGCCAACATTGTCCATGAACAGGGAGTCTTCTCAGGCATTTTCAGCCCTGATGGCCGGAATGTAGTGACCGCAGGCAATGACGGAACAGCGAAAATCATTGGCAAAAAGGACGATGGGACATGGTTAGAAAAAGCCTGCATTTCCCACAAGGATGGCTGCTGGATCAACTCAGCCAGCTTCAGCACCGATGGCCAATATGTGGTAAGCGTCGCCAGCAACCGCTCGGTCAAAATCACTGAACTGCGGAAGAATCATTCATTGTTTAGCGTCACTGAGTGACGCCATTCTGCCTGTGTTGAAAGATAGAAATTATTAACCATTGTCCGGAATCAGAGTCCTGTTTTTGTTAGTTGAACTAAACAACATGTCATGAACTTTCCCTCTAAATCCGATTCTAACTACCTGAATCAATATTGGACGTCTTTGCCAATCAGGGATAAGTATTCACTTTCAGGGAAATAAAACATGCATGGAATAGATAATAAATCGAGCACCGATGGTTCACACTCACCACCACCCGGGCAAGTTCGTTTGGAAACACCAAAGGTTATCTGCGCGGGCAGGAGCGTCATTGAACCCGACAAGGAAATCGAGAATAAACCTTCATTGCAGGTTTTATCTTCATTATCACTTTCCATGATTTTTTCCCATTTGAAGTTTCGGGATGTTAGCAGCTTAACAAAAGTATGTACCCGCTTTCGCGACCTTATCAACGAAGATAACGCTCTGGCAAAAGCCTGGTATCGACAGTTTTCTTCACCACACCAGTATCAACTCAGGAAAACCATCAATACAAAAAATGGGAATCAACTCCGTGCCTGGTTGCAGTCATTTACTAATGATGAGGCGGTACTGACGTCGTTCAAAGATTGCAAACCTGAGAGTGTTTATTTACCTGCACGGTTATATTTCACCAAGACCAGGCTGATGTCCGAGTGTAAAACCTTTAAATTGGTTAATAAAGCCACCATCAAGGAAGACAGGGCTATCAGAACAGCTCTCCTCAGTGTTGACGGCCGCCATATGGTAACCGTCGCTGAAGACCCAAGAGAAAGAACGCCGCAAATCTACGTTTATAAGACTGACGGATCATGGGAAAATATAACCACCATTCCCCATGAGGACTGGGTCAACTCAGTTATTTTTAGCCTCGATGGTGACCGTGTGTTGACCGCCTGTAGCGATGGCACAGTGAAAATCTATGACAAGGAGGCTGATGGGTCATGGAAACATAAAGCGACCCTTGCAAATAATCGTCATTCATTAAGCTTCATTGCCGATGAGCGCCATGTCTTGACTACCAGCAGGGACGGAACGACGATGATCCATGGCCTGAAAGACGATGGATCATGGGAATTACCAACCACCCTTTCCCATAATGCACGTATCGAATCAGCCGCCCTCAGCGCCGATGGCTGCCATCTGGTCACAGCGGGTTTTGATTACACAGCAAAAATACACAGTCAGAAGACCGATGGATCATGGGAAGTGAAAGGTATCATTCCCCATAAAAGTCTCGTCTACACGGGCAACTTCAGCCCGGACAGTCACTATATCGTGACCGCCAGCCGTGATTTCACAGCGAAAATCTATGGCAGGCAGGCCGATGGGTCATGGCTGCCAGAAATCACCATTGAACACGATTGTGCTGTCAAGTCAGCCAACTTCAGTCCCGATGGCCATTACGTGCTCACTGCCAGTAACGACTGCACGGTGAAAATCTATTACCTGAACGCTGATGAAAAATGGATAAAAAAAGCCACCTTTAACCATGACGATGGGGTCAATTCAGCCAGCTTCAGCCCTGATAGCCGCCACCTGGTCACTGCCAGCTGGGACGGAACGGCGAAAATCATCGGCCAGAACGACGATGGATCATGGTCAGAAAAAGCCAGAATTTACCACAAAGACAACGTCTTATATGCTACCTTCAGCGCCGATGGCAGCCATGTGATTACTGCCGGCAGGGACTGTGAGGTGCAAATCACTGAACTACGGATGAATGATTCATTAGCTGCTGTCATTGTCTGACACCTTTCTGCGTATGCGAGAAGACAGAAACTTTGTTAGTTGTACTTAACACAATGTTTTGAACTTATCATTCCGAAACAGTTTCAAACCTGAACGATTAACTTTCGAACGTCTCTATTGGTCGAGGATAAATTCCAAATTTTTCGGGAGTCAGACATGCACGGAATAGAGAATAATCCCGTCGTTGAAGGTCCAGTCTCACCACCAAAGCGAACTCCACTGGCAACACCAACGACTGACAGCGCGGGCAGGAGCGTCACTGTTATTGGCGAGGAAAAAAAGCAAAGATCATCACTACTGTCTTTACCCTCATTTTCCATGATTTTTCGCTGTCTGCAGCTTAGAGATATTTACAATACAGGACTGACATGCAAGCGCCTCCAAACCGCCGTCAAAGACGACAACGCTCTGGCAAAAGCCTGGTATCGCCAGTTTTCTTCAGCACACCAGTATCAATTCAGGATGTCCATCAATGAAAAAGACAGTCATCAAATTCGAGATTGGTTGAACCTCTTTACGGAGGATGAGGCGTTAGTCGAGCCATTGGCAAATCTCAGACTGGAGAGCGTTTATTCGCCTGCGCTGTTATATTTCAACAGAGCCCGGCTAATGTCTCAATGTGAAACATTTAATCTGAATCCAGAAGTCACTATTCACGAAAATAATTTTATCAACTCAGCCGAGCTCAGCGTCGATGGCCGTCATCTTGTGACCGCCAGAGAAGACTTTCAGGCGACTGTCTATAACCAGAAGAGTGTTGGATCATGGGTAAAAAAAACCAGCATTCCCCATCACCGCAGTGTCAAACCACCCATGTTCAGCCCTGATGGTCAGAATTTGCTAACAGTCGGCACCGATTACACGGCGAAAATATATAGTCTGGGATCCGATGAATCATGGGCATTATCAACCACCCTCGGCCTACCCCATGATGGTACTGTCCAGTCAGCCGCTTTCAGCACCGATGGCTGCCATGTGATAACCGCCTATTGGGATCAAACAGCGAAAATCCATAGCCAGATGGACGATGGATCATGGGCAGTAACAGGCAACCTTTCCCGAAATCATATCGAATTAAAATTAAGTAAATTGAGGTACCCCGATGACGTTAATGAGATATCTGCCACCTTCAGCACCGATGGCTGCCATTTGGTCATCGTATGGGGGAATCATAAAGCGTACATCCTTGGTCAGAAGTCCAATGGATATTGGGAATTAGAAGGTGTCATTTCCCATAAAAATAGCATCAACTCAGCCAGTTTCAGCCCCGATGGCCGCTATGCAGTGACTGCCAGCGAAGACAAAAAGGCGAAAATCTTTGGCAGGGATAGCAATGGATTATGGGTACAAATAGCCACCATTGACCATGAGGCTTCTGTCAATTCAGCTGCCTTCAGCCCCAATAGCCGCCATATAGTGACTGCCAGTCATGATGGTACAGTGAAAATCTACTGCCTGGACGCTAATGAATCATGGCAAGAAAAAGCCGTGATTGAACATTCTGATGCTGTGTGTTCAGCCACCTTCAGCCCTGATGGCCACCTTATAGTGACGGCTAGCGATAACGGTTTAGCAAAAATCATTGGTCAGGCGACCGATGGTTCATGGTCAGAAAGAGCCAGCATTACCCATGATGACAGTATTACGACAGCCAACTTTAGCGCCGATAATCACTATGTGGTGACTGCCAGTCGGGATGGAACAGTGCAAATCAATGAACTGCAGAGAAATAAATGAATGCTTTTCAATGACTAACGACATTGCACCTGTGCTGAAAAAACCTTCACTGCAGCATTTATCCTTGTTACCTCTTGCCAGAGTATCAACCAAGAACAGCCATCACCTCAAAAAACAGGCATCAACTCAGTGACTGGTTTGAATCGTTTTCGAAGGCTGAGAAGGTTGCCGAGCCACATACAGATCTCGAAAAAAATGTTAGTTGTACTTAACAAAATGTTTTGAACTTTCATTCCAGAACAGTCTCTAAATCATCATACACTTTTCGAACTCTCTGTTGATCGAAGATAAATTCCAAACTTTTCAGGAGTCAGACATGCACGGAATAGATAATAATCCCATCGTTGAAGGTCCAGTCTCACCACCAAAGCGAGCTCGACTGGCAACACCAACCAATGACAGCGCGGGCAGGAGCGTCACTGTTGTTGGCGAGGAAAAAAAGCAAAGACCATCACTAGTGTCTTTATCCTCACCTTCCACAATTTTTCGCTGTTTGCAGCTTAGAGACATTTACGATACAAGACTGAGATGTAAACGCCTTCGAACGGCTCTCAAAGAACAGAACGCTCTGGCAAAAGACTGGTATCGCCAGTTTTCTTCAGCACACCAGCAGCAACTGAATACGGCCATCAATGCAAAAGACAGGAATCAAATTCGAGATTGGTTGAAGCCCTTTATGGAAGATAAGGCGTTAGCCGAGTCAATGGCAGATCTCTCGCTGGAGAGCGATTATTCGCCTGCGCTGTTATGTTTCACGAGAACCCGGCTAATGTCTCAATGTGAAACATTTAATCTGAATACAGAAGCCACTATTCACGAAAGTAATATAATCAACTCAGCCGCCCTCAGCGTCGATGGCCGTCATCTTGTGACTGCCAATGATAACCATAAGGCGACTATCTATGACCATAAGAGTATTGGATCATGGGTAAAAAAAACCAGCATTTCCCATCACTGCAGGGTCAAACCACCCATGTTCAGCCCTGATGGTCAGCATTTGCTAACAATCAGCCACGATTGCACGGCGAAAATATATAGCCTGGGGTCCGATGAATCATGGGCATTATCAGCCACCCTCACCCTGCGCAATGATGGTATTGTCCAGTCAGCCGCTTTCAGCAGCGATGGCTGCCATGTGATAACCGTCTTTTGGGATTACACAGCGAAAATCCATAGCCGGATGGACGATGGATCATGGGCAGTAACAGCAAGCCTTTCCCGAGGCTGTATCGACTTAAGTGAATTCAGGTGCCCCCAAGACGTCAATGAAATATCTGCCACCTTCAGCACCGATGGCTGCCATTTGGTCATCGTCTGGGGGAATCACACAGCGAACATCCATGGCCAGAAGGCCGATGGATCCTGGGAATTAGAAGGTACCATTTCCCATGGAAATACTATCAATTCAGTCAGCTTCAGCCCCGATGGCCGCTATGTAGTGACTGCCAGCAAAGACAAAGAGGCGAAAATCTTTGGCAGGGATAGCACTGGATTATGGGTAGAAATAGCCACTATTGAGCACGAGGATTTTGTCAACTCAGCCACCTTCAGCCCCGAGAATCGCCATTTGGTGACTGCCTGTAATGACGGCACGGTGAAAATCTATTACCTGAACGCTGATGAAAAATGGCAAGAAAAAGCCGTCATTAAAGATGATAGAGCTGTGGCCTCAGCCAGATTCAGTCATGATGGCAGTTATATCGTGACGATTTGCCGGAACTGGACAGCAAAAATCATTGGTCAGACGAGCGATGGGTCATGGTCAAAAAAAGCCTGTATTACCCATGATGACTTTATCCTTTCAGCCACCGTTAGCGCCGATAGTCGCTATGTGGTAACCGCCTGTTGGGATGAAACAGTACGAATTACTGAACTGCAGAGCAATAATTGAATGCTTTTCACTGACTAACGACATTGCACCTGTGCTGAAAAAACCTTCATTGCGGCTGTCCCAAAACTCAGACAGGGGGAGCCTCACGACTCCCTCACCCATTGTTGCAAGCGAAGAAGAATGTGGCTTTGAAAGATTTTAATCTTCAAACTGATTTGTCTTTTTTGGCGCCAACCAGAAGTCCATCCTATGTTGAGTGCCTGATTTAACATTTGGTTGACCATTCTGCAGGGTAGCGGTTCATAAGATAGGAACGATATTCCCAGACATAGCCGAAGATTAAGACGACAAGGTACATACATGGCTTCATCAGTTAAGGCTTCCAATATAGTCAGGCAGTTCAGGTCCGTTCCAGTGTTATCCTGTTTGCTCTGCTTTCTGTTCACACCCTCACAACTTCTGGCAGTGAACTGTATAAAGTGCGGCCGTGAGTACAGTGATGACTTATTTAAAGAATCTGAACCCTGCCACTTATGTCGAACGAAAGACGGTTCTGATTCTGCTGATGAGGGTCATGATTTAAATCCCGGTACGCAGGCAGATGAATCACAGGGGACTCTGGGTCTTACCGTAGATATATTCAGGCGTGCAGCACAGGCAACTCCTGAAAATATGGTCCTGTCCCCTGATGGTATTTTTCAGACACCGTCACTGTTACTGATGGGGGCCACTGATGAAACCCGGGAATTGCTTGATAATAATCCCATCGTTGAAGGTCCGGTCTCATCACCAAAGCGAGCTCGACTGACAACACCAACCAATGACAGCGCGGGCAGGAGCGTCACTCTGGTTGGCAAGGAAAAAAAGCAAAGACCATCACTACAGTCTTTACCCTCATTTTCCACGATTTTTCACTGTTTGCAGCGCGGAAATATTGACAATACAAGACTGAGATGTATGCGCCCTGGAACGGCTCTCAAAGAAGAGAACGCTCTGGCAAAAGTCTGGTATGGCCAGTTTTCTTCAGCACACCAGCAGCAACTGAATACGGCCATCAATGCAAAAGACAGAAATCAAATTCGTGATTGGTTGAAGCCCTTTGTGAAGGATGAGGCGTTAACCGAGTCAATGGCAAATCTCTCGCTGGAGAGCGACTATTCGCCTGCGCTGTTATATTTCTCCAGAGCCCGGCTAATGTCTCAATGTGAAACAATTAATCTGAATACAGAAGCCACTATTCACGAAAATAATATGATCAACTCAGCCGTCCTCAGCGTCGATGGCCGCCATCTTGTGACCGCCAGTGAAAACAATGAGGCGTTTATCTACGGCCAGGAGACTGTTGGTTCATGGGTAAAAAAAACCAGCCTTCCCAACCACTGCAGGGTCAAATCACCCATCTTCAGCCCTGATGGTCAGCATTTGCTATCGATCAGTACCGATTACACGGTGAAAATATATAGCTTGGAGTCCGATGAATCATGGGCGTTATCAGCCACCCTCATCCTGCACAATGATGGTATTGTCCAGTCAGCCACTTTCAGCAGCGATAGCTGCCATGTGATAACCGTCTGCCGGGATCACACAGCGAAAATCCATAGCCGGATGGACGATGGATCATGGGCATTAACAGCCAGCCTTTCCGGAGGTCATATCGAATCAAGTCAATTCAGGAAGGCCGATGACGTCAATGAAATATCTGCCACCTTCAGCACCGATGGCAACCATTTGGTAATCACCTGGGGGAATCACACAGCGAACATCTATAGCCAGAAGGCCGATGGGTCGTGGGAATTAGAAGGTATCATTTCCCATAAAATGAGCATTAACTCAGCCAGTTTCAGCCCCGATGATCGCTATGTAGTGACTGCCAGCAAAGACAAAGAGGCAAAAATCTTTGGTAGGGATAGCAATGGTTTATGGGTAAAAATAGCCACCATTGAGCACGAGGCTTCTGTCAACTCAGCTGCCTTCAGCCCCGATAGCCGCCATATAGTGACTGCCAGTCATGATGGTACAGTGAAAATCTACTACCTGGACGCTAATGAATCATGGCAAGAAACAACCGTGATTGAACATTCTGACGCTGTGCGTTCTGCCACCTTCAGCCTTGATGGCCAGCTTATAGTAACGGCTAGCGATAACGGTATAGCAAAAATCATTGGTCAGGACACCGATGGGTCATGGTCAGAAAGAGCCAGCATTAGCCATGATGACAGGATCACGACAGCCAACTTTAGCGCCGATAATCGCTATGTGGTGACCGCCAGTTGGGATGGAACAGTGCAAATCAATGAACTGCAGAGAAATAATTGAATGCTGTTCACTGAGAGACGCCATTCGGCAATTAACCAGCTCAATGCTTTACGTAAGTACCTAACCAGGTACTTAATTGCTAATCAAGATAAATACTCAGTCTCTGGGAACAAATCATGAATGGGATAGGTAATAACTCCAGCATTGAAGGCTTTTATTCACCACCTGTGCAAGCTCAATCAAGAACAGATGCGGCTACCCGTGCGGGCAGAACCATCAGTCTGACTGACACAGAAAAAAATGAAAAACCTTCACTGCAGCATTTATCCTTATTATCTCTTTCCAGGGTTTTTCGTTATTTGAAGCTTAGGGATATTCGCAGTTTACAACAGGTATGTATCTACCTTCGCGATCTTGTCGAACAGGATAACGCTCTGGCAAAAGCCTGGTATCGCCGGTTTCCTTCACCCCATCAGCATCAACTGAGCATGACCATCAGCAGAAAAGATGACTATCAACTCCGTGATTGGTTGCAGTCGTTTTCGAATGACAAAGAGTTAGTCAATTCACTGATGGGGCGACGGGAAAGTGTTTATTTTCCTGCTCTCTTGTATTTCACCAGGGCTAAGCTGATGTCTCATGATGAAAGGTTTAAACTGGTAACAAATTCCATCATCGAGGAAGAGAAAACTATCAACTCAGCCGCCCTCAGTGCCGATGGCCGCCATCTGGCTACCGCCAGTGATATGGCGAGAATCTACGCCAGGGAGGCCAATGGATCATGGACACAAAAAGTCCTCATTTCACACAACCATGACCTCAACTCAATCAGTTTCAGCCCCGATGGTCAACATCTGGTGACTGCCTGTTATGATGGTACGGCAAAAATATATGGTCTGGGGTGCGATAAATCATGGACACAAAAAGCCATCATTACCCATGAGTATTCGGTGCAATCAGCCACCTTCAGTGCCGATAGCCGCCACGTGTTGACCGCCAGTTGGGACAAGACAGCGAAAATCCACAGCCAAAAGGACGATGGATCATGGCAATTAACAGCCACCTTTTGCCATGATGATTTTGTCCAATCAGCTACCTTCAGCAGCGATGGCCGCCATGTGGTCACCGCCAGTTGGGATAAAACAGCGAAAATCCATTCCCAGAAGGACAATGAACCATGGAAATTAGAAGCCATCATTCACCATAATGACATAGTCAATTCAGCCAGCTTCAGTCTCGATAACCGCTATGTGGTCTCTGCCAGCAGGGATCACACCGCGAAAATCTGCGGTAAGAACGACAAAGGTTTATGGGAAGTAAAGGCCATCATTGACCACAAGGATCATGTCAAGATAGCCAACTTCAGCCCGGACAGCCGTCATGTAGTCACTGCCAGCAAAGATGACACAGTGAAAATTTACGGCAGAAAGTCCGATGGCTCATGGGAAAGAAAAGCCATCTTTTATCATAGGGCCTGGGTCATATCAGCCATCTTCAGCCCTGATGGCCGCCATATTGTGACTGCCAGCGGTGACTCATCGGCCAAAATCATTGCTCAGAAGGCCGATGGCTCATGGTCAGAAATAGCCAGCATTGCCCATTTTAACTGGATATCATCAGCGACTTTTAACGACGATGGCCATCGTGTGATCACCGCCGGTTGGGATGCCAGCGTGAGAATCACTGAACTGCTTTGGTATCATTCGTTGTCTGCTGTCACCAAAAGACACCCTCCTGCATGCACCGAAAGAAACTTTGTCAGTTGCACTTAACAAGCTGTTATGAACTTTCGTTCCGAAAATGTCTCTAACTAAATAAATGATTTTTATCCGACCTTGCTAATCAAGGATAAATATCAATCTTACAGGAAACAGTCATGCATGGAATAAATAATAATCCTGGTATTAAACCTCCACTAAAGCGAGCCCGAGATCGATTCTTAGCGCTAGCAGGCAGGAATGCGGGTAGGTCCGTCACTGTACCCGATAAGAAAATAGGGCAACAATCTTCATTGCTGGCTTTATCCTCAGATACACTATCCAGGATTTTTTGCCATTTAACACTTCGGGATATTCGCAGTTTACAAAAGGTATGTGTCCGCCTTCGCGACCTTATCAAAACAGATAACACTCTGGCAAAAGCCTGGTTTAGCCAGTTTTCATCACCACACCAGAAGCAACTGAGGATGATCATTAATGCAAAAGACAAGGATCAACTCCGTGCCTGGCTTGAGTCGTTTTCTAATGACCAGGCGTTACTCAATTCGCTCACAGATTGTCGGCCAGAAAGTGTTGATTTAACTGATCTGTTATTTTTCACCAGGGCAGAGCTGATGTCTAAATGTGAAAGCTATGAACTGGTCACTAAAGCCATCTTTGATAAAACTTATCATGCCAACTCTGCCATCGACACTCCTGATCACCTGCCGATAGAATTCCTCGCTAAAGTGTATTCAGCCGCCCTCAGTGCTGATGGCCGCTATCTGGTTACCGCCAATGGAGACTATAGGGTAAAAGTCTACGCCCGCAATGCGGATGGGATATGGGAAATAAACACCACTATTCCCCATGAAAACCGGGTCGAGTCAGTCATTTTCAGCCCCGATAGTCAACATTTACTCACCATCTGTTTGAATTACAAGGCGAAGATATGTGCCCTGGGGTCCGATGGATCATGGGAACCAAAAACCACCATTCACCATAATGAACGCATCAAATCAGCCGCCTTCAGCACCAATAGTCAACATGTGGTGACCGCCAGTTGGGATTGCACAGCGAAAATCTATAGCCTGAAGGATGATGAATCATGGCAATATACAGCCATCCTTCCCCACGGGTCTGGTGTCTATTCAGCCAATTTCAGCACTGATGACTGTCTCTTGGTAACGGGCTGTCATGATAAAACGGTGAAAATTCATAGCCTGGGGGCTGATGGATTTTCATGGCAAGAAAAAGACTCCATTCCCCATAAAGGTATTGTCATATCAGCCAGGTTCAGCCCCAATGGCCGCTATCTGGTCACCGCCAGTAGGGATTGCAAGGCAAGAATCTTTATCAAGAAGGCCGACGGATCATGGAAAAAAATTACCACCATTGAACACACCAGAGTCGTCAACACAGCCACTTTTAGCCCCGATGGCCGCCATCTAGCCACTGCCAGCAACGATGGCACGGTGAAAATCTACGGTCGAAAAGCCAATGGCCTTTGGGAAGAGAAAGCCACCTTTTCCCATAAGAATTGGGCCTTATCAGCGACCTTCAGTCCTGACGGTCGCCATCTGGTGACTGCCAGCAGAGACAAAACAGTGAAAATCATCGCTCAGCAGGATGACGGGTCATGGTTAGAAAAAGCCACCATTACCCATGATGGCAAGATCTCATCGGCCGCCTTTAGCACCGATTGCAGCCAGGTGATCACAGCCAGTGAGGATGGCACAGTGATTATCACTGAACTACGAAAGAATCGTTCATTGCCTGCTGTCACTGAGTGACAGCCTCTTGCATGTGTCGAAAGAAATTTTGTTAGTTGCACTTAACAACCTGTTATGAACTTTCATTCTGAAAATTTCTCCAACTGACGTAAGTACCTAACCAGGTACTTATTAATTTTTTAAACGTTCTTGTTGATCGGAGATAAATAGCACTTGCAGGAACCAGAGATGCAAAGAATAAATAACAATCCCGGTATTAAAGCACCACTAACGCAAGATCAATCGCTGGCACTAACGGGTAACCATGGGTACAGGTCCATCACTGTAACTGATAAGAAAAAAAAAACAGTTTCATTGCAGGATTTAGCCTCAGATACACTGTCCCTGATTTTTCGCCATTTAAAACTTCGGGATATTCGCAGTTTACAAAAGGTATGTACCCGCCTTCGCGACGTCATTAAAGAAGATAAGGCTCTGGTAAAAGCCTGGTATCGCCAGTTTTCTTTACCACACCAGCAACAACTAAGGATGAGCATCAGGACAAAAAACAAGCATCAACTCCGTGCGTGGCTCAGGTCGTTTTCGAATGACAGGGCATTAGTCAAGTCACTCACAAATCGCCGGCCGAAGAGTGTTTATTCAGCCGGTCTGTTATTTTTCACCAGGGCTAAGCTGATGTCTGAATGTGAAACGTTTAAATTATTGACTAAAGCCACCATTGATAAAACGTATAAAGCCAACTCAGCCAGCAGCACTGAGGAATGCAACCGTTTAGCAGGCCTCAATCAAGTCAACTCAATCGACCTCAGTGCCGATGGCCAGTATCTGGTCACCGCCAATGGCGACAAAACGGCGAAAATATACGCCCAAAAGCCCGGTGGAACATGGGAAAAAAAAACCACCCTTGCCCATGACGCATGGGTCGAGTTAGCCCTTTTCAGCCCCGATAGTCACCATTTAGTCACCGTCAGTTTGAATGGAAAGGCGAGGATATATGATCTGGGGTGCGATCAATCATGGCAACCAAACACCATCATTCGCCATGATGGTCTCATCAATTCAGCCAGCTTCAGCAGCGATTGCCGTCATCTGGTGACCGCCGGTTCGGATAACACAACGAAAATCCATAGCCGGAAGGACGATGGATCATGGCAGTTAACAGCCACCCTTCCCCATAACTCTTCAGTCCGTTCAGCCACTTTCAGCACCGATGGCAGCCATTTGGTAACCGCCTGTAACGATAAGACGACGAAGATCTATAGCCAGAGGGCTGATCGACCCTGGGAGGAAAAAGATGCCATTCCCCATGATCGTGCCGTCCTGTCAGCCAGCTTCAGTAGCGATGGTTGCTATGTGGTCAGCGCCAGTATGGATTACAAGGCGAAAATCTATGAGAAGAAAACCGATGGATCATGGCAGGAAAATACCATTATTCAACACACGCAAACTGTCAACTCGGCCAGCTTCAGTCCCGATGGCCGCCATCTGGTGACTGCCAGCAACGACGGCACAGTGAAAATATATGGCCGAAAAACCGATGGTTTTTGGGAAGAAAAAGCCACCTTTTCCCATAAGAATTCGGTCTTATCAGCCACCTTCAGCCCTGATGGCCGCCATCTGGTGACTGCCAGTCATGACAAAACGGCGAAAATCATTGGTCAGCAGGATGATGGTTCCTGGTCAGAAAAAGCCACCATTGCCCATGACGACTGGGTCTTATCGGCCACCTTTAGCGCCGATGGCAGCCATGTGGTCACCGCCAGTTGGAATGGCATAGTGAAAATCACTGAACTGCGCAGGAATAATTTATTGTCTGCTGTCACTGAGTGACACTATCTCAATCACACTATCTCAATCACACTATCTCAATCACACTATCCTGCATGCACCGAAAGTCATTTTGTTAGTTGCACTTACCAACCTGTTCTGAACTTTCATTCTGAAACTGTGTCTGACTGACTAGATAATTTTTAAACACCCCTGTTAATTAAGGATAAATAACAACTTTGCAGGAACAGTCATGCATGTAATAAATAATGATTCCGTTATTAAACCACCAATAACGCAAACCCAAACTCTATCGCTAACACCAACCGGTAATAGTGCGGGCAGGTCTGTTGCTGTAACTGACAAGGAAAAAAAATCTTCATTTCAGGATTTAGCCTCAGATACGCTGTCCCTGATTTTTCGCCATTTGAAACTTCGGGATATTCGCAGTTTACAAAAGGTATGTACCCGCCTTCGCGACGTTATCAAAGAAGATAACACACTGGCAAAAGCCTGGTTTCGACAGTTTTCTTCAGCACACCAGAATCAACTGAGGATGTCCATCAACACAAAAGACAAGAATCAACTCCGGGCCTGGTTTGAATTATTTTCTAATGATCAGGCGTTACTCAAGTCTCTCACAGATCGCCAGCCCACAAGTGTTTATTCACCTGCTCTATTATTTTTCACCAGAGCAGAGCTGATGTCTCAATGTGAAACCTTTGAACCAGTCACTAAAGCCACCATTGACAAAACGTATAAAGCAAACTCAGCCACCAGCGATGAAGAACGCGACGATATACCACACAAGAATAAAATCTACTCAGCCTGCCTCAGTGCTGATGGCCGCTATCTGGTCACCGGCAATGGAGACTGTACAGCAAAAATCTACGGCCACAAGCCTGATGGAACATGGGAAATAAAAACCATCATTCCTCATGGTGGAGGGGTCGGATCAGTAACTTTCAGCCCCAATACTCAACATCTGGTTACTGCCGGCGGGAGTGGCAAGGCGAAGATATATGATCTGAGGTGCGATGAATCATGGGAACCAAACACCACCATTCGCCATTATGCTTCCGTCAGATCAGCCACCTTCAGCACCGATAGCCGACAGCTGGTGACCGCCAGTTGCGATAAAACAGTGAAAATCCATAGCCAGAAAGATGATGGATCATGGCAGTTAACGGCCACCCTTCCCCATAACGATGCAGTCTTTTCAGCCAGTTTCAGCACCGATGGCAGTCATCTGGTCACTGCCTGCTGGGATCACTCGGCGAGAATCTACAGCCAGAAGAACGGATCATGGAAAGTAAAAAAAGCCATTCCCCATAGAGAGGCTGTCCTGTCAGCCACCTTCAGCGCCGATGGTAACTATGTGGTCACCGCCAGTCAGGATGGCAAGGCGAAAATCTATACCAAGAAGGAAGATGGATCATGGGAAGAAAATTTCATCATTGAACACAGGGAAACTGTCCACTCGGCCACCTTCAGCCCCGATAGCCGCCATTTAGTGACTGCCAGCGACGATGGCACAGTGAGAATTTACGACAGAACAGCCAGTGGCACCTGGGAAAGAGAAACCACCTTTCGCCCTGGTAAGATAAGGTATGGGTTTCCACGCCAGAGCGTGGGAACCAAAGGTTTTGCGACACTCTGTCAGTTTCTGGGCTTATCAGCCACCTTCAGCCCTGATGGCCGACATATGGTGTTTTATCACAAAACGGCGATCATCGTTGGTCAGCGGGATGATGGGTCATGGTCAGAAAAAGCCTCCATTACCCATGATGAAAGGATCATATCGGCCACCTTCAGCGCCGATGGTAGCCTGGTGATCACAGCCAGTCTGGATGGCATAGTGAAAATCACTGAACTTCGGAGGAATCATATATTGTTTGATGTCACTGAGTGGCACCATCCTGAATGTACCGAAAGAAATTTTGTTAGTTTCACTGACCAACCTGTTATGAACTTTCATTCTGAAATTGTCTCTGACTACTAAATAATTTTGAACCCTCCTTGTTGATCAAAGATAAATAACAACTTTGCAGGAACCCGTCATGCATGGAATAAATAATGATTCCGTTAATGAACCACCACTACCGCAAATCGAAGCTCTATCGCTAACACCAACCGGTAATAGTGCGAGCAGGTCTATTACTGTCCCTGACAAGGAAAAAAAATCTTCATTTCAGGATTTAAGCTCAGATACGCTGTCCCTGATTTTTCGCCATCTGAAACTTCGGGATATTCGCAGTTTACAAAAGGTATGCACTCGCCTTCGTGACCTGATCAAAGAAGATAACACACTGGCAAAAGCCTGGTTTCGACAGTTTTCTTCAGCACACCAGAATCAACTGAGGATGGCCATCACCGGAAAAGATAATAATCAACTCCGAGCCTGGTTTGAGTCGTTTACGAATGATCAGGCGTTACTCAAGTCTCTCACAGATCGTCAGCCGACGAGTGTTTTTTCATCTGCTCTATTATTTTTCACCAGGGCTGAGCTGATGTCTCAATGTGAAACCTTTGAATTAGTCTCTAAAGCCACCATTAGTCTAAAGTGTAAAGTCTACTCAGCAGACCTCAGTGCCGATGGCCGCTATCTGGTCACCGCCAATGGCGACCATACGGCAAAAATCTACCGCCAAAAGGCTGATGGAACCTGGGGAAAAATAACCTCCATTACCCATAACAAATGGGTCATACCAGCGATTTTTAGCCCCGATAGTCACCATCTACTGACTGCGAGTGCTGATTACACAGTAAAGATAGTTAATCGGGAGTACGATGAATCATGGCAACCAAACACTACCATTTCCCATGATGCAGGCGTCCAGTCAGCCAGCTTCAGCACCGACAGTCGACATGTCTTGACCGCCTGTTATGATGGCACAACGCAAATCCATAGCCGGAACGACGATGATAGATCATGGCAGTTAACAGCCACCCTTCCCCTTCCCGATTACATACCTGTCTATTCAGCCTTTTTCAGCACCGATGCCCGCCATGTGGTGACCGCCTGCGACGATAAAATGGCGAAAATCCTCAGCCAGAGAGACGATAGATTATGGGAAGTAGAAGGTGTCATTACTCATAATGCTCCTGTCATGTCAGCCACCTTCAGTGTCGATGGTTGCTATTTGGTTACAGCCAGTGCTGATGGCAATGCGAAAATCTGTGAGAAGAAAGCCGATGGATCATGGGAAGAAAATAGCATCATTCAACACAGGAAAACTGTCAACTCGGCCGTTTTCAGCCCCGATAGCCGTCATGTCGTGACCGCCAGCAAAGATCGTACAGTGAAAATTTACGACAGAAAAGCCGATGGCTTTTGGGAAGAAAAAGCCACCTTTTCCCATAAGCATTCGGTCAAATCAGCCTACTTCAGCCCTGATGGCCGCCACCTTGTGACAACGGCCTCGTATTGTAAAACGGCAAAAATCATTGGTCAGCAGGATGATGGTTCATGGTCAGAAAAAGCCAACATTGTCCATGACGACACTATCTCATCGGCCACCTTTAGCGCCGATGGCAGCCAGGTGATCACAACCAGCCTGGATGGCGTAGTAAAAATCACTGAATTACGGAGGAATCATTTATTGTCTGCTGTTGCTGAGTAACAACTTCCTACATGCGCCGAAAGAAATTTTGTTAGTTTCACTGACCAACCTGTTATGAACTTTCATTCTGAAATTGTCTCTGACTGACTAAATAATTTTGAACCGTCCTTGTTGATCAAAGATAAATAACAACTTTGCTGGAACCCGTCATGCATGGAATAAATAATGATTCCGTTAATGAACCACCACTACCGCAAGTCGAAGCTCTATCGCTAACACCAACGGGTAACCATGCGGGCAGGTCCATTACTGTAACTGATGAGGAAAAGAAACCTTCATTGCAGCATTTAGCCTCAGAGACACTGCCCCTGATTTTTCGCCATTTGAAACTTCGGGATATTCGCAGTTTACAAAAGGTATGTACCCGCTTTCGCGACCTGATCAAAGAAGATAACGCTCTGGCAAAAGCCTGGTTTCGCCAGTTTTCTTCAGCACACCAGAATCAACTGAGGATGTCCATCAACAGAAAAGACAAGAATCAACTCCGAGCCTGGTTTGAGTCGTTTTCCAATGATCAGGTATTACTCGAGTCACTCACAGATCGCCAGACGACGAGTGTTTATTCAGCTAGCCTGTTATTTTTCAACAGGGTTGAGATGATGTGTCAATGTAAAACATTTGAATTGGTCACTCAATCCACCATTGACAAAACTTATAAACCCAACTCAGCCACCAGCGAAGTTGATCGCCTCCGTATGGTACACCTCAGCGGAGTCGACTCAGCCGCTCTCAGTGCTGATGGCCGCTATCTGCTCACCGCCAATAAAGACTGTTCGGCAAAAATCTACGGCTGCAAGGCTGATGGAACATGGGAAATAAAAACCATCATTCGCCACTACGGACACACCAGATCAGCGATTTTCAGCCCCGATAGTCGCCATGCTGTTATCACCAGTGATGCCAAGGCAATGATATATGATCTGGGATGCAATGAATCATGGGAACAAAACACCACCATTTTCCATGATCGTAAGATCAAATCAGCCACCTTCAGCACCGATAGTCGACATGTCTTGATCACCAGTTTGGCTAACACAGCGAAAATCCATAGCCAGAAAGATGATGGATCATGGCAGTTAACAGCCACCCTTCCCCGTCACAATGCCTTCCTTTCAGCCATTTTCAGCATTGATGGCTGTCATTTGGTAACTGCCTGTCAGGATAAGACGGTGATAATCTATAGCCAGAAGGGCGATGGATCCTGGGAACAAAAAGATATCATTTCCCATGATAGTGTTGTCGAGTTAGCGACCTTCAGCGCCGATGGTTGCTATGTGATCATTGCCAGTACCGATTGCAAGGCGAAAATCTATGGCAAGAAGTACGATGGATCATGGGTAGAAAATACCGTCATTCAACACGGTGATTATCTCAACTCGGCCACCTTCAGCCCCGATGGCCGCCACGTAGTGACTGCCAGCGACGATCGCACAGTTAAAATTTATGGCAGAAAAGCCAATGACGTCTGGGAAGAAAAAGCCACCTTTTCCTATAGCGGGTTTGTCTTATCAGCCACCTTCAGCCCCGATGGCTGCCATGTGGTGACTACTATCTTCTCCAGTAAAACGGCGAAAATCATTGGTCAACAGGATGATGGCACATGGTCAGAAAAAGCCAACATTGTCCATGATGACTGGGTCACATCGGCCACCTTTAGCGCCGATGGCAGCCAGGTGATCACATCCGGTTTCGATGGCACAGTGAAAATCACTGAACTTCGGAGGAATCATTTATTGTCTGCTGTTGCTGAGTAACAACTTCCTACATGCGCCGAAAGAAATTTTGTTAGTTTCACTGACCCACCTGTTATGAACTTTCATTCTGAAATTGTCTCTGACTGACCAGATGATTTTTAAACGCCCCTGTTGATCAAGGATAAATAACAACTTTGCAGGAACCCGTTATGCATGAAATAAATAATAAGCCCGGTATTGAATCACAACTGACTAGAGCGCAATCACTAACACCAATGGGCAACCATGCGGGCAGGTCCATCACTGTTCCTGACAAGGAAAAAAACTCGTCATTTCAGGATTTAACCTCAGATGCGCTGTCCCTGATTTTTCACCATTTGAAACTTCGGGATATTCGCAGTTTACAAAAGGTATGTACCCGCCTTCGCGACCTGATCAAACAAGATAATGCACTGGCAAAAGCCTGGTATCGTCAGTTTTCCTCAGCACACCAGAATCAACTGAGAATGACCATCATCAGAAAAGACAAGAATCAACTCCGAGCCTGGTTTGAGTCGTTTTCCAATGATCAGGCGTTACTCAGGTCACTTACAAATCTCCAGCCCACAAGTGTTTATTCACCGGCTCTATTATTTTTCACCAGGGCTGAGCTGATGTCTAAATGTGAAACCTTTGAATTAGTCACCAAAGCCACCATTGACATAGGGTGTGAAGTCTACTCAGCCGAGCTCAGTGCTGATGACCGATACCTGGTCACCACCAACGGAGACTATACGACAAAAATCTGCGGCCACAAACCTGATGGAACATGGGAAATAAAAACAACCATTCCTCATGATAAAGAGGTCGAATCAGCGAATTTCAGCCCCGACAGTCACCATGTAGTAACCATCAGTAATGATGGCACGGCGAAGATATATAGTCTGAGATGCAATGAATCATGGGAAGCAAACATCACCATTCGCCATGATCT
The DNA here is from genome assembly GCF_049275945.1 of Endozoicomonas sp. ALD040. Lineage (NCBI taxonomy): Bacteria > Pseudomonadati > Pseudomonadota > Gammaproteobacteria > Oceanospirillales > Endozoicomonadaceae > Endozoicomonas > Endozoicomonas sp. ALD040. Next base: position 5,800,384 of record NZ_CP184829.1, read on the forward strand.
TGAGATCAATTCAGCCAGCTTCAGCACCGATAGTCGTCATGTCGTAACCGCCAGTTGCGATAAGACAGCGCAAATCCAAAGCCGGAAGGGTGATGGATCATGGGTGTCAACAGCCACCCTTCCCCATAAAAAATCTGTCTATTCAGCCATTTTCAGCACCGATGGCCGCCATATGGTAACCGCCTGCAGGGATGAAACGGTGAAAATCCATAGCCAGAAGGACAATGGATTATGGGAAGAAGAAAATACCATCGCCAATTATACAAATGCCCGGTCAGCCACGCTCAGTCCCGATAGTCGCTATGTGGTCACCGCAAATATGGATGGCACAGCAAGAATCTTTAGCAAGAAGGCCGATGGATCATGGGAAGAAAATTTCATCATTGAACACAGTAAAACTGTCAACTCGGCCACCTTCAGTCCCGATGGCCGCCATGTAGCCACTGCCAGCAACGATGGCACAGTGAAAATCTATGGCCGAAAGGCCGATGGCTTTTGGAAAGAAAAAGCTACTTTTTCCCATAAGGATTGGGTCTTATCAGCCACCTTCAGCCCTGATGGCCGCCATGTGGTGACTGCCAGCTATGATAAAACGGCGAAAATCATTGGTCAGCAGGATGGTGGGTCATGGTCAGAAAAAGCCAATATTGTTCATGGTGAGCCTATCTCATCGGCCACCTTTAGCGCCGATGGCAGCCAGGTGATCACATCCGGTTTCGATGGCATAGTGAAAATCACTGAACTACGCAAGAATCATTTATTGCCTGCTGTCGCTGAGTAACACCTTCATGCATGTGCCGAAAGGCATTTTGTTAGTTGCACTTACCAACCTGTTCTGAACTTTCATTCTGTAATTGTCTCTGACTGACTAAACAATTTTTAACGCCCCTGTTGATCAAGGATAAATAACAACTTTGCAGGAACCAGTCATGCATCAAATAAATAACGATTCCGTTATTAAACCACCAATAACGCAAACTCAAACTCTATCGCTAACGGGTAACCATGCTGGCAGGTCCATCACTGTAACTGATGAGGAAAAGAAATCTTCATTTCAGGATTTAACCTCAGATACGCTGTCCCGGATTTTTCGTCATTTGAAACTTCGGGATATTCGCAGTTTACAAAAGGTATGTACCCGCCTTCGTGACCTAATCAAGGAAGATAACGCTCTGGCAAAAGCCTGGTTTCGACAGTTTTCTTCAGCACACCAGAATCAACTGAAGATGGCCATCACCGGAAAAGATAATAATCAACTCCGAGCCTGGTTTGAGTCGTTTTCCAATGATCAGGCGTTTCTCGAGTCACTCTCAGATCGCCAGCCCACGAGTGTTTTTTCACCTGCTCTATTATTTTTCACCAGGGCTGAGCTGATGTCTCAATGTGAAACCTTTGAATTAGTCACAAAAGCCACGATTGACAAAATTTGTAAAGTCGACTCAGCCACCGGCATTGACGACACCAACTATTTAAGAAAACTCAATAAAGTCCAATCTGCCACTCTCAGTGCCGATGGCCGCTACCTGATCACCACCAATGGCGACAATACGGCAAAAATCTACCGCCAAAAGGCTGATGGAATATGGGAAAGAACAACCTCCATACCCCATGGCAGTTTGGTCAGATCAGCGATTTTCAGCCCCGATAGTCACCATCTGGTAACCGTCTCGAATCACAGGGCGAAGATATGTGGCCTGGGATGCAATGAGTTATGGAAACCAAACATCAACATTCTCCATGATCATCAGATCAGTTCAGCCACCTTCAGCACCGATAGTCGTCATGTCGTGACTGCCAGTTATGATAAAACAGTGAAAATTCATAGCCGGAAAGATGATGGATCATGGGAGTTAACAGTTACCTTTTCCCATAATTATTCTGTCTATTCAGCCACTTTCAGCAGCGATGGCCGCCATGTGGTAACCGCCTGCGGGAGTAAAACGGCAAGAATCTATAGCCAGAGAGACGATAGATTATGGGAAGAAAAAGTGGTTTTTCCCCATGAAGGTGCTGTCATGTCAGCCGACTTCAGCCCCGCTGGTAACTCTGTGGTCACAGCCAGCCTCGATGGCACAGTGAACATCTATAAGAAGAAGTCCGATGGATCATGGAAAATAAACACCATCAGTCAACACAGAAATGGTGTCAACTCAGCTACCTTCAGCCCCGATGGCCGTCATGTCGTGACTACCATCTTCGATGGCACAGTGAGAATCTACGGCAGAAAAGCCAAAGGCTTATGGGAAGAAAAAGCCTCCTTTGACAATAATTTTTTGGCCATGTCAGCCACCTTCAGCCCTGATGGCCGCCACCTGGTGACAACTACCTTGCATTGTAAAGCGGCGACAATCATTGGTCAGCAGGATGATGGTACCTGGTTAGAAAAAGCCAACATTGTCCATGATGCCGCTATCTCATCGGCCACCTTTAGCGCCGATGGCAGCCAGGTAATCACATCCAGTGTGGATGGCGTGGTGAAAATCACTGAACTACGGAGGAACCCGTCATGCATGGAATAGATAATAATGCTGTTACTGAACCACCACTAAAGCAAGTTCAAGCTCCATCTCTCACACCAATGGGTAACCATGCGGGCTGGTCCATTACTGAATCTGACAAGGAAAAACAATCTTCATTTCAGAATTTAAACTCAAATACGCTGTCCCTGATTTTTCGTCATTTGAAACTTCGGGATATTCGCAGTTTACAAAAGGTATGCACCCGACTTCGAGACCTGATCAAAGAAGATAACACACTGGCAAAAGCCTGGTTTCGACAGTTTTCTTCAGCACACCAGAATCAACTGAAGATGGCCATCACCAGAAAAGACAAGAATCAACTCCGAGCCTGGTTTGAGTCGTTTACGAATGATAGGGCGTTTCTCGAGTCACTCTCAGATCGCCAGACCACGAGTGTTTATTCACCTGCTCTATTATTTTTCATCAGGGCTGAGCTGATGTCTCAATGTAAAACCTTTGAATTAGTCACAAAAGCCACCATTGACAAAACGAATAAACCCAACCCGGCTGCCGACAGGGGCGACCGCCTCTATATGAGACAACTCAGTAAAGTCTACTCTACCGCCCTCAGTGCTGATGAACACTATCTGGTTACCGTCAATGGAGACTATACGGCAATAATCTACTGCCAAAAGTCTGATGGAACCTGGGAAAAAAAAACCTCCACTCCCCATAACGAATGGGTCAAGTCAGCGATTTTCAGCCCCGATAGTCACCATCTACTTACTGCCAGTGATAATGGCACGGTACAGATATATGTTCGGGAGTGCGATGAATCATGGCAACCAAACACTACCATTTCCCATGGTGGTGGCATCACTTCAGCCAGCTTCAGCACCGACAGTCGACATATCTTGACCGCCAGTTATGATGGCGTAACGAAAATCCACAGCCGAAACGACGATGACAGATCATGGCAGTTAAGAGCCACCCTTCCCCATTACAGACCTGTCTATTCAGCCTTTTTCAGCACCGATGCCCGCCATCTGGTATTGGGCTGTCACGATAAAGTGGCAATAATCCTTAGTCAGAGAGACGATAGATTATGGGAAGGAAAAGGTGTCATTACTCATAATTCTTCTGTCATGTCAGCCACCTTCAGCGCCGATGGTTGCTATTTGGTTACCGCCAGTGATGATTGCAATGCGAAAATCTGTGAGAAGAAAGCCGATGGATCATGGAAAGAAAATACCATCATTGAACACAGGAAAACTGTCCAATCCGCCGTTTTCAGCCCCGATAGCCGTCATGTAGTGACCGCCAGCAAAGATTGCACAGTGAAAATTTACGACAGAAAAGCCGATGGCTTTTGGGAAGAAAAAGCCACCTTTTCCCATGAGGGTTGGGTCACATCAGCCAAGTTCAGCCCTGATGGCCGCCATGTGGTGACTAAAAGCTATGACAAAACGGCGAAAATCATGGGTCAGCAGGACGACGGGTCATGGTCAGAAAAAGCCAACATTGTCCACAGTGACATTATCACATCGGCCACCTTTAGCGCCGATGGCAGCCAGGTGATCACATCCAGCCTGGATGGCGTAGTAAAAATCACTGAACTACGGAGGAATCATTCATTGTCTGCTGTCACTGCGTGACGCTATCTTAATAGAACTATCCTGCACGTGCCGAAAGAACTTTTGTTAATTTCACTGACCAAGCTGTTTTGAACTTTCGTTCAGAAATTGTCTCTGATTATTTTTGATGATTTTTAAACGCCTTTGTTGATCAAAGATAAATAACAACTTTACAGGAAGCAGTCATGTATGAAATAAATAATTCCTTTATTGAACCGCCAATAGCGCAAACTCAAGCTCTATCGCTAACACCAATGGGAAAAAGTGCGGTCTGGTCCATTACTGTATCTGACAAGGAACAAAAATCTTCATTTCAGGATTTAACCTCAGATACACTGTCCCTGATTTTTCGCCATTTGAAAGTTCGGGATATTCGCAGTTTACAACAGGTATGTACCCGCCTTCGCGACGTTATCAAAGAAGACAACGCTCTGGCAAAAGCCTGGTATCGACAGCTTTCTCCAGCACACCTGAATCAGCTGAGGGTGACCCTCACCCGAAAAGACAAGAATCAACTCCGAGCCTGGTTTGAGTCGTTTACCAATGATCAGGCGTTACTCAATTCACTTACAGAACGCCAGCCCACAGGCCTTTATTCGTCTGCTCTACTATTTTTCATCAGGGCTGAGCTGATGTCTCAATGTGAAACCTTTGAATTGGTCACTATCGCCACCATTGACAAAACTTATAAAGCCGACTCCTATGATCTCTCTGCCAATATTTCAGATATGGCATTTCACAATCGAGTCATTTCAGCCGCACTCAGTGCTGACGGCCGCTACCTGGCCACCGCCAATGGCGACAACACAGCAAAAATCTTCGAACACAAGGCTGATGGAACATGGGAAATAAAAATCACCATTCCCCATTATGATGAAAGGGTCGAATCAGTGGTTTTCAGCCCCGATAGTCACCATGTACTGACCTCCAGTTCGATGAACACGGCGGAAATATATGATCTGGGCGATGAATCATGGGAACCAAACATCACCACTCTCGATGATCTTTACGTCAACTCAGCCACCTTCAGCCCCGATAGCCAGCACGTGGTGACCGCCGGTAGCCGCCAGGCGGCGAAAATCCATAGCAAAAAACGCGATGGATCATGGCAGTTAACCACCACCCTTCCCCATGAAAATACTGTCTCATCAGCCTCTTTCAGCAATGATGGCTGCTATCTGGTAACCGCCTGTTGCGATGGAACGGTGAAAATCTTCAGCCGGAAGGACGATGGGTCATGGGAAAAAAAAGATGTTATTCCCATTAATGATGGTGACATGTCACCCACCGCCACCATCAGCCCTGATGGTCGCTATGTGGCCACCGCCGGTGTGGATTATTGCATGGCGAAAATCTTTAGCAGGAAGGCCGATGGATCATGGAAAATAAATACCATCATTGAACATAGGAAAATTGTCAACTCAGCTAACTTCAGCCCCGATGGCCGCCATCTTGTCACTGCCAGCAACGATGGCACAGTGAGAATATACAGCCGAAAAGCCGATGGCTTATGGGAAAAAAGAACCATCTTTTCCCATAAGGATTGGGTCACATCAGCCACCTTCAGCCCTGATAGCCGCCATGTGGTGACTGCCAGCGATGACAAAACGGCGAAAGTCATTGGTCAGCAGGATGATGGTACATGGGTAGAAAAGGCCACCATTGTCCATGATGACTGTGTCTCATCGGCCACCTTTAGCAGCGATGGCGGTCTGTTGATCACATCCAGTGAGGACGGCATAGTGAAAATCACTGAACTACGCAAGAATCATTTATTGCCCGCTATCACTGAGTGACACTATCTCAATAACACTATCTCAACAGCACTATCCTGCATGTGCCGAAATTCATTTTGTTAGTTTCACTGACCAACCTGTTTTGAACTTTCATTCTGAAATTGTCTCTGACTGACTAAATAGTTTTAACCATCCTTGTTGATCAAAGATAAATAGCCACTTTGCAGGAACCCGTCATGCATGGAATAAATAATAAATCCGTTATTGAACCGCCAATAACTCAAGCTCTATCGCTAACACCAACGGGTAACAGTGCGGCCTGGTCCATTACTGTATCTGACAAGGAAAAAACCTCTACATTTCAGAATTTAACCTCAAATACACTGTCCGTGATTTTTCGCCATTTGAAACTTCGGGATATTCGCAGTTTACAAAAGGTATGTACCCGCCTTCGCGACGAGATCAAAGAAGATAACGCACTGGCAAAAGCCTGGTATCGCCAGTTTTCTCCAGCACACCAGAATCAACTGAGGATGACGATCAACAGAAAAGACAAGAATCAACTCCGAGCCTGGTTTGAGTCGTTTTCCAATGATAAGGCGTTACTCCAGTCCCTCACAGAGCGCGAGCCAACGAGTGTTTATTCACCTGCTCTATTATTTTTCACAAAGGCTGAGCTGATGTCTCAATGTAAAACCTTTGAATTAGTCACAAAAGCCACCATTGACAAAATTTATAAAGCCAACTCAGCCACCAGCTTTGACGAACTCATGTCTATGGAAGTTCACAATAAAGTCCACTCTGCTGATCTCAGTGCTGATAGCCGCTATCTGGCCACCGCCAATGGCGACAACACAGCAAAAATCTACGACTACAAGTCAGATGGAACATGGGAAATTAAAACCACCATTCCTCTAAACAGACCGGTCAAATCAGCCACTTTCAGTCCCGATAGTCACCATCTGGTCCTCGGCAGTATGCATGGCACCGTGTGGCTATGTGACCTGGGATCTGATGAATCATGGAAACTAAGCGCCACCATTTGCAATGAAAGTCCACTCTGTTCAGTCACCTTCAGCACCGATAGTCGACATGTCGTGACCGCCAGTTTTGATAAAACAGCAAAAATATACAGTCAGAAGGATGATGGAACATGGAAGTTAACAACCACCCTTTCCCATTACGGTTCTGTCCTTTCAGCCATTTTCAGCACCGATGGCCGCCATTTGCTAATCGGCTGCGGCGATAAAACGGCGAAAATCTATAGCCAGAGCGCCGATGAATTATGGGAAGAAAAAGAGGTTTTTCCCCATGAGGAGACAGTCCTGTCAGCTGCCTTCAGCGCCGATGATCGTTGTGTGGTCACCGTCACTATGTATGATGGCAAGGCGAAAATCTATGAGAAAAAGTCCGATGGATCATGGGAAGAGAATGTCTTCATTCAACCCATTAACGCTGTCAAATCGGCCTCCTTCAGCCCCGATGGCCGTCATCTAGTGACGACCAGAGCAGATAACACAGTGAAAATTTACGTCCGAAAAGCCGATGGCTTGTGGGAAGAAAAAGCCACCTTTTCTCATAAGAGTTCGGTCTTCTCAGCCACCTTCAGCCCTGATGGCCGCCATTTGGTGACTGCCAGCTATGACAAAACGGCGAAAATCATTGGTCAGCAGAATGATGGGACATGGTTAGAAAAAGCCAACATTGTCCATAGTGACACTATCGCATCGGCCGCCTTTAGCGCCGATGGCAGTCAGGTGATCACATCCAGTGAGGATGGCATAGTGAAAATCACTGAATTACGGAGGCATCATTCATTGTCTGCTGTCACTGAGTGACACCATCCTGCATTGAGTTTTAGAGTTTTACGACACCCACGGAGTGAGGGAACGAGTTGACTCCCGTCATTCCCGGCTTCATTCCCGTCATTCCCGTCATTCCCGTCATTCCCGCGAAGGCGGGAATCCACACTGACCCACCACCAGAACCATACTGCCCGGAGCCCCCCTGGCCTTGCCATCCCCGAGAAGTCAGAGATCCACCGTTGGCGCTGGATTCCCGCCTTCGCGGGAATGACGACCTCAGAGCATGGGAAAGAGTTGATGTTGGAGTTTTGCGACACCCATGTTGGAGTTTTGCGATGGAGTTTTGCGACACCCACAGAGTGAGGGAACGAGTTGACTCCCGTCATTCCCGGCTTCATTCCCGTCATTCCCGGCCTCATTCCCGTCATTCCCGGCCTCATTCCCGTCATTCCCGCGAAGGCGGGAATCCACACTGACTCACCACCAGAACCATACTGCCCGGAGCCCCCCTGGCCTTGTCATCCCCGAGAAGTCAGAGATCCACCGTTGGCGCTGGATTCCCGCCTTCGCGGGAATGACGACCTCAGAGCATGGGAACGAGCTGTTGGAGTTTTGCGACACCCACAGAGTGAGGGAACGAGTTGACTCCCGTCATTCCCGGCTTCATTCCCGTCATTCCCGTCATTCCCGTCATTCCCGTCATTCCCGTCATTCCCGTCATTCCCGTCATTCCCGGCTTCATTCCCGTCATTCCCGGCCTCATTCCCGTCATTCCCGCGAAGGCGGGAATCCACACTGACCCACCACCAGAACCATACTGCCCGGAGCCCCCCTGGCCTTGCCATCCCCGAGAAGTCAGAGATCCACCGTTGGCGCTGGATTCCCGCCTTCGCGGGAATGACGACCTCAGAGCATGGGAACGAGCTGTTGGAGTTTTGCGACACCCATGTTGGAGTTTTGCGACACCCACGAAGCGAGGGGACGAGTTGTTAGAGTTTTGCGACAGCCTCACAAGGCTTATTCCAATTCTCAGTCTCAGCAAAACAGACTACCTTGAATAAATTCAGCAACCTAACCGATCAGGCAATGTACAGCTTTTACACCTTTCTACAGTTGTCCAATGTAGCATTTGTAGCAACAGTAATTTCCTTTTTCACAAATCCTGAAGTGGCCACTGGTGAATATTTGGAATGGCAGTTGCCTGTAAACCAACAAAGTGATGCCTCTATATCCGTTCGAGCCAGGTCGGTAAGTGTTGCTAAAAAAACTCAGGGCACACGAACGCAGCCTTTTACTGGCGAAGTCACTGTTTTCGGGCAGATCGACCAGCCATTTATCGTCTGTGCACAAGGCTTAAACGCTCAGGGCTTTACTTATGAAGCCAGTGCTGTTGTACCTTTCCCCTTTTCTGATAGTGCAAAATCAACCCATCTTTATGTGCTCAGGTTGAGTGAGCAAACGGGCAGAATGGCGATTAAAAAAAGCCAGCCTTGTCCGGAGTCTTTTAATCACCCGTATCCATTCACATCAGGGCAATATCTGCGTTCAAAAAGGCCTTTTTTAGTGGTAGATGGACGAGTAGAAAAAACGCTCAATACTCAAAATGCCGGGGCCATTCCCCCTGCCGACATGCCAATCAAGCCTGTATTGTTTCAAAGCCCTTCAGGCGGTGGCTACGACACTGACGATTTCAACGATTTCAAACGTCCGCCCTTTATGCCCGTGCCTGACAAAATGATGGTCGACCTGCTTCTCCTGCCCACTCTCAGCCTGCCTGCTAACTGGCGTGATTATCTGCCCTTTGTCGGGGTGTACCACTGGCTTACCAATACACAGCCCGAAGGAGTAACGATGGTTGTACGGTTCGGTGATTCGCCGCCGCTTACCTTCCAAATCAGCCTGGCTGAATCCCGGGAACTGGCGGATAAGCTGCTTAATACACGGGCGCTTTTACACTGGCTCGCACCCAGACTCAGTGGCAGGGAGCATCTGATACAACGGCTTCTGGAGCTGACAGCAGACTCAGATGAACTACCCAACCCATTATCTGAAGAAATCCTTAAATCCCTCCGAAAGCAACTGGCTATCGTGTTGGAACTACCCGATACTGAGTTCAGTCTTGAGTTTGAATACTCGGAACTGGAACGCACCTTTAGAAGACAGACCAAGACTCAGACACCCCCCGGAACCATACAGTTGGGAAGCTCCGAAAGCACAAGTTCACAAAATCCCGCAGTGAATAAAGGCAACAAACAGCGTTATTCAGGCCGCCAGACACACAACAATGAAAGACAACAAAACCAGCCAGAGCAGAATTATCCAGAACCTGATAACAAAGGTACCGATTACACTCATAATGCATTTTCCGGGGATGATGAGTATTACACCGTCATACTGCATCAAACCGAATATCACGTCAGCAAACGACAGGTGTTAGCGAATCTGGACAGGCCTGCGTCAGAAGCCGGTTTAAGGCTATCTTGTGTGGATTGCGAACAAAGCGGGTTTCTGCTTCAGGAAGTACTGCCTCACGCAGAAAGGCACCGGATAACATGCGATCGGTGTCAACAATTCAGACCCATTGCAGGTACCCTTGATGCGCGCCAAATAATGCTACAAAACCATACCCAAAGTCAGTGTACTCGCTACAGAGGGCAGGTACTGGGAGCACCTTTAATGGACAATACTCTGACTCTGTTCCGTTTCATGATTCGTTTCGGAACGGAAAAAACCCTGCTCGACCTGTTACAACAATTCGATTTACCGATAGTCGCTGAGGATTTAAATCAGACCGATCGTAACCACAGAACCGTGCTTCACGATCTGGCTCAATATACTTCACCGGCAGTCATCCGATCGTTTCTTCAGCGTTTCAAACATTGGGTAACAGCAGAACTAATACAGCTTCCAGACAATTACGGCTGGACTTCAGCACACTACCTGTTTCAATATCAGTCAGAACAAGCCATCACTGAAACCATTCAATCTAATGGCAAGATGATTACCTGGGAATTGCAGTCCCGGCGAAACCACCAAGGTTCAACCCTGCTTCATATTCTTTATCACCGGCATTTCTTCCGGGCAGTGGCGGAAGTGTTTCAAAGATTACAAAATCAGACAGGCAGACCTGTTAGCCAGGATCTGGCAGTGAAGGATTTCAGTGGCGTGAACCTGCTGCATATTCTTTTTGCCAGTGGCAGTACCCCGCTGATTTATCATTTTATTGACCGGAATTACCTGAAGACCGGTTTTATGCTGGGGGATGTAGCCCATAACGGCGAAACGCCTCTGCACATACTGTTTGAGCAGGGTTCTTCATCTGCCATTCAACGGCTTATTGACCTCTATAAAAATTACCTTGACTCTCAGGTGTTAAGCAGAAAACGAGCCATTGATGGCTATACCCTGCTGCATCTTCTCTTTGCCAGAGGTGATATCTCACTGACTAAAGCATTTCTGGACAGCTTTGACTTTAATTATCTCACAGGACTAACAACCAACCATGCCGGTGTCTCTGTACTTCAGATGTTGTTGCAGCATGCTTCTCCTGCAGCTGCATCGACCTGGTTGCGGGCTACCCTTGTGCATGTGCATAAGCAGCTTCTAAAAACACTTTTGGAGACTAACCCTGAACTCAGCTGGGACGAGCTGTTTCAACGGGCCGGGCAGCTTCAGGTCAGGTCACATCGACTTGACTGGTTGAAGGTAGAGCGAGAAAAACTTGAACCATCATTTGTTGGATTTTCGGCACCGCTTTCAGAACCTTTGGGTTCGACAAGGCTTGCTCATGGGCCATCCGCTCCGCCGCTGTTTGTACCGGAGAAAGCAACGACTTCGGAAGTCTCCATTGCAAGTGCTGAAAAATCTTCAGAGGTTTTAAGCATCACAGAAAAATCCATAGTCACTGTCGCCAGTGGTGAAAACCAGTTACACGTAATAGCAAGAAACAGCTCACCTGAAGAGATTGCAGCAATCTTCGAACGCAATGCTGAAACCATCACGCCAGCCATGCTATCAAAAGCCAATACTGCTGGTATTACGCCTTTTCATATATTGGTTGTTCGAGGTATCAGCGCCGGTACTATTTTGTCTTGGCTTTCGCATGGTTTATCAGATGCTGTGACCGTTGAGCTGCTTGATAAAAATCTCTTTGCCGAACTTAGCTGGCGGCACTTATACGATTACGCTCGTGTATCTCCTTATCTTGAAAAAGACCTGAAACTCAAACAGGTTCTGGGCCTGCTTAAGCCGATATTCAATCAAAAACCCACATCATCTGAAATTGCTTCATCGCCATCAACTCAGGAGTTTTCAGACGCAGAGGCTCATATGGAGTGTCCAATTTGTATGGAGGCAATGGTCGAAAATGTTGCGGCCACTCCCTGTTGCGGTCAACTCTTCCATAAAGATTGCATTACCCGTTGGGTAGAAGACAAAAAAGAGTGTTCTCTCTGTCGCGAGAGTATTTCAGCCAATCAATTAACAACCATCCGACTGCCTAATATTGTTGTTCCGAAAGGGTTTGATGCTCAGCCTAAAGTGAAGCCAGAAGAAAAAAGCTCGTCGCCTGATGGAGCAAAAGGTTTTGCCTTTGGTGTTGAACCTGACTTTAAAGCCGGTATGCAATTAGAAACGACAGATAAGATGGGCGATACACCATTACCCCACTTGGCTACTGGTCAAGGCCAAACAGACACCGTCGAAGCCAAGGTATTGTCGGACATTGACCGATTCATCCGCTTTTGGGATTTTAACGTTGCTGCCCGCAATGGCAACACATGGTTGATCAGGGAATCGCTGAAGGTTGATCCCTCCCTGGCCAAAGAGAAGGCTAACGATGGCTCGACGGCTCTCCACTCAGCTGCTCGTAATGGCCAACTAGAAACCATCCAGACATTGCTGAACTTTGACCCCTCACTGGCCAAAAAGAAGGATAACTATGGCTGTACGGCTCTCCACTTAGCTGCTTATAACGGCCACACAGAGGCCATCCAGACATTGCTGAACTTTGACCCCTCACTGGCCAAAGAGAAGGATAACTATGGCTGTACGGCTCTCCACTTCGCTTCTGAATGTGGCCACTTAAAGGCCACCCGGACATTGCTGAAGTTTGACCGTTCTCTGGCCAAAGAGAAGGATTATTATGGCAATACGGCTCTTCACAAAGCTGTTTCTAATTTTTGGGGCCATACAGTGGTTATCCAGACATTGCTGAAGTTTGACCGCTCGCTGGCTAAAGAGAAGGATAACTACGGCGAAACCGCTCTCCACAAAGCTGCTCGTGAGGGATGCACAGCGGACATTCGGACATTGCTGAACTTTGACCGCTCCCTGGCCAAAGAAAAGGATAACGATGGCAAAACGGCTCTCGACTTTGCTATCAAGTGTGGCCACAGAAAGTGCAAGAAACTTCTTGAAGACTATGGAGCCCAACCATCTGGGAGCCTTCAACAGTGAGCAATAAAATTGCGCGGAGAACCGATTCTTGATTATTTCAAACCTCGCCCTCATACTGCGCCAAACCCGTCGCAGTACCTTTGATCTCCCCATCCTGAATAAACGCCTTTTCACCAACGTTTCTCAACTTTAGTCTTCAGGTAGCACGCCGAAAAATAACTGCATCAATTTTGGAAGAGACTAGTGCAGCTAAGCCTTGATATCCATACAGCCCTCGTTCCCAAGCTCTGAGGTCGTCATTCCCGCGAAGGCGGGAATCCAGCGCCAACAGTGGGCCTCTGCCTTCTCGCGGATGAAAAGGCCAGGGGCACCGGGCAGTATGGTTCTGGTGGTGATTCAGTGTGGATTCCCGCCTTCGCGGGAATGACGTGAGTCTAGCCGGGAATGACGGGAGTCTAGCCGGGAATGACGGGAGTCTAGCCGGGAATGACGGGAGTCTAGCCGGGAATGACGGGAGTCTAGACGGGAATGACGGGAGTCTAGCCGGGAATGACGGGAGGGGAACCAGGGTTTTTCGACAACCTCGGAGTATGGGAACGAGTTGTTGGAGTTTTGCGACAGCCTCACAAGGCTTATTCCAATTCTCAGTATCAACAAAACAGACTACCCTGTATAAACTCAGCAACCTAAACTCTTTGGCAATGTACATCTTTTACACCTTTCTACAGCTGTCGACTGTATCATTTGTAGCAACAGTAATTTCCTTTTTCACAAATCCTGAAGTGGCCACTGGTGAATATTTGGAATGGCAGTTGCCTGTAAACCAACAAAGTGATGCCTCTATATCCGTTCGAGCCAGGTCGGTAAGTGTTGCTACAAAAACTCAGAGCACACGAACACAGTCTTTTACTGGCGAAGTTACTATTTTCGGGCAGATCGACCAGCCATTCATTGTCTGTGCACAAGGCTTAAACGCTCAGGGCTTTACTTATCAAGCCAGTGCTGTTGTACCTTTCCCCTTTTCTGATAATGATAAATCAACCCACCTTTATGTGCTTACGTTGAGTGAGCGAACGGGCAGAATGACGATTAAAGAAAGCCAGCCTTGCCCGGAGTCTTTTAATCACCCGTATCCATTCACATCAGGGCAATATCTGCGTTCAAAAAGGCCTTTTTTAGTGGTAGATGGACGAGTAGAAAAAACGCTCAATACTCAAAATGCCGGGGCAATTCCTCCCGCCGATATGCCAATCAAGCCTGTGTTGTTTCAAAGCCCTTCAGGTGGTGGCTACGACACTGACGATGACAACGATTTCAAACGACCGCCCTTTATGCCCGTACCTGACAAAATGATGGTCGACCTGATTCTCCTGCCCACTCTGAGCCTGCCTGCTAACTGGCGTGATTATCTGCCCTTTGTCGGGGTGTACCACTGGCTTACCAATACTCAGCCCGAAGGAGTAACGATGGTTGTGCGGTTCGGCGATTCGCCGCCGCTTACCTTCCAAATCAGCCTGGCTGAATCCCGGGAACTGGCGGATAAGCTGCTTAATACACGGGCGCTTTTACACTGGCTCGCACCCAAACTCAGTGGCAGGGAGCATCTGATACAACAGCTTCTGGAGCTGACAGCGGACTCAGATGAACTACCCAACCCATTATCTGAAGAAATCCTTAAATCCCTCCGAAAGCAACTGGCTATCGTGTTGGAACTTCCAGATACTGAGTTCAGTCTTGAGTTTGAATACTCGGAACTGGAACGCACCTTTAGAAGACAGACCAAGACTCAGACACCCCCCGGAACCATACAGCTGGGAAACTCCGAAAGCACAAGTTCACAAAATCCCGCAGTGAATAAAGGCAACAAACAGCGTTATTCAGGCCGCCAGACACACAACAATGAAAAACAACAAAACCAGCCAGAGCAGAATTATCCAGAACCTGATAACAAAGGTACCGATTACACTCATAATGCATTTTCCGGGGATGATGAGTATTACACCGTCATACTGCATCAAACCGAATATCACGTCAGCAAACGACAGGTGTTAGCGAATCTGGACAGGCCTGCGTCAGAAGCCGGTTTAAGGCTATCTTGTGTGGATTGCGAACAAAGCGGGTTTCTGCTTCAGGAAGTACTGCCTCACGCAGAAAGGCACCGGATAACATGCGATCAGTGTCAACAATTCAGACCCATTGCAGGTACCCTTGACGCACGCCAAGTAATGCTAAAAAGCCATACCCAAAGTCAGTGCACTCGGTACAGAGGGCAAGTACCGGGAACACCTTTAATGGACAATACTCTGACTCTGTTCCGTTTCATGATTCGTTTCGGAACCGAAGAAACCCTGCTCGACCTGTTACAACAGTTCGATTTACCGATAGACGCTGAGGATTTAAATCAGACCGATCGTAACCACAGAACCGTGCTTCACGATCTGGCTCAATATGCTTCACCGGCAGTCATCCGGTCGTTTCTGCAGCGTTTCAAGCATTGGGTAACCGCTGAACTGATACAGCTTCCAGACAATGACGGCTGGACATCAGCACACTACCTGTTTCAATATCAGTCGGAACAGGACATCATGGAAACCATTCAATCTAATGGCAAGATGATTACCTGGGAATTGCAGGCCCGGCAGAACCGCCGAGGTTCAACTCCGCTTCATATTCTTTATCACCGGAATTTCTTCCGGGCAGTGGAGGGAGTGTTTCAAAGATTACAAAATCAGACAGGCAGACCTGTTCGCCAGGATCTGGCAATGCAGAATTTCAGTGGCGCAAACCTGCTGCATATTCTTTTTGCCAGTTGCAGTAACACGCTGATTTATAATTTTATTGACCAGAATTATTCCCTGATGACCGGTGCTATGCTGGAGGCTGAAGCCCATAATGGCGAAACGCCACTGCACATACTGTTTGGTCAGGCTTATCCATCTACCATTCAACGGCTTATTGAAGGCTGTCGCATTTACCTTGACTCTAAGGTGTTACGCAAAAAACGAGCCATTGATGGCTATACCCCGCTGCATCTTCTCTTTGCCAGAGGTAATATCTCACTGACCAAAGCATTTCTGGGCAGGGTTTACTTTGATTATCTCATAGGATTAACAACCAACCATGCCGGTGTCTCTGTATCTCAGATGTTTTTACAGCATACTTCTCCTGCAGCTGCATCGTCTTGGTTGCGGGCTGACCTTGAGCATAAGCATGACCAGCTTCTAAAAACACTTTTGGAGACTAACCCTGAACTCAGCTGGGACGAGCTGTTTCAACAGGCCAGGCTGTTTCAAGTCAGGTCACATCGACTTGACTGGTTGAAGGAAGAGCGAGAAAAAAGCATCACAGAAAAATCCATAGTCACTGTCGCCAGTGGTAAAAACCAGTTACACGAAATAGCAAGAAACAGCTCACCTGAAGAGATTGCAGCATTCTTTGAACGCAATGCTGAAACCATTACGCCAGCCATGCTATCAGAAGCCAATATTGCTGGTTGTACGCCTTTTCATATATTGGTTGATCGAGGTATCAGCGCCGGTACTATTTTTTCCTGGCTTTTGCATGGTTTATCAGATGCTGTGGCCAATGAGCTGCTTGATAAAAATCTCGTAGGCGAACTTAGCTGGCGGCCTTTATACGATTATGCTCGTGTATCTCCTTACCTTGAAAAAGACCTGAAACTCAAACAGGTTCTGGGGCTGCTTGAGCCGATATTCAATCAAAAACCCACGTCATCTGAAATTGCTTCATCGCCATCAACTCAGGAGCTTTCAGACGCAGTGGCTCACATGGAGTGTCCAATTTGCATGGAGGCAATGGTCGAAAATGTTGCGGCCACTCCCTGTTGCGGTCAACTCTTCCATAAAGATTGCATTACCCGTTGGGTAGAAGACAAAAAAGAGTGTTCTCTCTGTCGCAAGAGTATTTCAGCCAATCAGTTAACAACCATCCGATTGCCTGAGATTGTTGTGACGAAAGTGTTTGATGTTCGACCTGAATTGAAGCCAGAAGAAAAAAGCTCGTCGTCTGATGGAGCAAAATCACCCCACTTTGCTACCGGTCAAGGCCACACAGAGGCCGTCAAGGCCAAGGTATTGTCGGACAGTGACCGAATCAAGCACCTTCGGGATTTGCATACTGCTGTTCGCAATGGCAACACAAAATTCATCAAGAGAATGCTGGACTTTTACCCCTCCCTGGCCAAAGAGAAGATTGATCGCGAAACGGCTCTCCACCTGGCTGCTTCGGAAGGCCAGACAGAGGTCATCCAGACATTGCTGAACTTTGACCCCTCCCTGGTCAAAGAGAAGAATATCTTTGGCGAAACGGCTCTCCACAAAGCTGCTTATGAAGGCCCCTCAGAGACCATCCACAAATTGCTGAAAATTGCCCCCTCACTGGCCAAAGAGAGGGACAACGATGGCAAAACGGCTCTCCACAATGCTGCTTTTCGTGGCAACACAGTGGCCATCCAGACATTGCTGGAATTTGACCGCTCACTGACCAAAGAGAAGGACAACAATGGCAAAACGGCTCTCCACACAGCTGCTAATTGTGGCCATCCAGAGGTCATCCAGAAATTGCTGGACTTTGACCGCTTAGTAGCCAAAGAGAAGGATAAATATGGCAGGACGGCTCTCGACTATGCTATGCAGCTTATCTGCACAGACTGCAAGAAACTTCTTGAAGACTATGGAGCCCAACCATCGGGCAGCCTTCAACAGTGAGCAATAAAAGTGAAAATCACTGAATTACGGAGGAATCATTTATTGTCTGTTGTCACTGAGTGACACTATCTCAGTAGCACTATCCTGCATGCACCAAAAATCATTTTGTTAGTTGTACTTACCAACCTGTTTTGAACTTTCATTCTAAAACTGTCTCTGACTGACTAAAAATTTCTAAACGTCCTTGTTGATCAAAGACAAATAACAACTTTGCAGGAGCCCTTCATGCATGGAATAGATAATAAACCCGTTATTGAACCGCCAATAACGCAAACTCAAGTTCTATCGCTAACACCAACGGGTAACAGTGCAGGCTGGTCCATTACTGTATCTGACGAGGAAAAAAAATCTTCATTTCAGGATTTAACCTCAGATACGCTGTCCCTGATTTTTCGCCATTTGAAACTTCGGGATATTCGCAGTTTACAAAAGGTTTGTACCCGCCTTCGCGACGTGATCAAAGAAGATAGCGCTCTGGCAAAAGCCTGGTATCGCCAGTTTTCTTCGGCACACCAGAATCAACTGAAGATGACCCTCTCCATAAAAGACAAGAATCAACTCCGAGCCTGGTTTGAGTTGTTTTCCAATGATAAGGCGTTACTCCGGTCACTTACAGAGCGCGAGCCGACGAGTGTTTATTCACCTGCTCTATTATTTTTCACCAGGGCTAAGCTGATGTCTCAATGTAAAACCTTTGAATTAGTCAGAAAAGCCACCATTGACAAAATTTATAAAGCCAACTCAGACACCAGCTCTGACGAGCTCATGATTATGGAAGCTGACAATAGAGTCCACTCAGCCGACCTCAGTGCTGATGGCCGCTATCTGGTAACCGCCAATGGCGACAATACAGCAAAAATCTACGGCCACAAGACGGATGGAACATGGGAAATTAAAACCACCATTCCTCTTGATAGACAGGTCGTATCAGCAATTTTCAGTCCCGATGGTCACCATCTGGTGATCGTCAGTTCGTATGGCTATGGCATGGTGAAGGTATTTGACCTGGGATCTAATGAAACATGGCAACCAAAGGCCACCATTCGCCATGATAATCCAATCTCTTCTGCCACTTTCAGCACCGATAGTCGACATGTAGTAACCGCCAGTTTGGATCACACAGCAAAAATCTACAGTCAGAAGGATGATGGATCATGGAATTCAACTGCCATCCTTGCCCATTACGATGCTATCCATTCAGCCATTTTCAGCACCGACGGCCGCCATTTGCTAATTGCCTGCAGGGATAAAACCGCGAAAATCTACAGCCAGAACGGCAGATTATGGGAAGAAAAAGAAGTTTTTCCCCATGAGGAGGCTATCCTGTCAGCCGCCTTCAGCGCCGATGATCGCTATGTGGTTACCGTCGGTATGAATGATTGCAAGGCAAGAATCTATGAGAAGAAATCCGATGGATCATGGGAAGAAAATACCTTCATTCAACACACTAAATATGTCAAATCCGCCACCTTCAGCCCCGATGGCCGTCATTTAGTGACGGCCAGAAGAGATCAAACCGTGAAAATTTACGGTCGAAAAGCCGATGGCTTATGGGAAGAAAAGGCCTCTTTTTTCCATGATGATTGGGTCTTTTCAGCCACCTTCAGCCCTGACGGCCGTCATGTGGTGACTGCAAGCAAGGACGGAACGGCGAAAATCATTGGTCAGCAGGATGATGGCTCATGGTTAGAAAAAGCCAACATTTTCCATGATGACTCTGTTTCATCGGCCAGCTTCAGCGCCGATGGCAGCCAGGTGATCACATCCAGTATGGATGGCATAGTGAAAATCACTGAATTACGGAGAAATCATTCATTGTCTGCTGTCACTGAGTGACATCTTTCTGCATGCACCGAAAGGCATTTTGTTAGTTCCACTGATCAGCCTGTTATGAACGTTCATTCTGAAATTTTCTCTAACTGACTGAATATTTTTTAACTGCCCTTGTTGATCAACGATAAAAAGCAACTTTGCAAGAGCCAGTCATGAATGGAATAAATAAAAATCGCGTTACTGAATCACCACTAACACAAGCTCTATCGCTAACAACAACGGATAACAGTGCGGGCAGGTCCGTTACTGTATCTGACAAGGAAATAAAATATTCATTTCAGGATTTAACCTCAGATACACTGTCCCTGATTTTTCGCCATTTGAAACTTCGGGATATTCGCAGTTTACAAAAGGTATGTACCCGACTTCGCGACCTGATCAAAGAAGACAAGGCTTTGGCAAAAGCCTGGTTTCGCCAGTTTTCTTCATCACACCAGAATCAACTGAGAATGCCCCTCACCATTAAAGATAAGAATCAACTCCGAGCCTGGTTTGAGTCCTTTTCCGATGATCAGGCGTTACTCCAGTCACTCACAGAGCGCGAGCCGACGAGTGTTTATTCACCCGCTCTATTATTTTTCACCAGGGCTGAGCTGATGTCTCAATGTAAAACCTATGAATTAGTCACCAGAGCCACCATTGACAAAACTTATAAAGCGAACTCATCCCCCCCCATTGCCGGTCCCTTGAATAGGCCAGAGCTCAATAGGGTTAACTCAGCCGCTCTCAGTGCTGATAGCCGCTATCTGGTCACAGCTAATGGAGACCGTACGGCAAAAATCTACGGCCTCAAGGCTGATGGAATATGGGAAATAAAAACCACTATTCCCCATGACAAACCGGTTGTATCAGCCATTTTCAGCCCCGATAGTCACCATCTATTAATCGTAAGTTTTAATGCGGCGAAGATATATGATCTGGCATGGGATGAATCATGGGAACCAAACACCACCTTTCGCCATGGTGCTCTCATCAATTCAGCCACCTTCAGCACTGATAGTCGTCATGCGGTGATCACTGGTTGTGATGAGACAGGGAAAGTCCTTAGCCGGAAGGATGATGGATCGTGGCGATTAACGGCCACCCTCAGGAAAGCCTACAACTCAGCCAACTTCAGCGATGATGGCTGCCATGTGGTCACCACCTCTTTTAATAAAACGGTGGAAATTCATAGCCAGAAGGCGGATGGATCATGGGAAGAAACAGATTCCATTCCCCATAGCGGTAAAGTCATTTCAGCCAAATTCAGCCCCAATGGTTGCTATTTGGTCACCGCCAGTATGGATTGCAGGACGAAACTCTTTGAGAAGAAGCCCGATGGATCATGGAAAGAAAATACCCTCACTCTATACAACAACGTTAACAAATCGGCCACCTTCAGCCCCGATAGCCGCCATTTAGTGACCGGCAGCAACTTTGGCACAGTAAATATCTACGGTCGAAACGCCAATGGTGTATGGAAAGTAAAAGCCATTTTTTTCCATGATGATGAAGTATTGTCAGCCAGCTTCAGCCCTGATGGCCGCCACCTGGTGTCAATTTACAAGCGTTGTAAAACGGCAAAAATCATTGGTCAGCAGGATAATGGCTCATGGTTAGAAAAAGCCAACATTGTCCATGATGACTTTATCACATCGGCCAGCTTCAGCGCCGATGGCAGTCAGGTGATCACATCCAGTAAAGATGGCATAGTGAAAATCACTGAATTACGGAGAAATCATTTATTGTCTGCTGTCACTGAGTGACACCCTTTTGAATGTACCGAAAGTCATTTTGTTAATTTCACTGACCAGCCTGTTATGAACTTTCACTCTGAAACTGTCTCTGACTGACTAAATAATTTTTAAACGTCCTTGCTGATCGTAGATAAATAACAACTTTTCAGGAACCAGGCATGCATGGAATAAATAATAAGCCCGGTATTGAACCACCACTGACGCAGGCTCTATCGCTAACACCAACGGGTATCCATGCAGGCAGATCCATCGCTGTAGCTGACAAGAAAGAAAAGCAAAAACATTCATTGCAGGATTTGGCCTCAGATACACTGTCCCTGATCTTTTGCCATTTGAAAATTCGGGATATTCGCAGTTTACAGAAGGTCTGTACCCGTCTTCGCGACGTTATCAGAGAAGATAAGACACTGGCAAAAGCCTGGTATCGCCAGTTTTCTCCTCAACATCAGTCTCAACTAAGGATGACCATCACTGTAAAAAATAAGAATCAACTGCGTGCCTGGTTTGAATCGTTTTCCAATGATCAGGCGTTCATCGAGTCGCTTACGAATCGCCGACCAACGAGTGTTTATTTACCTGCTCTGTTATTTTTCACCAAGGCAGAGCTGATGTCGAACTGTAAAACCTTTGAATTAGTCACTAAAGCTACCATTGATAAAACTTACAAAACCAACTCAGCCACCGGCATTATTAATCGCATCCGCCTGGGACAGCTCAGTAAAGTCAATTCAGCCGCCCTCAGCAGCGATGGCCGTTATCTGGTCACCGCCAATGGAGACAATACGGCAAAAATCTACAGTCAAAACCCTGATGGAACATGGGAAATTAAAACCACCATTCCTCATGAAGGCCATGTCAAATCAGCAATTTTCAGCCCCGATAGTCATCATTTAGTCACCGTCATTAGTAATGACATGGCAAAGATATGTGACCTGGGATGCAATGAATCATGGGAACCAAACACCACCATTTCCCATGAAAATCACATCAGATCAGCTTCCTTCAGCACCGATAGCCAACATGTGTTGACCGCCAGTATGGACGGAACGGCGAAGATCCATAGCCAAAAGCGCGATGGTTCCTGGCAGTTAACAGCCATCCTTCCTCATGAGAAATCGCTCTATTCGGCCAGTTTCAGCACCGATGGCTGCCATGTGGTTACCGCCAGTTACGATAACACTGCGAAAATCCATAGTCAGCAGACCGATGGATCATGGACAGAAAAAAAGGTTTTTCCCCATGAGGCGACTGTCCTGTCAGCCGCCTTCAGCGCCGATGGTCGCTATCTGGTCACCGCCAGTATGGATTACAAAGCGAAAATCTATGAGAAGAAGTCCGATGGATCATGGATAAAAAATACCACTATACAACACAAAGATACTGTCAACTCGGGCACTTTCAGCCCCGATAGCCGCCATCTGGCGACTACCAGCAGAGATCGCACAGTGAAAATTTACGGCCGAAAAGTCGATGGCTTATGGGAAGAAAAAGCCTCCTTTCCCCATAAGCTTTGGCTCTTGTCAGCCAACTTCAGTCCTGATAGCCGCCATCTAGTGACTACTGTCGTGTTTTGTAAAACGGCGAAAATCATTGGTCAACAGGATGATGGCTCATGGTTAGAAAAAGCCAACATTGCCCATAATGACTGGATCTCATCGGCCACCTTTAGCGCCGATGCCAGTCAGGTGATCACATCCAGTGAAGATGGCATAGTGAAAATTACTGAACTACGGAGGAATTATTTATCGCCTGCTGTCACTGAGTGACACCATTCAGCATGCACAAAAAGTCATTTTGTCAGTTTTACTTACCAACCTGTTATGAACTTTCATCCCGGAACTGTCTCTGACTAACTAAATAATTTTCAAAATCCCCTCATAATCGAGAATAAACACCAGCTTTGCAGGATACAGACATGGATGGAATCAATAATTCCGGTTTTGAGCAACCACTGACGCAAGTTCAAGCTCTATCGCTAAGATCAGCGGGTCACCACGCGGCCAGGTCCATCACTGAAGCTGACAAGCAAGAAAAGCAAAATCTTTCATTGCAAGATTTAGACTCAGATACACTTTCCATGATTTTTTGCCATTTGAAACTTCGGGATATTCGCAGTTTACAAAAGGTATGTACCCGCCTTCGGGAAGTTATCAAAGAAGATAACACACTGGCAAAAGCCTGGTATCGCCAGTTTTCATCACCACACCAGAATCAACTGGGGATGACCATCACCAGCAAAGATAAAAATCAACTCCGAGCCTGGTTTGAGTCGTTTTCCAATGATCAGGCGTTAATCAAGTCACTCACAGATCGCCAGCTGACGAGTGTTTATTCACCTGCTTTATTATTTTTCACCAGGGCTAAGCTGATGTCTCAATGTGAAACCTTTGAATTAGTCACTAAGGCCTCCATTGACATAAAGTGTGATGTGTACTCAGCAAAACTCAGTGCTGATGGCCGATACCTGGTCACCGCCAATGAAGACCATACGGCAAAAATCTACGGCCAAAAGGCTGATGAAACATGGGACAAAGAAACCAGCATTCCCTATGACTTCTGGGTCCAATTAGCGACCTTCAGCAACGACAGCCAACATCTAGTGACAGCCAGTCTGGATGGCAGGGCCAAGATATATGATCTGGTGCGCAATGAATCATGGGAACCAAACACCACCATTGCCCATGGTAGTCCCATCCTGTCAGCTGCCTTCAGCACCGATTGCCAACATGTAGTGACCGCCAGTGGCGACCGAACAGCGAAAATCCATAGCCAAAAACGCGATGGTTCATGGAAATTAACCGCTACCCTTCGCCATAAAAGAGCTGTCTGGTCAGCCAGTTTCAGCACCGATGGCCGCTATGTGGTAACCGCCAGTTATGATAATACTGCGAAAATCCATAAACAGGTGGTCGATGAACTGTGGGAAGAAATAGATGTCATTCCCCATAATGAGCTTGTCTGCTCAGCCACCTTCAGTCCCAATGGCCACTATTTGGTGACTGCCAGTGTGGATCACACTGCGAAAATCTATGAGAAGAAGTCCGATGTATCATGGGAAAAAAACACCATCATTCGACACGAGAAACCTCTCAGATCAGCCACATTCAGCCCCGATGGCCATCACTTGGTGATTGCCTGCCAGGATGGCACAGTGAAAATTTGCAGCAGAAAAGCCAATGGTTTATGGGAAGAAAAAGCCACCTTTTCCCATAAGCATTGTGCCTTATCAGCCACCTTCAGCCCAGATGGCCGTCATCTGGTGACTGCGAGCAGGGACAAGACGGCGAAAATCATTGGTCAGCAGGATGATGGCACATGGTTAGAAAAGGCCAGGATTGTTCATGATGGCCCTATCTTATCGGCCACCTTTAACGCCGATGGCAGTCAGGTGATCACATCCAGTGAGGACGGCATAGTGAGAATCACTGAACTGCGAAGGAATCATCTATTGTCTGCTGTCACTGAGTGACGCTATCTCATCAACACCATTGCGCATGCACCGAAAGTCATTTTGTTAGTTTCACTGACCAGCCTGTTTTGAACTTTCATTCTGGAAATGTCTCTGCTCACTAAATAATTTTTAAACCGCCCTGACGATCGAGAATAAACAACAGCTTTGCAGGATCCAGACATGAATGGAATCAATAATTCCGGTTTTGAACCACCACCGACGCCAGCTCCAACCAAAGCCCCGGCACTAACGGGTAACTACGCGGGCAGGTCCACCTCTATAGCTGACACGAAAGAAAAGCAAAAACTTTCATTACAGGATTTACCCTCAGAGACACTGTCCTTAATTTTTTGCCATTTGAAACTTCGGGATATTCGCAGTTTACAAAAGGTATCTACCCGCCTTCGCGACACTATCAAAGAAGATAACGCTCTGGCAAAAGCCTGGTTTTGCCAGTTTTCTTCAGAACACCAGTCTCAACTAAGGATGACCATCGCTGGAAAAGATAAGAATCAACTCCGAGCCTGGTTTAAGTCGTTTTCGAATGATCAGGCGTTACTCGAGTCACTCTCAGATCGGCAGCCGACGAGCGTTTATCTAGCAGCTCTGTTATTTTTCAGCAGGGCTGAGCTGATGTCCAAATGTGAAAGATTTGAATTAGTCACTAATGCCACCATTGACAAAATATATAAACCCAACCCAGACCTTCAATTAGTCGATCGTATCCACCTGGAACACCTCAATAGAGTCAATTCAGCCGCCCTCAGTAGTGATGGCCGCTACCTGGTCACGGCCAATGGCGACAATACGGCAAAAATCTACGGCCACAAGCCTGATGGATCATGGGAAATAAAAACAACCATTCCTCATGAAGGATGGGTCAAATCAGCGAATTTCAGCCCCGATAGTCACCATGCAGTGAGCTTCAGTGGTGATGGCACAGCGAAGATTTATGCTCTGGGATGCAATGAATCATGGGAACCAAAAGCCACCATTACTCATTATGATCTCATCAGATCAGCCACCTTCAGCAACGATGGTCGACATATCGTGACCACCAGTTTGGATAACACAGTTAAAATCAGTAGCCAAAAAGATGATGGATCATGGGTGTTATCAGTCATCTTTTCCCATCATTGTGATATCTATTCAGCCACTTTCAGCACCGATGGCTGCTACGCGTTAATCGCCTGTCAGGATAGGACAGTGAAAATCCATCGCCAGAAGGACAATCCATCATGGGAAGTAAAAGATGTCATTCAACATGGTGGCAGTGTCATCTCAGCCACCTTCAGCGCCGATGGTGACTGTGTAGCCACTGCCAGTATTGTCGATTGCAAGGCGATCATTTACAGCAAGAAGACTGATGGATCATGGGCAGAAAATGCCGTCATTCGACACAGGGGACCTGTCAAGTCGGCCAACTTCAGCCCCGATGGCCGACATCTGGTGACTGCCAGCTATGATCACACAGTAAAAATTTACGACAGAAAAGCCAATGGCTTATGGGAAGAAAAAGCTACCTTTTCCCATAGGAGTCTGGTCATATCAGCCACCTTCAGCCCTGATGGCCGCCATCTGGTGACTGCCAGCTATGACAAAACGGCGAAAATCATTGGTCAGCAGGATGATGGGTCATGGTCAGAAAAAGCCGCCATTGTCCATGATGACTGGCTCTCATCGGCCAACTTTAGCGCCGACGGCAGCCAGGTAATCACATCCAGTGAGGACGGCACGGTGAGAATCACTGAACTGCAAAGGAATCATTTATTGTCTGCTGTCACTGAGTGACGCTATCTCAGTAACACCATCCTGCATCCACCAAAAGTCATTTTGTTAGTTTCACTGACCAGCCCGTCTTGAACTTTCATTCTGGAACTGTCTCTAACTAAATAACTTTTTAACCGCCCTGGCGATCGAGAATAAACACCCGCTTTACAGGATCAAGATATGCATGAAATAAATAATAATTCCGTTATTGAACCACCATCAGTGCAAGCTCTATCGCTAACACCAACGGGTAACCACGAGGGCAGGTCCATCACTGAAGCTGACGAGCAAGAAAAGCAAAAACTTTCATTGCAAGATTTAGACTCAGATACACTTTCCATGATTTTTTGCCATTTGAAACTTCGGGATATTCGCAGTTTACAAAAGGTATGTACTCGTCTTCGCGACACAATCAAGGAAAATAACGCTCTGGAAAAAGCCTGGTATCGCCAGTTTTCTTCAGCACAACAGAATCAACTGAGGATGACCATCAGCGCAAAAGATAAGAATCAACGCCGTGAGTGGCTTGAGTCGTTTTCAAATAATAAGGCGTTAGTCGAGTCACTCCTGGATCTCCAGCCGACGAATATTTATTTACCTGCACTATTATTTTTCGCCCGGACTGAGCTGATGTCTAAATGTAAAACCTTTGAATTAGTCACTAAAGCCACCATTGACAAAACTCATGAAATCAACCCAGCCATCAGCCTACAAAACCCCAACGCTAACGCAAGTCTCAACAAGGTCAAATCAGCGGCCCTCAGTGCCGATGGCTGCTATCTGGCAACCACCAATGGCGACCATAGGGCAAAAATCTACCGCCAAAATCCTGATAAAACATGGGAACTAGAAACCTCTTTTCCTCATGAAAGCAATTTCCAACCAGCCATTTTCAGCCCCAATAGTCACCATTTAGTCACCGTCAATCGTCATTGTGCAGCGAAGATATATGATCTGGGATGTGATCAATCATGGGAACCAAAAACCACCATTGTTCATAATGGGTACATCAGGTCAGCCACCTTCAGCACCGATAGCCAACATCTGGTCACCTCCAGTCTGGATGGTAAAGTGAAAATCCTTAGTAAGAAAGGTGAGGGATCATGGAAGTTATCAGCCAGCTTTTTTTATAAGAATGCTATCTATTCAGCCAATTTCAGCACCGATGGTTGTTATGTGGTAGCCGCCGGTAAGGATAAGACGTTGAAAATCATTGGCCAGAAGGACGCTGAATCATGGGAAGAAAAAGATGCCATTCCTCATGACGGTAGTATCATTTCAGCCACCTTTAGTGCCAATGGCGGCTCTGTGGTCATCGTCAGTCCGGATCGCAAAGCGGTAATCTATGAGAAAAAGGCCGACGGATCATGGGCAAAAAGCGGCATCATTCAACACGGTGATTTTATCAACTCGACCAGCTTCAGCCCCGATGGCCGCCATTTAGTCACTGCCAGCAATGATTGTAAAGTGAAAATTTACGGTAAAACAGCCAATGGCTTTTGGAAAGAAAAAGGCACCTTTTTCCATAAGGGTCGGGTCTTCTCGGCCACCTTCAGCCCTGATGGCCGTCATCTGGTGACTGCCAGCATGGACAATACGGCGAAAATCATTGGTCAGCAGGATGATGGCTCATGGTTAGAAAAAGCCACCATTGTCCATGAAGGCTGGCTCACATCGGCCACCTTTAGCGCCGACGGTAGCCAGGTGATCACATCCAGCGAGGATGGCATAGTAAAAATCACTGAACTACGGAGGAATCATTCATGGTCTGCTGTCACTGAGTGACACCATCCGGCACGCGACGAAAGTCATTTTGTTAGCTGTACTTACCAACCTGGTATGAACTTTCATTCCGGAACTGTCTCTGACTAACTAAATAATTTTCAAATCTTCCAGGTGATCGATAATAAACACCCGCTTTGCAGGATCCAGACATGCATGGAATCAATAATTCCGGTTTTGAACCACCACTGACGCGAGCCCGAGCCAGAGCGCTGGCACAGGCGGGTAACCATGCGGGCAGGTCCATCACTTTGGCTGACACGAAAGAAAAGCAAAAACTTTCATTGCAGGATTTAGCCTCAGATACACTTTCCATGATTTTTTGCCATTTGAAACTTCGGGATATTCGCAGTTTACAAAAGGTATCTACCCGCCTTCGCGACGTTATTGAGCAAGATAACGCTCTGGCAAAAGCCTGGTATCGCCAGTTTACTTCAGCACACCAGCAGCAACTCAGGATGGCCCTCAGTACAAAAAACAAAGATCAACTCCGTGCCTGGTTTGAGTCATTTACGAATAATAGAGCGTTAGTCGAATCTCTCACAGACCGTCGGTCGATGAGACTTTATTCACCTGGTCTGTTATTTTTCACCAAGGCTAAGCTGATGTCCGTATGTGATACCTTTGAATTAGTCACTAAAGCCACCCTTGACAAAACTTATAAAACCCACTCATCCAACAGCATTATCGATCCCATACGAATTAGACGAAACAATAGAGTCCACTCGGCCGCACTCAGTGTCGATGGCCGCTTTCTGGTGACCGCCAATGGCGACAATACGGTAAAAATCTACAGCCATAAGCCTGATGGAACATGGGAAAAAAAAACCATCATTCCCCATGTCAGAGAGATCAAATCAGCGATTTTCAGCTCTGATGGTCACCATCTGGTAACTGCCAGTTCGGGTGGCACGGTGACGATATACAATCTGAGGTGCGACGAAACATGGGAGCCAAACACCATCATTTCCCATAATGGTGACATCAAATCAGCCAACTTCAGCGCCAATAGTCGACATGTCGTGACCACCAGTTGGAATGGCACAGCGAAAATCCATAGCCGGAAGGACGATGGATCATGGGAGCTAACGGCCACCCTGCCCCATAAAACTGCTGGCGCTTCAGCCATTTTCAGCATCGATGGCTGCCATGTGTTAACCACCTCTGATAATACGGTGAAAATCCATAGCCAGAAGGACGATGGATCATGGGAAGAAAAAGATGCCATTCCTCATGTTGGTGATGTCCTGTCAGCCACCTTTAGCGCCGAGGGTCACTATTTGGTTGCCACTGGTCTGGAATGGAAGGCGAAAATCTATGGTCAGAAGGCCGATGGATCATGGAAAAAAAATACCACCATTCAACACTGGGGAATTGTCAGATCAGCCAGGTTCAGCAACGATGGCCGCCACCTGTTGATTACCGACAACGATAACAAAGTGAAAATTTACGGCAGAAAAGCCAACGGCTTGTGGAAAAAAAAAGCCACCTTTTTCTATGAGTCCTATGGGGATTGGACCTTATCAGCCACCTTTAGCCCTGAGGGCCGCCATATGCTGACTACTGCCTGCTATGACAACACTGTGAAAATTATTGGTCAGCAAGATGATGGGACATGGATAGAAAAAGCCACCATCACCCATGATGACTGGATCTCATCGGCCACCTTTAACGCTGATGGCAGTCAGGTGGTCACCTCCAGTCGGGACGGCATCGTAAAAATCACTGAACTGCGAAGGAAGCATTCATGGTCTGCTGTCACTGAGTGACACTATCTTGCAGGTACTGAAAGTCATTTTGTTAGTTTTACTAACCAACCTGTTATGAACTTTCATTCCGGAAATGTCTCTGACTAACTAAACAATTTTTAACCCTCCCTGATGATCGAGAATAAACACCAGCTTTGCAGGATCCAGACATGCATGGAATCAATAGTTCCGGTTATGAACCACCACTGACGCGAGCCCGAGCCAGAGTGCTGGCAGTGGCGGGTAACCATGCTGGCAGGACCATCACTCTTGCTGACAAGAAAGAAAAGCAAAAACTTTCATTACAAGATTTAGCCTCAGATACACTTTCCATGATTTTTTGCCATTTGAAACTTCGGGATATTCGCAGTTTACAAAAGCTATCTACCCGCCTTCGCGACGTTATCAAGCAAGATAACGCTCTGGCAAAAGCCTGGTATCGCCAGTTTACTTCAGCACATCAGCAGCAACTCAGGATGGCTCTCAGTACAAAAAACAAGGATCAACTCCGTGCCTGGTTTGAGTCATTTTCGAATAATAGAGCGTTAGTCGAGTCACTCACAGATCGCCAGCCGATGAGTGTTTATTCACCTGCTTTGTTATTTTTCACCAGGGCTGAGCTGATGTCTAAATGTGAAACCTTTGAATTAGTCACCAAAGCCATCATTGACAAAACTTATAAAGCCAACTCAGCCACCTCATTAAATGATCGCATCCGTATGATGTATGAAAATGAAGTCAACTCAGCGGCCCTCAGTGCTGATGGCCGCTATCTGGTTACCGCCAATGCAGACAAGACGGCAAAAATCTATGGCCACAAGCCTGATGGATCATGGGAAATAAAAACAACCATTCCTCATGAAGGATGTGTCAAATCAGCGATTTTCAGCCCCGATAGTCACCACGTAGTCACCGCCAGTGGAGATCACACTGCGAAAATCTATGATCGGGGGTGCAATGAATCATGGGAACCAAACACCACCATTTCCCATGGTAATTTCGTCATATCAGCCGCTTTCAGTTCCGATAGTCGACATGTGGTGACCGCCAGTCGTGATGGCACAACGAAAATCCATAGCCAGAAAGAGGATGAATCATGGGAATTAACGGCCACCCTTACCCTTCCCTATAACGATTCTGTCCATTCAGTCACTTTCAGCACCGATGTCTGCCATGTGGTGACCGTCTGTCAGCATAAGAAGGCGAAAATCCTTAGCCAGAAGGGCGATGGATCATGGGAAAAAAAAGGTGTCATTCCCCATGATAGAGCTGTCATGTCAGCCACCTTCAACGCCGATGGTAGCTATGTGGTCACCGCCAGTCTGGATGGCAAGGCGAAAATCTATGGCAAGAGCGCCGATGGATCCTGGGAAGAAAATACCATCATTGAACACAGGCTAATAGTCAACTCGGCCAGCTTCAGCCTCGATGGCCGCCACGTAGTCACTGCCAGCGATGATGGCACATTAAAAATCTACGGCCTGAAAGCCAATGGCTCATGGGCAGAAAAAACCACCTTTCTCCACACTGGTTTGGTCACATCGGCCACCTTCAGTCCTGATGGTCTCCACATAGTGACTACTGCCAGCTACAGGAAAACGGTGAAAATCATTGGTCAGCAGCATGATGGGACATGGTCAGAAAAAGCCACCATCGCCCATGATGACTGGATCTCATCGGCCACCTTTAGCGCTGATGGCAGTCAGGTGGTCACCTCCAGTCGGGACGGCATCGTAAAAATCACTGAACTGCGAAGGAAGCATTCATGGTCTGCTGTCACTGAGTGACACTATCTTGCAGGTACTGAAAGTCATTTTGTTAGTTTTACTAACCAACCTGTTATGAACTTTCATTCCGGAAATATCTCTGACTAACTAAACAATTTTTAACCCTCCCCGGTGATCGAGAATAAACACCCGCTTTGCAGGATCCAGACATGCATGGAATCAATAATTCCGGTTTTGAACCACCACTGACGCGAGCCCGAGCCAGAGCGCTGGCACAGGCGGGTAACCATGCGGGCAGGTCCATCACTCTGGCTGACACGAAAGAAAAGCAAAAACTTTCATTGCAGGATTTAGCCTCAGATACACTTTCCATGATTTTTTGCCATTTGAAACTTCGGGATATTCGCAGTTTACAAAAGGTATCTACCCGCCTTCGCGACGTTATCAAGCAAGATAACACTCTGGCAAAAGCCTGGTATCGCCAGTTTACTTCAGCACACCAGCAGCAACTCAGGATGGCCCTCAGTACAAAAAACAAGGATCAACTCCGTGCCTGGTTTGAGTCATTTACGAATAATAGAGCGTTAGTCGAGTCACTCACAGAGCGCCAGCCGATGAGTGTTTATTCACCTGCTTTGTTATTTTTCACCAGGGCTGAGCTGATGTCTAAATGTGAAACCTTTGAATTAGTCACCAAAGCCACCATTGACAAAACTTACAAAGCCAACTCAGCCACCTCATTAAATGATCGCATCCGTATGGTGCATGAAAATGAAGTCGACTCAGCGGCCCTCAGTGCTGATGGCCGCTATCTGGTTACCGCCAATGCGGACAAGACGGCAAAAATATATGGCCACAAGCCTGATGGATCATGGGAAATAAAAACAACCATTCCTCATGAAGGATGGGTCAAATCAGCGATTTTCAGCCTCGATAGTCACTACCTGGTCACCGCCAGTCATAACAGAGCGAAGGTATATGATCTGGAGTGTGATGAACCATGGGAACCAAAAACCACCATTATTCATGATGGATTCATCAGATCAGCCAACTTCAGCACCGATGGTCGACATCTGGTGACTGCCAGTTGGGATCAAACAGCGAAAATCCATAGCCAGAAAGATAATGGATCATGGGAATTAACGGCCACCCTTCCCCATAATGATCTTGTCGAGTCAGCCACTTTCAGCACCGATGGCTGCCATGTGGTGACCGTCTGTTGGGATAAGACGGCGAAAATCCATAGCCAGAGGGGCGATGGATCATGGCAAGAAAAAGGTGTCATTCCCCATGATAGAGGTGTCATTTCAGCCACCTTCAACGCCGATGGTAGCTATGTGGTCACTGCCAGTCTGGATGGCAAGGCGAAAATCTATGGCAAGAGCGCCGATGGATCCTGGGAAGAAAATACCATCATTGAACACAGGATAAGAGTCAACTCTGCCACCTTCAGCCTCGATGGCCGCCACGTAGTCACTGCCAGCAATGATGGCACATTAAAAATCTACGGCCTGAAAGCCAATGGCTCATGGGCAGAAAAAACCACCTTTCCCCATACTGGTTGGGACACATCAGCCACCTTCAGTCCTGATGGTCTTCATATAGTGACTACTGCCAGCCACAAAAAAACGGTGAAAATCATTGGTCAGCAGCATGATGGCTCATGGTCAGAAAAAGCCACCATCGCCCATGATGCCTGGATCTCATCGGCCACCTTTAACGCTGATGGCAGTCAGGTAGTCACCTCCAGTCGGGACGGTATAGTGAAAATCACTGAACTGCGAAGGAATCATTCATGGTCTGCTGTCAGTGAGTAACACCATCTTGAGTGTGCCGAAAGAAATTTTGTTAGTTGTACTTACCAACTTGTTATGAACTTTCATTCTGGAACTTTATCTGACTGAATAATTTTTAAAGCTCCCTGGTGATCGAAAATAAACACCAACTTTGCAGGATTCAGACATGCATGGAATAAATAATAATTCCGTTATTGAACCACCACTAAAACAAGCTCAAGCTCTATCACTAACACCAACAGGTAACCTCGAGGGTAGGTCCATCACTGAAGCTGACAAGAAAGAAAAGCAAAAACTTTCATTGCAAGATTTAGCCTCAGATACACTTTCCATGATTTTTTGTCATTTGAAACTTCGGGATATTCGCAGTTTACAAAAGGTATGTACCCGCCTTCGCGACGTTATCAAGGAAGATAACACTCTGGCAAAAGCCTGGTATTGCCAGTTTTCTTCAGCACACCAGAATCAACTCACGATGACCCTCACTACAAAAACCGAGAATCAACTCCGTGCATGGTTTGAGCCGTTTTCCAATGATCAGGCGTTACTCGAGTCACTCACTGATCGCCAGCCGACGAGTGTTTATTCACCGGTATTATTTTTCACCAGGGCTAAACTGATGTCTCAATGTGAAACATTTGAATCAGTCACTAAAGCCACCATTGACAAAACTTATGATACCAACTCAGCGAACTGCATTGCTGAATACCTTCGTATATTAAACCGCAATCGAGTTAGCACGGCGGCCCTCAGTGCCGATGGCCGCTATCTGGTCACCGCCAATGGCGACAAAACGGCAAAAATCTACGGCCAAAAGGCTGATGGAACATGGGAAAAAAAAACCTCCCTGCCCCATAGCGGACTGGTCGAATCAGCGATTTTTAGTGCCTATGGACACCATGTAATCACCACCAGTGCGGGCTGCACGGCAGAGATATATGATCTGGGGTGCGATGAATCATGGAAACGAAAAATCATCATTCTCCATTATTATCAGATCCATTCAGCCGCCTTCAGCACCGATGGCCGACATGTATTGACCGGCAGTCTCGACGGAGAGGTGAAGATCCATAGCCACAAGCGCGATGGATCATGGAAATTAACAGCCATACTTTCCCTAGGATTTCGTCTCGAATCAGCAGCCCTCAGCAACGATGGCTGCCATCTGATAACCACCTGTTGGGATAATACCGCAAAAATCTATAGTCAGAGGGCTGATGAATCATGGGAAGAAAAGGATGCCATTCCCCATGATAGTTCTGTCATGTCAGCCGCCTTCAGCGCCGATGGTGGCTATGTGGTCACCACCAGTAAGGATTGCAAGGCGAGAATCTTCAGCAAGAAGGCCAATGGATCATGGGAAGAAAATAAAATCATTCAACACAGGAATCTGGTCAAATCGGCTAACTTCAGTCCTGATGGCCGACATCTAGCCACTGGCAGCAGCGATGGCACGAAAATCTACGGCCGAAAAGCTGATGGCTTTTGGGAAATAAAAGCCACCTTTTCCCATGGCAGGGCGGTCTCATCAGTCACCTTCAGTCCTGAAGGTCGCCATCTGCTGACTACTGCCTACTATGAGAAAACTGTGAAAATTATTGGTCAGCAGGATGATGGGACATGGTTAGAAAAAGCCACCATTGCCCATGATGACTTCGTCACATCGGCCACCTTTAGCGCTGATGGCAGTCAGGTGATCACCTCTTGTTCGGATGGCATAGTAAAAATCACTGAACTGCAAAGGAATCAT
This sequence comes from Endozoicomonas sp. ALD040, assembly GCF_049275945.1. NCBI lineage: Bacteria > Pseudomonadati > Pseudomonadota > Gammaproteobacteria > Oceanospirillales > Endozoicomonadaceae > Endozoicomonas > Endozoicomonas sp. ALD040. Next base: position 5,835,735 of record NZ_CP184829.1, read on the forward strand.
TCATGGTCTGCTGTCACTGAGTGACACCATCTTGCAGGCACTGAACGTCATTTTGTTAGTTTTACTAACCAGCCTGTTATGAACTTTCATTCTGGAAATGCCTCTGACTAACTAAACAATTTTTAACCCTCGCCGGTGATCAAGAACAAACACCCGCTTTGCAGGATCCTGACATGCATGGAATCAATAATTCCGGTTTTGAACCACCACTGAAGCGAGCCCAGACCAGAGCACTGGCACTAACGGGTAACAATGCGGGCAGGTCCGTCTCTGTTGCTGAGAAGCAAGAAAAGCAAAAACTTTCATTGCAAGATTTAGCCTCAGGTACACTCTCCATGATTTTTTGCCATTTGAAACTTCGGGATATTCGCAGTTTACAAAAGGTATCTACCCGCCTTCGTGACGTTATCAAACAAGATAACGCTCTGGCAAAAGCCTGGTATCGCCAGTTTACTTCAGCACATCAGCAGCAACTAAGGATGACCATCAGTACAAAAAACAAGGATCAACTCCGCGCATGGTTAGAGTCATTTTCGAATAATAAAGCGTTAGCCGATTCACTCGCAGATCGTCGGCCGACGAGTGTTTATTTACCTGGTCTGTTATTTTTCACCAAGGCAAAGCTGATGTCTGAATGTGATACCTTTGAATTAGTTACTAAAGCCACCATTGACAAAACTTATAACACACACTTAACCAACAGCATTGACGATCTCGTCCGAATTAGACGCATCAATACAGTCCACTCGGCCGCACTGAGTGCCGATGGCCGCTATCTGGTGACCGCCAATGGAGACAATACGGCAAAAATCTACGGCCATAAGACTGATGGAACATGGGAAAAAAAAACCTCCATTCCCCATGACGGACGGGTCAAATCAGCGATTTTCAGTCCCGATGGTCATCATTTAGTCACCGCCAGTTCGGATCATGTGGCGAAGATATATGGTCTGAGTTGTGATGAATCATGGGAGCCAAACACTCTCATTCACCATCATGGTATCGTCAACTCAGCTAGCTTCAGCACCAATGGTCGACATGTCTTGACCGCCAGCTGGGATGGCACAGCGAAAATCCATAGCCGCAAGAACGATGGATCATGGGAGTTAGCGGCCACCCTTCCCAATCGGTCTTTTGTGCATTCAGCCATTTTCAGCATCGATGGCTGCCATGTATTAACCACCTCTGATAAAACGGTGGAAATCCATAGCCAGAAGTACGATGGATCATGGGAAGAAAAAGATATCATTCCCCATAATGGTTTTGTCATGTCAGCCACCTTCAGTGCCGATAATGGCTTTGCGGCCACTGCCGGTTTGGATGGCAAGGCGAAAATCTATGGCAAGAGGGCCGATGGGTCATGGGAAGAAAGTGCCTTCAATCAAGGGGAAGCTGTCAGCTCGATCACCTTCAGCCCCGACAGCCGACATCTGGTGACTGCCGGCAACGATTACAAAGTAAAAATTTACGGCAGAAAAGCCAATGGCTTGTGGCAAGAAAAAGCCACCTTTTCCCATAAGGATTCTGTCTCATCCGCCACCTTCAGCCCTGATGGCCGCCATCTGGTGACTGCCAGCCGGGACAAAACGGCGAAAATCATTGGTCAGCAGGACGATGGCTCATGGTCAGAAAAAGCCACCATTGTTCATCATGACTGGCTCTCATCGGCCTCCTTTAATGCCGATGGCAGTCAGGTGATCAGCTCCAGTGAGGATGGCATAGTAAAAATCACTGAACTACGCAGGAATCATTTATTGTCTGCAGTCAGTGGGTGACACTATTCTGCATGGGCCGAAAGTCATTTTGTCAGTTTCACTAACCAACCTGTTATGAACTTTCATTCTGGAAATGTCTCTGACTAACTAAATAATTTTTAAACCTCCCTGATGATCGAGATTAAACACCCACTTTGTAGGATCCAGACATGCATGGAATCAATAATTCCGGTTTTGAACCTCCACTGACGCGAGCCAGAGCCAGAGCGCTGGCACTAACGGCTGACCATCAGGGTAGGTCCATCACAGTAGCTGACAAGAAAGAAAAGCAAAAACTTTCATTACAGGATTTGGCCTCAGATACACTTTCCATGATTTTTTGCCATTTGAAACTTCGGGATATTCGCAGTTTACAAAAGGTATCTACCCGTCTTCGCGACGTTATCAAGCAAGATAACGCTCTGGCAAAAGCCTGGTATCGCCAGTTTACTTCAGCACATCAGCAGCAACTAAGGATGACCCTCAGTACAAAAAACAAGGATCAACTCCGTGCATGGTTTGAGTCATTTTCGAATAATAAAGCGTTAGCCGATTCACTCGCAGATCGCCGACCGACGAGTGTTTATTTACCTGGTCTGTTATTTTTCACCAAGGCTAAGCTGATGTCTGAATGTGATACCTTTGAATTGGTTACTAAAGCCAACATTGACGATCTCATCCGAATTGGAAGCATCAATGTAGTCTACTCGGCCGCACTCAGTGCCGATGGCCGCTATCTGGTGACCGCCAATGGAGACAATACGGCAAAAATCTACGGCCATAAGCCTGATGGAACATGGGAAAAAAATACCACCATTGCCCATGAAGGACGGGTCAGATCAGCGATTTTCAGCCCCGATGGTCATCATGCAGTCACCGCCAGTTCGGATGGTACGGCGAAGATATATGATCTGAGTTGTGATGAATCATGGGAGCCAAACACCCTCATTCACCATAATGGTATCGTCAAATCAGCCAGCTTTAGCAGCAATGGTCGAAATATCCTGACCGCCAGTTGGGATTATACAGCGAAAATCCATAGTCGAAAGAACGATGGATCATGGGAGCTAACGGCCACCCTTCCCAATGAGACTTTTTTCTATGATGCCATTTTCAGCATCGATGGCTGCCATGTATTAACCGCCTCTGATAACACGGTGACAATCCATAGCCAGAAGTACGATGGATCATGGGAAGAAAAAGATACCATTACCCATGTTAGTAACGTCTTGTCAGCCATCTTCAGAGCCGACACTGGCAATGTGATCGCCAACACTCCTGATCGGAAGGCGAAAATCTATGGCAAGGAGGCCGATGGATCATGGAAAAAAAATACCACCATTCAACACTGGGTCAAATCCGCCAGATTCAGCACCGATAACCACCATCTGGTGACTGTCGGCTACGATCACAGAGTAAAAATTTACCGCAGAAAAGCCAATGGCTCGTGGAAAGTAAAAACCACCTTTTCCCATAAGAGTCACGTCATATCAGCCAACTTCAGCCCTGATGGCCGCCATCTGGTGACTGCCAGCCTTGATAAAACGGCAAAAATCATTGGTCAGCAAGATGATGGGTCCTGGTCAGAAAAAGCCACCATTGTTCATGATGACTGGCTCTCATCGGCCACCTTTAGCGCTGATGGCAGCCAGGTGATCACCTCCAGCGAGTATGGCATGGTAAAAATCACTGAACTGCGGAGACATCATTTTTTGTCTGCTGTCACTGGATAACATCACCCTGTAGGTGCTGAAAGAAACTTTATCCGTTGCGCTAAACAAGATGTTATGAACTTTCATGCTAAAACCCATTCTGATTTACAGAATCAATGTTTACTGTCTTTGCTAACCGGAAATAAACGCTAACTTTGGAGGAGCCAGACATGGACGGAATTAATAATAACTCCAGCATTTCAGGTTCATACTCGCCACCACCAAAGCGAGCTCGCCGGGGAAGTGTATCATCTTCTGTTAGTGAGGGTAGAACCTCCGATGTCACTGAAAAAACAGCATTGAATGCTTTAATCAACATTAGTGCTTTCAGCGACAGTGCATTCAAACTGGAACAAGCGCAAGTTACTGACGAGAATTGTTCAGTCTGTTATGGGTCACACACGGCAAGTATAATGAAAACGCCATGTAAACACCTTTTTCACGTGCATTGTTTGTATCAGTGGCTGCAAACCAGACTGCGAAACAGGACAGTTAAAACCTGCCCTGTTTGTCGCGCAGAATTGATTAGCTTAAGGAACAAACTTAAAGACTTAAATGGGCTATTGGATAAATACGACGGTTGTTACTCATTAGATATTGCTGCCAGAGCAGTGAACGAATGGAATAAAGCAGAAGCATGTCATGGAGTCTTATATCATTTTGTCCAACTTTGCAGACATAACAGCCAGGCATCGGATGATTTACAGTATGTAAGTATCCTGCGAAAAATAATTCATCCGGTTATAAAAGCTGAGATTATCCATAAATATAAGATCAACTCCGCCGTCTTCAGCAGCAATGGCCACCTGGTAATAACCGCCAGTGACGATGGAACGGCAAAAATCTATGGCTACCAGGCGGATGGATCATGGCAAGAAGAAGTCACTATCAGCCACTATGGTCCGATCAAATCAGCCTCCTTCAGTCAGGATGGACGACATGTGGTCACTGTCGGCAGGCATCACAGGGCGAAAATTACTGGCCAAAAGGACGATGGAACCTGGGAAACAGAAGCCACTATTCACCATAGTGGTTCGATCGAATCAGCCTCCTTCAGTGCCGATGGCAACCATGTACTGACTGTATCTAATGGGCAAAGGGAGAGAGTCGTTGAAATTAATGCCGATGGTCAGCTTTTTGTAACTATAAAAAACAAAAATCGGGTGACAGTAGCTGGCAAGCGAGCCGATCAAGTCTGGAAAGAAAAAGCCATCATTGTCCATGACAACACTGTCAACTCAGCCATCTTCAGTGCAGATAGCCTCCATCTGGTGACCGCCAGTGAGGATCATACTGCGAAAATCTTTGCTCAGAAAAACGATGGATCATGGCAAGAAGAAATGACCATTCGCCATAATACTCCGGTCAAATCAGCTAGCTTCAGTGCTGATGGCAGCCATATTGTGACTGTCGGTAAGGATAACGAGGTAAAAATCACTGGCCAGTGGAGCGATGGTTTATGGAAAGAAAGTGTCATCATTACCCATGATAAGACGGTCAATTCAGCCAGCTTCAGTGCCGATAGCCACCATCTGGTGACCGCCAGTGATGATAGAAAGGCGAAAATCTATGGTCTGAAAGATGATGGCTCATGGAAAGAAGATGCCACCATTCACCATAAAGGTATGATTAACTCAGCCACCTTCAGCGCCAATAGCCGTTATGTAATAACCGCCAGTGAAGATGGTAAAGCAAAAATCTATAGCCTGACGGATGATGGATTATGGGAAGAAGAAACCATCATCCGCCATTATGACCCAGTGATATCAGCCACCTTCAGCCCCGATAGCCGCTTTGTGTTAACCGCTGGTGTAGATAGAAGGGCGAAAATCTATAGCCGTAGGGGCGATGCAACATGGAAACATGAAGTCACCATCCGACATGGTGGTCCGATAAAACCAGCCTCCTTCAGCAACGATAGTCGCTTTGTGGTGACCGCCGGCAGAGGTCCCATGGCGATGGGTGGTCACAAGGCAACAATCACTGAGTTATGGAAGGAAGACTGATTGAATAGAAAGCTCATCCGAAAAACCCGTTGTAAATACTTAACTGGCCAGATAGACAAGTATTTTTCTGGCAAAGAAGTTGATTCAGCGAAAAGCACTCTGGCACAAGACAATTAACCGTTTAGCGATTCAGAAATTTTTGGCTATTCTCTGTTTCTACAACAAATAATGAAATCAACCAATGATGTTCCTTTATTTTTCCAGAACAGAAAGTCAAAACGGATTGTCCTGCCGTTTGCTATCAGGCGAAAAGAATGGAATTGATATTATTGACACAGCCTTTTTTGAGGGATTCGAATGCAAATTTGTCGTTTATTCATAGCATTTGTTGTTTCTCTGATAACTATCGTAGTTGTGCCATCAGTCTATTCTTCAACCATCATCGACCGACATAATCCCGATGGACAAAGAGTTCAGATTGAAATCAGCGACGATACAGATCCCCGGGATGTGAGTCATTGGCAAGTGAGTTTGCTGCTTTCGGAAAGCTTCAATGACCGAAACAGCATTCTTTGCTTTAAGGCACCTGTGGTACCAACTGATTTGAACAGTATCGCAATATGGGTCACGAACGACTTGAGTGACTATTGCTATAAGCTAGTGCTTCCAAATGAGAAGCAAACACCCGTCTTCCGGCCTCTCTCACAAGGTGCCTCTGAGAATAGCGCACTGGTTCGCTTGAAATCCACGACGGCGGACAGACCAGAGCTTATTTCTGTAACCACCGATCAACCGCTGAACGACAAAACCCAGGCTAGCCCGCTGACCCTTCTGCTCTATCCCGACAACCTGCCCGACATTGGGCTGAAAATCGGGCAAACCCGAAATAACACAATCACATTGAAAGGAGCCGGGTTCGCTGGCAAAACCGATTTTACCGGTGGCGGTAATGGAGGCTTCTTCTATTCGCCTCCCCCCCCGGGAGGCGGAGGGGGAAGACCATCGGGATTCTTCGAAATTGACCTGGTTATCCTGAAACCCGTCATCAACTGGCTGATGTCCATAGGCAAGGATTCTGTCTCGTTTGCGGAACAGCGATCCCCGGCGCGTCTGAAAATGACACGCGTCAATGCCGACGGCTCTTCCAGTGAGGCCGTTATACCCGTTGGTTGGCTTAACTTCCTGAATATAGAACAACTGACCGATGTTAATTTCTGGAACACCCTCTTCCAGCGTGCCGCCACTACTTGCCCAGCCAGCGAGAGCCTTCAGTGGCAGCTTGACTGTCTAAAACTATTTCTTGAGTACACTGCCTTGAAGACAGATCATGCTGATGTATTAAAGGCAGGTAATGGGGATGGGGAGTCATCGGATAAGGTACAAGATAAATCACTAAAGAACGAAAATAACGACCATCAAAAAGAAAAAAAAGGTGCCCCTGAAGATCAGGAGCGCAATTCACAGCGAGAAGACAATGATAGCAGTGGAGATGGTAATAACAGAAAAGACGACAATGGAAAAGAAAGTGAAAAAAACAGCAGGACTCAAGACCTTCAGGTACTGGCGAAGCAACTTGTAGCCATCATTGAAAGCGACGATCCCGATGCCGTTTTTAAGCTGAGGCAAATACTGGTTGAGCTGAACATGCCTCTGCGTTTGCAGGTTTTGGAAACAAAAAGCACAAACACCGAGGGCATTAGTCTCACGCCCCTTGAGGCGATATTGAAGCTGCAGCGTTCCTTCTACGAAAACTCAACACGCAACCGTTTTATCGAACAGCTGATAGAAGCCACCAGTGATAAAACACGGACTTTGGATGATATTAAGATTCCGTCTGAACTCCAGCCGATAATTCCACCTGACCGGACTCTGTCCGAAGCTGGAAACAAGAACCTGATCATTTTGTATAAAATTGTTCGGGATATAATCCACAGAGTCAACCAATCCAGCCAACAGCCACCTATAGGACAATTTGAAAAATGTTGCTTTGCAGAGTACTTCGTTCAATTGTTCCTGCTCCGTTCCAACCCACTTGAACTTATTCTTTATCCGTTAGGACAAATATCAGATCCGGAAGTAAGGCTAGATATTCTTATTGGCGCACAGTCATTTACACTTTCCACCTCTTTTTTATATACCGTTACACAATTCCCTCAACACCCATCGTTTCATGAATTAAAACATTTCTTAAATCGACTGTTGATTCAGTTAAAAACTTACACTTTACCACAGCAGCCTCCACTGCAAGGGGCTGCAATCATTAGTAGAGACAGCACTTCTAACAGAACAATAGCCTCTGGCTTTGCCGACAACTCCCTTCTCACTCGGCAACCTTATTCCCAACCATCCCTGCCTGCACCGATGAAGTATACCCACGGACTACTTTCAGATACCCCAGCGATTACTCCGGGAAATCCATCTAATGCAGGCGACAGCCCCAACAATCAAGAATTTCAAACTATCAATTGTGGTTTAGAAAAGCTGGAAACTGTTTTAAATGAGTACAGCAGGCTAAGAATCGAAGTTGAGCTGAAAAGAGGAGCTCAGGAAAAACAAGAAAATAAAAGACAACAGATTGAAGAGTTAACTGAAAAAGTTAAAGGGCTAAGCAAAGAGAATCGAGAGTTAAGAATGGAGGCTGAAGGGTTAAGAAGGCAGAATCAAGCGTTAAATACAGATAACCAGGGATTACGGAGCTGCGTGAGCTACCTGCAGGCTGAAAACGAATGCTTTAGTAAACAACTTGAAAAGGCGCAGTATGTGCTCAGAGAGCTACGAGAATCATTAAACGCTATGCCCCATTGGGCGCAAGAACCTATGACAGCCGCCAGCCCGCCGATGGGAAGCAATGGTGCCGGGCATAGTGGTTCTTACCAGCAGTCGGGCACTCACAATGAGCTTGCAACCCCTTCGTATGAGGCGACAAACTCATCCAATGAGCATTCAGAGCTACCATCAGTAGACGATATGCCCCATGGAGAGCAGCAACCGATTTCAACGACCAGCCCGTCGAAGGCACAGTCGACGACATCTGTACAAAAAAAACCAATGTCGCTCTGTTTTCATTACTACAGACTCTGCCTTCTGAAATTTGACTGCTGCAGATTCTATTTCCCCTGCCATAGATGTCATAACGAAAGTGATCTATGCGAGGTTACGAATAAACTGCCGTTTGATGCAAAACAGTTTCAATGTTCTCTCTGCAAATATGAGGGGGACATTACAGAAAACTCCCAGAAATGCCCTGGCTGCCACCAGCAAATGTCGGAATATTTCTGTGCACGTTGCAAACTCTTTACCTCTAGCGAAAGATCCATGTTCCACTGCGATAAATGTGATGCTTGCCATAGGAGCAAGGATAAACTCTTTCACTGTGATGTTTGCAACCTTTGCCTTGATATAAATTTACAAAGCACGCACAAATGCCGGCAAATCTCAGGGCGCGAAACCTGCTGCATCTGTCTGGAAGAGGTCCCCGGCAGCCGTTTTGTCCTTCCCTGCTCCCACCAGGTCCACGGGGAGTGCGGCCTTGCGATGGTTCAAAACAGGTTAAAACACTGCCCTGTTTGCAGGCATCCCCTATACCCGTAAGAAGGTGAACATGAACATAATAATTGCCCGACGGTGTGCATTTATTGAAAGCGGTTTAACACGCCTTTTCTTTCCCATAATCCCTGGGTGATCTGCATTGATCCTGGTCAGTGAGATGCAGAGTTGTGAGACTCTGCCCTATCCCAATTATATTGTTTCTCCTGTCATGCGGGTTTCTTTGAGCTTTCTACTTACATATAGAATGGCTGTTATTCCAAGAAGAGTGCCAACAACACCAGCTCCAATGCCAACAGTAATGTCAAAAATACAAAAAACATCCTTCCAATTATCTTTTTGAGACTTTTCTAAACTGGTATTATCTACGATAAAATCAAGATATTTTGATAGGGTTTCGAAGATAATTACGCCACCAGCCACGCCAGCGCTTGCGTCAAGTAATCCTAATAAATATGCAGTACCGTTCATGCTGTAGAATAGGGGGCCTCCGGAATTGCCATTTTCTGCATAACCAGCATAATTTAACTCATAAACTGAATTCTTAACTGATAACCATGTAAGAATCACTTTCTTCAAGGCATCGTGATCTGAATAAGCAGCAGCGTAAATGGGATTGATTTTATATAAATCATTTATTAAATATGTTTTATTATCGATTAAGGGTAGCTTTATACCTTTCTCATCCAGAAAAATTTTTTGATCTAGCTCAACTATCGCAAAGTCATAATTATAAATAATTCGTGAAGAATCAAATTTCGAGTACAATATATATCTGCTTGCTTTAACCGAAAATGGAGTCAAAGCATTTTTAAAATGAGCCTTAAGGCAGTCAGCATCCGGAAAAGAATCTAACGCATGAGCAACCGTTACTATATGTCTGTCTGATATCAATACTCCAGTAAAAGTGCCACCGGTATTTGTCATTTTAACAACCCAAGGTAGCAAGCCAGGTGCAACAACTTGAGTGGGTTCTGTGTATCGCTTTTGTCTATCTAATGCAAAAATGCAACTGGAGTAGACAATTAGAAAAACCAGCCCAAAATAGTGCATAACGACCTCACCTCAACCTTTCATACTATAAATTCAAAAAGGTAGTCTATAAACGCGACATAAATCGGGTTTTCGAAGGTCTCCAGGAGGCTGTCGGACTTGAGCGTCCGTCTGGATATGCTGGCGTATCCATTGATCCAGTCGTGGTATAGGTAGAATTTTCCCGTAAGTTACACATTGGTAGTCGTGTATGACTTTTAGTCGCCTGCCAGCGCTCGGCTGAAGCAGGCGGTTATGTTCCTTGAAACATCAATTATCGATAACGGAAATAAAGGTGCATAAGCCAATGATATGTTTGCCAAAAATAGTTTAGCGATGTTCTTATTAAAGTTCGGGTATGAGTAAGTAATCTATCATCAATATTGTGTTCATCATCCGGTCTTATTGCTTGTGCTTGCACAATTACATCTTGATCAGCATTCAACATTTGAATTTGGCCTTCCCGTAGCTCCAGAAAAACAACTTGAGGATTTATAACTGTAGTCCTGCGTGCATTTAATAGTGAACGATGATGAGCAATGGCATTTCTACAAATCGTATTAGTGACAGACGCACCTATAGAACCAACTATTAATGGTCGCTGTAAGTAAGAAGGGCATAGATTTACAAAAAACATCATGTGTGCGAAAGTGGCCGAGCCGGCACCTTGCAGTATTGGACTTAACGTGCCACTGATTCCATTATATCTGCAATAAGCTATCATTCCGGCAAAACAGACACTGGCTGAAAAAATAGTCACTCCATTTGGATAGCGTACCATCAGTCTTCTTATTGCTTGCGGTATCCATTCACCTGGAAAGAGATTGGCTCCCCGATTGATGCTATAGGGGATAAGCATCCCAGCATTTCGCATCTGCTCAAGTTGTTGTGAAAGCTGCTGAAGGAGTTCTTCATCTTCGGCATGCACATAAAATGTTTGTTGACCAATTTTCACCCAGCGTTTCTGCCAGTGACATGGGTCACGATCATCACCGCCGCTTGCTCCTCCTGATGAGGATATCGTGGGTGGGGGAGGCATCAGATCTGACCCCGCCATAGAGCTGGGACATACATCTAAAAATATGAATGTTAGCGTAACTAATACTCTAAAGCGGTAGAATAATATTTTGGCTTCATAAATAAATGACATATAGGTAACCCCTACGTCAGGATAGATATCGCCTCTTTTGATACATGACTTTCAATAAGTGAGAGCAGATAAAAAGAGACTGTTTTGGCTCGCTGCTGCAAAAAATGGAAGAACCCATTTTCCAGAAGGTGATGCTAGCAGCCTGTCGGACTTAAGCGTCCGTAGCGAGGATTGCAAGAAATTGAGGATAAAAATCTCTGTTTCTGAGGAGAATAGCGAGCTATTTGACGAAGAAACAGAGATTTTTAGACCAATTTATTGCAACCGCAGTAGGACAGTCTTAAGTCCGACAGGCTGCCAGGAGCCTGACCGAGAATAGCGCCCGTCTAGGCGACCCCGTAGCGAGGACGGCAGAAAATTGAGGATGAAAATTCGGTTTTGTGAGGAGAATAGCGAGCTATTTGACGAACAAAAGCGGATTTTCAGACCAATTTGCTGCCGTCGCACGACTGCATGGATGCAGGAGCTAGAGCAACGCAGGAGCAGTTGCCGACGACTGCATGGATGCAGGAGCTAGAGCAACGCAGGAGCAGTTGCCGACGACTGCATGGATGCAGGAGCTAGAGCAACGCAGGAGCAGTTGCCGACGACTGCATGGATGCAGGAGCTAGAGCAACGCAGGAGCAGTTGCCGACGACTGCATGGATGCAGGAGCTAGAGCAACGCAGGAGCAGTTGCCGACGACTGCATGGATGCAGGAGCTAGAGCAACGCAGGAGCAGTTGCCGCATAGGGCAGACTATTCTCGGTCAGGCTCCTAGCCAGTAATGTTTTCGTGGCTCAGCTTAAAAAAGAGAAACCGGCATTACTGATGCAGCTCTGTATACTTGACGCAAACAGACAAAAGTGCAAGGTATACTCGTGCCCGGTGATGGTAAGAATCCATCGGCTCTGTTAGTTCTGACAAACAAGGCAAAGGGAACTTGTACTGTGAAGGCCCACGCCAGGCTCAACCTGTCGATACACAGGGTTCAGCGCTGGCAAAAAATGAAGAACAGGTACGGGAAGATAAACGTCAAAGGGAAGGTAACCTGTCCTGTCGTCACAGAAACACTGGAGAACTTGAGGATAGCTTAAAATTAAACCTCTACATATCAGTGCCTTATTTTTTTTCAGCTCATAATGAACTTATTGGCACGGCATTTGGTCTAACCATTCAGTACATCTGAAACAATCAATGAGCAAGCCATCAACTTTCAGGGAGCGCAATATGAGAGATGAGATTTTAGAACGTATTAAAGACCACAACGTCATTATTCACTATGCCATTGAATCCGGGAGCTGCGCCTGGGGAGTAGCGAAACGAAAACCATTCAGGCTATGCTGGGACTGAATGAATTCATGGAGTCACAACTCTCTGTGCTGGAAGCCTTCAAGGGCAGCCAGCAAACGACTGTGGGATCATTTGAGACCATCAATCACCTGCTCCATAAAATTTTGGACCATACCGCTGAAAAAAATAAGAGAGGTGCAACATCATGCCAGTGATTACTTTGCTAGAGGGTACCGATAGCCAAAAGCCAGTTAAGATTTGGACGGATGAGGTCAGCCCACAGGCACTTGAACAGATGCGTAAAGTCGCCAGCCTGCCCTTTATTCACAAACATGTGGCTGGCATGCCTGATATCCATCTGGGCAAAGGTGCAACAATAGGATCGGTTATTGCTACCACAGAAGCCATTATTCCTGCCGCAGTTGGCGTCGATATAGGCTGTGGCATGAATGCGGTTCAGTTATCGCTGAAAGCCTCTGATCTGCCGGACAACCTTCTGGCCATCCGGCATGATATTGAAAAGGCTATTCCCCTTGGAGCCGGCGGACAGCATAAAGAAGCGCAAATAGCCGGAGATTCATCTGTTGCTCATGGCTTGCAACGTATTCTGGAAAAGCATCCGGATATTGTTCGTAGAGGCAATCGGGACAAGTTTGTTCGTCAGATGGGCAGTCTGGGTTCTGGCAATCACTTTATTGAACTGTGCCTGGATGAACACGACAACGTATGGGTAATGTTGCATTCCGGAAGCCGGGGTATCGGTAACCAGATAGGTCAGTACTTTATTCATCTGGCTCGAAAAGACATGGAAAGGCAGCAGATTCATCTGCCCGACAGAGACCTCGGCTACCTGAAGGAAGGCTCGGACCACTTTGATGATTACGTTGAAGCCGTGGCATGGGCACAAAACTACGCCCTGCTGAACCGGGAACACATGATGAACAGTATTCTCAACGTATTGCACCAGCATCTGAAACCGTTCACCGTCATCAATGAAGCTATTAACTGCCACCACAACTTTGTTGAGCAGGAGCTACATGATGGCCAGCAAGTCTGGGTAACTCGTAAAGGAGCCATCCGGGCCAGAAACAACGAACTGGGCATTATACCCGGCTCTATGGGAGCCAGGTCTTACATTATCCGTGGCAGAGGCAATCCCGAAGCATTTTGCAGCTGCGCTCACGGAGCTGGACGGAGCATGTCCCGTACCGCTGCCAAAAAAACCTTCTCTGTTCGTGATCTTGAAGATCAGACACAGGGCATAGAGTGCAGAAAGGACAAAGGCGTACTGGATGAAATTCCCGCCGCTTACAAAAATATCGATAAGGTCATGAGCCTGCAGAACGATCTGGTTGAGGTCGTGTGCACACTGCGACAGATCGTTAATGTGAAAGGCTAGTGCAGCTAAGCTCTGATATCCATACACCCCTCGTTCCCACGCAACAGAGGGTGTCGCAAAACCCGTTCCCCTCACGTCATTTCCGGCCTCACTCCCGTCATTCCCGCGAAGGCGGGAATCCACACAGACTCATCACCAGAACCATACTGCCCGGTGTCCCCCTGGCCTTTTCATCCGCGAGAAGGCAGAGACCCGCTGTTGGCGCTGGATTCCCGCCTTCGCGGGAATGACGACCTCAGAGTATCGGAACGAGTGGCCTGTATGGATATCAAGGCTTGGCTGCACTAGGAAAAAAGAGAAGTAGCAATGGTCTGGAGTTACCGAGTGATTGAAACCTGAAACCATGAATCCAGGTTTGCAGTGCGCAACGTGTATTACCAGGATGAAGGCAACATTCAAGGCCGGAATGGAAAGATACCAACAACATTCAGGAGACCGAACAATGAAAAAGCAAAAAAACGCTCGTAAGCACTCGCCTTCGGCGGTGCTGAAACTGATGCAAGGCCCTATGTTTCGCCAACGTCGGGAAGAGCTGAAAAACCGCTAAGTACTAAGCCATACGGAATCGAATATTTCTGGCTTATTGGGCAGGTGCTCTGCAAGGCGCAACGACGGGAACATAGCAATCTATGTGACCAGAGTTGCAACGCATCACGACTGCATGGATGCAGGAGCTAGAGCAACGCAGGAGCAGTTGCCGCGAGTGCCTGAACAATAAGTCAGAAAATATGATTTCGTATGGTTGAGTACTTATAACCGTAAAGATAAACATCGTGGTCGCAGCGATATCAGGCTGCACCAGAAAGCATTGAATGAGACAGTGTTTTCTTGTGCGGCTTGTTAAACTTTTTTTGCTTTAGTGTTGACAGGGTGATTGCCCGAGGGCATAGACCGCACGTAATCTTCCTGTTCCCTGGTTTCTATGGCTCCGATCCTGGCTTTTCGTACATTTGAAATAGCCTCATCAGATGATGCACCATAGGCCATTAGCAGTCTGGCAACCAACAGTCCGGTGCGCCCAAGCCCTCCACGACAATGAACCAATACTTTCTTCCCCTGGTCCAGGCAACGATAAATCGTATTAACAGACTGCTGCCAATGCTGTTCAAATCGGGCATCAGGAATGGAGAAATCTTTTATCGGCAAATGCAGCCACTGCATACCTGCTTTGTTAACTTCATCTTCAAGCTCATTGATACCCAGCATGTGGAACTCATGTTCTTCAATCAGAGAGATCACCAGCACTGCGCCCCATTTTTTTATAGCGGTAATGTCTTTAGCCAGATCCCGGCTCCAGTCCTCTCCAAACATTGACTGCCCCTTTTTACCGGGTGCAACGGCCATGCCCAGAATTCCACCTCCGGGAATAGAAACGCTATCAATGACTAAAGGATTTGATTGTGATGCTCGCATTTAAATGATTCCCGGACTTTATTCTGAGTTAATAATCGATATTCCCATAGTTTCTGACGGAATCTTTTAGTATATCCGAACAATCCGTTTTTGCAGATTTACGGAATTAGTTGTGACTGATGTTGTGTTCAGTAGTTTTGATTGACCCTGTAATCTTGTTGTTTGAGCCAATTAATACTACTATTTAGCTCATAATTTGAGTCGATTAAGATTCACAACCGGCTCACTATCTTGGGTAAACCCGTAAATGACCGATTATTCACCAACGCTGTGGATCTGGCAAAACAAAGACTGGCCCCAGTTTTGCTGGCAAGAAGAGGCTGTATTACCTCTGCTCAGAGAAGTTCGCTTCAGCTTGGGAGTCCTGTTAGGAAAAGCCAGCACTACCCAGAGTGATAAAGCAGAAGCCTCTGCACTGGACACCCTGCTGGAAAACATCATCACCTCTTCTGCCATCGAAGGTGAACGCCTTAATGCCCAGTCTGTCCGGTCATCACTGGCGAAACGCCTGAATCTCAAAGGTACTGATGACACTGCCTACCCGACTTCCGAGCGAACCGAAGGGTTGGCAGAAATGATGCTGGATGCAATCACTAACCTGGATGACCCTCTGAGTCTGGATCGTCTTTTCCAATGGCACCGCTGGCTGTTTCCCAATACAGAGTTTACCTTTCACAAGGTTCAGGCAGGTCAGTTAAGGAGCGATGAACCCATGCAGGTGGTGTCCGGACGTATTGATCGGCCCACCGTTCATTTTGAAGCACCGCCAAGAAGTGTATTGACCTCAGAGCTGGAGCGATTCTTTGACTGGTTTAACCAGAGCAGAAACGATCCAAAGTGTGATCCCCTGCTTCGTGCTGCCATCAGTCATTTCTGGTTTGTGACACTGCATCCTTTTGATGATGGTAATGGGCGATTAACCCGGGCTATTACCGACCTGGCCCTGGCACAAGCCGATGCCCAAAGCATCCGGCTCTACGCTGTGTCCAGCGCGATTCTGGATAATCGCAAAGCGTATTATCAGATCCTGGAACAATCCCAGCGTGGGAAGGTGGACATCACCCACTGGCTGCTCTGGTTTTTACAAATGCTCGATGAAACGATCAAAGCCTCGTTGAGAAAGATTGATCGTACACTACACAAAACGCGGTTCTGGCAGGCATTTCACGATACGGGGCTTTCCGATGAGCAGATCAAAGTACTTAACCGGCTACTCGACGGCGGGGAGAAAGGGTTTGAATCCGGGATCAGTGCATCGCAATACCAGAAGGTGGCAAAAGTCAGCAAGGCAACAGCTACCCGACATTTGTCTTATTTATTGAATAAAGGATGTATTGAGAAATTGCCGGGTGGTGGTCGCAGTACCCGGTATCAGGTCGCTCGTAAATGATCAGACGCTACATATCAACTACCGGAATGTTCTCTTGTCGTGACGGAGCAATAGCCATAACCGGGTCAATCACCAAAGCGATATGTGTTCCAAAAGTCGCTTATTCCGTTCCATGTAAACACTTCAGCAAGGCCAAACCAGACTGCGCCAGCGATCATTGAGGAAATAAGTCAGCAATGTGTTTGGCATTTACGCAGCATGACGTTCTTTAGTAATCCTGAGCCAATTCGCAGCCCCTGGTGATGATTGTCAACGGCGGGCCGCCCCACATAACTCCGGCTTATGCGCATGTGACAAGGCGATAACTCATCCAAAGCTGAAAGTCTTATAGCACCTACAGCCGCTTTGTAATCCATTAGATCCTGATATCGGACTCTGCGATGCCAGCACCAACCTGTGTCTGGACCGCCAGAGGATCAGACATACCCTGCAGCTCTTCTGCCACGACAGTCACATGTCATAGTCAATGGCGTCTGCAAATGCGTGTGGAGGAATTTTTTTCACTAAAAGATTCGGATAAAGTTTGTAAATAGAAAAAAAGGTTGAGATGACTACTGTCGTTCATCCCAACCAAAAAATCATTCAAAGAAAGTCATTAGCTGGCAGGCATTGGAATGATCTCAAACATTCCGTCAAAGTCATCCAGAGTTGCTGACAGCTTTTCTATCAGCTCTGCGTTGCCTTTGATCTCAGCATCACCTGACTTCAGGAGGGTTGTCAGGGAAGTTTGACCCAGCGCCATTTTTGTCAGGTCAGTTTTTTGAATGACCAGTTCAACATCAGTCTCCGGCAGTGTTTCCACTTCTATATTACTCATATTGGCGTTTGAAACTTCACCAAAAAAGCGCTGCTCCAAGTCCGGGTGATAAAGGCCAAAACTAAAGTCTAAACCCGCCTGCTCCGCTTTTTCGGCATTGAGGCGAACCGCCAGAAAGTCAAGAAACATGCCTGTTGGCGTATTAGCAATAACATCGGCAGAGGCCAGCTTAATGGATGGTTTGATCTCTCCGGTTCTCAACTCCACTGCACCTTGCAGGTAGGAGTTGCGCCACGCCATGGTTTCTGACTGATAACCCTGTTGCTCAAAGCTGTCAGCCAGTGCATAGCGATAATCCAGATTATCCGGGTGACATTGCACCAGATCGTTGAACAGCTGGGATGCTTCTTGATATTGCCCGTTATTGAAGTGTGAAACTCCTGCGCTATAAAGTGCCTCTGCACCCGCTGCATCCACATAAACACAGGACTTGTCTCTGGTTTCAAGCGGGTTGGTGTTTACCGGGTTCATATCGTGATAACCAAGATATAAATTGACCACCGCGCGAGCGTTGTGACTGTATGAACCGTGGTAGCCATTGGTGTGCCAGGTCTGCTTTTGAACCTCTGGCACCAGCTTCTCAATTTCACGACCTACGTCGTTAATAGTGGTGCCATGGTTGGCCAGGCGCATGGCCTGATTGTGAATAAAGCCATAGTTATCCCGCTGCAGGGTCATATACTCGGCAATTTCGTTGTTTTCAGTGGCGGGATCATTCCAGACTGGTGCCGAGTGTGCAGCGTGAATACTGTCAACCATTCCGGAATCCACAAAACGCATTTTCAGTTCAGTCAGATACTTGGTCCAGACCAGAGCATCACGAACTTTTGCTCCCCGGAAAGTGTAGATGTTATGCATGCCGTCATAAGTGAGCTCAGCGGTATTGAGTGAGCGGTATTGCGGAACATAGAGCACCATTTCCGCAGGTGCTTCAGCGCCCGGCATATTTATGGCATGAAACTCCAGGCCATCAATATTAATCACTTTTTCACGTGACGTAATTTCTGTCGTAGGCGCCACAAGAGTGACCTCGCCCCTTGACGTACCCAACCCCAGAGCATTGTCAACGATGCCTTTGGTACTATTGGTTAACGTTGTTCCATACTGATAGTTTGCCCGGCGGCCCATAGCAGTACCGGCGATGACGTTTTCGTCAGCCAGCTCTTTGATGAAATCTTTTGGCGCGTAGATTTGCGCGCCTTCGGCGAAGTTGCCGGACTCATAGACACCCCTGGAACCACCAAAGTGATCAGCATGCATATGGGAGTAAATCATCCCGGTAATTTTATGCTCACCATTGATTTCAGGCAGGTGTGTTTTGGCAAAATCCCAAGCAGCTGCAGCCGCTTCCCGGGACAACAACGGATCATGAATGACATAGCCGTTTTTGGATCGATAAATGGTCATATTGGATAGATCAGCCCCGCGAATCTGATAGACACCATCCGTCACCTGATACAAGCCACCCGCCGTATAATTCAGCATACCCTGACGCCAGATAGACGGATTCACCGTGGCAGGTATTTCGTCAATCGACATATCCGTCATGTACTGAAAACGATTTTTCAGCTCTCCCGCAGCATGATTGCCAAATTCTGCGATCAGCCCTTTGCGGGTACGTTCAAAAGCGGATACATCTTTCCATGGCAGGTTTTTTGCCAGATTCTGGTTTGCCTGTTCAGTATGGGCAGTGGCAGGTTTGCCCTGATAGTCCTCAAGGCTGGTATATTCAGCACTTGCATTAAACGACGCAAGAATAGCAAGGGTAATAGCTGATAGAGTCTGTGTCGGTTTCATAGTGGTCCTTATTCACAGTTGAACTGAAGACTCGATCACTTTAATGGCTAAATTCATAATGATAAATTTACGATTTTTTAGTTTAATCATCACTGCTGGTTATATATTGATGAAAGCATCAAAGTTCGACCTTAATCTCCTGCGAGTTTTTCTGGCGGTCTATCGCTATCAATCAATCACAGTGGCGGCTGAGGTTATGGAGCTAACCCAGCCCGGCGTCAGTGGCGCATTAAAGAGAATGCAAAACCAATTGGGAGATACCCTGTTTGTTCGTGATGGCCGAGGCATTGCGCCAACGGATTTTGCCCACGAAATAGCCCGCCAGATTGAGCCCGCCCTGGAAACTATAAACAATACTCTCATTGATATGCAGGGACTCAGCCATCATGGAAAGCGCCGGTTCATCGTGTATACCCCAGAGCCCGTAATGCTGATACTGCTCCCCAAGATTGAAGCTGACTCAACATTGGAAAACCGGGAAATAGTGCTTTTCCCAACACCGACCACTGAGGAAGAGTTACTTGATAAGCTCAATTTACGGCAAGCGGATTTAGCAATAGATTTTGCTCATGTCTCCACCTTATCTTATTTTTCCCAGCCTTTGTTTACTGACCAGATCTGCCTGATTGCCAGCCAATCCCACCCCAGAATCCAGGGAAGCGTTACAGCTGAGCAGTTTTATCAGGAAAAACATATAACGTTGAAACTAAGGCGTGAAAATACATTTTTGGCAGACTCTTTTACGCAAGAGCCCCTGCAACCAAGGAAGGTTATGGCTGAGTGCGACTCCCTGCTTGCGTTAATGGCTCTGGTAGCCAGTAGTGAAAGTATTGGCACTATGAGCAGCAGTCTGGCAAAGATGTTTTCTCAACAATTTGGTTTACAGATCATGAAAATACCGTTTCGTTCTTTGCCCATTAACTACAAATTGCTAGCCCATAGCCGGGTCCGGAATAGCAAAACCAACTGCTGGTTGCGCAGTAAAATTCTGTCTTATGTCACAGAGTTAAGGGGTGAATAGAAAAGGGCGGGCAGATCATTCCTGAAAAAGCTCCGTGACGGCACGATTCTGGATGGACTTCTTTGCTATCTTCCAGAACTCAAGTGCTCAGGAGGGTGTCAAAAAAGTAGCAAGCAAAGCTGCTGATGAGCAGGCAATTCCCCACACCGCAGGTAAATCACGCAGAGATATGACAGAAGCAAGCATTCAACAGACCTGTCCCAGGTACTTTCATACTCTTTTTAATGCAACTGGTGAAGGCACCTGACCACTTTCAGCATAAATTAGCCGGATCGAACCAGGTTGGCCGTAGAAATTCAGGTATAACCACAGATGATGAAAACCGGACAGGTTTGAGAAACTACAACCAATGGACAAAGGGGGAGCAAAGGACTTGCTTGCAAGATGCATGCAAGGAAGGCCAACAACAGGCTGACGCCATTTCGAAGCTTCTCTGGAAACGTCAATCGCAAGATTGGCGTTTTTTTTCGTCTGGTTGTACCTTTAACAACGCACTTCAGCAATGCGCCAGCCAAAAGTTCTTATCGTGTCAGATCATCACCGCAGCATCCACATTTTAGCCCTGCGCCCCGGTATGTATAGCCTACGCCATTGGCTGTTTACTATGAATGTGTCAGCAGGTTCGATGACATCAAAGTAAGTTTGATGCCAGAAGAATTTGTGCTCCTCCGTATTTACCCAATACTCCTGGCCATGTTCACACTTGTTGATAGCAACCACCGCAGCGGCGTCAGGCTCACCTCGGCTAAAAAGAAGAAAACAATCACCCTGCCCTATTATTCTCATTGGTAGCCCCTGGTTGGTTCTGTGAACTTCGAGCAACAGATTCTTGGCATCTTCATCCTTAATTCGCGTAAGCCCCCCAAGCTCGTTGAAGGTCTTACGCGAATGAAGATGAGAGCCGGTTACAGCAACGCTCGTCAGCAAACAGCGCCATGAATATCACGTTTTCCTGACAAGCCCTGGCAATCCGGGGACTGGAAGTTATGCTGTGGAATAGGCGAACAGAACCGCCTTTAATAACATGGCAGGGTCATCAGCTGGGCACCTGCCGCCGAACTACAAACTCTGATAATTTGCCCTGTGGTAGAGTTTGTAAATCAGGTAGCCCACAGAAGCAATCACACCAATTAAAACAAACGCTGCAACTTCTCCAGCTACTCCTTCTCCGATGGAGTCAGCAGGTTTTTTGCCAGAATGCTTTGGATCAGGTTTACCTTTACAACCAGGCATACAGCCTTTGGGTCTGCAAATCACAGATTTGCTGCCGGTCAACGACGAATTAGACCACGTATACTGGGCTGAACAAGATTTGCATGTAATAAAATCACCCTTCCTCTCATAATCCATTTCATCAGAATTAAAAGCGTACGAAGAGTTGAATGTACACTGCTCTTTTGACTTGGGGTTAACGCATGACCCATTTACATCAAGACCTGCAACACCTTCTGGTGATATAACTTCACTACAATTGTACATCCCCCTTTCTCGGCAATGAAAATAATAAGTATCGTTAGCCCTTGGACATCCGGGGTCATAGTCTTTTGCAGAAGCGTTTAATAAGTAGGATGACCTGATGCAAGTATCGCTTACCACTACGCAGAACAGCTGGTTTCTTAGTCTAACCGGAGCCCCATCAGGGATACTGATATCCGATGGCAGCTTGATCATTGTTTGCACTCCGGAATTTTGCTGGCTATCAAAGATAAAATAATGCTTTGTAACATTCATCTCTTCATCGCCTTGTTGCATGTAATAAGCCGTTAGCTCAATTCCATTTGTAACATTAACGGTACTCAATACAGGCGGTTGATAGGGCAAGTTATCAGCATAAAGATCTATAGACAGGAGACCTGCTGTAGCCGACCGATTATGTGAAGTTTGAATATGGCCAAGCTTCACGCTACCGGGACTCAGTACATTTATGTCAACGGCTTGCATGAATAGCGCGAGTATTTGCTTGGCGCAGGATGGCGAGGTAAAAATATGCTTTTTTGAAACCCGCACCCCAATACAAGGTTGAGCCTTTTCTGCAATGTAAATCCGGGGTTGAAAGTAAACAAGATTTTCGAAAGCGTTGCCCTGCGTATTTTCTTCGGCAAAGCTTTGAGCAGATAAAATTAGCAATAACAAACAATAGAAAAATGTTTTGTAGTTGTGCAGTCTCATAATAAATAACCTCTGATGAATTAACACTTACGCCGCCTGCTTATTTACAGCGGGTAGCGCTGCCGTAGCAGTTAGACTCGGAAAAACCTTCAGGCAGTAAAAAATACTGAAGCAGGTATGTACCAAGGCAATTGTTTTCATGATATTCATACACACAGCAGGCTTTAGAAGACCTGAGAGATACGATAGAAGCGACGATGCAGTATAGCTTGTAGCGCTCGGTCTGGACTGAAAACCTGAGCAAGCTTCAAGGCATAAAATCCTACGTTTAGACCTGGAAAAAAATATCAGTTCGAAACGTAGAGTTGAACAGAAGTAAGCGAACAGACTCCCTCCAGGAGGCCGACCGAACAGATAAAAACATCAGACACCTGACCGGAAAGACACCTGAAAGTGATCTAGGAGCCTTAGACCGAGAATAGCGCCCGTAGCGAGGACGGCAGGCTGCTAGAGGTTTTTTCCAGCTTTCGTTTCCAGTATCCAAATTTGGATACCCGGATGTCGTGCTGCTTGCACCAGGCATTCTGGGACAGTCCCGACGCCTGCCAGGCCTGGATGCGTTCTTGCCATTCATTGTGCTCGGGTGAGTTTTTTGCCATACCGGCCTCCGTTTTCTTGGGAGGCTTATCATTTCAGGCTGGAGTTTGATTCTGAAGTACGTGGGTTTGTTTGGCGTTTACGGTTTAACAACCAGGATCCACGTTGCGACGGATGCGCTTGGTAATCCTCTTCGCTTCATTCTCACGGCTGGACAAGCATCAGAATACGGACAGGCAAATGCTCTGATAGAGTGATTTTCAGCGGACTCCGTTCTTGCTGACAAGGGATATGACTCAAATGCATTCCTCCTCGAGGTCAAGAAGTCAGTTGCTGAAGCAGTGATTCCCCCGAAGTGAAATCGGGTAGATCAGCAAAAATATGACAAAGAAATCTACAAGGAGCAAAATCTAATAGTGAGAAAACGTGAGTAACAGGTACAAAAAAAGCCTCCCATTTCTGGAAGACTTTTTGGAGTTGGTGCCCGGAGCCGGAAAATTAATCCTGGATATTCCAGTTACTTACAGAATTAGTGGTAATCCTGTTGTGATCAAAAAATTTGAACGTTGCCAGCTTCACCTGTTTTCCGGGTACTTTCAGGGTGCCTGTGTTCGGAGTCCGTCTGGGCAGTAATATTAGCCATGATTTTTCAATCACGCCCTGCGCGAATTTCACGGGACTTGATAAGGAAAAATCCTTTTCATGCGCGTAGCGTCGCCTGTTGACCCGTCGGACAGAACCGTCATGGCAGAGCAATCCTGTCAAAACCAATCTGCCAGATCGTCCAGAGAAAAGCCCCTGTACTCAATTTCATACCCCTTCAGTTGCTGCACCAACTTGATGGCTTTTTCCTGTAAATGCGTTTTTCGGATATTTTTCGGGTTACGCTTGATTTCAGCAATCAGGACTTTTTTATCCAGTTCATTGACCGCGACAAGATCAATTTCATTCTGGTTCCCTCTCTCCCAGTAACTGCCGACGATATTGTACTCGCCAGTTTCCGCAATCACTTCCCTGACGATTTGTTTCAGCCAGTGACCACTCCAGGTCGGGTAATCACGCTCAATGACTTTATGGATAAACGGAAAGTTGCCAATCTCCACTGCGCTACGGTGCTTATAAATAAAGCGAAACCAAAAGGCCAGGAAAGCATCGGCAATACGATATTTAACCAACCGGGTTCCCGGTTTAGACAACACTGGTCGGTTTCGGCTGATGATATCAAATTCATTTTCCAGGCGATCAAGCTGTGGCCCCACGGAAATACCCAGCAAAGATTCTATTTCAGGTCGGCTCGTACTCCCGGAAGCAATAGCAGCCAGTATGGAAAAATAGGTACCATGTTCAGGTCCGAACTCTTCAGCCAGACGATAATGCCCTTCCTCAATGACCAGACTGTGTGCGTTAATCAGCTGCGACCAAAGGTCGGTTGCAGGATCAATGTTAAACAGCCACTCCAGATATTTAGGAACACCGCCACTGAGCATGTACCACTGCAGAAGTTTTTCAGGCGTAAACTCCTGCCGGTCATTCAGCATCTGGGCGATATAGCGACAACGCAACGGCTGAAGGTTGATGCGATGATCGGCACGACCAAACAAGGGCTCTCGTCCATCCTGAAACAACCGGGTCATAAGGCTGTATAAAGAGCCACAGCAGACCAGGTGCATACGACTCTGTTGTCTGTATCGATCCCATAAATCCTGAAGTTCGGAAAAAAACGCCCGATTAACCCGCTGGATATCCTGAAATTCATCCAGTATGACGGTAACCGGCGTTGTGATGCTGAACTGCAACAGGATTTCCATGACTTCCCGAAGACGTGCAGGCTGACCAAATATGGGAATATTTAAGACCGTTCTGATTTGCTCGACAAACTCCTCGCACAGCAATGACTCCTGCTTTCTGGATACGAACAGATAGATAGAGGCTGCAGAAGTATTGCGCTGAGGAAAGGTTTTATTTAACAGCGCTGTTTTACCGACCCGGCGCCTTCCTACTACAGTTGTCAGGTGGGCCGTTCCTTTAGAGGCTAGTTCACTCCACTCACGGAGCTGTTCAAGCTCATCTTCTCGATTATAGAATATCATCAAAAGTTACCGTAATAATTATTACAGTAACTATATCACAAAAACGGTCCTCTCCATACAAATATGCTCTGCGCAAACATCGAGCTATAAGTACTCAGCTACCTTCAGTGTCGATGGCCGCTATGTGGTGACCGCCAGCCTGGATAGCAAAGCGAAAATCCATGGCAAAAAGAACGAAGGATCATGGCCCTGCTGTGTCGGGAGTGTTGCCCAGGTTTACTTCTGCCTTCTCAAGCATCAATATCAGCTGCTCACGTTTTTTCCTCCTGGCCAGGTCCAGAGGTGTCTGGCCATGGCAATCCCTGGCATGGATATCAGCGCCGCTGTCGATCAGGACAGACAGAGACCGAATGGCATTTAACATGACAGCATGATGCAGCACCGTCCGGCCCATGCTGCTGGTAGCATCGATATTTGCCCCGTTATGGATCAGGAATTGTGCAGTCTTTGCCATGTCCCGCTTCATGGCCTTGTGCAGCGGGGTCAAGCCTTCAGGTGAAGCGATATTAACATCTGCCCCGCTGTTAATAAGGACTTGAGCACAGTCGATTCGGCTACACTGGGCCGCGTGATGCAAGAGCGATTCCCCTCCCTTTAACTCATTGACGGAAATACCGGACTTTGTCTGCTTATCAATCAACAGTTCCAGGCAGGCAGAATGACCATGTCGGGCAGCGTAGAACCCGGGCGAAAATCCACCGCTATCCGTGGCACTGATATTGGCATTGTTATCGATCAGGACTTGCACACACTGCACGTGACCGTTCATGACGGCCAGGTGCAGGGGAGTCAGGCCCTGTACATTCCTGATATTAATATCCGCTTTATAAGCCAAAAGGAGTTGAACACACTCCAACTGGCCAAATTGTGCGGCCAAATGCAGAGGGCTCCAATGCCTGTTACTCCTTAAATTAATATGCACATGGTCTTTAGCATTCAACAACACAGCCATACAACGAACCCTGCCAAACTGAGCAGCGATGTGCAGGGGGGTAAAGCCTGCCTCATCCACGGGATTGATGTTCACCCTTTTGTCCATCATCAGTAACCGAAGACATTCACTGTGATCATTTTTGCTGGCAAAATGCATGGGCGTCCATCCCCCTCCTCGTTGGGAGCTAACGATCAGCGCCTGGTGTTCAAGCAAGACTTTCAGACACTTTACACTCCCTTCCCGGGCAGCAATATGCAGGGGCGTCAAGCCATAAAGGGTCCTGGCATTGATATCAGCCCCTTGCCTGATCAAGGCCAGCAGATACTCCACGCTGTCGAACATTAGGGTATTATGGAGGGGGGTATTATTGCCCTCTGTAAGGGCCTGGATGTTGGCACCGTATTTGAGCAGGATATCCACGGAGTTTCGCTGGGGAGTTAAGGTGGCTCTGTGAAGAGCAGTCATACCGTCAGAGGTGGCCGCATTGACCTCATGCCCGGCGCCAAGCAAAAGTTCCACACATTCAACATGTCCCTGATCTGTGGCACTGTGCAGGGGTGACCAGCCAGGCTCTGTGGTGGCTTCAATAAACCCGGCACCATGAGCGAGTAAAAGCTTTACACACTCCGGATACCCTTGATGGGCAGCGCTGCTCAGTGGCGACAAGTTTCTGTTGTTTCTGCAATTGACGTTTGCCTGTCGGTGCAGCAGCCACTCCACGCACCGGGCGTTGCCAGCCAGGGCTGCCATATGTAGGGGCGTAGAGCCGCCGTTGTCCGTGGCATCCAGCAGGCTGGCATTGTGCTTGAGCAACAGTTCCAGAAAGTCCATACGGCCAGTAAAGGCGGCAACGTGCAGGGCTGTCCAGCCATTGTCGTCTTTGGCATCGACAGCTAACCCTCTGTCAAGCAGTACTTGCAGGGAATTAATGGGGCCACTTCGGGTGAGAACATGCAAGAGCGTCTTGCCCTTGTCCAGCAGGGCATTGATATCGGCTCCGTGATCCAGCAGGATTTGAGCACACTTGCCATGACCATTCAGAACGGCAAGGTGCAGTGCCGTATGGTGGTGATCACGGGTGGCATCTATGTTCTCTTCATGCCTCACCCAACTCCTCTCCCGTTTCTGTCTGGGCCCGATGAAGAGCAGGGCTGCCACACACGCATCGTGCCCCATCATAGCTGCGAGATGCAGGGGAGTGGTTTCAAAATGGTCAATTTCATTGCCAATCGCCTTGAATTCAAGAAAACGTTCCACGCACTTCACCTGACCATGCAGGGCAGCGCTGTGCAGGGGCGACCTGCCCATACTGTCCCGGATATTGATATTGGCACCATTGCAGACCAATGTCCTGACACACTGCTCCTGGCCAAATTCGGCAGCAAAATGCAGGGGCGTCGCGCCTGAAGACGAGACGGCATTGACATCAGAGTGATGGTCAATAAGCATCTGTACACACGCCTCATTGCCGGCCTGGACAGCGATATGCAGCAGCGTGACATAGCCACCATAAAACGCTGAGTAGAAGCTTTGACCGGCCAGCTCGGATTCCCGGTCAAGCCAGTCAGACAGCGCCTCAATATTTCCGGAACGACAGCATTGCAGGGGCAGAGGTTCATCGCCAGAAGTGGCCTGGTCATACAGTGGCTCAGCTGCAGCCTCATCTTCACCTTCATCTGACAGTTCCATATCTACCCCGGTGGCACGCTGCACAGCACACTGGAGTCCCCGTAGCTCACCCCTTGGTATCGTTTCTGCACCCTGGCGAGTAAGCATTAAAGTACCTCCTGCAGAACCATCATCAACAGAAACGGTATTTGCACCGCCCCTCCAGACAGGTACACCCCGTTGGGAGGCAGATGGTTTTTGAACAGGCAGAACGGCTACCGGTGCAAGGAAACGTTCCAGGACAGCATTGATCTCGTCATTTCTGTTTCTTTGATGCCCACTTCTAATTTGATTGGCAATCATATAACCCAGTGCTGTTACTGCGTTTTCAGACTCTGTCAACACCGCCGAAGCTCCCCCGGTTGCACCTTCAGTGGTTTGGGGCGCATTGCCTATTTCTCTTTGCTTTTTGGCTACCAAATAGTTATAAAGTTTTTTCAGCTTTAGCGATTGATCTTTCTTGCAGAATCTTTTCATAAACTCATCTTTCCCAGCAAGGTTGTCAGGAAACATTGCGTGCAACAAAGAATAAAAAGTGGTTGCTGTGGGCGATTTCTCCGCCAAAAACCTCAGCAGAATCATAGTGTCATTGATATCTCCAGTATCTGGGTAGTTGTTATAATTGATATAGGCCGTCACTTCCAGAAAAGCTGGCGTTAACGGATAATCCAGAAAGTCAGAGCGTAACGCTTTGTTGTCGTTTATTCCCGGTAGTCCATAATTTGTCGGTAAGAGTGTCTTTCCCTGATCGCCAAGACCTGAAAGAGAAAAAATAGCCTGACCCGGAGTCAGGCTGCCTGAATAGTATTCTTGCTGACTGCCCTTTTGATTTAAACCAGTCGGCCATTCTTTTGCCGTTATAGTAATACCTGAAAAATGCTGCCCTGTTTTTTTAATATCAGTTGAAGCATCAACAGGCGCAAAAAAAACCTTCTTCTTTTTTGCCAGAGCCTGCAAATCAATAGGTATCTGATTATCTGAAATATCAGTCACAACCAGGGACTGGTGAGCATCTGCCCGAAGTCTGATGATATTTTTCTTGTTAATGTCAGAAATAAGGAGTACCGAGCCTTTTTGGGAATCAAAAAATGGAGTAAAACCATGGATCGATAAAATCATATCGGCCTCAACAATAATGAAACCGTCACCGAGAACTATAGATAATGGCCCAGGCGGAGCATTTGGGAGAGTAGCTCCTTTAACCGTTCCAGTGGTAATCAAAATAGAAATTAACAATGTCTGCAACAAACTTTTTTCCACTGAAAAACCTCACTTAACATATAAATTTGAGCATACCTGAATATCCAAATCCCCCCTGTGCCAGCATAGTTGTCGCCTCTCCTGAATTTAGAAACCTAAACAGGGGGCGGGCACTGAGTGATCAATGGCTCGCTATTCAGAAGAGTTCAAAGAGTCCATCATTCAGATGATGATGCCCCCCAATAATGTGCCAGTTTCTCAGCTGGTACGTGATACTGGTATCCCCGATGTGACTCTGTACACTTGGCGAAAGAAAGCTTTATCTCAAGGAATACCTGTGCCAGGCAACGGAAAAAATCCAGATCAGTGGACACCGGAAAACCAATTAGCCGTGATCATTGAAACGGCGGCGTTAAATAAAGCAGAAATGGCCGAATACTGTCGTAAGAAAGGCCTTTTTGCTGAACAAATACAGCAATGGAAAGCAGCCTTTATCAGTGGCGTTTCGGCCAAACCTGTCAATCCTGGCTATTCCAGAGCATTCGGCCACTCAATCCGGTAGCATCCGGCCACCTCCCTCATCGGAGCGCAGCGACGCATCGGAATGGAGCTTAGGACTTATATTTGGATCTTGCCAGTTTAGTCTCTTCCAATATGAAATGAGCCTGAAGGGGAGCCCAGTTTCCAACATGCCTGTTAGCTTGAGAGTCTGAAGCTTTTCCAGGGTAGGATTGAGTAACATGATTCTTATCCCTTTGTTAACTGTTATTGGTAGTAGTCTGAGCCGCGCAGGTTCTCATGGTCATCCGGCAGCACTTCATCAGGCTCCAGCTCTGACAACGACTGTTGATCCAGATTGTTTTTCAGGATGGACTCAATGCTTCGGTAGGAGCAGGTATCTGCATACAGTGCACGACGGCGGGCGTTTTCCAACCGGTCATGACCATAGCCTAAACCTAACTTCATGATGCCGAGGCAACTGCGGTCACTTTGCTCTGGATGTCGACGGGTTGAGAGGATGCGACGGATGACTGCTTCTGTTTCCGGACCTGTCCTTGCCCCCTGTTTTGCAGTCGCTCAGGCGTCCATTCGGCATACTTTCGGTGTTTTTCAGGCATATGCCCTGGCTCGGTGGTATGACGCCCTTTATGCTAGGAACGTTGGTAGTGGCCAAGTCAACCCCGACACGGCAAAGCGTCCCAGATAGTCACTTACGGTTGCTCGGGAAATATTACAGCTGTTAGCGATTTTCCGCTCGCTGAGGAGGTGCTCGAATTTGAGTCTGAGTACTTCACGAATCTTGCGCATGGGCAGTCTCTTCATGATGCTATCCGCTCGTCCTTGAAGAGGTCTCAAGTTTGAGGGTAGCGGTGAAAAATAGGACTGCGCCACTGGTCAGAAAAGGGGTGGCTGGATTTACCGGAATCAGTGGCCGGATACTACCGGAATGGCTCCGGAATACCCAGAAATGCCCCACAGATTTTGCTGACGAGGCATTTTTTTAGCTACGTGATCCGTATGGCCGGTGTTGTGGGAGGAGCAGAGTTGTGAGACTCTGCCCTTTCCCGATTAGGCATCTAATTCAGGCTGGAATACTTCTTTGAGTTTCTTTTCACCTTGCTCAAACAATAGACGGTAGTTAGAGCAAAACTTTTCTTCATTAGGCTCAAGAAGCACTTCTACAGATGGTGCAATACCCTTTTTCCAAGCTGGCAAGTCAATACCGTGGAGCCGACACAATGTATTTGTTAACATCTCTGCTATTCCCCCAGAGCCTCTGCAGGTTGGAGCAAGGTGAACGTACCACCAGTGTATTCTTGGAATAACACTTAGATCACCGCTTATGGCTTTATCTATTAAATTTCTTACATGCTCTAGCACGATGGGTATTTGTTCCCTACCAGTGTGTAGCCAAAGACCAGATTCTTGATTATCTCCAATATAATCATCATCGCCCACTCCAAACCATCTTTCGCTTTCATATCTTCTATTGCCAGATTCTCTAGGGCAAAAAACATACTGCGTTAATGGAATTGGCGTATCATCTATGTGGCCATGAACCAAGCCATATCTCAATTCACCCGTAGCACCACCGCCATAAAAATGTTTTCTTGCCCATAATAATCCGTCGTCACTGATCAAATTGAAAAAGTGTTTTTTGTCATATGGAATCTTTACAGCCCGTTCCAGTGCATAGCCATATGCCTTACTTTTACGGTTTATTTTTGTATAACACGATTTATTATTAAATAAAGCACCCCCTGTATTTAAATCTCTACGCAAACCAAATAGGTTGAATTTCTCATTATTTCTTTTGAGCGCTATATGTTTTCTTGTTTTTTCAAAATGCTCAATAATGTTTGATGATTTCAGGTCATTTTTTTTAATACTATCCACTGCGTTTGTTACTGCATTTTCAAATTCAAGATCCCAAATTTTCGGATCGCCATAATTAAGCCACTCAACCCCTCTTTGTGCTATGTGCTTTCCTTCTGGTGTAGCACTTTCAAATTCAGGTATTTTTCTTGCTGTAGTATCTTGTATACTTTGAGCTTTTTCTTGATCAATATTAGAGTGTTTGCCAAGTAAGCTAGAGCTTGTGGTTACTGGATTCATGTATTTTAGTCCTCTTAGTCGTCCTTTAGTTCTTTAGTTCTTTATTAAGTTCAATATTGTTACTGACAGAGATGTAAGGATGCCTAACAAAAACTATTTGGTTCTGGACGTCTATAGCCGCATGATTGAGAGTTGGGAAGTCCATCAGAGGGAGTCCTCTGATCTGTCTGCTCAGATGATCCGCAAAGCTTTCATGCATCATAAGATCAGCCTTCAGGAACAACCGCTGGTCCTGCACTCGGATAATGGTAGTCTGATGAAGGGGGCGACCATACTGAGTACTCTTCAGCAGCTGGGTGCACAGACATCGTTCAGCAGGCCACGTGTGAGTGACGATAACTCAAACCCGGAATCAGACTTCAAAATCATGAAATACCCACCCGGCTATCCGAATCACTTCTCCAGTCTGGAGTCAGCCAGAGAGTGGGTGTATGGGTTCGTAAACTGGTACAACATGGAGCATAAGCACAGTGGCATCAAGTTACGACAGACACACAAGGAAGGCTCAAAAAAAGGGTCTGAATCGTGAAAGAGTTTACCGTAAAGCAAAAGAGCAACACCCTGAGCGTTGCTGAAGTCGTATAACCAGAAACTGGAAATTACCGCTAGAGGTATGACTTAACCCTGAGCGATCAGAGAATCAGCAGCATTGTGATTTAGCTGCATAAGTTGAGGCGACATCTTTGTTGACAAACACCGCCCTCCATATTTGGGTGTCCTAATTTCTCTATCCTAATTTCTCTATTTCTTTCGCTTTGCTCTAAAAGTCACTAACAATATCTTCTATGTGGTTTTCCGGTCCAGATGAAGAGGAAGATCCGCCAGATTATTGCTCGCTGGGCAAGCTCTTTATGAATCTGGATGTCTTATTTGTTTTTTTTCGGATTTAAAGGCCTCTTTCGAGCATCTGTTCTAAACAAGCAGAGATCGCTTACTTCACATCATTTACAGGTTCAGCCCTTCAGTTTGCGGCAACAAACCTACTATGGCGTCTGCTGACTTCTGTTTTCCCATCCCAACACCTCACGATGCCGGTAGCCTGAGGCAGGAGAACAGATCTCCCGAGGTAATGCGCGTGACCTTCCCACTTATACCCGCCGCATCTACGTCCGCAGTTTCCATGCAAGTATTGGGCTTTGAAGATAATGGCCTTCTTACCCACTGCGACCGCCTACTATGCGATTCCTGTTCGTCGGGTCAGTGTTTTGCCTTCAGCTTTCTTCAGATTCCACCTCACGATGGACACCCTTGCCGTTCGGCTAATCATTCCCCTTGCCGGGCTGATAGAGGACTTTCACCTCCAAGTCATCCAGCCGCCACCACGCGTACTGGTACAGCGCCGTTTGGCGCTACGCGCCATACTCGGCGCACCACAAAAAAAAGCCTCCCATTTCTGGAAGACTTTTTGGAGTTGGTGCCCGGAGCCGGAATCGAACCGGCACGATCTTAACGATCGGCAGATTTTAAGTCTGCTGTGTCTACCAATTTCACCACCCGGGCTAAATAAATAGCTTATCTATTCAAGCCGAAAAAAAACAGGCTAGTTACCTGTTTTTTTGAATTTGGAGGCGAGTACCGGAGTCGAACCGGTCTAAATGGAGTTGCAGTCCACTGCATAACCGCTTTGCTAACTCGCCTTTTATCTCTTGAGAGACTGGATCGGGAACGGGTTTCACCACTGCCATGTATAGACGAACCCAACCTTTCTCAGCTCGCAGACTTATCTGTAATTGAACTGGAGCGGGAAACGAGACTCGAACTCGCGACCCCAACCTTGGCAAGGTTGTGCTCTACCAACTGAGCTATTCCCGCAATGAAGATTATTCAGGACTTCTTCAAAGTCCGGAGCAGGAAACGAGACTCACTCTTTAACTCTGAGGCGACCCCAACCTTGGCAAGGTTGTGCTCTACCAACTGAGCTATTCCCGCAATGAAGATAATTTAGGACTTCTTCAAAGTCCGGAGCAGGAAACGAGACTCACTCTTTAACTCTGAGGCGACCCCAACCTTGGCAAGGTTGTGCTCTACCAACTGAGCTATTCCCGCAATGAAGATTATTCAGGACTTCTTCAAAGTCCGGAGCAGGAAACGAGACTCACTCTTTAACTCTGAGGCGACCCCAACCTTGGCAAGGTTGTGCTCTACCAACTGAGCTATTCCCGCAATGAAGATAATTTAGGACTTCTTCAAAGTCCGGAGCAGGAAACGAGACTCACTCTTTAACTCTGAGGCGACCCCAACCTTGGCAAGGTTGTGCTCTACCAACTGAGCTATTCCTGCAGTGAAGATTATTCAGGACTTCTTCAAAGTCCGGAGCAGGAAACGAGACTCACTCTTTAACTCTGAGGCGACCCCAACCTTGGCAAGGTTGTGCTCTACCAACTGAGCTATTCCCGCAATGAAGATAATTTAGGACTTCTTCAAAGTCCGGAGCAGGAAACGAGACTCACTCTTTAACTCTGAGGCGACCCCAACCTTGGCAAGGTTGTGCTCTACCTACCGAGCTATTCCCGCATTTGTATTCGTCAGTGCTTGAAGCGTTTGGGCTTCGTCTCCGTCGAAGATGCTGCGTAGTTTAAGAATATTTCGTCTGCTGTCAATAGATTGGAGCAACGAATTAGCTTTCAGCCCTAGAGAATGGTGTCAGATCAGGCCATGCCGCATGAAGGTATACGTACATGGACCAGAGTGTGAGGATCGCAGAAATGTAAAGCAGTGCCAAACCAATATAACCAATCATGGATTCCAGGGGAGCAGGTGCAAGCAGTAACAAGGTAATCGCCATCATTTGCCCGGCCGTTTTAAATTTTCCGATCATATTCACCGCCACACTGGTACGCTTTCCTATTTCGGCCATCCATTCACGCAGAGCAGAAATAACGATTTCCCGACCAATAATGATAACAGCGGGTATGGTCATCCAGGCTGCCCTGAATTCGTCGACCAGCAGACACAACGCTGTTGCAACCATGATTTTGTCTGCTACAGGATCAAAAAAAGCCCCGAAGGGTGTGGTCTGATTCCAGCGCCTGGCAAGATATCCGTCAAACCAGTCAGTGACAGCAGCTGCTGCAAAGATGCCTGCACAAAGGGTGTAACGCATCTCAATGGGCAGGTAGAAAATCAAGACCAGAAAAGGAACCAGAACAACGCGTAGCATCGTCAAAGTATTTGGAATATTCATAGCAACAGATAACTAACCATGATGTGAAAACAGTGCTGAGATCTTTGTATAAGAGCCCCCATACAACCTCGAATGGTCTGGTGCAGATGGAGACCCGACAGACTGTCGTTGAAAGTATTTACAGCCGCATAAGTTACACAGTCAGGAGACAGAGTACAAACCCGAATCCAGAAGCCTGTCAATTTCGGCCTCCTAGGAACCATGTAAATGAGCATGTATTTGCTCTGCCAGGTTCTGACTGATTCCCTCGACTTTTGCCAACTCATCTACTGGTGCATTCATTACGCCATGACGCCCTCCGAAGAACTTGAGCAATGCAGAACGGCGTTTGGCACCAATGCCCGGAATATCTTCCAGAGTTGATCGCTTTCTGGCAACACTGCGCTTCTGCCGGTGGCCGGTAATGGCAAACCTGTGTGCCTCGTCTCGTATATGTTGAATCAGTAGCAGAGCGCCATCTTGTTCCAGTGCAGCTAGCTCCCTGCCCTTATAGATGAGTGTTTCAAGACCTGGTTTTCTGGAAACTCCTTTAGCGACACCCAATAAAGGAATATGTTGCAGAGACAAATCGTACATGACTTCCTCTGCCACCCTCAACTGCCCCTTACCGCCATCAATCAATATCAGACCAGGTGTGTTCTCTGGATGCTCAGCCAAGCCTTTATAACGCTTATGTAAGGCTTTCTTCATGGCTGCATAATCATCACCGGGCTCAATGCCTGTTATGTCGAAACGCCGATACTGGCTTTTATCAGGCCCATCCTGATTAAAAACAACACAGGAGGCAACAGTTGCTTCTCCCATGGTATGACTGATATCAAAACATTCAAACCGGGTTAAAGGTTCTTTCAGCTTCAGCAGCTTACCCAATTGTTCCGTGCGCTTGCGCTGGTGAGTTTTCCCGGCCAGCTCAGACTGAAGGCTCATCTGTGCATTTTTTTCTGCCAGCTTCAACCAGTCCTGCCGCTCTCCCCTCACCCGATGCTTGATTTTGACACTTTTACCCGACAACTGACTTATTCCCTGCTCTAGCACCTGACAATCCTCCATGGCAATGGGCAGGATAATCTCAGAGGGAAAATTGCGACTGTTGGCGAGCTTGATATAAAATTGGGCCAGAAATTCTGACAGGTGATCTTCCGGCTGAAGATCCAGTCTGAAGTTCGGAAAATAGCTCTTGTGACCCAATAGCTGACCATTGCGGAAAAAAAGTACCGCAAAACAGACCTTACCCATCTGGTTGCTGTAACCGACTATGTCAGCATCGCCGGTGCTGCGGTTCACCGACTGCTGCTCCTGGACATGTCTGAGCTGGCTGATCTGATCCCGAATTTCAGCTGCCTCTTCAAACCTCAATGCTTCAGCCTCATTCTCCATTCTCTTGATCAGTTTACGGATGAGTTGTTGACTCTTTCCTTCCAGAAACTGACGAGTATCCTGCACATCTTGCTGATACTCTTCCGGCCTGACCAGATTGACACACGGAGCCTTACAGCGTTGAATCTGGTGCTGGAGACAGGGACGGCTTCTATTGCGAAAATAACTGTTCTCGCACTGCCTGACTTTGAACACCTTTTGCAGTAGATTCAGACTTTCCCGCACGGCACCGCCACTGGGATAAGGGCCAAAAAACAAGCCTTTCTTGCTTTTACTCCGACCTCTCTGATAGCCAATGCGAGGGTATTCATCTTCTAAAGAAAGATAAATAAAGGGATAGGACTTATCGTCTCTGAGAAGGATATTGTAAGGCG
Source organism: Endozoicomonas sp. ALD040 (assembly GCF_049275945.1). Classification (NCBI taxonomy): domain Bacteria; kingdom Pseudomonadati; phylum Pseudomonadota; class Gammaproteobacteria; order Oceanospirillales; family Endozoicomonadaceae; genus Endozoicomonas; species Endozoicomonas sp. ALD040. The sequence continues at coordinate 5,872,133 of NZ_CP184829.1, forward strand.
GCTTCCGGTCCTTGATGAGGTTTTGCTCCAACAGCAGAGCCTCCAACTCGGAGTTGGTAATGGTAACCTCTATAGTGTGTATCTTGCTGACCAGTGCCATGGTTTTGGTGGTCAGACCAGTAGGACGAAAGTAACTGGAAAGACGGTTTTTAAGATTTTTCGCCTTACCGATATAGAGGGTATTCCCGAGATTGTCCCGCATGTCATAGACACCCGGTTGTCTGGGCGCCTGTTTTAGAAAAGCCTTGTGATCGAAGCGCTCTTTTTCTTCACCCTGAACCATTGAGCCTGTCATGGAGTGTTAATACTGTCGATTAATTTCGAACAGTATACTGACAAACTAACCCAGAGACCTACTGAAACTTTAGTTCAGAGCATACGGCTGATTAGACAGAAACAATATCCTGCCCCACTTCAATCAGGCCACATCGAATGGCCAGATGAGTTAACTCCACATCACTGTTTATTTGTAGCTTCTCAAAAATACGGTAGCGATAACTGTTCACCGTTTTACTACTCAGACACAGTTTGTCTGAAATAGTTTGCACCTTTTCACAGTTGACGATCATCAGGCATATCTGCATTTCCCGGCTGGAAAGTTTTTCAAAGGGGGAGCCGGAGGAAGGACGTAACGATTTCAGTGCCATTTGCTGTGCAATATCAGGGCTAATGCAACGCTTGCCAACGACCACTGACTTGATGGTGGTCACCATCTCGTCGATACTGATGCCTTTGGTCACGTACCCGGCTGCACCGGCTTCCATCAGCTTGGCAGGATAAAGCTCATCATTGCAGACGGTGACAGCAATGACCTGAATTCCCGGGAATGACTGATTAATTCTGCGGGTGGCTTCCAAACCACCAATGCCTGGCATACGAACATCCATCAAGACAACCTGAGGCTTCAGGCTTCGACATTTCTCAATGGCTTCTTCCCCACTGCTGGCCTCTCCGACAATGACCAGCTCCTGTACATCAGAAAGCATACGGGATAGCCCCGTTCTCACCAGATCATGATCGTCAGCAATCAGTACGCGAATCATGAAACACTCCAACCTGCATCTTTATAGTTGTTATTTTCCTAATCCGTCTCTTACTTCCCTGATGGTAAATCATTCCAATGCCACCAAAAAAGCCTGTGCACGAATAATACCGTACAGCAGGCTTATTATGCTACCAGCCTGATAGCAACATCAGACTCTGAAATCAGAGTTTGCCTTCCAGCTCTGGTACAGCTTCAAACAGATCTGCTACCAGACCATAGTCGGCTACCTGGAAGATAGGCGCTTCTTCGTCCTTGTTGATGGCAACAATGACTTTAGAGTCTTTCATACCTGCCAGGTGCTGGATCGCACCGGAAATACCTACAGCAACATAGAGGTTGGGAGCAACAATCTTGCCGGTCTGACCGACCTGCATGTCATTAGGAACAAAGCCTGCGTCCACCGCAGCACGAGAAGCTCCTACGGCAGCACCCAGCTTGTCAGCCAGTTTGTACAGGATTTCGAAGTTTTCTCCATTACCCATACCACGACCACCGGATACTACGATTTTGGCACCACCCAGCTCAGGGCGATCAGACTTGGCCATTTCTTCACTGACAAAAGAAGAAATACCTGCATCGTGGGCAATATCCAACTGTTCAACAGCTGCACTGCCACCTGTAGCGGCGACAGGATCAAAGCCGGTACCACGAACGGTGATAACCTTCACAGGAGCACCACTCTGTACTGTTGCGATGGCGTTACCGGCATAGATAGGACGGGCAAAAGTGTCAGCATTATCTACACGGATAATGTCAGAAATCTGATCAACATCCAGCAGAGCAGCAACACGAGGCATATAGTTTTTACCGCTGGTGCTGGCAGCACTCAGAATATGGCTATAGCCTTTGCCCAGCTCAGCAACCAGCAAACTGACATTTTCTGCCAGCTGATGCTCATAGGCGGCGTTGTCCACAACCATAACCTTGTTGATACCTTCAACGGCTGATGCTGCTTCGGCAACAGAACCACATCCGGACCCGGCGACTAATACATGAACATCATCGCCTATTTGGCGGGCAGCCGCTACAGTATTCAGAGTGGCTGCGCCCAAGGCTGCATTATCATGTTCTGCAACTACGAGAATAGCCATTAGATTACCTTCGCTTCTGTTTTCAGTTTTTCGATCAGTTCATCAACACTGCCCACACGGATACCGGCACTGCGCTCGGCGGGCGGCTCAACTTTCAGTGTGTTCAGGGAGGAAGTTACCTCAACACCCAGATCTGCAGGTGTTTTGACGTCCAGAGGTTTACGCTTGGCCTTCATGATGTTAGGGAGGGAAGCATAACGAGGCTCATTCAAGCGCAGGTCAGTCGTCACGATAGCGGGCAGTGACAGGGAAACAGTCTGCAGACCACCGTCAACTTCACGAGTGACACAGGCCTTACCATCTTCTACAGTCACTTCAGAGGCGAAAGTACCCTGAGGAAGACCAGACAGTGCCGCCAGCATCTGACCGGTTTGGTTGTTATCACTGTCGATGGACTGTTTACCCAGAATCACCAGATCTGGCTTTTCTTCATCAACAATGGCTTTCAGCAGTTTGGCAACAGACAGAGAACCGAGCTTTTCTTCGGTTTCTACCAGAATGCCGCGATCAGCACCCAGAGCCAGAGCGGTGCGTATTTGCTCCTGACTCTCTTTGGTACCGAGAGATACGACAACGATTTCACTTGCAACACCCTTTTCCTTCAGTCTCACCGCTTCTTCAACAGCAATTTCACAGAAAGGGTTGATGGCCATTTTTACGTTCGTCAGATCGACATCACTATGGTCCGCTTTTACACGAACCTTGACGTTATAGTCGATGACTCTCTTAACGGCTACAAGAATTTTCATGGGTTCGCAGCCTTCCTTATTTATACTATGACTGGATACTTGGTTGTGAGGCAGGGCATGAAATCTCCGAAAACATCGCGCGGAGCATCAATTGTTATCATTGTTTCACATCACTGCTGTGTGGGCAGTCTAACAGCACGTCAATAAGGGTTCAAACCTATGTTCAAGATTGATGATTATCAAGCAGTTTTATGAACAATTTGTCTGACCAGTGCCTTTTATTAGAGCACCCGAACATTATCGCATATTCTGCAAACTGCCTCAGAGGCATCTCATTGGCAGAAAGCCACCTGACACTCTTCTGCGTCGAACGGACTCCGACTCAGCGAATGCTGGTTATTTGCGTATGAGACAGTATAATGCAGAAAAAAATTCAAACAACTGTTTGATTTTCATGCTGGCAGATTCTTCTGACAACGGCAGCCGGAAAATTTAACCGGAAAAGTTAAAGCGTCATCAGATAAAAAATAGTGTATGAAAATCACCATATGATAACTCGGTGAGGGAGGGGATTCATTTTGGAACGCGAGTCTATGCCATTCGACGTGGTAATTGTGGGCGCTGGTCCATCCGGTTTGTCTGCAGCATGTCGTCTTATGCAACTGTCACAGGAAGCGGGTCAGGAACTCTCTGTCTGCGTCGTTGAGAAAGGATCAGAGGTAGGAGCACACATCCTGTCCGGCGCCGTATTCGAACCCACTGCTCTGAATGAACTGTTTCCTGACTGGAAAGAAAAAGGTGCGCCACTGAATACCGCTGTCGCATCCGACGATATCTACTGGTTGAGTTCTCAGGAAAAGGCTCTGAAAGTGCCGGGGGTCTTTGTACCCAAGACCATGCACAACGAAGGCAATTACATCATCAGCCTGGGTAACCTCTGCCGCTGGCTGGCCGAGCAGGCAGAAAGCATGGGTGTAGAAGTTTTCCCAGGCTTTGCTGCCAACGAAATTCTGTTCAACGAAGATGGCAGTGTTAAAGGGGTTGCTACTGGTGACATGGGCATCTCTGCCAATGGCGAGAAAAAAGACAGTTACATGCCTGGCATGGAACTGCACGCCAAATACACCCTTTTCTCAGAGGGCTGTCGTGGTCAACTGGGCAAAGAACTTATCAGCCGTTTTAATCTGGACGAAGGTAAAGACCCTCAGCATTACGGTATAGGCATCAAGGAGTTGTGGGATATAGCTCCAGAGAACCACTCTCAGGGCCTGGTAGTGCACACCGCTGGCTGGCCTCTGACTGAAAGCGGCTCAACCGGTGGTGGCTTTCTTTACCACATTGAAAACAATCAGGTCGTTCTGGGTCTCATTACCGACCTGAGTTACTCCAACCCCCACATCAGTCCGTTTGAAGAGTTCCAGCGTTATAAACAGAGCCCAACCATCAAGAAATTCCTAGAGGGAGGCAAACGGGTTTCTTACGGTGCCCGCGCCCTTGCTAAAGGTGGACCTCAGTCGCTGCCAAAAATGACCTTTGCCGGTGGCATTCTGATCGGTTGTGATGCCGGCACCATGAACGGTGCCAAAATCAAGGGCTCTCATACGGCCATGAAGTCCGGCATGTTGGCGGCTGAAGAAGTTTTCAAGTCAATCAGCACTGGTTCCGAAGGTGGTGAAGATCTCACCTCTTACGCCCGGGCTTTTGAAAACTCCTGGCTGGGTGAAGAGCTTAAGGCGCAGAGAAACTTTGGACCGGCCATGCATAAGTGGGGCAATTTTGTGGGTGCCGGCTTTGCTTTTGTCGACCAGAATATTTTTGGCGGCAAGCTGCCGTTTACCCTGCATGATAAAACACCCGACTATGCAACCCTGAAACCAGCCGCTGATAGCAAGAAGATTGATTACCCAAAACCGGATGGAGTCATCAGCTTTGATCGCCTGAGTTCTGTGTTCCTGTCCAACACCAACCATGAAGAAGACCAGCCCTGCCACCTGAAACTGGCGGACGCATCAATTCCTCTGAAAGATAATCTGCCAAAATACGACGAGCCTGCTCAGCGTTACTGTCCGGCTGGTGTCTATGAAATTGTCGAAGAGGAAACGTCCGGCGAACAACGCTTCCAGATCAACAGTCAAAACTGTGTTCACTGTAAAACCTGTGACATCAAGGACCCTGCTCAGAACATTACCTGGGTAGCTCCGGAAGGTACCGGCGGCCCTAACTACCCGAACATGTAGCTCGGGTTACACAGAAAAGGAGCCATCAGGCTCCTTTTCTGTTTTATGTATGCTCAGGCAGATTTATTGACTCCCATCCCGGATCAGTATTCAGGTTTTATACTGCCAATGGTGAAAGTTTGACCGTGACTGTTGAGGCACAACTCTACATCATCATGCTCCGTAGATTTTTCTTCTGCCATCTCAATGAGTTGATAGAAGACGTTACGATGAACCAGAGCATCCAGCTGAGCCCTGACTCTGATGTACGGTGAAGGCTCTCCCGTCGACGAATCAATATTCACCCACAAAGGATGCTCTCGATCCAGAGTCACTTTATCACCTACGTTAGTAGTGAAAGTCAGGCCATTGTCATTATTTTCAACGGAGACAGCCACAAACGGAGCATCTTCTACCTGGATTCTCACCTTCTCTACCGGGGTCACCAGATAAAAACAGTCATCCTCATCATGCCTGAGAATGTTAGAAAACAGTTTAACCATGGACTCTCTGGCTATGGGTGATCCCATGTAGAGCCAACTGCCATCCCGACAGATTTTCATGTCTATATCCCCACAAAAATCGGGATTCCATGAATGAACAGGAGGTAACCCCTGCTGTTTCAGGAGAGGCTTCATGCTCTCAGCCAGCTGTCCGGGTGATATGGATTGATCACTCATAATTCGGCCCCTCAGTCTGTTGTCATTGTTCTGGCGAAACGTCAGTACTCGAATGAAACACGGATGCAACAAAGACATTATATCGTCTTAATGAGGACGCCGTCTGATTTATCTCTGCCGGACAATCGATCGATCCAGAAAGGATAGTTCGCAAGATCGAGATTAGAAGTCACCCATGACCCTATCAGGGATATGACAAATGCTACTATTTAAGTTGAAGCACTGAAGTTATGGAGAAGTGCATAGTCGAAGAACGACAGGGAAAAACAATGCAGCTCTTCAAATCACTCGCTGGCTTACTCACCAAATGGCTCATGCAACAGCCTGAAGACAACAACCGACCTCTCTGTAATTTCGAAAGAATCCGCCATGAGCTTAAGCCCTGCGATGTAGTGCTCGTTGAAGGTAAATCTCGAGTCAGCAATGTCATCAAACAGATCACCCAGAGCCCCTGGTCCCATGCCATGCTTTATGTTGGCCGCCTGCATGATATAGAAGACGACCGTATTCGACAGACCGTTAAAGAGTCTTATGACGGCTCTCCGGATGATCAACTTATCATTGAGAGTGAGCTTGGATTTGGAACAGTCGTACACCCTTTAAGCCGCTATGAAGGTGAACACCTGAGAATTTGTCGACCCAATGGATTAAACTATTCCGACAGCCAGCAGGTCATTCACTATGCTGTCAGCCGTTTGGGTCTTGATTACAACGTGCGCCATATATTGGACCTGGCCCGCTTTTTCTTCCCTTATTCCATAATGCCCAGGCGCTGGCGTTCCACTTTATTTCAACATTCACCCGGAGATGAAACCAAAACTGTTTGCTCCAGTATGATTGCCGAGGCATTCAGTTTTATTCACTTCCCGATTTTGCCTCTGGTGAAAATGAATGGAGAAAATGGTGTTCAGCTGTTTCAGCGCAATCCCAAACTCTGCACACCCAGTGACTTTGACTACTCTCCCTATTTCCAGATCATTAAATACCCCTTTCTCGATTATACCCACCATTCGGACTACAAACTGCTTCCCTGGCATGGCCATGGTGCTCTGGAAGGTAAGGAAGGAGATCTTTATATCACCCCTGATGAGGTGAAAGAACTGCAGCAGATAGGATTAAACAGTGGCTCAGGCTCAGAGACTCTGGACAACAGAAACACTTTGAACTGACGCCTGGTGAATAAACTGAGAGGCATCAAATCATTCAAGAGTAATAAAAAAGCTGATTATTCAGAATTGATCTTATAGCTCAGTGGACGCGAGAAGAATCTGCACCATAATTACTTCTACTGATCCGGTCGACTTCCCCCTACGATCAATCAGTCTGGGCTGCTGACTTAAGTGGCCTTGATACTTGCATTGTGTACCTATGTTTCACTCCTAAAATGGTCTTAGCCCGCGTACTCTTCCCCCAGAGTCGCGGGTTTCTTTTTGCCTGAAACTCTTGTGTAGCAAGGGCTTTTTACGCCGTTGCGACCTTCCATCCGTGATGCCATTGCTGAGCCGATGGCTTTTTTGCCCGTAGAAACCATCATTCGTGACCAACAAAATACCCATTATCAAGCATTGCGTCAGGCCGACGATGCCGGCGACTCAACACCATATTATCGCCTTCATACTTAAAAGCGATTGAGCAGACTCTCAACGAAGCACTTGCCAGTGAACCCATCCATTTCAGCGACCAAGTAAACCGTCAAGTAAAAAGTCTTCTTCAGCTTCTTCTGACTGACCCTGACGAACCTTTCAAATTTCCAGTATTCCTTGGAATAGCGGTACTCGTGAAGATTTCAGGGTAATTGACTAAGGTACTATGGTTCTGATCATCCGGCCTCAGTCTGGGCAGCCCTCACCAAACCCGTGGGTCAGTTGAAAACGAAGGTTTATGGATGTCCTGCAGGTAGCACTGCAGGTAGCAGATAAATATTACAAAAGAGACTGTATATGAAGAGTAATCCTTTGAATATCACGATAAAACTTATTCTTTATAATGGCTTCAAGAATATTGCGATTGACGTCAAGATAGTCATGCACTACCACATTTCGAAAACCGATCATCTTCATCGCTGTGTCGTAATCCTGTCGAGTTAAAGCGTTCCGCTTCTCTAAACCATCGATTGCCGCCCGGGATTTTGTGACTTTAACTCCGAATTTTTCCTGATAAACATATCGGGATAAGCCAATCAGCGACTCAATCAGAATTTGTAATGCTCTCTGGGCAGCCAGCATGTCCCTGGCTCTCCAGCTGCCAAGATCATCATGAAGCTCATCAAGAATAAGTATCATCTCCTGCTGAACATTCTCAATTTCCTGTTCGTACGCTTTATCGTTCATAGTCTTTTTCCCAGGCAGAAATAATGGCATGCTCAAGACGGCGAACGGCCGGAACATAGCGGTCAAACAGTTTCATACCCTGAATAATATTCCATTGCAGAGGCACAGGTACCTCTCGAAGATCAACAACACTGAGTTCAAGCTCGGGGTACAGCCGCTCTAGCTCGGCTTCCATCATTTGTGGCCGGACGGCACGTTCCAGAAGATCGGTTTCATAATCTGTATAAATAACAGCAAGATCCCAGTCGCTGTCGTCCCTGGCATTCCCTTTTGCCCGTGAACCGTATAGATAGATGGCATCAATTGCACTGAAATGTCGCATTGCATCAACCAGACCATCTGGAAGCTGACATGTTGAAGGGCTCAATAGAATGTCCTGCAGGTAGTGTCTAAAAAAGTATTACTAAGGGTTATCATTTCATCTGGCCAGTTATTTTTCCATAGTCATCCTGCCTCAAAATATCCATCATGAGCCAAACCTCCCAGACTGACAGCCAATGTGGCTAAAAACAAAGGTTATACCAATCGTGCTTGCTAACTGCCATGATGAGCATGGAGATTTGAGCCTTGAGACAAGGCGGCGTGAGGAGTCATAGCCTTAACTATGGCGACGATCGCCAACGCAGGATTAAGGCTCAAATCTTCAGCGCAATAGGAAGTTAGAAAGTTCGATTGGTATCACCCATCACTTTGGGCACCCTCTGAATTTTCAGAAGTTTTATGACCCCATCAGAGGGTCTGAAACGCCATGAGTGCCATTTTCAACCCTGCCACAATAACGTCTGAACGTGTCACTTCCTTCAACACTGACTTCCAGCTCATACCAGTTGGATGCAGGCTTGATAAACTGCTCAACAGACGATTTTTCACCGGCTGCCAGAGTGACAGTCTTTTGATTACCTGGCTCGTAGGCTGAGAAGTCTACAGTTACACGCTTCTCTGTATCTGCAAGATTTTCCAGCTTGACAAGAACCGACGGCGTTTCCTTGTTAACTCCATAACATACGGAGACTTCCTGGTTATGTTCCTGCTCGCAGGTTCCCTTAAACTGACGATGAAAACCGTTAGCAGAGAGCACCCACAAGTCATACTTATTGTCGAGAGATGTCGGCCATGTAGCCCGTACGGTATCTCCGGCTCCAATGACAAAACGCTTAGGTATCTCTTCCAGATTCAGTTGATCATAGACATGAATCACCGCGCCCTGCTGTCCACTGTTGGTCATAGTCAGAACAACGGAATACTGATCAATATCGACCAAAGCGTTGACGTGCAGCTCATAAGGAAGAGCTCTTGAAGGCCGGATACCTGCATCCGCAGCGGGCGGTAGCTGGTCATCTTCAGCCGGAGGATTAATCTGTGGCAATAGTTGTTGGAAGAATCTTATGGTATCAGCCTCGGACTTAGTCATTTCCGGTAGCGATGGCAATGGCTCGTCATTAGGGTTTTCAAAATTAAACGCCGATAATAAATTACCGCAAACCGCACGGCGAAAAGGCGTAATATTCTCTTCGATCACTCCAAAACGCTTCTCCAGAAACTGTAACACCGACGTATGATCGAACACCTGTGAGTTCACCCAGCCTCCCCGGCTCCACGGAGAAACAATCAATGCCGGAACTCTTGGACCCGGACCATAAGCCTGATTTTCAGTATGATACTCTCCGGTTGTATCAACAGTACTTTCACCATGAAAAGCTCCCTCACTCAGGGAAGGCGGGCAAGGTGGAGGCATATGATCAAAGAAACCATCATTTTCATCAAAATTGATAATCAGGACTGTTTTACTCCAGGTGTCCGGGTCACTGGTTAATGCATCCAGAACTTCCTGTGTATACCAGCCTCCCTGTACCGGTGACGAAGGTCCCGGGTGCTCGGAATAAGTTGCTGGCGCAATAATCCATGACACTTGTGGCAAAGTTTTGTTTTCAATATCATTTTTAAGACTTTCCAAAAAGCCACCGTCAGCCATGGTATTGGCGACGCCTTTCAGCAAAGGGCTTATGTTGTCATCGTCTTCTGACCATTCGGGATAAGGCTTACCATTGGATTGATTGCCTTTTGATTCATTGGCTTCCCGGTACTGTCTAAAACCGGCCAGAGGGTTGTCTGTAAAATTATCAGGTAAGTTCTGATAAATCCTCCAACTGACACCCGCCTGCTCCAGACGCTCGGGATAGGTTGTCCATGTATACCCTTCACTGGACGAGCCCAGACTATCATAATCATTAAAAATGGCAGGTGGGTTAGGGTCCAGTTCGTGATGATTGATACCCGTCCAATGATACAGCCGGTTAGGGTTAGTTCCCCCATGGAATGAGCAGTAGTATTCATCACAGACAGTAAAAGCATCGGCCAGGGCAAATTGAAAAGGTAATTCAGCCTCTGTGTAGTAACCCATCGACTGATCTTCTTTATAGGTTGGCCAATCGCTCATGCGCCCGTGATCCCAGGCTTCATGGGCATCCGGAAAAGTGTGTGGCGTACCATTCACCCGCTGGGCATTACCCTGTTCCGCATCCAGATGATAGGGATAAATAAAGCGTTCATTATTTCGTTGCTTATATTTTTGCTTCCAGACATTGCCATACACCGTAGGAACAGGATGGCGATCAGCAAAACCACGAACCCCTGCCAAGGTTCCAAAATAGTGGTCAAAAGCCCGGTTTTCCTGCATCAATATAACCACATGCTCGACATCATTGATGTTGCCATGGACATTATTTGCCGGAATGGATAAAGCCTTCACAATTGAAGGTGGAAGCAACCCTGATGCTGTCACTCCAGTTAAACCGATACCTGACGCTTTTAAAAATTTACGACGACTCAACGCTTTTTTCATAATTAGCTGATTGCCTTTACTATTTATTCAACTGGGCAGTGGTATTCACTGGTATTATTGTCACCATTGGCGGTTTCTGTTTCATCGTCACAGCCACTCAGCAATAGTGAAAAAACAATCAGTGGTATAAAACTCAGAACTCTCACAAGGACTCCCGTTTGTTATGGGTTATTTTGCGAGCACAGGGTATGTAAGAAATAAGACACAGTGATGTTACAAGGGTGTCAGTTTCATGATGAATTGGTGACAGCTGTTGGTCCTTCCTTTAATGCCTTTAGCTTGTGATTGCCCTTTATTTTTTATTTTCCGATCAAGGTTGTCTGCAGAACCATTTTGAGCGTCTATAGTTACCGTTTGTTATAAACCAGCAGGTATTTCTGGTGCGACAAACTGTTATTTTTCTGATTGTTATGACAACGGTTCGAGCGGTTATGGCGCAGGCACCGGCAGATTTGTTCCCTGAGTATCTGTGGATCGTTGACCATGATTACCACGCTACTGCTAATTACAGGAATGCAGGTTACCTCAGCTACGTGAAGTCATTTAAAGGTAAAGCCAAGCAAAATTTCTTCTTATCATCGCTGAATATTCTTGTTCATCCGCCCGAAATCAAAGGTACTACCTCTGTTGTCTCTGTTGGCCTGCCCGGTACCTCGGTTACTTACCGATTTGATGCTGTTCCAATGGTATGGTTTCCCCCTGAGTCTCTGGAAAAAGCCTCGTTCAGCTGGTCTGCAGATGGACAGTCTCTTTTTGTCAAACGAACAGTATCGGAGCGTACATCGGACAAACCTATTATCAGGATTGAATTTGAATATTCAGGCTGTCTCAGCAGCGTCTTCACTAAAGATGTTTTGAAGCATCTGTTTACAAGGTATAACAGTATCAACCCTGAACTCTTCAATTTTGTTGCCTTTCCGGCTACTGGTCAAACGCTTGGTGAAAGGCGCGCTGGTAAAAGAGCTGCTATATTCGTCGGTGACTTTAGGGAAGAGGCAGTCTCTGGCTGTTCTGCAGCCGCTGTATCTCAACACGCGCCTGATGCCGTTGACCCATTGCATTCAGATTACAAGCCTGACCACTCAGACAAACTGTCGCCTTTGGATAATACCCCAAAAGTAAAAAATTCCTCTTCGGAACAGAAGCACGAACTGCCAAAAAAAACACACTCCGCTTTCTCCAATTGAGAAGAAGCATAACATGCAGGGCATCGAAAAATTTGAGATAGGAAAATATTGCCGTACATCTATTCCAACAAAGTATTAAAGAATTCAGGAACCAATTCAGTAGCAGGACCGCTTAGACTTCGATCAAACCGGGAGGCGTTGGAGCCGGGCTCAAGATTCAACTCTACAGTTTCGGCACCCGCAGCTTTGGCTTCTTCAAAAAAGCCAGCAGCCGGATAAACATTACCTGAAGTTCCGATGGATACAAAAAGATCACACTGCGACAAAGCTTTGTAGATACGATCCATCTCCAGGGGCATTTCACCAAACCAGACGATATGAGGCCGCAAATTGCCCGCCATTTGACAACAGGGGCAGAGTGTTTCGGTAGTCAGATCCTCATACCACTCGAAAACCTGCTCTGTATCCTGACAACTCGCTTTATAAAGCTCACCATGCATGTGAATCAGGTTCTGACTGCCCGCCCGGGAATGCAGATCATCCACGTTTTGGGTTACCAGCAGAAACTCACCATCAAAAGACTTTTCAAAGTCTGAAAGAGCCTTATGAGCAGCATTACAAACCACTTCACTCAGTCGTTGTCGCCTGTCATTATAGAAAGCCTGCACCAGGGCCGGATTGCGATAATAACCTTCCGGCGTGGCGACATCTTCAATCGAATGGTTTTCCCAAAGGCCATCACTGCCCCTGAAGGTTCGAATACCCGACTCGGCAGAAATACCGGCACCAGTCAGAACTACAATGGATGGATAATTGAGCATGAGCCTTTGATCTGTAGTAAGTTGCATTTTATTTTGCCAGAAGCCTGAACAACTATTGCCTTCAGACTTCTGACCTGAACGGTATTACCGAGTGTATACCGAGGTATATGTAAACGTTTTCTTGCTTTTTGCGGGAACTTTGACTTTGATGGTGTCAGTCTGCTCCAGAGTACCGCCTTTCACATCTTCCAACTTAATCAGAGAATGATCGCGATCTGTCATCATCAAGGTCACCTCTTCATCACTGTCATTGAATACGACGGCCTGCCAGCGACTGATCAGCTCCTTCTCGCGCTGCTGACTGTCAACACGCTTTCTCTCAACCCTCACAGTCAGAGCTTCGCCCATAGCAAGATGGGCATAATCCCCTTTGGTGGTCTGGGGAATCATGGCATTACCACTGATAATCACAGTGCCGTCGCCGGTAGATTCAAGAATTCTCACCTCACCTGCAGGAAGATCGCGCCCTGCCTTAAAGCGATAATTCAGTCTGGGTCTTTGCAGATCTGAACCTCTGCCCGAATATGAACGTCCATTGACATCCAGCTGATAGTAATGATCGAGTGCTATCTGATCTTCCTTGTAGAGCGTCATCTGTTGCCAGGAGAACGGGGTCAGTTTCGTTTGATCCTTCGGCAAGGGTATGACCATGACTTCACCCACCCGCTGATTTTCCTGACCGGGCATGGGACTGGCAGCATTCGCCCTCACCATTTTATGGGCATAGCCCACGTTGGGTCGCCCCATATCACCGGCCACCAGCTTGATATCTGCGTTGTTGTAATCGGTTTCTGTGTTGTTGTTTAACAGCGCCGTCAGCTCAATACGAGCCTTTCCATCATCATCAAGAGTCATTCGATAATGGCTTGAATAGCGAATGGAAGGCGTGATGTAAGAAAGACGTAACTGGTCGGTACCTTCCAGATCCGGGAAGCGTGCTATCAGACGAGTCTGATAGTCTTTTTCCAGAAAAACCTGTTCGCGCGAAGCCAGCCTGATACCCTGCGGATCGTTCCAGTCCACCAGGTATTGTCGACCATTACTGCCCTGGACCAGACCCATTCCACTGTCATAGGAGAGCAACACACCCTGTACCGGAACGTTCAGCCCTCCCCCTACGAGTTCAACCGACTTGCCGACCAACCTGTTGTATAGATGATCCCGGTCCAGCCCACCTCTGTGCCAAGTGAGGCTATCGGGCACCAGACCTTGTTTGTCTTTGATGTATTCCAGCTCAAGGCTGTCATCTTCCCAGTCATCGGCCATGCCTTCGACGACCAGGCTCCCATCCGATCCGGGAAGCACTTTGAACTGCTGACGAACCAGGGTTTTGTCCGGGTAAAGCGTTAAATGAGTACTGTTGGCGTGACTGACTTCCACTCTTCCTGCCTGTTCATCTTCATCTGCCGTTACCATACTGGCAGCCATGCCAGTAAGAACAATAGAGCTAATCAGTATTCCGGTCAGTTTGAGTCTGGTTCTCATTATGACTTTCTCCCTTTAATGAGATACTGAGGACTGATTGAGTCTACCTTTATACATAACTCAATGACCAGCCCGGATAATGATGTAAAGCTTTTGAAGAACATGCCCGTAAAATAGACCATAAATCAACTGAACGTTTGCTCGGGTATGACTCAATAATATCATCCAGTGCAGCCGAATAACGGGATACATTAACTCTTCTTATGTCCCGGGCTGGAAAGGTGGTGCCCCCACTTCATCAGGCTTCCAAGATCAAAAAGACCAGAAAGGATTATCTACTTCCAGATTCACCGGGTGGCCGAAACCGGGTACCTTAATGGATTGGTCGGTGTACTCCAGATCGTCTTCTCCAAGAACCCCTTCACCAAATAGATAAATAGGCTCCGCCTGGCCAGACAGCTGTGCAGACTCATACTCTTCCTGACGGCGGAACGTAGTTTCATAGCACTGCTGCCAGGATGAAAGTGCCTGCTCGCCGTGTCTGGCTTTTAACATCTCACGGGTTATATCAGGACTCAGAACCAGTGCCGTAGCGTTGTTGCCCCCAAAACCTTTGGCATTGATCAGCGACATGGCCATCTGTGATGGGTCCATCTGTTTGTGATTCATACTGATATCAAGGTGTGAATGATGAACGTCTTCAGCAATGCCGGAAATGGTTCTGATTCCGGGAATAATGCCCTGATGCCAGACACCCAGTGTCGACATTAGCTGATCACCGGCAGCCGCACCAATAGAGTGACCCAGATAGCTCTTAACTGCAGTGACAGGCCAGTTATTCATACCAAAATGACGAGCCGTTTCATTGAGGACGCGGGATTCAGTCACCCGGTTCTGTGGGGTACCGGTACCGTGAGCCTGAACAAAACTTCTCTGTCGCAGAGCGTCCTCTCCCAGAATGGCCCTGCCGAGAGCGGCAGCCCTGGCAAGGGTCAGATAGTTGCCGGCACCGGGCGCTGAAATGGATTTCTTATAGCCGTCTGCGTTCACAAAAACATCAGCCACCGCCCCGAGAATTTCAGCACCGGTCTCCAGCGCCAGTCCATCATCCATCAAGACAAAGTATTGAGAAGACTCGGCAATGGTAAAACCGGTACTCTCTGCAAAAGGACGACAGGCGTTACGCCAATCGGGGTTGGTAAGATCGTCAAGACCATCAAGCTTCCTCAAAGCATCATCCGTAGCCAGAGCTCCCATGGTGCTATAGCCATCCATGATTTCAGGAATGACCGGTGCCTCACTGTTGCCAACAATCACCACACGGCGCTTGCCGGAACGAATGTCGTTTACTGCCAGCTGCAGGTTATAAAGCAAGGTCGCACAGGCTCCCATTGAAGTGCCGGTATTACCCAGTGAACCCAGGATATAAGCATTGATAAAGTCAGCAGACATTTCAGCAAAGCCCAGTGGACATTGCTTGGAACTAACTCTCTTACCCATCAGGCGGGCTTTCAGCATACCGCCATAGCCGTTATAGTCGAGCTGGCTCATGGCACTGCCAGAATAGACAGCAATCTGTTCGGGAGACAAATTCTCTTTTAAGAGCTGCCACTCCAAACCTGAGGATTGCAAGGCATCTGACGCACCATAAACCGTCATAGCCAGTGAGCGGGGATGATGTCTCGACTGATAGAGCGCAGCAGGATCAAAACCGCTGGGTAACTGACCAGCAGCATTGACCGAACCAGCCCTTGTTGAAGGCAACATCAGGGTTTGCAGACCAGAAAAACAAACTCTGACATTTCGACCATCATTCAGTGCTTCCACCTGCCAGTTTTCCGGCAATGGCTTGGGCAACCTGCACTTGGGCAGAATCAGCTCGGACCCCTTGTCGGCTTTGAGGGGCTGGTGATAATAGAGAGCGTTATTATCAAACAGATTGGTTTCCAGCTGCCTGATCAAAGTACCTGAAAGAATGGTGTCTGCCGGAGTGTCTTTATCCAACCCCCTGAGTCGTGCGATAGCAGACAATGTTTTCTGCTGTTGCTGAGCACCCAATTGATCAAATATCAGGCGATGATAGCCATGAAACCCTGAACTTCGTCCCGCCGGGCTGATGCCTCCCTGCGCGACAATGACCGGCAATCTGCTCACGGTAACAACTCCATTTAGAGAAAAGATATAGCGGTAGTTTAATAGGACATTCATCAACTCATCTGTACATTTACGCCAATATACCTGATTATTACGCCATACCATCGAATTCACAGGCCGGTGCATTGGTACAGAAAACGCTTTCACTGAATAGAGTTCTGATTCCCCTTGTGGATCATATGCTGTCTACCAGCATCAGTTTACCCCTTGAAATGATCCAGGCAGGAGTCACCTATAGTCGACTGAGACATCAGTATCCAGACGTCGAAGTCTGTTTCTGTGCTGAGCAACTTAACCCGATCATCAGCATGAGCAGAATTCCTCTGACACCGGAAGTGACCTTTCCTGAAACAGGTCCCGGAGACCTTGTCATTGTGCCCGGCCTTTGGCGCAATCCCCTACCCGTGGTCAAACAATCCAGAGCAATGGTGAAATGGCTAAGGTATCAGCATCAGCAGGGCGCTACCTTCTGCGTAGCAGCAACCGGGGTCACATTTATGGCCGAAACAGGTTTATTGAATCACCAGCCCGCAGCGACTCACTGGTATTTTCTTGAACGATTAAAGCGACACTATCCCAAGGTTGATTTTAAACCCCACCACCTGATTACCCGCTCAGGCAGAATATTCTGTGCCGGAAGTGTCAACTCGGTTGCCGATCTTATGGTCCACCTTATTAAGCTGAGCATGGGAGAACAAATTGCCCATAAGGTCGAGCAGCAGTTCTCCCATGAAATTCGTCGACCTATGGATCAGATGCTGTTCGCCGAAGACCACACAACCGCTCATAACGATGAAATCATCGTCCGGCTTCAGGAATGGATAAGGCAGCATTATTGTGAAGCTATTGAGATGGAAAACCTGATAGCAGCTTCAGGCTTGACACGAAGAACGCTGCACAGAAGATTCAAGGAAGCAACGGGCTTCTCCCCCACCGCTTATATTCAGCGAATGAGACTGACCCTGGCCTCGGATCTCCTGAAAAGTACCGACCTTTCAATCAGGGAAGCAGCCTACCAGGCCGGATACACAGACCCTGACTATTTCAGCCGACTGTTTCAGAAACACTTCCAGCTCACGCCGAGCGACTTTAAGCGCAGTGTTCGGGACAAACTTTTCTATCTTGAGAACTCTTGATACATTTCGTATCAATATACCGACTGATCTATACCGCCTGCGCCTTTTCCACCCTGCCGGTTTTGGATAAGCTTTACTCGACTGTTATGGCACAGTGAACCGAGTGCCGTCTCTTATCGTTAACCGGAGCCAAAGATGATTATCAAGCCAAGGATTCGCGGATTTATCTGCACAACGACCCACCCTGTCGGGTGTGAGCAGAACGTTAAAGAGCAGATCGCTTATACCAGGGCTCAGGGTGAAGTGGCCGGGGGTCCCAAGCGGGTCCTGGTTATTGGTGCTTCCAGTGGTTACGGCCTTGCCTCTCGAATTACTGCGGCTTTTGGTTCAGGCGCGGCCACTATCGGTGTTTTCTTTGAAAAGCCTGCGACCGAAAAAAAACCCGGTACGGCAGGTTGGTACAATTCTGCCGCTTTCGAAAAGCTGGCCCATGAAGCAGGTCTATATGCAAAAAGCCTGAACGGAGATGCATTCAGTCACGAAGCCAAAACCAAAACAATCGAACTGATCAAGGAAGATCTGGGCCAGATCGATCTGGTAGTTTATTCCCTGGCTTCTCCCGTCCGTAAACTGCCTGACAGTGGTGAAGTGATCCGTTCCGTACTCAAGCCTATGGGACAGCCTTATAAGGCGACTGCCGTCGACACCAACAAAGATCAACTGTTTGAAGCCTCTGTTGAGCCTGCGACCGAAGAAGAAGTAGCAGCAACGGTGACGGTAATGGGGGGTGAAGACTGGGAACTCTGGATAAAAGCTCTTTCAGAAGCCGATGTCCTGGCAGAAGGCTGTAAAACTGTGGCCTATAGCTATATTGGTACCGAACTTACCTGGCCTATTTACTGGGAAGGTGCATTGGGTCAAGCCAAAAAGGATCTCGACCGTGCCGCCCACGCCATTGATAAACAACTCAAGAGCCTGAATGGTTCAGCCAACATCGCAGTACTGAAGAGCGTCGTTACCCAGGCCAGCTCCGCCATTCCGGTAATGCCTCTCTATATCGCCATGGTCTTCAAAAAGATGCGCGAAGAAGGTGTTCATGAAGGCTGCATCGAGCAGATCAACCGAATGTTCCGTGATCGCCTTCACAGAGAAGACGGCCAGGCTCCGGCAGTGGACGACACCAATCGCCTGCGCCTGGATGACTGGGAGCTGAGAGATGACATTCAATCACACTGTCAGGCACTCTGGCCAGCACTGACCAACGAAAACCTGGCCGAGCTGACTGATTACATTGAATACAAGGAAGAGTTCCTGAAACTCTTTGGTTTTGGTGTTGAAGGCGTTGATTATGAGGCGGATGTTAATCCATTAGTGCCTTTTGACGTGATTGATATCTGATCGACCGATCCGGGAGGGCTTGAAAGCCCTCTTTTATCAATTCCCAAGCTCGTTGAAATACGACAGCCAACCAATCCTACCTATTTTTTTAAATCTGAATTTAATGCGTTTAAACGAAAGCCATGGTTCAGAAAAGGAGTATTATGCAATGGATATATTGACTGATCTCAAGGCTATTCTGCACTCAAAAAGAGCCAATATCTATTATCTGGAAAAATGCCGGATCATGCAGAAAGATGGCCGGGTGCTGTATCTCACCGAAGCAAAAAATAACAACCACTACTGGAATATTCCCATTGCCAACACCACTTGCCTGCTATTGGGCAACGGAACCTCTATTACTCAGGCCGCTGCTCGTATGCTGGCTTCTGCCGGTGTGTTAATTGGTTTTTGTGGTGGCGGTGGAACGCCCCTGTTGATGGCCAATGAGGTGGAATGGTTAACGCCACAAAGTGAATATCGCCCCACAGAATACATGCAGGGCTGGATGCAGTTCTGGTTTGATGACCAGAAAAGATTACAAGCAGCCAAACAAATGCAGCTCGCCAGAATTCAGTTTATGAAAACAATTTGGAGCAAAGACCGAGACCTCAAAAATGAAGGCTTTCTTATTGATAGCATAAAGCCTGACCTTGAGACTACTGAAAGCACAATCAACAAGGTATTAACAGTCAATGATTTACTACAGGCAGAGGCTCGGCTGACCAAGACGCTTTATAACTTTGCAGCACGGCAAACCGGTTATGGTTCATTTACTCGTGAACGCAGCGCAGAAGATCAGGCCAATACATTTTTGAATCATGGTAATTATCTGGCTTACGGACTGGCAGCGACCACGCTCTGGGTATTAGGCATCCCCCACGGTTTTGCAGTGATGCACGGCAAAACCCGCCGGGGAGCCCTGGTATTCGACGTAGCTGATCTCATCAAGGATACGCTGGTTCTTCCCTGGTCGTTTATCTGTGCAAAGGAAGACGCCACAGAGCAAGAGTTCCGGCAACAGTGCTTGCAGGCATTTACTGATCATAAGGCCCTGGATTTTATGTTTGATCAGGTAAAAGCCATAGCCCTGAAAGATGACTGGGAGTAAGCAGCCATGATGGTCACCTTTGTCTCCCAGTGTGAAAAAAATGCTCTGAAAAAAACACGACGGGTTCTGGATGCTTTTGCAGACCGAATTGGCGACAACACCTGGCAAACCATTATTACTCAGGAAGGATTAAACGCTGTTAAAAAATTGCTGCGCAAAACAGCGACTAAGAGTACTGCCGTCAGTTGCCACTGGATTCGGTCTCGGTCGCGTAGTGAGTTGGTGTGGGTGGTGGGCAAACGCAGCGCCTTTAATAACAAAGGCCTTGTGCCAGTCAATCGAACCCGGAGAACTCTGACGGGCACAGAGTGGGAAAACAACTGGACTATGGCAACCTCAATACAAATTGTTGCCGTACTTGCTGCACTTCTGCACGACCTGGGCAAAGCAACGGTTGGATTCCAACAAAAACTTAAGAGCTCTGGAACTCAACAAAGTGACCCTTACCGTCACGAGTGGATATCCCTTCGCCTATTTGAGGCGCTGATTTATGATTGTTCGACTGACAGGGAATGGCTGGAAAGATTATGCAATCTGCCCATCTATTTCAAACAGCAACCCAACTGGGTTGATAACCTCTACAACGACCATAAACACAAAAACAAATCCAAAGGTATTGCCTATCTTCCACCCTTGGCACAATTAGTTTCCTGGTTGATTGTCACCCACCACCGCCTCCCCTGTGATGACCGACATAATTTTAGGGAAAGGGAAAAACTATGCGACCAGTTGAAGTTTTTGCAACTGGATCTTGATCGCTTCTACAAGCGGCTATCAGCCTATAACTATTGGGTTTTCTCGGAAAAAGCACAGAGTGAACGCAATGATACAGGAGATTTTTGGCGATTTTCAGCTCAAGCCACCGACAGCCTGATGTGGCAAAAAACAGTAAAACGCTGGGCCACAAAAGCACTGAACCATCCTCAGCTATTGAATCCACCTGAAACGAATAATCCATTACTGATGCACTTGGCACGCTTATGTCTTATGGTGGGCGACCACAACTATTCCAGCCTGTCTGCGGATGACAAACGTCGTGTTACTGGTGATCAAAGCCTTTCAACTTCACTTATTGCCAATACTGATCACCTATCAAAACAACCAAAACAAGCCTTGGATGAGCATCTGCTTGGGGTTGCCCGGTTTACGGGTGATTTCTCGCGCTTACTACCACGGTTTGCCCATGAATTGCCCCGCCTCGAGGATATCAGCCCATTTTCCAGACGGACTTCAATACCAAGATTCCAGTGGCAAAACCAAGGTTGGAGCCTGATAAAAAAACACCAGAAGGAGGCTCGTCGGCAAGGTTTTTTTGGTGTAAATCTGGCCAGCACGGGCTGTGGTAAAACTCTGGGCAATGCCCGGATCATGGCCGCACTTGCTGATCCCGAGCGAGGACCCCGCTTTACCATCGCCCTTGGCTTGCGGGTATTAACCCTTCAGACGGGCATAGCCTTGCGAGAAAGATTAAACCTGGATGATACCGAACTGGCTATTCTTGTCGGCGGTACGGCCCAACGGACACTGTTTGATCTACAGCAGGAAGTGGAAGAGGAGATTACCGAGGATAACGGCAGTGAATCGGCTGCCGATCTGATTATCGATAAGCTCGACTACGAGAACTGCGTACTGGATAAATCCACCTTGGGAACCATTATTCAAGATCCAAAAGCCAGCGACCTGCTCTACGCACCGGTAGTTTCCTGTACAGTTGACCACATTATCAGTGCAACAGAAACACTGCGCGGTGGGCGCCATATCGTGCCGATCCTCCGTCTAATGACCAGCGACCTGATTCTTGATGAGCCTGATGACTTTGATCAAAATGATTTGCCCGCCCTGAGTCGTCTGGTTCATATGGCTGGTATGATGGGGAGTAATATCCTGCTCTCTTCTGCCACCCTGACACCAGACCTGGTTCAAGGACTCTTTGTAGCCTACCAAAAAGGCCGCCAGCTCTGGCAACTTAACCAGAATGAAAAAAACATGGATATCTACTGTGCATGGTTTGATGAATTCAACCAACATATTGAACCTTGCATTAACGGACAAACCTTTGCCAGGTGCCACACCAAATTTATTCGCAGGCGTATTAGAGCGTTGAATGCACTTCCGCCAAAACGTATAGGAGAAATTCTACCTACTGTTCTTCCCAAAGCATCTGAAGAGGAAAAAATTCACAACCGTACTCTGGCACAAATTATTACCGATGCCTGTTTACGCCTGCACAACACCTATCATGAAACCTGTCCTGTAAGTCACAGAACCGCCAGTGTTGGCCTGGTTCGGATGGCGAATATTGATCCAATGGTTGATCTGGCAAGAGCACTTTACCAGTCAACGTTACCGGACAATATTCAACTACATATCTGCTGTTATCATGCCCGACAACTGCTTCTTTTACGCAGCCGACTGGAACATAAGCTGGATCGTATTCTCAACCGGAATAGAGACAAAAACCTGTTTGACCATCCAGAAATTACCAATGCAGTTCAGAACGGCGATAAACAACATCATATCTTTATCGTTCTTGCTACAGCTGTTGCTGAAGTGGGCCGGGATCACGATTACGACTGGGCCATAATTGAACCATCATCAATGCGCTCAATCATTCAGCTGGTTGGGCGAATCTGGCGACACCGACCAGATAAGATAGCGACCAAAGCCAATGTGCTGATTCTTGATAGCAACATCAAAGCCCTTCAGGCCGGGAGCAATCTGGGGGTTGGAGACCCTGTATTTCTGCGGCCTGGATTTGAGAGCAAAACGCATCTTCTCAATAGCCATCGCTGCTCAGATCGCCTGATTACCGATCAGCAGCTGGATAATATCAATTCAGTCCCTCGAATAGCCCGGCCCGATGAACTCCAGCCAGACCTTCGGCTGGCCGACCTTGAACATGCAGTTATGGCCGACCTTCTCAACTCGGAAAGTACTAACGTTGTCAATGCTTTCTGGCAGCGCAACACTGCAGCACAGGCCAACATCCATATGCAGCGAGCAACTCCATTTCGATATGATCAGATCCCACAGGCTGACATTGTTGCTCTACCTGACGAGGGCTACCCGGCAGGAATACGTTTTCGTTATGCGGATAAAGCCTGGGAGAACCCTCAGGGGCAAGACAGCATAAACAGCCAGTTTGCCTACGACGATTTTGCACCACAAAATGCGACAAGCCAGCCCTGGTTGGTCAGTGATTTTCATACGGCATTGGATGATCTTTGTGCACAGTTGAATGACGAATCACCAATAAAGACTTCTATTCGCTTCAGTTCAATACGATTGGCCGAACAAAAAAGCTGGCGCTTTCATCCATGGTTTGGGTTTTGGCCAGCCTGAGCTGACACCCGGAAGTGAGATGCATCACCAAAAGGGCTTCTAACAGAAAGCCCTTTTGGTGTCTGCCTGTTCGGCAGTAATTTACGCATGGAGAACCACGCTTGCATTTTATTAGCTGCCTGCTCGGCAGAAGGGCAGAGTCTACCACAACTTTAAAAAGTCATAGTTTATTAATTACACAGATAAACACACCTGCATGGCTTTGAGAATCACGCTTACATGGTTGATTTATTCTGTTATACTACCCACTCTATTGAACTGATAGAGGTGTAAAGAAGCTATGGACTCAATCACACGTGATGACATTATCCAGGCCATTGATCAGCATCGTAACGAACATTATCAGAGCAAACTGGAGCCAGAACAGAAGAAACTGGAAAAGGCAGAGCCTGGCAGTGACCAAGCGAAAAAGATTAGGGAGAAAATAACAAATATCACAAATCGCTATGACAGAGACAACTGGATGGCAACGCTTGCGAATAAATATACCGAGCAAATCAAGTTCGGCACCCATCTTTCCAAAGGTGTACACCCCGATTCCAAGGGAGATAACATAAACTTCAGGCCATCCTCACTCCCGCCTCCAGGGATTGTTGGCACGCAGCTCTTATCATCCTCAGCTTTAGATGCCAACGGTAACGCTGCTGCTTTACCATTAGTTGCTTTTTTTAACATCCCTGTAAAGGATGACCTTCTTCGAGATCTGATCCTTGAAAACCACCTTGGACTGGAGAAAATTTTTGCTGCCGACACGTCACTTTCCGCTCAATATCAACAAAAATTTTACTCCTCACTCGCTGCGCAAACAGATTCGCCCAAAACTTCAGGCCTCAACAAGCAGCTGCTTTGGCCACGAGCGAATGCCATCGCCGAAGACAGCTATCTCTGTCTGGTGCCGCTGCACCCCTCGACAATGACTTACAGCGTTGCAAGCAAGATAAACAATAAACGGTTTAGCGAAGCGAACAAAAACGCCCGGGACAATCGCAAAAAAAAGAGTGTTGAGCAAAAGGCCTATGTTTCCGTTATGTCTCTGGCAGCGCTTAAAATAGGGGGCTCCAACCCACAGAACATTAGCTCACTGACCAGTAAACAGCGTGGTATTAACCTGCTACTTGAATCCTTGCCACCCACCTACTCCCGACAGAAAGACTTCTCCGTTGGCAAACGACAAGAAAGCTTCTTTAACAGAAATCTGGCTTATCACTGTTACGAAGGTCTGCAGATACTGTATGCAGTGATCGAAGCTCCCAGCAGTATCATGGATATTCGTGAACAGCGAAAAGAAGCTCTCAATCTTATTCTTGGCCAGATTTTACAAATAGCGGCCTATATACAACAAAACTTTCTTGCAGGGTGGAGTGAAAACTACCGGCTAAAAATGCCGCACAAACTCTGGCTCGACCCTTTGCGAGCAGATCAGGAAGACCAGGACACTTTCAAAGAACAGAGAGAAAGAGGCGAATGGGTAAAGACCGTAATGCAGGATTTCGCACTCTGGTTGAACAATTTGCTGCAGGCAAGATTCAAAAAACAAGCCACTGACTTTGACGATGTGGAATTCAGAGAATGGCAGCGAGAAATGGAAGCAGCCATCAAAGCGAGCCAGCGTCATGATGCGGGGATATTCTCATGAGTGATATTGATTACTACCTGCATATTGCCCAAATCAAGGTACAGGCTGCCAATGCCATCTCTGGCCCGCTCAGTTATGGCTTTCCAGCTTTAACAGGTTTTTTAGGTGCTGTTCACGCTCTGGAACGTAAAATTACGTTTCCTGTCAACCTGACTTTTGATGGAGTATTGATAGCCAGTCATGAGTGCAGGGTAAGACGTTATCGTCCCAATGCTTTCAGCGATTACACATTCAATCAAAGCCGTAACCCAATCAAAAAAAACGGTACAACGCCAGCCATAGTTGAAGAAGGCAAGGTTGATATGACTATCAGCCTGGTTATACCTATACGCTGTGAAGATTTCGATGACCAGGACTGGCTCAATGACAATGAACAAGAGTTTTGTCACTGGATCAACCAAGCAATGCAACAACAAAGAATGACTGGGGGAAGTGTATTTGGCATCAAAACAGTTGAGCTGATATCGGCAGAAAATCTGGATCAGCTAAAGGCTCGTCTGGCACCAGCCTTTATTCTTATGGATGCCCGTCAGGAGCTGATAGAGATTACCGAGCAGCTGCAGCAGCAATCACCGGATGCAACCGCTCTGGATGCTCTACTCGAAACAGCAATACTGCATCACGTACCCGAACAGCTGCCCGCAAAGGATAAAGACAAAGAACAACCCGTACAGTGGAAGACGACCAGCGTAAAACATGGCCGTGGCTGGCTGGTGCCGATTCCGGTCGGTTACCAGTCAATCTCACCGGTTTATGAACCGGCATCTATGCAACATAGCCGGGCTCCCCACTACCCAAGCCAATATGTCGAAACACTCTACAGCCTTGGTCGCTGGATTTTCCCTTACAGCCTCAACTCACTGGACAACGCCTTCTGGCGAATGAACACCGGTGAAAACGGCTTGTACCTGATTGCGCAAAATGTCGACTGATATCAAAGGAGTTATGTAATGACTAAACTAGCAACAGCCTCAGTTCTCGCTTTCGAACGCAACCTGGATATCTCCGACGCGGTATTCAGTCAATTCAATAGTCAGCTGGAACATCCTCAGGAGACCGTAATTGCCGTTCGTACCAAGTCAATTCGAGGCACAATCTCCAACCGCCTGAAAAACAAGGATGCCAGCGACCCGGCCAAACTGGACGCAAAAATTCAGGTACCTAACCTGCAAACTGTCGATGTCGCCATGTTGAATAGTGACAATGACACTCTCAAGATCAATTTTTCATGCAAGGTGATACCTTTTGATGGCACTCCCAGTGTCTGTAATAACCAGCACTATCAGGCCAAGGTGAAATCCATTGTTGCTCATTATATCCATGAGCATGGTGTAGAAGAACTGGCAAGACGTTATGCAACTAATATACTCAACGCCCGCTGGCTGTGGCGAAACCGTCTTGGCAGTGAGTCTGTTTCAGTCACTGTGCGCTGTAAAATAGATGGCACAGAGAAACGCGTCACCATCGGCAGTGCCCGCCAGCTGAGTTTGCAAACTTTTGATCACAAGTCCAATGAAATCGCCACCGTCGCTAAATGGATAGCTTCGGGATTACGTGATGAGCATTTTATTCTTCTCAATGTTGAAGCTCATGCCTGCCTGGGCTTTGGTCAGGAGGTTTACCCTTCACAGGAGCTGGTACTGGATACAGGAAAGACAAAAAGCAAGGAACTTTATATCGTGAATGAAACCACTTGCCAGACAGGCATGCACTCTCAAAAAATCGGTAATGCAATCCGTACTATTGATACCTGGTACAGTGACGATGCCATGATGCCTATCGCCGTCGAACCTTATGGTTCGGTAACAACTCTGGGTGAAGCCTTTCGGCAACCAAAGGAAAAAAAAGATTTCTATAGCCTGTTTGATAACTGGGTACTCAAGGACAAAAAGCCCTCTGTAGAGCAACAGCACTATGTGATGGCTATCCTGATCCGTGGTGGTGTCTTCGGTGAATCCGGTAAGGAGTAATTATGGACAGCTACTGTGAGCTTAAAGCACTGCCCAACCCTGAGATAATCCAGTCCGCTGTGGTTTCGGCAATTATTCAGGCACTGCACAAGCTATTACCGACCTATGAGGGTCGTATAGGCCTGAGTTTCCCCGCCTACAGACAGCAGCCTACACTGGGCGGTACTATTCGTATTCTGGGAAAAAAAGCGGATATTGATGACTTGCATTCAACTCTGGTAGGTCATGCTGTTATCAAGGATTATGCCTTGCTGAAACCGGTCAGTACGATACCTGGGAGTGTCACTGAACATAGTTGCTATCATCGCCGTCAACCCAAGGGTAACAGCAGATTGCGAAGGCAAAAAAAGCGTCATCTTGAGCGAGGGACCTGGACAGATGAGTTGGAGCAAGCTGTCCTTTCACAAATCTCAAAACCGCTTCAGTTACCTCATCTTGGACTGAAGAGCAGCAGTAACGGTCAGAATTTTCTGCTGTTTATAGAGCGCCATAGCAAAGCCAGCTCTGTAGTAGGACGGTTTAACAGCTACGGTCTGGCTATAGAAAAAGCCACTGTTCCTGAGTTTTAACACTGTTAGGGAGCCGCTAGTATCGGCGGCTCTCAAAAACCCTTTTTGTGATGAAATCCAGCATTTTATGAGCTGTCCGTGCGGCAGTGAACAAAGCAGCCAGGGTCAGGCGCTCATCTGAGAATTTCTAAGCTGCCTGTGCGGCAGTGTACACTGGCGAATGAACGTAAGAACCTGACAGACATTTCTAAGCTGCCTGCACGGCAGTGAACCCTGAATTCTGCACGGCCCACCTTCAGCACCGTTTCTAAGCTGCCTGCACGGCAGTGAACTGTAGCGTGATGATTTTACGGTATGCACCGTCCTTTCTAATCTGCCTGCACGGCAGTGAACGCTTTGAGCCACGTCAGGCTCTCCGCATTTGATTTCTAAGCTGCCTGCACGGCAGTGAACGAATTCACTGCGTCAATAGCCATTCGATTGACTTTCTAAGCTGTCTGCACGGCAGTGAACAGAAAGTTATGGAATCTATCAGTGATTCTCTCTTTCTAAGCTGCCTGCACGGCAGTGAACAAACTCGGCGGCATCATCAATAGAAACACACTTTTCTAAGCTGCCTGCACGGCAGTGAACTATTCAGTTTGAATCACCGGAGTATGGGGTCATTTCTAAGCTGCCTGCACGGCAGTGAACGTTAAGTTCAGCACGGAAGGTAGCCCCCGGCTTTTCTAAGCTGCCTGCACGGCAGTGAACGTCCCGTCGTTGTACTCAATCTCTCCAGAACCTTTCTAAGCTGCCTGCACGGCAGTGAACAATCTCCTTCGCCCCTTTTCCTTCATTTCTGATTTCTAAGCTGCCTGCACGGCAGTGAACAAGGCACGCATAACAACACGCAGCAGTCGGACTTTCTAAGCTGCCTGCACGACAGTGAACAAGGCTCTGATTGAGTATTCTGATTCTAGAACTTTCTAAGCTGCCTGCACGGCAGTGAACTAACAATCGTTGACTTCAGTGTTCCTGAAGACTTTCTAAGCTGTCTGCAAGGCAGTGAACCTGCTGTGCTGTGCTGACTATTCGTTTCAGTATTTCTAAGCTGCCTGCACGGCAGTGAACCCATCGCGCGCACCTTTTTATAATGCGTTTCATTTTCTAAGCTGCCTGCACGGCAGTGAACGCACCAGCTCAAAGCCGGTGCGCTCAGTGTACTTTCTAAGCTGCCTGCAAGGCAGTGAACCAGGGCAATGATGTGCCGGACGATGGCCACCCTTTCTAAGCTGCCTGCAAGGCAGTGAACTGTCCATTTCCTGTTTCATGTACTTCTGGCCCTTTCTAAGCTGCCTGCACGGCAGTGAACGCAGTCGTCGCCGCCGTCGCGGCACTGGTCCATTTCTAAGCTGCCTGCACGGCAGTGAACATGGCCCAGCGCGCGGGCAACATATTAATGATTTTCTAAGCTGCCTGCACGGCAGTGAACTTGCAGCGCTCATTCACGACGCTTCTACTGCTTTTCTAAGCTGCCTGCACGGCAGTGAACGCGCCCACCGTAAGGGAGTCGAATACATGTTTTTTCTAAGCTGCCTGCACGGCAGTGAACTCATCTGAGAATAGAACCAAGAAGTCCTGAAATTTCTAAGCTGCCTGCACGGCAGTGAACGATGCAAATTTAATGACACCACGAAATCGATCTTTCTAAGCTGCCTGCACGGCAGTGAACACAGACTCGACCCGATCACTGAATAGCACGGTTTTCTAAGCTGCCTGCACGGCAGTGAACGAAAAGGGGCAGGCCGGATAAATCCGCCAAATTTTCTAAGCTGCCTGCACGGCAGTGAACGCGGGCAGACATCGCGCTGGATTTTCTGCATCTTTCTAAGCTGCCTGCACGGCAGTGAACATCTAAGCCGATTCGGTACACCGTCGTCAATCTTTCTAAGCTGCCTGCACGGCAGTGAACACTGCTGAGCCTGTTTCAGAAGCTGCATTCTTTTTCTAAGCTGCCTGCACGGCAGTGAACAATATTTACGGTGATGTCATTTATGCTCTTGATTTCTAAGCTGCCTGCACGGCAGTGAACGAGACTTACACTCAGTCTGATCTCGAGGGCGATTTCTAAGCTGCCTGCACGGCAGTGAACATCAGCAAATATATCATATTGGGAATAATCACTTTCTAAGCTGCCTGCACGGCAGTGAACGTGAATATGAACACTGTGCTGTTTCCTCAACTTTTCTAAGCTGCCTGCACGGCAGTGAACTTTACTGAAATGGAGAGTTACGTCTCATTGATTTTCTAAGCTGCCTGCACGGCAGTGAACTGATGGATTTAACCGGCAAGCCGCCGCTTTCGTTTCTAAGCTGCCTGCACGGCAGTGAACTATTCGACTCTCTGGGGGCGACTCTGGGTACTTTTCTAAGCTGCCTGCACGGCAGTGAACCTATCCGGTGCAGGGGTGGGAAGCCTGCAAGCTTTCTAAGCTGCCTGCACGGCAGTGAACAACCACGCTTACATTTTCTAAGCTGCCTGTGCTTTCTAAGCTGCCTGCACGGCAGTGAACGCGTACTCCCTGAGCTGTTCTACTGTTGCGTATTTCTAAGCTGCCTGCACGGCAGTGAACCAGAAGTTACACCTGTGTTCTGGCCTTCATTGCTTTCTAAGCTGCCTGCACGGCAGTGAACTACACGAGGGAAACCAGGCTAAGCATTTGCAGTTTCTAAGCTGCCTGCACGGCAGTGAACGACTCCAAGGCCAGCTATATAATAAAGGTTACTTTTCTAAGCTGCCTGCACGGCAGTGAACGGAGAGCTGTATTACGCTGTTAACGAAGTTGATTTCTAAGCTGCCTGCACGGCAGTGAACTTTTAAGGGGTCCAGTTGAGGAATTAACATGATTTCTAAGCTGCCTGCACGGCAGTGAACTTGAGTAGCGCGGGCCTGCAGTTCTTCTGCCATTTCTAAGCTGCCTGCACGGCAGTGAACAAAGAGGTGGCGTTCCCGGACCCGATGCCGCATTTCTAAGCTGCCTGCACGGCAGTGAACAAAATCTCAGACGACGCCTGTGCGCTCTGGCTTTTCTAAGCTGCCTGCACGGCAGTGAACTGTAAGGCGACAGCTAATAGCAGTATCGAACCTTTCTAAGCTGCCTGCACGGCAGTGAACGCAGCGGGGGGGACGCTAACCCTTGGAAATCATTTCTAAGCTGCCTGTACGGCAGTGAACAAAGGATCAGGGCATGGGGGCCGGTTTCGAGTTTTCTAAGCTGCCTGCACGGCAGTGAACCTCCATACCCTGTGGCGTCACTACGGAGATAATTTCTAAGCTGCCTGCACGGCAGTGAACTCAAGTAGACGTATGTTAAACAGGGGTATTCATTTTCTAAGCTGCCTGCACGGCAGTGAACAAGGCGTGCAATCACGCTATGAGTCTCAGTATTTTCTAAGCTGCCTGCACGGCAGTGAACCCCCGGCCACCGTCCTGCGCTGGTTACGGCAATTTCTAAGCTGCCTGCACGGCAGTGAACTTTGAAGTTCAGGCCATTCTGGACACAGTGACTTTCTAAGCTGCCTGCACGGCAGTGAACATTTCTACGATCCCAAATCCAAGAATTATATTTTTCTAAGCTGCCTGCACGGCAGTGAACTTCCATCTGTTTTTGTTGCACCTTCTTCATCGTTTCTAAGCTGCCTGCACGGCAGTGAACGCTGATCGTGTCTTTGATTCCCTGATGTCTCATTTCTAAGCTGCCTGCACGGCAGTGAACGTTTATACCCCAGTCTCCGGTGAACAAATACTTTTCTAAGCTGCCTGCACGGCAGTGAACGATAAGACAAGTCTTTAGTCGCATAGGTCACATTTCTAAGCTGCCTGCACGGCAGTGAACTATTCAGCAAAAGAAAAACCCGCATCAAAGCATTTCTAAGCTGCCTGCACGGCAGTGAACGTAGATAACCGGGTTGTGTGTCCTGATTGTGGTTTTCTAAGCTGCCTGCACGGCAGTGAACGTCAGTAAGCCAGAGTCTACAAGTTTCTTACGTTTCAAAGCTGCCTGCACGGCAGTGAACGAATATCGCGCCGGGCACTTCTGAGTGTTTACTTTCTAAGCTGCCTGCACGGCAGTGAACTGAACGGGCAAGACGTTGTTCTACGGATTTACTTTCTAAGCTGCCTGCACGGCAGTGAACGCTTGCGAACGTATTCGAGCGCGTTGTTATATTTTCTAAGCTGCCTGCACGGCAGTGAACAAATATATTCACGGCAAAACGCCTTCTGTTTTTTTCTAAGCTGCCTGCACGGCAGTGAACCGCAAGGATACCCAAGGGCTGAACCGTTATGTTTTCTAAGCTGCCTGCACGGCAGTGAACAAGTCCGGTAAGCGTGGCTCTTTTTCTCCTTGGTTTCTAAGCTGCCTGCACGGCAGTGAACAGTAGTTCCATTAGCTGGTAACTTGTAAAAGATTTCTAAGCTGCCTGCACGGCAGTGAACGTTCCGCTACAGTAACAGTGACTTCTACAGATTTTCTAAGCTGCCTGCACGGCAGTGAACTTTAATGTGGTTATGTCTGATGTTCTCGGCTTTTTCTAAGCTGCCTGCACGGCAGTGAACTTATAAAAATTGAAGAGATAAGAACTCAGGAGTTTCTAAGCTGCCTGCACGGCAGTGAACATTTTAATCATAACCGGAGTCCAGTTTTTAATTTTCTAAGCTGCCTGCACGGCAGTGAACTCAAAAAAAGGGAAACTCGAAAGCCTCCCTATTTTCTAAGCTGCCTGCACGGCAGTGAACTATCATCTTTTAATTTAAAGCGATAAGTCAGGTTTCTAAGCTGACTGCACGGCAGTGAACGTACACCCAAAAAACGCAAAGAGGCGTTCACCTTTCTAAGCTGCCTGCACGGCAGTGAACGAGCAGCTTCAGAACTACTTATGCAACCGGTTTTTCTAAGCTGCCTGCACGGCAGTGAACGCTTCCGCTGATCGGGCCGCATTGTCCTGTACTTTCTAAGCTGCCTGCACGGCAGTGAACTTTCTGTTAATTTGAAAGCATGTTTTTTTTGATTTCTAAGCTGCCTGCACGGCAGTGAACTCAAGATCTTTATCTAACTTCTCGGCTTCATTGTTTCTAAGCTGCCTGCACGGCAGTGAACAGCAGCCTCTTCAAAATTCTTTTTTGATTGCTTATCTAAGCTGCCTGCACGGCAGTGAACTCGATCCCTCAGCACCACCTTTAACTGTTACATTTCTAAGCTGCCTGCACGGCAGTGAACTGGTCCAGATACATTGATACCTGCGGGTCTGTTTTCTAAGCTGCCTGCACGGCAGTGAACAAGCGGCCTGTCTGGGAGTTCTGAACATGATCTTTCTAAGCTGCCTGCACGGCAGTGAACGCCACCCTTCCATCCCATACAGCAGCTTCGAATTTCTAAGCTGCCTGCACGGCAGTGAACTTCATACTTAGACCCTCTCACAATGCCTCACATTTCTAAGCTGCCTGCACGGCAGTGAACTACAGACAGAATCAAGATTCCTTTCATTGGCTTTTCTAAGCTGCCTGCACGGCAGTGAACCAGACAATTTCGTCTATCAGCAGTGCGTAAAATTTCTAAGCTGCCTGCAGAGCAGTGAACTCTTCGCTGCAGCGTATCGCACCTCTTTTTTTTTCTAAGCTGCCTGCACGGCAGTGAACCAGGCAGCGCCAGCACCGCAACAGGTACAACATTTCTAAGCTGCCTGCACGGCAGTGAACCTCTGGCTGAGGCTGTAGGCGTTAAAAGCGAATTTCTAAGCTGCCTGCACGGCAGTGAACAATCGGCCATAGTCCTGCACCATCATGGAGGTTTTCTAAGCTGCCTGCACGGCAGTGAACGAACTCTTGGAAACTGAAGCTGCGGTGTCTGATTTCTAAGCTGCCTGCACGGCAGTGAACGCCACGATAATAAAGTTCTAACACCTCATCATTTTCTAAGCTGCCTGCACGGCAGTGAACACATTATGTTGGATTCTGCGCTAAATTAGATTTTTCTAAGCTGCCTGCACGGCAGTGAACCCTTACGCTCGGCAATCTTCCCTGCACAAACATTTCTAAGCTGCCTGCACGGCAGTGAACTCTTCGAACGATGCCCGACGCCATGCTCGTCATTTCTAAGCTGCCTGCACGGCAGTGAACTGTAAGTACAGACATGGATTCACCGGCACACTTTTCTAAGCTGCCTGCACGGCAGTGAACGGGCGAACCTGCCGCCGCTACAACTTTATTTTTTTCTAAGCTGCCTGCACGGCAGTGAACGTGATCTGACTTCTCAGTCTATCGATCTCATGTTTCTAAGCTGCCTGCACGGCAGTGAACAAACGTCGCCCGGTTCCCAGTTCCGAATGATTTTTCTAAGCTGCCTGCACGGCAGTGAACGGAGATACCCGAACATGTCTGGCGTTTTGCCGTTTTCTAAGCTGCCTGCACGGCAGTGAACATGAGTCCCAACCTTTTGAACCATCAAACTGGTTTCTAAGCTGCCTGCACGGCAGTGAACCTGTTCACCATGAAACGAGCCCTCCCTGGGGATTTCTAAGCTGCCTGCACGGCAGTGAACGTCTGGCTGAGTACTGGTGAAGGTCATCCGATGTTTCTAAGCTGCCTGCACGGCAGTGAACGGACTCGGATCGGCTTCTTTCGGTCCTACTCATTTCTAAGCTGCCTGCACGGCAGTGAACAACACACGACAATCACGAAGATTCCTCTGAACTTTCTAAGCTGCCTGCACGGCAGTGAACTCCTTGTGGTTTTCTTTTGCAACCGTGGTAGCTTTCTAAGCTGCCTGCACGGCAGTGAACATATTCAACCATAAGCATAACCATTCTTCGAAGTTTCTAAGCTGCCTGCACGGCAGTGAACAAACAAGAAGGTCAGGTACTTATCCGACAAGGATTTCTAAGCTGCCTGCACGGCAGTGAACGTGATGACAGCCCCAATGCACGCCGTCGTCCATTTCTAAGCTGCCTGCACGGCAGTGAACGGCGTATTCAACAATAGCGCCCGGATCGGGTATTTCTAAGCTGCCTGCACGGCAGTGAACTTGTTTTCGCAACGTCTCTGCCAGCTCTGCCATTTCTAAGCTGCCTGCACGGCAGTGAACTTCATCCTGAAGGATGCAATCGAAAGGAAGGCTTTCTAAGCTGCCTGCACGGCAGTGAACTTCAGACACCCAATCTGATAAAAGTCCTGAAATTTCTAAGCTGCCTGCACGGCAGTGAACTGTGCCCTTTGAAAGTTGGGAAGGCTTTATCATTTTCTAAGCTGCCTGCACGGCAGTGAACAAAATCAACTACATAAGAACGCTTTTTAGTCGTTTCTAAGCTGCCTGCACGGCAGTGAACGGTGCCATCGCCTGCCCAGAGTCGATTTCTCCTTTCTAAGCTGCCTGCACGGCAGTGAACTATGGCTGGCTGGTGGCCTAAACAGCCTTAGATTTCTAAGCTGCCTGCACGGCAGTGAACGATGGTGATAACTTCGGTGATGCAATGGATCATTTCTAAGCTGCCTGCACGGCAGTGAACCACATATCATACTGAGCACCGGTCTTTTTACTTTTCTAAGCTGCCTGCACGGCAGTGAACAACAGGATAGACCTTGCCCTTGATGCCTTCGATTTCTAAGCTGCCTGCACGGCAGTGAACTTCACCTTGGGTCAGGGCAGAGGCGGAAATCATTTCTAAGCTGCCTGCACGGCAGTGAACGTCGAGAAATTCAGGAAGTTGTTCGTCAGGATTTTCTAAGCTGCCTGCACGGCAGTGAACTTGGGTTCGGTTCGTTCTCTCGAGGTTCGCTATTTTCTAAGCTGCCTGCACGGCAGTGAACAATGTCGTATAGAGCTTTCCGAACTGGTTTTTTTTCTAAGCTGCCTGCACGGCAGTGAACTGTACGACAAAAAATTTAAAGGCCGGATCAAATTTCTAAGCTGCCTGCACGGCAGTGAACTTTGATTACTGGGGCTTCTGCCCCTTTTTATTTTTTCTAAGCTGCCTGCACGGCAGTGAACTCTTGTTGCTGCATGCACCTTACATTGCATGTTTTCTAAGCTGCCTGCACGGCAGTGAACCACAAGTATAAGTGTCTGTATTTAATATTTTGTTTCTAAGCTGCCTGCACGGCAGTGAACATTCACCTTGGGTCAGGGCAGAGGCGGAAATCATTTCTAAGCTGCCTGCACGGCAGTGAACCCTCGACTCTGCAGACTCTAATGGCCTATCGCTTTCTAAGCTGCCTGCACGGCAGTGAACATCAGGACAGGGAACGTCAAGGTTCGTACTGATGTTTCTAAGCTGCCTGCACGGCAGTGAACAAACCAGAAAAGATCTTGCCAGTGGGATGCAATTTCTAAGCTGCCTGCACGGCAGTGAACGTGCCGTTTGAAAGTTGGGAAGGGTTTGTTATTTTCTAAGCTGCCTGCACGGCAGTGAACGTTCAAACTACTTCTTCTGTTGATTCTTCAACTTTTCTAAGCTGCCTGCACGGCAGTGAACCAGTAACACGAGAAACTGAAACAACAGTTACGTTTCTAAGCTGCCTGCACGGCAGTGAACATTCGAGCCGCCACTCTTAACCGACATTTCAATTTCTAAGCTGCCTGCACGGCAGTGAACCAAAAACTTCATCATAAATCGGTGCTGTGTGCTTTCTAAGCTGCCTGCACGGCAGTGAACCTTAACCGACATTTCAAGGAAAAAATATGTTCTTTCTAAGCTGCCTGCACGGCAGTGAACAACCATAGACAAAATTTCAGAAGCAGGCATCTTTTCTAAGCTGCCTGCACGGCAGTGAACTTTTAACCGCAACGGCTCGCAAGCAATAAACATTTCTAAGCTGCCTGCACGGCAGTGAACGGCCGCAGGGATAGAGGAAGACGAGCCATGATTTTCTAAGCTGCCTGCACGGCAGTGAACAAGTGCTCGCTCTTTGCGGCGAACCTTCAAAATTTCTAAGCTGCCTGCACGGCAGTGAACGAGTCAGTAACCAGAGCTACTCATCTCGTAGATTTCTAAGCTGCCTGCACGGCAGTGAACGCTCAAAAGCAAATTGTCGATTTTTTGGAGAATTTCTAAGCTGCCTGCACGGCAGTGAACTAAAAGAAGAAACCTAGATAAAACCAACATTTTTTTCTAAGCTGCCTGCACGGCAGTGAACAGTAGCTGTATATGTGATTTACCCTTGAGCGTTTTCTAAGCTGCCTGCACGGCAGTGAACTTCTGTAAATTGTGGAAGTGCAGAAGGTGAAATTTCTAAGCTGCCTGCACGGCAGTGAACCTTTTTCACCGTGGGATTTGTTGCGTGTCTCTTTTCTAAGCTGCCTGCACGGCAGTGAACTGTGGGTGATGGCATTTCTATACCTGTGAAGTTTTCTAAGCTGCCTGCACGGCAGTGAACAACAATGAGGAAGCTGTGGCTCTTCACGATCATTTCTAAGCTGCCTGCACGGCAGTGAACAGCGCCCTTGAGTCTTTCTCCTGACATATCAATTTCTAAGCTGCCTGCACGGCAGTGAACGAGGCTCTTTTTCTTGATCCTGAAGTCGATATTTTCTAAGCTGCCTGCACGGCAGTGAACTGCCCGAACTCGCTAGACTGACTGATAAGTCATTTCTAAGCTGCCTGCACGGCAGTGAACTCTTCAGCATTCCCGAGTCGCCTCTCTTTGTTTTTCTAAGCTGCCTGCACGGCAGTGAACAGTGGCCGCAAGTATTGTTGAGCGATCATACTTTTCTAAGCTGCCTGCACGGCAGTGAACGCACAAATTAACGACCTGACAGGGGCAACCAATTTTCTAAGCTGCCTGCACGGCAGTGAACTGGGGCGTTTGACTTGGCGAGGTAGGCTTTCATTTCTAAGCTGCCTGCACGGCAGTGAACGACCCTACTGGAGCTTTGTCTGATTCCGAGTATTTCTAAGCTGCCTGCACGGCAGTGAACTTTCACAAGCTTCGTTAAGATTGCAAGTTTCATTTCTAAGCTGCCTGCACGGCAGTGAACGCATTGGGTGAACTGTCTTTCTCTGTCTCTGATTTCTAAGCTGCCTGCACGGCAGTGAACTTGTGGCATTAGCCGACCTTGATGATTGCAACTTTCTAAGCTGCCTGCACGGCAGTGAACGGATACACGGTCAGGAAAGGACACTCTATGTCTTTCTAAGCTGCCTGCACGGCAGTGAACAAGCGCCACGCCTGCATTCTATATTCCCCTTTTTTCTAAGCTGCCTGCACGGCAGTGAACGCCTACCTCAATCCCTCTTTCTCAGGATCAACTTTCTAAGCTGCCTGCACGGCAGTGAACAGAAGCTGAACAATGTGACCTGACCCTGAGCTTTTCTAAGCTGCCTGCACGGCAGTGAACCAACGTTTTCAAGGCTACACGATAACCGGGCATTTCTAAGCTGCCTGCACGGCAGTGAACCAGAGTATAAAGCATCAAACCACTTATATAACAGCAACTTAGGAATAAATATCAAATTCACCCCAATTTTTTGAGCCATTTATAACCATATGATTTTTAACATCTTTTTAAAGAGCGAATATTTTTGGTCAAAA
The DNA here is from genome assembly GCF_049275945.1 of Endozoicomonas sp. ALD040. NCBI lineage: Bacteria > Pseudomonadati > Pseudomonadota > Gammaproteobacteria > Oceanospirillales > Endozoicomonadaceae > Endozoicomonas > Endozoicomonas sp. ALD040. The sequence goes on from NZ_CP184829.1 coordinate 5,910,140, forward strand.
TCAGGAAAATGTCACTCTGTTGCAAACACCTAAAAAAGTCAAACCAGCAAAGTCGGTGGCGCAAATCTAATCCAACTATGCTCCCTAACCATCTGGCAGCCGAAGCGCATCGCGATAGATGACGATAGGCTTTTACTCATAGTAAGAAGCTTCCCGACTGTACCAGGACTGAGGGCGCCCGACGGGCTGATTGAAATCCGGGAATGGCAGTAGCTTGCCATTGGGACCTTTGGTCATTTTATAATCCTGCCATCGATCATCAATGTACAATTCATCACCGGCACGTATAAATTTTAATTGAGCATAGACCGCTATGGGCAGAGGCTTAACTCCCGCTGTGTATGCAACACCCGAGGTAAAACCTGTCAGCTCAAAGCCGTTTTTCAGCCAGTCGACATTGCCTGTAAGGGCATGGGACTCCACCACGGCAGGATCACTGTGGGACAGTACACTGCTTTCAAAATGCCATTGATGTTCGGCATCTATTCTTAATACGTAGCGAATCGCCAGATAGCGGTGCTCACGAAACTTTTTCTTGCGCTGATCATGTTTATTAATTTCGTAAAACGTATTCCTGATGGCTTCAATCGTATCAAAAGCGATGCCATCCGCCATTCGATAAGGATTACCAATAAGCACCTCACCCTTAGAGATGGTCAGTGTTTCCGGCTCATTTTCGACAGGTTTATTTTTATACTCCTTGTCAATAATGATACGGAACTGCCTGGCATGCATCGGCTCATACCGCCCAAGTACTGATTGCAGTTTTTGGAAGCCTGCATCCAGGCTTTCAATAGACGGGACAGGTTCGGCTGCATAGAGAGGCCAAATGACGATTGTGACCAATGAGAATACGCCAGTGATCGCCAATTTTCTCATCGCACCATTTATCGCACTATATATCGCACTGTTTATTGCACTATTCATCGCACTACTTGACTTGAGACTCTGTTTGTAAGCTAGTTCATACAGCAAAACTGTCCAGCCAGAACTTGATCAAAGCGTCAAATAAAGAGCAATATAAAAACCTGGCGGGTAATAAAGTGCTTTAAGGGAATGATTAACTTTGAACACACAATTCTGATTCTGATCTTTTTTGCAGGCTGCCTGATAACTACGACCATTGTCTTTTGGAGCCTGCGTTTGGGCATCACTCCAACACCCTCCTCTGGCAAGGTAAGAGTAAAACTACTGGAAACCCTGCCTTCAAGGGTCGATGGCAACATTTATGAACTGGGCTGTGGTTTTGGTTCTCTGATTTCAGTGTTGGCAAATGCCTATCCTGACCGCATCATCTTCGGAATTGAACGTTCTCCCCTCCCCTACTGGATCAGCCGAATACGCTGCAGCCATCTAAAAAATGTCATCATCATTCAGCAGGATATTTTTCAACATCAATGGGAAGAAGCCGGATTGGTCGTATGCTATCTCTATCCGGGCGCTATGGAAAAGTTATCCGGGGCATTCAAGGAGAAACTTAAGGATGGCTGTTACATCGTCAGCCACACATTCAGGCTACCGGGATGGCAGCCTGAACGTACGAATAAGGCTAACGATTTATACCTTAGCCCAGTCTATCGATATCGGGTTAATCACTCTGAACACAGACAGGAATGAGATCGTAGTGACTCGAGCTTAACCAACGATAGACAATCAACTGTTCAGGCCCACAACTGACACACCCCTGTTTGCAGCCGGATGACTCCTCCACCACTTTTCCTTTCCTGACCCAGTGACTCAGCATGGCCTGCATGGCTTCAGGGTCTACTTCAAAATGCTGACTCAGTTCAGCCAAAGTACAGATACCTTTTTCTGACAGAAAATCTCTGATTGTTAGCAGCATCAATGGCTTCCTGTAGAGCTTCTGAGTGTTTCAGCAGGTAGATCTTCTGAAGTGAATAGCATTCTCTGCCCTGCCCTCCTGAGTAGCAGAAACACCAGAGTCATGGCCAGCATTATGATGGACAGCCAGCTCAGGGATGTCAGTGGTTGAATAGTAATTCGGGACAACTGGTAGTATAGAGTAGCCACTGAATATCCCATGAAGAAAGTCCAGCCCGCCACAAAGAATGTCCAGCGAAGGCCTGATTCCCGATAAATAGCCCCCAGGGCTGCAACACAGGGTGTGTAGAGCAGGATCATCAGGAGATAAGCGACGACAGCCGCATCACTGATGAACAGTCTTTGCATGACCGCGAAGGTGGAAACTTCCACTGCCTGGTCCTGTGCTACTGATTCCAGATTACTCAAATCACCAACACTGAGTCCAAGAGGATCTGCCAGAGAAGATACCACCTCTGAAAGATTGACAGGAATGGTTGCCATGGCCTCCTTAAAACCAGACATAAAGTCAAAATTATGGGCTTGGGCTTGAGTGCCATTCTCCTGCTCAGCGATGGAGGTGTACATGGAGTTTAGCGTGCCAACCACCGCCTCTTTTGCCAGAATGCCTGTGAACAGGCCAACAGCCGCTGGCCAGTTATCTTCTGACATACCCATGGGAGCAAAAGCAGGTGAAATGGTTTGACCTATTTTACTGAGCGCTGATGACCGGGTGTCTTCATGGCCAAAACTGCCGTCAGTTCCTACAGAGTTCAGGGTATTGAGTATCATTACTACGAGAACTATGGCTTTACCTGCCCTGAACAAGAAGGCTTTCAGTCGACTCCAGGTTCTCAGCAGTACATGCTTGACTGACGGCCTGTGATAGTTAGGTAACTCCATAACAAAAGGTGTAACCTCTCCACTGAAGAGACTCTTCTTCAGCATCAAACCCGTTACCACCGCAGCCAGAATACCCGTCAGGTAGAGTGTAAAAACCACATTCTGACCGAAACCGGGAAAGAAGGCCGCAGCAAATAACGCATAAACAGGAAGACGCGCACCACAGGACATAAAAGGCGCCATGGCAATGGTCAGCATCCGGTCCTGCTGATTTTCCAGCGTCCGGGTCGCCATAATGGCCGGTACGTTACAGCCAAACCCAACCAACATAGGCACAAAAGCCTTTCCGGGAAGCCCCAGAAAACGCATCGCCCTGTCCATAACAAAGGCGGCTCTGGCCATATAACCTGAATCCTCCAGTACTGAAAGGAACAGGAACAGAAAAGCAATTACCGGTATGAAGGTAGAGACAGTCTGGATACCGCCACCGACACCTTTGGCCAGCAGTGCAATAATCCAGTCCGGCGCATCGATACTTTGAAGCAGATGGCTCACACCATCGACAAAGAAAGTGCCTGAGAGAATATCGAAAAAGTCTATAAAAGCACTGCCTATGTTCACAGAGAACATGAACATCAGATACATAACACCAAAGAAAACCGGCAACCCCACCAGTCGATTCAGGACAATGCGGTCGACACGCTCAGTAAGACCTTGACTTACATTCCCCACGCTTTTGACAGTATCCTTCATGATGAGGCTGATGCTTTCATAGCGACCGTTTGCCACCAGGATATCCATCTCTGCATCATAGGCGTCCTCAAGTTGGGATCGTGCCAAAACCGCAGCCTCCAACAGACCCTGAGAAACCTGGTCAACAAAACCGGCCTCGCCCTCCAGTAATTTAAGCGACACCCAACGTGCAATTGAGCGATCTTCAATCTCACTGGCAACACGTGCCTGCAGGCAAGTAACAGATTCTTCCAGAACGCTTCCCAGATATTGCGGCTTTGCCGGTTCAACTCCTTTAAAAAAGCATTGATTAATAAGATCCTTGAGCCCCGGTGTTCCTTTGTTTCTGGAGGCTATCATGGCATGAACAGGGCAACCGAGCTGTTCGGACAGCTTTTCAGCATTGATCTTGAGACCTTTGTCCCTGGCAACATCCATCATGTTGAGGACAACAAGAACGGGGAGTCCCATATCCAACAGCTGTGTGGTCAGATACAGGTTACGCTCAATATTTGCAGCATCGACAACGTTGACGATCAACTCAGCTTCACGGGCAAGGATAAAGTCACGGGCAATGCGCTCATCCATCGATACCTGATCATCAACCACGTCCAGACAATAGGTACCGGGCAGGTCAACCACTTCAACGAGCTGGCTTTTATACTCATAGCGGCCACTGCGCTTTTCTACAGTAACACCAGGCCAATTGCCTACATGCTGACTGGCCCCCGTCAAACTGTTGAATAAAGTGGTTTTGCCGCAATTAGGGTTGCCTACAATCGCAAACACATGTTCGTTCATAGACGAGTCACTTCAACGGCTGCCGCTTCGTGACGACGCAGACTGAGTTGAAATCCCCGAACCTGGAGCTGAATAGGGTCACCCAGAGGCGCGACCCGGCATACTCTGAAACAGGTTCCAGGCGTCAGGCCCATGGCCAGAAGCTTACGACGATAGGCTAAGCCTGCTTCCCTGAAAGCGAAGACCCGAGCTTCCTCTCCTGTCCGGAGATCCCCTAAAGTGACCGTCATCACAATCTCCCAAGCCTCCTCCCGGAACGCACAGCAAGCGGGAGAGAGTGCTTCCTGATACATCTGATGATGTAGTGAAAAGAGTAACCTGAGGCGGTTCATGGAAAGACAACAACAGATTGAAAAGCAAGCGGAATACTAGACCTAAATGAGAATTATTTCAATTAACAATCGAACTCATTAATATCGTAGTTTCAGAAATATTAATTTTTAATTCATATAGATTTTTTCAAAATATCAAAAAGAAATATCTGCTAAATGAGTACGAAAATATTAAATGGTCATACTGTGACATCTTGAAAATCAATTTAACTTTCAGCTCAGGGGGCCATTATTTTCTCTGTCTCCGACAATCTTCTCTGCCAGTGTATGGCGCACTTGAACCCTGGCTTCATCCAGTTCCTGAAGAGTGGCAATATTCATTTTTACTTTCAATCGAGATGGGGCTTTGTCGGCAAAAACAGGGGCAGAAAGAGCCAGCAGGGTCACTGCGGTAAAACTGATTATTCTTTTTCTCATCGGAGACATCCTTAACTTCCTGTCTGCCTCCCACGCTGCATCCTGAAATTTGGAAGATATACTAAGAAGGCTCTATAAACAGGTCTAGACAAGAACACTCAGTAAAACAAACAAATGGGGATATTACTCCCCTTCTACGCCCTGAATGGGTGCCAGAGTTCCCCAGCCATCACAACCCGGACAATGCCAATGCATCTCTTTGCCGGAAAAGCCACAGCTGAAGCACTGGTAAACAGGCTTTTCAAGCAACATCTGGTCTGTGACCTCTTTCAACAGTTTGATACTGGTCAGAGAGGGGTCAGAGGAATGATTTAACTGAATATTGATCAAGGCATTCAACCCCCTGAGAGAAGGTTGCCGTCGCAACTGAATGGTTAAAAATTCCATGGCAGACACTTCATCACGACTGTTCATTAACTGAGCCGTCATGGCCAATATAATAGCTGTACCCGACTTCTCATTGAGACACCGTGCCAGATAGCTGCCCAGAGCACGCTGCTGATGACTTCGGTGACAGACAGTTTCAAGCATTTCCAGAGTCAGTGGCACGTAACGATTATCCTGAATGGACACCTTCTGGAGAGCCTTAACGGCTTCTCTGTCGCGTCCTTCCTCCATCTCTATCTGGCCCAGTATCAAACTGGCCCTGACACAGTTCTTATCCCTGGAAAATGCTGTTCTGATGAACTTTCTGGCCCCCGATCGATCATTGTGAAGCAGTTTTTCTTCGGCTAACTCACAGTACAAATGAGCCAGCCTGGAGGCATAGTGCTCACCTGACAATTTACGGAGGGATTCTGCAATCTCAACGGCCTGCTGCCACTCTTTCTCTCTCTCATAGATTTTCAGAAGTTGTTCAAGCGCATCCACTCTATATTCATGATTTTGACTGGAAAGATCGACCAGCATGGCTTCGGCGCGATCAAATAATCCTGCGGTCATGTAGTCCTTGGCCAGCTCCAGCCGAACACGAATGGATTGAAGGGGGGTCAGACTGGGTCGGGCCAAAAGATCCTGATGCACCCGAATCGATTTATCCACCTCTCCTTTACGACAAAACAGGCTACCCAGGGCAAGATAGGTATCGACAGTATCATTATTAATATCCAGCGCTCTGATAAAGGTCTCAATGGCCTCATCCGTCTGCTCATTTAACAGATAGTTCAACCCCACAAAATACTCTTTAGAGAGGGGTCGCCCGGGGAAGTGGTCTTTTTTTTTCTTTTTTTCAGCACGTCCGAGAAGATATCCTGCCAGCATTGCCACCATAATCAGCGCCAGCAGTGCAACATCGGGCATCAGGTTAATCCTTGCAAGGCATTCGCTCTGAGTTTTTGTATTTCTGCATCACGTCGGCCCAGCTTACGCTTAAAACTGGCATTGGCCAACCTCAGCCGGGTCATAGCCACCAGTGAGACCAGCAGCCCGAATAGCCCGCCCATTATGAAGGAGATAACGACGACAGAAGACACCTTCACTTCTGGCAATAAAAAACCAGCCAGGTCGAATCTCACCAATTGTGGGTTAGCGACAATAAAATTGACGAGAATAATCAGCAGGAGGAGACTGCCCAACAGTATTACCAGCCGCTTCAGCCAGATACTCAAATGAGAGACCATATTCGATCAAACTCCAGTGATGACTTATTTACGATCCGATTCCGAGTCACAATTGAACAGAGCTTAACAACAGTGGAAAAATCAAGATTTCAGATTCTTAAGGCTACTGTTAACACGATCCCGCATATCTTTGCCCGGCTTGAAATGAGGAACGTATTTTCCATTCAGAACAACAGAGTCACCGGTCTTGGGATTTCGCCCCACCCTGGGAGCCCTGTAGTGCAGGGAAAAACTGCCAAACCCTCTGATTTCCACCCTTGTTCCACAGGAAAGAGAATGTGACATCTGCTCAAGAATAGATTTGATGGCCAGCTCTACATCCTTCACCGACAACTGATCTTGCAGATCGGTCAGTCGTTCTATCAATTCTGATCGGGTCATTGTCGTTCTTCCTATCCCTGCACCCTTGGGTGACACTGAAGTATCAGTATCGTTACAGACGCTGCACCCTGATCAGGAGATAAACAAGACATTAAACAGTCGTAGCCTGGAACGGCCAAGTATCTCATTAGCCGGACACCCGATAATTCAGGCAGCCCCGAACCTGACAGGGATTACAGATAATTCCTACCCTAGCCAACCCGATTCAATAAATCAAGCAACCTATTGATTACCATAAAAAAAACCGCAGCCCGAGCTGCGGTTTTTTTTATGGTAAAAGAAAGCTTCATCAGAAGCTTTCTCCAACAAGTATTACTTGTTTTCCATCTGAGCCTTGATCAGGTCACCGATGGTGGTAGGGCCGGAAGTCTCGTCTTCCTGCTTCGCACGCAGTTCTTTCATGGCCGCTTTCTCTTCAGCCTGATCCTTCGCCTTGATGGACAGGGAGATATTGCGGTTCTTACGATCGATACTGATGATGCGGGCTTCTACTTCTTCGCCTTCTTTCAGGACGTTGGTAGCGTCTTCAACGCGATCAACACTGATTTCAGAAGCTTTCAGAGTAGCCAGAACGTCTTCAGCCAGTTCTACGGTAGCTGCCTTGGCTGTCACTTCCTTGATCACACCCTTAACGATGGAACCTTTTTCATTCAGGCCAGCGAAAGAGTTGAATGGATCTTCGGACAGTTGCTTGATACCCAAAGAGATACGCTCACGCTCAGCGTCGATCGCCAGGATAACAGCTTCAACTTCGTCACCTTTACGGTACTTGCGAACAGCTTCTTCGCCAGTTTCATTCCAGGAGATATCAGACAGGTGAACCAGACCGTCGATGCCGCCATCCAGACCAATGAAGATACCGAAGTCAGTGATAGACTTGATCTTACCAGCCAGTTTGTCGCCCTTGTTGAAGGAACCGGAGAACTCTTCCCATGGGTTCTGCTTGCACTGCTTGATACCCAGAGAGATACGACGACGCTCTTCGTCGATGTCCAGAACCTGAACTTCAACTTCATCACCCAGAGCAACCACCTTGGATGGGTGGATGTTCTTGTTAGTCCAGTCCATTTCAGAAACGTGAACCAGACCCTCAACACCTTCTTCCAGCTCAACAAAGCAGCCGTAGTCGGTCAGGTTAGTGATTCGACCGGAAACACGGGTACCTTCAGGGAAGCGTTTGGTGATAGCCACCCAAGGATCTTCACCCAGCTGCTTCAGACCCAGGGATACGCGGTTACGGTCGCGGTCAAACTTCAGAACCTTGACGTTGATTTCGTCACCAACGTTCACAATCTCGCTTGGATGCTTGATGCGCTTCCAGGCCATATCAGTAATATGCAGCAGACCGTCAACACCGCCCAGATCAACGAATGCACCGTAGTCGGTCAGGTTCTTGACGATACCTTTAACTTCCAGACCTTCCTGCAGAGACTCCAGCAGCTGCTCGCGCTCAGCGCTGTTTTCAGCTTCCAGAACGCTGCGACGGGAAACGACTACGTTGTTACGTTTCTGGTCCAGCTTGATAACCTTGAATTCCAGCTCTTTGCCTTCCAGGTGAGCTGTGTCACGAACCGGACGCACGTCAACCAGAGAGCCAGGCAGGAAGGCACGAATAGTGTTAACGTCAACAGTAAAGCCACCCTTGACCTTACCGGAAATAACACCTTTAACGATCTCTTCAGCTTCGAAGGCTTTTTCGAGTTCGCCCCAAGCTTCCATACGCTTGGCTTTTTCACGGGAAAGACGGGTTTCACCGAAACCATCTTCAACCGCGTCAAGAGCAACCTGAACTTCGTCGCCGACAGCGATGGTCAGTTCACCCTGTTCGTTCAGGAACTGAGCTTTTGGGATAACACCTTCAGACTTCAGGCCTGCGTGGACAGTAACCCAGTCGCTGTCGATATCGACAACCTGACCGCTAACAATAGCGCCCGGCTTCATTTCGATATCTTTCAGGCTTTCTTCAAACAGTTCAGCAAAGCTTTCGCTCATGGTCATTCCTATCAATCAGCACTTCAATCAACACCACCTCAGAAAAGCAGTGACTACCGATCGCATGCTGGCCACACCGCCAGTCAGTGTGGGTTGTTTTTCAAAAAACACCGTATGGTTGTAACTGGCAATCTGCACCACACGGCTATTCACGCCGGTCTTTCCGGAAGTCGGTCAGACCACCTCGATATAAACAGGCTGTCGAGCTCCTCAACAACCAGCAGGTTCCGAAATGATTAACGTTAATCAGATCAGGCCATTCTGTCGCATGACATCCACTACACGACTGAAGACTTCCTGAATACTCAATCTGGTGCTGTCCAGAACAATAGCATCATCGGCGGGTTTCAGCGGGGCGACATCGCGATTCATGTCACGTTCGTCCCTGGCAAGAATGTCAGCTAAAAGCTGGTCAAAGCTAGCATCAATACCTTTCTGTTGCAACTGATTTTGACGGCGTTTCGCCCGCTCTTCCGGACTGGCTGTAAGGTAAACTTTGACGTTAGCATGGGGGAATACCACAGTTCCCATATCCCTTCCATCGGCAACCAGACCCGGAGCTTCTGCAAAGTCCTGCTGACGCCTCAAAAGAGCCTTCCTGACACCCGGCAAAGCCGCCACCTGAGAAGCTTTGGCTCCCACCTCTTCGGTCCTCAGATTAGCGCCAACGCGCTCACCCTCAAGAACGATTTTCAGACCTTCACCATCAGCACCCGGTTCAAATTGCACATCCAGGTGACCTGCTAAAACTTCCAGTGAATTTTCATCGGAAAAATCCACCCCGTGATTCATGGCCGCCAGCGCCGTCAGTCGATACAAAGCACCACTGTCGAGCAGATGCCAGTCAAACTCTTTCGCCAGCAGAGCCGCAACCGTTCCTTTCCCGGAACCGCTGGGACCATCAATAGTTACGACCGGCACGCTTATATATGAAGAAGTTTTCATTGACTGACTCTCTAATCCATGAAGTAATTAAGAATTACTTCTGTCGCTGCAGACATATCAATATCTCTCACGCTTGAATACCTTCTGTAGAGAGCGCCAGACCCGCATCGAAAGCCGGGTTGACGAAGTTAGCTAAGGATGTGACCACACTGGCACAATCCGGAATACGAATCTCAGCTTAGGGAATCACCCTGATTCTCATCAAGGGTATTCATACGGGCTCTTTTTTCCAGAATACTGGCAAAGTGCTGCCGTGCAGACTGGGCTCGCTCAAAACTCGCCAGTATCCCTTTGCTGTCTTTCTCAACGATGGCTTGACGAAGATGAGTCAAGCCCTCAGAAAACTGATCCAGCGAGGAAATAATAGCCTCGCTATTACCCAGGGCAATATCGTGCCACATGATCGGATCACTGCCAGCAATGCGGGTAAAGTCTCTAAACCCTCCGGCGGCGTAACGAAAGATATCCTGATTTTCAGGATTGCCCGCCAGCGTATCCACCAGTGAAAACGCCAGGAGATGAGGCAAATGGCTCGTCATTGCCAGCACTTCATCGTGACGCCGAAAATCCATAGCGTTGACCTGGGCACCACAGCATTGCCAGAGATGCCTGACGAGGGATAAAGCGGCAGTATCAGTGTTCTCCAGCGGTGTCAGGATCACCTTATGATTCTTGAACAGTCCGGCCCTGGCAGCAGTGACTCCGCTTTTTTCGGAACCGGCGATGGGATGACCCGGCACCAGATTCTCAGGTACACAGTCAAATATTTCCCGGGCAGCCTGGACCAGTACGCCTTTGCAACTACCCACATCCGTCATCACTTTGTCAGTGAGATCGAGACCCTTAAGTTGCCGGAGTAATTTTGGCATAGCCAGCATGGGAACTGATAGCAGGATAACATCAGCCTTGCTGACGGCGGATTCAAAATCTGTACAACCTTCTGCCACGATTCCCAGGGAAAGGGCTGCTTCGATGTTTTCGCCCTTGAGATCAAAACCCATCAGATGAAAGTTTTCACTGCACTCTCTGAGGGAAGCTGCAAATGATCCTCCAATAAGGCCCAGCCCGACCACCAGAATATTCAGTGGGGTACCGGTCTTGTTTTGCTCTATCACTACACGTTCAACCTTTTTCAAAAACCACTTTCAAATGTCTGTCGAATGAAAATGGCGACAGCCTCTTCAGACTAATAACTTTCGTACAGGGCTGTATTTCGCTCAGGGCTGTATTTCGCTCAGGGCTGTTATCACTCAAGACTGTTTAAGAGCGGACAGTGCTTCCAGAAAACGACGGTTCTCTTCTTCCAGACCAACGGAAACCCGCAGGTGCCCCGGCATTCCATAATTGCCAAGAGGTCTGACAATGACGCCCTGTTTGAGTAAGCGCTGATAACACTCCACACCTTCCATGCCAGCATCAAAAGTAATGAAGTTGCCATTGGATGGAATGTAATCAATATTCATGGACTTCAGACCCGCTTCAATCTGAGCCATTCCATCCTGGTTAACCTGTCTGGAACGGTTCAGGTATTCTTCGTCATTAAGAACAGCAACCGCTGCCGCCTCAACAAGATTATTAACATTAAAAGGCTGTCGTAATCGGTTGATAATAGAGGCTATTTCAGCGCTTGAAACAGAATAACCGATTCGACCACCCGCCAGACCGTAGGCTTTTGAGAATGTTCTGACCACTACAAGATTGGGGTATTCTTTCAGCAGCGCAATACCATCCGGGTAATCACTCTCCATGACATACTCAAAGTAAGCTTCATCCAGAACAACAATAACCCCTTCAGCTAGTTTACCCAGAAAGGCACGCAACTCTGTTTCTGAAAAACGGGTACCTGTCGGGTTATTAGGATTAGCCAGAAATACGATACGGGTATCAGAACGAACCGCTTTGGCCATCGCTTCCAGATCATGCCCCCAGTTTTTAGCCGGAACCACAATGCTTTCAGCCCCGCTCGCCTGAACTGCAATGGGATAAACCGCAAAGGCGTATTCAGAGAACACGGCTGAGAATCCTTCTTTCAGGTAGCACTGCGCCAACAGAACCAGAACATCATTGGAACCGTTACCAAAGGTTATCTGATCAGGATCAACCGCCAGCTTTCTGCAGAGAGTATCACGCAGATTGTAAAGACTGCTGTCCGGGTATCGGGCCAGCTCGGCCATCATTGCGGCAATGGCTTCACGGGAAGACTGAGCCGCCCCAAGAGGATTCTCATTGCTGGCCAGCTTAACAATACTGCTGGCATCCAGACCTTGTTCGCGCGCCAGCTCTTCCACAGGCTTTCCGGGAAGATAAGGATTCAGGGCACGTATTCCCGGTACGGCAAGCTTTGTAAAATCACAACCCATGTTTCACCTGTATATTCACCATCTACTCGTCCCCACACTGAAACCAGGGCTTTTAGACAGCCTCCAGAGGCAGGGACGAAAAATTGCTTCAATCGCGCATGGCTGTTTTGTTAAAGAACACCCTTCGGATAAGAGCCCAGAACACGGAGGTCATTCACTCTGTCAGCCAACTTTCCCAACACTTTCTGGATAACCGGATCGTCTTGATGACCTTCAAAATCAATGAAAAAGACATAGTTCCAGATGCCGGTACGGGATGGACGGGTTTCCACTCGAGTGAGATCCACATCATGAACATCGAACGCTTCAAGAATCGAATGCAGAGCACCGGACTGGTTTCTCATGCTGACGACAATTGAGGTTTTGTCTTCACCGCTGACGGGCACATCCTGATGACCAATAATCAGGAAGCGAGTGGAATTGTCGGGTTGATCCTCGATTTTCTCAGAGATTTTTTCCAGACCATAAATGTCAGCAGCCATATCACCAGCAATGGCCGCAGAGTTCCATTCACCCCTGATACGCTTGGCCGCCTCCGCATTGGAGCTGACCGCTACTCTTTCGGCCATTGGCCAGTGAGCATCCAGCCATTTACGACACTGTGCCAGTGACTGGGCGTGGGAGTAAATACGGGTAATATTGTCACGACGAGTGTTTTCAGAAACCAGCAGGTGCTGATGAATTCTCAATACAACTTCACCACAGATTTTCAGAGATGAATCCATGAAGCTGTCCAGAGTATGACTGACCACGCCTTCCGTTGAATTCTCAACAGGCACAACACCGTAGCTTACAGCTCCAGCCGTCACCTCCCTGAATACCTCATCAATCGCTGCCATAGGGACAGAAATCGCTGAATGGCCAAAGTGCTTCAAGGCCGCCTGTTGGGTAAAGGTGCCTTCCGGACCAAGAAATGCCACTCGGACGGGCTCCTCAAGGGCCAGACAGGCTGACATAATCTCCCTGAACAATCGAGCCATTTCTTCATCGTCCAGTGGACCATTGTTCCGTTCCATCACCCGACGCAAAACCTGGGCTTCACGTTCCGGGCGATAAAATACTGCCGCAGCGTCTTCAGTCTGCTTGACCCTGGCCACTTCCTGAGCGCAGCGTGCACGCTCACTGATCAGCTTCAGAATATCCTGGTCAAGTTTGTCAATTTTTGTCCGCAACCCCTTCAACTTATCATCTGTCATAATGTTCTCTGCGTTTAACTGTAATGACCAGAGCCGTGCAATCAGCGGCTGGCAATCCTGCGAGCTTTGTGATTGAGATTGCAACGGATCAAGAATTTGTTATCCAAATTTTCTTTCGAATTCACGCATAAAAGCAATCAACGCATCGACATGCTCTTCCGGTACTGCATTATAAATACTGGCCCGCATACCGCCTACTGCCTTGTGACCCTTAAGGTAAAGAAAGCCATTCTTTTCAGACTCTGCCAAAAAGACTTTGTCCAACTCAGGGTCAGTCAGTGTAAAGGGTACATTCATTCTTGAACGCCATCGAGGGTCCACCTTGTTGTGATAAAAACCGGACTCATCAATCACCTGGTAAAGCTTGCCGGATTTGCGGGCATTGACCTGGTCGATCACCTCCAGCCCCCCCTGCTCCTTCAGCCACTCAAACACCAGACCGGCCAGATACCAGGCAAAGGTTGGCGGGGTGTTGTACATGGAATCCTTGTCCGCCTGCACTCGATAATCAAAAACAGCAGGACAACTGGAATGTCCTCGACCCAGGAGATCGTCACGCACGATGACCACTGTTAATCCTGCCGGACCAATATTTTTCTGGGCACCGGCATAGATAACCCCAAAACGGCCGACATCAACAGGCCCGGACAGGATATTGGATGACATATCTGCTACCAGCGGGACATCCACTGAATCCGGTATAAACGGAAATTCAAGACCACCAATAGTTTCGTTTGGCGTGTAATGGACATAAGCCGCATCTGAACTGAAGCGCCATTCACTTTCTTCCGGCATGGTATGGAATGAAGCTCCCTTACCGTCAGCAATAACATTGACATTCAAATAACGCTGAGCTTCCTTGATAGCTGATTGAGCCCAGTACCCACTATTGACATAGTCGGCGCTATTTTTCTCACCTCTCAGATTCAGCGGGACGGCAGCAAACTGCCCACGGGCACCCCCCTGTAAAAACAGAACCTTGTAGTTTTCAGGAATCTTCAAAAGCTCACGCAGATTTTGCTCCGCCTGCTCTGCGACTTTGAGAAAGGATTTCCCTCTGTGACTGACTTCCATAATGGAAGCCCCTTCACGGTTGTAGTCCAGCAGCTCATCACGAGCACGCTCAAGCACCGACTTTGGCAAAGGCGCCGGACCCGCCGAAAAGTTATAGGTTTGCCCTTTTGGGTCAGCCAGTGTTTTTGCCAATAGATTGTTCATACCATCCTCCCATACAGCCAGACTCGTCGATTCAGAAATGCGTAACTGCCGCTGAAATTGCTCCTGCATCTCAGGGATAAATTACATCCCGGCAAGTAAAACGCCAGCATGATGCTGGCGTTAAATTATGGAATACAGAATCAGCCTTCCTGCCCTTCATCAGGTTCGGCCTGAGAGGTTTCTTCCCCAGCCTCTTCGGTTTCATTGCCCTCAGCTGAATACTCTGGCTCTTCCGGCTCCTCAACCCTGGCAACACCGACCAGCTTCTCGCCTTCCTGAACCTTGATCAGGGTAACACCCTGGGTATTACGACTCATGACAGATATTTCATCGACACGGGTTCTCACCAGGGTCCCCTGATCAGAGATCAACATGATCTCTTCTCCATCCTGCACCTGAATAGCACCAACCAGCTCACCGTTCCGATCGGTACATTGCATGGAAATAACCCCTTGACCACCGCGCCCGGTGATTCTGAAATCTTCTACCGCCGTACGTTTACCGAAACCATTCTGACTGACGGTCAGAATCTGGGTGTCGTTTTCGGGAATAATCAGAGAGATAACTCTTTGTGCATCCTGTAACTTGACACCACGCACACCTCTGGCAGTTCTGCCCATGGCGCGCACGTCAGTCTCTTCGAAGCGGATCGCTTTTCCGGCGTTGGAAAGCAGCATAACCTGTTTCTCACCGGTAGTAATTTCAGCACCCACAAGAGTATCGCCTTCATCAAGACCCAGGGCAATCAGACCACTGGTTCTTGGACGGGAAAACTGCTCCAGAGGCGTCTTCTTAACCGTTCCCGCAGCCGTTGCCATAAAGACAAAGTGACCTTCGGTATACTCTTCTACAGGCAGCATCGCCGTAATCCGCTCATCCTCTTCCAGAGGCAGGATATTCACAATTGGGCGGCCACGTGAAGTACGGCCAGCTTCCGGAATCTGATAGACCTTCAACCAATAGACCTTACCCCTGCTGGAGAAACAAAGAATCTGGGTATGGGTATTGGCCACCAACATATGTTCAACATAATCTTCGTCTTTTACCGAAGCGGCAGACTTACCCCGACCACCACGGCGCTGTGCCTGGTAGGTGTCGAGCGATGTGGTTTTTGCATAACCACCATGAGACAGGGTGACGACCATGTCTTCTTCAGAAATCAGATCTTCAACGGTCAGATCCCGGCGTGAACTGGTGATTTCAGTGCGACGCTCATCGCCATACTCTTCAACCACTTTTTCCATCTCTTCGCGGATGACTTCCATCAAACGCTCAGAGCTGGAAAGAATGAGTAGTAACGCGGCAATTTTTTCCAGCAGCTCGCGGTATTCACTGAGCAGTTTTTCATGCTCCAGGCCAGTCAGTCTGTGCAGACGCATTTCCATAATTGCCTGAGCCTGAGCCGGGGACAAATAGTAGAGACCATCCTCTCTCATGCCAAACTCTGCAGGTAATTCTTCAGGTCGACAGGCATCGGCTCCGGCACGCTCTGCCATTTCCAGCACGTGACCGGGCTGCCACCCTTGAGCCACCAGTTTCTCTTTAGCTTCTGCAGGCGTTGGAGAGTCCTTGATCAAGGCAATTACCGGATCAATATTGGAAAGCGCTACGGCCAGACCTTCCAGCAAATGACCCCGCTCACGCGCTTTTCGCAGCTCATAAACGGTTCTGCGGGTCACCACTTCACGACGGTGGCGAATGAAGGCTTCCAGCATCTCCTTGAGATTCAGGAGTTTTGGCTGACCATCCACCAGCGCAACATTGTTGATACCAAATACGCTTTCAAGCTGGGTTTGGGCATAGAGGTTGTTGAGTACTACGTCAGCCACCTCGCCACGACGCAGCTCAATCACGACCCGCATACCGTCTTTATCAGACTCGTCGCGCAGCTCGGAAATGCCCTCAATTTTCTTGTCTTTAACCAGCTCGGCGATCTTTTCAATCAGCCGGGCCTTATTCAGCTGATAAGGAAGCTCGGTAACAATGATGGTACTTTTGTTTCTCTTCTCATCGTGCTCAATATCCGCTCGGGCACGAATATAGATGCGACCACGCCCGGTTCGATAGGCCTGCAAAATGCCCGCACGACCATTAATAATGCCAGCCGTCGGGAAATCCGGACCCGGAATGTATTCCATCAGGTCATCAACAGACAGACTCTCATCATCAATAAGCGCCAGACAACCTTTGACCACTTCAGTCAGATTATGAGGAGGTATATTGGTTGCCATACCGACGGCAATACCGGCAGCGCCATTCACCAGGAGATTGGGAATGCGGGTAGGCATAACAGCAGGGATCTGTTCCGTGCCATCATAGTTAGGCACGTAATCGACCGTTTCCTTATCCAGGTCAGCCATGATGTCATGACTGATCTTCTGCATCCGGATCTCGGTATAACGCATGGCCGCTGCAGAGTCACCATCCACGGAACCAAAGTTACCCTGCCCGTCTACCAGCATATATCGCAGAGAGAATGGCTGAGCCATACGAACAATGGTGTCATATACTGCAGAGTCACCGTGGGGATGATATTTACCGATCACATCACCCACCACACGAGCTGATTTTTTGTAGGGCTTATTCCAATCATTGCCCAGCTCGTTCATTGCGAAGAGAACTCGCCGATGGACCGGCTTGAGTCCGTCACGTACATCGGGCAGTGCCCGCCCGACGATGACACTCATGGCATAGTCCAGATAGGACTGCTTGAGTTCGTCTTCGATGTTTACCGGAAGAATCTCTTTGGCGATATCAGTCATGTAAACCCAGTCGTCCTTTAGCTTGCGCCCAACGGATACCAGTCAGCACCCTTTCTCAACCCGAAAGGCCGGAAACCCGAACAATTCAATCAACACGCAGCCATGTGGAAGCAATCATACAGTTCCTGTCTGAATAGAAAGGAGCGTTGAAATGAATTTAACGATAAAAAGGGCATGGCTACTTTTTTCATATTAAGTAGGAAATAATACCACAGCTGCCAGCCCTACTGCGAGCAAGTCTATGCGTTGACAACAATATTTGTGAATAAAAAATGACACAGAAGTACGACATAGTAACTCTTTAGTATCCGGATAACAGGAATACTTAACTCTGATAACTCTGTCTGTATAATGCAGACAAGAATACAAACTGCGCTGTTACTTTCGGAAATCAACCGACTCTCGAAATTGGTTTTTTGCGTTATTCTTCGCATAAAGCGGTTTTCAGAGAGACCCGCTTCCCGGCGCACATTCAACACAACCGCATGAGAATCTGGACACTATGACTGCAAACCAGGACGAACCACGCCCAGTGCAAAACGTCGATCCAGCCGAAATTGCTAAATTTGAAGAGTTGGCCAGCCGTTGGTGGGACATGGAGGGTGAATTCAAGCCACTGCACGAAATCAATCCGCTGCGCCTCAACTACATCGACGAGCGAGTGGGTCTGGCCGGAAAAAAAGTACTGGACGTTGGCTGTGGTGGCGGCATTCTCAGCGAATCCATGGCACTTCGCGGCGCAGAGGTGACTGGCATCGACATGGGCGACGCGCCACTTTCTGTAGCTCGCCTGCACAGCATGGAAAGTGAAGTCGAAGTCAATTATCGTAAAATTCCGGTGGAAGAGCTGGCAGAAGAGATGCCCGGCACCTTTGATGTTGTCACCTGCCTTGAAATGCTGGAACACGTTCCCGAACCTGCATCCGTTATTCGCGCCTGTGAAAAGCTGCTCAAACCCGGCGGAAAGATCTTCTTTGCTACGATAAACCGCAACACCAAATCCTGGCTATTTGCCATTGTCGGAGCCGAGTATGTTCTAAAAATGCTACCCAGGGGTACACATGAGCATAGTAAATTCATTAAACCCCATGAACTCTGTAGCTGGATGCGCCAGACCGATCTGGAAGTACACGACATGACAGGCATGGTTTTCAACCCGTTTACTGGCGTTTATTCCCTCAAGAAGTCAGACACTGACGTTAATTACCTGATCTACGGCAGCAAACCAGAGCCCCAATGAGAACTCCGATGAGCCAAACGAACGCCATTGAAGGTATTTTTTTTGATCTGGACGGCACATTGCTGGACACCTCGGAAGACTTTATTTTCACCGTTAACAAAATGCTGGCAGACGACAATATGCCAGCGATTGATAGTGAACTGATTCGAAGCCATGTTTCGGAAGGCTCAAGAAAGCTTGTTCAACTTGCCTATGGTATAGAGCCACCTGATCCGAAGCTCGAAAGCCTCAGAACCAGGCTTCTTGAAGAATACAATGAATATATCAACAATGATCGCAGGGAAAAGGCTGCAAAACTGTACGACGGAATGCCAATGCTGCTGGATACTCTGGATGACAAAACCATTCCCTGGGGAGTCGTCACCAATAAACCTTCAGCTTATGCAAAAATCTTATTGGATCAGGCTGGCTTGAGCCAGCGTTCAAAAACATTGATCTGTCCAGACCATGTCAAACAGACCAAGCCCAACCCGGAAGCTTTGCTGGTAGCTTGCCAGCAAACAGATGCCAACCCGGCAAAGTGCATTTATATAGGTGATCATTTGCGTGATATCGAGGCTGGCAGAAATGCAGGAATGGTGACTATTGCAGCACTCTATGGTTTTATCAGCCCCATAGATACACCGGATCAATGGCACGCTGATTACAAGGTTTCGTCCGCAGAAGAGATTCTTCCGCTGCTGGAAAAGTATAAGTGGCAGCTGCCACGGAGAGCAACGCATGTTTGAATATACCGCACCCGACAACCTCCTCCGGGACAAAATCATCCTGGTCACCGGTGCAGGCAGTGGTATTGGCCGTACGGCAGCCCTGACCTTTGCACGCCACGGCGCAACCGTCATTCTGCTGGGCAGAACCATCAGCAAGCTTGAACAGGTCTATGACGAGATTGAAAAAAATGGCTGGCCCCAGGCAGCTATTTACCCCATGAACCTCGCCGGAGCCTCTGAACAGGACTATGCCAACCTGGCGGAAACTCTGAACAAAGAATTTGGCAGACTGGACGGGCTTCTGCACAATGCAGGTCTGTTGGGCGAACTCAAGACCATTGCACAGTTCGATCTGGACAAATGGAATGAGGTCATGCACGTTAATGTGACCGCCCCCTTTCTGCTCTCCAGAGAACTAATCCCCCTGCTCCGCAAGGCTGAATCGGGTTCTATTGCCTTCACTTCATCCAGCGTTGGCCATAAAGGGCGCGCTCACTGGGGAGCCTATAGCATTTCGAAATTTGCTACCGAAGGGCTTATGCAGGTCATGGCCGACGAAGAGGACGGCCTCAGTCAGGTAAGAGTCAACACGATTAATCCCGGAGGCACCCGCACAGCCATGAGAGCTTCTGCTTACCCCGGAGAGGACCCGATGAGTCGTCCGACGCCTGAAGATATTATGCCAGTCTATCTGTATCTGATGGGAGACGACAGTCACTCAGTCAGCGGCAAAGCCTTTCATGCCCAGCTTCCGGGTGATCCAGAGAACATTGCAACACTCTGACATCGCCGTGTGACCCACTTAAACGGTGGGTCATTATTTACCTTGTCAGCAAACAACCCGTTACAAAAAAACACGCCTTCCCTGAAACCTCGACTAGATTTTATCCTCGAAGCCCGCCGATAAATCGATCAGACAGAGGAATTCATGGCCATAGCTCAAACTTCAATCCTGCTCATAATGGCAGCATACACATCTGCATTGTCAGCACGTCCTGATGATTATTCCCAGAGAGAATTGAATGAAGAAAAAGTCGTTGCGTCCAATTGGCAACAACACTCACCGGAATATGAAGCACTGGTGTACCAGTCTTTTAACATGGCCAGAGACAACCTCAGCAACGCACTGAATCAACTACCGAAAGGCAAGCGTGCAGCGATAGTGACTGATATTGATGACACTTTGATCGAGGGCACCACCTATTTCTCAAGTATGGTGGGGACCGACGGTGCAAGAAACGTCGATGCTACTTTAGCCTGGTGGAAAGATCAGAAGATGGAAGCCTTGCCCGGTGCCTTAGACTTTCTGAATGAGGTTGATAACCAGGGGATAGACATCTTCTATGTCAGCGCTCGTTTTAATGAAGCCAAGGAACTTTCCCTGGCCAAACTAAAACGCTTGGGATTCCCGATCAAAGGAGCTGATTATCTACTCTTTCAGCAAACAGACAATAGAACATTAAGTAAAGAGAACCAACGTCAGAAAATCAGAGACAAGGGCTATCACGTACTGATGCTTCTGGGTGACCAGCTGGATGATCTGGCAGATGTGGAAGGCCATCACTTCAACAGGAGACAACAGTGGGTTCAGCAAAACCGAAGCAGATTCGGCAAAGATTGGATCTTTTTTCCCAACCTTGTCTATGGAAGCTGGGAGCATGCTGTGGTGACGGTGAACTTCAACCAGCTGTCTCCTGATGAGAAGCACGATGCCAAATTGAATGCGCTGAACTATTCTCACTTCGCGCAGATACAGGACCCAACATTTGCACTGCACAACATTAATGCAATGCTGTGGATGAACTCATCAGCGGATTATCATGCCCTGACGCATCAGGCTTACAATCAATCCACAAGAATATTGGCAAAAATGAATCAGAAAACCATGGAGAACCCTGCTATTGTCGTGAACATCAACGGTACCATATTACAATACACCCCCCAAAATCCTGACCTGAACCTACCTGCACCAGGATCAGAACAGAATCTGTTTAACTGGCACCTTGAACAACAAAAAAATGCAAAGCCAACCCCCGGAGCTCCCGAGTTTCTTGCTGGCGCAAAGGAAAAAGGATTTGATATCTTTTATGTCTCCGAAACACCAGTGTCGTCTGGTCGGCAGGGCAACAAGAAAGACATAGAAACGCTTACGGTCAGGAAATTAAGGGAGCTTGGCTACCCCGATGCAGACGAAACCCACGTTTTATTAAAAGGTGAACACTGCACTGAGGTCGAGCTGAAGAACTGCACAAAAACTTCTCAGCGACATGCGATCACCAGCGGACAGGTTGATAGAAAAAAACATCAGATCGCACTTTATATTGGTGACACACTCTCTGACTTTGGCCTTGAAGAAAATGGCTTTGACCCGGACCTGAAAGCATCCGTGGCAGCCAATAAAGACAGGTTTGGCCGTCAGTATATGATCATTCCCAACCCATTAAATACACGTCGACTTGTTACCATCTACAGCGATTATGCCGGTAAGCACATTGGTGATTTATCGAGTGAAGAGCAAGCCAACATCAGACGAAAATTGATCAGGAACTGGCCTGCGAAGCCTTTTTGACCACCAGCTCCAGATAACCTGTTTCATCATCTGCTTCCCGGGTGAAACAGGTATCGTCAAGAATACCCACAACTATTTCTGCTGTGGTTTCAATAATCGACCCCGGTTTTAAGTGACCACCAAAAACACGCCCTTCCTTGTCCGCCACACAGATATGCAAATGGAGCCCTGATAGACAACAGGTGCCAGAAAGAGAAAGAATTTCGAAGGGGCCCTGAAGTATCTTCTCCTGCTCTGCTCCGGCCAATCTGAGCGACAACACTTTCAGACTTCCCACGCAGGATAACAGAAAGGCTGCAGGCCATTCCTTGGCAAGGGTCAGGAGTTCGAAATAGAGATCATCGCCAGGAAGCAAACGTTGACTATGCGTTTTCATAACACCCAGATCTGTTTTACCTTAGGAAAGAGCTTAACAAACGCAGAAAAGAAAACAAACTCGCAGAAAAGAACAGGTTACTGACAGAGAGCAAGGGCAGCCCTGAAAAGCCGGGCCACCCTCTTAAAAAGCTCTGCTACCAAGCAGATAACCGGTCGTGACAAAGCGCCGTAAAACCCGGGGCTTACTTTAAGTACCTAACCAGTTACTTAGTCAAATTGTTCAGCATTCCCTATTGTCAGTTGCCCGTATTTCAGTGCCCGTTTTCCTGACTAACTACCTCTGTTTGCACAGTATTATTTACTGCATTTCTTACTGCTTATCAATTCTACTTTACGAGACTCGTTTGGTTTTCCATAATCGTGCCTTGACTCTATCAATGCCATCTCAATCACAGATTCAGCGTGGCATAACATTTATTTTCACATTAAGCAGCCAGGGAGTGCGGATTGACGGCATCTCGTGATATTCCTTCACTGATCAGCAACATTTTAACCAGCGGTCAAAAACTTAACCTGCAACCCGCAGAGCTAGCATTTCTTGCTACCCTGAGATACTGGAGAGATCAGGAATCTCAGCCAGAGTTCAGCGAAGCAGAGCTTCATATCGTCTATGAACAGGTTGATAAACACCTTATAGACAGTGATTCCGTCACATCTGAACGACGCTGCAATGAAACTATTCGTCGAATGATGGATCAAAACCTGCTGATCTGTCTGGAGGGTATCGGTGAAAAACAGCACGCTTACCTGCTTCCTCCCGTTTCAGAACAAATCGTTGAATCCATCTGCACAGGCTTTGACGCCTCCCATACCGCATTGAGCACACTGTTTATGACAGTCGCCAGCCACCTGCGGGAGATCAGGGATGCTGCTATCAATGATGGTAACGATCAGTACTGGCGTCTTCAAATCGAAGCACCCTTGGATGTCACTGTACAGCAACTCGTCACCGCGATTGATCATAGACAGAGACAACTGGACCAGGAAGCCATAGAAACACGGTCTGACGTCGTCGCCTTGCTGAAGCAAGACTGGCAAAATGCCATGACACAGTGTGAACACCTTCTGAATGATACCCAGGACCGATTACAGGATCTTCAACAACTGTTGCTGGCCTCCTGTCATGACCTGAGACAACTTCTGGAAGCCATTTCCCAGGCCTGCGAAACAGCGAATAGACATCTTGCAGCCCACTCGGTGTTCAGACTCGAGCAACACCTTGATCGCATTGAGCACTGGAGCGGAGAAAGACTGGCACACTGGGAAAGTTTCCATCAACGCGCCCATCAATATATCCGCCAGTTTATCAACATGGATGAACGCAAAGCCCTGATGGAAAGAACGCTGGACGCCATTCAACAGTATGATCAGAACCCCTGGTATCTCAATCTTTGCAGCGACGCTCCTTTACTTCGACTGAGAGAAATTGATGCGCCCCAGCCTGAAACCACTCAGTCCCGGGTCATCATGGATGAAGAGAGCATGACCGACATGGACGATCTTGAAAGCCGTAAAACAGCGATCGCTCAATGGCTAAAAACACGGGTTTCTGACAAAGGCTATCTTCCCTCCTATGAGGAAGCCTTAAGCGAACTTGCCAACACCCTACCCATGACCGATTTTTTGCAATCTGCGGGCTGGCTGTTCGAAGCCATGACCAGACTGGGCCATTTCCGTAATGCTCAGGATATTCCTGAAAGTTTCTGGCACCAAATCATGCCCAACCTCGAAGCCGAACACCTGCAATTAGAGCTAACAAAACCCATCACATCAGAGAGAGAATCTTCGCTTGAATGCTAACAACCCCTACCAGACTCTGGCCGATGTCATAAACGACGATCTCTTTCCCGAGCTGGACAGCCGACTGCGCCGGGGTGAGCATATTGATGCCAGACATACCCATCTCTATAGCATGTTACAGGCAGGCGAAACCTGGCTTGACGGGCATTACCAGCGTTATGGTATAGATCTGATTTGTGCTCAGGAAGACTATTATTACCTGCAGCCAAAACTGGGCAACAAAAATCTGATTCGCTCTAAAAAGCTCGACGAACTCAGCATGGTTCTGGGCCAGCTTTTGGCCTTGTATCACCTTGACCCGGAACAGCTCGAAGGCGGCGGCTGGATTCACGCGGATTCTTTGTTTGAACGTTTACGGATGCTTGTAGACGACAAGCGGCTGGCACGATTGCTGGACAGAAAGAAAATCGATACCCAGCTGGATCGTGAAAAAGCTATGGAAACCCTCAAGAGGTCACTGCGGCAACTGGCGAAGCTCGGCATGATCCGCATGGATGGCATAAAAGCAGACAGAGTTCAGACCCAATCCCCCCTGATGCGCTTTATTGAACCTGTAAGAAGCAGCCAAATGACCCGGGAAAGTCTGGAAAAGCTGGTGCAATCCGGTTCTATTTCTCTGGAGGCAGACGAAGAAGTGGCAGACGAATCAGTAACGGATGAAACACTAAACAGCGACGAACCGGCAGCAGAAAACAAAGGTTCCGTTGAAGGCAATGAAGAGATTAAGGAAGTCGAAGCATGAGTCAGACACGTACGCAGATTAACAGTCTGACGCTGGTCAACTTTCGAGGGATATTCTTTAAAACTCTCTCATTGCACCAGTGGATGAGCAACCTGATTGGCCATAATGGGGCCGGCAAAACGACCATTATGGGCGCACTGCTGGTTAACCGGGTACCAGACAATCGTCTGGTAAGATTAAGAAACAACTCCGACAGCGGTCAGGATCGCAGCGATAATGGTATCTGGGGACGCATTGACAAAGGCACCTGTTATTCTCTGGTGGATTACACCCTGTACAACGGTGAACGTGTCATCGCCGTCGTCCAGCTAAAGCGCCTTGGAAAGCCCAGAGTCGAGCTGAAAATGTTTGCCATTTCGGGCATAGACCAAGACATATCAGTAAAAGATCTGATGATGAGTCCTGCGGGTGAGAATCGTTACGATGCCCTGGAAGGAAACGCCCTTTCAAATCAGATTGCCATTCAGGGCGGAACACTGAAACGCTTCAAATCTCTCGGCCAGTTTATGGACTGGCAATTTCAGTGCCGGATCATTCCCCGCAGAATGGAAAACATCAGAGACCGCCAGCGTTATTATCGAATGTTGGAAACCAGCCTGTATGGTGGCCTTTCTTCTGAAATGCAAAAAGGGCTCCGGGACTACCTGCTAACATCGGAAGAAAATGTTAAAAAGTCGGTCGGTTCCATGCAGAATGCTTTGCAGGAAACTCGCAAAACACGGGACAGTATTCACCATACCCGTGAAAAACGGGAGCTGATTAAAGAGTTACTGGATTCAAGCTACAAACTGGGCGAAAACATCATAGCATTGGCACAGAGACTTCAGGTCCAACTTGAGCAGTCGCTGATTGATTGCCAGAACCAGACTGAGCGCACTGAGTCAGATATCACAGCTCAACGACAGCAAATCAGCGCAATTGAGCTTGAAATAGAGCAACTGGAAAGTACCAGGGAACAGCTCCAGACTCATGAAACCATGGCCCGTACTCAAAAGGAACAGGCCGAAACACTGGACCGAATCCACACTGAGTCCAGGCTGCTGAAACAAGAAAATGACAATATTCATGAACGCCTGCAACAACAGAACGAACAACTTGAAATACTGGAAGCTCAAAAACAGCAACAAAACCAGCAACTGGAACAAATAGAAGAGGACGTTCGATCACTCGTTAAACAGCTGGCTGACGCTGAAGATGCTTATTCTGAAGAAGCCCGTAAAGCCGGACTCTATAATCAGGCTTTAGCCAGCCTTGAAGAGTGTCGCAGCCATCTGTCGGATGCGACCCTGAGTGAAAAAAACCTCAGTCAGATTCTTCAGCAGACGATTGCGCAGCGCAGCGAACTCTCAGCAGAGTATCATGTTAAACGGCCCCTGCTGGAGCAGATGGAAAATATCAGACATCACTTTGATCAGTGTCTACCGATCCTGTCTCTCCTTGAAAACAGTGAAGTGTCTACCGCCAATGTCGGCCAGTTATCAGACAAGTGGATTCAGGTAAAGCGCTCAAAAGAGCATGATACACGTCAAATAAAGGTTATAAAGGACAGGCTGGAATTAACACAACGCAAACTGGCAGAACAACAACGACTTAAAGAAGGCATCGCCAGACTACCCTCCCCCTTCAACCATGCCATAAAAAACCATGCACAATGGCTGACTCACCTGAAGCAGGGAGAGACGGACAAAGCCCTGATCAGTGAACAACTGAGTACACTTTCCGATGCCATTCAGGACCTGAAAGTGAAGCAGCAGCAGCTGGAACAACAGCGTTTACAAAAGCAAAAAGATCATACCCAATGGCTGGAATATGAAAGTCTCAAACAACAGCTGTTTGAGCTAAACGACGATATTCAATTAGAACAGCCGGAGGAGCTGAGTACTCTTCGCTATACATTGACCGAACAGCAGAATATCTGCCATCGTCAGGACCTTGGGCTTGAGACCGAACTGAGCACCCTGAGACTCAGGTTGAAAGGGCTTGAAATCTGCGATTCAAAAGAGCAGATCCAGCTGCAAAGACTGGCGGAATTGACAAAGGGTCAGCTGGTAAGCCAGTTCTTTGATGAAGATGAGATTTCACTGGCAGAAGCCGCCTGGCTGGAAGCCAAAATGGGTCCCTTACGCAATGCGCTACTGGTAAAGGATGTTGAGAAGGCAGCGGCACTGATCAGACAGGAAACTGATCGCCCTGACGATGTCTGGTTGCTTGAGGGTGATTCGAGCACCAGCTTTTCTGAAGACCTCTTCATTGAATCACCGTTACATCAGGATGAAGACGGCAGTGTACTGGTGAATCTTTCAAAGAACATTTCCCGTCTCAGCAAGGAACCTGAATTTCCTACTCTCGGTAAACTGGCCCGCGAGAAAGAGAGAGCAAGACTCATTGAACGGGAAGAAAACATTCTCGATGAGAGACAAACGCTGGCCGTCAACCGCAGGAAACTTGAAAAACAGTTTACTCTGCTCGACAGGATGGCACCTTTATCGCAGTGGATTGGCCAGGAGGAGCCTGACCTCCAGTCACTGGCCGTAAGCATTGAAGACTGTCAAAACCAGCTCACATCGTCTCAGGCCACCCGGACTCAGAAAGATACAGAGTTAAAAACGCTTAACCATGTTGTCTCTTTTCTGGCCTCTCAACAATCCAATGCCACTGTTCTTGATGAAGTCGATCTTGCCATGACAGTGGAGAGTCTGGAGTCCCGGCAGACTCAGTGCCTCGAAGCCGCCGAATGGATCAAAATACATTCTGAAAATATCAGTCAACTGGAAAGCAGTCGTTTATACCTTGATACCCCTCCGGCTGAAGACATTGAAGTCTTCAAGGCCAGTCTTGATAAACTCGGCAACCAGATAGCCGAGTCAGGTAAGACTATTGATCTGCTCCAGCGCACAGAACAGACCCTGCCAAACCTGCGCTTTAAAAACTCAGTCCATCGTCAGAACGAAACCAGCTCTTTGAGAGAATCCCTGAAACGGGAATGGGAAGAAAAAGACTCCAGAAAACAGGTCCAACAGAGAGAACTCGAACTCCTTAAGGATCAGCTGCAGGCTCTTAACAGTAATATGTCTGCCGATAAGAGCGTACTGCAACACAATGAAGGTCAGCTCCTGCTCAAAGAAAACGAGATCAAAGGCATCCCACTGGATTGGCATGAAACACTGACAGAGCAGATGAAAGCTCGCTTGGACGAGGTCATCCGGCAACTGAAAGACCTTGAGCCAAAACACAATACCCTGTTCAAGTCAGTCACGGAACGTCGCTCAGAGCTGAATAAACTACAGGATCATTTAGAAGCCCTGCAGAAAGACATTCAATCTATTACCCCAAGGTGCGAGACAGCAAAGCAACAGTGGGCAGCGATTGAGGAGCGTGCCAGCCAGTCCGGTTTAATGACTCGGCTGCACTCTCAGCAATTACTCCATGAGAGTAATGAAGCGTTAAAAGAAAATATTTCAACCGCCCGGGCGAGATTGGAACAGGCTCTCAAGTCTGAACCTGAAAATACCCTGCTCAGACGCTTGTCCCAAGCCAGTGCTTCCGACTTGCCCGACCTGTTTGAATGTGTTCTTTATGCCCAGCAACTACTGGCAGAGCGAATGGATAAAACCATTTCCAACTCTGATGACCCCAGACAGGCACTGGAACAACTTGAAGAACATCTGGTTCGACTGGAAGAGCGACTCAAGGACGCAGAAGAGCAGTTCCTTGCTGAATCGGAATACATGGGCCAGAACATTCAACGCAGTATTAACAGACAGCGGAAGCAGATTTTTCAACTTAACTCTGCGTTGTCCAGCGTTCACTTTGGCACCATCCGCTCTATCAAAATCGAAGTGCAGGAGATTGAGAGCTTCAAAAAGGTACTGGATGCCCTGCAAAGCCAGTTCTATGGCGATCTTTTCAAACAGCCTGAAATGACAGTTGAAGATGCCCTTGCGGCAATATTCAAACGGGAAACAGGTGGCACCATTACCGGGGAGAAGCTGCTCGATTATCGCGAGTACATCAAACTTAACATTCTGATTCAACGCGCAGGTAGCAGCCAGTTTGAAGCAGCCAATCCGACCAACCTGTCTACCGGTGAAGCCATAGGCACAGGTTTGGCCGTACTCACCATGGTGCTGCACTCCTGGGAATCCCAGAACCGTGAAGGAAACGGCCATGCAGCCAATCGCCTGCTGTTCCTTGATGAGGCGGCGCGACTGGATGCCCGGGCACTCCAGACTCTGGAAGAACTCTGTGCCAATCAGTCATTGCAATTGCTGGTAGGCGCTCCGGACAATGTTCTTCCAAAGAATGGCGTGACGTACCGTATGGTGCGTCTAATGGAACCTTATGAGCACGTTATTTTTTCAGGAGTCAGAAGCAAGCCTGTTGCTTTGGAAAGTGTTTAATGGCTGACTTCCCGATGGAGGAAGACGCTATGATGGCTATCAAGTTACTCTATTGAAGCAATTGCCAATGCATCATTGCCTCTTGCTGATCTCCAACAATCCATTGAATCCGGAAACGACTGGAGCCAATAGCGTCTTCCCTCAGTCTGGATTGAAGGAGGCTTTTGAATTGTTGCAACCGCCTGCTGAGACTGTCCACCTCAGAGACTCTTTCAGCCGAAGCTGACTCGACCGTAATCAATAAGGCTCTGGTCTGGTTTTCAAAAGCCTTAAGCAGAGACTTGTAGGCTTCTGAACGGGCCAGGGTAGATGAACTGGTCGGCAAGGTGGTCATGACAACCTGGTTATTCCTCACTACTTTTGTTTTGCCTGCAGTGAAGATATCGACCAGGGCGTACTCTCTTTTGTCGCCTCTGCGAACCGTATAGGTCAGATAATAAACGGTCTTGCCATCGACTTGCTTTTCACCCAGAAAATAGGCTTGAGTCTTATCAAGTCCATACAAACGAGCTACATCAAAAACATTATTCGCCCAGAAATTGCTGGCCCCACAGCTGAAACGTTCGCAGCTGTATACAGAGGTGACACCCAGTTTTTCAAACTGATCGGTAAAAAATCGATAGGCTTCGTCACTGCTTTTACCACTGGGCAGCTGGTAGAGTTTTCGATTGAGAGAGCCATCAAGCCACTGCTCTGAATCGGCAGTCACGACACCATTCACCTTTTTCATTGGGCTACTGATAACCGGATAGCTGGTCACCTGCTGTTCGAATTCAAGGTTGAGAGTGGCATTGGGAAACGGGACTATTTCATCAGCAATTAGAGTAGCAGAGGCAATAAGGCCACCTGCCAATGTTAAAGTAAGTGTTCGTCTTAACAAAGAATGAAAAATGGCTATGATTTGCATTTCAATCCCGACCAATGAAGTACCGCTTTTTTATCGGATATAAGTACCTTTCAGGTGCCTGGCCCGCCAGACAGAGTCAAGAACTCATAACAGTGTTCACTATGGTGGCTACAGAATCCGTCTCCCCGTCCATATGAAAGTGGTGGGAGCCTGGCATCGGATAAAACCGGACATTATCAAGACGTTCACGGTATGGCTCAATCAAAGCATCAACATAACCTTCTTTTGCGTAAAGCATGTGTGCATCACAGCTCATCTGTTCTGCAAAGGCCAGCGCCTGATCTTCTGTAAAACGAGTGGGAGAAGGCAACTTCAGACGTGGATCGGTTCGCCAGGTCCAGGCATCACCGTCCTGAAATAACGCTCGCTCCACCAGCAATGCGGAAGAGTCCCGCGATACTGGAAATTGTCCCAGACAACGTACACGAATAGCATGCTCCAAAGAGCGGTAACGATTTACTGGCTTGCCTTTTCGAAAGGATTTTCGTTCCTGAATGTAGGCCGCCAGGGCACTGGGAGTATCTTCAGGTTTTCTGGGCATGGGAAAAAGCCCATCCAGCAAAATCGCTTTCTCAATCCGATCCCCCAGAATGGCTGAAGCCATCACCGAAACAATGGCTCCCATTGAGTGCCCGATTAAACTGAAGGATTCCAAATCCAGGCTATCAGCGATTCCAACCAGATCTTCGACGTAGTGCCAGATGGAATAATCCAGTTCATCGGGTCGATGGGAGGAACGCCCATGTCCGGCCTGATCAATAGCAATCAAACGCACATCTTTCAGAAAGGGAGCCAGAGGAGTAAAACTGGCGGCGTTGTCCAGCCAACCATGCAGGGCAATCAGGGGCTTTCCTTGCGGGTCGCCCCATTCCTGACCGGAGAAGTTCATCCGCCCGATACTGATTTCAATGTCTCTAGGCTCCATAGCTCTCTCTTGTCAGCCTCTCTATCTTCCACGACAGTGTGTCATTATTTTCGCCATAAATTATGGTCAGGAGCCTGTCGGTCTCATCACAAAAGTTTTCAGGCAGTTTTATCCATTCACCGAACAGCCCGAGAATGCCGAAAAATTATCAGGATATTAAAGGTAAAGCAACCAGATCCCCGCACCAGCGACAATAGGCTCAGGCACTCTTGGGGGCGAATTTTGAGGTTAATAGTCCCAGCTTCATGGCTTCATGTACTTTTGCCATCAGATCCATTTCTGTCAGACTGTGTAACTCTGAAAGGGACTGGATAATAAAGTAGACCGGCTGAAGAATATCGATCCGGTAGGGAGTTCTCAAAGCCGTCATCAAATCAAAGGACAGACGCTCAGGATCCTCACTTTCGATAGCGTAGACCGTTTCCCTGAAGCTGGAGAGAATACCTCCTCCATATATTCTCAACCCTTCATCTGTCATGACCAGGCCAAACTCCACGGTCAACCAGTACAGCCTTGCCAGATAAACTCTTTCTTCTTTGCTTGCTCTGAGTCCCAACTGACCATAGGTTTCAGTAAATTTCGCAAAATCGGGGTTCGTCAATAAAGGACAGTGTCCAAATATTTCATGGAAGATATCCGGTTCCTCAAGATAATCCAGCTCTTCACGGGTGCGAATAAAAGTAGCCACCGGAAAACGACGATTGGCCAATAATTCAAAGAAACGGTCAAAGGAGATAAGAGCTGGAACTCTGGCCACCGACCAACCGGTGCATTCAAGCAGCTTCTCACAGATGTCATTGAGCTGAGGGATTTGCTCAGCAGAAAGACCAAGAATCCCCAGCCCCCTGATATACTCGGGACAGGCTCTCTTTTCGACCGCCCTGATCTGACGTTCATAGAGTATTCGCCAGGTTTCATGCTCTTCGGCGGGATACTCAATAAAACCCTTTTCATCAGGCTTTCGGGCTGTATACTGTGTGGGCTTCTTCAATCTGAAATTCCTTTTGCTGTGAAAAAAGCAATCGCCATAGCCATTTTCACAGCCTGGAGGCTGTCCGAAAACAGACAGCCTGATCTGAGAGATGCAAGAAAAGTCATTCTTCCTGCAAAACACCACGACGAATCTGATCCCTCTCCATGCTTTCGAACAGAGCCTTAAAGTTACCCTCTCCGAAGCCTTCGTCGCCCTTACGCTGGATGATCTCAAAAAAGATCGGTCCGATGGCGGTTTCGGTAAAGATTTGTAGCAGCAAACCGCCGTCTGAAGTGGGAGCACCATCCATCAGAATAGCTCTGGTTTTCAGGTCTTCAACCACTTCCCCGTGCCATGGCAGACGCTCACCCAGCATTTCGTAGTAAGTATCCGGTGGCGGCGACATAAACTTAACCCCCAAACCCCTCATTCTGTCTACCGCTTCATAAATATTTCCGGCTGTCAGGGCAATATGTTGAATACCCTCGCCCTTGTATTGCTCAAGATATTCTTCTATCTGGCTTTTATCATCAGAAGATTCATTGATGGGAATTCTGACCTTGCCGCAGGGGCTGGTCATGGCCCTGGACTTGAGCCCCGTCAGCTTGCCCTCAATATCAAAGTAGCGAATCTCGCGGAAATTAAAAAGCCTTTCATAAAAACCAGCCCAGTGATCCATGTTGCCACGTGCCACGTTGTGGGTCAGATGATCCAGTATTTCCAGACCGACTTCAGGTTTTTCTGTCTGATCCTGAACAAACTCAAAATCGCTGTCATAAATGGTGCCTGCCGACCCATAACGCTCAACCAGGTAAAGCAAAGCGCCGCCAACACCAACAATGCAGGGGATTTCACGACCATCGACCGAATATTCAGATTCGCCCTGCTCTGCACCCAGACTCAGGGCTCGCTCCAGTGCATACTCAGCGTCTGCCACACGGATACCAAAAGAACAGGCACAGGGGCCATGTTTTTCATAGAAACGACGGCCAAAACTGCTGGCATCACCATTTACCAGAAGTTGAATGTCGCCTTGTTTGTAAAGAGCAACATCCCTGGTTTTATGATGCGCAGAGGCATGAAAACCGAGGCTTGCGAAGAACTCATGGAGCGCAGCGGGCTCTGCAGAGGCAAACTCTACGAATTCAAAGCCATCAGTCCCCATGGGATTAATATCAGAAACCTTTGCAGAATGGCCAATGCCTTTCATAAATTACCCTCATTTTATGGACGAATTCGGGCTAACTTTCCCTTTAAAGTCCGCTATTCTATCTATCGGCCAACCTTGGCAAATCAGACGCCTATTAGCTTCTTGTTAGTTCAGCTCAAGATTGCCAATAATCTGAAAGGTGTCAGGGAGAAGAACTCACCAACCATAACCAAGCGGTATCGGCCATTGAAAGTGCTGCATTTCCATAGTAAATACAGTATAAAAGGGTGGTCATGCAAAATGGTTGCGACATAAAAAGCAATAAAACAACATCATGCAATTTGATTGCATATCAGGGCCTTGTTCATGATGACTGAATCTCTGGATAAGTACGACGTAAGTCTTCTGGATAGTCTGCAGAAGGAAGATGGAGTCTCTCTGGCAGACTTGGCTAACAAGGTAAACCTGTCCAGCTCCCAATGCTCCAGACGCATTAGCCGCCTGAAAAAGCTGGGCTACATCAGGAAGCAGGTGGCACAACTAAACCCCGAAGCCCTGGGTCTGGATGTCTCGGCTTTTGTCACTGTGACACTGGAAACCCATGGCAAGCACTCTGCTGAAAGTTTTCAGACCTCCATCTTACCTATGGATCAGATACTGGAGTGCCACTCGATAACCGGCGATGGAGACTATCTGTTAAAAGTCATGGCAGCCAACAGTCAGGCTCTGAATGAATTTATCATGAAAGAGCTTCTGACCCTGCCCGGCGTCAGTCATGTCAAGACAGCCCTGGCCCTGGCCTCGGTTAAATCCACTACGGCGCTGCCTTTGTGAAACAAATTTACTGACGCACTGCTCTCCAGACCTCCACCAGAGTTTGCGGAACCAGCCCAAGCTCCTTGCTGTTTCCACGCCCTAACCATTTGTCCATGTGTGTGAAGACATAATAATGACCGGCCAAGCCCCAATAGGCTTCTTGAAGCTCAGTCTTGGCATTCATCATTAACGATAACAGCTTCATTAAATCATCGCGCTCATCACCAATAGCATGGTTGTGATGCCCGATTTCAAGAATATCGAAATAAGTGGAGTCACTGATGTTAACAGACTTCCCCTCAAAAAAAGGCTTATATTTGAACAGCCCCCTCAATAAGAATGCCAGGTCTTTATTCCAGTCCGTTGTCCTCGATAACCGATCCATGGCTTCTAAATAGTGCGCCAGGAAAAAAGCATTCCCGGGAGATGATGGAGAACCCGTTTGTAATTCCTGTCCCAGTTGCGTCAATGAATTATAGAGTTCATAGCTGTGCTGCTTAATGTCATTGGACAGTGTCGATAACAGTATGATGTAGCTCATACCGTGCCAGGCAGACATAGCCGGGCCCGCATAACAGTCGTCAGCTGTCAGAGACGGCTCGCTGAGTTTTGGGTGGTAAAGTGTCACCGGGTGCAGGCCATTTTTGCGAAGCTTATAGAGCGCTTTTATATCAGGCGCGCCGAGAAAAAGAACAGGTTTTTCCGGTGATTGTCCGAAGGTCTCATGATAGAAATGTAATCGATTATGCTCGGCAATATCAGCCCAGACTTTTGCCATGATGGGTATCTGCACCAGGTTTTTTTCTCGATCATAGATAAACGGCTCAGAATTTATGTCCAAAATTCGAAGCCAGGTTAAAACCGCTGCCGCTTTTTCAGAAGCCGCATGAGGGCAACGGTCAACACGCGTTGCTGATTTGAGGAAAGCTTTCCGATAGCGCTCATCAAGGTTAACCTGGACACCCTGAAAAGAGCCATCACTAACAGAATCAAGCTTGCTTATTGATGCAGAACCAAACTGAGCAGCTGGAAGCAACTGGGTGATCCAGGCATTCAAAAGGTTGTCAGTGGTGAGTTGACCGGCAAGGTGAATATGAATGTAGACCAGAAGGTCGAACATTTTTTCCAGCACTGCGTCATCATTTTTGACTTCAGAATTTTCAGTGCCAGAGGCCGGTAATATAAAGTCATTATTGCTGATTTTCTCAACCAGCTGTTCCGCTTCCACGTTTAAAGATTCATCATCAATGATGTCATCACGAAAAACCTTCCAGTCCGAGGCAGGAACATGACAGAACAGGAAATATCTTTGATTATGCTTCAGCCGACTGAGAAAGTCCGGCTCCTGATTGAGACAGCTTGCAGGTTCAACCACCTCATCAGATAAGATCTCCAGACTCAGGCCTGACAGAGGCAGTATCAGTGCCGTTAAAGTAAGAATACATCCGGACAGGAGATGATTTTTTTCACATCGCCACGATGGTCTTGTCATCACATTTACTGACATGGATTGCTCCTCTATACCTTAGGCATTTCATAGAATGTAGTGCATTAGCAAAAATGCTGGGACACATAGGGCCTGAAAATATGGGAAACAGAGTTTTGTGATACCTCAAATGGGCAGGGATATAGATTGAGGACTAACACCCTCACCGTAACCTTCAGAAGAAACCATTCTTACCGGAGGTGAAGGCGGTTACAGCTTTGACGACAACTAGCAGCAAAAAAACGGCTGCCCTGGATTCTTTTCCAGACCTGACACTAGAGCCTGATGGCACTTCCCGCCCTGAGACTGCCTGAAGGACTGAGGGATTTTATTCCCGGAACCCGGCTTTATTTCGACTTGTTAGAACAGCTTGGGTATAGCGAAGAGATCAATATCATCCTGCGCACTGATGGCCATAAACCCATCATTCAATCAGCTTGGCAATGGACACCTTCGACAACGCCATATCGATCTCGCTGTCAGAGGTCTGGAGCCGGAACGAAAACGTACGCTAACGGTCATAACCCCTATTTCGACAGTGGCCATTGCTGTGCGGCATGCAAAATGCGAAGTATCCGAATGGTGGTTTCACTTACCTTGTACACAATAATGTAATTTCCCCAAGCCACTAACTCCCTTGTACCTACAACCCGGCCTACCCTGCCAATTTTGGGAAAATCCATAAGCTTTTCAGCTTTGGCCTGAATGTCGTCCTTGAGTCGAGGGGCCGTCTCTAAGTTATCATCGGAGTGTAATCAACAATGGTCAAAAGGTCGTTACGAGCAAGGCCCAACCGCTCCAATTTATGCACGTTGTTTTTTCCTTTCGATCAAGGCTTGGGCTTCATCCATAACCTGGTTATGGGATAAAACATCTTCAGAGTTCAAGGCTTCCTTAACCCGCTCCCGGAACCAGGCATCATGCGCTTCAGGGTCACTGGTAAGGCCGACGGGCAGGCCACCTTCTTTGGTTATCCGGGTCAGCAGGATCCGAACCGCATCAGACAGGGTTAAGCCGAAGTTGGCCAGCTTTTCGGTCGCTTCTGTTTTTAAAGCAGAATCTACACGGACGTGCAACATTGATGTATGAGCCATAACAAATATCCTTTTTAAGTGATGTTTATTTAGTATGTCTCTCAATTGTGAGACAGCCAAGTATTGGGAGCTTCACTATTCCTTTTCTCCTTCGGGCCACGTATTTTACGACTCGTTCCCACGCTCTGAGGGTGTCACAAAACTCTCTCCTGAGGGTGTCACAAAACTCTCTCCAGCATGGGAACGAGTTGACTCTCGTCATTCCCGACTTCATTCTCGTCATTCCCAACTTCATTCTCGTCATTCCCAACTTCATTCTCGTCATTCCCAACTTCATTCTCGTCATTCCCGCGAAGGCGGGAATCCACACTGACTCACCACCAGAACCATACTGCCCGGTGCCCCCCTGGCCTTGTCATCCCCGAGAAGGCAGAGATCCACCGTTGGCGCTGGATTCCCGCCTTCGCGGGAATGACGACCTCAGAGCACGGGGACGAGCTGTTGGAGTTTTGCGACACCCTCTTTATCTGTGGGAGGATGTCAACGGGTGTTCCAGTACCAGATCATTGACTTGCAGACCTTACCAGAAAAGAAGCCCATTAAAGCATCTGCCGTCAATCTGGCTAAGGGTTGGCGAAGCCGGGCAAATCAAACAATCCTCAACTCCAGCTTTCTCCCCATCACCTGAGGGGCATTCGCCAGTGTTTTCAGATTCAGGCTGGTGCTGTTGGGATCAAGAAGCCGATCCAGTTGTGAACGGCTGGTACCCAGGCGGCGGGCAAAGGTTGATTTGTTGGCCTTCTCTTTTTCCAGGTACTCGCTTTATGGCCTCTGCCTGGCATTCGGGCAGCAAGCCCTCTTCTTCCAGGAAGTCGTCGAAACTGCTGCCAATATGGGGATTACTCATCACTACCTCCTTTCTGTTCCCTTAGCACGTCATCACGGCGCGTTTTTGCCAGCTTAAGATCGTTTGCCGGGGTTTTATCCGACTTTTTGATAAAGCCGTGCAGTAACAGCATGTTAGCACCGGCTACTGTATAGAGCACTCTGGCAATGGCGGTTTCCACCAGTGTGTACAGAATCGCACTGCTGTGACATGAGAAAATTGTACCCGGAATATACTGCGCTTTGTGGACATTGCACTTTTAGAAGAAATGGTCGCAATACCTTGATGGAGATGACAAATGGAACTATAAATTTGGCAGTTTTTTCCGCTTTATTCAGGCTCTTTTCCGCTTAACAATTGGGACATGACAAATAGCCTGTGTCTCTCTTGATGATTTCAACCCGTCCGGAGAACGGTTATGCAAGAGTACGAAGAAATGATGGGAGAGCTGATCGAGCTTGGCATCAATGCCAACCCCGTAGCACCTTTTTCCTGCTGCATCCTGGACCCCTGCGGCCAGATTCTGGTGACTGCCGCTTATGCCCGGCATATCAGTCCCCTGTTCAGCGCTGAAGGTCTGGCCCTTCATGCATTGGCACAGAACTATCATGTCCGCCGGGATCAGGAGCTGATTCTGCTGACCAATACCGAGCCGGACTGCGCAGCCATGTCGACGATTCTCTGGTGCAATATGCACGATATCAACATTGCCAGAATCGCCTACGGCGCTTCAAGAATCAGCCTCAAAGAACTCTGGGATTGCTCTTTCGGATTCGAAGCCGTCGAAATTCTCGACCGGGCAGGAAAAGACAACAAATACCGGCCTGAGTTGATTGGCCCAATTCTCGAAGATGACTGCCTTGAAGCCTTTAAAGATGCCAGGGCCTTGTCTGATCAGGGTGATCGCCCGGTATTATCACTGGATCTGGACGACTTTTGGATACCAGGTGACTGGATGCTCGAGCTGGAAAACTAATTCTCAATCGGTGTACCAATTCCGACCGGAGAGGGAGCGTCCCCCAATAATTGACAAGGGTTTGGCGCACACGAAACTGGCTTAACAACTCATGTTTCTCTGGCTTTTTATGATAGGTTAAAGTTTACACAGCCCCCCATCAGCCTCTTCATGGAAGATTAAGCCGGTATGCGGATACCCAGTTTTGTCAGCTCAGTCTATCGCTCTCTGCACAGTGGACTTGGCCGTCTCTCCGGTTTCTGGCTGGGTCATAAGGTCAGGAGTCTGCCCACACAAAATACGCTCCCGACAGTTCAGCCCTTTTCTGCAAAAACCCTGGCACACTGGCAAGTGACTGCCAGAGGTCAGGGAGAGGAACTACTGCAGTTGCGCCACAAAAAGCTCTGGCAGCGTGAACTGAATCAATTTGTAGCGTCTCTGGAACAGCACTATTCGGACTTTTATGCAGACAAAAATCAGCTGCGCAGCAAAGTAGCCTTTGTATTAACAAAGCTTGGAATGGCTTCTGGTCAGGTTAACTCACTGAAGCCTTCAGGATTCTTCGCATCAAAAGTGAATAACAGAAAGCTGTTCCTGCTTGATCGCTATCTCGCCTGTACAGACCCGGTTGAGTTTGGTCGAATCTGGTTAAACGACGGTGGAAAACTTGATCAGGGGTTTGTGTTTCACTGTGTTTATCCTGCCAGAACAGAAGAAGCACCACTTTTTACCAACAATGAGCTCAGCCAGATGGGCTTTATCCATCGGGAAGAAGACAACAGTTACACACTGGTTTCAGTCGATATCACGCTCGACCATATTGAACTGATGGAACGAACCCGCAGGTCCCGACCGGTTAAGGCGCTGGTGTCTGAACAAACAGGCCTGATGACATTACAAAAGCTGGAACACTTCTGTCAGTCCCTGTCGCAACAGGTCGATGAACCTTTGAAGAGTCAGCTTTGTGAACCCTTGGATGAAAACCATTTGATTAACCTGACTCTCCTACCCGGAATTCAGTACTTTGATGGACTAGAGCAGTCCATCAAGCGTTTTGTAAAAGCATTTCAGGCCGGAAAGACCCTGGAGCAGCAACTGCAAGCCGCAGAAACTTCAAATCCCATTCAGCCGGACTTGATAGAGTGCCTTGTGTCGTGGAGTTCAGCCTCCCTGGATGAAAGCACTAAAAAGATGCTGGCAGCAATGTTGTCCGATATTCAACAACAGCAGTTG
Organism: Endozoicomonas sp. ALD040; assembly: GCF_049275945.1. Classification (NCBI taxonomy): domain Bacteria; kingdom Pseudomonadati; phylum Pseudomonadota; class Gammaproteobacteria; order Oceanospirillales; family Endozoicomonadaceae; genus Endozoicomonas; species Endozoicomonas sp. ALD040. The sequence continues at coordinate 5,949,763 of NZ_CP184829.1, forward strand.
ACTCAGGAGAGACTTAATCATTACATCATGGGACTGCTGATTCAGGCCCCCGAACAAATGAGCATGCAGAGCCAGCTTTTTACCCTTATCGCCCGGCACCTGGCGAATGATCAACCTATCCATGGAATTCAGAACACTCCCTGGCAACAAACATTTCATCAGGATATGACTTTTATTGTACAGAGGGTTGAACGATTCAATAATTCTGATAGAAATTTAAGAAATTTCTACGTTGCAGACATTCCCACATTGCTGGTCCAAGTGGCTTCAGGAACGGAAATTTTTTCCTACGACAAAGGTCTATCACACCTGTTTGCTCTCGTTGAGGAAATACACGATGCCTGTTCAGTACCCAGTGTTTCTTCTGACACCCGCCAAATGATCGGGGAGCCTTCAGAAAAATGGCTGAGCCATATCACAGGCGAATTAACAAAAAGATTACCCGTGGCGTTAAAGTATGGTCTTAACCATGACATGCCTGTTTCCCCGGAATTTCTGGGCATAAAAGAAAACATGACGAAAGAGTGGCAAGTCATTCTGAACAGTATTAACGATTCCGAAGAAATGCTGACCCAATTTGAAAAGGACCGCCCGCGAACAGACTATCAGTTCAAGGTAGCTACCGGCAGCAAAAAGCGAAGAAAGGATCAAACTTTTTCTCGTATCGGACATACGCTGGAAGTCACTCAACTGATGCGTTTTCTTGGCGACATGCGTGCTGCCAGGACTCTGTCAAAACTTTTGACCCAGACTTTTGCTGCTTACCAGACCAAACTTGAGACTTATCGACTGTTTAAGGTGACTCCCTTCCTGCTGAATCCTATGGGCAGGGACGCTGACGATAACCAACAGATAACCGTCACACTACTGGCAGACGGTGACCTTGCCGTTGATTACACAATGATCGCCAGCAAACCACCCTATTCACTGGGAGCAAAAGGTGCCGGGATTATGGGACTGGAAACATATCAAATTTCCGGCAGATCCATTGTTTCCATGAAAGATCTGAAACGGGACATCGTTGCAGCAACAGAACCAGAAGTTACAGTGAAACTGAGCACCAAAAACGGTCAAATAGAATGGTATGTTGATGAAAATACTCAACTGCTTCAGATCCCCTGCCCTCATTTACCGCCAGAATAATAAGCATTTATTAATGGAAATTCAGGTATTTACAATACCTGCTGTGACGCTCTCCGCCTTGTCATGGGAGGTTTCTGACTTCACAGGCTACAGCCAGCCTATAGCGTCTGGACTTATAAAGAAGCCTTCATCAGCAGTAACCGGGTGCCCCTCGGTTTTTTTACGGCAAACGACTGGTGACGTCGGAACCACCGCTTGGTCATAGGCAGGAAATCAGACCGACCGAACTTACCCTGAAAAACCAGAAAAAAGTCAGTAACTGAATATCTGAAACAGGATTAAATGAATATTAAAGTGAGTCTCTTGGAGATAGCAGCCTTTGAGATGTTTTTTCTACAGACTCGTTACGTGACAAAAGACAAAAACGACTCTACCTTAAATGAAATTTCTAATGCATAGGTTGAGTCAATGAAAACAACCACTCACTCTACGATAAAGCTGTTTTATATAATATCGTTTCTCTTGGCTTTAGCCTCTTCCGAGCGTTCTTATTCATTTGAATTTAACTATAGATATTCAACTTCTGAATATAGATATTCAACTTCTGAAACAGGGGCACAACTTACCGTTGTAAGTAATGGCGTTCAAACAACATACCATGGCTGGCGAGCAACAATCAGATCAATTCCAACACTGGCAGGTGTTAGTATTTTAATAGGCGGCACTTTTCTTACCATTGGTGCAGCAACAGCAGTCACAGGTATTTCAATTGCAGCCCTTCCTGTAACTATCCTCTATGGCTGTCGTAGAGGATTTTCCTTAGTATTGCGAGCAACCAGGAATCTAAGGTTCCCGCCACCAGGAGCAAATGCTGAATTAGACGTACCACCAGAATTCAGTGTCAATTCATCATTAGTGGTTCCAATCAATGAAGCTATTCGGATGAACGAGGAGGATTTGTCTATCTTGATTGATAATGTAGAGCAGCAAGACACTTACATTAATAGACAGGAAGACATTGCCAAGATTATTAATTATTCAGGAGCATCATCTACAATTTATTCAACATTCGATCAACTTTCCAGACAAACCAAATCAGCTCAAATAAAAAATTATATTGTATTACTAACAGTAGAAAACAACTCTAAAGAAAACAAACCACGAGGGCTAACCAGGCATGATGTAGATTTAATGCTGTCAAACAGAACATTCCTATATCATGCATCAGAAACTGATTTAATTGAACATAACGAAAGCATTACACATTGCCTGTTGGACAATATCAAGCGTTATTCAATTAATATATCTAAAGAGCAATTCGAAGGCTGCTTTTTATACTTCATGATGAGTGATCATACGGCTAGAATAATTTTTGTACCATTTTCTTAACAAAGTCACCTGGACCAGCTTTGTCTTTTCCGGATGCAATGTCAGACCACAGTCTTTTAAACGTTGTATGACCTGCTCCGACAGATATTCCGCTTTCTGTTTGGTACGAAAATGGATAGTCGCCACTATGCGGACTGGAACAGCGCCAGTTGGCGCTGCGTGCCGTAATCGGCCAGAAAAAATAAACCCCGATAAAAACCGGGGTTTATGACTGCCATTCGGATTGGGTTAACCTGAGATCACTCTTCTTGTTTAGTGATCTTAACCTTTGCGGTTTCCTTCAGGCTCTTGAGGTACTCGGTAAAGAGGTTACGTCCATTACCGTTAGCGATGTAGCTCGCCATCATTCGATTACTGGCAGTATCTGCCTCGAGTGGCTTACCTTCAACTACTTTACTAAGGGCAACAACAGCGATATCACCATTGGACAATTCGACTGAAGCATAGCTCGACTTCCCGTCTTCAGGATGAGGCATTTTGAAAGATTCAATCAGAAGGGGTTGAGGAACGCCCTGCTCTCTTCTGGCAATCGTCTTGGCCTCAGTCCAGTTCAGACCCTCAGATTCAGCTACCTGCTTAACCGTGTCGCCGGCCACCAGTTTTGCCTGCAGAGCTTCTGCCCTCTTGACCAGCTGCTCTCGTGCTTCTTCAATCTTGAGAGCCTGTACAATGCTGTCCTGCACTTCAGCCATCGGACGCAATTCTGGTTTAAGGTGCTTTTTAACTCTAAGAACCATGGCCTTTTCTGGAGACAGCTCAATCAGTTCACTGTTGGCACCCAGTTCAAGCACATCATCACTGAAGGCAGCTGCAATAACTTTAGCGTTTGAAGTTACATCGGTGCTTCCACCCTGGCGAGTAAAAGGACCTGCCGTCTGGATGGTCAGGCCCAGCTGTTCTGCCGGTTGGGCCAGATCAGATGCTTCGAAGCTGATATCCGCCAGCTTACGGGTTTTTTCCAGATAAATGGTTTCGGCTTCCTGAGCCTTAAGCCCGGTAGCAATTTCATCTTTCAGTTCATCAAAGCTCGGAATGACGGGCTTCTCGCGAGAAGTTAATTTGATGATCTGGACTCCAAAGTCAGTTTCAACTGGCCTGGAAACCTGTCCTGGCTCAAGAGAGGCCACCGTTTCATCAAAAGTATCACCAAAGATGCCTGGTTGAACCTGCCCCATATCACCGCCCTTGGCAGAGGTTACGGGATCGTCCGAGTACTCTTCTGCCAGCCTGGCAAAAGCTTCACCCGCCTTCAGCCTGGACTCTACTTCTGCAGCAATTTTACGAGCTTCTTCCAGTGAGCGCTGATCACCGGTCTGAATCAAAATAGTGGACACTGTTTGTATATCAGCGGCATTCTCTTCGATGTCCTGGAGTCGACGCTGGTATTCATCTTGGACAGCCTGCTCATCGACTTCAAGATCCTCAACCATGGAAGCCCTATCCATTTCTACGAAACTGATCTCAACCTGCTCTGATGTCATGTACTGATCACGGTGGGCTTCGTAGTAGGATTTAACCTGATCTTCAGTCGGTTCAATACTGTCGCGAACTTTTGCAACATCCAGTGTCAGCCAGGTTATCTCACGCTTCTGGCTTTCCAGGGCAGTCAGCCTGTTAATCTCTGACTGGGTGACAAACTCGGAACCTGCAACACCGGCCTGAATTTGCTGCAAAACTGTTTCGTCACTCAAAAGCACACGGAACTGAGCTGGAGACATACCCAAACTGCGGACCATCATCATGAAGCGATCCTGGTCGAATTTACCGTCCTGTTGAAATTCAGGCATACGAACGATCATGGCATCCAGTTCTTTCTGACCTAAACCCATACCACCATTTTTGGCTTCCTGCAGCAGCAGACTGCGATCAATCAGAGATTGAAGAACAGACTCCCTGAGCTGTTTTTCATCAATCAGGGATGGATCAAACTGATCACCCATCTGCTGAATAAGCATTCTTCTCTGTTGCTCCAGCGACTGTGTCAACTGGGCACGGGTGATATCTTCACCGTTAACGCTAGCAACGTTAGGATTATTAGGATTCGGCGCCAGTGTTTCCAGGCCGGTAATCGCCATCATAAAAGCAATGATGCCGACAACAACAAATGTTACCCAGCTCTTTGCCTTATCCCTCATTGATTGGAGCATACTAACCTCAGGTTCCGGGCTCGCTTTAGCTTTATATTCATAGAGACACGAACCTGATGTTCGAGCCCTGTTACGATGACATCACTTACCTCTCTGTAAGCTCTTGAGAATGAGCTCTTGAGACGTAGTGTCAGGTGCTGCTGGTATGACCTTTATCCCCTGACCCGTAAAACGGAGTTTCAGAATTTCAGGCTTCACCAACAAAAAAAGCGCATCTTAAGATGCGCCTTTTCGGAAAGCAGCAAAAAATTAACAGCCTTTTTGAAAACAACTGCAGATTCTTGCCACAGTTCCTTTGTGGTTTGTTGAAGTCTCAGGACTTCATCCCAGGCGCGCTATCAGCTGTTAACCGCATCCTTGAGAGCTTTACCAGCCTTGAAGCTAGGGATCTTGGAAGCAGCAATCTCAATAGGCTCACCGGTTTGAGGGTTACGGCCAGTTCGAGCCGCACGCTCTTTAACAGCGAATGTACCAAAACCAACCAGGACGACCTGTTCACCATCTTTAAGTGCATTGGTGACAGAGTTAATCATGGCGTCCAGGGCACGACCAGCGGCAGCCTTGGGAAGGTCAGCAGATGCCGCAATTGCTTCAATCAGCTCGGACTTGTTCACTCTATTCCCCTTCTTTGTACGATGCTTTTATAGCCAAAAATAGCTATAACCAAAAATAGCTTGTTGGTACTGAAGACAGTCTGACTGCCCCAGATACCATACCTGACGGGTGCTTTGCTATGCTGCGTGATTTTAGCTGAAAACTCAAGCGATAGCGCAGGTTACCCGGTAATTTCTGCCGTTTTCTGCCTAATCTGATCGTATGTTCCAATCAAACAGTTAACAACAGCTCCCCGTTTATTACAGAACGGCCACAACGACTTCGAAATACCCTCTGACTTTCCATCTGAAAGAATCGAACAGGGCAAAAAAGCGAAACAGCATCAAACGAGTTGCAGATTGTATCCGAAACGGATAATTCTCAGGCTCATAAAACCCACAAGAGCCTACTTAACAGCAGACGCTGTTTATACCAATGCCTTATGGGAACTGTCAACAGCGGCAACAACCGCCAATACTGCCTCTGCGCACTAACTCCAAAAAAAAGGCCAGTACTCTTGTACCAGCCTGTTGTTTTAATAGGATCAGTATGCTCAATGGGTCTTGATTAAACGTCTCCTACCAGATGCAGCCTCGGTTTCAAGATCCTTAATAGGCTCTTCATTGTCAGCAGTTGGCATATACTGCAAGGCAATCTCCAGCACTTCATCAATCCACTTCACCGGCACGATCGTAAGGTCTTCCTTGATATTCTCCGGAATCTCTTTCAGATCCCGGCGATTCTCTTCCGGAATAACGACCGTCTTGATACCACCTCGATGTGCCGCCAAAAGCTTCTCTTTCAAACCACCAATGGCCAGCACCTGCCCTCTCAGAGTGATTTCCCCGGTCATGGCAACATCGGCCTTGACTGGAATATCAGTCAGTACAGAAACCAGAGCTGTGCACATGCCGATACCGGCACTTGGACCATCCTTGGGCGTAGCTCCCTCAGGAACGTGAATGTGCAGATCATTCTTCTGGTGGAAATCCTGAGGAATTCCCAGTGAATGGGCTCTGCTACGAACGACAGTCAGGGCAGCCTGGATAGACTCCTGCATAACATCCCCAAGAGAACCCGTCTTGGTAATCTGCCCTTTCCCAGGCACCGCCATTGACTCAATAGTCAGCAGCTCACCGCCAACCTGGGTCCAGGCCAGTCCGGTTACCTGACCCACCTGATCCTGATCTTCCGCCTTACCAAAGCTGAACTTGCGAACCCCCAGGAAATATTCCAGTGATTCAGGGGTCACTGTATCGTAACGCTCTTGAGCAGAAAGTGCTTCATCCTTAACCGCCTTACGGCAAATTTTGGCAATTTCCCTTTCCAGCCCCCGGACGCCTGCTTCCCGAGTGAAGTAACGGATGACATCACGTATGGCGTCTTCCTCAAACTCCAGCTCACCAGCCTTGAGACCACTGTTCTTGATCTGCTTGGTGACGAGATAACGCTGGGCAATATTCACTTTTTCATCTTCGGTGTAACCCGGAATCCGGATCACTTCCATACGATCAAGCAGTGGTGCCGGGATATCCATGGAGTTGGAGGTACAAACAAACATGACATCAGAGAGGTCATAGTCGACTTCCAGATAGTGATCGTTGAATGAGTTGTTCTGCTCGGGATCCAGCACCTCCAACAAAGCTGAAGAAGGATCGCCCCTCATATCAGAACCCATCTTGTCAATTTCATCCAACAGGAAAAGCGGGTTACGCACTTCGGACTTGGCCATTTTCTGTATCAGCTTGCCGGGCATGGAACCAATATAGGTTCTTCTGTGGCCACGGATCTCCGCTTCATCACGAACACCACCGAGAGCCATACGAACAAACTTACGATTAGTAGCCCTGGCAATCGACTCGCCCAAAGAGGTTTTACCAACACCGGGAGGTCCCACCAGACACAGAACAGGACCTTTTATCTTGCGAACACGTTTCTGTACTGCCAGGTATTCCAGAATACGCTCCTTCACCTCTTCCAGACCATAGTGTTCTGCTTCAAGAATATCCTGAGCACGCCTCATGTCATGACGAACTTTGCTGCGCTTTTTCCAGGGTACAGCAATCATCCAGTCGATATAACCACGGACCACAGTCGCTTCAGCGGACATTGGCGACATCATCTTGAGCTTGCTGAGCTCTGCTATGGCCTTCTCTTTCGCCTCGACAGGCATACCTGCATCATCAATCTTCTGTTTCAGCTCTTCCAACTCATTAGGCGTCTCATCCATATCACCCAATTCTTTCTGGATAGCCTTCATCTGCTCATTCAGATAGTACTCACGCTGACTGCGCTCCATCTGTTTTTTGACACGGCCACGAATCTTCTTTTCAACCTGCAGAAAATCCAGCTCACCCTGCATAATACCGATCAGGTATTCCAGCCGCTCACCCAAATCTTCGACTTCAAGCACTTTCTGCTTGTCCTCAATCTTCATGGGCATGTGAGCGGCGACAGTGTCAACCAGCTTGGAGGGCACATTGATTCCTGTCAGGGACGTCAGTACATCAGAAGGCACTTTCTTGCTCAGTTGAACATACTGTTCAAACTGGGACATTAATGACCGGGTCAGAACTTCCGACTCGCGCTCACTGACTTCCTGCTCAATGAATTCCTGAACTTCCGCCGTAACATAATCATTACTTTCATCCAAACGATTGATAGTGACACGGCCCTCACCTTCAACCAAAACTTTGACGGTACCATCGGGTAACTTTAGAAGCTGTAAAATGCTGGCAAGTGTGCCCACCTGAAAAATATCGTCTACGACCGGATCATCGACCTGGGCATTTTTCTGGGCCACCAAAAGAATCTTCTTATCTTGCTCCATGGCAAGGTCAAGGGCCTGTATGGATTTCTCACGCCCGACAAAAAGCGGTATCACCATGTGCGGATACACCACCACATCCCTGAGAGGCAGCAATGGCAGCTCAAAGGGCTCTGACAGATGCAAAGTATCGTTTTTATCCATGACTCAGTCCCCTTACGGCATTTCTACTTACATGACTCCGGTATTATAATGTTCCGGAACGGCTCACAACGGGCAACATCCTGTAAACGTGCAGCACCGTTGGCTTAAGGTTTAAGATGCTTCTTTTTTGCGGAAATTACAATAGTGTTTATTGCTTCCAACTGTGGTAGATTTTCATGATTGAGAAGCTTATCTTCGCAACTTCTTTCGATCAATTCTCTATACAGCCACTGATCTGATTTTTTACAAGACTCTCTACCCACCCGGCAAGTAAAATTTATAGACCTTAGTACCACAATAACGCTGACCCAATTCGTTAATGTAACAGTTTTTGAAGTCTGTCAAGAGCAATGTATCTCTTGTATTTTTCTGTCATCCCCATCAGAGCTGGGCCTATGTAATCCAACACTGAAAAAATAAAGCAATAAGCGTTTTACCAGAATCCCGCTATTTTGGTCGGTTGTGGATTTGCTCCCGGGAAAAAGAAACCCTGCCATTTGACAGGGTTCCCGGTTCTGTAAAAATGCGAACTTATAGTCAACTGTCGTCAGATGCTGCCATCTGTGCTCCAGTGTTTTCATAAATCATAAGCGGTTCAGACTTGCCTTCAATCACGGAAGCGTCAATGACCACTTTGGAAACCGTCCTCTCTGACGGTATGTCGTACATGGAGTCCAGCAAAACACCTTCGAGAATGGACCTTAGACCACGGGCACCCGTCTTTCGTTCCATAGCTTTCTTAGCCACTGCACGCAGAGCGTCTTCACGGAAGTCGACATCGACATCTTCCATTTCGAAGAGCTTTGAATACTGCTTGGTCAGAGCATTCTTTGGTTCGGTCAGAATCTGAACCAGAGCAGCTTCATCCAGTTCTTCCAGCGTGGCAATCACTGGCAGACGACCAATAAACTCCGGAATCAGACCAAACTTAACCAGATCTTCCGGTTCAACCTCTTTAAAGATTTCACTCAGATCCTTCTTGCTATCCTTGCTCTTCACTTCCGCCGAGAAACCAATACCACCTTTATCAGTGCGGTCCCGAATCACTTTATCCAGACCGGCAAAGGCACCACCACAGATAAACAGGATATTGGAGGTATCTACCTGCAGAAACTCCTGCTGAGGATGCTTGCGACCACCTTGTGGCGGAACGGAAGCAACGGTACCTTCAATCAACTTGAGCAGGGCTTGCTGAACACCTTCACCGGATACATCACGGGTAATTGAGGGGTTGTCAGACTTTCTGGAAATCTTGTCAATTTCATCAATATAAACAATGCCCACCTGGGCCTTCTCTACATCGTAGTCACACTTCTGTAGCAGCTTCTGAATGATATTTTCAACATCTTCACCCACATAACCTGCTTCGGTCAGAGTGGTGGCATCGGCAATAGTAAAGGGCACATTTAGCAGCCTTGCCAGTGTCTCGGCCAGCAATGTCTTACCACTGCCGGTAGGCCCGAGCAGCATGATATTACTCTTGCCCAGCTCTACATCATCTTTTTTCTTATCGCCATATCGCAGGCGCTTGTAGTGGTTGTATACAGCAACCGACAACACTTTCTTAGCGCGCGGTTGACCGATCACATATTCGTCGAGAATATCCTTGATTTCCCGGGGTGTCGGCAGCTTGTCAGAGGAAGTCTCTGTTTCACTGTCCTGAATTTCTTCACGGATGATGTCGTTGCACAGATCAACACACTCATCGCAAATAAATACGGAAGGGCCGGCAATGAGCTTGCGCACCTCATGCTGACTTTTTCCGCAGAAAGAGCAGTACAGCAACTTGCCGTTATCTTCACCCTTGCCGCTAGTTTCGTCGGTCATTCGATTACCTGTTGGAGGAACAACACCTGTCATAAAAACAAGATGCAGGCATTGGGACGTATTTTCAAGTGTCAAACAGGAGAAATTACAGAAAAATGGTCTACGAGAGGTTAGTCAGACCTATTTTTCATGCCTCAGGCAGAAACTGTCATGGATTCAATTTACTCCTTCACATTGGGGCAATCTGTTACCAATACTGAGACTGCCTCCACAAAAGCACTCACTGTCCACCTTTGCCTGATTTTAATCTGTTTCTGCCAGATGGTACTCGGGAGTCTGAACAAGAATAGACAGCTCGAGGCTATTTTCGTTCAAACTCCACGCTTTTACTTGTCAGTCGGAATGCGACTACTCAGAACCTTGTCAATCAGGCCGTATTCCATTGCCTGTTCGGCACTCATAAAGTTATCACGGTCAGTATCTTTCTCAACCACTTCCATGGGCTGTCCGGTATGCTTGGCCAGCACATGATTCAAACGTTCCTTGATGGTCATGATTTCCTGGGCGTGAATAGCAATATCAGACGCCTGTCCCTGAAAACCACCCAGCGGCTGATGAATCATCACTCTGGAGTGAGGCAGTGCATAACGTTTTCCGTTAGCACCTGCCGCCAGAAGCAGTGAGCCCATGCTACAGGCCTGCCCGATACACATGGTTGAAACATCCGGTTTAATAAACTGCATGGTGTCGTAAATAGACATACCGGCAGTAACCGACCCACCCGGAGAATTGATATAGAGATGGATATCCTTGTCTGGATTCTCTGACTCAAGAAACAGTAGCTGAGCCACAACCAGATTGGCCATGTGATCCTCAACCTGACCCACCAGGAAGATAACTCTTTCCTTGAGTAGCCTTGAGTATATGTCGTAAGAACGCTCACCTCTGGCGGACTGCTCAACGACAATTGGAACCAGGCCGGAATTGGTGATTGCCACGGATTGCGTTTCGATCAGTCTGGACATGTCCTGTCTTAACTCCTTGCCAAGTCGAAGAGGAACGACCCGCATAGAGCGGGTCGCGAAACGTGTCATGGTTTAACCACTGTAGTGATACAGTGACTAACATTATCGACGCACACAAGGCGTTAATACGGCAGCGCGCGTCAAAACCTTAGACGACGCCCTGATCAGGCCAGCTGTTCTTCGGAAGCTTCGGCTTCTTCAGCAGGAGCAGCTGGCTTGATTGCATCCTGGTAGCTGCATTCGCTATCAGAAACCTTGGCTGCTTCCAGAACAGTATCTACTACCTGCTCTTCCAGAACAACATACTTCACTTCAGAGAGCTGCTCTTCGTTGCTGTAGTACCAGTCGATAACCTGCTGTGGTGTCTGGTAAGCAGAGGCCATTTCTTCAATCATGGCGCGAACGCGATCGTCATCAACCTTGATTTCGCGCTGCTTGACGATTTCACCAATCAGCAGACCCAGAGCTACACGCTTCCTGGCATCTTTTTCAAACAGTTCAGCAGGCAACTGCCTGGGATCGAAACCACCCTGAGCACCACCAAAGCGTTGAACAGCCTGTTCACGCATGCGGTCGATTTCCTGAGTTACCAGTGGCGAAGGAACCTCAATCTCGTGAGTAGTCAGCAGACCGTCCATTACCTGATTCTTAACCTTGCTCTTTATAGCCTGACGCAGTTCACGCTCCATATTCTTGCGAACTTCAGTGCGGAAAGCTTCTTCGCCACCCCCAGCTACGCCGAAACGCTCAAAGAATGCCTCATCAAGTTCTGGCAGAGTGGCAGCCTGCACCTGGTGCACTTTGCAGGCAAACTTAACGGCTTGCCCTTTCAGCTCTTCAGCGTGGTAGTCTTCCGGGAAGGTCAGTTCCAGCGTCTTCTCTTCACCGACTGAAACACCAACCAGACCGTCTTCAAAGCCCGGAATCATCTGACCAGAGCCCAGCTCCAGAGTGGCATTCTCAGCCTTGCCGCCGTCAAACTCTTCACCGTCTTTCTCTCCTGAAGCAAAGGAACCCACGTAATCAAATACGATCTGGTCACCCAGTTCAGCAGCACGCTCTACATCTTCAAAGGTTTTGCTCTGAGCACGCAGAGTTTCTACCATTTCATCGATATCAGCATCGCAAACTTCAGCGACCGGGCGCTCAACTTCAACACCTGCGAAGTCACCCACTACAATCTCCGGATAAACCTCGAAGATGGCTACGAATTCAAAATCCTTGCCTTCTTCGTCATTCTTGGGTTCAACACGGGGCGCACCTGCAGGATTCAAATTTTCCTGGGTTATCGCTTCTACAAACGCCTGTTGCATCTGCTCACCGAGCACTTCCTGACGTGCACCCAGGCCATAGCGACGCTTAACGACCTTCATAGGCACTTTGCCGGGACGGAAACCATCCAGGCGAACACGACGAGACAGATCCTGCAGTCGCTTGTTGATTTCCCCATCGATCTTGTCGGCTGGGATTGTAATTGTCAGGCGACGCTCCAGACCGGAAGTCGTTTCTACGGAGACTTGCATTTGCGTTCCTCAATAAAACCTGAGTTGCAGTACGTATGGAACAAAGGCGCATAGACTAGCAAAAGTACTTATAGGTTGCACCCCGGATCATACAAACAGACCCCTGCCCCTCTCACGCCTCACCAGCGAGCTGGGACTGCGGACTAGTTGCAGAGAGAATGCCCGGCTCAAACAGGCTATTTCTCCAATACAAAAACGGGGATAAGCAAGCTTATCCCCGTATCGTTCACTGGTGCGGATGGAGAGACTCGAACTCTCACGCCTCACGGCACTGGAACCTAAATCCAGCGTGTCTACCAATTCCACCACATCCGCTTACAGCACTTTACTGATGCTGCTTAACTCTTGACAAACCAAATATCGGGCTTAAACCCTTTTTTCATACTGGGGTGGACGATGGGGTTCGAACCCACGACCACCGGAATCACAATCCGGGGCTCTACCAACTGAGCTACGCCCACCAGCAATAACCGACTCTTCGAGACAGTTAATTATGGCGCGCCCGGCAGGATTCGAACCTGCGACCATCCGCTTAGAAGGCGGATGCTCTATCCAGCTGAGCTACGGGCGCATCATAAGTCATCACTCGTCTAAACATTAAGAACATTTTAACCAGTGATTAATCTGGTCGGGGTAGAGAGATTCGAACTCCCGACATCCTGCTCCCAAAGCAGGCGCGCTACCAGACTGCGCTATACCCCGAGTTATGGATAACTTTCTGTTAATCCAATGTGCTGATCGTTGCAGCGCGGCGAATATTACCCAGAAGAGAGTGTCTCGTCAACGTCGATTTAATTCAATCATCTGAGCCATCAACGAGTCGCCGGACTTGAGCTCCGCCTTGCTTCCAACGGCAAACAATCTAACACAGGAGTACCAGACTGACCAGACTCGAAACGTTCATTTTTTGAGCCGAAAACAATCACCCGGGTCACTCGGCACTCCAGGAGAACTCCATCTAATAGCTATAGGTATCTTCGACCTATTCAATTCATGAACAATAAAGAACTTCCATGATAAAATGGGCAACTCGTCCGCTTAACAGGCATCCACCAAGAACCATGACCGCTAGAATCATTGACGGCAAGGCCATTGCCGAAAAACTGAAAGATTCCATTGCTGAACGCGTCAAACAACGGATTGTACAGGGACTCAGGGTACCGGGTCTTGCTGTCGTTCTGCTGGGTGACGACCCTGCCTCCCAGGTGTACGTAGGCAAAAAAAGAAGTGACTGTGAACGTGTTGGCTTTCACTCTGTTTCTCATGACCTGCCTGCTTCTACCAGCGAAGCAGACCTTTTGGGCCTTATTGACCAGCTGAATGAGGACCCGGCCATTGATGGCATCCTGGTTCAGCTGCCACTGCCAGAGCACATCAACTGCGACCCTGTATTAGAACGCATTCGTCCTGACAAAGACGTAGATGGTTTCCACCCTTATAATATTGGCCGTCTGGTTCAACGCATCCCAATGCTGCGCCCCTGCACACCAAAAGGTGTTATGACCCTGCTAGAGAGTACCGGTGAAGCCATTCGCGGCAAAAATGCAGTGATCGTTGGCGCATCCAACATCGTTGGCCGCCCCATGACCATGGAATTACTGTTGGCAGGCTGCACAACAACAACAGCTCATCGCTTTACCCACGACCTCAAAGAGGTTGTAGGCGGAGCCGAGATTCTGGTGGTTGCCGTTGGCAAACCAGGACTGGTCAAAGGTGAATGGGTTAAAGAAGGTGCAATAGTCATCGACATCGGCATTAACCGTATGGACGACGGTCGACTGGTAGGTGATATCGAGTTCGAAACGGCACAGCAGAGAGCCAGTTGGATCACGCCTGTACCAGGCGGTGTGGGCCCGATGACCGTGGCCACTCTGCTGGAAAACACACTTTACGCAGCGGAACACCTTCACGACTGACCGCGCAACGTTTGAAAAGCTCCGTTAAACAGGCCGGAGCTTCTTTACTCTGTATCAATGTCCTTATTTCGCACTTCACTTTTAACTCGCATCAGGCATCCAAACCAGATGTGTATAGTGAAAGGCTATGATCTTTTGTCAGGAGAAACAATTTGGCTAAGCGCTTGAGTTCTTTCTTTGCTCTGAACCTTTCTACAATACTTGTCGGAAAGTCCAGGCTTTTGAAAGGAAGCCCGTACAGACTCATATCCTTAGTATCTACAACTACGGACATTGGACGATCTAGGGTGTCACCGACAAACAACTGTTTTATGGGAATACCTTTTGAAGATACAAAATCGATCAAGCTCAAAAAACCGTTTTCCATACCTAAATATTGATACCAGCCACCGACAATATGACACTCGAGGCTTCTCATTTGTTGTTGATCACAAAACTTGTAAATATCTGACAGCTTTTCATATGAAAAATCAGCAGCCCCAAAATGACCAAGTAGCAGTTTACTTTGAGACCCGTCAAAAAGAGCAAGACAAATGCAGGGAGCGAGAGCCGTGGTAAATATATATCGTGGCGAACCATCTGTGAACCCCAATTCATCCATATTGACTCTTAACATAGAGGTATCAGCATCCCTTAATGCCCGGGGATTATAAAAAGGGGTAAAAGGCTTCGTTTCAAGTAGCACTTCCTGACCATACAAAGTATGAACGTAGGCCTCAGGAGCAACCTTGAGCTCTACAGTTAATTGTTTCTCCTTATAGCCTTTCCGAGCAATAGGAATCAGCCTTTCCGCTCTGATTATATCAGGGATATCTGTACCTTCGAACGCATTTCCGATTAAAGCGTGATATTCACCATCTTTAAAATAGTTGTCCTGATTCACATTATTTCTTTTAGTCAAATCAAAAATAAGCCTATCTTTATTCATGCTAACAGTAATTCCTTTTTTTCCTGAAACAATATCGTGAATCTTTTTGAATAGATGACTTCTACGATCATCATCAGCAGAGTACTTTCTTAAACTGACAGGTGTTTGTTGATAACCCCTCATCCCCTGATCGCCATGGGAGATTACAGGCTCGACACTCGCAACAGAATACCCCTGATGTGTTACCTGTTCTTTTAACTGGTTAT
Organism: Endozoicomonas sp. ALD040; assembly: GCF_049275945.1. Taxonomy (NCBI): domain Bacteria; kingdom Pseudomonadati; phylum Pseudomonadota; class Gammaproteobacteria; order Oceanospirillales; family Endozoicomonadaceae; genus Endozoicomonas; species Endozoicomonas sp. ALD040. The sequence continues at coordinate 5,965,312 of NZ_CP184829.1, forward strand.
TTGAAGTGTGTTTTATAGAAGTAAAAACAAGGTCTGCATCCAGGCCTACTTTTGGGTCCATAATACAATTCCTTAAACTACTCAGCTACTTGATTTCGGCAGTCGTTCACGCTCATTACGAACAACTTTGCAACAATGTCTGACATAGTTACACCTCCAGTTTTTTATCCTTAGCGTGCCACTAAGGGTGCCCTTTTGACTTGTTTCAGTTTCAATTCACTTCAGGAATCCAAACCAGCTGTCAATAATGAAAGACTGTGTTTTTTTGTTATGAGACGCATCGTTGCCATATGCCTGAACTTTTCCTTTGTTGAATCCATTTCATAGTGGCTTACTGGAAAATCAAGTTCACAAAAAGGAAGCTTATACAAGCTCATGTCTCTGGTATCTATGACTATAGATTTTGGGCGATCTTTGGTATCTCCTACAAACATCTGGTTTATGGGTATGTCTTTTGAAGATATATAATCTATCAAAGTTAAAAAACCGTTTTTCTGACCTAGATAATTATATTGACCGCCTACAATGTGACACTCAAGGCTTTTCATTTTTTGCTCATCACAAAAATCAAAGATCTCTGATAGATTTTTGGGTGAAATACTTGTTCCACCAAAGTGACAAAGTACCACTTTATTTTGAGATTTATCAAAAAAAGCGATACAAATGCAGGGGTAAAGACCTGTAGTAAAAATGTATCGTGGTGAGCCATCGCTAAACCCCACTTCAAACGCATCTACCCTCAGCATCGAAGTATTAACGTCATTTAAAGCTTGAGAATTATAAAAAGGTGCAATTGGTAGTGTTTTAAGAGTCGTCTCTTCTCCATATAGAGTATGGACATAGGCAGTAGGAAAATGCTTAAACTCTAAAAGCATTTGATTTTCACTATCACCTTTCTGAACAACAGGAATTAGTCTTTCAGATCTAATTAAATCAGGGATATCTGTGCCATCAAATAGATGTCCTAATTTAGCATGACACCCTAAGCATGTAAAAAAGCCACCCTGATCATCAATGATTTTTTCAGTTAAATCAAAAGCAAGCCTTCCTTTATTGACGACAACAGGGATTCCGGTTTTTTCTAAAAAAACATCTTGTATGTGTTTAAAGACTTGTTTCCCAGGATGATCATAAGCGGTGTATTTTCTTAAACTGATAGGAGTTTGCTGACAGGCACTCATCCCATAGGAACCAGACGAAACCAGAGGCATAACACTCAAAACAGTATGCCCCTTATTATTTCCCTGCTCTTTAATTTGGTTGTTTGAAGTGTGATCTATGGAAGCAAACACACAGCTTTCATGCAAGCCTGTTCTTGGGTCCATATATAATTCCTCAATCTTAAATCACTCAGTTATTTTAGAGACTTTATTTCGAGAATCGTTCACTTTTATTACTAACAACATTGCAAGAAAGGCCGACAATATCCTCCAGTCTTTGAACATACTGTGTCACGAAGGCTGCCCTTTCCACTCGTTTCAGTTTAAATCAGGCATCCAGACCAGCCGTTAATAATGAAAGGCTATGATTCTTCGTTATGAGAGGCATCTTTGCTATACGCCTAAGTTTCTTTTTCGATACATACATGTCTTGGCTGCTTGCAGGAAAAGCAAGATCACTAAAAGGAAGCCCATACAAACTCATATCCCTGGTGTCTATAACTACCGATTTTGGACGGTCTTTACTATCACCAACAAACATCTGTTTTATGGGAACACCTTTTGCGGATATAAAGTCAATTAAATCTAAAAAACCGTATTTCTGACCTAGAAACTCACATTCTCCACCAACAATATGGCATTCAAGGCTTTTCATTTTCTGCTGATCGCAAAAATCAAAAATTTCTGATAGTTTTTCAGATAAAAAATCTGTACCAGCAAAGTGACAAAGTAGCACCTTATTTAGAGATTTATCAAAAAAAGCAACACAAATGCAGGGGTAAATGCCTGTAGTAAAAATGTATCGTGGCGAGCCATCTATGAACCCCACATCAAACATATCCAGCCTTAACATAGAACTATCAACATCGTTTAATGCTTCAGGATTATAAAAGGGCATAATAGATAGTGTTTTAAGTGGCGTCTCTTCTCCATAAAGAGTATGCACGTAGGCCCCAGGAAAACACTTAAACTCTAAAATGAATTGACTTTTACTATCACCTTTCAGAACAATAGGAATTAGCCTTTCAGCTCTGATTAAATCAGGGATATCCGTACCATTGAAGGCACTTGTGATTAAATAATGATATTCACCAAATTCTAAAAGCCGATCCTGTTCTTCATTGATTTTTTTAGTTAAATCATAAACAAGCCTGTCTTTATTGATTCCAACAGTGATTCCATATTTTTTTGAAATAACATCTTGAATATGTTTAAAGACATGACTTAAAGGATGATCATAAGCGGTGTATTTTCTTAACCTGATGGAGGTTTGCTGACAGGCACTCACCCCTGGTAAATCAGAGCCGACTACAGGCTCCACACTGACTAGGGTATGACCCTGATACGTTACCGGCTCTTTTGCCTGGTTATTTGGACAATTATTTGTAGCAGCAAAGGAGCCACTAGCCTCCATATTTATGTTTGAGTACAATGTAGAACCCTCTAACTCTTACATCTCAGACTATTTTAGAGTCTCAGTTTTGATATTTGTTCAATATTCTTACTAACATCTTCGCAAGAAATCCTGACAAAAACATTCAGATTCTTTATCAGATATGCCGTTTAACCCCGTGTTCTGAAGACTGTCACAAAACTACAACAACTCGTTCCCACGCTACGAGCTACAGAGCCAAAAAGCATGGGAACAAGCTGAAAAGCCAATAGTTTCAAAGACCATAACGATCCATTACTTCGCGCTTAAGATCATTTCGTTTTATTTTTTCAAGAACAAGCAGTAAGTCTTTAAAGGTAAGTCCAACTTTCCTTTTTTTCCATCGTTCCAGCATTTCCATTGCCTTTCCATCATCTTCATCGATATCATCATCAATACTCCTTAGGTTGTGATTACTAAAAACACCCGTTTGTCTGGCAAAATTCTTCCAATCTTTGCCTAGTTTAAGACCAATATTCAGCAATTCTCCCAGTGGTAAAGGAGCTTTCATAATTACCGCCTGTGGAGTGCCTGTTTTAAATGGATGATACCGCGGATGTTTCGATACATACTCAGCGGCTTGCGTTAACGGAAAAAATTCGTGATTAACTTCCCAAGACAATAGATCAGATAATTCTTTGGGTACCATACCAAAGATCAAAAACATACTACGAATGAATTCGTCTCTTTCTTCTGGCTCACTAAGCTCCAATGCCTCAACAAGCTTTTCTCTGGCTTTAAGGGTAAAATCTATCAAAAGCTCAAGTTCTTTACTGGGTAGCTCTTCAGCCAAAAGACTATGTTCAGGAAATATACCACTTAAACGATACGATAACATTGATCTTATAAGAACTAAAGCAGTAAACATACCCCTAACATCTTCACATTTTGATGATCCATCGCCAGAAACATTTAATGCTAGTCCCTGAAGTGTTTGATGATCAGGCATTTCAAGCAAATTATTTTTGTTAGATGGAGTAATAAAAGAATATTGACCTTGGCTCGCATAGCCCCACATAATAATGTCAAACCCTCGGCCATCAATAACCGGAAAACCAAAAATATACTTAGCATAAACATCTCTGGCTAATTTATTTAACATTTCTATTGTTTTAAATCCCGACGGAACAGTTTGTTCTTGTAGTAGACGCCCCGTCTTTTTAAAAAGCTGATAAATAGAATTAATTAGCACCACTTTCTTTTCGCGAACTAACCCTGAATAAAAAACTTGGTCTGAGTCATCAGATATCAAAAGATTATTATCCACCAGGCTGTTCAGCAATTCGTTTTTGAATCGCACCAGCGCAACTTCGTCTATATATACATTTCTATATAATGCAAGCGCTATAATAATTCTCGTCACCTCGAGATGCTCTTCGACTCCCTGCGATGTTGCCAACTCACCAACATCTGAAATAAGATCATAAAGTGACAAGTTGTTCTTTACAAAACGAATCCATTTCGAATGAAAATCACTAAGAGTTTTTTTGTCTGAAAAAAAACTATGAGTTAAAAGGTTATAAATTTCTGGGAAAATATAGTGATCATTAGTGTGAAAAAGATTTGCTCTGCGCCTTTCATTTAATTTCAAATTTTTGAACCATTGGAATACCTCGAGTGCTGAAGTATCAGCATCTTTTGTTCCTGACACCGGTATTTCTCTATCTTGTCTAGTGGCAAGAGGCTGTTCTTCAGTCGCCTCCTGTTCTACCACTTTGATTCCTGACGCTCGTATTTTCCTAACTCTTCCTACTAAAGGAAGCCGTTTTTTAGCCGGTTCCTGCTCAAGTACACAAGACTCACGATCCAGACATTCTTTACATTTATTGAAAGCTAATACCGGTTTATTACAATTTTGGCATAACCCATTGTTTGAAGATCCACCTGACCCATCGTCGCCCCCACTCCCATTTCCACCTCGGCTACCTTGACTTTCACGACCATTGTCTTGTTTAAACCGGGTATTGGCAGGTTGGGTTTCACTAAGGTCGGCCATTTGTTTTTCAGCCTCACTGCTTCCCCCGGAGTGGCTGATCCCGGTGGGGACATGGCCCGGAAAAACGGTCACGCTGCGTAATTGTTTGGGACTTAAAATAAACTCGTGCTGTGCATAACGACGATAGTCTTCCGTTTGTAACGGCTGTGCCGGTTGACTGCTCAAGAAATGCTCAAATGCAACTTCCGGATTATCGGGATTTTTGGACAATGCCAGAAAAAGCCCTGAACTCCTTTCAAGATTTGCACCCCTTATCTTATTCCAAAGTTCCTGCGAAATAATAATCACCTGCTCATTCCAACCCCGTTTGATTTTGAGCACAATCCGGGTATCCCAAATTTGTTTTTTTACGGTCTGCCCGCCGGCGACAGGCACCAGGATCATTCTACTGACCGGCTGACTCGTTAATTCAAAAGAGTAAAGGGGAGCCATCCCATTTCCTGGCTTTTTCTTGAATAAATCACCTAAATCATCGCCACCACCAAAACCGCCACCACCAGAGCTTATGTAAGGCTCGCTGTTATCCGCAGTCTCAGAGGTTCCGGGTATTGCAAAAGGCCCACTGAAACGGCTGCTGCCATCAGGCTTACCAGGCCCATTTTGTACAGGTTGTTTATTACGGTAAAAAATATCGACAAATGATGCTTTTTTGCTATTAGATGCGTTGCTGCCCGATGACGACTTTAAAGCAGCGTTTTCTGAAAGAATACCGCTACATTCCGGTTCAATAACCCATCCATTACCATTGTCTTCGATGGCCAGAACCAAAGACTGATTACCTGCCGGTAAACGCCATCTGGCCGAGTACTCATGCTGCCGGAAACCACTGTCTTGTGCCGATTCGACCCGTCTCATTCTCCCATTTTGTATATCCATCATACCCTGACCCGTTAGAGGTTTTTTAATGACAGGAGGGGAGGGAAAATTTCCTGTCGATAATGCAGGAGGCGTCCTGAAACAAAAATTAAACAGGTCACCCGGTTGGCTATCGAGGATGATGTAAAGCTGATTTTTCTCCAGTTCAGAAACTGTTTTACCGCTCTCTTCAAGCGTCTTGCGATCATAAGTAAGAAGGAGGGGCGGATTGCTCCCTATAAACGACAGTTTGTTAATCTCTCCTGATGCCTCACCCCACTTCTCAGTGTCTTTGGGAGAACTCCCCCAATCTGGCCAACTCAACAGGCTGGTATAAGCAGAACTGTGACCTGCAAGTGGCAAAATAAAAGACAGAATGAACAACAGAAACAAGCGAGTCATAGCGAAAATCCTTGCCGTTTTCATAATGAGTTTTGCCTACAAATTTTATTGAGGAGGGATAACAATAGACCCTAAATTTGAAGTTGTTTTATCTATTCCCATCTTTTCTGATATTTCTCGAAAAAACCTTTAAAATTAGCAGCCAAACTACTATTAAACGTCGCCATCACTTTGCCCCTAAAATAACAAAATCAATGTTGTTGCTTGACAGCTCAGGCAGTACCTGAATCAGTCAAATCAGGCTGCTGCGGGTTCGAGTAATGGGATCTCCTGCTACAGCAGTAAAAATCGGAAGCAGGAGAAGATTATTATATCCGGTCGATTAGCCAAATACAGGGATAGCCATTTTAGTTCTCTTGGGGAGCCAGCCGGATAAAAAGTCAACAATTTCACAAATGATAACGATCTACTACCTCGGTTATAAGATCAAATCGTCCGATTAGTGCAAAAACATCCAGCAAGTCATTGAAGGTAATCCGAAATTTCATGCTTTTCCATTTTTTCATCATTGCCCCTGCCTTATCATCAAACCCAACGTTAGCTTTATCAATCTCTATTATATGTTTTTCATTAAGAACACCGGTATTTCTGGCAAATTTTTGCCAATCAATACCTATTTTAAAACCAATATTCAAGAGTTCCTCTTGGCTACGGTAGAGTCCAAAGTTACAGACTGTGGTGTGCTTTTTTTGACAAATGAGGAACAATCGATATCGAGTCTGGAACACACATCCAGGATTTCCGCTGTATCAGAATTCAAGGTTAGAGGCTGTAGCGCGCTTATTTCTGATTCATGATCCTGTGGATATGCGTCTGCATGTGCAGCGGCTTGCGTTAACGGAACAGGTTCGGGATCCAATGATTCATCTAACAGCTCATCCGATAGCTTCTCAGGAACCATACCAAAGATCATAAACATACTACGTATAAATTTGTCTTTTTTTTCTGATCCAGCCTGTTCCAGAACCTTAACAAGCGCTTCATGGGCTTTAATGCTAAAAGCGCTTAAAAGCTCAAGTTGCTCACTGGGTAAATCTTTCGTAAAACTGGCATATTCAGGGAACATATCATTTAAACGTTGTCCGTGCATTGATCCTATAAGAACAAAGGCGGTAATCATAGCTTCAACAGCACCAAAATCCAAATATTCATTGGCAGTAACTCCTAATGCCAGCATATGAAGTGATTGACTAATGATTCCACTTATAAAATCTTTGTTATATGGAGTAATAAAAGAATATTCACCACTACTCCCACAGCCCCACATAAGAATTCCTGGTGTGTCCTCATATTCCATTTCCAGATCCGGAAGACCAAAACCATACTTAGCATAAACATCTCTGGCAAATTTATTTAACATTGATATTGTTGTAAATCTCGATGGAAATCTTTCACTCTGTAGAGGTCGACTCGTTTTTTCAAATATCTGATAAATATTATTAATTAACTCTGCTTTTTCCTGGCGACCTAATCCTGGATAAAAAACTTTACCTGGGTCATCAGAAGCGAAAAAATCATTTCTCATTAAGTAGTTCAGCAATTCGTTTCTGAATTGTTTCAAACCGATTTCGTTCTCAAAGTCATCCCTGTAAACAGCAAGTGCTTTAACAATTTTTGCCACTTCAACATAATCTTCAATTCCCTGAGATTTTGCCAATTCCCCCACATCTGAAATAAGGTGATAAAGAGATAGACTGCCATTTAAAAACTTAACCCATTTCGAATGAAATTTACGTAGCGTATTTTTATCTGACATAAAACTTTGAGTTAAAAGTCTATAAAGCTCTGGGAACTTATAGTAATCATTAATGCGAAAACAATCTTCTCTCTGACTTTCATTTGATTCCAACATTTTGAACCATTCAAATACCTGGATTGCTGAAGTATCAGCATCTTTTGTTCCTGATACAGGTACTTCCCTATTTTGACTTATTGCAGGAAGCAGTTCTCCAGTCGATACCAGCTCAACAACACTGGCTCCTGACACAGGCTTTCCCTCATATTGTCTTATTGCAGGAAGCAGTTCTTCAATCGGATCCTGCTCAAGTACACTGGATTCACGATCCAGACATTCTTTGCATTTATCGAAAGCCAGTACCGGTTTATTACAATTTTGGCATAACCCACTGTCTGGTGATCCATCTGACCCATCGTCTCCTCCACTCCCACTTCCACCTCTGCTGCCTTGATCTTGATGACCATCGCCACTTTGAAACTGCGTATTGGTAGGCGGAGTCCTATTAACGTCACCCTTTTGATTTTCAGCCTGACTGGTTCCGGTTCCTCCAGAATGGCCTATCCCTGTAGGAACAGTACCCGGAAAAACGGTCACGCTGCGTAATTGTTTGGGACTTAAAATGAACTCTTGCTGTGCATAACGACGATAGTCTTCTGCCTGCAAAGGCTGTGCTGGGTGACTGCTCAGGTAATGATAAAATGCAGCTTCAGGATTATCAGGATTTCTGGACAACGCCAGAAAAAGCCCTGAACTCCTTTCAAGATTTGCACCCCTTATCTTATTCCAAAGTTCCTGCGAAATAATGATCGCCTGCTCATTCCAACCCTGCTTGATTTTGAGCACAATCCGGTTATCCCAAATCTGTTTTTTTGCGGTCTGGCCGACTGCGCCAGGAACAGGCATCAGGATCATTCTACTGAATGGCTCACTCGTTACTTCGAAAGAGTAAAGAGGAGCCATCCCATTTCCTGGCTTTTTCTTGAATAAATCGTCTAAATTATCGCCACCACCAAAACTGCCACCGCCAGAGCTTATGTATGGCTCGCTGTTATCAGCAGTATCAGAGGCTCCGGGTATCGCAAAAGGCCCACTGAAACGGCTGCTGCCTTCAGGAATATCAGGCCCATGTTTTACAGCCTGTTTATTAAGGTAAAAAATATCGACAAATGATGCTTTTTTGCTATCGAATGTGCTGCTGCCCGATGACGACTTAAAAGCAGCGCTTTCTGAAAAAATACCGCTACATTCCGGTTCTATAACCCACCCATTATCATTGTCTTCAATGGCCAGAACCAAAGACTGATTACCTGCCGGTAAACGCCATCTGGCCGAGTACTCATGCTGCCGGAAACCACTGTCTGGTGCCGATTCGACCCGTCTCATTCTTCCATTTTGTATATCCGTCATACCCTGATGAGATACAGTCTTCTTAATTACAGGAGGGAAGGGAAAATTTCCAGTCGAAGATGCGGGGGGCGTCCTGAAACAAAAATTAAACAGGTCGCCCGGTTGGCTATCGAGGATAATATAAAGCTGATTGTTCTCCAGTTCAGAAACTGTTTGACCGCTCTCTTCAAGCATCTTGCGATGATAAGTAAGAAGAAGGGGCGGATTGCTCCCGATAAACGACAGTTTGTTAATTATCCCTGATACCTCGCCCCGCTTCACAATGTCTTTGGAAGAACTCCCCCAATCTGGCCAGCGCACCAGGTTACTATAAGCAAAACTGTGACCAGCAAATGGTAAAATGACAGACAGGATGAATAAAAGAAACAGGCGTGTCATAGCGAGAAGCCTTGCCGTTTTCATAATTGGGTTTGCCTACAAATTTTATTAAGCAGGGATAACAATAGACCTTAAATTTGAAGTTGTTTTATTTTTTCTCACCTGTTCTGATATCTATCGAAAAAACCTTTAAAATTCGCAGCCAAGTTACTATAAACGTCGCATCACTCTTCTGTCACGACAACTCTGTCGGCCCCGGAAAAAGACGTGAATGTGGAACACCTGTTGCCAATGAAGATCAAACCAGAATTTTTAATAAACCCCACCCAAGCCTTGCGGGGTAGGTGTTGTTGGTTGAGCGCTCAGGCAGTAGCTGAATCAGTTAAAATAGGCTGCTACGAGTTCGAGTAATGGGATTTCCTGATAAAGCGGTAAAAATCGGAAGCAGGAAAAGATTATTATATCAAGTCGATTAGTCAAATATAGGGATACCCATTTTACTTCTCTCAGGAACCAGGTATAAAGTCTATAGTGTTAAAGATGATAACGATCTATTAGTTCGGTTATAAGATCATATCGTTCGATTTCTGCAAGAACATCCAGTAAGTCATTGAAGGTAATCCAGCCTTTCATTCGTTTCCATTTTTCCATCATTGCCTTTACTTTATCATCAAATCTAGCGTTATCAACATTAATACTTCTTAGTTGATCGTCACTGAGAACACCCGTATTTTTTGCAAATTTTTGCCAATCGATGTCAAGTTTAGAACCAATATTCAGGAGTTCCTGTTCTGCTACAATAAAGAAATTTAATTAACGCTACTTTCTTTTGTCGATCCAGCCCTGAATAAAAAACTTGTTCTTAGTCATCAGAGGCAATAATATTATTACTCGTTAGGCAGTTCAGCAAGTCGTTTCCGAATTTATTAAAACTAGTTTCGTTCTCAAACTCATCCCTATAAAAAGCAAGTATTTTAACTGCCCTTGTTACCTCAACATAATCTTCAATTCCCTTTAATTTTGCCAATCTACCGACTTCTGAAATAAGCTCGTAAATCGACATACTGTAATTTAAGAACCTAGCCCAATGCGAATGAAACTTACTAAGCGTATTTTTATCTGACATAAAACTTTGAGTTAAAAGATTATAAAGTTGTGGAAGTTTATAGCAATCATTTTCGTGAAAGCAATTTCCTCTCTGCCTATCCTTTAATTTTAAAGTTCTGAACCATTGAAATACATGGATTGCTGATGTGTCAGCATTTTTTGTTCCTGATACAGCTGTTTTTCTATCTTGTCTTATTACAGAAGGCAGTTCTTTAGTCAGTTCCTGCTCAGCTACACTGGGTTCACGATCCAGACATTCTTTGCAGTTATTGAAAGCTGGTACCGGTTTTTTACAAACTTGACATAACCCACTGTTTGGTGATCCACCTGAACCATCGTCTCCCCCACTCCCTCCACCATCACGGCTGCCCCGATTTTGACGACCATAGTCTTTTTTAAATTGGGTGTCGGCGGGTGGGGTTTCACTAAGGTTTGTCATTTGCTTTTGAGCCTGACTGCTTCCCCCGGAGTGGCTCGTCCCGTTGGGAACGAAGCCTGGGAAAAAAGACACACTAAGTAATTGTTTAGGACTTAAAATGAATTCTTGTTTTGCATAATGAGGATAGTCTTCTGCTTGTAAAGGTTGTGCCGGGTTACTGCTCAGGTACTGTTCAAATGCAGCTTCCGGATTATCGGGATTTCTGGACAATGTCAGAAAAAGTCCTGAACTCCATTTGATATGGGTGGCACTGTGACCGGCATTTATTCTCACCTATTCTGATATTTCTCAGAAACACTATTGAATTGCACAGTCGGGCTACTATAAACGACCGCGTCACTCTGTCCCAAAACTGCCAAAATCAATAGGCATGAGCCTTATGCCTCGCTGTAGCATGGGTAGCTCCGTTCATTGCAGGCAGAGCCAACAATTCATGACCACGTCCATGGGACGTGGTTTTTCGCGGTGCACTAAATTTTATGAAACACCTCAGAAACAGATCACATGGTTACATGAAAATACCAAAATTGGCTGTCCCGACTGTTGATGCCCACTGTTGTTTTACCGCTGCCATAAAATGCTCCAAAATCACTGAATTGAGACGACTTTCGATAAAAAAGTTAATGATTTCAAAGAGCATAAAGTTCCATTATATCGTCTACAAGATCATCTCGTCCGATGTTTTCAAGAACAATCAGTAAATCTACAAAGGTAATTCGGACTTTCAATTGTTGCCATAGTTCTAGCATTGCCATTGCCTTATCTTCAACTCTCTCGTTATCAGCATCAATCTTTCTTACATCAGCATTACTAAGGAAAGAGCTTTTGGCAAAATTTTCCCAATCTTCGTCAAGCTTAAATCCAATATTCTGGAGTACCCCTTGTGGTAAAGCAAAGTCCAAACTTACAGACTGCGGTATTCTTATTTTTGATGACAGATGCTGAGGATGTGCTACTGCGTGAGAAGCAACTTGCGATAATGGATAAAGTTCGGAATCCGATTCTTTAGACAATTCATCAGATAGTTCTTTTGGAACCATACCAAAGATCAAAAGCATACTACGTATGAATTCATCTTTTTTTTCTTCCCCACTAAGTTTTAGCACTTCAAAAAGCTGCTCTCTGGCTTTAGAAGTAAAAGTCCTTAAAAAATCAAGTTGCTTATAGGGAATACCTTTTATTAAAAGAGCATGCTCCGGAAAAACTTTTGTCAAACGTTCTGAAAACATTGATTTTACAATAGCCAAAGCCGTAAACATAGTGCTAACTTCTTCAGCATTTGATGATCCATCAGCAGAAACAAACAATGCCAGATTTTGAAGTGATTGATGACTGTTAACCTCAAGAAAATCATCCCTGTTGTTTGGAGTTAGAAAAGAATATTGATTGTGATTTGCATAACCCCACATAATAACGTCGAATAAACCGTCATCATCAACATCCGGAAGACCAAAAAAAAACTCAGCATAAATCTCTCTGGCAAAGCTATTTAACATTACCATTACTTCATATCCCAATGGTACAGTTTCTTCTTTTACCAAGGGAACAGTCAATTTAAATAACTGATAAATAAAATTAATCAATTCTGCTTTCTTATGGCAATGCAATCTTGAATAAGAAATTTGATCCGATTCATCAGATACCAAAAGATTATTGCTCGCTAGATAGTTTATCAATTTGCTTCTGAATAGTGTTAAAGAAATTTCGTTCTCATATACATCCCTTTTTAATGCGAGCGCTTGTATAATTCTCATCACCTCAACATAATCATCGACTCCCTGGGATTTAGCCAATTCACCGACTTCTGAAATAAGGGAGTAAAGTGCCAGATTTCCTTTTGTAAATTCAACCCATTTTGAATGAAATTTACTTAGATTATTCTTGTCTAAATAAAAGCGATGAGATAAAAGCTTATAAAGCTCTGGTAGATTATAGTAGTCATTATGGTGAAAATAATGTATTGCCTCCTTTTCATTTGATCTCAAAGTTTGAAACCACTGAAATACATCAATTGCTAAAGCATTAAAATCTTTTGCTTCAGACAGTGGCATTTCGCTATTTTGATCTGTTGAAGAGGAGAGCTCTTTATTAGCTACCTGCTCAAATAAATTAGATTCACGATTCAGGCATTCACGGCATTTATTGAAGGCAACAACAGGCTTATTGCAATTTTTGCATAGTCCACTGCTTGGTGATCTACCGGATCCATCATCTCCCCCACTCCCTCTTCTACCTTGGCTTCCTTGATGGTGCCGATCATCGTCTCTTTGAGATTGGCTATAGCCGGGAGGTTTCGCGCCAAGGTCTGCCATTTCCTTTTCAACCTGACCGGTTCCTCCAGAGCAACCGATCCCAGTGGGGCAATGGCCCGGAAAAACAGACACACTAAGCAATTGTTTGGGACTTAAAATAAAATCTTGCTGCGTATAGCGACGATAGTCTTCTGCCTGTAAGGGTTGTGCCGGGTTACTGCTCAGGTAGTGATCGAATGCAACTTCCGGATTATCGGGATTTCTGGACAATGCCAGAAAAAGTCCCGTACTCCTTTCAAAATTTGCACCCTTTATTTTACGCCAGAGTTCCTGCGAAATAATAATCGCCTGCTCATTCCAACCCTGTTTGATTTTGAGAAGAATCCGGGTATCCCAAATCTGTTTTTTTACGGTTTCGCCATCAGCGTCAGGGACAGGTACAAGGATTATTCTGCTGACCAGGTCACTCATCCATTCAAAAGAGTAAAGAGGCGTTAACCCATTTCCCGGCCTTTTCTTGAATAAATCGTCTAAATCATCACCACCAAAACCGCCACCACCAGACCTTGTGAATGATTCGCTGTTATCGATAGTATCAGGTGCTGCAGATATTGCTAAAGGCCCACTGTTACGGCTATTGTCGTCAGAACTGACAGGCTCATTTCTTACAGCCTGTTTATTACGATAAAAAATATCAACAAATGATGCTTTTTTGCCATCGAAAGTATTGCTTCTCAAAGGCGACGGAGAACGGGTGAGTTCTGAAAGAATACCACTACATTCCGGTTCTATAAGCCATTCATTACCATTATTTTCAACGGCCAGAACCAGCGAGTGATTACCTGCGGGCAAACGCCATCGGGCCGTGTACTCATACTGCCAGCGACCAGTACCTGGTGTCGATGCCAACAGTCTCAATCTCACGTCTTGTATATCGGGCAAACCCTTATCCGTTAAAGACTTTGTAATTACCGGAGGAGAAGGAATATTCTCCGACGAGAATACTGGAGGTGTCCTGAAACAAAAAACAAACCGGTCATTTGGTAGGCCATTCAAAATGATATAAAGCTGATTATTATCCAGTTCAGAAATTGTTTTATCGATCTCGACATTTGACTTGCTATCATAAGTGAGATGAAGCGGCGGACTGTGCCCTATAAACGACAGTTTGCTAATCCCCTCCAATGTCTCACTCCTTTTTTCAATGGCTTTGGAGGAACTCATCCAAGCTGTCCAGCTCAACAGGTTGGAAAAAGCAGCACTGTGACCAACAAGAGGAAAAGTCACAGCCAGAATGAATAACATAAACAAGCGAATCATAGTCAGAAGTTTTACTGTTTTCATGATTGGATTTGCCTAAAGATCTTATCAACGAGGCATAACAATAGACCTTAAATTTGAAAATGCTTTATTTATTCCCATCTATTCAGTGCCTGTCTGAAAAACTTGATGTGGCAAGGATTTTCCGGACATTTTTTTACCCTGCCTTGCATGTTTTTATTCACCTCGGGCGGGTGATGTAGTGTCACATCGATCAGGCCATGTCCAGAAGTCAACAGTAGGCAGTAGGCAGTAGGCAGGTATCGTGCCTCGTTATTCTGAAGAATATCGCCAACACCTTAACGGCTTATCAGGTGGTATGCAGAGACAGCAAGGACACATGTAGACTGTTTGCGGTGATCCGTACCACACAAGTTTGCTGGCGGAGTTCCCTGGCACTCCAAGATGGGGAAAGCCCATTACATGGCGAATGTGAACAAATTCCCCCACAAGGCAGCGGCAAGAGTGAAAGCTATCATGCAGAAATGGTGAAATTTCTTTCTCCATTAACCATATGGCCATTCACTACTGAGCAAAGAAAAGAGTTAAAATTAAAACCATGTGCCAAAGGCTTAGAGTTTGTCTAAATTTGGACAAAATCAAACTAAAGCCACAAAGGATTTTGGCGAAAAATGTGCTTGCCAGAAAAGTTAGTCCCTGAACTAAAAGCTAACGATTTAAGAAACCGGCATACTGATTTTGATTTTTATTAGTGGCTGGTTGCATTCATCCCTAAAGGTGCCATTGCTCTTTAAACTCTTTATGCTATTGTTGCATTATAAAAAATAAATTCGTAAATCCTTTAGCTACATAAAACTTAATAAGTAAAAAAAGGAGCAACTGTGGAGCAGGCGATTCTAGTATTTCTTGAGCTAGTTTGGTTCAACAACGTTTACTTAGCTCGTTTAATTCAAGATTGCATTGAGCTTTACCCAGTCGTTCAGCTTTATGTGTCACAGGTTCTGACCAACCCTTTTTTTGAAAATTACGAACAAATAGAGGCTATTTCAGATTATATCCATCTTTATTGCTCAGAGTATGGGTATCCGGATGAAACCTGAGAAACCGTTAGAAAAATAAGATAAGCACAACTGCTATCTCTACATCCCTCTTATTAAATATGCGAACTCATCTTTCCTGATTTAAAATCAATGCCGACCTATAAAGGTCATTAATTTATGGAGCATACAGACTGCACTTTTGAATGGCTCAACCGAAATAAATAATCGGATAAAGAATGATCCTGAACTTAACTGTTAAGTCGAGCTCAAAAACACGACAGAAAGCGGGTCATCTCAAATCAGTGGGTGAAGGTCATTCAAAACGGAGTTAACACCCTTCAGGCAACACCAATAATGACACTACTCTAAAGTGTAATAGAGCACCAGACCAAGTACTTATAAAAACTGGGAACCAACGCTGACAGACACAAGATTACACTAAAGAATCATTGGAGACTGGCTCAAAACCAGCAGGTATCTACCGCTAAAAAATACTCCGAACAGGTTTTGATCGAACTGATTGTCGGCACTTTTTTTGGTACATTACTTAACTACTGACAAAGCGGAAAAACTATCATACATCTGCCTGCTAACAGCTATTATGCCTATACTGTCCGAACAAAACGTACTATTTAAAGCTGAATATTGAAATGATTACTAAAGGTATAGTTCTATTACTTCTAGCAGTTACGTATAAAATTTTTGCACAACCTGGTGACTGTCTTGTAGTCACAAGTGAAGATTTGTTATTAACAGAACACATCGAGTCTCTCCATAGGAACAGAGTACCTTCAGAATTACGTCCTCAACCAGAGCAATTTGCGTTGAGCTTTGTTCAGGCCGGGTCGCGCAGGCCGGGTCGCGCAGGCCGGGTCGCGCAGACCCTGCCTCGCGACAACGCCCTTGCCCTTTCGCTAACCTTTGGCAGCGAATACCTGGTAAGAGGACTTCACCTCTCAAGTTAAGTGCCATGCTCGGCACACACACTAAAATCTGGTATGCCGTAGGTGTCACCTGGTTTTTTTTGTTAGCTGCGTTCTCCATTTTTTCTGAATAGAATTTTTATCCATCATGTAGAAAAGCCACTCTCTACCGTGTTTCTTTTTTTCAAAAATATTTAGATCAACTAGTCCGTTTAGTACAGTTGAAGCAGTATTATACGAGCAACCAAGATTGTCTCTTACACTAGATGCTGTGAAGACACTTGCTGTACCACTCTTTGCCACCTGAAACACAACCCTCTGTTTTTCTGATAGCTTTTTATAAAGTCCTGAAGACCAAATCCATTGATTGAAACTTTCAATATCATCTAATGCTTTTTTATATGCTTCTTTGAAATTATTTATTGCTTTATGAATAATTCCACACTGATATTCGATAAAATATGTTAAGTCCATATCATCCGTCTCAGTATATAAATATGACATTCCATATTTTACAGGAGCAGCTCTTAGTAAAACACTTATTGCAATATATCTGAATGCTGCATAATCATTTTTGAACATGAACCAATAAAATAATGATCGGGCAACTCTTCCGTTTCCATCTCGAAATGGATGCTCAAAACCAATCGAAAAGTGCAATGAAATTGCCTTGACTAGTGGATGGAGGTAGTCTGAGCTATCCTCATCATCATGACATTGATTTATCCAGTCGCATAAAAGTTTAAACCGTTTCTTTATCCCTTTATGAGAAGGCGGTGTATGGACGGTTTCACCATCACTATCTACAACGACAACATCATCAGTTTGTCTAAATACACCTGGCGTATATTTATCATCATCAATGTCACTGACACCAATCCTGTGCATGTCACATATCAAATCAATAGTCAGAGGCTCATCTCTATTGTCCCATGCAAATCTCATCATTTTATAGTTTCCAAGAATCATTTTTTCATCTGATGTTCTTGGTTTTCTCTTTCTCTTGAGCATGTCTTTTGCTACAAGAGTCGTTGTAGCTGCCCCTTCCAACTGGCTACTACTAATTGCTTCATCTTCAATGAGATCATTTAGAAGATATTCAAAATGTTGCTCTTCCCCAATTTTGCTACTCATCCACTCTAGTGCAGCTGTAGTTGCGTTCCGATCAGTGTGTGAGATCGTTTTTTGAATCGATGGCGTAAGTATTAGGCTACATAGTCCGGTTGGTTCACCTACAGGCAGCAAGTTTACATACTGGCTGTTTCTAGACAGTTTTGTTAAGGACCATGCAATAGCTACATCTAAGCCTTTCTTTACTCGATATCGGAATTCATCAAAGGGTAAATAGCGACCTTTTCCATCTAAGGGCTTGTAATAACTAAGATAATCTCCAAATTTCTCTGGACTATATTGGGAGATTTCCTCAAATACATTTGGATTTAGGCCTTCAGGTGGTGGTGGCTTGAACATAATATATCTCAAAAAAGTGTGATATTGAGATATTCTAACTCAATATTTCTAGTTTGTCTCAATTATGTCGTATTTTGAGATGTGGAGAGAACAGCTAACGAGCCTTTAGAAAAACCCAAAAACAAAGCCGTAAACCTGCGGTTACTGTTATTAGCGAGTACTGATCTTCAGATTCGCGGTTAATTTGTATTTTTCCATTCTGGCTTATTAGCAGCCTGAGAACCGTTCAGAACACTGCAGGCGCCTCTGGCGGGGCAAGCTGTTCACATAAATACCGACCAAAGTCGTTTCAGCGTTTCTTTTTTGATCTTCTCCATTCGTTGTAGCAACTTTCCGCCGCCATAACCATGGATTTTCTTGAGATACAGGGGTTAAGTCGCTTCCGTCGCAGTGGGCTTGAGAACGTTAAATTGGTGTTTGGCTTGCATCTGCTGGCTTACAACCTGAGCAGGGCTGTAAAAGCCGTTATTTACGCTATTTTGTGGCTAAACAAGCTTCTCTGTTGGCTTTTTGAAAAATATTGGTTACTTGATAGAAAATGGGTCAGTCGGAAAAGAAACTCAGTAAAGCCTCATACTTTGCAAAGGAGAGAGCTTTACTGTATTTGAATTTTGGCTTTTACGACACCCTCGATTGGACGAGGGTTTACGGCGATTTTGCTAGATCTGCTCTTGAAATGTTTAATAAAAATCATGAATAATATCTATTCGCAAACTCATGGTTTTGTTGAAACTTTATGTTTAAGATATGGAGTAATAATCACCCTATAAAATAAGCAAACATTGATAACGAAGAATAGATTATGAACTTTCTCCAGTCTCTTCTACCTGGTCGTTCATTTTCTTCTTTTCTGAATATACAAGTTAATTTACGAATAAAGTAGATTGTTAAGAAAATAAACAGTAGAAACTGAGGAATAAAAATGGTCAATGCGTAAACCATCATTATTCCGCCCATGCTATCACCAGAACATGTCCATCCAGAATTTAAGCACCCGAGAAAATATATGATCAAGTATATCGAAATATTACCAATTCCTACCCAAAAAATTGAATCAGGTATAACTCCCTTTTCTTCGATTTTCATACCAGTCTCCTTGCTCGGTTTGAGCATCTAACGCCTAGCCTATAAGCGGCGGTGCATCTAGCGCCGCCGGATTCTCTTTTAAGGTGCGTTGTCAATGTTTTCTTTGAGCTGAACTCACTGAAACGCCGAGAAGATAAAGAGTATCCTTGCTGAAATCTTGATCATTAGGCCATTCTACTGAGCTAAAAGCTACTCTGACCTGTTTAAAATAAGAGACATCTTTGAGTATTGCATCGAGCTTCCTTTAGACCGGGTCGCGTAGACCGGGTCGCGTAGACCGGGTCGCGTAGACCGGGTCGCGTAGACCGGTCGCGTAGAACCCGCCTCACGACAACGCCCATGCCCTTTCGCCAACCTTCGGCTCTGCGAATACCTGGTCAGAGGACTTTCACCTCCCAAGTTAAGTGCCATGCTCGGCACACACGTCATTTTCAACTGCTCCGCCGCAGGCGTAGTCTGCTGGAAATTTTTTATGCGCATGATCGTACTTGAATGAATTATTACGTTTTTTGATTAAGTGCCTGAATAAAAAGACGTATAAGTATTTCAGGGCAGTCTTTGTTTTTTAGAAGGAGGACAATAAACTCATCAGATGTATTTAAATTGCTAATCAGGTAATTTAGTGCGCGAGGGCTAAGATTATTGAGTAAGTTGACCCAACTTGGCGCATACGTTATCACTCCACTTCCTTGGCAATCAAAACCAGTATAATCACAGCTAGCAATAAAGTAAAATACTGAGCCATCATGTAGTTCCCCAAACATGACCCATGGAGCTTCATCTCTTTCACCTTCTGAATATGAAATCACTTTTTTAATTTCAAACTCCCTGTCTGTAGAATACTCCAGCATTCCTGCTTGAGGTGTTCCACGCACTTCCCAATCCCCATCTTCACTTAAATAGGAAGAATACGCGTAATTCAGCCACCTATTTCGACTTATAGTTCTTATTACATGTAGACCCGAGCTTTGTATTAATTCAGACAAACCCAAAAGAGATGAGTCACAACCAACCGCAGTTCGAAATGAAGAAATGCCTTGAAAGCTTAAATATTTTAAAATATTTGGAACAATTGAAGAGTTTGAAAAAACATCAATGAAACCTTTTCCAGTCTGTGAGCAGGCACAGTCTGAGAAACAATAGAATAAACATACTGTCTTTAGTAACTTTTTCACTTTTAAGTCATCATTCAAGTGATTAATAAGAAAATAATCATAGACCAAAACCTACCCGTCTAACTGGCTTTAACTGATTGCTGGCAGCGCAAAACCGAAAAACTGACGGGCGCACAATATGTACGTCCCAGTTGAGCCTGTTGTTGAACCAAGCCGCTACACGGAAAAAAAACTTACAATATTGCCTAATAATTCCTGATACCACATCAATTCTGATGTGTCTGAATAACAGGAATACCAAACATGAATTCAATCGAAAAAAACAGTTCGAAGAACTTTACCAAAAACACCTGACCGCACTCAAACTACAAAGCAAAAGCAAGCCCACCATTGATCTCTACAGCCGCCCGTTAGACGTCTTGCCAGCTATTTTAACTGCTGCCTCGATGCACTCAACACGGATGACCTTAAAACCTATTTTGCGGATCTGATCGAAAGCCACTCATGGAGTATATTAAAAACAGATCGCAACGGTATCCAGTTCTACTATGGACATGTGATCAACAAACCGTGGAAATTCATTGATATCTTCAAGCCTCTCTCAGTCAGGCGACTGCCGGATATCCTGACTTCAGCAGAGACCGCCCGGCTGCTCAACAGCTACCAGGAATCCAATATTCAAAAACTTTATTCTCGTTACTTACAGTTCGGGACTGAGGTTAGGAGAGGCATTGAGCCTCACTGTCAACGATGTTGACTCAGACAGAATGAGTGTTCATTTAAGACAGTGCAAAGGCGGTAAAGATCGTTAGGTCCCACTGCCAACCCAAGCACTCGGGGCCCTGAGAACCCATTGGAAAACCCACCGAAATCCACGTTGGGTTTTTCCACAAGACCGGGATAAAGCAGAAAAACACCTGGCACAAAAGCCGATGAATCGCTCGTTACCCCAAAGAGCCATGAGAAATGCACTGCCTACCAGTGCCGTGATATCACCCTCATGTGCACTTTGTAGTTCCGGATGGTGGTATTAATACCCGCCGTCGTGAATGGCGAAAGCTCAAGGGTAAATACCTGTTCAACAGTAACAACCTGGCCAGAGTCTTCCGGGGACGATTGTTGAAAGCCTCGAAAGAAGCGGGTTTACTGATACCAACGCTCAAAAAGTCATCGCCCGAACTCTGGGTGGTGAATTGTCAGCACGTCGGAAAAGGCGAACCTGCTTTGTAATACTTGTCCAGAGATCTCTACCGGGACGTTCTCACTGACCGGCAGATTACAGGTCATGATGACGGACAAGTGACTTTCATCTACCGGAACAGTAAAACCGGTGCAATGGAGCAGCGAACCATAAAAGGAGAAGACTTTATCTGGCTGGTTTTACAACATTTTCTGCCCAGAGGGTTGAGACGAGTCCGTGACTACGGATTCCTGTACTGTCGGGAGAGGCAGACTTACCTGATTCAGCTGATCTTGAAAGTCATGCTGGAACCTCTGTAACCCGTCATCCGACCCAAACACGCCTGCAGAACCTGTGGCTGCGATATGAAAGCCATAGCATTCCGGTTCACAGGTTTCACCTGACCGATAAAAAAGGTCTCAAACTCACTCAACACGACAACGCCCGTGCCCTTTCGCTAACCTTCGACTCTGCCAATAACTGGTAAGAGGACTTTCATGTCTCAAGTTAAGCGCTATGCCCGGCACACACGCACAAAACTATATGTGCCGTTGACGTCAACTGGATTTTTTTGTAACACCTTGTCCGAAAAATGCGTTTAATATACGTTCTTTTTCTAACGACACCCAGCTTCAGTTGCGATAAATTTTCTCAATTCCACAATAGATAAATGTCCCTGGCTATTCTTGACTACGAAGGCTCGTTTTTTAAAACTGATTGGTACGCACCTTGCTGGCTGTACAAGGTGGTTTTGCTCGTATAATTTTTGCTTGGCGATAGTGTGCTGCCTGGCCTTTCTCATGGAATCTATATTAGAGCAACTGCCAACAGCCTGCTTGATGTTTATTCTTTTTGCGCTCCAGAATTCGCTGATATCACCCTTCAAAATATCAAATTTCGACACATCGAATTCAAGATCTTCAAGATGACAATCCCCATTATTGCTATCAGTACTATCGATAGATCTTCTTTCTCTATCTAACCCTCGCGTTTCATTTGCTTTATCATCATGTGAGTCAAGACTCATATCATATGGTTTGGTCTCTAATGAAATATTGCCTGTCACCTCATCAAGTAATATTTCCCCCTCATAAATGGGGACATTATATTTCTTGGCTAACTCCAGCACGTCGTCAGCACTTTTATCATCCACTAGCCGGGAAAATGGCTCAATATCAACCGTCGGTTCAGTTCCATTTTTGTCACTCAATGTTGGAACAGGATTAGCCATACACACTGAACAGGAAAAAAGAGAGATTGCAATAGATTGCACAAGCCGACATTCATTAATACTCCGAACCTTCATACTTCACCTCAATAGCCTAGGAGCCTTATATGGTCCGCCCCGTTTTGCAAGAGCCTGTTTTGTTAATTAGCAAACAAAGATAACTGCAATCATATATACGGCCTATTCATGAGGTCTAACCCTCTGGCCCTGATGGGTATCCGCGCAACCTGGCCTTATCAGTCCGACGGCCTCAAGGGCCAAGGCTCCTATCAGGTTTCAGGTTGCCGGTTTTTACCTGTTTGCCATCAACTGTACATGCTCATCGCAATCTGCGGGGGTTCCCCTTTGATTAAGCTTATGCTTTACTTTGCCGCTGCCGCCTTTACCTCATTATGCAGCCTTGTAAACTTCATTTCGGGTCATGATGACCCAGACAATCCGAGCCATTTTATTAGCCAGACCAACGGCGGCAACGTTGTGATTGCTGCGCTCATTAAGTTGGCTAACCCATTTTTTACAGCGGTCATCCTTATTTTTGAGGCAGTGGAGTACCGAACGTGCGCCGTGTATCAATAATGTGCGCAGGTATTTATCACCCCGTTTACTGATGCCCAGCAGGACTGACTTACCGCCTGTGGAATGCTGTCTTGGAACTAATCCCAACCATGCGGCAAGGTGTCGACCAGATTTAAAATACGTCGCATCACCAACGGCTGCCTTCAATGCTGTGGCAGTGATGGCTCCGATACCCGGCATAGTCATCATTCGACGACATTCGTCGTCGTTTTCAGCCAGCTCCTGAATTTTCTGGTCATACTGTTGAATACGCTTGTCAAGACTGGCCAACTCTTCTGATAAACCATGTAGCAGCTCACGAGTCAGCGAATGGAGTCCATTTTCAGCATCTTCCAGAATTCGTGGAAGCTGTGCACGAACTTTACCAATACCCTGGGCAACCACAATACCTTCTTCCAATAGTGACCCCCGGATCTGGTTAACCAGGGCAGTTCTCTGATCAACCGCTTGTTGACGATAGCGGTGCAGAAGTTGCCAGGCCTGCTGCTCTGACGTTTTAACAGGTACAAAACGCATGCTGGGCCGTGAAGCTGCTTCTGCAATCGCTTCAGCATCGTTGTAGTCATTTTTGTTGGTCTTGACATAAGGCTTGACAAATTGAGGTGAAATCAGCTTGACAGTATGCCCATAGTTCTTGAATAACCGAGCCAAATAGTGAGCACCACCACAAGCTTCCATAGCGATAATGCATGGCTCCAGATTTGCCACGTACTCCAAAAGGTTCTTCCTGGACAACTTCTTTCTGATGACTTTGCTACCCTGGTCATCAACACCAAACAGGTGAAAGTTGTTCTTGCCAATATCGATACCAAGTACTGAAATAGTCATGGGTGGTTCGCTCCGGTTAATCCTGTTTAAATGGTTAACTCCATTTTGGCTCATTTGAAGCCGCTTAGGAGGGGCGGACCATCCCATTAGTCGGACTTAAGCGTCCGTAGCGAGGATTGCAAGAAATTGAGGATAAAAATCTCTGTTTCTGAGGAGAATAGCGAGCTATTTGACGAAGAAACAGAGATTTTTAGACCAATTTATTGCAACCGCAGTAGAACAGTCTTAAGTCCGACAGGCTGCTAGGTTCCAAGAACATCATCTCACCATCACAAAGAGCGAGAAATACATAGGCAGTTTGACACATATTTTTGCATTTTCAATTTCCTTCATAAAAGCATAACGAATCTGTAGAAAAAGGAGATTGCTACCATACGCAGAGTCTGAATACGCTTCTCATCGCCCTCACGATACTGCTCGTTCTGTGCTTCCTGAACGTCGTGCTTCTGATGCTTTTTCATCAGATGGGCGATCATCTGCTCGAGCTTTTTCTGTTTACTGGGCAGTTCCTTATGTTATGTGTCCCACTCCATTCCTTGCGGGCATTGGACGACATTTTACGACCATCAATAGCAAACATCTCACGACCAACCCGCTTTAGCTGATCACAGGTCATGAGGATCTCTAGAAACAGCAGACTGACAGGCTTGTGCATACACCAGTGTGTACAGAACCGCACTGCTGCGTGCACCAGCAATACTGTCTGAGAATAGCCAGCCTTTGTGCCCCATCACGAAGGGTTTGATCGCCCGTTCTGATGCGTTGTTGTCAATGCCCACAAGACCATTGTCCAGCTAGCGAACAAGTTACGTCCACTGGTTCTGCATGTAGCGAATCGCCTCACCCAGCTTGCTTTTGGGGGTGACATTCAGCGCCTGTTTTTCCAGCCAAACCTTGATTTTGTCCATCACCGGACCGGCGTCGTTTTGCCTCGCCAGGCGTCGCTCATCCGGTGTTTTGTCCCGCACTCTCTGTTCTATGGCGTAGCCATCGCGGTGCAGAGTCCCCTGATAGTCAGCTAAAATGTTCAGATCCACGCCCCTGCTGGTATTCGTAGATGACAATGGGTTTACTGTAAGCACCATTGCGATATAGCCACATATACGACTTGCTGGCCGCCTCTCGCCCTGGTTCTTTCAGCACTTGTAGGGTTGTTTCATCCGCCATGATCGCCAGACCCGACAAGGCAAAAGTGAAATTTCTTGGGACGTATATTAAATCCGATCCCAAGGGGCACACTTCCAAACATAAAAGTGGCCATGCGAAACGGGCAACACTTGCACGTACTGGTGCGGGCACCATAAGGCTCGAAGCTCCGATCATGGAGCTGATGGGCAAACTGGTTGAGGATGGATTTGCTAAGAAGGGGTCTTTTAAGGGAAAAGCGCGTAGAGATTTAATCCCGAGACAGGAATGGGAAATAGTCATGTACTACAACTCGGTCTTGGGAGAAGTTCTGAACTATTACTCTTTCGCTGCCAACAGGTCAAAAATGAGCTGGATGGTATACACGCTTCAAAGATCACTGATGCATACATTAGCGAGCAGCAGGCGCTGTTCAACCCGGCAAGTTTTGAAGAAATGCAACGGTAAGATTACAGCCTTGAAGACAACTAAAGATGGTATAAGACAGGTTAATTTTAATGGATACGGCAATAACCTGTCCCTGAAGGTGAACCAGAAAGCATTTAATGTCATCGGCAAAGGTCTTGATCCTGAGAAATTGTACCCGAAGCGAATAAACCAGCGAACAAGGAGCAAGTTGGGGTGTCACTGTGCAATTTGCGGTAAACCCGATGATATTGAGATGCATCATGTCCGGCATACCCGCAAGATGGGTCAGGAAGCCAAAGGCTTTAGCAAGGTAATGGCGCAAATCAACCGGAAGCAAATACCGGTCTGCCGTGACTGCCACATGAAAGTTTATGACGGAAAGTACGACGGCATGAAGCTGTCGGAACTAGTGTAGTGCGACCTAATTAACAGTACATAAAGACTCCTAACGGTCTACTATGGATGTTATTCCAACCACTGCCTGTTTTTACTATGCGAGTTGCCACAGAGATAATACTTGATGCTTCTGAAGAAATATGACTCAGAAAGATTACTTCATCAAATACTTGCCCTCTTCGCTTGGCCCGCCGTGCCCAGATTGTTCTTCTCTCTGCAGAAGGAAAAAGCAATCTTGAGATTGCGCAAATACTGAAGATCGGTCGTCATCAGGTCAGCCGCTGGCGTGACCGATATGCTCAGGAAGGCTTCTCCGGGATTGAACAGGATCGAACTCGCAGTGGCCGTAAAAAGCAGATTGATGCTGCTGAGATTGTGAGTCTGACCACAAACACCCTTCCGGAAAATGCCACTCACTGGAGCACCCGAACTATGGCTGCTGTTAGCGGTATCAGTGAGAGAAGTGTTCGCCGGATATGGCATGCATATGGCCTCAAGCCTCACCTGGAAAAGACATTCAAGGTTACGGAGAAAGACCAGTCCTTACCCGATTTATGCACTGGTCTCGAATAGTTAGTATTGCTAACACACATGTTTGTATTGGTAGAACTACTTGGCAGCAGCATTGTCAGATTAGTAATTAAATTGATTATTAAGGAGGATAAAGTGCAAGGAATAGATCAGGTAAACTTATTACAACCAAGTCCGCAAGACGCATCAAACCAAGAAAACCTTTCGTCAGGTAAATTTGCTAGTAAATCTATAACCAGTAAATCGCTGAGCTTTACTTATTTTCCTAAAAGCCAAGCTTTCATTTCAGCTGTAAAGCTAACGGAAAGAGAGGCTGCTCAGCAAGATGTATTAACAATATATTATCCTCCAGGTAAAATTTTTTTTAGCTTTGGAGAATGTCAAAATGCATTGGGTTATGATAGTGGAAGTATGATTTTTAGTTATCATCCAGACCATAAAGCAGAGTTACATAAGCCAGAAAATCCTACTAGTAAAAATCACAAGTTAGACGGTTGGCACTGCCATATCAAAGTAAATAGAGCAAAGCTTTCTGATTTCTTAGGGAAAGTTTTAATAAGGCATAATGTAGATACGACTGACGTTGCTCTTCATAAAAAACAATTTTTATATTCGATGTCTGCGCTCAGAGAAACACCCAGTCTCAGCGGGCTTACCTTTAAAGATGGCAGTATTACACAAAACTCTGAATGTACCAACATGAAAAAAAGCTTAGCTTTAAATAAAGCTGATTTTATGTCAGTTGAGCATATTGATTGAAGTGCCTAACGCTTGGTTCAGCTGCGCCGTAGGCGTCACCTGGAACCACTTGGTACGCCCGGCATGGGCATAAACTTATGGAGTGAAAGTCCCCTGTGAGTAAACCAGCATCGGATCTTGCGCCTAATAAGCCAACCGATGATAACCACTAGCTTAAGGCAAGTGCAATCCCGCGAGGGATTGTGCGGAGGCAGTCTAGGCTGCATAGGTGCGAGCCGACGTAGACTGGGCGTCCCCCAGAAATCGCATACAAGGCCGACTCTCGTGGGCAAGTGAGCCAAAGGTCAAAAAGCCTTCTGGTTTGAGAGATACGGTAAATGCGGCGGTCGTCTGCATGGATGCAGGACGCGGAAGCTTTGTGCACTGACGTGCGCCAAGCCATACTGGATGGAACATATAGGCCATCTCCGGTTCTTCAGGTTGTTATTGAGAAGCCCGATGGAGGAGAACGGTTGCTGGGCATTCCAACGGTTCAGGACAGGGTTATATAACAGGCCATAGTGCAGGTGTTGACCCCGATCTTTGACCCCGGATTCTCCAACAGCAGCTTTGGCTAAAGACCAGGAAAGTCTGCACGAGATGCTGTGCAACAGGTTAAACGCTATATCAAACAGGGGCTAAATCAGGCAGTTGACGTTGATCTGAGTAAATTCTTTGATACCGTCAGCCACGATGTACTCATGTCAAGAGTCTCTCGTAAGAAGAGCCTGCAACGCTTCAAACGGAAGATACTCAAACTCACCAGTCGCAGCTGGGAGTGTCAATGGATTACCGACTACGAAAGCTTGCCGAATATATCAGGGGCTGGATGGGTTATTTTAGGATAACCGAATATTACCGCCCCATACCGCAACTGGATCAATGGATACGTCGGCGCATCCGTTGCTGTTTTATCAAGCAGTGGCGTAAGCCGGAAACCTCTTATATAAATCTGATCAAGTTAGGCGTTGACCATGTCAAAGCCGCCTCGATCGCAGCCAGTAGCAAAGGGTATTACCGGTTGGCCAAAACCTTTGCAGTGCAGCAGGCATTGAACGACAGCTTTCTTGCAAACCTTGGACTTGTTTCTCTGAAAGACTTATGGATCAGGTTTCACCATCCTCGGTGAACCGCCCGGTGCGGATCCGCACGCCGTGGTGGTATGGGGGCTGGAGGTTAGAGACCTGCGGCTAACCGATTTAGGTGCGTTGTTTGACTGATTGGCACTTTGCAACCATAATGAAACCATTATGACATTTCAGGAGGTTAGGCAATGCCAGCCATTACGGTTAAAAACATACCCGAAACTCTTTATAACAGGTTGAAAGAAGCGGCTTCCGCCCACCACAGAAGCATAAATAGTGAGTTAATTCATTGTCTTGAGCAAATGCTTTTGCCTAAGCGAGTGAACCCTTCCGAGCACTTGCAGCGTGCCAGAGAGCTACGTAGAGGGATTGATGCCAATCTGGTTGATATTGACGATATCCAAGATGCGATTAATAAAGGCAGAGCATGATTGTTGTTGATACCAATGTACTCGTTTATTTGTACTTGCCAACGAAATACACCCCGCATGCGGAAAAGCTTCTCGAAATTGACCCGTTGTGGGTTGCTCCTCACCTCTGGCGTAGCGAATTTAGAAATGTTTTAGCACTCTATCTGAGAAAGGAGCTTGTTACCTACGACAAAGCTCTCCAGATACAGAATGAAGCTGAAACATTAATGTCTGGTAATGAATATGACATCAAATCACTGAACGTGTTATCTCTTGTAAATCAGAGCAACTGCTCAGCATACGACTGCGAATATGTTTCTTTGGCTATGAACCTTGGGACAAAACTGTTCACGATGGACAAGAAGGTAATTTCTGAATTTCCTCTGATAGCAGAGCCATTGCGCGATGTGAAGTTGTGAGCACCTAACGCCTTAATAACCTGTGCTGCCAGGCAACAGGCTGATTTATTTGTTATCAGTTTTGCGCAACCATATTCGACCTACAAATGCATAAATAATTAATATTGCAAAGCACGCCCCCAAACCAACCCAATCCATATATTCTTTAAACATGAAGCCTGCAAAGATTACTAAAGCTATGTATAGAGCACCAAACAGATCGATTACAAAGTTATGTTTTGCATCCTGATTGATCAAGTAAAGCATCAGCAGTGCTATAGGATAAGCTACAGCAAAGCAGTATACACCCAACGCAATAAAAGCTAGTGAGGTATTTGCGAGTTCTGAATCAGGCACCCCACGGGTAACTATGAACAATCCTAACCCAATACCAACGAGCATACCGCTTGCGATAAAGCCGCAACTTATTCCTGCTCTACAAGGAGCCAAAAAGATTTTTTCGAACCACCACTTTTCATTATGGTTCTTAGTCCCTCCCCAAGTAACTAAAGCAGTAGCCAATAGACTTAGAATACTCAATATAAAGAAGTATCCGATCGAGATAGGTTCTTGAATCAAATTTAAGTACCAACCTGGCAAGTCCCCACTAAGATCTACAAAACAGCCACCCAGAACAACCAATAGCATTCCCGCAACCAGGAAAACAAAAAGGCTTTCAAAAGCCGAACCGATCGATGTTTTTTCAAACGTTGATTTACTCATAATGTATCCCTACTGATAACGCCTGCAGCAAGGGCGCGAACACAGTGAGCCTCCCTTTGACTGCACTTGTTAAAAGGCGGTTGCTGCCCAACGTGATTGTTTAATCCGTGCTCTCTGAGTTTGTGGCCAACAGGTTAGGCTGGATGCTCAAAGTTTGATGCTTGCCTGACCATATCTAACCTTTCCATTACTGCCAACGGTATCGATGGCGTCGTCATTGAGGCTTACCCTGACCTTGCCAAACAGCACTGGCCTTCAGTGCGCCAAGCCATACTGGATGAAACATATAAGCCATCTCCGGTTCTTCGAGTTGTTATTGAAAAGCCCGGTGGAGGAGAACGGCTGCTGAGCATTCCAACGGTTCAGGACAGGGTTATACAAGAGGCCAGAGTGCAGGTGTTGACCCCAATCTTTGACCCCGGATTCTCCAACAGCAGCTTTGGCTACAGACCAGGAAAGTCTGCACAAGATGCCGTGCAACAGGTTAAACGCTATATCAAACAGGGGCTACATCAGGCAGTTGACGTTGATCTGAGTAAATTCTTTGATACCGTCAGCCACGATGTACTCATGTCAAGAGTCTCTCGTAAGATTCACGACAAGCGCCTGTTAAAACTGATTGGCCGCTTCCTCCGCGCTGGTTTCATGATCGATGGGCAATGCTACCCTACCCGGGTAGGCATGCCACAGGGCGGTCCTCTTTCACCGCTGCTGTCCAATGTACTTCTCGACGACCCGGACAAGGAACTGGAATACCGGGGCCACTGTTTCACGCGTTACTGCGATGACTTTGTGATACTGGTCGGCAGTCAACGAGCAGGGGAACGAGTGATGGATAGCATCACCCGTTACCTTGAGCGCCCATTAAAACTGACCGTCAACGCCACCAAAAGCAAAGTGGTGAAAGCCACTGAAGCCGAGTTCCTGAGTTTTACCTTCACAGGGAAGCGAATCCTCTGGTCAGAGAAGAGCTTGCAACGCTTCAAACGGAAGATATTCAAACTCACCAGTCGCAGCTGGGGAGTGTCAATGGATTACCGACTACGAAAGCATGCCGAATATATCCGGGGCTGGATGGGTTATTTCAGGATAACCGGATATTACCGCCCCATACCGCAACTGGATCAATGAATACGTTGGCGCATCCGTTGCTGTTTTATCAAGCAGTGGCGTAAGCCGGAAACCCGTTATATAAATCTGATCAAGTTAGACGTTGACCATATCAAAGCCGCCTCGATCGCAGCCAGTAGCAAAGGGTATTACCGGTTGGCCAAAACCTTTGCAGTGCAGCAGGCATTGAACGACAGCTTTCTTGCAAACCTTGGGCTTGTTTCTCTGAAAGACTTATGGATCAGGTTTCAACATCCTCGGTGAACCGCCCGGTACGGATCCGCACGCTACGTGGGGTGGGGGTTGGAGGTTAGTATCCTCCGGCTACCCGATTTAGCCCTCCGAGTATATTTGCCCCCAAGGTGTATGCGTAAGCAGCACTAGGCCTATATCGTAGCTTAACACCATCAACGGTTTGTTTCTGAGTTATTGTTTTTGTGGTTACTAAGCCATCATCTAAATCATGCTGCTTTATAAATGCGATAATCCCCTTTAGAACTCTAGAGTCAGAGCATGGTAAATCAGACCACTTTACTTCAACACACCAGTAAGGCTTTTGAGTTGCAAGATTTAACCACACAATATCAACTTCGCCTGCCTTCCAACGAGCATAGTGTAAGTTTTCTATATTGGGATTATGTACCCACTGACTGAAGATTGCTGTTTCTGTCAAGGTTCCCATTGCTTCATGGTTTCCCTCCACAGGGCCAAAAAGAGCGGCCCTCATTGAAGGGTTTGTAAGATATACCTTAAACGTTGTTGCCCTTTTGAATTTTTTTGCACTAATATCTACACGATGAATAATCTTTATTAGAAAAGCAGCTTCTAAATACTCAATATATTTTTTTATGGTATTTTTTGAAACACCTGACGACTTTGACAATGACTCTAAAGTTATTTCATTACCTGTGTTATAGGCTATAGCATTAAAAAGTTTATTCAATTCTTGAACATCATTTATCCCATAAAGACTTGGTAAGTCTCTTAAAAGCACTTTATCAATTATGTCACTCTTTATATATCTAGAGCTGTCTTCTTGTATCAATGATGAAAATACAGCTTCAGGATAACCACCATAGTTAAGATAGTTTACAAACTCTTTGTTTAGTTCTTCTATATCTAATGCTTCCCAAAATTCATCATCATAGCTCATGAGTTTATCTGACTTATTGATAAACGAAATGTACTCAGCGAATGTTAGAGATGGGAGATGAAACTCTGTGAACCGACCTGCACCTGATTCACGGCTTTTCAATTTAAGAGCAGCAGCGGCTGAACCTGTGGCAATATACTTATGAGATGCATATGAATCAACAAGTGATTTTAAATGAACTTCCCAGTTTGGAAGATATTGTATCTCATCAAAAATTATATAGAGTTTGCTATCTCTCTTATGCTTAAATTCTTCATTAAAAAAATTTAAAATTTGTTCAAGCGAAAGACCCGTATATATAGGTGTTTCCAAAGAAACATAAAGAATGCTGGTCGGACTAACACCTTCTTCAAGTAACTTTCCAATTGTATGGTAAACCATAACAGTTTTACCAACTCGTCTAGGCCCCATTAAGACAGCAGCTCTATTTATAGATGACTCTCTAACCAATTCAAAGAAAGGAGTAAAGTAAAACCTCTTGGGATAATTTTGGTACCTAGATTCAATATTGGAGGTTTCCCACCATGGGTTATCAAAGTAGAGGCGCTTTATTATTTCATTGCCAGATATAGTTAACATGAAAATTACTATAAGATCAATTTATTGATTTTAAGTTTACTCTGGAGCCAAATAAAGTCAAGGGATTGATCTTAGCTAGATTTAGGAGGGCTAACGCTTGCAGCAAGGGTGGCGAACGCAGTGAGCCATCCCTTTGCCTGTAACTGTTATGTTGCATGTGGATGGCGGTAGATTTGCCAGAGCCCACCTCTGAACTCTGTTTCTTTTTCGAGATTTGCACCTACAGATTTCGCTAGCTTTATTGATGCCAAGTTCTCTGAATGAATAAAACTTATCAAAGACAAATCTGGCATATATTTTTTGCCAGTTGCTTGAACAATCAGAGTTGCCTCCTTTGCAAAGCCATGTCCCCAGAACTCCGGAGCCAGTGCCCACTTTATTTCTGGAGATGGCCAGTCGTTAGGATACCAGAAGCCTACTGGACCCAGTACAGCGTTACTGGACTTTTCTACAACAGCATAAGGGCCATAACCTCGTAGTTGCCAATGGCCAATCATTCCTGCCATAGCTCTCCATGTTTCACCCTCTGTAAAAGAGCGACCAGTTGTGAATTTTGTAGCTACTGAGTCACAATAATATTTGTGCAAATCAACCCAATCACCGTCTTCGAATTGTCTGAGAATTAATCTCTCTGTTTCCAACACTTTGGGGACAAAAAAGTCCATTTGATGAATGACTCCTTTGATTTGTATGCAACATAACGCCTAAATCAGGTGTGCTGTAGGCGTCACCTGAATTTTTTTATGCGTCTGTTTGATACACCATGATCGTTGTTGTAACAGAATTCTGCTCTGCTTGATGTAATGCTTGAAAGCCATGTTTGAGATATAAAGCAATTAAGCCGCTGATTCTTGATTAATATCCCAACCAGGAAAGACTAGAACGGCTGGATGACATTTTAAAGCACGAGCTAAGATCTTGGCCCTTTCAACTCCAAGATTGACTCGATTATTTTCGATTGCAGAAAGTGTAGACTGCGGTATCCCAGTTATTTCCGCAAGTTCATTCTGACTGAGCTCTTGAAGCTCTCGTACAATCCGAACCGAATCGCCCACTGACAGCGCTACATGACGTTTAGCTTTCCTGTATTCGCTCATTTCATTTTCTCCTGTAGTCGTGTGGAGTTACTTTTACGACCTGCACAAGAACATTGTCTTTCTCAACTTTGTAAATCACTCTATATCGCATATTTAGGCGTGATGATCGAAAGCCCTTCCACTCTCCACGTAGGGCCTCATCATTAAACCCACGAATCTGTTTTAGGCCTCCAGGGCCTGAGATCATTACGATATCCTTCCATTTTTCATACCTTTGCAAGACATCCTTCGGAATTTTTCGAAGCTGACCAGCCAATTTCTTATGTTCGTATATTTCCCACATACCAAATATAGTATATATATCATTTATAGTATGTCAATGATAGGTAATGCGGTTTAACGCCGCCAGCAGCGGAGAGCGTAGCGATTCCGACTGACTGGCCTTGTTATGCTTTTTCTATCGTCATAGTATTTTTTTTCGGCACAGACAAAACTAAAACATAGCCTAATATGACTGGAAGGGTGGCCCACTTAAAAACAGCAAGCCAAGAATGGATTAAAAATATATCATCCGAAAAAATTGCAGTATTTTCTAAAAAACGAAGTTCAATAGTGTTTTCAATGCAATCGAGTATTCCTGCTAGAAAAGCTAGGTATACAACCCAAGTATAAGAAAAGTGCTTAGATTTGTTGTTCTTGAAAATAAGAAATGACAATAATGATGAAAAAAACAAAGAGTAAGATACAGCATAGATATAGTCAGTAAATATCAATGATTTAAAATTGTTTATACCAGAATCCCCCCAATGTCTCACCAACTCGATACCAACCGATTTATTAAAAGCCAGCTGCAAGCCAATAACTTCAAACCCATTTTTACCATCAATTAATGGATTTACATAAAACATGACAATTGAAAACATAATGCATGTAGATATCAATGAACATATTATTAGTACTTTGTTGTTTAGTTTATCTAACATATTAAATCCTATTATTATAAACGTACGTAGCATAACGCTTGCAGCAAGTGTTGCGAACGCAGTGAGCCATCCCTTTGCCTGTAATTGTTATGTTGCATGTGGATGGCGGTAGATTTGCCAGAGCCCACCTCTGAACTCTGTTTCTTTTTCGAGATTTGCACCTACAGATTTCGCTAGCTTTATTGATGCCAAGTTCTCTGAATGAATAAAACTTATCAAAGACAAATCTGGCATAATTTTTTTGCCAGTTGCTTGAACAATCAGAGTTGCCTCCTTTGCAAAGCCATGTCCCCAGAACTCCGGAGCCAGTGCCCACTTTATTTCTGGAGATGGCCAGTCGTTAGGATACCAGAAGCCTACTGGACCCAGTACAGCGTTACTGGACTTTTCTACAACAGCATAAGGGCCATAACTTCGTAGTTGCCAATGGCCAATCATTCCTGCCATAGCTCTCCATGTTTCACCCTCTGTAAAAGAGCGACCAGTTGTGAATTTTGTAGCTACTGAGTCACAATAATATTTGTGCAAATCAACCCAATCACCGTCTTCGAATTGTCTGAGAATTAATCTCTCTGCTTCCAACACTTTGGGGAGAAAGTCCATTTGATGAATGATTCCTTTGATTTGTATGCAACATAACGCCTAAATCAGGTGTGCTGTAGGCGTCACCTGAATTTTTTTCATGCGTCTGTTTGATACACCATGATCGTTGTTGTTGAACCAAGCCGCTAACGCGGCAAAAAAATACCGTTCATCCCAGCCACCCCAACATTGCCAATACTTCCTGATATCCGTACCACTCCGGCGCGGCTTATATAAGGAAGCAACATGGAACGTTCTGAGCAAATCCGGTTTGACAAACTGTATCAAAAACACATCACCACCCTGAAGCTTCAGAGCAAAAGAAAATCAACCATTGATCTATACAGCAGGCCAATTCGGCGGCTGGCAACCTTCTTTGATCGTTCTCCTGACAGACTCAGCCCTGAGGATTTAAAAACCTATTTTGCCGCCCTTCTGGAAAGCCATTCCTGGAGCAAGGTCAAAACCGATTGTAATGGCCTGCAGTTTTTCTGGAAACATGTTCTGGGAAACCCTGTGGCTTTGTTGAAATCATCAAACCACCGACCGTCAAGCGACTGCCCGTTATCCTGAAGCCTGCAGAGGTAGAACGACTGCTCAATACTGCACGGAAACTGCGCTATTACACCATTCTGTTGACACAGGAGAAGACTTCCTGTGGCTGGTACTGAAACATGTATTACCCAGGCGACTTCGACGATCGCGGGATTACGGATTTTTACACAGCAACGCAAAAAAACAATTATCACTGGTGCAACTGGTTTTAAATGTGATGGTCAAAGCATTCGAACCCGTGATTCGCCCGAAATTCACATGCAGGCGTTGCGGTGAGCCTATGAAACACATTGCGTTCAGTTTCCTGAAACCGACCTGAGCTATTGTCACATCAACAAACACCGCCATTCACAAGCAAGGAGGAAATGTAAGCTCAGCCAGACAGATCCGATATACCCAAGACTACCGTAATGCAGTGGTCTGGAGACACTCATCCTGAATAAATAGCGTTCAGAAAAAACGTTTTGATTCAAGGTCCGCCAGATAAGTAAACTTCAATAGACCTTTCTTACCAGAATTCAACCTGGGCTTGTGCAACAACAGGATAAGATTGCGGCTGGGCGCAATCTATCCTTATTCGTTATGCCCGTGCTTCGATACGATCACCATGACTCGGCGGAACAGATGTGACAACAAAAACCAAATCTTGAGAGCTTGTATTTTTAAGCTGATGTGGGACTTTAGCCGGAATATGCAAGCCTTGTCCTGTAATCAACGAATGAACCACTCCATCAGCTTCAATAACTGCGTTACCAGATAATATGTAGAAAAACTGCTCTGACTTTTGGTGAAAATGTCGAATTTCACTACAGCCACTGGGAACACGCTCTTGGATTACACTGAGCATGGCAGACTTTACGAGATGCCAACCATCACACTTTTCGCCCCATTTGTAATGCTTGGCAGTATCTATAGAAACCACTTTCATTGCTTGCCTTTATTTAACTTATGCTGGTTCTTTGCTTCTAGTAATTTCCTGAACTAACTCATTAAATTCACAATTTGCTGATATTTCCCAAGCATAATCTTCAGCGTATTGTGGGAGTGTGTGAATTATGTTATTGAAATATGTTTTCCTATTCTCATATCCAAGCCAATCAAAAAGGCTCCTGAGAACTTTTCTCGAAGCTTCGTCTTTCCCTTGAAGGGATAAATGACATGCTAAAGAAAAATAATTTCTGAACATCATATCTGTTCGGTTTGCCTTGTGGGACTCAATGATCTCTATGAGTTTTAGGAGTGATTCTTTTTTAGCCATTATATTTTTCTCACCGGTCAGATTGTAATTTGTTTTCTTGGTATAAGGGCATAACGCCTGCCTGTGCGGCACCGCTGCAAGCGGCGTCCCAGGAAGCTTGCTGCCGACACCACGCACTTGTTATGCGGCACTTTGACTGGTTGCCAAATTTCACAGCTTGTGCTGCATGAATTTGTGTTGTGTCGTATAGCGGGATATTTGTATGCTGCTGTTGAACAAGCAACGCAATTTCAGTACAACCAAGAATTACCGCTTCTGCTCCTTGCGAATATAAGTTGCTGATAATTTCGAGATATTTTTCTCTCGATTCATCATTAATTTCACCAAGGCACAGCTCATTGTAAATTACTTGATGAATAATGTTTTGATCTTGATCGTTTGGAACAATAACCTCTATACCATAATTTTCTGAAACTCGATTTTTGTAAAAATCTTGCTCCATTGTGAATTTTGTACCAAGCAAACCAACCCGCTTTATTCCATCAGTGATAAGTTTTTCTGCGGTTGCGTCTGCAATATGAACAAGTGGTATTGAAATAGAAGATTGAATCTCTTCTGAAACCTTGTGCATTGTATTTGTACAGATGAGGATAAAATCAGCTCCACCCGCTTCAACTGATTGAGCGGCTTGAGAAAGAATTTTTCCTGTCTTATCCCAGCAACCAGAATGTTGCAGCTTTTCTATTTCATCAAAGTCAACACTATAGAGGCAGATTTTGGCGGAATGTAAGCCACCAAGTACTTCTTTGATACCTTCATTTATTGCTTTGTAATAGCTTGCGGTAGATTCCCAACTCATTCCTCCAAGCAGACCAATAGTTCTCATATTTTTCTCGTTTTACTCAATTGTTGATTTGTGCCACATAACCGCCTACATGTGGGGCGCCGTAGGCGACCCAGCCAGCTTGCTGGCGACACCATGTGCTTGTTAGCCGTTTTTCCCCGATATTTCGTGCAAAGCAGCTAATGCGGCGTGAGCTTTTTCAGATTGAACAAAAACATGATCATGAAAATATGCTGCAATTACATTTGCACTGACACCTTTTGACGCAAGTTTGTTTGATATTGCTGCTGTTAAGCCAACAGCCTCCAAGCTTGAATGCACAGTTAAAGTGATTTGCTTGTAGGTATTTTCAAAACTAATGCCAGCACTTTCAGCAGATTTTTTTGGTAAAACCAATGTTAAGCCCTCTGATTCATTGAAAGTAGCAAGAGGGTTTAAATTAATATACTCGGACAGTTGACCTGATACATTGCAAAATACAAATTCATCCTCAACTAGCACTGGGTTCATACTTTCCAGAAGTTTTCCAAGATCTACTATTCCTGACATTACGATACTTCTCGATGTTATTATGACGGCTAACGCTTGCAGGCTGCGTCCCAGACAGTTAGCTGCGTTCTGATTGTTGCATTTTTTTGGACACAGAAATATCTGAATTGTTTTCTGAAGCCGCCAAACCGTTTACGACACCTGAATAGTCTGATGCTGTTTTATTTTGACTTAACTTGAAGTTACCAACTATATCATCAATAACGACCTCCAAACCAACAACAGCATTTATCAGTTTTTTAGTGAACTCAAACGGAGCATCTGAAACTGACCAAGGAAGGGTTTGGTTTAGTTCATGAAAGTCAGAAATATTGTTGAGCAGCTGAATAATCCAGTCACTTTCATGTCTGAAAAAAATTCGACCTCTAACGTGTACGACAGAGTAATTCCATGTTGGAACGACTTTACCCGTTTCTTTCTTTGATGGATATAAATTCGGGCTGATATAAGCGTTTGGTCCATGAAAGATAAGCAGAACCTCCTGACCGTCTGAGACCTTTTTCCATAAAGGGTTTACTTTTGCAATATGGCTTTGAAGTATTACCTGTGCATTCTTTCGTTTCTGAAGATAAAACGGAATATGGTCAGCATCCAAAGTATTTTCAGCTGAAACTATTAGAGTGCCAAGCGGATGCTCTTGAATAAACTCATACAATTTATCCAAGTTTTCTTCTTTAAATTTTGATGGAATGTGCATATTTACTCTTAGCAGCTGACGCCTGCATCAGGTACACCATAGGCTTCACCTGAAGCACTTGGTACGCCCGGCATGGGCATGAACTTATGGGGTGAAAGTCCCCTGTGGGTAAACCAGCATCGGATCTTGCGCCTAATAAGCCAACCGATGATAACCACTAGCTTAAGGCAAGTGCAATCCCGCGAGGGATTGTGCGGAGGCAGTCTGACTGCAAAGGTGCGAGCCGACGGAGACTGGGCGTCCCCCATAAATCGCATACAAGGCCGAGTCTCGTGGGCGAGTGAGCCAATGATCACAAAGCCCTCTGGTTTGAGAGACACGGTAAATGCGGCGGTTGTGCACTGACAGTTCATGTTCTTATCCGGGGAGGTCTGTTCAACATGCGATTGGTTATTCCCAGTTCTCAGCCACTGGTTACAACAGGCTCGGCGAGCAAGATTCATCACCCTGTTCGAGCAAACCCGATGACAACCAATAGCGCCCAAAGGAGTAATCCTGTGTGGTGATTGAACAGAAGTCAGCAGACGTCATACGACTGCATGGATGCAGGAGCTAGAGTAACGCAGGAGCAGTTACCGCGTAGTTGTTCGACAGGAGTCGTCAGCGAAGGACTGAACACCGATGACAAAGAGGAGACTGATTCCCTCAGCGCAGTGCAGCCGTCCGGCGAAACACTGTGTCTGGCGACAGAATCTTTAACCAGCTTTGAACCACGATCTACTAAGTTGTGCACTGGAGCCTGCCAACTTATTGAAGGCATGGAAACAGGTCAGAAGCAACAAAGGTGCTCCCGGTATTGATGGAGTCACCATTGAGGCCTACCCTGACTTTGCTAAACAGCATTGGCCTTCAGTGCGCCAAGCCTTACTGGATGGAACATATAAACCGTCTCCGGTGCTTCGGGCTGTCATTGAGAAACCCGATAGAGGAGAAAGGTTGCTTGGAATTCCTACCGTTCAGGATAGGGTTATACAACAGGCCATAGTGCAGGTGTTAACCCCCATCTTTGATCTCGGATTTTCAAACAGCAGCTTTGGTTACAGACCGGGAAGATCTGCACATGATGCTGTGCAACAGGTTAAACGCTATATCAAACAGGGGCTGCATCAGGCGGTTGACGTTGATCTGAGTCAGTTCTTTGATACCGTCAGCCATGATGTACTCATGTCGAGAGTCGCCCGTAAGATTAACGACAAGCGTCTTCTAAAACTGATTGGTTGCTACCTCCGTGCTGGCGTCATGATTGATGGGCAATGCTACCCGACACGGGTGGGTATGCCACAAGGCGGTCCACTTTCACCGCTGCTGTCGAATGTACTTCTTGATGACCTGGACAAGGAACTGGAATATCGGGGTCACTGTTTCGCAAGATATTGCGATGACTTCGTGATAGTGGTTCACAGCCAACGGGCAGGGGAAAGGGTGATGGAAAGCATCACCCGGTACCTTGAGCGTCGACTGAAACTGACAATCAACCCGACCAAAAGCAAGGTGGTGAAATCCACTGAGGTCGAGTTCCTGAGTTTTACCTTCACAGGGAAGAGAGTCCGCTGGTCACAGAAAAGCCTGCTTCGCTTTAAGCGGAAAATCATCAAACTCACCAGCCGCAGCTGGGGAGTCTCGATGGGCTACCGCCTGCGAAAGCTTGCCGAATATATCCGGGGCTGGATGGGTTATTTCAGAATAACCGAATATTACCGTCCTATACCGCTGCTGGATCAATGGATACGTCGGCGCATCCGTTGCTGTTTTATTAAGCAGTGGCGCAAGCCGAAAACCCGTTATCGAAATTTAGTCAAGTTAGGCGTTGATCATATCAAGGCCGCTTCGATTGCAGCCAGCAGCAAAGGGTATTATCGGTTGAGCAAAACCTTTGCAACACAGCAGGCACTCAACGACAGTTATCTTGCAAATATTGGGCTTGTTTCCCTGAAAGAGTTATGGATCAGGTTTCACTATCCTCGGTGAACCGCCCGGTGCGGACCCGCATGCCGGGTGCTGTGGGGAGGGCTGGAGAAAGACCAGTCCTTACCCGATTTATGCCTATACTGAGCTGGGCTGAGGCGCATAGACTTCCATCATGAACAAAATTTTTATCTTTAAGTTGTTGACCTTATCTTTATTCATAATCCCTCTACAAGCATTAGCGCAAGAGGCTTGCTCTTTATGCCTGGAAGTCTTAGAAGATAGTGACAATGTACAACAACTTTGTTGTGGGCATTTATATCATGCCACTTGTATAGCCCCTTGGTTTGAGGCCCATGATACATGCCCGAATTGCATGCAGAAAGCTTGTATTCATACTCCAGAGTACAGTACTGAAGAGCATGATAAATGCGTTGATGTTATTTGTGTAATGTCTAACCATGAAGAATCACGTCACCCACGACATTCACGTCGTCAACGATATGCTCCATACACATTTGGAGCACATGGGTTATCAATGTCGGCACAATTTTTACCGGCAACGCCCTCAATGCCTCCAATACCCTCAATGCCTCTAATGCCTCTAATGCCTCTAATGCCTCCAATGCCTCCAATGCCTCCAATGCCTCCAATGCCTCCAATGCCTCTAATGCCTCCAATGCCTCTAATGCCTCCAATGCCTCCAATGCCTCCAATGCCAGATTTGTCACATAGCAGTGGAATTTCTATTCAGCTTCAACAGCGTGGAGAAGGAATTTTCATTTATGGCACACAGGAGGGAGATCCTATTCAAATTAGTTTACCTTCAGAAGATCAAACAGCAACTTTGCAGCAAATAAACCATGGCAACTCTGTTACACAAATAACTACTGAATCAAAAGATGGATGTGTGCGAGTAAGAATATCGAGTAAGAATATGTACCAGAGATAATAGTGGTAATAGCACTGTTGAGGATTAAAGGCATAACGCCTGCGTGTGGGGCTGACGCCGCAGGCGGCAGTCCCAGCCAGCTTGCTGGCGACACCACGCACTTGTTATGCGCTGGTTTATATGCGAGAAGCTTGAACTAAGGCTCTTGAAATCCATTGGTTGATACTTTGACCGCTAACCTGAGCTGCTGTTGCAATGGTTGCATGAAGTTCTGGTGGAATACGTAGCATCAATTTTCCAGAGTATGGTTTCTGAGGCTCTTTGCCCACAGAGGCACAAGTTTCGAGATAATCTTCAACTGCGTCGTGAAAAGCATCTTTTAATTCTGTTACTGACTCACCATGAAAACCAACTCGATCTTTAATGCCTGCGATATGACCAATAAAGCATTCATCATCGTCACTGTATTCTATGCTAGCTGCATAGCCTTTGTATGTCATTGTGTTCATGGTTTAACTCCAATTCTAGTTAGAAAATCTCGTGCATCTTTAACCTGATAGGGCTTTGCCTCTTTTTTTGGGTGCGGTCTATGAAAAGTTCCGATTTCCCCATCTTTATAGAATCTTACACGTGACCCGCGCCCCTCGATAATATCAGCTCCGACAGCAATCAAGAGGGCTTCTATAGCCTTCCATTCCAACTGTTTTGGGGTTGGATCTTTGAATATCGCTGTGAGCGTTTTACGGTGTTTAGCATTCATAGAAGGCACTATAGAGCATAGTATCATAAAATGGTATCAACGTTATGATTTATGATGAATCGAAGCGCATAACGCCGCCCTGAGCCGCGCGCCGAAGGCAGCATCGGGTGGAGCCCTTT
Source organism: Endozoicomonas sp. ALD040 (assembly GCF_049275945.1). Taxonomy (NCBI): domain Bacteria; kingdom Pseudomonadati; phylum Pseudomonadota; class Gammaproteobacteria; order Oceanospirillales; family Endozoicomonadaceae; genus Endozoicomonas; species Endozoicomonas sp. ALD040. The sequence continues at coordinate 6,007,943 of NZ_CP184829.1, forward strand.
AGGGAGGAACGTACTCTAGGGCTTTGTTATACGGCTTCTCACGATTAGCATCTGAGTTGCTCCCTTTTGAAACTCATAGCTGACTTCTTTGAGAGAAGCTTCAATTCCATTTTTTCTTAAATGTTCTATACTACCGGCAAATGCTTTGATTCTCTACCATCCAATGTTAGTAATGGATAAATTCTTACTTCTCTTGCAATTCTAGTTAATTCAAGTATTGATTCGATATGCTGCGATTCAGAAAAGTGTTCACTGTAAAGAAATAGAAAATGTGAGCAAACTGCTAAATCAAACTCATTGTTTTGGAAAGGTAAGTTTGGCAATGAAGCATAAATATACCTACTATCAAGTCTACCACTATCGTAATCACTAAGGAATGCATTCATTGCTGACATTCTTACTGACTCTAACATTTCAGGAGATTTGATATTTTTCCAAACATATTCATTTTTATTTAGATATATTTGTTCCATAATAAGGGAACGAACTTCTTTGATTCTTGTGATTATCTGAGACTTTGAAAACTGATATATCGGATCAACTGAAACTACACTACCTCCAAGCTTTTTGATTTCCATGTTAAAGCTTGCTGGCCCATCCCCACAGCCAAGTATTTTCTTTCTTTTATCCTTATCACTCAAAGAAAACATCAATTCATACTCTTCGAGTGTACGTCCCCAAGGAACAACGTTTTCTAACTTCACTATAAAAACTCTCTTGTGGTATAGCTCTTTGATTTTTTCTGCCGTATAACGCCATGCTGTGGGGCCACTTTCATAGCCAAAGTCAAAATCTCTCCTTAGTGCTTTGTCCCAGATATCTCTTGATGATTTGGACAAACCATCAATTAAAGAAACATACTCAGCAATTATCTCATCGATCCCGCTACAGGCTGTTTCAAAGGATCCATAGTAAATACCATCAATCTCTTCATTACGAAACACGCAAATACGCTCTCCCCATTCCTTGATGATGGGAGATATATCAATCGACGATTCGATATCTAGATCTATGTTAAGAAAGTGGATCTCATTCATATTAACTTAACTTGATTTGGCACATAACACTTGCATCAGGTGCGCCGTAGGCGTCACCTGGAACCATTTGTTAGGGTGCTTTCTACCTTGTATTTTTGAGCTAGACCTACGAGATCAAGATAGGAATATCTATCCTTAGATACGACAGGGAAAGTTGAATAGACATAGTCTGTAAAATCATTGAAATATAATGTTTTTGTTTTAGTGATTACAGCATCTAATATCTGCTTATCTCTAGGAGATAGTTCAACAGGCTCAATATTACCATCAAACCCAATCAAAAGCTTATCAGAGCCATACATGGTTTTTTCGTGCGCAATTGTAAAACCATCGCCAGTTTTTACTGCATTGAAAACATCATCAACATATGGCCCATAGTGATTAAACAGCCACTTAATTGATGTTAACTGTTTTTCATCTGCTAAAGCACTAAACCAGTCAGCCAAATAAACTAGTTTTGTCAGCCTAGCTTTAGATAGCTCACCTTTATGTGGATATTGGGTGCAAAAGTAAGCAATTATATTCTGTAACCTAGTCACTTTAAGCCTCCCAACATATTCAATACATCAGCATCATTATCGACTGTCGCTGGTGCTTTGTTAGAATCAATTGATTTATCATACAAAATACCATCTTTTACAAAGTTACAAAGATGGCTTTGATAATCACTGCAATAATCCCTTATTTGTATTTTAACTTCATTAGGAAATGAATCTTTTCTTTCGCTTTCAAAAAGTATCACTCCAATGTTATCTCCAGCTTCAGTTATAGCCACTGCAAAATACCTACAGCTTTTCATATTAATAGATTCAAGAATTTCACGGCTATAGCTATAATTTTGCATCATATACTCAAAGTATCCATCTTTGTCTGAAGCAAACTCAGGGCTATTATCTTCAGAGTGCTCGCCATGCTGCCAAGCCTGACTAATAACACCCTCGTTTAGTCCAAACTTTGGTTTATGCACTTTAGCAAGCTTAGGATTTATTGAATACCTTGATAACAGATAAAAGCTTTCTCGGTTTTCATAGTAAATTGAAACCCTAGAATAGGAGTCCAAGTTAATTTGTTTAGACACACCTTTTAACCATGTTCCAACAAGGTCTTGATGGACACGGTAAATATCAGAGCGAAGGCTTTGTCCATCCTCTTGAGAGGCTTCCAATTCAGCCTCAAGATCTTTTACCTTAATATTTTCTTGGCGCAACTGATCGTTTTCTTTGGTCAGTTGTTTCTTTTCATCGTACACACCTTTGGCACCGAACACCGTTAGAGGAAAACCAACGATAAAAGCTGCGTAAGGGTTCGTCAGTAGATACGCTATAAAACTAGCACTAGAGTCCACAACAGCCCATGCCTTACTGTGGTCATAAGAGCCAAGGAATGCGCCTCCCAATGTCATGATAAAGGCACCAATAGGGGTCGCAAGGCTATAAAATGCTCCATCAAGGAACGCTCCAGCCCGTTCAAAAACATTTAAACTGCTTCTGTTTCTTCGTTCGACCACTAATGCACACCCTCCTATTTAACTGGATGGATATACACTGGTTTTAATGTATTTACTAGTTCTTGAGCTGGTGTAGCGCCCTAACGCTGGCAGCAAGGGTGGCGAACGCAGTGAGCCATCCCTTTGCCTGTATTTGTTAGCCCGGCAGTCCTGCCGCCTGGGACGATGTTGATTATTGCAGAGGAGCTTCAGTAAAACCTGCACCTGCTGCACCGATTGAAGTGCATAAAAGTTACCGCTGGAAAACTTGCAGGCAACGCCAATGCTGATACAACTTTTAACTGGTTTAGTGCGCCGGACCAAATACTCATAAACACCGTGAACCCACGCTGACATGCCCAACAAGACACCGCAGATTTTTCATCGACTGACACAGAATCTACAGACATGCATTACTGAGAACTAATCAGAACTGGAATTGACCAGACTGGTTGCTGGCGTAGATTTTGGTTCGTGATTCATCTATTGGAAAAATAGAAAAAACTTTCATATTGCTGCCGGCTAACGCCTGCTTCAACCGCGCGCCTACAGGCGCGTCGGGTGGAGGGGCGAAGCCCTGGAACGAACTGGAAGCACTTGTTGAACCAAGCCGCTAACGCGGCAAAAAAATACCGTTCATCCCAGCCACCCCAACATTGCCAATACTTCCTGATATCCGTACCACTCCGGCACGGCTTATATAAGGAAACAACATGGAACGTCCTGAGCAAATCCGGTTTGACAAACTGTATCAAAAACACATCACCACCCTGAAGCTTCAGGGCAAAAGAAAATCAACCATTGATCTATACAGCAGACCAATTCGGCGGCTGGCAACCTTCTTTGATCGTTCTCCTGACAGACTCAGCCCTGAGGATTTAAAAACCTATTTTGCCGCCCTGGTGGAAAGCCATTCCTGGAGCAAGATCAAAACCGATCGTAATGGCCTACAGTTTTTCTGGAAGCATGTTCTGGCAAACGCTGGGACTTTGTTGAAATTATCAAACCACCGACCGTCAAGCGACTGCCCGTTATCTTGACGCCTGCAGAGGTAGAACGACTGCTCAATACTGCACGGAAACTGCGCTATTACACCATTCTGTTGACACTTTACAGCATGGGCCGAAGGCCTGAACCTGACCATTGCCGACATTGATTCCGAACTCGTAGCCGACGGCTTGACTACCATCCCCATATACACTTTGTCGTGTCAGGTGGCGGCATCAATACCCGACGAAAAGAGTGGTGCAAACTCACAGGCAACTATCTGTTCAATGGCAAGAATCTGGCCATGGTCTTCCGAGCCAAACTCCTTCGCGCCCTGGTCGAAAAGGGACTACTATCTCCGAGCCTGAAAACAAGGCTGCCCAAAGAGTGGGTCGTCAATTGCAAACGGGTAGGCAAAGGATTACCAGCACTTGTATATCTATCCCGATATCTGTACCGAGGCGTGATCAGTGACAACAACATCCTGGCCAGCAAACGAGGAAAGGTGACCTTTTCTTACCTCAACAGTGAAACCGGCAAAAAGGAGAAGCGAACCCCGCCAGGAGAAGATTTCCTGTGGCTAGTACTGAAACATGTATTACCCAGGCGACTTCGACGATCGCGGGATTACGGATTTTTACACAGCAATGCAAAAAAACAATTATCACTGGTGCAACTGGTTTTAAATGTGATGGTCAAAGCATTCGAACCCGTGATTCGCCCGAAATTCACATGCAAGCGTTGCGGTGAGTCTATGAAACACATTGCGTTCAGTTTCCTGAAACCGACCTGAGCTATTGCCACATCAACAAAAACCGCCATTCACAAGCAAGGAGGAAATGTAAGCCCAGCCAGACAGATCCGACATATCCAAGACTACCGTAATGCAGTGGTCTGGAGACACTCATCCTGAATAAATAGCGTTCAGAAAAAACGTTTTGATTCAAGGTCCGCCAGATAAGTAAACTTCAATAGACCTTTCTTACCAGAATTCAACCTGGGCTTGTGCAACAACAGGATAAGATTGCGGCTGGGCGCAATCTATCCTTATTCGTTAGGGGCTTTGTCTGAAAATAGAAATTCAACTGATTTCAGGGTGTTCTCTAGGTCATCAAGAATCATTTGGGATGTGAGAACTATTGTTGGTATTCCTGCTTCTGCTGCAATGTTACGTTTTATTGCGTCTATTCTTCGTTGTTCTTTAGTTTTATGAGTTTGATGACCGTCAAGTTCAATAAAATATACTATCTCTTGCTTTGCATTATAAACCAAATAATCCATTCGCCCTTTTTTGGGATTTCGTGTATGTTCATCGTAGGTAAAACTTCTTCCGTAAGCGCTTTCATTACCCAGAGAAAATCGATGGACTTCAGGAATTAATGCTGGCGTTTCCTGAGAATAAAACCGTTCAATCCAAGCCTTATAAAATATTTTCTCGATATGGCTTGTTGAAATACCATTTAAAAGTGAAACGATATCGGTATAGTGCCCCATTGCAGGGATATATTGATTTACGTGATTTACTGTAAATGCATCTTCTATGTCAGGTAACTCACTTTTTTTCATCCTTTGCGTGCCGTTAGGAGTGTTTAGCCTCCAACCATACCGGATGTCACTTACTTTTTTATTACCACAAAAACTGAAAGCGGACCCAATTAAAAGAGCTTTTTCGTTCCTTGTATGGGACTCAAGCCTTCTTTGGAGGTATTTTATAGCAAAGTTTTGAATCTCAGGATTAGCCAAATCTGATGTAGTAATAGCATGGTAAGAATCATCTCTAGACTTTATGTAGATCTCAAGAAGTTGTTCTGATGACCAGATTTTATCTGTTCTGAATGCTTTATCGCAGAAAGCTGATAAAGATCCATTTAGCTGCAATATATTGATCATAATGATGTTGAAGTGTGGTTGCCCCTAACGCCTAAATCAGGTGCGCCGCAGGCGGTAACTTTCAAGGTAGATGTCGACTCAACTTATGCAGCTAAATCACAATGCTGCTGATTCTCTGATCGCTCAGGGTTAAGCCACACCTCTACCGGTAATTGCCAGTTTCTGGTTTCACGGCTTCCCCATCGCTCAGGGTGTTGCTCTTTTGCTTTACGGTAAACTCTTTCACGATTCAGAACCTTTTTCTGAGCCTTCCCTGTGTGTCTGTCGTAGGGGGTCTGGAACTTGATGCCACTGTGCTTATGCTCCATGTTGTACCAGTTTACGAACCCGTACACCCACTTTCTGGCTGACTCCAGACTGGAGAAGTGATTCGGATACCCGGGACGATATTTCATGGTTCTGAAGCCTGACTCTGAGTATGAGTTATCGTTACTCACGCGTGGCCTGCTGAACGATGTCTGTACACCCAGTTGCTGAAGAGTACTTAGCATGGTCGCCCCCTTCATCGGACTGCCATTATCCGAATGCAGGACCAGCGGTTGCTCCTTAAGGCTGATCTTATGCTGCATGAACGCTTTTCGGATCATCTGAGCAGCCAGATCAGAGGACTCCCTTTCATGGACTTCCCAGGTCACAATCATGCGGCTATAGACGTCCAGAACCAAATAGAGATAATAATATTTACCCCTGATGGGCGACCCCAAGAATGTTATATCCCACGACCAGAGCTGATTCGGTGCCGTAGCCCGATGCGATGTTGGCTTCCGCTTTGCGGGCTTCTGACTGCGACCGCGGTGATGCTGTTGATTATGGGCCTTCAGCACTCGATAAAAGCTTGACTCAGAAGCTATATAAACACCTTCGTCGGCCAGTGTCGGTACAATCTGGCATGGCGACTTACTTTTGAATCGCTCGCTGTTACAGACTTTCAGAATCTCGTTTTGCTCACTCTTGGTTAGTTGGTTGGCAGGCATTGGCCGGTCTGCGTATTGACGCTGATCTTCCCGCACCTGTTCTACATCTTTTTGCCAGCGCTGAACCGTGCGTATCGACAGGTTGAGCGCAGCACAGGCTTTCACTTTACGTGCACCCTGTGAAACAGCTTCCTGGATTAAAGCAACGGCTTCCTTGCGATCAGGGAGAGGAATCAATCGTCCTCGCGCTCCCCCCAGATCGCGTTTGCCTTTTTTGTTAGAACCAACAGTGCTGCGGTTTCAGCAAGTGCTTTGTCTTTGCGTTTGAGTTCTTTTTCCAGTTTCTGGATGCGCTTCTTGTCATCTCGTCTGGCAGCGGCCTGTACCTGACGGGATTCAGCAGGCTTTGTGCTGCCTGCGATAAAATCAGCTTTCCACTGCTGCAGGTCTTCATAGTAGAGACCCTTCTTACGACAGTATTCGGATAGCTCTGTTGTGTTCATGTTGGCGGTTTCCATCAGAACCGCGAACTTGTTTTCAGCACTCCACTGCTGAGGATTCTTACCATCACCGGGCACGGGTACACCTTGCGCTTTTGCCTGTTTGCGCCAAGTATACAGGGTTGCATCAGTAATGCCGGTTTCTCTTTTAAGCTGAGTCACGGAAACATTATTTGGCGGCATCATCTTCTGGATAATGGACTCTTTCATTTCTTTGGAATAGCGAGCCATAACAGCCTCTTTCTAAATGCTCTCAGTTATTGAGAGTCATGAATCAAAAGAGGCGACATCTATTCTGACACAGAGGGCAGGCGTCACCTGGATTTACTTGTTAGCAGCAGCTAGAGGCAGGCTCTTGCCTTGGATTTGTAATAGCTCTTGTTTACATAGATTTGGCATCTTCAACTTTTGTACTTCGATAGTTTTTATTTTATTGAAGTACTCATCGATATCAGAAGTTTCTGAAGGAAAAGTGTTGGTATTAGCAAGATGTAATGCCGTAAATCTAGATAGGCCTAGTGCCATAATATTTAGTGCTTCTTTACGACAAGAGCCAAACTCCAAATATATGTGATAAGGTTCTATTTCAAAATCATCTTCTACAAGCGTTTTCTCCAAAAGTACATGTTTTAATACGTCATTAAATGCAGAAAAATATTTCACCAATTTAAATCTAATTTCATGATCTAGTACATCTAGATAATTTCTAATTATTGTCGATGCATCAGCACCAGGATCATCTCTCCTTACAAAATTTACTCGCTGTGTTAGTAGTTCACCTAGTGATTTTCCCCACATCCAGTGGTGCGCCAAATAGCTAATTAAATTCTTAAAACCGGTGGTAATTTTCCACTCAAAGCATTCGATGAAAATATCGATAATATTTTCCATGACTGCCTTGGCACCTACAGAGTATGGGCTTAAGGGGGTATAGCTATCTAATTGATGGCAGTTAGTTAAGAATTCATACACACGCTGAAGGTGATCTGGTCTTATGGCCTTGTTTTTTTCTATTATTTCAGAGGGTAAATCGATAATTATTTCCGAGATGACGGATATGGTCTTATCTAGATTCTCAGAATTAGCATCTGTTCTATAGCTCTCAAAAGATGATAGGTCACCAGAATAATGATAATCTTGATAAAGCTTGCTGAATGCCATTTCTGCTTTATCAATAATCTTTCCTGAATCTAAATTTTCATCAAGAAGGTCTTGAATTAAAGACCCTCCATCAGTCATGACAGTGCTGATTGCAGAAGAAATCTCCTGAAGCTTCTCTCCTTCATATGAGTTATCTTCCCATGTTGAAGGTCTAATACACCAAATATTTCCGTGAAACTCTTTTAACAACCTTCCCGCACGTCCAGATAAGTTAAGAAAATCAGAACGTGACATGGGTATGTCACCAGATTTAGGGTTTTCGATTATAATATGTTTGGCTGGTAAGTTTACGCCTTGAAGTAATGTACTTGTGCAACATATATATTTTATTTCATCGTTTTTGAAAAGAGATTCAATCCCTGAACGTACAATCGAAGGCATTTTTCCATAGTGAAATCCTACGCCGGATTGCAAGCACTCAATAAGTGGATATTCTGGATGAACTTCTTTCTTTAAAAAGTCTACGAATTGCTTTATGTTTTCATTTGCTACGAAATCAGTTGCTGTTGAACTTATTGATTTTGCAACTGCTTCAGCGTCAGCTGGACCATTTGAAAAGACTATAACCGATTCCTGATTATTAGAAATTTCTTTGGCTAAGTGTGCCTTCTGAAGAGATTTGCTGTCTCTGAATTTAAAGTCAACGCCCCTAATTCCAAGATCAACATTTCCTGATTCAACAAGTAGCTCGAACCGAATTTCTTTAGGCTTACGATATACATCTGATGCTAATATTACGTTTTGAGAAACTGGTGAAATTGTTTCAGTGAAAAATTTCCCATTGTCCGTAATGTTAAATATATTGAAAAAATAGCCTGGGTTTTTTATTAGAGGGCTAGCGAATAATATTTCGGTTTTCGGATATTTTTTGAGCAGAAAATCTATTGCGCTTTGTAGCAGTATGCCTCGTTTTCCCTTTTGTATCTCATGGGCTTCATCAACAATGAGTGAGGATATTTTTGGCATCTCTTCACTAGTATTGCTGAGAAAGTTCATTAATCTCTCTTGAGTTAAGACATATACAACTCCATTTTTAGCTTTATCTGCTGATACAGTGAAAGGAGCAGTTCTGATAATAATGTCATCAAGTTTATATTGCCTCAATGACTCTCTAATTCTGTTAGAAACCTCAGTTATTAGAGCCCTTGTAGGAACAATGTATACAATGCACTGATTTTTCTTCTCTCTCAGTCTGTTTATAAGATTTAAGCCAAGAACAAAGGATTTACCAGCAGATGTTGGTGCAGAAATACTTAAAGCTTTTTCTTCTTGGAGAGAGTTATAAAAATTGTATTGAAAGTCTGTGAGTTGAATTGATTCATCATCTATAAAAATAGAGTTTTCAACTTCTCGCATTAAGCATTCAAGTTTTAGGAAACTTGGAACTTTTTTAGTTACAGAGCTGTGGCGTTCTCTGAGAAGCTGTCTGCCAGGAAAATTACCTAACCTGGACATTATGACTTCTGCAGAGTTAATTAGCTTTGGGTTTTTATCATTATCTATTTCTATAAGCCGAGTTATTATTTCATAAGCTAGTATTTTGTCTTCAGGCTTTTCTGATAATGATATTATAGAAGTATGACCAATTAGCTGATTGATTTCACCTTTAGTCAAAGTCATTTCATCATGTATCGGTTTACCCGGAAGTTGATTTTGAGTGCTAGATATCTGTAATTTTTCAATTAGAGTTGAGATGCTGGTCATTTTCTTTTAGTCCAGAGCCTCGTTGAAAGCATTTCGAAATTCTACGACTGATGGAAAAGGTAAAAAGAAAATATCAAAAGCAAGATACTTTTTATTGAAGTTATCCATCTTTTTCTGAAGAAGTCTTACTAATCTTTCTCCATCTGCTCTAAAAGATTCTTCAAACTTATCTTTCATGATATTTCTAGGCTCTGTTGCAACTGCTGCATAGCCATCATAGTCATAGCCGATCAAACATGCGTGGTTAATTCTAACGTTTTCTCCAGGGTTCCCGTTAGTGAATAGCTGGGAAATTTCACGCTTAACCTCTTCATCTGCATATTTAAAATGTTTGGTGACCATGTTGAATTCGTGCTCATACATTTTTATATCATGAAAGTCGTTGACACTTTTTAGAGCAGAAGTCATCGCACCAGCTACATCCTTATATAATTTTGACTCACCGAAATAAAAATCAACCATTTCGATCTCGTCATTCCATCTCGCATGTATGCCGTCAGAACCTTTTACTTCATCCTTATGGTTTGTTTTTAACTCCATTTTTGAAACTATTTGAGGAGCTTGTAAAACCGCCTCCATTAGAAAATAAAGTAGGGTTTCTCCCGCCTCCCCTGTCTTATCTGGGGACTCATCTGATATTTCGGGGTGACGGAACAGACTTCTGGCTTCTTTCACTAGAAGGGCTGATTGTCGTCCTGATAAAGATTCTTCTCTATTTTTTGCAGAAAGACAATAATCAATGATATATAAATACAAAGTATTGGCTAGAGCCCGTACCATAGGCTGCCTATTTCCATCGAATTTTAAGTAGTGCAATCTAATTGTTGTTTCGATGCCAGAGATTTTTAAGTCATGCTCTATTACATCAATGCAACTTGAAAAGTCAGGCGTTTCAACTGATATTTTATCTGCAATATTCTTTACTTGATCCATATGGTACTAATATTCCACTTTTCTTAAAAGATTACTCTGAACTCGATTTTTACTCTTTGCTGCTAACGCTGACAGCAAGGGTGGCGAACGCAGCGAGCCATCCCTTTGCCTGTATTTGTTAGCCCGGCAGCCCTGCCGCCTGAGACAATGTTGATTATTGCAGAGGAGCTTAAGTAAAGCCTGCACCTGCTGCACCTAGGGAAAAATCATGAAACCCCACACCCAGCAAGGACTTCAGACAGGTATTGTGTGTTCATGGCTGCCTTTTTCTGTTTACGCTTTAAGCCTGCTTTAAAGGTTTTGGTATTGTTCAACATATTCACTGCCATATGTCGAAAACCTGTGAGCATTTCAGCGGCATTGCCCCTTCTGATTCGACAATCATCTTCTCGCATTGCAACATCCATTTTCCAATGGAGTTTATTTTCGATCGCCCAATGCTCTCTTGCAGCATGTGAGAATTCTTCTGCTGTTAACTCCGCAGAGGAGATATAATAACGCACACTGATATCATCAGCGTTGAACACTTTATCTTCCATTCTGGCAGAGAAAATAATCCCGAGTGTTTTCATTCCTTTCCAATCAAAAGAAAAATTAACGAACTCATCAAAGGTATCACTTACTATGTGAAGGCGTGTTTCCATTCTACCATGGCTTTTTTCTTCGACTCTGAAAGTATCACCATTCCATTGATTCACTTTTTCAACAGAGAAATGTTTCTCAAATGCTTCATGAAGCTTGCCCTGGTTGCCTTTTACCGCTAACAAATAATCAGCGCCTTTATCAACGATTTTCTTGGCAATGTCCCTCTGACACCCCATGGCGTCTATAGTTATGAGGCAGCCACGGATTTCCAGGAGATCAAGCAATTCAGGTATGGCGGTAATCTCGTTACTTTTATCATTAATTTTAATTTGGCCAAGAACCAATTCGTTTGCAGTCGCAAATGCACTCACCATGTGAATTGCACCTTTGTCCTTGCCTTTATCGTAAGAGCCTCTTGCTGTTTTTCCATCAATTGCAATGATCTCACCATTGGTTGTCTGGTGACAGGCTTGCATCCACTCAATAAAGCATTTCTGAAATTGCTTTGGGTTAATAGCAGCAACTACTCTGGAAATTGTATAATGTGAAGGAATACCGTATTCAAATTCACCATACTTTTTTAACCATTGCAGTCTTTCATTGCCGAAGTCTTCAATTTCTTCCCAACCTTCACAACCTGCAATGACAGCACAGATGGTTAAGGGCAGAATATCGGCAAGTTTATGATCTACTTTCCATTGCTGGCGTGCGTCATAAATGACAGATAGCCTATTCATTAAATCAAATGCATTCATTTCCAGGACATCCAAATCTTTTTTATATAAGACAATGGATGTGTATTTTACTCTATAGGTGGATATCCTTATAGCCATTGAGCTCAGTGGCTTCGGGGGCTTTCATGATTTTTCCCTACTGCTGCACCGATTGAAGTGCATAAAAGTTACCGCTGGAAAACTTGCAGGCAACGCCAATGCTGATACAACTTTTAACTGGTTTAGTGCGCCGGACCAAATACTCATAAACACCGTGAACCCACGCTGACATGCCCAACAAGACACCGCAGATTTTTCATCGACTGACACAGAATCTACAGACATGCATTACTGAGAACTAATCAGAACTGGAATTGACCAGACTGGTTGCTGGCGTAGATTTTGGTTCGTGATTCATCTATTGGAAAAATAGAAAAAACTTTCATACTGCTGCCGGCTAACGCCATGCCGTGGGGCGCCGCAAAGCGGCGTCCCAGCCCCTACAGCGGCGACACCAACAATTTGTTAGGTGCTTTTGCACAAGCTGCTTTGTAATTCATGCAAACTTGGCATGGTTTTATGTTGGCATGAGCCTTGTGGCAAAACATCCCAGCCTGCTTTAGAAGATGTATGTAAATGGATTACCACTTTACCATCGGGATCTTCGAGAAGACCTACAGGAACCCATACAAGCTCAGTATTACTTAAAGGGTTTGGAACTGGGCTTCCACATGACTTGCAGAAATCTACACGGTAGCCTGAGTCTTTAACAAACGATGAAATATTATTCTGGCCTTGAACCCATTCAAAATATTCTTTGCTGATGAGAGCCCCTGCATTAGCCGAAGAGCCTGTTACCTTGCGGCATAAACTACAGTGGCATTGGTAGAAGTTTGGAGTTTCACAGGACAACTTAAACTTAACTTCATTGCATAAGCACTGACCAATCATAAATAGATCTCACTCATTATTACGGCGAACGCTCCGGTGTAGTTTTTAGTGGCACCTAACGCTGGCAGCAAGGGTGGCGAACACAGTGAGCCATCCCTTTGCCTGTATTTGTTAGCCCGGCAGCCCTGCCGCCTGGGACAATGTTGATTATTGCAGAGGAGCTTCAGTAAAACCTGCACCTGCAGCACCGATTGAAGAGCATAAAAGTTACCGCTGGAAAACTTGCAGGTAACGCCAATGCTGATACAACTTTTAACTGGTTTAGTGCGCCGGACCAAATACTCATAAACACCGTGAACCCACGCTGACATGCCCAACAAGACACCGCAGATTTCATAGCGACTGACACAGAACCCAAAGACATGCACTGCTGAGAACTACTCAGAACTGGATTTGAACAGGCTGGTTGCTAGCATGGATTTTGGTTCGTGACTCGTCCACTAAAAAAATAGAAAAAACTTGCACACTGCTGCCGGCTAACGCCTGCAGCATCGGCAGACAAAATTGGCGGTGTGTTGCCTGCACTTGTTATGTGCCGGGTACTGGATAAATAGTAACAACAACACTACCGCCGACCCCAGCCAATTTTTTTATTGCATCTGACTCTATTCTTGAATGAAAGTTATTTGGTGTAGTCCCACTTTCATAGCCAAAGTCAAAATCTCTCCTTAGTGCTTTGTCCCAGATATCTCTTGATGATTTGGACAAACCATCAATTAAAGAAACATACTCAGCAATTATCTCATCGATCCCGCTACAGGCTGTTTCAAAGGATCCATAATAAATACCATCAATCTCTTCATTACGAAACACGCAAACACGCTCCCCCCATTCCTCGATCATGGGAGATATATCAATCGACGATTCGATATCTAGATCTATGTTAAGAAAGTGGATCCCATTCATAGTAACTTAACTTGATTTGGCACATAACGTCGGCAGCAGCGGCCGGAGGCGATTGGCGACTTTTGTGCGGTACGCACAAAAGGTGACAATTGCCGGAGGTCCGTTGCCTGCCCTTGTTATGTGCGGCTATGTGGACCGTATTTCGTATTGGGCTAGTCCTAACCAGCCGTCTTCGTGGGAAACTGTCCGATGGATTTCATTCCCTTTAATTTCATATTGAGGTAAACCTAGCCAACCATCCACATGTGAAACTGACCGGAAAATCTCATTACCCTTAATTTCATATTGAGGTAAACCTAACCAACCGTCCACATGCGATACGGACCGAAAGATTTCGCTTCCTTTAATCTCATATTGGGGTAAACCTTGCCAGCCATCTACATGACTAACACTTCTATATATTTTTGACATACTAATAGCCCTTAAGATGCTTAAAAACTATCTATTGGGGCTGTTGTTTAAATTTCAAGCAACTTATGCACATAACGCCTGCGTGTGGGGCGCCGCCGTAGGCGGCGTCCAAGGCAGCTTGCTGCCGACACCACACACTTGTTAGGTGCGCATGATTATTTGCCAATAGCCGACATCCTGCCACTGATTGAACTTAAAACCAACTTTCTTAAAATGAGCAACTTTATTCATTCCTAGCTTTTCATGTAAGGCAATACTTTTTTCATTTGGTAATGTTATACAGCCAATAACTGTTTTAATTTTTTTACTCTGTAATTCATTTAATAACTGTTTATACAATGTACTGCCAAGTCCGTTACTTTGAAAGTTCGGATCGAGATAAATAGTAGCTTCTACTGAGAAACGGTATGCACTACGATCATGCCATTTTGAAGCATAAGCATAACCGACCACATCTGAATCATTTATTAAAACAAGCCAAGGTAACCCATTTGATTTGATTTTCTTAACTCTTAAATCAACATCAGACAATGAAACCTCTTCTTCTTCAAACGTAAATGCAGTGTTCCTTACATAGTGATTATAGATTTCTACAATCCGTTGAATATCACCGTCCTCGACTTCTCTTATCATTATTTCTGCCTCTTAACTGTGATGTATGAGCACACCTAACGCCTGGCGCAACGGCGAAGCACGCAGTGCTGAGTCCGGCACCCGAAGGGTGCGAATTGCCGCCACTTGTTATAAGGCATTTTGCTGCCATGTTGATTTACTAATTTTGTATAACACATGCTCACATTGCGGATGCGAAACTTCAATGTCTGGGTGCATAAATTTTTGGTTGCTGTTGTGCATGCCGATTTTTTGCATAACGGCTTTGGAGCGATCATTGGCTAATGTGGTAAATGAGACCACCTCATTTAGATTTAACGTATTGAACGCATATTTTAGTGCTTCTTTGGCAGCCTCGGTTGCGTAGCCTTTGCCCCAATAATGTTTTGATAACCGCCAACCGATTTCTACGCAAGGCGAAAACGGCATTTTATTTGTTGGTGTATGCAAACCAACAAAGCCAATAAATATATGCTGATTAGGAACCTCTACTGCCCAGAAACCCCAGCCTCGTTCATTGATAAGGGACAAGATTTTTCTCCCCATTTCGAAGCTTTCCTCTTGAGTTTGGAGTTTTGGAAAATGCTCCATTACTTCTTTGTCTCCGCACATTTCAGCGAATGGGAGAAAATCATTCTCTGACCATTGACGAAGCAATAATCTTTCCGTTTTCAACATTCTTCGACTATGCCTTATAACGCCTGGGTGAACCGCGCGCCGAAGGCGCGTCGGGTGGAGCCCTTTAGGGCGGAACGTATTCCACCCACTTGTTATGTGCGGATTACTCGGTGGTTTTGTTTGTTTTTGGCAACTTTCTAAAAATATAAAAAGATATAATAACAATGCAGATGAGCCAAAATAATATATATTTATTCCGGTCTTTATATCTTTCAAATCTTTCTTGGTAAGTTGACTTTAATAAGTATGATTTTACACCATTAATATTTATTTCAGTTACATATGGTTTTACCTGAAAATCATCTTTTTCTAAGTGAATGCGTAATGAAACAATATCACCTTTATTTAGATTTTTTATTTGCTCTGTTATTTCACTTGAGAGGTGATGAAATTTGAAAATAAACTTTCTGTCATTTTTTCGTAGATATATCGAGGAAATACGGCTTTTTCCTCCTGTTTGAAACCATGCATATGTTCCTTGAAATTCAGGCATTTCGTCATATCTCATTGGATGCACTGGTTTTGTGCTAATAGATATAAATAATATAATCAGGACTCCTAGCCATAAGTAACCTAATGATTTTCTTTTTTTTAGTCGATTATCAAGAGCAGATCTGATTTTTTTTATTGAAGTTTGAGGGCTGAATGTGAAGTACACAAAGATAATGAACGATAACCAAAATATATAGCTAGTTGCTTGATTATAAGTTAGATAGCCCTCAAGCATCTTTTCAACTACAGGCGCAGTTGCAATGATATATGATGCTTTTACTTCCTCATTCATAAAGCAGAATTCTTAGTTCTTATTATTGGTGAATTTGCATGCTTGAGCACATAACGCCATGCTGTGGGGCGCCGCACAGCGGCGTCCCTGCCCCTTTAAGGGCGACACCAGCAACTTGTTAGCATGGCAGCCCATCCGCAAGGGCAAATGGTGAATGATGCAGAGGATTAGCAGCTTTCTTGCTGAACTGATTGAAGCGCACAATCTCTGATATTTAAAAGCTTCCAGGCGATAAAGAAGCTGATGCAACTTTGAACTGGCATAGGGCCACTGAGCAAAAAGTACCGATAAACTGAAAACCAACGCTGACATGCCCAACGATACACCGCAGATTTTTCAGCGACAGACTTCACACCAGCAGACATGTACTGCTGAGAACTACTGAAAAGTTAGTGTAACAGTGTCTTTTTGCTGGGAGGTTCTAACTCGAAACCCACCATAGACAGTGAACCCAAAAACTCTTTTTGAAAACTGGTCTTTTCACAACCAGAAATTCTCGATTATTGCTGCCTGCTAACGCCGCCAACACGGGCGAGCAACTTGTTGCGAGTCCGGCACGCGCAGCGTGCATAAGTGCTTGGCCTTGTTAATGGACATTGGCGGCAGACCCTGTGAATACTATTGCCAGACCAACTAACGAAAGTAACCATGCCTTGATTAGTTGGCTCTTAGCTGTTTTTACAAACTGGGATGATTCCGGTGAAGATCTATCTACCATTAACAACCTCTTAATGAATGCCATATTTGCTAGTAGTGATATCTCGGATTTTGCATGAAAACCAAGAACTTGATTACCACCATAATCAATTGCCATTCTAAGAGTCACAGCTAGGGAGTAATAGAAGTAGATTCCAACAAAGAACGTAAATAAGCCAAATAATGTAGTCATTGTTTGATTACGTAACCATTAACGCCTGCTTCAGCCGCGCCGCCGCAAGCGGCGTCGGGTGGCGAAGCCACGAACTGGAAGCATTTGTTATGCGTCGTTTACTGCGATTACATAGCAATAAATACTCAATGTATCTGCAAGATTTTGAAGAGACAATGGTAGCTCTCTTTCCGTTACTAGCATTGCTCTTGCTGTTGGAGGCTTACCTAAAGCTCTTTGTTCTGCCCGTAATAAAGCCTGATACTTTATACATTGAAAGATACCACGATTGAGATCATCTTTATTTGACCGAATTGATTTTACTTCTACAGCGTATATATTATGGTCTGTGCTGAATACAATATCGGCTCGATCACCAGAAGCAAATAAATACTCTTGTTCAGTGGATATTATATTTTCTAACTCTATCTCTTCTGGGTTTTCAGAAACGTATTCTTTGAGATTCTTGTGTTCATCACTTTCATTGCAATCTGACCATCCCCCTTTTGATGGAGGACAGATTTCATCTTCATCACCTTCAGGTGCAAAGGCTCCATCCAGTGGCTCTAACTCATAAAGTTCTAGAACATCATCCCAGTATTCATAAGCAAAAATATCCGAATGTACTTCTTCTATCAGGGCTTGCTTATCATCTAATGACATATTGAGAATATACTCATCTGGCTCTGAGTATCTCTCAACATAATAATTTACTCCTTTACCAGGAAGACCAGTTTTAGCATTTACAATTATTGCGTTTAAAGGGGGAATCGACTCTTCCCATTCTTCTTCTGTTTCAATTAGTGCTTCTCCAATAGCTCCAGCAGGATAGCCATATTGAACAGGAAGAACATGGTGTCCCCAACCTCTACTTATTATTTCTTGATCCAGTTGCCCATAAGTTATTGTTTTACCATTTTTTGCACACCAAACAATCAATGGTAGAACTGTTCTTGCTGTGTACTCTGTCCATCTATCGCCTTGAAGTGATTCTGGTAAAGGCATTTTTACTCCTGAATTGATGTAGACGCATAACGCCATGCTGTGGGGCGCCGCACAGCGGCGTCCCAGCCCCTTTAGGGGCGACACCAGCAACTTGTTAGCATGGCAGCCCACCCGCAAGGGCAAATGGTGAATGATGCAGAGGTTTAGCAGCTTTCTTGCTGAACTGATTGAAGCGCACAATCTCTGATATTTAAAAGCTTCCAGGCGATAAAGAAGCTGATGCAACTTTGAACTGGCATAGGGCCACTGAGCAAAAAGTACCGATAAACTGAAAACCAACGCTGACATGCCCAACGATACACCGCAGATTTTTCAGCGACAGACTTCACACCAGCAGACATGAACTGCTGAGAACTACTGAAAAGTTAGTGTAACAGTGTCTTTTTGCTGGGAGGTTCTAACTCGAAACCCACCATAGACAGTGAACCCAAAAACTCTTTTTGAAAACTGGTCTTTTCACAACCAGAAACTCTCTATTATTGCTGCCTGCTAACGCCTGGGTGAGCCGCGCGCCGAAGGCGCGTCGGGTGGAGCCCTTTAGGGCGAAACGTACTCGACCCGCTTGTTATGGTGATTTCATTGCACTGTGCTAATGATGAGTAGGGCTATAGTACTCTGCATTGACTTTTTAGTTCCCTCAGTAAAAATTATTTAAGGCTCGCTTGAATTATTAGGAGTTCAATTTCTTCGGATGAGTCATTCACCAAACTATGGCATCCATATGGTTTGTTGACGATCATATCTCCGGTAGAAACTCGTCTTTCTTTGCCGTCGATTGTCATTGTACCTTCACCTTTTAAGATGATATACATCTCTTCGTCATTTGCATGACTATGCTCACCCATTGAGCTTCCAGTAGGCATAACAACACGAATTGCAAAATCCCATGCGCCATTAAAATCCTTGCGTCTAAATGCCCGATAAATTTCTATAGAGCCATTACCGTCGTGACTGTTGTGTTCAACTTCATTATCACAAGTGTAAAAATTACGAATCATCTTTTATTACTTCCTTCGATTAATTCTTTTGTTGATTGCACTATCTTATCACCATAACGCCATGCTGTGGGGCGCCGCACAGCGGTGTCCCAGCCCCTTTAGGGGCGACACCAGCAACTTGTTAGCATGGCAGCCCACCCGCAAGGGCAAATGGTGAATGATGTAGAGGTTTAGCAGCTTTCTTGCTGAACTGATTGAAGCGCACAATCTCTGATATTTAAAAGCTTCCAGGCGATAAAGAAGCTGATGCAACTTTGAACTGGCATAGGGCCACTGAGCAAAAAGTACCGATAAACTGAAAACCAACGCTGACATGCCCAACGATACACCGCAGATTTTTCAGCGACAGACTTCACACCAGCAGACATGAACTGCTGAGAACTACTGAAAAGTTAGTGTAACAGTGTCTTTTTGCTGGGAGGTTCTAACTCGAAACCCACCATAGATAGTGAACCCAAAAACTCTTTTTGAAAACTGGTCTTTTCACAACCAGAAACTCTCTACTATTGCTGCCTGCTAACGCCGCCAGCAGCGGCCGAGTGAAACGAGGTCCAGCGACCGCAGGGAGCGATGCTGGCTGGCCTTGTTATGTTTATATTCCATGGCTAAACCACCGATAAGCAAATGCTGTATATAACGCCATGGCTGCAATGCTTGACGGATATACTTTTTGAGCAAGATCACTGCCTACTTTTTTAAGGTGTGCTCCATAAATTAGAAACGAACTAATGATTAATTGGAATGTGTACATACTTGCTAACGCAGTTTTGCCACCTGGACCAGAAAGCTCTGTAAAGAAAGTCATCCAGAGGCCTGATGCAGCAGCAATGATTGCCAGCGCACCAATTATTTTTACGATTGTAGTCATAGGTTTACTTTGAAAACATAACAGCTATTAAAACTCAAACGAGTGATATCAGATATTACACTCACACGCGCCACATCCCCCCAAATCAGAGAAAATCAACGCACTCGAGATATATCCCGTTTTTTCAATCCGTCAAAAAGTCATTAATTATCAACAGACTACGAGCTGTTCTACCTACCGTCCCGAATAGGCCGCAAGTGAGTTATTTGCATTTTTGGTATTTTCTTCAATAATACTGTACAAAATAACAGTTATTGAGTTTACCATGCCATCTGCTTTTATGACTGAAGCAGACAAAACTCTGAGAGTGAGGGGCTATAGCTTTAAAATCAAGCTGACGGTTTCTTTAACAAAAAGACAACCGGATCTACATTGATATGACAAACCCGTGTGCTCATACAGTAAAAAGCCCTTGTCGCAAAATACAAGAAGCACGCTACCGCCCTGAGAGTTAAATCTGCCGAAACAGCAGACAAGCACATATCCCTTGGCTCAATGGCATTCTGGTTGGATGAGTAAACAGGTTCTATTGAGCGACATTGTGCCAGTATTTTTCATTGAAGGGCAGATATTAGGGCTTAATTTTTGGCAACAGGAGTAAAAATTCTTGAGGTTTGGCAGGACCTGAAGACTCCAGGTCCTGAAAAGTCTATCAGCGCTCAATACGCCAGGTGGTTCCTTCCCGACGGTCCTGCAGGATAATACCCTGACTGGCCAGCTCCTCACGGATACGATCCGCTTCAGCAAAGTCACGAGCCTTCTTGGCATCTTTGCGCTTCTGAATCATTGCTTCAATCCAGGCTTCATCGACATCGGCTCCGGACTTCAGGAAAGACTCGGCATCACCTTGCAGTATACCCAGGATGCCACCCAGTTTGACCAGCAAAGCTGCCAGCGGCATGGCTTTCTGCTCATCTTCGGCACGAATGGTATTCAGCTCACGTACCAGTTCAAACAGGGACGCCAATGCTTCCGGTGTATTAAAGTCGTCATCCATGGAAGCCATGAACTTTTCTTCAAAACGAGTGCCTTCAGCCGCAGTGACACCAGCCACATCCAGTCCTTTCAGTGCAGTGTATAGACGCTCAAGGCGAATAGACGCCTCTTTCAGACTATCTTCCGAGTAATTAACCGGACTGCGGTAATGACTGGAAATCAGGAAATAACGCACGACTTCGTCCGGGTACTTATCCAGCACCTCACGAATCGTAAAGAAGTTACCCAGGCTCTTGGACATTTTCACATTATCAATGCGAATGGCACCTGAGTGCATCCAGGTATTCACGAAGGTCTGACCGTTGGCCGCTTCACTCTGGGCAATCTCGTTTTCATGATGAGGGAACTTGAGATCTGAACCGCCGCCGTGAATATCAAAGGTTTCTCCCAGGCAGCACTTACCCATAACCGAGCACTCTATATGCCAGCCAGGACGGCCATTACCCCAGGGTGAGGCCCAACTTGGCTCACCTTCTTTAGCTCCCTTCCAGAGCACAAAGTCCATAGGGTCTTCTTTCTGCTCATCGACTTCGATACGGGCACCGGCTTCCAGTTCTTTCAGAATTTTTCCAGACAGCTTGCCATAGCCATCGAATTTGCGAACCCGGAAGTAAACGTCGCCATTGCCCGGTGCATAGGCAAAGCCTTTCTCAACCAGGTCACTGATCATTTCGATCATACCTTCCACGTGCTCGGTCGCCCTGGGTTCCTGATCAGGCTCCAGATTGCCGAGACGTTTAAAGTCTTCACGCATGGCGGCGATCATACGATCTGTCAGCACGTCAATAGTTTCACCATTATCAGTGGCGCGACGAATGATCTTGTCATCAATATCAGTGATATTGCGAATGTAAGTCAGGTTGTAGCCTTTAGCTCTCAGGTAACGGGAGACCACATCAAAAGCCGTAACCGTTCTGGCATGACCAATATGGCACAGGTCATAAACTGTCATACCACAGACGTACATCCGCACATGATTTTCATTCAGTGGTTTAAAGGCTTCTTTGGTTCTGGTCAGGGAGTTGTATATCTGCAACACGTTCTTTGTCCTGTAGCCCGATGATCCAGGCTGTATGCTCTCCCTGAAATGGGAGAGCTTGATTCCACTCGTCAGACTTTACTGGCCCAGGTATCCTTGAGACCAATCGTCATATTGAACACGGGTTTTTCAGAACAGTGTTCACGTCGATCGGCGACAAAATACCCTTCCCTCTCGAACTGAAAGCCCTGTTCCGGCTTCGCTTCTACCAGAGAGGGTTCAACCCAGCCTGTCACCACTTCCAGGGAAGACGGATTCACATGAGCCATAAAGTCTTCATCACCCTTGTCTGGAGCAGGGTTATTAAACAGGCGATCGTACTTACGGATTTCTGCCTGCTTGCCATGGCTCGCTGACACCCAATGAATCACACCACGAGGTTTAATACCTTCAGGAGGGTTTTCTCCCACTGTACCGGGTACATAGCTGCAGTGAATCTCAGTGATTTTGCCCTGCTCATCTTTAATTACCTGGTCTGATTTGATGACATAGGCACTGCGCAGGCGCACGTACTCACCCGACACCAGTCGCTTGAATTTTTTGCGTGACAGAGTGGTGTCTTCAGTAAAATCTGAACGATCAATATACAGTTCACGTGTAAACGGCAGTTTACGCTCACCCAACTCAGGCTTGTTAGGGTGTGCCGCTGCGGTCATTTCCTGTACCTCGCCTTCAGGCAGGTTGGTAATCACGACTTTCAGCGGATTGATAACCGCCATGGCACGTGCTGCGTTGTTGTTCAGATCGTCACGGATCGCATGCTCCAGCATGGAAACATCAGCAATACCATCGGAACGACTGACGCCCACCATATCGGAGAATTTGCGAATAGAAGCCGGTGTGTACCCACGCCGACGCATACCGGACACGGTAGGCATACGGGGGTCGTCCCACCCTTCTACGATACCTTCATCCACCAGTCGCTTCAGTTTTCGCTTGCTGGTGACGGTGTAGTTCAGGTTCGTTCTGGCAAACTCGAATTGTCTCGGCCTTGATGGCACCGGCAGGTTCTCGATAAACCAGTCGTATAACGGACGGTGGTCCTGAAATTCGAGTGTACAGATCGAGTGCGTTACCCCTTCAATGGCATCTTCCTGACCATGGGCAAAGTCATAGCTTGGATAGATACACCACTTATCACCCGTCTGGTGGTGAGGCACCTTGCGGATACGGTAAAGAATCGGATCACGCATATTCATGTTGGGGTTCTGTAGATCAATCCTGGCCCTCAGGCTGCACTGACCTTCTTCATACTCACCGGCACGCATCTTTTCAAACTCTGCCAGATTCTCTTCTACAGACCGCTTGCGGCATTCCGTTTCAACGCCGGGGGTATTAAAGTCACCCCGGTTTTTAGCCATGGACTCGGCGTCCTGATGATCCACATAGGCCTTACCTTCTTTGATCAGGTAGAGAGCCCATTCGTAAAACTGATCAAAGTAGCTGGAAGCATAGCGAACCTCTCCGCTCCACTTGAAACCCAACCAGCGAACATCTTCCTGAATGGCATCGACATACATCTGCTCCTCTTTTTCGGGATTGGTATCATCAAACCTCAGGTTACATTGGCCATTGAATTGCTCAGCCAATCCAAAGTTCAGACAGATGGAGGTGGCGTGTCCAATATGCAGAAAGCCGTTGGGCTCCGGCGGAAATCGGGTCTGAACCGATTGAACCAGACCTGCAGCCAGATCCTTTTCAATGATCTGCTCAAGGAAATTACCGGATTTTGATGGTTTGTTGGATGAAGTGTCTGTTGTGCTCATTGCAACCAGCGTCTTGGAAGAGAAAGCCCTCTCTGATACAGAAGCCCGGAGACATCAGACCGTTCAGGATCTGACCCGCCCATGCTCTAGAGGGAATGCATTATTTTACCGTAAAAAAATCTTTTGCCATCCAGAGCGATAATAGACTTTTCAATCGCCCATGGCTGTTTGGTTAACGCCTGAGACTAACATTTTCCCATCGAAGGGTACAGGTCAGACCGACTTTTGGCTTGCGGTTTCTGTAAATAGTTTCCTGCATCTCAAGCAGCTTGATTAAGTCACCCATCGCTGTTTATTCCACTCTGACCTTTTACACCTGTCTCATAACCACCTAGAATTGGAGGTTTTCCGTTCGCGGATCATCTGAACAGAGATTACGGTAACCCTATGGTTGTACTGCACACCAATTTTGGCGATATCAAACTGGAACTGGACGCTGAAAAAGCCCCCAAAACTGTGGCTAACTTTCTGGAATATGTAAAGAGTGGCCACTTTGACGGTACCATCTTCCACAGGGTCATTGATGGTTTTATGATCCAGGGCGGTGGTTTTGAGCCAGGTATGCTTCAAAAAGAGACACAGACACCTATCGAAAACGAAGCAGACAACGGCCTGAAAAACACCATTGGCACTATTGCCATGGCCAGGACGATGGACCCACATTCAGCTTCATCGCAATTCTTTATCAATGTTTCTGACAACCATTTCCTTAACCACACCTCCAAGACGCCGGATGGCTGGGGCTATTGCGTATTTGGTCAGGTCACTGAAGGTATGGATATTGTGAACAAGATCAAGGCGGCTAAAACCACCTTCCGGGCCGGTCATCAGGATGTTCCTGAAGATGACGTGTTGATTGAGTCTGCTGTCGTCGAATAGGAAGCCGATTGAATGAACATACAGTTCATTTCTGACCTGCATCTGACACCCGAACGCCCGGACATTGTCCGGGCGTTCACTTCTTTCATGCAGGAGCAGGCTTCTCAATCAGATGCTCTTTACATTCTGGGCGATTTCTTTGAATACTGGGTGGGCGACGACGCCATGGAACCCTTTCATCATGACATAGCCCGTCAACTCAAAGCCTACTCTGATTCAGGCAAGCCACTGTTTGTGATGGCAGGTAATCGTGACTTTGCCATCGGCAAGGATTTCCTGAGAATGACCGGAGCCACCTGGCTCAATGACCCCTGCGTCATTGATCTGAATGGCGAGACGGTTCTGCTGATGCACGGTGACCTGCTCTGCACGGGTGACACGCAATACCTTCGCTACCGCAAGATTATCCGCAACCCTCTGGTTCTGGGCATACTTCGCCTCACTCCACGGAGTTACCGGAAAAAACTGGCTCAAAAATTACGCAGCAACAGCAAAAAAGCCAAATCCACGAAGTCTCTGGCCATCATGGATGTCACTCCGGAGGAGGTGGTTCGGGTAATGGACAAGTAT
The DNA here is from genome assembly GCF_049275945.1 of Endozoicomonas sp. ALD040. Taxonomy (NCBI): domain Bacteria; kingdom Pseudomonadati; phylum Pseudomonadota; class Gammaproteobacteria; order Oceanospirillales; family Endozoicomonadaceae; genus Endozoicomonas; species Endozoicomonas sp. ALD040. Next base: position 6,033,184 of record NZ_CP184829.1, read on the forward strand.
CAAGTCAAAACGCTGATTCATGGTCACACTCATCGCCCGGATACCCATGAAGTCGAACTGGCTTCAGGTACCGGAAAACGGATTGTACTTGGCGATTGGGACCGGCAGGGTTGGGTGCTGACCTGTGACGAATCAGGACTGAAAATGGACGCTTTCTGTATCGAGCCACTCCTGTAAGTTGAGATAATACCGACCCGGCACCTACTGCTATCTATCCATCTTCCAATAGCGATGATGGCTTCTTATGGATTATCATTCGTCCTTCAGGATTCCCATTGACGTTGTAGTCATATGATCCTCCCGAACAACAAATGAAGGCTGCCATGGCCACCACCCGTTAATCTCGACATGTCTTTTCCCTGAAGACCACCTGCCCAGCGGCGTATCCCAATGATAGAATTCTGTGGTGCTGGGTATTGCATCAACAAACTCCATTTTCAGGGCCAGTTCTGTTGCATTCAATGGAATACCCTCCATAGTTCTGGTCATAAAACCAACAATATCCTGATGCAGCTCCTTCTCACCTTCCGGAGTCTGGAATTTTAAGGTTGCCTTGATAAAGTAACTCCCCTTGTTTTCGAAGATGATTTGAAAAGCTTCAATCTCTTCCATCCAGTAAGGAATGACCTGCTTGCCACTAACCGACGCAAAGGTGTATGCAACAGGAACAAGATCTTCAGTTGTGGTGTTTGGTTGACTGGGCCAGATAGTGCTGATTACATCAGTATCACCCCCGGCGCTGGAGTATGATGCCTTTGCAGAACCATGCCCCAGCATGCTCTGTAAATTGCTGGCCTTGCCGGTAATACTCCACTGGGAAGAGTCTGAGAGTGACGCAACATTCATCCCGCTTTTTGCCAGAAGCACACTGGTTACCACTCCAAACCCCTGGGAAATGGCATCGGCTCCAGGATCATACATCTCCATATCTGCAGCGACTGATTTCAAGAAATCCATATTCTCATTGATAACCCGAAATGGCTCCTTCAAACTGTGCTCCTTTACCAGATACCATTGAGCCATCATCGCTCCTCGTTTGCTGAACTGCCATTTAAGGTCCGTATTTACACTCGCTTTTGATGACTGATCATTCATTGGAAATGAGGCTACCTGAGGACCTTTAACATGAGAAGTCGATATTTTCAGCTCTTCAGAAATGTCACCGGAGTCCACAGAGATTTTGGAAATCTGCTGCCCTGCAGAATGAAATATTCCAGTATCAGTATCAATCACACCGATCGCACCCGGCTTAATGGCAAGATCCAGCCCCCAGTTCCCCCATAAGTTTGGCCTGACCTCTCGTATCAGAGCATTGAAACTATTCGACGGACCCTCTCGGTCAAGAATCGATAGAGAAGAACTGGAAAATAACTGTCCAGCTCCAGAAAAAAAAACGATCAGCAGCAGTGATTTTCTTTTCAGCAGGGGCATTGCATATCTCCCGAAAACCAGTATCCCAGTCAAACTGAATCAGAATGAAGGTGGGAAATCAGAGATGAGAAGCCGTAAGAATAGAGTCAGTTGAAAGCACTTTACGCAACAGCTATTGAGATAAATAAAAAATTTACAGCACAGGGTAAACCCACTAAGTATTCGATTATAGACTACGAAGCTGATCTACCATTCCCTGATTGGCTACATTTCAGGCAGTGGCCGGAACGCCACTGTGAAAACGGAAGGTTTCATCAGCGGACTCAATGGCTTCCCGTTCTACTTTGGCAAAAAAAGCCACTCGCTCTTCTATGGATTCTTCTGAAAGACTTTCTGCCAGAGTCAGGTAATCTTTGAAATGTCGACCTTCCGACTTGAGCAGTGACAGGTAAAACTTCTTCAGCTCATCATCAAGATATGGGGCCAGCTTGTGAAATCGTTCACAGGAGCGGGCTTCAATGTAAGCACCAATAATCAAGGTGTCCACCATTCGAGCGGGCTCCCAGGTTCTTACGTGCTTTCTTAGCGCTCCGGCATAACGTGAAGCTGACAGGGTTCCATAAGGAATATCCCGTTTTTTGATAATGGCCAGAACTTGTTCAAAATGCCTCAACTCCTCACGAGCCAGGCGCGACATTTTGTTGAGCAACTGAAAATGCCCGGTGTAGCGATACATCAGGTTCAAGGCAGTGGAAGCCGCTTTTTTTTCACAATTAGCGTGATCAATCAGCAGAATATCCTGATTTTTCAGCGCTTCTGCAATCCATTCATCTGGCGTCACACAGGGTAAAAAAGCATCCAGTTCAGGAAAAAGTTCGGTCAGGCTCTGGTCACTCATTATTTCTATGTCTCTTAGCAACAAAATCCAAACAACCAGGTCCTGGTAAACGACCCTGATTAAGTTTGAATAAGGGTAAAAATTCCGGCACTACCTTACCTTTAAAGCTGAATGCTGTCATGGGTTGATGCCTGTTAATAGAGCCATCGTCACAAATTTCTGATTAACAAGTTAACGATATTAATGCAGATCATTTTTCCTCATCGGGCTATTCAGTTCGATCCCATTAGTCTATAAAAAAAACAGTTAGAGTTAGACCCCCTCAGGGTTATAGAAATTCTTAAGGTATAAAGGAGCAGGCCATGCAAGGAATACAACGAATACTCGTTATTGTTGATACTCGCAAAGCCCGTCATGTCGCACTCAATCGAGCCACCCAACTGGCCAGGGCAGCCCATTGCAGTCTTCATATTCTGGCTCCGAACCCCAAACCTGACGCAACGTCTGCTGAGGTACTCTCTACACTTAGCAAAAATGTCGAGGCCGACGGTATAGAAGTCACCAGTCAGGAGTCGTGGCGAAATAACCTTCTCGACACCATTATCCATGTCAGACAGATGGAACGCAGTCATCTGGTTATCAAGGATTTCCGGCAGGAAAGCTTTATGGAAAAGCCTTTCTCTACGCCTACAGATTGGGCTTTACTGAGAAAAAGCCGGGTTCCGGTCCTTCTGGTTCGTCATGATCGTCCGTGGGAAAATGAGCCTATGCTCGCGGCCATTAAGGCCGATCCCGGAGATGCCGACCATCAACAGCTGAATAAGGCCATCATGGAAAATGCCAGAGTGGTCAGAGACTATTTTGATGCACAGCTGCATCTGGCTTCTGCCTACCCCACCATAATGCTGGCAGTATCCGACAAGGGTGACGGTCAGACCAATGAGGAGCGTTACCTTCAGAATTGTCAGCATTTTGCCAAAGATTACGGGATTACCGAGGACGCTATCCACCTGATCACTGCACCAGCGGAGGCCATGATTCCGGACCTGACCCGTGAGCTGGCGGTATCACTGCTGATCATGGGCACCAATGCCCGTTCAGGCCTCAGTGGACTGACCCTGGGCAATACGGCTGAGAAGTTGGCCAGCAATATCGACTGTGACCTGCTTGCGGTTCAATCCAGACACCACATGCTGCCGCTGGAGCGTGAGCTGGAAGCCTGACCAGATTCCTGAGTGCTACTTTCTGTCAGGCCCGTCAGGCAGCGAGAAAGTAGCTTCATAGGATTAAGGTACGGATAGGCCCCGGATACATTGCTCTTATCAGGCTTGGCTCAATGCCATTGTCAAGGTGACTGCCTATATTTTTGTCATTTATGGTAGCCTCCAAAGCACAGTGGAACACGTCAGTGCCGACACGATTCGGGACGAAAACGGCAAGAGCTTCTATATTGTTCGGGTTAGAACGAAAAAAAACCATCCGGGCACTTCCGAGAACCCGTTACCGATTATTTCTGGAATGCAGACCAGCGTTGGCACTTCCACAGAAGAATATCGGTTCCGGATTACTTGCTTAAGCCGATCCGTCGTTCTGCTCTGAGAGAAGCCTGAATAGTAGGAAACTGACCAAGAACAGACAGCCTGTGACCAAAACTGGAATCCATCGGTCTTAATTCCTGATTAGGCGGCTTCCAATTTTGTAAAACGCCGCATTGAATTTGCTGAGGAAACTGATGGCCAACGAAGATTCAGTAGTAACCCCTATCACAACACATGGGGTTGAAGACCCTGACACTGGAATGTCTGCCAGACAGTTCGGAGCTCAGATCGTCGTTGATCGAACCAGACCCGTTTTTCAGAGGGAACTGTCGGATATTTCCACCAGTCACCAGCCTGTATTCCCCATAAGGCTGCACACGGCTCACGAACTTCTGCAAAGCCCTGCCCTGACCACCACTATTGATTACGCAAATTATGTCAGCGCCCCGGAACTGCCTGCCCTGCTCTGTACCCTGAAGCAGGCAGGCAGAAAAGATCTGATTGACCAGATATTCATCCGCCATAAACAGGATACCAGCGACAGCCATTGCAATTGTCGGTCCGTCGATGATCCGGCTTGCACCATCAACTATCCGGACCCCACACATCAGCCGCTTCTGGTTGTGAATTATGAGGAACAGCAATATGGCCTCTATCCTTCATCCTGAGTACGTCTGATACCAGAGATGCCCGTCGCCCATCCAGAGTTGCTCCGGGTGGGTATTCCTTCTCACCCACAGGTAATCATTGTCGAGACGCGCTATGAACAAGAAAGAACTTGTTGAAAAGGTCGCAGAGCAATCCAACCTTTCAAAGAACAAGGCGGAGCAGGCCGTCAATGCCTTCATTCAAAATACCCAGGATACCCTTGCAAAAGGGGATATTGTGCAGCTGATCGGGTTTGGAACTTTTTCAGTGGTGGATCGAGCGGCGCGCAAGGGAAGGAACCCGCAAACAGGCCAGGAAATTCATATACCCGCCTGTAAATTGCCGCAATTCAAACCGGGAAACAAACTGCGGGAAGTGGTGAAATAACCAGACAACACAAAGTTGTCTACCGCGTCACTACCCAAACCGGCTCGATCAAAGCAAAATGGAGAGGACCTGTCTGGACAATGCCAATAAGGCTTTTGTTCTGACAGGTCTTCAGTGAGCCTCTTTCATTGCAGCCAAAAATAGTTGTTTGATGCATGGTTATTGAAAAGGCGCTTTTCAGCGCCTTTTATCAAGCAAGTATACAAGCTATCAGAAGCTGTACTTTAGTCCAACCGATATTAATGAACTTTCGTTGGCTGCTCCGCCTCCGTCTTTCAAATAGAATGTTTCAGAACCATCATCGATCTTGAGATTAATGTTTTTCTCAGAAAATTTTGTGAAAGTATATTCACTGTAAATTTTCATCCTCGGACTTAGTTGATAGGCGTAATTAAACGATAAAGAGCCGTAAGTTGAATGGCCACTACCTTTGCCGTCATAAGTCGTATCTATAAGATGGTGCGTATCGAAATCTTCAGCTTTAACCAGAGGGCTCCATTTTATTTGGGCACCATACTGAGATTTTCCGACTCTGTAGTCTCCACTCAACCCCAGATATAACGTTAAAAATATTTGCTGGTATGAAACTCCAAGAGTGTCATGAGGTATAGTACCTACATCCTCACCGAAATCGTAATTATATGAACCTCCACGTGCCTCATAGTGCATTTTTTGACCAAACAGGCCGCCAGTAACGCCTACTTTATAATCGCTTTTTGAAAGCAGCCAATAAGAAGCACTTAGATCTATTGCAGAGGCCTTGGTTGTTTTTGTGTGAGGGTGTTTTGATATGTCAGATGGTTCAGCTATTCCTGACTCCCAGTCCCTATCTGTCAAATAGCCATTGCCGTGCGTCAGTGTCATCCAGTAGTCTGCATTAAATGTCCATCTTGGGTCTAAATCCCAAATTGCACCTAGCTTGATAACAGGGGCATTGTAAGTTTCCCAATCGAGTTGGCTGGCTCGTTCCCCGTCGATATAGACTAACTCGGTCGCCTCTCCACTTAAGACACCCAATGAGCCTTCAAATGTCACTTTGGCATTTGCACCTGTGGCTGCAACGGCAAAAAACGGAAATAAAATTAACTTTTTAACAACTCACCTCCGAGCATATGAAGTGAGAATATGAGCTTCTGAAGCCGATCACCCCATGGCTCTCATGACATTAAGAATGGCCCGCTTTTTCTTCAGGTTCATTCTGTTCAGGCTGCGAATGATCTCATCATCGACTTGAGTGTCGCAGATGGTATCTGCAGGTGAAGTCAGATACTGATTCCCCCTGCCTGTCGCCAACCATTCAAATGAAACTTCCAGAAGCTCAGCCATTTTGCGGAGATTTTCAAGACTGGGACTGCTCATTTCGGTTTCCCATTGAGCCAGAGCACTTCGGGAGACACCGATCAGATCAGCCAAAACTTGTTGGGAATAACGCTTTTCCTTGCGTGAGCGAAGAATCCTTGTTGTCAGGTTCATCCTTGAACTCTCGTCGATAATCGAAAAAGATACTTTATTAAAATTTAGTGTAACACATGCTCTGGTAATGACCGGTTGCAATTAGAGAATCCTTTCTCCCGAACCCTAACCTGCTTTCAAGATCAGGCTGTTATCCAGCACTGGCCTGAGTAAATCCAGTACTTGTCGGGAGTCAATGGCTTTCAGACATTGGTTATCGTTGCAACTGGTCTTCCTGTGATTCGCGGCACTGACACAGGGCGAACAGGGCAATCCGGCATAGATCGGAGTTGAATTCCCGAGGGCACCGTAAAGTGCGGGTGTTTCCGGGCCGAATATCACGAAGGTTTTCAGTTCTGTGACGGAAGCAAAATGAGGAGGTCCGGAATCATTGGACAACATCAGTTCAGAGAGAGAGTAAAGGGGAACCAGCTCCTTAAACTCAAAAGCACCGGCACTGTTGAGACAGCGTTCATGTTTCACCCGCTGTCTGAGAATTTCAGCTTCTGGACGTTCTGCCGGAGCACCGGTAATGACCACCAGAATATCTGAGTACTCGGCCAGCAAAGTCCGAATAACGTCAACGTAACGATCTTTCATCCATCGTCTCTGGGGGAGCAGGTCACTGGCATTAGGGTTCACAAGCACCAGACGCTGAACACCCGGTTCAAAACCGACATAAAGCGATTTCAGCTTGGTGATCACCGATGATCTCAGATCACTGCTTACTTCTGCTCTGGCCAGTTGAATTGACTCATCAAATAGCTCTTTCTGATAAGGCTGATAAGGTGTATTTTGAGAAGCCCTCACCAGAGTCATAAAGTTTTTCGAAATATGGCTGTATGGGTTATACATCACCGGGTTAGTTAAGTAATTACCCCGGTACAGACCCTCTTCATGAACCCGATCAAAACCTGTCCGATTGCTGGCACCGCAGAGTCGACTCAGAATGGCTGTAAAACGTGAGAACAACTCCAGATCAATCACCGTATCAATTTTCTTTTTCCGACACCAGATCAGGAATTTAAGGCTACTGATTGCCAGGCTGAATAAATTATCCGGTTTAATCAGGAAAATGTTGTCCCGATGAATGGTATTTAATAACTGCAGGCTGGTCGCATTTTTCTCAAAAATGACAAAATGCAGGGTTTTGCCCTGTCCCTTCAGCCAGCGCATGGAAGGGTCAGCCAGAATAGCACTGCCCATTTCAGACAACTCAATCAACAGTACATTGTTAGAAACCGTCTTCTGCCCCTTATGAATCCAGTCAAAAGGCCAGAAAACCAGTTTTAAAAGAAGACAGAGTGGAACACCCACATAATGATCAACCCATCGCATAGTATCTACTTTCACAGGTTGGCCCCCTTAGCTACATTGGACTTTTGTCCTGAAAAAACAAATACCGTTGCTATGGTGAAATTAAATAACATGCCCGCCAAAACACCGGATATCAGTGCCAGCTGTTTGTATTCCGTAAAGAAAGGTACAAAGGACGTTAATAAATAATAAGTTCCCCAGTTGGGGATAAAACTGACCATACACATAGTCAGATATTTACTCCACTGTTTCAGTTTTTTCTCTTTGGGGACATGGGAAAAAGTAAAAGTACGATTCCAGAACCAGTTCCAGCTGGCAGCGACCCAATAGGAACCGCCTCTTGCCAGCAAGTGAGGCACTCCCAGCCACTGCACTGAGAGAGTGTAAAAACCCATATCCACCAAGAATCCACTGGTTCCTACCATGCCGAACTTGGTCAGTCTCTGCCCTGTCATAAATAGCTTGTTCAACAGGGTTCCTGATTGTTTCATGCGAGCTTCCAGCTCGTCCTGATAAAGAGAGAACATACAGTGAGCGGATAAAACCAGAGCCAGCAACGCAAGTACAAATTGTAAATACATAATCACTTTATAAGAGCGGAATCCATTGTCGTAGAATGGCAATACAGCCACGCACAACAAACCCAGAAGAATAAAGACCATCCGACTCTTAAGGCCAGATGCCACTTTACTGGCGAGGAAGTCCCCTGTCACAGCAGCAAGAATACCCACCCAGGCGCCCAGAAAAATATCAAACGGCCAATGAGCCCCGACAACAATGCGTGAGATTGCAGAAAGAATTGCAATCGAAAGAAGCAGGTATTGAGTGAGTGAATTCAAATAAAGAAACGAAAGTCCAACCAAAAGAAAAACCGTACCGGTATGCCCCGAAGGCATGGTATCTGTTTTTAAAACAGGCCCCAGGACATTAACGGCTTCAAGCCCCAGCTCGCCGACCGGACGTGAGAAGGGAAGAAGTGCTTTACCACCACTCAATAAAAAGTCACCCACCAACATGGTAAAAATAATCGCCAGCTGTTTGTCCGGCTTTTTATAAAACAACAACATAGCCAGAGGAAACAGGAAAAAGCCATCCCCCAGGTTGGTTAATAACACCCAAAAAACAGCAGCGGGCGACTCAACACCCCAGTCATTGACCTGATAAAAAACTGAATGATTGACCGCTGTGACTGAAAACAGCGCCACGAAGGGAAACAGAAAGCAGCTGGCTTTATAGATTGTTGAGCGAGACCGGCCAGAATCGACTCCGAGCAAATCGGACATTCCTTATATAACCTCGAAACCCTGTCAAAACAGCTTTCAGCGATAAAAATGATGATTCATCATGAACAGATGAATTTATCCAACACTAAAAACCAAGTTACAGCAAACAGAAGAATATGCAAAGACAGAATAAAAAAACTGATGAAATCAATGTTAAAGGCAAGCCGTACAGAAAAGCACAAAAACCCCATCAATAGACCAGGGATGAGGCTTTAAATAAAACCTCAGTTACTGAGCGACCTGACACCGATAAAACTGGAATCGATTAACCGTAATAGTGTCCAGCCCGGATTCTGTCTCATCGACCAGTATGCAGGAAAAGTTCTGTATTTTAAGGCGGCCACTCTCAGGGGCTGATTTCTTATCGCGTACCAGCAGACCATAACTACCGGATTCTGGTTTGCCGTGCCAGAAATCAAACTGGGTTAATCGATCGGTCAGCAGTTGCACGGGTTCAGGGTAGGCATACCAGGCTATGCGACTGGCCTTGGTCCAGTTATCCACCATCAGAACCGATTCTATTCCTGCTTCTTTCTGCCACTTCTGCTTCAATAACTGCGCCTGTTCAGCCGCTGCTTTCCAACCCACCAGGTCTTTGATGGCTGAGGTCATGAAAGGGAAAGTAGAAAGAGGCATAAAGGCCAGAAAGAAAAACACAAAGCCAATCAGTCCCAGTGACAGGATGGAAGAAAAAACAACCAGACCTTTCACCCACAAACGGGACCAGCCATGGCAGATCCAATAGGCCGACAAAGGCGCCAGTAGTGTCCAACCCAGGGCTGGCCAGTTAGGCAACACTGTGCCATCACCGGCAGACCAGCTGGTCACAGCCAGTAACGGCACAGCACTCCAGATAATCAGCCAGGAAGATGCCCTGTGGCGCTCCGGGATTCGTTTCCTGATCAGTGAAAAAATCGCCGCTATGGCGGCAACATAAGCCAGTAAGGAATAGAGAAGCATTTGCGCCAATTGCATGACCAGAGCTTCTTTTAATGACCACTCCTCAACCCCGACACCACGATTAAACTGGTAAGCCAGAGATGCCCAATCGTTGTCAGCATTCCAGAGGAGTACAGGAGAAATCAACACCAGTGCTATCGAAGCTGCCAACCATGGACCGGCCTGTCGAAGCCATCTCAGTCCCTGATACTGAATCATGAAAAGTATCATGCCCAGGGGCAGGAATACCGCCGTATATTTGCTCAACCCCGCCAAACCAAAGACGATACCCAGAGCCAGCCAATAAGGTAAACAATTGTCATGGTGGATGCGGTAAATCAATTCCAGCGACAAGAGACCAAAGACCATCAGGGGCAGATCAGGTACCAGCCCCCACCCCATCAGCTGCAGAATAGGTGCCGTATTGATCAGAAAGACTGCCACCAGTCCGATCCAGACCGGACCATCAGGAAAAAGTATCCTGCTGACCCTGAATGCCAGATAACTGCTTAACGCATAAAGAATCGCAGGGACAAGCCTGACTGTAAATTCATCGTACCCCAGCGGTGCTACCAGAAGTTGTAACCAGCCCACCATAGGTGGATGATCAAAATAACTCAGGGCCGGATGAAGGGCATAAAGTGCATAGTGAGCTTCATCAACACCCAGTGGCACTCCGGATGCCATGGTTAAATGAATCAGGAGCACCGTGGTAATGATACCCCAGGCTGCAACTTGCCCTCGTTCCTGCATGAACACACCCGTTAATTATGATTGGATAAAGCGATCGCCCAAAGTTCCACTACCGATTCTGCATCACTTATCAGACAGGAATTGAGCAAACTTCCTGAATCTGATTAAAGTATTCCGCCCGGCTTTCCCCTGTCTGATAGAGAGCTCATTACTCTACGACAAGGGATGTCTAAAAAAAAGTATGTCAGAGTACCCATATCATTCTGAGACAGTGCGCTTTTTGTGAAAAATGCAGCATTCGGGTCTAAGGTAGATGAACTCTTTGTTGTTGCCTCATGGGTCTTTGCACCTGAGGTACCATACTGTGATGGCTGCAATCCCTCTCTGCCCGAAGCGCCCAAACTGGCCGGAGCAAAGTTTGTTAGTGCTAATCCGTAACTCATAACAACATAACATTCTTGAAAAACTATGTCCTTGGACAGTCAACGGATAAAAAAGTTCATAGCTAGCCAGCCGTCTTTACGCTGGTTCACACATAGCCATTCTCTTCCTTGGGCTCATTCAGAAACGGTATCTCATAGCGAACGAAGTGGTGCTGCACTTCATTGGACTGGTAATCAAATATCCGGACTTTGCCACCCCCTGCGACAGGTTAAAACTCAACAGGTTAATCGCAACGCAATTGCTGATTCTTTTGTTCATTGAATAATCTACCGCAACGGCCGCTCTGGCATTAAACACCCTGACTAGGAGCCTGACCGAGAATAGCGCCCGTAGCGAGGACGGCAGGCTGCTAGGCCTGGCTTTCGTGGGGGTAAGTCTCTCGCAGGAACAGGAATAGGAAACACGCCAGAGCCAGGATTAGCGGAATACACACCAGGGCCCATTGATAGTTGACGACGGTTTGCGCGGCATCTCCTTCTATATCAGCTATCCGCGCCACCAGCCCTGAGCCCGACAGGACCCGACCAGGAATTGCCATGATGATACCGCCCACAATGAACTGCACCGCATTCACAACGGCGGCCGAGGTGCCAATGAGGTGTGGCTCCACCAACTCCGCAGCAATCGGAAAGTTCAGCATGGACGCACCAGCCATCCATCCCCAGGCGAAGAAGAAGATATTCGCTTGTTGCGGTGACATGGAGGGATTTAACAGAATGAATAGAATGGTGAGTAGCTGGAGAAAGCAGCCAATGAACATGGTTTTCCTGCGGCTACGGAAAGTGTCTGAGAGCCAACCCCAAACCGGCGCGCCCAGTGCGAGTCCACCCCACATCATTGAGCTGGTGAAAAACGCGTCAGTCTGCCCCATACCCGCGACCATCAGGTACTTGGGACCCCAAACCACCCCCATAGACAGCATGGTACCGAAAGTCGCACCACCAATGAGAGCGTTGATCCAACTGTCCGGGATGGATGCCACCTCGTTGATCGCATGCACCACATCGTGCAGGAATTTACGTCCCCCCTCCCAGGGAATGAGGTGCTGGTCCTTCCGTGTCGGATCTCGCATCACGATAAACATAACTGCCGTCAGAGCTGTTCCGCCCAGTGCAAGGCCATTCAATACGGTGTTCCAGGGTAATTCCTGTACCAGGCTGCCCAGCACACGCTGGCCAATAATTGCTGCGGCGGACGCCACAAACTGTACCCAGCAGAACATAATTCCGTACTTGGCAGCACCGAACCAGCTCCCTCCGGTAAAGCCGGCCCCGACAAAGCCGAAGGATGCACCCAAGGCCATCAGCACCTGCCCCAATACCAATACTTTGGGGCCATCCGCATTGGCAAAAATTAACCCCCCGACCGAGACAAAGCCCGCTGCGATGGGCAAGACCCAGCGAATGCCGAAGCGATCCAGGATAGAGCCACTGGAGAACTGCACCACGGCAAATGCCCAGGTATAGATAGAGCCAATCAAACCCACCTGGGCCACCGTCAGCGAAAGATCTTCCTGCATGCCCACGCTGGTGATGGCATAGCCCGTCTGGAAGGTGAAAACAAAAACGACAAAAGCGGTTGCCAGTAGCCAGTTGATCCAGGCCTGTCCGCCACCCAGGGTGCTTTGCCTACTCATGCTGATACTCCTGTCTGGCCAGGTTTGATGGAGAGCTATTTCATTTCATGTCATGCTTGTGTCTCACTGGCTACTCGCTGGTACACGCAATTGCCGTTGACGTAGGTCGCACGTGCAGTGCGATCATCGCCCAGTGTCATGAGCACAAACAAAACCTCGTCCAGGTCGTTTGCGTACTTCAGGCGATAATCCATCAACGGGGTTGCCTTTAGATCCAACACCGCAATGTCTGCCTCCATCCCGACCGCAATGCTGCCGATCTTGTCATCAAGGTACAGGGCATTGGCAGCGCCACGGGTTGCCAGGTAATAAGCGTGATGGGCACTCAGGGAATAACCACCCATTTGCGCGACCTTGTAAGCCTCGTTCATGGTGACTAACTGGGAGAAATTGGTGCCAGCACCGAGGTCAGTTGCCAAACCGACCCGAATCGGCCGCTTGCTGTCCATGGCAGTTTCCACGCTGAACAGGCCACTGCCCAGGAACAGGTTGGAAGTTGGGCAGTGGGAAATCGCCGTTCCGGTATCGTGCAGGATCTGAAATTCCTCTTCAGTCAAATGGACACCGTGGCCAAGAATGCTGCGCTCACCCAGCTGCCCGTAATAGTGGTATACGTCCAGATACCCGGTACGCGCTGGGTACAGTTCCCTGACCCACTCAATCTCGCCCAGATTCTCCGACACATGGCTTTGCAAATAAGTACCGGGGTGCTCTTTCCATACAGCCCCGGTCATCTCCATCTGCTCAGGAGTACTGGTTGGAGCGAAACGCGGCGTAACACAGTAGAGGCTGCGCCCCCTGTTATGCCATCGGGCGATCAGTTCCTTGGTCTGGTCGTAGCCGTTCTGCGCCGTGTCCATCAGTTCCGGGGGCGCGTTGCGGTCCATCAACACCTTACCTGCGATATTGCGCATCCCCAGCTTCTCGGATTCCTCGAAGAAAGCATCCACCGACACCGGGTCTACGGTGCAGAAGACACAGGAGGTGGTCGTGCCACTGCGCAAACCCTCTTGCAGGAACACTTTCGCGACTTCCAGGGCATGCGCCTTGTCCCTGAAGTTTTGCTCGGCAACAAAGGTGTATTTATTCAGCCAGTCGAGCAACTGCTTGCCATACGCACCAATGATTTCCGTCTGCGGGTAGTGCACGTGGCAGTCAATGAAACCGGGGACAATCAGGGAATCTCTGTAGTTAGTGACTTCTATGCCCTCGGGCAAAGAGGGCAGGACCTGATCAGCAGGACCAAAAGCTGAGATCTTTCCGTCCTGCATCACTATCACACCGTCGGGCTCGTGGACGACACACTCTTCCAGCGGCGACTGGAAGGGGTCGTCCCGGTAGGACAGGACCGAGCCTCTTACCGCACATGGCTCACCGACACCCGGGGAATGGCTTGCAGACATAGCGTTTCCCTCAACAGTTGCTAGTTGCTTGAAACAAGAAACTTACGAACTAGATGGCGCAACTGTCGTTATAGCTCCAGACTGGGAAAACGCAAACCCCCGGATATATCTTCCTTTGAAAAAAACCTCTACAAAACAGAACATTTCAAGGTAGAAGTTTCGTAGTTTCATCGAGCAAGGGCAAAGGTAGTGATCACTCCTTCTTTTCATGCGTCCCCCGGCTTTCTGCTTTTTCTCACCCGACTTTTTCTTGCCCTGCCTTTTCTCGCGCGGCACACCCTCAGGTATATCCACAGTCGAGTCACTGTCATAGATTTCGATGCGACCTATTGATTCGGCATCAATTTCTGCTTTATTGGCAAACAGGATTCTTTGCCCTTCCCGTTCCGGACTGCACCTGGTCCAGCAGGTTAGGCCCGACAGCAGATGGAGAATCGTCATGGTCTGAGAATCAGAGGGGGTCTTGTAGCCCATTTGAAATAGCTGAATGTTAGCCCTGAAAACCCAATCAATAGAAGAGAAAATATAGAAAATAGCAGACTCAGTCAGGAAGAATTGAATGAGCCGTTGACTACGACTCACCCAATAACGGACTTCAAACGGCCAAGGCCAGGAACAGACCGGCAATAGTGGCACTCATCAGGTTAGAGAGTGTACCCGCTACCACCGCTTTCAAACCAAAGCGGGCGATGTCCTGACGACGGTCAGGCGCCATAGAGCCCAGACCACCCAGCAGAATAGCAATGGATGAAATGTTGGCGAAGCCACAGAGGGCAAAGGTCAGAATTGCCTGAGAACGATCAGACAACAAGGCAACACCGGCCTTGGCTGCCGCTTCAGCATCGACGTAGTTAGCCAGACTGCTGAAAGCAACAAACTCGTTAACGATCACTTTCTGACCCAGGAAGCTGCCTGCAGTCAGAGCTTCAGACCAGGGTACGCCGATCAGGTAAGCCAGAGGAGAGAAGGCATAACCCAGGATCAGTTCTATGGTCAGGTCAGGATAACCCAACCAGCCACCAGCCCAACCCAGCAAACCGTTAAGCATGGCAATCAGGGAGATGAAAGCCAGCAACATGGCACCAATCATGGCAGCCAGTTTGAGACCACTGGCAGCACCCGAAGCAGCAGCATCAAAAATATTAGCTGGCTTTTCTTCAGAGCCCTCCTCGTCAATGTCGTCTACGTCATCATGAGGTGTCTCGGTCTCAGGCTTGATAATTTTTGCCATCAAAAGGCCACCCGGAGCCGCCATGAAACTGGCAGCAATCAGGTACTTAAGCTCAACCCCCATACTGGCGTAACCCACCATAACTGCACCGGCAACAGACGCCAGACCGCCCACCATAACGGCAAACAGTTCGGACTGAGTCATAGGGCTGATGAAAGGACGAACCATCAGAGGTGCTTCAGTCTGACCAACAAAAACGTTAGCAGCAGCTGAGAGCGATTCTGTGCGACTGGTGCCCAGTAATTTGTGCAGAGCGCCGCCAAACAGTTTGATGACAAGCTGCATGATCCCCAGGTAATACAGCACTGCCACCAGAGCAGCAAAGAAGATAATGACAGAGAGAACATGGACAAAGAAGATAAAGCCAAGCTTGAAGCTGGCCAGTCCTCCAAACAGGAAACCAATACCACTGTTAGCATATCCCATAACAGCATTAACGCCGTTGGTAATGGCTTCCAGAATGTATTGTCCGGCAGGGATATAAAGAACGAATGCGCCGATACCCGCCTGAATAGCAAATGCCCCACCCACGGTTCGCAACTTTATCGCTCTGCGGTTGTCCGATAATAATATTGCAATACCCAATAGGACTGCGATTCCCAAGAGACTTATAAGCATGTGTTGCACGGGGATGGTCACCTTAAAACGGATTTTTGGGGCATTATACTTATATATTTATTGGCTTTAATAGAAAGTAATTACCGAATAAAAACATAATAATGACACACCCTATGTCCCGTAGAATTCGCCTGTAAACGGATACAAAGATTTCACTCAATCTGCCGACGACTCCGGCAACCTGCAAAATTGCTACAAATCTGCTCTCTGACTAGAATCTGATGTTGATGATATTCTGATGTAATGAAAGACAACTTGATTCTGTCCACTAAATGATTTCTTAAGAATTGGATCTCATCATGGGATACTGTTCAGAACGCTTTCTGGTTCTCGCCTTTCTCACCTTAATTGGATTATTAGAACCCCGGATTTCGACGGCCCAGGTAGCCTGTCCAAGACTACCTTCCTTTGGTGATCTGGCCGAAGGAGATTACACGACATCACCCAGTAGTTGCATTTTCAATGGGGCTGCACATCCGAACAACGGGTTTTCTGTCATCAATCGTTTGCAAAGCAAGCGGGTTTTTATCGGCTTTGGTGAAGCAGGTGTGCCCAATTTTAATATCTCCGACTATTCAGGCAGCTGCGCGGGACAAGGTTGCGTCGCACCTACCCATTTCAGACCGGGCTTCTTTTACGAATGCAATCCAGACCTCGGCTCTTGCACTATCAATCACGACTACACTCAGGACAACGGACAAATTGTCAACTTGAATTTCTCGGTCCCTTCTGGCTCGGAGGAGATAACGCCATTTGTCGCAAATGGTGGCAGATTTGACATTACTGCGCCGGTTTTTTCGGGAGTTCCCTCTGACATTTACGTAACCGCTCCGGCGGGACAGACGTCATACGTCGTTACGTTTGCGTCACCCACTGCAACAGACAATACCGATGGCCCTGTGACACCAACACTAACCTCCAGCCCTACTCCCGGATTGAACAGCGGAAGCGCCTTTCCACTGGGTGTAACGACCCTTACGTATACCGCGACAGATCGGACGGGTAACATAGCGGCCTACAGTTTTGGTGTGGTCGTTACGACTTCACCACATGTTGACAAGACCGCACCCGTTTTTTCGGGGGTTCCTTCAAACATATACAAAACCGCCCCAGCAGGTGAGACCTCAGCCGTCGTAACATTTACCTCACCCACTGCAACAGACGATGAAGATGGCCCGGTGACACCAACACAAACATCGAGCCCTACTGTCGGCTTAAACAGCGGAAGCGCTTTTCCATTGGGAGTAACGACCCTTACGGATACTGCAACAGATCATGCGGGTAACGTCGCGACCTGTAGCTTTGATGTAATCGTCTCGGCTTCACCACTTGGCTCGGTAACACTTGTGATCCGGTCTGACGTCGACGGTACTTTCTTTATTCGGTCGTCAGCTCCTGACTTGAACACTGCCATTCCGGTCAAATCCGGATCGGGCAGTTCCGGAGCCATTCCTTTGCCTCCCGGCAGTTATCCCATAAACTTTTCGGCACCGGATGGTATCGGGGTAGAAGGTGCTACATGCGACAATCCCTCAGGCGTTCTGGACGTACAAAAACAAACTGGTACGCTCTTGCTTACCTCTGCGGAATCGATTGTTTGCACGATTGATCTGAAGGACTCGCGGCGCGCCACAACGCATCAGATAGAGCAATTTCTGGAGGCGCGGTCCAGGCTGATCCTGCAACACCAACCCGATGTCGTCCGGCGCATCAACAGACTGGAAAATAGCATGCCAGGAACTTCTGGCATCGAAGGTTTCGGCTTTGCATTCAATGCCGGGAGCTTGCCATTCTCAGCGTGCCTCGGAGCAGATCGGTTCAGTTTTGCCTACAGCAGAAGCAATGCGCATTCGCATGCGTACTCACCTGGTTTACACGCTAATCTTCAGCAGGTTCTTGCAAATATCGATGTATTGATCGCGACATTAGGGTCTGACCAGCGGGTCGGTAGATCGTCCTCAGTTTCAAAAACAGGGCTGTCTCTGGATGACCTTCATCGCTCTCTCGAAAATCCAGACCCTCGACCACAATTCCCAACCGCAGTTGGCAAACAGATTATGCTTGCAGCCAACTCTGAGATCCCTTTTAAGTTCGACGTTTGGACCGAGGGACAAATCAGCAGGTTCAATTACAAAGAAGGTGATGGCAGTTTCGGAGTTCTTCATATTGGTATGGATTATTTGTTCCAGCCAAAGCTTCTTGTTGGTCTTTCCGTTCAGGGTGACTGGACGGACTTAGAGTACTTAGTCCCTGGTAGTGAAGCAGAAGGTGTTGGGTTTCTGGTCTCTCCGTATTTGACCACAGAGCTGTCAGACAATTTCTATGTCGATGCCCGTGCTGGTTGGGGTAAAGTAGAGAACAGGATTTCACCCTTTGGCACCTATCGGGATTCGTTTGATTCTGAACGCTGGCTCGCAACTGCTGCGCTGATCGGAACCTGGCAGATACAGGAAACTCGAATCACGCCAGAGGCAAGACTGTCCTACTACAAGGAAAAAAGTGATGACTATCTGGATTCGTTGAACGTAGCCATTTCTTCGGTTGAAGTCGAAACCGGCGTTTTTCAGTTTGGACCAACGGTCAGAAAAGACTTCAAAATGTCCACGGACACTCGTCTGTCACCCTTTCTCACGTTTGAGGGAATCTGGACCTTCAAACAAAAAAACTCTGCACCAGTTCCGTCCGGTTCATCCGGCCTGGCTGGTGAGGGTTTTAGAGCAATGCTCAAGACCGGCATTAACCTCTACAGCAGCAACGGTGTCAGTTTTTATTGTTCAGCCTATTATGACGGAATCGGCGATGGCGACTTTGAAGCCTCGGGATTAGACCTGCGTTTTGATCTTCAGTTTTGAAAGGTGTGAAGCCTGTAGAAAATCTGGTTCGATAAAGTATTCATAAGTATGCACTCCTGAGACCATTATCTGATACTATGATTACTCTGTCCGATAGATCCCCACTGGCGTATTGATTGTATGGAACTGACCGGCCCTCAACAGAGGGTAACCCGGCATGTAAATGGACATGCCCTTTGCATAGCCGTGGCCGGTTCAGGTAAGACCACCACCCTCTCCTTTCTCATTCATGAGTTGCTGAACCAGGGGGTTCCTCCCCGACGCATCATGGTCATGATGTTTAACAAATCAGCCCAGCTGGACTTTACCCGCAAGCTTCGAAAGCGCTGTCGACAGTGGCCGACACTTCCGATAGTCCGGACCTATCACTCAACAGGCCTGAAACTTCTGAAGTCGCTGGAAGGCTGGGGATTGAGAGCAACCTACAATCACCGCCCCCTGACAGAGAAAGAGATCGAACTGAAAGTCCGGGAACTGCTGCTGGCACTGGCACCTGACGTACTGCAAGACCGGATCAAAGCAGACAGCGCCCGTTACATTGAAGTGGCCAGCAGTTTTATCGATAACGTTAAAGCCAGTCTTAACGCCCCCTGCGAAGTTCTGGAACAGGCAGACTATCCTGATTATTTTCGATTTCTGGTGGAACTCTTTGAGGCCTTTGAACAGTGGCGCCACCAGCATCGGAGAATAACCTTCACGGATATGTTATACGACACAGTCTGTTTGATAGAAGCCAACCCGGATGTCATCCCCCGCATCACCAACAAAATAGATCGAATCATAGTAGATGAATATCAAGACACTTCGACCCTGCAACACCGGTTGACCCGTATCATCGCTGGTGAACGGGCAAAAATGATTGCCGTGGGCGATCCTGATCAAACCATTTATGAATTTGCCGGAGCCAATATCCATAATATTCTCCGGCATTTCGAAGCGGATTACGCCAGCACCGATGCCGTTCACGAGTTGACTCTGCCTCATACTTTTCGCTATGGCCACGAGATCGCCATGGCAGCCAGTCACTTGATCAGTCGTAACAAAAACAGAAAAGATGTGATCTGTATTGCCCACCCGGACAACCCGGATTCGAGTATCTCAATCTCGCAAGGGGCAGGCGAAGATACCGAACGGGTATTGGCCACTATCCAGCAACATATTTCCAACTCCGACTCCCGGATTGCTGTGCTTTTGAGGGTCTGGGCACAATCCGTCCCATTGGAGCTGAGACTGCTGGCAAACGGTCTGTCTTACCAGTGTGAAGGCCCTTCCCTGTTTGACCGTCCTGAAATATCAGCCTTGATCGCAGCCCTCAGAATGGCCTCAGGCGAGTTGCAGCACCTGAACCCTGCCGTTCGTTCCGAGATATTGACTTCGCTGTTTACCCTCCCTCACCTGGGCGTTAAAGCAGCCCTGTTAAAACAACTGGTTGCCCGCCTTCAGGAACAGGATCAGCAATGGGGAAAAGAATTGGGTCAGCTAGCCGGCAAAGTTTCAGGAATCAGTGATTATCAGGGTCAGAAGCTTTACGACAGGGGTGAGATATTACAGTTGTTGGAAAAGACATCCGATCAGCAACCTGCTGCTGAATTACTGCAAGGCTACATTCAACGCACAGAGCTCAGGGAAAGCCTGCAATCCATGAGCCTTAATGATCAGAGAACGGAAGAGCAACTGCTGGCCATCGATGGATTCCTCAGCTATCTGAGAAAAATGAACCTGACCGTCGGGGAAAGCTGCCTGCATCTGGATGAATTGAGATCCAAACAGAAAACACCATCCAGAACCTCGGGACAACAGACCGCTCACGGAACCGAACAGATCGTGATCAGCTCCTGCCACCGGGCTAAAGGGCTGGAATGGTCGACAGTATTGATTCCGGGACTGACCTCAAAATACTGGCCGTTCAAAAGAGAAGATGAACTGACCCCGGGCAGCAGCGAAGATCTGGAAAGTGAACGTCGACTGCTCTACGTAGCCATGACTCGTGCCAGAGAAAAACTCTACCTGTTTACCAGCAACGGATCTCTCCAGCCCAAAGCCAAAAGCTGGATGGATAACGGCTCACAACAGATCAGCCAGTTCCTGAAAGAGATGCAGGTCCCTCACGTCAAATCCGTTTGCCAGTCACTCAACCAGGCCTCAGAGGATGAACTGGTCAACCAACTCAAGAAAAATGGCCTGAGTAAAGCAGCACGTCGATACTTTCAGGCAATAAAGCCGAACCTGGCACAAAGGATTGAAACCATCCCTTCACTGGCAGAAAAGCATCGCTCAAAGCCTTCCGCTTCGTCTCACAGTCCGGCCTATCTGTCAGCACGACAAAACATCTTACGCAGGGAAGTACCGGAAAATGCCCCATGGCAACTTAACCGGAGGTTGAAACACAGCATTTTCGGGAAGGGTAAAGTCATTGAAGTCAACGACACTAACTTTGTCATCCTGTTTGACAGCGAGAATAGCGTAAAAAGGTTTGCCCGCAATCAGCAGGTTCTGCATATGTTCGAGCTGCTCTGAACGCTTCGCAAAGTTACATGTCAGCTGACTTTTTTCTATGCTTGAGCAACTCAGCCTCATGCCAATGAATGGAGAAAATGACATTGCTGTACTATAAATCCTTCTGAAAAACAGAAGTGGCCAAAAGCTGGCGCATTACAGGCTGCTAGGAGCCTGACCGAGAATAGCGCCCGTAGCGAGGACGGCAGAAAATTGAGGATGAAAATTCGGTTTTGTGAGGAGAATAGCGAGCTATTTGACGAACAAAAGCGGATTTTCAGACCAATTTGCTGCCGCCGCAGTAGGGCAGTCTATTCTCGGTCAGGCTCCTAGTGCATACCGATCAGCTTTTCGCAACAGAAATATAAGCCAAACCAGGGGGACATATAAAGCATCTGTCGCCCATGAACCTTAAGTACCTGGCCAGTTGGTTTCGCATATTCTGGCGAGTGGATTTTTTCATCCTACAAGGCGCGACGACGGGCGCGTAGCCATAGCTACGCAACCAGAGTTGGAACGCAGAAGGGTGGAAAAAGCCGCCGTCCAGAATATGCGAAACCAACTGGTTAGGTACTTATGCTGGATGTAATCAAAGTAACCGTGTACTCACGATAGGTAGGGTCAGTCTGGTATTTTGTTTATATCAAAACCGACTACCCGAATTAAGGGCGTAAATAATGAAAGCATCCGGTAAATCACTACCACTGTTTTTGTGCTTGCAATTTTTATGTTCAATCGCCTATTCGGGCATATCAAAACAAGAACAATTAAACTTATTGAGCCACTACAGCAATACAACGTCAGTTGAAGATGGCCTGAAACTGGCAACCAGCAGTTCCGGGCTGGTGATTTCCACCGTGATCAATTATGGATTATGGTACAGCATCTGCAGATCACCCGAAGTGATCTCTGCCCTTGTGGGTCGCTCCGATCTGTCAGGCACAGAGCAAAATGAGCAACTGGAGTTCAAATCCTCCTTTTGCAATCAACTCGCAGCCGTTGTCACTTCCACTGAGATTGCATTAGCAGGACACGTATCGCTCTGGCCGCCTGAGACACCCTGGTGGCAGCCGCTGCGGTTTGTAGCAACAGCATACAGCGCTTATCTGGTGTACACTGACCAGGATCCATATTATGGGCTCACAACGACTGCTGCTTACTTAACCCATGAGGTAATGGCAAGAACGGTAGCCGCAATCTACGCTGCACGTGCTTTAAGGTATCAGGATAGAGGCAAAATCGAACCTTTAGATTATGCCCGTAGTGAATATTCCTTCTTGTCAACAATGGCAGGCACGATGGTCGGGACAGCAGCTTATAACAGGATGGTCAGCAGAGGAGCTACAACTTTAGATGCAATCTCTGCATACCTGATATCGGCTTTATTGATAGAGCAAGTATTAGCAATAGGCTCTTCTTCAGCACATAATTCAGGCGCTGTTGATTCAGTCGAGGCAGAAGCAAAAGCCATAGCCGGAATTGGAGCCATAACGGGTTCACTAGCCACAGGCATAACCGGAGTCGCAACTGTTGGGTTGTCATCAGATGTGTACGCGTCCCTAATCACATTCGCCAAGCTGTTCATATCTATGACCAAGTTTCAATTCATAGCCAAAGACGCAGTGCTTGCCGGAATCATAGCCGGAACCGGATACAAGCAGCTTCTGGTGATACAAAGCTTCGTTCTGGACTCAAACCATTTATGGAGAAACATTGCTGTTACCATATCTCCTGCATTGGGAATCGCTCTGATGAATGGTTTTTCAAAGAATATTCTTTATGGTTACACGCTTGAAGAAAGTTTGACAGAAACTATCCGAAACCAATGGCAGAAATTTCATGCTCCTTTGCGTTATCTGCACACCTTGTTTAACTGACAGATAGCTGATTCGGGAGACTATCAATGGGCATTGGCAGAACAGTCAACTCCTGACAATAAATGGCGAAAGATCCATTATTGTACTATAAATCCCTGTTGAATTAGTAAAGCCCATAGTGCTGAGAACGCATGGCAGGCTCCTGCATGTGCCAAACAGGTTTCTTAACTGGAAAGTTCAGCCATAGGAGGGTGAATATAAAGCATCTGCCACTTATAACCCTTATACCGGATGTAATTAAAGAAACAGGATGCTTCTGGTATTTAAGGTTTGACTGGTCATTTACTAATAACAAATCAGTCACACTTAATAAGGACATAAACAATGAAAACAACCATTAAACTCATATCGCTATGCTCATGCTTATTATTTATAAGTTCAGCCGCTCATTCAGACGTATCGAGAGAAGAACAATTCAACTTATTGAGCCACTACAATAACGCATCTTTAGTTGAAGACGGTCTGAAACTGGTAACCAGCGGTTCCGGGCTGGCAGTTTCTACCGCGATCAATTATGGATTCTGGTACGGCATCTGCAGATCACCTGAGGTGGTCATTGCCCTTGCGGGTCGCTTTGGCCTGTCAGGCCCACAAGAAAATGAGTTACAAGAGATCAGATCATCTTTTTGTAAGCAACTCGCAGCGCTTATGACTTCTGCTGAGGTTGCTTTAGCCGGACACATATCGCCCTGGCCCGTTGAGCCGCCCTGGTGGCAGCCAATGCGATTTGCAGGAACAGCATACAGTGTTTATAAAGCAGGCACTGAAGAGGTACCTCATCTTGCGGCCATAACACCCTTCGCATACTTTACCAATGAGATAATAACAAGAACATTTGCCGGAGCCCATGCTATCAGGGGTTTAAGGTCTCAGGGCAATGATACAATCCAATCTTTGGATTATGCCCGTAGTGAATATACCATGTTGTCATCAATCGCTGGCACGATCGTTGGCATGATAGCCTATGACAAGGCAATCGATAGAGGTTATACACCTGCGAATGCAATCTTTGCTTTCGTGTTATCTTCTATATTGGCAGAGACAATATCATCATTTAGCTCTTTTTCAGCGTTAAATTCAGGCGTTGGCAATAAAAACGATACAGGAACAGCAGCCTTAGCCGGGGCCGGGGCCTTAGCTGGGTCAATGGCCACAGCCGCAATCTTAACCGGCCATGTTAGGAGCAGATCAAATGTTGTCTTGACTGTAACCGCAGTTAGCACCTTCACTCGCTCTATACCTAAAGTTGGATACAGAGTCTATTTTAGCGCCATAGCCGGAAGCTTCGTCGGGCCCATTTTCGAGGTGTTTCTCTGGAAACAGGGCCGGGAACTGAACTCAAGGCATTTATCGAGATACGCCGCTGTTATCCTGGCACCTGCACTGTCAATCGCTCTGATTAATGGCCTTTCAAACCATGCAGTTTATGGTTACCCACTTGAAGAAAGTTTATCCGAAACAGCCCGTAATCAATTGCAGAAACTTTATGACCCTTTAGATTATTTGTACACCATATTTAATTGACAATAACTGGATCAACCCGGCAGACTGTCTTACGAGTAGAATAAGCAGACTCTGAAACTTTTTGAGTTACTATGAACTCCTCGCATTGCGTCTGAATGACTTTAAATGTCAGCTGACTTTTCTTCGTTTGAGCGATTCAATAAAAGCGCCCTGGCGGCTTTGACTAATACGCACGCCCACTTATTTCTGAAAAAAACTTTTTTTGGTTCCGGGTGAATATTTCTTTCAGGTCAGACACCAGAAGAATTAATTATGATAATGAGTGGAGACAACTCCAATGCTGTACTATAAGGTATTACTCAGATAGAAAAGCCCAAAAAGCCAGTAACAGCAACACTGGTTCATTTGTATGACAAACAAGTTATTACAACTATTAAGGTCAGCCAAAGGAGGGCATATAGAGAGCATCTGTCACTCAAGAATCTCATGCTGGATTTAATTTAAGAAACTGGTTAATTCTGGTAGGTATTTTTTGACGTGTCATTAGCTTATAACAAACCAGAAAATTTAATTAAGGACATCAATAATGAAAACATTCACTAAACTAATACCGCTATTCTCGTGCTTATTATTTATATGCCCGGGAGCTCATTCAGACATATCGAAAGAAGAAAAATTCAACTTATTGAGCCATTACGATAATACATCATTAGTAGAGGACAGCCTGAAATTGGTTGGTAGCACTTCCAAGGTGGCCATTTCCACAGTGATCAATCACGGATTCTGGTACAGCATCTGCAAATCACCCGAGCTGGTCTCTGCCGTTGCAGGTCGCTTTGGCCTGTCCGGCACAGAAGAAATTGAGTTACAAGAAATCAAATCATCTTTTTGCAATCAACTCGCAACCGTTATTACCTCTGCTGAGATTGCTTTAGCCGGACAACTTTCGCCCTGGCCCCATGAGCAGCCCTGGTGGCAACCGCTGCGATACATGGGAACGGCCTACATTGGATATAAAGCATACACTCAACAGGAGCCTTATCATGTACCTTTAACAACTTTGGCTTTCTTTACCAACGAGATAGTGATGAGAACAGTAGCAGGAGCCGCTGCTATCGAAACTTTAAGGAATCAGGGAACAGTCTGGCCTTTGGATTATGCTCGCAGAGAATATTCCATGTTGTCAACACTCGCTGGATTGATGGTCGGTACTATCGTTTACGAACAGATGCTTGCCAAAGATGTTTCAGCGGTAAAAGCTGCTTTTGCCTGCATTATCTCCGCTACATTGACACTGAAAATATTAGCCATTAGCTCTTTTTCAGCACTCAATTCAGGCTCTTTTGATTTTGTCGGGACAGGGGCAGAAGCAGAAAGCCTGGCTGGAAACGCAGTCTTAGCTGGGTCATTTGCCACAACCATGTCCGGAATGATGTGGGTTGGGAGCTCACTTAATCAGTTCATCACTCTTGCCATCGTGGCCACGGCTTTTCCGATGTGGGGAATTGCAGCTGATTACAAAATCTTGGCCGGGTTGGTAACCGGGACAGCAGTCTCAACGGGAATCATTGAACTTCAGAAGCTGCAAAGGTCAAAACTGGATTCAAGGCATTTATTAAGCAATCTTGCGATTTCCCTGGCTCCTGCATTGGCTATCGCTCTGATCAATGGCGTTTCAAACAATGTCGTTTATGGTTACCCACTTGAAGAAAGTTTATCCGAAACAGCCCGTAGCCAATTGCAGAAATTTTATGCTCCCCTGGATTATTTGTACAGCTTTTTTAATTAACAGATAGTTGAAGCGAGAGATAGCCAACGGTTAAAGTCATTGGCAACAACTTTGTAATCCTGTTTAAAAACAACAAAGTGTAAAAAGATTCAACAGGAGTGAGCAGGTTCTGAACCTGCTCAAGTTGCTTTGAATGCTTCGGGAAGCAGCGGGTTGAGTTTAACTTTTCTCTTTGAATAACGAACCAACAAAAACACTCAACCACTTTTATTAATATTCCTCTCTAAAGCGCGGTGTATACATAGATCTGTCGCCCCTGAACCTCATAATGGA
Source organism: Endozoicomonas sp. ALD040 (assembly GCF_049275945.1). NCBI lineage: Bacteria > Pseudomonadati > Pseudomonadota > Gammaproteobacteria > Oceanospirillales > Endozoicomonadaceae > Endozoicomonas > Endozoicomonas sp. ALD040. The sequence continues at coordinate 6,059,733 of NZ_CP184829.1, forward strand.
TGCTATAAAAGAAACAGATTAATTCGGACAGTTAAGCTTTGACTGGTCTTATAACAAATCAGTTACTCCAATTAAGGACTTCAATAATGAAGACATTCGGTAAACTAACAATACTCTTCTCGTGCTTATTATTTTTATGTTCAGTCGCTCATTCAGGCAGATCAAAAGAAGAACAATTTAACTTGTTGAGCCACTACAATAATGCATCCTTAGTTGAAGATAGCCTGGAACTGGTGACCAGCAGTTCCAGGCTCGCAGTTTCTACTGTTATCAATTATGGATTCTGGTACAGCATCTGCAAATCACCCGAGCTGATATCTCCCCTTACGGGTCGCTTTGGCCTGTCAGGCTCTGACGAAAATGAGTTACAAGAGGTCAGATCATCTTTTTGTAACCAGCTTGCAGCCATTATCACCTCCACTGAGGTTGCCTTAGCCGGGCACATATCGCCCTGGCCCCTTGAGCTGCCATGGTGGCAGCCACTGCGGTTTGTAGGAACAGCATACGTTGGTTATCAAACATACACTAACCAGGATCCTTATCGTGTTGCGATAGTGACTTCGGCTTACTTTACCCATGAGGTAATGGCCAGAACCTTAGCCAGAGCCCTTACCATCCGAACTTTAAAGCATCAGGACACAGGCACAACACAATCGCTAAATTATGCCCGTATTGAATATAAATTGTTGTCATCAATCGCTGGCCTGATGGTCGGGGCAATAGTCTATAAAAAGATGCTCGACATAGGCTTATCACCTGTGCATGCAGTCTTTGCTTACATGATATCTACTTCAATGATGAAGACAATATCAACATTAAGCTCTCTTTTAGTTCTTGACTCAGGCAGTGGTCATGCAGTTGTGGAAGAAGCAGTAACCATGGCAGCGGCCGGAACCGGGGCCATAGCGGGAACAATGGCTGTAGCCATAAGCGGAGCCATGGCTGTTTGGTGCAGATCAGATCTATTCTTGAAAGTAAACACACTTGTTACCATAACCCTGGCCAGTCCTGAATCTGAAATTGGACACATAGACAGTTTTATTGGACTTAAAGCCGAAGTCGGAATGACAGTCGGAGCCGTACTCTTGCAATTTCTATTGCAACAAAGCCGGGAACTGGACTCAAGGCATTTAATGAGAAACGTCGCTGTTACCCTGGCTCCTGCATTAACACTCGCTCTGATCAATGGCGTTTCAAACCATGCTGTTTTTGGTTATTCACTTGAAGAAAGTTTCACCGAAACAGCCCAGAACCAATGGAAGAAATTTCATGCTCCTTTGGATTACTTGTACACCTTGTTTCATTGACAGAGTGAAGTCAATCGCACTATCTTTGTCATACCTTTTACCATCAGCAAGTTGCATTGGACACTTTATTTCCTGAACCCGGGAACCACTCAATGGTTGGCGAAAATTCCATTGCTGTTCTATAAATAGGATCCTGAGAAAACAGGAAATGCTCGCAACACATCAGTTTCATTTACCCTGATTATGGACACGAAGAATGAAAATGTCCGTTAGACTAATACCATTATTTTCGTGCTTATTATCTTTGTGTTTGGTCGCTCATTCAAGCTTAACCAGAGAAGAGCAATTTAACTTATTAAGCCACTACAATAATAATGCATCGTTAGTCGAAGACAGCCTGAAACTGTTCAGTAGTGGTTCCGGGCTGGCCGTTTCCACCGTGATCAGTTACGGATTCTGGTACAGCCTTTGCAGATCACCCGAGCTGGTCTCTGCCCTTGCGGGTCGCTCTGATCCGTCTGGTACAGAGCAAAATGAGCTGCAAAAATTTAAATCACTTTTTTGTTATCAACTTGCAGCCGTTATCACTTCCACTGAGGTTGCATTGGCCGGACGCGTATCGGCCTGGCCCCTTGCGCTGGATTGGTGGCAGCCGCTGCGATTTCCGGGAACTGCATACGTTGGTTACAAAACATACACTACCTGCAATCTCCCTTTTCTTATGCCCGTGGTCACTGCGGCATACTTTACCCATGAGGTCGTTGTAAGAACGGTAGCCGGAACCTATGCCATCCAGGCTTTAAGGCAGCAGGACAGAGGCACGAGCCAACCTTTGGATTATGTCCGTAGTGAATATACTTTGTTGTCATCAATGGCGGGTCTGATGGTCGGGGTAGTAGTCTACGACGCTATGCTCGCCGGAGGTTTTACAACGGCGCAAGCGATCGGTGCTTACCTGATATCGTCTGAATTGACAAAGAGAATATTTACAAGAAGCTCTTTTTCAACACTTAATTCAGACGATACTGATAGAATCGAGGCAGGGGCAGAAGCACTGGCCGAAGCCGGAGCCATAGCTGGATCATTAGCTGCAGCCATGGCCGCAGCCATAATGATGTCTGCTGAGCGCTCAAATTTAATCTTCGAAGGAATCACACTTGTCACTCTGGTCTCAGCCGTCCCCATAGTTCCGGAAGTCTGTGTTGGAGCCTTCGTCGGATTGCTAGCCGGAACACAAATCATTGGACTTATGATGCTGCAACACTCACAACTGGACCCAAAACATTTATTGAAAAACATCGCTCCTCTGGGTCCTGCACTGGCAATCGCTGCGATCAATGGTTTTTCAAACCATCGTGTTTATGGTTACTCACTTGAAGAAAGTTTCACCGAAACAGTCCGTAAACAATGGAAGAAGTTTCATGCTCCTTTGGATTATCTGTACACCTTGTTTAATTGACAAATAGTTAGATGCGAGAGACAGCTAATTAGATTTTAGCTCGTGTGTCGCTGAGCAATTTCCGCTAGGAGCCTGACCGAGAATAGCGCCCGTAGCGAGGACGGCAGAAAATTGAGGATGAAAATTCGGTTTTGTGAGGAGAATAGCGAGCTATTTGACGAACAAAAGCGGATTTTCAGACCAATTTGCTGCCGCCGCAGTAGGGTAGTCTATTCTCGGTCAGGCTCCTAGTGAATGCCGAAAATAAACAAGAATAGTGAACAACTAATGCCGTGTAAGCCCCAAAGGGCCAGGAAGATACCGGATGCTATAAAAGAAACAGGTTAATTCTGGTAGTTAAGGTTTGACTGGTCATTTGCTTATCACAAATCATTTACCCTGATTAAGGACTTCAATAATGAAAACTTCCGGTCAACTAACAACGCTGTTCTCGTGCTTGTTATTTTTATGTTCAGTCGCTCATTCAGGTATATCAAGAGAAGAACAATTTAAATTACTGAGCCACTACAGTAATACATCGTTAGTTGAAGACAGCCTGAAACTGGCAACCAGCAGCTCCGGCCTGGCCATTTCCACTGTGATCAATTATGGATTATGGTACGGCATCTGCAAATCACCCGAGGTGGTCTCTGCCCTTGCAGGTCGCTTTGATCTGTCAGGCACAGAGCAAAATGAGCTACAAGAGGTCAAATCATCTTTTTGTAATCAACTCGCAGCCGTTATCACTTCCACCGAGGTCGCTTTAGCCGGGCACGTATCACCCTGGCACCTTAAGCATCCCTGGTGGCAGACATTGCGGTATGCCGGAACAGCCTACAGTGGTTATGCAGCATACACTAACCGCAATCCTTATCTTATACCCATAGTGGCTGCGGGTTACTTTACCCATGAGGTAGTGGCAAGAAGGGTAGCCGGAGCCACTGCTATCCGGAGCTTGAGGTATCAGGACAGAAGCACAACCCAACCTCTGGATTATGCACAAAGTGAATATTCCATGTTGTCAGCAGTTGCTGGCATGATGGTCGGGTCGATAGTCTATGACATGATGATCGCCAGAGATGTCTCACGCGCAAAAGCAATCTTTGCTTACATAATATCCCACGTATTGGTAGAGGGATTATCAACAATAAACCCTCTTTCAAAATACAATTCAAACGGTGTTGCCAGCGTTTGGACAGAAGCAGGAGCAGATGTCCTGGCTGGAACAGGAGTCGGAGCCTTGGCTGGATCATGGGCTACAGCCATATCCGGAGGCGTAAGGGTCGCGCACACATCTGATCTATTACCGAGCGCCGCCATAGTAGTTTACACCGCGATTTTGGTTTCTCCTTATTCTAGAGGAAGGGACACCATTGTTGGAATGGTGGGAGGATTGATGGCCGGAAACCTGGTCTTGGCTCTTCTCAGTCATCAACGCTCAGCACTGGACTCAGGTCATTTATTGAAAAACGTTGCTCTTACTCTGGCTCCCGCATTGACTCTCGCTCTGATCAATGGCTTTTCAAACAATGCGATTTATGGTTACTCACTTGAAGAAAGTTTCAACGAAACAGTCCGTAACCAATGGAAGAAGTTTCATGCTCCTTTGGATTATCTGTACACCTTGTTTAATTGACAAATAGTTAGATGCGAGAGACAGCCAGTTAGATTTCAGCTCGTGTATCGCTGATACAATTTCCGCTAGTGAATGGCGAAAATTCAATCGTTGCACTATAAAATCTTCACGAAACGTTACAGGGCGAGACACAACAAAGACCACCCAAAAGACGGCATATATTAAGCATCTGTCGCCCTTAAGCCTAATGCTGGAAGCTATAAAAGAAACAGGTTAATTCTGGTAGTTAAGTTTTGACTGGTCATTTGCTTATCACAAATCATTTACCCTGATTAGGGACTTCAATAATGAAAATATCCGGTCAACTAACAACGCTGTTCTCTTGCTTGTTATTTTTATGTTCAGCCGCTCATTCAGGCACATCAAAAGAAGAACAATTTAAATTGTTGAGCCACTACAGTAATACATCGTTGTTTGAAGACAGCCTGAAGCTGGCAACCAGCAGCTCCGGCCTGGCCATTTCCACTGTGATCAATTATGGATTATGGTACGGCATCTTGTGCAAATCACCTGAGCTGGTCTCTTCCCTCACGGGTCGCCCTGGCCTGAATCTCCCAGAGCGAAATGAGTTCCAGGAGCTCAAATCTTCTTTTTGTCATCAACTCGCAGCCGTCACCACCTCCACTGAGGTTGCATTAGCAGGTCAGGTATCGCTTTGGCCCCTTAAGCGGCCCTGGTGGCGGCCACTGCGATTTGTTGGAACCGCATACACTGGTTATTTAGCATACACAAAATGCGACACTCGTTTTATACCCATAATGACTGCGACTTACTTTACCCATGAAATAGTGGCGAGAACGGTAGCCGGAGCTACGACTACACTGGCTTTAAGGACCCTGGACAGACCTCCAATCCAACCCGAAAATTATACCTGCAGTGAATATGCCTTAGTGAAATCAATCACCTGCGTGATGTTTGGAGCAATGTTTTATCGCCAGTTTCTCGCCGCAGGCTCTTCAACGGGTAAAGCCATCTCTGCTTATCTTGCGTTTTCTGCATTGATAGAATTATTACTACCCGAAAGCCATTTTTCAGCTTCTAATTCAGGCGGTGCCCATGCATTCGAGCTGGAAGCAGACGCAGAAACCTTAGCCGGCGCCTTGGCTGGATCAATGGCCCTAGCCTTGACCGGAGCCTTCTATGCTGGATTCTTTGACCTGACATTGTCCACAGTCGTAGTGGGTTATATGACCTTGTCACTCAGTAAAACTGAATTTTTATCCGGAGTTGAAGACGAAGTCCTACTTGGAGCTATGGCCGGAGCTGGAACCGGACTCACAGTCCTGATAATTCTGTTTAAACAAAGCTTAGAGCTGGACTCAAACCATTTATTAAGAAACATTGCTATTACCCTGTATCCTGCACTGACAATCGTCCTGATCAATGGCATTTCAAACTATGCGGTTTACGGTTACTCACTTGAGGACACTTTGACCGAAACAACTCGTAACCAATGGAAGAAATTTCATGCTCCTTTGGATTATTTGTACACCTTGTTTAATTAACAAATGGTTAGGTTAGATGCGAGAGACTAGTTTATTTCGTGAATCGCCAAACAATGACCGTTACTGAATAGCGAAAGTTCATTTGCTGTACTATAAATTCTCCCGTAAACAATAAAAGGTCAGGCACTGCAGCTTCCTGTATATGCTGATCGAACTCTCGTATCTGCAAAGACCAGCCAAATGCGGCCGTATATTAAGCATCTGTCACCCTTGAACCTCATTATGGATGCTATAAAAAACAAGCAGATTAATTCTGACAGTTAAGGTTTGACTGGTCATTTGCTTTATAGCAAATCAGATACCCTGATTATGGATTTCAATAATGAAAATATCCGGTCAACTAACAGCGCTTTTCTCGTGCTTATTATTTTTATGTTCAGTCGCTCATTCAGGCCTATCAAAAGAAGAACAATTTAAATTATTGAGCCACTACAGTAATACATCGTTGGTTGAAGACAGCCTGAAGCTGGCAACCAGCAGCTCCGGCCTGGCCATTTCCACCGTGATCAATTATGGATTCTGGTACGGCATCTGCAAATCACCCGAGGTGGTCTCTGCCCTTGCAGGTCGCTTTGATCTGTCGTGCACAGAGCAAAATGAGCTACAAGAGGTCAAATCATCTTTTTGTAATCAACTCGCAGCCGTTATCACTTCCACCGAGGTCGCTTTAGCCGGGCACGTATCATCCTGGCCACTTAAGCAACCCTGGTGGCAGACATTGCGATATGCCGGAACAGCCTACAGTGGATATGCAGCATACACTAACAGCAATCCTTATCTTATGCCCATAGTGACTGCGAGTTACTTTACCCATGAGGTAGTAGCAAGAACGGTAGCCGGAGCCACTGCTATCCGGAGCTCAAGGTATCAGGACAGAAGCACAACCCATCCTCTGGATTATGCTGAAAGTGAATATTCCATGTTGTCATCAGTCGCTGCCATGACGGTCGGGTCGATAGTCTATGACATGATGATCGCCAGAGATGGCTCACACGCAAAAGCAATCTTTGGTTACATAATATCCCACGCATTGGTAGAGGGATTATCAGCAATAAGCCCTCTTTCAAGATACAATTCAAACTGTGATGATAGCGTCTGGACAGAAGCAGAAGCAGGAGCAGATGTCTTGGCTGGAACAGGAGTCGGAGCCTTGGCTGGATCATGGGCTACAGCCATATCCGGAGGCGTAAGGGCCGCGCACATATCAAAAGATCTATTACCGAGCATCGCCATGGTAGTTTACACCGCGATTTTGATTTCTCCTTGTACCAGAGGAAGGGACATCACTGATGGAATGGTGGGAGGATTGATGGCCGGAAACCTGGTCTTGGCTCTTCTCAGTCATCAACGCTCAGCACTGGACTCAGGTCATTTATTGAAAAACGTTGCTCTTACTCTGGCTCCCGCATTGACTCTCGCTTTGATCAATGGCTTTTCAAACAATGCGGTTTATGGCTACTCACTTGAAGAAAGTTTCACCGAAACAGTCCGTAACCAATGGAAGAAATTTCATAATCCTTTGGATTATTTGTGTACCTTGTTTAACTGACAGGCAGTTTAGGCGAGCGACGACCTAAGTACCTGGCCAGTTGGTTTCGCATATTCTGGCGAGTGGATTTTTTCATCCTTCAAGGCGCAACGACGGGCGCGTAGCCATAGCTACGCAACCAGAGTTGGAACGCAGAAGGGTGGAAAAAGCCGCCGTCCAGAATATGCGAAACCAACTGGTTAGGTACTTAAGGCCCAGTCTGGCACGACGGGTTGAACCGTCAAAACAGTCCCATCTGTTCGTCAATCAAGGTATTAAAATCAAGATTTATAAACGGAAGAACACCCTCTGCCACCGGCTTTAGCTGCTTGTCGATGTAATGTTGATAATCAATGGGGCTGGTGCGATATTCCAGCGGCTCAGGGCCGTTGACGGTGATCAGGTATTGAATCCAGCCTTTTCGCTGGTACTTTAGTGGTTTTCCCAGTGACTGATTGATCTCATCGGCTTTTCTGGCTGCCCTGACCTGGGGAGGAATGTTTTTAACATAGTCCCTGAGATTACGCCGCAGCCGCTTTCGGTACACCAGTTTATCATCCCACTCTCCGGCCAGCGTTTTCTGCACAGTCTCCCTGACCAGGTTTTCCGGAGATTGATCGTTAAACACCAACGAGAACAGTTCTGTTTGAAAATATTTTGCCAGTGCCGTCCAGTCAGAACGGACCGTTTCCAGCCCCTTGAATACCAGTTGCTGCCCGCTGGCAGTGGCTGTAATGCCGGCGTAGCGTTTTTTACTGCCGGTATCCGCGCCACGAATGGTCGGCATCAGAAACCTTCGGTAACAGGTTTCAAACTCAAGCTCCAGTGCCGAGTCCAGTTGATAATCCTCTTTTAATTTGGCTGTCCAGCGTTCATTAATCAGCCGCTCCAGTTCTTTCCCGGTGGACCTGGCCTGTTCATCGGAATAGGCTTCATTCAGGAGCACGAACGTAGAATCGGTATCGCCATAAATCACCTGATAGCCCTGCTCTTCTATCCAGCGGGCCGTCTGCTGCATGATTTCATGCCCTCGCAGGGTAATGGAGCTGGCCAGCCGGGTATCGTAGAAACGACATCCGCCTGAGCCCAGCACGCCATAAAAGGAATTCATAATAATCTTCAGCGCCTGGGAGCGGGCAGCATCCTTTTGCTTCTTGGCCTCATCCCGTTGGGCCCAGAAAGAAGCAATAATATCTGGAAGAAAGTGCCGGTCACGGGAGAACAGGCCGCCACGAAAACCGGGAATCGCCCCTTCCGGTTCCTGCAGACCTTCCACCAGTCCCAGTGGATCGATTTTGAAGGTTCTGATGATCGAAGGATAGAGGCTCTTGAAATCCAGAACGATGACATTGCGATAGAGTCCTGGTATGGAATCCATAACATACCCCCCCGGACTGGCCAGCCCTCCGCCTTCCGGTAAATTCGGAGCCACATAACCGGCCCTGTGCAAACGGGGCATATAAAGATTGGTGAATGCCTGGACTGAGCCACCCATGCGATCAAGCTCCAGCCCGGTCAGATGACTGCGTAATCTCAGGTAATCAAGAATGTTGGTGTGTTGAAAAATCTCTGCAACCAGTCGGCAGTCCTGCAGGTTGTAACGGGCCAGTTTTTCCTTGTTATGGTGAAAGTCATGATTAATGATAGCCATCCGGTTATCTACGTCTTCTGTCGCCTTACCTTTGCCCAGAAGCGTCTGTGCCACAAACTCCAGACTAAAGCTGTCAAACTGATAAGTGGCCGCCTTTAATGCCTCAATGCCGTCAATGACCATTCGACCCGGCAGGGTAATAAACCCCTGCCCACTATCACCCCTGCGACTTCTCCAGCTGGCTGCCTGTTGCCCCCTGCCCAGTTTCAACGACATGCCATGGCGTTCTGCCCGTTTAAGCAGCAGCCGAAAATCAAAATTAATGACATTCCAGCCAATCACTATGTCGGGGTCCAGAGTTCCGAGCGTCACTTCAAGTGCCTCCAGAAGCGCTCTCTCATCAGCAACCCAATGTATCCAGTCAACCGGCTCCTGATCGCCCACCATGATGACCCGTTGAAAGTCCCCGGCCAAAAGTCCAATGGAGTAAAGTTCACCTCGCTCGGAACATTCAATATCCAGGGAGACCACCTTGAAGTCGGGATTAAACTCAGCAGGACGAATTCGCACCTTGCGGTATTCCTGATAGCCTGACTTCTGCACCAAATCACCCGTGAATGCCATGCCACCGTAAACAAAACGCTCCATCAGAAACCGGTCTGCCAGCCTGACATCGGCTTCCAGCAACTCTACACCCCTGGTACGAAAATAATCATGCATCTGAAACGATTGGTTCAGGTTTTGACTATAAAGGGCCGTGACTGGCTCATGGCGAAAGTTCTTCAGAGGCAGCGGCTTTGCCTCGATTGTTGGATAACTCCTGAAAAACTCACTCTGTAGTGGCTCAAACCCGGAGGAAACAACAAAACAGACGGGACGCTCTCCTTCAACCACCAGCTTTGCAGGGCCGTCATCAGTGACAACCCACAAAACAACTTCCGTCTGTCCTCTGCGGTCCTGGCTATGTCGGCTAAGAAGAAAGCCTTTGCGTACAGGCTGGGTATTTGGCAAGTCAGTTCTCAAATGTTGTCTATTCGGTCAATCAGGTTCTGAGAGATATTAACATTGCCGCAATATCTCCGGGAGAGGAAAAATTGGTCATCTGTACGAATAATACCCATCGTGCTTTCTAACTCCCATGATGAGCATGGAGATTTGAGCCTTAAGACAAGGCGACGATCGCCAACGCAGGATTTAGGCTCAAATCTTCAGCGCAACAGGGAGTTAGAAAGCTCAATTGGTATAAAGTCTCAGGACTGGCTAAAAATGGAGAAACCTCAAGCTTTGCAGCGACCTCTAAGAATACGGGATTATACACTCACTCGATGAATCTAATAAATGGCGAAAATTCCACTGCTGAACTATAAACTCCCGTGGAAACAGCAAAGTCCAGAGGGCTGGGGCCTGGTGATAGCTTCCTCTGTGAACTGGTCAGGTATACACAACTACAAAAAACAACCACAAAAAAGCAGTTATACCAATCGTGCTTTCTAGCAGCCTGTCGGACTTAAGCGTCCGTAGCGAGGATTGCAAGAAATTGAGGATAAAAATCTCTGTTTCTGAGGAGAATAGCGAGCTATTTGACGAAGAAACAGGGATTTTTAGACCAATTTATTGCAACCGCAGTAGGACAGTCTTAAGTCCGACAGGCTGCTAGCTCCCGTGATGAGCATGGAGATTTGAGCCTTAAAACAAGGCGGCGTGAGGAGTCTTAGCCTTAGCTATGGCGACGATCGCCAACGCAGGATTAAGGCTCAATTCTTCAGCGCAATAGGGAGTTAGAAAGTTCGTTTGGTACTAATTCCCGGTACGAAAAGGTTCAGCCTGACATTTCCTGACAATAAATCAGTTACCCCAATTAAGGATATGAACAATGGAAACACTGTGTAAGATATCAGCACTGTTGTCGTGCTTGTTATCTATAGGTTCAGTCGCTCATTCAGATCTATCGAAAGAAGAACAATTTAACTTATTGAGCCATTACAATAATGCTTCGTTAGTTGAAGATAGCCTGAAACTGGTCAGTAGCAGTTCCGGGCTGGCCGTTTCCACTTTGATCAATTACGGATTCTGGTACGGCATCTGCAGATCACCCGGGCTGGTATCTACCCTCACAGGCCGATCTGGCCTGTCTGGCACACAGCAAAATGAGTTACAAGAGGTCAAATCATCTTTTTGTAATCAACTGGCAGCCGTTATTACCTCCACTGAGGTTGCTTTAGTCGGACACGTATCGCCGTACTGGTCCCTTCGGCGGCCCCTGTGGCAACCGCTGCGATATGTAGGAACAGGATTCGTTGGTTTCAGAGCATACACGACTGACGACCCTTATTTTATACCCATAACAATCGCATACTTTACCCATGAGGTAATGGCAAGAACAGTAGCCGAAGCTGAGACCATAAAGGATTTAAGGGACCGTGACATTCGTTCAATCAAGCCTGAAAAAATTACCCTTCTTGAATATGCCATCTTGAAATCCATCACAGGCTTGATGGTCGGGGCAATAGTTTATGAGCGGTTGGCCGCCAGAGGCTCTACTCTTAATGCAATCTTTGCTTATGTGCTGTCTAACTTGATGGCACATTCAGTGATGTCAAAAATCTATATGTCAACATATAATTCAGACGATGCTCATGCAGTCGAGGTGGAAGCAGGAGCAAAAGCTTTGACCGCAACCAAAGAATTAGCCGGAACAAGGGCCGTTGCCACAATCGGAGCCATCGGAGCAGTAGCTTTCTGGATCTCTGACCCAGTCTTGTCCGTTATCGCATTCTATACTCTGGCCTTCTCTCTAGGAAAAATTGAAACCAGTATCCCGCATTCAGGTGATTGCGGAAGTACAGTCGGGGCCGTCGTCATGTTTCTTCTGTCGAGTCAAAAATCAAACCTGGACTCAAACCATTTATTGAAAAACGTCGCTTTTACCCTGGTTCCTGCATTGACAATCGCTCTGATCAATGGCGTTTCAAACAATGCTGTTTATGGTTACTCACTTGAAGAAAGTTTCACCGAAACAGTCCGTAACCAATGGCAGAAACTCTATGCCCCTTTGGATTATTTGCACACCTTGTTTAATTGACCTGTTGCACACACGACTTCTGTCGTCATGAAGGTAAGCCGTGGAGAGAAAAGCTCACAGGACTTGTGATAAAGAGAGAGCCCTGAAGGAGCCGGATTTAACACTGTCGCAGCAGCGCCGGGAGATTAAAAATCCAGAATCCTTATGGACAAACTCTCAGGACTGGCTAAAAATGGAAACAATTCAGGACCTCGACAAACAGCTTTCATCCTTACCCGGCAATTAGGCTTGGAAATAAGAAAAACGATAGGTTCAGTTTGATGACATTACCTGACGATCTTGAATACCAGACGGGCTTTGGTAACGAACACGAAACAGAGGCATTACCCGGTGCCCTGCCCAAGGCCTGCTTCAACCCTCAGAAAGTGGCTTACGGGCTCTATTGTGAACAGTTTTCCTCCACGGCCTTCACAGCCCCCAAACACCAGAACCGCCGGACCTGGACTTATCGAATCCGCCCCTCTGTTGTTCAGGGAGACTTCCAGCCCTGGGAGAACAATCCCCTGCTGGAAACCGCCCCCCTGACAGACCTGCCGCCTGTGCCAAGTCCGCTTCGTTGGGACCCACTGCCCGCTCCGAAACAACCGACTGATTTTATCAGTGGTCTGACTACCCTTGCGGCTAATGGTAAAGCCATTACACAGATCGGTAGTGCCATTCATCTGTACGCCGCTAACCAGAGCATGGAAAAGCGTTTTTTTTATAATGCCGATGGCGAGCTGCTGATTGTGCCACAGTCAGGCGCTCTGATGATCTGTACCGAACTGGGTCGATTACAGGTTAGCCCGGGAGATATCGCCGTGATTCCGCGAGGTATGAAATTCAGAGTGGATCTTCTGGAGAGTCAGGCCAGTGGTTATCTCTGCGAAAACTATGGAGCCCCTCTGACACTGCCGGAACGCGGCCCGGCAGGCGCCAATGGCTTCGCCAATGACCGGGATTTCCAATACCCCGTTGCCTGGTATGAAGACGAAGAAGGTAACTTCGAACTGATCGCTAAATTTGCTGGTCACCTTTATGCCTGTGAGCTCGATCACTCACCCCTGGATGTCGTTGCCTGGGTGGGAACTTCGGCACCCTATAAATACGAGCTGTCCCGTTTCAATGTCATCAATACGGTGAGCTATGACCATCCGGACCCCTCTATCTTTACGGTTCTGACCTCCCAATCTCACTCACCCGGCGTAGCCAACCTGGATTTTGTCATCTTCCCTCCCCGCTGGATGGTGGCTGAAAACACCTTCCGCCCCCCTTGGTATCACCGCAATATTATGAGTGAGTTTATGGGGCTGATTCAGGGTGTTTACGACGCCAAGGAAAAAGGGTTTGTACCCGGTGGCAGCAGTCTGCATAACTGTATGTCACCCCACGGTCCCGAGGCGGAGGTATTCAGGAAAGCCAGCGAAGCGGAGCTGAAGCCCGTGCGTTATGAAAACACTCTGGCGTTCATGTTTGAATCCCGATATGTCTACGTACCCTCAAAATTTGCCATGGAGAGCAACCTGCGACAAAAAGACTATCTTAAATGCTGGTCTGGCCTGAAGAAGCATTTTGACCCCAGTCAGAAGCCTTAAGTCAGACAGTCATTAACAACAAAAATCACGCGTGCCAGATAGGCTGTTTGCAGTTGCTGGTACCCTGCTTCTTGATGCATTCAGGATGACCAATGATTTCAATGAACGAGACCCATGACGTTAATCTAACCAGCTGGGTAATTTGTGCCAACAAATTGGATGCCGACTTTACCATTCAGAATCTGCCTTTTGCTGTTTTTCGCACAGGCAGTGAGCCTTTCCGCTGTGGCGTAGCCATTGGCAACCAGATTCTGGACCTGAAGGCAACGGACGCACTGAAGCCATTTGACGGCAAGGCAGCCGTGGCACTGACAGCCTGTGCCCAGGAAAATTTAACGCCCCTGATGGAGTTGGGCTTTGAATACTGGAGCGCTCTCAGGCTCAGCCTGTCCAGAGCACTGAGAACAGGCTCGGAACTGGAGAGCCAACTGAAGCCCTGTCTGATCACCATGAACAAAGCCGAATTCGCCCTGCCCTGCCAGATTCGGGATTACACGGACTTCTATTCCTCTATCTATCACGCCACAGCCGTCGGTTCACTGTTCAGACCCGACAATCCCCTGCTACCCAACTATAAGTGGGTGCCCATTGGCTACCACGGCAGGGCCTCATCCATTGGGGTTTCAGGACAAACTTTTCACCGTCCGGTTGGTCAAACCAAAGCACCGGACGCAGAACAACCTTCCTTTGGTCCCTGTAAACGACTGGACTATGAGCTTGAAATGGGCATTTTCATCGGTCAGGGCAACCCTTTGGGTGACCCTATTGCGTTGGATAAGACCGATCAGCATGTATTTGGCCTGTGTCTTCTCAATGATTGGTCTGCACGAGACATTCAGGCCTGGGAATACCAGCCCCTGGGACCGTTTCTGGCCAAAAGCTTTGCCTCCACTATTTCGCCCTGGATCGTGACGCTGGAAGCACTGGCTCCATATCGAACCAGTTATCTTCGTCCTGCCGATGATCCACAACCTCTGCCTTATTTGAGCTCGGAAGAAAACACTCGTCTGGGCGCTCTGGACATTCAGCTGGAAGTCCTCCTGCAAACACCCGCCATGAAAGGTTCTCAACAAAGCATGGAAAAGCTGTCTCAATCCAGCTTCAAACATTCTTACTGGAGTGTGGGCCAGATGGTGGCTCATCACGCCAGTAATGGTTGTAACCTGCAATCCGGCGATTTGCTGGGAACGGGTACCCAGTCAGGCCCCAGGCCAGAGGAAGCAGGCTCACTGCTGGAGCTGACCCGGGGTGGTAAGGAGGCTATAAACCTGACCAATGGTGAACAAAGAAGGTTCCTGCAGGACGGAGATACCGTGATCATGAGAGGCTGGTGCGAGAAAGAAGGCACGGCCAGAATCGGCTTTGGTGAAGTCTCGGCCACTCTTCTGCCAGCAAAGGGATAACACAATGAAGCTATACAGCTACTTCCGATCTTCAGCGGCTTACCGGGTCAGGATTGCCCTGAACCTGAAAGGGGTGGATTACGAACTGGTTCCGGTTAACCTGTTGAAGTCAGAACAGACAAAGGATAAATATAAAAACATTCAACCCCAGGGACTGGTACCGGCACTGGAAGTCGGCAATAACAGGCTGATTCAGTCCATGGCTATCATGGAATGGCTTGAAGAAACCTGTCCGGAACCAGCCATTATTCCCGGTGATGCCTGGCAGAAAGCCCGGATTCGAAGTCTGGCCAATATCATCAGCTGCGATATCCATCCTCTGAATAATCTGAGAACACTAAAATATCTGAAGTCAGAATTTGCAATCAGTGACGAGCAAAAAAACCAATGGTACCAGCACTGGATAAAAACAGGTTTTGATGCCTGTGAGCAGCAATTGGGGGATGACCCTTTCTGTATCGGAGACACCCCTACCCTGGCCGACATCTGTCTGATACCTCAGGTCTACAATGCCTTGCGGTTTAACGTGCCATTAAGGGATTATCCAAAAATCCAGAGGATCCACCAGCACTGTAATGAACTCAATGCATTTATTGATGCCAGTCCAGAGCAACAGCCTGACAGCACCTTATGATTGAAGCTCAGCGTCGCTTCAAAGCAATGACGGCACGGCGATCATTAATAGCCAGGTAGGCCAACCGCTCGAATTCAGGGTATTCACCGGGTTGATAGAGGTTTTTCTTAATGACGATCTGCCGCTTCACAACCAGAGTATTACCCTCCATCCTGTAATGACTGCTGTAAGTGCCGGCCTGATTATCCACCTTCAAATTTTCCGGAAGCCGGGTGACTTTATAATTTTTGGGGAGTTTCATTCGGTGCTCCCAATGATAATGCCGGGGTCCGACCGTAAACGGGTACTTGCGCTCTCCATCCACCAGATAGGTTCTCAGCGCCAGCACATCTTGAAAATCCAGCCCTGGTGCAGTGGTGATAAATCCTTCCTTGCCCAGTTCAAAAGCGTGAGGGCTGTGCCATTTACCCTTATAGGCGGGCTGTGTTTTCAGATCATAAGCAGACGCACCCTGAGAGATAGAGCCAAAACCGCCGATCAGGGTGTCCGCCAGCAGATTACTGGCCTTCCATTCACCGCTGCCACTGGCTGCCAGCAGCTCGCGAATCTCTTCTCCGATGGTTCCAGTCCCGGTGACTTTACTCTCTCCTCTCAAAAATCCATTCCCGGACAGCACCGACTGGTTTTTTACCCAATAACGGTTCTGATCCGGTTGCATGACGGGAAGAAATTGAGTTTCACCTTCAGGGCTGGCCAGCACCACTCGCTTGCCCGAAAGACTGTAATCCAGTGATCCGAATGGAGACAGGGGTGAAACAGGATTGAGCCAGGTGTTCATTTCAGGAATGTATAACAGCGCATGATTAAACTGCATGGAAGTCGGTACCGGCCAATCCTTATAGCTGTTATCCCAGCTGACCAATGCCGACTTTGACTCTATACCACGGGCTTTTAACAATGCCTGCAACAACAGAGCCTGATCTTTGCAGTCGCCATAACCATGAAGAAGAATCTCTTCCACCGGGTGAGGGACCAGCGTATCTTCAAGGTTGTAGCTCAGAGACAGGTAATTAATATTTTGGGCCACCCAGTTATAGATGAGTTCTGCCTCCTCCCGTGGATGCCTGGCTCCGCGGGTGATCTCTTCAGCCAACTGACGGATTTCTTCACTGTCAGCCTGTCTGTTCAGACTACTTTCGTAGTATATCTGGCCGATCTCTTCCCAGCTTTTCAGAGAGGTTATCGCAAACATGGGCAGCACATCATCCGGGCTGACCATATTTGGCTCCATCTCCTGATAAGGGAAGTTTTCAAGGCTGACCGTCAACTCTTTACGCTTGCCTTTCCAAAGTTCTTTAACAGAGAAATTGCCTCTGCTCCCCCATTTCATGGGTTTGTTTTCAGGCAGCACAATGGTAGCTGCCAATTTCTTTTGTTCCAGTTCCAATTCGGGTTGCAGCACCATGTTAAAGCCCATGGGGCTGTCCTTGTTCACCACATGCTCAAACTTCAGTTTCATGGTGCTGCCTGGTGTCAACCGGGAGAAAATCACCACGACTTCCCTGGAACGCCGCTCCTGATCACGCCCTCCCAGATCCTGTTCGTAAATATTATCTTTTTCAACAGGGAACACCTTACCATCCGGATGGGTAATCGAAGCTTCCAGAACCTTCAGGGATTCATTCTCGGAAAAATAACTGTAGTGGTATTCCTGCAACTCCTCAGCACCTGCAGGAGTCAACACCTGATACTCAAAGGTTACAATACGGGTGTAACTCAGATCGTCGTTGATCTCTATATGATATTCCGCCAACAGACTGCTATAGTCCTGAACAGCTTCATCCGCCAGAACCAACCCCGAAATAACCAGCAACAAGAAAGACAGAAGAGCAGAACAAGCACGCATAGAATATCTCGAATCAGACATAACTCCCCCTTTAACAATTAATGGAACTTTCTAAAAATTAATGAAACTCACTCAATAACTTTGACCGTCAATATATAAAAAAGTTCAGGGCAGAGTGTATTTTTAAACACTGAAAGACATTGAAGCAGTCCTGGATTCCTTCGGTATCTGACATCAGAGCAACTCAAGAAACCTTATTGCACGCTGGCCGCTTTGCAAGGCTCAGCATTGTTAGAAACTGAGCCATATTGTCTGATACTTTGCAATGAAGTTTTTTACCAACTTTTTCCACCCAAACCTCACCGGTTTCATTATTCAGGGTAAGATTGATATCTTCCATATCAGTGACGACAAAAAACAGGGTCAGAGGCTGTCGGAGTGATAGTGCTGAACTTTCACCTTGTCTCAATTCGTTCCCATATTCTGGAGGCCGCCGTGCGCACCTGAACCAGTCGTCAGGTGCGAGTCAATTGCGGGAGAGCCTCTTTTAATCCAAGTGAGCTGTATACTTGTGAAGGGTCTATTGGGGAAGCAGGGTCAAATTTTATTAAGCTTTTGATCAATGTATTTAAAGAACCGCTTCCCCGCATTGTTTCATCTATGATTTTATCAAGTTCAACTTTATCTTTAAGCTTGTCATCAACCTGATAGCAGGCTTTGCATTTATAAGTAACACTCTCTTTGCACTCATGAGATTCTTTCAATTTACAATAAAGAACAATTAATCCGATATTTTTCATGATTTCATTTTTCTCGGCAGGAATGTCAAAACATGCACTGTTAAAGTCTATGAATTTCAAAACTCCCTGATTGAAAAAATACACGACATTATTATCAAAAAGATCCTTGTTTTGAATCCCATTTTTCAACATAAATTCAGCAGCTCTTGACAGGTTATCAATGATAAAATTTCTTGTCTTAAACAATTTGTCGGTATTCTGTCCACATTATATACCTGATAATTCAAATTCAATTTATAACATCAGAGCATTACTTCTCTTTAAAGTTCATTGGAAAATAAATGTTTTTCGATGTATTCAAAAACTCACTGAACTCTGAACTTATGTCACTCCAGACTATCTGACCAACTCATTTATAATCTCGTTGGCAATTCTTTGAGACGTCCCTTGGCATCAACACTCTCTGAACTGGTACTTTTGAACTAGTCATCATTTTTCGACACAAAGTATATATGAGTAGAAGATACAACAACAGGAGCAAGCTCTTATCTCAAAGCTTAAAGTCCGCTGGCCTGCGTTCTACCGCCATTCCCCAGGCTGCGGCCAATTTCAATCAACATATTTAGCCCTTCCGAGCGATTAAGGTCAGGGTCCTCCGGGTGCCTGTTAAATCTAAAGTTATCAGCTCCAATCAACACATTTAGCGCTTGCGAGTGATCAGTGTCAGGGTCCTCCGGATGCTGGATAGGTGTGAAGCTATAAGCTGCCATCAAGGCATCAACAGGTGAGTCCTCTTGCTGGATTGTCCTATCTTTGAGGGGAGTTCTACACAAAGGACATTGATCTCCACGCTGTAGCCAGGTTTCCAGACAAGATGTATGAAAATAATGGTTGCATTTGGTAACCGATACTTTTTTTCCTGCAAAACAGAATTTACAAATAGTACATTCGTCCTCTTGCATGTATTCAGTAGCGGGCTGGTAATATTGGCTAGAAGAGCTTGTGATTCTGTTCATAATATTTATTCCTGATCGGCTGATTGTGCTTGTTTGACTTGCGTTAACTCTTTCAGTTCCTTGGTCCCTGGTATTTTTTGTCGTTATTGAATAGCCGTAACCATTTAATCGGAGTTGTAACACCAATCGTGTTTTCCAACTCCCGTGGTGAGCATGAAGATATTGGACTTCTTCGTTCATGGCGTTCTCCAGGTTTCCGAGTCGGACCGGCAGAAAAACAGGGACCTGAAAGTAGCTATGTTCAGATGTACATGGGCCACTCAACTGGAAAAATGACGACGGAATACCAGGAAGGACACGAGATCAGATACGAGTCTGTAGAAGCTGAACTGAGCTTGGAAGGTTTGGAGATTTGATCGTTTTTTTACGACGCAAAAAAAGCCCACTGTAAAAAATGGGCTTTTCTTTAGTGAAATCAATCACTTATATGGTAGGCGGTACTGGAGTCGAACCAGCGACCTTTACGATGTCAACGTAACGCTCTAACCAGCTGAGCTAACCGCCTGAAGTTGCTGCGTATAGTATCAACGCTGCTGAAAAATGCAACCCCCGATTCCCGATTAATCTAAAAGAAAATCAGGCGCTTAGCTGAATATCAGCTTGGTTAAAATATGTACAAAACAGAACATGGATATAGCTGAAAATCAGTCCAGATTTCTGTGCAAAAAACGTTCATTTTTTTGCCCTTTTACCGCCAGCAGGCAGTCGGCAATTTTTTTGAGGCGTCCCTTCGCATCATTCCCTGACCTGGTACTTTTGAACTATTTCTCATTTTTCAAGTCAAAGTATTATGTAGGTGAACTAATCATCCCTTCAGAAAAATTAATTTTTATCCAGAAGGATATATTTTCGTATCAATTAACTGATTTAGGAGAGAAACATGTTACTAATTAATAAAAAACTTCGTTTAAAAACCGCCTTCTTATTTCTTTTTGTTTTTTCTTCAAGCATCGGTGCTATTAAAGCACAAGCATTTGACATTGAGGAAGAGAAAAGAAAAGCTCAAGCAAGTGGTTTTTTAGTCAAGGCTACTATCTTTCAGAGCACCACTACCACAGTGACGGAAAGAAAATCGGTTAATGGAAAACTAAAGAGCTTTAAACAAATAAAAAGTCACTCACACAATAGCAAGATCATTTCTGTAATCAATAGACCACAGAGCCTGACTCGTCATGATTTTTATGCCGGGGCTGGTCTATTGACTATCAGCTCTGACATTAAAAGTGGAAGTAATGAAATCAAGATTTCTTTGATGGGTGCTGACAAGGGGCAATATGTAACCTTGACACTTTTCAATCAGCCACACTATTTCCAGATAACTCAGACTGCATTTTCAAATCAGAAAAAAAGTACCAACAGCATCATCCCAATCAACAGAGGTGCAAGTGCCATTCACGGTAAAGCTCATTTAAGCTGGTCTGTCAGTGGCGCTACTAAACGATTCAATGTATATGTTGGTAATATTCAGCTGGCCAGCTTTGATACCCCCAACTTCCCGGTAAAAGAAGTATTTATAGATAATGGTGGTGAGACGGTCAGAGCTGAATTACAAACTGTTTCAAACCACAATGGTCAACTGCTCGTTACAATGGATATGGCTGAGGCTTTTTCTCACAATTTTATCCATTAATACCCGTCGCACCGGGCTTAATACCGGTGCGTCAGAACGCTGATCCCCACAGACAATCGCTGCTGGGCTGGCTTAGGAAGAGAGTCAAATCATTTCAATACCCGATCCCTGAGCCTGGCCACCTGATCACGGACAGCTGCCGCTTCTTCAAACTCCAGATTGCGGGCATGTTCCATCATCTTGTTTTCCAGCTTACTGATCTCTTTAGCCAGTTCCTGAGCCGACATCTCATGGTGATAGTCCGCTTTCGGCTCAGCAACCTTGCGACTGGGCTGCCCTTTCTTCTTGCCGGGAATGACTGCGCCTTCAAGAATATCCGCAACCGATTTATGGACACTCTTCGGGGTAATCCCGTGCTCTTCGTTGTAGGCAAGCTGTTTTTTTCGGCGACGTTCGGTTTCATCAATCGCCCGCTGCATTGAGCCCGTGATTTTGTCGGCGTAGAGAATAGCCTTACCATTAATATTACGGGCTGCACGACCAATGGTCTGAATCAGAGAGCGATCAGAACGCAGGAAACCTTCCTTGTCGGCATCAAGAATAGCCACCAACGAAACTTCCGGCATATCGAGACCTTCTCTTAACAGGTTAATGCCTACCAGCACGTCAAACGTCCCAATCCGCAGATCACGAATGATCTCAACCCGCTCTACTGTATCGATACCAGAATGCAAATAGCGACAGCGAACACCGTTTTCATGGAGATAATCGGTTAAATCTTCCGCCATGCGCTTGGTCAGGGTCGTTACCAGAACCCTGTCGCCTTTAGCCACGGTTTTATTAAGCTCAGTCAACAGATCATCCACCTGGGTCGTGGCAGGACGAACTTCAATCTCCGGATCAACCAGCCCGGTGGGTCGAACCACCTGATCCACTATCTGTCCCTGATGTTCCGCTTCATAAGGGCCGGGAGTCGCGGAAACAAAAATAGTTTGCGGGCGTCGTCCTTCCCACTCTTCAAACTTCAGGGGCCGGTTATCCAGCGCAGAAGGCAGTCTGAAGCCATACTCCACAAGGGTCTCCTTACGAGAACGGTCGCCTTTGTACATCCCACCCACCTGGGGCACCGTGACGTGTGATTCGTCAATCACACACAAGGCATTGTCAGGAATATAATCAAACAGTGTCGGTGGTGCTTCGCCGGGTTGAGTGCCTGAGAGATAGCGGGAATAGTTTTCGATACCCGTGCAGTAGCCCAGCTCCAGCATCATTTCCACATCGTACTTGACCCTCTGCTCCAGACGCTGTGCTTCCACCAGCTTATTGTTATTTCTGAGCACTTCCAGACGTTCAACCATTTCGTCTTTGATAGCTTCTGTGGCTTCAATGATGGTCTGACGAGGTGTGACATAGTGAGTCTTGGGGTAAATAGTCACCCGGGGCAGTTTTCTGAGCACTTCGCCGGTCAGAGGATCAAATTCACTGATTTCCTCCACCTCTTCATCAAACAGCTCCAGCCTGATGGCTTCTTTTTCAGATTCTGCCGGGAAGATATCAATGACATCACCACGAACACGATAAGTAGCCCTTTTCAATTCTGTATCGTTGCGGGTATATTGCAGCTCGGCCAACCTGCGCAAAACCTCCCGCTGGTCAATCATTTCACCCCGGGAAATATGCAACATCATCTTCAGGTAAGATTTGGGATCACCCAGACCGTAAATCGCTGAAACCGTCGCAACAATAATGGCATCTTCCCTTTCCATCAACGCTTTAGTGGCCGAAAGTCTCATCTGCTCAATGTGCTCATTGACCGAGGCATCTTTCTCGATAAAGGTGTCCGAACTGGGCACGTATGCTTCAGGCTGGTAATAATCGTAGTAGGAAACAAAATACTCAACCGCATTGCCAGGGAAAAACTCCTTGAACTCGCCATACAGCTGGGCAGCCAAAGTCTTGTTATGGGCCATAACAATAGCGGGTCTTTGCAGCTTTTCAATGACATTGGCAATGGTGAAGGTTTTCCCTGAACCGGTCACCCCCAGCAATGTCTGGCAGGCCAGTCCCGAATGAATGCCGGACAGCAGCTTTTCAATGGCTTCAGGCTGATCTCCGGAAGGCTGAAATTTTGATGATACCTTGAATGTCTTTCCCATACGTATCCACTGGCAGAAGCGCTTAAATTATTTGTTGATTATAAACAGCCCAGGACAGGAAATGCAGCCAGAGAACACTGCGCTTAATCAGGAAAAGCAGCCACCATCGGTGTGTCGCAAAAATGTAACCAGACTTCCGTTTTCAGATGGCGCAGTGAAGAGGGCTTGTGTATGATGCGCATTGCTGATGCGTGATTCCCTGACAAGTCAGCTTGTCAACCTTATAAGATTCGCACCGGAATCAGTATCAGTCAGGACACTGGCTGAGCATTGCGCCAGATTGTCTGACTTTATACGGGTTTGAAAAACGATTAACGAGGAACATCGTGACTGGTCAACCTTCCCACCGCGTTCAGATGGTCAAACCATCACCTACCATGGCAGTCACTGCCCGAGCCGCTGAACTTCGCGCCGCCGGACACGACATTATTGGCCTGGGTGCCGGTGAACCCGACTTCGATACCCCTGATCACATCAAGGCTGCTGCGATCAGGGCCATTAACGAAGGAAAAACCAAGTACACTGCCGTTGACGGTACTGTAGAACTGAAACAGGCCATTATCGATAAGTTCAGGCGCGACAATGGTCACGAATATGCGCCAGACCAGATTCTGGTTTCCTCCGGTGGTAAACAGAGCTTCTTCAATCTCTGTCTGGCACTGATCAATAAGGGTGATGAGGTCGTTATTCCTGCCCCTTACTGGGTTTCCTACCCGGATATGGTCACTATTGCTGAAGGTGTCCCGGTGATCGTCAAGGGCAACCTTGAGAACCGTTTCAAACTGACTCCGGAACTTCTGGATTCGGCCATTACAACAAAAACCAGGCTGGTAGTTCTGAACAGCCCCTCCAACCCGTCCGGTACAGCCTACACCCGCAAAGAGCTGGAAGGTCTGGCCGCTGTTCTGCTGAAACACCCCCATGTTATGGTGGCTACTGATGATATGTACGAGCACATCCTCTGGAGTGATGAGCCTTTCTGCAACATCCTGATGGCCTGCCCGGAACTGTACGACAGAACAATTGTTCTGAACGGTGTATCCAAGGCTTACTCCATGACCGGATGGCGTATTGGTTATGCCGGTGGACCCGCCTGGCTGATCAAAAACATGAAAAAGATTCAGTCACAGAGTACCTCCAACCCCTGCTCTGTTGCCCAGGCTGCGGCGACTGAAGCTCTGGCCGGTTCACAGGAGTGTGTAAAAGAGATGCTGGTCTCTTTCAAAAAGCGTCATGACTATGTCGTAGGTCGTCTGAAGAAGCTGCCTGGTGTTACCACCATTGAAAGCGACGGTACTTTCTATACCTTCCCTGATTTCAGCGAAGCCATGCAGAAGCTGGGCTTTGAAAAAGACACCCAACTGGCAGAGATGCTCCTGGAAAAAGGCGTTGCCCTGGTACCGGGCTCAGCCTTTGGCATGGAAGGCTGTATGCGTCTATCCTACGCCACCAGTGATGAAGCCCTGGAAAAAGCCCTGGATCGAATGGAAGCAGCACTCAGTTGATCTTTCTCGTCATCCCAGCCAGCATTCTTTCCGAATGCTGGTCGTAGAATTACCTTTCGCTGCAATTACCTCTTGAAATGAAAACCATTTGGTTAACGAGCCTGGCCCTCATAGCATTCGCGGGAAATTCCATTCTGTGCAGATTGGCTTTGGGTGATAACGAGATTGACGCCGTTAGCTTTACGTGGATTCGATTACTTAGCGGCGTTTTGGTATTGCTGCTGATACTCAAGTTATCCCGATTCAATTGCGTTTCAACATCAAAAGGGAGCTGGAAAGCTTCCTTCATGTTATTTCTTTACGCCATCGCTTTTTCTTTTGCCTACCTCTCTCTGAATACGGGAACAGGGGCATTAATCTTGTTCGCTTCGGTACAAATTACGATTATTGTTGCTGAGCTTGTTACAGGAAAAAAACTTTTACCTGTTGAGTGGTTGGGTGCTTTTATTGCATTTCTGGGTTTTGTTTATCTGGTAATACCCGGTTTGTCCACGCCGTCACTGACGGGATTTATCCTGATGACTGTCTCCGGCGTAGCCTGGGGCTTCTATACGCTTGCTGGCAGGGGCTCACAAAATCCGCTGGGAGACACCACTTATAATTTTGTTCGTACGCTACCATTTGTATTGATTTTGGGGCTTGTATCCATTCAGGACAGCCGCTTGTCCACCGAAGGTGTCATATTGGCAGTGGTATCTGGTGGCGTCACATCGGGGATTGGTTACATGATCTGGTATATCGCGCTGGCGGGGCTTTCTGGCACACAATCGGCTGTCGTGCAATTGCTCGTTCCTGTTATTGCCGCAATAGGAGGTGTGTTGTTTACCAACGAGACCTTATCTATGAGACTTGTTCTGTCTTCACTGATGATACTTGGCGGTATCTTGACCTTGATTTCAGGAAAACACTTTTTTGTTCAGCGAGCCAAAAACCAAACAAAGTAGCAGTGAAAACTCAATCACTTTTGATCGTTATTTCTTCACTTTACTTTTTTGGGAACCCTGGTCGACGTGCTGGTTCATATCAACAGTCTTGTGTTTTCGATGTGCCCTTTTGTGGTCCAACAGGGCTTTTGTATTCTTGCAGATCTTTCCGCATGGCCAACGCTGACCACCCTCTCCGACCACTGTGTAGTAACAGGTTTGTTGCCCGCTGTGGTCAATTCTCTTGTGATCCGTCAGGGCTCCAGCATTCCTGCAGACCTTTGCACATGATTGCTGCTGGCCATTCTCACCGATCACGGTTACGTCACAGGTTCGTTTTCCACTGTGGATTTTGCTTCTGTGAGACCTCAGAGCCTGAGGATTCTTGCCGACAAACGCGCATGACCGCTTCTGGCCATCTTCCGAGACCACAATCAGGTCACAGCTTGCTTGCTTGGTGTGTCCATTTCTTTTGTGGATCATCAGGTCTTGGGCATTCTTGCAGACTGCCCCACATGGCCGCTGCTGGCTACCCTCCCCGGTCACCATCAAGTCACAGGTTTTTTGCCCGGTGTGGAATTTGTATTTGTGCGTCGCAAAAGATCGATTGTTCTTGAAGACTTTCTCGCAAGGCCGCAGCTGGCCACCCTTCCCGAGTATGGTCAATTTACAGATTCGTTGATTGCCATGGACTCTGGCTTTGTGAACCGACAGGGCTCCGGCATTCTTGAAGAAGGTTCCACATGGCTGCGACTGGTTATCCTCCCCGATCACCATCACGTCACAGGTTTTTTCCCCGGTATGGCATTTGCTTTTGTGACACGATAGTCTTTTTTCGTTTTTACAGACCTTCCCGCATTGTCGCAGATGGCCATCCTTTTCGAAGACTATCACATTGCAGGCTAATCGCCCGGCAGTAGTGTTTATAGCGTCTGTCACTGTAGCTATTGAGGCTGAGGCGACCCCGTCCAGAGAGTTACATCGATAACAATGTCTCCTTGCCAAATGGTGGGAGAAGCTTTTTTCGGATGTTTTACCCGTTTTGTCTGTAGAACTTTCTTCACAATTCTGCACTTTACCATCGGTTGAACCGGAAGATTGTCTAAATCGACAAACGCCATTACAGGGGTGGACGAAACAATTTAAGCCCAAAGTATGTGAGTGTTGTTGTGGCTCTTCGTTACCTTTGCCAGAGTCAGAGTAGAACAAATGGGTTAAATAGCCCAAAGGGTGGGTAGTGAACTGTATTGCCTGGTGGCCGGATGATTCTGGAGGTTGCCCCTGTGGTTGGTCCTGTTCAGAACCTGGCACCGTAATGCTGACCGCAAACGGGTGATTTTGAGACACTTCTTGTTGTTCAATCGGGTTAAACCGAGGTGAATCCCGGTTCCAAGAGCTTTTTAAAAGCCAGCCAACGGCGATAGCTGCTTCTAGAGAATAGGGGATGGCGCTTAGAGGCTTGTCTTTGGGTGTCAGGATCAGTTCATAAGCAACCAGCAGATTCCTGACGTAAGGCCATTGCAAGGAGGTCGACTCAACGGGAGGCGCTTCCATCTCGTAACTGTCAGGTCTATCAAGCTCGACAATAAAACCCCCGTTCAACGGTTTGGCCAGGCAGATGACAGACAACGACAATAACAGCAGTATTGCAAAACGGGAGTGTTTAATAATTTTATCCTTGCCTTCTGATTTCCAGAGAGGAAGGATAGATCAATATAGAAGTCTGCCCAGTGGTTGAGCCTAGGAGCCTGACCGAGAATAGCGCCCGTAGCGAGGACGGCAGAAAATTGAGGATGAAAATTCGGTTTTGTGAGGAGAATAGCGAGCTATTTGACGAACAAAAGCGGATTTTCAGACCAATTTGCTGCCGCCGCAGTAGGGCAGTCTATTCTCGGTCAGGCTCCTAGCAGCCTGTCGGACTTAAGACTGTCCTACTGCGGTTGCAATAAATTGGTCTAAAAATCCCTGTTTCTTCGTCAAATAGCTCGCTATTCTCCTCAGAAACAGAGATTTTTATCCTCAATTTCTTGCAATCCTCGCTACGGACGCTTAAGTCCGACAGGCTGCTAGCCATCAAAAAAGCCTTTACCATGGAAAACCAGACGCATCTTACTGACTTTTTTCGGCAGAAGCTTTATGAATAAGCTATACAGAAGATTCGTGTAGTTTTTTGATCTGACCTCCTAAATGTCCTTTATATTCAAGCCCCTTACATTCAGGGTTCGTGGCTGGCTGCGTAGAACTCTCCTTGCCCTGCCCTGCTTCCTGTTGGCCTTCACTGCTTCCATGCAGGTTTTCTCTTTGCCCCTTGAGAGGGGTCTGCTGGCCAACCCAAAATCCCTGCACCCCCACTATTTTGGCGGCTCACCCAACGCCCAGGTGCTCAAGGATGTTTTTGAAGGGTTAATGGTGCAGAACAAAAACGGTGAACCCGTGCCCGGAGTGGCCAGCGATGTTGAACGCGCCCCTGACGGCACCCGATATACCTTTATCATCAGAAAAAATCTGAAATGGTCAGATGGCAGTGCCCTCACGGCTGAAGACTTTGCCCGCAGCTTCAGGGCACTGGCCGATCCTGAACGTCGAGCCACCTACCGCTGGTACTTGAAAGTCGCTAAAATAAAAGGAGCCGAGCAGGCTCTGAATGGCGATCTTGATGCCCTGGCGGTGAAGGCATACGACGATAAAGTCATTATCGAACTGGATCAGCCCACTCCTTATTTTCTGGACCTGATGACCTTTCCCAGCTTTCTGCCTGTCCATAAGAGTAATCTCAAGGGCGATACCTCAACCATTCCGGTCACCAACGGTCCCTTCAAAATTCGTCAAGTGATCCCTGAAACCCGTATAGAATTAAGCAGCAACCCCCATTATTTCCGTCATCTGGATACTGACCTGCAACGGGTCAATTACCAGATTATTCCATCCGTCCATCGTCAAATAGAACAATTTGAGAATCACGTACTGGATGTAACGGCTCAATTGCCAGCGCTGCATATTCAGGAATTGAAGAAAAAGCACCCTGTGTCTGTGTTTGAAGATCAGGTTCTTGCCACCGCCAGCCTGATGGTCAGCCCGAAGGTAACGGTCCTGCATAATTTAAAAGCAAGGCAGGCTCTATCGATGGCTATTGACAGGAATGCGCTGGTCAAGAAGATATACCCCCACAGTCATACCACACCAGCGTGCAGTTTTGTGCCTCCCCATACCCGGGGCTTCAACCCGGACCCGGCTAACTGCAAAAGACTGCTCGATAATCCGGATCGCAGGGAACAGGCCATCAAGTTACTGGCTGAATCAGGCATTAAAGGGAGTGATATAAAACTAACTGTATTATCAAGCCCAAGGTACGATTCTCTGGATATTCTGCCAGAGATCTGCCACCAGATTAACAGCACTCTGGGCACATCCCTGAGCAGTAAGAGTGAGGAATGGGGTAGTTACCTCGAGCATATATCCAAAGGAGACTACGAGCTGGCATGGTTTGAGTGGTTAGCTGACTACAATGATGCCACGGCGTTCCTGATTCCTCTAACCGAAAGTCAATTCTTTGGCCCCTTCAGGGATCCAGCCTATCTCAGGGAACTTTCCCTGGCTGCAAGCAAGAAAACCACTGTAGCCCGTTTACCGAACTATCAGAATGCCGAAGCTATTCTGGCCAGAGAATTACCACTGATTCCTGTCCTCCACCCTTCCCGGATAACACTCGTCAATCCTGATATTGGTGGCTTCTACGCCTCCAATCCGGAAGGCTGGGTTCAAAGCTGGCACCTGTACCGAATACTTGACTGACCCGCCGAGAAAAAGCAGTGTTACCAGACTTTGAATACGCCCCCTATACTGAGGAAAGACACTCTGCTTTGAGAGCTGAGTTGAAAAGTTTCACAACAGGCATAAGAATCAGATCATCATGGATAGATCCAGACTCGATACACAAGCGACTCAATTCAAGCCTATTTCTGAAAAACAGTTCGATAAGTCTCAGAAAACAGGTGTGTTTGGCCGGTGGAAAGTCAAAATTTCCAAGTCCATGGGCAAATATTCCCCCCAAAAAGCCACTCTTAAAAACGATGCCCCTGTGAAACTCGAGCAGCGGGAAATCAAAAAACTGGCCATGAACAGTAAACCGCCCACAGAACCCAGAGTTCTCAGATCTATGGCCATTGATGCACAGTTGGCCGCTTACCCCTACCATCGCTCACTTGAGAAAATCAGTGAAGCCGGTGACATTCACAAACCAGAGAAAGAGGATTTTGCCGCTCAATGGCAACCTTCTGAGGATATCGCAAAACTGATTTCCGATGAGACAGGAGTGACCCTCAGCACCAAGGAACCCGGATTCCTGTATGACAAGAAAACAGGACTCACGGCTTACGTTCTTACCAATCCTGAACGTAAGGAAGTCCGTCTGGTGTTTGGCGGCACGACATCGGGACTGGCAGCAGGAGGGCTAATCGAACGTTCGAGAAAAAACATGCAGTTTTCAGGCAAGCAATGGCAAGCCAATCTCAAGAATCTCACGGGAAAAGGCATCCCTGACAGCTATAAACAAGCCAAAGCCCTGACCGCCAGTCTTATGAAAAATCTGCCTGCAACGCCTGAAGGCGAGCCTTTTTCTCTGAAACTCAATGGCCATTCCAAAGGAGGAGCCGAAGCAAGCTATGCAGCACTCTCCATGGTGCCTCCGGTCGAAGCGGTTTGCTTCTCAAGTGCCGAGCTGAGTCGTGCAGCTTTATCAGACATTCCCAGAGAAAATCTGGCCAGCGCCCACGAGAAGGTAACCCATTATAAGGTCAGCAAAGACCCGGTGACGCTTGCCGGAAAGTTTATCAGCGGTTTGTCCCATACCGGCAAAGTCATCACGCTTCCAGCCAAACATGCTTACGATTCGTTTCTGGATCGGCATGATAAGTTCACAAAACATATCGAGCATTACGCCAAAAATGAGTCCCACTGAACCTTTACGTTTGATTGAGAGGGCTTTTAAAACCCTCTCAAACAAACTTACAGCTCAGGTTCCATTATCGGATTTTCAATCAAAGGGAATTGATCACCTTCGCTTTCGCCCAAATTCATTTCAGGATCTTTCGTCAAGCCTGTTTTCATTTCTACGCCTTCGGATGGCGAAAAACTAACTGTATCATCATCCTCACTTAAACTGCCCCATTTGCGTTGGTTACACCATGCAAGCACTTTTGCAGTGGCAGCCAGTGCAAGGGTTTTGGGTAAGATAAAGAATGACCAGGCTCTCCCATGTCCAGGCAGATTGGTAAGACCATAGAGACCACACCCGCCGTATACAGCAGCTGCACCGACAGCCAAACCTATGCCGACCCATTGGCCCGTGCTCAGACCATTGTGTGAAGGTGTCGGTGCCCCCCTCAAGGCCTGAATATCGGGCAAAGCGCTGCAATTACCCTCAGCAAACTCGACAACATTAGAAGGTACTTCATTAAGGTTAACGGAGAAGTAACGGTTACTGCACACCCGAACCAGGCCATCAATTCTGGCAGGCTCTTTAGCCAGTCTGCCAACCGTGACGTCAATGGTTTTCTTCTCGTCAATAGCTGAACCCATGGCAATGTTGTCAGCGATAAGAGCAAAGATACCGCCCCTGTTATTTGGCAGTTCAACATTGATGTTCACCGAAACAGACTCGGTCTCCTGAACATTGTCATGAACTTTCAGGATTCTGTAGTGACGAACATCAATGGCAGCCGGTGCGGACTCGCCAGAATTTGAGTCTGTAAAGCGGTTACCCGAAATATCCATCTTCTGGAGTTCTTCCAGGCAATTTTTACAATCGGCATAAATGGCGGCTTTTTTCAGACCTCCGGAAAAAAACGTACTGCCAGTAATTATCACATCACCTGATGAGCCCCGTACCTCAACATAGTGGGAAGGTGCTTTTTCGTTCTCCCTGTTGACGTTATATTGAAACTCATCACTACTCATCAGGAGTTTTCCACGATAGTCGACCGCCTTGACTGCCGTGTAGAGAGGCTTGCCCCGGATATTGTCTACAGCGGAAATATCCCAGGTTATACCTTTGCTGAAGAAACCCTGAGCTGAACTGTTAATATCCAGCAGAACCAGTGATTCTGCCTCGGCAGGATAATCAATGGATTGCTTAATCACCGTATTGCCAACACCGGCCAGTGCCACGGGCCGGAGCATACGGAGTGGCCTATTCAGTTCATAACTGCCTGCTTCAAGCAAAATAACCTTGCCAGACTCTGACGTCGTGTTTACTGCGTAGAGCAGTTCCCCGATGTTTTTTACAATCTCCACTTCAGAAAACGTAGTCTTTACCCCCTCTTCCTGAAGCTCATTCAGAAGTTGCTGACAGAGCTGAGCCTTGACTGAATCGGTCAGCTGATCACATGGGCTGCTGAACACGGGGGAAGTGGTCGGTGTCAAGCTTGCTGTGGCAGATGATACGACAGTGGTTTTGTTTGCACCCAACTCAAAGGGTTCATAACTGTCCGTTACCAAGGTAGTCTGAATAGACTGCGAAGGCGTCAGCGAAGTTGGCGTTGAAGTAGACACTTCAAGGCCTGTAGTGTAGCGATAATTAGTAAAATCCAGAATCTTTAACCCATAGTAATCATTTCTGTCTACATCCACATAACCGTATACCTTTGCAGGGTCAAAAGGGCTCTTCTCAAGTTTTAGCTCAATAACTCTTGCATCTTCCGGTGCATCTTTGTTGGCTGTATTGTTTTTTATGGAAGCACTTTCGATATGCTGGTAATTTGCAAATTTAAGCTTTATCGCACCTGCTGCATGACGGTCTGCCTGAAGGTTGTCGTTAATTTTCAGGTGTTGATAATCAGAAAGAACGATAGCACTGGGTTGCGAAAGATCCGTATTACGGAAAGTCACGAACACATTAGTGTCGACCTCAATAGCAGCCTGAGAACTTGTGCTGGCACTGGACTTGACCACACTAACCGGTGTTAACGATGAATCAAAGAAACTATAACCAACGTAATACTTATAACCCGGGTTATTGTCCAGCACTACAGCATGTTCAGACCAGGCCCCTGGTTCATGATGAGTAAAGTGGTTTTGGTAAATCCGTATATCCCCGCTGTAACTTTTTGCAGAGATATGAGATTCAAATGGATATCCATAAGAACCGAAAGGCCGTTTGGTTTGCCACTCCAGATTCCAACTGTAAAAACCGGCATCCGGAGAATCATGGCTAGTACTCAGGTACAGCAATGAAGTGTGGGGGCCGACGTTATAATAGTCACCTGCTGGTTTTATTACAGGCAGCTTAACAGCTCCACCTACTACACCCACCATGGCAGTCCGGTGACTGATTCTCAGCGCCCCTGAGAGTTCATAGTCACCCGGTTTCAATAAAATAATTCTACCGAGAATAGCCCTGCCATCCTCGCCGATCGTTTTATTGATGGCTTTGAGCAGCTCCGCAGCCGTTGCAACCACAAAGGCATGTGAAAACTCAGGCTTGTTGGTCGCAGGCCCCGAGGCCCGTTCGTTTTGCAAAAACGCCCCGCAGGCAGCAAATGCAGCTGAATGGTCCAAGACATCATTACAAGGTTGCTTTTTCACAGGCAACGGGTTGATAGAAGCCGTAGCAGACAGCAGCAAACGGGTTGGCGTAATAACATCAGGAGACACACGGATTGCTACCGTCGATGGCACTTCCGTTGTCTGTGAAGACGCAATCACCTGTTTTCCGGGAATGTAATCAACATGACTCCAGGCAAGTCCCCGGTCATCAAACGTGTAATAATCATTGCCGTGAACAATTAGCTTGCCGACAATGAACGGAAGGTGTTTGGGATCATGGGTGGACTCAAAGATTATTTTTCGCTGAGAATCCGGTGCATCTTTATGGGCAATGTTATTCATTACATAGCCATTCATATGCTCTATATCGTTATGGTCCCTGATTAAAATAAGGCCTGGGGCATTTTCGGACGCCTGCTGGTTGCCGACAATCCTGAAGTTCGCATAGCCCTGGACGTATATTGATTTCAGATTTTCAATGCTTCGGATAAAATCACTATTGAAATAGTTACTACTAATTTCGAGCTGAGGTTGTGCGGTTATACAGGTGCCACTCGCACAACGGGCCACAACAGCAGCCGTTTTCAAATAAGGAGTATCAAACCAGTTGTATCCTACAAATGTTCCACCCATAACATTCTGTAGCTTGATATAATGAGCAGTGTAATCTTCTTTTGATTCCGAGAATTGATTGTCATAAATCCGCACTTCTCCCTGATAGGATTCACTGTAAATGGCGCCGTTAAACAACAACCCGAATCGATGAAAGGTTGGATTAGTCGTGTCCCAGTGAATGTGATGGCTGTAAAAGCCAGTTTCAGCTACCGCTGAATCCTGATAGAGGTGAACTAATGAAAAGTTGCTTGATTTAAATACGCCAGAGATTCGAATTTTCGGAAACTGACCGTTCTTGACGGCGCCAACCAAGGCTATTTTGTGTGAAATCTCCAGTCCATGCCTGAGCCGATAGATTCCGTTTTTTAACACAATCAGTGTGCTGGCATCAGCGTCTCTTGTTTCTGATGTGCCGATGGCCGCTTCCAATTGCTCCACATCACTGACCACAAGTGCCTTGGAAAATGACTGGCCTGCCGACGCTGTTGTATTGTTAAGAAACTCCTTACAAGCATTAATTTCAATGAGAGTTATCCCTGTGGACGATTGCATATGATCACAGATTGCCGTGGAAGCACCTGTGGGTGTTGGGGAAGAGATTGACGGTATCGCCGGGGTCGGTGAAGCCGTTGTGGAACGGCTGGCACTAACCTGTTGTGTTGGTGTCGGCATGATTGCCGCAGATGTCTGGACGACCCGGGATGGCAGCAACGGCGGTTGAGTGGTGGACGATGCCTGGGCAGTGGTTGCCGCACCACCGGCTGATCCCAGAAGAAACATTAGATTTCCTGGGTCAGAGAGGATGTAATTTGTGTTTCCCGTTACAGTCAAAGATCCGGTAAAACTCAGTGGCTCACTCCCAACCATGTAAGGCTCGATTTTTATTGTTTTCTGGGCTGTTGAAGTATCGCTTTGCGCGGTGTTGTTGCGAATAACACCACTCACTGCCCCGGTTTTATTTTTCAGGTAAACTTCAATCCGGGCAGCAGATTCTTTGTCATCCTGTTGATTGTTTTCAATCCGGAATCGATTATAGCCCCTGAGGTAAACACCCGGAGGAACCGTTCTCGGTGTATCTTCCCAGTCCCAGCCTTGAAAATGGTTTGAGACAATTTCCACTTTCGTGCCAAGTTCAGAACAATAGCTGCACTGGGCTCGGATCACCGCTGAATTAAGGTGGCTATCATTAAAATCGTTGTACCCTATGTAAATATCGCCGGAGGCATCCTGCAGCATCAGGAAGTGGCCAAAATTGTGGTTGTTCCGCCGATGATAAAAAAGGTTGTCATAAATCCTGATCTTGCCCCGATAAGAGTCACTGCTGATTGCACTCTCCTGGTAAACATTTTTTGAACCCCTTTTTATCTCACCAATGCTAGCTTCCCAATGAATATGAGAACTGTAAAAACCGGAGGATGGTTTCGATGAACTGTTTCTCAGAAGTACCAGCGATTTACGTGAACCGGGCGCGTCGAACATGTCTTCACTGGCTTGTATTTTGGGCTTAAAGCGATAGCTCGCACCGACCAGGGCCACTTTATGGTCGATTATTAACGGCCTCGGTAGCAGGTAGGGGTCATCTCCTGCAAGTCCTTCATGCAAAACAATAATGCTGCCGCTGTCGAGATAGTCTTTATTCTCCACTGCGCGATACAACTCTTGTGCATTGCGTACAACAAAGGCGTGAGCAAAGTTTTTATCGCCGCCTGTTGCCAGCGGGTTACCAAGAAAGTCGTTACACGCTTTTTGGGCAACAGTGTCATGACTTAAGTTATCGCAGGGATTGGTAACCGCCTCTGGCGTTGCACTTGCGCCGGGACTGACTGCCGTAGCAGAAGTGGGAGACAAAGAAGCTATGGCAGACGAAGAACGATCAGGAACCTCCTTTCCTGGCGTGAAAGCAATATAGGCGCCTATTTCATCCCCGTAATCAACATCGAAATAGTCATTGCCAGAAATGGTCACAAGACCTGACATTACACTGCGCGACTCGCCTGAGACTACTTCCAGGACCCGGTCATTGGGTGACGCGTCAATATGAGCCTTGTTGTCTTTGACAGAACCGTCTAATCCGGGCTCGTCAGGTAATTTAATGAAAATAGAAGGGTCAGTCCTTTCGTTCTGCGCAATATTATTTTCGATCGTGAATTTTTTGTAGTTGAAAAGAACGAAGGCATACTCACTGACGTCGTCGGATGCACCATTGGCGCTGGTTAATGTATTGTTAGTGATAACAATTTCGTTTTGATCCACATCGGAGCCGAAGATTTCCGCGTATACAGCCGAATAACTAAGATTACTGGTATTGAACCGGTTGCTGTCGATCACTATTTTTTTGGGTGAGCTTTCATTGTCCTCCAGATAAACAAAATTGCTTATATGGAATTCAGTACTGGTATGCGTAAACACGTTGTCATAAAGCCTGACTTCCCCCGGATAATTTTCCCCACTGACAGTTCTATAATCGTTGTACTTCCGATCACCTATAACCACGATGGTTTCCCAGTGTATGGAAGCACTGTAAAAGCCGACTGAAGCGCCCTCTGTTCCAGACAGAGAAACCATGGCTACCGGCTTATCACTCTTTAAATCAATATAGGTAGTAATATTAGGTCGGGTCCCATCTCTTTTAACACCCACCAGGGCGATTCTCTGAGTGGGTTTCAACACGTCGGTCAGCGTATACGTTCCGGGAGCCAGAAGTATAATGGAGCCTCCTGGCCCGGCGTTTTCAACTGCTCTGACCAGCTCACGGGCATTATGAACAACCAAAGCTGTTGCAAAGGACGCTGTGTCTCCAGAGGCTATTTCATTGTTGAAAAACTGGTTACAACTGTCCTTGGCTGCCTGATTAAGTCGAATATGACTGCACGGATTGTTCCTGCTGAATACCGATGTCGGAGTTATTGTCGTAGCCGTAACTGAAGTACTGTTTGGTAACAGGCCAGTCGGAGTGCTTTGTGAAGGAGCGGTCGTGTCAGTCAGATTATCAGGTGGGGGAGCAGTCGTATCAGTCGGAGTGTCCGGTGGGGGCGTAGTCGTGTCTGGGGAAGCGCCACTGCCGACACTATAAGCGGAAAGAGACAGAGCGCAGAATGCCAGAAAAAAAACCGATAAAAAACATCGTATTTTATACGACGGATAACAAATAGTTGCACATGAACTTTTCATAATAATGAGTAAGCCATATCTATAAAAATTAATAAAAAATCAAACGCATCTTCAATGACAGAATGTTTGAGTAATTAGTCGTGTAACTTCAGTTATAAAAACTGATAGTTAATAAGTTAGGAAAAATATTTCCAACAATTAAAATAGTTTGAAATAGATGTGGGATTTTTTACATTGAACGGCTTTAGGGAAAGATGAATTCGTAGATTTTCATGCACCAAAGCCACAATAACCGACAAGACTTTCAGGCTCCAGAGTAGAGGTTGATTTGTCAGCTAATGAAACGCACCAAAAATGGGCTGGAGCCCCATTTTAAGAACGACATTTGTCTTAAGTACCTGGCCAGTTGGTTTCGCATATTCTGGCGAGTGGATTTTTTCATCCTTCAAGGCGCAACGACGGGCGCGTAGCCATAGCTACGCAACCAGAGTTGGAACGCAGAAGGATGGAAAAAGCCGCCGTCCAGAATATGCGAAACCAACTGGTTAGGTACTTATTATATCTGGCTATTGACATAGATCTTTTTTCACAAATTGCCCAGATGGACAATGGATAAGGCCAAAGCACAGGCTTTGCTGTTCGAACCTGTAATACCAATCGAACTTTCTAACTCCCTATTGCGCTGAAGATTTGAGCCTTAATCCTGCG
This sequence comes from Endozoicomonas sp. ALD040, assembly GCF_049275945.1. NCBI lineage: Bacteria > Pseudomonadati > Pseudomonadota > Gammaproteobacteria > Oceanospirillales > Endozoicomonadaceae > Endozoicomonas > Endozoicomonas sp. ALD040. The sequence continues at coordinate 6,097,043 of NZ_CP184829.1, forward strand.
TTGGCGATCGTCGCCATAGCTAAGGCTATGACTCCTCACGCCGCCTTGTCTTAAGGCTCAAATCTCCATGCTCATTGCGGGAGTTAGAAAATACGATTGGTATAAGAAATACAGAACAGATGTGCCGGTCGGTGGCTGGAGTGGCTGGAAAACCGCACCGTTTTCTTAACCTCGATCAATGGCTAACCATACATGTAGCGTCTAGGCTTCGGTAAATTTCTCAGGAGTTCAGAGCATGATGAAGCTACAGCAATATCTGGCACGTTTAATTGTGCCTGTATTACTGTTTCAGGCCCTGAATACCCAGGCTCAAACAAGATTACAATCTTCAACAGCAACCCCTTCTGCCATAACTACGACGACACCCTGCGACGATCTTCTGAAGCCGACGAATCTTGCACTGCAGACGAAAGGAGTACAAAAACGACTGAACCAGCACAGGAAACTTGTTAAGGGAGAGCAGTGCGTTATTCTCAGTGCCAACCCCTTAAAAGATTTAAGTGAGTTAATAGAGCAGTTTCCCGAGAACACCGTCATATTGTTCTCATCCAATACTGACCCTATCGTGACACCCTCGCCAACAGCTACCTCTTTGACGGGCAAAACGCCGGTTGTGTACTTTGCTGACCATGAAATACATTTAAAGAATGGTCAGAACATTATTGGCGCAGCTGATGACGGCTTTGAGATCGTCATCAGGGATCGGCCAGTATTTGAAGGCAAATATCTGCTCAGGTTTGGATCTGCTAACTTTCAGCCCGCCCATACAGACGACAGCAATATAAAACACATTACTTTTCGGCCCACCCGAAAAAAAAAGCGCGACTCCATTAAATCCATTATTTACGCAGAGTGTTATAACCGAAAACTGATTGTAGAAAAAAATGTATTTTATCCCCCTGTCCTGGCCGAAATTATTGATGTAAATGATTTACATAAGCCTCCTTTCCGGGCCGCCGTTATTATTGCTTGCGAAAAAAATCTGGATGCATCTGTCAAATGGCTCCAGGGCCCAGAGTTGCAGTTTGCAGATAACAAGATCATCGGTGAAAAGTTCGACTCGATTAGCGACAAACTTTTTCCCTATGTTATTCCCGACCAAGGCCTGTTTATTAATCTTACTGGCATCGTGAATCAGCAGGACAAGATAGCTGTTTCCGGGAATATATTCGAAGGTTATATTGCAGAAGCGGCTGAGTTCACGCTTGGACCCGGGACCCGCATGGAGGTCTTCAATAACACTATCAGCATTTCCAATGAGGGCGACACAGAGCACAACTCTGTTCGCAAAGGGGGGTTCGTTCTCGCGGGGCCTGCAGATAACACGGAAATCCCCCCTGTTTTTTTACTGGCTGACAATCAGATCAGGGTAACACGGACAGCTATCATCGTAAGGGGGCAGCTCGGCCTGATAATGGCTTGTAATCACCTGCAGGCAGTTAATCCATGGTGGCAACCCCAAAAACAATTCAGCCTGAAAGCACTGCCATTGCCCTCGGGAAGAGAACCAGAATGGTGCAATGACATAGTGAGTTCAACGACTGTCAGGCCCACTTCTTCAGGTTCAGCCCATGACAGGTCAACATCCATTCCACCTGCAATAAGCAGCCGGTTTGCCAATACCTGGACTGCCATCAACGGTTCCTTCTTCACTGCCTGTAAGGGTCTGGTCAACTTCGAGGGTCGGTTTTTGTTTGCTACAGAAGTCTGCCAGCCTGTCATTTCCCATTCTGCTCCCGATACCAGCACGACAGCAGTCCCTCCCTCATCAACAATTACAGCTACAGTGGCAACCCCTCTGGGCATCATGACCACTCTGGCCATATTGTTGAATCTATAACCAGAGCCTGTTTATCCTCGCAGGCATTCCGGGAACATGGGAACGATTAAAGGGAAGTCCTGTTTATTTTCTTAATACCTGATAATGGCCAACTATTAATGGAGCGTCTAGGCTTCCTATCTAGATTCGCCAGGAGCCGGGAACATGATCAAGCAGCAATATTATCTGGCCCGATTGATCGCGCCTTTATTCCTTTTGCAAGCTCTGATTCTTCAGGCCCAGATGCCGACAGTCTCTCCTACTACATCAAGCCTTTCGACATGCGACACTCTCACGGGACAAACGAGTGGGGTTGAAAAACGGCTAAATCTATACAGAAAACTGGTTAATGGAGAAGAGTGCATTGTTCTCGATCACGACCCTTCAAAGGATTTAGGTGATTTAATAAAACAGATTCCAAAGGACACCTTTATCTTCCTCTCCTCCAGAACTGCACCCGGCGCAACGCTTTCTCCAGCTACCCCCGCATCCAGTATTGCACCCAGCGCAACGCTTTCTCCCGCTACCCAGGCAACTAATACCTCGGTTGAGTATTTTGTTGACAGTGAAATAGTTTTGAAAGACGGTCAGTCCATTATTGGAGCAGCTGATGACGGCTTTGAGATTGTCATCAGGGATCGGTCAACTTTCAATCACAAACACTTACTTAAAGTTGGATACCCTAAAAGCTTCAAGCCTGACGAAACCAAAGACAGCTATATAAGACACCTTACTTTCTGGCCATCGCTGAATAATCCACGCCTTCCCATTGACTCTATTATTTCTGCAAAGTGCTTCAACCGGAAGCTGATCATAGAAGATAACGTATTCCGTACTCCTGCAAAGGCCGCCTTCAAGCTTGAGTGCAACGAATTTTCCGATGCCTCTGACCCAACCCGCCCCCCTGGCCCACACCTGCAGTTCGCTAATAACAAAATCTATGGAGGAAAATACACCTCGATTATGGACAGAATTTATTCCCATGTTATTCAGGAACAAGGAATATTTATTAATCTTCCTTCTGTCATTAACCAGTCAGGTCGGCTATCGGTTATTGGAAACAGATTTGAGGACGATATTGCAGAAGCGGCTCAGCTCAGACTTGCCCCCGGATCTAAAATCAATGTCTTCAATAACATTATCAATATATCCAATGTTGGCCCCATAACTCGCAGCACCACTCAAAAAGGAGGTTTCGTTCTGGTTGGGCCAACATATGACCTTGCAAAGCTGCCTGTTTTTTTCCTGGCTGGCAATCAAATCAAGGTAACACGAACCGCTATAACCGTCAGGGGACAGCTTGGACTGACTCTGGTTTGTAACCACCTGCAGGCCGTCAACCCATGGCGGCAACCCTTAAAACAATTCAGCATTAAAGCAATGCCAGCACCTTTGGGACAAGTGTCAGGAGTGTGCAGTAGCCTTGTGGGTCCAACTTCTGTCATGCCAATATCTGGTACAAATTCAACCTTTGTTATGTCAACGCCCACCCCAGATTCAACGGCTGTCATGTCAACATCCGCTGTTGTGTCGGCTTCCAGTCCGAATGCAACCCTTGCCATGTCAACTCCCATTCCAGATTCAAACGCTGTCATGTCAACTCCCATTCCAAATTCAACCCTTGTCATGTCAACTCCCGCTGTAAATTCAACGATTGCCATACCAACGCCCACTACACATGGAAGCACCCGGTTTGCAAATATCTGGACTCCCATAAACGATTCCTCGTCAACTCCCTGTACCGGTCTGGTTAACTTCGAGGGTCAGTTCTTTTTTCGTAAAGAAATCTGCCAACTATTCACTCTGGCTTCTGCTTCTGTTGCTAATACAACGTCCGGTTCCCTTTTGGTCCCAACTACGGCAGCGGGAACAACCGCAGAGATTACTGGTTTGAGTGTTTTGGCTACGTTGGCCATATGGTTGAATCTATAACCTGAGCTAATTCTTTCGAGGCGATCATTCCCCACAAAGCGTCTGTTGCAAAACTCTGGTTCAGGTGCTTTCAGGCCTTGTGGGTTCAATGACCCACAGATATCCCTAAAGAGCCCGAAACATGAACAAGCTGCCAGATTATCTGACCAGATTGATCGCGCCTTTATTCCTTTGGCAAGCTCTGATTCTTCAGGCCGATGTGCCGACAGTCTCTTCTTATATATCATGCCTTAAGATATCATCTTGCAACACTCTCATGGGACAGTCGACGTTAGGGGTTGAGAAACGGCTGAAGCAATATAGAGAACTTGTTAATGGAAAACAGTGCGTTGTTCTCAGTGTCGACCCATCAGAGGATTTAGGTAGGTTGGTAAACAAGATCCCGGAGAACACCGTTATCTTACTCTCCTCCGCCACTGCACCTGGCGCGACACTTTCTCCGTCCCCTTTCCCCGTGACAGATAAAACGCCGGCTGTGTACTTTGTTGACACTGAAATAGTTTTGAAAAACGGTCAGGACATTATTGGAGCGGCTGATGACGGTTTTGAGATTGTCATCAGGGATCGGTCATATTTTGAATACAAACACATACTCAGAGTTGGATACCCTGAAAGCTTCAAACCTGAAGAAACGAAAGACAGCCATATAAGACACCTTGCTTTCTCGCCATGGCAGAAAAGTTTTCACCATCCCATTGACTCCATTGTTTTTGCAGAGTGCTTCAACCGGAAGCTGATCGTAGAAGATAACCTATTCATGAGTCCTGCAAGGGCCGCCTTCGCTCTTGATTGCAAAAAATCCTTCGATGCCTCTGACTCAACCCGGAACCCGGGCCCAAACTTGCTGTTCGTTAATAACAAAATCTCTGGAGGAAAATACAGCTGGATTCCCGATTATACTTTTTACTATGTTACTCAGGAACAAGGGATATTTATTAATCTTCCTTCTATTATTAACCAGTCAGATCGACTATCGGTTATTGGCAACACATTTGAGTACTATATTGCACAAGCGGCTGAGTTCAGACTTGCACCTGGATCTAAAATCAATGTCTTCAATAACATTGTCAATATATTCAATGCTGGCCTCACAATTCGAAGCTCTGCTCGCAAAGGAGGTTTCGTTCTGGTTGGGCCTGCACATAGCCCTTCAAAACTGCCTGTTTTTTTCCTGGCAGGCAATCAAATGAAGGTAACACAGACCGCTATAAACGTCAGGGGACACATTGGACTGACTCTGGCTTGTAACCAACTGCAGGCCTTCAATCCATGGTGGCAACCCTTAAAACAATCCAGCATTAGAGCAATGCCGGCACCTTTGGAAAAAGTGTCAGGAGTGTGCGGTAGCCTTGTGGGCCCAACGACTGTCATGTCAACTCCCACTGCAAATTCAACCGTTGCCATGTCAACTCCCGCTGTAAATTCAACGGTTGCCATACCAACTCCCACTAAACATGGAAGCATCCGGTTTGCAAATACCTGGACTCCCATAAACAATTCCTCGTCCACTGCCTGTGCCGGTCTGGTTAACTCCAAGAGTCAGTTCTTTTTTTACTCAGAAATCTGCCAACCATTCACTTTACGTTATGCTTCTGCTTCTGCTTCTTCTGTCTCTGTTGCTGATACAACATCCAGTTCCCTTCTGGCCCCAACTAAAGCAGCGGGAACAACCGCAAAGATTACTGGTTTGGGTGTTTTGGCTAGTCTGGCCATATGGTTGAATCTGTAACCTCAGTTAATTCATCCTTTTGACACCATCATTCCCCGCAAAACAGCATTGCAGAACCCTGGCTCCCATGCTTTCAGGCCCTGTGAGCCGCAACCTGGGAACCGATACGTTCTTGCCAATTTTTTCATGATCGAATTACATGAGATCGAATAATATTAATGGATAGTTATAAATGCAGAGTCTAGGCTTCCTTATTTTAGGATTTCCGGAAGTTTTTAAAGTGATTCATAATTTAACCCGATTAATCGCGCCTGTGTTTCTTATAAAGGCTCTGAGTCTCCATGCCCAAACGACAACTCAATCGACTATACCCGAACCCCCTTCTCCTTCAACACCCCCTCCGACGATGTCCTGCGAGGCTATTTCGGGGCAGACGTCAGGGGTTCAGAGTCGCCTTATCGAGCATAAAAGCCTCGTTCGCGGTCGGCAGTGCGCTGTTCTCAGTGCCGACCCGACAGTGGATGCAGATCAGCTGATCAATCAAATTCCTGAAAACACCGTGATACTGCTCTCCTCCGAAACTGCTGTGAAGACGCCTTCTCCATCAGGTTACCCTGTCTCGAGCAAAGTCCGGGTTGAGTACCTTATTGGCAGTGAAATACGTCTAAAAAACGGTCAAGTCATTCTTGGGGCGGCTGATGATGGCCATGAAATCGTCATCAGAGATCGGCCGGGATTTGTAGATAAACATTTCGTTAAGGTCGGAACCACTGACAACTTCCGGTTTGACGAAACCGAAGACAGTCACATCAGACACCTTACTTTCCAGCCCAATCGGGAAAATGGCTCCCCCTCAATTGACTCCATTGTTTTCGCAGAATGCTATAACCGGAAACTCATTTTAAAAGAAAACGTATTTCACCTTCCTCTCCGGGCTTCACTTGTCCTTGATTGTAAAGAATCTCTGGATGCATCAGACAATGACAAACACCAGGGGCCGGGCCTGCTGTTCGCCGGAAACACACTCATAGGTACAAACTTCAAAAAGCTCACCAAAACGCTTGTTCCCGAAATAGGCCTATCTATTAATTTGCCTGCCATCAGAAATCAGCAAGAGGCATTAACTGTTACCGGGAACACAATCCGGGGCAAAATGGCAGAGGCAGGTGCGTTTAAACCTGGCTCCGGAAGCGATATAAAGATTTTCAAAAACACGGTTGATATTCGCAATTACGGCAGCATTGGTCGCCCCGCTTACCGCAGAGGTGGTTTTGCTCTTTTAGGTCATACCGATATCAGTGCAAAAACGCCTCTCTTTAATGTGGTTGGCAATAAGATCCAGGTGACAGCAACAGCTATAACTATCGGGGGACTGATTGAACTGTCTATGTCTTGCAACCAGCTGCAAGCCTTCAATGCATGGTGGCAAATGCAACCGCAATACAAATTCAAGGCACTCCCTGCAACATTTGGTGATATTGGAAGACAGTGTGAAAACCTTGTGAGTTCAAACGATGTTATGCCAACTCCACATAAAAACAACCGGGCTGATAATACCTGGACGGCGACACATTATTCCTCTGATACGGCTTGCTCCGGTTTGGAAAACTATGTAGGCCAGCTCTTCTATGACTCAGAAAACTGCCAGTCCTTCACTCGATCCTTTGTTTCCAGAACCCGCAAAACTGACAGTCCCACTAAAACTGGCAGTAATAATAAAACTGACAGTAGCACTACCACTGAAAGTATCTGCATGAACTGCGGTAGATTACCAGAGCATACCGTCCAATTTTTTAGTGTGTGTTTTCTCCTGACCCTCGTGGCTGTGATGTGCACTAATTAATCTGAGCTGATTCACCCTTCCGGTTCAGGCAGGCTTTTAGAAAACTCTGGTTCCCTTTCAGGCTCTATGGGATCCGGAGTTGGAAACAACAGGCTATCTCAAGTTATTGAGACCGGTTTTCGGATAAGCAGAGCATGGAAACAAGTTGTACTTTCTCAACACAGACCAATGGATAACTACAAATACAGCGTCTAGGCTTTTTAACGACCTTCCCGAGGAACCCTGAAAATGATTAAGTTGCAGCGTTCTACAGCTCGGTTAATCGTTACTGCATTTCTGATACAAGCCCTGAGCCTGTTCGCCCAGACAACTCAGCCTGCAACCACAACATCCTTGCCATCAACATTGTGTGACACTCTTACAGGACAAACGACGGGGGTTCAGCAACGGCTCAACCAGTATAATGACCTTGTTCGTGGACGACAGTGCATTGTCCTCAGTGCCGATCCGATAGAAGATACCGCAGAGCTGATTAATCGAGCTCCTGAAAACAGCGTGATACTGCTCTCCTCCAACATTATCCATGGAGTGACGCCTACTCCCTTCATGACCCCTTCAACAAGTAAAAAACCGGTTAACTACTTCATTGACAGTCCAATACTTATAAAAAGTGGTAAGGATATTATAGGGGCTGCTGATGACGGTTTTGAAATCGTTATTTCGCCTTGGCCAAGTTTCCGACAAAATTATATGCTCAAGATGGGTTCCTATGATGATTTTCAGTTTGGAGAAACAAGAGACAGTCATATAAAGCACATTACGTTCCAACCCATTCTACCTGACAACAGCTCACCCATTCACACGATTATCTTCGCTCAGTGCTCTAACCGCAGATTGTTTCTGGACAACAACGTATTTTATCTCCCAAACTGGATCGGAGTCAGACTTGAGTGCACAGAACCTCTCGATGCAGCTGCCAATCATTTGCGTCCGGGCCCTGGTCTGCACTTCATCAATAACACAGTACTGGCCGACTCAATCAACGCTCACGGTCACATACGTATCCCTCTGCATGCGTTAAAAATCTATCTTCGTGGCATCGAGAACCAGTCCGGGAGGGTCAGTGTTATTGAGAACACTTCCCGGGGAAAGATGGGAAGCATGGGTCGCTTTGGTCTTGGACCCGGAAGCAGTATGGATATCTTCAGAAATATTATCGATATTGACAACTCAGGCTTGACACATAGAGAAATGAATTTAGGAGGAAAAATACTAAAAGGTGGTTTCATTCTTATTGGTCATAGTGAACGCGCTTCAGAACCGCCTCTCTATAATCTGGCAGGCAACCAGATTTATGTAACAGACACCGCTATAAGTGTCGAGGCAAAACTTGAACTGGCCCTGGCATGTAACCGCCTGCGGGCCTATAAACCCTGGCAACAAGACAAACAACAACACCCCGTCAAAGCTGCTGATCCGTTACCACTGGCAGGTGAGTGCGAAAGTTCGGTAAATTCAACCGTTGCCATGGCAATGACCCGGCCGCCCAGACTCTGTCAGATTGTCAATACCTGGACTGCCATCAATAATTCCACAGCTTCTGCCTTGAGTGGACTGTCCTACGTCGATGGTCAGTTCAACTTTGACCCGCTAGTCTGCCCGGCAATCAATTCGACCTCTGCTCCTGCCACCACACCATCTCCCCCTTCATCGGAGGGCACAAACCTCGCAGCAACGGCTTTAGGCGTCGTGACCTCTTTATTCCTTTTGTTAAAAAACTAATCTGAAGTCATGTCTCCGGCAAAGAGACTGATGGCTAATTGTAAATGCAGAGTCTAGGCTTCCTATCTAGATTTATCGGTAGTAGTCCTTAATATGAACAAGTCACAGTATTATTTAGCCCGTTTAATCGTTCCTGTATTCCTTTTACAGGCTCTGAATCCGGAAGCTCAAGCGACTCAGCCGCCACTTCCAACAGACTGCGCCTCTCTTTCAGGACAAACGACGGGGGTTCATCAATGGCTTGACGACAATAGTGAATTTATTCGTAGACGACAGTGTGTTGTTCTCACTTCAGACCCAACGGTGGATACCGCTCAGCTGATCAATCAAATTCCTGAAAATACTGTCATACTGCTCTCGTCCCGTACGACGATTCAACCCGTTATCCCCCCAACAGGTAATACCCTGATTATCTACCTTATTGATAGTGAAATCGTTTTGAAGGACGGTCAGGACATTATTGGGGCAGCTGATAAAGGTTTTGAAATAGTCATTACGCCTAAGCAAAGTTATAAAAAGCAATTTATGGTCAGGGTTGGAACCCGTGACAACTTCCAGTTTGAAAAAAAAAGAAGCAGTCATATAAGGCACGTTACTTTCACGCCAAAAGGCCACGGGTACCGCAGCCAAGTATACGCAATTGTTAAAGCAGAGTGCTATAACCGAAATCTGATTATAGAAAACAACCAGTTTTCTCTTCCTTATTGGACGGCAGTTGACCTTGATTGCAAAAAACCTCTGGATGCATCCGCCAATGATGATCACACGGGCCCGGGCCTCCTGTTCGCGAATAATTTGATCATCGGTAGTGGTATCAGAACGCGGTTCGGCCTCTTTTTTGCCGAGGAAGGGATACACATTAACCTTCCAGCCATCCAGAACCAGTCAAAGAGGCTCAAGGTTATTGGGAACAGATTCCTGGGCAGAATGGCTGAAGCCGGTGAATTTGTTCTTGGACCCGGTGCCCATTTAGATGTCTTCAGAAACAGGGTCTACATTTCCAATATCGGTATCACACTTCGCAGCGCCCGTCGACAACGACAATCATTGCTGGGAGGCTTTGCTCTCATACGTCACAAAGACAGCGACTCAGAGCCTGCTCGCTTTAATCTGGCGGGCAATGAGATTAAGACAACAACAGCCGCCATAACCGTCAGAGGCCCCCTTGAACTGGCCCTGGCTTGCAATCACCTGCGGGCAATCAGTCCCTGGTTACAACTTCAACCAGAATTCAGCCTGAAATCTGCTAATCCATTGCCACTGGGAAAAGAGTGCCCAAGTGTGATGAGTTCATCCATTGCCATGCTCACTCCTGACTCAACCGTTTCCAGACAGGCTCCAGTATCAACCGTTGACATGTCAACGCCAAACTCAACGTCTGTCATGCCAGGTCTGGAATCAACCGTTGGCGTGTCAACGCTAAACTCAACCTCTGTCGTGCCGGGTCTGGGATCAACCGTTGGCGTGTCAACTCCAAACTCAACCTCTGTCATGCCAGGTCTGGAATCAACCGTTGGCATGTCAGCTCCAAACTCAACCTCTGTCGTGCCAGGTCTGGAATCAACCGTTGGCGTGTCAACTCCAGACTCAACCTCTGTCATGCCAAGTCCGGGATCAACCGTTGGCATGTCAACTCCAAACTCAACCTCTGTCATGCCAAGTCCGGGATCAACCGTTGGCATGTCAACTCCAAACTCAACCTCTGTCATGCCAAGTCCGGGATCAACCGTTGGCATGTCAACTCCAAACTCAACCTCTGTCATGTCAGGTCTGGAATCAACCATTGGCACGCCGACACCAAACTCAACCTTTGACTGGCCAACTCCATACTCAACCGTTGTCATGCCAACACACAAATCCTATACAATCAACCAGATCAGGAACACCTGGACCGCCATCCATGATTCCACCGCCAACGCCTGCAGCGGATTGTTCAACTTCGAAGGTCAGTTCTTCTTTAACAGAGAAGACTGCCTGACAGTTGCCATGACCCACGCTTTTTTTATTACCGATACGATATCCATTAACAGCAGGACTCATGATACCGTCAAGACTATCATTACCTCTATGGTCCCCACTTCGTCAGCGGGCACAAATCTGTTGACTACTTCTGGCCTGGGAATCATAACCACTCTGGCCGTATTGTTATCTCCTTGACCTGAGCTTATTCATCCCTACGCAAGCGTGGCAACCGGTTTTGATTAATAGATGAGTAAAATTGCAGCGTTCAGGAGTATGACCCAGCATGATCAAACTGCAACATTATCTGGTCTGGTTGATTACTCCTTTGTTTCTGTTACAGGCTCTGAACCAGGAGGTTCCGGGCGCTCATCGCCCTAATAAACTTGACCCGATCGAGTGCGACTCTGTCCTATTGCCTGCGTTGAAGCATACGACGGGGGTTAAGCAACGGGTGGCCCAATACGGCAACCTGATTCGCGGACGACATTGCACGGTTCTCAGCGCTAACCCTGCAGAAGATTTAAGTGAGTTGATAAAACAGCTTCCGGATGACAGAGTTATACTGCTTTCCTCACACACGTTTTCACCAACCACCCCCTCTGTGCCAACCACTCCCTCTGTGACGGGTAAAACCCGGATTCACTATTATATTAGGAATGAAATAGTTTTGAAGAACGGTCAGTTCATTCTTGGGGCTGCTGATGACGGTTTTGAAATCGTTATTTCGCTTTGGGAACGTTTTCGGGATAAAAATATGGTCAGGGTTGGAACCACTGACAACTTCCATTTTGGCAAAACTCATGAAAATCGTCTGAGTCATCTTACCTTCCTTCCGACCGGGCCTCTGGACCAGCACCCCGTTAACACCATTCTTTTCGCAGAGTGCTATAACCGGAGACTGATTATAGAAGACAATGTATTTCATCTTCCTGACTGGTCTGCGGTTGATCTTGATTGCAAAAAAAGTCTGGATGCGTCTGACAATGACTCGGAGCAGGGCCCTGGCTTGCTGTTCACCAAGAACATAGTTATCGGTAAGATCATCAGCACAATAGACAACAGAATCACCATTCCCAGGGAAGGAATATTTATTAATCTTCCTGCCATCAAGAATCAGTCAAAGAGAGTCGCGCTTACCGGGAACACAATTCTGGGCGTAATAGCAGATGCAGGTCAGTTTGAACTTGGACCCGGAACCAGTATGGATGTCTTCAGAAACACGGTCAACATTACCAATGCTGGCCCCACTGTTCGCGACACCACTGGCCTTCGAATAACACAAAGGAGTGGTTTCGTTCTCAAAGGTCATTCAGAAAGTGATGCAGAACGTCCACTCTATAATTTGGCAGGCAACCAGATCCGGGTAACAGGAATGGCTCTGGCCGTCAGTCCACCCCTTGAACTGGCCCTGGCTTGTAACCACCTGCAGGGATCCAGCCCTTGGCGACAACTATACAAAGAATTCACCCTGAAAGCCGCTGATCCATTTCCACTTGGAAGTAAGTGCAAAAACTTCGTGAGTTCAACCTTAGTTATGCCAACACCCACTACCGGTTCCTATACAATCAGCCAGATCGAGAATAGCTGGACAGCCATCAGTGACTGCAGGATCAAGGCCCTGAGTGGACTGACCAACTTTGAAGGACAGTTCTTCTTTGGCCGGGAAGACTGCCTGAAAACAACTACACTATCTCCAGGCAACAGCAGTAGGCCTGCCGCTGACATAGACCCCGATTCATCAACAGCTACAACCTCAGTAACAACGGGTTTGGGTGTCATAACCACCCTGACACTATTGTTGAATCTGTAACCCGAGAGAATCCGTCCCTTCGGTTTAAAAGCCAGAGGCATGAATTCACTTACTCTGGCTCTCTTGCTTTCAGGCTCGGCAGGTCCCATCAGGAGCACAGACTGACGGCAAGTTTAAACGCAGCGCCCGGACTTCCTATCCACTCTTTTAAAAGGGCTCATAAAATGACTAAGTTGCAGCATTATACGATCTGGTTAATCGCCCCTGTATTCCTGTTTCATACTTTGAGTTTAAAGGCCCGGATAACGACTCAATCTTCAGCCACAACGAGCCTTCCAAGAGCGTGCAACAGTCTTAAAGAACAGACGACGGGGGTTAGGCAACGACTAAACCAGTACAGTAAACTTGTCAGCGGACGACAGTGTATTGTTCTCACGGCCAACCCTGCAGATGATTTAAGTGAGCGGATAAAACAGATTCCCGAAAACACCGTTATATTGCTCTCTTCCAATACCACGGCCCCGACCGTTACCCCAGCGACAGGTATAATCCCGGTTAAGTACTTTATCGGCAGAGAGATAGTTTTAAAGGACGGTCACGACATTCTCGGGGCTGCTGATGACGGTTTTATAATCGTCATTACGTTTCATTCAAATTATAAAAAGAAAGAGATGATCAGGGCTGGAACCACTGACAACTTTCAGTTTGAAAAAACAAGAGACAGTCATATAAAACACATTACTTTCCAGACCACCGGACCTAAGCACCACAGGCCGGTTAACACCATTGTTTTCGCAGAGTGCTATAACCGGAGATTGATTGTAGAAAACAACGTTTTCTTTCTTCCTGAATTGGCTGCAGTTTATATTGATTGCAAAGAACCCCTGAATGCATCGGACAATACCACACGGCCCGGCCCGGGTCTGCTGTTCGAAAATAACACGCTCAGAGTTGACCCCACCAGTGCGATGCACCACGGTACTATTCCCGAGGAAGGGGTCTATATTAATCTTCCCAACATCATGAACCATTCAAAGAGGGTCGCAGTTATTGGGAATCGGTTCGTGGGCGAAATGGCAGACGCAGGTGAGTTTAATCTTGGACCCGGAGCCAGTATGGATGTTTTCAGAAATACACTGGTGATTTACATTGCCGAAGGACAACCTCAACGAGGTTTTGTTCTTACTGGTTTTGCAGATACCGACGCAGAACGTCCTCTCTTTAATCTGGTCGGCAATAAGATCTATGTAACAGGGACGGCTATAGCCGTCAGCACACCCCTTGCGCTGGCTCTGGCTTGTAATCAACTGCAGGCAGTTAAACCCTGGCAACAACTTCAACCGCAATTCATCCTGAAAGCTGAAGATCCATTAGAACCTGGACTGGCAGGTGAGTGCCAAGGCTTCGTCAGTTCAACCGTTGCAATGCCCACTTCAGGCTCTGCAGCTGTCATGGCAACATCTATTCCGTTTTCAATCGGTCATATCATGAATACCTGGACGGCTATAAATGGCTCCACGGCGACTGCCTGCAGCGGACTGATCAACGTCGAAGGCCAGTTCCTGTTTGAGTCGTACAGCTGCCAGGCAGCAACCGCATCCCCTGCTGCTATTACTGACACGACTTGCATTAACGGCGCGATCGCCAGTTCTTCAGAAGTTACAACCCTGTTGACTACTGGCTTGGCTGTCATAACAACTCTGGCCATTTTATTGACTCCATAACCTGAGCTAATTCATCCCTTCGGTTTACAAAGGCCGTTGCAAAACCCCGCCTGTGAATGGCTCAGAAGTCAGGACTTCAACTCTGGCCAAAAGCACCAGAGGAACAATAGAAAGAAAAGATCACCTATTCTATAAAAACACTCTGGTCTCGTTAATGGATAAGTATTAATACAGAGTCCAGGCTTCCTATCGCCTTTTATGCGGTGTCCAGATAATGATTAAGTGGCTACTTTATTTTGCGCGATCAATCGTCACTGTATGTCTGATACTGACTCTGAGTCTGCAGGCTCAGACTCCAACCAATGATCCTGCAAGGGTACTGTGCGACTCTTTGTCAGGACAAACAACAGGGGTTCAACAACGGCTAAACCTCTACAGTAGCCTTGTCAGCGGGCGGCAATGCATTGTTATCGGTGCCAATTCGACAAAAGATTTAGCTCAGTTGATAAACCGGCTTCCTGAAAACACCGTGATACTGCTCTCCTCAGAGGCTGTCACTAACCTAACGACGCCTATACCATCGGTCACCCCTGCCCCTGCGTCGGGCATAACCCCGATTGACTACCTCATTGGCAGTGAAATCGTTTTGAAAGACGGTCAGGACATTCTTGGGGCCGCTAATGATGGTTTTGAAATCGTCATCAAGAATAACGCAAGTTATACAGATACACAGATGGTCAGGGTTGGAATCACTGACAACTTCCAGTTTGGAGAAACAGAAGACAGTCATATAAGACACGTTACTTTCCTGCCAACCGGACCTAAGCTACCCAGGCCCATTAATGACATTGTTTTAGCAGAGTGCTTTAACCGGAGACTGATTTTAGACAACAATGTATTCTATCTTCCTTATAAGTCTGCGGTTAACTTTGAGTGTAGAGAACACCTGAATGCGGCCCAAAATGACAGTCGTCCGGGCCCGAGCCTGATGTTTGTCAATAACACAGTTATAGGTAACACTATCCCAATGCAGATAGACGAATTAACTCCCGAGAGAGGGATACGTATTCATCTTCAATCCATCAAGAACCAGACACAGAGGGTCGCTGCCATAGGGAACATATTTCAAAATACAATGGCAGGAGCGGGTGAAATAATGCTTGGAGCCGGAACCAGTATGGATGTTTTCAGAAACAGGGTCGATATTTCCAATGTCGGCAAGACCTACAAGGAAGCTTCTGGTCGAGGAAAATTAATACAAGGGGGATTCATTCTCATAGGTCATACCAGTAAGATTGAAGAACCTCCTCTTTATAATTTTGCAGGCAATCAGATCCGGGGCTCAGCAGCAGCTATAGTCGTTATTGACACCATTAAACTGGCTCTGGCCTGTAACCACCTGCAGGCTGGCAGTCCGTGGCGACAACTTACAAAACACAGCCTGAAAGCCGTTGACCCATTGACACTGGCAGATAAGTGCGGAAGCCCAGCGACTTCAACTATTGGCATGGCAACTGGAAGTTTGCCTGCATTCTGCCAAATCGTGAATACCTGGACTGCTATTAATGTTTCTACAGTGACTGCTTTAACTGGACTGACCAACGTCGAGGGTCAGTTCTACATTAACTCAGCTGCTTGCATGGCAGACGCTCAGTCCTCTTCTTCTATTGCCAATACGACTTTCAGTACCAGTACCAGTCCGGTTCCCACTTCATCATCAGGTACCACCGCAGTGACCAATGGTTTGGGTGTCATAGTCACTCTGGCCATATTGTTGAAACTATAGACATGAACTGATTCATCCTTTCGGTTTAAACAGGTTGTTGCAAAACCCTGTATATAAATGGCTCAGGAGTCAGGGCAAACACCCTGAATAACAGAAACTTAAGAGAGAACAGACAGAAAGATCGATCTATTTTCTTGCAACGCCTTAATCCTATTAATGGATAATTATAAACACAGCGACTAGGCTTCCTATCGACTTTCCAAGGAGTCCTGAAAATGATTAAGTTGCGGCACTATTCGTCCCTGTCCATCGCACCTGTATTTCTTTTACTGCCTCTGAACCTTCAGGCTCAGAACACGACTCAACTTACAGCCGCAGTTCAATCGACAGCTGGAGTTCAATCGAAAGCCACAGTTCAATCGTCAGCCGCAGTTGAACCGACAACCACAGTTCAATCGTCAGCCGCAGTTGAACCGACAACCACAGTTCAATCGTCAGCCGCAGTTGAACCGACAACCACAGTTCAATCGTCAGCCGCAGTTGAACCGACAACCGCAGTTCAATCGTCAGCCGCAGTTGAACCGACAACCACAGTTCAATCGTCAGCCGCAGTTGAACCGACAACCACAGTTCAATCGTCAGCCGCAGTTGAACCGACAACCACAGTTCAATCGTCAGCCGCAGTTGAACCGACAACCGCAGTTCAATCGTCAGCCGCAGTTGAACCGACAACCGCAGTTCAATCGTCAGCCGCAGTTGAACCGACAACCGCAGTTCAATCGTCAGCCGCAGTTGAACCGACAACCGCAGTTCAATCGTCAGCCGCAGTTGAACCGACAACCGCAGTTCAATCGTCAGCCGCAGTTGAACCGACAACCGCAGTTCAATCGTCAGCCGCAGTTGAACCGACAACCGCGGTTCAATCGTCAGCCGCAGTTGAACCGACAACCGCAGTTCAATCGTCAGCCGCAGTTGAACCGACAACCGCAGTTCAATCGTCAGCCGCAGTTGAAACGACAACCGCAGTTCAATCGTCAGCCGCAGTTGAACCGACAACCGCAGTTCAATCGTCAGCCGCAGTTGAACCGACAACCGCAGTTCAATCGTCAGCCGCAGTTGAACCGACAACTGCGGTTCAATCGTCAGCCGCAGTTGAACCGACAACCGCAGTTCAATCGTCAGCCGCAGTTGAACCGACAACCGCAGTTCAATCGTCAGCCGCAGTTGAACCGACAACCGCAGTTCAATCGTCAGCCGCAGTTGAACCGACAACCGCAGTTCAATCGTCAGCCGCAGTTGAACCGACAACCGCAGTTCAATCGTCAGCCGCAGTTGAACCGACAACCGCAGTTCAATCGTCAGCCGCAGTTGAACCGACAACCGCAGTTCAATCGTCAGCCGCAGTTGAACCGACAACCGCAGTTCAATCGTCAGCCGCAGTTGAACCGACAACCGCAGTTCAATCGTCAGCCGCAGTTGAACCGACAACCGCAGTTCAATCGTCAGCCGCAGTTGAACCGACAACCGCAGTTCAATCGTCAGCCGCAGTTGAACCGACAACCGCAGTTCAATCGTCAGCCGCAGTTGAACCGACAACCGCAGTTCAATCGTCAGCCGCAGTTGAACCGACAACCGCAGTTCAATCGTCAGCCGCAGTTGAACAAACAGCCGCAGTGCAACCGACAGCTAGAGTTCAACCGTCCGCCGCTGTTCAATCGACAGTTACAGCTCAATCGTCAACTGCAGCTCCTACTACTGCAACTCCCCATCCAACGGAATTATGCAGCTCTCTCAGAGGTCAAACGACGGGGGTCCAACAACGGCTCGAGGACAGTGATCTTGTTAGCGGACGACAGTGCGTTGTTCTCAGTGCCGACCCTGCAGATGATTTAAGTGAGTTGATAAAACAGATTCCTGATAACACCGTTATCTTGCTTTCCTCCAAAACAACTTCTCCAACCGTTGCCCCCGTGACAGGTAAGCCCACTGCTGAATATCTTATCGCCAATGCAATAACTCTGAAGAACGGTCAGGACCTCATCGGGGCTGCCGATGACGGTTATGAAATTGTTATCAAGCTCCATGATAACTTTAAAAATAGATACATGATCGGGGTTGGCGTTGACTACGATGACAAATTCAATTTTGGAGAAACAGCAGACAATCATATAAAACATATTACTTTCCGGCCAACTGGAGTTAATCCAGATACTCAAACTGACGATATTGTCCACACAAACTGCTATTATCGGTCATTATCTATAGAGAACAACGTTTTTTATCTCCCTGTCTGGGCCGCAGTTAACATTAGTTGTTCTGCGAATCTGGATGCATCCACCAGTGATTTGCACACGGGTCCGGGCTTACGTTTCGCTAATAACAAGGTCATTGGTGAAACCATCCGCACAACAAAACTCAGTATGATTCCCGAGGAAGCAATATTCATTAATCTTCGCAACATCAATAACCTGTCAAACAAACTCGAAATAATTGGTAACACATTCCGGGGCAAAATCTCGGAATTGGCTGACATTGCAATTGGATCCGGAAGCAATATTAATATCTTCAGAAACACTGTTGATATTGATAATAAAGGCAAGACACGTAGCGAAATCCGTACAGGAATTGAAACCCGAAGGGGTGGGTTCGCTTTAAAAGGTCTTTTCGTTTTTGCCCATAGAAAAGCTCCTCTCATTAATCTGGTTGGTAACAATATCAACGTCACAAGGACAGCTTTAACTATCTATGACAAGCTTGATCTGGCACTGACCTGTAACCACTTTCGGGGAATGACTTTGTGGAAAGTAGACAACGAATATTTCCCCCTGAAAGCCGTTGATCCATTGCCACTGGCAGATAAGTGCCCAAGGTCTGTGAGTTCAACCGTCGGCATGGCAACGACCAGTGCACCGACACTTTGCCAGATCGTGAATAGCTGGACTCCTATCAATGATTCCAAAGCCACTGCTTTGACTGGACTGACCAACGTCGAGGGTCAGTTCTACTTTGACTCAGCTGTTTGCATGAGAGACCCTCAGTCCTCTGCATCTATTACCAATGCGACTTTCAATATCAACCCGGTTTCCACTTCATCGGCGGATACAATCCCAGTGACCAATGCTCTGGGGGTCATAGCGTCTATTACCAATGCGACTACCAATGCGACTTTCAATATCAACCCGGTTTCCACTTCATCGGCGGATACAATCCCAGTGACCAATGCTCTGGGGGTCATAGCCTCTCTGGCCATATTGTTGAATCTATAGCCTGAGTGTTTCATCCCCTCGTTTATAAAGAGGCTGTTGCAACGCCCTTGCCCTGTAAGTACCTGGCCAGTTGGTTTCGCATATTCTGGCGAGTGGATTTTTTCATCCTTCAAGGCGCAACGACGGGCGCGTAGCCATAGCTACGCAACCAGAGTTGGAACGCAGAAGGATGGAAAAAGCCGCCGTCCAGAATATGCGAAACCAACTGGTTAGGTACTTATATGAGCGGCTCAGGAGTCATGGCTAATACCCTGAGTAGCAGCACTAAAGAGAGGATTGACAGAAAGACCCATCTGTTTTCTTGCAACACCTTAATCCTATTAGTGGATAACTATAAACACAGCGACTAGGCTTTCTGTCGGCTTTTCAAGGAGACCTGAAAATGATTAAGTTGCGGCACTATTCGGTCCTGTTCATTGCTCCTGAATTTCTGTTACTGGCCCTGACCATTCAATCTACACCCACTACAGCGTTAACAGCCCCCATAAAGATTAATGATGCAGAAGACCTGAGCAAGATTGGTCGAGAATATCCACTAAACGGTACCTATCAACAGACAGCGGATATTGTTGTCACTAAAGACTATCAATCCATTGGCAATGATACCCATCCATTCACCGGGGAGTACTATGGGCAGTGCCGTACCATCAGCGGCCTGTCTGACTGTTTTATAGACACTCTGAAAGGCAGCATCAGGAACCTTCACTTTACGGGTGCCAATATAACTTCCTGGAAGACGACCGGGTTAGCAGCCTGTGTTGTTGATGATACTGGCAAAGTCAGTAATATCCGGGCGAAAGATGTTCGTATTGACAACCCAGGGGGGAGGCGTGTGCGCGTCGGCATCGGGGGTGGGGTGGTTAAAGGAATGGTTGACAACACCACGGCGGTGAACTGCCATGTCTTACTCAAGGCTTCGGATTCAAACGCCGGCATCGGGGGGGGGTATGTTACAGATACAGGAAAGGTTGCCAACACCATGGCGGTGAACAGCAGTGTCACAACCTCGGGTCAGCATGCACATGCCGGCATCGGGGGGGGTGGGTTGAAGGAACGGTTGCCAACACCACTGCGGTTTACAGCAGGGTCGAAACCAAGAATTTCAAGGCATGCGCCGGCATCGGTGGGGGGGTGGTTAAAGGAACGGTTGTCAACACCACGGCGGTGAACAGCCATGTCAAAACCGAGGGTAATCAAGCAGAAGCCGGCATCGGAGGGGGGTTGTTGTATTACCGGGGAAAGGTTGACAGCACCACGGCGGTGAAAAGCTCGGTCAAAACCTCGGGTTCGAATGCAGATGCCGGCATCGGTGGGGGGGAGGTTCACGGTACGGTTGACAAAACCACTGCGGTGAACAGCAATGCCAAAACCGAGGGTTGGTATGCAGACGCCGGCATCGGGGGGGCGTTTGTTACAAATACAGGAAAGGTTGCCAACACCATGGCGGTGAACAGCCATGTCGGAGCCACCAAGCGTGGATTTTCAAAAGCCGGGATCGGGGCTGGGGGAAATAGTGGAACAAAGGTTACCAAGACCAATGCGGTGAACAGCTATGTCAATGGCAATATAAGGAATTTTGGATCTATCCCCAATGATCAACTTTTTTGCCAAAATGCAGACCCACGTGTGTTAACAGCCAATTGCTCTTCGAGAACTGAATTTCGGGATGCGTTGGATTTATCGTTTTGCCTGGTAAATGCCGCTACCGCAACTTCCCTTCCAACGGAATTATGTAGCTCTCTCAGAGGCCAAACGACGGGGGTTCAACAACGGCTTATCGACGACAGTGATCTTGTTAGCGAACGACAGTGCGTTGTTCTCAGTGCCGACCCTGCAGATGATTTAAGTGAGTTGATAAAACAGATTCCTGATAACACCGTTATCTTGCTTTCCTCCAAAACAACTTCTCCAACCGTTGCCCCCGTGACAGGTAAGCCCACTGTTGAATATTTTATCGCCAATGCAATCGTTTTGAAGAGCGGTCAGGACATCATCGGGGCTGCTGATGACGGTTTTGAAATTGTTATCAAGCTTCATGATAACTTTACAAGTAAATACATGATCGGAGTTGGCGTTCACTACGATGACGAATTCAATTTTGGAGAAACAGCAGACAGTCATATAAAACACATTACTTTCCAGCCAACCGGAGTTAATCCAGATACTCAAACTGACGCTATTGTCCACACAAACTGCTATTCTGGGACATTATCTATAGAGAACAACGTTTTTTATCTCCCTGTCCGGGCCGCAGTTAACATTAATTGTTCTGCGAATCTGGATGCATCCACCAGTGATTTGCACACGAGCCCGGGCTTACGTTTCGCTGATAATCATGTCATTGGTCAAACCATCCACACAACAAAACTCAGTATGATTCCCGAGAAAGCAATATTCATTAATCTTCGCAACATCAATAACCTGTCAAACAAACTCGAAATAATTGGTAACACATTCCGGGGCAAAATCTCGGAATTGGCTCAGATTGCAATTGGATCCGGAAGCAATATTAATATCTTCAGAAACACTGTTGATATTGATAATAAAGACAAGACACCTGGCGAAATTCGTACAGGAATTGAAGGAGGGTTCGCTTTAAAAGGTCTTTTCGTTTCTGCCTATAGAAAAGCGCCTCTCATTAATCTGGCTGGTAACAACATCAACGTCACAACGACAGCTTTAACTATCTATGACAAGCTTGATCTGGCGCTGGCCTGTAACCACTTTCTGGGAATGACTTTGTGGAAAGTAGACAACGAAGATTTCCCCCTGAAAGCCGTTGATCCATTGCCACTGGCAGATGAGTGCCCAAGGTCTGTGAGTTCAACCGTCGGCATGGCAACGACCAATGCATCGACACTTTGCCAGATCGTGAATACCTGGACTCCCTTCAATGATTCCAAAGCCACTGCTTTGACTGGACTGACCAACGTCGAGGGTCAGTTCTACTTTGACTCAGCTGTCTGCATGACAGAGCCTCAATCCTTTGCTTCATCAGCGGGTACAACTCCAGTGACCAATGCTTTGGGGGTCATAGCTTCTCTGGCCATAGTGTTGAATCTATAGCCTGAGCTGATTCCTCGGTTAAAAGAGCATGCCCGCACCCTGTATATGAAAGGCTCAGGAATCAAGGCTAATACTCTGATTAGCAGCACTAAAGAGAGGATTGACAAAAAGATCCATCTATTTTCTTGCAACACCATCATCACATTAATGGATAAGTATAAACACAGCGTCTAGTCTTCCTAACGACTTTTCCAAGGAGTCCTGAAAATGATTAAGTTGCGGCACCATTCGGCCCTGTTCATCGCTCCTGTATTTCTGTTACTGCCCCTGAACCTTCAGGCTCAAAACACGACTCAACCTACAACCGCAGTTCATCCAACAACCACAGCTCAACCGACAGCAGCACTTCAACCGACAGCGGCAGCTGAATCGACAACCTCAGTTCATCCAACAACCACAGTTCAATTGACAACGGCAGTTGAACCGACAGCCTCAGTTCAAACGACAGCCGCAGTTCAACCGTTCGCCGCAGTTCAACCGTTCGCCGCAGTTCAATCGACAGCCGAAGTTCAATCGACAGCCGCAGTTCAATCGTCAGCCGCAGTTCAATCGTCAGCCGCAGTTCAATCGTCAGCCGCAGTTCAATCGTCAGCCGCAGTTCAATCGACAGCTGGAGTTCAATCGACAGCTACAGCTCAATCGACAGCTACAGCTCAATCGACAGCTACAGCTCAATCGTCAACTGCAGCTCCTACTACTGCAACTCCCCCTCCAAGGGAATTATGTAGCTCTCTCAGAGGTCAAACGACTGGGGTTGAACAACGGCTTAAGCAGTACCCTGGTCTTGTTAGCGGACGACAGTGCGTTGTTCTCAGTGCCGACCCTGCAGATGATTTAAGTGAGTTGATTAAACGGATTCCTGATAACACCATTATCTTGCTTTCCTCCAAAACAACTTCTCCAACCGTTGCCCCCGTGACAGGTAAGCCCACTGTTGAATATCTTATCGCCAATGCAATAACTTTGAAGAACGGTCAGGACATCATCGGGGCTGCTGATGACGGTTATGAAATTGTTATCAAGCTTCATCCAGGTTTTGCAGACAGAAACATGATCGAGGTTGGAGTTGAATACAATGGCGGATTCAATTTTAGCGAAACAATAGACAATCATATAAAACACATAACTTTCCGGCCAACCGGAGCTAATCCCGATAATCCAATCTACTCTATTTTTCACACAAACTGTTATAACCGGACACTGGCTATAGAAAACAACGTTTTATATCTCCCTACCTTTGCCGCAGTCGACATGAGATGCTCTTCATCTCTGGATGCATCCGCCAACAATTTGCAAACGGGTCCAGGCTTGCGTTTCGCCAAGAACGAGGTCATAGGTGAAACCATCCGCACAACACAGCACAGTATGATTCCCGAGGCAGCAATAATCATTAATCTTGGTAACATCACCAGACAGTCAAACAAACTCGAAATAATTGAGAACACAGTCCGGGGCAAAACCTCACAATTGGCTGAGATTCAGCTTGGGCCCGAAAACAGTATTGATATCTTCAGAAACACGGTTACCATTGATACTGAAGGCATAACGCGTTACGAAATTGCAACAGGATATGCAGGCCGACGAGGGGGATTCGCTCTTATAGGTGATCGGTTTGGCGGTAAAGTTTCTCGCTTTAAACTGGCTGGTAATTATATCTACGTCACAACGAAAAATATAAACATCTCTTACAGCATTGGACTGGCCCTGGCCTGTAACGACTTTCTGGGAACGGCTCTGTGGAACCAATACAGCGAATTTCGTCCAGTGATAGCAGTTGACCCCATACCGCTCGGAACTGAGTGCCAAAGATCCGTGAGTTCAACCGCCGGCATGGCAACGACCAGTAGACCGACACTCAACCAGATCGTGAATACCTGGACTCCCATCAATTATTCCACAGCTTCTGTTCTGACCGGGCTGACCAATATCCAGGGTCAGCTCTACTTTGATAATGATGCAAACTGCCCGACAGTTGCTGCCCCTGCTGTTATTGACACCACATCAGCAGGTATAGACGACTCTGATTTTGTGACCACTTCAACTGCAGGTTTAACCGCCGCGACGACTGCTTTGGGTGTTATAACCACTCTGGCTGTATTGTTGAATCTATAGTCTTATGCAACCAGGCCCTGACATAAATGTACCCTGCGTTTATTCTGATTCCCGTGCTTTCAGGTACTATGGGTGGTCCCGGCCCGGGAATCCGCACATCATCTCGGGAGATAGACATTCCCGTCGAGGGCAAAACGAGTGATATGAAATAGCTCTGGAGTCAGGGCTGGCTGTCCGGGCAAGAGCACTGAAGAGAGGGTAGTAAGAAAAATCCAACTGTTTTTCCTGAAACATCTTAACCATATTAATGGATAAGTATAAATGCGGAGTCTAGGCTTCCTATCTAGGAGCCTGACCGAGAATAGCGCCCGTAGCGAGGACGGCAGAAAATTGAGGATGAAAATTCGGTTTTGTGAGGAGAATAGCGAGCTATTTGACGAACAAAAGCGGATTTTCAGACCAATTTGCTGCCGCCGCAGTAGGGCAGTCTATTCTCGGTCAGGCTCCTAGGCTTATCGGGAGTCCTTAACATGACCAAGCTACAGTATTATTCAACCTGCTTAATCGCTCTTGTACTCCTGTCACAGGCTCTGATTCTGCAGGCACAGAACACAACTCGATCACCCAGTGTAACCCCTTCTGCTCCCCCCCTCCTTCCGACTGAATTGTGCGACCGTCTTTCAGGGGTTGATGCAGTAGTGAACCTTTATAGCGACCTTGTTTACAATCGACAGTGTATTGTTCTCAAAGCTGACCCGACAGAGAATTTAAACAAGCTGATCGAACGGATTCCCGAGAACACTGTTATTTTGCTCTCCTCCGAAACCGTGCAGACCTCAACCACTGCCCCAACCACTGCCAATGTCACCACCAGCTCTTCGATGAATATGACCTCTTCCTCAATGGTTCAGTCAAATAGCACCACAGCGATGCCGCCTCCGTCAACGACCTCGGCGCCTGGTAAAATTACCGCTAAATACTTTATTGACGGTGAAATTCGTTTGAAAGACGGTCAGGACATTCTTGGACCTGCCGAGGTCGATCATGAAATCGTTATCGAGAATCGGCCAGGATTTACAGGCAGTAGTATGATCAGGATTGGAGCCCCTGATAACTTCCTCTTCGAAGAAAGAAGAAAAAGTAATATACGACACATTACTTTCCGGCCAACCTGGGAGAATAACCTCCCCAAAATTGACTCCATTGTTTTTGCAGAGTGTTATAACCGCAGACTGATATTAGAAGAAAACGTATTCCATCTTCCTGTTCGGGCAGCAGTTAACCTGGATTGCAAGTTACCTTTGAATTTATCCGCCACTTATTGGTATCGAGGTCCAGGTCTACAGTTCGCCAATAACACGGTCATTGGGAAAAAATACACCGGGCTTCACAACGGCATTCTTTCCAATCTTATTCCCGATCAGGGAATATTAATCAATCTTCCCGCCATCAAGTACCAGTCCAGGTTATTGACTGTGACTGGGAACACATTCCGGGGCGATATGGCAGAGGCGGGAGAGTTCAGACTAGGCCCCAGAATCACCATGGATGTGTTCAAAAACACTGTTGATATTTCCAATGAGGGTATCACACGACTCGACCCTCTTCGCAAGGGAGGGTTTGTACTTGTTGGTACCGCAGATAAGGAAACAAAGTTTCCTCTTTTTTACCTGATTGGTAATCAGATCAAAACAACACAGACCGCTCTGACCGTCAGTGGACTGCTTGCTCTGAATTTGGTTTGTAACCACCTTCAGGCAGTCAAACCATGGTGGCAACCTCTGAAACGCTTCAGCTTGAAAGCAGCACACATAACACTGGACGACGCGGAAAAACAAAAACTGTGCGAAAAAGTTGTAAGTTCACCCAGTGTCTGGCCAATTCCCACTCAAACAACCGTAAATATCTGGACCGCCATGAATGCTTCCACGGCCACTGCCTGCGCCGGGCTGGTCAACCTCGAAGGTGAGCTCTTCTTTGTTTCAGAAGTCTGCCAGCCAGTCAGTCCGCCCCTTGACTCAGCTGCAGGTTTCGCAGCCTTCTTCAATGCCGTCAATATGAGTTCGGCAGCGGCCTCCAATTTATCAAACACAGTTACGACCACAGCACTCCCAACTTCATCAAATACAAATATGACCGTCGTACCCACTTCATCAACTACAAATATGACAGTCCTGCCCACTTCATCAGCAGGTAAAGCCGCAGTGACGACTGCTCTGGGTGTCATGGCCACTCTGGCCATATTGTCGAACTTATAACCTGATGCATTCCCGCGCAAAGGGCGGGAATGCAGTGGGTGGGGGATGTATTGTTTGAACTAAGAAGTTTGAGGATTAAACCACTTAAGCTTGTCGTGGAGCTGCACCACATCGCCAACAATTATCAGAGTGGGTGCCTTTACAGCATTCCCTTCAACAATACTGCAGATCGTCTCCAGAGTTCCGGTGAATACCCTTTGTTTCTGGGTGGTTCCTTTCTCAATCAAAGCAATGGGTGTGTCTGAACTGCGCCCGTGTTTGTGTAACTCTTCACAGATTCGTGGCAGCCCCATCAGACCCATGTAGAAAACCAGAGTCTGGGAAGTGTCAACCATTTCTTGCCAGTTCAGGTTATAGCTGTCGTCTTTAAGATGACCGGTTACAAACCTTACAGACTGAGCATGATCTCTGTGCGTCAGGGGAATGCCCGCATAACTGGCACAGCCGGATGCCGCCGTAACACCCGGCACCACCTGAAAAGGAATATTCTCTTCAGCCAGAGAGTCAATCTCTTCACCTCCCCGACCAAAAATAAATGGATCTCCTCCTTTTAGACGCAACACCCGCTTACCTTCTTTTGCCAGATCCACCAGTAGCTGATTAATTTCTTCCTGGGGGCGGGTGTGTCGATCGCGCTTCTTGCCTACGTAAATGTAATCCGCATCCCGACGACAGAGTGACAATACCTGTTCTGAAACCAGTCGGTCATGCAACACGACATCAGCCTGCTGCATCAACCTCAGCGCTTTGAATGTCAGCAGGTCCGGGTCGCCTGGCCCACCACCCACCAGATACACTTCCCCGGTTGTCACCGCTTCGGAGCTGGCCAGCTCTTCTGCCATTAAACGTTGGGCTGCTTCAACATCACCGGAAATGGCTTTTTCCGCAGCGCTCCCGGTTAACACGCGCTCCCAGAAATATCTGCGATCATTAATATGGCTGAATTTCCGGGACACTTCTGCACGAAACTGCCCCGCCATTTCGGCCAGACGGCCATAGCCCGCCGGCAAGATGGATTCCAATCGCTGTCGCAGCATTCGCGCTAAAACAGGTGCTTTTCCTCCCGTTGAGAAAGCCACCATAACCGGTGAGCGATCCACAATAGAAGGCATTACGGCATTACCGGATTGAGCGTCATCGACGACATTGACAAACAAATTTTGCAGCTTTGCCTGCCGGGCCACTTCCGAGTTCACTTCAGGGTCATCGGTTGCTGCAATCACGAGACAAACGCCTTTCAAGTCAGAAAGCTCAAAGGCTTTCTGCCGGAACTGATGATCTCCGGCATTGATCAATGTCATCAGGTCCGGGTGAATTTCGGGCGCTACCAGCTGAATCATCGCACCCGCATCAGACAGTAATCTGGCTTTGCGCAAGGCAATGTCCCCCCCCCCAACGAGAAGACAGGGACGATCACGAACTTCGAGGAATAATGGCAAATAATCCACTCGGACGACTCTCTTTCAGTTATCATTATTGTATCCGGGAAACGGTTTTTTCAGCGGCTTAACCTGATACTGAACCTGTTCCTCTCATTGTCCGGCATTATACCAGTGAATGCTTATCCTTTAATAAGAATAAATTTGATCCTTATACCCTCTTTTAAAGCCTTAAAATCCAATGCCTGGTTGTCTCACTTCAGAGTTCGGTATTTCCCAGCAGATGAGCGATACTTTAGTTCATATAATCTACGCCGAATAATTCAAGACTGAATCTAGAACAGTCTAAGTACTCAGCCATACGGAATCGAATATTTCTGGCTTATTGGGCAGGTGCTCTGCAAGGCGCAACGACGGGAACATAGCAAGCTATGTGACCAGAGTTGCAACGCATCACGACTGCATGGATGCAGGAGCTAGAGCAACGCAGGAGCAGTTGCCGCGAGTGCCTGAGCAATAAGTCAGAAAATATGATTTCGTAGGGTTGAGTACTTAATACCCTTTTTATCAGGAACTGCATGAATACATCCGCTTCACTAAGTTTTAGTGCGGACAGGGAGTTTTTTCATAAACTCTGGCGCCTCGCCCTGCCTGTTTCCCTGCAATCCATGATGTTTTCCCTGCTCGGACTCATCGATATTCTGATGGTCGGTCAGCTGGGTGAGACAGCCGTTGCTGCGGTGGGCCTGGGAAACCGAATCTTTTTCTTTAACCTGATTCTGACTGCCTCTCTGGGTAGCGGTATGAGTATTCTGGCCTCACAGTTTATCGGCTCGGGCGATCCTGCGGGCTTGCGAAGAACGCTGGTGCAATCGCTGCTGACCTCAGTACTCATCACGGTACCTATCGTGGCCTTTTACATGCTGCTGCCTGATGTCGTGATCGGGCTTTCAACCCGCGACCCTGAGCTAACCCGACTGGCTATTGAATACCTCCTGATTACCGCCCCTTCGATTATCTGTGCGGCAATTGTCGTACCTTTGGAAGCCGCGATGAGAGCATCTGGCGATGCCAGAACACCCACCCTCATTGGCTTTTATGCCATTCTGGTGAATGTATTCCTGAATTACGTGCTGATTTTTGGGCACTTTGGATTCCCGGAACTGGGCGTTGCCGGATCGGCCTGGGGAACAACCCTGTCCAGACTCTTCCAGACAGTCCTTCTGCTCTGGTACATCAAACAATTCAGAAGCTACCTGATTCCCGAAAAACAGGATTTAGAGTTGGGCCTGAAAACGAAAGAGCTGATTCGCTATTTCAAAGTCAGTGTTCCCATCGTGCTCCAGGACGGTTCCTGGGCTTTTGGTCTGATTATATACAGCGTCATCTATGCCGGTATTGGTGTCAATGAGCTTGCAGTCATGTCAGCGATCTCCTCTATCGAGGCCATCCTGATTTCACTGTTTCTCGGATTCGGTGTGGGCGGCTCTATTATTCTGGGTCAGGAACTGGGAGCCTGCCGTTTTGAGAGAGCCTGGCGACAGGGTTGGATGATGCTGATCATGTCACCCTTTATTGCGCTATTTATTGGTACTCTGCTGATCGTTTTCCGGACGGATGTAGTCACCCTGTTCGGAAACTTTGAAGGCCCTACCATGACTATGGCCGAGGAGGCAATGATCGTAGCCAGTGTGGGCTTATGTATCCGGGTTATCAACCTGATGGGAATTCTTGGTCTGCTGAGAAGTGGCGGCGATGTCAAAGCCACCGCTATCATCAGCACCTTTGCCATGTGGGGGATTGGCATCCCCATGGCCTGGCTCGCAGCGCACTGGGGACTGCCGCTGTACCTGGTGTTTATTTTCAGCCTGTTTGAAGAGCTGTTTAAGGCTATGATGGTGTTGTTCAGAGTATTCTCACGACGGTGGTTGAAGAACCTGGTCTCGGAGCCTGTGACCCAGAGCACCTGAAGGTGCTCTGGTTTCAGAACTATCTGTTTCAGAACTATCTGCCCAGGACAGTGACGCCACCCATGTAAGGCTGAAGCACTTCCGGGATAGTAATGGAGCCGTCTTCATTCTGATAATTTTCCAGAACAGCCACCAGCGTTCTGCCCACTGCCAGACCCGAACCATTGAGGGTATGCAGCAGTTCCGGCTTGCCGGTTTCGGGATTACGGAAACGGGCCAGCATGCGGCGAGCCTGGAAATCCAGACAGTTACTGACAGAAGAAATCTCACGGTACTTGCCCTGACCCGGCAGCCAGACTTCCAGATCGTAAGTTTTGGCGGCACCAAAGCCAAGATCACCGCCGCAGAGCGCGACTACGCGATAAGGCAGTCCCAGTTTCTGCAGAATAGCCTCAGCATGACCGGTCATGGCTTCCAGGGCCTCGAACGACTTTTCCGGATGCACTACCTGAACCATTTCCACTTTCTCAAACTGATGCTGGCGGATCAGGCCACGGGTATCACGACCATGGCTGCCTGCTTCGCTGCGAAAACAGCAAGAGTGTGCCGTCAGTTTCAGTGGCAGTTCAGTGGCATCCAGAATGCTTTCGCGCACGACGTTAGTCAGGGTCACTTCGGAGGTTGGAATCAGGTAGAAAGGTTTCTCAGCTTCAGCGCATTCGGTCTTGAACAGATCTTCACTGAACTTTGGCAGCTGTCCAGTCCCCAGCAGAGCGGTATCATGAACCAGAGCCGGTGTATTGACCTCTTCATAACCATGTTCCTGAACCTGAACATCCAGCATAAACTGAGCCAGGGCACGATGCAGTCGGGCAATGCCACCACGCATCAGTGTAAAACGTGCACCAGACAGTTTGGTGCCGGTTTCAAAGTCCAGACCCAGGGGCTCACCCAGATCAACGTGATCCTTAATGTCAAACTGGAAATCAGTCGGGGTCCCCCAGCGACGCACTTCAACATTGTCTTCTTCATCAGCTCCTTCCGGTACTGATTCATGGGGCAGATTGGGAACCCCCAGTAACAAGTCATTCAGTTCTACCTGCAGGGCTGACAGTTGGTGCTCGGACTCTTTCACCTCCGCAGAGAGCTGGTCCATACGAGCCTTGAGTTCGGAGATATCACCGCCCCGGGATTTGATCTTGCCGAACTCCTTCGACCCGGATTTACGTTCGCTCTGAAGCTGTTCGGTGCGAATCTGCAGGGACTTGCGACGCTCTTCCAAAGCGTTTAGTCGCTCTACATCCAGCTCGAAATGCTTTTTACGAAGCAAGGCAGCCACTTCATCGAGGTGGCTGCGAACGTATTTGGGATCCAGCATGTGAATTCCGTAACCTTATGTCTTGAACAATTCTGAGGGTCCTGAACCAGGACGAGCGCAGAGATCCTGAGCAGATCTCCGTGAAACATCAATAATAAGGAAAGTCTGTAAATTCACAAGGGGCAGGTTCTTTAATTGCGGAAATTGTTTATTGGGGAGTCTTTTTAATGGTGCCATTCAGCTCCAGGTCGCCTTGCGACACTGAACCTCAGAAGTCCTTGGGGTACGCCAGCTGGAACAGCCACTTGCTTTTTGCTGACTTGAAGAACTACTGGAGGGTGAATGTGTGGTCGCCCTCCCCTGCTGATGGCTAGTTCCGCTGCAGGTGGCTGTTCGGGCCCTTTCATCCGCCTCTTCCTGCATCATCTCCATCTCCATCTCCCGGCGTCTTTTCTCTTCTTTTGTCAAGAGATACCTGCGTTCCTTCAAATAGTCGTATAGCTTTATCAGCGATATCTGCATGCTGAGATTAATATCCACGTTACAGGAATAGGGATCCAGAGCCCCGGACCTGATCAGTACTTTCTCCGTAACCCTTCTATCAAAGCCTTCCATAATCTCTCCGATCTTTTTCCTGTCTCTCCTGTCAGGCTCCCGGTCCCTTCCTTCCTGATCTTCCAGCTCGAGTGCCTTGCCTAACTTTCTTTGCAACTCCTCCGCCTGTTCAATCTCCCATGTCCATTGCTCTCTTTGTGATAGCCTCTGGCCATGAGCAATGACTATACCCATCACGCCGGTTAAAAAACCTCCGAGCAAGGCGCCTGAAAGGAACAGTACTTTATAATTGAGACCATCAAGGTTATAACCACTGCGTGGGTGGTAGGTGACCGGCTTTTTACCCTCCAGAACTCTGTGAACCTGCTGGTACCATTCAGTGCCATAACCTTCAAGACCAGCGGCGTCCATAAACAGGGCGGAAAGATCTTCTTGATAATGACGACGTTCACTGTCTGTACGCCAGAGGGTGGAATGGCTGTTAAACAGTTCAGTCAAAGAGGAAACGTAAAGAACAAAGGCTGGGTCTCTGGCAATCTCCGGGTCCTGTTTTTGCTCATCGACCCTGTAGCTGAGATGACGAAGCGCCTTGCCACGGAGAAAAAGCTCCTGCATTTCTACCAGAATAAAACCGAGCTGCCGGGATAACTCTTCCTTGGAAAGCGGGTTGGACGGAAACTCTCTGAAACTGTTCTGCACTGCCTCCTCAATCAGGCTCTCTATTGAGTCCGTTCGGTCTTCAGCCGAGACCCCCTGAAGCAACACAGGTCGCGTTCGATACCAACGGGCAACATCCGGGGATTCTTCCATGCCAGGTGCTTTGTTGAGCAGAAGGTGAAACATAGGGTGGTCCGGATTGTCGCTAGCGGTGACTTTCGAAATAGTATGCCGGACAGCCTGCTGGACGAGTCTGGTCAGAAACTGCTGTCGGTTTTCTGTCTGACTGCCTGGGAAAAAGCGGTCCTGCGCCTCCTGATCCTGCTCATAGACTCGCCGAACCGAAACCATGATGGCTTTTAACAGCTTCTCATTTTCTTCGGCAAACACGTAATCAAAATAGAGACTATTCAGGTTATCCCGAACATTCCTGGCGGCTTTCTGCTCGGGTGACTCAGCACTGCCCCAACAGGAAGCCACCAGCAGCAAGCTGAGAAACACAAACAATAATTCTCGAAGAAAAAACATCTGACCTCCCTGTCAAACGGCAAATTTAGAAAGTATAGGACAAGCAACTGTGGTTGCTGCGGAATAAAAACAATGAATCCATGGCCAGAACCTTTAATGGCGGAAATTGTTTACTGAAATAAATCAGCTGACAAAGCTTTAAATAATCAATCCCAGCTAGCCTCCAGACCCTGAACTGAAAGAGTGGTCGGTGTATCCCAGCTGGAAAAGCCAAAACCACCATCGTTGTCTGAAGAATCCCAACTGAAGCCGGAATTGGATAGGGTATTGCGCTTATTTTGTTGATGGGTTGTTGCAGTGTAGGCGGCTGCTCTGGCTCTTTCAGCCGCTTCTTGCCGCTGCTGTTCATGACGTATTTTATCTTCTCTTGTCAGGATATATTCTTCTTGTCTCAAATGGCTATAAAGATCTGCCAGCGACCACTGCATATAGAGATCATCCAGATCCATGTCACAGAAATGGGGATCCAGAACCCCGGCTCTGATCATGACTTTTTCCCAAATCTTTCGATCAAAGCCTTCGATGATATCTCTTACCTTCTTCCTGTCCCTTCTGTTAGGTGTCCAGTCCCTTCCTTTCGGATCCTTCCGCCAGGGCTTGTTGAGTGCTCTGCCCAGCTTCTTTCGCAGCTTTTCCTCTTGCCGCCACTTGCGTTCCATTTTATATTCATCGACCATCAAAAAGGCCATTATGCTGATCATGCTGATGACCATGCCGCCTGCCGAAGCGATCACCCCAATTTTAAACCAGCGTTCACAGTTATTGTCATCCTGATGGCTTTGCCTGATCGGCTTTTTACTGACCAGCTTTTTACTGACCCGTTTTTCACCATCCAGAATTCTGCGAACCTGCTGATACCACCCAAGACCATAATCCTGACGGTCAGCCGCTTCCATAAACAGGGCAGAGAGGTTTTCCTGATAGTCACGACGTTTGCTGTCTTTATGCCAGAGGGTGGGATGATTATTAAAGTCTTCAGTCAGGATGGTCAGGTAAATGTTAAATGCAGGGTCTCTGGCAATCCGTGGGTTCTGTTTTTGCTTGTCTACCTTAAAGCTAAGCGAACGAAGCGCCTTGCCACGGAGAAAAAGCTCCTGCATTTCCAGCAGAATAAAACCGAGTTGCCGGGCTGACTGCTCCGGGGAAAGCGGGTTGGTGGGAAATTCTCTGAAGCTGTTCTGCACAGCCTCCTCAATCAGACTCTCCATGGAGTCCAGACGATCTTCAGCCATCACCCCCTGAAGCATGACCGGATAGGTTTGAGACCAGTGAACGACATCCTGAGATTCCTTCATGTCGGGAGCATCGCTGAATGCCTGCAGGAGATGAAACATGGGACGGTCCGGGTCACTGTCGTCCAATTTATCGTTAACTTTCGCAATAGTGTGGCGGGCAGCCTGCTGGACGAGTCTGGTAAGAAACTGCTGTCGAGCTTCTTTCTGATTGTCTGGAACCAGTTGGTCTTGCGGCCACTGATTCGGCTTATAAAGGTCATAG
This sequence comes from Endozoicomonas sp. ALD040, assembly GCF_049275945.1. Taxonomy (NCBI): domain Bacteria; kingdom Pseudomonadati; phylum Pseudomonadota; class Gammaproteobacteria; order Oceanospirillales; family Endozoicomonadaceae; genus Endozoicomonas; species Endozoicomonas sp. ALD040. The sequence goes on from NZ_CP184829.1 coordinate 6,131,616, forward strand.
ATTTGCCGGACAGATACCATCATGGCTTTTAACAGCCCCTCATTTTCTTTGGCAAAGACATAGTCAAAATAGAGATTGTTGAGGTTCTTCCGGGCATTCCTCTCAGCTTTCTGCTCGATTGACTCAACACTGCTCCAGCTGGAAGCCGCCGCTATCATACTGAGAAACAAAAACAGAAAACCACGAAAAACAAGCATCCAACACCCCTGTGTCCTGACAAATTAAGGAAGCATAGAACAAGGTAATGGCAGCTGCAGAGAAAAAACCAATGAATTCAGGGCAGAACGTTTAATTGTGGAAATTGTTTAGCGAAACGGGGGCCCTGGCTGACGTTTGCAGCCTATCCTCTTTTAGCTCTTCTTCGCGGAGGTTCCGGTTCACATATATCTTTCACTATTGATACCACCGTGAAGATGACCACCAAGGAAAACGGAATCATGATCACAGGTTTGATCCAATGTTCCCAATCATTGTCAGCCCCGAAAGGCTCTTCACTGACCGGTTTTTCTTCATCCAGAACCCTGCGAATCTGCTGGTACCACTCAATACCATAATCTTCATGATCAGCAGCTTTCATAAACAGAGCGGAGAGGTCTTCCTGATACTGACGCCATTTGCTCCCCCCGCTCTCTGTATGCCAGAGGGTGTCATGGCTGTTAAACCGTTCAGTCAAAAAGGAAAGAAAAAAAGCAAATGAAGGATCACTGGCAATCTCCGGTATCCGTTTGAAGCGGTTTACCGTGTGGCTAAGAGAACGGAGCGCCTTACCACGGAGAAAAAGCTCCTGCATTTCCACCACTATAAAACCCAGTTGCCGGGCTAACTGTTCCCGGGAAACCGGGTTAGACGGGAATTCTCTGAAACTGTTCTGCACAGCCTCCTGAATCAGGCTCTCCATAGAGTCCATACGATCTTCAGCGACGACCCCCTGAAGCAACACAGGCCGGGTTCGATACCAATGAACGACATCCCCGGATTCCTCCATGGCAGGAGCATTACTGAATGCCTGCAGGAGATGGAACATGGAACAGTCTGGGTGACTGTCAACCACCTTTTCGCTACCAATGACTTTCGAAGTAGTATGCCGGATAGCCAGCTGGATGAGGTTGGTGAGAAGTTGCTGTCGGGCTTCTGTCCGATTCTCTGTTGCAGAGTGACCTTCCGACCAAAGATCCTGATAATAGTAGTCATAGACTTGCCGCACTGAAACCATGATGGCTTCTAACAGCCTTTTATTTTCTTCGGCAAAGACGAAACTAAAATAGAGGCCGTTGACACTGAGCCGGGCATTCCTGTGAGCTTTCTGCTCGGGTGACTCAACACTGCTCCAACAGGAAGCCACCAGCATAAGATTAAAAAACAGAAACCATAAACTACGAAAAAGAAGCATCTGCCCCCCTATTTCCTGAAAAATTTACAAAGCATAGGACAATCAACTAGGAGGCTGAAAAAGTCATTAAAATAAACCCCAACAACTCGTTTCCACGCTGGAGCATGGGAACGAGTCAAAAAATCCCAACTGAAGCTGGTAAATTAGGTTGAGCGCTCTGCCTGATGTCCTTTGCAGCCTATCCTCAAACAGCTACTCATACCCTTGGTACAAACATTTCATATACATGTGCAGTTCTCAAAAGATGAGCCACCGCGTTGATCATCAGCATGCTAAAAATAGCAATCAGCTCAAGTCCGATCTTTCGATCCAGTAAATCGCTGATCATGTTCACGTAGTCTTTCCTGACTGGCTCTTTATTGACCGGCTTTTTATTGACCGGCTTTTTATTGACCGGCTTATTATTGACCGGCTTATTATTGAATAGCTTTCCACTATCCAGAATTCTGCGAACCAGCTGGTAAAACTCAAAACCATAATTTTCATGATTAGCGGCTTGCGAAAACAGGACGGAGAGGCCTCCCTGAAACTTAAGCCATTTGCTCCCCAGGCTCTTTGTATGCCAGAGGGTGTCATTGCTGTTAAACAGCTCAGTCAAAAAGGAAAGATAAAGAGTGAATGCAGGATCATTGGCAATCTCCGGGTTCTGTTTTTGCTGCTCTATCTTGTAGCTGAGAGACCGGAGCGCCCTGCCACGGAGAAAAAGCTCCTGCATTTCCAGCAGAATATAGCCGAGTTGCCAGGCTAACTGTACCCGGGTAAGTGGCTCATAATAGAATGCCCTCTTCACCACAAATCTTGGTAATAACTGTTCCCAGGTAAGTGGGTGAGACGGGAATTCTCTGAAACTGTTCTTTACCGCCTCCTGAATCAGGTTCTCCATGGAGTCCGTACGATCTTCAGCCAGAATCCCCTGAAGCAACACCGGCTGATTTTGATACCAATCAATAACATCCCGGGATTCCTCCAGAGCAGGAATACTATTGAATACCTGCAGAAAATGAAGCGAGGGACTGCAAGGGCGACTGTCATCCATACCATTGTCACCGGTGACTTTTGCAATAGTATGACGGATGGCCTCCTGAACAAGACTGGTAAGCAGCCGCTGCCGATCTTCTTTCTGACTGTCTGGAGTAAAATGACTTTCCAGCGACTGATACTGCTCATCGCGGTCATAGACTTTCCGTGCAGAAACCATGATGGTTTCTAGCAGCATCTTATTTTCTCCGGCAAAGACGTAACCAAAATAGAGATTGCTTATGTCGTACTGGACATCTATGAGAGCTTTCCGCCCGACTGACTCAACACTGCCCCGACAGGAAGCCACCAGCATCAGACTGAAAAGCAGAGACCATAAACCACGAAAAAGAAGCACCCGCCCCCCCCCTATGCCCTGACAAATTCAGAAAGCATAGGACAATCGACTAGTGGGTGCAGATAAAGTCATTAGAATTGCCCTTGGTGAAGGCGTATACGGTACGCAAAATCTTCCACAATAACGATCATCAGCCAATCAACCACAAGCCAAAGGGTAAATTTCTCCCTTGGGCCCACTTCAATGCAGTACAGGTAGTATTTGATGTCATTCCAGTACGAGTAGTATTTCCTGGTCGGCTTTTCATGGAGCAGCTTTTCACCATCCAGAATTCTGCGAACCCGCTGGTACCGCTCAATACCATAATTTTCATGATGAGCGGCTTTCATAAACAGGGCGTAGAGGTCTTCCTGATACTGACGCCATTTGCTCCCCAGGCTCTTTCTATGCCAGAGGGCTTCATGGCTGTTAAAAAGTTCAGTCAAAAAGGAAAGATAAAGAATAAATGCAGGATCACCGGCAATCTTCGGGTTCTGTTTTTGCTGCTCTATCTCGTAGCTGAGAGACCGGAGCCCCCTGCCACGGAGAAAAAGCTCCTGCATTTCCAGCAGAATAAAACCGAGTTGCCGGGCTAACTGTTTCCGGGAAAATGGGTTGGACGGAAATTCTCTGAAACTGTTCTGTACCGCCTCCTGAATCAGGCTCTCCATGGAGTCCCTGCGATCTTCAGTCGGCACCCCCTGAAGCAACACCGGCTGGTTTCGATACCAATGAATAACATCCCGGGATTCCTCCATGGCAGGAGAACCACTGAATGCCTGCAGGAGATGAAACATGGAACGGTCCCGGTAACTGTCATCTATATCATCGTTACCAGTGATTTTCGCAATAGTATGGCGGGTAGCCTGCTGGACAAGTCTGGTGAGCAGCTGCCGCCGGTGCTCTGTCTGATTGTCAGGAGCAAAATGACTTTCCGGCCACTGATACAGCTCATAGCGGTCATAAACTTTCCGTACTGAAACCATAATGGCTTCTAACAGCCTGTTATTTTCTTCGGCAAAGACGTGACCAAAATAAAGACCGTTGATGTCGTAATGGACATCTATGAGAGCTGTCCGTTCGAGTGATTCAACACTGCCCCAACAGGTGGCCACCAGCATCAGATTCAAAAACACAGACCATAAACCGCAGAAAATAAACATCCGCCACCCCAATGTCCTGACAAATTCAGGGAGCATAGGACAATCCACTGGCAGGTGCCGAAAAACTAATTAATGGTTCAGATTGAGACGTTCCCGGCAGGCAAATGAGGACACTGCCGGGCCTCCAAACATGGAATCAGGCACATAAATGACCTCAATTCCAGTCCGCATCCCGTCCCTGTACCTCAGTGGCAGTGGCAGTACCAAAGCTGACATAACCACTGTCGTCATCACTGCTTAGAAAATTATAAGTGAAGCTCGATGAAGACTCCGACCCGTTTTGTTGCGAGGTTGTTTCAGCGTATGAGGACGTCCAGGCTCTTTCATTAGCCTGTTCCTGCTCTTTTCTGCGGCGTTCTTTATATTCTTCCTGCTCCCTTTGTCGGCGAATTTCATCTTTTTCTGTCCAGATATAGCGTTCTTTCCTTAAATACCTGTAGAGCTCTGTCAGCGATATCTGCATGTAGATATCAGCTATGTCCATGTTACAGAAAAGGGGATTCAGAACCCCAGCCTGGATCAGTACATTTTTTATGATCTTTTCTTCAAAGCCTTCCGCAGCTTCTTTGACTTCCTTCCTGTCAGTTTCGTTGGGTTTCCAGTCCCTTCCCTGCGGATCTTCCCGCCCGGGTTTGTTGAGTGTTTTGCCCAATTTCCTTTGCAGATTCTCCTCCTGCCGCCGCTCCTGCCTGCCCTGCTCAGCTTCATGTTCAGACATTCCCAGACAGATCATGGTGGTGACAAATGCGCCAAACATAACACTCATCCCAAGCACCACTCTAAAGGGAGTGAGTTCAAACCAGCCTTCCCACTCATCATCATCATCCCGGTAGTAATGCCTGTGCGGTTTCTGAGCGGGCGTTGGTCGGGTAACAGGCACTGGCTTTTTACCATCGAGAATCCTGCGAATCTGCTGGTACCATTCATTGCCATAACCTTCACGATCAGCGGCTTTCATAAACAGGGCGGAGAGGTCTTCCTGATAATGACGACGTTTGCTGTCGGTATGCCAGAGAGTAGGATGCTTGTTAAAGGCTTCCGTCAGCAGGGACAGGTAAATGGTAAATGCAGGGTCTCTGGCAATCTGCGGGTTCTTTTTTTGCTTGTCTACCTTGTAACTGAGTAAACGAAGCGCCTTGCCCCGAAGAAACAGCTCCTGCATTTCAACCAGGATAAAACCGAGTTGCCGGGCTAACTGTTCCCGGGTAAGCGGGTCAGACGGGAATTCTTTAAAACTGTTCTGCACAGCCTCCTGAATCAGGCTCTCCATGGAGTCCATACGATCTTCAGCCAGAACCCCCTTAAGCATCACCGGCCTGGTCTGGAACCAATGAGCAACATCCAGGGATTCCTGCATGGATGGCGCATTGCTCAGTGCCTGCAGAATATGAAACATGGGAAGATAACTGTCTTCCGTGTCATCGTTACCATTGATTTTCGCAATAGCATGGCGGGTGGCCTGTTGAACCAGCTCGGTGAGTAGCTGCTGTCGGGCTTCTGTCTGATAGCCAGATGCAGTCTGACATTCCAGCCTCTTATCCAACTCATCGCGGTCATAGATTCGCCGCACTGAAACCATGATGGCTTTTAACAGCCTCTCATTTTCTTCTGCAAAGACGTAATCGAAATAGAGTCTGTTAATATTGTCCCGGGCATTCCTGGCAGCTTTCTCTCCGGGTGAATCAACGCTGCCCCAACAGGAAACTACCAGCATCAGACTGAAAAACACGGACCACAAACCGCGAAAAAAAAACATCCGGCACCCCTGCGCCCTGACAAATTCAGAAAGCATAGGACAACCATCTTGCAGGTTCTGAAAAAATTATTGGCTCAGGCTGCGTTCGGTTTAAAGAGCGGCCGGATACCCTGATAACCCAGACTGGCTCCCGGCAGGCAGACAGGAACAATGTCGGGCACACAGACGTAGAATCAAACAGATACATGACTTCATTCCCAGACCGCATCCCGACTCTGAACTTGTTCAGTAGAGGGTGTACCAAAGCTGTCATAACCACCAAAGCTGCCATAACCACCAGAGCTGCCATAACCACTGCCGCCATTACCGCTGCCTGGAGGACTGAAAATGGAGCCAAATGCCTCCCCTGACCCGTCTTGATGATGAGTTGATTGAGTGGCTTGTCTTTTAGCCTCTTCCTCCTGTCTTCTCAGGCGTCTTTCCTCTTCTACTGCCCAGATATCGCCTTCTTCCCACGAATAGATGTATAGCCTTGGCTGTGGAGACTGCATGAAACTGACCTGCTTCCCTTCAGCGCTGTTAGGTCTCAAGTTCCTTCCCTGGGGACCTTTCCGCCCGGGTTTGTCGATGCCCGATTCTGTGTCATATTCGAAGGAGATCGCCATGTAAACCGCAGCGCAGGTCAACACGCCAAGCATAGCCCCCATCCCAAGCGCTGCTTTTAACACAGTGGGTTGATACCAGGCTTCCCCATTACTTTCATGCCGATTGTGATGGCTGCCCGGATTCTGAACGGGCGGCGGTGGTGGTGTAACAGGCACCATCTTTTCAACAGCCAGAATCCTGCGGATCTGCTGGTACCACTCATGACCATAATCTTCACGATCTGTGGCTTTCATAAACAGCGCGGAGAGATTTTCCTGATACTGACGACGTTTGCTGTCTGTATGCCAGAGGGTGGGATGACTGTTAAAGGTTTTAGTCAGCAGGGACAGGTAAATGCTAAATGCCGGGTCTCTGGCAATCTTCGGGTTCTGCTTTTGCCGATCTACCTTGTGGCTTAGAGAACGAAGCACCTTGCCACGCAGAAAACGCTCCTGCATTTCCAGGAGAATAAAACCGATTTGCTGAGCTAATTGCTCCCGGGAAAGCTGGTTGGACGGGAATTCTCTGAAACTGTTTTGCACAGCCTCCTGAATCAGGCTTTCCATGGAATCCATGCGATCTTCAGCCAGAACCCCCTGAAGCAGTAAGGGCCGGGTGTGGAACCAGTGAGCAACATCCTGGGATTCCCGCATGGATGGCGCATTGCTGACTGCCTCCAGGAGATGAAACATGGAACGATCACTGCCATCCAGCTCCTCGTCACCATTGATTTTTGCGATAGTATGCCGGGTTGCCTGCTGGACCAGCCCGGTGAGAAGCTGCTGTCGGGCTTCGGTCTGATTGCCTGTTGCAGAGTGGCCTTCCAGCCAATGATCCAGCTCATAGTGGTCATAAAGTCGCCTTACAGAAACCATGATGGCTTTTAACAGCTTCTCGTTTTCTTCTGCAAAGACGTAGTCAAAATAGAGTCTGTTGAGATTTTCCCGGGCGTACCTGAGCGCTTTCTGCTCAGGTGAATCAACACTGCCCCAACAGGAAGCAACCAACACAAGACTGACAAAAACGGAACTAATTATTCGAAAAAGATACATCCTATACCTCCTTTTCTTTAAAGAATATTTTCCTTAACAAACCCCGGAAGCATAGGACAATCTACTGGCAGGTGCAGAAATAGCGATAAACGGTTGAGCCTGTATCCAGGTTCTAAAGCGCCCAGCGGACCCCCTGATAACCCAGCCAGGTTCCCAGCAGGCAAACAAGAACACTGCCAAGCCCATAGGCCAGGGCAGTCAGAAGCTGATCGGATTGAAGCAATCTCATCAGATCCAGAGAGAAGGTTGAGAAAGTGGTCAGTGCGCCCAGAAAACCGGTCATCACAAAGACCTTCCAGGTGGGTGATAACATGGCTTTTTCTGTCAGCAGGTACCAGCAAACTCCCATGATAACTGATCCCACCAGGTTAACCGTCAGCGTCGGAAAATGATGCAGATGAGGATTACGGGTCAGCACAAACAGCTCATAGACAAATGCTCTGAGAAGGGCTCCCAGTGCACCACCCGCAGCGACGGCTATCCAGTGTGTAGCTTGCATCATAATTCCTGTTTGTTTTCTGGTCACAGTTCTGCCCGTAGCCGCTTTTGCTACGTCAGGCGTGACCAGACTAATAGTGTTTGATCTGTGCCAAGATAACACGGGCTCCCTGGCATTGGCAGTGGGACAAACAAGTCAGCCGACTGGACAGATATCTCTGACCTGCTTCAATTGAACTGCCAGAACGGTTCGCCAAAAATCACGCCAAAGGTTCCAAAAAATCAGACACTTCAGGGCGGAGCAATTTGCAAAAATGTATCCTATAGGTTACAGTCTAAAAATTATGAAATACGATTTAGTGGCCACAGAGGTATTCCAGAAGTGGCGCAAAGGCCTTAAAGACCGCCAAGCGGCGGAGGCTATCGCCATAAGGCTTGAGCGGGTCAGGGTCGGCCATCTCGGAGATGTCCAGTCCGTTGGAAACCAGGTCAGTGAGATGAGAATTTTTGTTGGTAAAGGATACCGCCTCTATTTCACAATCCGGAACCGTCAGCTAATCGTACTCTTATGCGGTGGCGACAAAAGTAGCCAAAAGCGGGATATTCTCAAAGCCCACACATTGATAGAACAAATGAGGGATGACGATGGCACTGAAACTTGAACCTTTTAACCCTGTGGAAATGCTGGAAACCGATGACGAGATTGCACACTTTCTGGCTGAAGCTTATCTGGACGACGACCCAGCTGTTTTCGTGCTGGCTCTGGGTGATGTGGTTAAGAAAAAAGGGGTCGCTCAATTGGCCAGACAAACCGGGCTGAGCCGGGAGAGCCTTTACAAAACCTTCAATGGCAGGGTGCAGCCCCGTTGGGATACGGTTCACCGCCTGCTGAAATCACTGGGTGTTAAGCTCACTGTTGCAGCTTGAATCGCCAACGCGGTTCTTATGTGCTCTATATGATCGATGTCATCGACGACCATGAGCTTCAAGGTTGATCTCGACCAGCGCCTGATGCTCTGATTTGCAGCGGAAGTGCGCCTTATTCCATGTTTTCCAGATTCCGCGAGCTCCCAGGCATTGGCAGTGGGACAAACAGGTCAGCCGACTGGACAGATATCTCTGACCTGCTTCAATAACAGTGGGTCTCCCGTCTTTCATTCCATCATCAGAGTACACCCCGGTAAGCCGATGAAACATCGTTCAGAAGTCGATATTTTTAATGAACAATGGCAGTGCTACCGCTGGCTGGTCGATAACAATGTCATGGGGCACCAGCAGCTGATGCGTCTTGCTACCCGTAAACTCATGCAGCACTACGGCGATCAAAAAGTAAATCTGCTTGATCTTGGCTGTGGCGATGCGTCACTGGCAGCAGAGATGACCAGAGAGCTATCGCTAACCTCTTACACGGCAGTCGATCTTGCTGAATCTGTTTTAGCCATGGCCAAAGAAAACATGCAAAAACCCGGTGTTGATTCACAGTTCTTTCTCAGTAATATTTTCGAACCCCTGCCAGGCAGAGGCTCCTACAACCTGATCTTCAGCAGTTTCGCCATTCATCATGGCTCCCTGTCGGAAAAACAGGCGCTTTTCTCGGAACTCAGGAACAAGGCAGACCCCAACAGCCTGTTTGTGATGATTGATGCCATCAGGCTTGATCAACAGAGTCGGGATCAATACATCGAAAAAGTTGGCCAGTACTTCAAAAGTATTTCGGAACTTCAGGGCGACTGGCAGAACCTTGTTCTGGATCACGTCAGCCAGTTCGACTTCCCGGAAAGTATTGCGCAGCTTTGTGAAATAGGTGAGCAGGCTCGCTGGCAGCTGCTGGATCACCAGATAGTGAAAGAGCTGCCGGACTATCCGGCAGCGATCATGGTTTTTCAGGCGATTTGAGTATTATCTGTAAACCGGTAGCGTCCCACTGAACCTGTCACTGCAGAAAGAAACAGACCCTGTGGTGATTTTACATTGGCGGTGAATACCCTTATCCGGAACAATAGCCGACCCGCTGTATTTTTGTTCACAACCAGAAACCCTTCCCTGAATGATTTCGCACTGACGGTAGGCACCATTATTTTCAATCACCGCTGCACCGGTATACTTGCCACCACATTGGCTGATCTGACCATGACTGATTGAGCAGGTGCGATATTCACCGGCAAGGGTTATGCCTGACATCAGCAGGCTGGACAGGAATATCCAGAACTTCATTTTAAATACCCGGGGAAACTTTGCGCTTGCAGATTAACTTCATCATGATTGAGGTTCATCGGGGCCCATGGCTATCTTTCAGTTGTCACGAGAACCAGTATGGATCAGTCTTCCTGACGTCGGCGAACAGGACTCTGCTGATCCCATTGCGCCAGTTTCTCAAGCTTCTCGCGAATCTTGATTTCCAGCCCACGATCATTGGGCTGGTAGTACTTTCGGGCCTCCATATTCTCCGGAAAATAGCATTCACCGGCTGCATAGGCATTGGGCTCGTCATGAGCATAGCGGTATTCAGAACCGTAGCCCAGGGATCCCATTAGCTGGGTGGGAGCATTTCTGAGATGGTTCGGAACGTCAAAGGAAGGGTTTCCTTTGACATCGGCCATCGCCGCCTTCCAGGCCAGGTAGACGGCGTTACTCTTGGGCGCACAGGCACAATAAACCGTGGCATGGGCCAGAGCCAGCAGCCCTTCCGGACTGCCCAGCCGCTCATAAGCCTGCCAGGCATTCATGGTCATCTCCAGCGCTCTTGGGTCAGCATTGCCAATGTCTTCACTGGCAATCGCTACCAGTCTGCGAATGATATAGAGTGGATCAGCGCCACCATCCACCATTCTGGCAGCCCAGTAAAGTGCGGCATCGGGATCAGAACCTCTTACGGATTTATGAAAGGCTGATATCTGATCGTAAAATGCATCACCGCCCTTGTCGAAACGTCGGCCACTGTCGGCGAGAATCTCGGTCACCGTTGCCACTTTAATCTGGCCATCCTCACTGAGATCTGCCGCTACTTCCAGAGTATTCAGAACCCGTCTGGCATCGCCATCGCCATAACGCACCAGAATATCTTCGGCTTCAGGCTCCAGCGAAACAGGACTGCCCTTAAAACCCCGTTCGTCAGACAGAGCCTGATGGAGCACTTCTCTGAGGGCATCTTCCGTCAGCGGTTTTAATACATAAACCCGGGCCCTGGAGAGCAAGGCGTTGTTTAACTCAAAGGAAGGATTCTCGGTAGTAGCACCGATAAAGGTGATGGTGCCATCTTCAATATGGGGCAGAAAAGCGTCCTGCTGGGACTTGTTAAAACGATGCACCTCATCCACAAACAAAATGGTTTTGCGCTGACGGGTCATCTGCTCATCCCGGGCTCTGGCGACCGCAGCCCGAATGTCTTTGACACCAGAGAGTACCGCAGACAGTGTTTCAAAGTGGGCATCGCAGACACCGGCAACCAACCGGGCCAGGGTTGTTTTCCCGACCCCCGGTGGCCCCCAGAAAATCATGGAGTGAATGGCACCCTGCTGCAAAGCTTCACGCAGAGGTTTGCCCCTGGCCAGTATATGCTCCTGCCCCAGGTACTCATCCAGATTGCGGGGCCTCATGCGCGCGGCAAGGGGCTCATATCGGGATGACTCGTCGTCAAACAAACCGGCAGAATACACAGCTAACCCCGGGTCTCATCAATGACATCAAAACCTTTGGGAGGTTTTACCTTGAACAGGCTGTCATTCAGGTGCGTGTTTTCCTTTACCCCGGTGAACAGGATTCTGCGCTTGCCACCCAGAGAATCAGACAACTCAATAGCGCTTAGCTTCCCCTGGCGAAAATCAATATCCAGCTTCTCAAACAGGTCTGACGCCTCTTTGGGTGTCAGAGTGAATCTCTCATTGCGATCCTTGCTATAGACAGAAACCTTGTACTGTTTCAGCAACTCACGGGCATTCCCTGTCAGCAGTCTGGCTGGCGTATTGGCCATGCGCGCATCCTGCTTCTGGATGATCACCTGCTGGAGTTCAGGGTCTACCATCCAGACTTTATTGCCCTGGGCAACGATCTCCTGTTCAAAAGGTTCCCTGGTTAGCCAGCGAAAAAGATCAGGACGTTTCATTTGCATCTCCCCGGATTCTGTCTTGGTACGACCATCAGAAGAGACCGCTTGCTGTTGAAAATGAGCACTCAGACTTTTTATGGACTGCAGTTTTTTGGCGAGAGCCTGAGAGGCTTTCTCATCGTTCAGCTCCTTGCTGACATCCAGCTTCTTGACTGGTTGAGCCTTCAGGGTAGTGGCTGAAACATTTTCCAGCGGGGTAGCCATGACCTGCGCTGAGACATTGAAAATAGCAGTAATTACAACCACTTGGGAAATTTTATTAAACACTCAACTTCAACCCTTCACGGGAGGTGGTGCGATCACCTCACGATTACCATTATGACCTGCCGGACTCACCACACCGGCTACTTCCATAGTTTCTATGATACGCGCAGCGCGGTTATAACCGATCTTTAATTTACGCTGCACTGACGAAATTGACGCTCTTCGGCTTTCAGTCACAAAGGCGACCGCTTCATCATACAGGGCGTCTTGCTCTGAATCTTCATCCAGTCCACCACTGAAAGCACTGCCGTCAGAGGCCGTATCGGCGCCACTGAGAACGGCTTCCACATAATCAGGCTTGCCCCGCTTCTTCCAGTCAGCAACCACCCGGTGCACTTCATCATCGCTGACAAAAGCACCGTGAACACGAATAGGAACACTGGTTCCCGGCGGCAGGTAGAGCATGTCGCCATGACCCAGCAATTGTTCTGCCCCACCCTGATCAATGATGGTGCGGGAGTCAATTTTACTGGACACCTGGAAACTGATTCGGGTCGGAACATTAGCTTTGATCAGGCCGGTAATGACATCCACCGAAGGACGCTGGGTTGCCAGTATCAAATGGATGCCCGCCGCACGGGCTTTCTGGGCAATCCGGGCAATCAGTTCTTCGACTTTCTTACCGACAATCATCATCATGTCAGCAAACTCATCCACCACCACGACAATGAACGGCAGTGATTCAAGCTCAGGGGCCAGATCACCAAGGGTCATGGCTTCATGGAATGGATCACGCAAAGGCTCGCCCGTAGCCGCCGCATCTTTGACCTTTTTGTTGTAGCCAGCAATATTCCTGACCCCCAGAGCCGCCATCAGCTTGTAGCGACGTTCCATTTCCGCCACACACCAGCGCAGGGCGTTGGCGGCTTCTTTCATGTCGGTCACTACGGGAGATAGCAAATGCGGAATACCGTCATAAATCGACAGTTCCAGCATTTTCGGGTCAATCATAATCAGACGAACGTCTTCCGGCCCGGATTTGAAGAGCATGGAGAGCAGCATGGCATTAACGCCAACCGACTTACCGGAACCGGTAGTCCCTGCCACCAGCAGGTGCGGCATTCTTGCCAGATCTACCACCACCGGCTGACCGGCAATATCATGTCCAAGCGCCAGACTGAGAGGGGATGCGGCTTGTTCGTAAGCTCTGGAAGCAATCAATTCTGCAAAGAACACCGTTTCCCGGTCGTCGTTGGGAATTTCGATGCCCATCACTGACTTGCCAGGAATCACTTCAACCACCCGGACACTGACCACAGCCAGAGAACGGGCAAGATCCCTGGCCAGATTGGAAATCTTGCTGGCCTTGACTCCGGGCGCAGGCTGAATCTCATAACGGGTAATCACCGGACCCGGATGCACAGCGACCACTTCAGCTTTAACACCAAAGTCTGCCAGCTTGGCTTCCAGCAGGCGGGAGACAATGTCCAGCTCTTCCTGGTTAATACCGTTGCCATGATCTTTGATTTTGTCGAGTAAGCCCACGCCGGGTAGTTCACCTTCCGGCGGTATTTCAATGGCATCTTCTATATCGGCTAAAGGGCTTTTCCCGGGCACGGCAATTTTGCCGAGTCTGGTGGGTTTTGATTCGGGCTCAGGAGCCGGGAGAACCACTACAGGCTCCTGACGCTGCCCTGGAGCAAAGTCGGCAGGCTCCGGCTCAGGCTGAGCGGCTTGAAAGGCTTCACGATCCCTTTCACGTTGCTCTTTCCAATTAGCGATGCGAGCCCGGATGATTGCAACCAACCGGATAATACCCCTGCCTGTTCTGGCAAAAGTTATCTTTAATAACCGCCCGATTGTATCCAGAACCTGAAACCATGACAGATGGGTGTATAAAGTGAATCCCACCAGAAAAATGGCCAGCAAAATCAATGTGCTGCCGACCAGATTAAAAACAGGCAGTGACTGTTCCATAATCATGCGACCGAGAATACCACCGCTGCGGGCAGGCAAGCCTCTGCCGACTGTTTCCAGATGAATAGCAGCCAATGCTGCCCCTGTAGCCAGAGCCAGCAGTAATCCCAGTGAGCGCATAACAAACCAGCCGGGTTGCCAGCGCCAGGCACTGTATCGATATTGAAAAACCAGCACCGTTTTGATGACCAGCAGAACCGGTATCCACCAGGCAAATACACCAAACAGGGAAAACAGGACATCACTGAACCAGGCTCCCGCTCTGCCTGTGCTGTTTGCCACTTCTCCTTCATGGCCCACGTAGCTCCAGCCGGGATCTGTAGGGCTGTAAGAAAACAGCGCCAATGCAGTAAAAGCAGCCAGCACCAGCAGGAATAACATACCCGCTTCTCTCAGTCTCAGTACCAGAGCACTGGCTTCTTCAGTCCCTGCGCCAGAGTCCGCATCACGAATACCCGTTATGGCTTTGAGCATCGGCTTTTCTTTTGCGGCTCGCTTACGCTTCTTGGTGATCGGTTCGGACATTCGACTCCCGTTTAATCTCCTGACAGTCTCATCAATAGTTGCTCTGCGCGCAGAGCAGCTGACGGTTTATTTCAAGATACCATGCAACCCACACAGGGTCCCAGCATTGAATATTACGCCAGACGGTAACTCTCAAAACCCTGCTCAGGGTCGTGCCCCTCTCTCAACAACATTTGTCGTTTACCAAGATTCATTATCAGGGTCACCAGAGTTCCCGCATTTCCGGTCAGCTCATGATAACTGTAGGGCCTGAGAACCGGAAAAGGTTTTTCATTATTATCAAGCATTTGCATCATGGTCTTAAGGTTCAGTTGAGGGTTATACAGTAACCCATCCTCTAGCCGTTTGAGCCGGGTCTCAGTACACGGCTTTGATGAAGTTGGCTGGGCCTGGCCCGGCTGAAAGTAATGATTGGTATGCAGATAAGTAGCCTGTTCCGTGGATTGGAACCAGGGCTGATCAGGTGCCAACTCAACCGCTATGGTTTCATTTTTATCCGCGACCATAATGTGACTGGCCTTGCCTGCCCCGTGAGCCTCGATCAGGGAACGGGCCTCCTGAAGGCTTTGAGATTCCAGCAATGCTCTCAGTAAAATATGAACAGGTAAGCCGGTCAGTTTTCGAGTGGCGGGCAGAATATTCAGACAGACGCCCAGCCCCGCAGAGTTCATTCCGATTTTGGCCAGCATTCCCGGCTCGGTCATGGTCAGAAATCGATGACCGTTTTCGAGTTCAACATCTGCCAGGGCCAACTTGCCTGCAAGTGCTTCAGCCCAGTCCCAGTTTTGCCCTATCAGCCCCTGCCTTGGGAATGCGACAGAAGAACACTCAATGGGCGAGGACATAAGCTCACTGCGGGCGTTAATGCAATAAATCCAGAAAGGCTCAATGTCTGCGGCTTCGGCAATAGCATCCATCTCCACTTTATAGTGCGGTCTGAATGACAGAACTTTCTGCATCAGCAGATCAAGATGAGACTGTAAACGTTCCCTGTCTCTAAGAAAACGTGACCGGTAGTAATCCAGCACTGCGCTGATTTCATCGCGCATCTGCTCACCATGGATACGCCCCCGGTTTTTGGCTGATCCATTGAGCGCCAGTTTTTTCATCAATATGAGCCCCGAAATGTCCCGATTCATTAACAGCCCAATGCTCAATGGGCTTCCGTTGACGCTGCTGGTCTCGATTCTTGTGTCACTCTTCGTGGAAGATAACACAACAGAAAGCCAAGAAAAAAATCAGGATCATATGATTTCAGGAGTCGCTCCTGTATCAAAATCCCCGACAGAGAGTATCTTTCGATATCAAGCTATTGAGCCTTGCAGCTTTACCTTCACTGATGTCACTAAATATCATCCGTTTCAACTTCATACTTGACATAAAGCAATGAGGTTATAATCTGGATGCATGGCTTGGCTGACAGGCCATGATAATAATGATACTCATGACGTCAGAATATGGACTGTCTGGCTGCACTGAGTGCTCCGTTCACGAAAACCAGAACATTCAGGATATGATTCCGGAAACCCTGTGCAAAGAGGCCATTGGCCCCTCCCTTCATAACAACAAGAGAGATCAAAATGTTTCTGCCGGGTTTCTGCTGAAAGCCCTTAGATGTCGTCCTGAATTTAAATAATGATGCTGCCCAATGCCTTGTTCGAGCCAAGTTGTGTGTCTCGATTCCGGGTTACAGTAGCTTTGGATAATTGGAGACCTATTTACCATGCAACAGAATAAACTGTTTATAGGTAACCTTCCTTTCAGCAGTGATGAAAGTGACCTTCAGCAAGCCTTCGAGCAATTTGGTGAGATCGATGAAATTCGCGTGATTACCGACAGGGAAACCGGTCGCTCCAGAGGTTTTGCATTTATTACTTTTGCAGAAAGTGATAACGCTCAATCTGCTTTAACTATGGATGGTAAAGAATTGAATGGCAGACCCCTTCGAGTCAATTTTGCTACCGAACGCAATGCTGGAAAGACCCGTGGCAAGTCCCGCAATCAAACTCCTACGAGAAACAATGTCTGATTAAGGCGACGAACCTGACAGGGAAACAGATCGGTCATTTAATTTCAGTACCCGATATGACAGTGATGAAAGCTATGCTTTCCGGGCACCTGGTCAGCTCTGGTTGGCTTCAATCAGAAGGGCCCGGGAAATGGTTCCCGGCTTCCCTGATCATGACCCTGTCTTTTTTCTCCAGAATTTTTCATCATTCCCTGCTGTCACTTCATCGGGTTGATGGGTATTTTCTCGGCACTTGCAGATCCATCGCTCGTTGAATCTGCATTTGCGGTTGTTGAATGGCTTTTGCTATCGGGTTGAACCGGAATTACTGAATTCAGGAATGGGCACTCTTGAAGTGCTGCTACAGTTTTTATTCTGTGCCAAACCTAGCAGGTAATTGTAACGTTGACGAAAGGCATTAATTTCAATCTGCTCTGCCTGACTGAGGTCCATAAAGAACCAGGGAACCAAGAGAAACGCACCGGCCACCCCCAGGGTTACGTTTTTACCGGTTTTATCGGTCTTGGGAACCTGCCTTCTGATTTCCTCCTCGATAAAGACTATTTCGTTTTCCAGAGCTGCACAGGAGCGATTGATATCCCCGTACTGTCGTACAGCAACCGGATGTGCATCCCTGCCTGCACAGCCTGCCTGCAGCAGCGTGACGGCCAGTAGTGATAGACCGGCAATTCTATGACTATTTCTTAACAACATAATTTAATCTGAACACTCTAAAAAAAACCAGATATAGGTTAGACCAACAAAACGATACTTCGTTCACTCCTTACAAAAAAATAAATAAAAACCTCTTTCGCAAGCCTCATCCCTATCCACTTTTGCCGATACAAATCTAACGTCTCCCTGCAACTGATTAATGGATGTCCTGATGAATAATGTGATGAATAAAAAGTATTTGCTTTCCCTTGCTCTGGTTCTCTCTCCTGTCATACAAGCTAACCAAAAACCTATAAAACCGGTTGAACCCGTAAAGGCTGAAATGACCGTTGAATCTGCCACTCAACCCGAACTCTCAGATAAATCTCCTCTGCCACTGGTTTCTGCTGCGGTGCGCTATGGAATGATGGCCAGTGCTTATTTGAACAGCCCCAGTGGGATGGTGACAGAAGGCTATCGTTTTCAAATCAGAAGCCTCTACCTGTCTTATCTGAAAGAGATGCTGGCAAAGCCGGGTCATACCGTTGAAAAAATTAATGAGACACTGTTGGCACAGTGGATGATGAGGCTGGGCCGTGAAGGTTTTGGACCTGAGACACTCCTGAGTATCAAAAATGGCATGCAGGACAAACTGGCCGAGTGGAGCCAGAAAAGCCTGTCAGGACAGATTACGCCTTCCCTGGAGTCCACTGAAATCATGCCCAAACTCGAACAGCAGATTAAGGCCTGCAAGAGAATGACGCCTCAACCCTCCAGTGATCCCGCCAAACGTCGCTCTTGCCACCAGGCCGAATCCCTGACCAGAATTGAATCCAGTGCAGTGATCGGCCCTGACCTGCTGAAAAGCGCCATGCTGAAATTGATTCCCTCTTATGCCCAGGGTTTAATCGATGTATCCAGTCGTCCTTACTACCGGGCATTTATTACTTCCAAAGAAGATTTCCAGGGGAGCGTGAGCACTTTACTGGGTCAGGGTTACACTGCACGCCAGCTGGCTGAAATTCTGGAATTTGCCGGTGTGGATTACCCGGAGGTTTTTAACAACCTTTATTACTACGCCCTTCGAAACGACCAGAGTATTCATGAGCCAGTGGTGACTCAAAACTGAACATCCTTGTATAAAAAAAGAGCCGTGCTATTGAAAGTCACGGCTCGATTTTTTAGAGAGCAACGGCCTTATCCGTCATAGCGAACCTTGTAAAGCAGCGAATAAGTCACAGGCAGTACAATCAGTGTCAAAACGGTTGCAAAGCCGAGACCAAAGATAATAGTCACCGCCATTGAACTGAAGAAAGCATCAAACACCAGCGGTATCATACCCAGCATGGTGGTCAATGCAGCCATGCAAACCGGGCGTACCCTGCTGACAGAAGCATCAACAATGGACCTGGCAAGATTGCCGGTTTTCTCTTCTTCAATGTTGATTTGTTCCACCAGGACAATGCCATTCTTGATCAACATACCTGAAAGACTCAGTAAACCAAGCAGCGCTGTGAATGTGAAAGGCATATTCAGTAACAGCAAACCTGCCGACACCCCGATGACACCCAGAGGTACGGTAAACCAGATAGCCAGTGGCTGCCGAACCGTACTGAACAGCAAAACCGTAATAATAAACATTATCAGGTAACCCATCGGCAATGACTTAAAGATGCTGCCCTGGGCATTACTGGACATTTCGAATTCACCGCCCCATTCCAGGGTGTAACCTTCTGGCAGGCTGATGGACTCAATTTTATCCTTGAGCCTCAATCGAACCGATTCGGGGGTTTCACCTGTGAAGGGTCTTGCGTCTGCCATGACCGTGAGAACACGCTTCAGGTTACGACGCACAATCAGCGGATTTTCTGTAGCCGATTCGAAGCTGCTCACGACCTGAGCTACTGGCACAAAGGCATTACGCTCCTGGCTCCATACCTGAAGATCGGTCAGGGTATTGGCGTTCAGGCGTTCTTCCTCCGGAGCTCTGGCTATGATCGGCAACAGATGACTGCCATCCCGATACACACCCACCTGCTTGCCGGTAAAGTTCACCAGCAAGGCTTCATCCAGCGTCTGTTTTGAAATACCGCTTCGGCGGCCTGCCGCTTCATCAAACTGAGGACGGGCAATGGTAACCTGCTCTCTCCAGGACTGTCTCACGTCTACGGCTGAGGGCTCTTCCTCCATGATGGCCATGGCTTTGGCGCCCAGTTCCCGAAGAATAGCGGGGTCTGAGCCGTAGAACCTTGCTTCTATGTTGGCGGCGGGTGAAGGACCGTTCTGCAACAGCTTGAACTTGAATTCAATGCCCGGGTATTTGGCGTTCATAGCCTTTTCCATGGGACCAATCAGCGCTTTCATCCGATCCCTTTCATCGACCTCGATAATCAGCTGTCCGTAGCTGCTGTAACTCTTTTCCGGAGCATATGTCAGAATAAAACGCTGAGCCCCCCTGCCCATCACCGAAGTGACATTCACGACGCCCTCGTAAGTCAGTACATCCTGCTCAAGTTGCTTGATGGCTTCTTCAGTGGCACGAATATCACTGCCTTCCTGCATCCAGACATCGACAAAGAAGATCGGTGTATTTGAAGGAGGAAAGAAAGACTGCTTAACATAACCAAAACCGACAATGGCCGTGACCAGAGCGGCCACCGTCAATAACAGAGAAATAATTCTGTGCTTCAGGGCTTTGTTCAGAAACCAGCGATAAAAAGAGAACAGAGCGCCTTTATAGGGATCAGATTCACTGCCCACCATGGCCTCGGACGGTTCCTTGAATACCAGATGACAGAAAAAAGGTGTCAAAGTGAGAGCCAGAACCCAGCTGATCATCAGGGACAAAAACAGCACCTGAAACAGGGAAACCATGAAATCACCGGTGGTATCAGGTGACAGACCAATGGGCGCAAAGGCGATAATGGCAATCACTGTCGCGCCCAGCAAAGGCCACTGATTCTGAACCACCACCTGCCTGATGGCGTCCATTCGGGAAAGCCCTCTGTGCAAACCCACCAGAACCCCTTCGGTGACCACAATAGCATTATCCACCAGCATCCCCAGGGCAATGATCAATGCCCCGAGTGAAATAAGCTGCAAATCGACTCCCAGCAAGTTCATGCCGATGAAAGTGCCCAGAATGGTCAGCAACAGAATACCACCCATTAACAGACCGGAACGCAGACCCATGGCAAACAGCAAGACAACTATGACAATGGCAATAGCTTCAGCCAGACTGATCAGAAAGCCATTTACTGAAGCTCTGACCACTTCAGGCTGGTCATAGACAGTGGTAACATCGATCCCTACAGGACGGCTTGACTCCAGTTCGGCCAGACGGGCATTAACGGCATCTCCCACATCCACTACGTTCACGCCCTTGGCAAATGAGATGCCCAGAGAAATCGCCTGCTCACCATTACTTCGATAAAGGTTTTGAGGCGTGTCATCAAAGGTAGTGTGAACATCAGCAATATCACCCAGGTAGATCAGTTCAGTGGTGCCGGGTGAACTGACCAGCAATTCTTTCAACTCACTGATGTCCCTGAACTCTCCCGTGGGATGAATACGTACCGAAAAGCCATCAATAAACATCTTTCCGGCATTGGACACAACATTCTGATTTTGGATCAAACTGAAGATATAGGCCGGATCGACACCCAGGGCGGCGGCTTTGGGCTGAGAAATCTCAATAACCACCTGTTCATCGACCGTACCCGCCAGGCTGACTTTCTTGACGCCGTCGACCAGAGAGAGTTCACGTTGAAGAAAGTCGCCATAACTTTCCAGCTCACGATAATTAAAGTCGCGGCCACTGATGTTCAGCATGATGCCAAAGACATCACTGAAGTTATCATTGACACTCGAAGGAAAGACACCCGGAGGCATAGACGACTGGGTATCATTGACCTTACTGCGAAGCTCATCCCATATTTGCGGCTGATCGCTGGCCGTGAACTCATCTTTCAGCTCTATCATGATCTGGGAGAGACCGGCACTGGAGACAGAATCGATATTCTTCACGTATTCCATCTCCAGAATGGCCCGTTCCAAAGGTAAAGTGACCTCTTCTTCAACCTGCTGGGGTGAAGCTCCGGGATACGCCGTGTTGACCATCGCCTGGGGAATCGGAAATTCCGGGAACTCCAACTTGCCCAGACCAAAGAAGGATACCGTACCGCCAATCAGCAGCAGGACCACAAACATCCAGCTGATCACTTTGTTTCGAATCGAATACTCAGCAATATTCATGTTTACAGCCCCCGCTCACGCTGCAGTGGCTTGACAGTCATGCCGGGGCGCAGCCGATTAACACCGGCTGAAACAATGCGCTCACCTTCTTTGAGCCCTGAAGTGACTTCGATACCCGACTGGAGAATGGTACCTGTGGTCACTGCAACCGGATTCACGGTGTTATTATGCTCATCGTATATCCAGACCTGCTCCCTGCCGCTGGTATTGTCTTTCAAAACCGCCGACAGAGGCACAATAAAGTGCTGACCGCCGTTGCTTCCCGGTGAAACTTTTGCCAAATCCATTGTCAGGGTTGCGCCCATGCCGGGATAAACCGTTAAGTCTTCAGGAATAGGCATGGTGAAAACGGCTTCATAGGACTGGGTACCGGGGCTCACTCTGGTGGCGTGCTCTTTGTAACTGACTTTGTATTCCGTACCGGGTCTTCCGGCAAAAGTGACCGTCGGCTGATAGCTGAAATCCACCTCCTCTTCCCGGACATTGGCGACAATACTCTCCGGAACCTGAATACTGACATCCAGGGTATTGCTGCCCTCCAGAATAAGAATGGCCTGCTGCGCCTGAACAAACTGATAATTCTCTACCAGAGTCTGGGCAACCCGACCATCAAACGGCGCCTTGAGTACAGAGTACTTCAATTTATCCCTGGCCAACTCCAGGGCGGCTCTGGCTGACTTGAGTTTGGCGTTGGAGTTATCCAGCTCGGACTGAGAGACCACTTTTTTCTGATAGAGCGATTTAATCCGTTTATTGTCCGTTTCTGCCAGATCAAAATCTGCCTGTCGGGCAGCCAGCTCATTGCGAATATCACGGTCGTCCAGCCTAGCCAGCAACTGCCCTTTCTTAACCTCTTCAGCCTGTTTGACAGGAAACTCCACCAGTTCGCCGGGAATACGGAAAGAAATCTCGGCTTCCTTGCTGGCATAGACCTTGGCCGGAAACTGTCGTAAGTTGCCGGCATTGGAATCTTCCACCTTGAACAGCTTCACTGGACGAGTCACCACTTTCTGTTCTTCCTGTGGCTGCGAGCAACCTGAAAGAACCAGAACCGCAGCGACCAGTGAGGTCAGAAGGAATGGCGAGTAACCCAACTTGTTGTTATTGATTGAAGCCTTACCTTTGGGCAGGCTGAACATCGATTTCATAAACTTTCTCCCTCGCGGACACAGGGCATCCCAACCCCGAATATCATTCGCAAAACAGCCTAAAAAATCCCCTGCGTGAGGGGATCAACATAAACAGCAATAAGCAAAGAAAAACACTCTGTGCCAGCTGCACATTTCAGAAATGGCAAATCAAACCGTGTTAAAGTAAGACTTTCAGTAGTCTGCTTCAAGGACTGTATAGCTAGTCACAACGCCCACCAGCTGATTAAGCCGTGATCTGGGAACGACAGAATGAAGATTCCAACCCGCCAGATAACGTTCAATATTTGACAAGTGCAGATCCACCCCGTCGTCTTCTCGAAAGTCTGCATTGAAAACGCCAAAGCCTGACTCCTTAATCTGATAAAGACCGCAGGACAAGCCCCAAAGCCCCATCAACAGCTCAGCAACCAGCGCATCAGAAACGCCTTCATAGCCATTCTCAACAAGCGTCAGCCGAACCAGAGCCCTGAGCTGATTGTCAATATAGTTACCCAACTCATTCATGGCATTGCTGCGATTGGCAGAGGCTCTTTGCCAGATACTCGGGTTCATGGCCAGCTGACTGAGTGAAAAGTGCTCCGGATTATCCTGATTCACTTGCCAGAGGCAGAGACAGATCATGACCATCTTTTCGACTGAAGCCAGATCCGTATCCAGAACACGATGCAGCACCTGAATTTTTTGCCGGGCCAGAAAATAAGCGCACCCCAGAAGCAGATCTTCTTTACTGGAGAAATGAGAATAGATGGCTCCCATGGAGCACTCTGCCGCCTGGGCAACATCGGACATTCGCAGATCGAGGAAACTTTTCTCTTTCATCAGAAGGAGTGTGGCAGCAACGATCTCGGCTTCTCTCTGAATACGTTTCTGCTGTCTGGACATAAGGACGCTAATACTTGGAAATAAAAACGAATAATATTCGTTTTTGCTCAACTGACACAAGTTATTTTTTAGATTGGAAGGAGCCACGATCCGGATTTTTCACATTGCTGAATGGGTTCCCACCAAACGCTCCCGGCAAACTTTGCTGTTTGAGCTGATCCTGCAGTCCGAACTCCGCAAAGTCCGGGAACATATGCGCTAGCCGCTCCCTGACACAGACCTCATTATAGTTAAGAGATAAATATGGCTGATTTAAAAAAACCCGTACAGATTTTAACAATAATAAGCGGTCATTGGTTTTGACCACCAGCTTCAAGCCTTCGTTGTGTACTCTCTGAATAACATTTAAGAACTGCTTGATATGAGTATCATCATCAATAACATCACACTCCATAAAAACAGCCTGATGCTGTGTTTTGGTTAAATCTCTGAGATCGTAATCCGGGCTTACAACATATCTTCCGGGTAAAAAGGGGCTCCCCACCTGGCGGATCTGTTCGGCCGGAATACTGAGTACTCTGACCAATTCGTCTATTGATACTGCGTGTTCAGTGATCACTGCTGCCGCATTGCGGCCGTGATACTGAGCCAGTTGCGATATTGCATCAGCAGCCTGTACTTCAGGGCTGTGCCACCATCGGGAACGGTGACTGTCTCCCTGCAAATCGCTCAGATAAAGAAAATTATGTGCGTAGTCGGTTAAGGGATCGATATTGCAAGGGAATGCAGCTTTGACAGGAATATGATGATTTGAACTGACCATGATGGCCTTATCATAATTCATCACATGTTTCATTGTTTTTGCCAGAAGTTGTTTGCTAAAGCCATCGCTGCGGGCATCATCGATGACCACCAAATCTTTACCGGCAAGCATTTCGTCGATCTTTACATACCATCGCACTATATCAGCCTGTAAGTGCTGATAAAGCTCACCTAACTTATCTGCGTCCAGATACAGGGTGTTGACACCATACTTGGCTGCTTTTTTGGTAACAGCTGCACAAAGATGTGTTTTTCCTATTCCTGGTGATCCGGTCAGGAATAGTCCCATGGACTTTTTACACCGGGCTTCACCCTGATTATTAATCACAGCGTGCGTGAACTTCAGGGCCTTCTCATGCATGAGTTCCTGCTGTGTTGAATAGGGTTTGTATTGATCTATATCAGCATCAAGATTTTCAGTGTGGAGCTCTGACCCGTAATGCACCGGCTTTGGTTCCATAGTCGCAGTGACAGACAAAAGCGGTTGACGGTGCCAGACTTGATCGCACTGGGACAAAAAATATTCCCAGAACTCAGTATTAAAGCGAGCCGCAATAAGTATACCACCAATAGGGTGGTCATAGGGCAGGATATCGCTGGCCCGCTCTGTATAGTTCGTTCTCCCCTCTTTAATGGCAAAAATTGTCTCAGGAGTCTGTGGTTTATTGTAGCCATCAATCAGTATTTTTTTGACCTGATCGTAGGTTTTCGGCTCATCAAATACACCCGGACCAAACCCCAGATAGAGATTCTGTCCGCTGCTGTTTTGCCCGGTGCATACCAGATTGAAACCGACAGAACGACCATTTGCGTGCTTCAAATCGTAGCCCTCTACGCCCTGAATATAGAGGAAATCACCTTTTTTTATCTGCTGTTCTGACTGCTCAGTGCTCCCTGAACCTTTGTAAAACTCAAGATAATTAAACAGATGATGGAGAGGGTTGCTAAAATCGGTCAGTTTTAAAGATTCGCCTTCTTTTGCGAGTTCTTGGAAGGATTCATAAACATGGCTGATGTGACTGAAAAGGTCGCAGGAAATTCTAAACTTTGAGATCGGTGCGCCAAAGATGCGGTCGAATTCGTCTGTGCCAATGATGGTTTCTATGGCCCGATACTGACAGGCCAAAAGGGTCATTGCACAGTCTGCAGTGGTGGGGCCATGAAAAAAAGCATTCAGACACTCACTTGGTTTATGCCCATTATCCCTTGCTACAAAGCTACGCCTGTTCATCGTGTCAAAATATTCCGGTAGTGAGTGCGCCCCGAGGTAGATACTTTTTGTCAGCTTGCGAAGTTCGAGGGCCAGATAATCCTCCCGATAAAAAATACCCAGACGTTTTTCTTCTTCTGCCCAACAATTATCCGCTTGGTGACAAAAGCTTGTCGTGACTGAGCCCCGTTGATCGTATGGTGTGTTAACAAGCTGGAGCCAGTGAATTGTTTTTTCGGCGAACTGCTCAGCAAAGGGTTTAGTACTGAGACTTTTCGGGAAGGCGTTGTAAGGGGGGGTTATCTGGTGTAAAGATTTGATATGATCTCTAAAAACACACTTATCGTGGTATGAGACTTTTTTAAAAATTGAGTCAAAGAGGACAGGAAAGCCTGCGCCAATTCCAACACCATCGTTTCCCCCATTCATTATATTCGACTTCTGCACGCATGAATCCACCTTTTCATTAGGGTCGTCATGAGTGAACTCCGCACCAGAAGATAATACACACCTGGACGTAATAGCTGTCTGTATCGGTTTCCCATTGATATCGATTGGTTTAAAAAGTTTTGAATCATCTTCATAATCTAATGACAAAGATGATACAAGCCTTGAGGGGTTACCCAAAAATGTTTTGGTATTCCCTACTTCAGAAACTCTTTCAGTAGACTCTCCTGCCGGGAATTGGAGATTTGTGCCGGGTTGAAAGCTTGCAGGTTCAGTATACATATTTCTTATCCTCCATTTCTTATGCTTGCTGTTAATACCTTTTTGAAGTCAGCATATTTAGTCAGCACGTTGAATCCTGCCTGAGAGTATTTCAGGTAATCTCAGGAGAGCGTGCTTGTATAAATATGACACTAAAGTCCTAATATCTTTGACAACGAAGAAATGATTTAGTTCATTGCTAAATGGAGGTGTTCGGTTCAGGAGTTTGAACCATGGCCTACAGAATTGCTCACTGACAGCCTGTTACCTGCTCGCCCGGCAGGTCTGCTGGCGCCTTGCTATAAAAATGAAGCTCCCGTTGCGGGAATGGAATGGTGATACCTTCCCGGTCAAACCGGACTTTCACCTCACGGGTGATGTCCCAGTATACATCCCAGTAGTCGTCAGTTTTTACCCAGGGACGAACCACAAAATCCACAGATGACTCGTTGAGAATATTCAGACGAATGATGTGCTCCGGTGTTTTCAGTATTTTCTGGTGGCTGCAGACAATATCTTCAAGAAGGCTTTCAACCTGCTCAACATTGTCTCCATAAGCAACCCCAAAGACCATATCGACCCGGCGGATGCGCTCCGATGTGATGTTCTTAATGGTTTCTCCCCAGATTTTGGCATTGGGTACCATAAAGACCTGATTATCAAAAGTGCGAATTGTGGTGTTGACCAGACTCATTTTGCCCACTTTGCCTGCAACACCTCCGGCCTCAACATAGTCACCCACATCAAAAGGGCGATAGATCAGGATCATCATACCGGAGGCAAAATTGGACAGGGTATCCTGCAGGGCAAAACCGATAACGATACCGGCCACACCCAGACCGGTCAGTACCGGTGTTAAATCCAGTCCCACCTGTGCCAGGGCAAACAGGAGGCCGAAAACCACCACCAGGTTACCGCCAACACTGATAAAGAAATCCTGAACCAATGTACTGAAACGAGCTTTCTTAAGAGTAACGGCCCGGGATATCCCCCGCCGAACCAGACGAGATAGCATTATGGTGACTGCCATCAGAGCGACAAACAGTAAGAGGCGGGAGAGTATGCCGCCCAGATTGGATTTAAACCAATGAATCAAATCACCCCAGAGTCCGGCAATGACCGTGTGCAATGTTTCGATGTTAACGACGGCTTCTGCCAGATTACCGGTAGTTTTGAAAATCAGTTCATTATACTGTTCCACCGGCAGTCCCTGTTCTTGCATCATTATCACGATCTGTTTCAGATTCGCCACGGCACTGCGAACCAGACGGTCCTGAGTGGCAATTTTACTTTCCAAAGAACTTCGGGCATCTGCAGGAAGGGATTTCAGCTCCGTCTGTAACAACTCTTTCTGGCGGTTATTATTACGGAGATAGGTAGCCATAAACTCAGCGTAAAGGGTTATCTCCCGGTCAAGTTGCTGTTGCGCAGCGGCGCTATTGACCTTCCAGCTTTTCAGTAATTTCAGGTTATCCAGCCGTTCATTCAGCAGCCAGTTTATGTAGGCGTAGAAGTCGTTGATGTTGAACAACACCAGTAACTGCTCATCGGCACTGGCTTTCTCATATTGTTCAAACAGTTTGCGCAGATCAGTTGAGGCGGGGGTTAGCCGGGCTTCAAAAAAGCGGTTTTCTGCGTTCACCACCTCTTCACCCAGCTTTATGGTCTCTGGGGTATTAATAGCCTGAACCTGGTCAAGGAAATCATTAACCAGACGAGTAGTGGTGCGAATATCGGAAACGACTTGTTGCTGAATTAAATCGCGGGTCATCTCAGAACTGGTATCCTCCCAGTTGGCCTCCATCTGAACCACCCGTTTGCTGGCAGCTTCAATATTGCTGATGACCGAAGCCTGTGAAGCAACAAGCTCGGTTGCTGGCAGGGACTGGCTAGTGGTGTTTTCTGCTAAGGCGCTGAAAGAAAAAAACAGGAATATCCAGATAAGGTTTCTGAACATCGGAAATCTCCGAAAAGAACAAGAGTCTCTGTTCCAGTTTAGGTGGTGATGGGATTCCCTATGTGAAAATTTGGCACCTGAACTTGAATTCCGGTCTTGCCTTATAGTAGTCAGTCGTCGTTTATAAGTATAACCTGATTCACTCCGGTAAACTACTTCATGATTACCCTTATGGAGGCTGTCGCAAAACTCCAACAACTCGTTACCACGCTCTGAGGGTGTCGCGAAACTCTCTCCAGCGTGGGAACGAGTTGACTCCCGTCATTCCCGGCTTCATTCTCGTCATTCCCGGCTTCATTCTCGTCATTCCCGGCTTCATTCTCGTCATTCCCGGCTTCATTCTCGTCATTCCCGGCTTCATTCTCGTCATTCCCGGCTTCATTCTCGTCATTCCCGCGAAGGCGGGAATCCACACTGACTCACCACCAGAACCATACTGCCCGGTGCCCCCCTGGCCTTGTCATCCCCGAGAAGGCAGAGATCCACCGTTGGCGCTGGATTCCCGCCTTCGCGGGAATGACGACCTCATAGCATGGGAACGAGCTGTTGGAGTTTTGCGACACCCTCTATGGCAGCAGTTTTTTATAGCGACCAAATTGAAGCAGCGCTGCCACCACCTTGTTATTGAAAGGCTTATTCACATGCATTTGCTGCAGCCTGAAGTGATGGTTTGTTATTGAGTCCTTGTCCAGGCAGCTATCAATATAATCAGCCAGGGCTTGCTCAGAAGGATCAAGCGCTGCGAGCAACGCCTTTTTTTCAATCCCGCCCAGTTTTTCTGCTTTATGTAACAGGCTCATAATGGTGACTGGCCGCAATTGCAAAGGCGATGGCTGGGGGTCTGCCCATACAAAATCCAACGCCTCATTTTCAAATTCAAACTCGTTGGTCTTTATCTTGTCAATATAAGAAACTGCCTCTGCATAGCGACCTTCCCTGACAAAACTGGACAACTTTTTAAGGACTTCAATCCCGGTGCCTTCCCTTTCCATCTGTAGCTTGCAGGAAAAGGCCAGGGCCTTTAAAGCCTCCAGTGGCACTCCCATGTCCTGGGCCACTGGCGTATTTCCATAGGGAAGGAGAGAAAGATGGGGTTGGCCACTTTGCAACAGAGTCGTGGTCAGATTGGCACCTTCACTTAACACCGGGAACCGGGTGCTTTGCACCAGCTTATTGAAACTTTGCTGCGGCAGACTGGGCATAAGACACAGTAACCATTGGCTCCTGCCCGAGGCCATCAAAGAGGCCCGGTCCTGCTGATCCCGAAAGTCAACCAGTGTAAAACCCATGGTTCTCGCGATTTCTTTTAACGAACTCATTCCATTTTCATCCATATATTCATCTCCCTCTCTATCCTTATCCCTAAAAGCGCTGACCGTGGTGGTCACCACTACCGGGAGGGCGTCTGCTGCCTGACCCTGATTTATTTTAATAGCACTAAGCCAATTGCTTAGTATCGTTGCTTTATTCTGGCGCAGAACAGTGTGCAAACCATAAACTACCGCAATATGTATTTTTTCGTTGGCAGATAAATCACAAAGATCATCAATAGCAGAGATTAATGTTGCTCGATGGCTATCGACGGATTCGATGGCTGTTTCCGTTCCCTGTGGTTGCAGATCTTCGCCGGGAATAATGGCGTTTGCCGGTAGATGCAAAGAGACGATATTACAATCAGACACTGCATCCTTGTCGTAAATGGAAGTTGTGGGTAATTTATCGGTGAAAGTGGATTTCGAAACGTTGCAAGGCTGTGACCATAGAGAGTATTCGTTATTTTCATCATTCATTTTAACCGATGTTTTGGTATCCAAATACATCGTTTCATGCTCAATGAAAAAACGATAGGGTTTTAAAGTAACGTAGGATTCTTGTATGCATCCCAATTGCCAGTAAAGCATTTCGGGTCGAAAAAATGAAAGGGTAACGGCTGCATTGATTTTATTCTCGCTTCGAAGATTACAGCTGGAAATGATAACCCTGGTGTCTTTTATATAAATTTCCTGAATGTCCTGATTAATCTTTATTCCTGGCAGCAAGTAAGCCAACATTGATAATGCTATTCGCTGTTTCTTTAGGTATCCTGCCTGTTCTTTATGATTAAATTTTTGTCGTGTGATGAAATCACTGTAATCCGGGGGTGACAATTGCGCATGAATAGTTTTGGCGCCCAGGTCAACAAGGGTTTTAATGAGTCCAACCGATGCCACGGTATCACCCATAGACATGAATTGACCTTTTTTATCTAAATTTTCTTCAATGATACAATGTACATACACCCCTATTTCCTGCAACCCACTTAACAAGGCTTTAACCTTTGGCAAATATTTGTCGGATGATGATCTCTCGGCAAAACTGTTGTCGGGCTGATCCGATAAATTTTCTCCCCTGATATTTTTATTGAAAATTTTATCTTCTTCCTGCTGCAAGGTCTGTTGGAATAGCGTTTTTTCGAAATTCTTCACCGGGCAAAACGGCAACTTCACTTTCTTCCGGGCCTCTCTGATCAGTTTTGCACAGATACCATTTTCTTTACTCTGAAATTCAGAGGCATATCCCATTTTCGTCAGTCGATTTATGAAGAACGGCTGCTCGAGAAGATATTTTAGAATTTCATCATGGCCACGTTTTATAGCCAGCTGAGTTAGCGGCTCCAAGTCATTTAAATCAACCTCGTCAGGTGTGAAAGTATCTGGACAGGTTTGAACGAGCCATTTTACACAATCCAAATGCCCACACTTTACCGCATGGCGAAGAAGGCTATTGGGTCGAAAAAAAACACCCGCGTTTTTTGCACTGCTGATAATTACTTCTGCACACTGCTTATGACCATTTTCCATCGCCAGCCCAATAAGGGAATAATTGCCAACAAACAGATTCCGGATACTTTCATACTCAAGCATGACCATTAGGCCGGCTTTATTGCCGTGTTGCGCTGCCAGATGAACCGGTGTGGCTCCTGATTTGTCTGTTGCCAGCAGTTCTTTTTCCAATAATGACAAGTTGGGGCAATTATCCAGAAAAAATCTCAAAAAATTATTTTGTTCTTCTTTGGCTGCGATATGCAGAGGTCGTTCGCCGTTATTATTTGTTGCCTGCAACAGCTGCTGAGCTCTACTAACCAACAGCCGAGATAAATCATCATGGCCGTGTAGTACCGCCAGATGCAGGACGGAGTTACCTTCTTCATCTTTAATAGCCAGAGCAAGGGGGTTTTTGCTAATGCATTCTTTTACGCTTTCTGTATCCCCCTGCCTTATCAGGTTTATCAGGACTTGCGGGGATAAATTATCCGCAAGGTTGCGCTGATGCCATGGTGCCTCCTTCGAAGAGACTTGCAGTTCCGCCATCTCCATCATCACTTGTTGCATCAGCACATTACCAGATGATTCCGGGAGTGCTTTTTTATTTTCGGGTCTGGAGTAAGGGTGACCAAGAATGGAGCGAGCCTGGATCCGTTTTACTGTTCTTGTAGCGCGTAAGCTTTCAGATGGCACAGAGCTTTGACAATGCCCTGATGCCACGCTCTGGACAGAGGGTATTACGGTGGCGGGGACTGTTACGGGATTATGCTTTTCAGATGTATTTTTATCAACACCATTCAGGTTTACTGGATTGGAAGATGCCCCTCCTGTTGGCAGCATTGTTGTTTCCCTCCTGAAAATCTTGCCAGCATCAGCCAGCTTTTTTAATGCACGCTGTCTTTTTTTTGACAACTGATAAATAAGGAAGTTCAGACTCAGGAAACTTTTATTCGATACCAGAACAGCCTCACCAAGTGTATCTTCGTATTGGATGCAGCCCACCGTAACAAGGTTCATTTTATAGATTGAACTAATATCTGGTACTTTGGTCTAAATAAAAAAACTAATAGCTGGTACTTTGGTCTAAATAAAAAAGAACAGACTTTAATCATTACAAGCTGAATAAACGTTTTTAATCTAATTGCATATTCATAGAAAAGGAGAAAAGTCATGATTAACGGTATGAACACCCTCAAATCTCTCGTTCCGGCAACAATACAGGGCAACACTAGGGAAACTCCCCCTGGTAAGCCTGATGATGTTACGCAAAAACGTGACATCACCCCTTATCTGAAAACCGACGGCAACGAAATTCAACAACCGACCGTCGATCTTTCAAGCCGAACAGTTACTGATTTGAATTCAGACTTAAACGACTCTGACATCAGCCCGCCGCCCCTTCCACAAGAGGAAATCGCAAAATTAGCAAGCAAAACTGAGACAGGGCAAAAAGCGGCAAAAAAACGTCGTTTACTTGAAGTAGATGAGTATTTTGTGGCAATTTTTCATCCCCTGGCGGAGCGACCCACGAATGCTCCTTCCAAACAGTACACGGGCAGTTCCGAGCGTAAGAATTGGGAGCATATGAATAATAACCCCCGGGGCAACTACTATGCGAGCTATGCCAATGTACCGCTTGGGAATGAACCGGAAACTGTCCAGATTGGCAACCAGCAACTGATTACGCTGGATACTTCGCAAGCATTTGTTGATCGGGATCTGGAGGCAAAGAGGGAAGATCTGGAATACTATAACTTCAGCTTTCTGGTTGATTTTTTAAACGAAAACAGCTCAATCAAATACATTGTTGATATTGGCTGTGATAACGGAAAAATATCCCTGTTAATGCAAAACTATCTCAATGAAAAGGGAATTCAAATTAAAGTGATTCCTGTTGATATTGCCAATACCTATGACAATGTATATTGCGACGACAAGCCACTGCCCATTAACATTATCCCGGCTCAGGAAATTCTTGGCGCTACACCGGCAACTACTTTGTTTACCGCAATACACCCTTTTACTGGCTTCGTGGATGAAGTAAAAGAACTGAGCAGGGAGGTTACACAGGGGAAAACCGACTATTACATCACTACACTCATAAAAAACAATCCTGGCTGTTTTGTCCTGGCCACCGAAGACCCTAATTCATCCTCCCCCCAGCGTTATATTCCCCCGGAACTGGTGTACACCAAGCATTATCACGCCTACGCGAATAGCTTTTGGATAAAGTGGCTGGAGGATGATGACAGGGTGCCTTTTTACCAGGAAAAAGCTGCAGAAATGAACTCAGAAAACGGTAATATTCACCGGTTAAACCAATTACTGGCGAAACTTCCCGAACAGCGGGATGGTTATCTGGCTTCGATCTCCCAAATTACAGATCGAATAAAAAGTTACATACTCAAAGAGCCAGAGAAATTCTGGCCAGATAATATCTTCAACTTGCATATTAATGACACATTATTCATGGCAACTAACAAATCTTCCGAATGTATCACATTCGAAAGCATCGAAGATGAGATAAAAAGAAATAGATTGGAGATGCATTGCTGGCATGTCTATCGCCAGGATATCAATGCCTCAGAAGTTTCCGGCCAGGCAGGGAAAGAGCCCTAACTTTCAGATTGAAGCTACAAGGCAGCCCGATTTTGTTGAAAGCATAAATTGAGATTAAGCTCTGTTGTTGGCGATGACTCTCTGTCAGATAGTCTACCCTTTATCCGGCATCGCATTCGTTAGGGCTGATCCATATCTGGACAACGAAAGTAATGGAACAGTTGGTATTACGGAGAGCCCATCGGCAATAATTTTTATGTTCTGTCATAGTTACTTATCAATGGCTTCCTGACCGGTATTGTGAAAGACAGATATTGGGGTGACATGAACAAAATACATTGCACACTGGCTATTTGCAGGCTGCTCTTATTCTGTCTTATGATGCAGGCGACAATACAGCAGGCAATGGCCGTGGGTAGTCTCAGTGAGCCCATTTCACTGAGTTCGCTGCTACCCTTGATGGCCACTGTTTACCGGAATATTCCCGAAGCAAAGAACCTGTTGCCAGAACAGAATCCGTCTTATCTGAACAACGTCGTAAAATACATTGATCCAACTGAACATTGTCACCGACCCTGGTTTTTTGCGAGCAATGGCCATGACAGATCGGATAACAATGACCTTGACCCGGTAAAAAAACCGTTAACCCGCCTCCTCCCTGCTCCCTTCCCCCTGTCAATCCGTTACGCTGAGCCCGGCATTTCGGTTTTATTTCAGGATTCAATCTGGCTAAGGCTTAATCAGGAAGAATCGCTGGCTCTTGTGCCTGCGGAGTTTCCTGCCGTGGCGAAAGTCAGCGATATGGCCGATGAAAACTGGCCGCAACTCATTGCCGTTGAGTCTGTTTACAGTGATACCGGCGGTGTCAGATCTGTCTTCAGGTGGGCTAATCAATGGCTGCTGAACTCGTTATCTGATGACCCTTTATTAAGATTTATCGCACTCATTCACGGGGTAGCCTTTCATGTGCAGGACAGTCATGGACAAGTGTCATACATCATCCAACAAAACGGCAAGCTGTTATTCATCAGCAGGCTCGAAGCCTGCCTAAGGTTCAGTCAGTATGGCCAAAGTTTTCTTGAGTCGCTGTATCCGGAGATTTTCGGCCCGTCGCTGCCAGCGGGTGGTGGCTGGCATGAATGGAACCGCTTCATTCGCAAGCAGCCTTTTCATCCCCATGAGAGGCCTGAACAGGATGCCAATATCCGTTCTGGTGCTCAAAGGCCCTTAAATCCTGCAGGTGGAAATAATGAAAGAAACGATGGATCAACGGGTTCTGACACTCACGCAATGGGTCACTCAGAACGCAGCTCAGAACAAACCCCGGAGCCCTGCACAGCATCTACCGTAAGGAATGGAAGGCAAGAGCAGATAAACCAGCAACGCCAGTATTGTCATATTTGCACCGAGCCCATTACCAGAGGTCCCTCAGACTGTGAACACAGCTGCCCACCGGCCTTCATGAAGAACCAAAAAGTGGCGAAAAAGCGCCGTTTACAAGAAGTAAAAGAGCATTCTGAACCCACCATACCAGCTAAGAAGCCCCGCACTTTTGCGACAGCCTCACGTAGCCAGTCATGTAGCCAGTCACTTAGCCAATCACTTAGCCAAAGTCTCGCTGAGACCAGTGAACACATTGAACAAGATAAACATATCCCACAGCAGATCACTCCCTCCACGCCATACCCTGATACTTCCGGTTACAGACGCGTATATACCTTGATGGATAATGATATCCAGCGCAATTATCGCGCGAGACATGCCAATGTACCGGTGACGGTTGAACCGGAAACTGTCCGGATTGGCAACCAGAATCTGATGACGCTGGATACTTCGCAGCCCTTTGTTGACAAAGCCCTGGAGTCACACAGGAGCAATTGGGAAGAGTTTAACTTCGACTACCTGATTGACTTTTTACGTAAAAACAACACCATCGAATACATTGTTGATATTGGCTGTGGTGGCGGACAAACATCCCTGTTAGTACAAAACGTTCTCAACGAAGAGAAGTTCAAGATCAAAGTAATTCCCGTAGACGTTTACAATTATTACGACGATGAAGCTGTCAAGTCACTGCCCATCAACATAATAGCGGCCCAGGAAATTGTTGGCGCTACACCGGCAAACACTCTGTTTATCGCCATACACCCTTTTACCGGCCTCTACACTGAATCAAGAGAGCTAAGCAGGGACATTACACAGGGGAAAACTGACTATTACATCACCACACTCATAAAAAACAATCCCGGCTGTTTTGTCCTGGCCACCGAAGACCGCTGTGCCTCCTCACCGCAGCGTTATATTCCCCCGGAACTGGTGTACACCAAACATTATCAGGCATTCGTATACAGGATTCCGTTGGAGACCGATGAGGCCAGGACCTTTCGTCAGGCGAAAGCTGCGGAAATGAATTCAGAAAACGGTGATATCTACCGGCTAAACCAGTTACTGGCAAAACTGCCTGAACAGCGCCAGAGTTATCTGGCTTCGATCGACAAAATTACAGGTCGGGAACAACAGCGAATACTCAGAACGCCTTCTAAATTCTGGCCGGATGCCATCTTCAAGTTGCATCTTAATGGCAACCTGTTTAAAGAAGTTGGCAGAACTCTCAGAAGTATCAAACGTGAAGTAAAAAATAATAAATTGGAGATGCTTTGCTGGCATGTTTATCGCCAGGATATCAATACCTCAGAAGTTGCCAGCCAGGCTGTTAAAGAACCCTCTTGCTCAAATTGAAGCTACCAGACAGGTTCGGATGTATAGCTCTCAGAAACCCTGTGAATGCAGCCCCCACAGAAGAAGATTCGGTTTATGGATTGAACCAAAAACTTGTACCTTGGTCTAAATAGATAAGCACTGATCATTATCGGATCAAGCTGAATAAACGTTTTTAATCTTTTTGCATACTCATCGACAAGGAGAACAGTCATGATCAGAGGTATGGACACTTTCAACTCTCTCGTTCCGACGACAATACAGGGCAATACTGAAGAAACTCCCCCTGGTAAACCTGATGATGTTACGCAAAAACATGACATCACCCCTTATCTGAAAACCGACAGCAAAGAAATTCAACAACAGACCGTCGATCTTTCAAGCCGAACGGTTACTGAGTTGAAGACGCCTTCCAGACCTTATTACGGTTCATCCAGATCGATTAATGTCATTATGGATAATAATGCCATTGGCAATTACTTTGCTACCTATGCCCATCTATCGGATAAGGATAAACCGGAAACGGTCCGAATTGGTGGTCAGGAACTGATGACACTGGATCCTTCGCAATCATTTATTGATCCTGATCTGGCGGAGAAAAAAAGCTTTTTGGATTCATTTAACTTCAACTTCCTGGTTGATTTTTTGAAAAAAAACGACAAAATTGAATACATTGTTGATATTGGCTGTGGTGACGGAAAGATATCCCTGTTAATGCAAAATCACCTCAGGGCGCTTGGATCGAAGATCAAAGTCGTTCCTGTGGATGTCAACAATTCTCACACTGAATATAACGACAACAAACCAATCCCCTTCAACTTAATTCCGGCCCAGGAAATTGCTGGTGCTTCACCGGCAACTACCTTGTTTACCGCCATACACCCTTTTACCGAGCTGGGGTCTACAGCAAACAGACTGAGCAGGGAGATTACACAGGGAAAAACTGAGTATTACATCACCACAGTGATAAAAAATAATCCCGGCTGTTTTGTCCTGGCCACCGAAGATCTGCACACATCCTCCCCTCAGCGTTATATTCCTCCGGAATTGGTGTACACGAAACATTACCATGCCTACCCGATTTGCTTTGGCATGGTCTGTTCTGAACCAATGTCTGTTCGTCAGGAAAAAGCCGCAAAAATGAATTCAGAAAACGGTAATGTTAGCCAGTTAAACCAGTTGCTGGCAAAACTTCCCGAACAGCGGGATAGTTATCTGGCTTCAATCTCCAAGATTACAGATAATATAAAAGAGCACATACTCGAAGAGCCAGAGGTATTCTGGCCAGATAACATCTTCAAGTTGCATATTGAAGATACATTATTAAAGGCAGCTATCAAACCTTTCGAAAGCATCCAATATGAACTCACCAGAAATGGATTGGAGCTGCTTTGCTGGCATGTCTATCGTCAGGATATCAATGCCTCAGAAGTTTCCGGCCAGGCTGTTAAAGAACCCCCTTTTTCAAATTGAAGCTACCAGGCAGGTTCGGATGTATAACTCTCAGAAATCCTATGGATGCTGGCCCCTAGAATAGGGTTCGGTTTTGGATTGAACCATTAACTTGTTCATTGGTCCAAATAGATAAGCACTGATCATTATCGGATCAAGCTGAATAAACGTTTTTAATCTTTTGCATACTTATCGACAAGGAGAACAGTCATGATCAGAGGTATGGACACTTTCAACTCTCTCGTTCCGACGGCAAAACAGGGCAATACGAAAGAAACTCGTCCTGGTAAACCTGATGATGTTGCTCAAAAACATGACATTACCCCTCATCTGAAAACCGACGGTAACGAAATTCAACAACGGACTGTCGATTTTTCAAGCCGAGCCGTTACTGATTTGAATTCAGGTATAAACAACTCTGACACCAGCCCATTGCCCAAACCGCGCGAGGCAGATGCAAAAGTAGCCAGCAAAACTGAGACAGAGCCAAAAGTGGCGAACAAACGCAGTGCACAAGAAGTCAATGAACGTTTTGATCCCAACGTACCAAAGAAGCGCAAAACTTTTAAGATGACCTTGCACAACCAGAGCGTCCCTGAGACCAGTGAACACATTGGACAAGATAAACGTCCCACACAGCAGAACACTCCCTTAACGCCATACCCTGATACTTCCGGTTACAGACGCGTATTTGCCTTGATGGATAATAATACCCGACACAATTACTGTGCGAGACATGCCAATGTAACGGCTGAGGTTGAGCCGGAAACTGTCCGGATTGGCAACCAGAATCTGATGACCCTGGATACTTCACAATCATTTGTTGATCCAGACCTGGAGTCAGACAGGAGCAATTGGGAGGAGTTTAACCTCAGCTACCTGCTCGATTTTTTGGATAAAAACAAAACCATCGAATACATTGTTGATATTGGCTGTGGTAGCGGAGGAATATCCCTGTTACTGCAGAACGTTCTCAACGAAAAGAATTTCAAGATCAAAGTAATCCCTGTAGATGTTTACAATTATCACGACGATGAAGCTATCAAGTCACTGCCCATCAACATAATAGCGGCCCAGGAAATTGTTGGCGCTACACCGGTAAACACTTTGTTTATCGCCATACACCCTTTTACCGGCCTCGACTATGAAGTAATAAAGCTAAGCAGGGACATTACACAGGGGAAAACTGACTATTACATCACCACACTCATAAAAAACAATCCCGGCTGTTTTGTCCTGGCCACCGAAGACCGCTGTGCCTCCTCTCCACAGCGTTATATTCCCCCGGAACTCGTGTACACCAAACATTACCAGGCATTCGTATACAGGATTCCGTCGGAGACCGATGAGGCAAAGGCCCTTCGTCAGGAGAAAGCTGCGGAAATGAATTCAGAAAATGGTGCTATTTACCGGTTAAACCAGTTGCTGGCAAAACTGCCTGAACAGCGGGATAGTTATCTGGCTTCGATCAATAAAATTACCAGCTGTCAACAGCAGCAAATACTCAGAAAGCCTTCTGAATTCTGGCCAGATGTCATCTTTGAGTTGCATATTAATAATGACTTATTAACGGAAGTTGGCAGAACTTTTGAAAGTATCAAACGTGAAGTTGAAAATAATCAATTGGAGATGCTTTGCTGGCATGTCTATCGTCAGGCTATCAATCCCTCAGAAGTGGCAAGCCAGTAGGCGAAAAAAGCCCGATTTTTAAATTGAAGGCCCCAAACGGCACAGTTATCCCTGAAGAGCCTGAGTTGAACTAAGCGGTGATATTTTGGTCTAAACAAACAATTACAAATTTTAACCCGTTCAAGGTGAATAAAGTTATTGATCTTGTTGCATAGACGTGGAGACTAGTCATGATTCGTAGTACGGGCACAGCCAATTCTCCCATTCAGACGGCAAAACAGGGCAGTACAGAAAAAAAAACCTCTGGCAAACCTGATGATATTGCGCAAAAAAATAACATCACCCCGAAAACCAACGGCAACGGAATTCAACAACGACAAACCATAAGTCTTTCGAGCCGAGTGATTACTGATTTAAATTCGGACTCAAACAACCCTGAAATCAGTCCATCACCCTCCTCTCTGCACGAGACTGTCGAAAAAGTAGCAAGCAACGCTGTGACAAAGCAAAAAGTGGGTAAAAATCGTCGTTTACAAGAAGCAGATGGGTATTTTGAGCCACTTTTTAACGCTGTATCAGCGAAGCGACCCACTTTAGCGACAGCCTCGTATTGCTATAGCATCCCTGAGGCCAGTGGACCTATTGGACAAGGCAGAGGTGCCACACAGCAGATCCCTCCCTCCAGAGCATACCCTGGCCATCCAAGGTACGAGTCTGCCTTCATGGATAACAGTCCCCGCAGCAATTTCTCTGCAACCTATGCCAATGTACCCGTTACGGTTAATCCGGAAACTGTCCAGATTGGCAACCAGCGGCTGATTACGCTGGATAGGTCGCAGCGATTTGTTGATTCAACCCTGGCGGAAGACAGAATTGATTCGGAACTTTATAACTTCAGTTTTCTGGCTGATTTTTTACGCCAAAACAACACCATCGAATACATTGTCGATATTGGCTGTGGTAATGCAGAAGCATCCCTGTCAATGCAAAACTATCTCAACGAAAAGACATTACCAATCAAAGTGATTCCTGTGGATGTCAGCAATGCTTATGCCGGTAAATCTGACGTCGCCACGACACTGCCCATCAACCTGATACCGGCCCAGGAAATTGCTGGCGCTTCACCGGCAACCACTTTGTTCACTGCTATTCACCCTTATACTGACTCTGGCTCAGTAGCAAGGCAACTGAGCAGGGAGATTGCACAGGGGATGACTGACTATTACCTCACCAGGCTGATAAAAAACAAT
The DNA here is from genome assembly GCF_049275945.1 of Endozoicomonas sp. ALD040. Lineage (NCBI taxonomy): Bacteria > Pseudomonadati > Pseudomonadota > Gammaproteobacteria > Oceanospirillales > Endozoicomonadaceae > Endozoicomonas > Endozoicomonas sp. ALD040. The sequence continues at coordinate 6,172,163 of NZ_CP184829.1, forward strand.
CCCGGCTGTTTTGTCCTGGCAACCGAAGATCCCTACCTCTCCTCGCCCCAGCGTTATATTCCTCCTGAGCTGGTTTACACCAAACATTATCAGGCATTCGCGAATGACATGAAGCTGGATGATTATGAAACAAACCCCAACCAAGAGGCAAAAGCCATGAGAATGAATGCAGAAAAAGGTGATATTCACCGGTTAAACCATTTGCTGGCAAAACTTCCTGAAGAGCGGGCCCATTACCTGGCCTCGATCCCTGCAATTAAAGAAAAATTACAAGTGGAATTGCCCGGAAAACCTGAGCGAGCCAGGCCAGACAAGATCTTCAAGTTGTATCTTGACAAGATGGCATCTACCAAGGGTTTCAGGTTATACCGTGATATTAAATATGACCTGGTAAAAAATGGATTGGAGATGCGTTGCTGGCATGTCTATCGTCAGGATATCAATGCCTCAGAGGTTTCCAGCCAGGCTGCTAAAGAGCCGTATTTTTCAAATGGAAACTACCAGACAAACTACCAGACAGTCCGTTTTATGAATGGAACTCAGTATTAATATTTTGGTCTGAAGAGAAAACGCAAAACTTTTATCAGTTCAAACTGAATAAGGATTTTTGATCTTATTGCTTATTAATCAACATGGAGAACCATAGTGATTAGAGATATGGAGACTTCTCATTTAAACGTCAAGACGACAGAACAGCTCAGTACTGAAAAAACTCCCCCTGACAAACCTGTTTATTGCAGGCAAAAACAAGAGGTCAACCCTTTTCTGAAAACCGATGGCAACGAAATCCACGAGCAACAAGTCTTCAGTCTTTCCTGCCGTAACGTTGCTGATTTGAAGACTCCTTCCAGGCCATATCCCGGTACTTCCAGATGTACATCAGTCTATATGGATAATAATCCCCGGGGGAACTACTCGGCTACCTATGCCAATCTACCGGAAACAGTTACACCGGAAACAGTCCGGATTGGTAATCAGCAACTGATCACGCTGGATACTTCGCAACCATTTGTTGATTCGGATCTGGCGGCAGAAAGGCGCTTTTTGGGATTGTATCACTTCGACTTTCTGGTTAATTTTTTATACCAAAACAACCAAATTGAATACATTGTTGATATTGGCTGTCACCGCGGAACAATATCCTTGTTAATGCAAAACTATCTCAATGAAAAGGGATTGCGGATCAAAGTAATTCCTGTGGACGTCCGTAATGATTATGCCAATGAAGCTGACGGTGCCAGGGCACTGCCCATCAACCTGATCCCGGCCCAGGAAATTGCCAATGCTTCACCCGCAACCACTTTGTTTACTGCCACACACCCTTATACCGGCTCAGGCTCAGGAGCAAGAAGACTGAATAAGGAAATTAGAGAGGGGATCGCTGACTTTTATCTCACCACACTGATAAAAAATAATCCCGGCTGTTTTGTCCTGATCACCGAAGATCCTTATGTATCCTCACCACAGCATTATATTCCCCCGGAACTGGTGTATAGCAAACATTACTACGCATACCCGAACTTCCTTGTTCCAGCGGCTTGTGAGACAGAGAAAGCCATTCGTCAGGCAAAAGCTGCAGAAATGAATGCGCAAAGCAGTGATATTCACCGGTTAAACCAGTTGCTGGCCAAACTTCCTGAAATGCGGAACAGCTATCAAGCTGAGATTTCTGCATTGAAAGACCAATTACAGCCGGAAATAGTCAAAAAGCCCGATCGATTTTGGCCAGATGAAATCTTCAGGTTATATCTTGATAAAAGGTCCTTTACCGAAGGTGTCAGACCTTATGATGATATCCAATATGACGTAAAAAGAAAGGCATTGGAGCTGCGTTGCTGGCACGTCTTTCGTCAGGATATAAATACCTCAGAAGCCTGTGGATACAGCCCCCCAGAACAAAGTTCGGTTTATGGATTGAACTAATAACTTGTACCTTGGTCTAAATCTATAAGCACTGACCATTAATGAATAAACGTTTTTAAACTTTTTGCGTGCTCATCGACAAGGAGAACAGTCATGATTAGAGGTATAGAAAACTCTGTCGTTCCGACGACATTACCGGGCAATACTAAAGAAACTCGCCCTGATAAACCTGATGATGTTGTACAAAAACATGACATCCCCCCTCATCTGAAAACCGACGGCAACGAAATTCAACAACAGAGCCTTGATCTTTCAAGCCGAACCGTTACTGATTTGAATGCAGATATAAAAAGCCCATTACCCAATGCGCGCGAGGCAGACGCAAAAGTAACCAGCAAAACTCAGACAAGGCAAAAACTGGCAAACAAACACAGTTCACAAGTATTAAAGCAATGTTTTGATCCCAGCGAATCACAAAAACGCAAGACTTCTGAGACAGCCTCGCACAGCCAAAGTGCCCCTGAGGCCAGTGAACACGTTGGACAAGATGAACGTCCCTTAGAACTGAACACTCCTCGCAAACCCTACCCAGGTAGTTCCAGGCGTCGACGTGAAGCCCATATGGATAATAACCCCTGGGGCAACTACTATGCGACCTATGCCAATGTACCGCGTACGTTTAGACCGGAAACTGTCCAGATTGGCAACCAGAAACTGATAACGCTGGATACATCACAATCATTTATTGATCCGGATCTGGAAGGAGACAGGAAAGATTTGGAACACCATAACTTCAGGTACCTGGTTGATTTTTTGAACAAAAACAACGAAATCAAATACATTGTTGATATTGGCTGTGGTGACGGAAAAAAATCCCTGTTAATGCAAAATTATCTCAAAGAAGAGGGAGTTCAGATTAAAGTGATTCCTGTTGATATTGCCAATGCTTATGACAATGTATATAACCACAACAAGCCACTGCCCATCAACATTATCCCGGCTCAGGAAATTGCTGGCGCTACACCAGCAACCACTTTGTTTACCGCCATACGCCCTTTTACCGAAGAGGACCGGGAAGCAGAGCAACTGACCAGGGAAATTGCACAGGGAAAAACCGATTATTACCTAACCACACTCCTGAAAAACAATCCCGGCTGTTTTGTACTGACCACCGAAGATCCGTACGCATCTTCACCCCAGCGTTATATTCCCCCGGAAATGGTGTACACCAGACATTACCATGCATTCGCAAATGCCTTTTCGCCGCACAATTATGAGACATTGTCTGATCGTCAAGCAAAGGCTGCGGAGATAAATGCAGAAAACGGTGATATTTACCGTTTAAACCAGTTGCTGGCAAAATTTCCTACTAGAAATCGGGATATTTATTTGTACTCGATCCCTCTAATCAGGATAAGGTTGCAAAAGGACTTACCCGGAGAACCTGAGCAACTTTCGCCAGAGAAAATCTTCAATTCGTATCTTGATCAGATGAGACTTTTCGAGCCTGTAAAACCATTTCTTAGAATTAAATATGACTTAGCAGTAAAGAATTTAGAGATGCGTTGCTGGCATGTTTATCGTCAGGATATTACTACCTCAGAAGTTACCGAGCAAGGCACTAAAGAGCCCTGATTTTTTAAATTGAAACTAATAGACAGCCCGGTTTATGAATGGAACTCTCTATTGATATTCTGGTCTGAAAAGTAAGGACAACCTTTAAACCAGTTCATTCTGAGTAAGCGTTTGTAGTCTTATTACATGCTCATCGACAAGGAGTATAGTCATGATTAGAAGTATGGACACTGCCAATTTCCAGGCTCCGACAACAGAACAGGGAATTACAAGAGAAACTCCCCCTGACAAAACTGATCATGTCAGGCAAAAACATAACATCGAGCCTCAATTAAAAACCGACGTCGATGGAATTCAGGAACAACAGGCCGCCAGTCTTTCAAGCCGTACCATTACTGGTTTAAACCCTCATTCTGCGCCGTACCCTGAAACTCGCTCCTATGCTTGTACCCTTATGGATAATAATCCCCGGCGCAATTGCTGTGCGAGACATGCCAATGTATCGGGTACGGCTGAACCGAAAACTGCCCAGATCGGCAACCAGAAGCTGATAACACTGGATACTTCGCAATCATTTGTTAATTCAACCCAGGAGGCAGACAGGGAGTATTTGGAACTCTTTAACTTCAGCTTCCTGGTTGATTTTTTGGACAAAAACAGCGGAATCAAATACATCGTTGATATTGGCTGCGGTAACGCAAAAATATCTCTGTTAATGCAAAACTATCTCAATGAGCTGGAACGTCAGATTAAAGTGATTCCTGTGGATATCGCAAATTTTTACAGTCGTTCCTATGCAGTTTTCTTCAACAAGCCACTGCCTATCAACATAATCCCGGCCCAGGAAATTGCTGGCGCTACACCGGCAACCACTTTGTTTACCGTTTTACATCCTTTTACCGGCACGCCTTCAGAAGAAGAAAAACTCTCCGGGGAGATCGTAAGGGGGGAAACCGAGTATTACATCACCACACTCATAAAAAACAATCCCGGTTGTTTCGTCCTGGCCACCGAAGATCCCTATGCATCCTCACCCCAGCTTTATATTCCCCCGGAACTGGTATACACCAAGCATTACCATGCATTACTGAATTGCGTTTCGTCGGAAGATATTGAGACAAAATCCCTTCAAGAGGCAAAAGCTGCAGAGATGAATGCAGAAAATGGTGATATTGACCGGTTAAACCAGTTTCTGGCAAAACTTCCTGAGCAACGGAGTCATTATCTCGCTATGACTTCTGCAATTACAGAGAGATTACAACGGCAAATGGACTTAAAACCCAGGCTATTCACGCCGGATTACATTTTTAATGCTTATCTCTGGGGAAAAAGGTTAGACAATAAGGCAATCAGGTCTCGCGCTCATATCAAATCTGTCCTGGAAAATTATGGACTGGAGCTGCGTTGCTGGCATGTTTATCGTCAGGACATCAGTGCCTCAGAAGTGACCAGCGAAACTGCGAAAGAGCCCTACTCTTCAAATTGAAGCTGCCAGACACCCTCTCTGGCCTGGGAATAGCCGTCAACAACGCCCGGTTTATGGATTGAACTAATAACTAGTACTTTGGTCTAAATATGTAAGCACAGACTAAAACCGGCCCAAGCTGAATAAAATGTTTGATCTTTTTGATGACTCATCGACAAGGAGAAATGTCATGATTAGAAGTATGGACACTGCCAATTTACAGGCTCCGACGACACAACAGGAATTTACCAGAGAAACTCCCCCTGACAAACCTGATCATGTCAGGCAAAAACATAACATCGCCCCACAATTGCAAACCGACGGCGATGGAATTCAGGAACAACAGGCCGCCAGTCTATCAAGCCGAACCATTACTGGCTTGAACCCTCATTCTGCGTCGTCACCTGAAACTTACTGGGAATGTGAGCATATGGATAATAATCCCCAGCGTTATTGCTGTGCGAGCTATGCCAATGTATCCGGTACGTCTGAACCGAAAACTGTCCAGATTGGCAACCAGCAACTGATGACACTGGATACTTCGCAATCATTTGTTAATCAGGCCCTGGAGGCAAACAGGAGTCATTTGGAACTCTATAACTTCAGCTTTCTGGCTGATTTTTTAAGCAAAAACAGCGAAATCGAATACATTGTTGATATTGGCTGTGGTTATGGAAAAATATCCCTGTTAATGCAAAACTATCTCAAAGAGCTGAACCCCCAGATCAAAGTAATTCCTGTAGATATCGGAAATGCTTATGCTATGCAGGATGGAACTTACTGTGACGACCCGCTGCCCATCAACATAATCCCGGCTCAGGAAATTTCTGGCGCTAATCCTGCGACCACTTTGTTTACCGCTATACACCCTTATACCGGCTTGCCTTCGGAAGAAGTACAACTTTGTAAAGAGATTGCACAGGGGAAAACTGACTTTTATCTCACCACACTCATAAAAAACAATCCTGGTTGTTTTGTCCTGATCACCGAAGACCCGCACGCATCCTCACCCCAGCAATATATTCCCCCGGAACTGGTGTACACCAAACATTACCACGCGCTCGCTCAAAGCATTACGCTGGAGGAGCGTGAGACAGAACCCCGTCGCCAGGCAATAGCCGCAGAAATGAACGCAGAAAACGGTGATGTCTACCGGTTAAACCAGTTGCTGGCAACACTTCCTTCGCAGCAGGGTATTTATCTGTTTTTTACCTCCATAAATACAGAAAGGCTTGAACGGGAAATATCCTTAGCACCCTGGCAATACTCGCCGGATTATATCTTCCATTCGGCTCTTGAACCCATGTCACAGGACGTGGGGATTAGATCCTACGAAAACATCAAATCTGAGGTCGCAATACATAACCTGGGGCTGTTTTGCTGGCATGTCTATCGCAAGGATGTCAGTGCCTCATAAACTTCCAGCCAGGCGGCTAAATCAAATTGAAGCTACCGGAGGGCTGTCGACCGGACAGCCCGGTTTTGTGGTGGGGATACACAGGCCGGGCTGTTCTAGAAACAGTTTGTAGGTCTCGGCAGACCTGCAATTCTGGCAGCCAGTTTGGCGGGACTGCCGGGAAACAGCTTCATCAGATAGAGACTGTTCCCCTTCTCTTTTCCCAGCTGGTTGGCAACATACTTAACAAAAGGTCTTTGACTGGGAGCGTGTTCAAATTGCTGATAATACTCTCTGAGCAGATTAAGGACTTCCCAGTGCTCATCGGTCAGAATAATATGGTCTTCAGCCGCTAACTGACCCGCTACCTCTGGATTCCAGTCACTGAGGTTGACCAGATAACCGTCTTTATCAAGCTTCAAATCCGACATATTCTAAAACCAGCTCACCACCTTGTCGTTGGCCTCCGTCAGCTCAACAAATCCCTGATGGTCCACCATACCAATATCCAGATCGTCTCTGTTTGTGATTCCCCGGGCCAGTACATCCGCCTCCAGCACATAGACGGTTACATGCCTGAGAAGATCTGATAACACATCACTGGCTTCGTACAAAGCGTAAACGCCCTCTTCCAGAAGCAGAACACTGTCACCGGCATTAAGGGCTCTCAGGCAGAGCTCCAGGGGTTGTCCGGTTTTATTGACCGTATGCAGAGTAGCCATCAGAAACTCAATACCTTATCTTGCTGTGCCAGGAAAGAGGCCACCGCGTCCCCTTCCAGAAGTGTGTACAGGGGTAATAACTGCTCTGGATCAAGGTGACGCTCTGTCAGCGATTCTCCATCCACATAAACTGTTTCAATGCCATAGAGCTCCAGGGATTGAAAAAGGGCTGAAAGTTTTTTCCTTTGCAGCTGTCCGGGAGACTGCCCATCCAGGATCTGATAAACACCATCCCCCATCAGCAACAGACGGGTTGGGATCTCATAGGATGCAGAAACCAGCACAGCGTCCAGGGCTTCTTTGGCAAATTGACCACGGTAAGGGGCCTGAGTCGATATAATACAAATGGATTGACTCATGCTTAGTCTCCAAAAGTAACCAGACGATCGGCCACAATCGTCGCTTCAATTAACTGACCCAGTCCCGAGAGATCGTACTCATCTCTGAGATTGCTTCCCGACAGTTCGTACCTTTCGGCTTCTTCAGTATTCACCACACCTCTGCGCAAAGCCGCTGCGACGCAGACAACGGCATCAATACCCTGCTCTGTTATCAGCTTTTGCCATTGCTCTGGCAGATTCACCTCATCCTGTGGTGGAGAAACCAGGCTGGAAGCATTGTGCACACCCTCCTGATAAAAAAAGACCCGAATAATCTCATGGCCACAAGCCAGCAGGGCCCTGGCAAAAGAAAGCGCTGTCAGTGAAGACTGCCCGGTGCCGGAGGCACCGTATACAGCCAGTGCGTATTTCATTCAAAGACTCCCTTCGACAAAAAAATACCCCGGGGATACCGGGGTATTTATATGGGCCATCGAATACTTAGTCGTCAGACATGCCCAGCAGAGAAAGCAGAGCCGTAAACAGATTGTAGATATTCAGATACAAAGAGACGGTAGCGCGGATATAGTTAGTTTCGCCGCCGTGGATGATACGGCTGGTATCAAACAGGATAAAACCGGACATCAGCAATACAATGGCAGCAGACAGTGCCATAGATGCCGCCGGGATCTGGAAGAAGATCAGAGCGATACTGGCGATTACGGCCACAATCAGGCCAACCATAAGGAAACCACCCATAAATGAGAAGTCTTTACGGGTAACCAGCACATAGGCTGACAGGGCAAAGAATACGACGGCTGTTCCACCCAGAGCCTGCATCACTAAAGAAGGACCATTAGGCAGAGCCAGGTAGAAGTTCAGCATTGGGCCAAGGGCTGCGCCCAGAACACCGGTGAAAGCAAAAACAGCCACCAGACCTTTGCCTGAGTCAGCGGTTTTATTGACAACGAAAATCAGACCAAAACCTACCAGGCTGAGCACCAGGGCAGTGATACGGCTGATTTCCAGTGCCATGGCCACACCAGCAGTAAAAGCACTGAACAGCAGTGTCATACCCAACAACAGGTAGGTGTTGCGCAAAACACTGTTGATCTCAATGCCGCTGCCAACCTGTGTCGGCCTTGACGCTATAACGGTAGATTTTCGTTCCATCTTTTTATTCCTCACGTTGGGAGATATATAAGGAGTATACCAGAGCTGAACATGTCGGCTATATCCAAAACTTCGTTTTACATGATGCCCACAGTACCCTGATGGCGTTACAAAATCGTAACAATCGTTACTTTTTCCGATGCTTTGCCATAAATATTTTTCCATTCAGGAGATATCCTTTGGTTTTCAAGGGTTTGACAGTTGATCGTTTTCAGGTAATATTCATTCCCGTTGCTGCGGAGGGATGGCTGAGCGGTTGAAAGCACCGGTCTTGAAAACCGGCGTGGGTTAATAGCCCACCCAGGGTTCGAATCCCTGTCCCTCCGCCATATTTAAATTTCCTTTGAAATCAGATATCTGTAGGCAGTTACTTGGGTGACAGCCTGCTTTTACTGTGAATTTTCACCTGATACGGTGGGTTGGCTGAGTGGTTGAAAGCACCGGTCTTGAAAACCGGCGTAGGTTAATAGCCTACCCAGAGTTCGAATCTCTGACCCACCGCCATCTATCACGAAAACGTCTGGAATCATGCTGGTCTGTTTGCGAGTTTCATTTGTTTGAAACCTTATTGCTTCAGACATCTTTATCTGAACGCTTTATTTAAGACTCCAGATCTTCGGAATTTTTCAATCATCATCAAATAGAGTGAATATCTCCCTGGCATTACGGGTGGTTGCAGCAGCAATCTCTTCAGCATCTACACCCAGTACTACACTCAGTGCATGGACCACATAGGGCAGATTAGCAGGAACATTATCAACTCTTTTTTTACTACCCTTCACAGGATTATCTTTTCGGGGCATCACCTGGAAGGGGCATAAAAATGGTGCATCAGTCTCAATCATCAGACGATCCCGCAGAACATCCCATCCAACAGTACGCAATGCTTCCACCAGATCTCTGTTGCAGCCACCAGCAATCCATCCTGTAATTCCAATAGAGCACCCCAGATCGATGTAATCTTGCAGAGCCTCGCTATTGCCGGTGAAACAGTGAACGCAGGCCATTTTTTTCGCGGGCAGTTGCTCAATATAATCCACCAGAATTTCCTTGAAATCGTCATGAGCGTCACGCTCATGCAAAAACAACGGTTTTTTCATTTCTACAGCCAGTGCCAGCTGCTGCCGAAAAGCTTCTTTTTGATCTTTCACAGGCGAGTAATTTCGATCGTAATCAAGCCCGCACTCACCCACTGCGACGCAGCGATTGCGATCCTTCTTGAGCATTTTTCTCATCGCCGGGATGCCACCCTCTTTTAAAAAGTCTTTGGCATCGTGAGGATGACAACCCACGGTGTAGTATAAAGAACATCGAGAGGCATCAGAGGAATCGGCAATAGCTGTTGCCTGATCAGTTGCTTTGCCTGGCACAGGGGAGGATTTCCCCCATTTCATGACCTCATTTTGGGTCTGTCTGGATATCGGGATAGATGCACCGGTTAAAATTATAGTGCCGACCCCCGAACGGGCAGCATCAGCAACAACTGCGTGCAAGTTTTGAAACCTACTATTCCCGACCAGATTGGCACCAATATCTATCAGCGGAGTATCATACCGGGGTCTCTCCAGCAGAGATTTCAGTTTTACTTTTGCCCCTTCTTTTGCAGGAGTTAACTGAAAACCAGTGGAAGTATCACCTCTGCCAGAATCAGTCAGCTGCAAGCCGGCCCGGGTTGAGTTCTTGCGATATCGGAACTTAAGTCCTATGTCAACCAAAGCCTGCTGCCCCTGAGCTGCACCCGGACTTGGGTTATTACGATGACGGGCAGCACAGGGTGGATACCCGGCAACAGACTTGCCCGCGAAACCTGAGCGCTTTTTCTTTTTGCCTTTCCGTGCCCGTGAATCAGCGACCAACACCCAGTCTCCTTGCGAACCCTTTCCGTCAGAATGATGCCTGGCATTTTGTAGATCTTTCCTGTGAGCGTCGGAGTCCGTAGTTACAGAGCTCAGTTTGCTTGTTTCTGATGACTGATACCAGGGATGTGCCGCTGCTGAATTATCAACACCTTTTGCCACAAGCTCCGGTATTTTCTTTTCTCCTCTCATTACAGGAGGCGATCCTTTAGTCACTTCCTGCTCATCGAGTTGAGATTCACGATTCAGGCATTTGAGACACTTATTGGAGGCTACAGCAGGTTTATTACAATGTTGGCATAACCCGGTGTTGGGTGACCCTCCTGACCCATCATCTCCTCCACTCCTTCTTCCACTGCGGCTGCCTTGATTTTGCCGACCATAACCTCTTTGAGATTGGGCATTGGTCGGTGGTTTCACACTAAGGTCAGCCATTGCCTTCTCAACCTGAGCGGTTTCTCCGGAGCAACCGATCACTGAGGGGCAATGGCCCGGAAAAACAGATACACTTCGTAATTGTTTAGGACTTAGGATGAACTCTTGCTTTGCATAGCGACTGTAGTCTTCTGGTTGCAGCGATTGTGCCGGGTTGCTGCCCAGGTAATGATCAAATGCAGCTTCCGGATTAGCGGGATTTCCAGACAATGTCAGAAAAAGTTCTGAACTCCGTTCAAGATTTGCCGCCCTTATCCTGTTCCACAGTTCCTGCGAAATTATGATCGCCTGCTCATTCCAACCCTGCCTGATTTTAAGCACAATCCGGTTATCCCAGACCTGTTTTTTAACAGTCTGACCGTCAGTATCAGGGACAGGCACCAGCACCATTCTGCTGACCAGTTCACTCACCCATTCAAAAGAGTAAAGTGGAGCCAACCCGTTTCCCGGCCTTTTCTTGAATAAATCGTCTAAATCATCACCACCGCCAAAACCGCTACCACCAGAAGAGCTTGCGAATGGCTGGCTGTTATCAGCATTATCAGCGGCTCCGGGTATTAAAAAAGGGCCATCTAAACGCGTTTTGTCATCAAGATAATCAGGGCCATTTTTAACAGTTTGTTTGCTTCGGAAAAAAATTTCGACAAATGATGCTTTTTTGTTTCCGTAAGTAATACTGCCATACATATTGCTTCTCGAAGGCGACGGTAAACCAGTGCTTTCTGAAACTATACCGCTACATTCCGGCTCTAAAACCCATCCATTGTCATTGTTTTCAATGGCCAGAACCAGCGACTTATTACCTGTCGGCAAGCGCCAACTGGCCGAGTACTCATGTTGCCAGCGATCACTGTCTGGCGCCAATGGAACCAGCCTCACTCCCCCGTTTTGTATATCCGGCATAGCCTGGCCCTTCAGAGCCTCTGCAATTACCGGGGGGTAAGGCAAGTTTCCCGTTGAAAATGCAGGTGGCGTCCTGAAACAAAAATTAAACAAGTCGCCTGGTTGGCCATTGAGGATGATATAAAGCTGATTGTTCTCCAGTTCAGAAATTGTTTTGATGTTCTCGTCAAACGCCTTGCGATCATAATTAAGATGGAGAGGCGGACTGCCACCTATAAATGACAGTTTGCTAATCCCTTCCGATGCCTCACTCTTTTTTTTAATGGCTTTGGAGGAACTCAACCAGCCAGTCCAGCTCAATAGGTTGGTAAATTCAGCACTGTGAGCAACAAACGGCAAAATGACAGACACTACGAACAAGAGAAACAGGTGAGTCATAGTGAGAAATCTTGCTGTTTTCATAATTGGATTTGCCTGCAGGCTTTATTAATTGAGACATAACAATAGACCCTAAATTTGAAGATATTTAATTTATCTTCCTTTTATTTTCGTACCTGTCAGAAAACGCTGGTCCCCCAAAAATGGCTTCATATTTCTGTATCACCCTATGCTAAATTTTCCCAATGAACCTGTTCTTTGGAGTCAATACCATGATACAGAAAGAATATGTACGCTGTGCTGTATTGATTGTCGCACTGGTAATTTGTTCGGCTGCACAGGCAAAAACCGCTGTTTTATATTTTAAAAGCAATACAGATAACAGCTACTGGGCCATCCACACGGATGACGGTAAGTGTATGGATGATAATCCTATGGATGATATTGGTTTCAATGGACTTAGAACCCGGGTTCCGCCGGGAGCAGTGACACATATATACTATTCCTCGTCGATTGTTCACTGCGCATGGCATCAGTCCTGGTTCGATTTCACTGTCAGTGATGTCCATGGACATAAGGCACTCATAAGGTGGTACAAGCACGCAGATAGCGAATTACCTTTTTTATGGATACGTACCGACCCCGACCATCTTATTAAAGACTGGTATTCGACGTATCATGATGACAGTGTGTCACGGGGAGGATATTACTCTACAACTATTGCCCTAAGCTATTGAGATAGCTGGACAGACTCGCCCCCTGACCCTCCGCCATTAAAAAAAGCCCCTGACCAGCATAAAAAGTGGTCAGAGGCTTTTTTCATTTCAATAACTCCGTGCTATCACTGCTGCAGAGAAAATGCTTATGCTGCGCCAGACACTCTTCAGCAACACTTCTCAATTGTTCTTCAACAACTCAAGCTGCAAAATGGACTGTTCAAATCCCTGACCGGCGGCCAATTTATAATAGGTTTCAGAAAGCTCTTTGTTCATGGGAATACCATGACCCATCTGGTACATTCTGGCCACCCAATGCTGAGCACAGTCCAGCCCATTGTCGGCTTCTACTTTGAGTACCTCAAACGCTTTGGCATAATCACCTGCGATATAGATGGCCAGACCTGATGAACAGCGTTTATTATCTACCACCTGTTCAGCCATCAAATGCAATGGCAATAAAATCAGCAATAGTGCTAATCCCTTAGCCTTCATGTCAAACACTCCCTGTTTGTTATGTGTGCTTCCCATATTGACAGAAAATTAACAAAGAAATGAAATTTTTCTTCTCAAATTTGCGTTATCAACCATAGCTGCTCAAACCGTGCACTCAAGCTGAAGCCGACTGATCTTTTGAGTCAGCTCTTCATAAACAAGCTGCCTGAACCAGATATGAGCCGGTTCTTTCATATACCTCTCATGCCAGATGATTGAGTAGGTAAAAGGCTTTTGCTCCATGGGAAAAGGCAGTATCGCCAATCCATAGTGACTGGCACAGCTTCTCACCAACCCATAAGGTGCTGTCAATATATAATCGGTATTGGCTACCAGAGCCAGTGCGGCAATAAAGTGCGGCACCCTCAGGGCAATTCGCCTGGACAATCCCCGCTCTTCCAACAGGTAGTCAACAGCACCCTTACGCTCCCCCCCCATGGTAATCAGTGCGTGGGAATGGCTGGCATAGCGCTCAATATCCATGCCCTGCTCCAGCAGAGGGTGTGAATCTCTGACAACACAGGCAAACTTGTCTTGACCTATTCCTCGCCCATGAATCATTGCCGGCGCGTCAGTGATAGAGCAGACAGCCAGATCGACATTCTGCTGATCCATCTGATGGAGCAAATGCGAACGCCAGGGCACAATTTCGAGCGAAATTCCCGGAGCCTCACGACTTAGCCTCCTGATGACTTCAGGCAGTAATACGTGAGCCCCATAATCTGAAGAGGCCATTCGAAAGCTGTGCTCAGACTCTGCCGCTATGAAACGGGGAGGCTCAATTAACTGGCTGATGTCTTGCAATGATTTTTGCAAGTCCAGGGCTATACCCTGGGCCCGTGGTGTCGGTGCCAGCCCCTGGGGAGTCCGGGTGAACAAAGGGTCATCAAAAAGTACCCGAAGTCTGGCCAGACTTCGACTGATGGCAGGCTGAGTCAGATTTAATCGACCAGCAGCACGGGTCACACTTCGCTCTTCCATCAGGACCTGCAACACCGGCAGCAAATTTAAGTCGGAAGACGAGAGATTATCAACAGGCAAACTCATTACTCACAATCATGATCAATATAACAATGATGCATTGGAGTCATATTGAGTACAACGATAAATTATTCCCTGAACTATCTGTTTCAGGACATTCGTTCATGTTTATAGAGAAAAATTGCGAGATTCATCTTGCCAGACGCCCCGAAGGTTTGCCAGACAGCACCTGCTTCAAACTGGTTTCTCAGCCCGTTGCAGAGCTGAAAGAGGGTGAAGTTCTGGTTAAAAACCTTTGGATGTCTGTTGACCCCTACATGCGTGGACGCATGGTCGATCGCAAAAGCTATGTGCCACCCTTTGCTTTGGATGCCGCCCTCGAAGGTGCAGCCATCGGCGAAGTCATAGAGTCACGAAATCCATCCCTGCCGACAGGTAGCAAAGTGTCCAGCATGAAAGGCTGGCGCGAGTATTTCATTTCTGATGATAAAGACCTTCAATTGCTACCCCAGACAGAGATTGACGATCAGGCCTTCCTGGGAATAATGGGTATGCCTGGCATGACAGCCTGGGTGGGATTAACACAAATTGCAGAACTGAAAAAAGGTGACCGTGTTTTTGTTTCTGCTGCATCCGGAGCAGTAGGGTCGACCGTCTGCCAGATTGCAAAGCTCAAGGGTTGTTATGTTGCCGGCAGCGTTGGCTCCGATGATAAGGCCCGTTACCTGCAGGAAGAATTGAAAGTCGATGCAGTGGTCAATTACAAGACCGTACCTGACCTGGCGAATGCCATTGCCGAAGCCTGCCCTGAAGGCATTGATGTCTATTTTGACAATGTCGGCGGCCAGCACCTTGAAGCCGCCCTCAATCTAATGAACGATCATGGACGTATAGCTGTATGCGGCATGATCGATCAATACAACTCAACTGCTCCTGTTCCCGGACCAGCCAATCTGGCTCAGATAATTGTAAAAAAACTGAAAATGCAGGGCTTTATTGTGTTCGAACATTGGGAGCATTACCCCGAGTTTATCCAACAGATGGACCACTGGATACAGGAAGGCAAGATCTCCTGGAAAGAAACGGTTTTTGAAGGTATCGAGCAGGCCCCTGAAGCTTTTCTCGGGCTTTTCTCTGGCATTAATACCGGCAAAATGCTCGTTAAACTCAGCTAATCAGTATTAGGTTTAATCATGAAAAACTTTTCATTTCACAACCCAACACGCATTCACTTTGGCAAAGGCATGATCGCCCGTATTGCTGATGAAGTCCCTCGTAATGCCAGAATTCTGATCACCTACGGCGGTGGTAGCATTAAAAAGAACGGCACTCTTGATCAAGTCAGGGAAGCCCTGAAAGAGCATACGTCCATTACCGAGTTTGGCGGTATTGAGCCTAACCCTTCCTTTGAAACACTGATGGAAGCGGTTGCTCTGGCAAAACAGGAAAACATTGATTTCTTGTTGGCCGTAGGTGGTGGCTCGGTCATTGATGGCACAAAGTTTATTGCCGCAGCCATTCCATTTGAAGGAGATCCCTGGACCATTCTCAGTGAGCACGCCAGGATTCATCAGGCCATACCTGCTGGCAACGTTCTTACCCTTCCGGCAACAGGCTCGGAAAGTAACTCAGGGTCAGTTATTACCCGCAGAGCCACCAATGACAAGTTGGCTTTTAGCAGCCCCGAAGTCTTTCCACAATTTACTGTGCTGGATCCGGAAACCACTTATAGCCTTCCGCAAGGCCAGACCGCTAACGGTGTCGTAGACGCCTTTGTCCACGTAATGGAGCAGTATCTGACGACCCGCGAAAATGCCCCTGTTCAGGATCGCTATGCCGAAGGTTTGCTGTTAACCCTGATTGAGCAAGGCCCGGTTGTACTCAAACAACCCCAGGAATATGAATCCAGAGCCACCATCATGTGGGCTGCAAATCAGGCCTTGAATGGTCTGATTGGCGTGGGTGTGCCCCATGACTGGTCTACTCATATGATTGGCCACGAGATCACTGCCCTGTTTGGCCTCGACCATGCCCAGACACTGGCCATCGTGCTCCCCTCAGTGATGCATGTCATGAGAGAAGAGAAAGCGTCCAAGCTGCTTCAGTATGCTGACAGGATCTGGGGCATTAAGGAAGGCAACGACCAGGAGAAGATGGATTCAGCCATCAGCAAAACCCGCGAATTCTTTGAACAGATGGGTATTAAAACGCGTTTGTCCGATTATGGCATTGAGGAAAGCGCCATCGCTGACCTTGTTGATCAGCTGAAACGGCACAAAATGACTGCACTGGGAGAAAAGCAGAATATTACTCCTGAAGTTGCCACCAAAATTCTCAGGCATGCCGCCTGACCATATGGAGATGAACTTATGAAGGTGTTATTCGTCCTGACATCCCATGACAAGCTGGGAGATACAGGTGAGAAAACGGGTTTCTGGATCGAGGAGTTTGCAGCGCCCTACTATGTGTTTGCGGATCACAATGCCGAGGTAACCCTCGCATCCCCGAAGGGTGGCCAGCCGCCCATTGACCCTAAAAGTGCCCAGCCGGACTCTCAGACTGCAGCCACAAAAAGGTTTGATTCGGACGGTGCCCTGAAAAACAAACTGTCAAATACCTTAAAGCTGTCTGAGGTGTCTGCTGACGAATACGATGCCATCTTTTATCCGGGTGGCCATGGCCCTTTATGGGATCTGGCCCATGACAAAAACTCTATAGCCCTGATAGAAGCATTCGCGAAACAGGGGAAGCCTGTCTCTGCCGTATGTCATGCACCAGCCGTTTTGCTGAATGCAAAGAAAGGAGACAATACACCACTGATCAGTGGCAAGAGAGTCACCGGTTTCAGCAACAGCGAAGAGGCCGCTGTAGGTTTAACCGATGTGGTTCCCTTTCTTCTGGAAGATGAGCTCAAAAACAAGGGAGGCCAATACAGCCAGGGAGATGACTGGTCACCCTACTGTATTACCGATGGTTTACTGGTAACTGGGCAAAATCCAGCTTCTTCAGAAGCTGTTGCAGAAGTTGTCCTGTCGATGCTTAGCTGACGCTGGCATTCAGGGCCTGCTTTGGTATTCTCTTTTCAAAGCAGGCTTTGGAAACAGCCACTCTCTTCTCTTATGAAGTAACCTGACCAACAATGCCTCTGACCAACAATGCCTCTGACTATCAATGCCTCTGACTATCCGGGAAAATCAATACTAATTAACTACCAGGGAATCAGGGAGCCGTCGTATGCCAGAAACTGACCAGTCTGCTCAGAACTTAAACGAAGAATCACCTCCAACATCCTCTGGGCTGAGTGCTGCGAAGAGAAGAGCTTTTCCGGTGGAACATTTTTTTTAAATGGCTCGGTAAGCTGAGTATCTACCGTTCCGGGATGAATGGCCACAATACAACCATCGGGCTTTTTTCTTCGCCACTCATGGCTGAGTGTTTTCAACACCATATTAAGAGCCGATTTCGATGCCCTGTAGCTGTACCAACCCCCCACCCTGTTATCTTCAATACTACCCACCCTTGCAGACAGTGCAACAAACCGGGGGCATTCACTGCCCTTAAAATTTTTCAGGAAGTAACGGGCCAAAAAAAGTGTCGACAGAACATTCACTGCCATTGTTTTGTGAAAAAAATCTGAATCTATCTGAGTAATCGATTTTTCAGGCATCTGAGTGGGAGTATGCAGCATTCCCGAAGCATTGATAATCCAGTCAATTGGCCCAACGCTATCGGCAAGCTGTTCAACGGAATCGGCATCGGTAAGGTCTGACCTGTGCCATTGAACGGAGTTTACGGAATTATTATTTTCTGGAGAGTTTTTGGAATCCGGAGAGCTTCTGAAAAAAGTGGCATGTACTTGCGCTTCTGGCATTTCATGCACGATCTCTTCGACAAAGGCCCGACCAATTCCACCACTGCCACCAGCAACCAGTATTTTCATAGAAGCCTCAATTAGATGCGTCACTCATCCTACGCATTCCGGTGAATCTGGATCACATTTTATCGCAATAATCAATTTAACTGGCTCCCGCGCTACACATGGGAACCTGCTACCGACATTCATCAGAGATTAGACAATGGATTGGCTGACTCTCCCCAGGGAGGGGTAAACATTTCGACTACTTTTTCCTGAGGAACCTCTTCAATCACTGGATAAGCCCATTGTGGCTGATTATCCTTATCCACCAGAAGCGCTCTGACCCCTTCCTGAAAATCGCCTTTCAGCACACAGTTGATGGAGAGCAAGAGTTCACTCTGAAAGACTTCCTTCAAAGAGACATGCCGACTCTTTTTAAATTGCTCGTAGGCAACCACAGCCGACAGAGCCGAACCCGTCAGAGCTATATTACGTGCCTGCTCAAGCCAGCTGTCTTCTGTTTCCAGGGCTTTCAGATCAGCAATGATCGCCGAAAAGTTTGACTTGTCCATCATTCGGGCTATTAAATCACGGTGTTCCCTGATCTTGGAGTAAGGCAACCAGCCAGCACTGTTATCTGCATAATATTGAACAACATCAGAGGTCACCTGATAATGGTCTCCGGACCAGTCAGCCTCCTGAAGTGATTCCAGCACATTTTTTCTAAAGGCATGATCAATAAATCGGTTAGCCAGACCCAGGTACATAGCATCCGCAGGATTTAAACGACACCCGGTCAAAGCCATAAACAGACCAATTTTTGCGGGCAGGCGATTCAAGATCCATGAACCACCGACATCCGGATAAAGTCCTATCGTAATTTCAGGCATGGCCATAACAGAAGTGTCGGTCACTACACGAAAGTCTGCCCCGGCCATGAGGCCAAAACCGCCCCCCATAATGACTCCGTTACCCCAGCAGATCACGGGTTTTCGGTAGGTATGAATCAGGTAGTCAAGACGGTATTCTTTTTCAAAAAACTGCCCCGGGGCACTGGTATCCCCATCAAGAACACTTTGCCTGAGAGAACGGACATCTCCACCCGCACAAAACGCTTTTTCCCCAGCCCCCTGAAGAAAAATACAGACGATTTTGTTGTCTTCCTGCCATTCACTGAATTGTTCATAAAGGCTGTCTAACATCGCTTTATCGAGGGAGTTAAGAGTGCGCTCAGCATTTAAAGTGATAACACCAACTTTATGCCCGGAGGCTGTATCGAGCCTGTCAAATAGGACCTTTTTGGTCATTTCTTCTTCTCCTGCAATGACCGGCGATAAACCGTTCAATCGTTATTCTGTGCTCACCCAGGGTCACTGGATAGGTAGTTCTCTCACTGATCCACTATATGAGACCAACGTGGGCTTTTCAAACCTGATCTGATCTACATCAACCACACCAGTGCATTTGCCGATAGCAAAATAAAGGCCCCTCCTATTCTTGAAGAGACCTGTGCATAAGGCATGAGATACATACGACGGCTGGCTGATAATACCGCCACATCTCCGGTTCCCCCCATATTTGCCATACACAGCCCCGCCGTTACAGAGGCTTCTATGGGATAAAAACCCAGTATTTTTCCAGCCAGTCCTGCACCCAGTATGGCCCCTGTGACAGTCGTCACTACCAGAATGAAATACTGCAAAGAGATCACTTGTGCAATCTGATGAAGATCCGTAAAACCTATTCCTATACAGGCAAGTAAAGCAGGCGTAAGAGACATCACCATAAAATCGCCCCACAGAGCAGCTCCTTCTTCAACGCTGGAAGGAAACACTCCCAGCGCTTTGACAAGGCCGACAGAGAAAATCATTAAGGCGTAAGGATGCAGAGAAATGAACAGACTGAGCAAATAACCCAAAACGTAGAAACCGCTCGCAACAAAAAGTCCGATCCCTATCTTCGCCAGATCGGGAACAGGCTCGACTTTATCTTCATGACGCTCTTCATGGCGCTCTTCATGAGGCTCTTCATGGGGCTCTTCATGGAGAGTGGCCTTCTGACTTTTCATCAGTTTGCCATTGCCTGTCAGACCGGGCTTGATCTTTCCCAGCCTTTCCAGCAACCCCGCTGCAATAATGGCGACCAGATTACCCAGTACAACCGCCGGGACCATTTTTGACAAAACCGTCGTAGCGTCGGAGTTCAGAATATTGGCAAAGATCTCTGCCAGCGGGACAGCTCCAGCACCCATACCGCCACCCATGATGGGCAGTCCAACATAGAAGACAGCTTCAACAAAGCCAGTACCAATGAGCATACCTGCCAGCCCCACCAGAGTAATGGCACCCAGAACACCGCCGACGATCACCGGTAAATACCAGAGTGCTGATCGCAACAGCAGCTGCCTGTCCATACCGAACAAACTGCCGGTAATAAGACCTGATATAAACAAAGTGAGAAAACCCTGATTTCGGACAAAATCAGAGACGCTGTCACAGGGGGATAGTGGCGCTCTTTCGGGGAGACATTTCTTTCAGGCAGAAAAACCGGTAGATTCTTAAGGTGGGGTTTAAGAAAAGTGTGGCTGTGGAGGATAATTTGGCGACACTAATTACTTCTTACCTATTTTTACCAATTTTTGGGTGGCCTGCGTGAACAATGGAAAACCCTCAGTATCTCTACTCTCTCGAGGTCGAGCCTAACACGATAAGGAACAACATACCTTGTGTTTGGCACAACCAACTCTCTTGTCCCAGAAACCCTTCCAGCTCGACCCGCTGAAGGATTATCAGCAAGACTTAAAACGGCCTTGTGTATTCTCTCCAAAATTTTTTGTGCCGCTGCTGGATCATCATGTGAAATGTAATCTAATTCATTATTCAGACTTTCTAGTGCTTTTCTAAGCCACTTACTCTCCATTCTCTAGCCCCCAGCGATCAAAAAGCCCCTGAACCTCTTGATCGCTAGCGAATTCTTCTGAATTTGCTTCCTTAACAGCAAGCTTTATCTCATCCACCTGCCACTCATTGAGTTCCACAAAATCTTTGATTGCCTCCGCTGCGAGAAAGGATTTTGATCTTTGCATGGCCTCAGAAAGCTTTTCCAAACGATCTTTGAGACTGTCTTCAAGCCTGATTGTCATAGTGGAATTCATATTGTGTGCCTCCATTGTGTTCGCATGTACACAAAATAGTACACCTGCAAGAAAAGTCCATAGCCAATTATTTTTCTGAGATAAATCCAAACCAGATAAATCGTCTGGCCTGGATACGAGAACTCAGCTTTCCCGGTCCGTCTGGGCCTTGCCAACAGACTCAACGGTCAATCTTCCCTTATCTTCTAGAACGGTATCCAGCGCCTGCTGAATCTCTTCAACAGAGACGGTCTTCACTTCTTCAGCAATGAGCTTCTGGAAATCAAAACCGGCTTCCTGACCATCCAGGGATTGCCAGAAACGGGAGCTGCGCTCATCCAGGTTGGCATCTTTCTTCAAAAGATCACCCAACAGGCCCTGACGATACTGCTCCAACTCTTCATCGGTCAGGGATTTCATCTTCTCTTTCTGGCCCTTCAGGAAGACTTCTACCTTCTCCTCGATACCTTCCGGCCCCAGCACAGGAGACTGCACCACAAAGATTAAGCCAGGATGACGTTCAACAGGACGGGGACCGGCAAAGACGATGTATCCCAGCTGCTGCTCTGTCCGCAACTGGTTGAAGAAGGGAGTCGCCAGCAGTCTGCCCAGCAGGGAGTATACGGCACGATCTCTGTCATCAGTACCAGGGCGCTGGTAGTAAGTGATATAGAGAGAGTCATTGTGGTTAAAGTCAGTCTTGATGGTGCGCTTCTTATCCTTCAGAAGATTAAGAGGCTGCCTGAATTGACGGCCACGGTTGTCTTTCGTTAACAAAGCTTTTTCCACCAGCTCAGCCAGCTTCATAGCCTCTTGTGAACTGTGGTTTCCATGGACCAGCATCTGGATATAAATCGAACGATAGAAGTCACTGGCAAACTGTTTAACATCACTGAAGGTCACCTTTTCAGCGGCTGCCAGTAACGTCTTATCGTCACGATAGGTGGGATAAAGTTCCTGGCTCAAACGATCCATACCCAGTCGATAGGGTGGCTGGAACTGCTTGTTTTTGAGCCTTCTGATCAGCAGCGCCTTCTCCTGGTCAAAACCGGCCTGATCGGGGTTGAACTGCCTGATGGCCTTGAGAATGTCTTTTAGCAGAAGCTCCTGCTTATCCTGATAGCCAGACAGCGCAATGGTCAGCCCTTCCCGGCTGGATGAAACACCGTAGTTCAGGCCCGCTTCTTTGGCTGGGTAGCCGTATTCATTCAGACTTCGTCTCAGGAGGACGCTGTAGAGTTGCATCTCTACAAGATCGGCTTCTGTTTCGGAAGCCTTCCCGGAGGATATCTTGATGCGAACATTGGCTTTGGGCACTTCAAAGCTGCTGTCTGTCATACTCCAGACTTGAAAGCCGGGCTCTTCCAGTAACACCCCGGGCTTATCACCGGAACTGCTTTCACGCAGCTTCAAATCCCGGGCAATAAAGTCATTAGGCTCGGGAATGGTCATTTCTGCATGAACCTGAGGCGATAAAAGTCGCTTCACCAGGGTATCAGACAGAGGTTTGATACTGTAATGAGTCTTGAAATAGGGCTCGACCTGATCCGTTTCAATGCCTCTGGCAATAACAACCTGCCTCATGTTCGAAGGCTTCATTTGATCAAGCAGATCACTGATCAGCTCGCGATCAAAGTCTTCGTAGAGGTAGCTGGTCCGCAAAATATCCTGAGGCGGGATATCGTGAATGCGAGAAGCCAGTCCGGATGCGGTCTGCTGTGGATTGGCATCTTCCTGGTAACGGAATCCCAGTTCTGCCAGCTGACGAGCTTCCTCGTATATCCGGAGCTCCAAACCCTGTTTGCGAACCAGATCCAGATAATCAAACACCAGGGCAGTCATCTCGTCGACCTGCTCCAGACCTTTTGGAGTCAACTCCATTCGAACCGTGAACTCACTGAACTCTCCGGGTAAATGGCTGGAATAAGAAGACAGCGACTCTATCAGACCACGCTCCTTCAAATAACTGTGCAGACTGCCCTCACCTTCATAACCCAGTATTCTCGCCAGATAGCCCAGAGGCTTCTTGCGGTAATTCTCATATTGACTGGGCATTGGAAAGCTCAAAGAGAGTACCCGGACGTCTTTTAGAGGTACCAGATCAATACGAACACCCAGCTGCTCAGGTGTATAGGGAGCAAGACCAATATGAGTGCCCGGTGACTGGCCTTCAGGTACTCCGGCAAAAGACTCTTTTAACCAATTTTCCAGAACATCTGTTGATTCCTTGCCATAGATAACAACGCCGATATTCTCCGCTACATAGTAGGCATCGTGAAACCTCTTAAGGTCTTTCCAGAGTGACCTGCCGTCTTCGTTGGCAAGGGTTTCCAGACTACCGATATTGAAACGACTGCGGGGATGAGCCGGATTTGAAGTAGCGTTCTGAGCTGTCATCAGACGCCAGCCATCTTCATTGGCATGAAGCTTATATTCTGAATCAACGGCATTACGCTCACGATCAACATAAGCAGGATCCAGCGTAGGGGAGACAAAAAACTGTGCCAGCTGATCCAGCGCAGGTCTCAGCTTGTCACTGTTAATATCGAAGAAATAATTGGTTCGGGTATCAGCCGTATAGGCATTGGCACTGCCGCCATTGGCACGGATGTATTCAAAATACCCATCCACTTCCGGGTATTTTTCATTGCCCAGAAATAACATATGTTCAAGAAAATGAGCCAGCCCCAGACGATTGTCCGGGTCCTGGAAACTACCCACTTTCACATCCACTGCGGCAGCGGCCTTATCGGTATCCGGATCAGAAATCAGAAGAGCCTTGAGACCATTGTCCAACTCGACAAAACGATAGTCCCGATCATCCGCTGGACTTTTCACCACCACCCGACTTTTTTCCATTGCATCTCGTTCAGCTGTCACTGTACACCCACTTGCCAGTATCGTTGCCAGCACTCCCACAATCAGAGACATGTGCTTTCGTAGCATAAAAGTTCCCACACCTTCTAAAGGTCTTGATCCCAGCTGAATACTTTCTGCAGACAGGGCTAATTATCAAGCACTGAGACAGCCAATTTACCATCCTTTTACTGTTCGCAAAGATGTCCGTATAGACGCACGTACAAAGGGTGCCTGTATTTATATCTATTTTTCTATTCGTCAAGATTTTAAACCAGAGTACAAAAGTAGCAGTCGTAATCTAATTACACTTGTACCACAGAAAGGATTAAAGGTTCGAGTATTAAGTACTCAGCCACACGGAATCGAATATTTCTGGCTTATTGGGCAGGTGCTCTGCAAGGCGCAACGACGGGCACATAGCAAGCTATGTGACCAGAGTTGCAACGCATCACGACTGCATGGATGCAGGAGCTAGAGCAACGCAGGAGCAGTTGCCGCGAGTGCCTGAACAATAAGTCAGAAAATATGATTTCGTATGGTTGAGTACTTATACCAATCAAACTTTCTAACGCCCTGTTGCGCTGAAGATTTGAAAATAAAGAAAACCAGCCCTGAAGGCTGGTTTTCTTCTTTGAGGGATCAGAAGCCCAGGGGAATATTGAAGGCGAAGAACCCTATCAATGCAGTCGTCCAGATAGTGATAAAGGCAATGGAATAAGGCATCATGATTCCGATCATGTCACCAATGGTCAGATCAGGCTTGTACTTCCTCATAAAGGCCAGAATAACACCCGCATAAGTCATCATCGGTGTAATAATGTTGGTGGAAGAGTCAGCAACACGAAATGCTGCGGCCACCAGATCAGGAGTCATCGCCGGGTTAGCCTGGTAGAGCATAGGTACGAAGATTGGACCCAGCAGCATCCACTTGGATGTCAGGCCGCCGACAAACAGGTTGATGACTGCAGTGGTGATAATGAAGCCAATGATCAAGAGAATTGGGAAATTATCCAACCCCAGGAACTGAAGGAAACTCGCTCCCAGAAAGGTAATGTAGGTCCCCAGTCCGGTAAAGCTCAACAGGGCCAGAAAGTTGTAGCAGAAGAAGGTCAACACCAGTACATAGCCGACAGTATTCATCTGCTTGACCATGGCACTGATAACATCCTGCATAACCTTGAATTTACCTGTCGATTTGCCATAGCAAACACCCACAATGAGGAAAGTCATGGTAATCATCAGGATGATGTTATTAAGGAATGGGTTGACCACCTTACCGGCTTCATTGGTGTATTCAGCCAGCGGCCCCATTGCCAGACCTGTCATAATGGCAATGGAAACCAGCAGGCCAAAAAATGCGGCCTTCAGGCCCTTGTTCTCAGCTTTGGTGAGTTCGAAATTGGTGATATCCAGATCTTCAGGTATCTGATAATCCATTTTCTCAAGTTTGGGAGTAACAAACTTGTGGGTCACCCAGGCACCCACAGTCGCCAGGATAAAAGTCGATGCAAAAATAAAGAAATAGTGCATGGTGGCAGGCGTTAGTGCTTCACCGGCTGCGTTAGTGAAAGGCACTCCCTGAGATTCAGCAAAAATCTGAGCATTGACACCAACGATAACATCCACCGGAGTAGCAGGCAGCAGATTCGCACTGAACCCGGCAGAGACACCGGCAAACGCAGCCGCCATGCCAATCAGAGGATTCTTGCCGAGGCCCGCATACAAAAGGCCTGCCAGTGGAATCAGAACCAGATAACCGGCATCGGTGGCTACACTGCTCATGATGCCAATGAATACCAGCAAAGCAGGCAGGTATTTATCGTTCACTTTAAGACCGGCCTTCTTGATCAGGGTGGATAGAAGACCAGAGTCTTCTGCAACACCGACCCCCAACATAACAATCAGGATGATGCCAAGAACGCCGTGACCAAAGGACAACCAGTTTGTCAGAATGGCATTTTCAAACATCCAGCGGACATTTTCTGTGGTCAGCATGTTTTTGACAGTATGAACAATCTGACCACCATCAGCGCCCATAACTTCAAAGCTGTGGCCTCCCATCAGGAAAGAACCTGCCAGAGTCAGGCCGAATAACCAGATAAAGATGATGACCGGGTCAGGTATTTTTTTTCCGATTCTTTCAATAATGGACTTCTTGCCGTCATTGGCAGAAGGTGCGACCGTTGACGTTGTGCTCATTAAAACCAGCCTGTTTAACAAGAGTTAAATACCTAACCAGGTATTTGTATTTTTCATTTGCCCTTTCTCAGAGTACAGGAAGCCAAAGGCCTGAGGGCCCTTCCCTTCTGAAAGGAATTGGAAAGACAGGATTAAGGTATTAAGTATGTTTGACTTTAATTTCAGTCAGAATGACTTGGATTAAATCAATTACCCTACCTCAAGGGACAGGGCATGAAGTGAGTTCTGTGGTCCGTTCACCGCATCGACGGAGAAAAACCCTCGGAGATGAAACTCTTCCACCTTCAAGCATCTGCCCCCACACACTATTATAATCTTGAACAAGAGGCTGTATTCTCATTGATATAGACCAGCTCAACAAATCGTATTAATACCAATGAACACAGTACTTTCAACCAATAAAAACTCGCACAACGAGAAATAAACCAGAACTTCAAATAAAAACAAAGTAATACCCTATTCACAAATGCGGCCTTTTAAAAAAACACGTGTAATCAGGGCATTAGGTTAACGGTGTCGTTAATCATTTTCTATTAATTAATACCCAAAATGGTATCGCACTTCGACAAGCCCAATGCAAGGATTCAGGTCTTAAGTACAACTCCACTGACCAGATTTGACAGCGGTTTCACGACCTGACCGGTTCATATACAATAAACTCACTGCATCAGCGAAGTATGAACATGGATATCAGCCATCTGCGAGAGAATTACACTCAGGCGGGTCTCGATCTGGACTCTCTTGATCCCGATCCATTCCAACAGTTTGACCTGTGGTTTCAACAAGCGGTCGAAGCACAACTGCCCGAACCCAACGCCATGAGCCTGGCAACAACATCCAGAGATGGTTTACCCAGCCTGCGCACCGTCCTGCTGAAATACGTAAGCCCCGAGGGCTTTGTCTTTTTCACCAACTACAGCAGTCGCAAGGCTCAGGACATTGCCGACAACCCCAATGTAGCCATTATGTTTCCCTGGGTTGCCCTGGAAAGACAGGTCACTGTTCGGGGTCGGGCCGAAAAGATTTCCAAAACCGACTCGCTAAAATATTTCGCCAGCCGCCCTCACGGCAGCCAGTTAGGAGCCTGGGTTTCACAGCAGAGTTCAGTCATCACTGGCAGAAAAGTGCTTGAGATGAAGCTGGAAGAAATGAAAAGAAAATTCAAGGAAGGCAAGGTTCCTTTACCGGATTTCTGGGGGGGCTATCGGATCATCCCTGAAGCCATAGAATTCTGGCAGGGGCGCCCCAATCGTCTGCACGACCGTTTCCTGTTTAAACGAACAGAATCCAACTGGTCAATAGAAAGGCTGTCACCATGAGTCAGAAGACGGCGGCCAGGATTGCCGTCAGAGACACCCTGATTCATATGGTGACCGTCAACAGACAGTTTCGTGATCAGGTCTATGATGACCAGCTCCTGCCCGTTTGGGTTATGAAATCCCCGGACGAAGACAAGAATGACCGTGCTCTGGCGGCAGAAACCAGCACCCGACTGATCTATACCGATCAACAAAACAAACAGGAAACAGCCCGACTGCCCGGAATAGTTGGCATTGCCAAAGAAACGCTGCAGACGGGTATAAAACTTAACGAAGCCCGGGAAAATTTCAAACAGGCTATGTCCGAGTTCAGGAAACTCTACGGAGACAGTATTGAGGCCATTGAAGAAACCTCGGACGAGATCAGGGAAAAAATGCTCGGCGGCTTGCAGTTTGCCCACATACATTTCGTCCAGAGTTACCGTCAACTAAAACTCTTTGAGACTCCACCCCGTCGCATTGGCTTCAGCTGGGCAGCCCACCACAGCGGCTCTGTGAAGCTTTCTGCAAATGAGGCGATTGATCACCTGCGCAAGAAATACCTGACTTCCAACGCCATCCAGACAGACATCCAGATGCTTGAGCAGATGCCTGCCGCTGAGACCGTTATTATTAAAAGAATGCTGAGCCCTCATCTGCGTGCCAACCTGACCTGGGCAAAGGATATTGAGCAACTGAGAAAAACGGATAAAGATTTTCGCAAACTCTATCCTGGCCAGATCAATACGCCCCTGCCTGTTTTTGTCCAGCTGGAAAAAGGCCAGCCATTACCAGAGTTCAACCGGATCAAACCTTTTGACCCCTCTGCCAAACAGGAGCGACTCACACGCAGTGACACCAGACTGGTGAAAATCTCGGAAAACCCGCACTCTCGAATTTATAAATATGCCTGAACGTGCCTGCTCATCAAAAATGCTTTTCGCTCCGGCCCGGTTTTCCATGGCAATGGCAGGGGCCAGATTCTGATCCCAGTAATGGTTGCACAGACGTTCTTTTTCGGCATCGTCGGCCTGTTGAAAAATGGGTCTGCGGTCTAGTCATGCCAGCTGGTCATAATGTCATCCCTGATCTATGCTGTTTTTTCAGTTTTTGTCGGGGTGGTTATGGAAAAGTCGTTATTTTCAGAGCTCAAGCGTATTGGCATTGATGAAGAACTGGCCAGTAAGGTCAGTGCTTCCCTTGATCCGGAATACAATGCCAGTAAAAAGGATATCCTGATCATGCAGGAAGCCATTATGCAGATACAACTGCAAAGTGAGCGCAATTATCAGTCACTGAGTTCGGATATCAGTGCCTTGCGTACTGAGATGCATAGGGAAATAGCCGGTGTGCGTACTGAGCTGCATAAAGAGATAGCCGGTGTACGTGCTGAAATTACCGATGCTCGAGCCGAAATGGGTTCTTTCACCCGACAATACATCATTACCTTTCTCAGTTTGATAACCACCATTGTCAGCGTCTTTATCATCAACTGGCACTTTCACTAGAAGGCTCATTGGTTGCAGTGGTTGTGCAGCAGCTGGCAATGGTGCAGCGGCTGGCTGTTGACCTCAGCCTTGCAGGGATTCCACCAACTCTTCTCTCAAATAGGCAGCCAACTCTGTGTAACCGCCAATGTACTTTTGGCCGTGAAAGATCTGAGGCACGGTTTCAACCGGCTTTCCAACGGTTTTTTCCAGATCTGCCTTGGTGATACCTTCCGCATGAATATCCACATACAGCATGGGCAGTCCACGGCTTTCCAGCACTTCTTTAGCCCGCACACAGTAGCCACAGCCCGGACGTCCAAAAACGGTAAAACGATCCATAAAATCCACCTAACCCTAATCAGGATTCAAATTCATATAAAAGGATGCCACTGACTATAAACGAGTCAGTGTAATGCCTGAAATCAGTATTTTTTAACGGTTTGATAGAGAAAGTCTATCCGTCATTACCGAACCTCCTTATTGCCTGTCAGTCCGGCTTCAACAACGGATTGCCCCGTTCTCCCAGACACCTCTTTTACAGCAGACTGGATTTTCAGCGGTGAACGATTACTTTTTTTTGTTGTCTATATATAAGTACCTAACCAGTTTGCATTGAAGTCAACCATTTTCAAGAGTTGAGGAAATATCATTTATGAAAAAGAGCTATCCAAAAAACTATCTGATGATTATTTTGGCTGCCGCTTTATTCAGTAGCGCAGTTTGGGCGGCGGATTCTTTAAGAAGCATCATTACAGGCAGGTTTGTAGCTTACCCCGTCCAGAGTAAAGATCAGGATCACAGAATATGGGTTCTGGATTCTGAAAACGGAAACGTTAAGCTTTGCAAGAAAGAGAACTTTGGCGGCGTGGTTAAATGCTCAAATTTCTCTGATTGACTCCTTAAAGCTGGGAGCTACTCTGGCTTTCAGCGATTTTTTGTCGCGTACATAAGCCCCGGACACATTGCCTTAAAAATTGAACGGCCTGCTTTCTGCCCGTCAGGCCATTCGCCCTGGCTATCTCTGACCAGTCATTCAACTGAAGTACTTTGGCTATCAAGACATTCAAAGCGACCTTCGAGACAGAGCTGTCAGAAATTTTTGATAAAAGGAGGGAGCGAATGGCAGGCAGACAACTTTCAAACAGACGATCCGAACAGACAAGAGATTTCAGATCCATCTGATCCCGCTGATCCAGAACCGATTCAATGTTTGAATGACTCAAGCGAAGTATCACTCGAGCCAGATCAGGAGTCATTTCTCTGAATACCCCGGGCAGCTGGATCAGAAAACCTGAAGTAAAACGACACTGCATTTCTTTAACAAGAAGACAAAATGCTTCATTCAGTGACTTCAAAACCATCACTGAATAACAGCCACTGGCCGCTTCACGGGTAATACCCACTCGAACAGGAAGATAGCCCGAACCTCCCCAAAAAGACGCCAGTTCTGAGGTTGCACCAAAGCTACTGCCCAGATAATCCAGTTTTCTGAGCTTTGCCTGCTCTTCAATGCATTTCAACAGATGAGTGCCGAGCCCATTCCCCTGCAATGAAGGATGTACCGCAATTCGAATAACCCTCAAACCTTTAAAGCCTGAAGCCTCCGGAAAACCACAATGATTGCTGAGAGACTGTGGAATAAGATGACCCCGAACCCTGCGCTGCCCAAGCCAGACCGCTTCCTGCAAGTTGTCTTCAATGCCACCTTCCAGCGCCATTAACGCCGTTGCCACGACACGTTCCTGATACCTGAGGCAGTGCACCTCGATATTCGGGCCATCCAGTAAATGCCTGAGATCAAAAGGACGGGTTCGATAATGGGCGAATACCAGCAGACCAAACACATCCGTCAGCAGCTGATCGTCATGAATCAGTTCAGTCGACTCAAGACGATCAAATGAACAGTTCTCAATACCTGCACCCTCTACCATTTCCTCTGAAACAGGTGAGGCATTCAGCATCAACGCTCTGAAAACAAACGCCTCGAAAGGATCATTACCAGCCCAACGGATCGGCTGTTTCAGATGCAGACCCTGCCATTTTGGCGTCAGTTCAGACAGTGTTGACTTGAACTTGATGGCAAAACCCCTGCCCGTTCCTTCATAGCCATGCTGGGTGGATGAGAAAACGATTCTGGAATGATTCCTTAACAATTGGGTCAACAGTGGCACCGGGATAGCAGCGGCTTCATCGACCAGCATTAGGTCGCAACCAGAGTCATCATCAGGATGCAGGAGTTCGTCGGGTGCTTTGAATTCAAGTATACTGCCTTCCCAAAGCAGTTTTCCCCGGTGGACTTCACACCCATCAAGCAATGATTCAGCGGTATTAAAGACGACTTCGGCAGAAGTCAGAGAGGGGGCCGTTACCCATATCCTTGAAAGCCCCGATTGCAGTAAGCGGGCGGAGGCAATACCCAGTGCAGCACTCTTGCCCCGACCACGATCTGCAGTCAGCACTAATGGACGACGCCGATGGCCTTTTGCCACGCGAAGAATAGCTTCAACAGCCCCGGATTGATCCCATGTTCTACAAGCACTGTCGCCTTTTGATCCAGCTTGATAAGAATCAGATAAATCGGTGTAACAAACAGTTTGTTGCCATCGAGCATCGCTGTTCTCGCATAACAGAGAGAGCGTCGTTTCAGACTTGATAAGGTTTGCCAGCCTTTTCAGATAGAGCCCCCCGATCTGCTCAGGCTTATAGGGGTAAACAGTAAGTCTTTTATGATCCGGGTCGCAGTAATCTGGCCAGTTATCCAGGTCTGGCACCAGAAGTACGAAAAGCCCTCCCCCTTTCAAAGCACCACTGAGTTGACCAAAGGCATCGACATCAAAACCGGAAAAGGCGTTAAATACCAGGAAGTCAATCTCACGCCCTAACCAGCTTGTAGCTTTAGATGCAGAGATCGAACTTTCATTTCCCCGCTTGCGCTCACCTACCCAAAGAGCTTGTAACTCCGGATTATTTGAGCACAGGAGTGCATTTTGAAACAGGCATTCAGCCTGCCGCTGTGCCCAGACTTCTGTCCCGGATAAAACCAATAGAGCACGATGATTGTTTTCAGCCGCCTGCCTGAAGACAGACTCAACTTTATCCATTTGCCGCCGCAATTTTTTCTAATGCCAACGTAACTATCCATAGTTCAGAATCAGCAGGAATACGGCTACCAAACTGTCTGGCAGGTGTCGCGTGGTTAATGCCTCTTTCTACCGGGAAGCCTGAACCCGTCCAGGCTTTAAGTCCACCATTGAGAAGTCGTACATCTTTGACACCGGCATATTGAAGAACAAACAAAACTCGTGCAGCGGCAATCATATCATCGCCATAAACGACTATAGGCGTATCTTTAGTGATACCCAGCCTGAGCAGGACCGACACCAGTTTTTTTGACTCCTTGATAATCGACTCCAGGCTGCCGGTTTCAACATGCAGGGCACCGGGAATATGCTCAACGACATAGCGAGCCCCCCTGCCCCAGGAGACATCCAGTACCATAAGATCGGAATTTACCTTAAGCTGCTCATCCAGCCACTCAGGTGTAACCAGTCGCTCATAACCCGGCAACTTGGCAGGCTTGCCACCCTGGGTCAGCCAGGAAGAAAAGCCTGCTTCAAACACACGAATCCGATCCTCATTAAAGCCCTGCTCATCCACCAGCCACTGGGCGAGCACCTGGGCATCCTGCTTGTCGCGACCATAAACAACGATATTGTTGTCAGGCGATATTCCCTTACTGGCCAAAAGGTTCTGAACAGGTTCAGGGTCGGCTGTCATCAAAGCCAGGTCAAAGTTTCGGGCACCCGGAATATGCCCCCCATCCGGATCATTACCCGAAGGCCATCCGTTATACCAGTTACTGTCTCGAACATCGACCAGGACCCAGCCCTGCTCCCGGACCAATGCTTCCATCTCAGGTTGATCAACGGATTTTAATGCCAGCCTGCTATTCCAAAAGCTGTCGCAGGCTGTAATAACCGGCAACAAGATGATCAACAGACAATTTTTTGCCCAACGCTTCATGGAACCTTATTTACCTGATAGTTATTGGGGTAACAGCGACGCTTATAGCTGTTTTACTTAATTGGTGGCCGTTTTGACTCTTTCAACTGCCATAATGGTGATCGGGTCAACAGGAACATTTGCATGAGGCCCTCTATTCCCGGTTTTCACCGAAGCTATGGAATCCATAACCTCGTCACCTTTAATCACCTCGCCAAACACTGCATAGCCCGGACGACCCGGACGATTATTCAAAAAATCATTATTAACGAGATTAATGAAGAACTGAGAGGTAGCGCTGTCCGGGTCAGAGGTTCTTGCCATAGCGACAGTGCCACGACTGTTCCTGAGGCCATTACCAGACTCATTCGTGATAGGTGCCTCCGTCGGCTTTTGACTCATATCTGCGGTCATGCCACCGCCCTGAATCATAAAGCCAGGCATCACTCGGTGAAAAACCAGACCTTCATAGAACCCTTGGTCTACATAAGCGAGAAAGTTCTCTACGGTGGCGGGGGCCCTCTCGGGATTCAGGCGAACTGTCATATCACCTTTGCTGGTCTTGATCACTACATCAACAGGCTGCACAGCTTCTGAAGCAGGTTTATCTGGAGCTGTTGCTTTCTGCTCTGCCAGCAGTTGACTGGCAAAGAGTAAAAAAGATAGCGTCAGAACCCTTTTGATTGCATTTAACACTGGCGTTAACCCATAAGAAAGATGATTAAGGTCGTTATCCTACTGGATTCGTCGTTAAGGCTATAGTCTGACACGGAGAAAAAGTAAACATTTCTTCATTTTCTGTTTGCTAATCCATTGTTGTTATAGAGGTTGCTATAGAAGGAAATCAGACTAAGACTTGCAAATCCGCATTAGAAAGGTAATATACAGCTCCGCCGCACAGAGCGGCACGTCGGAGCGTAGCGCAGCCTGGTAGCGCACCACAATGGGGTTGTGGGGGTCGGAGGTTCGAATCCTCTCGCTCCGACCAGTTATACCAAGTGTTCCAGAGTTTTTCGCCCATTTCAAAAAACAGGGCGGGACACGTCTGGGACATGCAAGTCTTTCATTAGTTTTTCACCCTCCTGAATTTTTCTCTTTTGCCCACTCTGAATTTCAAAAACTGTCTATCATGATGACAAATTTCAAAATAATCATTCGCAGGTAAGTTCGAAAAAACCGCGCACAATTTTCATTCAGCGAGAATAAAGGACTGAGATATGAATTATCACTATACAGAGTGTGGTTTATCTTACATTTACCTTGCTGATGGGTACGATATTGAAACCATAGATGGTGAGACTTATGTGGGCGTGGAAGATGTTCATGGTCTTCACCGAATCATTGCCAAATATATTACTGAAAAGAAAACCCCGCTCCTGGGTGAGGAGGTGCGATTTTTGAGAATCGAGTGTGGCATGTCTCAAAAAAACATGGCGGAAATATTGGGTGTTAATAGCCAAACAGTTGCTCGCTGGGAGAAGGATCAAATCGCTATACCAAGGACCTCGGACGCAGTACTTCGATCTATCTATCTGGAAACCATAAACACGAGCAGCAAAATCAGCTTTTTCCTCAACCTTCTTGCACAGAGCGAAGAGGCACAGGCCATCAAGCAGCTGACGCTCAAGGCTGAAAATAATCAGTGGTCGTTAGCGATTTAACTTGTTCGTGCGCTTCAAGGCTCTATTGCTCCATGCATGGAAACAAGTTGATTACTTGCTGGCAAGGTTGTTGACGATCTGGACCAGCAGCTCTTCAACCTTGTCGAAGCGCCTACTGTGATCCGCCAATTCTTCCCTCACTCATATTTGCCCCCTCAGAATCCAGGCCACTGTGCTTTTGAGGCCAGTGAGTATCTGATCGTGCTCACTAAAGCGCCTGTCATCTCTTTCTTCACCCCGGTGATCTCTTACTTCACCCCTTCCTGTTCCCTGAGAATCAACCCTAGAGTGCCTTCAATACCAACAAGGACCTTGTCGCAATGCTCCCGATTCTCTTCCAATGCCGTGGCTCTTGCCTCAAGACTCATACTACTTAAACTAATGGTTTTTTATTCGAGATCTGAGCATAGCAGATTAAAAGGAGTTGCAACCCTTTCGAACAGTCGAAAGGTTAGCGATCGAAGTCGTGAGCAAAACCTAGGCAAGGCAAATCAGAGATAGGTTCTAGCAGCCTGTCGGACTTAAGACTGTCCTACTGCGGTTGCAATAAATTGGTCTAAAAATCCCTGTTTCTTCGTCAAATAGCTCGCTATTCTCCTCAGAAACAGAGATTTTTATCCTCAATTTCTTGCAATCCTCGCTACGGACGCTTAAGTCCGACAGGCTGCTAGTACTTATTGCATAGGAAATCAATACAGTATAGATTTCAAAGAAAATACAAAACTCTTGAATTTCGTGTGCAAAATATACATAGATAATAGAGATCACGAAGCTTCTCCACCTTTATACAAGGTACTTATTACCTAGCTTATATTCGCACCTTTACGGGAACATAGCAGTAATACGCAATGTAGTAACCCTTAAATCAAGTGTGCAAATACACTATTACTCAAAAAAAACATAAAACTTAAAATGCTCAGCCAGCTTTCGATATCTGGTTGTTTCAGATCATATCTATAGGTCAGATGCACAAAACCGATCAAGGTATTGAAAATACACAATAACCTGATCAAAAGATAAATCTTAAAATACTCAGCCAAATTTTCCATCTCGATGTTTCAGTCTATGCGTGCTTGCGTCAGTCTTACAACAACTCACGAAGCAAAACTCGAAGGGCGGTAGCGTTTCTGAATATAAATCATTACGAACCATAGCGTAAATCTACTTATAGCTTGGGGAACAACCCCCTCAAATATCCATTAATCTCAGTCAATAGCGAACCAGAAGATTTGATGGCACAAAAGCCTGATCAGAAAACCATGCATCACACCAGTGATATTAAAAGTGGATTCTAAATTCACAATCTAACCCCTAAATTCTGTATTTGATACTTTAAATAAAGCTCACTTAAAAACAGCCAAAACTTTTAGAGATACAACATGAATGAATTTTTTATCGGTAACAGACGAATTGGTCCAAATGACGAACCACTGGTTATTGCTGAAATTGGAATCAACCACGAAGGCTCATTGAAAACAGCCTTCGAGATGGTAGATGCTGCAGCTGAAGCCGGTGTAGAAGTGGTTAAGCACCAGACCCATGTCATTGAAGATGAAATGAGTGCAGAGGCAAAAAAAGTCATCCCTGGCAATGCAGACGTTTCTATATACGAAATAATGGATAGATGCTCACTCAATGAAGAGGAAGAAATCAAGCTTAAAGAATATGTCGAAAGTAAAGGTATGATCTTTATTAGCACACCTTTCTCTCGTGCAGCTGCGAACAGACTCAAACGAATGGATATACCTGCCTATAAGATTGGTTCCGGTGAGTGCAACAACTACCCATTAATTGATTATATTGCCTCATTTGGTAAACCTATAATACTCAGCACTGGAATGAATACCATAGAAAGTATTAAAAAAGCAGTCTCTATTTTTGAAAAGCATGGCGTACCATACTCATTATTACACTGCACTAACGTCTACCCAACACCACCAGAATTAGTCAGACTGGGTGCTATGACCGAAATGCAATCTGCATTTCCGAATGCTGTAATTGGTCTGTCAGACCATACTGTTAATAATTATGCATGTCTGGGTGCCGTAGCACTGGGCGCCAAAATCCTTGAAAGACACTTTACAGATAGAATGGATCGACCAGGGCCAGATATTGTTTGTTCAAATGATTCAAAAACCATGTCTGAGCTAATCTTAGGATCTAAAATCATCCACAAGACTTTGGGCGGAACAAAAACACCGATTAATGAAGAACAACCTACTATAGATTTTGCATTCGCAACAGTTGTTGCAATCAGAGATATCAGAGAAGGTGATCTATTCAGTAAAGACAACATCTGGGTTAAGCGCCCTGGAACTGGTGAAATACTAGCAGAGGACTTCAATTCGTTACTAGGCAAAGTCGCAACACGAAACATCAGCTCTGACGAACATATTAAAAAGTCAGATGTAAATTAACTTGCCCATAAGATCTTTCGAAGTTCATTCGTCAGCTCTTCCTATTCTCTTCTCAACAGAAAAAAAAGTCATGGAGCAACGTAAAATACTATTCCTCACAGGCACACGTGCTGATTATGGTAAAATAAAGCCTTTAATGCTAGCTACTGAAAATCATGAAAGGTTTGAATGCCAAGTATTTATTACGGGCATGCATACACTACAACGTTATGGTTATACTGCCAGAGAGGTTGTAAGCGCAGGTTATAAGTCTGTTTACACATTTATGAATCAACATGTTGGTGACAGAATGGAGATGATTCTGGCTAGCACCATTAAAGGTCTCTCACGTTACATTCATGAAAATAAGCCAGACATGCTCGTCATCCACGGTGATCGAGTAGAAGCCCTTGCAGGCGCCATTGTAGGAGCCCTTACTAATACACTGGTGTGCCATATTGAGGGTGGTGAGCGATCTGGTACGATCGATGAATCTATTCGTCATTCTGTTTCTAAATTATCTCATTTACATATGGTTTGTAATGATGAGGCAGTAAAACGGTTGGTCCAAATGGGAGAAAAACAGGAATATATCCATAATATCGGTTCACCCGATATAGATGCCATGCTATCGTCTGACCTGCCTGATTTAGATATAGTGAAGGAACATTATTCCATCCCGTTTGAAAATTACAGCGTTGTTCTATTTCATCCGGTAACCACTGATATTGATAATATGCCAGCCAATGCCAAAGCAATAGTTGACGCTTTATTGAAATGCCAAAAAAACTTTGTGGTTGTATACCCCAATAATGATGAAGGTTCAGATTATATTCTTAAAGAGTATGATCGATTGAAGTACAGAGAAAACTTTAGAATTTACCCTTCTATCCGGTTTGAGTCATTTCTGACGTTACTGAAGAATTCTGAATGCATAATTGGCAACTCCAGCGCAGGCATTCGTGAAACACCATTCTATGGTATGCCATCAATTAATATAGGTAACCGTCAGAACGCAAGGTATTTTGCAAAGAGCATTATCAATACTGGTTACGATAGCGAAGACATATACAAAGCTATTCAAAAAGCCTCTCGCTTTACAAAAACCGTAAGAGACAGCTATTTTGGTGATGGCAATAGTACAGAAAAGTTCATCTCGCTTATAGAGAAAGAAGAAATCTGGTCTGCTGCAGACCAAAAACTATTCAATGATGTAGACTTTTCATTAATGGCAACTGCCATAAAGGAAGTAGCCTGATGCAGAAAAATACCTATACCGCCATTATCACTGCCAGAGGAGGCTCTAAAGGGTTACCCCGAAAGAATGTGCTTGACCTTGCTGGTAAACCAATGATTGCACACACTATAACAGCAGCACTGGAAAGCCAATGCTTTGAGCATATTGTTGTAACAACAGATTGCTCCGAAATTAAAGAGGTCAGTTTGACCTGGGGAGCTGAGGTCATTGACCGGCCAGATGAGCTGGCAACAGATTTATCAAGCAGTCTTGATGTAGTCAAACATGCTTTGTTAGAGCTTGTAAATCAAAATAAAGAAACGACGCATTTTATACTTTTGCAGCCAACATCACCTTTGCGTAGTGCTACACACATTAAAGATGCGAAGGAGAAATTCAATGCGTCTAATGCTAAAAGCCTGGTAAGTGTCACCAAAACAGACCACCCTATTCAAAAGAACTTATATTTTCGGAATGGTTTTATTGAACCGGTTTTTGACTGGGCTAGCCTCACAGCCCCAAGGCAAAGTTTAGAGTCAACATACTTAATTAATGGAGCAATCTATATATCAAATTGCATCAACTTCATAAAACGATTAGATCTCTTTGAAAAGCCGGTCATTCCATTTGACATGGAACGTAAATTTTCAATTGATATCGATAATATTGATGACTTGGTCAATGCTGAATCCATATTCTAGAGTTAGAGCTTTTTTTATAAGGAAATATTTTTCTTTTTTTGGTAAGAGCTCTGCAAACACTGAAAGACTCATTAAGCTAGCCTGTAAAGTTAGTCCAAGAACATTCCCTTTAGCTGTAAAGTTTTCAAAAGTATACCGTAGTGCTAACAATAATTTCTCTGCTGAAAGAATTATACGCTTTTATGAAACTCATGAGTCCCTTAAAGTTGATATTGCTAGAGAACTTTTTAAAATGAGATCTTTTTATAAAGTTGTAAGACTCTTCTCTAAAGAAAGACATGATGAAATTGAGCATAAATATGGCAAAAATACAGTTGAATTGATAGGTGATTCATATCATGCACTTAGAAATTTTGAACGAGCTTTGGAGTATTATGAGTACATTATAAATACCCATAAAGCGGCTAAATCATCAAGAATAAAGTCTGCTGAATGCCATTATCATTGTGGCAATTTTAAAAAAAGCTTATTCAGGTTAAAGCAATATATAATACGTAACGGTGTCAACCCAAGAAGTAGAATGTTATATAGCAACATAGTTGGCAATCAGGCAAAAAAACAATATGAGAAAAAGCTATTTCTGGAAAACAAGTACGGCCTTAAAATCAACTACAAGCTAGAAATTATTTAATATGGCCTCATTTTCACTGAACCCTAAAGTTGTTGAAGAAAACATCAGTCGAATTGAGCATGAGTTCAATGTAAAAAACATAAGATTTAATGGCTGGTATGTCTGGAACGCTGTAAAGTGCTTGCTAGCAGGTCTTCACCTGTGGTCTTTCGATAGTGCTGGGCTATTGGCTTCGGCCAATAGAAAAACTTATTCAGTTTTTAATAGTGATTCCTCATTTCGTCAAAACAAACTCTTCGCAAAAGAGGTTGGTGATAATTTGCTATTAGCGAAAGAAAAACCCTGCCTTAACAATAATTATGAAATTGTTTTTCTTGAAGCTCTTGATTCATTGGTTTTAAATGAGAGAGGCTCTTCAGAGAACAGGCTTTTTAAGCCTTTTCAAGATGAAATGTCAGAGTTTACACAGTTAAGCATTCTTCCATTTGATAACGGTTTCAGAAAAATCCAATTCGAAAGAGATATATTGTACTATAAGAAACCGATTGATAAATATATACCCAATAATTTTAAAGAACGTAACATACGAGGACTAAAAGAACTCTTCTTTTTCATTAGGAAGAATAAATTATTATGCCCATTCAGTTACGATTATGTTGATAGATGGATTAAATCCATATTTATAAGATCAGATAATTTCATAAATATTCTATCTAACATCTCACCTAAGCTTCTCATGTTAACCAGCTTTTATTCTTCTGAACGCCTGGCTGCGGTTATTGCCTGCAAAAAGCTCGGAATAAAAACGGTAGAAGTACAACATGGGATTCTGGGGCCAAACTTTTATAACTTGAAAAAAATTGATCATCAAAAGGATATCTTACCAGATACTTTTTGGGTCTGGGGTGAGTCTTCAAGAAAATACATAAAGCCAGTAAAAGACGATTTAACACCAGAAGTGCTAGTAGGAGGGAAATTAGACTTATTTTCCTATAAGAATGGAAGCAATAAAGAAGGTAAAAAGATCAAGAATATTGTATTTATTGAGCAATATACTCACAACCATACAAAATCAATGATAACCAAGGCCGCTAATACGATAATTGACAATAATCTTCAGGATAAATTTCAGATCTCTTTGAGACTGCATCCTCGAAGTCATCATTTGATAGAAAAATATACAGACTATTTTTCTAGTTATTCTTTTTTTGATATACAAGAAACCACCTCAAAGAATATATACGAACTCTTAAATCAGGCTTATGCGGTAGTTGTTGAAAGTTCTACAGTAGCATATGAAGCCAGTTTTTTCGGTTGTAAAGTCCTAGCCTATGGCGAAAATGCCAAGGAATATTTTTCAGAAGCGATCAGCAATAAGTTATTTCATCATATCGATGATTACAAAAAGACTGTCGAATACATTGTTAACATGCCTGAGATGGCAAGCGATGAAGATAATCACTTTTTTGTCAATTGCAAAGGGCAGTCAGATTACAATCTGAATAAATTAAAAGAATACATAATTTGATTATTCATTTAATCTTTTTAAAATTTTATATAACGTCAGCTGATACAATTTGCTTAAAAAATACTCATCATTAAATTTATCGAAATATGCAATTAAACATTCACTGGGTGATTGTTTTAAGAATGATATTTTGATTGAGAACTTGACTAACAAACAATTTATTAATTTTTTTGAACAAAATCATTCAAAGCTGATTGTTAGTTGTTTTTCTGGATACATTGAGGGGGATGATGCAACCATTTTATCCAGAGTCCAGTCTGATCTAATATTATTCAATTGTCCCAACGATTACGAAAGATATATAGAATTATCGAAAGAGCTTGCTTTTTCACCAGATAACGCTTTTTGTTTTGGCTACCCTCAGCTTTTAAACATCAAACATAACTTCGTCAACAAACAAAAAGATATAGTTTTTTTTGAGCAGCTTGTTGCGCCCAGGAATTTTCGTGAAAGATGTTATTTATTAAAAAAACTCGTTCATTTAGCGAAATCAAAACCTCAGGAAACCATATTAATAAAGCCCCGCTGCAAACTCGGCGGCAGAACAATTCATAAACAAATATGGCATCTAGAAAGAATAAGAAAATTACTGAAATTAAAATTTCCGGATAATTTGCGATTTACCTACGAACCGGTCGAAGAAATCCTTCAGCACACTGACCTATGCATTACTGTCAGTTCAACTGTCGCAATAGAGGCTATGGCTCGTGGCATCCCAACAGCCATTGTAAGTGATTTTGGCGTACGAAAAGATATACATACAGCTAGCTTTGTAGGCAGTGGATGCCTGGCAACCTTTGATCAACTGGCTACTGGGTGTGTGCCTTCGGTTAACCGACAGTGGTTAGAAAAAAATGTAAAAACACCTGATATGGAGGCATTAAAAATAAAACTAAATGAGCTTCTGATTCTTAAAAATAAAGGCCTGTTACCACATCGTCATATGCCAGATGGAACTTTTTCAAAAGTACCGGACAACAGGCCATTATTGTTAAAAAGAATGAAAAAGCTAATGAGTGATCCTATAGGATTTTGTAATGACTCCAGGTATAAAGTTTTAAGAAATTTTGCAACAATTATCGACTCAAAAACCAATAGACAGGGAGTCTCACAATAAAGTCTGACCACAAAACATATTTTATATGCAGTAGCCACAACCTATTATGACATTTACCCGACAGAAGCCGTTTTCACCATTAGCTCAGATATTGAGCACAGTGTTTTAGAAGCTTTCTATTTTTTTCACAATAGTGTCGCGTAAACCTTCTGGAATGAGATCCTTATATTTTTTTAAATATCTTACAATGATAGGTTCATCAAGATAGCTATCAATTTTATTCAATCTTGACCAGATGACATCACTTTTAACCAGCTTCGCTGGTGATCCGGCCCATACCGAAAACGGTGTAGTTTTCCCTGTAACAGTTGAGTTAATGCCAACACTACTGCATGGTTGGATTTGCGCCCCTTTTAAGATAGTCACATTTTTTCCTATCCAGCAATAATCACTCACTTCAATACTCTTGCATTGATTGATTTTTGTATCGCTGGCTAAATCAAAAATAGGATGAGAATCGGTCGTCCTGAGCTGAACCCCGGCAGCTAACATACAATCGTCACCAAAGATTATGGATGCTTTTTCGGCGATTAATTCCAGTCTGTTTCCAAATCTGCACCTGAGACCAATATTAACGCTAGCTTTGTGAGAAACACTTAAGCTCCCCCCAAAGAAAATTGCACCTTTTCTGATAATAACACTATTATGATCACCAATAAGCTCGATCTTGAGATTATTGATTTTGGCGCCTGACTCAATAAGCAGCGTATTACCGCTCCCCTTAGCCATTATACTAAGACCATTGATATCACTATTCATTTTGTTGATAGTAATATCGTTGCAATGTGTGTCTGCGTTGATTGATATCATTTTAATCTGGTTTCATCTTTCAGAGCCTTCGAGAAAAGCAGATTTTACCCAGCGGGTAAAGCAATCCAGAAATTAACCAGGATAAAGATGGCTGATCCTTAGCTTGAACTTATAATCCGAGGACATGCCTCTGAACAGTTCCGCAAAAAGCTCGCAACCAACCTTTTTTCTTTACCAACCTCCCCTAAATACCGACATTAGTGATGATGTCGAAATTACCGATCACAAGGATATCGTTAAAGCCGTGTTCACATGACGCCAAAGAACGAGTATCTTCGAAATTTTCAAGTAAAGCGAGAAGGGATCAGGCTAATAAGTTTTAGGAAGTTCCGGATTATATACCTCTACCTCAACCTGTCAAATAGTGCGCAAGCCCTGCATCATTACTATTTTCGTTGACCCGATGCATTAGCCTGAATGTCGTTTTTTTCTGATAGAGCCTGAGTAGAGCAAAACTTGTGCGCAAGCTCCTTAGTTCAGATGTTGGCTATCCCAGCGCTTTCGACTAGTGATTCAGGTACATCTGGCCACTCCCTATCGGAGCCCAGCGACGCATCGGAATGGATGTCTAGGACTTATGTTGCGCCTTCAATACCGCCCCAATGCTCACGATGCTCTTCCAATGCCGTGACTCTCTCCAAAAGACTCACACTACTTACCCCAATGGTTTTTTATTCGAGATTGGAACGTAGCAGATAAAAGAAGAGCTGCAACTCAGTTACATAGAGGGCCTAAAGCAAGGAAACCAGGGCGAAAAATCACCCAGCACCGCTGAGCAAAATGACCACAGACATTACCGCACAGAAAGTGCGATTGGATTGCGCGATGCTGGCGACTCTTTAAACGACACTAACCTTACACCAAGTCTTTCATAACTGGATAAACACTAAAATACACTAACATGGTAATATAATAGGACATTGGCGATTATCATGCTTTTCTTATTTCTCCAAGCAGGTATACTACCTATTGTATGAAACATTAGTACCATATAAATTACAAAAAGCCTA
Organism: Endozoicomonas sp. ALD040; assembly: GCF_049275945.1. NCBI lineage: Bacteria > Pseudomonadati > Pseudomonadota > Gammaproteobacteria > Oceanospirillales > Endozoicomonadaceae > Endozoicomonas > Endozoicomonas sp. ALD040. The sequence continues at coordinate 6,216,249 of NZ_CP184829.1, forward strand.
CAAAACCAGACATTTTATGAACAAAGCATGAATATGAACAACAGCAATCAAGATACCTGATCCGCCTTTATACCCAGAGTTTATTGCCTTCCTTGTCTTCGCACCTGTACAAGAACATAGCCGCAATAATCGGTGTAACAAAAACGAAATAATCAAGTGCGACAATACACAATTACCTGAATAAAACACAAAGCTTATAGTACTCAGCCAAATTTCCCAACACGCTGTTTCAGTATATGCGTGCTCGTACCTGTCCTATGACAATTCATGCAGCAAATCTCGAAGGGCGGTAGCGTGCCTGAATATAAATCGATGCAAATCCAAGTTACAAACCTGCTAATGGCTCGAGCTGACTGACCTCATTTTTCTGATGCAATCAAGATCACCCTTACAAATTCAGTATGCTGTACTGCATGCGCTGCTCACACGCGAGCTTAAAACCCGCTTTGGAGCTTACCGGCTTGGCATAGCCTGGGCCTTTATTGAACCTGTGCTGCAGATAGCTGTTTTCATGGGGCTGTTTTACTTTGGCGGTCGAAGCTCTGTCGGAGGCCTTGAAATCCCCATATTTCTGGCCACCGGTATTGCCCCCTTTCTATATTTCAAGAAAGTCATAACGCAATCATTGAGCGCAGTGAATGCCAACAAAAACCTACTCATATACCGTCAGGTAAGAGTCTTTGACACCTTTTTGAGCCGCTTCATACTTGAATTTATAACATCTTTTATTGTCTTATCCGGGATAATTCTGATCACCTGGTGGGTTGGTTATGAAGTCAATCTGGTAAACAGCCTGATTATCATTTATTCCTACTGTTTGTTGAGCATCATTGCATTTGGTCTGGGTTTGATCTTTGGCGTCATCAATACGCTTTACCCTGAGCCTGGAAAATTTATACCCGCCTTGCTCAGACCACTCATGTTCATCTCTGGCACATTCTTCTCCATCAACGAGCTGCCTTCTGCTGCACAGGAAATCTTGCTGTGGAATCCACTGGTCCATATTTTTGAATTTATGCGCTCAGGTTTTTCATACGACTATGATACCAGCCTGCTCAGTCTTGAATACGTAGAGATGTGGGCCTTAACAACCTTAACTTTAGGCCTTCTGATGCTCCGGGCTAACTGGCGCAGGATGCTGACACAGTGATCACTTTCAATAACGTCACAAAATATTATCCGACTCCCAAAGGCCGCCACTACATACTCAAAGATGTAGACCTTGTTTTGCCAGGTGATAAAAACATCGGAGTGTTTGGAGCCAACGGAAGTGGCAAGTCCACTCTAATGCGACTGCTGGCGGGTGTCGACCATCCCAACAAAGGCAGTATCAAAATAGCAGGCAATGTTTCATGGCCTCTGGGGCTTTCCGGTTACCAGGGCAGTATGACGGGCCGAGAGAACGCTGAATTTATCTGCCGGATTTACGGAAAAAACAAAGATGAGATCAAGGATAAGATCGAATACATCAAAAACTTTTCTGAACTGAATGACTTTTTCGAAATGCCTCTCAAAAGCTACTCTTCCGGAATGAGATCCAAATTCTCATTCGCCGTCTGCATGGCTTTTGACTTTGACTACTACCTGATTGATGAGCTTACAGCCGTAGGTGACAAGCGATTCAGAGAAAAATGTCGTAAAACCTTTGATGCCAAAAAAGGGATAGCCAACTTTCTTTTTGTTTCACACAACATCAATGAGCTAAAGCGGCAGTGTGACATTGGCATTTATATAAAAGACGGCTCAATCCATGTTCATGACAGCATAGATGATGCCATTGCCGCCTATAACTCGATGTAAATTGACCTGACCCTATCGACATGCCAGACACTATTCAAGCACCACCTCAAACACCTCCTAAAGAAGAAAAACCAGCCAGTAAAAGCGAAGTTCTTCGAACTCCACCAGAGCACAAACAGACTGTCGCTCCTGCATATACCATCAAGAAAAAGCTAAAACAGCTTAACCTTGCCCATAAACTCAAGTCAGCACTTCTGACTCATCAAACCGGGCAGTGGTTTACCGCTATTGTTCTTATTCCCTGGGCACTCTGTGCAATATACTTTACCCTGATCGCTTCGGACCGATATGTGTCCGAGGCCAGCTTTCTTATTGAGCGAAGTGACTCAGGCGGCGGCTCTATTGAAGGCCTCAGTCTGTTTGGCGTGACTCCACAAGCCAGCAATGACCAGAAGATTCTGGAGACCTTTATACAGTCGCCCGATATGCTGGAGCACCTGGATCAAAAGCTTTCATTGAAACAGCATTACATTGAATCTGCCGACTGGATTTCCAGACTCTCCCCATCTGCCAGTCAGGAAGATTTTCTCGACTTTTATCGCAGCCATATCAATGTGCGATACAACGATACCAATGGCATGCTGGATATGGAGGTTCAGGGATTTGAGCCTGAATACACCAAAAAAGTCACCGACCTGATCCTTTTAAAGAGCGAGAGCTTTGTAAATGACATCAGTCACAACCTGGCCAATGAACAATTAACCTTTGTACGTTCCGAAGTCGAGCGGGCTGAACAAAGGCTCAAGGACTTCACGCGAAGATTATTAAACTTCCAGAACGAAACCGGATTACTGAGCGTCGAAGAACAGGGAGCTGCACTGAGCGGCATCATGAATGAACTTCAGGCTGAACTGATCAGAAGCCAGACCGAGTTACAGACCCTGACGTCTTACCTGAACGAAAACTCAGCTCAAGTCATTGCATTAAAACAACGGATCAGTGCTCTTCAATCTCAGATCACCACAGAAAAGGACAAGCTGGTCGATAGTGATGCTACTTCGCTGAACGAACTTGCTGCTCAACAACAAGAGTTACAACTGGATCTGGAGCTGGCTACCCAGGCCTATACGTCGGCACTGGTTGCCCTGGAAACAACACGCACAGAGGCAAGCCGAAAATTAAAGCAGCTGGTCGTCGTCAGCAGTCCATACCAGGCGCAGGATGCCAAATACCCCAGGGTGGCCTACTCACTTATCAACATACTGCTGATTTTGCTGATGATATTTGCTCTGGCACGAATGATTCGCGCCACTATCCATGAGCATCGTGATTGACGAAAGATCAAGAAAACAGCATCGTTAAAGCATTCCTGATTTCCCAGACTATGAATTTATGAAACAACAACTCATCTCTTCAACAGCTGCACTCATGCTGAGTGTGGCTGCTTACGCAAACACACCGATCCCCGAATCTACTGAAACGGAAACAGTAGGCCCGGAACTCGTTGAAACCGTCACGCAACATCCGGTATTCGGTCAAAATTTATTTGAAGGGTTCAAACAGGCCGAGTTTAAAGGCTTCAACCCTGAGTACACTCTGGCCATTGGTGACAGAGTAACCCTGCAAATGTGGGGAGCTTATGAAGTGGCCGTAGAACTTACGGTCGATGCACAAGGTAATGTCTTTATTCCACAGGTAGGACCCGTAAAGCTGCAAGGTGTTGCCAACAAAGACCTGAACCAGGTTATCGAGAAAAAAGTTCGCAGTGTTTACCAAAAAAATGTCAACGTCTACTCCAGCCTGAATGCAGCAGAACCGGTTAAACTGTTTGTCACCGGCTTTGTTCAATCACCCGGCCTTTATGGCGGCTTTTCATCGGATTCAATACTGGCCTTTCTGGCAAAAGCCGGTGGTATACGTCCAGAGTCTGGTAGTTATCTGAACGTTGAGCTAAAACGGAACGGCAAGACCCGAGCTATTTTTAACCTCTATGAGTTTCTTCTCACAGGTACCATTGAACAGGTTCAACTGGGCGACGGTGACACTCTGGTTGTCAACACACGACAAGGGGTAGCCGCTTTTGATGGACTGGTTGAAAACCCGGTTCAGATCGAATTCGCCAACGGCCAGACGGCTCTGAAAGACGCTCTGGATATGGTCGGTGTGTTACCCGAGGCCACCCACGTTCGGATTGCCAGAAACCAGATGGCCAAGCGCAACGTGGAATACCTGCCTATTGCCAAAACAGCGGACGTGCAACTTCATAGTGGCGATGAAGTCACCGTTGTTTCTGACAAAATGCCGGGAACCATCAGTGTATCAGTCGAGGGGGAACACAACGGTCAGGCTATTTATATCCTTCCTTACGGCAGCACCATTAAAGATCTGATGGCCCGGCTCTCCCCTAACGACCGGTCCAATATGGAAGCCATGCAACTCTTCAGAGAGTCTGTAGCAAAACGCCAGAAAGCCATGCTTGATGTGCAGCTAAAACAGCTTGAGCAAGCGGCACTCTCGGCACGAAGCAAAAGCATAGGCGAAGCCAACTTGAGAAAGGCCGATGCACAATCGATCCTGCAATTTGTAGAAAGAGCCAGACAGGCAGTCCCTCGTGGTCAGGTGCTGCTGGGCCAGAATAAAACCCGCATGGATGTCATGCTGAAAGACCAGGATAGAATCGTTATTCCTAATGACACCGTTCTGGTTCAGGTGCATGGCGAAGTCATGTTCCCCAATGCCATGGTCTTTGATAATGAAAAAACCATCAACGACTACGTTTCCGCAGCAGGGGGCTACTCTCAAAAAGCCGATCAATCCCGAGTGCTGGTCCTGCATCAGGATGGAACGATTTCTCGCATTGAATACAACGATGGTCTGTTCAGTAGTGGTTTAGCGAAATACGACGTTAAACCCGGAGACGAAATCCTGGTGATGCCACAGGTCGATGAAAAAACCATGCAATATACCAGTGATATTATGCAGGTCATTTATCAGGTGGCTATGAGTGCGGCGGTGGTGTTGAGGCTATAGCACTTTTTTGCGGTTATGAAAGGGTATTACTTTAGGTAGTACCCTTTCATGCTTATCCGTAGAAAAGCCGATCAAATCGAAATAACTGGTAATGTGGGTAAAATCTCTGATACAGCTTATTCCGCTCAACTCGAAGAGCATTAAGCCAGGCCATCAAGGCAGCTGCGATCCGATGGATCAAAACCATCGGCAGGTTTGCCATTTTCTGCCATATGCCACTGGAAAGGCACCTGCTCCGGTTTATTCTGCTGTGTGGAAATAGCCATGCGAATGAGTTGGTTTGCCAACTGGCTCACGGTTGTGCGCTCCCTGGCGGCTTGCTCCTTGAGCTGAGCAAGCAAGCCCGGCTCTAGATCCAGTGTTGTTCTCATGGTTTAAGCCCTTTTTTTAGTTTGATACATCATGAATGTGATAATAGTGCATCATGGTGCATTGGCAAATCATCATTAACAGAACCGGTTTTGACACTCACCTTTCCAGTAGTATCCAGTCAATAGCTGGGGCTAATGATTATTAATGGAATGGTGTGCAAATGACTGGTTAATATATGATCAATCCGTCGTCTGTTTGTACGGTTAATCCTGGTAATTTCAGTGCTACCTTTGCTTTATTGATAAATGTCCATGTATATGCGAAACAATACCGTTCTGGTGAGAGTCTATGGTGAAATAATGTTCCTAAATGACATGGTACCCACTGAGTGCAAACATCGGCTTGCGCCCTTTGACACGTAGACTTCCAGGTATTACTTTGAGTAATACCTTTATTTTCGGGAAGTCAGCCATGGCCAGCAGCTCTATTACCACCAAGGGACAAGTGACCATCCCCAGCGCCTTGCGGGAGAAATTCCAGTTGGAACCGGGCGATAAGGTGCTGTTTTTAGAAAAAGACGGGGTAATCACCCTGGTACCCATGAAACAGGATATTACCCACCTGGCCGGTTGCCTTGCCGACGATGTGGGCGGACGCCGGGCATCCCTTGAAGATATGGAATCCGCTATCAGGGAGGGCGCCACTAAGGATTGGGGGCAGAACAAGGAGCTTGACAATGGAAGGGATTGATACAAATGTACTTATCCGCTTCCTGGTCAAAGATGACCTGCAGCAGTACCAACAGGCACTGTCACTGTTTATCGGAATGCCGAAGGTTTATCTCTCCCCCATCGTGCTGGTAGAAACGGTATGGGTACTCAGTCATTTCTATCAGGTCAAGCGGTTACGACAGTGCGAGATATTAAAGGCTTTTATTTGCCAACAGGGCGTTGTCACCGATGACCGGCAAGCGGTCATGGCTGCACTGGATGACTATGAACAAGGGTATGACTTTGCAGATGCAATGATTGGCCACTATAACCTCAGTCATCAATGCAAAAAGACCTGGACCTTTGACAGAAAAGCATCAAGACTGCCAGCCTTTAGCCTGATTCAACCAGATCACTGAAATAACAGGATGGAAAAGCAACAAGATAGTCGCTGGAAGCAACGATTTGATAACTACCAGCGTGCCTTAGGCCGATTGCAGGCAGCTGTCAGTCTGGCCAACCATCGTGTGTTGAGTGAGCTTGAAAAACTGGGTTTGATCAAAGTCTTTGAGTTTACCCATGAGTTGGCCTGCAATACCCTGAAAGGCTTTTTGATTGAGCGCGGGGCTGAAAGAATTTACGGTTCCAGGGACGTCACTCGCCTCGCCTTCAAAGAAGGGCTTATAGAGCAGGGTGAAATCTGGATGAGTATGATTAAAAGCAGAAACCTGACATCTCACACCTATCGGGAAGAAGTTGCTCAGGAAATCTATGAAAATATCATCAGCCAGTATTTTTTTGAATTCAAAGCACTGGAGCAGATGTTAAAAAGGCTAGCAGCCTGTCGGACTTAAGCGTCCGTAGCGAGGATTGCAAGAAATTGAGGATAAAAATCTCTGTTTCTGAGGAGAATAGCGAGCTATTTGACGAAGAAACAGGGATTTTTAGACCAATTTATTGCAACCGCAGTAGGACAGTCTTAAGTCCGACAGGCTGCTAGGTGACGATAACTCATGAAATTTGGCTTAAGTGATAAAACCATAGAAGCCATTCAAGACGTATTAAACCGACACCAGCAAGTTGGGAGCGCCATTATTTATGGTTCCAGAGCAAAAGGAAACTACCGCACAGGCTCAGATATTGATCTAACCCTGGTGGCCGCAGAGGGTAAAACACTGGATTTAAACCTGCTGTTCAAAATTGATGATGCATTGGATAACCTGCTATTGCCTTACAGTTTTGATCTCTCGATTCTGGAAGACATTGATAACCCGGCGCTGGTTGAGCATATTCAGCGGGTGGGAAGGCTTTTTTATCAGAGCTGACTCTCCCCGCTTATCGGGCAAAGCTTTACGGCGAAACTGGTAAGTTAGCAATCTTGGCAGCATACTGGGTTCAAAGCTTTCAGAACCTTGAGACGAACAATGCCACTCAATACAAAATATCTATCTCTTTTTGAGCAAAACTGGTCTGAATCCCAAAGAGCCGTCAAACGCATGGAAGCCTCACTCAGGAGGCTTGAAGAGCACTTTCCATTGACTGCTCAAGCACTCAAGTCGGAAGATGAAGCGCTATTTGAAAAACTCGACGCTTTCAGAGTTCGATTTGCAGGCCTGCAAGACTGTATTGGCAACAAGCTCTTCAGAAACTTACTACTAATGGAAGATGAAGAAGGCTTGAATATGGCAGATACGTTATCCCGGATGGAAAAGCGACATATCCTCAGTTCCGCCGACAGCTGGCGGAAAATGCGTGAAATTCGCAATGTATTTTCTCACGACTACCCGGAGGCTGAATCACAACGGGCTGAAGCTCTCAACATGGCATGGGCTGTGGCTCCCGAACTGATTAAAATCACCGATCAGATCGAAGCTTACCTACTCAAGCTCCACAATTTAAAGTTAGGTGGTGACGATTGAGAATCAGTCCGAAGCAAAAAAACGACATCATAGAGTTGGTCAGGAAAGAGATCAGCCAGCAGGCCCGGGTCTGGCTCTTTGGCTCCAGGGCCAGAAATGACGCACGAGGTGGCGATATTGACTTGTTGATTGAAGTCGATGGATTGAGCAACCCGGTCGAAAAGAAAATCAACTTACGCCTCGCCCTGGAAGACCGATGGGGTGAGCAAAAAGTAGATATTTTGATTCACGATACACAGCACCCGGAACAACCCATTCACCAAATTGCCAAATTGGAAGGTGTTCGCTTGGTTTAGGGTCTATCAGTTGAATAAACGAGCTACGGTGATACCCTGGCTTTCAACACACGACAAGGTATCACCTCTTTTAATGGACTGTTAGAAAACCCAGTTCAGATTGAATTAACCAACGACCAAGTAATTTATATTTTTCCCTACAACAGATAGATCTGATTTCTGAACTCACCAACCCTTAACGACCTGTCAAAATGCTATTCGATAGGCTATTCCGTGACTTGTTCTTATTAATATGAAAGATAGTATTTTACCCACTACAGCAAATGTCGAAGACAGCTCTGTCTATCGCTGCACAGTTAAAGTCGAAAACGTAGACAACTACACAGCATTAAAGCTGACTGGAAAAAACAAAGATGGCAGCTTAATACTAAATCGTGATTTAAAAAGCGACGGTGAAATATCAACAATATTCTTTACCAAAGACAAGCCCGAATGCCTTAATATTCAACTAACAAGCAAGTGCAAAAAACCAATTAATACAAATAAGACTATTAAATACTTTCGTCTAGAAAAAGTTGGCTGCACTCAAAAAAACATCAAACTCAATACCAGTCAAGATACTATTTGCGCTGCAATTGCGACTTATCCTGCAAGGCAAAGAAGCTTACTCATAACTATTGATTCATTGATAAATCAGGTTGACTATTTACTCTTGTATTTAAATGAATATCAAGAAATACCACTAGAGATCAAAGAGCATAGCCAACGAAATAAAATTATTTGTATTATTGATGAGACAGGTAACCGCAGAGCAGAAGCAAAATTCCATTGGTTACAAAAAACAAATGGTTACTATCTGACATGTGACGATGATATCATTTATCCTGAGAATTATGTCTTCAGAACAGTATCTGCAATCGATAAACATAACCGTAAAAAAGTAGTTGGTTATCACGGTATTATTTTCAAGAAATATGTAGCAAGCTTCAAAGCCGATAGAAAGGAATTCTATAAGTTCACTGAAACGGTAAAAGAAGATAAGGTCTGCCACTTATTGGGGACTGGTGTTAGTGGATTTCATACTAGTCTATTTACAAAAGTGAATAGCCAAATTTTAAACGAATATCCATATGCAGTAGACCCAGCTTTTGCAGTAATCTGCAAGAAAAACAATATTGAAATGTTATGTTTATCTCATGAAGAAGGGTGGCTAGAGTCATCCCCATACATGCTTTATGGTTTACATGAAGAAAAACAAAATTTCAAAGATATTAAAAATTCAGTTAACAAATTACTAACTAATAATAGCCCTTGGGGAGGCTACTCAATTTTCAAACCCTTTGCATATATAAAACTAAATGCAAAATTTAGAAAACTGATAAATAATCCCAGGCAATTTTTTAAGGACAGCTACCTAGGTAGTAAAATTAAGTAAATCGGTACAACAAACAGTATGTTTAATTTAGAAAACACAAAAATCGCAGTAATCGGCCTTGGCTATGTGGGACTACCACTGGCAGTTGAATTCGGCAAAAAGTTGGAAACCAAAGGGTTTGATATCAATAAAAAGCGCATTAATGAGTTGTGCGAATTTGTTGATCATACTCTGGAAGTATCCAGCGAAGAGTTAAAAGCATCAGACAAAATAACGTTTACTGATAAGCTTGATGAAATTCGTGACTGTAATGTTTACATAGTAACAGTTCCAACACCTGTTACCGAATTCAAAACTCCCGATATGACACCTGTTAAGTCTGCTAGCCGCATGTTGGGTGAAGTGGTAAAAAAAGGTGATATTATCATCTATGAAAGCACCGTTTACCCTGGCGCAACAGAAGAAGATGCTATTCCTGAGGTTGAACGTGTTTCTGGCTTAAAGTTTAATAAAGACTTCTTTGCAGGTTATAGCCCTGAGCGAATCAATCCGGGCGACAAAGTAAATACCGTTACAACTATTCAAAAAATCACTTCTGGCTCCACTCCTGAAGTAGCGGATTATGTTGATAGTCTTTATAACATGATCATTACTGCCGGTACTCACAAAGCCCCTACCATTAAAGTTGCAGAAGCAGCTAAAGTCATTGAAAACACTCAGCGTGACGTTAACATTGCTCTGGTAAATGAACTTTCTCTGATTTTTGATCGTCTGGACATTGATACAAAAGATGTAATCGAAGCCGCAGGCACAAAATGGAACTTTATTAAAATGCAGCCAGGTCTTGTTGGTGGCCATTGCATTGGTGTTGATCCTTACTACCTGGCTCACAAAGCAGAATCTGCTGGTTATTATCCTCAAATGATACTGTCTGGCCGACGGATTAATGAAGGGATGTCTGCTCACGTGGCCAACAAGGTAGTCCGCCTGATGAACAGTAAGCGAATCCATGTGGTTGGCTCCCGTATTCTGGTGCTGGGTTACACCTTCAAGGAAAACTGCCCGGATGTGCGTAACACTCAGGTAGAAAATCTGGTTAAAGAGCTGGAAGCACACAATGCTGAAGTGGATGTGTACGATCCATGGGCTAACAATCAGGAATGCTGGGAAGAATATGGTCGCGATCTGGTAAACAAGCCAGTCAGTAATGCCTATGACGCCGTTATCTTTGCCGTAGGTCACGAGCGTTTTGTTAAGAACTACAGCCAGAAAGTTGAGCAGTTTGCCAAATCAGAGCGTGTAATTTTTGATGTTAAAGGTGTGCTGCCTGTGCATCAGGTTGATGGCCGTCTGTAATTTTTGGGTAATTGTTTAACCAATACCCCGGCTTTGCCGGGGTAATTTTTTGTGGCATTTGTAGTGAACAGTAATTTTATAACTAACTTTAAGGCACAGAGAAAAGCGAAAGAGTTAAAGAGTCACTTGATAACATTGGGTGAAAAGAAAGATTACTCTTCAGTGCATCAGCTTATATCTCAGGAAACCTATCAATCGCTCTATAGCAATAACACTGCACTCTCTGTTATCAAAACTCCCCGAATCATAACGATTTTAAATGAGGCTCGTGATCATTATGTAGAGCTTGGGGAGATTGATAAGGCATATGATTGTTTTTCTCAGTCTCTGTCGATCAGAAATCGACAAAGAGAAAATATAGATTTAGAAATTTCCAGACAGATTGATCAGGGACAGCTGAGTAATGTTCTTAAGCTGGCTAAAAAAGGTTATGATGCTTATAAACATACCCGCTATCTGGCTCTTCAGGCTTTTCTTCAGGCTGTATTATCAGAGTCTTCAGATAAAAGCTGCGACCAATCTATTCTGGAAGATGTTAATGGATATATTCAGTCTGGTAAGCTGAAAGGTTTTTACCGACTTTATCTTAAAAATAAGCTTTATCACAATGACAGTACTAAAGCATTTGTCTATACGATGCTAAAAAAAGGTGTTCGAGACCCACTAATAAAGCAGCTTCTGCTAAAAATAATCAAACAGTCAAATTACCTGAATATAAAAATTTGTAATCGCTATGTTGATTTGTGCATAACGACGCTTGTTGAAGCTAACAAGTCCGTTAGTGATGCCGCCTACCTGATTGAGAATATTGATGTATTGCCAGACGGGGACAGTCGCAATATATTAAAGATACTAAAAATGGCAGGAACAGAGGGCTCATTTGATGAAGCGGAAAAATTATTTTACCGGTTAAAACTGGCTTCAAGTCGTTATCATTTGATAAAACTACTGGCTGGAACTAATGCTGAAGCCTGGATTGATCGGTTAGCCCATAATGCTTGTAAATGGAAATCGCCAACATTTATAGCAAGAATATTCAAACTGCTTTTTGATGCAGGTAAAACAACCTTATTGATTGATCTATACGATCAATTATCAAATGAACACCAGCAACATAAGCAAATATTCAACTTTTATCTTGGCTCACTGCGAGTGACAGATCAGCTGAAAAAAGCCAAAGAAATGCTGGCCGCTGCTCCAGATTCTGTACCTGAAATCACCTTGCTGACGCAAAGCTTCTTTATCAACAAAAAAGAAAAGCGATTTGGCGATGCACTTGGAAATGCCAGACAAATATATCAACTTCAATCAGATAGAAACAAGCAACGCTGGGCTATGGCCATTGTTGAGTTGCTGGCGGCAGAGTCAGATTTTGAAGCAGCATACGCTTATGTCAAGCAGCACCCCCAGTATGCTAACGCCCTGCTGCCATTGATACACTTTCGTGAAGGTACGCTGGCAAAAATAGAAGATCAGTTAAAGTCCCGCATTCTTGCCGGGGAAGTGAGTGATGAACTGCATTATTATCTCTCTTATCTACACTGTGAGAGAAAAGAGTATACTCAGGCTATTGAGCAAATTACAGCAGCGGTTAAACTTAAAGTAAGTCGACGAAATGCTTTTCTCTATATATTGCTAAAAATTGTAGTTAAAAGTGATTTTAAGGCCTGTCTTGAGTTAATTCAAAACAGTGGAATAGATAAAGATTTATTGTTTGCAAAATACTATGCTTATTCATTGATTCAGCTTGGTCGCTATCAAGATGCTGATGATTACTTATACAAACAAGTAGATGTATTCAATGCTACAGAAAAAGGCAAGTATGAAAGATTGCTTCTGCTATCTAACTCTGCACGATTGATTGGAAATCACCAAAAGTCATTCACTTTATTCTCTGAAATATTTCCAAAGAACCAACGAAATTTTGCCAGTAAGGATGATAAAACACATTCATTTTCTGTAATGAACTTACAGTCAACGGCTGATGTAATTACGGATCATAATCAACCATTGATTTCTGTTATTATGACTAACTTTGGGTGGACTGAATATACCCCAGTGGCTATTCAATCAATACTAGATCAGACGCACAGTAATTTTGAATTGGTTATTGTTGATGATCGTAGTGAATCAAATGCTTACAGAAAACTGGCTAAATTTGTAAAACACAAGAAAGACAAACGAATTAATTTAATCAGGCTTAAAAAGAATTCGGGTACATACAGAGCTAAAAACCATGGGTTAAAGGCTGCCACAGGTGAATATATTACCTTTCAGGATTCTGATGACTGGTCTCATCCAAATAGGCTGGAAGTGCAACTTGATAAATTGAAGTCTGAAAAAGTTATGGCGCTGGTAGTTAATTATTGTAGAGTTGACGTTTTTTCAGTTGTGAACTTGCATAATGGTAATATTATGCGTAAAGGACCAATCACTCTTTTCTATAAAAGAGAAGTTTTTGAGACTTTAGGGTATTTTGATTCGGTCAGGACATCGGCAGATAGTGAGCTCCTTGATCGAATAGCAGCATATTTTGGTAGTGATGCTTTGTTCCATTTTGAAGCACCCTACTATATTGCTAGTTATCATGATCGTTCGTTGACTTCTTATGGTCCTCTAAGTCTTGATCCGATATTAGGTGTCAAAGGTGCTCGCAGAGAGTATAGCTCCGCTTACAAAGCTTGGCACAAAGATATAATTGAAACTAATAAATTTTATATTGAATTTCCTGTCAAACAACGGAAATTTAATGCCCCTGAAATATTGTCTTTATAAAGCAGATTTAAATTATGGAATTAAAAACATATGAACTAGCTTATTTGCCAAGCGAAGCGAATGAGTCAGTTGTACAGACCTTATTAGGTAATATTAAGTTTGAAGCTTTCTTTGCAAAAAAAAGTGACGTTAATAAACTGGTAGTAATGTTTCCTGGTGCTATTGATCGTTCTAAATTGAGCCCGCCGGTGTATCACAGATGGTCATGGCATAAAAGAATACATGCAAATGTTGTGGTTATAAATGACCCAACTTTATATCTTGCGGATCATCTTCGTATTGGGTGGTTAGTTGGCACAAAAGATGAAAATTATTTGAAGTTAGCAAAAGAGTTTTTGCTAGATATTATAAAAAAAATATTCCCTGCAACTGACGAGGTGTGTTTCTATAGCTCAAGTGCCGGGGGCTTTATGGCTTTGCAAATGGCAGCAGAGTTTCCATTGAAGAGCAAGGTGCTGGTAAATAATTGCCAGACAAATATACTCAAGTATCACAAAGGACATGTAAAACACTTTACTGATTTATGCTTCCCCGAAATGACACACTCCGATATTGAAAATATTTATGGAGAAAGAGTTTCTCTCATTAAGCGTTATGAAAACTGCACACTTCCCAGAACGGTTTATTTACAGTCTGTATCCGACGTTTTTCACTTAAATAATCATTGTTTGCCATTTATTCAGTCGCTTGGTAATGACTCTATTGACAACCATTCTAATTTAACAGTTCAATTTTATCGGGATGATGAACGTGGTCATGGTCCTTTAGATCAGGAAAAATCGTTAGCAGCATTGCATAAATTGTTACAGGAATGATTTTGTGTCTGTAGTTGTTTTTGGCCTATGGATTGGTGAATTTGAATTATAGGAAACCGGGATCAAGTAACCGGGGTCAGGTCTTGACTGTTGACATCGTTTAACTCTGTTCTATTTTCAAGGCTCTTTGGCTCGTTCCCACGTATGGCAAAACATTGGCTTTAATGCTGAACCCATAAGATATCTCAAGTTGTAGGTGCGTATTCTGGTATGCATTCCCACACTGGAGAGTGGGAACGAGTCATCTCTTGAAAATACTGTAACTGCCCACGCTTTACCATCAGCTTTTTCAAAATGAGACATGATTCAGTCTTGCTCTGTTTTGAATGCTTCTGAGTCGTTCACTGTGTAAACAATAGTTAAGTGCTTGTCTTTAATATCCATGATCTAAAGTCCTGTGTTTATCGCAATATAACAACTCGCTGGACCGGGGCACCTGTTAGTGCGCTCGTCAGCTATACGGTTAGCTGCAAGGAGAAATACCACACAACAGAGTAAGCTTTAAATTTTATCAATATGTATTCTTTAATCTATAGATTTAAAAAATGGTGCTGGTATGTTTAGCTGGCTCGCAAAGCTATTATTAACAAGCACATCAATAGCACCAGTTGGTTTCACTTACGCATGGGTAGCTTGGTTTGCTGGTGAAAAAGCCTTTGCAGCATTAGCTGTATGCTTATCGTTGTTCCTTGTTTTACTTTGCATTTGGTTGTTGAGGTATGCAAACAATTCGCTCGAGAGAATAGATTTTAGCGTTTCTACAGTTGAAGCAGCTGATCGAGAAAATATGGGCTTTTTGATTTTGTATTTACTCCCATTATTCACTGCTAGTTTTGACACTCTAAATTGGGAGGTTTGGCTTCCTACCCTTGTCATTTTCGCAATAATCACTAGCACGGGGTATAGCTATCATTTCAATCCACTCCTAGGTGTAATGCGTTGGCATTTTTATAAAGTAAGCACACCTGAGGGTGTTACATATGTATTAATTACAAAGAAAGAATTAAGGCGTGCAAGCCAACCTTTGGTAGTATCTCAACTAACTGAATATATTATATTAGACACTGAGGATTAAAGTAGTGACAGGACAGCAAAATTATTTTGCGCTCGTAAAGGACGGAAATGGAAATCCTGAAGTAAAATGGATTCGTGTTAACCAAACTTTGCAAAATGAAATAGCGAGAGTTTTCACTAAGCAGAAAGCTTCATTTGAAGCTGGCATTGATACAGAAATAGAATTTAATGGCGATTGGAAGCCTGATCAAAATGAATTACTGGTAATTGATGATTTGGCAGAATCTTCACTAATGGTAAATGCCATAAATGCAAACACCTCTTCATTTTCTGATCTAAACATTTCCAATTTTACTAACGAGCCAATTAAAGCAATCTTTACTGGCACCGTTACAAATGGGAATACTACAGTGCTAGTTCAAAAGTTTTCATCTAGGCAAGCACTTTCTTTGAATGAGATTCCTATTATAAAAATGCAAACAGGTAACACTTTTGTAAAATCAACAGATAAAATTTTTACCCTTGATAACAAGCTTGTTGCAATAATTGAAAACGACACAACAAAGTTTAAGAGCTTTCACAATGCCAGAATGGTTTTTGATCTTTCAGCCCAGTACATTGAGGCAACTGATGAAGATCTTGAGGTTATCACTCAACATGCATCTATAGAAGTTCCAGATGCCAGCTCATTCATCCATGAGGCTGATACCCAAGTTAGGAAAATGGTTCATACCATTTCAAGTACAGGAGTATTAGAGAATTATTCTGTCACTGAAATATCTAATGCTGCCAATAACTTTCCAAGCGTGACCATCAATGTTAATAACGGAAAGATTGTCATGCCAACAGAGAAACGAGAACTAAAAGAAGTTCTTCATTTCTTGCTTGAAGATATTTACAAAGGCCCTCTGACTGGGAGCGATTACCTTACAAATTCAAAGAAGAGTTTGTAGCAAGGGAAAACCGAGGTCAAGGAAAAGAAAAAAGAAACCGAGGTCAGATCTTGACTCTTGAATTAAGTCAAGAAAATTTTCAAACCCCTGGATGGAATTCAACTCCTAAACAGCCGCTTTTGCAATAATGTGCTGAAATTTCTCCGCCCATCAGCGCAAAGCAATATGGCAACGATGACGTCCTGGTTATTTTTTGTTGCGTCCTCAGTTACCAGATAAATTATACGAAAAGGCTTCCTTACCAACTGCCGATATTCAGTATTCCCGAACCGGGTCAGTTCCGGAACTATGGCACCTTTATAGGGCTGCTCCCTGAGGCTTTGCAAGGCGGTATTAAAAGTCTGCCTTAATTTCACTGCCCGGGGGTTGCCAAAGTGGTCTCTGGTGTAGGTGATAATGTCCAGTATGTCCTGTCGGGCATCCTGAGTGAGAATAACTTTTGTCATGATTATTCCCCTGTACTGTTTTGTAATTCTTCATCGTTGTTATCGTCTCGGTTATTATCAGGTGCGTCATCCACCAGGAGTTGATCGATATCGGCCATTACACTGTCTGCCGTAACGGTGTGATGGTCGGCCAGCTGTCGTTTTCCCAGAGCCAGCAGTTTTAACAGGGCGATATCTTCCTGCAATGCTTCATAACTGTGGATATCCTGAATAACGGCTTTAGCTTCACCGTTCTGGGTTATCACCAGCGGCTCCCGGCTTTCTTGCAGCTGGTTCAGTATCTCGGCTGCGTTGGCTTTCAGGTAGCTGATGGGCTTGACTTGTTGTGAGAGTTTCATCTGGAATTGCCTCCATAAGACTTAATTAAGACTTAATATAGTCTAGCTGGTTTACTATCATACACAAACCTTTTGGGTTGGTTTTAGCATTAACCGCCCTGCCTTTTCTATTGAGCCGTGCAAGATAATTTTCCATCCTTTTATTCCTTTAGTGATTTCCAATGACTAGAAAATACTTCGGTACCGACGGCATCCGTGGCCGTGTCGGTCAATTTCCTATTACCCCTGATTTTGTCCAGAAACTAGGCTGGGCTGCCGGGCGTGTACTAAGCCGCCAGGGCAATAACCGGGTGTTGATCGGTAAAGATACCCGTATCTCCGGCTATATGTTCGAGTCGGCTTTAGAAGCCGGGCTTTCGGCGGCGGGGATGGATGTGTATTTGTTAGGCCCAATGCCTACGCCAGCTGTCGCTTACCTGACCCATACCTACAGCGCCAGTGCCGGTATTGTGATCAGTGCTTCCCATAACCCCTATTACGATAATGGTATCAAGTTTTTCTGTGGTGAGGGCCTCAAGTTGCCCGATGAGGTTGAGCTTCAGATTGAAGCAATGCTGGAAGAACCGTTCAGCTGTGTGCCCTGCAATGAGTTAGGTAAAGCGCGCCGTATTAATGATGCCGCTGGTCGCTATATCGAGTTTTGCAAAAGTACCGTACAACCAAGGCTGAATCTGCATGGCCTGAAGATTGTGGTGGATGCCTCCAACGGCGCCTGTTACAAAGTGGGGCCTGCGGTATTTGCTGAGTTGGGGGCTGAGGTGATCAACACCGGTATTGAGCCCAATGGCACCAATATTAATGTCGGTTTGGGTTCCACCTGTATCAACCATTTGCAGCAGCAGGTGCTGGAACATCGTGCAGATCTGGGCATCGCCTTTGATGGCGATGGTGACCGGCTGATTATGGTGGATGGCAATGGTGCCGAACTGGACGGTGATGAGTTGTTGTTTATTATGGCCTGCTCACTGCAAGACCGTGGTCTGTTGCAGGGCGGTGTGGTGGGTACGGTGATGTCCAACCTGGGAATGGAGCACGCTCTGGCCCAGCGTAATATTCCGTTTACCCGTGCAGCGGTGGGCGACCGTTATGTTAATGAGTTGCTGCTGGCCAATGGCTGGTATCTGGGTGGCGAATCCTCCGGCCATCTGATCTGCCGACAGGTGACCACCACGGGTGATGGTATTGTGGCCGCTTTGCAGTTACTGGCAGCGGTTCAGCATTCCGGTAAGACCTTGGCGGAACTGAAGCAGGGCATGAACAAGTACCCACAGCATTTGGTCAATATTGTTATGACCGAGCGCCGAGACCTTGCCCGTATTCCTGCAGTGACCCGTGCTGTTACCGAATGCGAACAGGCACTGGCTGGCTGTGGCCGAGTCTTGTTGCGCCCTTCCGGTACTGAACCCGTCGTTCGGGTGATGGTAGAAGGTGAAGATAAGGCGGAAATTACCCGGCACTGTCAGGTGTTGGCGGAGAAGGTTGAGCAGGTATTGAAGGTGTTGAACGGGTAATAGACCTTGAATAAGCTTCTTTCCGTTATTATCCCCTTTCGGAAACGGTCAGGCGATCGGGCTTCTATTGAGCGACTTGATCAGGCCATTGCCTGTTTTGCAGATCAACCAGATATCGAACTCGTGGTTTTTGATACGGGGCGACAATCAACGCGCTTAAAATTGACTAATGGACAGCAGGACAACCTGCGCTATTTCCATCAGTATCAGCCAGGTGTATTCGCACCGGGGCAGGTCCGTAATGCAGCGGTTGCCCATGCAACCGGTCAGTATATTTTTCTGTTTGATGCGGATTTATTGATCAGCCGGGAAATGATTGATCAGCTATCAGGCTTTGTTCGGGAATTGTCACTGGAAGGGCCGCTGGCTTTTCGCATGTTCCCCTGCCTTTACCTTTCACAACGCTATTCTGCCCATTTTACGGCGGAATTTTTTAAGCCTGTTTTGCAGCAGGCTTTATACCAGGAGGCGTTTGAGTCCTGGTTTCGTGGTGAAGTATGTAAAGTGGATGGCATCGCCCTGGCCTCCAGCTGTTTACTGATCAATCGTGAATGGTTTCTGGCGATTGGCGGCTTTCGTCAGGCATTTGCCGGCCACGGCTATGAAGACTTTGATCTGATCCACCGATTGGCCATGTATTACCCTGTTGGCAAACGGCCTGCCGATTATCCTGTGGATGTGAAAAGTCAGTTTCCGGGGGATTACCGGGGCTTTCGCCGCTACTTTAGTTATTATGCGGTGCCGCATTTGTTTAACGGTTCATTTCTGCTGCACCAGTGGCACCCAAGGCCACTGACTCGACAGTACCACCGTAAAAGAAAGGAGAATGAAGCCTGTTTTGCCGAGATCCTCAAGGACGCCACGGTGACATTGCCAGAACCTTTGCCGGGCTTTCAGGCAGATGCTGAGATATTGGCTGTTTTAAAAAACGGTGTTTTCGACTCTGATACGGTACTTTCTGATTTTCCTTGCTGGTTACGGGAGCAACAAATATTGAATGGCTTTCCAGTTGAGGAGTATCCCGGTCTTTTTCATTTTCAGGCCGGTGTGAGAAAAAAGAATGGTGGTTTCTGGCGGAAATTGCGAAAGCTAATTTTAAATCCAAGAGCTTTTTTTCAAGATAGTATGTTCATCAGGAAAAATTATGAAAATCCTTGAAACCGTTTTATAAGAGGAGCCTAATGTGATAACCGACAACCCCGAACTCCTGAAACTCTTGGAAATCAGGGGCTAACTTGTAACACTTGATGCCACAGGACGTCAGTGAGATATGGTCCAGGCCATAGTCGAAACTGCCTTAATCTGACCGAAAGATTAGGATGTTCATCCAAAAAGAACCGGGGTCAAGTGTTGATTCTTGACCCCCTCTAATCCTGCTCTAGTCTAAAAATGGATTCAGCCATTTAACACCTATTCCTGAAAAGTTACTCTAACTTCTGGCTACAGCGATCAAATCGCAAGCCAGCACAGTCGCTGCAATCTGTTTATCAACGAGCCGCAAAACAGACCATGCTCGCACAGAAAGCCAGATGCAGTTAGCTGAGTAGCCTATTTAATCGCAGGGCAGCCAGTCATCCTCAATAATTTGCCCGAAGGTCCAGGGACACTCAGGTGTGAAACTGTTGTTATTAAGCTGCTGGTGCTTCTGCACGTAGCGGTTCATTTCTTTAATAGCCATGCGCTTGGCACTAGGGTAAACCTCACGGAGTGTTTCGTCGGTCTCCCGTTTCAGAGATGGATTTCTGCGGAGTAGCGACCCTATGGCATCCCTCGCCCTGTCTATGCTTGCAAACCATTCACGACAATTATATGGCTCCGGCAGCACCGGGTTGATAACTTCTACCTGATGCTGGTATTTCAGCAAATGTAATAAAAGAATCTTCAGATGTGACTCAAGGGTATGATGGTTATTCCCCATTTCCTGTTCCATTGCCTCTAGCAGGTTGGGTATATCCAGTTCGTTAAGCCTGTTGTTTTTCAGTAGCTCACGTTGCCGGGCGATCCAGCCGTGATAGTCGGTGTTATAGAGGTTTTCCATGATCATCTCTTAATGTTTAACTCCATTGACCTTCCAACCTAGATCAACTTTTGTAAGTTATCCAGTGATTTCATAATGCATATGCGTGCCTTTGCTGATGCCTGGCCGACCTTCACCTAAGAACCTAATATCCAACAGACTGTTGGACCAGGGAAAAATCATGAAACCCCCTGAAATTATCGACCTGTAGCTTATATTTGTTTTCTTTCTAATACGTTTATGGTCTTATACCTGAACATCAGATAAGGCCTCAGCATGATGCTCACGATTTGATTTCACAACTCTATATTATCAGTGACCCTCGCCAAGCTTGGAAAGTCGGCCACAAGCTAACAGACATCCTTTTTCTGACCATCTGTGCTGTCATTGCCGGCGCAGAAGGCTGGGGTGAAATCGAAGACTTTGGTCATGAACCACTGGACTGGCTTAAGCAGTATGGTGATTTTGAAGAAGGCATTCCTTCAAATGACACCATAGCGCGAGTCGTGAGTGCCATCAGCCCAAAGCGGTTCCAGAAGTGCTTTATTGGCTGGATGAATGCCTGTCATAACGTCTCTCAGCAGCTTTGACCCTTGATAATTCAGAGTGGTTGCGTAATGCAGTAATGAGTCCTGTATCACGGACGCTTCATCCTGGTGCATGAGAAGGTAACTGATTTCATCCAGTATCAGCCAACTTGAATACATCAGTTGCTGCACTTATCTCTCAAGCCAGTTTTCCTCTTGTGTTTTTTCCAGCGTGGCCATCAGCTTGTTAAGGCTCATGAACATCACCCGGTGTCCTGCTTCCCTCAAGGCAAGAGCTATTGCCAATATGGGTACAGGCTCTCTCGCTGAAGCCCTTGCTGAGGAGGCAATTGCATGATTTGCTGCGCGTCACGCCTCAATAAAACTTGACAGATCCCAACACGCACATACAGTGTACATACGATTAAATTTGAATGAGATCAGACTAAAAACCGATCCAACCGAAAAAAGCACGGAATCTCCTTCGAGGAGGCAAAAAGTATATTTTATGATGAATATGCTATTCAGTTTTATGACGAGGAAAGTTCTGAGGTCGAAGATAGATTTTTAATGGTTGGTGTGAGTCAACAATCCCGTGTTTTACTGGTATGTCATTGCGAGAGAGACGATGGTGAGACCATCCGTATTATCTCAGCAAGGAAAGCCACTAATACTGAGCGCAGTTATTATGAAGGGAACTTATCATGAAAGATGAATATGATTTTTCAAAAATGAAAGCCCGCAGAAACCCTTACGCTTCAAAGCTGAAAAAATCAGTAACAATGCGCCTTAGTGAAGATGTGATTGAATATTTCAAAAAAATGGCAGAAGAAACGGGTGTACCTTATCAAAGTCTGATCAACCTCTATCTCAAAGATTGTATGATACAGCATCGTAAAATCGACATCACATGGCAAGCCAGGACATAAATTGGTAGTCGGAGGTATCTAACCTTCAGCCCAAGGTCACGAGGCTTTGGTGTGTATTAATGATGGTACAGTTCTCAATGGCCATCTTCCAAAGAAGGCCGCAAGGTTGGTATCTGACTGGTCTGGTGACCATAAAACAGCACTATTTGATAACTGGCAAAAAGCAGTGGAGCTTCAGCCGCCAGAGCGTATTCCGGGAGCTGATTATGATTAAATTGATAAAAGCTGAGTGGTTATACGATAAAGAAATTCGACTTTCTTTCTCTGATGGTTCCCACGGAGTGATGGATTTTTCTCCGTTGCTGTCTAAAAAAACAGCTATGACATTACCCTTGGAGAGTTCACAGTATTTTTGCCGTTTTTTCCTTGAGTTGGGCGCTTTGTGCTGGCCTAACGGTTTTTAGCTGAGTCCAGGTAGCTTGCATGAGAAACTGGATAAGGCAGGTAAGCTAGTCAGGTTTGATGCCGCGTAACCAAGAAAAGAAACTCGGAGAAACCCGTGTGGTGAGACCCGGCAACACAAAACCGGTGTCATGTGTTTGAGCCGTAAACGTCTCAGGTAACCGCCGCATTGTGTTTGAATTTAAAGACGGTGATGCCTATATCGTAAACTATGAGGATTACCACTGATGGCTATACAACCATTTAACCCACCTCACCCGGGGGCATTGATCTACCGTACCTACATTGAGCCGTTCACCTCAATGACCGCTAACAGAATTGCCGACCAACTGGGCGTGGCCAGAAGTACTTTCAATCGTTTGTTGAATGAAAAAGCAGGTGTTTCACCGGAAATGGCCATTCGATTGTCCCAAGTACTGGGTGGTTCTGCTGAAAGCTGGATGACACTTCAGGAAAGCTTTGACTTGTGGAAAGCCAGGCAAGTGGTCGATACAGCAAGCCTTGAACGCATTGATTTTAATCAGGTAGCGTAGCGAATGAGAAGAAAGCAGAGTCAGATCTTGATTCTTGACATCCTTTAACTCTGTTATACTCCGGATTCCTCCCTGCCTTTTTGATTGACTTGAATGTGTCGTAATTATTGGGTTGTAATTTATCGGTGATAACTTGAGAGTGAGCTAGTGAGCCTGAATGATGTCTGCATTCACCATTACATCAGCTCTGAAGAGCTAACTGCTGAACAATTGGTGAGGCCATCCGGGAATATTGACACATCGAGAATAAGCTTCACTGACTGTACTAATCAAATTTCTGAGATATGATGGTCTAAATATCAATTGTCAGTAAGACACATGACTATAGACACTACTTTTTTTTCTCGTTGCATCAAGACACTGGATACTGCTTATAACCGTTTACTCGGCTGTGAAGAAGACAGTATAGAGTACGATATGTACCGTTCAGCCTGTGTGAAAGAGTTTGAAATCATCCTCGAACAGGCTGGTAAACTTCTCCGCAAGTGTCTGAAGGATTTTGCTCATAGCCCCAAGGCGATAAATCGCCTTGTGTTCAAAGAAGTCTTCAGGCAGGCGGGGCAACATAGCCTTTTGTCTGTTGAGGAAACCGAACGCTGGTTGATTTATCGGGATAATCGTAGTAACACGGCCCACGATTATGGTAAGAAATTTGCTGAATACACGCTAACGTTGCTGCCAGGTTTTATCGCTGATGCCATTACCTTGGAGAAAGCTATAGTGCAGCATCTAGGAAGAGTCAGAGATGATTGATTTACGAGAAAAAGATCGCAAGTCCGTCTGTGATCTGGCATCGCAGATATTCCCCGTTGGTACCATGCTATGGGCTTATGGAAGCCGTGTAAAAGGTACTAATTATGATGCCAGTGACCTGGACATTGTCGTTCACTTTCCTGATGAGCAAGATGAGAATGATAGTTTCGCTCAGCTAGCGGCGTTTAATGAAGCCTTACGTGACTCCAACATTCCCATAATTGTGCAGGCACTGTCCTGGTCTGCGATACCAGAGTCTTTTAAAACTAATATTAAATCCTGTTATCAAGAGCTTTGCCTGGTTTGAAGACAGGAAAAGATTAACCCCCTCCCCTGCTCTTTCATCAGCCTGGCAGACTTAACGACAGAGCAATCGGGTAAGGCCGGTCGGGAAACATTAGCACATCGAGTATAAGCTTAACTGGAAGTTTGATGTTACGATGAGAAAATCAGTGTCGAATTCAAAGAGTACACACTTCCCCGCTCAGGCTCTTGCTGAACTGGCACTTTCATGATTTTGCCATGTTACAGCCTCCGAAGCCGGAGCTTCGTCTTATAGAAAATATTGCCTGGCATAGTCACAGGGTTTCCAGAGAAGCACGTTCGAACCTGAAATCACAAAAGCCCTGCCTGATCCGGTTCACTGGCCTGAGTGGCTCAGGTAAGTCTACCGTTGCCAACGCAGTTGACGGTCTCCTGCATGGACAGGGTTATCATACCTACGTCTTGGATGGTGATAATGTTCGTCATCGTTTGAACAAGTTAGCACCTCTTGCAGAACTGAGCCAATCATTGCGGCTCTGTGCTGCCTTATAAGACGTTTAATAACCAGAGCTGCTTCGGGTAACCGTTCTTGCGCACCACAATCCAAAAATTCACCTGATGTACGTTTTTCTGTTATTTTAATCCTTTTATCATTGCTGATTTATCCACATGACCCCAACGCCTGATAATCGCTGGAAACAGCGCTTCGAGAACTATCAGAATGCCCTTGCTGTTCTGGACTCCGCTGTAGCTGCTGTTCAGGCAGCACCCGAAGATATTTTATATCGAATCGCCCTGATCCAGTCTTTCAAGTTCAGTTGGGAGCTTGGCTGGAAAGTACTGAAAGACTACCTGAACTATGAGGGTATCGAGGTTCAACCGTCGCCCAGACAGGTTATTAAGCAGGCATTTCAACAGCAGATAATATCAGATGGCCAGTTATGGATAGATATGCTGGAAGCCCGTAATACCATGAGTCATGCCTATGACAACCAGAAGGCGCAACAAGCTGCCAAGGCTATACAGCGCAGTTATCACCCAGCTTTAGTGGCGCTGTCAGATTACTTTACCGGGCGAGTGACACCCTGATGTTTGGGCTTCCTGAAGCAACCCTGCAACAAATTATTGCCTGCTTGTCCGGCTTCACTGAAATCAGTCGGGCGGCTATTTTTGGTTCCCGTGCTATGGGCACATATCGGGCAGGATCTGATATTGATATCGTAATTTGGTTAACCACCGATAACCCTCACACAGTAGCTCGTATTGCTGCGGCTCTGGATGAACTTCCAACACCTTATTTGTTTGATGTAGTGGATTATGGAACAATCACTCATGAGCCTTTGAAGGCTCATATTGATAATAAGGCAAAACCTCTGATTTTGGAGAGGTAGGTACCGCAGGCAGGTCTTGTAACACCCATAGTTACACATTGTCTTACACATTTTCACTTTAGACCTGTCGATTTTCAGATTCCAGGTTATTTATTCCAATCAACTATCAGTGACTACCTTGCCGTCTTCTCCAAAACCAAAACCAGCTTTTATCACCCTTTCTCAAGGGATCAGTGACGCCAGAGAACTAAAAGCTCTCTTACAGTGCAATGACATAGAGAAGAAAAAGCCTTACACAAAAATACAGCCATCTCACGTTGTTCTGGGCTGGGGTAAAAAAGCCAACACACAACAGGCTGTAAAACTTGCAGAAAAACACCAGGTCCCTTATTGGCACCTTGAAGACGGCTTTATCAGCTACCTGGGCCACCCTGCCCTGGGTGACAAACGCTTTGCTTTGATCGTTGATAAACGGGGCATTTATTACGATGCTACCTGCCCTTCAGATATTGAAGATCTTCTCAACCATCCAGACTGGTTCAGCTCAGCATTAAAAGAGCGGTCTTCAACCCTTCTGGCTCTGATTACTGAAAACAAAATCACTAAATATAATCATGAGCCAGTTGATAGCTGGAAGCCTGAAGCTGGAGAGCAGAAACGTATTCTTGTGGTTGATCAGACTTACGGGGACTGTTCCGTCAAATTTGGGTTAGCCGATGACTCCAGCTTTAATAAAATGCTGAATGCAGCTCTTGCTGAGAATCCGGATTCTGAAGTCTGGATAAAAGTTCATCCCGATGTTGTTCTGGGTACCAAAAAGGGCTACCTCGGCAGCAACCTTCCTGATAATCCCAGAATACGCATTCTTGCCGACAAGGTTAATGCCCAGTCGCTTTTCCCCTATTTTGAAAAAGTCTACGTTGTTACCTCTCAATTAGGCTTTGAAGCACTCTGGCACAAGAAGAATGTCGTTTGTTTTGGTGTCCCCTTTTACAGTGGCTGGGGGTTAACCGATGACCGAGTTCCCTGCCCTCGTCGAAAACAAGTGCATACTATTGAAAGCCTCTTTGCTGCTGCCTGCCTGAAATACACTCGTTATATCGATCCGGAAACGTTTGAACGGTGTGAGCTGGAAGCTATTCTTGAACTTATCCCCCTGCAGAGAAGATCACGCTGCCAACCCGTCAAAACACTCTATGCGGTTGGCTTCAGCCTATGGAAAAGAGCCTTTTTAAAGAGTTTTACCCGGGCAATTTCAGAGAAGGTTCAGTTTGTAAAATCAGTTCAGCAGGCTGAAGCAAAGGCTAAATCAGGAGACGGTGTTCTGGTTTGGGGTGCTAAACATCATGATTATAAACCTCCATCAAATATTAAGCTTTTCAGAGCAGAAGACGCATTTATTCGTTCAGTAGGTCTAGGCGCAGACCTGCGCAGACCCAGTTCATTGATTCTGGATCAGACGGGTATCTATTTTGATGCTTCACGACCTTCTGATCTTGAAACTGCGATCAATACCATTGAGCTCAATGATAAGCAGCTCGAACGGGCGAAGGCTTTGTGTAAAACACTGAAAGAGCAAAGAATCAGCAAATATAATCTGAAAGGCTCAGAACAATCCTTGTTTGCGTCAGCCAGAAGGGATCAGCGCAAGATACTGATTACCGGTCAGGTGGACAGCGATGCTTCCATTCAATGGGGCAGCCCCGAGATCTCATCCAATCTTGAATTGATCAAGGCGGTCAGAACCTGTGCGCCTGATGCTTTTATTGTTTACAAGCCTCACCCTGATGTTCTTTTAGCAGGAAGAGAGGGACATATTCCTGACAGTCTGGCATTGAACTGGGTTGACCATGTTGTGGCGAATGGTGATATTTTTGATTGCATAGAGCAATGTGATGAGTTGCACGTCATGACCTCTCTGGCAGGTTTTGAAGCCCTGACACTCGGAAAAACAGTTCACTGCTGGGGCCAGCCTTTTTATGGGGGATGGGGGGTAACCGTTGATCATTTAACCAGCAACAGGCGTTATCGTACGAGAAACCTGGAGGAACTGATCTATTTTGCGCACTGTTATTACCCCATGTATATCAACTGGCAAACCCGAAGGTATACGACACCAGAGAGGGTTATTGCTGCTATCGAGCAAGAACGTTGTTCAACATCAGAGAGTGGGCACTTTATAAACCGATGGTTGAGCAGAAAACGACGAAAGGTGGGCTATTTAATAGAGGCTCTGTTTAGTTAGATATTCCTTATACATTCAGTGGCATTCTCTGAGATAGCTGAATTGGTATTCACGATTCCCTCCTGAAGGGCCATGTTGTAGCCAGAAAACTTAACTTAATCAACTGTTCAGTGTATGAGATCCTCTGCATATTCAGCTCCAAAGTTGCAAAGCCAGCTATTTTTGGGTATGTAGATGAGTTCTCTAATCAACTTAAAGATGATGCTGGTTTTTAAGTAGATTCTTCGCTATTCTGCTCAACATTAATAATCTATGGGAAAATATAATGGCTATTAGCCCAAAAGAAGCGGCTCAAGCAGCAGCAAAGTATTTCGAAGATGTGTCATCAGAGAGGGTAAGATTGTCAATTGAGGAAGTTGAACTGGAAGATGGTTTTTGGTTAATTACTCTTGGTATGTCTGATTCTTACGCACTTGGAAGCATAGGAAATAAAGTAACAAGCTATAAAATATTTAAAGTCGATGCTAACACAGGTGAAGTAATCTCTATGAAAATTCGTAAAATCTAGTATTTCACAATGCTCACTGATTTATTGATAGAGTACAGGAACGGTGGTGCATTCTTGGATACCAATTTACTTATTCTATATCTAATTGGTAAATATCAACCTACATATGTACCAAAGTTCAAACGTACCACAATGTATTCTGAACAAGATTTCCATTGGCTTAATGGTTATGTGTCTCAGTTTTCAAAAATTGTCGTTACTCCTCAGGTTTTAGCTGAAGCCTGGAATTTTCTGGAAAAAATACCTGAACACAGATTCAAGGTCTTTTTAGATTCAATTCTCCCAACACTCTATTTAGTGAATGAAGAATATATTCATAAAGATGAAGTGATTAGTACATATGGCTTTAACCATATTGGGATTACTGATACATCCATCATTTTGGCAGCAAAGAGTTTGAAATGTTTAATTTTAACAGATGATCTGAGAGCTTATAACAACTTTGCATATCACGAAGTAATGGCCATTAATATCAATCATCTAAGGCAACTGTAATCTCTATCAAATACTGCTGATTCCTTCCGGGGTTTCTCCTCTTCACCTTAATATAAAGTCCGGTTTCCCTCGCAGGGGCCAACAGGGCCTGAAAAAGGAAAGAGAACCAGTGTCAACTTAACCATCTGCCCACTGTATTATGTCCAATTTGCTTTGAGCAGTGTTATTCTAATGGTTCAAACATCACTCAAAGAGAAAGTATGCACGCAGATTTGGATGCTTCCTATATCGAAGAGTCACTTAGAGCGGCATTTGGTAAAACTTTGCTGGGAGTCGTTTTGTATGGCGGCCAGGCGACTGGGCACGCCACAGCTGGAAGCGATATAGATTTGGCGGTCTTTATATCCGGAAAAACCTCCCAACAACTTTTGTGGGATAAAGCACAGGAGCTCGCTTGCCACTTTGGTAAGTATGTTGACCTGATTGACTTGAAAGGCGCGACTACCGTGCTCCAGAAAGAAGTATTTCAGCATGGTGTTTGGCTGGCCAGGATAGATGAAATGGCATGCGACCCTGTTTGAAACGCATGTTTTTTCACACTATCAGCAACTTCAGGAAGATCGCCGCGAGATTATTAATGACTTATTGAGCAGGATTAAAAATGGATGATGTGATTCTGAACAAATACAGTATTATTCAACGGCGCCTTGCCCGTATCGAAGAAGAGTATGTCGGGTACGAAGATGAGTTGACGACGAATTTTACCCGCCAAGACTCCATTATTTTAAATATCCAGCGAGCATCACAGGCCGCACTGGACCTGGCGAACCGGGTAATTCGCCTGAAACAGTTGGGCATCCCTCAGGGAAGTCGGGACTCGTTTTCCCTGTTGTCAGACCATGGTTATGTGCCTCTTGCGCTGGCAGATAGCATGATGAGAATGATCGAATCGTTCTCGCATATCACTCCTGACAGCTCTGCAACCTCTCCCTCTAACTTTATTTCATCGCGCTCTCAAGACATTGACAGTGATCTCAGGCAATTTTCTACCTGCCTGGACAGGCTCTGTTGGCTGGCTGCATCAACTTTAAATTGTTTAACCACTTCAGGACCCAGTGTTAAGGTGAGTTTAATCATTACCACGTACTATACGTATAGCCTTCCCAATGCAGAACCTAGTATTGTTTAAGGCAACCATATTAAAACCCAAACCAGTTTGCTTGCTACGGCAATTCAATTACATTCAGTTATATTTTTAGACTGGCTTATGCTAGGATTTGCACAACACACAACCACCGATAAGCGACCAAGGTCATACACAAGGATCGGATTTAGGCTATGACCAAATCTGCCGTACTTTTTCTTCAAGGCCCACTGGGGCCATTTTTCAAGCGGCTGGCACGCACCTTTTCCAGAGCGGGTTACACCACCCACAAAATCAACTTTAATGGCGGCGACCGGTTTTTTTCATGGGCTAATGTTCAGACCCACTACAAGGGAAAACCAGCTGACTGGGCCGCTTTTCTTGAACAGTACCTCACCGAACATCGTATCGAAGCCGTTTTTCTCCTTGGTGACTGCCGTTATTATCACAGAACTGCAAAGCCGGTCTGTGATGCATTGGGGGTTCAATTTTGTGTCTTCGAAGAAGGTTACTTACGACCTGATACCATTACACTGGAGTCCGGAGGCGTTAATTCACTGAGCCAGATGGATCTCAGCCGCGAAAGCCTGGAGAGAATAACGCCATGCTCAGCTAAATCCAGCCAGACAATCGGCGGCACCATGAAACGAAGGACCCGCTACGCTGCTTTTTATTATTGGGCCAGTTCTTTCTCAAGGGATGAATTTTCTGAGTACAGGCATCACAGGGCTACTAATCCGGTCAAAGAAGGCTTTTACTGGTTGAGAGGGTTTGCCAGAAAACTGCTGTTTAAAAGTTATGACAAGCAAACGCAATTTCGTCTGGATAATGAGTTTGATCAGAGATTTTATCTGGTTCCGCTGCAAGTTCACGACGACTCCCAGATGATTTTTCACTCTCCTTATGAGTCAGTGAAAGCTTTTATTCAGGAAGTCATAGTCTCCTTCTGGAAGCATGCAGATTTAGACAAGGTGTTGTGCTTCAAACACCACCCGATGGACAGAGGCTACACAGAATACGGGCAGTTTATTGAAGACCTGGCAACAAATCTGGGCATCCAGGACAGAGTGCTTTACTGCCACGACATCCCTTTACCCGATTTATATCATCACACCTGCGGCGTAGTAACCGTTAACAGTACCGTTGGGATCTCCGCCCTTCTGCACCACCTGCCTACCAAGGTCATGGGACGAGCTTTTTATGATATCGACGGCATTACCCATCAGGGATCTCTGGAGTCATTCTGGAAAAGTCCGGAGCCTGTTGACCGTCATTTATTCAAACAACTGCATTCCTACCTGTTTCAGAAAACCCAGATCAATGGCAGTTTTTTCAAATACTACCGGCTTACCTGTGATAGCAGTCTGCGCTTTTACGAAGAATTTCTGAAACCCACTTCAACATTCAGACCATCAGAACAAGCGCCTGTCCTGATCTCTGAACAAGCCAAACCCCTGCCCTCCTCTTATAGCAGTGCTGCGTAGAGCAGCATTGACCACCCGAGCCATATTCATTTAGGGCTCTCCTTCTCTTTGTATACACCTCTGCTCAACACCCTTCTCTACCTAATATCGGTGGGAGATTCCTGTTAGTCACTTGAAATGTCCAGCCAGTTGAGAACAGTTGTGGAAGAACTACTCTTTATTACAAACAAGTCTGCGTGACCAATGCGCAAAGGATTTTAGCCCTCTTCTCTCATCAAATCCCCCCGGCAATAAGCTGTCTGAAAATCTCTCATAAAGTTTCATTTTTATCGGCCGATAGCTAATGCGTGGAAACCACTAAGAGAATAATATCAAGGGGAAGTATATGAAGAGTGCTATTGCCAGCCTGTGCTTATCAGCGTCGCTGCTGATCCAGACACAGAGCGTTCACGCAGAGGACTTTGTTCCAGATGGTATCAATGTTAGCTATGGCCAGTACCTTGACCTTGTTTCAGGTCGTTCAGCGGATTACACCAATCTGCGCCTGGGTATCACCTGGGACTGGAAAAAGGACTTTTATCAGTCTGATAGCATTGTACTCAGCAGCTATTTTGAATTGGCTGCCAGCTCGTGGAAAAGTAATCTCTCGGCCAGTGACAATCCCAGTCCTGACGGCAAAGACAAAGTAACCACTATTAGTTTTTCGCCGGTATTAAGAATGGGATTTCTCCCCAACGCCAGCGTGCGTCCGTTTATAGATCTTGGGGTGGGTGCCGCCTACCTGTCTGAACAAGATTTGGAGAAAGAAAAGAGATCACCTATTAATATGGGCGGTCACTCCCAATTCGAGATCCGGCTCATGGCAGGTATTGAATTTGGAGCTAATCAGCAATTTGAACTCAGCTATGGCTGGTTCCATTACTCCAATGCCGGACTGCACAGCATGAATGAATCCATTGATTTTCATTCGGTGACATTTGGCTACAACTGGTAATCACTTAGTCAGCAGCCTTCTAAAACACTAACTAGAATGGATACATCATAGTGTTATGGTGTATTCCAATGGCTGTTGGCTTATCGACAATTTTTGGATTTTTTGCTGCCTGGATGCCTCTGGAATCTCCCTGGGTGGATGTAGCAACAGACACCCCGGAGGATTTCAACCCTCATTGCCACTATCAGGTTGAGTTCGATCAAGCCTGGTTCTTTGCAGCCGCCGTCAATAAAGATGCTCTCTTGTTTACCCCCTACGGCAGCCTGGAAAATGCCGAGACTTATATACTCAAAATTTCTGCCGCACAAAAAAACACTCTGATCGTTGAAAGCAGTGACGGCACCAGTGAAAAACCTCTTGGCTTTGAATCCATTCGCAGATGGTGCCCTTCTGTTCCAGAGAAATTAGATCTCAACAGCAACAGCAGCTTTAATCCTGACTGTTTCCATTGGATCAATGGAGAACAGGCTTTTTACAATTACCTGTCCACCTGTTACAACAAAACCCGGCTTGAACTGATACCCGAAGACTTCGGCGACCAGAAAACCGTACTGAAAGCCCATATTCAGTCGGACAGAAAAAATACTACCCTTGTTCAGAAAGCGGATGGACAAGCCAGCAAAGTGCCGACCCATACAATACTGAGCCAGTGTCAAAATATTGAATGGAAAGAGTTTCCTGATTCGGATTCAACTAAAAAAGTGATTCATGAAGCCAGAGGCAGAAAGCTTCAGGCCAGCAGCTTCAGCAGAAATTGCTTTTATCGAGTGCAGCTCGATAGTGACACAAGCTGGCAAACCGCTTTTGGTACAGATAATGGCGGCTTCACCCTCTATATCAACACTTATTTTCCGGATTCTTTACCAGGCACACAGAAAACCATTGACTGGATGACGACGGACCAGTACACCCGAATACGAACAGGTGAAGCGAAAACCACGGGCCTTGTAAATCGAATTCAGTACTTTTGTCCTAAGTAAACCAGGACATCTCCTGGCCTCTGCTGCTTTATAGTTCAAGCTTTCGTCGGCCTGCCAATGCGTGGGCCAGAGTGCCGCCGTCAACGTATTCCAGCTCACCACCCAACGGCACACCATGTGCTATCCGGCTGGCTTCAACGCCCATATTTTTGAGCTCTTCTGCAATAAAGTGAGCCGTGGCTTCACCCTCAACCGTCGGGTTAGTTGCCAAAATGACTTCTTTAACCTGAAAATCGGACACTCGCTCCAGCAAGTCGGTCACACCGATTTCGTCAGGACCAACTCCATCGATCGGTGAAAGGTGCCCCATAAGAACAAAATAGCGTCCGGAATAGCCACCGGCCTGTTCCAGGGCCATTACATCAGAAGGGTTTTCTACCACACAAAGTGTTGATTTCTCGCGACCCGGATGACTGCAAATATCACACAATTCACTCTCGCATAATGTTCTGCAAGACTTGCAGCGCCCAACCCCTTCTGCTGCTTCGGTGAGAGCTTTAGCCAGCCGAAGTGCACCCTCCCGGTCTTTTTCCAATAGATGCAACGCCATTCGCTGGGATGACCTGGGCCCCACCCCGGGCAAACAACGCAGGGATTCTATCAATTCCTTGATCAGAGGACTGAACATAAATGCACTCAAATTCCGGTCAGGGCCCACCCACCTTGAGTAGACCCTGGTAGCCAATGACTGTCCAAAGGTGTTTTGAACGAATAGCCTGCTGCAAGAAAATGACGCTTAAAAAGGCATCTTGAAGCCAGGCGGCAGACCCATACCAGCGGTCAGACCACTCATTTTATCCTTGCTGTTTTCTTCCACTTTACGTACCGCATCATTCACTGCTGCCGCCAGCAAATCTTCCAGCATTTCCTTGTCTTCTTGCATCAGGCTTGGATCGATTTGGACATCCTTGACATCATGACGACCGTTCATAATCACTTTCACCAGACCGGCACCAGACTCACCAGTCACTTCAGCGTTCGCCAGCTCTTCCTGGATACGCTGCATGTCTTCCTGCATTTTCTGGGCCTGCTTCATCAGGTTACCCATACCGCCCTTAAACATAAAAACTCCTTTACGTTATCTTTTGGCTTATTAAAAGCGACGAACTAAACACAAATACAACCGCCGGATGATTGAAATACCCGGCTATTCATCACTTAACGACATTGCCAACTGGCTGAATACTGTCTTCGATGACGACAGCAGAAAATTTATCAATCAGACTTTGCACATGCTGATCATTAAAAATACTGGAGCGAGCATCAGCCATTCGTTCAGCCATTTTGCGCTCTCGCCAGGCGGCAGGCGTTTCTGCCTGAACCTGACCAATTTCCACCTGAACCCTGAGCGGCTGATCAAAATAGTCGCTCAGCGCTTTCTCAACCCTTTGCCGATGCATGTCGTTGTACAAAGTACTTCTGCCACTATCCAGTCGCAGATCGACTCTACCTGCTGAATGACTGACATACTCAGAGTGAGAGGCAATCGTTCGGGTCACACCACCCAGAGGAAGACTTCTAAAAACAGGCACCCAGGACTGAACATTCAGATCAGCAAAAGAAATTCTTTCTTCAGGAGCAGAACCCTGAACAGGTTCTTCTATCACCTGTGCTGACTCTGGCTCTGGCTGAGCGACCGTCTCTCTTGATGCCTGCTCAGATGCATAAGCTTCATAAGTGGATACCGATGGCGGAACTCCATCCTCCTCCACTTGCTGTTTCTGAGAAGCTTCAACCGTTGGCGGAACTTCTTCATCGACATTTTGATCAGGCCCGCATACCTGAGCTGGCTCCAGACTGGATGGCGTTGAAGGAGAAAAATCTTCCGGCAAGAAATTTTCTGTAATAGCGGTAACAGGCCGCTCAGCTGAGGCCTGAGGTTGATATTCTTCAGTCACAGGCGATGACAGAGGACTTTCAGGCTCGCTTGTTTCAGTATCCCTCTGCTGCTGATTTTCGGAC
Organism: Endozoicomonas sp. ALD040; assembly: GCF_049275945.1. Classification (NCBI taxonomy): domain Bacteria; kingdom Pseudomonadati; phylum Pseudomonadota; class Gammaproteobacteria; order Oceanospirillales; family Endozoicomonadaceae; genus Endozoicomonas; species Endozoicomonas sp. ALD040. Next base: position 6,251,227 of record NZ_CP184829.1, read on the forward strand.
TGCAATACTGCAGCAGGCTCAGGTTCCGGATCAGGAGATGATACAACAGGTTCTGAAGCCTCTGTTGACTGAGCCTCCACTTCACGCCGGGCACTTTGTGGCACCTGAATGGCAACAGGCTCAGGTCTGAATGCCAGCATTCTCAAGAGAGCCATTTCGAAGCCGCCCCGTGGATCCGGCGCCAGCGGAAGATCTTTTTTCCCGACCAGACCGACCTGATAATAGAGCTGAACGTTTTCAGCCAGCATATTACCCGCCAGCTCCAGAACCTGCTCACGATCACCCTGACTATTGTCCACTGCCTCTGGAACTGCCTGGGCAATGGCAATCCGATGCAGCATGGAAAGCATATCGTCCAGCACTGCCCCATAGTCCGGTGCATGTTCAGCCAGGCTGGCAACAGCGGCCAGGACTTCAGGAGCCCCACCCGAAGAAAGTGCCCTGACCATCTTCATGACCTGGCCCTGATCAATGGTACCGAGCATGGCACTGACTTCCTGCTCGGTTACCTGACCATTACCGAATGCGATGGCCTGATCGGTCAGGCTCAGAGAGTCCCTCATACTGCCATCGGCTGCTCTGGCCAGCTGCCAGAGGGCCGGACCTTCAAAAGGGATAGCTTCCTGGCCGAGAATATTTTCCAGGTGACCGACAATCCTTTCCGGCGTCATATTTTTCAGCCCAAACTGTAAACATCGCGACAGAATGGTGACCGGTAACTTCTGAGGATCAGTGGTAGCCAACAGGAACTTTACATGGGGAGGTGGTTCTTCCAGGGTTTTTAGCAACGCATTAAAACTGTGCACCGAGAGCATGTGCACTTCGTCAATCAGATAAACCTTATAACGCCCTCTGGTAGGAGCGTACTGGACATTATCAAGCAGCTCCCTGGTATCTTCCACCTTGGTTCTGGAAGCAGCATCCACTTCAATAAGATCAACAAAACGACCTTCATCAATTTCGCAACAGGCAGCGCACTGCCCACAGGGAGTAGAGCTGACACCTGTTTCACAGTTAAGGCACTTGGCAAGAATTCTGGCAATCGTTGTCTTACCCACGCCTCGTGTGCCCGTGAACAGATAAGCATGATGCAGCCGATCCTGGTCCAACGCATTGACCAGAGCCTGTAATACGTGAGTCTGGCCCACCAGCTCTTTAAAAGAACGGGGTCGCCATTTGCGTGCAAGAACCTGATAGCTCATTGAAAAGCTTAAATACCGGTAACTGAAACTGAGGACTCTATGCTAACCAAGAAAGCGAAAGAATGCACGATTCACAGGGGTCTGATAAGGATATTTCAAGGACAGGGCAATACAGATGGAGGCAAACCCCACCAGCCACACCCCGGCACATGACGTCACTGCTACCGTTGCTCCCTTCCGGGCCTGGCGGGGTTCACAGCTGATCATTGCGAGGGGACCGACAGGGCCCACCAAAAAAACAGACGTCTCGTCTGGATGCAGCGCATTTTCCACAAAACGCCCTACTCCGTCAACTACTTATAGTGTCTCTCTGCCAGATGTTCAAAACCAGCTGGTCATGGCAGCGTCCTGCTGATAGATATCTTCTCTGAACCGGACTCTGCCCGATTCATCGGGCCAGGCTGTAAAGTAAACAAAATAGATAGGCACAGGCTGGAAAAGCATTCTTTTGTACGTCAGCTCTCCAGGGGTGGTTTTGTGCACCCACGCCATAGATTGCTGATGAAAGATGGTTTGGATCAAATCGGCAATCCCTTCAACCCGGGTACAGCCTGAACTAAACATCCTCCTTTCCTCTGCAAACAGCTCAGGCTTATCCGTATCGTGGAGATAGACACCGAACGGATTCGGCAGATCCAGCTTAAAGCGCCCTAATCGGTTTTTCTCACCGGGTTGCTGCTCAAGCCGGTAACGAAATGTTCCGGGCGTCAAGGATCGCCAATTGACTTTATCGATAGCAACAGCAGGTGCCCGGTCCTCCCAGCTTTCATAGACGACGAAACCTTCACGCTTTAAAAATCCCGGTTCTTTCCTTTCAGCCCTTAACATCGAATGGGCGGCTATAGAATGAGGAACTTTCCAGACGGGATTGAATGTCACACTTTCGACCTGATCATTGAAAACCGGCGTCTGCTTATGACGCATTCCAACGATCGCCTTATGAATCTTCTGATTGGTTTTATTCTTGACCCAGGCAACATTGAAACCCGCAATATCCACACGAATGTGAGGGTATGGCAGTGTCGATGGCAACCAGCGAAGACGTTCAAGATTAGCCTTAAGCGTTCTGATTCTTTCGTGAGTTATGGCTAACAATGCCTGACGCGTCATGACCCCCAGCCTGCCATCCGGCATCAGATCAAACTGAAGCTGTACTTGCGTCAGGACATCCTTATGCGCTTGAGTGTAAACACTTCCTTCCAAATGCTCTGCAAGATCCAGATCCATCAACCACTGATTCAGGCGGACAACAGCAGAGTGCCGGTCATCTTTGAAGAAAATCAGATCATCCGGAAATTCCTGAGCAGCCACCAGGCTCCAGTTCTTGAGTTTTTTCAGACTGTTGATCAAAGCACGATATTGGGGAAGGTCAGGCTCAAGACCCTTAAGGTCATCAATGGAATAGCGTTGCGATTGATCTTTTTCTTTACGTGGCTGGTCATCTATCTGCCAGCCTGGCTGAAACAATCTTTTATCAAGACGCCCTCTATCAACATACAAAGCGTACCGACGAACTATTTGTTGAAGTGCTGCAGAAGAAGGACTGGCAACCAGGCGCTGCCAGTCCGGGTCCTCCACAGGAATACCCTGTTCTGGTAAACCGGCAATCCAGTTGATATAAGCAGTATTATCGGCCTTGGCATAAAGCGTGAACCCAATCAGCATGACAACCCATCTATGCATAATATCCTCGTTTTCAGCTGCGCCCCGGGGACAGACAATGTCTGGGGAAACAAAATCAGTGGCTAAGTACCTGGCCAGTTGGTTTCGCATATTCTGGCGAGTGAATTTTTTCATCCTTCAAGGCGCAACGACGGGCGCGTAGCCTTAGCTACGCAACCAGAGTTGGAACGCAGAAGGATGGAAAAAGCCGCCATCCAGAATATGCGAAACCAACTGGTTAGGTACTTATATGAAGACTAAAGAGCGCTGCAAACGATCAGGCAAAGCGGAGGCCTGGCTGGCCGACAAAGAGCAGATTTCATTAGTGGGTGGTTGCCCGTATTATTTGCAGTGACAAAAATCTGTCAACTCAATGAGAAAAAGCACTCGCCGACGGGATTCACTCTGGAACGATATGTAACCCACGATCCCAATCGTAACGTAGCACTATGAGGAACAACTCAAAAAAAGCCACTTACGTAGTCACCCCAAACAAAGGAAAAACGCACCAAAATAGGTATTAACACCCGCCTTTCTATCATTGGCACGGGCTGTGCATATTATCCTCCCACAACGAGCAGCCCGTCCGAAGAAAGGATGTCAGGACAACAGGTGAACAGGATTCATTATTTTTAATGTTGAAAGTACGTTTAGCTCAAACAGATCACTTTTTAGCTAAACACGCACTTTTCGACCAAGGCGATTTGGAACAAGAATGAGCAAACCTGAACAAAGTCACATGGAAGCTTATCTGAAATACCTCAGAGCCAATGTGCAGCTGAAAGAAAAACATCAAGAAATCAACAACCTCAGATTAGAAGAAACTGTCAAGACAGAAGGTTCTTTAAACGTTAAAGACTCTTTAGCGCTTGAAGCCGAATATCTAAGAAGTATTTATAAAGTCCTGCCAAGAGAACAGGCCCTGCAAATGACTCTCAAACAGGCAAAAAACCACACCTCTATCAGACCTTGATACAAGCAGTGATGCCTTAAAACAAAGTAAACGACTGTGTCTACAAACAGCAATAAGAATCAAGGTCCTGATACTCCTCTCTTTACCGTCAGGATCTTATACCAATCGAACTTTCTAACTCCCTATTGCGCTGAAGATTTGAGCCTTAATCCTGCGTTGGCGATCGTCGCCATAGCTAAGGCTATGACTCCTCACGCCGCCTTGTCTTAAGGCTCAAATCTCCATGCTCATCACGGGAGTTAGAAAGCACGATTGGTATTACTGAAAATTCTTCATTGACTGCCGAAGCAACCTGCTGTTAACTCTCACCTCAGGACTGTCTGCGGAAAACGGCATGAGCACATCGGCTTCTGATCAAAAAAATGTTCTCGGGGAACCTCTTCAACCCTGTTGCCTTGATCCTGTTACCGGAATCTACCGGGATGGGTATTGCCATACTGACAAGAATGACATTGGACAGCACGTTGTCTGCGCCAGAGTCACTAAGGATTTCCTGGAGTTTTCCCTCGAACAGGGTAACGACCTGATTACCCCCAATCAGGCCTACCGTTTTCCCGGACTCAAAGAAGGCGACCAATGGTGTCTGTGTGCACAGAGGTGGATACAAGCCTATGAAGCCGACGTCGCCCCTCCAGTCTACCTGAGATCGACACACGAAAAGGCTCTTGAAATGATCAGCTTTGGTGTATTGAAATCTAAAGCCCTTGATATTCATTAATAAACGACACAAGTGTTCGGTTTCAAAACATATCATTAGAAGTCCACAATGCAGTACAATTGCACAGAACAAACATCCCAAGTAATCAGTCATGAGCACAATATGCACAATGCAGAAAGAGAAGATCTGACTATTTCAAGGGCAGATACTCAATGCAGTAACCTTTCTTCTTCTGATGAACAGACTTCAGCTAACGATAGAGATGAAATATCCAGTTCTGAAGCACTCCGCCTGATCAGGGAACGCTGGCCTGAAGCCTTTCGGGTGGCTTCACCGCGCCCCCTTAAAGTCGGCATCCATAATGAAATGAATCAGACCGGTGAATTTCCGGCCAGCACCATCAAAAAAGCCCTGAAACTCTTTACTCAGCAGGATCGCTACCTATCATCGATCAAGGAAGGCAGAAACCGCGTCGACCTGAATGGCAAACCTGCCGGCAAAGTCAAACTGAAAGAAGCTGTCAACGCCGAAATTCTTCTGTATCAGAGACAACTGACTCGCCAGAAAAAGAACGAACGAGTCTTTGTGGGGCAACTCAAACTGGTAGTGACCGGACAACCCGCTCAAAGTGACACTTGCAAAACGGCCACTAACCAAAATTCAACCACTCAGGAGTAATCTTATGGCGACTGCCGGTGCCAGACACATCCTGGTTAAAACGCAGGAAGAAGCAGAAAAGCTCAAAAAGCAGCTGGACAAAGGGGCTGACTTTGGCCAGCTGGCCAAAAAACACTCCCATTGCCCCTCTGGCAAGAAGGGAGGAGACCTTGGAGAATTTCGTCAGGGACAAATGGTAAAAGCCTTTGACCAGGTGGTGTTTCGAAAAGAAGTTCTTAAGGTTCATGGTCCGGTCAGAACTCAATTCGGCTTCCACTTGGTACAAACACTGTTTCGCAACGACTGACACTCAAATAGCAACCCGGCCAAGCCGGGTTTGGCTTTACTCGTAGCGCCAATCAGGTGAGCGCTTTTCCAGAAAAGCCTTAACACCTTCATTTTGATTCTGACCTTTAAACAACTTCAGGAACAGATCTCGCTCAACAGCGTACCTATTGCTTGAGGAAAGCCGATTCATTTGAATCAGCTTTTTACTGGCGACAACAGAATCAGGGCTTTGCTGACTGACCTTTTCAGCAAGCTCCCGAGCCATTGAACAGGCCTGCCCCTGCTCTACGACTTCTTCCACCAGACCAATCTGACAGGCTTTCTCTGCGTCCACTTTCTCACCCAGCAATATTATCCGCTTGGTCCAGGCTTCGCCCACCAGCCACATTAAATTTTGAGTACCACCTGCACAAGGCAGCAGACCCACTGATGCTTCTGGCAGCCCCAACAAGGCCTGTCTTTCAGCCACTCTCAGATCACAGGCCAGCGCCACTTCAAGCCCACCCCCCAGGGCAAACCCATTGATTGCTGCAATAGAGATGCCCTTAAATTCTGTCAGTGTTTCAAAAGCCATGCCAAATGCTTCCGCCATGGGCCGGGCCTGCTCAGGCGAAACATCGGCAAACAGCTTAAGATCGGCTCCGGCACTGAAAAATCTTTCTTCTTCAGAGAAAATAATCAGGGCGGTGACCCTCGGATTTTCATTCAAGTCATCAACCATCTCTTGAAGGAGCTTCAGACTTTCCAGTGTCCAGGTGTTGGCCGGCGGGTTATTCAGTTGGATGGTGGCGATATGGCCTTCGAGAGAAAGCTTCAAAAGATCAGACATAGTTCATTCCAGTCCTGCGTATTCATCAGCCAGAATTCTACGGGCAATGATCAGTCTCATTATCTCATTGGTCCCTTCCAGAATCTGGTGCACCCGGGTATCTCTGACATGCCGCTCAAGAGGATACTCATTGATGTAACCATAACCCCCATGGAGTTGCAGCGCCTCATCACAGATTTTAAAACCAACATCCGTGGCAAAACGTTTCGCCATGGCACAATAGGCAGTGGCTTCAGGGTCTTTTTGATCCAGCTTGAAAGCTGCGAGCCTGACCATCTGCCTGGCTGCCGTCAACTCTGTGGCCATATCGGCCAGCCGGAACTGCAAGGCCTGGAACTCGGCCAGAGCTTTTCCAAATTGCTTACGCTCCCTAAGGTATTCTCTGGCAGTATTCAGCGCCTGCTGAGCAGTACCGACAGAGCAGGTGGCTATGTTAATTCGACCACCATCCAGACCTTTCATAGCAAGAGTGAAGCCTTCTCCCTCCATACCCAGAAGAGAGCTGGCGGGAATCCTGACATTGTCAAAACTTACCAGCCGGGTTGGCTGACTTTTCCAACCCATTTTCTTTTCGTTACGACCATAAGTAATTCCTTCACTGTCGGCAGGAACCGCAAAAGCAGAGATACCTTTTGGACCCTCTTGCCCCGTTCGGGCCATGACCAACAGCAGACTGGTGCTGCCCGCACCTGAAATAAACATTTTCGAACCGGAAAGGATATACTCGTCTCCTTCCCTGACGGCACGGGTTTTCAGAGAAGCAGCATCACTCCCGGAACCCGGTTCTGTCAGGCAATAAGAAGCCAGTTTTTCACCCGTCACCAGAGCCTCACTCCACTCGGACAGCACCTCATCGCTGGCAGCCAGTCCTACCATCCAGACGACCATGTTATGGATGGTCATATAAGCCGTGGTTGACGTACATCCCATGGCAAGCTGTTCGAAAACCAGACTTGAGTCGAGCCGTGATAACCCCATCCCCCCCATTGATTCAGGTGCATACAGGGATAAAAATCCCAGTTTGCCAGCTCTTCTGAGGGTCTCAACGGGAAAAGTGCTATCTCTATCCCAGTCAGCCGCATGGGGTAACAGCTCTTGCCGGGAAAACTGGGCGGCAAGATCACGGAAAGCGATTTGATCTTCTGTCAGGGTAAAGTTCATTAACGGCCTCTTATTGTTTGTAAGCCTCAGGAGCCTGCCGGACTTCAGAAAACCATTACAGACTCCTTTTGCTTGTGGCGATTAATAAACGACCAAGTCGTCAAAAATCCTGAGCTCAAGACACATTAAATAAGCTCAAGTGCGATAGCAGTAGCTTCACCACCACCAATACAGAGGGATGCAACACCTTTGCTGCCCCCCTTCTTTTTCAGGGCATTAAGAAGCGTCACAATAATTCGGGCGCCACTGGCTCCCAGTGGATGGCCCAGCGCACAGGCGCCACCGTAGACGTTGACCTTGCTGTGATCCAGACCCAGCTCTTGCATGCACGCCATGGTGACAACCGCAAAAGCTTCATTGATTTCAAACAAGTCTACATCTTCTGCCTGCCAATCCACCTTTTCCAGCAATCTACTGATAGCAGCAATGGGGGCAATAGTAAACTCCGCCGGTAACTGGGCATGGCTCTGATAGCCTTTGATGCGTGCAACAGGTGCCAAACCTTTGGCCAAAGCATCTTCTTCACGCATCAAAACGAGGGCCGCCGCACCGTCGGAAATAGAGCTGGAGTTTGCTGCTGTGACAGACCCGTCCTTCTCGAACGCGGGTCTCAGCTGCCGAATCTTTTCAGGACGGGCCTTGCCGGGCTGTTCATCCACCGTAACTTGACCATTACGACGTGTTTCCACCGGAGCAATTTCATCTGCGAATGCCCCTTCCTCATTGGCAGCCAGGGCTCTTCTCAGTGATTCCAGAGCATAGTCATCCATCGATTCTCTGGATACTTCAAATCGTTTGGCGGTTTGCTCGGCAAAAACGCCCATGGCCTGGCCTTCATAGGCATCTTCCAGCCCGTCAGTGAACATGTGATCTTTAATCTCTCCGTGCCCTAATCTCAAACCTGAGCGAGCTTTTTCCAGAAAGTAGGGCGCATTCGTCATACTCTCCATACCGCCTGCAACCACGGCGTCAGCCTCGCCCAATTTTAGCTGAGCCGCGCCCATCATGACGGTTTTCATGCCTGAGCCACACACTTTATTGACAGTTGTCGTGCAAGTAGAGTCCGGCAGACCTGCTCCTCTGGCTGCCTGTCTGGCGGGAGACTGACGACAGCCTGCAGGCAACACACAGCCCATCAGAACTTCAGAGATATCGGAGGGAGAAAGGCCACTTTTCTCAAGGGCAGAACGGATAGCAACAGCGCCCAGTTCAGGCGCTGAGACGTCTGAAAGGCTCCCCTGGAAACCTCCCATGGGAGTACGTGAAGCTGAAACGATGACAATACTAACTTGATCAGACATGGTAATCTCTTGTTTTTGTTGATGCTAAATGCACATACGGCAAAAAGCTCCATTGTACAATACATCTGCACTTCGTCTGCACTTCATCGCACTGAAACGATTACGGCAGAACAGCGATACAATACAGCCAGTATCCGACAGAACTGACCGACTCTCAAACATTCTACTGCAAGAGAGGACAAAAAATACCACCCTGAACATTTGGACTCGTGATTGCACTTCTGTGACAGGCACCTCTAACCTGAGAAGGCAAGATGTATGGGGGGGGAATATTAATTCAGTTAGATGCAGCTATCATCCGCAATATCAAAGCATCCCCACTCGAGGAAGAGGCCTTCAACTTCGCGGATAGCTTCTTTGTCAGCACTACTGATGTGCCTCAGGACAGCATTGGCCATGACTGAAGCCAGATCACTTTTTAGCGACTCTCCCAAACCCGCTGGCAGGCGGAGAATGACATCCCCAAAGAGAATCGTGCTACCCTGGGTTACCCGGATAACATATTCCCCCTGGGTCGATTCAGTCATGGTGAGAACGGCTTTTTCTATAGACTTACTCATCAGTTTCTCCTCTTGGCTGATCGACGACACCTCTATCCATGCATCGGCTGAGAAGAGAAAAACATTGCTTGAATTCAGGTCATAAATACCTGACCGGTTAGTTTCGACTTTAGCAGCGGAGGAAAGTGGCCTTGTGAGCAGCCCCGAAGACAAAACCGAAAGCAACCTATTGTGAAAAGCACTATCTTGTGAAAAGCTCTACCCCTTGGCATTCAAACCCAGAATACCTTCCTTAAACTTCTGGTTGGGCGGGGTTTCACCAATCCAAACTTTAAGTATTGCGTTGAATAGTTTCTTGCCGGGTATGATCCCCTTTTCCTCCCCGGCAATAATGACTCTAGCTCCCTTACCAGGGATGTATTCAAAGGTTCCAGATTCTCCTTTGCTCAGAGTGCCATCAATCATGCCCATAAACTGAGCGATACCTTTTTCCAGCTCCTTCTGCTCTTCCTCAGATGTATTAATCTGAATCGCTTCGTAAAAGGCATTGGCCATACGTCTCGCACTCATTTTCGATAACAGAATGGTGAAGCTCATTCTCTGATAACTTTCTTCAGAGAGTATGCGGGATACGTCAGTGGTGGGGTTTTCAAGATAGAGTGCACCAATGTAACCGTCTACCACCAAATACCATGTTCGAACTGCTGCACCCTGAAGTTGCAAAACAGTGTCGTCTGACTTCACAACATCAGGGATCTCCACACCCTTCATCGAAAGAGCCTGAGCTGACTGCCAGAGGGCCATCCCAAATGCGACAATAAACAACTTTTTCATAAGTATCCTTTGGGTATTATTATTGTTTGTCGCGACATATTACAGCAGCTGATACTTTATTCCCATTTTTACCACGGACATGGCGAAAAAAGCTCAGAAAGATGATCCAGGCTGCTGAAGAAAGCTCAATTCTTCATCGGTACTCTCACGTTCCAGCAGGCTGTTGCGATGAGGAAAGCGTCCAAATCTGGCAACAATATCACGATGTCTGACAGCAAAATCCAGTGAACCTGCGAGGTATTGTTGATAGCCATCTCCAGCCCCGCCAAGAATGCTCTCAAACAGCCTCACACATTGCTCCTGATCTTCAAGCGACTCACTGTGCATGAAAGGCATGACAAAAAAAGCCTGTTGCAGCTCTGTCAGCTGATCCAGCTGACCCAGCTCTACACCCTCTCTGGAAATCGTCAGAGCAGTATGATCGTACTGAAAGGATCTGGGATCGCCCCGGAACATATTCCGGGGAAACTGATCCAGCGCAATAATCGCTGCCAACCGCCCTTCAGCGGATTCCAGCCACTCGTCGCACTCTCCGGACTCTATCGCCTCCGGCAAGCCAGCAAATTGATTGCGGATCTGCTGATCCTGAGCCTCACTTTTCTTCCACCAGCGAGACATTTGCACATCGCCAAGGGGTTCACCTTCAAACCAGAAACCCAAAACTTCCTGAAAACTTTTCATATTATTAACTCCCTTGATCGCGTCAGTTGAGTGGCACGCAGATTTTACTCAACCATACTTAATTACATCGCCTATTGAAATCACTGGAGATGACTCCAGATAGTCATTATCCGCTTACTATTCATTCCGAGACGTTATCCGAAAAGACTATGACAGATCAGGACAATCAGGAACCCGAAGTTATTTCAGCTGATGAACAGGTAGAGGATATGGGTACCGGACTGGTGCTCCCGGAACACGCTCTGCCTGACAAGCTTTACCTCATCCCTGTCTCAAACCGACCGTTTTTCCCGGCACAGGTTCAACCTCTGGTATTCAGTAGTCAGGAGTGGGAAGAAACACTTCATCGGGTCGCCCAGAGCCCACATAAAGTAGTAGGACTCAGTTATGTTGCTGGCATGACAGGAGCTGGCCATGTGGTCAGTCCGGGAGACTTCCCGCAGGTGGGCTGCACCGTAAGAATTCACAATATCCTTCCGGAAGGCGACCAGATCCAGTTCATCGCTCTGGGCATGCAGCGCTTTCGTATCAAGCAATGGCTTCGAAAACGCCCACCCTACCTGGTTCAGGTAGAGTACCCTGACAATATCGAAGATGACACCGATGAAATCAAAGCCTACGCACTGGCACTGATTCAGGCCATCAAAGAATTAATCCCGCTGAACCCGCTCTACAGCGAAGAACTGAAAAATTACCTCAATCGATTCAGTCCAAAAGACCCGTCCCCACTGGCGGACTTTGCAGCCGCCATCACCACTGCGCCGGGTAAGGAGTTGCAGGAAGTCCTTGAAACATTCTCTGTTCAGCGTCGAATGGAGAAAGTATTGATTCTCATCCGCAAGGAACAGGAAGTGGCCCGCCTTCAGGGTGAGATTAACGCTGAGGTGAACCGCAAGATCAGCAAGCATCAACGTGAATTTTTTCTAAAAGAACAGCTGAAAGTCATTCAGAAAGAGCTTGGCATTTCGAAAGACGACAGAACGGCTGAAATTGAGGCATTTGAAAAACGGATTGCCGAGCTGGCTATTCCGGAAACGCCCCTTAAAAAGATCAATGACGAGATGAAAAAGCTCTCGATTCTCGAAGTGGGCTCCCCTGAATATGCCATCTGCCGGAACTATCTTGACTGGGCTACCTCGGTCCCCTGGGGCAAATACTCCGAAGACATATTTGATCTTGCCCATGCCAGAGAAATTTTAAATGCAGATCATGATGGGCTTGAAGACGTCAAAGACCGAATCATCGAGTTTCTGGCTGTTGGTGCTTACAAACAGGAAATATCAGGCACTATCATGTTACTGGCAGGCCCTCCCGGCGTTGGTAAGACGTCCATAGGACGATCCGTCGCCCGTGCTTTAGGCAGAAAGTTTTATCGTTTCAGCCTGGGCGGCATGAGGGATGAAGCAGAAATTAAAGGTCATCGCCGGACCTATATCGGTGCACTGCCGGGCAAACTGGTTCAGGCCCTTAAGGAAGTCGATGTTGCCAATCCCGTTATCATGCTGGATGAAATTGACAAAATCGGTGCCTCTTATCGTGGAGACCCCGCATCCGCAATGCTGGAAGTGCTCGACCCGGAACAAAACAGTGAGTTTCTCGATCACTATCTGGACATGAGAATCGATCTTTCAAAAGTGCTGTTTATCAGTACTGCCAATCAATTGGACACGATTCCCGGCCCTCTTCTGGATCGAATGGATGTCATAAGACTTTCAGGCTATATCACAGAAGAAAAAATGGCTATCGCCAAAAATCACCTGTGGCCAAAACTGTTGAAACAGTCGGGTTTAAAAAAGAGCCAGATCAGGCTCTCCGACCTCACTCTTAAGGCAGTCATTGAGGGCTATGCCAGGGAAGCTGGCGTGAGAAACCTTGAAAAACTGCTTCATAAAATTATTCGCAAAGTCGTTGTTCAACTGCTTGAAGGCACCGGTAAGAGTCTCAGTGTGACTACCAGGAATCTATCTGACTATCTGGGTGCACCTTACTTCAGAAAAGAGAAGCGCATTGAAGGCATTGGTGTAGTGACAGGTCTGGCCTGGACTGCCATGGGAGGCGCAACCCTGCCAGTAGAAGCCAGCCTTATTCATCATCAGCGAGCTGGCTTCAAACTGACCGGTAAGTTGGGGGATGTCATGAAGGAGTCTGCTGAAATAGCTTATAGCTTTGTTTCAAGCCAAGCTGAAAAATTAGGCATTCCGGAAGCCTATTTTGAAAAAGCCTTTATCCATCTTCATGTGCCTGAAGGCGCAACTCCCAAAGACGGTCCTTCAGCCGGGATTACCATGGCAACCGCACTATTATCTCTTGCTACGAGCAAAAAGCCCGCCTCTCTAGCCATGACCGGAGAGCTGACTCTAACCGGAAAAGTTCTGGCTGTTGGCGGGGTCAGGGAAAAAGTCATAGCCGCCAAACGACAAGGTATTCATACCCTGATCATTCCGGAAGAATGCCGAAGAGATTACGATGAACTGCCGGATTATATTCGAGAAGATATGACCATTCACTTTGCCACAACCTTCGAAGATGTGCGCCAAGCAGCATTTCCTGAAAAGACATCGCCTGTAAAGACATCGCCTGTAAAGAAAAGCACAAAGAAAACTGCACGTAAAAAGCCTGTGAGGAAGCGTTGAGTTCAATCAGATCGACCCGGACTTGGAAATTTCTTTCCCCACAACGAACTGTGCCGCCCCTTAGGGGGCGGCACATGATTCAATGCTCTAACAACGAGGGAGACCCCCGTTAGGACACATTAGTGAGCGAGCTAAGTATTGACTTCTTAAAGATTGCTGTCCATCTGCAATCAAGAATTTTGAAGCATAAGAATTTTTTTTTAAGTCAATTTTCGTCACGCTGCAAAATGCCAGCCATTTCCTTTGACAGTCTGCCATTCATTCGACACTTTTTAGCAGCGCAAAAACACAATTTCTCCTACCGCCTCAACCAAGCTGCCAAGCTCTATTGCTATCAGCTAAGCTGTGTTAATAAATACTGAAATGCTGATGAACCCGAAAGCTCATAACGGACTGCAGCGACATGTCATCACCTCTTACACCTGGCAGCAACAACTCGCCCCCTTCCTCCAGATCTTCTGGCGATCGTAATCCGCCCTCTTCTCCACTCACTGGACAGGACCATCTGGGCAGACAAATCAGTGAGACAAGCACCAGGAGTCAATTGAGCCACGAATCATCTGATCAACGGGCACCTCAATCCCCTCAGATTAATGAGCGAAAAGCTGAAAGACGCCCCTGGTTCTTCCGGCGATGGTACAAAAGTTACATCGGCAAGAAAAACTCGACACTTCCTCCTACTAAGGATTTTGAACCTGAAGAAGCGGAAAAGCAGACCGGTTACCTTGGTTTACTGAAAGATCTTCCAGGCAGAGCTGTCGGAGCACTGGCGAACCTTCCTGGTGCAGGTTTCGAGAAAGTCGCATCAAAGCTTGATAATTTCGTCAATCATCAGGCTGGCATTGAGATCAGCCGTGAGGATGAAAGACGCCAGTGGCGCTCTTTATTATATGACTTGCTGTGCAGTTATACGGCGGTCATTGTCGACGGAGAGCAAACTCCATTCAACTTTAATGAGATACTCATAAAGAATGGCGATGATCTGCCCGTTAGAATTACAGCGCTGAACTTCGACTCGAAAAGAGTCGTCCAGGCATCAGAGAGCTATTTAATCAATGGACAAGCCACAAAAAACCATTTTGAAGTAGGGGATCTTTCCTGTACGGTTGAAATTCCGGTTAAAGATAAACCTCCACTGACGTTGCAAATCAGACTCGAGAACACGACTATCTCAGTCGGCACCGATATCAGCATCTCCCAGATATTGAAAAACTCATTCATTTCCTCTTCCGAGGATCGAACAGCGGTGCAACTTTCCGCTGAAAGAGTTGAAGTCCGATATGAAAATCTGGACTCTTATGAAGAGCTGACGGCAGTACCTGACCCTTCAAAAGAATCAGACTGCATAGTAGGTTATGAGAGAGGAAAGCTGACCATGAAAGGCGTCCGCTTTTGCAAACCTCTCGATCTGCTTAAAGCTTCAACAAAACAAACATCCATACTTGCTTTCGATGCGTTAAAGCTTGTCAACGAGTCAGCCCGGCCTGCCCTGCTGGAGGTTAAGAAAGTCAACATTCAGCACTTCGATGATACTCATAATGGAACCTTCAACAGCTCACTGATCATTCACCCCAAAACCATTCGAAACATCCCCTACATTGGTTGGCTATTAGCTCCTCTCTTCTCAAAACCTGTTCATCTCGATATCTTCGCTTTTATGCAGCACGGCGAAGTCAGGATAAAAGATTTGAAACACGGTATCAGAGTTTCAGGTGGAAGCCTGGCTGGGTGGTTGGTAAAAAAAGCGCTAACAGCCAAAGAAACACGCCTGGTTCCCTACGAAGGTGGAACAGGACTGCAAATAGGCTGGCCGTTTGAATTTATCGCATGCAAAATCGAGATACCCGGTCTGCTCCCTGGAAAACCGGCAACCAGAATAGAAGATCACGATCAGGTCACCTATGAGCGACTGAATCAGATGCACACTCAAGATGCTTCAATACCAGGTCAATCTCAATCAGGCAATACGCCAGATGAAGTGTCACCTGCACTTCACCACCAGCATATAGAAGCACTCAAAAAAGAAGAGGGTGTACTCATTGTACCCGATGCCTTCAGTAGAGTGCTCAGTGACATCATCTCAGAAGACCAGGCTTTAGCCCAGCCAGTAAGGATGGTGCCAAGATTAATGGAAAAACGTTGCATAGAAGCGGCAAGAGGTGACGAGGCCGCCTGCCGGATCCTGCTCCGCTTTGTCCGGGATCAGGAAAGATTTAAGCATGAAAGTGACTGCATGATCGCCCTGCAGGCTATCCCTGAAGCTTTCTATGCCAGGGAAGCTGCAGAAGCAGATGATGAGCAATGGCTATGGCTTGAGAGTGTCGCACACAGGCTGATTGTCGTTGAACGACAGAAAGCCTTTGAGCTATACAGACAGCTGTTGAAAAGAAAAGACATCGAAAATGCCAGTAAACTGGTGACTGACACTGAATGGCTGATCCATCTGGCAAAAAACCTCCCTAAAAACACGCCCGAGGAAAAAGCCATTGCCTTCCGCTTAGCCGAGTTTGCCTATAAATCCAATCCGGAAAAAGCAGAAGAAGTGATCAAGCTGCTTATCGACTGCAATAAAAACAATCTCTATAAAACAAAGCAGCTGAATGATCTTATTCAAGACTTGGTCAGTCACCATCCCTACTTTGCAGACCCTCATCATCTCATCTCATTATTAAACCTGCTTGACCAAAGCCATCCGGACATCGTTGCCCGCTCACTGGAACACTTTCCGATACAGACTCTTCTTCAAAACCTCTGGGCAGATGACAACATTCAAGCTCATAGCACTCTGAATTATCTTAAAATCCTGCTGATCAAGCATGGTCGCTTTAAAGAAGCCGCTGAACTTTTGATTGAGTCAGGGGATCCCAGACAGGCTGCAAGAATGCTTGACCTTGGTATCAGGCAGGGCAACCCATCAGCTCTTAAGGTGAAAGTGGAGTTGGCGGTAAGGGATGAGCTAGCTGAAGGTGTAACGTTAGAAAAGGAAGTTCGTCGCCTCAGGCATTTGATAGAGACTCCCACAACCCCGGAGGTCATGAGAGAGGCAGCTATTTCCGTCCTGGCTGATCTTGTTACAGAAGAACCCCATCCGGAACTTGCAGGGATTTTCACAGAAGATCTTTTGATGACAGAGGAAAAAAAGGCTTCTTTCGTGAAAGCAGTCAATAAGCTGTTTAACCTTCAAAAGGGAGAAGCGCTGAGTCTGAATGATCGCGTGAGAATCCTGAATCAGGTTGAACAGCATCTGAAAACTGCCCGAACTGATGAGTCAGCCTACTTAAGCAAACCTCTGCTGCTGAAGAAGATTCAGGATGCAAATCAGCAGGTTGATCGGGTTATGGAATTACTGATAAAAGTAAGGGGACCTGTTGAGCCCAACCTGCTGACCATGCTGACATCTCAAGGCCCGGTTGCCGAAACCAGCATCGAAAACAACACGGCCTCTGAGACAATATCTGGCATGAAAGAAGATGATGAGTTTTTCGATGCTTTGGATACACCCTACAACCCAACGATTGATCAAAAGTCCACTGCCTTCAATGAAGACTTGCCTATAGCAATCGATGATGAAGATAAGGAAATAAAGATCTCTCCAACCGATGAAACGGGCCATCTGGAAGAAGAGAACTTCTTGCTTTCAAACTCTTTCTCAAGCTATGCATCGCTGCTTAGCCAACCTGTATTTTCCAGATCTTCGAAAGGTTTTCTTGACCCGGGGCTCAAGCGTGAGTGGGCCTCAATACTTAAGATGATGTCGATTTGACCGGAAAGTTCAGGCAGATATTTCTCTGTCACCATAGAGATTCATCAAACGTTCAAGAGCCACGAGACTGTCTGGTGTGTATGTCCGGTTGAAGCGGTTTGACCGAATCTCTTCAGGCGACTCCATGATTACCCTTGCCACTTCTTCTTCCTGCAACCTCAGCTCCCCCTCATATTGACAGCTGTAGACCCTCCCCCAAACCTTGCAGTCATCATTCTGAAAGTAAAAGTGAAACAGAGGCTCCAAAGGTGTGTCTTCTATGCCAAGCTCTTCCGCCAGTTCCCTGACGGCAGCCACGTCATAACTCTCACCTTCAGCGACTACGCCTCCCGTTGCCGGCTCAAAATAACCCGGGTAAATATCCTTGCTCAACGTCCTTTCCTGAACGTAGAGCTGCCCTTTACTGTTAAAAACAAAGACGTAAGTAGCCCGGTGGCAAAGTTTCTTTTCTCTCATCTGGCTTCTGGGTAAAGCACCAAGCACCTGGTTACTTTCATCGACAATAATGACCTTTTCTGATGCAGGCTGCAGTTCTGGGTTAGATGGCATAAATACCAGGCTCCGGATATTCGTTTTATTTTACCGTGAGACATTTTCACGCAATCGTATCTCTCTGTCTCTTCGAGAGCACAACCGGATGCACGAGCTCCTGAAAGTCTTGCCAACCCAGTATCAAAAGTTCAGAGATATCATCACTGTTTTGGCCAAATTATGACCACTGATCTGTGCCTGTTCGGCAACTTCCTAAGCCGTAAAAGCGGATGGCTGGCGATGGGTTGAAAAGGTCACATGGTGATGATTCAGATAGCCCACTACTCTTTGTTTAGCCATTTTCACTACCTCTGGCAAAGCCTGAAAGAGCCGAAATGAAATGTGAGCCAGTGAGTCAACCATTCGGCTCTCAACAAGGTGTTAACACTCCCAATTTGTCAGAGGATGGACAATCCGTCAAGACTGAAAAAATGTCTTATATCCACATATAATCAGACTGTGGCCGATTAAATAACATGGCCACAAGGTCAGAACCACTTTGCTATCCAAATCGCTGGACGATTTTCACGATAAAAAAAACCAGGGGGTGCCATGACCGCCAGAAATACTGTTTCCACTATTGTTAACCCTGTAGGCTCCATGCGTGTTCTCTCAAACCATGAGGTCAGCAGCCTTCAGGACACCAGTCAGAAAGGGTTGCATCGTTTGTTCCGGCAGTGCGCCCTGGCCATACTCAACTGTGAACAGGAAGGTGATGACACCGAAGAAATCATGGAGCAATACCAGGATTTCGACATTCGTATTGTTCAGGAACACCGCGGACTAAAACTGGAATTAATTAATGCTCCTGCCGACGCCTTTGTTGCTGGAAAACTGATTCGCGGCGTTCGGGAAAACCTGTTTTCTGTCCTCAGAGATATACTTTATGTGTCGTCTCGCATCACAGAAGACCCGCGCTTTGCTGTAAACAGTTCCACGGATATCACGCATCTGGTTTTCCAGATTCTCAGACACGCTGACGCTTTTATTACCCAACAGGTTCCCAGTATTGTGGTTTGCTGGGGCGGACACTCCATTGCCCGACATGAATATGAATATACCAAGAAAGTGGGTTACCAGCTGGGCCTGAGAAGCATGAACATTTGCACAGGTTGTGGTCCGGGTGCCATGAAGGGCCCCATGAAAGGGGCTTATATCGGTCATGCCAAACAGCGAATGTCCCGTGGACGATTCATCGGTTTAACAGAGCCTGGCATTATTGCGGCCGAATCCCCCAATCCTATTGTCAACGAGTTGATTATCCTGCCGGATATTGAAAAGCGTCTGGAGGCCTTTGTTCGTCTGGGTCATGGTATCACCGTTTTTCCGGGTGGACCGGGAACCTGTGAGGAAATTCTCTATATTCTCGGCATTTTACTCAACCCTGCCAACAGGGAAATCCCTTTCCCACTGGTTTTTACAGGGCCAGAAGCCGCCAGAGAATATTTTGAAAAAATTGATGAATTTATCGGCAACACACTGGGGGAAGAAGCCCAGTCACGCTACCAGATTATTATTGATGATCCGCTGGAAGTCAGCCGGGTGATGAGAAGTGGACTGGAGCAGGTTACGCGCTATCGCAGAAAGCATGGCGACGCCTACTACTTTAACTGGTTGCTTCAAATTGACGAGGACTTTCAAACCCCCTTTGACCCAACCCATGAAAACATGGCGAACCTCGAGTTAAATACCCAGCTGCCTCCCCATATTCTGGCGGCCAATCTTCGACGCGCCATGTCAGGTATTGTGGCAGGCAATATAAAAGAAGAAGGCGTTTGCCAGATCAGGGCAAAAGGCCCCTATCAATTGAAGGGAGAGCCTGAATTGATGAAACAGGTCGATAGCCTGCTTCAGTCTTTTGTAGAACAATTCAGAATGAAGCTGCCGGGCAGTCATTATGTCCCCTGTTACGAGATCGAAAGCGAAAGCTAAAAAAGTAGCTCTGGAAAGCGAAGTGATAAGTACTCAGCCATACGGAATCGAATATTTCTGGCTTATTGGGCAGGTGCTCTGCAAGGCGCAACGACGGGAACATAGCAAGCTATGTGACCAGAGTTGCAACGCGGTCAGAGTGCCTGAACAATAAGTCAGAAAATATGATTTCGTATGGTTGAGTACTTACATCTTCGCTTTCTCCTTTTTTAGCACAATGACTCTTACCCAACCATTTAATGCCTCATCCAAAGGCAATCCCATGAATTTTTTTTAGCCGTTCGATGGATCGGATTTGAAATTTTCAATAATTTTCTCATTAAGGCACGATCTCAGAAATGTATTCATCAGGATTGTGTCTGCCGTTGCATAGAAATCAAGCATCAACTGGTTAAACTCTTTCTGACGTTTTGCTGGAACATTGACAATGGGAAACCCATGAGAAAGCAAAATACCGTTCATCATAAATCGCCCCATACGCTTATTCACATCCCAGAAGAACTGTGCTCTCGCCATTCTCAAAAAAGCGGTAAATGCCATATCATAAACATCGTTACAGGTAGCGATTTCCGACTCAATCTCAGCCCAGACGTTATCCAGCTCATTGGGCGAGGGAGGTTCGTATGCTGATCCACTTATCGTGACGTTACCAGTTCGAAAAGCCCCCCACACCAGAGCTTCTGCTTTACCCGCAATCTTGTGAATTGCCAAGGCAACGTCTTTGGAAAAAGAGAACTTTCCTTCAGCAGCCAGAGCAAACAAATATTTCCAAGCCTCTGCCTGATGTAGAGCCATATTCTGGTCACTTATTTTATGGCCTCCAACAGTAATCCCATCTAATAATGTTTGAATTTCTGGAAGAGTCATCGCAACCCCTTCAAGGTTGACAGCGTCATAAACCAGGGAAGGAATATCACGAACGGCAAGCTGCCTGGCCATCGCAGGATCAGGGTTCATACCCCAAACAGTATCTTTTGCCGTTGTCATTGGCTCATCCCAGAAGTTGTGGTTGAAATTTCCACATTATATCTGCACGAGTTCTTATCGTCATGCAGCTCGAAGAGTCTGGGCAATAACAGATAACGCCCCCACGAAAAACTCCCGGATGGTAAGTCAGTCACACATAACGGTAAATAATTAATGATTTGAGACAAATCTGGCAATCACCTCCTAAACTATTAGTAACCATTATGTTCAGGGAGCGAACAAAAATGTCTCAGTTAATTGAGGAATTCAAAAGCGAACATGTGCAAATCAGTGACTTACTTTTACAAGCACGTGATATTGGCATTGGTAACCAGAAAGGTCGGGATTTAATACTGTCCGCCAAAAAAATACTACTGGCACATTTAAACAAAGAAGATAAGCTCCTGTATCCCGTATTAAGAGAAGCCGCTGAGAACGATGAAAGCCTGAAGTCGACTCTGACTGACTACGCGCTTGATATGGATAAGATTTCTGCCAAAGTGATGATTTTTTTCAACCTTTATGAAAATGGTGATAATACCATCGAAAACTTTCAGCAGGACTGCAACAATATCATCAGGGCGTTAAGCAAGCGAATTTCCAAAGAAGAAGCCGTTCTCTACAAGACTTACGACAAAATCAAAGGTCTCTGAAACCACCAGCACAAATGATCGGCTGGTTCCCGGCCGATCATCATTCCCTTCCAGAAGAATACAAATCCAGATAGCACGACCCACCGAATCATCCCAAAGACGAAGTATGACATAACCGATGTTCCCTTTAGTTCTTTGTTATATTCGCTGACTCGAATGTTAGTGACATCTTCTTTTTATACAGATTTAATTAATCATTCAATCTGTTATCAAGGAAGAACCATGCAACCATTTCAAAATAGCACGGCATCAATTCAACCAGCAATGGACATCCCATCCATCTCTCAAACTGATCAGCCAGTAAATCGAAAACTGGAGATATGCCAATATAAAGTAACTAATAGAGACAATATGGGAGACTTTAAAGTCTATCCATTTATTCTAAACGGCAAGACTTATTACCATATTGACAAAGCCTCAGGTTGTGACTCCGTTTCAGAAAATGATGAGATTTTTATAGAACATTGTGCAGGACAACAAGAAGAGAAAAACCAACAATTAATAAAGAGACTCTCTGACATCATAACAAAAGGCTTTAGAAATGTTTGCACTGTTTTCTATCCAGATGATAAATCAAAAATAGAGGGTGTATGTCACGACTTTGCTTATTATTTGAGCTTTGGGCTTTCAGTTTTAATATCTACGAGAGATAACACTCATGATTCTTTTTACGAATCGCTTTCGAACATAAAAATTTATGAATTTACTGGAGAAAAGGATTTAGACTTTGGAGACATTGTGCAAATAACAAACAATACTTCCCACACTGAAAGAAAACCTTTAGTTTTTCATAGTGTGGTTTATATCGGTAATGGAAAATACATTAGCAAGCTTTCTAAGGAAGATATTTACATTCAGGATCTTGAATCAATATTAGATACTTTTGAACTATGGAAAAAAGGAAGTCTAAGGGTTGTTAAAGATCTAAGCACATAACTGCCTTTCTCATAAATAAACAAAGCGCCATAGTTTATTTTTGCTTCTTTACATATTCTGAAACCTTGAGTGCTTAAAAAGCTCCAATACTTCAGGCAGTGGCTCCTCCAAAACCATTTTTCTGATAATACTCCCCACCACAGGGGCAAACTTGAAGCCATGACCTGAAAAGCCCCCTGCTACAATGACTCTCTGGTGATCTGGTAATGCCTCCATAATGAAATGCCCATCGGGGCTATTAGTGTAAAGACATGGCTCTTCCCTGATAACTTCAGGCACCACCCCTGGCAAATACTTTTCAATAACTGACTGGATCTCTGAAAGGTTTCTGCGAGAATCTTGAAGCAACTGTTCAGGATTATCCAACAGAAAACCCGTTTTGTGTCTGCCAATCTTCACCAGTCGCTCAGCACCATATTGAGGCACACCATAATAAAATCCATCGGGAGTGTCGAAGGCAAAAGCTGGCGCATCCGCTGACAAATTCTCACTGTTTCTGCTCTTAAACCAATACTGAAGATTCATCTCAATTTCCAGCGGATACTTTCCACCGACAATGCTGTTCAGCCAGGAGCCTGCGGTTACGACCAGGTGTGAACAGGAAAAAACATCTTTACTGGTTGTAACCTCAACACCACTATCATGCTCCTTAAATGACTCCATTAAAGTGTTCTCCAGTATCTGACCTGAGTGACTTCTCAATACTTCAAGGAAATATTGCAATGACTTATCAAGATCCAAAAACCCGGCTTGCCGGTCCAGTATGCCTGTCCAGACTGAAGGGACTTTCAGACCGGAAACAAGTTCGCTGCATTCACTGCCTTTCAGGATATTAACGTCCAGATCATACTCAGAGGCACTGCTTAAAACTCCCTTTAAAGTCTGGCTTGACATCAGATCACCAGCAATTAGCAGCCCGTTCAGAGAGAGTATCTTCCCGTCTGTAACACGATTGATATCCTGCCAGTCGACCAGAGCTTCTTTAAGCAGGGGAACGTAGCGAGAGTCTTCAAAATAAGAGAGTCGAAAGAGTCTGGTCTGGCCGTGAGAACTGTTTCTTTTATTACCTAACTCATATTGCTCCAGACAAAGCACACTTAAACCAGCTTGGGTCAGTCGGGCTGCAACAGCGCATCCCATAATCCCCATACCCACAATAATGGCATCATAGTGCATCATATTCTAATGCCCCTGCCCCACCTTTATGGGAACTTGACCTACTTAAACCGATCACTTGATCAGTTGGGTTAAGTCATTTCAATGAATAGACATCGAAGTTCATTCAGACCAGATGGCATTCATTATTTGCGGTAATAATCAGCGATATACGAAAAAAACCGGCGCAACAAGGGCTTTTCCGACCGATTCAACCAGTATTCACCAAATTTATATCAAAGATTGCGGGCTTCCCTTAACTTGAATAACGCTATCCGCTATACTGCCCGCGCCGCCGGTTGGCTGAATAAGCGAAGGTTACAGTTCTTTTCACTGCTAATCTATACAGAATAATTCCGACCGGTTTACGATGCCTGCACACATCGTCATGGGCATGAAAGTGATCTAAAGTAAACTCCTGTTCTAGAGGAGGAGCAGAAGTATCCGGCAGAGCTTTCTTCTTTACCCGCCCAGCCATACCGTGCAGGACCTATATTCACAGGAACATCAGCAACTGTCCGCCCCATCACTGTAAACATTACAGCAAGGGTGAACGGGCAGGCCGCACAGATGATGAGGGTTGATCCGTGCTAGAAGCCTACAGAAAACATGTCGAAGAGCGTGCAGCAGAAGGTGTCCCACCAAAGCCATTAAGCGCTGAGCAAGTCACCGGACTGGTAGCCTTGCTGAAAAACCCACCCGCCGGTGAAGAAGAGTATCTGCTGGACCTGCTGGAAAACCGCATTCCGCCCGGCGTGGACGAAGCTGCCTATGTGAAAGCCGGGTTCCTGTCTGCCATTGCTACAGGTGAGGCAGAATCCCCACTGTTGGACAAGAAAAAAGCGGTTGAACTGCTGGGCCTGATGCATGGTGGCTACAACATTGAGACGCTGGTTGAACTGCTGGACAGCACCGAACTGGCAGAGCTGGCCGCAGAACAACTGAAAAGCACCCTGTTGGTGTTTGATGCTTTCCACGACATCGAAGAGAAAAGCAAGGCCGGAAACGCCCATGCTAAAGCTGTCCTGAAGTCCTGGGCAGACGCCGAATGGTTCACCCAGCGTCAAGCGGTTCAGGAAAGCATCAAGGTTGCCGTCTTCAAAGTGTCCGGTGAAACCAACACCGACGACCTTTCTCCTGCCCCTGATGCCTGGTCTCGACCAGACATTCCAGTTCATGCCCGAGCCATGTACAAAATGACCCGCGACGGTCTGGAACCTGAAGAGCACGGTGTTACCGGCCCTCTGAAGCAGATCGACGACATCAAGGCCAAAGGCCTGCCCGTTGCTTTTGTGGGCGACGTAGTAGGTACCGGCTCTTCCCGTAAATCCGCGACCAACTCTGTACTCTGGTTCTTCGGTGATGATATTCCGGGCGTACCTAACAAGCGTGCAGGCGGTATCTGTATTGGCGGAAAAGTAGCACCCATCTTCTTCAACACGATGGAAGATGCTGGCGCACTGGTTTTCGAAGCCCCCGTTGATAAGTTGGGCATGGGTGATGTGATCGAGATCCGTCCATACGACGGCAAAATCCTGTCCGAATCCGGTGAAGTACTGTCTGAATTTGGCTTCAAATCCGATGTCATCCTGGACGAAGTACAAGCTGGCGGCCGTATTAACCTGATCATTGGTCGTGGCTTGACCGACCGCGCCCGTGAAGCTCTGGGTCTGGGACATTCCGAGATATTCCGTCGCCCTGTTGCTCCTGAAGCCTCCGAGAAAGGCTTTACCCTGGCTCAGAAAATGGTCGGTAAAGCCTGTGGTGTTGAAGGCGTTCGTCCCGGTACTTACTGTGAGCCAAAAATGACCACCGTCGGTTCTCAGGACACCACGGGCCCAATGACCCGTGATGAGCTGAAAGATCTGGCCTGCCTGGGCTTCTCTGCCGACCTGGTGATGCAGTCTTTCTGTCACACGGCGGCTTATCCAAAGCCGGTTGATGTTGAAACTCACCACACTCTGCCAGACTTCATTATGAACCGCGGTGGTGTATCTCTGCGCCCGGGTGACGGTATCATCCACAGCTGGCTAAACCGTATGCTGCTGCCAGACACTGTGGGTACAGGGGGTGACTCTCATACCCGTTTCCCACTGGGTATTTCCTTCCCTGCCGGTTCCGGTCTGGTCGCCTTTGCTGCGGCCACCGGTGTTATGCCTCTGGATATGCCGGAGTCCATTCTGGTTCGTTTCAAAGGCGAAATGCAACCCGGCATCACTCTGCGTGATCTGGTTCACGCCATTCCACTGTACGGTATCAAGCAAGGCCTGCTGACCGTTGAGAAGAAAGGCAAGAAAAATGCCTTCTCCGGTCGCATCCTGGAAATCGAAGGTCTGGAAAGCCTGACAGCCGAGCAAGCCTTCGAACTGTCAGACGCTTCTGCTGAACGTTCCGCTGCAGGTTGTACTATCACTCTGTCTGAAGAGTCCATTGCTGAGTACCTGAAGTCGAATGTGACTATGCTGCGCTGGATGATCAGCGAAGGTTACGGCGACCCTCGTACTCTGGAGCGCCGTGCCCGCAAGATGGAAGAGTGGCTAGCCAACCCGGTTATGATGCGCGCTGATGCTGACGCAGAGTACGCTGAAGTGATTGAAATCGACCTGTCTGAAATCAAAGAGCCTATCCTGTGTGCTCCCAACGATCCGGACGATGCCCGTACACTGTCTGACGTGGCTGGCGACAAGATTGACGAAGTTTTCCTGGGTTCCTGCATGACCAACATCGGTCACTTCCGTGCAGCCGGTAAACTGCTGGAGCAGAACAAGGCCCCTCTGCAAACCCGCTTCTGGATGTCTCCTCCCACCAAGATGGACAAGGCCCAACTGGAAGAAGAAGGCTATTACAACATCTATCAGGACAGCGGTGTACGTACCGAAATCCCGGGTTGCTCACTGTGTATGGGTAACCAGGCACGGGTAGAACCCGGTGCTACAGTACTGTCAACGTCTACCCGTAACTTCCCGAACCGTCTCGGTGACGGGGCTAACGTATACCTGTGCTCTGCCGAGCTGGCTTCTGTTGGCGCGATTCTGGGTAAGATTCCTACAGCTGATGAGTACATGGAATACGCTCAAAATCTGGATTCCATGTCCAGTGAAGTCTACCGTTACCTGAACTTTGATCAGGTAGAGTCCTACCAGAAGGCAGCTGATGATGTTATCGCCAAAGCAAGCTGATCAGTAACCTGATTGTCCACCTGAAATCCCCGCTATTGTGCGGGGATTTTTTTAACAACTCGTTCCCACGTTCTAAGCTCGTCATTCCCGCGAAGGCGGGAATCCAGCGCCAACGGTGGATCTCTGCCTTCTCGGGGATGACAAGGCCAGGTGGGCACCGGGCAGTATGGTTCTGGTGGTGAGTCAGTGTGGATTCCCGCCTTCGCGGGAATGACGAGAATGAAACCGGGAATGACGAGAATGAAACCAGGAATGACGAGAATGAAGCCGGGAATGACGGGAGTCAACTCGTTCCCACGCTGGAGAGAGTTTTGCGACAGCCGCCATTGTGCGGGGATTTTTTTTACTAAGCCTGGTTGCCAGAGTGGGAAAATTGACAGCCTATTTCCAGCCAGCAGAAAGACTCGTCAGAAAGTCGATAACTTATCCGGCTGACGTTGTCAGCCAGCCTTGCCAGATACCTTTTAGCCTTGTAAATCCAGATCAGGAATGAACTGATTATACTGAAGACTATCAGTAGATTTTCTGGCTTATGCATGATTCCAACGTCTGACGTGTTCAGTTCGGCATCCAACTGGCAGATTTTCAAAAGCTGGGTAAAACACAAACTGCGCTCAGCCTTTACCTGGAACCGGAAAACCCGGGTACTGGAAGACCCTGCCGCCCTGCTCCAGGAAGCCAGAGCCAGGGGCGACAACCCTTATTCGCGCATAAGACTTCGAGACATCAAACGCCATGATAATCCCAGATCCCGGATTAATAGAGCCGCTCAACACTTCAGGAATGACTTTGCCCGTATTGGTATTGATGTCAGCTCAGTCACTGTAGAGACGGACCTTTTATCTGAACTTCAGAACAAACTGCTAACCCAAGCCAGGCGCCTTCAAATCAAAACCTACAAACAGGGAACGCTGGAAGACATGCAGGCTTTTTCCAAACTTGTGAACCAGGTGGGCGCCGCTAACTGGCCAGCTGTTTTGAATGATCTGACTCTGAGGCATCCTGCTGGAGAGGCTCACAAACTTGCCGATTTTGTCAGGCCTCTTGAGCTTCTTATCACTGCTTCAGCACAACCATCTACGGACACTCTGATGCAAACGGATGTCAGAATACCTGCTGACCAACTGCTAGGAAAAGAGGTCTTTTTGATGTCCGGGGATATCAGCCGAATGAATGAATTACAAACCCCGCCTATTCAAGCCATTGCCTGCCCGTACACCCCCAAGGGATCAAAAAATGAGACGGTTTTACTGAAGCAGCTTTCCGAAATTGATACCGGTTTGGCAAAAAAAGGTTTTTTGGAAGCTATTAAAAAGGTGCAACCAGGACTGGCCGTCATTGCACCCAGCCCTGCACTGCAGGACAGGGGCTTCAGTCACATGGTTCATGCCATGCTTCCACATGTCGATTCCGGGAATATTAATTCAGAGTTGGTCGCCGCCTACCAATCCACCATCGAAGCCGCTCACAGGAAAAATCTGTCGAGCATAGCCATCCCCATTTTCAGTTCTGAAATGAACCTTTCCCCGCAGCGAGCAGCGACCATCGTTTGTGTCGCTATCAGCCGTTACATGAGCAGCCATCCCTATGAAACCAGACCGCCCAAAGTGTATCTGGTTTGCCCCGGCACCGAAAAAGGTCAGGAAACCCAGCGATATATTAACCATTATCTGAGCCAGAAGATGCCAAAGCCACCCAAACGAGAAACTACCTAGCCCTAAAAACGGGTCAAAAGCCGCTTCAGCTCGTCCATTTCCGAATGCTTTTCTCCGTAAGCCGCTCGCATATAAGCCTCACAAAACGACATTACAGGTTCTGCAAGCGAGTCATCCGATTGGGAAATACGACGGGCAAAACTCAACTCTGCTTCACCCTTTCGAGGAACAAAGCCTCTTCTGGCCATTTTTTTCAGGAAGCGAGCATAGAGTTTCTGAAGCGGAGGCAGAGTCTGTCGGCGATACAGTAAAGTCAGGGACAGTATGGCCAGTATCACGCTTACCCCTATCGTCAGAGCCACCCCTTGTCGCCAATAAAAATCTTCATCACCCAACAGGCTTCTCAGAAACGCTTCCTGCTGATCCTGCTTGAAATTCACGACCGATCTCTGCCATTGATATTCTGCCTTCTCAAAGGCCAGCCTGACTCTGTTAATAATGCCTGAATCACGGTAACGATAGAGAGACAAAGGACTGTCTGGCAAAAAAGTTCCGGAGTTGCCAATAGCCGCTTCCAGACCCGCCTCTATGCGCTGGGGTGAAACTGCAGCAGTTGGATCAAACCTCTGCCAGCCCTGCCCTGCCACCCAGATTTCAGCCCAGGCATGAGCATCGAACTGCCGAACCTGAATCAGGTTATCAGCTTCCTTAAACTCTCCACCCTGATAACCGCCGATGACCCTGGCCGGAACACCCGCAGCCCTCATCAGATAAACGAATGCTCCGGCATAATGGGCACAAAAACCTCGCCTACCTTCAAACAGAAATTCATCAATCGTAGAGTTTTGATCGTACAAAGGCGGTGCAACGGTGTAGTAGAAATCATCCAGACGGAACAGCGACAGCAATCGAGCCGCCATTTTGACGGGATCCTGACCTGCCTGGTTGAACAGCCTGAGGGCATATTGTCGACTCCGGTCATTTCCAAAATCCGGAATCTGAGTATTCAAGGCAGCAAGCCAGTCAGGCATTAAGACAGATCGAGCCTGAGGCAACATCCCATCCAGTGAGTACAACAATCGGCTGTCAATCGGTCGTTCCGATGCCAGTCTCATTGTCCTGTATAAAAAGCTGTTTTCAGCCACTGTGCCAGCAGCTCCCAATGTATACATCCATGGTTTTCCGGTAGGCTCCATCATCACTTCATATTGATAGCTTCCCTGACGATTCTTCCACCAGCCTTCAATTTCAGGTTGCCTGCTGACCCAATCTTTCTGCGACATGGCGGCAACAGAAAAAGGCTTGTCCGTTTGCTTCCAGGTCTTGCCATCAAACTGATCCAGAACCACAGCCCGCCAGTATCTTTGCCGAGGTGGTGGTACATCACCAGCAAAGCGTGCCCGAAACACCAGCTCATCTGAACGACTGAGTCTTGCTATATCGCCTGGCGTCATGGCATCGGTTAAGCCAGTTCTGGCACTATTATCGGGAAGGGGTACTGACCAGAGCGGCCCCATCCGTGGCACCAGGACAAACAGGAGAATGGTTAAAGGAGCTGCCTGCAAAACAAGGAGGCCTGCAAACCTTATACTGGAAACAACAGGTGCCGCATTCGTTGATCGGAACAAGCCCTGCTGGGCAGCGATCAACATCACCAGACAAAACATCAGGTAGAGTGTTTGTAGTAACGACTGGGAGAAAAGAACGGCTGTCGCCACCAGAAAATAGCCGATGTAAACCACAATAAGCGCATCACGCTGGCTTCTCATTTCCAACAGTTTGAGTGCATACCCTGCTGCCAGAACAGAGACCGATGATTCCAGAGATATCAACGGCCTGAAACTGACTATCACCGTAACCAGTGCAATCAGAATCAGTCCCAGACGCAACAAAAAAGGTGGCCACTGCCCTCTACCCAGCAAAATAGTAATCCGCCAGCCTGCTGAAAGACAACCCAGTAAAATAATCAGCGTCGGAACTTGCTTCCAAATGGGCAACAGGACTGACAGAAGGGCTGCAGTTAACCACAGTGTTGAGGTTCTGCTCACCTGAGCATTACTCAGCACGACCACCTCCTGACTTTACACTGCCCGAAGCCCTGTCAGAGCCAGAAGCAAATAGAGCCAAAGTCTCAAGGCACTGTTTTAAATGCTTGCGCCCTCCATCGGCTGCCAACTCTGTCCCGGGAACAGACAAGCTGAAAGGTTTGTTAGTGGCTTCGCATCTCAGACACCATCCAGCCAGAACAGACAGTTTATCTTCAAGACTTACGCCGGGATTATGCTCCAGGGAGAGCTTAACCTGATGACCAATAGGCTCTTCAAACAGCTTGGTATTCAGCTCACTGGTTCTCGCATACCCTTTCCAGTCAACATGACCCGCAAGATCCGTCTCTTTAAAGCGGCGAAAGCCGGCAAAATCATCCTGCCCTGATCGTGTTTGGACACCGGTTTCCTCCCCCGCGCCCAGTAGGCTTGGAACAGGGTGGGTGTAATCAGGTCGGGGATAGATCAGTGTCTGCATTTCAAGTTGAACCCAGCTCCAGGCCCTGCAAAATCCCAGAGGATACAGGCTCTCGAGTCTCATCCTTCCCGGACGAAACCAGCCTCTGGATGTTGCTTTTACCCTCAGACTCACGTCCAGATCCGTTTCGAATGAATAGGTCACTTGCTCATTTTCGGGCCAGCCTAATCTCACAGATTGCCGACCCCGCCCACCTGTCTGCAATTGCAGATGAACGGGTATCAGGTCCCCAACATGTCCCGAACCGGCAGACTTTGAAATCAGAGTGATGCCCGCCAGATTTCTCCAGGTATGAAGAATGGACAGCATAAACAGACTGACCATAAAAAAGGACAGACCAAACGCCAGACTGTTAGCATAATTGGCAGCAAGAATAAAAATAAGGGCAGCAACAAACAGCCATGTGTAGCCCCCTTTTGTGGGCAGGATAAATATCCGTTTTTGATCCAGAGTCACCCGGGCAGCCGGAGGAATCCGTCGATCCAGCCATTGACGATATCGCCGTTTTACAGCGCCTTCTGACATACCCGTTAACCCATCACTTGAGTGCTAGTTAGCAACTCCCTGACCGATTGACCTTTTTCCTTTGCTTGTAATCGGTGATCGGCAACAGAGACAAACACAGCCTGAATATCCTCGGGAATAACATAGTCCCGACCTTCCATCCAGGCCCAGGCTTTTGCAGTCGCCATTAACGCCAGTCCCGCCCGTGGCGAGAGTCCAACATTGAAGCATCCCACTTCCCTGGTACGAGAAATCAGCCTCATGACATAATCCAATAACATCTCCCCGACATGTACCCGGGCTGATGCATTCTGAGCCTTGATCAATTGATCTGCATTAAAGATGACAGGCAGTGCATTCAGTTCTGCCCTGCCGGCTTCGCCTTTCAAAATGGCTTTCTCTGATTCAGGATCGGGGTAGCCCAGCTTCAATCTCATCAAGAATCGGTCAAGCTGGGATTCTGGCAGGGGAAAAGTGCCTTCCTGATAGACAGGATTCTGGGTGGCCACCACGAAAAAAGGTTCGGGCAGGGAGTGCGGCTGACCATCTACCGAAACCTGACGCTCCTCCATGGCTTCAAGCAAGGCACTTTGCGTTCTGGGTGAAGCCCTGTTGATTTCATCCGCCAGCAACAGCCGGGAAAAAACCGGCCCGGGGTGAAAAGCAAAGCTGGCACTATTTTTATCAAAAACAGTGACCCCGATAATATCAGCAGGTAGCAAATCACTGGTAAACTGCACTCGCTGATAATCTAACCCCATGACCCGCGCCAGTGCATGAACCAGCGTTGTTTTACCCATGCCGGGCAGATCTTCGATGAGCAGGTGGCCCCGGGCAAGAAGACAACATACCGCAAGCCGAATTTCCTGATCCTTGCCACGGATAATCGTATTCAGCGCATGAATACATTGATTGACTTCATTCATTGATTGGGAACCATTCTTATTATTTTGAAGACTTTGCTTTTTTGTACTCAAGGCTGTTTTATCGGTCAATCGACACAAAAGAACAGAATTCCTTTTCTGTTCCGGGGGGCTTATTTAAAGTTGAGCTAATCCTTTTTCCAGATCAGCCTTGAGATCTTCAAGGTTCTCAAGGCCTACAGCCACCCTGATCAGATTTTCGGTAATACCGGCTCTTGCTTTGTCTTCATCAGAAAGACGACAGTGCGTTGTGGTGGCCGGATGGGTGATCGTTGTGCGGGTATCACCCAGATTAGCGGTTCTGGAAATAAAGGTTACCGCATCCATCACTTTCCAGGCCTGCTCTCGACCGCCTTTGACTTCAAAGGCAAGAACACCGCCAAAGGCTTTCTGCTGCCGTTTTGCCAAACTATGACCGGGATGAGACTCAAGACCACTGTAGTGAACCTTTTCAACAGCAGGATGCGCTTCCAGCCATTGGGCCAGAGCCATTGCATTGCGGCAATGAGCATTGACCCTGAGATTAAGTGTTTCAAGGGACTTGTAGAAATTCCAGGCATTAAAAGGACTCATTGAAGCACCAGCCGCTCGTTGCCAGAGATGCATCTCACTGATCAGTTCCTTGCTGCCGACAGCTACTCCCCCCATGCAGCGTCCCTGACCGTCGATAAACTTGGTGGTAGAGTGGACGACAATATCTGCCCCAAGCTTCAGAGGCTGCTGCAGAGCCGGTGTACAGAAACAGTTATCCACCATCAATAAAGCATCATTCTCATGAGCAATGGCGGCCATGATTTCCAGATCCACTACTTCGCCCAGAGGGTTTGAAGGCGTTTCCAGAAATAAAAGACGTGTTTCAGGACGCATTGCATCTCGCCACTGCTGGTAATCCGTGAAATCAACAAAAGTGGTTTCTACGCCAAATTTGCCCAGGTATTTGGCAAATATGGTGACCGTCGTACCAAAAACACTGCGAGAGCAAATCACATGATCACCGGCTTTCAACAACCCCATGCACATACCCAGGATAGCCGCCATGCCTGAAGAGGCGGCACAGGCCAACTCTCCCCCTTCAAGGGCCGCCATACGCTCTTCAAACATTTTTACTGAGGGGTTGGTATACCGTGAATAAACATTGCCCTGTTCATCTCCGGCAAAAACAGCCTGAGCCTGCTCAGCACTGTCATAAGTGAAGCTGGAAGTCAGATAAATAGCTTCGCTGTGCTCTCTTTCACCACTGCGTATGACGCCAGTCCTGATAGCCTGAGTTTCAAACGCCCATTGATCCTGATTACTCAATTCGTTGTCTTTCATTTCTGGTCCTTTGTACCGCTGAGGGCAGTTTACCATGAATAATATTTTGTTCTGCTATTCAGATATTACGCTGCATTTTTTTCACTCATGGCTGTTTCTGAGCCTACAATTCCAAGGCTTCGATTATATGTCATGCTGAGGTTTTCTACCCGGCCTGAAAGAACCTTGAGTCTGACATATCCCGGATGGCTGAGATGCCAAAGATAGCGAAAAAAACCGGCGGTTGACAGTAGAAATAACCACCCTCACTGCTCGGTTTTAGAAAGATAAAAGAAAATTCCCGGCCCCTGAATGTGGTAATCTGGGAACACGATTATTAAATGTTTAGTGTTGATTTATACATCCATGGCTGTTCAGGAAAAACAGAATGCGCCCTCACCTGCTTTTGATTGATGCTCTGAATCTTATCCGAAGAGTACACGCTGCTGTCAGGGCCCCGGATGAAAACAGCCAGATAGACGGAGCAATTTCAGCTACCGTTGCTTCGCTAACTCGGGCCATTAAGGAAACATCGCCAACGCATTGCCTGATGGTTTTTGATTGCAACCCTCCGACCTGGCGACATGAGCTTTTTCCTGACTATAAAAAGGGTCGCAAGCCCATGCCCGAAGCACTGAGAAAAAGACTTGGCGACTTTAACAGAGCTTTTCTGAAAATGGGGGTAAAAACATTCAGAAAAACAGGTCTGGAAGCGGATGATGTCATTGCCGCTATAGCCTCCAAGGCATCAAAAGCCAACGCCGAAACCACCATCCTTTCAACCGACCGTATTTTCCTGCAACTGTTGAATGTTCCGCAGATAAAACTGCGTGATCATTTCCAGAAGATTGATTATCAGGGAGAGAGTGTACAGAACCTTTACGGCTTCGGGGCTGAAAAGCTAACCCAGTTCTGGGCAATTGCCGGTGTGGGCGATGTGCCCGGCGTTCAGGGTGTAGGCGATAAGGGAGCGACCTCCCTGATTCTGGAACATCAGGAAATAAGCAATATCTTTTTGTTGGGAGAGGAGGCTAAAGGGGCGGCGGGAAAAGTAGTGAAGCAGAAAGAACAGGCATTGTTAAGCCTGAAATTGGCAACTTTGGCTTGTGATCTTGAGATTGGGGTGAGGATGAAAGATTTGAGGTATGAAACTGTATCTAAACCAGACCCAGCTTAGCCCCTGTTAGCAAAGCTAACAAGGGCTTGGTAACTGGCGCTGTTGAGGGATAAATCAGGCAAGCTCTTCATCATTGTGAAGGTCAATGATCGAATCACTTCCTTTATTCGCCCGGGTTTGTTCGTTCCTGCTGGCAGCAAGACGACTGAGGTATTCACTGTCGATACCGCCAGCAATGTATTTACCATCAAAAACAGAACAGTCGAAGTCGGTAATCTCGGGATTCAACGAAGAAACAATTTTCTTCAGATCATCCAAATCCTGGAAGATCAGACGATCTGCCCCGATTTCCTGCTCAATTTCCTTATCTGTCCGATTGTAGGCTATGAGTTCTTCTGATGTCGGCATATCGATCCCGTAAACATTGGGGTAACGAATCGCAGGGGCAGCAGAGCTAAAATAGACTTTCTTTGCACCACTGTCTCTGGCCATCTCGATGATCTGCTGACAGGTTGTGCCCCTGACGATAGAGTCATCCACCAACAGCACATTCTTGCCTTCAAATTCCTGACGTATAGCACTGAGTTTTTGACGAACGGACTTCTTGCGGACCTCCTGACCAGGCATGATAAAGGTTCGACCGATATAACGGTTTTTAACAAAGCCTTCTTTGTAAGGAAGCCCCAACCGGTTGGCAATCTCCAGTGCCGATGTTCGGCTGGTGTCAGGAATAGGCATGACCACATCGATATCGTGCTCTGGCCACTCTCTGAGAATCTTGTTGGCCAGGATCTGCCCCATTCTCTGATGCGCCTGATAGACCGAAATACCGTCCACAATTGAGTCAGGCCGAGCGAGATAGACGTATTCAAACATACATGGGTGCTTGGTGCCCTCGACACACTGGAAAGTGTGCAGCTGATTGTTTGAGTCTATAAATACGGCTTCGCCTGGTTCAACGTCACGGATCACTTCAAAACCAGAGGCACTCAGAGCGACGGATTCAGAAGCCATCATATACTCTGTACCTTTCTCGCTTTCTCGCTTACCGTAAATCAGGGGGCGGATACCATAAGGATCACGAAAACCAATGATACCGTGACCATTGATCATAGCAACGACAGCATAACCTCCTTCACAACGCTCATAGACGCGACGAACCGCCTGAAAAAAATCTTCCGGACTGGGCTGCAACTTGCCAGACTGCTCCAGTTCATGGGCAAATACATTCAACAGAATCTCTGAATCAGAGCTGGTATTGATATGACGAAGATCTGCTTCAAAGAGCTCTTGCTTGATGCTCTGGGCATTGGTGAGATTCCCGTTATGGGCAAGGGCAACCCCGTAGGGAGAGTTCACATAGAATGGCTGGGCTTCGGCTGAGCTCGAAGTCCCTGCAGTAGGATACCGAACATGAGCGATGCCCATATTCCCTACCAGTTTTTTCATATGCCGGGTTCTGAAGACATCACGGACCAGCCCGTTATCTTTTCTCAGATAAAAATGCCCTCCCCCCAGAGTGACCATTCCGGCTGCGTCCTGCCCCCTGTGCTGAAGCACGGTCAGCGCATCGAACAACAGCTGGTTAACATTCACTGTCGCCGAAATACCGACAATTCCACACATTTATCACATCCTCAGGCTGGATCAGCGGCTCTAAAGCTATGGCAGGGTAACCTGAAAATCGGCTCTCCCCGCATTTTATGCTTTTGGTTGGCTTTAGAGCCTGTTTTTTCTCAAAAGTTCATTGAAAGCACTCCCTGGACGTTTGCCTGTTCCCGGGAAGCTTTCAGAGATTATTTCAACCGGCTTGCATCAATGGTTCAACCCACTGGACCACTGTTTGCCTGGACCAGTCTGCAAGCAGCAAAAAGTGTGGCAATAATACCGAATCTTGCCATGCTTCGTCATTCTCTAATGGGGCAAATGTCATTAGTCCCACCACAAGCACTACAAGCAGGCAGCCTCTGAGTCCTCCGAAAACCATACCCAACACCCTGTCAGTCCCAGTAAGGCCAGTGGCTTCTACCAATTCTGCAAACAAACGATTCACTAACCCCCCCACCAGTAGAGTTGCGACGAAAAGCAGGATTGATGCGGAAATTACTCTAACAGATGGGGTCTCTACATACTGGGTCAACAAGCTGGCAACACTGCCATTAAAAGTCCAGGCCACAAAAATGGCCACTACCCAAGTCAGAAGAGAAAGAACTTCCTTAAAAAAGCCACGTTTAAGGCTGATAAGAGAGGACACAGCCACTATGGCCACAATGACCCAGTCGATCCAGGTAAACGTCAAAGGAAAACTCCTGCATTAGTCTTTATTCGGGTCAGATTATCGGTTTTGGAACAGCTACTCAACACACAAAAAAGCCCGTCTCTATGGACGGGCTTTTTTGTGTGTATTATTCCTACTCTTCAAAAATTATTCTGGATTCGTTTTTCTTCATAAAGGCTTCACCGATGAACTTCACCTGATCCAGGTCATCCATATTCTTGTAAGGACCATGGGCTTTTCGGTGTTTTACTATCTCTTCTGCTGTTCGTCGACCTACACCTATAAGCTTTTCGTCCAGTTCCTGAACAGTGGCTGTGTTGACATTAACGACCCATTCTTTTTCGTCGCTATTGGCAAATGAGCCTGCAGAGAACATCAAAAGACTGGAAAGAGCGATAGCTGGGAAAAAATTATTCATAATCAAACTTCCTTATTGATTATTTGAGTTTGGCTTTAGATATTTCTAAAACCGTTATTTTCAGTTCTAGACGGATTTTAAAAAAAAACCAAACGCATTGAAAAAAAACTATGACTATGACAGAGCCATTTGGTGTAAACGACTGATTTTATAAAGAAGTCGGGACAGTCTCCAAAATAAGTACTCAGACAGCGAAGCCAATGTTTTGACAATATATAAGCATGAACAAAACTATTTCTTCAGGCTCTGACAACAAAAAGTCAAGAGTAAAACAAACCCTCAGGAGCCTTTCGGATTGATGACTTCGAGTATAAATTTCAGAACAAAACGAGCCGGAGTATTGAGTGCACTCATGGCTGCAACCAGTATCACCTTCTGACTCTGTATTAAACTACGCCCAGCCCTATAAATGAAACTTGATGTCCGCCCCGTCCTAAGGGACGGGTTTTTACGCTCATTCGATAATTAATTAATCGTGTCGGTGCTAATCCCTTTGCTTCTTTCCCTGCTTAGCTTTTCCTCTATCGCCTCACAAATGAACGCATTGATAGACTTTGGCCTTGTGTGATTAAGTGGTGCTTCGAGGATGGCTATGGCCATGGCCTTGTGAAGTTCCTCACCGACGCGAACATTCAGCGAGCCCTTGAATGGTTTATCAGGGGTTTTGCCTAGTTCCTCACAGTCTTTCAGGTAGTCATCTACTGACTGCTGAAATTCCTCTATCAGCTTTGGCAGCGTGTCCGCTCCATAAGTAATCAGATCTCGGATAAAGGCTACTTTGCCAAACAGCGTACCATCATCAATCTGTGGCTCTATTGTGCCTTGATAGCCCTTGTATTTGAGGTATTGAGTCATGACAGATGCCCCTCGTTATCCAGAAACTCAATAAGTGCCTTCAGGGCTCCCCCTTTCAGATTTTTGTCCGGGTGTGGCCTGTGCAGTCTTATCATTCGTTTCGTGTTTTTGTTGTAAAATCGTACCCGTGAGCCAGCCTTTTCCTCCTGCTTGTAGCCAAAATAATTCAATAGTGAGCAGACATCTTTCCATGGAAAGGTGTTCGGGCCTTCCTTCAGTTTTTCAATGTTCTTTTTCTGAGCCACAATAATTGCTCTCCAGTATGCGACTAATTATAGTCGCTTGGCTCTCTGTGGCAACTGCCGAGCTTACATCCCCCACCCATTTCGGTGGGGGTCTTACGCTGAAGTTCGATAAAAGCATGAATAAAACTATTTCTTCAGGCTCTGACAACAAAAAGTCAAGAGCAAAACAAACCGTCAGGAGCCTTTCGGATTGATGACTTCGAGTATAAATTTCAGAACAAAACGAGCCGAAGTATTGAGTGCACTCATGGCTGCAACCAGTATCACCTAATGACTCTTCATTAAACTACGCACAGCCCTATAAATGAAACTTGCACTATCGTTGTTGGTGCAGTTTAGATTCGTAAGGTACAAAGTAGGTAAGATAGACTGTAGGAAAGTGTGATAATGGACAAAGCAGGTGGCCTATATGCGTGACTTGTACGATACCGACTTTTACAGCTGGACCCAGAGGCAAGCAAAACTGATCCGTGAAGGTCGCCTCGCAGAACTCGATCTGGAAAATATCCTTGAGGAAATTGAGAGTATGGGTCGCAGTGATTACAGAGCTTTACAATCCCGGCTGGAAATACTCTACATGCACTTGTTGAAATGGAAGTATCAGCCAGAAAAAAGGCAGATGGGTCACAGTTGGGAACGCACCATTCGTGAGCAACGAAAACAGGCACGACGAATTCTCCAGGATTCTCCGGGCCTCAAAAACAAAATTGATGCCATGCTTCCTGTCGCTTATAAAAGAGCCGTCGAAGATGCTACTGAAGAAACTGGACTATCACCTTCAACCTTCCCCAAAGAGCGTCCCTGGAGCTATGAGCAAGCTATGAGCCCTGAGTTCTGGCCCTGATAATTCTCCAGGCAATAATATAAACTGAAAGGTGACTATGAAATCTTATAAAAACAGCAGGTGATCTTTGTGCGTGATTTATACGATACCGACTTTTACAGCTGGACCCAGAGACAGGCAAAACTGATCCGTGAGGGCCGACTCGCAGAACTCGATCTGGAAAATATCCTGGAGGAAATCGAAAGCATGGGGCGCAGTGACTACAGGGCATTGGAATCCAGAATATGTTTGCTTTTCATGCATTTGTTGAAATGGCGGTACCAGCCTGAAAAAAGACAAACCGGACACAGCTGGGAAAGGACTATCCGGGGGCAACGCAAGCAGATCAGACGGATTCTAAGAAAAAATCCAGGACTGAAAGGCAAGCTGCCAGAAATTCTGCTTGAAGCCTACTCCGACGCTATGGAAGATGCCTCAGATGAAACAGAACTCCCCTCCACTACTTTCCCAAAAGAATGCCCCTGGAGCTATGAGCAGGCAATGGATCCGGAATTCTGGCCTTAATGCTCAACTCTTCTAATATCCTTGTAGATATCCAGAACAGAAAGTTCGAGACCGACTGAGCGCAACAGCAAAGAGTCTCCTTCTCCGTAACGCTGTGAACATCATTGTCCTCCTTCCCGTCGGTATAGATCCACCAGAAGCTCATATTGAGAAACCAGCATGTATTCTTCCAGAGTTGCTATTTGAGTATATGCCTCAAGTTTCGCAAAACGATCATGCTGTTCTGTAGATTTTGAAAGGATCTCAATAATCAGTTTTGGATTCTCTTCAATATAATCATCACCAGAGCCACTGCCACAGGACACCATTATGTCAGGGTAAAAGAAGATATTATCGCTTTCAGAACCTGCACTGACTTTCATGTCAGAAGCAAAGACATCACAGCCAGTGCCCGATAGATGCTGATGAAGTCTCGTGGCAAGAGAAACCGTTAGCAAGTTATGCTTTCGACTGCCACCCACCATAGCGAAGACATATCCATTGATGTACTCGCTTTTCGATTCAGCCGTCTTTTCAGACTCTATATATTCATCAACGGATAACAGTGGATTTTTCATAGCATTTTGCATCTGACCCACCGATCATTATGAAATATGAGCCGTTCAATATAGACAGGGATTAAGCAGAAATCATAGCAAACGACAAATCAATGGTATTTCAATACTTCTCGCTCTGGTTTTGATTCAGCTTGTCTGGACTGATCCATCCAATCCACCACATCAGAGGTTGGATTAAAACCATTCACACAGCTGGAAAGCAGATCTCTCAGATCGGTAAAACGCCCACTTCTTGCCACTTCAAAAACAGTTTCCAGGACCAGCCTATAGTTACTCCATAATTCTTTGCTTTCCATAGCCATACTGATTTTAGGATGACTGGTACCTGTCACATTGTCTCCAATCAACAGTTCTTCATAGAGCTTTTCACCAGGGCGTAATCCTGTGTAGACAATTTCAATATCGCCTTCAGGGTTACTTTCATCCTTCAGGGTCAAGCCAGATAAATTAATCATACGCTTTGCCAGGTTGGCTATTTTGACAGGCTTCCCCATATCCAGCACGAAAACCTCCCCTCCGCTGGCCATCGCACCGGCCTGAATCACCAGAAGTGCAGCCTCATGAATCGTCATAAAATAACGATTAATGTCTGGGTGAGTCACCGTCACAGGACCACCGACCCGAATCTGTTCGCGAAACGCGGGGATCACTGAACCACTCGAACCCAATACATTTCCAAACCGCACCATTGTAAAACAGGTATTAACGGGTATTTTTGTTTCTGGCCTAAAGCCAAACCTGTCGGAATGGAACAGATTCACTGAACTTTCATCAGCCAATCCCTGCAAAGCCATCTCTGCCAGACGCTTTGAAGCACCCATAACATTTGTGGGACGTACTGCCTTATCGGTAGATATAAGAACAAAACGTTCTACCTGAGCAACAATGGCGGCTTGTGCCGTATAAAGCGTACCCAAAGTATTATTGCGTAAACCTTCTTCAATATTTTGTTCAACGATAGGTACGTGTTTATAGGCAGCAGCATGATAAACCGTATTCACAGCGAATCTTCGCAAGGTTTCAATTAAACGCTCCGGATTATTCACCGAACCGAGTACTGCTGCTATCTGAACCGCTTTAAAGTCATTCGAACTATTTTGCGTCTTAATTAAATCCTGTTCGACAGAATATAAGCTAAACTCACTGTGCTCATATAGCACAAGACATAAAGGTTTCTTTTTAAGAATCTGACGACAGAGTTCAGAACCGATAGAACCCCCTGCCCCAGTCACCATGACAACCTTACCGGTGATA
Organism: Endozoicomonas sp. ALD040; assembly: GCF_049275945.1. Classification (NCBI taxonomy): domain Bacteria; kingdom Pseudomonadati; phylum Pseudomonadota; class Gammaproteobacteria; order Oceanospirillales; family Endozoicomonadaceae; genus Endozoicomonas; species Endozoicomonas sp. ALD040. Next base: position 6,292,691 of record NZ_CP184829.1, read on the forward strand.
CATTTCTCCAAAAGCTCTTGCCTTGGCTCTACCTCGTCTCTTCCGAGCACATCACCAATATCAACTGGCTGAATTTCCTGCATTTTCATGCGACCGCTAGCCAGGTCAGCCATGGCGGGTATAGTTCGGATAGGTAGACCATGTTGTTCAAGAGTCTGAACGATCTTTTTTCGCCTTTGCCTACTCGCAGAGGGTATAGCCAGTAACACCTCCTGAACACCTGTCTCCTGAACCATCTGCTCAAAACATAATGGTCGATAAATGCGCCTCCCTTGAATAGCACGACCAGCATTGTCCTGCTTATCATCTAAAAAAGCGACTGGCTGGTATTCAATCCCTTTGTCTAAAGCGGACATTACCTGCACACCTGCAGCGCCTGCGCCATAGATGGCGACAGGAACTCCTCTGCGTGAGTGGCGTTCCCTGCGTGGAAAAAACTCAGGAAAAATATCTGCTATAGATTCCTCCAATAACCAGCTTCTGATCAAATAGCGAGAGATAATCATTGTCGGTAGCAACAGGAGCCAATATATAAAGGGAATGGACCGGGGAAGATGAGCCTGACCTGAAAGAAACCCTGCCAACATCAGGCAGATAGCAGCATAGGAACAGGCTTTAAAGATAACGATAAGAGAGTCTGAGCCCATGTACCGGAGGACAGCCCGATAAAGTCCCATCTTAACCAGGAAGGGCAAGGTGACGACTACAGCAATGATGAATGCAGGATAATATTGAGTGAACGAGTCCACCATATTCAGGCGAATATAGAACGCCATCCATAGACAGAAGATAATTGCTATTGAATCGAATAGCAATGTAACCAGCCGTTTGCCTGAGCGTGGGAGTGAGAGCAGTGTCTTGCGCATGTGTAACCTGAAGTAAAACTTAAATTACTTTATCAAAACTCTATCATTTAGACTGATTTACTCTATCACCCTGACCACGTCCAGCCAGAGTCATGAAAATATATCGAAAGTAGTTAGAAAAAGACATACCTTTAATCATTTCCGCATCTGTTTTTGCCAGTAATTCAGGCATTGACATATCAATATCTGAAACTTGGGCCAAGCCTGTAATCCCAGGCCTTACATCGTAAACTTTTAAACTATTACGATGCTCGATAAGCTCAGTCTGATTAAATAGATTGGGTCTTGGGCCGACCAAGCTCATGTCACCTTTTAGGACATTCCATAGTTGTGGCAGCTCGTCTAGTTTCGTTTTTCTAAGGAACCGCCCAAAGCGAGTTATAGAACTTATACAAGCAAGGTGGCTAGCTACTGAGGCAGTTTCTACATTCATTGTCCTGAATTTAATCAATATAAAAGGCTTTTTTTTGCGCCCCACTCTTTCCTGACGAAATAAAGGCGAGCCTGTATCGAATAGACCGATGATATAAATCATCATCATAATGGGTAAGCCAAAGATCAATCCAAAAAACGCCAAAACAAAATCAAAAAAACGCAGCACGTTAACGATTACCTCCAGATCTTTTATCCTCAATGTAAGCAGCCACTGTCGCGTCTATACCTTGCTGAAATGTATAAGGTGGCTTCCACGACAAAGTTTTCACTGCCTTTGAAGAATCTACTTGTAAGTCGCCTATCAATCGATCAACAATTGAACTTTTCCTAATTACAGCTCCTACAAAACAAAAACAAAATTTTGGTATGGGAAAAAGTCTTTCCGGCCTTCCAAGTGAAGATCGTATCGTTTTAATCAATACTGGCAATGATAGATCTGTTCCATCAGAGATGAGGTAAGTTTGATTTGCTGCCCTTGGGTGCTCTATACAGGTGATTATAAAGTCTACAAGATTTTCAACATACACCATACTGCGCATATTTTTAATCATGCTAAAAGGAAGTGGAATTTTTGTATCAGTAAGCTTCATTAAGTTTAGAAAGTTAGCCTTTACGTTTGCCCCATAAACAAGAGGAGGACGAATAATTACAACCTCCATAGCAGTTTCCAAAGCTATCTCACGCAACCCATCTTCAGCTTCCTTTTTTGAAATTCCATATGCATCTTGAGTTAGAGGGCTATGCTGTTCCGTAAATGCTGAAGCACCAGAAGTTGTTTCACCATTGACTTTTATTGAACTTATGAATATGAAGCGCTTTACTCCAGCAGATGCAGACTGTCTTGCTAAATTCAATGCTCCATCGGTGTTGACCCGGCGATATTCTGCTATTGATTCAGTGACTTTGTCCTTCATGATATGTGCACGAGCAGCAAGATGAACAACAACACCTATTCCTTGCAATGCTGCAGACCAATCAGTAGAAGCATCGATTGAACCAACAGCAATGGCATCTTCATCAGAGACTGATGGTAGTTTACGAAAAACTGCTTTGTAACTGTATGATTTTTCCGCCAGCTGAGCTTGCAGAGACTGACCAACAAAACCACTGGCACCCGTTATTAAAATCGTCAAATTGGAGTTCTCAAATAACGAATAGAAATAAAATTCATTAAAAATTAAACTTTTTCATTTATAAAATCATAAAACTTAAACAGAATCACCTGCAATGCAGGCGGTATTGTGAAGGCCCCTCAGAAGGGGGGTGGTTAGCTTAACGCTAGAAAGCTTCATTTGCTCCTGCCGTTTCTCTTCTGCTTCTTTGTTGCGAATATATTCAAAGATCATCTACTCATCTCAACCGCTCTAACCACGAAAAAATCATGAAAGCTCTTGCCGAGCAAACTGTTCAGTGAGTTATCGTTTACTCAAAGCAGCTTTCTTTTGTTTTCTCTTCAGGCCTGCTTTGAAGGTTTTCGTATTGTTCAGCAGATTGACAGCAATATGTCTAAAGCCTGCCAAAATTTCTGCACCGTCATTTCTTCGGATATGACACTCGTCTTCTCTCATCGCAAGGTGAGTAGGCAATTGGAACCTCCCCCACATTGCTGCTGCCAAATTCAACAATATCTAATGCCATCGCCTTCATAATCGCCCGTCGCGCATATTTTTCTGTAAATGTTGTTCTTGGTGTTGTAGTTAACTTAAGCCCTGCGAAAGCTTCGACAGCCTGTTGTGTATCAGACGGATAAAATACTGCACAATTATTCACTTCCATTGTAAGGAAATCAGCAGAATATCCAGAGACACCTGCTAATATAGGTTTCCCTGAGGCAGCGTACTCAAATATCTTAGAGGGTAGAACTTTCTTGAATGCCGGATAATCATTCAAGTGAAGGAATAACACATCTGCATTCATATACTCAGCAATAAGCAGCTCCCGGTTAACAGGGGGGAGAAGCGTGACATTTTTCACATTACAATTTTCCAATTCATCAATCAACTGTTGTTTTCTACCACCATCACCAATAATCCGGAACTTAACGTTAGTATCTAATTTTTTTGCCAAAAAAGGTACAATAGTATGAAGGCCCTGACCTTCACCAATATTGCCTGCATAAAGTATGGTAATTTCAGTATTGGAACCCTGACGCTGTATTGTATCCGGAACTACACGCAAGAACTCATCATCGATACCATTTGTGAACCAACGATATTCAATGGTTGTGTACCGCTTCTTAAAGTATGCAGAAAAACCTTTCGAGACGAGATTGATACGTTCTGCACGGCTAAAGGTGAAGTGCTCGACAATTGACGATACCGGACCGGCAAGCCACGAGATTTTCGGAGAAAGCACATTATTGAGTGTGTCTACGAAGATGTCACGAATATCCAGATAAAGTGGTGTTTTAGATCTGCTGGCAACAATCGCTCCCAAAAATGCTGTAAAGAGTCTTGAAGATGTTGAAAAGACAATATCGTATTGCTTTCCACTGACTAAACCTAAAGCAGCCCGGCAGTATGTAATAAAAGCCTTCATCTGATCAAACATCCCACTTTTGTGGGCAGGTAGGGGGATGCGTCGGACTGTTACATTTCCATTACGCTCAACTGGTGGCGCATCGACACCAAACGAAGCATAACGATTAGGCATGGTTGTTATGACTTCAATCTCAGTAACTAACGGACTCAGTTGCTCGACCAGGGCAGTACAACGAAAAGAACCAGCGCACAAATCCGGTTGGTAATAAAACGAAAAAATTAAAACCTTCACTTAAAACCTAGAATAGAAAAAGTTGTTGAATCCGAAAATATATGAAACAAAGAAAGCTTTTCATGGAATTGGTCTCTGGTTCACCGCTGTTTGCAAACATAGTTATAGCCAAACAGAACACTCAATTATTCCGCGCTGCTGAATGCTAATAATCAAGTTTTACTACACATTCGCTATTTACAAACTCAAAAATCAGGCAAAGATTTGGTATGGAAAGGCCAAACTCTGGATGCCAACTAGTTTGTTCTATCCTGCGTTTGCTGCTCTGATTATTTACCAGCACTTCATGCCCTCCAGGTAGGGTGAGCACTAAACACTCTTCGCGTTCAGCACAGCGAATATCCGGATGCAAATGGAAACGGGCTTCCGCCTTTTGAAACTTGCCAGTAATACGATCTTTTATCGAAAAGGTTCGAGCCGTCAAGGCCCACTCTCTGGAATGCAAAGGCTTACCCTTTAGCCAGCGGTAACCGTTGTGGCTACAGCTCACTCGATGTGATTCCGGTTCTAGTGAAAAGAAAGGCTGCCCAGGGTAAGCCCTGCGAGCTACCCGGAAGCCACTCCATACTTCGGAGGAATTCTGGTCATCAATCACCACGGTATTGTGAGCAGCAGTGCCACGTTGCCTCATGCGTTCATCACCCAAGCCGTAGCAGGAAGTGCCAGAATTAACGAACACACGATGACCAAACAGGGATAACTCAAACGATAGCGTATCGGCATGGGCATGGCCTGGAATATAGTCAGGCCCCACTTTTGCCAGATCCAGAAAAGCCACTGCCCGTTTATTTTCAAGACGCACGTAGCCAGAAGCCTTTAGATGTTTAAGCTTTAATAACTGCGGTTTAGCAGAAGACTGTATTGAATAACTTTTAGTAGCAATACCTAATGATCTGGCATAACTAGACATAGTTTTCAGTGAGGCAGCAATCCCCACGGCCGCATCATTAAAAAAAGCAATATCACCATCCGGATGACACATGGCTTGCAGCCAGGTAACCATATTTTCAGCATATTGCTGCCAACCGTTAATAAAAGGTTGCACTGTTGTTGCTGAGTAACACTGGCTGATGTTGATCAGGTCCAGCATATCCATCAGCATAATGCTGTGATACATCGGGGACAGTTCAAAGTTACCACCATCGTCTAAAACCTGTTCAGGAACTTCCCGCTGCAAAATTGCCAAACCAGTCTGCAACCATTTTTCTGCCTCAGCCCCCTGAAAATAGAGGCCAACAAATACCAGAGCCTTGGCATTTGCAAACAAATGATTACCCAGTAGATGGTGCTCTAGTTTTTGCATCAAAACCCGAGCCTGCAATGCCAGACTATCAAGCCAGTGTTTTTTCGGTGGCTGATTCGCTGAAATTCGCAGAAAGAATTTCACCCAGTTAACTATCCGCAGCGATAATGGATAAGGTTCCCAGCCATTCCCCCTAGGTGCCGGATTTTCCTTAATCCATCGTTCAATCAGCTCTGCATGCCAGGGCAACCGTAATTCTGCATCTTCAGCATTCAGGTCATCAAAGTAATGGAGGTTGTATAGCCATAGCTTTTCCCATTTCGGGTTATTCCAGTCACTGGCAGAAGACAGGGTATGGGTTTCATTTAAAAAGTGGAAAGTTTCAAGATTTAGAATGGAGGCTTTGATCTGTGCAGGCAGGTGCCATTGACCATTTGAAGCCAACGGTCGCCCTAGAGGTGCCGGTCGGGTATCCAGACGGATTTTATGCAATCGATGCCCGAGTCGGCCATAAAACTGAACAGGCTTAAGATGCCTTAGCGTATGGAAATAGCGGCAAAAAGTACTGGTTTTCAACAAGAGCGAAACTCATTGGTTTTGTTTTTGGAACCACTAAGGTCACGAAGAGCACGAAGGCTTAAAAGAATAAAACTTCGTGTCCTTCATGGTTAATAAAAAAATTACCCGCGTAAAGATTGAGCAACTTCAATGGACACACGAGCCACTTCTATCACTTCTTCGAATGGAATCGGCGATGGTGCACCCTGCCGAATGGCATCAACAAACGCCTTGGCGCAAGCCTTCTGCCCCTTATCCTGCTGCATCAGCTTTAGACCCTTGAAACCGGGCCAGCCGAAGCTATTCAGTCGACGAAAGTTATCCAGCTGCAACACTGCATCGTTACAAAAAACCTCAATCCGCTCTTTAGGGAAGCTCTTGCCACCTTTGGCCAAGTAAAGAATGGTGCCAAAAGTACGAACCGCAAAACTCAGAGTAATACTGGCCTTGTCTTCTCGTACTTCAACGCCTGGCGCATCCCACATCATGTCGGCGTTGAAGCCGGTAATCGGGCTACCCACCAGAAAGCGCATCAGGTCGATATAGTGACAGGTTTCACCAATAATACGACCACCACCGACTGTCGGATCCTGTGTCCAGTGACCAACGGGAATGGCACCGGTACTCATGGTCATAATTAAAATTTTTGAAGCTTTCACCGGTTCCAGCAGCGCCTACATACTTGCCAAATGGGGCTGCCGATAAAGGCAAAATCAATGTATTTTTAACCAGCCATTGATCCGGTGGGTAGAATGAACTACCAGAAATGAAATATGCAGTCTAGATATTGGTGAAATAGCTAACATCTCAAACACAGTCGCAGCTCTTTTAGACCTGAGAGTTGAACTTGTTATATTAGTCAACTTCTACATTCTCTTTAGTTGATAAATTAACTGATTCATTATTCCGCTAAACCTAGCAGCCAGCCATTGTAAATTTGATTTATTAAAAAACTTCCATGACAGATATATTTCGGCGTTATTGAGCGAACAAAGCACTCTATAATATTTCCAATTTTTTTCGTTCTTATTTAAAGTATATCTTGCAGACACCCCTAAGGTCTGAATTCCAAAAGGAAATTTAAATGCAAACCAAAGTGGCTGACTATTAATTACAAGATCACATTCATCTGTCGTATTTAGCTCACTAAAAGTACCATCCTTGAAGCTAAACTCTACTTTCTTTGATATATCATTAATTTCTACAGTGACAGGTTTAAGAATAAACCTAAACAAACTAGAAAAGTCGTACTTTATCTGCTTAAACCTTTCATTAAAAGCCTCTCTAATAGCCTCAATAGATTTTAATGCTGACGTTTCAAAAGTATTGTCAAAGTTACTTTCAAGTGCTTCGTATTTTTTTTTACTAGCTACATTGTTAAATGCCATGCCAAGCGTATATGTATCACCAGGATATAAGAGGGTGTAGTCTAACGACTTGCTCATCATGTGTTCGCAAAAATCTAATGGTGAATTGTGATAATTGTTCATATAGGCATTATCATCTTTACAGAAGTACACCAAGCTGGCGAAAGGTATAGTGACAGAAGCCCCTAGATCAATATGATTATTAGAGCAGTTTATCAGAGTATTTTTCGCCATTAGTGGAAGGTGGTTACCCCTGTCTGCCTGTCCAGAATAGCCAGCAATTGAGAATTGGTTAAGCACCACATCAGGTGAACCAATATCACCTTTCACAATGTTGCAATCTCTTTGGTTTAGTTCAGAATCATTGATATTAAAAATCACTTCCTCGTCAGCCATAACACCAAGTGCAGAGTCCATACCTCCTACTTGATAGCAATAGACTTTTGTTTGATCTGAAAGCTTAACAATTTCACGGTGAGGCAATATTTCAAAACTATTAAACCCAAAGCCCTTCAATGCTTTTATCATTTTATTTGAGTTATTCTTCTGATAAAGAACTGTAACTTTATTTTTAAAAGATTCTGGTAAAGTTTTAAGTATTGGGATGTGAAAGTGGTCAGGATGTTCATGTGAAATCCATAAATAGTCTATATTTTCATAGTCTAACGATTCTTTCGATGCTTGAGGTTTTAATGACCAAGAATCATTAAAGGCTGTACCAAAAAGCCATGGATCAGTTAATATTTTTATGTCTTCAGTATGAATTACAATACATGCATGTGAAATTAATGTTATTTTCATAGTTTTAATCTCTAATATTTTCTAAATCATATAGCGAACCTGTAGAAAGAGCTCTACAAAGAAAATGATACCTTACAGTTTCAACCTGCTAATTTATTGAAACTCATTTCAGATAATTTCGACTCAGAAAAAAATTTAACGCACTTTTCAATTAAACGTTGCTGAAATAAGACAATTAGTGCGAATGTCTGATAATTCCGAAGTGTCTCAGCCCTCACGCAGGTAATCAGCCACATCAACAGCTACACGTGCCACCTCAATAATTTCTTCCATTGGAATTGGCGAAGGTTTGCCTTCACGAATGGCTCTCAGAAATGCCTCAACACAAGCTTTTTGACCTTTATCCTGTTTACTAAGATTCATCTTTTTAAAGCTCGGCCATTCAAAACCGGTCATCTTGCGAAAATTATCAATCTGAAGGGTTGCGCCGGCGGCAAACACCTCAATACGCTCTTTAGGGAAACTGCTGCCACCATTAGCGAGGTAGTGAATCACGCCAAAAGAGCCATCAGCAAAATTCAACATAATAGCTGCTTTGTCTTCCCGAATCGCCATCGAAGGCACGTTACCAACCTGGGTGGCTTGATAACTGGTTATAGGACTGCCCGCGAGGTACCGCATTAGATCAATATAGTGACAGGCTTCACCTAATATACGACCACCACCGACAGCTGGATCCTGAGTCCAGTGATCAGCCGGAATAGCTCCCGCATTCATGGTCATTATAAAAGATTTGGGTTCTTTTATAGCATCCAACAGAGTTTTCATTTTCTGAATCTGTGGGGAGAAGCGTCGATTATAACCAACCATCAAACGCGGCTGAATTTCCGCTACGCCCAGCGCTTCAACTATACCGTCGATCTCATCATGATTGAGAGCCAGTGGCTTTTCTACAAACACATTTTTGCCTGCTTGCAAAGCCTCAGTAACAAAAGCAGCATGGCTGTTATGCTGAGTGACAATGGTGACGGTATTAATAGCAGGATTAGCCAGCATGTCATCAACAGAGGTGGAAGCCTCAGTAAAACCGGCCTTCTTGCCATGATGAACACCACTTACACCACCGCTAGTGACAATAGTGTGAAATTTTGCCCTGGCTTTATCAAACGCAGGGATAAGAATACGTGATGCATAATTGCCAGCTCCAATAAACCCACATACAGGATCAGTGGTGAGATAAGCAGGTGTTTTATTAGACAGTGCTACTCGATCAACCCGCAATGCATCAACCGATTGCTTGGGATACTGCAAAAGAATACCCAATGTCTTCGGTTCATCCGTTAAGGTTTGGTAGGCTTTAAGGGCATCATTAAATGCAAACCGATGGGAGATCAATGGTTTCATATCCAGCCGCTCATCCGCCATCATATCCAGAATGGCTTCAAAGTTACGCTGCTCCGTCCATCGGACAAAGCCCATTGGATAGTCCTGCCCCTTTTCTTCATAGTTGCTATCGTAACGACCAGGGCCGTAAGAGCAGGAAACCTGAAAAATGAGCTCTTTTTCATAAAAGTCCGCCCGACTCAGATTAAGGCCGGTAACCCCTACCAAAATAATGCGGCCACGCTTACGACTCATGCGTGCAGCTTGAGTCACTGGATCATTAGATTTGGTACTGGCTGTAACCAATACGGCATCCACGCCTTTACCCCGGGAAAACGCCATACCTGCCGCAACTGGGTCTTCACCTTGAGCAAGATTAACCGTTTCAGCACCAAACAACCGAGCCAGCGCCAATTTATCTTCATCAAAATCAACACCCAATACCCGACAACCTTGGGCACGAAGCAGCTGTACCGTCACCAAACCAATTAGACCAAGGCCAGTTACCACCACGCATTCACCCAGCGTTGGTTGGGCCAGTCGAACGCCTTGTAAGCCAATCGCTGCAAGGACGGTAAAGGCTGCCGATTCATCGTCTACATTATCTGGAATCTTTGCACACAGGTTTTGTGGTACCCGCACAATATCTGCATGGGGGCCATTACTGACCACTCGGTCACCAATAGAAAACCCTCTAACACCATTGCCCGTTTCAAGCACAACACCAGTATGGCAATAGCCCAATGGCAATGGCTGATCCAGCTTTGACTTGACAGCGTCCAGTGTGGTAGCCAAACCATCGGTACGCACTTTTTCAATCACCATTTTTACTTTATCTGGCTGCTGTCGTGCTTTTTCTAACAGGTTGGCCTGACCGAATTCAACTAGCATACGTTCCGTGCCAGCAGAAATTAGCGATGTTTTACTTTGTATTAATAGCTGGCCGCTTTTAGATTTGGGTGATGGTGTTTCAACTAGTGTGGTTTCACCGGTGGACATGTTTTGGAGGATTTGCAACATAAATCAAATACTAACTGAAATATTATTTGGCTAAATTAATACAGCGAACTAAATCATCGAAAGAGTTATATTGATACGTTTCAACTCCATCAGGTCGAACAACCACATCTGAAGCTATAACACTACATCCTAGAAATAGAGCTTCTCTCACACTGACGCTATCACCATCCGTCGATGTAAGTCTGAAAAATAACTTCGCATGTCTAAATAAAGGCCATAACTGTTTTTGACCAACAAGAAGGCATAGTCGACCCTGTTTTTGAAAGGATTTGATCATGTTCAAGACATTTGAAGGAAGTTTTTCAGATTCATACTCAGGTATCGCAAGTAAGAGCCTTTCACTCCTATAGACACTCAACAACTCTAAGCTAGTTGATATACCATATAAATCTAAACCATTAGAGCACGGTATATATCGCCATGCAGAGTTAATCCAGAACGAACCATTATCAACAAATGATCTAACATCCTTATCATAAGTTTCTATAATTTTTTCCTCATCTGCAATTCGAGGTGGAATGAAAGGAATAAAGACCTCTACATTTACTGCTTCTTTAATAGGGCTATAAAATGAAATAAGCTTTTCATTCACAACCTTAATTCCGAATGAACCCTTTAAAAAATAAAGCAAAAGTTTCTTTTTCATACCTGAAAAATGTCTAGATGCATTGTGATCATAAAAAATGCATCTCTTAGATTTCCCAAATAGAGTAAGAAATAAAACCAACTTTATGTTTAAGCTATGAACTTCGTAAATAGAGAAATTACCAAAAATCAAGTTTAGGATAGAACTGAAACTACCAAGATCTATTTTTTTTGTAACTTCATTATCAATAGATTGATTTAAACGGCGATCTGCATAGACACTAACTCCACCCAAAGGTGGAGGAAATCGAGCTACTATACCAACAACATTCATATAAATACTAATACAACCATGTCTTGTAGGGAAAAATATTACCCGCTAGAAATGAGACAAATATATTATAACACCAATAAGCAGAACTGATGAATACAATAGTAACATTAACAATCAATGAATTATAAAACTTAAATTTAGCTACATTATTGATTACAATAATGCTGAATAGAAAATCAATAACAAGTGATAATCTACTAGCAAGCATAGGTATATCTAGCAATATAAAAAACACACATAAAAATGTAAAAAACAGAGAGATCAAAGCATTGCTATTTAAATCATTATATTTGATTTTAAAGTAGAGAACAGCTAATCCAAATAATATATATTTAAAGACAAATAGATTAGACGCAGCTTCTTTGAAATTATTGGTATAACCAAGTATTTTATATTTCAGATAACTTTCACCAACAAAGGCTTGGAACCAATTTACAACATAAACTAAATCGATAAGAATTGAAAATACTAATGAAAGCCCTAGTAAAGTCCAAAATCTAGCCCCAGTGTTACATCTTTCAAAAATAACTTTATTAGCTATAACGAGAAGCAAAACTAAAAATGAAAATATGTGGATGAAAGAGGCCAAGAACAAAAGTAAAAATGAGGCAAAATATCGTTTAACGTTATAAAAATAAAATCCTGCAAAAATTAGTGACAATGCAAGAGTCCATCGTATTTGAATAAACTCTGAACTTATATAAACCAACGAAAAATAAACAAATAGGGAAACCACAGGATTTAATGAGAGTTTATTAAAAATATACCCTTTGCTAGAGATACTAATAGCAGCAAGTAAAGCTAAAAATAGAAAGCCTGGCATCCCAAGTGTGCTAAAAAACGAATTTGTTATCGAGTATAACGGTTCCATTCCATTACGATCGAAGAAATCAAACTTTAAAATATTCAGGCGTGATGCCTCATAGATATTTATATAAGCTTCATAATCAGCTCCAGAAAAATGCCTAAAGGCCGTAAATAATATAATCAGAAACAAAAATAGATAAAGACAAGCCTGTAAATCTTTCTTATTAAGAAAAGGTGAAATTAAGGCAATTAAAGTCAAATAAAAAACAAGAAAATAATAATCTAACAAAATCTATATACCGCCAGCCAACTTAATAATCGCATATAGCATCAAAATAGATCATCTATTATCTAATTCAACGATATGCTCAAACCATTTGTTATTAATATTATTTAAACTAAAGCGCAAACTCATGGAATAAGCATTATGTGCCAACTGGGAATATAGGACTTGATCAGTAGCAAGCAACTCAACCTTTTCGATAAATTCGGTCTCATTTCCATCATTTATAAGAAAACCATTTAATTCATTTTTTATCAATTCTCTAGGCCCAGTAGGACAGTCAAAAGATATCAAAGGCAATGAAAAAGAGTTTGCTTCAATTAATACCATTGGAAGCCCTTCATAGTAAGAAGTCAGTAATAATATATCAGAGTCTCTAAAATAGTCCTCAATATTACTTACCAGTCCAACTAACTGAACCCTATCTGATAACTCATATTTATTTATCAAATTTTGAATTTCATCTTTAAGATTACCCTCCCCTATGATTGTCAATTGAAAATCAATTTTTAAATTACTTACGATTGACATTAACCTATCATAACCTTTTTGTTCAACTAGCCTTCCTACTGATAATAACTTTACTGGTTTACTCACTGTTTTATTAGAAATTACACCTTGCCCAGGCAGCTCTGTGAGTGGATTTACCATCACAGAGGTAGATTCTCTTTTAAAAGGATTTTTTTTAGAGTAGACCTTCTTATCTCTATCTGTTAATACAAACAACTTATCTGCTCTGAAAAATGCAATCAATCTAATCACTCTTTTTAATCTATTTTTATATGCATAGTAATTATTATGCTCGCAGACAATCACTTTGTTTTTAAAGAAAAGCAAGGAAAACAAAAAACGAATGGATATATCAGTACCAGACAAAACTAAGACTTTACTCTTTCTACTCCTTAAAAAACCATACAATATGAAAAACCTACGAAACTGTTCAAAAACAAAAGAGAATTTATTTTTTGATCTGTAGTTAAATTTTAAAGATGTTCTTGTAATATTGTTAGACAGTTTATAAAAGTCATTTTCAGCTAAGTCTCCAGTCACAAGCTCAACATTTACACCATCAATCTCTGACCAACTATTACACAAGTTCGATGCAACTCTTTCAGCACCACCAGATTGCAAACTACCTAATATAAAGGCTATATCAACTTTCATAAGACTTAGCTACTTTCTGATCTTTAAAAAATGAAACAAAAATAGAAAAAACAAGTACACCATATATATGTATAATTGATAAAAATCTTAACTTAGTTATTGGGACTAAATGATCATGAAAATCATCAAAATCTTTTGAGCTTTTTTCTAAAGAAAACTCATTAGCTCTAATATAGTTTTTTTTCCGTATTTTATTGTAATCTTCGTCACTACAATTGAATAAAGATTTAACAATGTCAGTTATTTTAGATTTTTGATACTTAAGGCCATCCTCTTGGATATATTGGCCTTCCGTTTCATAAATATAACCGTAGCTCAATGGTTCTTTAAGAGAATCAATACCTATAATGGAAGGACAAGAACGACCAGCGGCTAAAATTAATGTAGTACCACTACCAACAAAACAATCTGCTGAGTCAATAATATCTCCTAACTTATCGTATGCAATGTTATCTTTTAAATGCACACAATCTCGTAAACCTAATTCTTTTATTTTTGAATTTATCTCACCTGATAAAGGTCCATTTCCATAGATACAATACTCTGCATCAATACCATCATCAATTAATTCCCTCATGACTTGTAACATAGAGAGATTATAGGTTTTAAAATCAACCAATCGACCAATTGATATAATTTTAAATTTTAAACCCTTTCCTTTTGATAGAAAGCTTTTATGAATTGGAACACCCATTTTCAATAAAAACACATCGTTCTGAGACGAATAATATTGATCCGCAACAACATTTCTAGTTACTGCACCGGTCGCCATAAAATTTTGAACTGGATAATAATCAATGATCTTAGAAATTAATATTTTATTAAAATAACTATCGCGTTCGAAGGCTATTATTTCAGCCGAGTGATATAGTCCGAATGAGGCCGTACAGCATAACAGCTTCCTGTAATATAACAGATTATAAAAAAACCAACCTATTAGATTGCAAAAGTGGCATACATCAGCTTCTGCCAAAACTTTTCTAAACTCGACACTATAGCAACTCAAAAATAAAAATATCTTAAATCTCTGAAAAAACTTAAGTCTATAAACAGATGAGATATGATCATCAATGAAATAAACAGTTGCTACAGCTTTAATTTCATTCAAAAGCGATACATCATACTCCTTTGTCAAAAGAACAACACTAATCTCATTGCCTCTCTTCTTCAATTGTCGGCATTGTTCAAGTAACTGAGTCTGAATACCACCAATAAGAAAATCCGTATAAATAAATAAATACTTCTTATTCATAATCACTTACAAAATGTAAAATTATATAATTCAAAATAACTTTAGAGGCTGATATTAAAACCATTAACCATATCAGTTGAGTTCCAGTAAAAAAGAGTGACAAAGAACAAAAAATTATTAAAAATAAAGTTTCGATCAATGAAACTTTATACTTACTAATCCTCGATAATATTAGATAGCCACTACAATAGCCTATAGAATTTAACACCAAATTTATTGATAGTGGAAAAAAATACGAAATAGCCCCTAACTGTTTTTCAGATAGTAATAATGTCACTAACTCACTTGAAAATAAATTTAAAAGCAAGCTACTTAGACTGAATAGAATGCATGAGGTGATACTTACTCTATACATATAAAGCTTTGCATCACTAAAGGTCATTTTACTTACATTAGAAAAGTAAAATGTGCTGTAAAAAGCTGCTGACAAGCTCAACATGATCTCAAATATTCTTTGTGCAGCAAAATATTGCCCCATTTCAGAAAAACCATAGCTATCATTTAGACTATCTCTAATAAGACCAGTTGTAATTATCCCCGACATAAGAGAGATAAATCCATATAAATAGAATGGTGTTGGATACCCTTTTTCTTCTTTAACTGGCTCACCACTCCTCACCATAGCTACCTTACCACTAAAAATTAAATAGAAAGACAAAGCTCCAGGTCGGATTAAAACAGCAACGATGAGAACTAAATAGCTTTCATAACTTATAGCAAGACATACTATAAACATTCCAACTACGGTATTTGCAATAGAGAATAAAAAATAATCACGACTATTATTCTGTTTTGCATTGACAGCTTGAACTGAAATAAACAACTGATAGACTATTGGAAGAAATAATAATACAACATAAACAGGAAGGGAAAGCTGAATGCTGAAAAACTTTTCAACTTTAGAGGAAAAAATGATTACAAGAAGTACTGAAATGTATCCAAAGCTAGTATAAAAAACAGTTGTTTTATGGTCTGATATAGAGGAACTAATTAAGTTATTCGACAATCCTGAAGTAAACAAAGCCATTAGAAATGTTGAAAACAATAAGAATTGCCCATAAAGAGCATATGATTCCTCACTTAAGTTTATAGCAGCAAACTTATTTAGAATTATTGAAATAACAAGCGCAATTAAAGTACTTCCTGATGAAGAAAATACATTTTTAAGTTTATAAAGAATCTCTTGCATTGAAGTAATTTATTATTGACTGACAAACTACCGAAATTTCATTATCGGTAATTCCATGATAAATTGGCAACCTGATTAGTTTCAATGACTCTGTTGAAGTAAACTTATTCACACCATGAAACACGCTAACTCTAGCTCCAAACTCAGAGCTGTGTAAAGGGATATAGTGAAAGCAAGCAGATATATTTCTACTTTTTAAGTACGCTATAAGATCATCTCGTATTGCTTGCTCTTTTACCTTTACACAAAAAATATGGCCATTATGTTTGGCTTTATTCACGGTTATCGGAGGTAATTCAAATTTATAATCATCTGAAAATGGCTTCAATCTTTCATAGTAATTATGCCATGCATCTAACCTATAGCTAATAATTTCTTCAGAGTGTTGTATTTGACCGAATAAATATGCAGCTTGTAGTTCTGATGGTAAATAACTACTACCAACATCTACCCATGAATACTTATCAACTAACCCACTTATAAATTTACTTCTATTAGTCCCTTTTTCTCTGATGATTTCCGCCCTATCTATTAAGCTTTCATCATTAACAATAAGTAAACCACCTTCACCACCACTGGTAAAATTCTTAGTTTCATGAAAACTAAACGTACCAATATGCCCTATGGTGCCTAGATTATAACCATTATATTCAGCCAACATTCCTTGGGCAGCATCTTCTATTACATACAGCTTATACTTTTTTGCTAGCTCCATTATTTTATCCATTTCACATGCCACACCTGCATAATGTACTGGAACAATAGCCTTCGTTTTTTCGGTTATAGCCGCCTCTATAAGATTCTCATCTATATTCATTGTGTCTTTGCGAATGTCTACAAAGACAATTTTTGCACCCCTTAATACAAAGGCATTGGCTGTGCTGACAAAGGTAAAGCTCGACATGATGATCTCATCGCCGGGCTGGGTATTGATAAGAATGGCTGCCATTTCCAAAGCATGAGTACAAGAAGGTGTAAGCAATGCTTTTTTACATGGCAAGGTACTTTCAAACCAATGGTGGCATCTTTTTGTATATTGACCATCACCTGAGATTTTTGTGCTCTTCATAGCATCAAGAACATACGCTTCTTCATTCCCAACACAGGCTGGCTTATTAAACGGTATCATTGTCATCAAAAACTCTTCATAAACTCTTTTGCATCGGGACCTTTATTAAAAATTAAGTCCAGTATGCTAACACCTGATTCAAATGGTGCATGGATTTGCTGGTAAGTTGGGTAATCAAAATAATCCATCCACTCTACTCTTATGTTTTCGTTTTCGAATATCTTAGAATCAAGATAGCCTTTTGCAGATGGCCCACTCAAGTATATCTTTGCATTTAAATCCTTACAAATACCCAGCAAACGTTCTGATTTTCCATCACACAAATCAAAGTCACTCGACCAATAGATATTTGTAGATATATCAAGAATCTTATTAATCAAGATAATAAAATTGTAATTAATCTTGCTTAAAAATGTTTCATCACCATTTAAATAAAGGTTTTCAAATAAATTTGAGTATTCTTTAAAGTAAGGAGCCTTACTGTACTCTTGTTTAATTATCCTCCAATGTTGTTCACGCCAACCCAAATCAGAAACTGTTGTCTCATTAATTTTTTGAAAATACTTCCCTTTCACATTTACGGGAACAGTTAGCCATTTTAATCCGTGAGCAGTATATATCTTGTTTCTATTTCTCCAGTCACGGCGAGTGTACTGCATATCATCATATAAAACAAAATCATCAACGCTATTAATCAGATCAAAGTAACCTTTCCAAGGGATGTAATTGGACTGGCTGATCGCAACCTTTTTCATACTTGAATTCTAGACTCCAAATATTCTGACACACCACTTTTAACACTAAATCTGAGCCCAAGTAACTTCTCAAACTTTTCAATATCAAATTTATATACAAACATTTCTTTATCAAGCTGTATTTGTTTGGCAAATATAGGTGCCGCATAAACGTGATTAACTGCACACCGATCATAAATAGTTACGTTTTTACCACCAGAATGATAAAGCATACAGTTTAAAATTAAATAATCACCAGCATTTGCTATGATTTGTTTTTCATTTTCATCTATATATTCATTTGATGGAAATGTCTCATGCAAATGAGATGAAGGTATTACTTTTGTCGCCCCATTATTAAGTGTAAACTCATCAACACAATAAAGGGCATTGATAGCAATTGGTCTTGATGTAGTAAAATGCTGATATGGTAAGTCCCTGTGCCATTTTCCTTGGTTGTACTCTTCACCTGCAGGATTAACAACGCCATTTTGCTGATTTAAAATAAAACCTTCACCTAAAAAGTGGGTGAGAAATTTTATCACTCGTTCATTTGCAGCTAACTCTAGAAATACATTACTCAATAATAATGGTAGCCGTATACCATTATGTTCATTCCTACTCTCCAAGTAGCTTGAGGAGTATTTTTGAATATACTTCTTTCTTATAGACGTAAACTCTTCTTTAATCTCTAGTATTTTTTCTTTTGAAAACCCTGATGATATTAGAGCGTAACCATTTCGTTCAAACTGTTCTTTTTCAAGATCAAACTCTTTTTTTATATCATACTGTTCTCTTACTCCGTAACTATTTATCACCATTACCAGCACTCTAACATAGCCAAACCAAAACCAGTTTTACCATGACCATTCCCATTATAAGTCATGTAAATCTTATCTTTATGTTTAAATACATAGGGATAACAAATCATATCGGAATCCCAACCCTTTTCAGATACATCAATACCTGAGCTCTCGTTTTCTAGTAACCAAGCTATACCATCAAAACTTTTTGCATAGCCTATTCGGTATTTATTTGGTGGCTTGCCTCTGTAAGAAAACCACATATGATATATTTTTTTATCACAAACAAAAACTGTTGGCCTTGAAAATGCCTGTGCATTACCCAAACAAAATGGTACTGCCAAACCTTTTAAATCCCAAGATTCGCCATTATGAGAGGATGCGTGATTAATTATATGTAGCATTTCGCCATTACCGCTATCCCAAGTCAATGTTGATCCATACCACATTTTGAATGAATTATTATCTTTATATACTGCTGGGTACGAAAGGCTAACTGGATCGGTATCAGATACACTTATAAAAGGATTATCGCTAGTTGATTTTAAATTTTCTTTATTAGTTAACTCTAATCTGCCAATATCACCACGCCAATGTTCGTCACCTGTAATTTTCCATCCCATAAAAAGAATATAATCTTTACCTTGACTCTGATATACATCACCAATACTTATACCGTGCGAGTAAAAACTTTCAGGTGATCCATGTTTAATTACAGGCTCGTTTTTTGTGTATATAATTTCTTTTGTTAATATATCAATATCTACAAAACCTACAGATGATCTATTTTTACAATCCCTACCGCTATAAAAAAATCTATATATATCCTTTTCTAAATGAATTGGTAGTGGGTTTGCCGCATGACTAATAAGTTTTTCATCAGTACTTGCTGGACTAAATATTAATCCTAGTTTGATCCATTTCATATTATATGCCTTTCATCTTGTAACTAGGAATTGCCCTGACTTTAGTTTTATCTGCCACATAAACCTGATCATTTTCGGTATTATGCATAATCGAAGCACTAGCACCGATCACATTTGAAGATCCTACTTTGATATGATCACGTAACGTGGCATTAACGCCAATAAACGAATGATGTCCAATGGTGACGCCACCAGAAATAACAACATGTGAAGTTATAAAACAGTGATCTTCAATTGTTGAATGGTGACCAATATGATTACCACTCCATAAAGTGACATTATTCCCAATCGTAACAAATGGCTGGATCGTATTATCTTCTAAAATAAAGCAATTTTCTCCAATATATTTGCTCCATATTGTTGCATTACTGCTCACATAGCTAGCCAAGCTATAACCTTTTTCTTTCATTTGAAGATACTTACTTTCTCGCAACTTGTTTACCTGGTTATAACCTATAGCAACAAAAACACTATTCTTTTCTGGCGGGTAGTCTCTTGTTAAATCGTCAGTAGTTATTAATGGTAAATCGCAAAATGTGTCACTTTCTTTAAAGTCTTTGTCTACAACAAATGCAACAACGTTATATTCGGTATCTTTACTAAAATAGAACCATGCTAACTCTGCCTGTTCGCCATTCCCAAAAATAACAAGATTTTTCATTGTTTATGATCCGGTAACATTAGTTAAATATTCTGAAGTTACACATTTAGCCTAAGAGTAGACATTCACGACAAAACCGTGAATGTGCCCGATGATTTCAGAGTAATAGTGTGCTCTAATAACCACACCGCTGTGTCAGAGCTTCTGTTGCCAACAAGGCAGACATGTACTGCAATGATTGACAGGATAAAAACGAAGGGTTGTGTATACCGCTGCTTATAGTGAAACCAAGTTTACAACTATTCGGTGGTTATCTGACTGATCGAAACAGATCAGTAATCTTTTTCACTAATCTACTACTTGATACTCACCTGCTTCAACCTTGATGGGAGTGCCCAAGCTTATTTTGGCTGTTACAAGGTAAGCTCTTTCGCTGGCAATGCTATTCTTTTGGACTTAATGTCTATACTAACTGTATTTATCAGAGACTGTAAATATTGACCATATTCAGTTTTTTCCAAATCTTTCGCTATTTCAAAAATTTTGTCTAGAGAAAGCCATCCATTACTCAATGCGATTTCTTCAAGACAGGCAATTTTTACGCCTTGACGCTGCTCAATTGTCTGTACAAAATGACCAGCCTCTAAGAGAGCATTATGTGTACCGGTATCGAGCCAGGCAAAACCACGACCAAGTAACTCAACCTTCAGCTTGTTCTGCACAAGGTATAAATTATTCAGCTCGGTTATTTCAAGCTCACCTCTAACAGAGGGAATTACTTCACTTGCAAGTTCAATTACCTGATTATCATAAAAATAAAGACCGGTTACAGCATAATTGGACTTTGGGTTGTCTGGTTTTTCTTCTAATGTTATCGCATTATAATTTTCATCAAATTCAACAACACCAAATCTTTTTGGATCATTAACCCTGTACCCAAATATCGTTGCGCCTTCAACCCTAGATACTACTTCTTGCAATTTGGGTGTAAAACCCTGACCATAAAAAATGTTATCCCCTAATATAAGTGCAACCCTATCATTGCCAATAAATGATTTCCCGATTGTGAATGCTTGTACTAGCCCTTTGGGTTCAGCCTGAATAGCATAACTTAAATTAATACCAAACTGACTACCATCACCCAACACATTAAAAAAATGAACCTGATCCTCGGGCGTGGTGATGAGCAGAATATCCTGAATACCTGCTAGCATAAGTACTGAAAGAGGATAATAAATCATCGGTTTGTCATAAACCGGCAGGAGTTGCTTGGAAACCCCTTTGGTAATTGGATGCAGCCGGGTACCACTGCCACCGGCGAGGATTATTCCTTTCATTTTTTATACCTTATTGGAGCCAAGTCGTTCACGCTGATAACTACCATCTTGCACCCATTTACACCATTGCTGGTTAGTCAAATACCATTGGATTGTTTTACGTAACCCAGTTTCAAAGGTTTCTTCTGGCTTCCAATTTAACTCTTTAGCAACTTTGCTGGCATCGATAGCATAGCGGATATCATGGCCTGGCCGATCGGTAACAAAAGTGATGAGATCTTTATATCGGTCAATACCTTTGGGTTTAACAGGGGCAAGCTCTTCTAATAAGGTACAGATGGCTTGCACCACTTCAATATTTTTCTTTTCATTATGGCCGCCAATATTGTAAGTTTCACCTACTCTGCCTTCTGTGACTACTTTGTAAAGTGCCTTGGCGTGGTCTTCTACATAGAGCCAGTCTCGAAGCTGTTCACCCTTACCGTAGACCGGCAGCGGCTTTCCTTCCAAGGCGTTTAAAATCACCAGCGGTATCAGTTTTTCCGGAAAGTGATAAGGACCATAGTTATTAGAGCAGTTGGTGATGATTACCGGTAAACCGTAGGTACGATGCCACGCTCTTACCAAATGATCGGAGCCTGCTTTACTTGCCGAGTACGGTGAGCTGGGTGCATAAGGTGTAGTTTCAGTAAACAAGTCATCGGTCTCTTCCAGGTCCCCATATACTTCATCGGTTGAAATATGGTGAAAACGAAAAGAGGCTTGTTTCCTAGAACCTAGAGTATTCCAGTACTGCCTGGCTATCTCCAGTAGTGTGCAAGTTCCCACTATATTAGTTTGAATGAACTCTGCAGGTCCATCAATGGAACGATCTACATGGCTTTCTGCGGCCAGATGCATAACCACATCTGGCTGAAATTCTGCAAAAGTGTGTTCCATGATTTCTGGATTGCAAATATCAGCTTGTACAAAATGGTAGCGTTCACTGTGGTCGACCGTTTTCAGAGATTTAAGGTTACCAGCATAGGTAAGCTTGTCAACATTACAGACGAGATCTTTTGTATTGTAAATTATATGCCGAATAAGCGCTGAACCAATAAACCCAGCTCCACCCGTAATAAGAATCTTCTTAGCCATATCACCATACTCCTTTTGTATCTACGATATAGCTGATCGACGGTTTGAACTTCTTAAATTGACAGTGATCAACCAACAACACATAAACATCAGCTTTAACAAAGGCATTATCCAGATTCACCAGTTCAAAGTCTTCGTTCAAACTATCGACATTTGGCTCCACAGCAACAATCTTACAACTCAGGCTGTTAACTAACTCTCTAGTAATTTGCAGCGCCGGGCTTTCTCGCAAATCATCAATATCAGGCTTAAAGGCCAAACCAAAACAGGCAATGGTGACCTCAACCATTTTTTTTCCGGGATGGTCTGCCAGAAACTGATCCACCTTCTCTTTTACTTTTTCAATGACCCAAGCCGGTTTATTTTCGTTTACTACTCTTGCCTGTCGGATCAATTTAGCTGTTTCCGGCGTTTTACTAACAATAAACCATGGATCAACAGCAATACAGTGCCCCCCCACCCCCGGACCGGGCTGAAGTATATTCACCCTTGGGTGTCGGTTAGCCAAAGCGATCAATTCCCAGACGTTGATATCCAGCTCATCGCAGATTATTGAAAGTTCGTTGGCAAAAGCTATGCCTACATCTCTACTGGCATTCTCTGTGAGTTTGGCCATTTCAGCAGTTCGGGCTGTGGTAGTAATACATTCACCCATTACAAACGCACGGTAGAGTTCTATAGCTTTTTCCGAACTCGCTCTATTTATGCCACCAATAACTCTGTCGTTTTCTACCAGTTCTTTTACCACGTAACCCGGCAAAACCCGTTCAGGGCAATGGGCGATAAACAAGTCACCACTCTGCTTTTCATTAAGTGGTACCAGTAGATCTGGTCTGGCTTCTGCTATCCAATTCGCCATTTGTTCTGTGGCACCCACCGGTGAAGTGGATTCCAGCACAACCAAGTCGCCTTTTTTAAGTACCGGAGCAATGGCTTTAGTTGCCGATTCAATATAAGAAAGGTCTGGCTCATAACCCTCTTTGAAAGGAGTCGGTACTGCCACCAGAAAAGCATCAGCAGGTTCCGGTGTTATTGTTGCCCGCAGATAACCAGCAGTAACAGCTGCACTCACCAGCATGTCCAGGTCGGGCTCAACAATATGGATTTTACCGTCGTTGATGGTGTCAACGGCCAGCTGGTTCACGTCTACCCCGATAACGTTCATCTTGCGGGAAGCAAACATGGCCGCTGTAGGTAGGCCTATATAACCGAGACCTATTACTGAAACAGTTTTAAATGTTGAGTCATGCATTGTTTTTATATCCAGGAATGGGTAACTTTTGTCCTAAACCAGCCCACACGAAATGCCGCAATATGGCAGCAAAAAAGAAGATGTGAATTATGAATTGATCAGATGACCGATAATTCTGTCGCTGGCTTTACCATCCCCGTAAGGGTTCTGGGCTTTGCTCATTTTTTCGTAGATTTTGCTGTCATTCAGCAAAGTAGTGATGGTTTCAATAATTTTTGAGGAATCCGTTCCGACTAATTTAACGGTACCTGCCGTTACTGCCTCTGGACGCTCTGTTGTGTCACGCATTACCAATACTGGCTTACCAAGGGACGGAGACTCTTCCTGAATTCCACCAGAATCGGTCAGGATAATATCCGAACGGTTCATTAACCAAACAAAAGGCAAATAGTCCAATGGTTCAATCAAATAGATATTATCAATATCACTCAACAACCGATTAACGGGTTCCCTGACATTTGGATTCAAATGTACCGGGTAAATGATCTGTACGTCGGGTTCCTGCTTGGCTATTACTGCCAGTGCTTCACAAATGCGCTCGAAGCCATCACCAAAACTTTCCCTGCGATGTCCGGTAACCAGAATAATCCTGGAATTGTCGGCAATAAAAGCAAACTGATCAGAGAAACATGATTTAAGCTCATGATCATTTTCCAGTTTATTTTTTACCTCCAACAGCGCATCAATGACTGTATTACCGGTAATCAGAATATTCTCTTCCGCAATGTTCTCGGTCAGCAAATTAGCTTTTGCACTTTCGGTGGGCGCAAAGTGCCATTTTGCAAGTGCTCCGGTAATTTTTCGGTTCGCCTCCTCTGGCCACGGTGAATACAAATCTCCGGTTCTGAGGCCTGCTTCAACGTGCCCCACGGGTATTTGCTGATAAAATGCAGCTAATGAAGTAGCCAAAGTTGTTGTAGTATCACCGTGTACCAAGACTGCATCTGGCTTACACTCGTGGAGAACGGATTCCATACCTTTTAGAATATTGCTGGTTATATCCGTCAGTGATTGGCCCGGCAGCATGACATTTAGATCATAATCTGGCTCTATTTCAAATAGCTTCAATACTTGGTCAAGCATTTCCCGATGTTGTGCTGTCACACAAACTCGGGCTTCAATTTTGGGATGTGAATATAATGCTTTGACGACAGGCGCCATTTTAATGGCTTCAGGACGTGTACCAAAAACGATTAGAAGTTTCATGATTTTCCTTAATCCGGAAAATGGCACCGTATCCAAACGGTGACTTTCAAGGGAGATATCGTCTATTTATGCAGTTGAATCAGAGTATTGCATAGCACTAACCACCACCATACCGCCGACAATACCCCCTAACCTTTTCAGCAACATCAAGCAAAACTGGCGTAAATGTGAGAACTTTGGAAAAAATCCGGCTCAAAGCCTCCGGCTGGTATTCATGGGCAATACTGTTTCTAAGCTCACGAATTTCTATAAATTCAATGGTGTTATCAATCAGACCTTTTTTCTCAGCGCGGTTGATTCTGTCGCGAACGGTACCCCCGTGCTCCACGTCTATGACGTCGATCAAACGGAATATTTTTTGTAGTAAGATGTCGTTAAAACGAGCAAAGCGAGCGGTGAGGGATTCAAATTTTTCCAGATCTTCAAGGTCTGGCATACTTCCCTTTTCTAGATTTACAGTCTTTCAGCGAGCCAAAGACCATTTGAGCAACTCCTCCATCTGCCTCATGCTTTCCAGCTGCTGCTGCAATAACAAGAACTGGTCTTCTTTTATTGCTACTTGTTGCTTGCCGACTTTACCTTCACTCACAGAGAAACACCTTCAGCCAATGCTATTCGAGTAAACGGATCGGAATCATCAGCGGCAATGACCAAGTCTATTTTCTGCTCACCCAGCTTTTCGTAGAGCGCCAACCTGATCCTCATTTTATCGTCAGGATTCAACTTATCTGAAAGAATCAGTAAGTCTATATCCCCACCTCTGACCTGATCATCAACCCTTGAACCAAAAAGCCAAATTTCGGCATCTGGGTCAAACTGCTGAATAGCTGACACAATAGCTTTACGCTCAGATTCACTCAGCCGCACTGGGCACTCCCTCAACCATCGCTTTTATATCAGACACCGGCTCTTTATCACCTTTGTTACAATCTTTTCACTTCGCCCATCACCCACTCAAGGCGCAAAGCATGACGGTCACAAATCCAAAGAGTGCGCCCAATGACGTCTACAAATTGTCTACCGCTACTCATTCCTTACCCTGCTCTGCTGCCACTCAGTTGAATCCCGGTATTTCTGGCTTCATGATGAATCGCTTCTCGGTGTTTTCCTCGTCGATAAATAACCAGGTCAATTTTCTGGTCACCGATGTGCTGCTTGATGTCCACCAGGCTATGGAGTTTAGCATCAAAAACCGCTTCCGGACTTTGCAGGTCGGTTTCTATATAGAGGTCAATATCACCGCCACGCTGATTATCATCAACTCTGGAGCCGAAAAGCCAGATATCAGTTTTTGCACCAAAGTAATGCTGAAGCACGTTGCAAATATGGCCCGCATGTTCGCTTGTGATTCTCAATGGTATTGACCTCTCGCTATTCTCTATTAAACAAGCATTCCGGAATTTTCAGGGCTCATACCACAGGCAGTCTTTTCATACCCGTTCAAGCAATATCCAGCAGGGTGAGTGTAGCTGCAACAGTTGATTCTGTCTCTGATGGTGCCGACATCATCAAGGTCAATAGTATCAATCAGGCGGAATATTTTTTGTAACGAATGTCACTAATACAGGCAAAACGATCAGTATCAATCTGTCGAATAACAGTCACAATGGCTTGCTGCTATGATTCAGTCAATCGCACCGTGCTCTCTCTCAATCATTGTTTTTAGAAACGCTACCGCCCTCCAGATAACACCTCCCTCTGAAAAGCAGCTTAAAAACCGTCTAATTTTTATTCACTACACGACCACTGACGGGCACGCAAAAACCAGGCAACCGTTAGCCAAGAGCCTTCTCTAAATGTCATGAAGTAGCACAACAAGAGTACCAGTTATACATACACTGACAAGTACCTGTCACCCAAAACACACGTCTAAATACAAATATTTTTTATAAAAATACCCATGAGCACGTAACACTCATGCCAGAATTCTTATTTAAAAAGGAATACCTAACTGTCAATGCTCAAAATTGCACCAACCGTCAAAAACGAACCAACAACAAGCACCCTGTCACTGGCTGTTGACTCTTCTTTAATTTGTTGGAAACCTTGTTCTGCATTTTCAGCGATGACAGGCAGACCAGAATATCTGGCCACTGCTTCACTGAGATCGGCTTTATTAAGTGCTCTGGGTGAGTCGAAATCAGCAACAACCCACTCATCTACCACTTCAGACAGCGACTCAATCACTCCGTGATAATCCTTGTCTTTATAGATAGCTATCAGTGCACGAGTCTTCCCTGATACCGGGTCTGACTTCAGGCACTCCGCCAGCTTTGCTGCTGCCTGGGGGTTATGAGCAACATCGAAAACAATCTGAACTTCCTCCCCGCTTTTATTAGTCTCAAGGACTTTTTCATAGCGACCAGGGAGGTGCGATGCTTTTAAACCTTCTACGATGGCATCACGGTTTACAACTTGAGGTAAAAACTGAATCGCTTGCAGAGCAGTAGCAGCGTTATCAATGACTAACGCAGGCACAGGGAGGCCAACATAATCAATACAATCACCCGTTTTGTTCAAACCTTTCCAACTCCATGTTCTGTCTTCTTCTGTTAACTCGAACTCTTTATCTCTTCTGTAAAGAGCTGACTCCAGTCTGACAGCTTGATCGACGATACTGTTTGGTGTCTCCACACCACCAAATATTGCTGGTTTTTCAGAGCGAAAAATTCCTGCTTTTTCTTTTGCTATCGCTTCAATACTGTAACCCAGCCAGTCCTGATGATCCAACCCTACTGTTGTAATAATTGAAATATCGGGCTCAATCATGTTGGTGGCATCGAGACGACCGCCAAGTCCAACTTCCATGAGAGCGATATCTACTTTTTCTTTCCTGAACACATCTACAGCCAACAAGACTGCGAACTCGAAATAGGATAGCCAGTCACCACCCAGCCCGTCATTTACTTTTTGAAAAGAGTCACAGAGGCTTTCATCGCTCGCTTCAACACGATTAACTTTAATTCGCTCATTGAATCTGCGTAGATGCGGAGAGGTGTAAACGCCGACCTTATAACCAGCCGCCAGGAGAATGGACTCTAGAATAGCGACCGTTGATCCCTTGCCATTGGTACCACCTACCGTGATTACGAGCGGAGCGGGTTTGATAAGATCCAGTCTTTCGGCCACCTTTCTGATTCTGTCCAATCCAAGTTCCATTTCGTGTTCAGGCCGGGTGTTTTCCAACCAGTCAAGCCAATCAGACAGCTGCTCGAAGGGAGGCTGACTGTTTTGCTGGTATGTCATGCAGGGATTCCTTGGTAGTACATCGTGAAGGACGAATGGTTGCATATTTGCCCAAATCATTCTATATCTTGCTCTGGATGAATCCTTTATGAGGCAATTCGATGACTCAGCAGCTTTACGAAACTGATTTTTATAGCTGGACGCAGCAACAAGCCAACTTAATCCGTCAGGGTCGACTGGGAGAACTGGATTTGGATAACATTCTCGAGGAAATCGAAAGCATGGGCAGAAGTGAATATCGCCAGCTTAGTCATCGACTGGACGTATTGCTAATACATCTTTTGAAGTGGAAATATCAACCCGTAAACAGGAGCACATATTGGCAAGGCTCAGTTGAAGAACAACGGTACCGTCTGAAAAAACTCATCAAGGAAAACCCCGGACTCAAACCCAAATTCCCTGAGATCTTTGCTGAAGCTTATAACGCTGCGAAGATCACAGCATTCAAGGAAACGGGCCTGCAAGAAGCCACATTCCCAACACAATGCGAGTGGCGCTTTGAACAGGTGATCAATGATGAATTTTGGCCAGACTAGCTTATCGATTCATTACTAGAGACTTTCAACTCCCTCCCTCAAGGAAGGCATGATTTTCTTTATTCTAATCACACCTCACCCAGCCGCTGAAATCACCTCTTCCTCAACTGTACTAAAGTCTGAATCCGGCTCAGCGGGCGCAGGGCCCATCCCCTGCATTTTTCTACAAAGTCGAGCAATCGTCGAACGCATATCGCCTCGATCAACAATCATATCGATGGCACCATGCTCTAGCAGAAACTCGCTGCGCTGGAAGCCTTCCGGCAACTTTTCACGAACGGTCTGTTCGATTACCCGTGGACCGGCAAAACCGATCAAGGCGCCAGGCTCGGCAATATTCACATCACCCAACATTGCCAGAGAGGCAGACACACCGCCATAAACTGGATCTGTCAACACTGAGAAATAAGGTACCGCGCGTTGTTTCATACGCTCCAGTGCCGCACTGGTTTTAGCCATCTGCATCAGGGAGAACAAGGCTTCCTGCATACGAGCGCCGCCACTGGCAGAAAAACACACAAAAGGAATCTTGAGTTCCAGGCTCAGCTCTGCCGCACGGGCAAACTTCTCGCCAACAACAGAACCCATTGACCCACCCATAAAGCTGAATTCAAATGCCACAGCGACCACAGGCAAGCCATCAAGCTGGCCCTTCATGGCCACCAGAGCATCTTTTTCCCCCGTCTGCTTTTGGGCCGATGACAGGCGATCCTTGTATTTCTTTGAATCCCGGAACTTGAGCTTATCGACAGGCTCTATCTCAGAGAACAGCTCTTCTGTGCTGTTTTTATCCAGAAAATACTGCAGACGCTTTCGGGCACCGATGCGCATGTGATGATTACATTTTGGACAAACGTATAAATTTCTCTCAAGCTCTGGACGATACAATACCGACTCACACTTAACACACTTGCGCCACAATCCTTCTGGCACATTGCTGCTCTTCTGCTGACTCGCAGAGCGTGACAGCGAAGGTATCAGTTTGTCGACTAGCCAGTTACTCATTCACGCTTCCTGTCTGTTAGCAAGACTGAAAGGGGGCACCTGAATATTCAGGGCAATCCCCCATTTTCTATCGCCTTAATTCATTGGGTTAACCTTTATCCATTGCCTGACGCATGGCTTCCAGATGGTCAGAAACCCGGTCGATAGCACCATCCCCCTGGCTTTCATAATTAGCCAGCTCAGAGACCAGCAGGGACCCTACTACCACACCATCCGCAACCGAAGAAATGGCGGCGGCAGACTCACCATCACGAATACCAAATCCTACCCCTACAGGCAGATCGGTAAACCCTTTGATGTGAGCCACTCTGGACTGAACGCTGTCCAGATCCAGCTTGTTCGAGCCTGTGACTCCCTTTACAGAAACGTAATATACGAACCCTGAAGCAACAGAACAGATCTTTTGAATACGCTCATCGGTGGTAGTCGGCGTAATCAGGTTGATCATATCAATCTGTCTGGGCTTTAAATGCTCAACCAGATCACCGGCAAACTCCGCAGGCAGATCAACAATCAGTACACCGTCTACACCGGCTTCAGCTGCCCGGGTAGCAAACGCCTCATAACCCATGATTTCAACCGGGTTCAGGTAGCCCATCAGGACAATCGGTGTATTATTATCGTTTTCCCTGAAGCGAGTTACCATTGAAAAAACGTCATTCAATGTAACACCTTGTGATAATGCCCGCTCGTGAGCCTCTGCAATCACCGGCCCGTCCGCCATGGGGTCAGAGAACGGAAACCCAAGCTCAATCAGGTTAGCACCACTGGCTACCATCTTGTGCATAACGTCTACGGTCTTACTGGCCGGATCACCCGCTGTTATGTAAGGCATCAGAGCCTTGTGACCTTCTGAAGACAATCGCTCAAAGCATGTTTTAATTCTCATAATGATTTCTCCTTGAATGCTTAGAACGTAAGTCCATCAATCTCGGCCACGGTGTGAATATCCTTGTCACCCCGACCAGACAGATTGACAAGAATAATCTGATCCTTTGCCATGGTGGGAGCCAGCTGCTCAACAAAAGCCAGGGCATGAGAACTCTCAAGCGCCGGCATAATACCTTCCATACGTGTCAGGCTTCTGAATGCCGCCAGGGCCTCATCATCTGTCACGCAAGGATACTCTGCACGACCCACAGTTCTGAGATGACTGTGCTCTGGCCCTACTCCCGGATAATCCAGTCCAGCCGATACAGAATAGCTCTCAGTTATCTGACCATCGTCGTCACACATCAGGAAACTGCGCTGCCCCTGGAAAACGCCCTGTCTTTCACCAGACATTCTTGCGGCATGCTCTCCAGACTCAACACCGTGACCACCGGCCTCAACACCGTAGATTTTGACGTCTTCATCCGGCAGGAATTCATAGAACAATCCCATAGCATTAGAGCCACCCCCCACACAGGCCACCAGCGCATCAGGCAGACGCTGAGTCATTTCCAGACATTGCCTGCGAGCCTCACGACCAATAACACTCTGAAAATTACGCACCATTTCCGGATACGGATGTGGACCACAAACCGTTCCCAGAATATAGAAGGTTTCTTCAGGACGGGTTACCCAGTCACGCAGTGCTTCGTTGATGGCATCTTTCAGTGTTTGAGAGCCGCTCTCGACCGGTACCACAGTGGCCCCAAGCAGCTTCATTCGGTAGACATTCAGCGCCTGTCGTTTTACGTCTTTAGCGCCCATGTAAACGATGCACTCCAGACCCAGTCTGGCAGCAACAGTAGCGGTAGCCACACCGTGCTGACCGGCACCGGTTTCAGCAATAATCCGCTTTTTTCCCATATGTTTGGCCAGCAGAGCCTGACCAATGGCATGATTGATCTTGTGGGCACCGGTATGATTCAGATCTTCACGTTTCAGGTAGATTTGAGCACCACCCAGACTTTCAGACCACCGCTCAGCATGATAGAGCGGTGAAGGCCTGCCTACGTAATGAGCCAGATCACGGTCAAAATCAGCCTGAAAATCCGGATCATTCCAAAGCTTCTTGTAGGTCGATTCCAGCTCTTCAAGGACACACATGAGCGTTTCAGCCACATAACGTCCACCAAAACGACCAAAATGGCCGGATTCATCCGGCAGTTCGTGCAACTTTTTATAATCTACAGTCATTGTTTTACCGCCTCGACAAAGGCTTTCATCTTTTCGGGGTCTTTACCCCTGTCATTCTCTACACCACTGCTGACATCGACAGCAAAGGGCGCAACCTGTTCTATGGCTTGCGAAACGTTCTCAGGATTCAGGCCACCCGCCAGAATAACAGGCTTATCCAGACTGTCGGGTATCAGCTGCCAGTCGAAGGCCTCACCGGTTCCACCGGGTATACCTTTACGATAAGAATCCAAAAGCAGACCACTGGCACCGGGATAAGCGGCAGCACTTTCCTCAACAGACGTCCCGGGACGTACTCTGAGTGCCTTGATATATCTTCTTCGCCATCGCTCACACTCCTGATCGGTCTCATTGCCATGAAACTGCAACAGATCCAGGGGGACCTGATCCAGAACGTTCCGGATAACCGCTTCCTCAGCGTCAACAAACAAACCCACCAGAGTGATGAAGGGTGGGACCGCACTGGCAATTTCTCGAGCCTTACCAACGGACACAAACCGCTTGCTGGGTGCATAAAACACCAAACCCAATGCATCGGCACCCGCATTAACCGCTTCAAGTGCTTCTTCTACAGAGGTGACTCCACAGACCTTGATCCGAGTCTTCAACGATACCTCTCCCGTATGTGCCTATTTCCAGTAAAGAACGCCTAAAGCATTCGATAACAGTGAACTCTCCCGGTCATCAGACAAACCGGTTAAATACGGCTTCTTTGATGAGTGAGCGATGGGAGTCATTGAACAGGATGCTTCCATACCCCTCCTCAAGGAGAAGGAAATTAAACAGGATCAGAAAGCAGAACGTGGATGTTAGCAGAAACAGCCGACCCTTGTCTCATAGTGAAGAGACAAGAGCCAAATCAAGAGTAAAGCTTATTTCAATTCAAACGCCTGGAAGGGTACTGTCCTCTGATGGCCAGATTGTAATAGCGACCGACAGATTCGGCAGACAGCAAATCCTGGTAAACGCTCTCAGGTACATCATAATATCGATAGAGACTGTCACTACCCACAAACTGGATTTAATGCTTTCTCAATAAACCGCTCAATATCATCACGAACACCATCTTGATTACTGTTCCTGCTAAACCTACCAAGACATCCTCACCAGGATAGGGTGGCAGATCAAATAACCAGCGGGTTTCGACAGATTGCAGACATTGCTCCCAGGAAAGACTTTCAAAGCGCTTGTTATTGTTCAATATCAGACAGTAGCGACTACCTCGAAACTGAAAACTCAAACGTTGCTGCAGGTACTGAACAGGATAAAGTATTCCGAATCTGCGCTCAGACGCTACCGGATAGAACTCTTTGCGCCATCTGAAAACATTCAGCGTTCTGCCTTCTAGAGAAACCACCTCCTCTTCATCTACCTCCCAGTCCTGCAGTCTGCTCTGATCACAAGAACGGGAATAGACCATCCTTCCACTGGTGACTGCTCCCCGCCCTGTCGGGCGAGGCTTCTGACTTCTCAGGCAGCAACCAGCAATGTGCCGGATTTACGCTTGCCTCCATCAGCAGAGACGGACAGACCTTCCGCCTTTAACTTCAAAATGCCTTGATGTTTTATGTTGATAGCGGCGTTAATATCCCGATCATGGGAAGCACCGCATTCACACGTCCATGATCTAGTTTTGAGCGGCATTTCCTCTCGCTTGCGACCGCAGCAGGAACAGGTTTTTGATGAGGCAAACCACTGGTCAATTTTCACCAGATGTTTACCGGCCTGTTTTGCTTTGTAGTCGAGCTTAGTCACAAGGGAGTGCCAACCTGCATCAGCAATGGATCGGGCAAGGCAATGGTTCTTGAGCATGTTCTTGACCTTCAGCGTCTCCACAATCACCGCTTGGTTTTCGTCAATGAGTTGTCTGGACAGTTTGTGCTGAAAATCATTACGGGCAAAAGTGACACGCTCATGCGCTTTTGCTACCAATAATCTGGCTTTGGCTCTGCCTTTAGAGCCTCTTTTGCATCGTGATAGTTTTTTCTGTTTTCGCTTCAGGTTGCGTTGGGCCTTTTCTATGAACCGTGGATTACTGATTTTTGACCCAGTGCTGGTAATGGCAATGTCTGTCAAACCGACGTCTACACCAACTATGTGAGAGCCTTGAAGATCGGTTATTGGTTTTGTTTCAGGCTTAGCATCTTCAGCCAGTACAGAAGCGTAAAACTTACCTGTCGGTGTTTTGCTTAGGGTAATCGACTTGATTTGTCCGTTAATCTCCCGGTGTATCCTTGCTTTAATTGGCGCGCACTTGGGTACTTTGATCCAGTCGTCACCTGTGGAAACAGAAGTGCAATGGTAGCTGCTTTGCTTACCATGCTTTGACTTGAAACGAGGAAAACGAGCTTGCAGCTTCGGATTAAAGAAGTTCTGAAATGCCTTGTCCAGATTGATAATGGACTGCTGCAAGGCAACCGAATCAGCTTCTTTCAACCATGAGTACTTTCGGCTTTTCTTGGCAATTACCAACAAGGGTTTCAAGTCTTTTTTCGGGGCAAGGTTCTGCTCTCGCACCTTGTAGTAATGATTCTTGATGACCAGAGCTTTATTCCAAACCTTACGCACAGCACCAAATTGACGGTTTAAAAAATCCGCCTGCTCTGGTGTTGGGTAGATGCGTACTTTAGTGGCTTTCAACATAACTCTTTACAAGTAAGTGCTCATTATTACAATGCCTGAAATAATATACTTATTACAGGTTATTTCAATTGACTGCGTACCAGCTTGCAGGCGGAACGCTCTGAGTTCCCGTCTTATATCCCCACCCGATTGAGGGTGTCGCAAAAGGTCAATTAAAACGCTTCAAGCTTCAAACCGTCATCTCCGCGAAGGCGGAGATCCACTGCTCGTGGTGGGTTCCCGCCTGCGCGGGAACGACAATCTTGATATATCCTGCTGACCATACCCTTTTGCGACACCCTCGATTGGGCGAGGGTTTACGACGATTTTGCTAAAACACAGACGATAAAGCCTGCTGTAGACCGATGTCGTTTTCTCATAATCCATCCCTGGTTGCCTATTTCCTTGGCTATAAAAATATCAATCGATGAAGACAAATGCTTTATATAATAAAAAGACCTCTTGCCAGCCCGATTGTTAAGTGACTTTCAGGTCACCAGGGCAGCGTCGAGGCTACGAAGAAAGGATTCGGTTCACTTTTTGGCAGTTCGAAATCTGCCGGATAACCCACATCAACAAAATAAAGACCATGGGGCTTGGCTGTAGTACCTCCTTCAGAACGTTTTCGGGCCTCCAGCACTTCTTTTGCCCAGACCGGTGGTTTTCTGCCCGCACCAATTTCCAGAAGAACACCCGTGATGTTTCTTACCATATGATGAAGAAAAGCATTCGCCCTGACATCAATCACCACCATATCGCCATGTCTGTAGACATTCAGATGCTGAATTTCACGAACCGCATGTTTCGCCTGACACTGTACCGCCCGATAAGCATCAAAATCATGCTCACCAATAAGCTGCTGCCCGGCAATATTCATCAACTCTACATCCAGTGGCCGGTAGTAAAAGGTGACACCTTTAGGCAGGTGAGCGGGTCTCACCGGTCGATTAAGAATCACATAGCGATATCTGCGCCACAGTGCAGAATAGCGGGCATGAAAGTCTTCACTGACAGGCTGAACCCAGTTGAAGGAGATGTCATCCGGCAGGTTGGTATTCCCTCCAAATGTCCAACCATAACCACTACGAACGGACTCAGTATCAAAATGAATAATCTGGTTGCAACCATGCACCCCGGCATCCGTCCTTCCTGCACAAACGACAGAGACAGGATGATTGGCTACGTTCGACAACGCCTTTTCTACAGCAGCCTGAACCGAGGGAAGCCCTGACTTCAGACTCTGCCAACCATGGTAACGGGAACCATCGTATTGAACACTGGCAGCTAATCGCGGCATGAAAAATACTCACTCCATCCATTAAAGAGGCTGCTGCAAAACTCCAATAACTCATTTCCACGCTGGGACCAGGAGAGCCTTTGAGCATAGGTGCCAGAGTTTTACAACAGCCACTAAAAGGAGGGAAATTTATCAGGAGGCAGAAACAATTGGTAGGGCAGCAAGCCGAATAAACATAGGGTCCGCCTGGTTTTTAGACACTGAGACGCAATTTTTGGTACTCGAATGAAAAACACGTTTCTTTTCCAGATGCGTCACTTTCCTGGTCTATCTTTACTCCCTACAAAAACACAAATAGATGTAAGGATAGATTTTTGAAGAACCTACTCTCCAATAGATGCAATGACAGAGTTTTCAGAAAACCACTCTCTGCAGGTCTTATGCTGCTGTTACTCTCATTGCCCGCTATTTGCCAGGCCGAATCATTTAAAAGAGGCTTTGTTGTCGAGTTGCAGCAGGATGAAAGCTCTCCAACAGGCAGCTTTTCTATACTGCAAGACCCGCACACCTTAATGAGCACCCCGTCATACCTTACTGATATAAACGACTATGCAGAAGCAATTTTGCCGCCAGAGGAGAAAGCAGACAGACTTGGCTGCGGGGTAAAAACCTCCTTATTTGAGTCGATCTCGTGGAAATTGATTTACGCCACTCATTTTCTGGTTGCTTACGAACTGATTATAACCACCAGTGATGCTATGCTGAGCGCCAAACCTTATTCAGGGGTACCTGCAGAAGCGCTTGTCGCTGTCGGCTCACTTTTGCAAAGCTATTGGAACACCGATTCACCGCTATTCAATCCGATAGGGCAACTGCAGGCAAGTCAGGATGATCCGTTTGTGATCACCACGATGATGCTCCCCGGACGTGGTCAACAACAAAGTCAACAAAAAAGCCAGGAACCAAACCAGCCATCAGCATCACCCGGTCAGCAAGCCTCTCATTCAACCACGCTGCTTAAAGCCACTCTCACCTACCGTTCGGGCTCCGGTGACGGCAACAAAAGCCCCGAACAACAACAGCACACTTTGGGTTTAAATTGTCACGTCGACTCCTGTAATGGCGTTTGTAAACTACGACAATCATCTGATAGCGGCGAGTCATCAGAAGAGAGGTCGCTGAATGCCGCAGAAACTCCAACAAACCAAACTGCAGTGACACCAGAACAAAGCAAGCAATACGCACGAATGGGTGATCTCATTCAAGCCCTGCACGATCTTCAGCCGTACGCCCTTACAGCATCGTTTATCAAGCCGGAAAATGAACCGCAGGAGCAAAGAAGAGCCTACAAGAAGCAACCCAAGCGCTTACATAGCACCGTCAGCAGTCTGAATAGAAGAAGATCCAGTCTCTTCGAGCAACACCATTGTAACGAGACAGTGGTCAGGGCGGATGGCAAGGAGCACCGATGCGATCGGGTCTCAGTCAGCGCTTCAGCCCTCAAGCGTCACAAAAAAAGATTCCACACAGGGTCACAAACTTATGATGAGCCAGCGCTCGGAGAGGATGATCAACAACAGTCATGTGGAACAACCTTCGAGAACTGTGAACAGCTGCCCTATCAGACAGAAGCGCATCGAAAAGGCAAGCAACTTCCTGATACAAAGCAGAATGAAAATGACTTAAACCCTTCAGAAGAAAGCAAAGAGTGATCCAGCTTTCAGCCACTATTAAAAGACACTTCCAGAATGAACAGGCAGCTCGAATATTATCTGGATTTTTTAACAGGGCAAAAAATGTCTGTTTTTTTGCCTTTGCTGCAATGCTGGTTAAACTTCTGACAGACACTCGTCGCCTGTTGCTTCAACCCTGATTCCGATGGCTAAAAAAAAGCCCGATGTGAACCATTCCGGGCTTTAAGTACCTAACCAGTTGGTTTCGCATATTCTGGACGGCGGCTTTTTCCATCCTTCTGCGTTCCAACTCTGGTTGCGCAGCTATGGCTACGCGCCCGTCGTTGCGCCTTGAAGGATGAACAAATCCACTCGCCAGAATATGCGAAACCAACTGGCCAGGTACTTATTGAATTGAGGCTGGGGAATGTTAAACCGCATGCTCCATCAGTGCCTGAGCTTCCTGCTTCTGCTCATCAGAGCCAGACTCAAGCACCTCCTGCAGAATGTCCCTGGCACCTTCTATATCACCCATGTCAATGTAGGCCCTTGCCAAATCCAACTTGGTTGCTGCTTCATCGTCATCAGAAAGGAACTCCAGATCATCGTCTTCCAGAACCGACTCCAGGTCAGGCAGGCCATCATCGAAGCTCAGCGACTGTTCGTCATCATCGGCATAGCGTTCATCCAGTTCAAGCTCCAGATCATCAAGATTATCGCCTGGAGCAGGAACCGCTTCCTGAGCAGCTACGTCCGATTCTGAAGGCAGCTCCAGTTCTTCAAGTGCCTCAGAAGTATCGTCTTCGCCCTGTTCTGGCTCCAGATCAAGATCATCCAGCTGGAAGTCCAGATCATCAGCCGACTCAGCAGGCTCATCATTGAACTCCAGGTCATCCAGATCAAATTCCAAATCACCCAGCTCGCCATCAGAATCAACATCGCTTTCATCGTTGAGTGCTTCATTCAGGTCGAATTGCTCAAAATCGTCATCTGCCTCTTCAGTAGCCGCTTGTTGAGTAACATCTCCAAAGAAAGCTTCAGCCGGGAACCGGGCTTTATAGGCATCAGCCTGACGCAAGGCATCCTGATCATCCAGCGACTCAACACCTGCCAGAGCTGCCTTAAAGTTATCCAGATCATTATTTTCAGCATGAACTTCCAGCAGTTTGAGTCTCAGATCCGAACGATCCGGCTCATTTGCAATGGCTTTTTCCAGAAGCTCAACAGCTTGCGGAAATCTGCCGTAGGCAATATAGATATCGGCTTCACTGATTGCATCCTCGGTCTGCTGAGTCGTCTCTTCTGGCTCTTCATCTTCAAGCAGACTGTCTTCATCGATTTCGAGTGTCTCATCCAGCTCAAACTCTTCCTGATCATCCTGTTGAGGTTCATCAGGAATCAGCGACATCGGCTCCAGGCTGGACTCTTCTTCAACTTCGATCTCGTCCTCTTCTTCCTGCTTGCGACGTCGGTAAACTAACAGGGCCGCAATCAGACCTAATGGCAGCAGAGCTGACAAAGCCAGATAAAGAGGGTGACCAAACAGGAAGCTCAGGAAGCCAGGCTCAGATTCTGGTACTGGTTGCTCAGCCACAGGAACCGGCCTGGTTTCCGGCGCTATTTGCGCCGGTGTCCCGACAGGCTGCTGTGTCAGTGCGGCCATCTGATCATCTTTCAGATCTATCAGTCGTTTCAGGGTACTGATCTGATCGTCGAGATCTTTTAAACGGCTTTTAAGCTCTTCATTCTCGCGAGTCAGGTTATCCATCTTCTCACGAGTCATTGCCAACTCATTCTGAAGCGCCGTGGTTGCCGTGTCTGCAGACCCTCTTCCCAGATCACTGCCCGCACCGGAACTATTATCTGTGGCAACAATCGACAAACGCCCATTGTTTCCAGCACCTTCTCCACCCGACTCGGCTGAGCTGCGTCGTGTTGCATCCAGTTGCTCCAGACGAGCCTGCCACTCACGATTCTGTCGAGCCACTTCACTAACAGCATCCTGAAAGCTCACTTGTGCAATTTCATCTCTGTCAGGCAAGCGCAACACCTGTCCTTTTTTGAGACGGTTGATGTTATTTTGAACAAAGGCTTGTGAATTCTTTTTCTGCAGAGCCAGCATCGTCTGCTGAATACTCAGATCACTGGCAGGCCTGACACTTCTGGCAATATTCCAGAGACTATCATTAGGCTGCACTTCATAAGTATCTCGCTGGCCTGGTCCAGAATAGCTACGGACACCGGTGCGAACAGGCTCTTCCCTGACCGGATTGACCTGGATCGGCCTGGATGATTCTTCTGGCTGGTAGGATGAAGATTGACTCTCAGAGTACCCTCTCTGATCGAACGGATTCACACTCTGACCACGTGAAGACTCAGGAAAACCACTGTTGTATGTCTGGGTAGAAGCAGGATTTACCGGAGCCGCTGCCTCTTGGCTAAAGGCTGGCGGATCCAGCAGCATGGTGTATTCCCGGAGCAGGCGACCACTGGGCCAGTGCACTTCCAGCAGAAAATTAAGGAAGGGCTCACGAACCGCCTGACTGCTGGTGACATGAATATAGCCCGTACCGTCCTCTCTCAGAATGGTTTTAAAATTCAGGCCAGTCAGACTGAAAGGCCTGTCGAGCCCCGCCCGTTGAAAATCTGCACGACTGGCAAGATTGGGCAGAATCTCGTTCCGGGTCAACTCTCTGACTTGCAGCAATTCAATCTCGGCATCCAGCGGTTGATTGAGCGCAGAATTCAAGCGCACTTCACCCAACCCCAGTGCATTCGCCAGACCGGAACCCATTGCTCCTGATATGACCATAGCTGCTACAAGCTTTTGCAGTTTCATTATGAGTCCTTGTTATCTGCACGAATCAGAAAACCCGCCCGTAAACACACCTTACATCGACAGCCAG
This sequence comes from Endozoicomonas sp. ALD040, assembly GCF_049275945.1. Lineage (NCBI taxonomy): Bacteria > Pseudomonadati > Pseudomonadota > Gammaproteobacteria > Oceanospirillales > Endozoicomonadaceae > Endozoicomonas > Endozoicomonas sp. ALD040. The sequence continues at coordinate 6,333,044 of NZ_CP184829.1, forward strand.
AAGCAGAACCGAGTTAAAAACTGAACAATTCAGGTCGTCAACTATTCTCAACCCCCGCCTTTCGGGGCATGAGGTTTTCTTTGACGACACTTTTTATAACAAACAGCTTTCCAGATGTGTGCTGCACCCTCAAACAGAAGACAGGTGCCCAATCTGTACTCCAACATGGAATACACCAAAAGCTATGATCACTCATAGCCATAAAACCGGTACGGCTAACAGTTCCTGATTACCTGAAGCCCTACGCTGCTCTAGTCAAAGCAAGGCTTCAGGATAAAATTTTTATTATTCTGACAATTTCAATAAGGAACTGTCACTATTCTAAGCTAAGTTATCATTTTAAAAAGTCTTTTAGCAATATCTCTGCCACTGCCAATGCCTGAAATGCGCCACATCGCACCGGATCAGCAACAATCCAGAGACATATTTGATCGGCATGATCCGGATTTTGACGAATCCGACCAACGACAATGGCATCTTTTCCTGCCACAGTTTCAACAGAAGGCATTTCATCATCGGCCGCCAACTCAATACCAGCAACCCCTGCAAGGAGATCCCTGACAGTCTGCTCATCAACTGGACGGTCCAGATCCAGGTGAACTGCGAGGCTGTCACCAAAGAATACAGGCACACGCACACAGGTAGCACTGACCCTGAGATCATCCTGATCCAGCCCTTTCATGAGTTCTTTAGCAATCATTCGCTCCGGTAATGTAAAACCTGCCTCAGTGACGACACCCACGTGCGGCAGGACATTGAAAGCAATTCGTTGCTCAAAAAGCTTTTTCTTCACCGGCTTGCCACTGAGCAAATCAATTGTTTGCCCACGCAATTCTTCAATCCCTCTCTGACCAGTTTCAGCCAGTGAAAGGCTGGCCATGACATTGATAGAATCAATGCCGACTGCATCTTGAAGCGGCTTCATGACCTGAAGCATCAGGGCAGCAGGACTGGCAGGAATTGCGATCTCCTGCAAGCCTGACAGTTCCGCAGCATCAGACAGACCCGGCAGGTACATCTCGGCCTCGGCACCAATAGCACCATTAACTACACGACAGCCACACTCACTGGCCAGATTCAGAACCTCAGGATTAATTTGTGAGCCAGCGGGTATAATCAGAAGATCGGCATCGGCATAATGAAACGTCAACGCACTAATCACATCGACTTCAGCGCCTTTGAAAGCTACTGTAGTCTCATCTCCAGGCGTATTGGACTCTTCAGGCCCTGTCAGCGGATAGACAACTCCGGGGGTTAAATGGCTCTCTTCCAGAATAGCCAAGACTGCTTCCCCGGCAAGACTCTGTGCATCATAAATCGCTAAATCAAAGGTTCCGCTCATGAGCTTCTCTGCATCTGTACAAAATTGTCGGGAAATGTATCAGGAAGTATTCAGGAAAGCATCACTCAGGCATGAATTGCAGTCATGCCCGAGCTCATGAGATCAGGTTCTAAATACTCGGCCATACGGAATCGAATATTTCTGGCTTATTGGGCAGGTGCTCTGCAAGGCGCAACGACGGGAACATAGCATGCTATGTGACCAGAGTTGCAACGCATCACGACTGCATGGATGCAGGAGCTAGAGCAACGCAGGAGCAGTTGCCGCGAGTGCCTGAACAATAAGTCAGAAAATATGATTTCGTATGGTTGAGTACTTATAAGCTATCAAGCCGAAAGTGTGCTCTTGCTGTTGCCACCGGTATTTCCCTGCGGCTCTGCCAGGCGGTGATCGCAACATTGGCGATCCGGCTACCCTGTCTCACCACATCGCATTCTGCAAAAACATCCTGAATTTTTGCGCTTCTTAAATAATCAATAGAAAAATCCACAATCTTGGCAATTTTTGGCTCATCCATAAACAACATCAAGTGAATGGCTGCCGACATTTCCATAAAACCACCCAGCACACCACCATGGAGTGCTGGTAACACCGGATTACCCGTGTTATCTCTGTTTTCAGGCAGAACAAAAAGGGCATCATCACCCAGAGACTGGCAACTCATGCCAATTTTCCTGGCGTAGGGCAAGAGCTCCGTCAGATAACTGTAATCACTGGTCGCTCTGGCCTGAAGCAGAACCTCACGAAAGTCGTTCTGAATCTTCATTTTGCCAACCCCTTAGCCATTTGGCTCAAGGTTCGCCCGGATCTCATAAAGGTTCCCACGCCGTGCGCAAAAGGCTCGTCACGATTGCCCTGATAGACTACCCCTCTTGTAAAGACAACGGTTTTAGTAACCCGATAGGCTTCAGCAAAGCAGCGAACCGGCTTGAAAGGAGCCGGAAAACCCAGATGATCAATTCGCAGGTCAATGGTAGGACAAGTCTCAAAGCCTGGCAGACTTATACAGGCGGCTATACCGAAAGCGCTATCCATCAGGGTTGTTATCGCACCTGAATGAATGATTCCACTTCCCGGGTTGGCTTCCAGTTCGTCACTAAACGGCATGTTAATGACAACACCTTCAGAAGAGGCATGCTCCGGCTTCATCTCCAATACACGACAATGGGGAACTGCTTGGAAAAACTGCTGAACAATGCTTACTATCTGCTCATCGCTATTCATGTCAATGCAATCTCAAATCATAGTAAGTACCAATGTACAGCATAACCATTTTCAAACAACTGTTTAATTTACTGGCAGCTATAAGATTTGCCCCCCTAAAGGAGAGAAAATCGTCGTTAATCGGAATGTTACAGATGCAAATCCATTTAATACTGAAGAGAATGGGCCTGAGTGCAACGCTTGCACCCAGCTTTTTATCAGCCCACGTAGTCTATCTAGCGGCGAGATTTTTGTTTTTTCTTTTTATCATCCTTCCTCTTGCCTTTCAGTTCAATAACACGACGCTTGTGAGTTACCTTCCGCTCACCCCCAGAGCTCTTCTTGTGAACCGCTTTGCGTTCTGCATAAGGGTTTTCTGAAGAACGGAATTCAATCCGAATGGGTGTTCCCATGATCTTTAGCACCTTTCTGAACGTATTTTCCAGATAGCGCTTATAGGAAGCAGGAACTTCTTCTGTCTGATTACCATGAATAATGATAGTCGGTGGATTCATGGCACCCGCATGACAGTACCTTAATTTGATACGACGATTTCGAACCATAGGTGGCTGATGAATCTTGGTAGCATCTTCCAAAATTCGGGTCAGCTGGTTGGTAGACAGTTTGCGAGTCGCACACTCATAGGCTTCGTCGATAGAGTCATAGAGATGACCGACATTAGTTCCGTGCTTGGCAGAGATCATGTGAATACGGGCAAAATTGATAAACTCCAGCCTTCTGGACAGTTCTTCTTTAACCTTTTTTCGCTCTTCTTCTTTCATGCCGTCCCACTTGTTTACGGCAATCACAACGGCACGACCAGCTTCCAGCACAAAGCCCAGCAGATGCAGATCCTGTTCCACAATCCCTTCTCTGGCATCCACAACCAGTACCACGACATTGGCATCTTCAATAGCCTGAAGGGTTTTAATTACTGAGAACTTTTCAGCCACTTCATGGACTTTACCACGGCGGCGAACACCTGCCGTATCGATCAAAGTGTAATCCTGACCCCAGCGTTCATAAGGTATGTAAACACTGTCGCGGGTAGTTCCGGCCTGATCATAAACGACAACACGTTCTTCCCCCAGCAAACGATTGACCAGTGTCGACTTACCCACATTGGGTCGTCCTACAATGCCAATCCTGATACCTCTGGCCTTGACCGTTTCCGGGTCGTCTTCATCTTCTTCAAACTCATCGGACTCTGGCCCCATCACTTCTTCGAGAACGCCTTCAATCATGCCTTTGACACCACGGCCATGAACAGCAGCAATATGGAAGGCTTCACCAAAGCCAAGAATGGCAAAATCGGCTTCTGCCTGATCAGCATCAACGGTATCCGTCTTGTTAAGCACCAGATGGTACTGCTTGTTCTGCTTACGCAGATGACCAGCAATCATTTCATCAGCGGCAGTCAATCCGGCTCTGGCATCGACCAGGAACAGAACAATATCAGCTTCCCGGATGGCCGCCAGGGACTGTTCAGCCATAGCTGAATCAATGCCTTCCTCATCACCGCTGATTCCACCGGTATCAACAACAATATAAGGTCTCGAGCCCATTCTGCCTTCCCCGTATTTACGATCACGGGTAAGACCGGCTACATTGGCAACCAGAGCATCACGAGAGCGAGTCAGACGATTAAACAGCGTAGACTTGCCAACATTGGGACGCCCCACCAGGGCAATTACAGGAACCATACACTTCATTCCACTGGGGCTATTGAATACCCCCAAAACTTTAAACCAGTTACAGACAAACTGCCGTTTAAGTGGGAGCAGTCTGTCATGAAATCTGTCCTGACAGACCTTGACGGGTCAATTGCAACAGATTCCCAGCATTCAAATAACAGAAAAAGGGCTGAACCTTCCAAGATTCAGCCCGACTTTAATCCTTTGCCAAAGTCACTGTTTGATTCAGCAAATTATTTTTGGTTGAGCGCAGTCAAAGTACCTTCGGCACTGAGCACAAAGAGGAAATCACCCGATACCACAGGAGGGGCTTTGATCGCTGATGAACTGGCCTTGAACCGACCTGCCATAACACCATCAACCTGAGACAATAGATGAACATAGCCTTCCAGATCAGCCACAGCTACATAGCTGCTATATGTCGTTGGCGCTGTCAGCAAACGATATTCCAGCTTATCCTGCCTCCAGCTGACCGCACCACTGCGCTGATCCAGAGAACTGACATAACTGCTGTCATCCGTCAGATACAGGGAGCCGAAACCTTCTGCAATCGACTTGTAGCTGGATAATTCCCGACTCCAGCGGACACGGCCACTGTACATATCCATGGCAGCTACATTACCCTGAAAGCTGACCATAAACAGGTTGTCACCTACGATCAGTGGCTCCGCCTTAATGTCGACCATTCTTTCCAGCTCGGAAGAACCTTTCGGAATAGAAACCCGACTGTTCCAGAGAGGACCACCATCATTCACCCTGAATGCCTTCGCCTCACCATTGGAGAGCCCAACAAACACCGCTTCGCCTTCAATAAGCGGCGTACTGGAGCCTCTCAAAGTCAGTGCAGGTTGCAGGTTTTCCTGATGCCAAAGCTCCTTGCCGGTTTCAGCATCGAGAGCCGTAATCGTATCGTCAATACTCTGAACCATGACGACACGACCGTTGGTTTGGGGAGAAGAAATCACTTCACTGCTTACTCTGGCTTTCCAGAGCTCACTGCCATCTTCCTCTTTCAGGGCAATGACATGCCCATCCAGGGTTCCCAGAAGCAGTATCCCGAAGTCAGCAGTAATGCCACCACCGACAGCTAATTCCAGACTTTTCTTCCAAATCTCCTTACCAGTCTCAAGGTTCAGGGCAATGACATCCCCCTGAGCGCCTGCAGCATAAATCACATCGCCTGAAACAGAAGGCACCAGTCGCTCATAGCTGTCTTCGACACCTTTACCGATACTTCTGGACCAGACCTCTTGCAATTCAATATCCGGCTCAAACCCGGTGAGGGTCTTTGGTTTGCGGACTATATCCTCGTCATCGGAAAACAGGCTACAGGAAGCCAGCCCCAGCGTCAGGGAAACGATCAGCAGTGATCTGATTATCCTCTCCATCCATTAGCCCTCTTTTACGTTAGCTGCCAGATCATCCAGTTTGAACTGCAGCAGAGGCCGGGACTCTCCGTTAGTACGGGCAGCTTCCAGTGCCTTTTCATAGGATTCACGTGCTTTGTCTCTCTGACCCATTGCCAGATGTGCATCGCCTCGAACGGACTCGATAGTCGCTACAAAACCGGCTTCCGAATCGGCTTTGGCCAAAACATCCAGCGCCGCTTGTGCGTTATCGTCAGACTGGCTCAGCATCACTCGCGCCAGTCGGGCACGAGTCACCAGCTCAATTTCCAGATCGGGCTTTTGAGCCAGCACCCATTCAAGGGAAGAACGGGCACCATCAAGATCATTATCCAGAACCTGTTCACGGGCCTGAAGCAGTGTTGCAAAAGCCGCATAATCAGAGCTCTCGTAATCAGACTGCAGAGTTTCCACCACGTGTTTAACGGTGGATTTCTGTTGCTCTGACAGCGACTGCCCCTGAGTAGTGACTTCCAGAAGGCTCTGATAAAGCTGTGATGAAGCAGCTGCCGTTTCCAGCTGATTCTTCTGGTAAGCCTTGTAGCCGAAAATAGCTACGACAGTGATAGCAACGCCAGCAACAACCGGCTTGCCGTATTCCTGCCAGAGGTTCTTAAGCAGTTCTACTTCTTCTTCATCTGTACGGCTCACTCTTTACTCCTGAATTCGCTTTTTCAAAAATTCAACCACAGCAGGAATATCCATGCTTTCCTGCTCACCATCTATTGACAGAGACTTAACGGTTACCGACTGACTGGCCAACTCATCTTCTCCAATGATGAAGGCGAAGTCAGCTCCGCTGTTAAAGGCCCTTTTCATCTGTCCTTTAAAGCCTCCACCGCAATTGACCAGAATGCGCACATCCGGAACCGCTGTTCTTATTTGCTCAATCAGGGGCAGAGCTTTAGCACTGACACCCTCTCCACGGGTGACCACAGCGACATCAACTGTCTTTTGAACCGACTCGGGAATCAGATTCAACGTTTCCAGCATCAGTACCAGGCGTTCCAGCCCCATGGCAAATCCTACTGCCGGGGTTGGCTTGCCACCCAGCAGTTCAACCAGAGCATCGTAACGGCCACCACCGCAAACGGTTCCCTGTGCGCCAAGACTGTCTGTTATCCATTCAAACACGGTCCGGCTATAGTAATCCAGCCCGCGCACCAGACGTGGATTAACGACATAAGAAATCCCTGCCGCATCAAGAATACTTTTCAGGGATTCAAAATGTTCGGCCGATTCAGCGTCCAGATAATCGTGCAATACCGGTGCATCCGCAACAATTTCCCGGGTGCGTTTATCTTTACTGTCAAGAATTCTCAGAGGATTGATACCCAGACGATTCCGACTGTCTTCATCCAATTCCTGTTCGAAGCGGGATAAATACTCGACCAGAGCCTCACGATAATTCTGCCGAGCTTCCAACGTACCCAGAGTATTGAGTTCCAGACGCACATGCTGATCAATACCCAACTCTTTCCAGAGTCTGGCAGTCAACAATATAAGTTCCGAGTCAATGTCGGGGCCAGCCATGCCGAAGGTTTCAACACTAAACTGATGAAACTGACGATAACGACCTTTCTGTGGACGCTCATAACGGAACATAGGCCCCATAGTCCAGAGTCTTTGTGTCTGGTTATAGAGCAAACCGTGCTGGATACCGGCTCGAACACAACCGGCTGTCCCTTCGGGACGCAGAGAGAGACTCTCGCCGTTGCGGTCCTCGAAGGTGTACATTTCCTTTTCTACAATATCTGTACCTGCACCGATGCCCCGGCTAAATAGTGGACCGGGCTCAACCACAGGCATCCTGATTTCGCGATAACTGTAAGTCGCCATCAGGTTACGGAGTCTGGACTCCAGGTACTGCCAGGCAGGACTCTGATCTGGCAGGATGTCATTCATCCCGCGAATGGCTTGAAGTTGCTTTGCCAAGTTCTGACGCCCTCTCAATCCTCTAAATGAACGTTGGTGAGCAGGTAATAATGGCAGATAATGCCTGAAGCATTACTATCAACCGGCAAAAATTGCTCAAAAAGGCTTATTCCAACGACAAAAGCGCCAACTATAACTTTTCCGGGGCCCTGAGTATAGGCAGACTGGCTTGTCGCAGAACCGGATTCTCAATCAGCCAGCTTTCAGTAACAGGCTTGCTACCCTGCGACCCGAGCCAGACGTCTTGACCGCGACTTTTTTGCCATCAAATTTTAGATCCGCCACACCTTTCACATTCCCAAAGCGGACCTGAACGGATGAGGGTACTTCAAGCTCCAGGTTTGAGCCTGCCCTCTGAACATCGGTATAGAGAGCACGACCACTCATATCCTTGACTTCAATCCAGCAGTCCTCAACAAAGTCAATAGCCAGCCTGACAGGGGAGCCATTGTCGGAGAGAGAGCCCTCAGCACCAGAGAGAGAGCCGTCAACATCGGAAAGAGAACTGCCCACTTCGGGAAGAACCCGTTCAGTTTGACCAAGAGGTTCTTCACTGTCCTGACCAACCGCAGGTATATCATCATTTTCTGATTCGTTCTCAGGCTCTGTCACTTCCATTTCAGAATCATCAAAGTCAACCTGCACGGGCATCACTTTTTCTGCTTCAGAAACATCTTCTGACGACTCGATAACAACGGAGGGCTGCTGCCGAAAAATCACTTCCGATTGCGAAGCAGAACGTTTGTCCAGATTCCATCCATAATAACTGCCCGCCCCCACCAGAATAACCGTGAGAAGGCTTGCTCCCCAGGCAAAAAAAGAAGACATTGGACGCCAGGTTGTCAATGGAGCACCTGCTTTCAAATGAGGGGTTTCGGCGCCACTGTGCCCGGTGAAACGATCAAAGTGATCCACCAGTTCATCACCATCCAATCCGAGAGCCCGGGCATAGCGTCTGACGTACCCCCGGGCAAAAACCAGACCTGGCAGTGTCTCAAACTCATTACTTTCCAACGCCAGAATATAAGACTCTGGCAACTTCAAAAGGTCTGCAGCCTCACCTATTGAAAGACCTGCTTTTTGCCTTCCAGCACTCAGTAACTGACCAGGAGCGACAGCAGAAGCCTCCTCCTGGTCTTCCTGGCTGTTTTGCTCATCAGTACTCATAACCGCTTCTACTCCGCACTCCCTCTCCAGTGGAAGAAGGGAATAAACGCCCTAATTGCAAAGAATAACTGGCTGCAGCATCCTGATCGCCATTAACTCTGGCCAAGCGAACCCCCAGCCTCAGGGATCGCTCATTCTGACGGGAAAGACGGGTAAAGACCTGATAGTACTTCCAGGCTTCACGAAACTGGCCTTGCTCTTCAAGTATCGCCGCTAATTCCAGACTTGCACGAGGTAAATTACTGTTCAGTTTCAGAGCTTTGTCAAAATGCTCTGCAGCCAGAGATCGTCGGCCTTGTTTTAATGCCACCAGCCCCAGGTTTTCATAAGCTCGGCTGCGGCTACTGTAACGAACGTCACCGGCGGCTTGCTCAAATTCACGGTAAGCCTCACTCAGGCGGTTCTGACTGAAGAGAAATACACCAAAGTTATTGTGGATTTCAGAAGAGTCAGGATTAAAAGACAGGGCTTTCCTGAAAGATGTCTCTGCCAGGCTGGCTTCTCCCTGAAGCTGATAAACCAACCCAAGCATGCCGAAGGCATCGGCTGATCGGGGCTGGATCTCCAACGCTCGATTAATCGGCTTGACTGCCTTTTCGGTTAGACCCTGTTGCACATACCCCCTGGCCAGTTCAAGGTAGCTACGGACAGCTTCACCTTCATTGACGGGTTCAGGCCCGCCGGTTGTCACACAACCACTCAGGATGATACTGAACAAAACTGCACTGATTCCCAGTTTTGCGATCATACTTCTCCCCGTTTTTTAATTATTTTGAACATAGTAAGTGAACCGGGATAGTCGAGGCCACAGAAATCTGGCCCCTGCGGTCATAATTTTCAGCTCAAACAGGCTTTTACCAGAATCAATGAATTGGAAACCGGATACTCTGATCAGCCAACATTTACCTGACGAGCAGCGATATAGCGTTCACTTCTTCGTGTTTTGTCTGCAACCTGCCCCACCAGCTGGCCACAGGCAGCATCAATATCGTCACCACGAGTCTTGCGCACGGTGACATTAAAGCCGGCTTCCTGAAGTTGTTCCTGGAAGCGACGTACAGCATTGTTGCTGGGGCGTTCATAACCGGAATGCGGGAACGGATTAAAGGGGATCAGGTTGATTTTACAGGGGACATTCTTCAACAACTGAATCAGCTCAATGGAATGCTCAGGCTGATCATTCACTCCCGCCAGCAGCGTATATTCAATGGTTACGACACGTTTGTCTGGAAGCCCACTCATATATTGTTCGATCGCATCCAGCAAGTCTGACAACGGATACTTACGGTTAATCGGAACCAGCACATTTCTCAATTCATCGTTAGCTGCATGAAGCGACACTGCCAGTGACACATCGGTCACCTCACCCAGTTTACGCAGGGCGGGAACAACCCCCGAAGTACTCAGTGTTACCCTGCGCTTGGACAGGCCATAACCCAGGTCATCCATCATCAGGTTCATGGCATCAACGACATTGTCAAAGTTCATCAGAGGCTCACCCATCCCCATCATTACGACGTTGGTGATAGAACGATCTTTCTTTGCGGGAACATTATTAAAGTGACGCGCGGCAATCCAGACCTGACCGATAATTTCCGCCACAGTGAGATCGGAGTTAAAACCCTGTTTACCGGTGGAGCAGAAACTGCAGTCCAGTGAACACCCTGCCTGGGAGGATACACAGAGGGTGCCGCGCTTTCCTTCCGGTATATAGACTGTCTCGACACAACTGCCCGAAGCGACTCTGACCACCCACTTGCAGGTACCATCTTCAGAAAACTGGCTACTGACGACTTGGGGACCACGAATTTCAGCCACCTCTTTCAGCTTTTGCCTGAGAGTTTTGCTGATATTGGTCATTTCATCAAAATTATCGACGCCGAAGTGGTGAATCCACTTGAGCATCTGCTCAGCACGAAACTTCTTTTCACCTATGCTGAGAAAAAAATCCACCATCTTGCTGCGGGACAGATCCAACAGGTTAACAGGTGTGTTTTGAACCTCACCGGCCTCAGCGCTTACGGTGATTAATTCTGACATTCTTAATACCTCAAAAAGCCATGAGCGCTATAAGCCGCCCAACAGCCATGGGGTGGACTCGCATTATCCCTCGCCGGAATTTAATGCAAACCTGAAATGGCTGCATTCTCACTAACTGCCATGATTGACTATAGAGAAAAGTCGTCGACACTGAGCCAATGAAAAATGATTCACGATAAAAACATGAGCGCTATTAAACCACAATAGCCACGGCATTTTTATAGATAAAAATACAGGGCATACGCCTACCCCTGATTTCAGGTTGCAGAAAGAATGCCCCGTTATGTCATTATCGGGTGCGAGGACAAACGTCTGCATCTTCAAAGAAGTAGGACACTTCTCTGGCAGCAGAAGCCGGAGAATCCGAACCATGCACTGCATTTTCATCAATAGTCTGAGCAAAATCGGCACGGATAGTTCCCGCAGCGGCTTCGGCCGGGTTGGTAGCGCCCATCAGCTCACGGTGATGAGCGACCGCATTCTCACCTTCCAGAACCGACACAACGACCGGACCCGACGTCATGAAAGCGACCAGATCCTTAAAGAAAGGACGCTCTTTATGCTCTGCATAAAAACCTTCTGCCTTCTCTTTGCTCAGATGAACCATGCAGGTTCCGACAACTTTCAGGCCGGCTTTTTCAAAGCGGCTAAATATCTCGCCGATGACATTTTTAGCAACGGCATCAGGCTTGATAATTGATAAAGTGCGCTCTACGGCCATTACACTCTCCAAATGTTCTTTTATTGGCCCATTAAGGGTCAAGTTTATAATTCAATGCGCCACCTCCAGTCATTGGGGAAGCTTGGTCGGCATTGTAAACGATCACTATCCCTGTGTCAGTCATATCCGTAAAAATCATACAAGAGAAAAAACAAACTCATATCATTGCATTTCAAAACGCCAATACCACGCTTGTCTCATTTGAGAGATCAGCAGTGCAGCTAATGTGTGTCTACAATTCTTACGCACTCCCGCAAGTGCCATAACATTTCTATTTATTCAAGCTTAATAACTCACTCACTAAGGCAGGCATAAAATTGACTTTAACAAATAAGTTGAGCAACCGTTCCTCTCGATGCGCTGCAATACAGCTTTCACTATTGACATTGTGTTTCTTATTAACATCACCTCCGCTTCGGGCCGCCCCCCAAACATGCGAGGAGTGTATGTCTGCTTTCAATGATGATGTCTTTCTGGTCTGCCCAGTTTGCCACCCGGCAGCTAACTATCCAGCTAAGTCCTTGCCAACTGCCAATCCGCCTATCGCCAGCTGCACGACACCAGATCCAGTAACTCAACCAGCAACACAACACTCCCAACAAGTGGAAGTGGTGATGCGACTTTTTATGTTGGCAGCTCAGGCCCATCCAGATTCAAATTTTGTTTTTTCCCCTGACAGCCTTTTTCACGCCCTGTCGGCCCTACTCGCGGGAGCCTCTGGTACCACCCGGGAGTTGCTCGCAAAATTTCTGGAAAGCTGTGCTTTCCCCACCACAACAGAAGAACCATGTGCCGGTTCAGGGCGAGGCGAGGTCTATTCTGTAGCTAACGCTTTATTATTGGCCTCCCGACACCAGCTTCAGGATACCTATCGAAGGGAAGCTGAAAAGATGAATACGATTGTTCATGAGAATATAGACTTTACTAACAGACCATCCGTGAAAGCACTCGCAAGGTATCTTAACGAAGAGTTCTGCTATTTAACCCATGGCATGATTCGATCTTTTTGCAATGCTGATGATTGGAACACAGAGACTGCACTTATTCTCATCAATTCTGTTTACTTCAGAGGGCTGTGGAAACAACCTTTTTATCGTAAACAGGAAGGAGGAATGTTTACTTTAGCAAACGGAAGAGTGCATCTCAGAAGAGTTTTACATCAGGAAATACAACACACAGGGTACGCTACCCACAATGAGTGGCAAGCAGTAACGGTTCCCTACCGGGGTAACTATGAAATGGTTCTGGTTTTACCCCCGGAAGGAACAGCAGTTTCAGGAATATCCACTGGATTAATGGCCAATTTACTTGCGTCAATACAAACTGTACCAGAAGTGGATCTTACTTTACCCGCTTTTGAGACCCGTTCCAAAAGTGACTTGTATTCCGCCTTACAAAACACGGGTCTGGGATGTTTGTTTGAGCAAGGCAGAGTCAATTTAGGTGGCATGCTAGTGGGTTCTTCGAAAGAGATCTTTTTAAGCGGTGTTCAACAAAATTGCGCCATAAAAGTCAACGAATTAGGAACTGAAGCTTCAGCAGTCACTCAAACTATGTTTGTCGATGGTATCAGAAATAATATCAAAATTAATTTTAACAGGCCATTTCTTTATATATTACGACATAAGAAAACAGAGAGAATACTCTTTATCGGGCAGATACTTCACCCTGAAGACCTTAACTATCGTTAACTGGAAGAATAAATCAATAATTGCTAAAAGCTCTCATTGGTACTGCTGGCTGGGCTGATCACTCAAGCTCTTCTATCCAGGCCGCCTGAATTGCTTCCAGAATCTTTTCCCCACAACGCTCTGGATCATCATCAAAATCTTCCAGAGCCATCACCCAGCCTCTCAGATCAACAAAATTGACAAATTTTGGATCAACATCCGGATGGGCATCGACCAGCTCAGCAGCAATGTCGAAAACATCTGTCCATCTCATTGCCTTTCTTCCTCCTATTCGATGATCCACTCTATGGAAAGAAAGAGACTCATTGGAGCCTCTGTAGCGAAAACACATCAGGATCAGTGTTTCTCTGACACCTGGTTTAGCGTGTACCTGGGTATTTCTACCACCAGATCCTCTTCAGCAACCACCGCCTGACAGCTCAAACGAGATTCAGGCTCCAGACCCCAGGCCTTGTCGAGCAGATCTTCTTCCAGCTCATCAGCTTCTTCCATACTGTCAAAACCTTCACGAACAACAACATGACAGGTGGTACAGGCACAGGACTTTTCGCAGGCATGCTCAATCTCAATACCATTAGCCAGAGCCGCATCACATACGGTCACCCCCGCCTCAGCTTCAATCACAGCCCCTTCCGGACAGATTTCATCATGGGGCAGAAATACGATTTGCGGCATTGTTCAGGACTCCTTGAATTCGTCAATCTTATGACCCGAGAGTGCTTTTCGTATACCCGAATTCATTCGACGGGCAGCAAACTCATCAGTGGCCTTACTGATACGTTCTATTTCAAGCTTGATGGCATCGGCATCCCCCAGACGCCTCACAGTTCCGAGTTGTTCCAGATCAGCCACCAGGCGGTTAAATTCATCTTCACTCAGCAGTTCACGCCCGTCGGCTTTAAGTGCCGTTGTCAGAGCTTCTGTCAAACGATCGGCCTCTACTTCCTGCTCCCTCAGTTTTCTGGCATCCCTGTCTTCAACAGCACTACTCACGGACTCTTTCAGCATACGGGCGATTTCATCATCGGTCAGACCAAATGAGGGCTTGACCTGTACACTGCTTTTAACACCCGTAGCCATTTCTTCCGCTGAAACATCCAGCAGGCCGTCCGCGTCAACCTGGAAAGTCACACGAATCTTGGCAGCACCGGCAGGCAGTGGTGGAATACCGCGCAACTCGAAGCGAGCCAGCGAACGATTATCACTCACCAGCTCCCGCTCACCTTGCAGAACCTGTATGGCCATTGCGGCCTGGCCTTCTTTATAGGTTGTAAACTCCTGGGCCCTACTGACCGGAATAGTGGTATTTCTGTGAATGACTTTTTCCATCAATCCGCCCATGGTCTCCAGACCGAGCGAAAGAGGAATAACATCCAGCAGCAACATTTCTTCAGCAGACTTGTTCCCTGCCAGAACATTGGCCTGTTGCGCAGCGCCCATTGCTACAACCCGATCCGGATCAATAGACGTCAGGGGTTGCTTGCCGACAAATTCAGCCACAGACTCTCGAACAAAGGGTACACGGGTAGAACCACCCACCATAACCACTTCACGAATGTCAGCCGCCTTAACGCCTGCATCACGCAGGGTTCGTTTGAATGCTCTGATGGTTCTGGAAACCAGTGGCTTAACCAGCCCATTAAACTGAACACGGCTCAGCTCACCCTGCCAGCCAGCAAAGGCGACGGGGACGCTATCCAGGTCAGTCAGGGCTTCTTTAGCCCTGCAGGCCTCTGTCATTACGGCCCTGAAAAGCCCGCTGTCAAGTTCCGCTTCAGAAACAGAAGCAGACTCCAGAATCCAATGGGCAACGGCTTTGTCAAAATCATCACCACCCAGGGCTGTATCTCCACCCGTAGCCATGACTTCAAACACGCCTTTCTTCAACCTGAGCACAGAAATATCGAAGGTACCACCACCCAGGTCAAAGACAGCAATAACCCCTTCAGCCCCGTCATCCAGTCCGTAGGCAACAGCAGCTGCAGTGGGCTCATTCAAAAGACGGTATACATGTAAACCTGCCAGCCTGGCTGCATATTTAGTTGCCTGTCGTTGTGCATCATCAAAATAAGCAGGCACGGTAATGACCGCACCATCCAGCTCACCACCCAGGCTTTCCCTGGCACGCTCTGATAATGAACGAAGAATTTCAGCAGACACTTCAACCGGACTGACAGCACCCCGACGGGTTTCAATCAAAGGCATACTGCTTTCTGATTGTGTGAAGTGATAAGGCATCACCTCACCCAGTGTGCTGACATCTTCCAGACCGCGCCCCATCAGTCGCTTAACTGAGACAATGGTATTCAGGGAATCCTCTACGACGTAAGGTTTCGCAGCCAGCCCCACCTCGATACCCTGGTCTGCGTATCGGACTATTGAGGGCAGAATATGATGGCCTTCGTGATCCGGTAATGTTTCCACAGAGCCGGATCGAATGGTCGCTACCAGGGAGTTGGTCGTTCCCAGATCGATGCCTACTGCACGTTTTTGCTGATGAGGTTCCGGAGCCTGCCCGGGTTCAGATATCTGAAGAAGTGCCATATTCGATTCTCAATCATCCAGGAGCTCGGCTTCCAGCTGTTCCAGTTCGATAGACAGCTTAACCATGAATTGCATTTTTTGAACGACAGCCGCAGCCTGCTCCAGAGAAGCCTCATCGCCCTTTTGCCAGAGAGAGGCAAATTCGTTTTGATAATCCGTTACAGATTGGTCCACCTGAGCCATCAGCCGATCCAGTTCAGACTCAGGATCCTGATGTTCACGAATTTCGCTGACAGCTTCTCTCAGCTCCATCTGCTCCATCAGGAAGGCCGTGTCCATAATCGTATTATTTTCAAGATCAACAGAATGGCCAGCCAGATCCAGTAGGTAAAGTGAGCGATTGAGAGGCAACTTCAGTGTTTCGAGCCCTTCATTAACATAGGCCGCATACTGAACCGCCAACCTTTGCTGACGCTCATCTTCCCCGGCAAACCGGTCAGGATGAACCGACTTTTGCAATTCGCGATATCGCTCGGATAACAACGCCTGATCGACCTGAAATTCGACAGGCAACTGAAACAACTCGAAAAAATTCTTGGTTAAATCGACCACGATACCGAACATTCCAAATAGGTGAAGGCCGGAATTCCATCAACAAATAAAATACCAGAAATCCCGAAACTTATTCATTACGCAGCCTTTATTACAACTCTCTCTCAATGTCAAAAAGTCTTTCACCACTCACGTGATAAAAGACTTTTTAATGCATTGTAAAAGGAACGAGGGTCAGGCTGCATGGGTATCACTGTACGTCAAAGTTCAAACGTTAAAGCTCTCACCACAACCACACTCGCTGGCTGCATTGGGGTTGTTGAATTGAAAACCCTCGTTCAAACCTTCCCTGACAAAATCAAGCTCAGTGCCATCAAGGTAGACCAGACTCTTCTGATCCGAGTATATGTAGACACCCTGACTTTTAAAAGACAGCTCGTCTTTGGCAGTTTCATCCACGAACTCCAGCACATAAGCCATGCCCGAACAGCCAGAAGTTCGCACCGCTACACGAATACCGAGACCCCTGCCGCGCTTCTTCAGCTGATCCCTTACATGCCGGGCTGCGGCTTTCGTCATGGTGATCGCCATGAAATACTCCAACTCAATACATAAATCCAGCAGGTCAATGGAATATCACCAACCTTATGACCCGCCGTGTTTGGTACGATAATCGTCGATTGCAGCCTTGATTGCATCTTCAGCCAACACTGAACAGTGGATCTTCACAGGGGGAAGCGCCAACTCTTCAGCAATATCTGTGTTTCTAATTTCTGCTGCCTGATCCAACGTCTTGCCTTTCATCCACTCTGTTGCCAGAGAGCTGGAGGCAATAGCAGAACCACATCCATAGGTTTTGAAGCGAGCATCTTCAATCACACCCTCATCGCTAACCTGAATCTGAAGACGCATTACATCACCACAGGCGGGCGCACCGACCATACCCGTACCTACCTTGTCAGATTTGTCGTCTAGTTTGCCGACATTACGGGGATTCTCGTAGTGATCGATTACTTTTTCACTGTATGCCATGATATTTTCCTCCCACCCGGTTCGATATTAGTGTGCTACCCACTGAACAGTGCTCAGATCTACGCCATCCTTGTACATATCCCAAAGAGGTGAAAGTTCACGCAGTTTTCCTACGGCCTCTCTGACCTGGGCAACGGCATGATCTACCTCTTCAGCGGTTGTGAAACGACCAAAGCTGAAACGCAGGGAACTGTGTGCCAGCTCATCGCTGACGCCCAGCGCACGCAGCACATAAGACGGTTCCAGACTGGCTGAAGTACAGGCCGACCCGGAAGAGACAGCAATATCTTTCAGAGACATAATCAGGGACTCACCTTCTACGAAGGCAAAGCTGATATTGAGATTACCGGCAACACGGTGTTCAAGACTGCCATTGACATGGACTTCTTCCATATCTGCAATACTGTTCATAAAGCGCTGACGCAGCTTCAGGCTGTGCTCGTTATCAACAGCCATCTCTTCTTTGGCGATACGACAAGCTTCACCCATGCCGACGAGCTGGTGTGTAGCAAGAGTACCTGAACGCATTCCACGCTCATGACCGCCACCATGAATTTGAGCCTCGATACGAACGCGCGGCTTACGACGCACGTACAGCACGCCCACACCTTTAGGGCCATACATTTTGTGAGCCGATAAAGACATCAGATCCACTTTGAGACTGGCCAGGTCAATAGGCAGCTTACCCGCACTCTGCGAAGCATCAACGTGGAACAAAACCTTGTTGGCTCGGGTAATTTCGCCAATGGCTGCGATATCTGTGACCACACCAATTTCATTATTGACGTGCATGAGACTGACCAGAACAGTGTCTTCACGCAATGCACTGCTTACCTGCTCGGGTGTAATCATCCCCTGAGAATCTGGCTCGAGGTAAGTCACCTCATAGCCTTCACGCTCTAACTGACGACAGGCATCCAGAACCGCCTTGTGTTCAATCCTGGAAGTAATGACGTGCTTACCCTTCTTGCTGTAAAAGTGCGCTACGCCTTTAATGGCGAGATTGTCAGACTCTGTGGCACCTGAAGTCCAGACAATTTCACGGGGGTCAGCATTCAACAGATCCGCAACCTGTCTACGAGCATTTTCAACGGCTTCTTCTGCCTTCCAGCCAAATACATGTGAACGGGATGCAGGATTACCGAAATTGCCTTCAGACAACAGGCATTGACTCATCTTCTCAGCAACACGCGGATCACAGGGTGTTGTTGCTGAATAATCCAGGTATATAGGTAGTTTCATCCCGTACATCTCCAGGCGCTCGGACATTGGTGTTGTTCGAGTCACTCAAGGCTGTTTGTCCCTGCGATCAACTGCCCTCCCTCATCAAAGAAGGCTATTGATCGCGCTCTTGTTTTTCAGTCCCTGCTGCTCATCCTGACGGATCGCAACACTCTGAACTTCACGTCTGGCTACGAGTTCAGCAAGACTGATACCACTGAGGAATTCGTGGATCTGCTGGCTAAGATCATGCCAGAGGTCATGGGTAAGGCATTTAGCCCCTTTCTGGCAGGAACCACTGCCATGACATCGTGTGGCATCAACCGACTCATTAACCGCATCAATCACTTCTGCCACATAGATTTCATCAATATCACGACTCAGGCGGTAACCACCTCCGGGCCCCCGAACACTGAATACCAGGTCTCCCTTACGGAGACGAGAAAACAGCTGCTCCAGATAGGATAGAGAGATACCCTGACGATCGGAAATATCAGCCAGTGCTATAGGCCCTTCTCCAGCATGAAGAGCCAGATCCAACATAGCGGTCACGGCATAACGCCCTTTCGTTGTTAATCGCATGCTGGCAATATCTCCGAACTAGCCGACCAGAGCCGGTGTTATCAAAAGAATCCAATCTACTGTTTTTGCTGCTTGTCCAGACAGCAGCTCTATCCTGCATACGCAATAAAACCATCACAGGATCAGTATTGGTGCGAATTATGAAATACCCTAGTAATTTAGTCAAGTATTATAAATGATAGTCCGAGAGCCCTGCTTTGGCCTTAAGCCAGCCATTGCGAGGAGAGGGGTTCAGAGAGGGATCAGGCGAAGTCGAGATCAAGCCAACCGAAAAAGATCATCTGAATTAAGGACCTGTTGCTCAACCATCTGGAAACGTTACTAACGAAAGCACCATTAAAAAACTCAGCGACCTGTAAGCCGACGCTATTGTATACAAGCAGCACCCCGCATCCAAGCAAATTATGGATGCGTAAGCACTTCACCCTCCGTGCCTGATTTTACGCTGGCAAAATCTTCTTTTCTTAATTCAGGCAGCTGCTTGTCACCACAATCAAGCCCACGCTCCCTGAGCGTCATACAGAGCTCTTCTATACGACTATCCACTGCCTGCATATGATCCAGCATCGCAGATATAGCGTTTGCGGTAGGATCCGGCATATCTTCTGTCACTGCATAGGCATCAAAACCTATCTTTTCCGCCATTTTCTGGCGCCGAGAATCCACTTCTTCACGCTTTTTGACGATACGCCCCGGTATGCCAACCACCGTAGCACCTTCAGGCACTTCACGAACCACCACCGAGTTGGAACCAATTTTGGCATTTGCGCCAACAATAAAGGGACCCAACACCTTGGCACCTGCACCAACCACAACTCCCTCCATAAGTGTCGGATGACGCTTACCCTGATTCGAAGGGTGATTTTTACCTCTATTCGGCGAAGTTCCTCCCAGCGTCACACCGTGATAGAGAGTCACATCGTCGTGAATGATGGCCGTTTCGCCGATCACCACACCCATTCCATGATCTATAAAAAAACGTCGACCAATGCTGGCACCAGGATGTATTTCTATACCAGTTAACCAGCGACTGAATGTAGACAGCGATCGGCCCAACCAGCAGAAACCGGACTTCCAGATTTTATGCGCTGCACGATGCAACAACAAAGCATGAAGCCCCGGATAGTTGGTAAGAACTTCAAAGGTGCTCCGGGCAGCCGGATCACGCATCATGACCGTTCTTATGTCTTCTTTTAAACGTTCAAACATGGGTCAATTCGTCACTTGTTTTCTGGGTGCTGTTATTATTATTGAATGTACATTTTTACTTCTTTTGAGTCTCCTCAGCCTCTTCAGTTCTGCCGGAACAACCTGCAAACTTCCCGGTCTCTGACAAAATGCCTCTAAGGATACTCAGCTCGACGCGATCTGGACGAATGCGACCGTACATTCGCCTGAGCTTGGCCATAATCTTCTCATGACTACTGTGCTCAAGAAAGCCGATTTGAATCAGCGTCTTATATAAATGCTCATAAAAACGCTCTACATCATCCTGGGATGCCAGCTCATGGGTTCGCGGTGAAGGTAGCGGAACTTCACCCCGAGTTATAGCCAGCCATGCCATTCTCAACTCATAGGTCATAACCTGGACAGCAGCTCCGAGGTTCAGCGAGCTGAAATCCGGATTGGTCGGAACATGCACCTGAAGATGACACATCTGTAATTCTTCATTAGTCATTCCGCGATCCTCCCTGCCAAAAACCATAGCAATATTTCCTGAACTCGCTTCAGAAAGAATCTGGTTAGCGCAGGCGCGTGGATCAACGAGAGGGAGTGACACCCCTCTGACTCTGGCACTGGTACCGACCACAAAGTGACAGTCAGCTACTGCCTCTTCCAAAGTACTCACCACGCTGGCATGAGCCAGCAGATCATCCGCTCCGGAAGCCAGCGCACTAGCCTTGTCTGAAGGAAACTCCTGCGGCTCCACCAACACCAGCTTACTAAGCCCCATGGTCTTCATAGCCCTTGCTGCCGCCCCGATATTACCGGGATGAGTGGTATTAATCAGAACAATGGAAATATTGTCGAGCACCAAAGGCTCAATTGCGACTGCGTCACTCACTGGGGGATATCTCGTTTGCACCAAAAACAAGGAGCCAGAAGCTCATTAAATGCCATAAAACCCATCCAAAATCTGTAACGGATGATTTTTATGATATATACGATCAAGCCGACGAGTTTAACCCAAACAATGACTGACAGCCACGTAAGGGAAGCTTCGATTGGCCTTAAAACCGATATAGTTAACAACCAATACCTCCATCCTGATCATCAGCGTTAAATCAGAGACTACACACAAGCACAATGAAAGGTTTCCAGCCTTAAATAACACTGTTATACTCCACCGCTTGTTTTCCCAGTCACTGGCCCAATACCCGGAACTTTATTTTCCGTGTAGGAAACCAGTCTGTACCAGGCTGCCGACCCCCTCGGTCAGCATTTCGATCTTTCACAGTCAGACGTAGTCCAGCCTATGCAACCCATGGTGAATATGGCCTTGCGAGCAGCTCGCTCGGCCGCCGAAATCATCCTTCACGCCCATCAAGACCTCGAGAGTCTCAAGGTGCAGGCAAAAGACCGGAACGACTTTGTCACTGAAGTCGACAGAGCTTCCGAGAAAACCATTATCGGCGCATTAAAGAAGGCGTACCCCGACCACGGATTCTTTGGTGAAGAGTCCGGTACTATTGAAGGAAAAGGTGAAGGTAAGGACTACCTCTGGATCATTGACCCACTGGATGGCACCACCAACTTCATCCGTGGCATCCCCACTTTTGCTATTTCCATCGCCTGTCAATATCGCGGCCGCATTGAACACGCTGTTGTGCTTGACCCCATTCGTGACGAAGCATTTTGCGCGAGTCGTGGACAAGGCGCCACAATGAACAGCAAACGCATTCGCGTAAGCAGTCGCAAAAGCCTTGAAGGTGCATTAATCGGGACAGGCATCCCTTTCTCCGGCAACAACCTGAACTATCTGGATGGCTACCTGAACATGATGCGCACCTTACTGGGCGATACCGCCGGCATTCGTCGCGCAGGGGCTGCTGCACTGGATCTGGCCTACGTTGCCTGCGGCCGTCTGGACGCATTCTGGGAATTCGGTCTGCAGAAATATGACATGGCAGCTGGCATACTATTAATCCAGGAAGCCGGTGGTCTGTGCAGCGATTTCAATGGCAGACACGACTTCCTGGACAAGGGACAGGTCGTTGCCGCCAACCCCAAATGCTTCAAGGAAGTACTGCAACGTATTCGCCCATTTGCCCACGAAAACATGGGACGCTAACCTCCTAGGAGCCTTATATGGTCCGCCCCGTTTTGCAAGAGCCTGTTTTGTTAATTAGCAAACAAAGATAACTGCAATCATATATACGGCCTATTCATGAGGTCTAACCCTCTGGCCCTGATGGGTATCCGCGCAACCTGGCCTTATCAGTCCGACGGCCTCAAGGGCCAAGGCTCCTATCAGGTTTCAGGTTGCCGGTTTTTACCTGTTTGCCATCAACTGTACATGCTCATCGCAATCTGCGGGGGGGTTCCCCTTTGATTAAGCTTATGCTTTACTTTGCCGCTGCCGCCTTTACCTCATTATGCAGCCTTGTAAACTTCATTTCGGGTCATGATGACCCAGACAATCCGAGCCATTTTATTAGCCAGACCAACGGCGGCAACGTTGTGATTGCTGCGCTCATTAAGTTGGCTAACCCATTTTTTACAGCGGTCATCCTTATTTTTGAGGCAGTGGAGTACCGAACGTGCGCCGTGTATCAATAATGTGCGCAGGTATTTATCACCCCGTTTACTGATGCCCAGCAGGACTGACTTACCGCCTGTGGAATGCTGTCTTGGAACTAATCCCAACCATGCGGCAAGGTGTCGACCAGATTTAAAATACGTCGCATCACCAACGGCTGCCTTCAATGCTGTGGCAGTGATGGCTCCGATACCCGGCATAGTCATCATTCGACGACATTCGTCGTCGTTTTCAGCCAGCTCCTGAATTTTCTGGTCATACTGTTGAATACGCTTGTCAAGACTGGCCAACTCTTCTGATAAACCATGTAGCAGCTCACGAGTCAGCGAATGGAGTCCATTTTCAGCATCTTCCAGAATTCGTGGAAGCTGTGCACGAACTTTACCAATACCCTGGGCAACCACAATACCTTCTTCCAATAGTGACCCCCGGATCTGGTTAACCAGGGCAGTTCTCTGATCAACCGCTTGTTGACGATAGCGGTGCAGAAGTTGCCAGGCCTGCTGCTCTGACGTTTTAACAGGTACAAAACGCATGCTGGGCCGTGAAGCTGCTTCTGCAATCGCTTCAGCATCGTTGTAGTCATTTTTGTTGGTCTTGACATAAGGCTTGACAAATTGAGGTGAAATCAGCTTGACAGTATGCCCATAGTTCTTGAATAACCGAGCCAAATAGTGAGCACCACCACAAGCTTCCATAGCGATAATGCATGGCTCAAGATTTGCCACGTACTCCAAAAGGTTCTTCCTGGACAACTTCTTTCTGATGACTTTGCTACCCTGGTCATCAACACCAAACAGGTGAAAGTTGTTCTTGCCAATATCGATACCAAGTACTGAAATAGTCATGGGTGGTTCGCTCCGGTTAATCCTGTTTAAATGGTTAACTCCATTTTGGCTCATTTGAAGCCGTTTAGGAGGGGCGGACCATCCCATTAGACCGAGAATAGTCTGCCCTACTGCGGCGGCAGCAAATTGGTCTGAAAATCCGCTTTTGTTCGTCAAATAGCTCGCTATTCTCCTCACAAAACCGAATTTTCATCCTCAATTTTCTGCCGTCCTCGCTACGGGCGCTATTCTCGGTCAGGCTCCTAGAGCCTTACCCTTCCGGGCTAAGGCTCGCTTTTCAGGCAAAGTCATTTCACCAGTTTCGCCACGTCTCGAAAAACATCACTCCCGGCGGTTTTCATCAGTTCAAACAGTGCCATTTCAACATTGGTCATCTCAACACCCTTGCGTGCCAATTTATCTAACGCCAGTCGCTTGCTGTGCTTAGATCTGGATGAAGTCGCATCAGCCACTATTTCGACTTCGTAGCCTGAAGCCATTAAATCCAGAGCCGTCTGATAGACACAAATATGAGTCTCAATACCTGCCAGTAAAATGCATGTTTTTCCAGTTGCCATCAATGAATCCATAAACTTTTGCTGCCCACAACCACTGAATGTTGTCTTGGCTATGGGGGCCACACCCTCCAACTCATCTGCAATTTCTGGAGTCGTTCGTCCCAATTTTTCGGGCAACTGCTCCAGCCATAAAACAGGCAAATTCAGCATTCGAACCCCTTTGATCATTTTCACCAGAGCGTCATGCATTTTCTCCTGCTTATACATCAATGTGGCAAGCTTACCCTGAACATCAACAACAACCAGAGCAGTATTATTCTGACTCAGCATACTGACACCTCAACGCGGTAGTACAAACAGTTTAATAATATTTGGGACCTGAACCAAAGCCATTGCACAGATTGCTTTTTATGCAGCGTGACAAGATTTAAAATATTGAGTCAGAGCGCAAAAAAAACCGGCCTTTATACGGCCGGTTCTTCATCAGACTGACAGGTGTCTCAATAAAGACACCTGTTGACGACAACCATCAGGGTCTGTGATCAGCGTCATCTTCCTTAACAGGAACAATCAGGTCTTCACGACTGATCTTCATGTAGATCAGCAGATTGGAGGCAATATAGATGGAGGAATAAGTACCCACACCAATACCTACAATCAGCGCTGTGGCAAAACCATTGATCATCTCACCACCAAACAGGTACAGCGAGAGCAGTACCATCAAGGTAGTACCCGAGGTTGCTAATGTCCGGCCCAGTGTCTGAGTCAGGGAAACATTGATGATTTCATCCGCATCACCCTTCCTCAGTTTCCTGAAGTTTTCACGAATTCTGTCGTACACAATAATGGTATCGTTCAACGAGTAACCAATAACCGCCAGTATCGCCGCCAGAACGGTGAGGTCGAACTGCAATTGCATAAAGGAGAACAATCCCAGAACGATAATGGTGTCATGGGTCAACGCCAGAACGGCACCGACAGAAAATTTGAACTGGAATCGAAAAGCGATATAAAGCATAACCATACCCAGAGCCATCAGCATCCCCAGGCCACCCTGCTCTCTCAGTCGCTCACCTACCTGAGGACCAACAAACTCTACTCGCTTGACGACAACGCTACCATCGTGATTCTGATCCAGCAGCCTGGCAATATTATGGCCCAGAGCCGGATCATCACCGGGAATACGAACCAGAATGTCACGTACAGAACCGAACTCCTGCACGACGGCGTCATTATAACCAGCCTCACCCAGCTGGTTACGAATCTCTTCCGTGTTAGCAGGCTGATCATAAACCAGCTCGATCAAGGTACCGCCGGTAAAATCCAGACCCCAGTTAATTCCTTTAGTGGCCAGGGAAGCCAGGGAGCCCAGGATCATCACAACGGAAAGAATAGTTGCGTAGGTACGCAACTTCATAAAATTAATGGTTTTATCGCTCAAGGCTGCTTTTTCGCTCAAGGCTGCTTTCTTGTCTGCCATTGTGACCACCTCAGATACTCAGTTTCTTCAGATCACGACGTCCGCCGTACACCAGATTCACCAGTGAGCGGGTCACCATAATCGCGGTGAACATGGATGTGACGATACCGATAGACAGAGTCACAGCGAAGCCCTTGATTGGACCGGTTCCCACGGCAAAGAGAATCAGACCGACCAAAAGCGTAGTAATATTACCATCAAAAATTGATACAAAAGCACGGTCATAACCATCATGAATCGCACGCTGTACCGGACGCCCCAGCTTAATCTCCTCTCGAATACGCGAGAACACCAGCACGTTGGCATCCACCGCCATACCCAGTGTCAGAACGATACCGGCAATACCGGGCATTGTCAGGGTAGCACCAAAGATACTCATGACAGCAATCAACAGCATCAGGTTGATTGCCAGGGCAATATTCGCCAGCAAACCAAAAACCCGGTAGACCACCACCATAAACATGACGACAAGACCCAATCCCATCAGAGTGGAGTCCAACCCCATTTTGATATTCTCGGCACCCAGGCTTGGGCCGACTGTTCGCTCTTCAACAAAATACATTGGCGCCGCCAGGGAGCCAGCTCTCAGTAGCAGGGCCAGCTCAGAGGCTTCACCCGAAGAATCCAGACCAGTAATACGGAACTGATTACCCAGTGCCGACTGAATAGTAGCCAGACTGATCACTCGTTTTTCTTCACGGAAACCGGGCACTTTAACTTTGACCAGGTTTCCGTCAATTTCACGGGATTCGGTTCGAGTGACAGGCTTCTGCTCAATAAAGATGACCGCCATGCTGCGCCCGACATTATTCCGCGTGGCGTTATTCATCTTCTTGCCACCGGTACTGTCCAGACTAATATTTACCTGAGGCTGACCACTTTCGGTATCAAAGTTCGACTGAGCACTGGAAACTCGCTCACCGGTGATAATTATGTCGCGCTCCAGGTTAACAGTACGCCCCTGGTAATTAAAAGCCTCCGAATTACTGCGGGAAGCATTTGGCAGCGCCTCAAGACGAAACTCGAGGTTAGCGGTTTTACCGAGAATACGCTTGGCTTCTGCGGTGTCCTGAACACCCGGAAGCTCAACAACAATGCTATTACGCCCCTGACGCTGCACCAGAGGTTCAGAAACACCCAACTCGTTAACACGGTTACGAACAGTCGTCAGGTTTTGCTTGACCGCATAATCCTCCAGTTCACGAATATACTGTTCGGAGTAGCGATAGGAAACAGCATAACGCTCCCCCAGGTCTTCAGCCTCTACCAGCAAATCAGGAAACTCGCGCTTGATCAGACGCTCTGCCTTGTCACGGGTTGCTTCATCCAGGAATGCCAGCTGACGGGCACCGTCAACACGATCAGGCATAGTGCGATAGCGCAACCTTTCCTTTCGGAGCAGTGTACGAATTTCAGTATTCGAAATATCCAGCTTGGTCTTAACAGCCCGATCCGTATCCACCTCCAGCTGGAAGTGCACACCCCCCGACAAATCGAGACCCAGCTTCATGGGGTAGGCGCCCATGGATGTCAGCCATTCTGGTGTCGTCGGAGCCAGATTGAGCGCTACGATGTAGTCATCGCCCAGGGCATCCTTAATCACCGATTTAGCCAACTGCTGCTGATCAGCATGCTTCAGTCGAATCAACAAGGCATCGTTATTATTATCACTGGCCTTAACCTCAATATTGGCCTCAGCAAGCGCTTTTTGTGCCTTATCCTGCACACCAGCATTGATGGTTTCAGATGAACTGGCGCCCGATATCTGAATAGCAGGGTCATCGGGGTACAAGTTGGGCAGAGCGTACACAAAGCCAAGGGCAACGATGATTGCAATCAGCAGGTACTTCCACAGCGGATATCGATTGAGCATGGCCCACCGGTTCCTGTTCTAAATTTTAAATGCCTGGATCAGAAGCCTGTTCAAGGAACAAAACTCTCCCTGATGCTCAGGCAAAGTCCGTTTCTCCAGAAATAACCGGAAACCATCCTCGATTCCCGGTCACGCTTTTTATCTTGAAAAAATTTTTCATCATCAACGATTCAGAAAAACAATTTCCACAGCTCATGGCTGTTAATTAGCTCATAACTATCACTGAATAGCTTTAATAGTGCCCTTGGGTAGAGAAGCAGCTACTGAAGATTTTTGGAAATTCAGTTCGATGTTCTCAGCAACCTTCAAGGTAATAAACTCATCGGTAGTGTTTACGACCTTACCAACGATACCACCAGTGGTCACGACCTCATCCCCCTTTGACAGATTGCTGAGCAGGTTTTTGTGCTCCTTGGCCCGCTTGGACTGTGGGCGCCAGATCAGCAGCCAGAAAATCAGGACAAAACCACCCAGCATGATCAGCTGACCGTACATGCCAGGACCCGCTGGGGCTGCTCCAGCTGCTTCAGCAAATGCCGGACTGATGAATGGGATCATTCAAATGCTCCTTAAAACAATACACAGTTAAATTCCGTTAGATCAAAAACAGGATCCTACCGACCAATTAAAGTACCGGCACTGCCTGACCACGCTTTCGGTAGAACTCTTCGACAAAGTCGTCCAATTTACCTTGTTCAATGGCGTCTCGCAAACCTGCCATGACCCTCTGGTAGTAGCGAAGATTGTGGATTGTATTGAGCATACAGCCCAGGATCTCGCCACATTTGTCCAGATGATGCAGATAGGAGCGACTGAAATTCTGGCAAGTATAGCAGTCGCAACCCTCTTCCAATGACCGGTTATCCCGCTTATGAACGGCATTACGAATTTTAATGACACCTTCGTCTACAAAAAGATGGCCGTTGCGGGCATTTCGGGTCGGCATCACACAGTCAAACATATCCACACCACGGCGTACGGCTTCAACAATATCTTCCGGCTTGCCTACGCCCATCAGGTAACGTGGATAACCTTCGGGCACCTTATTGGTAATATGCGACAGAATACGCATCATATCCGCCTTGGTCTCACCCACAGATAGACCGCCAATGGCATAACCATCGAAGCCAATCTCGGTCAACCCTTCCAGAGAACGATCGCGCAGATGCTCAAACATGCCGCCCTGGATAATCCCAAACAGAGCCGAAGGACTGTCGCCATGAGCCTGTTTGGAGCGCTTGGCCCAACGAAGGGACAACTCCATGGACGCTTCTGCTTCCTTTTCAGAAGCCTCGCCATCGGTACACTCGTCAAAGATCATGACAATATCTGAACCCAGCTCACGCTGAACCTGCATAGAGACTTCCGGGCTCAGGAATACAGGAGAACCATCCACAGGCGACTTGAAAGAAACACCTTCTTCAGTGATCTTGCGCAATTTGCCCAGACTGAAAACCTGAAAACCACCCGAGTCGGTCAGAATCGGCCCCTGCCATTGATTGAAATCGTGCAGATCCCCATGCTCACGGATAATTTCAGTGCCGGGACGCAACATCAGATGGAAAGTATTCCCGAGAATAATCTCCGCGCCGGTGTCGGCAATATCCCTGGGCATCATACCTTTAACGGTGCCATAGGTACCAACGGGCATAAAACAGGGCGTTTCAACCGTGCCACGGGGAAAGGTCAGCCGTCCACGTCGAGCTTCACCATCAGTGGCGAGCTCCTGGAACTGCATGAAGCACTCTTCTCTACTCATGAGCCTCTCAATTCAGACGACACAGCAGACTGCATTCGTCGGAGTCATATCTAAAATAAAATCAAGTTTAAGGTGGGAACGGATCCGTTTTTTTCAAGCCCGACGACCGACTTTCATATTCAGGCTTTGCGGGTCAGCCACATGGCATCGCCATAACTGAAGAATCGATAGCCTTCTTTCACCGCCTCGTTATAAGCCCGAAGTATGGCGTCTTTGCCTGAAAAGGCACTGACCAGCATCAGCAATGTTGACTGTGGAAGGTGGAAGTTCGTGATCATTGCATCTACAGAACGGAATTCATAACCCGGGAAAATAAAGATATCGGTATCACCGAAGAAGGGTTTGATTTCCCCATCTCTGGACGCTGACTCCAGGGAACGTACCGATGTAGTCCCTACAGCCACCACTTTGCTACCCCGGGCACGAGCGGCATTGACTGCTTCGCAGACTTCTTCCGGCACCTCTATGTACTCAGAATGCATTTCATGGTCGGCGATATGCTCAACCCGCACTGGCTGAAAAGTGCCAGAACCTACGTGTAAAGTAACAAAAGCCTGCTCAACACCTTTATTTTTCAGGCGTTGTAACATGGCTTCGTCAAAATGCAGGCCGGCCGTTGGCGCTGCCACAGCACCGTCTTTTTGAGCAAACACCGTCTGGTACCTCAGACGATCCGCACTACCATCTTCACGGTCGATGTAGGGAGGAAGCGGCATATGACCATGCTCTTGTAACTGAGGCAGCACGGGCATATCAAAGTCAATGAGAAACAGAGCCCCCTGCCGACCTGTCACTTCTGCTTGCACACAACCATCAGCCAGAAAGATACGGCTGCCGGGCTTAGGCGCTTTACTGGAACGTATGTGCGCTAAAACTTTTCGTTCTTCCAAAACACGTTCTATCAAAACTTCCAGTTTACCACCGGTCTCCTTTTGGCCAAACAGCCTCGCAGGAATCACCCGGGTGTTGTTCATAACCAGTAGATCGCCGGGCTCCAGAAGACTTTCTACATCGGCAAACTGCCCATGGGTAATGGTTTCTGTCGGACCATCAAGCCGCAACAGACGACTACCGGTTCGTTCCCTGGCAGGAAACCGGGCAATCTGTTCGTCGGGCAGCTCAAAATCAAAATCACTGACGCGCATAGTGGGTGTGTGACCTGGTACTTGAAAACTAAACAGCCTTAGACAGCTCAACCGATTCGAATCACGAGTACGGGCAAACAGGGCCATTTCTCAAAAAAAGCAGGACAATATACTGTAAAACTCCAACTCTGTCAGGCGACATTCTATGCACTTTGGTTTCAGTTACTACGTAAGGAAGAAAAAATAATCAGAAATACCGAATACCAGCTCTCAGGGCAAAACGGCTGTTGAAAACGATTCGGGCTTATGTATACTACGCCACATCTTCTCGGGACAGCCCAGTCCTGAAAACAGTGCCGGTGTGATGGAATTGGTAGACATAGGGGATTCAAAATCCCCCGCCTTTGCGGGCGTGGCGGTTCGAGTCCGCCCACCGGTACCAGAAGTAAGCCCATTCATACACTGGTTTCAACAGTGTTACGTTTTATCGTATCAATGTATTGTCTCAGCTCTTCTATTTTATGTTCAATGATTACTCTTTCACTAGGGAGTTCGTTGCCATAATGAATAAGATGGGCAATTATCATATGTGCCAGGCCACTCATCATATCTGCATCAATCTTTGACCAGTCCTGGTTGAGGGGGTGAGAGAGTGTGTCATCAGCAACTTTTAGCAAATCATAGAACTTGGTTGTAAAGTAACCATGATGATTAGAGTCGAGAGACCTCAAGAAAGCTTCGATTTCTCTACGCATCTGTTTGACCCGATCCCCACAAAACAAAGCAACGCTTCTTTCCTGAAGAAGACACCCTGCATTTTCTGGCCAACGTTGAGAAAGTTCATTACCAATATCACTGGGTTTAACCTCCTTGTTATCATCAAAAGCACGGACGACTTCTTCATCATCTGTTGGCGGCAAACCGCTTACTGCTGAAGTTGCAGTACTGATTTGAGGTATACTGTTCATTCCTTTTTTTCCCTTTTTTGATTGTATAAATTAGAGATTTTCTAAACTCTGTTGTTTCGACCAATAAATCAGAAAATAGTTCAAATGACCTACTGGATGGTCCAGAAAACTACATGAGGTTCTTGGATTTATACGTTTCAATCAGTAATTTAATGTCATTATACTTCCAATAGTCATTACCAATATGGAGCTTTGTTGGCTCAATTCCATGGTCACCTATAAACTTAATAATCGTTTCACCATTTCCCCACTGCATTTCAACCTTGCGATCCTTTGAACCGCCCAAAGGATGAGCATTAAATCCAGAACCTGATATGGTTGGGAGAATTTCGATGCGGCCTTTCAACAATTCTTTAAAATCCAGACATCCGACAACTGTCTTTTTAAGATAGCTATCCACTTTCAGATGTACAGAAGGGTGATGTAATTTTTCCAAACGAGCTATCCTTGCCGCTCTGACTATGTCGTGTCCAAAATAGAGAGGTGGTGCTTCATGCTTGAAAACACTAAAGCCTCCGGCATCGGAATAGCCCTCTCGATCAGAATGCTCTTCATGCCCAGTGGGTTTCTGTATTGAAGGCTGGATGTCCTGATTTTGACGAGAAACGGAGCGATTGACGTATGAGCCTGCGCTTTCATTTTTATGGGGCAATCCGTCATCTGAATTGCTATAACCACCACTGCAACCGGACTGGCCAACACTATTACTAAGTGGATTCATTGATAATACTACTTTTCATTACTTACCCAATATCAGCCAATGGGGTGAGAGTCCTATTTAAGATTTAATTTTGACAACATTCAGTTCAATAAACATTGAGCAAGTAAATTGACTGAAAGTTCAATATTTATTGATCTTCTTTTCATCACTTTCGGTAACTACCTCGGCACTCATCAAATACTCACTATCGATCATTACCATAGACCGTGGAATTTTATCGAAAGCCTGCAATCTATCGAGAATGACTTCTAAATGCTTAATCCTGATCGATAATCAGTTCCGCTTCCTTGTCATGCTTAACCAGAGTGCCAGGGTTTCCAGGTCGTGAGTTGGGGGCTGGTGTTCCGCCTGTTCAGCGATGGTCATGGATGTGCCCCTACGCTTTAAGAAGGCAATGGTCCCTTCACAGTAACGCTTTTCTGTCAAGACCATCAAAGGCGTCCCAGAAATCATCGTCCAGTTCATTCAGATCTACGGCACTTTGAGTGAGCATAAGCTCCCGGGACTCCAGCTGTTCAAGGGATTTGAACGTCAGTCTTTCGATCAGGGGCAGTTCGGATGAGGGGATAGCCAGCGGTTTGAACGGCGCGAGGCTGCGTCGTAATTACTGGCTCGCCCAATCCAGATTCAATGCGCTTTACAAAATGTCATTCAGCAGTTGTCCCACAGGATGATGCTCGGCTGCCAGTCCGGATTTCAGAAACCTTTTCATATCCCGTTCGCTGCGGGCCCTGGCACGAATCACCTATTCGGACTCCCGGACCAGGCTGGAGATGAGCCAGCACAGTTCGGCGGACTGCTGTTGTGTCAGGGTCTTGCGGGAGGCGGAATTGCCAAGAATACTCCGTAATTGATGGTTCATATTTTCCAGCTCAATCGAGTGGCTCAGCTGCTGATAGAAGCCGGTCTGGTTATTCTGGCTCTAGATTCTTTAGATGTTCAGTAATTTCTTGAGCATTCAGGTGGGTCACTTGAACTATTTTCTGATTTCTTGGTCAAAATATATATGTGTTAGAAAATCTCAAATTTATACGCTGACAAAGAGGAGAACAGGAATGATTAGCTTATTTCGAACCAATACTCCACCTCAAGAAGTGGATGTACCCCAGTCAACTGCTGAAGAAGCCGGACATGCTTTTGCTGGTAGCATGGAGGTTAAAACCAGTGATATTAGTAACAAACTTTCTCATTGCTGGCCAGAAAACAGGGGGTATTGTCTTCGGTCTTTTCAGGAAAGAACCGTTAGTTTGTATTACGGGGATCATGTTAATCAGATGAAGAAGCAGGCTCCTGGTTGTCTCTCACTGAGCCTCGATGAAGTGCTGCAAGTCGCTAATGACTTACTCACCCATCCCCTCAACAATAACTGGTCAAAAGGCGATAAAGTTACAATTCAAGCTGTGACACACTTTACATTGGCACATCTTCCTAGGTACAAAGAAAAATTCCCCAGTGAAAGAGAAGCAATTGAACAAAAAATCTCCGAGCTGAGACAATACCTTGATACGCTGGATAGATATGATACAGGGTGGGAACTGGAGGACGAATGAATGATATTTATGAAGTGCAAAATCAGAGTGCAAAATCAGAAATCAGGACACCCAGCCATCAACCTTGAAATCCATTCGCCATGAAGGGCATTCCGATCTCCGGGGCTTTACAGTTAACAAACATAGAAAATCGCCTTGCTCTTTCAACTTCAAAGGTGCAAAGATAGCTCGTTTGGAAAAAATACATCACCCTTCTGTGCACCTGAAATTGGATGCCAGCGATGTAAAAAAGAAAATTGTCGAATGTCTGGTTTTTAAAGATTTGTTGAAATGCCACACCAATATTATCCCAACCTCAGAAGGTGTTGGAGTTAATTTTATTCCCTTGGCCAGTTCAAAGCATGGCAGGGTTAAAATGGAGTCGAAAAATGGAGAAACGATCATTACGTTTACAGGTGATCTTGGATCTAATTCAATAAAACTCCATATTGGTAATGACTATTGGAAACATAATAATATTAATGAACTGATTGGGAAGTATGAATCCATGAATCTCATGTAGTGTTCTGGCTACCGTTCAAGATACCCTGAATTATGGCAGGTGGAACGGAACAATTATGCGCCCCGTTCGGTATCAATGATCTGGTCATTTTCAAAGGATTGATAAGTCATATATCACCAGCTAACTGATGACTTAAGAATGCTTTGTTTGATGAATAGGCATACATGTGATCAAAATTAGCCTACTCGACAGTTTTATACGGGCCAAGAAACCGGAATTAGTGCCAGTGATGCACAGATTGATATTGAAAAACTGCTTTCCCAGTTTCAAGTCTGTCTGGATGTCAGGTGTCTCTGTACCATCTCTCAAAGTCTGCTATTCTGATGGCTCATTCAATAAAAATGGGTAGTACCTATGTCGCTAGAGGCAAGAGTTACCAGGCTAGAGCAAAAGGTTGAACACCTTGAGTATGCCTTCCGAGAAAACAACAAAACTCTTGAAACTACTCACGGGGTGGTCTCTCTGATCCTCAATGAACAACGGGAGAAGTTCAAAGCGGTTGATGAGAAGTTCAAAGCGGTTGATCGTCGTTTCGACAAGAGCGAAGAACTTCTGATCCAGATCGTGAACCACCTGGCCAGCAAGTAACACGCCACTTAACAACAAAACCAGTGGATTGCCTGTCGGCAACCACTGATTTAAAGGATATGGGGAGCGAATCCCGAGAACCTGCAAACCTTGTTGAAAAACTCCGCATCAAAATTCAGGGCTTTTGTTAGCAACCATCGTCAAGGAAAGGGAAAGGGCAAGGACATATCAAGACGATGAACTTTTAAAAAGTTCTGTAGTCCGATAATATCGCCAACTATTATAAAAACAGCCCCTATTCCAGCACCTGACGGGACTACAAAAATGCTCTCCCCCGATAGTAAACTCAGCAACGACCTTGTGCTGGCCCGCAACCAGAATCCAGCCTGGCAACTGCTGGCATCCCGGCGTGGTCCGTTGATGATCAGCTGCCTTAAGACTCTGTTCGAGCAGGAACGGGAAGCAGTATCAGAAGAAGAAGCCCTCCACCTTCTGGCCGAAATTCTCAGTCAGTTTGTCAATCACGATGAGTTCGATATCGATACCGAAGACTTTCTGTTGTTAGCCAAAAAGGAAATGAGAGAGTGGCGTCGACGCAAGCTGATCGTAGAACGGGAAGGTCAGCTGTTTGCTACGGACGCCCTGCAACAGGCCATGGAGTTTATTGACGGCATGGATAACCGCATTATGACGTCTACTGCTTCCCGTCTGGCCACCGTTCAACGGGAGATCGATAATCTTGAAGCCAAGCTCAACCCCGATCAGAAAAGTCGGGCAAATGCACTGAAACGACAGATCGATGCACTGCAACAGGAGCTGGAACGGGTTAATCGTGGTGAATTTAAAGTGCTTGACGGGCCATCTGCAGTGGAAAATATACGGGAAGTTTATAACCTGGCCATGACACTGAAGTCGGACTTTCGCAGAGTTGAAGATTCCTATCGGGAGGCAGACCGACACCTCCGCCAATCCATTATCAGTGAACAGCACCACCGGGGAGAGATCGTCGACCGCCTGCTCGATAGCCACGACCACCTCCTGAACACACCTGAAGGCCAGGTTTTCCACGGATTTTATCAGCAGCTAAGCCACTCGGTTGAGCTGGAGAATATGAAGCATCAATTACGGAGTATTCTTGGCAGTGCCCCCTGCCGCAAGGCCCTGACACAACCGCAGTCCGCCGAACTGCGCTGGCTCACCTCCAGCCTGGTCCGGGAGTCCGAATATGTAATTCGTGCCAGGGCCCGCAGCGAACGCGATGTGAAAGGTTTTCTGAAATCCGGACTGGCAGCCGAGCACCATCGCGTGGGACAGCTGCTGAACGACATTATGGAAAGCGCATTGAATCTGGATTGGCAGAGCCAGAAATTACGACGCGCCCCCGCGCCATTCAAACCGCTGGCCATCCCCTTATCCGGACTGCCTCTGATTGAACGACTGACGTTCAAATCCCTTGAGCAGCTGGAGTCCCGGGAGCTATTGCTCACTCATGGTGCCGTCGATCTGAATGAGCTGGACGATGATTTCTGGGACGCCTTTGATGGTCTGGACAGAGAAGCCCTTCTGGAACAGACCATTGCCCTGTTAAAGCGCCGGGGCACCCCCATGACCATCGCCGAGCTGGCAGAACACCTGCCCCCGACGCACGACCTGGAAACCCTGGCACTCTGGTTAAGCATGGCCAGGGAAGCGGAACTGATTATCGATCAGGATGAGGAGCAACTGGATATTCAGGACCGCGATGGACATTGGCTCCGATTCTATCTGCCAAAAGCTAATCTGGAAGGGGAAACCCTGTCCGCCATTAATTGGGAACTGTAAAACTATGAGCGATTTTTTTGACCAACTGATTGCTTCCGGGACGCAGAAACAGCAGCCCCCGGCAGATGTTCCAGAAGACCAGTCCACCAGCCAGCAGCATGAAAACTCCACCACAGTAACGGCTAAAAACATAAAGAAGGCTGTACAGGAGCTGATGAAATTCGGTTATCTTGAAGCCAGCCGTCGACCCAATCTCTATCAACAGTCCGTCGTCTCCCGGGAGCAGATCAATCAAATTCTGGAACCTCTGGATCTGAAACTCACCATTGATGATATCCGTGGCCTTGCATTTCTGGTGGTTAGCGACCTCTGGCAAAACCAGGAAGAAGACGGGGCAGACAGTGATGAATGGACACATCCACTGGTCAGGCGACAACGGATTACTATGGAACAATCTCTCCTGATCGCCATACTGCGACAACAGTATATCGCCCATGAACAAGAAGCCGGGATTGGTGCCAGTGATGCACGGGTTGATATTGAAGAACTGCTTTCCCAGCTTCAGGTCTACCTGGGTGATATGGGGAGCGACTCCCGTGAACGCAAGCGACTGGATAATCTGCTGGACAAACTCTCCATCCACGGACTGGTTTCAGTAGACGACAAACAGCAAACAGTAACCATTCGACCCATCATCACACATCTGGCGAATCCTGAGAGCCTGCAAACCTTGTTGAACCACTTCAAACAATTACACAGTCCGTCTGATGACGTTTCCACGACCATTGTCCGTGATGAGGCAGAGCAGTAAGCCATGAGTGACCTTAACAATTCACAACACGACGACGCTCTTCCACCGAAAAACAAGAATAGCCCGACAAAAAGCATTGATCTTTTTCAAGCAACAGATCAACCGGACACCGCTTTTGTTCTGAAGGAACTGAGCCTCTATAACTGGGGACCGTTCCAGGGAAACAACCAGGCTACGTTTGACCTGAATGGCACCGCTATTATTGGCCCAACAGGCAGTGGTAAAACCACATTGGTTGATGCCCTGATGACCTTGATCGTCGCTCAACCCAAATACAATCTGGCCTCCACTGGCGGGCACGAAAGCGACCGGGATCTGATCTCCTACGTTCGCGGGGTGACAGGTGCCGGTAACAACTCTGGCGATAATAACCATATCGCCCGCCCCGGTAGGACCATCACCGGGTTGGCTGCCCGTTTTGAACACCGCGATCAGGTGGTGCAGATTGGCGGTCTGTTCTGGATTGATGTGCCAGGCAATGCTTCCACAGACCTGAAAAGACTCTGGCTATTTAGCCAACGCAACGATCAAACCCTGGAGGAGTGGCTGACCCGACTGCACGAAGGCGGTAAACGCGCACTGAGGCAGTTTGAGCGCAATACGCCCGATCTAAAACTGTTTGACAGTAAAAGAGCTTACCTGGATAAGATTCAGCGTTTTTTTGAAGTGGGCAAAAATGCCTTTCCCCTGCTGAACCGCGCAGCAGGTCTGAAACAACTGAACAGCGTTGACGAGATATTCCGGGAGCTGGTGCTTGAAGACCGTTCAATGTTTGTGCGGGCCGGTGAAGTGGCTACGGAATTTGATGATCTTGCTATCATCCACGAAGAGCTGAACACTGCCCGCCGCCAACAGAGTTCACTCCAGCCCCTGCTGAGCCTTAATAAAGACTATCAGAAACAGACGCTTAAGCTATCCGAGCAGCAGGAGCTGTCGGGCATTATTCCCATCTGGTTTGCCATGGCAGGCCACCAACTCTGGACAGCCAGGATTGAGGCATTGAACGCATCAATAGCCGATGTCCGTAGCGCCATTGAAACGGGTCAGAAGCAACATACCCAGCTTCAGGATCAGGCAGACCGGTTAAATGAAGTCTATCTGAAAGCGGGAGGGGCCAGTATCGAGTCTTTAGGCCGTGAAATTGAACAGCAGGAAAGACTAACCGCCGATTGTCGTCAACGAGCCAAAAATTACCAGACACTGGCCCGCAATCTCAGCCTTGATGACACCCTGTCGGCAAAAGCACTCACCGCCAACCAACAGCAGATAGACCAGCAGCAACAAGAATTGCAGTTAAAGGCAGAACAACGGGAAAACGAAGTAAAAGAACTGGGATTTGAGCTGGTATCCAGAGAAAAGCAGCTGACAGAAGCCAGTAAGGAATACGACAGTGTTAAAGCCAGACCCGGCTCCAATATTAAGGGATCACTGCAGAGCTTTCGTAGCGATCTGGCTGAAGCACTGCAGCTACAAGAGGAATCCCTGCCTTTTGTGGCAGAGCTGGTAGAAGTCAAGGCTGAAGAAAAAGCGTGGCGCGGAGCGATTGAGCGTGCCATTGGCAGCCATCGGGAGCGGATTCTGGTCCCTTCAGAGCATATGAAAGCGGCACTTCGCTGGATCAACAGTCGCCATAACCGGGTCCATGTGCGACTGCAGGATGCCAGGAAACCGGATACACAACCCCGGTTTTATGACGATGGTTTTACCCGCAAACTCAACTTTAAAGACCACTCTCACCGGGAAGCACTAAAAATGCTTCTGGCCAGTATTGATCGCCATTGTGTCGACTCACCGGACCAGTTAAAAATAACCCCGCACGCCATGACCCAACAGGGCTTGATGTCTGGCTCCGGCGGTCGCTATGAAAAGCAGGATCAACGCTCCCTGCATGAGAACTGGATGACCGGCTTTGACAACCGCGACCGTCTCGCCAGTCTGGAGACAGAAATTCAGACACTGCGGCAGGAAGAAAAGCTCTTCAATCAGAAATATACAAAAGCCGAGGGGCAGAAACAGGCAATACAACAAAAGCTGGACTTATTAAGCAGGCTATCAGAGATTAGCTTTGAAGAGATCAACCTGCCGGAATACGAACAGCAACTGAGCCATCTTAAGCAACAGCTGGCCACCCTGTTAGCACCCGATTCCGATGCCGCCAAAGCCAAAGTGGAGCTGGATCAGGTCAGAGCAGCAAAGAAGGAAGTACAGGCACAAATAGATGCGAAAGGGCGACAACTGGGTGCACTGGACAATCAACTGAACGCTGCCGAGCAGAAAAAGAGCAAAGCATTTTCGGCCATTGGTCCTGGCCTGACCAATGAGCAAATGGAACTGGCCCCAAGACGACTGCCTGATCTCTCTGCAGTTAACCCTGACGACCTGCCCGACCGGGAAAAAGACTCCCAGAACAAGTCAACGACCCGTATTAAGGAACTGCAGGAGGCAATAAAAACCACCGAAGGAAAACTGATCCGGCAAATGAACGAGGCCCAGAAACAGGATACCGGCGCCCTCAGTGAAGCGGGCACCGAGCTAATGGATATGCCTCAATACCTCGAACGACTGAAAGTTCTAACCGAAGAAGCGTTACCAGAGAAACAGAAGCGTTTTAAAAACTACCTTAACCAATCCTCTGATCAGGGTGTCACACAGCTGCTGAATGCTATTGATAACGAAGTCAGTCAGGTGGAAGAGCGCATTGAAGACTTGAACCGTACCCTGCAACGGGTGGATTTCAAGCCCGGGCAATATCTTCAGTTAAAACCCCAGCGCGTCGTCCATGAGAGTCTGCGCACTCTGGAGTCGGCCCGTCGCCATCTGCGGGCAGCCTCCCTGAAAGACGACGATGGTGAAAGCCATTACCAGGCCCTGGTGAATATGGTGAGTTTACTGCGAGAGGCCAGTGACAATCGCAGAACTCTGGGGGCTCGGGCACTGCTTGATCCCCGCTATCGGCTACAGTTCACGGTAGAAGTATGCGACCGTACGGATCACACCATTATTGAACGGCTTAAAGGCTCCCAGAGTGGCAGTGGCGGTGAAAAAGAAATTCTCGCCAGCTACATTCTGACCGCTTCCCTGAGCTATGCACTCTGTCCTGCAGGAGCAGCCCGCCCATTGTTTGGTACAATTGTGCTTGATGAGGCCTTCTCCAAAAGCTCCCAGGCGGTGGCAGGCAGAATAATCTCTGCCCTCAATGAGTTTGGTCTTCACCCACTCTTTGTCACGCCAAATAAAGAGATCCGCCTGCTACGGGCACATACCCGATCAGCCATTCTGGTTCACCGTAAAGGGATGAAAGCCACGCTGACGCCCATGCGGTGGGAAACCCTTGCACAACACGCCAACAAAAAAAGCCTGATCGCAAGCCAATCACCTGTTGCTACAGATGAGCCAGCCAATCATGAAATCAACAGATGACATAGCTCGGGAGCTGACCAGACAGTGGAATAACGCTAACATCAGGGAAACACGCCTGCTGAAGGCGGACAGCTGGCCCCTGAAAATCAGAATTGGCAGGCCAACATCGCAGGTCATCAACCAGCAGCCGGACAAAATCAGGCAGCACTTCCAGCAATGGCGGCAAATAAACATCGGTGAAGTAGTGTGGACTCCGGTTAACTATCGGGGAGCTGCCGCCTCTATTGAGGTTCCTGCCTACTGGGTGCTGTCAAAACCCAGTGAATGGATTGAAGCAAGCGGTTGTAAAAACAGCAAACATGAATATCAACAACTACTGACCATCATCAGTCAGGTAGACCCGATTTTTCATCCATACTTCGTGCGCCAGAAACGCTGGCTGGCCAAACCGGCAGACGAAGTGATCAAAGCCGCCAGGTTGGCCATGATCCTCACACCTGGTTTTGCCCAGGGCGTGCCACTGCGCTCTCTCGGGGTGGCCAATACCGACACCAAATTTTTCGAGCGCAATCACCTGCTGATCCGGCAACTGCTGGACATCCGGTTTGATGGGTTGGCAAGCAGACTGGGGCTTGAGGAGTTTCTTGACGCTCCGGACGACAGTCACCATTGGTTATTAATCGCAGACCTTGATGGGGCACTGTTGCCTTTCAAACAGCTGAGGGTCAGAGATCAGGAACTCGTCACCACCCCTTTACCGGCCGACAATATCCTGATTGTGGAAAACGAACAATGCCTGCACCTGTTACCTGCACTGTCCAATACCATTGCCATTCTGGGCGCAGGGCTTAACCTGTCATGGATGCAAGCTGCCTGGCTATCGTCGAAAGCCCTGGCTTACTGGGGTGATATGGACACCTGGGGACTGACCATGCTGGCCAGGGCACGCAAATATCATCCAGAGCTTTCGGCAATTTTAATGAATCAGGCGCTGTTCAATCAGTACGAGGAAAATAAAGCAGTTGCAGAGCCAAACCCATCGGTAAATGAAGACTCTACAGCACTGAAGGATGAAGAACAGAAATTCCTGACAGCTCTCAGGCTCCACGAAAAAGGGAGACTTGAGCAGGAGTTTATACCTATGGAGATTGTTCATAGGGCATTGTGTCAATGGCACTTGTCGAGCCAGGAAAAGTTTGCATCCTCCTCAAGTCAATAATACTAACCATGGGTGCCGGTTGTGTTAGGATATTTGTCCCAGACAGGCCCGCAGCCAAGCTTCGATTGCCTGGTCAGTGTCTGACTCTGCTCTTCATTGGCGAAGTCGGTGGACCATCAGCAGATTGGTCTACCTGCCGGAGTGTCTGGACGTTACCATTATTCGTGGCGTATCTCTTAATCTTGAAAAACGCAGGTATTTCCGGACAAGTTCAGATTTATTGATTTTGCGGCTGTTTGCAATAGTTTGAGAAGCCCTTTTCCGAGTTTTCAAATCCAGCTTTTTTTGCGAGCTCCCAGGGTCTCTCACAGCTGTTTGTGCGCTTACACCAAAGATAGCCGGCAGAACCAATGCACCCGTGCTCATCCCGATCAGACCCAACTAAAGGTTGGAAATCTTGTTCTTCCGGGCTGTTCGAACTGCAACCGGTAAGAAGACAGGAGGAAATGAATAGACATGAAATTAGCTTTTTCATAAAACAAACCCACGTATCTAATAAGGTACTAAACCTAAAGTTTGACGAAACAATTATAGATCAACCGATTCCAAATCATCAGAGTGTATTATTCAGCTGAAGTTTCAATGCCAGAGCATAACGAAAGGGCAAGCCGAGCCCCTCAGGTGCGTCGGTTGAAGACTTTCAGAGTGGAATTTACTCCAGTCACTTAACTAGGAGGCTATACTCGAAAGCTCAATTCAATAAGGATAATGATAATGCTTATTAATATACGGTCATATTTTATATTTGTAATTCTTACAACAGCTTTAGCTTTAAATGCGACAACAAAGGTTCATGCAGGTGATTTTCGAATATTAAACCTGTATGAAATCAGGGTATTAATCCTATGTTATCTTTCTGCTAAAGATCTTTTATCTCTAATGGAAGCGCTTAATATTGGGGTATATCAAAGCGTTAGTATGCATATAAAAAACGATTTGTGCGATAAAGTTAATGCTTTAAATATTGACTATATTCCTCCTGCTTTATGGCGTGAGTGCGAAGACCAGGAACAAGGTTGGCATGACTACAGAGCTTTTACATATTGGTTTAGTGAGTATGAAGATGACTTTGATGATGATCAGGAGATCAATGATCATATCAGGGGCGTACCAATGCCTGGAATGATTGAGTATAAACCTCTGGTGAGTATCGCAATAGAAAACATAAAATTCGTTATTTCTTATGTTTGGATAGGTCCACGAGCTGACAACATATGGCATGTATTTGGTGAATTGATTGATGGCTCGGCCTTCTATTTTAATTCAGAATGTTGTTATACCGGCTTTACTGCATGGGGAGCTGGTTTAGTAAGGTTGGCACCAACCTGGAGTTGTTTAATACAAAACATGAGTGAGTCTGAAATCGAAAATTTTATTTCATCGTTGAATTTAGATGATTTTTCTAAAGATATTTTAACCCACTCAAGAACAGCAAAATCATCAGATCGCACAGAAATATTTAGTTATTTTCTGCAAACTCTGATGTTTAAAGATGAGTACGAATCATACGAAGCGCAGATCAGATTTGAAGAACAGGAACTAGATTCAAAAAAACTACCATCCTATATAAACTAACATTAAAGCCCTGAAGTGCCTGGATCAATGGTGATTAAGAGGCTTTAACTGATCGAAGCAAGTTCTGAAAAAATTCATGATTAACTGAGTTAGCTGTCAGCTAACACAATTACGCTAATCCTTTCTCTGTTATTGGGAGTCATGAATCAAAAAGGGGCGACATATTTCCTGACATGAGGGGTCAGAGTTAGAAAACAGATGCTTACTCAGCCCTTTATCAAGACCTTCATCATATAGATCAATACATTGACGTGTCTGTGTAATCAGGGCTTCGTCATCTTCCTCACTTTGCCACTCGTCTCGATCCTTTTGTTTAGAGCCTGGTTCTCCACACGACTCTGCAATAGAGACAGGTTTAAGGAACCCTGAATAATAGAATGTGGCTTCATAGGTGATAGTGCCTTGTTCCCTGTCACTGAGCAGATGAGCATGCCAATATTGTGGAGATTCGAATACAGGATCACAAACAGTATTTGAACATTCAAAACATCCACATTTTCGGCGGATTGCTCTGGCCCCATTATCTATTTCTGCAGCTGCAGCTTCGCCTTCATCATTGCTGAGATCAGGATTCTGATCAAACTCATCACCAGAATCGTCAGGGTCAGCGTCCGCTGCTGATCCTTGGCTGCGTTCAATATTGGCCCGGCCCAGATAGTAATTTTTATCAGGGTTAAAATGAACTCTAAAATACTCAGTCAATAATGGCAAAATAGATAAAAAGGAGGCGTTAATGATGGCACTCACAGCATAGGATTTTAAGGACTGGGGTTGTGGACCAACATCAAC
Organism: Endozoicomonas sp. ALD040; assembly: GCF_049275945.1. Classification (NCBI taxonomy): domain Bacteria; kingdom Pseudomonadati; phylum Pseudomonadota; class Gammaproteobacteria; order Oceanospirillales; family Endozoicomonadaceae; genus Endozoicomonas; species Endozoicomonas sp. ALD040. The sequence continues at coordinate 6,377,200 of NZ_CP184829.1, forward strand.
ATCTAACAGAGGAGTTCGAAAGCTGGCAGTCACAGTCAAAACTCCATCTACAGTCTGTTCGTCAACTCTGCCATCGGATGAGTAGTGATCCCTGTTAAACGACCATACTCTAACCTGTTTTAGATTCAAAAGGTATCTCGGTAATGTTCCTTCTATAAAGACTCGGAGCATTTGAGAGAGCTGGAATGCTGTTAAAGGCAGTAAATCGGAAAATCTGTTATCTCCAGAACACACTGTACGGGGCAGTGTCAATATACACAAGACTGACACTAACCAGATAAATCGCTTCATGCTCTCGGGCCTTTCTTCTGGATAAAAATAATTTATATAACCAAAATCAAAAAAGTCAATAACTATATAGAACCTATGTTTGTAATTATCGAGATGGAAAACGAAGCGGCTAATGAAAGCATTAGTAGCATTTCGTAATCTACATCCATAGGTTTGGTAACACTCTAAGGTAGACTTTTTTGTCTTACTTGGTCAGACCATCTTTCAAACAACCCAGTGTCGTTTAAAAAAATCCAAGCATAACAGACCAACCTCGAAATATCGTATATATTCTCTCAATGTCTATATTCGTTTTTCCAGGATATAGACTGACAATTCACTGACACGAGCTTGTGTATTATGTTGTCTACAAAAGTATCTGCACTATCGCTTTTGTTTTTTGGCTGTTCTGCATTTTCCTCTGAACCCTCTTTCATGGGAGAATGGCAAGGACATGAAGATAAAACTGACTTTTTTTGTAATGTATTATTTACATATCAATCCAAACTTGAATATTCACAAGATCATTTTTTTTACGTACCTTTATCGGAGGGTATTATTGTTGAAAAATTTCGCTCGGGTGAATACGGGCAATATTCTTTGCAAATTTTTGATAAAGCTAACAATAAAGTAATTGATTACCAGTATTATAAATTATGGTTTTATATAGATGCCATTGATCGAAAAGATAAAATCAGCACACAAAAAATGCTGCTATTAACCGATTTAGATGACTCTAAAGAATTTGATAATAAAGACTTACCTACAAAGGTTTTGACAGCAGCTTACAATTTAAATATTCAGCCGTTAATTAATGAAACTTATTCTATTGGTATGATTGAGTATAAAAAGGGGAGTTATAAAAGCTGCACTGTAATGAAAAAAGATGACCCCTTTACTGTAATGAAAAAAGATGCCCCCTTTAAAGATGAGCTTTAGAATATAATTCCGAACTCAGGGACTGCGCCGAAAGCGCAGTCCTCTGAGATTCTTTGTCAGATTAAGTTTTATTAGTTGTTCTCGATACCACTTCCGCTAATTACCCCTAAACCATCAATTTTCTTTGCTGTTTTTTTGCATGCAATAAAAGCAGGAATAGTGCTTTTCGGGTCATCTTTTATTGCTAATGACACCAAACGATGCAAACCATCCAGATGAACTAATCTTCCCTCAGCAAGTTTAGGATCGTCTATGATTTTTCCATAATCGTAACGAATATCGATGGGCTCTACTGTTAAAAAGATTGGCTTTTCAGCAGGGTCTTTTCCTAAATGATAATTTAGAGACCCTGAGCATAACGGATTATTATGCTTATCTTGTTCAGTCCAAACTTTATAACTATTTGCTGCATCTTTAGCTGTTAGACCACACTCTGGAAGAAGGGTTTTTCGCTCACCATCATGTGTGTGCCCTGGCAATAATACTTTCATCGCTGTTTCAAATGGAAGTTCTGCGAATAGCCAACCTCCATGATTTGGTAAAACAATTTCTCTGTGTGCTGTCTTGATATAGTTTTTGGCAATAAAGTTAGTATCACCATATTGTCCATGCTCTTTTTCAAAATTATCCAGTACTTCCTGAAAGCTGACAATTTTTGCCCCCCCAAACAAGGAATCTTTTGAATCCTTGGCTACTGAATATTCACTGATCGGTTTATTTTGAGTCAACCGAGTAGTGCTCGGGATTTGTTTTTCGGTGCTATCTTTCTGCTTCAAAAAACTCGAATTGCAATGACAATTCGTACTCATTCCAGATAAATTTATTGCATCCATAATCAATCTCCTTTTCATTTTACTATCAATAACTTAGATGCAAAATATTCTCATTTGTTCCATAAACAACTGACAAGATTGTTACTGCAATTGACGATGTTAATCTACCTGTTTTTTTAAAATATAAAGCCACCTTCAGAGGCTGCCCCGCAGCTGTAGCCTCATGGAGGGCTTATTATGCGTGACTGGAACAAAACTAATAAGAAAACAACCATTTATTAAGCCATCTAAGTATTTCAGAGTGAACACTGGAAGTGGTTGCAAGTTCTTCTTCTAAATAGATTAAGTCTTCCAGATCTCGGAGGTCAGTTTGACTTGAAACCACAAAGTCAAGCATTGGAACCAAAAGGTCGTGGGAGATTACATTTAAATATTCAATGAGACCATTTACGAAGGGAAATTGAACGATATGAAATAAATGAACATTTTTATAACCGTTCTTTATATAAATATCATGAATATCAGCCTTGCCTAAAATGCAAAGCATTGACAACGTTGAGAATAGAACAAAATTACGTAGCGACCGACTGCACATGAAAATTCTCTGTTACAACCAAAAATCAGGAATAACAATAGTCCAAATACATAGGAATGATTTTGCAGCGTATATCGTTTGATTCAAATTTGCAGTGGGTGTCACCAAAGACCTCACCTGAAAGCACTTTTTATGCTAAAACTGAGACTTGTTGTAGGTAAAGAGTATAATTAATTCTTATATGAAAACTTATTTAAAATGCATTTTAGCAATAATGATCATAGTAAATACCCTATATGTTCCCATAAGTTCAGCCATAGAAGTGTTTAAAAAGGAAGGGCGCTTATTAGTGCTGAGGGATGTGCCCATTAGTCATGTACTGACTCCACGAGTGATGATGGCCGCAATAGCATACAATTTACCGGTAACACTATCTGGTGCAGTATTGGGTAGCTTTTTTGGTGGTTTAGGAGCCTGTTTCCTTCAAGATGCTAATGTTCTTAATTCATTGCCCTCAGATAGTTTTGGTATTCATGCCACTGATTATGGAATATCTATTGTTGCTACATCATCTGAGATGTCAGCTGCCCTCAGCACTTTGGATAGTGGAATATCAATTGGTTGGACTCTGGGGGCAACTTTTGGAGCAGCGTTTGGTGCTTTTTCCATAGGTTTTATTTTTTCCAATATGATCCAGCGATATGGCTTAGATGAGGCAATATCGCGATTCACCCAGCCTTGGGCTCAAAATAGAAACACAGAATTTGATTAGAACATAAAGCCAGCTTATGAGCCGCCTTCAAAAGGAAAGCCAGTTAGAAGGTTTTGATTTTACTTTTTTTATTTATTTTTTGCAGATGAAAAAAAGTTATTTTTGAAATATTCCTTTTCTTCTCTAGTCTTTTTTAACTCTCCTTCAAGGCTATTAATTTTTTTATCTTTCTCCTCCAATTCAAAAGATAGTAATTTTATTTTTTGATTCTTTTCTTTAAGTTCTTGAGTTAATGTCTTAACTTCTTTTTCCAAGCCTTCCAGGTATTTTTCCTTCTTTCCTCTTGACAATGCGGCTGCTACTCTATTTTTTATTTTTCTTTCTTCAATATATTTTTGTCTATCTTGTTCTGTTACTTTTCTTTTCTTAACTTTTGTCGTTTTTGCATCTATTTTCATTCCAAAACATTTAGAATCATCAGGATATTTAGACTCATCAGGGCGATCAACGATATAAGGCTCTTGTGCTCCATAGTAAGGAGAGGAAGAAGAGCTACAACTCGGTTTATCCACTATGTACTCCAAGACTTAAAAACAATAATTTTCAGATTCGGAATTTAGTTAGACAAATATCCTGACTTTATTCGACTTTCCACATAGAATTCATCTGCGTAACTCCGGTTTAATGAATAGTTAGATGGCTGTATTCCAGATTCGTTCCTTTTCTAACAAAATAGTTAGGAACATAGACCATTTTTAGAGCCTAATCAGATTTCAATTGAGCGATCAGCATAAGTATTCAACCATACGAAATCATATTTTCTGACTTATTGTTCAGGCACTCTGACTGCGTTGCAACTCTGGTCACATAGCTTGTTGCGCCTTGCAAAGCACCTGCCCAATAAGCCGGAAATATTCGATTCCATATGGCTGAGTACTTACAATCTTCCTGCTGATAATCATCAGTTTTGTTGTCCGTCTCAGCGACAATACACATAAGGACAGATACTTATCAAGTGGTGGGAACCCCAATGTCAGGGATAATGTTGATTGAAACACATAACCTGCAATCATTGCTTCTGTACTTTTTATTAACCTGAACTTTGCCTGTTGAAGCCTTGGTGACAATACTGATGCAGCTTTTAAACTGAAATAAAGTACCAGATCAAATACCCACAGCAATCGGATACAAACGCCCATCGCTACACCTACGACTGTTATTTGAGCAGCTCGTAACTTACGGACGTAATCTGCTAAGAGCTACTCAGAAATGGTTTTGATCGGACAAAATGCTGACATAGGTATTAGCGGTCACTCACCACTGGCAAAAGAGAAAAAACTCGCTTACATCGTAAGCCAACGTCAAACTCAGGGGCACTGCGAGAGCAAAAAACTCTGGTTTTTTTTGTTATTCACAACTATTGAAGTAACAAAACTTAAAATAACCCTTATGTGAAAATTCAAGTGCTAATATATGCAAATACTAATCACAGAGCCTCATTTTTATGGATACTATTGTAAAGCTAAAGTACATTGAATGTGTTGTTTTTTTCATGCTTCTTTATTCTGTTAAAGTTCTCGCTATAGACTGCCCTCATTGTTGCTACCCAATGAGTTTTACAATGGGACGATATGGATGCACATACCCATTCTGCCCCCTGTTCGTTCAGAATAGAATGGCTTCTCCTATGGGAAATCTAGAACTCAATATTGAAACACGCGATTTTAGTTTTTCTTGTAAAGGGGCAGGCTTACCAGCTCTGAATTCTTTGCGAGTCATTCCATTTCTGGCCCACCAAACATCTGTTCAAACGCAGATGCCAACAATCCCCCAAATCACGCCTATCCCGCAAATGCCATCAATCCAGCAAATGCCAACAATCTCGCAAATGCCAGCAATCCCGCAAATGCCAGCAATCCCGCAAATGCCAGCAATCCCGCAAACGCCAACAATCCCGCAAATCCTTCCAATCCAACAAGCCCCACCAACCCCGCAAGTTCAGGAAGCCCCGCAAACTCAACAAATGGCTTTAGCCTCTACTACTTCAAATCCACCCCCTGATGAGACTACCCGATACAGCGGGTCCGGTCAGCTTATGACAACAGACCATTTGCAAACGCCAATCGTTAAACTAAGAAATACACTTGAAGTACTGCTAAAAGATTTTGGAGTGAACCAGCGAAAACATACTGAGCTAAATTTCATCAGTGATTCCAGTTATTTTTTATTAAGGCGTTTTGCTCTGACTTGGGCCAATCTTTCCAGAAACAGGCAACTTACTAATAATCAGAGATTGGCCAAACTCTGTGAAGAGCTCGGTTTTTGTGGTATTTGGCCTCCGGATATTACATCAGAACAACCCGTTTTTGATAACTCTTTAGATACTTTGATGAATGCAGTCTTACAAAACAATCAAGTATTTATTGCATTTTATACAGAAGACAACCCATTTATTATGTTGCACATAAACATTTTGCAGAATACATTCGCTGCCTTGCCAGTCGTACAAATTCATGGAATTGACCAGGAAAGAGGCTTTGACACGAACTTGTCTCTTGATTCTCTAAGGCAGTTCCTATTTTACCTACTTCATGCCGGTAACGAAGAACTCCGTCACGTTTCCATTTTAATCTTTAAAATAGTGAACCGTTCGCGTGAACCTAACATGGATAAATTACAAATTACCGAAAACTAATATGGAAAAAAGTATAACATCAAATTATGGGGCAGCTTTCTCTTCACATGAGTACCTGTAGATTGAGAACCTTGAAAATTCATCGGATGAATAACGATCTTTGTATTTTATAAGCAGAGGAGTCATTTTCTTTAACAACTTCATATCGGACTGCTGTCAGATATCAAGATTCTGTTATTCCAGGTATATGAATCAAAACGGAGGGGTAGGGTCAGCTGGAAGGCTCTGTTATCCGCTCCTCCCGATGACATTAGCATTAATCTCAAGAATGTTAAACTTCATAACAAAATATTAAACAACGAACTCATATTAAATGGTCAGAGTCGAGGTTCACTGTTTCCCCCAAGCAGCAAATAATCAGCTGCTGGCAGCCTAATCACTTGCTAGACGTTATCAACGAGGGGAGTAAATATAGGTAGTACAAAAATGACGTGAACCAAAATCATTTCTCTTCGAAACATCTTCTTTTATAAAGTCTAATGGAATTTTACTTTCATCGAGGTTAGAGCTTGGCAGTCGTAATTTACCATTTGCAACCAAACATGACCTTACTGCTGAAAAATATTCATCAGAGTATTTCATAAATAAAAACAAAGGCCCTTCATCAACAATTTCTTTATATTTATTGAGACTACTAAGATATTCAGTTGCTCTTTTATCTCCCCATTGTAACAAAACATCTGGTTTAATACGTGCCCTTATATCTAAAGTATCTACACCGTAATGATTATAATGATCATTCTTATGACCACAGCCAAGCATTAAAGTAGAATGTTTATCTGGATTCAGTCCATTTAGAATTACAACACCATACTTTTCAAAGGTGCTATTAAGTTCTTCATGGCAAACTAATGTCATTGTATCTAGTCTTTTTCCATCAGAATGAAGCATAATAAAAAGATCTAATTCATCATAAGATTCTAGTGAGTTCTGAGACTTTATCCTATGAGCTTCATCTCTGGCTGTTACTGTATTCCCTCCTGATGAATATGTATACAAAGGATTATCTGTATTATTCATTGCCATGAAAATCAGATTTGCAACTTTCAACATTAACTCCTGATCATCTTCATTGCCTATAACTACTCCTCTTTCAGATAGATTTTCTGGTGTAATACAAAGAGTTTTATTTTTTTCTCTAGCAAGTGAAAATATTTCGTTAATCTTCCTGTCTTTCAGTGCTAATCCATAATCTGGTTCAGCCTTTTTATCAGGAATTACTTTTTCCTTGGGCTTCTCATCACACCCGTTTTTCAGTTTTTTATCAGATAGAGATTCATCTATTGTATTAATTGAAGATCGTTTTTTTCCTGAAATATCCATGTTTACCTTGTGTATTAATTTGACTGCGCCTGAGTATCCTGTAGAGAAGGTAATTGCAAAGAAAATATCCCCTTCCAGGTTCATACTGATACTTTATTGAGAGCGACCTCAGGTATTTTCCTTTCACAAAAACCTGAAACACCACCATCTATTAAAATTCGAATCATTTATATCTTAACAGTATCATTTTTCATCTTTCTGTCCAGTTGTTCACCACTTGCAGCCTGTCGGACTTAAGCGTCCGTAGCGAGGATTGCAAGAAATTGAGGATAAAAATCTCTGTTTCTGAGGAGAATAGCGAGCTATTTGACGAAGAAACAGGGATTTTTAGACCAATTTATTGCAACCGCAGTAGGACAGTCTTAAGTCCGACAGGCTGCTAGGAGCCTGACCGAGAATAGCGCAACCAGACCAACAGAAGTTTTCCCAAATCTTAAAATGAGCAAAAAATATCCAATTATTAGTGGGATTTTGCTCATTTTTGCATATTTATGCCTTCTCACAGCCTCTATGCTGCCTTTTTAGCCTCTTTCAAATCTTCGAGACGGATTGACCTCGTGGAAGCCGCTTTTACAAATTTTTTGATATTATGCGCAGTGCATACCAGTGAAAATTCCGCTGAAACTTTTTCTTTGCCGCGGAGACTGAACCCTCGGAAACCAGATTCTTTTATCTGTCCAAATGGTGGCTCCGCAATAACTTTACGACGCTCATATATGGCTTTCGCACCGGCTGTCTCCATTTTCTTATTCATAGCCTGACGTGCTTTTTCAAACTTATCGGTACGGATAACCCTGCCAGCCTCTTTCTTTGAATCACTGCAATTCCGACGATAAGGGCATTCCCTGCATACCGTCTTGTTTGCCCGGTAGCTTTTTCTTTTGCTTTTGCTGGCCGGGTTCGTTACCAGCTTTTCCCCTGCCGGACAGATAAATACATCAGCTTCGGAATCATACGCAAAATCCGCTTTGACAAACTTCCTGTCAGAGCTTTCAAGGTCGTCAGCGGCAGGCTTCTCCGCCTTGTCGGTTGCGATATAGGCATCAATCTCATGTCGCTCGACTGTATGTAAGTTTGACCCTGAAAAGTAACCATTATCCATACTCCACTTATCTACAGCCGCGCCATCAGTGGCTCCTGATAATGCCCTCAGCGCCGGCTCCACTTCCTGTACATCGTTGGCGTGTTGGCTGACATGCTGGCCAACAATGATCTGGTTATCGGAATCAACTGTAATTTGAGCATTGTAGCTGTACTCACAATACCCCTTCTTGCTCATCACGCGGGCATCGTGATCTGCAAAACTGATCTGCTTTTTGTCGTCTATTGGTTTGTCTGGATTTAAAGCTTTTTCACGTTCTTCAAGTGCTTTCTTGGCCTCTTTGATTTTTTTCAGGCGCTCTTCTTTAAACTGGAGGTCTTCAGGAATGCTGTAACCATTGGTTGCTTTGTAGGCGTCATCTTCTTCCTGATCACACTGACTGGCTTTTTTGATCAGCTCATCCACTTCGGCACTGAGTTCTGCCTCTTTCGCTTTGAGCCTCCCGTAGCTCATGGCCTTGTGTTTTGAGCTGTTGGCTTTGAACTTGGAGCCGTCCAGGCTGATATGACCCAGTGATGCCATTTTGAGTTCAATGGCCAGTTTGACTGACTGTTTGAAGCAGTCATGGAAAAACGACAGATTATCCTTACGAAAGTCACCAAGAACCCTGAAATTCGGGCAGTTCATTTGTGAGATATACATGAACGCCAAGTCTTGTCGACACCGTCGCTCAATCTCACGGGAACTGAAAACACCATGGCTGTACGCGTAGATCAGAATAGCGACAATGAGCTTTGGAGGGTATGCGTGCTGACCAAGGTGGTGATATTTTTTTTCGACTTCAGACGTATTAATGTTCTGAAAAATGCTTTCATAAATAAAACAATCATGATCTTTGGGAAGCAAATCGAAAACGTTGGTTGGGAACAGCAGATGCTGATCAAACTCAACAGGACTGTCCTTAAACTTTGGTGGTGGTGACATTTGGCATAATCAGAGTTGGTTTAAGGCTTATCATAACAGATAAGCCTATTCTCGGTCAGGCTCCTAGACAGATAAATCTTCTTGAGTTAACGGTTAACCGATCAATGACTCGACTTTAGTTCCTACGTCGTTCTAACTCGCAAATCCATTTACTCGTAGTGCCCCTGAGATTAACAGGAAGTAAATTGCCCCGGATAACCGTCTTTGTATGGTTACTTGCATTGATGATCTGCCTTGAACTGGTGGTTATTTTCATAATCACAGACACATGTATCGTAATTAAAGCTACCACCTGTATCCAGACAATTATATACTTCGTCTTCAGAGAAAAAGTATGGTGCAACTATTGAAATCAAAACACCCAGGATCAAAGCCAGTGCCAAGACACCGAACATGATTTTGAATACTAACCTGAAGTGGCGGTTCATATTGATTGCTCTCGTTTCCTATGGCACATAACTTCTTGCTTAACGAGCTTATCTCGTTCACTTGCCTGTTATGCGGCGGTTACCCAGGAACCCTGGACAGAATGATCTTTAAGGCTTCTTTGATTTCCGCATTGTCAGCTTTCAACACTAAGTACTCAACCATACGAAATCATATTTTCTGACTTATTGTTCAGGCACTCTGACTGCGTTGCAATTCTGGTCACATAGCTTGCTATGTTCCCGTCGTCGCGTCTTGCAGAGCACCTGCCAAATAAGCCAGAAATATTCGATTCCGTATGGCTGAGTACTTACACTGTCTGCTTTCAGTGCAGCAATCTCTCTTTCTTGACAGTCAAAACGTTTCTCTTGCTGATCGAACCTTTGGTGTATTTCACCACGAGTTTTACTGGCGAAGCTGACAATACCCGTGGGTGTCTCGAATATAGTTAGCAGATGGCAACCTTCTTTGATCGTTGTCCTGACAGACTCAGCCCTGAGGATTTAAAAACCTGTTTTGCCGCCCTGGTGGAAAGCCATTGGAGCACGGTCAAAACCGATCGTAATGGCCTGCAGTTTTTCTGGAAACATGTTCTGGGCAAACACTGGGACTTTGTTGAAATCATCAAACCACCGACCGTCAAGCGACTGCCTGTTATCCTGACGCCTGCAGAGGTAGAACGACTGCTCAATACTGCACGGAAACTTCGCTATTACACCATTCTGTTGACACAGGAGAAGACTTCCCAGATCCGACATATCCAAGACTTCCGTAATGCAGTGGTCTAGAGACACTCATCCTGAATAAATAGCGTTCAGAAAAAACGTTTTGATTCAAGGTCCGCCAGAAAAGTAAACTTCAGTAGACCTTCCTTACCAGAATTCAACCCGGGCTTGTGCAACAACAGGATAAGATTGCGGCTGAGCGCAATCTATCCTTATTCGTTATGTGCGTGGCCGATTAATGCCTTTGAGAGGAAGGCTGAATTGTTACGCTAAGAAGATACAGAGTATCTTTGCTGAAGTCTTGCTCATTGGGCCATTCTATAGAACCAAATGAAACTCTTACCTGCTTAAAGTAATTAATATCTTTAAGTTCTACAAAAATACCTTTTTCCAAGTATGGAGAAACGTCAAACTCTTTGACTTCATCATTCTCAAACTCAATATGGAGTTTGTAATTCTCTAAAGCTTGTACTGATTTCACCGCAGGATTCATATTTACACCTATTTTAAGGGATCAATTTTGAATACTGAGTCTCCATTTATTGCTAAATCCCAGTTAGCCATGAGACTTTCTTTATGAATTTCTATCCAGGCATCAACAAGTTTTTGCTTGTTCTTAGGGAGATTTCCTTCAAGTATTTTGCCTGTAGGAATTTCGATAATTGCCTCAAAATTCTGATAAAAAACATGAATGTGAGGCATATTGTGTTTCTGATTATCGAAGTAATACATTCGAACAATCAGACCATAAAACATTGATATAGTAGGCATTTATTAATCCTGAGTTCAATAGCTCAACTGATTATAACCCACTGAAATATTTTGATCAGCTATAGGTTTACCAGAAGCACATAACGCTAAAATCAGGGGCTGTGCCGCTGGCGCCGATGGATGCTCTTGTTGAACCAAGCCGCTAACGCGGCAAAAAAATACCGTTCATCCCAGCCACCCCAACATTGCCAATACTTCCTGATATCCGCACCACTCCGGCGGGGCTTATATAAGGAAGCAACATGGAACGTTCTGAGCAAATCCGGTTTGACAAACTGTATCAAAAACACATCACCACCCTGAAGCTTCAGGGCAAAAGAAAGTCAACCATTGATCTATACAGCAGGCCAATTCGGCGGCTGGCAACCTTCTTTGATCGTTGTCCTGACAGACTCAGCCCTGAGGATTTAAAAACCTGTTTTGCCGCCCTGGTGGAAAGCCATTCCTGGAGCACGGTCAAAGCCGATCGTAATGGCCTGCAGTTTTTCTGGAAACATGTTCTGGGCAAACACTGGGACTTTGTTGAAATCATCAAACCACCGACCGTCAAGCGACTGCCTGTTATCCTGACGCCTGCAGAGGTAGAACGACTGCTCAACACTGCACGGAAACTGCCCGATTACACCATTCTGTTGACACAGGAGAAGACTTCCCAGATCCGACATATCCAAGACTACCGTAATGCAGTGGTCTGGAGACACTCATCCTGAATAAATAGCGTTCAGAAAAAACGTTTTGATTCAAGGTCCGCCAGAAAAGTAAACTTCAGTAGACCTTCCTTACCAGAATTCAACCCGGGCTTGTGCAACAACAGGATAAGATTGCGGCTGGGCGCAATCTATCCTTATTCGTTATCTGCGTTAACCAGTTAGGAAGTACTTTGCTTTAGAATCGTTTCTTTTCCAACATGCTTGCTTGTCGTTCATTGTTCTTTGTGAAGATTACCGTTTTTTTATTACTCTCTATTCAGCAAGGTAGTCTATTAGACACCCGATGTTGTAGCCAATTGTTCCAAGAGTTACAGGAGTGTAGAGAAAACCAATATTTATTCCTCTATGTTGTTCATCGAGCCCGTCTGTAGCAAGATAACAGTGACAAAATATGCCAGTATAGAGTCCCCAAATTGATAGGGTTTTCGCCCAACTTATTGTCTGCTCCTCATCTTGAAACTGTACAGCGAAACTGTCTGTAGCAGTCGATAAGCTGGCAAGTAAAGCAAATACCCGAGCGGTTTTCATAAGCTTATCTACTACGAATTGAACTCTGAGTTTAGGCATAAGATAAACGAAGCTATCACTTCATGCCAATACTTACACTCTGAGTACGTGAATACTACCAGCAGATCCCGCTACTTATACGATCTAGGGTCGTGTAAGTTGGCATGGAAAAAATATTCCCCTTTAGTACCAGAGCTTGTAAAGGTATATAACTGATTACATAAATTCATAGCTAAAAATGTTTGCGAGAGTATAAAAAAAGCAGAACTAAATCCCTTGGCACCCCTGACTTCCACTGTCGTTTACTTGTTCAAGATATAAACATGATCGATGCTGTTCGCAAACTTCGCCTTTGAAATTCGTTTAATATAATACTTAAAGGAATATTCAGTTCACTGTCTGCCTGAGCCTACACAGTTAGTAAAAATTAACATTTACACGTCTCAAGGCGTGTAAAGTGTTAGAGCTGTGGAATACTACAACCACTTCAACATTATTTCAGGAGTAGCGAATATGGGCGCAATCTGTCCTTATTCGTTATGCGGCGGTTATTCTGAACGAGAATTACTTTATAACTAATATGGCAGCTATTTAAGTATGAACTATATTAAAACCTACTTCTTGTTATGGCGTTTTCAAAACGAAATGAAATATTTTAGGCTTTGCACATTAACCTTACTGCTTTTTATTGTACTAAAACCTGAAGCAGCATTTGAAAGAATAATCATTAAATCTGACAAAATACCAGTACTTGAAATCACAGCCAAATATAATCATCAAGCATCTAGGACTAGAAATATAGTCCCCGATAAAATTATTGTCAGATCATTACTATCAGATACAGTAAGGGGCAGGCTGGGGACACATTCCTTCTTTACAGCTCTAGAGAATTTTTCGCGTTCTTTGTACAGGACAGGAATTATGAGTATGACTGCTGAACGCGAATATTCTAAGAATTTTACTTTATCATTCGCTAACGCACCTAGTTTATTGTTAAGAACGCCAGCTATTGACATGATGGATTGGCAAGTGGTTTTTTCTCATCTAAATCAAGACAACCTGCTTTATCAATCTGGCTGTCAAATCCCAGGAGTTCATCCACTTATATTATTTTTCTCGAGTGATTTTTTGAATTATCTTGATCAGAATATTTTGACAGGGCTCGCAGGCAGCCAAGCAATACAAATTCCTTTATTACAATTAACTGCTAATACTGAGAACTATTTAACAGATGATTTGGTATTTACAGAATCTGCTAATGAAACAGACTTGATTATTAATATATACCCACAAGGCGAGAATCAAGTGTCTCCTCCAGAAGGGTATACAATGAAACGATTTTTTGAGGGCAGCTTAAAACATTACCAATAGCCGCTAACGCGGCAAAAAAATACCGTTCATCCCAGCCACCCCAACATTGCCAATACTTCCTGATATCCGTACCACTCCGGCGCGGCTTATATAAGGAAGCAGCATGGAACGTTCTGAGCAAATCCGGTTTGACAAACTGTATCAAAAACACATCACCACCCTGAAGCTTCAGGGCAAAAGAAAGTCAACCATTGATCTATACAGCAGGCCAATTCGGCGGCTGGCAACCTTCTTTGATCGTTGTCCTGACAGACTCAGCCCTGAGGATTTAAAAACCTGTTTTGCCGCCCTGGTGGAAAGCCATTCCTGGAGCACGGTCAAAACCGATCGTAATGGCCCGCAGTTTTTCTGGAAACATGTTCTGGGCATGCGCCGCAGGCGCAGTCCCCTGGAAATTTTTGTTATGCCTATACTTCGATATATTTTCGAAGGTTGAAAGTTGGTATGAAGACACAGCTAAAAATTTATTTATTCAGTATTCTGATAACTATAAATTCTATTAACGTCTCTGCTAACAATGAATTTTACGATATTGGAGTGATTGAGAACTTCACATCAAAACTAACTGATTATAAGCAGTACGTAGGTCTTGCTTTCGCCTGCTTATTTTTGCCCACTTTAATAAATCGAAGTGATAGTTATTACAACACAATTACAACAGCAAATGCTTTATTAGCTGCCCTCGGTGGATCTATTGGATATTTAGCAGGTGTTACAGTAGCAAATTCACCTGAGTTAATTAGAAAAGCAACAATTCTTATAGGAGAAAATATTAATTACATTGTAAAAATGAGTTCGCTTTCAATCGAAATTTCAGATGTACTTTTAATGATAGAAAAAGATCTAAAAATGATTTTAAATCTAACTCTTTCTGCTTCGGCTCTGGGGTTAGCAATAGCTACGATTTTGCTTAGCGAGCTAGATCAGCTGATCTACATCCTCACGTCGAGACATGCTTATTTGTTTTTGTGATTTGAGGCATAACGCCGCAATAAGCCGCTGAGCCGCAGGCGAGGTCAGGTGGAGGCCGAAGGCCGGGACGAACTTGATTGCTTTGTTGAACCAAGCCGCTAACGCGGCAAAAAAATACCGTTCATCCCAGCCACCCCAACATTGCCAATACTTCCTGATATCCGTACCACTCCGGCGCGGCTTATATAAGGAAGCAACATGGAACGTTCTGAGCAAATCCGGTTTGACAAACTGTATCAAAAACACATCACCACACTGAAACTTCAGGGCAAAAGAAAATCAACCATTGATCTATACAGCAGACCAATTCGGCGGCTGGCAACCTTCTTTGATCGTTGTCCTGACAGACTCAGCCCTGAGGATTTAAAAACCTATTTTGCCGCCCTGGTGGAAAGCCATTCCTGGAGCACGGTCAAAACCGATCGTAATGGCCTGCAGTTTTTCTGGAAACATGTTCTGGGCAAACACTGGGACTTTGTTGAAATCATCAAACCACCGACCGTCAAGCGACTGCCCGTTATCCTGACGCCTGCAGAGGTAGAACGACTGCTCAATACTGCACGGAAACTGCGCTATTACACCATTCTGTTGACACTTTACAGCATGGGCTTAAGGCTGGCCGAAGGCCTGAACCTGACCATTGCCGACATTGATTCCGAACTCATGAGAGTCCATTTGCGCAACTGCAAAGGCGGCAAGGATCGCTATGTTGATCTTCCCAGTCGAACACTTAAGGCCCTGCGCCGCTATTGGGCCACTCACCGAAACCCAAAGTTTCTTTTTCCTGAAGGCCAGAGCGCACAGCAACGGCACCGAGCGACTCAGCCCATGAGCCGTTCCTGCACCCAGAAAGCCATGAGACAGCTGGTTGAAGAATGCAGGATTAATAAAAAGGTCAGCCCTCACAGTTTACGACACAGCTTTGCCACGCACCTTCTTGAACAGGGTTTAAGTCTCAGGGCTATTCAGACACTGCTCGGGCACATGTGCCCAAAAACCACCGCTATCTATACCCAGTTAACAGAAACCGCCCAACTTAATACCAGGAAAGTGATGAATCATCTGATCAATGAACTCAAGCTGAAAGGAGATGATCAATGAAGCTTTCCCATATAGCAGCGCAATACGGTGATCGGTTTCTGGAAAAATACAGTCAATGTCTTTTACCTGGCCATATCAAAGCACTGCAAGCAATACAGCACTGTCGAACGTCGGCAGCCGGTATGACCTTGCTGGAATGCAACGGCTGCGGGACACGGGATCAAAAGCCCATGTCCTGCGGGCATCGCCACTGCAACCGCTGCCAGAACACCGATACCAGCGAGTGGCTGCAGCGGCAAAGACAGAAACTACTGCCCGTTGAATACTTTATGGTGACCTTCACCTTGCCAGCGCAACTTCGAAACCTGGCGTGGCAACATCAACGACAGGTGTACGATTTACTGTTCAGAACGGCAGCTGACACCCTGAAAGAATTTGGCAGCAATTCCAAAAAACTGGATGCAGACCTGGGAATGACCGGCGTTCTGCACACTCATAGCCGACGGCTGGATTACCATCCCCATATACACTTTGTCGTGCCAGGTGGCGGCATCAATACCCGACGAAAAGAGTGGCGCAAACTCACAGGCAACTATCTGTTCAATGGCAAGAACCTGGCCATGGTCTTTCGAGCCAAACTCCTTCGCGCCCTGGACGAACAGGGACTACTATCTCCGAGCCTGAAAACAAGGCTGCCCAATGAGTGGGTCGTCAATTGCAAACGGGTAGGCAAAGGATTACCAGCACTTGAATATCTATCCCGCTATCTGTACCGAGGCGTGATCAGTGACAACAACATCCTGACCAGCAAACGAGGAAAGGTGACCTTTTCTTACCTCAACAGTGAAACAGGCAAAAAGGAGAAGCGAACCCTGCCAGGAGAAGACTTCCTGTGGCTGGTACTAAAACATGTATTACCCAGGCGACTTCGACGATCGCGGGATTACGGATTTTTACACAGCAACGCAAAAAAACAATTATCACTGGTGCAACTGGTTTTAAATGTGATAGTGAAAGCAGTCGAACCCGTCATTCGCCCGAAATTCACATGCAGGCGTTGCGGTGAGTCTATGAAACACATTGCGTTCAGTTTCCTGAAACCGACCTGAGCTATTGTCACATCAACAAACACCGCCATTCACAAGCAAGGAGAAAATGTAAGCTCAGCCAGACAGATCCGACATATCCAAGACTACCGTAATGCAGTGGTCTGGAGACACTCATCCTGAATAAATAGCGTTCAGAAAAAACGTTTTGATTCAAGGTCCGCCAGATAAGTAAACTTCAATAGACCTTTCTTACCAGAATTCAACCTGGGCTTGTGCAACAACAGGATAAGATTGCGGCTGGGCGCAATCTATCCTTATTCGTTAAATTCACATTGCGTTTGACCCAGAAGGTTTATTTGTTGCTCTGGCATCAATTAGTACGAGCTCCTTACTTTCTTTAAGCTCCAGATCTTTCATTGTCTTTATGAGTTTTGTAAGTTCTGAGTCTGTAAAGTAAAGGATCACTTTTATTGATTTTTTGGTTTGGTTTGCAGCTTTATATATTTCCACTTGTTTTGCAAGGTTCTGTTTTAGCTTACTATTGCCTGCGAGTTTAAACTCAACCAGTGTACTATCTTTAGAGCCGCGCGAAATCTTATAATCTACGGGTCCTCGACCATTGTTCACTTCCGCATTTACATCATCTTCAGCCGCATACCAAGTTAATCTGAAGATTAGCTGTAAATCTGACTCTCGCTTAACAGGTTGTCCTTTTATATAAAATAATCGATAACCATCATTATTCTCAATGACCTGCTTTAAGAATTTAGCTCTATTGTATGCCTCTTCAAAAGTATCTCCCTTTTGGGAGTAAAACTCTCTTTGTGCTCGAAGTATCTCTACCAGGTTGGTGACTTGGCGGATAAAAACAGCTTCAGTTTCTTTTACTTTCGCTTCACTAAGTGCTACAGCCTCATTGCCATGATCTTCTTTATACCTAATATAATGGTCAATGAGTTCTGGGAATTTAAGCAGCGTACGTGATATTGCCTGATTCATATCACGTTTGTTCGCATTATCAGGAATCTGCCTCAGGAAGTAATCGTTAATTTGAGCACGAAGTTCAATATTTGGTATTGAACCTGCAATTTCGTCAAAATCACCAATAATGTCGTGTTTGTTTATCCATGCTTCATCTTTTGTCAGAATATCTTTTGGAGTTAAGAGAACAAAATCTCCATCAATGAAGGGAAGTTTGTATTTCTTTGACATCCAAGTTCTGGTTTCGTAGTTGAACTGAGCATGTTTAACATGGACAGTTCTACATCTGCTATCGTCAACGTACTCTTTGGCGAACTGTGCCGTATATTCGCATATAAACCCTTTAATAAGGTTTGTAGTGAAGTCACTGATGGAGTCTTTCCCAACCCCATCTTTTATCAGACAAAGTTTTTCTAAGTGGCTACTTTTAGTTATTTTCTCAGCTCCGAAGTCATTAAAAATTGTACTTAAATTGTCATTCAGAGCAGTTGCAAACTTGGGGCCGAGACCCGAGCCAACATTTCCCACTTTGCTGTAACCAAGCCAATTTTGTTTTACTTCAGGGAAAAGAAACCAGTGTTTTACAAGCCCTTTCGAGATTTCCCCTTCCTCAGATACTTCCCTTAAAAAGGTAATGTAGTCAATGATTTCTTGATGGAGCTTTTGGTATTCTTCTTTATCACTATTGAATAATAGAAATGGATCAATAAAAACAGGAAGATCGTTGATCAAGGAGATATTAAAGGCTCCATATTTTTCAAGATCTTCTTTTTCTACATCGAAGTAATCGGAAAAATAGATGTTCATGCGATCTTCCTTGTGAATTTAACGCCATGCTGTGGGGCGCCGCACAGCGGCGTCCCAGCCCCTTTAGGGGCGACACCAGCAACTTGTTAGCATGGCAGCCCACCCGCAAGGGCAAATGGTGAATGATGCAGAGGTTTAGCAGCTTTCTTGCTGAACTGATTGAAGCGCACAATCTCTGATATTTAAAAGCTTCCAGGCGATAAAGAAGCTGATGCAACTTTGAACTGGCATAGGGCCACTGAGCAAAAAGTACCGATAAACTGAAAACCAACGCTGACATGCCCAACGATACACCGCAGATTTTTCAGCGACAGACTTCACACCAGCAGACATGAACTGCTGAGAACTACTGAAAAAATGGTGAATGATGCAGAGGATTAGCAGCTTTCTTGCTGAACTGATTGAAGCGCACAATCTCTGATATTTAAAAGCTTCCAGGCGATAAAGAAGCTGATGCAACTTTGAACTGGCATAGGGCCACTGAGCAAAAAGTACCGATAAACTGAAAACCAACGCTGACATGCCCAACGATACACCGCAGATTTTTCAGCGACAGAATTCACACCAGCAGACATGAACTGCTGAGAACTACTGAAAAGTTAGTGTAACAGTGTCTTTTTGCTGGGAGGTTCTAACTCGAAACCCACCATAGACAGTGAACCCAAAAGCTCTTTTTGAAAACTGGTCTTTTCACAACCAGAAACTCTCTATTATTGCTGCCTGCTAACGCCATGCTGTGGGGCGCCGCACAGCGGCGTCCCAGCCCCTTTAGGGGCGACACCAGCAACTTGTTAGCATGGCAGCCCACCCGCAAGGGCAAATGGTGTATGATGCAGAGGATTAGCAGCTTTCTTGCTGAACTGATTGAAGCGCACAATCTCTGATATTTAAAAGCTTCCAGGCGATAAAGAAGCTGATGCAACTTTGAACTGGCATAGGGCCACTGAGCAAAAAGTACCGATAAACTGAAAACCAACGCTGACATGCCCAACGATACACCACAGATTTTTCAGCGACAGACTTCACACCAGCAGACATGAACTGCTGAGAACTACTGAAAAGTTAGTGTAACAGTGTCTTTTTGCTGGGAGGTTCTAACTCGAAACCCACCATAGACAGTGTACCCAAAAACTCTTTTTGAAAACTGGTCTTTTCACAACCAGAAACTCTCTATTATTGCTGCCTGCTAACGCCATGCTGTGGGGCGCCGCACAGCGGCGTCCCAGCCCCTTTAGGGGCGACACCAGCAACTTGTTAGCATGGCAGCCCACCCCAAGGGCAAATGGTGAATGATGCAGAGGATTAGCAGCTTTCTTGCTGAACTGATTGAAGCGCACAATCTCTGATATTTAAAAGCTTCCAGGCGATAAAGAAGCTGATGCAACTTTGAACTGGCATAGGGCCACTGAGCAAAAAGTACCGATAAACTGAAAACCAACGCTGACATGCCCAACGATACACCGCAGATTTTTCAGCGACAGACTTCACACCAGCAGACATGTACTGCTGAGAACTACTGAAAAGTTAGTGTAACAGTGTCTTTTTGCTGGGAGGTTCTAACTCGAAACCCACCATAGACAGTGAACCCAAAAACTCTTTTTGAAAACTGGTCTTTTCACAACCAGAAACTCTCTATTATTGCTGCCTGCTAACGCCATGCTGTGGGGCGCCGCACAGCGGTGACCCAGCCCCTTCAGGGGCGACACCAGCAACTTGTTAGCATGGCAGCCCACCCGCAAGGGCAAATGGTGAATGATGCAGAGGTTTAGCAGCTTTCTTGCTGAACTGATTGAAGCGCACAATCTCTGATATTTAAAAGCTTCCAGGCGATAAAGAAGCTGATGCAACTTTGAACTGGCATAGGGCCACTGAGCAAAAAGTACCGATAAACTGAAAACCAACGCTGACATGCCCAACGATACACCGCAGATTTTTCAGCGACAGACTTCACACCAGCAGACATGAACTGCTGAGAACTACTGAAAAGTTAGTGTAACAGTGTCTTTTTGCTGGGAGGTTCTAACTCGAAACCCACCATAGACAGTGAACCCAAAAACTCTTTTTGAAAACTGGTCTTTTCACAACCAGAAACTCTCTATTATTGCTGCCTGCTAACGCCATGCTGTGGGGCGCCGCACAGCGGCGTCCCAGCCCCTTTAGGGGCGACACCAGCAACTTGTTAGCATGGCAGCCCACCCGCAAGGGCAAATGGTGTATGATGCAGAGGATTAGCAGCTTTCTTGCTGAACTGATTGAAGCGCACAATCTCTGATATTTAAAAGCTTCCAGGCGATAAAGAAGCTGATGCAACTTTGAACTGGCATAGGGCCACTGAGCAAAAAGTACCGATAAACTGAAAACCAACGCTGACATGCCCAACGATACACCACAGATTTTTCAGCGACAGACTTCACACCAGCAGACATGAACTGCTGAGAACTACTGAAAAGTTAGTGTAACAGTGTCTTTTTGCTGGGAGGTTCTAACTCGAAACCCACCATAGACAGTGTACCCAAAAACTCTTTTTGAAAACTGGTCTTTTCACAACCAGAAACTCTCTATTATTGCTGCCTGCTAACGCTTAAATCAGGTGCGCCGTAGGCGTCACCTGGATTTTCTTGGTACGCCCGGCATGGGCATGAACTTATGGGGTGAAAGTCCCCTGTGGGTAAACCAGCATCGGATCTTGCGCCTAATAAGCCAACCGATGATAACCACTAGCTTAAGGCAAGTGCAATCCCGCGAGGGATTGTGCGGAGGCAGTCTGACTGCAAAGGTGCGAGCCGACGGACAGAAATCGCATACAAGGCCGAGTCTCGTGGGCGAGTGAGCCAATGATCACAAAGCCCTCTGGTTTGAGAGACACGGTAAATGCGGCGGTTGTGCACTGACAGTTCATGTTCTTATCCGGGGAGGTCTGTTCAACATGCGATTGGTTATTCCCAGTTCTCAGCCACTGGTTACAACAGGCTCGGCGAGCAAGATTCATCACCCTGTTCGAGCAAACCCGATGACAACCAATAGCGCCCAAAGGAGTAATCCTGTGTGGTGATTGAACAGAAGTCAGCAGACGTCATAGTAGTTGTTCGACAGGAGTCGTCAGCGAAGGACTGAACACCGATGACAAAGAGGAGACTGATTCCCTCAGCGCAGTGCAGCCGTCCGGCGAAACACTGTGTCTGGCGACAGAATCTTTAACCAGCTTTGAACCACGATCTACTAAGTTGTGCACTGGAGCCTGCCAACTTACTGAAGGCATGGAAACAGGTCAGAAGCAACAAAGGTGCTCCCGGTATTGATGGAGTCACCATTGATGCCTACCCTGACTTTGCTAAACAGCATTGGCCTTCAGTGCGCCAAGCCTTACTGGATGGAACATATAAACCGTCTCCGGTGCTTCGGGCTGTTATTGAGAAACCCGATGGAGGAGAAAGGTTGCTTGGAATTCCTACCGTTCAGGATAGGGTCATACAACAGGCCATAGTGCAGGTGTTAACCCCTATCTTTGATCCCGGATTTTCAAACAGCAGCTTTGGTTACAGACCGGGAAGATCTGCACAAGATGCCGTGCAACAGGTTAAACGCTATATCAAACAGGGGCTGCATCAGGCAGTTGACGTTGATCTGAGTAAATTCTTTGATACCGTCAGCCATGATGTACTCATGTCGAGAGTCGCCCGTAATATTAACGACAAGCGTCTGCTAAAACTGATTGGTTGCTACCTCCGTGCTGGCGTCATGATTGATGGGCAATGCTACCCGACACGGGTGGGTATGCCACAAGGCGGTCCACTTTCACCGCTGCTGTCGAATGTACTTCTTGATGACCTGGACAAGGAACTGGAATATCGGGGTCATTGCTTCGCACGTTACTGTGATGATTTTGTGATACTCGTTGGCAGTCAACGATCAGGGGAGCGAGTGATGGATAGCATTACCCGTTACCTTGAACGAAGGCTGAAATTAACGGTAAATCCGACCAAAAGCGAGGTGGTGAAAGCCACCAAAGCAGAGTTCCTGAGTTTCACCTTTACAGGTAAGAAAATCCGGTGGACAGAGAAGAGCCTGCGCTGCTTCAGGCGGCAAGTCCTTAAACTCACCAGCCGCAGCTGGGGTGTATCAATGGGCTACCGTTTGCGAAAGCTTACCGAATATATCAGGGGCTGGATGGGTTATTTCAGAATAACCGAATATTACCGTCCTATACCGCTACTGGACCAATGGATACGTCGGCGTATCCGCTGCTGTTTTATCAAGCAGTGGCGTAAACCGAAAACCCGCTATCGAAATTTGGTCAGGTTGGGCGTTGATCACATCAAAGCCGCCGGGATCGCAATCAGTAGCAAAGGGTATTACCGGTTAAGCAAAACCTTTGCAACACAGCAGGCACTCAACGACAGTTACCTCGCAAAACTTGGGCTTGTTTCGCTGAAAGACTTATGGATTAGGTTTCACTATCCTAGGTGAACCGCCCGGTGCGGACCCGCATGCCGGGTGGTGTGGGGAGAGCTGGAGAAAGACCAGCTCTTACCCGATTGTACGCCCGACATGGGCATGAACTTATGGGGTGAAAGTCCCCTATGGGTAAACCAGCATCGGATCTTGCGCCCAATAAGCCAACCGATGATAACCATTAGCCGACGGCAAGTGCAATTCCGCGAGGAATTGTGCGGAGGAAGCCTGAGCGCAAAAGTGCGAGCCGACGGACAGAAACTGCATACAAGGCCGAGTCTTGTGGGCGAGTGAGCACAAGATCACAAAGCCCTCTGGTTTGAGAGATACGGTAAATGCAGCGGTTGTGTACTGACAGTCCATGCTCTTATTCGGGGAGGTCTGCCCAACCGGCGACCGTGAATAATATCCAGTTTGACCACTGGTTCAACAGGTCTGGCATTCTGGCTTCATCAACCGGAATGAGCGAACTCGATGAAACACGGTAGCGCATTCAGGAGTAATCCTGTCTGTGTTTTGGGTAGAAGTCAGCAGACGTCATAGTAGCTGTTCGACAGAAGTCATTAACTGACCGGAAGTCGTCAGCGAAGGACTGAACACCGAAGACAAAGAGGAGACTGATTCCCTCGGAGCAGTGCAGCCGAACGGCGAAACACTGTATCTGGCGACAGAATCTTTAACCAGCTTTGAACCACAATCTACTAAGTTATGCACTGGAACCTGCCAACTTACTGAAGGCATGGAAACAGGTCAGAAGCAACAAGGGCGCTCCCGGCATTGATGGAGTCACCATTGAGGCCTACCCTGACTTTGCTAAACAGCATTGGCCTTCAGTGCGCCAAGCCTTACTGGATGGAACATATAAACCGTCTCCGGTGCTTCGGGCTGTCATTGAGAAACCCGATGGAGGAGAAAGGTTGCTTGGAATTCCTACCGTTCAGGATAGGGTCATACAACAGGCCATAG
This sequence comes from Endozoicomonas sp. ALD040, assembly GCF_049275945.1. Taxonomy (NCBI): domain Bacteria; kingdom Pseudomonadati; phylum Pseudomonadota; class Gammaproteobacteria; order Oceanospirillales; family Endozoicomonadaceae; genus Endozoicomonas; species Endozoicomonas sp. ALD040. The sequence continues at coordinate 6,401,251 of NZ_CP184829.1, forward strand.
TGCAGGTGTTAACCCCTATCTTTGATCCCGGATTTTCAAACAGCAGCTTTGGTTACAGACCGGGAAGATCTGCACATGATGCTGTGCAACAGGTTAAACGCTATATCAAACAGGGGCTGCATCAGGCGGTTGACGTTGATCTGAGTCAGTTCTTTGATACCGTCAGCCATGATGTACTCATGTCGAGAGTCGCTCGTAAGATTAACGACAAGCGCCTGCTAAAACTGATTGGTTGCTACCTCCGTGCTGGCGTCATGATTGATGGGCAATGCTACCCGACACGGGTGGGTATGCCACAAGGCGGTCCACTTTCACCGCTGCTGTCGAATGTACTTCTTGATGACCTGGACAAGGAACTGGAATACCGGGGTCACGGTTTCGCAAGATACTGCGATGACTTCGTGATATTGGTTCACAGCCAACGGGCAGGGGAAAGGGTGATGGAAAGTATCACCCGATACCTTGAGCGTCGACTGAAACTGACAATCAACCCGACCAAAAGCAAGGTGGTGAAATCCACTGAGGTCGAGTTCCTGAGTTTTACCTTCACAGGGAAGAGAATCCGCTGGTCACAGAAAAGCCTGCTTCGCTTTAAGCGGACAATCATCAAACTCACCAGCCGCAACTGGGGAGTCTCGATGGACTACCGCCTGCGAAAGCTTGCCGAATATATCCGGGGCTGGATGGGTTATTTCAGAATAACCGAATATTACCGTCCTATACCGCTGCTGGATCAATGGATACGTCGGCGCATCCGTTGCTGCTTTATTAAGCAGTGGCGCAAGCCGAAAACCCGTTATCGAAATTTAGTCAAGTTAGGCGTTGATCATATCAAGGCCGCTTCGATTGCAGCCAGCAGCAAAGGGTATTATCGGTTGAGCAAAACCTTCGCAGTACAGCTGGCACTCAACGACGGTTACCTTACAAAACTTGGGCTTGTTTCTCTGAAAGATTTGTGGATCCGGTTTCACTATCCTCGGTGAACCGCCCGGTGCGGACCCGCATGCCGGGTGCTGTGGGGAGGGCTGGAGAAAGACCAGTCCTTACCCGATTTAGGCTCTGGAACTCATTAATGAAACCATTAGTTTAAGCAGCACCGTTTATATTTCTTTTCGCTCCCACAGGGACATTTTTCATTTCTGCCAATCTTTCGTGATTTTACAACAGTAGTTGGGTTTATTTTTGTTTGTGGCTTTGGCAAATCTTTAATAATAGAATCCATTTCAGAGGAATATTCCCATTGATGCTCAATAGAAACACCAATCTTAATATTTCTGTCGTTCGGATCTAAACAAATACCTTGCCATGAATCAGCTTTTTCAGCATATTTTCTTCGCTCACAATGTTCAATAAGTGATGCCGCTGCATGAGAATAATTTTTAGTATTGAAATGAATTGTTAAACCAGCTTTGCTGTCTTTAATGCCTATGGTTAAGTCGTGATGCTTACCATCACGTATTGCCTTTTCCGTTAATGAAGTTATTCCTAAATTTATTTGATCTACAGTTTCTCCACTAAGAGAAAGGAGTAGAAACCCAAAGTCTACTGAGCCAGAGTCTTCTTTAAATTCTATCTGGTTAATCAATTCTCCTACAGGAGTACCATTATTCATGGTTAATATTCCTTCAGGAGTATTTCTACCGGGTAATCCCTCTCTTCTGGTTACCATTGCAAGATCAAGGTCTGAAGACAGGTCTTCAGACAGATGATAAAAGCTTGACTCTTCCTGCATCCATAAATTCTGCTTTAAATGGTAGGATAGAATTGTAAGCTCTTGAGTTGAATTAATTCTTTCGTAATATAACGCTCTTCTATTTATGTAACTTAAAAAATATAGTGGAGATTTAAGCATTTCAGTCATCACATCAAGCAGAAATACATCCATTATAAATGGAGCCTTTATCTGCTCTGTTTCTTTATACTCTAAAAACTGTCTAGACTGAAAGCTTAATGCTGGATAATGATCAGAAAGAATACAAAAAATATATTTTTCTTTAAAGTCCCTACTAATATTGATTGTATTGGAATTACTATCCTTCAAGATAATGTCTTGATCGCTAATTAGCTCTGCACAAGATAATCCCTGATTGTAGGCATCTTGAACGGCTTTCTTAAAATCCTCTTTTAATACATTGTCATTGCCTTTTCTTGCAGCGATAGTTAGTTTTTTTGACTTTGCTTGCAATATTATTGCGCGATTAGCAAAAACTACTAGAACATCTATCTCTCCGGCTTTTTCTCCTTTTTTATCAAAAAGATCAATATTCGTGTGTACTCTATTTTCACCGAATACTTTTTTCAATCTTGTCTCAGAGAATTTTTCTGTAAACTCTCCTCGATTGATCATTGCTGTATTTTTATAAGATTTGTCACTATTAAACCAAAAAAACGGTGTTTCATATAATGCTTCCACCAAACTATAATGCTGAAGAAGTATGAATTCCTCATCTGTTTTTCTGATGATAGGATATGCATTTACAACATTGAAATCACCAAGGCTTTTAAATTGCTCATTTTTATTTTCAGTATCAATGGAAAATGATTCTAGTATTGATGATATTGCATGGCGATCAATACAACACTCTTTACTTATTTCATCTACTGTGAATGTGAAAGCGGGAAGGATAGTGCACTCAGAAGGCTCTAAATTAGGTAGATTAGATATAGTAGTTGTTAACTTGTCACTCTGGTATTTTGATAAGACAGAGATTGTTTTTACCACATCACTTACAGAGAATCCTCTATTGCTTTCAAACCAGTCATTATCTTTCTGATATTTCTCAATTGAGAAATCTCTATATTGAAAGCTATACGCAGATTCTCCAGAATAAAAAATTGGCTCCCTTAAAACAGCACCATTTTCAAATGGATTATTTTCGAGAAAATCTTCTATAGATGCTCCTTGGAATATCGGCATCATCATAGATTGGTGTATTTCATGCAATAAGCTTTGAGTTCTATCAATGTAGCTCTGTAGAACTTCTGGAGACGGAGTTTTAAAGTTAATATTTGATTTGTGCATTAGACCTATTAATGTAGATATTTCCGTCCTAATAAGTCTTTCAGGGGAAACTGGTTCCATTAAATCTTCAGAAGTAACTGAATCCCCGTACCTTACTGTGTTATCTCTAAAACAAAAACAAGCTATAGCATGGATGTAGCCATCGGATTTACAAAGTTCTTCAAGTTCTGAAAAAATCTCAGACTCTTCTCTTACGCTTAGTTTCATACTTCTTTAATACTCAGAACTCTGAATTTATGTGGAGCCTAACGCCTGCTTCAGCCGCACGCCGAAGGCGCGTCGGGTGGAGGGGCGAAGCCCCTGAACGAACTGGAAGCATTTGTTATGTGCGTAGGTTGATTCTATAAACGAAAGCATCCTCTATGAATTGACCATTTATAGTTTCTCTTGAGAGCCTTTCTTTTAATATGTTTTTCTTACTATTGAAAACACTGGCCAATAATTGCAATATCTTGTTTGAATTATCGGTAACACCAATATTATTAAGGGATAAGGTTGAATCTTTATCCGAAAAATCGTTTAAGGCATCTACTACTTTTTTGTAGTACTTTTTTGGCCCTTCAGATTTAACTAATTCTGAAGTAAAGAAAAGCTTCCATGTTTTTTCTTCTGGATAATATAACCAAAATGTTGCAGAAACTTTAGCATCGCTCTTATCAAGTTTTTTGAGAAGAGTTTCACCGACACTAATCATTTCATTCGTTAGGCTTTCGCTTACCAAAATTTCTTTAGCCATTGTAAAATTCCTGATTGTTTATCGGTAATTGCTTCAATTAAGTCAATAGCTCTAGTTTTTTCGATATTTGTTTCATATCGGGAGGTTTCTTTCCAGTCTTTAACAACTGCCCAGTTCAATTTAAAAGTTTCACTATCCTGTTCTTCTTTTTTGAGCCTTTGCTTCAGCCCTGCGACACCAACCAAATCAGTTAGGTTGTGGGTATGGCTATCTTGAGCCAACTTCTTGTTTGGAAAGTCAAACTCTTTGACTTGCTTACAAATACAAGCTTTTAAAGCACACTCAACAGAATACCCTGCAAGATAGTAAGCTCCATTGAACTCATCATTTTCAAGCAGTATTATTGCTTCTCTTATCCTTATCGAGGATAAGCTCTCTAACTCAGCCTTATTCATATAGCTAAGATTGCTCTCAAAATCGTATGAAATTGTAAAGATAGCGGATTATGTCATGCTTTGATCTGTTTTTTAACTTTTACTTACTGCTTGGTAGGAGCACATAACGCCATGCTGTGGGGCGCCGTAGGCGTCCCAGCCCCTTCAGGGGCGATACGAGCAACTTGTTAGAGCCTTGCTGGCATATAGCTACAGCATTCAGTTAAAACATGCTCAGCTTTTTTTGGGTCAATAGGTGAGAGATTGTTGACAGTATAGGGAATTGCCGTGTTTATCCATCCAACATGCAGATCTCCACCAAACTCTACGTAGTAATAATTTCCAGGAACAATATTTAAAACGTACTCTTTGCTTGGAGTCAAAGCCATAAACGGCCATTTAATCTTTATGTTATGGTCACCTTCTTCTAAATATGTCCATGTAAATGTATTATTTGGTAGTTTGGCTATTGGTTTACCATCAACTTCAGCGGAAACACTGTATGCAACTGGTGGAACCATTTGACGATAAATAACCAATACGGCTTTATCTTCACTAGGTATTCCTATCTTTGCATCAATATAAGAGGCAGCATTTTTTGGAGCGGTAGAGCAAGCACTTAAAAGCACCGCAGACAAAAGTATAAATATTTTTATTCTATACACTATTTCTTTCTCTCTGTTTTGTATAAAAGGCTCTAACGCTTGCAGCAAGGGTGGCGAACACAGTGAGCCATCCCTTTTGCCTGCACTTGTTAGCACCCGTTTTTGATTGCTGGAATTACTCTTTCGTTGTGCAACCTTACACTAATGTTTGAGTCTTTTTGTAGATAGGACTTAGCAATCCGGTGAACACCATCCAATACCCATGTTTTTCCCTTCCATTCCAATAGATCTATTGGCCAACTCAAATCAGCTTTTACTACTCTATCGTATTGATAAGGTGACCTAGATTTATCCCCGAGCACTTCTAGAGGTGAAATATCAAACAACATTCCCATGTTTGGCTTCGATGACCATAGCGGAAGGCCAAGCAAGTAATCAAAATGACTCCTTGGGGTAGCCACGCTTTTACATTCCAGAGTCCAAACCTTTTTAACATCCCAATTGAACGGAAGAATATGCTCTTGAATTAACTCGGGTATAAATTTTCTCATATCCTGTCGTAGCCTGATAAAGGGTGCTAACGCCTGCTTCAGCCGCGCGTCGCAGGCGCGTCGGGTGGAGGGGCTTTAGCCCCGGAACGAACTGGAAGCATTTGTTAGGCGCTGGAATGAGAACGCAGCAGCTAATGCAAATATCAGTGCATCGAACCATAAGAACCACGAAATAGTCTTTGACTGAAAATATTCAGGCTCACCGTTGAACCTTACTTCAGCTGCCTGTAATTCTAGCTGCCTTGCATTTAGTTCTTCATTTAACCTTCTCAAATGAAGAGATACTTCTTCGTTTGAACGATTTGAATAACGCAACTTAAAGTTATAGTTATCTATGACTTGCTCCCATTCATAGACTCTATCGTATGCTCTTTCCCAAGAATTTTGTGGTAAAACAAACCAACCTAAAAAAGCAAATAGCAATGAGAACGACAATAACCCAACTGCTATGCCCAACTTTTTTTTCTGTGTAATGAACAGAAATGCAACCAGACATGTCAAAAATAAAAGAGCAAACTCAACACCTAACAATAGGTTTCCAGACTCTTTACCGAAAATTCCCCGCTGACTTTCAGCAAACAAACCTAACTGAATTGCAACAAATGCAAATATTGAACAAAAAATAACATACATTACTGAATACTCAATAATGAGAGTTAAAGACCTTTATCTAAAAGCTAGCTCTTTCTATTTCAATTTTATTGCCTCGTAAATCCGAATAAAATACCTTCACCGAATCTCCCACAAAATCTTTGATCATTATTGAAATATTAAGCCCGTCTTGATTAAATTTTTCTTCATCAAATTTAATATTGGTTTCATTTGGATATTTTGGGATTAATAAATAATCCCTTTCCCATTTTTCAATCATATCTAGCAACTCTTTTGAGACGTCCAATTCTGACATGCAGAAAGCAGCTCCTTCATGATCCCAGGTTGATACTTCATAATCAGCCATAACTAAGATTTCGGTAACTAATTCTTTATCACCATCCAAAAAATACAACTTATTCATAATATACTCGATACTGGAAGTGGCGCCTAACGCCAAGGTAAGGGGCGCCGGTTACGGCGTCCCGCGCAGCCCCAAAGGGGCGGAGTGCACTTGACCGACTTGTTGAACCAAGCCGCTAACGCGGCAAAAAAATACCGTTCATCCCAGCCACCCCAACATTGCCAATACTTCCTGATATCCGTACCACTCCGGCGCGGCTTATATAAGGAAGCAACATGGAACGTTCTGAGCAAATCCGGTTTGACAAACTGTATCAAAAACACATCACCACACTGAAACTTCAGGGCAAAAGAAAATCAACCATTGATCTATACAGCAGACCAATTCGGCGGCTGGCAACCTTCTTTGATCGTTGTCCTGACAGACTCAGCCCTGAGGATTTAAAAACCTATTTTGCCGCCCTGGTGGAAAGCCATTCCTGGAGCACGGTCAAAACCGATCGTAATGGCCTGCAGTTTTTCTGGAAACATGTTCTGGGCAAACACTGGGACTTTGTTGAAATCATCAAACCACCGACCGTCAAGCGACTGCCCGTTATCCTGACGCCTGCAGAGGTAGAACGACTGCTCAATACTGCACGGAAACTGCGCTATTACACCATTCTGTTGACACTTTACAGCATGGGCTTAAGGCTGGCCGAAGGCCTGAACCTGACCATTGCCGACATTGATTCCGAACTCATGAGAGTCCATTTGCGCAACTGCAAAGGCGGCAAGGATCGCTATGTTGATCTTCCCAGTCGAACACTTAAGGCCCTGCGCCGCTATTGGGCCACTCACCGAAACCCAAAGTTTCTTTTTCCTGAAGGCCAGAGCGCACAGCAACGGCACCGAGCGACTCAGCCCATGAGCCGTTCCTGCACCCAGAAAGCCATGAGACAGCTGGTTGAAGAATGCAGGATTAATAAAAAGGTCAGCCCTCACAGTTTACGACACAGCTTTGCCACGCACCTTCTTGAACAGGGTTTAAGTCTCAGGGCTATTCAGACACTGCTCGGGCACATGTGCCCAAAAACCACCGCTATCTATACCCAGTTAACAGAAACCGCCCAACTTAATACCAGGAAAGTGATGAATCATCTGATCAATGAACTCAAGCTGAAAGGAGATGATCAATGAAGCTTTCCCATATAGCAGCGCAATACGGTGATCGGTTTCTGGAAAAATACAGTCAATGTCTTTTACCTGGCCATATCAAAGCACTGCAAGCAATACAGCACTGTCGAACGTCGGCAGCCGGTATGACCTTGCTGGAATGCAACGGCTGCGGGACACGGGATCAAAAGCCCATGTCCTGCGGGCATCGCCACTGCAACCGCTGCCAGAACACCGATACCAGCGAGTGGCTGCAGCGGCAAAGACAGAAACTACTGCCCGTTGAATACTTTATGGTGACCTTCACCTTGCCAGCGCAACTTCGAAACCTGGCGTGGCAACATCAACGACAGGTGTACGATTTACTGTTCAGAACGGCAGCTGACACCCTGAAAGAATTTGGCAGCAATTCCAAAAAACTGGATGCAGACCTGGGAATGACCGGCGTTCTGCACACTCATAGCCGACGGCTGGATTACCATCCCCATATACACTTTGTCGTGCCAGGTGGCGGCATCAATACCCGACGAAAAGAGTGGCGCAAACTCACAGGCAACTATCTGTTCAATGGCAAGAACCTGGCCATGGTCTTTCGAGCCAAACTCCTTCGCGCCCTGGACGAACAGGGACTACTATCTCCGAGCCTGAAAACAAGGCTGCCCAATGAGTGGGTCGTCAATTGCAAACGGGTAGGCAAAGGATTACCAGCACTTGAATATCTATCCCGCTATCTGTACCGAGGCGTGATCAGTGACAACAACATCCTGACCAGCAAACGAGGAAAGGTGACCTTTTCTTACCTCAACAGTGAAACAGGCAAAAAGGAGAAGCGAACCCTGCCAGGAGAAGACTTCCTGTGGCTGGTACTAAAACATGTATTACCCAGGCGACTTCGACGATCGCGGGATTACGGATTTTTACACAGCAACGCAAAAAAACAATTATCACTGGTGCAACTGGTTTTAAATGTGATAGTGAAAGCAGTCGAACCCGTCATTCGCCCGAAATTCACATGCAGGCGTTGCGGTGAGTCTATGAAACACATTGCGTTCAGTTTCCTGAAACCGACCTGAGCTATTGTCACATCAACAAACACCGCCATTCACAAGCAAGGAGAAAATGTAAGCTCAGCCAGACAGATCCGACATATCCAAGACTACCGTAATGCAGTGGTCTGGAGACACTCATCCTGAATAAATAGCGTTCAGAAAAAACGTTTTGATTCAAGGTCCGCCAGATAAGTAAACTTCAATAGACCTTTCTTACCAGAATTCAACCTGGGCTTGTGCAACAACAGGATAAGATTGCGGCTGGGCGCAATCTATCCTTATTCGTTATGTTGCATGTGGATGGCGGTAGATTTGCCAGAGCCCACCTCTGAACTCTGTTTCTTTTTCGAGATTTGCACCTACAGATTTCGCCAGCTTTATTGATGCCAAATTCTCTGAATGAATAAAACTTATCAAAGACAAATCTGGCATATATTTTTTGCCAGTTGCTTGAACAATCAGAGTTGCCTCCTTTGCAAAGCCTTGTCCCCAGAACTCCGGAGCCAGTGCCCACTTTATTTCTGGAGATGGCCAGTCGTTAGGATACCAGAAGCCTACTGGACCCAGTACAGCGTTACTGGACTTTTCTACAACAGCATAAGGGCCATAACCTCGTAGTTGCCAATGGCCAATCATTCCTGCCATAGCTCTCCATGTTTCACCCTCTGTAAAAGAGCGACCTGTTGTGAATTTTGTAGCTACGGAGTCACAATAATATTTGTGCAAATCAACCCAATCACCGTCTTCGAATTGTCTGAGAATTAATCTCTCTGTTTCCAACACTTTGGGGACAAGAAAGTCCATTTGATGAATGACTCCTTTGATTTGTATGCAACATAACGCCAAATTCAGCGGTTGCCGAAGGCAGTCCGCTGGAATTTTTTGTTGAACCAAGCCGCTAACGCGGCAAAAAAATACCGTTCATCCCAGCCACCCCAACATTGCCAATACTTCCTGATATCCGTACCACTCCGGCGCGGCTTATATAAGGAAGCAACATGGAACGTTCTGAGCAAATCCGGTTTGACAAACTGTATCAAAAACACATCACCACCCTGAAACTTCAGGGCAAAAGAAAATCAACCATTGATCTATACAGCAGACCAATTCGGCGGCTGGCAACCTTCTTTGATCGTTGTCCTGACAGACTCAGCCCTGAGGATTTAAAAACCTATTTTGCCGCCCTGGTGGAAAGCCATTCCTGGAGCACGGTCAAAACCGATCGTAATGGCCTGCAGTTTTTCTGGAAACATGTTCTGGGCAAACACTGGGACTTTGTTGAAATCATCAAACCACCGACCGTCAAGCGACTGCCCGTTATCCTGACGCCTGCAGAGGTAGAACGACTGCTCAATACTGCACGGAAACTGCGCTATTACACCATTCTGTTGACACTTTACAGCATGGGCTTAAGGCTGGCCGAAGGCCTGAACCTGACCATTGCCGACATTGATTCCGAACTCATGAGAGTCCATTTGCGCAACTGCAAAGGCGGCAAGGATCGCTATGTTGATCTTCCCAGTCGAACACTTAAGGCCCTGCGCCGCTATTGGGCCACTCACCGAAACCCAAAGTTTCTTTTTCCTGAAGGCCAGAGCGCACAGCAACGGCACCGGGCGACTCAGCCCATGAGCCGTTCCTGCACCCAGAAAGCCATGAGACAGCTGGTTGAAGAATGCAGGATTAATAAAAAGGTCAGCCCTCACAGTTTACGACACAGCTTTGCCACGCACCTTCTTGAACAGGGTTTAAGTCTCAGGGCTATTCAGACACTGCTCGGGCACATGTGCCCAAAAACCACCGCTATCTATACCCAATTAACAGAAACCGCCCAACTTAATACCAGGAAAGTGATGAATCATCTGATCAATGAACTCAAGCTGAAAGGAGATGATCAATGAAGCTTTCCCATATAGCAGCGCAATACGGTGATCGGTTTCTGGAAAAATACAGTCAATGTCTTTTACCTGGCCATATCAAAGCACTGCAAGCGATACAGCACTGTCGAACGTCGGCAGCCGGTATGACCTTGCTGGAATGCAACGGCTGCGGGACACGGGATCAAAAGCCCATGTCCTGCGGGCATCGCCACTGCAACCGCTGCCAGAACACCGATACCAGCGAGTGGCTGCAGCGGCAAAGACAGAAACTACTGCCCGTTGAATACTTTATGGTGACCTTCACCTTGCCAGCACAACTTCGAAACCTGACGTGGCAACATCAACGACAGGTGTACGATTTACTGTTCAGAACGGCAGCTGACACCCTGAAAGAATTTGGCAGCAATTCCAAAAAACTGGATGCAGACCTGGGAATGACCGGCGTTCTGCACACTCATAGCCGACGGCTGGATTACCATCCCCATATACACTTTGTCGTGCCAGGTGGCGGCATCAATACCCGACGAAAAGAGTGGCGCAAACTCACAGGCAACTATCTGTTCAATGGCAAGAACCTGGCCATGGTCTTTCGAGCCAAACTCCTTCGCGCCCTGGACGAACAGGGACTACTATCTCCGAGCCTGAAAACAAGGCTGCCCAATGAGTGGGTCGTCAATTGCAAACGGGTAGGCAAAGGATTACCAGCACTTGAATATCTATCCCGCTATCTGTACCGAGGCGTGATCAGTGACAACAACATCCTGACCAGCAAACGAGGAAAGGTGACCTTTTCTTACCTCAACAGTGAAACAGGCAAAAAGGAGAAGCGAACCCTGCCAGGAGAAGACTTCCTGTGGCTGGTACTGAAACATGTATTACCCAGGCGACTTCGACGATCGCGGGATTACGGATTTTTACACAGTAACGCAAAAAAACAATTATCACTGGTGCAACTGGTTTTAAATGTGATGGTGAAAGCAGTCGAACCCGTCATTCGCCCGAAATTCACATGCAGGCGTTGCGGTGAGTCTATGAAACACATTGCGTTCAGTTTCCTGAAACCGACCTGAGCTATTGTCACATCAACAAACACCGCCATTCACAAGTAAGGAGAAAATGTAAGCTCAGCCAGACAGATCCGACATATCCAAGACTACCGTAATGCAGTGGTCTGGAGACACTCATCCTGAATAAATAGCGTTCAGAAAAAACGTTTTGATTCAAGGTCCGCCAGATAAGTAAACTTCAATAGACCTTTCTTACCAGAATTCAACCTGGGCTTGTGCAACAACAGGATAAGATTGCGGCTGGGCGCAATCTATCCTTATTCGTTATGTGCGTAGGTTGATTCTATAAACGAAAGCATCCTCTATGAATTGACCATTTATAGTTTCTCTTGAGAGCCTTTCTTTTAATATGTTTTTCTTACTATTGAAAACACTGGCCAATAATTGCAATATCTTGTTTGAATTATCGGTAACACCAATATTATTAAGGGATAAGGTTGAATCTTTATCCGAAAAATCGTTTAAGGCATCTACTACTTTTTTGTAGTACTTTTTTGGCCCTTCAGATTTAACTAATTCTGAAGTAAAGAAAAGCTTCCATGTTTTTTCTTCTGGATAATATAACCAAAATGTTGCAGAAACTTTAGCATCGCTCTTATCAAGTTTTTTGAGAAGAGTTTCACCGACACTAATCATTTCATTCGTTAGGCTTTCGCTTACCAAAATTTCTTTAGCCATTGTAAAATTCCTGATTGTTTATCGGTAATTGCTTCAATTAAGTCAATAGCTCTAGTTTTTTCGATATTTGTTTCATATCGGGAGGTTTCTTTCCAGTCTTTAACAACTGCCCAGTTCAATTTAAAAGTTTCACTATCCTGTTCTTCTTTTTTGAGCCTTTGCTTCAGCCCTGCGACACCAACCAAATCAGTTAGGTTGTGGGTATGGCTATCTTGAGCCAACTTCTTGTTTGGAAAGTCAAACTCTTTGACTTGCTTACAAATACAAGCTTTTAAAGCACACTCAACAGAATACCCTGCAAGATAGCAAGCTCCATTGAACTCATTATTTTCAAGCAGTATTATTGCTTCTCTTATCCTTATCGAGGATAAGCTCTCTAACTCAGCCTTATTCATATAGCTAAGATTGCTCTCAAAATCGTATGAAATGGTAAAGATAGCGGATTATGTCATGCTTTGATCTGTTTTTTAACTTTTACTTACTGCTTGGTAGGAGCACATAACGCCATGCTGTGGGGCGCCGCACAGCGGCGTCCCAGCCCCTTTAGGGGCGACACCAGCAACTTGTTAGCATGGCAGCACACCCGCAAGGGCAAATGGTGAATGATGCAGAGGATTAGCAGCTTTCTTGCTGAACTGATTGAAGCGCACAATCTCTGATATTTAAAAGCTTCCAGGCGATAAAGAAGCTGATGCAACTTTGAACTGGCATAGGGCCACTGAGCAAAAAGTACCGATAAACTGAAAACCAACGCTGACATGCCCAACGATACACCGCAGATTTTTCAGCGACAGACTTCACACCAGCAGACATGAACTGCTGAGAACTACTGAAAAGTTAGTGTAACAGTGTCTTTTTGCTGGGAGGTTCTAACTCGAAACCCACCATAGACAGTGAACCCAAAAGCTCTTTTTGAAAACTGGTCTTTTCACAACCAGAAACTCTCTATTATTGCTGCCTGCTAACGCCTGCGTCAGGGGCGCCGTAGGCGACCCCTGGATGCAATTGTGTACGCCCGACATGGGCATGAACTTATGGGGTGAAAGTCCCCTATGGGTAAACCAGCATCGGATCTTGCGCCCAATAAGCCAACCGATGATAACCATTAGCCGACGGCAAGTGCAATTCCGCGAGGAATTGTGCGGAGGAAGCCTGAGCGCAAAAGTGCGAGCCGACGGACAGAAACTGCATACAAGGCCGAGTCTTGTGGGCGAGTGAGCACAAGATCACAAAGCCCTCTGGTTTGAGAGATACGGTAAATGCAGCGGTTGTGTACTGACAGTCCATGCTCTTATTCGGGGAGGTCTGCCCAACCGGCGACCGTGAATAATATCCAGTTTGACCACTGGTTCAACAGGTCTGGCATTCTGGCTTCATCAACCGGAATGAGCGAACTCGATGAAACACGGTAGCGCATTCAGGAGTAATCCTGTCTGTGTTTTGGGTAGAAGTCAGCAGACGTCATAGTAGCTGTTCGACAGAAGTCATTAACTGACCGGAAGTCGTCAGCGAAGGACTGAACACCGAAGACAAAGAGGAGACTGATTCCCTCGGAGCAGTGCAGCCGAACGGCGAAACACTGTATCTGGCGACAGAATCTTTAACCAGCTTTGAACCACAATCTACTAAGTTATGCACTGGAACCTGCCAACTTACTGAAGGCATGGAAACAGGTCAGAAGCAACAAGGGCGCTCCCGGCATTGATGGAGTCACCATTGAGGCCTACCCTGACTTTGCTAAACAGCATTGGCCTTCAGTGCGCCAAGCCTTACTGGATGGAACATATAAACCGTCTCCGGTGCTTCGGGCTGTCATTGAGAAACCCGATGGAGGAGAAAGGTTGCTTGGAATTCCTACCGTTCAGGATAGGGTCATACAACAGGCCATAGTGCAGGTGTTAACCCCTATCTTTGATCCCGGATTTTCAAACAGCAGCTTTGGTTACAGACCGGGAAGATCTGCACAAGATGCCGTGCAACAGGTTAAACGCTATATCAAACAGGGGCTGCATCAGGCAGTTGACGTTGATCTGAGTAAATTCTTTGATACCGTCAGCCATGATGTCCTTATGTCGAGAGTCTCTCGTAAGATTAACGACAAGTGTCTATTAAAACTGATAGGCCGCTACCTTCGTGCTGGCGTCATGATTGATGGGCAATGCTACCCGACTCGGGTAGGTGTGCCACAAGGCGGCCCTCTTTCGCCGCTACTGTCAAATGTACTTCTCGACGATCTGGACAAGGAACTGGAATACCGGGGTCATTGCTTCGCACGTTACTGTGATGATTTTGTGATACTCGTTGGCAGTCAACGATCAGGGGAGCGAGTGATGGATAGCATTACCCGTTACCTTGAACGAAGGCTGAAATTAACGGTAAATCCGACCAAAAGCGAGGTGGTGAAAGCCACCAAAGCAGAGTTCCTGAGTTTCACCTTTACAGGTAAGAAAATCCGGTGGACAGAGAAGAGCCTGCGCTGTTTCAGGCGGCAAGTCCTTAAACTCACCAGCCGCAGCTGGGGTGTATCAATGGGCTACCGTTTGCGAAAGCTTACCGAATATATCAGGGGCTGGATGGGTTATTTCAGAATAACCGAATATTACCGTCCTATACCGCTACTGGACCAATGGATACGTCGGCGTATCCGCTGCTGTTTTATCAAGCAGTGGCGTAAACCGAAAACCCGCTATCGAAATTTGGTCAGGTTGGGCGTTGATCACATCAAAGCCGCCGGGATCGCAATCAGTAGCAAAGGGTATTACCGGTTAAGCAAAACCTTTGCAACACAGCAGGCACTCAACGACAGTTACCTCGCAAAACTTGGGCTTGTTTCGCTGAAAGACTTATGGATTAGGTTTCACTATCCTAGGTGAACCGCCCGGTGCGGACCCGCATGCCGGGTGGTGTGGGGAGAGCTGGAGAAAGACCAGCTCTTACCCGATTATGCCCGTTTTTATTGCTAGGAGGTTGTTCATATATCGATCACCGTATGATGTAAGTGACCAATAGTCGTCTTCAATAATTTCAATGAGTTTCAATGCTCGAAGCTGTATTTTTATAATGTCAAATGAGTCAGTGTAAACGCGGATATTTTCTATTTTACAATCTTTGTGCTTCTTTTTTGTATGGCTGGAGATACCAGATTTTATAAAGCTATTGATTCTTGCAGTGATTCTGTATTCTGAGCTGGGATTGATTATTTCTGGAGCAATATAAGCGAAAAGTGAATCCCATGTTGTTTTCAGATCATAGTCATACTCTTTGCCTTTTTTCCAATACGTTACATTGTTCTTGCCTGTTGTAGGGACTTTTGTCTCGTAGCAACAACTAATGCTTAACTTATCATTTCCTTTAGATAGACCCTCAATGCCGCTTGGTTCTTTTGCACTGAGCTTTCTGATAGTTTCTTCTAAGGATTTTATTTTTTTGTTGAGTTCTAATATTTTGGAAGATTGATCTTCAATGACTTGGTCTGCTCTAGTCCAGCCAATTGCTGGCTCGTGTTTAATTAGCTGAGTAATGCTACGACTTACCTTAGCTCCAAGGTCTACAGGGCTATTCCAGTATTTGCATAGTTTTTGCTCGCACAATGCTCTGAACTGTGAAAGTTTTTTATTATTACTTTCAGATTTTTCAGTTTTTGCAGATACGATGTTACCGGGGTTTTCATGGAGAAATGCAATAACAGGCTTTCCTGTTTCTACTGCATATCTATACTCCATCTCTGTATAACTCATTCCTGTGTTTTTTGAGATAGAACCATACCTTCCGCCTAATATCACAATGTAATAATCAGACTCATCAATTACCTTTTTTATCCAATTCCATTGTTCTTCATTCGCAGCAGGGAAAAGCTCCATTCCAGAAGGCATGCAATCTAATTCAAGGAGTGCTTGCATGACTTCAGCTCTTTCTTCACTTAGATCCTTATAAGTGGAACTTACAAAAACTTGAAAACGTTTGTTCAATGTTTACTCCGTAGGGCATAACCTCAAAGCTGACGGGCGCACAGTATGTGCGTCCCAGACTGGCGTGTTGTTAGATTTGCGATTGCATAGGAGCCAACAGCAAAGATGAAAATAGATATTGCAGGTATTGAAAGCGACATAATCAGGCGCACACTGCTTGTTTTCATAATCACTCCACTTTACCCAGTTATATGTGTTTTAGGGATATTACAGATTACATGGCGTGAATTGGGTAGAGCTTGGTTCAACATGTGCATCGTTTCGCAGGTTATCTTAGGGAAAAATCATGAAAGCCCCCGAAGCCACTGAGCTCAATGGCTATAAGGATATCCACCTATAGAGTAAAATACACATCCATTGTCTTATACAAAAAAGATTTGGATGTTCTGGAAATGAATGCATTTGATTTAATGAATAGGCTATCTGTCATTTATGACGCACGTCAGCAATGGAAAGTAGATCATAAACTTGCTGATATTCTGCTCTTAACCATCTGTGCTGTCATTGCAGGTTGTGAAGGTTGGGAAGAAATTGAAGACTTCGGCAATGAAAGACTGCAATGGTTAAAAAAGTATGGTGAATTTGAATACGGTATTCCTTCACATCATACAATTTCCAGAGTAGTTGCTGCTATTAACCCAAAGCAATTCCAGAAATGCTTTATTGAGTGGATGCAAGCCTGTCACCAGACAACCAATGGTGAGATCATTGCAATTGATGGAAAAACAGCAAGAGGCTCTTACGATAAAGGCAAGGACAAAGGTGCAATTCACATGGTGAGTGCATTTGCGACTGCAAACGAATTGGTTCTTGGCCAAATTAAAATTAATGATAAAAGTAACGAGATTACCGCCATACCTGAATTGCTTGATCTCCTGGAAATCCGTGGCTGCCTCATAACTATAGACGCCATGGGGTGTCAGAGGGATATTGCCAAGAAAATCGTTGATAAAGGCGCTGATTATTTGTTAGCGGTAAAGGCAACCAGGGTAAGCTCTATGAAGCATTTGAGGAACATTTCTCTGTTGAAAAAGTGAATCAATGGAATGGTGATACTTTCAGAATCGAAGAGAAAAGCCATGGTAGAATGGAAACACGCCTTCACATAGTAAGTGATACCTTTGATGAGTTCGTTAATTTTTCTTTTGATTGGAAAGGAATGAAAACACTCGGGATTATTTTCTCTGCCAGAATGGAAGATAAAGTGTTCAATGCTGATGATATCAGTGTCCGTTATTATATCTCCTCTGCGAAGTTAACAGCAGAAGAATTTTCACATGCTGCAAGAGAGCATTGGGCGATCGAAAATAAACTCCATTGGAAAATGGATGTTGCAATGCGAGAAGATGATTGTCGAATCAGAAGGGGCAATGCCGCTGAAATGCTCACAGGTTTTCGGCATATGGCAGTGAATATGTTGAACAATACCAAAACCTTTAAAGCAGGCTTAAAGCGTAAACAGAAAAAGGCAGCCATGAACACACAATACCTGTCTGAAGTCCTTGCTGGGTGTGGGGTTTCATGATTTTTCCCTACAGGTTATCTCAGACGTTCGTTATGCGAACAAAACTATCGCCGAATGTTGGCAAAGACCGAACACTCGCTGAGTGAATCTAACGCCATGCTGTGGGGCGCCGCACAGCGGCGTCCCAGCCCCTTTAGGGGCGACACCAGCAACTTGTTAGCATGGCAGCCCACCCGCAAGGGCAAATGGTGAATGATGCAGAGGATTAGCAGCTTTCTTGCTGAACTGATTGAAGCGCACAATCTCTGATATTTAAAAGCTTCCAGGCAATAAAGAAGCTGATGCAACTTTGAACTGGCATAGGGCCACTGAGCAAAAAGTACCGATAAACTGAAAACCAACGCTGACATGCCCAACGATACACCGCAGATTTTTCAGCGACAGACTTCACACCAGCAGACATGAACTGCTGAGAACTACTGAAAAGTTAGTGTAACAGTGTCTTTTTGCTGGGAGGTTCTAACTCGAAACCCACCATAGACAGTGATCCCAAAAGCTCTTTTTGAAAACTGGTCTTTTCACAACCAGTAACTCTCTATTATTGCTGCCTGCTAACGCCATGCTGTGGGGCGCCGCACAGCGGCGTCCCAGCCCCTTTAGGGGCGACACCAGCAACTTGTTAGCATGGCAGCCCACCCGCAAGGGCAAATGGTGAATGATGCAGAGGATTAGCAGCTTTCTTGCTGAACTGATTGAAGCGCACAATCTCTGATATTTAAAAGCTTCCAGGCGATAAAGAAGCTGATGCAACTTTGAACTGGCATAGGGCCACTGAGCAAAAAGTACCGATAAACTGAAAACCAACGCTGACATGCCCAACGATACACCGCAGATTTTTCAGCGACAGACTTCACACCAGCAGACATGAATTGCTGAGAACTACTGAAAAGTTAGTGTAACAGTGTCTTTTTGCTGGGAGGTTCTAACTCGAAACCCACCATAGACAGTGAACCCAAAAACTCTTTTTGAAAACTGGTCTTTTCACAACCAGAAACTCTCTATTATTGCTGCCTGCTAACGCCTAAATCAGGTGCGCCGTAGGCGTCACCTGGATTTACTTGTGTACGCCCGACATGGGCATGAACTTATGGGGTGAAAGTCCCCTATGGGTAAACCAGCATCGGATCTTGCGCCCAATAAGCCAACCGATGATAACCATTAGCCGACGGCAAGTGCAATTCCGCGAGGAATTGTGCGGAGGAAGCCTGAGCGCAAAAGTGCGAGCCGACGGACAGAAACTGCATACAAGGCCGAGTCTTGTGGGCGAGTGAGCACAAGATCACAAAGCCCTCTGGTTTGAGAGATACGGTAAATGCAGCGGTTGTGTACTGACAGTCCATGCTCTTATTCGGGGAGGTCTGCCCAACCGGCGACCGTGAATAATATCCAGTTTGACCACTGGTTCAACAGGTCTGGCATTCTGGCTTCATCAACCGGAATGAGCGAACTCGATGAAACACGGTAGCGCATTCAGGAGTAATCCTGTCTGTGTTTTGGGTAGAAGTCAGCAGACGTCATAGTAGCTGTTCGACAGAAGTCATTAACTGACCGGAAGTCGTCAGCGAAGGACTGAACACCGAAGACAAAGAGGAGACTGATTCCCTCGGAGCAGTGCAGCCGAACGGCGAAACACTGTATCTGGCGACAGAATCTTTAACCAGCTTTGAACCACAATCTACTAAGTTATGCACTGGAACCTGCCAACTTACTGAAGGCATGGAAACAGGTCAGAAGCAACAAGGGCGCTCCCGGCATTGATGGAGTCACCATTGAGGCCTACCCTGACTTTGCTAAACAGCATTGGCCTTCAGTGCGCCAAGCCTTACTGGATGGAACATATAAACCGTCTCCGGTGCTTCGGGCTGTCATTGAGAAACCCGATGGAGGAGAAAGGTTGCTTGGAATTCCTACCGTTCAGGATAGGGTCATACAACAGGCCATAGTGCAGGTGTTAACCCCTATCTTTGATCCCGGATTTTCAAACAGCAGCTTTGGTTACAGACCGGGAAGATCTGCACAAGATGCCGTGCAACAGGTTAAACGCTATATCAAACAGGGGCTGCATCAGGCAGTTGACGTTGATCTGAGTAAATTCTTTGATACCGTCAGCCATGATGTCCTTATGTCGAGAGTCTCTCGTAAGATTAACGACAAGTGTCTATTAAAACTGATAGGCCGCTACCTTCGTGCTGGCGTCATGATTGATGGGCAATGCTACCCGACTCGGGTAGGTGTGCCACAAGGCGGCCCTCTTTCGCCGCTACTGTCAAATGTACTTCTCGACGATCTGGACAAGGAACTGGAATACCGGGGTCATTGCTTCGCACGTTACTGTGATGATTTTGTGATACTCGTTGGCAGTCAACGATCAGGGGAGCGAGTGATGGATAGCATTACCCGTTACCTTGAACGAAGGCTGAAATTAACGGTAAATCCGACCAAAAGCGAGGTGGTGAAAGCCACCAAAGCAGAGTTCCTGAGTTTCACCTTTACAGGTAAGAAAATCCGGTGGACAGAGAAGAGCCTGCGCTGTTTCAGGCGGCAAGTCCTTAAACTCACCAGCCGCAGCTGGGGTGTATCAATGGGCTACCGTTTGCGAAAGCTTACCGAATATATCAGGGGCTGGATGGGTTATTTCAGAATAACCGAATATTACCGTCCTATACCGCTACTGGACCAATGGATACGTCGGCGTATCCGCTGCTGTTTTATCAAGCAGTGGCGTAAACCGAAAACCCGCTATCGAAATTTGGTCAGGTTGGGCGTTGATCACATCAAAGCCGCCGGGATCGCAATCAGTAGCAAAGGGTATTACCGGTTAAGCAAAACCTTTGCAACACAGCAGGCACTCAACGACAGTTACCTCGCAAAACTTGGGCTTGTTTCGCTGAAAGACTTATGGATTAGGTTTCACTATCCTAGGTGAACCGCCCGGTGCGGACCCGCATGCCGGGTGGTGTGGGGAGAGCTGGAGAAAGACCAGCTCTTACCCGATTAGGCTGCGTGAACACTGCTTCTGCATATTCATTTGCAATGCTTCGAAATTCTCTGACAAGAGAAAGAGAACCATCTACTGAAAGACGAGGATACTTTTCACTTACTGAGAAAATATTTTCCCCGAATACGTTCTCATATTTCTCAATATTAATATTTTTTTCTAAGATACCATTATTGTGAGCTACAGCATTTCTCAGTTCTCGAACCATATCTACCTTTTTCCTTCGTTCCCGCCACTCTTTGATAGATATACTATGTGTATGAAGGAGTTCGTTTATCATTGCACTTAATTTTTTTGGTTTTTCTTTCTTTATATAAAATGCATATTCTTCAGAGAAAAAGCCTTCAAGAAGTGAGTAAGACATAATTATTGCTGTGTCACTGATAGCATTTCTTGCAATAGTGTTTTTAGTTTCACTATAAGAACCATCAGGATGAGCCGTTACACTTCTTAAGTTTGAAACCATATTTTCTAGAATCATCTCCACGCCATCAAAGGGCCTAGCACCTGTCATAAATGTCAGATGCGCATAATTCCATTTTTGATCTGTTATTGATTTTTCCACTGAATGTGTTCTGTAAGATGAGTTATGTACGATGCTTAATGAAGCGGCCTAACGCCATGCTGTGGGGCGCCGCACAGCGGCGTCCCAGCCCCTTTAGGGGCGACACCAGCAACTTGTTAGCATGGCAGCCCACCCGCAAGGGCAAATGGTGAATGATGCAGAGGATTAGCAGCTTTCTTGCTGAACTGATTGAAGCGCACAATCTCTGATATTTAAAAGCTTCCAGGCGATAAAGAAGCTGATGCAACTTTGAACTGGCATAGGGCCACTGAGCAAAAAGTACCGATAAACTGAAAACCAACGCTGACATGCCCAACGATACACCGCAGATTTTTCAGCGACAGACTTCACACCAGCAGACATGAACTGCTGAGAACTACTGAAAAGTTAGTGTAACAGTGTCTTTTTGCTGGGAGGTTCTAACTCGAAACCCACCATAGACAGTGAACCCAAAAACTCTTTTTGAAAACTGGTCTTTTCACAACCAGAAACTCTCTATTATTGCTGCCTGCTAACGCCATGCTGTGGGGCGCCGCACAGCGGCGTCCCAGCCCCTTTAGGGGCGACACCAGCAACTTGTTAGCATGGCAGCCCACCCGCAAGGGCAAATGGTGAATGATGCAGAGGATTAGCAGCTTTCTTGCTGAACTGATTGAAGCGCACAATCTCTGATATTTAAAAGCTTCCAGGCAATAAAGAAGCTGATGCAACTTTGAACTGGCATAGGGCCACTGAGCAAAAAGTACCGATAAACTGAAAACCAACGCTGACATGCCCAACGATACACCGCAGATTTTTCAGCGACAGACTTCACACCAGCAGACATGAACTGCTGAGAACTACTGAAAAGTTAGTGTAACAGTGTCTTTTTGCTGGGAGGTTCTAACTCGAAACCCACCATAGACAGTGATCCCAAAAGCTCTTTTTGAAAACTGGTCTTTTCACAACCAGTAACTCTCTATTATTGCTGCCTGCTAACCGCAAAGCTGACGGGCAGCCAGAGGCTGTCCCAGACTGGCGTATTGTTAGGTGCATGGCAGAGGACTTAATTGGTGGAAAAAATGGAAGCAGGTAAGATTGAAAAAGTAAAAGATAACATCGGGGAAAAGCTCGATGAATTGGCAGACCTGGCTGAGTTCTGGAAGAAACGTAGAAATGAAGGCAGGACTCCTACTGGTGTCAGACAAGCAATGCTCATGGTCATAAATGAAATACAGCTTTACCAGCAACAAGACGCACATAACTTGTTATCCAGCCAGATCGAAGACCAGAAAAACAAAATAGCCAATAATATGCTGGAAAGAATGAAAACCAACAGTAGTACCTAACGCCTGGTTCAGCCGCGCCGCCGACGGCGGCGTCGGGTGGAGGGGCGTAGCCCCGGAACGAACTGGAACCATTTGTTATGTCACGTGCTAGAGGATTTTGTGGCTGTTAGAAGAAATACAGGATAGTTTCCATGTGGTTTATGTACAACGCTAGCTGAAGTTACTTTAACTTTGATGAATCCAGCATCAACTGCTGCTTTTGTAATGGCTTTGCGATCAAAACCATGATGATGAACACCTGTATCCTCTGTGTGAAATGAACCATCTTCTTTATCAAGGTCTGCGATTGCGATAAAACCCTCAGACTCAAGCATTGAGTGAAGCTTACGGAACATTTTTTCAATGTTTTTCACATGATGCATTGTCATGGAAGATATAACACCGTTATATTGGTGATCCATATCTCGTCTTTCAAGATCAATTTCGAGGATATCTAGCTGGCAGTGAATTTTATTTCTTTTTTGTTCAAGCTGCTGATTCATTGATGGCGAGATATCTATTGCGGTTATTTTTTTAACATGTGGAGCAATCCTTTCAAGTAGCAAACCAGTTCCTGACCCAAAGTCCATTAGATGCATTGTTTCATCTAGTTTTACATTGCGAAGAATAGAGTTCGCAATATTCTCAACATTAGCAACTCGAGTTTTTGTTAATTCATAACTACTTGCTTTTTGAGCAAAGAAATCAGTACCCATTACTACCTCTGTTAATTTGCTTATTTTTCTTTATTTGATGAACTTTGTCGATATTGATGAAGTGACAAACGCCATGCTGTGGGGCGCCGCACAGCGGCGTCCCAGCCCCTTTAGGGGCGACACCAGCAACTTGTTAGCATGGCAGCCCACCCGCAAGGGCAAATGGTGAATGATGCAGAGGATTAGCAGCTTTCTTGCTGAACTGATTGAAGCGTACAATCTCTGATATTTAAAAGCTTCCAGGCGATAAAGAAGCTGATGCAACTTTGAACTGGCATAGGGCCACTGAGCAAAAAGTACCGATAAACTGAAAACCAACGCTGACATGCCCAACGATACACCGCAGATTTTTCAGCGACAGACTTCACACCAGCAGACATGAACTGCTGAGAACTACTGAAAAGTTAGTGTAACAGTGTCTTTTTGCTGGGAGGTTCTAACTCGAAACCCACCATAGACAGTGAACCCAAAAGCTCTTTTTGAAAACTGGTCTTTTCACAACCAGAAACTCTCTATTATTGCTGCCTGCTAACAGCTATTAGATCTCAAGCGAGTGATATTAGATATTACACTCACACGCGGCATATCCCCCTAAATCAAGAAATATCAACTCGCTTGAGATATATCCCGACTTTCCAACCTGTCATAAAGTCATTAATTATCAACAGACTATAAGCCATTTTACCTACCGCCCCAGATAGACCGCAAGTGAGTTATTTGCATTTTTAGTATTTTCTTCAATAATACTGTACAAATAAACAGCTTTTGAGTTTACCATGCCATCTCCTTTTATGACTGAAGTACGCAACACCCTCAGAGTGAAGCGCTATAGCTATAAAACTGAACAGTCCTATTGTTATTGGATCAAGTACTTCATTCGTTATCAACACATGAAGCATCCTCAGTATTTAGGGCCTGATCATGTCAGACAATTTTTGACTTATCTTGCCGTTCAGCGTCGGGTTGCGACTTCAACACAAAACCAGGCATTGAATGCTCTGAACTTTTTATACAAACAAGTTTTAGGTAGACCTTTGGGGGATGTCAGCAATCTGGTCAAAGCCAAAAAGGCCACAAAGATTCCTGTGGTGTTTGAACGACATGAAGTGAATGCAATTTTCACAGTGATCAGCCCTACACACAAGTTACCGGTTCAGCTGATGTATGGTTCCGGGTTGCGGCTAATGGAGTGCCTTCGCCTGCGTATTAAGGACATTGATTTCAACCGTATGGCCATTATTGTTCGCAGTGGTAAAGGCAATAAGGACCGGGTAACCATCTTGCCAGACCAGCTTATTCCTGAGCTAAAAGCTCGCATAAGCGAGGTTCGCCTTCTCCATATCATGGATAAAGAGGCCGGTTTTGGTGAAGTATGGATGCCGGATTCTCTGGCAAAAAAATACCCATCTGAAGCAAAAAGCCTTCATTGGCAGTATCTATTTTGTTCTCACAAGCGTTCAATCGATCCAAGGGATGGACATGAGCGACGCCATCATATTGATGACAGTACTTTGCAACGAGCAGTAAAACGAGCCATTGAGTTATCCGGTATAGAAAAGAAAGGAAGCTGCCATACTTTCAGACATTCTTTTGCCACGCATTTGCTTGATGATGGCTACGATATTCGAACGGTTCAGGAGCTTCTTGGACACAAAGACCTGAAGACAACCCAGATCTACACTCATGTGCTAAACCGTGGTGGCCACGCAGTAAAGAGTCCTTTGTGCAAAATATAACAGGCACGCTACCGCACGGGGACCTCCCCGAGACAGCTGAAGAGCACTTATCCCTTTGGCTCAATAGCTTCCTGCCTGAGTGAATACATTCTATTGAGCGACATTGTGCCAGTATTCTCTATTGAAGGGTAGGTAGTAGTGCCTATTTATGGCTGTCTTATATTTTTCGTGATCCATTCACCACGCCTATACGTAGAAAAAGGCATAACAATAGATTGGCTGGCAGGCACGACAAGGAGTGAAGTTATATGGGTTACCGGAGCGGCGATTGATGCAGGCAGGGTCAATATATTATGGCTAAAGTAAGCAAGCGTTTATTAGTCCTTAACGCCGTGTTGTTTCAGCTGGTTTGGTTTATTGCTGTGCAAGGTGACAATCTGTATGCGCTATTGGCATTACTCTTCTTGCTTGTTATGCACTTCACGCTAATGAAACCGGACGCACAGGAGTTACGACTGATCTTTGCCGTACCAGTCGTTGGTATCGTTGCTGACACTTTAATTATGAATGCAGGATGGATTGAGTATCAGAGTACTGATCATTTTCTTATTCCTATCTGGCTATGCGTTTTATGGGTTGCGTTCGCGACTACTCTTAAACATTCGATGAGTTGGGTATTTAAGACCTTCTGGTTACCTCCATTGGTGGGCTTGCTGGTTGTGCCATTCAGTTATTGGGCAGGCATTAAATTATCAGGGTCTCAGCTTTTGATCCCCATGGAAAGGCTACTGCTGCTGGAAGGCCTGGTCTGGGCTGTTTTATTGACTCTGATTGGCCATACAACAAGAAAACAGGAACAATCCTTATGCTAGCGTCTTTAACCCCAAAATCGATCATGATATTCAGCCCGGTTCTACTACTCTCTCCGTTCGCTCAAGCAGATCATCCGGCAATTATCGGGTATGCATATCATTCGGGAACACAACAACTGGCATACACTGAAGAGCACACATTCCCGGACTTCCTGTCTCATCATGTTGTTTATAAAGAGACTGACGGAAGTATTTTCGCCAGCAAAACCATCGACTACAGCGATAGCTATATTGCGCCTGATATCATCCAGACAAATCAGCGTAATGGAGAACTGATCAAAACCGAGTTCGTGGACGATGCAATCAAAGTTTCTTACAGAACAAGCTTCGGTGCAGACACTCAACAATCAGACATTGCCTTTTCCGCTGACCTGGTGATCGATGCCGGCTTCGATCACTACATTCGTTTAAACTGGGACGCCCTCATAGCAGAAAAAGAAACAGTGATTCAATACCTGATACCAAGCCACCAACGAAAAATCGATCTCCGCATAAAAACAGTTGAATGCAAGAAAGACCTGAAAAAGACTCATATTTGCTTCAATATTGCCGCAGACAGCTGGTTATATCGCATGCTCTCGTCGTCACTTACACTCAGCTATGGCAAGCAAAGCCAAAAGCTGATGATTTTCTCTGGCCGCTCTAATATCAGCGATAAGAACGGTGATTATCAAGACGTCACTATTCGCTATCAATTCCATACACCTATTAAAAACCAAGAGATTAGTTATGTTGCGAATTAGCACTCTGCTGATGGTTCTGTTTTTATTTGGCTGCAGCTCCGTCGATATCAGCCAATATCAAGATAACCAACCCACTCTCTCATTACCGGAGTTTTTCAATGGTCCTCTGACAGCCCACGGGATTCTGAAGAATCGAAGCGGCGAGGTAATACGCTACTTTAACGCCACCATGACAGGGAGCTGGGACGAAGAGGGAATTGGCACTCTGGATGAGGATTTTATTTTTGACGACGGTGAAAAACAAAAACGTATCTGGACATTCACACCGGATGGCAAAGGCAGCTACCTGGCCAGTGCAGGAGACGTTAAAGAAGCCGTGCCTGTGAAAACATCTGGCAATGCCTTATTTATGGCGTATGTACTGAACATCTTCTACAAGGGTGAACCTCTCGAAGTGTCGATAGACGACAAAATGTACCTGGTCAGCGATAAAGTCATGATCAATGAATCCATCATGACCAAGTTCGGTATCGACTTGGGCTATATTACTCTGACGATCATCAAAGACGGGAATGATACCGGCAGCTGAAGATAGTTTCCGTTTGGGCATTCGATCCATGCAGTAGTTTCATCTGCTTTAATATCTATTCGCGAAAGATATTCAAAGCTGGTGTGGGGCTTCTGTACTGATAGGAGCACTCAGTAATGCACTAATGAGTTTATCCTGAAAGATTGAACTCACAGAGAACTCAGGGCTCCTTTGGCCAGTAGCTTTACAATCACTGCATTCAGCGTAACCAATGGATTGACACCAAAAGAAATGCCAAGGTTTGGCTGATTATCCCTTGTAGCGAAGCCAACGCCGGGGACCAGCTCACGAGATTCCATTATGTGGAAATCAAAGATATTGGTCGTTTCTGGACAGTCTGGGTAGGTTGATTTCGGTATAACGTTCTGTTTTATATCGTTAACGAATCTGGCGTCATGACCACACCAGTAGATAAGCTCTCTAACAGCCTGTGACAGCAACCCATTCTCATCCATGGCCTGCCCTATGGACTCTTCTGTGAATTGGGGAAACGCCTTGTGAAACAGAGTAGCCAGAATCGCCTTTATTTTATGCTCATGATTGACTGTGGATTCCCTATTGCCAGAGTCGAACTGTTTTTGAAAACAGAGAGCATATTGCAATACCAGCCCCTGGGCATTTTTTGCCAGTTCAGAAAAAGCCACCTTGGCCCGATCCTCTGATTTTTCAAAATCAAGAAATTTCTGACACCTGGTGGAGAAAAAATAATCTTCACCCAGCTCATGCATACTTTTCGTATCACCAGAATCCCGCATGCCTACGGGACCCACATTGGGATGTTCTGACGCTTTTTTCCACTGAAGCATCCTACCCTCGCTAGAGGCATCGACATAAGAGGAAAGAACATAGTGCTTTCGGTTCGTCACTGAATCATGGTCAGCCGCCATTACCTCTGGGGCATATAATCCGCAACTGAATAACACACCGCAATCATGGGCATACTTATAGAGTCCCTCGAAAATCTGATCCGCCTTTGTTACTGGATCAAGCACATAAGGGTATAAATGATAAGGCGCATCTTTGGTTGATTTCAGGTGCAGACAATAACCTGTCTTGTCATCAATGTAGCGACACTTTTCCTCCAGTTTTGCCTTTATGGTGGGAGAAATTAATGTCGCCAGATCAGTCTGCACATTTTCCCAGCGATATCTGCCGACCACTTCAGGAATTGAGCTTTTCAAGCCATGCTGGCTAGCTATGGTTGCCATCAGGCTGATTTTATTACCCTCTTTTGCCAGTTCTTCCGGCTTTTCCGTATCACTGAGAAATTTCAAATAATCCCAGCCGCCATCCGTTCGCTGAATGACCAGCGTTCGCCCGCACACCTCGATAGATTGACCCATCAATGATGCTGTCGGGGGAGGGTCTGACCACTGCTGCGAATTGTCCAGTTTTTGCCAATCATTATCAAACTGATTTTCCTGTGGCTGATAATCTTTATCCAGTGATAACAACAACTGCCAAATGTTAGGACTTCCCATAGTATTGAGGGGATGAACAGATCTGCAAAACAGGGTTTCCCGCTGTTTTTCGCAATCAGGATGGTTTAACCAGTTATTTAGCACGTAAATTCGATGGCCTGGAGGGGCAAGCCGTAGAAATAGTTCAATGATATTAAAATGTAAGTAAGTGACGCCGGTGTACGCTACAAATCGATTATATGCAGATGAACTTGGTGGTCTTGCCGAAGCCTCATTGCCTGGGTCCGGCCACAGGTCCGGACGGTAACTTTTCAGCCTGGTTGTAAACTTTGCATCACACTCACGGAAGTACGAATCCGATCGAATCCATGACAGGCCATCCATCAAAAGCCAATCCATGAATTTCCTGAAATCATTGGCATGGTTGAGGCCATTGCAGCATTTGACCTGGCTAATCAGGGTGTTCCATCTATCACTATAATGATCATCTTTCTGTAAAAGACCTACACTGTTTACCGAAACGGTATCATTCATTAGGGTAAAAATTTTTGCCGCCCACAGGCTTACATATTTCAGATCCAAATATTTCCCATGATCCGCACATAATCCATTTTCCGATCCATAACTCCCCTTATGGCAAATGGGTATTTGTTCCATGACAAGATGGATAAATGGCAGCTCATACTTCTCTGAATTCAGCTCTTCCTCGTGCATCTGCATTCCGGATTCATTGGGCAAGGTCCATAAAAACGGAGCTACTCGATTTACCGTATTGACAAACAATCGTTCATTGGTCAAACCAGCTTCTTTGGCCATAAGAAAAGGAGATTTATTAAGATTAACCGATGCGTCTTTGAACGCCTGTATAGAGACGGTAACACCCATTTCAGTCAATAATTCGGAGCATTGGTGAAGTCCTCCCAATACAGCAATCATTGCAATCAGCTTCTGTTCTTCCTGACAAAATGAAACAATAAGTTTGCGGGCTTCTTTTTGCGATTGTTGTGCAATAGCTTCAAGAACAAATACCATTATCATGCTTTTTTTGTATCTGTGAATCTGTCTCCTATTAGAAATTCGGTGGAATCGAAATTGATGCTCATTCAGGTCTCTAACCATCATTCTGGTATTGCATCCACGGCGGAGGTACTTAAAGAAAATCATTAACCTGGCCAATGAAACCTTTGGTATTGATTGTGCAATTACTTCCTGAAATAACATACCATCAATGGATCGGGAATTTAGAATCTCCTCGGAAAGAAGGTCAAAGCGAGAGTCCGGATCAGCAAAAGCACCCTTGACAAACAACAGGTCCGGGCAATGATCTTCGCAGTTATCGACCAGCTTTATCATCGTATCAAAAGGGAGGTATACGGTAGTTTCACGGTCAAAATCAAGACTGCTGGATAGAGGATTGATGGGGAACCCTTGCTCAATAATATAGCTAAGTACTTTCAGATTGTTTTTTTCGACCCCGGCCCAAATAGCAATATCCCGTGCTATTGTTTGAACATCAACCGCTATTTTTTTCCTTGATTCGATACCGCTTGTAATTTCCGATTTATTCCTGTTAACGATGTAAGTATCATTATCAAAATATTCTTTAACCTCTCTTTTCAGCTCATTAACTTTATCCATTAGACTGATATTGACATGTAATTTATCAAATTGTTGGAAAAGCTTCTCAAATTCTTCTTTTACACATTCTTCTTTATCATGTTCTGAAGTCAGTAATTCCAGCAACTTTTTTTGCTCTAGCTGACCATGTACAGAGCTGGGGGCTCCTTTCTGGTTGCCTTCGGCCCCAACTTCTATATCGATGTTTTTCGAACTGTGAAGTGTGGAATGACTGACACTGTAGCCGGCAAGATCAGGTGAGTTGTCAATGCGTTGAAATTGGGGCCCAGATACTCCGGTGTTGCCAGATACAACATTGGCAGGATTGAAGTATATCTCTTTGCCTTCAGTGGGTCTTACTGTCAGCGATTTATAGTTCCCTATTCCTTCACTATCACTGACCTCGGAAATTAGGCCAGATCCGGTCATGGTATTGGTATTTTTTTCTGTTACATCCATATTTGCGCAACCTTATCAAAATGTCCTTTCTACTTTTGACAATGAGAACGAAAAAAAATTCCAATTCCCGGGCCACAACCGACAATTGCGATATAACCCCTGTTCCCTCTTTCAAGAAAAACATTCAAAACTGGTATGGGGCTACTGATAGCAGCACTCATTAATCCGGTGGTAAGTTTATCCTGAAAGATTAACTCACAGAGAGGTCAGAGCGCCCCTGACCAGTAGCTTTACAATCACTGCATTCAGCGTAACCAATGGATTGACACCAAAAGAAATGCCAAGGTTTGGCTGGTTATCCCGCGTAACAAAACCAACACCGGGAACCAGCTCACGAGGTTCAAATATGAAGAAATCAAAGATATTGGTCGTTTCAGGACAGTCTGGGTAGGTCAACTTCGGTATAACATTATGTTTAATGTCGTTAACAAATCTGCCGTCATAACCGCACCAGTAGATAACCTCTCTGACAGCCTGTGACAGCAGCCCATCTTCATCCATTGCCTGAGCCGCACACTCTTCTGTGAATCGGGGAAACGCCTTCTGAAACAGAGTAACAAGAATCGCCTTTATTTTATGCTCATGATTAAGTGTGGACTCCCTATTGCCAGAGTCGAACTGATTTTGAAAACAGAGAGCATATTGCAATACCAGCCCTTGGGCATTTTTTGCCAGTTCAGAAAAGGCCACCTTGGCCCGATCCTCTGACTTTTCAAAATCAAGAAATTTCTGACATCTGCTGGAAAAAAAATAATCTTCACCCAGCTCATGCATACTTTTCGTATCACCGGAATCCCGCATACCCACTGGACCCACATTGGGATGTTCTGACGCTTTTTTCCACTGAAGCATCCTCCCCTCGCTGGAGGCATCGACATAAGAGGAAAGAACATGGTGCTTCCGGTTCGTCACTGAATCATGGTCAGCCGCCATTACCTCTGGGGTATATAATCCGCAACTGAATAAAACACCGCAATCATGGGCATACTTATAGAGTCCCTCGAAAATCTGATCCGCCTTTGTTACTGGATCAAGCAAATAAGGGTATAAATGATAAGGCGCATCTTTGGTTGATTTCAGATGAAGACAATAACCTGTCTTGTCATCAATGTAGCGACACTTTTCCTCCAGTTTTGCCTTTATGGTGGGAGATATTAATGTCGTCAGGTCAGTCTGCACATTTTCCCAGCGATATCTGCCGACCACTTCAGGAATTGAGCTTTTCAAGCCATGCTGGCTGGCTATGGTTGCCATCAGGCTGATTTTATTACCCTCTTTTGCCAGTTCTTCCGGTTTTTCTGTATCGCTGAGAAATTTCAGATAATCCCAGCCACCATCCGTTCGCTGAATGACCAGCGTTCGCCCGCACACCTCGATAGATTGACCCATCAACGATGCTGTCGGGGGAGGGTCTGACCACTGCTGCGGATTGTCCAGTTTTTGCCAATCATTATCATACTGATTTTCCTGTGGCTGATAATCTTTATCCAGTGATAACAGTAACTGCCAAATGTTAGGACTTCCCACAACATTGAGGGGGTAAGCAGTTCTGCAAAACAAGGCTTCCCGCTGTTTTGCACAATCAGGATTGTTTAACCAGTTATTTAGCACATGGATTCGATGGCCTGGAGGAGCAAGCCGCAGAAATGATTCAATGATGTCAAAATGTAAGTTAGTGACGCCAGTGGTGTACGTTACAAGTTGAGTATATGCATATGATCTTGGTGGTGTTGCCGAAGCCTCATTGCCCGGGTCCGGCCACAGGTCCGGACGGTAACTTTTCAGCCTGGTTGTAAACTTTGCCTCAGCCTCACGGTAGCGCAATTCCGATCGAACCCATGACAGGCCATCCAGCAAAAGCCAGTCCATGAATTTCCTGAAATCATCAGGATGGGTGAGGCCATTGCAGCATTTGACCTGGCTGATAAGGGTGTTCCATGTCTGACTATACTGGACATCTTCCTGTAAAAGACCTGCACTGTTTGCCAAAATAGTATCATTAATTCCCTTAAAGATTTTTGCTGCCCACAAGCTTACATCTCTCAGATCCAAAGATTTCCCATGATACGCCCATAACCCATTTTCCGATCCATAACTCCCCTTATGGCAAATGGACATTTGTTCCATGACAAGATGGATAAATGGCAGCTCATCCTTCTCTGAATACAGGTGTTCCTCGTGCATCTGCATTCCGAATTGGTCGGGCAAGGTCCATAAAAACGGAGCTATTCGATTGACTGTATTGACAAACAAGCGCTCATTGGTCAAACCAGCCTCTTTGGCCATAAGAAAAGGAGATTTATTAAGATTAACCGATACGTCTTTAAACGCCTGCCTGGAGACGGTAACACCCATTTCAGTCAATAACTCGGAGCATTGGTAAAGTCCTCCTAAAACAGCAATCATTGCAATCGGCTTCTGTTCTTCCTGAGAAAATGAAACAATAAGTTTGCGGGCTTCTTTTTGTGATCGTTGTGCAATAGCTTCAATAACAAACACCATTATTATGTTTTTTTTGTATCTGTGAATCTCTCTTCTAGTAGTAAATCGGTGGTATCGAAATTGATGTTCATTCAAGTCTCTGATTATGTTTCTGCTATTGCATCCACGACGGAGGTAATTAAAGAAAATCATTAATCTGGCCAATGAAACCTTTGGTATTGATTGTGCAATTACTTCCTGAAATAACATACCATCAATGGATCGGGAATTTAGAATCTCCTCTGAAAGAAGGTCAAAGCGAGAGTCCGGATCAGCAAAAGCACCCTTGACAAATAACAGGTCCGGGCAATGATCTTCGCAGTTATCGACCAGCTTTCTCATCGTATCAAAAGGGAGGTATACGGTAGTTTCAAGGTTAAAATCAAGACAGCTGGATAGAGGATTGATGGGGAACCCTTGCTCAATAATATAGGTAAGTACTTTCAGATTGTTTTTTTCGACCCCGGCCCATGTAGCAATATCCCGTGCTATTGTTTGAACATCAACTGCTATTTTTTTCCTTGATTCAATACCGCTTGTAATTTCAAATTTATACCTGCCAACGATGTAAGTATCATTATCAAAGTATTCTTTAACCTCTCTTTTCAGCTCATTAACTTTATCCATTAGACTGATATTGACATGTAATTTATCAAATTGTTGGAAAAGTTTCTCAAATTCGTCTTTTACACATTCTTCTTTATCATGTTCTGAAGTCAGTAATTCCAGCAACTTTGCTTGCTCTAGCTGACCATGACCAGAGCTGGGGGCTACTTTCTGGTTGCCTTCGGCCCCAACTTCTATATCGATGTTTTTCGGACTGTAAACTGTGGAATGACTGACACTGTAGTCGGTAAGATCAGGTGAGTTGTCAATGCGTTGAAATCGGGGCCCAGATACTCCGGTGTTGCCAGATACAACATTGGCAGGATTGAAGCGTCTCTCTTTGCCTTCAGTGGATCTTACTGTCAGCGATTTATAATTCCCTATTCCTTCACTATCACTGGCTTCGGAAATTAGGCCAGCTCCAGTCATGGTATTGGTATTTTTGCCTGTTACATCCATATATGCGCACCCTTATCAAAATGTCCTTTGTACCTTTTGACAATGAGAACGAAAAAAAATTCCAATTCCCGGGCCACAACCGACAATTGCGGTATAACCCCGGTTTCCTCTGTGAAATAGCCTTATCCGCTTCACTCTCTGTTCAAGAAAAGCCTTCAAAGCTGGTATGGGGCTACGATATCAGCACTCATTAATCCAGTGGTGAGTTTATCCTGAAAAGATTAAACTCACAGGGAGGTCAGAGCGCCCCTGGCCAGTAGCTTTACAATCACTGCATTCAGCGTAACCAATGGATTGACACCAAAAGAAACGCCAAGGTTTGGCTGGTTATCCCGTGTAACAAAACCAACACCGGGGACCAGCTCACGAGGTTCCAATGTGCAATAATCAAAGATATTGGTCGTTTCTGGACAGTCTGGGTAGGTCGATTTCGGTATAACGTTATGTTTGATATCGTTAACGAATCTGGCGTCATGACTACACCAGTAGACAATCTCTCTAACAGCCTGGGACAGCAACCCATCTTCGTCCATGGCCTGAACCGTGCACTCTTCTGTGAATCGGGGAAACGCCTTGTGAAACAGGGTAGCCAGCATTACCTTTATTTTATGCTCATGATTGAGTGTGGACTCTCTATTGCCAGAGTCGAACTGTTTTTGAAAACAGAGAGCATACTGCAATACCAGCCCCTGGGCATTTTTTGCCAGTTCAGAAAAGGCCACCTTGGCCCGATCCTCTGATTTTTCAAAATCAAGAAATTTCTGACACCTGCTGGAGAAAAAATAATCTTCACCCAGCTCATGCATACTTTTCGTATCACCGGAGTCCCGCATGCCTACGGGACCCACATTGGGATGTTCTGAGGCTTTTTTCCACTGGAGCATCCTCCCCTCGCTAGAGGCATTCACATAAGACGAAAGCACATGGTGCTTTCGGTTCGTCACAGAATCATGATCTGCCGCTGTTACCGCAGGAGCATATAATCCGCAACTGAATAAAACGCCGCAATCGTGTGCATACTTATAGAGTCCCTCGAAAATCTGATCCGCCTTTGTTACTGGATCAAGAACATAAGGGTATAAATGATAAGGCGCATCTTTTGACGATTTCAGATGAAGACAATAACCTGTCTTGTCATCAATGTAGCGACACTTTTCCTCCAGTTTGGTCTTTATGGTGGGAGGTATTAATGTCGTCAGACCAGTCTGCACATTTTCCCAGCGATATCTGCCGACCACATCGGGAATTGAACTTTTCAAGCCATGCTGGCTGGCTATGGTTGCCATCAGGCTGATTTTATTACCCTCTTTTGCCAGTTCTTCAGGCTTTTCCGTATCACTGAGAAATTTCAGATAATCCCAGTCACCGTCCGTTCGCTGAATGACGAGCGTACGCCCATACACCTCGATAGACTTGCCTATTAACGATGTTATCGGAGGGGGCGCTGTCCATTGCTGTGGATTGTCCAGTTTTTGCCAATCATGTTCAAACTGATTTCCCTGTGGCTGATAATCTTTATCCAGTGATAACAGCAACTGCCAAATGTTAGGACTTCCCATAGTATTGAGGGGATGAACAGATCTGCAAAACAGGGTTTCCCGCTGCTTTGCGCAATCAGGATTGTTTAACCAGTTATTTAGAACATAAATTCGATGGCCTGGAGGGGCAAGCCGTAGAAATGATTCAATGAAGTTAAAATGTAAGTTAGTGACACGATTGCTATATGTTTCAAGTTGATCACATAATGCCGGTGATGTTGTCGAATCCTCATTACCCGGGTCCGGCCACAAGTCCGGTCGGTAACTTTTCAGTCTGGTTGTAAAGGGTGCCTCTTTCTCACGGTATTTCGATTCCCCCCGTACCCATGACAAACCATCCATCAAAAGCCAGTCCATGAATTTCTTGAAATCATCGGAACGGGCCAGACCATTGCAGCATTTAACCTGGCTGATTAAGATGTTCCATGTCTCACTATAGCGGGCATCTTCCTGTAAAAGACCTGCACTGTTTGTCAAAGTAGCATCACTCATTCCCTTAAAAATTTTTGCTGCCCACAGGCTTACATCTCCCGGAACCAATGCTGCTCCATGCTTCGGCGCTAAACCATTTTTCGATTCATAACTCCCCTCCTGACAAATCGACAATTGATCCATGACAAGATGAATAAACGACAGCGATTTTTTATCTAAAAGCCAGTGTTCCTGGTGCAGATATAGCCCGAATTTATTGGGCAAGGACCATAAAAACGGAGCTATTCGATTCACTGTATTGGCAAACAGTCGTTCATTCGTCAGACCCGCCTCTTTAGCCATAAGAAAAGGAGAATTTTCAAGATTAACCGAGGCTTTTTTAAACGCCTGCCTGGAGACGGTAATACCCATTTCAGTCAATAGTTCGGAGCATTGGTGCAGTCCTCCCAAAAGTGCAATCATTGCAATCATCTGCTGCTCATCCTGATAAAATGATCCAATAAGATTACAGACTTCTTCCTTTGCTTCTTTTTGTGATTGTTGAGCCATGGCTTCAAGAACAAATACCATTATTATGCTTTTACTGTATCTTTCCATCCTGTGACAATTGGTAATGCGGTGATTTTCGAAACTATGCCTATTAAGGTCTTTAATCATGTCTCTGGCATTACATTTACGACGAAGGTAGTTAAAAAAAATCATTAACCTTCTAAATGAAACCGTTGGTATTGATTGTGCGATTGCCTGCTGAAATAATTCATCTTTAATGTATCTGGAAGTTAAAATCTCCTCGGAAAGAACGTCAAAGCGAGGATCAGCATCAGCAAAAATACCCTTGACAAATAACAGATCTGGAAAGTCTGGCTTGCAGTTATCTACCAGCTTTCTCATCGTGTCAAAAGCGAGGTATACAGTAGACTCAGGATCAAGATCAATACAGCCAGCTTTTCTTTCGATAGGAACCCCTTGTTCAATAATATAGGTGAGCACTTTCAGATTGTCTTTTTCGACCCCCGACCAAATAGCGATATCCCGTACTATTTTTTTAATTTTATCCGCTATTTTTTTTCTTGATTGAGCATCATTTATAGTTTCAAATTCTTTCCCTATGTAGCTGCAAGTACCCGTATCAATATATTTCTTAATCTCTTTTTTCAGCTCATTGACTTCATCCATTAAACTGATACCGACATGTAATTTATCAAATTGTTGGACAAGTTTCTCTAATTCTTCTTTTACACATTGTTCGTTAACATTTTCTGAAGTAAGTAATTCCAGCAACTTTTTTTGCTCTACCTGACCATGGCCAGAACCGGGTGCTATTTTGTGGTTGTCTTCTGCCCCACCTTCTATACCGATGGTTTTCGGGCTGCAAGGCTTGGGATGACTGACATTACAGTCGGTAAGATTAAACGAGCTGTCAATGCGTTGAAATCCGGTTCCAGATACTCCGGTGTTGCCAGATACAACATTGCCAGGATTGAAGAGTCTCTCGTTGCCTTCAGTGGATCTTACTGAGAGCGATTTATAATTCCCTATTCCTTCACTATCACTGGCTTTGGAAATTAGGCCAGATCCGGTCATGGTATTGGTATTTTTGCCTGTTACATCCATATATGCGCACCCTTATCAAAATGTCCTTTTTACCTTTTGACAATGAGAACGAAAAAAAATTCCAATTCCCGGGCAGCAACCGACAAATTGCGGTATAACCCCTGCTCACTCTGTAAAATAGCCTTATCCGCTGCACTGTCTGTTCAAGAAAAGCATTCAAAGCTAGTATGGGTCCACTAATCTGAGGATTTAGAACATGAGCGAACAAGACAAATACACCCCTCCGGCGGTCTGGACCTGGGACGATGAATCCGGGGGTCAATTTGCCAATATCAATCGTCCGGTATCTGGTAAAACACACGATAAAGAACTGCCCAGGGGAGAGCATCGTTTCCAGCTTTACTCACTAGCCACTCCCAACGGAGTAAAAGTCACCATCATGTTCGAAGAGTTGTTAGAGAAAGGCATTGATAAAGCCGAATATGATGCTTATCCAATCAAGATCATGGAAGGGGAGCAATTCGGTAGCGGGTTTGTCGATATCAACCCCAATTCGAAGATTCCGGCATTGATCGATAACAGTGGCGAGAAGCCGGTTCGTATTTTTGAATCCGGTGCCATTCTGGTTCACCTGGCAGAAAAGTTTGGCGAATTTTTGCCGCAAAAAGAGGGTCGTGCAGAAATCATGTCCTGGTTATTCTGGCAGATGGGCAGTGCACCCTTTTTAGGTGGAGGCTTTGGCCATTTTTATACCTATGCACCCGAGAAATTTGAATACCCGATTAATCGTTACACCATGGAAGTAAAACGCCAGCTGGATGTACTGGATAAGCAACTGGCGAAAAACAATTATATCGCAGGCAATGAATACTCCATCGCCGATATCGCTATCTGGCCCTGGTACGGTGCTTTGGTCTTGGGTCAACTGTACAACGCGGCAGAGTTTTTGAGCGTGGACTCTTATAAAAACGTTAAACGCTGGGCAGAACAGATGGCTTCACGACCCGCAGTTAAACGCGGCAAGATGGTCAACAGAACCTGGGGAGAACCCGAGGAACAGTTGCCTGAACGACATGATAAGACTGACTTCAAATAATTGAGAGCTGTTTGTAATTAATAAATTCAGCAAGTTGAGGCCGGTCTTATAATTTTCACTCTCTTAGTCCCAAATGCACTCTCAGACAGGAGCTTGGATACGGGCCAAAAGATAGAGAAGATATGGGGGGGGTAAAAAGTGCAGTCAAAGATTCTGCTTCAGGTGGATATGACCTGTGGCATGACAAAGTCAGTCCTGCGCACGACAGACCTACAATGCGTCGCTCTGAAGTGGGAGCTGAAGCAGAATCTATGTAGCATGATAATTTACCTGTAAGGTAGTGGCTAAACTTTTGTATCACTAGCCCATTTTCAAGACACCTTCTTTGTCCAATGTGGCAAATGATTTTATGATCGCTTCATTTTCTAAAAGAATGGCTTCTATAACAGCCAGTTTTGCATTTCCTGTTGTCAGATAAACCAATTTTGGTGGATGGCCATACTGAATTGCATAGCGAAGAAAATCTTTGTCTTTGGTGACAATGGTTAACTGCTGTTTTTTTGCATAACACCAGATTTCAATATCAGGTGAGTTATCCAGCTTTGAATCCAAAATATGCAAGCTTCCGGGGTATGTATCATTGATTCTGGCAACAAGTTTTGGTGAAAGGGTTTCATCCAACAATAGCATCAGGCGGCACCAGATAGTTGATTGGCTGCGTAGAGCAATGCAGCCTTAATATGTTCAGCCAGAAGATTAGGGTGTTCATCAAGTATTTCTGCTTGCGTCATACCACTTGCCAGCATTTCCAGTATGTCTGTAACCGTTATTCGGGTCCCTTTTATACAAGGTTTTCCAAAACGTTTTGCCTGATCAACTTCAATATGCTTTAAATAATCTTCTTTAATCATAATTCACTCCCGAATAAGCCCGTAAACATTCTACAACGGGCCAGTAGCGTGTATTTCCTCTATATATTTAAAACACAATTCTGCACATCTACACAGCCTCAACATTCTAGGAGCCTGACCGAGAATAGTCTGCCCTACTGCGGCGGCAGCAAATTGGTCTGAAAATCCGCTTTTGTTCGTCAAATAGCTCGCTATTCACCGGGTAGAAGGAGCTACCAATTGTAGCTCCAACCCCCTCAGATCCCGGCGTGCGGATTTCCCGCACCGGGCTCTTCGATATTTGACTCACAGCACAGCCATGGATTTCATTGCCATAAAAGGCAGCATTATCCTCGGTTTCTGTAGCGGCAGAAGCTGCTTGAGGTTATGGTACTTTTCCCATGGAATCTTGCCTTTCCGGCATCGGCTACACAGCATCTTGTACCAGTAGCGGTCAACAAACCGGTAAAGCTTCTCCATACTTCGGAAGTTTCCTCCCAGACCGTAATACGCATAATGCCCTCTCAACCGTCGATTGATCGCTGTCACTTGTTCGTGCAGCGGTTCATGGCGTATTCGTCTCAGCAGTTCCTTCAGTTTGGCTATGCTGCGTCTTAGGCGGGATTTTTCCGTTCTCCTTCCCACCATGAAGTTTCCTTTCAGATTCCTTGTGCAGTAGTGCGTAAAGCCAAGGAAGTAAACCGTTTCCGGTCGTCTTCCCCCACGACTGGCAAAACGTCCGAACCTGACTAACCGGGTTTTATCCCGCTCCAGTTTCAACGCAAACTTCTCCAGTCGCTGTGGCAGCACATTCATGAACCGCTCCGCATCACTGCGATACTGAAAACACACCACAAAGTCATCAATGTACCTGATCAGCCATGCCTCGCCTTTTAGCCGAGGCTTGACCATGCACTCGAACCAGAGGTCAAGTACATAATGCAGGTACAGGTTGCTCAGAACTACGCTGATCGGCCCACCCTGAGGCGTACCTTCTTCACACTCTTGCAACTCCCCGGCCTCCATCACCCCGGCTTTCAACCAGCGCCGTATAAGGTTCAGGATTCTGGGATCACCGACCCGGTGTTCCACAAAACGAAGCAGCCATCCATGGTCAAGACTCCCAAAGAAGTTCTTCAAGTCCGCTTCCAGCACCCAGCTGACCTTTCGGCCTGAAACCACCTCGTTAAAAGTGGACAGGGCATGGTGCGCTCCCAGTCGTGGCCTGCCACCCATGGAACAGGGCAAAAAGTCCTGCTCATAAATAGCATTCAGCACATCAGCAACACTTCGCTGCAAAGCCCGGTCATTGATGCAGGGAACACCCAGAGGGCGCTTTTCCTTTTTTCCCGGCTTGGGTATCCATGCCCTTTTGACCGGCGGTGCCTTGTAGCCTTGCCGATGGATAGACGTCAGTGTCTGTTCCAACCACCGCTTAAAGTCTTTCTTTGTCTCTTCGACAGTCAGCCCATCGACTCCGGGCGATGTGTTGTGTGGAATCTTGTTCAGATTCATACACAGGCTCGCCGGGGTAATATGATGTACCAGACTTGTAAAGCGAAGTTTCGGATAACTCCGGGCTTTCGCTGCTACCCTCTCCAGTCCCGTTGCCATGGCTGGTTTACCTTCTCACTGCGTAAAAGACCGTAACTCCCTCAGATGTGGAGCCCATGTTTCCCTGGAAAGGCTCAAATACCGCCAGCCGCTTCCCCATGTGACGGGCTCTCCCCGCCTCGGAGTACTATCAGCTGGTCTGACTTCCTGAACGTCATCAAGTCGTTCTTGCTTTACAGGCTCGTCGGACCCTACAGGCTCCGCCTGAACGTTCAGGATCTCCCTTGTTCACGTAAAATCATTCGATAACATGCCGTGGGTACGAACCCCGGAAGCAGTCGGGATGCCTTGTCATTAGCGGAGCTCCCGACTTCCGCTTTCCCCATTGAGAAAGAAGGTCAGCTACTTCAACCACGTTCAATTTCGGGGCTAATTATCCCTTAGCAGACGTTACGGCCTGTTATCACCCTGTCTACGCTTCGCAGTAGTCGTTACCTTCTACCACGCAAGACTCGGTACACGGCTGCCGACCACAGCTTTACCGCGATGACCATTTCAGGTCACAAGATTTTACGCGCTTGCAAGGCGCAATCCTCACAAAACCGAATTTTCATCCTCAATTTTCTGCCGTCCTCGCTACGGGCGCTATTCTCGGTCAGGCTCCTAGCAGCCTGTCGGACTTAAGACTGTCCTACTGCGGTTGCAATAAATTGGTCTAAAAATCTCTGTTTCTTCGTCAAATAGCTCGCTATTCTCCTCAGAAACAGAGATTTTTATCCTCAATTTCTTGCAATCCTCGCTACGGACGCTTAAGTCCGACAGGCTGCTAGCAGTAACTTCCAGGGAATTAATTTTCTTGGCGAATATTATGCACCCAGTTTTTTAGCTTGTTCCCATGGTATGGAGGCTACCAAAAAATCCTGGTTTCCTCGCCTTCAGGCCCTTTGGTTCCAGACCTGGAAACCAGCACTTTGTCTTGAGTTTCGGGGTCCGCTTATCGGGATGTATATACTCCAGTGCGAAGCATAGGAGCAAGCCAGTGACATATTTTCCACCTCAACCAAACAACCTCAGCTCAAAATATGTTATAAACCTTCACCATGAACACCATCAACATCCAATACTACAAATCCCCCGTTGGTGAGCTGATGCTGGGCACCTATGACCAGCAGCTCTGCCTCTGTGACTGGCGCTATCGAAAGAAAAGATTGCAAGTTGACGCGCGTGTCAGAAATGGGCTCAAAGCAGAGTATGTCGAGCAGGACAACGAAGTGATGGCACTCACCCGACAGCAGTTGGAAGCGTATTTTTGTAAAGAGCGGAATAGCTTTTCAGTGCCTCTGCTTCTGGTTGGCACTGCCTTTCAAAAGCAGGTTTGGCAAGCCCTTATGGATATCCCCTATGGAGAGACCACCACCTATGCCGGACTGGCAGAATCCATGGGAGACAGGAACGCCCTGAGAGCCGTAGCCAATGCCAATGGTGCAAACGGCATTTCAATACTGATTCCCTGCCACCGGGTTATTGCCAGCAACGGTGAACTTCAAGGTTATGCCGGCGGTAAACCGGCTAAACAAAAGCTACTAGATCTCGAAGGTGGCTTACCGGATCAACAGGGTTCACTGTTTG
The DNA here is from genome assembly GCF_049275945.1 of Endozoicomonas sp. ALD040. Classification (NCBI taxonomy): domain Bacteria; kingdom Pseudomonadati; phylum Pseudomonadota; class Gammaproteobacteria; order Oceanospirillales; family Endozoicomonadaceae; genus Endozoicomonas; species Endozoicomonas sp. ALD040. Next base: position 6,443,897 of record NZ_CP184829.1, read on the forward strand.
ATTAACAGGCAAGATGCACAAAACCTCCAACTCAATATAAAGCCCTTATGATCAATAACACACCCGCAACTTAATTGGCGCTGGTTGAATCCTGTCATGCCATAGCTGCCCAACAAGATAGAAACTGATAAACTCCGCAGCCTGTTACAGGAGTTTTTATGTCAGGCACATCTCAAAAGAAGCAGGCTCAACCCGCACCCGTTTGGCGGCGACTGGCTGCCATGATCTACGACAGTTTTCTGGTTTTGGCCATTATGTTTCTGGTGGGTTTTATCAACCTGGGCATTCAGATGAAGGTATATGGCGCTGAAGAACTCAAGGCCATGACAGAGAACGGACAATCCATTGGCGGACCTTTCTTTTACGCTGCGCTTTTTCTGAGTATTTTCAGCTTCTTTGCCTTTTTCTGGACTCGTCGTGGCCAGACACTGGGCATGCAGGCCTGGAATATTCAGATTGTGGATCGGGAAGGAGGTTATATCTCTATCGGCCAATGTCTGATTCGCACACTGACCGCTATCCCTGCCCTGTTACTCTGCGGACTGGGAGTCTTCTGGTGTCTCTGGGATCGGGAACATCTCAGCTGGCAAGATCGCTTGTCCCGATCCAGAACGCTGTATATTCCTAAACAAAAGTCCTGACCGGATAAATCACAGGCAGTCAGCCTATGTTAGCTCAATGACTGCCTCAGGCACCTGGATTTAACACCATTCATACTCTCTCAATACAGCCAGCCATCTTCCGAAATAAGACAGCACTCTGTCATCAGGCAGCCCGGTGTAGCAACAATGACCCTATACCAATACAGATCAGAACCGGCAGCAGAACAGAGAAGACTGGCGGAAAACCAAACACCAGGCTGGAAGGCCCCAGCAGGTTCTGCACAATCATAAATACAACCCCGGTAATCACGCCCGAAAAGATTCTCAGCCCCATACTGACCGAGCGCAGAGGACCAAAGACAAAAGAGATTCCCACCAGCACCAGGGAGAAAATAGACAAGGGTTGCAGTGCTTTTGTCCAGAACGCCAGCGCATATTCACCCGTATCCAGTCCCTGCTCTTCCAGATAACGGGTATAAGTATTCAGGCCTGATATAGACAAGCCATCGGGCTTAACCACCACCACTTTCAAAAGCGTTGTTGTCAGGTTGGTATCCCAGGGCTCTGTATTCACTGTTTCTGAAACGACTTTATCGCCTTCCATACGACTAAGGGTGACATCCTCAAGCAGCCAGTGGTCCTGTTGATAGATCGCCCTTCTGGCAAACGAACTCTCCTTGAGTCTCATATCATCATCAAAAACATATCGACTCACACCGTAGAGCACACCATTTGGCTCAACGGCATTAAAATACATAAATTCATTGCCTTCACGATGCCAGACCCCTTCTCCGGAATACTCGCCATTGTGGGATCGGGCGATATTCTTCCGGCTTTCAGCAATCTGCTCTGTGGCGGGCGCCACATATTCACCCAATACGATGCCTATGAAAATCAGCACCAGGGCCGGCTTCATCACAGACCAGACCATCCGCCACAGCGAAACACCTGCGGCTCTCATGACCACCAGCTCGCTGTTTGAGGCCATACTGCCAAGGCCAGCAAGACATCCAATCAAGGCTGACACCGGGATGAACTCATAAATCTTCTTGGGGATGAGAAGCAAAATATAGACGACCGCATCCACCATCTGATAATTGCCACGAATATTATCCAGCTCGCCCAAAAACGCGAACATGGATTCCAGCGCCACCAGAATCAAAAGCACCACGACCATGGAAGCCAATACGTTCCATGCGATGTAACGGTCCAGCTTACGCATGAGCAACTTTCCTTTTGGCAATCATGACCCGCAAAGGCTCCTGAAAATAAACGACCAATCCAAGCAGCAGATAAACCCCATGCACCCACCAGACACCGACCTTTGGAGAAAGGCGACCATCATCAACCATTCCACGGGTTGAAATCAGTAACGCCAGATACAGCAGATAGAGCAATACACCGGGCAAGAGTTTGACGAAGCGTCCTTGTCTGGGGCTCACTTTTGAGAGCGGTACAGCCAGCAACACAATAATTGGAATCAATAATGGCAGTGAGATACGCCACTGCAACTCAGCTATATAGGTGGGATTATCAGAGCCTAACAATGTAGAAGTCGGCAGCGCCTGCTCTTTGCTGATTTCATCTGCGACTGCATTCTCTTCCATTCGGACGCCATAGGTTCCATACTGAGTCACCCTGACTTTTTTGCCACCGGGTGTCAGATCGTAGCGATAACCATCACTCAGGATAAGATAGCGCTGACCGGCTTCCTCTGTGGTAGATATACGACCACGCTCTGCCAGCACCAGAGACATCTCTGAACTGCCCCGCCCGGATGACTGGTGAGCAATAAACACCTTCTCCATCTGTTGATTGTCATCCGTCAGCGATTCGGTGTAAGTAACCCGATTTGCCCCCTCAAACTTTTGAAAACGACCCGGTACCAGGGTGTCGAACTCAGTCATGGAATCCTGCTGATGAAGAATGGTTTCTACCTTCTTTATCCCCCAGGGGGCGACCAGAATACTTAGAAGAGCCACCACTAGCATAACGCCCAGCGCCGGAATCATGGTCATGCGCAGCAGATGGCCCTGACTGACACCACAGGCCCCCATAACCGTCATTTCATTTTCTACATAGAGCCTGCCATATGCCATGATAATGCCCAGAAACAGCCCCAGGGGAATAATCATTACCAGGAATTCGGGCATTCTGTAGCCCATAATGGCAAAAAGGATATCGGCGTTCAGCGTGCCATTGGCAGCCTGCGCAAGATAGTTCACAAAACGGCCACTCATGATAATCAGGAGCACAACGCCGGTCACAGCAAATGTGACCTTGAGCATTTCTTTGGCCAGGTATCGAAAAAGGATCGAAGGCATGATCTTGAGTTACTGTTTCCGATAGTTCATAAAAGTAAAACTCACTTACCCGAGAGGTCCGGTAAGTATGACGCTTCAAGACAGACAGTAATCCTGAACATTTGTCGACCATCAAAACATGATTTTTCTGCCCGAAAAATCAGTTGTCGACACATTGATACAATAAACGGACTAAAATCTATCTCTGAAAGCCTTGCGGGAATTCACTTCTCGTGCAAGCTCTGTTCAAATACCCGATCTGACAATTATCCAACAAACCTCTTCGAGTTTATAGCCCGGATGAAAGAAGTCTCATCATTTACGTGCCTTTTGCTAAAAAAGGGTGTGTCCCCCAGGGGCATTCAGGGCTGACTCAGGTGTCCGTCGGTTCCCTCGAAATCCCGACTCCTGGTTACCAGAGCCACAAGCCCGATTAGGAGTATTTATCAGGAATTTGTCAGAAAGATTAACAGGAAATCGGGTCATCCCCGAGAGTTAGAACCGGACAAGTGTCCTATGGGAGCAACCATGCAATTTATCGTAAAAAGCGGAGCGGTAGAGAAGCAGAAAACTGCCTGCCTGGTATTGGGTGTGCAGAAGAAAGAGCTTACCGCCGCAGCCGCAGCCGTAAACGAAGCCAGCAAGGGTGCCATCAACAGCATCCTTAAACGAGGCGACCTCAAGTACAAGGCAGGTCAGACCCTGTTGCTCCAGCATGTTCCGGAATTGCCCTCTGAGCGGATTCTGCTCTGTGCGACCGGCGAAGGAAAAGCCGCCCTCAAGGAAAGTGAATTCATCAAACTGGCCAGAGCCGTTGCTGGTGAACTGAAAGCTACCTCTGTCAAAGACGCCCTGGTATCCCTGGAAGATATCAATGTGCACGGCAAGGACCATAGCTGGAAAGTACGTCAGCTGGTAGAAGCCATTGTATATGCGTTCTACCAGTTCGACGAATTCAAGAGTAAAAGCGCCGATGCACTGGTACTGAAGAAGGTCACCTTTCTGGCTGATCGCAAGCAGGCAAAATCTCTGAATCAAGCTATTGCTGAAAGTCAAGCCATTGGTGAAGGTCGTAACCTGGCTCGTACTCTGGGCAACCTGCCGGGCAATATCTGCCACCCGACTTATCTGGCAGATCAGGCTAAAGCTCTGGCAAAATCCCATGCCAGGATGACTGCCAAGATTTTGGGTGAAAAACAGATGTCCGATCTGGGTATGAACTCCCTACTTTCCGTAGGCCAGGGTTCAGACCAGGAATCCAAATTGATCCTGATGGACTACAAAGGTGGCAAGCGCGGTGAGAAGCCCGTTGTACTTCTGGGCAAAGGCATTACCTTCGATACCGGTGGTATTTCCCTGAAGCCCGGTGCAGCCATGGACGAGATGAAATTCGACATGTGTGGTGCAGCCAGCATTTTTGGCGCCATGCAGACCATTCTGGCATTGAACCTGCCCATCAACGTTGTAGGCATGGTTGCCGCCGCCGAGAATATGCCCAGTGGCAACGCTACCCGTCCGGGAGACATCGTCACTTCAATGTCGGGCCAGACCATTGAAATCCTTAATACTGACGCCGAAGGCCGACTGGTACTCTGTGATGCTCTGACTTACGCCGAGCGTTACAAGCCAAAAGCAGTGATCGATGTTGCCACTCTCACAGGTGCCTGTGTCATTGCACTGGGTCACCACACCACCGGTCTTCTGAGCAACAATGATGAGCTGACCGAAGCACTGCTGAAAGCTTCCAAAGACGCTTCCGATCTGGCCTGGCAGCTGCCAATGGGTGAAGAGTATCAGGCCCAGTTGGATTCCAACTTTGCTGATATGGCCAACATCGGTGGCCGTGCGGCTGGCACCATCACTGCGGCCTGCTTCCTGGCGCGCTTTACAGAAAGCTACCCGTGGGCTCATCTGGACATCGCCGGAACGGGATGGAACTCCGGTAAAGCCAAAGGCGCTACCGGTCGCCCTGTACCCATGCTGATTCAATATCTGCTGAACCAGCTGTAATATTCTCAGGGTTGTGGATCTTTGGAGGCTCACAACCCCTGTTTCCGAAAATCATCAACGCAACATTCGTGAAGCTGCTGTCAGGTGTCTTGCCGTAAATCTCTGCTAATCTGTGTCATTCACTCATATTGATTGGAGTTATGCCAGTGAATACAAGAGCAAAGCCTCAGCCGACAGAGATTAATCATATTCGCAACACCTTGACTGACGTAGTTGATGGTTTGGGTCAGACCCGTGGTGAAATGCACCAAAGGTTTGACCAGCAAGAAAAAGAACACAGTCAATTCAGACATGAAGTTAATCAGCGGTTTGCCGGCCTCGAACATGAGGTTCATGAGGTTAAAGTCCGTTTTGACGGCCTCGAACAGAAAGTTGACCGGCAAGGCTCTGAAATCAGTGAAATCAAAGAAATGCTCCAGACCTTCCTTTCCCGCCAATAACCAGGCTACCTGACAAGTGGTGGAGTAGGCTCCGTCCTTAAGGGCTCCACCCGACGCGCCTTCGGCGCGCAGCTAACCCAAGCGTTGACAGTTAACGACCTTTAAACCAGCATCATTTCCCATTACACTCAACGTCATGTCTCGAGTTACCTTCTATTTACTGCAACAGCAGTCTGCCCAAGCCGTTAAAAAGTTCGCCTGTCGACTGACCGACAAGGCATGGCGGAGTGGTATGCCTGTACATATTCATACGGATAATGACATCCAGTGCGAAACTCTGGACCGACTGCTCTGGGAGTGGCGTGAGGACAGTTTTCTGCCACACCAGATCATCAACAGCGAAGCAGTAATAGCGCCAATCACACTGGGATATAAACCACCGGAATCGTTGCACGACAACACCCTGCTGATCAATCTGTCCAGCCAAATTCCGAACTTTTACAAAAATTTTGTCCGAACTTGTGAAATTGTTGACCAGAGTCCGGGCCCGGTTGAGGTTCTCCGTGAAAAATTCAGGACTTATGTTGCGGATGGCATCCAGCCGGAAACCCATCAAATCCGGGATTGAAGCCATTAGCTGGCAAAAAGCCATCCGCTGGCAAAAAAAATGAGCAGGTAGAAAATATGAGTCAGAAAAAAACGAAAGGTCTGCTGAATGAACAGGAAAGATTAAAAAGCCTACTGAAGGAAGAGATAGACCGCAATGATCATCTCAACCAACACATTCCTGTTCTTACCGACCTTGCTGAGCATGAAGGGGCCAGACAGACCGTCACAGTTCTGAATGTCACCGGTGATTATCAACAGAATAACTCGCAGGAACCGCCTATTCTAAGCCCCCTGCTTAACCCCGGTGTCACGGAGTCTGAACTGAAAACCCGGCTACGCAAACAGGCCCGACTGCTGATTCAGGAGATCATCGATGAAGAGCTGGTCAGGGTCGAGGCTCAGCTGAACCGTGAGCTTAACAACTATCTGGATCACCTTCTCGATCAGATGCCCGACGGTCTATCGGATTAACGTCCGATATCATTCAGACAGGTGGCTTCTCCTATTAACACTGCACTGTCGGTTCCGTGTATACTGCGTCGTTTAGATCAGAACCTGTCAGAACTCTGTAGTTATGGAAAAAACGTTTAACCCTCACGCGATTGAGCGCAGCTGGTATCAGACTTGGGAAGAAAAAGGCTACTTTGCCCCCTCCGGCGAAGGTTCTCCCTACTCCATCATGATTCCACCGCCCAATGTCACCGGCAGTCTGCACATGGGTCACGCTTTTCAGGACTCCATTATGGACGCCCTGATTCGTTACCAGCGCATGAAAGGCAACAATACTCTTTGGCAGGTGGGTACTGACCATGCCGGTATTGCCACACAGATGGTGGTAGAGCGTAAAGTCCAGGCGGAAGAAGGCAAGACACGTCACGATTATGGCCGTGAAGCTTTTACCGACAAGATCTGGGAATGGAAAGAAGATTCCGGCGGTCACATCACCCGTCAGCTGCGTCGTCTTGGAGCCTCTGTTGACTGGAACAATGAACGTTTCACCATGGATAAAGGCTTCTACAAAGCCGTTCAGGAAGTCTTCGTTCGCCTTTATGAAGACGATCTGATCTATCGTGGCAAGCGCCTGGTCAACTGGGACCCCAAACTTCATACCGCCATCTCTGACCTGGAAGTGCTGAACAAGGAAATCAAAGGGCACATGTGGCACCTGCGTTATCCTCTGGCTGACGGCGAAAAAACCGCTGAAGGCAAAAACTACATTGTCGTAGCCACAACCCGTCCCGAAACCATGCTGGGTGACACAGGTGTTGCCGTTAATGCCGCAGACGAGCGCTACAAGGCCCTGATCGGAAAAGACATTATCCTGCCACTGGTCAACCGTCGTATTCCTATCGTTGCCGATGAACATGCTGACATGGAAAAAGGCACAGGTTGTGTAAAAATCACTCCGGCTCACGACTTCAACGATAACGAGGTCGGCAAGCGCTGCGGTCTGCCCATGATTAATGTCATGACTCTGGAAGGTCATATCAGTGAACAGGGTGAAGTTTTCAACATTGATGGTTCCAGCAATCACGACATGGAAGCCCCCATCCCCGAGAAATACCGTGGCATGGAGCGTTTTGCTGCTCGTAAGGCCATTATCGCCGACTTTGAAGCGGCCGGGCTGCTGGAAGAAGTTAAAGATCACGAACTGATGGTGCCTTACGGTGACCGTTCTGACGTTGTTATTGAACCTCTGCTGACGGACCAGTGGTTTGTCCGTGCCGGGCCTATGGCAAAACCCGCCATTGAAGCCGTCAAAGATGGCCGCATTCAGTTTGTCCCCAAACAATACGAAAACATGTATTTCTCCTGGATGCAGGACATTCAGGACTGGTGTATTTCCCGCCAGCTCTGGTGGGGCCACCGCATTCCTGCCTGGTACGATGAAGAGGGCAATGTTTATGTAGGCCGCAGTGAAGAAGACGTACGACAGGAAAACAACATCCCGACCGAAGTCAGCCTTAAACAGGAAGACGACGTACTGGATACCTGGTTCTCTTCTGCCCTCTGGACTTTTGCCACCCTGGGCTGGCCTGAAAACACCGGCCGCCTGAAAACCTTCCACCCGACAGATGTTCTGGTGTCCGGTTTTGACATCATTTTCTTCTGGGTTGCCAGGATGATCATGATGACCATGCATTTCATCAAAGATGAAGACGGCAACCCCCAGGTACCGTTCAAGTATATCTACATGACCGGTCTGATTCGAGATGAGAATGGCGACAAGATGTCCAAGTCCAAAGGTAACGTACTGGACCCGCTGGATATGATCGACGGCATCGGCCTGGAAGATCTGGTTGCAAAACGCACCGGCAATATGATGCAGCCACAGCTGGCGGCAAAAATTGAAAAACGAACCCGTAAAACCTTCTCTGAAGGTATCGCGGCGCACGGTACGGATGCCCTGCGTTACACCCTATATTCACTGGCTTCCACCGGCCGTGACATCAACTGGGATATGAAGCGCCTGGAAGGTTACCGAAACTTCTGTAACAAGATCTGGAATGCAGCCAACTATGTTCAGATGAACACCAGGGGTGAAGACTGTGGTCAGAGCAATACCGACGTTGAGCTGACTCTGGCGGACAAGTGGATTATTTCCCGGCTGCAACGTCTTGAAGCCCAGCTTGAAAAGAATCTGGCAGACTTCCGTCTGGATCACGCTTCCCAGAATCTGTACGACTTCATCTGGAATGAATACTGTGCCTGGTACCTGGAACTGTCCAAGCCTGTTCTATGGAGTGAAAATGCTTCCGAAGCCCTGAAGCGGGGTACCCGTCGAACACTGGTCCGGGTTCTGGAAACCATTATGCGTCTGGCTCACCCATTCATGCCGTTTATTACTGAAGAGATCTGGCAGAACATCAAGCAAGAAGCTGGCGTTGAAGGTGAAACCCTGATGCTGCAGAGTTACCCGACTCTGGACGAAAGCAAGCTGGACGAAACTGCCGAGCAAGACATCGAATGGCTGAAAGGCTTCATTACCGGTATCCGTAATATTCGTGCTGAACTGAATATTGGCCCCAGCCGTGAACTCAATGTTCTGCTGCGCAACCTCTCTTCTGACGACCAACGTCGCCTTGATGAAAACAGCGCTTTTCTGAAGTCTCTGGCGAAATTGTCAGACATTCGTCTTCTGGGCTCTGACGAGGAAGCACCTATGTCGACGACTCAACTGGTCGGCAAGATGGAAGTTCTGGTGCCTATTGCGGGCCTGATCGACAAAGACAAGGAACTAGCTCGTCTGAGCAGAGAAGTTGAACGACTGAATAAAGAAGTTCAGCGCTTTGAAGGCAAACTGGCCAACGAGAAGTTCATCAACAACGCCAAACCTGAAGTAGTTGCAAAGGAACGCGAAAAGTTGACAGAAGCGCTGGCTGCTAGAGAACGGCTCGATGAACAGCTCAAAGCGATTCGGGCTCTGTGAATCCGGTAGCTGTTGAGTTTATATTTTATTGAGTTCTGAAAACATAAAAAGCCTGGGTGCGAATAGCAGCCAGGCCTTTTTACGGGTCTCTCAGGGGCTGTTGATATGCCTTTATTACTTTTCCTGTCAGGTAGCGTAATCGCTAAAAGCACCTTACGGATAGGAAACCAGCACAAGGGGCTTGCTTTGCAAGCCGAGCTTACATCCCCGTCCTCAAAGTACGGGGCTTTATGCTTATTCGATAAAACTGATTAAGAACTAACCAGAGCGTCAGTCTGACTAACAATATTCCTGTGGGGGCATCTAATCAGTGTTTTTCCGAAATTGATCCCTGAACTGCTGCAAGCGTATCCACTCTTCTTCAATAGCCAGTAACTCTGAAAACAGCTCATCATCAACGATCGACTCACATTGATTGTCTTCTACAACCTCCTCCGGATGCTCTGCAATCCAGAAATGCTCGAATCGACCTTCAATCTGGAGGTTCAATAGATTAGACCGGACGATTCTGGCATCAGAATCCATCCTGATAACATCTTGCCTGTCTGAGACAAAGCGTCTAATCCTTGCAAAAAGGTTTTGCCAGAAAAAAAGAAACTCAGTATTTTCAGGATTGTTCCGGCCGGAGGCGGGCTCCTGACCCTGATCAGAATCGTCAACCATTGGTGCGTCCTTACTGCCTGTTCTAATAAACTGATTATAGAAGCCTGATTATATCTCGCCGAATATCCAGATTTTGGCAGTGTTTATGTCCATTTAATCAGGCAGGAAGGAGCGCTACAAGAACCCACTAAAGGAGAAAAAAGGCCATCAAAAAAGAGGTAACAGTTGAATAAACTAGCGAATAAAGCCGGACCAGCCCCGAGAGGCTGACCCGATACAGGCTCTTGGAAACTTATTTAATATCCAGAACCTGCTCTTCTATCTTTTGTTTCCAGATTTGTGGTCCGGTTTTGTGGACAGAATTACCCGTGTGATCGACTGCTACGGTCACAGGCATATCCTTAACCTCAAACTCGTAGATAGCTTCCATACCCAGTTCAGGGAAAGCAACGACTTCTGCTTTCTTGACAGCCTGGGAAACCAGGTAAGCGGCTCCACCTACAGCAATCAGATAGACAGATTCGTTATCCTTGATCGCCTCAATCGCAGCGTCACCCCGTTCAGCCTTGCCAATCATTCCAGCCAGACCGGTCTGCTCCAGCATAGTACGGGTAAATTTGTCCATACGAGTAGAAGTGGTTGGACCTGCCGGACCCACCACTTCGTCACGAACCGGATCAACAGGTCCTACGTAGTAGATAAAACGACCTTTCAGATCAACAGGCAACTCTTCGCCACGGGACATCATGTCAACCATGCGCTTATGGGCAGCATCACGACCGGTCAGAATTTTTCCTGACAGCAATACTGTGTCGCCCGGCTTCCAGCTCTTGGTCTCTTCTTTGGAGATATCGTCAACATTAACCTTGCGCACCCCTTCACTCATATCCAGAGCGACTTCAGGGTAATCATCCAGGCTCGGAGCTTCCTGAATAACAGGGCCATTGCCGTCCAGTACAAAGTGCGCATGTCGTGTGGCAGCACAGTTTGGAATCATCGCCACGGGCAGAGAGGCGGCATGAGTAGGATAGTCCTTGATCTTGATATCAAGCACCGTGGTGAGACCACCCAGACCCTGTGCACCAATACCCAGACTGTTGACAGCATCCATGATCTCCAAACGCAGCTCTTCAACCCGGTTACTGGGTCCACGCTCTCTGAGTTCATGGATATCAATGGGGTCCATCAGAGATTCCTTGGCAAGCACCATGGCTTTTTCAGCTGTTCCACCAATACCAATACCCAACATGCCCGGAGGACACCAGCCCGCACCCATCGTCGGTACGGTTTTCCTGACCCACTCAACAATATCATCAGAGGGGTTAAGCATGGCGAGCTTGGACTTGTTCTCGGAACCACCACCTTTGGCTGCCACCTGGACATCAACAGTATCTCCGGGCACGAGAGTCATGTGAATGACAGCAGGTGTGTTGTCTTTAGTGTTTTTGCGGGCACCTGCCGGATCTTCCAGAACAGAGGCACGCAGAACATTTTCCGGATGCGTATAGGCACGGCGAACACCTTCATTCACCATATCCTCGACACTTCGGTCACTTTCGAAGCGGACATTCATACCGATCTTCAGGAAGACCGTAACAATACCGGTATCCTGACAAATAGGTCGCTTGCCCATTGCACACATTCTGGAATTAATCAGAATCTGGGCCATGGCGTCTTTGGCAGCCTTGGAGGGCTCTTTTTTCCAGGCATCATGAACAGCGTGAATAAAGTCCAGTGGATGATAACAGGAGATAAATTGCAGAGCGTCAGCTACGCTCTCAATCAGATCCTCTTCACGAATTAGTGACATTGCGCTCCCCAACTCCCATGTTCGGTCCAGAAACCTGTCGGACTCAAAGCACAGCTCCAACAGACCCCGGATTTGCAAGCTTCAATCTATTGCGATCTCTGAAGAACAGCCTTCAGGACCCTGGCCGGTTCCCCGGCTCTGTTGTTTGGTTCTGATCTGAACAGAAACCTCTGTCATATAGATCAGAACATCAATGAAGAACCCTTCGAAACACGACAGTTTTATCGGTTTCCCATGAGCTTCCCCTCCTCATTTGTCCTGCCAGTATATCAATGCTTTGCATCAGAAAACATGGATTGAAAACAGGATCTATCACTTTTTGTCACGGATTACCGAAACAAAACGACAGACAATACCTGATAACACGAGCCACAACTGAATAATGCTCTCGGTTAATACGCAAAAAAGTAAAAAACACAACAGCATTGCAAAGCAGATTTCTCTTCAGAACAGAGCAGACTGGAAAAAAACGACAAGTGCAATAGGCTGATATTTTGGAATTGAATCGGTTACCGACTCAGAGGTCTACCTTATCTTCCATCGGGAGTCATAATACCCAGTCGGCTGTTAGTTGTCAGCTGCACTGTTTCAAGCCTGACAGGGTACAAATCTGAAAAACTTGGACCACGTCGAGACCAGAGCATGATTTATTTCTGCACAGAAGCAGAGATTGTTACCACTGCTGAGAACATAAAAAGTCATTAAGTTCTTCTTACTGAAAGACACCTGTCCGGCCTTCTGAGACCTTGATCTAAACGACAGAGATAGTATTCATTATCAGTTCTGATTGATCGTTCTCAAACCAATAACCAGAAACTCTGAACTCACAAATGGAAAATGATACTTGCACCTTTTCACCTGACAGCTATCATTTGGCTACCTTAAATGTGCAGATCAGAAAAGTTTGCCAAATTATCGAAGTTTTCACGTTAGTATTTCGTTATGCGATATTTATTTATAACTTTGATACCAGTCATCATTACAGGTCAAGCTTGGTCAGTAGGATGCAATAATTGTAAATTTGAAATTAATGCAGCAAGCAACTTTTGCCCTAATTGTGGTTTTCAAATTTCATTACAACTTTTACCAACTGGTTGCCTAAGGGGAGAAGACTCTGTCGCCAGAATGGCAATTGGAAAAAATATCAGCTCTGGAATCAGTACAAATAATAAACACAACACATCTCTACATTATCATTTGAGAAGATTGCTTGAACGAGCAAGGAAAGAAGGAAGGTTTTCAGCCTTATGGCGTGATATTGATTACCTCTGTAAATTTTCAGAACATAAAGATGATTTATTCTTTTTGTATGCCCACGCAGTAGCTTTAAGAAATATGGGAAAACTAGGACAAGCGTTGAGCACTTTAAATACATGCCTGGTAAAAACAAAGTTTTCCCACCCAACAAATCTCAGAAATTTGCAAATTTACTATGAACTTTCATTTGTTCACTCTTTGATGGGCAACCATAACGATGCAATTCATTATTATTATTTATTTTTTACAAACAGAGAAGATAGGGGAATAAATCAATCGACTGTAAACTCTGCAGTAAATTCAGCAGTGATAGCTATAACTTGTAACTCTGAAAATGCAGAAGCATACAGCTTACTTTTATATTGTTGGAAGAACTTGAAACAGAAAATAAATCCCGACAATCTTGAAAAAATGCGTATTTATGGATTTCACTGAATAAATAAGGATCTGATCTGGCAACACCCGAGAGAGCTATTGGATTCTGGCCTTATATCGAAGCGATCAAATAGCTGATTCAACACCGCACCATCGCAACATCGCACTAGCAGCCTGTCGGACTTAAGCGTCCGTAGCGAGGATTGCAAGAAATTGAGGATAAAAATCTCTGTTTCTGAGGAGAATAGCGAGCTATTTGACGAAGAAACAGAGATTTTTAGACCAATTTATTGCAACCGCAGTAGGACAGTCTTAAGTCCGACAGGCTCCTAGTGAAGTCAGGGGCTGGATTCTATGTACATATCTACTGATGGGACCTTGGAATCAGCTTGATCGATTACCTGTAAATTTATTTTTGGAATCCACGGTACTGTTTTGGCGTCTGATGGTGGTGAGGAATTTATTATCTGCCTTACACCGTAAATTTGTGGGCCCTCAAGCTCACCTATGATTCTTTGTATTGCCCGCCTTTGTATTATCTCCCAAACTTCCCGGAGGCTTTTATCTGGTAATGCCTTGGCTGACGAGCTGGCTTGCGACGGTTTGCGAGATATATTAATTGCATATTTTGAGTTTCTCGATGAAAGAGAGTCTATCTCGACTGTGCCTTCTGTTGTGTTGGTGCTGACAAGCATTGTTACTGGAACATCAACCGTATCTTTTCTCTTCCTGTTGTTCTTTGCTCTTGATGTACGTGGGACTTCGATGCCCAGATTAATATGCCCTGTGATACGAAATTGGTAATGATCCTGCTCATCCGTAGCGGAGCTTTCAGAGGCAGCGGCTGGATTGGAGGGTCCTTCTTCTGCAGGTGGCGGTCGAGGGGTGGTCTCAGCCAATGTGTTGGCAGAAGGCGCTTTTCTTTTCCGCTTTGATCGCGAGGTCTCCTTGTTGGCGCTTCTGTCGGAAGCTGGTTGTTCTTCTGGTGCTGGTTTATTTTCAGTGCTGGATGAAGCAGTGCTTCCGCAAGTAGTGACTATTGGATCATGAAGTATTGGATCAATCACATATAACTGATTCCGGTTTTCAATTTCAATTTCAATAGGCCCTATCGGGAGAGCGATTGCGAAACCAGATTGTTGGCCAGCCCCAGCGGCCATTTGAATTAAATTCTCGTGCGTAAGCATCTGAAGAGCATCAAGAGCCATTACCCCTTCCTCTAAAGAAGGAGAGAACAAGCGATCCGGAGTTGAGGAGTAAGAAGGCGGCCAGAGCTCTGCAACAAAATGTGGACTTTGACTGTAAAAAGACTCAGGAAAGATAATTGCAGCACTTGGTTGTGGTGGCTGTTGATTAAGTGAGGGACCAAGAGTATGTGAAATAATAAGGTGGCAATTATCCCCTTGCCGATGTGCGACGACAATTTCGTCATATATTTCATTAATAACAATGCTATATTCGGTGGTGCTATCAACAAAATCACCATCTGCACAAGCATTGATTACTGTAAACCCAAGCGTAAGTGTAAAGAATCTTCTTGCAAAAAGACTAGAGAAAAGCATCGTTTGTTACCTGATTTACTACCAGACAGAAACATTCTGGCTGATCCATGATGACCAATTGGCCACTTATAATAGCACATAACCTCTGGTTCAAGTGCTGCGCATCAGCGCATTCCTTTGGAAACATTTGTTAGTTTGCGGGATTATGACTATATTGCAATGCTTTACCTGTTGTACTTTGCAGCCACAAAATACTAAAAATATTTTTATAGGAGTAAGATCATGTTTAATACACTGTATCTTTTACTATTTTTTATATTTTCTTTCTGTTCCTTGACTTGGGCGACCGTAGAAGTCATTGGGCCAAACACTTTCACCTATACAGATAGTACAGGTAGTACAAAAACTCGACAAATTCTTGGCCACACCAGGCCTGAGAATGTTGATCAATATTTACAACTGGCTACTTCCATGTCTGAAACCACCCTGAGAGTTGATAAAAATCTCAAAGAGAGAATTATAAGTAAAGTTTACGTTATTCAGTTTTCAGCTGATCCCGATGGCCTTGTTGACCAGATTGAAAACATTGGTTTTATTGTCATTTTGAATGATGGAACAGCTCTCCTTAGTTTTGATTTTTTGTCCGCACCAGGCCAGGTTGCGAGTAGCTTCGATCAAGCCGAAGCAGGAAATAGGTTAATGTCACTTATCTCCAAACATGCTACAGGAGTCGGTATGTTGGCTCAGGGCTCAACAGAGTCTGATTTGTGGTCACTGCCCTCATCCTCGTATCAAAATTTCAAGGAATCCGGCTTTCGCAGAGGCAAGAAAATAACCAATAGATATCAAGCAACCTTTCTGATCCCCTATCTGACTTTATCTGGTCAGGGGACTTTAGAAATAAAAAATCTTGGCACATACGAATACACCATTCTTGAATCTACTTCGGTACATTCGTAGCATTCTAATTCTGTCCGATTAAATGAAGGTCCTTAATTGAAGAATAAATTTGAATCTTGGACGAGGCTAATTTTACTATCCATCACAATCTTATGTCTCTCATCAGCTTGCTTCTCGAATTATGAAGGACATGATGAGAGTGAAGTAACTATGGAAGATCAAAATTTTTGGTATCACACTTTTCAAGAGTCATTGTATTACTACATCTATATACCAGTGGATTATTACATAAGTCCAAGAGGTATCTTTCGTTTGTCATCAGTATTAGCAATGGGATACAGAAACTACTATAAATTTTATTTACATCGAAGAGCTGATGATAGAATAACTCGTTGGCTTTTAAGATTTTCGCTTGCAATTATACCTGCGAATTTTATTTATGATATTTTAGAAGATAGAACAGCCTCAGGTGATAGTGATATTCCTAAAATAAAAACACGTAAAATTAATGGTTCCCCTGCTTTTAAAATAGAGCTTTCGAGCTTATCAAAAAACAGTGCTCTACAGAATATATCAAAACCATTACTAAGTCGTGGTGTTAACAGCATTATATTCACCTCCTCCATAATAGACGACGAAATACATATTTTAGGAGAGTTAACACAAATTAGCAAAAACGATAAAATATTCTTTGATATTTTTTTCCCCAAATTAAATTCTGACAGCTATTATTGGCTTGAACTTTGTTGCAACAAATATATTGATTGTAATATTTTTTCTTCAACTCCACTAAGTGTACTGTCAGAAGAAGTGGTCGGTGAGTTAGTCATTTTTTTAGATGGCAACTATGATTTTCTGGCTTCAAGCAGCAATTTTAACAGAGCCAAAGGGATTGACTTTTCAATTAGTGAAGAGTTTGTTGTAGCAAAAATACAACGGATAGAGTCCGACATCTTTTCTTATTCTATATGTAATACTCAAACTGATACTTTACAAATAAAAAGCAACCAACTGAACTTCTCTAATGAAACTTTAGTTTTCGAATTTAAAGAAAAATTATCTTTTCAGCCTGAAGGATGGCTTGCATATACCATAAAATTAGCTTTTAAACAGCTTGAACATATTTTTCTTATCATGACAATTGATGCGTTGTTTGAAGATTTTTTTCTAGGAGAGTGCGCTATTTGCCATAAAAACATGATCGTAGGAAAAGTTTCGATGGCTGGCTGTCATAGGCATTATTTTTGTACCTTATGCCTGCGTCAATGGGCACAACATGGCTCTGGAAGGTGCCCATATTGCAATAGGTAGTGCCAGGTAACAGCTTTCAGAACTCCAGTAATTGATATTGAATATTACACTCATGCAGTTTATATCCTCTGAATCAGATAATAATAAATAAACAGTTATCCCAACAGAGAAGCGGTAGGCACTTCAATCACCCTGCTGGTATTTTTATTTTTACTGGTCGCGAACAGTTAGTATTCCTAACACAGTTGTTACTATTCATTGAACTCTTTGGCAACAGAACAGTCTGACTAATTATTAACGATCAAATCGATCCTCTTAAAGAGAACAAAATAAAAATATTAGGGATAGCTCAAGCAGCGCTATAGAAAACCCTGAGTGCAATGATATGGAAAAAGTTTACTTTAAATACAGATAATTTTAAGTCAGATGAGCATGTTGATCGAAGTTTATAAAGCCTGCTTCAGCCACTTCCCGAAGGCGAGACATGTGGATGGACGAAGTCTCGGAAGAAACTGGAATCATTTGTTAGCATCTATGCTTGTTTTTTAGGGAGATAAGTACAATGAAAAAATATACTTTAATAATCGCAATATGTTGCTCACTAGTAACTCAATATGCAAAGTCAGCCCCTCTCCCAAAAAATGAGGATGAATTGAGCACTTTGCACGCATTAGTTAATATGACCCTCACAGATTCAGTAACTATTGAAGATAAAGAGTCTAATATAACGGTCGTTCTTACAAAGTCGGATGCACCTCTCCTAAAAACAGAGGATGAATTGAGCACTTTACACGCAGTAACAAATATGAGCCTCACAGATTCAGATTCAGATTCAGATTCAGTGAATACTGAAGATAAAGAGCCTTACAAAATAGTCGGTTTTATAAAGAGGTATAATATTGATAAGCAAATTTATTATGGATTATTATTAGGTGCAATACATGTTACACAGTATCGAATTTTGTATTTTTGCATTTTACGCCCTCTGTCATTAGTACATGACCCATACGATGGAAAATTAACATTTGTAGAGGCTGTTACAGGAGCTATCATTGAAGAGGCTATATTTAATGGTTTGTTACTCCCTTTAATCAATTACTCTATAGAATTGGCAACTAACAGTAGCACCAAGTTTGATGAAAAAATATTTACTTTAAGTGACAACCATCATGATAAAAAAATATTTATTATGAGTAACATCATCAAATCCACAGCATTTGGACTTTTACACCTTGCCAACAAGAACCCATTAATGGCACAAGTCCTGATATCAATGATCAACTCATTCGTAAGAGGACAATTTACTAAACATTATGGTTTACTAAGTGCGACTGTAGCTCATGTTACTTTAAACTCTATGGGTTATTTAGTCTACATCTATAGTGGACGAGAGCACTTTTAGCGACTAACAGTTATTAGCAGTCAAACGAGTGACATTAGTTATGACACTCAGACGCGTCCCCCCCTAAGCCAGGGATAATCAACTCATTTGAGTACATCTAAACTTTTCAGTTTGTCATAAAGCCATTAATGACCAATAGGCTATTAGCTATTTTTTGGTTTGCACACTTTTTGGTTGAGCAAACTGCATCGTTACAGATGCACTTTATTTTTCTCTATAAAACAGTATTTTTCCCACACTACCGTCAGGCGATCTATATTTGAAGATCTTGTTATAATTTGATGGGACACGGGGACACAACAAGTTCGTTATTGCTTAAATACAACAGCACCCACGAAAAACATGGGTGTTTCCGTAATAAAAAGCATTAAGGTAAGATACCACCATGCCTGTTATCACACTGTCTAACCGGGCCTACCCGGTCGATAAAAACCAGAACCTGCTGGACTCCTTACTGGCAAAGGGTGAAAAAATACCTTTCTCCTGTCGTTCAGGTATCTGTCATGCCTGCATGATGAAAGCTGACACAGGTCATCTCAGCGAGCGGAGCCAGGCTGGGCTGAGCAGTGAAAAAGTTCATGAGGGGTATTTTCTTGCCTGCCAGTGTCTGCCTGAAAATGATATGACTGTCTCCCTGCCCAGCAGGAGCCACACCCAGGCCATCATTACCGGAAAACAGTTCTTATGCCCTACCGTTGTGGCTCTGACTCTCGCCCCCAGGCATCCGATGAACTATTTTCCCGGCCAGCATGTCTGTATTGATACAGAGCTGCGGCTTAAGAAAGAGTGCTATCTGGCCTCAGTGCCATCAATGGATCAAACGATGGTCATCCAGGTCCAGCGCAAGGTGGCAGATCCTTTCAGCACATGGGCGCACGACTTTGCCGAAACAGGACAGAAAATCAGCATCAGCAGCCCCTGCGGAATCAATCTATGTGGAAGCCTGCTGGATATCCCTGACCAGATACTGATCGCTCAGGAAGTGGCACTGGCCCCCATACTGGCTTATGTCCGTGAAGCTTTGCACAATACCGGGTCCTCATCACAACTTAGAATTCATCTGATCCACGAGGCGTATAGCAGCAACGATCACTTCGGTATAGCGCTATTGGAAGCACTTTCACAAATGGATCAGTTCAGTTATGCCCTGACAACCGGAAGACAGGATTATGGGCAATGGCTGGACTCGGCTTTACCAGAAGCTTCATCGATTAGAGTTATTTGTGCCGGTGAGGCATCATTCTGTAAACCTATTGAGGAATCTTGCTCACAGCGCCCAGGTATCAACTACACGGCCTTGAACAGTGAATTTTTCTGATCCACTTTTCTCTTCGCAACCCTCGCGTCTTCCTGTTAATCTAAAATCATATATCTGATCGTCCAAGCATGATTTAAAAGGTGGAAATGGAAGTATGACTATGCAAGATCGTGTCAGTGACAAACTGACCACTGCCCTGGAGCTTGAACACTTTGAAATATTCAATGAAAGCCATATGCACAATGTGCCGCCGGGCTCTGAATCTCATTTTAAAGTGGTTTTGGTTAGCCAGTCGTTTGA
The DNA here is from genome assembly GCF_049275945.1 of Endozoicomonas sp. ALD040. Classification (NCBI taxonomy): domain Bacteria; kingdom Pseudomonadati; phylum Pseudomonadota; class Gammaproteobacteria; order Oceanospirillales; family Endozoicomonadaceae; genus Endozoicomonas; species Endozoicomonas sp. ALD040. The sequence continues at coordinate 6,463,889 of NZ_CP184829.1, forward strand.
GGAGCAGATGCCGGTTAAACGCCATCAGCTGATTTACAAAATTCTGTCTGATGAGATGCAAGGGGGCATTCATGCTCTGGCCCTTCATACTTATACCCCCGGTGAGTGGTACGAGCGTAAGGGCCTGGCTCCTGTCAGTCCGGATTGCAAAGGCGGCAGCAAGCACTGAACTCTCTCAAACGGCCACAGCCAGAGCAGGCCGCTAAAAGTAAGTTTTGCCACCTTCATGGATGAGAGGCATTTCACAATTGGTAATGGAGAGCCCCAGGACGTGTGCGGCGGTGTTCAGTTCGAGTTGGATGGCCAGACCATCAAAACCTTTTTCCCAAATCCCAAAGCCCGTTTGCCGGTATTGAGTCGGCAGGGCCAGCAGATTCTGGTTCCCTGGGGACGCCGTGAGGGTCAGCCTGGTCAAACACCACAAGGAGGTTGGGCAAGACTGGAATCCATTAAAAAGGGTATTTGGAATCGGTTTAGCCCCAAACCCGTCAAAATAAGTGTCGATGCCTTTATGGAAAAAGATGAAGCAGGCGAAAGTCATTGGTTTCTCCTGGAAAACCAACAGTTTATACAAGGGCTGATCGCTACTGATGGCCCTTTTACCCGGCTTTATGTCGTAACAGAAGAGAACGAACAAAGTTGCCACAAGAGTCACCGTTGGCCCAGAGTAATGGATGCACCGGAACCCCTCAGAACCGCATCAGGGGGACTTTTTTAGCAGCAGCTCGCACCACCCTCCTTTCTTGTCTCGATTATTGGCATCAGTTCAGCTCATCACTGCGTTATACACTGTAGTGCAATGATTATCTCGGTAAATCATACTTTTCAGCAGACAAACATTGATAGACACTCTACCTCAGTTAAAGCAAATACCTTAATCAAACGACGACACAAACCATGACAGCTTATAAAAAAACTCGCCGACTTTTTGCCCTGCCCTTTATGCTGGTCAGCGCCTTGTTTCTAACAGCCTGTTCAACGCAGCAAAAAATTGATACTGAAGAACAACCCTTCAGCGGCTATCTGGAAAACTATGAAAGACTGACTGCTTTTGATGACGATACTGCCATGCGCTGGGTCAGTGGTGATCTGAAAAAGTATAAAAAGGTCTATGTTGAACCCGTTAATCTGTTCCCGAATTACAATGCAACCAATGATGCCCAGCGGGAAGTAGCTACTAAAGTCGCTGACTACCTGAACAATGGTTTCAGAGAAGGTCTGAAGCAGCGTGGGATGCTGGCAGAAAAGCCGGGACCGGGCGTCCTGGTCATTCAGCCTGCCATTACCGGCATTGTGTCAGAAATGCAGGACCTCAGACCCAGACAATTCGTTCTCCCCGTCGCCGTTGCCAGAACACTGATCAAAACAGCCACCGACCGACTGGATTACATAGTAGCCCTCTATTTGGAAGTACAACTGAGAGACGGCGAAACGGGCAAGCTCGAGGGTGAAGTGCTGCGTAAAGGAATCAATAAGCAATCGGATAATGATGAAGTCACCAAGGAAGATGTTAAAGCGGTTCTGGATGACTGGTTGGAATTCTACAACCGTGGTCTGGACAAGCTAACCAACAAAGAGCAGTAAAATCCACCAACATGGCTGCCTGTCAGAAACATCAGGCAGCCAGCCCTTTATTCCCCTTAACGATTCAGGACACCGAGGTGTGCAGCCCACACTCCCGGTTACCAATCACTTTGGTAGGGTCGTAATAATCTTCTTCAATAGGAAGGTCGTTCATGACCAGATACTCTTCAACATCCAGCTCTGACCAGTTCAACAGAGGGGCCACCCGGTAATAACCATCTTTGGTTTCACTGACGACCTCTAGCCCCTGACGAAAAGCGGTCTGGTCTTTCCTGATGGCCGTTAACCAATAGTCCGGAGAGAAGCTCTGCATGGCCCGTCCAAAAGGCTCCAGTTTGACCTGACGGGTAAATTCGTCATGAGCAGGCGTATCCACCTCCGGCACACCGCCCATAATGGCATCGCGGTAAGCACGACTGTACTCTGGATGATAAATCTGAATGTTCAACTCCAGCTTCTGGATTAAACCCCGGGCGAAGCGGTACGTAGCATGCGTCCCGTAGCCTGAATCAATCCAGATAACCGGCAAATCAGGTTGAATTCGGGTAGCCATATGCAGAATGGCAGCCTCATGGGGACCAAAGTTGGTGGTAACCAGCGGCTTAACGGCCTTTTGCAGAGCCCAGCGGATTATCTCTTGTGGCGAGCGCTCGGCAAGCTCACGGTTTATGGTCTCCAGATCCATTGACTTCCCCCGAAATGTTTCTTCTTTAACACTTATGTCTTGATTCAGTCGAACTATAGGTGATGAAGTTCCCGGGAAGCAATGCATCGTCTAGAACATATCTTTCTTTGCAAATAGTGAGTTGGACTAATGCCCCAGGTCAGAATTAAGAGAATTGCAAAAGAATGATAAAAATCAGATCTTCCGTACCACATGAAGACCATGCCTGACAGGTAAGAGAACATTATCCAGATCCTCTCTGGAAGACAGATAACGGTTAAGCTCTGCAATCACCTCGTCCCGCTCATCCTGAGGATTCAAAACACCACCTTTCCAGAGGGCATCGTCAATGACAATAAGCCCCCCCTGCTTGAGCATGGGGAGTATAAGCTCCAGGTATTCAAAGTACTTTTTCTTGTCGGCATCAATGAAAACAAAGTCGAGCTCGCCCTCAATGCTAGGGATGGTTTCCAACGCTTTGCCAAACAGTACTTTCAACTTATGAGAATGAAGTGATCGATCAAAGAACTCCTCTGCAATAGCAATGGCTCGCGGGTTGGTCTCACAACAATAAATTTCCCCATCCTCTGGCAGTGCTTCTGCCATGGATAAAGCCGCGTAGCCGGTGAACATGCCAATTTCCAACACTCTTTTGCTATTGCTCAGGGCCACCAGCAGTTTCAAGGTTTGTCCCACCATTCTTCCTGACATGTTTCCCGGGTAGCGGGTCCGGTCCTCCGTCGCCTGGGCCAGCTCTTTCAGAAGTGACGATTCACCGCCGGTAATGTCATGGCAATATTGTTCAATATCGGGATTTACAATGACCGTCATGGCCCTTCCTTCACTGCATTAACGGGCTGATTCTATCAGCAGCCTGCTGAGTAAAAAATGCCTTTTAACCATGCCCGGTTGATAAACTCATGGTAGGATTTGAAGTAGCTTCCCGAACCCTCTGAACAAGTCAGACAGGAACAAGGGGCTCAATCAAAAAAATAAAAAAAATCCATCACTCACCCAACCCCTCCAAGGCAGTAGACTGTGACAGAAAAACCCATTATAGAAATAGAATATTGTAGCCAGTGTCAGTGGCTGCTTCGCTCTGCCTGGCTAGCTCAGGAACTGCTCAGTACGTTCAGTACTGACCTCGGGGAGGTGAGACTGAAGCCCGGAACAGGTGGTATCTTTATCATCACCCTGAACGGTGAACAGATCTGGGAGAGAAAACAGGACGGCGGCTTTCCTCAGCCCAAGCAGATCAAACAGAAAGTTCGTGACCTGATAGATCCGGAACGGAATCTCGGCCACAACGACCGTTGATTTATGTTACTCCGATCAAAGTGAGGCTCTGACGATCAACCAGAGCCTTTTTCAAATATTTACGACATTTAAATCCAGTCTGACGCCGGCTTTTTGCGGAATCGGATCATTGGCAGGAACAGCCCCAGCAGAATCCCTATGATTATCGTACCACCCCCATAGAGGTACCAACGCATAGTGCTGCTGCGAATCAGCTGGTTATTTTCAGCCTCAACCACCTCAATCCGGTTTTTCAGCTGCAAATTTTCTTCCATCAATTGTTTGTTCCGTCGATCCAGTGCCTGAGGGTCGGCGGTGGCTTCTCTCAGGGCAATAAACTGAGAGGTTTTGTCATCCAGCAATCCTGCAGTTTCCTGAAGAGAACCTTTTACACTTTTCAGCTCATTCTCAGTGGCAGATAGCTCAGACTTCAGAGCCGTATTTTCTTTGCTCAGCCGCGAAACGTTTGCCAGCACTTTTGGCAAACGCTCTCTGGCAGGCTGCTCGGCCACCAGGTACTGACGGGGGATATAACCTTCTGATCCATCGGCCATTCTGACCTTGCTGAAACCTTCTCCGGCGTCAGCTTCGAGAACAGTCATTTTCAGCCCTGTTTTCAGGCCCCGGTGCAAAATCCGGTATTGATTACCAGGCCCTGACCGCATTGGCACATAAACGACATCCGTAACATAACGTGTTTCAGCCTGTACTGGTTCAGCCTGAACCATTGAACCCAGCATTACTAAACCGGTGAGTGATAAAAACAGTTTGGGTAAGGTTTGTTTCACGTTTTCTCTCTTAACCAGGCTGCCCTGTTATCAGAATTATTCGAACAGGGCAGCATCCTGCAAAACTTAATTATAAAAATGACAGACTTCCGGAAGGAAAATCAGGGCAGTACTCGCTTGAATGGCTTCACACTTACAGAATGATAAACACCGGCGGCCACGTAGGGATCATCATCAGCCCAGGATTGTGCGGCTTCGAGGCTGTCAAATTCAGCAATAACAATACTGCCACTGAATCCGGCTTCGCCCGGATCGTTACTGTCGATAGCAGGACAGGGGCCTGCCAGGATCAGACGCCCCTGAGACTTCAATACCTCAAGCCTTTCCAGGTGAGCAGGTCTGGCTGTCTTGCGCAGAGACAGACTATTGTCAACATCTTCACTGATGACTGCGTAAAGCATTTATTTTTCCTCAGCCTGTATATGTCTCGAGATGACCAGAAACTGCAAGACAACAAAGACAAAAGTAAGAATCAGGCTACCGAACACCTTAAAGTCAACCCAGAACTCGTGGAAGGTGAAAGCCACATAAAGGTTAGCGGCACCCAGCAGTGCAAAGAATACAACCCAGCTCAGATTCATACGAATCCAGATCTCATCCGGCAGGCTGATGGCATGCTCCATCATTCTCTGAACCAGGCTTTTCTGGCCAACAAACTGACTGCCCAGAAAGGCGGCAGCAAAGATCCAGTTTACAATCGGCGCTTTCCATTTCAGGAAGTTTTCGTCCTGAAAGGCCAGGGTCATGCCACCGAATAAAACCACGGCCATAAGCGTAATCACCTGGCTCTTTTCAAGGGTTTTGTTCTTGATAAAGCTGCCACCATAAACAATGACAGAGGCAATGATCAGGAAGAAAGTGCCACTGATAGCACCTCCGACCTCAAGGGAATATCCGGCTACATCCACCATTCTGGGGTCCATCTTGTAGACCGTAAAAAAGATAATAAGTGGAATAAAATCAATCAGTTGCTTCATATTAAACCAGTCGGGTTACCTTGTGATTTACTTCGATATTTCGCTCAGGGTTTCTCACTAACCAAGTTCAGAGCTCGTTAAATCATCCTGTAGTTTACTATGGAACGGCTGCATTGCCATGTCTGGTCGACTCCACCCTGCCAACTTTTTAAAAGCCTTTACAGTTCCATTGGTGGTAGAGTGTACAGACAGTTACTACTTATTTGTATCGCAATGACCCTGAATGTCGACCTCCATTGTCACACCACCGCATCCGATGGTTCCATGGGACCACTGGAAGTTTATGAACGAGCACGTGATAAAGGTGTCGATATACTGGCTATTACGGACCATGATTCGGTGGCTGCACACCAGTTTCTCTCCAATAAAACACTCTCTGGCCCCAGGCTGATCACCGGGACGGAATTATCAACCACCTGGTCTGCCATGGAAATCCATATTGTCGGCCTTAACTTTTCCCTGTCGAACCCGGATCTTGAACGAATCATCCATCACCAGTGCTCCGCCAGAAAGCAACGATCTCTGATGATCGCCAGCCGTCTGATGAAACAACTGAAACTGAAGATCAGCGCTGACACTTTGATGAATGAAGTCATTGATCTGGCATTGAACCGGCAGAAACAATCGCCTGACGGCTTTGTTTTATCCAGAGAAAATATCCAGACAGGCCGACCTCATTTCGCCCAATGGCTGATTGAAAAAGGCTACGTCAAAGAGATGCAAGCAGCTTTTGACAGGCATCTGTCGCACCAGAAAATAGGCAACTTGAAGGCCTTCTGGCCTCCCATGGGTCAGGCCGTAGCCTGGATCAGAGCCCTGAATGGTACGGCTGTGTTAGCTCACCCCGGAAAATACAAAATGACCCGCACCAAGCTCAGAGCTCTGGTCAAAGACTTCAAACTGGCTGGCGGCCATGCCCTGGAAGTCAGTGGCTGCCAACAACCTCCCGGACAGCGGGAAGCACTGGCAAGCCTTTGCCAGGACTTTGAACTCAGAGCCTCAAGAGCCAGTGACTTTCATACCCCCGCCAAACCTTGGGTAGAACTGGGCAGAGCGCCAGAACTTCCCAAGGGTGCTCTGCCCGTCTGGGAGAACTGGTAGATAATTTACTAATGCCTGAGTGCCAGAAAACACTGATTCTCACGCTCCCTTGCTCAATTAACCATCCCTCCATAGTTCGGTAACTTTTGCTAAGTGACCGGAACTTCTGGTCACCACATGGCGACTATCGTTGCTAAAGCTGGCCGATAAGATCTTTTCAGAATGGGAAACGGTGGCTTTTCGTTGCCATGATCCGTCAGCCTTCCGACCAATGATTTGAGCTCTGCGATCAAAACTGGCAGTCAGCAAATGATCGCCATCGGCATTGAAGGTGGCTGATCTGATCGAATTTTTATGATGAATGGTCGTTTCTTTCCACCATGATCCATCGGTCCTCTTACCAGTGATTTGCACCTTATCATCTCTACCAACGGTCGCCACACGGCTACTATCTGGGCTAAAGACGGCTGAGATAACACTTTTTTCGTGGGAAATGATCGCTTTTATTTTCCATGTTCCATCGTCTTCCCGGCCATAGATTCTTGCCTTATGATCATCACCAGCTGTCACCAGATAGCGGCCATCCGGGCTTAAGCTGGCAGAGTTGACAGAGTTATCATGGACAATGACGATTTCTGTTTTCCATGATTTATCCGCCTGCAGACCATGGATTTTCACCGTATTATCGTTACCGACACTGACCACATGGCGTCCATCAGTACTAAAGGTGGCTGAACTGATCGAATCATTATGGTTAATGAACATTTTTGGCTCCCATGATCCATCGTCCGCTCGCCCATAGATTTTTGCCGTATGATCCTCACCAACGGTCAGTACATGGCAACTGTCGGGACTGAAGGTGGCTGAGTTGACAACATCGTCATGAGCAATGATGGCTTCTTCTACCCATGATTTGTCATCCTTCTGGCCATAGATTCTCGCAGTATGATCCATACTGGCGGTGACTAGATGGCAGCCATTGGGGCTGAAGCTGGCCGAGTTGACACCATCACCATGGGTAATGACGAATTCTTCTACCCATAATTCATCATCCTTCTGGCCATAGATTTTCGCCGTATGATCCATGCTGGCAGTTAATACATAGCTGCCATCAGGGCTGAAGCTGGCTGAGTTGACAACATCATCATGAACAATGATGGCTTCTTGCGCCCATGATTGGTCGGCCTTCACACCGTGGATTTTCGCCGTTCCATCGTCACTGGCGGTGATCATATGGCGGCCATCAGGGCCAAGGCTGGCTGAGTTGATCCAGGATTTGTGAGCAACACTGGATACTGTCACTGGAAGCATTGTTTTTCCTAAAACATTGACAGCCTCTGATACACTTGTTTCCTGGCTGTTATACCTGCAAAGCTGGATATAATGAATTAAGGTTTCATAACTTACTTCTGCTTTAAGTGTTTCCTTTATACTCCGATCGTAAATCGCCCTATTTGCAACAGCTAAAGAATTGCAATCACCAAACTCATTCAACAGTTTTTCAAATTCGTTCAGCTTTTCGCCCAGGCCATTAAATTCTTCCGGGCACGAAGGGCAGTTTTCAACCCGGCCGTCTGCCAGACTGGTTTTCAGCCACTCATTAAAGCACCTCAGGTGAAAAAGATGATCACAGGGGGTTTGCAATAACCTCGACCATTTAATGGGATCAGTACAAATTGAGCACTCCCTATCATTAACTTTCACACGTTCCACATTAAATGCATTATCGCGAAAGGCACTGACATCCATGTAAATATCTTGTTTTTTTTCGGGTACTATTGTGGTAGATCTTCCTGCACTGACACAAGAAGACCCTCCTTTCATTCGAGTTCGCTTAGGTTCTGGTAAGAGTGAACCTGCAATACTGTTACTGTTTCTTGTTACATCCATGTTTTATTTCTCCAAAGTCACCAACTACTATCGATTGTCAAAAGAATCAACATTTCACCATGTGACTTAGAACCTGCATAGTAATAAAAGTTCAAATTTTCTTAACTGCAATTAACATTTTCTTAACTCATTCACACATTCCACAGGCTACTGCAAAAGTAAAACATCGGAAAAGTCAGTCTGCCGTCAGAACTTGGCCCTGGTAGCCGAGTGCTCCATTTTCGGGGAAAATCCATATATTTGAGTGACTAAGGGCTGAATAATCTTTATTGGCCTGCCGGGCAACGCTTCATTAGTGGCCGGAGCTCGTCGAACCCGTATCGATACTGAACAAGGTCAGCCATCCCCTGGACAGTGGCGGGTACACGACCGAAGACTATCTTTTGCAACCGCTGGAGGGCAGGTGGTTGTGCGGATGAACGGTTCGGTGTTTTTCGGTAAGCTAGCGCCTGGTTATAATGCAATAGGTTAACCATGAGCACACCGTCAACGCCCCTTAAAAAAACGGCCAACTATTATTATGGGCTGGGTATTTTTGTTGCTTTTTTCCTGGCCGTGATACAGATTGTTTCGGCACTCAGTGAAGACACGTGCAGGCCATCTGTTCAGAATACCCCAACGCGCAACTCAATTTCATGGCGCTGGTCAAGAATTACCGGAACCTGTATGTCCGTGTGAGTTCTATCCCTGGGTTATGTGGCACTCTCGGAAACACACTACGGCAAAATTGAACTACCAAGGTTTAGGAATGTCTAATTTCTGTATTTAAAAAGGAGTCTTCCTATGATTCATGGAATGATAGATTCAGCAAGCGTTCAGAATAAGCCTAAGATTAGTATTTCTCCTACTTTAAAAGAAGCTTCAGCTTTTATGGGCTTCAAGGTTAAAGTGATATGTAATTGCTCAGACCTCCCATATTTACCAATGTATTTTTCTTCTCTAAAAGAAATTACTCCCATTGACCCAATAGAAGAGATGAAAGAAGAATTCGAAAAACTTTCTAACAAAAGGCTTTCTGATAGGGCATGCAATTTGGTCATTATTGAGTTATTAGATTCTCAAACATCTAATCTTATAGCTTTTATATCTATGCAAGATAACAAAAAATCTTTGTTTGTGAAAATGCTGGCTACTCAGGATGAATATAAAGGTCGTGGAGCTGGTCAATTTCTTATGCGCTGCGCCATTGATGTTGCAATTAAAAGAAATATTACAACTGTTAAACTTAACCCTGAGGGCAGTGCGAGACAGTTTTATATCAAAAAAATTGGAATGATTGAAACTAATAATTCTGAATTAGAGTATTCTCATCCAAGATATAACGATATCAAAACACACTTCAGCCCAGTACTCTCAAAATTCAAGCTTATACAAACCGAGGAAAAAGGCTATTTTCATGTTTCTTCTTTTTAATCCCACAAAAGCCACATATGTCGGTACTTATGAAAAAGTAAGAAAGAGTAACATATGTGTTATGAACTATTTCTAATATTTTCTGCCATAATAATTAGTTCAGGAAGAGGTTACCTAGCATGGATGCTCAATATTTTACTAATACTTTATCAACCAGGCAATATCCCTCAGAAAACGAAGAAATCTCAAAGCTGACTTCTGAGCAGTTAAAACTAAAAGAGGTAGAGACACCCACTTGTTTCAACCCAAGAGTTATTAATGTTTTAGAAGATTGCAATATTTAATATCAATTCCGCCATAGCTAGCTACTGATTGAACCCTCAACTGATGAAGACCATTTATTCACTGAATTTAAAATCACATCTGATAGAGAAATTAAAAAAATAATCCCTCTTCACTGTTTACTGCCCTTCAAATATTCAGGAAGCAATAGAATGACCCCCACTCTATTGAAAAGCCACCGGCTTGATGAAAACATTATTGACGGTGTCATTGTCGACTCTTTACCCATTGCCCGCTTGTCAGTATCAGCAAATGAATACGAACACACTTGTATGCATGTAGCCATGTTTCAAACTGCATTGACATCACTTTCAAAGCCCGGGCAACCAAGATTTTTAACGACAACATGTGTTAATGATTGTCATACTGAAGTCTTCTGGGATCAAAAAACGCAAACGGCCATAATGACTCATTTTTTGCAAAACGATATGTGCAAGCCCTCTTTTGACTTCATGCTTGCGAAAATAACCCAGTTCGCACCCGTTAAAGATAGACAGACATTTATTGTTGGTGGCATTGTTGAACGGATGAGAGACACTGGCAATTTTTTGATTTTGCTGAAAAATATCTTGCTGAAAAAAGCATTCCTGTTAAACAAACTTTTCCGGGCAATAAAAAAAGACATACCAATTTAATATTTGATAGCAAGGAAGGCGTTATTTACGAGTTGCAACTATTAAACAAAGGGCGTCACCAGTTTCGCATCACTGACCGCAGAAAAGATTCTGCATACTCTTTTAAAAACACCGATTTTGATAAAAAGCTCATTAATACTGAAAGTACTTATTACTACTCTTCTGAAAACAAAAATCATTTTATACCCATAAATCTATACTTTTCTTCCTCATAACCCTTGCGCAGCTTACTGAGGATCGTGAAACCTTATCACTAAACCAAAGCCCTTAGTATCGTCCCGAATTGAACGCAAACGTTGCACCGGCTTGCTTCGGTGGTATGATGCGCACTCCAATTTTACTGCAAGAGAATGGCAACCTGTCGACATCCCTTTGAACACAGTATCCAAAAGACGGTTCAATAGGTGCAGGTTCCATGTATACAACAGCCATGAGTCAGTTTTTCCAGATCCACCCCGAGACGCCACAGCTTCGTCTGATTCGCCAGGCCGCAGAAATTCTGAGGGCTGGAGGGGTGATTGCCTACCCTACTGACTCAGCCTATGCCCTGGGCTGCCTGATCGGTGACAAGAAAGCGGTTGAGCGCATTCGCCAGATTCGTCGATTGGACGAAAAGCATAACTTCACACTGGTGTGCAGAGATCTCTCTGAACTGGCCACCTACGCTCAGGTCGACAATGTTCAATACCGTCTACTGAAACACCATACACCCGGCCCTTACACTTTCATTCTCAAAGGCACCCGTGAAGTGCCTCGCCGCCTGATGCATCCCAAGAGAAAAACCCTGGGTTTACGAGTACCAGAGTGCAGTATTGTAAGCGCCCTGCTCAATGAACTGGACGCGCCCTTAATGAGCAGTACTCTGCAGTTGCCAGGTGACAATGAACCCATGCTGGACCCATACGACATTCGTGAAACACTTGAAAACCAGCTGGACCTGGTCATTGATGGAGGTTATCGAGGTATGGAACCAACCACCGTGATCAGTTTGCTGGCAGAAACGCCTGAAGTCCTACGCAAAGGTAAAGGCAATCCGGAACCGTTTCTCAACTGAATCCGATCCAATGCACTAATCTGTTGCTAGGAGCCTGACCGAGAATAGCGCCCGTAGCGAGGACGGCAGAAAATTGAGGATGAAAATTCGGTTTTGTGAGGAGAATAGCGAGCTATTTGACGAACAAAAGCGGATTTTCAGACCAATTTGCTGCCGCCGCAGTAGGGCAGTCTATTCTCGGTCAGGCTCCTAGAGAAATCCGACTTCATGACAGATTTTTTTTACTGTGAAACATTTTTCATCTTCGGGGGCGACAAAAATTTGTTTCAGTCACCATGGCTGATTTATTCACTGCTGGCAAAAACACGCTTTTACCGTCGTGCAAACTGTCGTACCCTGTTCACTCAGGATTCTAACGGGAGAGCCTCTTGAGCGCTGTAGACTCACAGTCGCGTGTTCTATCTGGCATGCGACCTACTGGCCGATTACATCTTGGCCATTATCATGGGGTATTAAAAAACTGGCTTCGGCTGCAACATGAGTATGAATGTTTTTTCTTCGTAGCTGACTGGCACGCGCTGACCACTCACTATGAAGAGCCGGAAAAACTCGAAGATTCAGTCTGGGACATGGTCATTGACTGGCTGGCGACTGGCATCAATCCCGGTTCGGCCACCCTGTTCATACAATCCAGAGTTCCGGAGCATGCAGAACTGAATCTGCTGCTCTCCATGATTACCCCGCTCTCTTGGCTGGAAAGAGTGCCCAGCTACAAGGATCAGCAGGAAAAACTGAAGGAAAGGGATCTCTCTACCTTCGGCTTTCTTGGCTATCCACTCCTGCAAAGCGCCGATATCCTTGCCTACCGTGCAGGTCTGGTTCCTGTCGGTGCTGACCAGGAAGCCCACGTGGAGATTACCCGGGAAATCGCCAGACGCTTTAACCACCTTTATGGTCGGGAGCCCGGCTTTGAGGATAATGCCGAGGCCGCTATCGGCAAAATGGGCAGAAAAACTGCCAACCTCTACCGCAAGCTCCGTCGCGCCTACCTTGAACACGGGGATGACGAAGCTCTTGCCACGGCCAAGGCGCTGCTCAAAGAACAGAGCAATATCACCCTGGGCGACCAGGAAAGACTGTTTGGCTATCTGGAAGGGACAGGTAAGGTTATCTTGCCGGAACCTCAGGCTTTGCTGACTGAACAGCCCCGCATGCCGGGTCTGGATGGTCAGAAAATGTCCAAGTCCTGCGGCAATACCATCGGCCTCAGGGAAGACCAGGACAGTATTGCGTCAAAACTGAAAAAGATGCCTACAGACCCGGCTCGCATTCGCAGGAATGATCCGGGCGAGCCGGAAAAATGTCCGGTCTGGCAACTGCATCAGGTCTATTCAGATCAACAACGCAGAGACTGGGTTCAGGAAGGCTGTCGCTCAGCAGGTATCGGCTGCCTTGACTGCAAAAAGCCCCTGATCGAAGCGGTACAGGCTGAACTGGAGCCCATTCGTTCAGAAGCCAGGGAACTGGAAAACAATCCCGATGTCGTAAAAAGTATCATCGCCGAAGGGACCGAAAAGACCCGGGACGAAGCCCAGGACACCCTCAGGGAGGTTCGGGAAGCCATTGGACTGGACTATCGTTGAACACTGTGTTTCAGTGAAGTATCAGCTATTACAAACTACAGGTCAGGTTCTTCGAGCCTGATCATCATAAAAAGCAGTTTTACCGTTTGTCGGTCAAACTGCTTTTTTTCAGTTAGAGGATTCGAAACAGGGTGAAGCATCAATGACCTCCACGGAAACCGTGGCTGAGCCCGGAGAACAACCCCCTGAAGAGCTGACAACGCCAGCTCAATCGGACTCTGAGCCTGAACTCATTGAACACCAGATACGGGTTATGGGTCAGCCCATGGCCAAGTTGCCTGACGACCTTTACATCCCACCGGATGCCCTGCAAGTTTTTCTGGAAGCCTTTGAAGGGCCTCTTGACCTGCTGCTCTACCTGATCAAGCGCAACAACATGGACATCCTGAACATTCAGGTGGCAGTCATTACAGAGCAATACATGCAGTATGTAGAATTGATGGAATCAGGACAATTTGAGCTGGCAGCTGAATACCTTGTCATGGCCGCGACACTGGCCGAAATCAAATCACGAATGCTGCTGCCCCGGGTCTCTGAGGACGAAGACGAGGAAGAAGATCCTCGTGCCGAGCTGATTCGTCGACTGCAGGAATATGAGCGCTTCAAGAAAGCCGCAGAAGATATTGATCAAATGCCAAGAATGACCCGGGATCTGCATGAAGCCAGTGCGGCCCCACCCGACCTGGAAAAGGAACGCCCCCACCCGACAGTGGATCTCAAAGAGATCATGCTGGCCATGGGAGAAATACTCCGCCGCTCAGAAATGTACGTCAGTCACCAGGTTGAACAGGAAGCCCTGTCCACCCGTGAACGGATGAGTGAAGTTCTCTCCATGCTGACCTCTGAGCGTTTCACTCCCTTTGTTGCCCTGTTCCGGCTTGAGGAAGGCAAACTCGGCGTTGTCGTTACTTTTATGGCGGTGATGGAACTCATCAAGGAATCCCTGATCGAACTCATTCAGAATGAACCTTTTGGCCCTATTCACGTAAAGGCTCGGATTGACTGATGGAAGCAGAACAACTGCAACGTATCCTGGAAGGAGCCCTGCTGGCCAGCCAGAAACCCCTGACTGAAGAAAAGCTGGCCGCACTGTTCCCCGAAGACCTTTACTCTGAGGAAGAGCGCCCGGATGACAACCAGATTCGTGAGGCTCTGGTAGCTATCTCTGAAGCCTGTGAAGGACGGGGCTTTGAACTCAAAAAAGTGGCATCGGGATACCGCTTCCAGGTCAGACAGGAATTGTCACCCTGGGTTGGCAGACTCTGGGAAGAAAAACCACAGCGCTATACACGAGCACTGCTGGAAACCCTGGCCCTGATCGCCTACCGGCAGCCCATCACCCGAGGGGAAATCGAAGACATTCGCGGGGTGGCCGTCAGCAGCAACATTATACGAACCCTTCAGGACCGCGAATGGGTTCGGGTGGTAGGTCACCGGGATGTCCCGGGGCGTCCGGCCATGTTTGCCACTACCCGCCAATTTCTGGATTATTTTAATCTGGAAAATCTCAATGAACTGCCCCCCCTGTCCGAGATTCGTAATCTGGAAGAAGCAGCCCGGGAACTGGCAGAAGCTAACGATCAGAGCAGATCAGCGACAGAGGACTCTGAAGTTCAGGAGGACACTGAGGTGGAAGAGCAATCCTCTGATGAGCTATTTGCCGAACTGGATGAACTGGAAGCTGATCTGCCAGATAACTTTGACGATCTGATCCGTAAAAAGAACATCGATGAACCAGAACCTGAACAACCGTTGGTTGAGCAGGAGGCTGAACAGGACACCCATATATCGGATTCGTCGGTAGGACTTTTCGCTGAAGAGGATCAAGTCGCACACCAGGCGACAAATCCATCCTTTGAAGAAGAGCCTGCTTCCGAAGCAGAAACACCCGTGGAAATATCAAACGAAATAACTAACCCCTGAGCAATGCCTGATGACCCGATGGAACAGCCACGGAAATCCACGCTGTCTTAACCTATCCTGAATCGCTATACTTTGGCCCCTTTGATTGAGAAACAGAGCGGCATAGCCGTAAATACCATGACAACTGAAACCACTCCTCCCCAGGGTGAGAAATTGCAAAAAATCCTGGCGGGCGCTGGCCTGGGCTCGCGCCGTGAGATGGAACGCTGGATCAGCGAAGGTCGAATCTCCGTCAACGGAGAACAGGCCAGCCTCGGCGACCGAGCCTCAGCTGAAGACAAGATTGCTGTCGACGGCCGCCCGGTCAAACTGGAAACCTATGCTTCCGGAATCCGTCGTGTCATCGCCTACAACAAGCCGGAAGGCGAGATTTGCAGCCGCCACGACCCGGAAGGCCGCCCGACCGTTTTTGACAAACTGCCCAGACTTCAGGGCGAACGCTGGATTGCCATTGGCCGTCTGGATATCAATACTTCCGGACTGATGCTGTTCACCACCGATGGTGAGTTGGCCAGTCGCTTGATGCACCCTTCTTACCAGGTTGAACGTGAATACGCTGTTCGAGTGATGGGTAATACAACAGAGCAGAAAGTTAAAAACCTCTTCGATGGCGTCGAGCTGGAAGATGGCCCTGCCCGTTTCACCGATATTGTTGACTCAGGCGGTTCGGGTATCAACCGCTGGTTTCATGTCTGCCTTCTGGAAGGCCGTAACCGTGAAGTGCGCAGACTCTGGGAATCACAGGATTTGACAGTAAGCCGCTTGAAACGAGTTCGTTTTGCCAATGTCATCATTCCTGACCACCTGCGCATGGGTCAATGGGAAGAAGTAGAAAAAACTCACATCGACGAACTGGCGGCTGCCGTTCAGCTATCACCCGCACCCAACACACCAACTCGCAGAGTCGATCCGAGACACACCAAAACCGGCCTGAAAACCAGAGGCACCCGTGGTAAACCTGCTATCAACAAGAAGCGGCCCTCGCCTCACAAAAAGCCTGGTGCTTTCAAAAAGAACAGGCATCGCTGATGTTATCTGAGCTCCAGCCATCGAGTTGGAGTTCTTGGTGATACCCTGAATATGCTTTAATGAGTTTCCATGCTGGCCCTGACCGGGTTCTCACTGGACAGATTAACTGTACTTATATACAGTTATATCTAAACCACACCTGACAGGAGAGGCCCATGTCTATTACCCCCATGTGGCGAGTTGACCGGGACGGAAGCATGTTTACAGATAAAAAAGCCGCTGAAGAATACGATCGCATGTTGGAACTGGCCGGGAATATCACCAGCCTGCTGGAAGATCACTTTGAAATTGATGAGCAACTGGCAGAAGAGATCGGCCTGATGTTCGCCAAAAACAAGGAAGCCTTCGCCAAAGCCTTTAAAGGCAAACCGGACCTGGTGCTCGAGATAGGCCAGACTGCTGAGCAAGACAATGACCCAAATGAGGATCAGACTTCGGCCTGAGCTGGCCTGCCAATATCCGATAACCAAGAGCGGAAAGCCCTGATCCGCTCTGCCACAAACCCTTTTTTATCCCCTCCCATTTAGAACGAATCAGGAATAAAGAGCATGGGTAAAAACAATCATCCATTTCCCTCTGACTCACTTCAGATTCAGCTTTAAAATAGCTCTTTGTGAAAAAAAGTCTTTCTTTCATTCCTGATAGAGAAACCCTTTTTTTTACCAAAAACAGCGGTTCTAAAGGTCATTTTTCCCATAATCAGACCAAGACACTAGTGAAGCAACCCGCCAAGTAGCACTTGTACTGGTTGCTAATACAGCGAATTCCGCTAATATATCGGCCTTTTTGTCTGGCAAGGTATGTAGTCACGACATGACGAGCTTCGTTCCTGGACAGCGCTGGATCAGTGACACCGAAACTGAACAAGGGCTGGGTACCGTTCTGACTTTCGATAGTCGCATGGTAACCCTATTGTTCCCCACCACCGGTGAAACCCGGCTCTACTCCATTAATAACTGCCCGCTATCAAGGGTACAATTTAATCCTGGTGACAAGATAGAAAGTCACGAGGGCTGGACCATGACGGTGACAGAAGTCATCGAAGAGAATGGTCTGCTAATGTATAGAGGCGTTCTTCCCGACGGTAAGCCCAAAGAGCTTCCCGAATCGGAACTGGGCAACTTTATTCATTTCAACAAGCCGCAGGACAGAATGCTGGCTGGTCAAATCGACCAAAACAGCAACTTTTCCCTGCGTTACAAAACTCTGTTGAACAATTGTCGACTACTCAGCTCTCCTGTGAGAGGGCTGCTCGGTGCCCGTACCAGCCTGATACCTCATCAGCTGCATATAGCCCGCGAAGTGTCTGGACGTCATGCTCCCAGGGTAATGCTGGCTGATGAAGTCGGCATGGGTAAAACCATTGAAGCCGGTCTCATCCTGCATCAGCAACTGATCACTGAACGAGCCAGTCGGGTATTGATTCTGGTACCGGAAACACTTCAGCATCAGTGGCTAGTGGAAATGCTGCGTCGTTTCAATCTGCACTTCGGACTGTTTGATGAAGAGCGTTGCCGTGCGATTGAAGATGAAAACCCGTTCAACACAGGGCAACTGATTCTCTGCAGCCTGGACTTCCTGAGCCAGTCCGAACATCGTTTTCAGCAAGCTCTTGAGGTCGACTGGGATCTATTGATCGTCGACGAAGCTCACCATCTGGTCTGGTCAGAAGAAAACCCCAGCCGTGAATATCAGGTTGTGGAAACATTGTCGTCACAAATTCCCGGCCTGCTGCTGTTGACAGCAACACCTGAACAGATGGGACCCGAAAGTCACTTTGCCCGGCTCCGTCTGCTGGACCCTGATCGTTTCCACGATCTGGTGACCTATCAGGAAGAGGAAAAAAACTATGAGCCTGTGGCCGAAGCGGTTCAGGAGCTGCTGGAAAATAACCACCTGCCGGAAGTCGCCTGTCAGCACCTGACCGGTTTCCTGGGTCACGATTGTCAGCCTCTGATCGACCTGATCAATAATGGCTCTTCTGAACAAAAAGAAACGGCCCGCGAACAGCTACTAAAAACCCTCCTGGACCGCCATGGTACTGGCCGGGTTCTGTTCAGAAATACCCGTGCAGCGGTGGGAGGATTCCCCGGCCGTGTTGTTCAGGGGTACGCCCAGAAGCTGCCCGAGCTTTATCAGATTGCCCAGGAAGAAGAAACCGAAGCCCGTGGTTCGCTCTACCCCGAACTGGCTTACCAATCCCATATCTGTGTTGATGATATGGACCCCTGGTGGAAGGTAGACCCACGCATCGACTGGCTGATTAACCTGCTGAAGCTGCTTAAAAAACAGAAAGTGCTGGTGATCTGTGCCAATGCCAATACCGCTCTGGATCTCGAGGACGCTCTCAGAATTCTGTCTGGTATACCCACGGCAGTGTTCCACGAGAACATGACTATCGTAGAGCGGGATCGAGCGGCTGCATGGTTTGCTGATGAGGAATACGGTGCCCAGGTTCTGGTCTGCTCCGAAATTGGCAGTGAAGGTCGCAATTTCCAGTTTGCCCACCACCTGGTGCTCTTTGATCTGCCTGCTCACCCGGATCTGCTGGAACAGCGTATTGGACGGCTCGATCGCATTGGCCAGACTGAGACCATCAAAATCCATGTTCCCTTTATAGAGGGCACCGGACAGGAATTAATGTTTCACTGGTATGATCAGGGCCTCAATGCCTTCGCCGATACTTGCCCGTCTGGCAGCATGGTCTTTGAAAAGTTGGGTGAAGCATTCACTGAAGCGCTGGCGCCTGAAAAGAAAACGACACTGGCAGACATTCAACCATTGATCGAAGAAACCGCAGATCTCAATGCAAAAATGAATAAACACCTTCACAATGGTCGGGATCGCCTGCTGGAAATCAACTCCCGTGGCACCCTCTCCAATGAAGATCTGATTAACGACATCGAAGCACAGGAAGAACCCAGGCAGCTCAAGCGCTATATGGAAAAGCTGTTTGAAGGATTTGGCGTCGAGTCAGAAGATCATTCCAAACATTGCCTCGTTGTGCGCCCGGGCAGCCATATGGTGACCTCCTTCCCGGGCCTTCCGGCTGATGGCATGACCGTCACCTTTGATCGGGATATGGCTCTTTCCCGGGAAGACATGCACTTCCTCACCTGGGAGCACCCCATGGTTCGTGAAAGCATGGACATGCTGCTCACCAGTGAAATGGGCAATACCTCGGTAGCTCTGTTAAAAAACAAGGCACTGAAACCAGGCACCATGCTGCTGGAAGCGATCTATGTCCTTGGAGCCACAGGGGAGAAAAAACTGCAGCTGGATCGGTACCTGCCTGCAACACCGATTCGCTGCCTGATCGATCCCGGCATGAACAACCTCTCGGAAAAAGTGGCCTTCGACACCCTGAACGCCCAACTTCAGCCCGTCAAAAAAGGTATGGCGAAGAAACTGGTGAAAGCGCAACGGGAGCCAATTCTGACCATGCTGGCCAGAGCAGAGCAAGCGGCGAAGGAACAGGTTAACCCGATTGTGACCGAAGCCTGCAAAAACCTGCTGAGCCATGTTACGGAAGAGATCAAGCGGCTGGCTGCCCTGAAAGCAGTGAACCCGAACGTACGTGATGAAGAGATTGAACACCTCAAACTGCGTGCCGCCCTGGGTCATCAATGTCTTCAGAAAGCGATGCTCAGGCTGGATGGTTTGCGATTGATGATCGCCGGTTAACAACGCATAGGGCACTGGCGCGATTTTTTTCGTGTTCAGTGCCATTGGTTGTTGTGTCTTTTTTGTCCTGTTTATAAGGTAACAACAGGTTACTGCTTCTATCGATCTTCACGAGTATGCCAGAGCCTCAAAATATAAATGGTTGAGTTCTGGATTTCATAGCGTATTTCATATTGCCCTATAAGTATCTTTCTGACTTTTCTAGGCCCAAAGGTTTCAAGCCGTTCACCAAGCCTTGGGGTTTCCAGCAGACTGTCTGGACAGGATGTCAAAGACTGAACCGTTTTAGCCGCAGCCTGATTATTTACCAGAGCTAAAAAATCGTACAGACACGACAAATCAGAAAGGGCTTTGCTCGTCCACTTAATTTCCACTAGGGTGGAACCGGCAAGGGGTTATCAGTCCCAAGACTTTCTGCCCACTCTTGCACAGCCTGATGATCAATAACAGCATTTGCGTCTACGTCTGACAGCGCTTCCCGGGTTAGCCTGTCACGCTCTTCTTGCTGGTCAATCCAGGCGGAAAGAGCTTGCTTGATGATCCACCCACGTGATCGCTCAAGTCTCTGTGCGAGCAGTTCCACTTTTTCAGCCAAAGGTATTGGCACGTGGGCAGTTAGTACCTTCGTGTCTTTTTGAGCCATGACAACCTCACTTTTAATTAAATATTATTAATTATGAAAAATAGTGATTAATTATGATTAAGCCAAAAATGGTTTCAGACCCAGAAGCCATCAGATCATAGCAATTACTTTTTATAAAAACCCACCTCACCCTCAGGCCGGGTCTTGAATCGGCGATGCAACCACATATACTGATCCGGGTTTTTCTTTACCTGCTCTTCTACAAATTGATTGACCCGGATCGCATCCTGAAGATCATCGCCCCGGGGGAAGTCTTTCCAGGCCTCAAACACCTCAAGAACATAGCCCTCGGAACCCGGTTTTCGGGTGACCACCATGGGCACCACTCTGGCCTTACCCATTTTGGTCATTCTGGAAGTGCCAGTCACCGATGCGGTCTGAACACCAAAGAAAGGAGCAAAAACACTTTGCTTGGGACCATAATCCTGATCGGGAGAGTACCAGACGGTTTTTCCCTGTCTCAGGGATCTCAGCATACCTCTTACATCCCTTCGGCCTAACAGACGACTCCCCCGGTCATAACGCAGACGTTGCCTTCTCTGCATGTATTCAAAAACAGGATTCTTGTGTTCACGATAGGTCGCGTCGACACTGTGCCTTAGCGTAATCAGAGCGCCCGATATTTCTATGGTTGTAAAATGCAGAATCAACAAAAGGTTACCCTGGCCAGTCTCTGAATTGAGATTTTCAAGACCTTTATAGGTCACCAGTCGTTCAAGTCGCTTTCTTGGCCACCACCAGGCCATGATGACTTCCATCAGACCGATGCCAACCGACTCAAAGTTTTTCTGCAACAGGGCGTCCCTTTCCGCCTCACTTATGTGGGGAAAACACTTTTCCAGATTGACCCGGGTAATACGCACCCTGCTACCACCAAAACGCAATAAAAGACGACCTACCAGACGCCCGAGGAGCACCATGACAGAATAAGGAAGCAATGCCACCAGAGCGGTGAACCCCAGTCCCAGCCATACTGGCCAGAACTTTGGTTTCAGGTAGGACCACTGAAAGCGATCGGCTTCCGTAGTGTTACTTAATTCATCCGACTTCATCTATTCACCAGAAACCCTGTTTCAATAAACTTGCATAATCAGCGAAGCATCAGCCTGCCCTTGTCCGGCACTATTATCTCAGCTGCCGGGACCGAGGTCATGTTTCTCAGGGGCTAGCTTGTAAAATGACTTGAGAAATATTGCTTTTGATCGTAGCCTGACAAGCAATGCGGAGCGATAGGCCAGAAAATGAAAGGCATTGTAACTTTTTCCTATTATCCGTCAGATACAGCAAGAACATTGCTGACCTAACTTCCGTAAATAACATGGCCGCCATGAATTCAACTCTGACCTCAAAGCCATCAAAAGCCGCATTCCAGCTCAAAGGCGGCATTTATACGCTGACTACGCTTGAATTGCACAACAGCTGTCTGATCAGCTTTAGCAGGCAGTTGCAGGCGATGTCGGAAAAAGCTCCCCACTTCTTTCAGGAGACACCGGTGGTACTGGCCCTGGAGAAGTTACAAGCAACCATTGATGCCTCTGATCTGAGGGCTATTGCCGGGCGACTAAGGGAGTCCGGTATGATTCTGGTAGCCGTCCGTGGCAGCGAGCAGTTCAGATATACGGCGGAGCGTGCAGGCATAGCCTGGCTACCCTTTCAGAAGACAAAGTCAGAGAAAAATGTGGTCATGATGCAACAGAACGGTCAACCGATGCCGGTCGAACGTCATGAGCCAGCTCGCTTTGAGCAAAAAGAAGAAACCTCAGCCACCTCAGACTCAGAAACAAAAATTATCGATCAACCTGTTCGCTCTGGTCAGCAAGTCTATGCCCCGGGCGACCTGGTTGTACTATCACAGGTCAGTCCGGGTGCAGAATTACTGGCTGGCGGGCACATACACGTCTACGGACTTTTAAGAGGCAAGGCGCTTGCCGGGGTTAATGGCAATCCTGAGGCAAGAATTTTCTGCCATCGATTCGAAGCCGAACTGATTTCCATCAGCGGTCAGTACAAGCTCACCGATCAGACGGAAGAGTCATCCTGGAGCCGCCACTGGGGTAAGTCTGTCTTAATAAGGCTTACTGAGGATCACTTGCACATCAGCAGGCTTTAATAAATACTTGAACATTAACCACCACTTACTATTCACAGGATTTGAACTTGGCACGCATAATTGTTGTAACGTCAGGAAAAGGCGGTGTTGGTAAAACCACAACCAGCGCTTCATTTGCCACGGGTCTGGCCATGAAAGGACACAGAACCGTCGTGATTGATTTCGATGTCGGGCTGCGAAATCTCGATCTTATCATGGGATGTGAGCGCAGAGTCGTTTATGATCTTGTGAACGTTATTAATGGCGAAGCAGCTCTTCATCAGGCGCTGATTAAAGACAAGCACACTGAAAATCTGAGCGTATTACCGGCATCACAGACCCGGGACAAAGAAGCACTGACTCTCGAAGGCCTTGAAGCAATTTTTGACGAGCTGGCAAAAGATTTTGAATACATTATCTGCGACTCACCTGCCGGCATTGAGCATGGTGCGCTCATGGCCTTGTACTTCGCAGACGAAGCTATCATAACGACGAACCCCGAGGTTTCTTCCGTCAGGGATTCAGACCGGATTCTGGGTATTTTGCAAAGCAAATCCCGGCGAGCTGAAAAAAAGCTTGATCCTGTTAAAGAGCATCTGTTGCTGACCCGTTATAACCCGACGAGGGTAGAAATGGGCGATATGCTTAATGTTGAAGACGTTCAGGAAATCCTTGCCATCCCTTTGCTGGCCGTTGTTCCTGAATCCAAAGACGTACTGAAGGCATCAAATCACGGTGTTCCGGTTATTCATCAGCAGACCACCGATGCCGGCCAGGCATACAATGATATGGTCGCTCGTTTTCTGGGCGCTGAATTACCCCACCGGTTTATTGAACCTCCGAAAAAAGGCTTTCTCCAGAAAGTTTTTGGGAGTCGTGCATGAGTCTGCTGCAATTTTTTAAATCCAGCAAATCCGAAGGCAGTGCATCAGTGGCCAAAGAACGTCTTCAGATACTGGTTGCTCACGAAAGACTGAACCGTTCTGGCCACGATTTTCTTCCGGCCATGAGACAGGACATACTGAAAGTCGTAGAAAAGTATTTTCAGGTAGCTGAAAACACCATCTCCGTCCGACTGGACAAAGATGGTGACTGCTCCACCCTGGAAGTCAACGTTCAGCTTCCTGAAAGCTCCTGACAGTCAGAGCCACCACCTATCTTTGTGCACATACAGTACTGGCATAGATTACTTCTATGCCAGTATCTTTCCAGCGTTGAATCAAACAGCTGTTTAATACCAATCAAACTTTCTAACTCCCCATTGAGCTGAAGATTTGAGCCTTAATCCTGCGTTGGCGATCGTCGCCACAGCTAAGGCTATGACTCCTCACACCTCCTGGTCTTAAGGCTCAAATCTCCATGCTCATCACAGGAGTTAGAAAGCAAGATTGGTATAACTCACCAGAATTTGACGCCTCCAACAGTTTGCAACGTTTTAATAACACAGCGTTGCAAACTGCAATTGAAACTCTCACTTAAGTACAAATTCAGACTAACCGAATGATTGAGTTGCTGTTATTCTTAAATGGTATCCATGCAAAAGCCAGCACGGTCAGGAAAGACTATGAAACATCACTACTCTGCGCCATTTAAAAGTCGGAAAACCACTATTCGCCCACAGGTTCGCGCATACAATGCAACTGCCTACCCAAAAAACCTGAAGCCTCTGATGAAAAACAGCAGCCAGCTGCCAGCCAGCAAGCCTGAAGGCAACGAATGCTTTGAGCTCGGCTATAACTGATACATTCTGCCGAGCGCCTTCCAAAGCCCAAAGCAGAATAATCATAGGCCTTTATGACTGTTTTAAAGCGACTCAAAATCATTACGCAGGCAAGGAAAGAATCACCTTGCCTGTTGTTTTATTGGATGCCATTAAATCATACGCTTTCTGATATTGCTCTATGGGAAGAACCGTATCAATAATCGGTTTTAATTGGCCCAGAGCAAATAAAGGCCAAACCTTTTCCACTAATTCGGTTAACAACCTTTCTTTTTCGGTAATTGGCAGAAAGCGCAGGGTTGATCCCATCACCTGAATTCTTTTCATTAACAACAGCCCCATATCCAATTGTGCTTTTCGGCCTGCCATTAAACCTATAGTGACAATTCTTCCGCCGTTATTCATTAAAGGCAGGTATCTTTCCAGCCAGTCTCCGGCACAGCAATCCAACACCATATCAAAGGGGCCAAAGGCATTAAGAACTTGCCAATCCTGCCTATGTCTGTTCAGGCCATTTTTTGCTCCCAGCTCTCTGCAGAATTGCAGCTTCTCATCACTGCCGACCACTACCGTTACATCAATGCCAAAATGGTCGCATAATTGAAGAACTGCAGTACCCACACCGCTGGCACCCGCCATCAGCAGAACCTTGTCTCCGGCTTTGACCTTGCCACGATGAAACAGGTTTAGCCAGGCGGTTGTGTAAACCTCAACAATGCCACCTGCCTGCACGAGGCTCAGCGACCCGGGAACCGGCAGCAACAGCCGCTGATCACACACTACGCTGGTCGCCAGTCCTCCACCCGGCAACAACGCACACACCTGCTGACCCGGCAACCACTGGCTGACATTGGCTCCAACCGTCTCAATAATCCCGGAGCATTCCAGTCCCATAACGGGCGTTACACCTTCTGGTGGATTGTAAGTTCCAGCCTGTTGCGACAGGTCGGCACGGTTAAGACCTGCGGCCACTACGCGAACTTTTACCTGATCTTTACCCGGAGGCTTATCGGGAAAAGATCGCCATTGCAACGCCTTGTCTATAGCCATAAGTCCGTGAAAGTTTTTGCTCTCTTGCATCTTTACTCAATCCTCGTTGATCAAGCCGATACAGGTATCATGAAAATACCTCCATTATCGAGCTTCATTGAATGAGGGTTTACCAACCTGAAGCGACTCTGACAGTCCACTGACTGGCTGCATTCAGTTATAGACTGTATTATGTCTCAGGGGATATTCACAATCACAAAAGAAAACTGATTGAGAAAGCCCCCAAAGCACTGGTAACTTAAAAATAGAGGTCAACCAATGCTTTGGGATGGGTCTATGGACCAACTGTCTGGGAGCCAGCAGTGCCAAATGCGCCAAACGCAGTATCACCCGGTAACAAAGCTTTGACAGGCTCTGGACTATTTCCGGTGCAAAATAGGCTGTAACGAACGTTCTGAATATTTTGGTACAAGTGTTTCAGGCACAGTGGGATGGAGTGTCCTATAGTCGATGAACGTCGTCTTAGGCACTCTGTAATAAGGACGTAATCCTTCATGAGCCGAGGCGGCACACCCGATATCGAAAAACGACACGGAGCTTCACAATCCATGATACCGACCCTGCTAAACGCCAGGAAAATACCATCGGTTTTTTTTGCCCTGTTCACCGCGCTCTGTTTAACCACCAGCTCGGTTTTTGCCACTGACCAGAATCTTGAGCGCCCGGTTGAAGAACTTAAGCCCAGCCTGCAGCAGGCCATTGCCAGTGTTAATGTGGTGCAACTGCTGTCACGTAACCATTACCGTAAAATTGAGCTGGACAAAGAGAGTGGTGAAAAAGTATTTCAGCGCTATCTCGATCGTCTGGACCCCAACCGCAGCTTCTTCCTGCAAAGCGATATTGATCAGTTTGCCCCCTACAAAGAAAAGCTCGACAGCTCACTCAAGAGCGGCGACCTGAAACCTGCTTTTGAAATATTCAATCGCTACACAGTCAGGGCAGAAGAACGTGCCCGCTACATGTTGGCTCAGGTCAAGCAGGGAGTCGACAAATTGAACCTGAAAAAGAACGAAGACCTGATTGTTGACCGCAAGGAGCAGCCCTGGCTGGCCAATAAAAAGGCCCAGCGTGACCTCTGGAAAAAGCAGTTCAAGGACAGCGTACTGACCTTAAAGCTGAACAACAAAACCGATGAAGAAATTGCAGATCAATTGAAACGACGTAACACCAACCTCTTACGCCGATTGCATCAGAGTAAAAGTGAAGACGTTTTCCAGACCTACATTAATTCTTTCACCGGGATTTTCGATCCCCATACCCAGTATTTTTCGCCTCAGACTGCCGAGAACTTTGACATTAATATGAGCCTTTCTCTGGAAGGTATTGGTGCAGTGCTGTCTGCCGAGGATGAATACACAAAAGTGGTCAGCATAGTTCCCGGTGGTCCTGCCGATAAAGCAGGCAAGCTGAAGCCCGGCGATAAAATCATCAGCGTAGGCCAGGGCCAGAAAGGCGCCTTGGAAGATGTCGTAGGAATGCGTCTGGATGATGTGGTTAAACTGATCCGTGGTAAAAAGAAAACCCTGGTCAGACTGGAAGTTATTCCGGGGTCCAGCAAAAGCAGCAACACCCGTATTTACGAAATTATTCGTGACAAGGTCAAGCTGGAAGAACAAGACGCGAAAAGTCACATTCTGGAATTTAAACAGAATAATAAAAACAAGCGTATAGGGGTTATCGAAATTCCTACCTTTTACATAGACTTCAAAGCCGCTCAGTCCGGTGATCCCAACTACAAGAGCACGACGCGCGACGTGCGCAAGCTGCTTGAAAAGCTCAAGAAAGAAAACCTGGACGGCCTGATCATAGACCTTCGTGGCAATGGTGGTGGCTCTTTGCAGGAAGCCAATGAGCTGACTGGCCTGTTTATTGATCAGGGCCCAACAGTTCTGGTTCGGGACAGCAGAGGTCGTACCGAGCGTCAGCAGGACCCGGACCCAACCCAGGTCTTCAGTGGCCCCATGGCCGTTGTGGTTGACCGCCTGAGTGCTTCCGCTTCAGAAATCTTTGCCGGTGCCATGCAAGACTATGGACGGGCACTGGTGATTGGTGGTCAGACTTACGGAAAGGGTACCGTTCAAAGCATTCAGCCGCTTAACCATGGACAGCTGAAACTGACCCTGGCCAAGTTCTACCGTATTTCCGGTCAGAGCACCCAGAACCAGGGTGTGCTGCCCGACATTGCCTTTCCATCACTCTATGACGGACGTGATATCGGCGAAAGCAAACTGCCTGACGCCCTGCCCTGGGACACCATCAAGCCAATCCCTTACAGAAAGTATTCAGATATGAAACCTTATCTGCAACCTCTCGATGATAAGCACCGCAAGCGGACAGATGAGGACCCGGATTTCGTCTATCTGAACGAAATGAAGGAGTACCTGTCCCGCTACGAAAATCAGGAAAGAGTGTCGCTGAACGAAGCAAAGCGCAAGCACGAAATCCAGACCATGCGTAGCCAGAGGCTGGCCATTGAGAACCGGCTAAGAAAGGCCAAAGGGGAACCCCTGTTAAACAATCTGGATGAACTGGAAGCAGCCGAGCAGGAAGAATCTTCTTCAGAAACCAAAAAGAAAAAGAAAGAAACAGACGCCTTTATCAAAGAAGCTGGAATGGTTCTGGTGGATCTGGTTCAAATTCAGACAAAACAAAAAACAGCCAACCGTTAATAACCTCTCAGGGCCTGATTTTCAGGCCCTGCCAGCCTGAAGAGTTCAACCTCCTGAACCTCAAGACAACTACTAATATCTACCTTCCGATAAAAAACACTGGTACAATGTCGCTTAATAAAATAAAAGCGCCTAAACAGGGAGTTTCCTCAGAGATGAAAATATATGGCGATATCCAGTCCGGTAACTGTTACAAAATCAAACTGCTCACTGCCCTGCTTGACCTGAATCACAAATGGATTGCCATTGATGTTCTGAATAATGAAACACAGACTCCCGATTTTCTCGCCAGAAACCCTAATGGCAAAATTCCATTGCTGGAGCTTGAAGATGGCCTCTGTCTCTGGGAGTCAAATGCTATCCTGAACTTCCTGGCCAGAGATTCTGAGCTACTGCCAACAGACTCTTTTTTACAGGCAAAAATCCAGCAATGGCAGTTTTTTGAGCAATACAGCCACGAACCCTATATTGCTGTTGCCCGCTTTATTAATAAATATCTGGGAATGCCTGAAGATCGAAGAGATGAATTCGAAAGCAAACAGGAAGGCGGCCACAAAGCTCTTAAAGTCATGGAACAGCAGCTTTCACAAACCCCTTTTCTGGTGGGGGAACAGCTGACGACGGCTGACTTGTCTTTGTTCGGATACACTCATGTTGCCCATGAAGGCGGCTTTGACTTGTCTGAGTACCCAGAAATCCAAAATTGGATTGAGCGAATCCGCAGCCTTCCGGGATTTGTTGCAATGTCTAGTGCAGCTAAGCTCTGATATCCATACACCCCTCGTTCCCACGCAACAAAGGGTGTCGCAAAACCCTGGTTCACCTCCCGTCATTTCCGGCCTCACTCCCGTCATTCCCGCGAAGGCGGGAATCCACACAGACTCATCACCAGAACCATACTGCCCGGTGCCCCCCCTGGCCTTTTCATCCGCGTGAAGGCAGAGACCCGCTGTTGGCGCTGGATTCCCGCCTTCGCGGGAATGACGACCACAGAGTATCGGAACGAGTGGGCTGTATGGATATCAAGGCTTGGCTGCACTAGTGACTGCTGAATGCCTGGCCTCTTCTGCAGTGCTCTCTGTTAATAATGCCCATTCACTTCAGGAGTCTTCAAAAACTCCAATCAGGGAACGACCATGTACGCTGTCATTTTCAGAGCTACAGTCAAACAATTGGATCAAGAGTACCTTGAATTGGCCCAGTGCATGCGTGAGCTGGCCCTGGATGAATACGGTTGTATTGAGTTTATAGCCTCTACTGAAGGTGATCAGGAGCTGGCCATCTCATACTGGCCAGACAAAAACAGCATCCATGCCTGGAAGAACAACCCCGAACACCTGATAGCCCAAAAAAAAGGCAAAGCACTCTGGTACCTTGACTACCAGGTGGAAATTGTTGAAGTCCTTCACAAATACCGTGGCTAAAAATCAAATGCCCTAACACCTCTGAAGTGCAATGCTCAAGGAAATCAGCCTACTCACTTACAACTCAATCCTCTTCCTGAATCCAGAGCTTTGCCGCCTCCAGCTGCTCGTATTTGAAGTGCCTGATTTTTGCGGCAATAAAGTGGCTGGCCATTTTTTCCCTTGCCCCCATCTCTTTTGCATCCGTCACAATGGCAATTTTTCTCAGATGTTTGTGATGGTTTTTCACAAACCGGATGTGGCTGACCAGTGCACCAAAGGATTCCCAGCCGGGAAAGTGATCAGTATGGATAATCAACCCGGCCAGCCCTCCTCTCTCTTCAATCAAAGGATCAATTTGTCGAGCGGCAGAAATAAAATCCTCTTTTGAAAGAGGTCCATGAGGTTCCAGAAGAGCAATGCCGTCTTTCCTGCCCATTTCAATAGAAAGCATATTCGATCCCAGCCTCCGTATGAATGAAATAGAATTGTACTGCAATCACTATAGGTCGGATTACTGTCTTCTCCAATCCATGTCCTGATGGCATGAAATCAACGTTCTTGTTGAATCTTTACGGCAGCTTATTTCAATAACTGACACCTTCAGTCCCGGTATGACTGTTCCCTGTATTCCATCCGGGCTTTCACTTCAGCACAGTATTCAGCTGTGGGTCTTGCCAGAAGGCGGGGGATGCCTATAGGCTCGTCTGATTCAAGACAGTAACCATAGGTACCTGATCGTATACGCTCCAGTGACTGTCTGATCTTGGACAGCAATTTTTGTTCTCGATCTAAAATCCGCAACGAAGTACTGCACTCTTCTTCCCAGGATGCTCTATCACTGTCATCGTTCAATTCCGGTGGGCTGGCCATTTGACTTTTGGCTTCCTGAATCCGAGCTTCTGTCGATTCGTGAAGCAGTAACAGTTGGTGCTTGAAGAAATCCAGTTGCTCAGTATTCATGTAGTCAGACTCTGCAGCCTGTTTGATCTGATCTTCAGTCAACGTGCATTGTCCCAGTGATGTTGTCTTCATTGACTTTCTCCCCAACCAGGAAAAGGATCACTCAAACTTGCCCAGTACTCTTTACCTTTGAGAACCTCGTCTTCTGTTAACAGGCAATAGTCGAGGGCTTTAGTGATGGCGTGTTGATCCAAACCCTGACCAATGAAAACAAGCTCCTGACGCATATCGCCGAAAGGTTCTACCCAGTTACTCTTGATGGAGGCGAGGGAATCTTCATCGGTGGGCCAGTTCTCTTTCGGGACAGCTTTCCAAAACATCCCTGCGAAACCATAACGTGCAATACCGCCAGCCTGACTCCATTGGCCTGCAAATTCCGGACGGGAGGCCAACCAAAAGTAGCCTTTGGATCGAATCAGTTTTCCATAGTCTCTTGCCGAGTGGAGAAACTGGTAAAACTTTTCTGGATGAAAGGGTCGGCGGGCGGTGTAACTAAAACTTCCAATGCCGTATTCTTCGGTTTCCGGCAAATGTTCCCCGCGCATTTCCTTAAGCCAGCCTGGCGCTGATTGTGCGCGCTCAAAGTCAAACAGCCCAGTGTTTAATACTTCGTCAACATTTACCTGACCATGAGCAATGGGAATGATTCGGGCATTGGTATTGAGTGTTTTCAGAATCGCAGTCAAACGTTCCAGTTCGGGTTGTTCTATCAAATCGGTTTTGCTGATTAGTAGTATATCGGCGAACTCAACCTGATCTACCAATAAATCAGCGACACTGCGTTCATCCTCTTCACCTAAAGACTCCCCGGTTTCCTGAAGGTATTTCGCCTCGTCATAATCCTTGAGGAAGTTCACCGCATCTACCACAGTGATCATTGTATCCAGCGTGGCGACATCAGACAGTGATTCACCCTTTTCATCAGCAAAGGTAAAGGTTTCAGCGACGGGTAAAGGCTCGGAAATGCCGGTGGATTCAATCACCAGGTAATCAAAACGTTCCTCCTGTGCCAGTTTGTTGATCTCCAGCAACAGATCTTCGCGCAAGGTACAACAAATACAGCCATTACTCATCTCCACCAGCTTCTCCTCCTGGTGACTCAGTGAGACTTCGTTTTTTACCTGTGCTGCATCGATATTGATTTCGCTCATATCGTTAACGATAACGGCCACTTTTTTACCTTGACGGTTGTTAAGAATGTGGCTCAGTACAGTGGTTTTTCCTGCGCCAAGAAAGCCTGACAGCACAGTGACGGGTAGTTGAGTCATGACGGATAGTTCCGGTCCAAGTGAATATGCGGTTGAGTACGCCCTGAATTGTTATGTTATATTATAACCATTTAAATTTAGTCAACTACTACTGAATGCTTGTTTTAACCTGAGCCCCGGTCATGATGATCGGGAAATGACAACCTATCTCCAAAAGATTCGGCTTTGGCGGCGCCAACATCTGCCTGGTGTTTACCCTTGTCGTGGGTAAACATCAGTGCCTCTCACAACCGACCCCGATGCCGGTTTTTTTATATCAATTGCATTTTCTGAGTCCCATCAGGGCGAGCCCATGGAAGAGATGCAAGATGCCGTTGAAATCAGCATGGAACTTTTTCATAACTGCCAATGTCTAATTTTAAGACTGATCAGAACTTTTGTACCAAGTTAGAGAGGTTGACCATTTAATTTTTCAAGGAGGAATTGATGATGAGAGAAGCACGGATTCAGCCAGGAAACAATAACAGACTGCTCGACCAATGGCGCGCTAAAATCGGTCAAGAGACAGGGGATACCACTCAACCAACATTTAGTGGCCGGTTTATTGCCAGATACGATAACTTTTTAGATAAAAACTTAATGCTTAAGGTATACAAGGACGCAAAAGAAGCCAGAAGCTTTGATGCCTTTGCCGATAACAGATTAGAGTATCTGGCCCATAAAAAAGAAATGAAATACTACCCAAATTTCCTGGACAGCAGTCCCCACAAGGATCGCTATAATGTGCCAGTGCTCGGGGCATTTTGTTCAGGTGAAATGCTGGCACCCGTTATCGCATTTGACAGGTCTTGTAAATTAGCTGACGAAGATCAGGTGAGAGCCTATCTTGAGGAAAAAAATGTCACTGAATCAGTGGCTGATTTCACCTGTTCCAGCCTGGAAAAAATGGCTCAACTAGGCAACTGGTCCGATCAGAGAGTGCCATTTCACTCCAGCATACTAAAATATACGCTTAATTCAGACTTCCCGGAAATATCGCATCTGGGTTGGCATTATGACTGGACCAGTTTATCAATGACAACAGTGGTTTCGCCATGCGAGCAGGAAAACGGTACATACTCCGGCGGAGAGATGTCTTTTGCTGAACGAGCACAAGAAACGTTTTTTTCCAGACTTTATTCTAAGTTTTTTTATACGCCAAGCTACATTCCTGAAACGGTCAAAACGTATTCCTATCCAGAAAGTGGCTGCTTTTTTTTCGAGAACCTCTGGTCGGAACACAAAGTGAACAAGATGAGTCTGGTTGCAGGGGAATCTTGTGAACGCGTCCTGTTTACCCTGTTCGCAAATCCGAATTTAGAACAACTGATGTCCTTTTTGAGCCGAAATTCAGACAAAAATCTGGTGACAAAAGATGGGCTTTGAAGTCAGTGACTTTGAGTGCTGCGAGGGGTTCGAAATTCTCCGAGACATATTTCTCTGCTTTATCGCTTGTCTCGCTGGCCGGGTCTCTTTATATTCGAGAAACTGAATAGCACTCAAATCAAGAATAAGAATCCATGAACATTGCCATCTATATATACGACAATGCAGAAGTACTGGATTTTTCCGGTCCTTATGAAGTGTTTTCAACAGCCAGCCGGGTCTGTGCAGACGGCGAGCCTTTTAATGTCTTTCTGATAGGAGAGACTGGTGAAACCGTTACTGCCCGAGCCGGATACAGCGTGAACCCTGACTATGGGTTCTACAATCACCCCCCTGTTGACTTACTGATGGTGGTTGGCGGTGTCCATCATGCTGAATTGAAAAAGCCTCAGGTACTGGACTGGCTACGTACTTTTTCAGCCAGTGCACACATGACAACATCCGTTTGTACTGGCGCTTTTATCCTGGCCGAAGCGGGTATTCTGACCGATCAGAAAGTCACTACGCACTGGGAAGATATTCCTGACCTCAGGCAACATTATCCAAAACTGGATGTGGTCTCAGACCAGCGCTGGGTAAAAGACGGCTCTATCATGACATCAGCCGGTATTACCGCCGGAATCGATATGAGTCTTTCTCTGGTGAGTTTACTGCACAGTCAGGAACTTGCTGAGAAAACTGCAAGACAGATGGACTTTGTATGGATGCAGGAGCCAGAGCAACGCAGGAGCAGTTGCCGCGAGCACCTGAGCAATGAGTCAGAAAATATGATTTCCTATGGTTGAGTACTTACGGGCTTCGATGCAAAACCATCTGGTCGTTTGATCGCAAAGTTTCATGCCTCGGTCAGTTCAGCTTGCTCAGGGACTTTGATCATTGATCCGGAACTTATTGAAGCAGTGATTGACTGAGACTAAAACCTTACTCAAATGAAGTCACTGTTTCATTTGCTTACACAGCCAATGGCTCTTAAACTTCACAATCATCCGATCCTTTTGACTTAAGTCCGACTGCATCTGGGTGGCCTCGTCCTAGGAGCCTGACCGAGAATAGCGCCCGTAGCGAGGACGGCAGAAAATTGAGGATGAAAATTCGGTTTTGTGAGGAGAATAGCGAGCTATTTGACGAACAAAAGCGGATTTTCAGACCAATTTGCTGCCACCGCAGTAGGGCAGTCTATTCTCGGTCAGGCTCCTAGTCAGGCGACCTCTCTGACACTTTCTGAGCGGCTACCTTGACCTTAAGAAGTTTGTTCTGCGTTTCTACAGGAACGAATCGGAGGCTTTGTATGTCTGTTAATCAATGTCCGATTATGCATCATGCCGCTGGCAGTGGTACTTCCAACCAGGATTGGTGGCCCAATCGATTAAATCTGGAAATTCTGCGTCAACACGGTGGTGCTTCAAACCCGATGGGTGCGCATTTCGATTATGCGGCTGAGTTCAACAGCCTGGATTTCGGGGCGGTCAAGACCGACCTCACATCACTGATGACCGACTCCCAGTCCTGGTGGCCCGCCGACTTTGGTCATTATGGTCCTCTCTTTGTCCGGATGGCCTGGCACAGTGCCGGAACCTATCGCAATCTTGATGGCCGTGGTGGTGCAGGAACGGGTAGCCAGCGTTTTGCCCCCCTTAACAGTTGGCCAGATAATGCCAATCTCGACAAGGCCCGTCGTTTGCTCTGGCCTGTTAAACAGAAATACGGCCGAAAACTGTCCTGGGCTGACCTGCTGATTCTGACAGGTAATGTGGCTCTGGAAACAATGGGCTTTAAAACCTTTGGCTTTGCCGGCGGGCGAGTAGATATCTGGGAATCAGAAAAAGATATTTACTGGGGCAACGAGAAAACCTGGCTGGGAGACGAGCGCCACATCGGTGAACGTAATCTGGAAAAGCCACTGGCCGCCGTCGAGATGGGCCTGATCTATGTTAACCCCGAAGGTCCTAATGGCAATCCTGACCCAAAAGCTGCTGCTATGGAAATCCGGAGTACTTTTGCACGCATGGCGATGGACGATGAGGAGACCGTTGCCCTGATTGCAGGTGGCCATACTTTTGGCAAGTGTCACGGGGCGGGTGACCCATCTCTGGTCGGTCCTGAACCCGAAGCAGCAGACATAACCGAGCAGGGACTGGGATGGAGCAGCAGCCATGGATCTGGAAAAGCCGGCGATACCATTACGGGTGGTCCGGAAGTGACCTGGACCAGCCAGCCAACCCAGTGGAGCAACCTGTATTTTGAAAATCTGTTCCAACACGAATGGGAACTAACCAAAAGTCCGGCCGGAGCCTATCAATGGGTGGCCAAAGACAGTGAAGACACTATTCCTGATGCCCATGATCCAACAAAACGTCATCAGCCCACCATGCTGACTACCGATCTGTCACTTCGTTTTGACGCAGCTTATGAAAAGATATCCAGAAACTTTTATGAACATCCGGATCAGTTTGCCGATGCCTTTGCCCGAGCCTGGTTTAAGCTGACTCATCGGGACATGGGACCCATTTCACGCTACCTGGGTCCGGAAGTGCCCAGCGAAGTAATGATCTGGCAAGACCCCATTCCTTCTGTTGATCATGAACTGATCAATAGGGAGGATCAGGCTGCGCTCAAGCAACAGATTCTGGGTTCTACTCTCTCAATCAGTGAACTGGTATCAACCGCCTGGGCTTCTGCCTCAACCTTCAGAGGCTCGGATATGCGTGGTGGCGCCAATGGCGCCAGAATCCGGCTGGAGCCCCAGAAAAGTTGGGAGGTCAACAGGCCAGAACAACTTACTCGCGTTCTGCAGCAGCTTGAAGATATCCAGCAAGCGTTCAATGGTTCTCAATCAGGTAACAAAAAGATTTCCCTGGCCGACCTGATTGTCCTGGGTGGTTGTGCCGCTGTTGAACAGTCTGCTAAAAATGCAGGCTACACTATTGACCTGAAATTCAACCCTGGTCGTATGGATGCTTTACAGCAGCAAACGGATGTTCAGAGCTTCCGGCTACTGGAGCCTCTAGCGGACGGCTTCAGAAACTATCAAAAAAATACTATGGATGTTCCTGCGGAAGCACTTTTAATCGACAAGGCTCAGCTGTTGACCCTGACTATCCCTGAAATGACGGTACTTGTTGGTGGCATGCGTGTTCTGAATACCAACAGTGACCAGAGTCAGCATGGGGTTTTCACCTCTAAATCAGATGCCCTGAGCAATGATTTCTTTATCAATCTGCTGAATATGGACACTGAGTGGAAAGCTACATCGGTGGATGAAAATATTTTTGAAGGACACGATCGTAAAACCGGGGCCAGTCAGTGGAGCGCAACCCGGGTAGATCTGATTTTTGGTTCAAACTCCGAACTCCGTGCAGTAGCCGAAGTCTATGGTTCGGACGACGCCGGTGAGAAGTTTGTTCACGACTTCGCTGCCGCCTGGCTGAAAGTGATGGATCTTGACCGGTTCGACCTCAGGGATTCCTGATTGCTTCAACCAATACAAAAACCGCCAGAATCAGCTGGCGGTTTTTTTTAAGTACTGAAAAATACTTCAGTCTCAGGCATTAGCTTGCCGGATGACATCGACAGCCTGACCATTCTCTTCAGCAGAGATACAGGCTGCAGCAGTAAACAAAACGTCGGTTGAACTGTTCAATGCCGTTTCAGCAGAATCCTGGATAACACCGATGATAAAACCAACGGCAACAACCTGCATAGCCACATCAGCAGAGATGCCGAACAGGCTGCAAGCCAGAGGAATCAGCAGCAAAGAGCCACCTGCCACACCTGAGGCGCCGCAGGCAGACACAGCAGCAATCAGACTCAGAATCAGAGCCGTTGGCATGTCCACCTGGATACCCAGAGTATTGACAGCAGCAAGAGTCATTACAGTGATGGTGATGGCAGCGCCCGCCATGTTGATGGTCGCTCCCAGAGGAATGGATACAGAGTATGTATCCTCATGCAGGTTCAACTTTTTGCAAAGCTCCATGTTCACTGGAATGTTAGCGGCGGAGCTACGGGTGAAAAATGCGGTTACACCACTTTCACGCAGGCATTGGAAAATCAGTGGGTATGGGTTGCGCCTGAGTTTGGCGAACACGATCAGCGGGTTCACGACCAGCGCAATAATCAGCATACAACCGATCAGAACCATCAACAGCTGCCCGTACTCAGCCAGAGCAGAGAAACCAGTCTGGGCTATGGTGTTGGCGACCAGACCGAAGATACCAAAAGGTGCCAGCTGGATAACAAACCGGACGACGTTGGATACCGCATCGGAAAGGTCATGAATAAAACGCTTGGTGCTATCAGAAGCACGATGCAGAGCAAGCCCCAGTGCGATAGCCCATGTCAGAATACCGATAAAATTACCGGTCATCAGAGCTTCAACGGGATTCTGGACAATGTTGAACAACAGGGTGTTCAGAACTTCACCAATGCCCTGGGGCGGGTTGGCACTGGCTTCATTAGTGACCAGAGTGAGAGTAACCGGAAAAGCAAAGCTCATGGCAACGGCCGTCAGAGAGGCCGCCAGGGTGCCGATCAGGTAGAGGCTGATGATGGGCCTCATGTTGGTGTGCTGACCTTTCTTCTGGTTGGCAATAGAAGCCACCACTAGTACAAAGACCAGAACAGGTGCTATTGCTTTGAGGGAACCAACGAACAGAGAACCCAGCAAAGAGAAAGAGATAGCGGTATCAGGAGCGACGACCCCAAGGCCTGCCCCCATTACAATACCTGCGATTATCCTCAGAACCAGGCTCGTGCTGGCCATGCGTTCGAATAGAGATTGAGTTTCACCCATACCATACCCCACTTTATTTATAATGAAATTGACGCCCTTTCAGACAATCAGTTGACGATCGGGGAAAGGCTGAGCTCCCGGCTTTTGGCTGTTTGCTCATCAATCTTTCCGTACCATTCCCCTCGTCTGAAAGGCCCCTGGATATAACGGAAATCACCTATCGGGCGATCATTTTATAAGCAGTTCACACAAATCAAGTGCCCAAAACTAATGGATCAGGCCCTCTGCATTATTGATATAAGTTATATATTTAGACCGTTATTCTACAGAGTAAGTTCACTATTACTTTTCCGCCAGCTGGCTCAGTGGTCATTTCAGTGGAGGCATTGAGTCACTTTGCCCCTGACCCTGTTGATCTTTATGCGTGGGATAAAAATCAGCTTTACCCATCGTTTATTGGCCTTTAAAGCTTTTTTCCTGTTCATTTATTGAACTCAGCAGTGAGGATAGAGAGTCCGGGATGACACGTCATTGTGGATTGAACGGTAATGGGAAGGGTTTCCCTCGAGACATTAATCAGTAAATCACATGAACAATAGGTATATTCGCTCTCTGACACTGTCTTCTGCCGAAAAAGCAATCACAGCCAAAGGAAGTTAGCTCGTTGTTTGAATCACGAAAGTATCCGTTTCAAGTCTCTTTTTGAGCGGTATAATCTGAAACAGGCATTAAAAGTGCCGAACGACAGTGATGCAAACATTACCACAATGGCAAACACGCCGGAACTTCATGCGCCTTTCGTCGCTGGACTGCCAGTCGCCCCCCAGACCAGGTTGAAAGTTTAATCCATCAAGTTTGCACGTTTACCAGCACACCTCTTCAACGAACCGGAAATTTATGTACCGTAAAATGTCTTTTAACGATTCATCATCGGAAGTGATTAATAAATACCGCGGAACGGTCAGTGGACGCTGGTTTGACCTGATTAATCTGCAATTACAGAAACATGGGGTGGATCCATTACCTCCCGAGCATTTCAATATTCCTCTTGAAAGCTGGTCATACTGCGACAGGCCAGTCCCGGTTGATGGCGCTCGCAGGCTGCTCTACTGGGCCGTGGAGCAAACTGATAACCCGCTGTTACCGGTCGATCTGGGGCTTTCACTCCAACCGCTTGATATCAAGTCGCTGGGTATCGTCTTATGGAGTGCTGCATCACTCAGGCAACGAATTGAAAAACTGGAGATGTATCAATCATTGGTCACGACAACTACCCGAATCATCTTCAATGAAAAAGCCGGGACAGCCACATTATTATTAATTGACAGTGACGCTCTCGATAAACAGGTCAACCTGACCACACATGGCATGATGGCCCTGATTTCAGCTGTTACCAGGGTAATACGCTGGGACAATGAAGCCAAAATCACGATACACCTGCCATTTGAACAACCGACATACCACAAAAGACTTGAGGGGAAATTGGAAAGTACTCTGAAATTCTCCATGTCTCAGTTTCGCATAGAATTCAGTGTTGATGCACTGGATCAGCCTCTGCGCACCTCTGACCCAGAGCTGCTTCAGGCAAATGAATCACTGGTTCAGAAAAAGCTGTTAATGATCGAAAAAAGCAACCTTGTTTTAAAAGTCAGTCGCTCACTCCTGGAGTTGAGCCCGCTTATACCGCCAACGACTGGTGAAATGGCAAGCCTGATGAATATGAGCAGTCGTACATTCCAGAGAAAACTGACAGAGCTGGGGCTGAGTTACCGGGAACTGGTTAACAAAATACGCCATGAAAAAGCGA
Organism: Endozoicomonas sp. ALD040; assembly: GCF_049275945.1. Taxonomy (NCBI): domain Bacteria; kingdom Pseudomonadati; phylum Pseudomonadota; class Gammaproteobacteria; order Oceanospirillales; family Endozoicomonadaceae; genus Endozoicomonas; species Endozoicomonas sp. ALD040. Next base: position 6,503,441 of record NZ_CP184829.1, read on the forward strand.
TTGCCCTGATTGAGTCCGGCGATACGCCCCTTTCCACTGTCGCCTATGAGTTAGGGTTTGGCGATTTGAGCAGTTTTTCCAGAGCGTTTAAAAGCTGGACAGGTTTGTCGCCAAGGAAGTACCACAATGTCCAATCCTTCAACGTTTAAAAATAAAACGGTACGAAATATGGCTCAAATCAAACCCTTTATTGACAGTCGGTAACAAACAAGTACATGGCGCACTCTGCCAAGTTTTTGATGGAACATTGATGTAAAGTGAAGACCTCAACGTTACCAGACAAGACCCTGAGTTACAGATATTTTCGGGGCGGGTCACTCTGTGCAAATAAAAAAGGAGTCACTATGACTGCTCAATTTGATATCAAAAACTGGCAATCAACCTACGATCGTAAATGGTCACCCCTGGAAAGTGCGGCAAATGAAATCCAGTCCGGGGACAGGGTTTGGATTGGTGGTGCCAATGGTGTTGCTATCCCGGTTCTTAAACAGCTTTGTCATCGTAAAGATGAATTGAAAGACGTTGAATTGTTCGGCGCACTATTAATGTTTCCTTTTGATTTTCTCAAGGCAGAATTTAAAGGCCACATCAATTACAACTGTTTATTTACCGGGCCACTGGAGAGAAAATTTCTGGGACCTCATGGCAATATAAAGATTAATTCTGTGCATTTTTCCCAGACGCAGAGCTTTATGAAAAACATCATGAAGCCGAATGTTCTGTTGATGGAAGTTTCCCGACCTGATGAAAATGGCTTTATGAGTCTGGGTCATATCGGTGCCCTGTTAGGCGACAGCGTGGTCGAAAATGCCGAAAAGGTGATCGTGGTTGTTAACGACCAGGTACCCTATCTTAAAGGTGAAAGTAACTTTGTTCATGTAGACCAGATTGACAAACTGGTTGAATGCAATCACGAACTGCCCTTCGCGCCACAGGCCCAGCCAAGCGAACTGGAACAGAGTATTGCGAGCCACATTCTGCCTTACATTAATGATGGAGACACCATTCAGATCGGTTTTGGCGGACTCTCAGATGCGGTTGCCTATGGTTTGGAAAACAAAAAGAATCTGGGCGTGCATTCGGAAATGATGACAGACTCCCTGCTGCACCTGATTAAAATTGGCGCTATTGATAACAGCAATAAAACCATTGACAAAAACAAACTGGTTTACGGACTGGCTGTAGGAAGTCGGGACCTTCTGGATTTTCTGGATAACAACGACGACACCCATGTCATGCCCCTGTCAACGCTGAACAGGCCGGAAGAAATAGCTAAACAGGATAATTTCATTTCCATCAACGGAGCTTTGATGTGCGACCTGACCGGCCAGATTGCGGCTGAAGGTGTTGGTCTGAACCAGATTTCATGCACAGGTGGTCAGCTTGATTTTGTTCGCGGCGCTGGCATGTCCAAAGGTGGTAAGTCCTTTATCGCCCTGTCGTCTGTCTTCAAAGGCAAAAACGGCCTGGAATCCCGCATTCAACTGACCCTGCCCGCCGGAACACCGGTGACCACACCACGCAGTGACGCTATGTTCATTGTCACAGAGTACGGTGTTGCCGACGTGCACAACAAACCCCTCAAAGACCGTACTGCAGCCCTGATTGCCATCTCTCATCCGGATTTCCGCGAGCCCCTCACTGCCCAGGCACGTGAAGCAGGTCTGATCGACTAAAACGGACATTTTCTCTTCTGCGAACCTTGATTAATTCTGCAAAGGTCGATCGATGCTTAGGCTTTTAAATTGGAGAATGCTATCGTCTCTGAAGAGACGACCATTGTAGAATAGCTCCAGAGGCTTGCTTTGCAAGCCTGGCTCAGATCCCCGCCTTCACGTCCTCGGTGATGATTACGGGGTTTTTAGCGGGGATTCAATAAACGGAGGAGGGCAGGCGATGCAGTCTCACAATCTTCTGGCAGGGCTAGTCATCGGCTTGTTTCTGACGGGGTGTTCTTATCATGGTCGACCAGAAGAAAAGTCGATGTGTACCGAAAGCTGGTATGAGTATGCAGAGTCGAGAGTACCCACAGGCGATGGCATGGGACACGGCCCTGATCCCGGCTCCACGGAATGGCGCTCAGTTGTGGAATTCAGACTCAACTTACGAGATCAGAACCTGTTGCCTGATCGATCAAGCGATCAATGGTGTCGGGCTATCGATCAATTTTTAAAAGCCCATGACGGATAGTTTTACCTTCACCGGAATCGCCTGAGCTGATCATTTCGTCATAGGCTGAAAACATCACCATATCCAGTTGATCCGACAGATCCTTGCCTAAAGTGTATTTGGCCTCGAAAATGCTGTGAAAGACTTTGGGCTTATTTTCTGCACGCTCGGTAAGCCATTCCCTGTCGTTAATCCGGCACAAATAGATGTCACCTTCAGCCGAAATCAGCTCCAGATGTGTCTGCTTTTGGCGAACAACGGCAGTCAGTGTTTTCAGATTCATAACCTTGCCTCACGAATGTTTTCTGAGTAACCAGGATCCCATGAAGGGGTTGTCCAGCCTTTGGCTACTGCCAGCCGGTTCCGCCTCAGGAATGTGAATTGCGATGACGCGCATCAGTTTAGAAACAGAATTGGATTCAACATCCAGCATGACTACAGAGCCACCCTGTTCAAGGTGATCATGGAAAGGCTGGAGCCTGAAGTTGTCACTGGAAGCGCCGATCAACCCCCCCAGCCAAGTCGAGTAACCCAGTACCACCATGCATGCGAAAAAAGTGACCACCGGGGCAACCGGATGCGCCGCCATTAATTCATGGACCGCAAGGCCGGTCAGCACTGTCAGCAGGATACCAATGAGAAAACCTCTCTCACCTGAACGAACCGTGTCGTATTCTTCGATAAAGGACAGATCATTCAAATGCTTTTTCTGCGTCGCCAGATGATCTTTGTGAGCGATGTGGATTCGATTGTGAGAGACCCCTTCAGCTTCGGCAAGGTCGTTCAGCTTTTGGGCGAAGGCGAGGTCAGGCAGACGATAGAGTACTCTTAACATACAAAACACCTTCTTGCGGTGATTAAGTAAGGTCTCAAAACTCAATATTAGAGCTATTACGGATGATTGGCGAATTTGGATCACTTAGAAAGCATCAGGGCTTTTTGGCGCACCTTTCCTTGACAAACTCCCTGAAGGTTCGGTCGGCCAGAGAGGTCACTTTTTTTCGCCAGACCATGACAATTTCCAGTTTTACCGACTCAGTTAAAGGTACAAAGATTTGGTATTTACTTTGCGTGATGGGCTCAGACATTGGGGTTATAGCACGATCGTCTTCATTCTTACACTGGTTTCAAATTCAACGCTCAATTCAAACCTGAGCCAGAGGGGCGTCGGGTGATGAAGGCGAAGCACCTGAACGAACTGGAAGCATACGTTAGATGCGCTAACAAGATTGTTATGAACTTTATGATGAATGAGCACTCTAGAAAGAAAACATGAAAGGAATATACTGTGAATTCAGCCCCTATCCAGCCCTTTGGGTCAACAAACTTTCAAACCTGTGCTGCAACCAGTCAAGTTACGACGTCTGAAGATTATCATTCATCTCAGGTGTTTATACCCAGAGGTAATGAATACTTTGATTTGCAAAGATTAATCACCACCAGAAAAGTGGCAAAAGTAAAAAACGGACACATACTTAGTTCTTCTATCACTAAAAATAACGCAATCCCATTGTGGCTGAGAATACCATCAGATAAACCTGATAATGCTTTTTGGACCTCCACTCTAAAAAAAGACGCCACAAGCAGTAAAAGTACAACTGCCTGGATAGAGTGGTGTAGAGAAAATAGTTTGAGATTCTGGTTAGGAAACGATGCTGCTCAGTTTAAAGTTTCAGAAACGGCAAAAATATTAAAGATTGATTCCTTTGAAAAATATGAAAATTTAGTGAAAAACTTCCCCCATGCAGAAAATGATGATTATATCGACTGGGAACGAGTAGCTACCGAGTTTGATGCTGTGCATTGCACAGAAGATTTTTGTATTCCGGGATGGAATTGTGAATCAACAGCTTGGTTAAATACAGATAAATTAGCATTCCAGAAATCTATACGCTCAGAAGAAATTGACTTGTAGAATGAACGATTGAGCACCTGACAGAAGCAATAACATGATCGATCTTGCCACACCTGCTTATCGAAGATTGTTGCCTGGGCACTGCCGGGCGTCGCCCTGGCCGGGCAACCCGTGCCAAAGTCAGGGGCTAGCGCACTGTATCTTGTTGCTTATTCTCCGGGAGGCAGTCTGGAAGGGTTCCTACTGATCGCCTGCTGGCAGAAGGCAGCCTGGCAGATAGCCTCGCCTTGCAAAAATACAGATTACCTCGTCCGCTATCCCGTCCTGAATCAATTGATTGCAGGACGGGACAAACAGTCAGATTAATGGCCGTAGCGATCCAGCAGTACTTCAAACATGGCACGAACCCCGAAAGCTTCTCCACCTACAGGACGACCTGGCTGATTACGAATATTCCAGGCCATGATATCAAAGTGAACCCAGGGAATGTCCTTGCCGACAAAATCCTGCAGGTAGAGTGCCGCAGTAATAGAACCCCCATAAGGCTCCCTGGCACAGTTGGTCATGTCAGCGATTTCGCTTTTAAGCATGTATTTGTAGCCCTTGTGCAACGGCAGGCGCCAGACCGGGTCCTCCGTTTTATCACCTGCCTGCATCAGTTCACACGCCAAAGCCGTATCGTCGGTATAAAAGCCACCCACTTCAGTACCCAGGGCTATACGGCAGGCGCCAGTCAGCGTGGCGAAATCGACAATCATTTCAGGATTTTCGGCACTGGCCTCGGTCAGAGCCTCACACAAAACCAGACGACCTTCTGCATCGGTGTTGTGAATTTCTACTGTCAGACCCTGGCGGGTTTTCACAACATCGCCGGGACGCAGGGCATTGCCGGCAACCGCATTTTCTACGGCTGGAATCAGCATTCTCAGACGAACAGGCAGATTGAAGTCCATAATCAAACGCGCCAGTCCAATGACGTGAGCGGCACCGCCCATATCTTTTTTCATCAAGCGCATACCCGCTGAGCCTTTCATGTCCAGACCACCACTGTCGAAGCAGACGCCCTTACCCACCAGAGTAATCAATGGATGCTTCTCGTCACCCCAGGTCATATCGATAAGTCGTGGCGCATGGCTACTGGCACGGCCTACCGCATGAATGGTGGGGTAATTTTGGGCCAACAGCTCATCACCTACAATCTGACTGACTTTGCCACCGAACTCTTCAGCCAGCTTTGCCACTGCCTCGCCCAAATGCTCAGGCATCATATCACCTGCCGGGGTGTTTACCAGATCACGAACGCTAGCCACCGCTTTAACATACTTTTCAGCTTCTTCAACCTGAGCCTGGCTCGGCAGAATCAACCTTGGACACTCTTTCTGATCAGTTTTTTTGTAGCGGTTAAACTGATAGGCACCCAGTCCCCAGCTGAATGCAGCCAGTTTGAGCAGGTTTTCATCCCCCTGAAGTTTGTAGTCTCCGGCTGGCAGCTGATTGACCAGATCACCGCAGATAAAGTGACTGGAGAGATCTTCAACCCCCACAATGACCTGCCCCATGACACCTTCTTCACCGGGGATCAGACTGATGCCTTTTCCTTTGTAGTCTGTGCAGGTCAGCCAGTTCTGAAGAGGCTCTGACTGCTCATCAAACCAACGATCATAATCTGAAGTTTCAATCAGAGTCAGAGGAATACCGTGGTCACCAGCCAGCAAATAGGAAAGCATAGGTCTCTACCATTTGGGAATAAAAGGAATTAAAAGACAACAATATCGAAAGAAGGTACTCAGTATCGAGGCAGCCTGCACACCCTGTGCGGTAGCAGATGCATGGGGCAAACCGCAATATTGCCGTTTGCCCCATGCTATCAGAGCCACATTAACCATGCCAGTGGGCATAGCGTTTTTGGAGCTGCGGCAGGCTTAAGAATCCATAATCAACCTGCCAGACTCCAGTCGAAAAACTCGATCCATCTGCCTGGCAAGATTCATGTCATGGGTTACCACAATAAAACTGGTCTTGAACTCTCTGCTGAGAGTCGCCATTAAACCGTGCACTTTTTCAGCAGTGTTAGGATCAAGGTTACCCGTTGGTTCATCCATAAACACCAGATCAGGTTCGCCGACCAGGGCTCTGGCAATGGCTACACGCTGACGCTCGCCACCGGATAATTCTGCGGGCTTATGTTTGGCCCTTGCCAGCAACCCCACTGCCTCCAAAAGCCGTTCTGCTCTCTCCTTAATCTGCCTGATGGGCATTTTCTTTCTTAGCAGCAAAGGCATAGAGACATTTTCCAGGGCGGTGAACTCGGGTAACAGATGATGAAACTGGTACACAAAACCGAGGTGGCGATTTCTCAGCTCATTCTGCCGGGCCTCTTTCATCGTCGACAGATCATAGCCGCAGACTCTGATTTCACCGGAAGAAGGACAATCCAGTCCGGCCAGCAGTTGCAGTAATGTCGTCTTCCCTGAACCGGAACTGCCCACCACCGCTAACCTTTCAGAGGGAGCGACTACCAGATTCAGGTCTTTCAATACTTCCAGCTTTTCAGGGCCTTCATCAAAACTTTTGGCAAGTGCCCTGCACTCCAATATTACTTTTACGGACTCAGTCATAACGAAGTGCCTCTGCTGGCCGGGTTTTAGACGCTCTCCAGGCAGGATACAGAGTAGCCAGGAAACTCATGGACAGACCTGCAATACTGATGACAGCAACATCGCCCCACTGCAATTCAGAAGGCAGATAACTGATAAAATAAACGTCCGGACTGAGGAACTGGATACCCAGTGAGGACTCAAGAGCTGAAATAATTTCAGAAACGTTCAAGGCAGCAATAATACCGAGTACAACCCCCAGTAATGTGCCCACAACACCAATGAGAGAGCCCTGTACCATAAAGATACCCATGATAGTTTTCGGACTGGCGCCCAGTGTTCTCAGAATAGCGATATCTGATTGCTTGTCAGTCACCACCATCACCAGAGTAGAGACGATATTGAATGCCGCTACCGCAACAATCAACGTCAACAGCAGGCCCACCATGGTTTTTTCCATCTGGATCGCCTGAAACAGTTGCCCCTGGGTTCGAGTCCAGTCCTGCACGTAGTAACGACCGGGCAGCTGAATAGCTACATCCCAGGCCAGTTTGGGTGCAGCAAACAGATTTTCCATTTTCAGCCGAATGCCTTCAACACCTTCAGGGACTCTCATGAATCGTGCAGCATCCTGAATGTTGATATAAGCCAGACTGCCGTCCACTTCAGCACCTACCGAAAAGATACCGACCACAGTGAAACGCTTGAGTCTGGGGAAAACACCGGCAAGGTTCACATTCGCCTCGGGTAGAACCATGGTCACCTTGTCACCGGTTGTGACCCCCAGAGACTGGGCCATGATTTCACCCAGCACTATGCCAAACCTTCCGGGTTTCAGGTTGTAGAGAGATCCCTGCTCCATATGCTGATTAACAATTGAAACCTGCTCTTCGTAGGCCGGATCAATCCCGTAAACCATGGCCCCACGAACCTGGCTGCCACTGGTCAGCATCCCCTGACCATCCACAAAAGGAGCTGCAGCAACAATCCCATCCTGTCCGGAGACCTGTTCCAGAATATTCTGCCAGTCTTGCATACCGCCCGATGCTGACGTAATGGTGGCATGGGGAACCATACCCAGAATGCGCTGTTTCAGTTCCCGGTCAAAACCGTTCATGACTGACATGACAATAATCAGTACACAGACCCCCAGGGTCAGCCCAACCATCGACATGAGTGAAATAAAGGAAATGAAGTGATTCCTTCGTTTGGCCCGGGTATATCTGAGGCCGACAAAAAACGGTAATGGTCTGAACATTTAAAATTTATGAGGCGTCAATAGTTGCGAAGTTCGCTATTATAACCCCAACGGCCCGGTACAATAAGGCTGTTTGCATTTCCTTGCAAAAGCGACAGTCTCCCACAACGATAACCGGGGCTGCAGAGCTGTTGCAGCCAACCCATGAGAATAAGAAAGTAGCGAGAAAGTATGCCTGTCATGAAACATCTGTTATCAATACCGTCATTAGCCCTATCCATGACCTTATTGGGTCTTGTCAGTTTCAACCAGAATGCTTTTGCAGCAGAAACCGGTGACACCATTGCGGTGCCCGTTGGCAGTCAGTCGGCTGAACTTCGCAGTACAGTTCTGTTGCCGGAAAGAGGTCAAAGCATGGAGTCCGTCAAGGATCGTCTGGGAGCACCTGAAATATCTGAAACGGTTGGAAAACCCGCAATTACCAAGTGGAAGTACCAGGACATGACCATATATTTTGAAGATAAAACCGTTCTGCGAGCAGTTGTTCACCCCAACTTCCAAAAAGCCGAGCCAACCGCTGTTGCCACTGATTCGGCTGTCAGACAGCCCTGAGCAGAGCAAACCACCAAAAAAGGCGACCGTGTTTAAACAGTCGTCTTTTTATAACACCAAAAGGTCTTCATAATCAGGCTATTGCCAATTTCGTCTGGCTTTTATCTTGTGGGTTTATCAATCTTTCCAGATGGATAGCAATAATCATGCACTATCGTTTTACACAATTTTTTGACTATCTTCAGCAGTTATCGAAGACTTATCACCAGTCTTATCATGGCACTGTAGAACAAAGCTTCTTTTTTATTCTCCTTTTCATTGAAAAATAGGTTTGTCTAAAACCTTGGTAATGATTAACAATATCTTCCGCACTCCACCTAAACAGCCCCCTTTTCATAACACTAAAATGTCAGAACAATCTGGCCGTTGCCAATTTCTCCTGACTTTTTTCTACCGGATTCATCAACCTGTTCAGTTTAGGTGTCGTCAGAAACATGATCAGGGCAACCACTGCTGAAATCACACCCATAACTTCGAAGAAATGGCTGTAAATTGGCAGAGTAACCAGTGCGGTCGCCGACTGAACGGAATCAACAGCGGTCAAGCTCGCCACATAACCAGCCACTGCAGAGGCTGCTGAAGTCATCAGAAACCAGGCCCCCATAATGAAACCATGCATACGCTCAGGCACCAGCTGAGCCACCATCGCCAGGCCAAGACCACTGATCAGAAGCTCCCCCAGCGCCTGAGCCGGATAAGTACCAACAATCCAGAAGCAACCAACCCCTTAGCGCTGGCAAACAGGGAAGCCAGAGGAATCAGAAAAAAGCTCCCTGATGTCAGGGCCATACCCATAGCATACTTGGCTGGCATACTGATGGCTTTTACCGATGGCTTTTTACATAATCTTCTCGCTTCGACGAACACATCTTTGGCGTTGAAAATCAAAATCAATGGTTTGAAGAACAGAGAACACCACCTTCAGAGAGCCCTCAGTTATAAGTCAACCATAAACTGTTACGCTGTCATTCCCGAAAATTGTCGTGCCTGCAACTGCCACCTGAACCGGGCACATCCTGACCTACAACGACCATTACATCAATGGTATCTCCGTAATAATCGAAGGGACACTTTACCAGGTTGGCAGGATCAGATCTCTTCTCAGCATAGGGTCCACATCCGTCACAGGTTGGCATATACCATCTAACGACTGCGGTTGCCTTGGGAGGGGTATCCCGGGATACGACGATATCCTGATATCGCGGTTTTTCACTTTTGTAACATTCTGTACGCACGTCACTCTTATAATGTAGGCCAAGTTTGCTGATGTTTAAGTAATGGGGAGGCATTGAGTCAGTCTTCGGATTATATACCCCGTACATGCAATGACTGTCTGACCCAGCCCTGAAAGAGTAGGACGCGCTATGATCGGAATCATAATTTCTTATAAAATAAATAAATTGATCCAGTGCGTGAACACTTCCGAACGCAAGTGCAAGAATCATTGACCCCGCTAGTCTGGAAATCAGCTTCATACTTCTCTCCTACTGATGAGTTGACGAGTGACCTCTTCCAATGTCATTCACGAAAATTGTCGTGCCTGCAACTGCCACCTGAACCGGCCATATTCTGACCCACAACGAGCATTACATCAGTGCTATGTCCGTAATGGTCAAAGGGACACTTTAATAGGTTGGCAGGATCAGATTTCGTCTTGGCATAGGGTTCACATGTGCTGTCATCACATGCTGGCATATGCCACCTAACGACAGCGGTTGCCTTGGGCGGGGTGTCCCGGGATATGACGATATCCTGATATCGCGGTTTATCGCCAGTGGAACATTCTGTAAGTATGACATTCTTATAATGGAGGCCAAGTTTGCTGATGTTTAAGTAATCGGGTGGCATTGAGTCAGTCTTCGGATTATATACCCCGTACATGCAAGAACTGTCTGACCCAGCCCTGAAAGAGTAGGACACGCTATGATCGGAATCATAATTTCTTATAAAGTAAATATACCTGTCCAGTGCGTGAACACTTCCGAACGCGAGCGCAAGAATCGTTGACCCTGCCAGTCTGGAAATCAGCTTCATACTTCTCACCTACTGATGAGTTAACCAGGCAGTCAGGGTATGAAGCCTCATACCCTGTTGTCGTCTGCATCGTACCGGAAATTATAGCTCTGATTTACTACCACCTGATTAACCTGAAATGATCTTCCTGAATATCAAAAACACCTTTAAGTTTTCTAGAGTTGGAAAAAGCGGGGAGGTCCATAAAAATCAGCTCATACTCACTGATATCCTTTACCAACCATCTCAGGCAAACTGTGGGATCACGGCGTTTTTGCCAAATATCAGTGCGATTTACTTTTTCATAATCTTCCAGCTTCGATGAATACCTTTTCGGCGTTGAAAATCACGATCAATGGTTTGACGGGTGATCTCTTCGACAACAAATTCTGACTCAACACGCTCATCCAGTTTGAATTTTCTAAAATTGTTTGAGAAATAGAGAACACCGCCCTTGCTCAGCCTCTTTACTGCCAGTTCAATTAACCTGAAATGGTCTCTCTGAACATCAAAAACATCTTTTAGCTTTCTGGAGTTGGAGAAGGTGGGAGGGTCCATAAAAATCAGATCATACTCGCTGATATCTTTTTCCAGCCATTTCAGGCAATCTTCCCGCTCCATTCGGTGACGCCGCTCGCTCAGACCGTTCAGGGCCAGATTCTTTTTACCCCAGTCGAGATAGGTATTGGAAAGATCGACACTGGTAGAAGACACGGCTCCCCCCATGGCGGCATGAACGGTTGCTGTGGCGGTATAACAGAACAGGTTGAGGAAACGTTTGCCCGCCGCTTCTTTCTGCAGTCTCATTCTCATCAGTCGGTGATCCAGAAACAGACCCGTATCCAGATAATCATGCAGATTAACCAATAAACGACATCCGCCCTCTTCAACTTCCATCATCTGTTTCTGTTCGTCTTGTCTTACATATTGACTGGAACCTGATTGCCGCTCACGCCGTTTGAGGACAATATTTTCATCCGGTATATTCAGCACCTCAGGCGTCACTGCCAGAGCTTCGATTAACCGCTCCTGAGCTTTTTCTTCGTTGATGGATTTAGGCGCTGCATACTCCTGAACATGCACCCAATCACGATACACATCTACCGCTACAGCGTATTCCGGCATGTCGGCATCATAGAGGCGATAGCAGTCAATGTTGTTTTTTCTGGCCCATTTGCTCATCTGTCTGAAATTCTTCTTCAAACGATTGGCAAACATGTTAGCCCCTTCAGAAATATAGGTAACCGTTCTGGCCTCTGGTTGATTCCGTTCCTGTTTTTCTGCAACGGCCTCTCTCGCTTCACGGCTGCGAATATCATAAAGAAAGAGCTTACAGGGCAGTGCACCGTTAAAGAGTGAATAACTCTTTCTTGGCCCCATTCCGAGATTTTTCACCAGACTGGGCGTACCAGTGAATATGCCTGCTTGCCAACCCGGGCAATGCTCCTTCAGCTTTTCACCCAGATGTTTGTAGAGGTAGACCAGACTGGCTTCATCGCCCATACGTTCACCGTAGGGAGGATTACAAACCACCAATCCGGCATCTACGTCAGAATCCATCGCCAAATCCTTGAGCTCCTGCTGTCGTATCCTGACCCTTTTCGACAGCCCTACCCTTTCCAGGTTGGATTTGGCACGATGAGCAACAGAACCCAGACCTTCAAAGCCAGTAATATCCGAACTCAGGGTAGCCAGCCCCTGTTGCCGACGCTCCCTGGCTTCCTCCAGCACGTTCATCCACACCTTTGGCACATGCCCCATCCAACGGTCAAAACCGAAACGGGTCCGGAGCAGACCGGGGGCAATATCAGCCGCCATCATGGCACCTTCTATTAACAGAGTACCGGCGCCGCACATGGGGTCCATTAACGGTTTGCCCTGTGCCGCCATTTCAGGCCAGCCAGCCCTTATCAGAATGGCCGCTGCCAGATTTTCCTTCAGAGGCGCTTCACCTGATTCCTGACGATAGCCCCGTTGATGCAAACTCTGACCTGACAGGTCAATCGACACAAACGCTGTTTTTCCCCTGGCATGAACATTGACTCTTATATCGGGGTTAGTGGCATTGACAGAGGGCCGCCAGCCATGGTCATCTCTTAACTGGTCAACGATGGCGTCTTTAACGACCTGGGCACCGAATCGGGTGTGATTAATATCTGGCGTGGAGCCGTTGAAGTCGACCCGAAAACTGCTCTGGTTGTCGAGATGATCATCCCACTCAAACGTTCTGACACCCTGATACAGGCTGTCTTTATTCTCGGATCGGATCTCACCCAGCCGCAGTAAAATCCGGCTTGCCAGTCTGGACCAGAGACAACTGCGATAAGCAACCTCAAGACTGCCCTTGAAACTCACACCAGCGACAGTTTCCCGGACAGATTCAGCACCCAGATCCGTCAACTCTCTGGCCAGCAGAATTTCCAGCCCCTTGGGGCAGCTGGCGAAGAGTTCCAGAGAACGCTCTGTAAGAGGCGTATTCATAACTTATATTCCAAAAAAATTTAAAAACTCAATACTTATTAGGATTGATTTCTCGACAGCCTGTTCAAACTTCGTTAGAAATTAAACCGTAGACTTTCCCTGTACGTTTGCTCTCTGGTTTTTTCCCAGTTCCCTCGTTGCATGTAACTTGCATATAACCTGGTGGGCTTCCGGAGTTATCACAACAGGCCGGATCAGGGAATTTTCCAAGTGCTGTAACAGGGTGCCAGGGAGGCATTGATAAACGAATCAGCAAGAGGCAGTACCACATGATGAAAAGACAAAAAAGGGATATGACAGACAGAGCCTTTACCAAAGGATATCGGACAGGTGCGTCTGGACGTTCGAAGGATATCTGCCCACATACGGACCCCCAACTTCGCCAAGCCTGGCTAACGGGCTGGCGCGAGGGTCGCGTAGACAACTGGGATGGCTTGATTGGCATTTCCGGCCTGCAACGGGCCAGTAATGCCTCCTTTCTATAAGTTACCCTATTGTTAAAGCCCATATAAGCCCCGGATCTCCGGGGCTTCTTTCATCTCGTGCAACAACCACATGAACGCAGAAGCATATCCCTGAGTCAGAGCCTGCTTAAAAGTGTTTCAACCATGATCACAAGAATAAACGGCCTCTGCCGCTTCACGAATCAGGGAAGGACCTCTGTAAATGAAACCTGAATAGAGCTGAACCAGGCTGGCCCCTGCTTTGATCTTGTCCGCTGCGGTTCTGGCATCCATGACACCGCCCACACCAATAACAGGCAGTTTTCCGGACAGTTCGCAAGACAAGAGTTTAATCACTTCTGTCGAGCGATCGCTTAACGGCGCACCACTGAGCCCACCCTGTTCATCGGCGTTGGCCAAACCCTCAACAGCATCCCTCGACAAGGTGGTATTGGTCGCTATAACCCCGTCCATCTCATAGGAAACCAGTTCACGGGCGATGTCAGCAATTTCATCTTCATTCATGTCCGGTGCAATTTTGATCGCTACCGGAACCCTGCGACCGTATTTGTCGGTCAATAAAGCCTGCTCTTTTTTCAAGGCATCCAGCAGACTTTTCAGAGCATCACCAAACTGCAATTTACGCAGCCCCGGAGTGTTAGGGGATGAGAGATTAACCGTGATGTAGCTGGCATGGGGATACACTTTTCGCAGGCAAGTCAGATAATCACTTTCAGCGTTTTCTACTGGAGTATCAAAGTTTTTACCGATGTTAATGCCAATGATGCCCTGGTAATGACACCTGCGGACATTTTCAACCAGGTGATCAACCCCTTTGTTGTTGAACCCCATGCGATTGATCAGCGCCTGACGCTCTGGAATCCGGAAGCACCGGGGCTTTGGATTGCCGGGTTGAGGGCGGGGTGTCACGGTGCCCAGCTCAATATGACCAAAACCCAGACTGCCCAGACCATCAATGCAATCTGCATTTTTATCAAGACCTGCTGCCAGGCCGACAGGGTTTTCAAAGGTCAGCCCCATAACTTCCCTGGGACGGGAAGGCACAGATGGCACAAAAGCACCGGTCAGGCCAAGCCGCTGGCCCGCACCTATCATCTCTAGTGCCACATCGTGTGCATTTTCAGCAGAGAGACAAAATAACAACTTTCGGCCCAGTTGGTACATGAAAAGCCCCGGATAATGTAGATAAACCTGCGAAATTATACGCAGCTTCATTTTGAAAACCAGTGTCGCAGGGTTTTTTATAATTCCGAATTGACTGGCACTAACAAGACGGACAGTTATTCTGACCAAAATGGAAATTTTCTGCCATTCCGAGGGTCTTACTTAATAAGGGACCCATTTAACTGATATTGGCAGGAGGCCAGATATGTTAGAAGTATTGATGGGAAGTGTTCCAAAAAGCACAGGTTGCCCAGACAAGCCTCACTCTTGCCTGAGCCCTGCGCAGAACCCTCTGGCGGATGCAGGAACCTATATTCCCCGTCAGGAGGCCGGAAGCAATGCTATACCTTTCTCCAGACCTCTCTCTGAACACCAGGTCACTCAATCTAACCCCACCGCATTCATCGGAAAAACGTCCATTTCTGCGCCTGATATTGATGACGAGAATGAAGTCTTTGAGGATGCCGACGACAACCCGGACTGGATGAAAGATTACGATACCAGAATGGCGGAAACTGCAAATCCCCCTCCCATCCCCCAAAAGGATCACTGGCAATTCTCGGCTCACGACCGGGAAACCCTGATTCGTGAGTATCCCGACTTGCTGGACAGGTTCAGACAAGAAGGTATGGCTGCTGAAATCATCTCTATGTTGCATCCCTATGGCATTCTCGAACGGATTCTGGATGAGTGCCCGCAAAGCGGTTTTGCCCTGTTACAACAGAGATTGCTGGCACTGGCTGAGGACATAGAAAAAAACTGGTGGGGCATCACTTCCAGCAGACCGGAAGCCAGAAAGCAGCTGGAGGCTTTATTCGACCTGTTAGCAGCTCATGATTACCATGCTCTGCTTGAAAAGTTACTTGAATTTGAAACACAGCATGGCAAGACACCTTTTTACCTTGGGCTTCAAGAGTGCTTCGTGCAAAAGGTAAAGACCGACCCCTTCAAACCAGAGAATGCCGGCGCCAACCCAGCTGCCGGAACCTTGAAAAAAATGAACGCTCAAAAAGCCCTGAAGGGACTCTATTTTCCACCACCCGGTGACTGGAACAACCGCTCACAGTTAACCGGAACAATGATTTGGAAAATACCACAAGTTGTTCACGAACTGCTGCTGGATCGTTGCAGCGCTGATATTAATGAAGCACGAAACAAGATGCGCTCCGGACAGTGGCAAAGTCGTCAGCAACTGCAGTTTTTATCAAACCGTCTCAAGTGCCTTGCCGAGATGCCCTGCACGCCCGAAAAACTGACGGACTTCATTGAAAACCCCGATCATAAAGAGGTTCAGGACTTTCTGGAAATGGAATGCCGAAAGCTCTACTTCGAACAGCGCTACCAACACTTAATGTCGATAGAGTTATCGGAACTCTCCATCGACGAGCTGAATGAAACAGAGCAGCAGGTTGGCCATATGCTGGCGATGGAAAAGCATGAGGAAATACCTGCTGACATGCTGACACAGTTAGAGCATTTCCATCACGCCATTCAACTGGTTCGTTTTATGAAACTGGAGCTGGAAATTCCAGTTTCAGAACGGATCTTTATGCTCAAGCCCCCTGCCACCCGGCATCTCATGCACAAGCTGAATAACTGCAGGCATAAGGACGATGCAGAAATAAAGCTGTATCACGCCATCCAGCAATACAGTGATCACCTGCAGGCTTATCATAAAAACCCAAGCTACTCATCCATAGTCGCTTATCAGCAGAAACATCATGACCTCAGGCTGGCTCAGGAAGAGCAGTTGATGGCAGAGACCAGAGCCTTGATAGAACACCCTCAAATGCCTCCCGTTATGAGTTCCGGTGATTATCAGGAAAACCTGCAACTACTGAAAGTGATGGATCAGGCACTGCAGGAAACTGCCCCGGTCAGGCCCGTCAATTCGGGCGAAGAAGCGATGATGGCGGTGGGGTATCAGATCATCTGGCCTCATAGAAAATCCTTTGATGACAAACTGGCCGAACTTCAGCACCTTAAAGATCTGAAAGCCGTTGGCTACTCGTTCAGTGAAGAGCTTCTGAAAACCTGCGAGGCCATTCCCGGTTCTACCACTGGTATTATTAACCGAGTGTCCAATATTGTGCAGCCCACCGCGACCACGCTTCAGGACTGGTATAGCGGTAAAGGCAGTGCCTGGAGTGTACTGACCGGAGTACAAGGCAGTTACACAGAGTTGGAAAAGCAGGCCTGTGAGACACTTTCGGGCGTAGTGGCAATCGCCCAGAGTCATCCACGAATGTTCCGTCGTCTGGTCGGAGACTCTGTCCAGACTATTGAGCAGTTAAAAATACTGGTGGGCGCCGGCAATTCAGGACTGGTTTCACAACTTCAGGCAAGAATGTCGGCTGAATCAGCAGCCTCCTGCTTTGCAGGAGATAAAGCCGTTAATGAAACATTCGACCCTACAGACAGCTATGCCAACCACCCTGAACAGGCGGCATTGTTAAAACGGTTCCAATTTCTGCTGCAGGTATCAGACCTGGCCCTGAAAGGCTCTATCGCCCTGAACTTCTTTGCCGACCTTGCCAATCATACGGCAGGTTCCAGACTGGGTAATCTTCTCGGACTGACAGCAGGCGCCCTGATTGCCGGACCCGCAGGTGGCGTAATGGGCTGGACCGTTGGCGGACTGGCTGGAGCGGTTGCTACCGCAACAACTCATGCAACGGGAGCCGTTGCGATCCGTGAAGGCGTCAATCAACTGGATGGTCGTCAGGTTCGAGTCCTGAATCGTTTGATCAACTATGGACCAGCCTTTGCCAACACATCCAGCCCCACGGATCAGCTGGCACAGATTGCCAGAGGCGTTTCTAAAGAGGGCGGTCTGGCCAAAAGCTTCTGTAACATCTACTTCAACCCCTTTCGAGTCCGTTACAACCGACTGACAGAAGCGATCCATGCCTACAACAAAAAGGAAGCCGGAGCCTTTGGTCGGCTCGCCGCTGAAGGTGCCAAATGCCTGGTCGTTCTGGGTGGCTCAGTCACAACCGGAGCTCTGGTAGCTGGTGGCGCTTTCTACGGGAGCCTTCTGAGTGCGGCATTATGGCCCATAGTCGCCTCCAGCTTCGAACTGATTGTCACGACATTGACTGTCGGCAGCGTCATCAGTCGACTATCTAACTCTCTGGATCATGTCGAAGCCCTGGTTTATACGTACAAAGACGGCCTTCACTATTACCAGATGCTGTTGCCGGAAGGCTCCGATGAAAGAGCCCGTATTGAAGCGCATTGCATGGAATCATCAAAACGGATGATGGCTAAAATGACCGCCCAGAGCTCGTTCAAGCAATACCTGCGGGAAACCATCACCGCCGAAGTAGCCAATACTTACTGGCAGCCATGGTGTCAAACCGAAGAGGACAAACATCTGGTTGATAGCGTTAACGCCGGGGTGGAAATGGAAGTCAGCGAATTAGCTGACTCCAGGAAAGAACTGGCAGAAAGCATTCTGAAAAACCAGAAAGCCCTGATGATCCTCCAAAGCTATAAAGACAGGATCGATACCCTGACCAAAGATCACAAAGCCTTTAACACCTTCAGAAGAAAACTCAGGGAATTGGGGCTTCATCCTCCGGAGATCAGCCGTGGCATTGGTTATTACATTCAGGATCAATTACTGGAGATTCCTCTGGCCATCAACCGCCATTGTGGTACCCCCACCCCCGGCACCACCCTGCCAGCCATTGAGAAGACTCTGGAAGACACTTTGAGGCAAACGATAAGGGGTCACTATTTGCTGAAAATGGCTGCTCTTGGCAGACAGGTCAAAAGGGTTTTAGACGAGGATGGTAGTGTTTCGCACCGATCTCTCAGTCGTGATGACCTGCTGACCATCAAAAACCATGTCATGAGTGAGTTGCATAATCGTCTGGAGAAGGACATTTCATCGGCGGCGCTGGAGCGACTGCAGCTGGCGGTTCACACGGCCGCAAAAAGCGTTGAGGACGACTTTGGCAAGGGTCGAAAAGTCAACCTTAAACAGATGAGTACAGCACTGGCCAACCGGCTGGAAGATCAGGGTCGGACCATGCAAGACGTTGAAAGGCTCAGGGTTGCCCGTTTCCGACAGCAACTGAAAGAGAACCCTGATTTTCAGAATATGACCGAAGAAGAGCAGGCTCTGATTATTGATCAGGCTGTTATTGCCCTGCCCGGAGAATCAACCCGGGCCTTCACCTGAGAAATACCCGGGCGTGCTCACTGACATCGTCAGTGATTCTGCGGTGCCTGGTTTCAAGCTCTGCCCGATGCAAGTCTGGATCAAAGGGATCGGTATGTTTGGCCGTTTTATGGGTAAAGTCCTGCAGACTCAGAACATTTTCTCTGGCACCGCTCAGTCCACTGTCAAGCATGAAATGATCACCGACTGCAGTTTCACCAGCTGCCGTCACCGCCAACTGGTGTCCATGGGCTTCACTGATCGCAAAATTTTGCTCGCGCCGTTGATGCCGCGCAAACAAGACTGAAGTAAACTGGTGATTGATTTTGTCCGATGTAGCCCCTATTGACCCGGACTGATCAATTCCATGATAGTGGGCAACCGCCTGCAACCAGGCTTTGTGAACCACCTTTTTGACACTCTCCAGGGCTTTTTTTGTAGCCCGTTGATAAGCCTCTTCTGAATTGCCGGGACCCGATCCTGAAGTCGAGCTCTTCAGTAACTGATCCCTGATGTCTCGCTTCAGTTTGTGACAATACTGATTTAAGGGATCTGGCAACTCCATACCAATGTAAACCAGATTCTTGCTCTCTAAACAGCGGGTCTGCATACCCTGATCCAGTGTCCGGCGCTCCAATTCTTCCAGGTCCTTTCGGAAGACGACGTTCCTTATGGGGTCATCAGACTCTTTTAACATCTGCAACTCCTGGTAAAGCTGTTCCTTGAAGTGCTGATGAAAATCTTTGTTGAAGACCACCGTCTTCCTGAAATCCTGAAAGGTATTCAGCTCCTGGTTGGGTAATTCCTCACCCTGTTTACCTTCCCAGCTGCAGGCAGTGTATGACCTGCCATAGTTGCCCATGCCATCCTTCAGGAACTTGTTTCCGAGCCGGCTATTTTTCCCGCTGGCACAAATGATCATATCCACAGGTCGGTGCACAACCGCTTCCTCAAGGGTGTCATGCTTTGCCCCGGCCTGTTGCGCCGCGTCATAAGCAGGGTTATAACGTGCTCTGACCTTGTAGCCCTGCTCTCCCGACTCAACGCCCTCCAGCTCAAAAGCAGTCATCCTTTCCAGACTGGCAGGCCCGTCACCCTCATGGGTTTGATTATTCCTTTGCCTCAACTCGTTCAATCGATCCTGCAAGACTTCTTCCAGATGCTGAATCGCTATCTCGCCAAGACCATCGGAACGAACAATGCCCTTGCTTTCCTCACCTTCACCAAAGAGCTCATAGTAGTGCTCACCCAGATAAAACTTCAGCATATCCATCCATTTGAGATCCAGCCTGACCACCTGACCCTTGTCGTATTCAGTACTTCTGTTATCAAAGACGGAAACATCGGCACCGGCTTCGAATTGTGACAAGGCCAGAGCCAACCCGGTGGGACCCGCCCCTTCAATCGCTACCCGGGGGTGAGTTCTGGCATCATCATGCTGCTTAATCAACCAGTCGAGCTGCGCCAGATCAATCTCCTGCCCCCTCAAAGTGCCGATTTCCTGAATCTTTAACAGCTTGGTGAGAGTGTCCTGCTGACCTGGCCATTGTTCAGGCTGCGAGAGTATGCTCAGTTCCCATCGTCTGCCCGCTGTCAACTGGATATCCAACAGTGCTCGTCGTGATTCTGCTATCAGCTGCCCCTCTTCTTTGGTCAGGTTTTCACCGGCTTTCAGGCGTTCTCTGATGTTATCTACATCTAACCTGGTGACTTCAGCACTCAGTTGATTCAATGCTTTTCTCACCTTGGCTTTATCCGCAGATAACTGTCGCTTCAGATAAGAAAATTCGCTGCGACGATTGACTTCAATTTTCAGTTTCGGATAACGCTTCAGGTCTTGAATAAGACGGTAGTCTTTTTCCAGTACTAAATTTCGTGGGTCGCTGTGAATGGAAGACTCTGCGCTTGCAGCACTCAAAAATATTTGTTTTACCACTGTGCGGAGGGGCAACTCATGGTCTGGAATTATAAAACTATTTGATTCCTCACCCCAGATAGACAATAAATCGTCATACTCATCCTGCGACAGCCGTTCGGGCAACGAATGAAGCGTTTCCCGAATCACCTCTTCGACCAGACACCGAAAATCCCCTGATTGAGCGCTACCAGCAAAATGCCGCTCCAACCTGCCAAGATCCTGCTGCAGCTTGCTGTCATTCGATATTCGACCTGGTTTGAGGAGTGAAGCCTTATAGATGCCTTTAACGGCCTCACGAGCATCGTGTAGAGATACCGCTGGAATCTTGTCGATCAGTGCTGGCAGGGATTTTATTCCCTCTTCCGCCTCACTGAGCATCGTGTTTATGTTCTCAGACCTCAAAACAGCGTGGAGAATTCTACCCCGTATGCTTTCTCTTTCCGAACGGCTGAAACCCGGAATAACCCCACCAGACACATCATCTACCAGACGTTTTCTGTCCTGTTTACTAAGCTCCCCACCCTCAATAGCCTTCATCACCTGGTCATGCAACAAAACCTTTGCTTCACGCTCACGGGCCCTTTGCGCTTTTGCGCTGCGAGTAGGAGAAAAAAAGGCAATCAGCCTTTTGAAGAGGTTTCCACGGGGTTTGACACTGATGACCTTTCTCCCCCTGAAACTAGCGGAAGTGTCCTGCCCTGGTGCCCCCGACTCGCTAATCACTTCAAGCCGGGCTGTTTTTCGTTGTCTGCAAAACGTCTCAAGCTTCCCAACATTGTCCATTAAATCAGCGTACTGAGAACTCGCTTGTGTTCGTCCACCTGCACCTCCAACGCTCATAGTTACAGGCCTCCCTGCCTGAGTGATTAAACAAATACAACGATGAACAAATAATTCCGTTATTGATCAATGCAACCGTCAAAATCAGGTCTTCAGTTGCGACCCAGGAACGCTTTGCCTCGCTGAATCACAAAGTCAGCGGTTCTCCGCTGCCTTTGCTCAAGCTCTTCCCGGTGCAGCAACCTATCAGAAGGATTGACATCATTGGCCGTTTTTTGGGTAAATTCCTGCAATTGCAAAACATGTTCTCTGGCTCCGGTCAGCCCACTGTAACTCATAAAATGAGGGCTGACTGCGGCATCACCGGCTACTGTTACTGTTAATTCATGTCCGTCTGCCTGCCTGGTTACAACACTTTTCTCAACCCTGTGTTGCTGCACCGAAAAGGCCGAAGCAAACTTGTGATTGATTTTGTCCGATGTAGCGCCCAGTGATCTGGAGTCGTCGATTCCGTAATAATGGGCAACCGCCTGGAACCAGGCTTTTTGAACTGCCTTGACAGCCTCTCTGGCTTTTTTCTCAGCCTGTTTATCAGCCTCTTCCGGATTAATAATACCCGATCCCGGAGTCACACTGACCGACAGATTCCGCTTAATTTTCCCCTCCAGTTTTTTACAATACTGACCAAAGTGCTTTGGCAACTCCATGCCAATGTAAACCAGATTCTTGTTCTCAAAACAGCGAGTCTGCATAACCCGATTCATAGTCTTGAACTCAAGCTCCAGCAGATCCTTAGGGTCGACGACACCCTTTATTGAGTCAGCAGGTTCTGATAAAAGAAGCAGCTCTTTGGAAAGGCTCTCCCTGAAGTGCTCATGAAATTCCTTGTCAAAAACCACCATCTCCCTGAAATCCTGAAACCTGTCCAGCTTCTGGCTGGGTAACTCTGCACCTTTTTTACCTTCCCAGCTACAGACACCGTAAGGCTCGGCACGGACAAGCACTTTGTCCTCCATGAACTTGCCTCGCAGCTGGGTGTTTTTACCTCCAGCACAGATCAGTATATCTACAGGCCGATACTTGACCGCTTCCTCCGGAGTGTGATCTTTTGCCCTGCCCCGTTGCGCCACATCATATTCGGGATTATAACGAGCCCTGACTTTGAAACCCTCCTCCCCCGACTCTACCTCTTCAAGCTCATAGGCAGCCATTCTTTCCAGACTGAGAGGCTGGTCAGTCTCACTGGTCTTATCATAATTCCTGCCCATCAGCTCAGTCAGTCGGTCGTGTAATGCTTCCTCTAACCGATGAATGGTTATCTCGCCAAAGCCATCGGGACGAATGATGCCCTTGCTTTCTTCACCTGCACCAAAAAGCTCGTAATAATGCTCACCCAGATAAAACTTCAGCATATCCAACCATTTGGGGTCCAGCCTGACCACCTGAACTCTGTCGTATTCAGTACTTCTCTTCTCAAAGATGGCAACATTGGCACCGGCTTCGAACTGTGACAAGGCCAACGTCAGCCCTGTGGGGCCGGCTCCTTCAATAGCTACCCGAGGATGAGTTCTGGCCTCATCATGCTGCCTGATCAGCCAGTCGAGCTGCGCCAGATCAACCTCTTCTCCCCTCAGAGTACCGATTTCCTGAATCTTCAATAGTTTTTCGTGTTCCTCCTCCTGAGCTATCCAGATGTCAGGCTGCAGGAGCATTGCCATGTCCCACCGCCTGCCCGCCGTCAACTGAATATCCAGCAGTACACGTCTTGATTCCGCTATCAGCTCTCTTTCTTCTCTGGTCAACGCCTCACCAGCTTTCAAGCGTTCTCTGATGGCTTCTACATCTAACCGGGTTACTTCATCACTCAAACGCTCCAGCTCCGCTGTCACCTGAGCTTTATCTTGAGCTAACTGCATGATCAACTGCTGAATCCTGTCAAGACCGAATCGCGATTCGAGTTCAGGATCACGGCGCATTGCGTCAATAAAGCGAGCAGTTTTCTCCTGCACCAACTCTCGTGGGTGGCCGTGAATAGAAGGTTCTTTGCGGGTGACATTAGTGAACGTTTTATCGATAACTCTAGCCAGGGCCCTGTCACGGTTTGTATCAGGAAAGTGACTCCAGTTAGCCAATAACTGCGAATATTCATCGTCTGACAGGCGTTCAGGCAAAGAGTGTATAACCTCCTCAATGACCTCATTGACCAAATGCCGAAAGCCATCTAACTGGCGGGTAACTTTAAAATGCTCTTCCAGCTTGGCAATATCCTGATGCAGTCTGCTGTTAACCGGTATTCGCTCAGGGGCAAGGAGCAAAGTCGTGTAATAACCTTTAATAGCCTCGCGGGCATCATAGAGAGAGACGGACGAAATGGTGTCAATCAGTTTTGGAAAGGCTTTTACTCCGTCTTCTGCCTCATTGAGCATCATTCCTATGGATTCAGGTCCCTGAAACACGTTGAGGCTTTCGAGGTGGCTGAGAGTTTTTTCTCTCATCCCTTGCCTCTCCTCTTGGCTGAACCCGGGGATAACACCAGTGGCAACAGCATTGATAAGACGGTTTCTATCCTGTGTATCCAGATGTTTGTCACGAAGCGCCATCAAGACCTGGTCGTGCAACACAGCCTCGGCATCTCTTTTTTGTATGGCTCTGATCTCTCTTACTGACTTTCTGAGAGTAAAAAAGTCAAGCAGCCTTTTGAACAGGTTCTTACGGGGTTTAACCTTGACAACCTTTCTCCCTCTGAAAGTCGTCAAAGAGCCCTGCTCTGTTGTCTCAGGACATTCAGTCACTTCAATCCGGCCCACTCCTCCTTTTTTATGAATCGCCTCAAGCTCTGAGACATTTTTCATTAAATCAGCGAACTGAGAACCCGATCCTGGTCCACCCGTGCCTTCTATATTCACTGCTCCTGGCCTCCATGTCTGAGTGATAGATCATACACGACGATAAAATAATATTTCTGGTATAGGTCTCACTTAATCATTCACTTAATAGTTTGTACCGGTAGGCTGCTGGCCTGAGCCAGCCCCATCAGCTCCCGATTGGCCACAGTAAACATCACCATTTCGTGCACACTGGCATTACGAATTTCGGATAACATAGCCTGCCAGCGAGCCACCAGCCCCTGGTGCTGCACCATCCATTCATCCAGCTTCAGAGTAAGGTCTTCCTCTTCACTGCCGGTATTGAGTAATGCAACCGTCAAAGCGATCTGCTGCCAGGTCAACTCGTCACGAATACTATTACGGGCTAATGACTGCCAGTGATTGGTCACCTCTATATTGCCCAACTGTACGCTGTACCAGTTCAGCTCCAGCCGCTCACCCACTGCAAAGTAAGTCCGGGCGACCTTTTCTATAGGTTGCCCGGTCTGATCGGCGGCCTGAATAATTGACAGGGCACTCAACAGGTGTCTCAGGCTACAAACGACTTTGGCCAGATTTTTTGGCACCTGATGACTGTTCATCTCAGCCATTTTGCTATCCAGCTCTTCTCTCTCGGACTCACTGAGGTATTCAGTAAACGACTCGATAAAGCTACTGATCAGTGGACCAAAATGTTCAATACACTCTGCTGCTACCAGATCCTGACGTTTGAGCTGGATAAACCAGCGGCTGGCACGACGGGTCAGTTTGATCAGCGACACCATCATTTGCTGCTGCAGACTGCTGGGAATCTGGTTATCCATATTTTCGATGGCCTGCCAGTAATCAGAGATACCGAAAACCTCCCGACTGACCATAAAGGCCCGGGCAATCTCCGCCGCACTGGCACCGGTGGTCTGATGAACCCTGAGCACGTGAGTGATCCCCATCATGTCAATCATATGATTGGCTGTCTGGGTTGCTACAATTTCCCTTCTCAGACGGTGTTGATCAATCTGTTCTGAAAACTTTTCTACCAGAGTATCAGGGAAAGAGGTATGCAACTCACGGGTCATGTAGGGCTCATCAATCACATCCGAACTGATCAGTGCTTCCTTGAGGTCCGCTTTACTGTATGAGATCAGCAACGACAATTCCGGACGGGTTAACCCCTGACCCGCTGACAACCGTTCTGCAAGGGCTTCATTATCAGGCAGGAACTCAATAGACCGGTCAAGTTTGCCTTCCCCTTCCAGGTACTCCATGAAGCGTCGGTATTCATCCATGCGATTACGGACTTCTAATTCTGCCAGGGAAAGCGCCTGAGTCTGGCGATAGTTATTGGAAAGAACCAGTCTGGAAACATCGTCGGTCATGTGTTCCAGTAATGCATTGCGCTGTTTCACGGTCATGTCACCACTGGCGACAATATCGTTGAGAAGAATCTTGATATTTACTTCGTGGTCAGAGCAGTCAACCCCGCCAGAATTATCAATAAAGTCTGTATTCAGTGCGCCACCCTGCAGGGAATACTCAACCCTTCCCAACTGGCTGAGACCCAGATTACCACCTTCACCTACCACTTTGGCCCTGAGCTCACAGCCATTGATACGCAGTGGGTCATTAGCCTTGTCACCGACATCGGCATGACTTTCATTAATGGCTTTCACATAGGTGCCAATACCACCATTCCAGATCAAATCGACGGGAGCCCTTAACAGCGAACGTATCAATTCATTAGGCGTCATTCGGCCTGCTTTGATATCAAAGCGCTCCTTCATTTCGTTTGATATCGTTACGGACTTGGCGTTGCGGGAGAAGATCCCACCGCCCTTGGAAATCAGAGACTTGTCATAATCCTGCCAGCTGGAACGGGGAAGATTAAATAACCTCAGCCGTTCAAGATAACTGCGATTTACATCAGGGTTTGGATCCACAAATATGTGTTGATGGTTGAAGGCAGCGACCATTTCCAACGTTTCAGAAGAGAGCATACCGTTACCAAAAACATCCCCGGACATATCCCCGACGCCAATGACCGAGATGGGATCTTCCTGAACATTCACTCCCCGCTCACGGAAATGACGCTGTACCGAAACCCAGGCCCCTTTTGCAGTAATACCCATTTTCTTATGGTCATAACCG
Source organism: Endozoicomonas sp. ALD040 (assembly GCF_049275945.1). Taxonomy (NCBI): domain Bacteria; kingdom Pseudomonadati; phylum Pseudomonadota; class Gammaproteobacteria; order Oceanospirillales; family Endozoicomonadaceae; genus Endozoicomonas; species Endozoicomonas sp. ALD040. The sequence goes on from NZ_CP184829.1 coordinate 6,529,872, forward strand.
ACACTGCCTCCGGAGGCAAAAGCATCGCCCAGCCAGAAGTCGTATTCGTGAGCAATTTCATTGGCAACGTCTGAGAAAGTGGCGGTTCCCTTATCAGCTGCCACCACCAGGTAAGTATCATCATCGTCATAAAATACGACAGACTTCGGATGGATAACATCGGATTCAGAAAGATTATCAGTGATATCCAACAAAGCACGAATAAACGTCTGATAACAGGCCACCCCTTCTTCCATGATGGCTTCCCGATGACCATCTACCGGCAGCTGTTTGGCAACAAAACCTCCTTTGGCACCCACCGGAACAATCAGGGCATTTTTGACCTGCTGAGCCTTGACCAGACCTAGAACCTCAGTCCGGTAATCTTCCACCCGGTCAGACCATCGCAGCCCTCCCCGCGCGACTTTGCCACCCCGGAGGTGGATACCTTCTACCCTGGGCGAGTAAACAAAAATTTCGTAAAGTGGCGTCGGCTTTGGAATATCAGGAATTTCCCGTGGTGACAATTTATAGGAAATATACGACTTTGTATTACCATCAGAATCAAGCTGGTAGAAATTGGTTCTCAGGGTGGCCATGATCACACTCTGAAAACGGCGAACAATCTGGTCTTCAGTGAGCACCGTCACCTGATCCAGAGTCTCAAGAATCCCTTGCTGAATCTGCTGCTGTCGTCCAAGCCGTTGGGAGTTGGACAGAGACAACTCTGGGTTAAAGCGTGTTTCGAACAACGCCACCAGCATGCGAGTAATTTCTATATTGTTGCATAAGGTTTCAGCAATATAAGTTTGACTGAACCCCATCCGAATCTGTTTGATGTACCGGGAATAGGATCGCAGCATGGCTACCTGACGCCAGCTCATACCACAAGCCAGCACCAGCAGATTAAACCGGTCATTCTCAGCTTCCCCGAACCAGACCTTTTCAAATGCCTCCTTGAAGGTCGTGTCAACTTTCTGGATATCCATCGACTTTTGTGGGTCATAGCACAACAGGAAGTCATGAATCCAGATGAGCTGACCATCGCTCTTGCGAATCAGGTAGGGATACTCAGCCAGCACCCTCAGCCCCAGGTTCTCAATAATCGGGATCTGGTCAGCCAGTGGCAGTGGTTCGATATAGTGATACAGCTTGAAATGAATACGGCCAGGCTCATCGTCCAGAGAGCGGTAGAATCCCATAGACAGTGATGATTTTTCATTGATGCGCTCAAAGTGTTCAACATCAACAACCGCTGACTCTGGCGAAAATGCCTCTTTGTAACCGGCAGAAAATCCTGAGGCATATCTGGCAACCAGTTGATTGCCCTTGGCTTCGCCATTGGATTCCAGAAGCGCTGAACGAAACTCATCAATCCAGGAGCGGGTGGCCAGGGTCAGCTCATCATTGATCGCCTCCAGATCATACTCAATTCGCCCACGCAGCTTGAATATAAAATGCACCCTGGCCAGAACAGACTCGGAAAAATACGTGGTGAACTCCGAGTCAACCGCACAGAGCCGCTGGCAGAGAATCTCTTCCATCTTGAGCCGCAGGCTGGTGCTATAGACATCTCGGGGGACAAACACCAGTGCGGAACAAAAAGTGCCATAAGGATCCTGACGGATATAGATCCGGATCTTCTTGCGCTCCTGAATCCTGAGGATAGACATTGCCGTGGTGAACAGTTGCTCTCTGGGTGTCTGAAACAGTTCATCACGGGGGAAAACTTCCAGAACCTGTTCCAGATCCTTGCCATGATGGCTCTTTGGATCCAGTCCGGAGCGCTCAATAACCTCACGGGCCTTGTGATTGATATAAGGTATCGAGAAAGGACTCTGACGATAAACCGGAGAGGTATACAGCCCGACAATCCTGGCTTCACCCACTACCGAACCGTCCTCTGCAAATTGCCTCACAGTAATGAAGTCAGGATAGGCGGGACGATGAACGCTGGATCGAACGGCTGCCTTGGAGAAGGAAAGCCAGTCTTTCTGTTCAAAGAAATCTTTTTCTACAAAAGGTTCCAGTTCGAGCTGACCGATTTCCCCCTTGTGGGTGGTTCTCAAAAGTCCCAACAATGAATCGGAAGGACGAATAATCTGTCGCTGACCTTCACTTTCTGACACTTTGAGCTCTTCGTAACCAAGAAACGTGAAGTTGTTGTTTAACAGCCAGTTCAGAAACTCCTTAACCTGCTCTGCCTGCCCCCCGACCATAGAGCTTGCCAACTGTTCGACACGACTCGAAATAGACCGGTAGTCTTCAACCACCCTGGCCACATCAGCCATCACTGCGGCCACCTGCTCGGCGATGACCTCAAGCTCTTCTTCATTATCCTGGCGATCAATCTCTACGAAGATAATCGCTTCCCTGTGAACCGTAGCCTCGGTGTTCATATCAAACACCAGATTAAACTGGCTGTCCCTGCGGTTATGAATGACGGTATTGCGCAGGTTATGTATGGTCAGGCCACGCTCATTCAATTTCATTCTGAGGGAGTCCACCAGGAAAGGCATATCCCGGTGAATCAGTCTGAGTATGGTATGGGTTGAGTGCCAGCCGTGATGGGGATAATCCGGATTCAATACCTCTATTTCCGGACGCTCAGGATCATGGTGCTGGATAAACTTCCAGAACGAAAGGGTTGAACCCAGAAGGTCCCGACGCCGGCATTTGTTCAACTCCCGTCGGATATCCATGAAATAGTACTGATATACAAACTCACGAAGAGCTTCTTTCTGCTGTTCGGGTATCTGGGGGCTTAACTCCTCAATAATTTTGTCCAAATACTCCTTTCGTTCCAAAGTCTCGTGATGACCCATGCTGGCATCTCCGGTTAAGAAAAATGTATTGCCAAGGCCCGTTGACATCCTTGTCAGCCTGATAATGACTATGTCAACAGCTTCTGAATAATAGCGGTTCCGTTCGAGAAATCTTTTGGCAGGGATGGGCACAATGAACAGGTTTATAGCCTGAAAGGAAACTTTTCAGGGAAAGACGCTGTCTAAAGTGAATTCACCCGACCTGTTACTAACTTATCGGCCTTTGCACTCTTATAAAAGAGTCTTGAGTCTCTCTGTCCAGAATTCGAAAAGAAGTTGTCAGATAACGGACAGCTTCCCATGGACGACTAGACCTGAGCGGCTACTGAACCTATATTACAAATTCTCTACCTGACTGTAGGTAAAGACCGTGGGCTTTGCCCAACCGGACTCTCAACATGGACAATGATGGATGGACCCAGCGATGAAGCCGAATGCAACAGGTAGAACAGGGTGAACCGAACCGGCTAACACTATCAAAGCCTTATAGAGGCATCTTATAAAAGCAAGATGAATAAGATATCTGTTGTCGCTGTTCGGATACGGTAACGAACTCATATAATCACAGGCAGCTGTCAGGCATGTCCACCGCTCAGCCGCCAGAAGCTATCCGGGATTCAAGATTCTATGTCTAACAATTCAGTATTGAATGAACTCAGGCAGTACCTGTGTAACAGTATTATCGGACAGGAGCATCTGGTAGACCGTTTATTGATCACCCTGCTGGCCGATGGACACTTGTTGGTCGAAGGCGCCCCGGGCCTGGCAAAAACCCGGGCCGTCAAGGCCCTGGCCGACGGTCTGGAGGCTGGATTCCACCGTATCCAGTTCACACCGGACCTGCTGCCGGCAGACGTTACCGGTACCGATATTTATACCCCTGAAGACGGCAGCTTCCACTTCCAGCCTGGTCCTATCTTTCAGAATCTGGTGTTGGCCGATGAGATCAATCGCTCTCCGGCCAAAGTCCAATCCGCTTTGCTGGAAGCCATGGCTGAGCGCCAGGTCAGCGTGGGTCGAAAAACCTATCCACTCCCTAAAGTATTCATGGTTATGGCCACTCAGAACCCGATTGAACAGGAAGGTACTTACCCTCTACCGGAAGCCCAGCTGGACCGCTTCCTGATGCACGTCCGGGTCAGTTACCCCGATGTAGAGTCCGAGCGGCAGATTCTCAGGCTCGCCCGCGGTGAAGCCATGAAGCAGTCTCCGGTAAAACCGGTTACGCCCGTGAGCCAGGCTGACGTTCTGGCCGCGAGACAGGAAACCCTGGCCGTTCACATGGAGCCTGTGGTTGAGGAATACATCGTTCAGCTGATCAATGCCACCCGTCACCCGGCCCTCTACAATGATCGTCTGGGTGAATACCTCGATTACGGTGCCAGTCCCCGTGGTACGATTGCCCTGGATCGCTGTGCCCGCGCCAGAGCCTGGCTGAACGACAGGGATTTTGTCAGCCCGGATGACGTACAGGCGGTTGCCCACGATGTCCTTCGGCACCGTCTTCTGCTGAGTTTTGAGGCAGAGGCCGAAGGAAAAGACGCTGATTACATCATTGATCAGTTACTGAATCTGGTTCCTGTTGCCTGAGCCAGGAGCAAAGAATGAGTGGAGCATACTCGCAACTAAAAGAACTGGTCGGCCTGCGTTTTCAGGCCAGGGAACTGGCCATTTTCCGTCAAAGCCACGCCCGCAGTTTGCTGGCAGGTACAGGCTATTCGCCTTTCAAAGGCAGAGGAATCGACTTTGAGGAAGTGCGGGCTTATCAACCTGGTGACGACATCCGGTCCATTGACTGGCGCGTCACAGCACGCAGGATGAAACCTCATACCAAACTTTTCAGGGAAGAACGAGAACGCCCGGTTCTGGTTCTGGTTGACCAGAGTCATTCGATGTTTTTTGGCAGTCAGTTGAACTTCAAGTCTGTCACTGCTGTCGAAGCCGGTGCTCTGCTGGCCTGGGCCACTCTCCAGCACAGTGACCGTATCGGAGGTTTGATTTTTGATGAACAGGGACTCAGTGAGATTCGTCCCAAGCGTTCCAAAAAAACCCTGATGCACCTGCTCAACAAGCTTGAACATCATAATAGAAGCCTGAAGGCTGAAACCATCCCTCACCAACCACAGGACAACTATCTGGGCAGAGCATTGCGACACGCTCGCAGGGTGGCTCATCCGGGTACTCATATTTTCGTAATCAGTGATTTTCAGCAGCTTGACGAAGAAGGCTTTCGCCATCTTTCCCGGCTTTCAGGGCATTGTGAGTTAATGGCCATACAAGTGACAGATCCGCTGGAATCTGAGTTACCCAGACCCGGACGCTACGACATTACCAATGGCATGCATCAGCAAACCATCAACACCCGCTCCAGACACCTTCGCCAGGAATACCGATCCCGGCATCATCGTTTTCAGAACTCTCTGAAAAACCAGCTTGCCAGTCTCAAGGTGCCGCTACTGGAGCTTGGGGCTGATCAGGATACAGGCTCACAACTTCAAGCCTGGTTTGGCTCCCGTATAACCCCCCGGAGGTCGGTATGACACCCAATCCTCTGGATCAACTCCGACCCAATCGTCTACCCGACCCGGTCAGTTTCTGGCCGCTGGCTCCCGGCTGGTGGCTATCCGCCGTTTTGATAATAGTGGTTGTCACCCTGACGACCTTATTTGTGGTTCGCTACATTCGTCGAAATCGTTACCGCAGGCAGGCACGCAAACAGGCCCATATTATTTTCAGCGCCTATCAGAATCACCAGAATTCACTGCAGTTTGCTAACGACTGCAACCGTTTACTAAAACAGACAGCACTGCATGCCTACCCGGCCGAAAAGGTTGCTTCTCTTCACGGGACCCCCTGGCTGGAGTTTCTCTCCCGAAAGAGTGGCATCCTTGCATTCAGCGGGGAACCCGGACAGTCTCTGGGCGACGCCCGTTTTCAAAAAATGCCTGTGGCAAACGAAATGTCCACAGAAAAAGAAACGTCCACCGCGAAAGACAAATCAGAGGTTGATGTGAACCAGCTCCATAAACTGACAGTCCGCTGGATCAGGAAACACCATGCTTGAGTTGCAATGGCCCTGGATGTTACTGGCCGCCCCCCTGCCCTGGCTGGTTTATCGTTTTGTAAGCCCCGCCCCCCGTGCCGCTGGTGCAGCTTTAAGGGTCCCTTTTTATCGAGATCTGGCCGATATTGCCGGTGAGCATTCTGAGCACCGGGAAACACTTAAGCGTTGGCAGAGCCTGACCCCCTGGCTGATCTGGATGCTGCTGGTGCTCGCCGCTTCAAGACCGGTCTGGCTGGGAGAAACGGTTCAAATAGAGAGATCAGGAAGAGATTTGATGATCGCCGTCGACCTCTCCGGCAGTATGGAAATCGCCGACATGGAACTGAATGGCCAGGCAGTGAATCGTCTGGTGGTGACCAAACACGTCCTCAACGACTTTATTGACCAACGCAAAGGGGACCGACTTGGGCTGATTCTATTTGGAACCCAGGCCTACCTGCAGGCACCTCTTACCTTTGACCTGAAAACCATTGGCACTCTCATGGATGAATCTACGATTGGCATGGCAGGCAACAAAACCGCCATTGGTGATGCCCTGGGTCTGGCAGTAAAGCATCTTCGTAAACGTCCCCAGGACAGCAGGATTCTCATACTAATGACCGATGGTGCCAACACTGCTGGAGAGATTACGCCTGTTCAGGCTGCAAAGCTGGCCGCTTCAGAAAACATTCGCATTTATACCATTGGCCTGGGAGCGGATGAAATGATTCAGCCAGGCCTCTTTGGTTCATCCATCGGCGCACGTCGAATCAACCCTTCTGAAGACCTGGACGAAAAAACCCTGAAAGAAATTGCAGAGCTCACGGGTGGACAGTATTTCCGGGCAAAAAATACCGAAGGGCTTGAAAAAATATACGACGAACTCGACAACCTGGAGCCTGTAAAGCAGAACAAAGAACGCTTCAGGCCCAGCATAGCGCTGTTTTTCTGGCCTCTGGCACTGGCCCTGATTCTCAGCCTGATTATGGCAACACTGAGAGTCTTTCCTGAAGCATCTATTAGCCAGACAGGGAGGAATCGCCAGTGAATGCGTTTATCAGTCAATTCCATTTTCTACGCCCACTGTGGTTGCTGGCCTTCATCCCGTGTCTGATTCTGCTGATCGCTCTCTGGCGTCAACAGCTGCAGTCCGGAGACTGGAAACGGGTTATCGCCCCTGAATTGTTGCAACACCTTTTGCAGGGTCGCAATAAGAAACAGAACCGACTCCCAGTCTACCTGCTTCTGGCAGGCTGGACACTGGCTGTTCTGGCACTGGCAGGCCCAACCTGGCAAAAAATCCCCACTCCTGTCAACAAGAGCCTTCAGCCCATGGTAGTCGTGGTGGATATGTCCCACAAAATGTTTGCTAAAGACGTTACACCCAATCGACTTTCCAGAGTTCGTTACAAACTGCTGGACCTGTTTAAAATGCGTAAGGACGGGCTTTCAGCTCTGGTGGCCTACGCAGGCTCAGCCCACACTGCGGCGCCCTTAACAGACGACAATCGTACTTTAGCCAATCTGGTTCCGGCGCTGAGCCCCCAGATCATGCCGGAACAGGGAGATAATGCCCTGAAGGGCCTTGAGGAGGCCGTTGAATTACTCAAGCAGGGGGCAGGAGAAGCGGGCGATATCCTCCTGATTACCGACCAGGTTCCAGATACGCAGGTCAGCGAGATACGCTCACTGCTGAAGGATAGCGGCAGCACTCTCTCAATTCTGGGCATTGGCAGCGAGGAAGGCGCTCCCATCAGCCTGCCCGAAGGCGGCTTCCTTAAAGACAAACAAGGCACCATTATTATTCCGAAGAAGGAACGTCAGCAACTGCGTCAGCTTGCACAATCGACGGGTGGCGTTTATGCCGACATGACTCTGGATGATAGTGATTTGCAAGCCGTTCTGCCAAAAGCGGGACTGAATGACAACTCAGTCAGAGTTGAGAGTCAGTTTGACCAATGGCAGGATGTCGGCTTCTGGTTGGTACTGCTGATTTTGCCTCTGGCAATGGCCGGTTTCAGAAAAGGCTGGTTAACTATCTTTCTGGTGGCAGCGATACTCCCCTCGCCCCCGGCACAAGCTTTGGAATGGCATAGTCTCTGGCAAAACAGCAACCAACAGGCTATGGAAGAACTCAACAACAAAAAGCCCGAACAGGCCGCTGAAAAATTCACCCAACCGGACTGGAAAGCTGAAGCTCTCTATCAGGCAGGTATGTACGAAGAAGCAGCCACTGAGTTTGCCCGTTCCGATACCGCTGACGGCTTTTACAATCAGGGCAATGCTCTTTCCCGAGCCGGTAAACTCGATGAAGCGGTAGCAGCCTACAACAGAGCCCTTGAGCTAAACCCTGCCATGGAAGATGCCGCCGCCAATAAAAAGCTGATTGAAGAACTGATAAAGCAGCAACAGCAACAGGGCCAGAACAACAACCAACAGCAGAATCAACAGAATCAACAGAATCAGCAGAATCAGCAGAATCAGCAGAATCAGCAGAATCAGCAGAATCAGCAGAATCAGCAGAATCAGCAGAATCAACAGAATCAACAGAATCAGCAGAATCAGCAGAATCAGCAGAATCAGCAGAATCAGCAGAATCAGCAGAATCAGCAGAATCAGCAGAATCAGCAGAATCAGCAGAATCAGCAAAAAGATCAGAGCCAGCAGGGTCAGAGTCAACAGAACCCGCAACAAAACTCTGATAATCAACAACAAAGTTCCGACAAGGGTCAGGAAAATCAGCAACAGCAGAACTCTGGTCAACAGAATAAGGAACAAGAACAATCTTCTCAATCCCAGCCAGGCCAACAGCAACAGGAAGATCAGAAAGAACGCTCATACTCTGGTCAGCAGGATCAGGAGTCTGAACAACAGAATCCAGCTGAGAGCAAGCAACAACAAGCCAGTGCCGGAGAGCCTCAGGAACAGGGTGATCAGGCGCAGCAAGCACTGCGATATCCTGAAGAACAGCAAACCACCAGCCCGGACCAGCAAGCCATTGAAAATTGGTTAAAAACCATACCGGACGACCCCGGTGGCCTACTCAGGCGCAAATTCCTTCAACAACAGAGAGAGCAAAAAAGACAACAGGAGCAGTCATGGTGAAGTCAATTTTTTTCAAACTCAGTAAAGTACTGATCCTGCTGACAGGGTTGTTTCTCACTGCACAGGGGATGGCTGCACTGACTGCCTCTGTTGACCGGACTCATCTGGCAGAATACGAGACTCTGGAACTCACCCTCAGAACAGACAGTGATACCAGTGCTGCCCCCGATTTGTCACCCTTGGAAAATGACTTTGACATACTGGGGACCCGCCAAAGTCGTCAGGTTCGAATTATTAACGGTAAAAATGAATCCTGGCGTGACTGGATTATCACGCTGTCACCTAAAAAGTCCGGTCGTTTGCTGATACCCAGCCTGCAATTAGAAGGTATGACTTCAAAAGCTATTCGATTGGAAGTATCCAACACGCCCACTGAACAAAAAGCCGGATCAGGTGGGATCGGCCCGGTTTTCATCCGAACTGAAATCAGTAATGAAACACCTTATGTTCAGGAAGAAGTGATCCTGACCCTGAAGATTTACTATCGGGTCCAGCTTTACGACGACCGTCGACTTTCACCCGTAAATATCGACGGTGCTATTGTGCAACAACTGGGGGAAACCCGGAACTATGATACGGTTATGGACGGTACCCGATACGGTGTCTTTGAACTGAACTTCTCGATTCATCCGCAAAAACCAGGTCCGATGGACATTCCGGGCCTGACTTTTTCAGCCACCATGCCAGACCGCCGGGATACTTTTGGCAGTATTTTTTCAATGAGTGGCAAGCCCGTTGCAGCCCGATCTGCTGAAATCACCCTCAATGTCCAGCAACAACCAGACAGCTTTAAAGGTCCGGTCTGGCTGCCTGCCCGAAAACTGACCCTGACCGATGGCTGGAGTGCACCACTGGACAAGGTCAAAGTGGGCGACGCCATCACTCGAACCATTGTTGTGGAAGCTGAAGGACTCACCGGTGTTCAGTTGCCTGCCATTACTATGCCCAGACTCGAGGGCATCAACACTTACCCGGACAAGTCTGCGACCGATGACAAGGCGACAGACACGGGTGTTATTGGCAGCCGAATAGAAGCCATCGCCCTGATTCCAACCCGTCCCGGAAAAATTGAACTCCCTCCGTTGCATTATCAATGGTTTGATACCAAAACCCGGACCGAGAAAGTCGCTACCATTCCTGCCAAAACCATTACCGTGCTGCCGTCGGAAAACGGCGAAGTATTAACAACGACTCCAGACATTCCAACCCGGACTACCGAAAAGAATGAAGAAACAGTTTGTCCACCAGTGGTTGCCAATCTCACCACACAAGGACCAGGCTGGCTTTGGCCTTCTTTATCTGCCTTGTTTGGATTACTCTGGCTGATCACTTTATTGGCATTATGGCGATGCCGGTCTTCCCGAAAACCAGCGATTGAGTCTTCTGCCACCAGGGAACCTCAGGGATTCAATGAGAAAGAAGCCTGGCAAAAATTTGAAAATGCCTGCAATGCCGATGACCTGATTCAGATCCGCCGATGTTTTATTGAATGGGTTCAAGCTCTGTCTGGCAACTCAGGATTGTCGACCATGGACAGGTGTTTGAAAAAACTCAACAGTGATCCATTAGTGGCTTCGTTCAACCAGCTTGAAGCCAGTCTCTATTCAGGTCATGAACAAAAGCTCGATACAAGGGAGCTGATAATGTTGTGCACGCAACTGCGTAAAGAGCAAAAGAGCAGCGAACCAAACAATGGCCTTAACAGTCTTTATCCGGGCCAGTAATTCTGAGCTCTGAAAACTCTTGTCGGCCGGGTGATTCTGGCCGCGTGAGTGAAAGCGATGAATCATTCATGCAAAGTTTATTAATTTGGACCTTGTTACCACAACAGGCGGTTACAACATGGCTGCCATCGCCACTGAAGCTGGCGAAAATGATCCAATAATCATGAAGAATGGTGGCTTTTTCGACCCATGATCCGTCAGCCTTCTGGCCAAAGATTCTCACCGTCTTACTCTCTTCACAGGCGGTTACCAAATGGTAACCATCGGGGCTGAAGGTGGCTGAGATGACCGGACCTTTATGGGAAAAGTTGGCTTTTTCGACCCATACTCCGTCAGCCTTCTGACCATAGATTTTCACCGAGCCATCCACACATGCCGTCACCACATGGCGACCATCGGGGCTGAAAATGGCTAAGATGACAGCGTCATCATGATTAATAGTACGCTCTAGTTCCCATGATCCGTCGTCTTTCTGACCACAGATTAGCGCAATGTCATCATCACTGGCCGTCACCAGGTAGCGGCCATTGGGGCTGAAGGCCGCTGTGTTGACATGGTCACCATGGGAAATGCTGTCTTCGTCTTCTTTTCCCCATGATCCATCGTCCTTCCGACAATAGATCTGCACCGTGTTATCGTCACTGGCTGTCAACACACGGCGGCTATCAGCACTAAAGATGGCTGAGTTGACAGTGTCATCATGATCAATGGTGACTTCTGACTCCCATGATCCGTAAACGATTTTCACCCTGTCATCAAGACCGATGGTCAACAGATAACGGTTATCGGGGCTAAAGATGGCTGACGCCACCCAGCCTTCATGGCAAATGGTGACTTTTTCTTCCCATGATCCATCGTCCTTCTGGCCATAGATTTTCGCCGTTTTATCACTACTGGAGGTCATCACATAACGGCTATCAGAGCTGAAGGTGGCGGTGTTGACATAGTGATGATGGTAAATGATGGCTTCTTCTTCCCATGAGCCATTGCTCTTCAGACCATAGATTTTCGCTTTGCCACCTTTACTGGCAGTCACCACATAGCGACTATCTGGGCTGAAGGTGGCTGAGATGACTGTACTTTTATGGGAAATGACGGCTTTTTTGTCCCATGATCCATCAGCCTTCTGACTATAAATTTTCGCCGTATTATCTCTACTGGCGGTCACAAGATGACGACTATCGGGACTGAACGTAGCTGAATGAACCTCATCATCATGAGAAATGGTGAGTTTTTCTTCCCATATTCCATTAGCCTTCTGACCGTAGACTTTTGCCGTTCCATCAAGACTGGCCGTCAGCAGATAGCGGACATTGGCACTGAATTTGGCTGAGACAACATAATGACGATGAACAATGGTGGCTTTTGGCTCCAAATTAAACGTTTCACACTGAGACATCAGTCGTGCTCTGGTGAAATAGAATAGTGCAGGAAAATGATCACTCTCCCGGAGTTCTATAAGTGATTTGACTAATGCTTCATCCTTCGTGAACGGTCGTAGCCTGTTATGGAGTTGTTCTTCATCCTCTGTAGGAAGGGCTATCTTTAGTTGATATCGGTGCTCTGGAGTAAACTGGTGATACCAGGCCTCTGCCAGAGCATGATTACTTTTAACAACCTTGTGTAAGTGAGTTGATACCTGTTGTAAACGGGTAATATCCCGAAACTCCAACAAGCGAATAATTTTGAGGGTTAACTCCTCGGATAAATCCTGCAATAAGACTGTTTTCTTTATCTCGGTACCAGGTATAGCGATGGATCTACCCAAACTGGCACCCGATGGTTCTTCCTCCAATCGTGCGTGCTTGGTTGGGGGTATGGATGAACCAACCATGTCCGATTTATTAGTTGTAGAATGCACTTGTGGTTCCTCCTAAATGACTATTTCAGGACATTTAAAATTGATATGTAACTTAGAAGTGTTTTTAAAATAAAAGTTCATAACATGTTGTTAAGCGCAAATAACAAAGTTTCTGCCTTTCAGCACATTTACAAGGGCATCCCCTTTATTTGTCACAGCAAACAATCATTCATCTGCAATTTATTAATTCGCACTTTATTACCACTACTGGTAGTCAGTACATGGTGTCCATCGGTGCTGAAGGTGGCTGATTTGATTGGATCTTCATGTAAAATGATCGCTTTTTCGACCCATAATTCATCGGTCTGCTGACCATAGATTTTTGCCGTTCCATCGTTACTGGTGGTCAGCACAAGGCAGCCATCGTCGCTGAAGGTAGCTGAGGAGACCGAATACTTATGGAAAATAATGGCTTTTTCGACCCAGGATCCATCAGCTTTGATACCATAGATTTTCGCCGTGCCGCCTTTATTCTTATCAAAGAGTGTGCAAATACCCTTTACACTGGCCGTGACCACATGACGGCCATCGGGGCTGAAAGAGGCTTCTGTAACCCAGTCATCATGGGGAATGGTCACTTTTTCTTCCCATGATCCATCGGCCTTCTGGCCATAGATTTTCGCCGTGTTGTCAAAACTGGCGGTCACCACATGGCGGGCATCGGGACTGAAATCGGCTGACCTGACCTGGCAATCATGGGAAATGATGGCTTTTTGTTCCCATGATCCATCGCTCTTCTGGCCGAAGATTTTCGCCGTGTTATCGCTACTGGCCGTCACCACAAGGCCGTCACCGGTGCTCACTGCGTTGACTGCACCACTGTGGAAAATGGTGACTTTTTCTACCCATAACCCATCGGCCACCTGGGCATGGATTTTCACCTCATCATCTTCAGTGACAGTCAGCACAAGGCGGCCATCGTCAATAAACCTGGCAAAGTTGACATCGTTATCATGAGAAATGGTGGCTTGTAGTTCCCATGATTTATCATCCTGCTGAGCGAAGATTTTCGCATCATAGTCGTCACTGGCTGTCACCACACGACGGCTATCGCGACTGAATCTGACTGTGTTGATTTTAGCTTCATGAGAAATGATGAGTTTTTCTTCCCATGAACCACCGAAACCCTGACTGCAGATTTTTACTTTGTTATCGTCACCGAATGTCAACACATGGCACCCATCGGGACTAAATATGGCTGAGTCAACCTGATCATCATGGGTTATGGTGATCGTTTCTTCCCATAATCCATTGTCCTTCTGGACATAGATTTTCGCTGTGCCATCATTGCTGGCGGTCACTACATGGCTACCCTCAGGGCTGAATCTCGCTGACTCGACTGAACCTTCATGTTCAATGATGGCTTTCCGATCCCATGATCCATCATCCTTCTGGCCAAAGATTTTTGCCGTGTGATCAGAACTGCTGGTCACCATATAGCGTCCATCGGTGCTGAATCTGGCTGAACTGAGAAAGTAATCATGATCAATAACGAGTTCTGTATCTACGTTAAATATTTTGCATTGAGACATCAGTCGAGCTTTGGTGAAATAGAATAGAGCAGCAAAGTAATGCCTATCCCGGCGCTCTATGATTGCTTCGACTAACGCTTTATCCTTCGTAAACGGTCGCAGCCAATGACGAAGTTGTTCTTTATCTTCAGCAGGAAGAATTTTCTCTAGTTGATTTTGATGTGATAAAGAAAAGCGTTGATACCAGGCCTTCGCCAGAGCATGATCGCTTTTGATAACCCCGTGTAAATGAGTAGATACCTGCTGTAAACGGACAATATCCCGAAACGCCAACAAGCGAATAATTTTGATGGTTATTTCCTCGGGCAAATCCTGCAATAAAGCTGTCTTCCCGGCTTCTTTGTCAGGTATGGTGATGGACCTGCCGGCACTGGCACCCGATGGTTCTCTCTCCAATGGAGTGCTCACAGGTGGCCGTAAGGGTGAATCAATTACTCCGAGGTTATTACTGGAATGCACGTCTGGCTGCTCCTGAGTTAGTCCATTTTAATTAACAGAGAAGTTGGAAAATTGATGTGACCAGTTAGAGTCGGTTTGGAAATAAAAGTTCATTACAGGGTGTTAATTGCAGTTATCGAAACTTCTGTCTTTCAGACCATGCAGAATGGTCTCTCTTTTATTTGTCACAACAAGGCAGTCAATGATGCATCTGAAGTTTATTAACAATCACGTGTTTGCTAAAGCTCGTCACCACATAGAGGCCATTAGTACTAAAGGTGGCTGATATGATCGGATCATCATGGCAAATGAAGACTTTTTCGACCCATGATCCATCAAGCTCCAGACCATGGATTTTTGCCGTTCCATCTTTACAGGTGGTCAGCAGATAGCGACCATCGGCACTGAAAGTGGCTGGCATGAGCCAATCTTTATGGGAAATGATGGCTTTTTCAGTCCATGATCCATCAGCCTTCCTGCTACAGATTTTCTCCGTGCCATCTTTACTGGAGGTTAACACGTGGCAGCCATCGGGGCTGAAGCTGGCTGAGATGACATCGCCATCATGGAAAATAATGAGTTTTTCTTCCCATACCCCACCGCCCTTCTGGCCATAAATTTTTGCCGTGTTATCGTCACTGGCCGTCAGCACATGGTAGCCGTTGGCGCTGAAGGTGGCTGAGGTGACCCAGTGATCGTGGTAAATGGTGGCTTCTTCTTCCCATGAGCCATTAGTCTTCTGACCATAAATTTTCGCTGTACCATCTTTACTGGCGGTCACCACATGGCGACCATCGGAGACGCTGAAGGTGGCTGAGTTGACTCCCCCCTTATGGCAAATAGTGGCTTTTTGCTGCCATGATCCATCGTCCTCCTGGCCGTGGATTTTTGCCTTGTAATCATCATCGACGGTCAACACATGGCGATCATCGGGGCTAAAGATGGCTGACTTGACAAAGCGATTATGGAAAATGGTGGTTTCTTCTTGCCATGATCCATCGGTCTTCTGCCCATAGATTATTGCCGTGCTATCGTAACTGGTGGTCACTACATGGCGGCTATCGGCGCTGAAGGCGGCTGAGATGACCGAGTTATTATGGGAAATGCTGAGTTTTTCTTTCCATGACCCATCGACACCCTGACCATAGACTTTTGCCTTGTTATCCCTGGTAGCGGTCACCAGATAGCAGCTATCCAGGCTGAAGGTGGCTAAGTTGATCCAGGGATCATGGGGAATGGTGGCTTTTTCTTGCCATGATCCATCATCGTCCTGACTATGAATTTTCAACGTATAATCCCAACTGACGGTCACCAGATGACGGCCATCGGCACTGAAGTTCGCCGAGTCGACAAAAAAATCATGAGAAATTTTGGCTTGTTCTACCCAGGTTCCATTGGCCTTCTGACAACAGACTTTTGCCGTTTGATCGACACTGGCGGTCACCAAATGACTGCTATCGGGGCTAAAGGCAGCTGAGTTGACAAAATCACCATGGTAAACAATAACTTCTGTATCAACATTAAACGTTTTACATTGAGACATCAGTCGAGCTTTGGTGAAATAAAACAGAGCAGGAAAATAATCATAACTTCGGTGTTCTATTGTTGATTCGACTAACGCTTCATCCTTCGTAAAAGGTAGCAGCCAATTACGGAGCTGTTCTTTATCCTCTATAGGTAGAATTTTCTTTAGTTGATATTGATGCAGTGAAGAAAACCGGCGATACCATGCCTTTTCCAGTACAGGATCGTTTTTAATGGCAGTGTATGTGTGAGTAGATACCTGTTGTAAACTGACGATATCCCGAAACTCCAGCAAACGCGCAATTTTGACGATTATTTCCTCGGGCAAATCGTGCAATGAAATTGTTTTCTTTATTTCTTTGTCAGGTACAGTGACGGACCTGCCTGCACTGACACCCGATGGTTCTTCTCCCAATGAAGTGCTCACAGTTGGTAGCGAAGGTGAACCGGCTATGTCGGAATGATTAACGTCAGAATACATATCTGGTTTCTCTTAAGTTTTTAACCCCGATTAAATCATTCCCCCGTAGCCTGTCAATTCGCACCTTGTTATCACTACAGAGGGTCATCACGTGGTGGCCATCGTCGCTAAAGGTGGCCGATCTAATCGAATGATTATGGGAAATGATGACTTTTTCGACCCAGGACATATCAGTCTCCTGACCATAAATTTTTGCCGTTCCATCTTCACCGGTGGTCAACACATGGCGGCCGTCAGCGCTGAAGGTGGCCGAGGTGACCGAAGCTTTATGGAAAATGATGGCTTTCTCAACCCATGAACCGTCAGACTTCCTGCCAGAGATTTTCGCTGTGCCATCTTCACTGGCGGTCACAACATGACGACCATCGGCACTGAAGAGGGCTGAGACGACATCGCTACCATGGGAAAGGGTGGTTTTATGTTCCAATGATTCATCGGCCTCCAGACAATAGATTTTCACCTTGCCATCTCTACTGACCGTCAGCAGATGATCGCCAGCGGGGCTGAAGGTGGCTGAGTTGACTTCGTCATCGTGGGAAATGATGGTTTCTTTCCAAGAGCCGTCGGCCTTTTCATCACAGATTTTCGCTGTATTATCTTCACTGGCCGTCAACAAATGGCGGCCATCGGCGCTGAAGGTGGCTGAGTTGATAAAGTAATTATGGAAAAAAGTAACTTTTTCTTGCCATGATCCATCGGCCATCTGGTCATAGATTTTCACCTTGCTGTCGCAACTGACGATCACCAGACGGCCTTCATCGGCGCTAAAAGTGGCTAAACGGATCCAGTAATCATGAAAAATAGTCATTTTTTCTTTCCATGCTCCATTGTCTCCCTGGCAAAAAATTTTCGCCGTGTGATCGTAACTGACGGTCATCATAAAACGGCTACCGGGGCTAAAAATGGCAAACCTGACGAAATCATCATGGGAAATGGTGAGTTTTTCTTCCCAGGATCCATCAGCCATCTGGCTAATAATTTTTGCCTTAAAGTCGTCACTGGCGGTTACCACATGGAGACCATCAAAGCTAAAGGTGGCTGATGCGATCAAACCATCATGGGTAATGGTGAGTTTATGTTTCCATAACCCATCGACTCCCTGACCATAGATTTTTGACGTGTTATCCCAACTGAAAGTCAAGGCGTGGCGGCTATCGGGGCTGAAAGTGGCCGCTTCAACCCAATGATTATGAGGAATGGTCACTTTTTCTTCCCATAATCCATTGGCCTTCTGGCTAAAGATTTTTGCCGTTTTGTCATAACTGGCGGTCACGACATGACGACTATCGGCGCTGAAATTAGCTGATTTCACAAAGTCATCATGGTCTATGATGACTTCAGTATCTACATCAAACGTTTTGCATTGAGACATCAGTCGAGCTTTGGTGAAATAAAACAGAGCAGGAAAATAATCATAACTTCGGTGTTCTAATATTGATTCGACTAACGTTTCATCCTTCGTAAACGGTCGCAACCAATTTCGGAGCTGTTCTTTATCCTCTATAGGTAGAATTTTCTTTAGTTGATATTGGTGCAGTGAAGAAAACCGGCGATACCATGCCTTTTCCAGTACAGGATCGTTTTTAATGGCAGTGTGTGTGTGAGTAGATACCTGTTGTAAACTGACGATATCCTGAAATTCCAGCAAGCGCGCAATTTTGATGATTATTTCTTCGGGCAAATCGTGCAGTGAAGTTGTTCTCTTTATTTCTTTGTCAGGCACAGTGACGGACCTGCCTACACTGACACCCGATGGTTCTTTTCCCAATGAAGTGCTCACAGTTGCTAGCGAAGGTGAACCGGCCATGTCGGAATGATTAACGTCAGAATACATATCTGGTTTCTCTTAAGTCTTCACCCTGCCCCTGATGAGCAAAGATATTCAAAATTGATGAAGTCAATTAGAGTCGGCTTTGAAATAAAAGTTCATAATAGGTTGTTAAGTGCTACTAAAAAAAACTTCTGCCTTTCAGTATATTCAGAATGGTGTCCCTTTATTGATCTCAGCAAACAATCAGTTCTTCATCGATAGTTTATAAATTCTCAAATTGTCAAAGAGAAAAGGTGAAACCAAATGGTAGCCATCGGCACTGAGGACAGTTTCGGCCATACCTCTATGGGTAACAACGGCTTTTTCTATCCATGACCCATTAGCCCACTGACCATAAATTTTTGCCGTTCCATCCATACTGGTGGTAATCACAAGGCAGCCATCGACACTAAAGGTGGCTGTTTTGAGTGAAGCTTCATGGGAAATGATGGCCTTTTCGACCCAGGATCCGTCAGTCTTCAGACCATAGATTTTCGCTGTGCCATCTTTACTGGCCGTCACCAGATGGCAGCCATCGGGGCTGAAGTTGGCTGAGAGGACACGGCGACCATGGTTAATAGTGCACTTTTCTTCCCATGAACCATCACTCTTCTGGCCATAGATTTTTGCCGTATGATCTTTGCTTGCGGTCAAAACATGGCGGCCATCGGGGCTAAAGTTGGCTGAGAGGATATGGCGACCATGGTTAATAGTGCACTTTTCTTCCCATGAGCCGTCGCTCTTCTGTCCATAGATTTTTGCCGTATGATCCTTACTTGCGGTCACCACATGGTGGCCATCGTCACTGAATATGGCTGACTTGACCCTGTGATCATGGGAAATGATGGTTTCTTCTTCCCATGAGCCATCAGCCTTTTGACCATAAATTATCGCTGTGCCATCGTCACTGGCAGTCACCAGATGACGGCCATCGGCACTGAAGTTGACTGTGTTGATCCACAGGCTATGGAAAATGGTGAATTTTTCTTCCCATGATCCATCGACTCCCCGACCATAAATTTTTGCTGTGTAATCGTCGTAACTGGTGGTCACCAGATGGCTACTATCGGCACTGAAGATGGCTAAGTCAAAGCAATTATCATGGGAAATAGTGAGTTTTTCTTCCCATGATCCATCATCTCCCTGAACACAGATTTTCACCGTTTGGTCCTTACTGGCAGTCACAAAATGGCGACTATCGGCGCTGAAGTTGGCTGAGTTGAGCCAATCACCATGGGAAATAGTGAGTTTCTTTTCCCATGACCCATCGTCGACCTGACCATAGATTTTTGCCGTTTTATCGAAACTGACGGTCATTGCGTAGCGATCATCAGCGCTGAAGATGGCTGACACGATCTCATCTCTATGGGGAATAATGGCTTTTCTATCCCATGATCCATTGTTATGGTAAATTCTGGCCTTTCCGTCTGCGCACCTCGTTATCAGGTGGCTGCCATCGGCGCTGAAGGTGGCTGAGAACACACCACCCCAAAAACCAGAATGGTTAAGGATCACTTTTGTATCTACATTAAACATCTTGCATTGAGACATCAGTCGAGCTTTGGTGAAATAAAACAGAGCAGGAAAATAATCATAACTTCGGTGTTCTAATATTGATTCGACTAACGTTTCATCCTTCGTAAACGGTCGCAGCCAACTACGGAGCTGTTCTTTATCCTCTACAGGTAGAATTTTCTTTAGTTGATATTGGTGCAGTGAAGAAAACCGGCGAAACCATGCCTTTTCCAGTACAGGATCGTTTTTAATGGCAGTGTATGTGTGAGTAGATACCTGTTGTAAACAGACGATATCCCGAAATTTCAGCAAACGCGCAATTTTGATAATTATTTCTTCGGGCAAATCGGGCAATGAAGTTGTTTTTTTTATTTCTTTGTCAGGCACAGTGACGGACCTGCCTGCACTGACACCTGATGATTTTTCCCCCAATGAAGTGCTCACAGGTGGAAGTGAAGGCGAACCGGCTATGTCGGAATTATTAAGGTCAGAATACATATCTGGTTTCTCCTAAGTTTTCACCCTCCCCCTGATGAGGCTGTCGCAAAACTCTGGTTCCCATGCTTTTAGGCCCTGTGGGTCCCTGCGTGGGAACCCATACTTATCTCGAGCTGCAGAGTCCGCTTTTCAGGGGAGGTATGCATTCCCGCGCAGAGAGGGTGTCGCAAAACTCTCTCCGGCGCGGGAACGCGCTGACTCCCGTTATTGCCGGCTTCATTCTCGTCATTCCCGGCTTCATTCTCGTCATTCCCGGCTTCATTCTCGTCATTCCCGGCTTCATTCTCGTCATTCCCGGCTTCATTCTCGTCATTCCCGCGAAGGCGGGAATCCACACTGACTCTCCACCAGAACCATACTGCCCGGTGTCCCCCTGGCCTTGTCATCCCCGAGAAAGCAGAGATCCACCGTTGGCGCTGGATTCCCGCCTTCGCGGGAATGACGACTTCAGAGCGTGAGAACGAGCTGTTGAAGTTTTGCGACACCCTCTGATGAGCAAAGATATTCAATATTGATAAAGTGAGTTTGACTCGGATTTGAAATAAAAGTTCATACTATGTTATTGAATGCCAGCAAAGAAATTTCTGCCTTTCAGCACATGCGCAATGGTGTTCCTTTTATTGACCACAGCAAACAATCAATGATTCATCGATAGCTTATAAATTCTATATTTGTCATGGCGAAAGCGCGAAACCAAATGATGGCCATTGGCACTGAGGGCAGTTGATGTGGGAAAACATGTCTGCTCAACAAAGGCTTTTTTTACCCATAATCCGTTAATATCCTGACCATAAATGTTTGCCGTTCTATCTGTACTGCTGGTCACCACAAGGCGACCATCGGCGCTAAAGGTGGCCGACAAGACAATATCCAGATGGGAAATGATGGTTTTTTCAACCCAGGATCCGTCAGTCTTCAGACCATAGATTTTCGCCGTGCGATCGTCACTGGCCGTCACCAAGTGGCGGCTATCGGGGCTGAAGGTGGCTACGTGGATAGAGTCACGATGGGAAATAGTGCGTTTTTCCTCCCATGATCCGTCGTCCGTCTTACTATAGATTTTCGCTCTGGTGAAACTTGCCGTCACTACATGGCGGTCATTGGGGCTGAAAGCGGCTAAGTTGACACAGCAATTAAGAGATATGATGGCTTCTTCTCCCCATAACCCATCGTCCTTCAGACCACAGATTTTCGCAGTGTTATCTTTACTGGCCGTCACCACACGGCGGCCATCGGCACTAAAGGTGGCTGAGTTGACACAGTCATCATGGGAAATGATGGTTTCTTCTTCCCATGAGCCATCGGTCTTTTGACCATAGATTTTCGCTGTGCCATCGTCACTGGCAGTCACCAGATGACGGCCATCGGCACTGAAGTTGACTGTGTTGATCCACAGGCCATGGAAAATGGTGAATTTTTCTTCCCATGATCCATCGACTCCCCGACCATAAATTTTTGCCGTGTAATCGTAACTGGTGGTCGCCAGATGGCTACTATCGGGGCTGAAGTTGGCTAAGTTGACCCAATCATCATGGTAAGTGGTAAGTTTTTCTTCCCATGACCCATTGTCTCCCTGAACACAGATTTTCGCCGTTGCATCGTCACTGGCCGTCACCAGGTAGCTGCTATCGGCGCTGAAGGTGGCTGAGTTGATCCAATCATCATGGGAAATAGTGAGTTTCTCCACCCAAGTCCCATCAACTTGACCATAGATTTTTGCCGTAAAATCCCAACTGAAGGTCATCACATGGCGACCATCGGGGCTGAAGATGGCAGATCTGACGCCCTCTTGATCGGAAATGATGCCTTTTTTTTCCCATGATCCATTGGCACTCTGGCCATAGATAAGCGCAGTTGCGTCCTCACTGGCCGTCACCAGGTGGCTGCCATCGGGGCTGAAGGTGGCTGGTTTCACCTGGCCACTATGAGCAATAACGGCCTCTGTATCGACATTATACTTTTCGTATTGAGACATCAGTCGGGCTTTGGCGAAATGGAAAAGGGCAGGAAAATAAACGGCCTTTCGGTGCTTTATGAGTGATTCAACTAACGCTTGATCTCTCGTAAACGGTCGCAGCCAATTTCGAAGATGTTCTTTATCCTCTACAAGAAGGCTTTTTTTCAATTGATACTGGTGTGGTAAAGAAAACCGGCGATACCATGTCCTTTCCAGAACATGTTCGTTTTTAATAAACCTGTTTAAGTAAGTAGATACCCGCTGCAAACTGACAATATCCCGAAGCTCCAGAAAACGAAAAATTTTGAGGGTTATTTCCTCAGGCAAATCGTGTAATAAAGCTGTTTTCTCTATTTCTTTTTCAGGCACAGCAACGGACCTGCCCGCACTGACTCCCGACGGTTCTTTCGCCAATGAAGTGCTTACAGCTGGTATCGAAGGGGAACCTGCTATGTCGGAATAATTAACATCAGAATACATCTGGTTTCTCTTGGTTGATTATTCCCACCGATTAGCAAGGAATTTCAATATTGATGAAGTCAGTTAGAGTCGGCTTTGAAATAAAAGTTCATAATAGGTTGTTAAGAACCACTAAAGAAATTTCTGCCTTTCAGCACATACGCAATGGTGTCCCTTTTATTGATCACAGCAAACAATCAATGCTTCATCGATAGCTTATAAATCGTCAAAACGTTATGGGAAAAGGGCGAAACCAGATGGTGACCATTGGCGCTGAGGGCAGTTAAATTGGGCAACCCTATTTGGTCAACAACGGCTTTTTCTACCCATAATCCATTAATATCCTGACCATAAATTTTTACCGTTCTGTCTGTACTGGTAGTCACCACAAGGCGGCCATCGGCACTAAAGGTGGCTGATATGACAATACCCAGATGGGAAATGATGGTCTTTTCTACCCAGGTTCCGTCAGTCTTCAGACCATAGATTTTTGCCATGCGATCGTCACTGGCCGTCACCAAATGGCGGCTATCGGGGCTGAAGGTGGCTGAGCGTATAGAGTCACGATGGGAAATAGTGCGTTTTTCTTCCCATGACCCGTCGTCCTTCTTAATACAGATTTTCGCTCTAGTGTAACTTGCCGTCACTACATAGCGGTCATTGGGGCTGAAGGCGGCTAAGTTGACATAGGAATTGTGAGATATGATCGCTTCTTCTCCCCATGACCCATCGTCCTTCAGACCACAGATTTTCGCTGTGTCATCTTTACTGGCCGTCACCACATGGCGGCCATCGGTACTAAAGGTGGCTGAATTGACACAGTCATCATGGGAAATGATGGTTTCTTCTTCCCATGAGCCATCGGTCTTTTGACCATAGATTTTCACTGTGCCATCCTCAGAGGCTGTCACCACACGGCGACTTTCAGCACTGAAGGTGATTGAGTTGATCCGTTGGTCATGAAAAATGGTGATTTTTTTTACCCATGATCCATCGACTTCCTTACCATAGATTCTTGCCGTGTTATCGTGACTGGTGGTCACCAAATGACGGCCATCGGCGCTGAAGGCAGCCAATTTGACCCTATCATCATGGGAAATGGTGAGCTTTTCTTCCCATGTGCCATCGTCTCCCTGAACGCAGATTTTCGCCGATTCATCATTACTGGCGGTCACCAGATGGCTGCTATCGGCGCTGAAGGTGGCTGAGTTGAGCCAATGATCATGGGAAATAGTGAGTTTCTCCACCCAGGTCCCATCGACTTGACCATAGATTTTTGCCGTAAAATCCCAACTGCAGGTCATCACATGGCGACCATCGGGGCTGAAGATGGCAGATCTGACGCCCTCTTGATGGAAAATGATGCCTTTTTTTTCCCATGATCCATTGGCACTCTGGCCATAGATAAGCGCAGTTGCATCGCTACTGGCCGTCACCAGGTGGCTACCATCTGTGCTGAAGGTGGCTGATTTCACCCAGTTATTATGAGCAATAACGGCTTCTGTATCGACATTATACTTTTCGTATTGAGACATCAGTCGGGCTTTGGCGAAATGGAAAAGGGCAGGAAAATAAACGGCCTCTCGGTGTGTTATGAGTGATTCAACTAACGCTTGATCTCTCGTAAACGGTTGCAGCCAATTTCGAAGGTGTTCTTTATCCTCTACAGGAAGGCTTTTTTGCAATTGATATTGGTGTGGTAAAGAAAACCGGCGATACCATGTCCTTTCCAGAACATGTTCGTTTTTAATAAACCTGTTTAAGTGAGTAGATACCTGTTGCAAACTGACAATATCCCGAAGTTCCAAAAAGCGAAAAATTTTGAGGGTTAATTCCTCGGGCAAATCGTGTAATAAAACTGTTTTCTCTATTTCTTTGTCAACAACAGCGACGGACCTGCCTGCACCGACAGCCGATGGTTCTTGCGCCAATGAAGTGCTTACAGCTGGTAGCGAAGGTGAACCGGCTATGTCGGAATGATTAACGTCAGAATACATATCTGGTTTCTCTTAAGTCTTCCCCCCCCCGATGAGCAAAGACATTCAAAATGAATGAAGTCTGTTAAGTACTCAACCATACGGAATCGAATATTTCTGGCTTATTGGGCAGGTGCTCTGCAAGGCGCAACGACGGGAACATAGCAAGCTATGTGACCAGAGTTGCAACGCATCACGACTGCATGGATGCAGGAGCTCGAGCAACGCAGGAGCAGTTGCCGCGAGTGCCTGAACAATAAGTCAGAAAATATGATTTCGTATGGTTGAGTACTTAGAGTCGGCTTTGAAATAAAAGTTCATAATAGGTTGTAAAGTGCCACTAAAGAAATTTCTGCCTTTCAGCACATGCGCAATGGCGTTCCTTTTATTGATCACAGCAAACAATCAATGCTTCATCGATAGCTTATAAATCATCAAAATGTTATGGAGAGAGGGCAAAACCAAATGGTGGCCATTGCCACTGAGGGCGGTTGATTTGGCCAAACTTCTATGGGCAACAACGGCTTTTTCTACCCATAATCCATTAATATACTGACCATAAATTTTTGCCGTACGATCCCAACTGGCGGTCATCAAAAGCTGGCCATCGGCGCTAAAAATGGCTGATGTGACAACACCCAGATGGGAAATGATGGTCTTTTCGACCCAGGATCCGTCAGTCTTCAGACCATAGATTTTCGCCATGCCATCGTCACTGGCCGTCACCAAATGGCGGCTATCGGGGCTGAAGGTGGCTGAGCTGACGTAGTCATCATGGGAAATAGTGCGTTTTTCTTCCCATGATCCGTCGTCTTTCTTACTGTTGATTTTCGCCGTGTAATCGTAACTTGTCGTCACCACATGGCTGCCATTGGGGCTTAAGGCAGCTGAGCTGATATAGCTCCTATGGGAAATGACAGCTTCTTCTCCCCATGATCCATCGTCCTTCAGACCGTAGATTTTCGCTGTGTTATCTTCACTGGCCGTTACCAAATGGCGGCCATCGGCACTAAAGGCAGCTGAGTTGACCTTATGATCATGAGAAATGACGGTTTCCTCTTCCCATGAACCATCGGTCTTTTGACCATAGATTTTCACTGTGCCATCGTTGGAGGCTGTCACCACACGGCGACTATTGGCACTGAAGGTGACTGAGTTGATCCGTTGGTGATGAAAAATGGTGATTTTTTTTACCCATGATCCATCGACTTCCTGACCATAGATTCTTGCTGTGTTATTGACACTGGCGGTCACCAAATGGCTGGCATCGGCGCTGAAGGCGGCAAAGTGGACCCGGGCATCATGGACAATGGTGAGTTTTTCTTCCCATGACCCATCGTCTCCCTGAACACAGATTTTCGCCGTGTTATCCTTACTGGCGGTCACCAGTTGGCGGCCATCAACACTAAAGAGGGCTGATTTGACAACATCGTCATGGGAAATGACGCCTTTTTTTTCCCATGTTCCATCAGTCCTCTGGCCATAGATTATCGCCGTTGCGTCGTCACTGGCCGTCACCAGGTGCCTACCATCGGCGCTGAAGGTGGCTGAGTTCACCTTATCGTCATGAGCAATAACGGCCTCTATATCGACATTATACGTTTCGTATTGAGACATCAGTCGGGCTTTGGCGAAATGGAAAAGGGCAGGAAAATAAACGGCCTCTCGGTGTGTTATGAGTGATTCAACTAACGCCTGATCTCTCGTAAACGGTCGCAGCCAATTTCGAAGATGTTCTTTATCCTCTACAGGAAGGCTTTTTTGCAATTGATATTGATGTGATAAAGAAAACCGGCCATACCATGTCCTTTCCAGAACATGTTCGTTTTTAATAAACCTGTTTAAGTGAGTAGATACCTGTTGCAAACTGACAATATCCCGAAGTTCCAAAAAGCGAAAAATTTTGAGGGTTAATTCCTCGGGCAAATCGTGTAATAAAACTGTTTTCTCTATTTCTTTGTCAACAACAGCGACGGACCTGCCTGCACCGACAGCCGATGGTTCTTGCGCCAATGAAGTGCTTACAGCTGGTAGCGAAGGTGAACCGGCTATGTCGGAATGATTAATGTCAGAATACATATCTGGTTTCTCTTAAGCCTTCACCCCCCGATGAGTAAAGGCATTCAAAATTGATGAAGTCTGTTAAGTACTCAGCCATACGGAATCGAATATTTCTGGCTTATTGGGCAGGTGCTCTGCAAGGCGCAACGACGGGAACATAGCAAGCTATGTGACCAGAGTTGCAACGCAGCACGACTGCATGGATGCAGGAGCTAGAGCAACGCAGGAGCAGTTGCCGCGAGTGCCTGAACAATGAGTCAGAAAATATGATTTCGTATGGTTGAGTACTTAGAGTCAGCTTTGAAATAAGAGTTCATAATAGGTTGTAAAGTGCCACTAAAGAAATTTCTGCTTTTCAGCACACCCGCAATGGCGTCCCTTTATTGATCACAGCAAACAATCAATCCTTCATCGATAGCTTATAAATCGTCAAAATATTATCGGGAAAAGGCGAAACCAGATGGTGGCCATTGGCGCTGAGGGCAGTTGATTCAGCCGTACCTTCATGGGTAACAACGGCTTTTTCTACCCATAATCCATTGGTCATCTGGCCATAAATTTTTGCCGTTCCATCTTTACTGGTGGTCACCACCAGGCGACCATCGGCGCTGAAGATGGCTGTTTTGAGTGAAGCCTCATGGGAAATGATGGCATTCTCTACCCAGGATCCGTCAGCCTTCAGACCATAGATTTTCGCTTTGCCATCAAAACCGGCGGTCACCAGGTGACGGTCATCGGGGCTGAAGGTGGCTGAGATGACACGGTGACCGTGGTAAATGGTGCGTTTTTCTTCCCATGATCCGTCGTCCTTCTTACCATAGATTTTCGCCGTGTCATCATAACTTGTCGTCACCACATGGCTGCCATTGGGGCTGAATACGGCTGAATCGACATTGCGATTATGGGAAATGATGGCTTCTTCTCCCCATGATCCATCGTCCTTCAGACTACAGATTTTCGCCGTTTTATCGATACTGGCCGTAACCAAATGGCGGCTATCGGCACTGAAGTTAGCTGAGTTGACATGGTAATCATGGGAAATAATGGTTTCTTCTTCCCATGAGCCATCGTTCTTTTGACCATAGATTTTCGCTGTGCCATCGGAAGAGGTCGACGCCACACGGCGGCCATCAGCGCTGAAGGTGACTGATTGGATCAGTCGGTCATGGGAAATGGTGATTTTTTTTACCCATGATCCATCAACTTCCTGACCATAGATTCTTGCTGTGTGATCGTAGCTGGCGGTCACCAAATGACGACTATCGGCACTGAAGACGGCAAATTCGACCCAGCCATCATGGAAAATGGTGAGTTTTTCTTCCCATGACCCATCGTCTCCCTGAGCACAGATTTTCGCCGTGTTATCCGTACTGGCGGTCACCAGATAGCGGCTATCGGCACTGAAGGTGACTGAGAAGAAACTGCCATCATGGAAAATGCTCAGTTTCTCTGCCCATGATCCATCGACCTGACCATAGATTTTTGCCGTTCCAACGACACTTTCAGTCACCACATGGCGGCCATCGGCACTAAAGAGGGCTGATACGATATCGCGGTTATGGGAAATGATGGTTTCTTCTTCCCATGATCCATTGGCCTTCTGGCCGTAGATTATCGCCGTTGCATCGTCACTGGCCGTCACCAGGTGGCTACCATCAGCGCTGAAGGTGGCTGAGTTCACCTTGTCTTGATGAACAATAACGGCTTCTGCATCGACATTATACTTTTCACATTGAGACATAAGTCGGGCTTTGGCGAAATGAAAGAGAGCAGGAAAATAAACGGCCTTTCGGTGTTTTATGAGTGATTCGACTAACGCTTGATCCTTCGTAAACGGTCGCAGCCAATTTTGGAGCTGTTCTTTATCCTCTACAGGAAGGCTTTTCTTCAATTGATATTGGTGAGGTAAAGAAAACCGGCGATACCATGTCTTTTCCAGAACATATTCGTTTTTAATAAACCTGTTTAAGTGTGCAGAGACCTGTTGCAAACTGATGATATCGCGAAGCTCCAAAAAGCGAAAAATTTTTAGGGTTAATTCCTCGGGCAAATCGTGTAATAAAGGGGTTTTCTCTATTTCTTTTTCAGTCACAGCGACGGATCTGCCCGCACTGACACCCGATGGTTCTTCCTCCGATGAAATGCTCACAGGTGGTAGCGAAGGTGAACCGGCTATGTCGGAATGATTAACGTCAGAATACATATCTGTTTTCTCTTAAGTCTTCACCTCTCCGATGAGCAAAGACATTCAAAATTGATGAAGTCAGTTAATACCAATCGAACTTTCTAACTCCCTATTGCGCTGAAGATTTGAGCCTTAATCCTGCGTTGCCGATCGTCGCCTTGTCTTAGTGCTCAAATCTCCATGCTCATCACGGGAGTTAGAAAGCACGATTGGTATAAGTACCTGGCCAGTTGGTTTCGCATATTCTGGCGAGTGGATTTTTTCATCCTTCAAGGCGCAACGACGGGCGCGTAGCGATAGCTACGCAACCAGAATTGGAACGCAGAAGGATGGAAAAAGCCGCCGTCCAGAATATGCGAAACCAACTCGTTAGGTACTTAGAGTCGGCTTTGAAATAAAAGTTCACAGTATGTTGTTAGATGCCACTAAAAGAAATTTCTGCCTTTCAGCACATGCGCAATGGCATCCCTTTTATAGATCACAGCAAACAATCAATGATTCATCGATAGCTTATAAATTCTCAATTTATTATGGCGAAAGGGCGAAACCAGATGGTGGCCATTGGCGCTGAGGGCAGTTGATTCAGCCGTACCTTCATGGGTAACAACGGCTTTTTCTACCCATAATCCATTGGTCATCTGGCCATAAATTTTTGCCGTCCCATCTTTACTGGTGGTCACCACCAGGCGACCATCGGCACTGAAGATGGCTGTTTTGAGTGAAGCCTCATGGGAAATGATGGCATTCTCTACCCAGGATCCGTCAGCCTTCAGACCATAGATTTTCGCTTTGCCATCAAAACCGGCGGTCACCAGGTGACGGTCATCGGGGCTGAAGGTGGCTGAGATGACACCGTGACCGTGGTAAATGGTGCGCTTTTCTTCCCATGATCCGTCGTCCTTCTTACCATAGATTTTCGCCGTGTCATCATAACTTGTTGTCACCACATGGCTGCCATTGGGGCTGAATACGGCTGAATCGACATTGCGATTATGGGAAATGCTGGCTTCTTCTCCCCATGATCCATCGTCCTTCAGACCATAGATTTTCGCCGTGTTATCCTCACTGGCCGTTACCAAATGGCGACTATCAGCACCAAAGGTAGCTGAGTTGACCCTGTCATCATGGGAAATGATGATTTCTTCTTCCCATGAGCCATCGTTCTTTTGACCATAGATTTTCGCTGTGCCATCGGTAGAGGTCGTCACCACACGGCGACCATCAGCGCTGAAGGTGACTGATTGGATCAGTCGGTCATGGGAAATGGTGATTTTTTTTACCCATGATCCATCAACTTCCTGACCATAGATTCTTGCTGTGTGATCGTAGCTGGCGGTCAACAAATGACGACTATCGGCACTGAAGATGGCAAATTCGACCCAGCCATCATGGAAAATGGTGAGTTTTTCTTCCCATGACCCATCGTCTCCCTGAGCACAGATTTTCGCCGTGTTATCCGAACTGGCGGTCACCAGATGGCGGTTATCGGCACTGAAGGTGACTGAGGAGAAACTGCCATCATGGAAAATGCTCAGTTTCTCTGCCCATGATCCCTCGACCTGACCATGGATTTTTGCCGTTCCAACGACACTTTCGGTCACCACATGGCGGCCATCGGCACTAAAGAGGGCTGATACGATATCGCGGTTATGGGAAATGATGGTTTCTTCTTCCCATGAACCATTGGCCCTCTGGCCGTAGATTATCGCCGTTGCATCGTCACTGGCCGTCACCAGGTGGCTACCATCAGCGCTGAAGGTCGCTGTGTTCACATTGTCTTGATGAACAATAACGGCTTCTGCATCGACATTATACTTTTCGCATTGAGACATAAGTCGGGCTTTGGCGAAATGAAAGAGAGCAGGAAAATAAACGGCCTTTCGCTGTTTTATGAGTGATTCGACTAACGCTTGATCCTTCGTAAACGGTAGCAGCCAATTTCGGAGCTGTTCTTTATCCTCTAAAGGAAGGCTTTTCTTCAATTGATATTGGTGAGGTAAAGAAAACCGGCGATACCATGTCTTTTCCAGAACATGTTCGTTTTTAATAAACCTGTTTAAGTGTATAGATACCTGTTGCAAACTGACAATATCCCGAAGCTTCAAAAAGCGAAAAATTTTGAGGGTTAATTCCTCGGGCAAATCGTGCAATAAAGCGGTTTTCTCTATTTCTTTTTCAGGCACAGCGACGGATATGCCCGCACTGACACCCGATGGTTCTTCCTCCAATGAAATGCTCACAGGTGGTAGCGAAGGTGAACCGGCTATGTCGGAATGATTAACGTCAGAATACATATCTGTTTTCTCTTAAGTCTTCACCTCTCCGATGAGCAAAGACATTCAAAATTGATGAAGTCAGTTAGAGTCGGCTTTGAAATAAAAATTCACAGTATGTTGTTAGATGCCACTAAAAGAAATTTCTGCCTTTCAGCACATGCGCAATGGCATCCCTTTTATAGATCACAGCAAACAATCAATGATTCATCGATAGCTTATAAATTCTCAATTTATTATGGCGAAAGGGCGAAACCATATGATGGCCATTGGCACTGAGGGCAGTTGATTTGGCCAAACCTCTATGGGCAACAACGGCTTTTTCTACCCATAATCCATCGGTCATCTGGCCATAAATTTTTGCCGTTTCATCTGTACTGGTGGTCACCACATGGCGGCCATCGGCGCCAAAGGTGGCTGAAATGACAACATCCAGATGAAAAATAATGGCCTTTTCAACCCAGGATCCGTCAGTCTTCAGACCATAGATTCTCGCCATGCCATCGTGACTGGCGGTCACCAAATGGCGGCTATCGGGGCTGAAGGTGGCTGAGCGGACATAGTGATCATGGGAAATAGTGCGTTTTTCTTCCCATGATTCGTCATCCTTCTTACTAAAGATTTTCGCCGTTTTATCGAAACTTGTCGTCACCACATGGCTGCCATTGGGGCTGAAAGCGGCTGAGTTGACATAGCTATTATGGGAAATGATGGCTTCCTCTCCCCATGATCCATCGTCCTTCAGACCAAAGATTTTCGCCGTGTTATCCACACAGGCCATAACCAAATGGCGTTCATCGGCACTGAAGTTAGCTGAGTTGACAAGGCAATCATGGGAAATGATGGTTTCTTCTTCCCATAAGCCATCGTCCTTTTGACCATGGATTTTCGCTTTGCCATCGTCAGAGGCTGTCACCAAACGGTGACTATCGACGCTGAAGGTGGCTGATTGGATCAGTCGGTCATGGGAAATGGTGATTTTTTTTACCCACGATCCATCAGCTTCCTGACCATAGATTCCTGCTGTGTTATCGTGACTGGCGATCACCAAATGACGACTATCGGCGCTGAAGGTGACAAAGTGGACCCGGGTATCATGGGAAATGGTGAGTCTTTCTTCCCATGCCCAATCGTCTCCCTGAACACAGATTTTCGCCGTGTTATCCTCACTGACGGTCACCAAATGACGGCCATCGGCACTGAAGGTGACTGAGGAGAAACTGCCATCATGGAAAATGCCAAGTTTCTCTGTCCATGTCCCATCGATTTGACTATGGATTTTTGCCGCACAATCCCAACTGACGGTTATCACATGGCGGCCATCGGCACTGAAGATGGCAAATCCGACACCGTCTTGATGATAAATGACGCCTTTTTTTGCCCATGATCCATTGGCCCTCTGACCATAGATTTTCGCCGTTGCATCGTTACTGGCCGTCACCAGTTGGCTACCATCGGCGCTGAAGGTGGCTGAATTCACCCTGTCTTTATGAGCAATGACGGCCTCTGTATCGACATTATACTTTTCGCATTGAGACATCAGTCGGGCTTTGGTGAAATGGAAAAGGGCAGGAAAGTAAACAGCCTCTCGGTGTGTTATAAGTGATTCGACTAACGCTTGATCTCTCGTAAACGGTCGCAGCCAATTTCGGAGCAGTTCTTTATTCTCTAAAGGAAGGCTTTTTTTCAATTGATATTGGTGTGATAAAGAAAACCGGCGATACCATGTCTTTTCCAGAACATGTTCGTTTTTAATAAACCTGTTTAAGTGTGTAGATACCTGTTGCAAACTGACAATATCCCGAAGTTCCAAAAAGCGAAAAATTTTGAGGGTTAATTCCTCGGGCAAATCGTGTAATAAAGCTGTTTTCTCTGTTTCTTTTTCAGGCACAGTGACGGACCTGCCCGCATTGACACCCGGTGGTTCTTTCCCTGGTGAAGTGCTTACAGGTGATAGCGAAGGTGTACCGGCCATGTCGGAATGATTAACGTCAGAATACATATCTGTTTTCTCTTAAGTTTTCACACTTCCCGGTTAGTAAAGACATTCAAAATTGATGAAAACGATTAGAGTCGGCTTTGAAATAAAAGTTCATAATAGGTTGTTAATTACCACCAAAGAAATTTCTGCCTTTCAGCACATGCGCAATGGTGTCCCTTTTATTGATCACAGCAAACAATCAATGATTCATCGATAGCTTATAAATTCTCAATTCGCCAAGGTGAAAGGGCGAAGCCAAATGGTGGCCATTGGTACTGAGGGCAGTTGATTTGACAGAACCTAAATAGGTAACAACGGCTTTTTCTACCCATGAACCATTAGCCCAATGACCATAAATTTTTGCCGTTCCATCCAGACTGGTGGTCAAAACAAGGCCGCCATCAGCACTGAAAGTAGCTGTTTTGAGTGAACCTACATGGGAAATAACGGCCTTTTTGACCCAGGATCCGTCAGTCTTCAGACCATAGATTTTCGCCATGCCATCGCTACAGGCGGTCACCACATGACGGTTATCGGGGCTGAAGGTGGCTGACCTGATACCGTATTCATGGGAAATGGTGCGTTTTTCTTCCCATAATCCGTCGTCCTTCATACTAAAGATTTTCGCCGTTTCATCGCTACTTGCTGTCACCACATGACGGCCATCGGAGCTGAAGGTGGCTGAGCCAACATTGCCCTTATGGGAAATGACAGCTTCTTCTCCCCAGGATCCATCGTCCTTCAGACCAAAGATTTTCGCCGTGTTATCCTCACTGGCCGTTACCAAATGGCGGCTATCAGCACTAAAGGTAGCTGAGTTGACCCATTGATCATGGGAAATGATGGATTCTTCTTCCCAAGAGCCATCGATCTTTTGACCAAAGATTTTCGCTGTGTGATCGTTAGAGGCCGTCACCACACAGCTACTATCAGCGCTAAAGGCGGCTGATCTGATCAAACAATTATGGGAGATGGTGACTTTTTCTTCCCATGATCCATCGTCCCGCAGGCAGAAGATTTTTGCTGTGTTGTCGTAACTGGCAGTCACCAAATAACGACTATCGTCGCTGAAGGTGGCCAGGTGGACCCAAGCACCATGGCAAATGGTGAGTTTTTCTTCCCATGACCCATCGTCTTCCAGCGCAAAGATTTTCGCCGTTTTATCCTTACTGGCGGTCACCAAATTGCAGCCATCAACACTGAAGATAATTGAAGTAACATCGTTATCATGGGAAATGGTGAGCATCTCTTCCCACGTCCCGTCGACTTGACCATAAATTTTTGCTGTGTGATCCCAACTGGCGGTCACCACATGGCGGCCATCGGCACTGAAGATGGCAGATCTGACACCACCCTGATGAGAAATGACGCCTTTTTTTGCCCATGTTCCATCAGTCCCCTGGCCATAGATTATCGCCGTTGCATCCTCACTGGCCGTCACCAGGTGGCTACCATCGGGGCTGAAGGTGGCTGAGTTCACCCTGCCTTCATGAGCAATAACGGCCTCTGTATCGACATTATATTTTTCGTATTGAGACATCAGTCGGGCTTTTGCGAAATGAAACAGGGCAGGAAAATAAACGGCCTTTCGGTGTTTTATGAGTGATTCAATTAACGCTTGATCCTTCGTAAACGGTCGCAGCCAATTTCGGAGCTGTTCTTTATCCTTTACAGGAAGGCTTTTTTTCAATTGATATTGATGTGATAAAGAAAACCGGCGATACCATGTCTTTTCCAGAACATGTTCGCTTTTAATAAACCTGTTTAAGTGTTTAGATACCCGCTGCAAACTGACAATATCCCGAAGTTCCAAAAAGCGAAAAATTTTGAGGGTTAATTCCTCGGGCAAATCGTGCAATAAAGCGGTTTTCTCCATTTCTTTTTCAGGCACAGCAACGGACCTGCCACCCGCACTGACACCCGTTAGTTCTTTCGCCAATGAAGTGCTTACATCTGGTAGCAAAGGTGAACCGGCTATGTCGGAATGATTAACCTCAGAATACATATCTGGTTTCTCCTGATTGACTATCCCCCCCCGATTAACAAAGAATTTCAAAATTGATGAAGTCAATTAGAGTCGGCTTTGAAATAAAAGTTCATAACAGGTTGTAAGTGTCACCAAAAAATTTTTGCTTTTCAGCACACGCGCAATGGCGTCCCTTTTATTGATCACAGCCAATAATCAAGTATTCATAGATAGCTTATAAATTCTCAATTTGTTATGGCGAAAGGGCGAAACCAAATGGTGGCCATTGGCACTGAGGGCAGTTGATTTGGGCGAACCTTTATGGTCAACAACGGCTTTTTCTACCCATAATCCACTACTATCCTGACCATAAATTTTTACCGTTCTGTCTGTACTGGTAGTCACCACAAGGCGGCCATCGGCGCTAAAGGTGGCTGATGTGACAACACTCAGATGGGAAATGATGGCCTTTTTGACCCAGGATCCATCAGTCTTCAGACCATAGATTCTCGCCATGCCATCGTTACTGGCCGTCACCAAATGGCGGCTATCGGGGCTGAAGGTGGCAGAGCTGACATAGTTATCATGGGAAATAGTGCGTTTTTCTTCCCATGATCCGTCGCCCTTCTTACTACAGATTTTCGCTATGTTATCGTGACTTGTCGTCACCACATGATTGCCATTGGGGCTTAAGGCGGCTGAATTGACATAGCTCCTATGGGAAATGAAAGCTTCTTCTCCCCATGATCCATCGTCCTTCAGACCACAGATTTTCGCTGTGCTGTCTTCACTGGCCGTTACCAAATGGCGGCTATCGGTACTAAAGGTAGCTGAGTTGACCTTCTCATCATGGGAAATGATGATTTCTTCTTCCCATGAGCCATCGTCCTTTTGACCATAGACTTTCACTGTGCCATCTGTGGAAGCTGTCACCACACGGTGACTATCGGCACTGAAAGTGACTGAGTTGATC
The DNA here is from genome assembly GCF_049275945.1 of Endozoicomonas sp. ALD040. Lineage (NCBI taxonomy): Bacteria > Pseudomonadati > Pseudomonadota > Gammaproteobacteria > Oceanospirillales > Endozoicomonadaceae > Endozoicomonas > Endozoicomonas sp. ALD040. The sequence goes on from NZ_CP184829.1 coordinate 6,566,038, forward strand.
CGTAGGTCATGAAAAATAGTGATTTTTTTTGCCCATGATCCATCGACTTCCTGATCGTGGATTCTCGCCGTGTTATTGTGATCAGCGGTCAACAAATGACTACCATTGGCGCTGAAGGCGGCACAGCGGACCCAATCGTCCTGGAAAATGGTGAGTTTTTCTTCCCATGACCCATCGTCTCCCTGAAAACAGATTTTCGTCGTATTATCCTTACTGGCGGTCACCAAATGGCGGCCAAGGGCACTGAAGTTGACTGAGGTGATAGCGTCATCATGGGAAATGGTGAGCTTCTCTTCCCATGTCCCATCGATTTGACTATAGATTTTTGCCGTACAATCCCAACTGACAGTCACCAGATGGCAGCCATCGGCGCTGAAGATGGCAGATTTGACAATGTTTTGATGGCAAATGATGCCTTTTTTTACCCATGAGCCATTGGCCCTCTGACCATAGATTATCGCCGTTGCATCGTCACTGGCCGTCACCAGATGGCTACCATCGGCGCTGAAGGTGGCTGAGTTCACGATGTCTTTATGAGTAATAACGGCCTCTGTATCGACATTATACTTTTCGCATTGCGACATCAGTCGGGCTTTGACGAAATGGAAAAGGACAGGAAAATAAACGGCCTTTCGGTGTTTTATGAGTGATTCGATTAACGCTTGATCCTTCGTAAACGGTCTCAGCCAATTTCGGAGCTGTTCTTTATCCTTTACAGGAAGGCTTTTTTTCAATTGATATTGATGTGGTAAAGAAAACCGGCGATACCACGTCTTTTCCAGAACATATTCGTTTTTAATAAACCTGTTTAAGTGTGTTGATACCTGTTGCAAACTGATGATATCCCGAAGTTCCAAAAAGCGAAAAATTTTGAGGGTTAATTCCTCGGGCAAATCGTGCAATAAAGCGGTTTTCTCTATTTCTTTTTCAGGCACAGTGACGAACCTGCCCGCATTGACACCCGATGGTTCTTCCTCCAATGAAATGCTCACAGGTGGTAGCGAAGGTGAACCGACTATGTCGGAATGATTAACGTCAGAATACATATCTGGTTTCTCTTAAGTCTTCACCTCTCCGATAAGCAAAGACATTCAAAATTGATGAAGTCAGTTAAGTACCTGGCCAGTTGGTTTCGCATATTCTGGCGAGTGGATTTTTTCATCCTTCAAGGCGCAACGACGGGCTCGTAGCCATAGCTACGCAACCAGAGTTGGAACGCAGAAGGATGGAAAAAGCCGCCGTCCAGAATAGGCGAAACCAACTGGTTAGGTACTTAGAGTCGGCTTTGAAATAAAAGTTCACAGAGTGTTGTTAGATACCACTAAAAGAAATTTCTGCCTTTCAGCACATACGCAATGGCGTTCGTTTATTGATCACAGCAAACAATCAGTTCTTCATCGATAGTTTATAAATTCTCAAATTGTCAAAGAGAAAAGGTGAAACCAAATGGTAGCCATCGGCACTGAGGACAGTTTTGGCCATACCTCTATGGGTAACAACGGCTTTTTCTATCCATGACCCATTAGCCCACTGACCATAAATTTTTGCCGTTCCATCCATACTGGTGGTAATCACAAGGCAGCCATCGACACTAAAGGTGGCTGTTTTGAGTGAAGCTTCATGGGAAATGATGGCCTTTTCGACCCAGCATCCGTCAGTCTTCAGACCATAGATTTTCGCCTTGCCATCGTTACCGGCAGTCACCACATGACAGTCATCGGGGCTGAAGGTGGCTGACCTGATACCGTAACCATGGGAAATGGTGCGTTTTTCTTCCCATAATCCGTCGTCCTTCTTACTTAAGATTTTCGCCGTTTTATCGCTACTTGTTGTCACCACATGACGGCCATCGGGGCTGAAGGCGGCTGAGTCAACATTGCCCTTATGGGAAATGGCAGCTACTTCTCCCCAGGATCCATCGTCCCTGTGAACACAGATTTTTCCCGTTTTATCGTTACTGGCCGTAACCAAATGGCGGCTATCAGCACTGAAGGTAGCTGAGTTGACCCAGTGGTCATGGGAAATGATGGATTCTTCTTCCCAAGAGCCATCGATCTTTTGACCATAGATTTTCACTGTTTCATCGATAGAGGCCGTCACCACACAGCTACTATCCGCGCTAAAGGCGGCTGATCTGATCAAATAATTATGAGAGATGGTGACTTTTTCTTCCCATGATCCATCGTCCCGCAGGCAGAAGATTTTTGCCGTGTTATCGTAACTGACAGTCACCAAATGACGACTATCGTCGCTGAAGCTGGCTAAGTGGACCCAACCACTATGGCAAATGGTGAGTTTTTCTTCCCATGACCCATCGTCTTCCAGGACAATGATTTTCGCCGTTTTATCCTTACTGGCGGTCACCAAATGGCAGCCATCAGCACTGAAGATAATTGAAGTAACATCGTTATCATGGGAAATAATGAGCATCTCTTCCCACGCCCCATCGACTTGACCATAAATTTTTGCTGTGTGATCCCAACTGGCGGTCACCACATGGCGGCCATCAGCACTGAAGATGGCAGATCTGACACCACCTTGATGAGAAATGACGCCTTTTTTTGCCCATGTTCCATCAGTCCTCTGGCCATAGATTATCGCCGTTGCATCGTCACTGGCCGTCACCAGGTGGCTGCCATCGGGGCTGAAGTTGGCTGAGTTCAACCTGTCTTCATGAGCAATAACGGCCTCTGTATCGACATTATACTTTTCGTATTGAGACATCAGTCGGGCTTTTGCAAAATGAAACAGGGCAGGAAAATAAACGGCCTTTCGGTGTTTTATGAGTGATTCGACTAATCCCTGATCCTTCGTAAACGGTCGCAGCCAATTTCGGAGCTGTTCTTTATCCTTTACAGGAAGGCTTTTTTTCAATTGATATTGATGTGGTAAAGAAAACCGGCGATACCACGTCTTTTCCAGAACATATTCGTTTTTAATAAACCTGTTTAAGTGTGTAGATACCTGTTGCAAACTGATGATATCCCGAAGTTCCAAAAAGCGAAAAATTTTGAGGGTTAATTCCTCGGGCAAATCGTGCAATAAAGCGGTTTTCTCTATTTCTTTTTCAGGCACAGTGACGGACCTGCCCGCATTGACACCCGATGGTTCTTCCTCCAATGAAATGCTCACAGGTGGTAGCGAAGGTGAACCGACTATGTCGGAATGATTAACGTCAGAATACATATCTGGTTTCTCTTAAGTCTTCACCTCTCCGATAAGCAAAGACATTCAAAATTGATGAAGTCAGTTAAGTACCTGGCCAGTTGGTTTCGCATATTCTGGCGAGTGGATTTTTTCATCCTTCAAGGCGCAACGACGGGCGCGTAGCCATAGCTACGCAACCAGAGTTGGAACGCAGAAGGATGGAAAAAGCCGCCGTCCAGAATAGGCGAAACCAACTGGTTAGGTACTTAGAGTCGGCTTTGAAATAAAAGTTCATAAGTAGGTTGCTAAGTGCCACTAAAGAAATTTCTGCCTTTCAGCACATGCGCAATGGCGTTCCTTTTGTTATCACAGCCAATAATCAAGTATTCATAGATAGCTTATAAATTCTCAAATAGTTATGTGGAAAGGGTGAGACCAAATGGTGGCCATTGGCACTGAGGACAGTTGATTGGGCCAAACCTCTATGGGCAACAACGGCTTTTTCTACCCATAATCCATTAATATCCTGACCATAAATTTTTGCCTTTCCATCTGTACTGGTGGTCACCAGAAGGCGGCCATCGGCGCTAAAGGTGGCTGATTTGACGGCACTCAAATGAGAAATGACGGCCTTTTCGACCCAGGATCCGTCAGTCTTCAGACCATAGATTCTCGCCATGCCATCGTTACTGGCCGTCACCAAATGGCGACTATCGGGGCTGAAGGTGGCAGAGCTGACATAGTTATCATGGGAAATAGTGCGTTTTTCTTCCCATGATTCGTCGTCTTTCTTACTAAAGATTTTCGCCGTGTTATCGTGACTGGTCGTCAACACATGGCAGCTGTTGGGGCTGAAGGCGGCTGAGTTGACATAGCGATTATGGGAAATGACAGTTTCTTCTCCCCATGATCCATCGTCCTTCAGACCACAGATTTTCGCCGTGTTATCTTCACTGGCCGTAACCACATGGCGGTCATCGGCACTAAAGGTAGCTGAGTTGACATGGTGATCATGGGAAATGATGGTTTCTTCTTCCCATGAGCCATCGTCCTTTTGACCATAGATTTTCACTGTGCCATCGTTAGAGGCTGTCACCACACGGTGACTATCGGCACTGAAGGTAACTGTGTTGATCCGTTGGTCATGGAAAATGATGATTTTTTTTACCCATGACCCATCAGCTTCCTGACTATAGATTCTTGCTGTGTTATCAAAACTGGCGGTCAGCAAATGACGACTATCGGCGCTGAAGGCAGCAAAGCTGACCCAATCATCATGGGAAATGGTGAGTTTTTCTTCCCATGTACCATCGTCTCCCAAAACACAGAGTTTCGCCGTGTTATCCTCACTGGTGGTCACCAAATGGCGGCCACCGGCACTGAAGGTGACTGAGAAGAAATCATCATGGGAAATGGTGAGCTTCTCTTCCCATGTCCCATCGATTTGACTATAGATTTTTGCCCTACAATCCCAACTGACAGTCACCAGATGGCAGCCATCGGCGCTGAAGATGGCAGATTTGACAATGTTTTGATGGCAAATGATGCCTTTTTTTACCCATGATCCATTGGCCCTCTGACCATAGATTATCGCCGTTGCATCGTCACTGGCCGTCACCAGGTGGCTACCATCGGCGCTGAAGGTGGCTGAGTTCACCCTGTCTTCATGAGCAATAACGTCCTCTGTATCGACATTATACTTTTCGCATTGAGACATCAGTCGGGCTTTGGCGAAATGGAAAAGGGCAGGAAAATAAACGGCCTCTCGGTGTTCTATGAGTGATTCGACTAACGTTTGATCCTTCGTAAACGGTCTCAGCCAATTTCGGAGCTGTTCTTTATCCTTTACGGGAAGGCTTTTCTTCAATTGATATTGATGAGGTAAAGAAAACCGGCGATACCATGTCTTTTCCAGAACATGTTCGTTTTTAATAAACCTGTTTAAGTGTGTAGATACCTGTTGCAAACTGATGATATCCCGAAGTTCCAAAAAGCGAAAAATTTTGAGGGTTAATTCCTCGGGCAAATCGTGCAATAAAGCGGTTTTCTCTATTTCTTTTTCAGGCACAGTGACGGACCTGCCCGCATTGACACCCGACGGTTCTTCCCCCAATGAAGTGCTCACAGGTGGTAGCGAGGTTGAATCGACTACGCCAAAGTTGTCAGCATTAGGATGCATGTCTGGTTTCTCCTGAATCAGACGCCCCTAGCCTATAAATTTGCACCCGGCCATCGGTACAGGTGGTCACCACATGATGGCCATCAGAGCTAAAGCTGGCTGAGTCAATCGAACCGTCATGGAAAATGATGGCTTTTTCGACCCATGATCCATCCATCTCCTGACCATAGATTTTTACCGAACCATCGCGAGTGGCAGTCAACACATGGCGACCATCGGGACTAAAGGAGGCTGTATTGATCCGGGAATCATGGGAGAGGGTGACTTCTTCCTGCCATGATCCATCGGGCTTCAGGCCATAGATTTTTGCCGTTCCATCTTTGCTGGCGGTCACCACACTGCGTCCATCGGCACTGAAGGTGGCTGAGATGATTGAGTTAGGATGGGAAATGGTGACTTTTTCTTCCCATGATCCATCATCCTTTGGACCACAGATTTTCGCCGTTTTATCCGCACTGACGGTTACTGTGTAGCTGCCATCGGGACTAAAGGCGGCTGAATGGACACCGAGACTGTGGGAAATGGTGGTTTCTTCTCTCCATGACCCATCGGCCTTCAGACCAAAGATTTTCGCCGTCTTATCCCAACTGGCGGTCAACAGACGGCTGGCATCAGGACTGAATATGACTGAGCTGACCCAGCGAGCGTGGGAAATAGTGAGTTTTTCTTGCCATAATCCATCGTTCTCCTGGCTGTGGATTTTCACCTCGAAAGCGCGACTCATGGTCGCCAAATGACGGTCATCGGCGCTAAAAGTGGCTGATTCGATCCAGCTATCATGGGAAATGATGGCTTTTTCTTGCCATGACCCATCAGTCTGTCGGCTAAGGATTTTTGACGTCATATCGTAGCTGGCGGTTACTACATGAAAGCTATCAGCGCTGAAGGTGGCTGAGTTGATCTGGTGATTATGGGAAATGGTGAGTTTTTGCTCCCATGACCCATCAACGCCCAGACCATAGATTTTTGCCGTGTTATCGTTGCTGGCGGTCACTACATAGCAGCCATCCGGGCTGAAGGTAGCTGACACGACGAAGTCTTCATGGGAAATGGTGGTTTTTTCTTCCCAGGACCCATCGGCTTTCTTACCATGGATTTTCACCTTGTTATCCCAACCGCAGACGGTCAACACGTGGCGGTCATCTGCACTAAAAGTGGCAGAACCGACAAAATGATTATGAAAAATGGTGATTCTTTCTACCCATTTACCATCGTCCTCCTGGTCATATATTTTCGCCGTGTCGTCGTAACTGGCCGTCACCAGATGGCGGCCATCGGTGCTAAAGACGGCTGATGAGACCCCAATATTATGTGCAATGGTAGCTTTTGTATCCAAATGGAATGTTTTACATCGAGACATCAATCCAGTTCTGGTGAAATGGAACAAAGCAGGAAAACAAACTGTCTTTCGATATTTTATGAGTGATTTTACTAAGGCTTCGTCCTTCGTAAACGGCCGCAGCCAATTACGAAGTTGTTCTTTATCCTGTGCAGGAAGGATTTTCTTTAGTTGATATTGATGTGGTGAAGAAAACCGTTGATACCATGCCTTTGCCAGAGCATGATCGTTTTTAATAACCCTGTACAAGTGACTCGACACCTGTTGCAGTCGGGCAATATCCCGAAGTTCCAACAAGCGAATAATTTTGACGGTTATTTCCTCGGGCAAACCTTGCAATGAAGCGGTTTTCTTTATTTCTGTGTCAGGTAAAGTGACAGACCTGCAGGCCATGACAGCAGATTCTTCACCCTCCGGTCTTGCCAGATTGGCCGGTAGCGAGTACGAGCCGGATATGCCGGAGTGACTAAACTCAGAATGCATATCTGATTTCCCCTGAGCTATTATCTCCCCTCGATTAAGAGGGTGTAGCAAAACTCTGGTTCCCATGCTCCAGCGTGGGAACCCATACCCATCTCGCGCTGCAGAGTCCGCTTTTCAGGGGAGGTATGCATTCCCAAGCAGAGCGTGGGAACGAGTTGTTAGAGTTTTGCGACACCCTCTTAACAAAGAGGTTCTAAATTGATAAAAACAATTAGAGGCGGCTTTGAAATAAAAGTTCCTGACAGGGTCTTAAGTTTCTATCTTTCAGCGAATGCAGAATGGCATACCCTTTATTTGTCACAGCAAACAAACAATCATTTATCCCTCTTTAATTTATTAATTCGCACTTTGTTATCGTCAGATACGGTTACAAAGTGGCATCCATCGGCACTGAAAGTAACTGAGTTGATCCGGCTTTTGCGGGAAATAATGACTTTTTCGACCCATGATCCATCGGTCTTGTGGCCATAGATTTTTGCTGTTCCATCCCGACTGACGGTCAGTACATGACAGCCATCGTCACTAAAGGTAGCTGATTTGACCCCATCTCTATGGGAAATGATGGCTTTTTCGACCCATGATCCGTCAGTCTTCTGACCGCAGATTTTCGCCTTGCCATCCATACTGGCAGTCACCACATGGCGGCTATTGGGGCTGAAGGTGGCAGAGATGACATCGTCATTATGGGAAATGCTGAGCTTTTTTTCCCAGACTCCATCGTCCTTCTGACTACAGATTTTCGCCTTGCGATCCTTACTGGCAGTCACCACATGGCGGTCATCGGGACTAAAGCAGGCTGAGTTGACCCAATTATCATGCAAAATGGTGACTTCTTTTTCCCATGAGCCGTTGAATCTCTGACCACAGATTTTTGCCTTGCCATCTCTGCTGGCGGTCACCACACGGCAACCATCGGAGCTGAAATTGGCTGAAGTGACCCAGCGATCATGCAAAATATTGACTTCTTTTTCCCATGAACCATCAGCCCCCAGGCTATGGATTTGTACCTTGTTGCCTGTACCGGCGGTCACCACTAGACGGCTATCAGCACTAAAGCTGGCTAAGTAGACATTGTGATCAAGGGAAAGGGTGGTTTCTTCTACCCATGATCCATCGGTCTTCTGACCATAGATTTTCGCCTTTTTATCTCTACTCATAGTCACCAGATGACGGCCATCGGGGCTGAAGGTGGGCGGGTTGAGCCAGTTATCATGCAAAATGGTGATTTTTTCTTCCCATGATCCATCGTCCTTTTGCCCACAGATTTTCGCCGTATTATCCTGACTGCTGGTCACCAGATGGCAACTATCGGGGCTGAAGGTCACTGAGTTGATATAGTCACCATGAGAAATGGTGGCTTTTTCTTCCCATGACCCATTGGCCTTCTGGCTATGGATTTTCAACTTATTATCCCAACCACTGACGGTCACCAGATGACTGCTATCTGCACTGAAGGTGGCTGAGTCGACAAAGTGATCATGCATAATAGTCCTTTCTTTTACCCATTTCCCGTCGTCCTTCTGGCCATATATTTTCGCCGTGTTATCAAGACTGGCCGTGACAATATGGCGGCCATTAGAGCTGAAAGTGGCTGAGTTGACCCAGATATCGTGGGTAATGGTAACTTTTTTAACTACTCTGAAGGTTTCGCATTCAGACATCAGTCGGGCTTTGGTGAAATAGAACAGCGCAGGAAAATAAGTTTTCTTCCGTTTTTTTATGAGTGATTTGACTAACGCTTTATCCTCAGTAAATGGTCGCAGCCAGTGACGGAGTCGTTTTTTATCCTTTACAGGCAGGATTGTCTTTAATTGAAATTGATCTGGTGAAGAAAACCGTTGATACCAGACCTTTGCCAGAACATGATTGCGTTTAATAACCCCATAAAAGTGAGTCGAGACCTGTTGTAAACGGGCAATATCCCGAAACTCCAACAAGCGAAAAATTTTGATGGTTAATTCCTCGGGCAAATCCTGTAATGAAGCTGTTTTCTTTATTGCTTCGTCAGCTACAGTAACAGACCTGCCCGCACTGACAACAGAGGGTTCTCGCTCCGATCGCAGGAGCTTGGTTGGAGGCGAGCATGGACCAACCATGCCGGATTTATTATTTACACTATCCATACCTGATTTACCCTGAGTTAGTATTACCCTCGATTGAAAAGGACGTTCGAATTTGACGCAGGAACTTTGAGTCAATTTTGAAATAAAAGTTCGATTGCTATAAAACCCTGTTCGAAGTTTCAAGAAAAGTGATCAAGGTGGCGGCGGGCTTATGGATCGTGGAAAAGCACTGAACGTATACTTCTTCAGCAGCTGGTCGATGGGTGCAAAAGTACTGGTGGTCAGCACATGGTGACTGTCAGCGCTAAAAGTAGCTGAGTGAATCTTAGTGTTCTGTATCATGATGGCTTTTTCGACCCATGATCCATCAACCTGCTGACTATGGATTATGGCTGTTCCATTAATACTGGCGGTCACCACATGGCGGCCATCGGAGCTGAAGGAGGCTGAGTTGATCCAGTTATCCTGGGAAATGATGGCTTCTTCTCTCCATGATCCATCGATCTTGAGACCATAGATTTTTGCCGTTCCATCTCTGCTGGCAGTCACCACACGGCGTCCATCGGCACTGAAGGTGGCTGATTCGATAATGTCATTATGGGAAATGGTGATTTTTTCTTCCCATGATCCATCAGCCTTCGGACCACAGATTTTCGCCACGTCATCGTCACCGACAGTCATTACATAGCAGCCATCGAGGCTGAAGGTGGCCGATTCGACCCTGAGATGGTGAGAAATGGTGGCTTCTTCTTCCCATGAACCACCCGTCTTGAGACCAAAGATTTTTGCTGTGTAATCGTTACTGTTGGTCACCACTCTGCGACTATCAGCACTGAAAGTGACCGAGCTGATCCAGCGATCGTGGGAAATGGTGACTTTCTCTTCCCATGATCCATCGACCTCGAAGCTGAGGATTTTGGCCCTACTATCATTGCTGACGGTCACCAAATGGCGGTCATCGGGACTAAAGGTGGCTGAGGTGACCCAATTATTATGGAAAACAGTGGTTTCTTCTCTCCAGGTTCCATCGGTCTTCTGACCATAAATTTTTGCCATGTTGTCGCAACCAACAGTCACAAGATGCTGGCTATCGGCACTGAAACAGGCTGAGTTGATCCAACCACTATGGGAAAGAGTGAGTTTATGGTCCCATGAGCCATCGACGCTCTGACCGTAGATTTTTGCCGTGTTATCGTTACTGGCGGTTACCACATAGCATCCGTCTGGGCTGAAGGAGGCTGAGTTGAGACATTCATCATGGGAAAAGGTAGCTTTTTCTTCCCATGAGCCATCGGCTATCTGTCCATGGATTTTCACCATGTTTTCAAAACCACTGAAGGTCACCAGATGACTACCATCTCCGCTAAAGGTGGCTGACATGATCCAGTAATCTTGGGGAAAGATCGCTTTTTCTGTCCATGAACCGTCGACCTCCTGCCCATACAATTTCGCCTTCTTATTATCACAATTGGTCGCCAAAACATGGCGGCCATCGTCGCTGAAGGCTTTTGAAAAAACCCAATATTTTGAAATGGTCGCTTTTGTATCTAAATTGAATGTCTTACATTGAGACATCAGTACAGTTTTGGTGAAATGGAACAAAGCAGAAAAATGAACGTTCTCTCGCTTTTCTATGATTGATTCAATTAACGCTTCATCCTTCGTAAACGGTCGCAGCCAGTTACGAAGTTGTTCTTTATCTGTGTTTAGAAGGATTTTCTTAAGTTGATATTGATGTGCTGAAGGAAACCGTTGATACCATTCCTTTGCCAGAGCATGATCGTTTTTAATAACCCTGTTTAAGTGAGTCGACACCTGTTGTAAACGGGCAATATCCCGAAATTCCAACAAGCGGATAATTTTGATGGTTAATTCTTCGGGCAAATCGTGCAATAAAACGGTTTTCTTAAGGTTTGTATCTGCTACAGCCACGGTTCTACCCACACTGACACCCGATGACTCTCCCTCTGATTGTGCGAGATTGTTTGGGGTCGAGAATGAATCGACTGAGCCTGAGTTATTAGCATCAGAAAGCATCTCTGAATTTTCCTGAGTTAGTACCGCCCCGATAAACAAAGACGTTCAAAATTGATAAAGAAAATTAGAATCTAATTTGAAATAAAAGTTCAAAACAGGGTCTTAAAAAGTTTCTGTATTTCAGCACATGCAAAATGGCGTTCCTTTTATTTCTAAAAGCAAACAGTCAATCATTCATCGAAAGCTTATAAATCATCACGCTGTTATCGTCAAAGGGCGCCACCAGATGGTGGCCATTGGTGCTAAGGCGATTTAATTTGGTCGAATCTCTATGTCTATGGGTAACGATGGCTTTTTCTACCCAGGATCCAAAAGTATTCTGACCATAGATTTTTGCCTTCCCATCTGAGCTGGTGGTCACCACAAGGCAGCCATCAGCACTGAAAGTGGCTGATTCGACAAAACTTAGATGGGGAATGATGGCCTTTTCGACCCAAGATCCGTCAGTCTTCAGACCATAGATTTTCGCCGTGTAATCGAGACTGGCCGTCACCACATGGCGGCCATCGGGGCTGAAAATGGCCGAGAGGACACGGTCATCATGATAAATAATGCGCTTTTCTTCCCATGATCCGTCGCCCTTCTGACCATGAATTTTCGCTGTTTTGTCGTCACTTGCCGTGACTACATAGCGGCCTTTAGGACTGAACGCGGCTGAGTTAACACGGTCATCATGGAAAATAACGGTTTCTTCTTCCCATGAGCCATCGATCTTCTGACCAAAGATTTTCGCCGTCTTATCGTAACTGGCCGTTACCAGATGGCGGCTATCAGCACTAAAAGTGGCTGATGTGACCGTATCATCATGATCAATGGAGACTTCTGACGCCCATGATCCATAGACGATTTTCACCTTGTGATCGTAACCAACAGTCACCACATGGCGGCTATCGGGGCTGAAGGTGGCTGAGAGGACAAACTTATCATGAAAAATGTTGGCTCTTTCTACCCATGATCCATCAGTCCTCTGACAATAGATTTTGGCCGTGTTATCGTCACTGGCCGTCACCACATAGCAGCCATCCGGACTGAAGCTGGCTGTGTTGACAGAACCATCATGGGAGATGGTGAGTTTTTCTTCCCATGATCCATCGGCTCCCTGAACGCAGATTTTCGCCGTTGTATCCATACTGGCGGTCACCAAATGGCGACTATCGGCGCTGAAGGTGGCTGAGTTAACCCAATCATCATGGGAAATGGTAAGTTTCGCTTCCCATGACCCATCGACCTGACCATAGATTTTTGCCGTTCGATCTTTGCTGGCGGTCGCCACATGGCGACCATCTGCACTGAAGGTGGCTGATCTGACATTGGTGACATGGGAAATAAAGATTTCTTCTTCCCAAAACCCATTGGCCTTCTGACCACAGATTTTCGCCCCATGGCTACCGCCAGTCACCAAGCGGGTTCCATTGGCGCTAAAGATGGCTGAGAATACATCTTCATAATGGCTAATGAAGATTTCTCTATCTACTTTAAACCTTGTGCATTCAGACACCAGTCGAGCTTTGGTGAAATAGAATAGATCAGGAAAATAAACTTGCTCTCGTTGTGTTATGACTGATTCGATTAACGCTTCATCCTTCGTAAACGGTCTCAGCCAATTACGAAGTTGTTCTTTATCCTTTGCAGGAAGAATTTTGTTTAATTGATATCGGTGTGGTGAGGAAAACTGTCGATACCAGGCCCTTTCCAGTTCATGATCGTTTTTAATAATACCGTTAAAGTAATGACAAACCTGCTGTAAGCAGGCAACATCCCGAACCTCCAACGAGCGAATAATTCGTGTTGTTACTTCTAAAGGCAAATTAAAAAATAAATTTTTTTCCGTTTCTTTCTTTACAGGTATGGCGATGGACCTACCCGCACTGACACCCGATAATTCTCCCTTCGATTGAGCGCGACTGGTTGACGGCCAAAGTGAACCGACCATTGTGGATTTATTATCCGTAGCTTCCAAACCTTATTCCTCCTGGTAAGCATTCTCCCCGGATTAAAAAGGGCGTTAAAAATTAAGACAGTAAATCAGACTCGGTTTTGAAATAAAAGTTCCTGACATTACCTTAAGTGCCATTCAAGAAGCTTCAGTCATTCAGCGCATGCCCAATGGTGTCTCCATCGGTGCTGAAGCTGGCTGAGTTGACCCTGAGAGCCAGGCAATGGTGGACTTTTCGTATGGCTGAGTACTTAGTGCTGACTTCAGCGCTATTGTCTTCCTGCAGAATAATAAAAAAGTGCTACCTTTCAGGGTTAGTTTTCAAAGTAAAGAAACCTGAAGCACATGAAAAATCACAGAGCCATTGCAATCACTCGAATTATTTTTATTATTTCTGTTTTTTACACATATAATGCCAATGCATCACCGCTCTATAATGCGTTCAACAGTCTGACCACCCTCATTGATGAGTTACATTTAAAAGAGTTTCGACTAACTGGACAGGTCTTATACACTTTTTCTCATTCCGTGTTGAATAGAAATCTCGAGATGCTAGATCTATACCGCGCTTCATTACTTGCCAGAGAGCAGCCAAGAGCAGTTTCTTCAAAAAAGTTCTATGCAAGAAAAATGAAAGAACGACTGCTTCGCCGTGTGCCTGAATGTTCTTTGCAACATGAGGAGCAGAATTTAGATCAGTTAATATCTCTTTGTGAAGGAGTGGGTTACTTTCCATTTCATGAAACAGGAGAAGTATATGATGACTGCCAAACTGTAACTTTTTCTGACATAGACAAGCTGGAAGATAAAGAAATCAGCGAAAAGGCAAAAGATTTTTTATCAAAATTCTACAATTTGTTGAAAAATGATGAGCTTTTTTTAACAAAGTGTACTAGTTCTGGCTTGGAAAGTGAGCACAAAATAACGTTGGATTTAATGAGCGCAGCGTTACATTAACAGCCTGAACAAAATTGCCAGTAAATGGGTGTATTGCACGAAAGGTGACTGCTTTAGGTACCGGGCTTGCATAGTACCTGCTATCGGCCACCTATTCAGCCTTTCATATCAAGCTTTGTCCCGAAATTGTCCCCTACAAAGGTGGCGGGCTTATGGATCCCGGAAAAGCACTGAACGTATACTTCTTCAGCAGCTGGTCAACAGGTGCAAAAGAACGGGTAGTCACTACATGGTGACCGTCAGCGCTAAAAGCAGCTGAGTCAATTGAACCATTCTGTACAATGATGGCTTTTTTGACCCATGATCCATCAATCTGCTGACCATAGATTATTGCTGCCCGATCTTTACTGGCGGTCACCACGTGGCGACTATCGGGGCTAAAGGAGGCTGAGTTGACCGAGGAAGCATGGAAAATGGTGACTTCTTCCCTCCATGACCCATCGGCCTTCAGACCATAGATTTTTGCCGTTCCATCTTTACTGGCGGTCACCACACTGCGTCCATCGGCGCTGAAGGTGGCTGAGTTGATTAAGTCATCATGAGAAATGATGGCTTTTTCTTCCCATAATCCATCAACCTTCAGACCACAGATTTTCACCTTGTTATCGTTACTGACGGTGATTACATGGCAGCCATTGGGGCTGAAGCTGGCTGAGTTAACCCTGTGATCGTGGTTGATGGTAACTTCTTCTTCCCATGTCTCACCCGTCTTGAGACCAAAGATTTTCGCTGTGCAATCGTTACTGGTGGTCACCATTCTGCGACTATCAGCACTGAATGTGACCGAGCTGATCCAGAGATCGTGGGAAACTGCGACCTTTTCTTCCCATGATCCATCGAGCTGAAAGCTGAAGATTTTCGCAATGTTATCATCGCCGACGGTCACCACATGGCGGTCATCGGGGCTAAAGCAGGCAGAGGTGACCCATTTACCATGGGAAATGGTGGCTTCTTTTCCCCATGATCCATCTGTCTTCTGACCATAAATTTTTGCTGTGTTATCGCAACTGACAGTCGCCAAATGGTGACTATCGGCACTGAAACAGACTGAGTAGATCCAATCATTATGGGAAATGGTGAGTTTTTGTTCCCACGAGCCATCGCCGCTCTGACCATAGACTTTTGCCGTGTTATCGTTACTGGCGGTTACCAGATAGCAGCCATCCGGGCTGAAAGAGGCTGAGTTGGTGTAGTCATCATGGGAAATGGTAGTTTTTTCTTCCCATGAGCCATCGGCTTTATGACCATGTATTTTCACCTTGCCATCCGAACTGCTGAGGGTCATCACATGGCTGCCATCTGCACTGAAGGAGACTGAGTCGATCAAGTCATCATGGGAAATGGTTACTTTTCTTACCCAAGACCCATCGACCTCCCGGCTATAGACTCTCATCTTTTTATGATCACAGCCGTACGCCACCAGATGACAGCCACTGGCGCTAAAGGCTTCTGAAATGACCCAACTATTTGAAGTGGTGTTTTTTGTAACTAAATTAAATGTTCTACAGCGAGACATGAGTCCAGTTCTGGTGAAATGGAACAAAGCAGAAAAATAAACGCTCTTCCGGCTTTTTATGAGTGATTCAATTAACGTTTCATCCTTCGTAAATGGTCGCAGCCAACTGCGAAGTTGTTCTTTATCATTGGCGGGAAGGATTTTCTTAAGTTGATCTTGATGTAATGAAGGAAACCTTTCATACCATGCCTTAGCCAGAGCATGATCGTTTTTAATAACCCTGTTTATGTGAGTCGATACCTGTTGTAAACGGGCAATATCCCGAAGTTCCAACAAGCGAATAATTTTAATGGTTAATTCCTCGGGCAAATCGTGCAATAAAACTGTTTGCTTGATTTCTCTGTCAGGTATAGTGACGGATCTACCCACACTGACACCAGGCGACTCTGCCTTTAATCGTGCGAGCTTGGTTGGGGTCGAGGATGAACCGACTATGCCTGATTCTTTAGCAGCATAAAGCATATCTGGTTTTTCCAAAGTAAGTAATGCCCCAAAATACAGGGACGCTCAAAATTGATGAAGTAGATTAGAATCAATTTTGAAATAAAAGTTCAAAACAAGGTCTTAAAAATTTTTCTGCATTTCAGCACAGGCACAATGGCGTCCCTTTTACTTCTGAAAGCAAACAGTCAATCATTCATCGACAGTTTATAAATGATCACACAGTTATCGTTAAGGGGTGCCACCAGATGGTGGCCACTGGCGCTAAGGCGATTTACTTCGGTCGATTCTTTATGTCTATGGGTAACGATGGCTTTTTCTACCCAGGATTCAAAAGTATTCTGACCATAGATTTTTGCCTTACCATCCGAACTGGTGGTCACCACAAGGCGTCCATCGGCGCTGAAGATGGCTGATTTGACAGCACCCAGATGGGAAATAGTGGCCTTTTCGATCCAGGATCCGTCAGTCTTCAGACCGTAGATTTTCGCCGTGTGATCGAGACTGGCCGTCACCACATGGCGACCATCGGGGCTGAAGATGGCTGTGAGGACACGGTCACCATGGCGGATAGTGCACTTTTCTTCCCATGATCCGTCGTCGTTCTGACCGTAGATTTTTGCAGTCTTGTCCCAACTGGCGGTTACCACATGGCGGCCATTGGGGCTAAAGACAGCTGACTTGACATAGTCCTTATGGGTAATGATGACTTCTTCCTGCCATGACCCATCGTCCTTTTGACCGCAGATTTTCGCCGTTTTAAACATATCGGTCGTTGCCAAATGGCGGCTATCGGGACTAAAGGTGGCTGAGCGCACCCTGTCATCATGGTCAATGGAGGCTTCTGTTCCCCATGATCCGTAAACGATTTTCACCTTGTAATCGACACCGACAGCCACAACATGGCAGTTATCGGGGCTGAAGTCGGCTGATATGATACTAGCGTCATGGAAAATGGTGACTTCTTCTTCCCAGGATCCATCGTCCTTCTGACCATAGATTTTTGCAGTCTTGTCGCAACTGGCGGTCACCAAATGGCGACTATCGGCGCTGAAGGTGGCTGAGACAACCCATTCATCATGGGAAATAGTGAGTTTTTCTTCCCATGTCCCATCGTCTCCCTGAACACAAATTTTCGCCGTCTTATCATGGCCGGAGGTCACTAAATGGCGGCCATCGGCACTGAAAGCAACTGAGGAGCAATCGTCATCATGGGAAATGGCGAGTTTCTGTGCCCATACCCCATCGACTTGACCATAGATTTTTACCCTATAATCAAAAGTGGCGATCGCCAGGTGGCTGCCATCGTCGCATAAGATGGCCAATTCAACATTGTCTTCGTGGGGAATGAAGATTTCTCTTTCCCATGATCCATTGGCCTTTTGGCCGTAGATTTTCACGCCATCGCCTCCCTCGGTCATCAGGCGGCTGCCATCGGCACTGAAGGTGACTGAATACACACCGATTTCATGGGTAATCTCGACTTCTCCGACTGCATTATAGGTTTTGTATTCAGACATCAGCCGGGCTTTGGTGAAATAAAAGAGAGCGGGAAAATAAACTTTCTCTCGATCATTTACGAGTGATTTAACGAACGCTTCATCCCTGGTAAACGGTCGCAGCCAATGACGGAGTTGTTCTTTATTCTTTGTAGCAAGGATTTTCTTTAATTGATCCTGGTGTGGTATAGGAAACCGGCGGTACCAGGCCCTTTCCAGTGCATGATCGTTTTTAACAGCCCAGTTAAAGTAATTACAAACCTGCTGTAAGCGGGTAACATCTCGAAACTCCAACAAACCAATAATTTTATTGGTTGTTTCAATAGGTAAATCGAAAAATAAAGATTTTTTCGTTTTTCTCTTATCAGGTATAGCGACGGACCGGCCTGCGCTGACACCGGATAATCCCTCCCCCTCCGGTTGATCACGATTAGTTGACGGCGAGAGTGAACCAAACCTGGTGGATTTATTATCGGTAGCTTCCAAACCTTGTGACTCCTGGTAAGCATTTTCCCCGGATTAAAAAGGGCGTTAAAAATTAAGTCAGCAAATCAGACTCGGTTTTTAAATAAAAGTTCATGACATTGTCTTAAGTGCCATTAAAGTTCAGCGCATGCACAATGGCGTCCCTTTTATTTGTAACGTCCCGAAATTGTCCCCTACAGGGCGGGCTTATGGATCCTGGAAAAGCAGTGAACGTATACTTCTTCAACAGCTGGTCAACGGGTGCAAAAGAACGGGTAGTCATTACATGGTGACTGTCAGCGCTAAAAGTGGCTGAGTCAATCGAACCATTCTCTGTAATGATGGCTTTTTTGACCCATGATCCATCAATTTCCTGACCATAGATTTTTGCTGTTCGATCTTTACTGGCGGTCACCACATGACGGCCATCAGGGCTAAAGGCGACTGAGTTGACCGAAGAGGTATGGAAAATGGTGACTTCTTCCCACCATGATCCATCGGCCTTCAAACCATAGATTTTTGCCGTTCCATCTATACTGGCGGTCACCACACTGCGTCCATCGGCGCTGAAGATCGCTGACTTGATAAAGTCATCATGGGAAATGGTGGCTTTTTCTTCCCATACAGCATCAACCTTCAGACCACAGATTTTCACCATGTGATCGTTACTGATGGTAATTACATAGCAGCCATTGGGGCTGAAGGTGGCTGAGGTGACCTCGTGATCGTGGTTAACGGTAACTTCTTCTTCCCATGACCCGCCCGTCTTGAGACCAAAGATTTTCGCTGTGTAATCGTTACTGGTGGTCACCACTTTGCAACCATCAGCACTGAAAGTGACCGAGTTGACCCAGGTATCGTGGGAAATGATAGCTTTTTCTTCCCATGATCCATCGTCCTTCAAACAGTGAATTTTGGCCATAAAATCATCGCCGACGGTCACCAGATGGCGGTTATCGGGGCTAAAGGTGGCTAAAGAGACCCAACCAGTATGGGAAATGATGGCTACTTCTCCCCATGACCCATCGACCTTCAGACCATAAATTTTTGCCGTGTTATCGCAACTAACGGTCACCAGATGGTGGCTATCTGCACTGAAACAGACTGAGTTGATCCAATCGTTGTGGGAAATGGTGAGTTTTTGTTGCCATGAGCCATCGCCGCTCTGACCATAGACTTTTGCCGTGTTATCGTTACTGGCGGTTACCAGATAGCAGACATCCGGGCTGAAAGAGGCTGAGTTGATGTATTCATCATGAGCAATGGTGGCTTTTTCTTCCCATGAACCACCGGCTTTCTGACCGTGGATTTTCACCTTTTTAGCCAAACTGCTGAGGGTCACCACATGGCTACCGTCTTCACTGAAGGTGACTGAGTCGATCCAGTCATCATGGGAAATGGTCACTTTTCCTAGCCATGACCCATCGACCTCCTGACCATATACTTGTACCTTTTTATGATCACAGTCGAAGAACGCTACCAAATGGCGGCCATCCGCGCTGATGGTTTCTGAAATGACCCAATTATTTGAAATGGTGTCTTTTGTACCTAAATTAAATGTTTTACATCGAGACATAAGTCCAGTTCTGGTGAAATGGAACAAAGCAGAAAAATAAACGCTCTTACGGCTTTTTATGAGTGATTCAATTAACGTTTCATCCTTCGTAAATGGTCGCAGCCAGCTACGAAGTTGTTCTTTATCATTGGCAGGAAGGATTTTCTTAAGTTGATATTGATGTAAAGAAGGAAACCTTTCATACCATGCCTTTGCCAGAGAATGATCGCTTTTAATAACCCTGTTTATTTGAGTCGATACCTGTTGTAAACGGGCAACATCCCGAAGTTCCAACAAGCGAATAATTTTGATAGTTAATTCCTCGGGCAAATCGTGCAATAAAACTGTTTTCTTAATTTCTCTGTCAGGTATAGTGACGGATCTAGCCACACTGACACCAGGTGACTCTCCCTCTAATCGCGCGAGCTTGGTTGGAGTCGAGGAGGAACCGACTATGCCTGATTTATTAACATCATAAAGCATATCTGGTTTTTCCAAAGTTAGTAACGCCGCAAAAACAAGGACGCTCAAAGTTGATGAAGTAGCTTAGAATCGATTTTGAAATAAAAGTTCAAAAAATGCTCTTAAAAAGTTTCTGTATTTCAATACATGCAGAATGACGCCGCTTTTATTTGTCACAGCACACAGACAATCATTTATTCTTCTGTAGTTTAATAATTCGCACCTTATTATCGTACGAATTGGTCACAAGGTGATGTCCATCGGCGCTGAATTTGGCTGATTTGATCGGACGTTTGCCAGAGATGATGACTTTTTCGACCCATGATCCATTCTTCCTGAGACCATAGACTTTTGCCGTTCCATCTTTACTGGTAGTCAGCACTTGGCAGCCATCGGCGCTGAAGCTGACTGAATCGACCACACATTCATGGGAAATGGTGGTTTTTTCGACCCATGATCCGTCAGCCTTCTGACCACAGATTTTCGCCTTGCCGTCTTTACTGGCGGTCACCACATGACGGCTATCGGGGCTGAAGATGGCTGAGGTAACAGCTTTATCATGGCAAATGATGAGCTTTTTTTCCCATGATTCATCATCGTCCTTCAGACTAAAGATTTTTGCGGTGTTATCGTCACTGGCGGTCACTACATGGTGGTCATCAGGGCTAAAGATGGCCGACTCGATACAACGATCGTGGAAAATGGTGGCTTCTTGTTCCCACGAGCCATTGTCCTTCCGACGAAAAATTTTTGCTGTGCCGTCTCTGCTGCCGGTCACCACGCGGCGAGAATCGCCGCTGAAGTTGGCTGAGTAGACCCATTCGTCATGCAAAATGATGACTTCTTTTTCCCATTGACCATCAGCCTTCTGGCTATGGATTTTTACCTCCTTGCCACTGCCTGCGGTCACCACAAGACGGCTATCGTTGCTAAAGCTGGCCTGGTAGATAATATCTTTATGAGAAATGGTAGCTTCTTCCTCCCATGACCCATCGGTCTTCTGACCATAGATTTTCGCCTTTTTATCCATACTGACGGTCACTAGATGACGGCAATCGGCACTGAAGGTGACCAGGAAGAGCCTATGATCATGCAAAATGGTCAGTTTTTCTTCCCAGGATCCATCGTCATTCTGACTGCAAATTTTCGCAGTATGATCCCAACTGCCGACCACCAGGTGACGACTATCGGGACTGATGTCAACTGTGCTGATCGTAGCATTATGGAAAATAGTGAGTTTATGTACACATGACCCATCAGCCTTCAGATCATGGATTTTTACCTGACCATCGCGTCCGGCGGTCACCACCTTGCAGCTATCGGGGCTGAAGATGGCAAAGTAGACAAAGCCATCATGGGAAATAATGGCTTTTTCTACCCATGATCCATTGGTCTTCTGACTATAAATTTTCGCTGTATTATCGAAGCTGGCTGTCACAATGTGGGAACCATCAGGGCTGACGCGGGTTGACGTGACCGAGTAATCATGGTCAATAATCGCTTTTGTAACTGCTTTAAATGTTTTGCATTCAGACATCAGTCGAGCTTTGGTGAAATAAAACAGAGCAGGAAAATAAGAAATCTTTCGTTTCTTTATAAGTGAGTTGACTAATGCTTGATTACTTGTAAAGGGCTGCAGCGGTAGCCAAAGACAAAGTTGTTTTTTATCCTCTACAGAAAGGATTGTCTTTAATTGATCTTGGTCTTGAGCAGTAAACCGCTGATACCATGCTTTCTCCAGAGCATAATCATTTTTAATAACCCTGTTAAAGTAAGTACTGACCTTCCGTAAACGTACAATATCCCGAAACTCCAACAAGCGAATAATTTTGATGGTTAACTCCTCGGGCAAATCGAGTAATGAAGCTGTTTCCTTTAATTCTTTGTCAGCTGCAACGATGGAGCTGCCAGCACCAAAATCAGATCGTTCTCCGCCGAACCGTGCCACCTTGGTTGAGGGCAATGGCGAACCGGTCATGCCTGAGTTGCTAGTCTTGATATCCATATCTGGCTTCTCCTTAATGAGTCCTCCCCTCGATTAACAAGGACTTTTTAAATTGATGGAGTAAATTAGAGTCGGTTGCGAAATAAAAGTTCAAAACAGGGTCTTACGTACAATTAACGAAGTTTCTGTCTTTCGCCGCATGCAGAATGGCGTCCCTTTTATTTGCCACAGTCAACGATCAATTATTGCTTGAATCCAACTTCATTCTTAACTTATTAATTCGCACTATGTGATCGCTAGTGATCGTCACCACGTAGTCGCCACCAGCCATAAAGCCGACTCTTGTGATCCAATCATTATGGGAAATAATAACTTTTTCGCTCCATGATCCATCAATTTCCTGACCATAGATCCTTGCTGTTCCATCTTTGCGGGTGGTCAGCACTAAGCGGCCATCGGGGCTGAAGATAGCTGGGTTAAACGGATTATCACGGGAAATGATGGCTTTTTCGACCCATGATCCATCAACCTTCTTGCCAGATATTTTCTTGGTACCATCTCTGCATCTGGTTAACACATGGCAACCATCCGGGCTGAAGATGGCTGAGATAATATTGCCATCATGGGAAATGGTGAGTTTTTCTTCCCAAGATCCACCGTCCTTCTGGCCGCAGATTTTCGCCTTGTTAAGACTGATGGTCACCACATGGCGGCCATTGTGGCTAAAAGTGGCTGATCTGACGCCGTAATCATGGGAAATTGAGGCTTCCTCTTGCCATGAGCCATCGGTCTTCTGACCGAAGATTTTCGCAGTTTCATCGTCACTGGCCGTCACCACTCGACAACCATCGGCGCTAAAGGTGGCTGAGTTGACCAATCGTTTATGGGAAATGGTGACTTTTTCTACCCATGATCCATCGACCTTCTGGCCATGGATTTTCGCCTTGTAATGACCACCGAGGGTCAACACGTGGCGGTCATCAGCACTAAAAATGGCCGACTTGAGAAAGTCATGATGGCGAATGGTGGTTTGTTCTTCCCATGAGCCATCGGTCTTCTGACAATAGATTTTCGCGGTTTTATCACAGTTGGCCGTCAACAGTAAGCGACCATCGGCGCTGAAGGTGGCTGCTTTGACCAATGAGACATTGCAGATAGTGACTTTTTCTGCCCATGATCCATCGTCTTCCTGACTATAGATTTTTACCCCCTTTCCGAAAACATCAGTCACCAAATGACTACCATCGGCACTTAAGACGGCAAATTCGAACCAATCATCATGGAAAATGGTGAGCTTTTCTTTCCATGATCCATCGTCTCCCTGACCAAAGATTTTCAACCTATCATCTCTGTAATTGCCAAACACCAAATGGCTGCCATCGGCACTAAAGCTGGCTAATCTGATATCGTCTCCATGGAAACAGGAGAGCGTACACTGCCATGACCCATTAACCTTCTGACTAATGATCTTCACCTCACCATCTCTACTGGCGGTCAACAAATGGCGACCATCGATGCTGTAGGTGTCAAAGTACACCTGGCTATGATGAGCAAAGACAGCCTCTGTAACTAAATAATACTTTTTGTATTGAGACATCAGTCGAGCTTTGGTGAAATGGCAGAGAGCAGGAAAATAAGCTCTCTCTCGCTGTTCTACAAGTGAATTGACTAACGCTTGATCCTTCGTAAACGGTCGCAACCAATTACAGAGTTGCTCTTTATCCTTTATAGGAAGAATCTTCTTTAATTGATATTGATGTGGTGAAGAAAGCCGACGATACCATGCCTTTTCCAGAGCATAATCGTTTTTAATGACATTGTTAAAGTGAGTACAAACTTGCTGTAAGCGGGTAACATCTCGAAACTCCAGCAAACGAATAATTTTGATTGTTATTTCGAAAGGAAAATAGAGCAATAAAGATTTTTTGTTTTTTTCCTTTTCAGGTATAGTGACGGATCTATCCGCACTAATACCAGATAGTTCTTCCCCCAACTGAGTGCGATTGATTAACAGCGAGAGCGAACCAGCCATACTGGATTTATTATTCGTAGGATCCAAATCTGATTTCTCCTTTGTTAATATTCTTCCTGTAAAAAGATCATTAAAGATTGATACGATTGATCAGACTCGGTTTTGAAGTAAAAGTTCATTAGAGGGTCTTAAATGCAACTAATAAACTTTCAGTCTTTCAGCACAGGCAGGATTGAGTCCCTTTAATTTCTCACAGCAAACAATCAATTATTGTTTTAATCCAGCTTCATCAATAATTTATTAAAATGCACGTTGTTATTTTTCGTGATCGTAATGACGTATTGGCTACCAGCGCTAAAGCCGACTGATATGATCGATTCATCATGGGAAATAATGACTTTTTCGCTCCAGGATCCATCAATCTCCTGACCATGGATTTTTGCCGTTCCGTTTATATGAGTGCTCAGCAGGTAGCGGCCATCGGCACTGAAGATGGCTGAGATGTCACGGCCATCATGGGAAATGGTGAGCTTTTCTTCCCATAGTCCATCGTCTTTCCGGCCAAAGATTTTCACGGTGTTACGTGGAGTAAATTAGAGTCGGTTGCGAAATAAATTGCCACAGTCAACCATCATTCACTCGTCCGCAGTTTATTAATTCGCACTTCATTATCGCTGCTGATGGTCAATACATGGTTACCATCGGCGCTGAAAGTGGCTGATTTGATCGAGCGTTTGTGGGAAAGTATGGCTTTTACGACCCATGATCCATCAGTGTGCTGGCCAATAATTCTCGCCGTGCAGTCATCACTGGCGGTTACCACATAGCGACCATCAGGGCTAAAGGTGGCAGAGTTGATCAGACCATCATGGGAAATGGTGCGCTTTTCTTTCCACAATCCATTGAGCTCAAGGCCGAAGATTATCAATGTGCCATCGTTACTGGCGGTCAGCAAATGACGATCATCAGGGCTGAAGGCGGCGGAGTTGACGGTGCCATCATGGGAAATGGTGGCATTTTCTTGCCATGATCCATTGACCTGCCGACTATGAATTTTGACCTTGCCATTTCTGGCTACGGTCACCACATGGTGGCCTTTGGCCGTTAACCTGGCTGATTCGACCCAGTGATTATAGGTAATGGTGGCTTCATGTTCCCATGATCCATCAGTCTTCTCGCCATAGATTTTCGCCGTCCTATCGAAACTGGCCGTCACCATACGGTGGCCATCAGCGCTGAAGGTAGCTGATTGCAAACGGTAATCATGGAAGATGGTCACTTTTTCTAACCATGATCCGTTCTCTTCCAGATGGTGGATTTTCGCCTTGTAATCACCACCGACGGTCACCGCATGGCGGCCATTGGCAGAGAAGGTGGCTGATAAGACCCAGTGATCATGGGTAATGGAGGCTTCTTCTTGCCATGAACCATCAGTCTTCTCACCATAGATTTTTGCCGTGTTATCAAAACTGGCAGTGATCAAATGACGACTATCCGAGCTGAATGCGACAGATGTGACCCAATTATTATGGGAAAGGATGAGTTTTTCTTCCCATGATCCATCATCCTCCTGGCTAATAATTTTTGCCGTGAAGTCGTCGCTGCAAGTTACCAAATGGCGACCATCAGGACTGAAGGAGGCTAAGCCGATAAAACCATTATGGGAAAGGGTGAGTTTATGCAACCATACCCCACCGACTTCCTGACCATAGATTTTCGACGTGTTATCCACACTGACGGTCACCACATGGTAGCCATCGGCACTGAATGTGGCTGAGGTGACGTGACCATGGTGGGAAATGACGGCTTCTTTTACCCATAATCGCTTATTATCATTCTGACCATAGATTTTCGCCTTTCTGTCGTTACTGGCGGTCACCAGATGACGGCTATCGGCGCTGAAGTTGGCTGATCTGATACGGTTACGGTTGGCAATGGTTGCTTTATTCTCTAAATCAAATGTTTTACATCGAGACATCAGTCCAGCTCTGGTGAAATAGAACAAAGCAGGAAAATAAACTTTCTTTCGGTATTTTATGAGTGATTCGACTAACGCTTCATCCTCCGTAAACGGCCTCAGCCAAAGACGAAGTTGTTTTTTATCTTCTGAAGGAAGGCTCGTCTTTAATTGATATTGGTGTGGCAAAGAAAACCTCTGATACCATGCCTTTGCAAGAGCATGGTTGTCTTTAATAACCCTGTGTAAATGGGTAGATACCTGTTGCAAACGGGCAATATCCCTGAGCTCCAACAAGCGAATAATTTTGAGGGTTAATTCCTCGGGCAAATCGTGCAATGAGGGTGTTTTCTTTATTTCTTTTTCAGCGACAGCGACAGACCTGCCCACACTGTAACCCGATAGTTCTAATGCCGATCGCGCAAACTTGATTGTGGGCGAGGAATAACCGACCATGCTGGATTTATTATTTGCAGCATCCATCACTGATTTTCCCTGAATTAGAGTAACCGACGATTGATAAGGAGGCTCAAAATTGATGAAGCAAATTAGAGTCGGTTTTGAAATAAAAGTTCAAAAAGTGGTGTCCTGAGTTTCTGTCTTTGAGCACATGCAGAATGGCGCCCCGTTTATTTATCACAGCAAAGAATCATTCACTCATCCATAGTTTAATAATTCGCACTTTATTATACCTACTGATAGTCAATACATGGTTACCATCGGCGCTGAAAGTGGCTGATATGATCGGACATTTATGGGAAAGGATGGCTTTTACGACCCATGATCCATCAGTGTGCTGGCCAATGATTCTCGCAGTGCAATCGTCACTGGCAGTTACCACATGGCGGCCATCAGGGCTAAAGGTGGCTGAGTTGACAGAATCATTGTGGTAAAAGGTACGTTTTTCTTCCCAAGATCCGTCCTTCAGGCCGAAGATTCTCACCGCGCCATCGTTGCTGGCGGTTAGCAGATGGCGGTCATCAGGGCTGAAGGTGACTGAGTTGACAGTGCCATCATGGGAAATGGTGACATTTTCTTTCCATGATCCATTGTCCTGCTGGCTATGGATTTTGACCTTCTTATCTTCACTGGCGGTCACCACATGGCAGACATCAGAACTGAAGGCGGCTGAAGTGACCCAGTAAACATGGGAAATAGTAGCTTCTCGTTCCCATGAGCCATCAGTCTTCTCACCATAGATTTTCGCCGTGTTATCCAAACTGGCCGTCACCAAATGATGGCCATCGTCGCTGAAGGTAGCTGACTGCACAAAGTCATCATGGGAAATGGTCACTTTTTCTAACCATGATCCATTCTCTTCCAGGTGGTGGATTTTCGCCTTGCGATCATCACCGACGGTCACCGCATAGCTACCATCAGCACTAAAGGTGGCTGATCTGATCCAATGATCATGGGAGATGGTGACTTTTTCTTCCCATGATCCATCGTCCCGCAGGTGGAGGATTTTCGCAGTGTGATCGGCACTGACGGTCAACACATGACGGCTATCGGCGCTGAAGGTGGCATAGTTGACCCAATCATTATGGGATAGGGTGAGCTTTTCTTCCCAGGATCTATCATCCTTCTGACTGATAATTTTCGCTGTGTGGTCGTCACTGGCGGTTACCACATGACGACCATCAGGGCTGAAGAAAGCTGAGTTGATGAAATTATTATGGGAAATGGTGAGTTTATGTACCCATGACCCATCGACTCCCTGACCATAGATTTTCGACGTATGATCGAAACTGAGAGTCACCACATGACGGCTATCGACACTGAAGGTGGCTGAGTTGACATCAAAATTGTGAGCAATAGTTGCTTTTTCTACCCATTTTCCCTTGTCATTCTGGCTATAGATTTTCGCCTTTCTGTCGTCACTGGCAGTCACCACATGACGACTATCGGCGCTGAAGTTGGCTGATCTGACAATATCACGATGGGCAATGGTCGTTTTTTTCTCTGAATCAAATATTTTACATTGAGACATTAGCCCAGTTTTGGCGAAATAAAACAAAGCAGGAAAATAAACTTTCTTTCGGCATTTTATGAGTGATTCGACTAACGCTTCATCCTTCGTAAACGGCCTCAACCAAAGACGGAGTTGTTTTTTATCTTCTGCAGGAAGGCTTGTCTTTAATTGATATTGGTGAGGTGAAGAAAACCGCTGAAACCATGCCTTTGCCAGAGCATGATTGTCGTTAATTACCCTGTGTAAGTGAGTCGATACCTGTTGCAAGCGGACAATATCCCGAAGTTCCAACAAACGAATAATTTTGACGGTTAATTCCTCGGGCAAATCGTGCAATGAGGCTGTTTTCTTTATTTCTTTTTCAACGACAGCGATAGACCTGCCCGCTCCGTCACCAGAAGGTTCTCCGCCCGATCGTGTGAGCTTGGTTGGAGGCAAGGAAAATCCAACGACGCCGGAGTTGTTATTTGCGCTATGCATACCTGATTTTCCCTGGACTAGTCTTGCCGTCGATAAACAAGGAGGTTCAAAATTGATGGAGAAAATTAGAGTTGGATTTGAAATAAAAGTTCAAAACATGGACTTAAAAGTTTCTGTCTTTAAGCACATGCAGAATGGCGCCCCTTTTATTTGTCACAATCATCAATCATCCGTAGTGTAATAATTCGCACTTTATTATCGCTACTGATAGTTAATACATGGTAACCATCGGCGCTGAAAGTGGCTGATTTGATTGAACGTTTATGGGAAAACATGGCTTTTACGACCCATAACCCATCAGTGTGCTGGCCAATGATTCTCGCCGTGCAGTCATCGCTGGCAGTTAGTACATGGCGACCATCGGAGCTGAAGGTGGCAGAGTTGACAGAATCATTGTGGTAAAAGGTACGTTTTTCTTCCCATGATCCATCGACCTTCAGGCCATAAATTCTCACCGTGCGATCATTACTGGCGGTCACCAGATGCTGACCATCAGGGCTGAAAGCGGCTGAGTTGATAGAGTCATCATGGAAAATGGTGACATTTTCTTTCCATGATCCATCAACCTGTCGGCTATGAATTTTGACCTTGTTATCTCCACCCAAGGTCAGCACATGGCGGCCATTAGCAGTTAAGTTGGCTGTTAAGACCCAGTCATCGTGGGAAATAGTGGCTTCTCGCTCCCATGAGCCATCAGTCTTCTCACCATAGATTTTCGCCGTGTTATCCAAACTGGCCGTCACCAGATGTTGCCCATCGGCGCTGAAGTCAACTGAGTTCACACGCTGATCATGGGAAATGGTCACTTTTTCTAACCATGATCCATTCTCTTCCAAATGGTGGATTTTCGCCTTGTGATCACCACTGACGGTCACCACATGGTGACCATCCGCGCTAAAGGTAGCTGACTGGATCAAGCCATTATGATGAATGATGATTTTTTCTTCCCAGGATCCATCGTCTCTCTGTGCGAAGATTTTCGCAGTGTGATCGAAACTGATGGTCATCACATGACGGCTATCGGTGCTGAAGACAGAGTTGACCCAGTGATTATGGGAAAGGGTGAGCCTTTCTTCCCATGATCCGTCATCCTTCTGGCTAATGATTTTCGCCGTGTGGTCGCAACTGCCAGTTACCACATGGCGACCATCAGGGCTGAAGGAGGCAGAGCAGATCAAACCATTATGGGAAATGGTGAGTTTATGTACCCATGACCCACCAACTCCCTGACCATAGATGTTCGAAGTGTTAACACTGGCGGTCAACACATGGCGGCTATCGGCAGTGAATTTGGCTGAGGTGACTTGAAAGGCGTGAGCTATGGTGGCTTTTTTTATCCATGATTCATCGTCCTTTTGGCCATAGATTTTCGCCTTTTTGTCGTTACTGGCGGTCAACGCATGAAGGCCATCGGCGCTGAAGCTTGCTGAACTGACAAAGTCATCGTGGGTAATGGTAGCTTTTTTCTCTAAATTAAATGTTTTACATCGAGACATCAGTCCGGTTCTGGTGAAATGAAACAAAGCAGGAAAATAACTTTTCTTTCGGTATTTTATGAGTGATTCGACTAACGCTTCATCCTTCGTAAACGGCCTCAGCCAACAACGGAGTTGTTTTTTATCTGCTGCAGGAAGGCTGGTCTTTAATTGATATTGATGCGGTGTAGAAAACCGCTGATACCATGCCTTTGCCAGAACATGATTATCTTTAATAACCCTGTGTAAGTGAGTCGATACCTGTTGCAAACGGGCAATATCCCGAAGTTCCAACAAGCGAATAATTTTGATGGTTAATTCCTCGGGCAAATCGTTCAATGAGGGTGTTTTCTTTATTTCTTTTTCAGCTGCAGCGACAGACCTGCCCGCAGTGTAACCCGATGGTTCGGGTGCCGAACGCGCGAACTTGGTTAGGGCCGAGGAATAACCGACCATGCTGGATTTATTATTTGCAGCTTCCATCACTGATTTTTCCTGGTTAGTGTTACCGAAGATTGATAAGGAGGTTCAAAATTGATGAAGCAAATTAGAGTCGATTTTGAAATAAAAGTTCATAAAATGCTGTCCTGAGTTTCTGTCTTTCAGCACATGCAGAATGGCGCCCCTTTTATTTGTCACAGGAAACCATCACTCACTCATCCGTAGTTTAATAATTCGCACTTTATTATCCCTACTGATAGTTAATACATGGTTACCATCGGCGCTGAAAGTGGCTGATTTGATTGAACGTTTATGAGAAAGGATGGCTTTTACGACCCATGATCCATCAGTTTGCTGGCCAATGATTCTCACCGTGCAGTCATCACTGGCGGTTACCACATGGCAACCATCGGGGCTAAAGGTGGCAGAGTTGACCCAATCATTACAGAAAAAGGTGCGTTTCTCTTCCCATGATCCATTGATCTTAAGGCCACAGATTTTCACCGTGCCATCCATACTGGCGGACACCACATGGCGGTCATCAGGGCTGAAGGTGGCTGAGTTGATCCAATCATTATGGGACAGGGTGAGCTTTTCTACCCATGATCCATTGACCTGCCGGCTATGGATTTTGACCTTGTAATCTCTACCGACGGTCACCACATGGCGGCCATTGGCAGTTAAGTTGGCTGATGCAACCCAGTGATTATGGGAAATAATGGCTTCTTGTTCCCATGAGCCATCAGTCTTCTCACCATAGATTTTCGCCGTGTTATCCAAACTGCCCGTCACCAGATGATGGCCATCGACGCTGAAGGTAGCTGACTCCACGTAGTTATCATGGGAAATGGTCACTTTTTCTAACCATGATCCATTCTCTTCCAGGTGGTGGATTTTCACCTTGTGATCATCACCGGCGGTTAGCGCATGGCTACCATCAGCGCTAAAAGCGACTAACTGGATCCAGTGATCATGGATAATGAAGGCTTCTTCCTCCCATGATCCATCAGTCCTCTTACCATAAATTTTCGCCGTGTTATCGAAACTGCCGGTCATCACACGACGGCTGTCAGAGCTGAATGTGACAGAGTCGACCCGGTAATTATGGGAAATGATGAGCTTTTCTTCCCATGATCCATCATCCTTCTGGCTAATAATTTTTGCCGTGCGGTCGATACTGCCGGTTATCAAGTGCAGACCATCCGGGCTGAAAGAGGCTGAGATGACGAAACCATTATGGGAAATGGTGAGTTTATGTACCCATGACCCACCGACTCCCTGCCCATAGATTTTCGCCGTGCGATCCTTACTGATCGTCAACACGTGGCGGCCATCGGCACTGAATATGGCTGAGTTGACGTCACCATCGTGGGAAATGGTGGCTTCTTTTACCCATAATCGCTTATTGTCATTCTGGCCATAGATTATCGCCTTTTTGTCGTTACTGGCGGTCACCACATGACGGCTATCCGCGCTGAAGTTGGCCGATCTGACACGGTCATAGTGGGCAATGGTAGCTTTTTTCTC
This sequence comes from Endozoicomonas sp. ALD040, assembly GCF_049275945.1. Classification (NCBI taxonomy): domain Bacteria; kingdom Pseudomonadati; phylum Pseudomonadota; class Gammaproteobacteria; order Oceanospirillales; family Endozoicomonadaceae; genus Endozoicomonas; species Endozoicomonas sp. ALD040. Next base: position 6,597,886 of record NZ_CP184829.1, read on the forward strand.
TAAATCAAATATTTTACATTGAGACATTAGCCCAGTTTTGGCGAAATAAAACAAAGCAGGAAAATAAACTTTCTTTCGGCATTTTATGAGTGATTCGACTAACGCTTCATCCTTCGTAAACGGCCTCAACCAAAGACGGAGTTGTTTTTTATCTTCTGCAGGAAGGCTTGTCTTTAATTGATATTGGTGCGGTAAAGAAAACCGCTGAAACCATGCCTTTGCCAGAGCATGATTGTCGTTAATTACCCTGTGTAAGTGAGTCGATACCTGTTGCAAGCGGACAATATCCCGAAGTTCCAACAAACGAATAATTTTGACGGTTAATTCCTCGGGCAAATCGTGCAATGAAGCAGTTTTCTGTATTTCTTTGTCGGGTACAGCGATGGATCTAACTTTACTGACACCTGATGATTTTCCCTCCAATCGAGCGTAACCATCTGACAGCAAGACTGAACCGGCTACGCCAGATTCACTATTCATAGAATCCAAACCTGGTTTCTCCTATGTTAGAACTTTCAATCAATTAAAAAAGAGCTTTCAAAACTGATGCAATTAATAAGTACTCAGCCATACGGAATCGAATATTTCTGGCTTATTGGGCAGGTGCTCTGCAAGGCGCAACGACGGGAACATAGCAAACTATGTGACCAGAGTTGCAACGCAGCACGACTGCATGGATGCAGGAGCTAGAGCAACGCAGGAGCAGTTGCCGCGAGTGCCTGAACAATAAGTCAGAAAATATGATTTCGTATGGTTGAGTACTTAAGAGTAGATTTCGAAATAAAAGTTCATTAATTGGAGTTAAGTGCTGATTGCCATTCTCCCCCACCTGAATCGAGGCTGTCGCAAAATTCTGGCTCCCATGTTTCAGCGTGGGAACCGGGTTTTGGAACACCGTATTCAGATGGAGAAGGATGTTAAATTCTTCATGATTACCCGGAAACGGTCGACTGGAGTGGAAGAGCGGTAAGAAAAGACGGAAAAGGCTCTATATCAGAATGCATACTCCTGTTCTGAAAAGGCTTGCAATCGATGCAGACGAATGACTAAGAATCATGAGTTGCAATAATCGATTCTATCGTGCTGTTGGGCGAATCAAGGCTTTGAAGGCTCATAAGTACAGTTCAATTATGGTTTTGTGAGTTAAATTATTGTAGTCGTTTATTTTGACTGTTTGATTCATTTTTTTGGTCTTATACTTCATCATTTTTACTGAATAACTTTGGTGAGATGACATTGTGTGTCTTTTAAAACCTATGCAGTCGTTTTTCAACGCTTTATTGAGTTTGCCGCTATTACCAAAGTAAAAGTTTGAGCCGTTGCAGTGAATCTTAAGCAAGATGAATTATAAATTAGTTTCTAATTTATAAAATTTTTGCGTGACCAGACTTTTTCTATTTTTGATTTATCTCCTTATTTATTCTTCGCTTCGACAGGCTGGGGATAAGGCCCAATAACTACTAAAAATCGAGATAAGGACGCAAACGGTGAATTTGATTCAGGTGCTTTGCTTTTCCACGTATCCAATGCTACTTTTTCATCGTAATGTAAATTTGAGACTAATTTAGTATGAGACTCACAAATACGATTTTAGTGTTATTAATATGTTTACTTTCTTGTTATTCAAGGGCAACAGTCCTCTCAACTGCTACTCGCCTCATCTCATTGAATGACAAAGCTTTAACGATATCATTTAAAAAAAGCGAAGCTAGTCATACAATGCTTTTGGATGCTTGTGAATCATCCAGGCTTTCAACAATGATTGCGTCAGTTAGAATGATGAGAGCAGTGCTTTTAAGTGAAGGTCAACCTAACCCGATAGATCCGAAAGATATATATTTAGGGCAATTATGGAACTTGGTAGAAGCCGGCGTTGGCAATACTCCGTCTAATCTTTTAAGTACTTTTGCTAGCGATTCCCCATTTACCGGGCCAGGTGGTGTACTTGATAGAACTCTTGAGGGTTTGCAAAGAAACAAAGGTTTGAATGAAGACTTAAAGAAGGTCTTGCTCATGGTGTTGAAAATACTTAATGAGAATACTGAGGTTATAAACTCATTTACTGAATTAGGACTAACAGATAAGCTTCAAGAAATAAAAGAAGAGATTGAGGAGTTAGGTCAAAGTGGGTAAAAAACACAGACTTCGTACGCGGTTGCAGCCAATTACGGAGTTGTTCTTTATCCTCTGTGGGAAGGCTTGTCTTTTTGTCTTTCACAACCAGAATGGCGCCCCTTTTATTTGTCACAGTAATCAATCATTCACTCATCCGTAGTTTATTAATTCGCACTCTATTATCACTACTGAAAGTCAATACATGGTTACCATCGGTGCTGAAAGTGGCTAATTCGATCGAACAATCATGGGAAAGGATGGCTTTTACGACCCATGATCCATCAATCTCCTGACCATGAATCTTTGCCGTTCCATCTAAATGGGTAGTAAGCAAATGGCGGCCATCGGTACTGAAAACGGCTGGGCGAAATGAATCTCCATAGCAAATGATGGCTTTTTCGACCCATGATCCATCAGCCTTCCTGCCAGAGATTTTCCTGGTACCATACTTACAGCTGCTTAGGACATGGCAACCATCGGGGCTGAAGATGACTGAGATAATATTTTCATCATGGAAAATAGTGAGCTTTTCTTCCCATGATCCATCGTCCTTATGACCGTAGATTTTCACCGTGTTATTACGATCGGCGGTCACCACATGGCGGCCGTTAGGGCTAAAGCTGGCTGATTTGACCCAGTGATCATGGGAAATATTAGCTTCTTCTTCCCATGCCCCATCGGTCTTCAGACCATAGATTTTCACCGTATTATCCTCACTGGCCGTTACCACTCGGTAACCATCGGTGCTGAAAGTGGCCGAGTTGATCAGTCGGTCATGGGAAATGGTGACTTTATCTACCCATGATCCATTGAGCTTCTGGCTGAGGATTTTTGCCTTGTAATCTTGACCGACAGTCAACACATGCTGGTCATCCGCACTAAAGATGGCGGATTGGACAGTTTCATCATGGTGAATAGTCGTTTCTTCTTCCCATGAACCATCACTCTTCTGAACGTAGATTTTCGCAGTTTTATCAACACTGGCCGTCACTACTCGGCGACTATCGGCGCTAAAGGTGATTGAGGCGATTGTCAGATTATGGGCAAGAGTCAATTTTTCTACCCATGATCCATCGACTTCCTGACCATAGATTTTCGCCGCAGTGAAGTCACTGGCAACCACCAAATGACGACCATCGGCACTGAAGGTGGCTGAGTAGGACCAACTGTAATGTGAATGGGAAATGGTGAGTTTTTCTTCCCATCGCCCATCATCACCCTGACTACAGATTTTCGCCGTTTCATCGACACTGATGGTCACCAAGTGCTTGCCATTGGCACTAAAGACGGCTGATATGAGACCGTTTTCATGGGAAAGGGTGAGTCTTTGCTCCCAAGACCCATCGCCCTTCTGAGCAATGATTTTCACCTCGCCATTTATACTGCTGGTGAGCCAATGGCGGCCATCGGTGCTAAATTCGATTCGGTTCGGACTGCCATTATGAGCAATGACCGCTTGTGTATCCAAATAATACTTTTTGTATTGAGACATCAGTCTAGCTTTGTTGAAATGGAACAAAGCAGGAAAATAAACTTTCTCCCGGTGATTGATGAGTGATTCAACTAACGCTTCATCTTTCGTAAAGGGTCGCAGCCAATTACGGAGTTGTTCTTTATCCTTTGTCGGAAGGATTTTCTTTAATTGATCCTGGTGTTGTAAAGAAAACCGGCGATACCATGCCTTTTCCAAGGAATGATCGTCTTTAATAAGATTGTTAAAGTGAGTAGATACCTGTTGTAAACCGATAATATCCCGAAACTCCAACAAACGAAAAATTTTAATTTGTAATTCTTCGGGCAAAGAGTGCAATGAAACTGTTTTCTCAATGTCCTTATCAGGTAGAGCGATGGATCTGCCCGCACTAACACCCGATGGCTCGCTCTCTATTGGAGTGTCCACAGGCTGTAGCGAGAGTGAAGCGACTGTGCTGGAAATGTTAGCGTTAGAGTCCATGCTGGGTTTCTCCTGAGTTACTATCTCCCCGGTTAAAGAGGGCATTCAAAATTGATGCTGTAAATTGGATTCGATTTTGAAATAAAAGTTCCATTAAAAAACTCAAAATACAATCACCACTCCCCCCAAGAAAAATCAGGAAATCTAGTTTCAAGAAGCTTATTATCCAACAGCACAGTTTTTCGCAATAAAGAATATAAGGAAGCACAATATAAAGATTCTGCGTTTACATACGAAAAAGTTGTCTACGCTCATTCAACCATCAATCCTTCTTGCGTAGTTCAGTGATTCTCACCTTGTTATCTCGACTGACGGTCACCACATTGCGGCTATCGGCGCTGAAGCTGGCTGCGGTGAATTCTGTCTTTTTTTGAATGGCGGCTTTTTGCAGCCATGAGCCATTGGCCTGCAGGCCATAAATTTTTACGACACCATCGATACTGGCGGTCACCACATGGCAAGCATCGGCACTGAAGCTGGCAGAGAGAACCTTATCCTGGTGGACAATGTTGGCTTTTAGTTTCCATGATCCATCGGTCTGCAGGCTACTGATTTTCGCCGTGCCATCATCACTGACGATCACAGTCCTTTGGAACCACTTGATGACCTTTTCTTCGACACACTGCCTCAAAAAAGAAAAATTGTATTTTTCATCAACGAAAACAGCCAGTTAGAAGCATTTTGGCTGCATGCCCCCCCCAACTGTCGGCCATACCTCTATTAGAACGAAACCTTCTGTATGCCCGGTTAGGAACTTTTTCTTGTGAAAATAGTCATAAAATTAACCAATTAGATAAGTGAGGTACAACATGAATAACATCAGCACTGGCACAGAGCCCAAATACGCTATGCCTGAGACTAAAGCCCATACTTCGGAATCAACGTCTCCAGCTAATAATGCAAACTTTAAGGGGCACCAACTTCAAGCTACAAAGTCATCTCGGCGAGTAGAAGCTGCTCTTCAAGGTAAGTGCAGTATATGCCTGGATCTTTTCACCAATACTGAAATCAAACCATTATCCTTGTTGCCATGCTTCCATGTGTACCATTCAGAATGCGTTACTAAATTAAACAAACAGTCCTGTCCTGAGTGCAGGGATCATGCCAGTCCTTCAACGATTAAAATTTACCAAAATAGCACATCATTAAGAGAAGATTTGCCACTGGAATGCGCTGAAAACCTTTGTTCTGTGGTAGGTGCCAATGCCTCGATTAGCTCCGGCAAGAAAGCGCTCTGCCCTTATCCTCTTGCAACTTTCCCATATCAAGCGGCAGAAAACTTTCTGGAGAACAACCATGCTCCAATTATTGAATGGCTCCGTGAGTCATTTGCTGAAAAAAAGTACAAAGCCACTCATGTGCATTATGATGAAAAATATTGCGTAACAACCCGATTAGTACACCTTCACGAGAAACCAGCGATTGTGCTTTTTATGCAGCTCAAACCCAACGAGCCCGAGGGCGAATTCTCCTATTGGGCTGAAGATATTAACAAAGCGAAAACTCCAGAAGCTGCTTTCACAAATCTTCTGGAAGACATGCGAACCGATTTATTATTTATCAGCCTGAAAAAAACGCATCCAGCCATTTTTGACCTCAGCACAGATCTATACATCTATCATTATGATTTATGGAAATACAACGCTATTTTCATCAATGACGAACATAACTCCGTGCCTCTTCGCACCATTTTCGATCCATCTACTAAATCTTTTAGCTGGGATAGATTGAAACAGGAGCTGGAAAAAAAGGGTTTTGAATATAAGAAGTTATTCGAAACAACCCCTTCTGAAAAATTTTTAGCATTTAATCAATCATCTCGGATGGGAGCTTTTGAGAGGTGGGAGGTTGATACTGTCGACGATTTTCATTCCAATAGCCGGGGAGAAACTGCAGTCCCAGATTGTATCACGCCCAGCTCTCAACGCCCTGTTAGTGAAAGCAGGTCAGAAATTCCCTCTGGGGATTTGGATACCGATAGTTTCTTATTCTGATCTGAAGAAGCTTAACCGGGTGACACCCGATCACCACGAATTAACTCAGGTGATTGGGTGCATTACCTGCAGAGTGATCTATCTAAAGCCACCCATTTTCCACCGTGGTATTTCGGGATAATGTCCAATTGCTATTTGTATATGACGACTCATCACATTGGGCGAGGCACCAAAGCACTGAACATCACATTGATTAGAAAATCTCTTAAAATCATCAATATTAATCAGTGCTCCGTGAGAGAGGAAGCTGGTTTGAAGATCGTCGCCGGTAATGTGTGCAGCCAAATCTGGCTCCGAGAGAAGGATTGTTCTGTGCATGAGTGTAGCGTTAGGGTCATAAAAAATAACCTTCATGCATCCATCCTGTTTCTTTAATCTCAAGGCCATTGCGTGGTCAATTGTGCCATCGTTTTGTGAACGAAAATAAAAGTTCTTTTCAGCGCCAGCCGACATATTCCAATATTTTTTTACCAGCCCTGTAAGAGCCTCAGAAAACTTTCCCTCAAGGAAATAATATCCATCAGCAAATATTCCATATTTAGAGTAGTTTACTACTTCGTATGGAAAATTAGATGTATTTGCAAAGGTTGACTGTATTTTTTCTGAGGTATTTATTCTTTCAAAAGTATCTTTCCCACGGCCAAATACATTTTTGCCATAAGCCCAGGCAAAATGTCGGCAGACTATTTTTTCTCCAGGTGCTCTAATGTCATTGTCAGACCGGCAGAATTGACCATTGAGGTTTTTTCGAAACCAGGAATCATCAGAGTTATACATAGGAATTGGAACGATAGAACCATTCTGTTTGAAAACAAGTTTAACCTCAAGACTTCGCCCTATTTCATGCAGTTGTTTTATCTTGTTGAAAACATAGCAAGTTGATCTCTCGCAGGCCAGCGGAATGTTAATGTTATAAGCACTTAATGGTTTGTGGAGTGCTTCAGTAAACCATGCATCAGGGTATTCTTTCATCAGCTTTGTGGTGAGACAACCCAAAGCACTGACAGAATAACCACCAAAACATGCCTTAATGCCATTAACAAGGGATGTTATAGCCCTGACTGGCATCAAGGATTCTGAATGTCTGTGCCAGGAATGTGAAAGTGCCGACTGAACACCAAGATTAATCTGATCCATTTCATGATATTCCTTTCATTATCAACAATCATGATCAATTTTCTTAAACCTATAAGTACCTAACCAGTTGGTTTCGCATATTCTGGACGGCGGCTTTTTCCACCCTTCTGCGTTCCAACTCTGGTTGCGTAGCTATGGCTACGCGCCCATCGTTGCGCCTTGAAGGATGAAAAAATCCACTCGCCAGAATATGCGAAACCAACTGACCAGGTACTTAGAGTTCAAACTTGCCAGTAAGTTCAAATTAAATGAAAAATCAAATAACACCCAGTGTTTACCTGAAACCCAACTCAAAACAAACCTCTATAAATCGCCAAAAAATTTATAATTACCTTATAAATCTTTGGATAATATCAAGTGCCTGTATAGTTACTTATCTGAAACAAAAGTACTATTTTCCGAATACTTATTTCCACTATCCCCTTAATACAGCATGAGTCTCATGCCCAGGATCTATCATTAAATGATTACTCTTCAGTGAGCCACCAAAACTCCGGATATCACTTTCATCATAAGATTTCTTCCTATCATCAATATTCATAAGCACTCCATAAGAGAGGAAGCTGGCTTGAAGATCTTCACCGGCGATATATGCAGCCAAACCTGGTTCCGAGAGAAGGAATGTTTTGTGCCTGAGTGTGGCGTTAGGGTCGTAAAAAATAACCTTCATGCATCCATTCTGCTTCTTTAATCTCAGGGCCATTGAGTGAGAAAATCTTCCATGTTCTCGGGAACGGAAAAAAAAAATTCTTTTCATCACTGTCCGACATATTCCAGTACTTTTCTACCAGCCCTGTAAGAGCTTCTGCAAACTTGCCTTTATGAAAATAATACAAGTCAGCAAAACAGGCTCTCTTAGTCATTTGACCATCTGCCAATCTAACTGGAAGATAGTATGACTCTCTTAATGGATCATCAGCTGTATTTGCAAAGGTTAACTGTATTTTTTCTGGGGTATTTATTATTTCAAAATCCTTCCGCCGACCAAAGACTCTTCTGGCATAAGCCCAAGCGAAATGACGGCAGGCTATCTCTTTCCCTGGTGCTATGGTGTCATTATCAGAGCGATGGACTTGAAAATTAAGGTTTGTGGGGAACTGGGAATTGTCGGAGTCATAGATGGGGATTGGAACACTAATACCATCCTCCTGGAAGGCAAGTTTAACCTGAAGACTTCGCCCTTGATCATGCAGCTGATTTACCTTGTTTTTAACATAGTGAGTTGATCCCTCGCAGGCTAGCGGGATGTTAATATTATAAGCACTTAATGGTTTATGGAGTGCTTTAGTAAACCATGCATCAGGATGCTCTTTCATCAGTTTTGTGTTGGTAGAGTGCAAAATGCTGACAGAATAACCACCAAAACATGCCTTGATGCCATTAACAAGGGATGTTATAGCCCTGACTGACATCAAGGATTCTGAATGATTGTGCCACGAATGTGAAAGTGCCGACAGAACACCTAATTTGATTTGATCCATTGCGCGCCCCCCCCCCTTCTTTTTTTTAGTTACCATGATCCATTTGCTCACTATATATATAGAGCACTAAAGTGCTAATAAGTTCCGCAGCTGTTGCTCTGTTCAGGAAAAAGTGAAGATTGTTGTCGCAGGCAGGGTGTCCGTTAAATGGGTTCCACCCTGCTTCCAACTCGGCAGCAGGGTAGAAAGAGGTAGAGATCACAAACTCTTGGTGACTACTTCATAAATATCGGTAGACAGATCAGGTACTGCCTTGATCCGCTCCAGCGCTTTTCTCATGCGTTCCCTTATAGCTGGCTGGTATTTCTTCCAGCGTGTCAATGGCGTCATCAGACGAGAAGCGATTTGCGGGTTCTGTTTATCAAGGGTGATGACCCAGTCTGCCAGGAACTCATAGCCTTCGCCTGTGCCAGAATGAAACTGCTTCATATTCCCGCTGGCAAATCCGCCCAATAAAGCTCTCAGCTTATTCGGGCTGGTGCGGTCAAAAGATTCATGCTCCTGAAGTGACCTTAGATGCTCCAGAGTGCCCAGAGACGGGCTGCTGCTTTGCAGCATAAACCAGCTGTCCATGACCACTGCGTCATCTTTATAACGATCCAGATAGTCATTGAGCAGAGAATCAATGGTTTCCCGACTCTGAAAACTGGAATTAATGACGGCGCCCATGGCTGCACGCAGGTCGGTCATATTGCTGGCATTCTTGTACTGATCTTCAGCCAGTTGTTGCAGACTGTCGTCTTCCAGTTCAACCAGGTAGCCGAGGCAGATATTTCTCAGGGTACGTTTGGCAATATCTCCGGCTTGCGGGCGATACTCACCCTTCAGGTGCAGAGTTTGATAAAGCTCCAGCAGTTTATCTTTGTGAGCCTCGGCAATGGCTTTGCGAACACGACTTCTGGATTCACAGATCTGCAGAGGGTGAATTTCTTCCGCCTGCTCAGCCAGACTCGCTTCAGAGGGCAGTTTCAACATTTCTGCTTTAACCGCCTTGTCCAGCTCTTCATCGGCGAGCACGACACCGAAAGCATCAACCAGTCTTGAGTCAATCGCGGTTTCTTTGTCCTTCAGCAGTCCGTCGACCAGATCTTCAATAACCGCAGTGGCCAGACGCTGACCTGCATCCCAACGATTGTAACTATCGCTGTCGTACTTCATCAGGAAAACCAGATCTTCACGACGGTAATCGTATTTGACACGAACGGGCGCAGAGAAGTTTCTCAGAATAGACGGCAATGGATTTTCAGTCAGTCCTTCGAATGTCCAGGTGTCTTCAGCCGCTGTAACATGCAGAACCCGTTCAGTCTCACCGGCTTCGTTCAGTGGCAGGGCTTTGCCATCCTTGTCCAGCAGGGCAACAGCCACAGGAATATGAAAAGGCAGCTTAGTCTCCTGACCCGGAGTGGCCGGACAACTCTGGGCTATTGTCAGAGTGTACCGACCTGACGCCTGATCAAAGCTGTCGGTCACAGAAACAACCGGCGTTCCCGCCTGGTTATACCAATGACGAAACTGACCGAGGTCAACGCCGGAAGCCTCTTCCATGGCTTTGACAAAGTCTTCACAGGTCGCTGCTTCACCGTCAAAACGGTCAAAGTACAGGTCTGAACCTTTGCGGAAATGGTCTTTACCGACAATGGTCTGAATCATCCGAACCACTTCACAACCCTTTTCGTAAACGGTCAGGGTGTAAAAGTTGGAGATCTCGATAAATGACTGCGGGCGTATAGGATGAGCCATGGGGCCTGCATCTTCAGCAAACTGTGCCGTCTTCATTATCGCAGCGTCTGCAATCCGCTTGACGCCCCGTGAATTCATATCTGCTGAGAATTCAGCGTCACGGAATACAGTGAAGCCTTCTTTAAGGCTCAGCTGAAACCAGTCACGACAGGTGACTCTGTTGCCAGACCAATTATGGAAATACTCATGGGCAACAATCGCTTCTATACGCTGGTAACTGGCGTCAGTGGCCGTATCGGGGCTTGCCAGTACGCAGGAAGAATTGAAAATGTTCAAACCCTTGTTTTCCATCGCCCCCATGTTGAAATGATCTACCGCTACGATCATGAAGATATCCAGATCGTATTCACGACCATACACCTCTTCGTCCCACTTCATGGACTTTTTCAGAGAAAGCATGGCGTGGTCGCATTTGTCGATATTGTGAGACTCGGTGAAAATACGCAGTGCTACTTCCCTGCCGTTCATGGTGGTGAAACTATCTTCCACCATTTCCAGATCACCGCCTACCAGGGCAAACAGATAGCTGGGCTTTTTGAACGGGTCTTTCCAGGTCACCCAGTGTCGTCCACCTTCAAACTCGCCACGGGCAATATCATTACCATTGGACAGCAGTACCGGGTAACGGCCTCTGTCGGCAATCACCTTGGTAGTGAATTTGGACATAACATCCGGACGATCCAGATAGTAGGTAATTTTGCGGAAGCCTTCTGCTTCGCATTGGGTGCAGAACATGCCGTTGGATTTATACAGTCCTTCCAGAGAAGTGTTTTCCTGAGGACGAATACGGGTCACAACCGTCAGAGAGAATGAGAGACGGGTGACCGGTACAGTCAGGCTTTCAGAACCGAGGATGTACTGATCAGAGGTCAGTTCGGAACCGTCAATAAAGACACTGACCAGCTCCAGGTCGATACCAACCAGAGTCAGGTCGGGGGTATCTTGTCCACGATCTTCATTTCGGCGCAAGCCGAGTACCGAGGTCACCAGTGCGTGATCTTCGAACAGGTCGAAGGTCAGGTCGGTGGTATCAATCCAATAATCCGGAGCCTGATAATCTTTCAGGTAAATAGCTCTGGGTTGGGCGTCTTTCATTTTCAACCTTCCTTTACCATGGTCGTGCTTTTGTTGTTAGAGCTTTTGGCTCAATTTGCGCAGAGGTATGTTTCCTCTCCATGCCGATCAGGCTGCAACTGATACGTTGACTTGATAAGAAGTGTGCTTGCGAATATTGATAACACCGGTATCAAGGATCAGGTATTGCCCCTTAATACCCATCAGTACGCCTTCAATAAGCGGTTTTTTATCAAAGGACATGGAAGTCACTTTGACAGGATATTGCTCGACGGGATAGCGAATATCAACGACTTCCGGATCGGCCACCGGTGTTATGGCCTGTAATCCAAACTGTTCCTGAAGCGCTTCCAGCCGTGAAGCGTTCATCTCCAGCAGATCACTGGCCTGTGTTTTGAGATCCAGAGGTTCTGCCGTCCCTTTCAACATGGCACGCCAGTTTGTTCGATCATTCACAAAGGCCTTGAACAGGGTTTCGATTAAACCAGACTGCTGTCGTGTAGAGACTCTGACAAAAGGCAGGGCCTGGGTCGCCCCCTGATCCACCCAGCGGGTGGGTACCTGAGTTGCGCGGGTGATACCGACCTTCAGACCCGAGGAGTTGGCGAGATAGACGACATGATCGGTCATGCAGAACTTTTCACCCCAGGCGGCATCCCGACAGGTGCCTTCATGATAATGACACTTTTCGGGGCTCATAATACAGCTGTCACACTGGGGCAGCTTTTTGAAACAGGGATAACAGAAGCCCTGACTGAAACTTTTCCTGGTCTTGCGGCCACAGTGGCAGCAGTTGATCTCGCCCTGGTATTCAAGGGTCAGTTTTTTTCCCATCAGTTCATTCAGGGGCAGTCGATCATCGCCCAAAGGCAGCTGGTACTCCACCGGCTGGCCTTCTTTCAGTAGCGATTCCATTTTGCGCAGTGCGCCACTCAGAGGTTGAGTCAAGTTCTATACCTCAGTCTTTAAAGCGCAGAATGGTGGTTTCAGACGCATCCTGTCCGGATGCACTTTTGCAATTCACAGGCATGTAACCAATGCGCTCTTCTTCAGGCAGGTTGCCGTGCTCCCAGGCGATCAGAGCCTCCAGGATGCCTTCTCTCTGGTCCGGTGTCAGCATGTCACCATTGGGCCAGCGGCTCAGCTCCAGCGACTGTTTCATGTTCTGGTAAATTTCTGGCGTCATCTGGGCCAGAAAGTCTTTAAGCTGCATCAAATCCACTTATCCTCATCTGAATAGTTCCTGGTGGACAGTTAGCAATCCAGGAAAAGAATTTTGCCTTTCAGGCTTTTTAGCCCGTTACAAGGCAAAACAAATATGGAAGGATAATACTATCAAATCGCCACAAGCGAAAAAACGCAGTCTGCATCACCTTACCGGGATGTTTGCTGTAATTCCCGATAAAAAAAGCCTTAAGTGGAAAGTGCCACTAGCTCTGTATCACGAAGTCGGGGCATTTTCTTAATAAAGAGGACACACTCATGAATAACCAGATTCCTGTTATGCAGCGTTTGTCACCCATTCGCAACACTACCCGGGCTCAGGATGCCGATGCACTGGCCGCTGAGCAGCTTCAACATTTTGGTATTCAACCTGACACGCCCTTTGGCCAATCTTTACTCAGTGCCGCCAGCAGTCTTTACCAGGCAGGTTCCGATATCAGCCAGTTCGAGAGCCTTTGTCAGGCCATAGCCTCACTGCCTGAGTCGGACAAAATCAGCCACTTTAATGCCAAAAAGTTTCTCTGTTTCCAGCTGGCCAAGCTGATCGACATGCTGCAACCCAGCATGAAGCAGGATTATCATGCCCTGGGAATGGATGTCAGCAGCCGGGTTGTCAAAGGTGACTACCCTCTGTTTGCCAATGTCGGCGCCCTGTTCTCGGCCACGCCCGCCGTGGTAAAGACTGCCACTTATCTCTATGCCTGTACCGAGTGGGTCGAAGATGCCTTTAACGGCAAGGAAAGCACTCACCCGATTTACAGCCGCCTGCTCAACCCGACATCGATCTCTCTGGCCAACACCCTGACCGCTCTGGAAGCAGGAGAAAATGCCGGTGACTACATGACCTGGAACTTCAACAGCGGTATGGCTGCGATTGATGCCCTGCTGGCAAACCAGCTCAGGCATGGCGACATTCTGCTCAGTTCCCGCAATGTTTATGGCGGTACTTTCCAGCTGATGCAGGATTTCTATGCCCGCCCTGACCGCATGGCCGTCAAGCTGGAATGGTTTGACGGATTTTCTGGCGAAGCATTCAGTGAGAAACTCAAGCAGGTCGAAGAGAAATATAAGTCAGCCCTGAAAGATGGCAAAAAAATCCTGGTTTATCTGGAATCCCCCTGCAATCCCCACGGCAATGTGATTGATGTCGCCAGCATCTGTAAAAAAAGTCATGAGAAAGGTTATCTGGTGGCTCTCGATTCAACTCTGGCCACGCCCTTCCTTCATCGCCCACTGCGCAATAAGGACAAGAGCAAGCGACCTGACTGGGTCATCCACAGTTACACCAAAGACATCTCCGGCTCTGGCAGCGCCACCGCAGGTGGTATCGTTGCTGAAAGCCGTCGTATGTTCCTGCCCAAGAACACTGAGCATGAAGGCGTAAGCTGGCATGAAACCCTGTTCTGGGACGTGTACTACATCAAGGGCGCTTTCCTGGATGCCGATAAATCTCTGGACATTATCAATGGTCTGAAAACCCTGGAAAACCGAATGCTATCCAAGTGCATTAATACTCTGGTGTTCAGTCACTATCTTAATGCCCACGACCAGATCCAGGTCAACAGCCATGCCCTGAGCAGCCACCCTAACTCAGACTTGCGGGAACAGCAGCTCTATCTCGGCCTGCCCAGCCCGCTGTTCAGTATTGATATGGAGAAAGCCCGGATTCCGAGAGAAGCTTTCATCCGTTTCTTTGATGCCCTGGAACCGGCTTTTGGTCATATGGTCAGCCTTGGTCAGAGCAATACTTTGGTACTCTGTCCGGCCTTAACGTCTCATTCAGAAATGGACGAATCCGCCCAGAGAGAGGCGGGCATTTTTCTGACCACTATTCGTGTCGCCATGGGCGATGAAAACCCGAGAGATCTGATAAGACAGTTCAAGGCGTGTGCAAAACTTCATCTGGACCCGGTGATGCCGGGATTCTCCGAACAGTTTATGTCAGACGAAGAACTGGATAAAACGATACGGGAGACCCATCTGGATGTGCATTCCAGACATCTGGAATTTATGAGCAAAGAATAAAGACGACGATTCACTTATATCTGAAGGAACAGAGAACAAAGCTGGATGAAAGGGCCATAATGGATTCTTTTCATCCTGTTCCTGAACTGTTGAAGCAGCGTGGAGTATTGACAGATTCAGTTGAAAGTGAAGTCATTTATAGTCAGGCTGCCTCAGGAGTCAGCATGTTCATAATCAAGCGTATCAGGATATCTTTTTGTTTCGGGTCTGACTCTGCAACCAACAGAGTCAACGCTGCAAGACCTGTGTCGTTAATCACTGGTTGGTCATCCTCGTTCATAAGGCGACCATTGCGATACAGAAAGTCTACAAACAGGAAAGCACCGCTGCGCTTGTTACCATCCACAAACGGGTGGTTTTTTACCACAAAATAGAGCAAGTGCGCTGCTTTGCTCTCTACGGTTGGGTAGGCAGGTTCACCGAAAGTCGTCTGCTCAAGATTTCCCAGTAATGCGCCCAAACCATCATCCCTGTTTTTTGCAAACAGCTCTGTGGCCTCCCCTCGCTGAATTAATTGCTTTTTCAGTTCATTTAATGATGCCATGGCCTGATGCTCATCGACCAGGGTGCCTCCGGGCTGACCTGCCGGTTCGTTCAACAAGCCCTCATCGTAGCGTTGCAGCCAGAGAAAGGTCTGAGTATACCGGCTGACAATTTCAACCAGCCCCCTGCCCGCCTCTGCTTCCAGTTCCGGCGTTGCTGCTGCTTTGCGAATCAGCGCTAAAGCAGCTTCCAACTCTTTGGCGTTTTCTTCAAAACGTTGCTGGTTGATGGAGAAACCGTGAGTAAGGTGATCATTCAGAGCTTTTGTAGCCCACTGCCTGAACTGAGTGCCTTTTTTAGAGTTGACTCTATAACCAATAGAAATAATGGCATCGAGATTGTAATACTCCACCTGATACGTTTTACCGTCGTTGGCAGTTGTTGCATTTTTTGCAACTACTTGCTCACGTACCAGTTCCTCATCATGAAAAATATTACGCAAATGGCGCGAAATCACCGATTTATCTCTATCAAACAGGTCTGCCATCTGATTCAGGCTTAGCCAGACGGTTTTCTCGGAAAGCTTGACTTGTATATTGCCGTTACCAGCCTGGTAGATTAATAGTTCACTCATTGTTTGTCCCAAATTTATTATTCAATGCGTGATCAAGAATAGCCTTTGATGACGCCAAGGTACCTGCCATTTTATTCTCAACAAACTTTTACCTGCTGCAACCTTTGGTTTTTGACAGAAATAAACACTTGTTCTTGTTGTTAGTCTACTTTGCACAAACAGAAAGAAAAGATGTCTGGATAATGATGGTAAAAACACTTTCTACGGTGCTTCTATTATTGCTGCTTTCGCTGTCTGTTATTTGTCAGGCCGAAAAGCTGACAAGACGTTTTATTGTCGAGTTTGCACCGCATCAGGGGACAGGTTCTCCGGATCGGGTCTTTTCCATAAAGCATAATCTGAATACATTGCCGGTCAGGCTGCTAGTGCAGCCAAGCCTTGATATCCATACAGCCCACTCGTTCCGATACTCTGAGGTCGTCATTCCCGCGAAGGCGGGAATCCAGCGCCAACAGCGGGTCTCTGCCTTCTCGCGGATGAAAAGGCCAGGGGGGCACCGGGCAGTATGGTTCTGGTGGTGAGTCTGTGTGGATTCCCGCCTTCGCGGGAATGACGGGAGTGAGGCCGGAAATGACGGGAGGGGAACCAGGCTTTTGCGACACCCTCTGTTGCGTGGGAACGAGGGGTGTATGGATATCAGAGCTTAGTTGCACTAGGAGCCTGACCGAGAATAGCGCCCGTAGCGAGGACGGCAGAAAATTGAGGATGAAAATTCGGTTTTGTGAGGAGAATAGCGAGCTATTTGACGAACAAAAGCGTATTTTCAGACCAATTTGCTGCCGCCGCAGTAGGGCGGTCTATTCTCGGTCAGGCTGCTAGCAAAAACACCAGAGTGTCCTAGAATACTCACTGTCGTTATACGGCAGTAGGTTCGATTATGTTGAAGCCAAAGACAAGCCAAAGCTTTCTACCCGCGCTATTGGTAGCTGTGTTCTTGCTCTCTGCCCCGGATGCTTCTTCCGATGGTTTCGGGCACATAGAATTCTTACAGAAAATCGGGACCGATAAAGATGTTTACATAGCTAAGCCAGTGCAGGATCCATCGGATGCATGCGTTGATTATGTCTCACCGGCCTCTGTGCAGACGGTTCCGGGTTATGAGAACGGACAAACTATGAATATTCATTACGTTGATACGGGGATCTGTGACAGGTCTTGGGCTTCCGTGCTGTTCAAGGTAAAAAGTGAAAATCATTTTGGAAGATCAGCCCAACTTTTGTGGTTTAAAGATTTGCATCAGGATCCCTATGCAACGATAGGCGAAGATGCAGATCCAGACGGATTGTTATGGATTGACAATAGCGATAGCAGCAAGATTAAAGTCTGGGTCAGTTATGATCACTAGACCGAGAATAGCGCCCGTCTAGGCGACCCCGTAGCGAGGACGGCAGAAACACGATGGTCCTGCCCACTTTGCAGAGGGGACCTGTCATCATTGGCACAATCACCGGATTTTGTAGCGGGCATGGAGGCACAGCAGGACTTGGCAGATTCTTATAACGAGACCCTGGGTATCAGTTCCTCGCAAACGACTTATTTCGGGGAGGTATCAGAAACAATCATCGAACCTGCAGCTTCTTTCACCAGCCTTCTGCATTCGAGCTCTGCCGACGGCAACCGACAGCACCCAGGCCAGCCCCCTCCTTAACCATTAAGTCTTAATTCTGGACTTGAACATCAAAGCGGCCAGCCCACCCAATAAAGCCCCGGATACCAGTCCTCCGAGGTGTGCAGCGTTTGCCATCTGTCCCAGCAATGGCCCCAGAACACCGGTATAACCAATCACCAGCCAGACAAGCATAAAGCCGTAGATCGCCGGTGGCAGTCCCATATAAAAACTTTTGTCAAGCCTTTCACGTACCATGCTGTAACCCATCAGACCGTACACCACACCGGAAAGGCCACCAAACAGCACAGACCCCTCTGACATGGCATATTGGGCAAAATTTGACAGAACCCCGGTCAGCAAAACCAGCCCCAGCAGATGGATACCGCCCTGATGCATTTCGATTCTGCCACCCAGCACATAGAACATCAGGGCATTGAACACCAGATGCAGAATCCCGAAATGAATGAAGATCGGAGTGATCAGACGCCAGTATTGATGACTCTCCAGAGTATGTTCCAGAGTGGCATAATAGATGTAGCCATTAGCTAGCTTGAAGTCTACGAAGGTGAAACTGGAAATAGCCTGAATATTCTCGCCCAGATGAGTCAGGACAGCCACCACCAGACAAATCGCAAGAATCAGGAAGGTGAAGGGAAAGCGTTTCCAGGGAATGTTTTTGAAAAAGTTTCCCACTTCAGGTCCTCTTCGGGGAGGCGCCACTTCCAGCTCAAGTTCTCCGGACTGCCAGTCTCGGTAAAACTTTTCTACCGCTTCTCCCTGCTGCTCATTCTGGGTCCACAGTACCTGTTTCCCGGATTCCTCGGTAATTCTGTGGGGCACTCCCTGCCGGTAAAGAAAGTAGGACAATGCACTCAAATCCTTATGTGCAGAAAGCTCAAGCGCCCTATACATAGTCAACTCTTGTAATGCTCAAACAGGTAATTGTAGACAAAAATGTCACTCTGCATCCTCATTGGGATACCATCTTAATTTGGATCGACAGGCTTCGTAAAAATTGTGATTTAAAGGATGCAACAATCTCAGACTTTGCTTCTTTTTACGAATCAGGATGACATCATCAGGCATCAGCTCGATATCCACCTGCCCGTCAAAGCTGATGCGTGGATGGATTTCATTGCCTTCATGAATCACAAGCTTCAACTGACTGTTACCATCCACAACCAGGGGCCGGTTAGTCAACATATGAGGATACATGGGGACCAGCACAATAGCATCCAGCTTTGGATGCATGATGGGTCCACCACCCGACAGAGCATAAGCTGTTGAGCCTGTAGGCGTTGCCATAATCAGACCGTCAGAACGCTGGCGATAGACAAACTGGTCTTCAATAAACAATTCAAACTCTATGATCTTGGTGGACACCCCCGGATGCAGCACCACATCATTGAGAGCATCGCCACAACCAATGGTTTGACCCTGGCGCTCAACCTTGGCTTCCAGCAGAAACCGCTTCTCCATTCGGTAATGGCCATTGAGCATTTCGCCAATACAGGTTTCCAGCTCATCGGGTGAAACATCGGTCAGAAAGCCCAAACGTCCAAGGTTGACACCCACTACCGGAACATCATGGACAGAAAGCTCTCTGCCTGCTCCTAATAAACTGCCGTCACCTCCGATGACTACCACCAGATCACAGGTTTTACCCATGCTCGCCCGGTCGCAGACCTGAAAACCATGCCCCGGCAAAAGGCCCGACAATTGCTCATCCAGAGATACAGTCACTCCCTGCAACTGCAGAAAATCGGTCAGACGCTTCAAGGTGTCTTCGATATGGGCCTTACCCTGACGCCCGGTAATCCCAACCTGCTTGAATTCTTCCATCGGTCTAAATCACTTATCGTTGGTGAATTTATCCTGCCTGGATGACACCACACCCAGGATTGGGTGACCGTTGTTATCCTTTGAATGTAAACACACTGATTTGAATCTGTTACTCTTATTCATCACCTGTCGGCTTCTCACAGTCGGCAATGATCAGCCATCATTTTATTATTCAAAGCCATCGTTCGGACACCATGAACTGCCAAAAATGATTCGCCTCTCTCATCAGCAGATAGCCCGGGATGTGCAATGGTTACTCAGCAGCCCTTCCATCATTAACCCTGATTATGATGCGAGGTTTATCTGCCCGGCAACCTGCCCGGTGCATAATGCCCAGATTACAGGCTCTGGCTATTCAGAGCTAGTAGAGATTCTGCGTCAGCGACGGAGTCATCTGCTGGGTATCTATTATGAATCACTCTGGCAATACATCCTCAGACATTCAGAAAACTATCAGCTGATTGCCTGCAATCTTCAGATTCAGAATAATCACCAGACACTGGGTGAGTTCGACCTGATTCTCAAGTCCCTCAAGGACGAGGTTTTTATTCACCGGGAACTCGCCGTCAAGTACTACCTGGGTCTTCCCTCCCACACTCACTCGGCCAGCCCATGGCACCACTGGATTGGACCAGGTCTGCACGACCGCATGGACAAGAAGCTCAACCATATGTTGCACCATCAGATTACGCTTTCACAGACGCTGGCTGGACAACGTGCACTCAACGCTCTGGATATCTCAGGGATAGAGACGGAAATACTTTTTCAGGGATACCTTTTTTATCCGGTCACAGGCATCTGCCCACCCCCTGAAGATTGCTCTGTTTATCATCCGAGAGGACACTGGCTACCCTTTAATCAGCTGTCGTCCTGGCTGGAACTCGAGGAAGGCGAAGTCTGCTACCTGCCTCTGCCAAAATCGCTCTGGCTATCGTCCTACAGAGGCCTGTCTGATGCAGCGACTCATCTCTCCGGAGACGAACTGATCAAGCGCATGCAACTGCAACTATCCAACAGTGCCCGCCCTCAAATGGTGGTTCGATGCCATAAAAAAGAGGGTGAACTGTGTGAAAACAGTCGTTTTTTTGTGGTGCCCGATGACTGGGAAGCCAGGGCGAGAATAGCCGCCAAAATATAAACGACTCTTGTTAACCAATCATTTTTATATAACAATTTGTAACAACTATTTATCGGCATTGATAAATAATTAAAAGGATTACTTTTGCTAATAGGGTATTGTTTTATGAAACGCCGGAGCTTCTTCATCAACCGTTTCTGCAGTAAGCTGTTCTTCATTCTTGCCACTCTTTTTGTTCTGCAATCACCGGCAAGTCATGCCATGGGGTTGATTGATACCCTGACCAGCCAACTAAATGTCAGCAAGTTCCAGGCCGAAGGAGGTGCAGGCGCCCTTCTTCAGTTAGCCAACTCCCAATTATCAAAAGAAGACTTCAGTGTAATCAAGGAAGCTCTACCGGAAACATCGGACTTATTAAAGGCAGCTCCGCAAGTGACCCCTGACAAAAACTCATCGTCGCTGTTAGGCAGTACCAGTTTACTGGGCCATTTCGACACCCTGAGTCAGCAGTTTACAAAACTGGGTCTGAAGGACGAGATGATTTCAAAGTTTTCAACCATACTGATCGATTATCTCAAGGCTAGCCCCAGTGGCGAAGCCGCCGGGCTGTTAAGTTCGGCTCTTCCTTCAGGGTTAACCGATACTGTGGGCTCGCTGATTAATAAATTCAAGTAGCCCACTCCCTGAAGCCACGACGCCCCTGGAGGCCGCCGGTATGAATGAGCAGCAGCCTGCTGATCCCCGACAGTCCTCCCGACCGGGCCATCTTTTTCAGAGCGAAAAATAGTTTACCCGTATAAACAGGGTCCAGAGGGACTCCGGTTTCCCGCTCGAATTCCAGAATAAACTGAATAAGACCGGGGGTGGTTTTGCCATAGCCGCCACAATGGTAATCGAGCTCAAGATTCCATCGTGTTGCGACCGGGGAGAGATACTGCTGAATATCATCCTTCAGAAAGCCTGCTCCCCTGAGCACGGCAACCCCCCTCACGCGGGTGTCACTGCCTGCACTGCGAATAATGCCGGCCATGGTGGCTCCGGTACCACAGGCGAGCCAGATCTCATCATATTCCGAAGCCCGGATGGAGCCTGCGTCAAGAATATCCTCACATCCCCTGACACCCTCTTCGCCCGAGCCTCCTTCGGGAACAATCATCAGCTGATCCAGGGAGAGCGACAGTTGTTTTAAAAGCGCCTGCTGATATTCAGTCTCGTATCGCTTCTTATAGTCAGCACGACTGACATAGATCAGTCTCATACCCCAGCATTCTGCATCCTGCAACATGGCAGAAGGTTTAGCCGGTTTCTCACCGCGAATAATGCCTATTGTCTGAAAGCCAAAACGATAACCTGCCGCCGCCATAGCATGAAGATGATTAGACCAGGCGCCACCAAAACTTAAAAGTGTTCTGATCTTTCTTGAATGCGCTTCAATGAGAAAGTATTTAAGCTTGAACCACTTGTTACCGCTGATTAGCGGATCAACTTGATCAAGGCGAAGGATATCAACAGCAATAGGGCAATTACCTACGAGATAAGTATTTATTCTTTCAACAGGTACACTATTACCAATAAGATTTAAAAAACACATAACCCTGTTTGCTCTTCTGGTTTAACTCTGAGTAAACGAAGATGGCGTAATATGCCAGTGATACAAACGATATCAGTAATAAATAATAAATATAACAAGCCTTCATTCCACTGATCTACGTGCTACAATGGAATCTCACTTAAACATTGTACTCTTACCTGATACCCGAAAAGACAGTGTCTCCAACGACACTTGGTGCTTTGAAAGGTCGCAGAAAAGCAGCTACAGCGTCCCCGGAGATAGAGGAAAAATGGCAAACAAACTGTTCGTTGGTAACCTGGCCTTCGCCGCAACAGAACAAGATCTGGAAGAGGCTTTTGGTGCCTTCGGCGAAATCGAGGAGGCGAAAATTATCCTTGATCGTGAAACCGGTCGTTCTCGTGGCTTTGCTTTCGTAACTTTCAGTTCCGCAGATGCTGCAGAAGCAGCTCTTGCTCTGGATGGTCAGGATGTGGCGGGTCGCAGCATCCGCGTCAGTATCGCAACCGAACGTCCCCGCAACAACAACGGCGGCGCTCGTCGTGGCTTTGGTGGTAATCGTGAAGGCGGTCGTCGCTTTTGACAAAAAGCACGTTCCGCTTCCAAAAAAGCTGGTTCAGTACTAGCTTTTTTTTCGCCTGAAACCTGGCCATCTGTGAATAAAAAAAACGACTACCCAAAGATAATCGTTTTTATGTATGGCGGTGGGTGGGGAACCGTTTGCAGAATTTTCTGATAACAGCCATATTTCAAATTTTTATAAATAGATCCACTGAAATATCAGTAGTTGGTGTATAGCGTACCAACGTTCAAAGTTATAAAATCTTCATCCCAGTCAACAACATCAAATGCCACGTCAATGAGCCGAAACGAGCGCAACGTTCAATTTTACGATTTCTATCTCACAGCACGGGATGTGAGCCTGAAAGGTGTTAAGTTCCCCTGCTCTGTTGATTTTTTGACCCTTGCCACCCACTGGCAAGAGTTAAGTGAAAAAAATAGGACGTCCATATAAAGGAAAAAAATAAAAAATGTTAGTTTGTCAAATATAAGGGTGTCCAATTATTTCAGTTAAGAATCATCCATGCAGTATGGCATCACACCAGCTTTCCTATTGTCGCCCCCTTTCTCGATGAAAATAACTGCCTGACACCGGATGCTTATGTTCCAGCTTCTGATAAATCACACCCGCTCTACCATGCAATAGAGTACCTATTGAAAGGGGTAGAGCTGGAACTACCACCAGGCGTTAGTTTCAGAGATAAAAAAGGAAATCTGCGAACCGCTGCCCGCATTCGCTGGTGGGATGAACAAGCGATTCATTGGTCAAATGCAACCATCGGGACAGGACAAGCAGAATTGCCGAACACTCCACTGCCCGAACAAAGTTATCGCTACACGGATACAGTACCGTTATTTGTCGGGCATTACTGGATGAGTGGACAGCCCGGGCCAATGAGTGACCAGGTTGCCTGTGTTGACTACAGCGTTGCACGCCCTGGGGGAAGACTGGTGGCTTATCGTTGGTCGGGTGAGCAGAAGCTTATTCAGGATAACTTTACTTGGATAGACAGAAATCAATAATAACCAAATGTTATGCATGAGCGCTCTTGATATTGCTTACAACCATTGAAAGAAACAGGTCGGGAATCTGTTCTCAGAAATCATATGTGGCGTTATTGAAGAAAAATAACCGTCGGCTGCTGTAAGGAACTTTTATTATGGATTTGGAATTGATGTTTAATTTACTCGCCTGGGGATTCTTTCTCTCTGGGTGTTACTTTGCCTTTAAACTTATCATTGGTGGCATCATCAGGCTTGCCGATCAGGAGCTGACCTTTGGGTATGTCATCAAATACTGTCTTTTGACTGGGTTATTTTTTGTTTTTGGGCTGACCTCGTTTTTTCTGGGTATAGGCTCTGGGAGTTGGTAGCTGAGAATTCTGCTCAAACAACCGCTTGTACGACATATCACGTGCTACCGTGATTGATGACAGTAGAATCCAATTGTTTACTTTTGGTATTGTTACCTCCGGCAAACAAAGACTTGAAATCACCGGTTTAAAATGACCTCTCGATTAAGCTTATGCAACCAGCCACAATCAAACTCTTCCTCGTCAAGGGCAGCCCAACAGGCCTTCGTACCGCAGAGATCTCAAACTGGACCGGCAAGGCCATTGCTGGCCCCCGCAGTGATCTTGATGACTTTCTGAGCCGCCCAGAACTTAAAAGTCCGGGAGTTTATCTGCTCTCTGGTATTGATGCAGATTCAAACGAGCCTGTGATCTACATTGGTGAAGCAGAGGACGTTTCCAGTCGTCTTAAGCAGCACGCCAAAAATGAAAATAAGGACTACTGGGTTCATACATCAGCGTTCGTCAGCAAAGACGATAACCTGACCAAAGCTCATATTCGTTACATTGAAGGAAAGCTGATCCAACAGGCCCACAACAGCAAGCGAGTGGTTGTGATGAACAGTGCCTCCAGTGGTTCTTCACTGCCTGAAGCCGATCGTGCTGAGATGGATGTTTACATAGAAAGGATGCTGCAATTATTACCCGTACTGGGCATTCACCACCTAACATCCACCAGCCTTTCTCCTGAAAAACCCAAGCTTCTTAACCCTGACAAACCTTCTGATGCTTCTAACCAGATACTCTTATGCAAAGTGAAAGGAAAGCTCACAGCAACAGGAAAGCGATCAGAAGGCGGGTTCACTATTTTCCAAGGGTCTCAAGCGGTAGAGCAAGCGGTTGACTCCTGCCCAGAAAGAATAATCAAGTTTAGATCAAAGCTCATTGAAAAAGGCATACTGGCTCTTGATGACAGCTGTTATATTTTTACTGAGGACTATGAATTCACCAGCCCCAGTGCAGCTGCCGCCATAATCAGAGGTCAAAGCACCAATGGTTTAACTGCCTGGAGAACAGATGATAATCGCACGTTGAAAGACTTGGAAAGGGAGCCTGCGTACAAGTCTCTCTAACTGCGCCGGACCCGGCGCAGTATCTTTTATCTCAACATACTAAATAAATACAAAAAGTTTCACGGCAGGCTGACCCTTATTAAGGGCTCTGTTGCATTTATTGCTTGAAGCCAGCGGTTTGAAACTCTACTTGATAAAACAACCTGACTTGATTGATTATGGTTAAGGAGGCTCTGTCAACCAATTCTTATAGGGAGCCTGACGAGGTAGCTTATGAAAGGACTGTTAAAATTTGGCCTGTTCGGCTTTTTGTTTGTTTTATTTGTAGCTGTTATTGCTCAAGACTCTCTAGGCTCTATGCTGCTTACTCTGTACCTTGGCGCCTTCATGTGGCTATTTCTTATTGTTGCTGCGGCAAAAGCCATTGTATCTTTCTTCAGGACATTTTTCTCAAAGATGGACAAGAAAATTGCACCTGACGAGATTG
Organism: Endozoicomonas sp. ALD040; assembly: GCF_049275945.1. NCBI lineage: Bacteria > Pseudomonadati > Pseudomonadota > Gammaproteobacteria > Oceanospirillales > Endozoicomonadaceae > Endozoicomonas > Endozoicomonas sp. ALD040. The sequence continues at coordinate 6,623,259 of NZ_CP184829.1, forward strand.
AACAAAACCAAAGCAGTCAGCAAAATTATGATGTTAGTGATTATCATCCTAAGCATGGCTACGATAGAAGTAGCTCAGACTTACCAGCATCACAAGTCACAGTAGAGTCTGAGTTTGAAGAGATTAAAACGCCGTTTAACGATCACAAAGATGCCGGAAACTTTGGCGAGGCCAAAGTAAGAGCAGTGCTCTCGGAGTTAAAGGGAAAAGTGATCTATGGCTTTATTGGTAGCCAGAATATTTTTTATGCTGGTAAGAATTTTGAGATTGATTTTGTCATAAGTGTGCCAGGAGTCGGTTTTATTATGGCAGAGGTCAAATATCACTCTGGCCAGATTTTTTGTGACAACACGCCGATGTGGAGGCAGATCAAAACCAACGGTTCAACCTACGATTATAAAAATGCTTCAAAGCAGGTCATTAGAACCCGGGGGTTATTCAAAAGGTTGCTGACAGATCATGATATGAACAAATGGCCAATAAAAACGGTGGTAATCTATGCCCATAAAAATGCGGTAATCTATCCGGCAATGAGTCCGGACAACCCGCAAACCGACGTGGTTAAGCTGGAAAACCTGGAGTCGTGGATCAAAAATCTGCCAAAAAACGAACAAATCAGCATGACCAGAGATGAACATAAGCAAATAGAGGCACTTATAGAAAGGCATCACCGTGAATACGAAGCAGCGTAGAGGGAAAATAAAAAATGAAAAACAAGAAATTCCTGATTTTGGTGAATGTGGCATTGTTGATCCTTGGCGGACCTGTGGCGCTGATTTTAGGCGGCATTGCCAGTGCGCTGCTCTATAAAATGGCTGATTCACCTACAGAAGGAACTGATTTTTCAGGTAGTAGCAGTGGCTTCGATCGTTCAGTCAGAGACAGTGGTTTTGACGATGACTCGTTTGCTCATAGCAGCTTAGATTCATTGTCGTCTTCTTTGTTTGAGAACGATAACGCCATTGACTCCTCATCCATGCATAGCTTTAATGATGACGTTTTTTCCAGAGGCCCTACCATAAATCCTGCCACGGGTTTACCGATGATGGACGACAGCATTGGCGGCATTGATGTAGGTGGAAGCCTGTATGGTACGGATACGCATGACTCTTTTAGTTCTTCATACGATGACAGTTTCAGTTTGGGGGGAGGAATAAACAATGGCTGGTAATTATAAATTTACGAAAACCTGAGTTGAGCCTTGGTGCCTGATGTGCTCAAACCACCACCTAATGATGCATTAAATCCGGCGCAGACCCCTTTACCTCCTGAATAAAAGCCTTCTGCCCACTAACACAGTCACAATCCACCCCTGAGCTGGGCCTGGCTAGTCCTGTTGCCGTTGTTGGCTGTAATCTATTTATAACCTTGCTACCTTCAGGAATCATTGATTTTAACCGTTACCAGTGTTGATTCGGATGATCCAAAAGTTATATCAAACCGGGGACATGCATAGAAAATATTGAGATACTCGATAATAGAAGACGGCGGCAACTTCTAAGTTGCCATTTTAGAGCCTGCAATGACTTTGATCCCGGCTTTTGGTCAGTGTGTAGTCAACGCCTACTACCAAAGTGGTACTCAGACTGTCCTTAACCGTAATGGTCTTGGTCAGGTCAGGCATTTTATCGAACGGGATCAGTTCATCAGCCACACCAAAAGACGTGTGGGGTTCATCGGTAACTGCCGTAAAGTCGTGGGCAGTGAGGCTGGCAGAAATAGACGAGATCCGGCTGATAGTGTTTCGGTTACCGCCACCGCCCAAGTAGTTTTTCAGTTCCTTTTTATCTTCTTCAAAACTGAACTTGAACTCGCTGACGTTACCAACGGGCAGCAGAGGCGCGCTGCCATCGGCAGGTTTGAGGTAGATGCTTCCGGCACCAATAAAACTACGATCTATCCTAGACATGGTTTTTCTCCTATCTTGTAGGCCATGGGTTAATCACGGGAGGGTTTTACATGTTAGAAATGCTGTTTGAACAGCTCAATGTGCTTGGTAGACAGTTAGAGGTTTGTTGTCAGAGTCCAATGACTGGCTTCTTTCGGAACGGATATTGCCATACCTGTCCACAGGACTCCGGCAGTCATACGGTCTGCGCCCGGATGACCGATGAGTTCCTGCAATTTTCCCTGTCCAAAGGTAACGACCTCATCACACCTAATCCTGCGTTTGGCTTTCCCGGCCTGAAAGCCGGTGACCGTTGGTGTCTGTGCGTAAGTCGCTGGGTGGAGGCTCATAAGGCAGGTGTTGCCCCGCCGGTTTACCTGGCTGCGACCAATATGGCAGCGCTTGAAATGGTTGACTTGGCGACGCTGGAGCAGATGGCATTGGATTGCTATTAAACGACGACTTCAATGTGTAGCTGCAAGTCAGCAAACGAAAGATGGGCATTGCTTGGGGCAATATCAAACCGGGTTTCACTGAAGCTGATATTTCGGGCTTCTGGAGTGAAGCGTTGCCCAGTGGTGAATAGCTCACGGATAGCAGTATCGGTGCCAACCAATGTCAGGTAAACCCCTTTCTTGTTTTTTCGTTTTGGGAAATGTGGCGATAGGTTTGCCAGCCAGAGATGAACCCTTAACTGGAATTGCCCAATCGGCTCCTTGCTTACGACAGAAAGCGTACACCTCATCGGTGTAGTGACCACCAGAGTCTATGCAGAACTGAGCTACATTCATTTTGGTGCCATCCTGCCGGGTGTAAGTTTTATACAGCATATCCGCCAGGGCATCCCATATTGGCTGACGGGATAAGTCACCATAAAGCCGCAAATAATCAATAGACCAGCTTTCCTCTCCAGCTCCCCAACCCGTCACTTCAAACTCAAAACGCTCATCCTGGACATCAAAGCCAACCGTCAGCATCTCCACCCACCAGGACAGCTCTGCCGGGTAATGTTCCCGTCACTGGTAGAGCAAGGTATGCTCTACCGTTCCACCTCTTTCCGTCCATGTCTCACCAAGTACCGTATTGGTCCAGTCCTTGAATTGTACCGAGTTACTTTTGGCGGCAAGAAAGTCCTCTACCGCATTTTGCCAGCTGTACCAGCCATTAGGGCTGTAGAGCGAACTCAGGTGAAAACCGGCTACCTTGCTACTCTTTTCAGTTTCAGCCTGCCAATGGCCATTAGTGAGCAGTTTAGGTTTGTCTTTTTCATAATGCTTGTGGCCACACTGTACACACTCAAACCGAGTGGTTGCCGGGTCATGGTTATCAAAGATGATCTGGGCCCAGACGATCGGTTGGTAGTGTCCACAGCTATTGCAGGGAACCAGATAGCGTCGTTTATCACTGCTTTCATAAGCCGCTTCAATCTTGCTGGTTTCTGCAATATTGGGCGTACTGACCATCAATATTTTACGGTTACGGCTAAAAGTGGCTGTTCGCTTGATCGCCAGATTGATAGGACTGCCTTCGCCATCCACGTCATCGTCGTAGGCATCCACCTCATCCATAAACAGAAAGCGGGCAGGCATCGAGCGCAACCCTGCCGCTGAGTTGGCTCCGGTAAAGATCAGCACACCATTGGGAAACTCTTTGGTCAGCAATGTATTGCCACTGTCACGGCTCCGTGGATCTTTTACCTTCTCCCGAAGATCAGGCATTTCATCGATCATCGGAGCAATGCGCTGCTTGGAGGTTCGCTTTGCCATATCCAGCGTGGGCAGCACATACATCATCGGACCCGGCGTATGGTCAATCACATAGCCCAGCCAGTTATTGCCACATTCAGTGCCGCCCACCTGGGCACCTTTCATAAATACCACCTGCTCAACAGGTGACGATGGTGAGAGACAATCCATGATCTCTTTCAGATACGGTGTGCGGGAAGTTCGCCAGCGTCCTGCTTCTTTGGTGGCTTTTGCTGGAAGAATCCGCTTTTGATCAGCCCGTTCGGAAACGGTCAGGCGATTGTCTGGTCTCAGCCCTTTGAAGAAGCCTTCAAAATATGGGCTTTTGACTGACAGGCTATTAACCATTTAAACAACCTTTGAAGAAACCTATTAATAGGTCTATTATTTGATCTTTTAATGAACCGTAAAAGGAGCTTGCTATGGCCTCAGTCCATCCTATTCTCGCTGACGTCAGTGCCGGGATATCCGAACTAAAAAAGAACCCGATGGCCGTTCTGAAAGAAGCCAATGGTGAAACCGTGGCCATCCTGAATCGCAATCAACCCGTGTTTTATGCGGTACCAGCCCATCTTTATGAAGCCATGCTCGATGCTTTGGACGACCTGGAACTCGCTGCCATCGTCGAAGAACGCAAAAATGATGAGAGGATTCGGGTAAATATTGATGACCTATGAGCTGGATTTTTCTGCACTGGCGTGGAAAGAATGACAGAAACTCAACTCCACGGTGAGAGAACAGTTCAAAGCCAAGCTGCATAAACGCTTGGAGAACCCCAGAGTCCCGAAAGATAAGCTGTCCGGCTAAAGGTGGGGGATGAAAACTCGGGCAGGAGTGAAAAAACCGTATTTTTTAGGGCTAAACAACGAAAAAAACCTAGCGACAAAAATCACTAGGTTCTTGAATATGGCGGACCGGACGGGACTCGAACCCGCGACCTCCGGCGTGACAGGCCGGCATTCTAACCAACTGAACTACCGGTCCGCGTTCTTTTTAATAAAGAACAGTATTTAATCACTGCTCTCTATAAATCTGGTGGGTGATGACGGGATCGAACCGCCGACCCTCTGCTTGTAAGGCAGATGCTCTCCCAGCTGAGCTAATCACCCTGATCTGAAGCTTTTGGCTTCAGAAATCGATTGCGCCTGTCGTGCAATCTTTGCTTTCAATCAAGAAACCTGGCGGACCGGACGGGACTCGAACCCGCGACCTCCGGCGTGACAGGCCGGCATTCTAACCAACTGAACTACCGGTCCGCATTCTCTTTAATAAAGAACAGTATTTAATCACTGTTCTCTATAAATCTGGTGGGTGATGACGGGATCGAACCGCCGACCCTCTGCTTGTAAGGCAGATGCTCTCCCAGCTGAGCTAATCACCCTGATCTGAAGCTTTTCGCTTCAGAGATCGATTGCGCCTGTCGTACAATCTTTGCTTTCAATCAAGAAACCTGGCGGACCGGACGGGACTCGAACCCGCGACCTCCGGCGTGACAGGCCGGCATTCTAACCAACTGAACTACCGGTCCGCATTCATTTAATAAAGAGCACATTTAATCACTGCTCTCTATAAAAACTGGTGGGTGATGACGGGATCGAACCGCCGACCCTCTGCTTGTAAGGCAGATGCTCTCCCAGCTGAGCTAATCACCCAAAGTATTTTTTAACGACCCCTGGCTGACGAGTCGGTACCGACTATACATGAAGACATTTGTCGTTCAAGTCCTGATTGAGAGAAGTAATGAAAAAGAAATCATCGACTACTGCATCCTGAATCAGATGGCGGACCGGACGGGACTCGAACCCGCGACCTCCGGCGTGACAGGCCGGCATTCTAACCAACTGAACTACCGGTCCGCTATACAGCTCAATTAACCTGCCACTTTGCGTCTTAACATTCAAAGTGGTGGGTGATGACGGGATCGAACCGCCGACCCTCTGCTTGTAAGGCAGATGCTCTCCCAGCTGAGCTAATCACCCTTCGGTCATGGCCGTGTGTCTCTCAACAACGCGGCGCATTATAAGCAGCGAACCGAACCTCACGCAACCGCCTTTAGACACTTTTTTTATAAGTATCGATAACATAGCATTGCAAAAGGATATTGAGGCTACGAGAAACCTTCCCGGTTAAAGCAGCTTTATGAATACTCAATACCGAAAACAACACACATTCTCTCACTTAGCGTAAGCCTGATGCGTATAATGCAGGCACTCAATTTTGCATGGACTCAATCATGTGGTTTAAAAACCTGATTTTCTATCGTTTCACCAAACCCATTGCATGGAACAGTGAAGAGCTGGAAGAAAAGCTCTCTGAAAAACGCTTTCGTGGCTGCAACAGTCAGGACATCAGCTCTTATGGCTGGGTGCCACCTTTGGGTCGCCATGGAGATATGCTGACTCACACCAGTGGTGATTTTGTCATGATCTGCGCCAAGAAAGAGGAAAAGATTCTTCCCGCCAGTGTTATCAAAGATGCCCTGGAAGAAAAAATAGAAACGATAGAACAGGAAGAACAACGGGAAGTGTTCAGTAAGGAAAAAAAAGCGCTCAAGGACGACATTATGATGGAGCTGCTGCCCAGAGCTTTCACCAAACATCAGAAAACGTTCGCTTACATAGATACAAGAGAGGGCTGGCTGGTTGTGGACGCTTCTTCTTTCAAGAAAGCAGAAGAACTGACCAGCTGTCTGAGAGAATGCCTCGGTAGCCTGCCGGTTATTAACCCCCCCTTAAAGAACCTGCCCTCAGCGTCCATGACACAATGGCTTTCAGAAAACCCTGCTGTCCCAGCCCCCTTTATTCTGGGTGACGAATGCGACCTGCGAGAGCCTGGTGATGAGGGTGGGCAAATCAATGTCCGTCGGCAGGCATTGATCACAGAAGAAATTCAGGCTCACCTGGAGGGCGGCATGCAGGTGAGCAAATTGTCCCTGCAATGGGATGAAGCACAAACTTTTGTGCTCAGTGATGATCTGATTGTACGAAAGCTGAAGTTCACTGAAGTGATCCAGGATCAACTGGACGAAGTAGAAGCAGAAACTGCGGCGGAACAATTCGATGCCGATTTCGCAGTCATGAGCCTTTCCCTGAGAAAGCTGATCAATGACCTGGCAGAGGCGCTAGGCGGACTTACAGAAGGGACAACTGAATCTTAAGCGACGGTTCAGGTAAGAAAACCCGCCACCGGGCTTCCCTTCACAGGAAGCCCAACTCATACCAACTCACTAATCCGTCAATGCATCAACCCAAACAGCTTGCCACGATAACGCTTGGCCAATGGGTCTCCAGCCCCCAGCTGATCAAAAACCTTTAGCATTAGCAGTCTGGCTCCGTCTTCACGGAAGGTACGGTCTGTTCTGACAATCAACAGAAGGTTTTCCAGGGCCTGCTCATTGTCATCGGCAATCACCTGACGGATAGCAAGCTGATAACGAGCCTCATGATCGTTTTCATCATCATGAAGGCGAGCTTCCAGTTCTGCCATTTGCGGTGCCCGGACCACCATCTCATAGAAAGCCAGCTTCGCCCTGGGCTGGGCAATGCCTGCGGCATCGGCAGGCAGTGCAGCCATCAAGGCTTTGGCATCGTCAACACGATCCAGTTCCAGCAGAAGGTTAACCTGAAGTACCTGAAGCGCCTGATTTTCGGGCTCTTCCTGTAAAATCTGCTGCAACAGCAGCAGCGCCTGCTCGTGCTGCCCCTCGTCAATCAACTGATCGACCTGCAAACGGATACGCTCCACAGGGCTCATTGTCAAAGGATCCAGCACTTCTTTCAGAGCCACCTCAGTCTGTAAACCGGACAACACCTGCACAGGTTGTCCCTGATGGAAGAAAACCAGTGTCGGGACACTGCGGACACCCAGCTGAGCCATTAACTGCTGACCCAGAGGTTGATCTGCATCCAGTTTGGCCAACAAAAACTTACCCTGATAGCTCTCTACCAGATTGGCCAGAATCGGTAGCTGACTTTTGCAGGGCTCACACCACTCAGCCCAGATATCCAGTAGCACCGGTCGCTGGGCCGACTGTTCAACTAATACTTCTCGAACATTTTCTTCTGTCAGATCAACAATATTCGGCAATTCATTCATACTCAGATTCTCTAGCCGCCTCGTCAGGAGCGCAGCATTCTTTAATAAAAAGTTGTCATAAAGGGCATTAAAGGCAGCTCATATGACTTGTTAGTGAAGCATTACTGCAATCTTACCCACAAAATCTGTGGATAACTTTGTGGAAGAACCTGCCAAATCATTCAGAAAGACTGATTCTTACTGCCTCACATACAAATCGATCACTTTTTGATCAATTATTTTTCTTTAATTTTCAACAAGTTACAACTCATCCTTATAAAATCAATTACTTAGACCCGATGCGTTTTTTTGACGTCAAGGGCTTGACATTTGTGCATAAAAAACAGATGACGTAAGCCTTATTCAGATCATCTATTGAAAAAAGAGGGCAAATTACCGTCATACCGCAGGTTTTCGCTAATAACCAATCGCTATTAAGCGGCCAACCCCCGTCAACCGGCTCAAACGACTGAAGAACGCCCGACTAAAACCTTTAATCAATCAAACCATATTGATCCTTGAGAATGGCTACAATTTCGGCTTTGGGGCTGTCTGAGAGTTGAACAGGCTCGCCTGTAATGCGCTCAGCAATATCCAGATAGGTTCTGGATACAGCCATCATAATGGATTGAGGCAGCTCGTTTTCTTCGGCCAGGGCCCGTCGCTCGTGCATCCTGTCCTTGTTGAGCAGAATGTCAGGGTCAGGAAAATAATTCAGCAACTGTTGGCGAAAACCTTCCTTGGAGTTTTCCACCACCTTACCCACTCTGTATGACGCACCGTCCCAGATTCTGGATGAATCCGGTGTTCCTACTTCATCCATGTAAATTAGCCTGTCCTGACCACTGGCAGTGGCGACATACCCAAACTCAAACTTGGTATCCACAAACACCTGATCCAGCTTGCCAAGGGCTTCGGAAATGACATCAAAGCCTTCTTTAAGAAGCCTTTCATAACGATCAATATCTTCAGGCTTGTGAAAGTTAAAAGACCTGTAATTTGCCTCAAGGTCAGCACGAGTGATATTAACATCATCCACCTCCGGCACACCGGGAATCCCTTTCAGAATACCCTTGGTGGAAGGTGTTATCAGCAAATCCGGTAATTTCTGATCCTTCTCAAGACCATCCGGAAGCCGGATACCACAGAAATCACGCTCACCCTTGCTGTAGGCACGCCACATGGATCCTGTAATGTATTGACGACAGATCGCTTCAATCATCACTGGCCGGGCTTTTTGAACGATCCAGACGAAGGGATGGGGAATATCCAGTATGTGGCTGTCAGCCAGCCCCGATTCCCTGAACAATTTGAACCAGTGATTGGAGATCGCATTCAGGGCAGCCCCTTTTCCGGGTACACCCTGCATGTTTCCTTCACCCTTCCAGATGCAGTCAAAGGCACTCATCCGGTCAGAAATCACCATGATAGCCAGAGGCGTATCACCGGCTACATCATAGCCCTTTTCCCTGATCAGACGACGGCTGTCCGCCTCTGTCAACCAATAAACAGAGCGGACCTTACCTGAGTGCACGGGAAGCTCTGTTCGAATAGGAAGGTCGTTATTTACGGCCAGTACTTTATCAGCAAAGCTCATTGCCAACATCCTGCATTCTACTAATGGACAATCAACTGAAGCGAATAAGAGCCGCTCCATGGAACTGTTTCGTTGCCTGGCAAACAAAACAAAAAAGCCAGTCATGGAGACTGGCTTTTACAATGCGATTCTACCCTATTTGAGGTTTTCCTTAACAAGATTCAGCAACTTACGACTGATCTCGGCAGGTGCTGAGGTATTGGCATCCTTTTCTACCGAGACCCTGACGACCCCATTCAATTCTGAAACTCTCATTAACAGAACATCCTTGGGTGCCTCTTTCTTTTCATCGCCGCCAAACCAACCACTGAACCAGCCACTGGATTCTTTGTCTTTTTTGACCACTCCTTCAGGATCTACCTGCAGGTAGAAAATACCTGCGGAGCGGTTCTTATCGGTCACATCCACCCCAGCCTGTTGCAGTGCAGCATCAACAGCAGACCAGCTACGGGCATAGGAGAGCTGATCCATTCTCAGTAGCGGATTACCAGCACCGTCCTGCTCCATAACAGCCAGGTTGCCCAGATTCAGATCCTGAGCCAGATAAGAGACGGATTTTTCACTGCCATCACGCACCATGAACAGCAGCAGTTCATTCAATATACTGTCAACCATCTTCTGACTGCGCCCAGCAAAGTTGTTCCACCCTGGCTCAGTGGTGATTCTCTGGCCTTCTTCAGGAACGGCGCGAGACTTGATCTTCAAACGCACCTCAGAGGAATCTGGTTTCACACCCTGGCGCACTTCGAACTGGAAACGATCTTCAACAGGACCGGTCACCTCAGCACCCATCAACTTACTGAAGGCACGGGAGACATAACCTTTTTCCGGGTCTTTGCCCAGATCAGTCCACTCTGTTTCAAGAACGCCCTGTTTGACATCCCGGGATCTGGCCGGAATGTTGTTTTCTTCCAGGAAAGCCAGAACTTTTGGCCAGACTTCACCGGGCGAATGCCCCACCAGCAACCACTCTTCATCACCTGCCCTTTCGATGGTATAGACGCCACCTGCTTCCTGAGTCAGGCGCTGGTCAGGTCTGGGCACATCAAAATCGGATTCCAGTTGCGAGTGGTCCGCAGAAATGGGCGGAATAGACAAGGATTCCACCATGGGCTCTGCATTCATCTGCTCAGGTATTTCCAGCGACCTGGTCACCCGTGCCTGAGTATAATCACCGGATTTATCCCGGAAATAACCCTCCTTGCCGAATGGATTGGAACAACCTGCCAGTGCCAGAGCACAGGCCATAACCGGCAAGGTTTTCATCACTCGCGACATACGATCTCCATTCTGAAAAGCTCCATAACAATCCCCCGGATGATACCTTCGTTTCCCGGGTTCAGTCATAATCAGGTGCCGGGATCAGGCTCAACGCCTGGTCCCTTGAATAATTAAATCAGTTCAGCCTGCTTCAAGGCTTCACGTAGAACCGGGTGGCAACCTTCGGACAAGGGCGTCAGTGGCAGGCGTATGCCCTCTCCAATCAGTCCCATTTCCGACAACGCCCATTTCACAGGAATCGGATTCGCCTCAACAAACAGATTCTGATGCAATCCGTCCAGTTTAGCGTTAATCGCCTCGGCTGTAGCGCGATCTCCATTAAGAGCCGCTACACACATTTCATGCATTTTCCGAGGAGCCAGATTATTGGTTACAGAAATAACACCGTTAGCGCCCTGCAACATCATCTCCATGCCGGTAGCGTCATCACCGGAGTATATAGCAAAGTCATTACCGCACAGTTCACGAATCTGGATGCCACGCTCGACAATGCCGGTGGCTTCTTTTATACCCACGATATTTTCGTGACCGGAAAGACGCGCCACAGTTTCAGGCAACATATCCACGGCGGTACGACCGGGTACATTATAGAGAATCTGAGGAATGGCCACAGAGTCAGCAATGGTTTTATAATGCAGGTACAAACCTTCCTGGGTTGGCTTGTTGTAATAAGGAGTCACCAGCAGGCAGGCATCAGCTCCCAGGATTTTTGCCTCTGCTGTCAATAAAACAGCTTCCTGGGTAGAATTTCCTCCGGTACCGGCAATCACCGGAATACGGCCACTAACCTGTCTGACAATCCGTTTAATCACTTCGCAGTGTTCTTGCACGGTCAGAGTAGCAGATTCTCCGGTAGTACCCACTGCCACGATGCCATCAGTACCTTCCTCTATATGAAATTCAACCAGTTTCTGGAGACGTTCCCAGTCCGGCTCTCCATCGTCCTGCATCGGGGTCACAAGCGCTACAAGGCTACCGGTAATCATCTATCCACTCCAAGAGATCAGTCATAAGCTGTGCATAATGTTACTGACGCGCACCGGCATTAACAAGAGCAGCGTTGACATTCTGCCCGACTCAGTCCAGCTTTATAGACCATTGTCAGTCATTCGCACTATGCTACAGGCTCGCTGCATCTGAAAACAATCTGTTGATCTGGCCGTTTTTGTGGCTGAATATAAAATTCTGACATCTATTAAAGCCAGCTGAAGCAGAGACAACCGTTTACTATTCAGACTTACTATCAAAGACAAGAGAATCGAAGGAAGAACAATGAGTTTTACCCTAGGCCAACCCGTTACGGAATTCACCGCCCAGGCAACCAATAACACCACCGTCACCCTGTCCGAACTGAAAGGCAAGAAGGTCGTCATCTATTTCTACCCCAAAGACAACACTCCGGGCTGCATCAGTGAAGGCCAGACTTTCCGGGATCTGTTCCAGGAATTTCAGGAAGCTGACACCCTGATTTTCGGTGTCTCCCGTGACAGCCTGAAATCTCACGAAAATTTCAAGGCTAAACATGAGTTCCCGTTCGAGCTGATCTCCGATCCGGACGAAGAACTCTGCAAACTGTTTGATGTCATCAAGTTAAAGAATATGTACGGCAAAGAGTACATGGGAATTGAGCGCAGCACGTTCCTCATTGATCGTGAGGGCACCCTGCAACACGAGTGGCGTAAGGTACGGATCAAAAACCATGTAGAAGACGTTCTACAGGCTACTCAGGCACTGGGTTAATCATCCAAACGGGCCATCTATCCGTGATGGCCCTCAAAGAAATATTCCAATGATAATCAGATGGACCGGTTTCGTTGTATTGATGAAAAGCTAGCTGACCTTTTCCACATCATGCACACTGGGCCAGGCATTCATCACTGCCTTTAGCAGGGTCGCCAGCGGAATAGCAAAGAATATTCCCCAGAAGCCCCAGACTCCCCCAAACACCAGAACCGCAACAATAATAGCAACTGGGTGCAGGTTAACCGCCTCGGAAAACAGCAGGGGAACCAGAACATTGCCATCCAGAGCCTGAATGATGCCGTACACAATCATCAGCATCATGAACTCATGTCCCACACCCCATTGAAACAGACCAATCAGGGCAATAGGAATGGTAACCACAGTGGCACCGATATAGGGAACCACTACTGAAAAGCCCACCAGCACAGACAGCAGAACGGCATAGTTCAACCCCAGCCAGGCAAAAGCCACAAAACTGACTCCACCAACAATCAAAATTTCAATAACCTTACCCCGTATGTAGTTGGCAATCTGGTCATTCATTTCGTCCGCCACCTGAATAATCAGGCGACGCCGCATAGGTAAGCGGTTACCAATCCAGCCGAGCAGTTCAGTTTTATCCTTAAGAAAAAAGAATACCAGGATGGGCACCAGAATCAGATAAACTAGGATACCCAGGGCACCAGGCAACCTGGAGATAGAGAACGACAACGCCCAGGGTCCGAACTTGGCCAGATGCATATTGATAGCACTACTGAGAGCCGCTGTCTGGGATTCCGAAATAAAGGCTGGATAGAGCTCTGGCAATTCTTTCAGAATCATCTGTCCCTGCCTCACCATATTCGGCAGCTCATTCAGTAAGCCGGTGACTTGCTGCCAGATCAATGGAATCAACAGGAATATTGAAATAAGCAGAACCGCCATAAAGAGAGTGAAAATGAGGCTGACGGCCAGGAGATGGGGTACCCCCCATTTTTCGAGTAAGTTCACCACACCTTGCATCAAAAATGCCAATACCATTGCCGCCAGCAGCGGGGCCAACATATTCCCCATAAAGATGATGACCAAAAACCCGGTCACCAGCATCAACAGTAGCACCAGAGCCTCATGATCTGACAGGTAACGGTTCAGCCAATCCCTGATGATATCCAGCATATTTTCTTCCTTATGACTTACTCAGAAAACTGACCAGGTTGTCTATTGTCAGTCAGGCTCGGGATATTAACAATCCGATCTTATTTATGCTCGAGAGTAAAGATAAATACCCCTGAAGCTTCATCACTGGCCAACAGTTTATGACCACTGATGCAGGCAAAGCTGGCAAAATCCCGAACCGAGCCCGGATCTGTGGCCTGAATCCGCAACACTTCGCCCTGATCCATTTTACTGAGCGCCTGCTTGGCTTTGAGCAGAGGGAGCGGACAACTCATTCCCTTCAGATCCAGTTCAACATCCACTTCTATCATAATGAAACTCATTCTCCCTCAGCGAAGCTGAAATTCAGCTGTACAGGAACTCTGCTGCCAATGTTATGCTGCACTGACTGATAATTAATAAACCAGTAAAGCGCTTACAGTGTAAAAATGTTTCCAAGTGCCATGCATACACTTGCCCAAAAACGGCAGGCAAGTTGTTACCACACCCGACTCTCACTAAAAGGCTCTGGTGCAAACGTCGCTGACCTGTAGAATAGAGAGATGACTGCTCTTTCCATCGCCAGAAGTTGCCAGTCATGATAAACGCACTACCGGCCTCACCCGAAAGGTAAGGAGGCCGTAAAATACTATGTTTTTTTTCACGGCTGTTTGAGCCAGCACCTCTATGACGATACAGTGTACCGCAGATTATACGAGTATGGATATTCTATGAAGCAACCGGGTTTCCTGATGGCAGCCCTGCTAAGCACCTGGCTCGGAACTTCTTCCGCAGTGGTAAGCGCGGCCCCAATTGAACTGCCCAGACTGGGGGACAGCACCTCCGCAGTCGTCTCGCCTCAACAGGAGTATGAGCTGGGACAGACTTATCTGAAATATATACGTAGCCGAACCCGTACGGTGAGTGACCCCGAGGTCAAGGAATACCTCGAAAGACTCACCTATCGCCTGGCTGAATTCAGTGAGATTAAAGATCACCGATTAAACACCATAGTGATAGACAGTAGCGTATTGAACGCTTTTGCAGCACCGGGCGGAATCATCGGCGTCAACTCCGGACTGTTCTTCAACGCGGACACAGAAGCTCAATTTGCTGCCGTACTCGCTCACGAATTAGCACACCTGAGCCAGCGCCATTACGCCCGAAATGTTGAAGACGCCAAAAACAAGAGCCTGCCGACCGCTGCCGCTGTTCTTGCATCGGTTGTCCTGATGGCAACAGCAGGAACTGAAGTAGGTGCCGCAGCACTATCAACAACGATGGCCGGCATCCAGTCCAGTCGTTTGCGCTTCAGCAGACAATTTGAGCGCGAAGCAGACAATATTGGCATTCTGACTCTTGCCAGGGCGGGCTTTGATCCTCAGGCCATGCCTGAAATATTTGAGAACATGAACAAGTCCAGGCGTTATCAAAGCAGACCTCCGGAGTTTCTACTGACGCACCCTGTTACCGACAACCGTATTTCAGACTCCAGAGCCAGAGCTGCACAATTGCCTTCCAAGGGTTCCCAGGGCAGCAGCCTTGATTATTCTTTAATTCGAATGAGACTGTTCGTACTCAGCACCGAAGATCCGGCCCGTTACGCACATCAGTTACAGAAGGAGCTGGAGTCCAGTCATACCAGCTCGGAAGACATTACCCGCTATGGTCTTGCACTGGCGAGCATTGAAGCACGAGATTACAAAACAGCAGAAAAAGAACTGACTGCGCTGCTGAAGAAACACCCTCGCAACCTGCATTTGATTATGGCTCAGGCCAGACTCGAATCAGTTACCGGAAAATCCGATGAAGCGATTAAACGACTGGATGCGGCGCTTTCAATTCATCTGGATAACTATCCGTTGATGGCGACCAAAGCGGATATTCTGATTCAGGCAAAAAAATTCAGCGAAGCCAGAGACCTTCTCCTGAAACTGAGTCGCAGTCGACCCGACGACCCGGATATCTGGTATGAACTGGCGGAAGCCCAGGGTCAGTCCGATGACATTCTGGGCTTACACCAGGCTCGGGCAGAGTACTTCTTCTTAACAGGCAATCTTGACGATGCCATCAAGCACCTTCAGTTTGCTCGAAAAATGGTGGGAGATAATTACGCCCTGAGAGCCAAGATCGACAAAAAGTTAAACGACATATTCGAATATCGTAAGAAACTCGAAAAAAGCTGATCAGAAAAGGCCGTCATTGTCGGCGGCCATACCTCAGGCTGATAGTGATGCCGTGAAGTCGAGCATACGATTCAGAGGAATCAGAGACTTCTCTCGCAACTCATCATCGACATTCACCAGATTCAACTTGCCTGGTTTTTCCAGACACTGAACCAGTGCTTCCAGAGAGTTCATTGCCATCCACGGACAATGGGCACAACTCTTGCAGGTAGCACCGCTACCCGCAGTTGGAGCTTCTACAAAAGACTTGTCTGGGGAAGCCTGTTGCATTTTGTAGAAAATACCTCGATCCGTTGCCACGATAAAGGTTGAGTTTGGCATTTCCTGAGAGGCTTTCAGCAATTGGCTGGTAGAACCAACGACGTCTGCCACCTGGACAACAGAGTCTGGTGATTCAGGGTGCACAAGAATCGCAGCATCCGGGTAAACCCGTTTGAGGTCTTCAATACCCCTGGCCTTGAACTCTTCATGAACGATACAGCTACTGTTCCAGAGCAGCATGTCTGCCCCGGTGTTCTTTTGGATGTAACTGCCCAGATATTTATCCGGCCCCCAGATGATTTTTTTACCCTGATCCATCAGATGCTCAACGATGTCCACAGCACAACTGGAAGTCACAACCCAGTCAGCCCGTGCTTTTACCGCCGCAGATGTATTGGCATAGACAACCACTTCACGATCGGGGTGCTGATCACAAAAAGCCGAAAACTCATCGACCGGACAGCCAAGATCAAGAGAGCACTCTGCCTCCAGCGTTGGCATCAGAACACGTTTTTGAGGGCTGAGAATCTTGGAAGTCTCACCCATAAAGCGAACGCCAGCAACGACCAGAGTATCCGCAAAGTGATCACGTCCAAAGCGAGCCATTTCCAGGGAGTCCGCTACATAACCACCGGTTTCTTCGGCCAGCGCCTGAACGACAGGGTCAGTGTAATAATGAGCAACAAGAACAGCGTTTTCCTGTTCCAGAAGCTCTCGCACTTTCTGCTTCAGTGCTTGCTCTTTTGCTTCGTCCAGGCCCTGAACGGGTGCGCTACCGAGATGCTCCTGAACAAATGCTCTATCACTAAGTACACTCATAAAAATTGTTCTGAAAGTCTCTAGAAGACATTATTAGGCAAATCCACGCGATTTTAACACAAATGAAAGATTCAGACAGCCGGGAAAAAGAGAAGAGGAGTTGGTGGGTCGTGTAGGATTCGAACCTACGACCAATTGGTTAAAAGCCAACTGCTCTACCAACTGAGCCAACGACCCGACGCGGCGCCATATTACTCAGTCGGTTAAATCTTCCAAGTTTTTTCTTCAGCCTTCCCTGCCTGTCAGGTATCAGGCGCTAACGCATCTGTTTAGTCACTGAATACTCATCTGCGAATGATTCCAACCCTGAAGTATTCCACTAAAACTGACCAGTTGACCCTCCGGTAACGTCCTGAATTTAGACTAGGATTATACCAGTTTCTATAAACCTCCTTTAACTAAGGTAGCCTCATGTCATCCAAAGGATTATGGCCTCTCTCCCTTTTTTTTACCTACGCTTTGTTATCCTCTGAAGCTGCCATTGCCAGCCAGAACGGAGTAATGCTTCTCGGCAGTAAAAAGCTGGATTACAGTGAAGATCAGCCAATCCTGGGAATTTCTTCCATCCGTTACGACAAAGCCTACAATCAATTCATTCTGCTTTCAGATGATACCGGGGCCATTCCCAACTATTACAACAAAAACGGCTTGCCCCGATACTATCTCATCCCGGAAGAAACCCTGATTACCAGGAAAGGCATTCCAAAAAGCAAAGGTACTTTCTTGCAAGAGTCTGGCAGACGGGTCAGAGAAGTTGTCATTGAACCTAATGACTCTGTTTTTTGGACAACCCATGGGCATATTGATACAGAAGGCTTTGACTTTCTTGGCGACAGTGCTTTTCTGGTCGCTTCGGAACAAAACGCGACCTTTCTGTTCAACCTGGTCTGCCCCTGGATTCGATTCCCTGGATGGAATATTCACAGCTCTCTTCTGAAAGTAGGAAGAGACGGATCTCTTCTGGGCGCATACCAATACCCCAGAGAATTTTCCAATATCGGCTGGCGCTTTGACTGGAAGATACCTCACTGGGTACCCGGCATCTATGACACTCAGTTCAACTGGCACAGTGAAGACCCCAATAAAAAGGGGGTCAAGCGAAACCGGGGCTTCGAAACTGTCATCCATCTTCCGGGAACCCCTGATTATCTTGCTATATCTGAACAGGGGATTCTTCAGGATGAACAACATCATAAAGGCCCTGTACCTGGTCGGGTATTGCGTTTCTCAATGGCTGAAGCGGTCCATCAGGTTTCAGCTTCTGTGAAACCAGACATTCAATACCACTATCAGCCCACTTCTGTTCCTGCAGAGCTTTACAACCCCGAGGTAGACGTCATTGTACAGAGCATCAGCGACGCCCAGGCCGTCAACAATCACCAGTTTCTTGTCATCGAAAAAAATTTCATCAGGAAAGCCGACAGAAAAACCGTAAACTATACATACACGGAAGTTTATCTGGTTGATCTGGATAACCCTCTTCCCCCAACCCAGGGCAATAAATGCACCTGTCCAGAAGAGCAACCGAAAGAGACTGCTAATACGTCTCTGCCTTTACTGAGAAAGAAGCTTCTGCTGAGCACCCGGGATTTTGAAAAAACCTTCCCGGACTTTAAAAGAATCAATATCGAAGGGGTGACGATTGGACCTCACGGGACTGACGACAGCAGGCTACTGGTTCTGGTTGGCGATAATGGTGCCAATTTTCCCAAGCCAAGAAGCACTGATGTTATCTTCTTCAGAGTGCCTGAAAAACTGTTCAAGATGCAATAGATCTCCTGACTGCCGTACTCAGGACTGGCTTGAGAACGGCAGTATGAACTTGAACAGACCTGCAAACGTTCAGCGGTCAGGTTGGATCACTCAAGATTCTACATAAGGCGTTGGGTCGGCGACAGAGGCTTCGGCAAAGCCCTTTTTACGATAGCGGCAGCTGTCACAGACACCACAGGCGCGACCTTGTTCGTCAGCCTGATAACAAGAAACGGTCATCCCGTAATCAACCCCCAGACGACTGCCTTCCTTTATGATCTCAGCCTTGGTCAGCTCCAGCAGTGGAGCGCGGATATGAAAGTGATCCCCTTCAACTCCCGCTTTGGTGGCCAGGTTAGCCATTTTCTCGAAAGCCTCGAGGTACTCAGGACGACAATCCGGATAGCCGGAATAATCTACATCATTAGCGCCAATGAAAATGTCCCGGGCACCGAGAATTTCAGCCCAACCCAGTGCCAGAGAAAGAAATACAGTATTTCGTGCTGGTACATAAGTTACAGGGATACCCTCGCCCAGATCCTCAGGGACATCAATATCATCATCTGTCAAAGCAGAGCCACCAAGATCACGCAAGTCCAGTTTCAGGGTTTTATGATCCCTGGCACCCAATGCCTCAGAAACACGAATAGAGGCTTCGAGTTCTGCTCTGTGTCGCTGACCGTAATCAAAGCTGACGGTATAGCACTCATATCCCTGATCTCTGGCAATGGCGAGTACTGTGGAAGAATCCAGACCACCGGACAGTAAAATGACTGCTTTTTTTGTCATGCTCTTTATTCCTATTTTTCTTCGCTCATGGCCTGCTTTTCTATAAATGCGGCCAAGTCGAGGGTTACAGCGACGCTCGCGACAATCGACGATCCAGCGCTGACCAGACTGTTATAAAACGCTTACGAGTTAACTTAAATAGCTTGCAGCCTACCTGATTAGGATTTTGACTCAAACACCGGCTTTGTCGCCCCAGATCACGCGATGTAATTGCACCTGAAACCGAACCGGAAGCTTGTCTGAGATGATCCAGTCAGCCAGCCGATCAGGAGCCAACTGGTCGTTGACGGGAGAAAACAGTACATCTGACACCCGGCCCGCAAGGTTGTACTGCAACATTTTACTGACCGACCACTCATAATCTTCCCGATTGGCAATGACGAACTTAACCTGGTCATTAGCGGTAAGGTGTTCAATATTCTCGTACAGATTCCTGTGACTTTCACCAGATGCCGGTGGCTTGAGGTCGAGCACTTTGACCACTCGCTCATCCACCAGGGAAACATCCAGAGCACCACTGGTTTCCAATGATACTTCATAGCCTTTGTCTACCAGCTGCTCAAGCAGAGGCAGACAATTTGGCTGCCCAAGAGGTTCACCGCCTGTTACACAGACATATTTAGCGCCATAGTCGTCTACCTCCTTTATGATCTCGTCGAGAGACATACGGGTGCCACCGTGAAATGAGTACTCGGTATCACACCAGACACAACGAAGTGGACAGCCCGTCAGACGGACAAACACTGTAGGCAGGCCCGAGGTACGGGACTCTCCCTGCAGGGAGTGAAAAATTTCAGTAATTCTGAGGGTATCAGCAGTCATTGAGCTCTCACCAGACATTCAGGTCGGCAATACTAGGAGCCCATCCTACTTAAGTCAATTTTGGTTTAACTGCCCGAGCAGAATGCAAGATCCCCTCAAGGGAGAAAACAGGAAATGGATGAAATACCCAAACAGAGTCGACGCCCACCCGGAGGCAGGCAGAATTAATCAGGAATCGGACATATTCCTGAGATAGGTATCTGACAATCGGGCAGCAGCACTGCCGGGGTATTGACTGATCACTGATTCAAGTTGTTTCCTGGCAGCGTCTTTTTCGCCTTGCAAATCAAGAATACGACCCAGCTTGTAGGTAGCGTCAGATACTTTCGGACTGTCCGGATAATTGTCAATCAGAGACTGAAAGTCGCCCAGAGCTTCCTTGTATTTGCCCTGAGCCATCTGAACTTCACCTAACCAGTATTGGGCATTATCCGAAAACTGACCTTTGGGATAGTCTTTCAACAACTTTTTCAAGGCCGTAATAGCCTCATCAAAACGCTTGTCCTTGATCAGGGAGAAAGCAGCCTGATAAGCAGCTTCCTCGCGGGCACCAGTCTCAGACACTGAAGGCTTGTTACCGATAGCAGGTAAAGTCACCGGGGAGTTTGAAGCGCCTCCTGCGGCAGCAGGCGCCTCACCAGAAGAGTCACCCAGACGAGAAATGCGCTGATCAAGATCCAGGTAACGCTCCCGGTTCTCTTTCTGCAGCTGCCTGATCTGATAAGCCTGCTCTTCCAACTGCCCTCTGAGGGTCATGGTCTCCTGACGAAGCTCATCCAACAAGTTCAATAAGTGGGCAGTACCTCCTGCCGATGATGCCACTGAAGTCGATTCACGAGTTTGTGAACTCTTGACAGAATAAGCATTTCCAGAAGGCTGGGAGTCCACCACCGGCACCTCTGCCTGAACATAAGAGGCCAGGCCGACAACAACAAAAGCAGAGCAAACAGATCGTTTCAGAGGCATTCAGTCTCATTCCCTGTCGGGCAGCCATGAGTCTGAAATGCTGCCCACCCAAGGGCTTTGCACCAGTGAATGGGCCATGGCTGCATTATGAAATCAATATTTTTCTAAAACTATGGCCATCAGTTGATCACAATGTGAGCACGACGGTTCATAGCCCAGGCAGTTGCATTGTGAGCCGGGTCCAGAGGCTTCTCAAAACCAAAGCTAATCACTTCAATGCGGCTTGGAGATACACCCTTGCTGACCAGGTAGTTCTTAACTGCATTAGCACGACGCTCGCCCAGAGCCAGGTTATATGTGCGAGTTCCGCGCTCATCCGTATTACCCTGAATGGTGATTTTCTTGCCACGGCCTTCAGAGGAATTCAGATAAATAGCCTGTACGTCCAGAGCCTTATAATCGCTCTCTTTCAGCTTAGAGCTGTCAAAAGCAAAGTGATAAGTTTTATGCGCCAGCAATTGTTCGATCTCTTCAGGGGTAGCCTGAATCTCACCGCTATCAATTACGGCTTGAACAGCAGGGCTATAAGCAGGGAAGGTTTCAATCACAACTTCTTCAGTCGCGAAGTCAGTGTTAGATTCAACATCAGAAGTACTCTGACCACCTGTAGAGGCACAACCAGCCAGCCAGAGTGCAGTGGCAGTGAGTGCGGTGGCTTTGACAAAATTGGCAAAACGCATGACAAGCTCCAATTGTTCGTTCAATGTTGGTAAATCAAAATCAATGTATTGATTGATGCAGTACAGTATCAGAACTGCAGACTCCGGACTAGCCCGAATACCAAGGGGGTCAGCTGAACTTGCAACTTCTTCGGCCTGAAATCCGGAAAGAGCGTCCAGCGCTACAGATGAATTTGATTGAATAAATTAACTATTCGCACAAGACCATTTGAAGAGCTGGCTCACTCTACTGAATTTTATGCTCGAATGCCAAGTTCGACTGACTCCAGCGAACCAATCCAACCCGATTTAGCGCTGTGTAGCTATTGATGGCCCCCAAACCGGCTCTCTGACATCTCCCTCCGCCGATGGCAAGCGATATTTTACCCGACCATCCGCTGTAACAATGCCAAGCTCCCCGTTTTTGCCTCCCGATACCGCATAGATTAGACGACGGCCCCCAGGGGAAACACTGGGCGAATCTTCCAACCGGGCAGACGTAAGCTGACGCAGTCGTCCAGTATCAAGATCCAGAATGGCGATGTTAAATTCTGTGGCTCCCTGACCTTTATGGACTAGTGCCAGAGATTTACCATCAGGGAATACTTTAGCACGGGCATTGAATTTACCAGTAAACGTCAGCCGTTTAGGTTTGCCTTCAGCAACCACAGTACCGTTCGACAACCTGTCAAGACCGATCTGATAAATCTGGGCACTGCCTCCCCGGTTAGATGTAAAGATCAGACTTTTCCCATCTGGCATCCAGTCTGGCTCAGTATCAATCGAGAAATGTGATGTAATCTGACTGAGTTTGTCAGTGGCCAGATCCATCACATAAATGTCCGGATTCTGCTCCTTGGACAGAACCAGTGCCAACTGCCTGCCATCAGGAGAAAATACCGGAGAGCTGTTCAACCCTTTGAAGTCAGTTATCTTCTGACGTTTACCGGTAGCCAGTTCCTGAATATAGATAGCCGGACGACCGGTTTCAAAAGAAGCATAGGCAACACGACTGCCGTCGGGTGACCAGCTCGGTGACAGTATAGGCTCTCTTGAACGAAGTATCTCGCGCTGGCGCTGACCATCGGCATCGGCATAGTTTAGACTGTAATCCGTATGTTCAGCACTTTTACGATCAGCAGTGACATACATGATTCGGGTCGAGAAATCGCCGGGAATACCGGTGATCTTTTCGTATATCGCATCACTGATATGATGAGCCAACCCGCGCAGCTGACTTTCATCGCCTCGAACCCTGCCTTTCATAATGCTTTTCTGGCGAACAATATCAAACAGCTGATAGTCCACTTCAAACGTATTGCCTTCCTGTTTAACCTCTCCGGTAACCAGGTAGGAAGCACCCAGTATATTCCAGTCACGGTAAACAACATCTTTGGCACTGGATGGAAAGCTGAGCATATCCTTTCTGGGCAAAGCTGCAAACAGGCCGCTGAAATGAAGGTTATCTTCTACAACAGAAGCCATATCTTCGGGCAGAATTTTCTTACCATTCCAGCTGAAGGGTGGTACTGCCACCTTGACGGCCTTGTCATTACCCTGGGTTACTTCGATTGTGAGAATGGCCTGAGCACTCTGCATTGATAACAGCAGGGCAACAAACAGAGATGAGACCAAAACGCTCCTACTTCGGAACCATGAAAATATTGCAGAAGAGATTAATAGGTAAACACGACGACAGGTGTCTTCCCTGAAGACAGTCTGCTTACTTTTAAAGCTGCCCGACAATCCGGCAGAAAACCATTGCAGTTGTTGCTTCATCTCACCAGATCCTCTGGCCTGAACCTAAAGTTAATGCGCTTGAATTTATTATCGAACACACGCCGTTCCAGCTTTTTCAATTCAGGAAAAGGCGCCGCCCTCTGTATCGCCTGTACGACAGAACGATCATAGGCATCATTACCACTGCCTTCAAGCAACCTTACTTCCAGCAAGTCACCAAAAGGCGACAGACTGAGCTGAACCAGAGCCACCATATTGTTACGGGCACTGGGCGGTCGGTTCCAGTTCCGGGCAATAAGGTTTTTCAGCAGTTCGGAGTAGTAAGCTACTTCTCCAGCCTCTTGTTCTGCCTGCTCGGCAGCAACTGCCTGAGCCTGTTCACGGGCAACCCGCTCCTGCTCAAGCTGTCTGAGTAACGCTTCCTGTTGCTTTTTCTTCCTGTTTTCTTCAGCCAGACGCTGCTGTCGCTCTTGTTCTTTACGAGCTGCTTTTTCCTTTTTTGCTTTCTCTTTGGCTGCATGCTCTTTTTTCAGAGCCAGCTCTTTCTGTTTTTTAATTTCTGCCTGTCGGCGGGCTTCTTCTTTGCGCTTCTGAGCAGCAAGCTCACGAGCTTTTTGTGCCGAGTTGTCTACAACAGGCTTGGGCGCTGGCGGTATTGGCTTTGGCTGGGCAATTTCAACGACACTGGCTTTGATACTTTTTGGCGCTACAATCCTCAACTCATCTGCAGTTGACCAGTCCCAGGACACCAGACCCAGTATCAGAACGTGCAGCAGTAAGGAAAACACCACTGCAAACCCGTAACCCTGAAAAAGCTTATGATTCAATAAAGCACCGATCAATGGAATTTTCTTCATTACAGCCCTGCGTTCCACAACACCATGATCATGATTTGTTCTGACTGACAGTCAAACCAGGGGATAACACTTTCTATCATCAGCGCTTCGTCCGTTCATTGAGCAACGCAGGATCTGTAATCAATCCCACATCATTAACACCTACTCCCTGTAATCTGGCCATCAGCTCAACCACTGAGCCATAGTCAACTTTACGATCCCCCTTTATCAACACCCGGGTCTCGGGACTGGCAGAAAGAACCTTACCTACCTTCTCACTGATTTCATCCATTCCTTTGGCACTTTCCTGATGACCGCCCAGATCAATAAAGAACTTGCCATCGGACTGGACAGAGATAATCAGAGTCTTGGCATCATCAGGCAGTGGCATCGGATTACTGGTTGCCTTCGGAAGTTCTACCTTTACCCCCTGAGTCAGCATCGGGGCACTGACCATAAAGGCCACCAGCATGACCATCATGATGTCGATAAACGGCACCATGTTGATTTCTGACATCGGCTTGCGCCGGGTTCTGGATCGAGCCATGATTTTTTTACTCGCTCCCTTAGCCTGCACTGTGACGACTGTGAACCTTACGATGAAGAATACTGGAAAATTCATCCGCAAAGGTCTCGTAGTTCGACAGCAGGGCTTCCACTCTGGATGCGTAACGGTTATAAGCTACCACCGCAGGAATCGCAGCTACCAGACCAACCGCTGTCGTCATCAGGGCTTCAGCAATACCAGGAGCAACCGATGCCAGAGTGGCCTGCTGCACATTTGCCAGCCCACGGAAAGAGTTCATAATGCCGACTACGGTACCGAACAGACCAACATAAGGACAGGTCGAACCGACACTGGCCAGAAAGGGCAGATGCGTTTCCAGTTTTTCCTGCTCACGGGAGATGGCCACTCTCATGGCTCTCTGTGTGGCTTCCATGACAGCATCAGCCTCTCCAGTACCCTGAGAACGCATGCGGGAAAACTCACTAAAGCCTGAACGGAAAACCAATTCCAGACCACCCAGGTCTTCTTCTTTGTCCAGCTCTTTATAGAGCTGGGTCAGATCCATCCCCGACCAGAAGCGATCTTCAAAGGCCGTCATATTGCGTTGAGCGGAACGAATGAGTACGCCACGCTGAACGATCATCACCCAGGAAACAACAGATGCCACCACCAGCAGTATCAGCACCAGTAAAACGATCCAACTGGCATTGCCTACCAGTGACCAAATGGACATGCTATCTGCCACTGAAAACCTCGCTTTTAATTTGATTAATACTTGTTAGAGAAATGATCATCGACAATCATTCTGGAATCGGGCCAGACGCTGTGACTGCATTTTCATGATAAACAGGCAGTTATGGATAGTACCACCAATCTCAGGGCGAATTGCTGTCAGGACTTAATTTATTCCGTAAGGATTCTGTAATCGCTGTGGGTTTTCTGCTCTGACTGTTCAGGCAAGCCACCACAAACCGACCTTCACATATCAAAAGACCTTCACGAAAACACTGTTGCAGAAAAACCATCCTGGCTTTACCCATACTTTCAACTGCGACAGTCACGTTAAGAGAGTCATCCAACCGGGCAATGTGTTTGAACTGAACAGAAGCATCAACCACTACCAGCTGCTTCTTTTCCTTCAACAACTTCTGGTGGTCATAACCGGTAGTTCGCAGATATTCGGTTCTGGCTCGCTCCATAAACTTCAGGTAATTGACGTGATATACGATGCCGCCGGCATCGGTATCTTCATAATAGACTCGAATGGGAATAGAAAAGGTATCAGTCACAGAGCAGTACACATAACATTAAACCAGATCAGAGACTGCCAGAGACGCCGATACCCTGGCAAGTTAATAACACGATGAACGACCACAATGAGGGAAATTATGAGGCGGAGGATAGGAGCCTTTATTGAGTTTTTCCTCATCCAGTCTCTGCTTGTTCAGGCGTTGTTCCTGCTCTGTTCTGCGTTGCAGCAAATCAGGAGCTGGAACGGGTTTGTGCAAACGTTTCAAGGCTTGGGTGGCTTCCGGAATCCCCCATCGAGCCGCCATGGAGTAACGCTCAACAGCCTGGGCTAAGGAAGCTGTTGTACCCACTCCCTGCTCGAAGCAGACTCCGGCATGATACAGATCAATCGGCAGCTGGCTGGAACCATGAAGCACCTGCGAGCAACTTGCCGCCGAGACAGAGAAAGGTGCAGAGTAGAACCCTGGACGCATTGGCGTCGCTTCCGTAGTAATAGTCTGACAACCACTCAGAGCAGTGAGCGACAGAACAAATAGACAGTAGATTCCTAAAATTCTCATGAGCATCAGCGTTTCCTTAGCCACTCGTTTTTCAAAAGAACGATCCAGATATTAAACCGGAAAGACTTATTCTTCTATCCGGTAGTCAAGCCCAAAATGCAAGTATGCGTGCTTGGTGACCATCCGCCCTCTGGGGGTTCTCATCATATAGCCCTGTTGAATAAGATAAGGCTCCAGGACATCTTCGATGGTATCCCTCTCCTCACTGATGGCAGCCGCCAGACTGTCTACCCCGACCGGCCCACCATCAAACTTTTCGATCATGGCCAACAGCAGCCGTCTGTCCATATGATCAAAACCGCTGGCATCAACATCCAGCATATTCAATGCGGCATCGGCCGTCTCCTTGTGGATCACACCATTCCCCTTTACTTCGGCAAAATCACGCACCCTTCTCAGCAATCGGTTGGCAATTCTGGGCGTTCCTCTGGAGCGTCGGGCAATCTCTCCTGCACCTTCCTTATCAATCCCCACCCCGAGAATTCCGGCAGAACGTTCTACGATATAAGTCAGGTCCTCAATATTATAAAACTCCAGCCTCTGTACAATACCAAAACGATCCCGGAGCGGAGACGTCAGCAGACCCGCCCTGGTTGTCGCTCCCACCAAGGTAAAGGGAGGCAGGTCCAGCTTGATAGATCGCGCAGCAGGGCCTTCACCGATCATGATGTCCAGCTGATAATCTTCCATCGCCGGATACAATACTTCTTCCACTACCGGACTGAGGCGGTGAATTTCATCAATAAACAGAATGTCATTGGGCTCAAGATTGGTCAGAAGAGCTGCCAGGTCACCCGCTTTTTCCAGCACCGGGCCAGAAGTCGTTCGAATATTGCTGCCCATCTCATTGGCAAGGATGTGGGAAAGCGTGGTTTTACCCAGCCCCGGAGGTCCGAATATAAGGGTATGATCAAGGGCATCATTACGAAGTCTTGCAGCCTGGATAAAAATTTCCATCTGCTCCCTGACTTTTGGCTGTCCCACATAATCAGCCAGTTTTACCGGGCGAATAGCCCGATCCAGCACCTCTTCCAGAGGGCGTTCTGAGGAGGATATCAATCGATCTGCTTCAATCATGTTCTAGCTCGTCTACCATTACTCTCAGCGTACCATCTCCAGTCTGTTAAAAAAATAATCCAGCTTTGGGAACAAAACGCTACATTTAATCGTCCAAGCACTCTGAACGTAAAAAGAGCACTTGCGAGCACTTAGCTGCCCGGGGGTGCATTACCTTTTAAACTTCGGAGTCATCGGACTCCTATACTCTCTGTTTTAAATTCTGATTAAAGGAAGTACTCAGAATGAATACACATTTGGTTTCTGGAAAAGGCCTGACTAACTCGGTCATGGCCTCCGTGATGTTCGGGCTTGTGCCCATTTATGTACAGTTTATTAAGCTGTCCGGAAATACCCTGTTCTGGAACAGGGTCATTTTCAGCGCTCTCTGCCTGACAATGGTCTGCTATCGCATGGACCGGCTCCGGGGCTTCAGGGCGGTTTTTCTCTGCCGGAAAACTGTGCTGATGCTATCCCTGGGTGGTTTGATTGTTGGCTTTCAGTGGTGGCTGTTTGTCTGGGGCCCCGTGAATGATAAAACACAGGATCTCTCCCTTGGCTATTTTTTGCTGCCACTCACCCTGGCATTAACCGGCAAGCTGGTATTTAACGAGAGACTGAACAAGGCTCATTACTTTGCCATGGGGTCCGCGTCATTAGGCGTGCTTGCCATGATTTGGCAACAGGGCTCATTACCCTGGGTCAGCCTGGCAGTGGCCGGACTTTATCCGGTGTATTTCATCATCCGTAAACCTTTGCAGGTCGATACCTTGCCAGCCCTGCTTTTTGAGCACCTGTTGTTCCTTCCGGCTGGTATTTTCATACTGATGAGTGATCAGAGTTTTATGCAAAACCTGACCCATTCCGTCACTCTTTGGTATCTGCTGCCAGGTCTGGGGCTACTCTGCAGCCTGTCACTGATCTGCTACATCAACGCCTCCAGGCATCTGTCTGTCAGTTTGTTTGGCCTGTTGAGCTACCTGGAGCCTGCTTTGATATTTGTGGTGGCTGTCACCGTTCTCGGAGAAGTCTTCACCTTACAGCAGTGGCTCAGCTATAGCTTTATCTGGCTGGCAACGGCAGCCATCTGCGTTGACTCGGTCAGGAAGTTCATCCGGTAAACTACAAAGCAGACAAGCAGGTGAGACTCAATCGTCTCACCTTTTAAATAAGACGCGGTGTTATCAGATCATACTTTTCAGAGCCTGACGAATCAGCTCTTCACTGGTCATGCCATCCTTGAGCAACTTACCAATGACTTTGCCGGCTTCCTGGGGTTTATAACCCAGAGCCACCAGAGCACTGACGGCTTCCTGTTCAATATCTTTTGCTTCGGCAGCCATTTCGCCACCGGCAACCAGAGGCTTACCTTCCAGCAGAGGTGCTGACTGCCAACGATCCAGCTTATCTTTCATTTCAACAATCAGCCGCTCGGCTGTTTTTTTACCCACACCCGGCAACTTCACCAAAGTGGCACTATCACCTTCCTGCACACAGCGCACAAAAGCATCAGCTTCTATACCGGACAACAGGGTCAGTCCGAGCTTGGGACCAACCCCATTGACCTTGATCAGAGTTCTAAACAACTCCCGCTCATCACGATTGCTAAAACCGTATAGGAGCTGAGCATCTTCGCGCACTACAAAGTGGGTATATAACACGACCTCCTGACCAACGTCCGGCAGTTTATAAAAAACCGACATCGGAGCTTCCACTTCATACCCGATACCATGGGTCTCTATCAGCAAATGAGGGGGCTGTTTGTCAGCCAGAAGGCCCCGAATTCTTCCAATCATCCTGTTTTCCAAATCTTTTATTTTCTGACTATAAGGTCAGAACGCCTAACAATACGACGAGGGCGTAGAACTCCTGAGAATTGTCACTCTCTAATCACTAAGAGAAGTTCAATTCGATGATCTGAAGGAGCTGCCCCCTTGAAGAAACTTCGCACATTTCTGGGATCACTCTGGCAGATCCTGCCCGAGGCTGGCCTGGCCAGTGAATACCACCCAGCTGTATCCGGTGGCCCTATTCCCATCCCTTTCATCAAGTCACAAAAATCTTTGTTAAAGGAAGATTTCCCGGGACGCCCGGCAAACTCACCTGAGCTTGATAAGCCTGCTCGCAGCTTCATCAGTTATATACAAGGCTACAGCAGCCTCCCGATGAGAGATCGCGCTCTGGTTGCCCTGAGAAGTGCGTACATTTGCAATACCAGACACCTGATCCCGGATATTGCTCAATGTGCACTGGATACGGGACTGAAAGCCAGTGATGTACAAATGGTTTCCCGTGGCCATCTGGCACCGGGCTGGGACAACAAACAACGCCTGTTACTGAAAACCACTGAAGAACTCTACAAAGAACAGATCATAAGTCCGGAGAACTGGAAAGAACTGAAGAAAATCTACACGCCACAACAGATCCTGGATCTGGTGTTTTGCATTGCTTCCTTTCACCTTTGTGTCCACCCAAACTAAGACTGCCCCGTAAGACGACGACGTCGAGTACCCGTAGCACCCGCCATCCTGACCAGACTGGAACGAGTATGAGCATGACAAAGAGCAACCGCCAGAGCGTCCGCAGCATCGGCCTGAGGGGTATCATTCAAGTCAAGGATCGACTTCACCATGTGCTTTACCTGGTACTTATCCGCAGAGCCTTTACCAACCACAGCCTGCTTGACCTGCCGGGCAGAGTATTCCGACACCTCAATATTGTGATTAACCACAGCCACAATGGCCGCAGCCCTGGCCTGACCCAGTTTCAGTGCCGAATCAGCATTTCTGGACATAAACACTTGCTCCACACCAACGGACTGCGGGATGTAACGTTCGATCAAAGTGCTGATGCCTTCATAAATCTGCTGCAAGCGCTCAGGTAGAGGCGCCTCCCGGATGCGAATACAACCGGACGCCACATAATGTGTTTTATTGCCTACTTCTTCAATTAATCCATAGCCGGTAATTCTTGAGCCCGGATCTATCCCCATCAGGATGGCCATTCAGAATGTATTCTCAAGTCAGATGTCGCTATTTTCAATGACAGCGTTTGATGCCCCCCGGGGTCAATGAGTGTGACAGCTTCTGCCAAAAAAATCTGACAGGCGAGGGTTCAAGGTCATGGTTATGTCAAAAGGATACTGTACACCCATACAATATACCAGCGGTGCCGGTGGGTATCAGAAACTTACAATTCAAGAACACTGAATTACCAAATTTGCCTGTGAGTAACGATAGAAGCAGCTTAGTATTTCTCTGGTAATACTTTCGTGGCGAGAACCGCAAAGATCATTGTTCTTGCTCAAGACTGTTTTACTCCACAAGATGATCCGGAAACGATTAATGTCCGACCTGCTAAAAACATTAATGATTATCACAGGCATCATTATTCTATTGTTTATGCTGCTGGTAGGCTTCAATGTCTGGGCGTTCACAGATGTTCCAGCCGGGCTGGTATCTCCGGAACAGAAACAAAAAAACCCCGACACTTTCGTTATCGAGGCTCTTCACACCGACAGAACAACTTAGTCCAGCTGCGCCATCACTTCGGCAGGAATGTCAGCGTTAGTGTAAACATTTTGCACATCGTCCAGGTCTTCGAGACGATCCACCAGCTTCATGATTTTTTCCGCACCGTCTTTGTCCAGTTCAGTCCGGGTAGAAGCGATCATCGCTACTTCGCCGCCCGCTGGTTTCAAACCTGCAGCTTCAATAGCTTCTTTTACCGCCATGAACTCAGTCCACTCAGTGACCACTTCAATGGAGCCATCGTCGTTAGTCAGTACATCTTCGGCACCGGCTTCCAGAGCAGCTTCCATGACAGTGTCTTCATCCAGACCCGGTTCGAAGAAGATTTGCCCCTTACGCTCAAACAGGTAGGCTACAGAACCGTCAGTACCCAGATTACCACCATGCTTGGAGAAAGCATGGCGTACTTCTGCAACGGTACGGTTACGGTTGTCTGTCAGACATTCCACCAGCACCGCGATACCGCCAGCACCATAACCTTCGTAGGTCACTTCTTCCATGTTGGAATCGTCATCACCACCGGCACCACGAGCAATCGCCCTGTTGATGGTGTCACGGGTCATATTGGCACCCAGAGCCTTGTCAACCACCTGACGCAGCTTGGGGTTATCCTCGATATTCCCACCGCCCTGCTTGGCCGCCACCACCAACTCACGAATGATCTTGGTGAAGATTTTGCCACGCTTGGCGTCCTGAGCCGCCTTACGGTGTTTGATATTGGCCCATTTACTATGACCTGCCATAGAAAATACCCTTTATCTCTTCTTGAACAGGCCGGTAAAAACCGGCCTCAGCAATTTATAAAATGGTCGCAGACGTTTTCTGGAACAGCCGCAGACGCTCAGTGACTGGTTGCAGACGCCGGATCACGACGAATACGGATATTCAGATCGCGTAGCTGGGTAGCATCCACTTCGCCCGGAGCCTGAGTCAGCAGACAGGCTGCGGACTGAGTTTTCGGGAAGGCAATAACGTCACGAATATTATCGGTCCCGCACAGCAGCATAACCAGACGGTCAAGCCCAAACGCCAGACCACCATGGGGAGGCGCACCGTATTTAAGAGCGTCCAGCAGGAAGCCAAACTTTTCCTGCTGCTCTTCTTCCTCAATTTTCAGGATACGAAATACTGTCTGCTGCATTTCCTGGTTGTGAATACGAACAGAACCACCACCGACTTCATAGCCATTGATAACCATGTCATAGGCACGGGAAAGCGCTTCAGCAGGATTTGCTTCAAGCTCTTCAGGTGAAGTCGTTGGCGCTGTGAATGGATGGTGCAGCGCGGTCAGTTCACCGTCGTCTGTTTCTTCAAACATTGGAAAGTCAACAACCCACAGTGGCGCCCACTCTTTCGTATACAAATTCAGGTCAGCACCGACCTTACAACGCAATGCACCCAGAGCTTCGTTGACTACCTTCTCTTTGTCTGCACCAAAGAAGACGATATCGCCATTGCTGGCATCCAGACGCTTCATAATCTTCATGGTGACATCGTCGCCCAGGAACTTGATGATCGGAGACTGAAGACCGTTTGCGCCGTTTTCGATTTCATTGACCTTGATCCAGGCCAGACCCTTGGCACCGTAGATGCTGACAAACCGGGTGTAGTCATCAATCTGCTTACGGGAAAGTTCAGCTCCACCGGGTACTTTCAGTGCGGCTACACGCCCCTTCGGATCTTCAGCCGGTCCTTTGAAGACCTTGAATTCAACTCCGGCCATCAAATCAGCAACGTCCACCAGTTCCAGAGGGATACGCAGGTCTGGCTTATCAGAACCATAAAGGTTCATGGCTTGTGCAAAAGTCATGTGCGGGAATTCACCCAGTTCAACACCACCTACCTTTTTAAAAGTGGTCTTAACCAGGTCTTCAGCCATACCCATGATCCTGGACTCGTCCATGAAGGAGGTTTCGATATCGATCTGAGTAAATTCTGGTTGACGGTCAGCACGCAGATCTTCGTCACGGAAGCATTTTACAATTTGATAGTAACGATCAAAACCTGCCACCATCAGCATTTGCTTGAACAGCTGGGGAGACTGTGGCAGCGCAAAGAACTTACCTTCGTGAGTTCGACTGGGTACCAGGTAATCGCGGGCACCTTCCGGGGTCGCACGGGTCAGAACAGGGGTTTCAACATCCAGATAACCCTGCTCATCCATAAAGCTGCGAACAGCACTGGTCAGCTTGCTGCGAAGGATCATTTTTTCCTGCATTTCCGGACGACGCAGGTCAATAACACGGTTTTTCAGACGAACTTCTTCACCTACATCGGTGTAGCCTTCGATCTGGAAAGGCGGTGTCTGGGCTTCATTCAGGATTTCTACCTGCTTACCCAACACCTCAATTTCACCGGTGCCCATATTGGTGTTTACAGTGCCTTGGGGACGGGGGCGTACAAATCCGGTGATTTTCAGCACATATTCACTGCGTGCTTTATCAGCGAGAGCAAACGCCTCTTCGGTGTCAGGATCAATAACAACCTGGGCGATACCTTCACGGTCTCGCATATCCAGGAAGATCACACCACCATGGTCGCGACGTCGGTGTACCCATCCACACAGGGTAACCTCATGCCCGTCATGGGAGAGATTCAGTTCGCCGCAATAATGGCTGCGCATAACATACCTCGAAACTGGGGGGCTGTTCAGGTTCAGCACAGAATTATCTGAAATTTTGTGCCTGAATTTATGGTTTTGAGTCACTCCGGGTGAAGCACAACCTCAGCGCTCAAATGACCGAATTATTCACTGGCGGCTGCAGCGCCGCCCGAGCCCTTGGCAGGGCCCTGATTATCATTGCAGGACAGATTCTTCTTATTGCCACTCTTGAAGTCTGTTTCATACCAGCCGCCACCTTTCAGCCTGAAGGCCGGGGCACTCAACAGTTTTTTCAATTCAGGCTCACCACAGACACCACAGTCAGTCAGAGGTGCATCGCTGAACGCCTGAATCACTTCCTGCACACCACCGCAACTTCCGCACTGATATTCGTAGATCGGCATTGAATCTGTCTATCCTTTGTTTGCCATTGTCAGAACTGGGGCATTATACCTGAACCCTTGATTTTCACCAGATAGTGTCCAGACCAATAATCAGAAAATAGAGACGGGATCAGGGATATTTTCGATGACTGTGCAGACTTTACGAAAGACGAGGAAGGGAGCCCCTCCCCGTTGCTCTCAAACTCGATTACTTTTGCTGATTTGAACAGCTGCCTCCTGCTGCTTTTCCAGCGACTCAGCGACTTCCAGTAGAATCGACTCAAAATCCTGCAGATGCTCAGCAACACTCTTGCGTTGAGCATCCACATTCTCAGCCACTTCATCGAGGTGATCTTCTTTCACATCCTGAGTTTCCTGACCTTCTTCCAGCTTTGATTCCATCCAGAGGCGGGCAAAAACCTGAGGACTGCTTGCACCTTCAAAACTGAGATTATCACCCCGGTGAGTCTCCGCTGCAGGGTTGACTGCATCCTCCAGCGCCTTTTCTGAGGGGACGCTATGCAAAGCAATAGCGAACCCTTCTTCCACTGCAGGAGAGTTTCTTGCCTGAGGTTTATCGTCAAGGAGCTGAACAGCACTTCTCAGCTCTGCAGGGTCAGAGGGAGAGAATACCTGTTGCAGAGTCTCCAGATCCTCAGTGGCAAGAAACTGATTAGCACCCTCCTCAAGCTCAATCCGGTCATCCTCTGACCGGATTTCACCTTCTTTGTGCTCTTTATCCAGCGACTTTACTCCGTCCTCGCTCTGCTCCCTTCTTCTGAACTCCCTTACCTGCTCTTTCTGAGCCCTCTGTTCGAGCTCTTTTACGGCTTGCACACCTTCTTCACCGGTTTTCATAGCAGCAGGATCGAACCGCTGACGAATTCGCCCCAGCAGACTGTTAACACGCACAAACTCTGACGTCACTGTGTTCAGCTGTCTGTTAGCTCTGAGTAATGCGGCATGATCTGCGGTATTACTGGCTTCCAATGTCTTCATCTGCTGGCTCAGAGCACTGATTTCTGTGGCAACACCTGCAATTTGATAGTCGAGCGCTGTAATTTCATTCATCAACCGGTTTATTTGACCACCGCTGCTATTGTTACCGGCTTGATTGGACTGAGCACTGGCCAATTCAGCCTCTTTCAGGGTTTTATGAAGATTTTTGCTGGCCAGGAGTTCTGCATAGACTTCCCGCTGAGCCGCTATGTCATTTAAATCCCTGGTTCTGGATCGAATAGTTTCTCTCAGATTAAGGGCATTGACTGCACTATCCTCCCTCCTGCTTTGCTGATAGACCCGATTGCTGAAATTCTGATCGATAGAAGCAGCACTCACCATAGCCTGAGCATCACTGATCATCCCTTTAACAATAAGAATGAGTGACTGAGTGTCACTAATATCTATATCCTCAGGATTGAAGCGACGATTGAATTCATGCACTGCTGCCCTGAAGCCATCCAGTCTGGCGTCAAAAGCTTTTTGGAGAAAGTCACGACTGTCGGCATTGGAGACGCCTGGCTGATCTGGACTGACACTGACCGCCTGACCGCTATTGCTATTTTGCGAGCTGGAAATCGAATTCGAATTACTGAATCCCTGGCTCACCTGCGCCTGTGCTGGAGTTTGAGATACCTGCCCACTCTGTTGCACAGGAGTCTGGGATATTCCGGAATTGGGATCGACTGGATTCATAGTCACTTCCTCCCTGAAGGTTCTATAAGATAGTGCTTTAGTTGTTTGGCCTGCTTTCGCTCTTCTTCCCACCCTTTGGATGATTTCAGAATTTTCGCTGCATTTGATAGTGCTTTCACCGCCAATTTTCGATTTTTCAGACGAATAAAGCACTCCGTCATACAAATTGAAGGACGAGGATCTTCATTATCCAACCTTTCGGCATAACTCAGTGCGGGGATTGCAGCTGCATCCTGGCTTAAATGATGAAGCGCCAACCCTATTCCCAGATAGTAACGAGAACTGCGATGATCCAGAAGAGCCAGATAACGGAAGACTTTAAGAGCTTCTGCATAGTGACCAATACCAAAATGACTGAATCCAAGCTGATAGATGGCTTCCATCTGCCCCTGATCCAGCCCTCTTAATTCACGTATCGTTCCGCCCCGTCTTAAATAAGTCAGCCAAAGGTCTTTTCCTGCTTCAGCATTTTGCTGCAAGCTGTTCATATTTCATCCCTGAAAAACAAATGATCTCAATTCATTATAAACATTCATTTTTTTCTGACTTTCATTCATTAATCCTGTCAAACCAACAAAAAGAAATTAAAAGAACTAATTTTTATTCATTAAGATAATTTGCAAAATATCAGATCGCTGTTTTACTCAATTACTCATATTGCCTAAACACTTAATCAAAAAGGGCTGGGCCTGATAATTTCAAGTTTCATGTCTTCTTACGTTTGAAACTTGTCGTTATAACTACGATGAGTGCTGCTCTGATGTTGGCATTCGCTTAGCTGGCAAGTCGGCTGATGGAGATAGTTGTGGCATATTAGGTCTGGAAAATATCATAGGCGTTGCCAGAATTGAGCAAGACTCTGTTCATGTCCGGTTCTGCGGCACTTCTATGAGTACGAGGACATGACTGTTATTCACCTCGATGTCGGTTATACAGTCGGTGCCTTTAGGGGCGGGATTGCTGGATAGCTTTATCATACAAGGATGCGGCCCCGCTAAACGCTTGTACAAAAGATGTGAGATTTTTCTAAACCCTGTTGCATCCTGTTAAGGATTGTATAAGAATCACTCTTAGCCCTATGGGGAGGTTTCGCAGTACATTCCGTCCGAGCAGTACAAGGATTTTTGAAACCAGGGCTAGAACACACATCGAATG
This sequence comes from Endozoicomonas sp. ALD040, assembly GCF_049275945.1. Lineage (NCBI taxonomy): Bacteria > Pseudomonadati > Pseudomonadota > Gammaproteobacteria > Oceanospirillales > Endozoicomonadaceae > Endozoicomonas > Endozoicomonas sp. ALD040. Next base: position 6,660,291 of record NZ_CP184829.1, read on the forward strand.
CAGCAAGGAGCTGAACACTAATGAAACTCGCACAAATCAGTGCACTGAGTGCTGCCATTTTTATGGCTACCTCTGCTCAGGCTAACGCCTTCCTGGACGAATCAAGCCTGAATCTGGAGTTGCGCAACTTCTATCAAACCAAAACCAAGGATGACGGCTCGACCGACTCCTCCAACTCTCAGTGGGCTCAAGGCGTTCGTCTTGACTTCTCCTCTGGCTACTTTCAGAACATAGTCGGACTGGACCTGGGTGGTTACTACTCTCTGAAGCTTGGCGCTTCCGATATTGACGGTTTTGTTGGCAACCCTGGCTTGCTCAGAGTGGATAGCGACGGCGATTCCCACAGCTACGGCAAAACATCCTACGCAATTAAATTCAATCTTGCTGACATGGGTGTAGCGAAATACGGACGCATGTTCCTGGACACACCTCTGGTCAACGACTCTGACAGCCGTGTTCTGCCAAGCCTGAGCGAAGGTTTCTATGCAGACATCACCTTATCCGGCTTGTCTGCTCATACAGCCTGGATTACGAAAGGCAATGGTAAAACCGAGTCAGGCTTTGAAGATTACGAGGTAGGCGACGACAGTGAAGCAGTAATGACACTGGGTGGCGCCTACGACTTTGGTAACGGTCTGGAATTAAGCGCAGACTATGCCAGCCAGAGCAACTATGCCAAGAAATACTTGGGCGAAGCCAGCTTCTCTACAGAAGTTGAAGGTGTTGAAGTGGGTGTGGCTGGTCAGTACGGGCAAGTCGAACTTACTGGCGACAGCAAGCCAGCGACTGGAGACAAGAGTCAGTACACTTATGGACTGAAAGTGGCCGCTGGTGTAGGCCATGCCGACTTTGGCATTGCGTACACAAAAGTTGAAAGCACAGACTTGGGCGCATACAAAATTGGCTGGGCTGGCGGTGACGATGACACCGGTTACTTTGGCTATAACTCTATCCAGATCTCTGACTTCAACAGCAATGGCCAAAAAGCCTGGGGCTTCTCTGCAGGATATGATTTTGAAGGCGTCGTTGACGGCCTGAGTGTCAAGGGTATTTACGTCATGGGTGAAGTTAAGTCTGAGGACGAAACTGAATACAACCTGGACATCAATTATGCAATTCCTCAGGTTGAGGGTCTGACTGCCCGCCTGAGATACGCAAATAATACTGTTGAAGCCAAAGGTGCAGACGATGTTGTCAAGACCGACACACGTGTCATCCTGAAGTACAACGTCGCTGTATTCTGATCTAATCATCAGAAGAGCAACCTTATGAAGCCTCTGCACATGCAGGGGCTTTTTTATTGCCGAAAGCAGCAAACCGACTTAAACAGCACCCCATCAAAAGGCAATCATTGCTAAACAAATACATCAGACACTAAAAAGGGAGGCTGAATACCTCCCTTGAAGGACTGAGAAGAACTCAAAGAGTCAACACCAGCGTCATCACGAAGCGGCGTATTCCTTAAGCTTTTTCAAAGGACGCACCTTGACCTGAATACTGGCCGGCTTGGCGGGCACATCCATTAACTCGCCAGGCTTGAATGGATTGGGTACGCCTTTCTTGGCTTTCTGAGCAGGTTTTTTCCTGGTCACGATCTTGAGCAGTCCCGGAAGAGTGAACTCGCCACAGCCCCGCTTCTTGATATGACGTTCTACCAGTATTCCCAACTCTTCCAGCACAGCGCCCACTTCTTTCCGACTCAAACCGGTACTCTCTGAAATATCAGCAAGAATCTGGGTTTTACTGTACTTATCCTTGATAGCTGTGGCTTTCTTCGCTGCCATACAATTACTCTCCTGATGGATTTTCCCTGTAGGTTACCTTCCGCACCAGCGGATTGTGATCTGCCACTTCACCAGGCTGATTTAATGTTTCACGAGGCAAGTCCGAAAAATCGGACATTAAACTTCCCTAACCTCAGAGAGCCTGCAAAACCAGACTTTTGAAACACCTGAAATCACTATAACAAGTGATTTTTTACAGTGGTAGTCTTTTTTACACCCTTTTAAGCATTGCCATAGCCCTCTATATAAGGGGCATAGAAAGAGTTTGAGATAGAGGCACAATGACGTTACATTAATCCTTACAGCAGTGTTACGCTGTGGCTTTTTGTTGCCCGTTTGTTTGCGCGCTGAATTGACCGCATTACTGATTTCAAAGCATTCCCATAATTTCGGGAGGCAGTCACTTCATAGAGAGCTTGCAGCAAGGAGCTTTATTGATGTTTTACCGGTTTAAGGCGCTTTTTAATGCAGTAATGCCTGAAATCGGCATATTTTTACAGTCACACACATAACAACCAAAAGGACTCAGCACTTGAAACATCTTAAATTTATCCACATGATCTTAGGCATCCTTTCACTGGCAGCATTAATTGTGGAGGGGTCTGTCCTCAATGTGCTGCTGGGTGGCGCACTGGCTATCGCCTCAGCTACCATGCTGCTGCTCACTGCCGCACTGATTCACCTCTGCCTTGGCTGCTATCTGACAGTCTATCGTGGCAAGAAATCCTTTTTGCAGGCAATGGCTTCAGTTATGCTGATTGCAGCGACTGCACTCAGTGGCTGGGCAATATTTTCTCACCAGACACCTGAGATTCCATCCTCACTACTCCTTGTTGCCGGGGTTCTGCTGCACGTCGTAATCAACCTGAGATCCTTCAACCCCACAAGCCCAATGGAAATCGTAGATTCCGATAGAGAAACAGGCACCGTCAAGTGGTTCAACGTTTCAAAGGGCTTCGGCTTTATTACCCGGGATAGTGGTGAAGATGTCTTCGTCCACTACCGCACGATACGTGGAGAGGGTCACCGGACACTGTCTGAAGGGCAAAGGGTAGAATTTATCGTGGTGGAAAAAGATAAGGGACTGCAGGCAGAAGACGTGATTGCTGCACCCAAAGGCCGCTAACATCAATACTTTTAATGAATGGGGCTCTTTCCGGCCCCGTTCAGGCTTCTGACCCTTATTAATAATGAGGAGGAGCAGTCTCCTTCTGTTCTTCCAACCGAGAGCTGGCCATAGCCATTAATTGCTTCTTCAGCTGAATCATTTCCTGCTTCAAACGATCAATCTCCTGCTGCTGACGGGTGACCACCTCATTAAGCTGGGCAACGGTATCTTCCTGAAAACTGAGCTGGGTCTGCAGCTCAATCAATTCCTCTTTCATTTCACTCCCCCCACTCATTCAAAGCAGCTGAATAATGATTCCAGCTTCTTTTTGATCTCAGCGACCTGCGCCTGCCCGTATGGCTTGGCTGGCAACCTGCCCCAAACAGGGTTTGGCCAGGCAACATCACTTTCATAACGGACAATATGATGAACATGCAACTGTTTCACAACATTACCCAGAGACGCTACATTCATTTTATCCGCCTCAAAGACATCATTCAGAATGGCTGCCGTCAATGACGACTCACAGGCCAGCTGTAGCTGCTGCTCTTCATCAAGATGAAAAGCTTCATAAACCCCTGCCACCCTGGGTACCAGAATAAACCAGGGATACTGACTGTCATTCATCAGCAAAACCCGGCAGAGGGGCAGATCCCCCATGACAAAGCAGTCCTTATCCAGCCTCTTATCCAGCTGAAATTCGCTCATAATTACTCCGATTAAGCCGAGTTGCCAGTAATAATTTGCAGCACTATAGCTAACCTGCCGGTGAAATTCGACTGTGATTCACTCAGTAGCCATGACGTCTCTGCACAACCGTAGTAATATGCCACTTTTGCGTTTTGATAATCGGATAACTGAGCACATGCGTACTAGTCAATCCTTGATCTCCACCCTCAAGGAAACACCTTCTGATGCCGTCGTCGTCAGCCATCAGCTGATGCTGCGAGCAGGCATGATCCGTAAACTGGCATCCGGTCTCTACAGCTGGATGCCGATGGGTCTGCGCGTTCTCCAGAAGGTAGAGAACATTGTTCGTGAAGAGATGAACCGCTCTGGCGCACAGGAAGTCCTGCTGCCTGCCGTGCAACCGGCTGAACTCTGGCAGGAAACCGGACGTTGGGATCAATTTGGCCCCGAACTGCTTAGATTTAAAGACCGTCATCAGCGCGATTTCGTCATTGGTCCTACTCATGAAGAAGTCATCACCGATATGGTTCGAGACACTATCAGCAGCTACAAACAGCTGCCCATGAATTTGTACCAGATCCAAACCAAATTCCGTGATGAAATCCGCCCCCGTTTTGGCCTGATGCGTGGTCGAGAGTTCATTATGAAGGATGCCTATTCATTCCATTCCAATGACCAATGCCTCGGTCGTGAATACGAAAACATGCACGATACCTACAACCGTATCTTTACTCGTCTGGGCCTCAATTTCAGGGCTGTAGAAGCGGATACGGGCTCCATCGGTGGCAGCGCCTCACACGAAATTCATGTCCTGGCCGAATCTGGAGAAGACGCCATCGTCTTCAGCAACCAGAGCGAATACGCAGCCAACATTGAAAAAGCAGAAGCTCTGGCACCTTCTCACGAGAGAGCAGCTCCGTCTGAAGAAATACGCCTGGTTGATACCCCCGAAGCAAAAACCATTGCAGACCTGGTTGCGCAATTTGATCTACCCATTGAGAAGACGGTCAAGACTCTGATTGTTGCAGCAGACGAAGAATCAGAAGCGGACTTTGTTGCCCTGATGGTTCGTGGCGATCATGAACTGAATGAAATAAAAGCGGAAAAACTGCCTGAAGTTGCAGCACCTCTGCGCTTTGCAACAGAAGAAGAGATCAAGCCCGTCATGGGAGCCGGACCCGGCTCTCTGGGCCCTGTTGGCATCAGTATCCCATGTATTGTTGACCGCACAGTTGCGGTCATGTCTGACTTTGGGGCTGGCGCCAACACAGATGGCAAACATCAATTAGGTATCAACTGGGAGAGAGACGCATCTTTCGACCGCATCGCCGATTTGAGAAATATTGTAGAAGGCGATCCCAGCCCATGCGGTAAGGGCACCCTGGAAATCAAGCGCGGCATCGAAGTGGGCCATATTTTCCAACTGGGCACCAAATACTCTGAGTCAATGAACGCAACCGTTCTGGATGAAAACGGAAAAGCCGTGACTATGGCAATGGGTTGCTACGGGCTGGGCGTTTCCCGGGTCGTCGCAGCCGCCATTGAGCAAAATCATGACGATCGGGGAATCATCTGGCCCGCAAGCATTGCGCCTTTCCAGATCGCCATTATTGGTTTGAAGATTGAGAAGTCTGAAGCCGTTCGGGAAGCCGCCGAGAACCTCTATAAGGAACTGACTGAAGCGGGCTACGACGTCCTTCTGGATGATCGTAAAGCCAGTCCGGGCGTCAAGTTTGCCGACATGGAACTGATCGGTATTCCACACCGGGTGGTCCTGAGTGATAGAGGGCTGGCAAACGGTCAGGTAGAATACAAATATCGCAGGGCAGCAGATCGCGAAGACGTGGCACTCAGTGAAATTTCCGACTTTCTTAAGGAACGTCTGGCCTGAACCGTTTATCAAACGGCCGTCGTTTTATAATAAAAACAGCCTGATTACAGGTTTCACCCTCGCACTTTTGTTGACTCCGACAACCGGCTGGAGTCAGCAAAAAGTGGATGAAGGGCTTCGGATCTATCTTGAAGAGGCTCTCAGCAGCACTGAGAGCTTTTCAGATCGTTTCGAGGCAGAAGTCTGGCTGGTCGATATGTCCAGCCGGCTAACGCCGTTCATGAAACATCAGAGTCCTCGACAGCGCCTGGAGCTGCTCAAAAAAATTCACAAAAAGGCCACTGCCGCTAAACTCTCCCCCGAACTGGTGCTGGCATTAATTCAGACAGAATCCTCTTTTGACCGATTTGCTGTTTCTTCTGCCGGAGCCCAGGGCCTTATGCAGGTTATGCCATTCTGGAAAGACGTCATTGGCCGCCCACAAGATAACCTGACCGACGTAGAGACCAACCTGAAATATGGTAGCCATATTCTCAGTTATTATCTGGAAAAGGAAAAAGGCAACCTGACCCGGGCATTAGCCCGTTACAATGGCAGCCTTGGCAAAACCTGGTACCCGGAGCGAGTGTATAAAAACTGGGATCGTCACTGGCGCAATGACTGAGATGTACTTCATAAAACTATGTCGGCACCTGATCAGCCCGTAGTAAATTCGGAAAACTCCTGTTCAGGTTCGAGGGAAACACTAACGCCAGTAACTCGAGCCATGGGAGGACCGCTTTGCAGCCAGGCTTCCAGCTTGTCCAGCTCTCTCTCTTCACCACACATTAAAACTTCAACCCTCCCGTCTGGCAAATTCTTTGCCCATCCGGTAATCCCCAGCTTTCTGGCCTCTTGCTGGGTTGAGCCGCGATACCAGACGCCCTGCACCCTCCCCTCAACCATTGCACGTCTGCACTGATTAGCCATTTTCATCAACCATATTCATCAATACCCGGATGCTCTCTTCAAGGCTTTCCTTTGTCTGAGGCCCATACAATATTTCTATCAGTTTTCCCTGTGGATTAACAATCATGGTCGCAGGCAATACCTGAGGACTTCTGGTCTCCAGCAACACCAATGGACTCTCGGTAATAACAGGAAACCGAATACCCATATTTCTGGCTTTTTTTATCAGTTCTTTTCCCTGACTGTCATCAAAATCATACCCCAGAACCTGAACCTTTCCGTCACTGGCCAGGGCATTCAGCTCCGGAATCTCTTCACGACAGGGCCCACACCAGTGGGCCCAGATGTTTATAGCAGTCCACCGACCCTTATCATCTTTGAGAAAAACGCCTTTTCCCTGAGTATCTGTCAAATCCGGTTTAGAGCAGGCAGACAGAAACAGAGTGGTCAGTACCAACGGAAAGAAGCGGAAAAAAAATTGTCGCATTAGCCTCAGACCCTGTGATGAGTTTGTTCTGATTCTAGCTGGAATATCTCATAAAGTCGCACGGAAGCCTGTTGGAGCGAGACTGCAACACAAAAATAATGGCAATAACAGACATCAAGGATTCAAAACAACGGGCAAGACTGGTAACACCTGTTACGAAAGCCTGATGATCAGCTTGCGGCTGTGCATGGAACCTAAACGATCACATTCATTAAATGAAATTTTGACTGAGGTCAGTATTTTCAGGATTCAGTAAAGAGGTCATCCAAAGGGCAATCGAGTACAACCCGCTGCTGTTCATTCAACTGTTTCAGTCGATCAACCAGTTGACCATACCATACAGGCTTATCCTGAGTCACAACAGACTCCAGCTGCTGATCCGATGGATATGACCAGGGGAGCTGCTGGCAAAGGTTATTGAGTTCCAGATGTCTGAGATCCCTGGCCAGTATCATTTCACCCAGATCATTTTTACTGACCACTCCCTCCTCCAACAGGCAGCTGGTGTAAAGCTCCCAATCCTCAAGAGAGAGATTCCATCCCGACTGGTGCAGCTGTTCGAGCTTGAAACTCAATCCTTTTTGAAACTGCTCATTAAATCCGTTCAGGATCACCAGAACACCCATTAAAGGTGGAAGCGCCTCGTTCCGGGTCTGGTTGGATAAAGCGAAACTCCTGACCAGTACGGCACCAAAAAGAACCAGTATCCAACTTAAATAAATCCAAAGCAGGAACACGGGAACGGCCGCAAAAGCACCATAGATCAATTGATACGACGGTGACAGAGTAATAAACAGAGCAAAACCACTCTTTGCCATTTCAAGCAAAAAAGCTACGATCAGCGCTCCTGTAAAAGCGTGACGAAAAGGTACATATCGATTGGGTACAGCCATATAGAGTAAAGTAAAAACAATGCTGCTCAACAGAATGGGAGTTAAACGTAAGAGCCACTGATCAACCCCAAGATAGGCAGTGGTATCAGCTATCAGCTTAAGGGACGCCAGATAAGATGTCAGCACAAAACCAACACCGAGCAGGAAGGGCCCCATGCTCAGAATCGCCCAGTAGAGCAGGAAGCCGGCAATTCCCCGGCGAACCCTGTCTACCTGCCAGATCTGATTAATGGCACCATCAATGGTCCTGAGCATCATGAATGCCGTGACCACCAGGAAGGCAACGCCCAAGCCAGTCAACTTTCGAGCCTGCTGGGAAAAGCTGGAAAGATAAGATTGGATCTGCTCGCCCGCTGTCGGAACAAAGTGACTGAATATAAAACTCTGAACCATCTCGCCAACCCCCTGGAAAGAAGGAATAGCCGATAACATGCTATAAGTAACCGTCATCATCGGCACCACAGCAAACAGTGTCGTATAAGTCAGAGCAGCGGCGTTATTGAGGCAACGGTGCTTAAAGAAAGTATCAGAGACAGACAGGAAATAGGCACGGAGCCACTGAACATATTGAGCCTGTGAAGAAGTGGAAAAAAGCGAGTCTGGCATAACGAATCCCTGATATTGAAAAGAGCCTGACCCGAGGACTTTTAGCCAGGCTCCAGCTCAGAGAAGCGTATCAGTTCTTATGCCCCGGAGGAAAGCCATTCAGTATCCCCTCAACTGCGGCATTAATTTTTTCACTCCGCTCTTCGGGTGTGGCACTCTTGGAAAGGGTTTATTGTTAGATCTGCGTCCACCAGCCAGCTCTGACAGTAATCGGTGGAGAATTATAGGGTTGATTTGGTTAGAAGTGTGTGAATTTACAGAATATTTGCGGGCTACATGACTTCAATTGCACCGAACCCCATTCAACGATAATCTTCCCATCACAGAAATAATACTTCAGGCACCAGCCTGTCGAAACAACTGCCTGTTATGAAAATAGTTCGAGAGCAAAGCCATATGAGCGTTACGATTTACCATAACCCCCGCTGCTCAAAGTCCAGACAGACTTTGGCCCTGATCGAAGCAAAAGGTATCAGCCCTGAGGTAGTGCTTTACCTGGATACCCCGCCCAGCGAAGCCGCTTTGACTGACATTCTGAAACAACTCGGTAAGAGCCCCGAAGAACTGATGCGCAAGGGCGAACAGGAGTACAAGGACCACATCAAAGGCCAGGAACTTTCAGAGCAGCAGCAAATTGCAAAAATGATTGCCTACCCCAAAATGATTGAAAGACCCATCGTCGTAAGCAACGGTCGGGCGCGTGTCGGTCGCCCGCCAGAATCCGTTCTGGAGATCCTTTAATCGTGGACCTGAATCAAAAAGCCAGGCTATGCTATCGGCTGAGCCTGCTACTCTACTTCTGCCTGCTAGCTTCGCAGATCGCAAAAGTGCTCTGGCTGCACCCACCTCAAAATTCGCTATGGATGATTGCGTCTTTCACGATTGTTCCACTGTTGCTACCTCTTTACGGGTTGATCAGGCGACAGCCAAGGGCATCGGCCTGGTTATGCTTCATTCTCTGTTTTTACTTTATCAGCGGTGTGCTTGACGCCTGGTTTATCAAAAACTCCATACATGGATGGCTGATTACCGCATTCAGCAGTGCGCTGTTTGTATCTGCCATGATGTTTACCCGCTGGCAGGGGCAGTTAAACAATCAGCCCGCTGACTGAACCTTTCCCAGAAAGACCGACCTTTTTCTTCTCAAAAAAAAGCTCCTGCGTTGGCAAGAGCTTTATTTTTCGTCAACCGATTCTAATAGGACAGCTGAACTTCGATGGCTGAACCGGCCTCTTCCACCGTTGAGGGTGGACTGCTGATGATACGTTTCTCGCTGACACCTTCATTCCGCAGAAAATCATAAACCAGATTAAGACGGTCAGTGGCCAGCTTATTCATTTTTTCCTGATTCGCTGGCCAGTTTATCAACAGCCATTGCTCTGCCTCTTTGATACGCTTGCTCTGACTGGCATCACCCACTTCGGGTAATTTTCGATTGTGGGCCCTGAGATACATTTGCTCAATCAAATGCCCTCTGACGTCAGCCGGAATCTCTGTCACCTCTCCCGGCTTTGTTTGATGGATGGCCGAATAGAGTTCAACCAGATCGGACTCAAGCTCTGCCCTGGAGAGACTGGGCCAATCTTTATTCTTGCTGGCTATTGCTTTCAGAGACAGACTGAGTTCAGGCCTTATTCTGAGCACTCGACCCCAGCCCTTCAATTGTGTTTTGTCGTTTTCTGTCAACACAGCCTTACCCGACGGCATCTGTATATCACCGGATAAAATTGGCTTGATACCGGCCTGGCTGGAAAGGTACTGCAGGGGCTGTTCCAGCACACGCTCCCATGCCTCCCTCGTAGCTTCCGCTGCCGCAACCTGCGGCGACAGCTCGTCGCGATTCGTAACGTCTATGGAAATGATGGACTGAGGGTTAGCCATCAAAGCTTTCACGTGATTGATATCCAGCTCAGGCTTGACAGGCTTGCCTGTAAGCTTTGAAAAAGTCAACTTGCCCTTGCTGCCTCCTCCTGCAGAGGAAGTAAGATTAAGGTTAACACGACTTCCGGCCAGATCATATCCGGCAACAGACCGATCTGAAACAGGCAGCAAAGACAAATCCACATCCCTGGCAGCAATGTTAAGTCTCGAGGTTACTGCATTCTTCAGATCGACACTGCCTTTCATAGAGAGTGGAACACGCTCAAGCCATTGCCCATTGAGCTGAAAGGTGAATTGTTCCGGATTCATCACTGCCAGCTCCACCCGACTGTTACTGAATAGTTTACGATTCTGCTTTTGGGATGACTGGACAGCGCCATTGAATTCGATATTTTTTACGGTGAATGGTACAGAACCATCAGCGGATAATGAACGATTAAGCGTTTTTGCGACTTGCTCCAAAGGACTGCCATTGATCGTCAACAAGCCACCCCTGAATGAAAGGTCTTCGACAAAAGCTTTCCGGGATCTGAATTGGAAACCCTCTGCAAATAATTCTTTCCAGCCCAGATCAAGACCGGAGTTCAAATCACGATATTCACCCTCCAGCACTTTCGCCGTGCCAGTCAGTTCCACCCCGTGATCCTCGGACCATTCAACAGATAAGTCTGTCGAAAGGCGGCCTTCCAGCGAACAATTTGAACATTCAAGAAAGTTCTGGCTGACAACATCAGCCAGTGGAAGCTCATCAATGGATAACTGACCAGACAGTGCCAGTTTCTTTAAATCAATAATACCACCCAGTGACCACTTGATGTGACTTGAATCCCTGACAACTTCAACATCTATTTGATCAGGACGATAGGTTTTCAGCTCCATTTTACTGAAATCAATACTGACCACTTTACTGGAACCGGTCTGTTCGGAGTTCACTACCCTCATCGATCCGTCTTCGAAGACAAACTGCTCCGTTTCCCTGAGAAATTGATAAAGGTTGGGCATGGGTGGTTTCTGACCGATGATCGCCAGATCAATAAAAATTCCGGGCTTTTTAAAGTCGATTCGATCCAGGTCAATGGCTTGTTTCCACAGGGAAGTCCAGGCAACATTGACAACCATAGATTCTGACTTAAGAGTAATTCCGGGCGAGATTCTGAGCTCCGGATTGGTGAGCAGGAATTTACCGGATAAGAAAGAGTACTCTTTCTTAACGGGAAGGACTTCAACCCCGGTTTGATTTTCTATTTGCTGGAGCAGCTGGTCTGTATACCGACCAGGAACCATTAGCATCACTGAAATCAGAAACAGCAGAATGGCCAGAATAACAACGACAAAGAGCACAAACCGGATAGCCGGCTTCTGGGTTTGCATACTTCTTCTCTTGATTACCAATTCATGACTTGTTTGACGAAGGGTATGGTCAACTTCCTTTTGGCCCTCAATGAAGCACTGTCCAGCTTCTGCAGCATCTTGAATAAATGCCCCATATCCCTGTTACTGCGGTATATGATATACCGGGCCACATCTTCATTCATATCCAGCCCGCGCAGGTGAGCCCGAAGCTGCAATGCCGACACTTTGTCCCTGTCGCTGAGAGGCTGAACCTGAAACACCAGGCCCCAGCTTAGTCTCGAGACCAGGTCAGGCAACAGGATAGAAAGTCTTTTGGGTGGGCAATCAGCCGCCACCAGCAGGCGAGTCCGGGAATCCCTGAGGCGATTGAACAGATCAAAAAGACCTTCTTCCCACTCTGGTATGCCTGCTACAGCATTCACATCATCAACACACACCAGTTGCAGTCTTTCCATGCCCTCCAGCAGCTTTGAAGGATAGTGAACAAGCTCTTTCATAGGCAGATAGATACTACGACCTTTTCTGCGATCAACCTGATGACAGGCAGCCTGAAGAAGATGACTGCAACCAACGCCGGGAGCTCCGTAGAGATAGATAAACTGTTCTGAGTCTATCCCACTGACCTGCTGATCCATATCCAGCATGTTGACCAGCGCAGCATTATCTCCGCTGAAAAAATTTTCAAAGGTGGCATCGTCCCTGATCTGAACACTGAGCGGTAATTGCACAGGCTGGCTCATATACGACATTAAATAGCCTTGAGCGGGAAATGCCGCTCAACCTTAACAATGGATAGACATTCCGAACCCTCTGTTGCAGCATTTGTATTGAAAAATGCCAGCTTCAGCGGGTTGATTGAATCTGCAAGAGACAGCTGCAACAAAATCATTTCACTTATCCCTCGTCTGAATGGCATGGCAAAATGAATTTCTGTTCGCTGCGGGCATAGATCACCTTACTCCCTCGGCTCACCAGCATTATACAGGTGGCTCGCCTTATAATTTCGATGCAGATGACGCAAGAGTACCATAATAATGGCTGCTAATGGCAGTGCTATTAGCATCCCGACGAAGCCCAGAATCTGCCCACCTGCCATCAGCGCAAAGATTACAGCCACCGGATGCAAACCAATCCGGTCACCCACCAGATAAGGTGTCAACACCCACCCCTCAAGAGCCTGTCCCAGGGCAAACACACCGGTCACCAAAAGTAACGGCAGGTAGCTGTCAAATTGAAAAATAGCCACTATGATGGCTGTGGTGAAACCAACCACAAACCCCATATAAGGAATGATACTGACCAGCCCCGCCAGTAGTCCGATCAACAACGCAAACTGCAGGCCTACCGCCCAGAGTCCTATACCGTAGATCAACCCCAGGGCCAGCATGACCATAAGTTGACCCTTGAGGAAAGCACCCAAGACTTCATCGCATTCACTGGCCAGTTCAACCACAATAGGTTCAAGGTTGACAGGTAGCATCAGACGGATATGTTCCATCATATGATCCCAGTCGCGCAAGAGGTAAAAAGTCACAACCGGAACCAGGAACAGATTCACAAGAAAACCTATTACTGCCAGACTCGAGCTGGTGACTGAACGACCCAGCTGAGCCAGAAGCCCACCAGCTTTTTGCCACTCACCCGCCATCGCCTTGACCAGATGACTGATATCAAACCACTCAGGGTCCAGACCAGTGTATTCAACCAGTTTTGGGATGGCATTGATTCTGAGCCACTCTTCCCAGACCGGAAGCAACTGCATAAGGGTTTTAACTTGCTGGAATAATGCCGGTACCAGAATGAGCAGCATCAGTACCAGAAAAGTAAAAATCACCAGAAAAACCAGTGCCACCGAAAGTGACCGGGAGAGCTTCAGTCTTTCCAAACGATCAACCAGCGGATCGCCTAAATAGGCAAGCACAGCACTGATCGCAAAGGGTGTCATGACCGCCCCGACAAAATTAATCAGCACTACGCCAACCAATACGATGCCTGCTAGCATCCACTGTTGCTGTCTGGTCATTTTCTTCCTTCTATTGCAACTCGCCTTGCAGGGTGCATGCAAAAAACGCACTCCGGAATTTAATATCTGACTTCCTGTCAGCCTCCCAGCCAACGGTATTGCAACGTCTGGTTGACCTCATCAGTACCAGTCGCTCTCATCTTTCGTCCCAGGGCAATAGCATCCGATAATTGACTAAGCGTACCATCAATTAACAGCTCCAATTGAATTTTATTACCGCCGACCTTGACTGCCATCACATCCCTCACCGCCGTCAAACCTTTCAGGTATTTAATTAATCCTGCATAGTCCTGTGTGCTGTCAATACCCTCCACTTCCAGCATCGGATTGACACTGCTGCCACCAGAGATGACTGCATAGTGCCGGGAGAGGGAATTACCAATAAGATCAGCAATAGCCAGAGCCAGTCCTTCTGCAGAGAGGTCCTGGACTGTGGCATCAAACTGCTGATTTTTGAAGAGAAGAACCAGGCGGCCATTATAGCGTCCGCGCACTTCACTCAGACGCCCCCCTAATACAGCCTCAGAGCCATATCTTCTTGACGCCTGAGCCAACTTGTCCGAAAACAGTCCCCAGACATCAACATCAGAAATCGCAGCACTGTCTTCAAAGTCCATAAGAGGGAGAGTCACAGGCAATGAGCGGGCAGCCATAACATGCTCCAGATTATTCACCAGAGGTGAGTCTGCCAATTCTCTCAGAATCTGCCTGCCTCCCTGCTTTTCAATGGCTAACCAGACAATGGTATCTGGTCGGTTGGAACCCCAGATCCCCAAATCATTTTCTCGCAGCAGTCGATTAACTGCCGCTTCATTAAAACGCACCTGAAGAAAAAGTTGCTGTCCTGACTCGGTATCACGGCGTTCATAACCAAAACTCCGAACCAGCGCAGAGGCATTCTTAAGTGACTGTAACACCCCCTCATTACTGAGGGTACTGCGCTGCCCGGTTACTTTAACCAGGACCTCAGACAGAGCCCGCTTAATGGCTGTTTCCCTTTCCTCATTACCCTGGCTGGTGACAGGTACACCGACACGATAAAGTCCGCTCATCTCTGCAGCAGGCAGCTGAAAAGACAACAGGGCCAAAAGAAGGGTGAATATCAGTCTGGAAAGGGGGAACAATCGTTCCAGCTTGCATGCTTTATACATAATGTCCGGAATCAAAAACAGGCACTCTTCGTGAACAAACCGTCATAAACATCAATACAGCCAAAGGCCGGTTTACAGATGACAGCGACTTCCGACAAGACTGCTTATCTTTGTAAAGAGTACTAATTACCCAGACGAAACGCCCGGAGCCGAGTATCCCTTCATTTTGCCATAACTTTCCGGTTTTGTAGAAAATCTTTCTTAAACATCAGGAGGCCGACCATAAAACCTGAGCAATAGCAGGCGGCTTTATGAATTTTTCGGGTTACGTTAGAATGCGCGCTCTGATCAATCCACTTTAGATTCCACGGTGCGGATACATCTCCGATGAGCAAAAGCGACCGCGATACAAATTCCCCTGTTTCTTCCCTGAGCTATAAAGACGCAGGTGTCGACATCCAGGCAGGCAACGCCCTGGTTGATCGTATCAAGCATGTAGCCAAAGCCACCTCACGTCCCGAAGTCATGGGCGGCCTGGGAGGCTTCGGTGCCCTGTGCCAGATACCATCAGGTTATAAAGAGCCGGTTCTGGTTGCCGGCACTGATGGTGTAGGCACCAAGCTGAAACTGGCTATGGATCTGGGCAGGCACGATACCATTGGTATTGATCTGGTGGCCATGTGCGTCAACGACCTGCTGGTTTCTGGTGCCGAGCCCCTGTTCTTCCTGGATTACTACGCAACCGGAAAACTCAATATTGACGTTGCTGAGCAGGTCGTTACCGGTATTGGTGCAGGCTGTGAACAAGCTGGCTGCGCACTTATTGGTGGTGAGACCGCAGAAATGCCCGGTATGTATCAGGGCGAAGACTATGACCTGGCGGGCTTCTGCACTGGTGTCGTTGAAAAGTCCAATATCATTGATGGCAGCAAAGTTGCCGCCGGCGATGCTCTGATTGGCCTGAAATCCAGCGGCCCGCACTCTAACGGATACTCCCTGATCCGCAAGGTTCTGGAAGTCAGCCAGTCAGACCTGAGCAGTGAAGTTGATGGCAAGCCACTGACTGAAGCCCTGATGGCTCCAACCCGAATCTACGTCAAACCCTTACTACAGCTCCAGAAAGAACTGCCAGTCCATGCCATGGCACATATTACCGGCGGCGGTCTGACTGAAAACCTGCCAAGGGTTATTCCTGAAGGCTGTGTCGCCGTCATTAACACCAAAAGCTGGGAAATCCCGGAAGTTTTCAAACATCTGCAGCAAGCGGGCAACATTGCCCAGTCAGAAATGTACCTGACCTTCAACTGCGGTGTTGGCATGGTGGTCTGTGTTCCTCAATTACAGGCTGAACAGGCCGTAGCCAGACTGAATGAACTGGGTGAAGAGGCCTTCATCATCGGTCATATGGAATCAGGTTCTGGTGACAAAGTCGTTTACCGTTAAGGTAAAAAAAGGCTTGATCAACATTTTCCTAGGAGCCTGTCGGACTTGAGCGTCCGTAGCGAGGATTGCGAGAAATTGAGGATAAAAATTTCTGATTCCGAGGAGAATAGCGAGCTATTTGACGAGGGAGCAGGAATTTTTAGACCAATTTATCGCGACCGCAGTAGGACAGTCTTAAGTCCGACAGGCTCCTAGGAGCCTGACCGAGAATAGCGCCCGTAGCGAGGACGGCAGAAAATTGAGGATGAAAATTCGGTTTTGTGAGGAGAATAGCGAGCTATTTGACGAACAAAAGCGGATTTTCAGACCAATTTGCTGCCACCGCAGTAGGGCAGTCTATTCTCGGTCAGGCTCCTAGTGTTCTTCAAGCCTTTTACCAAAGCAGATAAAAATCTTGAGAGCGGAAATGACGGATAACCATCGAGTCGTCGTATTGCTATCGGGCAGTGGTACCACTTTACAGGCCATTCTTGATCAGCAGAAACAGTATTGCTATCAGGTGGTCGGGGTGCTCAGCAACCGTCCTGATGCCTATGGCCTGGAGAGAGCCCGGAAAGCGGGGCTTGACACCTTTAGCCTTGACCACAAAGGTTTCTCAAGCCGGGAATCATTTGATCTTGAGCTGGTGCAACGTATTGATGAGTTTAAACCTGACCTGGTTGTACTTGCAGGCTATATGCGCATACTCAGCCGTGCTTTTGTTAAGCGCTATCAGGGAAAACTGATCAATATACACCCTTCCCTGCTCCCCAGGCATAAAGGTTTGAATACCTATCAGTCAGCACTGGATGCCGGTGACAAAGAGCATGGAACATCGGTTCACTATGTCACGGAAGAGCTGGACAGTGGTTCTGTTGTGATGCAGGCGACGCTGGATATCACTGATGTTGATACAGCGAAGACGCTTGAACAGAGAGTCAAGGTCATGGAACACCACCTTTATCCCAAGGCTATAGACTGGATTGTTTCTGGCCGGATAACAATCCAGAACGATGCCATATTACTTGACAAAAAGCCGCTTGGCCCTCAAGGATATCGTATATCTGAAAAAAGTATCGCCACGGCAAACTGATTCCGTTTTAGACTTTTCTTGTTGATTCGAGCATTAAAAACGGTTTCATTGATGAGTGGCCATAAGCTGTGAATACCTCGCTGTTCCTGGCAGGAGGTATTCCCTTAAAAAGGAATTATCCTGATGACCCCTTTCAAGACCGTCTCAGCCATTTTGGCTTCTGGCCTTTTGATCGCCAGCACTCCTTCCATTGCACAACCCACAGAAGCTACGTTAAAGCCATTCACAGCGGAGTATAAAGCGGAAGTTTCCGGTATCAGTGGCTCAGGTACACGCAGTCTGAAAAAAGAGGGCGACCAGTGGGTTCTGGATTTTGGGGCCAGTGCATCGGTCATCATTGCTTCCATCAGTCTGGATGAAACCAGTCGCTTCAATCTACAAAAGGGTCAGGCACTTCCCCAGGATTACCAGTACGAGCGAAAGGGAATAGGTAGCAAACCGGCTAAAACTGCCCGATTTGACTGGAAATCCATGGAAGCCTCCTGGCAGCAGGCTGAGAAACAATCAAAGATCTCATTTAAATCTGGCGCCCAGGACCCTCTCTCATACCAGCTTCAACTTCGGCTGGACTTGAAGGCTGGAAAAAAAGAGCTGGTTTACCCGATTGTTGAGGATGATGAAGTCTACGAGAGGCGGTTTGTGATTGAAGCCGATGAAATACTGAATACACCCGCCGGCCCACTCAATACGACCCGTGTAAAAGTGGTTCGCGAAGATAAAGACCGCGAGACCTGGATCTGGTTTGCCAAAGACTGGGATTATGTTCTTGTGCAACTGCATCAGAAAGAAAACGGCTCAGACTATCTGATTCAGTTCAAAGGTGGTGAACTGGATGGCAAAACGATTAAAGGAATTACTCCCAAGCCATCCAAATAGATCTTGCGGGGGATCTCAGCCAGTCCCGATACAAAGGCTTCATAAAAGACTATCTGGTTTTGTGTTACGGATATAACGAACCCGCTGTTTGTTGCTTCGGGTTTCCGATAAAATGGCGGCTTCTGTTGCAACACTCCTTTACCTCAATGTCAGGAGCTTTCCGTGAGACTTCTCCACACTATGCTTCGAGTGGGCGACCTTGATCGCTCCATTGCTTTTTATACTGATATCCTGGGTATGAAACTGCTTCGAAAGCACGATAACGAGCAATACAAATACACTCTGGCTTTTGTTGGCTATGCCGATGAATCAGAACAGGCCGTTATTGAACTGACGTATAACTGGGGTACCAGTGACTATGACCCTGGTACGGGTTTTGGTCATATAGCCATTGGCTTTGATGATATCTATGCAACCTGTGAGAGCATCCGTGCCAACGGTGGCAAGATCACCCGTGAACCGGGTCCGGTCAAGGGCGGAACGACAGAGATCGCCTTTGTAGAAGACCCCGATGGCTACAAAATCGAAATGATCCAGAACAAAAGCGCATCCCGGGGACTTCAGGGATAAGGAAAAAACACAGGGAAGTGAACCAGTCAATGCCAGACAATCCTGAAAAACCTTCCGATACCTCTAGCAAAAAGACTCTGAGAATAGCTGCCCTCTGCCTGATGTTCCCTCTGCTTTCAGGCTGCTCCAGTCATTCAGCTGTTAACTATGCGACTGATGTTGTGGTTCGAGAGTTGGGTGGACCTGCAGCTGAAGTCTACTCAACGGTTAAGGCCGTCAAGAGTATCCAGAAAGATGTAATCGCCTTTGAAGCCCTGGTCAGGATTCTGTCAACAGAGGCCCGTGTTAACTGGGGTGACGAAAAAAGTGCCAGCAGGAAGGAATACGTCAAATACACCAACCATTACCGCACCCGGGTATTTGTTAACTTCGAACAGGGCAAGGTTCACGTTGAAACGCTGGATAGAGAAGACCTGAAACAAGCGATTATTGTCAGCCTGCTGACGCCTTACAATCCTGATGAAGTTGACCTGTTCAGCGACAAAGCCGTCCCCATCGGGGAAGAGCCCATGCTTTATGGACAGGTCGTGGACCATCAGGGGCAGCCCATACGCTGGGAGTGGCGGGCCAGTCAGTTTGCCGACTACCTGATCGACCATCAGTTAACCACTCGTGCCAGCAGCAAGGGTACCGTTTACTCTGTTGATCTTGATCTGGTTGGCGACCATATGATCAAAAGACAGTATCAATACGCCGGTATCGTTCGACAGATGTCGCAAAGATACAAGATTAAGGAAAGTTTGATCTATGCGATCATGAGGACAGAGAGCAGTTTCAACCCCTACGCGGTGAGCCATGCTAATGCCTACGGTCTTATGCAGATTATCCCATCAACGGCAGGAAGAGATGTTTTCAAGCTGGTCAAACGTCGCAGTGGACAGCCCAGCAGACACTATCTTTTCAACCCGTTTAACAATATTGATGCAGGCACCGCTTATCTGCACCTTCTTGAAACCCGCTATCTGAAAAATGTCAGAGATCCACTGGTAAAGCATTACGCTATTATCTCTGCCTACAACGGTGGAACAGGCAATGTTTTGAAAACCTTCCATTCCAATCGCACCCGGGCTATAGAAATCCTCAATGAGATGGAACCAGAAGAAGCGTATTGGTCTCTCACCCGCAAACACCCCAGACAGGAATCAAGAAACTATCTGAAAAAAGTCACCAAAGCTCAGAAAGACTTTTACAACGGTGATGTCTGAATTTAGTTTTTGACGGCAAAACACGCTTACTTTCTTGAATTGCCACTGCCCTGCTCTACCTTTCCTTATTCCAAAATCAGTAATGTACGAATCGAATAATGAAACGATCGTTTTTTGCGAAATTCCTGTTGCTGCTTTTCTCTTTGTCTGCCACCTGTCAGGCAGACTCGTTAAGAAGACGTTTTGCTGTCGAGCATAAACAGAGCACTCAGAGCTTTTCTGTTACGCGCAGCCTGAATTCGTTGCTGGACAATCGGAAGCACCTTCCCGACACAAAAGGCTATACAGTTTTATTGCCGCCTGATGACAAACCACACAAAGCTGGGGGTTACGGGCTACCAATGACCTTTATTGAGTCCATTTCCTGGCCATTACTTTACGCCACCAACGTGCTGCTTGCATACGAACTGATCCAGACCACCAGGGACCCTGCCCTGAGAGGCAAACCTTATTCATGGATACCTGAAGAAGTATTTGTCGCTGTCGGCTGGCTTTTAAAAAGTTACTGGAACCCCGATTCATTGCTGTTTAACCCGAGGGATCAACTGAGTCGGGATGATCCGTTTACGATCAACACTATGACGCTCCCCGGAGAAAACAAACAACAAAGTGACCAACAACAAAGCAACAAACAAAATCCGCCATCAGAATCATCTGGCCAGCAAGCCTCAGGGACAACCAGCCATGTCAGAGGCTCTGTCACCAACACCCTGTCGTCTGGCTCTAACGATGGTAATGAGAGCCCTGAACAAGACCAGCATACGTTGGGTTTAGATTGTTTCGTCAATTCCTGTCATGGTGTTTGTAAACTCCGACAATCATCCAATAGTAGTGAGCTAGCTGAACATCCCCTTAAACCAGAGACCCATGAGGCTGTCGCAAAAGTCGCGAGCAAAGCAGGTGTGCTTGTCTCACAAATCATAAAGCACATTAATCGATTAATATTTAATCACACGTTAAACGATGTGCATGCCAACGCGAATTCCCCTTCTCCGGATATTCAGACATTTGAGAATGCCATCGAGATACTTGAATTACTTGACCCTTCCGATATTTCAACAGACTTGGAACCGTTTAGTCTCTATCCAGAGATTGATTTCTATAATGCCTATCACCTCAATCATGCCTATGGTGATAGCGATAGCGATGACGATATCGATGGCTATGCTTATTATCACGTCTATTACAGAGGCAAGATGCTGTTCGCTATAATACGCACTGCAAATAAAACAAGCTTTTCATCTGCTCTTACATGTGGGATTTCAGTAAGCATTAAAACCGAAGTCTTATTTAATGAATTATATTATGCACCTGATGGCCCGGGTTACCAATCTGCAAAAAGGGAATTTGAGGAACAAAGGAAAAAACAGAGCAGTCAGGTAAACTGCAAACAACTCCTGTGAATGTTCAGGTGCATAAGAAGGCTGATGATCAAGACAGCTCTATTCCAAAGCGTTGCAATGGACAACACAGCAGGAATTTCCAACTATAAAACCAGTAACACATGGATCGAACATTGAAACAAACGTTCTTTGCTGCACTGATGTTGTTGCTTTCGCCTTTGTCTACCATCTGTCAGGCAGAGTCGTTAATAAGACATTTTGTTGTCGAGCATAAACAGAACACTCAGAGCTTTTCTGTTAAGCGCAGCCTTATTTCATTGCCGGACAATCGGAAGCACCTTCCCGACACAAATGTCTACGCAGTTTTTTTGCCGCCTGATGACAAACCACACAAACTTGGCGTTTACGGGCTACCAATGACCTTTATTGAGTCTATTTCATGGCCATTGCTTTACGCCTCTAACGTGCTGGTTGCATACGAATGGGCCCTGAACACCAGGAACCCTGCCCTGAGGGGCAAAACTTATTCATGGATACCTGAAGAAGTGTTTGTCGCTGTCGGCTGGCTTTTAAAAAGCTATTGGACCCCCGATTCATTGCTGTTTAACCCAATGGATCAACTGAGTCGGGATGACCCGTTTACGATCACCACTATGACGCTCCCAGGACAAAACAAACAACAAAGCAACCAACAAAACCCACCATCAGAATCATCGGGTCGGCAAGCCCAAGGGGCAACCCGCCATGTTACAGGTTCTATCAAAAGACTATTGTCGTCTTTATGTAACAAAGATAAAGAAGACCCTGAACAAGACCAGCATACTTTAGGTTTGGAGTGTTACGTCGATTCCTGTCATGGCGTTTGTAAACTCCGACAGGCATCCAATAGTAGTGAGGAAGAGAAGCTGAGTTCCACAGAAAGTTCGACAGGACAAAAGGCGAAAAAAAACAGGTTACAGGAAGTAGACGAGTATTCTGAGTCACTTGCTAACGCCGTGCCTGACATCGAAATTGATGAATCAAACACAACAGCAGATGACATTGTTTCAGAAATCATAGAGCACATGAATACGTTAATAACTATTCTCATTGAAAACGATGCGCATTATAAAGTCGAATCCCCTACCCCGGATATTCAGGTATTCAGGAATGCCATTGAATTACTTGAACATCTTGACCCTTCCGATATTTCACAAGGTCCGGAAGTGACTGACTCAAATTGTAACTACTCAATCCATGATGGCTATAGCGATACTTGGTATCTCGTCTACTACAGGGGTAAGGTGTTATTCACAGTAACACAAACTGGCAGTGAAGATAGATTTGAAGGTCACTGGACGTCTGGGGAGTCAGCAAGGATTAAAACCGAAGACTTATTTAATGAACTCTATTATGCTCCTGATGCTCCCGGTTATCAATTTGCAAAAAGTGAATTTGAGAAATGTAGAAAAGAATAACCTGTATCGACAACTTGAGAGAAACCCAGAGCCCCGGAGCTGGAGCATGTGAACCTGGTTTTTTGCAACACTCTATTTCATAGGGTGATCTATTTTTTCTTCCTGAAACCGGATAGCAAGGATAGAATTATTAAACACCCACTCTTTGTAGCACCATTTTTGCTGTTCCTGTCATTGCCTGCCATCTGTCAGGCCAAACCACTGACAAAACCTTTGCTGGTCGAGTTTGAACAGCATACAGGCTTTCAAAAACAGAGCCTCTCTATAAAGCTTGAACGGCACAGCTCATCATCAGACATCACCGACTCAAGCGGCTATGCAGAAGCAGGTTCACCGCCCGATGACAAACCACAGAGACCCGATGGTGATGGGGTAAAAACGCCCCTTATTGAGTCGATTTCCTGGCCATTGCTTTTCGCCACTCATATGTTGGTTGATTACAAACTGATCCTGACCATCAAAAAGACTCCCTTGAGATCCCCTTTTTCACGGCTATCTCCAGAAGTGCTTGCATTAGTCGATTGGCTTTTGCAAAGCTATTGGAGCGCCGATTCACCACTGTTTAACGCCATAGAACAACAAGCGCCGAGTCATGATCATCCGCATCAGGCCATTACTGTAACGTTTGGCTCCGGACACGACCAACATCAATACCAGCCGTCAGAATCGTCCAACCAGCAAGCTCCGCAAGCCAACACCCGCACTGCAGGCTCTTTTATTGCCCCTCAGAATACTGACTATCGGGGCGGTAACCGAGGCCCTCATCAAGACTCACATACTTTGGGTTTAAATTGTTTCATCCATCCCTGTCATGGCGTTTGTCAATTCCGACCATTATCCGATCCCGGGGGGCGCGCAGAACGGACGCTGGATATCGAAGAAGTTTCGATAGCCGAAAATAGCTTTTGCTCTCATTTGGTCAATGGATACTGTTTTATTTGCATGGACTATTTTGATCCTCCAAACACTACATATTCTCAAAACAACTCAATTTTCAGGTTATTGGGTAATTGCCCTGACACTCCAGTATTTGATTCTGATAAAGTATTTAAGACAGAGGCGCATGACATTGATGTCAACCCGGCTAATAACTGCAACCCTATAGACGGGGTCGCCCTGGACGAGGTCGCCCTGAATGGGTTCGCTTTAGACTCAATGAGCGCAGGGGCTGCCTATACAAATGCATCTACCGGACCAGTCAGTGATGATCTGGCAATACCAGAGAATGATTGCCTTGCTCTCGAAGCCACTGCCCATTGCCAAAAGGCTCTGTCGGGTCACAAAAGCAAGCACCACCACAGGCAATTCATCTGTAACAAGATCGTGGCCTCAGAGGATGGTTATCTGCGGCCATGCGCAAAGATCTTCAAAAACTCTCCAACTCTGTCGACTCACAAAAGCAAATTTCACACCGGGCAAAAAACCTGTGACGTGACCCTGGTCAGGGAGGATGGCCAGCCTGGTCCATGCGGGACGGTCTGCAAGAACGCTCAAGACCTGTCGGAACACAAAAACAGATGCCACTCTGGGCAACAAATCTGTGACACGATCGTGGCCGTAGAGGATGGTCAGCTGCAGCCTTGCGGAAGAGTCTTGTTACATGCTCGCTCCCTGCGGGAACACAAAAGAACATACCACCGCGTGGAAAAAACCTGTGACGTAACCCTGGTCGGGGAAGATGGCCAGCCGCAGCCGTGCGGGACGCTCTGTAAAAGTGTTCAAGTCTTGTCAGATCACAAAAGAAGTCACCATACCGGGCAACAAACCTGTGGCGAAACCCTGGTCGGAGAGAACGGCCAGCCTGATTCCTGTGGGACGGTCTGCAAAAACCCTCAAGACTCATCGGGTCACAGAAACAAATACGACTATCAGCAAAAAATCTGTGACGCGATCGTGGCTGGAAAAGATGGTCAGCCGCTACCATGCGGTAAGGTCTGCTTACATGCTCGCACCCTGCGGGATCACAAAAAAAGAAACCACGGCGTGCAAAAAATCTGTGACGTAACCACGGTCGGGGAAGATGGCCAGCCGCAGCCATGCGGGGTGCTCTGTAAAAGTGTTCAAGTCTTGTCAGAACACAAAAGAAGACGCCATACCGGGCAAAAAACCTGTGCCGAAATCGTGGTCGGAGAGGATGGCCAGACGCGACCATGCGGAAGGATCTACAAGAACGGTAAAGCCCTGTCAGATCACAAAGCCGGATATCACACCGGACAAAAAACCTGTAATGTAGCAGTGCCCGGGGAAGATGGTCGGCTGCGGCCATGTGCAACGGTCTGCAGGAATTCTCGAGCCCTCACGGATCACAAAAAAATAAAACACACCGGGCAACAGACCTGTGACGTAAAAGTGACCAGGAAGGATGGCCAGCCTCAGCTATGCGGGACGGTCTGCAAGAATCCTAAAGCCCTGTCGGATCATAAAAGAAGAGAACACACCGGGCAACAAACCTGTTACGAAAAGATGATTGGGAAAGATGGCCAACTGCGACCATGCGGAAAGATCTGTGACAATGCTCAAGCACTTTGTTGTCATAAAAGAATGCATCGAAAACGCAAACATGTTGATGTGTTCAATAACGATGAATTCAGCAATCCAGAAGGTAAAATGCACAAGTAACGGCCTGATCTAGCCCTTTCGAGGCTGTCGCAAAAGTGCCGCGCTTCGCTGATACCGCGTTAAAAAGTGGCTCAAAATGCTCATTTACTCGCTGTAAACTGCGCTTTTTTGCCACTTTTTGCCTTATCTCAGCCTTGCTCGCACTCTTGCGACAGCCTCTGGAGCATGGGAACCAAAGCTTTAGAAAGCTTTAGAACACCCGAAGTAGGGGGCGGGTAATGAACTGAGTTCAAAAAGCAACATTTTACTCACTCAATTAACCAGGATTACGCCCCTTATTGGCAGCAATTCTCAGCCTCAATGCATTCAGCTTGATAAAGCCTTCAGCATCTGCCTGATCATAAGCACCGGCATCATCTTCAAAGGTGGCAATATTCTCATCAAACAGGGAGTCATCAGACTGACGACCAACAACCGTTACATTACCTTTATAGAGTTTCAGACGTACGACACCATTCACGCAACCCTGACTTTCATCAATCATCTTCTGAAGCATCTCACGCTCGGGAGACCACCAGTAGCCGTTGTAAATCAGTTTCGCATACTTGGGCATCAGTTCGTCTTTCAGGTGTGCCACTTCACGATCAAGAGTAATGGACTCAATTGCCCTGTGCGCTTTCAGCATGATGGTTCCACCCGGAGTCTCGTAGCAACCACGGGACTTCATACCGACATAACGATTCTCAACGATGTCCAGACGACCCACACCATTCTCTCCACCCACCTTGTTCAGGTAAGTCAAAACGTTTGCGGGTGTCATTTCCTGACCGTCGATAGCAACGATATCACCTTTCTTATAGGTCAGCTCAATATACAGTGGCTGATCCGGGGCATTTTCCGGAGCTACACTCCAGCGCCACATATCCTCTTCGGCTTCAGCCCATGGATCTTCCAGGATGCCACCTTCGTATGAAATGTGCAGCAAGTTGGCATCCATAGAATAAGGAGACTTACCTTTCTTCTTTTCAACCTGTATACCGTGCTCTTCACAATAGGCCAGCAGTTTTTCACGGGAATTCAGATCCCACTCACGCCACGGAGCTATTACCTGTACACCTGGCTTCAGAGCATAAGCGCCCAGTTCAAAACGCACCTGGTCATTACCCTTGCCGGTAGCACCATGGGAGATAGCATCGGCTCCCGTCTCATTGGCAATTTCAATCAAACGCTTGGAAATAAGAGGACGGGCAATAGAAGTACCCAGCAGGTACTCGCCTTCATAGATGGTATTGGCCCGGAACATCGGAAACACAAAATCCCGAACAAACTCTTCACGCAAATCTTCGATATAGATCTCTTTGATGCCCAGTGCCTCTGCTTTGGCCCTGGCAGGCTCAACTTCTTCACCCTGACCCAGATCCGCAGTAAATGTAACAACTTCGCACTGATAAGTATCTTCCAGCCATTTGGCAATGACTGAGGTATCCAGTCCACCCGAATAGGCCAGTACCACTTTTTTGATCTCTTTCACCGTGCACTCCCAATTCCCGATACGGTAAACCTGATTGATTGAAGAGTATTGATGATCCAAAATTGAAAATCAATATTTATTCAAAAAACCTACATATTAATTCAATATTCCCATTTTTTATGGCTACCTCTTAACTCTGAAAGCCCGATGTGGAAATTACCCAACCGACTTCCGATAGCCACAGAGCGGACACCATTATTCTCGAATGCTTCCCTATTTTCCAGACCGGGGAATCTCAAAAGCACTTCACCTGAACTGATAAAGACCGAAAATGTGCAAACAACTGAAAATCAACGCCTTTGAAGTCCTGCAAATTGATCGAAGGGCATGCTCTGAACGGCAAATATTACTACCAAGCCTGCATGATTTTAGATACGATGCTAGCCCGGTGAAGGGGGTCTCCTGAACTCTCCAATCTACTCCATTTTATTCACGTGCTTTTTTGATCATCCCGTGCTGTATTTAGCGGACTCAAGATAAAAACACGATTAAACTGTTGCTATTTAGCAGTCAACCTTTCTTTTCCGGAACAGGTACTCTTCAGAAGATGACGCAAATGCCCATAGCGAAAGAAAAGCTCTCCCTGACACGTCCTGATGACTGGCATATCCACCTGAGAGACGACGCAGCCCTGGCTGAAACAGTGCGTTCAGCAGCCAGAAACTTTACCCGGGCTATTGTCATGCCTAATCTGCGTCCACCGGTACTGGACGCCGATGATGCTGCCGCTTACAAGGCCCGAATCCTTGAGCATGCGCCTGCTGGTAGTCAGTTTGAACCACTGATGACACTTTACCTGACGGATAACACCACCCCCGAAATGGTTCGTGAAGCCAAGGCCAGAGGCGATGTCAAAGCTCTGAAGCTCTATCCAGCCGGAGCGACCACCAACTCTGACTCAGGTGTCACTGATATCAACAATATTGAGGAAAGTCTGAAGACCATGGCTGAGGTTGGCCTGCTGCTGCTGGTACATGCTGAAGTCACTGACAAAGACATTGATATCTTCGATCGTGAAAAAGTTTTCATTGATCGTTACCTGCGAGACATTACTCTTCGGCACCCTGACCTGAAAGTGGTCATGGAACACATCACCACCGCTGATGCGGTCGAATTTGTCAAAAGCAGCCACAGCAATGTCGCCGCCACGATTACTGCACACCACCTGCTTTACAATCGCAACGATATGCTGGCAGGAGGCATTCGCCCCCATTATTACTGCCTGCCAATCCTGAAGCGTAATAGCCACCAGCAGGCCTTACTGGAAGCCGCAACCAGTGGCAATCCGAAATTTTTCCTTGGCACCGACTCTGCACCTCATACGGTAGATGCAAAAGAAACCTCCTGTGGCTGTGCAGGTTGCTATACCGCACCGGCAGCTCTGGAATTGTATGCTGAAGCCTTTGAGAGCATGAATGCACTGGATAAACTGGAAGGATTTGCCAGCCACTTTGGTCCGGATTTTTACGGTCTACCCAGAAACCAGGCTTCTGTAACCCTGATTAAAGAAGAATGGCAATTGCCAGAGTCTATCCCCCTGGGCGACAATCAGGTGATTCCTCTGCGTGCAGGCGAAACCCTGAACTGGCGTTTACAAACCCAGGACTAACACTGAAGACCGGAAAGTCAGTCCTCAGAAGGCTGACTTTCCACTGACTCTGAATGAATTAAGGAGATTCCGTGGTCGATGATAGCCATTTGATGGCCAACCGCTTTCGTGGTTTTTTGCCTGTTGTGGTGGATGTAGAAACCGGAGGTTTCAATTCCGCCACCGATGCCCTGCTGGAAATTGCAGCTGTGGTCATTGAAATGGATGAAAGCGGCTATGTGCACCCCGGTAAGCCTCAGTCTTTCCATATCAAACCATTTGAAGGCGCCAATATTGAACAGGCGGCGATAGAGTTTATCGGTATTGATCCCTTCCACCCGCTTCGCATTGCCACAGAAGAAGAGCAGGCACTGAACGGTATCTTCAAAACAGTGCGCAAGGAAGTTAAAAAACAGGGTTGTAACCGGGCAGTGCTGGTGGGTCATAATGCATCATTTGACCTTGGCTTTCTGATGGCCGCAGCAGAGCGCTGTGATATCAAACGCAACCCTTTTCATCCCTTCTCCTGCTTTGATACAGCCACCCTGTCCGGACTGGCATACGGGCAGACCGTGCTGGCCAGAGCCTGCGAGGCCGCAGAGATTCATTTCGACAAGGGTGAAGCCCACTCTGCCCGTTATGACACAGAGAAAACTGCCGAGCTATTTTGCTCTATCGTCAACCGCTGGAAGGATCTGGGCGGCTGGTTATAAAGAGGCTTATAAATCGTTTCCGGAATTTTGAGAGAGTGGCTTATGGCAACCACTCGACCAAATTATCAGGGCTGAGTTAATCTCATGATGTGAATAGTCGTTGATGGCGAAATTCCGGATATTCCGTTTACTCTTCCTGCCCGGGCTGGTTGATTTCCAGCAACTCAATATTCATTTTCATCCACAGCAGAGTAGCAGCCAGGTTAATGTTGCTATTGCAGACTCCCCCATTGCCGGACAACAAGCCCCGTGTTGCATCAACTACCTGGTCCACCTCTTTTTGTCGTTCTTCAGGGAATTTCTCAAGCAACCGTTTTAGACGCTGCTGCCCTTGGGTCAGGTGTGCAAACCTCTGGGGAAACTGAAGCAACTGATAAAATTTAAACAAATCCGGTTCCAGCCCAGACACCTCCCAAGCCCGGAGCGCCATAATAATAAGGATGTTCAGGTCATGGGTATCAAATGCCGGTTTATCTGCTGCGTCTGTAAAATATTTAATCTCCCCATTGAGTCGCAATCGACCAAGTTGTTCGGCATCCACCTGATACATTATTTGCAAAAAAAACTTCACCATATTGTCATTACTAAGGGGGGCTTTGTCCGCATAATAACCGTTACCAGCTAACATGGGGGCTTCCAACAATGTTGCGAGATCGTGTAGCATGAATGACTCACAGCCAAAGCCACTCGCCTGACGCTCAGGCAGGAAATAAAACCGGGAGTCAGTAAAACCATGATATTTTAACGCCAGTGTTAAAGCTAAAGTGACAAAATGCGCCAAGTTCGAATAAACTTGATCTTCGTAGTAACGCTTAAAAACACTTAAACTATCAACAACAAAAACGCGATGACGCCCTTCAGTATTTTTTCGAATAGAAAAAACGTTAACATGGCCTGTTTGCTCCTGAAAAATAAAGTTTTTAGTCTCACCTATTGCCATCAATGGCAGCTGGGTTATAAACAACCCAACCAGTTGGTGAAGACACTGAGGGAAGCCAATGTAAGTTTGCATAAGCTTCAGAGTTAACGGGCTAGCAACATCCAGAATCGTGTCAATTAATAACTCTTTGGGCATCCCTTCAGGTAAAACAAGCTGCGGAAACGCACGTCCGGCAAATAATCTGATTAAATTTTCTGGCAGGCTTTCTAGCTTGGGGTATTCAATTAAAACGTGTAGCATTTCACCTTTTTCCAGCTTCCCCGGAAAATGATGCTTAAGCAGACTCAGAATCGCTTTCCAACGGTATCCAGCGCTCTCCAGGGAACCCTTCTCCTTCAAAAGATTGGGGGATTTGGCATACAGTCTTTCCAATTCTGCATTAAAGTCATCAATATTTTTTTTCTGATCCATTGTTTTCAATGACTTTTCAGCAGCCTTGAGTATTTCTTTCAGTTTTTCAAGATGCCTGACATGACCCTCATCGTTACCGGAAGCCGATGCTGATGCAGCACCAGAGCCTGAGGAACCTGAAGAGCCAGAACTGCCTTGCCCTTTATCGCTTTGCTTTTTGCTTTGTTGCTCTTGCTGCGGTGGTGGAGATTTACCGTCGGTTTTAGACTGTTCCTTGTTTTCGTTGCCATAACGGTTTAATTGGAATGGATAGCCAGTAAACGTCGTACCTTTATTCGGCTGCAGCCAACCCCTTTCTGAGATAGGCAAACTGATTATCGAACCTTTTTTCCTCTTATGTAACAGCAACAGCGGGGCAACGTTAGATTTTGGTAGACGAATGGGAGGCAAGAAAGAAGAAAGAATTGCATCGATGCTGTAGCCGGAAACGAATGATGAAGTGAGAGGAACTGAAGCCTGACTACTACACGACAAAAGCAGGACAGGCAGAATAAAAACGATAGTCATAAAATACCGGAGCTTCAAGAAAAGATAAAAAGATCATTCTAGAAAAGAAACTCAGATTTTGCAGACTCCATGATATTTAAATCGTTCGAGAAATTCATTCAGGTTAAAAATGAGTACAATTTGAGTATTTACCCCACTATCACCAGCGGAATCTGAGATGTCCAGTCTCAGAGTTAGCTAAAAGACGACTTTGGACACCTGAGTGGCAGGTGAAGCGTTACCGGATTTTTTGAGAGAGTTGATTATGGCAACCGCTCAAACAAGTCATCAAGGCTGAGTTAATTTCATGGTATAAAATTGATCATTGCCATTGATGGCGAATTTCCTGAAATCTTTTTTATTTTTCCTGCCCAGGAGGGTTCATATCCAGTAACTCAATATTCATTTTCATCCACAGCAGAATAGCGGCCAGATTAGTGTTGTTATTGCAGATTCCACCTCTGACGGACAACAAGCCCCGTGTTTCATCAACTACCTGGTCAACCTCTTTTTGTCGTTCTTCAGGGAATTTCTCAAGCAATCGCTTCAGTCGCTCCTGCCCTTGGGTCAGATGTGCAAACCTCTGGGGAAACTGAAGCAGCTGATAAAATTTAAACAAATCTGGTTCCAGACCCGTTGTAGTCCAGGTATGGAGCGACATAAGAATAAGGGTGTTCAGGTCATGCGTAGCAATTGCAGGTTTATCTGCTGTGTCCGTAAATGACTTAATCTCCCCATTGATTCGCAATCGACCGAGTTGCTCACCTTCCGGATCATACGTTATGTTCAAAAAAAACCTGAACATATTGTCATTAGTAAGAGGTTCTTTGTCCGAATAATAACCGTTACCAGCCAACATGGGGAATTCCAACAACGTTTTCAGGTCGTGCAACATGAATGACTCACTGCCAAGGTTAGGACCTTGACGTTCAGGCAGGAAGTAAAACCGGGAATCAGTAAAGCCATGATATTTTAACGCCAGTGCCAAAACTGAAGTGACAAAATGTGCCAGGGGCGAATAAATTTGACCTTCGTCGTAGCGCTTAAAAACACTTAAACTATCAACGACAAAAACACGATAACGCCCTTTAGCATTTTTCCGGATAAAAAAAACGTTAATGTGACTCGTATGGTCCTGAAAAATAAACTTTTTAGATTCACCTTTTGCCATTAGCGGTAGCTGGGTTATAAATAACCTAAGCAGCTGTTGAAGACACTGAGGATGGCCCAGATGAGTTTGCATATACCATAGAGTTATCGGATTGACAGAATTCACAATGAAGTGAACTAACGTCTCTTTGGGCACCTCCTGAGGTAATTCAGTTTCCGGGAGCACTTCTCTGGCAAGTAATCTGATTAATTCTTCTGGCTGGCCCTCAATATCGGGATATTCGAGTAAAACGTGCGACATTTCACCTTCTTCCAGCTTGTCGGAAAAATGATGCTTAAGCAATCTCAGAATCGCTTTCCAGCTGTATTTCCTGCTCACCAGTGACCCCTTTTCCTCGAGAAGATCAGGGGATGCCGAATACAATCTTTTCAATTCTGCAATAAAGCCATCAATATTTTTTTTCTGATCCATTGTTTTCAATGACTTTTCAGCGGCTTTGAGGATTTCTTTCAGTTTTTCAAGATGCCTGGCACGACTCTCATCGTTACCGGAAGCTGATGCTGATGCAGCACCGGAGCCTGAAGAGCCAGAAGAACCCTGCTCTTTATCACTTTGCTTTTTGCTTTGTTGCTTTTGCTGCGGTGGCGAAGATTTACCGTCGGTTTTAGACTGTTCCTTGTTTTCGTTGCCATAACGGTTTAATTGGAATGGATAGCCAGTAAACGTCGTACCTTTATTCGGCTGCAACCCATCCCTTTCAGAGACAGGCAAACTGATTATTGAACCTTTTTTACTCTTTTTTAACAGCAACAGAGTAGCAACGTTAGATTTTGGTAGACGAATGGGATCAGGTAAGAAAGAAGAAAGAATTGCATCGACACGGTCGCCGGAAACGAATGATGACGTGAGAGGAACTGAAGCCTGACTACTACACGACAAAAGCAGGACAGGCAGAATAAAGACGATAGTCATAAAATACCGGAGCTTCAAGTAAAGATAAAAGGATCATTCTAGAAAAGAAACTCAGATTTTGCTGACTCCATGATATTTAAATCGTTCGAAAAATTCACTCAGGTTAAAAATGAGTACAATTTGAGTATTTATCCCACTATCACAAGCAGAATCTGAGATGTCCAGTCTCAGAGTTAGCTAAAAGACGACTTTGGACACCTGAGTGGCAGGTGAAGCGGTACCGGATTTTTTGTGAGAGCTGCTTATGGCCACTACTTGAACAAATCACGAAGGTTGAGTTAATTTCATGCTATGAAATTGATCATAACCGATGATGGTGAACTTACGGATATCTTGTTTATTCTTCCTGCCCGGGACGGTTGTTCATTTCCAGCAACTCAATGTTCATTTTCATCCACAGCAGGGTAGCAGCCAGATTAGCATTGTTATTGCAGACTCCATCATCGCCAGACAACAAGCCCCGTGTTTCATCAACTACCTGTTCCACCTCTTTTTGCCGTTCTTCAGGGAATTTCTCAAGCAATCGCTTTAGTCGCTGCTGCCCTTGGGTCAGATGTGCAAACCTCTGAGGAAACTGACGCAACTGATAAAATTTAAACAAATCTGGTTCCAGCCCCATTGTAACCCAGGTTTGCAACGACATAATAATAAGGGTGCTTAGGTCATGTGCATTAAGTTCAGGTTTATCTGCTGTGTCCGTAAAATACTTAATCTCCCCATTGACTCGCAATCGACCGAGTTGCTCAGCACTCTCGTCAAATGTTATTTGCAACGAAAACATGGCTACTTTGTCATTAGGAATAGGTTCTTTATCCGCATAATAACCGTTACCAGTCACCATAGGGGATTGCAACAATGTTTCCAGGTCGTGCAGCATGAATGATTCAGAGCCAAAGTCACCAGCCTGACGTTGAGACAGGAAGTAAAATCGGGAATCAGTAAAGCCATGATATTTTAAAGCCAGTGCCAAAGCGAAAATGACAAAATGTGGTAGAGATGAATAGACCTGATCTTCGTAGCAACGCTTAACAACACTTAAACCATCAACGACAAAAACACGATAACGTCCTTTAGCATTTTTCCGGATAGAAAAAACACTAACTTGCCCCCCTGTATGATCCTGAAAAATAAACTCTTTAGATTCACCCGTTGCCACTAAAGACAGCTGGGTTATAAATAGCCCAATCAGCTGCTGAAGACAATAGGGGTAGCCCAGATGAGCTTGTATATACCTCAGGATTGACGGGCTGGCAGCATCCACAATGCTGTCAACTAACAACTGTTTGGGCAAACTTTCAGCTAATGCAGGTTCTGTCAGCTTCTGTCTGGCAAAAAATCTGATCACTTCTTCTGGCAGGCTCGCTAGACCAGGATATTCAAGTAAAACGTGTGACATTTCACCTTTTTCCATCTTGTTGGGAAAATGAAGCTTAAGCAACCTCAAAATCGCTTTCCAACGGTGTTCACCACTCTCCAGGGAGCCCTTCTCCTTCAAAATATCGGGGGATTCCGCATACAATCTTTTCAATTCTGCATGAAACTCATCAATATTTTTTTTCTGATCCATTGTTTTCAATGACTTTTCAGCGGCTTTGAGGATTTCTTTCAGTTTTTCAAGATGCCTGGCATGACTCTCATCGTTACCGGAAGCTGATGCTGATGCGGCACCAGAGCCTGATGAGCCAGAAGAGCCAGAACCGCCCTGCCCTTTCTCGCTTTGCTTTTTGCTTTGTTGCTCTTGCTGCGGTGGCGGAGATTTACCCCCGGTTTTAGACTGTTCCTTGTTTTCATTGCCATAACGGTTTAATTCGAATGGATAGCCAGTAAACGTTGTACCTTTATTCGGCTGCAGCCGATCCCTTTCAGAGACAGGCAAACTGATTATCGAGCCTTTTTTACCCTTTTGTAACAGCAACAGCTGGGCAACGTCAGATTTTGGTAGACGAATGGGATCAGGTAAGAAAGAAGCAAGAATTGCTTCGACACTGTCGCCGGAAACGAAAGATGAAGCGAGAGGAACTGAAGCCTGACTACTACACGACAAAAGCAAGATAGGCACAATAAAAACAAAAGTCATGAGATACCTGAGCTTGAAATAGAAATGAAGAAATTATTCTAGACAAGAAACTCAGATTTACCTGACTCCGGGATATTTAAATCGTTCGAGAAATTTGCTCGCGTTAGAAATGAACACAATTTGAGCATTTACCGCAATATCACAAGTGGAACTTGAGATTCCAGTCAGAGCTAGCCAAAACATGACTTTTGATAATGATTTTCAGTGCTTTTTGGCTGTTTCGAAAGAATTTCGTAAAGGCATTGATTAATGCTCACCGGGACACCGGTGAGCTTGTTCGCAACTCAATTCAGGTAATGATTTTCGAGGTATTGAGCCACAGCATCATCATTGCATTGGCCAATCACCTGATGATCAGGCAGTTTCGCTTTCAAACGCTCTGTCGCATTCCCCATAACCAGTCCTTTGCCTACCACCTGTAACATCTCAACGTCGTTCATGCCGTCACCAAAAGCTACTGCGTCTTTGGGCTCCAGACCTTTGAGTTTCATGACTTCTTCCAGAGCTGCACCTTTGCTCACCGCTGGCGCCATGATTTCAAGGCAGGTATCCAGAGAGAAAGCCATATTCACCGAGTCACCAAAGGCTTCATGAATATCCCGCTCAAGATCAAGCAACTCATCATGCTTTTTGGCTACAAAGAACACTTTGATAATCTTGTCGACAGGAATCGTATCCAGATCCTGCACAGTGTAGCTGAAGCCTGTGTCTTTATGAAACTCCAACAAGCTTTCATGATGCTGCTCGACATACCACTTATCTTCGCTGTACACACTCAAAAAAACGGTATCACTGTATTGACGGCCAAGCGCAATTAAGGGCTGAATAAACCTGGGATTAAGATCATGACTGACAATCGTCTCTCCCTTGGGGTTGTGTGCTCGTGCGCCATTAGAAGTAATGGTGAACATATCGATGTCCAGCTGTGCTCTTATCTCTTCAACATCCAGGTAATGTCTGCCCGTGGCAAAAACAAAACGGATTCCCTGATTGCTTAAACGACGAATAACTTCTTTGGTGCGAGGTGCCAGCTGGTGCTGGTCATTAAGAAGGGTACCATCAAGGTCTGAGACAACAACGGGATACATGTATACCTCATAAGAGAGTACGTTTTATCTGTATCCTGATGCTATTTCATGACACAGTGATGAACAGACAAAACAGGTGGCTTAGCCCCTGTAATTATGCACACTTGTCTCACTTTATGGCAATAGGCGCATCTACGAAAGTTAATGAGCTAACTATCCCCAGACTGCTACACGCAGAGGGGTTAACCCTGAAGGAATAACAAAAAAAGGAAGCCGCTGGATAGCGGCCTCGACTGAAGAGCATTACTCAAACGTAATCTCACCCTCTGTAAGTATTGCCTTGATGACATCACCGGGAGAGTACTGACCTGACAGTATGGATTCTGCCAGAGGATTCTCGATACTGCGCTGTATGGCCCGTTTCAACGGACGGGCTCCGTACACAGGATCAAAGCCCACTTCAGCCAGTTTTTTCATTGCTTCATCAGAAACTTCCAGGGACAGACTATTTTCCGCAAGACGTTTGTTCAGTCGGCTTAACTGAATAGCCGCAATGCCTTCTATCTGACTCTCTGTCAGGGGATGAAAGACCACCAGCTCATCGACACGGTTGACAAATTCAGGCCTGAAGTGAGCTCCCACTACATCTATAAGCGTTGATTTCAATGCTTCAAAATCTTCACCCTGCATGGTCTGAATAACATCAGAGCCGAGGTTGGAAGTCATGACAATCACAGTATTTTTAAAGTCTACCGTTCTTCCCTGGCCATCAGTTAAACGACCATCCTCCAATACCTGCAAGAGAATATTGAAAACGTCCGGGTGAGCCTTTTCTACTTCATCCATCAACACCACCGAATAGGGTTTACGGCGAACAGCCTCTGTCAGATAACCCCCTTCTTCATACCCCACGTAGCCGGGAGGCGCTCCCAGCAGGCGGGCAACAGAGTGTTTTTCCATAAACTCGGACATATCGATGCGAACAATAGCGTCTTCTGTATCAAACAGAAATGCCGCCAGCGCTTTGCAAAGTTCTGTCTTACCCACACCGGTTGGCCCAAGAAACATGAAGGAGCCATTAGGTCGGTTGGGATCGGCCAGGCCTGCTCTTGAGCGGCGTACAGCGTTAGAAACAGCAACTACTGCTTCGTCTTGACCAATTACACGACCATGAAGTGCGTCTTCCATCTTCAAGAGCTTTTCACGCTCACCTTCCAGCATTTTGGAAACAGGTATTCCAGTCCAGCGAGAGACCACTTCAGCAATTTCTTCATCCGTGACCCGGTTGCGAAGCAGCTTGGTTTCTCCACCTGACTTGGCAGCATCCGCTTCAGCCAGCTTCTTTTCCAGCTCGGGAAGCTGGCCATACTGAATTTCTGACATTTTGGCGAGATCACCAGAACGCTGTGCAGCTTCCAGGGCAATGAGTAATTGCTCACGCTCCTCCCGTAACTTCTGAGACCCCTGAAGGACGACTTTCTCGGCCTTCCAAATGTCTTCAAGGTCTGAGTACTCTCTCTCAAGGCGGCCCACTTCTGTATCCAAGAGTACCAGCCTCTCTTTGGATGCGTTGTCGTCTTCTTTTTTAAGTGCTTCCCGTTCGATTTTCAGTTGAATCAGACGACGCTCCAGGCGATCCATTTCTTCTGGCTTGGAATCCATCTCCATCCGTATACGACTGGCTGACTCATCAATCAGATCGATGGCCTTATCGGGCAGTTGCCTGTCAGTGATGTAGCGCTGGGAGAGTTTTACGGCAGCGACAATGGCCGGGTCGGTAATGTCAACACCGTGGTGGGCCTCATAACGCTCTTTCAGACCACGCAAGATAGCAATAGTGTCTTCTTCTGTAGGCTCATCCACCAGTACTTTCTGGAATCGACGCTCCAGCGCTGCGTCTTTTTCGATATATTGCCGGTATTCATCCAGTGTCGTCGCTCCAACACAATGGAGTTCACCCCGGGCCAGAGCGGGTTTAAGCATATTACCGGCGTCCATGGCACCTTCTGCCTTACCGGCACCTACCATAGTGTGGAGCTCATCAATAAACAGGATGATCTGCCCTTCCTGTTTGGACAGCTCATTGAGTACCGACTTCAGGCGCTCCTCGAATTCACCCCTGAATTTGGCCCCGGCAATCAACGACCCCATATCAAGCGACAAAAGCCTTTTACCCTTGATACCGTCAGGCACTTCACCATTGATAATTCTTTGAGCCAGCCCTTCCACAATGGCAGTTTTACCAATACCGGGCTCGCCAATAATCACCGGATTATTTTTGGTACGGCGTTGCAGCACCTGAACAATGCGTCTTATCTCATCGTCCCGGCCAATGACAGGGTCCAGCTTGCCTGCTTCAGCACGCTCAGTTAGATCAATGGTGTAGGTGGCCAGAGCATTGCGATTATCTTCAGCATTGGGATCATTGACGGATTCGCCTCCCCTGAGATTGTTGATGGCATTTTCCAGAGCCTGCTGACTCACCCCCTGCCCTTTCAGGACACGGGAAACTGACGAACTCCCGTCCATCATCACCAGAAGGACAGTTTCACTGGAAATAAACTGATCCCCCCTTTTCTGAGCCTGTTTATCGGCCAGATTAAGCAAGCGAATGGTTTCCTGTGACGGTTGAATATCGCCGGTTGGATTATTAATGACTGAAACCTGATCAAGCAGCTTCTCGAGCTCATCAGCCAGCTGCTGCAAATTAAAGCCCACTTGACTCAAAAGAGGCTTGATAGAACCACCCCGCTGATTAAGCAGCGCCATTAACAGGTGGACAGGTTCTATCTGATTGTGATCCTTACCAACAGCCAGTGACTGAGCATCTGACAATGCGGACTGCAGCTTACTGGTCAGTCTGTCTGCTCGCATAGTGAGTTCTCCCGCGTTTTATTACTTGCCGATAGGGCTGCTTCTGTAATCCTATATTGCGGCAGAATCGATCTTTTCAAGAGCTGGCTTTCCTGCCCCCCGTGAACTGGCTAATATCCTGATGTCTGCTAGATTGAGAGGTTTTGATTTAATCCGAGATAGTCTTCAATATTATGAAAAAGTTATGGAACCCAAACAATAAAGAACGTCAGCCAGTCCCATCTAATCCGTTGTATGCAAGGTTTTTTCTGACATCTTCATTTCTATTCGCCCTTTCTTTTCAGGCAATGGCAACCTCCCCCAACCCGGAAGATAGTCTCGTTGTCATTTACGATGGCTTTTCTTCGACCGGCTTTTGTCTTGGCGTTGTAACAGGAGAGAAAGAGGTCACCACTTCAGTTCCTTGCGCAAAACACGGTGGATTTGGCAATTACACCATCTACAGAAGCCCGCAGGAACTCAGTTATTGGGAAGGTTTCAATCAACATGACTGGCAATCAGGTAGAAGCCCAAAAAAAAACATTGATGAGAAACAGATAGTAACGATCATTTTAGAAGAGCACCCGGAAAATAAAAGCATTGCCAAAGTTTCCAAACAGGCAACCCCAATCTGGTGGACGCCTCTCTGGAAGTGTCTTGCAATGACCGGAGACTGGAATGATGTTCACTGGCAATGGCAAAAGCGTTGGTTAAAACCTAACATCACCAGACAATCCTACATACTCTCCCTGAACAATCACCTGCCTGCAAGTTTGCGGCACTGGTACTTCAATAACACTGTTGCAATATTTGACCAGGATGGCGCACTGGCAGGCTTTTCCTATTGTCCAGAGGCCGCCTACAGCACCTCTTCAGATAAGTTCAGGGTATACTCGGTTGACTATCGATCAGGAATAATTAAAAAATATCAAGAGCTCTATCGCTGAACCCAAACCGGTATAGCTGGACGTCGAGACAGGTTGCCATCAGTCTTCAACAGGATCAAAACCATTGTCTGTGTTCAAGGGCAGCGTGATTGTGACCTTTTCAGAACCGGGTCTTGAACAGCAGAGCATGATGAAGGCCATCCTGAACGGCGTGAAAGAAAAATACAGGTGGGTAGTTTTTGACAGAAGTGTGTGCTTTCAGCATGGCCAGAAGCGGGGTCAAGCCAATCCCGCCCGCAAACAAAACGACAGGTTTTGGGTTGCCACGAGCAAGGGTAAACTGACCCAGGGGAGATGACACGCGCAAGCTGTCTCCGACCGCCAGAGTCTCGTGCATGTAGGCACTTCTGGGTCGGCTGGGGGCGACCTCGTCCAGTCCGTCTATGATAAGATTTTCGGCAAAACGACCCTTTGGCCAGTCTTCATCGTTGCCACCCAGACGATCTTTCCAGTAATCATAAGTGGTTGTTGAAACGGCGTAGATGTGATCGTTATGAACTGCCACCTCATTGCCCTCAATACCACTGGCATGAACCTTTACCGAACCCCGCACTTCAGACTTCAGGTAAGCCGTTGTGACATCGTGGCCACGTATTTTATGACGCTTCGTTTTACCAATGCAGATCGCAGTGAGTTTCATTTTTTAAGCCAGCCCTGCTACGAAATCTCGTCAGCCATGAATCACTCGAAACAGACATTCGACAACAGATCAGATCAACGGCTTTGGTTTTTGATTAACAACCCATTTTGATTTTTGCTCTTTCTCAGACTTTGTCAACAAACCTTCTTCATACTGACACATTGCGCTTTTATCCTGCCATGACAATTTTAAAAAACACCTGTCATGGATTGAATATGGCTATAACAAGAAG
Source organism: Endozoicomonas sp. ALD040 (assembly GCF_049275945.1). NCBI lineage: Bacteria > Pseudomonadati > Pseudomonadota > Gammaproteobacteria > Oceanospirillales > Endozoicomonadaceae > Endozoicomonas > Endozoicomonas sp. ALD040. Next base: position 6,701,040 of record NZ_CP184829.1, read on the forward strand.
ACGTTTCTTTCAGGGAGCCGCCCTGGGGATTGCTACATTGCCGTTGCTCAAGACGTTTGCGAGCAGCCACCAACCTTTTCAGCACGGAGTAGCCAGTGGCGATCCTCTGGCTGATAGAGTGATCCTCTGGACCCGGATCACACCCGATGCAGACCCGGACTTTCAACAGGCTATCGTTCCCTATTCCTGGGCAATGGCCCTTGACCCGCAGATGAACCAGATAGTCCGGTCCGGCGAAGGCGTTACCGGACCACATGTTGACTACACCGTTAAGGTTGATGCAGACAGTCTGGTGTCTGGCACTGTTTACTACTACCGATTCTTTTCCAATGGAAAACCTTCGCCGGTGGCCAGAACACGAACCTTGCCAGAAGGCCACCTGAACAGTCTGCGACTGGCATTCTGCTCCTGCTCCAACTACCCGGCGGGCTACTTTAACGTCTACCGGGAAATAGCCCGAAGACCTGATTTGGATGCCGTACTGCACCTTGGAGACTACATCTATGAGTATGGTCCTGGTGGTTATGGGACAAACAACGGCCTTGGCCGGAACCCGATTCCTGCGAAAGAAATAACAGTACTTCAGGACTACCGACAACGCTACGCCCAGTATCGATCCGATCCGGATTTGCAGGAAGTTCACCGTCAGCATCCTTTCATCTGCGTCTGGGACGATCATGAATCCGCCAATGACTCATGGCAAGGTGGAGCTCAAAACCATAACCTGGGTGAAGGAGCCTGGGAATCACGCCGCAATGATTCAATTCAGGCTTACTTTGAATGGATGCCTATCAGAGAGAGTGGCATTGTTGACCAGTTTGGACAAAGAACCATTTATCGAAGGTTCCGCTTTGGTGACCTGATGGATCTCTTTATGCTGGATACCCGACTGACTGGCAGAGACCGGCAGGCTCTGCCATTGAATGCCAAAGCCGCTAAAGATCCATCAAGAAGCCTGTTGGGAGCAGATCAGGAACAATGGTTGCATAATGGCTTAAGTCAATCCATGAATGAAGGGGTTCGCTGGCGGGCACTGGGACAGCAGGTCATGATGTCACAGCTCACTCTCAATCCGGACCTTCCTATCCTTATGGATCAATGGGATGGTTATCAGGCATCCCGACAGCGTCTGTTTGATCATATTCAAAATCAGGGCATTAATAACTTGATGGTACTGACCGGTGATACTCACAGCTCGTGGGCATTTGATCTGGCACCTGAACCGCGCTTCCCTCACTACGGACGGATTTCAGGTTTTGGCGCACTGGGTGGAGAATTTGGAACCCCCGCAGTTACATCCGGATTTTCTGAAAAGACGGGTCTTGCCAAAATAGCGTCAGCGGCCCTTGACGGTGCTCTGCCAAACCTTAAATGGACCAACCAGAGCGAGAAAGGCTATGTGCTGCTGGATATCACTCATAGTCGAACGAAAGCCCACTGGTATCATGTAGACACTGTTGCCAGCAGAAACTACAACCACTACCTGAAGAGAGTTTATAAGCAGAATGATGATGCCAATCATATCCACAGATCCTGGTCAGAAAGCGCTCCCGCAGAGTCACCTGCACCAGCGCCTGATCTGGCCAATTTATTTGAAGGACTGAGGCAGCGCTATTACAGCTAGCTGTCAATGACAGGAAGAACTCTCATTGAGAGCTCTTCCTGCTTATTCAATCCAGACCGCTGTGGCTAAACGTCCGGACTGGACGCCATCCCTTCGGTAAGAGAACCAACGGTCATTTTCCTTATAAGTACAGAAATTGCCGCCACTAACTTCTGTTACACCCAATTTATGTAACCGAAGCCTTGCCAGTTCATAGAGATCCCCATACCAGCGATCACCCTGACCGGGAATAAAAGCCGTTTCCATTTGCGGATCAGAATTCAGGAAAGCGTCGCGAACTTCAGGTCCCACTTCAAAATGAGACTGACTGATAGCTGGACCCAACCAGGCCATCACCTGGCCAGGCTCATCGCCCATAGCTTTAACTGTGGCTTCCAGTACACCAGCCTGAAGCCCTTTCCAACCGGCGTGAGAAACGGCAACACGGGTGCCGGACGAGTTGCAAAAAATAACCGGAAGACAATCTGCAGTTAAGACGGCACAGGGTAACCCCTGCTTATCTGTCCAAACCGCATCACCTTCTCTTTCTGAGTTATCCGGCTGGGCCGTTATTACATCAGTACCATGAACCTGTTTGAGCCACTGCGGCCTGTACCGCCATTGATAATGGTCGTCGAGCAATGCTCTGTTTTTTGCTACCACATCAGGATCATCACCAGACCGCAGCCCCAGATTGAAGCTGCTGAAAGCTCCCTGACTGTACCCGCCGGTTCTGAGGGTGACAAAAGCCCTGACACCTTCTGGCGCAGACCAGTCCGGGAGCAGGTAACGATCTTCAGACATGTTCAGTTCTCTCTATTGCAACGCCCTGGGAGCATGAGTTCACTCATAAAACAGCAAATCCTGCTCAGGACTCTTTAACATCTTCTTTTAATACTTCCAGAAGCGCTGAAAAGTCATCCGGTAAGGGCGCTTCCCACTCCATGTAGTCATCGGACACCGGGTGCATAAGACCCAGCTTTCTGGCGTGAAGCGCCTGATGTTTGAAGCTCCTCAGAGTCTCTTCCAGGATGGCAGAACACCCCTTGGGAATTCTCAGACGGCCAGCATACAGATCATCCCCTACCAGCGGGAAGCGAATATAGCTCATATGCACTCTGATCTGGTGAGTTCTGCCCGTTTCCAGTTTACAGCGGACATGGGTATGAGCATTAAACTTCTTCAGAACCCGGTAATGAGTTACAGAGGCTTTGCCACCGGGCACCACCGCCATACGAAGACGATGGGTCGGGTGACGGGCAATGGGTTCATTAACCGTCCCGCCCGCCGTCATAACACCTTGAGTCACGGCCTCATACTCTCGACTGACACTTCGGTCCTGAAGCTGAGCCACCAGATCGGTATGAGCGGCCAGAGTTTTGGCTACCACCATCAGTCCTGAAGTATCTTTATCCAGACGGTGCACGATTCCGGCCCTGGGTACAGAGGCTATCTCCGGATAATGATATAACAAGCCATTCAACAAGGTACCTGAGTAATTTCCTGCCGCAGGATGAACGACCAGTCCCACCGGTTTATTAATGACCAGAATGGCATCATCTTCGTAAATGATATTCAATGGAATATCTTCAGGTTCCCAACGTTCTTCATCATCGACTTCAACGCTGAGAGTCAGCTTCTCGCCACCGACCAGCTTGTCTTTAGGCTTTTTCTTCTGGCCATCCACTCGCAGATCGCCATTCTTGATCCACTCCTGAAGGCGTGCCCTGGAAAAGTCCGGAAAGCAGCTGGCTGCAATCTGGTCCAGTCTCTTGCTCCCCAGTTCATCAGGTACGACGACCTGCTGATTGATCCGCTCACTCATTAACTACTTCTCAAGTAACAGGAGCCTGAGCGGGCATTATTCCCGACCCTGCTCCCGGACAAAAAATCTCAGCCGCCGAAGGCCAGATGCTGCACCGGAACAGGTTAATAAAAATTTCCAACCTCCCGAAAGCAGTTGAATGATTATTAATAGAACCAGTTTCTTTTCGTTTTACAGCGGACTGTGTTTAAATTAGTTGATCAAAGGCGGGTAGTTTATCACATCATCAGGTCTGGCTGAGCTATGCTCAAAACTTTATCGGCCTGCCTCCCTGTTATAAGTTCAGGGGAGGCCTGTACACCCTATTTCCTCACAATCATGCCGGAGTACGGAAACTGTAAATACCATGACAATACTGAAAACCACATATTCGCGCCTGATATTTCTGATCCTTGCTGCGGTGGTTCTGGCAGGATGCTCATCAAGCCCCGAAAAAAAGACGCTTCCGGAATCCCTGACTGAGGCCGAACTCTACCAGATGGCCAACCAGTCCCTGAATAACCAGAGTTATACAAAGGCTGTAGAGTATCTGCGGACACTGGAGTCACGCTACCCCTTCGGCTCTTTTGCAGAACAGGCTCAGCTGGACCTGGTTTATGCCTATTTCATGAATGTAGAGCCTGAAGCCGCCAGAGCAGCAGCGGATCGTTTCCTTCGCCTGCACCCGCAGCACCCCAATGCAGACTATGCCTATTATATGAAAGGTCTGGCTTCTAACACGGCCTCCATGGGTCTCATCGAGCGCTACCTGCCATTAGACAACACAAAGCGTGATCCTGGTCAGGCTCGCCAATCCTTCAATGAGTTTCGTGAATTGCTGACGCGCTACCCGGACAGCAAATACGCACCAGATGCCCGTCAGCGGATGGTAGCCCTGAGAAATCGTCTGGCTGATTATGAGATTCATGCAGCCAATTACTACCTGAAACGCAAAGCCTATGTAGCGGCTGTGAACCGTGGCAAGTATGTTGTTGAAAATATGCAGAAGACCCCGGCGGTAGAACCCGCACTGGGTATCATGGTGGAAGGTTATCAGCGACTGGGCCTGATAGAGCCCGCGAATGAAACCCTTGAGGTCTTAAAGCTGAATTTCCCGAATTCGAATCTACTCAATGAACAGGGTGAATTCATCGGCTACCAGTCCTTCGGTGATGTCGATCCCTCGCTGCTTTATACCGTGACCTTTGGCCTGCTGGGTGATTCAGGTATTGAAAAGCAGAAAGCGCAGACCCCGGTTGCTCCCCAACCTCCCGGGAACAAACAGTAATTCCCTGTGGCTTCCAGCAGGAGGCCACTCCACCTTCTGGTTTAGTAATTCAATGCCAACAACTGTGAAGTGCCCGAAATGCGGCAAAAAAGTAGAATGGAAGAAAGAAAACGGGTTTCGACCCTTCTGCTCTCAACGATGCAAGCTGATTGATCTTGGAGCCTGGGCGAATGAAGAGCGTTCGATACCCGGAAACCCTGCTTTCGATGATCTGATGACCAGCGACATTGATGACCATTTAAAGCACTGATGAGCCCCCACCAGCTCCTGGTTTCACAGGCCAGGATCTCAGGTTCAACAGGGCTTCTGCCTGAGAGCGTTTGAACTTGAGGACTTGATACATTACCTCACGAAGCTCTGGCTGGTGCATATGTTCAGCCAGCTCGCTCAACTGCTGATCCGACAGTCTGGTAATTCTCTCCAAAGCTAACTTTATCGATCTTCCCACTTGCTCTGGCGGCATCTGCTCAACCATTGTCAATAGTGTCTTCTTACCTCGATATTGAAACCTGTGCAATTTTGAAGGACGCAAAAGCCTCTGGCTAAATTCATCAATGGAACAGTTCCTGGGGAGGGAAAATCGATTATAAAAGGACATACCGAAATCAATACTGACTAACTTACCAGTCAGCAGCTCGTCATCTTCGGCATGCTTGAAGAGGAAATTATCAAGTTTCAGATAGTCCTGATCGCCCAGAAGAAATCGCCTCATGACAAGATTGGTAACCGGGTTATGATCATCAGTAAACTGACAAATAGAAGGGAATAATGTTTGTTGAAAGAAGGTATTGCCAGGGTAGAAGCCTTTCAGGTCTTTAGAAGCTACACAATGATCCTGATTTTTTTCGTCCAGACTGTAGCGATGAATGTACTCTTGCCCGTAACCCATCACTTGTTTGTAGGCTTCGGCAGCAAGGCACTCCCTTTGGGCCAACACTTTTCGATCATCATAAAAACGGGCTTTGTAAGATTTTCCAGTGATCAGGTGGATCACTTTTTGCAGCAACCGTTTAAACTTTTCAGCACCCGATTCATACCCGAGTGTTTTGACATGCCAAAACTCTTCCTTTTTTCCAGCTTTAGTAGAATCTGATTCTCTCCCGGCCCCTCTCGAATCTGTTTTGATCCGCATGAACCGGTGATCAACAACTCCCCGGTAGACCTGTCCGGGGAGCTCCTCCCAATATTCACCAAAGGGCCTGTCATTAATGGATGGAAGAATATTTCTGCCAACCTGCCCGGTCTCTTCGAAATAAGCAACCGCCCGATCCTGAACAGGACGCTGCCCCAGCATTGAGGCCTCTTCATCCAGCCCTTCGGTACCAGGCAGATTCCCCAGTGAACCTACTGTTCTACCCAGTGAGTCACTGCCAGCAGTTGACGGGGATTGGAATGTTGAATCAGCGGGCAAAACTGATGTTGATTTGTTGCCACCAGGTCCGATATTAGAGTGAGACATTTGCTTCCCTGCAAGAAGTCTTTAATCTTAAATTAAGACTAGTATACGGCCTCAATAAGTTTGCGACCAGAAAGCACCGATGGCAGCCAACCCCTGGGCTCCCCGGTCTATGAACTGCTCCTGATCAGCAAGCTGCATCCCCCCCAACCAGAACACAGGCAATGGGCAACGCTCTGTCAGCTCTGCAGCTTTTTCCATTCCTAAGGTTTCACAGCCCGGATGCGCCTGTGTCGACATAACCGGAGAGAGTGTTACAAAATCGACACCCAGTGATACCGCCCGATCGATTTGTTCCTGATTATGACAGGAAGCTGCCAGCCACTGACCAGAACGAGAAGCACTTCGCCAATCAACACCCTCCTGCTGAAGCTGTTTCGAGGTAAGATGGATACCGTCACACCAGCTATTGGCCAGTAGTTCAGGCTCACCTTTAAGAAGCAAGCTGGCCCCGGTTTCCCGACAAAGGTGATGCAGCTCTCTGGCTAAATGCTGATAGGTTCCTTTATCCAGCCATGGAGCCCGAAACTGTATCAGCTCTACTCCCTGCTCAAGCTGGTAACTCACTTTTTCCAGAAGCTCAGCAGCCACATCAAACTTACCGGTGATCATATAGCGATTTGGTAACAGGACTGCCGTAACGATGGGACCATTAGCCGGAGGAAAGTTCAGCTCGGGTAACTCTTTCAGATCGACCCATCGGATCTCCTGACCCTCATTACCACGAGGCTGGCCAATGATATCGTTCGCCCACCAGGTATCGAGACAGACAGACCTGTCCGGGTAATCATGCCGAATCGAAATCAACTTTCGGAACTGATTTGCCTCAACATCCAGTTCTTCCTTAAGTTCACGATTCAAGGCTGCCGTAACGAACTCTCCCTCTTCCACCTTGCCACCCGGAAACTCCCAGTAGCCACCCATGTGCTTATCATTCGGTCGCCGTGCTATAAGAATTCGTCCATCATCCCCGCGAATAACTGCCACCGCAACATGCACCACCTTCCTGACACTCGCCTGATTTTCTGAAGACATCACCTACTGCCCTGTTTTCAAGTTCGATATTCAGCATTGATTCGAACATACTCATGGGAAAGATCAGTAGTCCAGAGTGTTTCCGTGATAGTACCTGCCCCCAGCTGAACACGGATCAGTATCTCTTCCTGATTCATTACACGCTCACCTTCCGCTTCGGTGTAAGAGCAGGCAACACCCCCATCTTGCACAATGCAAACGTCGTCTAGCCAGATGGAAACCTTATCAATCTTTAGCTCTTCGATCTCAGCTCTTCCCACCGCAGCAAGAATCCTGCCCCAGTTCGGATCACTGGCAAATAATGCAGTCTTGACGAGTGGAGAGTGGGCAATGGTATAAGCAACTTCAAGGGCATCAACGACACTGCTCGCCTGTTCAACCTGAATGGTTACAAACTTGGTAGCGCCTTCTCCATCTCTGACAATAGCCTGTGCGAGTGTCATAGCTACCTCTTCAACAGCCTCTTTCAGAGCTTGGTACAAAGGCCCCTGAGACTGCATTATGGATTCATTTCCGGCCTTGCCCGTGGCTACCAGCATGCAGCAATCATTGGTGGAAGTATCACCATCTACTGAAATTCTATTGAACGACAAATTAACAGCATCAGACAGAAGGCTTTGTAAAACAGTCTCATCTACGGAAACATCTGTGGCCATAAAAGCCAGCATGGTGGCCATATTCGGCTTGATCATGCCCGACCCTTTGCTGATTCCCGTTACCGTGTAACGTTTACCGTCAACTTCAAACTGTCGGCTGGCACCTTTGGGGCGGGTATCGGTCGTCAGTATGCCTTCTCCGGCTCTGTGCCAGCCATCTTCACTCAAATCCGAGAAAGCAGTGGGCAGGCCAGAAACAATTTTGCCAACAGGGAGAGGCTCGCCAATCACACCGGTTGAAAAAGGCAGCACCTGATCTTCCTGCACCCTGGCAAATTCAGCCAATGCACGACAGACCTCGGTGGCATCCGCCATTCCCTGTTCACCGGTACCCGCATTAGCATTGCCAGTATTAATAACAAAATACTCAGGCAAACGGTTAATGCGACGCCTGGCCAGATGGACCGGAGCAGCACAAAAACGGTTTAGAGTGAAAACACCGGCAACAGAAGCACCCTGATCCCAGTTCATAATCACAAGATCCTTACGATCCTGCTTCCTGATACCTGCCTCTGCTGTCCCCAGACGAAAGCCTTTTACTGGATGCACTTCCGGCCAGCTTCCTGATCCTACTGCCATGGTTTCTCCATCTCCTCTTTTTTCATTCCAATTCGCTGCCCACGCCATCCCTTCAACCCGGCTACCCCCCGGGTTGAATAATCCTGATAACGGACACAGAGAATCGGGCCAGAGAGCATTGATTCAACTGACCCTATGCGAAATACACTTATAGCTAACCATTTACATTTTGTTATTCATTATCCAACGATTTTTTCAAATATCTCAAAATAAGTCGGGAAGGTCTTTGAGGTGCAGCCAGGATCATTGATGGTAATTGGACTGCCACCGAATGCCGCCAGGGAAAAACACATGGCCATTCTGTGATCATCATAGGTATCAATGACTGCAGACTGAATCTGCTCAGGGGGATTAATCACAATGTAATCTTCACCTTCTTCAACTTCAGCTCCCACTTTACGAAGCTCGGTCGCCATCGCTGAAAGCCGGTCAGTCTCTTTGACCCGCCAGTTGTAAATATTTCGAATAGCCGTCTGGCCCCTGGCAAACAGAGCAGTAGTAGCAATGGTCATGGCTGCGTCTGGGATATGGTTCAGATCAATATCCACACCTTTAAGCTCACCTTTTTCTACTTCAATCCAGTTGTCACTCCAGGTGACTTTAGCGCCCATTTGCTCCAGTACTTCAGCAAATCGGGCATCGCCCTGCACACTGGCATTACCGGTTCCATGAACTTTCAGCTTACCTCCGATTGCTGCAGCTGCCAGAAAGTAAGAAGCCGAGGAAGCATCTCCTTCTACCATAATTTCACCCGGGGATCGGTAAGCCTGCCCCCCTTCTACGACGAAGTTCTGGTATTCATTATTCTGGACATTAACACCAAAGCGCTCCATAACCGAGAGAGTGATATCGATATAGGGTTTGGAAACCAGTTCACCTTCAATCGTGATGACCGTTTTATCTGATGCTAATGGTGCTGCCATGAGCATTGCTGTCAGAAACTGACTGGAGATATCTCCCCTGATGCTGACTTCTCCTCCCTTCAGGCCCGAACCAAGGACTTTCAGAGGTGGAAAGTTTTTCTCACCCAAGTACACGATGTTTGCACCGGCCTGCTCAAGACAGGAAGTCAGATCGCCGATAGGTCGCTCATACATTCGGGGTTCACCCGTCAGGGTGTATTCTCCTTGCCCCAGGCACAAGGCTGCCGTCAATGGCCTCATGGCAGTGCCGGCGTTTCCCAAAAACAGAGTCAGGCTTTCACCAGAACCGAGCGGGCCAGCCAGTCCGATGACTTTGCAAACTGTATTGTTATCTGACAGTCGATACTGGACACCCATTGCTTTCAGAGCCTTCAGCATATAGCGAACGTCATCGCTATCCAGAAGATTGGTGATGGTGGTTGTACCCTCTGCCAGTGCAGCAAGCAGTAAAATACGGTTGGACAGGCTTTTTGAGCCAGGAATAGAGACTTCCCCTTGCACGCGGGAAATGGGCTTTAAAACAAGTTGCTCCATTGGACTTCTTAACTGGCCGAATGATAGTAAAAATTAATTATACCCCAATGCATCGATAAATCAGCCGGTTTAAAACAGTCCATAAAAGAAAACAGGCCGCGAAGCGGCCTGTTTTCTTTAAAATAACGGGTCAATATCAAACTATTTTACCGTGACACTGTTTATACTTCTTGCCGGAGCCACAGGGACAGGGTTCATTTCGGCCGACTTTGCGACTTTCTCGAACGAAAGGTTCGGTTACACCTTCTGGCAGTTCACCTTCTTTCCCTGAATGATCTTCCATAACATGCGCCTGCTCATGCTGAAACTGCATACGACGAATCAGTTCCTGACGACGCTGCTCCTCCATTTCCTCGGTTTTGTCATCCTGCTGAACCTGAACATGAGAAAGGATACGAATGGTGTCCGTTTTGATATCTTCCAGCATGGACTGGAACAACTCAAAGGCTTCACGTTTGTATTCCTGCTTGGGGTTCTTCTGGGCATAACCTCTTAAGTGGATGCCCTGACGCAGGTGATCCATGGTCGCAAGGTGTTCTTTCCACTTGTCATCCAGTACACGCAACAGGATATGTTTCTCGAAGTTCCTCAGGGACTCGCCACCCGCCAGTTCTTCTTTCTGCTTGTAGTTGGAGATGACCTCAGCCAGAATCTTCTCTCTCAGACCTTCTTCTTCCAGCTTGTCATCTTCATCCAGCCACTTCTGGATCGGCAAATGGATAGCCAGTTCAGCCCCAAGCTTCTGCTCGAGACCTTTCACATCCCATTGCTCTTCAAGACTCTCGCGTGGGATGTGCTGGGAAATGACATCGTTGACCACTTCAGATCTCATGCTATCAATGCTGGATTGCACGTTTTCAGAATTCAGAAGCTCATCACGCTGTTTGTAGACCACTCTGCGCTGATCATTGGCGACGTCATCATATTCCAGCAACTGCTTTCGAATATCGAAGTTACGACCCTCAACCTTGCGCTGGGCTTTTTCAATCGCATTGGTGACCATTCGGTGCTCGATAGCTTCACCTTTTTCCATACCCAGTGCTTTCATAAAGTTCTTCACCCGGTCAGAGGCAAAGATACGCATCAGGTTATCTTCCAGAGACAGGTAAAAACGGGAAGAACCCGGGTCCCCCTGACGACCGGACCGGCCACGCAGCTGATTATCGATACGGCGGGATTCATGACGTTCAGTACCGATAATATGCAGACCACCGGCTGCCAGAACGGCCTTGTGGCGCTTCTGCCATTCAGACTTGATCTGGTCTTCCTGCTGCTGATCTGGATTTTTAACGGCTGATAGCTCGGCCTCCCAGCTACCACCCAAGGTTATGTCAGTTCCACGACCCGCCATGTTGGTAGCAATGGTAATAGCACCCGGACGCCCCGCCTGGGCAATGATCTCGGCCTCCTTCTCGTGAAATTTGGCGTTAAGAACATTGTGAGGGATCCTGGCCTTATTCAAGGCATTGGACAAGAGTTCGGAAGCGTCAATAGATGCAGTACCCACCAAAACAGGACGCCCCTGCTGAACGGTTTCCTTGATGTCTGCAATGATCGCTTCGTACTTTTCTTCAATGGTCAGATAAACCAGATCGTTACCATCCTCACGTACCATTGGTTTATGGGTCGGGACAACAATAACGTCCAGACCATAAATCTGGCGAAGCTCGAAAGCTTCTGTATCCGCTGTACCGGTCATACCAGAAAGCTTTTCGTAGAGTCGGAAGTAGTTCTGGAAGGTTGTCGAGGCCAGGGTCTGACTCTCAGCCTGAATATTCAGTCCTTCCTTAGCCTCCAGTGCCTGATGCAGACCTTCAGAGAGACGACGGCCCGGCATGGTTCTTCCCGTGTGTTCATCAACCAGCAGCACTTCGCCGTCGGCCACAATGTACTCAACATTTCGCATGAACAGGACATGAGCTTTCAACGCTGCATTCACATGATGAAGCATATTCAGGTTATGGGCAGAATAGAGACTCTCTCCTTCAGGCAGGAGTCCCAGCTTCTGCAATTGCTCTTCAATAAACAAATGGCCGATCTCGGTCAGCTCAACCTGACGGGTCTTTTCATCCAGCAGGTAATGACCGGTTGGCTCTTCACCTTCTCCGAGTTCTTCTTCCTGTTTTTTCAGCTGAGGAGCCAGTTTGTTCATCTGTTTGTAGAGTTCAGAGGAATCTTCCGCCGGACCGGAAATAATGAGTGGCGTTCGGGCTTCATCAATCAGGATGGAGTCCACTTCGTCGACAACAGCATAGTGCAATTCACGCTGAAACTTATCTTCCTTGCGAAACGCCATATTGTCACGAAGATAATCGAAGCCAAACTCATTGTTGGTTCCGTAGGTAATGTCAGCTTGATAAGCAGCCCTTTTCTCTTCAGGAGACTGCTGGGGAACGACTACTCCGACTGTCAGGCCAAGAAACTCATAAAGAGCACTCATCCACTGGGCGTCTCGACGAGCAAGATAGTCATTAACGGTAACAACATGAACACCCTTACCTGTGATGGCATTCAGGTAAACAGGCAGTGTCGCCATCAGTGTCTTACCTTCACCGGTTCTCATCTCGGCGATGCGACCTTCGTGAAGAGTAATGCCACCGATCAGCTGGACATCAAAATGTCTCATGCCCATGCTGCGTTTACTGCCCTCTCTGACGACAGCAAAGGCCTCGGGCAACAAGTCATCAAGATTTTCGCCTTGCTGATAGCGATCCTTGAGGGACTGAGTCCGCCCCCTGAGCTCTTCATCATTGAGACCAGACAGTTGATCTTCCAGAGCATTGATCTGTTTGACCAGCTTGCCCATGCGTTTCAGCTGGCGATCATTCCGGCTGCCGATAATTTTTTTGACTAACGAAGCTAACATAGATTGGTTACAGTCTCACTCTGATTCCGGGGCTGCCTCTCTTGCCGACAATCCCGGGTGGGCAGACAAGCTTAAGAACAGCCAAATATTCTATGACAATCACACAAAAGTCTCATCCATATTAGCTATAAATCTGGCCCTTAATGTTTTATAAGCCATAAACGTAAAGCTTAAGATGGTTTTTTTATTGACTGACGTCAACGCCAGACGTTTGCAACAATCTGGATTAAAGGCAGAAAAATCCAAACCTTACAGACATTTACACTCATCAGTAAAGGATATAGGGACTGGAAAGAAGTCTTTCAAGGGAAGAGCGCTACTTTTTCGCTGACAACTCGCAGGATCAGCACTGAATAATCGGGCAGTGAGATTCATCGAAAAAACAAGTCATGAAAAAGGATCGGAAATACCAGCAATATGAGGAGCGCTTTGTTCTTGTCAGGAAAGATCACTTGCTTGCCCGATAAATGTAGCGCTGTGGATCCACATGCTTACCATTGCGAATCACTTCAAAGTGAACATGCGGCCCTGTTGAACGACCTGTGCTTCCTACTTTAGCAATAACCTGACCTCGAGTAACGATGTCGCCCACCTTGACTTCGTTGGAATAATTGTGCGCATATCGTGTCACATAGCCATTAACATGGTTAACCTCAACCATAAGCCCATAGCCAGAGCGATCACCTGACCAGGTCACGACACCGGCAGCCACAGCAATAATGTCAGAACCATTTACAGCGGCCATATCAATACCTGAATGCCAGGATAATTTTCCGGTAAAAGGATCTGCTCTCTGACCAAAACGAGAAGAAAGCCAACCTTTCTTGACAGGAAGCCCTGCCACAAAGACATCATTACTCATGGTCCTGTTAGAGACCAGGCTGGTCAGAATATCAAACTGCTGCTCTCTGCTGTCTATCTGCTCAGAAAGTTGATCAATAGCATCAATAAGCGGGGGCATTGAATAGATAGATTCATTGGAAGGCAGCGCTTCCGGGCCACCAATAGCCGGCACTTCATCGAAGAAAAACTCGCCATCATCCAGTTTCGCAGCAATGGTTAGTCTCTCGCCAACAGCATCCAGTCGGGTAATCCGCCCTTGTAACTCTGCCAGACGAATGGTCAGGGCATCAATTTGACGTTCTGCAGCAAGACGAACATTTTCAACTTCTTTTCTCTGTCCGCTCAGGACTGTCCGCCATTCTTGCAGGCCCTCTTCAGTCAGGACAACGCCAGATTTCGAATTGAGGAAAAGATAGGTAATACCTCCACCCAGCATCATGCAGAGAAAAACCGCCGAAAAAGCAGCCAGTGCCAGCCGCTTGCTTGTGACTCTGAACGATTGTGTTCGAGAGTGATCTTGCTTTACAACAATGACTTTCATTCTAGGAAGCCCTGTACTCCCAATGATTCAACCTTATTAACTCATTATCATGGAAATCACTGCTCATCACCCGGGCTTCAATGCAAAAGGCGTTAGAGCGTCATATCCACATCCTGTCTTGAAACAGGATAGCGCTATTCAGTCATGAAGAATCGACACAACCATGTCAGCAATATTTGACCCTGGTAAAAAAGTCACTTTGCTGTCGTTCTCCCACATTCTTGTTTTCTTCACTCTTGATGGTTTTCAGATTCAGGTAAATCTTTAAAAACCAGATGCCTCATTTAACCAGCATAGATTCCAAAAAAGGTCGCTTCTGCGACCTTCAATGAAAGGTGACTATATGAGTTAAGCAGTAACCGCAGCCGGCTTAAGGTAGGAAATCGGTGCCACTTCAGTATCCTCAAATGTCACTACTTCCCAGGCTTTTTCATTCTCCAGCAGAGAACGGACCAGCTTATTGTTTAATTCGTGTCCGGACTTGTAGCCAACGAACTGGCCAACCAGACTATTACCTAATAGGTACAGATCACCGATGGCGTCCAGAATCTTGTGTTTAACCAGCTCATCATGGTAGCGCAATCCGTCTTCGTTCAGAATACGGTAGTCATCAACCACTACAACGTTGTCAACACTGCCTCCCAAAGCCAGATTCTGTGAACGCAGATACTCAACGTCACGCATGAATCCGAAGGTACGGGCACGGCTGACTTCTTTTACGAAAGAAGTACTGGAAAAATCAATCTCAGAGGTCTGTGAACGACCTTTGAAAACAGGGTGGTCAAAATAGATAGTAAAACTGACTTTGAAGCCGTCATAAGGCTTGAAAGTAGCTGTTTTCTCACCATCAGTGACGGCCACTTCTTTCTTGATACGGATAAATTTCTTGGCTGCCTCCTGCTCCTGAATACCAGCAGACTGGATAAGGAAAACAAAAGGTCCCGCGCTACCGTCCATGATCGGAACTTCATGGGCGCTCAATTCGACATAAGCATTGTCGATTCCCAGACCAGCCATTGCCGAAAGCAGGTGTTCAACGGTGTCTACCCGAACACCGTCTTTCTGCAAAGAGGTACACAGGGTAGTTTCTCCGACATTTTCTGCACGAGCAGGAATTTCCACCACAGGATCAAGATCTGTGCGACAGAAGATAATGCCGGTATCGACGGGAGCCGGCTTAAGAGTCAAATAGACCTTTTCACCGGAATGTAACCCCACTCCCGTAGCTCGAATAATATTTTTCAGGGTACGCTGTCTGATCATGATAACGCTATTCCGCGACCTCAAAGGCCCCTGTTATTTGAATTCAACGACTTATTGTAACAAAAGTTACACATGACACAACCGGTCATTGATTCAATCAGCCTGTCGGCGCAAAAACGCCGGTACATCCAGGTAATCCACATTGTCAGTTGATGGTGCTTGCCTGCGGGGCTTTTCAGCTTCCTCTACCTCGGGCTGTTCAGCTGCTTTTTTGCGAACATGAGGAGGAATATCAAGCTCCTTGAGGTTCAGGGTACCGTCTGGACGGGTCGCCCTTGGCTTGGAACCATCAACCACCTTAAGGGACTGTTCCTGCTTTTCGTCGCTGTCTCCCAGACCAGTGGCAACAACAGTCACTCTTAATTCATCCGTCATTTCCGGATCGATAACTGTACCTACTACAGTGGTGGCATTATCGGAAGCAAATTCACGAACAGTGTCACCCACTTCATGAAATTCACCCACAGAAAGATCGAGACCAGCAGTAATATTAACCAACACTCCGCGAGCCCCCTGAAGGTTGACGTCTTCCAGGAGAGGACTTCGGATAGCTCGCTCGGCCGCTTCAATCGCTCTGTTGCTGCCTGTGGCTGAACCTGTACCCATCATAGCCATGCCCATTTCAGACATAACAGTCCGGACGTCAGCAAAGTCAACATTAATCAGGCCGTCACGGGTAATCAATTCTGAAATACCCTGAACTGCGCCCAGCAGTACGTCATTTGCTGCACCAAAAGCGTTCAGCAAACTGACATCACGACCCAAAACAGGCAGAAGATTCTCATTAGGAATACAGACCAGGGAGTCTACGCTCTCTTTTAACTGATTCAGCCCCTCTTCAGCCACTGTCATTCTGCGGCGACCTTCAAAAGAAAACGGCTTGGTCACCACCGCTACGGTCAGAGCCCCCATCTCTCTGGCAATTTCAGCCACAACCGGAGCAGCACCGGTACCTGTACCTCCTCCCATACCGGCAGTGATGAAAACCATGTCAGAGCCCGCCAACACTTCAGAAATACGGTCTCTGTCTTCCATCGCTGCATCACGACCGACCTCCGGATTTGCTCCAGCCCCGAGGCCACGAGTAATATTGGCTCCCAGTTGCAGATGGGTATGAGCCTGAAGGTGCTGTTTTTTCAGAGCCTGGGCATCCGTATTAGCACAGATAAACTCAACACCTTCCAGCCGACTGTTCAACATGTGGCAGACTGCATTACCGCCACCGCCACCTACGCCTACAACCTTTATCACCGCTTCCTGCGGAACATTATCCACCAGTTCAAACATGGCTCTCTCCTTTCTGTCACCGTAAACAGGATATTTTCTGAATATTAAATGCCATTAAACTTCAATCACTTTCCTGCAGGAACACCCTGCATGCAGTGTGCTCCTGTTTAGCCAATGACAATCAGCCATTGCCTTCTGCAGGATTAATTCTGTTGATTGCTAACCAACCCTCAATCAGAATTGACCTTGAAACCATTTTTTAAGCCGATTGAACAGACTTTCTTCCTGTCTGCTGAAACTGGCCGTTTCCCTTCGCCCTTCCTGTTGAGCTTTCAAACCATAGTGAAGCAGGCCGACACCTGTTGCATAAATAGGATTACAAACGACATCTGTCAACCCCTGAATGGCCTGAGGCATGCCGAGCCTGACCGGCATGTGAAAAATTTCTTCTGCCAGATCTACGGCACCCTCCATTTTGGACGTACCACCCGTCAGCACGATACCGGCCGGAATGAGATCTTCAAAACCACTTCGTCTCAATTCCGCCTGAATCAGTGTAAACAGCTCGTCGTACCTTGGCTCAACCACCTCTGCCAGCGACTGTCGAGACAGTTCTCTGGCTGCCCTGTCTCCAACACTCGGAACCTTGATCATATCTTCAGCACGCGCCAGTTGGGTAAGAGCGCAGGCATATTTGATCTTAAGTTCTTCAGCATGCTGAGTGGGTGTTCTCAGAGCCATGGCAATATCATTGGTGACCTGATCACCCGCTATAGGAATAACTGCCGTATGTCGTATGGCTCCCTCAGTGAAGATAGCAATATCGGTGGTGCCACCTCCAATATCAACCATGCACACACCGAGCTCTTTCTCATCTTCTGAAAGCACTGAATAGCTCGAAGCCAACTGCTCCAGAATAATGTCGTCTACTTCAAGACCACATCGTTTAATACAGTTCTCAATATTCTGCGCTGCATTGACAGCACAGGTCACCAGATGCACTTTCGCTTCCAGACGCACTCCTGACATGCCCAATGGTTCCTTCACACCTTCCTGGGTATCAATCACATATTCCTGAGGCAAAATATGAAGAATTCGCTGATCTGCCGGAATAGCAACAGCCTGGGCGGCATCAATCACCCTGTCAATATCGGCACTGGTAACCTCTCTCTCCCTGATAGCAACAATTCCGTGGGAGTTCAGGCTGCGTATATGATTACCTGCGATGCCGGCGTAAACGGAGTGAATCTGACAACCGGCCATCAACTCAGCCTCTTCCACAGCCCTTTTTATGGCATGGACTGTAGAGTCAATATTGACAACAACACCACGCTTCAGACCCCGTGAGGTATGTGAGCCGATCCCGATCACTTCCAGCTGGCCATCTGCGGTTATCTCACCGACGATCGCTACAACTTTGGAAGTTCCAATGTCGAGTCCGACTATTAAATTTCCGTTATCTGCCGCTGTCATGGCATCTATCATCCCAAACCACTCTGACCAAAATAGTCAGTGCGCCGAACCCACTACTCCAGTGTTGCCACGAAAACGCATAATGACGTTTTCATGACTATTTCCAGGCCACCGAAGCCCCATTCAAATAGCGCAAGTCAACGCGCTTTACATCCTGCCAGCGATCATCGAGCCTTGCATAATACAACCTGATAAAACGCTGCAATCTTTCCATTCTGCGATCACGCCCGAGATTGACATCAACGTGATCTACTTTCAGCCACCAGGAATCCGTTGTACTGAGCCGCAACTCTCTAACGGCAACTCCCAGGGGCCTGATCACCTGACTAAACGCCAGGTATTGCTGCATTACATCCTGAGAACGATCCTCCACCCCTGACAGCTTTGGCAGCTTACTGAAGGCCTCCAGAGATCCCGGTCTGAAAACTTCTCCGTCTTCATCAATCAAACCGTCATCCTGCCAACGGGCAATCGGTTTTCGCTCTTCCAGACTGACGATCAGAGTATCCGGCCACTCACGTCGCAGACTGGCTTCCCTTACCCAGGGCATATCCAGGACAGCCCTTCTCATCTCTTCCAGGTCAAGGTAAAAAAACCGATTGACCAACCAGGGGGCCAGCTGTTTTTCAACATCACCACGTTCCAGATAATTGAACGTAGAACGCACTTCCACCCGTGCTATCGGCTGATTAACCCACATCATCAATGTCGGCCAAATCCAGAGCAAAGACACGGCCAGAACACAGATGGCAGTCAATCCTGACCAGCGTCTCCACGATCCAGGCCGAGCCAGCTTTTTCTCTATTCCCCGACTTGCCCCACGACCGCGCCTGCCAGAGTCGTCAGGTGGCTTCTGATTCAGTTTGAACAAGCTCTTTGCTTCTCTTTATTCCAGCCTCTTTCTGACGAGCCGGTATCAGGGACGACTTCAGAATCTCCAGAACCAATGCTTCAAAACTCAAACCCACTGACTTTCCGGCCATAGGAACAAGACTCGTTTCAGTCATACCAGGTACGGTATTTGCCTCAAGTAGCCAGAAGCGTCCTCTTTCGTCCTGCATAAAGTCGACTCGACCCCAGCCAGAGCAGCCCAGCGTTTCAAAAGCGGTCAGTGCCAGAGCCTGAAGTTCTTGCTCCTTGCTTTCAGACAGACCACTGGGTAAGTGGTATTGAGTATTTCCTGAAACATATTTAGCGTCATAGTCATAAAAAGACTCTGCCGATTCGATTCGAATAGCAGGCAAGGGCTGACTATTCAGAATCGCGACCGTATATTCAGGACCATCAATAAACTGTTCCACCAGCACAGAACCACCGTATTTTGAAGCCTGCTCCCAGGCTGGCAGCAGATCCTGCTCCCGATCAACCCTGGTAATCCCCACGCTGGAGCCTTCCAGACTGGGCTTTACAAAAGCCGGCAATATCTCTGCACAGCAATCAAGGTTTTCAGCCTGCTCAATCAGCATAAAGTCCGGGGTGGGTAAACCAACCGCTTGCCAGAGCAGTTTGCTTCTGTATTTGTCCATGGCCAATGCTGAAGACATAATGTCACTGCCCGCATAAGGAATATCCATTTGATCAAGCAGTCCCTGCACCGTACCATCCTCACCGCGGGGACCATGCAAAGCAATAAAAACGCGATCAGGCTTCTGTTCCACCAGCTGTGAGACCAGCCCCTCGATTGGATCAATAAGACAACAATCTATGCCACTGGTTTTCAGGGCTTCAAAGATTCGTTTACCGGATGCAAGACTTACTTCCCGCTCAGCTGAACAACCACCCAGTAATACCGCGACTTTACCGAATACTCTTTTTAGCTCATAACTGTCTGCATCAATGGCAACTTGACCCTGGTCCTGGCTATACATCTTTAAGCTACCTTTCCGTCCTGAATTATATCGTCCAGTTTTTCACCCAGCTCTGTTGTCAGTCTCACAGCCAAAGCACCGATATCTCCGGCCCCCTGGGTCAAAACCAGGTCATTGTCTTCAACAACACCTTGCAAAACAGTACTAACTTCATCAGGACTGGAGATAAAGATAGGCTCCAGCTGGCCTCTTTGACGAATACTTCGACAGAGGCTTCGTGTATCTGCACCCGGAATCGGCTCTTCTCCTGCCGGATAGACTTCCATCAAAAGTAAGACATCCACCTGGGACAGCACCTCAACGAAATCTTCGTAAAGATCCCGGGTTCTCGAATAGCGGTGTGGCTGATAAACCATAACCAGCCGCCTGTCTGGCCATCCAGCGCGGATAGCCTTGATCGTTGCCGCCACCTCTGTCGGGTGGTGCCCATAATCATCAACGAGCATCATCTGGGCAGACTCAGTCTGAAAGTACCCCTGCACCTGGAATCGTCTGCCAACACCCTGGAACTGCCTGAGTCCTTCACAGATCACTTCATCAGGCATTCCTTCATCCGATGCAACTATAAAAGTGGCAAGTGCATTGAGAACATTGTGACGACCTGGAATATTCAGCTCAACTTTTACCTTTTTATTGCCTTTAGATTTCCGCTCCAGCTCAAAAGAGGTCTTCATACCCTTTTGCTGAATATTAACAGCCCGGAAATCGGCCCCCTCACTTTCACCATAAGTAATAACTTGTCGTTTAATTAATGGTAACAGTTCTTTTACCACAGGGCAGTCTGTACAGACCACAGCCAGACCATAAAATGGCAGGTTGTGAAGAAAACTCACAAAGGTTTTCTTTAACTTGTCAAAGCTTCCTTCATAGGTAGCCATATGATCTGCATCAATGTTGGTGACAATAGAAACCATCGGTTGCAGATGCAGGAAAGATGCATCTGACTCATCCGCTTCTGCCACGAGGTAGCGACTGCCTCCCAGCTTGGCATTGGTACCGGCTGAATTCAGACGACCGCCAATCACAAAAGTAGGATCCAGACCACCATAACCCAACACCGAGGCCAACAGACTGGTCGTGGTAGTCTTGCCGTGGGTGCCTGCCACTGCGATACCATGACGGTAGCGCATCAGTTCCGCCAGCATCTCAGCTCTGGGGACTACGGGTACACGCAGCTCTCTTGCCGTAACCACTTCCGGATTCTCCGAAGCGACTGCTGTAGAAGTGACCACTACATCCGCCCCCTCAACATTCGCAGCTTTATGACCAATAAAGACTTTAATTCCCTGATCTTCCAAACGTTGGGTTACCGGTGAGCGTTGAATATCTGATCCAGAGATCTGATACCCCTGGTTCTTAAGCACTTCTGCGATGCCGCACATGCCCGAACCACCTATGCCAACAAAATGAATATTTTTTATACGACGCATTTCAGGTATAGGAGCCACAGGAAAAATAGGCTTATTAGCGGGCATGAGCCACCTCCAGACAATGATCAACTACTTCCACAGCCGCCATAGGCCTGGCGACACTGCCTGCAGCCCTGGCCATAGTCACCAGCTGCTCAGGATTGCCCACAAAATTCTCTAACATATTGATCAGACAGGTTTCGCTCAGTTCTTTCTGCTGCACCATCATGGCGGCCCCCTGATTAACCAGGTACTGACCATTGACCGTTTGATGATCATCAACAGCATGGGGATAAGGCACCAGCAGGGCCGCTCTTCGGGCCATCGCCAGCTCTGAAACGGTGAGGGCTCCAGAGCGACAAATCACCAGATCAGCCCACTCATAGGCACCAGCCATATCATCGATAAAGGGTTCTACGCGCCCCTCCACACCCAAAGCACGATAAGACTCACGGGTAGCATCGAGATTATTTCTGCCAGTTTGATGCCAAACCTCGAAGCGACCTTTAAACCGGGTGAGTACTTTTGGAACCAGCTCGTTGATGGCTACAGCGCCACTACTGCCACCAACCACCAACAGCCTTAGAGCCCTGCCATTCAGTTGGGAAGGTAAATCCGGATTTGCAATATCGGCTCTCACCGGATTACCGGTCAGAATAAATTTGCCAGAGCCACTCTCTGGACCAAAAGCACCGGGAAAAGCCAACAATACTTTGCGGGCAACTCTTGATAAAACCTTGTTCGTGAAGCCTGCAATCGCATTCTGCTCGTGAACCACCAGGGGAACACCCGACAAACGTGCGGCCACCCCACCCGGTCCTGTTGCAAAGCCACCCATTCCCAGAACACACACAGGCTTGCAGCTTCGAATCACTTTCAAGGCACGAAACAGTGAAACAGCGAGCTTCCAGGGCGCTTTTAGTAAAAAGCTCAAGCCTTTACCTCTCAATCCGGTGACCGGGATAAAGCTGATTTCAAATCCGTGGCGCGGCACCAGTTCAGCTTCCATACTGTTGGCCGTACCCAACCAGTGAATAGTGTAGCCACGCCTCTCAAGTTCTCTGGCAGTGGCCAGCGCCGGGAAAATATGCCCACCGGTACCACCCGCCATTATTAAAACAGTAGGTTTGTCAGTAGTACTCATGACACTCCCCTGCTTTTATTATCTGTTGTGACATTAAACTGCCGTCGTTCATAATCAATCCGCAGCAACAA
Organism: Endozoicomonas sp. ALD040; assembly: GCF_049275945.1. Classification (NCBI taxonomy): domain Bacteria; kingdom Pseudomonadati; phylum Pseudomonadota; class Gammaproteobacteria; order Oceanospirillales; family Endozoicomonadaceae; genus Endozoicomonas; species Endozoicomonas sp. ALD040. The sequence continues at coordinate 6,723,623 of NZ_CP184829.1, forward strand.
TCCAAAAGCCAGGCAGTTTATCAACAGGCTACTACCCCCATAACTGATCAGAGGCAACGCCAAACCTTTTGTGGGCAGCAACCCGGTATTTACAGCAATATTGATCAACGCCTGACTGCTATACAACAAGCCGATTCCATAGGCAACGTAGCCATGAAACAGTAGTTTTTTTGCTTCTGCCCGGTAACCGATTTGCAGCGCTCTCCAGGAAATAAACAGAATCAGAGTCAGGACAGAGACTGCTCCAAGGACACCAAACTCTTCAGCCAGAACGGCAAAGACAAAATCTGTATGAGCTTCCGGTAAATAGAACAGCTTTTGCAGACTATTACCCAATCCCTCACCAAACCATTCACCTCGCCCAAAAGCAATCAGGGACTGAGTCAACTGATAGCCACTACCAAAAGCATTGGCCCAGGGGTCCATATAAGAAGCCAGGCGTGCCATGCGATAAGGTTCAAAAACAATCAGGGCGGCAATAGACCCAACCAGCACCAGGAACAGAATAACGAATTGCCAGAGTCTGGCGCCTGCCAGAAAAATCATTCCCATGGAAGCGCCCATCAACACCACAAGCGCTCCAAGGTCTGGCTCCATCAGCAACAGTAGAGATGAGACAAAAAGAATAGTCATAGGCTTGAAAAAGCCTGTCCATCTGGTTCTGACTTCCTCCAACCGACGCACCAGGTAGGCCGCAAGGTAAACGACAATCATCAATTTGGCCGCTTCTGATGCCTGCAGATTGAAAAAGCCCAGAGGAATCCAGCGAACACTGCCATTGACCTCCCGACCCACAACCAACACAGCCAGCAGCAGCCCCAGACCACCAAAAAGTGAAAGCCAGCTGTATTTCTCAATAGTTGTCACCGGAACCATCAAAATGACACCCATCAGCGACAGTCCGACGAAAACAAAAAAAGCCTGCTTGATGAGGATATAAAACGGATTGGAATAAAGACTGCCCGCCACTTCCATAGAAGCGGAACTGACCATAATCAAACCAATCACAAGAAGTCCCAGCACAGCACCCAGCAGCGGCAGATCAAGAACACTGCCACGGCGGCCTGTAAAAGGCGATCTTATTTCGCTGAGAAACTTCTGGTGTAGAGTCATGCAAGACGCTCCCTGACCAGAGTCATAAAGCTATCGCCACGCTGCTCGAAACTTTCGAACATATCAAAACTGGCACAAGCGGGAGCCAGCAGGACAGCATCACCGCTTTCACTGACCTCGAAGGCACGATCTATTGCAGCAGCAAGACCCTCAGCATATTGAACCGGGATAACGCCATTGACGGCTTTATCGATATCAGGTGCGTCACGCCCTATCAGCACAAGCTCACGACCAAACTTTTGTAATGGCTGTTTCAGCTGATTAAAATCTGCCCCCTTGCCGTCCCCACCGGCAATGAGAACAATTTTTCCGGTCAGGGTCTCACCCAGACCTTCAATGGCCGCAACCGATGCACCGACATTGGTGGCTTTGGAATCATTAATCCAGACCACACCGTTTTTTTCCGCTACCCATTGGCATCGATGAGAAAGACCTGTGAAGCGGCTCAGAGTCTTCAGCATGGGTGTCATCGGGATACCCACTGACTCACCCAGGGCCAGGGCAGCCAGTGCATTCAATTGATTGTGACGACCCGGCAACTTCATGACCGCTGTATTGATGAGTCTTTCGACACCTTTACAAAGCCACATACCTTCTTCATCCCCGATCAGGCCATAGTCGTGTAAATCAGGCTTGCCGGAAGTAAACGCTGTTGCGGGAGTAGCCTGGGGAAGAAGAGGCACAGTCAGAGCATCCTGCTTGTTGTATACCGCATGTATACAACCACGGTATATACGCTGCTTTGCCTTATGGTAGTCCATCATGGTCTCATAACGATCCATATGATCAGGACTGATATTCAGTACCGTCGCGGCGGCTGCACGTAAAGAATGAGTGGTTTCCAGCTGGAAGCTGGACAATTCCAGGATATAGAGATCGACATTTTCTTTCTCAAGAAGCTCAAGAGCTGGAGTACCAATATTGCCACCCACAGCAACACCCAAACCGGCCTCTTGAGCCATCTCTCCCAGCAGAGTTGTGACCGTGCTCTTGCCGTTAGAGCCAGTTATGGCAACGACAGGTTTATTCACCTCGCGACAGAACAGCTCAATATCACCAACGGCTTCAACACCTCTACTTACAGCCTCAGCAATCTCAGGAGTAGCCAGAGCAATACCGGGACTGAGAATCAACTCATCGGCTCCATTCAGCCACTGAGTGTTCAATCCACCCAGATGGACAGGAACATTCGGAAAAGCAGTTTTGAGTTCGTCTATACCTGGCGGGTTATTCCGGGTATCCATCACTTTAAATGGGCGTTGTCTTTCAGCAAGATATCGCACACAGGACATTCCGGTCTTGCCGAGTCCTACGACTACCCTTGTACGATTTGAGCTTATCAGTGCTGACACGCGGATTTTTTTCCCGAGCAAAGTGTGTTAACGAATCTTCAGTGACGCAAGACCAATCAGGACCAGAATCAGGGTAATAATCCAGAAGCGGACAATCACCCGGGGCTCAGGCCAACCCTTCAATTCAAAATGATGGTGCAGTGGAGCCATACGGAATATTCTGCGCCCGGTGAGCTTGAACGAAGCCACCTGGAGAATCACCGATACCGTCTCCATCACAAAAACCCCCCCCATAATGACCAGCACAATTTCCTGACGCACAATGACCGCCAGTACACCTAATGCTGCTCCGAGAGCCAAAGCACCTACATCCCCCATAAAAACCTGTGCGGGATAGGTATTAAACCAGAGAAACGCCAGACCCGCGCCACCGATAGCGGCACAAAAAACCACCAACTCTCCCGAGCCAGGCACAAAAGGAATGAGCAGGTACTGGGCAAAATTCACATGACCGCTGGCATAAGCAAAAACTGCCAGTGCAGAAGCCACCAGAACGGTAGGCATGATCGCCAGACCATCCAGACCATCTGTCAGATTCACAGCATTACTGCAACCGACAATGGTCAGGTAAGCCAGTACAATAAAAAAGGGCCCAAGATCAATGACGATATTTTTGAAGAAAGGTACAATCAGACTGGTCTCTACCGGTGAATTAGCCGTAGCGTAAAGGAAGACAGCTGCTCCCAATCCAGCGACCGACTGCCAGAAAAACTTCCAGCGCGCTGGCAGGCCCCTTGAATTTTTTTCCACCACCTTACGGTAGTCGTCCACCCAGCCAACAATTCCGAATACCGCTGTTACCAGTAAAACTACCCAGATATAGCGATTGCTCAGATTGGCCCATAGTAGCGTACTGACTGCAATACAAACCAGAATCAATGCCCCACCCATAGTCGGGGTTCCAGCCTTGCTGAGGTGAGATTGTGGACCATCATCACGCACTGCCTGACCAATCTGGTGGTAGCTCAGCCGACGAATCATATAGGGCCCGAGACAGAGCCCCATTCCCAATGCAGTAAGCACACCCAGAATAGCTCTGAGTGTGAGGTATTTAAAAACGGCAAAGCCGTGATAGTATTGCGTTAGAAATTCCGCAAGCCAGAGCAGCATCAGCAGCGCTCTCCCTTAAATTCTGATCCCACCAGGGATCTGACTACATCCAACATTTTCATTCCATTCGATCCCTTGACGAGAACCGTGATGGGACAATCCGCCTGTTGCTCTCTGAACGCCTGTATCCGACTTTTTACCCAGTTCGAGAGAGCCTCTTTATCATTTAAATGTTTTGCCTTCATGCCTCGTTGAGCCCCGCGAAGTTCACGACTGAATGCATCAACAGAGGCGACAGTCGCCTCACCATAGGCAGCAAAACAATCAATATGCCGGGTAGCAGCATACTCACCTACATCAACATGCCGGGCTTCACTCACCTCACCAAGATCCAGCATGTCTCCCAGTACCATGATGGTTTTACCCTCGCAGTCTGCCAGCTGGTCGATGGCAGCGAGAGTGGCAATCGGACTGGCGTTATAACTTTCGTCGATGACCAGAAGGCCCTCCGACAGGGGGTAACGAGTCCCTCTTTGTTGATAAGGCCGGGCATTTTCCAGTCCACTGACAATAATGTCCAGCCCTAGTCCGACGGCAGACGCTGCTGCGGCCACACAACAGGCATTCTGAACCTGATGTTTTCCCCAGAAAGACAAATTGACGATCGACTGTTTTTCAACCCCTTCCCTTACAATATGCAGCCTGAAGCTCATACCTTCAGACGTTGAAGACACCTCTGAGGCAAACACATCGGCTTCTCGCTTATTCAGACTGAAGGACAACACTTTTCGATCAGGCTGTCTCAAAGCCCTCTGTTTCCAGCGTTGAAAGCTGGGATCATCTAAATTCAGTACGGCAATACCATTTTTTTTGAGACCGTCGAGAATAAAACCCTTCTCATGAATAACGCCCTCAAGCGTTAACAAATCTTTGAGATGGTTCTCTGAGGCATTGGTAATGATGGCAACATCCGGTTCGGTCAGGCGAGTGATGTAATCAATCTCTCCAGGGGAACTGGTTCCTAACTCAATCACTGCATGCTGCTGATCTGCTTCCAGCCTGAACAGGGTCAGAGGCACACCATAAGCGTTATTTAAATTCCCCCGGGTTGCCAGAACCTTACCAACCTGCTCGAAGACAGAGGCCAGCATCTCTTTGACCGATGTCTTGCCACAGGTTCCTGTTACTGCCACGACAGGGCCATGAAAACACTCACGATTAAACTGCCCCAGTCGTCCCAGTGCCTGATCAGTGTCCTGGACCTGAATCTGGGGAATTCCCAGACCTGGAACTGGCACCTGAACCACGACCGCCGCAGCGCCTGCAACCTCAGCCTGATCCGCATAGGCATGACCATCAAACCGAGGGCCCTTGATGGCGACAAAAAGATTACCTTGCTCGAGGGTTCTGGTATCAATGCTTATACCGGTTATAGTGGTATCAGCACCAGAATCCCCCCTCAGAAGAATGCCCTGAAGCTCATGGGTTATTTCAGAAAGGGTAAATGGACGAATCATATTACCCTCTCACTGGCTGAACACGTTGATGGCTGCCAGAGATTCAAGGCTTTTGCAGCTTCTTCACTGTCATCAAAGTGATGCCTGACGCCGTTAACCTCCTGATAATCCTCGTGTCCTTTGCCTGCGATAACAACAATATCGCCGACAGCAGCCTTGTTGACAGCCTGTCGAATAGCCTCTGCGCGATTGATGACAGATGTCACTGGCCTACCTGCCAGATCTACTCCCGTCAGTGTATCTCTGATTATTTCTTCAGGATCTTCACTTCTGGGATTATCACTGGTCACGACCACTTCATCTGCACCCTCGATAGCAGCTCGGGCCATAAGCGGCCTCTTACCCCGATCACGATCACCACCGCAACCAAAGACACAAATTAATTTTGCAGCGCCGTGCTCTCTCAACGCTTTCAGGACACTCACCAGGGCATCCGGAGTATGAGCATAATCCACCACAACCACCGGTTTCTGATCACCACCCAACCTTTGCATTCTCCCCGGCACCGTGCTCAGTTGAGGCACTTTTTCAAGCACTCGCTCCAGGGAATAGCCCTGACAGCATACCGCCCCGATAACAGCCAAAAGATTTTCGAGACTGAAACGACCCAGCTGAGACGTCCTCAACTGCCCTTTACCCCAGGGCGTATCAAGATCAGCCTTGACTCCACCTGCATCCAGGCGGATATTTCGAGCCTTAATATCCGCCAGATCAGAGGCCGTAGAGAAAGTAAAAACTTCAGTATCACCGGAACAACTGGACAGCATCAGTTCGCTGTAGTCATCATCCCGATTAATCACCGCTTTTTTGACACGACCGTTGGCAAAAAGCAGAGCCTTGGCTTTTGCATAAGCGTCCATCGTTTTGTGATAATCAAGATGATCACGACTGATATTTGTAAAAACGCCTACTTCAAACGCTAATTGATCTGCGCGCCCCTGATGCAGCCCATGAGAAGAAACCTCCATGGCCATGGAAGACACATCTCTGCTCACCAGTTCAGCCATAAAGCCCTGTGTCGATACAGGGTCTGAAGTAGTATTCAGACAGGGTTCCAGCTCAGTTGGAAGACCTTTACCCAGGGTTCCCATCACCGCACAAGGCTCACCCAGAAGAGAGAGTAGCTGCGCTGCATACCAACAGGTTGAGGTTTTGCCATTGGTTCCTGTCACGCCAATCAGCTTCAGCTTTGTGGACGGCTGTCGATAGAATCGATCGGCAAGAAAGCTAATGTGCGTTTTTAAGTTTTCGATAAAAATAACAGGTTTACCGACCAGAAATTCAGTCTCAGAAAATGACTCCCCACTTGAATCAACCAGCACTGCAGAGGCGCCCGCCTCCAAGGCCGCACCAATAAACGCCCGACCGTCAGAACTCAGCCCTGGCACAGCCAGAAACAGCTCACCCCCGATCAGCTTGCGGCTGTCGAGGGTCAGTCCTGTGAGGGTCTTGTCTTCATCCAGTGGAGGATGATTCAGCTCCGCCAGCACTTCATTTAAAGACGTCATTTGACACGAGGTCATGTTCCATCCTGTTTCATTTTCATAACTCCGGTCTGCTCCAGACCGGGTCTTTTAGCTGTCAGTACCTTTTCTTCACTGGGTCTGACACCCAGCATCCGCAAAGCCTGACCATTGACCCTGGAAAACACCGGACCGGCTATGACGCCACCGTAGTAATCCTGACCAGCCGGGTCATCAATAATGACAACAGTAGCAATGCGAGGATTTCCCACAGGAGCCACACCGGCAAAGAGACCCACGTAACGATCTTCAAGGTAGCCACTGCCACCCACTTTTTTAACCGTTCCCGTTTTGCCACCCACATTGTAGGACTTGACGGCACCGCGCCAACCAGTCCCTCCTTTACCCACCACTTTGCCAAGCATTTCCATAACATCGTGTGCTACATCTTCATCCATAACCCGAACACCATCAGGTGCCACATCACGCTTGATCAGTGATGCTGGCCTGAGTAAGCCACCAGACCCCAGCACAGAATAGGCTTGCGCCAGCTGTAATGGCGTGACTGTCAAGCCATAACCAAAGGACAGGGTAGCCACTTCAATGTCGCTCCAGCGATCCTTGTAAGGGAGAAACCCAGCCCTCTCTCCGGGAAAACCCGTTCCCGGGCTCTGCCCGATACCCACGCGGCGCAGCAGATCTACAACCTTATCGACACCGATATCCAGTGCCATCTTGCTCACGCCGATATTGCTGGACTTTTTCAAAACAGTTTCGACATCAATGGTTCCAAACCCCCTGACATCCTTAACCGCATTTTGTCCAACACGCATGTAGCCAACGCCGGTTTTAATCCGGGTATAGCGATCATACTTGCCGGTCTCCATGGCTGCCGCGACAGTAAAAGGCTTGAGAGTAGAGCCCGGCTCCACCAGGTCAGTCATCACCCGGTTTCTCATTCGGTAAGGCTGAAGCCCGGTACGATTATTCGGGTTGTAGGACGGCTGATTGACCATAGCCAGAATCTCTCCGGTCTGGACATCCATCATCACCAGCGAGCCCGCTGTGGCTTTGGCCTTTTCTACAGCACTTTTCAGCTCACGATAAGCCATATACTGGAGCCTGGAATCAATACTGAGCATCAATTCCTTACCGGGTTGGGCGCTTTTCACGAGTTCGGCCTCTCTGGCAAGGCGACCCCGGCGATCTTTCAGCAGCCTGCGAGTTCCCTCGGAGCCGGTTAACCAATGATCATATCCCAGCTCCAGCCCTTCCTGACCTTTATCATCAATACCGGTAATGCCCACCAGATGCGACGTCACTTCACCCATAGGGTAGTAACGTCGCTGTTCGTCAAGAATATGCACGCCGGGCACTTTCAGAGCTTCGACTTTCTCACTCTGCTCCGGTGTCATCTGACGTTTAAGATAGATAAATTCCTTTGCTGCGTTGCTTGTTACCTTTTTTGCCAGCCAGCTTTCATCAACCTTGAGCGCAAATGCCAGCTTATGCCAGTGCTCTGGTGCCTTGATCAAGTCCTGAGGGTCAGCCCATACGGTCATCACAGGGGCACTTACCGCCAAAATCTTACCGTTTCGATCAAATATGACGCCCCGATGAGCCGGTATGGACTCATGGCGAACAGCGCGTTTATCACCTTCGCTCTGAAGAAAATGACGATTTAAAACCTGAAGATCTACGAGACGATAACCAATCACCAGGCCAGCCATTATAAACAAGATCTGCAAAAGCTTTACTCGCCAGCGGTAAGGCAGAGCCTTTTCCTCGCCAGCCTGTTTTTTCCTGCTGGCACTGGCCGGTCTTGCTGCAGTCTTCACGGCATCACCATTTTTATACTTCCAGCATCAGGCACTTCCATGTTCAATTCATCCCTTGCAATTCTTTCCACTCGCCCCGGACTGGTCAGGGAACTGTGCTCCAGAAGCAACTTCCCCCATTCAACCTGGGCTTTGTTTCTCTGCTCAAACGCCTGTTGAAGTTCATTGTGAAGCAGTCTGTTTTCATGCTTGACAAAGCTCACAGCCACCCCTGACACAAGAACACAGGCCAGCAACATCACACTGACTAAACCAGATTTGCGAAACAAAGCCTGCAGCGGTTGTCTGTCCATTTTTACAGCCTTGTCAGATTAGCTTCTCAGCAATTCGCATGACGGCACTCCTCGCTCTTGGATTAGCTTTGACCTCTTGCTCGCCGGGCTTGATCGCTTTACCGACGGGCCGCATTCGTTTGTTAAGCTGATCTTCCGTCACCGGAATCCAGCGCGGCAACTCATCGCCTCTGGACTGTTTTCTGATAAACCTTTTGGCAATCCTGTCTTCCAGTGAGTGAAAACTGATAACCACCAGACGCCCACCTGGTTTGAGCTCTTCCAATGCAGCATCCAGACAATCCACCAGATCATCCAGTTCGCGATTGATATGGATGCGGATGGCCTGAAAAGCACGGGTAGCCGGATGCTTGTTCTTCTCTCTGGAAGGACTGGCAGAAGCAATAATTCCTGCCAGACGTTTCGTGGTCGTAATAGGCTCTCCTTCCCTTTCCCTGACGATAGCCCGGGCAATTCTGCGCGAAAAACGATCTTCGCCGAGTTCCCAGATCACCTTGCTGATTTCTTGCTCTTGCGCACGATTAATCCAGTCAGCTGCACTTTCTCCCTGCGTGGTATTCATCCGCATATCCAACGGACCATCCTGCATGAAGCTGAAACCTCGCTCGGCGTTGTCCAACTGCGGCGAAGAAACCCCCAGATCAAGCAGAACACCTTCTACTTTCTGACCATCAAGGGCCTCTTCCAAATCAGCAAAAGAGCCATGATAAATGGAAAAACGGCTATCCGTTTCAGCCAGCTCCCGGGCTGCAGCGATCGCTCTCGGGTCCTTGTCGATGCCTACCAACCTGCCTCTGTCAGACAGCTTTTCCAGGACTGCACGACTGTGACCGCCACGACCAAATGTCCCGTCGACATAGAGCCCGTCAGGATCTGTAACCAAAGCTTCAACCGCTTCTTCTAGCAGCACAGTAATATGCTGATCTGATTGCTCTTGCAATGTCATCTATCTTGTCCGGACAAATACCCATCAGAGGGACAAAGACTGGAGCTCAGCCGGCACTTCAGCGGACCCACTGGCTTCGTGAAGATAATCATCTCGTCTCTGGTTCCAGCAGGCTTCATCCCACAGTTCAAATTTTTTGCCTTGTCCCAGCAAAATGCAGCGCTTATCCATACCCGCATAATCCCTGAGCAAGGGAGGCACTAAAACTCGTCCACTGCCATCCATATCAATGTCGGTAGCGTGACCAATAAGAAGTCTTTGTATTCGGCGTGTCATCGGATGAAAACTGGGCAGGGCTTCAATCTTTGCCTGAATAGCCTCCCACTCATCCTGTGGATAAATCAGGAGACAGGGCTCATCGGTATCAATGGTCGCCACCAGACTGCCCTCACAACGATCTTTCAACACCTGCCGATAACGGGTAGGTATTGCAAGACGCCCTTTGGCATCGAGGTTGATGGCATTAACCCCACGAAACAAACCGCTTCCCTCTAGTCAATTCAGCCAGAATGGCAGGCCACAGTCCGAAGAGAAAACGTGTTAACCGACATCCCTTTTCTCCACGTAATGCACACTTAACTCCACATTTATCCACTTTACTCCACTGAAGCACACTATAGAAACCTGAAAAACCCACGTCAAGGTCAGAATCTGTCTTATGGGTCAAATAATTGACTCCTCCAGAGACCTCACACACAGTGCCCTGCATTAAAAAAGTGCATAAAAATGAGCAGCTTGAAGAGGAGAGCTGTTTAAGCCCATGAAGCAGGAAAAGCGCCCGAAAAAAATTGTAAAAATTTCAGACAATTGACGATTTTGATACCCAAAGCACCAACGATCTGCTGACCGGTCAGTGACACCTGAAAAAGCCGTTTCCGGTTAGATTCGGGTAATGGATAGCGGAAGAAAAAGTAAATCTCGAGTTGGCCTGTAAGCCGGGTTCTGTCCAACCTGAAGACAGGTCTGGGCAATCATTCATCTGGGATGCCTGTCACCAGACACCTCAAGCAACCTACCCGAATCCAGTGCGGGTCACACCTTCAGGATTCCTATTTGGTCTTGCTCCAGGCGGGGTTTACCATGCCGTGAACTGTTACCAGTCACGCGGTGCGCTCTTACCACACCCTTTCACCCTTACCGGTCACCGCATGGTGACTTAGGCGGTCTGCTCTCTGCTGCACTTTCCGTAGGCTCTCGCCCCCCAGGCGTTACCTGGCGCCGTACCCTTTGGAGCCCGGACTTTCCTCCACCAGATACTGAAACAGTAACTGACAGCGACTGCCCGGCCAACTCGAGGCGGCGAATACTACCGAATGATTCCCCTCACTGCAATTCGTTCATTTCACAAACTTATTATCTGAATCAATTACAACTTATTTCATTGCGAGTGACAGCTCATAGAGCTGCTTCTTGCGATACCCGGAAACATCAGCAATCACGGCAGCGGCTTTTTTAGCGGGCAACTCCTGCAGCAGCCGTTGCAGTAATTTAGCGGTTTCAGGATCAACAGCCTCTTGCTTCTGCTCCTCAGCCCCCTCTACCAAAACCACAAACTCGCCACGACACTGATTGGAGTCTTCCTGCAGTATTTTCTCCAACGCTTCTACCTTGCCCGCCAGCACCGTCTCAAATGTTTTGGTCAACTCCCTGGCCAACACAACGTACCGGTCTCCACCCAACACTTCCCGAAAATCAGCAAGGCTATCCAGAATTCGGTGAGTAGATTCGTACACAGCCCATGTATTGGTCATCGCACCCAGCGCTTCGAGCCTTTTCTTCCTACCAGAGGATTTGGCCGGTAGAAAGCCTTCAAAGTAGAACCTGTCTGTTGGCAAACCACTGACCGAGAGAGCCGCCACAAGCGCACAGGCACCTGGCACAGGCACCACTTTAATACCCTGCTCCCTGACCATTCGCACCAATACAAAACCCGGGTCTGAAATCAGGGGCGTTCCGGCATCACTGATTAATGCCACAGAATCACCCTGCTGCAATCGAGCCAGCAACACCTCTACCTGATGCCGTTCATTATGCTCATGACAGGGAATCATGGGGGTATCGATCCCGAAGTGATTGAGTAACTTGCGACTGTGTCGGGTATCTTCCGCCGCAATCACTGACACCTGCTTCAGCACCTCAATGGCTCTTGGTGTCATATCATCGAGATTACCAATGGGGGTCGAAACAACAAAAAGTGCACTTTCAGACATATCCTGCCAGCCAGTTTATCCAGTATGAAGGTCGTTCATAGCAAGGGAAGTATTAAGAATCAAACGACCATGAGTTTACTCTTATCATATCGTCGTTGACAGAATCCTTAGCTAACTGATTTCTCAAACCACGTCCATCAGGCTGACGCAATGACCCTGTTGAGGTAGAATAGGGAGATCAAAAACAGTTCGGTCGTTGACTCCGATTTTATGAGCCAGAACCTTTCCAAACGCATTCTCATCAATACACTGCTGATCAGCGCAGTGCTTACGGGGTGCTCATTACAGCCCAGCAAAGTTGCTGAACTGCCTGCACCCACCCACGAACTGGCCCCGGAAGGAGCAGACCAACTGCTGGAACGAGCCGAACGCAGCTCATTTCCGGAGAGCGCAAGACTCAAAATCAAGGCCGCCGGGCAATTGATCAACAACCAGATGGGCAGAGCAAAAACCATTCTGGACAGCCTGAATTATGAAGAGCTACCCGAGACTCTGAAAGCAGAAGTGGCCGTGGCAAGAGCCCGCATTGCTGAGCAGGCAGGGCAGAACCGGGAAATATTTGTCTGGCTGGATCGAGCTGTCGTCATTAACAGCAGCAATACCGGGCTTCTGGATCAAAGCCATATCCTCAAAGCACGCGCGTATAACCGCTTCGGGGAGTACGTTGCAGCGCTGGATGAATGGAGCATGCTGTCCAACATAAGTGAACTCGACCAACAACCCAAAAGCCGCAACGCCTTCTGGGAAACCCTGCTTAACGCACCTGAAGAGCGCCTGATCAGCCTGGACAGTCAGACTAACAACAAAACCATGAAAGGCTGGCTGCAACTTGCCCTGATTTACCGCCCGGGCAAATCCGTGAGCGAGCAACTGGCCGACTTGAGCCACTGGCGAACTCGCTGGCCTGGCCACCCTGCAACAACCTACCTGCCGAAAGACATCAGTGCGCTTCAGACAGCCAACACTCAGCAGCCCGACAAAATTGCTCTTCTTCTTCCTGTCAGCGGCCCACTGGCCTCTGCAGGCAGAGCCATTCGCGACGGCTTTCTCGCTGCTTATCACCAGAATCTTGCTGATGAGACCCTACCCGAAGTGAGCATATTGGACACTCACGGCAAGAACGTTGTCGAGCTGGCTAACCAAGCCAAAAATGAAGGTGCCAAACTGATCATCGGTCCTTTGGATAAAACTAACGTCGGCCTGTTAAAAGAAAATACGCCCGACAACCTTACAATTCTTGCACTGAACAACCTCGAAGACAGCAGGAGCAACCCCGGACAAAAGAACAGCTTCTTCGAGTACGGTCTATCCATCGAAGATGAAGGCAGAGCTGTGGCCCGTCGCGGCGTTCTGGATGGACACCATCGTGTACTGATACTTCGCCCGGAGACTTCATGGGGTGACAGAGCCACCAACAGCTTTGTGTCCGAATGGACAAAACTCGGTGGCGAGGTGGCCGGTGTTACTAAATTCAACAACAAGACCGAATTCAGCCAACTGGCTGGTCAGGCGCTGCTGGTTGACGAAAGCCAGAAACGTGCCAAAGAGTTGAGCAGAGTTCTGAGAGAGCCACTGGGCTTTACTCCCCGCAGAAGACACGATATTGACATGATCTACATGCCTTCCCACCCCAAGGAAGCTCGCCAGCTCAAGCCTGCCCTCTCTTACCAGTTCGCTGGCAAGCTGCCTGTTTATGCCACTTCCAGCGCATACTCCGGTAGAGTCGACCCTGGCAGAGATCAGGATCTGAACAACCTCAGAATCCCTGTAATGACCTGGTACCTGCCTGGCCAGAAAAGCAGTCTCGAGTCCAATATAAAAGCCACCTGGAGCAGCTCAAAAGGCCAGTATGGCAGTCTTTACGCCATGGGAGCTGACGCTTTTAAGTTGTATCCCCGCCTGCAACAACTTGCCAGTCTGCCAGGCAGTCGTCTGGAAGGACTGACAGGCATGCTTAGCATTAACAACAAACACCATGTGGTGAGGGAGCTTTCCTGGCAAATCTTCCGGGATGGTCGACTGAGAGCACTGCCTGTTTCGATTCAAAGGAAAGCTGATGTTCTGGCAATTAAAGCTTCTCAATAATAAGGGGCTTTGCGCAGAAAACCGGGCTTTGGAATACCTCAAAGCCCGGGGCATGAAGCTGGTCAATAGAAACTATGCCTGCAAAGCAGGAGAGATAGATCTGATCATGCTCGAAAAAGAAACACTGGTTTTTGTAGAAGTCCGATTCAGATCACAGTCACAATTTGGTTCAGCTGCCGAGTCCATTACCTACCGCAAGCAAAATAAAATCAGAAAAGCAGCCAATCACTTTCTCGCCCTGCACTCGAACCACCAGCACAGGCTTTGCCGCTTCGATGCACTTTTGCTCAAAAATGCATCCATCCATGATGACGCAAACTCCGAAAAGCCTATAGAATGGATCAAAGGTATTTTTTAAACCTGTATGCAACCTGACAACTGATAAAATGCGTAAACATCACTCGCTCTTAACTTCCCCAATGGATGATGGTATTTAAAAGGGGTAATGAAAAAAAAATCACGGTAAACTAACTGATCTATTAAGTACCTGGCTAGCCATGAACTCATGAGGCTTTCACGGTTTTCTAATGCCCATAGCGAAAGAAAATGCCAGTTGCGAAACGCACGGCGTCGAACTATTCGGGATTTTGAGACATGCATGAGCGCATTACACAACATTTTTCAGACAGCATTGACGCCAAAATTCGTGCCGCTGACTGTTTGCCTCCCCTGATCGCCCAGGCATCCGAGCTTATGGTGCAAACCCTTCTTAACGAAGGAAAAATCCTGGCCTGCGGAAACGGCGGCTCCGCAGGAGATGCCCAGCATTTTGTTTCCGCGCTGCTCAATCGTTATGAACGAGAAAGACCTTCATTACCAGCCATGTCTCTGTGCGCCGACAATTTGATATTAAGCTCAATCGCTAATGACACCAGCTTTCACGAAGTTTTCTCAAAACAAATCAGGGCACTGGGGCAACAAGGCGACATTCTTTTAGCGATCTCGACATCGGGCAATTGTCCCAATATCGTTCAAGCTATTCAGGCCGCTCATGATCGCGATATCCAGGTCATTGCCCTGACGGGTAAAAGCGGTGGCGATATGGCGAGATTACTGCATCCGGAAGATATTGAAATCCGGGTTCCGGATAATAGCTCTCCACGTATTCGGGAAGTTCATAAACTGGTCGTTCATTGCCTGTGTGACCTGGTCGATGAGTTCCTGTTTTCCGGAGAGTAAGTCTCGATGAAAGACTATTTTGACTATAAGACTGACTACGTTTAATTCATCCCCCACCAGGAGGTAACAAGGTGAAGCGTTTAAACGCTCTGATTTTAACTAGCTCACTCTTTCTGCTGGGGGGCTGTGCGACCATTGTCGGCAGCGTCAATGAAGACCCCATCCGAACAGACCCCACTGAACGCTCATGGGGCAACTTGATAGACGACCAGACCATCGAAACCATAGCCGCCGTTAACATTAATAAAGCCGATGAACGGTTTAAAGACAGCCGGATTAAAATCGTCAGCTTCAATGGCACCGTGCTTTTAATCGGACAGGTATCCAGTAATGAACTTAAGCGCCTTGCAGAAGAAACCGCCGGGAATGTGAAAGAAGTTGACAAGGTCTACAACGAACTCACTCTGGGCAGTAATGCCAGCCTGCTTGAACAGAGCAATGACTCCTGGCTGACCACCAAGGTGAAAGCGAACCTGATCCAGAGTGAAGAAGTTTCTGCAGACCGCATCAAGATCAATACAGAAAAAGGCACTGTCTACCTGATGGGACTGACTACTCCCAGACAGGCACAGGCAGCAGTGGATATTGCCAGAAACACTGGCGGTGTTCAGAAAATAGTCAAAGTCTTTGAATATATTCAGTAATCGAATGAGGGGAAAGCCTTGCGCCTTGCTCCCTCTTCCTTTATTTCTTCCCAGTGACATCTTCAGCGCAATAGGGAGTTAGAAAGTTCAATTGGTATAAAGCCCCTGATAAACGCTCATCCTTATTTCCCGAGAGTATGATGAATCAGATCAAAACCAACCAGGTCATCGTTATTGATTGCGGCAGTAACACAACTCCCGAGATAAAAAAGACCCTTTCCAGTCTGGGTACAGCTTCCAAAACTATTGCTTTGAAAAGCGCCAATCAATTCAATTTCAAACAGGCAACAGCCGTCATTATTTCCGGCGGTCCATTCCTGTTTACTGACAGCCCTGAGAAAACAGAGGCGTTAATGCAACAATTTGAATTCCTTCGGGAACCTCTCCCACCCACCCTCGGTATATGCCTTGGTCATCAGGCAATCGCCCTGATACATGGTGGCCAAGTCTTCAGGGGACAGGAAAGACGAGATCAAGACAGCATCATTATTCTTGAAAAGCATGGCCTTTTTGAAGACCTTCCAGCACTCCCTCTCTTTAAAGAGGATCATTGCGAGGGCATTCAGGCAGGAGCGAACACAAGGATCCTGGCAGAGTCGGAGTTTTACGACGTAGAAGCGATCAGCATCAATGACCGCCCGATACTTGGCGTACAGTTTCACCCTGAAGTGTCCGGCGATAACGGCAAGCAGCTTTTTTTAAACTTTATGAGATGGGCGTCCAAGCAGAATAAAGGCTAGTGAGTTCAACCAAGAGACTACTGCAGAGTTCCGAAAAAGAATCCATAAGATTCATACGAGGAGCGTCTTTCGTCGTAATTGAACGACTATCTTTGGTAACAGGGCTTGATCGTCCGATCAGGAGAACGATGATAGCCAGAATGAGAAGCAGACTGCTGCGCTTCATAAAACACTCCTGTATAACCATGACCATAGCTTAGAAAAGGATTTCAGACCTGCAACCAAAAATCCGGGATTTCTCAGCCTATCAAGCGCACATTTTCAGACGAGAGAATAACCACCGAAGAGGAGGGGGAAGAGCGCAATGAACGCACTCTGAATGAAACTCACATACCGTTCCGGAAAGTCTTGTGATCAATAACACCGCTTTCACGCACACCTTTCAACGCAAGTGCATACTCTTTCAGGACAACAAGACTGTAATCCATACGCTCTTGCATTTGGCGATCAGCTTCTGCATCTTCACCCGTCATAACAGAAGCCACATTTCGTACAATAAGGTGATCTGGAATGTAGCAGAGACGACAATTTTTATAGCTGCTTGAGCGCAACTCCATAACGGGATAAGAACCGCCCTGCTCAGCAGACACAGCTGTGATCAGGCCTGGCTTATGTCCTAACTGCTGCGCCCCGAAGATCAGGAAAAAGTTTTTCAGACCTGAAGGAACCATGCCATTCCACTCCGGCGACACCACTATAATCGCATCACTGTCGTTTAATCTGGCTTTCCAGGGAGCCAAAAGGGACTTCCACTCTTTATTGCCAGAAAAGATGGACTCATCCCACAATGGCAGAGGATTTTCTGCCAGATCAAGAATATCTACCTGATCAAACAGCGCCAGTGCCTGTGCACGCAGTTTGAGCACATGACTGATACGAGCACTCTGGGATTCCTTACGGTGGCTTCCGCTAATAATAGCCAGGTTCATCAACACCTCTTCTAATACCAATCGAACTTTCTAACTCCCTGTTGGGCTGAAGATTTGAGCCTTAATCCTGCGTTGGCGACGTCGCCATAGCTAAGGCTATGACGCCTCACGCTCATCACGGGAGTTAGAAAGCACGACTGGTATAACTATTCCGATTACCAAACACCGGGAAATAATAACCAGAACACCCTGCTAAAGCGAAGCCAGCCTGGTCAGAAAAACCAAACCAAAAAATAAACCGCAGAGTTTTAAGCCCCGACTTACTTAACAACTTTCAGATTCGGCTTGCCAGGCTTACGGGGAGTTTTTTCGGACCGCTCTTCTTTTTCAACGGAGGCTTCCTGAGACTCCGGACCCGACACAGCCTCCAGCTCAAAATGAGGAGACACATGCTCTTCCGACTCGGCAACAGGCTCAACTTCAAATACCATACCCTGACCGTTCTCACGGGCATAGATGGCCATCAACGATTCAACAGGAACCACTATGGTCAATGCCTCACCACCAAAGCGACCATCAAAGGTAATAACATCATTTCCCATATGCATGGCACGCACTGCTGCCGGGGAAATATTGAGGACTATTTGATTATCCTTAACATACTCTCTGGGCACCTCTACCCCTTTACGGGCAGTATCCACCAGAATGTATGGGGTGCAGTCATTTTCAAGAATCCAGTCGTAGATTGCTCTGGCAATATAAGGGCGACTGCTGGTCATTGTCATAATATGTCTCCATCCAGACTAACTCCCGACAACTGTCTGACCCAGGAGCCATCAATAGCCACTATAGAAGAAGTCACCTGACCCTCTCCGTGGATAAGGGTTTCGAAAAGCAGCAAGCAAAGCAGGTCACTTTTTAACACCGTATCGGCGAAGTGCACCATTTTTGCGACAGCCCCTGAAACAGAGAAAACACTTCTAATCTGCCAAGAGCATCGGCTGCCTGGAACAATCGTCTGACAGTCAAAGATTCGAAGATACTCTCAGCTCATGGCTGCTTGGCCAGATTATTTAGCCCTGGCAGCCAGACTGCCAGGGTCTAGTTCAAATCAAAGAGTTTCACGCATCTCTTTTTCAATTTCAGACAGGCTTTCTTTGAAGGATTCGCGCTCGAACAAACGTTCAGCATAATCCAGGATCGCCTGCCCCTGCTTGGGCAGTTCAATGCCCATCGCGGGAAGCCTCCAGAGAATTGGGGCTACACAGCAGTCCACCAGGGTGAACTCATCACTCATAAAGAATGGCTTTTCAGCAAAAATAGGCGCTACGGACAACAGGCTTTCACGAAGCTCTTTACGAGCACGGGCCGCAGGCGTCTCTTTGGTTTTTGGATCCGTAATAGCATCTACCAGGCTGCACCAATCTTTCTGGATGCGGTGCATCATCAGACGGCTCTGGGCACGGCTGACCGGATAAACCGGCAACAGTGGTGGATGAGGAAAACGCTCATCCAGATACTCCATCATGACGCTCGGCTCATAAAGCACCAGCTCACGATCAACCAGAGTTGGAAGACTATTATACGGGTTGAGATCAGACAGTTCCTGAGGCAGATTTTCAGGGTTCACATCCTGAATATCTACCGCGACCCCTTTTTCGGCCAGAACAATACGAACCCTGTGACAGTAGTGGTCAGATGGATCCGAGAAAAAAATCATGGATGACTTTTTGGCAACTACAGCCATGAAGTACCCCCGCCTCATGCAAAGGAAAAGAGCTCCCGAGCGAGCCAGCTTACTCATTCGATCCCATAATTCGGATGAGCAGCGCTGACTTGACGGGCCGACACAAGAAAATAACGGGTTATCTTAGCAAACTTTACGCCCTGCGGAATAGGCACCACGGAAACTTTCGTAAAACAAGAGCAAATAACCCAGAGAACAACCCTAAAAATCCGAACAAACAAGCTAAAGCCCTCTGAAATCAGCGGGCTTTCTCACAAGCTACTCAAGATCTTTTGAGGAAAACAAATTACTTCCAGCCAGGAACTGCACTGCCTTTAAACAACTCCCTGGCTTTTTCTTCCACTGCCGGAGTATGGTAAGACTCAACCAGAGTCTGAATGCGAGGATCCCCTTTATTATCCTCACGTGCCACAATCAGATTGACATAAGGTGAGTCCTTACCTTCAACCAGCAGTGCATCTCGCCCTGGCAGCAGACCTGCAGGCACAGAGTAGGTTGAATTGATGAAAGCCAGGTCAACATCATCCAGAGAGCGAGGCAGTTGGGCAGCATCCAACTCAATGAACTGAAGGTTTTTAGGATTTTCAACAATATCAGCCGGTGTCGCTTCAAGATTACTGACGTCTTTGAGTTTAATGAAGCCCCTGTTATCCAGCAGGATCAGTGTACGGCCTTCATTACTTGGATCGTTTGGAATAGCCACTTTGGCTCCATCTTTGAGCTCGCTGATATCCTTGATTTTTCTGGAGTATGCGCCAATCGGATACACAAAAGTATTACCTACAGCCGCCAGCTTGAAACCACGATCACGAATCATGCTGTCCAGATAAGGTCTGTGCTGGAAGGCATTAGCATCAATAGAACCATCTGCCAGAGCCACATTGGGAGAGACGTAATCAGAAAATTCGACCAATTCAACATCCACTCCATGATCTTTTTTAGCAATGTCAGCGGCCACTTTCATAACGTCAGCCTCCGGACCTGCCATAACGCCTACCTTCAAAGGACCTTCCGGGGAATTCTCAGAGCCACACCCCGCCAGCAGGACACTGGCGACCATAAGCACTGCGCCTGCAAGTGCTTTTAATTTATTGACTGCAAACATTCTTCACTTCTCCATTCAACCAGTTCGGGACAAAGCACTGAAACAACCTGTCCCATGCAATGGTTTAATTCACAAACACTCAGCGAGTTCTGTCGTAATAATTTTGCAAACGGTCGCCAATGCTCTGTATCAACTGAACCAGCACAATAAGCACCACCACAGTGGCGAGCATGATGACGCCATCAAAACGCTGGTAGCCATAGCGGATACCCAGGTCACCAAGACCACCACCGCCAATGGCTCCCGCCATGGCCGAATAACTGACCAGGGTCACCAGAGTAATGGTCATACCATTAATCAGCCCGGGACGTGCTTCGGGCAACAATACCCGACTGACAATCTGCAAAGGCGTTGCGCCCATGGATTGGGCTGCCTCCACCAGTCCAGAAGGCACCTCATTGATAGCACCTTCAGCAATACGGGCAACAAAAGGGATAGCTGCCAGGGTCAGCGGCACAATCGCGGCCGTTGTCCCGATAGAGGTTCCTACCAGCAGGCGAGTCAGAGGAATAATCGCTACCAGCAGTATAATAAACGGCACAGAACGTGTAGCGTTAACGACGGCACCCAGCACTGAGTTTAAAGCTGCATTTTCTTTAATACGTCCGGGCTTGGTAATATATAGCAACACACCCAACGGAATACCAAAGAGGAAACTGAGTCCGCCAGAAACTACTGTCATGTAAAGGGTTTCCCAAAGCGCCTTCCCCAGGAGAAGCCAGGAATCAGCTGACATAGCCCACTACCTCCACCTGCACATTGTCTTTAAGAAATTTCATGGAAGCCTCAACGTCTGACTCCTCGCCCATAATTTCTACCATCAGAAACCCCATGGACTTACCATGAACGGTTTCAATGTCAGCTTGCAGAATGACAAAATCAGTACCAAACCGCTTCGCCGCCCGGGTAATCAGGGGCTCCACTACCCGCTGCCCGACAAAGGTAATCCGCACAACCGGCCTTGAGCCTTCTTTTGGCTCTGATTGAAAACGACTTTCCACTTCAGCCGCCGGCTTTTCGTGGATAGCACTGCGGACAAACTCTCTCGCCAGTTCCGTTTCTGGATTCAGGAAAAAAGATTCGACATCATTTTCTTCTATCAGCTGACCATGACTTAGTATCGCAACCCGATCACAAATGGTTTTAACAACATCCATCTCGTGAGTAATAATCAACACAGTGATTTTCAACTCACGATTAATATCCTTCAAAAGTGCCAGAATCGATCGCGTAGTCTGAGGATCCAGTGCCGAGGTAGCTTCATCACACAGGAGAACTCTGGGCTTGCTGGCCAGGGCACGGGCAATAGCCACCCTCTGTTTCTGCCCTCCTGAAAGCTGGGATGGATAGCTGTCCCGCTTTTCTTTCAAACCGGTCAAATCCAGCAGAGGAGCCACCGCCGTTTCTATTTCAGGCTTACTGGCACCGGCCAATTCCAGTGGCAGAGCAATATTCTGATAAACCGTTCGGCTCGACAGTAGATTGAAGTGCTGGAAAATCATCCCTATATTGTGACGAGCCAGGCGCAGGCCCTTTCCGGCCAGATGAGTAAGATCCTGACCGTCCACTATGACCTGACCCGAGCTGGGGTGCTCCAACATATTGACACAGCGAATCAGCGTACTCTTGCCAGCACCACTTGAGCCAATCACACCGTAGATTGACCCTTCCGGGACACTGAGATTAATGTCATCCAGAGCCCTGACCTCCTTGCCTCCTGCTTTAAACACCTTGGTAAGGTTTTTCAGTTCTATCATCATCACTCCTGCCTGATTCAGATACAATCAGTGCATGACTGCCTGAGTTATACTCAGTGAGTTCAATCAGTTCTTCTGCCTTGGCGGGTTGCGTGAGAGCTGGTTATAAATACCTGATCAGGTATCTACTGCCCACTCGAAAGTTTCAGCCTTCAGGTCGATTAAACGACCTCTTTTTCAAGGGCAAAAAAAAACCACCCTGTGCTAAACAGAGTGGTTTTTCATGAATTCGTTCATAAACCCTTCTTTTAGCGGTATTTCTATAGCGCCCGCAAGCCAAGACAAATCAGCGCATCCCTAGGATCGTAATAGACACCAAAACTAAAGTCAACCAGCCGCTACCAGCAGAGCACGCAGGCTCTGCATGACCTGAAAAGATCGATTATCGAACACCGGAAGCAATAGCACTGACACCGGCAATGCTGCAAAGAACCAGCAAGGCATGGCGAATCATTCTTTGATCAATCCGGTGAGATAGATGGGAAGCAATTTTACTCCCCAACAATACGGGTGGAACCAGCATCAGGGCATCCTTAAAGTCATCGAGCCCCACCATGCCACCTGCTGATAAAAATATCAGTGAGATCGCACTGCTGAAAACAAAATAAATGGACATGCTGGCCCGAATTTTGTCCCCGGTTTCATTCTGCATGACCAGAGCTATCGGAGGTCCGCCAATAGATGATGTTGTACCCGTGATGCCAGAAATAACACCGGCAACAAACAAACTGGACCTGGTTGCCCGGACTTTTACAGAAAACAGACTCACAATGACAGCCATAAGAACAGCCACACCTATAAAAAGGCTCATATGCTCTCTGGAGGCCACTACCAGAAGATAAGCTCCCAGCAGTGAGCCCGGAACTCTGCCAGCCACAGCATACTTCATCTCTGCCAGATCCAGTGCCCCCCGATACTTTCTGACCGTCAACAGAGACAGCAACATTGCCATGCAGATCAGAGTGCCCGGCACCAGAGATGGCGCAACAACAAAAAGAATGGGAGCGGCTACCACTGCCATACCAAAACCAATCATGCCCTGGATCAAAGCTCCCAGGAAAACAACGACCATGGCTATTAATTGCGGGTATAGGCTCAGATCCATAACATCACAGAAATATCAAATATATCGAAAGGGGATATAAATATAACCGTTTGTTATGTACAGAATCCACTGTCATTTATACCCATAAGGGGTTTAGCACGACAGTAGACGTTTACCATCCAAACAACTGCCTGTATGAAAGTCACCGGGTCAGGCGCTGACCGTACCAGATGTTTTAATTGATTGTACGTTCAATCAAAAAAAATCAACAAATTGCATAATTTCATTTATTCATTAATCAAGCTCGGAGTTTGGAATATGCACTCCATTAAACGAGTCCTGAGCCTGGAATATGCACTCCATTTTTCATTGTTTCCCGAAGAAAAATTGGCCATTGCGACTGATCCAGTTTAACCGATGGATTCAGCGGTTCAATCAACTTTTTACTTCTGGCCAGGTATTTCTGTTTCTCTTCTTTTGAGAGATGCTTTTTGGAACCAGAACTTATTTCCGAATCAATCTTGCGGCAGAAATGATTATACAACTCCAGGGGATTAGACAAATTACCGGAAATCATCGGAATAATGCACTGACCGACAATACCAGCATCGGTTTCACTCAGTAACTCACTCCAGGGTTTTCCCGAACCGCTGTTCAATTGAAGCAGAATATTTGACAAGTGCTCTCTGCATCGTTCTTTATCATAATTATACGAACTTATATCCCACGTTGGTTTATGGGTATCCAGATCTTCAAGGTTAAATGCAAACTGGCCCAGGGCTTTTCTGGTCCGTTTCAGATATTCGAGTGTATTTTTTATACTGACCACCTCTTCACTCTTCTGCCAATCGTTTTTCATTCTGCCTCGTTGTTTCTGTAGCTGGTTGGAAATAGAGTGTTCAAATTCTTCTTCCCGCTGCTGAAAAAGCCGGGTTACCCTGTAGTACTCATTGTTGAAGGATGCTTTGATCTTTCTCACAACATCGGCAATGGCAATGATTAAATGGATATCCGCATTTTTTAACATACTGGCTCGCACTGCATGATAAAAATCATGCTGCATAAACTCGAGAATCCATTGAGCAACTATGTGGTCAGCAGTTTTTGGCAAAGGGTGACCAGGAAACGGAATAGCCATGTCTCTGAAACCTTTCAACCCGCCGGTTCTGATATCTTCAAGCGAACTGGCCCCGATCACTGGATTGATTTTATGGGCTTCTTCCTGACAAAAACTGTCAATAAAAGCCTGTCGCAACGTGATGGATGGGCATATCACCCAACCAGTCCACCACCAGTCAACTAATAAAACGTTGAAGCTTCTGTTTGACAGGACTTTATACATCGTACGCAGCCCTTTGTCTTTATCTGAGGAATCCGGATACGTGCAGCTCCAGAAACTTGCCTCAACCGGAGGTGCTTTTTCAAGCAAACGCTTCATTTTCTCGATGATGGAACTCACATCAAAAGAAGAACCGTTAAAAAACCACTTTGACCTTTCTAGTGAAAGCGCAATGATGCCCCAGTTGGCTTCATTAGCGTTTCTGTTACCGTCAAACAGCTTGTGATGAACAATTTCAAATGATTTTATATTCCGGATACCTTCCAGGTAAACGCCCTGCAGGGTGACCAGGGTTGCAAATTCATTGCCGCTGATTTTCTTTTCCCGAAATGCACGGAGCGCTGCATAGGCAAAGGTATCAGTTTTAAAAAAGCTGAGGTGTTCATCAGTGATTTGTTCTGGCTTGCGACAACACTGGACAATTTGTTTGAGATGATCTTTGGTAATGGCATTAACCTTTTCCATGATCAATGATTGTTGGTCTGTCTTAATTCTGCGAACAACTTCTTTAAACGCCTTTGCATGGTCATCAGTGCCTGGTAAATCCAGGGGGTTTGAAGATATTCCTTTAACGTCTCTGTCCTTCAAATCCGTTGGAGGACTTGCTGAATATCTCTGGTTACCGGGCAACACAGCATCATCACTCGTGCAGCCAACACATCTGAATGCGCCGGTGATGGTGCGCCAGATAGCACCAACGCGACTTGGCGCAGTATTTTCAGGCCTTAAAGACGCCGGGTATCCGCTTGCCCCGGCTACACAGGAAGGGGTCATAATTCTAACCTCCATGTTAGATTTCTCGCTAATCGTTATAATTTTGACCCGGTAGAGAATAAAAAGTTCCGGGCCATAAGCCACAGAAGTTACTCTTCACTGTTACTTGATAAGATGACTCGGAACCCTGTCAGACTGCTATCCATTCAAGGCCCGTTATGCAAGAATACTTTTCCTGATTGTTTAGCTTTATCTACCAGAAGTCATTTTCATGCCCGATATTTTCGTAGCCGATTATTCAAACCCTGATCATGGTCAGGCCATTATTGAATTGCTCGAGCACTACGCCAGAGACCCGATGGGTGGAGGAATGCCACTAAGCAGCTTCACCAGAGAACATCTGATTCAGGAACTGTCAAAACGTCCTTTCACATTTTCGGTACTTTGTCTGGTTGATGGACAACCAGCCGCTCTGGCCAACTGTCTGGAAGGATTTTCTACTTTTGCCTGCAAACCTCTGATCAATATCCATGATGTGGTCGTTAATGAGTCATTCAGAGGTCAAAGCCTTTGCAGAAAACTTTTCGAAAAAATTGAACAGATCGCCAGAGAAAAAGAGTGCTGCAAAATCACGCTGGAAGTTGTGGAAGGGAATCATGTAGCACAGGCTGCTTACCGAAAGCTTGGCTTCTCGGGTTTCGAACTGGATGAACAGCTCGGACACGCCCTGTTCTGGGAGAAAAAACTCTGACTTCTCACCTTTCGCTCAAAGGCACAGATATGTCCGGAAAATACGTTAAAGTTGGCCAGAAAAATCGCCTGAAAGTCGTCGGTAAAGCAGGCTTCGGCGTATTTCTGGATGGCAGACAGTTTGATGAAATCCTGCTACCCAAAAGGCATGCCCCTGCAGACTGCAATATTGGAGATGAACTGGATGTCTTTGTCTACCTTGACTCCGACGACCATTTGATCGCAACGACAGAAACACCACTGGCCTGTGTTGGTGAGTTTGCAGCGCTGAAAGTCAAAGAAGTCAATCCGATTGGAGCCTTTCTGGACTGGAATCTGGGCAAGGATCTGCTGGTCCCCTTTCGTGAACAAAAAACCCGTATGCGCGAAGGTGGACACTATGTTGTCTATCTCTACCAGGACGAAGAAACAAGACGCATCGTAGGATCCTCAAGGCTGCATAAGTTCATTGATCGCTCAGCAGGAGAGTACCAGAACAGCCAACCTGTATCCCTTTTGATTTACGATAAAACCGACCTTGGCTATATGGCCATTATCAATAACAGACACCAGGGACTGCTTTTCAGCCAGGAAGCAAACGACTCAGTCAAACCGGGTGATAAAGTACAGGGTTATATCAAGCGTATCAGACCGGATGGAAAAATAGACCTCTGTCTGAAAAAGCCCGGCTTTGATCAACAGGCGCTGGACTCTCTCAGTCAACAGATTATGGACAAACTGGCAGTTGCCGGAGGTTTTCTTCCTATGAACGATAAAACCGATCCTGCTGAAATCAAACGGGTCTTCGGAGCCAGCAAACGTGCCTTTAAAATGGCACTGGGTGGGCTGTACAAGCAGCGTCTTATTAAAATTGAAACATCCGGTATCCGCAGCAACCAATGATTAACTTTCTGGCTGCAAGCTTTCTATGGCCCGGAAGATACTGGAAAAATCTTTCTTGCCCATTCCCTCGGAAACATGGCGGTTATAAAGCTCATAAGCAAGGCCACCCAAAGGGGTCATAGCCTCACTGCTAGTGGCAGCCGCCATTGCCAACCCAAGATCTTTCAACATCAGCTCGCTCATAAATCCCGGCTCATAATTCCTGGAGGCCGGAGCGTTTTCCATCAGACCAGGACATGGATTATAAACCTCCAGTACCCAGTTTTTTCCTGAACTGGCCAGCATGATGTTGGAAAGTACCTCTGGGTCAAGGCCATTTTTGGTTCCAAGATTAAGCGCCTCCGAGGTACCAATCATTGAGATGGACAACAACATGTTATTGCAGGCTTTGGCCACTTGACCAGCTCCTGGCCCACCGGCCAGAAAAACATTCTTACCCATGTCCAGAAGTATCGGTTTCACCTTTTCAAACACTTCAGGGTCGGCGGCTCCGCACATAAACGACAGAGTACCTTCAGTCGCACCAGCAACGCCACCGGACACAGGCGCATCAATCATTGACCTCCCTCTCCCGGCAGCAGCAGCCGATAACTTTCTGGCGGTGTCCGCATCAATAGTACTGGTGTCGACAAGAATGGCAGAAGTCGGAGCGGAATCCAGCAAACCCTGATCCAGGTAGAGACTTTCTACATGCTTACTGGCGGGCAACATAGAAATAACAAACCCGGCTCCGGAACATGCCTGCTCTGCACTGGCTGCTGCTCTTGCTCCCAGAGTGGCCAGAGAACTCACTGCCTCGGGAACAAGGTCAAATACACTCACATCGTGACCGCCCCTGATCAGATTAGCCGCCATGGGCGCTCCCATATTACCAAGACCGATAAAGGCTACCGTTGCCATGATCAGCACTCCCGGGTGTTTGTTGTTGTCATGTCAGCGCAATCAAAAAGAGTGATACCCATATAATATGCAGGATTCCGATTGAAACTAAAACCCAGGTATTTAACGACCTGAAGTCTGCTTCAATATATCAGTATCGTCCAGAACTGCACACCCATTGATTATTTTTCACACTATCAGGCCAGGAGCCTGTACTTCAGAATATACTCATCCGCACGTGTACAATCCTGTATATTTCCGACACCCCCCATGAAAGCGAACACTCCGGCCACATCCCCCCTTTAGAGAAACGACTATGATTACCTGTAGATTTTTTCGAGTACGGATAAATACGGTGTAATTAATTACATCATTGTCTTGATTATCCTGAACAAGATGCACACAATCCGCCAATCATAGTTATTAGCTGTAAACTGAACACGATGCGCAAGTACGAAGATTCTCTACCACTCAAATTGCTTAAGGCCAGAGAGGCTGCCATGAGCTTCTTCCGTCCCATGCTGCAAGAACACTCCATTACCGAACAGCAATGGCGTGTGATGCGGGTTCTGAACGACACCGACGAGATGGAGACCAAACAGCTGGCTGATGCCTGCTGCATTCTGAGCCCGAGTCTGACAGGCATTATCCAGCGTCTTGAGCAACAGGATTATGTCAGCCGCCGCAAATCATCAGAAGACCATAGACGTATTTTGGTCAAAGCTACTCCTAAAGCCAGGAAACTGTTGGACGAGATGACCCCTATGGTGGAAAACAGTTATAGCCGTCTAACCGAGGGTTTAAGTCAGGAAAAAATGGAGCGACTGAAAGAACTGCTTGATGAAGTCAGTCTGTTGACCAACTGAGATCTGTTATTTTAATTTTATGATCGGCAGGATATCGGCTGAATAAGCCTGTCAGTTATGTCCTTAGGGCTACAAATCCCCCCCTGTCGATATCGCACTGATCAATATCAACAAATAGACTACTGTGCCTGCATAAGGATAATTAAAACTGCCACCCCCCCCTGCACCTGAACAGGTCAGAATTCATCTTTATTTGATGTAAAATTATTAAACTTCCCCAGAGTAAAATCATAATGAAAACCGTTTTCAGAAGCGCGGTTCTATTTCTGACTCTTGGTAGTTCTTTCACTTTTTCTGCTGGGCGAGTCTTTACTGAAGTGCTGGCTCACAGCACAAGCAGCTGGGATGGTACCCTTCTGAAAAGTGTCATCCTTGAGAACCCTGAAGTCCGTGTACTGCGTATTACCATCGCCCCACGCTCAAGACTGCCCATTCACAAGCACCCTGTTATCAATGCAGGCTACCTGGTTAAAGGTGAATTAACGGTGATTCGATTGTCTGATGGCAAGCAACTGAACTTGAAAGCCGGTGATGCGCTGGTTGAGATGGTAGATGAGTGGCATTACGGAGTGAACACATCGGATGAGCCTGCAGAAATCGTTGTTGTTTATGCCGGTGATGAAGGCCAGGCTATAACGGTGTTTAAAGAAGAAGAAGAACAATAACCTGTGAGTTCTCGCGCTGAAGCAGCCGCTGCCTGCAAACCACTCAAATGACGATCCTCCGGCAGCACGACGTTTCTTGCACTGATTGACCCGATTCCGCAACCGGCCAGAGCGATCGCTTCTGCCGCCCCCTGTAAGCTGAACACAAGAGCCACACCAGAAATTATGCCAGAAAAGTTTCTCGATAGACGAACCCGGCTAAGGTCTAAACTGAGCAGGCTATTGCACTTATTGCTTGAATCCATCTGAGCTCTTTTAGCAAAAAAGGTATAGTCAATGAAGAATTATAATGTTTTTGCGTTGATAATCTTTGTGTTAGGGGTTTTGGCTGCAGTTAATGTTAGCCACAAATATGAAGGCAATCACGAATTGCTCGAGCCGACTTTTCATTATGGCTTTTGGTCGCTTCTTCCCGGATTAGTAACAATAGCCTTGTGCCTGATCACCAGAGAGCCACTAACAGCCTTATTGGGTGGCATCATTGTTGGTGCAATTATGCTCGGTCAATACGATTTGACTGACAAAGTGATTATTCCCAACCTGGCTAAAAAAGGCACTGCATCAATACTATTGTTGTATTTATGGCTTCTTGGCGGCCTCTTGGGGGTTTGGTCCAAAACGGGCGCTGCACAGGCATTTGCCACCTTTATGACCAAACACTTTGTAAAGGGTGAACGTTCCGCAAAAATAGTCGCCTGGCTACTGGGTGTTCTCTTTTTCCAGGGGGGGACAATAAGTACCGTACTGGTAGGTACTACTATACGTCCAATTGCTGATAAAGCGAAAGTCAGCCATGAAGAAATGAGTTACATTGTCGACTCAACGGCTTCTCCGATTGCTTCTGTACTGGCATTCAACGCGTGGCCTACTTACGTGCAGGCATTAATTTTTGTGCCCGGTGTATCATTTCTGGCAACGGAAGCGGATCGTTTAGCTTTTTTCTTTAGCAGTGTGCCTTTCAGCTTTTATAGTATTTTGGCCGTTACCGGAACACTTTTACTGTGTCTGAATATTACTTGTTTTTCCGGTTCCCTCATGAAAAAGGCACATAGAAGGGCTCTGGAAACCGGTCAGCTGGACGCTCCAGGTGCAACACCCCTCAGCACCACCGAACTACAAACACCGAAAGTCCCCGAAAATTACAGGCCGAATGTTCTGGAATTCATTATTCCTCTGGTCAGTCTGATTGCTATCGCTGTCTTAACGTTCATCTACCTGGGCACTCCAAAAGTTAACTGGGCCTTCGGAGTCGCTTTATTGCTCTCTGCTTCCATTGCCATCGCTAAAGGTATGTCATTAACCCATGTCGTTGAAGGTTTTGGTGATGGGTTAAAAGGTGTGGTGGTTGCTTCGGTCATCCTGATGCTTGCGGTGATCATTGGCAGTATCAGCAAGGAAGTTGGCGGAGGATCATATGTCGTGTCGCTACTCGGCGAGCAGCTTCCCTATTGGTTATTGCCGGTAATTTTACAGCTGATGACTATGATCATTGCCTTTTCAACGGGTACCAGCTGGGGAACCTATGCAATCACCTTCCCCCTTACCATGCCTCTTGCCTGGGCCATCGCGCAATCACAGTCATTAGCAAATCCAAAGCTGTTTATGATGGTATGTTTCGCCACAGTATTGAACGGAAGTGTGTTCGGAGATCAATGTTCACCTATATCTGACACAACCATATTAAGCTCGATGACCACTGGCTGTGACCTGATGGATCATGTTAAGTCTCAGATCATTCCGGCAATATTTGCTGCTTCACTAGCGGCTTGTTTATGGACAGCAACCGCCTATTTTTTTGCATAAGTCTTTTACAGTCAGCAAAGCAACCCTGCAGAGAGCTCATGCGTCGAAATCCGGCAGGTAAACGTTCATTCCAGGCGCTCATCAACCTAGCTGTCGAACTTGAGCGACCGTAGCGAGGATTGCGAGAAATTTTTAGACCAATTTATCGCAACCGCACGACTGCATGGATGCAGGAGCTAGAGAAACACAGGAGCAGTTACCGCGTAGGGCAGTCTATTCTCGGTCAGGCTCCTAGCAATTCAGGTGTGTTAGATGAGTTTAAGAAAGCTCTTTTTGGCATCAGTTTTTCTCATATCATTACCTGTATACGCATACCAGGTCTACAAAGTTACGTCTCCCTTATCTTATGAATCATGTTCTTGTGAGACGGCAACCATTTTTAAACTGGATGATCTGCATTTTATGGCACACAGGTGTGGTGGGAGGTATCTGAGCACACGGATTAAGATCGAAAGCTTCGATGTTGAAGCTCAAACGCTTCGAATTCGTATTGGTTCCGTTTGGTATAAAGTTGCAATTCTTGGACAGGAATCAAAATGACCGTAGTAATGTACGACTGTCTCCTTCCGACAATCCGGGTGTGTCAGATGAGTTTGAAGTTACAATTCTTGAAGATTGTTTAATGTGAGAGCCGTGAAGAAGGCACGAAATCAGTGGAGAACAGCGCCACAGTTGCTACATTATTGCGAGTAGCTTTTTATTTTCTGAACAAACCACGACTCCCTCCAGTTGAAAAACCTCGAGAGTCAGACATACCCATGGTGCTGGTAGCCTGCCTCTTCGGAGAAAAACTTTCGCTCGCGCTTCGTAACGGTGAAACCAGATGATGCCGGGAGCCTGAGACAAAAACAGCTTTGAACCGGTATTACCGCCTCCCCGGATCACTGAATGCTGCTGAAGCCCTAAGGGGCGGTATTTCACAGTAAGAGTGCCTACTTCTCATGTCTGAGTTAAAACCTGTAGAACCCGAAATCTGGAACGGATGGGTAGATTACGATGGCGACCCGCAGCAGACACAACGCTGGCACCAGAAGATTAAACCCTTCTCAGAACACTCAGGCTCCAGCGGCCTGGCATTGCTGGGGCTCGCCTGTGATGAAGGCGTCAGGCGCAATCATGGCAGGGTGGGTGCCGCCAATGGCCCGGACCTGATTCGAAAATGCCTCGCCAATCTCCCCTGGAACCGGGACGATGGACTTTATGAGCTGGGTAACGTCCACTGTCAGGATGGCGATCTGGAGGGTGCACAGAATCAATTCAGTCAAACACTGGTGAAAGCCCTCATGGAAGGCTTGCTGCCTGTTGGTCTGGGGGGGGGACACGAAATAGCCTGGGGAAGCTTTAAAGGTCTGGCAGACTTTCTGACCCAGGATCACAAGACCCCCAAAGGATTGAATATTGGCGTGATCAATTTTAATGCCCACTTTGATCTGAGAAAGCCAGAGAAAGGCGCCAGTTCCGGAACCCCCTTCTGGCAGATGGCTCAGTTCTGCGAGCATCAGAATCTCGATTTTCACTGTCTGTGTCTTGGTATCAGCCGCAGCAGTAACATTCAGGCGTTGTTCGAACGGGCCGATGCGCTCAATGTGGCTTACATCACCGATGATCAGATTCATCGGGATAACCTCGATTTTCTGATCGAAGAACTCACTTGTTTCACCTCTATGGTGGATCATGTTTATTTAACCATTGATCTGGATGCCTTTCCCTCTTACCAGGCTCCGGGGGTCAGTGCTCCGGCTGTAAGGGGCATTCCACTGGACCTGACAGCAACCCTTCTGCAGACCATCAAGGACTGCGCAAAAGTCAGGGTAATGGATATTGCTGAATACAACCCTGAATTTGATCAAGACCTGCGCACAGCCAGACTGGCTGCCTGGTTGATTAATCAACTCACCGATCAACCCAACGAATAAAAAGTATGCACCAGGGATCACAGCGACTATTACGCCTTAACAGCTTGGCAACATTGTGCGAGAATCAAGACTCCTAGACAAAGACTTTATGAGCGCATAATGGAGAAACCCCGTCGCATTTGGGTGACCACGTTACTTTTTTCGCTAACGTTTTTTGCCATGGTCACCCTTGTTCCCTGGTACGGTATTACCCATGGTTTTGAACTCCGTGAATGGATCGTTGCCGGCTTAATCCTGATGTTTAATGGCACTGCTATCACTGCTGGCTACCATCGCCTCTGGTCTCACAAGGCCTATGAAGCTCACTGGTCAGTGCGCCTCTGGTTTGCAATCTGGGGTGCCATGGCGATTCAGAACAGCATCATGAACTGGGCTTCTGGTCATCGCCGCCACCACGCCTTTGTCGACGATCACGACAAAGACCCCTACTCTGCAAGTCGTGGTTTCTGGTTCTCCCACATTGGCTGGATGCTTCGTGACTATGACCCAAAAGCCGGTGATTTTTCTAATATCAAGGACCTGCAAAGAGACCCCATTGTAGTCTGGCAGCATAAATACTATGTGCCACTGGTACTGTTGATGAACCTGTTTATACCAACACTGGCAGGATTGCTGATGGGCGATATTATTGCCATGCTTCTTCTGGGCGGGGTATTGAGACTGGTGCTGAGTCATCACTTCACTTTCTTTATCAACTCTCTGGCTCATATCTGGGGCAAGCGCCCTTACACCGATAAAAATACCGCCCGGGATAACGGCATCCTGGCTCTGGTGACCTGGGGTGAGGGTTATCACAACTACCACCATATTTTTCAGTATGATTACCGCAACGGCATACGCTGGTGGCATTTTGATCCCACCAAGTGGCTGATCTTCGGCTTCTCGAAAATCGGCCTGACTGGCAAACTGAAGCGGGTCAGTGATTATCGGATTGAAAAAGCCCGGATCGATATGCAGTACAAATATGCCAGCCAGAAACTGACATGCCAGATTGCCCTGCAAAAGCTGGAAGAACAGTATGAACTGGTGAGCAGCACCTGGCATGACTGGAACAAACTTCGTCAGAAGTGGGTTGAACACAAAGCCCGGGAGCTGAAACAGAACTGGGAAAGCTCAGAGCTTCATAAGCAATATGAAGAGATGAAATCGTCCATGCAGGAACAGCAAAAACGCTGGCAACTGGCTCGTGCAGGTCTGTTAACCTGATCATCAAAATATACCAGTGCCAACCAGGCGTTAGCTCGCGCCAGGTTTGTTGAAGCAGAGTGCCACAATCTTCGCCACAACCTTCGACAAGCCCGGTGCACTGACACCTCACCACTATCCGGGACACTTTCCAACCTCTCTTCAAAGCCCTTGCAGGCTTCGGTCCTCCATAAACCATTTCCATCCAGACTGCCAAAGGTGGCTAAGCTCCCGATAAGAAGCTACGGACGGAGAATTCCGTGAGTTTCGTTAAAGTATTTAAAAGTTTGCTAAAAAGTCACTTGAGTAACGAACCAAAAAATAAATTAAACATTTACAATCCTATTCGGTGAAAGACTGGTCTAATCTGGAGTGTTCATAAATATAAATTTTTGACCGTTCAAGGATACACGTGGCATTAGGTAGCAGAACCGAAGGGAAACTTTCTAAAGGCAAGCTAAAGGCCAGGCATCAATAAATAACGACTGAACTATCTGCGGTAAATTGACTAAATTATTTTCGGGATCCATGGCTATTCTGGGAAAGATCACGGTTTATGTGCTCTTCCTTAACCTGTTTCTGTCCCGTAATTATTGGAACAAATATACCAAATTCGTAGTTTTCCTTCTTTTCTCTTCGACGTTAGCTTCAGCTTCCTCGGGCAGCCTTCTGGAAAATGTCGAACAGGTCAAAAAGTATGAACATTATTTCAAAATGCTGGGAGATATTGCCCAGAGTTCGAGAGAGACCTCTACCACCCGTAATCAATATTGGCGGGTGCATATACTGCGCTCTCGTATTGATCGCACAGAATATATGCTCATCGACCCTGAACTGAGTTCTACTCCTGTGGGTAGCCCTTTGCTGGGATCACCCAAGTCTCCTGACGCTTTCGAACTTCATTCCTTGTCTGCAAGCAACCCATTTTTGGGTAGCAGCCAACACTTTATTTCCTGGCGCATTGACTACCAGAACCATACTCTGGTCAATGGCCCGCCATTTCAAAGAATGGGACTTTCTACCTTCAGGCAACTGAGTGCGAGCGGAAGTCCCATTACGTTTAATCTGGACGATGAGACTTTGCTCAGTGTCAGAATGAGGGTACAGAACCACAGAACCGGAGACCCCAGGCCCAAGCAGAGAACGTTTATTCTTGTGCCCTATGATGCAACTCACACTGCAGCCATGCTCAAGCCAGAACACAAACCCGACCAAACCTTTTTCTGTCACTACATCAACAGTCAAAACTCAACCTGTGAGGTCTGCGTAGAGTTTGAGACTCAGGAAGACGAAAAGAGCATCCATGACCTGAGGACAGCGAGCCACTTTTATGACCCGAGAAGCATTTTCAATAATCCTGTTGAGCAAGAATTATCAGGCGCTCCCTATACTTCCACACTCAGAGATGTTGACTATCAGAGGTTCCTTCAGGTCTTTGAACAAAATATCCATGCTGAATTCCTTAATGTCGAGGACGAAATGAGCGTAGACGTTTCATCAGCATACAAGTCTATAGGACATGCCGATGCCCGAGTGATTGGAAGAGGCCAGTTTTCTGTTGTTTTTACCCTCGATGTTCTGCCCGGCCTGGCTTTGCGACGTTTCCCCGGTTACACGAACAAGAGGGACGCTGACAATTTTCTGCTAACCCACGAAGCAGCACTGAAGCTTTACAAGGAATTGGGTGTCAACCTCGAGCCCACCCGGCTTCTGAGGATCAGAGCCAGAGAGGGTTTTACCATCTACATGATCCAGCGTCACCTGAAAAAAGATGAACTGGCCCAAAATTTCATCGAAGGTTTGCTGGACTTTGGCCCTGATGAAATTGCCATGTCAATCAAATCCCAGGGCAGCATTGGTGAAGTTCACGAGATGGGATACGCAGAAGCGGTTAGCCGCATTCTGCATGCTGTAATCGCCGCCATCTATAAAAACCTGGTTAAACTGGGCAACGAAGATTGTGCCCACAGAATCTGCTGCGATGCCAAACCCGATAACTTTGCCGTTGGCTTTTCATACCGTAAGGAGTGGAAAAGAAACAACCTATACCTTCGTGACGTGATCACTCAGGCTGATCTAACGGATTTTCATCCCTGCTCTCTAGTGTTATTTGATCAATTGCTTTTCGATGGCGGCCCTGAAGCTGCATTGCTCACCTACATCCTGGGCTACAACCCCTACCAGGGGTATCAAGAGAAGATTAAAAACTGGGCTGATGCCAAACAGCTGATTGTTAAATCGCTGGCAAACATTGCCTATCACGCCGGCGATATGGCGTATGAGATCATGCCAGAGCTGGTAGACCGAACGCGTGTGATGCTTCTGGATGAGTGGCAATCCAGCCCGGAACTCAGTCGACGTTATATGGACTACCTGCGTCAGGGCCCCGTTCCACAGTTTGATGCCGGTAAACTGCCATTGGACCGACTGTTCTTTGATCCCGATGAAATTACGGCTGAGAGTGTGATTCAGTATCGAAACAATAGCTCGAGAAATAATCTCAAGCTAAAGCTTCACCACTACCTTTTAAAACTGACCAGAGAGATGCGACCTGAACAGTTCAATCATCAGCTCTATCTACCCGTTGACTATCAACAGGACTGGTGGTTGCGTATCGTGGACAAAAAATACCGGGATGATTTTTCAAAAGCGCTGGAAAGTCGCTTCTCTGAACTGGAAGCCAATCAGACGAATGATAGTGAGCCCAGTAAGGTGGCCAGCGACTTTCTGAGAACACTGGTCAATTCGGTAGCGGCCGACCGCACATTGGTCGATGAAGCAAAATTAAGCCGACTTATCAACTGGCATATAATGGTCGGCAGGATACCCGAGCATGAGCAAGAACAAAGAAAAAAACATGAAGGCGAGTTAAAAAGAATCGAAAGAGACTACCTCATTCGAAGAGTCAACCACTTTTACTCAAGTCGACTCCAAAGCCTGCATAGGAATCAATGGCCAGGCTTGCCGGCTAATAAATTATTTGAATTACAAGCGGTTCGTGCCAATGAAATTTATGAAGACAGCCTGAAAGCTTTCAAAAAGGGATTCAGCAAACTACAACAACTTTTTTGGTCGCACCTGGTAAACCGTCACCAGCCACCCCTGTCAAAAGGCGAGCAGAAACAGCTTGATACCATCAAAAAAGATGAGTGGATACAACAGGTCAATCAGAAGTATTCAGAAAAAATACAAGCCACCCTGTACCGCGCACTAGGAGAGCAAGCTTTCGAAGATAAAATACCGCTATTGGCCAACGACTCCCTGCTTGAGGTACTCATCCGGGAAATTTTATCCGATCCCCGTATTCCTCTGTTTACTGATGAATGCGCTTCTGCCACAGAGCAGGAACGGGATTATATGGTCATCGATGAACCGGACAATGCGCCTGTAAAAAGAAGCAGTTCTCCTGTCAGCCAACAATCAAAACGGGTAGAGCTGACACAGCCGTCCCCGGCCAGTGAATTACTGACAACAGGAAACGGGGCCATTAGCCTTAGCCGAAAAGGCCTTGCCGAGCTGATGAAAAAATGGGGTGTTTACCCTATGGACGTCGTGCAGGCGGAAGCCACGACCTTTCCTGAGGCCTATAGCCGACTGAAATCCCAGAGCTGGGCCAAAGCGTTGAATAATCTTAATACTTCCTTTCCCATTTCTGCGGTTTACCCACTGCCGGAAACCGTCAGATTGCGTTTAAGACCCCGGGTTTATGAACGTCACTACCTGGCCAGAGAGCTCAGACTAATATCCAGCCATGACAAAGTGCAATTTCCAAGTTACACCCACAGGGACACGCTGATTCAAGCGATCAAGGAAGTCATGGAGCATAGAAATCAGAGTCGCGAGCCAAAACCTCTGGTGATTATTGACTTTTCCTCATCTATTGATGAAACGATATCCGGTGCCACCTATCACTCCGCACCTCCACCCTCACCGCCCAGAATCATCGTGATTCAGTCAAGCCCTAGTCCTCACGAGTCCGAAAAATTGAGTCAGGTTAAACAGGTGAGCATCCCCCTTGCACAATTAAACCAATGGATTGTTGAGAACAGAAATTACGACTATCTCCTCAGGATTTTAAGTGTTAGCGATGAAGATCGATGGTTCACCCTCAAACTGCCTGAATCCGTCAAAAGTAAAAGAGACAGAAGAAAAACTCTCACCGATAACCAGATGTTGCGGGATCAATTACCCCCCCCCCTGACTTCGCAGTCGTTCCACCCTTTTAAGCGAACCAAACCGGAAAACCTTCCCCTGACCCCCCATGAATACATAGAGCTGGAACAACGGGGAGTCACGGAATTATCACTGGCAGAACTGACCCGGCTCAGAGCCCGGCAGGCTGCATTACAGGCGAACCTGAATCAGCTGGAACAAGAGGCTGTCAATGCCCTGAAATCACAACGATGGCAAACTGTAAACGTAGCTCCAGACCACTTCTGCCTCTACAACAGCCTGGTTCACTTGTTGAATATGAGGCCTGAAACTGCCAGTAAGCTCATTGACCATATCATCGCCCTGCTGAGAAAACTGGTATTAACCCGACCTGATGGCATGAATTCTCAAATTATTGCCGGCCTGTTTCGAAACATTATCTTTCTGGCTTTAAAAAACAATGTAATCAGCCATCATCTTCTGTTCCAGCTGAGACACCTGCTCTTTAATGATACTCCCCTGCTCAAGAATACGCTCAAAGGATTCCTGAGCCATCTGCCCAGACACCTTCGTGAACATCTGCCTGCGAGCTACCAGGAGACCCTGGACACACTCGACACCATGGATAGCGATGAACTATGGTCCCTCTTGAATCAGCTGATCACCCATTCAGGTAACAATACCGCTCTTGATCTATTGTTAGCGGACCTGATTAACCAATTAGCGGTTTTTGCCGGTCAAACCCAACAAATACAACTGATTAATGACCTGGTTCAGCATCTGAGCAACCAATGGCATCAGGATGGCTCCAGGTTAACGCCTTATATTTTGTTTCTCGGACTGGGAGCCCAGGCCCTTGACGATCTCATGGACAACCCCACTCAGGCTGGCTTACAGATGCTTCAGGGTCTTACGCCTATTCAGCCGGGACAACATATGTGGGGGGATAACAATGTCGTAGAACACCTTCTGATGCCTTTGCTACGCGCAGCGAATACGCCGCTGAACGTCATGATTGTTACTCCTGCCGTTCACAACTTTCAAAACCCGCTGGGTGCCATGTTTATACCGGCAATGGCTGGCAACCCCGCCCTTGGGGCGATGCCGGTGCCCAGCCATGACTCCTCGCAGATCGCAGAATGGCTTGATGATCGGGGCACCATCACACTGTTCCATGGCAATCTGCAAGCGCCACTGATCGCAGATAATTTCATAAACGCTGGCAATCACTGGCAGCCTGTTGTGCGAACACCGCAACCGAAGACATTAGCTCCAGCGGTAAGCCTTAAAACGAAGGACTCCTCTTCTGAACAACAGCCTGTTATCTCTCTCCTTGACATAAAAACCGAGCCTGAATCCCCGCCTCCCCTGTCCGCATTAGGGAGCGATTACTCTGACAATGATGGCATTGAGATCCCTGAAGATTACCTGCCCGGGGACTATGGAAGTCTGATGGCAACAAGGGCACCCAGTGTACTTGAAGGAATTTACTGGGTTCGCTGGCTGGTGATTATTATGACTCTGGTCGTACATAACGTCTCAGACGGATGATGGAAACGAAACATTTAGCCGCCAACTTCATCTCCCTTGGCTATTCTGAACAGGTTGCTAAGATTTTGCTTGAGGCAGGGCGTGGTCAAACCCTCTATTCGAAAAAAAATCATTCTTTTCACCGTAGTGCCCGTCACACTCTTCTATAACCTGCTGAGTGCCTTGCACATCTATACCTCTTTCAAGGAGTCCTCCCATGAGATAGAGATACAGATGCGCAACAACATTGTGCACTTTGCCCGTACCCTCGATGCCTACACTCAGGAGATCATGTCCCAGGCTAAAGCCCAGATTCGTTTATTACAGACTGAAAGCTACCCGACCTACCCGTTGCTACACAGTATTCTCGCTTCCAGCCCCTTCCTGACCAGAGTCTGCTGGATTGACACTAAAAATATAGCGACTTCAGCGTGTATCAATAAACGCAAAAACAAGGCAGAACCCACCCAACTGCCCGCAATGCCGCCCACCGAACTGGGCAGCAACTGGCTGCAGCTGCTCAAACAGAATGACTACTGGAGCAAGCTCTATCGGGATGCCAAAACCGGCAAGAGACTGGTCAGTTTTATTGTCCCGAGCTCTCAAAAGGGCGATGGGCATCTGCTTAAACTGGATGTTGATATCAATCGTATGGTTCACGATGTCATCAATCCAAAGCTGTTTGAAGGACGCAATATCGGGATCAACCTCTGGAAATTCAATATGGTCGACCGCAGCGGTGACTACCTCTACAGCGACAGCATTCAGGCGAACCGCTTTGGCCATAAAAACCTGCGCCAGACCGGTGAAGTTTATGGTATCGAAGGGTTCGGCAACAAGATCGAGGAGTGGATTGATTCCGGGCGGGCCGAGACCTTCCGGGCCTGGCTGCCAAACCCTCAGTATCAAAAAGAATACTGGTTCTTCGGTGCCCCGGTGTCTTCTTCCCAGTGGTGGCTCTATACCTCAGTCAGTCGACAACATGCTCTCCAGGGAGTGCTCGACATAGCCTTGCTGGACATTGCTATTATGCTGATCTCCCTGCTCTTGATTCTGGGTGGCATCTGCTATGCCTCCAAAAAAATCACCAACCCCCTGATTACCCTGAAATCCTGCATGGATAACTTTATCGAGCATCATAAGCTTGTTGAACTGCCCGACACCCACTCCAGGGACGAAGCCGGCTCCCTGGCCCGTTCATTTGTAAAACTGACTCAGTGGCTTGATGCCAGGGACCTTGCCCTGCACCAGGCCAGAGCCAACAATATGGGGCATATCGTTCAGGGGTTGAAAGGACGCTACTTTTATTTCCAGCTCAACACTGACGGCAAAATTGTTCATATCAGTCGTTCGGTGAAATCGGTCCTGGGCTATCGCAGTGAAGAGTTTTCCGGCCCACTGGAGAACTTTTTGAGTCACGATCCGGGCAATTGCAACTACAAAGTCAATTTTGAGAAAGCACTGAGAGGAGAGCCGGTAGAAGCTTTTGAACTGGATATCCAGAATAAACAGGGACAGTCCCGAAGGATTGAACTGTTCTGGAACGCCATGACTTCCGGACAGCAAAGAGTGATTGAAGGACTGGCCAATGATGTCACTGAACGGGTTAGTGATACCCTTAAATTCAAGGCTTTGCTGGATTCTGCACCAGATGCCATGATCATCCTGAATCCGGATGGCATTATCGTCATGGTCAATACCAGAGCTGTCGAACTACTGGGCTTCCTTCGCGATGACCTTATCAATATGCCCCTTTCTCTGCTTGTTCCTCCTCAATCCCGGGAGAACCATCCTTTGATCAGCCCTCTGCTAGAAAGAGCCTGGAAGCGAACACAACTGTTTCGTCGGGAGACAGAAGCCGTTGACCGACGTGGGCGCACCTTTCCAGCAGAGTTAACCAGTAATCCACTGATTACCCGCGACGGTATTCTTATATACGTTGTCATCCGGGATATCACGGAAAGCAAACAGATTGAGCTGGCCCTGCTGAGAGCAAGGGACGAAGCGATTACCGCCAGTCGCTCAAAAAGCCTGTTCCTGTCGTGCATGAGTCATGAGTTACGAACACCATTGAATGGTGTCATTGGCTATGCGCAGGTGTTACAGCGGTCAGGAGGACTGAACCCCGGACAGCACCGGAAGCTGGCCATTCTTGAGCGGTGTGGCCAGCATCTGCTAACCCTGATTAACGACATTCTTGATCTTACTAAAATTGAGACTCAGGGTGTGGACCTGCACCCGGTATCAATTAACCTCAGACGGTTGCTGTTGGAAACCCGGGAGTTTTTTGTCCCAAGGGCAGAGTATAAAGATTTACAGTTAATATTGACCATTGATGAGCAGGTTCCGGAGTGGATAGAAGTTGATGATGTCAAGCTAAGGCAAATTTTGACCAACCTTCTGGGCAACGCCATTAAATATACCGAAGAAGGCTCCGTTGAAATCCGCATTGATTCGGTGGATGAACGACTCTGCTTTTCAGTGAAAGATACCGGCGTAGGCATTGATCCGGATAATTTTGAAATTATCTTTGACCCCTTCAGACAGTTGGATGAAAGCCTGAAGTCAGGAGGCACCGGATTGGGTCTGGCTATTAGTCGCCACCTGGTTAAAGCCATGGGAGATGACCTGACTGTTACCAGCCATGTCGGCCAGGGTAGCAGCTTCAGGTTTTCGATCCCGTTGAAAGAAGTTCCGGCGCTGGATACCGATAATGTTTTTTCTTCCGACCAGGTGGAACTGATACTGGCTGACAATCAGACCTACACCGCACTGATTGTTGATGATCTGGAAATAAACCGTGACCTGCTTAAAGTCATCATGGAAGAAGCCGGCTTCAAAACCCTGCAGGCCAGTGATGGACTGGAAGCTCTGGCTCGCCTGGAAATCCAGAAACCGGAGCTGGTTATGATGGACATCAGAATGCCCAAAATGGATGGAATGGAAGCACTCAAACATATCCGTCTGAATCCCGAGCTGAAAAACCTGAAAGTGATCGCTGTGACCGCCAGCGCAGGCTCTGACATCCAGACAAGACTCAAGCAGGCAGGATTTGACGGCGTGCTGGCCAAACCCTTCAAGGTGAATTACCTGCTACAAGTAGTGGCCAGCCTTTTGAATCTGGATATCAGGAAGTCTCGCGTAGCCGCCGATAAAGCAGAAGTTTCTGAACTGCCGCAACTGGATGAGACTCATAAAAAAGCATTGCTGAGAAAGGTCTCCCGGGTGCTTGAATTCGGTGATATACAAGAACTGACGTCCATAACGGATGAGTTCAAAGAAGCACATTTGCAGACCTATTGCCAGTACCTTCTGCAAATTGCCGAGGCCTGTGATGTGGACGAGCTGGAAAAGTTCTACGAGCAACTGCAGAGCCAGTCTTCAGAGAGCCCGGTCTGAAGGTGCAAATCACTACAACAGAGCTCAGTATTAACCTATACTGCGCCATTATTAATCCCATCGAGTAACCCATGAATTCAACTTCAATTATTCAGGAAATTCAGGCCAAACTGACTCTCACCCTGAAAGACATCTACACATTGGCACTCAATGCCGATGAACAGCTGGAGATTCTGCAAAAACAAGAGAAAGGCAACTTTTCTGCCATTTTTCAGAAGGACTCAGGCTTCAGTGCCTCCGCTAACCGTTTTCTGCCCTATCTGATCGAATTAAATGACGAAATTGAAAGTCTGCCCATTATGGAACCTGAAAACCAGAGAGCCACGATTGAGGGCATTATGAAGAAAATGAGAATGATGCACGAAGTACTGGCCAGATTTCATAGCATCAAAGACGAAACCCTGCACTGAGCAGAGGACGGGCTGCCGACACGCGGCTGGAGCGAATCCGTCGCAGATACCCCTTGCAAAATAAGGTCGACAGGTTAATATACGGCTTCGTCAGCGGGGCACTTTCAGAAACCCCAAAGCGAAAGTCGGAGCGTAGCGCAGCCTGGTAGCGCACCACAATGGGGTTGTGGGGGTCGGAGGTTCGAATCCTCTCGCTCCGACCAGTTTTTCCGGACACTATTCCACGTTTGTTTGTGAGCTTGAACCATCAGAGCGATTTACTCTTTGACGAACTGTGTTATCAGGCACACATTCTTCATAGGATGGTGGAGGATTCTCTAAGTCTTCATCGATGTAGTCCCGCTGAGGTTGAAAAGCAACTACTGCATTTCGAATAGCTTCAGATTCTAATCGATCAAGTTCCTTAAAAAACTCTTTCCCGATCGAGTGACTTATCTGAGAGCCAGCTAACCACCCAGCTGCGGTTGCGACCGCAATCCCTAAATTACTACATGACATATATTTCGCAACAGAAAAACAGAAAGCGGAAACAGTCAATGGAGGGATTAACGCCATTCGTTGTTGTATATAAAACTTTCCATCATTGGAGTATTTATTATACTGATCAACATCCCAGAAAATATTTCTGATGGATAATTTTTTTACGGACCTCGTCAGGAATTGACCAACACTTGAACCCGTTTCTGGTTCTGCCTGTGTGCCTTGATCAGCAATTGGATGACCGGCTGCTTGATTATTTATATTCATCTCAAGGTACCTCCTTTTTCTAAACTATGAATCGTTCAAATTACTTTATCTTTAAAGAGAATCAGTTTCCCTGACATTTGCGATAGTGCAACTGACAAAATCCATTGGATATTTGGGATTGATAATCTGTCGAAAGAATTAAATTTGCTTCCCATAAATTAAGACCATAAAAATAAATGATAGTTCCATTCTCTGCATTTTCAGATTCAAATAATTCATTATTCCTGACCGGTCCGCTTTCAACCCCACCAACAAGTGATCAAACTGACGAGCAGCTTTTTTCATGATGCCCAGGAAAGCATGCCAATAAAGATAGCCGTGTTGAATAACTGTGAACTTTTATGTCCATTGACTGTCGAAAAGCACAGATTTCCACGAAGATTAGATTGCTATGAGTTATGGATTAACGCCTACCA
This sequence comes from Endozoicomonas sp. ALD040, assembly GCF_049275945.1. Classification (NCBI taxonomy): domain Bacteria; kingdom Pseudomonadati; phylum Pseudomonadota; class Gammaproteobacteria; order Oceanospirillales; family Endozoicomonadaceae; genus Endozoicomonas; species Endozoicomonas sp. ALD040. The sequence goes on from NZ_CP184829.1 coordinate 6,768,229, forward strand.
TCGCTTTGGCCGGTGAGGTACCAGGACCTTCACAGCATTACGCGCCAGATTCTGATACTGATAAGACGGCAACAAAGAGCCCATCGTCCTTGAATCCGGAGGCTGCTCCATTTATTCCACGGACTCAACCGTCTCAATGCGCTCTTCAACGTAGGAACACGCCCTCAGATATTAAAGTTCGGCAAGCAAAAGCACACTCAAGGCTTTCTCCTCAGAGGCTTCACCCCCGGGAAAAAAAGGCACCCTTGACCATTCAAGCAAGGATTGATGAGGCTTTCACGGCACTGAATCGCCAACGTTTCAGCGATGCAGAAGCAGTATTCAGTGCCATCTTGCAAGAAAAAAGGCTGAGTCCGTTCAACTACAAAAACGTAACCATAGGGCTTGCAAGATCGCTAAAAGAACAAAGCCGTGAAAAACAGGAAAAAGCATGCTCCCTTTTGGAACAACTCAGACAGAAAGGATCAGTCAATGAATTCGGGGCTTCAAGCATTCATAACCTCGATCTGACCCTGAGCCGCTGTGAACAGGGACTTGGGCAACACCTTAAGGCTGAAGCACGGCTATTGGCTCTGAGAAACAAAAAGCACGATGACGATGAGGAAACCCTGTGCGAGCCTGGTGGCAATTTCGAAATTGATATTGCTGCAGCCAGACACTGGCAGATTATGAGCAAATACAAGTTGACCGACACGCTATTACTGAAAATGAAAGCAGCGCTGAATGACAGCTTGCATACAGACACATTCAGTTCCGATGTCAACAAACTGCATAAATATATACGCATCGTCAATTTGGCTCTGGCGCGAAACTGGCAGCTGACAGGGAAACATAAAGCCTGTGAAAGACTATTGCTGAACATGAGTGGCAAGAACCCCAATGGCAGTGAGGAAAGCCTCTGCAAACCCTGTAAAGATCATGAAATCAACCTGGCTCTGGTGCGACACTGGCAGGTAATGGGCAAATATAAACTGGCTGAAAGACTGCTGCTTAACATGGGTGGAGAGCATCCCGATGATAGTAAGGAAACCCCACGCAAGGCCCGTAAACATGATGACATTAATCTGGCTCTGGTGCGTCTGTGGCACGTGATGGAAAAACATGAACAGGCCGAAAGACTGCTACTTAACTTGAGTGGCAAGAACCCCGATGGCAATGAGGAAAGCCTCTGCACCCCCTGTAAAGATCATGAAATCAACCTGACTCTGGCGCGACACTGGCAGGCAATGGGCAAATATAAACTGGCTGAAAGACTGCTGCTTAACATGAGTAGAAACAACCCGGGTAGCCGTATGGAGAGCCACTTCAAAACCTCTGCTCATTATGTTACCGGATTGGCTCTGATAAGACTTTGGCAGGAGATTGGCGAATACGAACAGTCTGAAAGACTGCTGCTGAAAATGGCTGGCAAGCACCCCGGTGACGATGAGTTCAGCCTGTGCAAGCCCTCCGGGCATTATGATATTGACCTGGCTCTGGTGCGATGCTGGGAGATGGTGGGTAATCATAAACTGGCTGAAAGACTGCTGCTGAATATGATTGGCAAGCACCCTGATGCCTCTGAGGAAGTCCTGTGCAAGCCCTCTGGGCTTCATAACGTCGATCTGGCTCTGGCAAGACAATGGCAAAGAGCGGGTAAATATGAACAGGCTGAGAAACTGCTAAGGCGCTGCGATGAATTATATCATTCGAATGAATGCGAATTAACTCTATTGGTCGTACTTGCTCGACAGGCAGAGTTCATGGAAATGATTGCCGGTTATCCAGAAAATGCCAACACATTGTTGGCTACCTCAATCCATTATTTCATTCTGGCTTGTCAGCAGATAATGAACGATGGCCCGGAGTCAGGACAGGACAACCTCAATAAGGCCCTGAGGTCAGTGCAAGCAATAATAGAGATGCACTCTCCAAATGCGGGCGCTTTTTCACAAAAAGCCCATTGTCTCAGAATGATGGGTGCCCGTGAGAAAGAATGGAAGTATTGGTTTGATAAATCAGGACACCACGACAGCTCCCGGGCGCAGAAGAATAAAACTGATTATTGGCGGAGCATCGAAGCCAGTGCTCTTCAAAAAGTGCGTAGCTCCATGGGGCAAACATGAACGCAAATTATCACAAGCAATTCAAGGCCTTTTGAGAAAAGGACCTGTTTACCCTGACACCCGGCCCGGATTATTTGTCACCACTATTTATGCCCTCCATGCACTGATTCAAGAGTCAAAGGCCGGATAACCATGAACTTTCATGTCCGCTCGCTGTCCAAAGGCAAAGATTTCCATGGAAGTTATAGCTATGAGTCACGGTTTAACCCCAATCAACACCACAGCCGATACAAGCACGAGCCCTGCAGATTCCACAACATCAAAGCCAAAATCTACATTGAACCCTGAGGCGCCAGCATTTATTCCACGTACTCAGAGTACTCAGCAACATTGGAATCCACCCGCCAATATCAGAGACCGGCAAGCAACTGCAAGCCAGGACCTTTCTACGCCGACGTTTCAACAACACAGAAAAAAACATCATAACGCTTATTCAGGCATGATTGATGATGCTTACAAAGAACTCAGAAAACACAAATTCACAACGGCAGAAAAAGCATTTCGGACCCTCCTCAAAAACTCTGAGGAGACACTGAGTCAATTTCAGCGCCATTCTGTACTGATGGGGCTTGCAAGGTCGCTAAAAGAACAAACCCAAGAAAAACAGTTAGAAGCCTGTTCTCTTCTGGAAGAACTCAGATCAAATGGAACATTCTCTCAATCCGGAGCTTCGACCATACCCTACCTTGAGCTGACCCTGAGCCAATGCGAACAGACGCTGGGAAGGTACCTCAAGGCTGAAACACGACTTTTAATTCTGAGCAACAAAAAGCCCAATGCCAACGAGTGGGCACTGTGTCAGCCTTCCGGGGATTATAACGTTGATATTGCACTGGCCCGGCTATGGGAGATTATGAACAAACGCAAGCTGGCTGAAACACTGCTACTGAAAATCCTGGCAGAACTGACTCAAAGACTTCAGTCACGTCTATCCGCTCGCGCTGCCAATAAATTTTGCAAATACCTCCACGACGCAAATATGACTCTGGTACTACTCTGGGAGCGGATGGGCAAACAGCAAGGGGCTGAAAACCTGCTTCTGGAGATGAGTGGCAAGCCCCCCAATGCCAGCGAAGACATTCTATGCAGGCCCTGTGAGCATCTGGACATCAACCTGAGCCTGGTGCAAATATGGGAGGTAATGGGCAAATATAAACTGGCGGAAAAACTGCTGTTGAATATGAGTGGCAAGCGCGCCGATGCCAATGAGGACCGTCTGTGTCAGCCCACAAAGCATGACATTGATCTGGTACTGGTACGACTCTGGCAGTTGATGGACAAACATAAACTGGCTGAAAAACTGCTGCTGAAAATGGCTGGCAAGGATCCTGAAGCCAGTGAGGAAGTCCTGTGCAGCCCCTGTGAGCATGAAAACCTCAATCTGCCCCTGGCACGACACTGGGAGGTGATGGGCAAATATAAACTGGCTGAAAAACTGCTGCTGAACGTCAGTGGCAAGCACCCTGATGCCAGTGAGAAACACCTCTGCAAAATCTCTGGAAAGTTTGCTATTGATCTGGCTCTGGCAATACTCTGGCGAGTGATGGGCAACATTGAATGGAGTGAAAAACTGTTGCTGAACATCAGTGGCAAGGACCCTGATGCCAATGCGGAAGTCCTTTGCAGGCCCACAGGAGATCATAAAATTGACCTGGCTCTGATGCGACTCTGGGAGATGACAGATGGCAAACATGAATGGGCTGAAAGACTGCTGCTTAACATGAGTGGCAAGCCCCCTGACGCCACTGAGGAAGCCCTGTGCAAGCCTTGTGGAAATAAAGAAATTGATCTGGCTCTGGCGCGACTCTGGGAGATGACAGAGAGCACACATGAACGGGCTGAAAGACTGCTGCTGAACATGAGTAACAAGAGCCCTGATGCCAGTGAGGAAGACCTGTGCAAGCCCTCCGGGAATCATGATATTGATCTGGCTCTGGCGCGTCACTGGAAAGCAGTGGGCAAAATTCAACGGGTCAGGAAACTGATTGAACGTTGCAGTGGACTCTATCATTCGCTTGAATGTGAATTGTTACTGTTGAACTTCCATGTCGGGCAAGCAGGATTTATGGAAATGATTACCCGGTATCCGAAAAATGCCAATACACTGCTGACGACTTCGATCCATTATTTCATCCTGGCATGTGAGCAGATAACAGAGGGTGGCCCGGAATCAGGAAAAGATACTCTCAAAACAGCTCTTGAGTTCGCAGAATCAGCATTGCAGAAGTGTCCCACAAATGCGGGCGCGGTGTCGCAAAAAGCGCACTGTCTGAGAATGATGAGCGCCGATCAGCAAGTATGGAAAGGATTGTTCCAAAGAGCCCGTCGCCTTGAACCCAGTCGAGAGCATAAAGATAAAACCGATCATTGGCGAAGTGCAGAAACCGCAGCTCTTCGGAAGGTGCGAGGTCGCGCAGAGTTAAAATGAACTTCTGTCCCTGTGAACAGTCAAAGAGCATGTTTCCATGAGAGTTATATCGCTATGAATCACGGACTAACTCCAACCAGCGCCACAGCCAATACAAGTTCGGCCCTTGCAGATTCCATAACATCAAAGCCACAATCTAAATTGAACCCCGAGGCGCCAGCGTTCATTCCACGTGTTCAGAGTGCTGAGCAACATTGGAATTCACCCGCAAATATCAGAGACCGGCATACAACGGTAAACCAGAAACCTTCTTCCCTGAGGTCTCAACAACTCAGTCAGAAGAAAGGTCCTGGCCCTTATTCAGACATGATTGATAATGCTTACCAAGAATTCAAAGACCGCAAATACGCAACGGCAGAAAAAGCGTTTCGTACCATCTTGAAAAACTGTATGGAGTCACTGAATCAATACCAGCGACATGAGGTACTGCTGGGGCTTGCAAGGTCGCTAAAAGAACAAAACCGCGAAAAACAGTTAGAAGCCTGCTCTCTTCTGGAAGAGCTCAGATCAAATGAAACATTCTATCCATTCGGAGCGTCGACCGTTACCCATCTTGAGCTGACCCTGAGCCAATGCGAACAGGCGCTGGGGAGGCACCTCAGGGCTGAAAAACGACTTTTAATGCTGAGCAACAAAAAGCCTCAAGCCAACGAGAGGGCACTGTGTGAGCCCTCTGGCAACTACACCGTTGATATTGCCCTGGCCCTGCTATGGGAGACTATGAACAAAATCAAGCTGGCCGATGGACTGCTACTAAAAGTCGTGGCAGAGCTGACTCAAAAGCGTCGGTCGTGCCCATCCGCCAACGCTAAAAAAAAATTGGGTAAATTCCTCCATAACGCCAATATTGCTCTGGTGCGACTCTTACAGGCGCAGGGCAAACATGAACAGAGTGAAAAACTGCTGCTGGAAATGAGTAACAAGCACCCCAATGCCAGTGAAGACACTCTGTGCAGGCCCTGTGAGGATCATGTCACCAACCTGTCCCTGGTGCGAATTTGGGAAATAATGGGCAAATACAAACTGGCTGAAAAACTGCTGCTGAACATGAGTGGCAAGCGCATCAATGCCGATGAGGACAGTCTGTGTCAGACCACCAAGCATGACACCGATCTGGCACTGGTGCGACTCTGGCAGTTGATGGACAAAAATAAACTGGCTGAAAAGCTACTGCTGAACATGAGTGGCAAACACCCTGATGCCAGTGAGGAAGTCCTGTGCAGCCCCTGTGAGAATGACGACATCAATATGACCCTGGCACGACACTGGGAGGTGATGGGCAAATATAAACTGGCTGAAACACTGCTGCTGAACATGAGTGGCAAGCACCCTGATGCCAGTGAGGAAGTCCTGTGCAAGGTCTCTGGAAAATATCTTGTTGATATGGCTCTGGCAATACTCTGGCGAATAATGGACAAGGATAAATGCTGTGAAAAACTGTTGCTGAACATGAGTGGCAAGCACCCTGATGCCGATACAGAAGTCCTTTGCAAGCCCTCTGGAAATCATAAAGTTGACCTGACTCTGGCACGCCTATGGGAGACGATAGATGGCAAACATGAATGGGCGGAAAGACTGCTGCTGAACATGAGTAACAAGCCCTCTGATGCCACTGAGGAAGTCCTGTGCAAACCCTCTGGAAATAACGAGACTGATCTGGCTCTGGTACGACTCTGGGAGCTGATGGAAGGCAATAAACATAAATGGGCTGAAAGACTGCTGCTGAACATGAGTGGCAAGTGCCCTGATGCCAGTGAGGAAGAGCTGTGCAAACCCTCCGGGCATCATGATATTGATCTTACTCTGGCACATCACTGGGAAATAGTGGGCAAATCTCAACAGGCCATGAGACTGATTGAGAGTTGTTGTCAACTCTATCATTCAACTGAATGTGAATTGTCACTCTTGAACTTTCATCTCGGGCAAGCAGGATTTATGGACATGATTGCCCGGTATCCGAAAAATACCAACACACTGTTGTTGACTTCGATCCATTATTTCATCCTGGCACGTGAGCAAATAATAAAGAGTGGCCCTGAATCAGGAAGTGATAGCCTCAAACACGCTCTTGAGCTTGTAGAATCAGCATTGGCGAAGAGCCCCACAAATGCAAGCGCGGTGTCACAAAAAGCGCATTGTCTCAGAATGATGGGTGCCAGTGAGCAAGTATGGAAAGCATTGTTCAGTAGAGCCCGATCCCTTGAACCCATCCGGCAACATAAAGATAAAACCGATCATTGGCGAATCAAAGAAGCCGTTGCCCTGGCTAAGATGAAAAGTCTCACAAAGCAAACATGAACCTCTGTCCCCGCTGATTATCTGGAGGTATGAGTTTTATAGCTCCTCCGACTCATGGTGATAACGAGCTTCATCGCCTTTTGTCTTGCTGATTTTTGACCAGGCAACGAATCCGCTACCCCGCTCATAAGAAAAAAAATCTGACAAGATAAATAGATAAACATGAACTTTCACAACCGTTTACTGTCCAACAGATTAACTTTTCCATGGAAGTTCTATTGATATGAGGTATGTAATAAAACCAAAAACTGGCGCTGCGGCCAGTAGTGCAACAAAAACAACAAAAAAGAGCCGATCCAATTTAAACCCGGAATCTTCATCAATTAATGAGCGTGTTCATGAACATTCGAACAGATCCTCAAATACCAGAGTCCAGCAAAGTGCCAGGCCCTCTTACCCTGAAGCCACCAGAGAGAGGATCGATAAAGCTTTCGAAGAACTAAAAAAACAAAATTTCACAAATGCAGAAAAAGTGTTCCAGATCATATTAAACGAAGATCAGGACATACTGAGTCTGTTCCACTACCAAAACATAGTCATTGGGCTGGCAAGGTCACTAAAAGAGCAAACCCGCAAAAAACAGATAGAAGCCTGCTCTCTTCTGGAAGAACTCAGGTTGACTGGATCATTCACTGAGTTCGGGGCTTCGACCATTCATAACCTTGATCTGACCCTGAGTCGTTGTGAAGAGGCACTTGGAGAGTACTTTAACGCTGAAGCACGACTGTTAGCATTGAGAAACATAAAGCCCAATGCCAATGACAGGGCCCTGTGCGAACCTTCAGGGAATTTCAACGCAGATATTACTATTGCACGACTTTGGCAGTCTATGGACAAACACACACTGGCTGAAACACTTCTTCTGAACATAAATACAGAGCTGACCAGAAGGTTGCGGTCAAAACCACACGCTCCCTCTGTGCAAAGACTGAGTAAGCACATCCCTACCGTTAATATGGCTCTGGTGCGAATATGGCAAGTGATGAGCAAATATGAGCAGGCTGAAAGACTGCTACTAAAAATGAGTGACAGGCACGAAAATGCAAGTGAAGACAGCGAACCCTCCGGGCATCATGACATCGATCTGAAACTGGTGCGACACTGGGGGCTAGTGGGCAAATATCAACTGGCTGAAAGGCTGCTGTTCAACATGAGCGGCAAGCAAGCCAATGCCAGTGAAGACATTCTGTGCACCCCCTCTGAACAGAGTGACACTGATCTGGCTCTGGTGAGACTCTGGTCACTGATGGGCAAACATCAACAGACTGAGAGACTTCTGCTGAACATGAGCGGCAAGCAACTCAGTGCCAGTGAAGACATTCTGTGCATCCCCTCTGAAAACCGTGACATTGATCTGGCTCTGATCAATCTCTGGCGAGTGATGGGTAAACATGAACTGGCTGAAAGGCTGCTGAAACGATGCAGTGAATTGTATCAGTTGGATGAATGTGAATTGGAGCAGTTGAAGCTATCTCCTGGCTGATCAGCAGAGCCCTTTTTAAGGTGCATGACATAAGAGCAAATATAAACGTGTCATTCTGAGAGGTATGGCGGTTCACCCCTGCAGGCACAGGGAACACTTTTTCATACCTCTCGAACTAGCAGCCTGTCGGACTTAAGCGTCCGTAGCGAGGATTGCAAGAAATTGAGGATAAAAATCTCTGTTTCTGAGGAGAATAGCGAGCTATTTGACGAAGAAACAGAGATTTTTAGACCAATTTATTGCAACCGCACGACTGCATGGATGCAGGAGCTAGAGCAACGCAGGAGCAGTTGCCGTGTAGGACAGTCTTAAGTCCGACAGGCTGCTAGGAGCCTGACCGAGAATAGCGCAACCAGACCAACAGAAGTTTTCCCAAATCTTAAAATGAGCAAAAAATATCCAATTATTAGTGGGATTTTGCTCATTTTTGCATATTTATGCCTTCTCACAGCCTCTATGCTGCCTTTTTAGCCTCTTTCAAATCTTCGAGACGGATTGACCTCGTGGAAGCCGCTTTTACAAATTTTTTGATATTATGCGCAGTGCATACCAGTGAAAATTCCGCTGAAACTTTTTCTTTGCCGCGGAGACTGAACCCTCGGAAACCAGATTCTTTTATCTGTCCAAATGGTGGCTCCGCAATAACTTTACGACGCTCATATATGGCTTTCGCACCGGCTGTCTCCATTTTCTTATTCATAGCCTGACGTGCTTTTTCAAACTTATCGGTACGGATAACCCTGCCAGCCTCTTTCTTTGAATCACTGCAATTCCGACGATAAGGGCATTCCCTGCATACCGTCTTGTTTGCCCGGTAGCTTTTTCTTTTGCTTTTGCTGGCCGGGTTCGTTACCAGCTTTTCCCCTGCCGGACAGATAAATACATCAGCTTCGGAATCATACGCAAAATCCGCTTTGACAAACTTCCTGTCAGAGCTTTCAAGGTCGTCAGCGGCAGGCTTCTCCGCCTTGTCGGTTGCGATATAGGCATCAATCTCATGTCGCTCGACTGTATGTAAGTTTGACCCTGAAAAGTAACCATTATCCATACTCCACTTATCTACAGCCGCGCCATCAGTGGCTCCTGATAATGCCCTCAGCGCCGGCTCCACTTCCTGTACATCGTTGGCGTGTTGGCTGACATGCTGGCCAACAATGATCTGGTTATCGGAATCAACTGTAATTTGAGCATTGTAGCTGTACTCACAATACCCCTTCTTGCTCATCACGCGGGCATCGTGATCTGCAAAACTGATCTGCTTTTTGTCGTCTATTGGTTTGTCTGGATTTAAAGCTTTTTCACGTTCTTCAAGTGCTTTCTTGGCCTCTTTGATTTTTTTCAGGCGCTCTTCTTTAAACTGGAGGTCTTCAGGAATGCTGTAACCATTGGTTGCTTTGTAGGCGTCATCTTCTTCCTGATCACACTGACTGGCTTTTTTGATCAGCTCATCCACTTCGGCACTGAGTTCTGCCTCTTTCGCTTTGAGCCTCCCGTAGCTCATGGCCTTGTGTTTTGAGCTGTTGGCTTTGAACTTGGAGCCGTCCAGGCTGATATGACCCAGTGATGCCATTTTGAGTTCAATGGCCAGTTTGACTGACTGTTTGAAGCAGTCATGGAAAAACGACAGATTATCCTTACGAAAGTCACCAAGAACCCTGAAATTCGGGCAGTTCATTTGTGAGATATACATGAACGCCAAGTCTTGTCGACACCGTCGCTCAATCTCACGGGAACTGAAAACACCATGGCTGTACGCGTAGATCAGAATAGCGACAATGAGCTTTGGAGGGTATGCGTGCTGACCAAGGTGGTGATATTTTTTTTCGACTTCAGACGTATTAATGTTCTGAAAAATGCTTTCATAAATAAAACAATCATGATCTTTGGGAAGCAAATCGAAAACGTTGGTTGGGAACAGCAGATGCTGATCAAACTCAACAGGACTGTCCTTAAACTTTGGTGGTGGTGACATTTGGCATAATCAGAGTTGGTTTAAGGCTTATCATAACAGATAAGCCTATTCTCGGTCAGGCTCCTAGCAGCCAATGCCAATTAAGCGTCATAACCAGTAGCAACAGGCTGTTTTATTCCTAAGATGCTCTAACCGCCCAATCATTTAGCCATGGTCGTACGGTTAACAGAAGCACTTTAGCGGCGGTTACGCTTACACGTGCAATGATTTACCACAATCTTGGGAACAGGATATCCACTGAGTTTGGAGACAAAGAGAGAGATACTGGCTTTCTGGGAGGGGCGCTGACCAAACGCTCATCGACCATTTGAGATAAAATAGTTCTTATTGTTCTCTCTCCAAGATTGAACATTCCTTGTATCTCAGTTCTTTCTAATTCGCCTGTTCTTGTTGTCAGCAGTTCTTTATATATTGTCTTAACTTCAGGCCTCATTTTTGGAAGATGGCTACCACCCAAGCCTGTTATAGCCTGCCTGTTTCTCATTTCAAAATAAATATCTACTCGCTCAACCAAGCGTTTAGGGTCGAGTAGTTCATAAAAGAACTTAACTTGATCCAATGCGGTTTCAATAAAATAGGTCGTGAATTTTAATAAGCCTCTATCTGATAGCATCCCTCTGCCATCACTTGAACCCTGTCGCTCCATGTCAGCTGCTGCAAGAGCTTGGTAATAAGAGTCAACATCCCTGCCAAAACCACGGCTAATCGACCACAAACCATACCCACCAAGGTTGGCACAGTGTTTCATATAGTTATCTGTGAATAGCCTGCCCACTCTACCATTTCCATCCATAAAGGGGTGAATCCACATTAGTCTGTGGTGTGAGGCAGCGGCAGCAAAAATGCGGTTGGTCCCAAAAATCCTATCTGGGCTGTAAGCGTTCGAAAACCAGTTTAGAAGGCGTGTGAGTTCTTGGTATTCGGGAGCAATATGTTTTCCTACATGAAAATCTCTTGTGCGAAACTTACCAGGTTGAATGTTGATTTTCTCACCGGTTTCTTCGTTGTCAATCTCAAGAAATTTCTTAGGCATCCCTTCATAAAAGGATCTGTGAAGTTCTTTTAAAAAATCAACAGTGCAAATTTCATTTCTATCTAACGACTTTTGATTTAAATATTTTTGAACTTCAATATGATGCTTTATTTCAAATAAATCATCTTTTAAATCTTTTTCTTTGTTTAATTGTGCCTTTAGTATTTCTGCTGGCTGAGTTGGATTTCCTTCTATGCGGTTACTGTAGAAAGAGTTTACAACTCTAAGCATAAATTTGAGCGACTCTCTGAGAGATTCAGGTATATGGGCATTGAGTGCTGCATCAAGTTGCATCAGCTCAACCGCAGCATCTTGTAGCTCCCCTGGAGCACTATCCTGAAGTAAAAATGGTGCTATAGAAGTCATTTTTGCCGATCTTTTTGCCGATCTTTTTTCCAATCTAGCATAGCTAAACAAAGGGTTTTATGGATATTTTCCATTATTTTTTGCCGGTTTTTGATAGAGTAAAAATTCCGGAATAGAGGCTTGCCAATGATCGAACCAAGAAGGGGCACCGCTTTGGGGTAACCTACTTACTTAACGCATTAAAAGCAAACTCTCTCACGTGCCAGTGGATCAGCCAATCAGGAAGGCAGACTTGAATCTGAGACTCCATAAAAAACATGATCAGCGACGTATATGAAGAATAACACCACCAAACCACTCAAATTCGAATTGCCAGTTTAAGGTCGCTGGAGGCTTGATAATCACAACTGGGATATTAACTCTAAGTTTACGTTTCCAGTTTAAGAAATATTTGGACACCTTTAGTTTTAGTGCGGTTCATCCCTGCGGGCGCAGGGAACACGACTTTCAGGTTAGTGGGAAGAGGTTTTCTGCCGGTTCATCCCTGCGGGCGCAGGGAACACGAGTCACCCCCTCCGCCACCGCCTTTAGATTACGGTTCATCCCTGCGGGCGCAGGGAACACGATAAATATTGTCCTCTTTCAGCTTCAAATTACGGTTCATCCCTGCGGGCGCAGGGAACACTTTCGGCTTCCGAATTTGGAGATGTGCCAACACGGTTCATCCCTGCGGGCGCAGGGAACACTGACCGTACTAATGCAATAGCATGGAGATATGCGGTTCATCCCTGCGGGCGCAGGGAACACCAATGCATCTGAGACTAATGACAACCTCTGTTCGGTTCATCCCTGCGGGCGCAGGGAACACAAAAAAGGAGGCGCAAAGCGCCGACTCTTGGACGGTTCATCCCTGCGGGCGCAGGGAACACCTCATTTTCACATTGTTGTACCTAGTCGTCAGCGGTTCATCCCTGCGGGCGCAGGGAACACACCTTCCGCCAGATATTACACCTCTACGCTGGCGGTTCATCCCTGCGGGCGCAGGGAACACGGGAAGTTGTAGCGTTTGGCCAGAGCGATCAACGGTTCATCCCTGCGGGCGCAGGGAACACCTGCAAACTGATATTTCTTGTTGCTGCATGGACGGTTCATCCCTGCGGGCGCAGGGAACACCAAACCCAAAATTGCGGGAACCGGCATTATTCCGGTTCATCCCTGCGGGCGCAGGGAACACGCCAATTCTATCTGACTGGCTTTAAGATCAATCGGTTCATCCCTGCGGGCGCAGGGAACACCAGAGTAAATAATCCAACACTGGGAACCATAGCGGTTCATCCCTGCGGGCGCAGGGAACACGTGGCTGGATTTCGGGCTGTATTTGAGCACGTTCGGTTCATCCCTGCGGGCGCAGGGAACACAAATCCAGCCCGTGCAAAAACACATCGATGCGCGGTTCATCCCTGCGGGCGCAGGGAACACGCAATATCGAATTCAGAATTAAGAGTATCCAGCGGTTCATCCCTGCGGGCGCAGGGAACACAACGCTTTTACAACTCGAGTCCATTCTAAAGTCGGTTCATCCCTGCGGGCGCAGGGAACACTTAAGTAGCGTTTTTTTCTGCTTGAAAAGCAGCGGTTCATCCCTGCGGGCGCAGGGAACACTTGCACGTCGAGACTCAAGAGAATCCTTAACCCGGTTCATCCCTGCGGGCGCAGGGAACACTCCTTATGTAGAATTTCCCAATGCCATAGATCCGGTTCATCCCTGCGGGCGCAGGGAACACATCTCCAGGAAGGCAGAAAGGTTGCTACCAATCGGTTCATCCCTGCGGGCGCAGGGAACACCGAGACAATATTTACACCTGATCGGACGATGGCGGTTCATCCCTGCGGGCGCAGGGAACACTCTATTAGTATTAGATACTCCTGCATCATAGGCGGTTCATCCCTGCGGGCGCAGGGAACACCATCAAGTCTCGCAGCTCTTCTGTAGAGGGTGCGGTTCATCCCTGCGGGCGCAGGGAACACTTCGATGCAATGCTGGCCGGTGTGCTGTTCAGCGGTTCATCCCTGCGGGCGCAGGGAACACAAGGCCTGATATTTGGGCAGCAGCTCGTCACGCGGTTCATCCCTGCGGGCGCAGGGAACACAACCTCATCACGATGGCACACCCCACTGGCACCGGTTCATCCCTGCGGGCGCAGGGAACACGCGTTAAGTCATGCCCTGAAAAGCGGCAAGGGCGGTTCATCCCTGCGGGCGCAGGGAACACACGGATGAAGAAATTCTGGGTTTCCCAGAACGCGGTTCATCCCTGCGGGCGCAGGGAACACGACAGCTACGGCCCACTTGCCCGAACAGGAATCGGTTCATCCCTGCGGGCGCAGGGAACACTAAAAATCTCCGATTTTTGTAGCCGATGAAATCGGTTCATCCCTGCGGGCGCAGGGAACACATAGTTACTATACAGATTTGCAGAACGTACCTCGGTTCATCCCTGCGGGCGCAGGGAACACGTCGGCAGGAACGTCTGCCATGGTGTCGTAGCCGGTTCATCCCTGCGGGCGCAGGGAACACCTCCGATTTTTGTAGCCGCTGAAAATCTTTTGCGGTTCATCCCTGCGGGCGCAGGGAACACCGTATCAAGTCGCTTTAGATAATACAGAATTCCGGTTCATCCCTGCGGGCGCAGGGAACACGCTGTGAATGAAAAAATAGCACTGTTGAAAGGCGGTTCATCCCTGCGGGCGCAGGGAACACGTCGTAAGCGTATCAATAAAGAAGATGATGACCGGTTCATCCCTGCGGGCGCAGGGAACACCACAAGCCGTTTGATACTGGTACAATAGTTAGCGGTTCATCCCTGCGGGCGCAGGGAACACATATTTGTATTTGGTGCCCGAAGGCGTTTTGACGGTTCATCCCTGCGGGCGCAGGGAACACTCTAATCGGCTGGAGTTCAGCATCAGTTAACTCGGTTCATCCCTGCGGGCGCAGGGAACACCTCAGGTACATGCTGAAACGCTATTTCCAGTGCGGTTCATCCCTGCGGGCGCAGGGAACACATCCCCGCCCCTATGTTGATCGTTTTAAATCCCGGTTCATCCCTGCGGGCGCAGGGAACACACTAAAAAAATACACCATTAAATCAAAAGGTTACAAGACCTAAAATTTCCACCAGCGAATTCATCAAAAAATCACTGTAAATATTCCATTGTTAAAGAACGGATTAATTACTCTCCCGATTGAAAAAGAACCAGCCTTAAACCATCTTCTTCAATAGGTATTCTTCTGTTCGTGCCGTAAGTTTGAAAATCAAATCCGGATTCTGTGTTGGTGGCCCAGGCCATGGCCACGTTGCCATCTTCAGCCAGCGCATTTATTTGCTCCCATATCATTTCCCTGATTCTCATAGATACATCTCCAACGTATACGCCAGCTCGAATTTCCAGAAGCCAGACGGCCAACCTTCCTCTTAATCTTGGTGGTACATTTTCAGTCACCACAACCAACATACTCATTTCAACTGCTCCTATGACCTGTGTCACCAAGAGAAACAGGCTCAGGAATCGCCGGTGGCTGTGAATCTTCTGGCGGTGGAGGTGGCGTAATTTCTCCTGCCGCCAGAATCTCTTCAATAGTGGGTATGATCTTTTTTAGTAGTCGTGTTTTACGAAAACTGTCGCGACAGGTAATACGTACATCCCTGTCTGGGTTATGAGTACCCTTGGCAGCAATCTGAAACGCGACAGGCACTACTGTTTCAAATTTGAACAGATCAGCAATGTCATACACAAATGCTTTGGGCTTACCAGAATGAATAAATCCAATGGCTGGTGCATAACCCGCCGCTAACACCGCCGCCTCAGTAACGCCATAAAGACAGGCTGTAGCAGCACTTAAACATTTGTTGATGGTGTCACCTGACGCCCAATCCTTTGGGTCATAACTTCGCCCCTTCCATTCCACACCATATTGTTTTGCCATTAGCTGATACGTTTTTCTGACCCTTGCACCTTCTATACCTCGCAGTTGATCCACTGAACGGCGAGAAGGGGCTGGTTCGCCAAAACGAAATTCGAACATCTTGCGAACGACTTTCAGTCTCAGTTCTTCATCCAGAGCCAGTTTTGCCTGATAAAGCAATTTATCTGACCTTGCTCCACCCGGCTGTCCGGCAGAATAAAGTCGTACACCGGACTCACCCGTCCAAATCAAGAGTGTCCCGGTCGTTGCCGCAAGTTTGACAGCAGCATGTGATACTCGTGTACCCGGCTCGAGCATAATACAAACGACAGAACCCACAGGGATATGTTTTCTGTCACCGTTGACTTCATCAACTACAACAAAAGCGCCATCACGGACATCTATTCGGCCTTTGCTGACAAATATCATGGACAGCCGGTCTTTGATTGGGATGGGTTTTAGTGAGATAAACGACATCTAATCTCTCTGTTATCGTTAGATTTCAGACTTAACAGGCAGCCAGACTCATCAGCCCCATGCCAAAGGATTTTGCAGGCCCTATGCCTTCAGCCACAGCCTTCTGTAATGCTGATGGTTCGACCACCAGTAATACACCCTCAAACAGCACCGGCTGCACCTTGCCACTGCGCATTTCCCGTGTTTTACGAAAGTAAATTGGATTTTCCTGCACTATATTGACTGCCTGTAAGCGGGCTCCAGCCCGTTTGAGTTTACTTTTCAGCCATTGCTGCTGCTCTTCTTCTCTGAACAAAGGTACTCTGACCGAACGAATATGTGTTCTACCGTTACGAGTTACCGTACCTTTACGCTCATCCTTAACCGCCTTAACCGGATTACATCGCAGCCGAAACCGCAGTTGCTGACCTTCCTGGAATTTGTAATTAACTGCTTTGGTCGCCAGACAACGAGCATGCTCACTGCCATCAGCTGGTTTTGAGAGTGATTGCATTAAGACCTGAGCCCCGGTTGCACGACTCCAGCTTTCTACACGAAACAGAAAGGTACGGTTGTCATCCGGTCGATCAGGAAACAATTGCCATAAAGCCCGGTGAAGTTCGTAAGCATTATTACTCTTTGCGGGGGAAATATGCACTTTAGCCAGATACATCACATCCCTCCTCTTTCGTCAGCACCTGCACATGGACTCTCCGATTAGCAAACTGCCTTGGCTGTTCAGTGATGGGGACATCCCTGAGCTGAAGCTGGCGGCTGCCTGATTTTTCTTCGTTGTAGACCGTACCGGCTACAGGTTCAATTTCTATGAGTGCGGCTAGCGCATCTTCGGCTTCAATCATATTTTCAAACAAGGGTCGAACCAATGGACAGCTGCGTCGGCCCAGTACCGGAGTGAAGATGGGTTTGCGAACGGCTTGCTGCAATTGTTGCAGAGAGATACTGGCTTCTGCCAGATTCCAGATGGCAACAGTGTATTTGGCATCCTGCCAATACTCACGCCAGGTCTGAATGGTCTGATGGCTTTTCAGCCCCTGATAATCCTCCCGTGCATCCTTAACGGTGTGATAGTCAGTCATTTTTATCGGCCTGTGTTTGCCCTGATCAATACGCACTGCAAAGCCGACACTCGTCGCCAGTTGGCGCTGCCTTTCAAAGTCTTCACGGTCAATACCAAGGCAGGCTCCCAGAAGCCCCAACAAGGCACTGCGCCCCGGAAAAGCCTCCGATGGTCGCAATCCTTCAAAGCTGTGTTTACCCCAGCTTTGCAAAGGACCTTCCAGCTTCAGAATCAAATACTGTCGCATAATTAGTCCTCACCATTGTTTTGAACCCATTGCTTCAGTACGGATAAGGACTCAACAGCATTAATACCTTGAGGAACTTCAACATCTTCAAGCACAAATTCGGCACAGCTATCATCCAGATCAAACCTTACTGTCAGTTTTTTCCAATAGTCATGGAGTTCCTTTATAGAAGGACGGCGGAAACCATCTCCTTTTTCCTTCACAGGACTTTCAAAGGCGTTGGCCAGTGACAGTGGCTGGTCAGAAAAACTAACCAGTGCCAGATCAGCCAGATTATGGGCAGCAAAACTTTGTTGTTTGGCAGAAGGCACTTCAGTAGCAAGCATATGCAATACATGGGCAGCAATTTCCAGCGCCTGTTCACGGGAAGCGTCACCCAGATTTTTTTGTAACTGCTGAAGGTTCAGGCTGGCATAACGATAAAAAACGCCAGAGGAAAATTCCTGGGTATCCAGGTGGCCCGATCCCATTTCCTGCAAATCATCAACGGCAGTGAACCAATCGATATCAGCATCAACTGCATGGGTGGTGATGGAATGGGCCACAGCAAGGGCACCGTCCACTTTGCCTACCGCACTCATCAGCCCTGAAGTCGCCATCCGCCCAGACAGAGCGATATCCACCGCTTGTCCCACAGCTTGTCGGAATCCCTGACTGTCTTTTTCAATCAGCTTTTGCAGTTTTTTTTCATCCAGCCCTTCATTTTCAGGGGATTGAATCTGTTCACATACATAAGCAATTTCTTCCACAACCCAGGGAGCAACGGCATCACCTTTGGTGCTCGTTTCGATGTCTTTTTTACCGGATACCCAGGCCAAAGCCTTTTTGATTAAATCCGGTGCAAATCGCTCTTTTAACTGTTCAACAACAAAATCCTGATATTCTCCCAGCTGTTTTGTCCGCTGGCTGGGGTTACCAAGATGCTCCCGATAATAATCACTTTTACGCAGGGTTCGCTTCAAACTCTGGCTGGAAACACGCACCCGCCGTTTACCACCGAAAATAGCCGACTTCTGCATATTCATGTCATCCCGGTTAAGGCAGGATGGGCTATGGGAAATCAGGATATGAAAGTTAATGAAGTTCTTATTCATAAGATTGTCCTTTTAAATGTCGTGTAAAAAGAAAATGATTCAGGAGGATTCTTTCTGATGCAGAAAGAAAGTTTCCAGCAATTTTTGCTTTTGTTCAGGATTATTCCAGCGCAGCAGCAACCAGGCTGTTTGATAAAAGTCGACCACTGGGTTTACCTGTTGCAATAACCTCCGCAACTGAATCAGATCATTAGGTTCCTGTGAACGAATGATCACGAACAGGCGCTTTTCTCTGACACCTGCCACAGCCAGAGCTTTACCCAGTGAATCACCACCAACCTGATGTTGCAGATATGGCAGACAGTAAACCAACCGCCGGATATTTTTATGGCTGGCATAACCGCGTGTTAACCGGTAAAAGGCGGGAACTTCAATGAGAGCATCGGGTGTCGAAACCCTGCGTAACTCGGCTTTATTACCAGCACTCAAATCGACATAACGATTCCACAGCTGGATGAAATCCTGAGACTTTTTGTTAGAAGGTTGCATTTAATTCTCCTCTGTCACCACAGCCTGAAGTTCAGCCAGTGATTTATTCAGGCTGCGCCGGGCCAATGCCAGTGCTTTGAGCATTTTGGGTTCCTGCCGGTAGGGTTTTGTGAGCTGATCAAACAATTCCAATACTGTTTGTTTTAATTGAACGCGCAGGCAATCTATAGTGGGTAGTGGCTCCTTGAAATTGATATCAGCAAAGGAGTCCCGAACCCACTGTTCTGTTTGTTGGAAGTAGAGGTCGTCACCCGACTGGCAGAGATTAACACCAGAGCCTTTGATCTCTTTGTTTTTATCTTTAATACCTTCTGAAAAGAGATAGAGCGCCTTGCGCAAAGCCGTTTTGTAAGCCAGACCTGTCTTTATGATATAGTGGATCACCTCGCCGTGTTCAGCCCAGCCATCCGCCAGACTGAAAAACTCGTGGCGCCGTTCCAGTACCGTTGCCTGATTGTTTCTATAACCGCCGATAACAAATCGTAAGTGCTTCTGCTTGATCAACCCGTCATCCCTGATCTGTAACAGTACAGGAGCAGGAATTTGTCCTTCTTTACTGGATTCCATTGCCACAACCAGACGGCTTAGTTGAGTCCAGCCAGGTGCGGTGGTGGTAAACGACGGAAACTTTTCTTCTTTTTTGCCTTTGACAATCTTGAAGGTTCGGGCTGACAGTGGATGCGGCCAGTTACCCTCCACTGTGTAATTAAATTTGGCTTTATTAAAACCCTTATACAACGGAGCAGTGACATTACAGACACTGCAGCAACCTGTGTCTTCAGCAGGCAAGAGTTCAAAATGTGCGGGTTGCCACAGTAGACCGCGGGCAAGACCGATGTTCGTTGCTCGAATTTTTTCTCCTGCTTTGACAGGATCAACATAGTTTGGAGCTTGTTGTGCAGTAGCCTGATACCAGGGCATAACAATATTACTCAAACGCTCCTGATGCAGCACATTCAACCATATTGTTCTACGCAGATCAGGCTCGGTAATTAGTTGCGTAACAGGCTCGGTAATCAGTTGCGTAATTGGAGTGCTACCGCGCAGGCTTCCCTTGAAGCCACCGCCCATACTGGGACAGTTGTTAGCCATGTTAAACAAGGCGATCGCCGTACAGCTACCACAGAGTCCTTCCGCCAATCCATGAGGATTAACAAAGGGTTTATTGGTTCCATCTGCTACACCTGCCAGCAGCTTATCCATTGGGGTCGATTTACTCGCCTTAACCCCACGGATTTGCATAAAGGGTGTAACTGGGTGATTCAGATCAAACCAGTCCTTTTTATCCTTCACCCCCTTCAGAAACTCATCGGTAGACAAAGGCTTTTTGAGCCGGGCCAGCAGTTCCTTTCGATCGGCTGGTGTAAAGCAAACCTGAGTTATGGCTACCAATAGCTGAACGCCAGCCAGCTCCAGATCATCGCGGGGCAAGCAGAGTTTACCTTTTTTCTCCCCACATAAGAGTTGCTGATAGGTGACCCAGAGCCGTGTTCCTTCGTAATGAAGGGGAATCCACGCTTGGTCAAGTAATGAAAATGGCTTCAATTTTTCATGCCTCTCCAAATGACAACCAGTGTAAAAACCAAGGTTTGCGCAGCAAGCCCATGGTCATTGAAGAGTTCAAAATCGTAACGCCTGCTTCAAGCCAGCCCAACAACCACAACAACCTGCTACAGGATGAAGATCATAATAAAGCCTAGATGATATTATTCAAGTAGTTCGTTTATATAAAACATCAGAGCGATCAGATGGTTTAAAGCTGTTATATCTGACCGCCTGGCCTTAATACAGGATGACCATCTGTATCAAAACAACTTTGAGCAGTACCCGGTAAAGCACGAATCAGACGATTGAGCATATCACTGTCATTCGCAAACACAGTCATCCAGATGCTCCAGTAAGCATGACCAACAGCCGTTTCAACCACCTGATCCCTGAAGTCTTCATTGTCATTGCGCTGCAACCGTTGCCTGGCTCGCTGGGCAATATGCCAGACTTCTCTTCTCTGTTGCCAGCGACGATCAGAAGCTGTTGCTTGCAAAGGCGTTTTATCCAGGCCAGTTAGTCGGATAGTTCGCATAGCATTTTCTCTTTCAGCGTCAGAGAGTGACTGATTCGGGCGAACAACCCCGTCCTCTGAGTACTCAAAAGCTCTGAAAGTATTATCTGCATCAGGCCAGAAGCAGCTGTTTATAAGCGGATCATGATCACCCTTGGTTGAATTGCAATTCGTACAACCCAGCAGAAAGTTTGACCAGGACAACGCCGAATCTTTGTGATGTTTTTTCGACAGAACATGCTCAACTGCCAAAGATGCGTCAAGCTTCATTTCACAATAAGAGCAATAACCACCCAGTCTTTCAATTAAATCTCTTCGGGCATTTTGGTATTGACTGAATTGCTTTGGATTTCCGTTCGCATCCAGAGGCTCAGCCCCCTTATCCACTGGCCTCATGAATTACTCCTCAACAGCTTTTCCTTTGCTCAGACCGGCTGCGGCTCGCTCCATCTCAAGAAAGGCATGGTAAGCCACATTATCACTAAAGGGTGCACTCAGCTCGTCCAGCTCCTGCTTTAACTGCTCTTTTTCTTCCTTTGAGGCACCGTTCGCTTGCTGAAGCAACGTGTAATATTTTTTAGCGGTATCATTCATTGCCTGCCAACGCTGACTCCGAGAAGGCACCTCAACACCCATCACCCTTTCCACAATATCTTCAACACTCTGATCACTGAATGGCTCAGTTGGTGCAGGTGACGCTGTTTCAGAGCTTTCATCCGTGGGCAGAACAGAGTTTAAGTCAATCACTTCACCGGGTCGTAAAGATTGAATGATAAAAGGAGAGTGAGTAGTAACAATAAACTGCACTTTCGGGAATGCTTCCCGCAGATCATTTAATACCCGACGTTGCCATTTGGGATGCAGATGTAAATCGACTTCATCAATCAGCACAATACCGGGAGTTTCTAATGGGGCTCTATCCATCAGATGAGGATTCAGGCGACCCGCTCTGTGTGCTATATCTGCCACTATAGCCAGAGTATTACGATAACCATCACTCAGATTATCGAAGCTGAATAGCTGTCCGTTTTCCAGCTCAATCATCAGCTGTTGCAGTTCAATATCAAAATAAAAGTACCTGCACTCAGGTATACAATATTGAATCGACTTACGAACCGCTTCAAGCACGCCGAATTTTTTACCCTTCTGGAACGAAGCCTGCTCCAACTGAGCAAACCATCTAAGAAACAACTTGTGGCTGGAAGCTGGATCAAGGCAATCACGATAGCCTGCCGATCTGGATTCAGGCTTCGTCAGCTTTACAGCTTGTTTAATATGCCAGAGACGGCCAGTGCCGTAATAGCCAAAAACAGGCAACAGGACTTCTTCGCCTTTTTCCATCCTGGCTCTGGTATCTTTCCCCACTTTGGCAATGTTCTTTGCCAGGATACGGGTGGTTTTACCTTTCTCGGATTTCAGTTCCCGAGTCCAGTGCAGGTCTTCAAGAAGAGATGAATCATTACTACTGGCTAACTCGGTCAGAGAGGCACGACAAGAAAGCGAAACCCCTTCGTCCCACTGCGGCTCAAGAGTGACCGTATCACCCAGATTGATCTGCTTTAGCCGTACCTCTTCCTTACGGATATGCCGCCCTACACCAGCTTTAAAATCCAGCAGATAACTCCCCATCATAATGGACAGAGCATCAAGAATGGCGCTTTTACCGGTTGCATTATCACCAATGAGAACTGAGACATTCGTATCAGTATTAAACTTGAAGACCGAGTCCTCAAACTTCCGAAAGTTTTTGAGCCTGAGCTCGCGTATCTTCATACATTCACCTGAACCTGTGAACCCTTGTCAGACCTTGCTAAACAATGGCTCTGGATAAACCAGAGACCTCAATCATAACCCTTAACAACCCTTTGTGCTCGTGTGTCTAATAAACTCACAAAGGTTACTGACTTTAGTGAAAAATGTATTTAGTTCTGTATGCAGGTCAGACTAAGGAAAGATGATATAAACCCCTGAGGTAACAGGACTTCCGACAATCAGCGATTCTACAATATCTTTCTGATAACAACTCCACCAAAAAGAGCCGATGTTATATAATGGAAGTTCCCTCTCACAGAGGGATGAACCATAGTTTGTTTAAATAAAGCTCAGTTCACTACCCTGTTCCCCGCGCCCGCGGGGATGCCTCATTTTTTTATGCGCTGAAAACCAGCCTCTGCAGAATAGCTGTACTCTGTCTCCCCCCAATACCCTCGGTAGCCTTGTTCGTCGGCTTTCATTTCCAGCCATATTAATCCGCCATCATCCATATCGGGCAACTGCCCTTCATTTTTGTTCCAACCGGCTGGTATTCCAAGACTGTTAAGGCTAATTTTTTCAAAACGGTTACTTTTATCCAACTCATCAACCACCGAACCATCCAGTAGGCAACGTTCACCCTTAGCATTGGAAATAACTGGAACCAATGTCAGATTCATTTCACCGTCACGGGTAACTGCAGAAATTTTATCATCAGTGTCTGCCAGCGTATTCATCGCGGATTTAATTAATACTTTTGCGCCCATACGTTGGCTTTGCTGATGACCAGCAAAATCTTGATGAGATTTCATAACCCAATCAGGCTCACTCCCCCAATCTTCTTTATCATAAACCGACTCAATCCATTTCCGGTATGCATCAGGAAATTCAACGATATTTCCTGAGTCAACCAATAACTGTTGAGTTCGCCAAAGTATACGACTATCACCGTATATAAGCTCATGCAGCTGATAATCTTCAGATTCCGGAGGCACCAACACAGTACAGAGAGGTTGATCAAATCCGTCAGGACGATTGTGCTTGTTTTGATGTCGATGCAGCCGACCCCAGCGCTGGAATAACAGGTCGATGGGACAAAGTTGACTGATCATCCAGTCCATATCAGCATCAATAGAGCACTCAAAAACCTGAGTACTGACCAATATATGCCCTTGCTGTCGCTTACCATCGGGGCCAAACAGATCAAGGACTTTGTCCTCTTTCTTCTGACGATCAGCAAACACAAAGCGAGAGTGAAACAGAATCAGCTGGTCTTCACTCAGTCGCCCAGCTGCTTTTTCCCGTAACTGTCTTAGAGACTGCTGTGCTACATCAACAAGATTGCAGATAAAACAGACCTGAGCCCCTTGCTCTGCGGCAGTAATCATTTGCTCCAACAAGTCATCATCAGGCAACAACTCGGATACGGTTTGCAGTTCGATATTGACATGCGTTTTGGTGGGCTGCTGTCGGGTGTCTAGAGAGAAGTATTGCTGCTTATGCCCATAGCAGGTTATCAACGGATAAGGTGCATCAACGGGGTTTTCAAAATGGCTGGGCACTGTGTTTCCTGCCCATGCCTCCATGAGTTGCCGCTTCTGATAATCCGGCAAGGTTGCAGACAACAAAATGGCCGATCCGCCCGCAGTCCGCTGCTGTTTCAATGCTTCCTCCAAAAGGCCGTACATATAGGCATCATAAGCATGCACCTCATCGATGATGAGAACACTGCGCCCAATACCAAACCCACGAACAAACTTGTGTCGCACCGGCAACACTGAAGCGAGCACCTGATCTACGGTACAAATGCCGATTTGTCCTAAAAAAACTCTTTTTTTACTTTCGGCCAGCCATTGCGCGCATTGAACTCTGGCTTCCTTTTCCCCCTGTGCAGGGTGCGAATTGGCTGCTTGTTTGAGATCGATAAAATCCTGCTGAAATCCAGCCCGACCATGAGATAACACCGCATTGATTTCCCCCTTAAAAATAATGAGTGCGGCCTTTTCAATACGCCCCAACATAGCATTGGCTGTTGCCTGAGTCGGCAGTGCGAAGACAATACTATCGGCAAGATTCTGTTGGATTAATTGCCAGGCATGAGCCAGCGCAGCTTCTGTTTTTCCTGAACCGGTTGAGGCCTCTATTAATGTTAAGCTTTCAGTGAGCGGTAGCTGATCCACCAGACACTGAACTTGTCGCGGCTGATACCCTTTCTCAAGCAAGTTCTGAATAGTAGGATTGTCACGAGTTTGATAACCAATAATCCCTGCTCGATGAAGCAAACGTCTGGCGATCGTCAGACGCGATTCAAACCACTCCTGAAGATCACCTGTCGGCTGGCTTTGAAATTCAAAATCACCCTCATCACTGGCTGAACCCAGCCAGTCAGAAACCGAACAAAAACCAGCCAGCAAAGTGCCATCAGCCAGAACTGGCGGGTCATCTTCCAGTGTCAGCCCGGCGGGTTTTAAAAATAGAGACTCAAGTGCTTTCAACCAATCCTGTCGAGCCTGTTGCAGTGATTCCAACCCCCGGGCACTGACCATACCCGGTGAAAAACCAAAGCTGCAGTCATCTTTGTCGGAGTTATCTGCCAGGGTTCCATGATGCCCTGCAACCGGTCCAAGCCAACTAAACCACGCTCGCCAGCTTTCGTTTTCGTCATCATCACAAAAAATATAACTGTCATCCTGCTCACCTGCAAAACGATCCTGCCAGTCTTGATACAACCAATAAACACCGGCGGGCCCGTGATAATAATCATTAATGTTTTCTTGAAGAAAGTCAGGCTTAAAGCAATTTGTCTCAGGATTAACCTGCCGCCAGACATCCTTTGCTTTTAATTGAAAACGGATATCAAATTTGCCCAGGTCGTGTAAGGCAATAAAAAAAAGTAGCCAGGCCCGAGTCTGTTGATCTGGCAGGCCACTTTGATGACAAAACTGACGGCGGAGTGACGCAGATGCTTGCCACCAAACCTTCGCAACCGCAGCCACATCCAAACAGTGATAAACCAACAAATGATAACTGGCATTATCACCTTCAGATTGATTACCTGCTTTGCCCCAATAGTTATAGAAAGACATGCCTGCTTCCACTTTCTGACAAGAGTTTCACATTATAGGGGCAGGCTATATGAGTAACATGATAAACATCAACAGTTCATAACCTTTCAACCCCAACTCCCACTGTAGTTTTTGAAAGCAAGTGAACAGGCTGCACGTTTGTTATGGTCAATAGGGCATTGACTTAACAACGAACCCACTGTTTTTTTAGGTTCGGGGTCTGACAAAACAAACATGAGCCTGAAAACCAGACGACAAGCCCAGCCTTTCCTAATACCCCCACCGAATTCGCAGATTAAGAATCTTACCCAATCTACACCTTCTGACTTTTATCATCGTCTACTCTTTAAAGCTGTCGGTCAGTGTAGCAATTTACACGCGCTAATGACTTTAGCTCGCTTCATGATTTTACTTTGGTGTTGTCATTATGTTTCGTCTGGCTTTTTATCATTATTATCAGCTCTTCAAGTTGTTGGCACTGGCTTTTGTCTCTCTGCTCATGCAGGTGAGTGGCTCCTGTGCTGACGAATGTTCGGGTCATAAAGACCCGGGGGCAGCGACTGAATGTAACCCGTCAAGCGCCCCTTCGGTATCAAAAGACAAGGTTGAACCGGAACCTGGGTATTCTTTTGTGGGCAGTGAGTATGTGGGATTCTTTATAAAAGGCTCCGTTCCCCGGGACAAGGCTATTGAGCTGGCCGGTGAGGCTTTTCAATTCGTGTCGTCGGCAGACTCACCGGAACGAGTAAGCTGCGCTATGCTGGTGGTCACCATTAACATTGATAGCGCCTTCAAGATTCCATTGCCTAACTTCTTTCAATTAGTTTACACCGAGGCTATCTGGATGCTGGAACTCAGCAAAGGCTCATATCTGGCAATCAAAGCACATACTGATTCATTGAAAATGAAATATGTTCTCAAATATTTCGACAAATACAATACATCTTATGGCTCAATGACTGTCAAAAAAGTAAATGGGAACGACACTTTTTCTCTGCGTTCAGAGGAGGGTCTTTTATTTTCAGCCACCTTTGGCGAATCAACAGAGAGTGATGATACATCGCTAATAGAGAATTTATGGACAAGAAGCGCTAATGGTGACTATTACAAGATTCCATGGGGGACTGCCAAACCTTCTGAGGCCTATTCCATAAAATGTCAGGTAGACGACAACCTTGACAAAAGTATCTTTGCAGACGTCATCTGGGACAATACTGCACAGCTCTACATGAAACGCAAACATGAATGTTCCATGGCGATTTCCGCTGAATTACCACTATTGTCCGATTAAGCCTGCGCCAAATCGGCTTAAATACCAGGCAGGGGAATACCCTTACCCGCTCGCGCAGGGCACCCGGTACAGCAGCCTGGTGATATTGGAGCCTTATGGTTCAGTTAATGCTCTACCACTCCCAGCGCACTGCGCTGCATCTCAATACTGGTGGTGCAGAAATCCCCTGAACCATCTCTGGCTGAAAGCCTATTAATTACTCTCACTGCCTTGTGGGAGCGAAAGGTCATATCCAGACCGGCATTACTGTGTTTAACCGGCGCAGGCTCTCCCCGGTAGACTGTGGCTGAGACGGTGATCTTGTTCAGATCTTTCGGATCGACTTCAAACGGGCTCTCGTCCAATACAGTGAAGTTGGCGTACTTCCCGACATCAATGGTGCCAATCTGGTTTTCTAAGCGGGCAGTATAGGCCGCGTTGATAGTGATGGCCTTGAGTGCTTCTTCGACACTGATCCGCTCCAGAGGCCCAAGTGTTCTACTGCCGGATAAGCCTAAGCGGTTAACTGCTGCCCAAGCCAGGCTCAGTGGCTGCGCCGGTGCCATGGGTGCATCAGAGTGTAGGGAAAGTACACCGCCTGCATCAATGAACGATTGGCCACGGGACATGGTTTCCGCCCGCTCTTTCCCGATTCCGTGCACGCTATAAAGCTCACCCAGTATGTGGGTGTAGTAAGGATTAACGCTGAAGTTGGCGCCCTGGTCAACGGCTCGGGTAATATCGTCTTTGCCGGTAAAGCCCAGGTGGTGGTATCCGGTTCGGTGATCTTCTCTGGGCGCTTCATTGTTTAGCGTTTCAACAATATCGATAGCGGTTTCAAACCCGAGGTCACCATTTGCATGGACAATAACCGTGTAATCGTCGTACCAGTAAGGCCTCATGCTGTCTTCGAGTTCTTCCGGTTTTTGGATCCATTCGCCTTTGTGGCCATCGGTATAGCCATCTTTCATATGCATTAACTGGCTATACATTGCCCCGTCAGAAAATAATTTGACGTACTTTGGCAGCCAATTGATTTGGTCAGATTCTTTGTAGGTCCGGGTTTGTTGTTCTGCCATGGCTTTGCCTTTTTCGGCATCATTTTGCGATAGCATGTAGGTGAAATTGCCTGCCGGAATCAACCAGTAGTCCATCGGAAAGGTATCATTGGTCAAGACATCCACCATTTCGTTATACATCTGCGCAGAGAGCAGGACACCCGGGTCAATCACCGTGGTGATACCACCTGAATGGACATAGTCTTTGGTGCGTTTAACCCCTTTGGCAAATCGTCCCGAGTCAAAGAAATACATAAAGAGCTCGTTCATGATCGCTTTCAGACCCGTCTCGTAGGCATGACCTTTATCCCAATTAAGCTGGGATATTTGTTTTTTCTTCCAATCCGTTTCCTTCCAGCCCAGCATCTTAAGGGCAGCATCGTTAAAATAAACCTCGTGAAAGCTACGGTGCCATACAATGATTGGCCGGGTTTCGGAGAGCTTATTCAAGGCCTTTTTGCTCATGTTCTGACCATGAAAATAGTTGTGATATCCCCAGGTAATAAGAGGTTCGTCCTCAGGCAGAGACTGTTCCAGTCGAGTAAGCTGGTCAAAGTAGGCTTTCTCATTTTGGACACCATTCACATACCCCCAGGGGAATGCCCAGTCTGCGGGGGTGATGAAATCCATACTCAGTAACATACTGCTCATCCAGATATGCATATGAGGCTCGACAAAACCCGGCAGAATCGTTTTATCGATGTATTGTGTATCTACCACCAGATTACTTTCGTTTTTGTAGGCTTCTATCAACGCTTCCTGATGGCCGATATTGATAACCTTCCCGTCCTGAACTGCAATGGCGGTGGGTTTGTCTTTAATGGTCTCTGAGAGGGTAATGATGTCATTGGAGACAAATACAGTGATGGGGCTGGTAACAGACTCATCTGGACCCCCTCCGATTGAGCACCCTGCCAGGATGGATAAGGACACAGTTAATGCGGAAACTTTGAAGATATTTTTCATATTACAAACCGTCAATGAAAAAGGCAGAGCATCCCCGGGTTAACCACTCCACCAAAAGGCAAGATGCAAAAAATAGCAATATTAAACGGCCATGATAAATGCATTATGATGGGCAATTACATTCATTTTTTATGGGCAGCAGGAGAAAGATAAATGTTCTCATACGAGCACTTAGCCGCATTTTGCGCCACGTTTGAAGAAGCCAGCTACAGCAAAGCAGCAAAGAAACTGCACAAAGACAGAACCACCATTCGTGAGCAAGTGAAGGCGTTAGAAGACAGTTTTGCAATCCGTTTGTTTGCCATTGAGGGAAAGAAAGCCGTGGCAACAAACGAAGCTGATGCCCTCTATCGTCAAGCAAAGGTGCTGGTTAAAAACAGTAATCTTCTCTATCGCCGAATGATCGACAGCTACAAACAGGCACTTGAATCTCTGATTGTTTACCATGACAACCTGGTACCCAATAGCTTGATAAGAGTGGTTAATCAATCAGTCAGGGATCAGTTTCCGATGTTGCGCCTGCATTGGTTGCATCGAAACCGGGATGAGACGCTGGACGCGTTAGTGAGCAACCAGCATTGTGTTGCCATTATGCAAAGCCGGCTTAGAAACATGCCTGAGCGTACCTTCAGTTTTATTAATCTGGGTACCAGTGAACACGGTTTTTATTGTCATCCTGAGCACGCACTGGCAAAGCGAGATTGTATTCAAATGGATGAGCTTGAACTGGCCACGCAATACTTAAGCGAAAACCACCATAATAGTAATCCTGAACTTTATTCCATTTCTACCCATGTATGCTTAGTGAGTAATAATGATGTACTACTGACTCTACTGCTTGAAGACGGGTGGGCGATCCTGGAGCACTCTTTAGCTGCGCCTTTGTTGCAAAGTGGTCAGTTGGTGCAACTCAATGTTAATGAACTGGCTAACGCGCTTCGGGTACATTTATCATTTTATTGTCCTCCGGAATTAGAACGTTATCCGGAAGTTGCAGCTGTTAAATCTGCATTACAGGTATTTGCCAAGAGTAATTTCCGCTAGTTGCAAGGTACTCACACTCCAGAGAAATAGCGGAATCAAGAACTCCGGACTGGATAACCATGAACTTTTATGCCTGTTTACTGTCGAATGGCATAGATTTCTTTGGATGTTCTATTGCTATGAGTTACGGATTACCAACAACAACCCATGCCGCCAGTTCAAGTACCACTTCGACATCGCAACCATCACGGTATTATTCGTCAGGTTCAAGTACCGATAATGCACCAAAGCGTAAATCTGACTTAAACCCGGAAGCTCGACCGTTTATGCCACGTGCTCAAGGTGTTCAGGAATGTACGAACACACCTCCAGATATCGGGCGCCGACAAGCGACTGAATACCCAACGTTTACTCCCCGGAGGTTTGGCCAAAGAGCAAATAGCTCTCGCCCTGAAGCTACTCAACGAGCGATTAAAGAAAAGATCAGTAGCGGTTTCGATACATTAAAAGGTAAGGACTTCATAAATGCAGAAGCAACATTCCGGGCCATCTTAAACGAAAACCAGGGCAAGCTGACCCTGTTAGAAGAGCAGAACACAACCATAGGGCTTGCAAGATCGCTAAAAGAGCAAACTTATGAAAAAAAGAGAGAAGCCTGCGATCTTCTGGAAAAACTCAGGTTGAAAGGAAAGCTCACCGCGCTCAAGGCTTCAACCATTAAAAACCTTGATCTGACCCTGAGTCAATGTGAAATGGCACTTGGAAGGTACCTTGATGCTGAAGCACGACTTTTGAGACTGAGAAACATAAATCCCGATGCTGATGAGGCGAGCCTCTGTCAGCCTTCTGACAATTTTGACGCTGATATGGCTAATAGCAAGCTGTGGCAGGTTATGGAAAAACACACACTGACTGAAACATTGCTGCTCAACATGCGATCAGTGTTGACTATTAATTTACGGTCGGTCCGATCCGCTTACGCCTTACAAAAACTGCATAAAAACCTCCATACAGTTAATATGACTCTGGCAATATTCTGGCAGGAGAGAGGTAAAAATGAATGGGCTGAAGGTCTGCTGTTGAGCATGATTGGTATAGCCCCCAATGGCAGTGAGGAGTTCCTGCACCGTCCCTGTCATCATGACATTAAACTGGCGCTGGCAAGACTCTGGAACGTGATGGACAAAAATTATCAATCTGAAAGACTGCTGCTGAGCCTGAGTAACAAGCCTCCTTATGCCAGTGAGGAGATTATTTGCACCCCCTCTGATCATCGTAAAATTGATCTGGCTCTGGTGCGGCTTTGGCAGAAGATGGGTAGATATGATCGGGCTGAGAGACTGCTGCTGAATATGAGTGGCAAGCACCTTGGTATGAGTTCGGACATCCTTTGCAGGCCATGTGGGCAACATGTCATTGATCTGGCTCTGCTGCGTCTCTGGCAGGATATGGACAAACATGAACTGTCTGAAAGACTGCTGCTGAACATGAGCCACAAGCATCCCGATGACAGTGAAGACACCCTGTGCAAGCCCTTTGGAAATCATGTTATCGACATCACTCTGGCACGACATTGGGAGCTGGCGGGCAAATATAACCTCACTGAAAGACTGCTGCTCAACATGTGTGGTATAGACCCAAATGCCAGTGAAGACACCCTTTGCACTCCTGGTGAGAATCAGGAAATTGACCTCACCCGTATGCGACTCTGGCAGCTGATGGGCAAATATGAATGGTCTGAGAGACTGATACTGAATATGAGAGGCAAGCCCCCCAATGCCGATGAAGACACCCTTTGCTCGCCTTCCGGGAATCATAGCATTGACGTGTGTCAGGCACGAATCTGGCAAAATATGAACAAATATGAACTGTCTGAGAGGCTGCTGTTGAACATAAGTCACAAGCATCCCAATGCCGATGAAGACAGGCTCTGCACGCCTTCCGGGAATCATGAAGCTGATCTGGCCCTGGTTCGACTCTGGGAGATAACGGGAAAAAATAAATTAGCTGAAAGCCTGCTGCTGAACATGAGAGGTACTCACCTCTATGCCACTGAGGAAGAACGATGCAGCCCCTGTGGAAATCTGGAACTAGACCTGACTATAACGCGACATTGGGAGGAAACAGACAAACTGTACCTGTCTGAAAGACTCTTGCTGAACATGAGTAGCAAGCATCCCGATGACAGTGACGATCGTCTGTGCATGCCTTGCGGGTATCATCATATAGATCTGGCACTGGTACGACTCTGGCAGAGAATCGGCAAATATGAATGGGCAAAAGAACTGATCACACGCTGCTGTGATATATACTCTTCGAGTGAGTGTGAATTAGCACTGTTGAGATTATCTGCCGGGCAAGCAGGATTTTTGGAAATGATCAGCAGGCAACCGGAGAATGCCAATACCCTGCTGACTTGCTCGATCCATTATTTCAGACTGGCATGTGAGCAAATAACAGAGGACGTCCCGGGGTCAGTAAAAGATAACTTAAACAAGGCGCTCGAGCTTGTTGAATCAGCATTGGCAAAGTTCCCCCCAAGTGCAGGCGCTTGTTCGCAAAAAGCGCATTGTCTCAGAATGATGGGTGCCAGCGAGAAAGAATGGAAGGAATGGTTCCAAAAAGCCAACCTCCTTGACCCCAACCGATTACAAAAGAGTAAAACTGATTTTTGGCGAAGCAAAGAATCCGCTGCTCTTCAGAAGTTATGGGATCTCAAAGAGTAAACAGACATTTTTGAACCTTTATGCCTGATGACTCAGGCCAGCCTGCCGGGCAAGAAGGATTTATGGACATGATGAGTCGCTATCCGGAAAGTGCGAACCTTGCAGGCTCTCAATATAGACGAACAACCATGAACTTTAATGAGCGTTTGCTGTCCAAGGAGCACAGTTTTACAAAAATGTAATAGTTCTATGGCATATGGACCAACACCGACGACCGGCACTGCGGTCAGTTCCAGCGCTCCGGCAGCAACACCTGAAGCGAGTAAATCTTCCTTAAACCCGAATGCAGAACCGTTTATTCCACGCTCTGAACAGGTTAAGCAAAGTCCGGACACACCCTTATCTGTCAGATACCCACAAACGACTGCAGGCCAGAACATCACTCCTCAGACGTTTCAAAAACAGAGGATAAAAAATTATTCCAAAGAAACTGCAATGAAGGTTAATAACGCTTACGAAGCACTAAAAAAACAAAATTTCATAAAAGCAGAAGAAATATTCCGGACCCTCTTAAGCGAAAACCAGGGCATACAAAGTCAGTTCGGCTATCAAGACATAATCATAGGGCTTGCAAGGTCGCTAAAAGAGCAAACGGTTAACAAACAGATAGAAGCCTGCAATATTCTGAATCAACTCAGATCAGAAGGACCGCTTAATGCATTTGGGGCTTCGACCATTCATAACCTTGATCTGACCCTGAGCCTTTGTGAAGAGAAAATTGGTTTGCAACTGAACGCGGAAGCACGACTTTTGATGTTGAGAAACAAAAGGCTCAATGATAATGAAAATGCCCTGTGTGCGATTTCTGACAATTTTGACGCAGACATTAACATGGCCCGAATATGGCAATTTTTACACAAATGGTCGCTGTCTGAAAAACTCCTGTTGAGCATAAGAGCAGCGCTGATTAATAGCCTGCTGTTGAATCCATACGATGTAGAAAAATTGCGCAGACACCTCCATCTCGTAAATTTGGCTCTGATTCGACTCTGGCAGCTTATGCAAAAATTCCAACTGTCTGAGGGCCTGCTGCTGGAAATGATGGGCAAACATCCCGATGACAGTGAGGACATTCTCTGCAAGCCCTCCGCCCATGATGACATCAACCTGGCTCTGGTGCGTCTCTGGCAGGATATGGGGAAACATAAACAGTCCGAAAGACTGCTGCTGAAAATGAGCAAAAAGCATCCTGAGGACACTGAGGACATTCTCTGTCGGCCCTCTGGGGATCATGACATTGACCTGGCTCTGGCAAGATTATGGATAATTATGGGCAAACATAAGCTGGCTGAAAGACTGCTGCTGAGCACTTGTGGCAAGCACCCCGATGAGAGTTGGGACTACCTCTGCAAGCCCTCCGGGCATCATGTTATTGATCTGGCTCAGGTACGCCTCTGGCAGGAAATGGACAAACATGAACTGTCTGAAAGACTGCTGCTGAACATGTGCCACAAGCATCCTCATGACAGTGCAGACAGCCTGTGTAAGCCCACTGGGCATCCTATTATCGACATCGCTCTGGTGCGACATTGGGAGCTGGAGGGCAAATATCAACTGGCTGAAAGACTGCTGCTTAACCTGTGTGGCACACACCCGGATGCCAGTGAAGACAGCCTTTGCAAACCTTGTGGGAATCAGGAAATTGATCTGGCCCGGATGCGACTCGGGCAGCTAATGGGCAAACATGAACGCTCTGAAAGGCTGCTACTGAATATGATTGGCCTGCACCCCAATGCCGATGAAGACAGCCTGTGCAGGCCTTCAGGGAATCATGACATTGATATGGCCCGGGTGCGAGTCTGGCAAGTTATCGGCAAAGATGAACTGTCCGAGAGGCTGCTGCTGAATATGATTGGCCTGCAGCCCGATGCCGATGAAGACAGCCTGTGCAAACCTTCCGGGAATCATGAGATTGATCTGGCTCGGGTGCGACTCTGGCAAGATAAGAGCAAATATGAACTGTCTGAGAGGCTGCTGCTGAACATGAGTGGTAAGTACTTATGTGCCAGTGAGGAGGAACTCTGCAGGCCCTGTGGAAATCATCTCACTGACCTGTCCCTGGCGCGACTTTGGGAGTTCATGAACAAAGATTACCTGACTGAAAGACTGTTACTGAACATGAGTGGCAAGCACCCCAATGCCGACGAAAGCAGCCTGTGCAAACCTTGCGGGAATCATCTCATAGACCTGTCTCTGGCGCGACTTTGGGAGTTCATGGATAAAAATTATCTGGCCGAAAAGCTATTGCTGAACATGAGTAGCAAGCACCCCGATGACAGTGACGATCGTCTGTGCATGCCTTGCGGGAATCATCATATAGATCTGGCACTGGTAAGACTCTGGCAGAGAATCGGCAAATATGAATGGGCAAAAGAACTGATCACACGCTGCTGTGATGTATACCCTTCGAGTGAGTGTGAATTAGCACTGTTGAGATTATCTGCCGGGCAAGCAGGATTTTTGGAAATGATCAGCAGGCACCCGGAGAATGCTAATACCCTGCTGACTTGCTCGATCCATTATTTCAGGCTGGCATGTGAGCAAATAACAGAGGGCGTCCCGGAGTCAGGAAAAGATAACTTAAACAAGGCGCTCGAGCTTGTTGAATCAGCATTGGAAAAGTACTCCCCGAGTGCAGGCGCTTGTTCGCAAAAAGCGCATTGTCTCAGAATGATGGGGGCCAGGGAGAAAGAATGGAAGGAATGGTTCCAAAAAGCCAACTTCCTTGAACCCAACCGATTGCAGAGGAGTAAAACTGATTTTTGGCGAAGCAAAGAAGCCGCTGCCCTTCAGAAGTTATCGAATCTCAAAGAGTAAACAGACATCCTTGAATCTTTATGCCTGATGACTCAGGCCTATCTGCCGGACAAGAATGATTTATGGGTATGATGAGCCGCTATCCGAAAAGTGCGAATACCTTGCAGGCTCTCAATATAGACGAACAACCATGAACTTTAATGTCCGTTTGCTGTCCAAGGAGCACAGTTTTACAGAGATGTATTGCAATGACATACGGACCAACATCAACCAACAGCGCCACGGTCAGTTCCAGCGCTCCGACATTTACGACACCCCAAGCGAGTAAATCTTCCTTAAACCCGAATGCAGAACCCTTTATTCCACGCTCTGAACAGGTTAAGCAAGGTCCGCAAGCACCCCTATCTGTCAGATACCCACAAACGACTGCAGTCCAGAACATCGCTCCTCATACGTTTCAAAAACAGAGGATAAAAGATTATTCCGATGAAACTGCAATGAAGGTTGGTAAGGCCTACGAAGCACTAAAAAAACAAGATTTCATAAAAGCAGAAGAAATATTCCGGACCCTCTTAAGCGAAAACCAGGGCATACAAAGTCAGTTCGGCTATCAAGACATAATCATAGGGCTTGCAAGGTCGCTAAAAGAGCAAACGGTTAACAAACAGATAGAAGCCTGCAATATTCTGAATCAACTCAGATCAGAAAGACCGATTAATGCATTTGGGGCTTCGACTATTCATAACCTTGATCTTACCCTGAGCCTTTGTGAAGAGAAAATTGGTTTGCAACTGAACGCGGAAGCACGACTTTTGATGTTGAGAAACAAAAGGCTTAATGATAATGAAAATGCCCTGTGTGCGCTTTCTGGCAATTTTGACGCAGATATTGCTATGGCCCGGGTATGGCAACATTTACACAAATACTCGCTGTCTGAAAAACTCCTGCTGAACATGAGAGCAGAGCTGATTAATAGCCTGCTGTTGAATCCATACGATGTACAAAAATTGCACAGACACCTCCATCTCGTTAATTTGGCTCTGGTGTTTCTCTGGCAGGATATGGGTAAACATAAACAGGCCGAAACACTGCTGCTGAAAATGAGCAAAAAGCATCCTGAGGACACTGAGGTCATTCTCTGCCGACCCTCTGGGGATCATGACATTGACCTGGCTCTGGCAAGATTATGGATAATTATTGGCAAACATAAGCTGGCTGAAAGATTGCTGCTGAGCACTTGTGGCAAGCAGCCCGATGAGAGTTGGGAGTACCTGTGCAAGCCCTCCGGGCATCATGTTATTGATCTGGCTCTGGTACGCCTCTGGCAGGAAATAGACAAACATGAACTGTCTGGAAGACTGCTGCTGAACCTGTGCCACAAGCATCCTCATGACAGTGAGGACAGCCTGTGCAAGCCCTCTGGGTATCCTATTATCGACATCACTCTGGTGCGACATTGGGAGCTGGAGGGCAAATATCAACTGGCTGAGAGACTGCTGCTTAACCTGTGTGGCACGCACCCGGATGCCAGTGAAGACAGCCTTTGCAAACCTTGTGGGAATCAGGAAATTGATCTGGCCCGGATGCGACTCGGGCAGCTAATGGGCAAACATGAACGGTCTGAAAGGCTGCTACTGAATATGATTGGCCTGCACCCCAATGCCGATGAAGACAGCCTGTGCGAGCCTTCAGGGAATCATGACATTGATATGGCTCGGGTGCGACTCTGGCAAGGTATCAGCAAACATGAACTGTCCGAGAGGCTGCTGCTGAATATGATTGGCCTGCAGCCCGATGCCGATGAAGACACCCTGTGCAAACCTTCCGGGAATCATGACATTGATCTGGCTCGGGTACGACTCTGGCAAAATATGAGCAAATATGAACTGTCTGAGAGGCTGCTGCTGAACATGAGTGGTAAGTACTTATGTGCCAGTGAGGAGGAACTCTGCAGGCCCTGTGGAAATCATCTCACTGACCTCTCCCTGGCACGACTTTGGGAGTTCATGGACAAACATTACCTGACTGAAAGGCTGTTACTGAACATGAGTGGCAAGCCCCCCGATGCCGACGAAGGCAGCCTGTGCAAACCTTGCGGGAATCATTTCATTGACCTGGCTCTGGCGCGACTTTGGGAGTTAATGGACAAGCATTATCTGGCCGAAAAGCTATTGCTGAACATGAGTAGCAAGCACCCCGATGACAGTGACGATCGTCTGTGCATGCCTTGCGGGAATTATCTTATAGATCAGACACTGGTTCGACTCTGGCAGAGAACCGGCAAATATGAATGGGCTAAAGAACTGATCACACGCTGCTGTGATGTATACCCTTCGAGTGAGTGTGAATTAGCACTGTTGAGTTTATCTGCCGGGCAAGCAGGATTTTTGGAAATGATCAGCAGGTATCCGGAGAATGCTAATACCCTGCTGACTTGCTCGATCCATTATTTCAGACTGGCATGTGAGCAAATAACAGAGGGCGTCCCGGGGTCAGGAAAAGATAACTTAAACAAGGCGCTCGGGCTTGTTGAATCAGCATTGGAAAAGTACCCCCCCAGTGCAGGCGCTTATTCGCAAAAAGCGCATTGTCTCAGAATGATGGGTGCCAGCGAGAAAGAATGGAAGCAATGGTTCCAAAAAGCCAACTTCCTTAACTCCAACCGATTGCATAGGAGTAAAACTGATTTTTGGCGAAGCAAAGAATCCTCTGCTCTTCAAAAGTTACGGGATCTCAAAGAGTAAACAGACACCCCTGATATGCCTGATAACTTAAGCCCATCTGCCGGGCAAGAAGGATTTATGGAAATGATGAGCCGCTATCCGGAAAGTGCAAACCTTGCAGGCTCTCAATATAGACGAACAACCATGAACTTTAATGTCCGTTTGCTGTCCAAGGAGCACCGTTTTACAAAAATGTAATAGTTCTATGGCATATGGACCAACACCGACGACCGGCACTGCGGTCAGTTCCAGCGCTCCGGCAGCAACGCCTGAAGCGAATAAATCTTCCTTAAATCCGAATGCAGAACCGTTTATTCCACGCTCTGAACAGGTTAAGCAAAGTCCGGACACACCCTTATCTGTCAGATACCCACAAACGACTGCAGGCCAGAACATTCCTCCTCAGACGTTTCAAAAACAGAGGAGGAAAAATTATTCCAAAGAAACTGCAATGAAGGTTGATAACGCTTACGAAGCACTAAAAAAACAAAATTTCATAAAAGCAGAAGAAATATTCCGGACCCTCTTAAGCGAAAACCAGGGCATAGAAAACCAGTTCGGTTATCGAGACATAATCATAGGGCTTGCAAGGTCGCTAAAAGAGCAAACAGTTAACAAACAGATAGAAGCCTGCAATATTCTGAAACAACTCAGATCAAAAGGACCGCTTAATGCATTTGGGGCTTCAACCATTCATAACCTTGATCTGACCCTGAGCCTTTGTGAAGAGAAAATTGGTTTGCAACTGAACGCAGAAGCACGACTTTTGACGTTGAGACACAAAAGGCTCAATGATAATGAAAATGCCCTGTGTGCGCTTTCTGGCAATTTTGACGCAGATATTACTATGGCCCTGGTATGGCAACATTTACACAAATACTCACTGTCTGAAAAACTCCTGCTGAACATGAGAGCAGGGCTGATTAATAGCCTGCTGTTGAATCCATATGATGTAAAAAACTTGCGCAGAAAACTCCACACCGTAAATTTGACTCTGGCTCGACTCTGGCAGCATCTGGAAAAATTCCAACTGTCTGAGAGCCTGCTGCTGGATATGATGGGCAAACATCCCGATGACAGTGAGGACATTCTCTGCAAGCCCTCCGCCCATGATGACATCAACCTGGCTCTGGTGCGTCTCTGGCAGGATATGGGTAAACACAAACAGGCCGAAAGACTGCTGCTGAAAATGAGCAAAAAGCATCCTGAGGACACTGAGCACATTCTCTGCAGGCCCACAGGAGATCATAACATTGACCTGGCTCTGGCAAGACTATGGATCATTATGGGCAAACATAAGCTGGCTGAAAGACTGCTGCTGAGCACTTGTGGCAAGCACCCCGATGAGAGTTGTGACTACCTGTGCAAGCCCTCCGGAAATCATATTATTGATCTGGCTCAGGTTCGCCTCTGGCAGGATATGGACAAACATGAACTGTCTGGAAGACTGCTGCTAAACATGAGCCACAAGCATCCTCATGACAGTGAAGACAGCCTTTGCAAGCCCTCTGGGCATCCTATTATCGACCTCACTCTGGTGCGACATTGGGAGCTGGCGGGCAAATATCAACTGGCTGAAAGACTGCTCCTTAACCTGTGCGGCACGCACCCGGATGCCAGTGAAGACAGCCTTTGCAAACCTTGTGGGAATCAGGAAATTGACCTGACCCGGATCCGACTCGGGCAGCTAATGGGCAAACATGAACGCTCTGAAAGGCTGCTACTGAACATGATTGGCCTACATCCCAATGCCGATGAAGACAGCCTGTGCAGGCCTTCAGGAAATCATGACATTGATATGGCTCGGGTGCGACTCTGGCTACGTATCGGTAAAAATAAACTGTCCGAGAGGCTACTGCTGAATATGATTGGCATGCAGCACAATGGCGATGAAGACAATGCCGATGAAGACGATGCCGATGAAGACACCCTGTGCAAACCTTCCGGGAATCAAGACATCGACCTGGCTCGGGTGCGACTCTGGCAAAATACGAGCAAATATCAACTGTCTGAGAAGTTGCTGCTGAACATGAGTGGTAAGTACTTTTGTGCCTGTGAGGAAGAACTGTGCAGGCCCTGTGGAAATCATGCCGTTGACCTGTCCCTGGCGAGACACTGGGAGTTAATGGACAAATATTACCTGACTGAAAAGCTGTTACTGAACGTGAGTGGCAAGCATCCCGATGCCGATGAAGGCAGCCTCTGCAAACCTTGCGGTAATCATCTCATTGACCTGGCTCTGGCGCGACTTTGGGAGTCAATGGACAAATATTACCTGACTGAAAGACTGTTACTGAACATGAGTGGCAAGCACCCCAATGCC
Organism: Endozoicomonas sp. ALD040; assembly: GCF_049275945.1. Taxonomy (NCBI): domain Bacteria; kingdom Pseudomonadati; phylum Pseudomonadota; class Gammaproteobacteria; order Oceanospirillales; family Endozoicomonadaceae; genus Endozoicomonas; species Endozoicomonas sp. ALD040. Next base: position 6,808,867 of record NZ_CP184829.1, read on the forward strand.
AGCGAAGACAGCCTGTGCAAACCTTGCGGGAATCATTTCATTGACCTGGCTCTGGCGCGACTTTGGGAGTTAATGGACAAACATTATCTGGCCGAAAGGCTATTGCTGAACATGAGTAACAAGCACCCCGATGACAGTGACGACCATCTGTGCATGCCTTGCGGGAATAATGTTATAGATCTGACACTGGTACGACACTGGCAGAGAATTGGCAAATATGAATGGGCTAAAGAACTGATCACACGCTGCTGTGATTTATACCCTTCGAGTGAGTGTGAATTATCACTGTTGAGCTTATCTGCCGGGCAAGCAGGATTTTTGGCAATGATCAGCAGGTATCCGGAGAGTGCTAATACCCTGCTGACTTGCTCGATCCATTATTTCAGACTGGCATGTGAGCAAATAGCAGAGGACGTCCCGGGGTCAGGAAAAGATAACTTAAACAAGGCGCTAGAGCTTGTTGAATCAGCATTAGAAAAGTACCCCCCGAGTGCAGGCGCTTTTTCGCAAAAAGCGCATTGTCTCAGAATGATGGGTGCCAGCGAGAAAGAATGGAAGCAATGGTTCCAAAAAACCAACTTCCTTGACCCCAACCGATTGCAGAGGAGTAAAACTGATTTTTGGCGAAACAGGGAAGCCGCTGCCCTTCAGAAGTTATCAATCTCAAAGAATAAAAAAACTTCTTTGAACCTTTATGACTGATGACTGTCCAACAGCATAGATTTTCAAGGAATCTACATCATTATGAGTTACGGGCCAACACCTTCAACCAGCGCTCCAGCCAGTTCGGGCACTGAGACATCGCAATCGCCTCAATATTGTGCGCCAGTTTCCTATGCCGATGCGGCAAAAAAGCCTCCATCTACCTCAAATCGGCAAGCTAAACCTCTCAATCCACCGACTCAACTTCCAGAAGGTGTTCGTCAACATTCGAACAGACCCTCAAGGCAAGCAACTGCATACCAGAGTTCTACTCCCCGGACCTTTCAGGCGAAGACCTGCCCTCCTGAGGCGCTTAAAAAAGCGATCGATAGCGCTTTCGCGATGCTCAACAATCAAAATTTCACAGCTGCAGAAAAAGCATTCCGGGCCATCTTAAACGGCAAACATGGCATACCGAACCGGTTCGACAAGCAGGAAGCAACCATAGGGCTTGCAAGATCTCTAAATGAGCAAACCCGCGAAAAACAGATAGAAGCCTGCTCTATTCTGGAAGAACTCAGGTTAGATGGAAAACTTAACAGGTTCGGAGCTTCGACCATTAGTCACCTTGATCTGTGCCTGAGCCTCTGTGAAGAAGCACTTGGAAGATACCTTGATGCCGAAACCCGACTGTTGAGACTGAGAAAAAAAATGCGCGATGCCAATGAGAGAGTCCTGTGCGAACCTTCTCACTATTATGCCGCAGATATTAGTAATGCACGACTGTGGCAGCTTATGGGCAAATACACTCTGGCTGAAACATTGTTACTGAACTTAAAGACAGAACTGACTAAAAACCTGCAGTCAAAACCGTATTCTCCTGCTATATCAAAACTGCGTAAATACCTCGATACCGTCAACATGACCCTGATGCGACTCTGGCAGTTGATGGACAAACATCAAAAGGCTGAACTTCTGATGCTCGGCATCATTGGCAAGCACCCCGATGACGATGAGGACGTCCTCTGCAGGCGATCTGATCGTAAAGACGTTGATCTGGCTCTGACGTTTATCTGGCGGGGGTTGGGCAAGCGTGGGCGCGCTGAGAAGCTGCTGCTGAACATGAGTCGCAAGCATCCCGATGACAGTGAGGAGATTCTGTGTCGCCCCACTGGCCATCGTGCCATTGACATGGCTCTGGTGCGAACCTGGGAAGAAATGGACAAACTTGAGCTGGCTGAAAAGCTACTGCTGAACATGAGTGGAAAGCGCCCCGGTGACAGCGAGGAAGAACTGTGCAAGCCCTGTGGGCATCATGACATTGATCTCTCTCTGGCACTAGTCTGGCAGAGGAAATACAAATATATACGAACTGAAAAGCTACTGCTGAACATGAGTGGAAAGCACCCCGGTGACGGCGAGGAAGCACTGTGCAAGCTCTCTGAGAATCGCGAAATTAACCTGGCTCTGGTTCGATTTTGGGAACTGAAGGGCAAATATGAACTGGCTGAAAAGCTGCTGTTGAACATGAGTCGCAAGCATCCCGGCGCCAGTGATGAGATCCTGTGCAAGCCCTGCTGGCAGCTGGAAATTGATCTGACACTGGTGCGACACTGGGGGATCTCGGGCAAATATCACCTCTCTGAAAGACTGCTGCTTAACATGAGTGGCAAGGACCCCCATGACAGTGAGGAGATCCTTTGCAAGCCTTGTGGAAATCATGATATTGATCTGGCGCTGGCGATGCTCTGGGAGATGATGGATAAACCTGAACAGACTGAAAGACTGTTGCTGAACATGGGTGGTAAGCAGCCCGGTGACGACGAAGACAGCCTGTGCAAGCCCTCTGGCAATCATGAGATTGACCTGACTCTGGCACGCTGCTGGGAGAATACAGGCAAATTTGGACGGGCTAAAAGACTGCTTGAGCGTGGCTGTGAATTCTATCATTCGATTGAATTTGAACTCTCAATATTAAAGTTACCTACCGGGCAAGAAGGATTTATGGAAATGATCAGTCGCTATCCGGAAAGTGCCAATACTTTGCTGGCTAACTCGGTCCATTATTTCAGCCTGGCTTGTGAGCAGATCATTCAGGATGACCCGGAGTCAGGACAAGATAACCTTCATAAGGCTCTGGAATTTGTGGAATCGGCACTGAAAAAATACCCACCGAGTGCGGGAGCTTTTTCCCAAAAAGCGCACTGTCTCAGAATGCTGGGGAAAAGTGAGCAAGAATGGAGGGAATGGTTTGATAGAGCGAGAGCCTTTGACTTCAGACGGGCACAGAGGGCTAAAACTCATTTTTGGCGAAACAGGGAGGCCGCTGCCCTTCAGAAGTTATCGAATCTCAAAGAATAAAAAAACATCCTTGAACCTTTATGACTGATGACTGTCCAATAAGTACCTAACCAGTTGGTTTCGCATATTCTGGACGGCGGCTTTTTCCATCCTTCTGCGTTCCAACTCTGGTTGCGTAGCTATGGCTACGCGCCCGTCGTTGCGCCTTGAAGGATGAAAAAATCCACTCGCCAGAATATGCGAAACCAACTGGCCAGGTACTTTAAGCATAGATTTTCAGGGAATCCACATCATTATGAGTTACGGGCCAACACCTATAGCCAGCGTTCCAGCCAGTTCGAGCACTACGACGTCGCAATCGTCCCAGTATTGTGCGCCAGTTTCCTATGCCGATGCGGCAAAAAAACGTCCTTCTAATTCAAGTCGGGAAGTTAAACCTCTCAATCCACCAACTCAACTTCCAGAAGGTGTTCGTCAACATTCGACCAATCCCTCAGATATTTCAGGTCGGCAGGCATCTGCCTGCCAGCCTGCCAAGACATCTCAGCCATCACGGTATTGTGCGTCAGGTTCCTATGCCGATGCGTTAAAAGGGCGTAGATCTACCTTAAATCCGAACACTGAAACGTTTATTCCACATTCGCAACTTCCCCATGGTGGTCATCAACATTCGAACAGACCCTCAAGGCCAGCAACTGCATACCAGAGTTCTACTCCCCGGACGTTTCAGACATGCCCTCCTGAAGCTCTTAAAAAAGCGATCAATAGCGCTTTCGCAATGCTCAACAATCAAAATTTCACAGATGCAGAAAAAGCATTCTGGACCATCTTAAACGGCAAACATGGCATACCGAATCGGTTCGACAAGCAGGAAGCAACCATCGGGCTTGCAAGATCTCTAAAAGAGCAAACCCACGAAAAACAGATGGAAGCCTGCTCTATTCTGGAAGAACTCAGGTTAGATGGAAAACTTACCAGGTTCGGAGCTTCGACCATTAATAACCTTGATCTGTGCCTGAGCCTCTGTGAAGAAGCACTTGGAAGACACCTTGATGCCGAAACTCGACTGTTGAGACTGAGAAGAAAAAGGCGCGATGCCGATGAGAGAGCCCTGTGCGAACCCTCTAGCTATTATGTCGCAGATATTAGTAATGCACGACTGTGGCAGCTTATGGGCAAATACACTCAGGCTGAAACACTGTTCCTGAACATAAAAAAAGAACTGATCAAAAACCTGCAGTCGAAACCCTATTCTCCTGCTACATCAAAACTTCGTAAACACCTCGATACCGTCAACATGGCCCTGATGCGACTCTGGCAGTTGATGGACAAACATCAAAAGGCTGAACTTCTGATGCTCGGCATCATTGGCAAGCGCCCCGATGACGATGAGGACATACTCTGCAGGCCATCTGATCATAAAGACGTTGATCTGGCTCTGACGTTTATCTGGCGGGCGTTGGGCAAGCGTGAGCGGGCTGAGAGGCTGCTGCTGAACATGAGTCGCAAGCATCCCGATGACAGTGAGGAGATTCTGTGTAGCCCCACTGGCCATCGTGCCATTGACATGGCTCTGGTGCGAACCTGGGATGAAATGGACAAACTTGAGCTGGCTGAAAAGCTACTGCTGAGCATGAGTGGAAAGCGCCCCGGTGACAGCGAGGAAGAACTGTGCAAGCTCTGTGGGCATCATGACATTGATCTCTCTCTGGCACTGGTCTGGGAGAGGAAATTCAAATATATACGAACTGAAAAGCTACTGCTGAACATGAGTGGAAAGCGCTCCGGTGACAGCGAGGAAGCACTGTGCAAGCTCAGTGGGAATCGTGAAATTGACCTGGCTCTGGTTCGATTTTGGGAGCTGACGGGCAAATATGAACTGGCTGAAAAGCTGCTGCTGAACATGAGTCGCAAGCATCCCGGCGCCACTGAAGAGATTCTGTGCAAGCCCTGCTGGCAGCTGGAAATAGATCTGGCACTGGTGCAATACTGGGAGGCCTCGGGCAAATATCGCCTCTCTGAAAGACTGCTGCTTAACATGAGTGGCAAGGACCCCGATGACAGTGAGGAGATCCTTTGCAAGCCTTGTGGAAATCATGATATTGATCTGGCTCTGGTGATGCTCTGGGAGATGATGGATAAACCTGAACAGACTGAAAGACTGCTGCTGAATATGAGTGGTAAGCACCCCGGTGACGACGAAGACAGCCTGTGCAAGCCCTCTGGCAATCATGAGATTGACCTGACTCTGGCACGCTGCTGGGAGAATGCAGGCAAATTTGGACGGGCTAAAAGACTGCTTGAGCGTGGCTGTGAATTCTATCATTCGATTGAATTTGAACTCACACTATTAAAGTTACCTACCGGGCAAGAAGGATTTATGGAAATGATTAGCCACTATCCGGAAAGTACCAATACCTTACTGGCTAACTCGGTCCATTATTTCAACCTGGCTTGTAAGCAGATCATTCAGGATGACCCGGAGTCAGGACAAGATAACCTTCATAAGGCTCTGGAATTTGTGGAATCAGCACTGAAGAAATACCCTCCGAGTGCGGGAGCTTATTCGCAAAAAGCGCACTGTCTCAGAATGCTGGGGAAAAATGAGCACGAATGGAAGGAATGGTTTGATAGAGCGAGAGCCTTTGACTCCAGCCGGGCATACAGGGCTAAAAATCATTTTTGGCGAAACAGGGAGGCCGCTGCCCTTCAGAAGTTATCGAACTCCAAAGAATAAAAAAACTTCCTTGAACCTTTATGACTGATGACTGTCCAACATGTCAGCAGCATAGATTTTCAGGGAATCTACATCATTATGAGTTACGGGCCAACACCTTCAGCCAGCGCTCCAGCCAGTTCGAGCACTTCAACATCGCAATCGTCTCCATATTGTGCATCAGGTTCCTATGCCGATGCGGTAAAAAGACGTCTATCCACCTCAAATCGGGAAATAAAATCTCTTACTCAACCGGTTCAACTTCCACAAGTTGTTCATCAACGTTCCACCTGTCCCTCAGATATTTCGGGTCGGCAGGCATCTGCCTGCCAGCCTGCTACGACATTGCAACCGTCAGGGTATTCTGCGTCAGGTTCAGATACCGGTGCATCAAAAGGGCGTAAATTTACCTTAAATCCAAACGCTGAAACGTTTATTCCACGTTCGCAACGTCCTCATGGTGGTCATCAACATTTGAACAGTCCCTCAAATACTCCAGACTGGCCAGCAACTGCATACCAGAGTTCTACTCCCCGGACCTTTCACCCAGAGGCGAAGACCTGCCATCCTGAAACTCTTAAAAAAGAGATCAAAAGCGCTTTAGCAATGCTCGACAATCATAATTTCACAGGTGCAGAAAAAGCATTCCGGGCCATCTTACACAGCAAGCATGGCATACCGAATCCGTTCGACAAGCAGACAGTAACCATAGGGCTTGCAAGATCGCTAAAAGAGCAAACCCGCGAAAAACAGATGGAAGCCTGCTCTATTCTGGAAGAACTCAGGTTAGATGGAACACTCGACAGGTTCGGAGCTTCGAGCATTGGTAACCTTGATCTGAACCTGAGCCTTTGTGAAGAGGCACTTGGAAGATACTTTGATGCCGAAACCCGACTGTTAAGACTGAGAAGAAAAAGACGCGATGCCGATGAGAGAGCCCTGTGCGAACCCTCTCGCTATTATACCGCAGATATAACTCATGCCCGACTGTGGCAGTCTACGGGCAAATACACTCTGTCTGAAACATTGTTACTGAACATAAAAACAGAACTGATTAAAAACCTGCAGTCAAAAGCCCACTCTACCGCTACATCAAAACTGCGTAATCACCTCAATACCGTCAATACGGCCCTGATGCGACTCTGGCAGTTGATTGGCAAACATCAAAAGGCTGAACTTCTGATGCTCGAAATCACTGGCAAGCGCCCCGATGACGATGAAGACATACTCTGCAGGCCATCTGATCATAAAAACATCGATCTGGCTCTGACGTTTATCTGGCGGGCGTTGGGCAAGCGAGAGCGGGCTGAGAGGCTGCTGCTGAACATGAGTCGCAAGCATCCCGATGACAGTGAGGAGATTCTCTGTAGACCCACTGGCGATCGTGCCATTGACATGGCTCTGGCGCGAACCTGGGAAGAAGAAATGGACAAACTTGAGCTGGCTGAAAAGCTATTGCTGAACATGAGCGGAAAGCGCCCCGGTGACAGCGAGGAAGAACTGTGCAAGCTCTGTGGGCATCATGACATTGATCTCTCTCTGGCGGTATTCTGGCAGAGGATGTACAAATATATGCGAACTGAAAAGCTACTGCTGAACATGAGTGGAAAGCGCCCCGGTGACAGCGAGGAAGCACTGTGCAAGCCCTGTGGGAATAGTGAAATTGACCTGGCTCTGGTGCGATTTTGGGAGCTGACGGGAAAATATAAACTGGCTGAAAAGCTGCTGCTGAACGTGAGTCACAAGCATCCCGGCGCCAGTGAAGAGATCCTGTGCAAGCCCTGCTGGCAGCAGGAAATTGATCTGACCCTGGTGCGATACTGGGAGGTCCTGGGCAAATATCACCTCTCTGAAAGACTGCTGCTTAACATGAGTGGCAAGGACCCTGATGGCAGTGAGGAGATCCTTTGCAAGCCTTGTGGAAACCATGATTTTGATCTGGCTCTGGCGGTGCTCTGGGAGAATATGGATAAACCTGAACGGACTGAAAGACTGCTGCTGAACATAAGTGGTAAGCACCCCGATGACGACGAAGACAGCCTTTGCAAGCCCTCTGGCAATCATGACATTGACCTGATTCTGGCACGCTGCTGGGAGATTACAGGCAAACATGAACGGGCTATAAATCTGGTTGAGCGTGGCTGTGAATTCTATCATTCGAGTGAATTTGAACTCACACTGTTAAAGTTTTCTACCGGGCAAGAAGAATTTATGGAAATGATTAGCCACTATCCGGAAAGTGCCAATACCTTGCTGGCTAACTCGATCCATTATTTCAGCCTGGCTTGTCAGCAGATCATTCAGGACACCCCGGAGTCAGGGCAAGATAACCTTCATAAGGCTCTGGAATTTGTGGAATCAGCACTGAAGAAATACCCACCAAGTGCGGGAGCTTATTCGCAAAAAGCGCACTGTCTCAGAATGCTGGGGAAAAATGAGCAAAAATGGAAGGAATGGTTTGCTAGAGCGAGAGCCTTTGACTCCAGCCGGACATACAGGTCTAAAACTCATTTTTGGCGAAACAGGGAAGCCGCAGCCCTTCAGAAGTTGTCGAATTCCAAAGAATAAAAAAACCTCCTTGAACCTTTATGCCTGATGACTGTCCAACATTTCCAACAGCATAGATTTTCAGAGAATCTCCATCATTATGAGTTACGGGCCAACACCTACAACCAGTGCTCCAGTGAGTTCGAGCATCAGGACATCGCAATCGTCTCAATATTGTGCGCCGGGTTCCTATGCCGATGCGGCAAAAAAGTCTCTAACTACCTCAGGCCGGGAAACTAAATCTCTTACTCAACCGGCTCAACTTCCACAAGTTGTTCATCACCGTTCCACCAATCCCTCAGATATTTCGGGTCGGCAGGCATCTGCCTGCCAGCCTGCTACGACACTACAACCGTCAGGGTATTGTGCGTCAGGTTCAGATACCGGTGCATCAAAAGGGCATAAATTTACCTTAAATCCAAACGCTGAAACGTTTATTCCACGTTCGCAACTTCATCATGGTCATCAGCATTCGAACAGACCCTCAAATACTCCAGACTGGCCAGCAACTGCATACCAGAGTTCTACTCCCCGGACGTTTAACCCGGAGGCGGAGACCTGCCCTCCTGGAGCGGTTAAAAAAGAGATCAAAAGCACTTTCGCAATCCTCAAAAATCAAAATTTCATAGATGCAGAAAAAGCATTCCGGACCATCTTAAACGGCAAGTATGGTATACCGAATCGGTTCGAGAAGCAGGAAGCAACCATAGGGCTTGCAAGATCTCTAAAAGAGCAAACCTGCGAAAAACAGATGGAAGCCTGCTCTATTCTGGAAGAACTCAGGTTAGATGGAACACTCAACAGGTTCGGGGCTTCGACCATTAACAACCTTGATCTGACCCTGAGCCTTTGTGAAGAAGCACTTGGAAGACACCTTGATGCCGAAACCCGGCTGTTGAGACTGAGAAGAAAATGGCGCGATGCCGATAAGAAAGCCCTGTGCAAACCTTCCCGCTATTATGACGCAGATATTACTCATGCACGACTGTGGCAGTCTATGGGCAAATACACTCTGGCTGAAACACTGTTACAGAACATAAAAACAGAACTGATTAAAAACCTGCAGTCAAAACCCTACTCTCCTGCTATAGCACAACTGCCTAAATACCTCGATACCGTCAATATAGCCCTGGGGCGACTCTGGCAGTTGCTGGACAAACATCAAAAGGCAGAACTTCTGATGCTCGACATCATTGGCAAGCGCCCCGATGACGATGAGGACATACTCTGCAGGCAATCTGATCATAAAGACGTTGATCTGGCTCTGACGGTTATCTGGCGGGCGTTGGGCAAGCATGAACGGGCTGAGAGGCTGCTGCTGATCATGAGTCGCAAGCATCCCGATGACAGTGAGGAGATTCTGTGTAGCCCCACTGGCCATCGTGCCATTGACATGACTCTGGTGCGAACCTGGGATGAAATGGACAAATTTGAGCTGGCTGAAAAGCTACTGCTGAACATGAGTGGAAAGCGCCCCGGAGACAGCGAGGAAGAACTGTGCAAGCCCTGTGGGCATCATGACACTGATCTCACTCTGGCACTACTCTGGCAGAAGAAATACAACTATATACGAACTGAAAAGCTACTGCTTAATATGAGTGGAAAGCGCCCCGGTGACAGCGAGGAAGCACTGTGCAAGCTCTGTGGAAATCGTGAAATTGACCTGGCTCTGGTGCGATTTTGGGGGCTGGTGGGCAAATATAAACTGGCCGAAAAGCTGCTGCTGAACATGAGTCGCAAGCATCCCGGCGCCAGTGAAGAGATCCTGTGCAAACCCTGCTGGCAGCAGGAAATTGATCTGACACTGGTGCGATACTGGGAGGCCTTGGGCAAATATCACCTCTCTGAAAGACTGCTGCTTAACATGAGTGGCAAGGACCCCGATGACAGTGAGGAGAGCCTTTGCAAGCCTTGTGGAAACAATGATTTTGATCTGGCTCTGGCGATGCTCTGGGAGATGATGGAAAAACCTGAACGGACTGAAAGACTGCTGCTGAACCTGAGTGGTAAGCACCCCGATGACGACGAAGACAGCCTTTGCAAGCCCTCTGGCAATCATGACATTGACCTGACTCTGGCACGCTGCTGGGAGATTACAGGCAAACTAGGACGGGCTAAAAGACTGGTTGAGCGTGGCTGTGAATTCTATCATTCGAATGAATTTGAACTCACACTGTTAAAATTATCTGTCGGGCAAGAAGGATTTATGGAAATGATTAGCCGCTATCCGGAAAGTGCCAATACCTTGCTGGCTAACTCGATCCATTATTTCAGCCTGGCTTGTGAGCAGATCATTCAGGATAACCCTGAGTCAGGACAAGATAACCTTCATAAGGCTCTGGAATTTGTGGAATCAGCACTGACAAAGTACCCACCGAGTGCGGGAGTTTATTCCCAAAAAGCGCACTGTCTCAGAATGCTGGGAAAAAGTGAGCAAGAATGGAGGGAATGGTTTGATAGAGCGGAAGCCTTTGACTCCAGCCGGACATACAGGGCGAAAACTCATTTTTGGCGAAACAGGGAGGCCGCTGCCCTGCAGAAGTTATCGAATCTCAAAGAATAAAAAAACTTCCTTGAACCTTTATGACTGATGACTGTCCAATAAGTACCTAACCAGTTGGTTTCGCATATTCTGGACGGCGGCTTTTTCCATCCTTCTGCGTTCCAACTCTGGTTGCGTAGCTATGGCTACGCGCCCGTCGTTGCGCCTTGAAGGATGAAAAAATCCACTCGCCAGAATATGCGAAACCAACTGGCCAGGTACTGAGCATAGATTTTCAGGGAATCTACATCATTATGAGTTACGGGCCAACACCTACAACCAGCGCTCCAGCCAGTTCGAGCACTGCGACATCGCAATCGTCTCAATATTGTGTGTCTGGCTCCTATGCCGATGCGGTTAGAAAACGTCTATCTACCTCTAATCGGGAAACTAAATCTCTTACTCAACCTGCTCAACTTCCACGAGGTGTTCGTCAACATTCGACCAATCCCTCAAATATTTCGGGTCGGCAGGCATCTGTCTGCCAGCCTGCTAAGACATCTCAGCCGTCACAGTATTGTGCGTCAGGTTCAGATACCGGTGCATCAAAAGGGCGTAGATCTACCTTAAATCCGAAAGCTGAAAGGTTTATTCCACGTTCGCAACGTCCTCATGGTGGTCATCAACATTCGAACAGTCCCTCAAATATTCCAGACTGGCCAGCAACTGCATACCAAAGCGCTACTCCCCTGAAGTTTCACCCAGAGGCGAGGGCCTGCCCTCCTGAAATTCTTAAAAAAAAGATCAAAAGCGCTTTCGCAATGCTCAACAATCAAAATTTCACAGATGCAGAAAAAGCATTCCGGGCCCTCTTAAACGGCAAGCATGGCATACCGAATCGGTGCGAAAAGCAGGAAGCAACCATAGGGCTTGCAAGATCTCTAAAAGAGCAAACCTGCGAAAAACAGATGGAAGCCTGCTCTATTCTGGAAGAACTCAGGTTAGATGAAAAACTTACCAGGTTCGGGGCTTCGACCATTAATAACCTTGATCTGACCCTGAGCCTTTGTGAAGAAGCACTTGGAAGACACCTTGATGCCGAAACTCGACTGTTGAGACTGAGAAGAAAATGGCGCGATGCCGACATGAGAGCCCTGTGTGAACCTTCTCGCTATTATGCCGCAGATATTAGTAATGCACGACTGTGGCAGTCTATGGGCAAATACACTCTGGCTGAAACACTATTACTGAACATAAAAACAGAACTGATTAAAAACCTGCAGTCAAAACCTTACTCTCCTGCTACAGCACAACTGCCTAAATACCTCCATACCGTCAATATGACCCTGGGGCGACTCTGGCAGTTGCTGGACAAACATCAAAAGGCAGAGCTCCTGATGCTCGACATCATTGGCAAGCGCCCCGATGACGATGAGGACATACTCTGCAGGCAATCTGATCATAGAGACGTTGATCTGACCCTGACGTTTATCTGGCGGGCGTTGGGCAAGCAAGAGCGGGCTGAGAGGCTGCTGCTGAACATGAGTCGCAAGCATCCCGATGACAGTGAGGAGATTCTGTGTAGCCCCACTGGCCATCGTGCCATTGACATGACTCTGGTGCGAACCTGGGATGAAATGGACAAATTTGAGCTGGCTGAAAAGCTACTGCTGAACATGAGTGGAAAGCGCCCGGGTGACAGCGAGGAAGAACTTTGCAAGCTCTGTGGGCATCATGACACTGATCTCACTCTGGCACTACTCTGGCAGAGGAAATGCAACTATATACGAACTGAAAAGCTACTGCTGAACATGAGTGGAAAGCGCCCCGGCGACAGCGAGGAAGCACTGTGCAAGCCCTGTGGGAATCGTGAAATTGACATGGCTCTGATGCGATATTGGGAGCTGACGGGCAAATATAAACTGGCTGAAAAGCTGCTGCTGAACATGATTCGCAAGCATCCCGGCGCCAGTGAAGAGATCCTGTGCAAGCCCTGCTGGCAGCTGGAAATTGATCTGACACTGGTACGACACTGGCAGGTCTCGGGCAAATATCACCTCTCTGAAAGACTGCTACTTAACATGAGTGGCAAGGACCCTGATGGCAGTGAGGAGAGCCTTTGCAAGCCTTGTGGAAATTATGATATTGATCTGGGTCTGGCGACGCTCTGGGTGATGATGGATAAACCTGAACGGGCTGAAAGACTGCTGCTGAACATAAGTGGTAGGCACCCCGGTGACGACGAAGACAGCCTGTGCAAGCCCTTTGGCAATCATGACATTGACCTGACTCTGGCACGCTGCTGGGAGATTACAGGCAAACTTGGACGGGCTAAAAGACTGGTTGAGCGTGGCTGTGAATTCTATCATTCGAATGAATTTGAACTCACACTGTTAAAATTATCTGTCGGGCAAGAAGGATTTATGGAAATGATTAGCCGCTATCCGGAAAGTGCCAATACCTTGCTGGCTAACTCGATCCATTATTTCAGCCTGGCTTGTGAGCAGATCATTCAGGATAACCCTGAGTCAGGACAAGATAACCTTCATAAGGCTCTGGAATTTGTGGAATCAGCACTGACAAAGTACCCACCGAGTGCAGGAGTTTATTCCCAAAAAGCGCACTGTCTCAGAATGCTGGGAAAAAGTGAGCAAGAATGGAGGGAATGGTTTGATAGAGCGGAAGCCTTTGACTCCAGCCGGACATACAGGGCGAAAACTCATTTTTGGCGAAACAGGGAGGCCGCTGCCCTTCAGAAGCTATCGAATCTCAAAGAATAAAAAATATCCTTGAACCTTTATGACTGATGACTGTCGAATAAGTACCTAGTGCAGCCAAGCCTTGATATCCATACAGGCCACTCGTTCCGATACTCTGAGGTCGTCATTCCCGCGAAGGCGGGAATCCAGCGCCAACAGCGGGTCTCTGCCTTCTCGCGGATGAAAAGGCCAGGGGGACACCGGGCAGTATGGTTCTGGTGATGAGTCTGTGTGGATTCCCGCCTTCGCGGGAATGACGGGAGTGAGGCCGGAAATGACGGGAGGGGAACGGGTTTTGCGACACCCTCTGTTGCGTGGGAACGAGGGGTGTATGGATATCAGAGCTTAGCTGCACTAGGAGCCTGACCGAGAATAGACTGCCCTACTGCGGCGGCAGCAAATTGGTCTGAAAATCCGCTTTTGTTCGTCAAATAGCTCGCTATTCTCCTCACAAAACCGAATTTTCATCCTCAATTTTCTGCCGTCCTCGCTACGGGCGCTATTCTCGGTCAGGCTCCTAGGTACTTAGCATAGATTTTCAGGGAATCTACATCATTATGAGTTACGGGCCAACACCTACAACCAGCGCTCCAGCCAGTTCGAGCTGTACGACATCGCAATCGTCTCCATATTGCGCGTCAGGTTCCTATGCCGATGCGGCAAGAAACCGTCAATCCACCTCAAATCGGGAAATAAAATCTCTTACTCAATCGGCTCAACTTCCACAAGTTGTTCATCAACGTTCCACCAGTCCCTCAGATATTTCAGGTCGGCAGGCATCTGCCTGCCAGCCTGCTACGACATCTCAGCCGTCAGGGTACTGTGCGTCAGGCTCAGATACCGGTGCATCAAAAGGGCGTAGATCTACCTTAAATCCGAACGCTAAAACGTTTATTCCACGTTCACAACTTCCTCATGGTGGTCATCAAGATTCGAACAGACCCTCAAGGCCAGCAACTGCAGACCAGAGTTCTACTCTCCAGACCTTTCACCCAGAGGCGAAGACCTGCCCTCCTGAAGTTTTTAAAAAAGAGATCAAAAGCGCTTACGCAATGCTCAACAATCAAAATTTCATAGATGCAGAAAAAGCATTCCGGACCCTCTTAAACGGCAAGCATGGCATACCGAGTCGCTTCGACAAGCAGGAAGCAACCATAGGGCTTGCAAGATCTCTAAGAGAGCAAACCCACGAAAAACAGCTGGAAGCCTGCTCTATTTTGGAAGAGCTCAGGTTAGATGGAAAACTTACCAGGTTAGGAGCCTCGACCATTAGTAACCTTGATCTGTGCCTGAGCCTCTGTGAAGAAGCACTTGGAAGACACCTTGATGCCGAAACCCGACTGTTGAGACTGAGAAAAAAAATGCGCAATGCCAATGAGAGAGCCCTGTGCGAACCTTCTCACTATTATGCCGCAGATATCAGTAATGCACGACTTTGGCAGCTTATGGGCAAATACACTCTGGCTGAAACATTGTTACTGAACTTAAAGACAGAACTGATTAAAAACCTGCAGTCAAAACCCTATTCTCCTGCGACATCAAAACTGCGTAGACACCTCGATACCGTCAACATGGCCCTGATGCGACTCTGGCAGTTGATGGGCAAACATCAAAAGGCTGAACTTCTGATGCTCGACCTCATTGGCAAGCGCCCCGATGACGATGAGGACATACTCTGCAGGCAATCTGATCATAAAGACGTTGATCTGGCTCTGACGTTTATCTGGCGGGCGTTGGGCAAGCATAAGCGGGCTGAGAGACTGCTGCTGAACATGAGTCGCAAGCATCCCGATGACAGTGAAGAGATTCTGTGTCGCCCCACTGGCCATCGTGCCATTGACATGGCTCTGATGCGCACCTGGGATGAAATGAACAAACCTGAGCTGGCTGAAAAGCTACTGCTGAACATGAGTGGAAAGCGCCCCGGTGACAGCGAGGAAGAACTTTGCAAGCCCTGTGGGCATCATGACATTGATCTCTCTCTGGCACTAATCTGGCAGAGGAAATACAAATATATACGAACTGAAAAGCTACTGCTGAGCATGAGTGGAAAGCGCCCCGGTGACAGCGAGGAAGAACTGTGCAAGCCCTGCGGGCATCATGACATTGATCTCTCTCTGGCACTACTCTGGCAAAGGATATACAAATATATACGAACTGAAAAGCTACTGCTGAACATGAGTGGAAAGCGCCCCGGTGACAGCGAGGAAGAATTGTGCAAGCTCTGTGGGAATCGTGAAAGTGACCTGGCTCTGGTTCGATTTTGGGAGCTGACGGGCAGATATACACTGGCTGAAAAGCTGCTGCTGAACATGAGTCGCAAGCATCCCGACGCCAGTGAAGAGATTCTGTGCAAACCCTGCTGGCAGCATGACATTGATCTGGCTCTGGTGCGATGCTGGCAGCTTACAGGCAAATATAAACTTTCTGAAAGACTGCTGTTGAATATGATTGGCTGGCAACCCAATGACAGTGAGGAGATCCCGGGCAAGTCCGGTGGTCATGATGTTCTTTACCTGGCTCTCGCACGGCTCTGGGAGATGATGGATAAACCTGAACGGACTGAAAGACTGCTGCTGAACATAAGTGGTAAGCACCCCGGTGACGACGAAGACAGCCTGTGCAAGCCCTCTGGCAATCACGACATTGACCTGACTCTGGCACGCTGCTGGGAGAATACCGGCAAACTTGGACGGGCTGAAAGGCTGCTTAAGCGTGGCTGTGAATTTTATCATTCGAATGAATTTGAACTCACACTATTAAAGTTATTAACCGGGCAAGAAGGATTTATGGAAATGGTTAGCTACTATCCGGAAAGTGCCAATACCTTGGTGGCTAAATCGATCCATTATTTCAGTCTGGCTTGTGAGCAGATCATTCAGGATAACCCTGAGTCAGGACAAGATAACCTTCATAAGGCTCTGGAATTTGTGGAATTGGCACTGAAAAAGTACCCACCGATTGCGGGAGCTTTTTCCCAAAAAGCGCACTGTCTCAGAATGCTGGGGAAAAGTGAGCAAGAATGGAGGGAATGGTTTGATAGAGCGGAAGCCTCTGACTCCAGCCGGACATACAGGGCTAAAACTCATTTATGGCGAAACAGGGAAGCCGCTGCCCTTCAGAAGTTATCGAATCTCAAAGAATAAAAAACGCCCTTGAACCTTTATGACTGATGACTGTCCAACAGCCTAGATTTTCAGGGAATCTCCATCATTATGAGTTACGGGCCAACACCAACAACCAGCACTCCAGTGAGTTCGAGCACTACGACATCGCACTCGTCTCCATATTGTGCGTCAGGTTCCTATGCCGATGCGGCAAAAAAACGTCCATCTAGCTCAAATCAGCAAGCTAAATCTCTCAATCCACCGGCTCAACTTCCACAAGTTGTTCATCAACGTTCGACCAGTCCCTCAAATATTTCAGGTCGGCAGGCATCTGCCTGCCAGCCTGCTACGACATCGCAACCGTCACGGTATTGTGCATCAGGTTCCTATGCCGATGCGGCAAAAAAGCCGCCATCTGCCCCAAATCGGGAAGCTAAACCTCTTGCTCCACGCGCTCAACTGGCAAAGGGTGTTCATCAACATTCGAACAAATCCTCAAATATTTCAGGCCAGCAGGCATCAGCTTACCAAAGGTCTACCCCCAGGACGCTTTATCCAGAGGCAAAGACCCCCTCTCCTGCAGCTATTAGAAAAGAGATCAATAGTGCTTTCGCAATACTGAGACATCAAAATTTCACAGACGCAGAAAAAGCATTTCGAGTCATCTTAAAGAAATACCAAGGCAATCTGAGTCCATTCAACAAACAGAACACGACCATAGGGCTTGCAAGAGCGCTGAAAGAACAGACCAACGAAAAACAGTTAGAAGCCTACTCTCTTCTGGAAGCGCTCAGATTGGATGGAACATGCAATAAGTTTGGCGCTTCGACCATTCACAACCTTGATCTGAACCTGAGCCTCTGTGAAGAGGCACTTGGATGGCACTTTGCCGCCGAAACACGACTTTTGAGGCTCAGACGGAAAAGCACCAATGCCTATGAGAAGACCCTGTGCAAGCCTTCTGGCTATTATGCTGCAGATATTACTAATGCCAGACTGTGGCAGTCTATGGGCAAACACAGGCTGGCTGAAACACTCCTCCTGAAAATAAAAGAGGAGTTGATTAAAAAGCTGCAGTCGAAACCGGACTCTCCTGCGGCACAAAAACTGCGTAAATACCTCGGTAAGGTCAATATGGCCCTGGCGCGACTCTGGCAGCTGATGGAGAAATATCAACTGGCTGAAAACCTCTTGCTGGACATGAGCGGCAAGCACCCCGATGACTATATGGACATTCTCTGCAAGCCCACCAAGTGTGAAGACATTGACCTGGCTCTGTCGGTACTCTGGCGGTTAATGGGCAAATATGAACAGTCTGAGAGACTGCTGCTGAACATGAGTAACAAACGTCCCGATGACAGTGAGGACACTCTCTGCAAACCTTCCGGGAATCATGACATTGACCTGGCTCTGGTGCGACTCTGGGAAGAAACGCGTAAACATGAGCTGGCTGAAAAACTGCTGCTACTCATGATTGGCAAGCACCCCAATGACAGTGTGAAGGTTCTGTGTAAGCCCTTTGGGAAAGCTAACATTGACCTGGCCCTGGTGCGGCTCTGGCAGATAATGGGCAAATTTAAACAGTCTTCAGAACTTCTGCTGAACATGTGCGGTTCGCGACCCGGTGCCAGTGAGGAAGAAATGTGCATGCCCTCCGGGCATTGTGACACTGACCTGACCCGGGCTCGATTCTGGCAGATGGAGGGCAGACACAACCTGGCTGAAAGGCTGCTGCTGAACATGGGTGGCAAGCATCCCGGTGCCAGTGAAGAGATTCTCTGCAAGCCCTGCTGGCAGCAGGAAATTGATCTGACACTGATGCGACACTGGGAGGTCACGGGCAAATATCACCTCTCTGAAAGGCTGCTGCTGAACATGAGTGGCAAGGACCCCGATGGCAGTAAGGAGATCCTTTGCAAGCCCTGTGGGAATCATGATTTTGATCTGGCTCAGGCGATGCTCTGGGAGATCATGGATAAACCCGAATGGACTGTACTCCTGCTACTGAACATGAGCAGCAAGCACGCCAATGACACTGAAGACAGCCTGTGCAAACCCTCTGGCAATCATAACGTTGATATGGCTCTGGCACGCTTTTGGGGGAGGATAGGCAAACATGAACAGGCTGAAAGACTGCTTAAGCAAGGCTGTAAATTATATCATTCGAATGAATTTGAACAGGCACTACTCAGCCAATCTGCCGGGCAAGAAGGATTTATGGAAATGATTAGCCACTATCCGGAAACGATCAATACCCTGTTGGCTACCTCGATCCATTATTTCAACCTGGCTTGCAAGCAAATAATCGATACAGGTCCAGAGTCAGGACAAGATAACCTTCATAAGGCTCTGGAAATTGTGGAATCGGCACTGAAGAAATACCCTCCCAGTGCGGGAGCTTTTTCACAAAAAGCGCACTGTCTCAGAATGCTGGGGAAAAATGAGCAAGAATGGAGGGAATGGTTTGATAGAGCGGAAGCCTTCGACGTCAGCCGGGCATACAGGGCAAAAACTCATTTTTGGCGAAGCAGGGAAGCCGCTGCCCTCCAGAAGTTATCGAATCTCAAAGAATAAAAAAAACATCCTTGAACTTTTATGCCTGATGATTGTCCAATAAGCACCTAACCAGTTGGTTTCGCATATTCTGGACGGCGGCTTTTTCCATCCTTCTGCGTTCCAACTCTGGTTGCGTAGCTATGGCTACGCGCCCATCGTTGCGCCTTGAAGGATGAAAAAATCCACTCGCCAGAATATGCGAAACCAACTGGTCAGGTACTTAGCATAGATTTTCAGGGAATCTATATCATTATGAGTTACGGGCCAACACCTACAACTAACGCTCCAGCGAGTTCGGGCACTAAGACATCGCAATTATCTCAATATTGTGCGTCAGGTTCAGATACCGGTGCAGCAAAAGGGCGTGAATTTACCTTAAATCCAAACGCTGAAACGTTTATTCCACGTTCACAACTTCCTCATCGTGGTCATCAACATTGGCACAGACCCTCAAATATTCAAGACCGGCCAGTAACTTCATGCCAGCGCCCTACTCCCCGGACGTTTCACCCAGAGGCGAAGACCTACTCTCCTGTAGCCCTTAGAAAAGAGATCAATAGCGCTTTCGCAATGCTCAACAATCAAAATTTCATTGATGCAGAAAAAAAATTCCGGGTCATCTTAAACAGCATACATGGCATACCGGATCCATTCGAAAAGCGGAACGTAACCGTAGGGCTTGCAAGATCGCTAAAAGAGCAAACCTGCGAAAAACAGTTGGAAGCCTGCTCTATTCTGGAAGAACTCAGGTTAGATGGAACACTCAACAGGTTCGGGGCTTCGACCATTTATAACCTTGATCTGACCCTGAGCCTCTGTGAAGAGGCACTTGGAAGACACTTTGATGCCGAAACCCGACTGTTGAGGCTGAGAAAAAAAAGGCTCGATGCCGATGAGAGAACCCTGTGCGAACCTTCTCGCTATTATGCCGCAGATATTAATAATGCCCGACTGTGGCAGTCTATGGGCAAATACACTCTGGCTGAAACACTGTTCCTGAACATAAAAAAAGAACTGATTAAAAAGCTGCAGTCAAATCCCTATTCTCCTGATACATCAAAACTGCGTAAATACCTCGATACCGTCAATATAGCCCTGGTGCGACTCTGGCAGTTTATGGACAAACATCAAGAGGCTGAACTCCTGATGCTCGGAATCATTGGCAAGCGCCCCGATGACCATGAGGACGTACTCTGCAGGCAATCTGATCGTAAAGACGTTGATCTGGCTCTGACGTTTATCTGGCGGGCGTTGGGCCAGCATGAGCGGGCTGAGAGGCTGCTGCTGAACATCAGTCGCAAGCATCCCGATGACAGTGAGGAGATTCTCTGTCGCCCCACTGGCGATCCTGCCATTGACATAGCTCTGGTGCGAATCTGGGAAGAATTGGACAAATTTGAGCTGGCTGAAAAGCTGCTGCTGAACATAAGTGGCAAGAGACCCGACGACAATGAGGAGCTCCTGTGTGAACCCTTTGGGCATCATGATATTGATCTCGGTCTGGCACTGCGCTGGCAGAGGAAATACAAATATATACGAGCTGAAAAACTACTGCTCAACATGAGTGGAAAGCGCCCCGGTGACAGCGAGGAAGAACTGTGCAAGCTCTCTGGGAATCGTGAAATTGATTTGGCTCTGGCACGACATTGGGAGCTGACGGGCAGATATAAACTGGCTGAAAAGCTGCTTCTGAACATCTGTGGCATGCACCCCAATGCCAGTATAGACAGCCTGTGCAGCTCCTGTGGGAACATGGAAAATGACCTCGCTCGGGTGAGACTCTGGGAAATGATGGGCAAACATGAATGGTCTGAAAAGCTGATGCTGAACATGATTGGCATGCCCCCCGGAGCTATTGTGGAAGAGCTGTGCAAACCATTTGGGCATCATGACATTGACCTGACTCGGGCGCGACTCTGGCAGGAAATGAAGAAATTTGAACTGTCTGAAAGGCTGCTGCTGAACATGAGTGGCAAGCACTTCAATGCCGATGAAGACAGCCTGTGCAAACCTTCCGGGAATCAACAGATTGACCTGACTTTGGTAAGACTATGGGACACTACGGGCAAATGTGAACAGGCTGAAAGACTGACCAGGCGTTGCTGTGAGTTATATCATTCGAATGAATGGCAATTAACCCTGTTGTGCTTATCTACCGGGAAAGCGGGATTTCTGGAAATGATCAGCCGCTGTCCGGAAAGTGTCAATACTCTGGTGGCTACCTCGATCCATTATTTCACCCTGGCTTGTGACCAGATAAAAAAAGACGGCCCGGAGTCTGCAAAGGAGAACCTTGAAAAGGCGCTTGAGCAGGTTGAATCAGCGTTGCAAAAGTACCCTCCGAATGCGGGAGCTTATTCACAAAAAGCCCATTGTCTCAGGATGCTGGGTCGAAGTAAGCAACAATGGAGAGAATGTTTTGCTAGAGCGCAAGCCCTTGACTACAGCCGAAACCAAAAGGGGAAAGCCGATTTTTGGCGGAGGCACGAATACATTGCTCTTGAGATAGTAAGAGGTCTCACAGGTTAGATGGCCTTGTACTTTATTACGTCCACTGCCTGTCAAAAAGTGTAAGTTTCAGGGAATTAATGAGGCTATGAATTACGGATTACCAATAACAACCAGTTTCGCGACCCGTTCGTGCACCGCAACCGTTGCCACACCTCAACCGCTGCAATATTGTGCCTCAGGTTCAAATGCTAACACTGAAACAACAAAGCCTCCGTTTAAATTAAACCCGAAAGCGCCAGCGTTTATTCCACGGATGCAACCTGATCAACCTGTTCAGAAAGATCCGGGCGTACCCTCAAATATCCTGGACCGGCGAGCAAAGGCATACCAGTGTATGTCTCCCCGAACGTTTCAGCAAAGGGTGAATAAATCCTGTCCTGAAACGGCTAAAAGGATCGATAGCGCTTTCAAACTATTAAAAAAACAAGATTACATAAATGCAGAAGCAGCATTCCGGACCATCTTGCAAGATGAACAACTGAATGAATTCGATCACCAGAGAACCGTCATAGGGCTTGCAAGATCGCTGAAAGAACAAACCTCGGAAAAGAAGAAAGAAGCCCTTACTCGTCTGGAAGAACTCAGGGTGAATGGTACGTTCACCGAGTCTGGAGCTTCAACCATTCGTAACCTTGATCTGACCATGAGCCTCTGCGAACAGGCACTTGGACGGTTCCATGATGCGCAAGCACGACTTTTAAGGTTGAGAAACAAAAAGCCCGATGCAGACGCGGAGACACTTTGCCAGCACTCTGGCTATTTTGACGTTGATATCGCTAATGCACGACTATGGCAGCATATGAGAAAATACCAGCTGGCTGAAAAACTGCTGTTGGGCATGAAAGCAGGGCTGATTGAAAAGCTGCAGTCGGACCCACACGCTGGCATAGTGGAAAGGCTGCATAATTACCTCGATAGTGTAAATATAGCTCTGGTGCGATACTGGCAAGAGGTGTGCCAATATGATCGGGCCGAAGATCTGCTGCTAAACATGGGTGGCAAACACCTGGCTGAAAGTATCGAAACCCTGTGCAAGCCCTCTGGGCATCATGACATAGACCTGGTACGACACTGGCAGGTGATGGGCAAATATGAATGGGCTGAAAAACTGCTGCTCAACATGATTGGCAAAGACTCCAAAGACAGTATCGAGATCCTCTGTACAGCCTCTGAGCACCCCGAACTCGATCTGTCTCTGGCGCTTCTCTGGCATGCGACAGGCAGACTTCAACTGAGTGAAAAACTGCTGCTCAATATGATTTCCAGGCACCCTGATGACGCTGAGGAGATCCTGTGCAAGGCCTCTGGAAAACATGAGATTGATCTGGCTCTTGTACGACTCTGGCAGGAGATGGGCGAATATCAAAGGGCTGAAATACTGCTGTTAAACCTGAGTCTCAAACACCCCGATGAGAGAGAGGAGTCCTTGTGTCAGCCCTGTGGGCATCATGACATTGACCTGACCCTCGCTCGACTCTGGCAGAAGTTGAACAAACATAAACAAGCAGGAATACTGCTGCTAAACATGAGTGGCAAGCGCCCCGATGCCGCTATGGAAGAACTTTGCAGGCCCTGTGGCAACCGTGACATTGACCTGGCTCTGGCGCTGCATTGGGAGATAGTGAATAAACATCATCTAACTGAAGGGCTGCTGCTGAACATGAGCAACAAGGACCTCAACGACAGTGAGGACAGTCTGTGCATGCCTTGCGGGAATCATGATATTGATCTGGCTCTGGTACGCCTCTGGGAGCTAATCGACAAAGGTAAACAGGCTGAAAGACTGATTGAGCGTTGCTGTGAATTATACCATTCGGATGAATGTGAATTATCCTATCTGTCCTCATCTGCCGGGAAAGCAAAGTTTATGGAGGTGATTAACGGGTATTCGGAAAGTGCCAATAAGTTGCTGGTTATCTCAATCCATTATTTTGTAATGGCGTGTAAGCAGATATCAGAAGCCAGTCCGAAGTCAGGAGAGGAAAACCTCATTAAGGCGCTTGAGCATGTGCAATTAGCACTTGAGAGGTACCCCCCGACTGCGGGAGCTTATTCACAAAAAGCGCACTGTCTCAGAATGCTGGGCGCCAATGAGCAAGAATGGAGGAAATGCTTCCAAAAAGCCCAAGCCCTTGACTCCAACCGAAAACAGAAGGGTAAATCGGATACCTGGCGAAGCAACGAATACGCGGCTCTTCAAAAAGTACTGGCTCAGACATAAGCATGAACTTTTATATCCATTGACTGTCCAATGGCACAAGTTTCAGAGGAAGTTTCATGACTATGAATGACGGATTACCACCAACCTACAACTGCGCATCCGGTACGACATCGCAACCGGCGCAAAATCGCTTTACTGACTCCAATGAGGAAGCAAAGCCTCCATTTAAATTAAACCCGAAAGCTCCACCGTTTATTCCTCGTGCTTCTGGTGTTGATCGACTTTCGAACACACCCACAACTATTAATCGCCGACAAACAACTGCGTGCCTGACACTTTCTTCCCAGACATTGCACCCATCGGTGAAGAGGACATCTCCTGAAGCGGCCAGTGAAAAGATCAATAGCGCTTTCGATTTATTGATGAACCAAAATTTCATTGACGCGGAAAACACATTCCGGGCCATCTTGCAAGAATACGCGGACTTACTGAGAACATCCGACTACCAAAGATCAATCATAGGGCTGGCAAGATCACTCAGAGAGCAAACCTGTGAAAAGCAAAAAGAAGCCTGTTTTCATCTGGAAAAACTAAGGTTGACTGGAGAGTTAAACGAATTCGGGGCTTCAACCATTCGTAACCTTGATCTGACCCTGAGTCTCTGTGAACAGACACTTGGGAAGAACCCTGATGCTGAAGCACGACTTTTGAAACTGAGAGACAAAAAGCCCGGTGCTGATGAAGAAACCCTTTGCCAGCATTCTAATTATTTTGATGCTGACATGGCTAATGCACGACTATGGCAGTTTATGAGGAAATACCAGCTGACTGAAAAACTGCTGCACAGCATGAAATACGGGCTCATTGTCAGGCTGCAGTGGAACCTGCACGCAGCGCTTGCAGAAAAACTGCAAGATTTCCTCCATAAAGTCAATATAGCTCTGGCGCGATGCTGGCAAGAGACAGGCCAATATGAATGGGCTGAAGATCTGCTGCTCAACATGAGTGGCAAGTACCCCGGTAACAGTATCGAGCTCCTGTGCAAGCCCTCCCGTCATAATGACGTGAACCTGGCCCTGGTGCGACTCTGGGAAGTAAAGGGTAAACATGAGCTGGCTGAAAGACTAATGCTGGCCATGAGTGGCAAGTGCCTCGATGACAATGAGGAGACCCTGTGCACGCCTTTTGGAAAACATGAAATTGATCTGACTCTGGCACAATTCTGGCAGGTGACAGGCAAACATCAACTGAGTGAAAAACTGTTGCTCAACCTGATTGACAAGCACCCCGATGACGCTGAGGAGATCCTGTTCACGCCCTCTGGAAAACATGATATTGATCTGGCTCTTGCACGACTCTGGGAGGTAACGGGCCAATATCAACGGTCCGAAAAACTGCTGTTGAGCATGAGTGTCAGGCACCCCGATGTGAATGAGGAGACCTTGTGTCAGCCCTGTGGACATAATGACATTGACCTGACTCTGGTTCGACTCTGGCAGAAGTTGAACAAACATAAACAAGCAGAAATACTGCTGCTGAACATGAGTAACAAGCGCCCCGATGCCGCTATAGAAGAACTTTGCAGGCCCTGTGGAAACCATGATATTGACCTGGCTCTGGCGCTGCATTGGGAGATAGAGAACAAACATCATCTAACTGAAGGGCTGCTGCTGAACATGAGCAACAAGCACCTCTTCGACAGTGAGGACAGCCTGTGCATGCCTTGCGGGAATCATGATATTGATCTGGCTCTGGTACGCCTCTGGCAGATGATCGACAAAGATAAACAGGCTGAAAAACTGATTGAGCGTTGCTGTGACTTATACCATTCCGATGAATGTGAATTATCACATTTGTCCTTATCTGTCGGGAAAGCAAGCTTTATGGAGGTGATTAACAGGTATCCGGAAAGTGCCAATCAGTTGTTGGTTATCTCAATCCATTATTTTGCACTGGCGTGTAAGGAGATATCAGAAGCCGGTCCCAAGTCAGGAGAGGAAAACCTCATTAAGGCGCTTGAGCATGTGGAATTAACACTTGAGAGGTACCCCCCGACTGCTGGAGCTTATTCACAAAAAGCGCACTGTCTCAGAATGATGGGGAAAAATGAGCAAGAATGGGGGGAATACTTCCAAAAAGCCAATGCCCTTGACTCCGCCCGAAAATATAAGGGTAAAACGGACGCCTGGCGAAGCAACGAATACGCGGCTCTTCAAAAAGTATTTGCTCAGACATAAGCATGAACTTTTATGTCTATTGACTGTCCAAGAGCGTAAGTTCCCAGGAAGGTCATTTGGCCATGAGCTACGGATTACCCACAAAAATTGCCTCGACCAGTTCTAAAAGCACCACGACATCACAGCCGTCAGAGTATTCTGCATCAGGTTCAGATACCGGTGCGTCAAAAGGGCGAAAATTTACCTTGAATCCGAACGCTGAAACATTTATCCCACGTTCGCAACTTCCTCATGGAGATCATCGTGGTCATCAGCATTCGAACAGACCCTTAAATATTCCAGACCGGTCAGCAACTGCATGCCAGAGACCTACTCCCCGGACGTTTCAACCAGAGGCGAAGACCTACCCTCCTGACGCTCTTAAAAAAGAGATCAGTAGCGCTTACACAATGCTCAACAATAAAAATTTCATAGATGCAGAAAAAGCATTCCGGGTCATCTTACACGGCAAGCATGACATACCGGATCCGTTCGACAAGCATAACGTGATCATAGGACTTGCAAGATCGCTAAAAGAGCAAACCTGCGAAAAACAGCTGGAAGCCTGCTCTATTCTGGAAGAACTCAGGTTAGATGGAAAATTCACCAGGTTTGGGGCTTCGATCATTTATAACCTTGATCTTACCCTGAGCCTCTGTGAAGAGGCACTTGGAAGACTCTTTGATGCCGAAACCCGACTGTTGAGACTGAGAAAAAAAAGCCGCAATGCCGATGAGAAAACCCTGTGCGAACCTACTTGCTATTATAACGCAGATATTAATAATGCCCGACTGTGGCAGTCTATGGGCAAATACACTCTGGCTGAAACACTGTTCCTGAACATAAAAAAAGAACTGATCAAAAAGCTGCAGTCAAATCCCTATTCTCCTGATACATCAAAACTGCGTAAATACCTCGATACCGTCAATTTGGCTCTGGGGCGAATCTGGCAGTTGATGGACAAACATCAAATGGCTGAAGAAGTGCTGCTGGAGATGGTTGGCAAACACTCCGGTGACAGTGAAGACACGCTCTGCAAGCACTCTGGTCATAAAGACATTGACCTGGCTCTGGTGCGAGTCTGGCAAGCAAAGGGTAAATATGAACAGGCTGAGAGACTGCTGCTGAGCATGAGCCAAAAGCATCCCGATGACAGTGAGGAGACTCTGTGCAACTCCACCAGCCACAACGACATTGACTTGGCTCTGGTGCGAATCTGGCAAGTGAGGGGTAACTATCAACGGGCTGAGAGACTGCTGCTGAACATGAGTCGCAAGCGTCCCGATGACAGTGAGGAGATTCTGTGCAACCCCATTGACCATCGTGACATTGACCTGGCTCTGGTGCGACTCTGGGAAGTAATGAACAAACAAGAGCTAGCAGAAAAACTGCTTCTGAACATGAGTGGAAAGCGCCCCGGTGACAGCGAGGAAGAACTGTGCAAGCTCTCTGGGAATCTTGAAATTGATATGGCTCTGGCACGACATTGGGAGCTGACGGGCAAATATAAACTGACTGAAAAGCTGCTGCTGAACATGAGTGGAAAGCGCCCCGGTGACAGCGAGGAAGAACTGTGCAAGCTCTGTGGGAATCGTGAAATTGATATGGCTCTGGTGCGACTCTGGGAAGTAATGAACAAACAAGAGCTGGCAGAAAAACTGCTGCTGAACATGAGTGGAAAGTGCCCCGGTGACAGCGAGGAAGAACTGTGCAAGCTCTCTGGGAATCGTGGAATTGATATGGCTCTGGCACGACATTATGAACTGACGGGCAACTATAAACTGGCTGAAAAGCTGCTGCTGAACATGAGTGGAAAGCGCCCCGGTGACAGCGAGGAAGAACTGTGCAAGTTCTGTGGGAATCGTGAAATTGATTTGACTCTGACACGACATTGGGAGCTGGCGGGCAAATATAAACTGGCTGAAAAGCTGCTGCTGAACATGTCTGGCAAGCACCCCAATGCCAATATACACAGCCTGTGCAGCTCCTGTGGGGACATGGAAATTGACCTGGCTCTGGTGAGACTCTGGGAAATGATGGGCAAACATGAATGGTCTGAAAAGCTGATGCTGAACATGATTGGCATGCCCCCCGGAGCTATTGCAGAAGAGCTGTGCAAACCATTTGGGCATCATGACATTGACCTGACTCGGGCGCGACTCTGGCAGAAAATGAACAAATTTGAACTGTCTGAAAGGCTGCTGCTGAACATGAGTGGCAAGCACTTCAATGCCGATGAAGACAGCCTGTGCAAACCTTCCGGGAATCAACAGATTGACCTGACTTTGGTAAGACTATGGGACACTACGGGCAAATGTGAAGAGGCTGAAAGACTGACCAGGCGTTGCTGTGAGTTATATCATTCGAATGAATGTCAATTAACCCTGTTGTGCTTATCTACCGGGAAAGCGGGATTTCTGGAAATGATCAGCCGCTGTCCGGAAAGTGTCAATACTCTGGTGGCTACCTCGATCCATTATTTCACCCTGGCTTGTGACCAGATAAAAAAAGACGGCCCGGAGTCTGCAAAGGATAACCTTGAAAAGGCGTTTGAGCAGGTTGAATCAGCGTTGCAAAAGTACCCTCCGAATGCCGGAGCTTATTCACAAAAAGCCCATTGTCTCAGGATGCTGGGTCGAAGTAAGCAAGAATGGACAGAATGTTTTGCTAGAGCGCAAGCCCTTGACTACAGCCGAACCCAAAAGGGGAAAGCTGATTTCTGGCGGAGGAATGAATACATTGCTCTTGAGATAGTACGAGGTCTCACAGGTTAGATGGCCTTGTACTTTATTACATCCACTGCCTGTCAAAAAGTGTAAGTTTCAGGGAATTAATGAGGCTATGAATTACGGATTACCAACAACAACCAGTTTCGCGACCCGTTCGTGCACCGCAACCGTTGCCACACCTCAACCGCTGCAATATTGTGCCTCAAGTTCAAATGCCACCACTGAAACAACAAAGCCTCCGTTTAAATTAAACCCGAAAGCGCCAGCGTTTGTTCCACGGATGCAACCTGTTCAGGAAGATCCGGGCGCACCCTCAAATATCCTGGACCGGCGAGCAAAGGCATACCAGAGGCCGTCTCCCGGGACGTTCCACCAAAGGGTGAATAAATCCTGTCCTGAAACGGCTAAAAGGATCAATAGCGCTTTCAAACTATTAAAAAAACAAGATTACATAAATGCAGAAGCAGCATTCCAGACCATCTTGCAAGATGAACCATTGAATGAATTCGACCACCAGAGAACCGTCATAGGGCTTGCAAGATCGCTGAAAGAACAAACCTCGGAAAAGAAGAAAGAAGCCCTTACTCGTCTGGAAGAACTCAGGGTGAATGGTACGTTCACCGAGTCTGGAGCTTCAACCATTCGTAACCTTGATCTGACCATGAGCCTCTGCGAACAGGCACTTGGACGGTTCCATGATGCGCAAGCACGACTTTTAAGGTTGAGAAACAAAGAGCCCGATGCAAACGAGGAGACACTTTGCCAGCACTCTGGCTATTTTGACGCTGATATCGCTAATGCACGACTATGGGAGCATATGAGAAAATACCAGCTGGCAGAAAAACTACTGTTGGGCATGAAAGCAGGACTGATTAATAAGCTGCAGTCGAATCCACACGCTGCCATAGTAGAAAAACTGCATAATTACCTCGATAGCGTAAATATAACCCTGGTACGGCACTGGCAAGAGCAGTGCCAATATGATCGGGCTGAAGATCTGTTGCTGAACATGGGTGGCAAGCACCTCGATGAAAGTATCGAGACCCTTTGCAAACCCTCTGGGCATCATGACATAGACCTGGTACGACACTGGCAGGTGATGGGTAAATATGAATGGGCTGAAAAACTGCTGCTCAACATGAGTGGCAAAGACTCCAAAGACGGTATCGAGAGCCTCTGTACACCCTCTGTGCACCCCGAATTCAATCTGGCTCTGGCGCTTCTCTGGCAGGAGACAGGCAAACATCAACTGAGTGAAAAACTCTTGCTCAATGTCATTTACAAGCACCCCGATGACACTGAGGAGATCCTGTGCAAGCCCTCTGGAAAACATGAGATTGATCTGGCTCTTGCACGACTCTGGGAGCTAATGGGCCAATATCAACGGGCCGAAAAACTGCTGTTGAGCATGAGTAACAAGCGCCCCGATGCCGCTATAGAAGAACTTTGCAGGCCCTGTGGAAACCATGACATTGACCTGGTTCTGGCGCTGCATTGGGAGATAGAGAACAAACATCATCTAACTGAAGGGCTGCTGCTGAACATGAGCAACAAGCACCTCAACGACAGTGAGGACAGTCTGTGCATGCCTTGCGGGAATCATGATATTGACCTGGCTCTGGTACGCCTCTGGCAGATGATCGACAAAGATAAACAGGCTGAAAAACTGATTGAGCGTTGCTGTGACTTATACCATTCCGATGAATGTGAATTATCACATTTGTCCTTATCTGTCGGGAAAGCAAGCTTTATGGAGGTGATTAACAGGTATCCGGAAAGTGCCAATCAGTTGTTGGTTATCTCAATCCATTATTTTGCACTGGCGTGTAAGGAGATATCAGAAGCCAGTCCCAAGTCAGGAGAGGAAAACCTCATTAAGGCGCTTGAGCATGTGGAATTAACACTTGAGAGGTACCCCCCGACTGCTGGAGCTTATTCACAAAAAGCGCACTGTCTCAGAATGATGGGGAAAAATGAGCAAGAATGGGGGGAATACTTCCAAAAAGCCAATGCCCTTGACTCCGCCCGCAAATATAAGGGTAAAACGGACGCCTGGCGAAGCAACGAATACGCGGCTCTTCAAAAGGTACTGGTTCAGACATGAGCGTGAACTTTTATGTCCATTGATTGTCCAACCATTACCCCACTGCCTGAACTTGTTACATTCAGACAGGTGTACCGCTTTCCAGAGAGTTTAAATGGCTATGAATTACGGATTAACAACAACCAGTGCCGCCGCAAGTTCGGGCACCTCGACCACTACGGCATCACAACCGAAACAGGATTGTGCGTCAGGTACTGATACCCCTGCGACAACAGAGACTGGATTTACCTTTAACAGGAGAACTCGAACGTTTATTCCAAGTGCTCCGCATCATCATGGTGTTCACAAACGTTCGAACAGGGCTGCAAATATTTCAGAACGACAAGTAACTGCAAACCGGAAGTCTACTTCCCGTCCGTTTCAACCAGCTGTCAGGGAAGCCTCTTCACAACTGATTGCAAAAGAGATCGATAGTGCTTACGCAATACTCAATAATCAAAATTTCATAGGTGCAGAAAAAGCATTCCGGATCATCTTAACCGACAATTGGGGCGAACTGACTACGTTCGAAAAGGAGAACACAACCGTAGGGCTTGCAAGATCACTAAAAGAGCAAACCCGCGAAAAACAGATAGAAGCCTGCTCTCTTCTGGAAGAACTCAGGTTGGAAGGTAAACTCAGCTGGTTTGGGGCTTCGACCATTTGTAACCTTGACCTGACCCTGAGTCTTTGCGAAGAGGCCCTCGGAAAGCAACTTGAGGCTGAAACACGACTTTTGAAACTGAGAAGAGTAAGTCCCAATGCCGATGAGAGAGCCTTGTGCAAGTCTTCTCGCTATTATCCCGCAGATATTAATAATGCCCGACTGTGGCAGTCTATGGGCAAAAACACTCAGGCTGAAAGGCTCCTGCTGAACGTCAAAGCAGATCTGATCGAAAGGCTGCAGTCAGAACCCTCCGCTGCAATTGCACCAAAGCTGCAGAAATACCTCGACAGCGTAAATATGGCGCTGGTGCGACTCTGGGAAGTGATGAATAAACATGAATCGGCTGAAAAACTGCTGCTGATCATGAGTCGCAAGCATCCCAATGACAGTGAGGAGGCTCTGTGCAAGCCCTGTGGGCATCTTGACACTGACCTGACCCTCGTACGACTGTGGCAGATAAAAGGCAAAAATAACCGTGCTGAAAAGCTGCTGCTGAACATGAGTGGTAAGCGCCCCGGTGCCAGCGAGGAAGAACTGTGCAAACCCTGCCGTAAGCATGACATTGATCTGACTCTGGTAAGGCATTGGGAACTGACAGGCAAAAATAAATTGGCTGAAAAGCTGCTGCTGAAAATGAGTGGCAAACATCCCGATGCCAGTGAAGAGATTCTCTGCAAGCCCTGCTGGCAGCCTAAAATTGACCTGACACTGGTGCGACATTGGGCGGCAAATGGCAAACATAGCCTGAGTGAAAGACTGCTGTTGAACATGATTCACAAGCACCCCGATGACGATGAGGACATCCTGTGTGAGCCCAGCGGACATCATGATATTGACTTGGCTCGGGCGAAAATCTGGCAGGATATGGATAAAACTGAACGAGCTGAAAGACTGCTGCTGAACATGAGTGCCAAGCCCCTCAATGACAGTGAGGAAAGCCTGTGCAAACCCTCTGGTCATCATGACATTGATCTGGCTCTGGCACGACTATGGCAGATAATGGGCAAACATGAACGGGCTGAAAGACTACTGCTGAACATGAGTGGCAAGCAACCCGGTGCCAGTGAAGAGATTCTGTTTCAGCCTTGCTGGAAAAATGTCATTGATCTGACCCTGGTGCGACAATGGGATGTCATGGGCAAATATAAATGGTCTGAAAAACTGCTGTTGAACATGAGTGGCAAGTCCTCCTGTGCCAGTGAACAAGAACTATGCAGGGCCTGTGGCCATAACGACATTGACCTGGCTCTGGTGCTACTCTGGGAAAAACTGGAAAAACATGAGCTGGCTGAAAAACTGCTACTGAACATGAGTGGCAAGTCCGCCAATGACAGTGAAGAAAGCCTTTGCATACCCTTTGGCCAACATGACATTGACCTGGCTCTGGTACGACTCTGGGAGATGATGGGCAAACATGAATGGGCTGGAAGGCTGCTCAGGCGTTGCTGTGACTTGTATCATACGAACGAATGTGAATATACGCTGTTATGTTTTTCTGCGGGGCAAGCAGGATTTATGGAAATGATTGGCAACTATCCAGAAACTGCCAATACCTTGCTGGTCACCTCGATCCACTATTTCAACCTGGCTTGTAAGCAGATAACAAATGACGACCCGGAGTCAGGAAAGGATAGCCTTGAAAAGGCGCTTGAGATTGTTGAGTCAATACTGAAAAAGTACCCTCTATACACGGGAGCTTATTCGCAAAAAGCGCATTGTCTCAGGATGCTGGGCAGAGGTGAGCAAGAATGGAGGGAATGGTTTGAAAAAGCAGCATCCCTTGACCCCGGTCGGCTTTATAAAGAGAAAACTGATTTGTGGCGAAACAACGAAGCCACCGCTCTGCTGAAGTTGCGCAGTCTCAAAGTTTAAAAAAAGAAAAGAAAAAAAGACACCCATAAATTTGCTTTACCATCCACCTGGTCTACTTTTCACCTACAACTGATTTTTTGTCCAGACAGGTGAGTTCATGGCCCAAGCTCGCAGTACCCTGATTGATCCCGGCTCAACGCCTTATTACCACTGCATGGCAAGATGTGTTCGTCAGGCTTACCTCTGTGGAGAGAACCACCTGACTGGCAAGAGTTACGAGCATCGCCGCCAGTGGGTGGTGGATAAACTTCGGGAACTGGTTTCAGTCTTTGCTATCGAAGTCTGCGCTTACGCTGTCATGTCGAATCATTATCATGTGGTTTTGCACATCAATCAGTCATCTGCCAGAGGCTGGTCACGGAATGAAGTGCTTCATCGTTGGACGACCTTGTTCGCAGGCCCGCTTCTGGTGCAAAGGCACCTGGCCGCTGACAAACTGGGCAGCGCTGAATTGGCCCGTATTGATGAATATGCTGAGGAATACCGGCGTCGTTTAACAGATATCAGCTGGTTTATGCGATGTCTGAATGAATACCTTGCTCGTGAGGCCAACAAAGAAGACGAGTGTAAAGGACGCTTCTGGGAAGGACGCTTTAAAAGCCAGGCATTGCTGGACGAAGCAGCGTTACTGACCTGCATGACCTACGTTGACTTGAATCCGATTCGGGCTGGTAAGGTAGAAACACCGGAAGCATTAGACTACACGTCGATTCAGGAACGCGTGGAGCAGGTTACACATTCTGAGACTAAAAAACAGCCGCTGACCCTGAAACCTTTTTGTTCGCAGGGCCAGAATACGGACGTTGCCCTTCCCTACCTTCTTCACGACTATCTGGAACTGGTTGACTGGAGTGGCCGCATTGTCAGAACAGATAAGAAAGGTTCCATCCCGTCGTGTACCCCTCCTATTCTTGAAAGATTGGACATTGATCCGGATGAGTGGCTGAAAACCATGCAATGGAATAATCGTTTTTATCGGGCAGTTGGCCGTCTGGAAGCGATGAAGGCCTTTGCACTTGAAGTTGGACAGAAGTGGCTTCGAGGGTTAAACGCCTGCAGTCGTTTGTACCTGACAGGTTAGCGTAGAAGTCAGTTAAGGAATTAAACACTTTCTCTTTATCCTTCCTCGACTTTAAGTCGGAATAAGTTTGTGTTGTCTGAATCATGGCCTGAGCAGCCTCTGTTCGTGGGATGCTCCTGTGTGGCTCGCTGATAGGCTATTCGAAGATAGGTTTTCAGATCCTTTTTTGGGAATACAGTTTTTAAATATCTTATTTATTGAATGGGTGTCTTATTTTCTTTTTTTTCAGATCCTTTTTTGGGAATACAGTTTTTAAATGTCTTATTTATTTAATGGGTGTCTTATTTTTTTTTTATTTATTTAATGGGTGTCTTATTTTTTTTAACCCCGGACGGGCACACAGGGGTAAAACTGATTTTTGGCGAAGCAACGAAACCACCGCTCTTCAAAAGGTGCAGGCCTCACAGGTTAAATAGATAACCCTGAACTTTTTTGTCCGTTGACTGTCCAAAAACTACCTCTTCTGTCTACAGGCAACACATTCAGGCAAACGGGGTACCCATTTTCCAGAGAGTTTCAATGGCTATGAGTTACGGATTACCAACAACAACCAGTGCTGCCGCGAGTTCGGGCACCACGACCAGTCCGGGCACTGTGACATCGCAACCGTCTCAGTATTGTGCGTCAGGTTCATATGCTGATGCGGTAAAAAAACAACCATCTACCTCAGACCGGGAAGCTAAATCTCTTGCTCCGCGAGCCCAACTTCTAAAAGATGTTCATCAACCGTCGAACAGATCCTCAAATATTTCAGGCCGGCAAGCAACTGCATACCGGGGGCGTACTCCCCGGACGTTTCAACCAGTGGCGAAAAGACCCTCTTCTAAAGCTATTGAGAAAAATATCAATGAGGCTTACGCAATATTCAATAATAAAGATTTCATAGAGGCAGAAAAAGCATTCCGACTCATCTTACACAAATACCAGGGCCTACTGAGTTCATCCGAGAAGCAGGACATAACCATAGGTCTTGCAAAATCGTTAAAAGAGCAAACCTTCGAAAAACGGAAAGAAGCCTGCTCTATTCTGGAAGAACTCCGGCTAGATGGAAGATTCACCAGGTTCGGGGCTTCAACCATTCATAACCTTGATCTGGCCCTGAGCCGCTGTGAAGAGGCACTTGGAAGGAACTTTGCAGCCGAAAGACGACTTTTGAGACTGAGAAGAAAAAATCGCAATGCCGATGAGAACCAGCTGTGCAAGTCTTCTCGCTACTATGCCGCAGATATTTCCAATGCCCGACTCTGGCAGTCTATGGGCAAACACACGCTGGCTGAAACACTCTTACTGAACATAAAGACAGAGCTGATTAACGAGCTGCAGAAAACACTATACGCGCCTAAAGCAGCAAGATTGCGTAAATACCTTGATACCGTCAATTTGGCTCTGGGAAGGATCTGGCCGTTGATGAACAAGCAACAACAATCTGAAGAGCTTCTTCTCGAAATGATTGGCAAGCGCTCCGATGACAATGAGGACAAGCTCTGCAAGCACTCCGATCGTAAAGACATTGACCTGGCTCTGGTTATTATCTGGCTGGATTTTGACAAGCGTGAACGGGCTGAGAGACTGCTGCTGAGCATGAGTCGCAAGCATCCCGATGACAGTGAGGAGATTCTGTGCAGGCCCACTGGCCATCAAGGCATTGACTTGGCTCTGGTGCGAACCTGGGAACAGACAGACAAAAATAAGCTGGCTGAAAAACTGCTGTTAAACATGAGTTGTAAGCACCTCAATGACGATGAGGAGGTCCTGTGTAAGCCCTCTGGGCATCATGACACTGATCTCATTCTGGTGCGACTCTGGCAGAAGTTATACAAACATCAAAGAGCTGAAAAGCTGCTGCTAAACATGAGTAAAAAGCACTCTTGTGCCAGCGAGGATGAACTGTGCAAGCTCACTGGGAATCATGAAATTGACCTGGCTCTGGTTCGACATTGGGAGCTGACGGGCAAATATAAATTAGCTGAAAAGCTGCTGTTGAACATGAGTGGGAAGCATCCCGTTGCCAGTGAAGAGATTCTGTGCAAGCCCTGCTGGAATTATGTCATTGATCTGACTCTGGTGCGATTTTGGGAGGTTGTGGGCAAATATCACCTGAGTGAAAGACTGTTGTTGAACATGATTGGCATGCAACCCAATAACACTGAAGAGATCCTGTGTGAGCCCAGTGGACATAATGATCTTGACCTGACTCGGGCGCGACTCTGGCAGATCATGGATAAACCTGAACGGACTGAAAGGCTATTGCTAAACATGAGTAGCAAGTCCCTCAATGTCAGTGAAGAAAGCCTCTGCAAGCCCACTGGTCATCATGACATTGATCTGGCTCTGGTATGTGTCTGGGCAAAGACAGGCAAACATAAATGGGCTGAAATACTGCTCAGGCGTTGCCGTGATATGTATCAAACGAATGAATGTGAATATACGCTGTTAGCTTTATCTGCAGGGCAGGCAGGATTTATGGAAATGATTAGCAACTATCCGGAAAGTGCCAATACCTTGCTGGTTACCTCGATCCATTATTTCAGCCTGGCGTGTGAACAGATAGCAGAAAAAGGTCCGAAGTCAGGAAACGATAACCTGATGAAGGCACTTGAGATTATTGAATCGGCACTGGAAAAATACCCTTTCAATGCGGGAGCTTATTCACAAAAAGCGCATTGTCTCAGAATGCTGGGAAGCAGTGAGCAAGAATGGAGGGAATGGTTTAACAGAGCAGAAATGATCGACCCCGGCCGGGCATATAAGGTTAAAACTGATTTTTGGCGAAGCAACGAAACCACTGCTCTGCAAAAGTTACTGGCCTCACAGGTTAAGTAGATAGCCATGAACTTTTTTGTCCATTGACTGTCCAACGACTACCCCGTCTGCCTGAAGGTGTCACCTTCAGGCAGACGGGGTAATGTTTTCCAGAGAGTTTAAATGGCTATGAGTTACGGATTACCAACAACCAGTGCTACCACAAGTTCGAACTCAACGACCACTTTGGCATCGCAACGGTCACAGTATGGTGCGTCAGGTTCAGATGCGGCTGCAGCAACAGGGCGCAGGCTTACCTTAAATCCGGAAGCGCCAACGTTTATTCCAGGCAGGCGACTTCATCAAGGTGTACAAGAACGTTCGAACATACTCTCAACTCTTTCAGACCGTCAGGCCTCTGAATACCAGGGGGTTACTCCCCGGACCTTTCACCCGGGCACTAAGAGCTCATCTCCTGAAGCTATTGAGGAAGAGGTCAGTGATGCTTTCGCAATACTCAATAACAAAAATTTCACAGAGGCAGAAAAAGCATTCCGGATCATCTTACACAAAAACCAGGGCATACTGAGTTCATTCGATAAGCAAAACATAACCATCGGTCTTGCAAGATCGCTAAAAGAGCAAACCTTCGAAAAACAGATAGAAGCCTGCTCTATTCTGGAAGAACTGAGGTTAGATGGAACATTCACCAGCTTCGGGGCTTCGACCACTTATCACCTTGATCTGACCCTGAGCCTCTGTGAAGAGGCACTTGGAAGGCACTTTGACGCCGAACTACGACTTTTGAGACTGAGAGAGAAAAGGTGCAATGCCAATGAGGAGGTCCTGTGCAAACCTTCTCGCCATTATGCTGCAGACATTACTAATGCCCGACTATGGCAGTCTATGGGCAAACACAGGCTGGCTGAAGCACTCCTGATGAACATACAAGCAGAGCTGATTAACGAGCTGCAGTCAAAACCATACATTCCTGATACATCAAAACTGCGTAAATACCTCGATACCGTCAATGTGGCTCTGGGACGAATCTGGCAGTTGATGGACAAACATCACCAGTCTGAAGAGCTGCTACTGAAAACAAGTCACAAGCGTCCCGATGACCCTGAGGAGATTCTGTGCAAACCCACTGGCCAGCGAAGCATTGATCTGGCTCTGGTGCGAATCTGGGAAACGATGGACAAAAATGAGCTGGCCGAAAAACTGTTGCTGAATATAAGTGGCAAGAACCCCAATGACAACGAGGAGACCCTCTGCGGGTCGTGTGGAGATCATGACCTTGATCTGACTCTGGCACGGCTCTGGCAGATAATTGGCAGACATAAACGAGCTGAAAGACTGCTGTTGAACATGAGTGGCAAGCATCCAGGTGCCAACAGGGAGACCCTTTGCAAGCCTTGTGGGAATGGTCAAACAGACCTGGCTCTGGTGCGATATTGGGAGCAGATCGGCAAAAATAAATTGGCTGAAAAACTGCTGCTGAACATGAGTGGCAAGCATCCCGATGCCAGAGAAGAGATCCTGTGCGTGCCCTGCTGGCGGCATGTCATTGATCTGAGTCTGGTACGACACTGGCAGAATACAGGCAAATATAAACGAGCTGAAAAACTGCTGTTGAACATGATTGGCACGCACCCCAGTGACATTGAGGAGATCCTGTATGGGCCCAGTGGAAATTATGATATTGACATGGCTCGGGCGCGACTCTGGCAGGTGATGGGTAAACCTGAACAAACTGAAAGACTGTTGCTGAATATTTGTAACAAATCTCTCAATGACAGTGAGGAAAGCCTGTGCAGACCCTGTGGTCATCATGACATTGATCTGGCTCTGGTATGCTCCTGGGAAATGATAGGCAGAAATAAATGGGCTCAAAGGCTGCTCAGGCGTTGCCGTGATTTGTATCAGACGAATGAATGTGAGTATATGCTCTTAACCCTATCTTCCGGGTGGCCCGAATTTATGGAAATGATTAGTCACTATCCGGAAAGTGCCAACACCCTGCTGGCTACCTCAATCCACTATTTCAAACTGGCTTGTGAGCAGATAATAAAAGAAGGTCCGGAGGCAGGAAACGATAACCTTAATAAGTCGCTTGAGATTCTTGAATCGTTACTGGAAAAGTACCCTTCCAATGCGGCAGCTTATTCGCAAAAAGCGCATTGTCTCAGAATGCAGGGCAGAAGTGAGCAAGAATGGCTAGAATGCTTTGGCAGAGCAGAAGCTATTGACCCCGCTCGGGTATATAAGGTTAAAAGTCATTTTTGGCGAAGCAACGAATCTACCGCTCTTCAAAAGGTGCTGGCCTCACAGGTCAGATAGATATCAGTGAACTTTCAGACCCGTTTGCCGTCCAAGAGCATAAGTTTCCAATCATTTTAGATTGCTATGAGTTACGGACTACCTCCAATCACCAACCCTGCGACCAGTGCGACACCGCAACCACCACAGAATGCAGATTCTGTAACAACAGAACGTCGATTTACCTTAAACCCGGAAGCCGCTCCGTTTGTTCCTCGTAATCAGGGTGCTGATCAATGGAACACCCCCTCAAATATCAGAGACCGACAAGCCACTGAACGCAAAACCGATGTACTTCAGAAGTTTCATCGATGGAGAGAGAAACCAACATACCCTGATGATACGGTAAAAAGGATAAATGACGCTTACGATGCACTGAAAACACAAAAATTCAGAAGTGCAGAAGTGGCATTTCAATCCATCTTATGCATAGACCAGGACGTACTGAGCCAATACGACTACCAAAAGATGCACATAGGGCTTGCCAGGTCTCTGAATGAACAAACCCGGGCTAAACAGGAGGAAGCATGTTCCCTTCTGAAAGAGCTCAGATCGAAGGCACCGCTCAATGAGTTCGGGGCCTCGATCATTCATAACCTTGACCTGACCCTGAGCCGAAGTGAACTGGCACTGGGACGATACCTTGATGCAGAAACACGACTTTTAAGAATGAGAAACAAAAAGCCCGATGCCGATGTGAAAGCACTGTGCGAGCCTTCTGACGATTTTGACGCTGATATGACTATTACACGAGTTTGGCAGTTTGTGGAAAAACACACGCTGACTGAAACACTCCTGCTAAATATGAAAACAAGGCTGACTGAAAAGCTGCAGCAGAAGCAATCCGCTGCAGCTGTTGAAAAACTGCATCAAAAACTCCGTACCGTAAATATTGTTTTGGTGCGACAGTGGGAGCAGACGGGCCAATATAAATTGGCTGAAGAGCTGTTGCTGAACGTGAGTGGCAAGAACCCCAATAACAGTGAAGAAGAACTGTGTAAACCCTCTGGGCAGTTCGACCTTGATCTGACCCTGGCGCGACTTTGGCAGACTGTCGGCAAACATAAACGAACTGAAAAACTGCTGCTGAACATGAGTAACAAGCCCCCTGATGCCAACGAGGAGACCCTTTGCACCCCCTGTGGGAATTATCTGACTGACCTGGCTCTGATGCGGTATTGGGAGCAGGTAGGCAACAATCAATTGGCTGAAAAGCTGCTGCTGAAAATGAGTGGCAAGCATCTTGATGCCAGCGAGGAAGAACTTTGCAAGCCTTGCTGGCACCATGAGATTGATCTGACTCTGGTGCGATATTGGGAGGTTGTTGGCAAATATACACTCGCTGAAAAACTCCTGCTGAACATGACTGGCAAGCATCCCGGTGCCAGTATAGACAGCCTGTGCAGCCCCTGTGGGAACCTGGAAATTGACCTGGCTCGGGTGAGACTCTGGCAAATGATGGGCAAATATCAATGGTCTGAACAGCTGATGCTGAAGATGATTGGCAAGCCCCCTGGAGCTATTGCGAAAGAGTTGTGCAAGCCATTCGGGCATCATAACATTGACCTGACCCGGGCACGACTCTGGCAGAATATGAACAAATTTGAACTGTCTGAAAGTCTGCTGCTGAACATGAGTGGCAAGCACCTCAATGCCGATGAAGACAGCCTGTTCAAGCCTTCCGGGAATCAACAGATTGACCTGGCTTTGATAAGACTATGGACCGTTATGGGCAAATTTGAAGAGGCTGAAAGACTATCCAGGCGTTGCTGTGAGTTATATCATTCGGATGAATGTCAATTAACCCTGTTGGGCTTGTCTGCCGGGAAAGCGGGATTTCTGGAAATGATCAGCCGCTATCCGGAAAGTGCCAATACCTTGCTGGTTACCTCAATCCATTATTTCAGTCTGGCTTGTAAGCATATAACAAATGATGACCCAAAGGCAGGCAGCGATCACCTTATGAAGGCGCTTGAGATTGTTGAATCGGCACTGGAAAAATACCCTGTCAATTCGGGAGCTTATTCACAAAAAGGGCATTGTCTCAGAATGCTGGGTAGAAGTGAGCAAGAATGGAGGGAATGGTTTAACAGAGCAGAATCCCTTGACCCCGGACGGGCCTACAGGAGTAAAACTGATTTTTGGCGAGGCAACGAAGCCACTGCTCTTCAGAAGTTAAGGGGTCTCACTAAAAAATTACCTGATCAGGTACCTGGGTAAGCATGAACTTTTTTGTTCGTTTGCTGTCCAAAGGCATAACTTTACAAGTATGTTGTGTGACTTATGAGCTACGGATTAACAGCAACCACCGGCACCACGGACAGTTCGACAATACAACCGCCAGGGTATCGTGCGTCAGGTTCAGATCGGGATGCGACCGAAAAGAGCCAATCTTCCGCACGCACGAACGTTCCAACGTTTATTCCGCGTTGTCCGCATGCTCAACGTG
Organism: Endozoicomonas sp. ALD040; assembly: GCF_049275945.1. Lineage (NCBI taxonomy): Bacteria > Pseudomonadati > Pseudomonadota > Gammaproteobacteria > Oceanospirillales > Endozoicomonadaceae > Endozoicomonas > Endozoicomonas sp. ALD040. The sequence continues at coordinate 6,850,807 of NZ_CP184829.1, forward strand.
GTCACCAATATCCTGACAGATCAAATATCAGGGACCGGCAAACAAAGGCAAGCCAAAACCCTTCACTACAAACGTTTCAGCAAAGCGATAGTGCGACACCACCCAAGAGTGTTAAAAGAGCAAAAATCAATGACGCCTTTAAAGAGCTGAGCAAACAAAAATTCAGCAATGCAGAAGAAGCATTTCGGACCATCTTGAAGGAAGACAAGAATAAACTGAGTGATCGCGAATGGAAAAACCTGACGATAGGACTTGCAAGGTCGCTCAAAGAGCAAACCCACGAAAAACAGAAAGAAGCCTGCTCTCTTCTGAAAGAGCTCAGGTTGAAGGGAAGGTTCACTGCGCACGGGGCTTCGACCATTCCTGATCTTGATCTGACCCTGAGTCTCTGTGAACAGGCACTTCGACATTACGCTGATGCTGATGCACGACTTACAGCATTGAGAAACATCAAGCCGGATGCCGATGAGGAGACCCTGTGCAAGCCTTCTGACAATTTTAACGCTGACATCGCCAGTACACGACTATGGCAGCTTATGAAAAAACACACACTGGCTGAAACACTCCTGCTGAACATGGAAAAACAGCTGATAACTGAGCTGAAGTTGAGACAATCCACTGTAACTTCCACTGAAACTACCGAAAGACTGGATAAATACCTCCATATCGTAAAAATTGCTCTGGTGCGACTCTGGCAGGGGAAAAGCCATTATGAAAAGGCTGAAGGTCTGCTGCTGAACATGAGTGGCAAACACCCGGGTGCCAGCGTAGAGGTGCTCTGCAAGCCTTGTGAAAATCGCAACGTGAATCTGACTCTGGCAATAGTCTGGCAGGAAATGGGCAAATATCAACTGGTTGAAAAGCTGCTTCTGAACATGAGCGGTAAGCCCCTCAATGCAAGCGAGGACATACTGTGCAAACCCTGCAGGCATCATGACATTAACATGGCTCTGGCTGTGCACTGGGTGGTGTCGGGCAAAAATCACCTGGCTGAAAAACTGCTATTGAACATGAGTAACAAGCCCTCCAATGCCAGTGACAGCGCCCTGTGCAGACCCACTGGACAGCTTGATATTGATCTGACTCAGGCACGAAATTGGGAGGTAACAGGAAAACATCATCTGACTGAAAAACTGCTACTGAACCTGAGTGGCAAGGACCCCAAAGCCAGTGAATATCTCCTTTGCCAGGCTTGTGGGCATTACAAAATTGACATAACTCTGGCGTATCACTGGGAACATGGGGGCAAACACAGATTGGCCGAAAGGCTGCTGTTGAGTATGTGTGGCAGACACCCCAATAACCTTGAGGAAATTCTGTGCAAACCCTCCGGGCACTCTGAGATTGACCTGTCCCTAGTGATACTCTGGCAGGAGTCGGACCAACACGAACGGGCTGGAAAGCTGCTGCTGAACATGAGTAACAAGCATCCCGATGCCAGTGAGGATATTCTGTGCCAACCCTCTGGCCATGATGCTGTCGATCTGGCCCTGGTGAGATATTGGCAGACAACAAAAAAATATCATCTCGCTGAGAAGCTACTGCTGAAGGTGAGTGGCAAGCATCCCGATGCCAGTGAGGACATTCTCTGCAAACCTTGCGGACGTCATGACATTGATCTGGCTCTGGTTCGCGTCTGGGAGATGATTGACAAACATTGGCTGGCAGAGAGGCTGATTAAAAATTGCAGTGAGTTATATCAATCCAAGGAGTGTCAGCTCACACTCCTGGTCTCATCTTGCGAGCAACCGGGATTTATGGAACTGGTTAGCCGCTATCCGGAAGGTGAAAGTAGATTGCTGGCCACTTCAATCCATTATTTCACTCTGGCTTGTGGACAGATAACAAATGATGAACCGGAGTCAGGAAATAAAAACCTGAGTAAAGCCCTTGAGACTGTGGAATCACTCCTGGAAAAGTACCCCACCAGTGCGGCCGGTCTTTCACAAAAAGCGCATTGTCTCAGAATGATGGGTGCCACCGTTGAGGAATGGAAGAAATACTTCAAAAAAGCCACTTCCCTCGCCATCAACCGTGGGCATGTGCGTAAAACTGAATTTTGGCGAAGAAACGAAGCTACTGCTCTTCAGAAGCTGCAGGGGCTCAAAGCGCAAATGGATCACAAGGAACTTTAATATCCGTTAACTGTCCAAGAGCCTAGTTTTCCCGGAAGTTTTGATTGCCATGAGTTACGGATTTACAGCAACAGCCAGCGCCACAAGCAATACGACATCACAACCGTCACAGAATCGTGCGACAGGTTCAGAGCATACCTCTAACCTTAACCCTGAAGCTCCAGTGTTCATTCCACGTGCTGAACGCGTTCAACGTATTGATGATCGTTCCAACAGGCTCCCAACTATTTCTGGCAGGCGGGTCACTGCAGATGAAACCTTTGCTTCCCGGACATTTCAGCAAAGGACGAATGTTTCCTGTCCTGATGCCATTACAGAAGCGATCAACAAGGCTTTCGAAGCACTGACAAATAAAAAATTCATAGATGCAGAAGCAGCTTTCCGGCTCATCCTGGACAAAAACGAGAGCAGCTTAAGTACATTCGAGCACCAGAACTTAGTCATTGGACTTGCAAGGTCTCTAAAAGAGCAAACCTACTCAAAACAGAAAGAGGCCTGCTCTTGTCTGGAAGAACTCAGGTCGAAAGCACCGCTCAATGACTTCGGGGCCTCGACCATTCATAACCTTGACCTGACCTTGAGCCGATGTGAAGAGGCGCTGGGACAGTATATTGATGCTGAAAAACGACTTTCGAGACTGAGAAACAAAAAGCCTGATGCCGATGAGCTGTCCCTGTGTGAACCTTCTGACAATTTTGACGCTGATATTGCTAATGAACGACTATGGCAGCTTATGGAAAAGCACACACTGGCTGAAACACTGCTGATAAAACTGAGAGCAAAGCTGATGTCCCGGTTGCAATTGACCTCACTAGCTCCCACTGTCAAGGCACTGCGTAGAAACCTTCATACCGTAAATCTCGCTCTGGCAAGACACTGGCAGGTAATGGGCAAATACAAATGGGCTGAAAGCATGCTGCTGTGCATGACTCGCAAGCACCCCGATGACAGTGAGGAGATCCTCTGCAGGCCCTCTGGAAAAAATGATATTGATCTGGCTCTGGCACTACTCTGGGAATTGATGGGTCAATACGAACGGGCTGAAAGACTGCTGCTGAACCTGATTGGCAAGCACCCTGATAACGGTGAGGATATCCCGTTAAAGCCCTCTGGAAAATATGATTTTTATCTGGCTCTGGCACGACTCTGGCAGATAATGAGCCAAGATAAACGGACTGAAAGGCTGCTGCTGAAGATGAGTGGCAAGCGTCTCGATAACAGTGAAGAGATCCTGTGCAAGCCTTGTGGGAATTATTACACTGACATGGCTCTGGTGCGACACTGGCAGATATCAGGCCAACATGAACGAGCTGAAAGACTGCTGCTAAACATGACTGGCATGAATCCCGGTGACGACGAGGAGACCCTGTGCGAGCCCAGTGGGCATTGTAATATTGATCTGACTCTGGTGCGACACTGGCAGCTGATCGGCAAACAAGGACTGGCTGAAAAACTGCTGCTGAACATGAGTGGTAAGTGCCCCGCCGACAGTGAGGAGAATCTGTGCAAGACCACTGGCAGAAATGCTATTGATCTGGCGCTGGCAATACTCTGGCAAGTCACGGGTAATCATGAACGGAGTGAAAGACTGCTGCTGAGTATGAGTGGCAAGTCCATCAATGACAGTGAGGACAACTTGTTCAGACCTTCCGGGAATCAAGAGCTCGACCTGGCCCTGGCTCGAACCTGGCAAAAGGCTGGCAACTATGAGTCAGCAGAAAAACTGCTTAGTCGTTGCTTCGCCTTGTATCGTTCGGATGAATGTGCATCAGCACTGTTGTGTTTATCGATTGGACAATCAGTGTTTATAGAAAGGATGGCCCTGTATCCGGACAGCGCCAATAAACTGCTGGCAGCTTCCTTACACTATTTCAATCTGGCTTGTCGGCAAATAATAAAGGATGGCCCGAAGTCAGGAGACGATAACCTTAACAAGGCTCTTGCGCTTGTTGAATCAGCATTGGAGAAGTACCCTCCGAGTGCAGGCGCTTTTTCGCAAAAAGCACACTGCCTGAGAATGATGGGTGCAGCAGAGCCTGTATGGCGGGAGCTGTTCCTAAAATCAACATTCCTTGAACCCTTTCGTGCAGTGAAGGACAAAAACGACTGCTGGCGAATCATGGAATCAGCTGCCCTCCAGAAGATAAGGGACCTCACAGACTGAATGGATCAAGATGAACTTTTATCTCCATTAACTGTCCAAGAGCATAGTTTTTCAGCAGAGTTTGATTGCTATGAGTTACGGATTACCGCCAGTCAGGAGCAACGCAGCCCATTCGAGCGCTGCCGTTGGTTCGGCTGCTGCCGCCAGTTCGACAACAACCTGTTCGACAACAACCCGTTCGACAACAAAAAGCAAATACACCTTAAACCCTGAAGCTTCAGTATTTATTCCGCATGCTCAGCGTGTTCATGAGCATTCGGTCAAACTTTCAGACATTAAAGACCGACAGGCAGCGGCATGCCAAACGCTTTTACCCCAGACACTTTCGCAATGGACGGAGCCAAAAGACTCTGCGGATATTAAAGGCAGAATCAATGATGCATTCAAAGAACTGACAAAACGAAAATTCATCGATGCAGAAACAGCATTCCGGAACATTTTAAACGAAAACCAGCAGATACTAAGTACATTTGACTACCAGAACGCTACCATAGGGCTTGCAAGGTCGCTAAAAGAGCAAACCCGAAAAAAACAGCTGGAAGCCTGCTCTCTTCTGGAAAAACTCAGGTTGACTGGATCGTTTACCGAGTTCAGGGCTTCGACCATCCATCACCTTGATCTGACCCTGAGCCGATGTGAACAGGTACTGGGAAAATACCTTGAAGCTGAAACACGACTTATAGCGCTGAGGAACCTGAAGTCCGATGCCGATGTTCAGGCACTGTGCACGCCTTCTGGCAATTTTGACGCAGATATTACTAATGCCCGACTGTGGCAGTTGATGAAAAAAAACACGCTGACTGAAGCACTTCTGATGAACATGGGAAAAGCACTGTTTACAGAGCTGCATTCAAACCGGTCCGCTGTCACTTCACAAAAACGGCACAGCTATCTCCATACCGTAAACCTGGCTCTGGCTCGAAACTGGCAATTGACGGGTAAATATGAATGGGCTGAAAACCTGCTGCTTAGCATGATTGTTAAACATCCCAATGCCAGTGAGGAGGTACTGTGCAGCCCCTCTGAGCATCGTGACATTGACCTGGCTCTGGCGCGCGTCTGGCAGATGATGGGCAAATCTGAACGCACTGAAAGACTGCTGCTGAACATGAGTGGCAAGCACCCTGATGGCAGCGAAGAAAGCCTGTGTAAGCCCTGTCCACAGCATGAGATTAATTTGGCTCTGGCAATACTCTGGCAAGAGATGGACAAACATGAAATGACCGGAAAGTTGCTGCTGAACATGAGCAACAAGCATCCCGATGACAGTGAAGAAAACCTATGCAAACCTTGTGCGCATCATAACACTGACCTCGCTCTGGCAAGACACTGGGAGGTAATAGGCAAACATACACTGACTGAAAAGCTGCTGCTGAACATCAGTGGCAGGGACCCCCATGACAGTGAAGACATCCTGTGCAAGCCCTCTGGGCAACATGACATTGACCTGGCCCTGGCATGCATCTGGCAGGTGACGGGCAAAAATGAACTGGCTGAAAGACTGCTCTGGCGTTGCAGCAAATTTTATCATTCGGATGAATTTCAATTATCTCTGTTATGTCTGTACGCCGGGCAAACAGGATTTATGGAGATGATTAGCCATTATCCTGAAAGTGCCAACACATTGCTGGTTACCTCGATCCATCATTTCAATCTGGCTTGTGAACAGATCATCAATGATGACCTGAAATCAGGAAAGGATAATCTCAATAAAGCTCTTCAATATGTGGAATCAACTTTGGAGAAGTACCCCCTGAATGCAAGCGCTCATTCACAAAAAGCCCACTGTCTCAGAATGATGGGCGCCAGTGAGGAGGTATGGCGAGCCAGTTTCAATAAAGCCAACTTACTTGACTCCAGCCGGACATATAAGAATAAAAATTCGTCCTGGCGAAGCTGCGAATCTGCTGCTCTTCAGAAAATGTTAAGCCCCACAGAGCAAGCAAATAAACATGAACCTTTATGCCCATCAGATTCAGAGGCATAGCCAGAGAGATTAGATTGCTATGAATTACGGATTACCACCAACAATCAGCGCTGCGACCGGAACAATATCGCAACCTTTACAGCATCGTGCCTCAGGTTCTGACCATAATGCAACAAAGCGTCCATCTGCCATAGACCCGAAAGCTTTAGTGTTTAATCAACCTGCTCAGTGTGCCTGGGAACATTGGAACAGACCCTCCAATATCAGGAACCGGCAAACAACTGTATTCCAATCGCGCTTTCCCCGGGAGTTTCAAACAAGGGCGAATGCCCGTTGTCCTGAAGCTATTCAAAAACAGATCGATAGCGCTTTCGATGAACTAATAAAAGAAAAAAATTTTATCAATGTTGAAAGAATGTTCCGAAGGATCATACAAAATGGCAGGGCCGTACTGGGTGAATTCCACTACCAAAGCTCAGTCATAGGGCTTGCAAGATCGTTGAAAGAACAAACCTACGAAAAGCTGAAAGAGGCCTGTTATCTTCTGGAAGAACTCAGATTGACCGGAACCTTCACTGAGTACGGGGCGTCAACCATTCATAACCTTGATCTAACCCTGAGCCGCTGTGAACAGCTACTTGGAAGAAACCTCCACGCTGAAGCACGACTTTTAGCTCTCAGTAACAAAAAGCCCAATGCTAATGTGCAGACGCTGTGCAAACCTTCCCGCAATTACGAAGTTGATATTTGCCTGACCAGGCAGTGGCAGCTGTTGTACAAATATGAGCTGGTTGAACCGCTACTTCAGAACTTAAAGTCAGAGCTGACTGAAAAGCTGCGGTTATCGACGTTTCCTCGCACCATAAAGAAACTAAGTAAATACCTTCATACCGTCAATATTTCTCTGGTAAGACTCTGGCAGTGTAAGGGTGAGCATAAACCGGCTGAAAGTCTGCTGCTGCAAATGAGTGGCAAGCCCCTCAATGCCTCTGAGGAAATCCTTTGTACTCCCTGTGAGCACCATGACATTAACCTTTGCCTGTCGCGACACTGGCAGATAATGGGCAAACATCAATTGACTGAAAAGCTGCTGTTAAACATGAGCAACAAACGCCCCGATGACACCGAGGATGCCCTGTGTAAGCCCTGTGCTTATCATGATGTCAACCTCTGTCTGGCGCGGCACTGGCAGCTGATGGGCAAATATAAAATGACTGAAAGACTCCTGCTGAACATGAGTGGCAAGCATCCTGATGCCAGTGTCGAGGCCCTCTGCAAGCTCTGTGGGAATTATGACACTGACCTGACTCTGGTGCGACACTGGCAGGTAATGGAGAAGCATGAACTGGCTGAAAGACTGCTGCTGAATATGAGCGGCAAGCACCCCAATGCCAGTGAGCTGTCTCTGTGCCTGCCCTGCGGGCACCACGAAATTGACCTGACTCTGGTACGACACTGGCAGGGAAGAAGCAAATTTGCGTGGGCTGAAAGGCTGCTGCTGAACATGACTGGCAAGCACCCTGATGCCGGTGAAGAAGTCCTTTGCAAGCCCTTTGGGCATTATGAAATTGACCTGGCTCTGGTGCGACTCTGGCAGTCGCTTGGCAAATATGAACTGGCTGAAAGACTGCTGCTGAACATGACTGGCAAACACCCCGATAATAGTGAAGAGAGCCTGTGGCAACCTTCCGGGCATCATGACATTGACCTGGCTCTGGCGCGACTCTGGCAAACGGCTGGCAAAACGGAACCGGCTATAAGACTGCTTCAGCATTGCTATACAAGATATCGTTCGGATGAATGTGAATCGGCACTGTTTAAATTATTCATTGGGCAAGTAGGGTTTATGGAAATGATTGCCGGGTATCCGAAAAGTGCCAACACATTGCTGGCGACCTCGATCCACTATTATGCTCTGGCTTGTAAGCAGATAAGCAAAGATGGCGCGGCGGCAGGAAAAGATAACCTTAACAAGGCGCTTGAGTTTGTGGAATCCGTCATAAAAAATTACCCTCCAAATGCTGGAGCTTATTCGCAAAAAGCCCATTGTCTCAGGATGATGGGGGCCAGTGATCAAGAATGGAATAAATGGTTCTCAAGAGCACGATCTGTCGACCCCTTCCGTGTACCGACAGAAAAAAACGGATACTGGCGATGCATCGAATTTGATGCCCTTGACAAGGTACGAGCTTCCAAAGAGTAACCAAGACTGAAAAAAGCCTGAAGAACTGAGGGTTTAGTTGCGTATATTCTGGTGACGACACGATCTCTGAAGGGGACAATTTCGTAACGAACCTTGATATAAAAGAGTGAGTGTTTACTCGCCAGCAGGTATGACTGCAAGCTTGTTAACTCGAGCTGAATGATTCCCGCCTTTGCGACAGCCTCCTTCGCGGAAATAACGACCTCCTACTCTTTAGCACATAGCGGTAGTTTGCATTTTGTGGTGCGCAATATTGCTCGTGAAGAAATAGAAGCTCTTGGGTTTTAATCCTTTAGATGAAAAACATAACGTAAGTACTTACTGATTACGAGAGCCTTATCTACTTTGAGCAGCAACATTAATAGTAATTCTACGTAGTGTCATCCGGTTTTTGCGCATATACTCTATTGCCTCCCGGAATCGTGTACCTTTACGTCTGGAGTGCCACCGGAAGATACGACCAGTGCATTTAGCATGTAACCATGCGCCTACCAAAAAGCAAGAGTAAAACGATGGATTTCAGACTGCCCAACCACCATTTCCTGAAACTGCTTGATTTCACTAAAGAGGATATTGCTTCGCTGCTCGATCTGTCAGCGCAGCTGAAGCAGGCCAAAAAAAGCGGTAACGAGCCCCGTTTTCTTGAGGGTCGCAACATCGCATTGATTTTTGAAAAAGCGTCCACCCGAACCCGCTGTGCCTTTGAAGTAGCCAGCTTTGATCAGGGTGCCAATGTGACTTACATTTCCGGTGGCTCACAGATGGGCAGTAAAGAATCTGTGAAAGACACTGCCAGGGTTCTGGGAAGAATGTACGACGGCATTGAGTTTCGTGGCCACTCCCAGCAGCATGTTGAAGAACTGGCAGAATACTCAGGCGTCCCGGTTTGGAATGGCCTGACCGATGACTGGCACCCGACTCAGATTCTGGCAGATTTTCTGACCATGCTGGAACATGGCAAAGGGCGCCCCCTGAACAAACTTAAGCTTTGTTATGCAGGCGATGGCCGGAATAATGTGGCGAACTCACTTCTGGTAGGTTGTGCCAAAATGGGCGTTGACTTCAGAATTGCCGCACCAGAAGGTTATACCCCTGCCCAGGAACTGCTCGAACGCTGCCAGTCATTAGCAGAAAAATCAGGAGCCAGAATCACCGTCACACAGTCCGTAGAAGAAGCGGTGCATGAATGTGACTTTATCTATACCGATGTCTGGGTCTCCATGGGTGAACCGGTAGCGGCCTGGGATGAGCGTGTACGTCTGATGACGCCCTATCAGGTGAATGCCTCTATGCTTGAAAAAACGGGCAATCCTGACGCCCGATTCCTGCATTGCCTGCCTGCTTTTCATAACGATGAAACGACTATTGGCCTTGAGATTGCCAGTAAATACGGCATGTCGGGCCTGGAAGTAACGGAAGATGTTTTTGAGTCTGAACACTCCATCGTTTTTGATCAGGCAGAAAACCGTATGCACACCATCAAGGCCGTTATGGTGGCTACACTGGGAGCCTGACCGAGAATAGCGCCCGTAGCGAGGACGGCAGAAAATTGAGGATGAAAATTCGGTTTTGTAAGGAGAATAGCGAGCTATTTGACGAACAAAAGCGGATTTTCAGACCAATTTGCTGCCGCCGCAGTAGGGCAGTCTATTCTCGGTCAGGCTCCTAGGAGCCTGACCGGTCAGAGCAAAACGACGGTAATCGAAGAGAGATATTTATTGTGCCAAGAGTGAACCTGACAAAGTCTCGAGACTGAAACGTCCGGAATTGTCTACTATTGAGTAAATTTTGCAATGCAACCCGGCTGCTGCAGAAACTGCGGAGCTATCACTCCAAAACCTTCTGCAGCCCGGTAGTATCTGATCGCCAGCCCCTCAAGTTTATAGGCGACAGATAACTTATGATTAACCAGAGGCCCTTTGATCCTGACCTGAACCGCCATGACCATGAGTTTCTTTTTTTAGGTTAAGAGAGGCACATGGTGATTAAGTTCCGGCTTTCCGGTCAATCGTCCCGATTTTTCAGTTCCCAAGCCGTATAGAGGAGCAGAAATGCCCCAGAGTCTATTGCGATACACCAACATTCTCAGCATTGTTGGTGACTTGATTCGCGTTCAAGTGCCTAACCTGACGGCAGGCAATGCCCGGGCCAGCTATGGCGATCTGGCGATGATCGAACAAAACGGACAGGTTTATTCCCTGGCCCAGATCATCAAGATTGATCACGAAGAAGTTTCCCTGCAGGTATTTGCCGGCACCAAGGGTCTCTCTACTGATGCCTCCGTCTGCTTCCTGGGCGAGCCTATGAAGGCCACCTATTCTCCCAACATCCTGGGCCGCATTTTTAACGGTGCCGGTGAACCTATTGATGGTGGTCCGGCTCTGGAGCAAGACCCCAAGGTTGAAATTGACGGCCCGTCGGTAAACCCAGTCCGTCGTGTACTGGCGTCAAGAATGGTACGAACCAATGTTCCAATGATTGACGTATTCAACACTCTGGTTGAATCACAGAAGATCCCCATTTTCTCGGTGGCCGGTGAACCTTACAACCGGTTCCTCGCCCGTATTGCTATTCAGGCTGAAGCTGACGTGGTCGTGTTTGCTGGCATGGGCCTGATCTTCGACGATTACCACTTCTTCCGTACAACCTTTGAAGAAGCCGGTGTATCTTCCCGAACCGTCATGTTTACCAACCAGGCCTCTGATCCGACCGTTGAACGTCTTCTGACGCCTGATATGGCGCTGGCAGTGGCAGAGCACTTTGCCGTGAACGAAAGCAAGAAGGTTCTGGTTCTGCTAACCGATATGACCTCCTACGCTGACGCCATGAAAGAGATCGGCGTAGCAATGGACAAGATCCCGGCTAACCGGGGTTACATGGGTGACCTCTACTCCCAGCTGGCCAAGCGTTATGAAAAAGCCTGTGATTACAAGGGTGCAGGCTCTGTCACCATCCTCGCGGTAACCACCATGCCGGGCAACGATGTCACTCACCCGGTGCCGGATAACACCGGTTACATCACCGAAGGTCAGTTCTACCTGCACAATGGCGTCATTGATCCATTCGGTTCTCTGTCCCGTTTGAAACAGATGATTCAGGGCAAAGAAACCCGCGACGACCATGCTCACATCATGAACACCATGATCCGTTTCTACTCCGACTCTGTGAATGCCCAGCAGAAACAGGCCATGGCCTTTGAATTGTCCAGCTACGACCTGAAAGCGATCGCCTTCGGTGAAAAATTCAAAAGTCGCTTCATGGTTCTTGAAGCCCGGATGGGTCTGGAAGAAGCCCTGGATCTTTGCTGGCAGACACTGGCTGAATGTTTTGAACCCGAAGAAACCCTGCTCAAACAGAGCCTGCTGGACAAGTACTGGCCTGGTCTTGACGAAGCCAGAGAATCCGCCGGGGCCACTGAAAAGTCTGGCTCGGAAACAGCTGCGACAGAGGCTTAAACCATGGCCAAGGTAGCCCTCAATAAAAGCTCGCTGAACAAAGAAAAACGCAGCCTCAAAACCTACAACCGTTATCTGCCGGCACTGGAATTGAAGCGCCAACAGTTGATGGTTGAACGGAAAAAGGCTGAAGAGGCGCTGGCAGAAACCCGGTCTCATCTGGCGGACGTTGAGCGTCTGGTCAGGGAACAGCTCCCGATGCTGGCCCGGGAAGACGTGCCTCTGGAAGGATTGGTCAAGGTAACCAGAGTCACATTGATCGATGAGAATATCGTGGGTACAGCAGTACCCAGGGTAGAGAACATCGCCATTAGCCTGAAAGCCTACAGTGACCTGGCCAAGCCGGTCTGGGTCGACTTTCTGGTTGAACTGCTTCAGCAGATGGTGCGTCTGCGCATTGAGTACCAGGTGCGCGAGCTGCGTCATAAAGAGCTGGACAAGGCCACCCGGACAACATCCCAAAGGGTAAATCTGTTTTCCAAGGTACTGATTCCGCAAACCCGCAAGAGTATCCAGAAAATCCAGATCTACCTGTCTGACCAGGATCGTGCCAACGTCATGAACGCCAAGCTCTCCAAGGGTAAAGTGCTGGCTCAGGAAGCCAGGTTGGCCAGAGCCCGTGAACTGGAATCACTGGAGGCAGACGTCAATGGCCATTAAACGGCTGAATAAAATTACCCTATACGGGCCCGGAGAAGACAAAAGCCGGATTCTTCAGGGACTCCAGACTCTGGGATGCATGCACCTGATTCCACTGTCCGATAACAACGTGGATCAGAGCCTGCGCATGCAACCGGCACAGGCCAGTGAAGCTATAGCCTGGCTGGAGCGCTCACCACGAACACGTCGACAGCTCAAAGACAAAAACCATGTCTGCATTGATCAGGTCGTTGCCGAGGTTCTGGACAACAAGACCTCTGTTCGGGAAGTGTCCGATGCCCGTGACAAACTGGTTGAGCGAATCCGTGAAGTTCGTCAGTGGGGAGAGTTCAGCTTGCCCAGCCTGTCCGACCTGAATGGCCAGCGCTTCTGGTTTTATGTCGTTCCTTTGGGTGAAATGGAGGCTCTCTCCGAAGTCCTGAAGGAAGATGACCTGCCCTGGGAGGAAATTCACAGGGACCATCGCCAGGCCTATGTGATTGTCATCTCTACCAGTGAACCGGCAGAAGACCTGCTGCCAGTACCACGCTCCCATGTAGGTATGGTGCCTCTTTCCAGACTTGAAACGGAACTGGAAGAGTCTGAGCATCTGCTGGAAGAACTGCTGGCAGAGCGTGAAGCTCTGACCCGCTGGCACTATCTGCTGGGTCAGACGGTGGCAGCCAGATTGGACCAGGCTGCCCTGGAAGAAGCCAGCAGTGGCACTCAGGATGAGGGAACTTTCTTCCTGGTTCAGGGCTGGGTAGCGGTATCGGAGAAAAAAGCGGTGGAGGCTTTTTGTCTAGAAAACGGCGTTGCGGCGATCTTCGAGGAGCCCTCTGAAGAAGACAATCCGCCTACCCTGCTGGCAAAATCCGACAGCATTGGCGGTGGCTCAGATGCATTGGGCTTCTTCCAGACACCCAACTATCGTACCTGGGACCCGGGCAATCTGGTCTTTTACTCGTTTTCACTGTTCTTCGCCATGATCATGAGTGACGCCATGTACAGCCTGCTGTTTGGTGGCATCGTGTTCATGTTCCGCAAGAACCTGAAAAAAACCGAGGCCGGTTCACGCCTCATGAATCTGGCTTACTTCATGTCAGCGGCCGGCGTTGTCTGGGGTGTTCTGATTGGCAGTTACTTTGGTGTGGCACCAGAATCGGGGGGGATTCTCGGTCATCTGGCCGTCATCAACCTGAACAACTACAGTGCCATGATGAAACTGTCGGTCTTTGTCGGTGTGACACATTTGATCATTGCCAACATCATGACGGCAGTGGTCAACCGGGGTAGCAGTCATGCGCTCGCCCCGGTTGGCTGGGCAATTATTATGGCCTCGGGTTTGTCAATGTGGCTGGGCACGACTGGTACTCTGCCGACTGTTTTTGCCGACAAGGTTGGACCTGCCGGGCTGATCACAGGTGCTTTACTGGTGTTCCTGTTTACCAGCACCCGTCCGGTTCGCTCCATCGGCAGTCTTTGCCTGAGAGGTCTGGACGGCCTGAAAGGTATTTATAACATCACCTCCGCTTTCGGTGACGTGCTGAGTTACATGCGTCTGTTTGCCCTGGGTCTTTCCGGTGCCTCCCTGGCAATGACCTTCAACACCCTGGCTATGGACGCCCTGGATTCCAGTCCGGTCATTGGCGTGCTGTTCAGCGGCCTGATTCTGCTGCTGGGACACATACTCAACTTTTCCCTTTGCATCATGAGCGGTGTCGTACATGGCATGCGTCTCAACGTGATTGAATTCGTTAACTGGGGACTGTCCGACGAGGGCTACCCATTCAAATCTTTTAGAAAACAAGAGGATTAAACATGGAAAATCTGATCTTGGCCCTGGGCTGGATAGGCGTATTTGCACCGGTTGCACTGGGGGCAGTGGGTTCAGCCATTGGCTGTTCAGTCGCTGGTCAGGCGGCCTGTGGTGCCATGCTGGATGTTGAAAGTGGCTACGGTAAATTTATCGGCCTGTCGGCAATGCCTTCATCACAGGTTATATACGGCATTGTAATCATGTTCACCCTCAGCGGTATCGGTGTTTCCGATAACAGCGCCCCGGGCCTGCTGGGTATTGGTCTGCTGACCGGTATTGCCCTGATGTACTCTGCTATCTACCAGGGTCAGGCAGTTGCCGCTTGTATCAATGCCTCCAAGAACAAACCGGAAGTCTTTGGCCTTTCCATTGCGCCTGCTGCAATTGTTGAGGGCTTTTCGGTATTCGCATTCGTATTTGCTCTGGTGCTGGGTCAGCAGATCACGGCCTGATCAGAAGACTGTGAACAATAGACGGTGGACTGTTAACCAGAGGAATAAATTATGACAGCAGCAATGAATCCTGGCGGCCAGAACGTCTCTGTTGGCGTCCAGGAGCTGATCGAAAAACTGCGCAATCAGGGCGTACAGGACGGTCGTGAGCGGGCTGACCGGATTGTCAGCGAGGCCCAGAGCCATGCCGCCGAGCTGGTCCGGGAAGCTCAGGCGAAAGCCGACATGATTGTCAGCAAAGCCCGTGAAGAGGCGGACTTTATCACCCAATCCGGTCAGGAAGCCCTGCAACTCGCGGAGCGTAATGCCGTTCTGGAGCTGAAAGATTACCTGTTGGAAAAATTCTCCGGACAGATCAGCGCCCTGGTCAGCGGCTCCCTCGAGAAAGAAGAAGTGCTCAAGCAGATGATTCTTGAAGTGGCGGGCGAAAATAACCTGCATGGCGAGAAAAACCTGGAAGTGGTCCTGCCTCGCAAGGTCATTGGTCTTGATGAGCTGCGCAAAAACCCGGACCTGGTTAAAAAAGGTCCTCTGTTGGACTTCGTCACTGGTCAGGCTGCTGAAATGCTTCAGGAGGGGGTGACTTTCTCGGTAGGCAAGACCAGTCAGAGCGGTATCAAATTCCGTCTTCAGGACAAGGAGATCGAAGTAGAACTGAGTGACCAAACCGTCACTGCTGTCTTACTGAGGCACCTTCAGCCTCGTTTCCGGGCGCTGCTGGAAGGTATCGTCAAATAATGAGTTAAGAGTCGGAAGTTGACAGTCAAGACTGAAAACGCCGGACTTTTTGGGAGCATGAAATGGCAGAAAACGCCTATTACACCCTGGTGACTTCGCTGCCTCACATCGATTCACTGTTTGACAGCAAGATCACTCCGATCTCCCGTCTGCAACTGGATCGACGCCTCTCCATGTTGAATCAGGAAGACAAGGATACCCTGATCAAGGTCGAGCAGCTTATGCACTGGAGCCACCTGGGTGAAGATGTAGACGAGGCAGCCCTGATCAAGCTGGCTGCCCGTCTGCATGGAGAACTTCCCAGCCAGACTCTGCGTGATCTGATCAACTGGCGGCTGGACATGAGAACGGTCATGGCAGCACTGCGTCGTAAAATGCAGGGCAAGCAGGCACCGGGCGATCCCCAGTGGAGCTTCGGTACCCGCTATGCTTACATTCGTCGCAACTGGAGCAACCCGACACTGGGCCTTCAGCATGCCTTCCCATGGATTCCACAGGCTATTGATTGCCTGAACAAGCAGGACTATCTGACACTGGAGAAAACCCTGCTGGAAGCCGTGTGGCGCCGACTGGACGACGCTGGCAGACAACACAGCTTCGACTTTGAAGCGGTTGTGATCTATCTTCTGCGCTGGAACCTGGTCGCCCGCTGGACAGCCTACGACGGTGACCAGGCAGTGGAACGTTTTAACGAATTGACCGACCTGGCGCTGGGCGAATTTGTCCACCCACTATCTGGAACCAGTACCTGGGGGACAGCCTGATATAAGCAGCCATGAAAAGATACAGCATCCCTCTGATGCCTGAGGACTCTATCGTCATGGCAAGCAGTAAACAGCTTTTGGAAAACGCCAATGAGTGAACAGACAAACACAGAACCGGAACAGCAGGCACTGGCCCACGGAGCCTCTGCCCAAGTCGTTGCCGTAATGGGTGATATCATCACCATCAAGAGTCTGGGCAGTAAGCCACTGACCAAAAACGAAGTCGTTTATGTGATGCCCGGCCGTCGTTCCAATGAACAGGTTGAAGAGCAACTGATGGCGGAAGTCCTGAGGGTTCGCGGTGATATCGCAGATATTCAGGTTTACGAAGACACCCGGGGTGTCGCGGTAGGTGATGCTATCATCCAAACGGGGCAGCTGCTCTCACTGGAACTGGGTCCCGGCATTCTTTCCATGATCTACGATGGTCTGCAGAACCCTCTGGAAAGACTGGCGTCTCTGCACGGCAAGTTCTTGCAGCGTGGTGTTCAGATTGATGCGCTTGATCGCAGTCAGACATGGGCATTCACAGCTGTGGCCAAGATTGGCGACAAACTTCACGCGGGTGAAACCTTTGGTACGGTCCCGGAAGGTCGCTTTACCCACAAAATCATGATTCCTTTCAACACCGAAGGTGAAGTGGAAGTGATCTGGATTCAGGAAGGCTCCTTCAGCGTTGATACCGTTGTTGCCAAAGTGCGCAATCAGATGGGAGACGAGGTTGCCCTGACCATGGTTCAAAAGTGGCCAGTGCGTCACTCCATTTCTGAAACCCTGTCCAGAAAAGGTAAAACTGAACGTCAGTATCCTGATACTCCCCTGGTCACCACCCAGAGAATCGTGGACACTTTCTTCCCCATTGCCCGTGGTGGCACCGGTTGTATCCCCGGTCCATTCGGTTCCGGAAAAACGGTACTCCAGCACTCTTTCTCCCGTTACTGCGATGCCGACATCGTCATTGTAACAGCCTGTGGTGAACGTGCCGGTGAGGTGGTGGAAACCATTGAAGAATTCCCGCACCTGCAAGATCCAACAACAGGCGGCTCTCTCATCGACCGCACCGTCATCATCTGTAATACCTCATCCATGCCGGTAGCTGCCCGTGAGGCTTCTATCTACACGGGTCTGACACTGGGTGAGTACTATCGTCAGATGGGATACAACGTCCTCGCTCTGGCAGACTCAACTTCCCGCTGGGCCCAGGCCATGCGTGAGACCTCCAACCGTCTGGAAGAAATTCCGGGTGAAGAAGGCTTCCCTGCTTACATGGACTCCGCCATTAAAGGTGTATACGAGCGTTGTGGTGTGATTCGTAACGAAGAAGGAAACGAAGGTTCCCTGACTCTGGTAGGCTCCGTATCTCCTGCCGGTGGTAACTTCGAGGAGCCTGTCACCCAGGCCACTCTGAGTACGGTCAAAACTTTTCTGGGGCTGTCTTACGACCGCGCCTACAAGCGTTTCTACCCTGCCATAGATCCACTGATCTCCTGGTCCCGTTATCTTGATCAGTTGTCCGATTGGTACAGCAAAAACCTGTCCCCTGACTGGGTCGATACCGTCAAGGCAATGCAGGCTCTGCTTGTCAAAGGTGACAGCATTAACCAGATGATGCAGGTGACCGGTGAAGAAGGTATTACTCTGGAAGATTACGTTACTTTCCAGAAGTCTTTCTTCCTGGATATGGTTTACCTCCAGCAGGACGCCTTTGATGACGTCGACAGCAGTTGCCCACTGAGTCGCCAGCAGGCCTGCTTCGAGCTGGTTGTGAGCCTGATCAGTCAGCAGTACGCCTTCAAGGATAAAGAAGTTGCCCGTGACTACTTCGTCAAGCTGACCGGCCTGCTCAAGAACCTGAACTATTCACACGACGGTTCCCCTGAATACAACGGCTATCTGCAGAAGATCGAAGAGTTAAGGAGTCAGTACATTAGTACCGCAGCCGCAGCCTGATTCTGAGTGGCTCACCAGTTAGGCTGAGGCTACCGCCTCAGCCCACTTTCCCTTTTGACACTTTCCCTTTTGACACCCACCAGACGACGGGGATTACTGTTAGTCACCTGACAGGTTCCTGTTTCGCAGTTCGTTGCTCAGAGAACACAACAAACCGTGACTGGCTCCCATCAGACCTTCCCAATAATGATCTTCTGAAACAGCTGAAACAGGTCTCATATCTTTACCTGCTCATTGGCCAGAATTTGGATATTTAGACACTTGAACTTGCAGCTCTCCATTTAACTGCTAAAAGTTTTGGGTACTTACAAATTCTCTCAACCGCTTACCGGGACAGCCATGAGCGATTGACAGCCATGAGCGATTAACAGCCATACGCGATTAACAGCCATGAGCTACTGACCGGAATCTGCATCCTTGGCTGGTATGGAAATCACTTTTCGCAGTATCAGAAGTACTCCGCTCTGAGGTATTAGAATGACAAATACTCACCCCAATGCACTAAGCCTTGCTGTGACCTTTGCAATCTGCTCTTCCATCACTGGCACACAGGCACTGGCCGATCGCAAGCTGCAGACAAAATCTGCCGATATTCTGGGCAATGGACATGTGGAGTTCACTCAGAGTGTGGTCAGGGTTCAGCCAACTTCAGGTGATGACCAACAGCCAATACCCAAATCCATTACAACCACCTACCCTTATGAGCCTGCAGTAAATGAGGACCTTCTCTATCCTTCTATAAGCTTTTCAGAAATTTTTTATAATACTCGTTGCACAGTTTCCAGTGTTGATCAGTTTGAGACAGACGAGAATAATGTTGCCAGGAAATACACCAAAGTCCTGAAGGCGGGTAATGAGGGCGTATTCAGGATCACCCATAACCTTGAAGAAAACGAACTGCTCATTGAAGTCAGAGGCGGAATGACCGATCAGGATTCAATTGAGGTTATTCGTAAAGGATGGCAATCGCATGGCATCAAATCACTGGAACCGTCAACAAAAATCGCCACCCCCATACAACTGGCTGATGTGCTGGACGCCGCCAACGACAGAGCAGGAAACCTCGGCTCAAGTGATCACTATGTTGCCCTTGCCACCATAGAAGTAGAAAAAGTTGAGGTCAATGGGCGCACCTTCATGCGTCTTGTCGCTTCGGGCGTTCAGCCCCCTGAACTGGATCGTCTGGGGCAATCGCTCTTTGTCAATGACGATGCTCTCCTGGCAGCCGCCGCCTCTGCCTATATTCAGGTTCATGTTCTGGAAGAGGATTTACAACAGCAGGCTCTTAATGAACTCCTGGCACACAGCAAACCCGTCGGCTACGTTGTAAAGGCCGAAGATGACACAGAGGTTTATCCTGTGCCTGCGGGCTATCCGAAGCTGGAAGTATCAGAAGCTTCGGAGGGAGTGATTGTTTTCCATGGCCAGAGGCTGAATCCGCAAGATGTCGCTTTTGTAGAAAACCTCCATAAACTCTGGGTAGAAACAGAGGCAAACAAACCCGCTCCAGCAACAGTGGTCAATAAACATAAGGTCGGAAGCTACCAGTTCGCCATTCGATGCAGGCAGATGGCACTGCTGGAGGAGCTTGTAGCGACGCACTCTACCGGAGCTGACAAAGATCAACCGGTGACGTATACAGAGGAAGATCTGCAGGCGTTTCGTGCGCTTTCACACTACGAATATCTCCAGCAGGCATTGGCCAGTGCTGCTGCAGCAGCTCCAGCAGATGAATTTGAATTCTCAATGGAACAGGTCAGAGTTGCTTCGTCTGTCATCACGCCAACCTGGATGCAGATTCAACTCGCCAGACACTTCAGTTTCAAACCCGCACTAAGACACCATCTAATCATTAAGAGTTTTGCTAAGGGTATTTTGAGTAATCTACTCACCGCCGACTCATTAATGCTCGATGCTTTAGCTCACAACGAAGAGTTTGCTTCCAGAGTCTTGAGCGACATCGCCAACCAAATGGTTCAGATGGAAATGAAGCTGACAAAGCATATGGCCTTAGAGGGTAAGCTGGCTCAGATTACAAACGAGCTGAAACTCCTGTCGGAGAAAGCCGCTATCAGTGAGGAAGAAAAACTCTATGCAGTTCAACTCAAGCAAAAAGTTGAGAGTCAGCTTGCAGAGAATCGTGAAGTGATTGAACAGCTGCAAGAGCATTCAGATCAACTTAAGCAGGAAGTCAAACGAATTCCAGAGCTGGAACAACAAGTTAGTCATGCCAGAGAAGAGGCCATAAAAAATTACAACACTCAACTGGCAGCAGAACTGGGTATTGACAACTGGGATAATACCCAGCCATCCGAAGAACAAATCAGACTCATTATAAAAAAAATTCATAAAATGAACCTGGCGGTGGCCGCAACATTCGCTGCAACAGGAGAGTCTTATGAAGAAGCTCCAGAGGCAAAACTGGCGGCGATTGAAAGCGTGTTAGGAATTACTCCGGACGATGAAAGCGATCTGGGTTCCCGCTTTGCGTTTATTCAAGAGTATATGGAGCAACGGGCAGAACTCGCCGAAGAAGAAGCGCTGGCTGTTATAGAAGATCAACTCGGGCTGATGCCGATTAACAAAGATGACCTGAAGGCCCGTCACCAGGCCATTCAGAAACATCTTGAGCATCAGCAGGGGCTGGAAATACAGAAAAAACAGTTGACAGATCTTCGGAAGGAAGTCGATCAAACTCTGAATAAGAGAAAAGACTATCACATAACATTAACAGCACACATAGACAAATATAACATCCAGCTGGCAGAAGAGCTTGGTATTGATAGCACGCCATCAGAAGAGCAAGCCAGACTCATCAGAGAGAAAATTAACGAAATCGAGAGTTCAGCTGCCGCAACAGAACAACAGCGGGCTGAAGCTTTAAAAGTAAAAATGGCGGAGATTGAAAAAGGGCTCAAACTGACTCCAGACAATGAAAACGATCTGATTAGCCGCTTTGATTCCATTCACAAGGCCGCCCAATACTTCAAGCAACTGCAGATAGAAGTAACCGATGATGTCGTAAAAAACAGGCTGACAGACATTGAAATACAGCTCGGCCTTTTCCCGGTTGACGATAAAAATCTGGAAGCCCGTTTCCAGACTGTTCAGCTGCACCTGAAACAGCAGGCAGCTCAGATAGATCGAGAACGCTTTCTGCAGCAGAACATCAGAAAAGATTCGAAAGTAGTCGCTGAAATCAAACCTCGCTATGCAACCATTGCCGCACATCTGAACATTCAGAATTTTGATAGCGATGCAGATATTGATGAACAGCAAGAAAGCCTGCTTAAAAAAATCAAGATGATGGAGAATTCAAAACAGTACCTGATTCAAAGACTTTCGGCACTGGAAGACCATCCGGAACGGCTGCATCATAAAGTTGAGGCTGATCGACAGGATGCAGAGAATTCTTACACCGAGGCCAGAAAAGGCGCTTTAGAAGCGGTTCTTGGTATTAAGCTGAATGAGGAAGACCCCGTCACTCTGGAGTCAACCGTCCATGAGAAGCTCTCCAGACTTGCAGAACTGGAACAAGAACTGGAAGACGTCAGAACTCCGGGCCATCCCAAAGCCAAGCCTGAAGTAATTGAGAAACTGAGTGCCGTGGAAAATGCCATGGAGATGACTCTCCCCGGTGGAGAAGAAGACGTTTATCTCCGGCGCGAGGCTATTTCTGATGACATAAAGACATACATCACGGAAGCCGAAAAAAGGTCAGAGGAAGAGGCTCTGAACATACTGGAAGCACTGGAAGAAATATTCCACCTCGAAATCGACAAATATGCTGGCAAAGAAGCAAGACTTGAAACAGTTCGTTCAAAGTTTAACGGCGATGATATATCAGAATACCAGCTGGACGAGATGGTTAAGATCCTCACGGACGACATAACGCTGGTGGATCCGGAGAAAGGAGATATACGGCTCGACAGGCTTCGTGAGCATCTGACCTCTCGAGTCGAAGAATCCGATCTGCGAGCCAGAGAACACCAGCTTAACTATCTTACTGCTATTGAGAAAAAGCTGGGTATCAACCCTCAGAAAAACCCTGCTGCCAATAAAAGACACGAGGCTTTCACTGACAAGCTGGCCAGTGATATGAAGTTAGAGTTTGAAAAGGATCTCAGCCTGTCTGACCGGATGTATGCTCTGGGTGCCGTACTTCGCAAAATGATGGATGAATTACACAAAAGCTATTGGAATGATGCTGCCAAAAGAATCTGGAACAATAATTTGGCTCATCAACTCAACGTTAAGGAGTATAAAGATGATGCCGCTATCCACGACCAGATCGAGCTGATTAACGGCAAACTCCAGCAACTGACCCAGCAACTGGATCAAGAAGCGATGAATGCAGGCCAGCCTGAAGTTGAAGAGCGTGTCGCAGCCATTGAAGATGAGCTTGACAGGCAATTGGGCCGCCTTGGACCTAAACCCCGATTCGTTCTTGAACGTGATGTCGCCACAGCCAGGCAAGTCATAGAAAGAGCTAACACTGAGCTGGCAGGTGCTCATCGCAAGCTGAATGATCTTCGTCGCAAACAATTAGTGCTGGTAAATCGCGATGGCATTGAACCTATCTCGGATGAAGATAACAGCGCTCTCAATCAGGCAATGGAAAAAATACAGACCGAACTGGGTCTGCCTGCAGGTGACGAACAAACCCCTGAAGAACGAGTAGACGACATCAACCGCTTTATGCAGAGAGACGGTGCAGAGAGACGAGATGAAATCATTGATAAACTGGAGGCTGCCACAAAAAACCTGAACATCCAGATAAAAGATCACCTCCGATTACCGAAACAAGCTGATTATTTTGCCATTACAGCCTTCGCAAAAATTCATGGCCGGGACGAAATCAATGAAGTCGATGAGACATTAGGTGAACTGCCTTTAACCAGAAAAAAATACACTCAGGTCACGGAATTCCTGAGTGTACACGACAGAAAAGGCATGGACATAGAATCTGCACGGCATCAAAAGGCGCTTGCACAAGAGAATCTGGATCGTAAAAAAGAGGAGATTAACAAAGCCGGAGGCATCGAACAAAAAGTTAAAACCGAACATGAGAACGAATTTGAATCGCAGAGTACAGACCCTGAGCAGACCGACCTGAAGCAAACCCCGGAGCAGAAAAGTGACGCTGAATCAGAAGCATCGAAAGTTCCGGAGGCTCATAAAGCGAATATTGAAGCCACTGAGAAAGCCACAGGCTCTGAATCAGACTCTACTGATATTGAGAAACGGGATTCCCTGAGATGTTTGATCGCCAACGATGCATCGGTAGTGGCTCGTCGGCTTGCTGTGCAAGAGAACCTGGATCGAAGAAAAGAGGCTATTGCAGCCACTGAGAAAGCCACAGGTCCTGAACCAGACTCTACCGATATCGAGAAACGGGATGCCCTGAGATGTTTGATCGCCAACGATGAATCGGAAGTGGTTCGTCGGCTTGCTGTGCAAGAGAACCTGGATCGAAGAAAAGAGGCTATTGCAGCCACTGAGAAAGCCACAGGTCCTGAACCAGACTCTACTGATATTGAGAAACGGGATTCCCTGAGATGTTTGGTCGAGAACGATGTATCGGCAGTGGCTCGCGGGCTAGCTGTCCAAGAGGATATGGATCGAAAAAAAGAGGCGATTGAGAACGAGATAGAGCTGCTGGATCTGGCCCTGAAGCAGAAAAGTGATGCTTTATCAAAAGCAGAAATCGCTCTGGCGGAACATCACAAAACGGCTCTTGAGGCCATTGAAGAAGCTGTGGGTCTTAAACCAGACTCTTCTGAGACCAGTGAACAGCGGATCAGTGCCCTGAGAAAAAAACAGCTGCAACTGGGCGGGGAAGATGGCACTGGCGGCAGGATCGAGCGACTGATTCAGGAACAGGGCCGCCTGGAAGGTGAGATAGAAACCAGAAAAGCAGACATTGAGAGAATGAAGGAGAACCTGAAGACTGCAGAGCAAACCGCCGAAAACGACGGCGGCCCCTTCCAGTACACACCGAGACAGGTAAAAGTTCTGGCTGATATTTACGATTTCACGCAGCAGCACTCTCTCTGGAAACAAGCTCTGGAAGCCGCAATAGGTCTGGCAGCCTCTTCAGAAAAGAGCAGAAAGGCAATACCTTGCCTTGCGACCTTCGATTTTGACGATGAGTTTGCGCCCATTCGCTTACAGGCAATGGCCGGACAAGATCTGACGTTTGATCAGGCCGGTCGGATGCTGGAAGTTTTCAGAAGCCTCAAGGCAGACTTCCCCTCCCCCCCTCCTCCTTTCGAGCCTGAGAGAGATCAGCCCCAGACCCTCATTGAACAAGTCCAGATTCTGGCGCACCGAGCCAGGAATGAGATAGGAAGAGGTGCTAAATATTACGACGAAATCATTAACGGCATGGGTGAAACAGCCATTTACTTCGTCGAACATGAATCAGGGCACCTGAAAAGCTTCTCGGAATACTTCGAGATCCATTCTGCCAGTGGTAACAAGATCATAACACTGCTGCGTGAAGGTCTGATCAGCAAGGTTGAACTTGAGAACTACATAAAGGCCGTCAGAGGTGTCGACGGTTATCAGACAGTGGATGAGTTTGAACACTTCCTTGGCTACAACCAGGGCGTCAAGGTGCCTGAGTTCAGGAAGGTTGTTCAGATGCTGTCCGACAAGGGGGCTGAGGAACTTATGCGCAGTGCCTTTACTCCTGTGGCCGTCACCGGCTCTGGCCCAGCCGGTATGAAAGAGTCTGTTGCCGGCATGAAAGACTACGCAGCTGCGGTCATCGCCAATTACGTTCTTGACGATATTGCCTTTGAAAACGGCCGCAAGACGGCGGCATTTCTGGCTAATGTTCAGGATACCCTGACACCTTATGCCCACATTGCTGGCCTGCCTGAATCCGACCTGATCAAGATTATCAACAGCACATTGATGCAGGCTCATGCTGCAGCGGTTGAGCAACAGCTCAATGAGTACTGGGTCAGACCTTCAGCCTTCCTGGTACAGGCTGTCACCTGGTACTTCTCAAGCTACAAACCACTACTGGTGGCCCATACCGCCTGCCAGGCTGCCAGGCTGTCACTCTCAAACATGTCATTCCTCTATCTGCTGGACCTGACCAACAGGGGTGATTACGCACACAGAATGATCACACCTTTCGAGCACTGGCTGGAACGCTATGGTGTTGATTCTCAACGAGCCGGCCAATACGCCTACCATAATCAAATTGAGCAAGTCTCCGAAGTGGGCGGGCTGGCCATGCCATTGGGTAAAGCTGCTTCCTCCGTCATTCTGCTGAAAACCGGCTCCATGCTGTTTGCCCGGCAGCACAATGCCAACCCCCATATGTATCGCAGTATTTCCCGTCTGGTGCCCGAAATAGTGAAATCCATGGGTTCCGCGCAAGGGGTTCAGGTACCGCTGCTGCGCCGGGTGACACCACAAAAAGTGAAAAGTCTGGCCTCTGCCACCGCCGGCCTCATGCTAGGTCCGGTAGCTACTGTTGGAGCCTACGCCCATGGGCTGATCTCCGGTTTTACCTATGCTCAAACATTTGGATTTGCCCTGGCGTCGAGCCTCACTTTCGACTTCTTTATGAACGACAATAAAATACTCACTCAGTGGCTCGGTGGCCCCCTGGGCCGAAGTCTTGACAAAATTAATCGCTGGCGAGGCGTGGGCGAATCGGATCATGAATATGTGAGACGTACGGCCATTGCCACACCTCAACGCTCCGGTGAAAGCGACGGGGAGTATGCAAATCGTGTTAAAACGGGCAACATGATGCTTGGCTGGACAAGACATGAAAATTATCTGCAGTTCCGCGAACGCCGTGATCGCACCATAAAACTCTTTGAGCATGGCTGGGAGAAATACTTCAAAGAAAATGTGCCCAAATGGTCATTCTCCCATTCAGAGAGTGTGCCCTACTCTTACACTCTGGGTACCTTCTTCGAAGGGCAAAAGCGCGATGATAAGCAACTTTCTGCCCACGATAGCCCCTCCTCTCAATCAAGCTTTCTGCCCGGAGCCGTGGGCGATCAGCTTGATGGTAATGAGGAGTGGTATATGACTCCCGATGCAGAGCTGCTTTCTGAGCCCACAGAGACCAGTTCGGTGAAAGAGCCTGATCAAGCTGCTGAAATGGACGACCTCGAAAAAGACGATACATGGAAAAATACTGAATCTGCACTGGTAACTCCTGCAGCCACAACTACAACCACAACCGCTGAAGTACCAATAATGCCGACCACTACAACATCACCAACCAGTGCGACGCTGGTGGTCACTGCGGGTGTAACGGTTGCTTCTGACACCGTGGAGGCAACTCCCCTGCCAGAGCCTGAAGCAACTCCAGCTGCTTCCTCCACACCGGCCACCACAGGGACTTTAGCGCCTGATGACACCTTGGCAGCCAAGGCTGATCCTGAAGACAATCTTGATATTGAGGCTGTGATTAAGGATTTCGAACTTGATGAAGATTGGGGTGACAATAAAAATCCCCGCGACGAACTTTAATATCAGAAACCAGTGGATGACCTCTTCATAGCCACCCAAAAGAAACCGGCATAAAAGGATACATACCGGTTTCTTTCTGATTGGGCTACCGATTAACACCTGTAAGAAACCACTTTCCACACTAATCGGGTACTCATCTCCGAGGAAGTAGAATGACAAATGCTTGCCCCAATGCTTTAAGCCTTGCTGTAATCGCTGTGATCGGCTCGTCCTTCACTGGCACACAGGCACTGGCTAATCGATGGCTGCATACCAAATCTATCCATATTCAGGCCAGTGGACATGAGGAGTTTCCCCACAGTGACGTTATGATTCGACCAACTCCAGGTCCTGACCAGCAGCCAATACCCAACTCCTTTACAACCACCTACCCTTATACTATCGACAGAGAACACTACTATCACCTTCCCTCTGCAAGCTTTACACAAAGAATTTCTAATGTTGGTGGCAAAGTTTCCAGTGTTGACCTGTTTCAAACAGGCGACAATGGCGTTGCTCAAAAATACACCAAAGTCCTGAAGTTAGATGATGAGGAAGTCTTCAGGTTCACCCATAACCTTGAAGAAACGAAACTGTTCATTGAAGTCAGAGCCGGAATGACCGATGAGGATTCAATTAATGCTTTTCGTGCATTTCATGACGAGAAGCCATTAGAACCATTGACGAAAATCGCCGCCCCCCAGCAACTGGATGAGTTACTGGCAGCTGTCTACGACAGAAAAGGAAAGCTGGGCGCCAATGATCACTTTATTGCCCTTGCCACCCTTGAAGTAGAAAAAGTTGAAGTGGATGGACGTACTTTCATGCGTCTTATCGCTTCGGGGGATCAGCCCCCTGAACTGCAGCGTCTGGGTCAATCACTCTTTATCAATGAGGAGGCTCTTCTGGCAGCAGCCACCTCTGCCTATATCCAGGTTCATGTCCTGGGAGAGGACTTACAACAGCAGGCTCTTAATGAACTCATGGCCCACAGCAAACCCGTCGGTTACGTTGTACACGTCGACGATGACACAAAGTTTTATCCTGTGCCTGCGGGTTATCCAAAACTTGAAGTAGCAGAAGCTTCGGGGAAAGAGATTGTTTTCCATGGTCAGAGGCTGAGTCCGAATGATATAGCCTTTGTAGAAAAGCTCTCTAACCTCTATTACCTCTGGGAAGAAGTTGAGGGTAATAACCCCGTCCCTGCAGTGTTAGCAAAGGTTGAAAAACATAAGGTCAAAAACTACCAGCACGTCATTCGAAGCAGGCAGATGGCAATACTTGAGGAGTATGTTGCGCGGCACGATGCTGTCGTTCACGAAGATCAACCGACGACGCTCACAAACGAAGATAAACTGGCAATAGATGCACTTGCTCACTATGAATATCTCCAGCAGGCGTTGGCCAGTAATGCTCCAGCTCGTTCGATTCAGGTCCCTGAATTTGAATTCACCCTGGAACACATCAGGGTTGCTTCGTCGGTCATCACGCCAGAATGGCTGCATTCTCAACTCATAGAACACTTCAATTTCAAACCCGTATTCAGAAATCTTCTGATTAACCCGCATTTTGTCCAGGATATTCAGAATGTTATACCCATTAACAACCATGACAGCCAGGTGCAAACCGGTCATCATGAGAAGGACAAAAAGTTTGCTGCCAGAGTCATAGGAGACATGAACAGACAGCTGCTTAAAAAACTGGACAAGCTGTATGCAAAAGAAAGTGACCTCTTAGGACTTCATGACTACTTAAAGTCCAGAATCGGAGTAGCCAGTCCCAGTCGCAAGGAAAAGCTGGGTGAGCTGCAACAACGCTATTGGGAAGTTAAGGATGAGCTTGTAAAGATTCATGTCGAACTGGAATACCTGGAAAATATGGAACTGAAACTTCTGCTGGATGCTCAACGAATCCCGGAGCTGGAAACACAAGTTCGTACTATCAGAACAGATGTCACAAAAGCCCTTAACGCTGAAAGAGAAGCAGAAGTCAAAGCACACCATGCAACCATTGCCAGTCATTTAAACACCATGAATTTTGATAGCAATAAAGATGGAGTGCTTGGGAAACTGACCGCCGTGGAAAGAACCCTGTACATGGATGACCCCGATAGCGTTGATGACGTGTATCACCGTCGTCAAGCCATTTCTGATGAAATTCAGACATACATCATAAAAATCAGACAGCAGGCAGAGGAAGATGCTCTAAAAATACTGCAAACAGTAGAAGAAATATTCAAAATCCAAGTCAACAAAGACGATCACAAAGTGGCAAGGCTTGAAAGGGTTCGTACAAAACTTGACAGCAATAATGTCTCAGAAGACATGCTGAATACGATAAAAGATGCTCTCTCAAAAGGAAAGATGATACCAGCGAGCGTAAAAAAGGCATCAAAACTCAGGAAGATTCAAGGGTATCTTACCTACTATGTCGAAAACACGGATGCGCGAGTCTTTGATCATCAGAAAGACCTGCTTGAAGTGATAGAGCACGTTCTGCTTATCTCCTCCGATATAAACTATAGGGCTATAGAAAGAGGCAAAGCTTTCGTTGCCAAGCTGGCCAATGAGCTGGGATTAACTATTGAAAACGATGACTACCTGTACAACAGCAAGTATGTTGTTGGAGACAAAATTCAGGCATTAATAACAGAAGTAAACGAAGCCAATGGCGATGAAGATGTCAGAAGACGCAGAAACAATGAAATGGCTTCTCAACTCAACATTGCGGCCTATAAAGATGATGCCAGCATTGACGACCAGAACTTTCTAATTAAAAGAACACTCCAACAGCTGAATGAAGAAGTTTCCAAAGCAGGTATTGTCAGCATTAATGAGCATATCACAGCCATTGATACAGAGCTTGACAGGCAATTGGCCTGCCTGGGACCCAAACCCCGATACGTTCTTGATCGTGAGCTAGCCAGAGCCAGACAAGCAATACAAAAAGCTGAAACAGAGCTAACAGATGTTCATCGAAAACTGAACAGGCTTAGTGGCAAAAACGTGTTATTTGCCGGGAGTCGTGCTGACCTCCGACATATCTCAGATAAATACGACACAGCAATCAATCAGGTAATGAAAGAATCTCAGACCGACTTGGCGCTGGATGCAGGTAACGAACAACACCCTCAAGAGATAATGGAGGATGTCAAAGATTTCCTGTCGGGACACAGCAAAGAGAAGCAGGATTTAATCGTTGAGCAACGGGTAGGCAAAACAAATACCAACATCCAGATAAAAGAAAATGACGAAATTTTACCGGAAGAGGCTGATTACTTTATTGTCATTCGGAGCAGAAGAGATAATCACGATCAAGACAAAACCCATGAATTCGATGAACTATTGGGTGAACTGCCTTCAGTCAGGAAAAAGTACTTTCGGGTCAGGCAACTACTGCGTATTCACGACAAGAAAAATAGGGAGTTGACCAATGCACGGCTTGAAGAGAGGAACGCACAAGAGAGCCTTGATCTTAAAAAAGAGGAGATCAAGCGTTTTGGAAACACCGGTGAAAAGGCCGAAACCGAACAGAAGAACGAAATAACCCGCCTGAACACAGCCCTGGAGCAGAGAAGTGAAGCGGTATCAAAAGCAGAAGAGGACCTGATCGATTTTCATAAAACGTTTCTTGACCCCATGGAAAAAACCATGGGTCTTGAACCAGACGCCACTGACACCAATGAACACCGGGTTAATGCCCTGAGAAACAGGCTGGTAAAACTGGGCGGTGATGATGGTTCTGGCGGCAGGATTCAGCAACTGAGTCAGGAGCAGGCCCGTCTGGAAAGAGAGATTGAAGTCAGGAAAGCAAACATTGAGAGAATGAAGGAAGTCCTGAGGGCCGCAGAGGAAGCCGTCGAAAATGACGGCGGTCCCTTCCAGTTCACACCTAGACAGGCAAAAGTTCTGACCGATATGGACACCTTCACAGAGCAGCACCCTCTCAGGCAACAGGCTCTGGATGCCGCACTGGACCTGGCAGAATCAGCCGTCAAAAACGGTAAAACAATACCCGGCCTTGCGACGTTTGATTTTAACGATGAATTTGCACCGATTCGCCTGCAGGCAATGGTCGGAGACGATCTGCCCTTTGATCAGGCCAGTCGGATGGTGGAGGTCTTCAAGAGCCTGAAGACGAGCTTGCCTTTCGGGCATTCAGAAGATCAATCTCAGAATGTCATTGAGGAAGTCCAGAATCTGGCGCTAAGGGCCAGGAATGAGATAGAAACCGGGGCTCAACAATACGACGATGGAATACGCGGCATGGGCAAAAGAGCCACTCACTTCGTCGAGCATAAACCAGGGGACCTGAAAGACTTTTCGGAATACTTCGCTGCCCACTCTGTCAGTGGTGGCAGGATCATTGCTTTGCTGCGGGAAGGACTGATCAGCAAGATCGAGCTTGGAAACTACATGAAGGCCATCAGAGGTGTCGATGGTTATCAGACTGTGGATGAATTTGAACACTTCCTCGGCTACAAACACGACGTCCATATACCCAACTTCAAGAAGGTTGCCCGGATGCTGTCCGACAAGGCTGTTGAGGAATTCATGCAAAGTGCCTTTGATCCAGTAGCTGTCACAGCCACTGGCCCGACGGGTATGAAAGAGTCTGTTACTGGCATGAAAGAGTACGCAGCTGCGGTCATCGCCAACTACGTTCTTGATGATATTGCCTTTGACAATGGTCGCAGGACAGCAGCATTCCTGGCCAATGTTCAGGATACCCTGGCACCTTATGCCCGTGCTGCCGGAATATCTGAATCAGACCTGATCGAAACTGTTCATGGCACATTAATGCAGGCTCATGCCGCAGCGGTTGAACGACAGCTACTGGATTACTGGGTCAAGCCTTCAGCCTCTCTGGTACAGGCTGTCACCTGGTACTTCTCCAGCTACAAACCTCTGCTGGCTACCCACACCACCTGGCAGGCTGCTGAGCTATCCCTCTCGAACCTGTCGTTCCTCTATCTTCTGGATCTGACCAGCAGAGGAGATTACCTGCATCGGATGCTGATACCTTTCCAGCACTGGCTGGAATCTTATGGTGTTGATCCTGATCGAACCGGGCAATATGCTTATCACCGTGGCATTGAACAAATCTCCGAATTGGGCGGGCTGGCCATGCCATGGGGTAAAGCCGCTTCCTCGGTCATTCTGCTGAAAACCGGCTCTATGCTGTTTGCCCGACAGTACAACGCCAACCCGCAGATGTATCGCAGCATTTCCCGTCTGGTGCCGGAAATAGTACAATCCATGGGCTCCGGACAGGGAGTTCAGATACCGCTGCTGCACAGGGTGACACCACAAAAAGTGAAAACCCTGGCCTCTACCACAACCGGTCTGCTGCTGGGCCCGGTAGCCACCTTCGGAACATACGCCCACGGTCTTTTATCCGGGTTTACCTACGCCCAAACATTCGGATTCGCGCTGGCGTCCAGCCTCACTTACGACTTCTTTATGAACGACAACAGGATGCTCACTCAATGGCTGGGTGGACCTTTGGGCCGTAGTCTTGACAAAATTAATCGCTGGCTGGGCGTGGGTGAAACGCAAGATAACTATGTGAAACGTACGACTGTTGCTTCACCTCAACGCGTCAGTGAAACCGATAAAGACTATACAAACCGTGTTAAAGCCAACGGCACCCTGTATGGCTGGACACGACACGAAAATTACCTTCAGTTCCGTGAGCGTCGGGATCGCACCATGAAGCTATTCGAGAATGGCTGGGAGAAATACTTCAGGGAAAATGTGCCTAGATGGTCATTCTCCCACGCAGAAAGCATTCCTTACTCTTACACTCTGGGTGCCTTCTATGCATTGCAACAGGACGATAGCAAGACAGCTACTTTTTATGATAAGAGAAATGCTCTTCAAGCCACATCAACTCCCGAAAGTAGTGCAGCGTCTGGAAAAAAACTGCAGCCGTGAAACCTTCAGCTGAACCCTTCATAGCCATCCAAAAGAAACCAGTATAAAGCGATACGTACTGGTTTCTTTGACACCCGTCTGTCGATTAAGTTCTGCTAAAAGGTATTAATGCATTCCTTCCCTGAAAAATCACTCAATTATACTGCCACTGCCTTTTATCACTGTGAACTAAATTTGCTCAGCAGCTAACCGGATTAGCCACTGTGAACTAAATTCTCTCAACAGCTTACCGAAACTGCCATGAGCGATTGAAAGTTGCCCCCCTCGCCCGGTTTGGCAGTCAATTTTCACGGTAATCAAAGCATTCAACTTTGAGGTAGTAGAATGACAAAGACTCGCCCCAATGCATTAAGCCTTGCAGTGGCCGTTGCGATCGGTTCTTCCATCGTTGGTACACAGGCACTCGCCGAACGCAAGCTACAGACGAAATCGATCGATATACCAGACAATGGACATGCGGAATTCACGCGTAGCGAGGTTATAGTTCAGCCAACGTTAGATGATGACCTGCAGCCAATCCCCAATTCCTTTACTACCACCTACCCTGATCAGGCTCAGGTCAGAGGAGGCTTCGACGTTCCTTCTGAAGGCTTCACAGAGGTTCTTTCCGGCATCGAGGGTGGCGTTTCCAATATTGATCTGTTTGAAACAGACGAGAATGACATTGCCCAAAAATACACAAAAGTCCTCAAGGTTGGCAATGAAGGAGTCTTCAGATTCACCCATAATCTTGCAGAAAAGGAGCTGCTCATTGAAGTCAGAGAAGGAATGACTGATCAGAATTCAATTGCAGCTGTTCGAACTCAATTAGACGACACCCAACCATTAGAACCATTAACGAAAGTTGCAGGCCCAGAACAGTTAACCGCAATACTGAAAGGCGCCAATGAAAGATCGGGAAACCTTGGCGAAGTTGATAACTTCGTTGCCCTTGCCACCATTGAAGTAGACGAAGTGGACGTAGAAGGGCGCACCTTCATGCGACTTATCGCAGCAGGCGATCAGCCTACTAAGCTTCAGCGCCTGGGTCTATCGCTCTTTGTTAATGATGAGGCGCTTTTTGCAGCAGCCACCTCTGCCTATACCCAGGTTCATGTTCTGGGGGAAGACTTACAAAAGGAAGCCCTGAATGATCTGTTGTCATACCATCAACCCGTCGGCTACGTTCTCCATTTTGAGGACGAATCACAGTCTTATCGTTTGCCAGCCGGTTATCCAAAGCTGGAAGTGGAAGAGGTCCGGGGGGGCGTTATTGTTTTCCGATCTCAGAAACAAAATCCGGCCGACATCGCTTTTGTGGAAAGCCTCTACAACCTCTGGCGAGAAGATGACGCTAACAACCCCACTCCA
Organism: Endozoicomonas sp. ALD040; assembly: GCF_049275945.1. NCBI lineage: Bacteria > Pseudomonadati > Pseudomonadota > Gammaproteobacteria > Oceanospirillales > Endozoicomonadaceae > Endozoicomonas > Endozoicomonas sp. ALD040. Next base: position 6,884,826 of record NZ_CP184829.1, read on the forward strand.
GTAACAGCAAAGGTAAAAAAAGATAAGGTCAAAAGCTACCAGTACGTCATCCGAAACAGGCAAATGGAACTGCTGGAGGAGTTGGCTGAACAGTACGATACTGTAGTTGGCAGAGCTGAACTGATTACGCTTACATACTATGAATCTCTCCAGCAGGCGTTGACCAATGCCAGCCCGGATCAAGCCGATGACTTTGAATTAACGATAGAAGACATCAGACAGGCTTCGTCAGGGGTGACGACAACCTGGGTGCAGAATCAACTCGAAAAACACTTCGGCTTTAAACCCATAGTTAAAGATCTTCTGGCTAATCAGCTCTTTATTCAGGATATTCAGAAAGTGGTAACCGCTATCAACCAGGCCCACAACGGTGCTCCCGGGGTCGAGGGAAAGTTTGCCAGCAGCATTTCCAAACAGCTGGTTAAGATAGAAAGCATGCAGGAAGAGCTGCAAACAGAAGCAAGGAGACTCACCCGGCTTAGAGACCAGTTAAAGCTCACATTGAAGGCCACTACCAGTGTAGAGAAACAACTCAGAGCACTTCAACTCAAGCGACAAGTTGAGGATGCGCTTGCAGAAAATCGTAAATTGAGGGATGAACTGCAAAACCCGTCAGGAGAAATTCAGCAGGAGGTCAAAGGAGTTCTCAGCCTGGAGCAACAAATTCGTAATGCCAGAGCAGGTGCCCTGCCAATAGAAGAACGACTCATTAAAGAAAAAATTCGCGCAATCTACAGACCGTTCGCTGCAACAGCAAAGTCTTACGAAGAAGCTTTAAAAGCAGAACCGGGGGCCATTGGTGGCGAGCCCAATATAGCTTCAGTGGATGAGGACAATCTGAGTGCCCTGCAATTCGTTCAACAGCAGCTGAAAAAAAACAGTGAGGAATTCCGAAAAAATCTGGCAATCTTTGAAGTTCAACTCGGTCTGGTTACGAACAATGAAGATGACCTTCAAGCCCGCTACCAGGCCATTCTACAGCACCTTCAGGAGCAGAGACTTGAGGCCGTAAAACAACATGGTCAGAATCAACAAGAGCAGGAAGAACTGAAAAACTGGTTAGAGAAACTTCAGCAGGAAGCCAAACGAATTCAGCAGCTGGAAAAAAATGTTGGTATTGCCAGAGCCATTGTAGAAGAACACAACACTAAAGAGGCAGCAAAGCCTGGTATTGATAACCGGGACAATAGCCAGCCACTGGAAGAACAAGTATATGATGCCAGAGCAGACGCCACAAAAGATCGCAACGCTCAAACGGCAGCAGAACTTGGTATTGATAACTGGGACGATACTCTGCCACTCGAACAACAAGCCAGACTCATCAGAAAAAAAATTCAGGAAATCAAACCACCGGACTTCGTAACAGAACAGACTGATGAAAAAACGGTCAAAGCACAACTGGCGGGCATTGGAAACAAGCGTCGTCTTATTTCGGCCAATGAAGACCAGCTGGAAACCCGTCAGCAGAGCATTCCTGAACACTTCGAGCAGAATGAACAGAAAGACTGGATAGAGAAACTTCAGAAGAAAGCCGATCTGGTTCCATTGCTGAAAAAGCTGGTTCATACTCTCAGTAGAAATGGCAGAAAAGCTAAGTACGCTCTTTCAGCATTAAATCTTGGTATTGATGACTGGGATGATAACCTGCCACTCGATAAACAATTCGGACTCATAGTAAAAAAATTTAGTGAAATATACGCATCGATGGCGGCAGCAGGGCAGTCTGATGAAGGAGCTCTAACAGCAGAACCAGCCGCCATTGGTGGCTGGCGCGGTATTGCTTCGGTCAATCAATACAATCCGAACACCCTTCTGTTCATTCAACAACGGCTACAACAAAATGAAATAACACTACCCAAATCGGAAGTACGGAAAAAGCTGACTATCTTTGAGAATTATCTTGGTCTGGTTCCGGAAAACAAAGATGATCTTGAAGCCCGACATCAGGCCATTCACCAGCACCTTAAGCAGCAGGCAGCCGAGATCGCTCGACAGCCTGTTCAAAATCAACTTGAGCATGAAACCGATCGAATTCAAGAGCTGGAACAACAAGTTCGTGATGCCAGAGCAGATGCCACAAAAGCTCGTAACGCTCAACTGGCAGCGGAGCTTGCCATTGATGACTGGGATGATTCTCAGCCACCCGAAGAACAAGCCAGACTTATTAGAAAAAAAATTGCTGAAATGAAACCATCGGTTGCGGCAACAGGAAAGCCTGATGAAGCAGCTGCAACAGCAAAACCGGCCGCTATTGGCGGCAAACGCAGTATGACTACGATCAATGGAGACGATCTGGATACCCTTGAGTTCGTTCAACAGCGAGAGCTACTGCCACAAAACGAAGGACTAACCGATCAGGAAATACGGGAAAACCTCTCTTTTTGTGAAGGCAAGCTCGGCCTGGTTCCGGACAATGAAGATGACCTTGAAACCCGTCACCGGGGTCTTCAGCAGCGCATTCAGGAGCAGTCACTTGAGATCGAACAACAATTTATGAACTTTCTAGATGAGCACGATGGACGCAAAACATGGTTACAGCTTATTAAGAAGCAAGTCGATCGAATTCCAATTCTGAAAAAAGAAGCTCGTGCAGCAGTTCCAATAAAAACTCAAAAATACAACGCTCAACTGGCAGCAGTGCTTGGTATCGATGGCTGGGATGATACCCAGCCAATCGAAGAACAATTCAGGCTCATCAGAGAGAAAATTCAAGAAATCAAGCAACCGGTTACCGCAACATCAATTGCCCCAACACCGGTTACTGGTGATACCGGCGAAGAGGTCGGAAAAACTGACAACACCCGACGGGCATCAGAACCAGGTACCGATGATCGGGATGATACCCAGGCACTAGAAAAAAAAACCAGACTTATCAGCCATAAAATTCATAAAATCAAGCAATCGGTTAGCGCAATATCCATTGCCACTACACCGCTTAGCGCAACGCCTCTTGCAACAGCATCAATTGCCCCAACACCGGTTAGCGCAACGCCTCTTGCCACAACACCGGTTATCGCAACAGGAGCCGCAGCACTACATTCTCGGGAAGAAACTTTAAAGGAAAAACCAGCGGCCATTGAAAGAAAGCAAGCTATGACTCCAGAGGATGAAAACGATCCGGATGCCCGCTATCGGCTCCTTCAACCGCACCTGCAGAATATGCTGAAACTAACCGATCAGGCAATCCTGAATAAAGACACCGCACTGGAAAATCGTGCCAAACCGCAGTCAACATTACAAGACCGGCTCTTAAGGCTTTCAGAGTTGGAAAAAGAACTGCAAACAGAGCTGGAAGACATCAGAACACCAGGCCACCCCAGAGCCATGCCTGAAGTATTTGGGACACTTCGCGCCGTGGAAAGAGTCCTGGAGCAGGAGGTGATTTACCGTAAAGAGGACGATGTATACTTCCATCGTCTGGCTGTTTCTGAAGGTATACGGATGTTCATCACAGAAGCCAAAGAGCGGTCAGAGGAAAATGCCCTGATATCACTGTATTTCCTGGAAAAAATATTAGACCTCCAAAGCAATGAAGGTGATGACAAAGCAGCAAGACTGGAAAGGGTTCGTACAAGGCTTGATGGCGGTGATATATCAAATTACAAGCTGGTTGAAATGATCGAGCTCCTCTGGTGTGAGCTGGACAGACATGACCTGGAGGCACTGAAGGGGGATCTGCCAGAGACGAATCTCAAACTCTTCACAATTCGTGAGCGTCTTGCCTTTGCAATCGAAGAGTCTGATCAGCGAGCCATAGAAAAGCAGGCAGAATACCTTTTGGCTATAGAAGACCAGCTGGCGATCAACCCTCATAAAAACCCTGCTGCTATAGAAAGAGGCAAAGCTTTCACGGCTAAACTGGCCGGTGATCTGCAGTTAGAGTTTGAACAGGATGACAACCTGTCTGACCAGAAGGATGCTCTAAAAGACAAAATTCAGGCATTAAGAGAAGAAGTAAACGAAATCTATCACGATGAAGGCGGCAAAAGAATCAGTAACAATCAAATTGCTGATCGACTTAACATTGAGAACTATGGATATCACGCCAGTATAAACGAACAAAAGAGTCTAATTGGCGCAAAACTTGATCAGCTGGATGAAGAAGTTTTCAAAGCGGGTCAGTCTGGCGTTAATGAGCGTATCGCAACTATTGAAAATGAGCTTGACAAGCAAATGGCTCGTCTGGGACCTAAACCCCGATACGTTCTTGATCGTGATGTTGCCAGGGCCAGATGGGCAATAAAGTTAGCCGAGAATGACCTGGACTCAGCTCATCGCAAGCTACATAAGATTGGTGACAAACACCTGGTATTTGCGTGGAGCCTTGCCAGCCAGCAACACCTTTCGGATGAAGAAAAAACGGTTATAAACCGGGCAATGAAAGAATTCCATACCCATCTGGGTCTGGATTCGGGTGACTCACAGCCCCCTCAAGAACGAATGGAGAACGTCAAACATTACCTGCGGGGATGCAGTCAGGAACAACGGGATAACATCGTTAAGGAACTGAGAGCCAAAACAAACAGGAACATTGAGATAAAAGGAAATGTCCTCAGTTTTACGGAAGAACATGAAGAGTTTATTGTCGATCTGCACAAAAAAATTCCTGGTTTGTACGGGACCGGTAAATTCGGTGGATCATTGGGTGAACTGGCTTCAACCCGGATAAAGAACTCTCTGGTCAGGCAATTTCTGGTTGATCACGACAGGAAAAACTTAAAAGTGACCAATGCGTGGTTTGAAAAGAGGAATGCACAACAGAAGCTGGACCTTAAAAAAGAGGAGATCAAGCGTTGTAGAAACACTGATGACATGGCTGAAACCATACATAAGAACGAAATAGCGCGGCTGAATTTGGCCCTGAAACTGAAAAGTAAAGAGGTATCAAAAGCAGAAGAGGACCTGACGGATTTTCATAAAACGTCTCTTGCCCCCTTGGAAAAAACGGTGGGACTTAAACCAGACGCCACTGACACCAGTGAACACCGGGTTAATGCCCTGAGACACAAACAGGTACAACTTGGCGGGCACGACGGCACCGGCGGCAGGATCCGGCAACTGATTCAGGAACAGGCCCGTCTCAAAGGCGAGATTAAAGCCGGGAAGGCAAAAATTGAGAGAAGGAAGGAAATCCTGAAGACTGCAGAGAAAGCCGTCGAAGAAGAGGACGGTCCCTTCCAGTACACGCCGAGACAGGTAAAGGCTCTGGACGCTATCCACAAATTCTCGAAGGAACACCCTCTCAAAAAACAAGCTATTCAGGCCGCCATTGGCCTGCAGGAAGCAGCAGCCTATAGCGGTAAGACCCCCCCCGACTTTATAGGTTTCGATTATGACGATGAATTTGCACCGATTCGCTTGCGGGCAAAAGTCGGAAACAAACTGAGGATTCAACAGGCCGGTCAGATTGTGGAAATGTTCAGAAGCCTGAAAACAGCTTTCCCGCTCCCCCTGCTTTCAGAAGATCGATCTCGAAATGTTCTCAGGGAAATCCAAACACTCACGACCAGGGCATGGATTGAGAGAAACATTGGAGCAAAAGAATTCGGCGACGAAATTCGTAGCATAGGCTCAGCGGTTATTCACTGCATCGAACACCAGCAAAGGGACTTGAAAGACTTCTCGGAATACTTCGCTGCCCACTCTGCCAGTGGTGGCAAGATCATAGCTTTGCTGCGTGATGGTCTGATCAACAAGGTTGAACTTGAGAACTACATGAAAGCTGTCAGAGGTATCGATGGCTGTCTGCCAGCAGATGAATTTGAACACGCTCTTGGCTACAGGCACAAAGTCAATGTGCCCCGCTTCAGAGCTGTTGTCCAAAGGCTGGACAATGAGGTTGCTGAGGAATTCATGCAGAGTGCCTTTGCTAATGTGGCTGTGACTGCCGCTGGCCCGACAGGTATGACAGAGTCTGTTGTCGGCATGAAAGAGTACGCCGCTGCAGTTATCGCCAACTATGTTCTTGACGATATTGCCTTTGAAAACGGCCGCAAAACGACCGCATTCCTGGCCAATGTTCAGGATACCCTGACACCTTATGCCAATGCAGCTGGCCTGGCTGAATCAGAGCTGATCAAGATTATCAATAGCACATTGGTGCTGGCACATGCTGCAGCGGTTGAACAGCAGCTAAATGAATACTGGCTCAAACCTTCAGCCTATCTGGTTCAGGCTGTCACCTGGTACTACACCAGCTACAAACCTCTACTGATGACCTACACTGCCTGGCATGCAGCCGACCTGGCCCTCTCAAGTATTTCGTTCCTCTATCTTATGGATCTGACCAACAGAGGTGATTACACGCACAGGATGCTCACCCCTTTCCAGCACTGGTTGGAACGCTACGGTGTTGATCTTGACCGAATCGGGCAATATGCCTACCACAGAGAAATTGAAAAATTCTCTGAAGTAGGCGGGCTGGCAATGCCATTGGGCAAGGCCACTTCCTCAGCCATTCTGCTCAGAACCGGCTCCATGCTCTTTGCCAGACAGTACAACGCCAACCCCCATAGGTATCGCAGCATTCATCGCCTGATGCCTGAGATAGTAAAATCCATGGGTTCCGGACAAGGCGTTCAGGTGCCGCTGCTGCACCGGGTGACACCACAAGCAGTGAAAGGTCTGGCCTCTGTCACAGCCGGCCTCGTGCTGGGGCCGATTTCCACTGCCGGAGCATACGCCCAGGGTCTGTTATCAGGATTTACCTATGCTCAAACCTTTGGGTTCGCTCTGGCATCGAGCCTTGCTTTCGACTTCTTCATGAACGACAACAAGATGCTCACTCAATGGCTGGGTGGTCCTCTGGGGCGTGGTATTGACAGGATTAATCGCTGGCGAGGTGTGGGTGAAACGGACGCTGAATATGTGAAACGCACGGCTGTTGCCACGCCACAACGCTTCAATGAAACCGGTGAGGATTATGTAAACCGTGTTAAGGCAAGCAACAGCATGCCTGGCTGGACGCGTCATGAAAATTATCTGCATTTCCGTGAACGCCGGGATCGCACCATGAAGATGTTTGAGAATGGCTGGGAGAAATACTTCAGGGAAAATGTACCTAAATGGTCATTCTCCCATGCAGAAAGTGTTCCTTACTCTTACACTTTAGGTGTCTTCTATGAATGGCAAAAGGTCGGTGAATCAACCAGGCAACAAGCAACCACCGGCAGTGCCACGCCAGTGCCCCGTGAAACACCGGTGATGACTTCAGTGGAAGCGCTTCTTTCCGAGTCCACGAAGACTTCTCCGGTGACAAAGACTGAAGTTATTCCACCCATTATACTGGATGAATTCAGGGAAAGCTCTGAACCTGTGCCGATAACAACCGCGACACCCACTGCAGCGCCTGAGAAATCCCCGGCAGCTGTAAATCCAGCAATGGCTGGTCTTGCGTTCAATCTTGATGAAGATCGGGGAGACGATAAAAATCCCCGCGACGAACTCTGATATCAGAAACCAGCAGATGCTCACTTCATAGCCATCAAGAAGAAGCCGGTATAAAGAAATTCATACTGCTTTCTCTCTCTGATTGGGCTACCGATTCACCCCTATGAAGAGGTACGAAACAATGTATTCCATTCCTGAAAAAACAGCTCAAATGAATGCCCCCCGGGTCAATTCAGAAAAAGAGACATTTAATTGCAAGGCTTATGCTTCCTTCGCTCCCGGGAAACCCGAGCCAATAAACTGGCTTTCTGTCAAAAGGCTCCGGGCTTTTGCAATTTCGGGGGCCTCGTTCCTGACCATTCTATTGGCATTGGGCTTTGCCTCTGTGAACCATGCAGACTTGAGCGGACTAGAGGACGACGATGATCAACCCGACACTGAACAGTTCATGCTTGATGATGATGACTCCGGTACTCCGGAACCGGCTCCCTATGAACCGAATCTTGATGAAATGGAAGATCAGGGAGAGTTGGAAGGTTATGATCCCGATGAGGCAGATTAGCTCGTGCTCTGACTCGGAGATTTTTAAAAGAACTAAAAACCACCATTTATCCCGACGAGGGTAGAAACACATTGTCGCTTTCTGGAAAACGACAGCCACGAGCGATTAAAAGTCGCTTCCTTGCCACATGTGGCAAACACTTTTCACGGTAATTAAAGTAATCAGTCCTGAGGTAACAGAATGACAAATGCTCGTCCCAATGCATTGCACCTTGCTGTGGCCGTTGCAATCGGTTCTTCCATCTTTGGTACACAGGCGTTGGCCGATCGCAGGCTGCAGACAAAATCTGTCGATATTCTGGGCAGTGGACACGTGGAGTTTATCCAGAGTGAGATCATAGTTCAGCCAACTTTAGGTGATGACCAGCAACCCATACCTAAATCCTTTACAACCACCTACCCTGATCAGACTGAAGTCAGAGCGGGCTATGACGTTCCTTCTGAAGGCTTCACAGACGTACTTTCTGGCATAGAGGGTGGCGTTGCCAGTGTAGATCTGTTTGAAACAGACGAGAATGACGTTGCTCAGAAATATACCAGAGTCCTGAAGGTAGGTGATGAAGGAGTCTTCAAGTTCACCCATAATCTTGCAGAAAAAAAACTGGTCATTGAAGTCAGAAAAGGGATGACCGATCAGAACTCAATTGACGCCGTTCGAGCTCAGTCAGGTGACATCCAACCAATAGATCCGTTAACAAAAGTCGCCGGCCCCGAACAGCTGGCCGCAACACTGAAAGGTGCCCAACTAAGAGCGGGAAACCTTGGTGCAAGGGATGACTATGTTGCCCTTGCCACCATTAGAGTAAAAAAAGTTGAAGTGAACGGACGCACTTTTATGCGTCCAGTGGTTGCGGGCGATCAACTCCCTGAATTGCAGCGCCTGGGGCAATCGCTCTTTGTTAATGATGAAGCTCTTTTAGCAGCAGCCAACTCTGCCTATGCCCAGGTTCATGTTCTGGGGGAAAAACTACAACGGAGAGTTCTCCACAAACTACTGTCGTACCATAGACCTGTTGGCTATGTTGTCCACGTCGAGGATGACACACAGGCTTATCCTGTGCCCGAGGGTTATCCAAAGCTGGAAGTGGATCAGGCCTCGGAGGAGATAATTGTTTTTCGTGGTCAGAAACAGAACCCGACCGATATTGCTTTTGTGAAAAGCCAGCTTGACATCTGGGAAGAATATACAGTTAAAGAACTCACTGCAGAGGTTAAAAAAGACAAGATCAAAAGCTACCAGTACATTATTAGAAGCAGGCAGATGGCACTGCTGGAGGAGTTGGCTGCAGAGTTGGCTGAAAACTACGATGCCAAACTTAACGAAGATAACCTGTCAGAGCTTACCTATTATGAGTCTTTTCAACAGGCATTAAACAGTGCTATTGCCGATGGAACCGATGAATTTGAGTTCACAACAGGACACATCAGAATCGCTTCATTGGTCATCACGCCAATCTGGATGCAGTTTCAACTCATAAAAAACTTCAGCTTCAAACCCGTACTTAAAAATCTTCTGATTAGCCATAATTTTAATCACAATATTCAAAAATTTATATCCTCTATTAACACAGCGATGAAGCGCTTTGCTGATGGCGAAGGCAAAAAGTTTTCCTCCTTTTCCCCCAAAGTTATGGGTGACATTAACCAACAGATGCTCGAGATGGCAAGCACGACGGAAGTGCTGCGGGCAGGAGAGGCCGAACTCGCCGGGCAACTCGCCGGTACAGCCAAAACATTAGGCCACGGCACAATGGCAATGGCCGCTGCCAACGGTGAGGAAAAAATGAAACCAGAACGACTCAGTGAGAAATTTGAGGCTGGGCTTAAAGAGCTTCGTCAAACGTTCGAGGTGATCAAAAACACGGTTTATGAACTTCGGGAGGATGCCAAACGAATCCCGGAGCTGGAAAAAAAAGCCGATGATGTCGCAGCAGAAGCCACAAAAGTTCGCAACGCTCAAATGGCAGCAGGGCTTGGTATTGATGACTGGGATGATACCCGGCCACCCGAAGAACAAACCAGACTCATCATAGATAAAATTGATGAGATCAAGCAACGGATTACCGTAACAAGACAGCCTGATGAAGAAGCTGAAAAAGCAAAACCGGAGGTCATTGGCCGCAAGCGAGATATTACTTCGGTTAATGAAGAGGATCTGGGTATCCTTCAGTCCATTAAACAGCACCTGCAACGAAAGAGAGAGCTAACTGATCGGATAATCCAGAATAATCTGGCTTACATTGATTGTCAGCAAGGTGTGCTCCCGGAAGAATTAACCGATCGGATAATCCTGAATAATATGGCTTACATTGAAGGTCAGCTCGGCCTTATCCCGGTTGAAGGCAGGGATCTGGAAGTCCGTTGCCAGACCATTCAGCAACACATCTGGGAGCAGGACGCTGAGATCGAAAAAGAGCTGGCAGAACGGAATAACTGGATTCAGAATCTTCAGGAGGAAGTCGATCGAATTCCAATCCTGAAAAAAAAAGTTCTTGAAGCAACAGCAGCAGCCAGGCGAGATTACAACATTCAAATAGCAGCAGAACTTGGTATTGATAACTGGGATGATACCCAGCCACCAGAAAAACAAGCCAGACTCATCAGTCAGAAAATTCATGAAATCAAGCAACCGGTTATCACAACATTGATTACCCCAACATCGGTTGCCGCAACATCGATTACCCCAACAACGATTTCCGCAGCATCAATTACACCATCATCAATTGCACCAACATCAATTGCACCATCATCAATTGCACCATCATCAATTGCACCATCATCAATTGCACCAACATCAATTGCACCAACATCAATTGCACCAACATCGACTGCTGCGGCATCAATGGCCTCAACATCGGTTGCTGCAACGGGACAGCCTCGGGAAGAAGCTTTAAAAGAAAAACTGGCGGCCATTGAAAGCAAACACGATATTACTCCAGACAATGAAAACGATCTGAATGACCGCTATCAGTCTCTTCAACAGCACCTGGAGCGACTAAAAGCAGAACAGGCCGATCGGGTACAGGCAGCTGAGAATCATTTGGCTGACATTGAAGGTCAGCTGGGTCTGATCCCGGATAACGAAAAGGACCCGGAAATCCGTTGTCAGGCCATCAGGCAACACCTTAATGAGCAGGTCGCTCAGATCACTGAACAAAAGCAACAGCTTCAGCAAGAGAGCACCAGAACATTGGGTCTGCCTGCAGGCGATGCCCCTGCCCCTGCCCCTGAAGAGCAATTTGACACTGTAGAAATCGGTCAGGCGCTTGAAAAACTCGAAGCTGTCATAAAAGCTATGGACACCTGGGTGGAAAATGGCAACGATTTATCGTCTTTCTCTACTGCACTTAAAGCCTATTTAGATGCTTATGGCCGTGACAAAACCAATGAAGTCGAGGGCGAGCTGACTTTAACCTGGAAAAAGTACACTCCGGTCGCAAAACTTCTGGCTGAGCACGACAGAGAAAGTACGGAACTGACCAAGGCAGTGGTCGAAGAAAATATTGCACAAAATAATCTGGATCTCAGAAAAAAGGAGATTCCTGATTCTGGAGAGATCGATGAAAAGACTAAAACCTTCCATGAGCACGAAGTATCTCGACTGAATTTAGACCTGAAAGATAAAAAAGCAGCTGTGGCGGTGACTGGCCCGACGGGTATGAAAGAGTCTGTTGCCGGCATGAAAGAGTACGCAATTGCTGTCATCGCAAATTATGCTCTAGACGATATTGCCTTTGACAATGGCCGCAGGACAGTTGCGTTTCTGGCCAACGTTCAGGATACCCTGACACCTTACGCCAATGCTGCCGGACTCTCTGAATCAGAACTGATCAAGGCTATCCATGACACAGTGATGCTGGCTCATGCCGCAGCGGTTGAGCAGCAGCTCAATGATTACTGGGTCAAACCTTCAGCCTGTCTGGTACAGGCTGTCACCTGGTACTTCTCCAGCTACAAACCCCTGCTGGTAGTCCTTAGCACCTTTCAGGCTGCCAAACTGTCCCTCTCAAACATGGCATTCCTCTATCTTCTGGATCTGACCAACAGAGGTGATTACACCCACAGGATGCTGATACCTTTCCAGCATTGGTTGGGGCACTATGGTGTTGATCTTGACCGAACCGGTCAATATGCCTACCACAGTGGAATTGAACAAATCTCTGAACTGGGTGGGTTGGCCATGCCATTGGGTAAAGCCGCTTCCTCCGTCATTTTGCTGAAAACCGGCTCCATGCTGTTTACCCGACAGCACAACGCCAACCTGCAGATGTATCGCGGCATGTCCCGCCTGGTACCCGAAATAGTCAAATCCATGGGTTCCGGGCAAGGGGTTCAGGTACCCCTGCTGCACAGGGTGACACCACAAAAAGTAAAAACTCTGGCCTCTGCCACAGCCGGTCTGGTGCTGGGTCCGGTAGCCAACTTCGGAACATACGCCCACGGTCTTTTATCCGGTTTTACCTACGCTCAAACCCTCGGATTCGCCCTGGCATCGAGTCTCACTTTCGACTTCTTTATGAACGACAACAAGATGCTAACTCAATGGCTGGGTGGACCTCTGGGTCGAAGCCTTGACAGGATTAATCGCTGGCTGGGCATGGGTGAAACCCAGGATGAATATTTCAAACGTACGGCCATTGCTACGCCTCAGCGCTTCAGTGAAAACGATGAAGCCTATGCAAACCGTATTAAAGCAAGTGACATGATGCATGGCTGGACGCGGCACGAAAATTACCTGCATTTCCGTGAACGCCGTGATCGCACCATGAAGATGTCTGCGAATGGCTGGGAGAAATACTTTAAGGAAAATGTACCTAAATGGTCGTTTTCCCATGCAGAAAGCATTCCATACTCCTACACTCTTGGAGCCTTTTACAAATGGCAAAAGGGTGGTGATCAGACAATTCACGGTCATGAAAAGAGGTATGCCCCCCAATCGAGTTTTCGACCTGCAGCTTCAGCAGACAGCCTTAAATAAAAGCTACTTCCTCGCCTGGTGCTGCAGTCACTTCTCACGGTAATACAAGTACCCTGCTCTGAGGTAGTAGAATGACAAATGTCCGCCACAATGCATTAAGCCTTGCAGTGACCGTTGCGATCGGTTCTTCCATCATCAGTACACAGGCACTGGCCGACCGCAGGCTGCAGATAAAATCTTTCGATATTCATGACAGTGGACATGCGGAGTTTACCCATAGTGAAGTCATCGTTCAGCCAACTTTAGGTGATGACCAGCAGCCAATACCCAAATCCTTCACAACCATCTACCCTGATGAGGCTCATGACAGGGCAAGCTACCGCGTTCATTCAGCAGGCTTTACAGAAATTCTTTCTGATGTTGATGGTGGCGCTTCCAGTGTTGATGTATTTGAAACCGACGAGAGTAATGTTGCTCAGAGGTACACAAAAGTACTGAAGGCAGGTGATGAGGGAGTCTTCAGGTTCACCCATAACCTTGCAGAAAAGCAAATGGTCATTGAAGTCAGAAAAGGAATGACCGATCAGGATTCTATCAGGGCTGTTCGCGCCCGGCCTGAAGGCACTGAATCACAATCATTACAACAGTTGACGAAAGTTGCCTGTCCCGAACAACTGGCTGCAATACTGAACGGTGCGAATAAAAGAGCAGGCAACCTCGGCGAAGTTGATGACTACGTTGCCCTTGCCACCATTAAAGTAGACAAAGTTGAAGTGAACGGGCGCACCTTCATGCGTCTTATCGCAGCGAGCGATCAGCCTCCTGAACTGCAAAGTCTGGGTCAATCGCTCTTTATCAATGATGAGGCTCTTTTTGCAGCAGCCACCTCTGCCTATGCTCAGGTCCATATCCAGGGAGAGAGTTTAAAACAGGAGGCGCTGAATAAACTCTTATCACATCAGAAGCCCATCGGATATGTTGTCTACGTTGAGGATGATACACAAGCCCGTCCTGTACCTGATGGTTATCCGAGAATGGAAGTGACACAGGCTCCGGGGGAGACGATTGTTTTTCATGGTCAGATACAGAATCCAGCCGACAGCGCTTTTGTGGAAGGCCTTTATAGTCTCTATGCAGGCGGTGACGCCGATTACCCCAACCTTGAATTAACCATACCGGTAAAAAAAGATAAGCTAAAAAGCTACCAGTACATCATTCAAAGCAGGCAAATGGCACTATTGCAGGAGTTAGCCGAACAGCAGGATGCTGAACCTGACCAGGATAAAATGGTTATGCTTGCGTATTATGAATCTCTGCAGCAGGCATTGACCAGCTCCACTCCGGATCAGGCAGAGGAATTCGAATTCGTGATAGGACACATCCGGAGTGCTTTGTCGGTCGCCACACCAACCTGGGTGCATGAGCAACTCATAAAACACTTCAGCTTCAAACCCATAATCAGAAATCTTCTGACTAACGAGCTGTTTATTCAGAAGATTCAGAAAACGACAATCATTTTAAGCAGTATCAACGGGGCGCAGGGCGCTGCTCTTGGGGACAACGAACAGTTTGCTTCCAAGGTCAAGAGCGACATCATCACACAGCTCATTGAGGTGTATAGCAAACTGGACAAGCTGCAGAGAAAAGAATTCGAACTCATCCGGGTTATAAACCATTTACAGATCACATCGAATAAAGCTATCACCAGCGAAAAGGAAAAAAAACTCAGAGCACTTCAACTCAAACAAGAGGCTGAGGATGAACTTTCAAAGGCTCTTAAAGAGCTGTTCAGACTGCAAGACCAGTCACGGAAACTGCAACAGGAAGTCGATCGAATTCCGGCGCTAAAACAACAATTTCGTGACGCCAGAGAAGAAGCCAGAAAAGCTTACAACACTGAACTGGCAAAGGATCTGGGTATTGATCACTGGGATGATACCCGGCCACCAGAAGAACAGGTCAGACTCATCCGACAGAAAATTCATGAAATGAACAAAGCGGTTGTCGAAACAGGACGGCTCAGGGTTGCGACTGCACAGGCAAAGCTAGCGACTACTGAACGTCAGTTCGTTCTGGCTTCCGATGAAAAAGATAACCAGGAAGTCCCTCAACAGCTCAAGAAACTGGAGACTCTGATCGGCGAACATCGTCTTCAGCAGAATAAAGAGCGGGAAGTGGAGCTGCAAAAACACAAAAACTATGTGCGAAGAGTTAGGTATAACATCGCTCAAATGCCAATGCTTAAAAAAGAGGTTCTTGAATCCGTAGATGCAGCCAGAAGGGATCACAACGCTCAACTGGCAGAATACCTTGGCATTGATAACTGGGATAACACCAGACCAATGGAAGAACAGGTCAGACTCATCAGAGACAAACTTCTTGAAATCAACAGCCTGGATGCCGGAACAGAACAGCCTCCGGTAGAAGCTATAAAAGAAAAGCTGGCGGCCATTGAAAAAAAGCTCGATATCACTCCATACAATGAAAACGATCTGGATTTCCGCTTTCAGTCTATTCAACAGTACCTGTATCAAGAGCTGGAACGGGCTAATCAGATAAGACTGAACCAACTGACCCACTATGAAGAAGAATTTGGCCTGGTCGTACATAATAAAAACGACCTGGAAGCCCGTTGCAAGGCCGTTCAACAACACCTTAAGAGTCATGAAGCTCAGATTGCTCTGAAACAGTTTCAAAAACAAGACATCAGAATGGATGCTAAACAAGAAGCTGAAATCAGATCCATCTATGCAACCATTGCCACCTATTTAAACATCCGGGATTTTGACAGTCATGAAGACATTGGCGTTCAACAAGGACGCCTAATTCAAAAGCTCAGGGAAATAAGTACGCATCAAGAAAGTCTTCGTCAACAACTCAAGGCAATGAGTCGTCAGATCGATATGGAAGATTCTTACACCAGGGCCAGAAAAGAAGCTCTGGCATTGGTTCTTGGTATTGACCTGAGCGAAAACCCCGGTCCTGATAACCGCGCCAGACTGGAATCAACGGTATATGACAAACTGTTCGAGCTTTCAAAGCTGGAACAGGAACTGGAAGACATCAGAACACCGGGCCACCCCATGACCGGGCCTGTAGTATTTGTGAAACTGACCAACGTGGAAAAAGCTCTGAAGATGGCTACCTGTCCTGGAGAGCACGATGAGTATCTCCGTCGCCAGCACATTTCCACGCACATGCAGAAATACATCACACAAGCCAGACAACGTTCAGAGGAAGAGGCCCTGAAAATACTGAAAACCCTGGAAGGATTACTGAAACTCGAAATCAATGAAGAGGACGACAAAGCAGCAAGACTTGACAGGGTCCTCACAAGACTTGACAGGGTTACTATACAGCGTGATGGCGAGGATATCTCGGAATACCTGCTCAATGAGATGGATAAGTTCCTCTGGAAAGATGAAAGTGCATCTCTGGAGACCCCAGAGGGGAGTGATATCAGACGCGACAGAATCCGTGCCCGTCTTGCCCTGATAGTCGAAGAATCGGATCAGCGAGCCAGGGAAAAACAGGCAGAATATCTTTTAGCTGTAGAACACGAGATGAATATTGACCCTCATAAAAACCCTGCAGCCATGGAAAAGCGCAAAGCTTTCATAGCTAAACTGGCCAGTGATCTGCAGGTTAGGTTTGAAGACGATGTCAGCCTTTCTGACCGGCAGCATACTCTAGGAGACATAATTCAGGAATTACGGGTTAAAGAAGCAGGCGAAATTTATGAAGATGAAGATCACAGGAGAGCGTGGAACAATAAAATTGCTCATCAACTCAACGTTGAAGATTATAAAGACGACGCCACTTTAGACGTCCAAAGCCGTCTGATTAAAGCAAAACTCGAACAGCTGGATGAAGAAGTTTTCAAAGTGCCTCAGCCTGACGTTGCTGAGCGTATTGCAGCCATTGAGAATGCGCTTGACAGGCAAATGGCTCGGCTGGGACCCAAACCCCGATACGTTCTTGATCGTGAGCTAGCCATAGCCAGGCAGGCGGTAAAAGACGCTGAAGGTGAGCTGGAGATGACTAATCACAACCTGGATGCTATCCGTCACAAACAACCGTTATTTTTGCGCACAACTGACAATACCCCTGTTGCCATGGAAGAACACGAAAAGGTTTTCAATCAGGCAATAAAAAAAATTCAGATCAGGTTTGGTCTTACCACAGATGATGAGCAAACCCCTGAAGAGCGATTAGACGACATCAGACATTTCCTGCGCCGGAACTCTGCAGTAACAGAGGATGAAGCCCTTGAGAAACTGAGAGCTGCCACAAAAACTCTCAGCACCGCGAACATTGATTCTATGGAAGAAGCTCTTGATGAAATGGGAGCTGCCACGAAAGCTTTCCGGATCGCGACGTTTAGTGACCTCAATTTACTGGAAGCATCGGATTACTTTACTCGCATTGCAATCTATGCAATCACTCGTGGTCGTTACGAAACCGATAAAGTCGAGGGTGAACTGCCTTTAACCAGGAAAAAGTACAATCTGGTCACAAGATTTCTGCGTGAGCACGACAGAAAAAGTTTGGAACTGAGCAATGCAGTGGTCCAAGAGGACATTGCACAAATTAATCTGTATGTCAGAGAAGAGGAGATTCTTGAATCTGGAGAGATCGATGAAAAGACTAAAACCTTACATGAGCACGAAATAGCTCGGCTGAATTCAGAGCTTATGGATAAAAAAGCAGCTTTATCGGAAGCAGCAGACGCTCTCGGCATTCATCACCAATCGATTCTTGACGCCACTGAAGATGCCCTGGGTCTCAAACCAGAACCTGCTGATACCGATAAACAACGGGTTAACGCCCTGAGAAACCATAAGCTACTACTGGGCGGGGAAGATGGGACTGGCGGCAAGATCCGGCAACTGCTTCAGGAACAGGCTCGTCTGGAAGCTGAGGTTGAAACCAGACAAGCAAACCTTGAGAGAAGGAAGGAAGCCCTGCAGACTGCCCGGAAAGCCGTCGAAATGGACGATGGTCCCTTCCAGTACACGCCGATACAGGCGGAGGTTCGGGCCGCAATCGAAGACTTCGTGCAGCAGCACTCTCTCAAGAAACAAGCTCTTGAAGCGGCACTGGGTCTGGCACAATCAGCAGTAGAAAACGGTAAGGAAATACCCTGCCTTCCCCATTTCGATTTTGACGATGAATTTGCACCGATTCGCCTGCAGGCAATGGTTGGAGACGAACTGACGTCTGCTCAGGCCAGTCGGATTGTAGAAATCTTCAAAAACCTTAAAGCGAACTTCCCGCCCCTCCGGCCTGAAGAATATGACCCTATGACTGTCGTGGAAGAACTCCATTTTCTGGTGCTCATAGCCAGAGATGGGATGAAAACCGGTGCACAACAATACGACAACGAAATTCACACCATGGGCAAAACAGCCATTCACTTCGTCGAGCATCAACCAGGGGACCTGAAAAGCTTCTCGGATTACTTCGCTGCCCACTCTGCCAGTGGTAACAAGATCATGGCTCTGCTGCGTGAAGGTTTGATCAGCCAGGTTGAACTTGAGAACTACATGAAGGCCGTCAGAGGTGTCAATGGTTATCAGACAGTGGCTGAATTTGAACACTTCCTTGGCTACAAAAACGGTGTCAATCCTGACCTCAAAGCCCTTGTCCGGATGCTGTCCGACAAGGGTGCCGAGGAATTCATAAAGAGTGCTTTTACTCCTGTGACCGTCACCGCAACTGGCCCGGCAGGTATGAAAGAGTCGGTTGCCGGCATGAAAGAGTACTCAGCTGCGGTCGTCGCCAACTATGTTCTTGACGATATTGCCTTTGACAATGGCCGCAGGACGGCAGCGTTTCTGGCCAATATTAACGAAACCCTGACACCTTATGCCAATGTTGCCGGACTATCCGAATCAGAACTGATCAGGGCTATCCATGACACATTGATGCAGGCTCATGCCGCTATGGTTGAGCAGCAGCTACAGGATTACTGGCTGAAACCTTCCGCCTTTCTGGTACAAGCTGTCACCTGGTACTACTCCAGTTACAAACCTCTTCTGGTCGCTCATACCCACTGGCAGGCTGCCAAACTGTCCCTTGCAAACATGTCATTCCTCTATCTTCTGGATCTGACCAACAGAGGTGATTACCTGCATAGAATGCTCACACCTTTCCAGCACTGGTTGGAACGCTACGCTGTTGATCTTGACCGAACCGGCCAATATGCCTACCACAGCGGCATTGAACAAATCTCTGAAGTGGGCGGACTGGCCATGCCACTGGGCAAAGCCGCCTCATCGGTCATTCTGTTAAGAACCGGCTCTGCGCTGTTTGCCAGACAGTACAATGCCAACCCACAGAGCTATCGCAGCCTTTCCCGTCTGATGCCCGAAATAGTGAAATCCATGGGTTCCCGCCAGGGGGTTCAGGTTCCGTTGCTGCACAGGGTGACGCCACAAAAAGTAAAAACGCTGGCCTCAGCCACAGCCGGTCTCGTATTGGGTCCGGTAGCCACAGCCGGATCATACGCCCATGGCCTTTTATCCGGGTTTACTTACGCTCAAACTTTCGGATTCGCTCTGGCGTCGAGTCTCACTTTCGACTTCTTTATGAATGACAACAAGATGCTCACTCAATGGCTGGGTGGACCTCTGGGCCGCAGCCTGGACAAAATTAATCGCTGGATAGGCATGGGTGAAACGGACGGTGAATATGTGAAACGTACTGCTGTTGCTTTGCCTCAACGCTTGACCGAAACCGATGAAGCCTATGCGAACCGTATTAAAGCAGACGACACGATGTATGGCTGGACCCGACACGAAAATTACCTGCAGTTTCGTGAACGCCGGGATCGCACCATGAAGCTGTTCGAGAATAGCTGGGAGAAATACTTCAGGGAAAATGTGCCTAAATGGTCATTTTCCCACGCAGATAGTATTCCTTACTCTTATACCCTGGGTGCCCTTTTCGAGTCAGGGGCTGCAGCGCCTGAGCCCCCTTCCACAGCCGTGAAAACAGCATCAGCTGGTCTCAAGGTCAGGAAATGACACCTTCATAGCCAACCAAAAGAAATCAGCACAAAGAAATACAGACTGGATTGTTTCGGATCAAACTATCGAGTAAACCCTGTCAGAAAGTATGGAGGTATTCCTTCCCTGAAAAAACCAATCAATTCTACCAAGCAGCTTACCAGATTTGCCACTGTGAACTAGATTCTCTCAACGGCTTATCGAAACAGCGATGAGCGACTGACCATAAGCGATTAGAAAAGGTTTCCCCGCTCCGGGTGTGCGTCACCTTTCACGGCGATAAAAGTACTCAGCTCTGAGGTAGTAGAATGGCAAATACTCGCCCCAATGCATTAAGCTTTGCAGTGGCCGTTGCAATCAGCTCTTCCATCATGGCCACAGACGCAATGGCCGAGCGCAAACTGCAGACAAAATCCGCTGATATTCTGAACAAAGGACATACAGAGTATACCCGGAGCGAAGTCATAGTTAAGCAAACTTTGGACAATGACCAGCAGCCAATACCCAAATCCTGCACAACCACCTACCCTGATCAGACTCAGGTCAGAGCAGACTACGAACTGCCTTCTGAAGGCTTCACAGACACTCTGTCTGGCATTGGCGGCGCTTCCAGTGTTGATCTGTTTGAAACAGACGAGAAGGACGTTGCTCAGAAATACACCAAAGTTCTCAAGATAGGTAATGAGGGGATATTCAGGTTCACCCATAACCTGGCAGAAAAGGCACTGGTCATTGAAGTCAGAAACGGAATGACCGATCAGGATTCAATTGCAGCAGTTCGAAATCAAGTAGGCGACCTCCAGTCATTAGAACCCTTAACGAAAGTTGCCAGCCCCGAACAACTGACCAGAGTGCTGAAAGGTGCACACGAAAGAGCGGGACAACTTGGCGAAATGGATAACTATGTTGCCCTTGCCACTATTGAAGTAGATGAAGTGAATGTGAAAGGGCGTACTTTCATGCGTCTTATCGCTGCCAACGATCAGCCTCCTGATTTAGTGCGCCTGGGTCAATCGCTCTTTGTCAATGATGAAGTGCTTTTCGCAGCAGCTACCTCTGCCTATACCCAGGTTCATGTAATGGAGGAAGATTTACAACAGGAAGCCCTGAACGATCTATTGCACTGTCATCAACCCGTTGGCTATGTTGTCCACGTCGAGGATGATGCACAAGCTTATCCTGTGCCTGTAGGCTACCCAAGACTGGAAGTGACTGAGACTCCGGGAGAAGTTATTGTTTTTCGTGGTCAGAAGCAAAACCCGGCCGATGTCGCTTTTGTGGAGGGGCTCTATAACATGTGGGCGGAAGAGGCCCGTAATCCCCCCTCTGCAGCAAAAACACAAATCAAAAAAGATAAGGTCAAAGGCTACCAGCACACCATCCGAAGCAGGCAGATGGCACTGCTGGAGAATTTGGCTGTAGAGCTACATACTGAAGAAGATAGCCAAGCGACGCTTCAATACGAAGAGGATCTGTGGACACTGATACACTATGAATATCTTGAGCAGGCATTGACCAGTGCAACTTCAGATGGAGCAGATGAATTTGAACTCACAGTAGAACAGATCGAAGACGCTTTCCCGGTCCTCACATCGACCTGGGTGCTTAATCGGCTCGAAAAACGCTTCAGCTTCAAACCTGCACTTAGAAATCTTCTGACTAACCCACTCTTTATTCAGACTATTCAGGAAGAGATAGTGGATGACAGTTATCTTAATCAGCTGCAGGACGATACTCTTGAGGTCATAGAAAAGCTTACTTCCAAACCCATAAGCGACATATCCAGACAGATGAATGAGATGGATGATAAGCAGGTATTCTTGCTAATAAAAGAACTCAGTCTCAGGCATCTTAGAAAAGAGATAAATCTCGAAACGCAGAAAGACACTATCAGTGAAAGAGGGAGACTCAGAGCAGATCAACTCAAACAACAAATTAACAAGGAGCTTATACAACTTCGTCAGGAGCGGGCACAAGAGAAAGAATTGATGCAGAAGCTTGAACAGGAAGTCGAATGTAATCCAGAGCAGTCAATAAAAACTCATGGCGCCAGAATAAGAGCCAGAATAGCTCGCAGTGCTCAAATGGCAAAAGAACTTGGTATCGATAACTGGGATGATACCAAGCCAAACGAAGAACAACTCAGGATCATTGCAAAAGAAATTGGTAAAATCAATCGATTGGTTGTCGCAATATTTACCGCAACAGGTCAGTCTGATGACAAAACTGTAAAAGCAAAACCGGCGGTCACTGAACGTGAGCGAGGTGTTGATTCGGTCAAAGAATTCAGTCTGGGTTACCTTCAGTACATTCAACAGCTGCTGCGACAAAACAGAGAAGTCACCGATGAACAAGTCCGGAAAAGACTGGCTATCGTTGAAAGTAAACAACAGAGCACCACTGCGAAACTTCAGCGGGAAGCACAGAAAAGCTGGTTACAGAAAGACTGGTTACGGAAACTTCAGCAGGAAGCAGAACAAGTTCCAGCGCTGGCACAACAAGTCCATGATGCCAGAACAGGTTCCATAAAGGTTCGCAATGCTCAAATGGCAGCAGAGCTTGGTATTGACAACTGGGATGATGCCCAGCCAGTCGAAGAACAAGCCAGACTCATCAGAAATAAAATTGTTGAACTCAAGCAATGGGTAGCAGCAACAGAGCAGCCTGATAAAGAAGCTGCAAACGTAAAACCGACGGCCATTACAGGCAAGCGAGATATTATTTCCGTTAATGAAGACGATCCGGTTATCCTTCAGTCCATTCAACAACACCTGCAACAAAAAGAAGAACGAACCGACCGGGAATTCCAGAATAGTCTGAGCGACATTGAACGTCGGCTCGGTCTGGTCCCGGATAGTGAAAAGACCCTGGAATTTCGTTGCCGGGCTGTTCGTGAACACATCAGGATGCAGGACGCTCAGACCGAAATAGAGCTGGCAAAACGGAAAAAATCGATACGGAGCCTTCAGAAGGAGATTGAACGAGCTCAAGTTGAGAGAAAAGAAGAACGAACCGATCAGGAAATCCAGGATAGTCTGAGTGGCATTGAACGTCAGCTCGGTCTGGTCCCGGATAGTGAAAAGACCCTGAAATTTCGTTGCCGGGCTGTTCGTGAACACATCAGGATGCAGGACGCTCGGACCGAATTAGAGCTGAAAAAACGGGAAAACTCGATACTGCGCCTTGAGATTGAGATTGAACGAGCTCAAGTTGTGAGAAAAGAAGTTCGTGAAGTCATAGCCGCCGCCAGACAGGATTACAACACTCGAATGACAGCGGTGCCTGGTATTGTCGCAACAGGACAGCCCGAAGAAGAAGCTTTCAAAGAAAAACTTGCGGCCATAGAAAAAGCCCTGGAGTTGGATCACCTGGATCGCGAGGACGATGTCTATTACCGCCGTAACGCCATTTCTGAAGAAATTCACACATACATTGCAGAAGCCGGGAAGAATGCAGAGAAGGAGGCTCTTGAAATACTGGAAACAGTAGAAGAAATATTCAAACTCGAAGTCAACCAGGATGATCACAAAACAACGAGGCTTGAGAGGGTTCGCAGAAAGCTAAAAAGCGGTGATGTCTCAGAATCCATGCTGAATGAGATAGACGCTGTTATCTGGAAAATTGAAAGCTCACTTGGATACCAAATCGCAAAAAAAATTCAGATACTTCAAAAATTTATTACCTTTCATGTCGAAACCCCGGATGTCGATTGGCAGGTCACAAAGCAACAGAGAAAGATGCTTGAAGCTGTAGAAGACGAGCTGAACATCGACACCAGTGAAAACCCTTCTGCGAAAGAAAGAGGCAAGGGTTTTGCCGCTGAACTGGCATTGGATCTGGAAGTAGAATTTGAAAAAGGCGCCAGTCTGAATGACCAGAAGTATGCTCTGAGTAACAAAATTCAAGCATTAAGGGAAAAAGTAAACGACCATTATGACACTGAAGAGCTCACCAGAGATGCAAACAATGAAATGGCTCGGCAACTTAACATTGAGGGCTATAAGAACGATGCCCCTTTGGAGGATCAGATCAGTCTTATTGAAAAAACACTTCAGGAGCTGGATGAAGAAGTTGACATAGTGGGTCGGCCTAAAATTTATGACCGTATCGCAGCCATTGAAAATGAACTTGACAGGCAAATGGCTTGCCTGGGTAAAACCCAATACGTTCCTGATCATGGCTTAGCCACAGCCAGACGAGTAGTAAAAGAAACTGAAAGTGAGCTGGCAGATGTTCATCACAAACTCAATACCCTTCCTGACAATGAAGACGACACGGCTCTCTATCAGGTAATGAACGGTGACATTGATGAGAAGAGTAAAACCTTATATGAGTACGAAATAGCCCGTCAGGCAGGTGAGATTGAATCCGGAAAAGCAGATATTGAGGGAATGGAGGAAGCGCTGAAGGCCGACGAGAAAGCCGCCGAAAATGATGGCTGTCCCTTCCGGTACAGTCCCTTCCAGTACACGCCAGGTCAGGCAGAAGCTCTGGAAGCTCTCCACAAATTCAGTCGGCAGCACCCTCTCAAAAAACAAGCGCTGGAAGCCGCA
Organism: Endozoicomonas sp. ALD040; assembly: GCF_049275945.1. Lineage (NCBI taxonomy): Bacteria > Pseudomonadati > Pseudomonadota > Gammaproteobacteria > Oceanospirillales > Endozoicomonadaceae > Endozoicomonas > Endozoicomonas sp. ALD040. The sequence goes on from NZ_CP184829.1 coordinate 6,909,257, forward strand.
TTGAGTCTGGAACAATCAGCATTAGCAAGAGGTAAGCCAATCCCCTGCCTGTCGGGTTTCATGTTGTACGATGAATTTGCACCGATTCGCTTGTACGCAATGTTCGGATACGATCTGAATCAGGCTCGTCGTATTGCGGAAGTCTTCAAGAGTCTGAAGACAACCTTGTTGGAATACCCTCACGATTCTTTGTTCGCAAATCAACTTCAACTTCTGAATACCCTGAAAGAAATTCAGACTCTGACGCAGAAGGTCACCAATGAGATGGGAAAAGGGTCCCAACAATACGACGACGTAATTCACGCCTTAGGCTCAACGGTTACTCACTTCGTTGAGCATTCAGCAGAGGACCAGAAAAGCATCTCGGAGTACTTCTCAACCGACACCGCCAGTGGCAAAAAGATGATAAGTCTGCTGCGTGAAGGACTGATCAGCAAGATTGAATTAGAGAATTATATCAAAGCCGCCAGAGGTGTTGATGGTTATCAGACAGTGGCTGAATTTGAACATTTCCTTGGTTATAAACACGGCGTTGAAGCAAGAGAATTCCGGAAGACTATCCGGATGCTGCCCGACAAGGATGCTGAAGAACTTATACAAAGTGTCTTTACTCCTGTGGTTGTGGCTGCAACGGGCCCGACAGGTATAAAAGAGTCAGTTGCCGGCGTAACAGATTACACTGCAGCTGTTATCGCCAACTATGTTCTTGACGATATTGCTTTTGAAAATGGCCGAAAGACGGCAGCATTCCTGACCTATGTTCAGGATACCCTGACACCTTATGCCAATGCTGCCGACCTGTCTGAATCAGACCTGATCAAGGTTGTCCATGACACATTGATGCAGGCTCATGCCGCTGCGGTTGAGCAGCAGCTAAAGGATTACTGGATCAAACCTTCAGCCTCCCTGGCGCAGGTTGTCACATGGTACTACTCCAGCTATAAACCCTTACTGGTTGCCAATACTGCCTGGCAGGCTGTCGGGCTGTCACTCTCAAACATGTCGTACCTTTATCTTCTGGATCTGACCAACAGGGGAGATTACCTGCACCGGATGCTGACACCTTTTCAAAACTGGATAGAAGGCTACGGTATTGATCCTGACCGGACCGGCCAATCTGCCTACCACAATGGAATTGAACAAATCTCTGAAGTAGGCGGACTGGCCATGCCATTGGGCAAGGCCGCTTCCTCAGTCATTCTGCTGAGAACCAGCTCCATGCTGTTTGCCAGACAGTACAACGCCAATCCTCATAGCTATCGCAGCATTAACCGCCTGGTGCCTGAAATGCTGAAATCCATGGATTCCGGAGGGATACAGGTACCACTGTTGCACCGGGTAACACCACAAAAAGTGAAAACTCTGGCCTCTGCCACCGCCGGTCTGGTGTTGGGTCCGGTAGCCACTGTCGGATCATACGCCCACGGCCTTATATCTGGATTTACCTATGCCCAGACATTCGGTTTCGCTCTGGTAACCAGTCTCACTTACGACTTTTTTATGAACGACAACAAGATGCTCACCCAATGGCTGGCTGGCCCCCTGGGACGTAGTCTTGACAAAATTAATCGCTGGCAAGGCGTGGGTGAAACAGACGATGAATATGTGAAAAGGACCGCTGTCGTTTCACCTCAGGGCTTCAGTGAATCCGATGAAGAGTATGCAACCCGTGTTAAAGCAAGCAACAATATGTTGGGCTGGACGCGACACGAAAATTATCTGCAATTCCGTGAACGCCGTGATCGCACCATGAAGATGTTCGAGAACAGCTGGGAGAAATACTTCAGGGAATATGTGCCTAAATGGTCATTCTCCCATGCAGAAAGTTTTCCTTACTTCTACACTCTTGGAGCCTTGTACGAATGGCAACGGGGCGATAATCAGAAGTTGGCACCGGATGCAACCTTTTCTTCTCAGCCCACAAAGACCTCAAAGAGCCTGAAGCAAATCAAGGCAATTGACACAAGGCAATTGACATCCATTAGCGACTGAGAGCAATGAGCGTTTGTAACTTGCTCCCTCGCCTGGTGTGGCAATCATTTTTCGCGCTAATAAAAAGTACTCACCTCTGAGGTAGCAGAATGACAAATGCTCATCACAATGCGTTAAGCCTTGCAGTGGCCGTTGCAATCAGCTCGTCTCTCGTTGGTCCACAGGTACTGGCCGATCGCAGGCTGCTGACAAAATCTGTCGATGTTACGGGTAATGGTCATGTGGAGTTTACCCAGAGTGAGGTTATTGTTCTGCCAACTATAGGTCATGACGAACAGCCAATACCCAAATCTTTTACCACCATCTATCCTTATCAGCCTCAGGAAAGTGAAGACTATGTCCATCCCTGCTTAAGCTTAACAACAGTTCTTTCTGGCATTGGTAGTGGCGTCTACAGTGTTGATCAGTTTGAAACAGACGAGAATAATGTTGCTCAGAAATACACCAAAGTCCTGGAGGTAGGTGATGAAGGAGTCTTCAGGTTCACCCATAACCTTGAAGGAAGGAAGCTGGTCATTGAAGTCAGAGCCGGAATGACCGATCAGGGTTCAGTCAAGGCTGTTCGTGATCAATTGGGCGGCCTGCGATCATTAGAACCGTTAACGAAAATCGCCAGCCCCATACAGCTGGCTCTTTTACTGGAAGGTGTCGACGACAGAGAAGGAAGCCTCGGCACCAGTGATCACTATGTTGCCCTTGCCACCATCGAAGTAGAAAAAGTTGAAGTAAATGGGCGTACCTTCATGCGTCTTATCGCTTCGGGCGACCGCCCCCCTGAACTGCAAAGTATGGGTCAATCACTCTTTGTCAACGACGATGTTCTCCTGACAGCAGCCGCTTCTGCCTATATCCAGGTTCATATCCTGGGAGAGAACTTACAACAGCAGGCTCTTAATGAACTATTAGCACACAACAAACCCGTCGGCTATGTTGTACACGTCGAGGAAGACACACAGGCTTATCCTGTGCCTGAGAATTATCCAATACTGGAAGTGACTGAGGCCACGGGAGACACTATTGTTTTCCGTGGTCAGAAGCAGAACCCGGCCGATGTCACTTTTGTGAAAGCTCTCTCTGACATCTGGAAGAGAGAATTTAATAACAATGCCCCCCCTCCTGAAGCAACAGCGCAGGTTAAAAAAGACAGGATCGAAAGCTACCGGTACATCATTCGGAGCAAGCAGATGGCTCTCCTTGAGGAGCTGGCTGCACAGCACAATTACGGACCTGACAATGCCGGACAAACGACGTTTGAATACGATGGTAAGCTGTCGATGCTTGCATACTATGAATATCTTCAGCAGGCTTTGACCTCTGCTACTTTGGACGGAGCAGATGAATTTGAATTGACAATACCCCACCTCAGATTCGCTTCGTCGTTTATCACGCCAACCTGGATCCATCTTCAACTCGCAGAATACTTCGGCTTCAAACCCGTACTTAGAAATCTCCTGACTAACCGGCATTTTGTTCAGAATCTTCACCAGGTTATACCCATTGTCACCAAAACGTTTAGCGATACTTTTAGCAAAGACAAAAGCTTTACTTCCAAAGTCGTTGCTGACCTTACCGGGAAGCTGCTTGAGATAGAAAGCCTGCGGGAAAAGCTACAGCATAAAGAGGCCGAACTCACCGGGATAAGCAGATCATCAGATCGCGCAACCGCAGCTGCGATCAAAGCCCGCTATGCAACCATTGCCTCATATTTAAACATTCAGGATTTTGATAGCAATGATGATATCAATAATCAGGAAAAACATTTGCTTCAGAAAATTAAGGCATTGGATGATCAAAAAAAACAACTGATTCGTGAACAGGAAAGTCTTTTTCAGAAGCCTCAGACGGTGGATGTTGAACTTAATACAGAGAATGCTCACGCCAGGGCCAAAAAAGGTGCTCTGGCAGCAGTTCTTGGTATTGAGCCAGGTGACGGCAGCATACCAGAAGACGATGTCCTGGAAAAAATGGTATACACCAGGCTCTTCAGGCTTGCAGAGCTGGAAGAAGAACTGGCTGACATCAAAACACCCGGCCACCCCAAAATCAGGCCTGAAGTAATTAAGACTCTGAATGCCGTACTAAAAGTTCTGCGGCAAAGTCAAAATAATCGGAACGAAGACCTGTACCAACAACGCTGGTACATTTCTGATCACATGCGGGCATTCATCAGAGACGCCAGAGAGTATGCAGAGTTTGTAGCATATAGGATACTGGAAGACGTAGAAGCAGAACTCAGTATCAACCTCAATGAAGAGGATAACAAAACAACAAGACTCACCCGGATTCTTAAAATACTTAACAACGCTGATCTTTCAGATAACACACTGACTGAGATACTGGGTGAGTTAGATGGCACCCTCTGGGCCTATGAAAGCAGGGCTCTGGATTGGGATGATCTCATACGCATCAAGCTTCATGCTTACCTTCATCATAAATTCGAAGACTCCGACCCGGATAACCCGACCGGAAAACAACAGCTCGATCTGCTGAAAGAAGTAGAAACAATACTCCGCATCCCATGGGAAGAAGAGAAAGACCTGGCAGCAAGACTTGCCTGGGTTCGAACAGTCATTGACGACGACTATATCTACAAAGATATTCTGCAAGAAATAGCAGATACTCTCTGGCAAGAAGACAGCATAGATCTGAGCGAGAGGGACCTGAAACTCAAGAAGTTTAGTGCGATTCTTACCTATAAAACCAAAGATTCGTGCCTGGATAAGCAAGCCAGAGATCAACAGGCAAGTATGCTTGATGCTATAGAGTTCAAGCTGAGTATCAATCCTCATGAAAACCTTGCTGCCAAAGAAAGAGGCAAGGCTTTCACTACTAAACTGGCCAGTGATCTGAAGGTAGCATTTGCAGAGGATGACAACCTGCCTGCCCGGAAGGATGCTCTGAGAGGCAAAATTCAGGCATTAATGGATGAGCTACATGAAGCCTGCGACGATGAAGCTGTCAGAAGAGCCAGAAACAATGAAGTGGCTCATCAACTCAACATTGAGGATTATAAAGAAGATGCCACTATCGACGACCAGAACAGTCTGATTGAAACAACACTCCAACAGCTTGATGAAGACGTTTTCAATGCCGATCAGCCCGACATTATTGAGCGCATTGCAGACATTGAGAATGAACTTGACAGGCAAATGGCTCGCCTGGGTCCCAAACCCCGATTCGTTCTTGATCGTGAGCTAGCCACTGCCAGGGAAGAGCTGAAAGAAGCTGAAATTGGGCTGACGGGTCTTTATAAGCAACTGAATATGCTTCGTGGCAAACCTGTGGCATTTGCGGGGAACCGTGCTGACCTCCAGCCTACCTCGGAGGATGACAACAGGGTCCTCAATCAGGCGATTAAGGGTCTGGACGAAAGCGATATCACCGAGGGAACACAGGGTGAACTGCCTCTGGCAAGGAAAAATTATAATCAGGTCACAGAATTCCTGCGTGAGCATGACAGGAAAAGTAAAGATGTAGCCAATGTAAAACAAGACCCGGAGCATGAGGCGCTTCTTGAAGCCGCTGAAGAAGCCATGGGTCTGACACCAGACTCCTCTGACACCTGTCAAGACCGGGTTGATGCCCTGAGAAACAGGCAGCTAAAACTGGGCGGGAATGATGGTACTGGCGGCAAGATTGGGCAACTGGTTCAGGAAAGAGACCATCTGGAAGCTCAGATTGAAACCAGGAAAGCTGACATTGAGTCAATGAAGAAAGCCCTGAAGACGGCAGAGACAGCCGTCGAAAATGACGGCGGTCCCTTCCAGTACACGCCGGAACAGGCAAGAGTACGGGCCTTCATAGACGACTTCACGCAGCATAACGCTCTCAAACAACAAGCTCTGGAAGCCGCGCTGGGTTTGGCAGAACTGGCAGTGAAGAGCGGTAATGAAATCTTCTGGATTACGACTTTCGATTTTGACGATGAAATGGCACCCATTCATTTGCAGATGCTGATTGGCGACAATCTGTCTTTTAATCAGGCCAGTCGGATTCTGGAAGTCTTCAAGAGCCTGAAGACGAGCTTCCCGGAACCCCCTTTCTGGTCTGAAGAAGACCGGCCTCTGAATATCGTAGAACAAATCCACGCACTTGTTTACGTGGTCAGGAATCAGTTGGGAAAAGGGGCCCAAGAGTACGACGACGAAGTGCATGGCATGGGCCAAAGAGCCATTCACTACGTCGAGCACATACCAGGTGACCTGAAAGACTTTTCGCAATACATGGCTGCCCATTCCGCCAATTGTAACAAGATCATAACTCTGCTGCGTGAAGGTCTGATCAGCAAGGTTGAACTTGAAAACTACGTAAAGGCCGTCAGAAGTGCCGATATGGGGGCCGCCAGAGGTTTTCAGAGAGTGGCTGAGTTTGAATTCTTCCTTTACTACAGACACCGTGTCAATTTGCCTCGGTTCAACAGCATTGTCCATATGCTGTCCGACAAGGGTGCAGAGGAATTCATGCAAAGCGTCTTGACCCCTGTGACCGTGACCAGGACTGGCCCGACGGGCATTAAAGAGTCTGTTGACGGCATGAAAGAGTATGCCGCTGCTGTCATCGCCAACTATGTTCTTGACGATATTGCCTTTGACAATGGCCGCAGAACGGCAGCCTTTCTGACCAATGTTCAGGATACCCTGACTCCTTATGCCAATGCTGCCGGACTCTCTGAAACCGAATTGATCAAGGCTATCCATGGCACATTGAAGGAGGCTCATGCCGCAGCGGTTGAGTATCAGCTCAACAAGTACTGGGGCAAACCTTCAGCCTTTCTGGTACAGGCCGTCACCTGGTACTACTCCAGCTTCAAACCTCTGCTGGTGACCCATACCACAGTGCAGGCTGCCGAGCAGTCTCTCTTGAACATGTCATTCCTCTATCTTCTGGATCTGACCAACCGGGGTGATTATCTGCACCGGATGCTCATACCTTTCCAGCACTGGCTGGAACGCGTCGGTGTTGATTCTGACCGAACCGTGCAATATGCCTACCACAGCGGAATTGAAAAAGTTTCTGAAGTGGGCGGGCTGGCCATGCCATTGGGTAAGGCCGCTTCTTCAGTCATTCTGCTGAGAACCGGCTCCATGCTCTTTGCCAGACAGTACAACGCTAACCCGCAAATGTATCGCAGCATTTCCCGTCTGTTGCCAGAAATGGTCAAATCCATGAGTTCCGGACAAAGGATTCAGTTGCCGCAGCTGCACAGGGTGACACCACAAGCAGTGAAAACTCTGACCTCAACAGCCGGCCTGGTGCTCGGCCCGGCAGCCACCTTGGGAATGCAAGCCCACGGCCTTTTATCCAGGTTTACCCATGCCCAAACATTCGAAATAATCAAATCCATGATTACCGAACCAGGGATTCAGGTGCCACTGCTGCCCAGGGTGACACCACAAAAAGTGAAAACTCTGGCCTCTGCCACAGCGGGACTGGTGCTGGGCCCGGTAGCCACGGTCGGAGCATACGCCTATGGCCTTATATCCGGATTCACTTATGGCCAGACCTTCGGATTCGCTCTGGCGTCGAGTCTCACTTTCGACTTTTTTATGAACGACAACAAAATGCTCACTCAATGGCTGGGTGGCCCTCTGGGTCGAAGTCTTGACAGGATTAATCGCTGGCTGAGCGTGGGTGAAACGGACGATGAATATATAAAAAGGTCGGCTATTGCCTCACCTCAGCGCTTCAATGAAAACGATGAAGCCTACGCAAAACGAGTTAAAGCAAACAACGCCTTGTATGGCTGGACTCGACACGAAAACTATCTGCAGTTCCGTGAACGCCGGGATCGCACCATGAAACTATTCGAGAATGGCTGGGAGAAATACTTCAGAGAAAATGTACCTAAATGGTCGTTTTCCCATGCAGAAAGTATTCCTTACTCCTACACTCTGGGAGCCTTCTATGAGTTGCGACAGGGCGATGATCCAAAAATTCAGGGTCATGATAAGAGCAATGCCCCCCAATCAAAATCTCTATCTGTAACCATGAGCCACTGAAGGCTATGGGTCATTAAAAGCTGCTTCCCTGTCCGGCGTAGCCATCACTTTTTCAGGGTAATAAAGTACTCTGCTCTGAGGTAGTAGAATGACAAGAGTCCGCCCCAATGCCTTGAGCCTGACAGTGGCCGCTGCAATCAGCTCTTCCATCTCTGTCACGGACGCACTGGCCGATCGCAGGCTGCAGATAAAATCTATCGATATTCCGGGCAATGAACAGGTGGAGTTCGTCCAGAGCGAGGTCATCGTTAAGCCAACTTTAGGTCATGACCAGCAGCCATTACCCAAATCCTTTACAACCACCTACCCTGATCAGACTCAGATCAGAAGGGGCTATAAGGTTCCTTCCGAAGGCTTCACAGATGTTCTCTCAGGTATCAGCGGTGGCGTTTCCAGCGTTGACCTGTTTACAACAGACAACAACAACGCTGCTCAGAAATACACCAAAGTCCTGAAGGTCGGTGATGAAGGGGTCTTCAGGTTCACCCATAACCTTGCAGAAGAGAAACTGGTCATTGAGGTAAGGGAGGGAATGACTCATCAGGATTCAATTACGGCTGTTCGTGCTCAATCAGATGACCTCCCATCATTGGAACCGTTAACAAAAATCGCCAGCCCCTCACACCTGGCCGGAGTGCTCAAGGGTGCGTACGAAAGAGCAGGCAACCTTGGCGAGGCTGATCACTATGTTGACCTGGTCACCATTGATGTGGACGAATTTGAAGTGAACGGGCGCACCTTCATGCGTCTTATCGCTGCAGGCGATCAACCTCCGGAACTGCAGCGCCTGGGGCAGTCGATCTTTGTCAATGATGAGGTTCTTTTAGCTGCAGCCACCTCTGCCTATATCCAGGTTCATATTCTTGGGGAACATTTACAGCAGGATATTCTGGAGGATTTGCTGTCATACCAGCAGCCCGTCGGCTATGTTGTCCACGCTGAGGACAACACACAGGTATACTCTGTGCCTGAGGGTTATCTGAAACTGGAGGTGACTGAAGCTACGGCGGACAGGATTGTTTTCCGTGGTCAGAAGCAAAATCCGGCCGATGTCGCTTTTGTGGAATGTCTCTATAACCTCTTTGAACAATCTGACGCTAATGACAATGACAAGATTGCACGGGTTAAAAAAGACAAGGTCAAAAGCTACCAGTACGTCATTCGAAGTACGCAGATGGCGCTGCTGGAGGAGTTTGCTGACAATTTAGCTGTACAACAGGATGCTGAAGTGGACCAGGATAAACTTGCGATACTTGCATACTATGAATCTATACAGCAGGTATTAACCATTGTTAGTCAGGATGCAACCGATGAATTCGAATTGACAGCAGGACAGATCGTAGTCACGACATCGGTCATCACGCCGGGCTGGATGCTGGTTCAACTCGAAAAAATCTTCAGCTTTAAACCCCTACTCAGAGACCTCCTGAACAGTCGGCATTTTTTTATCAATGTTCAAAGAGGTACAGACATTCTCAACGAACTGCTGATGAGGGGCTTTGCCCTTGTCGAAGACACAAACTTAGTTAAAAAAGTCATTGCTAACATGGTCCGTAAGGACCTTGAGTTGGACAACACGCAGGCAGAGCTGCAGGCAAAAATCAAAGCCCACTATGCAACCATTGCCGCACATTTAAACATTCAGAATTTTGATAGCAATGCAGATGTTGATGCTCAGCAAGAAAGCCTGCTTGAAGAAATCAATACATTGAATGCTCAAAAGCAACGCCTGCTTCAGGAAGTTCAGACAATGCACGATCAAGAGTTTGCTGAGGATTCTTACACCAGGGTCAAAACCAGCGCTCTCACTACGGTCCTTGGCACTGAGCTGAGCGAATACAGCCCACCAGGCACACCCGATGACACTGCCCTGGAAGCAATGTTATATACCAAACACTTCAGGCTCAAGGCACTGGAAGAAGCACTGGAAGACATCAGAACACCGGGCCACCCCAAAGCCTGGCCTGAAGTACTTGAGAAGCTGAGTGCCTTAGAAAAAGTCCTTCACCGGGGTGACCCTGATCAAGACGACGATGTGTATCTCCGTCGCCAGGACATTTCTAAAGGCATACAGGAATACATCAGAAATACCAGACGGCTGGCTGAGAAAATGGCCCGGAACATACTGGAAGTCGTAGAAAAAGAACTCAACCTCAAAGTCAGCGAAGAGGATGACAAAGCAACAAGACTCAACAGAGTTTTTATAATACTTAACAGTGATCTTCTCTCAGATGAGATACTGGATAAGATAGAGAATGAGATAAGTGACATCTCGTGGGCCTGGGGGTGGGTCTATAAACTCGAAGCCCCTGACCCGAATAAGCAAGCCACTGAACAACAGACCGACCGGCTGGAAGCCTCAGAAGAAACACTCAACATCAAATTCAATAAAGAGAATGACAAAGCAGCAGGACTTGCCCGGGTTTATACAACACCTGACGGCGATGATATCTATGAAAATGCCCTGGATCAGATACATCAAACCTTCTGTAAAGAAGACAGCGCAGCTCTGGACGAGAGCAGTCTCAAATCCACCAAGATTCGTGCGATTCTCAACTATAAAATCGGCGATCCGTACCTGGATATGCAAGTCAAAAAACAACAGACAGCCCTGCTTGGAGCCATAGAGAACGAGCTGAGCATCTACCCTGATGACAACGATGCGGCTAAAGAGAGAGGCAAGGCTTTCACTGTCAAACTGGCCAAAGAGCTTGATATTGCCTTTGATCAGGATGACGACCTGTCTGATCAGAAAGCTACCCTGAGAACCAAAATTCAGGAATTAATCGAAGAATTAGCGGCACTCTATGATGATGAAGCTGCCAGAAGAGTCTGGAACAATGAAATAGCTCATCAACTCAACATCCGGGATTATAAAGAAGACGCCACTATCGACGACCAGAACCGTCTGATTGGAAAAAAACTCCAAAAGCTGGATAAAGAAGTTTTCAATGTCGGTCAGCCTGACGTTAATGAGCGTATTGCAGCCATAGAGAATGAGCTTGACCGGCAAATCACTCGTCTGGGGCCCAGGCCCCGATACGTTCTTGATCGTGAGGTGGCTCAGGCCAGACAGGCAATACAAAAAGCTGAAAGTGAGCTCGAGACTGCTAATCAAAGACTGAATGCTATTAGTAACAAACAAGTGGCAGCGGATCTTGATGCCACTGAAGAAGCTGAGGGGCTTACACCTGACTCTACTCAGACCTGTGAAGACCGAATTAATGCCCTGAGAAACAGACAGGTACAACTGGGCGGACATGATGGAACTGGCGGCAAGATCCAGCAACTGAATCGGGAAAGGGTCCAACTGACAGCTGAGATAGCAAACAGGAAAGTCGACATTGAAAGAATGAAGGAAGTCCTGAAGACTGCAGAGAAAGCCGTCGAAAATGACGGCGGCCCCTTCCAGTACACGCCGAAGCAGGTAAAACTTCTGAGCGATATGCAAAACTACATGAAACATCACTCTGTCAATAAACAAGCTCTGGAAGCTGCAATAGGTCTGACAGAATTAGCCCTGGAAAACGGTAAGGCAAGCCCCTCGCTTGTGGATTTCGATTTTGACAATGAATTTGCACCGATTCGCCTGAGGGCAATGGTCGGAGACGGCCTGACGTTTGCCCGGGCCAGTCGGATAGTGAAAGTCTTCAAGAGCCTGATGACGAACTGCGCGCACCTGTCTCCCGGGCGAATAAAATTAATGCCTATGATTGCCCTGGCAGAAGTTCAGCTGCTGGTGAACTGGGTCAGGGGTGAGCTGCAAACCGGGGCTCAACAATACGACGAAGCCATTCACAGCATGGGCAAAACAGCCATTCACTTCGTCGAGTATGAGACAGAGGACCTGAAAAGCTTCTCGGAATACTTCGCCAGCCATTCTGCCAGTGGTAACAAGATCATAACTCTGCTGCGTGAAGGATTGATCAGCAAGGTTGAACTTGAGAACTACATGAAGGCCGTCAGAGACGTCGATGGTCATCAGACAGTGGCTGACTTTGAACACTTTCTTGGCTACAAACACGGGGTCAATGTGCCTGACTTCAAAGCCGATGTCCGGATGCTGTCCGAGAAGGGTGTTGAGGAATTCATGCAAAGTGCCTTTACGCCCGTGACCGTCACTGCGTCTGGCCCGGCAGGTATGAAAGAATCTGTTGACGGCATGAAAGAGTACGCTGCCGCTGTCATCGCCAACTATGTTCTTGACGATATTGCCTTTGACAATGGCCACAGGACGGCAGCCTTCCTGACCCATCTCCAGGATACCCTGACGCCTTATGCCAATGCTGTCGGCCTGTCTGAATCAGACCTGATCAAGGCTATCCATAACACATTAATGCAGGCTCATATCGCAGCGGTTGAGCAGCAGCTCAATGATCACTGGGTCAAACCTTCAGCCTTCCTGGTACAGGCTGTCACCTGGTACTACTCCAGTTACAAACCCCTGCTGGCGACCCACAGCGCCTGGCAGGCTGCCGATCTGTCCCTGTCAAACATGGCGTTTCTCTATCTTCTGGATCTGACCAACCGGGGTGATTACCTGCACAGAATACTCACACCTTTCCGGCACTGGCTGGAAAACTGCGGTGATGATCCTGACAGAACCGGGCAATATACCTACCACACTGGCATTGAACAAATCTCTGAAGTGGGCGGGCTGACCATGCCATTGGGCAAGGCCGCTTCTGCAGTCATTCTACTCAGAACCGGCTCCATGTTGTTTGCCAGACAGTACCACGCCAATCCTCAGATGTATCGCAGCATTTCCCGCCTGGTGCCCGAAATAGTGAAATCCATGGGTTCCGGGCAGGGGGTTCAGGTACCGCTGCTGCACAGGGTAACACCACAAAAAGTGAAAACTCTGGCCTCGGCCACAGCCGGTCTGGTGCTGGGTCCGGTAGCCACTGTCGGAGCATACGCTCATGGTCTTATATCAGGGTTTACCTACGCTCAAACCTTCGGATTCGCTCTGGCATCCAGCCTCACTTTCGACTTTTTCATGAACGACAACAAACTGCTTACTCAGTGGTTGGGTGGGCCTCTGGGTCGCAGTCTTGACAAGATTAATCGCTGGATTGGTGTGGGTGAAACGCAAGATGAATATGTGAAACGTACAACTGTTGCCACACCTCAACGCTTCAGTGAAAACGATGAAGACTACTCAAGCCGTGTTAAAGCAAACAACACGATGTATGGCTGGACTCGACACGAACATTATCTGCAGTTCCGTGAACGCCGGGATCGCACTATGAAACTGTTTGAGAATGGCTGGGAGAAATACTTCAGGGAAAATGTACCGAAATGGTCGTTTTCCCACGCAAAAAGTATTCCTTACTCCTACACTCTGGGTGCCTTTTATAAGTTGCAACAGGGCGATAATCAGAAAGTTCACGGTCCTGATAAGAGCAATGCCCCTCAATCAGGATTTCAATCTGCAACCATGACCCACTGACAGCCATAAGTAATTAAAAGCTGCTTCCCGCCGGGTGTGGCCATCGCTTTTCATAGTCATAAAAGTACTCAGCTCTGAGGTAGTAGAATGACAAATGCTCGCCCGAATGCATTACGCCTTGCGGTGGCCGTTGCAATCTGCTCTTCCATCCTTGGCACACAGGCTGTGACAGATCGCAAACTGCAGACAAAATCTATCGATATTCGTTGCAGTGGACAAGTGGAATTTACCCAGAGTGAAGTCATAGTTCAGCCAACGTTAGGCGATGACCAGCAGCCAGTACCCAATTCCTTTACAACCACCTACCCTGATCAGACAGTCAAAATGAGTTCTTTCGCTCATACCAGGGGCTTTACTAACTCTCTTGCTGGTGTTGATGGTGGCGTTTCCAGTGTTGAGCTGTTTGAAACAGGTGAGAAGGACGTTGCTGTGAAATACACCAAAGTCCTGAAGGTGGCAGATGAGGGTGTTTTCAGGTTCACTCATAACCTTGAAGAAAAGGAACTGGTCATTGAAATCAGAGGCGGAATGACCGATCAGGATTCAGTTGCGGCTGTTCGTGATCAATTAGTTGGCATTCAATCACTGGAACCGTTAACGAAAGTCGCCAGCCCCCGACAACTGGCTGGAGTACTGAAAGCTGCCAGTAACAGAGCAGGAAACCTCGGAACAAGTGATCACTATGTAGCCCTTGCCACCATTGAAATAGAAAAAGTTGAAGTGAATGGACGTACCTTCATGAGCCTTATCGCTTCAAGCGAACAGCCCCCTGAACTGCAACGTCTGGGTCAATCACTCTTTGTCAATGATGAGGCTCTCCTGGCAGCAGCCACCTCTGCCTATATTCAGGTTCATATCCTGGGACAAGATGTACAACAGCAGGCTCTTAATGAGCTATTGGCATACAGCAAACCCGTCGGATATGTTGTCAATGTCGAGGATAACAAACAGGTTTATCCTGTGCCTGCGGGTTATCCAATGCTGAAAGTAAAGGAAGCTCCGGGAGAGATTATTGTTTTCTATGGTCAGGTGCAGAATCCCCATGATATTGCTTTTGTAGAGAGCCTCCATAAACGCTGGTTAGAAATTAAGAGCCCCGCCCCGGCATTAACAACACAAGTTAAAAAAGATAATTTCAAAAGCTACCTGTACATCATTCGAAGCAGGCAGATGGAACTGCTGGAGAAGTTTATTGCGCGGCTCGATTCCGGCGTTAACACGGATCAACCGACGACCATTTCAATTGAAGATAAAATGTCGACGTTTGCGCTTTTATATTATGAATCTCTGCAACAGGCATTGAACACTGTCATTACAAATAGAGCACATGGAACAGACGAAGTTGAGTTCACCCTGAAACACATCAGAATCGTTTCGTCAGTCATCACGCCGACCTGGATGCATAATCAACTGGTAAAAAACTTCGGTTTCCAACCCGTATTCAGGAACCTTCTGATTAACGCGCAATTTATGCAGAACATTCATAATGTGATACCCACTATCAGCAATATCAACCAGGCGCAGATCGATACTTCTGAGGGAAACGAAAAGTTTGCTTCCAAAGTCATGAGCGATATGATGACCAGACAGCTGCTTGAGTTTTACAACAATCTGGCGAAGCTGCGGGCAAAAGAGGCTAAACTCGGCGAGCTAAATGAAAAATTACTTCGCGCAAATGAACAAGTCAAAGAAACAATGGCTATTGCTGTTCATAATGGTCAGGAAAAGCTGAGAGAAAAGCACCGTTTTGACGACAGGCTTGAACTGCTCAGAATACGGCTGAAACATCTGGAAAATCAGAATCAGATAATTCGGCGTGAAGTCAGTCAAGTTATATGGCTGAAACAAGAGGTTGATGTTGCCAAAACAGAAGGAGAAAAAGCCAGAGTCAACGTAAAAGAATTTTATGAACTGCTGCAGGCAGTGGTAACGTCATCCGGGACAAGAGAAGAGTCAAATATAGACGTCGTAAAAGCAAAACTGACCACCATTGAAGACCAGCTCGGTATTACTCCGGTCAATGAAAACGATCTGTTTGACCGCTTTAAGTCCATTCAAAAGCATCTGCAAGAAAAAGCAGAATCATCCGCTGTGTTGGACCAGCACAGAGCTGAACAGATCAGTCAGGACCCCGTCAACGAAGCTGATCTGGAAGCCCCTGACCAAGCCATTCAACAACACCCTGCGGAAGAAGAAGCTCAGGTCGCCCAACAAAATTTTCAGCAACGAAGCTTCAGAACAGATACTACAAAAGAAGCTGAAATCAAATCCCAGCATGGGATCATTGCCGCACGTTTACACATTCAGGATTTTGACAAGGATGCGGATGTTTTCGTTCAACATGAAAGCCTGATTCAAAAAATCAAGACGATGAATGATGAAAAAGCACGTCTGCGTCAACAACTTGAGACAATGAATGCTCAGCAGGAACAGCCGCCTCAGAGAGTTCAGAGAAGCAGCGATCATCGCAACATCTATAACTCTGGCGATGAAGATGTTCTGGTAGCTACTCTTGGTGTTGAGCTGAATGATAACACCACAGCTGAAGAGCTCGACGCCATGGAACTGGCAATAAATATGACGCTTTACGAGCTTACAAGGCTGAAAAAAATAATGGATCGAACACTGGCTCCCAAAACCAGGCCAGAAATACTCAGCTTACTGAAAAAAGTGGAAAGAGTCCTTGAGGACGACCGCCTCAATGAGGAGGACGACGTTTGTCTTCATCGCCAGATCATCTCCGAAGGCATTCAGAAATACATCATAGCAGCCAGAGAACGCCTGGAGGAAAACGCGCTGATGGTACTGGAAGCCTCAGAAAAATTATTCAACATCGACAGCAATGAAGGTGATGGCAAAGCAGCAAGACTTGAGAGGATTCATAAAAGACTTGATGGCGATGATATCTCAGCTTACGACCTGGATGAGATGGAGAAGATCCTCTGGGGGGATTACGGCACAACCCGGGATGACCAGAGAGGAAGGGATTTCAGACTCAAATCGATCCATCCGCGCCTCAGGTCTCTGGTTGAGGTATCGGAAGAGCGAGTCAAGGAATTACAGTCATCTTATCTTGCGAACGTAGAATGGGAGCTGGAGATCGACCCTCGTAGAAGCCTTGCCGCTATAGAAAAAAGCAAAGCTTTTACTACTGAACTGGCCAATGATCTGCAGGTAGAGTTTGAAAAAGATATCAGCCTGTCTGAGAAGCAGCAAATTCTGAAAACCGTAGCCTGGGAATTATTGGCTGTAGTACGCGGAACCTATGAAGATGAAAGTATCAAAAGAGAAATAAACAATGAAATAGCCCGTCGATTCAAAATTGAGGGCTATCAGAATGATGCCACTGTTGACGAACAGGTCCGTCTACTTATAGATAAACTCATACGGGTCGGTTCTGAGATTTACAAAGCAGGCCAGCTTGATGTTAGTGGGCGTATCCAAGCCATCGAGGATGAGCTTGACAGGCAAATGGCACCCCTGGGACCAAAAAAAGCTGCGGATCTGAAGCCAGAACCCACCGACACTGATGAACAACGGGTTGATGCCCTGAGAAACAGACAGTTACAAATGGGCAGTCATGATGATACTGGCGGCAAGGTCCAGCCACTGATTCAGGAAAAGTACCGTCTGGAAGGTGAGATTGAAGACAGGAAAGCAGACACTGACGTTCAGCAAAACGACCGTCTTGCAGATTTGAAAGAATTACTGGAAGACATCAGAACACCCGGCCACCCCAAAGCCATGCCTGTGGTGCTTCAAAGACTGGCTGCCGTGGAAAAAGCCCTGAAGATGTTTAACCTCTACCTCTATCACAAGATGCAAAAACACTACCGCTGTAAGAGGATGGACGATATTTATAGAGAGGACGACGTGTATTACCTTCGTCACGCAACTTCTGAAAGAATTCAAATATACATCACAGAAGTGAGGCTGAATGAAGAGGAAGAAGCGCTGCATATGTTGCAAACCGTAGAAGAAATAATCAAGATCAAGGTCAATGAAGGTGATGGCAACGCAGAAAGACTTGACAGGGTTCGTAGCAAACTTGAGGGCGATGATGTCACCGAAAAAATGCTGCATGATATAGACTATTGCCTCTGGAAACATGATATCTCACCTACGTACGAAAGTAGGGAATTAAAACTTGAGAGGCTTCAGGAGCGTCTAACTTTTTACGTCGAAGATGTAGATGAGCGAGCCATAGAACAACAAAAAGCGGTGCTAAAATTTGTAAGGCACAAGCTGAACATTGGCATGAGCGAAAGCTCTACTGCTGATGAAGAAGTTTTCAATACGGATCAGCCTGACGTTAGTGAGCATATTGCAGTCATTGAGAATGAGCTGGACAAGCTACTGGCACGCCTGGGACCTAAACCCCGATACGTTCTTGATCGTGAGCTGGCCAGGGCCAGACAAGCATTGGCAGAAGCTGAAAGTGAGCTGACAGGTTTTCATCGCAAACTGAATAGGCTTCAAGGCCAACACTTGTTGTTTACGGAAAGACGCGCTGACCTCCAACATAGCCCGGATGAACAGGGCACGGCTCTCAATGAGGTAATGGAAGAGTGTCAGACCAGCCTCGGCGGGGATGATGGTAATGGCGGCAAGATCCAGCAACTGCTTCAGGAGCGGACCCGACTGGAAGGTGAAATTGAAACCAGGGAAGCAGGCATTGAGAGGATAAAGCTGGTCCTGGATGCTGCAGAGCAAGCTGTAAAAAATGACGGAGGTCCCTTCCAGTACACACCGAGACAGGCAATAGTCAGGGAAGAGATGGTCGCCTTCGTTCAGCAGCACTCTCTCAAAAAACAAGCTCTGGAAGTCACGCTGGGTCTGGCAGAATTGGCAGTAGAAAGCGGTAACACAATCTCCTGCCTTCCGGGTTTGGATTTTGACGATGAATTTGCATCGATTCGCATGCAGGCAATGGTCGGAGACACACTGACGTTTAAACAGGCCAGTCCGGTTGTGGAGGTTTTCAAGAGACTCAGAAAGACCTTCCCGGAACCCCCTTTCGAGCCTCCAGAAGGTCTGCCTCGGAGCAACCTGAAAAAAATCCTCAGGCTTGTGCACAAGGCCAGGAATGAGATGAAAAAAGGGGCACTTCAATACGACGACGAAATTCTCAGCATGGGCAAAACAGCCATGCACTTCGTCGAGCTTGAATCGAGGGACCTGAAAAGCTTCCCGGAATACTTCGCTAGCCGTTCTGCCAGTGGTAACAAGATCATCGCTTTGCTGCGTGAAGATCTGGTCAGCAAGATTGAACTTGAGAATTACATAAAAGTCTTCAGAGATGTCGACGGTTATCAGACAGTAGATCAATTTGAACATTTCCTTGGCTACAAACACGGCGTCAATGTGCCTCATTTCAAAGCTGTTGTAAGGATGCTGTCTGACAAGGGTGTTGAGGAATTCTTCCAGAGTGCCTTTGCACCAGTGTCCGTGACTGCAACTGGCCCGACAGCTATGAAGGAGTCCATTGTCGGCATGAAAGAGTATGGAGCTGCGGTCATTGCCAACTTCGTTCTTGACGATATTGCCTTTGACAATGGCCACAGGACGGCAGCCTTTCTGACCAATGTTCAGGATACCCTGACACCTTATACCGTCGCTGCCGGACTCTCTGAATCAGAACTGATCAGGGCTATCCATGGCACATTGATGCAGGCTCATGCTGCAGTGGTTGAGTATCAGCTCAATGCATACTGGGTCAAGCCTTCAGCCTTTCTGGCACAGGCTGTCACTTGGTACTTCTCCAGTTACAAACCTCTGCTGACGACCCATACCGCCGCACAGGCTGCCGGGCTTTCCCTCACCAACATGTCATTTCTCTATCTCCTGGATCTGACCAACAGGGGTGATTATCTACACAGAATGCTCACACCTTTCCAGCACTGGCTGGAACGCTTTGGTCCTGATCCTGACCGAACCCGGCAATATGCCTACCACAGGGGAATTGAAAAAGTTTCTGAAGTGGGCGGGCTGGCCATGCCATTGGGTAAAGCCGCTTCCTCCGTCATTCTGCTGAGAACCGGCTGCATGTTGTTTGCCAGACAGTACAACGCCAATCCTCAGATGTATCGCAGCATTTCCCGTCTGCTGCCCGAAATGGTGAAATCCATGGGTTCCGGGCAAGGGATTCAGGTACCGCTGCTGCACCGGGCGACACCACAAAAAGTGAAAACGCTGGCCTCGGCCACAGCCGGTCTGGTGCTGGGTCCGGTAGCCACCGCCGGAGCATACGCCCATGGCCTTATATCTGGGTTTACCTATGCCCAAAGCTTCGGATTCGCTCTGGCATCGGGTCTCACTTTCGACTTCTTCATGAACGACAACAAGCTGCTCACTCAATGGCTGGGTGGGCCTCTGGGTCGTAATCTTGACAAGATGAATCGCTGGATTGGTGCGGGTGAAAAGCAAGATGAATATCTAAAACGTACGACTATTGCCACACCTCAAGGTTTCAGTGAAAACGATGAAGACTACTCAAGCCGTGTTAAGGCAAACAACACAATCTATGGCTGGACTCGACACGAACATTATCTGCAGTTTCGTGAACGTCGTGATCGCACCATGAAACTATTTGAGAATAGCTGGGAGAAATACTTCAGGGAAAATGTGCCGAAATGGTCGTTTTCCCATGCAGAAAGCATTCCTTACTCCTACACTCTGGGAGCCTTCTACAAATAACAAATGAGCGACAATGGAAAAGTTAAGAGTCACTAAGTACCTGGCCAGTTGGTTTCGCATATTCTGGCGAGTGGATTTTTTCATCCTTCAAGGCGCAACGGCGGGCGCGTAGTCATAGCTACGCAACCAGAGTTGGAACGCAGAAGGATGGAAAAAGCCGCCGTCCAGAATATGCGAAACCAACTGGTTAGGTACTTATAAGAGAAAACCCCTTAATCAGGCTTTCTACCCAGCTCTGAGGCAGTAGAATGACAAATGCCCGTCCCAATGCATTAAGCCTCGCAGTGGCTGTTGCAATCAGCTCTACCCTTATTGGTGCTCAGGCACTAGCCGATCGCAAGTTGCAGATAAAAGCTGCCGATATTCCGGGCAATGGACATGTGGAGATTACCCTGAGTGAGGTCAACGTCCAGCCAACATTAGGGAATGATCAGCAACCCATACCCAAATCCTTCACGACCACCTACCCTGCTCAGCCTCGTGACAGATTGAGCCATCACTTTAATTCTGTAGGCTTTTCGGAAGCTCTTGCTGATGCCGATGGTGACGTTTCCATTGTTGATGTGTTTGAAACAGGCAAAAATGGCGTTGCCCGAAAATACACCAAAGTCCTGAAAGTGGGTGATGAGGGACTCTTCAGGTTCACCCACAACCTTAAAGAAGAGAACCTGGTCATTGAAGTCAGAGGCAGAATGACCGATCAGGATTCCATTGAGGTGGTTCGCAGTCAATCATCTTGCAGCCTGTCATTAGAACCGCTGACGAAAATCGCCAGCTCCAGAGAACTGGCTGAGGTGCTGAACAGTGTCGATACCCTGAAAGGACAGCTCGGCGAAAGTGATCACTATGTTCCCCTTGCCACCGTTGAAGTAGAAAAAGTTGCAGTGGAAGGACGTACCTTCATGCGTCTTATCGCTGCAGGCGACCAGCCCCCTGACTTGCAACGTCTGGGTCAAACAGTCTTTGTCAATGATGATGTTCTCCTGGCAGCAGCCACCTCTGCCTATATCCGGGTTCATGTCCTGGGAGAGGAGTTACAACAGCAGGCGCTTAATGAACTCTTGGCACTCAGCAAACCCGTCGGGTTTGTTGTCCACGTCGAGGATGACAAACAGATTTTTCATGTGCCTCCGGGTTATTCAAGGCTGGAAGTTAAAGAAACTCCTGGAGAGGTTATTGTTTTTCATGGTCAGATGCAGGATCCGCAAGATGTCGTTTTTGTAGAAAGCCTCCATAACCTCTGGAAAAAAGCTGAGCTTAATAACCCCACGCCGGCGGCGGCAGCGGCAGCAACAACAAAGGTTATGAAACATAAAGTCAAAAGCTACCAGTACGTCCTTCGAAGCAAACAGATGACAGTGCTGGAGGGGCTTATTGTGAGGTACCCTGGCACCAGCAAATACCCATCAACGATACTGGCAGACAAAGATAGACGGGAGATGCATGCGCTTTCATACTATGAATATCTCATGCAGGCATTGGCCAGTGCTACTCCTGATGAAATGTATGGAAGCGATACCTTTGAACTCACACTGGAACACATCAGAATCGCTTCGTACGCCATCACGCCAACCTGGCAGCAGATTCAGCTGGCAAAACACTTCAGTTTCAAACCCGTACTGAGACATTTTCTGACTAAACAGCTTTATGTTCAGGGTATGCTGAATCTTGTACCCAATCTCGCTGAACCACTGACCAAAATGTTTCACGATGACCCGTTTATGGCCAAAATTCTGAGCGACATGGCCGGGCAGTTGGTTGAAAGGGAACTCCTGCTGGAAAAGCATCTGGCAACAGAAGGCAAACTCATTGAGGTTCGAGACCAGTTAAAGCTCAATCTGGCAACAGAAGGCAAACTCATTGAGGTTCGAGACCAGTTAAAGCTCAAAGTCGAGAGAGCTTATACCGATAGCCTTCAACTCAAACAACGGTTTGAGGATGAGATTGCCCAGATGCGTACAATGACGAAAACACTGCAAGACCAGTCACAGAAACTTCAGCGGGAACTTGCACGAATTTCAGAGCTGGAGCAAGAAGTTATTGATGCCGGAGAAAACGCCAGAAAAGCTTACAACGCTCAACTGGCAGAAGATCTTGGTATTGATAACCGGGATGATGACCAGCCAACAGAAGAACAATTCAGACTCATTAGACAGAAAATTCATGAAATCGGCACAGCGGCTGCCCAAGCAGGAACAGGCCATCCCAAAGCCATGCGTGAAGCCCTGGTCCTGAAGACAGTGAGTGACGTGGAAGAAGCTCTGGAATTAGAGATAGCTTTCCCCTGTAATAAAAAAGAGTTCGATATCTATCTCCGTCGCAGTGATATTTCTCAAGACATGGACAGACTTATCAGAAAAGCCAGATATCAGGCAGAGAAAGAAGCCCTGGATCTACTGGAATTCGCAGAACAAACACTCAACCTCAACGTCAACAAAGACGATGACAAAATGGCAAGATTCATCAGGGTTTTCAGGAAACTTGACACCGAAAATCACTCAGATGACATTCTGAATGATATAGACATTAGCCTTTGGACGTACAATGGCAAAGCTCGTGACGAGAGGGATATCAAACTCAGAAGAGTCCTTGCACATCTTCATTATAAAATCGAAGCCCCGGCTCCGAATAAGCTAGCCACAGAGCAACAGATCCAGCTGCTGGAAGCTGTAGAATCAATACTGACCCTCACATTGAATGAAGGGCACGGCAGAGCAGCAAGAGTGGCACTGGTTCATAGCATACTTGAGGGCGGTGATCCCTCAGAGGAGACTCTGGATCTGATAGATCAAACCCTCTGGAAACAAGACAGCGCAGTGCTGGACGAGAGGGCTCTCAAACTCAGGAAGCTCGGTGCGAGTCTGGCCTATAAAGTTGAAGATTGGTATCTGGATATACATAGCAATGAACAACAGAAAAAACTGCTTGCAGCCATAGAGCATGAGCTGAATATCTTCTTCCGTTGTGAAAGCCATGCTGCCAACAAAAGGGGCAAGGCCTTCACTGCCAGACTGGCCAGTGATCTGGATGTGGCATTTGAAGAAGATGCCTTCCTGCTTGAACAGAAGGATGCCCTGACAGGCAAAATTTGGGGATTAATTGATGAACTCAACGAAGTCTATCAGGATGAAAGTATCAAAAGAGCCAGGAACAATGAAATGGCCTGTCAGCTCGCTATTAAGGATTACAAAGAAGATGCCACTATCCGCGACCAGAACAGTTTGATTGAAGCAAAACTCCTGCAGCTGGATGAAGAAGTTTTCAAGGCGGGCAGCTCTACCGTTAATGAGCGTATCACAGCTATTGAAAATGAGCTTGACAGGCACATGGCTCTGCTCCCGAAACCTAAGCCCCGATACGCTCTTGACCGTGAGGTAGCCATAGCCAGGCGAAAAATAAAAGAAGCTGAAAGTGAACTGTTGGCGGCTAAGGAACAGGTCAGTCCTGAGGCTCAGGATGAAGGCAGTAAAGCAGACATTAAGAAAATGAAAACAGCCCTGAAGGCTGCCGAAAAAGCCGTCGAAGATGATGGCGGTCCCTTCCAGTACACGCCGATACAGGCAGAAACTCTCAACGATCTTCACATATTCGCGCAACAGCACCCTCTCAAACAACTGGCTCTGCAAGTCGCAAATGGCCTGGCAGAATTAGCATTAGAAAACGGTAAGGAAATACCCTACTTTCCAATTATCGATTTTGACGACGAATTTGCCCCCATTGGCTTGCGAGCAATGGTCGGGGACAAGCTGACGTTTGCACAGGCCAGTTGGGTTGTGGAAGTTTTCAAAAATCTGAAAACGACCTTTCCTGAACCTCCTTTCGAGCCTCCGGAAAATCATCTGCCTCTGAGTGTCACTTATAAAGTCCTGCGGCTGACTTGCTGGGCCAGTCACGGGATAGGAAGAGGGGCAAAAGAATACGACAACAGAATTCGCAGCATGGGCTCAGCAGGCATTGACTTTGTCGAGCATCTGCGAGGCGTTCTGAAAAGCTTCCCGGAATACTTCGCCAGCCATTCTGCCAGTGGCAACAAGATCATCGCTTTGCTGCGTGAAGGACTGATCAGCAAGGCTGAACTTGGGAACTACATGAAGGCCGTCAGAGGTGTCGACGGTTATCAAACAGTGGATGAATTTGAGCACTTTCTTGGCTACAAACAGGGTGTCAATGTGCCTCACTTCAAGAGTGCTGTCCGGATGCTGTCCGACAAGGGAGCTGAGGAATTCATGCAGAGTGCCTTTACTCCTGTGACCGTGACTGCGACCGACCCGGCAGCTATGAAAGAGTCGCTTGCCGGCATGAAGGAGTACGCAGCAGCGGTCATCGCCAACTATGTTCTTGACGATATTGCCTTTGACAATGGCCACAGGACGGCAGCCTTCCTGGCCAATGCTCAGGAGACCCTGACACCTTATGCCAATGCTGCCGGACTCTCTGAATCAGAACTGCTCAAGGCTGTCCATGGCACTTTGATGCAGGCGCATGCTGCAGTGGTTGAGTATCAGTTCAATGAATACTGGGGCAAACCTTCAGCCTTTCTCGTACAGGCCGTCACCTGGTATTACTCCAGCTACAAACCTCTGCTGGTGACCCACACTTCACTGCAGGCCGCCGAGCAGTCTCTCTTGAACATGTCGTTCCTCTATCTTCTGGATCTGACCAACCGGGGTGATTACCTGCACCGGATGCTCACACCTTTCCAGCACTGGTTGGAAGGCTACGGTGTTGATCCTGACCGAACCGGGCAATATGCCTACCACAGCGGAATTGAAAAAGTTTCTGAAGTGGGCGGGCTGGCCATGCCATTAGGTAAAGCCGCTTCCTCTGTCATTCTGCTGAGAACCGGCTCCATGCTGTTTGCCAGACAGTACAACGCCAACCCGCAGATGTATCGCAGCATTTCCCGTCTGGTGCCCGAAATAGTGAAATCCATGGGTTCCGGGCAAGGGGTTCAGGTACCGCTGCTGCACCGGGCGACACCACAAAAAGTGAAAACGCTGGCCTCGGCCACAGCCGGTCTGGTGCTGGGACCGGTAGCCACGTTCGGAGCGTACGCCCACGGCCTTATATCCGGATTTACTTATGCCCAAAGCTTCGGATTCGCTCTGGCGTCGGGTCTCACTTTCGACTTCTTGATGAACGACAACAAGCTGCTCACTCAATGGCTGGGTGGACCTCTGGGTCGCAGTCTTGACAAGATGAATCGCTGGATTGGTGCCGGTGAAACGCAAGATGAATATCTGAAACGTACGACGATTGCCACACCTCAAGGTTTCAGTGAAAACGATGAAGCCTACACAAACCGTGTTAAAGCAAACAACACAATGTATGGCTGGACTCGACACGAACATTATCTGCAGTTCCGTGAACGCCGTGATCGCACCATGAAACTATTTGACAATGGCTGGGAGAAATACTTCAGGGAAAATGTGCCGAAATGGTCGTTTTCCCATGCAGAAAGTATCCCATACTCCTACACTTTGGGAGCTTTTTACAAATGGCGACAGGGTGATGATAAAAAATCTCACGTTCATGATAAAAGAAGCGCCTCCCCAATCAGGCTTTCCAGCCAGCTCTGAGGCAGTAGAATGAAAAATGCCTGTCCCAATGCATTGAGCCTTGCAGTGGCCTTTGCAATCAGCGCTTCCATCATGAGTACACAGGCACTGGCCGATCGCAGGCTGCTGACAAGATCTATTGATATTCCGGGCAATGGACAAACAGGGTTTACCCAGACTGAGGTCATAGTTCAGCCAACTTCAGGTCATGACCGGCAACCCATACCCAAATCCTGTACAACCACTTACCTTGACCAGATTGAGGTTCAGATCAGGGATGGCATCAAGGTTATTCACGAAGGCTTC
Organism: Endozoicomonas sp. ALD040; assembly: GCF_049275945.1. NCBI lineage: Bacteria > Pseudomonadati > Pseudomonadota > Gammaproteobacteria > Oceanospirillales > Endozoicomonadaceae > Endozoicomonas > Endozoicomonas sp. ALD040. Next base: position 6,935,260 of record NZ_CP184829.1, read on the forward strand.
ACCGACGTTATTGCCGACATTGGTGGCAGCGTTTACAGTGTTGATATTTTTGAAACAGACGACAATGGCGTTGCTCAAAAATACACCAAAATCCTGAAAGTGGGTGATGAGAGCGTCTTCAGGTTCATCCATAACCTTGCAGAAAGTAAGCTGGTCATTGAAGTCAGGGAAGGAATGACCGATCAGGCTTCAATTGAAGCTGTTCGTGCCCAATCAGGTGACATCCAACCATTAGAACCTGCAACGAAAATTGCCACTACCAAACAATTCGTCGTAATAATGAAAGCTGCATATAAAAAAGCAGGAAACCTTGGTGAAACTGATGACTATGTTGACCTCGTTACTATTGAAGTAGACCCGGTTGAAGTGAAAGGGCGCACCTTTATGCGTCTTATCGCTGCAGGCGATCAACCTCCTGATCTCCAGCGCCTGGGGCAATCGCTCTTTGTCAATGATGAGGTGCTTCTGGCAGCAGCCACCTCTGCCTACACCCAGGTTCATGTTCTGGGGAAAAAAGCACACCACGCAGCCCTGGCCAGTCTGTTGTCATACCATAGACCCGTCGGCTACGTTGTACACGTCGAAGATGACACACTGGCTTATCCTGTGCCTACTGATTATCCAAAGCTGGAAGTGGAACAGGCTTCGGAAGAGATTATTGTTTTCCGTGGTCAGAAACAGAATCCAACCGATATCGCTTTTGTGGAAGGCCACTACTCTGGCATCCGGGAAGAATATCGATTTAAAGAACTCCCTGCAAAGGTGATAACATACAAGGTCAAAGACTACCAGCACATCATCAGAAGCAGGCAGATGGCGCTGCTGGAGGAGTTCGCTGCTGACCTGGCTGCACAGCACGATGCCAGGCTTGGTGATGATAAGCTGCTGAAACTTGGCTACTATGAATCTCTTCTGCAGGCATTAACCAGTGCTGCTCCAGATAAAACCTGTGAATTTGAGTTCACAACAGATCACATCAGAGCCGCTGCATCAGTCATCACGCCCACCTGGCTGCAGTTTCAACTGATAAAAAACTTCAGCTTTAAACCCTTACTTAATAATCTTCTGACTAACCATAATTTTGTTCAGAGTATTCGGAATATTCAGAAACTCATACCCTACGACACCGACGTGATAGATGACTTTGGTGCTGGCGAAAAAACAAAGTTTTCCTCCAAAGTCAAGGATGACATCAGCGAACAGTTGCTTGAGATGGTTCATACGCAGGAAAAACGGCTGGCAAACGTGCCCGAATTCGCCAGAGCAGTCAAAACATCAGATGACATTACAATGGCAAGTGCCACTGACAGTGGTGAGGATAAACTGAAAGTAGAACTGATCAGACAGAAATTTGCGGCTGAGTTTAAAGAGCTTCGTAAATTGTTCCGGGTGTTGAAAAACACGGTTCATGAATTTCGGCAGGATATCAAGCAAATCCCGTGGCTGGAAGAACAGTTCAGTGATGCCATAGCAGATACCACAAAAGCACGCCACGCCCTTGCCGCAGCAATACTGGATACTGATATCTGGGATGATACCCGGCGAATGGAAGAAAAAGTCAGACTGTTCAGCAAGAGATGGTTTGAGCTCCATTCGGTGGCGGCAAAAAAACCGTTTCGGGAACAGCCTTATAAAGAAACGCTGGCAGCGATTGAGAGCCAGCTCGACATTGTTCCATACGATGAAAACGACCTGAGTGGCCGCTCTGAGTTCATTCTAAAGCATCTGCAACAACAGGTAGGCCAGAGCGATGAGATATTTCGGGATAAACTGGCTGTCGTTGAAGGTCAGCTCGGTCTGGTTCCAGATGAAAAAGATGGACCCCTGGCCCGCCAGGGTAACATTCGGAAGCTCCTTTGGCTGAAATGTGCCTGGGCCCAAGAACAAGATCTCGAGCATCAACTTCAACATCTACACATTAAACAACAAAAAACTGAGATCGCCGAACAACCTCTTCAGCAACAGAGCACCAGCGCAGATGCTGAAAGAGATCGAACACCAGCCCCCCCCAGGGTCAGGCCTGAAGTACTCATGAAACTGAGAGCCGTGGAAAAAACCCTGAAGATGGACGACCTGAAGGGCGAGGACAACAGCGAGGAGAATGTGTATCAGCGTCGTAACGCCATTTCTGAGAAAATTCACTCATACACAACAAAAGCCATAGAGGTGGCAGAGGAGGAGGCTCTGCATATAGTGGAAACACTGGAAGAAATATTAAAAATCAAAGCCAACAGAGAGGATAACAAAGCAACAAGACTTGCCGAAGTTCAGAGTGTGCTTCGTAGCTGCATCCCAAAATACTTGCTGCGTGAGGTGGAAGGTTTCATCTGGAAAATACGCATGACCTGGAGCAAAGTAGAGAAAGTAAGAGTCTGGAACCTTGTAGATTTTCTTGACATTAATGTCGAAACCCCGGATCCGGATGAGCGTGTCTTAAAACAACAGATAAGGATGCTTGAAGCTTTAGAGAACGAGCTGAACATCGACAAGAGTGAAAACCCTGCTGCTATAAAAAGAGGCAGGGAGGCTGCTGCTGAGCTGGCTTTGCCTCTAAAAGTAGAATTTGAAAAAGGTGCCAGCCTGAATGACCAGAAGAATGCTCTAAAAGCCAGTATTCGGGCATTAGAGGAAGAAGTATACCACCTCGACCACTATTGTCACGATGAAGATCTCGCGAGAGAGGGATACGATAAAATTGCTCGTCAACTCGACATTAAGAACACCAAGTACTACTTTGGTGATGAAATCATAAAGCCCATTGAAACAGAACTCCGGTGGCTGGATAGAAATGTTGATCTGCTGGGTCAGCCTGAGGTTGAGGAGCGTATTGCCGTCATTGAGAATGAGCTTGACAGACAAATCGCTCCGGGAGCTGAACCCCGATACATTCCTGATCCAGAGGTAGCCACTGAAGAACGAGCCCCGAAGGCTGCAGTGGAAGAGGTCAAAAATGACGATGGTTCCTTCCAGTACACGTCGGCACAGGCAGAAGTTTTGCACGCTATCCAAACATTCATGCAGCAGCACCCTCTCAAACGACAGGCCCTGCAAATCGCAAATGGTCTGGCCGAATTGGCCGTAATGAACGGTAAGGCAATACTCAACCTTCCGACTTACGATTTTGACGATGCATTTGCAGCGATTCGCTTGCAGTTAATGGTCGAAGACAAACTGACGTTTGATCAGACCAGTCAGATCGTACAAATCTTCAGGGACCTGAAGACGACTTTCCCGGAATATCCCGCTTCACAAGACGAGCCTCGCTGCCCTCTGGAAGAAGTCCAGAAACTGGTGCACAGGGCCAGAAATGAGATGGGATCCGGGGCTCGAGAATACGACAAAGAAATTTTCGGCATGGGCAAATCAGCGCTTCACTTCCTCGGGCGTGAAACGGATGACCTGGAAACCTTCCCAAAATACTTCGCTAGCCATTCTGCCAGTGGTAACAAGATCATGACTCTGCTGCATGAAGGACTGATCAGCAAGATTGAACTTTGGAACTACATAAAGGCCGTCAGAGGAATTGATGGTTATCAGACAGTGGACGAATTTGAACATTTCCTTGGCTACAAACACGACGTCAATCTGCCTCACTTCAAGGCCGTTGTCCAGATGCTTTCCGACAAGGGTATTGATGAATTCGCACTAATTGCCTTAGCTCCTGTGCATGCAACTGGTCCGGCAGGTGTGAAAGAGACGGTTGCCGGCATGAAAGAGTACGCAGCTGCGGTCATCGCCAACTATGTTCTTGACGATATTGCCTTTGACAATGGCCGCAGGACGACAGCTTTCCTGAGCAATGTTCAGGATACCCTGACACCTTATGTCAATGCTGCCGGACTCTCTGAAACAGAACTGATCAAGGCTATCCATGGCACATTGATGCAGGTTTATACCGCAGCGGTTGAGCATCAGATCGATGATTACTGGGTCAAACCTTCAGCCTTTCTGGTACAGGCTGTCACCTGGTACTTCTCCAGCTACAAACCTCTGCTGGCGACCCAAACCGCCGGGCAGGCTACCGCGCTGTCCCTGTCAAACATGGCGTTCCTCTATCTTCTGGATCTGACCAACCGGGGGGATTACCCGCACAGAATGCTCATACCTTTCCAGCACTGGCTGGAACACCATGGTGTTGATCTCGACCGAACCGGGCAACATGCCTACCACAGCGAAATTGAAAAAATTTCTGAAGTGGGCGGGCTGGCCATGCCATTGGGTAAAGCCGCTTCCTCCGTCATTCTGCTGAGAACCGGCTCCATGTTGTTTGCCCGTCAGTACAACGCCAACCCGCAGATGTATCGCGGCATTTCTCGTCTGGTGCCCGAACTAGTCAATTCTATGGGTTCCGGACAAGGGGTTCGGGTACCGCTGCTACAAACTGTGACACCGCAAAAAGTGAAAACTCTGGCCTCTGCCGCTTCCGGACTCGTACTGGGTCCGGTAGCCACTGTCGGAGCATACGCCCATGGTCTGGTATACGGATTCACCTATGCCCAAACCTTCGGATTCGCGCTGGCGTCGAGTCTCACTTTCGACTTCTTTATGAACGACAACAAGATGCTCACTCAATGGCTGGGTGGGCCTCTGGGACGTAGTCTTGACAGGATTAATCGCTGGCGAGGCGTGGGTGAAACGACAGATGAATATGTAAAACGTACAGCTATTGCCAAGCCTCAACGCTTTAATGAAACCGATGAAGAATATGCAAATCGTTTTAAGACAAGTGACATGATTTATGGCTGGACGCGACACGAAAATTATCTGCAGTTCCGTGAACGCCGTGATCGCACCATGAAGCTGTTCGAGAATGGCTGGGAGAAATACTTCAGGAAGAATGTGCCGAAATGGTCGTTCTCCCATGCAGAGAGTATTCCTTACTCCTACACTCTGGGTGCCTTCTACAAATGGCGACAGGGCGATGACAAAAAAGTTCACCTTCATGAGAAAAGAAACACCTCCCCAATCAGGCTTTCCAGCCAGCTCTGAGGCAGTAGAATGAAAAATGCCTGCCCCAGTGCATTCAGCCTTCTGGTGGCCGTTGCCGTCAGCTCCTCCATCATTGCTCCAAAGGCACTGGCCGATCGCAGGCTGCAAATAAGGTCTGTCGATATTCAAGCCAATGAACAGGTGGAGTTTATCCAGAGTGAGGTCATGGTCCGGCCAACTTTAGGTGATGACCAGCAGCCAATACCCGGATCTTTTACCACCACCTACCCTGACCAGTTTGGAGTCAGCGCAGGCTATATTGTTCCTGCTATAGGCTTTACAGACGTTCTTTCTGATTTCGACGGGCGCGTTTCCAGCGTTGACCAGTTTGAAACAGATGAAAATAACGCTGCCCTGAAATACACCAAAGTCCTGAAGCTGGTTGATGAGGGAATCTTCAGGTTCACCCATAACCTCCAGGAAAAGGAACTGGTCATTGAAGTCAGAGGCGGAATGACCGATCGGGATTCAGTCAGGGCCGTTCGTTCTCAATGGACTGACATGGAATCATTGGAACCGATAACGAAAATCGCCAGCCCCAGACAACTGTTCGCACTGCTGAAAGCTGTCGAAGAGAGAGCAGGAAACCTCGGCACCAGTGATGACTATACTACCCTTGCCACCATTGAAGTAGACAAGGTTGAAGTCAATGGGCGTACCTTTATGCGTCTTGTCTCAGGGGGTGATCAGCCTCCTGAACTGGAGCGCCTGAGTCAGTCACTCTTTGTCAATGATGATGTTCTCCTGGCAGCAGCCACCTCTGCTTATATCAAAGTTCATGTCCTGGGAGGAGAGTTACAGCAGCAGGCTCTTAATAAACTGTTGGCAGACAGCAAACCCGTCGGATATGTTGTACACGTCGAGGGTCACTCACGGGCTTATCCTGTGCCTGCGGGTTATCCGAAACTGGAAGTAGCGGAAGCCCCGGGAGAGGTGATAGTTTTCCATACTCAGAGGCTGAATCCCGATGATATCGCTTTTGTAGAAAACCTCTATGACCTGTGGCAAGAAGCTAAGGGTACTCCCCCCTCCTCTGCAATATTAACAGCAGTTAAAACCTATAAGGTCAAAAGCTACCAGTACGTCATTCGAAGCAGGCAAATGGCGATGCTGGAGGAGTTTGCTGCGCAGCACGATGCTGGAGAAAGCGAGGATCAACCGACGACGTTTTCAAAAAAAGATAAACGGGCGATGCATGCGCTTGCATACTATGAATCTCTCCATCTGGCATTAGCCACCGCTACTCCAGATGAAATACATGGAATCAACGAATTTCAAGTCACGCAGGAACACATCAGGGTCGCTCTGTCAGTCGTCACACCAAACTGGATGCACAATGAACTCGCAAAACACTTCAGCTTCAAACCCGCACTTGGAGATCTTCTGATTAACAAGCATTTTGTTCGGAAGATTATGAATTATATACCCGTTGGCGCCAAATTAAAGTTCAACACTTTATACGACGACGCACATTTTTTTTCCAAACTCCTGGGCGAAAGAAACAGACAGATGATTAAGTTGTTCAGCAAGCTGGATGAACTAGATAGCGAGAAAGCCATACTCTTGCGTTTCAAACGTAAGTTGGAGATTGAATCGAATAAAGCTGATGCCAGTGATGAGAAAAAACTGGAAGTGGGACGACTCTACCAGGAAATCAAGGATAAATATGCAAGGGTTCTTGATGAGCAGAGAGATCAGGGAAACCTCCATCGGGAACTTATGCAGGATGTCAGACGGATTCCTCCGTTGGAGAAAAGAGTTATTAAGGCCAGAATAAAGACCATAAATGCTCGCCACTCTAAAATGGCAATAGAACCTGGCATAGACGACCTGGATGAAACCCAGCCACTGGATGAGCAAATCAGGCGTCTCCTGGAGAAAACTGATGACACATGCAGACAGGCAGTCGTTAAAACTCAGCTCGTTCAACCACATCTTCAGCAAGAGCACACCAGAACAGAGGCTGAAATAAAAGCCCGCTATGCAACCCTTGCCGCACATTTAGAGATTCAGGATTTTGATAGCAGTGCAGACATTGACGTTCAACAGGAATGCCTGGTTCAAAAAATCAAGACAATAACTGCCGAGAAAAAAGGTCTGCATCAACAACTTAAGGCAATTGCAGACCTGGAAGAAGAAATTGATCGAAGACCAGCCCATCCTGAAATCATGTCTGAAGCCCTTGAGAAACTCACTGCCGTAGAAAAAAACCTGAAAATGGATGGACTTAAGAGCGAGGACGATGTGTATCATCGTCGTAACGCCATTTCTGAGAAAATTCATTCATACACAACAAAAGCCGTAGAGGAGGCAGAGCAGGAGGCTCTGGATGTACTGGAAACACTGGAAGAAATATTAAAAATCGAAGTCAACAAAGAGGATAACAAAGCAACAAGACTGGCCAGAGTTCGCGATAGATTTCACTGTGACATCCCAAAATACATGCTGCTTGAAGATGGTTCCTTCCAGTACACGCCGGAACAGGCCGAAGTTTTGCACGCTATCCAAACATTCATGCAGCAGCACCCTCTCAAACGACAGGCCCTGCAAGTTGCAACTGGTCTGGCCGAATTAGCCGTAATGAACGGTAAGGCAATACCCAACCTTCCGACTTACGATTTTGACGAGGAATTTGCAGCGCTTCGATTGCAGGTACTGGTCGGAGACAAACTGACGTTTGATCAGACCAGTCGGATCGTGCAAATCTTCAGGGACATGAAGGCGACCTTCCCGGAATGCCCCGCTTCAGAAGACGAGCCTCGCTGCCCTCTGGAAGAAGTCCAGAAGCTGGTGCACAGGGCCAGAAATGAGATGGGATCCGGGGCTCGAGAATACGACAAAGAAATTTTCGGCATGGGCAAATCAGCGATTCACTACCTCGGGCGTGATCCGGATGACCTGAAAACCTTCCCGGAAGACTTCACTACCCATTCTGCCAGCGTTAACAGGATCATAACTCTGCTGCATGAAGGCCTGATCAATAAGGTTGAACTTTGGAACTACATAAAGACCGTCAGAGGAATTGATGGTTATCAGACAGTGGCTGAATTTGAACACTTCCTTGGCTACAAACAGGGTGTCAATGTGCCTCACTTCAGGGCCGCTGTCCGGCTGCTGTCCGACAAGGGTGTTGAGAAATTCATTCTGAGTGCTTTTCCTGCTGTGACTGCAACTGGCCCGGTGGCTATGAAAGAGTCTGTTGTCGGCATGAAAGAGTACGCAGCTGCTGTTATCGCCAACTATGTTCTTGACGATATTGCCTTTGACAATGGCCGCAGGACGGCAGCATTTCTGGCCAATATTCAGAATACCCTGACGTCTTATGCGCATGCTGCCGGACTCTCTGAATCAGAACTGATCAAGGCTGTCCATGGCACATTGATGCAGGTTCATACCACAGCGGTTGAGCAGCAGATCAATGAGTACTGGGTCAAACCTTCAGCCTTTCTGGTACAGGCTGTCACCTGGTACTTCTCCAGCTACAAACCCATGCTGGCGACCCGTACCGCCGGACAGGCTGCTGAGCAGTCTCTCTTGAACATGTCATTCCTTTATCTTCTGGATCTGACCAACCGGGGTGATTACCTGCACCGGATGCTCGCACCTTTCCAGCACTGGTTGGAAGGCTACAGTGTTGATCTTGACCGAACCGGGCAATATGTCTACCACAGCGGAATTGAAAAAGTTTCTGAAGTGGGCGGGCTGGCCATGCCATTGGGTAAAGCCGCTTCCTCTGTCATTCTGCTGAGAACCGGCTCTATGCTGTTTGCCAGACAGTACAACGCCAATCCTCAGATGTATCGCAGCATTTCCCGTCTGGTGCCCGAAATAATGAAATCCACAGGTTCCGGACAAGGGGTTCAGGTACCACTGCTGCACCGGGCGACACCACAAAAAGTGAAAACGCTGGCCTCGGCCACCGCAGGTCTGGTGCTGGGTCCGGTAGCCACGGTCGGAGCATACGTCCACGGTCTTATTTCAGGGTTTAGCTATGCCCAAACCTTCGGATTCGCGCTGGCGTCGAGCCTCACTTTCGACTTCTTTATGAACGACAACAAGATGCTCACTCAATGGCTGGGTGGGCCTCTGGGTCGCAGTCTTGACAGGATTAATCGCTGGATTGGTGTGGGTGAAACACAAGATGAATATCTGAAACGTACTGCTATTACCTCACCTCAACGTTTCAGTGAAAACGATGAAGAGTACGCAAGCCGTGTTAAAGCAAACAACACCCTGTATGGCTGGACTCGATACGAAAATTACCTGCAGTTCCGTGAACGCCGTGATCGCACCATGAAACTATTTGAGAATGGCTGGGAGAAATACTTTAGGGAAAATGTGCCGAAATGGTCGTTCTCCCATGCAGAAAGTATTCCTTACTTCTACACTCTTGGAGTCTTTTACAAATAGCAAAGGGGCGATGATCAGAAAGACGGTCATGATAAGCGAAATTACCATCAATCAAGCTTTCCATCTGAAACCTCAAGATCACCATGAGCAATTTTAAAAGTTGCTTGCTCACTCTTTACGGCAATCACTTTTCACGGTAATAAAAGTACTCAGCGCTGAGGTAGTGGAATGACAAATGCTCACCCCAAGGTATTAAGTCTTGCAGTGGTCATTGCAATCAGCTCTTCCATTATTGGCACACAGGCGCTGGCCGATCGTAAGCTGCAGACAAAATCTGTCAATATTCTGGCCAATGAACCAGCCGAGTATATCCATAGTGAAGTCATGGTTCGACCAACTCCCGGGCCTGACGGGCAGCCAATACCGAAATGCTTCACAACCACCTACCCTTATCACCCTTATCAGGTTCCAGGTAAGGTGGTCTTTGCTCTTCCCACTGTAAGTTTTACAGAAGTTCTTTGTATGATTGATGGTAGCGTTGCCACTGTTGATCTGTTCGAAACAGACGAAAACAACATTGCTCAGAAATACACCAAAGTTCTTAAGATGGGTGATGAGGGCATCTTCAGATTTACCCATAGCCTTGATGAAAAGGAATTATTCATTGAAGTCAGAGCCGGAATGACCGATCAGGATTCAGTTAAGGCTGTTCAAGCACAATATCCCGGGCTATCTGGCATGGAGCCGTTAACGAAAATCGTCACCCCTCATCAACTGGCTGACTTGCTGATAGTGGCTAATGACATGGCAGGAAACCTCGGCACCAGTGACCACTACGTCGCCCTTGCCACCATTGAAGTAGAAAAAGTTGAAGTGAACGGGCGCACCTTCATGCGTCTTATCGCATCAGGCGACCAGCCCCCTGAACTGCATAGTCTGGGTCAATCACTGTTTGTCAATGACGAGGCTCTTCTGGCAGCGGCCACCTCTGCCTATTTCCAGGTTCATGTTTTCGGAAAGGATATACAACAGCAGGCTCTTAATGAACTGATGGCACACAGCAAGCCCGTCGGCTATGTTGCACTCGTCGGGGATGGCGCACAGGTTTCTCCTGTACCTGCGGGTTATCCAAAGCTGGAAGTCGCAGAAGCTCCGGGGGAGGTTATTGTTTTTCGTGGTCAGAAGCTGAATCCCCATGATACCGCCTTTGTAGAAAAGCTCCACAGCCTCTGGCAAGAAGCCGAGGGCAATAACCTGGCTCCTGCATTGGCAACAAAGATTAATGTATTTAAGGTCACAAGCTTCCAGCACGTTATTCGAAGCAGGCAGATGGCAGTGTTAGAGGAGTTTGCTGCACGGCACGGTGCTGAAGTGACCGAAAGTCAACCGCCGACGCTGACAAACGAAGATAAACTGTCGGCATCTGCGCTTGCATTCTACGAATATTTCCAGCAGGCATTGCACAGTGACAGTAAAGATCGGGCAATCACGGAAATAGAATTTGAGTTCACACTTGAAAAGATCAGAGCCGCCTCGTCCGTCATCACACCAACCTGGCTGCAGATTCAACTGACAAAACACTTCAGCTTCAAACCCGTACTGAGAGACCTTCTGAGTAATCAGAATATTGTTCAGGATATTATGGGTCTTGTACCCGTTGTCGACGAATCACCGCCCGATGTTTCTTACGACAACGACCGCTTTGCTTTCAAAGTTCTGAGCAACATGGCCAGGCAGCTGATTGAGAGGGAAAGCCTACTGACTGACCAGCTGAAAAGGGAACGCAAACTCACCCGGATTAACAACCACTTAAGGATCATGTTGGGCAAAGCCACTGCCATTGAAAAGCAAAAGCTCATAGTACTTCAGCTTAAATATCAGTCTGAGCATGATATTCGAGAGCATCATGACGCAACGGACAAAGAGCGAAGCCTGTTATGGGAACTCAGGCAGAAAGTCGACGAAATCCCGGAGCTGGAAAAACAAATTCGAACTGCCAGAGCGGAAGCCACAAAAGCCCGCAACACCCGGCTGGCAAAAGAGCTTGGCATTAAAAATTGGGATGATAGCCAGCTGCCAGAAAAACAAACCAGACTCATCAGTATAAAAATTCATGAAATCAACCAGGCATTGTTGGCAAGAGGACCGGCAACAGGAAGGCCTGAGGGAGACTCTATAGAAACAACACCGTTGGCTCTTCAGCACCAGAACACCAGAACAGAGGCTGAAATCAAAGCCAGCTATGCAACCCTTGCCGCACATTTAAACCTTCAGAATTTTGATAGCAATGCAGATATTGATGTTCAACTCGATCACCTGCTTCGGAGAATTGAGGTACTGAACGCTCAATTACAAGGTGAACATATACTGAACCTTCAACAAAAAAGCCTGTTTGACAGATTTCAGTCACTGAATACCCAGGGCAATACCCGCAACGAAGATCAACAACATTTGCTTCAGAAAATCCGGGCACTGAATGCTCAATGCTGTGCGGAAGAACCTGACGTCAAAGTTGAGCAAGATGGTCTGGCACTGATTTTAGGTATCAGGCTGGATGACGGCGCGATGGAAGAACACCCGGCCCTGAAAACAGCCATGTATAAGAGGTTCCGCAGTCTTGAATATTTGGATGAAGAACTGAAAGACATCAGAACACCAGGCCACCCCAAAGTCATGCCTGTAATACTTGAGAAACTGTCAGACGTGGAAAAAGCCCTTGATATGGATGACCTCATTAGTCAGGAAGATGTGTATTACCGTCGTCACGCCATTTCTGAGGCAATTCAGGCACGTCTGGCAAAGGTCAGGCAGCGAGAGGAGGAAGTGGCTCAGAAATTGCTGAAAGCAGTAGAAGAAATGCTCAACATCGAAGTCAATAATGAAGATGACAAAACAGCAAGGCTTGCCAGGGTTCGAACAAAACTTGACAGCGTTGATGTCTCAGAAGCCATGGTGGAAGAGATAGAGCATTCACTCCGCAAAGAAGACATCACATTCCGGAGCAGAACAGGGAACACAAAACTTCAGGATCTTCAAAGGAGCCTTGACTTTTATGTCGAAGCGATGAAGAGCGTGGCCAGAATACGACTGATAAGTACACTCAAAATTGTAGAGGGCAAGCTGCACATCTTCGACTTTGTACGCGAAGAGGCTGATGAAAGAGGCACGGCTTTCGTTACTAAACTGGCCAATGATTTGGGGGTATTACTTAGAAGGAAAGCCTACCTGCCTGAAAACAAGGATGTTCTTGAAAACAAAATTTTGGCATTAATGACGGAAGTAGACCAAGCCTGTGACAATGCGGATGTCAGAAGAAATGAGGATGCCAGAAGAAGCAGAAACAATGAAATCGCTCATCAACTCAGCATTGATTCCTATAAAGATGACGCCGCTATAGACGACCAGAACATTTTAATTAAAGAAAGACTCCAGGAGCTTTATGAAGAAGTTCTCAAGGCAGGTGTTATCACCGATGATGAGCATATCACAGCCATTAATGCTGAGCTTGACAGGCAAATGGCTCGCCTGGGACCTAAACCCCGATATGTTCTTGATCGCGAGTTAACCAGCGCCAGACAAACAATACAAAGAGCTGAAAGTGAACTGGCAGCCGCTCAACGCAGGCTGAATACTATACGTGGCAAACACATATTGTTTGCGGGGCGTCCCGCTGAGCTACAAGATCTCTCGAATGAAGAGAACATGGCCCTCAATCAGGCAATGAAACAAATTCAGATAGAGTTGGATCTGGCTGCTGTTGACGAACAAACCCCTGAGGAGCGACTGAGGGACTTCAGGCACTTCCTGCGGGGATACAATACAGAGAGACGGGGTGAAATCCTTAATGAACTGAAGGCCAAAACAGGTCTGAGCATCCAGATAAAGGGTGACTTCGATTCCGTGGCAGGCGCTGTAGACTTTTTCAGCCTGGCAGCCTTTCCAGATTCTGATGGTCAGGACGAAGACAATGAAGTATCGGGTGAAGTGTTTATAAACAGGAAAAAGTACTGTCAAATCGTGGAATTCCTGAATGAGCACTACAGAAAAAACATTAAACTGGGGGAAGCACGGCTTGAACAGAGGAATGCAAAAGAGAATCTGGATCGTAAAGTAAAGGAGATGATCGATTCTGGCGACATCGATCAGAAAGCTAAAACCCTGCATATGGACGAAATGGAGAGGCTGGGCTTAATATCGAAGCAGGCAAATGATGCCGTATCAAAAGCAGTAAAGGCTCTGTTGGATCATCATAAAGCGAGTCTTGACGCCACTGAAGAAACTGCGGGCCTCAAACCGGACTCTTCTGACACCCGTGAACACCGGATTAATGCTCTGAGAAACAAAAAGCTGCAACTGGGTGGGCGTGATGGTAAAGGTGGCAAGCATCATCAACTGGTTCAGGAATGGATTCACCTGCAAGATGAGATTGGAGCCAGGAAAGCAGACATTGAGAGAATGAAGGAAGTCCTGAGGGCTGCAGAGGAAGCCGTGGAAAATGATGGCGGTCCCTTCCAGTTCTCACCGAAACAGGTCAAGGTTCTGGCCGATATGAACACCTTCACAGAGCAGCACCCTCTCTGGCAACAGGCCCTGGACGCCGCACTGGGCCTGGCAGAATCAGCAGTCAAAAACGGTAAAACAATACCCAGCCTTGCGACGTTCGATTTTAACGATGAATTTGCACCCATTCGCTTGCAGGCACTGGTCGGAGACGATCTGACGTTTAATCAGGCCAGTCGGATTGTAGAAGTCTTCAAAAGCCTGAAGACGAGCTTCCCGCCCTTCCCTTTTGAGCCTGTTGAAGATCAGCCTCAGAATGTCATTGAACAAGTTCAGGCTCTGGCAGACAGGGCCAGGAATGAGATGAAAACCGGGGCTCAGGAATACGACGATGAAATACGCGACATGGGCAAAAGAGCTATTCACTTCGTCGAACATGAATCTGGGGATCTGAAAGGTTTCTCGGAATATTTGGCAACCTATTCTACCAGTGGCAACAAGATCATAGCTCTGCTGCGTGAGGGACTGATCAGCAAGATTGAACTTGAGAACTACATAAAGGCCGTCAGAGGAATTGATGGTTATCAGACAGTGGACGAATTTGAACATTTCCTTGGCTACAAACACGGCATCAATCTGCCTCACTTCAAAGCCGTTATCCAGATGCTTTCCGACAAGGGTGTTGATGAATTCGTGCAAAGTACCTTTACTCCTGTGACTTTGACTGCGACTGGCCCGGCAGCTATGAAAGAGTCGGTTGCCGACATGAAAGAGTACGCCGTTGCGGTCATCGCCAACTATGTTCTTGACGATATTGCCTTTGACAATGGCCGCAGGACAGCAGCGTTTCTGGCCAATGTTCAGGAGACCCTGACACCTTATGCCAATGCTGCCGGACTCTCTGAATCAGAACTGATCAAGGCTATCCATGGCACATTGAAACAGGCTCATGCCGCAGCAGTTGAGCAGCAGCTCAATGAGTACTGGGTCAAACCTTCAACCTCTCTGGTACAGGCTGTCACCTGGTACTTCTCCAGCTACAAACCGCTACTGGCAACCCGTACCGCCTGGCAGGCTGCCGCGCTGTCCCTGGCAAATATGTCGTTCCTCTATCTTCTGGATCTGACCAACCGGGGGGATTACCTGCATCGGGTGCTGACACCTTTCCAGCACTGGCTGGAAGGCTATGGTGTTGATCTTGGCCGAACCGGGCAATATGCCTACCACAGCGACCTTGAACAAGTCACTGAAGTGGGCGGGCTGGCCATGCCATTGGGTAAAGCCGCTTCCTCCGTCATTCTGCTGAGAACCGGCTCTATGCTGTTTGCCCGACAGTACAACGCCAACCCGCAGAGGTATCGCAGCATTTCTCGTCTGGTGCCCGAACTAGTGAAATCCATAGGTTCCGGACAAGGGGTTCAAGTACCCCTGCTGCACAGGGCGACACCACAAAAAGTAAAAACCCTGGCCTCGGCCACCGCCGGTCTGGTGCTGGGCCCGGTAGCCACGGTCGGAGCATACGCTCACGGTCTTATATCAGGGTTTACCTATGCCCAAACCTTCGGGTTCGCGCTGGCGTCGGGTCTCACTTTCGATTTCTTTATGAACGACAACAAGATGCTCACTCAATGGCTGGGTGGACCTCTGGGTCGCAGTCTTGACAAGATTAATCGCTGGCTGGGCGTGGGTGAAAGGCAAGATAACTATGTAAAACGTACGACAGTTTCTACACCTCAACGCTTCAATGAAAACGATGAAGCCTACGCAAACCGTATTAAAGCAAACAGCACCCTGTATGGCTGGACTCGACATGAAAATTACCTGCAGTTCCGTGAACGCCGTGATCGCACCATGAAACTGTTTGAGAATGGCTGGGAGAAATACTTCAGGGAGAATGTGCCTAAATGGTCGTTCTCCCATGCAGAAAGTATTCCTTACTTCTACACTCTTGGAGTCTTTTACGAATGGCAAAAGGGCGATGATCAGAAAGACGGTCATGATAAGAGAAATTACCATCAATCAAGCTTTCCATCTGAAACCTCAAGATCACCATGAGCGATTTTAAAAGTTGCTTCCTCGCCCGGTACGGCAATCACTTTCCAGGGTAATAAAAGTACTCAGCTCTGAGGTAGTGGAATGACAAATGCTCATCCCAAGGTACTAACTCTTACAGTGGCCATTGCAATCAGCTCTTCCATTGTTAGCACACAGGCGCTGGCCGATCGCAGGCTGCAGACAAAATCTGTCAAGATTCTGGTGGATGAACATACCGAATATACACAGAGTGACGTCATGGTTCGACCAACTCCGGGTCTTGACCAGCAGCCAATACCGAAATGCTTTACAACCACCTACCCTTATCAGGTTCGAGACAGAGTGGACCAGCACCTTCCCACTATAAGTTTTACAGAAGTTCTTCATAATATTGATGGTGGCGTTGCCACTGTTGATCTGTTTGAAACAGACGCAAATAACCTTGCTCAGAAATACACCAAAGTCCTGAAAGTGGGTGATGAGAGAGTCTTCAGATTTACCCATAACCTTCAAGAAAAGGAACTGTTCATTGAAGTCAGAGCCGGAATGACCGATCAGGATTCAGTTAAGGCTGTTCAAGCACAACATCCCGGGCTATTTGGCATGGAGCCGTTAACGAAAATCGCCACCCCTCATCAACTGGCTGACTTGCTGATAGCGGCGAATGACATGGCAGGAAACCTCGGCACCAGTGACCACTACGTCGCCCTTGCCACCATTGAAGTAGAAAAAGTTGCAGTAAACGGACGCACCTTCATGCGTCTTATCGCATCAGGCGACCAGCCCCCTGAACTGCATAGCCTGGGTCAATCACTGTTTGTCAATGACGAGGCTCTTCTGGCAGCGGCCACCTCTGCCTATTTCCAGGTTCATGTTTTCGGAAAGGATATACAACAGCAGGCTCTTAATGACCTGTTGGCACACAGCAAGCCCGTCGGCTACGTTGTACACGTCGGGGATGGCGCACAGGTTTCTCCTGTACCTGCGGGTTATCCAAAGCTCGAAGTCGCAGAAGCTTCGGGAGAGGTTATTGTTTTTCGTGGTCAGAAGCTCAATCCCCGTGATAGCGCTTTTGTAGAAAAGCTCCACAACCTCTGGCAAGAAGCTGAGGGCAATAACCTGGCCCCTGCATTGGTAGCAAAGATTAATAGATTTAAGGTCAACAGCTATCAGCACATTATTCGAAGCAGGCAAATGGCCGTGTTAGAGGAGCTTGCCGCACGGCACGCTGCTGAAGTGAGCGAAAGTCAACCGCCGACGCTGACAAACGAAGATAAACGGTCGGCATCTGCGCTTGCATTCTACGAATATCTCCAGCAGGCATTGGCCAGTGCCAGCCAAGATCGGGCAACTACGACAGTAGATTTTGAATTCACACTGGAAAACATCAGAGCCGCCTCGTCTGCCATCACGCCAACCTGGCTGCAGATTCAACTGACAAAACATTTCAGCTTCAAACCCGAACTGAGAGACCTTCTGAGTAATCAGAATGTTGTTGAGGGTATTATGGGTCTTGTACCCGTTGTCGACGAATCACAGCTCGATCTTTCTTACGACAACGACCGCTTTACTTTCAAAGTCCTGAGCGATATGGCCAGGCAGCTGATTGAGAGGGAAAAGAAACTGACAGTCCAGCTGAAAAGAGAATGGAAACTCACCCAGGTAAACAACCACTTAAAGATCATGTTGGGGAAAGCCAGTACCACTGAAAAGCAAAAGCTCATAGTACTTCAGCTTAAGCATCAGGCTGAGCATGATCTTCGAGAGCTTCGTGGCGCAACGGAAAGAGGGCAAAGCCTGTTACGGGAATATCGGCAGAAAGTCGAACGAATCCCGGAGCTGGAAAAACAACTTCGAAATGCCAGAGCGGTAGCCACAAAAGCCCGCAATGCCCGACTGGCAGAAGAGCTTGGCATTGAAAACTGGGATGATAGCCAGCCGCCGGAAAAACAAACCAGGCTCATCAGTATAAAAATTCATGAAATCAACCAGGCATTGGCGGCAAGGGGACCGGCAACAGGACGGCCCGAGGAAGATTCTATAGAAACAACACCGGCGGCTCTTCAGCACCAGAGCACCAGAACAGAGGCTGAAATCAAAGCCAGCTATGCAACCCTTGCCGCACATTTAAACCTTCAGAATTTTGATAGCAATGCAGATATTGATGTTCAACTCGATCACCTGCTTCGGAGAATTGAGGTACTGAACGCTCAATTACAAGGTGAACATATACTGAACCTTCAACAAAAAAGCCTGTTTGACAGATCACTGAATACCCAGGGCAATACCCGCAACGAAGATCAACAACATTTGCTTCAGAAAATCCGGGCACTGAATGCTCAATGCTGTGCGGAAGAACCTGACGTCAAAGTTGAGCAAGATGGTCTGGCACTGATTTTACGTATCAGGCTGGATGACGGCGCGATGGAAGAACACCCGGCCCTGAAAACAGCAATGTATAAGAGGTTCCGCAGTCTTGAATATTTGGATGAAGAACTGAAAGACATCAGAACACCAGGCCACCTCAAAGCCATGCCTGAAGTACTGGAGAAACTGTCTGACGTGGAAAAAGCCCTTGATATGGATGACCTCATTAGTCAGGAAGATGTGTATTACCGTCGTCGCGCCATTTCTGAGGCAATTCAGGCAAGTATGAAAAAAGCCAGGCAGCAGCAGGAGGAAGTGGCTCTGAAGGTGCTGAAAACAGTAGAAGACATGCTCAAAATCGAAGTCAATAATGAAGATGACAAAACAGCAAGGCTTGCCAGGGTTCGAAGAAAACTTGACGGCGGTGATGTCTCAGAAGCCATGGTGGATGAGATAGAGCATTCACTCCGCAAAGAAGACATCACATTCTGGAGCAGAATGGGGAATACAAAACTCCAGGACCTTCAGAGGAGTCTTGACTTTTATGTCGAAAAAGTAGAAAGAGTAACCATAATAGAACAGAAAAAGATACTCAAAATTGTAGAGGACAGACTGCACATCTACGGGTTCGTAGGCGATGAGGCCAATGAAAGAGGCACGGCTTTCGTTGCTAAACTGGCCAATGATCTGGGGGTAATACTTAGAAGAAAAGCCCAGCTGTCTGAAAACAAGTATGTTCTTGAAAACAAAATTTTGGCAATACTGGCAGAAGTAGACGAAGCCTTTGATAATGAGGATGTCAGAAGAAGCAGAAACAATGAAATCGCTCATCAACTCAACATTGAGTCCTATAAAGATGATGCCAGCATAGACGACCAGAATATTTTAATTGAACAAAAACTCCTACAGCTTTGTGAAGAAGTTCTCAAATCAGGTTTTGCCACCATTGATGAGCATATCACAGCCATTAATGCTGAGCTTGACTGGCAAATGGCCCGGCTGGGACCTAAACCCCGATATGTTCTTGATCGCGAGCTGGCCAGTGCCAGACAAACAATACAAAAAGCTGAAAGTGAACTGGCAGCCGCTCAACGCAGGCTGAATACTATACGTGGCAAACACATATTGTTTGCGGGGCGTCCCGCTGAGCTACAAGATCTCTCGAATGAAGAGAACATGGCCCTCAATCAGGCAATGAAACAAATTCAGATAGTGTTGGATCTGGCTGCTGTTGACGAACAAACCCCTGAGGAGCGACTGAGGGACTTCAGGCACTTCCTGCGGGGATACAATACAGAGAGACGGGGTGAAATCCTTAATGAACTGAAGGCCAAAACAGGTCTGAGCATCCAGATAAAGGGTGACTTCGATTCCGTGGCAGGCGCTGTAGACTTTTTCAGCCTGGCAGCCTTTCCAGATTCTGATGGTCAGGACGAAGACAATGAAGTATCGGGTGAAGTGTTTATAAACAGGAAAAAGTACTGTCAAATCGTGGAATTCCTGAATGAGCACTACAGAAAAAACATTAAACTGGGGGAAGCACGGCTTGAACAGAGGAATGCAAAAGAGAATCTGGATCGTAAAGTAAAGGAGATGATCGATTCTGGCGACATCGATCAGAAAGCTAAAACCCTGCATATGGACGAAATGGAGAGGCTGGGCTTAATATCGAAGCAGGCAAATGATGCCGTATCAAAAGCAGTAAAGGCTCTGTTGGATCATCATAAAGCGAGTCTTGACGCCACTGTAGAAACTGCGGGCCTCAAACCGGACTCTTCTGACACCCGTGAACACCGGATTAATGCTCTGAGAAACAAAAAGCTGCAACTGGGTGGGCGTGATGGTAAAGGTGGCAAGCATCATCAACTGGTTCAGGAATGGATTCACCTGCAAGATGAGATTGGAGCCAGGAAAGCAGACATTGAGAGAATGAAGGAAGTCCTGAGGGCTGCAGAGGAAGTGGTCGAAAATGACGACGGCCCCTTCCAGTTCACGCCGAGACAGGTAAAAGTTCTGGCCGATATGAACACCTTCACAGAGCAGCACCCTCTCAGGCAACAGGCTCTGGATGCTGCACTGGGCCTGGCAGAATCAGCAGTCAAAAGCGGTAAAACAGTACCATGCCTTGCGACGTTCGATTTTAACGATGAATTTGCAGCAATTCGCTTGCAGGCTCTGATCGGAGACGATCTGACGTTTAACCAGGCCAGTCGGATTGTAGAAGTCTTCAAAAGCCTGAAAACGAGCATCCCACCCTTCCCTTTTGAGCCTGGAGAAGATCAGCCTCAGAATGTCATTGAACAAGTCCAGGCTCTGGCAGACAGGGTCAGAAATGAGATGAAAACCGGGGCTCAACAATACGACGATGAAATACGCGGCATGGGCAAAAGAGCCATTCACTTCGTCGAATATGAACCCGGGGATCTGAAAGGCTTCTCGAAATACTTCGCAACCCATTCTGCCAGTGGCAACAAGATCATAGCTCTGCTGCGTGAAGGACTGATCAGCAAGATTGAACTTGGGAATTACATAAACGCCGTCAGAGGAATTGATGGTTATCAGACAGTGGACGAATTTGAGCATTTCCTTGGCGACAAACACGGCGTCAATCTGCCTCACTTCAAAGCCGTTATCCAGCTGCTGTCCGACAAAGGTGTTGATGAATTCGTGCAAAGTGCCTTTATTCCTGTGACTTTGACTGCAACTGGCCCGGCAGCTATGAAAGAGTCGGTTGTCGGCATGAAAGAGTATGCAGCAGCGGTCATCGCCAACTATGTTCTTGACGATATTGCCTTTGACAATGGCCGCAGGACAGCAGCGTTTCTGGTCAATGTTCAGGATACCCTGACACCTTATGCCAATGCTGCCGGGCTCTCTGAATCAGAACTGATCAAGGCTATCCATGGCACCTTGATGCAGGCTCATGCCGCAGCGGTTGAGCAGCAGCTGAATGAGTACTGGGTCAAACCTTCAGCCTCTCTGGTACAGGCTGTCACCTGGTACTACTCCAGCTACAAACCGCTACTGGCAACCCATACCGTCCGGCAGGCTAAGGCGCTGTCCCTCGCAAATATGTCGTTCCTCTATCTTCTGGATCTGACCAACCGGGGGGATTACCTGCACCGGGTGCTCATACCTTTTCAGCACTGGCTGGAAGGCTATGGTGTTGATCCGGACCGAACCGGGCAATATGCCTACCATAGCGGAATTGAAAGAGTTTCTGAAGTGGGCGGGCTGGC
The DNA here is from genome assembly GCF_049275945.1 of Endozoicomonas sp. ALD040. Taxonomy (NCBI): domain Bacteria; kingdom Pseudomonadati; phylum Pseudomonadota; class Gammaproteobacteria; order Oceanospirillales; family Endozoicomonadaceae; genus Endozoicomonas; species Endozoicomonas sp. ALD040. The sequence continues at coordinate 6,956,739 of NZ_CP184829.1, forward strand.
CATGCCATTGGGCAAGGCCGCTTCTTCAGTCATTCTGCTGAGAACCGGCGCCATGCTCTTTGCCAGACAACACAACGCCAACCCGCAGATGTATCGCAGCATTTCCCGTCTGGTGCCAGAAATAGTGAAATCCATGGGTTCCGGACAAGGGGTTCAGGTACCGCTGCTACACAGAGTGACACCACAAAAAGTAAAAACTCTGGCCTCGGCCACAGCAGGTCTGGTGCTGGGTCCGGTAACCACGGTCGGAGCATACGCCCACGGTCTTATATCAGGATTCACTTATGCCCAAACCTTCGGATTCGCGCTGGCGTCGAGTCTCGCTTTCGACTTTTTTATGAACGACAACAAGATACTCACTCAATGGCTGGGTGGCCCTCTGGGTCGCAGTCTTGACAAGATGAATCGCTGGTTGGGCGTGGGTGAAACGCAAGATAACTATGTAAAACGTACGACAGTTGCTACACCTCAACGCTTCAATGAAAACGATGAAGCCTACGCAAACCGTGTTAAAGCAAACAGCACCCTGTATGGCTGGACGCGACACGAAAATTACCTGCAGTTTCGCGAACGACGGGATCGCACCATGAAACTGTTTGAGAATAGCTGGGAGAAATACTTCAGGGAAAATGTGCCTAAATGGTCGTTCTCCCATGCAGAAAGTATTCCTTACTTCTACACTTTTGGAGCCTTTAACAAATGGCCAAAGGACAATGATCAGAAAGTTCACGGTAATGATCGGAGCAATGCCCCTCAATCGGGGTCTCTGTCTGCAACCACGACTCGCTGACAGCTATGAGCCATTAAAAGCCGCTTCCTCATTTGGCTTGGTTATCAATTCGGGGTAATAGAAGTACTCAGCTCTAAGGTAGTAGAATGATAAATGCTCGCCCCAATGCATTAAGCCTTGTTGTAGTCGTTGCAATCAGCTCCGCCATCACTACTCAGGCTCTGGCGGATCGCAGGCTACAGACAAAGTCTTTCGATATTCATGGCAATAAACCCGTGGAGTTTACCCGGGGTGAGGTCATGGTTCAGCCAACTTTAGGTGATGACCAGCAGCCAATACCGAAATCTTTTACAACCACTTACCCTGATCGTACTCAAGTCAGGGCGGACTATGACATTCCTTCTGAAGGCTTTACAGACATTCTTTCTGGCATCGATGGTGGCGTTTCCAGTGTTGATCTGTTTGAAACCAACGACAATGACATTGCCCGGAAGTACACCAAAATCCTGAAAGTCGGTAATGAAGGAATCTTCAGGTTCACCCATAACCTTGCAGAAAAAAAACTGGTCATTGAAGTCAGAGACGGAATGACCGATCAGGATTCGGTTGAAGCTATTCGAAATCAATCTGATGACATCCCGCTATTAGATACGTTAACAAAAATCGCCAGTCCCGAACAACTGGCAAGATTGCTGAAGGGTGCCAATGAAAGGGCAGGAAACCTTGGTGAAGTTGATAACTATGTCGCCCTGGCCACCGTTGCAGTAGACGAAGTTGAAGTCAATGGGCGCACCTTCATGCGTCTTGTCGCTGCTGGCGATGAGCCTCCCGAGTTGCAGCGTCTTGAGCAATCGCTCTTTATCAACGATGAAGCGCTTCTGGCAGCAGCCACCTCTGCCTACACTCAGGTTCATGTTCTGAAAGACGATTTACAACAGGAAGCTCTGAACGAGCTGTTGTCCTATCAAAAACCCGTCGGCTATGTTGTTCACGTCGAGGATGAGACACAGGTTTATCCTCTGCCTGCGGGTTATCCAAAGCTGGAAGTGGATCAGGTTTCGGGGGAAATTATTGTTTTCCGTGGTCAGAAACAGAATCCCAGCGATATTGCCTTTGTGGAAAGCCACTATGATCTCTGGAATAAATTTAAAGACCAGAGTACACAGGTTAAAAAAGACAAGGTTAAAAGCTATCAGTACGTTATTAGAAACAGGCAAATGGAGCTGCTGGAGGAGTTTGCTGCTGATTTGGCTGCACAAAATGATGCTGAGCTGAACGAAGATAAACTGTCGAAGCTTACCTACTATGAATCTCTTCAGCAGGCACTAGCCAGTGCCACTCCAGATGAAACCGATGAATTTGAGTTCACGACAAGGCATATCAGAGACGCCTCCTCAGTCATCAAACCTATCTGGGTGCAGTTTCAACTCATAAAAAACTTTAGCTTCAAACCTGTACTTAAAAATCTTCTGACCCACCATAATTTTGTTCAAAATTTTTTACTCTATCAGCACGAGGACTCCAGAACAGATGCTGAAATAAAAGCTCGTTATGCAACCATTGCCATGCATTTAAACATTCAGGATTTTGATAGCAATACCAATGTTGACGCTCAACAGGAACACCTGCTGCAAACATTTAAGACAATGAAAGCCTGGGAAGAAGGTCTGCGTCAACAACTTAAGGCAATGAGTTATCAGCTCGATATAGAGGATGTTTACACCCAACTCAGAAAAGACACTCTGGCAGTGGTTCTTGGTATTGATCCAGCCAAAGATACCCGTCTTGAAGACCGCGCCAGTATGGAATCAAAGGTAATTGACAAGCTCTCCGAGCTTTCAAAACTGAAAATTGAACTGGAAGACATCAAAACACCCGGCCATCCCAAACTGATGCCCGAGGTACTGGAGACAATTCGTAGGGTATTAATAGCTCTGGAAGGGGGTAGATACTTCAAACAAAAGCAGAGTGTGTATGTCCTTCGTCAGTTCATTTCTATAGGCATAAATCATGACATCAGAGAGGCCAGAAAGCAGTCAGAAGAAAAGGCCCATTCCATGCTGGACCGTGTGGAAAGATTACTCAACATCGAGATCAATGAAGGTGATTATAAAACAGCAAGACTCGAAAGGATTCTTACAAAGCTTGATGCCGGTGATATCTCAAAAGACGAGCTGGATGGGATGCACGAGACGATCTGCCGGGAAGACTGTCCAGACTGGGAGGATCTGGAAGGGAACTCTTCGGAAATGGATATCAAACGCATGACAGTTCGTGATCGTCTCAACTATATAATCGAAGAATCGGATCAGCGAGCCAGAGAACAACAAGCAAGTCGTCTTATCGTTCTGGAGAACGAGCTGGATATCGACCCTCATGAAAACCCTCATACTATAGAGAGAGGCAAAAGTTTCACAGCTAAACTGGCCAGTGATCTGGAGGTAGAGTTTGAAGACGATGCCAGCCTGTCTGTCCGGCAATATGTTCTAAGCAACAGAATTGAGGAATTATGGAATAGAGTAGAGGAACTCTATGAAGATGAGAGTGCCAGGAGAATCTGTAACAATAAAATTGCTCATCAACTCAACATTAAAGATTATGAAGATGATGCCAGGATCGACGACCAGGACTGTCTTATTGCAGCAAAACTCCGACAGCTGGATGATGAAGTTCTCAAAGCGGGTCAGCCTGACGTTAATGAGCGTATTGCAGCCATTGATGATGAGCTTGAGAGGCAGATCGCTCGCCTGGGACCAAAACCACGACACGTACTTGACCGTGAAGCAGCCACAGCCAGGTTCTTAATAGCAAGAGCTGAAAGTGAGCTGGCAGGTTTTCATCGTCGGCTGAACAGGCTTCGTAGCAGTGAAGATTACACAAATGCCCATGGTCGGGACGAATCCCATGAAGTCGAGGGTGAACTGCTCTTAACCAGGAAAAAATACACTCAAGTCACGGGTGGGGGTGATGGTACTGACGGCAAGATCCGGCATCTGGTTCAGGAACAAGCCTATCTGGAAGATGAAATTGAAATCAAGAAAGCAGACATTGAGAGACTGAAGGAAGTCCTGAAGGCGGCTGAGCGGGCCGTCAAACATGACGGGGGTCCCTTCCAGTATTCGCCGCAACAGGCAAAAGTTCGGACCGATATGGACGCCTTCGTAAAGCAAAACTCTCTCAGAAAACAAGCTCTGGAAACGGCGATGGGTCTGGCAGAATTAGCAGCAGAAAACGGTAAGACAATATCCTACCTTCCGATTTTCGATTTTGACGATGAATTTGCACCGAATCACTTGCAGGCAATGGTCGGAGACAAACTGACGCTTAAACAGGCCAGTCGGATTGTGGAAGTTTTCAAGAGCCTGAAGACGACCTTCCCGGAATCCTCTGTAGAGCCTGTTGAAGCTCTGTTCGGAAATGATCTGAAAGAAATCTTCAGGCTTGTGCGCAAGGCCAGGCATGGGATGAAAAAAGGGGCTCGACAATACGACGACGAAATTCGCAGCATGAGCAAAACAGCCGTTCACTTCATTCAGCATCAATCAGAGGACCTGAAAAGCTTCCCGGAATACTTCGCTACCCATTCTGCCATTGGTAACAAGATCATAAGTCTGCTGCGTGAAGGCCTGATCAGCAAGGTTGAACTTGAGAACTACATAAAGGCTGTCAGAGGTGCTGAAGGTTATCAGACAGTGGATGAATTTGAGCACTTTCTTGGCTACGAACACGGCGTCAGGTTGCCCGAGTTCAGGAAGGTTGTCCAGACGCTGTCCGATAAGGGGGCTGATGAATTCATGCAGAGTGTCTTTACTCCTGTGCCCGTGGCCGCTTCTGGCCCGGCAGCTATGAAAGAGTCGGTTGCCGGCATGAAAGAATACGCAGCAGCGGTCATCGCCAACTATTTTCTTGACGATATTGCCTTTGACAGTGGCCGCAGGACGGCAGCCTTTCTGACCAATATTCAGGATACCCTGACACCTTATGCCAATGCTGCCGGACTCTCTGAATCAGAACTGATCAAGGCTATCCATGGCACCTTGATGCAGGCTCATGCCGCAGCGGTTGAGCAGCAGCTCAATGACTACTGGGGCAAACCTTCAGCCTTTCTGGTACAGGCTGTCACCTGGTACTTCTCCAGCTACAAACCTCTGCTGGTAACCCACACCACACTGCAGGCTGCCGAGCAGTCTCTCTTGAACATGTCCTACCTTTATCTTCTGGATCTGACCAACCGGGGTGATTACCTGCACCGGATGCTCATACCTTTCCAGCACTGGCTGGAAGGCTTCGGTGTTGATCCTGACCGAACCGGGCAATATGCCTACCACAGCGGAATTGAAAAAGTGTCTGAAGTGGGCGGACTGGCCATGCCATTGGGCAAGGCCGCTTCTTCAGTCATTCTGCTGAGAACCGGCGCCATGCTCTTTGCAAGACAACACAACGCCAACCCTCAAATGTATCGCAGCATTTCCCGTCTGTTGCCCGAACTAGTGAAATCCATGGTTTCCGGACAAGGGGTTCAGGTACCGCTGCTGCACCGGGCGACGCCACAAAAATTGAAAACGCTGACCTCGGCCACAGCCAGTCTGATGCTAGGTCCGGTAGCCACGGTCGGAGCATACGCCTACGGTCTTATATCCGGATTCACTTATGCCCAAACCTTCGGATTCGCGCTAGCGTCGAGTCTCGCTTTCGACTTCTTTATGAACGACAACAAGATGCTCACTCAATGGCTGGGTGGCCCCCTGGGTCGCAGTCTTGACAAGATTAATCGCTGGACAGGCATGGGGGAAATAACAGATGAATATGTGAAACGTACAACGATTGCCAGACCCCAACGCTTCGATGAAACCGATGCAGCCTATGCAAGCCATGTTAAAGCAAACAACACCCTGTATGGCTGGACGCGACACGAAAATTACCTGCAGTTCCGCGAACGCCGGGATCGCACCATGAAACTGTTTGAGAATGGCTGGGAGAAATACTTCAGGGAAAATTTGTCTGGATGGTCGTTCTCCCATGCAGAAAGTATTCCTTACTTCTACACTCTTGGAGCCTTTTACAGATGGCAAAAGGGCGATGATCAGAAAGTTCACGGTCATGACAAGAGCAATGCCCCTCAATCGGGATCTCTATCTGCAACCATGACCCACTGACAGCTATGAACCATTAAAAGCTGCTTCCTCGTCTGGCGTGGCCATCACTTTTCAGGGTATTAAAAGTACTCAGCTCCGAGGTAGAAGAATGACAAATGCTCGTCCCAATACATTAAGCCTTGCTGTAGTTGTTGCAATCAGCTCCTCCATCATTGCTACACAGACTCTGGCGGATCGCAGGCTGCAGACAAAGTCTTTCGATATTCAGGGCAATGAGCATGTGGAGTTTACCCATGGTGAGGTCATGGTTCAGCCAACTTTAGGTGATGACCTGCAGCCAGTACCGAAATCTTTTACCACCACCTACCCTGACCGGACTGAAATCAGGGCCGAGCATGAGGTTCCTTCGAAAGGCTTTACAGACATTCTTTCTGGCATCGAGGGTGGCGTCTCCAGTGTTGATCTGTTTGAAACCGACGACAGTGACATTGCCCGGAAGTACACCAAAATCCTGAAAGTCGGTAATGAAGGGATCTTCAGGTTCACCCATAACCTTGCAGAAAAAAAACTGGTCATTGAAGTCAGAGACGGAATGACCGATCTGGACTCCATTGAGGCTATTCGAAATCAATCTGGTGACATCCAGCCATTAGATCCGTTAACAAAGATCGCCAGTCCCGAACAACTGGCAGGATTGCTAAAGGGTGCCAATGAAAGAGCAGGAAACCTTGGTGAAGTTGATAACTATGTTGCTCTGGCCACCGTTGCAGTAGACGAAGTTGAAGTGAATGGGCGCACCTTCATGCGTCTTGTCGCTGCCGGTGTTGAGCCTCCTGAGTTGCAGCGCCTTGGTCAATCGCTCTTTATCAATGATGAAGCGCTTCTGGCAGCAGCCACCTCTGCCTATACCCAGGTTCATATTCTCAAAGACGATTTACAGCAGGAAGCTCTGAATCATCTGTTGTCTTACCATAAACCCGTCGGCTATGTTGTTCACGTCGAAGATGAGACACAGGTTTATCCTGTGCCTGCGGGTTATCCAAAGCTGGAAGTGGATCAGGTTTCGGGGGAGATTATTGTTTTCCGTGGTCAGAAACAGAATCCCACCGATATCGCCTTTGTGGAAAGCCACTATGATCTCTGGAATAAATTTGAAGACCAGAGTACACAGATTAAAAAAGACAAGGTTAAAAGCTATCAGTACGTTATCAGAAGCAGGCAAATGATGCTGCTGGAGGAGTTGACTGCACAAAATGATGCTGAGCTGAACCAAGATACACTGTCGAAGCTTAGATACTATGAATCTCTTCAGCAGGCATTAACCAGTGCCACTCCAGATGAAACCGATGAATTTGAGTTCACAACGGGTTATATCAGAGACGCTTCGTCAGTCATCACGCCAACCTGGATGCAGTTTCAACTGATAAAAAACTTCAACTTCAAACCTGTACTTAAAAATCTTCTGATCCACCATAATTTTGTTCAGAATATTGAGAATTTTTTACTCCACAATGCGATGAAGGCTTTTGCTGTTGGCAAAGACACAGAGTTTGCCTCCAAAGTCATGGCCGACATTGCCGAACAGATGCTTGAGATGGTATGCACGCTGGAAAAGCTGAAAGCAAGAGAGGCCGAACTCGTCGAGACAGTGAAAACATCAGATCCCGGTGCCGATACCACAAAAGCACGCTACGCTCACGCGCCAGCAATACTTGGTATTGCTAAATGGGATGATACCCGGTCACTGGAAGAACAAGCCATAATCCTCAGAGAAAAAACTCATGAATTGCAACAATCCGTGACCGCAACAGGACTGTCTCGGGAAAAGGCTATAAAAGAAACACTGGCAACAATTGAAGGCCGGCTCGGGATTACTTCATACAATGAAATCAGTCTGGGTGGCCGCTATGAGTTGATTATGCAGCATCTCGGTCAACAGGCAGACCAGACCGATGAGGTCTTATGGGAAAAACTGGCTATCGTTGAAGGTCAGCTCGGTCTGGTTGCAAATAAAGAAGATACTCCGGAACACCGTCAAAAGACCATCCGGAAACACCTTTGGACGATGTTTGCCGGGGTCATTCTGCAAGAAAGATTTCAGCGTCAACATCAACAAAACCTCGAAGCACAGAAAAACTCCATTCTGAACTTTCAGCACCTCATCAATCAAATGCCAATGATTGACAAACAGGTTCGTGATGCCGTCGCAAAAGAAAGAGCCGCTTTCAATACCAGGCTCGCAGCAGAGCTGGTTATTGATGGCTGGGACGATACCCGGCCACTGGAAAAACAAGCCAGAATTATCAGAGAGAAGATTCTTGAAATGGACAAACCGGTTGCTGCAGAAGATGACTCAACAGTTGCCACAACAGGACAGTCACGGGAAAAAGCTATAAAAGCAAAACTGGCCGCCCTTGAAAGCATATTCGGTATTACTCTGAACAATGGCAAGGATCTGGATGCTTTCTATCAGCACACTCAACGACACCTGCAAAAAAAAGCAGAACCGAACAATGTAGTCATCCAGAATTTTCTGACTGACATTGAAAGTAAGCTCGGTCTGGTCTCAGATAACGCAAAGGACCCGGAAGTCCGTCGTCAGGCCATACAGCAACACCTGATTCAACAGCAAACCGAGATTGATAAACAACTTCTTCAGCAACAGAGCACCAGAACAGATGCTGACCTTCAACAAGAACACCTGCTCCAAAAACTGAAGACAATGAGTGAACAGAATGAACGCCTGCAACAACAACTTAGAACAATCACTGCTCAACATGAACTCCTGCTTCAGAGAGTTCAGACAACGATTAATCAACAGGATACAGAGGACTCTTACAACAGGGCCAAAAAAGAGCTTCTGGCAACAATGCTCGATATTGAGCTGAGTGATGACACCTCACCAGAAATCCTCAGCGACCTGGAATTTGAATTACATATCAAGCTCCTCAAGCTTGCAGAGCTGGAAAAAGAAATCCATCACATCAAAACATCAGGCCACTCCGGCGCCGAGCCTGAAGTCATTGAGAAACTGACTGCCGTAGAAAAAGCCCTGAAGATGGATGAACTCAGTAGCGAGGAAGATCTGTATTACCGTCGTAACGCCATTTCTGAGGAGATTCAGGCATACATCACAAACGCGAGACAGGAGGCAGAGAGAGAAGCCCTGAAAATACTGGAAACGGTAGAAAAAATATTCAAAATCGAGGTCAACAAAGATCTTCACAAAGCAACAAGGTATGGGAATGTTTATGCAAAACTGAAGGACGGAGATTTCTCAGAATCCATGCTGGATGAGATGGAAAATACCCTCTGGAAAGAAAACGTCTCGCCTGCAGGCAAAAAAAGTGCAACCAGAATCTTGAAACTTATGGAGCGTCTTGCCATTCATATCCACACCCCGGATTTGGATGCCCGTATCTCAGGCCAACAGAGGAAGATGCTTGAAGCTGTAGAGCAGGAGCTGAACATCTACACGAGTGAAAACCCTTCTGCCAGAGAAAGACTCAAGAATTATATTGCCGCAAGAGCCAGGGATCTAAAAGTTGAATTTGAAAAAGGTGTCAGCCTCAATGACCAGAAGAATGCACTAAGAGACAAAATTCAGGCATTAAGAGTAAATGTAGGCGACTTCCTTGACAGTGAAGATTTCACAGTGGCTACAAACAATGAAATGGCTCATCAACTTAATATTGGTGAATATAAGGTTACTGTTTCTTTGGATGAGCAGAAAAACCTGATTAAAGAAAAACTCCGGGAGATAGATGAAGGATTCTGCATAGCAGGTCGGCCTACCATTTATGAGCGTATCACAGTCATTGAGAGTGAGCTTGACAGGCAAATGGCCCGGCTGGGGCCTAAACCCCGATATGTTCTTGATCGCGAGCTAGCCAGGGCCAGGCAAACAATACAAAAAACTGAAAGTGAACTGGCAGCCGCTCGTTGCAGGCTGATGACTCTTCGTGGTAAACGGATATTTTTTGCGGGACACACTGCTGACATCCAGGATCTCTCGGATGAAGAGAACATGGCTCTCAATCAGGCAATGAAACAAGTTCAGATCGAGTTGGATCTGGCTGCTGGTGACGAACAGACCACCGAGGAGCAATTAAAGGACTTCAGGCATTTCCTGAGGGGATGCAGTAGAGAACGACGGGATGAAATCTTTAATGAGCTGAAGGCCAAAACAGGTCTGGTCATCCAGATAAAGGATGACTTCGGTTCAGTGGCAGATGCTGATGACTTTATTGGCATTGCAGCCTCTGTAGATTCTCTTGGTCAGGACGAAGACAATGAAGTATTGGGTGAACTGCTTTTAACCAGGAAAAAGTACCTTCAAATCGACAAATACGTGAATCAGGAACTCATAAAAAGCACTGAATTGGGGAATGCACTGATTAGAGAGTGGAGTGCAAAAGAGAAGCTGGATCGTAAAGAAAAGGAGATGATTGATGCTGGCGACATCGATCAGACAGCTAAAACCCTGTATATGAACGAGATGGACAGGCTGGGCTTAATATTGAAGCAGGCAAATGATGCTGTATCAAAAGCACAAAAAGCTCTGGTGGATCATCAAGCGGCGCTTGACGCCGCTGAAGAGGCTGCGGGTCTCAAACCAGACGCCACTGACACCTTTGAACAGCGGATTTGCGCCCTGAGAATAAAAAAGATAGAACTGGGCGGGCATGATGGTAGTGGCGGCAAGATCAATCAACTGATCCAGGAATGGGCTGACCTGAGAAGTGAGATTGAAGCCAGGAAAACAGACATTGGGAGAATGAAGAAAGTCCTGAGGGCAGCAGAAGAAGCCGTCGAAAATAATGGCGGTCCCTTCCAGCTAACGCCGAGACAGGCAAAAGTTCTGACCGATATGGACACCTTCATACGGCAGCACCCTCTGAGGCAACAGGCTCTGGATGCCGCAGTGGGCCTGGCAGAATCGGCAGTCAAAAACGGTAAACCAATACCCTGCCTTGCGACTTTCGATTTTAACGATGAATTTGCAACGATTCGCCTGCAGGCGGTCGGAGACGATCTGACGTTTTATCAGGCCAGTCAGATGGTGGAAGTCTTCAAAAGCCTGAAGACGAACATCCCGCCCTCCCCTGTCGAGTCCGCAGAAGATCAGCCTCAGAATGTCATTGAACAAGTCCAGGCTCTGGCAGGCAGGGCCCGGAATGAGATGGCAACCGGGGCTCAACAATACGACGATGGAATACACGGCATGGGCAAAAAAGCCATTTACTTCGTCGAACATGAATCAGAGGATCTGAAAGGCTTCTCGGAATACTTTGCCAGCCATTCTGCCAGTGGCAACAAGATCATGGCCCTGCTGCGGGAAGGACTGATCAGCAAAATCGAGCTTGAGAACTACATGAAGGCCGTCAGAGGTGTCGACGGTTATCAGACAGTGGATGAATTTGGACACTTCCTTGGCTACAAACACGGCGTCCATATGCTCAACTTCAAGGAGGTTGTCCGGATGTTGTCCGACAAGGCTGTTGAGGAATTCATGCAAAGTGCCTTTGACCCTGTAGCTGTCACAGCCACTGGCCCGACGGGTATGAAAGAATCTGTTGTCGGCATGAAAGAGTATGCAGCTGCGGTCATCGCCAACTACGTTCTTGATGATATTGCCTTTGACAATGGCCGCAGGACGGCAGCCTTCCTGAGCAATGTTCGGGATACCCTGACACCTTATGCCCAGGCTGCCGGAATATCTGAATCAGACCTGATCGAAACTGTTCATGGCACATTAATGCAGGCCCATGCCTCAGCGGTTGAACGACAGCTACCGGATTACTGGGTCAAGCCTTCGGCCTTTCTGGTACAGGCTGTCAACTGGTACTTCTCCAGCTACAAACCCCTGCTGGCTGCTCACACCACCTGGCAGGCTGCTGAGCTATCCCTCTCGAACATGTCATTCCTCTATCTTCTGGATCTGACCAACAGAGGTGATTACCTGCATCGGATGCTGACACCTTTCCAGCATTGGCTGGAATCTTATGGTGTTGATCCTGATCGAACCGGGCAATATGCCTATCACCATGAAATTGAACAAATCTCTGAGGTGGGCGGGCTGGTCATGCCATTGGGTAAAGCCGCTTCCTCCGTCATTATGCTGAAAACCGGCTCTATGCTGTTTGCCCGACAGTACAACGCCAACCCGCAGATGTATCGCAGCATTTCCCGTCTGGTGCCGGAGATACTGAAATCCATGGGTTCCGGACAGGGAGTTCAGATACCGCTGCTGCACAGGGTGACACCACAAAAAGTGAAAACCCTGGCCTCGGCCACAGCCGGTCTCGTATTGGGTCCGATAGCCACTGTCGGAACATACGCCCATGGCCTTTTATCAGGATTCACCTATGCCCAAACCTTCGGGTTCGCGCTGGCGTCGAGCCTCACTTTCGACTTCTTTATGAACGACAACAAGATGCTCACTCAATGGCTGGCTGGACCGCTGGGCCGCAGTCTTGACAGGATTAATCGCTGGACAGGCGTGGGGGAAACGTCAGCTGAATATGTAAAGCGTACGGCTATTGCCAAGCCTCAAAGCTTCAGTGAAACCGATACAGACTATGCAAAACGTGTTAAAGCAAACAACACTATGTATGGCTGGACACGACACGAAAATTACCTGCAGTTCCGCGAACGCCGGGATCGCACTATGAAACTGTATGAGAATGGCTGGGAGAAATACTTCAGGGAGAATGTGCCCAAATGGTCGTTCTCCCATGCAGAAAGTATTCCTTACTTCTACACTCTTGGAGCCTTCTACGAGTAGCAACGGGGCAATAAGAAAGTGCCGGTGAATTAATCACGCAACAAGCAACTACCATAAGAACCACACCGGTGACAAAACATCGGTGATGGTACCGTCTGTGAGTTCTCCTTCTCAGCCCACAGACATTTCTCCGTTAAAGTAAAAAAGCCTTGAAGCCACTCGAATAAGTGATTACAGCCATAAGCGATTGGAAGTTGCCATCCCGTTTGGCGTAACAATCACTTTTTACAGTAATAAAAATACTCAGCTTCGAGGTAGTTGAATGAGAAATATCCGCCCCAATGCATTAAGCCTTGCCGTGGCCGTTGCCATCAGCTCTTCCATCATTGCTACAGACGCACTGGCTAATCGCAGGCTGCAGACAAAATCTGTTGATATTTCGGGCAATGAACAAGTGGAGTTTACCCAGAGCGAGGTCATCGTTAAGCCAACGTTGGATGATGACTCGCAGCCAATAACCAAATCCTTCACCACCACCTACCCTGATCAGACTGAAGTCAGATCGGGCTATGACATTCCTTCTGAAGGCTTCACAGACGTTCTTTCTGGCATCGAGGGTGGCGTTTCCAGTGTTGATCAGTTTGAGACAGACGAGAATAACGTTGCTCAGAAGTACACCAAAGTGCTGAAGGTGGGTAATGAGGGGATCTTCAGGTTCACCCATAACCTTGCAGAAGAGAAACTGCTTATCGAAGTCAGAGACAGTATGACCCGTCAGGATTCAATTCGTGCTGTTCGCGCTCAATCAGGGGTCGCCTGGACATTGGAACCCTCTACTGAAATGGCCAGCCCCGATCATCTGGTGGGGGTACTTGAAGGTGCGCACGAAAGAGCAGGAAACCTTGGCGAAGCCGATAACTATGTTGCCCTTGCCACCCTTGAAGTAGACGAGGTTGAGGTGGACGGGCGCACCTTCATGCGCCTTGTCGCTGCGGGTGATCAGCCTCCTGAGCTGCAACGTCTGGGTCAGTCACTTTTTGTCAATGATGAGGTGCTTTTGGCAGCAGCCACCTCTGCCTATACCCAGGTGCATGTTCTTGGGAAAGAGATACAACAGGATGCCCTGGAAAATCTGCTGTCATACCATAAACCCGTCGGCTATGTTGTGCATGTCGAGGATGAGACTCGGGCTTATCCTGTCCCTGCTGGTTATCCAAAACTGGAAGTGACTGAGACTCCGGGGGAGATTATTGTCTTCCATGGTCAGAAACTGAACCCCAGCGATATCGCCTTTGTGCAAAATCTCTATGGCGTCTCGTATTGGGTTACCAGTTATGATAACAAGGACACTGTACGGGTTAAAAAAGACAAGGTCAAAAGCTACCGGTACATCATTCGAAGCAGCCAGATGACAATGCTGGAGGATTTGGCTGCAAAGCACCATGCCGGACTCGACCTCCGTGTAGAAGAAGGTGATGAGGAGGACGAGCTTGCAGACTTTGAAGGGCTTCAACAGGCATTGGCCAGTGCTACTTCAGATGGAGCAGATGAAGTTGAATTCACTTCACAACACGTCAAATTCACTTCGCCGTTGATCACGCCAACCTGGGTGCATATTCAACTGTTAAGACACTTCAGCTTCAAACCTGTACTTAGAAATTTTCTAACTAACGGGCTATTTGTTCAGAATATTCATAAAGCTTTAATCTTTCTCGCCAGTTCGTATGATTATTCTGATGATTCTCCTCGCCTGGGCGAAGGCTTTACTGCCAGAGTCATTGGTGACTTTGTCGGGCAACTGCTTGAGATGGAAAGCGCGTTGAAGAAGCTCAGGACAATAGAGGCCTTGCTGGCAAAACAAAGTGAATTAACCGATCGCTTTTTGGCATCAGCCGCTCAAGGTATCGGGCAAAACTTGAGAATGGAGGAGTTAAATCAGCAACTTGTGGATGAGCTTGCGAAGATTCATGGCAGGGTAGATGCTCTGACAAACCGGATAGTGACGCTGCAACGGGAAGCCAATCAAATTCCATTGCTAAAAAAACAAGTTCATGATGCCAGAACAGATGCCACAAAATCTCGCAACGCTCAAACAGCAGCAGAGCTTGGTATTGAGGACTGGGATGATACCCAACCACTGGAAGAGCAAGCCAGGCTGATCAGCAGAAAAATTAATGAAATCTTCAGATTGGTAGCCGCAACAGCACAGTCACAAAAACAGGCTCTGGAGGAACATCTGGCGGCAATTGGCGCCAAGCTGATTATTGTTCCACTTAATGAAGACGACCTGGAGCCTCATCAGCAAGCCTTCCGGCAACAAATCACCAGCTCAGAGGCTAAAAAAGTAGCAGAAATAAAAAAACGCTTTACGACTATTGCCGCATATTTAAACATCAGGGATTTTGATAGCCATACAGATATTGACGATCAGCAAGAACATCTGATTCAAACACTTATGAAAATGGGTGAGCAGCTCAATATGGAGGATTATTACACCGGGCTCAGACAAATTTCTCTGGCAGCAGTTCTGGGTATTGATCTGAATGAAGACAGAAGTCTGGAAGACCGCACCAACCTGGAGTTAATGGTACATGACAAGCTCTTCGAGCTTTCAAAGCTGGAAGACGAACTGGAAGACATCAGAACACCGGGCCACCCCAAAGTCATGCCTGAAGTATCCAGGACCCTTCTTGCCGTGGAAAGCGTTTTTGAGAAAGAAAACCTCCGTGAAGAGAACGATGTGTATTACCATCGTCAGGTCATTTCTGAAGCTATCCGGATATACATCAGAGAAGCCCGACAGCGGTCAGAGGAAGAGGCCCTGACCGTACTGAAATCTATGGAAGGGTTACTCAGCATCCACATCAATGAAGGTGATGACAAAGCAGCACGACTGGCAAGGGTTCTCTCGAGGCTTGATGGCGGTGATATCTCAAATCACGAGCTGGGTCAGATGGACAAGATCCTCGGGTGGGAAGATAAAGGGCCAGATCTGATGGGAGATCTGGAGAAAGATCTGGAGCGGGGTCTGGTGCGGATGGATGTGGTACTCCACAGTATTCGTGATGGCCTTACCTTCAAAGTCGAAGAATCGGATCTGCAGGCCAGGGAACGACAGGCAGATTACCTTATCGCTCTGGAGGACAAGCTGGATATTGACCCTCATGAAAACCCTGCTGCTCAGGAAAGAGAAAAAACTTTCATAGCTAAACTGGCCAATGAACTGCGTATAGGGTTTGAAGACGATGCCGACCTGTCTGACCAGAAGGATACCCTGAGAGAAAGACTTCAGGAATTAATGAAAGAAGTAGAGAAAACTTATAACAATAAAGGTGTTAAAAGGGTCAGTAACAATAAAATTGCTGATCAACTCAACATTAATGGCTACAGAAATGATGCCAGCATAAACGAACAAAAGAGCCTGATTAGAGAAAAGCTTCAACAGCTGAATGAAGAAGTTTTCAAAGTGGGTCAGCCTGACATCAATGAGCGTATTGCAGCCATTGAGAATGCTCTTGACAGGCAAATGGCTCGCCTGGGACCCAAACCCCGATACGTTCTTGATCGTGAGTTAGCGACAGCCAGGCGGGCAGTCGAAGAAGCTGGAAGTGAGCTGGAGGCTGCTAATCACAATCTGGATGCTATTCGTCGCAAACAGTTGGTACCTTTGGGTAGCCATACTGACTTCAAAGATACTTCAGAAAAAGACGATACGACGTTCAATCGGGCAATGAAACATTATCAGACCGAACTGGGTCTGTCTGCAGGTGAGGAGCAAACTAATAGAGAGCGAGCAGAAGACATTATAAATTTCCTGCTGGAATTCAGTGTCGAAATACGAGATCAAATCGTTGCGGAACTGAGAACCAAAACAAATCTGGACGTCCGGATATCTGGCGACCCCGCTTCGCTGGAAGCAGCTCATTACACTATTGCTATTAAAGACCATTCAGATACTTATGCCCGGGACGCAACTGATGAAGTCGATGCAGGATTGGGCAACAAGATCCAACAACTGATTCAGGAACAGGCCCGCCCGAAAGCTGGAATTGAAGCCTCCGGAGCAGATATTGAGAGACTGAAAAAAGTCCTGAAGGCTGCCGAAGAAGCTGTCAAAAATGATGCTGGTCCCTTCCAGTACACACCGAAACAGGCAAAGGTTCTGGACGCTATACACACATTCACTCAGCAGCACCTTCTGAAAAAACAAGCTCTGGGAGTCGCGATGAGTCTGGCAGAATCTGCAGTAGAAAGCGGTAAGACAATACCCTGCCTCAAGACTTTCGATTTTAATGATGAATTTGCACCAATTCGCTTACAGGCAATGGCCGGAGACGAACTGACGTTTACACAGGCCAGTCGGATTGTGGAAGTTTTCAAGAGTCTGAAGACGATCTTCCGGGATTATCCCTTCAAGCCTGCGGAGTATCATTTTCGGAATGCCATTGAAGAAGCTCAGATTCTGGTGCGAAGAGCCAGGAATGAAATAAAAACCGCGTCTCAACAATACGACAACGAAATTCGTGACATAGGCTCAACGGGCATTCACTTTATCGAGCATGTTCCCGGGGACCTGAAAAGCTTCCCGGAATACTTCGCTGCCCGTTCTGCCAGTGCTAACAAGATCATGGCTTTGCTGAGTGAAGGGCTGATCAGCAAGGTTGAACTTGAAAACTACATGAAGGCCGTCAGAGGTGTCGACGGTTATCAGACAGTGGCTGAATTTGAACACGTCCTTGGTTATAAACACGGCGTCAGGGTGCCTGAGTTCAGGAAGGTTGTCCAGATGCTGTCCGATGAGAGTACCGAGGCTTTCATGCAGAGTGTCTTTGCTCCAGTGACTCTAACGGCAACGGGTCCGGCGGCTATGAAAGAGTCGGTTGTCGGCATGAAGGAGTATGCAGCCGCAGTCATCGCCAATTACGTGCTTGATGATATTGCCTTTGATAATGGCCACAGGACAGCGGCTTTCCTGGACAATGTTCAGGATACCCTGACACCTTATGCCAATGCTGTCGGCCTGTCTGAATCAGACCTGATCAAGGCTATCCATGACACCTTGATGCAGGCTCATGCCACAGCGGTTGAGTGGCAGCTGAAGGAATACTGGGTCAAACCTTCAGCCTTCCTGGTACAGGCTGTCACCTGGTACTTCTCCAGCTACAAACCGCTACTGGCGACTCATACCGTCTCACAGGCTAAGGCACTGTCCCTCTCAAACATGGCGTTCCTCTATCTGCTGGACCTGACCAACAGAGGGGATTATCCGCACAGAATGCTCACACCTTTCCAGCACTGGCTGGAACGCTACCGTATTGATCTTGACCGAACCGGACAATATGCCTACCACAGTGGCATTGAACAAATCTCTGAACTGGGCGGACTGGCCATGCCATTGGGTAAAGCCGCGTCCTCAGTCATTCTGTTGAAAACCGGCTCTGCGCTCTTTGCCAGACAGCACAACGCCAACCCCCACAAGTATCGCAGCATTGTCCGTCTGGTGCCCGAAATGATGAAGTCCATGGGTTCCGGACAAGGGGTTCAGGTACCGCTGCTGCACAGAATGACACCACAAAAAGTAAAAACTCTGGCTTCTGCCACTGTCGGACTTGTGCTGGGTCCGGTAGCCACTTTCGGAGCATACGCTAATAGCCTTATATCCGGATTCACCTATGCACAAACCTTCGGATTCGCACTGGCGTCAAGTCTCACTTTCGACTTTTTTATGAACGACAACAAGATGCTCACTCAATGGCTGGGTGGACCTCTGGGCCGAAGTCTTGACAAGATTAATCGCTGGACAGGCGCGGGGGAAACGGACGATGAGTATTTGCAACCTGACGCTATTGCTTCACCTCAGGGCTTCAGTGAGACCGATGAAGAATATGCAAGCCGTGTTAAAGCAAACAACACCCTGTATGGCTGGACTCGACACGAAAATTATCTGCAGTTCCGTGAACGCCGTGATCGCACCATGATGCTATTCGAGAATGGCTGGGAGAAATACTTCAGGGAAAATGTACCTAAATGGTCGTTCTCCCACGCAGAAAGTATTCCTTACTCTTACACCCTGGGTGCCTTCATGAGCAACTGACAGCCATGAGCGATTAGAAACCGTTTCTCCACTTGAGGTAAAAATCACTTTTCACGGTAAACAGTACTCAGCTCTGAGGTAGTAGAATGACAAAAGCTCGCTCCAATTCGTTAAGCCTCGCTCTGACTTTTGCAATCAGTTCTTCCATCATTGCTCCACAGGCACTGGCCGATCGCAAGCTGCAGACAAAGTCCGTCGATATTATAAATAATGGACATGTGAAGTTTACCCACAGTGAGGTCATGGTTCGGCCAACCCTGGATCAGGACCAGCAGCCAATACCCAAATCCTATACAACCACCTATCGTGACAAGACTGATTACAGGGCAATCTATGCCTTTCCTTCTAAAGGCTTCACAGAAGTTCTTGCTGATGTTGATGGCTGCGTTTCCAGTGTTGATCTGTTTGAAACAGGCGAAAATGGCGTTGCTCAAAAATACACCAAAGTCCTGAAAGTGGGTAATGAGGCAGCCTTCAGGTTCACCCATAATCTTAAAGAAAAGAATCTGGTCATTGAAGTCAGAAGTGGAATGACCGATCAGTATTCAGTTGAGGCTGTTCGTTACCAATTAGTTAACAGCGAATTAGAACCGTTAACGAAAATCGCCAGCCCCGGACAACTGGCTAATTTGCTTAAAGCTGTCAATTATGTGGCAGGAAACCTCGGCGCAAATCATCACTATGTTCCCCTTGCCACCCTTCAAGTAGAAGAAGTTGAAGTGAATGGGCGTACTTTCATGCGTCTTCTCGCTGCTGGCGATCAGCCTCCTGACCGACAACGTCTGGGACAATCACTCTTTGTCAATGATGATGTTCTCCTGGCAGCAGCCGCATCTGCCTATATCCAGGTTCACGTGCTGGAAGAGGACTTACAACAAAAGGCCCTTAATGAACTTCTGGCACACAGCAAACCCGTCGGCTACGTTGTCAACGTCGAGGATGACACACAGGTTTATCCTGTGCCTGCGGGTTACCCAAAGCTGGAAGTGACAGAAGCTACGGGGGAGGTGATTGTTTTTCATGGTCAGAGGCTGAACCCCCATGATATCGCTTTTGTAGAAAACCTCTATGACCTCTGGAAAAAAGCTGAAGTTAATCCCCCCTCCCCCGGAGTGGTAACAAAGGTTAAAAAATATAAGGTCAAAAGCTACCAGTACGTCATTCGAAGCATGCAGATGACAGTGCTGGAGAGGTTTGTTGCGAGACATGGTGCTACCGCTAACAAAGAGCAACCGAAGACACTTGCAGACGAAGATCAACGGATGATACATGCACTTACATACTATGAATCTCTCCAGCAGGCATTAGCCAGTGCTACTCCCTATGGCATTTATGGAAACGATGAATTTGAGCTTACACTGGAACACATCAGAGTGGTTTTGACAGCCATCACACCGACCTGGCTGCAGATTCAACTCACAAAACATTTCAGCTTCAGACCCCAGCTGAGAGATCTCCTGACTAAACAGCGTTTTGTTCAGAGCATGCTGAACCTTATAACCGGTGTCTCCGAACCATTGACCGATATTTTTCGCGACGACCCGTTTGTTTCCAAAGTCCTGAGCGATATGGCCAGACAACTGATTGAGAGGGAACTCATGCTGGAAGATCATCTGGCAACAGAAGCCGAACTCGCCCGGGTTGTAAGCCTGCTAAGGCTGGTATCAGAAGAAGTCACTATCAGTGAAAGGGAGAAACAGAGAGCAATCTATCTCCATCGGCAACTTGAGAATAAGCTTTTACATTTTCATGCCGAGCAGGAAGAACTGGAAAACCTGCTTCGGAAACTTCAACACGAAGTCAGACGAATCCCGCACCTGGAACGACATGCCCGTGATGTCAGAGCAGAAGCCAACAAGGCTTACAAAGCTCAACTGGCAGAAAAACTTGGTATTGATAACTGGGATGATACCCGACCAGCAAAAGAACAAGCCAGACTCATCTCAATAAAACTGGATGAAATCAACCAGGTGATGGCCGCAACAGAACAGTTTGACGAAGAAGCAGCAAAAGTAAAACTGGCAGCGATGGAAGGCCCGCTCGATATCATTCCGATCAATGAAAACGATCTGAGTGCACGCTTTCAGTCCATTCAACATTGTATGCAACAAAATGCAGCAGCCACCAATGTCGAGGCCCGCCACAAGCTGGCTATCGTTGAAAGTCAGCTCGGTCTGGTGCGCTTCAGTGAAGCTAGACCGGAAGCTCGTCACCAGGCCATTCTGAAGCACCTTAATCAGCAGGGAACTCTATTCCGACAGCATCTTCAGAAGACCAGTACAGAGGCTGGAAAAAGAGCTGCAATGAAAGCCCATTATGCCGCCATTGCCGTACATTTAAATATTAAGGATTTTGATAGCAATGCAGATATTGCCGTTCAACAAAAACGCCTGGTTCGGAGAATTCAGTCACTGAACACTGAACTAGGGAAGATTAACAGACTGAATCTTCGGCAGGCAGACCTGCCTGACAGACTTGATAATCAGGACAATTCACCAGACGAACACCAGGAATATATCTTTCAGAGTATCCGGGCACTGCCTGCTCAAAGGGGCATAGAAGACATTGACGCCAAACTCATTGGAGATTATGTGACAGACTTTTATGACCCTATGGAAGAAGGCAGCACAATAGAACAACGCAACACACAGATAGAAGCAACACGTAACAGGTTATTCAGTCTCGCAGATTTGGAAACAGAACTGGAAGACATCAGAACACCAGGGCACCCCATAGCCATGCCTGAAGTGCTCAGGAAACTCACTGATCTGGAAAACGCCCTGGCGATGAATATTCAGGGTAGTGAGGACGATGTGTATTATCGTCGTGACGCCATTGCCAGGGAAATTCGGTCATACATTGAACAAGTCAGACAGCAGGTAGAAGAAGAGGCGCTGGACGTACTGGAAACCCTGGAAGAAATACTCAAGATCGATGCCATTGACGATGATGACAACCAGGAAAGACTCGGCAGGATTCTTACCAGACTTGAGGACGAAGATATCACCGAAAAAATGCTGGATGACATAGACTCCCCTTACTGGAAAGGAGACATTTCACCTGCTTACGAACAAAGAGAAACAAGACCCGGGAGGCTTCAGAGATGTCTTAACTTTTTTTTCGAAGATGCGTATGAACGAGCCATAAGACAACAGACTTCTATGCTAAAAACTATAGAGGACAAGCTAAACATCGACATTAGCGAAAACTCTGCCGCTCAAAAAAGAGGTCAGGTTTTCACTGTCAAACTGGCCAAAGATCTGGATATAGCATTTGACATGGATGTCAACCTGTCTGACCGAAAGGATACCCTGAGAACCAAAATTCAGGAATTAATCGCAAAATCAAACGCACTTTACGACGATGAAGCCGCCAGAAGAGTCTGGAACAATGAAATAGCTTTTCGACTCAACATTGAGGACTATAAAGATGATGCCACCCTCGAAGACCAGAACAGTCTGATTGAAACAAAACTCCAGCGGCTGGACGAAGAAGTTGTCAATGTCGGCCTGCCTGACGTCAATGAGCGTATCGCCGCCATTGATCATGAACTTGACAGGCAAATGGCTCGTCTGGGAGCTAAGCCACGATTCGTTCTTGATCGTGATGCAGCCAGGGCCAGACGGGCACTGAAAGAGGCTGAAAGTGAGCTGACAAATGTTCATCGCAAACTGAACAGGCTGCGTGGCAAACGCGTGGTATTTGCAGGGAGCCGTGCTGAGCTGCAACCTATCCCTGATGAAGACAACACGATTGTCAATCAGGCAATGAAAAAACTTCAGACCGACCTGGGTCTGACTGCAAATGACGCACAAGTTCCCGAAGAGCGGATGGAGGACGTCAAACATTACCTGCGGGAATACAGCGAAGAAAAACGAGATGAAATCCTTGAGCAACTGAAAACCCTGACCAATGCGAATATCCTGACAGATGGAGATGACCTCAGTTTACTGGCAGAAGCTGATTACTCTGCTGTCGTTGCAGACAATAAACATACTGGTAGCCTGGACAATAACGATGAACTGTATGAAGCATTGGGTGAACTGCCTTTAACCCGGGACAAGTACGCTCAGATTTTGCAATTTCTTCGTATTCACGACAGAGAAAGCATGAAGGTGAGCAATGCACGGCTTGACGAGAGGAATACACAACAGAGGCTGGACCTTAAAAAGGAGGAGCTTAACACCGATGAGTCCGCTGAAACCCTCCATAAGAACGAAATAGCCCTGCTGAATTTAGCCCTGGAGCAGAAAAGTAAAGCGTTATCAAAAGCAGAAGAAGACCTGATAGATTTTCATAAAGCGTTTCTTGACCCTTTAGAAAAAGCAGTGGGTCTTAAACCAGACCCCACTGACACCAGTGAACACCGGGTTAATGCCCTGAGAAGCAAACTGGTACAGCTGGGCGGACATGACGGTAACGGCGGCAAGATCCGGCAACTGACTCAGGAACAGGTCCGTCTGGAAGATGAGATTGAAGCCAGGAAAGCAGACATTGAGAGAATAAAGGAAGTCCTGAAGGCGGCAGAGAAAACCGTCGAAAATGATGGTAGCCCCTTCCAGTACTCGCCAAAGCAGGCAAAAGTTCTGAATTCTATCCACAGATTTTCGCAGCAGCATCCTCTCAAAAAACAAGCTCTGGAAGCCGCCATTGGCCTGACAAAAGCAGCAAAAGAAAACGGTAAGGCAACACCATCTCTTGCGACTTTCGATTTTGACAATGAATTTGCACCAGTTCGCTTGCAGGCGCTGGCCGGAGACAAACTGACGTTTATACAGGCCAGCCGGATTGTGGAAGTTTTCAGGAGCCTGAAGACGACCTTTCCGGAATCCTCTCCCGAGCCTGAAGAAGGTCAACCCCTGAATGCCTTCGAAGAAGTCCGGATTCTGACGCACCAGGCATTGTCTGAGATAGAAAATGGGGCACAAGAATACGACGACGAAATTCGCGGCTTGGGCTTGGCAGGTATTCACTATGTCGAGCGGGACCTGAAAGACTTTTCGGAATACTTATCTGTCCATTCTGCCAGTGGTAACAAAATCATAGCTTTGCTGCGTGAGGGTCTGATCAGCAAGATTGAACTTGAGAACCACATTAAGGCTGTCAGAGGTGTTGAAGGTTATCAGACAGTGAATGAATTTGAACACTTCCTTGGCTACAAACACGGCGTCAACCTGCCTCGCTTCAGAGCCATTGTCCAGGTGCTCTCCGGTGTAGGGGTTGATGAATTCATGCAGAGTGCCTTTACTCCTGTGACCGTGACTGCTTCTGATCCGGCGGGTATAAAAGAGTCTGTTGCTGGCATGAAAGACTACGCTGCTGCGGTCATCGCCAACTATGTTCTCGACGATATTGCCTTTGAAAACGGCCACAAAATGGCAGCCTTCCTGAGCAAAGTTCAGGATACCCTGACACCTTATGCTCATGCTGTCGGCCTGGCTGAATCAGACCTGGTCAAAGCTATCGATAGCACCTTGATGCAGGCCCATGCCGCAGCAGTTGAGCACCAACTGAATGATTACTGGGTCAAACCTTCAGCTTTTCTGGTACAGGCTGTCACCTGGTACTTCTCCAGCTACACCCCCCTGCTGGCGACCCACACCACCTGGCAGGCTGTCGAGCTATCCCTCTCGAACGTTTCATTTCTCTATCTTCTGGATCTGACCAACAGGGGTGATTACCTGCACCGGATGCTCACACCTTTCCAGCACTGGCTGGAAGGCTATGGTATTGATCTTAACCGAACCAGCCAATACGCAAACCACATTGGCATTGAACGAGTCTCTGAAGTGGGCGGGCTGGCCATGCCATTGGGTAAAGCCGCTTCCTCAGTCATTCTGCTGAGAACCGGCTCCATGTTGTTTGCCAGACAGTACAACGCTAACCCGCATATGTACCACAGTATTCTCCGTCTGGTGCCCGAAATAGTGAAGTCCATGGCTTCCGGTCAAGGGGTTCAGGTAACACTGTTGCACCGGGTAACACCACAAAAAGTGAAAACGCTGACTTCTGCCACAGCTGCTCTCGCTCTGGGCCCGATTGCCACTGTTGGAGCATACGCCCAGGGTCTGGTATCCGGATTTAGCTATGCTCAAAGCTTCGGCTTCGCTCTGGCGTCGAGTCTTACTTACGACTTCTTTATGAACGACAACAAGATGCTCACTCAATGGCTGGGTGGGCCTCTGGGCCGAACTCTTGACAAGATCAGTCGCTGGGCAGGCCTGGGTGAAACGGACGATGAATATGTGAAACGTGCGTCTGTTGCTACACCTCAACGCTTCAATGAAACCGACGCAGAGTATGCAGGCCGCGTTGAAGCAAGTGACATGATGCATGGCTGGACCCGGCACGAAAATTATCTGCAGTTCCGTGAACGCCGGGATCGCACCACGAAACTGTTTGAGAATGGCTGGGAAAAATACTTCAGGGAAAATGTGCCTAAATGGTCATTTTCCCACGCAGAAAGTATTCCATACTCCTACACTCTGAGTGCCTTCTGCGACTGGCGATGAGAAAGTTCATTTCCACCTGCAACCTCAGCAGACTACCTTAATTAAGTACTTAAAAGCTGATTCCTCTGTGTGTGTGACAATCACTTTTCACGTTAATAAAAGTACTCAGCTCTATGGTTGTAGAATGACAAATGCTCACCTCAATGCGTTAGGCCTTGCTGTAGCCGTTGTAATCAGCTCTTCGATCATTGCTGCAGACGCAGTGGCTGGTCGCAGACTGCAGACAAAATCTGTCGATATTTCGGACAATGGACATGTGGAGTTTACCCAGAGTGAGGTCATGGTTGGACCCACTTTAGGTCATAACCGGCAGCCAATACCCAAATCCTTCACAACCACCTACCCTGATCAGACTCAGGCCAGAGCGGGCTATGTCGTTCCCTCTGAAGGTTTCACGGACGTTTTTCCCGGTATTGATGGTGGCGTTTCCAGCGTTGATCTGTTTGCAACAGGTGAGAATAACGTTGCTCAGAAGTACACCAAAGTCCTGAAGGTCTCTGATGAGGAAGTCTTCAGGATCACCCATAGTCTTGCAGAAAAGAAACTGGTCATTGCAGTCAGAAAAGGAATGACCGATCAGGATTCAATTGCGGCGGTTCGTGCTCAACTGGGTGACAACCTGCAATTAGAACCCCTGACAAAAATCGCCAGTCCCGAACAACTGGCCGGAGTGCTCAGAGGTGCACATGAAAGAGCGGGAAACCTTGGCGAAGCTGATAACTATATTGACCTCGTCACTATTGAAGTAGGCGAAGTTGATGTGAGCGGGCGTTCCTTCATGCGCCTTATCGCCGGAGGCAATCAGCCTCCCAAACTGCAGCGTCTGGGCCAATCGCTCTTTGTCAATGATGAAGCGCTTTTAGCAGCTACCACCTCTGCTTATATCCAGGTCCATGTTCTGGGGAATGATTTACAACAGGATACTCTGGACGCTCTGTTGTCATACCAGAAACCCGTAGGCTATGTCGTACATGTCGAGGATGAGACACAGGTTTATCCTGTGCCTGCTGGTTATCCAAAACTGGAAGTGACTGAGACTCCGGGAAAGATTATTGTTTTCCGAGGTCAGAAACAAAACCCGACCGATGTCGCTTTTGTGGAAGGTCTCTATGACATCTGGGATAAATATGACTGCAATGCCCCCACTCCTCAAACAACAGTACGGGTTAAAAAAGACAAGGCCAAAAGCTACCAGTACGTTATTCGAAGCAGGCAGATGGCAATGCTGGAGGAGTTCGCTGAACGGTACAATGCCGGACTTGACTCGGGTGAAGGATACGATGAGAAACTGGGGACGCTTGCATTCTTCGAATATCTTCAGCAGGCACTGACCAGTGCTACTTCAATTGGAGCAGATGAATTTGAATTAACAATGCCACACGTCGGATTCACCTCGCTGTACATCATGCCAACCTGGATGCATATTCAGTTCGCTAAACACTTCGGCTTCAAACCTGCGCTTAGAAATTTTCTGACCAGTCAGCATTTTGTTCAGGATACTCACGAAGTAATACCCGTTTTCAACAAAGCCAATAGCGATTATTTTTATAATGAGCCGTCCAGCGATTCTTTTGACAAAGGCGATAGATTTGCCTCCAGGCTCATTGGCGATTTTGCCGGGGAGCTGCTTGAGATGGAAAGCAAGCTGGAAAAGCTGAAGACAATAGAGGCCAGGATCGCAACAGAGGATTCTTTCATCGGAGCCACAAAATCTGTTCTGACAGCGGCTCTGGGTATTGAACTGAATGAAGATAACACACCAGAAGAACGCGTCGCCCTGGAGTCAACCTTACATTCCAGGCTCTTCAGACTTGCAGAGCTGGAGAAAGAGCTGGATGACATCAGAACACCAGGCCACCCCAAAGCCATGCCGGAGGTACTTGAGACACTGAGTGACGTGGAAAAAGCCCTTGAGATGAGTGATCTTGATGAAAACAACGATGTTTATATCCGTCGCCATGGGATTTCTGAAGACATGCATAGATTCATCAGTAACGCCAGACAGCGGTTAGAGGAATTTGCTCTGGACCTTCTGAAAGCCACAGCAGAAGTACTCAACATCAAAATCAGTGAAGAGGATGACAAAATAACAAGATTGACCAAGGTTCGTAGAATACTTGACGGCGATGACCTCTCCGATGACATCCTGGATGAGATAGATAATACCCTCTGGACCTATCAAAGCGAAGCTATGGACGAGAAGGACCTCAAATTCATAAAGCTTGTCGCACATCTTCGCTACAAATTTGGAAAATCGGGCCCGGGTGAGCGAGCCATAGAACAACCGGAACTGCTGGAAGCAATAGAAGAAATACTCAACATCAGGTTCAATGAAGAGAATGACCAGGCAGCAAGACTTACCTGGATTCTTGCAGCAATTGATGACGATAATATACCGGAATCCATTCTGGATCAGATACATCAAACCCTCTGGAAAGAAGCCAGGACAACTCTGGACGACAGGGGTCTCAAACTAAAGATGCTTCATGCGAGTCTTGCCTATAATGTTGAAGATTTGTACCTGGATGAACAAGCCAAAGAAAATCAGATAAATCTGCTCGACGCTATAGAGTTCGAGCTGGGTATCTGTCCTCATGAAAACGTTGCCGCCAAAAAAAGAGGCCGGGCTTCCATTGCCAAACTGGCCAAAGATCTGAATATAGTATTTGAAGAGAATGATAACCTGTCAGATCAGAAGGAGGTTCTAAGAACCGAAATTCAGACATCCATGGATAAGCTACACAATGTTTTTGATGAAGGTATCAAAAGAGCCATAAACAATGAAATGGCTCATCAACTCGATATTAAGGATTATGAAGAAGACGCCACTATAGACGACCAGAACAATCTGATTGGAACAAAACTCCAACAGCTGGATAACGAAGTTTTCAATGCAGGCTGGCCTGACGTTGATGAGCGTATTGAAGCCATTGAAATTGAGCTTGACAAGCTAATGGCTCGTCTGGGCCCTGAACCCCGATACGTCCTTGATCGTAATGTTGCCTATGCCAGAAAGATATTAAAAGAAGCTGAAAGAATGCTGGCAGGTGTTCGCAGCAAACTGAGCGTTCTTTGCCGAAAAAAAATGGTAATTCTGGCTCATCCTGACGTCGGTACTGCTAGCGTGGATGAAGACGCAAAGCTTCTCATTCAGGCAATAAAAGAAATTCAGCTTGAATTAGGCCTGCCTGCAGATAGCGAGCAAACCATTCGAGAGCAAATAGACGACATTAAACGCATTCTGCGACGAGACAGTGCAAATAGACGAAAAGAAATCTTTGATAAACTGCATGCTGTCGTAAAAGCTCATAACATTCGGATTAAAAGTGACCTCGGTTTACTGGAAGAAGATGATTACTATATTGCCATTTCAGCCTATGCGGATACCCATGCCCTGGACAAAACCAATGAAGTTGAGGATGAACTGTCTGTAACCAGAAAAAAATACACTCAGATCACGGAATTCCTGCATGAGCACGACAGGAGAAGTATGGAATTCACCAATGCCCGGCTTGAACAGACGAATGCACAAGAGGATCTGGACCGAAAAAGACAAGAGATGATCAATGTTGGAGGCAGCGATCTGCCGGATTTAGTCCTTGAGCAGAAAAGTCAGGCTGTCTCAAAAGCAGAAAACGCTCTGAGGGATTATCATAGAGCGGCTCTTGACGCCGCTGAAGAAGCCGCAGGTCTCAAACCAGAGGCATCTGACAGCTATAAAGACCGGGTTAATGCCCTGAGAAAAAAACAGCTAAAACTGGGTGGTGATGATGGTAATGGCGGCAAGATCTGGCAACTGATTCAACAGGCCCGTCTGGAAGCTGAGATGGATGTCAGGGAAGCAGACATTAAGAAAATAAAGCAAGTCCTGAAGGCTGCAAGGGAAGCTGTCGAAAATGACGGTGGTCCATTCCAGTACACGCCGGAACAGGCAAAAGTTCGGGCCACTATGGATGCTTTCACAGAACAGCACTCTCTCAAACAACAGGCACTGGATGCTGCCCTGGGTCTGGCACAATTAGCATCAGAAAGCGGTAAGACAGTGCACTGGATTACGACTTTCGATTTTGACGATGAATTGGCCCCCATTTATTTGCGGGCGATGGTTGGAGACAACCTGACTTTTAATCAGGCCAGTCGGATTGTGGAAATCTTCACAAGGCTGAAGACGAGCTTCCCGGAACCCGTTCTCAAGGCTTCAGAAGATCAGCCTCTGAATGTCCTGGAAGAAGTCTACAGACTTGTGTCCAGGGCCAGAAATGAGATGGGAAGTGGGGCTCAACAATACGACGACGAAATTCATGGCATGGGCAAAAGAGCCATTCACTTTATCGAACATGAACCGGGTAGCCTGAAAAGCTTCCCGGAATACTTCGCTGCCCGTTCTGCCAGTGGTAACAAAATCACGGCTTTGCTTCGTGAAGGTCTGATCAGCAAGGACGAACTCGAGAACTACATAAAGGCCGTCAGAGGGGTCGACGATTACCATACAGTGGATGAATTTGAGCACTTACTTGGCTACAAACAGGGTATCAAGGTGCCTGAGTTCAGGAAGGTTGTCCAGTTACTGTCCGACAAGGGTGCTGAGGAATTCATACAATGTGCCTTTAATTCTGTAACCGTGACTGCCACCGGCCCGGCAGGTATGAAAGAGTCTGTTGCCGGCATGAAAGAGTATGCAGTTGCTATCATCGCCAACTATGTTCTTGACGATATTGCCTTTGAAAATGGCCGCAGGACAGCAGCGTTTCTGGCCAATATTCAAGATACCCTGACGCCTTATGCCGCTGCTGCTGGCCTGCACGAATCAGACCTGATCAAGGCTATCCATAACACATTAATACAGGCCCATACCGCAGCGGTTGGGCATCAGTTAAGTGATTACTGGTTCAAACCTTCAGCCTTTCTGGTACAGGCTGTGACCTGGTACTACTCCAGCTACAAACCTCTCCTGGTGACTCACACCCTCTCGCAGGCTGCCAGACTGTCCCTCTCAAACATGTCATTCCTCTATCTGCTGGACCTGACCAACAGGGGTGATTATCTGCACAGAATGCTCACACCTTTCCAGCACTGGCTGGAACGCTATAGTGTTGATCTTGACCGAACCGGACAATATGCCTACCACAGTGGCATTGAACGAATCTCCGAAGTGGGCGGACTGACCATGCCACTGGGTAAAGCCGCTTCCTCAGGCATTCTGTTGAAAACCGGCTCTATGCTGTTTGCCAGACAGCACTATGCCAATCCCCACAGGTATCGCAGTATTTCCCGTCTGGCGCCCGAAATAATGAAATCCATGGGTTCCGGACAAGGGGTTCAGGTACCACTGCTGAACCGGGTGACACCACAAAAAGTGAAAACCCTGGCTTCTGTTACAGCCGGTTTCGTACTGGGCCCTATTGCCACTGCCGGTGTATACGCCCACAGCCTTATATCCGGGTTTACCTATGCTCAGACGTTCGGATTTGCCCTGGCGTCGAGCCTCACTTTTGACTTCTTTATGAACGACAACAAGATGCTCACTCAATGGCTGGGTGGACCTCTGGGCCGAAGCCTTGACAGGATTAATCGCTGGATAGCCGTGGGTGAAACCCGGGATGCATATGTGCAACGTACGGCTATTGCTTCGCCTCAAGGCTTCAGTGAAACCGATGCAGCCTATGCAAACCGCGTTAAAGCAAGTGACAGGATGCATGGCTGGACCCGACACGAAAATTACCTGCAGTTCCGTGAACGCCGCGATCGCACCATGAAACTGTTTGAGAATGGCTGGGAGAAATACTTCAGGGAAAATGTGCCTAAATGGTCCTTCTCCCATGCAGAAAGCATTCCTTACTTCTACACTCTTGGAGCCTTCTACGAATGGCAAAAGGGCGATGATCAGAAAGTTCACGGTCATGATAAGAGAAATGCCCCTCAAGCAAACTTTCTACCTGCGGCCCCAGCAAACTAACTTAACCAAAAGCTGCATCCTCGCCTGTCGTTGCAATCACCTTTCACGGTAATAACGGTAACAACGGTAATAAAAGTACTCGACTTTGAGGTAGCAGAATGACAAAGGCCCGCCCCGATGCATTAAGCCTTGCAATGGCCGTTACAATCAGCTCCTCCATCATTGCTACACAGACGCTGGCCGATCGCAGGCTGCAAATAAAGTCTGTCGATATTCAGGTCAATGAACAGGTGGAGTTTACCCAAAGTGAAGTCATGGTTCAGCCAACCTTAGGTCATGATCAGCAGCCTATCCCGAAATCCTTTACCACTAGCTACCCTGATCAAACTGAAGTCAGAGCAGGTTATGAGGTTCCTTCTGAAGGCTTCACAGACGTTCTCTCTGGCATCGGGGCTGGCGTTGCCAGTGTTGATCTGTTTGAAACCGACGACAATGACGTCGCTCAGAAGTACACTAAAGTTCTCAAGGTCGGCGATGAGGGTGTCTTCAGGTTCACTCATAACCTTGCAGAGGAGGAACTGGTCATTGAAGTCAGAAAAGGAATGACCGATCAGAATTCAATTGCGGCTGTTCGTGCTCAATCAGGTGACATTCAACCATTAGAACCCTTAACAAAAATCGCCAATCGCGAACAACTGACCGGAGTGCTCAAAGGTGCCAGCGAAAGAGCAGGAAGTCTTGGCGAAGCTGATCACTATGTTGCCCTTGCCACTATTAAAGTAGACAAAGTTGCAGTGAACGGGCGCAGCTTTATGCGTCATATCGTTTCGGGCGATCAGCCCCCTGAAATGCAGCGTCTGGGTCAATCGCTCTTTATTAACGATGAGGCGCTTCTGGCAGCCGCCACCTCTGCTTTCGCCCAGGTTCATGTTCTGGGGGAAGATATACAACAGGAAGCGCTCGACAAACTCTTGTCGTACCATAAACCCGTCGGCTATGTTGTACACGTCGAGGATCACACACAGGCTTATCCTGCGCCTGCTGGTTATCCAAAGCTGGAAGTGGATCAGGCTTCGGAAGAGGTAGTTGTTTTCCGTGGTCAGAAACAGAATCCAACCGATATCGCTTTTGTGGAAAGCCAGCATATCCCCTGGGAACAGCATCAGTTTCTGGAGCTCACTGCCGAGGTTAAAAAAGCCAGCATCAGAAGCTACAGGCACGTCATCAGAAGCAGTCAAATGGCCCTGTTGGAAGAGTTTGCTGCTGATTTGGCTGCACAGCACGATGTCAAACTTAACGAAGATAAACTGGCTAAGCTTGCCTACTATGAAGCCTTTCAGCAGGCTTTAACCGCTGCTACTCCGGATGGAACCGATGAATTTGAGTTCACAACAGGATACATCAGAATCACTACATCGCTCATCACGCCAATCTGGATGCAGTTGCAACTCATAAAAAACTTCAGCTTCAAACCCGTACTTAAAAATCTTCTGACTAACTATAATTTTTTTCAGAATTTGCACAACTTTATATCCTTCGCCAACAGAATGATGAATCTCTTTGCTGATGCCGAAGAAACAAGGTTTTCTTCCTTTTCCTCTAAAGTCCTGGCCGACATTAGCGAACAGATGCTTGAGATAGTAAGTACGCAGGAAGAGCTGAAGGCAAGTAAGACCGAACTCATCCTGAGGGCCAAAAAATTAGAAGACAGGCTGACGGCAATGATCATTGCCAGCGATGAGGAAAAACAGAAACTGAAGCGAACCGAACAGACACTTGAGCATGAGTCTGAACGGCTTCGTCAAGATTTCCTGACGACGAAAAACATGATAGATCAGCTTCGGCAGGAGCTCAAACGAATCCCTGAACTGCAAAAACAGGTCAGAGATGCCCTGGCAGAAGTCGCAAAAGTTCGCAGCGCCCATGCGGCAGCAAAGCTTGGTATTGATGGCTGGGATGATACTCTGGCACCAGAAGAACAAGCCGGACTTCTGGAAAACAAAATTCATGAAACCGGCCAATCAACCTATTATGTTGCATCAGGACAGCCCTGGGAACAGGATATGAAAGCAACACTGGCAGTGATTGAAGGCCAGCTCGGCATTGTTCCGGACAATGAAAACAATCTGGGTGGCCGCTCTCAGTCCATTCTGGATCATCTGCAGCAACAGGCAGATCAGTCCAGTGAGGTATTCCTGAATCAACTGGCTTTCGTTGAAGGTCAACTCGGTTTGGTTACGAATAGCAATGATGACCCCGAAGCCCGTCAAAAGATCATTCTGGAGCAACTTTTTCTGCAATTGCATCAGGACAGTCAACAACAACCTCGGCGTCAATATCAACAAAACCTGAAAGCACAGAAAAACCACTTACAGAAACTGCAGCAGATGATCAATCTGATTACAACGATGAACAAAAGCGTTCGTGATGCCGAAGCAGAAAAAAGAGCAGATATCAACACTCAAGTGGCAGCAGAGCTTGGTATTGATAACTGGGACGATACCCAGCCCCTGGATAAACAAGCCAGCGCCATCAGAGAGAAAATTCTTGAAATCAAGAGATCGGTTGCTGCAACAGATGGCGCAACAGATGCCGCAGCAGTGCAGCCATGGGAAGAAGCGGTAAAAGCCAGACTGGCGCCCATGGAAAGCAAGCTCGGTATTACACTGAACAATGAAAACGATTTGTATGCTTACTATCAGTCCATGCAACAGCAGCTGCAACAAAAGGCAGAACTGAACAATGTGGTAATCCAGAGTGTACTGACCAGCATTGAAAGTCAGCTCGGTCTGCCCCAGGAAAATGGCAAGGATCTGGAAGACCGTCACCAGACCATTCAGCAACAGCTTAATCAACGCCAGGCCCTGATCGCTCAACAACTTATTCAACAACAGAACACCAGAACAGATGCTGAAAGAGACGCTGAAAAGCAAATCCGCTATTCAAACATTGCCGCATATTTAAACATTCAGGATTTTGATAGCAATGCAGATCCTGACGTTCTCCAAGAACAACTGATTCAAAATCTTGAGGCAATCAACGCTCAACAAGACAGTCTGCGTCAGCAACTTAAGGCAATGAGTCATAAGCTCAATAGGGAGGATTCTTACACCAAAGCCAGAAAAGACACTCTGCCAGTGGTTCTCGGTATTGATCCGTCCGAAGACACCCGTCTGCAAGACCGCACCAGTCTGGAATCAAAGGTAAATGACAGGCTCTTTGAGCTTTCAAAGCTGAAAATTGAACTGGAAGACATCAAAACACCAGGCCATCCCAAACTCATGCCTGAGGTATTGGCGACATTTCGTGACACATTAAGGGCCCTCCAGGGGCACATTTACTTCAACCAAATGGACAGTGTGTATGTCCTTCGTCAGTATATTTCTGAACATATTCGGTTTTACATCAGAGAGGCCAGACGGCAGTCGGAGGAAGAGGTCCGGGTCAGACTGGACCATGTGGAAAGATTACTCAACATCAAAATTAATGAAGCTGATTACAAAACAGTAAGACTGGAAAGGATTCTAACAAGGCTTGATGCCGATGATATCTCCAATTACGAGCTGGACGAGATGCGCAAGGTGCTCTGGTGGGATAACAGGCCAGACTGGGAAGATCTGGAGGGAAACCCTTTGGAGGTAGATATCAAACGCACGACGATTCGTGATCGTCTTAATCATATCGTCGAAGCATCGGATCAGCGAGCCAGAAAACAACAGGAAGGTCACCTTATCGTTCTGGAGAACAAGCTAAATATCCACCCCCATGAAAACCCTGCTGCTAAAGAGAGAGACAAAAGTTTCACAGCAAAACTCCAACAGCTGGATGAAGAAGTTTTCAAAGCGGTTCAGCCTGACGTTAATGCGCGTATCGCAGCCATTGATAATGAGCTTGACAGGCAACTCGCTCGCCTGGGACCCAAACCACGATACCTGCTTGACCGTGATGCGGCCAGAGCCAGGTGGTTATTAGCAGAAGCTGAAAGTGAGCTGGATGTTTTTCATCGCAGACTGAATAGGCTTCGTAGCAATCAAGACTGCGCAAATGCCCATGGTCGGAGCGAATCCCATGAAGTCGAGGGTGAACTCATTTTAACCGGGGAAAAGTCCTCTCAAGTCACGGGCAGGAATGAGGGTACTGTCGGCAAGGTCCGGCATCCGGTTCAGGAACAGGCCTATCTGGAAGATGAAATTGAAATCAGAAAAGCAGACATTGAGCGATTGAAGGAGGTCCTTGAGACTGCAGAACAGGCCATCGAAAATGACGGAGGTCCCTTCCAGTATTCGCCGGGACAGGTAAAAGTTCGGACCGCTATAAACGCTTTCGCAGAGCAGCACTCTCTCAAAAAGCAAGCTCTGGAAACGACAATGGGTCTGGCACAGTTAGCACTGGAAAGCGATAAGAAAATACCACACCTTTCGACTTTCGATTTTGACGATGAATTTGCACCGATTCACTTGCAGGCACTGGTCGGAGACAAACTGACGTTTAAACAGGCCGGTGGGATTGTGGAAGTTTTCAAGAGCCTGAAGAAGGCCTTCCCGGAATCCTCTTTCCAGTCTGCTGGAGATCTGCCCGG
Organism: Endozoicomonas sp. ALD040; assembly: GCF_049275945.1. Classification (NCBI taxonomy): domain Bacteria; kingdom Pseudomonadati; phylum Pseudomonadota; class Gammaproteobacteria; order Oceanospirillales; family Endozoicomonadaceae; genus Endozoicomonas; species Endozoicomonas sp. ALD040. The sequence goes on from NZ_CP184829.1 coordinate 6,992,373, forward strand.
GAATGACCTGAAAGAAGTCTACAGGCTTGTTCGCCGGGCCAGGCACGAAATGAAAAAAGGGGCTCTGGAATACGACGACGAAATTCGCAGCATGGGCAAAGCAGCCGTTCACTTCATTAAGCATCAATCAGGGTACCTGAAAAGCTTCCCGGAATACTTCGCTACCCATTCTGCCAGCGGTAACAAGATCATAAGTCTGCTGCGTGAAGGTTTGATCAGCAAGGTTGAACTTGAGAACTATATAAAAGCCGTCAGAAATGTCGACGGTTATCAGACAGTGGCTGAGTTTGAACACTTCCTTGGCTACCAACACGGCGTCAGGGTGCCTGAGTTCAGGAAGGTTGTCCAGATGCTGTCCGATCGGGGTGCTGATGAATTCATGCAAAGTGCCTTTACTCCTGTGCCCTCTACCGCCTCAGGCCCGGCAGGTATGAAAGAGTCTGTTTCCGGCATGAAAGAGTATGCAGCTGCAGTCATCGCCAACTACGTTCTTGACGATATTGCCTTTGACAATGGCCGCAGGATGGCAGCCCTCCTGGCCAATGTTCAGGATACCCTGACACCTTATGCCCATGCTGCCGGAATATCTGAGTCAGTCCTGATCGAAACTGTACATGGCACATTAATTCAGGCCCATGCCGCAGCGGTTGAACGACAGCTACTGGATTACTGGATCAAGCCTTCAGCCTTTCTGGTACAGGCTGTCACCTGGTACTTCTGCAGCTACAAACCCCTGCTGGCGGCCCATACCGCCGGGCAGGCCACCGCGCTGTCCCTCTCGAACATGTCGTTCCTCTATCTTCTCGATCTGACCAACAGGGGTGATTACCTGCACCGGATGCTGACACCTTTCCAGCACTGGCTGGAAGGCTACGGTGTTGATCCTGATCGAACTGGCCAATATGCCTATCACAGCGGCATTGAACAAATCTCTGAACTGGGTGGGCTCGCCATGCCATTGGGCAAGGCCGCGTCTTCAGTCATTCTGCTGAGAACCGGCTCTATGCTGTTTGCCAGACAGTACAACGCCAACCCGCAGATGTATCGCAGTATTTCCCGTCTGGTGCCGGAAATAGTGCAATCCATGAGTTCCGGAGAGGGAGTTCAGATACCGCTGCTGCACAAGCTGACACCACAAAAAGTGAAAACCATGGCCTCTGCCACAGCCGGTCTCGTATTGGGTCCGGTAGCCACTGCCGGAACATACGCCTATGGTCTTTTATCAGGATTCACCTATGCCCAAACCTTCGGATTCGCGCTGGCATCGAGCCTGACTTTCGACTTCTTTATGAACGACAACAAGATGCTCACTCAATGGCTGGGTGGACCCCTGGGCCGCAGTCTTGACAAGATTAATCGCTGGACAGGCGTGGGGGAAACGACAGATGAATATGTAAAACGTACAACTATTGCCTGGCCCCAACGCTTCGATGAAACCGATGAAGCCTACGCAAACCTTGTTACAACAAATAACACCCTGTATGGCTGGACGCGGCACGAAAATTACCTGCATTTTCGCGAACGCCGCGATCGCACCATGAAACTGTTTGAGAATGGCTGGGAGAAATACTTTAGGGAAAATGTGCCTAAATGGTCCTTCTCCCATGCACAAAGCATTCCTTACTTCTACACTTTTGGAGCCTTCTACAAGTGGCAACAGGACAATAATAAAAAAGTGCCTGTTCCTGAGAAGTGAAATGCCCATCAATCAAGCTTTCGAACTGCCGCCTCAGGCGATCAGCTTGAAACTGATGAGAAGTGGGACAAGTAGGAAAATCGATGAGCAATACCCGTCACAATGTATTAAGCCTTGCAGTGGCCGTTGCGATCAGCTCTTGCATCATTAATACAGAGGCACTGGCCGCTCGCAAACTGCAGACAAAATATGCCTGGCTTCTGGACAATGGAGGTTCTGAGGATACCCGCAGTGAGGTCATGGTTCAGCCAACTTTAGGTGATGACCAGCAACCAGTACTCAAATCTTTTACCACCACCTATCCCTATGCGCCTTCAGAAAATGACGACTATTCTCGTCCCACTATAGGTATAAGTTTTACAGAAGCTCTTTATGGTATCGGTAATGAGGGCGTTGCCAGTGTTGATCAGTTTGAAACAGGCGAGAATGACGTTGCTCAGAAATATACCAAAGTCCTTAAGGTAGATGGTGAGGGAATCTTCAGGTTCACCCATAACCTTGCAGAAGAGGAACTGGTCATTGAAGTCAGAGGCGGAATGACCGAGCAGGATTCAGTTGCGTTTGTTCGTGAACATTTAGATATCAGGCCACCATTTGAACCCTTAACGAAAATCGCCACCCCCATGCAACTGGCTGATCTGTTGGAAGCTGCCAGTACCAGGACAGGAATCCTCGGCTCAAGTGATCACTATCTTGCCCTTGCTACCATCGAAGTCGAAAAAGTTGCAGTGGATGGACGCACCTTCATGCGCCTTATCGCTTCGGGCGACCAGCCCCCTGAGCTGCATCGTCTGGGTCAATCACTCTTTGTCAATGATGAGGCTCTTCTGGCAGCTGCCGCCTCTGCCTACATCCAGGTTCATATCCTGGGAGAGGATATACAACAGCAGGCTCTGAACGAACTATTGGCAAACAACAAACCCGTCGGCTACGTTGAGCACTTCGGGGATAACACACAGGTTTATCCTGTGCCTGCGGGCTATCCAAAGTTGGAGATAACAGAAGCTCTGGGGGAGGGTATTGTTTTTCATGGTCAGATGTTGAATCCCCATGATGTCGCTTTTGTAGAAAACCTCTATAAACTCTGGGTACAGTCCGGAGGTAATAACCCCACCCCTGCAGTAATCACAATGCTTAGAAGATATAAGATCAGAAGTTACGAGTTCGTCATTCGAAACAGGCAGATGGCACTGCTGGAGAAGTTTGTTGCGCGGCGCAATGCTGGCGTTAACAAAGTTCAACCGACGATCCTTTCCCGCGAAGATAAACTGGCGGCGCGTTCACTTGCATTCTATGAATCTCTCCAGCAGGCATTGGCACTGGCTACTCCAGATAAAACATATGGAACAGAAGAATTTGAGTTCACACTGGAGCACATCAGAATCGCTTCATTAGTCATCACGCCAACCCAGATGTGTAATCAACTCGCAAAACAGTTTGACTTCAAACCCGTACTTAGAAATCTTCTTAAGAACCCGCACTTTTTTCAGATTATTCGCAAGGCGATACCCATCATCGGCGATATCAATGAAGCGCAGATCGATTCCGGAAAAGACCAGGAGTTTACTTCCAAAGTCATGATTGACATGGCCAGACAGCTGCTTGAGTTACACAACAACCTGGAGCAGCAACGGGCAAAAAAGACAAAACTCAAGAATCTGAACAGAAAATTACTTCGCGTAACGGCAGAAGAGCTTGGTATTGAGAACTGGGCTAACCTTCTGCCCAGAGAACAAGTCAGAATCATCAGCAAGAAAATTCAGGAAATCAAGCGGGCAACGGCCACAACCCTTGCTGAAACAGAACAGCCTGACTATGGAATTATCACTACAAAACTGGAAGGCCTTGAGGACCTGTTCGGTATTGCTCCAGACAATGAAAATAATCTTGTTGCCCGCCTTCAGTCTGTTCAACAGCATATAAGGTATAAGACAGAACTGGACGACGGGGAGACTCCGCAGAGACTGGACAACATGGAAACTGAGCTCGGCCTGATCTCTGACGAAGAAGATGCCCCGGAGGCTCGTCAACAGGCCATTCTGAAACACCTCGAACAGCAGGAAGCTCTGGTCAAGCGACACCTTCAGACAACCGTTACAGACGCTGAAAAAGCAGCGACTGAAGAGTCTGTGGGACTAAAATCAGACGCTTCTGAAACCAATAAACAACGGATTAATGCCCCGAGAAACAGGCAGGCAGAGCCGGGCGGGGGTGATACTGCCCCGCGCCCGGCAGGTATGAAAGAGTCTGTTACCGGCATGAAAGAGTCTGTTACCGGCATGAAAGAGTTCGCAGCTGCAGTGATCGCCAACTACGTTCTTGATGATATTGCTTTTGACAATGGCCACAGGACGGCAACATTCCTGACCAATATTCAGGATACCCTGACACCTTATGCCAATGTTGCCGGACTATCTGAATCAGACTTCATCAAGATTATCCATGGCACATTAATGCAGGCCCGTGCCGCAACGGTTGCACGACAGCTACTGGATTACTGGATCAAACCCTCAGCCTTCCTGTTGCAGGCTGTGACCTGGTACTACTCCAGCTACAAACCCCTGCTGGCGACCCACACCTCCCGGCAGGCCGCCGGGCTATCTCTCTCAAACATAGCATTCCTCTATCTTCTGGATCTGACCAACAGAGGTGATTACCTGCACCGGATGCTGACACCTTTCCAGCACTGGCTGGAAGGCTACGGTGTTGATCTTGACCGAACCGGTCAATATGCCTATCACCGTGGCATTGAACAAATCTCTGAGCTGGGCGGGCTGGCCATGCCATTGGGCAAAGCCGCGTCTTCAGTCATTCTGCTGAAAACCGGCACCACGCTGTTTGCCCGACAGTACAACGCCAACCTGCAAATGTATCGAAGCATTTCCCGTCTGGTGCCGGAAATAGTCAAATCCATGGGTTCCGGTCAGGGAGTTCAGATACCGCTGCTGCAAAGGGTGACACCACAAAAAGTGAAAACCCTGGCTTCGGCCACAGCCGGTCTCGTATTGGGTCCGGTAGCCACGGTCGGAACATACGCCCATGGCCTTTTATCAGGATTCACCTATGCCCAAACCTTCGGATTCGCGCTGGCGTCGAGCCTCACTTTCGACTTCTTTATGAACGACAACAAGATGCTCACTCAATGGCTGGGTGGGCCACTGGGCCGCAGTCTTGACAGGATTAATCGCTGGACAGGCGTGGGGGAAACGACAGATGAATATGTGAAACGTACGACTATTGCCAGGCCTCAAAGCTTCGATGAAACCGATACAGACTATGCAAACGGTGTTAAAGCAAACAACACTCTGTATGGCTGGACTCGACACGAAAATTACCTGCAGTTCCGCGAACGCCGGGATCGCACCATGAAACTGTATGAGGATGGCTGGGAGAAATACTTCAGGGAAAATTTGCCCAAATGGTCATTCTCCCATGCAGAAAGCATTCCTTACTTCTACACTCTTGGAGCCTTCTACGAGTAGCAACAGGGCAATAATAAGAAAGCGCCGGTGAATAAATCAGACAACAAACAACCACCAGCATTGTCACAGCAGTGACAAAACACCGGTTATGGAGACATGTGTAAGCTTACCTTCTGAGCCCACAGACATTTCTCCGTTAACGTAAAAGAGCCTTGAAGCCACTCGAATAAGTGATTGACAGCCATAAGCGATTGGGAGTTGTCATTTCGTTTGCCGTAGCAATCACTTTTTACAGTAATAAAAATACTCAGCTTCGAGGTAACAGAATGAGAAATATCCGCCCCAATGCATTAAGCCTAGCCGTGGCCCTTGCCATCAGCTCTTCCATCATTGCTACAGAGGCACTGGCCAATCGCAGGCTGCAGACAAAATCTGTTGATATTTCGGGCAGTGAACAGGTGGAGTTTATCCGTAGCGAGGTCATTGTTAAGCCAACGTTGGATGATGACTCGCAGCCAATAGCCAAATCCTTTACCACCACCTTCCCTGATCAGACTGAAATCAGAGCGGGCTATGACATTCCTTCTGAAGGCTTCACAGACGTTCTTTCCGGCATCGAGGGTGGCGTTGCCATTGTTGATCAGTTTGAGACAGACGAGAATGACGTTGCCCGGAAGTACACCAAAATCCTCAAGGTGGGTAATAAGGGGGTCTTCAGGTTTACCCATAACCTTGCAGAAGAGAAACTGCTCATCGAAGTCAGAGACAGTATGACCCGTCAGGATTCAATTCAGGCTGTTCGCAGTCAATCAGGGGTCGCCTGGGCATTGGAACCCTTTACCGGAATGGCCAGCCCCGGTCATCTGGTGGGAGTGCTGAGAGGTGCGCATGAAAGAGCAGGAAACCCAGGCGAAGCCGATAACTATGTTGCCCTTGCCACCCTTGAAGTAGACAAGATTGAGGTGGACGGGCGCACCTTCATGCGCCTTATCGCCGCAGGCGACCGGCCTCCTGAGCTGCAGCGTCTGGGTCAGTCACTTTTTGTTGATGAAGAGCCGCTTTTGGTAGCGGCCACCACTGCCTATACCCGGGTGCATGTTCTCGGGAAAGATATACAACAGAGAAACCTGGAAGATCTGCTGTCAGACCATAAACCCATCGGCTATGTTGTACACGTCGAGGATGAGACACAGGTTTATCCTGTCCCTGATGGTTATCCAAAACTGGAAGTGACTGAGACTCCGGGGGATGTTGTTGTTTTCCGTGGTCAGAAACAGAACCCCAGCGATATGGCTCTTGTGGAACGCCTCTATATGGTCTTTTGGGGAGGAGGCGGTGATGATCATAAGACAACTGCACGGGTTAAAAAAGACAAGGTCAAAAGCTACCGACACATCATTCGAAACATTCAGATGACAATACTGGAGGATTTAGCTGCAAAGCACGATACCGGACTCAACTTCGGTGAAGAGTACGATGATAGTGTGGTCGAGCTTGAATACTATGAAAATCTTCTGCATGCACTGGCCAGTGCTACTTCATATGGATCAGAGGAAGTTGAATTCAAATTCAAACACGTTGAATTCACTTCGGCGTACATCTCGCCAACCTGGGTGCATATTCAACTGTTAAGACACTTCGGCTTCAGACCTGTACTTAGAAATCTTCTGACTAACCAGCACTTTGTTCAGGATATTCATGAAACTTCACTCTTTCCCAACAGTCATTATGGTGCTCCCAACAATGAACCTTTTAGTGACTCTTCTGGCCATGACGAAGGCTTTGAACCCAAAGTCATTGGCGACTTTATCGGGCAGCTGCTGGAGATGGAAAGCGAGCTGGAGAAGCTCAGGACAATAGAGGCCGTGCTGGTAAAACAAAGTGAATTGAGAATGGAGGAACTAAATCAGTATGTTGAGGATCAGCTTGCGGAGGTTCATGGCAAGATAAATGCTCTGGTAACCCAGATAGAGACGCTGCAACGGGATGTCGATCAAATTCCATTGCTAAAAAAACAAGTTCATGATGCCAGAACAGATGCCACAAAAGCTCGCAACACGCAAACGGCAACAGAGCTTGGTATTGATAACTGGGATGATACCCAGCCTCTGGAAGAGCAAGCCAGACTCATCAGCAAAAGAATTAATGAAATTTACGGATTGGTCGCCGCAACAACAGAGTTTCAAAAACAAGCTCTGGAAGAATCGCAACAAAGCACCAGCTCAGAGGCCAAAAAAACAGCACACATCAAAGCCCGTTATGCAAACATGGCCTTACATTTGAACATTCCGGATTTTGATATCAATGCAGCTGTCGACGATCAGGAAAAATGCCTGCTTGAAAAACTTATGGCAATGCACGCTCAACAGGCAGTTCAACGTCAACAAATTAAGACAATGGGTGATCAACTCGATATACAGCAGGCTTTCATCAAGGCGACAAAAGCCGTTCTGGCTGAGACTCTTGGTATAGATCTGGAAGACCCAACCAACCTGGAATCAATGCTGCATAACAAACTCTTCGATCTTTCAAAGCTGGAAAATGAACTGAAAGACATCAGAACACCAGGCCACCCCAAAGTCTTGCCTGAAGTATTCGAGACACTTCTTGCCGTGGAAAGCGCTCTGGAGGAAGACCCCCTCCCCGAAGAGGAAGATGTGTATTTCCATCGTCAGGCCATTTCTGAAAAAATGCGGGCACACATCGGAGCAATCGGAGAGCAGTCAGAGGAAGAAGCCCTGGCCATACTGCAATCCCTGGAACGATTACTCAACATCGAAATCAATCAAGGTGATAACAAAGCAGCAAGACTGAATAGGGTTCGTGCCAGATTTGATGGCGGTGATATCTCGAATCACGTGCTGGATCAGATGGACAAGATCCTGTTATGGGAAGGTGAAAGACCAGACGTGGTGCGAGATCTGAAAGAAGATCTGGAGAGAGGTCTGCTGGAGACGGATCAGGTGCTCTCAGGTATTCGTCACGGTATTACCTTTAAAATCGAACAATCGGATCAGCGCGCCAGAATACGACAGGAAGAGTATCTTATTGCTCTGGAGCAGAAGCTAAATATCGACCTTTATAAAAACCCTGCTGCTAAAGAAAGAGGCAAAACTTTCATAACTAAACTGGCCAGTGATCTGCAGGTAGGGTTTGAAGACGATGCCGACCTGTCTCACCAGAAGAAGGTTCTGAGAAACAAAATTCAGGAATTACGGATAAAAGTAGTCGCAAAATATAGCGATGAAGCCGTCAAAAGAACCTTAAACCATCAGATTGCAGGTCAACTCAATATGAAGGACTATGAGGATCATGTCGGCACAGACGAACAGAACAGTCTGATTAAGGCAAAACTTGAACAGCTGGATGATGAACTTTTCAGAGCAGGTCTGCCTGACCTTAATGAGCGTATTGCAGCCATTGAGAATGAGCTTGACAGGCAAATGGCTCGCCTGGAACCTAAACCCCGATACGTTCTTGATCGTGAGGTAGCCACAGCCAGGCGAGCATTAGAAGAAGCTGAAACTGAGCACGAAGCTATTTTTCAAAAAAAAGTGGGTAGCCTTTCTGATCTCCGGTATATCCCGGATGAAGAAACGCCCCTCAATCTGGCATTGAAACAATTTCAGATCGGCCTGGGTCTGTCTGCAGGTGACAAGCAAACCGATCAGGAGCGAAAAAGGGACATCGTAAATAACCTGCTGGAATACAGTGTAGAAGCACGAGCTGAAATCATTAAGGAACTGGAAGCCAAAACAAATCTGAATGTCTGGATACAATGCTACCCCGATTCGGTGGAAGCAACTTTTTCTATTCAAACCTATCCAGTGCCTGGTCGGGACGCAACGGTTGAAGACGATAGAGCGTGGGGTGGGCTGCCTTTTACCCGTGAAAAGTACAGTCAGGTCACGGAATTCCTGCTTGAGCACGACAAGAAAGCTACGGATTTAGCCAATGCGATGACTGCAGAGGTTATTGCACGAGAGACTCTGGCTCGTAAAGAACAGGAGCTGTTCGAATCAGGAGACGTCAATGAGAAGTCTGCAACCTCAAACAAGATCGACATGGATCCGCTGAATTCAGACCTGAATGATAAAAGTGAAACGGTATCAAATGCAAAACAAGACCTGGAGGATCATGACGCGCTTCTTGAACCCACTGAAATATCCCTCGGTCTTAAACCAGGCACTTCTGACAGCAGAGAGCAACGGATTAATGCCCTGAGAGACAAACAGTTACAACTGGGCGGTAATGATGGCACTGGCGGAAAAATCGGGCAACTGCTTCAGCAAGAAGCCCGAGAGGCAGCTGAAAATGCAGACTGGATAGCAAAAATTGCAGCCTCCAGAGCAGAGGTTGAGAGAATGGAAAAAGTCCTGAAGGCTGCCGAAGAAGCCGTCAAAAATTCTGGCGAACCCTTCCAGTACACACCGAAACAGGCAAAAGTTCTGAAAGCTATACACACATTCACTGATCAGCACTTCCTTAAAAAACAAGCCCTGGAAGCAGCGATGGGTCTGGCAGAATCAGCAGTAGAAAGCGGTAACACAATACCCTGCCTCAAGACTTTCGATTTTAACGATGAATTTGCACCGATTCGCTTGCAGGCATTGGCCGGAGACCAACTGACGTTTAAGCAGGCCAGTCATATTGTGGAAGTTTTCAAGAGCCTGGAGACGATCTTCCGGAAACGTCCCTTCAAGCTTGCGGAGTATCAATTTCGGAAAGCCATTGAAAAAGTTCAGATTCTGGTGCAAAGGGCCAGGAATGAGATAAAAACCGCATCTCAGCAATACGACGACGAAATTCATGGCATAAGCTCAGCGGGCGTTCTCTTTGTCGAGCATGTATCCGAGAACCAGAAAAGCTTCTCGAAATTCTGCGCTACCGGTTTTGCCGGTGCTAAAAAGATCAGAGCTATGCTGCGTGAAGGCCTGATCAAAAATGTTGAACTTGAAAACTACATAAAGGCCGTCAGAGGTGTCAAAGGTTATCAGATATCGGATAAATTTGAGTACTTCCTTGGTTATAAACTGGGCGTAGGGCTGTTTGAATTCAGGCATGTTGTCCGGATGCTGACCAATGAGGATGCTGAGGCGTTCATCAAGAATATCTTTGCTTCAGTGACCGGGACGGCAGGCATTTCCGAGCATCAGCCGTGGCACCTGAAAAGCTTACCGGAATACTTCGCCAGCCATTCTGCCAGTGCTAACAAAATCATGGCTTTGCTCCGTGATGGCCTGATCAGCAAAGTTGAACTTGAAAACTACATGAAGGCTGTCAGAGGTGTCGACGGTTATGAGACAGTGGCTGAATTTGAGCACTTCCTTGGTTATAAACACGGGGTCAGGGTGCCTGAGTTCAGGGAGGTTGTCCAGATGCTGTCCGATGAGAGTGCCGAGGCATTCATGTACAGTGTCTTTGCTCCTGTGACAGTAACGGCAACAGGCCCGGCGGGTATGAAAGAGTCGGTCGTCGGCATGAAGGAGTACGCAGCCGCAGTCATCGCCAACTATGTGCTTGACGATATTGCCTTTGAAAACGGCCGCAGGACGGCAGCCTTCCTGACTAATATTCAGGACACCCTGACACCCTATGCCAGTGCTGTCGGTCTGTCTGAATCAGAACTGATCAAGGCTGTCCATGACACCCTGATGCAGGCTCATGCTGCAGCAGTTGAGTGGCAGCTGAAGGAATACTGGGTCAAACCTTCAGCCTTCCTGGTACAGGCGGTCACCTGGTACTTCTCCAGCTACAAACCGCTACTGGCGACTCACACCGTCTCGCAGGCCACCGCTCAGTCCCTCTCGAATATGTCGTACCTCTATCTGCTGGACCTGACCAACAGGGGGGATTATCTGCACAGAATGCTCACACCTTTTCAGCACTGGCTGGAACGCTACCGTGTTGATCTTGAGCGAACCGGGCAATATGCCTACCACAGTGGCATTGAACAAATCTCTGAAGTGGGCGGACTGGCCATGCCATTGGGTAAAGCTGCGTCCTCTGTCATTCTGTTGAAAACCGGCTCTGCGCTGTTTGCCAGACAGCACAATGCCAACCCACATAAGTATCGCAGCATTGTTCGTCTGGTGCCCGAATTGGTGAAGTCCATGGGGTCCGGACAAGGGATTCAAGTACCACTGCTGCACAGAGCGACGCCACAAAAAGTGAAAACTCTGGCTTCTGCCACCGCCGGGCTTGTGCTGGGGCCGGTAGCTACTGTTGGAGCATACGCCCACGGCCTTATATCCGGGTTCACCTATGCTCAAACCTTCGGATTCGCACTGGCGTCAAGTCTCACTTTCGACTTTTTTATGAACGACAACAAGATGCTCACTCAGTGGCTGGGTGGACCTCTGGGCCGGAGTCTTGACAAGATTAATCGCTGGACAGGCGTGGGGGAAACGGACGATGAGTATTTGCAACGTACCGCCATTGCTTCGCCTCAGGGCTTCAGTGAAACCGATGAAGAATACGCTAGTCGTGTTAAAGCAAACAACACCCTGTATGGCTGGACTCGACACGAAAATTATCTGCAGTTCCGTGAACGCCGTGATCGCACCATAAAGCTGTTTGAGAATGGCTGGGAGAAATACTTCAGGGAAAAACTGCCCAAATGGTCATTCTCCCACGCAGAAAGTATTCCTTACTTCTACACTCTTGGAGCCCTTTACGAATCGCAAAAGAGCGATGATCAAAACGTTCACGGTCATGATACGAGAAATGCCTCTCAATAAAGCTTTCCACTGCAACCTCAGCAGACCACTGTGGCTGGTGAACCTTTCAGCTTGCCGGAATAGCCATGAGCGATTTTAAAAGTTGCTTCCCCGCACGGTGAAGCAACCTCTTTTCACGGCAATAAAAACACTCAGCTCTGAGGTAGTAGAATGACAACTGCTCCCCTCAATGCATTTAGCCTGGCAGTGGCCGTAGCAATCAGCTCTTCCATCCTTGCTACACAGGCGCTGGCCGATCGCAGGCTGCAGACAAAATCTGTCGATGTTTCGAGCATCAGTCATGAGGAGTTTACTCATAGTGAGGTTATGGTTCGGCCAACTTTAGGTCATGACCAGCAGCCAATACCTAAATCCTTTACAACCACTTACCCCGATCAGACTCAGGCAAGAGCGGGCTATGAGGTTCCTTCTGAAGGCTTTACGGATGTTCTTTCCGGCATTGAGGGTGGTGTTTCCAGTGTTGATCTGTTTGAAACCGACGAAAATGACGTTGCTCAGAAATACACCAAAATCCTGAAGGTGGGTGATGAAGGGATCTTCAGGTTCACCCATAACCTTGAAGAATATGAACTGGTCATTGAAGTCAGAGGCGGTATGACCGACCAGGATTCAATTGCGGCAGTTCGTTCTCAATCAGGCAATATCCAGCCATTAGAACCCTTAACGAAAGTCGCCAGTCCCGAGCAATTGGCCGCAGTGCTGAGAGCTGCCCATGGCAGAGCTGGAAACCTTGGCGCAAGCGATAACTATGTTTCCCTTGCCACCATTGAAGTAAAAAAAGTTGCAGTGAACGGGCGCACCTTCATGCGTCTTATTGCTTCGGGCGATCAGCCCCCTGAACTCCAGCGTCTGGGGCAATCGCTGTTTGTCAATGATGAGGCGCTTTTGGCAGCAGCCACTTCTGCTTATGCTCAGGTTCATATTCTGGGGGAAGATTTACAACATAAAGCTCTCAACAAACTGTTGTCGTACCATAAACCCGTCGGCTATATCGTACACGTTGAGGATGACAGGCAGGTTTACCCGGTGCCTATCGGTTATCCAAAACTGGAAGTGACTGAAGCTTCGGGGGAGAAGATTGTTTTCCGTGGTCAGAAGGAGAATCCGACCGAGATCGCCGTTGTAAGAGGACTCTATGAGCACTGGTATGAACCTGTTTTTTATGCCGACCCTCCCCCTGATGTATCAACACAGGTAAAAAAAGACAAGGTCAAAAGCTACCTGTACGTCACTCGAAACAGGCAGATGGAATTGCTCGAGGCCATGGCTGCAAATCCCGGTGCTGAATTTAACGAAATAGTGCTGGAGCTTCAACTGTGTATGCTTGCATACTATGAATCTCTCCAGCAGGCATTGATCAGTGCCAGTCCGGATAATGGCGATGAATTTGAATTAACGTTAGGACACATCAGAGTCGCTTCGTCGCTCATCACGCCATTCTGGATCTATGATCATCTCCTGAAAAACTTCGGCTTCAACCCCATACTCAGAAATATTCTGAGTAACCCGCACTTAGTTAAGAATATTCAGAAAGAGATCCCCGATATCAGCGATAACTACCGGGCGCAGGTCGCTAATCCCGGTGAAGACGAACAGTTTGCCTCAAAAGTCATCAACGACATGTCACTCAGGCAGCGGGTTGAATTTGACTGCGCACTGGCAGAAAAACAGGCAAAAGAGGCACAACTCGCCGAGCTAAACGAAAAATTAAAAATTCATGACACCCACCAGGCGGAGGCCGTAACAGAACAGTTTGACGAAGTGGCTGAAAAAGAAGTTGCAGGCAAAGCCCGATTTGCAAACATTGAGAATTTTGATAGCAATGAGGATATTGACGTTCCGCAAGAGCTTCTGCTTCTGAAATACAAGGCATTGAATGAGCAAGAAGGACAACTGATTCGCAGTCTTCAGGCAGCGAAGGCTCAGATCAATTTAGTAGATTCTCAAATCAGTGCCAGAAAAGTTGCTCTGAAAAAAGAACTGGATGACATCAGAACACCAGACTATCCCAGGATCAGGTCTGAAGTCATTGAGACACTGAGTGCCGTGCACAAAGCTCTGAAAATGCCTGATTTTGATCAAAACGACGATGTCTATCTTCATCGTCAGTACATTTCTGAAGACATCCAGAAATATATCAAAGACGCCAGACAGAGGGCAGAGGAAGAGGCCCGGGACATGCTGGATGTGGTTGAAAAAGAACTCAACATCAAAGCCAATGAAGAGGATTACAGTAAAACAAGACTCACCAGGATTGTTAAAGTACTTAACAAGGGTGATCTCTCAAACAGGATACTGGACAGAATTTTGTTTGGGATAGAAACCATTATCTTGTACCGTGAACGCAGAATGCTGGACATGAAGGATCTCAAACTCATCAAGCTTCATGCGAACCTTCACTATAAAGCCGAAAACCCCGACCCGAATAAGCCTGCCAGAAAACAACGGGCCGACCTGCTGGAAGCCGCAGAAAAAGCACTCAACCTAAAAAGCTATGAAGAGGACGGCCAGATAGCAAGACTTGCCCGGGTTCATGCAATACTTGACAGCGAAGATCTTCCTGAACACTTGCTGGATCAGATAGATCAGGCCCTGTGGCAAGAAGAAAGCACAGCCCTGAACAAGAAGGATCTCAGAATCAGGAAGCTTTGTGCAATTCTTAACTATAAAGTCGAAGATTCGTACCTTGATAAGCAAGTCAAAAAACGACAGACAGGTCTGCTTCAAGCTGTAGAGAAAAAGCTGTACATCCATCCTCGTGAAAATCTTGCTGCCTGGGAAAGAGGCAAGGCTTTCACTGCTAAACTGGCCCGAGATCTGAATGTAGCATTTGCAGAGGATGACAGCCTTGCTGAACAGAGTGAGGCACTAAGAGAAAAAATTGAGGCATTAATAGAAGAGCTATACCAGACCGGCGACGACGAAGGTGTCAGAAGAGCCAGAAACAATGACATGGCTTATCAACTCAACATTGAGGATTATGAAGAAGATGCCATTATCGACGACCAGAACAGTCTGATTGAAAAAAAACTCGGACAGCTGGATGAAGCAGTTATGAATGCAGGTCTGCCTGACGTTAACGAGCGCATTGCAGCCATTGAGAATGAGCTTGACTGGCAAATGGCTCAAATGGGTCCTAAACCCAGATACGTTCTTGATCGAGAGGTAGCCACTGCCAAACGGGAGATAGAAGACGCTATAGCTGAGCTAGAGACAGTTTATCGCAGGCTGGCTGCTCATGGTCACAATGAAGTCGATAACGCATCGGGTGAACTGCCGTTAGCCAGAAAAAAATACGTTCAGATCTCAGAATTCCTGCGTGAGCACGACAGGGAAGGTATGGATGAAACCGATGCAATACCTGGAGGGGCTGCTGCACCAGCAAATCAGGAATCAACCCGTCTGAAAGGTGAGATTGAAACCAGAAAAGCAAACATTGAGAGAATGAGGGAAGTCCTCAGGGCTGCAGAGAAAGCCGTCGAAAATGACGGCGGTTCCTTCCAGTACACGCCGGAACAGGCAGAAGTTCGGGCCGCTATGGAAGCCTTCATACAGCAGCACCCTTTCATGCAACAAGCTCTGGAAGCCGGAATAGCTCTGGCAGAGTCAGCGGCAAAAAGCGGTAAGGTAATACGCGACATTACAACTTTCGATTTTGGCGATGAATTTGCACCGATTCGCTTGCAGGCAATGGCCGGAGACAATCTGATGTTTAATCAGGCCAGTCGGATTGTGGCAATCTTCAAGAGCCTGAGGACGAAAGTCGATTGGCATCAGGGTGCCCTGATAGAAATCCAGAGACTGGTGTACAAGGCCAGAAATGAGATCGGCAAAGGCGCTCAACAATACGACGACGAAATTCGTGGTATGGGAAAAAGAGCCATTCACTTCATTGATCATGAACCGGAGGACCTCAAAAGCTTCTCTGAATACTTCGCTACCCGTTCTGCCAGTGGTAACAAAATCATGGTTTTGCTTCGTGAAGGCCTGATCAGCAAGGTTGAACTTGAAAACTATATGAAGACCGTCAGAGGTGTCGGCGGTTATCAGACAGTGGCTGAATTTGAGCACTTCCTTGGTAATAAACACGGCGTCAAGGTGCCTGAATTCAGGAAGGTTGTCCAGATGCTGTCCGATGAGAGTGCCGAGGCATTCATGCAAAGTGTCTTTGCTCCTGTGACCGTAACGGCAACAGGCCCGGCGGGTATGAAAGAGTCGATTGTCGGCATGAAGGAGTACGCAGCCGCAGTCGTCGCCAACTACGTGCTTGACGATATTGCCTTTGAAAATGGCCGCAGGACGGCAGCCTTCCTGACTAATATTCAGGACACCCTCACACCTTATGCCAGTGCTGCCGGCCTGTCTGAATCAGACCTGATCAAGGCTATCCATGACACCCTGATGCAGGCTCATGCCGCAACAGTTGAGTGGCAGCTAAAGGAATACTGGGTCAAACCTTCAGCCTTCCTGGTACAGGCTGTCACCTGGTACTTTTCCAGCTACAAACCGCTACTGGCGACTCACACTGTCTCGCAGGCTAACGCGCTGTCCCTCTCGAACATGTCGTACCTCTATCTGCTGGACCTTACCAACAGGGGGGATTATCTGCACAGAATGCTGACACCTTTCCAGCACTGGCTGGAACGCTATAGTGTTGATCTTGACCGAACCGGGCAATATGCCTACCACAGGGGTATTGAACAAATCTCTGAAGTGGGCGGACTGGCCATGCCATTGGGCAAAGCCGCGTCCTCAGTCATTCTGCTGAAAACCGGCTCTATGCTGTTTGCCAGACAGGTCAACGCCAACCCACACAGGTATCGCAGCATTGTCCGTCTGGTGCCCGAAATAGTGAAGTCCATGGGGTCCGGACAAGGGATTCAGGTAGCGCTGCTGCACAGGGCGACGCCACAAAAAGTGAAAACTCTGGCTTCTGCCACCGCCGGACTCGTGCTGGGTCCGGTAGCTACTGTTGGAGCATACGCTCATAGTCTTATATCTGGATTCACCTACGCTCAAACCTTCGGATTCGCACTGGCGTCGAGTCTCGCTTTCGACTTTTTTATGAACGACAACAAGATGCTCACTCAATGGCTGGGTGGACCTCTTGGACGTAGTCTTGACAAAATTAATCGCTGGCGGGGCGTGGGTGAAACGGACGATGAGTATTTGCAACGTACCGCTATTGCTTTGCCACAAGGCTTTAGTGAAACGGATGAAGAATACGCTAGTCGTGTTAAAGCAAACAACAGTATGTATGGCTGGACTCGACACGAAAATTATCTGCAGTTTCGTGAACGCCGTGATCGCACCATGAAACTGTTTGACAATGGTTGGGAAAAATACTTCAGGGAAAATGTACCTAAATGGTCGTTCTCCCATGCAGAAAGCGTCACTTACTCCTACACTCTGGGTGCCTTCTATGAGTGGCAAAAAGGCGATATTCAGAAAGTTCATGATCATTAAGAGAAATATTTCTACCTGCAATCGTGGCCCTCTGACGGCCACGAGCGATTAAAAGTCGCTTCTTCGCCTGCAATGGCAATCACAGCTCACCGTTATAAAAATTCTCAGCTCTGAGGTAGTAGAATGAGTAAGTTTTGTCCCAATGCATTAAGCCTTGCAGTGGCTGTTGCGATCAGTTCTTTCATCATTAGTACCCAGACACTGGCCGATCGCAGGCTGCAGACAAAAGCTGTCGATATTAAAGACAATGAACATGTGGAGTTTACCCAGAGTGAGATCATTGTTCGGCCAACGTTAGGTGATGACCAGCAGCCAATACCCGGATCTTTTACGACCACCTACTCTTATTACACTGATGTCAGTGCAGGCTATGCCATGCCGGCTAAAAGTTTTATAGGTTTTGCTTCTCATTTCTGTGGGGGTGTTTCCAGTGTTGATCTGTTTGAAACAGGCGAAAATGACGTTGCTCAGAAATACACCAAAGTCCTGAAGCTGGGTGATGAGGAAATCTTCAGGTTTACCCATAATCTTGAAGAAAAAGAACTGGTCATTGAAGTCAGAAGCGGAATGACCGATCCGGATTCAGTTGCGGCTGTCCGTTTTCAATTGACTGGCATGGAATCATTGGAACCGTTAACGAAAATCGCCAGATCCGCGCAACTGCTCTGGCTGCTGGAAGGTGCTGAGAAGAGAGCGGGAAACCTGGGCAAAAGTGATCACTATGTTACCCTGGCCAGCATTGAAGTAGACAAGGTTTTAGTGGGTGGGCGTACCTTCATGCGTCTTGTCTCAGGGGGTGATCGGCCACCTGAACTGAAGCGTCTGGGCCATTCACTCTTTGTCAATGATGATGCTCTCCTGGCAGCAGCGACTTCTGCCTATATCCAGGTTCATGTCCTGGGAGAAGCGTTACAACAGCAAGCTCTTAATGAACTGCTGGCACACAACAAACCCGTTGGCTACGTTGTACACGTCAAGGATGGCTCACGGGCTTATCCTGTGCCTGTGGGTTATCCGAAGCTGGAAGTAGCAGAAGCTCCGGGGGAGGTGATTGTTTTCCATGGTCAGAGGCTGAATCCGGATGATGTCGTTTTTGTAGAAAAGCTCTATGACCTATGGCAGGAAGCTGAGGGTCCCCTACCCTCCCCTGCAGTATTAACAAAAGTTAAAACCCATCAGGTCAGAGCCTACCAGTACGTCATTCGAAGCAGGCAGATGACAGTGCTGGAGGAGTTTGCTGCGCGGCAGAATGCTGTATTCAATCAGGATCAACCGACGACACTTTCAAACAATGATAAACGGGCGATGCGTGCGCTTGCATTCTATGAATCTCTCGATCAGGCATTGGTCAGTGCCACTCCAGATAAAAAACATAGAATAAGGGAGTTTGAAGTCACACTGGAAGACCTCAGAGTCGCTTCGTCGTTCATTACACCCATCTGGATGCACAATCAACTTGAAAAACATTTCGGCTTCAAACCCGTACTCAGAGATCTTCTGACTAATCAGAATTTTGTTCAGAAGATTGTCGATCATATACCCGTTGTCGTCAAATTAAAGACTGACGGTTTATACGACGACGAACAGTTTGTTTCCAAAGTTCTGGGTGAAAGGGCCAGACAGATGGCTGAGATGTTCAGCAAGCTGGATGAACTATATAGTGCAGAAGCCGAGCTCCTCGTGCTCAAATATAAATTAGAGATTGAATCGGATAGAGCCGATGCCAGTGATGAGAAAAAACTGGAATGGCAACAAATTTATCAGAAAGTTAAGGCTAAACATGCATGGACTCTTGCTAAGCTGCAAGATCAGAAAACTCTGGTAAAGACACTTATGCAGGAGGTCAGGCAATTCCCTCTGCTGGAACAACAAGTTTCTAATGCCAATTTAAAAGCCATAAATGCTCGCCATTCTAAAATAGCAAAAAAACTTGGCATGGATGACTGGGATGACACCCAACCAGAAGTTGAACAAGTCGAAAACCTCTTGAAGAAAATTGATGATATCTGCGATCCGGCTTCCATTAAAAGTCAGCTCGCCCCAATCAACAAAGCTGATCTGCAAGCCCGCCACCAGACCCAACACCTTCAGCAACAGAGCACCAGAAAAGAGGCTGACAGCGAAGCTGAAATAAAAGCCCGTTATGCAACCCTCGCTATTCATTTAAACATTAAGGATTTTGATAACAACGCAGACATTGACGTTCAGGAAGACCATCTGCTTCAGAGAATTGAGTCACTGACTGCTGAAATACAGCATGCTTATAGACTGAATGACGAACAAAAACACCTGCTTAACAAACTGCAGTCAACGAATGCTCAACTCAACCCCATTCAAGAAAGTTTGCTTCAGAAAATCCAGACACTGAATGATGATGGCGATATGAAAAAACCTGACGTCAAATTCATGCAAGACGGTATCGCAGCGATTTTGCGTATCGTAATGAGTAAAGACGACTCATTGGCAAAACACATTCCACAGATAGAAGCAATGCATCAGAGTCTTGCAGATTTGAAACAGGAACTGGAAGACATCAGAACACCAGGCCACCCCAGAGCCATGCCGTTAGTCCTTGAGAAACTGGCTGCCGTGGAAAAAGCCCTGGAGATGGATGACCTCAATAGCAAGGGCGATGTCTATTACCGTCGTGGCGCCATTTCCGAGGCAATTCAGACATCTATCACAAAGGCCAGGCAGGCGGCAGAGAAAGAGGCCCTGGAGATACTGGAAGAATTAGAAGAAGCAGTCAACATAAAAGCCAATGAAGGTGATGACAACACAGAAAGAGTTGACAGGATTCGTGCCAGGCTTAAGGACGATGAAATCACTGAAAAAACGCTGAAAGGTAATTCCATCTGGGAAGATGCTATGTACCAAATAAGAGGAGTAAAAGTCGAGGGAATTGATGGGACTCTCGCCTTTTTTGTCGAAGAAGTGGATGAGCGAGCCATAGAAGAACAGAAAGAGATACTTAGAGCTGTAGAGAACAAGCTGAACATCGACATCAGGGAAAACACTGCTGCTATAGAAAGAGGCAAGCATTTCGTTGCTAAACTGGCCGATGATCTGAAACTGGAATTAAAAAAAGATACCAGCCTGGATGACCAGAAGAATGCCGTGAGAGAAAAAATCCGGGCATTAAGGGACATAGTAGAAGGCTTCTGTGACAATAGAGGTTCCAGAAAAGATACAAACAATGAAATTGCTCGTCCACTCAACATCGAGGGTTATGAAGAAGATGAAGATCTCATCTACCAGCAAAGTCTGATTGGACTAAAACTCCGAGAGCTGAATGATGAAGTTTACCTTGCCGGTCAGCCTACCGTTAATGAGCGTATCGCAGCCATAGAAGATGAGCTTGACAAGCACATGGCTCACCTGGGACCTAAACACCGATTCGTTCTTGATCGTGAGCTAGCCAGAGCCAGTCGGGTAATAGAAGAAGCTGAAAGTGAGCTGGAAACTGCTCATCAAAAACTGGAGGCTATGTTACAACCGGACGGTGATGACAGTACTGGCAGCAAGACCCGGGAACAGGCCCGTCTGGAAGCTGAGATTGAAGTCAGGAAAGCAGACATTGAGAGAATGAAAGATGCCCTTGAGGCAGCCGGGAGAGCCGTCGAAAATGATGACGGCCCCTTCCAGTACACGCCGGAGCAGGCAGAAGTTCTGGACGCCATCCACACCTTCACGCAGCAGCACTCACTCAAGAAACAGGCCCTGGAAGCCGCCATGGGTCTGGCAGAATTAGCCCTGCAAAGCGGTGAGGCCATACCCGACTTTACGACTTTCGATTTTGGCGAAGAATTTGCACCGGTTCACCTGCGGGCATTGGTCGGAGACGCTCTGACCTTTGATCAGGCCAATCGGATTGTGAAAATTTTCAAGAGTCTGAAGAAGACCTTCCCGGCCCCCCTTTTTGAGCCTTTGGAAAATCAGCCTTCGAATGTCCTGAAAATAATCCAGCAGCTGGTAAACAGTGCCAGGCATGAGCTGCAAAGCGGAGCTAAACAATACGACGACGAAATTCACAACATGGCCAAAACAGCCATTCACCACGTCGACTATGAACCGGGAGACCTGAACAGCTTCCCGGACTACCTGGCTGCCCGCTATGCCAGTGCTAACAGGATCATCGCTCTGCTGCGTGAAGGTCTGATCAGCAAGGTTGAACTCGAGAACTACATGAAGGCCGTCAGAGGTGTCGATGGTTATCAGACAGTGGATGAATTTGAACATTTCCTGGGCTACAAACACTGCGTCAATTTGCCTCACTTCAATAGCATTATCCAGATGCTGTCCGACAGAGGTGCTGAGGAATTCATGCAGATGGCCTTTAACCCTGTGCCCCTCACTGCCACTGGACCGGCGGGTATGAAAGAATCTGTTGCCGACATGAAAGAGTATGCAGCTGCAGTCATCGCCAACTATGTTCTTGATGATATTGCTTTTGACAATGGCCGCAGAACGGCAGCATTTCTGGGCAATATTCAGGAAACCCTGACACCTTACGCCAATGCCGCTGGCCTGTCTGAGTCAGACCTGATCAAAGCTATCCACAACACATTAATACAGGCTCACACCACAGCAGTTGAACGGCAGCTGTCGGATTACTGGGTCAAACCGTCCGCCTTCCTGGTACAGGCTGTGACCTGGTATTACTCCAGCTACAAACCGCTACTGGCGACCCATACAACCTTGCAGGCTGCCGAGCAGTCTCTTTCAAACATGTCGTTCCTCTATCTTCTGGATCTGACCAACAGGGGTGATTACCTGCACCGGATGCTGACACCTTTCCGGCAGTGGCTAGAACACTTCAGTGTTGATCCTGACCGAACCGGGCAATATGCCTGCCACAATGGCATTGAACAAATCGCTGAAGTGGGCGGGCTGGCCATGCCATTGGGTAAAGCCGCGTCCTCAGTCATTCTATTGAAAACCGGCTCTATGTTATTTGCCCGACAGCACAATGCCAATCCTCATAGTTATCGCAGCATTTCCCGGCTGGTGCCGGAAATAGTGAAATCCATGGGTTCAGGACAGGGAGTTCAGATACCGCTGCTGCACAGGATGACTCCACAAAAAGTGAAAACCCTGGCTTCAGCCACCACCGGCCTGGTACTGGGTCCGGTCGCCACTGTCGGAGCATACGTCCACGGACTTATATCTGGGTTCACCTATGCACAAACCTTCGGATTCGCCCTGGCGTCTAGTCTCACTTTCGACTTTTTTATGAACGACAACAAAATGCTCACTCAATGGCTGGGCGGGCCTCTGGGCCGGAGTCTTGACAAGATTAATCGCTGGACAGGCCTGGGGGAGACGCAAGATAGATATTTGCAACGTACGGCTATTGCTTCACCTCAAGGCTTCAGTGAAACCGATGAAGCCTATGCAAACCGTGTAAAGACCAACAACACGATACCTGGCTGGACTCGACAGGAAAATTATCTGCAGTTCCGCGAACGCCGTGATCGCACCATGAAACTGTTTGACAATGGCTGGGAGCAATACTTCATGGAAAATGTCCCCAGATGGTCATTCTCCCATGCAGAAAGTATTCCTTACTTCTACACTCTTGGAGCTTTTTACGGTTTGCAAAAGGGCGATGATCAGAGAGTTCACGGTCATAATTAGAGAAGTGCCTCTCAATTAAGCCTTCCACCTGCAACCCTGGCAGACCAACATGACAGGTCTGGTGAACGTTTCATGCCGGAACAGGAATGAGCGATTTTAAAAATTACTTCCTCGCCTGCCAGCAATCTCTTTTCACGGTGATAAAAATACTCAGCTCTGAGGTAGAAGAATGACAACTGCTCGCCCCGATGCATTGAGCCTTGCAGCGGCCATTGCAATCAGTTCTTCGATCATTGCTACACAGGCACTGGCCGATCGCAGGCTACAGACAAAATCTGTCGATTTTCCGGACAATGGACATGTGAAGTTTATCCAGAGCGAGGTTATGGTTCGGCCAACTTTAGGTGATGACCAGCAGCCAATACCCAAGTCCTTTACAACCACTTACCCCGATCAGGATCAGGCCAGGGCTGGCTACGACGTTCCTTCCAGGGGCTTCACAGACGTTCTTTCCGGCATCGAAGGCAGCGTTTCCAGTGTTGATCAATTTGAAACAGACGAGAATAGCGTTGCTCAGAAATACACCAAAGTTCTGAAGGTCGCTAATGAGGAAGTCTTCAGGTTCACTCATTGCCTTGAAAGCAACCTACTGCTCATTGAAGTCAGAATCGGGATGATCGATCCTGACTCAGTTGCAACTGTTCGTGCTCAATCAGGTAACGACCTGCATTTAGAACCTTTGACAAAAATCGCCCGTCCCGAACACCTGGCCGGAGTGCTGAAAGGCGCCAATGAAAGAGCGGGAAACCTTGGCGCAAGTAATGACTTCGTTCATCTTGCCAGTATTGAAGTCGAGCAAGTGAAAGTGGACGGGCGCACCTTTATGCGTCTTGTCGCTGCAGGCGACCAATCTCCTGAACTGCAGCACCTGGGTCAATCGCTCTTTGTCAATGATGAGGCGCTTTTCGCAGCAGCCACCACTGCCTATACCCAGGTTCATGTTCTGGGGGAAGAATTACAGTATGAAGCTCTGAATGAACTATTGTCATACCATAAACCTGTCGGCTATGTTGTCCACGTCGAGGATGACACAAAGGCTTATCCTGTGCCTGCTGATTATCCAAAGCTGGAAGTGGAACAGGCTTCGGAGGAGATCATTATTTTCCGTGGTCAGAAACAGAATCCGACCGATATCGCTTTTGTCGAAAGCCACTATGAATTATGGGATGTATATAGTGTTCAAGAACTCACTGCAGAAGTTAAAAAAGCCAGAATCAAAAACTACCAGTACGTGATCAGAAGCAGGCAGATGGCGCTGCTGGAAGAGCTTGCTGCCGGGTTGGCCACACAGCAAGATGCCGGACTTGACCTGGATAAACTGTCGAAGCTTACCTACTACGAATCTCTTCAGCAGGCATTAACCAGTGCTACTCCAGATGAAACCGATGAATTTGAATTCGCAACAGGGCACATCAGGGAGGCTTCATCAGTCATCACGCCCACCTGGGTGCAGTTTCAACTCATAAAAAACTTCAGCTTCAAACCCGTCCTTAAAAATCTTCTGACTCACCATAATTTTATTCAGAATATTCAGAGCCTGATGCCCTATGTCACCGAAATGATAAACGCGGTTGCGCTTGGCAAAGGCACAAAATTTTCCCAAAAAGTTGTGGGCGACATTGCCACACAGATGCTTGAGACGGTAAGAACGCTGGAAAAGCTGCGGGCAAAAGAGGCCGAACTGACCGCAGAACAAGTCACTGATTCTTCAGCAGATGTCACAAAAGCTCGCCACGCTCATATAGCTGCAGCACTGGGTGTTGATGACTGGGATGATACCTGGTCATCAGAAGAACAAGCCAGACTCCTCAGCAAGAAAATTGATGAAATAAACCAGTCGGTGGCGGCAACATTTATCGGCACAGAATTGACTCCGGAGCAAGCTGCAAAAAAAACACTGGCAGCGATTGAAGGCCAGCTCGGCATTGTTTCAGACAATGAAGACGATCTGGGTGGTCGCACTGATCTCATTCTGAAGCATCTGCAACAACATCCAGACCAGACTGGTGAGTTATTCGGGGATAAACTGACGATAATCGAAGGTCAGCTCGGTCTGGCTCCAACTAAGAAAGATGACCCGGCGGCCCGTCAAAAGATCATTCGAATGCACCTTCTGCTAAGACTGGCCAAGGTGGGTCAACAGCCACATTTTCAGCGTCAATATCAACAAAAACTGGAAGCAAAGAAAAGTCATCTACAGCAACTTCAGCACCTGGTCAATCTACTTCCAACGATTGACAAAAACCTTCGTGATGCCGCAGCAAAAGCAAGAGTAGATATCAACACTCAACTGGCAGCAGAGCTGGGTACTGATCACTGGGACGATACCCGGCCACTGGAGGAACAAGAAAGAATCATCAGGGAGAAAATTCTTGAAATCAAAACATCTCCTGACGAAAGAAATGCCGCAACAGGACAGCCATGGGAAGAAGCTGTAAAAGCAAGACTGGCGCCCATTAAAAGCAGGTTAGACATTACTTTGAACAATGAAGATGATCTGGATACCTACTATCAGTCCATTCAACAACAGCTGCAACAAAAGGAAAAACTGAACAATGTGGCCATTCAGAAATCACTGACTGACTTGGAAAGTAAGCTCGGTCTGGCCTCAGACAACGAAAAGGACCCCGAAGTCCGTCGACAGATCATTAAGCAACAGCTCGGGCAACAGCAAGCATTGGTCGCTCAACACCTTCGTCAGCAGCAGGGCACCAGAACAGATGCTGAAATCAAAGCCCGTTATAGAACTATTGCCGCACATTTAAACATTCAGGATTTTGACAGCGATACAAATGTTGACGCTCAACAGGAACAACTGCTTAAAAAACTTACGACAATGAAAGCCCGGGATGAACGTCAGCGTCAACAAATTAAGACAATGTATGCTCAATATGAGCTCCTGCTTCAGAAAGTTCCGTCAACGAGTGAGCAACCAGACCCAGAGGATGTTTACAATCGGGCCAAAAAAGGTGTTCTGGCAGCGATGCCCGGTGTTGAGCTGAGTGATGACATCACACCAGAAGGTCTCAAAGCCCTGGAATTGGCAGTACATTCCAGGCTGCTCAGGCTTGCTGACCTGGAAGAAGAAATAGGTCAGCCCCCGGGCCACCCCGGAGTCAAGCCTGAAGTACTTGCTAAACTGGCTGCCCTGGAAAAAGCCCTGAAGATGGATGACCTCAATGGCGAGGACGATGTGTATAAACGTCGTAACGCCATTCCTATGGAAATGGAGTTATACATGGCAAAATTCAGGCAGAAGGCAGAGAAAGAGGCTCTGGCAATACTGGAAAAAGTAGAAGAAATATTCAAAATCGATGTCAACAAAGATGATCACACAGCAGCAAGGCTTGAGAGGATTTTTACAAAACTGGACACAGGTGATTTCTCAGAATCCATGGTGGATGAGATAGAAGATACCCTCTGGCAAGAAGACATCCCACCTGTGAGGGAAAAATGGGAAAGAAAACTCGAGAAACTTAAAGGGCGTCTTTCCTTTTATATCGAAATCCCGGATCTGGATGAACGCACCATAAGAGAAGAGAGAAAGATGCTTGAAGCCATAGAGGAAGAGCTGAACATTGACACAAGTGAAAATCCTGCTGCCAGAAGAAGAGACATGGATTTTATTGCTGAACTGGCTTCGGATCTAAAAGTGGAATTTGAAGAAGGAGCCAGCCTGAATGACCAGAAGGATGCCCTGAGAGGCAAAATTCTGGCATTAAAGGAAGAACTAAACAACCTCTTCGACAATGAGGATCTCACAAGAGAGACACACAATGAAATTGCTCGTCTTCTGTGCATCGAGGACTATAAAGATGATGCCTCTGAGGATGAACAGGCTTGCCTCATTGAAGACAGACTTCGGGAGCTGGATGAAGAAATTTGCATGATGAGTTGGCCTAATATTTATGATCGTACAGAAGCCATTGAAAATGAGCTTGACAGGCAAATAGCTCGCCTGGGACCTAAACCAAGATACGTTCTTGATCGTGAGCTTGCAGTAGCCAGACAAGCAGTACAAGACGCTGAAAGTGAGCAGGAAGCTGCTCGTCAAAAACTGGATGCTATTCGTAGCACAAATTGGGTATTCGCCCAGAGCCATACTGACCTCCAAACTGTTCCGGATGAAGGCGACACATCCCTCAATCAGGCAATGAAGGATATTCAGACTGAGTTGGGACTGGCTACAGATAATGAGCAAACCTTCAAAGAGCGAGTAGACGACATCAAATACTTCCTGAGTGGATGCAGTGCAGAAAAACGCGATGAAGTCATTGAGAAAACCACAAAAGCCATGAACCTGCGAATAAAAGGTGAGCTCGGTTTACCGGAAGAAGCTGATTACTTTAGTGCCAATACAGCCTCTGAAAAAACCTGTGGTCGTGATGAAAACCATGCAGTTGAGGGTGAACTGCCTTTGACCAGGAAAAACTACAATCGGGTCACAAAATTCCTCCATGAACACGACAGGAAAAGTGCAGAAGTGGCTCTTGCACTGCTTGAAGAAGCTGTTGCACAGGAGAATCTGGATCGAAAAAAAAAGCTGTTTAGCAACCCTGAAAACACCGCTAAGCAGGCTAAAACCGTCCATAAGAACGAAATAGCTATGCTGGATTCAGTTCTGGATCAGAAAAGTGAAGATGTATCCGTTGCGAAAAAGGCTCTGGCGAATCAGGAAGCACTTCTTGGCGCTGCTGAAAAAGCCGTGGGTCTTACACCAGATCCTGCTGACACCAATGAACAACGGATTAATGCCCTGAGAAACAAACAGATACAACTGGGTGGACATGATGGCACCGGCGGAAAAATCGAGCAACTGACCAAGGAACAGGTTCGTCTGGAAAGGGAGATTAAAAACAGACAAGCAGACCTTGAGAGAATGAAGGAAACCCTGAAGGCTGCACAGGAAGCTGTCGAAAATGATGGTGGCCCCTTCCAGTTCTCACCGGGACAGGTCAATGTTCTGGCCGCTATAAACACCTTCACGCAGCAGCAGTCTCTCCGGCAACAAGCGCTGGATGCTGCAATCGGCCTGACAGAATCAGCAGTAAACAGCGGTAAGCTGATACCAGACCTTGCAACTTTCGATTTTGACGATGAATTTGCACCGATGCGCTTGCAGGCAAAGGTCGGAGACGATCTGACGTTTAACCAGGCCAGCCGGATTGTGGAAGTCTTCAAAAACCTGAAGGCGAGCTTACCGCCCTCCCCTGTTGAGCCTTTAGAAAGTCAGCCTCAGAATCTCATTGAACAAGTCCAGACTCTGGCAGCCAGGGCCAGGAATGAGATGAAAACCGGGGCTCAACAATACGACGACGAAATACGCGGCATGGGCGAAAGAGCCATTCACTTTGTCGGGCATGAACCAGGGGATTTGAAAGGCTTCTCGGAATACTTCGCCGCCCGTTCTGCCAGTGGCAACAAGATCATGGCTCTGCTGCGTGAAGGACTGATCAGCAAGATTGAACTTGGAAACTACATAAAGGCCGTCAGAGGAATTGATGGTTATCAGACAGTGGACGAATTTGAACATTTCCTTGGCTACAAACAGGGCGTCAATGTCCCTCACTTCAAGGCTGTTGTCCGGATGCTGTCCGACAAAGGTGCTGAGGAATTCATGCACAGTGCCTTTACACCAGTGTCCGTGACTGCGATTGGCCCGGCAGCAATGAAAGAGTCGGTTGCCGGTATGAAAGAGTACGCAGCTGCCGTTATCGCCAACTATGTTCTTGACGATATTGCCTTTGATAATGGCCGCAGGACGGCAGCGTTTCTGGCCAATGTTCAGGATACCCTGACACCTTATGCCAATGCGGCCGGACTTTCTGAATCAGAACTGATCAAGGCTATCCATGGCACGTTGATACAGGCTCACGCCGCAGCGGTTGAGCAGCAGCTCAATGATGACTGGGTCAAACCTTCAGCTTTTCTGGTACAGGCTGTCACCTGGTACTTCTCCAGCTACAAACCGCTACTGGTAAGCCATACTGCCTGGCAGGCCAGAGCGCTCTCCCTCTCAAACATGTCGTTCCTGTATCTTCTGGACCTGACCAACAGGGGGGATTACCTGCACCGGATGCTGACACCTTTTCAGCACTGGTTGGAACGCTATGGTGTTGATCTTGACCGAACCAGCCAATATGCCTATCACAGTGGCATTGAACAAATCTCTGAAGTGGGCGGACTGGCCATGCCATTGGGTAAAACCGCGTCCTCAGTCATTCTGTTGAAAACCGGCTCTGCGCTGTTTACCAGACAGCACAACGCCAACCCGCAGATGTATCGCAGCATTCTCCGCCTGGCGCCCGAAATAGTGAAGTCCATGGGGTCCGGACAAGGGATTCAGGTACCGCTGCTGCACAGGGCGACGCCACAGAAAGTGAAAACTCTGGCTTCTGCCACCACTGGTCTTGTGCTGGGACCGGTAGCCACTATCGGAGCATACGCTCATAGTCTTATATCCGGATTCACCTATGCACAAACCTTCGGGTTTGCTCTGGCATCGAGTCTCACTTTCGACTTTTTTATGAACGACAACAAGATGCTTACTCAATGGCTGGGCGGACCTCTTGGACGTAGTCTTGACAAAATTAATCGCTGGTGGGGCGAAGGTGAAACGGACGATGAGTATTTGAAACGTACGGCTATTGCCTCGCCTCAGGGTTTTAGTGAGACCGATGAAGCCTATGCAAATCAGATCAAAGCAAATAGCACGATGTATGGCTGGACTCGACAGGAAAATTATCTGCAGTTCCGTGAGCGCCGTGATCGCACCATGAAACTGTTTGAGAATGGCTGGGAAAAATACTTCAGGGAAAATGTACCTAAATGGTCGTTTTCCCATGCAGAAAGTGTTCCTTACTTCTATACCCTCGGAACTTTCTACGAATGGCGACGAGGCGATGATAAAAAAGTCCACGGTCATACAACTCGTTCCCACGCTCTGCGTGGGAATGCATACCCCCAGGTGAAAAACTGATTTTACACGCGAGATAAGGTATGGGTTGCCAGCCATGGTCTATTCTAAGTTGCTTCTTTGCCTGCTGTGAAAATCACTTTTCACGGTAATCAATCTACCAGCCCTGAGGTAGTCGAATGACAAATGCTTGCCCCAATGCATTAAGCCTTGCTGTAATCGCTGTAATAAGCTCTTCCATCATTGGCACACAGGCACTGGCCGATCGGAAGCTGCAGACCAAATCTATCGATATTCTGGTCAATGGGCATAAGGAGTTTACCAATAGTGAAATCATGGTTCGGCCGACTTTAGGTCATGACAAGCAGCCAATACCCAAGTCCGTTACGACCACCTACCCTGCTGTAGACAGAATAAGCATAAACCCTGACCGTCCTTCGTTAACATTTACACAAATTCTTTCTGGTCTAAATGGCGACGCTTCCATTGTTGATCTGTTTGAAACTGACGAGAATAACGTTGCTCAGAAATACACCAAAATCCTGAAGGTAGGTAATGAGGGAGTCTTCAGGTTCACCCATAACCTTGAAGAAACGGAACTGGTCATTGAAGTCAGGGCCGGAATGACCGATCAGGATTCAGTTGATGCTGTTAGTGCATATCATTGGGTAGATGATGCTGAAGCATTAGAACCCTTGACGAAAAGCGCCGCCCCCTTAGGACTGGTTGGATTACTGGAAGCTGTCTATGAGAGAACAGGAAACCTGGGCGCAAGCAATCACTATGTTGCCCTTGCAACCATTGAGGTAGAAAAAGTTGCAGTGAACGGACGTACCTTCATGCGTCTTATCGCTTCGGGCGATCACCCCCCTGAATTACAGCGGCTGGATCAATCACTCTTTATCAACGACGATGCCCTCCTGGCAGCAGCCACCTCAGCCTATTACCAGGTTCATGTTGCGGGAAAGGATTTACAACAGCAGGCGCTTAATGAACTCTTGGCACACAGCAAACCCGTCGGCTATGTTGTACACGCCGACGATGATGCAAAGGTTTATCCCGTGCCTGCGGGTTATCCAAAGCTGGAAGTTACAGAAGCTCCGGGAGAGGTCATCGTTTTTCACGGTCAGATGCCGAAACCGGATGATATCGCTTTTGTAGAAAGCCTCTATAACCTCTGGAAAGAAGCTGAGGCTAATGACCTCGCCCTCGCCCCTGCAGTGGCAGCAAAAGTAGTAAGACATGATGTCAAAAGCTACCGGTACGTCATTCGAAGCAGGCAAATGACAATACTGGAAGAGTTTGTTGCGCGGCACGATGCTGAAGTTCACGAAGATCAACCGATGACGCTCACAAACGAAGATAAACTGGCAATGCGTGCGCTTGTTGACTACGAATATCTCCAGCAGGCATTAGCGAGTGCTGGTGCAGCTCGCTCGACGGATCTCAGTAAATTTGAATTCACAATGGAACACATCAGAGTTGCTTCGGCGGTTATCACGCCGCCCTGGATGCAAACTCAACTGGTAGAGCACTTCGGCTTCAGACCCGCATTTAGAAATCTTCTGATTAACCTGCATTTTGTTCAGAATCTTCAGAATCTTATACCCTTTTTCAAAGATATAAACTATGCGCAGACGGGTCCTCTTGAGAAGGACAAAAAGTTTGCTGCCCAAGTCATAGGAGACATGGCCAAACAGCTGTTAAAGAAACTGGACAAGCTGCAGGAAGAAGAAAATAAACTCCTCGGAATTCGAAACAACTTAAAGGACACTTTGGAGCAAGTCCATGTCAGTCGAAAGGAAAAACTGAAAGCACAATGCCAGTATCGGAAAATTGAGGATAAGCTTGCAAAGCTTCATGTCGAACTGGAAGATCTGGAAAATCTGAAGCTGAAACGTCTGCTGGAAGTTCGACAAGTCCCGAATCTGGAAACACAAGTTCATATTATCAGAACAGAGCCCACAAAAGCGATTAACGCTCAAAGGGCTGCAGAGCTTGGTATTGACAACTGGGATGATACCCTGCCACTCAACGAACAATTCACACTCATAGAAAAGAAAATTAATGAAATATACAGATCGATGGCCGCAACAGAACAGCCTGATGAAGAAACTCTAACAGCAGAACCAACGGCCATTGCTAGCTGGCGAGGCATTGCTCCGGTCAATAAAATCAATCCGCGCACCCTTCTGTTCATTCAAAAACGGCTGCAACAAAACATTATACGACCCGAGCAGGAAGTATCGGAAAGGCTGACTATCTTTGAGAATTATCTCGGTCTGGTTCCGGAAAACAAAGATGACCTTAATGCCCGACACCAAGCCATTCATCGGCACCTGAGGCAGCAGGCGACCGAAATCGTTCAACAACCCTTCCAGGATCAACAACAGGAAGCCAGACAAACTCCAGAGCTGGAACAACTCGTTCGGGATACCAGAGCAGGTGCCATAAAAGCCCGCAACGCTCAACTGGCAGCAGAGCTTGGTATTGATGACTGGGATGATGCCCTGCCACTCGAAGAACAGGCCAGACTCATCAGAAATAAAATTCAGGAAATAAAACCATCGGTTACCGAACAGTCTGATGAAGAAACTGTAAAAGCAAAAACGGCAGGCATTGGAAACAAGGATTGCTTTATTTTGGTCAATGAAGATGAGCTGGCGGCCCTGGAAGCTCAGCTGGGCATTGTCCCGGATAAAGAAGATGACCTGAAAGCTCGTCACGAGAGGCTTCTGGAAAACTTTGAGCAGCACGCAGAACTGAAAAACCGGTTACAGAAACTTCAGCAGCAAGCCGATCAGGTTCCCGACCTGGAAAGGATACTTCTTACCGTCAGGAAAATTGCCAGAAAAACTCACTACGCTTATACAGCAGCCAAGCTGGGTATTGATGACTGGGATGATACCCTGCCACTGGACGAACAATTCACACTCATACAAAAGATAATTAATGAAATTTACAGATCGATGGCCGCAACAGGGCAGCCTGATGAAGAAACTCTAGCCGCAGAACCAACGGCTATTGGTGGCTGGCGAGGCATTGCTCCGGTCAATAAAATCAATCCGCGCACCCTTCTGTTCATTCAACAACGGCTGCAACAAAACATTATACGACCCGAGCAGGAAGTATTGGAAAGGCTGACTATCTTTGAGAATTATCTCGGTCTGGTTCCGGAAAATAAAGATGACCTTAATGCCCGTCACCAAGCCATTGCGCAGCACCTGAAGCAGCAGGCGACCGAAATTGTTCAACAACCTTTCCAGGATCAACAACAGGAAGCCAGACAAACTCCAGAGCTGGAACAACTCGTTCAAGATGCCAGAGCAGATGCCATAAAAGCTCGCAACGCGCAACTGGCAGCAGAGCTTGGTATTGATGACTGGGATGATGCCCAGCCACCCGAAGAACAAGCCAGGCTGATCAGAGAAAGAATTGCTGAAGTCAACCCGTTCTTAGCCGCAACACCCGACGAAGACGCCGTAAAAGCAAAACTGGTAGCCATTGAAAGCGAACACGGTATTACCCCAAACAATGAAAACAATCCGGATGCCCGCCATCAGTTCCTTCAACAGCACCCGCAGCCAGGGAGCACCAGCAAAGAGACTGGAAAAGACGCTGAAATAAAAGCCCGCTATGCAATCATTGCCGCACATTTAAACATTGAGAATTTTGATAGCAATACAGATAAAGACGCTCAACACGAACGCCTGATTCAACGGCTTGATACAATGGAGGCTCAACTGCAACGGCAGCGTCAACAACTTTATATAATGGCCTTGGAACAGGATTCAGAGAATTCCTATACCATGGCCAGAAAAAATGCTCTGGCAGCGGTTCCTGGTGTTGATCTGACTGAAGACAAGACACTGAAAGATCGCGCCGGCCTGGAGTTAACAATACGCTCCAAACTCTTCAGGCTTAGAGATCTGGAAAAAGAACTGGATGACATCAGAACACCAGGCCACCCCAAAGCCACGCCTGTGGTGCTTGGGAAGCTGCTTGCCGTGGAAAAAGCCCTGGAGATGAATCCCCCCAGTGAAGAGCAGGATCAGTATCAACGCCGCCGGGCCATTTCTGACGACATCAAGTCACAGATCGCAGACGCCAGACAGCGGGCAGAGGAAGAGGCTCTGAGTCTACTGGCAGCCGTAGAACAGGTTTTCGACATCAATGTCAATGAAGATGATGGCAAAGCAGAAAGACTTGTCAGGGTTCATGCAAGGCTTGGCGATGACGTCTCAAAACAGATGCTGGATGAGATCGTTAACATTCTCTGGCAAGACGACACATTGGTGATGATGAAAAACTTCAAACCCGTGGTCGAGAGCCCTCACAAAAGTATTACTCTTCCTGATGAGAAAAAAGGAAGGCAAGAATGGCTTGATCTGATTGCCAGGCGTCTGACCTATAAAGTCGAAGAAGTGGATCAGCGTGCCAGGGAACAACAAAATCGTTTGCTTGCAGCCGTAGAGTACAATCTGGAGATATACCCTTCTGTATACATTGCTGCCAGAGAAAGGGGCAAGGTTTTTACTACTGAACTGGCCAGTGTTCTGCAGGTAAAGTTTGAACACGACGTCAGCCTGTCTGACCTGAAGGATGCTTTAACAGCCAGAATTCAGGCAATTCGGGATGAAGTCAACGAAGTCTATGACGATGAAGCTGTGAAAAGAATCCGGAACAATCAAATAGCTCATCAACTCAACATCTGGGACTATAAAGGGCATGAAAGAATCGACGACCAGAACGGCCTGATTAATGCAAAACTTCAATGGCTGGATGAAGAAGTTTTCAAAGCGGGTCAACCTGATGTTAATGAGCGTATCTCCGCCATTGAGGATGAGCTTGACAGGCAAATGGCCCGCCTGGGGCCCAAGCCCCGATACGTTCTTGATCGTGAAGTAGCCGGAGCCAGGCGAGCACTGAAAGCAGCCGAAAGTGAGCTGGAGACAGCTCATCGCAAACTGGATGCTATGGGTCGCAAACAATGGCTATCTGCACAGAGCCCTGCAGACCTCCAACATCCCTCGGATGAAGATGACCCGGCTGACAATCAGCCGGTAAAAAAGATTCAGATTGAGCTGGGTCTGCCTGCAGGTGACGAGCAAACCGATGCAGATCGATTACTCATGATCGAGAATTTCCTGCTGGAACAGAGTGCAGAAATACGAGATGAAGTCCTGAAGGAACTGAGAGTCAGAACCCATCTGAACATCCAGATGCATCCCAACCCCGAATCAGTGGGAGAAGGTGAATGCATTATGTCTATTGAATACAATTCAGATAGTCATGGCCGGGACACAACCGATGAAATCGATGAAGCGCGGGATGGATTGCCTTTAACCGGGAAAAAGTTCGCCCAGGTCACAGAATTCCTGCGTGAGCACGACAGGAAAAGTAAGGATTTAGCCGAGGCAATCACTGAAGAAGCTGTTGCGCGAAAGAATCTGGTTCGTAAAGAGCAGGAGATTTTTGCGCGAGCGAATACCGTTCCTAAAGAACCGGAGATGTTCGAATCTGAAAACATTAATGAGCAATCGACAAGCTCAAATAAGCTCGAGTGGGATCTGCTGAGTTCAGCCCTGGATCAGAAAAGAGAAGCTGTATCAGAAGCAGAAAAAGCTCTGGCAGATCATCATGAAGCGACTCTTGACGCCACTGAAGAAGCCCTGGGCCTTAAACCAGCCCCCTCTGGCACCCATGAACAACGGATTAATGCCCTCAGAAACACACAGAGACAACTGGGCGTTAACGACCGCAGGATCCGACAACCGATTCAGGAACTGGTCCGTCATGGTCGTCTGAAAGCTGAGATTAAAGTTAGGAAAGCAGACATAGAGAGACTGAAAAAAGTCCTGGAGGCTGCCGAAGAAGCCGTCAACAATGATGACAGGCCCTTTCAATACACGCCGGAACAGGTAAAAGTTCTGGACGCTATCCAAAGATTCACGCAAAACCCTCTCAAAAAACAAGCCCTGGAAGCTGCAATGGTTCTGGCAGAGGCAACAACCCTGAGCGGTAAACCAATGCCACTCCTTACGGCTTTCGATTTTGACGATGAATTTGCACCCATTCGTTTGCAGGCAATGGCCGGAGACGCTCTGACCTTTGATGAGACCCGCCAGATTGTGGAGGTCTTCAGGAATCTGAAAACCAGCTTTCCGCAAAGCCCTGACGAGCCTGCAGGATATCGGACCCTGAATGTCCTGGAAGAAGTCCACAGGCTTGTGCAATTGTCCAGGCAAGAGATAGAAACAGGAGCACAGGAATACGACGAAGAAATTCGTGACATGGGCTCAGCAGATAGTCACTACGTCCAACATGAATCAGGGGACCTGAAAGGCTTCTCGGAATACCTCAATACCCGTTCTGCCAGTGGCAACAAGATCATAGCCCTGCTGC
Source organism: Endozoicomonas sp. ALD040 (assembly GCF_049275945.1). Taxonomy (NCBI): domain Bacteria; kingdom Pseudomonadati; phylum Pseudomonadota; class Gammaproteobacteria; order Oceanospirillales; family Endozoicomonadaceae; genus Endozoicomonas; species Endozoicomonas sp. ALD040. Next base: position 7,028,655 of record NZ_CP184829.1, read on the forward strand.
AGGAAGGTCTGATCAGTAAAGTTGAACTTGAGAACTATATAAAAGCCGTCAGATTTGTCGAAGGTTATCCGACAGTGGCTGAATTTGAACACTTCCTTGGCTACAAACACGGCGTCAATGTGCCCCACTTCAAAGCCGTTGTCCAGATGCTGTCTGACAAGGGGGTTGAGAAATTCATGCAGAGTGCCATTACTCCTGTGGGCATAACAGCAACTGGTCCGGCGGGTATGAAAGAATCTGTTGCCGGCATGAAAGAATACGCCGCTGCTGTCATCGCCAATTACGTGCTTGATGATATTGCCTTTGACAACGGCCGCAGGACGGCAGCATTCCTGACCAATGTTCAGGACACCCTGACACCTTATGCCAATGCTGCTGGCCTGTCTGAATCAGACCTGATCAAGGTGGTCCATGGTACGTTGAAGCAGGCTCATGCCGCCGCAGTTGAACGGCAACTGTCGGATTTCTGGGTCAAACCTTCTGCCTCCCTGGTACAGGCTGTCACCTGGTACTACTCCAGCTACAAACCGCTGCTGACCACCACTGACAGCCGGAATGCTGCCAAACTGTCTCTCTCAGGTATGTCGTACCTCTACCTTCTGGATCTGACCAACCGGGGTGATTACCTGCACAGAATGCTCATACCTTTCCAGCGCTGGTTGCAACATTACGGCATTGATCCTGAGCGAACCGGCCAATATGCCTATCACAGTGGCATTGAACAAATCTCTGAAGTGGGCGGGCTGGCCATGCCATTGGGCAAGGCCGCTTCCTCAGTCATTCTGCTGAGAACCGGCTCTATGTTATTTGCCCGGCAGCACAGCGCTAATCCTCAAATGTATCGCAGCATTTCCCGTCTGGTGCCGGAAATAGTGAAATCCATGGGTTCAGGACAGGGAGTTCAGGTGCCGCTGCTGCACAGGGTGACACCACAAAAAGTGAAAACTCTGGCCTCTGTCACAGCCAGTCTGGTGCTGGGTCCGGTAGCCACTGTCGGAGCATACGCCCAGGGTCTGATATCCGGGTTTACCTACGCTCAGAGCTTCGGATTCGCTCTGGCGTCGAGCCTCACTTTCGACTTCTTTATGAACGACAACAAGATGCTCACTCAATGGCTGGGTGGTCCTCTGGGCCGCAGTCTTGACAAGATTAATCGCTGGACAGGCGTAGGGGAAACGACAGACGACTATGTGAAACGTACGACTATTGCCAGACCCCAACACTCCGATGAAACCGATGAAGCCTATGCAAACCTCGTTAAAGCAAATAACACCCTGTATGGCTGGACGCGACACGAGAATTACCTGCAGTTCCGCGAACGCCGGGATCGCACCATGAAACTGTTTGAGAATGGCTGGGAGAAATACTTCAGGGAAAATTTGCCCAAATGGTCATTCTCCCATGCAGAAAGTATTCCTTACATTTACACTCTCGGAACCTTCTACGACTGGCAACAGGGCAATAATAAGAAAGCACCTGCTGGTGAAAAGACAAATGCCCGTCAATCAAGCTTTCTACCTGCTGCCTCAGCAGACTCACTTAATTAAAACCCGCCGGTTGTGACAATCACTCTTCACGGTAATAAAAATACTCAGCTCTATGGTTTTAGAATGACAAATGCTCGCCCCAATGCATTAAGCCTTACAGTGGCCGTTGCAATCAGCTCTTCCATCATTAGTACACAGACACTGGCCGATCGCAGGCTGCAGACAAGATCTGTGGATATTTCGGGCAGTGAACATGTGGAGTTTATCCAGAGTGAGGTCCTGGTTCAGCCAACTCCAGGTGATGACCAGCAGCCCATTCCCAAATCCTTTACCACCACCTACCCTGATCAGACAGAAGTCAGAGCGGGCTTCGACGTACCTTCTGAAGGCTTCACAGACATTCTTTCTGGCATCGAGGGTGGCGTTACCAGCGTTGACCTGTTTGCAACCGGCGAGAATGACGTTGCTCAGAAGTACACCAAAGTTCTCAAGGTCGGCGATGAGGGTGTCTTCAGGTTCTCCCATAACCTTGCAGAGGATAAACTGGTCATTGAAGTCAGAAAAGGAATGACCGATCAGAATTCAATTGCGGCTGTTCGTGCTCAATCAGGTGACATTCAACCATTAGACCCTTTTACAAATATTGCCAATCCCGAACAACTGGCCGGAGTGCTCAAAGGTGCCAACGAAAGAGCAGGAAGTCTTGGCGAAGCTGATCACTATGTTGCCCTTGCCACCGTTGAAGTAAAAAAGGTTGCAGTAAACGGGCGCACCTTCATGCGTCTTATTGCTGCAGGCGATCAGCCTCCTGAACTTAAACGCCTGGGACAATCGCTCTTTGTCAATGATGAGGCGCTTTTTGCAGCAGCCACCTCTGCCTATACCCAGGTTCATGTTCTGGGGGGAGATATACAACAGCAGGTCCTGCAGGATCTGTTGTTTGATCATAAACCCGTCGGCTATGTTGTATACGTTGAGGATGACACTCAGGCATATCATGTACCTGAACTTTATCCAACACTGGAAGTGGCTGAGATTTCGGAAAAGATGATTGTTTTCCGTGGTCAGAAACAGAATCCAGCCGACATAGCTCTTGCGGAAACTCTCTTTTACACCTGGGAGAAATATCTCGGCGATGACCCCGATCCTGCGATAACAACACTGGTTAAAAAAGACAAGCTCAGAAGCTACCAGTACTCCATTCGAAGTAGGCAGATGCAAATGCTGGAGGAATTAGCTGCATATCAGGATATTAAATTTGATGCATATCAACCGGAGATGCTTGCGTACTATGAATCTCTTCTGCAGGCATTGATCATTGCTACTCCAGACAAGGCAGATGAATTTGAATTGACATTAGGACATATCAGAGTCGCTGCCTCGGTCACCACGCCAAGCTGGCTGCAAATTCAACTCGCAAAACACTTCCGCTTCAAACCCAGACTCAGAAATCTTCTGAATAATCCGCACTTTGTTGAGAAAATTCAGGAGATCACAACCTTTCTCGCCGATATCAATCGAACAAGGATTCCCGAGGAATACGAAGAGTTTACTTCCGAAGTCATGAACAACAAGGACAGACAGCTGCTTGAAATTTACAACAAACTGGAGGAGCTTAGGGCAAAACAACCCGAAATACGTAAGCCAAACAAAAAATTGCTTCGCGCAATGGCAGCAGAGCCTGGTATTGATGACTGGAACGATATCCAACCCCCCGAAGAAAAAGCCAGGCTCATCAGAAAGAAAATGCGACCGGTTCCTGCAACAGGAAAGTCTCGGAAAAAAGCTATAAAAGAAATACTGACGGATCTTGAGAACACACTCGAAATCACTCCTGACAATGAAAACGATCTGGATTTACGCTATCAGGGTATCCAACAATACCTGCATCAAAATGAAGGACTAATCCATGGGCCAGTCCAGCATAAACTGGCTATCTTTTTTGAAGGTCAGCTTGGTCTGGTCCCTGATAACAAAATGGACACGCAAGTGAGCAGCATTACAGAGTCTGAAAATGACGCTGACATCAAAGCCCTCTGTGCAACCGTTGCCAGGTATTTAAACATTCAGGATTTTGATAGCGATGCAGATGTTGAAGTTCAACAAGAACGCCTGATTCAAAAACTTAAGACAATGAATGTTCAGGGAGAAACTCTGCGTCAGCAACTTAAGGCAATGAGTGCTCAGGAAGAAAGTCTGCGCGAACAACTTAGCGCAATGGGAAACCTACTCCATAGGGAAGCTTTTTACACCAGGGCCAGAAAAGACGCTCTGGCAGAGGTTCTTGGGATCAATCCGGGTGAAGATCCCCTCCTGGAGGACCGTGCCAGCCTGGAATCAAAGGTAAATGACATGCTCTTCGAGCTTTCAGAGCTGGAAACAGAACTGGAAGACATCAAAACACCAGGCCATCCCGAAGTCATGCCTGAAGTATTGGAGACACTTCTTGCGACGTTAACAGGTCTGGAGGGAAAGAATTATTTCCATTTCAGAGAAAAGGAGAATGTCTATGACCTTCGTCAGTCCCTTTCTGAAAAAATGCATCTACACATCAGAGAAGCCAGAAAGCGGTCAGAGGAAGAGGCCCTGAACGCACTGCACGGCCTGGAAATATTACTCAACATCAAAGTCAATGTAAGTGATTACAAAGCAGCAAGACTGGAAAGGCTTCTTGCAAGACTTGATGCCCGTCATGTTTCAAATTTTGAGCTGGATGAAATGCGAAGGATACTCTGGGAAGCTGGCGGGCCAGGCTGGAGAGATCTGGAGGGGAATCCAGAAGAGATAAAAATCAAGCTCAACAGCATTCGTCATCGCCTCAGGTATGTTGTTGAAGAACCGGATCAGCGGGCCAGAATACGACAGGCAGGTCATCTTATCGTTCTGGAGGACCAGTTAAATATCGCCCCTTATGAAAACCCTGCTGCCAGAGGGAGAGGCAAAAGTTTAACAGACAAACTGGCCAGTGATCTGAATATAGGATTTGAAGACGATGCACAACTGACTGACCGGCAGTATGCTCTGGGAGGCAGAATTCAGGAATTACGGGATGAACTGCTTGAAGTCCATGAAGATGAAGATGCCAGGAGAGCCTGGAACAATAACATTGCACATCAACTCAAGGTTATAGATTATGAGGATGATGCCAGCATCGACGACCAGAACCGTTTAATTAGAGCAAAGCTCCAACAGCTGGATGAAGAAGTTTTCAAAGCCGGTCAGCCTGACGTTAATGAGCGTCTGGCAGCCATTGATGAAGAGCTTGACAGGCAAGTGGCTCGTCTGGGACCTAAACCCCGATACATTCTTGACAGTGATGCAGGCAGAGCCAGACGAATGATAGCAAAAGCCGAAAGCGAGCTGGCAGATGTTCATTGCAGACTAAACAGGCTTAGTAACAATAAAGACGACAATGACAGTATACGAAGCATTAAGGCACTTCAGAGCGAGTTGAATCTGTCTGGTAAAGTGCAAACCCTCCCAGAGCGGGAACAGGCCCGTCTGGAGGACGAGATTGAAACCAGGAAAGCAGATATTGAGAGAATGAAACGAGTCCTGATGGCAACAGAGAAAGCCATCGAAAGTGACGGCGGTCCCTTCCAGTTCACGCTGGAACAGGCAAAAGTTCTGAAGGACATTCACAAACTCACACAGCAGCACCCTCTCATAAAACAGGCTCTGGAAGCCGCTATTGGCCTGAGAAAAGCAGCAAAAGAAAGCGGTAAGGCATTACCTGGCCTTGTCACTTTCGATTTTGACGATGAGTTTGCACCGATTCGCTTGCAGGCAGGGGTCGGAGACAAACTGACGTTTAAACAGGCCAGCCGGATTGTAGAAGTTTTCAAGAGACTGAAGACGACAACCTTCCCGGAAACCACTCCCGAGCAACCCCGGAATGCCATCAAAGAAGTCAACTCTCTGGCGCACCGGGCATGGGATGAGACAGGAAATGGGGCACAAGAATACGACAACGAAATTCACGGTATAGGCTTAGCAGGTATTCACAGCGAAGATCCTGAACCGGAGGATCTGAAAAGCTTCCCGGAATACTTCGCTAGCCATTCTGCCAGTGGCAACAAGATAATCACTTTGCTACATGAAGGTCTGCTCAGCAAGGCTGAACTTGAGAACTACATAAAGGTCGTCAGAGATGTCGATGGTTATCAGACAGTGGACGAATTTGAACATTTCCTTGGCTACAGACACGGCGTCAATGTGCCTCACTTCAAAGCCGCTGTCCGGATGCTGTCCGACCAGGGTGCTGAGAAATTCATGCTGAGTGCCTTTACACCAGCGTCCGTGACTGCAACTGGCCCGGCCGCTATGAAAGAGTCGGTTGTCGGCATGAAAGAGTATGCCGCTGCTGTCATCACCAACTACGTGCTTGATGATATTGCCTTTGAAAACAGCCGCAGGACGGCAGCATTTCTGGCCAATGTTCAGGATACCCTGACACCTTACGCCCATGCTGCCGGAATATCTGAATCAGAACTGATCAAAGCCATTCATGGCACATTGTTACAGGCTCATGCCACAGCGGTCGAGCAACAGCTCAATGATTACTGGCTCAAACCTTCAGCCTTTCTGGTACAGGCTGTGACCTGGTACTACTCCAGCCACAAGCCACTATTGGTGACCCATGACGTATGGCAGGCTGCCGAGCTGTCCTTCTCAAACATGTTGTTACTCTATCTTCTGGATCTGACCAACAGGGGTGATTACGCCCACAGAATGCTCACACCTTTTCAGCACTGGTTGGAACTTTACGGTGTTGATCCTGATCGAACCGGGCAATATGCCTACCACAGCGGAATTGAAAAATTCTCTGAAGCGGCCGGGCGGCTGGCCATGCCATTGGGCAAGGCGGCTTCCTCAGTCATTCTGCTGAAAACCGGCTCCATGCTGTTTGCCAGACAATACAACGCCAGCCCGCACAGGTATCGCAGCATTTCCCGTCTGGTACCGGAAATAATGAAATCCATGGGTTCCGGACAAGGGGTTCAGGTACCGCTGCTGCACAGTCTGACACCACAAAAAGTGAAAACTCTGGCCTCGGCTACTGCCGGTCTGGTGCTGGGTCCGGTAGCCACTGTCGGAGCATACGCTCATGGTCTTGTCTCCTGGTTCACCTATGCTCAGGCATTCGGGTTTGCTCTGGCGTCGAGTCTCACTTTCGACTTCTTCATGAACGACAACAGGATGCTTACTCAATGGCTGGGTGGACCTCTGGGCCGAGGTCTCGACAAGATTAACCGCTGGCGGGGCGTGGGTGAAACGGACGCTGAATATTTGAAACGTACGGCTATTGCCTCACCTCAAGGTTTCAGTGAAAACGATGAAGAGTACGCAAACCGTGTTAAAGAAAATGACATGATGCATGGCTGGACTCGACACGAAAATTACCTGCAGTTCCGTGAACGTCGTGATCGTACCATGAAACTGTTTGAGAATGGCTGGGAGAATTACTTCAAGAAAAATGTGCCTAAATGGTCGTTTTCCCATGCAGAAAGTATTCCTTACTCCTACACTCTGGGTGCCTTCTACAATTTGCAACAGGGCGATGAACAGAAAATAAGCGATTGACAGCCATAAGGGATTAGCAGCCGCTTCCCCACCTGTTGTGCCAGTCACTTTTCACAGTGCTAAAAATACTTAGCTCTGAGGTAGTAGAATGACAAGTGCTCGCCTCAATGTATTAAGCCTGGCTGTGGCCGTTGCAATCAGCTCTTCCATCATTGCCAGCCAGGCACTGGGTGATCGCAGGCTGCTAATAAAGTCTGTCGATATTCTGGACAGTGTACACGTAGAGTATACCCAGAGCGAGGTCATGGTTCAGCCAACCTTAGGTGATGACCGACAACCCATACCCAAATCCTTCACAACCACCTACACTTATCTGACTCAAACCAGAGCAGGCTACGAGGTTCCTTCTCAAGGCTTCACGGACGTCCTTTCTGGCATCGAGGGAGGTGTTTCCAGTGTTGATCTGTTTGAAACAGACGAGAATGACGTTGCCCGCAAATACACCAAAGTCCTCAAGGTAGGTAATGAGGGGGTCTTCAGGTTTACCCATAACCTTGCCAAAAAGGAACTGGTCATTGAAGTCAGAAACGAAATGACCGATCAGAATTTAATTGAAGCTATTTTAACTCAATCAGGCGACACCCAACCATTAGAACCCTTAACAAAAGTTGCCAGCCCCGAACTACTAACCGCAGTACTGAAAGGCGTCAGTGGAAGTATAGGAAACCTTGGCGAAGTTGATAATTACGTTGCCCTTGCCACTATTGAAGTAGACGAAGTTAAAGTTGACGGGCGTACCTTCATGCGTCTTATCGCAACCGACGATCAGCCCCCGGATCTGCAACGCCTGGGTCAATCGCTCTTTGTCAATGATGAAGCTCTTTTCGCAGCCGCCACATCTGCCTATACCCAGGTTCATCTTCTGGGGAAGGATTTACAACAGGAAGCCCTGAATGATCTGTTGTCCTACCATAAACCCATCGGCTACGTTGTATACATTGAGGATGACTCACAGGCTTATCCTGTGCCCGCTGGTTATCCAAAGCTGGAAGTGAAACAGGCTCCGGGGGAAGCTATTGTTTTCCATAGTCAGAAGCAGAATCCGACTGACATCGCTTTTGTGGAAAGCCTCTATAACCTCCTTCAAAAAGACATCACTGACAACAGCATTCCTCCGGCAACAGCTCAGGTAGAAAAAGATAAGGTCAAAAGTTACCAGTACGTCATTCGAAGCAGGCAAATGGCATTGCTGGAGGAGATAGCTGTTCAGCTCAATAGTGAGCCTGGCAGAGCAAAACTGATTACGCTTGCATACTATGAATCTCTCCAGCAGGCATTAAGCAGTGCTACTCCGGAAAAAACAGATAACTTTGAATTCGCATCAGGACACATCAGATTGGCTTCGTCAATGGTCACGCCAACCTGGATGCACAGTCAACTCGTAAAACACTTCGGTTTCAAACCCGCCATTAAAAATTTTCTGACCAGTCAGCTCTTTATTCAGAATATTCAGGAAGTAACAACCATTATAAGCCGTATCAACGAAGTGCAGGCCGATGTCTTTGAAGACAACAGAAAGTTTGCTTCCAAAGTCACAGACGACATGGCCAGACAGCTGAATAAGATAGAAAGCGAGCTGGAAGAGCAGCAGCAGGTAAAAGAAGTCAGACTCATCCAGCTTGAAAAGGAGTTAATGCTCATAAGGAACAGAGTCTCTGATGATGTAAAGAGTAAAGTCAGACTTCTTCAACGCAGGAAACAAGTTGAGGATGAGTTTTTAGAGGTTCGTAACCTGATGAGAGGACTGCAAAACCAGTCACAGAAACTTCAGCAGGAAGTCAGAGGAATTCCAAAGCTGGAACAACGCGTACGTGATACCAGAGCAGATATCGCAGCTGTCAGAGCAAATGCCAAAAAAGCATTCAACGCTGAACTGGCAGACGATCTTGGTATTGATGACTGGGATACTAGCAAGCCACTCAAAGAACAAGTCAGACTGATCAGAAAAAAAATTGATGAAGTCTTCAGGCTGACGGCCTCAATGGATCCGCCTGTGGGAGATTCTCCCAAAGAAATACTGGCGGCCCTGGAATTACGGCTTGGTATTTTTCTGGTCACTGAAAAGGATCCGGCTGCCCACTTTGAGTTCATTCAAAGACAATTTCATAAATACGCAGAACAGAACCATGAGGTGCTCCTTGAGAAAATGGGTATCGTTGAAAGAGTGCTGGGTCTGGCTCCGAAAAACAATGATGACCTGATAGGCCGTCAATATGCCATTTATCAGGCCATTGAGCAGTGCCTCAAGCAGTCGACAGTTCCGCTCGACCAGGAACATTCTTTTCCGCAACAGGGCGCCAGAACAGATGCTAAAAAAGAAGCTGAAATCAAAGCCTTCAATGCAGCCACTGCCAGACATTTAAACATTAAGGATTTTGATAGCAATGCAGACATTGACTCTCAACAAAAGCGGCTGTTTCACAGATTTAAGTCACTGAATGCTGCATTAAAGCGTCTTGATGAAATGAATGTTGAACAAGATCAACTGTTTAACAGATTTCAATCAATGAATGCTGCAATCGACGAATATCTGGAAAAGCTGCTTTGGAGTATTCGGAAACCCGATACCAAATACAGTTCGCAAGAAGATGACGTCAAAGTCAAGCAAGATGCTGTGGCAAAAGATTTACCCGTTCCAATGGATGAAGAAAGCACAATAGAACAACGCGACACGCTGATAGAAGGAATACATGGCCGTTCCTACAGTCCTACAAATTCTAAAGAACAACTGGACGACACCAGGAGACCGCCCCCTTCCAAAGCCAGGCCTGAAGTCATCAGAGAGCTGGGAGCTTTAAAAATGGCTTTGCAGAAGCGCCTCGGTGAAGAAAAAGATTTGTATTTCCATAGCATGGTCATTTCTGAAGACATCAAGAAATACATCAGAGAAGCCAGAAAGCATTCAGAGGAAGAAGCCCTGATCGTACTGGAAAACCTGGAAAGTTTATTCAACATCAAAATCAATGAAGGGGATGACAAAGCAGTAAGACTTCAAAGGCTTCGTACAAGGCTTGATGATGGTGGTGATATCACGCCCTATGAGCTGGACGAGATGGACAAGATCCTGTTTTGGGAAGCTGACAGCACTGCTCAGGAGGATCCGGCAGAGAGGGATATCAGACTCGGCAGGTTTCGTGAGCGTCTTACCTTTAAAGTCGAAGAATCGCAGCAACGAGCCAGAGAAAAACAGGCAGAATATCTTGCCACTGTGGAGGATGAGCTAAATATCGATCCTTATGAAAACCCTGCCGCTAAAGAAAGAGGCAGAACTTTGACAACTAAACTGGCCAGTATTCTAGAGGTAAAGTTTGCTGCAGGTGCCAGCCTGTCTGACCATCAGTATGATCTGAGACGCAGAATTAAGGTAGTACGGAATAAAGTAAACACAGCCGTTAAAGATAAAAATGATGAATCTATCAAGAGAGTCTATAACCATAGAATTGCTCATCGACTTAACATTGAAGACTATCAGGATGATGCCACTATAGCCGACCAAAACAGTCTGATTGATGCAAAACTCCAACAGCTGGACAAAGACGTCATTGTAGCGGGCCAGCCTGATATTGGTGAACGTATCGCCGCCATTGAAGATGAGCTTGACAGGCGAATGGCTCCTCAGGGATCCAAGCCCCGATTCGTGCTTGATCGTTGTCTGGCTAAAGCCAGACGAGGACTGGAAGAAGCTGAAAGTGAACTGGCAGATGTTAATCGCAAACTGAATGCTATTGGTCACAAACAAGTCGTTTTTGTGAGTCGTGATGACGTTGAACCCATCTCGGATGAAGACGACAGAGCTTTCAATCAGGCCATGAAACAAATTCAGACCGAACTGGGTCTGCCTGTGGGTGATGAGCAAACCCCTGAAGAACGAGTAGACGACATCAGACATTTCATGGGGGAGCAAGGTGCAGATAGACGAGATGAAATCGTTGAGCAACTGGGAGCTGTCGCAAAAGCTCTGAACATCCGGATAAAAGGCGGCCCGGGATCACCGCTAAAAGCTGACTACATTATTGCCATTTCCGCCTCTGCAGAGGCTCATGATTGGGACGAAATCAATGCAGCCGATGAAGCATTGGGTGAACTGTCTTTAACCAGGAAAAAATATTCTCAGGCCAAAGAATTCCTCCATGAGCATGACAGAAAAGCTAAGGACGCAGCATTTGCATTGTTGCAAAAAATTAGTGCACAAGAGAATCTGGATCTTAAAAAGGAGGGGATTAACCGTTTCGGAGACGCAGATCAAAAGGCTAAAACCGGACTTGAAAACAAAATGGCACTGCCGAAGACAGCCCCGGAACAAAAAAGTGACACTGAACCAGAAACATTGAAAACCCCGGAGGCTCATGAGGCAGAGATTAAAGCCACTGAAGATGCCCAGGGTCCTGAACCAGACTTTACTGAGAACAGAAAACGGGTTAATGCCCTGAGAAACAAACCTCAGGTCAGGGAATTCCTGGATAAGCATGACCGAGAAAGTATGGACGCGGCATTAGCAGAATTTCAAAAGAGTATTGCGTTGAAGAATCCGGATCATAGTAGAGAGGAGACTGAGAACGAAATTGAACCGCTGAATGCAGTCCTGAAGAAGAAAAGTGACGCTGCAGCAAAAGCTTTGGAAGTTCTGGAGGCTCATGAAGCGGATATTAAAACCACTGAAGAAGCCGTGGGTCTCAAACCAGGCACCAGTGACATCAGAAAAAGGGTTAATGCCCTTAGAATCAAAAGGGTAGAACTGGGTGGTAATGATGGTCATGGCTGCAAGATTCAGCAACTGATTCAGGAAAAGGCCCGTCTGACATTTGAGAGAGAAGCCTGGAAAGCAGACATTAAGAAAATGACGGAAAACCTGAAGACTGCTCAGGAAGCCGTCGATAATTATCGCGCTCCCTTCCAACACACGCCGAGACAAGTAAAAGTTTTGGACGCTATCCTCGAATTCATGCAGCAGCACCCTCTCAAAAAACAAGCCCTGGAGGCTGCATTTGGCCTGACAGAAGCAGCAATAGAGTACGGAACACCTTTCCTTACAACTTTCCATTTTGACGATGAATTTGCACCCATTCGCTTACAGGCATTGGTCGGAGACAGACTGACGTTTGAGCAGGCCAGTCAGATTGTGGAAGTCTTCAGGATTTTGCAGAGGGACTTCCCGGTAAGCCTTTACAAGCCTCTGGAAAATCAGCCTGTGGATGCGCTGGAAGAACTCGAGTATCTGGTTTTCAGAGCCAGGAATGAGATGGAAACAGGGGCTCAACATTACGACGATGTCATTAAACGCATAGGCTCAACAGGCATTCAACACTTCGGGTACGAAACAGAGAATTTGAAAGGCTTCTCGGAATACTTCGCCAGCCATTCGGTCAGTGGTAACAAGATCATAGCTCTGCTACGGGAGGGTCTGATCAGCAAGGTTGAACTTGAGAACTATATGAAGATCAGCAGAAGTATTGATGGTTATCTGACAGGGAACGAATTTGAACACTTCATTGGCTGTAGACAAGGCGTCCATGTGCATCAGTTTAAAATGGTTGTCCGGATGCTGTCCGACAAGGGTGTTGAGGAATTTATGAAAAGTGCCTTTACACCTGTGCCCACGATCGCAACTGGTCCGGTAGCGATGAAAGAGTCTGTTGCCGGCATGAAAGAGTATGCCACCGCTGTCGTCGCCAACTACATACTTGATGATATTGCCTTTGAAAATGGCCGCAGGACGGCAGCCTATCTGGCCAATATTCAGGATACCCTGACACCTTACGTCAATGCTGCTGACCTGTTTGAGTCAGACCTGATAAAGATTATCCATAGCGTATTGATGCAGGCTCACGCCGCTGCGGTTGAGTACCAGCTAATGGATTACTGGGTCAAACCTTCAGCCTCTCTGGTACAAGCTGTCACCTGGTACTACACCAGCTACAAACCACTACTGGCAGTGACTGGGGCCTGGAAAGCTGCCAAAGCGTCCTTGTTAAGCACGGTGGATCTCTACATTCTGGATCTCACTAACAGGGGTGATTACACGCACAGAATGATCATACCTTTTCAGCACTGGTTGGAACACTACGGTATTGATCTTGACCGAACCGGCCAATATGCCTACCACGGCGGAGTTGAAAAAGTCTCTGAAGTGCTCGGCGGGCTGTACATGCCGTATGGCAGGACTGCTTCTTCAGTCATACTGTTGACAATCGGCTCCAGGTTGTTCACCAGACAGTGCCATGCCAACCCGCATATGTATCGCAGTATTTCCCGTCTGGTGCCCGAAATAGTGAAATCCATAGGTTCCGGACAGGGGGTTCAGGTACCCCTGCTGCACAGGGTAACACCACAAACAGTGAAAACGCTGGCCTCCGCCACAGCCGGTCTGGTTCTGGGCCCGGTTTCCACTGTTGGAGCATACGCTCATGGTCTTATATTCGGAATTACCTACGTTCAAGCGTTAGGAATTGCACTGGCGTCGAGTCTCACTTTCGACTTCTTTATGAACGACAACAAGATGCTCACTCAATGGCTGGGTGGACCCTTGGGCCGAGGTCTCGACAAGATTAATCGCTGGCGGGGCGTGGGTGAAACGCACGATGAATATTTGCAACGTACGGCTGTTGCCTCTCCTCAACGCTTCACTGAAACCGATGAAGAATACGCAAACCGTGTTAAAGCAAACAACACGATGTTCGGCTGGACTCGACATGAAAATTATCTGCAGTTTCGTGAACGCCGTGATCGCACCATGAAACTGTTTGAGAATGGCTGGGAGAAATACTTCAGGGAAAATGTGCCTAAATGGTCGTTTTCCCATGCAGAAAGTATTCCTTACTCCTACACTCTGGGCACCTTCTACAATTGGCAACAGGGCGATGACAAGAAGGCGCCTGTTCATGGTAAGAGAAACGCATCTCAATAAAGCTTTATATCGACCACCTCAGGCGAGCTCGAAACTGATGACAAGTGGGGCAAGCAGGAAAAGTCGCATAAGCGGAAAAGTCCTGTTGAATTAATCAGGCAACAGGCAACGACCTGCAATGACCGCTAAGACGCTAACGTCAAGTGTCACCTTTCCTTCTGAGCCCGACTTCTGAGCCAGCAAAGTCTGAAGCCAATCAAACAAGCGATTAAAAGCCGCTTCCTCATTGGTTGTGGCAATTTGTGGCAATCGATTTTCACAGTACTGAAAATACTTAGCTCTGAGGTGGTAGAATGACAAATGCTCGCCCCAATGCGCTGAGCCTTGCAGTGGCCGTTGCAATCAGCTCTTTCATTATTGCTACCCAGGCACTGGCCGATCGCAGGCTGCAGACAAAATCTGTCGATATTTCCGACAATAAACATGTAGAGTTTACCCACAGCGAGGTCAGGATTCAGCCAACTTTAGGTGATGACCAGCAACCCATACCCAAATCCTTCACAACTACCTACCCTGATCAGACTCAGGCCAGAGCAGGCTATAACGTTCCTTCTGAAGGTTTCACGGACGTTCTTTCTGGCATCGAGGGTGGTGTTTCCAGTGTTGATCAGTTTGAAACAGGTGACAATGACGTTGCTCAGAAATACACCAAAGTTCTGAAGGTTGGTAATGAGGGGATCTTCAGGTTTACCCATAACCTTGCAGAAAAGGAACTGATCATTGAAGTCAGAGACAGGATGACATCCCGGAATTCAATCAGGGCTGTTCGCGCTCAATTGGCCGACACCGAACGTTTAGAACCTCTGACAAAAATTGCCGACCCCGAACAACTGGCCGGAGTATTGAAAGCCGCCAGTGAAAGAGCAGGAAGCCTTGGCGCAGCGGATAAGTACACTGTTCTTGCCTCCATTAAAGTAGACGACGTTGAAGTGAACCGGCGCACCTTCATGCGTCTCGTCGCTTCAGGCGATCAGCCTCCTGAACTGCAGCGGCTGGATAAATCGCTCTATATCAATGATGAGGTTCTTTTAGCCGCAGCCACCTCAGCCTATACCCAGGTTTATGTTCTGGGAGAGATTTTACAACAGGAAGCTCTGAATGAACTTTTGGCATACCAGAAACCTGTCGGATATGTTGTACACGCTGAGGATGAAACAGAGGCTTATTATGTGCCTGATGGTCATCCAAGACTGGAAGTGACACAGACTCCGGGGGAGATTATTGTTTTCCGGGGTCAGAAGCAGAATCCGACCGATATTGCTTTTGTACAAGGCCTCTTAAACCTGAGAGAGGAAGATATCGCTGATACCCCCGCTCCAGCAGTCAGGGTAAAGGTTAAAAAAGACAGGCTCAAAAGCTATCAGTACATCATCCGAAGCAGGCAGATGGCAATGCTTGAGGAGTTTGCTACGGATCTGGCTGCCTATTTCGGTGTTGAATTTAAAGAAAATAAACTGTTGATGCTTGCACGCTATGAAGCGCTTCAGCAGGCATTGACCAGTGCTAATCCCGATAATGCAGATGAATTTGAATTCACACCAGCACATATCAAAGTCGCTTCCTCGGTCATGACGCCAATCTGGATACAGGTGCAACTCGAAAAGCACTTCAACTTCAAACCGTTACTGAGAGATCTTCTGACCAGCGAGCAATTTGTTCAACAAGTTCAGAAAGTTATACCCGTTGCAACGGAATTGTCTGCCGATACTTTTGGAGACGACGCCAGGTTTGCTACCCGAGTCTTTGGCGACATGACCAGACAGCTGCTTGAGATGGAAGACAAGCTGGAGGGGCTGAGTTTAAAAGCAGGCAAACTCGGCGAGCTTAAAAACTTCTTACAGTATTTAAGTGAAATAGCCAATATCAGCGTAGCGAAAAAGCAGAGAGCACAAGAACTCAAGAGGCTAATTGACGAGCAGCTGGAATGGCTTTTTCAAGATTGGAAACACGTGAAAAAATGGGTCGATAAACTTCGCCAGGAAGCCGATCAAATCCCGGAGCTGGAACAACAAGTTCGTGTCGCCAGAGCGAAAGCCACAAAATTTCGCAACTCTCAACTGGCAGCAGAACTTGGCATTGATGACTGGGATGATACCCAGCCCGACAATGAGCAAGAGAGACTCATCATAGAGAGGATTGATGAAATCATCAGAGCAGTTGCCTCAACAGCTGCCGTAACAGAAAAGTCTAAGGAAAAGACAGTTAAAACAAAACTCGCGGCTATTGAGGATCTGCTGGGTCTGGATCCGGATAACCAGGATGATCTGGAAGCTCGTCATCAGGCCATTAATCAGCAACTTGAGCAACGGGTAGCTCAGGCAGGTCATCAAGTTTTTCAGCATCAACAACTGGAAAACCGATTATGGTTAAAGGATCTTCAGGAAGAAGTCAGTCGAATTCCAGCGCTGCAAAAAGAATTTCGTGACTCAATACTGACAGAAAGAGAAGATTACAACACTCAAATGGCAAAAGAGCTTGGTATTGAGAACTGGGATAATACTGAACCACCAGAAGAGCAAGCCAGACTCATCAGACAGAAAATTAATGAAATCAGCCGACCTGTTGCGACAACAGATGCCCCGACAGAACAGCCTCGGGGAGACGCTGTAAAAGCAAAACTGGCAGCCATTGAAAACGAGCTTGAGATTAATCCAGCCAGTGAAAACGATCTGGATGCCCGCTACCATTTTATTCAAGAGCACCTGCAAGAAAAGTTAGAACTCACTGATAAGGCAATCGACAACAGACTGGCTACCATTGAAGATCAGCTCGGACTGATCCCGAATAACGACAATGAGCCGGAAGTCCGTTGCCAGACCATTCAAAAACAATTGAAGCAGAAGCTGAAGCTGGCTCAGGTCGATAAGGAACTTCTTCAGAGCACCGGAACATATACTGAAGAACTGACTGCAGTCAAAGCCCGCTATTTAACCATTGCTGCGCAACTAAACATTGAGGATTTTGACGGCAATGCCGAAATTTTTGCGCAGCAGGATCGTCTGCTTATGAAACTACAGACCATCAATGTTCATCAAAAACACAGGCTTAAGAAACTTGAGGCAATCAATGTTCAGGACGGGATGAAAGAAGCTTCCCTCAAGGTCAGGGAAAATGCTCTGGCGAACATTCTCGGTGTAGAGATGAATGAAGAGCGCACATTAGAGGATCGAAGCGCCCTGATAGATGCAGCCTATAGCAAGGTTATCGAGTTTGCAGATTTGCAAGAAAAACTGAAAGACATCAGAACTCCGGGGCACCCCAGAGCCAAACCGGAAGTCCTCCGGAAACTGGGTGCTGTAGAAAAAGCTCTGAAGATGAAAGACCTCAATGAAGAGGACGATGTCTACCACCGTCGTCAGGCTATTGCTGATGACATGCAGACATACATCAAAGAAGCTGCCCAGCGGGCAGAGGAAGAGGCTCTGGAAATACTGGAAACAATGGAGGAAATACTCAACATCAAAGTCAATGAAGATGATGACAAAGCAGCAAGGCTTTGCAACGTGCGCTTAAAACTTGACGGCGAAGATGTTTCAGAAGACCTGCTGGATCAGATACATAATGCCCTCGGAGTAGAAGTCAGAACACTACTGGATGAGAAGGCTATGAAACTCGATTGGCTTCGAGTGCGTCTTGACTATAAAGTCGAGAGTTGGGAGGAGCGAGCCAGAGATCAACAGACAAAATGGCTTAAAGCAATAGAGGAAAAGTTGAACATCAAACCGGATGAAAACGCTTTTGCCAAAGAAAGAGACGAGGTATTGGTTTTTAGACTGGCCAGGGATCTGGAGGTGGAATTAGAAAAAGATACCAACCTGTCTGACCAGAAGGATGTTCTGAAAGCCAGAATTTACGCATTATTGGATGAAGTAAACGAAGTCTATGAAGATGAAAGTGTCAGAAGAGACAGAAATAATGCAATGGCTCGTCAACTCAACGTTGAAGACTATAAGGACGATGCCAGCATCGACGAACAGAACAGTCTGATTGAGCAAAAACTGTACCAGCTGGATGTCGAAGTTAAAAAAACGGCTGAGCCTGATGTCGATGAGCGTATCGCCGCCATTGATGATGAGCTTGACAGGCTAATGGCAGGCCTGGGACCTAAACCCCGATACGTTCTTGATCGTGAACTGGCCACCGTCAGGCGAGCAATAAATGAAGCTGAAAGTGAACTGACAGATGATCATCGTAAACTGGCGACTCTGACTCCTCATCGCAAACCATGGTTGTCTGAGATTCACGACGATGTCCAGCCTGTCTCGAATGAGGACGGCAGGGCTCTCAATCAGGTAACGAAACGAACTCAGAGCAAATTGGTTCTGTATACAGATAATAAGAAAAACCTCGAAGAACGTTTAGACTACCTAACACGTTTAATTGAGATGATCGATGCCAAATTACAAGATCAGGCCATTGATACACTGGAAGCTGCCGCAAAAGATCTGAACATCCAGATAAAAGATGACTTCGGATCACTGAAAGCATCTGGTTATCTCATTAAAGTCTCCACAAGTTCTCATACGCCTGACGAAATCAATACCGTCGATGAGGCATTGGGGGAACTGCCTTTAACCAGGAAAAAGTACTCTCTGATCACGCAATTCCTGCGTGATTACGACAGGAAAATTATCGGTCTGGCCTCTGAACTGATTGGAGTGAATTCTGCACAAGAGAATCCGGATCCTGAAAAGCAGAAGACTACCGATTTTGGAAGCATTGATGAGAAGGCTGAAACCAGAAATAAGAACGAAATAGAGCAGCTGATTCCCACCCCGAGGAAGAAAAGTGAATTTTTTTCAAGAGCGAAAAAAATTCTGTCGGAGAATGAAGAGGCTCTTGAGGTCACTGAAAAAGCCCTGGGCCTCAAGCCAGGTGCTTCTGACACCAGAGCACAACGGCTTATTGCCCTGATGAACAAACAGATAGAACTGGGCGGGATTGATGGTACTGGTGGCAAGATCCAGCAACTGATTCAGGAACAGGCTCGTCTGGAAGCCAAGATTGAAGCCGGGAAAGTAAACATTGAAAGAATGAAGGAAACTCTTAAGACTGCAGAAAACGCCGTCCAGAATGAGGGTGGCCCCTCTCAGTTTACACTGAAGCAGGAAAAAGCCCGCAAAGCTATGCTCCTGTTCATGCAGCAGCACTCTCTCAAGAAGCAGGCTCTGGAAGCCGCAATGGGTTTGGCAGAGTCTGCAGAAAGGAATGGTAAGTTAGTACCCTACCTTGCGACTTTTAATTTTGACGGTGAATTTGCACCGATTCGCTTGCGGGCTATGGTCGGAGACGACCTGACGTTTGATCAGGCCGGACGGATTGTGGAAATCTTCAGGAGTCTGAAGACTCAATCCCCGGCAACCCCACTGGAAGATCAGCCTCTAAGTGCCCTGGAAGAAGTCCAGCGTCTGATGGACAGTGCCAGAATGGAGTTGAAAAAAGGCACACAGCTATACGACGATGAAATCTTTGGCATGGGCTCAGCAGCCATTCATTACGTAGCGCATGAACCAGGGGACCAGAAAAGCTTCCCGGAATACTTCGCCAGCCATTCTGCCAGTGGTAACAAGCTCATCACTTTGCTCCGTGAAGGTTTGATCAGCAAGGTTGAACTTGAGAACTTTATGAAGGCCGTCAGAGGTGTCGATGGTTATGAGGTAGAGGGTGAATTTGGACACTTTATTGCCTGCAGACACGGTGCCGACATTCTTCACTTCTGCAAGGTTGTCAGGATGCTGTCCGACAAGGGTGCTGAGGAGTTTATGCAGAGTGCCTTTATTCCTGTGACCGTGACTGCCCCTAGCCCGGCAGGTATGAAGGAGTCTGTTGCCGGTATGAAAGATTATGCAGCGGCTGTCATCGCCAACTACGTGCTTGACGATATTGCCTTTGAAAATGGCCGCAGGACAGCAGCATTTCTGGCCAATACTCAGGATACCCTGACACCTTACGCCAATGCTGCCGGACTATCGGAATCAGAACTGATCAAGGCTATTCATGACACATTGATGCAGGCTCATGCTGCAGCGGTTGAGCGCCAGCTAAAGGATTACTGGGTTAAGCCTTCAGCCTTTCTGGTACAGGCTGTCACCTGGTACTACTCCAGCTACAAACCTCTACTGGTGTTGGCTGACGCCTGGCAGGCTGCAGTACTATCGCTCACAAACATGTCTTTCCTCTATCTCCTGGACCTGACCAACAGGGGTGATTACACGCACAGGATGCTGACACCTTTCCAGCACTGGATGGAGCGCTACCGTGTTGATCTTGACCGAACTGGCCAATATTTCCGGCACACTGAACTTGAAAAACTCTCTGAACTGGGCGGGCTTGCAATGCCGCTGGGTAAGGCTGCTTCTTCAGTCATTCTGCTCAGAACCGGCTCCATGTTGTTTGCCAGACAGCACCATGCCAACCCCCGGATGTATCGCAGCATTTCCCGTCTGGTACCCGAAATAGTGAAATCCATGGGTTCCGGACAGGGGGTTCAGGTACCGCTGCTGCACAGGGTGACCCCACAAAAAGTGAAAACGCTTGCCTCTGCCGCAGCCGGTGTCGTATTAGGTCCGGTAGCCACAGTCGGATCATACGCCCACGGACTTCTATCTGGGTTCACCTATGCTCAAACCTTTGGATTCGCTCTGGCGTCAAGTCTCGCTTTTGATTTCTTCATGAACGACAACAAGATGCTCACTCATTGGCTGGGTGGACCTCTGGGGCGAAGTCTTGACAG
This sequence comes from Endozoicomonas sp. ALD040, assembly GCF_049275945.1. NCBI lineage: Bacteria > Pseudomonadati > Pseudomonadota > Gammaproteobacteria > Oceanospirillales > Endozoicomonadaceae > Endozoicomonas > Endozoicomonas sp. ALD040. The sequence continues at coordinate 7,049,362 of NZ_CP184829.1, forward strand.
GATTGATCGCTGGTGGGGCCTGGGTGAAACAGACGATGAGTATTTGCAACGCACCGCTGTTGCTTCGCCTCAGGGCTTCAGTGAGACCGATGAAGAATATGCAAGCCGTGTTAAAGCCAACAACACGATGTATGGCTGGACTCGACACGAAAATTACCTGCAGTTCCGTGAACGCCGTGATCGCACCATGAGACTATTTGAGAATGGCTGGGAGAAATACTTCCGGGAAAATGTACCTAAATGGTCGTTTTCCCATGCAGAAAGTATCCCTTACTCCTATACTCTTGGCGCCTTTTACCAATCGCAAAAGGGCGATGATCAGAAGTTTCACAATCATGATAAGAGAAATGCCCCTCAATCAGGCTTTTTACCTGCAACCTCGGCAGCATACAGTCTTGATTAAAAGCTGCTTGTCCGTCCAATCATTTTTCACAGCAATATTTTTCACAGCAATAAAAGCACCCTACTCTGAGGCAGCAGAATGACAAATGTCGGCCCCAATGCATTAAGCCTTGCAGTGGCCATTGCAATCAGTTCTTCTGTTATTGGAACAGAGGCACTCGCTGATCGCAGGCTACAGATAAAATCTGTCGATATTCAGGGCAATAAACATGTGGAGTTTATCCAGAGTGAGGTCATGGTTAAGCCAACTTTGGATCATGACCAGCAGCCAATAGCCAAATCCTTTACCACCACTTACCCTGATCAGACTCAAGTCAGAGCAGGCTATGACGTTCCTTCCGAAGGCTTCACAGACGTTCTTTCTGACATCCAGGGTGGCGTTTCAACTGTTGATCAGTTTGAAACAGACGACAATGACGTTGCTCAGAAGTACACCAAAATCCTGAAGGTGGGTAATGAGGGGATATTCAGGTTCACCCATAACCTTGAAGACAGCAAACTGGTCATTGAAGTCAGAGACGGAATGACCCGTCAGGATTCAATTGAGGCTGTTCGCACTCAACCAGGTGGTATCCGACCATTGGAACCGTTAACAAAAGTCGCCAGTCCCGAGCAACTGGCCGGGGTGCTGAAAGGCGCGCATGAAAGAGCGGGAAATCTTGGCGAAGCTGATCACTATGTCACCCTTGCCGCCCTTACAGTAGGTGAGATTGAATTGAACGGGCGCACTTTTATGCGTCTTATCGCTGCAGGCGATCAGCCTCCTGAACCGGAGCGTTTGGGTGAATCGCTCTTTGTCAATGATGAGGCGCTTTTCGCAGCAGCCACCTCTGCCTATACCCAGGTTTATCTTCTCGGAGAAGATTTACAACAGCGAGCTCTGGATAAGCTCTTCTACTACAATCAGCCTCTTGGCTATGTTGTCACTGTCGAGGATGACACTCAGGCTTATCCTGTGCCTTGGGGTTATCCAAAACTGGAACTGACTGAGGCTACGGGAAAGGTTATTGTTTTCCGTGGTCAGAAGCAGAATCCGACCGATCTCACTTTTGTGGAAAGCCTCTATGCCCCCTTGGATGGATTCGACCTTAATGATAATGACCACATTGCACAGTTTAAAAAAGGTAAGGTCAAAAGCTACCAATACGTCATTCGAAGCAGGCAGATGGAGCTGCTGGAGAAGTTTGCTGCTGATTTAGCTATACAGCACGATGCTGAACTTGAAGAGGATAAAATGGTATTGCTTGCGTACTATGAATCTGTTCAGCAGGTATTAACCATTGCTACTTCATACGGAACCGATGAATTTGAACTCAAAGTAGGACATGTCGGTGCTGCGTCATCGGCTATTGCGCCGGGCTGGATGTTGTTTCAACTCGAAAAACGCTTCAGTTTCAAACCCGCATTCAAGGATCTTCTGACGAGTCGACATTTTCTTCACAACGTTCAAAAAGGTACAGACTTTGTCAACAAACTGATGCAGCAATTTGCTATTGGAGAAGATACAACATTTGTTAAAAAAGTGATGGGTAATATGGCCCGTCAGCATCTTGAGTTAGAAAACACGCCGGAAGAGCGGCGGGCAAAAGAGGCCCAACTCGCCGAGCTGGACACGCTGAAAGAGCAGCTGGCAAAAACGGCCGAACTCAACGAGCAAAACAAAAAATCACTTCACGCAATGTCGGAAGCCGTTGAAAGAAGGGCTATTGCCATTGAACATAATGAGATAAAGCTCAGAGTAGAGGAGCTCGAACAGAGACTTGAGGATAATATTGAACTGCATTGTACCAAACTGAAAGATCTGAAAAATCAGAATCAGATGCTTCAGCAGGAAGTCGATCGAATTCCATACCTGAAACAAGAGGTGCTTGACGTTGCAGCAAAAACCATAAGGGCTCGCAACACAGAACTGGCAATAGAGCTTGGCATGGCTGACTGGGATGATACTCAGCCACCCGAAGAACAAACCAGACTCATCAAAAATAAAATCCATGAAAACAATCAGGCCAAAGCCGCGACATTTACTGCAAGTGGACAGCCTGATAAAGAAACTGTAAAAGCAAAACTGGCAGCCATTGAAAGCGAGCTCAGTATCACCCCGGTCGATGAAAACAATCTGGATGCCCGCTTTCAGTCTATTCAACAGCATATGCAACATCAGGCAACACTGGCCAATGAGAGAACCCGGCGCAGACTGGCTACCATTGAAGGTCAGCTCGGTCTGAGCCCGGATAACGACGCTGACCTTGAAGCCCGTCACTGGGCCATTCAGCAGCGCATTCGGCAGCAGGGATCGGAGGTGTTTCAACATCTTCAGCAACATTGCACCAGAACAGATACTGCAAAAGCAGCTGAAATCAAAACCCGCTTCGCAACCATTGCCGCACGTTTAGACATTCAGGATTTTGATAGCGATGCAGATATTGAGACTCAACAAGAATGCCTGCTCGAAAAAATCAAGACAATGAATGTCCAACCAGAACGCCTGCATCACAGTACTCAAACAATCAATAAACAACAGGACTCAGAGAATTCTTACACCAGGCCCGAAAAATCTGCTCTGGCAGCGCCCCCTGGCCAAGACCAGAGTGAGCTGAATGAAGTCATCACGACAGAAGAACTCAATGCTCTGAGGTCAACAATGCATTCCACGCTTCTCAGGAATGCAGCACTGGAAGAGCAACTGAAAGACATCATCACACCAGGCCAGTCCAGAGCCACGCCTGAAGTTCTTGAGACACTTCGTGCCGCAGAAAGAATTCTGCAGCAGAGTCACATCAATGAAAGGGAAGATATATATTACAATCGTCAGATCATTTCTGAAGACATACGTCGATACATCACTGAGGCCAGACAGCGGGAAGAGTCAGGGGCCTGGATCATATTGCAACTCCTGGAAGACAAACTCGGCATCGGTCACAGAGTCAGTGAAAGTGATAGCACAGAAGCAAAACTGGCAAGGGTTCGTACAAAACTTGATGGCGGTGATGTCTCAAATGACCAATTGGCTGACATAGACCAGCTTATCCGGATGGCAACTGACAGGCCAGATCTGGAGGGTGATCCGGTGCCAGTGGATGCCTTACTCTCCGATATTCGTGACTGTCTCAACTTATTGATCAACGAATCGGATCAGCGAGCCAGAAAACGACAGGCAAATCAGCTTATCGCTTTGGAAGACGCGCTAAATATCTCACCTCAACATCGGGATAAAGAAGTGTTCAAAGCGGGTCAGCCTGAGGTTAATGAGCGTATCGCAGCCATCGAGAATGAGCTTGACAGACAAATGGCTCGCCTGGGACCCAAGCCCCGATTCGTCCTTGATCGTGATGTCGCCTTGGCCAAACGAGAAATTAAAGGAGCTGAAAATGATCTGGCAGCTTTTCATCACAAACTGAATAAGCTTCGTGGCAAAAACCTGGTATTTGCGGGGAACCTTGCTGATCTCCAACATATCCCGGATACAGAAAACCTGGCTCTCAACCAGAGAATGAAAGCAGTTCAGATCGAGTTGGGTCTGGCTGCAAGTGACGAGCAAACCACTAAAGAGCGACTAAAAGACATCAGGCATTTCCTGCAGGAATGCAGTGCAGAAAAACGAGATGAAATCCTTGGGGAACTGAGAATCAAATCAGGTCTGGACATCCAGACAACAGGTGACCCCGGTTTAGAGGAAGCATCTGATTATTTGATTGCCACCGCATCCTGTGCAGATTCTCATGGTCAGAACGAAGACGATGAAGCCTTGGGTCAACTGCTTTATAACAGGAAAAGGTACACTCAGCTCACAGACTTCCTGCGTGAACACGACAGGAAAAGTGTGAAAGTGGCCGATGCAAAGAATGCACAAGAGTATCTGGAGCGTAAAAAATGCGAGGTTATCGATCCAGGAGACTTCGATGAGCAGGCTAAAGCCGAACGGGAAAACGAAATGGCCTGGCTGAATTTAGCCCTTGAGCAATCCAGTGATGCGGTATCAAAAGCAGAAACCGCTCTGACGGATTTTCATAAAGCGGTTCTTGAAACCACTGAAAAAGACGTGGGTCTTGAACCAGCCCCTGCTGACACCCTTGAACAAAGGCTTAATGCCCTGAGAAACAGAAAGGTAGAGTATGGAGGAAATGATGGTTATGGTGGCACTGTCCGACACCTGATTCAGGAACAGGCTGATCTGCAAGGCAAGATTGAATTAAGGAAAGCAGACATTGAGAGAATAAAAGGAGTCCTTAAGGCTGCAGAGCAAGCTGTCGACAGTGACTCTGGTCCCTTCCAGTACACGCCGAAACAGGTAAAAGTTTTGGACACTATCCGTAAATTCACGCAGCAGCACCCTCTCAAAAAACAGGCTCTGGAAGCCGCAATTGGCCTGGAAGAAGCGGCAAGAGAAAGCGGTAAGTTGACAGTGATGCTTTCGACTTTCAATTTTGACGATGATTTTGCAGCGATTCGCATGCAGGGAATGGTCGGAGACAAAATTACGTTTGCACAAGCCGGTCGGATTGTGCAAGCTTTAAAGAGCCTGAAGACCTTCCCGAAATCAACTCTCAAGCCTATTTCATTTCGACCTCAGAGTGCCATCGAACATGTCGAATCTCTGTCGTCTTGGGCCATCCATCAGAAAAAAACAGGGGCCCAACAATACGACGATGTCATTAGCGACATGGGCAAAGCGGCCATTCACTTCGTAGAGCATGAACCGGGGGACCTGAAAAGCTTCCCGGAATACTTCGCCAGCCATTCTGCCAGTGGTAACAAGATTATGACTTTGCTCCGTGAAGGTCTGATTAGCAAGGTTGAACTTGAGAGCTACATAAAGATCATCCGAATTGTAAAGATCGTCAAAGGAGGTGCCCCCGGTTATCCGGCACAGGGCGAACTTGATTATTATATGGGCCGCAAACACGGCGTCGACATGCACCACTTCTTTAGGGCCGTCAGGATGCTATCCGACAAAGGCGCTGAAGAGTTTATGCAAAGCGCCTTTATTCCCGTGACCGTGACTGCAACCGGCCCGGCAGGTATGAGAGAGTCTGTTGCCGGTATGAAGGAGTACGCAACAGCTGTTATCGCCAACTACGTGCTGGATGATATTGCCTTTGAAAATGGCCGCAGGACAGCAGCATTTCTGGCCAATATTCAGGATACCCTGACACCTTACGCCAATGCTGCCGGAATATTGGAATCAGAACTGATCAAGGTTACCCATGACACATTGATGAAAGCTCAGGCCACCGCAGTTGAGCTTCAGCTAAAGGATTACTGGGTCAAACCTTCAGCCTCTCTGGTACAGGCTGTCACCTGGTACTACATCAGCTACAAACCACTGCTGGCATCGACTAAGGCCTGGAATGCTGTCGAAGTGTCTTTGTCAGACACGCTGAGCCTCTACATTCTGGATCTCACCAACAGGGGGGATTACATGCACAGAATGATCATACCTTTTCAGCACTGGTTGGAATACTATGGTATTGATCTTGACCGAACCGGCCAATATGTCTACCACGGCGGAGTTGAACAAGTCTCTGAAATGCTCGGGCTGGCCATGCCCTTTGGCAGGACCGAATCTTCAGTCATACTGCTGGCAACCGGCGTTATGCTGTTTACCAGACAAAACCATGCTAACCCGCATATGTATCGCAGTATTACCCGTCTGGTGCCCGAAATAGTAAAATCCATGGGTTCCAGGCAAGGGGTTCAGGTACCTCTGCTGCACCGGGTGACACCTCAAAAAATAAAGACTCTGGCCTCGGCCACAGCTGGTCTGGTGCTGGGTCCGGTAGCCACTTTCGGAGCATACGTTCATAGCTTTTTATTCGGAATCACCTATGCACAAATCTTCGGATTCGTACTGGCGTCAAGCCTCACTTTCGACTTTTTTATGAACGACAACAAGATGCTCACTCAATGGCTGGGTGGACCTCTTGGACGTAGTCTTGACAAAATTAATCGCTGGTGCGGCCTGGGTGAAACGTACAATGAGTATTTGCAGCGTACCGCTATTGCCTCACCACAGGGCTTCAGTGAAACCGATGAAGAATATGCACGCCGTGTTAAAGGCAACAACACCATGTATGGCTGGATGCGGCACGAAAATTATCTGCAGTTCCGTGAACGCCGTGATCGCACCATGAAACTGTTTGAAAATGGCTGGGAGAAATACTTCCGGGAAAATGTACCTAAATGGTCGTTTTCTCATGCAGAAAGTATTCCTTACTTCTACACTCTCGGAGCCTTTTTCGAATCGCAAAAGAGCGATGATCAAAAATTTCACAATCATGATAAGAGAAACGCCCCTCAATCAGGCTTTCCACCAGCAGCCATGGACAATTGAAGCCATGGACAATTGACAGCCATGGGCACAAGTAACAGAACAGTGGCTTCCTCGCCTGATATGCACTTTTCACAGTAAAAAAAAAATACTCACTCAATGGCTGGCTGGACCCGGCACGAAAATTATCTGAAGTTCCCTAACTATAAAACTGTTTGCCAACGGCTGAGAGAAATACTTCAGGGAAAATGTGCCTGAATGGTCGTTCATCCATGCAGAAAGTATTCCTTGCTTCTACACTCTTGGAGCCTTCTGCGAATGGCGACAGGGTAATGAGAGAAACGCCCCCTCAATCAAACTTTCTACCCAGCGCTGAGGTATCCGGATGACAAATGCCCGCCCCCGTGCATTAACCCTTGCAGTGGCCATTGCCATCGGCTCTTCCATCATGGCAACACAGGCACTGGCGACACGCAGACTTCAGACAAAGTTTGTCGGTATTCAGGACAATGGACAAGTGCAGCTCTACCGGAGTAATGTCATAGTTAAACCAACTCTTGATGATAACCAGCAGCCAATACCTAAATCCTTTACCACCACCTACCCTGATATGTCTCATTTCAGTGACGACTATATCTTTCCTACTTTTATAGGCGTTCTTCCTGGCATCAACGAGGGCGTTTCCATTGTTGATCTGTTTGAAACAGATAAGAATAGCGTTGCTCAGAAATACACCAGAACCCTGAAGGTGGGTGATGAGGGCGTCTTCAGGTTCACCCATAACCTTGAAGAAGAAGAACTGGTCATTGAAGTCAGGGCCGGAATGACCGATCGGGATTCAGTTGCCGCTGTGCTTGAGCAAATGGAAGGCTTCGAATCACTGGAACCCTTAACAAAAACTGCCTCACCCTACATACTGGACGAAGTGCTCGTAGCTGCCGGAAACAGGGCAGGAAAACTCGGCACAAGTGATCATTATGTTGCCCTTGCCACCATTGAAGTAGACAAGGTTGCAGTGAATGGGCGCACCTTCATGCGTCTTGTCGCTGCAGGCGATTCCCCTCCTGATCTGCAGCGTCTGGGTCAGTCACTCTTTGTCAATGATGATGTTTTGCTGGCAGCCGCCACCTCTGCCTATTTTCAGGTTCATGTACTGGAACGGGATATACAACAGCAGGCTCTTAATGAACTGTTAGCACACAGCAAACCGGTCGGATATGTTGTGCACGTCGAAGATGACACGCGGGCTTACCCTGTACCTGTCGGCTATCCAAAGCTGGAAGTAACAGAAGCGCCGGGGGAGGTTATTGTGTTCAAGAGTTATTCACAGTATCCGACCAATGTCGCTTTTATAGAAACCCTCCTTAAATTCTGGCGAGAAGCTGATGGTAAAAACCTGCCTGATGCAATAAAAGCACAGGTTAAAAGCTATGAAACCAGATACTACCAGTACATCATTCGGAGCAGGCAGATGGCAGTGCTGGAGGAGATGGCTGCAAAATACGAACATCACGATGGTGAATTTAGCCGGTATCCAATGGCGATGCTTGCATACTATGAATATCTCCAGCAGGCATTAACCAGTGCTACTCCCGATAGTGCCTCTCAATTTGAATTCGCATTAGAACAGATCACAGCCGCTTCGTCTGTCATCACGTCATCCTGGTTGCATTTTCAACTCGAAAAACACTTCGGCTTCAAGCCCGTACTTAAAAATCTTCTGGCTGATCATCTCTCTTTTTGGACGTTAATACCTGTTGTCAATGTGATTAACAAAGAGCAGCTTGATATTCCAGGTGACGACCCGTTTGCTACCAAAGTCATTAGCGACATGGCCAGACAGCTGCCTGAAATGTACAACTTAATGGAGGAGCTACATATAAAAGAAGCCAAAATCCTGGAGATCAACAATGAGTTGCAGCATGCAGTGGATACGCAGGTTGCTGGAGTAAAGGAAAAATTCGAAGCACTGGAAATCAAGGTACGAATCAATGATGAGCTTGAAAAGCTCCGTTTCAAACTGGCATCCCTGAAAGACCAGGAACAGAAACTTCGGCAGGAAAGTAAACGACTTCCAGCTCTGGAACAACAATTTCATAATGCCAGAAATGTTTACAATTCTGAAAAAGCAGCAAAGCTTGGCATAGGTGACTGGGATGATTCCCTGCCACTAGAAGAGCAAACCAGACGCATCATAGAAAGAATTAATGACATCTTCGCAGCAGTTGTCGCAACAGAACCGCGTCAGCAAGAAACTGTAGAACCCAGTCTGGCGGCTGAAGCCGAAAAAATAGCGGCAACCAAAGCTCGCTTTGCAACCCTTGCCGAACATTTAAACATTCAGGATTTTGATGGCAATGCAGATATTGACGTTCAGCTGGAATGCCTGCTTGATAAAATCGAGACAATGGCTGCGCAACAAAAAAGCCTGCTGCAAATAGTTGAGACATTGAATGATCAATTGGATATAGAGAATTCTTACACCAGGGCCAGAAAAGCTGCTCTGGTAGCCGTTTCTGGTATTGAGCTGAGTGAAGACAGCACGCCAGAAGACCGGAAGACACTGGAATCAAGGGTAAACTTCGAGCTCCACAGGCTTGCAGAACTGGAAGCAGAACTGCAAGACATCATAACCCCTGGCCACCCCAGAGCCAGGCCTGAAGTACTCGAGACACTGAGATCCGTAGAAAATGTCCTTGAGATAAATGACGTTGATGAAAACGATGGTGAGTACCTCCGTCGTGATGCCATTTCTGAGAAAATTCAGACATACATTGCAGAAACCAGCCAGAGGGCAGAGCAACAAGCGCTGGTTGCTCTGAAAACCGCAGAAGAAATACTCAAGATCAATGTCAACGAAGCTGATGACAAAGCAATCCGACTTGAAAGGGTTTGTACAAAACTTGACAACAATGGTGTTTCGCAAGCCACTCTGGATACCATAGAGCAAACCCTCTGCAAAGAAGACATCACACCTGCCGACCAAAGGGATCTGCAACGCGAGAAGCTTCATCGGCGTCTTACTTTTCATGTCCAGGAGCCGGACAGGCAAGCCAGAAGACAACAGAAAAAGCTGCTTATAGCAATAGAAGAGAAACTGCAGGTCGACTCCGTTGTAAAAAATGAGGCTATAGAAAAGGGTAAAGCCTTCCTTGCCAGGCTGGCCAATGATCTGGGGGTGAAATATGAAAACGATGCTCACATGACTTACAACAAGTATCAAATTAGCGAAAAAATTATGGCATTAATGGACGAAGTTGACGAAGCCTATGTCCATGGGGATGTCAGAAGAAACAGAAACAATGAAATTGCTCATCAACTCAACATTGACGACTATAAAGATGACGCCACCATAGAAGACCAAAACGTTCTAATCAGTAAAAAACTGCAACAGCTGGATCAAAAAGTATACCAGGCAGGTTTTGCTGAGGTTAATGAGCATATCACGGCCATTGAGAATGAGCTTGACAGGCAAATGGCCCGGCTGGGACCAAAACCCCGACACGTTCTTGATCGTGCGGTAGCCAGAGCCGAGCAAGCAGTAGAAAAAGCTAAAAGTGAGCTGGGGTCTGCTTATCAAAAACGGGATGCTATTGATGTCACACAGCTTTTGCTTAGCTTGAACCCTGTTGTCCGCCAAGGAATCTTGGATGAAGAAAAAGAAGCTCTCAATCAGGCAATAAAACAACTTCAGGTCGAGTGGGGTCAGACTACAAGTGATGAGCAAACCCTTGAAGAGCGAGCAAAGGACTTCAAGCACTTCCTGTTAGAGCGAAAAAAAACCGTAAAACATTTCCTGCGGAGTTTCAAAGGAAGTCGAGATGAAATCGCTCAGAAAGTGAAAGCCAGAATAGATCATGAAACTCAGACAACAGATGACACCATTTTACTGAAACAAGCTTATTCCTCCATTCATTCTGACAGCAATTATAGAGACAGGATTATTCACAAAGCAATCGATGAAATCGATGAGGTATTTGATGAACAGAGTTTAATCAGGAAAAAGTACGATGATGTCACAGTATTCCTGAATGAGCACGACAGGAAAAGTATGGAATTGACCAATGCCCGGCTTGAAGAGGGGAATGCGCAGGAGGGTCTGGTTGCTAAAAGACAGGAGATTATCCATTCTGGAGACATGGATCCAGGTTCAGCCCTGAAGCAGAAAAGTGAAGCTGTATCAAAAGCAGAAGTCGCTCTAACGGATTATCATAAAACAGCTCTTGAAACCGTCGAAGAAGCCGTGGGTCTTAAACCAGACGCTACTGCACCCCTGGAACAACGGATTGATGCCCTGAGAAACAGACAGTTACAACTGGGCAGTGAAAACGTTATCAGCGGCAAGGTCTGGCAACTGATTCAGAAAAGGGCCTCCCTGAATGATGAAATTGCAACCAGGAAAGCAGACATTGAAAGAGCGAAGGCTTCCCTGGAGGCTGCCCGGAAAGCCGTCAAAAATCAAGGCGGTCCCTTCCAGTACACGCCGAAGCAGGCAAAAGTTCTGGACGCTATCCAGACATTCACGTGGCAACAACCTCTCAAACGACAAGCTCTGCAAGCCGCAATGGGTCTGGCAGTAATAAACGGTAAGACAATACCCCATCTTCCGGATTTCAATTTTGACGATGAATTGGCGCCCATTCACTTGCAGACACTGGTCGGAGACTTAACGTTTAAACAAGCCAGTCGGATTGTGGAAGTCTTCAAGGCCCTGAAGAGGGATTACCTGCCCTCCCCTTCCCAGCCTGCAGAAGATCAGCCTATGAATATTCTGGAAGAAGTCCAGAATCTGGTACACAGGGCCAAGCATGAGATGGAAACAGGAGCACCAGAATACGATGACGATATTTACGCCATCGGCTTAGCAAGCATTCACTTCGTCGAGCGTGAACCAGAAGACCTGAAAAGCAGCTTCTCGGAATACTTCGCTACCCATTCTGCCACCGGCAACAAGATCATAGCTCTGCTGCGTGAAGGTCTGATCAGTCAGGTTGAACTTGAGAACTACTTCAAGGCCATCAGGGGCGCCTATGGTTATCAGACAGTGGCAGAATTTGAGCACTTCCTTGGCTACAAGCACGGCGTCAATGTGCCTCACTTCAAAGATGCCGTCCAGATGCTGTCCGACACGGCTGCCAGGGAATTCATGCGGGATGCCTTTACGCCTGTGACAGCAACTGGCCCGGTGGCTATGAAAGCGTCGGTTGCCGACATGACAGAGTACGCTGCTGCAGTCATCGCCAACTATGTTCTTGACGATATTGCTTTTGACAATGGCAGCAGGACGGCAGCTTTCCTGACCAATGTTAAGGACACCCTGACACCTTACGCCAATGCTGCCGGAATATCTGAATCAGAACTGATCCGGGTTATTCATGGCACCTTGAAGCAGGCTCATGCTGCAGCGGTTGAACAGCAACTCAATGATTACTGGGTCAAACCTTCAGCCGCTCTGGTACAGGCTTTTACCTGGTACTTCTCGAGCTACAAACCACTACTGGTAGCCCATAACGCCTGGCAGGCTAACTTACTCTCCCTCTCAAACATGTCGTTACTCTATCTTCTGGATCTGACCAACAGGGGGGATTACCTGCACAGGATGCTGACACCTTTCCAGCACTGGTTGCAACACTACGGTATTGATCTTGACCGAACCTTCCAATATTCCGAACACAATGACATTGAACAAGTCTCTGAAGTCGCAGGGCTGACAATGCCATTGGGCAAGGCCGCTTCCTCAGTCATTCTGCTGAGAACCGGCTCTATGCTGTTTGCCAGACAGTACAACGCCAACCCCCTCATGTATCGCAGCCTTTCCCGTCTGGTACCCGAAATAGTGAAATCCATGGGCTCCGGACAAGGGTTTCAGGTGCCGCTGCTGAACAGGGTGACACCACAAAAAGTGAAAACTCTGGCCTCTGCCACAGCCGGTCTGGTGCTGGGTCCGGTAGCCACTGTCGGAGCATACGTTCACGGTCTGGTATCCGGGTTTACCTACGCTCAAACCTTCGGCTTCGCTCTGGCATCGAGTCTCACTTACGACTTTTTTATGAACGACAACAAGATGCTCACTCAATGGCTGGGTGGACCTCTGGGTCGTAGCCTTGACAGGATTAATCGCTGGCGAGGCGTCGGTGAAACGCAGGACGATTATGTGAAACGTACGGCCATTGCCACACCTCAGCGCTATGTTGAAACCGATGAAGAGTACGCAAGCCGAGTCAAGGCAAATAACACCATGCATGGCTGGACTCTGCACGAAAATTATCTGCAGTTCCGTGAACGCCGTGATCGCACCATGAAACTGTTTGAGAATGGCTGGGAGAAATACTTCAGGGAAAAAGTGCCTAAATGGTCATTTTCTCATGCAGAAAGTATTCCTTACTCCTACACTCTGGGTGCCTTCTATGAGCAGCAACAGGGCGATGATCAGAAAGTTCAGGGTCATGACAAGAGAAATGCTCCTCAATCAAGCTTTCCACTTGCCGCCCCGGCAGACCACCCTGATTGAAAGCTGCTTTCACTCCGGTTGTGGCAATCACTTTTCACGGTAATAAGAGTACCCAGCTCTGAGGCAGCAGAATGACAAATGCCCGCCCCAATTCATTAAGACTTGCAGTGGCAATTGCAATCAGCTCTTCCATTGCTGCTACACAGGCAGTGGCCGATCGCAGGTTACAAGTCAGGTCTGTCGATATTCAGGGCACTGGACATGTGGAATTTACCCAGAGTGAGATCATAGTTAAGCCAACTTTGGGGAATGACCAGCAGCCTATACCCAAATCCTTTACAACCACCTACCCTGATCTGACTCGGGCAAGAGCAGGCTATAGGGTTCCTTCTGAAGGTTTCACGGATGTGCTTTCTGGCATTGAGGGCAGCGTTTCCAGTGTTGACGAGTTTGAAACAGACGAAAATTATGCTGCTCTGAAGTACACCAAAGTCCTGAAGGTTGGCAATGAGGGGGTATTCAGGTTCAGCCATAACCTTGAAGACGACAAACTGGTCATTGAAGTCAGAAACGGAATGACCCTTCTGGATTCAATTGCGGCTGTTCGTGCGCAATCAGGTGATATCCAACCATTAGAACCGTTAACAAAAATCGCCAGCCCACAACAACTGACCGGATTACTCAGAGGCGCGAATGAAAGAGCAGGAAACCTTGGCGAAGTTAATCATTATGTTGCCCTTGCCACCATTGAAGTAGATGACGTGAAAGTGAACGGGCGCACCTTCATGCGTCTTATCGCAGCGGGCGATGAGCCTCCAGGGTTGCAGCGCCTGGGTCAATCGCTCTTTGTCAATGATGAGGCACTTTTCGCGGCAGCCACCTCTGCTTATACCCAGGTTCATGTTCTGGGGAAAGATTTACAACAGGAAGCCCTGAATGATCTGTTTTCATATCATCCACCCGTCGGCTATGTTGTCAACGTTGAGGATGACACAAAGGTTTATCCGGTGCCTGCTGGTTATCCGAAACTGGAAGTGACTGAGGCTCCGGGTGAAACTATTGTGTTCCATGGTCAGAAACATAATCCGGCCGATATCGCATTTGTGGATGGCCTTTACGACACCTGGGCGAAAGGATTTGCCTGCACCTCCTCCTCTGAAACAGCAGTAAAGGTTAAAAAAGACAAGGTCAAAAGCTACCAGTACACCATTCGAAGCAGGCAGATGGCACTGCTGGAAGAGTTAGCTGCAAGGCACAATGCTAGACCTGACGGAGGTGGACAAACGACGCTTGCTTACGAAGATGAACTGAGAACACTGTCATACTATGAATATCTCCAACAGGCATTGTTAACCAGTGCTACTTCGGATGGAGTGGATGAATTTGAACTCACAATAGGACACATCGAGGTCACTTCATCGGTCGTCACGCCAACCTGGATTCATAATCAACTCGAAAAACACTTCAGCTTCAAGCCTGCACTTGGAAATCTTCTGACTAACCCGTTATTTATTCAGAATATTCTGAAAGTGATACCGGATGGCAGTCATACCGATCAGGCACAGACCGATGTTCCCGGGGACTTGGAAAAGTTTACTTCCAAAGTCATGAGAGATATTTCCAGACAGCTGATTGAGGTGGAAAGCCAACTGGAAGCCCAGCAGACACAAGAAAGACAAATGATCCAGCTTAGAGTCCACTTAAAACACGCCACGGAGAAAGACGCTGCCACCGAAACGGAAAAACCCTTAGCAATTGTGCTCAATCAGGGAATTGAGAATGGGCTTGCAGAGACCCGAAAAGCGATAGGAGAACTGCAAAACCAGTTAAATAAACTTCAGCAGGAAATCAAACGAACGCCAAAGCTGGAACAACAACTTTGTGATGCCAGAGAAGAGGCCAGAAAAACTTACAACAGCCGAAGGGCAGTAGAACTGGGTATTGATGACTGGGATGATACCCAACCACTCGAAGAACAAGCCAGATGCATCGAAAAAAGAATTGATCAAATCCATCAGACGGGGGTCGCAGCAATTACTGGAAAAGGACCGTTTTATGAAGAAGCTGTAAAAGTAACATATGCAGCCATTAAAGGCCGTTTTGGTCCTATCCTGAGCGATGAAATCGATCAGGGAGCCCTCTTTCAGTATATGCAACGACATCTGCAACGGAATACAGACCCCATCGATGAAGAGATTCGGCTGGCTGAAATTGAAGAAGAGTTCGGTCTGACTCCGAAAAGCGAAAACGACCTGGAAGCCCGTCACCAGGAAATTCTGCAGTACCTTCACGAGAAGGCGATTAAGCTCATTCAACAACCTGATCAGAATCGACAAGAGCAGGAAGAACAGAAAAACCCGTTACAAAAACTTCAGCAGATAACCGATCGAATTACAGCGCCGAAACAACAAACTCATGATGCCAGAGCAGATGCCATAAAAGCTCTCAATGCTCAAACGACAGAGGACCCCGGTATTGATGACCAGGACAATACCCGGCCACCAGAAAAAAAAGCCAGGCTTATCAACCAGAAAATTCATGAAATCAGGCAACCGGTTACCACAACATCAATTGCCCCAACGCCGGTTAGCACAGCGCCGGTTAGCTCAACAGCGGTTGCCGCAACGATGGTTGCCGCAACATCAACTGCTGCAACAGCACACTCTGGGGAAGACACCACACTGGACAACCGCGCCATCCTGGAGTCGACAATAAGAGACAAGCTCTCCAGAATTAAAGAGCTGGAAGAACAACTGGAAGACATCAGAACACCAGGCCACCCCAGAGCCATGCCTGAAGTACTCAAGATATTGAGTGACGTAGAAGAAGCCATGGAGATACATGACCCCAATCAAAACGACGATGTGTATCTCCGTCGCCAGTCTATTTCTGAAGAAATGCAGGAATTCATCACAAAATCAAGAGAGTGGGCAGAGGAAAAAGCTGAGGACCTGCTGGAAGCCATAGAAGAAGTATTTAACATCGAAATCGATGAAGATGACGACAATGCAGCAAGACTTGCCAGGGTTCGTGCAAGGCTCAATGACGATAATATCCCGGATTACATGCGGGATAAGCTACAAAATATCTGGCAGACAGACAACCTGCGTGTGGCCTTTGAGCTTGTGTACTTCAAAGAGGATCCCGAACCTGAAAGCCCTGATGCCCATATTACTTTTTCTCGTGGGAAAAAAAGGCGGCCAAAATGGCTTGATATGCTTCGCAGGTGTCTTACCTATAAAGTCGAAGAGGTCGATAAGCGAGCCATTGAAGGATATGGCTATTATCCTGATCTTACCGATGCAGAACGCAAACTGAAAATCTGCTCTGATCAAAACGTTGCAGCTAAAGAAAGAGGTCTGGCATTGACTGCAAAACTAGCCAGTGACCTGGAGGTAACCTTTGCAGAAAACCATGTCAGCCTGCTGCGTCGCCAGAAGTCTGTTCTGAGAGCAAAAATCCGTGAATTACTGAATCAAGTTCACAAAAACTATGATGATGAAGTTGCCAAAAGAGCCTGGAACAATGAAATGGCTCATCAACTCAACATTAAAGACTATCAAGATGATGCCATTATCGACCTCCAGACCGATCTGATTGATGAAAAACTCCGACAGTTGGATGTTGAAGTTTTTAAGGCGGGTGAGCCTGACATTTATGAGCGTGTAGCCGTCATTGAGAATGAGCTTGACAGGCAAATGGCCCGCCTGGGACCTAAGCCCCGATATGTTCTTGATCGTGAGGTGGCCAGCGCCAGAGAGGAAATAGAATGGGTTGAAAGTGTGCTGAAGTTAAAACTGGCTATTCTTCGTCGCGATCAGAAGTTGTGTGAAGGGAGCCTCACTGACCTTCAGGTTCAGTTGGAAGCTGAGATTGAAACCAGGAAAGCAGACATTGATAGACTGAAAGTAGTCCTGGCGATTGCGGAGAAAACGGTCGAAAATGACGGTGGCCCCTTCCAGTACACACCGAAACAGGTAAAAGTTCTGGACGCCATCCACACATTCATGCAGCAGCACCCTCTCAGGAAACAGGCTCTAGAAGTCGCAATAGGCCTGGAAATATTTGCAGCAAACAGCAAGAGGCTGGTATATCTCAAGGGTTTCGATTTTGACGATGAATTTGCAACCATCCTCTTGCAGGCAGAGGTTGGCAAAGATCTGACGTTTGACCAGGCCAGCCGGGTAGTGGAATTCTTCAAAAGTCTGAAGAGATACTTTCCGGTAAACCCCTCAGAGCCTTCAGAAGATCGGCACGTGAATATCCTGGAAAAAATTCAGAATCTGGTTCAAAGAGCACGGAATGAGATAAAAACAGGGGCTCAACAATACGACGACCTGATTAAAAGAACAGGCTCAGCAGGTATTCACTCCGTCGAGCATGAACCGGTTGACCTGAAAGGCTTCTCGGAATACTTCGCCAGCCATTCTGCCACTGGTAACAAGATCATCACTCTGCTGCGTGAAGGTCTGATCAGCAAGGTTGAACTTGAGAACTACATAAAAGCCGTCAAAAGAATCGACAGTTATCAGACAGTGGATGAATTTAAACACTTTCTTGGTTACCAACATGGCGTCAGATTGTCTGAGTTCGAGAGCCATGTCTGGAAACTGTCCGATGAGGGTGCTGAGGCACTTATGCAGCGTGCCTTTATGCCTGTGACCGTAATGGCATCCGGTCCGGCGGGAATGAAAGAATCGGTTGTCGGCATGCAAGAGTACGCAGCGGCAGTCATCGCCAACTACGTGCTTGACGATATTGCCTTTGATAATGGCCGCAGGACAGCAGCTTTCCTGAGCCATGTTCAGGATACCCTGACACCTTATGCCAATGCTGCCGACCTGTCTGAATCAGACCTGATCAAGGTTATCCATAACGCATTGATGCAGGCCCATGCCGCAGCGGTTGAGCAGCAGCTAAAGGATTACTGGGTCAAACCTTCTGCCTTCCTGGTACAGGCTGTCGCCTGGTACTTCTCCAGCTACAAACCGTTACTGGCGACTCATACCGCCTCACAGGCTACCACGCTGTCCCTCTCAAACATGGCGTTCCTCTATTTGCTGGACCTGACCAACAGGGGGGATTATCTGCACAGAATGCTCACACCTTTCCAGTACTGGCTGGAACGCTACCGAGTTGATCTTGACCGAACCGGCCAATATGCCTATCACAGTAGCATTGAACAAATCTCTGAAGTGGGCGGACTGGCCATGCCATTAGGTAAAGCTGCATCCTCAGTCATTCTGCTGAAAACCGGCTCTATGCTGTTTGCCAGACAGCACAACGCCAACCCCCGGAGGTATCGCAGTATTTCCCGTCTGGTGCCCGAAATAGTGAAATCCATGGGTTCCGGACAAGGGGTTCAGGTACCGCTGCTACACAGAGTGAAACCACAAAAAGTAAAAACTCTGGCTTCTGCCACCGCCGGGCTTGTGCTGGGTCCGGTAGCCACTGTCGGAGCATACGCCCATGGTCTTATATCCGGGTTCACCTATGCCCAAACCTTCGGATTCGCCCTGGCGTCGAGTCTCACTTTCGACTTTTTTATGAACGACAACAAGATGCTCACTCAATGGCTGGCTGGACCTCTTGGACGCAGTCTTGACAAAATTAATCGCTGGCGGGGTCTTGGCGAAACGGACAATGCGTATTTAAAACGTACCGCTATTGCATCACCTCAAGGCTTCAGTGAAACCGATGAAGAGTATGCAAGCCGCGTTAAAGCAAACAACAGGATGTATGGCTGGACGCGACACGAAAATTATCTGCAATTTCGTGAACGCCGTGATCGCACCATAAAACTGTTTGCGGATGGCTGGGAGAAATACTTCAGGGAAAATGTACCTAAATGGTCGTTCTCTCATACAGAAAGTATTCCTTACTCCTACACTCTGGGTGTCTTCTTCGAGTCACTCTGAGGTCGTCATTCCCGCGAAGGCGGGTGTCGCAAAACTCCAACAGCTCGTTCTCATGCTCTAAGGTCGTCATTCCCGCGAAGGCGGGAATCCAGCGCCAACGGTGAATCTCTGCCTTCTCGGGAATGACGAGGCCAGGGGAACCAGGCAGTATGGTTCTGGTGGTGAGTCAGTGTGGATTCCCGCCTTCGCGGGAATGACGGGAGTGAAACCGGGAATGACGGGAGTGAAACCGGGAATATCCAACTTTGCCATCCTGAACTAAATTCACTCAACAGTTTAACAGAACAGCCATGAGCGTTTGGCAGCTCTGAGGTAGTAGAATGACAAATGTTCGCCCCAATGCGTTAAGACTTGCAGTGGCCGTTGCAATCAGCTCTTCCATCATTACTGCACAGGCAATGGCCGAACGCCGACTGCAGACAAGATCTGTCGGTATTTATGCCAAAATACCTCTGGAGTTTACCCAGCGCGAGGTCATAGTTCAGCCAACGGTAGGTGACGACCGGCAGCCAATACCCAAATCTTTCACAACCATCTACCCTTACCAGACTGAGACCGTAACGGGCTATCATTTTCCTTATGAGTGCTTCACGGATGTTCTTCCCGGCATTGATGGCGGCGTTTCCAGCGTTGATCAGTTTGAAACAGGCAAGAATGACGCTGCCCGGAAATACACCAAAGTCCTGAAGGTGGGTGATGAGGGGGTCTTCAGGTTCATCCATAACCTTGCAGAAAAGAAACTGGTCATTGAAGTCAGAAACGGAATGACCGATCAGGGCTCAATTGAGGCTGTTCGAACTCAGTCAGGTGACATTCAACCATTAGATCCGTTAACAAAAATCGCCAGCCCCGAACAACTGGCTGCAGTGCTGAAGGGGGCCCATGGAAGAGCAGGAAAGCTTGGCGAAGTTGATGACTATGTTGCCCTTGCCACAGTTGAAGTAGACCGGGTTGAAGTGAATGGGCGTACCTTCATGCGTCTTGTCGCTGTCGGCGATCAACCTCCCGGGCTGCAGCGTCTGGGTCAAACGCTCTTTATCAATGATGAAGCACTTTTAGCAGCAGCTTCCTCTGCCTATACCCAGGTTCATGTTCTGGGAAAAGAATTACAACAGGAAGCTCTGAACGATCTGTTATCATTCCATAAACCCGTTGGATACGTCGTACACGTCGAGGATGACACACAGGCTTATGCTGTGCCTGAGAATTGTCCAAAACTGGAAGTGACTGAGGCTCAGGGAGAGATTATTGTTTTCCATGGTCAGAAGCAGAACCCGGCTGATGTCGCTTTTGTAGAGTTTCTATATGACATCTGGTTGCAATGGCATGACTGCAGTTCCCCCCCATCTGAAGCAATAACACGAGTTAAAAAAGACAAAGTCAAAAGCTACGAAAACATCATTCGAAGCAAGCAGATGGCACTGCTGGAGAGGATAGCTGAACAGCACAATCCTGAACCTGCCAAAGGTGGAAAAACGACACTTGCCATCAATAAGCAACTGTCAATGCTTTCATACAAGCAGCAACTGACGACGCTTTTATACTATGAATATCTTCAGCAAGCGTTGATCGTTGCTATGCAAGATAGAGCAGATGAATTCGACCTCTCAATAGGACAGATTAGGGTCACTTCGTCGGCCTTCACGACTGCCTTGATGTTTAATCAACTCGAAAAAAACTTCAGCTTTAAACCTGCACTTGAAAATCTTCTGAATAACCAGCGCTTTATTCAGGACATTCATGACCTGATGCCTGCTTACAATCGTATCAACCAAGAGCTGGGTGATACTCCTGAGACTAAAAAAAAGCTTGTTTTCAAGGTCGGAAGCGAGACTACCAGACAGATAATTGAGACGGAAAACAATCAGAAAATATTGCTGTTAAAAGAATACGGTCTCACCCATCTTAGACGGCAAGTGCTGTTTAAAATAGAAAAAACCACTACCAGTGAAAAAGAACATCTCAGAATAGCTCAACTCAAAAAACGAATTGATGAAGAGCTTATGCAGCTTCGTTATGAGCAGCAACAACAGAACAACCTGTTACAGAAACTTCAGCCGGAAGTTGAACGATTTCCAGAGCAGAAACAACAAATGCGTTTTGACCTGACAACAGCTCGCAACGCTCAAATGGCGGCAGAGCTTGGTATTGATGACTGGGATGATATCCAGCCATTTACAGAACAAGACCGACTCATCAAAAAAAAAGTGCTCAAAATCAACCAATTGGTTGCCGCACTATTTACCGTAACAGGGCAGTCTGATGAAGAAGCTGTCAAAGCAAAAGCGGTAGCCAATGAAGGCGAGTGCAGTATTGTTTCGATCGATGAAAACGGTCTGGGTTACCTTCAGTTCATTCGACAACTGCTGCAACAAGACATACAAGTAACCAACGAGAAAGTCCCGAAAAGACTGGCTGTCTTTGAAGTTAAGCCTGATGAAGAAGCTGTAAAAGCAAAAACACCGGCCACAGAAGGCAAGCGAGATATAACTTCGGTCAATAAAGGTGACCTGCGTATCCTTCAGTCCTTTAAACAATACCTGCAACAAAAGAAAGAACTAACCGATCGGATAATCCATAAGAAGCTGGCTCACATTGAAGTTCAGCTCGGTCTGGTTCCGGATATCGAAAAGGACCCGGAAATCCGTTGCCAGGCCATTCATCAACACATCAGGTTACAGGGCCTTCAGATGGCAAAAGAAATGACAGAACGGAGAAACTGGTTAAAGAGTCTTCAGGAGCAAACCGATCGAATCCCACCTATGAAAAGAGTAATTAGTGTCGCTGTAGAAGAAATCAGTCAAGATTACATCAATCAAATGGCGGCAAAGCTTGGTATTAATAACCGGGATGGTACCCAGCCACCAGAAAAACAAGCCAGACTCAGCCACCAGAACATTCATGAAATCAGTCAACCTGTTACCCCGGCATCGATTGCCCCAACATCGATTGCCCCAACACCGGTTGTCGCAACACCGGTTACCCCAACACCGGTTGCCGCACACTCAGGCATGCAGGATTTTGATGCTCAGACAGATTCTTTCAGCCATGCCAGAAAAGACACACAGCTATACGACGATGAAATTCTGGACATGAACTCAGCAGCCATTCATTACGTTGAACATGAGCCAGAAGATCTGAAAAGCTTCATGGAATACTTCTCTGCCCGTTCTGCCAGTGGCAACAAGATCATCACTTTGCTCCATGAAGGACTGATCAGCAAGGTTGAACTTGAAAACTACATGAAGGCCGCCAGAGATGTCGGCGGTTACGAGATTGAGCAGGAATTTGAGCACTTCCTTGGCCATAAACACGACATGGGGGTGGCTGAGTTCAAATCCGTTATCCAGATGCTGTCAGAAAAAGGTATCGAGGAATTCATACAGACTGCCCTCACTCCTGTGACCGCAACCGCTCCGGCAGGTATGAAAGAGTCTGTTACCGGCACGAAGGAGTACGCAGCTGCGGTCATTGCCAACTACATTCTTGACGATATTGCCTTTGACAATGGCCGCAGGACAGCAGCTTTCCTGACCCATCTTCAGGATACCCTGACACCTCACGCCAATGCGGCCGGAATATCTGAATCAGAACTGATCCAGACTATCCATGGCACATTGATGCAGGCTCATGCTGCCGCAGTTGAGCAGCAGCTCAATGATTACTGGCTCAAGCCTTCAGCCTTCCTGCTGCAGGCAGTGACCTGGTACTACTCCAGCTACAAACCACTACTGGTGACTCATCCCGCCTCGCAGGCTACCACGCAGTCCCTTGCAAACATGTCATTCCTCTATCTGCTGGACCTGACCAACAGGGGTGATTATCTGCACAGAATGCTCACACCTTTCCAGCACTGGTTGGAACGATACGGTGTAGATCTTGACCGAACCGGACAATATGCCTGCCACGGCAGGATTGAAAAAATCTCTGAAGTGGGCGGACTGGCCATGCCATTGGGTAAAGCCGCAGCCTCAGTCATTCTGCTGAAAACCGGCTCCATGTTATTTGCCCGACAGCACAATGCCAATCCTCATAGGTATCGCAGTATTTCCCGTCTGGTGCCTGAAATAGTGAAATCCATGGGCTCAGGACAGGGAGTTCAGATTCCGCTGCTACACAGAGCGACACCACAAAAAGTAAAAACTCTGGCTTCTGCCACCGCCGGTCTGGTGCTGGGTCCGGTAGCCACTGTCGGTGCATACGTCCACGGCCTTGTATCCGGGTTTACCTTCGCCCAAACCTTCGGACTCACGCTGGCGTCGAGTCTGACTTTCGACTTTTTTATGAACGACAACAAGATGCTTAGTCAATGGCTGGGTGGGCCTCTGGGTCGTAGTCTTGACAAGATGAATCGCTGGACAGGCCTGGGTGAAACGCAGGATGAATATGTGCAACGTACCGCTATTGCCTCGCCTCAGCACTTCAATGAAACCGATGCCGCCTATACGAATCGTGTTAAAGCGAGCAACAGAATGCATGGCTGGACGCGTTACGAAAATTACCTGCAGTTCCGTGAACGCCGGGATCGTACCATGAAGCTGTTTGCCGATGGCTGGGAGAAATACTTCAGGGAAAATGTGCCTAAATGGTCATTCTCCCACTCAGAAAGTATTCCTTACTCTTACACGCTGGGTGCCTTCTTCGAGCCAAAAGCAGCGCTGACTGATCACAAGGTTGAGAAGTTCGATCATGACAAGAATACCCGCGACGAACTTTGATATCAGAAACCAGTGGATGCCCCCTTCATAACTATCCAAATGGAACCAGTATCAGGGACTACATACTGGTTTCTTTCAGAATGGGCTATCGGCTAAATTCACTCACCAGCTTAACGTATTTGCCACTGTGAACTAAATTCACTCAACAGCTTACCGCCACAACCATGAAGGATTGACAGCCTTGAGCGATTGACAGCCTTGAGCGATTAAAAATCGCTACCTCTCCCGGTGTGAAAATCGCTTTTCACGGTACTCAGCTCTGAGGTAATAGAATGACAGATGCCCGCCGTAATGCATTCAGTCTTGCTGTGGCCCTTGCAGTCAGCTCTTCCATTATCGTTACACAGGCAATGGCCGAGCGCAGGCTGCTGACAAAATCTATCGATATTGTGAAAGATGGACAAGTGGAGTTTACCCGGAGTGAGGTCAGGGTTCAGCCAACTTTAGCTGAAGACCGGCAGCCAATACCCAAATCCTTTACCACCACCTACCCGGATCTGACGCCAGCCAGAGAGGGCTATATCGTTCCTTCTGATGGCTTTACAAACATTCTTTCTGCCATCAGTGCTGACGTTTCCAGCGTCGACCTGTTTGCAACAGGCGAGAATGATGTTGCTCAGAAATACACCAAAGTCCTGAAGGTAGGTGATGAGGAAGTCTTCAAGTTCACCCATAGCCTTAACGAAAAAGAACTGGTCATTGAAGTCAGAGGCGGAATGACCGATCAGGACACCCTTGAGACTGTGCGTGATCGTTTTCCTGGCATCGAACCATTAGAACCGCTGACGAAAATTGCCGGGCCCGGAAGACTGGCTAATGTGCTCGAAGCAGCCAGTATCAGGGCAGGAAAGCTCGGCGCGAGTGATCACTACGTACCCCTTGCCACCATCGAAGTAGAAGAAGTTGAAGTGAACAGGCGTACCTTCATGCGTCCTCTCGTCGCAGGTAATAAGCCTCCTGA
This sequence comes from Endozoicomonas sp. ALD040, assembly GCF_049275945.1. Taxonomy (NCBI): domain Bacteria; kingdom Pseudomonadati; phylum Pseudomonadota; class Gammaproteobacteria; order Oceanospirillales; family Endozoicomonadaceae; genus Endozoicomonas; species Endozoicomonas sp. ALD040. The sequence continues at coordinate 7,074,080 of NZ_CP184829.1, forward strand.
ACTGCAACGTCTGGGTCAATCACTCTTTGTCAATGATGATGTTCTCCTGGCAGCAGCTACCTCTGCCTATATTCAGGTTCATGTCCTGCAGGAGGATTTACAACAGGAGGCGCTTAATGAACTGCTGGCACACAGCAAACCCGTCGGATATGTTGTACACGTCGAGGATGACACACAGGTTTATCCTGTGCCTGCCGGTTATCCAAAGTTGGAAGTGACAGAAGCTCCGGGGGAAGTGATTGTTTTTCATGGTCAGATGCAGAGTCCGGATGATGTCGCTTTTGTAGAAAACCTCTATAAACCCCAGGCACAAACTGGGGCTAATCACCCGGCTCCTGCAACAGCCCGGGTTAATAAACATAAAGTCAAAAGCTATCAGTACGTCATTCGAAGCAGGCAGATAGCAGTGCTGGAAAAGATTGCTGCTCAGTTGGCTGCTGCCGACCTTGACGAAAGTCAACTGATTACGCTGGCCTACTACGAATCTCTCCAGCAGGCATTGACCAGTGCTACTTCAGATCAGGCAGAGGGATTTCAGTTCGCACTGGAACACTTCAGAATTGCTTCGTCGGTCATGACGCCAACCTGGTTGAAGATTCAACTCTCAGAGCACTTCAGTTTCAAACCCGCACTTAGAAATCTTCTGACTAACCAGCATTTTGTTCAGAATATTCTCAATACCATACCTGTCTACTCCCATTTAATGGCCGATTTTTTTTACGAAGACGAACAGTTTGCTGCCAAAGTCCTGAGTGACATGGCCAAAGAGCATATTAAACTGGACAGCAGGCGAGAACAGCTACAGATCTCAGAGGCCAGGCTCTCCCAGCTTAAAAGTCAGTTGCAGCACGAAACGGAAAGAGCCGACGCCGGTGATAAGGAAAAACAGAAAGCACGAAGTCCCTGTTGGGAAGACGGGAATGAGCTTGAAAAGCCGGAAGAAACAATAACCCAAACCCCAGGCCACCGCAAAGCCAGGCCTGAAGTACTCAATAAACTGAAAGCCGTGGTAAGAGCCCTTGAGGACGACCGCCTCAGTTGTGAAGACGATGAGTATCTCCATCAACAGATCATTTCTGAAGACATACAGAAATACATCAGAGAAGCCAGAGAGCGTTCAGAGGAAAAGGCCCTGAACATACTGGCAAGCATAGAAAAAATGTTCAACATCGAAATCAATGAAGGTGATGACCAAGCAGCAAGACTTGAGAGGGTTTATAAAAGGCTTGATAGCGGAGATGTCTCAGCTGACGACCTGGATAAGATGGACAAAATCCTCTGGGAGGATTTCAGCACAGCCCCGGAAGATCTGGAAGGAAGGGATGTCAGACTCAACTCGATTCATGGGCGTCTTACTTTTAAAGTCGAAGAATGGGAACAACGAGCCAAAGAACAACAGACCTATTATCTTTCGTCTGTAGAAGATGAGCTGGAGATCTACCCTTATAAAAGCGATGCCGCTATAGAAAAAGGCAAGACTCTGACTGCCAGACTGGCCAATGATCTGCAGGTGGAGTTTGAAAAGGATATCAACCTCTCTGACAAGAAGCATATTCTATTAGCCAAAGTTTGGGCACTCACTGATGAAGTCTCAGATGTCTATGAAAATGAAAGTATCAAAAGAGACAGAAACAATGAAATAGCCCATCAACTCAACATTGAAGACTATCAGGATCATGCCACTATTGACGACCAGATCAGTCTTATTAAAGAAAAACTCACACAGCTGCGTAAAGAAGTTCTCGGGGCGGGCAAGCTTGATGTTAATGAGCGCATTGCGGCTATAGAGGACGAGCTTGACAAGCAAATGGCTCGCCTGGGATCTAAACCCCGATACGCTCTTGATCGTGAGTTAGCCACAGCCAGGCGCTTATTGGAAGAAGCTGAAAATGAGCTGAAAACTGCTCATCAAAAACTGGATGTTATGCGCATCAAACAACTTGTATTTACCGGGACCCGTGCCTACCTCCGACGTATCTCGCAACAACCCACTCTTAGCACCATTGAAGAAGCCGTGGATCTTGAACTGGACACTACTGATAGCAGTGAACAACCGGTTAAGGCCCCGGGAAAAAGACAGACACAAGCGGGCGGTAATGGTGGTACTGGCAGCAAGATGAGCCAGCAACTGACTCAGGAAAAGACCCGCCTGGAAGCTGAAGTTGAAGCCAGAAAAGCAGACGTTGAGAGAATGAAAGAAGTCCTGAAGTCTGCAGTGGAAGCCATCGAAAATGACGGCGGCCCCTTCCAGTTCACGCCAAGACAGGAAAAAGTTCGGGCCGATATGCACGCCTTCGTGCAGCAGCACTCTCTCAGGAAACAGGCTCTGGAAGCCGCAATGGGTCTGGCACAATCAGCAGCAAAAAGCGGTAAGGCAATACCCTGCCTTACGAGTTTCGATTTTGACAATGAATTGGCACCGGTTCGCTTGCAGGGACTGGTCGGCGATGAACTGACGTTTGCCCAGGCCAGCCGGATTGTGGCCGTTTTCAGGAGCTTTAAAACCAGCTTCCCGGAACCTTCTCCCGAGCTTATGGAGGATCAGTCACAGAATGTTCTGGAAAAAATCCGGTCGCTGGTGCAAAGGGCCAGGAATGAGATACAGAAAGGGCCTGAACAATACGACGAAGAAATTCACAACATGGGCAAAACCGCCATTCACTACGTTGATCATAAATCAGGTGACCTGAATAGCTTCACGGAATACTTCGCCAGACATTCTGCCAGCGGTAAAAAGATCATGGCTCTGCTGCATGAAGGCCTGATCAGCAAGGTTGAACTTGAGAACTACATAAAGGCCATCAGGAGAGTCGATAATTATAAGACAGTGGATGAATTTGAACACTTCCTTGGCTACAAACACGGCGTCCAGTTGACTCACTTCAAGGCCGCCTTACGGATGCTGTCTGACAAAGACGTTGAGAAATTCATAGAGAGTGCCATTACTCCTGTGACCGGGGCTGACCCGACGGCTCTGAAAGAGTCTGTTACCGGCATGAAAGAGTACGCTGCTGCAGTCATCGCCAACTATGTTCTTGACGATATTGCCTTTGACAATGGCCGCAGGACGGCAGCTTTCCTGACTCATGTTCAGGATACCCTGACACCTTATGCCAATGCTGCCGGAATATCTGAATCAGAACTGATCCAGACTATCCATGACAACTTGATGCAGGCTCATGCCGCAGCGGTTGAGCAGCAGCTAAAGGATTACTGGGTCAAACCTTCAGCCTTCCTGATACAGGCTGTGACCTGGTACTTTTCCAACTACAAACCCCTGCTGGTGACCTACAGTGCCCGGCAGGCTGCCGAACTGCACCTCTTGAATATGTCGTTCCTCTATCTTCTGGATCTGACCAACAGGGGCGATTATACGCACAGGATATTGACACCTTTCCAGCATTGGCTGGAACGCTATGGTGTTGATCTTGACCGAACCGTTCAATATGCCTGCCACAGTGCAGTTGAACAAGTCTCTGAAGTGGGCGGACTGGCCATGCCATTGGCTAAAGCCGCTTCCTCAGTCATTCTGCTAAGAACCGGCTCCATGCTCTTTGCCAGACAGCGCAACGCCAATCCTTACAGATATCGCAGCATTTCCCGCCTGGTACCCGAAACAGTGAAATCCATGGGTTCCGGGCAAGGGGTTCAGGTGCCACTGGTGCACAGGCTGACACCGCAAAAAGTAAAACAACTGGCCTCTGCTACAGCCGGTCTGGTGCTCGGTCCAGTAGCCACTATCGGAGCATACGTTCACGGCCTTGTATCCGGGTTTACCTATGCTCAAACATTCGGATTCGCACTGGCATCGAGTCTTACTTTCGACTTCTTTATGAACGACAACAAGATGCTCACTCAATGGCTGGGCGGACCTCTGGGCCGGAGTATTGACAGGATAAATCGCTGGCGAGGCATCGGCGAAACCGACGATGAATATGTGAAACGTTCGGCTATTGCCACGCCTCAACGCTTCAATGAAACCGATGAAGAATATGCAAACCGTGTTAAAGCAAACAACACGATGCATGGCTGGACTCGACACGAAAACTATTTGCAGTTCCGAGAACGCCGGGATCGCACCATGAAGCCGTTTGACAATGGCTGGGAGAAATACTTCAGGGAAAATGTGCCGAAATGGTCATTCTCCCATGCAGAAAGTATTCCTTACTCCTACACTTTGGATGCTTTGTTAGAGGTAGTAGAATGACAAATGCTTACCCCAGTGCATTAAGCCTCGCAATGGCGATTGCAATCAATTCTTCCATCATTGCTACACAGGCACTGGCCGACCGCAGGTTGCAGACAAAATCTGTTGATATTCAGGGCGACCGACATGTGGAGTTTACCCAAAGTGAGGTCATAGTTCGGCCAACTTTAGATGATAACCAGCAGCCAATACCTAAATCCTTTACAACTACCTACCCTGATCCTGATTTCTCTGGACTCAGAGTGGGCTATGTCAGCCCTGCCGGAGGCTTTACAGACATTCTTTCTGATTTCGATTGTCATGTTTCCAGTGTTGATCTGTTTGAAACCGGCGAGAATGACGTTGCTCAGAAATACACCAAAGTCCTCAAGGTGGGAGATGAGGGAGTCTTCAGGTTCAGCCATAACCTTGAAGAAAAGAAACTGGTCATTGAAGTCAGAGGCGGAATGACCGATCAGGACTCTGTTGAGATGGTTCTTTCTCAATGGGCTGACATGAAATCCCTGGAACCTTTAACGAAAATCGCCAGACCCACACAGATGTTAGCAGTGCTGGAAAGCGTTGATGAGAGGGCAGGAAACCTCGGCTCGAGTGATCACTATGTTGCCCTTGCCACTATTGAAGTAGACAAGGTTGATGTCAGTGGGCGTACCTTCATGCGGCTTATCTCGGGGGGTGAACGGCCTCCAGAACCGGAGCGTCTGGGACAATCGCTCTTTGTCAATGATGAGGTTCTCCTGGCGGCGGCCACCTCTGCCTATATACAGGTTCATGTACTGGCAGGAGAGTTACAACAGGAAGCTCTCAACAAGCTGCTGTCATACCATAAACCCGTCGGATATATAGTACACGTCGAGGATAACATGCAGACTTACTCTGTGCCTGCCGGTTATCCAAAACTCGAAGTGACCGAGGCCCCCGGAGAGGTTATTGTTTTCCATGGTCAGAAACAGAGCGCGACCGATATCGCTTTTGTAGAAACCTTCAATAACCTCCTGAAAGAAGCTGAGGGTAATGACCCCGTTCATAAAGTAACAACAGAGATTCAAGAACATAAGGTCAATAGCTACCGATACGTCATTCGAAGCAGGCAGTTGGCAGTACTGGAAGAGTTTGTTGTACGGCACGAAGCCGGAGTTAACAAAGATCAAATGACGCTTGCACAGGAAGATAAATTGACGGCGCTTGCGCTTGCCAACTATGAATCTCTGCAGCAGGCATTGAGCAGTGCGACTCCGGATCAAACACATAAATTTGAGTTCACACTGGAACACATCAAAGCTGCTTCGTCAGTGATCACGCCAACCTGGATGCAGGATCAACTCTTAAAACACTTCAGCTTCAAACCTGTACTCAGAGATCTTCTGACTGACCCGCATTCTGTTCAGAAGATGCTGAGCTATATACCCACTGTCGTCAGTTCCGCCAACAACATGGACCGACAGCTGACTGAGGTCAACGACCAGCCGGAACAACTAGTCCGTGATGCCAGAAGTGTTTACAACTCTGAAATGGCAATACTGCTTGGCATAGATGACTGGGATGATACCTGGTCACCGGATGAGCAAGCCATTCGTCTCCTGGAGAAAATTAACGACATGCACAGAGCGGTTGCCAACGCTCACTCCATTCAACAGTATCGGCAACAACAGACAGACCTGTCCGACCCGGAGAAACTGGCACTGGTGACAGAGAGGCAACAAAGCACCAGCACAGAGACTGAAAAATCAGCTGAAATCAGAGCCCGCTTTGCAGCTCTTGCCGAACATTTAAACATTCAGGATTTTGATAGCAATGCAGATATTGACGCTCAACAAGAGCGCCTGATTCAGAGCATTCAGACCCTGAATGCTCAAGTCACTGAGGACGAAGCTTTCGTCAAATTAAGGAAAGATTCCGTGAGGGAGGTTCTTAGTCTTGCACTGAGTGAACGCAACACGTTAGAAGACCGTCAGGTACTGTCAGAAGACACTAGGCGCGGGGTCGACAGACTTGCAGGTGTGGAAAATCCCCCCGAATTAAAGCCTGAAGTACTTCATAAACTGAGTGCTCTGGAAGCAGCCCTGGACATGGATGTCCTCGATAGAGAAGACGATGAGTACAGTCGTCGTCAGGCCATTTCTGAAGAAATTCAGACATTCATCACAAAAGCCAGACAGCGGACAGAGGAAGAGGCACTGGAGTTACTGAAAAACGCCGAAGGAATCCTCGGGATCGAGGTCAATGAAGGCGATCACAACGAAAAACGACTTCACAGAATTCTTACAAAACTTGTCAGCGATGACATCACCGAAAAAAAACTGGATCATATAGAGCATGCCTTCAGGCAAGAAGACTTCATACCTGAGAACGAATACTGGAAAGATAAAATTCGGAGGCTTGGTAAGCGTCTTGTCTTTTATATCGAAGGCGCCGGTCATCGAGCCTTACATCAACAGACAAGGATGCTTGAAACTCTAGAAGACGAGCTGGGTATCGACACAAGTAAAAACGTTGCTGCTAAAAAAGCAAGCCAGACTTTCATTGCTACACTGGCCGATGCTCTAGAAATAGAATTTGAAAAAGATGCCAGCCTGAATGAACAGAAGGAAGTTATGGCAGCCAAAATTCAGGCACTGATTTATCAGCTAGACGAACTCTACGATAACGAAGGTATTATAAGAACCAGAAATAACGAGATTGCCCATCGCCTTGGCATTGGGAACTATAAAGACGATGCCGCTGTGGATGTTCAGTCCAATCTCATTAAAGAAACTCTCCAATATCTGCATGAAATCGTTTTAAAAGTAGATCAGCCCGACGTTCATGAGCGTATCGCAGCCATTAATGAAGAGCTTGACAGGCAAATGGCGCGCCTGGGACCTAAGCCTCGATTCGTCTTTGATCGTGATCTGGCCATGACCAGTCGAGCATTAAAAGAAGCTGAAAGCGAGCTGACTGATGTTCATCGCAAACTGAATGAAATTCGTGGCAAAAATGTGTTATTTGCGGGGAACCGTGCTGACGTCCAACATATCTCCGATGAAGACGACACGCTTTTAACTAAGGCAATGAAACAATTGCAGACCGGCCTTGGCCTGGCTGCAGGTGATGAACAAAGACCTGCTGGGCGAATTGAGGACATCATGCATTTCCTGGGGAGGTACAGTAAAGCGACACGGAATGAAATCCTTGAGCAACTGGGAGCCAAAACAAATACGAACCTCGAGATGAAAGGAGATGTCGAAAGTTTTCGGGAAGATGATGATTACTTTTTTATCTTTCGGAGCAATCCAGATAATAATGATCAAGACCAAGATGATAAAGTTGCTGAACCATTGGGTGAACTGCCTCTGGCCAAGGCAAAGTACATTCAAGTCAGGCAATTCCTGCGTCGTCACGACAAGAAAAACAGGCAGGTGACCAGTGCACTGCTTGAAGAGAGAAATGCACGAGAGAATCTGGAACTTAAGAAAGAGGAAATCAAGCGTTTTGAAAACACCGATGAGAAGACTGAAACCGTATACAAGAAAGAAATAGTTCAGCTGAATAAAGCCCTGGAGCAGAAAAGTAAGGCTGTAGCAAAAGCAGAAGAGGACCTGACGGATCTTCATGAAGCCTGTCTTGGCTCGATGGAAAGACTCATCGGTCTTAAACCAGACACCACTGACACCAATGAATACCGGGTTAATGCCCTGAGAAACAGGCAGGCAGAGCTGGGCGGTGATGATGGTACTGGCGGCTATATCCAACAACTGGCTCAGGAACAGGCCCGCCTGGAAGAGGAGATTGAAACCAGGCAAGCAGATATTGAGAGGTTAAAGGAAGCCCTGGTGGCTGCAGAGGAAGCCCTGGGGGCTAAAGAGAAAGCTCTCGAAAATGAGGGTAGTCACTGCCAGTACACGCCGGGGCAGTTAAAAGTTCTGACCGATATGCACACCTTCATGGAACAGCACCCTCTCAAGAAACAAGCTCTGCAAGCCGCATTGGGTCTGGCAGAATTAGCAGCAAAAAACCCTGAGAAAATACACCTCCTTAAAAAGCTCAATTTTGACGATGAATTTGCGCCAATTCGCTTGCAGGCGTTGGCTGGAGATGATCTGACGTTCGGTCAGGCCAGTCGAATTGTGGAATTCTTCACGAGTTTGAAAACAAACTTCCCGGAATGCCCTTCCGAACCTGTTGCAGATTGGCCTTTGAATGT